>NZ_OY771430.1 GCF_963674565.1 uncultured Carboxylicivirga sp.
CAGTTTGAGGTAGCTCCTATTTTCGAAGAAGCTAACCTTGCTAACGACCACAACCAGTTGTTGATGGATTTGATGAAGCGAGTTGCTCGTCACCACAAATTTGAAGTTCTTCTTCACGAAAAACCATTTGCTGGAATCAACGGTTCTGGTAAACACAATAACTGGTCATTAGCTACTGACAAAGGAGTAGTATTGATGGCTCCTGGTAAGAATCCTAAAGGAAATCTTCAGTTCTTAACTTTCGTAGTTAACTCAATTGCGGCTGTTTATAAGAGCCAGGATTTGTTACGTGCTTCTATCTTAACTGCACCTAACAGCCACCGTCTAGGAGCTAACGAAGCGCCTCCTGCAATTCTTTCTGTATTTACAGGATCTCAGATTGCAGATATGTTGGATAACTTAGCTGAGAAGATTACTGATCAGAAAATGACTCCAGATGAGAAGACTGCTCTTAAATTGGGTATCGGTCGTATTCCAGAAATTTTGTTGGACAACACTGACCGTAACCGTACTTCTCCATTTGCATTTACAGGTAACCGTTTCGAATTCCGTGCGGTTGGTTCATCTGCTAACTGTGCTGCTCCATTAACAGCATTAAGTGCTGCTTTGGCTGTTCAGTTAGAAGAGTTCAAGAAAGATGTTGATGTATTGATCGAAAAAGGAGTTAAGAAAGACGAAGCTATCTTCCAAACAATTAAGAAAGTAATTCTTGAGTCTAACCCAGCTCGTTTCAACGGTGATGGTTACTCAGAAGAGTGGAAAGAAGAAGCTGCAAGACGTGGTTTAACTAATATCACTTCAGTGCCTGAGTCATTAACTAAGTATTTGGATGCTAATAGCAAAAGAATCTTGTGTGAGTCTGGTATTATGTCAGAACGTGAGTTAGAAGCTCGTGTTGAGGTTGAGATGGAGAAATTCATGAAGAAGATCCAGATCGAATCTCGTACTTTAGGTGATTTAGCTATCAACCATATTGTACCAACTGCTGTTGCTTATCAAACTGAATTAATTCACAACGTTCAAGGTATCCGTGATATCTTTTCTGAGAAAGAATTCAATGAATTGGCAGCTGCTCGTAAAGAGTTGATCAGAACTATTTCAGGACACATTACTGCTATCAAAGCAAAAGTGGCTGAGATGACTGAAGCTCGTAAAAAATGTAATGTTATTGAGTCTGAGACTGAAAAAGCTTTTGCTTACGACAAAGAAGTTCGTCCTTTCTTAGATGACATTCGTTACCATATCGATAAACTTGAATTAATAGTTGATAACGAAATGTGGCCATTGCCAAAATATCGTGAACTATTATTCTCTAGATAGTTTTAGAATATTACTAATAAAAAACGCATCAAGATTTATCTTGATGCGTTTTTTTATGTTTTCATTTAAATTTTAAATCATCTCAAGAGTCGCCTTAACAACATTTTCGGCTCCTTCGGCTATTTGAATAATGTTGGCATCAAGCATGTAGCATGGTGTTGTTGCAATTTTATTAACCACGTCAATAACAACTTCTCCATGTTTGGTTTGTTTGTGTATAGCTCCCATTTTTTCTATTGCATCAGCAGTTCCTTTGTCTTGGCCAATAGTTACCTCAATTTGTCCTAATGCCTTGGCAACAACAGCAGGTGCTATACATAAGGCACCAATTGGTTTTTTTGCAGCATGAGTTTCCTTAATGGCTCTCATTGTTTCCTCTTCAACGCTACTTTCGGCTCCTTCAAATGCAAAAGTGCTTAAGTTCTTAGCCGCTCCAAACCCTCCTGGCATTAGTAAGGCATCAAAATCTTCAGCTTTATAAGAATCCAGAGGTTGAATAGCACCTCTTGCTATTCGGGCAGCCTCAATCATTACATTTCGTGTTTCATTCATTTCGTCACCAGTAATATGATTGACAACATGGTGTTGTTGTATATCAGGTGCAAATAATGTGTATTGGGCTCCCTGTTTAGCAATTGCTAACATGGTAAGGACTGATTCATGTATTTCAGCGCCATCAAAAACACCGCAACCAGAAAGTATAACAGCTATTTTTTTTGTATCTGACATGTTTTGTAATTTTAGTATTAGATATAAAATTACAACTTTTTGTTTCTAAGAATGCATAAATAATACATAACCTGTGAAATGAAAACTAAGGATGATAATTATAGTAGGATTTTTATTGGGGTCCCCATTCTTTTGAGACCAGAATTTAATAAAGATTTTTCTGCGCTTAAAAACTTTCTGAAAGGTAACAAAATATCATGGGTGAAAAACCACTTAATGCACATTACAATTCGTTTTGTTGGTGATGTATCTCAGGACAAGCTGATGAAGTTAAAATCTGATTTTGTTCGATTTACTTTTAATGAGAAGTTAGTTTTAAATAGTGCTGGTATTGATGTTTTCGAATCCAATAGAAGTCCAAAGGTTATCTATGTGAATATTCTTACTCATGAACCCTGGATCAAACTATATATTGCAGTTAATAAAATACTCGAAAAGTATAATATGGTTCCTCCAGATAAAGAATTTACACCTCATCTTACCATAGGAAGAGTTAGGTTAATAAAGGATAGAGAATCTTTTAATCTTTCTAAAATCAAGTTTGAAAACGGGTTTAAGTTACAGCAGAAAGACCTTAAACTTTGTTTGTACAAGAGTGTGCTTACTAATCAAGGACCTGTTTACCAGATTTTGGAATCGGTACCTTTAACTACTTTTTAAGATGTAGGATTAATATTGATTTAGGTTCGACCAATAAATTGGTAAAATCATCAAACGTTGATTCACTCACAATATCATATCCTGTTGAATATTGACCAAGAATCTCGATATATTTTTTATTGTCAATTCTGATTGGTTCTTCCGTATTATTAATAAAAACAAATGCAGCTAAGCTGTCCTTTTGCCTGTAATAGGCATAGGTTCCTTCTTCAGGAGCAAATTGAATAAACTTGCCCGTAAACAACGATTTATTTTTATTCCTCCAGTTGATTGTTCTTACGGCAAAATTGTAAAATTCATTTTCCTGAGGCGAGAAACCTTTTTGTTCAAATCCGTTCTGACTATCTCCTTCCCATCCTCCCGGGAAATCTTTACGAACAAAACCTTTTCCTTTATTGATTGATCCATCAAGGAGCCATTCAGTCCCATATAAAACACTAGGAATACCTCGGGTTGTTAAAACATAACCCAACATCATTATTGATTGGTCAAGTTCTTTATCAGCGTTGGAAAACAGTCGGGATAGTTGGTGATTATCTGCCATCACAATATTACCGAATGGATTAAGGTATTTATGATCTTGGGTTAATGTTGAATACATTTTTTGAAGACCTTCGTTATTTTCATTGAAGACAGAAAATGCATCAGCAAGAGAGTTGGCAACAGGATAATCTGTTATGTGTACTTGTTGTTTGTTAAAGCCTGAAGCTAGGGCTATTTCCTGCCAAAAATTCAAGTTTGTATCGGTAGGAGAGTGATCAGAAACGATAGAGAGATTCGGATATTCATTATGAATTACCGTAAACAATGCCTTTAAAAATTCCGGAGTATTACGATTGATTTCATCAATTTTTAGTACGTCAGCATTTGAAGTCTCTATCCACCAAATGCAGTTTTGAATCAAAAGGCTTTGTAAATTTTTATCACTTTGATTTAAAACTGGCATGTTTAGTTCCTGCCAGGTGCCAAAGGCAATATTTTTATCGTATTCAGATGAGTAAGGATCTGTTGAAATTACCTGGTGATTGAATTCATACTTATATTCCGATTTATGAAAGAACGATTTATACGGTGGTTTTTGGCTCCAGGGATGATATTTACCTAACTGATGTAATACCATTGTTTTAATTACCTTCAGATTATTCTGGTGAAATTTCTGAACAAGGTTTATGTAATCAGAATTATTTCCAAGTCGTTGATCTACCTTGTAATTGTCTGTAATTCCATCTCTTTGGTATGACATTGTCATCAGGTTACTTTCAAAAACCGGAAGAAGGTCAACGCACGTAAAGCCAATGTTTGTGATGTAATCAGCAGCCGTTGAAATACCAGCTAAATCACCGCCATGCACTCCCACTGGATTTAATCGATCGTTGACTTCAAAATAACCATTGATTTTATCATTCTTAGTATCTCCATTACAAAAACGATCGGGAACAATCTGGTAAATTATATCCTCGCTGGTTAACGTTTGTTGTGTATAAGGTATTCTGTCAGATAATTGAAATTCGAAAGATCCTGTATTCGCTTTTGAATCTCTAAATAGAATTGGAATTTTACCAGGACTAGCCTGGTTTGATATTTCAATCTCAATAAACAGGTATTCGGTATTATCGGCAGAATAAGTCCTGATTAACTTAACTCCGGGATAGTTAATTGTTGCAATAGCATTACCACTGAAAGGAGCATTTGCTATCAGTGTAACTGTATTATTTTTCATTCCTGTCCACCAGTTGGAAGGAGTGACTGTAATATCAATATTTTTTCCTAATACAAGGGTTGAAAAAAATATTGAAATTAGAGTTATGATGGTTTTTCTCTCTATTCGACTCATGGTTAAAATAGGTTGAAGCACTTTTTCAATATAATCATTATGAATGAAAAAGTAAATGATATTCCCCGCTGCAATATTAATAAAAAAAGGAGTCAATTGACTCCTTTTTTCTTGAATTACACTGAATTTATGACTCTTTAATACTAATATTCATTTGCTATTAGTATTATTTTACACTTATTTCAACGGTTTGTTGAGGCTCAACTTTAATTAATTGATTGTATACATATAATTCAACAGGCCTGCTTGAGTGCGATGCTACTGCAACATTTTCTTTAGAAACAATTACCTCCAAGTCATTATTCATAAATGTAATGCGGAAAGCATATTTATTCCATTGACCAGGTATTACCGGATTAAGATAAAGTTTGCCATCATAAACTCGTTTACCTCCAAAACCTTCAACAACAGACATCCAGGTTCCGGCCATTGATGTGATGTGCAGTCCTTCGTGGGCTTCGTGATTGTAATCGTCAATATCCAGGCGCGAGGTACGTAAATACATTTCATATGCCTTGTCGATCATTCCAATTTTTGCTGCTAAAATGGAGTGCACACATGGTGATAGCGATGACTCATGAACAGTTCGAGGTTCGTAAAATTCAAAGTTTCGCTTAATGGTATCCAAATCAAATTCTTCTTCAAGTACATAAATACCCTGAAGCGTGTCAGCTTGTTTGATATAACAACTACGAAGAATTCTGTCCCACGACCAGTGCTGATTAATTGGTCGTTGTTTTAGATCCAGATCTTTAACAAGGATATGTTCTTTATCCATGTATCCGTCCTGTTGCATGAAAACATTTAATTCTTCATTGAATGGGAAATACATGTTAGTAACTATATCTTTCCACTTTCCAGTTTCCTCTTCTGTTTTGAACTTTGTTTTGTCAACAATGCGGTTGTAAGCATCAATATTGTTCTTCTTGACAATTTCAATGGCTTCTGAAGTATACTTCATACACCAGGTTGCCATTTTATTGGTATACCAGTTGTTATTGATGTTGTTTTCGTATTCGTTGGGTCCGGTAACCCCTAGCATTACATACTTTTTCTTTTCACCCGACCAATTAACACGTTGGCTCCAGAACCGTGATATGCCAATCAATACTTCCAGCCCATACTCTTCAAGATATTTAAAATCGTTGGTATGCCGAATATAGTTGTGGATGGCAAAGGCAATAGCTCCATTACGATGAATTTCTTCAAAAGTAATTTCCCATTCATTATGACACTCTTCTCCATTCATGGTCACCATTGGATAAAGAGCTGCACCATCTTTAAAACCCAGTTTTCCAGCATTTTCAATGGCCTTGTCAAGCTGCTTATAGCGGTAAATAAGTAGATTGCGTGTTACGTTTGATGGTGCTGTTGATACAAAGAAAGGAATACAATAAGCTTCAGTATCCCAATAAGTACTACCTCCGTATTTTTCACCTGTAAATCCTTTAGGACCAACGTTTAAACGTTCGTCTTCGCCGGTGTAAGTCTGATTTAAATGAAATATATTGAAACGAATTCCTTGTTGAGCAGCAATATCACCTTCTATTTTGATGTCGCTGTGAATCCATTTCTGTTTCCATTCGTTTTTATGAGCTTCAAATAATTTATCAAACCCTTTGTCAAATCCAACTTTGGTAGATTTTTTTGTAGCAACCAGGATGTCATTTTTACTGTAATTTAAAGAGCTGGTTACTCCGGCAATTTTCTCAATTGTAAATTGCTCACCTTCTTTAATTACTTTTTCAAAACGGTTTCCGACCCAAGCTTCTTTTTTTAGTATTTCGGGTTTGATACTGATTTCAACTTCCTGGATAAAGGTTTTAACCATCATACCAAAACCTGCTCTGAAACCTAGTTTTTTTGTTTCAGTCACCAGGTAGGCTTCGCCCGGATGAGCTTCCATTTCTAAAAGATTCCAGAATTTTTCATCGTAATTAGAATCTTCGTTTTCAACATCTCCATCAAGATATGGAGTGAATGAAATTTTACCTTCAAAATTAAGTGGAGTAACCGAATAGCGAATGGCTCCTATTTCTGTATCTGCCATGCTAAGAAAACGTTTAGACACCACAGTAACTTTTTTACCATCATCCATTATCGCTGTGAACTCTCTTGACAAATATCCCTCCTGCATATTCAGAACTCTTCTGAAATTTTCTGTTTTACAGGTATATAAATCAAGATAGTGGCCATCAATCTGAACGTCAATACCAATCCAGTTTGGGCTGTTTAATACTTTAGCAAAATACTCAGGATATCCGTTCTTCCACCAACCAACACGTGTTTTATCAGGGTAATAAATACCTGCCACATAACTGCCTTGTAATGTGGGGCCGGTATAGGTTTCCTCAAAATTGGCTCTTTGTCCCATTTTTCCATTGCCAAGGCTGAAGATACTTTCTGATGATCTGTGATGTTCAGGTTTAAAACCCTCTTCTATAATGTTCCACTCATCGTGAATTAAATATTCTATCATATTGTAAGTTTTTAAGGTTTATCTGTTGATTAAAATTGTATAAACACTTAAATCAATTCTTATCGATCTTAATTTTCGAGGCTCAGTAATTTATTATAATCCATCTGATGTAATCCGTCAATTACAATATCAGCTTTACCTAATACATCAGGCGAACCAATTCCTACGCACTTCATTTTACCTGCTTTTGCAGCTTCAACACCAGCTTCAGCATCTTCAAAAACAACACATTCTTCTGGCTTAACATTTAGTTCTTCAGCTCCTTTCAGGAATACTTCGGGATCTGGTTTGGCTTGAGATACCTTTGTGCCGTCAATTATTGCCTCAAACAAATAGGTGAGCTCCAGTCGATCCAGAATAGTCATTGCATTCTTACTGGCTGAACCCAAAGCTATTTTAATTCCTTTTGTTTTTAGTTCTTCCAGAAATGATTTGGCACCAGGAAGGATTTCATCAGGTTGCATTTTTAAAATGAAGGTTCGGTAGTTTTCATTTTTTTTATCGGCCAGGCGAATCTTTTCTTCTTCAGAAAGAGTTACACCTCCAATTTCTAATAAGATCTCAAGAGAAGTCATCCGACTTACACCTTTTAATCTTTCATTGTCTTCTTCAGTAAAGTCAAATCCAAGTTCCTTAGCAAGTTCACGCCAGGCAATATAATGATACTTGGCTGTGTCCACAATTACACCGTCTAAGTCAAATAGACAAGCTTTTATCTTTCCCATAATTTCGTTTTGATTTAAGACTGTACCTGATTATTCGTTTTCACAAAGTTTACGGAGATAGCACCAAGTATCATACTGATTCCTGCTATTACTATCATTGAGATGGCTTCACCATCGAACCAATATTTAATGATTGGACCGGCTATTAATCCGCTTATTATCTGAGGACCGGCAATGGTGAAATTAAAAATACCCATAAAAACACCCATTTTATCGGCAGGTATTGAGTCCGATAAAATAGCATACGGCATTGCCAAAATAGCTGCCCAGGCAATACCAACACCCACCATAGGGAGCAACCACATTACGGCACTTGATGGAACGTCTACTTGTGTAAAGAGTAAGTTTAGGTGAACCAGATCTCCTCCTTTTAAAAAAAATGTTGAGATATAGGCAACTCCACCAATAAGTAATGCAAAACCGTATATTGTCTTTCTTCCAAATTTATTGGCAAGGTTTGACATTTGAGTTGAAAAAATTGCTGCAAAGAGACTATAACCGGCAAATAAAATACCTACCCAATCTCCCGCATCCTGAGCTCCTTTTGTTGCACTCTCACCAATTGCTTCACCCCAAACATGCTGAGATACTGCTGGTGTTGTATATACCCACATAATGTAAAGTGCAAACCATGAGAAGAACTGAACAACTGCCAGCTGAATCATTGTTTTAGGAGTTATTTTCAACAACCTAAAAAATCCAACAAAGCCTTTGTACTGTGGATTTGTTTCATTTGTATTATCCAACCCTTTATATTCGGCATATTCTTCAGGAGGATATTCTTTTGTTTTTATAACAGTCCATATTACTGAAAGAAGCAGAACACTTCCTCCAATATAAAAAGACCATATAACAGAAGGTGCGACCGTACCAGGGTCAGAAGTATTGGCAATGTTAAGACCATTGGTTAAAATAAAAGGAAGAATGGATCCTAATACAGCACCGGCATTAATCAAAAAGCTCTGAGTTGAATAGCCCAGATTTCTTTGTTCTGATGGAGTCATATCAGCTACTAAAGCACGGAAGGGTTGCATCGTAATATTGAATGATCCATCCATGAGAGCAAACATTAGCAATCCAAATAATAAAACGGGCATAAAGGCTACAACTGCGGATGCATTAGGCATCAAAAACATAGAAACAGCCGCTACGATAGCACCCCCTAAAATATAAGGGCCACGTCTTCCAAAACGGTTCCATGTTCTGTCGCTGGCTGAACCAACAATGGGTTGAACAACTAATCCCATTAAAGGGGCAGCTATCCAGAATAAAGGTAAAGAATGTAAGTCTGCTCCTAAATTTGAAAGAATTCGACTAACATTGGCACTTTGAAGTGCAAATCCCATTTGGATTCCCAGGAACCCAAAGCTCACATTCCAAATCTGCCAGAATGATAGTTTTGGTAATTTCTTCATCTTTTTTATTTATCAATGTTCACTATTTCAAATTGATTTAATCATTTGCACAAGTTAGGATGATCAATTACTAAATTGATAGCCTTGAATGACAAATGTGTAATAAATCAATTACGAATTACATTCACCAAATACTTTTCGTGATTTAATCGTTGGAAATTTCAACAGAATATTATACCGGTCTCAAAACTGATGTTTTAAGTTAAAGGTATTAGCAGGTAAGTTACTTTCACATAAATCCGATACAAATGTAATCAATATGCATAAATAATAATTGAAAATTTGTTGCGGTTGTTTTCTGTAAGGTGGTAATTTACAGTGTAAATACAGATTGCAAACGATTGCGGAATTTGTATTTCTTTTTGATTTTATTGTTAATTAAATGATATGCTGATTTTGCAAACGATTGCGAAATTGTTCAAAAACACCTTCCAGTGATATTATTTCTATAAGTGGGAGAGATAAATATAGACTATACTTCAGTTCTGATCATGAAAAAGACTAATGCAGAATTGAAATATAGTTTCAATCAGATTTTCTATCCTGATTGAATATTAATATTAGATTGTTTTTCCTAGTTGAGAGGATGTTCTTTCTACTAGTTCAGGTGTAAATATTTTAGTTTCAAACTCACTTTCAATGGCTGTTTCTTCAATATGGCCAATCAACAGGTTCATGGCTGCCTGACCAATAACATATCCTTTTTGTTCAACTGTGGTTAAAGGGGGATAAGCAATATCAGCAATAGGTCCGTCTCCAAATCCAACAACAGCAATGTCTTTGGGCACATTGTATCCATTACGTTGCAGTACCTGCATGGCAGCAATGGCAGTACTGTCGTTTACCGCAAAAATACCATCAATGTCACCGGCAAGACTAATAATTTCATCCTCCTTTGCAAAAACAGATTCTCGGGTATCACACTTTACTACGAACTGATCATTGCATTGAAGTTGATGCTCTTTTAATGCACTGCAATAACCTTCTTTCCGGTTTTTACCTATTAATAAATGTTGAGGAGCTGATAGGTGCATTATTTTTTTACATCCTTTACCAATAAGGTGTTTTGTAGCTATGCGGGCACCTTCAAAATCATCAGCAATCACCCTGTCTGTTGAGATGGCTTCACAAATACGATCGAAAAAAACGATCGGTATTCCATTGTCTCTTACGTTTTGAAAATGAGAGAATTCATGAGTGTTTTTACTCATTGATACTAATATGCCATCTACTCTGTTGTCAATTAAGGCTTGTAAATCAATTACCTCTCTTTGATAATTTTCGTTGGTTTGGCAAATAATGGCATTATAACCTTTACCATAAGCAATATCCTCTATGCCACTAATTACTGTTGAAAAGAAGTGGTGAACTATTTCAGGTATCACAATTCCAATCGTATTGGTTTTACTGCTTCGTAAACTTAATGCCAGGGCGTTAGGGCGATAATTTACTTTCTCGGCAAATGTCTGTACCAGTTGTTTTGTTTTTGGACTGATATCAGGATGATCTTTTAATGCCCTGGAAACAGTTGACGGAGAAATTCCAAGAACTCTTGCAATATCTTTAATGGTTATCGGATGTGATTTCATATAGTATACTTGGACAATTAAGGAATATCCTTAATCTAGCTCAAAAGTTAAAGATAATAATTTTGCCTAATTTTCTTTTAGTTGTTTTAGGGTTTACAGTTTGAAGGTTAAAAAAGATTTCCAATATATACATGTTAAACAATGTTAATCATTACAGCCCATTGAATTCCTTCGTAGAATCTCTTTGTTTTTATATTGTAAACAGGAGATATTGAATTCCTTTTTTGTAGAGTCCTTTCTATGCAATCGTTTTCGATAGAATAGTGTAAAAAAGGAAAACATGTTTTATATCATAAAAATGTTTTTGCAATCGTCTTCGCAAACGGTTGCAGAAGCTTTAAAAGGAAAATATTGTTTTCCGATGTTAAAAAATGTTTACTTTTTCATCAAGTCTTTCTATGTTTGTAATGTTATTTCAATACGATAAACACTGTTTTAAAGGTATTAGCACAACAGCTACTCATAAATCCACCGAAATCCTTTAAAACGGATATCAAATGTTTATTAATAATCAAGAAAATCTATGTTTTATGAAAAAACAGTCTAATTTGTTTAAGTTACTGTTTCTTTTTCTGGCATTATTTAGTTTTCTGAATATGAATGCACAGGAAATGACTGTTACAGGTGTTGTAACAGATGCAAGTGATGGTATGCCTTTACCTGGTGTTACTGTAGCAGTAAAAGGTACCACAACCGGAACAATTACTACTCCGGACGGGGCATATACATTGAAAGTCAGCAAAGGACAAACTCTAGTTTTCTCATTTATTGGATATAAAAATGTTGAAACAATTATTGAAAGTCAGTCTCAGATTAATATTGCTTTAGAGGCAGATGTTATTGGGATGGAAGAGGTTGTTGTTATTGGTTATGGTACCAGCAAAAAGAAAGACCTTACAGGTTCGATTCAAACTGTTAGTGCAGATGACTTTAATCAGGGAGTAATTAGTTCTCCTCAACAGTTAATTAATGGTAAAGTCGCAGGTGTGCAGATTACCGATGGTGGTGGTGCTCCAGGTGACGGTGCTACAATTCGTATCAGAGGAGGTTCTTCCTTATCAGCATCAAATGATCCGTTAATTATCATTGATGGAGTGCCTTTGGATAACAGTGGAGTTTCAGGAATGCGAAACTCACTAAATGTTGTAAATCCTAATGATATTGAAACGTTCACTGTTCTGAAAGATGCTTCTGCAACAGCTATCTATGGATCAAGAGCATCGAATGGTGTAATTTTGATTACCACAAAAAAAGGTAAGTCATCTGGTATACAAATTGATTATGCGGGTAATTTTTCGGTTGCCACACCAGCTAATAAGTTAGATGTTTTATCGGCTGATCAATATAGAGAAGTGCTAGCTGAAAAATTCCCTGGTAATGTTAGTTTATTAGGTAATGCCAATACAGACTGGCAAGATGAAATTTACCGAAATGCAATAAGCACAGATCATAACTTGGCGTTGTCAGGTACAATTGTTGAAAACTTGCCTTATCGTGTGTCATTTGGATACAACAATACAAATGGTATTTTGGATGAATCAAGTATGAATCGTAAGACAGCATCATTAAATCTTAATCCATCATTATTTGATGATCATTTAAGAATTAATATTAGTGCCAAAGGAATGACTATCAATAATAACTTCTCAAATCAAGGAGCTGTAGGAGCTGCTATTTCTTTGGATCCTACTCAGGTTATCAAAGGTGATGAGTATGCTGCTTATGGAGGTTATTTTGCATGGGCTCGTCCAGATGGTTCGCCAAATGGAAATGCACCTGATAATCCACGCGCTTTAATTGATCAACGAATTGATAAATCAATCGTTAATAGATTTGTAGGAAACGCACAGTTCGATTATAAATTCCATTTTTTACCAGACTTAAGAGCAAACCTAAATTTAGGTCTTGATATGTCGGAAGGTAAAGATGATGATAAAGTTCAAACTCTTCCAAATGCGGCATGGGATACTGATGCTTTTTTAAGAGGTGGTGGCTATAATACATATGTTCAGAAAAAAGAGAATAAATTGTTAGATTTCTATTTGCAATACAACAAAGATTTACCTTCGTTGGATTCTCGTTTCGATGTTATGGGAGGATATTCATGGCAGCATTTCTGGGCTGAAAATACATCAGGCTCTTGGTTTAATTTAGCTAATGATGCAGGTGATTATGTTAGAGATCCTGAGAACTTGACTAGAAATGAAAATTACTTGGTTTCTTTCTTCGGTCGTTTAAATTATGTGTTGTCAGAAAAATATTACCTGACTTTTACATTACGTAATGATGGATCTTCACGTTTCTCAGAAGACAATCGATGGGGATTATTCCCTTCAGTTGCTCTTGCCTGGAATATGAAAGAAGAATCATTCCTTTCTAATTCAGACGTATTATCTACATTAAAGATGAAGTTAGGTTATGGTGTTACAGGTCAGCAGGATATAGGTTCTGATTATGGCTATTTTGGTACTTACAAATCAGGACAGGCAACTGCTCAATACTTATACTATAATAACGTAACCGGATCATATACTAAGGTGCCAATTACAAGTATTCGTCCAAATGGTTATGATGAAAACCTAAAATGGGAGGAAACAACCACCTATAATATCGGTTTTGATTATGGATTCTTAAATGATAGAATTAATGGTAGTTTAGATGTTTATCTTCGTGAAACAAAAGATCTTTTAAATCAGATTCCTGTTCCTGCCGGTGCTAACCTTACAAATGAGTTAGTGACAAATGTTGGAAGTCTTGAAAATAGAGGTTTCGAGCTAACTGTTAATGCTACCGCAATTCAGAATAACGATTTTACCTGGAACATTGGTGCCAATGTAACATATAATAAGAATGAGATTACTAAGCTAACAAGGGTTGAAGATCCAAGTTATTTGGGTGTTCAAACCGGAGGGATCAGTGGTGGTACTGGTAACATGATTCAAATCCATCAGGTTGGTCAGGCGGCCGGTTCATTCTTTGTATATCAACAAGTTTATGATAGCAATGGTAAACCTATTGAAGGTGTTTACCTTGATAAAAACGAGGATGGTGAGTTCAACGAAAGTGATTTAATGGTTTATAAGCAATCAGCTCCAAAAGTAATGTTAGGTCTGAATACTTCATTTACCTATAAAAACTGGGATTTGAGCATGGTTGGAAGAGCTAATTTAGGTCAGTATGTATACAACAATATGGCTTCAAGCAGAGGTTGGTATAACAGTATGCAAATTAGTGGAGAGTATTTAAACAATCTTCATTCAGATGTATTAAATACCAATTTTAATTCGGCTCAGTACTTCTCTTCATACTATGTGCAAAAAGCCTCTTTCTTCAGAATGGATAATATTACTCTTGGCTATAATATGAGTGATTTATTAAATAATAAATTGAAGATGAGAGTTTATGGATCACTTAATAATGCATTTGTGATTACCGGTTATGAAGGTTTGGATCCTGAAGTTAGTGGTGGTATTGATAATAATATGTATCCACGTCCAAGAACCTTTTTGTTAGGTGTAAATGTTACATTTTAATTTTTAAAGAATATGAAAGTATCTAATATATATAAATTAGTTTTTGCATTTGCTCTGTTATTTGGACTTGGGGCATGTGTAAACGATTTAGATGTTACTCCTATTGATCCAAACCTGGACACAGCGGATAAAGTTTTGGATTCAGAAGAAGCATTTTATCAAGTATTAACAAAAATCTATGCAGGTTTTGCAGTTTCAGGTCAAACAGGTCCTGCCGGAGATCCGGATTTAGTTGGTTTTGATGAAGGTCATAGCCAGTATTGGCGAGCTTATTTTGTTTGTCAGGAACTACCTACTGATGAGGCTGTTAATGGATGGAATGATGGTGATTTACCAGATGTGAGCACAATGACTTGGGGAGCTAATAATGGCTTTATTAAACAATTTTATTACAGAGCTATTTACCAGGTTTCATTAGCAAATGAATTTATACGTCAGGCAAAAACTGTTGGTTTTGACACTTATCCAAAATTGGCACAATATAGCGCAGAAGCTCGTTTCTTGAGAGCATTAGCATATTGGCATGCTTTAGATTTATTTGGTAATGGTGTTCCTTTTGTAACTGAAGACAGTCCTATTGGATCTACTTTACCTGAACCGGCTGGACTGGTTGGTGGTCCTGAACTATTTAAATATATCGAAAGTGAATTATTAGCTATTGTTGGCGATACTGAAGATGATTCTCAGGTTTTATTAAATGTGGGCGAAACATATGGCGGACAGGCAAATAAGGCAGCTGCTTGGATGGTATTAGCTAAATTGTATCTAAATCAGGCTGTGTATCTTGATGCAGAATATCAAAGTAATGATTACTATACCAAAGCAAAAACCTACTTAAACAAAGTAACTTCAGCTGGCTATAGTTTGATTACTGACAGAGAAGTTACAGATGTATATTCTCCTTATGAGCGTTTGTTCTTAGCAGATAATTACTCAACTGATAATGAAATTATTTATTCTATCAATTTTGATGGTGATGTTTCAAGATCATATGGTGGAATGACATATGTAATTGCTGCTTCGATTGGTGGAGAAATGACTCCAAATGACTATGGAATGGCAAATGGTTGGGGCGGAAATCGTACAACAAAAGCTTTGGTTAATAAATTTGACGCTGCAGATGGACGTGCATTGTGGTTTACAGAAGGTCAACAGTTAGAAATTGATCAGCAAGATCAGTTTACACATGGTTATGCTGTTGTTAAATATAAAAACCGAACAAGAAATGGTGGTTATGGTACGAATGAAGGTAGTTCTGACTGGGTGGATGTAAATGTGCCAGTATTTCGTTTGGCAGATGCTTATCTGATGGCTGCTGAAGTTGATTTACGTTTGAATGGAAGTGTTTCTTCTGAAAGTCTTGCATTCCTGCAACAAATCGTAACCAGAGCTGGAGTTTCATTACCAACAACAGTTGATTTAGATTGGATTTTGGATGAACGTGCACGTGAATTATACTGGGAGTGTCACAGAAGAACTGATTTGGTTCGATTTGGAAAATTCACTTCAGGATATAATTGGCCATTAAAAGGAAATAGTCTTAGTGGTAAAGATGTTGACGACAAATATAATTTGATGCCAATACCTTTTACGGATATTACTGCTAATCCAAATCTGATTCAGAATCCAAATTATTAATGTTAAAACTGAAACTATGAAATATTTTAAAATATTTTCTGCACTATTGATACTTGGTCTTTTTGTTTCATGTGATGAAGAGGAAAAGATTCAGGTTCCTGCAGATGCTGTTAAACCAGTATTATCAGCTCCGCAAAGTGGAGATACATTCATTCTTGAAAAGGTAAATGAAGAAGAAGTTTTCACCACCTTTATATGGAGTGATGCAGACTTTGTGATTCCTGTTGTTGAAGAGTATTCAATAGATGTTGATGTTGCAGGTGGAGACTTCTCCGGTAATAAAGTAATCGCAACGAGTATAACATCGCCAAAAGAAGTTACGGTAGGTGACTTTAATAAAGCTTTACTTGCTGCCGGTTTTGAGGACGGTACAGCTCATGATATTATCTTGCGTGTAAGTGCAAATCATCATTTGGCAACCGAGACTATTGAAATGAATGTAACACCATATTTCGATGCTGAACCTTGGAGTGTGATTGGTAGTGCTGTTGGTGGTTGGGATACTGCTAATGATCAGTACATGACATACGATAAGGATAATGATGTTTATACAATTACTTTGGATATGACGCCAGGTGATTTTAAATTTAGGGCTCCTAAAAAAGATAGTGATCCTTGGAAATATAATTTTGGTCTGACAGGAAGTTCAGAAGTAATTGAAAATGCTCAAAATATTGAACTTGAGCAGGATGGATCTAATGTTCAAACTTTAGGTGGTAACTATACAATTACCCTTAATGTAACAGGGCAAACCTTCTCAATTGTACAAAATTCAGCTAGTGAATTAACAAATTGGACAGGTGTTGTTTTAGATGCTGTGGGAAGTGGAATTAGTTCTGATAATGCAAATGCTACAGCAGATGGTAGTTCTTGGAATTGGGGTAATGTATTAATTGGTGATGATGAAGGTAAGCCTGCATCAAACGGTACAACATTTACATGGAAGTGGACAGGAATTATATTGGAAGCAGATGAAGGATTTAAACTAAGAACATTGAATGGTGTAGCTGCTCCTGAAAATGGTATTAGTTTTGATGTTGGATACAGTGCTTTAGATGTTGATAATAGTACTGATAAAGTTGTTGATAACGGAGGAAACTTATCTGTTAATGCCAAAGGTGAGTATACAATTACATTGGAAATTGATGCTGCCAATGGAGATGCTAAAAAAATCATTATTGAAGAGTATACTCAATATCCTGAACAAATTTTCTTGGTGGGTGATGCCACTGCATATGGATGGGATACTCCTGGAACTAAATCAGAGGCTGTTATGCATAAGATTGCAGGTGGAGATGCAAATCTAGGTGTTTTCTGGAAGATTGCGTATCTGGAAGCAGGTAAGGGATTTAAAATTTCTGCAGCAGACTGGACAAGTCCAAATGTTGGTTTTGGAGAAGTTACAGAGTTTGATGTTAACGGACAAACGGTTTCTGATAATGGTGGAAACATGAGTATTGCAACTTCAGGTATGTATACCATTGTAATTGATCTTCGAGGTGGAACTACTAAGGTTTCAGTTACAGATGTTATGGTATATGGTATTGGTGATGCATTTGGTGGCTGGGATGAGAATGTTGCAGGCAATTTATTTACAGTTGATAACACTGCAAAAACAGTAACTTCACCTGCTTTAACAGGTAATGCATCAATACGCTCATATGTTGATCATGAATGGATACCTGCATGGTGGAATGCTGAATTTGTTCCTAATACAGGAGTAATTGAGTATCGTAATGATGGAGGTGATCCATCTGCAATTGCAGGAACTGCAGGTCAGGTTATTACATATGTATTTGATGATAATACTTGCACATTAGAATAGATATATTTTCATAAATTGAGGCTGTCCTTTATATAAGGGACAGCCTTTTATACTTATATGGATGCGAATTTTAAGCTTCATATTTTTCTTAAATATTTGTATTATAGCACAATCTCAAGTCATACTTCAGGGATTTTACTGGGACGTACCTGTGAAAAGCGAGGTGAAGGAAGGTATATGGTATAATCACCTGGAAGAGAAATTAGACTATCTGCAACAGATCGGAGTTACTGCGATATGGTTGCCACCACCGTCAAAGGGGAATTGGGGGATTTACGACATGGGGTATGGAATTTATGATCACTATGATTTGGGCGAATACGATCAGATTGGAACTATTAGTACTCGGTTTGGAACCCGTGAAAGCTTAAATAAATTAATTGAAAGTGCTCATAAGCATGGTATCGAAGTGTATGCTGATGTGGTTTTAAATCACATGTATTCATTTCAGAATAAAGATTTGGAACCTAATCCAATTATAAAAAATTATCTTCTTAACCGAAAGAAGAAAAATGCCGGTTATCCGGTTAATGAATTAAGGTATGGTTTGGACCTAAAGCAAAATCAAACCATAACCATTCATTTGAGTAATCCGATTTATCCTAAGAAAATATCAGGATACAGACTTAAAGTCTCGGATGATCCATCAATGAATAATGCCAATAAAAAATTTCATCCGATTTTGACAAAGAATACGGCTTTGGGATTTTGGGAAGGAATTGTTGATGGAGAAGAAAAAATTGAGTTTAAGATATATCAGAATCCGCAAATGAAATTGTGGTTGCAGTTGGAAGTGTTGAACGAAAATATGAGCTGGGGAGATCAAACTAATGGATTAACCATTTCATCTATTGCTGATGAACATGGTGAAGAGCTCAATTGGTATCCATTTTCATTTACTGGCATACAGCCTGCTTCAGGAAAAATGAAATGGGGTTATGCCGATTTTCATCCATCAGACATGAATGATTATATAATCAACTACCCCGATACAGGTGGAATTGTTGCCAACTCAAAATTATTTGGTCACGATTTTAATCACCGGAGTGAAAATGTTCAGGATCAATTAACCACATGGGGAAAATGGTTGTTGGACGAGGTGAAATACGATGGAGTAAGGCTGGATTTTGTAAATGGTATTGAACCTGATTTTATTCGAAGCTGGACAAATAAGGTAGTAAATGACTCAACTTTTTGTGTAACAGAATTCTTTACCTATTCAGTAAATCAAATAACAGATTGGAATAAGTTGGTTAATTCAGATAACAATGCCAAAGTGAAATCATTTGATTTTCCATTAAAAAAGACATTGACTGAAATGTGCAATGATTCGGTGGGTAAATTTGATATGAATAAGCTGGTTAAAGCTGGGTTAATTTCAAAATTATCAACAGATAAGATCATCACCTTTGCTGAAAACCATGACACAGGTAAAGAACATGAAAAATGGATAAAGAAAGACTGGATACTGGCTTATTCATACATTCTGTTTCATCAACCCACACCGTGTTTATTTTATTCTCATTTATTTCCTACCAGGCAGAATGATTTTAACAATAAAAAGCATGCTGTAATGGTGGATGGGAGCCTTCCTGAGAAAATAGAACAGTTAATCAAGGTGAGGTCAGTTTTACAAGGGGAAAGTTTTGTTGATTCTACATTAGTTAATGAGAACAGATATGTGGTAGCCCGGGAAGGTATTGACAATTACAGGGGTGCCATTTTAATTTTAAATAATTCAGTTGAGGATGATGTTGAGTTTAAAATGGAATCATTCTTGAAGGAGCATGAATTATTGGTAAATGTTTTGAATCCGGAGATGAAGGTACAGGTCATTAATCGGACCTTTGCTATAAAACATATTGAAAGAGGTGCGTCTTTATGGATGCCAGTTACAGATTATGAAAAATTATTTAATATATCGAAATGAATAGGATTTACTTTTTAGGAATATTGATATGGTTGACACAGGTTGTGAGTGCGCAGGTAGTAACTTCAAATCCCGCAATTCCGGTTGAAAGTGATCAGGTGATAATTACCTTTTATGCTGATCGGGGAACAGCCGGATTAGAAGGTTATACAGGCGATATTTACGCTCATACAGGTGTTATTACCGATAAAAGCACAAGCGATGGTGATTGGAAATATGTAAAAGCAGACTGGGGTGTGAATATTGCCGACTGTAAACTTACACAGGTAGGTTCGAATCAGTATACATTAACAATTTCACCTACTATCAGGCAGTTTTATGGAGTGCCCGATGGAGAAAAGATCCTGAAAATGGCCTTTGTTTTTCGAAGTGCCGATAGTTCACTTGAAGGGAAGGATACTGGAGGAAGTGATATTTTTGTTAGTGTTTCTGATGCTGAATTAGGGGTTGCCATTGAATCCCCGGTGGATAAAAGTTTGGTACCTGTAGGTGATGATGTTGTGGTGAGCGTTAACTCTATTTTAAGTGAACAATTGACATTATTTATTAATGATGTTGAAATTACATCCACTGCCGGAACATCAATTTCATATACTATTTCAGGTGTTAGTGAGGAGCAATATGATATCAGAGCTGTCGCCACTTCTGGTGCAAATTCAGTTGAAGATAATGTTACCTTCTATACTAGGGGTACGCCAATTATTGAAGCCAGACCTAATGGATTGAGAAGAGGAGTTAATAGAATTGATGATAACTCAGTAACAGTACTTCTGTATGCTCCAAGTAAGGAGTATGTGTACTTAATGGGTGATTTTAATGACTGGACGCCTATGAATGATTACCTGATGAAAAAAGATGGTGATTATTTTTGGCTGACGCTTACCGGCCTTGCTGCTGGAGAAGAATATGCTTATCAATATTGGATGGATAATGACTTAAAAATTGCAGATCCATACACTAATAAAGTACTTGATCCATGGAATGATGGGTATATTGGTTCAGATATTTATCCCAACTTAAAAGCATATCCTGAAGGTAAAACAAGTGGAATAGTTAGTGTTTTTTCAACTTCAGCTGATGATTTTCAATGGGATGCTACAGGTTATAATGCGCCGGATAAACAATCTTTAGTGGTATATGAACTTCTGATACGTGATTTTACAGCTTATCAGGATATAAAGACAGTAACTGATACTTTAAGTTATCTGAAACGATTGGGTGTTAATGCCATTGAATTGATGCCGTTCAATGAATTTGAAGGTAATGACAGCTGGGGCTATAATCCTTCATTTTATTTTGCAACAGATAAAGCCTATGGAACAGTTAATGATTACAAGACATTTATAAATGAATGTCATAAAAATGGAATAGCTGTGATTATGGACATGGTGTTAAATCATTCTTTTGGTCAATCACCATTTGTTCAAATGTATTTTGATGGCGACAAACCTACTGCTCAAAATCCCTGGTATAATGTTGAGCATAACATGAAAAATCCTGATGCACAATGGGGATACGACTTTAATCACGAAAGTCTTGAAACACAAGCTTTGGTTGACAGTATTTGTTCTTTCTGGATGAGTGAATTCCAGATAGATGGTTTCCGATTTGATTTTACCAAAGGTTTTACAAATACTGTAACACCAGCCACAGGTGATAATAGTTGGGCCAGTAATCGGGATGACAGTCGTATTGCTATTTTGAAAAGAATGTCAAACGAAATATGGAAGAGAAAATCTGATGCGTATGTAATTTTTGAACATCTTTCAAATAATGATGAGGAAACAATTTTGGCCAATCATGGAATAATGCTTTGGGGAAATGCGAATCATGATTACAGTGAAGCCACCATGGGATATGATTCTGATTTAAGCTGGACTTCATATGAAAACAGGGGTTGGAACGAACCTCAGGTGGTTAATTACATGGAAAGCCATGATGAAGAAAGATTGATGTATAAAAATCTATTATACGGAGCCTCTGAAGGAGATTATAAGGTTGCAAATAAAATCACGGCTTTAAAACGTGTGGAAGCAGCTGCAGCAATCTTTTTCAGTACACCCGGACCTAAAATGGTTTGGCAGTTTGGTGAACTGGGATTTGATTTAAGCATCAATCGCTGTACTGATGGATCAGTAAGTAATGATTGTCGATTAGCTCAGAAGCCGCCGGTGTGGCAATATCAGGACGATGAAGATAGAGCACGTTTATTTAATGTCTTTAAGCGTATGATTGACATGAAAACCGGTGAAGAGGTTTTTAATACTAGCGATTTTACAATGGATGTTTCGGGATCAGTAAAAAAAATAGCTTTGAATCTATCAGGTTCAGATGTAAGAGTTGTTTCGAATTTTGCATTAACTGCCCAAACGACCAGTATTAACTTTAGCTCGACAGGTTGGTGGTATAATGTAATATTGGGAGATAGTATTAATGTAACAAATACAGATGTTCAACTTACATTCCAGCCTGGTGAATATGTAGTTTACAGTCAAAAGAAATTAACCGGATTTGATACAAATACATCAGTTGATGATGATGTTAATGCATCTTCAAAAATCAATTGTTATCCTAATCCATTTAATGAGTCGGTACAGATAGAAACAAACATGACTGGTGATAAACTTCTGGAAATTTATTCAATTTCGGGCACCTGTTTAAAAAAGACACCATTTCAGGAGGAAAAGATTAGAATAAATCTTAGTGAATTATCCATTGGTCAGTATATAATACGAATAACTAATGGGAGTGAGGTGATTCACTCGAAGGTTTTCAAATATTAGTTTTAAATGAAAAGGTGAGTCAAAAGATTCACCTTTTTATTTTCCTTCACCGCTTATTAATGTTTTCAGGGTGTAAATGATTATTTTAATATCTATCCAAAGCGAGAGGTTATGGATGTATAAAATGTCGTAGTTTAATCGCTGAATCATTTGGTCAATGTTTTCTGCGTAGCCATATTTTACCATTCCTAATGAAGTAATACCTGGTCTGCATTGAAGTATTTCGCTGTACTGAGGTGCTTTTTTAGAGATCTCATTTATAAAAAAGGCTCTTTCGGGTCGAGGTCCAACTATTGACATCTGACCAATTAAAACATTCAAAAATTGAGGAGTTTCGTCTATTCTCCATCTTCTTAAGAAACGTCCAAATGATGTAACACGCGAATCATTGATTGAGGATAAAGCAGGTCCATTCACTTCGGCATCAATAATCATGGATCTGAATTTGATTATCTTGAATGGTTTACCATTTTTTCCAATGCGTTCCTGTTTAAAGAAAATCGGTCCTTTCGAGCCTTTTTTAATTCCCAAGGCAATAAAAGGATAAAAAGGAATAAGCATTAATAAACCAATAGATGCAATTACAATATCTATAATGCGTTTAATGAATTCTTGCCAAACCGGCATCTGTTTTCTTGAAACAGCAACAAACGGTGGAGCAATCAGAGATTCAATTCTGGCAAAGCCTTTTACAATTGATTCCATATCAGGAACAAGCTTGATTGAAATATCCTTCATTTTGGCAACAGAAATAAGGTTGGTTACCAGTTTTTCCTTAGTTGAAGGAACTGCAATAATTATTTCGTCTGGTTGGTGTTCATTAATTAGTTTTTCGGCTTCATTATAACTTAATGCAGTATTATTTGTCTCGTATTGGATATCATCAATCCTTATTACATCCGTTATTTTATTACCGCTTAAATTACCTAATTGCAATAATTCGGCATAGGTGTTTTTTAATACGCCGTTTGATCCAATCAAGAGAGTTTTTAATCCCCAGTAACCTTTATGCATTAATATCCTGAGCACTAAAATCAAAAGGATATGAGGAATGTTTATACTAATTAGTGTAGTTATAAATAAACCTAAAAAGGTATTCCAAACATTGGCAAAAGAAAAGAGATTGTAAAAACCATAGAAGTATACAAATAAACTTAAGAATGAGATTCCTATTCCACTAAATGTTTTTGAAATATGATTAGAAATGGAGAGATTGATTCGATTACGATATAAACCGGATAAGTAAAGGATAAAGAGTATATAACCAACTAATAATATAATTACTTCATTCTGATTAAGTAAGGCTTGAATCGACTGGGCAAAATGAGTTGAAAAACTTGGTAATTCACTTTTGAGAGTCTTAACGGAAGATGTTGAAGACAAGATGATTATAATGATATCGGTAACTAAAAAATATAAATTAATAGATTTTTTAGATATGTTTGAAATAACCCCCATAAAATGCTTAACGAATGTTGATGCAAAATATTTCGGGAAAGTTAAAAAAAATTAATTTTGCCAACTATGGAGATGTTGGATTCTTTTAGGCATAAGGGCATGCGTCAACGTTTGGTGCAGGAACTAGTTAGGAAAAATATTACGGATAAGACAGTATTGGAGGCAATTGGGAAGGTTCCCCGTCATTTGTTTCTCGATAGTAGTTTTGTTTCATTTGCATATCAGGATAAGGCGTTTCCTATTGCAGCCGGACAAACCATATCTCAACCATACACGGTTGCACTGCAATCTCAATTACTAAATATTTCTGTTGGAGATAAGGTTTTGGAAGTGGGTACTGGTTCTGGTTATCAGGCTGCTGTGTTAATAGAAATGGGAGTGAAACTCTTTTCAATAGAACGACAAAAAGAGTTATTTACCCGTTCTACCAATTTGTTAAAACAAATTGGTTACAGAGGACGTTTTTTTCTTGGTGATGGTTATGAAGGACTCTCGTCATTTGCTCCCTTTGATAAAGTGATTGTTACTGCCGGGGCACCTTTCTTACCTGAAAAGCTTTTGCTTCAAATGAAGATTGGTGGCATTATGGTAATACCACTTGGTGATAAAAAACAAGTGATGACTCGTATTACAAGGCTTAGCGAGGATGATTTTGAACAGGAGCAAATTGGAGAATGTGCATTTGTACCCATGTTAAAAGGAACAGTAAATTAAAAATGTAATAATATGATTAAAGTTGAAACTCTGCCAATTAATATGTGGCAGGAGAATACATATATTCTTTCTGATGAAACCAAAGAGTGTGTTATCATTGATCCGGGATGTTTAACTACTGAGGAACGAAAGTATGTTGCCGATTTCATTGACTCTAATGGATATACTCCGGTTAAATTATTACAGACACATCTACATCTCGATCATGTTTTTGGTTCTGCTTTTATTGCTGAAATGTTTAACCTTGGTATGGAAGCCAATGCCGGAGACGAATTCCTGATTGATCAGACAATTACTTATGCTCAGCAATTTGGGGTTGAAGTTGATAAGAATCCGCCTGCAATATCAAATTACCTAAACGAAGGTGATGAAGTTGCGTTTGGTAACTCTGTATTAAAAGTACTTGAAGTACCCGGACATTCTCCAGGAGGAATTACCTTTTACAGTGAGCAGGATAAAATTGCCATTGTTGGAGATTCCATTTTTATGGGAAGTATTGGAAGAACGGATTTACCCGGAGGTGATTTTGATACATTAGTTGGTAATCTGAAGAATAAAATTCTTACACTGGATGATGAAGTACAATTGTATCCAGGTCACGGACCATCAACAACCGTAGGGAGAGAAAGAACAACTAATCCTTTTTTGGTTTAAAATCCGACTATGGAGATATGCTTTTTTCGGCCTTGTCGACTAAATAAATAGCAAATGTCATTGAATTTTACCCAATTTCTTCTTCTATTTGGGTTGTGATTAAAATGAAGTAATACCTAATTGATAAATAACAAAATATGGCAACCGATAAGTTTGTCTCTCGTCACATTGGTCCAAGAGAATACGAAATCAGTACGATGCTCGATCGTATTGGCGTTTCATCTGTTGATGAATTAATTGACCAAACCATTCCTGCATCTATTCGATTGGAAAAACCTTTGAATATAAGTAAAGGATTAACAGAACGTCAGTATTTCAGGAAGATACATGATATAGCTCAGTTGAATAAGGTTTACAATACCTATATTGGAATGGGCTATTACGATGTTATTACCCCTGCTGTAATATTGCGTAATGTGCTTGAGAATCCTGTTTGGTATACTTCGTACACTCCCTATCAGGCTGAGATATCACAAGGAAGATTAGAGGCACTTTTAAATTTCCAGACAGTAGTAACTGAAATGACAGGTATGGAAATTGCCAATGCTTCGCTATTGGATGAAGCTACTGCTGCTGCTGAGGCCATGATTATGCTTTATAATTCAAGAAGCCGCAAACAGGTTAAAGAAGAGGTGATTACCTTTTTTGCCGATATCAATCTTTGGCCACAAACGAAGGAGGTGTTGATCACAAGAGCAAAACCTTTAGGTATTGAACTGCAATTTGGAAGCATCAATGAGTTTACCTGCAATGGAAATGTTTTTGGTTTATTGGTTCAGTATCCAAATTCAAATGGATTAGTAGAGGATTATAAGGAAATTACAAAGCAGGCTCATGAAAATGATTGTCGGGTAGCTGTTGCTGCTGATTTACTCTCTCTTGCTTTATTGACTCCTCCGGGGGAATGGGGTGCTGATATTGTGTTGGGAACAACTCAACGTTTTGGTATTCCTATGGGTTATGGAGGTCCTCATGCTGCATATTTTGCTACTAAAGAAGAATTAAAGCGTCAGTTACCGGGGCGTATTATTGGTGTAACAAAAGATGCCAATGGTCGTCGTGCATTACGTATGGCCTTACAAACCCGAGAGCAACATATCAAGCGCGAACGTGCAACTTCAAATATTTGTACAGCGCAGGCTTTGCTGGCAACTATGGCCGGATTTTATGCTGTTTATCATGGTAAAGAAGGCATCATCCGTATTGCTGAGCGTGTTCATTCTATCGCTTTTCAGATAGCACAAGAAGTTGAAAAACTGGGATACAAACAGGTGAACAGTGAATTTTTTGATACAATTCGTATTGCTCTGCCTGAAGGTGTGAAGATCGAGTATATTGAAAGATACAGTCTGAAATTGGAAATGAACTTTCGCTATTTCGATAATGGTGATGTGGGAATCAGTATTGATGAAACAACCAACCTGGATGATATTAACTGGATTGTTGAGGTTTTTGCCAAAGCCGCCGGTAAAGAAGTGCCAAGAATTAGTGACATAGGAGAAGAAAGTAATATCAAGGATGATTATAAGAGAACTTCTGATTTCTTAACTCAGGATATTTTTAAGAAGTATCACTCAGAAGCGGAGATGGTGCGCTACATCAAAAAACTGGAACGTAAAGATATTTCATTGACTCATTCAATGATTTCGTTGGGATCGTGTACCATGAAGTTGAATGCTGCCACTGAAATGTTACCATTAAGCTGGATTGAGTTTAATGGATTGCATCCTTTTATTCCAAAAGATCAGGCAGCGGGTTATCATTTAATGATGGATGAGCTTCGCCAGGATCTTTCTGAAATTACCGGATTCGCGGATGTAAGCCTTCAGCCAAATTCAGGTGCTGCAGGTGAATATGCCGGGTTGATGGTGATACAGGAGTATCACAGAAGCCGAGGCGAAGAGCAACGTAATGTTTCTATTATTCCATCGTCGGCACACGGAACCAATCCTGCAAGTGCGGTAATGGCTGGCATGAAGGTGGTTGTGGTGAAATGTGATGATAAAGGAAATATAGATGTTGAAGATTTACGTGCCAAAGCTGAAGAAAATAAGGATGTATTATCTTGTTTGATGGTAACCTATCCTTCAACTCATGGAGTATTTGAAGAATCAATCATAGAAGTTTGCCAGATTATTCATGACAATGGTGGTCAGGTTTACATGGATGGTGCGAACATGAATGCTCAGGTTGGATTTACCAGTCCAGGACGTATTGGAGCCGATGTATGTCATTTGAACTTGCATAAGACCTTTGCCATACCTCATGGAGGAGGCGGACCTGGAGTGGGTCCGATTGGAGTAGCGGCTCACCTTGTTGAGTTCCTTCCTCAGCATCCTGTTGTTGATAATGAACGAAAAGGTATTACTGCAGTTGCTGCAGCACCTTGGGGTAGTGCAAGTGTTTTGCCTATTACCTATGGATATATTAAAATGCTGGGAGCCGAAGGTTTGCGCAAATCCACTGAAATGGCTATCCTGAATGCGAACTACATAGCTGCATCATTGAAAGATGATTATGGTATTTTATATACAGGAACCAATGGTCGTGTTGCACATGAAATGATATTGGAATGCCGTCACTTTAAAGCTTCATCTGGTATTACAGAAACGGATATTGCCAAGCGTTTAATGGATTATGGTTTCCATGCACCAACATTATCTTTCCCTGTTCATGGAACTTTAATGATTGAACCAACAGAAAGTGAATCTTTACAGGAATTGGATCGTTTTATCTCAGCTTTGAAATCCATTTATGCTGAGATAAAAGAGGTTGAGAGTGGTGAAGCAGATAATGAAGATAATGTATTGAAAAATGCCCCACATCCGGCTTATAAAGTAGTTGCTGATGAGTGGACTCATTCATATGGAAGAGAAAAAGCAGCTTATCCATTGGAGTGGATACGTGAAAATAAATTTTGGATTGATGTTGCACGGGTAGATGATGCTTATGGTGACAGAAACCTTGTGTGTAGTTGTGCTCCAATAGAAAGTTATATTTAAAGAAATATAGAATTGACGCTATTTGATCCCGTTGCCAGGCAACGGGATTTTTTTATTCCAAAAAGAGGAAACTTTCTGAGGTGAGAGGCGTATCAAAATACCAGATATCAAATAATAATTGAAATAGGAGATGAGAAAAATTTACTTGTTTTTTGTAATGCTAATTGCCACAACTGCGGCTGTAACGGCTCAGTCCCTTGAAAAGGTTTTTGAAGGAAATAAAGACTTTGATCAGGTTAGTGCCATTAAGGTAAACGGCGACTTTTGTAAGGTCGAATTTGTAAAAGGGGATAAGGTTAATGTTACTGCTGAATTAAGTGCCAATAAACAATTAGATGGTTATGCTGTATCCATGGATTTAGCTGCAGGTGTGTTAACGATTAGTGTTAATAAACCTGGGTCTGGATGGAGTTCTCATTCTGGTTTTGTAACTGTAACCATGCCTGATGGAATTAATCTTGAAGTGGTTACAAGTTCGGGGTATATCAACCTGGCTGATTTTAAAAATACAAACCTGAAAGCTGAATCAAAATCAGGTAAAATAGTAGTTAGCAATCTTCAGGGAAGTGCTGATTTATCAACAAAGTCCGCCACTATAACCGTCGATAATATTACTGGTGAATTGGCTACTTCAACTAAAGATGGTAGTCAGACAGTAACGAATGTAAAAGGTAATGCCAAAGTTGTTGCTTATAATGGTAGTTTGATTATTGAAAATATTGAAGGTGCTTGCAGTGCTGAAACCACAGATGGAGCATTAACCCTGAAAAATATTAAAGGTCAAATACACATGAAAACCAATTCTGGTTCAATGAAATTATCTGATTCGGAAGGTACTATTACAACCACTTCTGGTGCCGGTTCACTCAATTTTTTTAATGTTCAAGGTGTGTTTGATATTAATTCAGGTAAGGGTGATGTAATTGGGGCAAGGGTGAAATTTACTGAGTCATCAAATATTAAGACTACTGAAGGAAAGATTAAATTTAAGTTAGAAAATAGTAAGGAAGAATTATCATTTGCCTGTGTATCAGAAAAAGGAATGATGGTAGTTTATGGTAAGGCAAAGAAGAAAAAGGTGAATGAAGGTAAAGGTTCGATTGTAATTACCACTTACAGTACAACAGGAGCTCAGAATTATTATTAGAACGATTAAATATTGAAGCACACAAAGGCTGATTCGGATATGTCGAGTCAGCCTTTATTTTTATGATTATTTGTAAGTAAGTTAAAAAAAGACCGACCATCATTAGTCAGTCTATTTCTGAAAAGTATTTTCAGTATTATTTTCGGGCAATCTGATCTTCGATGATTTCGGTAAATACATCTTTAATATTCAAACCGGCAGCAGCAATCTGCTGAGGAATAAAGCTGGTAACAGTCATACCTGGTGTTGTATTTACTTCAAGCAAAAATATTTTATTGTCTGAAATGATATAATCAACCCGTACAATTCCTTTGCAACCTAAAATATCATAGATGAGTGACGAGATTGACTGTATACGATCTCTTACTTTATCTTCAATACGTGCGGGAGTGATTTCTTCCACTTTGTTGGCTGTATATTTGGCTTCAAAATCGAAGAACTCATTCTTACTTACAACTTCTGTTACGGGCAGTCTTACCTCGTTATTGAGGGTTTTATAAAGTCCACAGGTTACTTCCATACCTGAAATAAACTGCTCAATAATTACCTCGCTGCTTTCGCTAAAAGCTTTTTCTATGGCCGAAACCAGTTCTTTGCCCTCTTTAACCTTAGTAACACCAAAGCTCGATCCACCGGCATTAGGCTTTACAAATAAGGGTAATCCAAGCTGAGTGATGATGTCCGGAGCATTGTAACTGTGTCCTTTGCGAAGAAGAACTGAATCTGCAACAGCCACACCAAATCCTTTCAGGTACGTGTTACAGGTGAATTTATTAAACGATATGGCTGCAGCTTCAACATCACAGGTGCTGTGCGGAATACCTAACATTTTTAAATAACCTTGCAATAAACCATCTTCACCGGGTGTTCCATGAATGGTAATATAAGCACAATCAATTGATACTTTTGAGCCATTCATCTGAAAACTGAAGTCATTTTTATCAATGGGATACTCAGTTCCATCAACCAGTGCACACCATTTTTCTTCTGTAATTAAAATAGGATAGCGATTGTATTTTTCTTCATCAATAAATGAAAAAACACCTTCTTTACTCTTTTCAGATACTACAATTTCTGAAGAGTAACCGCCATAAACGATGCCAATATTCTTCTTCATGTTATTATTATTGGAGCTTAATCAAGATCACGTCCGGCAGTGTAGTCTCTCCATTTTTCTATGGCTTGAACCATGTCATCAGGTAACTCAGAGTCGAACGACATAAATTCTTTTGTTGTTGGATGCACAAAACCAAGTGTTTTAGCATGAAGTGCCTGTCGTGGCAGGATATTAAAACAGTTTTGAACAAATTGTTTGTATTTGGTAAAAGTGGTACCTTTTAATATCTGATCACCTCCATATCGCTCATCATTAAATAATGGATGACCAATGTGTTTCATGTGAACTCTAATCTGGTGAGTTCTTCCGGTTTCTAAACGACATTCAACCAGGGTTACATATCCCAAACGTTCCAGAACTGTATAATGTGTTACTGCCGGCTTTCCTCTTTCTCCATCCTCAAAAACAGCCATCTGTTTTCTGTCTTTCAAACTTCTGCCAATATTACCAACAATGGTTCCTTCATCTTCCTTCGGTTGCCCCCAAACAATGGCACGATAAGTTCTTTTAGATGTTTTTTCGAAGAATTGACGGGCCAGAAAATTCTTAGCATGTTCTGTTTTAGCAATCACCAAAAGACCAGATGTATCTTTATCAATTCGGTGAACTAAGCCGGGACGGGGGTCCTGCGAATTAAAAAGTGGCAAATCTTTCAAATGATAAGCCAATGCATTCACCATGGTTCCGGTATAGTTTCCATGTCCGGGATGAACAACCATTCCTGGCTTCTTATTAAGTACGATCAGGTCATTGTCTTCATAAATGATATCCAACGGAATGTTTTCTGGTATGATTTCAATCTCGCGTGGCGGATAAGACATTACGATGGTAATAACCTCGTTTGCCTTTATTTTATAGTTTGCTTTTACCGGGTTATCATTTACACGAATATTACCTGCGGCAGCAGCTTCCTGTATTTTATTTCGCGAAGCATTTTCTATTCGGTTAACCAGGAACTTGTCAATACGCAATGGTTTTTGACCAGCGTCGGCAACAAAGCGATAATGTTCGAATAATTCGTTACTCTCTTCAATTTCGTCAAATTCGTTCTGAATCTCCTCAGCCATAATCTAAAATTCCTCCATGTTATCACCTGCAGGTTTTTCAATAACAGGTGGATCAATTTTTATTTTTTCACTAAAAAGACTGTCGGTTGATAAAGTATCAGGTAAGATTTTTGATGAATCAGTACTCAACCACACATCAATAGAAGATCCCAATGGAATACGTGATCCGTCTTCTGAAATTGGTTTTTGCTTCCATATGAATGCAAACAGCGAATCATCGGGTGTTACTACTGTACTGTCAAAAATGGTTGAACCTAAATTTAGTGAAACTGAAACCAAAAGATGGCGGGCTTCATTGGCTGCCAGGCCTGTCAGATCAGGAATGTTAGTTTTCTTATCACTCAATCCCTGACCAAGCAAGAGATCAATTACCGATCCCTTTTCAATTGATGTTCCGGGTTCAATCGGTTTTCCCTTATAATGTTGACCCAACACTTCATTGGTATACTCACTTGGTATATAAATTAACTCACCGGTTTTAAGTCCATATGATTCAAGAATGGCTTTAGCACTTCGCAGTGAATAGCTGGTTAGGTTAGGGACCTGAACTTTTTCTGCTGAGTATGCATTAATGGTAAAGTGAATGGTTCTGTTCTTTTTAACTTCAGTACCAGCTCTTGGTAATTGTTCAACAACCGCTCCAGGTGTAAATCCAGTGATATGAACCGAATCAATTATATTGAATCGAAAATCTTTCTCTTCCAGTAATTGCTCGAATTGTTCCTGTGTAAGTCCAGTACAATCAGGCACAGGTTGTGTTACTCCGTGATGCGTATAAATGTTAAGGCTAATAAATGTACCAATCAGCAAAAGGGCTATTACCCCAATTGCAATACCAAGGTTTTTAAGAAATACTTTGCTGATAAGAAATTTTAGAAATGGCATTTATTCACTTGTTTTTATTGAACATCCACAGCCTTTGGTAAGAAAGGATGTGTTTTTTATCGGTAACCGAAGTTCAAAAGTAATACAAAAAATGTAATCAAGCGTTGTGCAAACCAAAGGGCATAAAAAAAGTAAAGAACCCAAAACAGGATTCTTTACTTTTAAATATTTTGAAGTATGCTTTCAGCTCAATTAAGCTTTGTGTCTTCTCTCACTGGAAACAGTTAATTTCTTTCTTCCTTTAGCTCTTCTTGAAGCTAATACTTTACGACCATTAGCTGTTGCCATTCTCTCACGGAACCCGTGCTTGTTACGTCTCTTTCTGTTAGAGGGTTGAAATGTCCTTTTCATCGTTTTGTATTTTTATCTATACGACTTTATGCCTTTATCTTCGTTTTTCGGACTGCAAAAATAATTGAATTTTTTATCTTCCAAAAGAAAATTAGAAATTTTATCTCAATGATTTAACTCTTTTTTTAGAATTACATCGAAAGATGAATGATTTTCTTGGTTTCAAAAAATTCTTCTTCATAATAATTACTCAAGGGAGTTACCGAAACACGTTTTTTAAATTCATTTAACTCCTGGTCGAAATCACCTCCTTTAAGATAGATAATTCCATTTGTAATTGCATTTTTATTATGCGGTAATATTTTGTTTTTACAGAGATTTACAAATGCAGGAAAAGCTGTTACGGCCCGGCTAATGATGAAATCATATTGCTCCGGATGATTCTCAACACGCACCTGTCGGGCATTTACATTTTTTAATCCCAGTTCTTCAGCAACAGCACTAACAACCTTAATCTTTTTCCCTATTGAATCAATAAGTTGAAAATGGCATTCAGGAAACATAATGGCTAAAGGTATACCCGGGAAGCCACCACCTGTTCCAACATCTAAAATACGGGTGCCATTTGTGAATTGAATAAACTGAGCAATTGCTAGCGAGTGTAATACATGCCTTTCGTAAAAGTGATCCATGTCTTTACGGGAAATAACATTGATCTTAGTATTCCAATCTTCGTAAATTTTACCCAATAATCCTATCTTTTCCCTCTTTTCTGTATCTAAATGAGGAAAGTACTTATCTATCAACTCCATTATTTTCTGAAGGTATTAGCCTAATTTAATATCCGAATTTTTTAAGGTGTTGAACAGTAATTCGCGAGCTCTGAAAAGTTGAGCTTTAACTGTTCCTAGCGGTAAATCAAGCTCTTCAGCAATTTCTTCGTATGAAAACTCTTTGAAATACCTTAATTCAATCAAGATGCGATACCGAGGTTTAAGTTTTTTAACAACCGTGCGCATCAAAACTTTTTTCTGTTCTTTAATGAGATTTTCTTCCGGGTCAGGAGTTTCATCTTTTAAATGAATAGGTTGGTCGTTTTCTTTGTCTTCGGTTATTCCACCGTCAATCGACACCAGATTATTTCTCTTTTTTCTAAGAAAATCGATGCAGTTGTTGGAGGCAATCTTAAAAAGCCAGGTACTAAAGGCGTAATTTGGTGAGTACTGATGAATATTTTTAAAGGCTTTACCAAATGCTTCGATGGTCAGGTCTTCGGCATCACTTTTATTATTGACCATTTTTAAAAGCATGAAATAGATGGCATCTCTATATCGTCCCATCAACTCAGCAAAAGCTTTTTGGTTGCCTTTAACTGCGCTATCTACCAATTCTAAATCATATTTTGCCTTGTCCGATAGATTAGGATTTATTTCCATTTCTTCTTGTTTGCACTAAAAATGTTTTGAAGCCACACACTTCCTATAATTAATGGGATAACCGCATCAAATAACAAACTTGAGATAAATAGTTTTTCCTCACTTAATGCCTTGCCAGCCTTAGCCAGAACTATATATTGAACAATAATTCTTGACAAAATTAACCCCAGACTGACAGGTACAAAAATATGAAAAAAAAGTGAACAAATACCTAGCACCCAAAATATTTGCCTGCTTAAAGGCTCAAGGGTAAGCCACCATTTGATTTTAAATTTATAGTGTTTCGATGTGGTTAAATGTCTTGATTTTCGAGTTATCCATTCGCCAAAATCAGCGGGTGGTACTGAGATTGTTTGGCTGTTGCGCGAAATAGCAACAGATGTGTTGGTTTCCGTAGCACACTCTTTTATAAATAAATCGTCATCACCCGATGCAATATTTAAATATTGTCTGAAGACATTTGATTTCTGAAAAAGAGTTTTTTTATAGGCCAGATTTCTTCCAACTGCCATAAATGGTTTTTTGCGAAGAGCAAATCCCATGTATTGTACCGTATTGAAAAATGTTTCGTAGCGAAGAAAAAGGTTAAACAATGATTTTTTCTTTTCAAACCTTCCATACCCAATTACAATCTCTTTTGAATCAGTGAATTCATTACTTAACTCATATAACCATTGATCTGATTCCGGGTAACAATCAGCATCCGTAAAGACCAGATGTTCATTTTTAGCAGCTTTGACACCTAATGTCAAGGCTAGTTTTTTGCCTTGATAAAACTGTTTGTTCTCAGGTATGGTTGTATAATAAAGGTTTTTGTAGTCTTTCTTAAATTCTGCCAAAATCATATCAGAATCATCACTTGAAGCGTCATTAACCACTACAACTTCAAATTCAGGATAATCCTGTTTAAGAATTAGAGGTAGAAATTGTTTTAAATTGTAAGCTTCATTTTTAGCACAAATGATTACTGAAAGTGCTGGTTTATTGTGAGAAGAAACAGATGGTTTTGCAAATGCCACTTTTAATATAAACCATAAATAATAATATATTTGTATCACCCAGCTTAAGCCAAGCAAACTGATTAAAAGAATCTCAAAGTTTATATTCACCGTCCTGTATTGTTTCTTCAAATTTGCAATAATTTTTTACAATCTTCGGTGCAAGAGAATTTTTTTTAGCCGAAATATTTAAATGATTATAAAAAATGCCTGTTTATCAACTAGTCTCTTGTTGAGTTTCGTATATTTGCAGCCCTTTTTTGAATAAAGTATTAACTTGAAAAATGATTTCAGGTTATTTGTTTGTAAAATAGTAAGATATGAAATTTGAGTTGCAGCATACTGATCCCCAATCCAGTGCAAGAGTCGGGAAAATAACCACTGATCATGGTGAAATAGAAACACCTATTTTTATGCCTGTAGGCACAGTTGGTTCCGTTAAAGGGGTTCATTTCCGCGATTTACATGAGGATGTTCAGGCTCAGATAATATTGGGTAATACCTATCATCTGTATCTGCGTCCCGGATTGGATGTTTTACGTGCTGCAGGTGGACTACATAAATTTAATGGGTGGAACAAACCAATATTGACTGACAGTGGAGGTTATCAGGTTTTTTCGTTGAGCGATAACCGAAAACTCACTGAAGAAGGAGCTGTGTTCAGGTCGCATCTGGATGGATCGAAACATTTATTTACGCCCGAAAATGTAGTAGATGTTCAACGTACCATTGGTGCCGATATTATCATGGCTTTGGATGAATGTCCTCCGGGAGATTCAGATTATAAATATGCCAAACAATCAATGGAGTTGACTCATCGTTGGTTAAAAAGAGGTATTACTCGTTTCGATTCTACAGAACCTTACTATGGACATTCACAAACTTTTTTCCCAATTGTACAGGGAGCAGGCCATCGTGATCTGAGAACTCAATCAGCTGAATTTATTGCTGAACAAAATCGAGAAGGTAATGCTATTGGTGGATTGGCAGTAGGTGAGCCAACTGAGGTGATGTATGAAATGGTTGAATTGGTAAATGGTATTCTGCCCAAAGATAAGCCCAGGTATTTAATGGGAGTAGGTACTCCTGCTAATCTTTTGGAGAATATTGCTTTAGGTGTAGATATGTTTGACTGTGTTATGCCAACACGTAACGGGCGTAACGGTATGTTATTTACTTCTGAAGGAATACTGAACATGAGAAACGAGAAGTGGAAAAATGATTTTTCTCCTGTGGATCCAAACGGAACCTCATTCGTTGATCATCATTACACAAAAGCATATTTGCGTCACTTATATGTTTCAAAAGAAATGCTGGCTGCTCAAATTGGCAGTATGCATAACCTTACCTTTTATCTATGGTTGGTGAAGGAAGCCCGAAAACATATCATTGAAGGTGATTTTGCAAGTTGGAAAGAAATAATGGTGAAAAAGTTAACAACCAGATTGTAAAATAATATTGAGATTGAGTCTTGTATTTTTAACTTTTTATTACACATTTTTTTTGTTCTTTTGTATTAGGCTCAATAGAGGCGTTGTTAAACTAAAACCGACGTTTTGAAGAAACTGGATCTATATATTCTCAAAAAATTTCTTGGGACTTTCTTTTTTGCAATTTTATTGATTATTAGTATTTCGGTGGTATTTGATATCACTGAGAAGGTTGATGATTTTATTGACAAGAGTCCTTCTTTAAATGCAATAGTATTTGATTACTATAAAAACTTTATTCCTTATTTTGCCAACTTATTTACACCTCTGTTTGTATTTATAGCCGTAATATTTTTTACATCAAAGATGGCTTATCAAACAGAAATAATCGCCATCTTATCAAGTGGTGTGAGTTTTAGGCGAATGATGTTCCCTTATTTTATGGGTGCTGCTATAATTGCTATATTCTCCTTCATATTAGGCGGATATATTATTCCTCCTGCTAATCGAACACGATTAAAATTCGAGGCTACCTATATTAAAGACAAGAAGGAAGTGGGTTTGAGTAATATTCATATGCAGATCGAACCCGGTTTGTTTGTTTTCTTAGGTAAATATTATTCCTATCAGGAGAAAGGTGATTATTTCAATCTTGAGAAATACGATCAGAAAAAGTTATTGTCGAAACTATCAGCTCGAACAGTTAAATATGACACTGCTACAGGTAAATGGCACCTTAGTCAGTATATGATTCGTGAATTTAAAAACGATATAGAGCAGGTTATTTCTAAAGGTAGGGAGTTGGATACTTTGATTCCAAATATGAAACCGGCAGATTTTAAGGAAGAGAGAAAGTATTTTGAGATGATGACCAATCCTGAACTGAACAATTATATTGAAGAACAAACTGCCCGTGGAGTTGGAAACCTGGAAGAGTTTTATATTGAAAAGTATAGAAGAATAGCTTCACCTTTTAGTGCATTTATACTCACACTCATTGGAGTATCATTAGCTTCCCGGAAAGTCAGGGGAGGAATGGGATTACACATTGGGGTTGGCATTGGTTTAAGTTTTTCGTATATTTTGTTCATGACTATTTCAACCACCTTTGCCATTAACGGTAATATGAACCCCTTATTAGCCGTTTGGATACCTAATATTCTGTTTGCAATGATCGGAATATACCTCTATTACAGAGCACCAAAATAGTTGGTGTTAAGTTGATTAATGAAGATATGTAACATTCGGAATATGTTTAAATGAATGTTTTCCTTTTGTTAAAAAAATAAAATTAGTAATTATGCACCCTGAAAAATTATTGATCAGGGTGATGTTTGTCTTGGTTAATAGTAGGTTAAATCAAATTATTGGATTATGTCATTGAAAAAACACATCCTTGACCTTCGTAAAAGAAAGGAACAAGTTCAAAAGGGTGGTGGCGACAAAGCCATTGAAAAACAGGTGGCGAGAGGAAAACAAACCGCTCGTAACCGAATTTTGGCACTTTTGGATAGAGATTCTTTCACCGAGTACGACCTTTTTGTAGAACATGAAGCTCGTGACTTTGGTATGGACAAAAAACAGCTTCATGGAGATGGAGTAATTATTGGAACAGGTACCATTTATGGTGCTCCAATCTGTATTTATGCCCAGGATTTTACGGTAGAAGGAGGTTCATTAGGATTAATGCATGCCCGTAAGATTACAAAAATTATGGATCACGCTCTGAAGATGCGTGTGCCTTGTGTTGGTATCAACGATTCAGGTGGTGCCCGTATTCAGGAAGGTGTGAATGCTTTGGCTGGTTATGGTGAAATTTTCTATCGTAATACCCTTGCTTCAGGTGTGATTCCTCAGATTTCTGTTATATTAGGCCCTTGTGCCGGAGGTGCTGTTTATTCACCAGCCTTAACCGACTTTGTATTTGTAGTAGATAACATTTCAAAAATGTTTATCACCGGACCAAGTGTAATAGAATCTGTTTTAGGTGAAAAAATCTCAATGGAAGATTTGGGAGGAGCTCGTGTACATGCCGAAACAACTGGTAATGCGCATTTCTTCTCGAATAGTGAAGATGAGTGTTTTGAGCAAATTAAAAAGCTTATCACTTTTATTCCTTGGAGCAATACTAAGAGAGCTAAAACATTCCCTCCAAAACCACCTAAGTTCACTGGTAATATCGAAGATCTTATTCCAGCTGATCCACGTCAGCCTTATGATGTTCGTGATGTTATCAAAGCGATTGTTGATGACTCAGATTTCTTTGAAATTCAGGAGCTCTGGGCAGCAAATATCATAATTGGTTTCGGTCGTTTGAATGGTGAAACAGTAGGTTTTGTTGCTAACCAACCATTGGTATTGGCTGGTGTATTGGATTGTGATAGTTCAGATAAAGCAGCTCGTTTTATCCGTTACTGTGATGCATTTAATATTCCGATTGTTACTTTGGAAGATATGCCAGGATACTTACCGGGTGTTGACCAGGAGCATGCCGGTGTGATTCGTCATGGAGCTAAAGTTCTTTATGCATATTCTGAAGCTACTGTACCTAAGGTTACTGTTATCTTAAGAAAAGCATATGGTGGTGGTTATATCGCGATGAATTCACGTCACTTGGGTGCTGACTTTATGTTTGCATGGCCAACAGCTGAGATTGCTGTAATGGGACCTGAAGGTGCTGCTAATATTATCTTTAGAAAAGAGATTGAAGAAGCTGAAGATAAAGATGTAATGCGTGCTAAGAAAGTGGAAGAGTACAAAGAGAAATTTGCGAATCCATTTGTTGCGGCAGCTAAAGGTTACATTGACTCTGTAATTGAGCCAAGCGAAACACGTGACTTGCTTCTTCATGCTATTGAAGTTTCAGCACATAAAGACGATCACCGTCCAGCTAAAAAACACGGAATTCCACCATTTTAACAGGAGGTTTTATGGCAAAACAAAAAATAGAAGGATTGGTCGATTTTGCTATACTTAGTATGAAGTATAAAACAAGATTAACCAAGAAATTCGAAAACCGTATTGTTTACGAAGATCCAAATCCAAATAACATTTTGTCCTACATACCCGGAACAGTTAATGAAGTGTTTGTGAAAGTGGGTCAGGAAGTTAAAGAAGGAGAATCATTAATGATTCTTGAAGCAATGAAAATGAGAAATCAGATTGCCATGCCTTTTGATGGAAAGGTGAAAGCCATTCATGTGAAGGAAGGTGATAGGATACCAAAAAATCATCTCATGATTGAGATTGAAGAATAAAAAAAAGCTGCCTTGTGCAGCTTTTTTTATATCGTTTTTTTAGCATTTAATTCTGGCGGATTATTTCAGTTTCCCCCTCCAAACAAAATAGGATGGATCCATTGTGAATGTTGGCTCCTCGCTGAATAATCCAAAAACACTCGATCCACTACCTGACATTGCAGCATAGATTGCTCCTTTCGAATATAAGAGTTCCTTAATTTCTTTTATTTCAGGATATTTTTTGAATACACTTTTTTCAAAATCGTTTTTTATAACCTCTTTCCACTCTTCTATTGGAAGCAGAATGTCTTCTTTTAATGAGTGTACTGGCATTTCCGGGGTGACTCCTGCATAGGCTTCTGGAGTACTGACGTGGATTGGAGGTTTAACCAAATATAGATAATACTCACTTAGGTCAAGTTGTATAGGATTTAATATCTCCCCAATACCGGTTGCAAAGGTTGAATTGTTTTCTATGAAAAAAGGAACATCTGCCCCCAGACCTGAAGCTTTGGTTTTAAGTTCATTCTTGCTTAGTTTTAAATCAAACATCGAGTTCAGCATATTGAGCATAAATGCAGCATCAGAAGATCCACCGCCCAAGCCGGCCCCAAAAGGTACTGCTTTATGTAAATGAATTTCAAGGGGTGGAATGGTGTGATCTTTTTTAATCAGATTCAGAGCTTTTACACAAATATTACTTTCAGCGGTAGCATCTACCTTTATTCCTGAATTGAAGAGTTGATATTCAGTTTTTAAATCATGATTAATAATTATCTCCAAAGCATCACATAAGGGGATGGGATAAAAAACTGTTTCGAGATTGTGGTAACCATCAGATCGTTTTTCAACCACGTTAAGACCAATGTTTATTTTAGCATTCGGGAATTGGATCATCTGTATTGTTTTTGGCAAAATAAATGAATTCTGAAACAATATCATTAATTTTAAATGTTTTCAAATTTATTTGTTTGGGAATGAAGTGATATCGTATTTAATCCAAGATAGTTGGTGGTATGCTTTAAGTTTCTCGGATGTGATTAGTATATTTGTTCCCCGCTTTTTAATTCACTAAAAATAATTAATGGCTAAACAACAGTATAATAAGAATGCTTTGATGAACAGTGAACTCGGTAAATTGCCTCCTCAGGTACTTGATTTAGAGGAAGCAGTTTTAGGAGCTCTTATGCTTGAGAAAGATGCCTTTGTGCAAATTTCGGAGCTTTTAAAGCCGGAACATTTCTACAAGGAAGCTCATCAATTCATTTATCAGGCCATTATGAATTTGGAGGCTCATGAGCAACCTGTTGATATGTTAACGGTTACTCAGGAATTAAAACGTTTAGGGAAGCTTGAAGAAGTAGGTGGGGCGTTCTATGTTTCGCAACTTACGAGTAAGGTTGCATCAGCAGCTCATATTGAGTTTCATGCTCGAATTATCTGGCAAAAGTTTCTTCAACGTCAGATGATACAAATTTCAAGTGATCTACAAACCAAAGCATACGATGATGCCATTGATGTAAATGATTTGCTGGAAGAGGCTGAAAGTACCTTTTTTATGCTTTCACAGGGTAGTATGAAGCGTGAAGCTGTTCAGATCAATCCTGTTATTCAGGAGGCAATTGACCGAATAAAAGTTGCTGCTTCAAGAGGAGACGGATTGAGTGGGGTTGCTTCAGGATTTACTGCTCTTGATAGAATTACTTCTGGATGGCAGGGGTCAGCTTTGATAATTATAGCCGCTCGTCCTGCTATGGGTAAAACTGCTTTTGTATTATCCATGACACGTCAGATGGCTTTAAATCATAAAATTCCGGTAGCCATTTTCTCTCTGGAGATGTCAAACGTGGAATTGGTAAACCGTTTGGTGGTTTCTGAAACAGAATTATCAGCAGATAAAATTAAAAAAGGTAATTTGGCTCCATATGAATGGGAACAACTCGATCATAAGATACAGAATCTGATTGATGCACCTATTTATGTTGATGATACTGCGGGTTTATCGGTATTTGAGCTGCGTGCAAAATGTCGCAGACTTAAAAAACAACACAATATTCAGTGTATAATCATTGACTACCTTCAGCTGATGAATGCAAGTGGTATGAGTCCAGGTAACCGTCAGGAAGAGGTAAGTATCATTTCACGATCCTTAAAAGGTTTGGCCAAAGAACTCGATGTACCTGTTATAGCACTGTCACAGTTGAATCGTGGAGTAGAATCGCGTGCAGGTAACGAAGGTAAGCGACCTCAGTTATCAGACCTTCGTGAGTCAGGTGCGATTGAGCAGGATGCTGATATGGTATGTTTTATTCATCGACCCGAATATTATCGTATTACTGAAGATGAACAAGGTAACTCGCTGATTGGTATGGCTGAAATTATTATTGCCAAGCATCGTGCCGGACCTACTGCAGATGTTCGCCTTCGATTTAGATCAGAATTGGCAAGATTTCAGGATGTGGAAGAGGATATGTTTAATGATGAAGGTTTTGGACAACAACCAGCCGCGCATAGCTTGCCTTCAAAAATGAATGCTGGAATGGATGATGGTGAAGGAGCTACTCATTTACCAGATTTCCCGGATATGAGTGCTGGTTTTGACAAAGATATGCCATTCTAATAAATTATAAGCTAAGCAGCTTTTCATCTTTTTAGTTGTCTTTAGTTTGGTTGTGTGTATAATCAATGAATAATTATATTTTCATTGATGAGAATTTTATTCTTAGACCCCAAATTATGAAAGAAAACAGACCTATAGCTGTAATTACCGGACCAACAAGTGGTATTGGAGAGGCTTTTACCTACAAACTGGCAGATGACGGTTATGATTTAGTTTTAGTTGCCAGGCAAAAAGCTAAACTAAAAAAGCTTGCAGTGTCAGTTGAAAATAAATATGGAGTAACTGTCCGTCAAATTCTGGCAGATTTGTCCCTGAATAATGATATTGCTACTGTTGAGAAAGAATTAGCATTGTTACAGCGTATTGATTTACTAATTAATAATGCTGGTTTTGGTGTTGGTGGCTATTTTATTGAGGTGCCACTGGCGAAACAGATGGATATGCTTAACGTTCACCTTAATAGTACTATAAGATTTAGTAGAGCTGTAATACCTGTTATGGCAAACCAGAAAGTTAAAGGTAATATTATTAATGTAGCTTCTTTTTCAGTTTTTATTGATGTGCCGGGAAGTGTTATGTATAGCACTACAAAATCAGCAGTTGTACATTTTTCTAAGACTTTGCAGTATGAGGTAAAGGACTATAATATAAAAATTCAGGCTCTTTGTCCGGTTTTTACGCCTACTTCTTTTCATAAGTCTATAAATCGGGATTTAGAATTTATGAAGAATATACCAGATTTCTTCTGGACACCAAAGGAAGATGTTGTCTTAAGTTCGTTGAAAGCATTGAATTCTTCAACGGTTATTTGTATTCCCGGAAATTTTAACCGGATCATATACTGGTTTAATAAACAACCATTGTTTTCGCAAATAATTCATAAAATAACATTGAAATTAAATGGAAGAACGAAGATGCCTGATTTAACAAACAAGGTAAAAAACAGGGCAGTTGATGAACTCGTAGAAGTAGATTAAATTAATATAAAAAGGCGCCATAAGCGCCTTTTATTTTATCTTCTTTCCAGTAAAACAACATTCTCAACATGATGAGTGTGTGGGAACATATCTACCGGTTGTATTTTTGTAACCTTATATCGCATGTCGAGCAGATTGATGTCTCTTGCTTGTGTGGCCGAATTACAGCTTACGTAAACAATTCGATCAGGAGCTGAATTTAGGATGGTTTGTACAACATCAGCATGCATTCCCGCTCTTGGTGGATCAACAATCATTACATCTGGATGACCATTTTTAGTCAGAAAATCATAATTCAAAACATCTTTCATATCACCAGCAAAAAAGCTTGTGTTCTCAATGTTATTGATTTTTGAATTCTCAATAGCATCTTCAATGGCCTCAGGAACGTATTCAACCCCAATAACTTTTTTAGCCTGTCGGGCTACAAAATTCGCAATGGTTCCTGTTCCGGTGTATAAGTCATAAACCACTTCATGGCTTTTAATGTCAGCAAATTCACGGGTAACCTTATACAGTTCATAAGCTTGTTCTGAATTGGTTTGATAAAATGATTTAGGACCAATCTTTAATTTTAGTCCTTCCATTTCTTCAAATATATGATCGCGACCATAAAACAATTCAATTTGTTGATCTGTGATTGTATCGTTTGCCTTTGAATTGATAACGTATTGCAATGAGGTGATTTGTGGAAAGGTGTCTTTGAGGTATTCTAATAATTTTACCCTTTTTTCTTTGTCTTCGTGAAATAGAGTAAGAATAACCATTATCTCTCCGGTTGATGATGTTCTGATAATTAATGTTCTCAGAAATCCTTCCTGTTTCTTAAGGTCAAAAAAAGTAAGGTTGTTTTCAAAAGCAAACTTTTTAATCTCCAAACGAATTTGATTGGAAGGATCTGGTTGCAGGTGACATTTGTTAACATCAATTACTTTATCGAACATGTTAGGGATATGAAAACCAACTCCATTTCGTTGTAAGTTCTCATCACCCGAATTCATTTCTTCTGGTGATAACCAACGATTATTAGAAAAAGTAAATTCCAGTTTATTTCGGTAAAAATCGGTTCTGTCAGATGCTTTAATAGGCATTGATTCTGGCAGCTCAACTTTACCAATACGTTGCAGGTTGTTTAAAACTTCTCTTTCTTTATATTTTAACTGGTATTCATAGGGTAAAGCCTGCCACTTGCAACCTCCGCATACTCCAAAATGTTCACAGATAGGTTCTGTTCTTATTTCACTGTATTTATGAAAATGAACAGGATAGCCTTCGTAGTAATTTTTGCGTTTTTTAGTTACCTGCACATCAACAATATCGCCAGGAATGGCTTTCTGTACAAAAACTACACGGTCTTCAATCCGGCATAATGCTTTTCCTTCGGCTGCAACATCGGTTATTTCAACCTGTTTTAGCAATGGTTTATTTTTTCTTGATCTTCCCACAATGTCTATTATTTTCGGGCGCAAAAGTAATTAAAAATGAGATAATAATTAGTTAGGATTTTTAATTTCTAAGCCAACATACAATTACGGTGTAAATACGATTGTTATAATTAAAGGTAAAAATAGTAGAAAAAGAAAACCCCGCATTTGCGGGGTTTTTATTATTGTTCCTCGAAAGGTGTTGTTTCAAAATTATTCTCATTAAAACTAGATGCAGCAGCACCTCCACCAGTTGGAGGAGGGGGTGGTGGTGTATCTCCTTCATAAGACATTAAGATAAGTGAGATCTCATTGTCAATGTTAAAGCATTCTATAATTGGTTTTCTATACTTTTTCTTGTTCATTTATTGAATCTATTGTACAAAAAAAGAAAATAATCCTTTATTTAACAAATACCTTTCGTGTTAATTCATGTAAATCTGATTTAATTTTAACAATATATATGCCTGAAGAGGTAATAGCTTTGCTATAAGAACTGGATTTTGTGTGTTCTTCAGAAATTAATTCTCCAGTAATTGTATAAATACTTATTAGGTTTTGTTTTGAGTCTAAATTAACTATACTTATTGCGTTTTTATTACCATATATATTAACTTTAGATTTTTCAAAATCTTCATCATTAATGTTAGTTGAAATACCAGGTATAAATCTGATTTGGAATCTATTTGCAATAGTTCCGGAAGTGGCAGTGAAGGAATATGTTTTTACTAACCTTAAATCTGTTACAATAGGATTGTTTATATCTTCAAGGTCTTCAAGATAAATTTCAACATTTTCATCGAAATTTGAAAGTGAGATACGTTCTATTGAAAATGTTCCATCAGATGGTATCTTAATGCTTAATGGAACAATTGCATCATCTTGTTTTAGAGAACTAACTCCATATATAGATCGTTTTGAATTGCCATCTGAAATGAAAAGTTCTGCATAATTTGTTGTGGATGAAAAATATTTTGTTGTGTTAAATCTTGTGGGATCTGTAATTTCTTCAGCGTCATTAAAGGCAATAATCATTTCATCCTTATAAGTACTATTAACTCCTGCCAGTTTTAATTGAGGATAAACGGGAGCCGCTGCTTTAAGATAAGAATTATCAAAAATTGATTTACACGCATTGGTGAAAGTTAGAGTTCCACTAGTTTCTGTTGGAGTAACCCTTACCCAAAAAGCATGATTAGATGGTATTTCTTTTGTTACACCATTTGTTCCACTTCCTAGAGCTGAATTATATGAACCGTAAGCGGAGCTTATATTGAGGTATATATTATAACTTTCTTCCATCTGATTTGATAATATAACCTGATCGAAGTTAATAGCGCTTGAATATGGGTTGCCAATTAAATTCCATCCATCACTGCTTCCTTGATTAAGTGTTAAGAATAAATCGTTGGTATAGATCTGGCCATTAAATAATAGATTCTGAACAGTTCCGTCAACAACATATCCTTTACCAATTTCCAGAGAAGTGGCATCTGAACATGTACCCCAAGTACCTGTATTGTTATCCCAATAATATTTATTAAGATTGGTTCCTATATCGCCAAAGGTTAAATTTTCAACCGGACATGAAATAAAGTATGAGCGATTAGAGGATGAAATTTTTTGATAAATATATACTTGGGCAGTTGGTTCAAAGGTAATGTCTCCCATAGTAGCAAGATCTGCATTATCTGTGGCAGTGGAATTTAATATTAAATCGCCAAGGATATGTAGGCTTGAACCACTGGAAATAATCATTTGACCACCAGCCAATATTGTCAGATTATTAATAGTATCAGTACCCGTTAATGCAGCATGGAATGTAACGTCTCCGGGTATTGTGATGTTTGCGTTTTTTTCATATGCCTGACTCCAGTTGTTATTATCAGTCCAATCACTGGATTCTCCACCTAGCCAAGTGATTTCTGGGATGTATATGTTTGTTGTGAATGGGATTGTTGTTGGTGAAGTTTGTTCTATTGATGTTGCTGTAGTAAAATCTGAAGAAGAAACACAATATACAATATAATTGGTGCCTGGGGATAAATTATAAGCATTAAAAGAAAATTCATTTCCAGCTCCATTTCTAGCTGGAATAGCAATATCTCCATATGTGCCAATTGTCAATGTTCCACCATTCCCATCATATGTCCAATCCATTACATTTTGGACCGTTGGTGCAGAAACACCTTCCTCTAATATAATAAATGATGTGTAAAAATTATTTACAGTAACATTAGTGACAACTGTAACTGTAGTTAGGTCAATATTTTTAACGGTTGGATAACCATCATTATAAGCTTGTCCAAACCCCAATTGACTAATTAGCAAAAAAGACGATAATAATATAAAAGAGTAGAAATTTTTCATCGCGATAGTATTGATTGCAATTTATACGTTCTTGTAAAGTTAAAGTTTTGTTTTTTAAACACTACTTAGTTAAGAAAAGTTTATGATGAATTAATAATATATATTGGTAAACATCAATTCCTATTATTTAAGTATAAGTCGTGCCAAATAATCGTAATGAGGTCCGTCAAAAAGTTTTTCAAAGGTAAAAACATTTTCAATGGCTTTATCTTCCAGTAGGGCAGGGTCTATAAAAAGCCAGGGAAAAGGTTGGGTTTTATGGTTTTTATACTTCATAGTATAAATAACTTCACCATAATAATTTTCCATGGGGACCATCATGTAGCTATCTTCATCAATAAATAAATAGCGTAAATCAGAGCTGTCCAGAATAACTTGTCCTCCAGGATTGAGATGTTTTTTTAATGTTTGAAGAAAGTGATCCAGATTTTTTAGATTACCTGCTAGTCCAATACCATTCATCATTAATAATAACGTGTCGTATTTTTTATTTGTTTCGAATTGGTAAAAGTCGGCTTGATAATAAGAGATAACTCCTCTTTGTAAAGCTGTTTCCTTACATCCCTCAGAGGTGTCAATGCAATCAACCTGTAAACCTTTTTGTTGCAGGTATAAAGCATGACTTCCGGTTCCGGCACCAATATCCAATACATTACCTTTACAAAGCATCAAAGCCTTTTGCTCAATTTCAGGCATTTGATTGAATGATCTGAACAAATAATCGACCGGTATAAAGTCATCTTCCGCAATATTGGATCTCACCCTGATTGAAAGTTCACGCTTACCACTCATGTAGTCAAGAGCGGCCTGTCCCATAGGATCGTTTTGCATATTAATTTATTATTAGAATGCAAAAATACAAAAATATAAGCTAAGGGGTCTGTTTCGTAGTTTTTAGAGAATAAAAAAAGCCAACTTTTTGAGTTGGCTTTAGTTGATTGTATAAATTGTATTACAATACGTTTGCAATTTTATCAGACTTGTATTTACCTGCTTTTAATTTCTCTTTAACTTCAGAGAATGCTTTAATGGTATATTCCACATCTTCCAAAGTATGAGCGGCTGTAGGAATAATACGTAACATGATCTGATCTTTTGGTATTACAGGGTAAACCACAATTGAACAGAAAATGTTGTAGTTCTCGCGTAAATCCATTGTTAACTGAGTTGCCTCAGGTACATCTCCTTCAAGGAATACAGGAGTAACAGGAGATTCAGTTTTTCCAAGGTTAAATCCTTCTTTCTTTAAACCTGATTGAAGTGCATCAACTACCTTCCACAGTTTTTCTTTGTGTTCTGGTTGATCACGAAGCATTTCAAGACGTTTAAGTGCACCCATTACCATAGGCATTGGTAAAGATTTTGCAAAAATTTGTGAACGAAGGTTGTAGCGTAGATAACTTACAACTTCTTCACTACCTGCAACAAAACCACCGATGCCAGCCATTGACTTGGCAAAAGTGCTGAAATGAACATCAATCTGATCTGTTACGCCATAGTGTTCAGGAACACCTGCTCCTGTTTTACCCATGGTTCCAAATCCGTGAGCGTCATCAACTAATATTCTGAAGTTAAACTTCTCTTTAAGCTTAACAATATCTTTTAGGTTACCTAAGTCTCCAGCCATACCAAAAACACCTTCGGTAATCACCAGGATACCTCCTCCGTTTTCAGCTGCTTTTTTAGTGGCGAATTCAAGCATTTTTTCACACTTAGCCATGTCGTTATGAGCAAAAACAAAGCTTTTGCCACCTTTGGCTTTATGTAGGAAAATACCATCCATGATACATGCATGTGACTCTGAGTCATATACAATTACGTCTTTACGACTAACTAATGTATCAATTATAGATACCATACCCTGATATCCATAGTTTAGAAGATATGAATCTTCTTTACCAACAAATTCAGCTAATTGAGCTTCTAATTCTTCATGTTTGCTGGTGTGTCCCGACATCATACGGGCACCCATTGGGTAAGCCATTCCGTATTCTGCCGCTGCGTCAGCATCAGCTTTTCTTACATCCGGATGGTTTGCTAAACCCAAATAGTTATTTAAACTCCAGGTTAGAACTTCTTTACCACGGAATTTCATTTTTGGGCTTATTTCTCCCTCCAGCTTTGGGAACATGAAATATCCATGAGCTTCCTTACCGTATTGGCCCAAAGGACCCATGTGTGCTTTGATCTTATCGAAAATGTCCACGTTACTGAGCTTTAAAATTTCGGCAAATGTAATGTTTTTGATACTGATTGAGAAAAAATCACGTTAAAAAAATCTAAACATATATAGCTTCAATTGTTCGTTTAGAAATGATTATTGGGGCTTAATGTCTGGTAGTTAGGTGGAAGGGTTGAAAAGAGGGTGTGGATTTTGTTGTGACTAAAGTATTTTAAGTATTGTGAGGTTGTAATGTAAAGTATATCTTTGCATGATGTTTAAATACCATTCTTTTTAATCGTCCTAAAGAATTTTAGAAAAAACATTTAGTAAAACTTTATGAGATTAAGAAACTTATCTGTGCTGATTTTAGTGATTGCCAGCTTATTTGCAGGCGGATGCAGTAAATATCAGAAGTTATTAAAAAGTCAGGATTATGAACTGTGGTACACTGAAGCACTGAGTTACTACGAACAGGAAGACTATACAAGGGCTTCTACCTTATTAAGTCAACTTGTTAATATATACAGGGGTACTGATAGGGCGGAAGAATTAAATTATGTTTATGCCAACTGTTTATATGGTATGAATAATGATTTATCTGCTGGACATTATTATAGGGAGTTCGTTAAGAATTTTCCTTCGAGTGATAAAGCTGAGGAATGCTTGTACATGAGTGCAATCACCTATTATAATATGTCGCCAAAACCTCGTTTGGATCAAACACCAACAGAGCAAGCTATTCAGGAATTTCAGTTGTTTATTAATATGTATCCGAATAGTCCCCGTGTAGAAGAAGCCACACGTTTGATGGATGAGCTGCGCGATAAGCTGGTATACAAATCGTATTTAAATGCGAAATTGTATTACGATTTAGGTGACTATATGGGAAACAACTATATGTCGGCGGTTATTGCTGCTGAGAATAGTTTGAAAGAATTTCCTGATACAAAATATAGAGAAGAATTATCTTTTCTGATTCTTGAATCAAAATATATTCAGGCTGTAAAAAGTGTTGAAGAAAAGAAAGAGGATAGAGTAAGAGAAACAATAGATGAGTACTACACGTTTATTAATGAGTTTCCTGAAAGTCAGTATAAGAGACGTGCAGAGAAGATTCTGAGTGATTCAGAAGATATGTTAACAGGGTATAAAAAAGAAGAAGTATAATAAATCAGAGTAGATATGTCAATTGATTACAAAAAGACAAACGCACCGGTTTCGACCATCACCTGGGATAAAAATGTTTTATCAGAACCAACTGGTAATATTTATGAGTCGGTAGTGGTAATAGCTAAACGAGCTAACCAAATCAGTGCAGAGATGAAGGATGAACTGAATAAAAAACTTCAGGAATTTGCTTCATATACTGATAATCTTGAAGAGGTTTTTGAAAACCGTGAGCAGATTGAGATTTCTCGATTCTACGAGCGTTTACCAAAGCCAGTATGTATTGCCTCTCAGGAGTTTGTTGAAGGTAATGTTTACCATCGCAATCCGGAAAAAACGGAAGCCGGAGAATAGTTTGTATTAACAAACCGGTTTTTAATGATATTAAAATAAAGATAAAAGGGGATTGTGACTTCTTTTATCTTTTTTTTATTTTAGGGTATGCTAAAAGGAAAAAAGTTTATTCTGGGTATATCGGGCGGTATAGCTGCCTATAAATGTGCTCATTTAACAAGGTTATTAGTTAAAGAGGGCGCTGAGGTGCAGGTTTTGATGACAAAAATGGCGAAGGAGTTTATTACACCTTTAACCATGGCAACCTTATCGAAACGTCCCATATTGGTTGAGTTTTATAATCCCGAAAACGGAGATTGGAACAGCCATGTGGACACCGGCCTTTGGGCTGATGCCATGATTGTAGCTCCGGCTACAGCAAACACAATGGGTAAAATGGCTAATGGCATAGCAGATAATTTGTTAATTACAACCTATCTGTCGGCGAAATGTCCTGTTTTTGTTGCTCCAACAATGGATCTGGATATGTATAAGCATCCTTCAACGACCCGAAATATGGAGACGCTTCAATCTTATGGAAATATATTGATTGAGCCTGGTTCTGGAGAACTTGCAAGTGGATTAGTAGGAAAAGGTCGGATGGCTGAGCCAGAAGAGATAGTTGAAAGCCTCGAAGCTTACTTTAAAAAAAAAGTCTCTGATAAACTAGTAGGCAAAAAAGTATTGGTTACTGCAGGGCCAACTCATGAAAAGATTGATCCTGTCCGCTTTATTGGCAATTACTCATCAGGTAAGATGGGTTTTGCAATAGCTGAAGAATTGGCTGGTAGAGGGGCTGAAGTGGTTTTGGTAAGTGGTCCCAGTAGTCTAAAATGCAATCATCCCAATATAAACCGAATTAATGTTGTGAGTGCAGCTGATATGCATGAGGCTTGCGAAAAAGTTTTTGCGGATTGTGATATGGCTGTGATGTCAGCAGCTGTAGCTGATTATACTCCGGTTGTAATGGCTGATCAGAAAATGAAGCGCAAGTCTGATACGTTAAATATTGAGTTAAAATCAACTGTTGATATAGCTAAAGCCCTTGGAGAGAAGAAGAAAGAAAAACAATTGCTGGTTGGTTTTGCATTGGAAACAAACGATGCTGAACAAAACGCGTTGAAAAAACTTAATTCAAAAAATCTGGATCTGATTGTTTTGAATAGTCTGCAGGATAGTGGAGCTGGTTTTAATGTGGATACCAATAAAATTACAATCATCAGTAAACAAAATAATAAGAAAGATTTTCCGTTAAAATCGAAGGTGGATGTGGCGAGTGATATAGTGGATGAGATGGAGAGTTTGATGGAATAATCAAGAACAAATTAATAAAACGGTTTATGTTGAGAGTTATAGTTGTAATGTTTCTTCTTCTGGCAGGTATTCATCTGAATGCACAAGAATTGCAATGTGCGGTTCAGGTAGTGTCTCCAAGTGTTCAAGGATCCAATAAGAAGGTTTTTGAAACATTACAAAAGGCTATCATGGAATTCATGAATAACCAGAACTGGACAAGTGATGTTTTTAAAGCAGAAGAGCGCATCGACTGTAATATAATGATTAACATTACAGAAATGGTTTCTGTGGATGAATTCAAAGGAACTATTCAGATTCAGGCTCGTCGCCCGGTTTATAATTCATCTTATTATACCGTTTTGTTTAATCATCAGGATGTGGATCTCAATTTTAAATATGTTGAATTTGAGCCACTTATTTTTAATCCAAATGCTTTTGATTCTAACCTGGTAGGTGTATTGTCTTATTATGCTTACGTAATTCTTGGTATGGATTATGACTCATTCTCAGCGAATGGAGGAACCGAGTATTTTCAAAAAGCTGAGCAAATTGTAAATCAGGCACAAGGATCAAGTTATTCGGGATGGAAATCGTTTGAAAGTCAGCGTAACCGATATTGGTTAACCGAAAATATATTGAATGAATATCATCGTCCTTTACGTCAGTGTGTTTATAGTTACCACCGTAAAGGTTTGGATGTAATGAATGATAAACCGGAAGAAGGGAGGGCTGAAATATTAAAAAGTCTCGAAGATTTGAAAAAGGTTTATCGTCAGCGACCAGGGTCGTTTTTTATGCAAGTGTTTTTTACAGCTAAAAGCGATGAATTGGTTAAAATTTTTGAAGAATCATTCTCTATGGAGAAAAGTAAAGCAATTGAAGTGCTTCAGGAGATTGATCCGGGAAATAGTAAGAAATACGAAAAGTTAAGCAGTAACTAAAATATGCTCAAGTCTCTGTCAATATCCAATTATGCACTTATTGATAAGGTTAATATCAGCCTTGAAAATGGTTTAACTGTCATTACAGGTGAAACGGGTGCAGGTAAGTCTGTTTTGTTAGGGGCACTCTCGCTGATTTTGGGTAGCAGAAGTGATTTAACGGCTCTGTTAAACCGAGAAAAAAAATGTGTAGTTGAAGGGGAGTTTTTTATTGGTAATAATGGATTAAAGGAAATATTTGAAGTCAATGATGTTGACTTTGAAGAATCTACCATTATCAGACGAGAAGTTTTACCAACTGGTAAATCAAGGGCTTTTGTAAACGATACCCCTGTAAATTTGCAGTTTTTAAAAGATATTGGTTCTAAACTCATTGATGTTCATTCTCAACATCAGAATTTGTTACTCGATGATGTAGGGTTTCAGCGTATGGTTGTTGATTCTGTAGCAGATAATAAACTCTTACAGCAGGATTATTTAATTCAATTTAAGGAATACAAACAGCTAAACAGGCAGATTGAACACCTTATTGAAGAAAATAATAAACAGAAAGATGATCTTGATTATCTGCAGTTTCAGTTCAGTCAGTTAGATGAAGCAAAGTTGGTTGAGGGTGAATTGGAAGAACTAGAAAAACAGCTTCAGGAGCTTTCTCATGTTGAAGAAATAAAAATGAGTTTGGCTGAAGTAGTGGGTGTTTTGAATGATGAGCCCAAAACAGTGGTTGATTCCTTACGTGATTCTTTAAACAAGATTCATAAAATAGAACAATATTTACACGATGGTGAGGCTGTAGCTCAGCGAATTGAATCGGCTTACCTTGATTTGAAAGATCTGGCGGAAGATTTGGGAGCAAGGGTGGAAGATCTCGAATATGACCCTATGCAAATTCAAAAAGTTCAAGATCGTTTGGATTTGATATACAGTCTTCAGAAAAAACATCATCTGGAAACAATCTCTGAATTGATTGATTTAAAGGATAATATCCAGTCGCAATTAGATAAGATTAACTTCTTTGATGATGAGTTGGATAAACTGAAAAAGCATTTAAAAGAAGTTGAAAAAAATCTGAAAGAAAAGGCTGCTAAACTGACTGAGTCAAGAAAGAAAGTATTGTCGGTTGTTAAAACATCTGTTGAAAAACAATTGCATGCATTAGGTATGCCTCATGCAAATTTTGTTGTTCAGATGTCTTTAGCTGATGAGTATATGCCTTTTGGTGTTGATCAAATTGAATTCTTGTTTTCAGGAAATAAAAATGGTACTCCTTCGGCTATCAATAAGGTGGCATCAGGTGGTGAAATGTCAAGAGTGATGCTGAGTATTAAATCTTTATTGTCATCAGCTAAAGCCTTACCAACTATCATTTTTGATGAAATTGATACAGGAGTTTCAGGAGAGGTGGCTGATCAGATGGGTGTAATCATGTCGGAAATGGCAAAGGCGATGCAGGTAGTTAGTATAACACATCTTCCACAAATAACTGTAAAAGGGCATCATCATTATAAAGTTTTTAAAACAGATAATGAACATACTACTGTTTCTCAGATAAAAAAACTTTCACACGAAGAGCGTATTGTTGAGGTTGCAAAAATGTTAAGTGGGTCCACTTTAACAGATGAAGCAATGAAAAACGCTCGTTCTCTATTGAAAAACTGAACAGAGCTTCATAAATTGTAAGAACTAAATTGAAATCTGTTTGTTATTTTAAGCTGAACAATGTTGAAATAATTAAAATGTAACTTGTGAAGTGCAACATATACTATATATTTGTGCGCTCAAAAATAAACTGATATGGGATTTGATCTTTTAAAAGGAAAAAGAGGTATTGTTTTCGGAGCACTTAATGACATGTCTATTGCATGGAAAGTGGCTGAAAGGGCAGTAGAAGAAGGTGCCCAGATTACTTTGTCGAACACACCGGTAGCCTGCCGTATGGGAGAGGTTGTGGAGCTAGGTAAAAAATTAAATGCTGAAATTATTCCTGCCGATGCAACTAATGTTGCTGATCTTGAGAACGTATTTGCTAAGTCAATGGAAGTGTTAGGTGGTAAAGTTGACTTTGTTTTACACTCAATCGGTATGTCATTGAATGTGCGTAAAAAACGTGTATATCATGACCTTGATTATAATTATCTGACAAAAACGCTTGACATTTCTGCTATTTCATTCCACAAAATGTTGCAGGTTGGTTTCAAAATGGATGCTATTAGTGAGTGGGGCTCTGTTTTGGCTTTAAGCTATGTGGCTGCGCAACGTACGTTTTATGGATATAATGATATGGCTGATGCGAAAGCATTGTTGGAATCAATCGGACGTAGCTTCGGTTATATTTACGGACGCGAACGTAAAGTACGTGTGAATACTATTTCGCAATCACCAACCGTAACTACTGCTGGTAGTGGAGTGAAAGGTATTGATGGTTTGATTGACTTCTCAGAGCGTATGTCACCACTAGGTAACGCAGATGCTTTGGATTGCGCGAATTACTGTATTACCATGTTTTCAGATTTAACCAAGAAGGTTACCATGCAAAATCTTTTCCATGATGGAGGATTCTCAAACGTGGGTATGAGTCTGAGGGCAATGACACAGTACAACAAAAGTTTCGATGAGAACGATATAAAGGATATGTACTAAGATACTGAAAAGGGTGCCGAAAGCACCCTTTTTTTATAGGTATTGCTTTCTGAAATCCACGTCATTAAATTTTCTAATTCTATCTATTATCACTACATTTGGCCTCGTTTTTGCAACTAGCGGCCATTGAGCTGACAAAGGCTTTAATTATAGTAGGAAAATTTTAAAACTTATCATGGATAAATACCGGATAAATCACCTTAAAGAATTGGAAGCAGAATCGATTTTCGTAATCAGGGAAGTTGCTGCCCAATTTGAAAATCCTGTAATGTTATTTTCTGGTGGAAAAGACTCTATCGTTATGTTTCATCTTGCGCGTAAAGCATTTTGGCCTGCCAAAGTGCCGTTCTCTTTGATGCATATCGATACAGGTCATAATTTCCCGGAAACAATAGAATACCGTGATCGTCTAATGGAACAAACCGGAACAAAATGTATTGTTGCCTTGGTTCAGGATTCGATCGATCAGGGAAGAGTTGTTGAAGAAAAAGGATTTAATGCCAGTCGTAACAAATTACAAACGGTTACTTTGCTTGATGCAATTGAGAACAATAAGTTTGATGCTGCGATGGGAGGTGGTCGTCGTGATGAAGAAAAAGCAAGAGCAAAAGAACGCTTCTTCTCTCATCGTGATGAATTTGGCCAGTGGGATCCTAAAAACCAGCGTCCAGAACTTTGGAATTTGTTTAACGGCCGTAAAAATATGGGAGAGCATTTCCGCGTGTTCCCTATCAGTAACTGGACAGAAATGGATGTTTGGCAATATATCTACATGGAAAAGATTGAATTACCAAGCTTATACTTTACACATAAACGAGAAGTATTTAACCGCGATGGCGTGTGGATGGCAAATGAGCCATGTATGACGTTGAAAGATACTGAGAAGTTAGAAATGAAAGATGTGCGTTGTCGTACCATTGGTGATGTTACCTGTACTGGTTTAACATTGTCAACTGCTAACTCTATTGAAGATATTATTCTAGAGGTGGCAGCAACTCGTACAACTGAACGTGGTGGTCGTGCTGATGATAAGAGGTCAGAATCAGCTATGGAAGATCGTAAGCGTGAGGGATATTTCTAAACTTGTAAAATCAGAAAAACAAAATAATATGTCCGGAAAAGAATCAGGATATTTAGATATGGAACTTTTACGTTTTACCACAGCAGGTAGTGTGGATGACGGAAAAAGTACCTTGATTGGAAGATTGTTATACGATAGTAAGGCAATTTTCGAAGATCAAATGGAAGCTATCGAGCGTGTTAGTGAGCGTTCGGGTCACGAAGAAGTTAACCTTGCTTTGTTAACCGACGGATTACGTTCGGAGCGTGAACAGGGAATAACCATTGATGTGGCTTATCGTTATTTTGCTACTCCTAAACGTAAGTTTATCATTGCCGATACACCAGGACACATACAGTATACCCGTAATATGGTTACAGGTGCGAGTACTGCCAATGTCGCTTTGATTCTTGTTGATGCACGTCATGGTGTTTTGGAGCAAACTTTGCGTCATGCATACATTGCTTCTTTGTTACAGATTCCTCATGTAATCTTCTGTATCAATAAAATGGATTTGGTTGATTATAGCCAGGAGACATTTGAAAAGATAAAAGCTGATATTGATGCCGTATCATCTAAATTATCGGTTAAAGATATTCGATTTGTACCTATCAGTGCCTTAAAAGGTGATAATGTGGTTGATCGATCTACAAAAATGGACTGGTACGATGGACCAACTTTGATGTATTTGTTGGAGAATATTCATATCAGTAGTGATATTAATCACGAAGATTTTCGTTTCCCGGTTCAGTATGTCATTCGTCCTCAGTCGGCTGACTGGCCTGATTACAGAGGCTATGCAGGTCGAATTGCTTCAGGAGCTATTAAATTAGGTGACGAAGTGAGTGTAATGCCTAGCGGGTTCACTTCAAAGGTTAAAACCGTTGATATGATGGAAGAGCCTTTGGAGGTAGGTTTTGCGCCTCAATCGGTGTCAATAACATTAGAAGATGATATTGACATTAGCCGTGGTGATATGTTGATTAAATCCAACAATGGTTCAAAACCAACGGCAAGTCAGGATGTTGATGTAATGATATGTTGGTTCAATGAACGTAAACTGGTTCCAAGAGGTAAATATGTTGTTCGTCATACTTCAGCTGATGCCAGGGCAATGGTTACTGACATTCAATATAAGATGAATATCAATACTCTTGAAAAGAATGAAGATGACAAGGATGTTAGTATGAACGATATTGCACGCATTAAACTTCGTACTACAAAACCTTTATATTTCGATTCGTATAGCAGAAACCGAATTACCGGAAGTTTAATTTTGGTTGATGAAGGAACCAACGAAACAGTTGCTGCAGGTATGATTATATAGTTTATAATAGATACAAAAATATAAGAGGAGGTCATCGGCTTCCTCTTTTTTTGTTGAAATTTTATTGATATTATAAAAAAAACGCATCGGATTATATCCGATGCGTTTCTGTATTGTATAAATGGTTGACTAAATTTTTAGAATTTCCATCCGAATGTAAAAGATGCCTGATGTCTTTTGTTTGAAGTGTAAATAGGAGTGTCAGTTACACCATAAAACATATCATAAGAGTTTAACGAAAGGGCATCGTCATACATAGTTAAAGAATAAGCAGCATCAAAAAAGAAACTCTTATTTCTAATGCCAAATCCTCCTGTATACATCCATTTATCCAATTTAACATCAGTCATTCCATCTTTGAATGGAGAATCAAAATAAGCTGCACCAGCTCTAAGTGCTAAGTAAGGTAAAGGTTTAATTTCTATACCAGCTTTTAAATCATGACTGATTTTGAAATAGTCTTTAATATCCTGATTCAAATCTTCAAAATCAGGAACATATTCGTCTTTAGCGCTAATCTTAGAGGCAGTATGATCGGTTAATTCGTAATCGAATGATATAATTGCTTTATTTCCTATGATGTATGCAAAACTACCTTGAGCACGGTATGGTGTTCTATAGTTATATGAAAAATATCCGTCCATTCCTTCATCTAAATGATCATCATTTAAGAAATATGCATTAATGCCATTTGAATAATCTTCATCAATGGTATAGAATGTAGGTAAATGGAATGATGCACCTAACCTGATAGGATGTAAATTGAAAATAGCACCCAGTTTAGCATTGATGCCAAAACCATTTTGTGAAAATTTTGAGTAAGCTTCGTAATAATTCAAATCATCATAAAAAGCTGGATCAAAACCATTAAAATTTATCTCTCTGAATATTGCGGTTTCTTCATATTTGAATGATTGAAAGTTAATGGATCCTCCTAATAGTACAATATTACTGATATTAGCTCCCATTGTAATTCCGTATTCTCCGGAATAGCCACTTTGTTCTCTCTCAAAATTTTGGTTTATTCCATTAAGATTACGATCGTAAATGAGGTCATTATCTGCATCGTACATCTCGTAATGGGTCATATAAGTATTATTGGTAACGGGATCAATTAAGTATGCTTTATAGGCATAAGATTCTCTTCCTCTTAATTGGTTTTCAAATAGCCCATCAGCATCCATTACTATATTGGCAAGAAGAGTATTGGGGTAAAAACTTCCACTTGAATAATCAGAAACATTCCTGCCTATTTGAGTATACAAATTGTTGTTAAAGTCGGCTGTTCGGTTATAGGTCACACCAAAGTGAGTACTTATAATGCCTTCTTTCTTTTCTCTTAGTGTTTGAAAAGTAGATACTCCACCAATCTGGTTGAATGGAAAACTAAATGCATCATCAGCACTTGAAAATTCTCCATAGCTGGAATTGGTTTTGTTAAAAGAGAAGGAAGGTGTGAAAGCAAACTCTGAGGTTCGGTATACTGCAATACCTGCAGGGTTAATGCTGATAGCACTTAAATCACCACCCAATGCTCCAAATGCATTGGCCATCCCCAATGATCGGGCGGTTCCTGTTAATTCTCTTGAATTAAAGCGTAAAGCATCATCTAAATTTTGAGCGTTTAGGCTAACTGAAAGGCATACAATACCTAATGAAAATATATAAGATAACTTTTTCATGATCAAAAAATTAGAGTTTAGGTTATGTTTTATCTTGATCCTCTGCTTGATCCTCCGCTTCGACTAGATCCTCCTCCAGAACTTCTGGAACCTCCACTGGATGATCCGCTACTTGAACTCCTTGAACTACTACCGCTGTAACTACTTCTCGAACTTGATCCGGAACTGGAGCTGCTGCTTCTGTAACTGCTACTGCTAGAACTTGAAGAGCGTGAAGGAGTGTATGAACTCCTAGAGCTACTGCTTGAGCTGCTGCTCCTTGAACTTGACGAGCTTGAAGGAGTATATGTACTTCTACTGGAACTGCTTGATCGAGCAGGTGTGTATGTTGAGTTCGATGAAGAACTTCTTGATGAGTTGGAATACCTGCTTGAAGAAGTATTTGAAGAACTTGTGCTTGTACTACTTGTTCTCGAATTTGAATAACTGCTTCGGGAATTGGTAGGCGAAGTTGAAGTTCTTGTATAACCTGTATTTCTGTTATAACTGGCTCTTGTTGAGCTGGTATAATTAGTTGTAGGGGTATAACTTCTTCTGGTTGTTCTGGTGTCTGTATTTGAACTAGTGGCTGTTCTTGCAGAAGTTGATCTTGTGTAAGAACTTGCAGAAGTCGATACAACTCTTTGGCTTCTGTCTGCACTAGTGCTTCTGGCACTGGTTACACGGGTTGTTCCATCAGTTCTGGCTGAGGATCTGATATTACCAGTACGTGAAGTTGAAATCCTGCTTGAACGCCCTGTTACTGAACTCATACCTCTTGGTTCATAGTTTCTGGGATGTGAAGCTATTCCATAGCCCCCATGACCTGCATAATATCCACCTCCATAATAGTAAGATGGGTAGTTGTACCATCCTCCATAATTGCACCAAGGATCCCAATATCCATAATAAGGCCATCCATAACCATAGTATCCCCATCCACAGCTAAAGGACATATTCCAACGCCATGGATTTCTATAAAGGCCATAATTAAACATGTAATCATTATACATAGGATTGCTCCAGCTTGGAAAAACATATGCATAGTTTCCATCAACATAAACATTCCAATCCCACGTATTCATGTAAATCATATCGTAGTATAATGGAGACCAGTATGGTATTCCATTAAATGGACCATGAAATTTAATCAGTCGTTCTGCATAATCCTGATCCATATCAGAACCTTGAAAACCATTCACCCAATATCCGGTTTCTTCATTGTAATAAACAAGTGAATCAACCTCTGGAATGGTATCGTTTCCAAGTAATGAAAGATAATCACTTTGAATCTGTGTAAAATCACGGTTATCATCTTGTGCTAACTCCGATTTTTCATATTCATATTTAAGCTGAGAAAAATCTTTTTCATCTTGCTTTTTAGTTTCCTCATTAACTTGTACCGGCGCATATTTGTCGGAAACAGTCATGGGTTGATCCTTAGGACTGTAATACAAATCGTCCTGATAGTAACTGCTGTCATTCCATTGGGTGGAGCTACATGCTGCCAAAAATGACAGTAAAATAAGGCTTATGATTGGCTTTGAACGCATAACGAATCCTCCAAATTTGAACGGTTTTATTTACTTAAAACAAAGCAAAAAGCGTACCATAAATTTAAAAATGTAAAAAAAGCTAAAAATTATCACTAAAAGTTTTCTGGCTTTTTTTGCAAGGTGTATTGGGATGCATTGATAAGATTAAAAAAAAGGCTTTTAACTGCCTAATGTTTTGGATGAATTTTTGTTATTTTGTGCGTCTTTACAAGAATATTGGAATAATATAAGAGAATAGATATGGCAAAAGTGTTAACGCCTAGAAGTGAAAGTTATGCACAATGGTATAACGACCTTGTGTTGAAAGCAGATTTAGCTGAGAATTCAGCTGTAAGAGGATGTATGGTTATTAAACCATATGGCTATGCCATTTGGGAAAAAATGCAGGCCCAATTAGATCGTATGTTTAAAGAAACAGGTCATGAGAATGCCTATTTCCCACTTTTTATTCCAAAATCTTTTTTTAGTAAAGAAGCAGATCATGTTGAAGGTTTTGCAAAGGAATGTGCCGTTGTAACCCATTACCGACTAATGAACAATCCTAATGGAGAAGGTGTAGTTGTTGATCCGGAAGCAAAACTTGAGGAAGAATTAATTGTTCGACCAACTTCAGAAACGATTATCTGGAATACATATAAAAACTGGATTCAATCATACCGTGATCTTCCAATTAAATGTAACCAATGGGCAAACGTTGTTAGGTGGGAGATGCGTACGCGTTTATTTTTGAGAACAGCGGAATTTTTATGGCAGGAAGGTCATACGGCTCACTCTACCAAAGAAGAGGCAATTGAAGAGACAGAAACAATGATCAATGTTTATGCCGAGTTTGCTGAGAAATTTATGGCTGTTCCGGTTATTCAAGGATTTAAGACTGCCAGTGAACGCTTCGCAGGTGCATTGGAGACTTATACCATTGAGGCCTTAATGCAGGATGGAAAGGCTTTGCAGTCAGGAACATCTCATTTTCTTGGACAGAATTTTGCTAAAGCTTTCGATGTGAAGTTTGCAAGCAAAGAAGGAAAAGAAGATTATGTTTGGGCTACATCATGGGGAGTTTCAACTCGTTTAATGGGAGCCTTAATCATGGCTCACTCTGATGATAATGGATTAGTGTTGCCTCCGAAATTGGCTCCTATTCAGGTTGTTATTGTTCCAATTTATCGTAAGGATGAAGAATTGGAAAAAATAAAGGTTGTTGCTGAAGAAATCAAATCAAAGCTGATAGCTAAAGGGGTAGATGTTAAATTTGATTTCAGTGATAATAAAAAACCTGGATGGAAATTTGCCGAATATGAATTGAAAGGTGTTCCTGTTCGTCTGGCCATTGGACCTAGAGATATTGAAAATGGTACAGTGGAATTAGCCCGTCGTGATACACTTTCAAAAGAAACAATTTCAATGGAGGGCATTGATGAGCATATTGTAAACCTTTTGGATGAGATTCAGGAGAACATTTATAATAAAGCAATTGACTTCAGATCTGAAAATACAACTCCGGTTGAATCATACGATGAGTTTAAGAAAGTATTGAACGAAAAAGGCGGATTTATTTTGGCTCATTGGGATGGTACTGAGGAAACAGAAAAACGCATTAAGGATGAAACAAAGGCAACTATCCGTTGTATTCCATTGGATCAACCTGATGAAGAAGGTATTTGTATGGTTACAGGTAAACCTTCGACTAAAAGAGTTTTGTTTGCAAGAGCATATTAAGCAATTCATTTAAGCATATACAGAGGGAAATCATTTTGATTTCCCTTTTTTTTGGCTTTATTTATAGGGTTAATAAAAACAGCTGAATATGAATCCAGATAATAAAATTCCCCAGGCCATTGTGCAATTGCTTAATTCTAAAGCAGTGGTTAAGCAGGATGTATATGCATCTACACATCGCTATTTTGAAATGTTGAAAGATGTGTTGAAAGAAGTTGTTGAAATATATAATCCACAGGTTCAACCTAATGATCAGCGTTTAGAGCTTGCTTATACCGATAAAGGAGAGTTTGTGGTTCAACTGAAGGTGGCAGGCGATGTGCTGGTTTTTCATATGCATACCAATGCTTTTGTGTTTGATCGTGATCATGAAGTCTGGAAAAGTGAATACGTCACCAACAATTTAACGAATGCCTATTGTGGTGTAATTAATATTTATAATTTCTTACATGATTCATTCAGATATAATCGTTTGAATGATTTGGGCTATTTGATAGCCAGGGTATTTATTAATAAAGACGGGCATTATTTTGTAGAAGGTAAAAGACAGAAAGGTACCGGCATTAATCATTTTGGAACATCGGTAATGAATGAAGAAAACTGGAAACAGATTGTTGAAACAGCTGTTTTATATGCGTTGGAGTTTGACTTACTGGTGCCGCCGTATGATGATATGAAGATTATTTCATTGATGCAAATGACGGATGAGATGCTTAATTCCAGAATGAGAACCGGTAAACGCCTTGGTTTTATCTACAATTCGGATGATGTAAAACAGTAACAAGAATATATAATGAATAATTTATTAGATCGATTTTTAGGGTATGTTGAGATAGATACCCAATCGGATTCAGATACAGGATTAACACCCTCAACACCCGGACAAATGGTGTTTGCAGAGTTTTTGGCTGATGAGTTGCAATCAGTTGGCTTAAGTGATGTGGAAGTTGATAATAATGGGTATGTTATGGCAACCCTGCCGGCAACAACAGATGATGATGTGCCAGTTATTGGATTTATTGCACATATGGATACCAGTCCTGATTTTAGTGGTCGTCATGTTAAACCTCAAGTGATTAGTAATTATCAGGGAGGTGATATTGTTTTAAATAAGGATGAAGAAATAGTATTAAAAGTTACAGATTTTCCTGAAGTTGAAAAGTACATTGGTCAGGATTTGGTGGTTACAGACGGAACCACCTTGTTAGGTGCTGATGATAAGGCTGGAGTTGCAGAAATTGTTACTGCAATGGAATATCTTCTGGCACATCCCGAAATTAAACATGGTAAGATTCGTATCTGTTTCACTCCGGATGAAGAGATTGGTGCTGGTGCTGATCATTTTGATGTGAAAAAATTCGGAGCTGAGTTTGCTTACACAATGGATGGATCAGAACTGGGAGAATTGGAGTTTGAGAATTTTAATGCTGCCTATGCTAAATTAACTATTCATGGTCGCATGGTACATCCAGGTTATGCAAAGCGAAAAATGCGTAATTCAATACGTATTGCCAATCAGATTATGACCATGTTACCTCGCCACGAAACTCCGGAACATACTGAAGGTTATGAAGGATTCTATCATCTAATGTCTTTCAATGGTGATGTTGAAAAAACGGAGATGATGTATATTATCCGTGATTTTAAGAAAGATCGTTTTGAAGATCGTAAAAAAGAATTGGAGCATCTTATTCGTAAGATTAATTCGGAGTATGGTGAAGGTACTGCCGATATTGAAATGAAGGATCAATATTATAATATGCGCGAAAAGGTTGAGCCGGTGATGTATGTCGTTGATTTTGCCAAACAAGCCATGGAAGAATTGGGTATTAAACCTAATGTTAAACCAATCAGAGGTGGAACAGATGGAGCTCGTTTGTCATATATGGGATTACCAACTCCGAATATTTTTGCAGGAGGACATAACTTTCACGGACGTTTTGAATTCGTTCCGGTTCAGAGTATGATGAAAGCTACAGAAGTCATTGTTAAGATATCTGAATTAGTGGCAAAAAAATAAATGGAAAGTTGAACAACAGCATTTTTGTTTTGTTTGAGTTAGTGGTTGAAGCATATTCATTTGATTTGAAGAGCAGAAACTAAATAGAATTGACTCTAATTTGGATAAAATAATTAACTAACATTTAAACGTATAAAATTATGGCTGTATTAGTTGGAAAGAAAGCTCCTTCATTTAGTGCCAGCGCTGTTGTTAAGGGTGGCGAGATTGTAGAAAATTTTTCTTTGGATCAATTTCTGGGTAAGAAATATGTAATTCTTTATTTCTATCCTGCAGATTTTACTTTTGTTTGTCCTACAGAAATCCTTGCTTTTCAGGATAAGATGGCTGATTTCGAAAGCCGAAATGTTGAAGTTGTCGGAGTTTCAGTTGATTCAGAATTTTCTCATTGGAAATGGTTGCAAACTGATTTGAAAGATGGTGGTATTAAAGGTGTGAAATATCCTTTGGTTGCCGATAACAGCAAAACTATTTCTGAAAATTATGATGTTTTGGCTGGTGAGTATGATTATAATGATGACGGTCAAATTGTTTTTAGCGGAACACCAATGGCCTATCGTGGATTATTCTTAATTGATAAGGATGGAGTAGTTCGTCATCAGGTTGTGAATGATATGCCATTAGGTCGTAGTGTTGATGAGGCTATTCGTATGGTTGATGCACTTCAGTTCTTTGAAGAAAATGGTGAAGTTTGTCCTGCAGACTGGCATAAAGGTGATAAAGGATTGAAAGCAACTCAGGAAGGAATTGCTGACTTTCTTGGAAGTAAATAATTTATCACACTATATTGTATAAAGCACCTCTTTAGAGGTGCTTTTTTTATGTTTTAACTTGTACAAAATTCCATAAGGATAGATAAATATACTTAACAATAGAGTGTTATAGATAAAAAAGTTATTGGATATACTTCAAAAAATAAACTAAGTAAGATGACTTTGTAAAAAAAAATCAAAAAGATTTGTTAATAAAAATATATAAATGTAAATTTATCTTATCATTTGTGTTAATCTAACTTTATGAGTCATCTAAATCTTGATACTGAGGTTATTGGTCAATTAGAAGGTGTTGAGAAGAAAAAGTATTTATTAAAAATACGTATTCTTAAGGCATTATATATTAATGGTCCACAACCTATTTCCTGGATATGTAAAGAAACAAAAGTAAGCTCTCCCAATGCAATGAGTGTTTTGAATGAAATGCTTGGTAGAAATATATTGGAAAAGAAAGGATTTGGGAAGTCGATAGGAGGTAGGAAGCCTGATTTATATGGTTTTGTTGCTGATAGTCTTTTTGTTGTGGCTGTTGAATTAAGTGTATACCAAATGCGGATTACAATATTTAATGCCATAAATAAACAAATTATCAAGGCTAATGAATATTCCATTTATTTGGATAATAGTAAAAGTACACTTGAATTTATAATAGAAAAGATTGATTTATTTATTGATAAGGTAAAAATTGACAGGAAAAAGTTACTGGGAATTGGAATAAGTATGCCTGGTTTGATTGACTCCATTAATGGAATAAATTATACATTCTTAAATATTGATAATCGCTCTATCTCAAAAATTATTGAAAAGAGAATTGGCAGACCTGTTTTTATTGAAAATGATGCTAAAGCAATGGCATTAGCTGAATTTGTTTTAGGAAAGGAAGAAAATACAAATGATCTGCTTCTTTTATTCCTGGATATGGGAATTGGATTAGGTATGATTTTAAATGGTCAATTGTATAGAGGAAGTTCAGGTTTTGCTGGTGAGTTCAGTCATATTCCAATTGTTGATAATGGTAAATTATGTGGTTGTGGCAAAATCGGTTGCCTGCAAACAGTTGCTTCGGGTATTAATGTTCTTTCTATGATTGAAGAAGGAGTTGAAAAAGGAATTACCTCTGTTCATTTAGATGAGAGCGATAAAAAACAGAAATATAAGGAATTAGAAAAAGTGATAAATGCTGCAATTGAAGGAGATCAATATGCAATAAAAATTCTTGATGAAACTGGTAAAAACCTTGGAAAAGGAATATCAACTCTGATTCAATTGTTTAATCCTGAGTATATCATTTTAAGTGGTGTTTTATCTGAATCAGGTGATTTAATTACCAATTCAATTAAGCAAGGAATCAATACACATACTATGAAGCAAATCAGAGAGAATACCAAAATAAAAATTAGTGAATTTGGAAAGGATTTGGCTCTTTATGGTGCTTTAGCAATAGTGATGCAGAATATTTTTGAAGAATTCTTTAATTAGAATTTATAAACAGTATTAATCTTAGTAACTAAATTTTGTAACATGTTGGTATATATTAAGATATATTGACTTTTTAACGATGGTGAGTTAAATTTATGTTTTTCTTTCACCAGCTTTTATTTTTATGTAAATTTATGTATAAAAATGTTATAAAAATAAAAACTGAACGTGCGCAGAATAGAAAGTTCAATCTCAATAAAACTATAAGAATAGATCAGTAAATGTGATTATTACAAAAACAGGAGAATGTTGACGCATCCTCCTGCTAAGATATAAACATCCAATTCGCAGTTGGATATTTGTTAACCTTCAATACAAAATTATGAAAAAAAATGCAGAAAGTTTCTGTGTAGGGAGTCATAGTACTTCCTATAATAAAACAATAGGGATTTTTCTACTTTTCTTATTGTTTGTTTGGTCAGGCTTCGGGCCTCTCATGGCAAATTCTTCTAATTCACTTCAACAAGGCTTTAAAATAACCGGTAAGGTTATAGATTCTAATGGCAGCCCATTGCCAGGAGTGAATGTATTTGAGCAAAATAATCCTACACATGGTGTGATTACGGGAGTTGATGGAACCTATTTCATTGAAGTTGACTCATCAGATGATATCCTGGTATTTTCATTTATTGGATTTGACACACAGGAGATTGGTGTGGCAGGAAGAAATACTATCGATGTTGTTCTTATTGAGGAAATAACTGATTTAGACGAAGTAGTTGTAACGGCTTTGGGTATTAAAAAGGAGCGAAAAGCCCTTGGTTATGCTATTAGCTCCATTAAAGCCGATGAACTGGTGAAAAGTGGTATTCCTGTCAATCCACTTACATCTTTATATGGAAAGGCAGCTGGAGTAAAAATTTCAGGAACAGCCAATGGTCCTACAGGTGGTATGATAATCAATATCAGAAACTCTGTTTCTTTAACAGAGAGTTCATCCACACGTCCATTGTTTGTAGTCGATGGTATTCCAATCTTTGATGAGAATTCAGGAATGAACAGGAACGACAGAGATGGTCGTGACAGGGGTACAGGAATTAATGATATCAACGCAGAAGATATCGAATCAGTTGAAATATTAAAAGGAGCCAAAGCATCTGTATTATATGGTCATGCTGGGGCAAATGGTGTAGTACTGATTACTACCAAATCAGGTAAGAGTAAGAAAGGTTTTGGAGTGGATGTATCATCCAGTTATACTTGGGATAATACTGCCTATGTGCCAGAACTTCAGAATGAGTTTGGAACAGGTAATACCTTGGCGGTTGAAAGTCTTGATGCTGATTTAACAGATGAAGACGGGTTTAAATATCAAATGATTGATGGAGTAAAAACACCTGTGTATTGGGGTTCTGGAGGAGCTGCCGGTTGGGGACCAAAAATGGATGGTCGTCAGATTTTGTGGTGGGATGGAGAGATGCGTTCTTATTCTCCGCAACCAGATAATTATAAAGAATTGTTCAGAACAGGGCATTTGATGACCAATAGTGTAGCTCTTTCAAACGCTGGTGAAGTGGGAAGTTTCCGTTTTTCATATACTAACAAAGATTATACAAGTACCATTATTGGAGCAGATCAACAAAACCATTCCTTAAGCTTTAATGGTAATATAAACGTCTCAAAAAGAATTCAATTAGGATACATTAGTAATTATTATTACACTTTCAATCACAATGCTCCTTTCCGTATGCAGGATGAACTGGTAACCTATGGTGTTCACCGGGATATGAAACCAGAATTATGGAAAGAGAATATTGTTGATGAAACAGGTATTTACTGGTATTTCAGAGACAAAGAGCGTTCAGAAGCTGCTGGTCAGCAAGCCGGACAAATAGGCGCAAACTACTTCTGGAATCAGACCCAAAATGCCTTTGATGAAGAAAGACATCACTTGCTTCAATCAGCTAACTTAAATGTCGATTTTACCGATTGGCTATCACTTTCATTACGTTCTGGATTTGATATGACCCGTAAATTAAATGAAGTGAAAAAGAAAGTGATGCGACCATTGACTGAAGATCCAACACAGGGGTATTACTCAGTTGAAGAAAGAAATATTCTAAAGTTGACTAATCAGGCCTTATTAAACTTTGATAGGAAACTAAATGATGATTTTCGTTTGTCAGGATTTATTGGTGGAGTGTATGAGTATGGAATGGATCGTAACTTAAAGTCTCTTACCCAGGAATTTTTAATTGAAAATCATTTTGCTCTGGATAATTCACGAAAAGATGTAAAATCAGAAGGTAGTGGAGGTAGAGAATCTTATAAACTGTATGGTGTTCTTGCATCTGCACAAGTGGCATTCAGGGATTATTTGTATGTTGAATTGCAAGGAAGAAATGACTGGTCGAGTATATTACCTCCTGCAAACAACAGTTATTTCTATCCTGGAGCAAGTGTTTCATGGATTGCAAGCGAATCGTTGGATTTACCAGATGTAATCAAGTATGCTAAGGTGCGTGCTTCTTATGCTGATGTCGGTCGACCTGGTCCTCCTTATTTTGGTAACCTTAATTTTAATTTGAGTAGCTACAATGGAATACCATATCAAACAGTATCAAGCAGCATGCCTCCAGTTGATTTTGCGAAAGCCATTGCTGAAGGTAAATTTCCAGAAGAAAACCTGAAGCCTGAAAGAAAAAGGGAAATTGAATTAGGTTTTGAAATGAGCATGTTTCAGCAAAATCGTTTAGGAATTGATTTCGCATGGTTTAAGGCCAATACCTATGATCAAATAATGGGATTACAGGTTCCGGCTTCTTCTGGTGTTGATAAAATTATTACCAATGCCGGTGATATTCAAAATAATGGTATTGAACTTCAATTGACAGGTAAACCTGTTATGGTTAATGATTTTGTCTGGAGTATGACACTTAATCTGGCAAAATATAAAACTGAAATAAAGGAACTTGCCGAAGGAATTGATGTTTATCCTTTGTGGGGTGTTACAGGAGCTAACAGGATTGCAAAAGTTGGAGGAGAATATGGTGAGTATTATATAAATCCATGGTTAAGAGACGAAAATGGTAATCTTGTGGTAGGATCAAACGGTGTATATGAGTTTGATACTGAAAATTCAAAGAAAGTCGGTAAAGAATTACCAGATGTTTTAGGTGGTTTCAATACTAATTTTGAGTACAAAGGTTTTATGCTTGATTTTGATTTTGACTTCCAGTTTGGTGGTACTCTTATTTCTCAGACAAATATGTATTTGCGCGGTAATGGAACAGGTATTGAGTCTTTAAAATACAGAGATGAAGCCAGAGGTGGTTTACCTTATTATATTGATGTGGATGGTAACAGAAACTTGCTGGATTCTCATAGTGCTGCAGCTCCATCTGATTCTAAATATGGATGGATCTTCCATGATGGAGTTATTCTGCCAGGTGTAAAAGCTGATGGAACAACTAATGATATCCTGATTAATGCACAGCAATATTACGAAAGAACCTATTGGCAAGGATATATGGATGTAACTGAAGATGTGGTTTTCAAGAGTGATTACCTATCTCTACGTCGAATCACCTTTGCTTATGCATTGCCTAAGAGCTTGTTGGATAAAACATTCCTTAATACTGCACGTATTGCTGTTTTTGGAAATAACATAGCCTATTTGTATAAAGATATTCCAAATGTTACTCCAGAGTCATTTGCCGGTACTAACGAATTTACTGAATACTCGGGATTACCTGGTGTGAGAAGTTTTGGTCTTGAAGTTAAATTAGGTTTTTAAAATTGTTTATCATGAAAATTTATAATATAAAATACCTGTTTCAATTAGTCACTTTTCTTTTTGTAATAGGGATGTCAATCGGATTTACATCTTGCGAAGATGAATTAGAGTCAGCTTTTTACGATCCGGATAAAGTTACTCAGGCTGATTTTGCAATGCTTTTTACAGGTGCTTTACAACCCACTGAACTTTTCCGTTTGGAATATGGTCCGGGTTATCATCAATCAAGAGCATTTAATCGCTTATTTGGTTTAGGTACATTTCCATATGCAGCCTTTAACTCAATGGAACCAAATTCCTATACTTTATGGACAGGTTGGTCAGGAGCCACTTTAAGGAATACTCAGTTTAATAAAACATACATCGATTTTAATAAGAATATTCCTGTGATGAATCTATTGTTGAATAACCTACCAGAAGAAGAGAAAGAGGATTATTCAATATATGTTCATTGTATAAATATTGTAAAAGCATATATGTTTCAACGCTTGACTGATATTTATGATGATGTGCCTTTTAGTGAGGCGAATGGTGCCTATCAGAAGCAGTTCTGGGCTAAATATGACACACAGGAGGAAATATATACGACTTTATTGGCCTCATTAGATGAAATTCAGGAAGCTTTGAATGGATATGAATTGAATAATTCAGCAGCTCACGAGAAATTTTTATCTCATGATATTTTAAATAACGGGAATGTTGAGCTATGGCGAAAATTTGCAAACTCAATGCGATTGCGCATGGCTATGAGGATGTCGCTGGTTTCACCTACTGAATCAAAAGCTATCATCAGCGATATTATTACCAATGCATTGCCTGTTGTAAGTGAGGCTGAAGATTTTATTGGTCTGGCAGAAACAGATTATGCCCATGTAATGGAATGGTATTGGCCAAGAGCAATGTCTGAAATGTGGTATAATTTTCATGCACCACGTTTTATGATGCAGGATATTTTTGGTTATACAGGACCTGCTACTCCTGTAGATCAGATTGACCCGCGTATGTACGTTGTATTTCAACCTAATCAATTTGGTGATTATGTAGGATGTGACAGTTGGGGTCCAAATCAATTTAATTTAATACAGGCTGATATGGAGGCTCTGGAATATGACCAGGATCGAATTGACGTTGCTAAAAACTGGTACTACGATGATCATCTTGAACCATATTTCTCTTTCTATAATAAGATGACTTACTTTAATTTTGATATGGAATATCCGGCGTTTACTCCAAGCGAAACACATCTTTTGTTAGCAGAGGCAGCCATACGTTTTCCTGATGCAGCCGGTTCAATTAATGCAGCTACCGAATATAGAACAGCTATCTCTCAATCTATTGATTGGTATTATGAAGTAAATGGCAGTAATACATTTAATGAGTCATCAACTCCTGCAATTCCAATGGCAATAATGGACGGATCTCAGCCACGTAAACCAGATGCAAGTGTTATTGATGCATTTTTAGATAACAAAGTTGCTGCTTTTAATGCCATGAGTGATGCCGATAAGATCAAAGAAATATTCTATCAGAAAATGACTCATCTGAATATTTTAAATTACTGGGAGATATGGAGCGAAGCTCGTCGATTACAAGATGAATATGGCATTCTGACTCCAACATCTGAAATTTTTGTTTGGATGGAACGTTTTTATTATCCAAGTGATGAAGAAACTACTAATCCTGATAATTTTGCTAAAGTAGCTTATAAGAATGATCATGATACACCCGTTTGGTGGACAAACAGAACCAAATAACATTAATTCAAATTTTCAAAAAGCACCTCAATCGGGGTGCTTTTTTATTTCATTTGGATGATTGAAACGCTGGCTAAATATTTACTATTTTTGCAGAATGCGAAAATTCCTCGAAATACATCCACAGGATGATTTAGAATTTAAACAACTGATATGTCAGGCTACCCGGAATGAGGGTGCAGGTGTGGTATTGGATAGTAATGGTTTTGAATCTTCTGAAGTGGTTAAAGCATCACGTCATTACGATTTTGTGGCTGGATTGCAGAGTGTGGGTGATTGTAGTAATGACCTGACTCAGGTTCAATTATTTCATAATAAATATAAGGATTGGATGTTGGGGTTTTTATCGTATGATGTTAAAAACCAATTAGAGGATTTGACTTCAGGTCATCCTGATAAAATAGAATTGCCCGAAGTTTATTTTTTTCGTCCCCGATATTTGTTTTTGTATGATAAAAAAGACTGGAAAGTTGGATATTTGACTGAATACGATGATGAAGATTCTGTTCGCGAATTTATCAATGATTTCAAATACTGTGATGATTCGGAAGTTGAATATGGTGAAGTGAAATTAAATCATCAGGTTTCGCATAACGAGTACCTGAATGCAATTGAAAAGATACAATGGCATATACAACGAGGTGATGTGTATGAATTAAATTATTGTATGGAGTTTTTTGTGAATGATATTCAAATTACTCCACAATGTGTTTATCATCGATTAAAAGAAGTCTCACCAACTCCTTTTTCAGCATTTGTGAAATACCATGATAAGTATGTTATGGGTGCGTCACCTGAAAGATACTTGAAAAAAGAAGGTAACCGATTGGTATCTCAACCTATAAAAGGAACATCACCCCGCGATAACAATCCGTTTATTGATAAAGCAAATAAAGAATATTTACTGAAGTCGGAAAAGGAGAGAGCGGAAAATATAATGATTTGCGATTTGGTTCGTAATGATCTTTCAAGAGTGGCAGAACGAGGCTCGGTTAATGTGGATGAATTATGTGGTATTTATTCATTTAAGCAGGTTCATCAAATGATTTCAACAGTATCGGCAGAGTTAAGTGAGGATGCAACCTGGATGGATGCGATTAAGGCTTCATTCCCAATGGGATCGATGACAGGTGCGCCTAAAATAAATGCTATGAAACTGATTGAGGAGTTTGAACAAACCAGACGTGGATTATACAGTGGGTCGGTTGGTTATGTAACTCCTGAAGGTGATTTTGATTTTAATGTGGTGATTCGAAGTGTTTTGTACAATGCCAAACGCAGATATATGTCCTTCATGGTAGGTGGTGCCATTACCGGGCAGTCGGATGCTCAGCGTGAATACGACGAGTGTTTATTAAAAGCTTCTGCCATTATGAAAGTATTTAATATTGAAAAGTAATGACAGAACTCACTCCCCAAAATGTTCTTAAAATTCTACACGATAAATGTGGTTTCAAAACCAACGAAGCTATTCTGGTGGCTGTAAGTGGTGGATCGGATTCGATGGCGTTATTGCATTTGCTAACGAATAGACGAATTAATATTTGTGCAGCACATTGTAATTTTAACCTGAGAGGAGAGGAGTCGGATGGCGATCAATTGTTAGTTGAGAATTATTGCCAGGAGAATGACATAGAGCTTCATTCTAAAAGTTTCAATACGATTGAATATGCCCGGGATCATAAGTTATCTATTGAAATGGCGGCACGTGAGTTGCGCTATGAATGGTTTAATCAGCTCTTGGAACAACAACAGTTGGCAGCTTTGGTAACAGGTCATCACGGTAATGATTCAATTGAAACATTTTTTCTAAATCTGGTAAGAGGAACAGGGGTGAAGGGGCTTTCCGGAATTCAATATAAAAACGGAAAGGTATTGCGACCTTTACTTGATTTTTCAAGTCAGCAAATAGAAGAATATTGTAATATTCATCAGATTCCGTTTCGTTACGACAGTTCCAATTCGGATGTCAAATATCTCAGAAATAAAATAAGGCACGAAGTAATTCCGTTTTTGGAGCAAATGAATCCATCCTTCTTTTCAACAATGCTAAATAATATGGAACATATCCATGAAGCTGAATTATTGTTGGAAGAAGTGGTTGAGCAGTTTCGTGATGAGGTTTTGGTTGATGAACATGATAAGGTATTGATACCAATATCGAAACTGAATCTATATGCACAAAAGAAAACTATCCTATTTGAGATTTTAAGGCCCTATGGTTTTAATGCGTCTGTTACCGATGATGTGGTTCAGCATTTAGATGGGTTAAGTGGTAAACAGTTTTTTAGCGAAACGCACCGATTGATTAAAGACCGACATAATTTATTAATTATGCCTCGCGAAGAAGTGATAACTGATCATTTCTGGCTGGAGGAAGAACAGATTTTATCACCAGTAAAAGTTGAAGCAAAGATCTACCCGAAACCTGCTGATTTTAGTTTTTCAAAAGATTCGAATTTGATTCATCTTGATGCAGACCTGGTTGATTTACCTTTGTTATTTCGTAAATGGCAGGAAGGTGATCGTTTTATGCCTTTGGGTATGACTCAATTTAAAAAGGTGAGTGATTTTTTTATTGATAACAAATTTTCAATTGCCGATAAAGAGCAAACCTGGTTGGCCATTTCTGGAGAGGATATTGTTTGGATTGCTGGTCATCGTATTGATGATCGTTTTAAAATTACCAATCGTACTAAAATCGTTTTAGAGGTTAAATTAGGCTGATAAGATTTATGTTTTTGAGATTATAGAACTCCACCACCAATCAGTTTATCATCCTGATAAAAAACAATGGATTGCCCGGGTGTAACAGCCCAGACTCTTTCGTTAAATTGAACATCTAACCCATCATTATTAAGAGTAATTTTTCCCTGATAACCTGGAACACTATCATAACCTCTAACCCGGATAAATACTTCTCTGTCTTGCCAAAGTGTGGAGTCTGGCGTAAGTGAGTATTCTTTTAAAACTAGGTTGTTCGTATATAAATCATCTCTGTTTCCTGCTATCAGTGCTTTTTTCACCGGATCAATTTTAACTACACATTTACCATTTGCAACACCTTCAATTCCTCTGCGCTGCCCAATGGTATAAAACGGATACCCATCATGATGACCCAAGGTTTTGTCGTTAAGGTCAAGTACGGGCCCAGGTTGAAACGAGGGATGATCTTCTTTGAGCAATTTCTTCAAGTATTCGCGATAATCAGTACCTGCCAGAAAACAAACTCCCATGCTTTCTTTTTTATCAGCTATATTCTGATATCCCAATTCTGAAGCTAAGTCTCGCACTTCGCTCTTTTTTAATTGTCCAAGTGGGAAAATGGCTTTTGAAAGAACTTCCTGACTGAGATTCCATAGAAAATAAGACTGATCTTTATTTGGATCTATACCTTTTTGTATATAAAAATGATGGTTTTCCTGAATAACCCGAACATAATGACCGGTAGCAATATGATCACAATTGAGTTTTGTGGCTAATTCAAGTAAATATTTCCATTTGATGGTTCGGTTGCAATAAACACAAGGGTTTGGAGTGCGACCATTAAGGTATTCATCAGCAAAGTAGTGAATGACTTCTTTCTTGAAATCATCTCTGCAGTCAATCAGATGATGTTCAATATTAAGTGACTGAGCCAGTTTCTGAGCATCCAAAATATTTTTGTCGTCTGCTTTGGTATGTGTCTGTAGGGTTGCACCTATTACTTCATATCCTTGTCGAAGTAATAAAACTGCCGACATTGAACTATCCATTCCACCGCTCATTCCTAAGATCACTCGCTTATTCATCCCTCAAATTTGACGGCTAATATAGTAAAATAGTCAGTAGTCAGAAGCTTTGAGATTGAGACCCGAAGATGGATTCAGATTCAATGTGAATGATAAAATAAGCGACTGATACTGATTGAAGAATTAAATCATTTGTTGTAGTCAAGATTTTATTGAAAAAGTTAAAGTTATTTCAGGCTGTTTTCTCACTTTTGCACCCACAATGAAAGTAGATAAGGTAAAAGGACATATGGCAATGATTGTTGCTAATATGGCATGGGGGCTAATGTCGCCATTTGTGAAGTCGGTTGTAGTGAATAGTAATATTGATGCCTGGACTATTGTTGCCTATAGGGTAATTGGTGCCACTCTGGCTTTCTAGACAGCTTCACTTTTTATTCCCAAAGAACGGATTCCGTTTAAAGATTTGAAGTGGTTAGTTTTAGGTGCACTCTTTGGGATTATTTTAAATCAAGGTGTATTTGTGTTGGGAGTATCCTATACTTCGCCAATTAATGCTTCCATTGTAACAACTACTTTGCCCATTATTGCAATGATCATATCGGCTTTTTATTTAAAAGAGCCTGTTACATGGAAAAAAATTGGTGGGATTGTTGTTGGTGCAACCGGTGCCATCGTTATCATTTTAAATAGTTCATCAGGTAAAACTTTTGGAGAACTTGGGATGAAGGGAATACTGCTTTGTTTTCTGGCCCAGTTTAGTTATGCCATTTATTTTGTGTTTTTCAAGAAAATTATCAGTCGATATCATTCCATTACCATTATGAAATGGATGTTTCTTTTCAGTTCCTTTATTTATCTGCCGTTAACATGGTCGAACATTACAACTATTGACTATGCTAATATGCCTGTTTCTGTAATAGGTCAAATTGGTTTTATTGTGTTAGGATCAACCTTCTTTTCGTATATGATGATACCAATTGCTCAAAAATATCTTCGCCCAACTGTGGCAACTATGTATAACAATGTTCAGCCTGTAGTAGCAGCTGTTGCTGCGGTTTTTATGCAAATCGATAACTTTGGCTGGCCGAAAGTATTTGCTATACTTTTAGTTTTTAGCGGTGTTTATTTGGTTACTACCAGTAAGGCTAAAGAGGATATTGCAGAAGATAAAGCAGACTAGAAACAAATATAGATTTGATGATTATTATTTGATAAAACTGCTTTATCTTATTGTAATGTTTTTGTTCTTTATTAATACGTTTTTCTTTCTATCATTTTAGCTGAAATAATTTTCACATCATTGATTGGTTTATCTTGATGATCAGTTTCAACACTGGCAATTCTATCAACTATATCCATACCTTTAACCACTTCTCCAAAAACAGTATAGTTTTGATCCAGATGAGCCGCACCACCAATTGTTTTGTAGATCTCACGATGTGATTCAGGAAAATGGTAATGTTCCATTGTCTTTAGTTCGGTTTGAGCTAAAGAGTCAAACTTATTCTTCAATTGATTGATGGAATCTTCCATTATTTTTAATGATACACTGTCTGTATCATTCTCTGATGTTTGAATTGCCTCCAATTTGTTTGTCAATTTAAAAAGTTTATCAAACTCAGTTTTGTGCTCAGGCTTATTAATCACATTATTATATGCCAACCAGTTATTGATGCGTTTTTCAGCAATTGCCAATGTGCTGTCATTATAGATCTTGCCTTGAATAATTGTAAATTGAGTTCCATCAGAGGATCTGCCCGGGTTTTGATCATCACCAATACGCGCAGCATTTATAGCTCCTCGTTTATGAAACAGGTTCGATTTGATTTCAGCATCAATCATGTAGGATGGTTCTGAAGTGCTATCCTGAATTTTTGATTCTGGATATTTAGTGGCCATATCTCCGGTTTGAATTAGAAAGTTTTCAATAACTCGATGAAATGACACATTATCATAAGCCTTTTGATTTATCAGCTTAATGAAGTTGTTTCGGTGCTTTGGCGTTTCATCAGATAATCTGAATATTATTGTACCATAATCAGTTATTAGTTCAACATCTTTTGATAAATCACTTTTCTTTACACCCTTTTCAATCTCCATATCACATCCCGAAAAGAACAGAATACAGCATCCAATAAATAATGTTGTAACTAATTTCATAATTATGATTTTAAAATTTAACTATTGTTTTCATCATGTAAAGAAAAACCAAAATCCCTTAAATTTAGAGGTTGATTTGTATAAATAATTTATAAATCTATGAATAAGGGGTGTTTTATGCGCATTAGCGTTAATTCCTAATAAAAAAATGGGAAAGTGGCTTTTGTAGTTGCGACTATCTTTTGGAGATTGGCTAAGATGTCGGGATGAGCAAATTCAGTGTTACTTTGTTTTAGTGATGTGTAATTATTATTTAAATTCTTCGACAAGTTTCTTTTTTATTTCTAATTGCTTTTTTATTGTCTTGGTTTTTATTTTTAAGGTGTACAGTCCTTTTTCGATTTTCTGTTCTCCAATATGGTCAATAGGAGATTCTTTAATTGTCAGCCAGACATCATCCCCAATTTTTTTAACAATGGTTTTGGTTGTTAAATGGTTACCGTACTTCAAAATATAGGGTAGGTTTATAAAAGCCGAGTATTTTTTTCTCTGTATGTCATTAAAAACATATTCGTTTTCATCAATATTTATTTTTAATTCTTTAATGTAATATTTTCCATCATTAAAAACTCTCAATTCTAATGAATTTGTGCCATTCTCATTTTGTGAATATATATAAGTAGATATTAAGAGTAAAATTGCAAATATTAGTTTTTTCATAATGTGTTAGGTTTGGTAACTGAGTTTATGTCGAATGATCTCATTATCATGTTATGCGATAGGAGTCAATCGAAAAAATACAAAATCCTCCTATCTAGTTAATTGACTTGTGGTTTTTAATTGTATGATTATTGTTGAATATGAGTCAAAAATCATTTAACTCGTTTCCAGAGTTCATTAAAACCATTATTAATTCCAGTAATAACCAAATAATCATTGTCAATTTTTAACTTAAAAAGAAAATGTTTACCTGATACAGAACTTACGTTTGGGGTTGTATATGTTGGAGTCTCATCATATATGTCATTTTCTAAACTATATACTCCAAAAAATGAAAGCGCAATGTTGTTTGAATCCTTTATAACCTTAGCTAGCGCATAAGTACCCTTCGAATAAATTTTATAAGATACTAATCCATTACTATAATTTACAGTACTATCTGCATTACACATTTGCCACATACCATCAAGTTTGTTTTGTAAGTCTAATTGTTGAACATTACTAATTGTATCATTTTGGGAAAACAAAGGAGAAGAAAACTGCAAACATGCGAATAGAACAAAAGTTTTTAAGATGAAATTTTTCATTTGTAAAGTTTGAATTAGTCAAGTTTGAATTTTACATTAATATTTGTATATAAAATTTAACTTAATATTTTACTCATTAAATTACTGTAATAAATAGAAATTTTGACTAACATTTACAGAGTGGTTTATAATGTATTAGTTGTGGTGTTGTGTTACTCGATGAGGTAGGCATGGCAGAAATTAAGGGCCTCAGGAAGTTCAAACCAGTCGTGCTTGATGTAAGCTTTTTACAGTCCTTTCTTATTCATTTTTCTTATAAACTCTACTTTTGTGTTTGTTTTTATAAACTCCTGGTTATCTAATAAATCCTGTCCGTACTTTTGCCATATGTCAGCAAATTTTCTATATCGGCTGCAAGGGTAAGATTTACATTGATGGCAAAATTCCAATCCCTTCTTTTCTATGCAACAAACATAAATTCCTTTACATTTTCTTGTCTTACAACCTTTTTCAGCTCTTTCGCAACGATTCTTTTCTCTCGTATAATTCGGACAGCCTCCACAATAAATTCCGCACGGTGGAATAAATCCGTCATTTGGCAAGATTTTGTTTACCATCGTTGTAATTTACTTCAAACCTTTCTTATAATTAACAACCTCTTTTAAGTCGTTAATCTGGTTTTGTTGGTCGATATCAATAATCAGAGGGATTAGTTTTCCAATAGGTGATGCCAGTTCAAATTCCTTTTTTATTTTTTTATCAATATTTAATTCTAAAACCCCTATTCCAGTTTTCTCTGTGAAATAAAAACCAGTTTTTATATAGTTCTCCCAAACAGAAAGCCAAAGAATAGTTTTTTTCTTATAAACGACTTTACATAACCATGCATTACCATCTTTGTAATATCGCCATTGAGGTTCCAGACTATATTCATCAGTAAAAATCTTAATTAATTCTTGGTAGATTCTGAAACGTTCTTTACCAAGGGCGTTTTCAAGAACTGTATCAGTAGGTTCTATGTCTTTGTCACGTAATAATATTGTTTCATTGTTTGATTCCATAATATCCAGATTTTCATTGTATTCATATTTTACCTATGTTATATCCAAAATGCAAGGAAACGTTTACTGGCTAAAGTTGTAGTGCAAAACTCGTGGTGTCGTGTCACCCGCTAGGGGCACTATGACGGTAGTTTAAAGTGTCAGGACGAGCCAACCTAGCCATGCTTTATTCCAACGTGTTGAGGTGAGTTTTTTTTATTTATAATTCAACAAGTTTAGGTAAAAAGTAAATGGTTATCACGATAATTATTGATATCGAAATAATTATTAAACTTTTAATCAAATTCCGTCGCCTTTCTCTTTTTGTTTTTTCTCGTATTGCTTCTAAGGTTTTGGGGTCAGCTTTTTTAGTTTCTCTATACTTCCTTGAAAAATTACTTTTCGGTTTTGAAGATTTGAAATGCCTATCATTCAAATCATTTACCATTCTTCGATTTCTATTTTGGGAATTCATTCCATCCTTTACAAAACCTAATCCTCCAGTCATTCTTCAGTTTTATTTAAGCTTGTTAACTGTTGCCATCTTACAACTTATAAGGCTTTAATTCTTCAAAAAAGAAGTCATTATTGGGTACATCAAAATCAAAACCTGTGACTTTTAAATTGTTATCGGTTTTAATTTTAATGGTTCCGAAGCTAAAAGCATCTTGCTCATGATCCCAGTGGATTTCCCAAACATCGTAGTGCCAGTAAGTAAGAGTGGCCGAAAGTAGAGGGTGATGTTCAAATTCTAATTTTAAAACTCCTTCATTTTCGAGTATTGTAATCTTTCCGCATAAGTCTGAATAATAATCTCCAATAAAAGCATCACGAGATATGCTGGGTTCTGTGTTCAAAACTCTGCTTTCCTTTCGATCGGCAATGCGTGTATCACCAGCACTATACTCATTATGCCTTTTTAATATGTCTGCCGACCAATCCTTTGTATTTACACCTAAAAATTGATCGAGTGCATAATAGGTTGCGGCCATTATTGGGCTTTTAAGTCCATTTGTTAAAACAACAATTCCAAGTTTCTCTTCTGGGATTAATGTAATGGCTGTTATCATTCCATCATATCCACCTGTGTGACCAACCTTCAGTCTTCCATGGTAATCACTCAATCCCCAGCCTAATCCATAGGCATTAAAATGCATCTCAAAATCATTTGGTGAAGTATGATCCACCCTATGGTTGGAATGTGGTGTCCAAACCATGTTTCGGGTTTGTGAGGTTAATAATGTATCTCCATTATTAATGCCATTATTCAAATTAAAAATCATCCATTTAGCAATGTCATTAACACTGGAGATAAGTCCGCCTGTTGCAACCACATTATCCCAACTTACCCACTGAATTGGCACGTTAGTATCATTTTCCAGAGCATGAGGTGTTGCATAGTTGCCTTTTTTATCCAGATCATGGATCGTTGCAATAGTACGGTTCATTCCAAGAGGATTCAGAATTCGCTCTTTTACGTTCTGGCCCCAGCTTTTACCAGTAATTGTTTCTATTAATTCTCCTGCCGTGATGTACATCAGGTTGGAATATCCGTATCCGGCTCTGAACTCATATGCTTGTGGTACATATTGTATGCGTTCAATGATTTCCTTTGTCGACAGATCTGATTTATACCAGATATTATCACCACTGAATGTTCCCAGTCCAACCCGATGACTAAGAATGTCCCTGATCGTAATGTGTTCACTTACCCATGGATCATACATGCTAAAATAGGGAAGGTACTTTCTTACTTTATCGTTCCATTTAAGTTTACCCTCCTGAACAAGCATTCCTATAATGGCAGTAGTAAAAGCCTTGGAGTTGGATGCGATTGCATATAACGTATTCTCATCTGGTTTTTCTTTCCTTCCTACTTCTTTTGTGCCATAGTTACCTGTAAATATTAACTCACCATCTTTAACTATGCCAATTGAAACTCCGGGAATATCCCATTCCTTAACCATTTTTTTGTAATATTTATCGAGTTCAGTTAAGTCAACTTTAGGTTCATTTTGGCTTTGTGCTCCAAACGTTAAAATCAGAAATAAAAAGTTCGCAATCAAAGTCTTATTCATAATCAAAGATTTGTATCAGTTAATAAGAAGTAATGCTGAAAGCAATGTTTAAATAAAGGTTTTGTTAAATATAGCTAACCTGTTTATATATTGCAAGAATCTATTTTATAGACTTAATATGATGAATTTTAATAAAAAAAATCCGCATCAAATTTGAGGCGGATAGGAGTTAATATTGTAGAAAAGAATTATTCAATATTCTTTCGTACCATGTTCAGAAAATCCTGCAACCCTTCTGTATCTTTCTTCTCAATTAATCCAAGCAAATGTTTTAACTGATAGCGAATATTCTCGACCTGTTGGTAGGTATATGGGTTAAAAAGAATTTCGGTCAGCAGGTAGTCTTCTTCCGACATCAAGCCTTTGGCAATATTCATGTGCTTGCTGAAAGTTGTTCCGGGTGCTTTCTGATGTTTCATGCAGGCACCGAATACCAGCGAAGAAGCAAACGGAATAGACAACGAGTAAGCAATGGTTTCGTCATGTCCGTCGAAACTATATTCATGAATGTTCAGATTCAGTGAGCTGAAGAAGTCTTTAAAGAAAGTTTTGCCCAAATGGTCGCCTTGAGTAATGATGATCGCATGATGCATGCCTAAATCCTTCAGGTTGGCAAAAGTAGGACCAAACATTGGGTGAGTGGAAACATAGCGGTAACCACTTTTCTCATAAAATTCCTGTAAGCCTGTTTTTACTGATGAAATATCTGATAGTATGCAATTTTTGGGTACAAAAGGCAATACTTCTTCAAAAGCAGGTAAAGTATATTTTAGTGTTACGGCATTGATCAGAATCTCAGGAGCAAATTCGGTGATCTCCTCAAATTTAGTGAGCCTTTGTGTATTAAATACATAGCGAAGCTTGCTCATATCACGGTCAAAAATAGCTACTTCGTGATCGAGACAAAGGGCATCGGTTAACCAGGTACCCATTTTTCCTGCTCCAAGAATACAGATTTTCATAGTGTAATATTAGATCGTTAGATAGTAGTCAGTGGTCAGAAGATTTGTTATTGCGAATTGATTTTACGCACGGCCTTTTTACTGACTTTAAAATTAAACGAACGTTGAATAAAAAGAATGGAGTAGTTTTTACACTACTCCAGCCTGTTTGATTTATTTTTTCGCCAATTCTTTATTCATAATAATATTCTGACGATTGATTGACTCTTCGTGAATGTGTTCAAATACTTTCACCACAAATTCAGGATTCAGGTTATTGTCTGCAGCCTGGTCGCGACGTTTATTCATAATCTCATCGTAACGACGAGTTTGAAGAATCGTAATGTTGTTATCGTATTTGTATTTACCAATCGATTCAGAAATCTTCATTCGTGAGCTTAATGTCTCCAGTAATTGCTGGTCGAGTAAGTCAATTTTCTTACGCAATTCATCCAGCGTTACACGAGGTTTTTCACCAATGGCCGATTGACGAACTACCAGATCAGTCATGATTTGCTTCAAATGATCAGGTGTTACCTGCTGGCTGGCATCACTCCATGCTTTCTCAGGACAGATATGCGATTCGATAATCAAACCGTCGAAGTTAAGGTCCATAGCCTCCTGCGATACTTCAGCAATCATACCACTCTTACCAGATATGTGGCTGGGGTCAGTAATAATAGGTAGTTCAGGAATACGACGACGTAACTCAATAGGAATCTGCCACTCAGGGGTGTTACGGTATTTTGTTTTATCGTATGTGCTGAATCCACGGTGAATTGCACCCAGACGCTTAATTCCGGCCTGATTAATACGTTCCAAGGCTCCAATCCATAATTCTAAATCAGGATTCACAGGGTTTTTTACCAATACCGGAATATCCACACCGGCTAATGCATCTGCTACTTCCTGCACCGCAAAAGGGTTGGCTGTTGTACGGGCACCTACCCAAAGCATATCCACCCCAAATTTCAAAGCTTCGTAAACATGGTGTCCGGTTGCTACCTCAATGCTCACAAACATTCCAGTTTCTTCTTTTACCTTCTTCAACCAGGGCAAACCAACGGTTCCAACACCTTCAAAAGCACCCGGACGAGTACGTGGTTTCCATATTCCTGCGCGGAATATTTTTACTCCTTGAGCTGCTAATTGTTTGGCTGTGCTCAGCACTTGATCTTCTGTTTCGGCACTACATGGTCCGGCAATTAAAATAGGACGCTCCAGTTTAACACCTGGTAATTCCAATGGTAGTAAATCCAGTTTATTTTCCATGGTTATTGTTTTATGATTTTTTCTATTCTTTGTTTTGCTTCTTTTAATACTTCTTGCTTGGTGCAAAGGCTGATTCGAATGTATCGGTTACCAATCTCACCAAATATCAGACCCGGAGTAATAAAAACATCTACTCCGTAAAGGATCTTATCCGATAGTTCGCCACTATCTTTGTATTTCTCAGGAATGCGAGCCCAAACAAACATACCTGTTTGATTAGTGTCGTAGGTGCATTCCAGAATGTCCATTATTTCCTGAACCAGTACCCTGCGTTGTTTATATTCTTCGTTTACTTTTTGATACCAGTTACTATCAAGTTCCAAAGCTTTAACAGCTGCCAGCTGAAGAGGTTTAAACATTCCCGAATCCATATTACTTTTCACTCTTAAAATATATTGAATGAAAGTTGGATTAGAGAAAACAGCCCCTACACGCCATCCTGCCATGTTATGCGATTTACTAAGTGAGTTAAGCTCAATGGCAATGTCTTTGGCACCATCGATGGATAATATACTCTGAGGTGAATCATTCAGGATAAAGCTGTATGGGTTATCGTTACAGATAACAATGTTATGCTTCTTTCCAAAGGCAATTACTTTCTTGAAAAAGTCAGTATTGGCATTGGCCCCCGTAGGCATATTCGGATAGTTAATCCACATCAGCTTAACATTGCTTAAGTCCAGTTTTTCAAGCTCATCCAGGTTGGGTAACCAGCCTTTGTTTTCATCCAGATCATACGGAATTAAAGTTGCCTGGGCAATTTTACTGGCCGAAGCATAGGTTGGATATCCCGGATTGGGAACCAACACTCCGTCGCCCGGATTAAGGAAGGCAAGTGTAATGTGCATAATGCCTTCTTTCGATCCCATTAATGGTAGTATTTCAGTAGCGGCATCCACCTTTACACTGTAATATCTTTCGTACCAGTTACTGAAAGCCTCACGCAGCTCGGGTATACCTACATAACTTTGATAGCCATGATTGGTAGGTACTTTGCTTTGTTCAGAAATCTCTTCAATAACTGAAGGAGCAGGAGCCATATCAGGGTTTCCGATTCCCAGATTAATGATTGGCTTGCCTTCTTTTCTTAATTTGTCAAGCTCTTTTAGTTTGATAGAGAAGTAGTATTCTTCTACCTGATTGATTCTATCAGCTGGTTGTATATTATTCATGGTTGGCTGTTTCTACTGTATTACCATTTTGAATAGGGTATGATTGTTTGCCTTGTTCATATTCACCCAGAATCTTTAGTTTTTTGCACAAAGGTCGTATAGCATCCAACGATTGTAAATAGCGTTTGTAATCATTGAATGTAACATCAACATAAAATAAATACTCCCATTCCTGTCCAACGATAGGTAAAGATTGTATTTTGGTTAAGTTGATGTTATAAAAACTTAGAACAGTCAGTACTTTCGATAAACTGCCTTCGTCGTGTGGTAATGAAAAAACCAATGATGCTTTATTGATTCTGTTTTGTGCCAAAAGTTCATCAGTTTCAGTCAATGCTCTGTCGGTAATAACTAAAAAGCGAGTGTAATTGCGCTTATTTGTTTCAATGCCACTGGCAATAATGTTTAGATTGTACATACTTGCAGCCAATTCAGAAGCAATAGCAGCAATACCTGTTATCTTCTCTTCCGAAATACGCTTGGCACTCAAGGCTGTATCTTCCGATTCAATTAATTTAATATGAGGGTATGCTTTAAAGAACTCCTCACACTGCGCTAGTGCCATAGGGTGAGAATGTACCTCGTGGATATCTTCAATGCTTTGCCCTGGTAAGGCCATTAACTGATGTTTGATACGCAATTTGTATTCACCAATAATTAGCAGATCACTGTCTTTAAGCATGGTGTAGTTAGGTAATAAACTACCTACCAACGTATTTTCAATAGCAATAATTCCATAAATCGACCGATCTTCTTTTAAAGTCTGAAACAAGTCGGGAAAGGTAAGGCAGGGTATCACTTCTAATTTATCATCCTCGAAGTATGCTTTTGCGGCAATCTCATGGTTTGCCCCCGGCCATCCCTGTATTGCTATTTTTTTCTTTTGTTTCATTGTGTTTAAGTCAGTATATGAAAAAACCCGCCTTGCGAGGCGGGTTTCTATATATTTTACTATTCTGAATGTCTTATAGCGTGCCCACCTCTTTTAGTCTGCTAAAAAAGAAATAATAAAAGCTATAAAAAAAGTTGTGAGCCATTGTTCTCTGTTTTTTTTGTGCTACAAATGTAGAGAATAAATTTAGATTACCAAATCGAGAGTAATAAAATACTAAAAAAATTAAATAGTAAGTTTTGCTTATGTTTTACTAATAGTTTGTAAATGCTGAGTAAATATTATTGAATCCCTGTTTTTTGTTTTTGCTTTACACTATTATAGGATTCTTCCTGGTAAATAGGATGGTAAATTGTAAATGTACTGCCAACATCTACTTTTGATTTTACTTCAATTTTACCACCTAATAGTTCGATCAAATCACTGGAAATGGTTAAACCTAATCCTGTACCTTCTGCTTTTTTAAGATGCGGATTCTCAACCTGAAGGAATCGATGAAAGATTTTTGCTTGTTGATCTTTGGGGATACCAATACCTGTGTCTTTGACGTAAATCACAAGCATACGATCTTTGATATGGGCTCCTAATGTAATACTGCCCTTTTCAGTGAATTTAAGAGCATTGGTCATCAGATTAAATATAATTTGTTTAAGTCTGATATTATCAGAATGCAGGCTTGTATTACTTTCAATTTTATCAATGGATAGAAAAATCTCCAGATCAGGTTTATCGAGTTTTTCTTTTTCACTTTTAAATTGTTGATAAGTCTCTTTCAGTACTTCAACAATGTTAAAGCTGGAATATTGCAGTTCGATATGTCCGCTTTCCAATTGGGAAAATATAAGTATGTCAGAAATAAGTTGCAGCAAATGCTGACCATTGGATTGAATAATATTCAGATAGTTGTTTTTCTGAGCATTGGTCAGATCATTATCTTCTAAAAGCTCAGAAAATCCTATAATGGCGTTCATTGGAGTACGAATTTCATGCGACATATTGGCCAGAAAGGTCGACTTCATAAAGTCCGATTCTTCAGCTTTTTCCTTGGCAGCAATCAATTCTTCTTCATTTTTTTTCTTATCCGTAAAATCACTTATAACCTTTACAAAGCCGATAGGAGAGGTTCCTCCGTCATAAACAGGGCTGGTTTTAGTACGGTAATATTTTTGGTTTTGCTCATCAAAATATTCTAATGCCTCTGTATTATGGGTTATTTTGCTTTTTTCAATCTGACAGAATTCGCAAGGTTTCTTATAGCCATAAACTATTTCATAACATTTTTGTCCTAGCTGGTTATCAAATGTTTTGATTGTTTTTTCTTTATATGCTTTATTTGCCCAAAGAACCCGGTATGCTGGATCAACAAAAACAACCTGTTCATCAATGCTGTTTAATATTAGTTCCTTCTCATTAACTAATTGAGCTATGAGTTTCTCATTCGCAGTTCTGAGCTTAAGTTCTTTTTTAAGTGCCCGGTTATTATTGGTTATTCTAACTCTCAGAAATATTAAATAAACAACAAGCAGACTTATAATTGAACCAATAATGAATAAAAATACTTTTAGCCACAGTGGTTTTTCTTTTTCGATTGGAGCTAACATCCATCGATCAATAATGGAATGGTATACTTCAGGTGATTGAGTAAGAAATCTACTAATTTCAGTATCCACTTCATTCATCAATTCAATAGATTCGCGACTTGTAGCAAAATTGAGATGTACCGGATTAAAGAGAATGGGTGTTTCTCTTAATTCTTTTTTTAAATTGACATTGAAACCAAACACTTTGTTGATAGCAATTGCCTCAACTTCTTCTTTTTTAATGGCTTCTACCAATTGCTTCTGATCGGGATAATAAAATATTTTTGCATGAATGTTAAAGTCTTTGAGAAGTTTGATAAAAGCAGCCCCATGTATATCGCCTTTTTCAATTCCCAGCTTTACATCTTCCATTTCTGAAATATCACGGATTGTATTGCCCAGACCTGTGTATATAACTCCCCAATTGATAAAGATGGGATCTTTGGAATATCGTAGTGTTTTTTCTCTTTCTTTTGAATAAGCTATGCAGGGCGCAATATCAATAAGATTGTTTTGCGTTGCGATAAGTGCCTCTTCTAAAGTGTAATTGAAGTAATTTAGTTTCCAGTTTTTTTCAACGGCAATATATTCCAGTATATCAATAAAGATACCTTTTGCTTTGCCTGTTGAATCAGAAAAAATGAGAGGTGGATTATGGTAAACTCCGACTTTGATTTCACGAGCAATGCTACTCTCGTTATCCGCAGTAGTTGTTTGACCTGTTATGAGCAAACATAGCAATGTTATGGTTAAAAGTCTTTTGGGCATAAGTTGTTAATTGATGCAAATATAAGTAATTACACCCAATGGATAGAATACATAATTACATTTCTTCAATTTCCTTCAATTCAAGCCAACGCATTTCTTTTTCTTCTATCAATTCCATTGTTTGCCCTAGTAATTCAGATTTTTCTACTAAATCATCAGGTCCTAGTGTGCCTGAATTTAGAAGGTTTTGTAACTCTTCTTTTTTCTGTTCAAGGTCCTCCAACTCAATTTCTAAAGACTCCAATTCTCGCTTTTCCTTGTAGCTAAGTTTTTTGGGTTTGTCTTTGGTTTGGGTATTTACTTCAGGTTTTGGCTTTTTTTCAGTTTTTACCTTTTCGCGTTGTTCTTTTTTTGAATTGTCATGGTAATCGGAGTAATTGCCCGGGAAGTCTTTTATCTTTCCTTCTCCTTCAAAAGCAAAAAGATGATCACAAACTTTATCGAGGAAGTAACGATCGTGAGAAACAATGATGACACATCCCTTGAAATTCTGAAGATACTCTTCGAGTACATTTAAAGTAAATATATCCAGGTCGTTGGTAGGCTCATCCAGAATCAGGAAATTAGGGTTACGCATTAAAACAGTCATTAGAAACAGACGTTTTTTCTCACCACCACTCAGTTTACTAACAAATACATGATGCATTTCGTTTGGGAAGAGGAAGTAACGAAGAAACTGAGCTGCTGACATGCGTTGGTTATTGCCCAGCGATATGTCATCTGCAATCTCGGAGATTACATCTATTACTTTTTTACTCTCGTCTATTTTGATTCCTTCCTGACGGTAATATCCAAAAACAACGGTCTCACCCTTTTCAACTTGACCGGTATCGGGTTGAAGTGTTTCTGTTAATATATTCAGGAATGTTGATTTCCCGGTACCGTTTTTACCAACTATACCTACTTTTTCAAAGGGTGCAAATTTATAACTGAAGTCTTCGATTAGGTTTTTATCATCAAATGATTTGGAGATGTTATGCAGGTTGACCACTTTTTTGCCCAGGCGGGCTTGCGCTATACCTATTTCAAGGTTTTGTTCATTCAGGTTTTGCGAAGCTTTATCTTTCAAATCATAAAAAGCATCAATCCTGTATTTGGCTTTTGTAGCACGAGCCTGTGGCATACGATTCATCCATTCCTGCTCGCGTCGTAACAGGTTACGGGCTTTTTCAACTTCTGCCTGTTGTGTCTCAATTCGTTCCTGACGTTTTTTAAGAAAATAGGAGTAATTACCTTCGTATTTATAAATATTCTGATCAGCCAACTCAATTATTTCATTACAAACACGATCGAGGAAGTAGCGGTCGTGAGTAACCATCAGCAAAGTAGCTTTCGACTTTGAAAGATATTGTTCCAACCAGTCAACCATTTCCAGATCGAGGTGGTTGGTGGGCTCATCCAATATCAATAAATTAGGTTCAGAGATCAGAATGCTTGCCAAGGCAACGCGCTTACGCTGACCTCCAGATAGTTCAGAGACAGGCTGATCGAACTTTGTGATTTTTAACTCCGATAAAATCTGTTTGATTCGTTGTTCATAATCCCAGGCTTGCAGAGCATCCATCTTTTCTATCAGAGTGCCCATCATTTCCTGATCATTCTTTTCGATGGCCTGTTCGTAGGCTTTGATCGTTTGGACAACTTCACTTTCGGTATTAAATACTTCTTCAATAACTGTGTGTTGCTGATCGAGATAAGGATCCTGACTAAGATAGCCCAGCGTAATACCATTTCGGAGAATAACATTTCCTTCATTGGAAGGCATTATGCCTGCTAAGATATTCAGAAGGGTGGTTTTACCGGCACCATTTCGTGCAATCAAGGCTACTTTTTGACCTTCGGATAATCCAATATTGATATTTTCGAATAAGCATATATCGCCCCAATGCTGGGTAATATTTTCGGCAGATAAGTAATTAATCATGATCAGCTATTTGAGGCTGCAAAGGTAGGTAAATAGTTTTATAATTTAGTTGATAAGAAGTAAGGCAGCAGGCACTAGTTTGTTAGTCGATAGCGGCCTAAAAAACTGAAACATAAGTCTGTCGTTATATAATTCGAATCTCTAAAAGTCTGGAAGTCTGCTATCATCCATTAAACCAGCTTTTGAAAGCTGTCACCTTTTCGCGACTTACAATAATCTCACGATCAAATTCAACATCTGGTTTAATCTTCAGACGGCTGTTCGAATGTACTAGTACTTCCTGTATTTTATTGATATTGACAATGAATGATCGACTGATACGAAAGAATTCAGCCGGATTCAACATGTCTTCCAATTCCTCGAGTTTGTAATCGATAATGTATCGATTTCCTTTTTCGGTAAGAATAAAAGCAGTACGACCTTCGGCATAGAATAAGACTATTTTATTGGTTGTGACCGATTTTATTCGTTCCCCCAGTTTTACCATAAAGCGTTCTTTATATGTTTTTCGGTAATGCAGTAATGCTTCATTCAGCTCTTCAAGTTTTAGTCGCTGACTGGCTGAAGAAAGGTTTTGACGAAGGCTTTCCAGTTTTTCGAGACTGTGAAATAAATCATCGTAATTGATAGGTTTTAACAAATAGTCGATGCTGTTTACTTTGAAAGCCTGAATAGCGTATTCGTTGTAGGCAGTCGTAAAAATTACCGGAATATTAACCTGTACTTTATTGAATATTTCAAAGCTTAATCCATCAGAAAGGTGAATGTCCATGAAAATTAGATCCACATTATTCAATGGGTTTTGCAACCACTCAACCGATTTCTGAACCGATTCAAGAATATTTTCAATGTGAATATTTGAATCGTAACGCTGCAATAATCTTACAAGTATTTCACTTGCCGGTTTTTCATCTTCAATTATTAGTATTCTCATGGTCTATTCCTCTTCAATTTCAAAAAGTGGTATGCTAATTTGTATCTCCGTATCATTATCAATTATCTCAGGTCTTTCCGAACTAAAATAATCATAAGCTCGGTTGAGGTGGTTTATATTCCAATGATTTATGCTTTCCAAATTAATTTTGGGATGATTGGTAGCCTTGAATTGAAGTTTCTCATCTGAACTGATGAGATTTACTTCTAATGGCTGATATTTATTAATGATGGAGCGGTTACATATTTCGGTTAACAGGGTGGATATGGTTCCAGGCACCATTTGTTTGCAATTACATTCTTCATCCAGACTATCCGTAATTCTGATAGCTCCGTTATATTTTATGTTTAAAATGTAGATCAATGAGTTAAGGTTTCGTAATTCTTCTGCTACACTAACCAGTTCAATGTGCCTGGTATCCAAAATGTAACGGTAGATTCCAGAAAGATGATTGATAATGTTTTCTGCCATCTTTTTATCATGCTTAACAATTGAAATCAGGTTCTCAAGGCTATCGTACAGTAATTGTGGATTAATCTGAAGCTTGTAATTTTCCAAATCGTGTTCCAGGCTTTTGCGAAGTTCTTTTTCGCGTATGTAATTAATTTGCTTATTGACAGCTAAAAAGGAAGTGCTCACATGTATTATTGCATATAACATAGATATTATCCCAAACACCCCGTTGAAAGCAATTAACTCAAGATTGAAATCTTTAAATCCAATAATGTAGATGTAATATAATATTACCAGTGTTGATATTACAATAATGGAAACAAGAAGCGAAAGTAGAGGAATGATTATGATTCTTGTAGATGCTCCAGGTGTTTTTGTGGGTGTTTCCGGGTTTTCTGATTCATCCTCATTGCGATTAATAATTTTAATTGGAAATTTTTTATCGAGAAATATCAAAGCCGTTCTTTGAATTTCGAGAAGCACAAAAGAGAAAAAAATAGTAATGGCAACTTCATTGCTAAAGAAGTGACTTCCCAATTCATCCAAGGTATCAAAAACCAGTAAAATAAGTATATATGCAACAATTCCTGTCGGGACAGGTAACAGAAAGCGAAGCCATTTATTAAGGGTGCTGTTTTTCTTCATTCGAATAAAATTAATGAATCATATATGAAATGGCTATAAATGATTCATTATTAATGGTAGTTGAACTGTAAAATAATTGTCTCGGTCTATTATTAGTTCATGTCTGGTGAAATAAGAGTAACGTTTTTTTATATTTTCAAGACCCACTTTATGCGAAACGTGATGGTTGGGTTTTTTTACAATCTGGTTATCCACCTCAATAAAACCAGGTTTTCGCTCAAAATTGTTACTGATTCTTATTGAGTTTTTATCCGACTCAATTTTTATATTCAGTGGTTTATCTTCATCGAAGTGATTGTGTTTAACGGCATTTTCAACCAGTAATTGTAGAGTCATGGGAGGAATAAAGGTTTGCTTAACACTTTCATCAATCTGCACTGAAAGATCCAGTGCATTTTCAAATCGAATCTGAAGCAAAAAGTAATAAGCATCAATAAAATCCAGTTCATCTTTTACCAGTACAAGGTCTTTTTGATGGCTTTTTAAAATGTAGTTGAACGTATGCGCAAATCTTCTTACAAAGCTCTCGGTGGTGGCTATATCGCGATGAAGGAGCGAAGCAATGGTATTTAGAGTATTAAATAAATAGTGCGGACTCAGTTGACTCTTAAGTATTTCATATTGGAGTTTAAGCCTTTCCCTGATCATCTTTTCGCTTTCGATATTAGCCTGAATAAAGCTGGTGTACGAGTATTGATAAAGATTAATGAGAATGTATACCACATTGGAAATCAGAAAGAGAATAATGAATTTGAGTGTGACATCACCCGATTCAGAAAGAAAAATTCCCAGCGACTTATCTGGATATTTAAGTAGGATAAAAATATATAAACTCAACAATAATATAACCAGCGCCACAAGGGTGTTAGCCATAAACTGAATGAAAAACCGGGAACTGGTGCCGCTGTTCCAGCTCTTATAAAAATTTAGTCCTTTTGTGACTAATGAGAAGACTCCAAAAATTATCCAGGAAGTTATTATGAACAACGAAAGCGTATCCATATCGTTTCCGAATGAACTTAGATCGCCTCGTTCACTAAATATCAGATAGCTGTAAATCAGCACCCCATAAAGAGTGCTGACCAACGCCTGTATTAATAGCTTCTTCGAAGAATAGATTGATCCGGACATAAGCATTCCTCTAATTTAGCGGATAGTTTTTAAAACTCTGTTCTTTTCATATTCCGATTCAAGTTCTTTTGTCATTGATTGAAAAATATATTGAACAGATGAGTCTTTACCCGGAATGTGAGGACTGATACGAACCAATATGGCTGCTTTTTCAACATCAACTTCTATTCGCTGATTACATTCCATCACCTTGATCAATAGTTTATCATTTAAAACAGGATGATCTATAACCATTCTTAAAAGCTCTTCAATAGTTGAGTTCTGATCCATACGTTCAATAATCTGGAAGAACTGATTATAGTTGCTGTCGGTTAATGGAAACTGCTGAATTACCTGGCGAAGTATAGCTCCTGCACCATGCTGGAAATCAGGAACCAGATTGCTGGTTTGTCGAAGCAAACGGTACATTGCTTTTTCATTAAGCTTGTTCTTGTCCAATAAATCAAGCATTATATTATAAACCTCCATTTCACTGTCCATGCTGTTCAATACTGCGAAATAGGCATCTATCACTTCATCGTCGTTGATAAATAAGCGATTAGCTTTTCGTAGAATCTGTCCACGCTGACTATTTGAAGATATGTTTTCAGCTGTTCTCAAATAACTTAAAAGAGAACCTTTGTCGGGTTTCTGGTTCGTGGTCGAAAACCCTGATTCAAGCATAGCAGTTGTAATTTCGCCTTTCAAAACATAGTAACTGTCCGACATATCATCCAAAACACTTCTGAACTCAGCCATTACACCATTGTCTTTAGGGATATAAGGAAGTGCAAAAAGCAAAACGGCACCTTTTTCTCTTTCAGATGAGAAATCAGAAACAACATTCAATAGACTAATCCATGTATCGTTTGACAGTGTTTTTTTTCTGATCAGATCTTTCAATACATTGCCCTTTTCAGAATTAATTTCCATATCATCAATAATGTCGAAATAAGCTTTTCGAATAATGAAATCGTCTGAATATTGAGCATTGAACATACGTAGCGTTGAACCACGTTCTGTATTGTATTCATGAGTTGAAACTGCTTCTAATAAAGCAACTGCCTGTCCCACATTTAGTTCGTAATTCTCAAGAATGAAGCGTAAAAGTGTTCCTTTAGTGCTATTTGATCTGATATCACCCACTTCATCTATTATCCTCTGCAGATCCTGATTTTTAAGCTGATTATCAAAGATCAGTGTTTTTAAGGCATTGGTTTTTGATTTACCACTTACAGTAACAGTTTCCATGCTGAAGAATGACCATTCTGTGCGTGATTTGCGTGTTGATGATCTGTTTTCAATCATTTCAAAAACAGCATCTAATCCTTCCTTATTATAGATTCGGTGTATTCGTGATTCTATACCTAAATCACTTTTGGCAACTATATCAGGCAGAATTTCAGCCAACCATTTTTTACCTTCAGGCTCAAACGAAGTTTTTGTTTTGCCAACATAATACTCGTAAGTAAGTTGGCTATTGTCGTCGGAGTGAATGAAAAGACGACGATTGTTTCCAAATGCAGTTTTATTAATTTCAACAAATCCACCAGGAGAGATTGAATTAATCATTTTATCATCGTTTGATATTTCAATAATGCCCTGATATTTCAGATCAAATGGAAAATCTTCAGATACAGAAGAAATAGTAAAGTTTCCATCCTCATAAACAAAAACTTTTGTCTTTTTTGCTGGCTTCTCATCTGCTCTTAAAGTTTCTCCAAAAAAGGTGGAAAATAGCAGTGCAAAAACCAATAGGTTCTTAACCTTGTATTGCATGGTAAATGTCCGGTTCATATTATTTGGTTTAAATTTTACTTTTAATCAATATTTGATAAAGCAATATTAAAACCAATAAACACCTAATAAAAATGCAATGAAGTGAATTGTTGTTTTTGTGTAGTCAATTGCAAAATAGGGGTAAGGTTACTCAATTCTTTATAAAATGCACACTAGATATCCGGATCAAAAACATCTGAAATGATAGTAATGAAGCTTATTTTTCTTCGTTATCAAATTCAAATGTAAATGTAACATTGGGATATTCAGGGTAAAGATGTTTTTGTGTAAATTCATCAATGGCTTTTACATGAGAGAATAAGTCAGTAGAAGGTTTTCCTCCAAACCGAGAAATATTGATAATAAATTCGAAATGAAGTTTAATGTGATTTTTTACATTGTTAACAGTATCAAAAATAAGGCGTTGGATATCGTAAATCAATCGTTCTTCATCCATGTGGCCAATGAAAAATACAATGCTTTTGCCTCCTTTAATTTCTTTATCCGTTTCCATCGCATTGCATGAACTTTCTTCCTTTAGAGGAGCATTAATCTGATAAAAGATATTGTCCTCAATATTACTGAATTGAAGAGATTCGATGGGCTGAATGGTCTCTTGATTGATAATCTGATAGAATACCAAACCCTTTTCTAATATTGAATGATAACCTTTGTAAAGTACATATGTAAGCTTTTGTCCCTTTACATCCATGGTGGCAATATCAGTCATAACAAAAGCATGCGAAGGGGTTTTTGTAAGAGTGGCATTTACAAATTCGTTACTAAAAGCAGTCATTTCAACCTCCTGCACAATTGAATCATTGTTTTTTATAAACATGTAATTGGGCGATTTTAAAAGCTTATCTGTACTAGCCAAAAGAGTTAAGTTGGTTTCCTTGATTAAAGAAATTAATGAGTATGCCGCTTTTAAATATTCCATGTTGTATCGCTTGTAAACTTTACAAGTCAAAATTAAAGAATAATTATTCTTTAGCAATAAAATGTAAGATAGAATGTTTCTAAAATGACAATCTGTAAAATTATAGAGTAATAAATAAATTAATTGTTATTTGATGTTGGTGTGGTTGCCATTTTAAAAATGGTATACAATCTCAATGATGATTAATTTATATGTTTCCATTGATGAGAATGTAACAGTATTAGTCCTTGTTTTTGTATTGCTTTACATCAAAGGAAAGAATTACTGTAGTTATAAATGGTTCATTATGAAATAAAACAATGGAGATGTGTTAATAGGTTCACCATTTAATTGTTACATGAATTTTTTATTTCATCGGCTTTAGTTTTTAAGCTTACTAAACATGTGTGCTAGTAAAATAATAATATGTGATATAGTCTGACGCATTTCAGTACATAGTTTTGAAACTGAATCTACAATCTATTAAATCAGTTTTCTTAACTACTAAATCTATGTAAAAATGAAGCTAAAAAGTACTCTTTTTAATCTATTCTTATTTTTCTTGTTTCTTTGGTCGCAAAGTTCCCAAGCACAAACAATAACTAACCGAGCTTTGGAAGCAACTGTTTCCACTTCGCATGTATCGCCGTGGGAAACTTTAGGTGCAGTTAATGATGATGTTTCATCAACTAGTTCAACTGTAAAGCCTGCTGCAGGAGCTTATGGTAACTGGAATGGTGAATATTTTTATAACACCTATAATTGGGTGCAGTATGAGTGGCCAACAGCAATTAATATTGAATCCACTTCGGTGTTTTGGTGGTCTGATGGAGGTGGAATTTCTCAGCCAACTGATGCATATATTGAATACTGGAATGGTGTAAGCTGGATAAATGCCGGTCAGATTGGAATTGATCTGAATATCAATAATTCTCTTTTGATGGGAGTTTGGGCGAATAAAATTCGTATTACCATGAAAAGTAATACTTCTACAGGTATTATTGAATGGCAGGTGTTGGCCTCTGATGAAACTCCTTGTGCAGCTTCTGAAATTATTGCTTCAGTACAGGTGAATGATGGCGAACCTTCGCAACTTTCAAATATTATAGTAACAGTTGGTGAGAATGTTACCATTACAGCTCAGGTTGCAGAAGGAGCTGAATTATATTGGTTTGGTCCTGATGATTTTACAGCTTCTGGTATCGATAATATCTATCTGGAGAATGTAGAATTGAATCAGTCGGGAGGATATGAGATTGTGTGTATTAATGATTGCGGGGGATATTCTCAGAGCCGACTTAATCTTACGGTAAGTTCAGGTAATAATGGTTCGGCTTACAATTGGCCGGCTTATGATCCACCCATTTATTATGATTTTAAAGATGAATATCCTGAATTGGAAATGCCTACCCAAGATTTGGATGATTGTGCAAATGTTGCGGGTCGTCAGTCTTCAGGATGGTGGACATTTGTTTGGGGACCTAATGCCCGTGATGAAATTACAGAAGCAGCTATTACTCCAATGTTAGATCGATTTAATCAGGATTTTGCTTATTTCAGGGATGTGATGGGATGGCCACCTGATAAAAGGGCAAAAAACGGATATAGAAGTGCGATCTATCTTTTCGGATCTGGTTTATGTACAGATAATGCCGATAATACAGCTTTAGGTGGCTGGATGGGAAGTATCGATTATCAAGGACAAAGTTGGCCAATGGTTTTAGCCTCTTATTATCCGGTTTACTCATTCGATCCAGCATGTACTTACGGAGATCGTGAGGGACAAATGGGTGCAATGATACACGAAGGAATTCATTCAGTGTTGGCTGATTTGCCTGGAGCTAAAAATGCAGCATGGTTTCACGAGGGTGGAAATACCTGGTTGCAGCAAGAAATGGAATCACAGAAGTCCGGCGATTATTCGTCAATGGGATTCTTGAATGCAGGAGCCTTAATTGCACCATTTATGCCTATTGAGTGCTATACTGGCTGGCTGCAGGATGATAGTTTTGGTGGACCTTCGGCTGAAGGAGTGAATATGTTTGACGGAGATCAGCAAATTTGTACTTGGCGTAACTTGTTAGGTGGTAATCAATATGGAAACCTGTTTCCGGTAATTTTCAGTCAGATTTTTGGTGATCATAGTGTAGCCTGGATATGGAGATACTGTGAGAATAGGGTTTTAGAGGGGATAGCTGATACCTTAGGTGAATATCAAACAAGGCGATTGATAATGGAATATAGGGCTAAACAGGCAATGCTGGATATAGGCCCATGGTCGGGAGCTTGTCGTAATTTGCTGGACGTAAATTTTGGAGGTAGTATACATGCCGAATGGCAACCTTCCTGGTTAAATCCTGAAGTTTGGTATGCAACACCATATGCTAAAACATCAGACGATGGTACCGGATTACTGACACCTGAATACAGAACTACTCCAGGATGGTCGGGTGCCAATCAAATTCCTTTAATTGTAAATGCAGATAAAGTTACAGTCGATTTTAGACCAATAGGTAATAATATGAGTTGTCAACTGTGTTACAGAGCTAATGATGGGTCGGTTGTGTATGGAGAACCTGTATTTGGTGGGGAATGTACATTAAATATTGACAAGCCTGCAGCTAATGATGTTGTTTTTGCTGTGATTTGTAATACGGATTATATTTACGAAGGAGAGCAAACCCGAAAAGCACATTTCGATTATCGATTGAAACTTGTTGATGGAATAAAAGAAAGAGGTCACTGGAATGTTCGCTGGTATCAATGGGATGAGATTTTATCAAACATTACGCTCCCAACTTCCATTGAGAAGAATACAAAGGTTAGTCAAAATCTATCTGTTTATCCAAATCCTGCTATATCTGGGGATGAGGTGAAAATCACTTTTAGCAACGAAGAAGGGAGGGATGTTTATCTGAATGTGTACAGTATAGGTGGACGCTTAATAATAAGTACCAAAACAAAAAGTTCAGAATTGAAATTTAATAGTTCCACTTTGGGAAAAGGAATTTATATTCTTTCAGTTAGCTCTGCCGAAGTGAGTGATACATATAAATTAATAATCCAATAAAGAATTTAATTCCTGCATATTAAGAATTACCTTCAATAATTAAGAATGAAAAATATTAAAAAAGCTGCCTTCAGATAATATGAGGCAGCTTTTTTGATTTTAATTCGAATTATGCCCAAACGGGTTTTGATATTGTCTCAATCTTTTCAAGTTCTTCGGCTGTAAACTCAATATTGTTTAAAGCAGCCAGGTTATTGTCTAATTGATTGGTAGATGAAGCTCCAACAAGCACTGATGTAACTGTTTTATGACTCAATAACCAGGCAATAGCCATTTGTGCCAACGATTGTCCTCGTTGTAGAGCCATTTCATTAAGTTCCGTAATGGCTTTACGTTTTACATCGGTTAGCATTGATTCTTTCAAAAAATGGGCTTTAGCCATTCTTGAATCTTCAGGTATTCCTTTCAGGTAACGGTCTGTCAGCAGGCCTTGTGCTAAAGGTGAGAACGGAATACAGCCAATTCCTCTCTTATCCAACACATCCAGTAATCCGCCTTCAACCCATCGATCAAAAATGTGATATCGCGGTTGATGTATTAAACATGGGGTACCTAAATCACGCAATATCGATTCTGCTTTTTGTGTTTGTTCAGCCGTGTAATTGGATAAACCTACATATAAAGCCTTACCCTGACGAACAATTAAATCAAGTGCAGCCATGGTTTCTTCCAACGGAGTGTCTGGATCGGGACGATGGTGATAAAAAATATCAACATATTCCAATCCCATTCTTTTCAGGCTTTGGTTCAGACTGGCAATCAGGTTTTTCTTTGACCCCCATTCTCCATATGGTCCTTCCCACATGTAATATCCGGCTTTGGATGAAATTACCAGTTCGTCGCGATAACTGCCTAAATCACTTTTTAATACACGGCCAAGTGTTTCTTCGGCCGAACCTGGTTGAGGTCCGTAATTATTGGCGAGATCGAAATGAGTCACACCGTTGTCGAATGCATGAAGCAGGATGGATCGCGAGTTATCAAAAACATCGGCAGATCCGAAATTATGCCACAAACCCAATGATAAGGCGGGTAATTTCAAACCACTTCGTCCGCAACGATTATAAATCATTGTTTCATATCTATTGTTAGCTGCTATGTAGTTCATTTTGTATTTATTGAGTTAGAAATTTTATCATTTTATCGCCTGCAATTTTGCAGACTTCACAAAAACCTTTGGCTTCATTTGATTTCATCCTACAGTTGATGGCTGGTCGATAAACACCTTTTGAAACATAACCGCCTCCTTCAAAAACACCGGTTGTATTTTCAAATTCTGAATCGGCCGGCGTCGGCACAGGAGTATGAGATGAAAGCATTGATTGCCATTTCGAATTAAAATCAATTAATGTAGTAATGTTGGGTTGCCAGGGTTCTACTTTCAGGTTGAAGAAATCCTGATACGCTACATCTGATGTGTAATATTCATCAGCCAGACCAAACAGGCCATGTCCTATTTCATGAATCATTACTTCGTGAGCCAGATAATGATCTGATGTTCCTAAAGAGAAATGGTTATAAATACCGCCTCCTCCATATCGTTTCGAATTGACCAGAACCACAATGTGGTCATAAGGGGCTTCTGCTGCAATATCACGAATTGCTTTTACATTTGTCGACTCCAGGTATCTGTCAACATAAAAGGTGTTGAACGCAGACTGAACAGCAGTTTCTTTCCAAACACCTTTTTCGGGTTCGCTAGGGCCACTTTCCTGAGAAGGCGAACAAACTGCCCAAAAGTTAAACTTTTCTTTATTCTCAAGATAAGGAGACTGTTTCAATAGATAATCAGCATGTTTTTTTACATCCTTTTTGAATTTCTCCATTTCATCTGCCTGATATCCTTCAGCGATAAATAAAAGATCTACCATTTGATCGGAAGCACCGTTGTTGATGATCTGAGTGACTTCGTATTTCCCGGTTTGTGTTTGTCTGATATTCACATCCGACGGATTAATCTTCTGGGTCAACATTGTTGAAAAGCTGCCATCCCGGTGACGTTCATTCAAAACAAATGTGAATTCATTTTTGGGATATGGAAAAGTGACAGTTTGGTAAAAAGCTTTGTTCATATATTTGGCCTCTTCAGTACTGCGCCATTCTTCAAACAGAGTACAGAAACCTTTTGAAAACAAGGTGTCGCTTGTGTTTTCATCGATAATGAAAAAGCGATATTCTCCATAATTGAACTGATCTTTCAGATTGATCTTAGAACCGCCCCAGTAGGGTTCTTTCTTTAGTTCGGTTATATATACCGTTTGATTTTGTTTATTACCGGCAAGTATTAAATCAATTCGCATTGATTGATCTTCAAAATGTTTATCAAAAAAGGATTGAGCTGTTAAACAGCTTGTCATTCCAAAAAAGATAATGATATTTACTAATAGTTTTTGCATTGATCTATTTTTATCAGAAATTTTAAAAATACAGTTTTAAACCATAAATCAAGAATAAAAGACTAAATAATGGAAGCGACAGAAACGCAAGGAACCATCGAATTTGATAATATAATTAATAGTTGGATTGATAAGTATTTTACCAGTTTGGGATTATCGGATACGTCCGGATTACTTCTGAAAGTTATAGTATTGGCAGTTATTGTATTGTTGATCAGTTACCTGGTTAATAAGCTTACCAAATATTACATTATTAAGGCCATTGAAAGAATTATTAGAAAGACCAAATCGAAGAATGATGATTTTTTTGTGGATCGACAGGTTTTTCAACGATTATCTCATTTGGCTCCTGCATTTGTATTGTATGTTTTTAATGGTATTGTTTTCAATGATTTTCCGCAGATAGGTGAGTTAGTTCATAAAGGAATTATGATTTACCTGGTTCTGGTTTTTGTGTGGAGTCTGACAGCATTTTTCAGTGCTATCATGGATATTTATGAATCTCATGATTACGCTCAGGAAAGACCGATTAAAGGATACATTCAGGTAGCCCAGATTATAGGATACTTTATTGGTGTATTGGTTGTGGTGTCCATTGTTTTCAATGTTAAGCTGGGAGCCTTATTTACTGGTTTAGGTGCAATTGCAGCAGTGTTATTATTGATATTTAAAGATACAATCCTGGGATTAGTAGCCAGTGTTCAACTTTCTGCTTACAAGATGGTCAGGGTAGGTGACTGGGTAAGTATGCCCTCTCATAATGCCGATGGAACTGTGTTGGATATCTCACTAAATACAGTGAAAATCCAAAACTGGGATAAGACAATCACAACAATTCCTACCTATGAAATGGTTTCGCATCCTTTTATGAACTGGAAAGGAATGGAAGATTCTGGTGGTCGCCGGATTAAACGTGCTGTAAATATTGATATGAGCAGTGTTAAATTTTGTTCTAAAGAAATGTTGGATCGATTTAAAAAAATTCACTTTCTAAAGGAATATATTGAATTAAAACAGGAAGAGATTGAAAATTATAACAAAGAGAACAAAATTGACCAGAGTGTTTTAGTAAATGGCAGAAGACTAACCAATATCGGGCTATTCCGTAAATACCTTGAATCGTATTTGCATAATCATCCGAAGATTCATAATGAAATGACATTTTTGGTTCGTCACCTGCAACCAACAGAAAAAGGTTTACCAGTTGAATTTTATGTATTTAGTAACGATCAGGCGTGGGCTAATTACGAATCCATACAAGCTGATATTATGGATCATATCTTGGCAGTTTTACCGGAATTTGAATTAAAAGTTTATCAATTTCCAAGTTCGGGAACGTTACCAATGAGTTAATGTTGATTTAAATAAGTAGTTATAAATTATCATTAGAGAATACTCTTTTTTTGCAATTGATTTATTAATATTTTGAAAAAGAGATCTTTGGTATAGGGTTGGCTGGTTATTATTTGTTACTGATGTTATGAAAGTAATTAAGATTTGAAACCAATTTCATTGGATATTAAATTTATATAGATTATTTTCGTACCAAATTATCAATGAAAGTGTAATTTTATTTACAAATTCTAACAATTGTCATATTTAGTATGGAGAGCAATTCACAAATCGATAGCTTAGACAAGAAGATTTTATCACTGATTACCAAGAATGCACGTATTCCATTTTTGGAAGTAGCCAGGGAATGTAAGGTATCAGGCGCCGCTATTCATCAGCGTATTCAACGTTTAATGAATATGGGTGTGATTAAAGGTTCTGAGTTTATCATCAACCCAACAAAAATTGGATATCATACTTGTGCTTTTATGGGTATCTTTCTTAAAAAAGCAAGTTTGTTTGATAAAGTGGTGAAGATGTTGGAAGATATACCGCAAATTGTTGAGTGCCATTACACTACTGGTCAGTATGCTATCTTTATAAAAATTTACGCAAAAAGTAATGAGCATCTGAAAAGAATATTGCACGATAAATTGCAGTCGATTGCAGGTATTTCAGCTACTGAAACAATTATTTCTCTTGATGAGAGTTTCAAACGTCAATTACCGATTGAATAAATTGTAGTTTAAAATATATGAAGAACCCCGCTTATAGCGGGGTTTTTTTATAACATCCATTGGGCGTTTATAATATTGAAAAGTCCTTCGTTAAATTTTTAAAATGCTTTAGAAACATTAGAGTATATTTGCGATTCACGCACGCTGTCAAGTGTAATTTCTTCTTCTAGTAAAGGCCTCTCAAATCTTGCTTTGGGAACATTTAAATCAAGATGCGGTAGTGTATGATTAGTAGCTTTTACCTCAAATTCATCCTTTTCAATTACTTTCTTTTCAATTAATAAAGGATGTGCTTCGAAAAAGTTAAATGTATTATTGCCCAGGTACAAATGTAAATCAAATCGTTGCATTAAAGGTATCTCGAAATAAAAGGCAAATCTTTCATTAGGATCGTTCAAATGAATTCTTACACAATTTGTGGCTTTATTGATTGGGGAATATACTATTTCCCAGATCAATCGGGCTTCATCAATAAAAAATACCTGAAGCTTATTTAATAATCGTAAACGTGGTAACGCAATTGTTGCAAAATGAGGATCCTCTTTGTGTTGTTCGCAAAGTTGATCAATGGCACTATCCGACAAGATTAATTTTTCAGACATGATATAAGGTATTAATTACAGTTGGTTGAGCAGAGCCTTTAGAAAAAGAAACATCGAGGCGCCCCAGAAAAATGCCTGATTTACCCATTTGATTTATGACAACTTCTTTACCCAGTTTGTTTTTTACAAAGGAAGGTTCTTTCATGAAAGTATGCGTATGGCCACCTAAAATCATGTCAATCTGCGAAGTGTTTTCTGCCAATTTGATATCCGATATTTTGTCATCCTTATATTCAAAACCTAAATGTGATAAAGCAATAATGTAATCGCAGTTCTCTTTTTCTTTCAATAATTGAGCTGTTTTATTAGCTACTTCAATTGGATCGATGTACTTTGTATTTCCAATTCGATCACTGGTAACTAAACCATCCAGTTCTATGCCCAAACCTATTAAACCAATTTTTAATGGCCCTTTGTTAATTACCAGATATGGTAAAGTCATTCCTTCAAGAGGAGTATTGTCAAAGTCATAATTGCTGCACACAAAAGGGAAGGAAGCCTTTTTCATTTGAATTGACAGTTCTTCGATTCCGTTATCAAACTCATGATTTCCTATGGTTGCAGCATCATAGCCCATTTTGCTCATAAGTTTTAATTCCAGCTCACCTTTGAAAAAATTGAAGTAAGGTGTACCCTGAAAAATGTCTCCACAGTCAAGTAATAAAATATGTTCGCTTTCCTGTCTTATTTTACTTACTATAGCTGCCCGTTTGGCATAACCGCCGCCATTGGGATATTCATGATGATTAGCCGGTAATGGTTCAATTTGACTATGAACATCATTGGTATGCAAAATGGTTAATCGAACTTCTTTGTCTGAACATGAATAGAGTTGCGGAACAGCAGCCATAGCTAAAGCACCGGCACCAATTTGTTTAATAAATTTACGTCTGTCGTGTTTCATTATTTGATTCGGTTATCCAGTTTAGCGTCTATTTTTTGATTGTTGGTTTCGAGTTTTTTAATATGATCAATTATCATATCACGTAACTTAACCTTGGTTTCTGTTACTTTTCCCTTCTTGAAAACATCATAATGGTCGCCTCCTTTAGATAGGTAATCAGAGGTTGCAACAACATAACTTTCTCTGTTAAGGGTTTGACCATTAATTTTTATATCTGAAGCTTTGCCATTTTTAATAGTAAATGTAGCACCGGCTATTCCATCACCGCCTTCACTGGATATGTAATCCAAAAACTCAATTGTTTGTTCGCGGTTTAAGGTGACTAACACAATTTCGTTCTCGAAAGGCATTAATTGAAAGATCTTGTTAACGGTTACAGGACCTTCTTCAATAATGGTTCTTAGACCTTTGTGATTCATTAAGGCCATATCCGGCTGAGGAAGTTGCTTATCCTTATTCTGGCAAACAACTCTGGATTCTTCTAAAATCAGATCTGATACGAAATTAGTTAACAATCCTTCTGGTAAATTCTTGTCCAAAGTCTTTGCAGCATAGCCTATTACCTGGTTCATTTGAATGTCGATGCTGTCCTTAATAGGGGCTATAAATTCAACCACTGATTGATCCTCTCTGAAAGAATCATCCAAATAAATGGTTTGTGATTCAACTTTTTGTGTTTGGTAGCTACTGTTTTGACAGCTAAAGGATGTTACCAAAAGCAAAGCAAAAGCAGCATGAATAAGATTCAGATGTTTACTAGGTTTAAACATTTTTGATTTGATATATGAATATTACATGTAAATAAAGGTAAAAGAATAGGATTTGGTTTACCTTTTAATGTTAAATTTTAGAAAAATTCGACCAAATAGTCTAAAAAAAATACCCGAATCAAAAGAGACGGGCATCTAAATCTGATATTCAAAAATTATTTAATTCTGTCGAGATAAATCTTACGTATTTCCAGGAGGTAATTTCGATCAATATTTGGGTTATAAATCCTTATTATATCTCTAATACCAAAATCTGCATGTATGTGTCCTATTGCAGCATCAAATACACTATGATCCCAGTTATGTTTGGCTTTTCGGGTAATATCTTCAAATAACTTCCAGGTCAATTTGTAAGGTATTGTAAAGTAGCCATGATCTTTCTCGTCCAAATCGAAATAAACTCCATCTTCGATTTCTTCAAGCATAAAAAACTTTTTCAACCTGATGATTGCTTTCCCTTCAATGTTTTTTGGTTTCTTCTTGAATTCTATTCCTTGATCAAGGTAGCCTTGTTGTAAATCTGCTATCTGATCAAAACTATCCAAATGTCGAACTCTAATTACATGAAACATTTTATTATAAATATGCACCGTACCTGCAGCTGCATTAAAATCGGTACCAAAATAATGTTGAATATTTTGGGTGGCACGTGTAATCTCTTCCAGCGTATAAAGCTGTTTAAGAACCAGGTAAAGATATAAAGGTTTAGAATCAGAAGGGATATCACTGTAATAGCCAAAATATCCAGGGAAGGGTTCCGGAGCTTCCAATACAAAGGTATTTGGAAGAATCTTGTCATTCATGGTTACTAAAGATTCCTCTTTTAGCAAATTACCATATCGCTGGAGAATTAATTTGTTTTGACTCATAGATGTGTGTTTTAATAATTTGTCTCCTAATTCATATTTGTATTGACTAAAAGTTAATACAAAAAAATTAACGGATCAACTCTAAATTCAAATAAATGGTTTATGGGTGGTCACGCACAAATGTTGGCATATCAGGTTTAGATAAATCCTGATGATAATAATATCCATCCACATCGAATGCCCTCAGATCATCCGGATTTTCAATCTGGTTCTGAATGATGAAACGAGTCATTAATCCTCTGGCTTTCTTGGCAAAGAAACTTATTACCTTGTATTCACCATTTTTCTGATCTTTAAAAACGGGTGTGACAATTTGTTTTTTTAGTTTTTTTCGGTCGATTGACTTAAAATATTCATTGGATGCCAGATTGATCAATACTTCTTCTTTACTTTCATTCATATCTTTCAGGAGAAGCTTGGTGATTTTGTCGCCCCAGAACTCATAAAGATTCTTTTTTGAACTGATTTCAAGCTTTGTGCCCATCTCAAGGCGGTAAGGCATAATGTTATCCAAAGGACGAAGTAATCCATATAAACCGGATAATATTCGAAGGTGAGAATTGGCATAATCCACCTCATTGGTATTTAACGAGTAGGCATCTATTCCGGTGTAAACCTCCCCTTTAAAGGCGAATAAGGCAGCTCTTGTTTCTGCTTCATGAAAAGGATGTTGCCATAACTGAAAACGATGGTGGTTAAGTGTTGCCAAAGGCGAACTTATACTCATTAATTCTGATAATGCAGCAGGTTTTAATTTTTTCAGCTGTTTTACCAATGCAGTGGCTTCCTTTGGGAAACGTATATCTGTATTTAAGGTTGCCGGTACCTTTGTTTCAAAATCAAGTGTTTTGGCAGGTGAAATTATTATGATCATATATGCTAAGGTTTATAGAGTTTTAACATTATAACCATTGGGTATGTTCAAAATATCTCCTAATCAGCTATTATTACTTCAATACCAGCGTTAATTAGTTTTTCGTAATCATCTTCAGCTAACCCTCGGTCAGTAACAATTACGTCTATGTCGGTGAGTTGACCAATAATTGCCAGACTTCGTTTTTTAAACTTACTTGAATCAGCAACCAGTATGACTTTTTTGGCCATTTTAAGCATGGTGCGATTCAAGGCAGCTTCTTCGATATGTGGTGTACTAATACCGAGTTGAGCATCAATTCCATCTGCACCAATAAATAATTTATCGCTAAAGAAGTTTTTCAGATTATTCTGACCAATAGAGCCGACCAACGAAAGAGATTTTTTACGCATTACACCTCCAGGCATAATTATATTGATGTGCTCCATTTCAGCTAATGGAGCTGCAATGTTTAATGCGTTGGTTATAACGGTCAGATTTTTAAAACGATGAAGATGATTGGCCACTTCTTTAGTGGTTGTTCCGGAATCCAATACAATAGTATCGCCGTCCTCAATTAATCTGGCAGCTCTTTTACCAATGGCTTCCTTTTCTTTTGAATGTTGTATTTTTTTATCTGAGAGTTTTATTTCAAGATTAACCTTGTCCGTTTTGATGGCTCCACCCCTGGCACGTATCAAGAGATTCTTGTGCTCGAGCTGAGTAAGGTCATTACGTATAGTTACTTCGCTTACATTAAATTGTTCGCTAAGTTCATGTACGTTCACCTGTCCTCTGTCATCTAATATTTTAAGTATAAGTCCGCGTCGGCCGACTGTAGTATTTGGATCAAAGTCATTCATTTCGTTTCGTTTTCTTTCGATAAAACTTATTTTCACAAATTAACTAAATTTTCTTATAATGATATCAGTGCCTGGTAAGATTAATCATGGGATTAAAAAGGCTTTTAAAATTTGAATATTTTTACAATCTATAAAAACTGTTTTGTATTTTGAATTCGATAAAACCTATATATCTGGCTCCATTACAAGGGTATACAAATGTTTATTACAGAAGAGCTTTGAGTGAAGTTTATTCGATTGTAAACAAGTATTTTACACCTTTTTTTGAGGAAGCAAAAGGTAGCTTTTCTGATCCACAACTATTACCTGAACTTGATCAGGAGTTAAATGCAGGTTGTGATTTGATTCCTCAGGTTGCAAGCAATAATTCAAAATTTTTGATTGATTTTACTCAAAAGGTAAATGAACTTGGTTTTGATGAAGTAAACATAAATATGGGTTGTCCGTTTCCAATGCTGGTAAAAAGGCAAAAGGGAGGAGGGATGTTATCAGAGCCTTATTTGGTTGAAAAGCTATTGAATGACTTTTTTAAGAAAGACCTTCATGTTAGACTATCCATTAAAATGCGTGCTGGATTGAATCATTTCGATCAGGGTTTAGAAATTCTGAAAGTCATAAATAAGTTCCCAATTCACGAAATTATTATTCATCCCCGCCTAGTAACGCAAAAGTATAACGGTGAACCCAATTGGTTTGATTTTGAACGAATGTTTGATAATACTCATATTCCGTTAGTTGCAAATGGTGATCTTTTATCAAATGATGATATTCAAAATATTTGTACACGATTTCCTCATATAAAAGCAGTAATGGTGGGGCGAGGTATTTTAAGAGATCCTTCAATCATTAATTTATTAGATGAAAAACAAAAAGGTGAGCGATTTAGGCTATTCCATCAGGTTTATTTTGATTTGGTTATGAAGAATGCATTTAACTGGAATCAGGCGTTTAATTATTTTAATAATTTTTGGTTTTATCCTTTGACATCTACAGTAGAAGGCAAGCGTCATTTTAGAAAATTGAGAAAGTATAATAATATTGAAGGTTATAAGGAATGGATTAATCCGGCATTTGATTTAATATAATAAATTAGGGTGCCATTTGACATGGTCTTTTGCAAACTAAAATAATACCTTTGTGTTGAAAAAATTCAATATATGATCCTAGAGGAAGTTAAGGCGCTTTTACAACATGAAGCGCAAGCGATACAGAATATTCCGGCAACAGATGATTTTGAAAAAGCCGTTAATCTTATTCATAGCCAGGTGCATGAGCAAAAGGGTAAGCTTATAACAACAGGAATGGGCAAAGCTGGTCAGATTGCAATCAATATGGCGACCACCTTTAGTTCAACCGGAACACCAGCAGTATTTTTACATCCTAGCGAAGCTCAACATGGAGATTTAGGGGTTGTACAGGAAAACGATATTATGCTGATGATATCCAATTCTGGAAAAACACGTGAAATAATTGAACTAATTGATTTAGCCCGTGGTCTTCGTCCTAATATTAAAATAATTGTAATAACCAGTAATACTGAGTCTGTTTTGGCACAGGAGTCCGATGTTTGTATCAGTACCGGAAATCCAACAGAAGTTTGTGTGCTGGGGTTGACCCCAACTACATCCACAACTACCATGACGGTGATTGGAGATATTTTGGTTGTTTTATTGATGAAAAAAATCAATTTTACCAATGCTGATTATGCAAAGCGTCACCATGGAGGATATCTGGGTGATAAATCGAGAAAGGCAGCTGGTATAAAATAAAGGTCTATGGCATTTAACTGGAAGAGTTTACAGAATGGTTCTGATATCAGAGGAGTTGCACTGGAAGGTGTTCCTGGTGAGAATGTAAACCTGGATGAAAAGGTAGTTTATCAGTTAGCGAAGGCTTTTTTTACATGGCTAAAAAGGCAAAGTGAAGGTAAAACGCTGAAGGTGGCTGTTGGTATGGATTCACGACTATCGGGTCCTGCATTGAAATCATCTTTTATTAAAGGACTTTCGGACCAGGGAGCTGATGTAATGGATTGTGATATGGCATCAACACCTGCAATGTTTATGACAACCGTTACAGAACCATATCTGGCTGATGGAGGTGTGATGTTAACCGCAAGTCATCTTCCTTATAATCGCAATGGATTGAAGTTTTTTACTTCTAAAGGAGGCCTCGAAAAGACCGATATTTCTGAAATTCTTGATATTGCAGCTTCAGAAACCTATCTTTCGGATAATGCTGTTGGAATTATAGAGGACATTAATTTTATTGATGTTTATTCTAACATACTGGCAGAAAAAATAAAAACAGAGGTAAACGATACCCAAAATTATAACCAACCTCTATCAGGCTTTAAAATAGTGCTGGATGCAGGTAATGGAGCCGGTGGGTTTTATGCCCATAAAGTATTAAAAGAATTGGGTGCTGATATTAATGGCAGCCAGTTTCTTGAGCCTGACGGTAGTTTCCCAAATCATATTCCTAATCCCGAAGATGAGCAGGCCATGCAATCAATTTGTAAGGCTGTAGAAGAGACTGGAGCTGATCTGGGAATTATTTTTGATACCGATGTTGACAGAGCTGCTATCGTTGATAATAATGCCAACCCTGTAAACAGAAATGAGCTTGTTGCTCTTTCGGCAGTGATTATTAATGAGGAGCATCCGGGTTCAGTAGTCGTTACTGATTCCATCACGTCTGATGGTTTGTCGTGGTTTATTAATGATTATTTAAAAGCCAGTCATCACAGATTTAAAAGAGGGTATAAGAATGTTATCAATGAGTCGGTTCGTTTAAATGAAACCGGTAAGGAATCCTGGCTGGCCATTGAAACATCCGGACATGCAGCTTTAAAAGAGAATTATTTCTTAGATGATGGTGCTTACCTTGTTACGAAAATTCTGATTAAAATGGCACGTTTGAAGAAGGATGGGAAACTACTGTCTTCTTTAATTAAAGCATTGCCACAGCCGGAAGAGAGTAAGGAGTTCAGGATTAAAATTGAAACTGAAGGTTTTAAAGAATATGGTGAAAAAGTAATCAGTGATCTGGGTTTATTTGCGGATGCTAAGGATGACTGGAAGATTTTACCTGATAATTACGAAGGAATAAGAGTGTCATGCACTGATGAGAGTCAGAAAGGATGGTTTTTACTTCGTTTATCACTTCACGATCCTGTGATTCCACTTAATATTGAGTCAGATGTTGTGGGTGGGGTTAATGCTATTGCAGACCAACTTATAGCATTTTTTGAGGAATATAAATACCTTAACTTTAGTGTATTAAAAAAATAGATAATTATGCGAGTGTTGAAAGATAATGCAGTTGCTTTGATTGTTGATATTCAGGAAAGATTATTTCCTCACATATACGAGCATGAGCAATTAGCAAAAAATGTTGAGATATTAATTCAAGGTTTGCAAGCTTTGGAAGTGCCTGTTGTGGTTAGTGAACAATACAAAAAAGGTTTGGGAGATACAATTGAGCCAATCGAAAAACTTATTGCCTCAGATCCGCATATCGAAAAAATGGCGTTTAGCTGTTGCGATGAACCAAAATTGATGGAAAAAACTGAATTAACAGGAAAACGGTTTGTGATTTTGGCAGGTATGGAAACGCATATTTGTGTGTTACAAACAGCCATAGATTTGCTGGAAAGAGGTTATCATCCGGTTGTTGTTGAAGATTGTGTTAGCTCGCGTACATTAGCAAATAAACAGAATGCAATTGAGCGTATGAGGCAGGAAGGCGTCATTGTAACTTCTTATGAATCGTTGTTATTCGAATTATGTCGTTATGCCGGTTCAGATACTTTTAAAACTATCAGTAAGTTGGTGAAATAAAATTAATTGAATTATATTAGAGCCATTCCATTATTGGAGTGGCTTTTTTTAATTAAAAGAGTATCGGGAATGAGGAGAGTTTTTGGATTAGGGGAAACAGTAATGGATATGATTTTTAAAGATAATCAACCTGTTGCTGCAAAAGCTGGAGGAAGTGCATTAAACACTATGGTTTCTTTGGCACGTATGAATGTATCCTCTTATTTTATTAGTGAAGTTGGAACAGATCGTTTGGGACAGATGATTATGGAATTTCTACAAGAAAATCAACTTCATACAGAGTATATCTGTCGTTTCGATGAAGGTAAATCGGCATTGGCTCTGGCATTTCTTAATGAGAATAATGATGCCGAATATGAATTCTTCAAAGATTACCCTAAGCAAAGACTGGTAGGTGAAATACCTGAGTTTACTCCTGGTGATATTCTGGTTTTTGGTTCTTTCTTTGGATTAAATCCGGTTATTCGTCCTCGTTTACTTGAATATCTGCATCAAGCTAAATCAGCAGGTGCTATCATTATATATGATCCTAATTTCAGAAGTCATCATCTTGAAAACCGAGAATTACTATTACCCATTATTCAGGAGAATTTGCAATTGGCTGATTTGGTCAGAGGAAGTGATGAAGATTTTGAGAATATATACGGAACTAAGGATCCTAAAGAGGTTTATTCACAAGTAGCCCAATACTGTAATAACTTAATTATTACAGCTAATAAAAATGGAGTGCATGCCTTTGGTGAGAATCATTACCGTCATTACAAGGTTCCAGTTATAGAGCCGGTTAGCACAATAGGAGCCGGTGATAATTTTAATGCAGGAATGATTAAAGCTTTTCTTGATTTTAATATTATTAAATCAAAAGACTTATACCTGTCCAAAGAAGACTGGATGCACGTGGCTGCTTACGGAATAGAGTTTTCTGCTGAAGTTTGTATGCGTCTGGACAATTACATCCATAGCGATTTCAGCAAAAAACTGCACGAAAAAGTTAAAAAGAGAATTGAAACTATTAATTAAATTAGTTATACACTTCTTGTTTTGTGTAAACTCCGGTTTCTATTAATTCTTTATCAATATTTTCTTTGGTAATTGCTACAGATGGAATTTTAATAGTTGGTACTTCAATAGAACCATTAAAAGTATAACTAAGTTTTTCTTTGTCTATGTTCTTTCCATTCAACATGTCAATTGTCAATTCTGCAGCAGTGTATGCATTCAATTTTAATGGGTGATAGGCTGTCATCAATTGTTTGCCGGCAATAATATTTTTAACGCCCGTAATTTCGGCATCCTGACCAGTAATTAAAACTCCGTCCATCATATCATTTTCTTCCAGAACTTTTATCACTGCATCCGCCATTCCGTCGAAACCGGCAAATACAATGTCTGGTTTTTCATTGCTTAATGAGATGAACTGTTTCATTTCATATTCTGCATTTTTATCGCTCCATTCCTCAATGTATGTCTGATATAATATCTCAAAGGCTCCTGATTCAATATAAGGTTTAATCTCCTCATCTATTGAGTTTTGTAATCCAATGGCATTGCGGTCATATTTGTCACCTCCAAAGATGATTACCTTACCATCTTTTCTTTTTTTCAAAACTTCATTTACCATTAACTTGCCTAATTGTTTAGTGTCACCTGAGATAAAAAGGTCGGGTTCACAGTTAAATATGATACGATTGTAGGCAACTACCTTAACACCTCTGTTTTGTCCTTCACGAACAATGGATGCTGCTGTATTTGCATTAATTGCAATAAGAACCAAAGCATCAATATCAGAGTCAAACATTTCCAAAGCTTTGTCATACTGCACAGCTTCATTACCGTTACCATTGTCTATTATAACTTCTGCACCTAATTCTGAAGCTCTTTCTTTGAAATAATTTCCTTCTATAACAAATCGTTTAGTTACATCTGAAGAATAAAGAAAACCAATTTTATAGTTCTCATTTTTAGAGCAACTGCAAAGAAAAATTAAGAAAGCTGCCAGAATAATTTGGATTTTCATAACGTGCGTATATTTATGTTCTAAGGTATTTCAGCAGATAAAAGTAATATTTTGTCGATAAAAAATTTCATTAAAGACATAAATTTTCCCATATTTAAACCCAAGGAAGCTATCTATTAAAATAATCTGTATGAGTTGGAAAGATCTTAAAATCCGTGCCAAGATTGGCAGCGGGTTTGCGGTAATAATGGCCGTTGTATTGATACTTGGAGTAGTTATTTTGTATAATTTACAAAAAGTTGATAATGGTACTTCATCATTGACAAGTACATACATTCCTATTGTTCGGGAATCAGTAAAACTCGACAAATACTGGAAAGAAACCCGAGAATATTCAAGAAGTTTTGAATTTACTGGTGAAACCTACTTTCGCGATCGTGCTGATGCCAGTTATGCACGAATGTATTCAGCTTTAGATAATCTTATTGCTGTACTACAAGGGAAAGGAAATGTTATGTTAGAGAAGGGTATCGATATGTCGATACTTGAAAATAATATTATTCAATATAAGAATGTCACAAGTCAATTTTTCGATAAACAAACCATTTCCAATGCTGCAAAGGATAGGTTTATCGAAGCTGGACAGAAATTAAAGGAAGAGGCTGGTGGAGTTGGCACTTCTAGCTACAAAACAGCTGCTTTAATTAACGATTTTGTGAGCCAGCTAGTTCTTGATGATAATAAACAGGACTATCGTTCACTGGAAGAACAACAGGAGATTCTTAATTCAATTAAGAAAAAAACGAAAGGGAGCTATAGCAGCGATTTTGATGATCAGCTTCAAACAGCTTTAAATTCTTTAACTGATTATCTTACAGACTTAAGAGAGGTTAAACTGCTTGAGCTGAAAAGATTTGAGCTGGCGAAAAATATTATGTGGGATACCGGTGCTACTTCTGATGTTGGACTGGACCTGATGATGAAAATGGGTGATGAGAACTCAACCATTGTTTCACTTCAAAAGCAGTTTATGATTTATGCACTTGTGGTTGTGTTTGTATTGTTTTTATTTCTGGTATATGTTCTTTCGAGAGCTATTTCTAAACCAATTGAAGAAGGAATTGAAAAGGCACAAAGGTTGGCGAAAGGTGATCTGTCAGTTGAGTTTATTGCTAATAGTAACGATGAGGTAGGTGCACTTTCAAGAGCTCTAAATACTATGGTTGAAACTCTTAAAACTGTAATTTCCGAAGTAACAACATCATCTCAGGAGATTATAAAGGCCAGTGAAAAACTAAATAGCGGAGCTGTTGAACTGGCAGAAGGAGCGACTCAACAGGCATCTTCGGCAGAAGAAGTTTCTTCATCAATGGAAGAGATGTATGCAAATATTCAGCAGAATACAGATAATTCTAAACAAACAGAAGAAATTGCCAGTAAAGCTTCTTTGGGTATTCAGGCTAGCAATCAGGCATCAAAAGTAGCTGCCCAAAATATTAATGAAATTACCGAGAAAATTAATGTAATTAGCGACATAGCCTTTCAAACAAATATTCTTGCTTTGAATGCTGCTGTTGAAGCTGCAAGGGCAGGTCAGGAAGGACGCGGATTTGCTGTTGTTGCTGCAGAAGTGCGTAAGCTTGCAGAAAGAAGTCAGGCTGCCGCAGTTGAGATTACCAAATCATCTGTTGACACGTTAGATTCATCAAAAGAAGCAACCCAAAAATTGGATGTTATTACACCCGAAATTCAAAAAACTGCCGAGTTAGTGAAGGAAATTACTTTGGCTTCGATGGAGCAGGTGACAGGTGTAGAGCAAATAAATAATGCAATTCAGCAGCTTAATAATGTTACCCAACGTAACGCGGCTAATGCTGAACAAATTAGAGAAGCGGCTACAAAACTAGATACTCTATCAGTTCAGTTGAGTAAATCTATTTTGGTGTTTAGCGGAGAGAATAATACAGATGTAAATCATAAAGATAAGGAAGTTAGTAAGGTAAAGTCATCAATGAAAGTTGAGAGAAAGGTGACTCCAAAACAATCCAAAAAAGAAGTAGCACACGAAGTGGGTTACAATATTGAATTAGGAAGAGACTTTGATGATTACGAAAAATTCTAACAGAAGATATAATCAAAGAAAAAGGAGCTAAGAGCTCCTTTTTTTATTTCTTCTTTTTTAGTTTGGGATATTCAATCCGGGCATGATATATATTCTTCAACTTGTTTTTAAATACCTCCTTAGCTTCTGTAATTTCTGCAAACGTTATTGGAGCATTTAAAAACTGGTCTTCCTCAATTTGCTTATCAATAATTCTTTCAACTAATTTATCTATCTCGTCATCATTGTATTTTTTCAGACTTCTCGAAGCTGCTTCAATAGAGTCGGCCATCATTAATATGGCTGTTTCTTTGGTGAATGGTGTTGGACCCGGATATGTAAAGATGCTTACATCGGCTTCTTTATCCGGATTTTCATTGACAAAAGAATTGTAGAAATACCAGGTTTTGGTGGTTCCTTGATGTGTAGTTATAAAGTCAATTATTTGCTTAGGTAGTTTTTCTTTCATGGCCATTCTTACACCACTCTCAATGTGATTGACAACCACTCGTGCACTTTCTTCATAGGTCAGTTCAGAGTGAGGATTTAAACCTTCAGCCTGATTTTCGGTAAAATACATTGGTGAAGCCATTTTACCAATGTCGTGATACATTGCACCTGCTCTTACCAAAGCCGGGTTAGCGTTTAACTTGTAGGCAACCTCCTGTGCAAGATTTCCAACCTGAATGCTGTGCTGAAAGGTTCCCGGACAAGCCTCTGCCATTTTACGTAATATTGGATGATTGGTGTCGGAAAGTTCTACCAATGTAACATCCGATAAGAATCCAAAAAGTCGTTCAAATATCCAAATGAGTGGATAAACCATTAAAAGCATGATACCATTAATGCCAAAATAGATAAACATTTTAACATTGATGGATGCAAAGTTGCCTTCTCTCCACAATGAAAGTGCTACGTAAAAAAGCGAGTATGTTATGGTAATTAAAATGGCAGCCCTTACGATATGACTTCTTCTCACCATTCTGAATAAACTGAACAGAGCAACCAACCCTGCCGGAATCTGAATGAAAACAAATTCAAAACTATTTTCAGTAAAAAAGGCACTAATCAGAATAGTAACAACATACATAAAGAAGGCCAGACGGCTATCAAAGAAAGTACGAATAATGATTGGAAGGATAGCAAATGGAATGATGTAGAATGGAAAGTCTTCAAATAACTTTTCCAAACTGGCTAACCCTGTCATTATAAGTGTTATCAAAAGAATAAAGCCTATTGAGCTGATCGATTTATAAACGTCGTTTCGGAAGAAATATAAAAACAATGAAATGGTTACAAATAATAGAGTCACCAATAGAAACTGTCCTGCTAATATAAAATAGTAATTGGATGTAGTGGAAAGTTTTGATTCGTAATTTCTTCGTAAAGAGTCTAATACTTTCACGGTTGCATTATTGACAATTTCTCCCTGGTCTATTATTCTTTGTCCAGCCAACACCCTTCCGGATGTAAGTGAGATGTTATTCTGAAGGTTGGCTATCTCTGTGGGATTTCGTTCCTCATCGTAAATGATGTTGGGTTGGATGTAATTGTTCAGTTCCAGATCGGTTATGAATTGCGTCAACTCATGATCGATAACACCAGCATCACCAATGATGGCGCGTATTGCCTTAGTTGAAAGAAACTGGTAGGCCTGTGTTTGTAAATACATTTCTGATAATGCAAAAGGCTCTGCATATCCTCCCTTCACAAGCATTAATTCAAAATTGTCATCCACCCCAATATATTGGTCGGGAAGAAGAATAATTCCTTTTTTATAAATGTTATTAAGACCTTCTTTGATCGATTTCTTAATAAAACCAAAGTAACTGGTGTCTTTGGTGTATGATTTTGCAAGGTTGGGGTATGAAGACTTTTTATTTAATACCAACTCAGTATAATCTTTTTCAAATCTTTCAAGTACTTGAGCCTCTTTGGTTGTATCCTTGAAAAAGTAGGGGCGGTAATGCTTAATTAAGCTATCTGTTTCCTGTTTTAATTCGGCATTTGTTTTATATATCGGAAAGTCAAACGGTGCAATTAAAGTCTGGTGCTTCCATGGTAATCCACTGATATATTCGTATCCAAACTTTCCTGTTTTAGGAAGCAGATAGGTAACTAATCCAATAGCAATCATGAAAAAAAACACCCTCAGGATTGGATGAAAATATTTCGATTTGAAATGAGGAAAGCGCTCAAGCATAAAGTTTGATTTTACGAAATAATGGATAATAATGACCAAATGTAACTAAAACCTTAGATTTTTTAAATAATTTGGCTTTTTATAAATTGTACTATTATCACACCATCAATGGAGAAGTCAATTTGCACATTTGGATACATTCCGATAAGGAAAGAACCTGCAGAACAATCAGAAATGGTTAGTCAGGTTTTGTTTGGCGAATCGTTTGATATTACTGAAAGAATAGATAAATGGTGTCGAATCAAACTTCATACAGATAAGTACGAAGGATGGATTGATGCTAAACTGGTTGACAAGTTATCAGAGAAGTCTGTTGAGCTTTGGGAAAAATCAACCAAATGGTGTGTGCCAGGACCTTTTATTAAGGTTTTTTCCGAACCGGATAAATCAACTCATTATATTTCCGGAGGAAGTTTGATTTTTATGAATTCAGCCGATCGAAGTAGTTTTACAATCGGAACCAAAGAGTTTTATATTTCCAGTAATTATAGTGTAGATAAGCCAGTTGGTGATATTTCTGATGTGGCCCATTCGTTTATAAATGTACCATATTTATGGGGTGGTCGTAATTTCTATGGACTTGATTGTTCTGGTTTTGTACAAGTTGTGTATGCTATTAAAGGAATTCAGATCCCACGTGATGCGTCGCAACAAGTAGGGCTGGGCAATATGGTTTCTTTTGTTGAAGAAGCCAAAGCGGGAGATTTGGCATTTTTTGATAATGAAGAAGGCAATATTGTTCATGTTGGAATGTGTCTTGGAAGGGGAGAAATAATACATGCTTCAGGAAGAGTAAGGGTTGATAAATTTGATCACCAGGGAATCTTTAATCAGGAATCAAACAAATACAGCCATAAATTACGTGTTATAAAAAGAATTATCGAATAATGAGTTATACCTACGATTATCCACGTCCGGCTGTAACAACTGATGTATTGTTGATCACAGAAAAATTACCACGTAAGATCTTATTAATTCAGAGAGGAAATGATCCTTTTAAAGGTAAGTGGGCTTTGCCGGGTGGTTTTGTTGACATGGATGAAGAGTTAAAGTTGGCAGCTTTGCGCGAGCTTCAGGAAGAGACTGGTATAGAGAATGTGGAAGTAAAGCAGTTCAGAACCTATGGTGCTGTCAACAGGGATCCCAGACACCGTACTATTTCAATTGTTTATACTGGTTTTGTTGAAGATGAATTGGAATGCACGGGGCAGGATGATGCAGCAGATGCACAGTGGTTTACACTTGAAAACCTACCGGAATTGGCTTTTGATCACAAATTGATCATTACAGAAGCCAGAGAATATCTAAACATTTAAGGATTGGGCAAGGATAATTGTGGCTTCGGGACCCATATTAAAAATTAGGTCTAAAATGCTCATGTTGGCTATAAAACCATGCTTCTGAGCAAAAACCTGCCAGTAATTGACAATCTTAAAATCAGTATCATATACTGGTTTGTGTTTAGGACTGATTAAGAAACGAAGATCCTGAATGTTGTCAGTATTTTGGACGTATTCTGAGCTTAATGTTATTGATATATTTAATTCCAGGGTACTGAGGATGGTCTGGAATAATCTCATGTTATAATCCACTAAAGAGTCGAATTTCTGCTCGTAGAAAGGTTGAAAATCATCAGCATAATATTCAAAAAAAGGAGAGGAGTTATAAGCCGATGAAATAGATCTCCAATGTTGTTTTTGCCAGTCGGTATCATAGCTGATCAATGCATCCCTGGTTTTAATCTTTACATTTTTTTGATTGATTACTGGCACTGATAATGACAAAGGACCATTAGCAGCAATAATATTACACCTGTTTCTGTACGATTTACGTTCGTACGAGCAATGCTGTTCCACAATAACATGATCACCTTCCTGGAGATGTGCAAAAAGTTGAATTGGACCCAGATAGGTGAGAGGAATTATTTTATTCGGTTGTTTCATTGATGGTTTGTTGATCAGCTTCTGACGTTAACTTGTCTTTCTTACGTTCCTTCCTTTTCCAGAAGAAGAAATACGATGCTCCGGTAATGGCGCCAAAGATAAAAACTGATATTAACAATACAGCAAGCGATATGGAAACATCTTCAAAAAAGAATTTAACAGTAACTTCTTTTGCATTTTGAACAGAGAAAATAACCAGAATGATTGCAAAAGCTGTGGCAATCCAAAATGTTTTTTTCATTATTGAGGTTTTTCGATTAATAATTTACCATCTAATGTAAGCAAATGCTTTTTATTTTGTAAAGGGTAATTTATTGATTACTCCAATAATATGGTTTTCGGGTACAAAACCCCAATAGCGGCTGTCAAATGAGTGTGGACGATTGTCCCCGGCTACCCAATAATAATTCAACTTGAATGTGTATTGCTTACATTCTTTATCGTTCAGGTATATCTTGCCATTTTTCAATTCTACCTTATTTCCTTCGTAAGCTTCCATGATTCGCCAATAAAGAGGCAAATTGTTTTCATTTAGCTCAATGGTTGAGTCTTTCGCAGGGATAACTGCCGGGCCCCAGAATGAAGCATTCCATAATGATGAAGTACTGAATGGAAAAATATAAGGATCCGCAAGGTTAAGTGGTCTTTCAACACCTTCAAGATATTCACCCCAGTTGCGTTGTGTAACAGTTTTGCTTTGTATTTCAATTATTTGTTGATTGTCTTCAGTATATGTCGCATTGGCTTCATTGAGAATAGAACTACGAATGTTTCTAGGGGTATTGGCATTTAAAGAATATTTGTTAATAAATATTGAATTGTATTCATATTCTTTACCATTGATGAAATTTTCACCATTAATTATTTGTAAGGTATCACCCGGTAAAGCAACGATGCGTTTAATGAATCTGGGTCTCTCGTGTACAGGAGAGAAGGCAATTGGCTTATTTGCCATGTTATTGGGCTTACCACTGATTCTAGCCTCTCTCTTTTTAAAGTGATAGTTTTCTTTTGGAGCATCACTAAAAACAGTATCTGCTTCCGGGAAATAAAAAACAATCACTTCACCATAATCCAGATTATCCAATCCAATTAATCGATGATAGGTGTCAACATTATCAATTGATTTACCGGTTCCAATCTCAATCTTATTCATAATAAAAAAATTACCTGTATGATAGGTAGGTTCCATTGAAGAGGATTGGAGGGTATAGATCCCAAATAGATAGTTGTTGATGAATAGCAAAATAATGATAGCATAGAATGATGCGAGAAACCATCCTATCAGATTCTTTTTTCGGGTTTTGGTTTTATTCCAGAAATTAATAAGCTTTTTTTGGGTAGGTTGATGCCACAATAAAATAAAATGACCGAGTAAAAGAAGTATCAATATCCAGCTTTGTGACCATATGCATATTAATAGAAAGGTAATGGTTAATGTGTAGCGGGTGATTTCTTTTTTAGTCATTCTTTTCTTTGTCTGGAGGTAGAAAAAGAAGCAGCAAGGAGGAACCTTGCTGCATAATATTTAGTCTTTGTGAACTAACTTGAATATTCGTTCCCAGCGAATGTTTGAAGGGAAACTTTTATCCTTATCAAGAGAAAGCCAAACCAAAATTGGTTTACCTACAACATGATCTTCAGGTACAAATCCCCATGATCTTGAATCGGCTGAATTATGTCGGTTATCACCCAACATAAAGTAATAATCCATCTTAAAGGTGTAAGAAGTTGCCAATTCATCATTAATAAATATCTTACCGTCTTTAACTCTGAGTTTATTGCCTTCATAAGCAGTTATTACTCTTTCGTAAATTGGTAGATTTTTGATGTTGATTTCAACTGTTTCTCCTTTTTTAGGCATTGTTAACGGGCCGAAATTATCACGACTCCAGTTGTAATCCGAACTGTATGGAAAAACTTGCAAGCCAGAATTGTTCGGAATGTCTTCATCCATCGTAATTGATTGAACAAATGGCATGTCTTTCACTAATTCAGCCTTATCTTTTGTTAAAGGTACATAGAAATCATTTCCATACATTCCTCCACGGTCGGCAACAGAAACCCCCATGCGTTCGTAAAAACGATCATTCAGTGCAGTTCCGTCAGTTTTAATCAGGTAATTATGTTGTAAACCTTCAGGATTTTCAACAGCTTCTCCATTGATATAAACCTGGTTATGCCTTACTTCAAAAACATCTCCCGGTAAAGCGATACATCTTTTTACGTAATTATCGCGTTTGTCAACCGGGCGGGCTAATACTTCTCCATATCTGTCAGGTTCACTATAAATTTTCTTGCGACCAATATTCATAAAATAATGGTTGCGTTCATAGTCAGAATTGAAAGGTGCAGTTGGCATAAGATTTGGATTTCTTTGTGCTTCCTGAATACCTGTTATCATTGACAAATTATAGAAATCGGGGTTGTTGGCTTTGAACGGAACTGTATCGCCTGCCGGGAAGTTAAATACAACAATATCGTTGTGCTTGATATTGGTAATTCCTTTCAGACGTTTGTAATCCCAATGAGGCCAGTCGAGATACGATTTGATATTAGTACTCGATGAAAAAGTATTTTGTACCAGAGGAAATGCAATAGGAGTATTAGGCATTCTTGGTCCGTAACTGGCTTTACTAACAAATAAAAAGTCACCTACCAGTAGTGATTTCTCTAAAGAGCTTGTAGGGATTTTATAATTCTGAAACAAGAAAATATTGATTATATAAACAGCTACTAAGGCAAATACAATGGCATCAATCCATTCTACAATTGCGCTTGGCTTTTTGCCATCTTTTCTTTTTTTCCAGAAACCCCAGGGGATTTTTTTCGTGATATAATTATCAAAAACTAGAGGGTAGCCCAATAGAAACCAATAGTTTCCAATCCAAACAACCCAAAGGATAAAGATAATGCTTGCTATAGCCAGCTTTATCCATTTAAAATACGGTTTGTTACGCATTATCTCTGATTTTATTAAAAGTTAAGTAGGTCTTTCATACTTAGTAATCCTTTTTTGCCTTTGGTAAACTCCGCAGCTAAAACTGCCCCCAATGCAAAACCCTGACGTGATTTGGCACTATGATGAATAATGATTTCATCAACCGGTGATTCGTATTTAATAGTGTGAATTCCGGGAACCTGTCCTTCACGAATGGCTTTGATGTTAATTTCATCTTCTTTAGGTTCCCCTAATGTCCAGCTGTTTTTGCGTTCCAGATTATCAATAATTCCTTCGGCCAAAGTGATAGCTGTACCACTGGGTTCATCAAGTTTTTGAGTATGATGCACTTCTTCCATTGAAACATCATATTCTTTTACCTTGTTCATAAGTTTGGCCAATTGTTTATTAATCTCAAAAAAGATATTTACACCAAGGCTAAAGTTTGATGCATAAAAGAAGGTTTGGCCATCTTCTTTACATGCTTTTTCTATTACCGGAAATTTATCAAGCCATCCTGTTGTTCCTGATACTACCGGAACATTGTTTTCAAAACATTTTTGGTAATTATTAAGTGCTGCCTCCGGACGGGTAAATTCAATGGCAACTTCGGCTGATTTAAAAGAATCGTCATCAAAAGAATCGCTGCTGCTTACATCAATTCTACTTACAATTTCATGACCTCTATCCAGGGCAATTTTCTCGATCTCTTTGCCCATCTTGCCGTATCCTACTAATGCTATTTTCATTTTTAAATAATTCTTTTCCAATCTGAGCAAAGATAAAAAAAGCACGTAAGTTATAAAGGTAATTAAAGCTTAAGTTTTGTTTAATTGCTTAAGGTGAGGGAGGAAATAAAAAAAGGAGGTCAATTCGACCTCCTTTAATAATATTTTTGAAAAGCTGATTAAGCTGCGCTCATTGCTTTTTTAACAACAGCTTTGAAAGCTTCAGGATGATTCACTGCTAAATCGGCAAGAACCTTACGGTTGATTTCAATGTTTTGTGCATGTAAAGCACCCATCAACTTGCTGTAAGATACACCTTCAATACGAGCAGCAGCATTGATACGCTGAATCCACAATGCGCGGAAGTTGCTCTTTTTCTTCTTTCTGTCGCGGTAAGCATACTGCATACCTTTTTCATAGGCATTCTTAGCTACCGTCCAAACATTTTTTCTACGACCAAAGTATCCTTTGGTTTGCTTTAAAAGCTTTCTGCGTCTTTCTCTTGAAGCCGCATGATTTACTGATCTTGGCATTTTTAAATCATTTTCGAATGGTTAGCGTCCCAGTCTCTGTCGGGATCTTTCGGCTAATTCACTCAGTTAAAATTAAATTTTTCTCTCTTCTCGAAATTTGTTCTTACTTCATGTTCAACAATAGCTTGATGTTTGTTTCATCAGCTTTGTTAACAGTGCCAGCATAGGTCAAATTTCTCTTACGCTTAGTCGACTTCTTAGTTAAGATGTGACTTTTGAAAGCGTGCTTTCTCTTAATTTTTCCACTACCGGTGATGGTGAAACGTTTCTTCGCACCGGAGTTAGTTTTCATTTTTGGCATTACTCTATATATTAAGTTAAAATATAAGCTATTTTTTCTTAGGCGCCTTTGGTGCAATAAACATGATCATACGTTTACCTTCTAACTTAGGTAATTGTTCCACTTTCCCGATTTCTTCCAAATCCTGGGCAAAGCGTAACAAAAGAATTTCACCTTGCTCTTTAAAAAGGATTGAACGTCCTTTAAAGAAAACGTATGCTTTTACTTTTGCACCTTCCTGTAGAAATTTCTCAGCATGCCTTAATTTAAACTGATAATCATGATCGTCGGTGTTTGGTCCGAAACGAATTTCCTTAACTATCACCTTAACGGCTTTGGCTTTCATTTCTTTTTGTTTCTTTTTCTGCTGATAAAGAAACTTTTGGTAATCAGTTATTTTACAAACCGGAGGATCAGCCTTTGGAGAAATCTCTACCAAATCCAGATCCAATTCGTCAGCCATTTTAAGTGCTTCTGATGTAGGAAAAACACCCGGATTGTCGATGTTGTCACCAACTAATCTTACCTGTGGTACTCTTATGTACCTGTTAATTCTGTGTGCAGGCTCTTCTTTTACTTGATGATCCTGCCTTCTGTTTGGTCTAGCTATTGTTAAACCCTCCTTCTTTAGTTAATATTATTGTCAATCGCAGAAAGCATATCTTGTACTTCCTGATTAATAAAACTTACAAATTCATCGAGTTTCATCACCCCTTTATCACCTTCACCTTGCTTTCGAACGGCAACTTTTTGTTCTTCGGCCTCTTTTTCTCCTACAATTAGAAGGTATGGAATGCGCTTTAACTCGTTGTCCCTGATCTTCTTACCTATTTTTTCGTTGCGGTCGTCAAGAACGGCACGAATATCGGAATTATTTAGGAAATTAAAAACTTTTTTTGCGTATTCATTATGCTTTTCACTGATAGGGCAAATAACCACTTGCTCTGGTGTTAACCACAGAGGAAATTTACCTGCAGTGTGCTCAATAAGTACCGCAACAAAACGTTCCATACTTCCAAAAGGAGCCCGATGAATCATTACCGGACGATGCTTCTGGTTGTCACTTCCGATGTATTCCAATTCAAAGCGCTCAGGCAGGTTGTAATCTACCTGAATTGTACCTAATTGCCACTTGCGGCCTAAGGCATCTTTCACCATAAAGTCAAGCTTAGGACCGTAGAAAGCTGCTTCACCATATTCAACAATGGTTTGCATTCCACGTTCTTCACAAGCTTCGATAATGGCTTGTTCGGCTTTGTTCCAGTTGTCTTCGCTACCGATGTATTTCGAATGATCTTCAGGATCACGCAAAGAAACCTGGGTGATATACTCTTTAAAATCCAGTGCTTTAAAGATGTATAAAATGATGTCGATAACTTTCTTGAATTCGTCTTTGATCTGGTCAGGACGACAGAACAAGTGTGCATCATCCTGAGTAAATCCACGTACTCTTGTTAAACCATGTAATTCACCACTTTGTTCATAGCGATAAACGGTTCCGAACTCGGCAAAACGAATCGGAAGGTCTTTATATGAACGCGGTTTTGTCTTGTAAATCTCACAGTGGTGAGGACAGTTCATAGGTTTTAATAAAAATTCTTCTCCTTCGGCAGGTGTGCTGATAGGCTGGAATGAATCTTTACCGTATTTTGCATAGTGACCAGAAGTCACATATAACTCTTTATTACCAATGTGAGGAGTTATTACCGGCTCATATCCATACTGAACCTGAACTTTCTTCAAGAAATTTTCTAAACGCTCACGAAGTCTAGCTCCTTTAGGTAACCATAAAGGCAACCCTTGTCCTACTTTTGCTGAGAAGGCAAATAACTCCAGTTCTTTACCAATTTTACGGTGATCGCGTTTTTGGGCTTCTTCCAATAAAATAAGATAGTCTTCAAGCATCTTAGCTTTTGGAAATGTGATACCGTAAATACGTGTTAACTGTTTGCGTTTTTCATCACCTCTCCAGTAAGCACCTGCAACGTTTAGTAACTTAACAGCTTTGATGGGGGCTGTTGATGGTAAGTGTGGCCCACGACATAGATCAGTGAAATTCCCTTGTTTGTAGAACGAAATTGTTCCGTCTTCCAGTTCACTTATTAACTCCAGTTTGTATTGGTCATCTTTTTTTGTGAAATAATCCAAGGCATCGGCTTTGGAAACTTCACTTCTGACGTAATCGAATTTTTGACTTGCCAGTTCTTTGAATTTATTTTCAATTTTTGGCAAATCAGCATCCTTAATCACAACATCATCACCTGTGTCGATATCGTAATAAAATCCATTTTCTATTGTTGGACCAATACCAAACTTTGTTCCAGGGTACAAGGCTTCAATAGCTTCAGCCATTAGGTGCGCTGAAGAATGCCAGAATGCATGCTTACCTTCCTCGTCTTCCCATTTATGTAATTTAACCGTTGCGTCGGTGGTGATAGGGCGCGTTAAATCCATAAGGGTATCATTTACCGTTATCGATAATACTTCTTTAGCCAAACGTGGGCTAATACTTTGCGCAATATCAAGGCCTGTAACACCGGCTTCATACTCTCGGACACTTTGGTCTGGAAAGGTAATTTTTATCATTCTTTTTTTCGTTTTTAAAGAAAAATCACGCAAAGATAAATAAAACCAATTAAACAACCTTTTAAAAGATTGTCATTTATAGGTTTTTTAGGTAATTATCGTAAGAATGATGGGGGATGCAGGTGTTTAAAACTCGCAATCTATCAATTAAGGGAAGGGGATTAGTTAATAGATTGCGATATGTTTTAGGTGATTAGACTTTATGAAAGCGTTTGCCTCTTTTAAAAATTAGACGTTGTTCCAGTTCCAGTTTCTGATCAGGTGAAGCTAAAAAATAGGTTTGGCAATCATCTCCACAACAAGCATTGTATTTTGTTTTACAATCGTCGCATTGTATAAATAACAGATTACATTTTTTATTAGCGCAGTTTGTATGCGTGTCGCAAGGCTTTCCGCACTGATGACAGTTGCTGATCACATCATCCGAAATACGTTCTCCTAAACGATTGTCGAAGACAAAGTTTTTACCATTATAAGTATTCTCTAATCCTTGAGATTTAATTTGTCGTGAGTAATCAATGATGCCGCCTAAAAGCTGATTAACATCGTTGAAGCCATGATGTTTAAGGTAAGCGCTGGTTTTTTCGCAACGTACGCCGCCCGTACAGTATAACAGGATCTTTTCATTTTCTTTCCCTTTAAGTTTCTCAAGTACTTCGGGAAGTTCGTCTTTGAAAGTTTCGGCATCGGGTAGGATTGCTCCTTTGAAATGCCCGATCTCACTCTCGTAGTGGTTACGCATATCAACAACGGTAGCACCTTGTTCCAAGGCCTGATTCCATTCTTTGGCCGACAAATGCTGGCCAACATTGGTTACATCATATTCGTGCGCCTGTAATCCGTCAGCCACAATCTGATTGCGTACTTTAACCTGCAGCTTAAGAAACGATTGACCATCATCTTCAACCGCAATTTTAAAAGGAATATCTTCAAATAAGCTGATTGAGCGAAGGTGTTTTTCAAAGTCTTCCCATTTATGATCGGGTACACTCATTTGTGCATTGATACCTTCAGATGCAATGTAGATTCGTCCCAAACAATTCAATTGATTCCATTTTTCGTATAGAAGATTACGCAAGGACCAGGTGTCGTCAATAAGTATGTATTTATAAAACGAAACAGTTGTTCGCTTAAAGGTTTCTTCGGCTAATCGCTTCTTTAATTCTTCGGGACCAAGTTTATTGTATAATCCTTTGTTCTTGCTGTTTGGATCCATGATTATAATTTTTGCGCAAAAATATAAATCAAAAAAGAAAAACAGATAGAAAAATCCTAAAAAGATGCTAAAAGAACGGGGAAGTGCTGATGTTCCCCGTTTTTCTTGGATTCTTAATTATTAAAGTCCGCTAAAATCAATGTCGTTAAATACCATTGTAGGACTTAATATGCTGGAATAAGGATAAGGGTCATTTCCTAATTCAGAGAGCTTTTGCCAAAAATGTTTGGCATTGCCTGAGATATTCATTTCATTAACTGGTTGAACTAATTTCCCGTTTTCGATCAAAAAGCCTGAAACGCCAAATGAGAAATCGCCTGTTGTTGGATTTGAGTTGCCTCCATTGAAAGAGGTAACAAAAATACCTTTTTTTATGTCATTTGCAATTTTATCGAAGTTTCTTTCACCCAGTTCGAAACGAATATTTGAAGGTTGTCCGCCATTGGGCGTCATATTAAGTTTTTTCCCGTAGTAATTGTCAATGTAATATTCATTTAATATTCCATTTTCAATCATTGTTCTGGGTTGTGAAGCAATGCCGTCTCCATCATACAAACGCGAAGCAAAACCACCTTCTATAAACGGATCATCAATCAGGGTAAGTTTAGGAGATGCTATTGATTTGCCAATCATGCCTTCGAGATAAGAGCTTTTTTGTTGCAATGCTCGTGCCTGCATTGGACCGAAAAACATGTATAGTAAGCGAGGTACGGCTCTGTTTTCAATCATCATGTCGTATTTATCTGAAGCAATTTTGGTTTGCCCCATTTTACGCAGTGCATTCTGAGCAGCTTTATTGCCCAATTCTTCAGGTGTTGGCATTGATTTAAAAAAGCGACTTCCGCCCCAATGATAGCCTTCAGGTCTGGCATCATCATCTTTAACAGTAACTTCTCCGCCAGCCCAGAAAGAAGTGGAGATCCTTTCTCCTATAAATCCATTGCTATGAACTTTTACACTTTCTGAGTAATCATCACTGTATCCTCCGGTAGCAGATATGATCTTTTCACTCTGGGCACGGGCGATGTTTTCTATTTCTTTGGCAATGTTTACTTTTTGTTCGGGTGAAACCGACAAGTATTGCCGGTCTTCAATCTTTAGGTCTTTCTCCAAGTTTTCCGGATATAGAGAAGGATCAGGTAATTCGCGAAATTCATCCGCACTTAAATATTTGGTTGCTTCTACAGCTTCTTTTATGAATTTTTGCAGATCGCTTTTGTTTAAGTTGTTGGTTGAATGACCCGAAAATTTGTGATCGCGATAAATGTTAAGTGATAGACCATTAGTGGTTGATTCTTTGATCTTTTCAATTTTTTGTTCACGAACTTCAATTTCTACAGATCGTGAGTTATATACAGAAGCTGCAACCTCTGAAGCTCCTTGTTTTTTTGCATAGTCAACGGCCCAGATGGCCATGTCTTTACGTTCTTTTGTGTTCATTGTGGTTTGTTTTGAGTTAGACATGATCAGGCGTTAACTCCGCCTACTGTAATTTTTGAGACTTTAACGGTAGGTAAACCCATCGAAACAGGCACTCCTTGTCCGTTTTTACCACATGTCCAACCTCCTTCGGCCATTTTAAAATCATCTGCCACCATTTCAATGTCAGCAAGTACTTTTGGTCCGTTGCCAATTATATTAATGTCCTTAATGGGTTGAGTTAATTTTCCATCTTCAATCAAATAGCCTGATTTAACATAGAAAGTAAAGTCGCCGGCGCCAATCATAACCTGCCCGTTGGTAAATGTTTCGGCGTAGATTCCGTATTTAACTGATTCAATAATCTCCTCTTTTTTATGAGGTCCATTCTCCATATAAGTGTTTCTCATTCGAGGCATTGGCATATGACGGAAGGATTCGCGACGGCCGCTTCCGGTTGTTTTTACGCCATAATGTTTGGCACTGATGCGGTCGTGCAGGTATGAAGTCATGATTCCGTTCGATACCAAATAGGTTTTTTCTGTATCGTTGCCTTCATCATCCACATTAATGGATCCTCTAATGTTGGGGTTAGTACCGTCATCAACAATGGTAACAAAATCATTAGCTACCTTTTTGCCTATTTTGTCGCTGAAGATAGAAACTTCTTTACGGTTGAAATCGGCTTCCATTCCATGTCCAATAGCTTCGTGCAATAATATGCCCGAACTACCTGCTGCCAAAACCACAGGAAGTTCGCCTGCTTTAGGCTTAACAGCTGCAAACAGGTCGGTTGTTCTTTTAACAGCTTCAGAAGCTAATAAATCTATATTATCCGGTGTGAAGAATTCGATTCCACGACGACCTGAAAGATTAAAACTGTTTTGCTCTTTTTGTCCATTTTGCTCGGCAGTGCAACTTACCGAAATTTGTCCCATGGGCTGGTAATCAAATGTCATTCTTCCTTCGGAATTGGCGAAAAGAACATAGGATGTTTCATCCATAAACCACACATTTGATTTGATGATGCGGTTATCCATGGCGAAGACTTTATCATTTATCTTTTGCAGATAAGGTATTTTTTCATTGATTGAAACTTCTTCCCACGGAGTTTTAATAATATAGTAATTGGGCAGTTTGTGATTTTCAAAAGCTACAGGTTCAACTATTGATGAAGTATTAGCGATATTGGCAGCCGTACGAGCAGCCGATTTCATCGCATCCATACTTATTTCTTCGCTAAATGAATATCCTGTCTGATCACCTTTTAGAACTCTAATACCAACTCCCAGGCTAATGTCAGAATAGGCTCTGTTAACTGCTTTATCTTCCAATCCGATGTAATTGCCTATTGTATGTTGAAAATATACATCGCAATAATCTCCTCCTTTTGATAATCCTTCTCTGATAATTTCCTGAATCATTTGCTGATTAACACCAAAATGTTCAAGATAGTCGTGTAGTGTCATGTTGTTTCCTGTTGCTGACGGGCCATTTGTGCAGCCCGATAGTAAATTTGGCAAGATGGCTGTACCAACTGCAGTAACAGCACCGGCCCTGATAAAATCCCGACGATTAATAGTAGCTTTCATTAAGTAATAGTTTAGATGTACGCTGATTACAAAAAGCAGGTTGAAGACGCTTTTTGAATAATTAATTGTGGGAAATGCAAATAGTCACTCAGTAAAAGTAAATTTTTTTGTTAATTAATACAAGAACTTAATAGTTAATGCTTAAATACTTTTTGCAGTGAATATTTAGTTTTTGGAAGGAGAGGTTTGTTTGCAAAATGTTTGGATTAAAGCATAAAAAAGGCGACCATTGGACGCCTTTGATTTTATAGAGGATACTTATTACCACAGTTTTTCAGGGTAAATGCCTGAAGAAATCAATTCATCAATTTTTTGCTGAACCATAGGTTTGTCTTCTTTGTAGGTAACGCCAAACCATTTCGAATCAGTTCTGATTACTTTAGTTGAAGCTTCACCTTTTTTTATTAATTGATCAACCACAGCATTGAAATAAAATTCAGATTTCATTTCCTGTCCTTTTTCTTTTAAGAAATCAAGAAAGGCGCTTTCCAGCTTTTTGAAATAGTTAGGTTTGAATGCCCAAAAATTCATCGAAACAGCTTCGGTTCCGGTTAACTCGGTTTTAGAATCTTCTTCGTAAAAGAAAATCTTTTCGCCTTCGTATCCAATTTTTGTTCGCTCAACAATGTTTACCAAATTACCATCGGCATTGGTTTCGCATACTCCGCGTGAAACGGTTCCATGTTCTGATAAAGTGTTGTTTAGTTTGTATCCAACCATGGCATATTCATTTTCGTCATTGCTATCAGCTACAAAATCGAAAACCTGCTTGTAAGCTTCTCTGCCATAGAAATCATCAGCATTGATAATAGCAAAAGGTTCGTTAATGACATCTTTTGCCATTAATATTGCATGACCTGTTCCCCAGGGTTTTTCACGACCTTCGGGTACCGAATATCCTTCAGGCAAGTCTTTCAGATCCTGGTATACATATTCGGTTTTGATTTTACCTGCCAGGCGAGGCTCGAAACGTGCTTTAAAAACATCGGCAAAGTCTTCGCGAATCACAAAAACAACTTTGTCGAATCCCGATTGGATTGCATCATAAACTGAATAATCAATGATTGATTCTCCGTGAGGTCCTAATTCATCCATTTGTTTCAGACCTCCGTAGCGGCTTCCCATGCCGGCAGCAAGAATCAGTAATGTTGGTTTCATATCAGAATGGTTTTATTTTAAGTTCTTAATTATTTGCTCCTGTCGAAGTCTTTCTTCAGACCAAGATACAACCAATTTGCCAAAGCCTGACGATTGTCTGCGATAACAAACCGAAGTTGATCGCGGTAATTTTGAATGTTACCCAATTCAATAAACACTGAAACAGGAGTTGTATTGCGTAATAAATATAAATTACGGTCACTTACAGTGCCTTCAAATCCTCTGGATGGTTGATGCTCGCCATATTTTTCATTAAAAATATCGCGTAAGGTAACCGCTAGCTGTTCGCCGTTTTTGCTTTTCTTGTAATGATAGAAGAAAACATCAATTTGTTTACGTTTGCTTCGGCTGTCGACATGAAGTATTAAGGCTCTTCGATATTTTTCTGTATCATTCCTGTAAAGCTCATTTACTTTTTTTGAACGCTGTATCAGCCGATCCATTTGATTCAATGGGATGGTCTGTCCCATGCAAGTTTCGTGGTTGTCGTACTTTAGTATCTGCTCGTCACGAATGCCATCATCCGGATCCTGAATAATGATGTGTACCTTAGCACCATTTTCTATCAGTTTTTTTGCCAGACGAAGGGAAATGTCGTATGCGTATTCATCCTCGTGTAGTTCATAAGAGCCGTATTGTCCTATTGCACCGGGGTCCGGACCGCCATGACCCGAGATCAGATAAAAAACAGCTCCTTTCATTTCGTCTGATTCAACCGGAAATTTCTCACGATCTTTTCCAAACAGTGGCTCAAATAAATCTGTTTGTTTTACAGGAATTACATATGTTTCGTGTAACAAAAGGCTGTTATTAGATCCGAATTTACCTTTGTTTAATTGTAGAAACTCATCTAAGTCTTCCTGTGGTGAGAGATTGTTTCTAATCATAAAAGAATACAGCCCTTCTCCGTTTTGTGGTTTACTTGATTTGTTTGCTGGTGTGTTCTGTGCCAATAACCAAAAAGGAACCAAAAGAAAAAGGAATGTTATATATGAGTGTCTAGCTTTTATCTTCATAAAGCACAAAAATATAGATTTTAAGTAATTCAGTATAATATTATACAACGGTCCTTCTTCTATTTTATTAATAAGCTTTGTTATTGCATTAATTAAATGATTTAATGGATTAACGAAAGAAGCGTAAAGTAAATATTATCAATAAAATATTGAGAGTAAAGTGTTGTTTTGGGGTGAAGTTGATTTATAAAAAATATGTCAAATGGTAAAAATTGTTTTCATTAATTTCAGATCTTGCAATATGTAACTAATTCTTTTAACCTCATATTATGAATAATTCATTACACACAGTTTTAGGTGCCTCCGGTGGAGTAGGACAATCTGTTTTACAAGTATTATTAGAAAAAGAATTACCTGCACGTGCCGTTTCCCGATCAATGAACTTTAAAGGAGTTGAGTTGATGAGTGCGGATTTGCTAAAAGCAGAGGAGGTGGATAGGGTGGTGGCTGGATCAGCTGTTGTGTATTTATGTGTGGGCCTGGAGTATAAAACAGTAGTATGGCAGCGCAATTGGCCTGTATTGATGGACAATGTAATTGAGGCTTGTGCAAAAGCGAGTGCGGTACTAATCTTTCTTGATAATGTTTACATGTATGGTCCTGCTCCATTGCAGGGGCGGTTTGATGAAGGTTACACAGAGCATCCTTCAACCCCAAAAGGTGTTGTCAGGAAAATGATAGATGATAAATTAAAAGCTGCTTTTTTACAAGGAAAGTTACAAGGGGTAATTGCCCGTGCGGCTGATTTTATTGGACCCAATGCTAATAACAGTGTGTTTTATTTTTCTTTCCTGGAAAGAATTATTAAGAATAAAGCTCCGCAGTCTTTATTGCCTCGCGGACCCAAACATACTTATGCCAATACAATTGATTTAGGTAGAGCCTTGGTTGAGTTAGCGTTGGAACCTGAAACTTATAATGCGGTTTGGCATTTGCCCGTTGGTGAACCTGTTTCTGTCGATGAAATGATGGCAATTTTTAACGATGTTTTAGGAACTTCTTATAAAGTGTCATATATGCCGAAGTTATTAAAAAAGATTGTGGCTGCCTTTGTACCGGTTGTAAAAGAGTTTGATGAGATGATTTATCAGTTCGAATATGACTATGTTATGTCTTTTGAAAAATTTAAAAAACAATTCCCCAATTTTAAAATCACTCCATATCATGAAGTTGTGAAACAAATGATAGAATCTTTTAGATAACAAGTAGGATTCTGTAATTGGCTGAAAATGGGGTAAAATCGATTGTAACGAAAAAAATAGTTGAATAAACTAAATAATTAGTTGGATAAACGAATTAAATAGTTACATTTGTTTTGTCAATAGAATTCATGGGTAAAAAATAACTAAAAATGACAGCGAAACGATTAACAAAACGTGAAGAAGATGTAATGAAGATTTTATGGGAAGCAGGTAAGGGTTTTGTAAAAGATCTGTTGCCAAAGCACCCTGAACCCAAGCCTCATTATAATACGTTTAGTACAATAATAAGAGGATTGGAAGAAAAGGGGTTTGTTTCTCATAATGCCTACGGCAATTCTCACGAATATTTTCCTGCGATAAGCAAAGAAGATTATCGCAAGCTGTATATCAAAAATATGGTATCTGATTATTTTGAATCATCTTATAAAAATGTGGTTTCCTTTTTTGTAAATGAAGAAAAACTCAACGTAGATGATTTAAAAGAACTTATTGAATTAATTGAGAAAAAAGAGAAGTGATGGCATATTTGATGGAGTGGCAGATTAAAGCTGCTATAATGGTGGCATTAATGGTTATTGTTTTTGCACTTTTTTTATCGAAAGATGCAATGTTTAACCGAAACAGAGTATGGCTTTTAAGCACATTGTTTGTGCCGTGGATTATTCCTTTATTAGCAATGCCTGTTAGTGTTAAGTCAATACTGTTTGCACCGGAAGCAGAACTTGATCTCATAACTTTATCAATACCTGTAACAACCCAAACAAACATTACTGAACAAACTGCATCTGTGATAAATTGGTCCAATATACTACTGGCTTTTTATTTGCTGATTAGTATGGTGTTTGTGGTTCGTTTGTTGTGGGGATATACCTATCTTTTTAAGTTAAAAGGCAAAAGTAAAAAGTTAAAAACAAAAGGGTTTGATTTATATCTGTTAGAAGATAATGATATTAATCCTTTCTCATTCTTTCAATCAGTGTTTGTTCCTCAATCAGTGATGGAGCAATCAGACAGAGATCATATTTTAAATCACGAACGAGCCCATTGCCGCCAATGGCATTCTGTTGACATTACCCTGGCAGAATGGATGTTGATATTGCAATGGTGGAATCCTTTTGCATGGTGGTTACGGAAATTAATCGCTCAAAACCATGAATTCTGTGTTGACAAAGCCATGATGCAAATTTCGGAAGAACCCAAACAGTATCAATATTCGCTAATGAATTACCTGCCTGGTAGCAAAAGTTTGAAGTTGGTTAACAATTTCAGCCAAAGTTTAATTAAAAAGCGAATAATCATGATGAATAATAAAACAGACAGAAAACTGATTTCAAAAATGAAAAGTCTTCTGGTTATGATAATGACATTTACAGCGTTGGTAGCCTTTACTAATCCTGATAAAACAGAAAAACAAACAAAGAAAAAAGAGGTCGTTGAAAATATTAAGACTAGCGATGATTTACGAAAGTTTGTGGCAAAAAACCTAAAGTATCCGATTGAAGCTCGGAATAATAATTTTACCGGAGATGTAACAGTTAATGTACCCATCAGTAAAAACGGAAAGGCCGGTAAACCTGAAATAGGTGAGGCTAAAGGTGGTGATGTGGTTAATCCTGGTGAGGTAGTGGTTGTGGCATATGCTCCTGAGAATGGTGGTTCAGTAGATGACTCTTCTGTTTCATTAACTGGTTTGGAAAATGAAGTGAGAAGAGTACTGACCAAGTTACCTACTGTTGAAGATGTTAATCTTTTAGGTAAAACCCTGGAATTAAAAGTGAAATTTGTTTTGCAAAAGAAAGATGAACAGGTAGATGTGACTATGCCTGTTATCTATCTTGATGGAAAGAGGTTTTATGGAAATATGACGACCATTGCTCCAAGTCAAATTGCTTCAGTGAATGTATTAAAAGATGAGGATGCTGTTGCCAAATATGGTGAAGATCATCGGATTGGTGTAATTGAAGTAACAACTAAGAGTGATGAAAGTAAAGACAGGGAAGAGGTGGTTGTAGTTGGTTATGGAAAAATGAGTGATAATCCGGTTAAAGTAGCAACTGAAAAATCAGGTTCTAATCCACTTTATGTATTAAATGGGGAAGAAATCAGTAAAAAAGAATTTGATGCCATCGATAAAGATAAAATAGAATCGGTATCGGTTCTTAAAGATGAATCAGCTATTGCGGTATATGGAGATAAAGGTAAGAATGGAGTTATTATTATCAGTTTGAGTAAATAAATTTTTAATTCTCAATTGAGGAACCTAACTAATTGTTGAAGAAAGTTAAATGATGGCATATTTAATAGAGTGGCAGGTGAAAGCTGCATTGATTGTGGTATTAATGGTTCTGGTTTTTGCATTATTCTTATCGAAGGATGCGCTATTTAACCGAAACCGGATCTGGCTATTCAATACGATTATTCTGCCTTGGATAGTTCCGGTACTTGCCATGCCAGCTAGCGTTCGCTCTATTTTTTTTGCAGAAAGAACTACTGTTGAATTACCTGATTTAGCAATTCTTCTTTCAAATCAGGTTGTGACTCCAAATCAAAGTTCTTTTACATGGGAGTGGTCGCATCTGTTTATAACTATCTATCTACTGGTTAGTTTGGTTCTGATGATCCGTTTGGTCTGGGGATATATCTATCTTGTAAAGATAAAAGGAAAAAGTAAGAAGATGAAAGTCAGAGGTTTGAATCTATATCTTTTATACGATGAGGAGATCAATCCATTTTCATTCTTTCAATCTGTTTTTGTGCCTCAATCGGTGATGGAGCAATCCAACAGAGACCATATTTTAAATCACGAACAAGCCCATTGCCGTCAGTGGCATTCTATTGACATTACCCTGGCAGAATGGATGTTGATATTACAATGGTGGAATCCTTTTGCATGGTGGCTACGGAAATTAATCGCTCAAAACCATGAATTCTGTGTTGACAAAGCTATGATGCAAACCACGGAAGAACCCAAACAGTATCAGTACTCCTTAATAAATTACTTGCCTGGAAGTACCAGTTTGAGGTTGGTAAACAACTTCAGCCAAAGTTTAATTAAAAAGCGAATAATCATGATGAATAATACCATTCAAAATAAATTGAATACGCAGTTAAAAGGAGTGTTTATTGCCTTCCTTACAGCTATTGCTATGCTGGCCTGTACCGATTCTGACAAAGTAAGTTCAGATAAAGTTGTTGAAACCCTGGCAGGATCAAGGGCTGTAATTAATTATGAGGATGGAACTATCTATAGTGTAGTTTTAACCGATAAAGGATTGGTTGAGGAATCGGAAAACATAAAAGGAGCTCAATTTATTCTTAATGGAGAAATTGCAGACTGGAGTTTAGTAAAAGGTCTTAAGGCTGACGAAATAAAAGCACTGGGGCAGATTCCGGTAGGACAAAATTTTAAAGATGTTCTGTCTGCTAATAATAATGGGGCAATAGTTGTAATGACTAAAAATTATGAATTTCCTAAATCAGACCAATCCATTTCAGATCAGATCATTTACCTGAATGGGGAGAGGTATACGAAAGATATTAACAGTATTTCTCCTGATAATATTGAGGCAATTAATGTGTTAAAAGGTGAAGCGGCTATTGCTAAGTACGGTGAAGATCATAGTCAGGGAGTCATTGAAATTACAACAAAGGATTTTGAAAGCACTTCACATGATTTAGAAAGTAACTCCAGTAATGAAGTTGTTGTGGTAGGCTATGGAAAGATGGAAGATAATACGGTTAACAATATTGTGAAGAAAGGCGACAACGTCCAACCTGAGATTATAATTGATAAGAACAAATAATATTGTGGTTTTAAGTGAATGGTAGCCCGGGTAGTATCTTGCTCGGGTTATTTTTTATAGACCAATTGGTCGGTTTTGAATTTTATTCTATTTTTGTTGAAAACGCAACAACAACAATATGAACGAAATCTATTGGAACCTTCCATTGATAGAATGGATAGGTTATTTGGCATCAACACTGGTGTTTATTTCATTGAGTCTGTCTTCTCTGGTTAAACTACGGATTTATAATTTTATCGGTTCATCCATCTTTTCGTTTTATGGCTTTTACATAGGAGCTTTACCGGTTGGTATTATGAATCTTCTTATTGCTTTGTTTAATATCTACTATCTGCGCTTTTTGTTATTTAAAAAGGAGCGTTTTAATGTGGTTAGAGCAAATGCGGATGATGAGTTTTTGAGTCAGTATTTGCTATATCACTACAAAGATATTTGTAGGTATTTCCCTGATTTTAATCTCAACTTTAAAAATTTAAACAGTCAGGTACTGTTGGCCTTACGCGATGCAAAAGTTGCGGGTGTATTTATCGTTGGAGATGATAAAGATGGGCAGGCTGAAATTATCCTGGATTATGTAACGCCTGAATACCGTGATTATAAAACAGGTCGCTTTTTATTGCAGAAGTATCGTGAGCAATATGCTGATAAAAGTATCCAACTTCTGGTTTGTGAGTCTTCAAATAAATCTCATATTAAGTATTTGAAAAAGATGGGATTTGTGCAAGAAGGAGAGCAGAAGTATATCCTTGAACTGTAGTGGAGGTGTTGACTGTGTATTTGTTTAGTTGCAGAATTGTCGAGTTGTTTAATTGTAAATATTCAATTAAACGATTCAACAACTGTACAGTTAAACAGTTGGGCAATTTAACAATTCAACAATTGATAATCGAATGATTGATTAATCGGCTAATCGTTTACAGTTCGGCCCATATGCGAGCCAATGAAAAGCCTGGAGCATTAATATTTAAATCAAGAAAATAACCAAAGGGTGTTTGAGCCACTTCGAATTCGGCATTTTCCAACCTTATTTGAGCCGCATCGAAAACCTGTTTGGTAAAATCAACACTTGCTTTTGATTCTCCCAAATGAGCAAAGGAGTGAAGCACGATTCGTTTTGTGTTATTTTTTCGGGCAGCCCATTTTAAATGGTTCACCAGCTTTTTCTCACGACTCTTAACATCCTTTTCTTCATCAACTTCTTCAATCTGAATGCAGGCCAACAGGCAGTCTTCAAATGATCTTGCTTCACCCGGATCGGGAGCATCTTCCAGGTTTTTAACCTGTGGTGTGTAGCTGAATGATTGGGTATAAAAGATAAGTACGCGCATAATTTTGTGTGTTTAAGGCTAAAATAGTAATAGTTGGTAAGTTTAACAGGCAGAAGGCAGAAGTTTATGGTGTGATTTTTAACCACAATTACACAAATTTCACGAAATGAATTATAAGGTTTGCTTAAATGATAATAGTTACGAAGATAATTTGCCTTTTGTCCATAATCTTACCCGGGATACGTCTTCAGTAAAATGTGTCAAGAAAATCGAAGATATTTGAGAAGCCTGAAAGGCTGACAGTAAAAGCTGTGGGTTTTAATCCACGGTATGGTATTGTTTTCGCTCTATAATTCAAGATAATTGATACAAAAAAGCTCCCCATTGTTATTCAACAAAAGGGAGCTCTATTAATTCTATCTGACTTATTGTTTCTGTGCTTGAAGGTTATCCGATCTTCTGATTCACAATTTCCAAAATCTCTTTTTCAGCTTGTATGGATTTTTCTTCAATCAGTTTACCTTTGGTCAGGATACCTTCCACAAATTTTTTATCATCCAGACCAGAGGCGTTGATCTTAACATTTAGGTAAGCGCCCATCACGGCGCTTCTTACGCATAAAGCACCTACTCCGGCATCAGAAACAGAGTTTGGATTACCTGTTTCAGCCATGGCCCTAATCATCTCAAAGGCTTCGTATGATTTCTGCATTACCTTAAAAGGTATTTCAATGGCAAATCTGGTGGCATCATCAATTGCTTGTTTGCGATCTGCTTTTTCTTTGTCGGTTCCTTTGGGTAAACCAAAAGCATCCATGATGCGGTTAAAAGCAAGGGTGTCCTCATCAACCAGTCGCAATAATTCACTTTGAATAGCCATTCCTTTTTCGGCCCAATCGCTGAATTCTTCCCAACGATCGTCCCAACCGCGTTTGTGAGCCGAAAGGTTGGCCACCATAGTGCCTAAAGCCGCTCCCAATGAACCTACATAAGCCGATATGGAACCTCCACCCGGGGCTGGTGATTCTGATGCAGTTTCATCTGCAAAGGCTGTCAGGCTCATATCAATCAGCTTCTTCTTATCATCTTTCAGAATGTATTCAATAATCTTTTTATCAGGATCGAAAGGATACAGTTCATCCAATCCCATTGATTTAACAGCAATTTTAATGATTTCTCTCTCTGGTATCCCTGTCGAACGTTCCTGTTTACGAAGGAAATATTTACCTGCGTCAAGCATGGCCTGTAAAGGTACCACACCCACCATCTCTGAGCCTGTTACGCGAACGCCACGGGCATTGGCTCTTTCGTAAACGGCATCGTAGGCTACGTGCAAAGGGGTTACAGTTATATCTGTCAGGTTCATCGAGATCTGAGCAACCCCATATTCTTCAATAAACCAACCAATACCTTTCACCGATTTCAACATACCGGGTTCCATTACCGGATTGCCTTTTTCATCTGTTACAATCTTTCCGGTAACCGGATTTCCTTCGCGTTTTACACGTCCACGCTCACGTACATCAAAGGCAATGGCGTTGGCACGTCGGGTAGAGGTAGTGTTGAGGTTCACATTATAAGCAATCAGGAAATTACGTGCTCCAACAGCTGTTACGCCCGATTTAGCAACGCTCTCGTTCCATTCGGCAGGACCGAAATCCGGTTTCCACTCAGGCGATACAATACGCTTGGGCACTGCTTCGTATTCGCCTTCGCGGCACGATGCAAGGTTTTTGCGTTTACCTTCTTTGGCAGCAAATTCGTAACAGTAAATGGGTATATTCAATTCTGTCCCGATTCGCTCGGCCAGTTTGTGTGCGTATTGAACCGTTTCTTCCATGGTGATATTGGCTACCGGAACCAGCGGACAAACATCGGTGGCGCCAAAGCGTGGATGTGCTCCTTTGTGGTGGCGCATATCAATCAGTTCCTGTGCCTTTTTAACAGCCTGAAAAGCTGCCTCACAGACTTCATCAGGATTGCCCACCATAGTAACAACAGTTCGGTTGGTTGCTTTCCCAGGATCAACATCAATCAGTTTAACGCCGTCTATCTTTTTAATTTCATCGGTTATCTTCTCGATGATGGTCATATCACATCCCTCACTAAAGTTTGGAACGCATTCGATTAGTTGCTGCATATATTCGTATTTAAGTCAAAAACTTTCAAGTCAAAAGGATCAAGTTAATAGTCAAAAGTTAAATGTGTCAATTATCAAGATTTTAAGCTATTAACCATTAACCATTAATCATTAGCTAACAGCTACTCCATTTAATATCGTTGTTTCCACCTTATTCTCGCCATAGGCATAAGGCAGGTATTCGATTCCTGGTATCGGTTTGGTGATGATGAGGTTGGCTTTTTTACCTTTCATTATCGAGCCCAGTTCTTTATCAATTCCCATAGCATAGGCGGTGTTTTTAGTAACCGCATTGATCACTTCTTCTGGTAGCATGCGATACAGAATACTTCCCATGGACATGATCAATTGCATATTGCCTGATGGTGATGAACCTGGATTGAAATCTGAAGCCAGCGCAACAGGTAATCCGGCATCCATCATTTTGCGGGCAGGGGCATAAGCCATATTCAGGAAGAAAGCTGCTCCGGGTAAGATGGTTGGCATGGTGCCAGAATCTTTCAGTGCGTTTATTTCTTTATCTCCGGTAAACTCCAGGTGATCGACAGATAAAGCCTTGTGTTGAACACCCACCTGAATACCACCTGAATAATCCAGTTCGTTGGCATGTATCTTAGGTGTAAGTCCATATTTTGCAGCTGCATTGAGTATGCGGTCCGTATCAGCAACCGTAAAAAAGCCCACATCGCAAAATACATCCACATAATCGGCCAAACCTTCTTTGGCAACTGCCGGAAGCATCTCATTAATCACCAAATCAACATATTGTTCCTGTTTGCCACGATATTCCATGGGGATAGTATGGGCTCCCAGAAAAGTGGATTTGATGGTGAGGGGTGAGGCTTCTTTCAATCGGTTGATTACGCGAAGCATCTTTAACTCACTTTCGAGGGTAAGGCCATAGCCACTTTTGATCTCAACCGCTCCGGTGCCCCAGTGGATGATTTCCTTCAGTCGTAACATGGCATCTTCAAATAGCTGATCTTCGCTGGCTGTTTGCATCAGTCTGGAAGAGTTTAAGATACCTCCGCCACGGGCAGCAATCTCTTCATAGCTCAAGCCTTTGATCTTATCCACATACTCTACATCGCGACTTTTAGGATAAACCAGATGGGTATGCGAATCACACCAGGCAGGCAAAACCAGACGATCGGTAGCATCAATAATCTCAGTGTTGTCTGGAAAAGATTGAGCGGAAAAGTCACTCATCGTTCCAAAATTTTTAATCAATCCATCTTTCACTTCCAGCCAGGCATCATGGATAGCAGGCAGTAAGGTCATATCGCTTCCGGCCACAAAGGGACGAGTTTGATCTTCGGTCTGAATCAGGCTTTTTATGTTTTTTATTATCAGGTTATTCATGCGAATCGTGTACTCTGTTTTTGAAAAAATAAAGGTAAGGCATTCTCCAGAAGTTTGCTTATGATTTTGGTCAATTGGGATGTATGTTGTTAGTCAGTAGTTAGTAGCTAGTTGGCGAGGCAGAAGGCAGAAGCTAGGTATTAGATGTTAGATGTTAGAATTTAGGAGGGAGTGGCTCGGAATTAGGTCTTAGGTCTTAGGAATTAGGACTTCGGGCTACGGACTGTGCGCTTCGGACTCAGTGCTTCGAACTTCGGACTAACTGATCCATTCTGGTTTGTTATTAGCATGACTGTAAAGTTTTATATTTCTTACTGTTGCGAACTTTTTTAAACCTTTAATGTTTACTTAAAACAGACAAATGGATGCACTGATTAAATGTTTTTTGAAGGTTAACTACTTAATAAATCTATAAATCATGAAAAATCTACTTTATTTAGTTTTAATGCTTCCTTTTGTTTTTGCATGTTCCGAATCGTCTGATGATAAGGATATAGTTCCCGAAGTGAACGAAGAATACAATGCTGCAAAAAATTACTTTACCAATACGTTACAACCTGTAATAACAGCCAATTGTGTAAGTTGTCATACGGGACATCATAGTCAAAGTAACAGTAGTAATTATGGTGTATTAACCAATGCCATCAATAGTGCAACAAGCATGTACAACATGGTTAACTCTGGAAATATGCCCAAAGATGCAGCTAAACTTTCACAAACCGATATCGATAAGTTTGCCGAGTTTAAGAACCTGGTGGATGCTATTGAATAAAGAATTCTAATGATATGTTTCTTAAAATTCCGGCATCATGAAATACAGGTTGTTGTTAATTGGAATGTTCTCAATTGTATTAACTTTTGCATCAAAGGCTCAGGAGAAGAATTTACTGGATGAGTTAAGTACCCATGATAAGGCTTCGTCGGAGCAGTATGTATCAGCCTTTAAGAGTACCCGACTGGTGCTGGGACCCACAACTGTTCAGCTATCAGCCAAGGAACTCCAATTCAGGGTTTCGCATTTGTTTGGGTTAATGAGTGATGGTATTCAGGAACTATTTGGATTGGATCAGATTTACAATGTGGACATTGCCCTTGATTATGGTATAACCAATTGGTTGTCTGCAGGAATTGCCCGTTCGAGCGATTACGATAAAACATTGCAGACAGGCGTTCAACTTGCCATACTCAAGCAAACCACTTCGGCACAATGGTTTTCGTTAAGCTATTCAGGTGGTGTGAATATTCGCACTCGAAAATATGAGATAGAAAGGCCTTTTATTGACAGGCTGGAATATGAGCACCTGGTGTTGTTATCCCGAAAGTTTAATCATCAGTTTTCGGCCCAGGTTACTCCGGGCTGGGTCTACCTTAACCGGGTTCCTACAATATCACATCCACATTCTTTATGGTATACTGCTTTGGGGGTGAGTTATGCTATAACGCCATCAACCAGCCTTAATGGTGAATATACCTTTGTGTGGCCTACGTTAAATGATGGTTTATACAATGGCGGGAAGAATGCTCTTTCGGTTGGGGTGGATATCGAAACCGGAGGACATGTCTTTCAGTTGTTTGTGACCAATGCTACGCGACTCCAGCCATCGGGGTATGCAGCTCAATGGAATAATAACGTCTTTTCTGACGGCGATATTCATTTTGGCTTTAGTATCATGCGTTCGTTCAGTTTGTAGGCACTTCGATACAGAATAGCATGTTTTTTTTACATTTAAAAGTTCAGCCATGAAACAAGTAATTACAGGGTTAGCAATTTTGTTGTTGGGCAGCACAACCACCTTTTCCCAACATAAGTACAGGGCTGATAAGGGATTTGTTTCATTCTTTTCTTCGGCGCCGCTCGAAGATATCTATGCCGAAAACAAAACGGTTATTAGTCTGGTTGATCTGGCAAAACGCGAGATTGCTTTTGTGGTTACCATTTCCGATTTTCAATTTGAAAAATCGTTGATGCAGGAGCATTTCAATGAGAAGTACATGGAGTCGCATAAGTATCCGAAGGCAACTTTTGAGGGTACCATAAGCTCTCCCGACGAACTGAAGGAACCCGGTAAGTTCAAAGTTACGGTTACCGGAGAGTTAACCCTTCATGGCGTTACCAAAACGGTTGAGGTTGAGGGTGAAATCATGGTTGGTGAGTCGGAGGTTGTGGCTTCGTCGGAGTTTAAGGTGAAGCTGGAGGATTACAAAGTAAAAGTGCCGCGCCTGGTAGTCCGGAATATTGCCGAAGAAGTGCTGGTTAAAGTCAGGCTTACCTACTATCCGGTTCAGTAGACATTCAGTGGGTAACATTAGTAAACTTTTGGGACAGTAGCCATGCTGAGACCGTTCTGTTGAGATTCAACAAAGGTGAATGCAATGTATTTATATAACTCATTCAGAAAATAATATAGTTAATTGTGGCATTGCGGCTCAACGCTGCCTTGTGTATTGAATAAAACACAGACATCCCTCCGGGATTTGATTGGCGGCTTACTCAAAAACATAGCATTTACATACTATGCTTCAACAGGCGTCCCTGCGGGACTAGCAAACGGCAGGCAAGCGGACTAGGGGCTTTGGAGTTTGTGGTCAGTAGTCACTAATTAGCTAGAGAGGCCGAGGTTAGCAGTTAGATGCTAGAACTTAGGGATTAGATGTTAGAAGTTAGAATTTAGATGTTAGGAGAGAGGTACTCGGACTACGGACTGTGCGCTTCGGACTTCAGAATCAGTGCTTCGTACTTTATACTTTGTGCATAGGTGCTATATTCTGTTAAAACTTATCGTTGGCTGTAAGCTGCATACTATCTCTGCTACTACTGCTTAATATATTGAAAATTAATGTTTTTGAAGTAATGCTAAAGCAGGTAAAACAGATCTACCTGTGTTTTTGGAAAGTATAGTTATGTTAGTTACTTTTAGTGGCATTAAATAAACAGTACACCATTAAAATAGTAACGCTATTAATAAGGTATACAGAGCTAATAAGGGATTGTATCTACAGTTAATGGTGGATATAAATTAGTTAGCACCAATAGTAAAACCACTTTAAATGAAGACTATATTTTCAATGATTCTAAGCATGTTTCTGTTATCCAGTTGTACGGATTCGGAACTGAATAATAACGATTGGTTTGAAATGAACCTAAAGAACAAACCTGTATACGTTAAAGAAATTTCTATCTTTTCTCTAACAGGAATGGACTCGGAACAGTATAGAGAACTATTCAACAATAAAAAATTAAGGGAATCTACTATCATAAATGAATATAGTTTTGACAGTCTTGGGTGGATAATTAATGAATATTGTCAAGTTTTCTCTGACTTGGATTCGATAAGGAAATTGACTCCAAAAGATATGAATAGGATTCCTAATGGAAAAGACTCTATAATTCTTGATTCAGACTCATTCCCTATGAAAATGCGTCATTATTTTGACAATGATTTCCTAATCAAAGAGGTTTATGAGTACCCTACTTTAAAAGGTGAAACCACCTATATCAGAAATCTACAAAAAAGAATTATTGAAAAAAGAATTGATAATATCGGAGTTGATTCACACATTAAAATCATTGAGAAATACATTTTGAATGAGAATAACGATATAATCTCTTCTTCTGAATATAAAACATTTCATCATGCACGTGATTTCAATGACACAAGTTTAAAAACAACAAAGTATCAGTATTTATATGACAAACATTATAACTGGATATTAAAGCTCGAATTCCTAAATGATACTTTAAATCGAATAACAGAAAGAGAAATCAAATATAAATTAACTACAGGTGCTAACAATAAATAAAGGGCATAGGCTGTCAGCTTATATTTGAGAGTTTTGTGCTTATAATAAATTCGCCGAAGCTTTTGCTTCGGCTAGCGAAAAGAATAAATTTATAACCCAATCAAAAGCTTCGGCTTGGTGGTATTTTGGAGGTTAGGTTTTTCAACTCAGCCTTGGCCCCCTTATTCAAACCGTTGGCTGCAAGCATGTAAGACCGATTAATATATAATTAATGAACGTCACCTTAAAGATATTATATAAGACAAAGAGTACATTTGATTATCTGAATAATCAGTATGAAAATAAATTATCAAAGAATTGTATTCTGATATTCATAACGCTTGGGGCTATTTCTGGATTTGAATCATTTTATCGAGAATTAAGCCACATCAAAGATTATATGACAAATGGAGAACTAACCATCTTACTATTTTTATCAACTGTAATTGGGGCGGGACTTGGAGTTGTAATTGGTGGCTATATAATAACATATGCAATATATCTATTTGGCAAATTATTAAAAGGAATTGGTGACCTGATTGATATTCGAGTTGTTGTAGCATACTCAATGATTCCAAGTGTTTTAAAATTACCTGTTTTACTATATTTAGGACTATCAGACAAACTAAATGGGATTGCAGGATTTGAGTTTTGGGTTATTAATATTTTCTATTTATTAATCTGGGTATGGTCTTTAAAAATTATGATTCAAGGCATTATTAGATTTCACAACTTTGAATTATGGAAAGCTATATTGACAACAAGTCCATTGTGGATTGTAGGTTTAGTTTTATATTTTGCACCGTATGTCATTACGAATTAATCAAAAGCCAAAAATGTAACAAATGCCAGCAGCCAACCCGCTGGAATAAAGCATAGCTCGGTCGGCTCGTCCTGACACCTTAGTCTACTGTCTTTGTCCCCCTTTCGGGCGACACGACACCACGAGTTCATCAAGGAAATGGAATATTCGATTAATAAAATAAATATGGAATATAAAACTTTTGAAACTGAAAGACTTATTTTAAGACCAATCTCTGAAAATGATTCGGAATTAATTCTTAAACTATTCAATACACCAAAATTCATTAAATATATTGGTGACAGGAATGTGAGAACAGTAGAAGATGCAAAAGATTATATAAGAGAAAAAATGATTCCACAACTTCAAAGACTTGGCTATTCTAATTATGTTTTAATAAGAAAAGAGGACAACCATAAAATAGGAACGTGTGGATTATTTGATAGAGAAGGATTAGAAGGAATTGATATTGGATTTGCATTTCTTCCTGAATATGAAAAGAAGGGCTTTGCTTTTGAAGCCTCTGCTAAATTAAAAGAAGTTGCATTTAATGAGTTTGATATAAAGACCATTAGTGCAATTACAGCAAAAGATAATTTTTCGTCTCAAAAACTTATAGAAAAGCTCGGACTCAGACTCATGGGAACGACGAATTTACCAAATGATGACGAGGAACTATTAGTCTACAAAATTCAAAAATAATTTCTGTAAAATACAAACCTAACTAAACAACATGAAAGAAACGATTGTGATTCTATTTGTATTCATTGCATTTAATGCATTTGCCCAAACACAAAGTCAAAAACTTTCACCTCAAATAATTAATACCACAATATTAGCGGAAGGAGTGGTTGAGAATGTGAATCAAAGAGTTAATGAACTATATCAAAGTATAGGTAATCTTATGAATGAAATGACATTCTTTGTTGAATTAGATTCAAAGATTATAATTCCATTAACGAGCATCAAATATCATAAGAAAGTTGAGGATAATATTTTAGAAAGTTTGAAAAACGGACCCTTTATCTTCATAGACTCTATTACTTATTATCCAATCGATAAGGATTCATTGTATATCAGGATTTCATCTCAAAACGAAAAATTTGCTAGTCAAAATACCTACAGAATTTGTATTAATGAGAAAGAAAAAAAAGATGTATCTCTTAATTACAAAATGCAAATACAAGTAGACAAGAGAAATCAGAATCTTGAAAATGAAGAAGGTGATTCTTTTGACTATAGCATTGTAAAAAAGGAAAATAAAGATGATTTGAATTATAAAACGATTGAAATAATAAAAACATACCGCTAATAATCTGGAATATAATATGACTTGGTTTATCTTCCTGATGACTTTGATTGAAGCCGGATGACATGACATCGCCATGAATGTTACGATATTATCCCACAAGTGTTTGCAATAATTAAATGATAATACTACTATTTAAAATTTATAATATTTTATATTGATGTATATAACCCTAAAACCATCAAAATGAAACACTACATTTTTACATTACTTATTGTATTTTGTGTATGTAGTTTAATACAAGCTCAAAAAACAGATAAGAAAGTATTTAAAGAAGCTAAAGTTATCAGATTATATGTAACGCATTCTTCAAAAGCTGAAGCCTTAAAAAGCTTTGCCAAATTCATTAATAAAACTGGATTTACAGCAATTATACCAGAAGAAACTAAAGACACAGAGCAGAAGCCGAAAGAGCAAAGTAATAGTTTAATTAAGCCAGGCATAGTATCCCTTAAACAAGCAGAAGGAAGTAGTCAGGTAGGTGATACAATAAAGACAAATATGACAACTTTGTATGATGTAATGTGGGGGGATTATTTTGGCAGATTGAAATTTTATCCTGCAAAGGATGAAAAAGGTAATATATACATTACTCTAACAGGATATGTGTCTAACATAAACTTTGGAGGTAATTTTACTAATTTGCAAATGCAAAAGGGAGGAAATGCAAATTGGGCACAAAAGGCTTTATTCAGGCAAATAAGTAAATACATTGTAGATTATACTAATTTAACCGGAATCTTGTATTCAGATGAATAAAGCTATTGCTATCAAGATGGATATAAACATGTCTGGGATTGATCATCTTGATGCCTTTGACTACAGTCGGCTGAGTTACCGCGAAATTATACAGTATAAAAAGGCTCTATTTTGAATTTATACACGATGCAATAATTTGAAAATATGAAAATTTTATTAATCAAGACAGCTTCTTTTCTATTAGTGTATTTCTGTATACAACCTTTTAACTATACACTAAATGCCCAAAAAATATATAAATTACATCCTATTATTGGTGATACAATTGATCGTTATGAGTTCAACCAATATCTACTTTTTACAGATTATGTAAACGATAGTATTGATTGTTATATTATTTACACAGATAACGAACAATTTACATTGATTGGTTATCTTAATGATGAAATCCAATCTAAATCACTCATTTCGAAAGAAACAATAGATGAAAATTCAGTGAATGTTGAAAAGCTTTATGCTTATTATAACTCGTTGAATGAAATAGACACGATTGTTATTAAGAATGCCGAATTAAATGATTCACTAAATGTTGACCTTAATATTAACAGGGCCAAATTGAATAAGGAAATCAAAATAAAGAAAAGACAGAATTTTCTTCGTCAAAGTGCTAATGAACGTGAAGAAAGAGTAAAGAAAGGATTATTTCCTCATTAAAAAAAAGAAGCATAATGCATTGTAAAACAGGGTAATTGGTTTTACTTATTTCTTGGCTTTGATTGTGGTATTGTATGATTTCTGAAAATGAGCCGAAGCATTAACCAGCAAAAGTTATACAGTATTTATGAATGATAGTAAACCTACTCAATAGACACAGAAAAGATGAATATAAAATTTCCCAAATACATTGAAAATCTAAATGAATCAGATCGTAATGAGTGGTTAAAAGTAAAAGATATCTCATCAGAGTTAAGGAAGCATTATCAGATAACAGGTACAAGAAATCCTTTGATTAAGAAATTTCATTTATTTGCCGACAAGCAAAAGCCAATATTTTTTAATTCATGGAGAGTTAACAGTGCATCCAATTCATTCTCCTTATGTCTGATTGAATACCAAACAAGTTATCAATCTGTTTCAAACTACGGGGCCTCAACTCATACATCTAATGATAAATATTTTTTCGGACATTTAAGTATAAAGAAAGACTTTGGCCATACTTTGATCAGACCAGAAACTTTGGGTGATAAGATTGCAGAAATATTCAATCCTGTTGAAATTGATATTAAAGGATACTGGAAGTTTAGTAATAAGTACTATATACTTTCTAATGAGAAGGAGAAATTTCTTGGTTCACTTACGGGTAAATTTATAAAATACCTTGAAAATCTTATTAAACCTGAAATTGAATTTTATGGTCATGAATGTTTATTCCGGCTTGATAAGGCAATTGATTTGAAGCAAACAATTGAATTATGTAACATCGGTATTAATTTAGATATCATTTTAAATGAATCAGTGCTAGGCAATCCAAATCAAACATAAACAGGTTTTAATTGTACTGATATTTTTATTAAAATTAGGAGACAGAAAATTAAGAGATCTCAAAAAGAAAAAACAGCAACCATTTAAGCATCATAAATAATTACCCGCTAGCATAAGAACAAACACATAAACATGAAATTAAAAAGTTTAATTCTATTTGGATTATTATTCTTAATTGGAGTACTAAAGGCACAAACATCTTCAATATACTTTTAATTTTATCTATCAGTAGTTTAATACGATCTATTGAGTATAATCCAAAGTTTAATATTCACTTGTTGATTCAAATAGGAGGTACAGTTTTTCTGTTTGCATCAATGTTGACAGGGCAAAGAAAGAGATTAGACAGATGGGAAGCTGGAATCTTAATTGGATTTTATCTACAGTATACAAGCTATCTGGTTATGAAAGAGATATGAAAACAAGTTATAATTGATTGTTTAAACATTTCTTTGGTAGCTTTTCGTAAAAACAAATGTTGGAGCCGTTATGTTATTTTCATTGAAGCAAAAATTAATTCAAATAGATTATGAAAACAAGCAGAGGTGAAAAAAAGAAAGTTTCAAAATGGTTTTGGATAATTGTTATTATGATGCTGATTTGGAATCTTATTGGAGTCGTGTCTTTTTTTGGACATGTATTTATATCTGATGAGACATTATCGAATCTTCCTCAAAACGAAAAGGATTTATATAGTGAGTATCCCATATGGACCACCCTTCTTTTTGCAATTGCTGTATTTGGAGGTTTGTTGGGTTCAATATCTTTGGTTTTAAGGAGTAAATGGGCTAGACCATATTTTATTATCTCATTTATGGCCATAGTTCCTCAAATGATTCATAATGTATTTTTTACGCATTCTATTAATGTTTATGGTTTTATTCAAGCTATAACAATGCCTGTTTTAGTTGTCGTAATAGGAGCCTTTCTTATTTGGTATTCATCTTATTCGTATAATAAAAAATGGATAAGCTAATGAAATACAATGCATCAACGCCAGAAGAATACATAGATCAATTACCTGAAGACAGAAAAAAAGTAATTCAAAAATTACGCTCTGTTATTCTAAATAATTTACCCAAAGGTTTCGAAGAAGGAATTTGTTATGGAATGATAGGTTATTATGTGCCGCATAGTCTCTATCCGGCTGGATATCACTGTTCACCTGATTTGCCTTTGCCTTTTATGAGTATTGCTTCCCAAAAAAACTCTGTTAATTTGTACCATAGTGGTATTTATGCTGATCGTAATTTGTATAATTGGTTTGTTTTAGAATATGGAAAATATACCTCGCGTAGATTGGATATGGGTAAAAGTTGTATTCGTTTTAATAAAATGGAAGAAATACCATATGACTTAATAGGGGATTTATGTACGAAAATTAGTGTTAAGCAGTGGATTGATATATATGAATGTAATTTAAAAAAGTAAAAGAGATTCATGAAAAAAATACTTCTTTTATTGGCCGATGGATTCGAAATATATGAAGCAAGTGTATTTATTGATGTAATGGGTTGGAACCTGGAGGAAGGTGATGGTTCCACGCAATTATTTACAGGTGCCTTACGCAAAGAAATAAAAAGCGCATTTAAGCAGCGTTTTATTGTTGATTATACCGTTGAAGAAATAGATGTAGATTCATTTGATGCATTGGCTATACCGGGTGGTTTCGAGGTGTACGGATTTTATAAGGATGCTTACGATGAAAAATTTTTGGAGTTAATCAGAAGTTTTAAGGCAGCCAATAAAATGATCGCTACTGTTTGTGCAGGAGCTTTACCAACCGGGAAAAGCGGTATTCTCGAAAACAAAAAAGCCACAGTGTATGATATGCCTGTACGACGGGAGGCTCTGAAGAGCTTTGGTGCAGATGTTATTCATCAACCGATTGTAACAGATGATAACATCATCACCTCATGGAATCCTTCAACCGCCATAGGGGTGGCTTTTTTATTGTTGGAATGGTTAACATCCAAGGAAAATGTTGAAAAGGTGCGTCAGCTGATGGGCTTTTGATTCTTATGGAAAATATTTAAGTCGTTTAATGAAATGAATAAAACACTTGTTCTTTTTCTGGTTTCATTCTTTACACTGCTGATATCAGCTGCTATTCTTATTCGGGGTGATTCACTTTTGACATTTTCATTATCTGCGAAGTTTTATGTCCCCATTGGATCTTTTATTACCTGGGCTGGATTGATTGCTTTGCCCTTGAGTATTTATTATGGATTATTAATAATTAACTCAAAGGCGTTTGAAAGTTTTAAACTGTTGGATATCTACTTTAAAATAGTATTTATATCTTCAGTATTATGGTTGCCTGTAAGCTATTTGCTTGCCGGAAATATGGCTTTTACATTTTCACAGCTTAATGGATTTCAGGGAGGTTCGTTGGCCTTTCAATGTTTTCTTTTTTATACCGGATTGGTAGTTCTATGTTCTGTAATATTCCTTTTAATGGGTTTGGGAATTATAGTTATAAATAAAATAAGACATCGTAAAAATTGATTGCTAATATTTACTGAAATGAGATATTGTAAGTAAATGTAAATCAATAGTTACAAATAATAATAAACAGTAGTATCGAAGGCAGTTTCTCAATTTTTATGAAATGTTTATTTTAGCATTTCTACTTTTGATACCAACAGTAACCATGCAATTAAACGGATTTTAAGATGAAAGAAAAAAGATCAACACAACCTGGAGATGTAATTAAATATTGCCCTAAATGTGGAAGTGAGGAGTTTATATTCGATGGTTCCAGATCATTTAAATGCAATAAATGTAAATTTCATTTTTTTATTAATTCATCGGCTGCTGTTGCTGCAGTTATTGTGAACGAAAAAGGTGAAGTGCTGTTAACACGCAGGGCTTTTGATCCGGGTAAAGGTATGCTGGATCTTCCGGGTGGATTTGTCGACCCGATGGAAAGTGCTGAAACGGCTATCAGACGAGAAATAAAAGAAGAGTTAAACCTCGATATTGATGAGATGAGTTACCTGGTATCATATCCAAACGAATATGTGTTCTCTGGTTTTTCAGTTTATACAACCGATTTGGGATTTTTGTGTAAAGTCAAAAATTTTGAACAGATGCATGTGGAGGATGATATTTCAGGCTATGAGTTTGTAAAAGAAAAGGAGATTGATTACAAACAAATTAGCTCTGATTCGATAGCTAATATACTTAAGAGTTATTTTCAGACACAGAACTAAGGAAGTTATTTTAGAATTGAAATAAATTATGCCTGTTAGTATAGGTATTCAAGGCATAAATTCATTATTTCTTTATATTTACAAATAAAAATACTATGCCTCAGGAATTACAGTTACTATTGATAACAGCTGCTTCCATTGGTTTTTTTCATACACTAATGGGGCCCGATCATTATTTGCCATTTATCATGATTGGTAAGGCACGTGATTGGTCGTTGCGGAAAGTTATTGGATTAACACTTTTATGTGGGATGGGCCACATTTTAAGTTCTGTTATTCTGGGATTTGTAGGAATTGCTTTGCAGGTGCAGGTATCAAAGCTTGAGTTTATTGAATCTTTCAGGGGTAACCTGGCTGCCTGGGCTTTTATTGCCTTCGGTTTGTTGTATACCATTTGGGGTATCAGGCATTGGATGAAAAAGAAACACCATGGTCATAGTCATGGAAAAATAGAGGATTCACGTAACATTACACCCTGGGTGTTATTTATTATTTTTGCGTTAGGGCCATGTGAACCACTTATTCCGGTTTTAATGTATCCTGCCGTATCGCAAAGTACTTCTGCATTAATTCTGGTTACTTCTGTTTTTGGAGTAACAACATTAATTACAATGGTTGCCATGGTGGTAACCTCAACCTATGGATTGAGTTTTATAAATATAAAAAAATACGAGCATCTAAGTCATTCAGTAGCTGGAATGGTAATTTTTCTTTCGGGGTTGGCAATGCAATTCTTAGGATTGTAATGTGCAGATTATAATCATTGAAAAATAGTATTTTATCTATTGTTTCATAGGTTTCATAAAACAGTGAAACCTTTTGCTATTTTATCCGTTTTGCTTGTATTATTGGGGATAAACATTAAGTATCGTGATCTAATATGAGAAGGAGCCTACTACTTGCAACCTTATTGGTTGTTAGTTTACTATGTATTACTACGCAAATATTTTCACAGTCAAATGATGATGAGTATTTATTTATCAGTTATGGTGAAGAAAATGGGGTGAATGATCCTGATATACTCGCTTTTGAACAGGATTCTACAGGATATTTCTGGATAGCAACTAATAACGGTTTATATCGTTATGATGGTCAGTATTTCGATCTTTTTACTCATCTCTCATACGATACGCTTTCATTACCTGATAATAAAGTTACTGCAATTGATTATGATACTATTGATAATACTTTATGGGTTGGAACTTTCTTTGGTGAAATAAGTTGTTTGGATCTGAAAACATATAAGTTTGATAATAAACCACCAGTCCGAACAATGAATAACTTGAATGGAAATGGACTGATAACTTCGATTACCCGTCACAATAAAGACTGGATGATTTTTGGTGCACAGGGATCGGGACTTACTTTTTATGACATCAAAAATAATACATACGTTAGACCTGATTCTTTCGTTAAAAAATATAATAATATTGTACAATTATTAACCCTGAATGATACTACTTATATCGCTACAGATAAAGGTTTATGTTATGCAATTAAAATAAACGATAATGGTTTTAAAGTAAATGAGGTTGAAGAATTAGCTGGAATTATGCCCATTACTTCAATTCGTTCAAAAAGTAATAAAACTATAACCTTAACTGATCAACACTCGCTATATCAATTTTCGCTGGAAGACAAATCAGTTCGGAAAATTTATCAAAATTCCTCGTTACAAAAATTTACAACCCACTATGCCGATCGTGATGGAAACTTCTGGATTGGAACCAATGGAGGAGGTGTTTTACAAGTGTCGGAGAATGGAAAATTAATCAATCATTACCGTTCGGAAGATGAGAAGGAGAAACATTTAAAAAGTGATTGGATTAATGATATTTTTATAAGTAACCATGAACCGATTGTTTGGATTGGTAGTAAAGGAAGTTTAGGTTATTTTAATAGTGAACATTATAAGTTTGATCATAAGTATATTAATTCAAAGTATCAAAGTGGAGGTGATCGGATTTACTTATTATTTAAAGACAGTAAAGGACGTTATTGGTATAATTCATTAACCAATACATACGTAAGTGACATTAATGGAGAAAACTATAAGCCGCTTACCTATGGTATTGATAAGAAAGAATTTAAAGATAGAATATTTGAGATTTTTGAAGAGGATGGTGGAACATTATGGATGGCTTCTGAAATTGGTCTTTTAAAAGTTGATAACCATAAAGACAATGCTGATTTAATTCAATTTCATGATGATAATATAAAAAATGCTTCGTTTAACAATCTTACATCCGTAAAAGAAGTTAATGATTCAATTCTGTGGTTATCATCTTATAGAGGATTAGTTAAGTATAATAAGGTAAACGGTTCATATCAGATATATCCTTATTCATTGATTGAGAATGAGGTTGATTCATTAAGTACTAATAAATTCTGCCTGATTAATGATAGTGTTATTTTGTTGGGTACCGATGAAAGTGAATTGATAAAATTTAATTTAATAACAGAAAACTACAAGCGGATTTCTACCCAGCGTAAATTTGGTTCGTTAATTAAGAGTAACTACATTCTTGATGTGGTGAAAGACTCATTGGATCAAGTGTGGTTAGCTACCTATGGTTCAGGTTTACTCCAATATTTTCCTGATAATGATTCGGTAGCTCCTGCTTCATTTAACACAAATCTAAACTCCGATGTATATGGTATTTTGCAGGGAGAGGATGGATTTCTTTGGATGTCAACAAGTACCAAGTTGATTAAATTTAATCCTGAAAATAAAAGTGTAACTTCCTATGGACCAACAGATGGGGTTCAGGTAAAAGAATTTAATGAATGCGCCTATTCTAAAGCCAAGGATGGTACAATGATGTTTGGAGGTATTGGAGGATTTGTTGAGTTTAATCCATCCAAATTAAGATATAACCTGAATAAACCAAAAGTTGCTATCAGTTCGTACAAACTTTCTTCAAAAGCATATAATGATGAAGGTCCGGGTGAGATTAGTGTTGAATATAATGTTCCGGATACAATTAAGATCTCAACGGATGAGAAAAAAATAAGCTTTTTTGCAACTGTTTTTAATTACACTCAAAGTTCTAAAAACCTTGCAGCATGGAAGCTGGAAGGATATGATGCAAGTTGGGATACACTGGCAGCTTTTGCAGATAAAAGTTATGGAAGATTACCTGAGGGTACTTACAAGCTCCTGCTTAAAGGAAGTAATAATGATGAAGTGTGGAGTGAGGATATTGATTCGGTAGTGTTGGTTGTTAAACCAACCTTTTATAAAAGTCGTGCCTTTAAAATATTATTAATTATACTAGGCTTCTTTGCGTTATATCTTATTTACTATTTAAGGGGTAGAATACACAAGCAACGTGAAAAACGTCTGCAATATCTGGTAGAACAAAGTACCAGCAAGTTGAAGAAGACAAATGATGAGCTTGAGCATAGCAGAGAAGAGATGTTGGTGCAGAAGGCCGAATTGGAAAGACACCGTAATTATCTTGAAGAATTGGTGTTGGAACGAACTGCTGATCTGGAACTTGCCAGAGAGAAAGCTGAAGAATCGGATCGATTGAAAACTGCGTTTCTGGCCAATTTGTCACACGAGATCAGAACACCAATGAATTCGATTATTGGATTTTCCAGTTTGTTATCAACCGATATGCACAGTGAAAAGGACAGAAACGAGTTTATTAAGCTGATACAACAGAGTAGTGAAAGTTTATTGGTTTTAATTGACGATATCATTGATATTTCACGAATAGAATCAGGACAGTTACATTTGGTTAAGAAGCAATTTAAGATTGTTGAATTGTGTGATATGGTTTATAAATCAATTGCGTTAAATGGTGCGTTTTCTGCAAATACTGAATTAAAAATTGATATGAGTGGTATTGCTGAAGATGCTGAACTTTTCTCTGATTGGGAACGATTAAAGCAGGTGCTTTTTAATTTGATAAATAATGCACTTAAATTCACCTCCAGTGGTCATGTTAAATTATGCGTTTGTGAAAAGACCAGGGCTGATGTAGCCAAATACCCTGAAATGTTCGATGATTTCTCTTATCCTGAAAGTTTCTTTTTATTCAGAGTTGAGGATACAGGTATAGGTATTAAGGAAGAAGACTATAATACCATTTTTACACCATTTGTTAAGATTGAAGACCGCAAAATTAATTACTCAGGAATGGGCTTGGGATTGAGTATTGTAAAACAAATAATTCATGTACTTGGAGGTGAGATATGGTTGCGGTCTGAGTTGGGAAAGGGAAGTACTTTTTATTTCTACCTGCCGAATCAAAAATTAAAGTAATTGGTGTATTAAATTTGGCATTGCTGTGCTTTTTCATTGATTCAGAAATAGTTTAGTGGATTTTTTTGTCAAAAATACTTTGATTATTCCTGTATTTAAAATGAAAGTATTATTCGTAATGTAAAATTAAGCTTTTTCTTTCTTTCTGACTACCTTTGTTGAATGAGCGAAATAGCAGTTATCTATCAGGATGAAGACCTGATTGTTGTTGATAAACCGGTTGACCTTCCGGTTCATAAGAATGATTTTATGCCAGCCGATGCTGCCTATCTTACTAAAGAGGTAGGATTACTAACCGGAAAATCTGTTTATCCCGTGCATAGACTTGATTCGAAAACATCAGGAATCATTGTACTGGCATTTTCCAGGGAAGCAGCAGCATTATTGTCTCAGCAATTTGAACAACGTAAGGTAAAGAAAAGCTATGTAGTAGTTTGTAAAGGTATACCCGGTGAAGGCACTTTTGATAAACCTGTGTTAATTAAGAAAAAGAAAAAGCGAGTTAGCGCTTCAACTTATTATAAAACCTTGAAAAGTGTATCAACAAAAATAGGCTACAAAAATTTTACAGATGTTGATTTAAGCCTTGTAATGGTTTCTCCCGAAACAGGTCGTTGGCATCAGATTCGGCAACATTTTGCTTTTGAACGCTTCGATTTGTTGGGTGACACACAACACGGTGATTGGACTTTGAATAAAATAATGACTGCCGAAACAGGTGTTAAGCGGCTTCTGTTACATGCACATACATTATCATTTATTCATCCTTCCAGCGGAGAGAAAATGAATTTAAAAGCTCCAATTCCTGGTGAGTTTGAGCAGGTATTGGAGCAGTTAAAAGATTTTGAGTTACATTATTCCGATTGATCGGTTGTAGTTGGTTTCTTGCGCTTCCCACCACTGATGGGAGGTTTATAGGAATCAAACCCTTTACCATATACCGCCATTACGTTGGCAACCGTAACAAAAGCTTCCGGATCCACTTCTTTGATGGTTTGGAATATCAGGTGGGATTCTGACTTTCGAACAACCATTACAATAAAATCGCGGTCTCTTTTACTGTAATACCCATGCCCTTTCACAAAGCTTAATCCACGATTAATCTGTGTTGCAATGCCATGTGCCACTTCGTCTGGTTTAGACGAAATTATGGTGATTTGAACCGATTGACGAGCACCTGTTAACACCCAATCGGCAACATACGACATCAATCCAATTACAACAAAACCATATACCATTGTTTCGAGCGATTGGAAAATAATATAGGATGAACTAATTACGATCAGATCGCAGCTAATCATTACTCTACCCGGACTAACATTTCGTTTTCGGTTGATTAGCAAGGCTATAATTTCGGTGCCTCCTGTGCTACCTCCCTGAATAAACAAAATTCCAATACTAAATCCGATTAAACCTCCGCCAATAATGGCAGCCATAAATTTTTCCTTCACAATGGGTTCAGTAATAATGTACTGAAAAATAGTCAGGAATACCGAAAGCATAATCAGGGAATAAATGGTTTTAAAACCAAAACCCTTGCCCAATACTCTCATGGCAATGATAATCAATACCGAATTTAAAATCAGGTTGGTTGGACCCACCGGCAAATCGGTAAGGAAATAAATTAACGAGGAAAGTCCCATGATTCCTCCACCCACAATATTAGATGGAATGATAAACCCCGTCCATCCTATAGCACTGACTAACAGTCCCGCTGTAATAATGAGATAACTTTTAAGTTCGCTGATTAAAGTTGCTCTGTTCATTGTTGTTGTTACTAATATATAAGCCCAAAAAAAGGTGTCTGAAAATAAAACAGACACCTCAAAAGTTACTATTTAATGTTTTTTATTTCAACGACTTTTTAAAACAACGCTTACGTTTATGTTGAATGTGATCGAACGATTTCCACATTTGAATGGCTACATGATTGTTTTCTAACATTCCGGTCGTTTCAACATATTTAATACCATCTTCTTCTGCCGTTTTCCAAAGATCGTTCATTAACAATGCCGCCACACCCATTTTTTGTAACTCGGGCTTAACTCCTGTAAGCATTAAGTCCATTTCTGTTGGATTTTTTAATGCTTTCATGATGTAGTACCAACCAAATGGAAATAATTTTCCTTTGGCTTTTTGCATTGCCTTTGATAATGAAGGAAGAGCGATAAGAAAGCCAGCCATTTCATCTTCTTTATCCAGAATGATTTTTACATATCGGGGATTTAATATTGGAAAATACTTTTTCATGTAAAAATTAATCACTTTAGGAGGAAGCTGAAAAGTTCCGAATAACTCAGCAAAGGCCTTATTAAAAAGTTCGAAAACTTTTGCTTTATATGGTTCAAGTTCTTTGGATGATTTGAAATTCTGAGGTTTCAATCCGTAACGTTTGATTAACATTTCGGCTACCTTGAATGATTTTTCAGGTAATGCATCGGGGAATGTGATTCGGAATTCCAACCAATCAATTTCTTTTTCATAACCCAAAGCTTCAAAATGCTCCTGAAAGTAATCCATGTGATAATCTGAAGCTACAGAAGGTAACCAATCGTGTCCTTCAATCAAGCACCCCTGATGATCAAGATTAGAGAATCCAAGAGGACCTTGTAATTCAACCATGCCTTCAGATTGTAACCAATTTTCAACGGTCGCCATCAGTTTGGCTGATACTTCTTTGTTATCAATAAATTCAGGACGGGTAAAACGACCAATATTTTCACCTTTCTTTTCAATCCAAAGTGAATTAATGATACCACCAACTCGTCCAACACACTTATTCTCAATATAGGCAACCCAAAGTTTTACTTTGCAAAATTCGAAAGCAGGATTTTTTTCAGGTACCAAAGCATTGCGCTCTTCGTCAATCATGGGAGGTACCCAATATTTATTAGTTTTGTATAGTTGATAAGGAAACTTAACAAAGTCGTTAAGAGTTTGATTATTTGTTACTTCTTTAATAATAATTTCCATCAGATTACCTCTTTTTTGATTTTGCGAAGATAATATTAAATTAAATTAATTTCAGAAAAATTTCATTAATTAATAAAGAGCTTCAATATTAGTGAATTAGGGTATGTTTGTATCGCTGTTTGTGTTTATTTGCTTACTAATTGAAATGCTTCGCTTGGCCAGATCAATATTCTGTAAGATTTTATTTTTTAGGTGATGAGGATATTTAGGATGATCTTCCAAAAACTTATTTACAATAGATACTGCTTCCTCGGATGAATATCTGCCAATACTGTTATTTAGCCATCCAATCGGGAAAAAGATATCACCTGTAGTTTGAATTTCTTCCAGCATGTTAAGTGTTTGGAGTAAATAATTAATTGAATGTTTTTGACGTAATGGATGGTGCAGGTATGAGAGAGACAACTCAACCCATTTTTCTTTTGCCCGATTTTTTGTGTCAGCCAGCGATGCCCAGAATAGATCACGTTCTTTTGTGCTATTGGATAATGCAGGAAGCGTAAAAATCATCATCTGTTTCAAATCGTCATTTGTTAGCTGATTAATTACAGTATTGTAGTTTACTTCCCAGCTATCGTATTGCTTGATTGCCAGCTGAGCCACCAGATCTATGCGATCTCTATCACTAAGTGCTGTTCCAAAAAAGTTATTGTTCCGATCACAAAGGGAAGCCATCATTTGGTATGAATCGTTATCAAGTCCAAGATCTATCCAAAGTCGGAATAATATTTTTTTAACAGTAGATTCTTCAGAAGACTCTGCCTTAGAAAGCAGAACTTTAGTTATGGATTGACTTGTTTTAGACCAATTATCTTGAGGAATATTTTTCCAGAACACTACTTTCAGTTGACTCCCATATAAATTAATTAATAGCGGATCTTTTTCTTTATTGATGCTATTTAAAAGAAATTGTATGTAATCGTCAGGTTTGATATTCGCATCCCAAAAGTTTTCGAATAGGTTAATTGTAGACCTTCCTTTTAATAATGGATCGTTGAGGTCGGATGTATGGCGCATCCAATAGCTGATCTGTTGACCATTCATCCTGAACAATCCATACCCCATAGCATCACTAAAGAATAAGGTGTTAGGCAATGCTATTTTTTTATCTGTAGAAACGGTAGCATCAAAATACTCAATAAACGATTTTGTTGTATCGGTTAAAATGGTCACCTCCTGTGGCCAATAGGTTCCTTGAGAAGTCATCTCAGGATGTTCCGGAAACTGACTGAGCGTCCATGAATCATTATTATCATCCGGTGGATGCATTGTAATTACTGGGCGACCGGGTTCGTTCACCCAATTATTACTCCAGACAGTTAAATCATTCTCAGTTAGCTTATCAATACATGCAATCAAATCATTCCAGGTAGCGTTGGAGTAAGCATAATCTTTAATGTACTCCTGAATACCTGATTGTAATTTATCCTGACCAACCATATTTTCGAGTTGAGCCATTACAATAGGTGATTTGTGATAGATGATTGCACCGTATAATGAACCTGCATTTTTTAGATTGTGGAGTTTCTGATTGACAGGATTTGCACCTTCTGTGCGATCAACTGAGTATGCCGATGGAAAATGTGCTAATAAAAACTGCAAATCGTAATTGATATCCTGAAACCATGGTTGTGTTATTTTATCTGCCATGAAATTGGCGAATACTTCTTTCAGCCATACTTCTTCAAACCATGCCATAGTAACTAAATCGCCAAACCACATGTGAGCTGTTTCATGAGCAATTAAGTTGGCACGACGGATTTCTTCATTTTGAGTTGGATTTTCATCCAGAAAGATTAATTCAGAACGGTAATAGGTTGCTCCCGGATGTTCCATTCCTCCAAACTGGAAAGAAGGTATAGCAACCAGGTTGTAATTATCGTATGGATAGGCATAGTTCGTATAATCCTGAAGCCAGTCAAGTGATTTTGTTGTTTGAGAAAAAATGGTTTTTAGATTTCGCTTTAATTTTATGGTATCATCAACCATATGATAAAGTCCAACCTGTTTTCCATTCCATTCAATGGTTTCTTGGTTAAAAGCTCCGGCAGCAAAGGCCCATAAATAAGTGCTGATAGGCTTTGATCTGGCAAATTCAACAGTTTTTCTCCCATTCTCCAGGTCTTGCGTCATAACAGGAAGTCCGTTGGCAATCGCTTCCCATTCTTGTGGGATAGTCATTATCGCACAGAATTCTCCTTTTATATCGGGTTGGTCAAAACATGGGATTGCAGTTCGGGCACGGTCGGGAACAAAAAGTGAATAGAAATATTTGTCGTTTCGGTTTAGTGGGCCATCACCCATTATAAAGTCAATATGAACTTTGTTATTGTGATCCAGCGAACTTTTAGGAAGTTTTATATGCTCATTAACAATACGGGCTTCTATTGTGTCGCTATTAATAATTACTTGTTTCAGTTGAATACTGTCTGCTTTAAAATCCAAAAAAAGATCATCAGAAGTATTAGTGAGCGAAAAAGTAAGATCGGCCTGTGCTTCTATCTTTTCAGATGCATTGTTGGGAACTGACATTGATAAAGCATAATCGAGATTACTTATACGGGCAGCTCTATCTTTAGCTAAAGGTAAACTTACTCCATCTTCCGGCCATTTTTCGGGGATGAATTGGCAGGAGTAAATAAATATGATAGAAACGATTAGAGTTAAAAGGGGTTGTAACTTCATTTTTACTGTTTTTTGTAAACTGTAAAGATAAGTTTTTGCTCTAAAAATGGAAGTATGTCAATAAAGTGGTTCTATTGTGTGAGTTCTTTTATAATGAGTCCTGCCAGGGTAAAACCAAATATTGCTGTGATGTGCGCTAGTGAACCATTGATCACTGCCTTATGATCAGACCAGTCGTGATTTACCAAATCCGGATCGCCAGGTCCTGCAGTTTCTTTTTTCTTCTCTTTTGAAATGGGTTCAGTAATTTCTTCAGCACCGATATTTTCCATTACTTCATCACTATAAACACATAAAAAAGGACGTTGTGGAACACCAACTTTGCGCACCAGTTTGCGTATTTTACGGGCAAGAGGGCACCCTTGAACATTCCAGAATTCATCAACTCTAACACGGGTTGGATCAACCTTTAGAGCGGCACCCATTGATGATACAAATAAGGCATCAGTTTGTGTGGCTGCTCTTATCAAATGAACTTTGCTGCCTAAACTGTCAATTGCATCAATGATTACATCATATTCATTCAGGTTGAAATCAGATGATGTTTCTTTGCTGTAAATCTTTTGAAGAGAGGTGATTTTTGCCTCAGGATTAATGTCGAGTAAACGATTTCTAAGAGCTTCGGTTTTAACTTCACCAACAGTTTTAGAGGTGGCCATCAATTGACGATTTATGTTACTAGCTGTAACACGATCGCTGTCAACAATTGTCAGATCCATTATACCGGTACGAATCAAGCTTTCGGCGCACCAGCTTCCAACTCCACCTATCCCAAACAAAATAACCTTTTTAGAAGCAAGGTTATTCATGCTTTCTTTACCCAAAATCAATTCTGCCCTGTGAAAAATGCTCATCTTTTATCACCCTTAAATGTGGGCGCAAAAATAGCAATATCTGCCCTAATATAAAGCAGATATTAATGTTAAAAGGTGTCAGATAAAATTATCAAATGTTGATTTCGCGGTCTCTGAATCCCAATAGATATAGAATTGCATCCAAACCTATGGTAGATATATGATTTTTTGCAGATGCCTTAACTTTTGGTTTGGCATGAAAAGCAATACCTAAACCTGCCAGTTTCAACATCGGCAAATCGTTAGAACCATCACCTACTGCAATTACCTGATCAAGATGGATGTCTTCTTTAAAGGCCAAAAGTTTAAGTAGTTCAGCCTTCTTCTCACCATTAACAATTTCACCAGTATGTTTCCCGGTTAGTTTACCATCTTTAATCTCCAGTTCATTAGCAAAGACGTAGTCAATATCCAGCTTGCTTTTAAGGTAATTACCAAAGTAGTTGAATCCACCAGAAAGGATAGCTGTTCGGTAGCCATATTTCTTCAGTGTCTTGAAGAGACGTTCGGCACCTTCGGTGATTGGTAGTTTTTCAGCAATTTCCTTCATTACCGATTCGTCCAAACCTTTAAGCAGTGATACGCGTTGCTTGAAGCTTTCGTTAAAATCGATTTCACCACGCATGGCAGCTTCTGTTATGGCAATTACTTTATCGCCAACACCTGCTTTAATGGCCAACTCGTCAATAACCTCGGTTTGGATTAGGGTAGAATCCATATCAAAACAAACCAAACGGCGATTGCGACGGAAAATATTATCAGCCTGGAAAGCAATATCAATAGCACATTCTTTTGAAATGGCCATAAACTCTTGCTTCATTTTTTCGGTGTTGCCAGGCGTTCCTCTGACAGAGAATTCAACCACTGATTTGGAATTTTCGTGATCATCATTCAGTAAAACCCTACCACTTAAACGAGTTATGTAATCGATATTCAGGCCCTGGTTAGAAATGATATCCGTAACTTTTGATAGTTGAGATGCTTTTAATTTTCGGGATAGCAGGGTGATGATAAAACGCTCTTTACCCTGATGACCAACCCATTCGTTGTATTTCTGTTCTGTAATTGGGGTGAATTTAATATTGATTCCCAATTCATATGATTTAAAGAGTAAGTCTTTTAATATTGGAGATGACTCGTTGGTTGACGGCACTTCAAACAAAATACCCAAACCCAGGTCTTCATGAATTACAGCCTGACCAATGTCGAGAATATTCACTTCGTAGTTGGCTAAAATATTGGTCAATGCTGCAGTTAAACCCGGTTTGTCTTCTCCGGAGATATTTAAAAGTATAATCTCTTTATTCTTGCTCATGTCAGTGTAATATTAGCGCTGCAAAAGTAATAATTAGAAATAAAAAATGATGATAATGATTTTAAACTTTAATGCCTTGTGTGATTTTTTCTAATAATTTATCACAGCTTAAAACATGGACCTATCAACAAGTGAAAAGCAACAACCGGGACTTGCGCTTTTCCATTGGAAATGGGTACAGTACCGTAACCTAAACTAACTTTTGATTCAACAGGAAGATTAAAATGTTTACTTGTAATTAATGGATAATGTATAGCTCCCTGAAAGGCAATACCTGATAAATAATATCCATCGTTAAAAAATCCTCCTTTTTCCGTATAGGTTTGGTTTCTGACTGTACTTTCAGGGTGACCTATTACGGTTCCAATTCCCAATATCCAGCTATATTTTTCTTTAACTATATGGTGGTTGATAAAAACCTGGTTGTAACCATGAGATATGCTGAATTGTTGGATGAGATCATTTGTGTTTTTGAGATATATTTTCAAATGATTCATTTCAACGCTCCATCCTCTCTTATTTTTGAAACTGCCCAACCGATATGAATAGTAAATTGGTAGTTTAAAAGATTCGGTATTATATCTGGCGGTTATGCTAATGTTGTAGTAATCAGTTTGTTTAATTTTTAGAGGCATGGGAGGTGTAATGGCACCTCCTGGCAGGAATTCAAATGTCCACACACGTTTATCCTGAGCATTAATTGAACTGATACCAAGAATAAAGATTGTTAATAGGATGAGACATTTGTTTCTTAAATCCATGATTCGGTTTTCAATTATACATTGGAATTAATGCGTTACTTAAAGTTACCTTATTAATCGATTAGAATCAAATGAGTTTACTGTGCTGACTGGTTTAGAACACAATTTTGGCTAATGAAAAAAAGAAAAAGTATTTGTAGGTAATGAAAAAAAATTTACTTTTGTGCCGCTGTTGAAAGAAATGGCTAACATTGCGAAAATAGCTCAGTTGGTAGAGCACGACCTTGCCAAGGTCGGGGTCGCGGGTTCGAGTCCCGTTTTTCGCTCCAGTATTGCCGATGTAGCTCAGGGGTAGAGCGCTTCCTTGGTAAGGAAGAGGTCACGAGTTCAATTCTCGTCATTGGCTCTGTTAGGGTAGGTTTTCCTACCCTTTTTTTATTACTCCTCGTCACTTTATTAATGTTTAGCTTATTAAAAAGTGATATAATTAAATCACGTAGTCATCTCTATCAATTGATTCTCTTGAAAATTTTGTTTTTTTGCGACGTAAAGTAATTTTTATCATGAAGATGAATGGTTTAAAGGCATTGTTGCCTGTTGGAATATTTCTACTTATTTATTTGGTTCCAGGTATATTAACCGGTGATTTTTACCGGATGCCTATTTTAATCTCCTTTTTTGCAGCTGCCATTGTTGCTGTAATGATGGCACCCGGTAAGAAGATTGCACATAAAATGGAGTTGTTTACCAAAGGAATGGGACACTCAGGTATCATGATGATGTGTCTGATCTTTTTAATGGCTGGTGGTTTTGCTGGTTTGGCACATGAAGTGGGGGCTGTGGATGCTACTGTACGTATTGGGTTAAGTATATTGCCAGGTAAAGTTTTATTGGCCGGTTTATTTGTGATTGGTAGTTTTATTGCTTTATCAGTAGGTACTTCTGTTGGAACGGTAGTGGCACTTTCACCTGTGGCGCTTGAGTTAGCTGAAAAAGCTCAGTTTTCTTCAGCGCTGGCACTTGGAGCTGTTATTGGTGGAGCTATGTTTGGAGATAATCTTTCAATGATCTCAGATACAACCATTGCTGCGGCCCGCACCCAGGGAAGCAGTATGCGCGATAAGTTTAATATGAATATTAAGCTGGTTTTACCTGCTGCCATCTTTTCAATAATTCTTTATTTGTTTTTAGGAGGAGCAGGAGGTCATCAGGAAATAGAATTGTTGTCCGGCGATTGGTTCCGTTTGGTACCTTATCTTGCAGTACTTATTTTTGCCTTACTAGGTGTTAATGTATTTGTGGTTTTACTAGGTGGTACAATTTTATCTGCGGCAGTTGGAATTTTATTGCCTTTGGAGGATAAAACAATGGATGCATGGCAGGTAATGACGGCCACGAGTAATGGAATGTTAGGAATGGCTGAAATAGTAGTTATTTCATTATTGGTAGGTGGGCTGGTTGAAATTGTTAAGGTTAACGGCGGTATTGATTACCTGCTTCAGTCAATTGAGAAAAGAGCAAAAGGAAGAAGGGGTGCTGAGTTTACTATTGTTTTGGTGACTTCGGTTGTTAATGTTTTTACTGCAAATAATACTATTGCCATCTTAATGGGAGGTTCAATTGTGAAAAATATTGCCTCGAGGTTCAATATCGAACCCAAGCGATCGGCAAGCTTAATGGACACTGCATCATGCTTTGTGCAGGGTGCTTTACCATATGGAGCGCAAATACTTGCTGCTGTTGGATTGGCTTCAATGGCTGTGACACCTTTTGAAATAATGCAATTTTTATTTTATCCTTACCTGATGGGGATATCTGTTGTTGTGAGTATTTTATTAAAGAAGGATAAATAATAACAAATAAAAAAGCAGAATCGGTTTGATTCTGCTTTTTTATTCAATTGAAATATCTTTATCTCATCGATTTCAAATATTTGAAGAATTCACTGTCGGTTGACAAGATGATGTGTGTCTGACTATCAAAGGTTTTCTGATAGGCTTCCATTGATTTCATAAAACCATACAATTCCCTTGAAGCTGGAGTTTTATCATAAGCTTCAGCATAAATGCGGGCTGCTTCTCCATCAGCACGTCCTTTAATTTCTTCTGCTGTTTTATAGGCTTCAGAAACGATTCTTCGAAGTTCACGTTCTTTTTCACCATTGATATTTGAGGCTTCACCTTGTCCTTCTGATTTGAATTTGTCAGCAATTCGGTTACGCTCACTTTTCATACGCTCATATACCTGGTTTTGTACTTCCTGAACGTAATTGATTCTTTTGAAACGAAAATCCAGAATGGCGATTCCTAAATCTTTGGCTTGTTCATTAGCTGACTTTTGAATCATTTCCTGAATTTTATCTCTTCCCACTTTAATAGTAGCTAAACTATCACCAATAAGTTCTCCAATCACACCCGACGAAACAGGAGTTCTGTTACTTGAACGCACAGCTTCTTCGATATTGTGTTTGGCAATATAGTTACGTGTTTCTCCGTCCAGGATATCATCAATACGCGAGATGGCTCCTCTCTCATTGGTTAAACGTTTGAAGAACTGAAGTGGATCAACAATCTGCCAGCGGGCATAAGTATCCACAAAAATAAATTTCTTGTCTTTAGTTGGAACCTGGTTTGGATCACCATCCCATTCAAGGTATCGCTTATCAAAGAAATGAGTGGTTTGGATGAATGGAATTTTAAATTTGATTCCAGGTGTCACGATAGGCTCACCTACCGGCTTACCAAATTGTGTTACCACAACCTGTTCAGCTTCATTAACTACATAGGTACCTGTTGATAGCACAAACAATACAACAGCACCTAAAACGATATATATGATGAATTTCTTATTGCCCATTGTTCGAATTCTTTTGTTGTGAAAGTTGCATTTGAAGTAATGGCAATACACTATTGCCTTTTTGATCGGTGATGATTTTCTCACCTAATTTAGGAATGACTGACTCCATTGTTTCAAGATAGATACGCTTTTTTGTTACTTCAGGAGCCTTCACATATTCGGTATATAAGGCGTTAAAACGGGCTACATCACCCTTTGCATTATTCACACGTTCCGAAGCATAACCTTCAGCCATTTGAATGGTCTCTTTGGCTTGTCCGGCAGCTTTAGGAATTACTTTGTTGTATTCTGCTTTTGCCTGGTTAATCAAAGTTTCTTTTTCCTGTTGAGCCTCATTTACTGAATTAAATGCAGCTTTAACCGGTTCCGGAGGATTCACGTCCTGCAATACCACCTGTTCGATCTTTACTCCTAGGGAATATTCGCGACAAACTTTCTGCATCAGTTCCTGAAGTTTGCTGCTGATTTCAGTCCTACCCACGGTTAAAACTTCGTTAACAGTGCGATCACCCACAATCTGTCTCATAGCAGCTTCTGAAATATCACGTAATGTGGTTTCGGGGTTGCGGACTTTAAAAAGATAGTTATATGCATTATCTATTCGATATTGAACAACCCATTCTACATCAGCAAGGTTTAAGTCACCTGTTAACATCAGTGATTCATCTGTTGTTCCTCTGCGTGTGTATTCAGTTCGTATTCCCGGATTGGTTGTTCTGAAACCAAACTCCAGTTTTTGCTGTCGTTCAACAGGTACTTTATATACCGATTCCATAAACGGAATCTTATAATTTAATCCCGGATCTACAGTTCTTTGATATTTACCAAATTGAACAATAACGCCTACTTCTTCAGGACCTACCTGAAAAAAAGCTGTTGATAGCAAAATGGCTACTATAACCACCAGAACAACCGCTTTAATGTTTTTGAATAATTTTTCCAGCCAAGGATTGGAAGAATTAAGATTGGAAAATTGATTTGAACTCATTGAATAATATATTGAGGTTTATTACAAATGTATTCAGAAAATTATGAAATGGCAGTATAAATTCAATTAAACAAAGAAATTACTCGGATATTATGAATCAGTTATTCTTTTAAGTAGAACTGAGTTTAAATTATATGGCTAATGAATATGTGTACTATTTTCCATGTCTAAAGAATCTTCAAAGGCAAATTTCAGAAGTCATTCGGATTTTGTTTTGCTCGAAAGTGCTATGATTACTCATTTTTAGAAGTAGATAATGTGGGTGTAGATTGTGAGTGACCTGTAAAATAGTTCATAAAATAGGTTTGGTTATTAATGCTCTGTTGTCCTTATTGATGAGAAATTAGTAGTTATAGATAAATTATTGACAATAAAGTATTCATCTGAAATGTAATTTTGAAATTGTTCATTACTTAATAGCTAATTAATACATATCATTCATTTGCATCATGAAACAAATGGATGAAATATGTGCCTAAATTATTTTTATGAAAAATCGATTTGTCCAAATCTGGCTTTTACTATTCTTCTTGGTAAACTCGCTTCAGGTTTTTTCTCAACGCAAAATGGAAAACCTAAATCATGGACTACTTGCTGTTAAAACCAGCTCTGGTGTTCTAGTAAGTTGGCGGGTACTTGCCTGGGAATTAAAAGATGTAGCCTATAATTTATATCGAGACGGATCAAAGATAAATACAACTCCTATTGATGGAGCCACAAACTATCTTGATGCTTCTGGAACAACAACATCAAATTATCAGTTGAAGTTAGTTGTTAAAGGTGTTGAACAAGCTGAAGATGAAACTTGTGCAGTTTGGGCGCAAAATTCTCTGGATATTCCGGTACGACCAATTGATGGTGTTTACAATACTTACCATTTGAATGATGCTTCTGTTGGTGATTTGGATGGTGATGGTCAGTACGAAATAATAGTTAAACGTTTGGCATTGAATAAGGACGTTTCTTCAACTGATTATCATTATTTAGAAGCATATAAACTTGATGGAACATTATTGTGGGCTGTTAATATGGGGCCCAATATTTATAATGATGTCGAATTCAATTTTCTGGTATACGATTTTAACGGAGATGGTAAAGCGGAAGTTGCATTGCGCACTTCTGATGGTTTTATTGATGGCGTTGGAGTTAATATCGGTGATGCCGATGGTGATGGAATTACCAATTACAGATATTCTGTTTCAAGTGTTGGTTATCGTATGGAAGGACCTGATTATTTATCGGTTTTAGATGGCGAGTCAGGTGCTGAATTAGATCGTGTTAACTATATTCCACGTGGTAATATCACCGACTGGGGAAGAGATGATGGTGGTCACAGGTCAACTAAATGCATGTTTACAATAGCTTATCTGGATGGTGTTCATCCTGACATTGTTATTGGTCGTGGTATTTATGAACGTATTGCTATGGCTGCCTGGTCATTTAGAGATGCTTCATTATCTCAGAAATGGTATTTCGATTCAAATAATAATCCGGCATACGCACAACAAGGTTATCACAATCTTACACAAGGTGATGTTGACAATGATGGTTGCGATGAAATAGTTTACGGTTCGATGTGTATTGATAACGATGGAACAGGATTGTATTCTACCGGACTTGGGCATGGTGATGCTCAGCATTTGGCAGATATTAATCCAAACCGCAAAGGATTAGAGTTTTTTGGATGTCTGGAAAATTCTGCCGGAGGTGATTATAGAGATGCAGGTACAGGTGAAATTTTATTTTATAAAAACATCGGTCGTGATATGGGACGATGTGGTTCAGCTGATATTACACCTGATTATCCGGGCATGGAAATGTGGGGACCATCGGGTTTTCCCTTCTTAAGTTCTACAGGTTCTGAAATAACTAGCCTGACTCCACCAAGCTCAATGAACTTTTTTATCTGGTGGGATGGTGATCTTTCCCGTGAATTACTTGATCATGCATGGTATGGTGATTATGGTGTTGGTACTATCACCAAGTATAACAATGGGGCAAATACTCAATTATTGTATGCAGACGGAACCTTATCAGATAACTGGACTAAAGGTAATCCAGGTTTAAGTGCTGATATTTTGGGTGATTGGCGCGAAGAGGTTATCTGGAGAACAAATGATAACAGTGTATTACGTATTTATACTACTCCGTATACAACTACCGTAAAAATATATACCTTAATGCACGACCCTCAGTATAGGGCCGCAATTGCATGGCAACCAAATTCATATAATCAACCTCCTCATCCATCATTCTTTATCGGAAATGATATGGATTCTATACCTCCAGCTCCTATAGTATTGCCTGGGCAAATGGTATACAGTGGTGGATCATGGGATGTAAGTTCGACTTCCTGGGCACAAAATGGTACTGCTGTTTCGTTTACTGATGGAGATAGTTTATTGTTTGATATTTCAGGTACTCAGTCAAATGTCGAATTAATTGGTAGTCTTTCTCCTGAAGATATTCGGTTTATCAGTCCAAATGATTTTACTTTTAGCGGAGACGGAGTTATTGCAGGAGAAACAGATTTAACAAAGGCAGGAAGTGGTAATTTAAGTATAGAAACAAATAACACCTTTTCAGGAACTACCCGTGTTTGGGAAGGGATGTTAACCTTAAGTGGAGAATTAAACAGTGCGGTTTTTGTAAAACGTTTCGCCACTTTGGCGGGTTCGGGTAAGTTTAGGAAAGGAATAACAGTTGAACCCTATGCTGAGTTGATTATAAGTAATCAACAAGAGGAGGGTGATAGTCTGTTTGTAGATGACCACCTTACTTTATCAGAAAAATCAATTGTTTATATGGATTTGTCCGACGATATTGATGCAGTTACGAAAGTAAATGATATCATTATTATTGATGGAGATTTGAATATTACCGGTAAAATCTCGTTAACAATTAACCGTCTGGATGGTAAATTAACTGCTGGTACCTATGTTTTGGCAAAATATACGGGTTCTTTTAATGGAAGTGTTGATAATGTTTCGATAAAAGGTATTCCTGGCTTACCCTATACATTAACAATTGATGCCGGAGAGGTGAAGCTTGAGGTTGCGGATACCCGTTTACCTGGTAAAGTTGTGTGGAAAGGTTATGTTGATAAAAACTGGAACTTGTTTAATACACTCAACTGGGATAATCAGGGTGTTGAGGATTATTTCCTTGGAGAAGATTCTGTAGTATTTGATAATACTGCTCTTCAAAATTCTGTTCTGATAAATGGTGAATATGCGGTGAGCGATTTCTTATGTGATGCCGATAATACTTTTGTTTTAGGTGGAACAGGTAAGATTGCTGGAGATGGAACTTTTACCAAAAGAGGAACTGGATTATTGGCTATTCTTAATGGTAATAGTTATACCGGACCAACTATAATTGAAGAAGGTACTTTACTGGTAAATACTCTTGCTAATGGGGGATACAATTCACCAATTGGAGCTTCTGCTGCTGATGCTTCAAATCTTATCATTAATGGAGGAGAATTAAAATTTGGTGGTTTTGGAGAGGTTACGACGGATAGAAGTATAACGCTTGGAAATAACGATGGAGCTATTAATATTGGGAATTCAGGCGGGAGATTAGTTGTTAAGGGAAGTCTTGTTGGCGAAGGTGATTTAGTTAAAAACGGAACAGGAATTTTATGCCTCGAAACAGTTAATAGTCATTCTGGAACAGTTATTAACTCTGGTATCATTCAATTGTTAGACGATGCGGCCAATATAAATGGATTGGGAGATACACTGACTCTTAATGGTGGTACACTGGCAATGCTTGATAATAGTTATTCTTATACTGATAATTGTGGATGGCATATTGTTGTACCGGAAGGAAAAACCGGAACCTTAAAACTGGATAGCCGGAGTTCACTTACAGGGAAACTATTGGGTAAAGGTACACTTAATTTATACTCACCCTGGATTAGAAATGATTTAAAAGGCGACTGGTCTAATTTTGAAGGTGTAATTAATGTTACTACAGATGGCGATGGAGGTGATTTTCGTATTTACAATAACTATGGATTTACAAAAGCTACCGTAAACATTAATCCAAATCTGTATGTGTACAATCAGGCTGGAGGAGCTGTGAATTTTGGTGCTTTAAATAGTGAAGTTGGAGCAACAATGGCCCCGGGAACCTATAAAGTTGGTTATAATAATTCAGATGCTGTTTTTAAAGGTGTGTTTACCGGATCTACTAATGTTAGTAAATATGGTGAAGGCAATTGGACATTAACCAATGCCAATGAGTATAGCGGAAGCACTACTGTATATGCCGGAACACTAATTGTTGGTAATACATCAGGAAGTGCAACAGGAAGTAGTATTGTAACGGTTCGTAATGGTGCAACAATAAGCGGAAGTGGTATTGTATCCGGAAGTGTCAGTCTTTATGGTTTAATGTCAGGAGAAGGAACTTTCAACGGAACAGTTTCCATTTCAAGTGGCGGTGTCCGCATAGCGGATAATACAATTAACGGTGCACTACGTATATTTTCTAATGGTACTCTTTCTGGTGAAGGTAATATTAACGGAGTAGTCACATTGTATAGTGGTGCTATTATTGCTCCCGGAATAGATGGTGTTGGCACTATAAATTGTCAACAGGCTTTTACCTTAGTTGAAGGTTGTATTTTGCATTTTGAAGTTGATAAAGGAAATGGGGTGAATGACCTTGTTGTATCGCAAAATTCAATTACTCTGGCAGGAGAGCTAAACCTCTCTGAAATCAATGGAACAGCTTTTGAAGCTGGTGATAGTTTTAAATTATTTGATGCTTCATCAGTAGAAGGAAGTTTTTCTGATATTGTGCCTGCTGCGCCAGGTGATGGTTTGATATGGGATCTGTCTAAACTAAACACTGATGGTATTATTGAGGTTGCTGCGTCAACGGGATTAGGGAATGCTACAATGGGTAAAGTCAGTATTTATCCGAATCCAACAAAAGGCATATTTAATATCGAATTAGAATCAAATGTATTGATTAATAGTGTTGAAATTATTGATTTGCAAGGACAGGTTGTAAAACTAAGCAGTGAAGTGCAAAGTTCTGAATTGAGTGTTGATGCTTCGACTTTGTCTTCAGGGATTTATTTTGTTTTTATTCATACAGATAAAGGTCTGGTGAAAGAAAAATTACTGATTAGTAAATGATAAATTAAAATTTTAAATACTTAATAATCCGTAATATAAACCAAAAGGAATATGTTACGGATTGTTTTTATCATTATACTAATAAAGGTTCTTGGAAGAATTATCTTCTTTCATTTTAATTACAACATTACCAACCTTCTTTCCCGTTAAAACATAATCAAAAGCCTCTTTAATCTGATCAAAAGGGAGTACTTTTTCGATGACAGGTTTAAAGGCGCCTTGTTTGGCTAATTGATTAATAATATTAATGCTTGCCTGAGTATTGGAAGGAAATGGGAATTTTACTTTTTTACCATTTGATAAAATACCGAAAATGGCTAAAAAGGCATTTTGAGCATAAGGGCCCAACTCAGAAGACAGGTAGATTCCACCAGGCTTAAGAATTTTTTTACACTCCCCAAAGGTACTTTTCTCAACCATATCAAATACATAATTGTATTCTTCATTTGTTTTGGTAAAGTCTTCTTTTTCGTAATCAATTGCTTTTGTGGCTCCTAATTGCATTACCAGTTCTTTGTGCTCACCTCTGCAGGTTGCGGTTATTACAGCACCATAATGCACAAGTAATTGAATAGCAGCAGAACCAATAGCACCTGTTCCTCCATTGACAAGGATCTTATCACCCTCTTTAATATCGATCTTATTTATGAAATTATAAGCATAGTGAGCACCTTCCATTAAAGCAGCAGCTTCGGTATATGACATTGGTGTGTGGATATGTCCAATTGCCTTATGTTCCGAGATACACAAGTATTCTGCATGTGAGCTAACACCCATATCATCAAAACCAAAAACCTTGTCACCAACCTTATAATGTGTGACTTTTGACCCAACTTCTTCTATAATTCCTGCAAAGTCAGTTCCCAATACAGGGTTTCGGGGAGAACCAATACCGGTAAGCAAACGCATAATCCATAAATCGGCTTTCAACATAGCTCCATCAGTACGATTAACGGTGGTTGCAAAAACTTTTATAAGTAGTTCTTTTTCTTTTGCTTGAGGTTTTGGAATGTCTTTGAATTCAAGTACATCGGGCGACCCGTATTTGGTGTAGTAACTGGCTTTCATTGACAGGTAGTTTGGATGATTGTATGAAAGTTACAAACATTTTTACATGATGTAAATTATCATTGAAAAGAAAAACAAATGAATGGGCATAATGTTTGCTCTGTTCACAATTGCTTGTATCAGGTTTTTATAAGATCTTTGAAATTATTTGTGTTATAAAAGTAAAAAATACGTTTAAAAAATTTTTAAAAGTAATTTTTACTTTTATATTTGAAAAATGGAAAATCAGCAGCAACTATATAGCCAATATCAAAAGATAAAACGATTTGTATCTGTCGATTGTGTTATTTTTGGCTATGAACAAGACCAATTAAAGTTATTGCTGTTTAAAAGGATAATTCCACCGGCTCAAGGCGAATGGTCATTGATCGGAGGATGGCTCCAGGAAGATGAATCGGCAGAGACAGCTGCCATGAGAGTTCTTCAATACATAACCGGTTTGACAGATATATATCTCGAACAGGTTCATGTCTTTTCAAAACCGGACCGAGATCCCGGAGGTAATGTATTAACCATTGTTTTTAATGCATTAATTAGAATTGAGAAACATTCTAAGCAACTGATTGAGAAGTTTGGTGCTCAATGGTTCTCTCTTAAAGAGGTTCCTCAGCTTATTTTTGACCATGATGAAATGATCAGGATTGCTTTTGAAAAACTCCGCCTGAAGGCAACCTATAACCTGATAGGTCGTCAGTTGTTACCCGAAAAATTTACGATTACACAGCTTCGTAATTTATACAATGCAATCTTTCAGAAGCAATTCGATCCGGGTAATTTCCGTAAGAAAGTATTGTCGTTAAAAATGCTGGAACAGTTAGAAGAAAAAGATATGTCGGAATCGAAAAAAGGGGCTTTTTACTACAAATTCAAAGATGTTGAAGAAAGCTATGTTGTGGAGCCCATCTTTCGAAATGCGATAAAACTCTAAAATAATTAATTAAACTCATAGAAATGGATACTTTTCAATTTACAGAACACTCGCACCGCAGATACAATCCGTTAAACGGAGAGTGGGTGTTGGTATCACCACACAGAACCAAGCGTCCATGGCAAGGTAAAGTTGAGAAACCTGCTGTTGACGAGCGTCCTCAGTACGATGAAAAATGTTACCTGTGCCCTGGAAATGAAAGAGCCGGAGGTTTTAAAAATCCTGATTACAAAGATACATTTGTGTTTCAGAATGATTTTAGTGCCTTAGTACCAGATATTCCTCAAGGAGCATTTGAAAAGAAAGGCTTGTTTAAAGCGGTAAGCGAAAGAGGTTTTTGTAAAGTAATTTGTTTCTCACCACGACATGATCTGACTATTCCAGAAATGGATGTTGACGGTATTAAGAAAGTGGTTGACTTATGGACTGCAGAATACGAGGAGATTGGTAAGCTTGATTATATCAACTATGTTCAGATTTTTGAGAACAAAGGTGATATAATGGGATGCAGTAATCCACATCCTCACGGGCAAATCTGGGGGCAATATTCTGTTCCTGTTGAGCCGGCCAAAGAGCAAAAAATGCAAAAGGAATATTTCGATGCAAACGGAAAAACTCTTTTAGGCGATTATGTTGAGGAAGAATTGAAGGATAAAGAACGCATTCTGGTTGAAAATGATCATTTTGTAGCATTGGTTCCTTTCTGGGCAACATGGCCGTTTGAAGCAATGATTGTTAGTAAACGAGCTGTATCGAAACTGACTGAATTAACAGAGGATGAAAAAGTGGCTTTGGCTGATGCCTATAAAAAGCTAACAGTGATGTACGACAACCTTTTTGAGGTTTCGTTCCCATATTCAGCAGGTATCCATCAGGCACCAACCGATGGAGAAGATCATCCTGAATGGCATCTTCATATGCACTTTTATCCACCATTGTTACGTTCTGCTACTGTGAAGAAGTTTATGGTAGGCTACGAAATGATGGCCAATGCACAACGCGATATTACTGCTGAGCAGGCTGCAGAACGTTTGCGAGCCTTGCCAACAACTCATTATAAATCAAAATAATCACATACTAAATTCAAATAAGTTATGTCAAAAATTAGCGAACTAATTGGAAAAATTAATGGTGGCGATAATGCCGCATTTAAAGAATTATATGGAGCTGAAAGCGCTGTATTGAAAACTCAGGCTGAACGTTATGAGTCTCTGATGGCTACTTTCCAGGAAACTTTTGGTAAGGACGATGTGATGTTGTTTTCATCACCTGGTCGTACCGAAATTGGTGGTAACCATACAGATCACAACCACGGTCGTGTATTAGCAGGCGCTGTTAACCTTGATAATATTGCTGTAGCTTCGGCTAACGGTACTGACATTATTAAAATTAAGTCAGCTGGTTATCCTGAATTTCAGGTTGATTTGTCTGATCTTTCTATTGATGAATCACAATTTTATACTTCAGGATCGATTGTAAAAGGTATCAGTGCTCGTTTGAAAGAGTTAGGATACACTATCGGTGGTTTTGATGCTTGTATCGAAGGTCGTGTGCCTGCAGGTTCAGGATTGAGTTCATCAGCTTCTTTCGAAGTATTGATTGGAGCTATTATCAGTCACTTATTCAACGATGGAAAATTAGATCCTGTTGAAAACGCAATTATTGGACAATGGGCTGAAAATAATTTCTTTGGTAAGCCATGTGGTTTAATGGATCAAACAGCTTGTTCAGTGGGTGGTTTGATTACCATCGATTTTGCTGATCCTTCAAAACCAATTGTAAAAGCTTTGGATTTCGACTTTGTTGCTACTGACTATGCATTGGTAATTACTGATGTGGGTGGTGGTCACGATGATCCTGCTTCTCAGGCTGAGTATGCTTCTTTGCCAACTGAAATGAAATCAGTAGCGAAAGAATTAGGTGCTCAGGTGTTGCGTGAAGTTACTTTAGAACAAATTATTGATAAAATTCCTGAAATCCGTGAGAAAACTGGTGACCGCGCTATTTTGCGAGCGTTCCACTTCCAGGGAGACAACCAACGTGTAGCTGACCAGGTGGCTGCTTTGGAAAACAACGATTTTGATGCTTTCCTTAAAATGGTTGTGGAGTCAGGATACAGCTCATACATGTATAACCAAAATATCTTTGATGTAGTTCACAAAGATGAGCAAGTAGTGTCATTAGGATTGGCATTGAGCGAAATGGTATTGAAAGGCAAAGGTGCATGGCGCGTTCACGGTGGTGGATTCGGTGGTACTATCCAGGCTTTTGTACCTCAGGATTTAGTTGATACATACGTAAAAACATTAGAGCATGTTTACGGAGAGGGTAAATGTCATAAATTATTTATCCGTTCGAAAGGTTCGGTAAGAGTTGAATTATAATCAGACTAAAAAATCGAATCATGACTAAAGCATCTGATGTTTTTAAATTGAAAAATGCCAATAATGTTGAAGTAACATTTATTGGACGAGGAGGACAAATTACCGGTATTACTGTTCCTGATAAAGATGGTAAGTTAGCTGATGTGGTAATTGGTTATCAAAGCGTTGAAGAAGCACTTGCAGGTGACGGATATTTCGGAGCTCTATGTGGTCGCTTCTCAAACCGCATTGTAAAAGGTCAATTTTCTATAGAAGGAGTTGATTATCAATTGGAATGTAATAACGGACCAAACCATTTACATGGTGGTTCCGAAGGTTTTAACAGCCGTGTATGGGATGTGACTCCTTATGAAGAATCTCGTTTTGCACAAGCATATAAATTAGCATTGGTAAGTCCTGATGGAGATCAGGGGTATCCTGGTGAGCTGAAAGTTGAGGTTGTTTACGGTTTGACTGACGAAAATGAGTTAGTGATTGAGTATGCAGCTGAAACTTCAAAAGCTACTATCATTAACTTAACCAGTCATGCTTACTTCAACCTTAAAGGAGCCGGTAACGGAACCATTGAAGACCAGGTGTTAGAGTTAAATGCTTCAAAATTCACTCCTCTTTCAGCTGAAATTGGTACTGTTACAGGTGAGATTACAGAAGTAAAAGGAACCGCTATGGATTTTGTAGATGCAAAAACCATTGGTGAGGCTTGTAATGCTGATGATGACCAGGTAAAGATTGTTGATGGTATTGATCACAATTTTGTGATCGATGGTTATGATGGCATGTTGCGTTTAGCAGCTCGTTTATCTGATGAAGAAAGTGGTCGTTGCATGGAAGTGTTTACCAATCAGCCAGGTATTCAGATTTACACCGGAAGTCATTTCGATGGATCTGAAACAGGTAAATTAGGTAAGCCAATTGTAAAATGGGGTGGTGTAGCCATGGAAACTCAGATTTTCCCTGACTCACCAAACAAAGAACATTTCCCTAATGCAGTTTTAAAACCGGGTGAGGTTTACAAACATACTTGTGTTTATAAATTTTCAATCCAATAAATAAAATCCTTAAATCATAATCATGAGCAAAAACAAGTATTTATTTCCATTGATAGTGATGGCCTCACTGTTTTTCCTGTTTGGCTTTATCACTACAATGAATAACTCAACCATTGAGTTTTTGAAAGATGCATTTGGTTTGAACGATGTTCAGAAGCAATTGCCTAACACTTTCTTCTATGGTGCCTATATATTATCGGTACCTGTTGGTTTCCTGATCAATAAAATCGGATATCGATTCTCAATCTTCACAGGTTTAGGATTGATTGCATTAGGTTTCTTCGCCAGTATACCTGGTGTTGGATTTGGTTACTACGGATTCTTAAGTGCAGTATCAATTTTTGCTATCGGTGTTGTAATTCTTCAGGTAGCTGCTGCTCCTTATGTAGTTGCTTTAGGTCCTAAAGAAAGTTCAGCAAGCCGTTTAACATTAACCAATGCATTGAACTCAGTTGCAACTGTAATTGCACCTATTTTCGTTTCAATTTTATTGGTTACTCCAGAGTTGGGAGAAGGCGAAACATTGGAGAATTCAGTTATTCAGGGTATTGTTCAATGGCCATTTGTTGGAATTGGAGTGGCAACAGCTGTAATCCTTTTCATTATGTTCTTCCTGAAACTTCCTAACATCAAAGAAGAGCAGGAAAAGGCTGAAGCCGGAAGTGATGTAAAACACAAGTCAAGTGCATTTAAATATACTCACGTTTGGTTGGGTTCATTGGCAATTTTCGTTTATATGGGTATTGAAATTGGTATTCCAAGTTTCTTTGCTGATTTTGCTGATAATGCAGGTGCTACTATCAAAACTTCAACTACTGATATGTTGAAATACTATTGGGGTGGTCTAATGGTAGGTCGAGTATTGGGTATTTTTGTATTGCAAAAATATAAGGCAAGCACAATCCTTACAGCTTGTGCTATTGGTGGAGCTGCCATGTTAGGTGGTGCTATTGTTATGGATGGAAACATTGCCATGTGGTTATTCTTAGGTACAGGTTTATTCCACTCAATTATGTGGCCTGTAATCTATAGCTTGGCATTGGAAGATTTAGGTCCTCACGCGGACGTAGCTTCAGGTATTATTGCTACTTCTGTAATTGGTGCTGCTATTTTAATGCCAATTATGGGTGGTATTCAAACTATGGCTGGAGTTATTGCTGCTGTTAGTGCATTGTTTGTTTACTATTTGTACCTTGTTTTCTTTGCAACTAAAGGTTCAAAAATCAGATAATTTTATCATTGATTATATTTTTAAAGGGCTGCCGTTGGGCAGCCCTTTTTGTTTGGGTATATTGAAAAGATGCTATGGGAATCTTCGTTTTAGACTATTCCTGAATTGAGTCATTTCTTAATTGGCAACATATGAACCATTCTTGGAAAGATAATTACCATTGGTCCAATTGATTTTTATTTATTTTTAAGGCAGATAAACCTTACAAAATGAATAACAATCTGACAAATCCAACTTCTAAACCCCGCATTGTGGTGGTTGATGCTTTGCGTGGCCTTGCCTTAACCGGAATACTTCTTCTTCATGCATTGGAGCATTTTGATTTTTATTGGGCTGCACAATATAATCCGGATGTTTTATCCGGGATAGATAAAATCGTTCATGATGTTGCTTTCTTTTTATTTGCCGGTAAATCATATGCAATTTTCTCAGTTTTGTTTGGTTTCAGCTTCTTTATTCAAATGCAGGGGCAGGAGCGAAGAGGGATTGATTTCAGAGGACGTTTTGTATGGCGGCTAATAATTCTGTTGGCTCTGGGGTATTTGCATACACTTATTTATATGGGCGATATATTAATGATTTATGCTCTAATGGGGCTGCCTCTAATATTCTTTTATAAAGTGCCTACTAAGTTTTTGATTGCTGTTTCGGCTATTTTGTTGTTGCATGTTACCAGAATTTATGAATTGGTATACAGTTTTATCAACCCCGAATTTGTTATACAGCGTGACTGGGGTGACTGGGGAAAAGCATTTCAGACATTCTGCAGTGGTTCATTTTGGGATGTGTTGAAACACAATTCGGGTTTAGCATTAATTACCAAGGTAAAATGGACAGTTGCTTCGGCACGAGTATATCAGTTATTTGGATTGTTTGTGATTGGTATGATACTGGGGCGAATTGGTTTCTTTGAGAAATCTGCGGATAATAAGCGACCTCTTTGGACCATGCTGAGCACTGGAATTGCAGGACTGATCGTCTTTCAATTAATAAGCCATTTTATGCCTTCGCTATTTGACTTTAACAATACGCAACGGTCTCTCATTGTAGAACTGGCTGGTATCTTTACAAATTTATCACTGTTAACGATCTGGATCAGTGGTTTTATGTTATTGTATTATCGTTTTCAGACGGCAGGTATCTTTAAGGCTTTATCGCAATACGGACGCATGAGTTTAACCAGTTATGTAATGCAGCCATTGATTGGAGTGCCTTTGTTTTATGGTTATGGATTGGCATTTTATCAATATTTGGGTAATACTTTAAGTTTTGTATATGCTGCCTTGTTTTGGGTGTTGCAGATCTGGTTCTGTCAAACCTGGTTTAAGAATTATAAATACGGACCATTGGAGTGGTTCTGGAGAGCACTAACCTTCTTTAATTTTAAGTTACCTAATAAGAAAGTTCTTTAGCTTGTGGTGTCGAGTCTGCAGTAATTAAATACTTATTAAATATTTAATAATATAGCATAATGAATAGTAGTTAAATTGAGGTGAGTTACTACCCGATTAATGATCAATTGATTATAAAACTTCTATTTCTTAAAGAGAAAGTAAACTGCCAGAATCAAAAAACCAAAACCAATGATGTGGTTTAAACGCAATGTTTCTGTTTTGAAAACCGTAATAGTAAAAACGGTAAATACTGTTAATGAAATAACTTCCTGAATCACTTTTAATTGCCAAAGATTAAACGGTCCATCGTTACCTGTATATCCAATTTTATTAGCTGGTACCTGAAATATATATTCGAAGAAGGCAATGCCCCAGCTGATTAAAATAATAGCAAATAAGCCAAGGCTGGCGGACCAATTAAATTCCTTGAATTTTAAATGACCATACCAGGCAAAAGTCATAAAAGTATTGGAAAGAATCAGAAGAAGAATTGAAAAGATACCTTTGCTCATTTTTTAATGTTATTATAGAATATAGCCTTATATACCAATTACTTGATTGTTTTATCTTTTGCTGAATTAACAAAAGCCGACAAATGTAATTTTTCTTCACTTGATTAAAAGCGGAAGGTTAATATTTTTAGATAGAATTAATTGAATTTTGAGATGTAGTTTAATGAGGCTTGACTGATATATTAGTTATAATAGATACAAATTCTATTTTTTTCTAAACCTCTGTGAGATTTTAAAAATTCAAGACCGCCATGAAACTAATAGTTCATAGCGGTTATTAAGGTGCGAATGTATAATTTTTTATAAAGAAGTTTATTCCTTTAACACTCTTAAAACTGCTGTTTTATTATCAGCAATTAATGTAATAATATATATTCCTTGAGGCACAGATAAATTTAATTTAATTATTTGTTGGTTTTTATAATTTAGGTTGCGAATTGTTTGTCCATTTACACTCCTTATAATTGTCTTAATATCAGTATGAATGTATCCTAAATCAATTTCCAACTCTCCATTTGTTGGATTTGGATATAATTCAATTTGATGATCAAAAGTGGATTCCATAATGCCTACCGAATTTATACTATAGCAATCAGATAGAATGGTACAACCATTATAAGTAACTTGTACTGCATAATTTCCATTGGATGTTACTGTACAACTTTCATTAGTTTCTCCATCCATTGGTGAAGAGTTATTGTCGCAATCAATCCATTGATAGCTAGCTTCTGCTTGATTGGCTGTTAAAGTATTTTCATTTATAGTTACTGAAGCATCTACATGTTTAATAGTTAGATTTAGTGTAATTGTACTGTCACATCCATTTACATTGTTTAAATGTTGAGTATAAATCCCTGTTTCAGTATAAGTCTCCCCATTTAGCGTATAAGTTTCGCAGGCAGTTTCTGTAATGGAACTAACTGTATTACATGATTCGTTGAAAAGAGCTTCTATTTCTGTTTCGGATAACACTTTGTTATACATTCTGATATCATCAATATCACCAATGAAATATTCAGAGTTATAACTGGCAGAGCCAAATGTTAAAGGATTTGTAATCAATCCAAAAGGTCCTGAGGATGTCAATGTTTCCTTAACCAGCAAATTGTCGATATAAACTCTTTTAATTTTTCCCGGACCACTGGCTGTTACCACAATATGATGCCATGTGTTTAACTGCAACGGATTGGTGTTGGTATCTGTATATCCATTATATTCCCATTGAATATATCCGTCGGGTTTAATCCGTAATAAATAGTTTGTTTTTGTGACGTAATTTGATTTTCCAAATACCATTCTCGTTCCTGAAAGTGATTCGGGTTTCACCCATACTGAAAAACTTAAAGAATCCTGCATATTTAATGTTTCTGAGTGGGGAATGGAAATATTATCATTACCATCAAAATGATAGGCGTGATTGAGTATACCAAACCGATCTTCAACCAGGGTAGCACCATTAACTGTGCCATGGTTATTGTTAATGCTTAAATCGTTGGCGTTAGTATTGAATGGCCAATAACCAATTAAACTATCAATTGGTATCTGTGCATTAATTGTGCTAAGACTGAATAGAATCAGACTGCACAAAATTATTGTATTCTTCATAGGTGTTAGATTTAGAGTAATAAGAAAGAGAAATTTTGCCTCATCTATAAGGTACTCTAAATTAGTGCTAAAATTTCTATAAAGAAACAATTTTGAGTGATTGTTATGTAAGTGTTTCTGTGAATATTATAATCTATATAACAATAGATAAAGTTTATAGTAGTAATGGTAATGTTGAGTTAGAATCTCATCATTTCAGTAGTTAAATAACCTATGGTAATTAGCTCAGAAGAATGTCTTTGTAAATTCAATTTTATGATTTGAAAAAAAGAGATGCTCAGAAGAACATCCCTTTCTATCATTATAAAATTAACTATACTTTAAAGAATCTGATTTTTTTCTTCAGGTTCTCTGCCTGAGCACTCAGCTGTTCGGCACTTGATGCAACCTGTTCAGAAACAGACGTATTTTGTTGTGTTACGTTGTTTAATTCCTGAATGGCCAGGTTCACCTGTTCCACACCCGAATTTTGTTCTTTACTGGCTACTGCTATTTCCTCTATTAAATCAGCCGTTTTTTCAATCTCGGGTATAATAGCATTTAGCCTTTCTTCTGTATTTCCGGTAACAGTAACACTGATTTGAGTCTCCTGAACAATGTCATCTGATGACCTTTTGGAGAGTTCAGCCAGCATTCGTACTTCCTGAGCCACAACAGCAAATCCTTTACCTGATTCACCTGCTCTGGCAGCTTCAACAGCCGCATTCAACGACAGAATGTTGGTTTGTGTAGCAATATCATTGATAACTGTTATCTTCTCAGCAATCCGGCTAACAGCCATGTTACTTTGTTTCGATGCTTCATTAACAAGTTGAATTTCTTTGGCTGATTTTTTAGCAAAATTGTTTGTTATAGAGGCATTGTTTGCATTATTGGTAATATTACTGGCTATTTCTTCCATTGTTGATGATATCTCTTCTAATGAAGAAGCTTGCTCTGATGCACCTTGAGATAAACTCATACTAGTGGAGCTTAATTGCGAACTGGCTGAGGCAATCTGTTCAGCACTTTCAATAGTACTTAATACAATTTCTTTTATCTTACTCTGCATTTCCTGAAGTGCATCAACCAGCTTGCCAATCTCATCGTTACTGGTTTTAAATTCCGTTGAGGCTGCCAGATCTCCTTTTGCAATGGTATTGGCCATATCAACCATGTTACTCACTGGTCTTACTAATCGTCTTACGTACCAAATGGTTGAAAACAAAGAAAGCAATAAGAAAATGAAACCAATAAGAATTTGTCCACGCCTTAGGTCATTGGCTCTTTTCATTATTATGGAACGATCAACTGAAAATCGAACCTGCCAGTTTATACCTGTTTTGGCAATCTGAAGAGGAACAAATACATCTAATTTTTCATCATCCAGATTAACAATGGTTTCTCCTTTTTTGATAGCGGCTAACTGAGTATCGAAATCATCCGGGTAAATCTCCTTGATATTTTTCATGATACGATCGGGAAAATTTTTGTTGGCAGCATAAGCTCCTTCGTTGGAAACAATGCATAACTGATATTGGCCTCCGTAATATGCCTGTTCGCCAACCATAGTCTGCATAAAATCAATGGGATAATCAATGCCCGTTACGCCCAGAAATTCTCCATTATTAATTATTGGAGTCATGCATGAGATCATGGTTACATCCACTCCCTGAACCGGGTAAACAACAGGTTCAGTTAAGAAATCATTCATTCGTTCTTTTGGTTCCCAGTACCAGGGACCTTTCTCTTTGGTTTCATAATCGATTAATACATCCACAAAAGCTTTGTTATTTTCTCCTTTTGTCAGATAGGATAAAAACCGACCTGTTCCATCATGTCCCGGGGTATTACGGTATTTATCATCTTTATCGTCAAAGGTGTTGGGTTCAAATGCCAGGGTCAGACCCAGAAAATCTTCATTTGAAAACAATACCTTTTCAGCAAGAGCTATTGCCTGTTCGCGTGTTAAGCTGCCTTTCATATTTTCATCTCCTGCAACAGATAAAATATTAGCAACAGACCGTGAAATATCCATTGCTTCTTCCACAACAATTTGTGATTTTGAAGAGAAATCTTTTGCCATTGCCAAAGCCTGTTCCTGAGCTAACTGCTTCTTTTTGGGTTACATATGTGCCGTATGTTATAATGGAGGCTATAGTAAGAAATAATCCTATTGCAATTGCAATTCCTAATTTTCTATGTAAGGGTACAAATTTCCTGTTTTCCATCCTTCAAAGGTTATTTCGTTAAAACTGTATTAATGCTTCTAAAATGAGAATCCTGCCACAAAGAATACATCATCGGCATATGGATTAAAGATCAAAGACATATTTAAGGGGACAGAAAAATGATCAGTTATTTTCAGTGTTTTAGATGCACCAAAGGCGATATTAACAATTTGTGCCCCATCAGCTGAATAGAAACCATCATTGGCTGTTCCTCCCAACGCAAGAGATAAATCAAGATCTTTAAATGAAAAAGGATATAATGCTTCGAAATACAGAGAATTATTTTGATTGCCGTCAACATCTTTATCATAACCATATAGGAACATGCTGGCAGTTAACTGTAATGGAAAATTTTCGTTTGGCAAACTATACATTAAATATGCTTCGCCTAAGTGAGCTGCATTGGGATTATCCCAAACCCAATAATTGGCAGAACTCATATCTGTTTCATCTTCATTGTAATAATCGTTGAGGCCTAAAGTGAAACCTTTAATAGTGTACGATAAGAAAAGATCAACTTCGGCATAGTTTTTTGAAGTAGCATACGAGCCCCATGCCGTAGCAGAAAAACCACCTGCAGTAAAAGTGATGTATGGTTGAAAATTAGGAGCATCGGAAAATAGCAAGCCTCTCCATACATAGCGACTGTATACATCCATACCAATATTTAAATCAATCTTTGATTCGTCCTGGCAATGCATGTTGATAGGGATAAAGACAAGTAGGATAGCTAAGAAAATAACTTTCATATTCAAACCATTTGAAATTATTATGACTAATAATGTATCTGACCGAAATGATTCGGTTTGTTGAAAGGCACTCTAAACGAGTATTAGCAAATGGTTATGGATAGATTTTTTTCTGTCTAATAATGAGCTATTGTCTATACAATTTAGGTAATTTTTTAAAAAAGTAAAATCGGGCAGGTATTTTTATTTATATACGTAAAGTGAGATTATAATGTTCGTATTATTATTCATATGCTTTAAAAATGGTTGCTTACCTCTCCAAATTACCAAAGATAGTTATGTTTAGTGATTACAATGGAATAGTTGTAAGATGTTGAAATGTAAATAAATACGGAGATTAGAGACTGTTTTGCATTGCAAAAATTAGAAAACCATTATAATAATTTAATAGATGACCTTATAAATCAACTATAAGGGTAGCAGAGGATGGACTAACCATTTATATATGATGGTCCATAATTATAAAAGTTGAATAAGATATTATGTTCTTTACAGATCTTTGTTCACACAAATGATTTTAAATTATTCCCCTGTAATTACTGATCCACTTTCGTAATCCAGTTCGCTTCCAAACATACTGTGTGGTATCAGGTAAATGGTAAGCATAACCACAGATGCTACTATAATCCATATCGGACGACGCTTTTTTATATTAGAAACAACTGCAATTATCCAGAATATAAACGCAATCAACGTCTTATTATCGGTTAAGTCATAACCGTATGGGAACCCTGTCCAGTATTCTCCAAAGGCGTATTTTTGCATTACAGGACCAAAAATCATTCCGCCTATTAGTACCAGAGCAAATGTAAGGTAGGTATAGAAAACCATTTTTTGATGATTGGCAATGGCCAGTATTCCTGCCAGGTTTGATATTAACATGGCAAAAAACATTAATAATACATGTGGAATAAGAACACCAGATGGCACGCCACCTTTAAAGCGGATAATAGTATGATTTTCTTCGGGTATAAATGCTTCACCATTTTTATTAAATTCCACTTTATATTCCAGTTTTCCAGCTGCTGGTTGATTGGGTAGAGTAGCTACCAGTTGATCAGCTTCACGAATCATAGGTACAACTGTCCAATCTTCGTGTGTTGGATAACGGCGGTATGCTATGCTTCCTTCCACTTCTGAATCTGAAATGACAAAGGTCATCCGACAATCTTCATCACCACCGTGGCTACGAAGTAAACGTAATGGGTAAGTCCCTGAATTGGTTATTAGCTCAAGCCTTTTAGGATGGGTTGGACCTGTGAGGCGTTGATAAACAGCAGCACTTAAAGTTATAATAGTGGCGATCAGCCAGAATAAAGTCATTTTTAGTGTGGCATTCATATCTTAAAGCTGAATCAGTTTAACTTCTTTTTGATTATTACGGTTAATTTCGATAATGGCTGTGGTGCCATTTTTGATTTTCGAAAGGCGGAACATATAATCATAAATATTAGTCACTTCTTCACCATTAATCGATGTAATGATATCACCTTTTTGCAACCCACCTTTGTCAGCTGGTCCGTTAGGACGAACACCATCAATACCCAAACCATTTTGAATTACACCTGAAAAATCAGGAACAATACCCAGCGTTACTTTTAGCCTTGTACGGCGACTTTTTTGAGGTCCACCGGTTGATTGAAAGGTTAATGTATCTGAATTAGTAGCTAATTTTAGCATTAACTCCGTTGCATATTTAACAATCAATTCTTCTTTATCAGGCTTTATTGCATCTACATCATCCAAAGGGGTATGATAGTCGCTGTGGGCACCAGTAGAGAAGTAGAGTACAGGTATTTCTTCGCTGTAAAATGGTGCATGGTCTGAAGGACCGTAGCCGTCGGGTGTTGTTGTAACCTTAAATATTGCCGTTTGATTATTGATTAGAGAATCGAATTGTATTGCAGTACCTGATCCACCAATAGAGATACCAATGGTGTCATGCTTCATTCGTCCAATCATATCAAAGTTAAGCATGGTGGTTATCTTTTTATCTTTACTCCAGTTTTCAACAAAGTATTTCGATCCTAGCAAGCCCATTTCTTCAGCATCAAAAGCCACAAATAACAGGTTTTTCTTCAATACATTCTGATGTGCTTTGGCATAGCCAGCCATTTCTATCATACCTGCAATACCTGAAGCATTATCATCAGCCCCATTATGAACAGCTATGGTATCGGGCATACGTGAGCTAACACCTGAACCACCCATTCCAAGATGATCGTAATGCGCACCAATCACAATAAACTGATCTGATGGCTCCACAGATGGTATCATACAAACTACATTGCGTCCTGTTGCTTTCTGTTGTTTAATCTGAACTTTTGCTTCTATAGTTGCTTCCATCTTTTCGGTTAGAGGTTTCTTGTTGAGCATCATTACACTCTCCAATTTTTCAATTGATGAACTTAAAAGTTGGTTTGCAACAGCACGGGTAATACTTATTACCGGAATACCTGCATTGCTTAGATTTTGATCATAACTTAACGGTACAGGTATATCTTTTTTAGAAGTGTTTAATCCGTTAACCAACAAAACACCAATAGCTCCTTTGTCTTTTGCAAGCGTAACTTTAGCTCTGTCTCCGGCGAAGGGAATAAACTCACTATTCATATTGTCTGGTTCAGGATCTTCGCGAAGCAACATTACCCATTTCCCACCAACTTCCAGATCCGCATAGTCGTTCCAGCTTAATGAATCGGTATCTAAATCGAATCCATATCCTGCAAAGCACACTGATCCTTTTGTCTCGCCGCTAACAGAAAAGGCAAGAGGCATAAATTCAGTTTCGATATTTATTGTGTCTCCGTTGATGATCAGGTAGTTTTCTCCTTCAAGAGTACATTCTGTAACGATGTCGAAGGTTTGAAAAGTATTGTCGAAAAAGGGAGTTAAACCATATTCAGTCAGTTGATTGCTGATATATTGAGCAGCTAATACACTCTCTTCTGTACCCGGATATCTGCCTTTTAAGCTATCAGATGCCAGGTAACTTATATGACTTAATATTTCGTCGGATGTTATTTGTGAATTTTTTGATGGTTGACAGGAAATTAAAGTTGAGAGCGTTAAAGGCAATAACAGAGAAACTATTAACTTATTTTTCATAGATGCAAGATTTGGGAACTGAATCGTATCTGCAATATAGTTAATTATTTGATTGTGGCGTGACAAGGTCTGGAATTAGTTCGAGTTGTTAAGCAATCCAGATATTCAACAACAAAGCTACACTGTTACCAATGTAGCTTTCAAGCAGCAATCCATAAAATCCAACCAATTATGCTTAATTAAAAGGCCATGTGATTCATCACGTTTTCCTGAAGAATATTTGTCTTCAGATTCCAGAAATGAGCATCACCGTGTTCGAGTTTAAATACTTCTATGTAATCATTCACTGATTGGCCTCCTAAATCTTCCAGAAACTGGTGATCTTTATGGGCTTTGTTAATAATAGCAGCATCAGAAATAAACTGAATGTTGCCTGAGATTCTTAGTTCGCGTCCTTCTGCTAAATTTTTAGGGTTGTTAAAAAAGCATACTTCTACTTTGGGATTAGCATGAATCTGACGATTCAGATCTTTTGGAGAAAGAACTTCAAAATAAAATCCCGAGTTATCAGCAAACCAAAGCTTCATGATTCTTACATGAGGCCTGTCATTTTCAATAGTTGCCATATAACAAATCGGATTGTCGTTGGCAAATCTGATCATTTCATCCTTTTTCATTACAGATCCTCCCTTCAATTCAATAAAACCTTACGTTATAATTGCATGAGTAAAGGTATATATGAATGCTGGCTGATGTCAATAAGAGAGGGCTTTATACATTGTTAAAATTGTTATTAATGCGAATAAAATGAGTTGATATCAAAGAATACTATATGAAATAGCTCACATATGGAATGTTCAGAATATTATCTTTTTACAACCGAAAATGGTTATAGTTTGTTGATTAGATAGGTGTTGTATTTATACTGATTAGACTTTGATACGAATTATGATTAAATTGTATAAAAGTGTAAATAAAGTATTCGAAATATTCAGAAATGTCGCTAACATCTTATATTTTGCGACGATTTTTTTAAAGAGTAAATAATATATTATGAGTGATCAGATCGAAAGGGCTTTCAAAGAGGAAGTTGAGTTGAAATATCAACTTTATAACAGTTTATTTCTGACTCTTCCCCTGGATGCCGTTCAGCAAACCGGCTTGCTTTTGCCTTTGTTGCAGGATGCATGCCAGAAAGGTTTGGCAGAGGGTTTGTCACCCGCTACAATCATCAGGAATTTTTTTGCAGAACATAAGCCCGGATTTTCAGAAGAAGATCAGGTAAAGTTTTTGTTTAAAGTGATACAGTATGTTGAGCGCCAGATTGTATTGATAGATGCTTTGGAAGAAGCAGCCTACAAAAAAATACATCGTATTGGTAAACACTGGGAAAGAATCAGCGATAAGGTTCAACGTAAGAATTTAGAAGAACAGCTTAAGAAGGTGTTGGATTCTTTTGCCATTCGGGTGGTACTTACAGCCCATCCAACGCAATTCTATCCGGGGAAGGTCTTGGCTATTGCTACCGACCTGATGGAAGCTATCAAAAAAGGTGATGTAGCTTATGTTCGTGATTTATTGCAACAGTTGGGGAAAACGCCTTTCTTCCGCAAAATAAAACCTACAGCTTATGACGAAGCACATGCTTTAATCTGGTATTTGAGTAACGTATTTTATCCTGCTATTGGCGAGATAATGGATAATATTTCTAAGTCGCTGGCGGATCATAAACAGATGGGTAATTTGATTGCCATGGGTTTCTGGCCGGGTGGCGACAGAGATGGTAATCCATTTGTAACGGTTGAAACAACTATTAAAGTGGCCAAACGGCTACGAGCTGCTGTTACAGGTTGCTACTATGAAGATTTTAAGCAGCTGAAACGTCGATTAAGCTTTCCGGGAGTTTATGAACTAATGAACGAGCTTGATGTCATGTTCACAGATGAGTTATCCAACTCAAGTGGTGAGAAAAATATCAAGCTGGATTATTTACAATCAAAACTGGATGAGATTGAATCGATTCTGGTAGAACAGCATCAAGGTCTGTTTCTTGATCAGTTTCAATCGTTCAGAAGAAAGATTAATGTCTTTGGATTTTATTTTGCCAGTATTGATGTTCGTCAGGATAGCCGAATTATTCATAAGGCATTTGACGCATTGGTTGAAAAAAATCCGGGCTTACTTCCGGATGGATTTGATGAAATGGATGCTCAGCAAAAATTGGATGTATTGCTATCGCTGAATGCTGATGTTGAAATGGAAGGCATGGAAGATGATGTGGTGCAGGATACCTTAAGATCGTTTGGCGTAATGAAAACGATTCAGGAGCAAAACGGCGAAATGGGTGCCCACCGATACATTATCAGTAACTGTCGTGGCCCCTTGGATATGGCCCGTGTTCTGGCAATGGCTAAAATGTGTGGTTGGAAGAGTGATGAGGTATCTGCTGATATTGTTCCATTATTTGAAACAATTGATGACCTGGAAGGTGCCGGTACTTCAATGACTACCATTTATAATCATCCGGTTTATAAAGCACATCTGGAACGAAGAAAAAAACTTCAGACAGTTATGCTTGGTTTCTCTGATGGTACAAAGGATGGAGGTTACCTTACAGCTAACTGGTCGATTTATCGTGCGAAAGAAGATATTACAGAAGTTTCGCGTAATGCCGATGTTCAGGTAATGTTCTTCGATGGTCGTGGTGGACCGCCGGCACGTGGTGGAGGTAACTCACATTTATTCTATTCTGCCATGGGTAAAAAAGTGGAGAATAAACAAATTCAGATGACTGTTCAGGGCCAGACTATCAGCTCGCATTACGGTATTAAGCAGGCGGCCATCAATAACCTGAGTCACCTGTTATCAGCCGGAATGGAGAATAATCTTTTCAATCATAAAGAGGCTGAGTTGGATGATCAGCAACGAGCATTGTTTGAGCAGTTGTCATCAACCAGTTTTAATAAATATCAATCGTTAAAAGAGAACGATTTATTTATGCCATTCCTGGAAGAACGTAGTACGTTGAAGTATTATGGTTTGGCAAATATAGGCAGTCGTCCTTCAAAAAGAGGTAAGGATTCGAAATTGAATTTTGATGATTTACGTGCAATTCCGTTTGTTGGTGCGTGGAGCCAATTGAAACTAAATGTTCCCGGTTTCTATGGTTTAGGTACTGCACTAAAGGAGCAATTAGATGCCGGTAACTGGGATGCATGTGTTGGTTTGTATAATTCATCTGTATTCTTTAAGGCTTTGGTAGCTAATAGTATGCAGAGTATGAGTAAAACTAATTTTTCATTAACTCAATACATGTCGGAAGATCCTAAATTTGGTGGTTTCTGGAAGCTTATATACGATGAGTTTAAGTTAACCAAGGAGCTGGTTCTTAAAATTTCAGGTTATAATGAATTGTTGGAAGACAGTGCCCGCAGCCGAATGAGTATCAGTTTACGCGAACGTATTGTGTTACCTTTGTTGACGATTCAGCAACATGCATTAATACAGGTGGATAAAAAGGCTCAGGAAGGAAATAATGAGATTAAGGAAAAATATGAAAAAATGGTAATCCGCTCATTATTTGGTAATATCAATGCCAGCCGTAACTCTGTTTGATAATATATTATAGTCTTTTGTGCATCCTGTTTGGTTGAACCTTTCTTATAAAGAAAAAATTTGAGGATGCACAAAAGGCTATTTTTTCTCTTCATTCAAAAGATATTAAAAAAGCTTTCTTCTTATTTTTTTAGTTGAAATAAATGATGATAAGGTAGAACTGACTTTTTTAATGAATCTATAATATCTTTAATAATCACATAGCTTCATCAAATAGAGTTTACTGAATTAATTATTGTTGATTACTGGTGATGCTCAGTTGAATCTTACTTTCGTTCTTTGTATTTTATAACAACGATGTATTTACATCTATTGTATTAAAACAAGATTGAATTAATTGACTACATTTTGATTCCCAAACCTAAAAGAAACAGTAGATGAAAGCTGTAACCTATTCAAAATATGGAGGTCCAGAGCAACTTACATTGAAAGAGTTAATGCTACCTACTCCCAAAGAGGATGAAGTGATGATTAGAGTAAAGTCAGCTTCCATCAATTCGAGAGATTGGGATATGTTAACAGGCCGACCTAAGATTTATCGTTTGATATTTGGTTTTCCTAAACCAAAATACCCGATTATAGGAACAGACATTGCAGGTTTAGTTGAAGGTGTTGGAGAGAAGGTTACTGAATTTAAAACAGGTGAGATGGTTTATGGTGCCGATCCCGATGGTGGTTATGGTGCATTTGCCGAATTTATTACGTTACCACAAAACAAAGTGATTCGAATTCCGGCTAACATGTCAATGGATGAGGCAGCCGCAATCCCTGAAGCCGGTTTGTTAGCTTATCAGGCATTAAATTGCAATGGAGCCATTCGGCCGGGGCAAAGTATATTGATTAATGGAGCTGGAGGTGGAGCCGGTACATATGCCATTCAAATGGCAAAGGCAATGGGAGCCTATGTAACTGCAGTTGATGCAGGAGAAAAGAGTCAGGCCATGATTGATTTAGGAGCTGATCAGGTTTTAGACTTCAAAAAAACTGATTTTACATCTGGGTATGATAAGTATGATTTGATCATAGATTTTGTTGCAACACGTTCTTTTTTTAAAGTACGTAAGAAATTGAATGCCAATGGAGCTTATGTTGCTGTTGGAGGAAAAGTTGGAAAGATAATCTCTTTGTCATTGTTAAGTTTATTATTGCCCAAGTCTAAAGGTAAAAAGGTGGTTATACTGGCATATGCAATGAATACCAGTCAACTTGCTGAAATTAATGAAATGTATTTGCAGGGACAGATCAAACCAAGGATTGATAAAGTGTTTTCATTAAGTGAGACAGCCATTGCAATGAGGTATTTCTCTGAGGGTTCATTTATAGGGAAAATTGTTATTAAAGTATAATCGGTAATACTCACTGAGAATTGACGCAATATTTATCTATATTGCGTTTTATTAATTACAGAATTATTTATGAAAGCTACCAAAACCTCCCCTTTCGTTATTATTGCTGCTGTGTTCATAATTATAGCCGGAATAATGGCTGCAAAATCGGTTGTTTTACCCTTCATATTAGCGGTTTTTATTAGTGTCATTTGTATGCAGCCAATTAGTTGGCTTGAAAAAAGAAAAGTACCATTTGGTCTGGCTATTTTTATTGTTTTGCTGGCCGTTGCTCTTATAATGACACTGTTAGGAGGTATAATCGGAAGGTCGTTGAATAATTTTATGAAGGATGTTCCTAAGTATGAAGAGAATCTGCGGGATATTTTTACAGCCTTTATTGATAGTCTGAATGCCATTGGTGCCGATATTGACTCAACACAATTAATAGATTTAATTGATCCGGGTAAGTTAATTAGCTTTACCACAGGTGCAGTTGGTGAGATCGGTCGTATTATGTCTGATTCTTTTATCATCATGCTCATCACCATCTTTATCTTAATTGAAGCCAAATCATTCATTAATAAAGCTACTGTAGTGCAACGGCATTATGGAACCTCACTCAATCATTTAAATGAGATTGGTAATAGTATTCGTCATTATTTATCAATAAAAACCATTGTTAGTATTTTAACAGGCTTATTTATATGGTTTTGGTTGTGGTTATTTGGGGTTGATTATGCCATTTTATGGGGAGTGATAGCATTTTTACTAAACTACATACCCAGCATTGGTTCTATTATTGCAGCTGTTCCAACCATACTTTTAGCATTGGTACAATTAGGTATAGGAGGAATGATATGGACAGCTGTAGGCTACTTATTGGTGAATACTGTAATGGGAAATGTGGTTGAACCAAGGGTTATGGGGAAAGGTTTGGGATTGTCAACTTTGGTTGTTTTTATGTCATTGATTATTTGGGGCTTTGTATTTGGCCCGGTTGGAATGTTTTTATCTGTCCCATTGACAATTACTCTTAAGATCTTTTTGGAGCAAAGCGAAAATACCAGATGGTTGTCAATACTTATTGGTTCGGGTCAGGATTCAAAACGACTTCTTCAGCAAGATAGAGATCTGTAAATTGGTCGCTATTAATTGCAATCCTGTTTGGTCAGATGTAATTCACTAACGTTGAATCCTAGTTTTTCGGCCTTTGTAATCAAGCTATTATAAATTTCATTGTCAATTTTAGGAGTTCGTGAAAGGATCCAAAGATATTTTCTTGATGGATCACCAACTAAAGCATAGTGGTAATTTTCATCTAAATCAATTATGTAATAGTCACCATAAAAAGGACCAAAAAAACTTACTTTTATTTGACCTGGAAATTGAGCATCAGGAACTTTTGCTTTTCCTATTGCCGTTTCACTCTTTGATTGATCTTCGGTATTAATGCCTTTGTTTATAACCTTTATGGTACCATCCTCATCTGGGGTGTAATTGGCTGTAACACATTTTAATCCCTTTTCAAATCGATTGGGTAATCGGGCAATTTCATACCATGTTCCCTGGTATTTGGTTAAATCAACATCTTTAACAGTTGGCAGATCTTCATTTGAAGAACAGGAAGATACCAGAATAAGTAGTAACAAAAGAAATGTATTTGATTTCATATTTCTTCATTTTGATATAGAACATCAAAAAGCAAAGGTTGTTTTGCAGTTTTTTAGAATTCAGACTTAATAATCTACTATACATCCACAGATATGTGGCTTTGTACAGAAAAATGCATCATTTAACATTAAGTGTATTTTAAATAAATCTAAACTTAGTAGTTTTGTCCATTGTTTTGACTGTGGTTGGTAATGAAATTACAACCCGAATCGTAAGACTATTAGATGAAAAATAAGATACCATTTCTAAATAAAACTATTGAACGCAACGAATACTTTGTATTGCTGTATCGATTCCTGTATTTAATGCTGATCTACTCAGGTTTCCGGATTATTTTTTGGTCAATGAATGCAGATTATTTTCCGGCTGTTTCATTTTCGGGTTTTATTGAAATTATGAAAGGGGGAATGGTATTTGATCTCGCTGCCTTACTTTACTTAAATGGTATTTACGTCATTCTATATCTTTTACCGTTACCATTCAGATTTGGCAAAGTCTATCAGGTATTCCTTAAGTGGTTATTTATGCTTGTTAACAGCATTGGGATTGCTCTTAACAGTGTGGATATCATCTATTACAGGTTTATACTTAAGCGTACAACTTATAATGTTTTTGATATTATCAAAAACGAGGATAATCTTGGACGTTTATGGGTTCAGTTTTTTATTGATTACTGGTATATTGCTGTTTTGTTTGGATTAACCATATGGCTTTTATCAAAGTTATATTCAAGAATCAAACCACGTCCGGTTACTTTCAGACGAAAGTGGCTTGTTTATCCAACCGCAGTGGTTGCACTTGTATTATTTACCGGTTTTAGTGTTGTTGCAATCAGAGGTGGATATCGTCATTCAACACGTCCCATGACCATGAATAATGCCGGTAAGTATGTTGAGAGTGCCGAGCAGATGAACCTGGTTTTGAACACTCCATTCTGTGTGATCAGAACATGGGGGAAAAAGGGTATTGAGCGTCGTAATTATTTTGATCAGGATAAATTATTATCTCTTTACAGTCCTGAAATTCAATTTAATGTTGATTCTCAAAAAGAAGATAAAAAGAATATTGTGATTATCATTCTTGAGAGTTATAATCGTGAATATGTGGGAGCATTGAATAAAAACCTGGATAATGGAAATTATAAAGGTTATACTCCTTTTCTTGATTCTCTCATTAATGAATCTTATTGTATTGAGCATGCTTATGCCAACGGATTTAAGTCTATTGATGCTTTGCCTTCGATTATTGCATCGGTTCCATCGTTAGAACTACCTTATATTGTTTCTGAGTACTCAACCAACAGTATCAATGGTCTTCCAACTTTATTAAAAAAAGATGGATATACCAGTGCGTTTTTTCATGGTGCCGCCAATGGTTCGATGGGATTTGACGCTTTTGCAAAAATGGCTGGTTTCGACAGGTATGTTGGTAAAACAGAATATGGTAATGATGATGATTACGATGGAATGTGGGGCATTTGGGATGAACCATTTTTTCAGTTTTTTGCCAATGAAATGGATAAAATGCATGAACCATTTTTTACCACATTATTCTCTTTATCATCGCACCATCCGTTTAAATTGCCCGAACAATATGAAGGAGCTTTCCCAAAGGGAGAATTACCTGTTCATCAGTGTGTGGGATATACAGATATGGCTTTGCGTAAATTCTTTGAAAGGGCCAAAACAATGGAATGGTATACAAATACTTTATTTGTGATCACTGCTGATCATAGTTCGGCTTCTGCTTTTGAATCATCAAAAAACAATATTGATAGTTATTCTATCCCCATGTTATTTTATGCTCCTGGCGATAGTCTGTTAAAAGGCTTGGATAAAAACGTAGCGCAGCAAATAGATATTTTACCTTCTGTTCTGGGCTATATTCATTACGATAAGCCATTTGTTTCATTCGGAAATAACATTTTTGATGCCAGTGATGATCGCTTTGTCATTGGATACCGTTCAGGTAATTATCAGTATTTGAAGAACGATACCATTCTTCAATTTGATGGTAATCAGCTTAAAGCTGTTTATGATATTTCAAGCGATCGTATGATGACTAAGAATATTGTTGAGCAGGTTCAGGTAACAAGTATCGAAAATGAGTGTAAGGGGTTTCTTCAACAATACAGTAATCGCATGATCGATGATGGTTTTAGTTTAAAGGAGTAGGATAGATCGGGAGGGAAAAGTAAAATATGGATCCTTCTCCTGAATTACTTTCTACCCAGATTCTACCATTTAGAATATCTGATATTTTTTTCGAAATAGCTAATCCAAGTCCGGCACCTTCATTGATACTTGAATTTTGATCAACTTGCCAGAATGGTTCGAAAATGAATTTAGTGTCATTTAAATTTATTCCCACACCGGTATCGGATACATAAAATATTATTTGATGGTCTTCTCTTTTACACCCTATTTTAATAATACCAGAAGGAGTGTATTTAATTGCATTGGAAAGAAGATTATTTAAAACCTGGCGAATCATCAGCTCATCACTATCAAAAACGATGTCAGGATTGAGTTCATGGGCTTCATTGATTATCGTAATTTTATCACTGGAAGCATAGGAAAACAAATCATATATCTCAGATACAACATTTACAGCGGATACAGCTTCTTTTTTTGGTTTCGTCATGCCGGAATCCAACTTAGAAACTTCTATGAGGTTATTTAAAATAGATAGTAATTGTTGACTGTTTCTTACAATGATATTAGAATAGGTATTTAATAAAGATTCTCCCAGATCTTCTACTTCAAGCAACTGGGCAAATCCCATTATACTATTCATAGGAGTTCTGATTTCGTGACTAATATTAGCCAGGAATGATTTAGTCAGTCGTTCACTTTCTGACGCCTTATCAAGTGCTACCTCAAGTTGTTGATTTATTTGTTTCAACTGCTGTTGCTCAATCTTTAAATTCCTGTTAGCTTTATTCAAATGTGTAATTACTTCAGTTAATTGACTTTGCATGTTTTCAAAGCTTTGCGCTAAATGGCCTATTTCATCTTGTCTGTTCACCAAATCTTTGTCGATAGTGACGTTTAAATGATTCTGCCAGAGTTTATTCGAAAGGTTGGTAAGCCTGATGATAGGAGTTGTTATTCGATTAGAAACAATTGAGATAACTCCCAGCGTGAGCAAGAGCATAATGATACTAAGCCAAACTGTATTTGAACGGATTACGTTTAAAACTGAAAGAAGATCTTTTTGAGGGATTAAGAGTACAACACGATATTTTGTTTCACCAACGCTCATTGAAGCAATTTCGTAATTTGTCTTGTTCATTTTCAAATGCTGAACATAGGATTCACCTTTGCTCAAAAGGATACTGTCGACGGTTTCAGTTTCAATAAAACTTCTTAGAGGTTGGTTTATTTCCTCTGTTTTCTCTGACATTATGATTTTACCCTTGTTATCGATTAACCATAAAATAGCTGAGTCAGAAGATTTGTGACTTTTAAAATGATGAACCAGTAAGGTAGGATCAATACCAACACCGGCTACACCAATGGGATCATTCACATCACCCATTAAAACATTAACAAATAAAATAGTCTCTTCTAATTCATTATTATAATCAAAATTTAAAGCACTTTTTTGTTTGCTTTTAATAGATTCAAAAAACCATGAATCATCCGGGTCATTTTCAGCAACAACATCTAACAAATGATAGTTTTCTCTCCAGTATTCATGGGTTTTTCTACTAACTGCAAATACAGTTGGATACCCAAATTGTTTATTTAGTTTATCGAGTCTTTCAAGAGCCAGTTTCTTTAGATTTTCATCTTCATGGTTCATTTCAAACCATTCCAGTAATATTGGATCATCAGCTAATATCTCTGACGTTTCAATGGCTCTTTCAAGTAGTGCTTCCAGCGAGCTTTGATAAGCACGGAGAGTTGTGGTCAGTTGCTTTTCATATACATCTTTCATTAAAGCACGACTAACCGAATAATAATGAATCCAGCCCAAAACAATGATTGTTAAGAGTACCAGTGTACCGATAACAATTGCAAGATTTGTTCTTATTTTTTTTTGCCTAAGTAGATTCATTTCAGAATATTTTCCCCTTCGAATTTACATTCACTAAATTCAATATTTAAAACGTTTTATAAAAATAAATGTTGGTATAGTTTTATAAAATATTAAATTATTCACAAATGTTAGATTAAGTATTGATCAGACTAATAACTTGATTCTAACAGGAGCTAAGGACTAATCTTCTTTCAGATAAGATTTGGTTATTGATATTTAATTATGAGTGAAACAGAATACTAACATAGTTGGGTTATTTCAATCATCAATCGGATTGAATACCAATAAATATCAATTTTTTAGAAGTTATTATCTGGTTGAAATACAGTATTATGTGTTTACGTAGGATGTGTTTGTAACAATAAGGGTGTGATTTTTTTATAAAGTTTTTATGGAATTTAAAAGATGCCTGCATCCTTTCTGTAAACGATAAAGAATCTAATCTAAAACCAGATGCATATGCAACTAATCCAAATCAAACGTTTAGTAGTTATTCTTCTTTATTTGATAATATCCATTGCGATCATCTACGCTCAAAAGGAAAATATATTAGTAACCGGAACGATGACTGATAGTGAAGGTGAAGCCATTCCTGGTTTATCTGTTACTATTGAAGGTACAACCGAAGGAACCATAACTGATGTAGAAGGAAACTATCAGATTGAAGTGCCACTGGGCTCAACTCTTGTTTTCAGTTTTATTGGTATGAAAACAAAGAAGGCCATTGTTACCCGAACAGGTTTGAATCCTGTTGGAAGCAGAATGATTATTCCCTTTAATCACATAAAAGAAGATACCCGGTTTGTGCGAGAAGAAGAGAGGAAGGCTTTAAATGATTCAGCAAAAGTTGCAGACAGATATAAATTCTATCGCGAATATCTGTCAGATTCAGCAATTATTGAAAGTTACGACCGTATTAACACGACTGCTTTAGAAATTAGTTCAAGCCGCATTGAACGCCAGATAAAGCGATATAGCAATCTGTATAGTGAAAAAAATTATCGTTTGGGAAAAATAGTGGTGAAATCAAATTTTGCATTTGACAGAGTTGCCCGCTTACCTGAACTTCAATCAAAGTATGGACAAGGAAGACCATTGAATGGTATGCTATCTTATCAGGGTCCTTCGACAGGAGAGATGTTCTCATGGGGACCTCCACTGGTAAATCTTGAATATGATGGAGTTGCCACTTCAGATGACATCAAAGGTTCGTTGGTTGCTAAAGGTGAAGGTAATGGAGATTCATCAATTGCTTATGATCCGACCAATATTTTCAAAACTGGTTTTACTAATTCGTATGATATTGTATCATACCATACATTGGGATCAGCACATATGGATTTTGGTTACCGATATTTATTGAACTCAGGAGTTCTACCGGGTGAGGATATCCAAAGTCATCGTTTTAATATAAAGCTGGATTGGGATGATCGGATAAAAGCTAATGTAGTTTATCAGACTTCAAAAGATAATTTTCGCGATGGTATAATGAAATCACGAATTCTTTCAGCAACTTATCTTACTCCGGTTTCCTTTGATAATAGTTTTGGTTTGTCAGCTAAGGATGCACAAAGAGATCAGTCAGTAATTTATCATCCGGATGGTTCAATACGAAGTGCGTCTCCTGCACACTTTGATAACCCTTATTTGTTTGTACAGAAGGGTGTGGACAGAAATGAACATCAGTCGTTGTTGTATAATGTCAATTTTGAGGAAAACTGGTCAATGGGGCATATACATGCAGACTTTTCCGGTCAATATTCTGAGAATCGACGAGAGTTAAAATTTCCAGAAGGATCTGTAGGAAACTTAGGAGGAATTAATAGTAATCGAAACGATAAAACTGTTAATTATTTTGCTGGTGCATTTGTCGAGAATTATTTATTTGGATATCAGTTTCGATTTAATGTTCCCATAAGAGCAGAGTTCTATAATTATAGCAGAGGACTTGCCGGAAGTAATTTTGAATTTGTGGATAATAAAAAGGTTAGGAACATCTTTACGGCCAATCCAACATTACAATATTCACGGAACTACGATGATATTTTGGTGGCTAAAGCTGGTCTTAATATTTATGCTTCTTCAACAAGTGACAAAGTATGTTACAGACCTAATTTTGGCGTATCATTTTCTCCTTTCATTTGGTTTGATAATACCTTTTATTGGGATACACAAAATGTTTTTCAAAGTTTTAAACTGAAACTTGATTATATAACCCAGGTAAACGAGTATATTCTTGATTACAAGTCTGGTTTGAATAATTCACTTGCATATAATGTAGCTGACTTTAATCGTTATTTCGAAAATCAGGAGATCAATGTGTACAGTACAATTCAACCCGAGATTGTTTCGAAACTTGATTTTAGTATTACATCAAGCTTCATAAATGGAGCTCTTCAGTCAACTACCTCTTTTTATTGGAATCGTCGTCGCAACAGTATTTTTCCTGTTATAAATAATGACGAATTGGTTTTTGAAAATTTAGGGGATATTAAGGTTAATGGCTTGGAAGAAACCTTATCTGCTCGCTTATTGGATAATTCTTTTAAATGGGATGTGAGTTTAACCATGTCACAGATCAAATCAAAAGTATCAAAAAGTAATTACGAGGCACCAGTTGCACTGGCCGGTTTTGCTGATGTTCATACGACATTCGTTCAGGATCAAAATCCGGGTGTAATAATGGGAAGTAGTTGGCTGAGAAATTCGGAAGGTAAGAAAGTGGTAGGAAATGATGGATTTCCTTTGGTTGATGTTTCTCCTTCGGTACTTGGTGATCCCAACCCTGATTTTTTCACCGGGTTGTCCAATGAGTTTTCTTTAAATGGAATGGAATTTGGCTTTACTCTGGATGCTGTTGTTGGGGGTGATGTATGGAATGGAACACAGGCTACATTGGATTATTACGGGGTATCACAAAAAACGGCAGATGAACGGGAGGTTAGGAACTATATTTTTGATGGAGTTAATCAGAATGGAGAGGTAAATAATAAACTGGTTTCGTTTGCTCCCGATAATGGATCAGTTGAAAATAACCGATGGGTAAGATATGTTGTTAGTGGCGTTGCTGAAGATTACATTCAGGATGGTTCACGATTGGTTTTAAAGGAATTGTATTTCACTTACAACTTCAATGTTAACACTGTTAAGCGTTGGGGATTGGAAAATCTTTCAATAACAGCTGTTGCCAATAACCTGGTTACTTTATCCCGATATAAGGGTAATCTGGCTTCCAATACCCTTTGGGGACACAGCAATACCATGGGACTCGATTATTTCAACAGTCCGCAAATCAGACGCTATGGATTAACGCTACAAGTAACATTTTAACAACTTACCTAAACCTGCATAATATGAAAGCATATAAATATTTGTCTCCTATTATAGTTTTGCCGCTTCTTACCGGATTATTTTCGTTTACTGGTATTGATGAATTGTTTATTGGTTTTTTAAAGAAGCGTCTGGTAGAATATAATCTGTACTATCCTGTTGAGAAGACTTATCTGCATACCGATAAAACATTTTATAAACCCGGCGATGATATCTGGATTTCTGGTTATCTGGTCGATGGTATTACATACGAGGCATCAGACATCAGTACTGTTCTTTATATCGAACTAATCGATCCTAAAGGATCTGTTTCGCAACGTAAGAAGTTTATGGTAAAAAATGGGCAAAGCAAGGCTCATTTATTTCTGCCTGAAAATGCCCCGGGTGGAATCTATCAATTGAAAGCTTATACTCGTTGGATGCAGAATTTTGGCGAGAAGTTGGTTTTTGAAAAGAAGTTACAGGTTCAGAACATCATCAAGCCTAATTTATTATCGGTTCTTGATTTTGAAAAAGAAGCGTATGGAGCCGGAGACACGGTATCTGCCAGCATCAATATTCGTGATTTACAAAATCAACCTGTTGCAAACAGGCAATTGAGTTTTTCTGTGATGCTAAAAGGAACAGAGTTTAAAAAGGATATTGCCTTTACCAATGAAGAAGGGAATGCAAGCATTCAGTTTATTCTCCCTGATAAGCTAAATTCATCAGATGGAGTTTTAAATGTTGTTTTTTCATACAAAGGTCGTAATGAATCTATATCTCGATCTATACCGATTGTATTAAATGTAATTGATTTACAATTTTTTCCTGAGGGAGGAGATGCTGTTGAAATGTTGCCATGCCATATGGCCTTTAAAGCCCTGAATGAGTTTGGAAAACCGGCCGATGTTGAAGGTGAGATAAGAGATAGTAAAGACAGGTTGATTAAAACATTCGCAAGTTTTCATCAGGGTATGGGTGCATTTGATTTTGTTCCTGATTCAAATGAAACTTACAGGGCTATTGTTTTAAAACCTGCTGGCATACGCAAAACGTATTATCTTCCCAAACCAAATGCTGAAGGATTTGTGCTTCATTTGGATAGAAGAGAAGGTGATGATTATAAATTTTCGATTTACTCTAATGTAGAGGAAAAAGTACACATAGTGGTACAGGCCAGAAGTGAAATTTTGTATACCCAAAGCAGAATGCTTAAAAAAGGTAAGATCACCGAAAACATCAGGCTTGATAAGAATCAGCTTTCAGGTGTGGCACAAATAACTGTTTTTGATGATTTTGAAAGACCTTTGGCAGAGCGACTCTTTTATGTATTTCCTGAAAACAAACTCAGTATTGATATAACTACTGATAAAACAACGTATGCTCCGCGTGAAAAAGTAAAGATGTCCCTAAAAGTAAGGGATAAAAAAGGCGAACCTGTAGAAGGTAATTTTTCACTGGCTGTAGTGGATGATAAGATTGTGACTTTTGCTGATGATAAACAGGATAATATCTTGTCGTATTTATTGTTGTCGTCCGAAGTGAGAGGAGAGATTTATGAACCTTCTTTTTACTTTAATCCAGAAAAAGAAAAGGCATCTGAAGCGATGGATTATTTGTTGCTTACACAAGGCTGGAGAAGGTTTGTGTGGAAGGATATCCTGGAATTGGAAAAGAAAAGATTGACTGAAGCTGAACGTTATGATCGGGTATCAGGAAGAATCATAAACTCATATGGTCAGGGTGTCAAGTCAAGGGTAATAGTGATTGATAATGAGAACAAGAAATACTCAAAAATCATAACCAACGAAGGGGGACGATTCTCAGTATCAGGTCTTGATAATTATAATTACCTGCAGATTTTTGCTAAATCTTTAGATCGAAAGAATAAATACGTCAATATAAATATCAGTCAGTCAGTTAATAATGTAGCGAATCGTTCTGCGGTTTCTCCAACCATCTTTGGAACAGCACAAGTTAATGCATTGATTGCAGAAACTCGCAATGTTAATAACTCCATGGCCATGGAAGACGAGATTATTGAAGACTCAGAGGTTATTGTTTCAGCATCCAATCAAAAACGTGTCTCTGCTGCGTGGTCGATGGAGGAAGATGCTGTTGCTCTGGATGAGGTTGTGACTATTGGCTATGGTACTCAAAGGGCTTCAAGTGTAACCGGGGCAGTTATGTATGTAAAGGCAGAAGATTTAAACAGAGTAAGTTCAGACGTAAACTATGCTTTACAAGGGCAGGTTGCCGGGGTACAGGTCATCAATGGCTCAGGTGCTCCCGGGGCTAATTCTTCAGTAATGATCAGAGGTGTGTCTTCTGTATCTGCAAATAATACTCCTCTGTATGTGGTTGATGGAATTCCTGTAACTGATGTGAATAATATTAATTCTAATGAAATAGATAGAATCGAAGTCTTAAAAAGTGCTTCTGCATCTGCTATTTATGGTTGCAGGGGGGCAAATGGGGTTATTTTTATAAATACCAAAAAAGGTAATTACGGTCATTATTACAGGCAACGAAAATATTCACGAAAAATGGCTCAGAACTTTGTATCAGGTGGCTATCGTTTTGAAAAAGTGAAAGAGTTTTATGTTCCTCGTTATGGTAATGAAGACCCAAAGGAATTTGACAAGCGCGAGACTGTATATTGGAATCCGTCGATAACAACTGATGAAAATGGCAATGCTGAAGTTGAGTTTGTGAATACTGATGAAGTGACCACTTTCAGAGCCACCGTGGAAGGAATTGGTAATAATGGTTTGATTGGGCGGACAGAAGGTTTTTATTCCGTTCAAAAGCCTCTGCAAATGGAAGCAAAAGTACCTCCATATGTAACGTTTGAGGATGAAGTAGAAGTGGCTGTTTTGATAACCAATAATACAGAAAACAGTATTGAAGGGGAATTAAAAGTTGATTATCCGCAATCATGGAATATTAAGGATCAGCCAATATCTATTGTGGAAGTTGATTCAGAGTCTTTTAAAGAAGTGATTTTAAAGTTTTATGTGGGACCCAAAACAGGTAACGATAGTTTGAGCTTCAGCTTTGGTAATGAGCAATATCAAACAGAACTAGTGGCTGAAACCAACATTGTAAGCAAAGGTTTTCCTGCTGAGATGTCTTACTCATCCAGAGCTGTCCAAACAGAATTCAGTTTTGATTTATCCTCAGCTGTAGATAAGAGTGAACATATGAGCATTTCGGTTTATAATAATGTTTTAGCCGAAGTGATGGATGGAATTGAATCGGTTATTCGTCAGCCCCATGGATGTTTTGAACAGGTAAGTGCTTCCACCTATCCAAATGTATTGATTTTAAAATACCTTGAAGAAACAAGTAATGTTGATGCTGACCTGCGAACTAAAACCTTAAAATATATTGATGAAGGTTATAAAAAACTGGCAGGTTATGAAACAAAGGAGAACGGTTTTGAGTGGTTTGGAAAAACACCTCCACACGAAGGCTTAACAGCTTTTGGGTTGATGGAATTTTACGATATGAAGCAGGTATACAATGGTGTGGATGAAGCAATATTGAAACGAACCATTGAATGGCTGTTAAGTAGAAAAAATGGTAAAGGAGGTTTTGATACCAATAAAGGAAAATATGGCTTTTCAGGAGCTTCTGATGAGGTAACCAATGCATATATGGTTTATGCTTTTTCTGAGGTAGGTCTTCCGTTTAATGATTATGAAGCTGAGTTTACCAAGTCTTTTGAAGAGGCTATGAGAAGCAAAGATGCATACCGTATGGCCTTGATGGCAAATGCTTGTCTGAATAGAAAAGATCAGGTAAAAGCAGCGCAACTAATTGATTATATCATCAAGAAGCTTCAAAAAGGAAGAGTCGAAGATTTAAAATCCAGTCATTCAATTGTTCGATCCTGGGGTAAATCACTTCAGGTTGAAACGGCAGCTCTTTCGGCTATGGCATTGATGAAAAACGGTGATGAGCATTTTGTGGAGTTACTTACGTTAATGGACTATATTTTGGGAGCTCGTAGTTTTGGAGGTTTTGGATCCACACAGGCAACAGTGCTTTCCTTGAAAGCCATTACGCAGTATGCAAGCATTGTAAATAAGATGCCTGAGAACGGATCTTTAGTGCTCAAGATAAATAATAAGGAGGTACTGACCCGCAAAATTAGTGCTGAGGACAAATTAATTGTTCTGGATAGTCTTGAACAGTATCTGTCATCAGGAGTGCAAACATTTAATCTGGAGTTTAAAGGAGTCAGGAATCCACTCTCGTTTACGGCTAATGCTCAATGGATGCAAACGGTGCCTGTTTCATCAGAAAAATGCAAGGTTCAGTTGAAAACTAACCTGATGAAATCGGAATGTCAGATAAATGATCTGGTTCGTTTGTCGGCTCAACTGAAGAACAAAACCAGATCGGGCTTACCCATGACAATTGCTATGGTGGGTATTCCATCAGGATTATCTGTTCAGCCCTGGCAACTGAAAAAAATGCAGGAAGAGAATGTATTCGATTATTACGAAATACATCAGAACTACCTTGTTTTGTATTACCGCGAAATGCCATCATCTGTTGTTAAAACAATTAATCTGGATTTAAAAGCCGAGGTGGCTGGTACGTATACCGCTCCGGCAAGTTGTGCTTATTTATATTACACCAAAGAACACAAAGACTGGCAAAAGGGTGAACAAATAAAAATAACCAATCCGTAATTTTAAGTTTGATCCGCGATGATTTGTTTTACAGACTTCGCGGATTTTTTTCTTTCGAGTGAAACCTGTTCACTGATTGACTCTGTTATTCTTTTCGCAATTAAATTTGTATTTTCGGGGCGTTTTGGTGGATTTTCTCTTTCAGAGGAAGCCTTAATATGGGAATCCGGTGCTTCAATCAAGAATAATCCGGAGCTGTACCCGCAGCCGTAAGTCCGTTAATTGTTATCGAAAACCATTGCCACTGTTTTGCTGTGCACAACGGGAAGGCTTCAGTAACAGGACAAGCCGGAAGACCTGCCATTACTTAAAGCTTTCGGGAATAAAAGCAAAATGAACCATCTGTGACTTCATTTTCTTTTTTCATTAATAAGTGTATTAGTGGAAGTAAGCTTGAATTAATAAACATCAAAATTTTATAGCTAAAAATGAAAGGATTTATTGTTGCAGGTACTAATAGCGGATGTGGAAAAACGACTGTTTCAATTGGATTAATGTCGTTGCTTAAAGTCAAGGGTTATAAGGTAGCCCCATTTAAAACCGGGCCCGATTATATCGATCCTTTATTTCATCGGAAAATACTCGAAACGCCTTCCTATAATCTGGATACCTTTTTACTTCCTGATAATGTTGTTAATCATTTGTTTGAGAAACACTCTGAAGGTAAGGATATAGCCGTGGTTGAAGGTGTTATGGGGATGTATGATGGTTTGGGTGTTGATTTGAAAGGAAGTACATATGAATTGAGTCAACGATTGAATTTACCGGTAGTTTTGGTTGTTAGTTGTAAAGGATTATACCAGTCTGTTGGTGCAATTGTAAGTGGTTTTAAAAATTACAGGATCCAATCTAATGTTAAGGGAGTGATTTTAAATCATTGTTCGAGTAAAGAATACTATACTTTTCTTAAAGGAATAATTGAGCAAGAATGTGGAGTAAAATGTGTGGGATATGTTCCTTCCAATAAAGATTTTTCGCTTGAGAGTCGTCATTTGGGATTGGTTCAAGCCGAAGAAGTTGAGGATTTACAAAGTAAAGTGCAACAATTAACAGATGTTCTGGAAACTACTATTGATTTAGAAGCTTTATCAGCAATTTCAGAGTTTGAATTTAACAAAAATGTTCACTTTTCATTGCCCAAAATTGACCTCTCTGATTTACATCTGGGTGTTGCATACGACAAGGCTTTTCGCTTTTATTATCAGGATAATCTGGAATTGTTAAAAGAGTTGGGAGCAAAGCTATCCTTTTTCAGTCCTCTGTATGATGAATCATTACCAGCTGAATGTAATGCATTATATATAGGTGGTGGATATCCTGAGGTTTTTGCCCAACAGCTGTCTGCGAATAGAAAGCTAATGCTCCTGATTAAGGATAAGGTTGAAGAGGGCTTGCCCGTTTATGCCGAGTGTGGTGGACTTATGTATCTAACTGAAAAGATCATAGCATTAGATGGTTCTGAAAATGAAATGGTGGGTGTCTATAATACATCGGTTCAAATGACAAAACGCTTACAACGATTTGGTTACGCTGATTTAAAATATGAAGGTAGTACCACACGATGCCACGAATTTCATCACTCAGATTTAATTGAAAATATACAGGAAGCTAATTATCTGAAAAAATATGAATTAAATAAAAGTGAGAAACAACAAAGCTGGAATTGTGGTTTGCAATACAAAAACTGCCTTGCTGGATATGCTCATAATCACTTTTATTCTGATTTTCAGTTTTTTGAAAAGATAGTTGAGTTGTGGAAAAGTATAATTGATAGCACTGTTAGAGAGAAATCAATTTAAATACAATTCATTTTGGTGTTTGTTATTCAGAACTTAGTTTCTATTTAACGTTTTACCTGTCAATAGCGCCCCAAAGGGCGCAATTATCTTTAATGTTTTAACTCAAAAGTGTTAGTGCAATTTTTAAGATATTCAGCTCATATTGTTTATAAGTATCATATTATCTGTTGGTTAGTGATGTTTATAAGAATGTAGGTTTTATCAGGTTAGTTTCTGGCATATGAGTTGGTTTTAGGTTGATATGTTCAACTTAAAACTGAAGAGATGAAACTAAAGATTAATCACAGGCTCATATATTTATTCCTGTTTCAAATAATAGCAGGTTCCTTCTGCCGGATCAATGCTCAGGTTGCACCGGTTGACAAAACATCATCGCCTTATTTCATTGTGTTATCAGAAGATAAAGAAACAGATCAGCTGCCATTAAAATCAACTACTGTTGATGTTGATATCACTGGTGTCATAGCAAATGTTAAGGTGCATCAGGAATACAGTAATAATGGGGAAAATACACTAGAAGCTATTTACGTTTTTCCGGCCTCAACAAAGGCTTCTGTTTATGAAATGAAGATGAAAGTGAATGATAGGGTGATCAATGCTATTGTGGAAGAAAAAAGTAAAGCAAGTGATATGTATAAGAAGGCTCGCAAAGAGGGTAGAATAGCTTCTCTTCTGCAGGAGGAAACACCCAATGTATTCCGGATGAAAATAGCGAATATATACCCGGGAGCAAAGGTTGAAGTAGAATTGAATTATACTGAATTACTTGCGCCAGAAGGTGGAGTTTATGAGTTTGTTTATCCAACTGTTGTTGGTCCCCGATATGCTAATGATTTAAATAAATCAGACAAATCAGATAATTGGGTTGCTAATCCTTACCTGAAATCAGGTGTTTTACCTGTGTCAGATCTAAATTTGAAGATAACTCTTAATGCAGGTATTTCAATTAAAGATATAAAGTGTGAGACGCATAAAAATAAGATAGTTTTTAAAGATCCATCTACAGCAACCTTGAACATGTTGGACTTAAAAGGTGGAAACAGAGACTTTATAATGCAATATCGTTTAGCAGGTAAAACAATTGAATCAGGCATAATGCTCTATGAAGATCCTAAGGGAGAAAATTATTTTCTGGCAATTATGCAACCTCCTCAACGGGTGTTACCAACAGAGTTAACCCCCAGAGAGTATATTTTTATTGTTGATGTTTCGGGTTCTATGAATGGTTTTCCACTTGATGTTTCAAAATCGTTGATAAAAAAACTGCTCATTCAGCTTAAGGAAACAGACTTGTTTAATATCGTTTATTTTGCGGGTGGATCTGAGGTTTATTCAAAGGAATCGGTTTTGGCAACAAAAGAAAATGTTGTTCAGGCATTAACTTTTTTGGATCAGAAAAATGGTGGAGGTGGCACAGAGCTACTTCATGCACTGGAAGAAGCAATGGGATTAAATTCTAATGAAGGTTATTCACGCTCTTTTCTGATTTTTACAGATGGTTATGTGAATGTTGAGAAAGAAACATTCAAATTTATTGAAGCTAACCTTGATCAATCCAATTTCTTTGCCTTTGGAATAGGTACAAGTGTAAATCGTTATATTATTGAAGGAATAGCTCATGTAGGATGTGGTGAGCCTTTTATAGCAATTAATAAAGAAGAGGCGGAATTGGCTGCAGATCGTTTCATTAACTATGTTTCTCAACCTGTTCTCACTGATATTAAATATCATTTTGAGGGAATTAATACTTATGATTTAATTCCTGAGAAGATGCCTGATTTATTTGCTGAACGACCCTTGGTAATTTGTGGTAAATATAAAGGAGAAGCAGCTGGCAAACTAGTTATCAATGGTAAAACGGGAAAAAGGGAATTTAAAGGAATATTAAAATTTGAGAAAAGTAGTAATGCTGATAATACCTCTTTAAAGTATTTGTGGGCAAGAGAGAAGATTCGCTATTTGTCGGATTATAATAAATTGAACTACGACGATAAATTAAAAGAGGAGCTTATTTCGCTTGGAAAGAAATATAATCTATTAACTGAATACACATCATTCATAGCCGTTGATGAGGTTCAATCCATTGAAGGAGAAAGTCAGATTACAATTAGACAACCTCTTCCATTACCCGATCGAGTTAGTAACTTTGCTGTTGCAAGCAATCTGGTTGTTTTAAATGATTGTGAATTAGATGAGGAATTAGAGTTTTATGATACAGAGAGTTCTGAAGATTTTTCTGTTCCTGTATTTCAAATTATTGAAAAGATGCCTGAATTTCCAGGTGGGGAAGCTGCTCTGAATAATTTTATCACCAGCAATATTCAATTTCCTGAGAGTGCGGCCGAAAATGGTATAAGTGGAACCGTTTATGTTAGTTTTACCATTGATGTGGATGGATCTGTAACTGATGTTAAAGTACTAAGAAGTGTTAGTAAAGAACTGGATGAAGAGGCTATGCGAATCATTAAATTAATGCCCAAATGGTCTCCGGGTAAACAAAGGGGTAAATCCGTTAAGACTAGTTTTACGGTTCCAGTTAGATTTACTTTAAATTAATATGTGAACTATTTTTAATCATATTCCTAAAGAGCTTAGCAAAACAGTTAAGCTCTTTCTGTTTAAAATTGTAATTGAACAATAAGTGTTAATAAATGTAGAAAAAATACAAAAATAATTAGCAAGATTAAAATAAGTTTGATTATCAATTAAACTAACTAAATATGATTAAAAGAAATGTTTGTCTGACGCTGTTTATGCTTTCATTTGTAGTCAGTCTGTTTGCTCAAACAAGTTATACCAACTTAATTACCAATCCCAGTTTCGAAACCGGAAATGGATCAGGATGGACATGGACAGGTACTGCAGGATATGCATGGATAGGTCCAAACACAGATGGGGATCAGACTAAGGATGGATCATATATCAATGGTTTATGGAACAGCACTATAGGTGATGTGGAATGTTTCCAGGAAATTTCTGGTCTTCCAGAGGGTAATTATCAGATTAAAGCACTGGTAACGGTAAGCAATAATCGCTTAACCAATCAACGTTTATTTGCAACATCTGAAGGAACTACAAAATCGATGTTATACGGTGCGGAAAATCATTCAGCATATTCAACGGCTAATTTATCAATTCTTACCGGTAATGAAGAGGTTACATTTGGTGGATTTGGAGAATCTTCAGCAGAAAATGGTCCCTTTTATGAACTTTCAGTTGTTAAAGCTATAACAGGAGGAAGTGTTACTATCGGAATAAAAGTTAGTGGTAAGGGTACTTCCTTAGGATACGATTTCTCTTACACGCCCAAAGGAGATGCCGGTTTCTTTAAATTTGATCATTTTACGATTACGGAAGTTTCGAATGTAGCTACTCTCGATTATATTTCATTAAGTGCAGGATTTCTTGATACTTCATTCGATTCAAATACAACGGAATATACGGCTACTTTACCGGAAGGTACTATCTCTGTTAATCCCAGTGTTAAACCAACGGTTGATGGAGTAACCATTGAAGGAGCAGATGAAGTAGATGTCAGTTCAGGCTCAGGAGTTTCAACTATAACTGTTACAGCTTTAGATGGAACAACCCAAAAAACGTATACAATAAATTATACAGTTTATGTTCCCGTTGAAGGAGCCCAACAAGATAAATTGTATACCAATGAGTTTCCGTTAGGTGATGTAACCTTACTGGATGGACCATTTAAACATGCCAGCGAAGTTAATCTTCAAACCTTGTTACAATATGATGTTGATCGATTACTGGCTCCTTATCGCAAAGAGGCAGGATTAGTGGCAAAAGCTGAAAGTTATTCAAATTGGGTTGGATTAGATGGTCATATTGGAGGGCATTATTTAACAGCTATGGCTATTAATTATGCAGCAACGGGCAATGAAGATTGTAAGACGTTGATGGATTATATGGTTGATGAATTAAAAGCTTGTCAGGATGCCAATACATTGAACTATCCTTCGTGGGGAGTTGGTTATGCAGGAGGTGTTCCATCCAGCAGCAGTGTTTGGTCAACATTTAAAACGGGTAATTTCTCTGCTTATTATTCTGTGTGGGTACCCTGGTATAACCTCCATAAAACATATGCCGGATTAAGAGATGCATGGTTATATGGTAATAATATAAAGGCAAAAAGTGTATTTCTTGCTTTTTGTGATTGGGCAGTGGATATTACTTCGGGTTTGAGTGATGCCCAAATGGAGACAATACTGGACGTAGAACATGGCGGTATGAATGAGGTTTTAGCAGATGCTTACCAGATGACCAGTGATGTTAAATATCTCAATGCAGCAAAACGCTTCTCACACAAAGATTTATTGAATAGTATGGCAGCCGGTGTAGATAATTTAGATAACATGCATGCCAATACTCAAGTGCCTAAAGCAGTTGGTTTCCAAAGGATAGCTGAAGTTTCGAAAGAATCAAACTATGTAAATGCAGGTGAATTCTTCTGGCAGACTGTAACCGAAAACCGAAGCCTGGCTTTAGGCGGTAACAGTCGTAAAGAGTATTTTCCTCAGGCATCAGCTTGTGGCGATTATATAACTGATGTTGAAGGACCAGAGTCATGCAACACCAATAATATGCTAAAACTGACTGAGGATCTCTTTCGGGTAAATCCAGAAGCTAAGTATGCCGATTATTATGAGCGGGCCATGTATAATCATATCTTATCAACTATTCATCCAGAGCATGGAGGATATGTTTATTTTACACCAGCCCGACCTCGTCATTACCGTGTTTACTCAGCACCTAACCAGGCTATGTGGTGTTGTGTGGGAACCGGTATGGAGAATCATGGAAAATATGGAGAGTTTATTTATACACACAATGGTGATGAATTATTTGTGAACCTATTCATGGCTTCAGAATTAAAGTGGGATGCCAAAGGGTTAACGCTTCGACAGGAAACATCCTTTCCGGATGAAGAAAAAACAAGACTGTATTTTACTGCCGATGCAGCAACGGATATGGATCTTAAAATCAGATATCCCAAATGGGTAGCAGACGGAGAATTAAAAATTGTTGTTAATACCGATACAATAACTGTTGCAGGTCAACCTGAGTCCTATGTATCAATAAACAGAACGTGGAATAATAATGATTCGGTTCAAGTTATTCTTCCAATGAAAAACAGGGTTGAAGAACTACCTAATGTTTCATCCTACCTGGCTGTAATGCATGGTCCTATATTGCTGGGAGCTAAAACCGGAACCGAAGATTTAGCAGGTCTGGTTGCAGATGATAGTCGTTGGGGGCATATAGCAAACGGATCTTTGCAGCCTATAGATCAATCACCTGTTATGGTTAGTACAAGAGAAGAGTTACTTTCAAAGATTGTTCCGGTGGATGGTGAACCAATGAAATTTACAGCAAGTAATTTATTTCCTGATGAAGGCTATAAGGATTTGGTGCTGGAACCATTCTATAATATTCACGATTCAAGGTACATGATGTATTGGTTATCATTGAGTGAAGATCAGTATCAACATGTCTTAGACAGTCTTGCAGCAATTGAACAGGCAGCGCTGGAACTTCAGGCCAGAACAATTGATGAGGTGGCAACTGGAGAGCAACAACCCGAAGTGGATCATAATATGCAAGTGTTGAATTCATATACTGGTAATTATCAAAATGAATTTTGGAGAGATGCCAGAGACGGTGGCTATATAAGCTATAATCTATCAACCCAGGACAAATCCGATTTGTCATTGATGGTTAGATACTGGGGTAATGAGGGAGGAAGTCGTACTTTCAATATTTATGTTGATGGAGAATTGCTGGTTACAGAAAATGTAGTTGGTAAATGGAATGTCAATCAGTTTGTTAATGTTGAGTATCCTATTCCTAACACAATGACAGATGGCAAAGAATCGATAACTGTTAAATTCCAGGGTGTTAACTCAAGCAATATTGTAGGAGGTTTATTTTATATTCGATTATTAGAGCCTGCCACTTCAACAAATATTGATAGTGGCATAATTAAGGAGAAATACAAGGTGTATTGTCACAATCATAAAATTGTCATTACGGGTCTTGATCAACCATGTGAGATTAATGTTTTTGGAGTGAACGGACAGTTGCTGATAAAAAAGAAAACAGATTTATCTACACTGGAAATCCCATGTCATCAAAATGGTGTTAAGTTGATTCAGGTTATTGTCAACTCTGTTCCTTATGTGTATAAAGTAGTTGTAGAATAGTATTTTAAGATGAGGATATTGCGCAACAATATCCTCATCTTTATTTTATATTATTTTGTTCCATTAATTATAACCTCTGCTGCTTCCAATCCTTCACTTGTGGCGGTTACTTTTATTTCACCTTCGCCATCTGCTTTAACTATTCCTAAAAACAATCCGCTGAAAGCCTTTCGTTCAGGTAATGGGAAAGGAGTGAAACAGGTTGGATCTCCATTATCAGTTGCAACAACCTGACCTGATCCTTCCACTGTTAATTTAATAAGATGGTCTGCATTACGTACCGATAATCCGTTGGTATCGCAAACTTCAACAGTTATAAAAGCTAAATCCTTACCATCGGCTTTTATAATGCTTCTGTCTACAGTTGCTTTTAGCATGGCCGGTGCTTCGGTTGTTTTTACTGATTCTTCTGCCCATTTAACACCATCTTTAAAAGCTACAGCCTTCAGTTCACCGGGTTCATAAACAACATCATCCCAGCGCAAGCGGTATTTATATTCACCTTTTTTCTTTTTACCCAGTGATTTCCCGTTTAAAAATAATTCTACTTCATCACCTGATGTAAAGATATGAACAGGAGTTATTTGACCAACTCTGTCAGGCCAGTTCCAGTGAGGCAGAATATGCACCATTGGTAATTCGGGTCTCCATTGTGATTGATAAAGATAATAGCGGTCTTTTGGGAAACCAGCTAAATCGATGATTCCTGAATAAGAACTTCTTGCAGAATAGTATGGAGTTGGTTCGCCAATGTAATCCCAACCTGTCCATACAAATTCTCCTGCCACAAACGGATGACTGTCAATAGCTGCAAATACTTTATCAACGGTTGAACCAAAATCAACGGCATATAGTTCGTAGGCACTTACATAACCTGTTTTTTCTTCTCCACCTGCTCCTTCACGAACCGGAGAACTTACTTTATCAGCAACAGGAAACAGATATGTTCCTCTTGTACTCAAAGCAGATGCCGTTTCAGTACTCAGGATTACTTTACCCGGAAATTTCTCATGAAAATCATCGTATGAAGGAGGTGTTTGAATGCGTTCTGTTCCCTCAAAAATTGGATCCTGTCTGATACCTTCGCCCTGGTAATTTAAGCTGATCACATCCATTACTTCTGAGAAAGGCATATCTGACTTAGCCCAGTTCATCGATGCAGTAGTAGGACGGGTTGGATCCTCTTCTTTAATAATATCACGAAGCTCACGGCCAATTGCAGCACCTTCTTCATAGGTATATTGTTCTCCAACTTCATTACCATAGCTCCACATTATAATCGAAGGACAATTGCGGTCTCTTCTTATAAATGCTCTGGTGTCAGCTTCATGCCATTCCGGGAAAATAAGATGGAAATCGTGCGGTGTTTTTTTCAGTTCCCACGAATCGAATATTTCATTCATTACCAAGAAACCCATTTTGTCAGTCAGTTCCAATAACTCAGGAGCCGGTGGATTATGTGACATACGAATGGAATTACAACCCATTTCGCGGAGAATCTCCAGCTGTCGTTCAGCAGCACGTGTATTAAATGCTGCTCCTAGTGCACCCAGGTCATGATGGTTATTAACTCCTTTTATTTTTATAGTTTCACCATTCACCACCACTCCTTTACCAGGATTGAATTCCAGAGAACGAATGCCGAAGCGCGTTTCGTAACGGTCAATAATTTTTCCTTCTTTTTCAATAGATGTTATTGCTACAATTAAGTTAGGTATCTGTGTAGGTGGAGGACCCCAAAGTTGTGGATTATTGATTGTAACGGAGCTATTTAACAGTGCAGTTGAGTTTTGCGCTACGGTAATTGCCTTTTTCTCAGTTGTGGCAGAAGGGGTAGCTGCTTTGGTTCCGTTTTTATCAATAGCGTATAATGAAGTCTCAACCAGAATATTTACATCTTCCTCAGAATCATTGTCAATGCTCGTTTCAATTGCAACATTAGCTGATTCTTTAGTTACTTCAGATGTTGTTATAAAAGTACCCCAATGACCCACATGAACTGAATTGGTTTTTACCAGCCAAACATTTCTGTATAAACCTCCACCCGGATACCATCGGGCCGAATAATTGGGATTATCAATTCGAATTGCCAATTGATTTTGACCACCAATTATAAGGTGTGGTGTTAAATCAATTCGCCATGAATTATAACCGTAAGGCCACCCACCTGCCAGTTTTCCATTAATCCAAACCATGGCATACGACATGGCTCCGTCAATATCCAGAAAAATTGATTTGCCTGCATCAGTTGAAGGTATATCAAGTGATCGTCTATACCATGCAACACCGTGACTCGCCAAGCGTCCCATGCCGCCACCAACTTCTGCATCTTCTCCTTCGAGAAAAGGACCTTCGATTCCCCAGTCATGAGGAAGGGATACTTTTTGCCAATTATCATCATTAAAGTCAGCTTGAACAAAAGGGAAATCTTCCCCCGGATTACCTTCCGGACGAATATGTCGGTTGGCAGGCTCCTTGATAAAAGCATTTCCTGTAGGTAATATCCAGTCTTTTAAAACACTTTTCGTTGTTTTAACGTCAATCGCTTCTGTTGGCTTTGAATCTGCATCTTTACTATCGTTAACCTCTTCCACATCAGGCCGAACATCGTATATTAATGAATCGGCTTCGCTGGCAGAGTTGTATTTGAAAAATGACCATCCTTCATTAATTGGAATTTTTTCACGCAGATTTTTATCATTATCACTTTGAGTGGAGCATGAGACAAGGCTCCATCCACTTATTAAAGCAATAAAAAAGGGTATTTTTTTCGTTATTTTATATTTCATAAAACTTCATTTAGTATTTCTGATTGTTAGCTGATTGAATAAAGATACAAGTTAATCAAAGTATCGTAGTGATTAAATGTTATCAATTAGTACCTGAACTTTGAGTAACATTTAATCAGCAGTGCCCTCAATTGTTTTGATCGTTCCATCCGGATTATATTCCAGTTCAACTACTTTCAGACTTCGTAACCAGGTTTTGCCTTTTGATGGGACGCAATCATGATGAAACAAATACCACTTACCCTGGAATTCACAAATGGAGTGGTGTGTTGTCCAGCCAACAACAGGTGTTAAAATAACTCCCTGATAGGTAAACGGACCATATGGATTATCGCCGGTTGCATAGCAAAGTTTATGAGTATCGCCAGTTGAGTAGGAGAAATAGTATTTACCATCGTATTTGTGCATCCATGAGGCTTCAAAAAATCGACGATCATTATCACCAGCTTTTAGAGGTTCTTCATTCTCGTCGAGAATGATTAAATTTTTTGGTTCTTCGGCAAACTGTAGCATATCATCATCCAGTCTTACAACTTTCGGACATAAGGCATCTTCCTGATAGTCGGGAAAAGCAGCACATTCTATTGTTTTGTTATAACGATATCGCTGTAACTGACCACCCCATAATCCACCAAAATACATGTAATATTTACCTCTTTCTTCAAATACGCATGGATCAATGGAATAACTGCCGTTAATAGGTGCAGGTTGGGGAATAAAAGGGCCTTCTTAATCTTCTTTCCAATGCTTTTAAATTTACCCATGAAGGTGGTAATATCAAAATAAACATTTCAAAAGCAGAGCATAATCTGCCTAAAGTAAAGCAAAGAAATGTTTGCGGATCGCTGTTATTGATGATGGAGTTGGAATTAAAGAGAGCGAAAAAGAAAAGATCTTTGAACGGTTTTATCAGATTGAATCATCTGGTGCAAGGTATTCTTCCGGAACGGGCATTGGTCTTCATCTTTCACGCTCATTGGTTGAATTGCATAAGGGTGTTCTCTTTCTAGAGACTCGAAAACAAACACCAGGTAGTGAGTTTGTGATTTTGTTGCCAATGGGAAATGAACATTTGGCATTGGAAGATATGATTACTGAAAAAACATCTATTCCGGCACCAATAAATAAGGTATACAGGCCTGTAATTTCTGACCATTATGAAGAATCCAAGGAAACTAAACGAACCAAAAGTGATATTAAGATCATGGTGGTGGAAGATGAAACAGATGTAAGGCAATATTTAAGAGATGAGTTATCCGAGATATATGACGTTATAACTTGTGAAAATGGCAAAAAAGCTCATGAAATTTTACTGGAGGAAAAGCCTGATCTGATCATCAGTGATATCATGATGCCGGAGATGGATGGTATTACCTTTTGTAAAAAGGTGAAGAAAAATATGCTGACAAGTCACATACCTGTAATTCTTCTAACGGCACTTTCTAAAGAGGAGGATCGTTCAGAAGGAATTGAAACAGGAGCAGATATGTATATGGTAAAACCATTTAATAGTGATTTCCTGAAAAAGGTTATTCACAATATTCTGGAAAACAGAAAAAAGACCGTTCAGCAATTTAAGCAAAATCCGAATCACGAAATCGAAAATATAGAACTAAAGTCACACGACGAAGTGCTGATGCAAGAAGTGATGACTATAATTAAGGATAATATATCCAATGAAGAGTTAAATGTAGAAATGCTGGCTGATGGAATTGGTATAAGCAGGGTTCATATGCATCGCAAATTGAAAGAAATAACGAATCAGTCGGCACGTGATTTTATAAAAGGTATCAGAATGAAACAGGCAGCCTATTTGCTAACAACAAAAAAGATAAACGTAAGTGAAGTTGCCTATGCAATAGGATATTCGAACCTTTCTAATTTTTCAAGATCATTTAGAGACTTTTATGGAGTATCGCCTAAAGAGTATATTCAGAAGCAATACGATAAGCTCGACGAAAATAAACAATAAGAATAGGCTAGTGATATCAATTAAAAAAAACCTGTAAGTGTTGACTTACAGGTTTTTGCTTTAAATTGCTGTTTTACTCAGCGGAGAGAGAGGTAAGTGAACCTCTCTTCATATCTTGTTGTATATCAATATTATAAGTGCTTTAAAATTTTAACTAGCTACGTTTAAGTCACAAAAACCAACTACGCCATAAACCAGTCAAAACCTACAATATTTCAGGTTCAAATATACATCTTTTTGTTGGAATGGAAAGAGTGTGATTTTGTTAATAAAATAACATTAGGTATTAATATATATCAATATTTAACATTTTACTTTTGCCATTTTTTTTTCAAAACCCAAAAATCACAGTTACACCTAATTAAAAGATGGAAAGAGAAACCCGAAAATTTATTGAAAAAGTCGAAAGAGTATTTGATACTGGAGAAGTATGTATGTGGGAATTTAGAAAGTTACTTACTGAATGGGGGCAACTTATTAATGATCATTGTTATGATTCGGATAATAGCAAACAAAACTATTTAAGATTACACCAAGCTCACCTATATGTAAAATGGTATGGAAGGAAACATCGTCGCAAAAGGAATGAGGATTTGACCGATTTTGTAGAAGCCTTAATTGAATATATCAATGTTGAAATTCAGAGTTTTGGCATAAATTTTTATGAACAGGAAAGAACAACAGACATTTCTGGGACACTACCAATGACCATGAGCTGGACAGGCAGTAAAAGAGCTTTAATTGAGCTTGTATATGCATTAAAATCAGTCAAATGTATCAATGATGGAAATGTCAAAATACAGCATTTGGTTGAGTTTTTTGAAGCTGTTTTTAAAATTAATTTAGAATACTTTCATCCTGAACTTAACCGAATGGCACTGCGTACTCCATTGAAAAAAAAGGGAATACGTGCTTATTTCTTAAGTAGCCTGGTTGATGGCTTCAATGCCAAAATGCAGAATTTTGAATAAATCTTACTCAAGTTGAGTCTCAAGTTGAGTTCATAAAATTTTGCTTGTTTACACCTTTGCCCTGAATAAAAAACATCAGTGCATGAACGTAATAACAATTGAATCCGAAGCTTATAAAGCTTTAATCGACAAATTAGATTCCCTTTTTCAATTTATTAATTTGAACCAACAAGTATTTAATCCTGATGAAGCATGGGTTGACGGTGAAGACGTATGTACATATTTACGCATTAGCATACGGACTTTGCAGAGGTTGCGTAGTAAAGGTAAAATTACATATTCCACATTAGGAGGTAAAACCTATTATTCAATTTCAGAGCTAAAAAGTCTTTTGGAAAGCCGAAAAATACGAAGTGCTGTAGAGTCTGTGGATGAGCTATGTGACGTATATAAAGAACGCATCAACAGCCTTCAGGGTAAGACGAGGTATAATCTATAGTAGTATGGCATATTAAGAAATACGATAAAGATAAAGTAATGATAGTTTACCTCTCCGGAATAAATAATGAAACCGATATTAAGGAAATTGATAGGTTAAAAATTGATTTGTTGACTTTGGGCTGTACCGTTATCAGCCCGGAAGACAAAGAGCTTGATAAACTTAATTGGTCTGAGAATCTAAGACTACGATTAAGTTTCATTCATAGTAGTAGCACGATCTATATGCTACCTGACTGGAAAGAGAGCTTGATGGCAAGAATCGAGTTGACAGCAGCGATGGATGATAAGATGCCTCTTTGCTTTTCACCAGAAGATATTAGAGGATTATTAACCACCCTTGACGGCTAAAATGGTTTAGGCAGGGTTGAACAAGGGCAGCCCTGCCATTTTTAGAAACATATCGAAGAAACAATTATGACAAAAAAACAAAAGATAGTAGCAAAGATTAATAATGTAAGCATTATGCTGATTGATGGTGCTGATAAACTTGTACCGATAAGACCGATTTGCGAAGCATTAGGTATTGATGCCAAGAATCAAAGGACAAAAATTCAGAATGATGAGATATTAGATTCTATTGGGGTGCTCAGCACCTCAGTTGGAGCAGATGGAAAAGATCGAGAGATGTTTTGTTTGCCTTATATGTATGCTTTGGGGTGGCTTTTTACCATTAATCCAAAGAACGTTAAAACAGAAGCCAGGGAAACCATTCTTAAATTTAAAATGGAATGTTACGCGGCTTTATTTAACCACTTCTCCGATCAATCTGAATTCCTGGAGCAAAAACAAAAAGTCCTGGAACAGAAAATGGAAGAAGTTGAACGTATCCGTAATGATTATACCCAAACAAAGAACCAGTTTAATGAAGCCAGAAAAGTACTCAATGATGTTAAGGAAATGACCTTTGAGGAATGGCAACTAAACAAACGACAATTGACATTAGATTTTAAAAATTAAAGGGGTAGCATAAATGGATGCAAACAAGGTCATAGAACAGGTGAACGACCATATCCTCAATATTGTCGAGAACTTTATAGAATTAAAACACAGGGGCAGCAACTTCATGGGGTGCTGCCCTTTTCATAACGAGAAAACACCTTCATTGAGTGTTAACCCGGCAAAGGGTATTTTTAAATGTTTTGGCTGTGGCAAAGGAGGAAACGCTATTGAGTTTATTAAGGAACATGAAGGCGTTGATTTTAAAGATGCAGTTGAAATCGGAGCAAAGAAGCTGGGTGTAAATTTTCAATGGAAGCAAAGTCCCAACTTTGATGAAATAAAGTATAAGCATGAAGAAAGTTTAAAGATAGCATGTGGTGTGATTGAAAAGTTCTTTTTGGAACAGGTAATACAAAAGGAAGCTCAGCAGTACATTGAAGAACGAAAACTAGTTATTCCCAAAGACAGCAGCTTCAACATCGGTTATGCTCCTAACGGGAATGCACTCTTGGCTCATGCAAGAAAAAGCGGACTGAAAACGGAAATACTTGAGGAAATTGGAGTATTGAAAAGCAACGATAAAGGTATCTACGATTTCTTCAGAAATAGATTGATATTTCCTATCTCTAATTCACGAGGACAAACAATCGCTTTTGCAGGGCGTGATTTAGACAATGAAACCAAGATAAAATACTTAAACACACCAGAAAGCTGCATCTATACAAAAGGAAATGAGCTATATGCTTTAAATGAAGCGAGGTTTGCCATAAAAAAGGAGGACAGGGCATATATAACAGAAGGTTATACCGATGTATTAAGATTGCATTCAATAGAGGTTTTAAATTCGGTTGCTACTGGTGGAACAGCTCTTACTTTGGGGCAGGTTAAACTACTGAGACGTTATACCAATAAGGTGACATTAATCTTTGATGGAGATAAAGCAGGACAGAATGCTACAGATAGAAATGCAGAGATATTGATTAAAAACCAGTTCCATGTTTCGGTAATAGTCTTACCTGATAAACAAGACCCTGATTCACTTTTTACGACCAAAGAACAATTTCTTCAGTATAACAATCAGCAAGCCGATTATATAGTTTATAAAACTTCACAATATGCAGAAAGATTTGCTTCCGACCCGGTTAAAAAATCGGAAGCGATTAAACGAATCTCCATGCTGATTGCAAACTACGATAAGACAAAGCAAGAGGTTTATATTGACTTTGTAGCAGAACATATAAAGCCTAAAAAGGCATGGCAGGATGCCATTAAAGAGTTTACCAAAGAGGAGCCTAAAAGAAGTCACCGCTATAATATACCAGAGCATGTTAGCCTGAATAAGTTTGACCGTTGGGGCTTCTATGTGGAGAACAATTGTTACGTGTTCCGGAATAAGAAAGGCGATGACTTTGTACATCATTCCAATTTTGTAATGACCCCACTCTTTCACATCGAAAGCCCGATTAATGCCAAACGATTATATGAAATAAAGAATCGTCATAATCTGGTTAAAATAATCGAACTTCCCCAACGTGATATGGTTAGTATTACTGCCTTTAAGCTCCAGATAGAATCATTGGGTAATTTTTTGTGGACTGGAGGTGAAAGTGAATTAAATAAACTCAAAGCCTGGCTTTATGAAAAAACAAAAAGCTGCAAAGAAATAATGCAGTTGGGATGGCAAAGAGAAGGCTTCTTTTGTTGGGGGAACGGAATATTTAATGGAGATGAATTTATTAAAGCAGACCGCTATGGAATCGTAAAACACCAGGATAAGTATTTCTATATCCCTGCCTGTTCTGAAATCTATTCAGGTGACGATACCCTTTTTGAATTTGAACGACATTTTATTCATAACGAAGGAAATATTACACTGTATGAATATGCTACAAAATACTATGGTGTATTCGGGCTAAATGGTATCGTAACCTTATCATTCTATTTTGCCTGTTTATTTATGGATATTATTGCAAAACGATTTGATAAATTTCCAATCCTGAACATGTATGGCCAGAAAGGTTCTGGTAAGAATACATGTGCAGAAAGCATTTTGTATATGTTTGGGAGAAAAGGTAAAGTTCCCAATCTTCATAACTCCAGTAAACCATCTATTGCCGACCATGTGGCAACCAGTTCCAATGCTGTTTGTGTTCTCGATGAATATCGTAATGATTTGGAAATGGAAAAGCGTGAGCTGCTCAAAGGGTTTTGGGACAAAACCGGACGGACACGCATGAATATGGACAAGGACAAGAAAAAGGAAACGTCTAAAGTGAACCAGGGAATCATTGTCTGTGGTCAACAAATAGCTACTGCAGATATTGCATTATTTAGCCGATTCATTGCCCTGGGATTCTCAAAAACGGTATTCTCCTATGAGGAAAAGCGTTTGTTTGAAGAATTGGAGCAGATTAACAAGCAAGGATTGACACAGATAACTCACCAGTTACTAAAGCATCGAGAAACTTTTGCCAGAAACTATAACAAAACGGTTGATACAGTTAGTGATAAGTTCCGGGAATTATTGGGTACAATAGCAGTTGAAACAAGGATATACAACAATTGGTTAACTGTAGCATCAGCTTATGCAACGATTTCAAATATAGTGGAATTGCCATTTTTGTATGAAGAAATCATGGAGCTGTTTGTGAAAATGATGATTGAACAAAACAAGGAAACAGCCAGGAACGATGATTTGGGTATCTTCTGGAAAACTGTTCAATATCTTATTAGCTCCAATGTCTTATTTGAAGAGGGCGATTACCGTGTGGTTTATGCAGAAAGAATTGAACGCACTTTTAAAGAGGAGGGCAAGTGGCAAAAGTCAGATATAGTTTTTCAGAAACCACTTAAACTTCTTTACCTATCCGTAAGTAGGGTGTTTGGCTTATATAAATCACAAGCTTTACGTGAGGGAGATAAACCATTGCCCGATGCAACAGTGGAGTATTACCTGAAGAATAGTCCCGCTTTTATTTGTGACACAAAGAAAGTCAGTTTTAAAAAGATGGATGCAAAATCGGGATACCAGGAATTGGATGAAAGAGGCAATAAAAAATATACCAGCACTACGGCTTTTGTGTTCTATCTTGATAAGTTGAACTTAAACCTTGATACTAAATCGGAGCCTGTTCATGATTCCAATAGATAATAGTATGTAGTTTCAGCTAGATTGCAATTAGCTCGGTATCAATTTTGGTATCGGGTTTTTTGTTGGTTTATAGCAAGAAAAGGAAGTCTGTTTTATACCTTTCATTCTCACATTTATTAATTAAAAAAATAGGATTATGACTAAAAAAAAGAAATGAAAAGGTTCTTAGAAGCCTTGAAGAATTGAACAAACAGATGTCGGAACTGATTCAATTACAACGTAAAGCTATTACTGGTTATGATTACATCAATACTAAAGAATTGGCAGAGATGTTAGGCATTAGTATAAAGACTGTTTATGCCAGAGTTTATAACAGGCAAATTCCTTTTTATAAGCCTGGTGGAAAGACATTAATGTTTAAGCTGTCAGAAATTCAAGAATGGATTAAAGCTGGTCGTCATTCAACGATTGAAGAAATAAAAGAAAAGATTTAAAGTTCTTTATGAAATTGGAAAATCTGCCCGGTATCAATATTGGTATCGGGTTTTTGTTGCCATTTTTTAAGCGAATAGAGAAAAAATCGAAACAAACAGCACTTTTTACTCAAAACATGAAATATTCTTACAAAACCAGTTACTTAGGTTACTTAGATTACTTAGAAAGATGTAAATAATAGAATACAAGTATATTATATCTATTTACACTATACATTCAAGTTACTTGGGGTTACTTAGAGTTACTTAGGATTTTGATGTTTTGGACGTTGGTTACTTAGTTACTTAGGAAATGTAATTGAATTGAAATACATAAATATCTGAAAAAGTGTTGGTTAATTCATATAAGTAACCTAAGTAACTTAAGTAAGGGAAATGTAGGTTCTTTACGATAGTTTTGTTCTTTTTATGAGAATTGAAAAAGCTATCTTTACTTCCTTAGCCGTCAGGGGTATAATTGCGTATGTTATGCCCAAAATATTTCAAAGTATTAAACAAGTAAGTCTCTATCTGGAGCGATATTCAGCTAAGCAGTCTCTACAATGTCTGAATATAGGCTCAGGTTATCTATTTATTCAAAAAAGCTTAGAAAAGCAGTCACAAGCTCTTAAAACAATGTCTTTGGACTTGCTCTATCCAGTATTTTTAATACTATCTAGCTTATTTATTTATCAAAATACAATTGTATGAAAGTGCGTAGAACGATTTTAAAACAGGAATTGGTTAAGAAATTATACCCTCATAGTATTTCTATTAAATCCGCTATGCAGCAACTCCGGGATGAAATTGATTTCTGTCCAGCATTAAAAGAACAGATTGAACAGGCAGGTAATACCAAACGGCATTACTATAATAAACAGCAACTCCTTTTAATTCTAGAGCACTTTTGTATTACACTTGAAGAATTTGAACAGCTATGATGTATTTTTCTGGCATAAACAATATTGAACAAGCCAAACTACGCTATCGAAAATTAGCAAAGCAAGTACACCCCGATGCAGGAGGAACAGCCTATGAGTTTCAAAAAATGCAAAATGAATACAAGACATTACTTATTCGGTTACAGCAAAAAAAAATAGTTTCTGCTCTACATGAAACCAATTCCGCAGAAAATATATTGATAAATCGATTAGGCAAGCTTGCTAAAGTACTTATCAAAAGTAATGTTCCACAGTACTATTTGCGAAACAAGATAAAAGCTACTGACTCATGCTTAAAAAGAAGTCTAATCATCGTTATAGTAAATTTATTGGATAAGAATAGTTAAAGTATATGGAGTCCAAGAAGTTTATACAGAAAACTGAAATGCAAATCTTTTGAAAATTCAAGCCATTCATCTAATTGTATTCTTTTTTTATTTAAAGTATTCAAAAAAAATTATAAAAGCTTAATATTGTGCTTTAAAGACTAATTAAATATATTCTTTGTATTTATATGAATACATAAAAGCACAAAATGAACCCTTTTGTAATTATTTTAAGTCTCTATATTTGCAATCTAAGGAGATCGATATGAGTAAACATACCTATAATCGTATAAAAGCTGTTTTAGCAGAAAAGGGAAAAACAAATAATTCCCTTGCTGATGAATTACATATGAACCGAACCACTGTGTCGAAATGGTGTCGAAATGAAATGCAGCCTCGAATCGAAACTTTATTTCAAATAGCAAGAGTATTAGAAGTTGATGTGAGGGAATTACTCATTTCTACTCAAAGATAAACATTGAATGAATCAGGAATTAAAATATAGTTTAGAACAACTGGATATGATTGTGGATGACAATCATACATCTGGACTAATTCCTGTTGTCGGATATTTGAATAATGATAATTTATCACCTGAAGAAATAATTGCGTTAGAGAACGCAAATAAATATGGTGTCACATACGTATATTTCCGAAAATTTGAAAATAGACCTTCAGTTGCTCAAATTTACCTTTATGATTATACCGATAAAATAGGTGTAGAAGAAACTGAATTAACACATTTACACAAACAATTATATAGTTCAGGACAAGTTCCAATGTTTTTTGTATTTACAAAAAGGGATGTTCGGATTTTTAATTGTTTTGAAAGACCAGCTGAAGGAAAGGAGCTTAAATACTCTCCTTTAACAATAATCAAATTAGCAGCAGATACCTCCAAATTAATTGATAGTGAAAACCAACAAAAATTTAAGGAGTTTTCAGGAAAAGCTTTTGATAATGGAACATTCTGGGAGAATTCGGCTTATAGTAGTCAATTTAAATTTAGCAATAGTGCTTATGAAAAACTCCTTACGGAGCTAAAACAAGCATTAAAAGATATAATTGAACAGGATATTTTACCTGCTAAATTTGCTCGTAAAATAATGGTTGTTTCTATCCTTATTAAATATTTAGAGGAAAGAGAAGACGAAAATGGTAATAGAGTTTTTCCTAATGATTTCTTTGGCAAGTTTGTAACTAAGGCAGAGAAATTCACTGATATTTTAAGTACAGTGGGTGCTTACTTAAAATTACTTGACTTTTTAGCTCAACATTTTAATGGAGGAATTTTTCGTCTTGATGATACAGAAAGAGAATATATTAAAGATGCAGATTTAACTCGTTTTGGTTATTTCTTAGATGGCGACCTTGATAATATGCAGTTTGTTTTTTGGCGTTTATATTCATTTAACGATTTACCTGTAGAGTTAATAAGTAATATTTATGAAGAATTTTTAGGGAAGCAACCGGGAGTTGTATACACGCCTCCATATTTGGTAAACTTTCTTTTAGATGAAGCAATGCCAATCAATGATGAGAAGACAGACTTTAAGATACTTGATCCATCTTGTGGTTCAGGTGTATTCCTTGTTGGCGCTTACAGAAGATTAATTTATCGTTGGAGAAAAAAGAATAGTTGGAAAAGGCCTAACCTACCAACTTTAAAAAAACTATTAAAAGAAAATATTTTTGGAGTTGAACTAAATAAAGATGCAGCAAACTTAACCGTTTTTAGTTTAAGTTTAGCGTTATGTGATGAATTAACTCCTTTGCAAATTTGGAAAGACCTCAAGTTTGATAATTTACATGAAGAAAATATACTCCATGATGATTTTTTTAATGTAATTTCAGGAAATAGGTTAAATAAGTCCTTTGATTTAATTATCGGAAATCCTCCTTTCGAAGCAAAATTAACCCCAGCTGCAAAGGAGATTGAAATAAAAAGAAGTAGAATAAGAAAACTAACAAAGCTTCTTGAAAATGGAGAAACTAAAGAATTTCCTGTAACGTTACCGGATAATCAAGTGGCTCTTTTATTTTTAGAGCAATCTATTGATTTTTGTAAAAAAGGTGGTCTTGTGTGTCTAATTCAGCCTTCTGGCCCATTACTATACAATAATTCATCTTTTGAATTTAGAAAGAATCTATTGCAGAAGTATAACGTTCCTCAGGTTATAGACTTTACACACATTAGCAGAATACTTTTTGGTAAAAATGGGGATGTTGCTACTGCTGCGGCTTTTATAAAAAATGAAGAATCTAAAAATAAAGCTTTACTTCATGTAACTGTTCGTCGAACTAAACCCCATAAAGAAAAACTTTATTTTGAGTTGGACAGCTATGATTTCCACACCGTTCCTTATCATTTAGCATTAAATGATGCATTGATTTGGAAATCAAATTTTTTAGGCGGCTCACGTGTTCATCAATTGATGAATAAATATACATCTACACGAACTTTAGGAGAATATTTAGATTACAAGAAAAGAAATGAGAATTGGATAATTAGAGAAGGTTTTAAAACCGGAAAATCGACAGAAATAGAAGAACTTGTTGTTCTAAATGAGCAAGATGAATTCAAATTATCCAATGAAGAAAGGGAAAGGTTAGATTTTTTAAATAAAAAATTCATTAAGGCTTCCTTTTTAACAGGGAAAAACACCTTATTACCTAAAGGTCTAAAGGATAGTGGCATTGATGATTCCATGATAGAAAAGCTTGAAAATGAATATTTTTTAAGAGATTGGGTTAAAAAACCTGAAATTTTCGAACCGCCACATTTACTTTTAGGAGAAGTAGCAGGAAAGTATTCAATACCTATTGATTACACTGATGAGTATTTATCATTTACATCTCAAATTATAGGTATCCATACTTCAAATAAAGAAGAATTATTAGAGATATCTAATAGGCTAAAAAATAATAAATTCTATTTATTTTACCTTGCTGGCATTTCTGGTAGATATATGGTAAACAAATCTACCTCTTTACTTAAGGGAGACATAGATAAATTACCATTTCCGACAAAGAACCTCATTGAGTTTTCAGAATATGAAAATATAATAATTAATGATGTTGTAGACTACCTAATTGAATTCAAGCAAAAAGGTGAGAACTCAACTATTTTAAAAGAAACTGCATCAAAACAAAACCTTATTGAATTTGGAGAAATATATTGTGGAATCCTAAAACAGGTTTTTAAAACAATAAATTCTTATTCTTATTTTGAAACTGAGCGATATATTTGTTATCCATTCTACTTTGGAAATCGCCCAACTATTGATTTTTCTAATACATCAGATGCTGAACTTTACATAAATGAACTTGTACAAAAACAATATGGAGTTAATTTAAGAATAATACGTAATATAAGAGTTTATGAGGGTAACGTTATTTACCTTATAAAGCCAAAGAGACTTAGATATTGGCTTAAGTCAATTGCACTTCGTGATGCAGATGAAACATTCTCAGATTTAAGAAAACAGGGATATTAAATGTTAGCAGACGATTCTCAAAATAATAGTAGCGGTAAGCTAACAAATGGTATTGAAATTGATTCTTCTATAAAATCAGTTGTTGAGTTTGTTGAAATTTACTTTTCAGAGTTTGCTGAAAAAGTTAAAGGAAAAATTGACGCCAGTGAAAAATCTCTGACAGATAAGTTATGTAAATATTTAAATAGGAATGCTAGTTCATATCCTTTTTATTTTCAACATGAGAATGTTGAAAATCCTGAATCAGGGAATAGCCCTCAAACAGATATTGGTACACTATCCATAAGTGAACATTTAATTGTTGGTGATAGATGCTATGGTGAATTTGATTCGTTTTTCTCAATGGAAGCTAAAAGACTACCAACACCTGGACAAAATAGAGAGAAGGAATATGTAATTGGACATAATAAACCTTGCGGAGGTATTGAAAGGTTTAAGAAACAGATACATGGAAGAAACTTACGATTTGCTGCAATAATTGGTTATATACAACAGGAAAATGTTAATCATTGGTTTTTAAAAATCAACGAATGGATTAGCGAATTAATAGTTACTTCACCAGATGATTGGATTAAAAGTGAAAAATTAGTTTTAAAATCAATAGAAGATAAAAGAGTAAGTAAATCTATGTCCAAGCATCTACTTCTAGCTTCAAATGAAGAAGATAGCTTTATAAATTTATTTCACTTCTGGATTAATTTGATTGACTAAAAATAAAATTTATATTGCTCTAACTTTTTTAACCAAAGACGAACAAAAATAACCAATTCCAACCAACTCCGGCAAACCATAGCCAAACACAACCAATCGCCCACCATAAGCCTAATATATGTTTGCTCCCACTATGGAAGCAAGCACAAAGAAAATATTAGGCACATTAGCTGTCGTTGCAGCCGTTGGCGGTGGGTTCTACCTGATAAAAAAGGGCAAAAAGCTCCTTTCTGGTGCAAAGTTGAACTTTGCCCTATTAGGATTCCGCATACACAAAATGAACTTGCAGGAAGTCCAATTTGCCGTAAAACTTCGCTGTTATAATCCTACCAAAGCTCCCATTACATTAGCCGTTAACCAGGTTGTTGCTAAATACAAAGGTTCGGCAATCGCTTATTTCACTCCAGACATAAAAGGATTAACCGTTGGAGCAGGTTCAACACAAGAACCGGAAATCTTATTTCAAGTGCCTTACCTGAATCTTTTGGGTAAAGGCTTATCAATGGCTCTACTTCAAAACACCGCACAATTTAAAGCCGACTTGAGCTTTACGCTTTCGCTTAGCATTAATGGCGAAACCATCACTACCACGCAAAATTTAACAGACGAAAGCCACACTGGTGTGGGTTCGCTGAATACCAATGAAAATAAAACCACCATGAGGCAAAATATGAACGGATTAGCATTGGGCACATTGGGTATTGTATCCGGTCCACGTAATACACAGGATGGACGTAAATACAACCACCTGATAAAAAGAGCATCCGGCAAAGATGTATTTGTAAAAAACGGCAATGTCATTGAAACTGTAGAAAGTTGCATTGATCTTATTGCTGAACATTATCGGGAAGTGGAAGGATTGGCGCAGATGTTACACACTGATAGTTTAAAAGATACTTGTCGTAACATCTTTAATTTCTCCTATAATTACCTTCAATATCATAAAGACGAAGACGGTACAGAACAGCTTCGGACTCCGGCACGTTCCTGGATGGACGGACAGATAAATTTCAAACAAAAAAGCCGTCAATCAGCAGGTATTGATTGTGATGATTACAGTATTTTCGTCGGTTCCATTCTTAAATGCCTTGGCATTCCATTTAAGCTACGAATCACAAAATATGACGGTAGACAAAACTTTCAGCATATCTATGTTTTTGTTCCCGCTGTTGGCGATAGTGAAGATGAAATCATAATCGACCCAGTACTATCCAGGTTTGATTATCAGAAACCATATAGTTTTGAAAGGTCTGACTTTAATATGTCTCCACTTCAAATAGTTGGAGGTATTCAAGGTGTTGATGGCGTAACAGGAACAACCTCATTGGGCTTACCTATATATGCTTTATCGGGATTAGACCTAGCAGGTGGAACTGCAGCTCATAAAGATGATATTGAGTTAATGGCAATTGTTTCAGGTGTTGATTTTGAAGATGCAGTCAATGGTTTAGGAAATGCAGAAGATGCTACCTATAGATACTTAGTACGTACACGTGACTTTTTGCTTAAAAACAAAGCCAACAAAAACAAGATGGCGCATATCCAGAATCCTGACCAGTTTATAAGTATGATTGACCAGGCCATAAAATTCTGGAATACACCTAAGCGAGATAAGGTGCTGGAGAAACTGGCAGATATTGAAGATAAATTGACAGCAAATGGCCTTATTAAGCTTGACACGGATGCCATAGAAGGACTTTCTGAACAAGATGATTATGATTCAGAGATAGACGGACTGCAAGGACAAAGAGGATTGGGAGGATTCTTTAAATCTTTAAAACGTATCGGAAAGAAGATTGGTAAAGGAATCAAAAAAGGGGTAAAAGTTGCAGCGAAAGTAACCAAGAAAGTAGCTAAAGCTATAGTTCGATTCAATCCATTATCTATTGCTATTAGAAATGGATTATTGGCAGCTCTGCGCTTAAATATGTTTGGCATAGCAAAGAAATTACAATATGCTTACCTACCGGATGAATTAGCATCCAAATACAGTATTGATGCTAAAAAACTAAAGGACTTAAAGAAACGCCATAATAAGGTGCGTAAGCTTTTTAAAGGTTTGCAGGGTAAAGAAAAGAACCTGAGAAAAGCTATCTTAAAAGGAGCTAAACAAAAGAGCAAAGACTTCTCCTTAAAAGGTATTGATGGTTTATTATCTGACTTACAAGGGTTGGAATCAATAGGAGAATTGGCCGAATTAGGACAATTAGGTGTCGCAGCAACTGCTGCATCCGTCGGTGCAGCAACAGGTGTATTGGCAAAAATTAAGAGTTGGCTTAAACCAGTTGCCAATATCTTCAACAAAATCAGAGGTAAGGCAGCTGTTAAAAAAGTAGCTAAGTTAACTAGTCAGGGAAAAGAAGTAAGTAAAGCCCTTCAACACAGAGCCAGCCAATATGAACAGCAAGTGACTCCGCAGCAAGAAACCTATGTGCAACCGGAAAGCATACTTCCGCAAACAACAAGCTATCAACCAGTCATCTTAAAGTCTGGCAACAACGTAGCTCAAACAACATCTTCTTCTGTTCCTCAAAATATTTCTCCTACAAAAAAAGGCATGAGTAAAGGAGCAAAAGTCGGAATTGGTTTTGGTGTAGCTGCCCTGATTGGAACCGGAGCATACTTCATGTTTCGTAAAAAGGATGATAAACCAAAGGTAAAAAACACCTCACAGAAAAAATCTACAAAGCAATCATTGGGAAGCATTTCGCTTCAATAACAATAGACAATTCAATCATTAAATTTTTAAACACATGGCAGTAAGAAAAACATCTTCAAAGCCCCGTTCCAGATCAACGGGTACAAAGATTGACTTTATGAAAGCTACCAATAACATTGGCAAACCTATAGCTGCCGTAGCAGGGTTTGCGGGTGGTAAGTATTTGTTAAACAAACTTCAAAAAAGCCCCACAGTCAGTGGCCTATTAGGTAGCGATATGAAAGGCTATATCGTTCCGGCAGTAGTCACAATGGGTGGTTTGATTGGACAACAGTTCACCAGGAATGTATACCTCCAAATGGGCTTATATGGAATGGCCGGAGCTGGGGTAGAAGCCACCATTAAAAAAGCTACAGGCAAAACCATACTACAAGGCTTATCAGGGCTATTGGGTGAAGCAGATATTGAAGACGTGGAATACGAAGAAATTAACGGACTACAAGCCTTGAACCCGATTACACAAGCTCTTCCGGCAGCTGATATCGACATTGAAAGAGAAATTCAGGCTTCAGTATCCGGAGCAGCTGAAGATTACAGCATGAGTGATGATCCAATAGGAAGTGCAGCAAATGATTATTCCATGTCGGATGAACCGATTGGCTCAGAGGATGAGATCGGTAAGATTAGTAATCTGGATCCGGATAGTATGGACTACGATATTTTTTCAGGTGATATGATGGAATCCTAGTCCGTCAAGTCATTCGCTTACAATAAACAATTCAAATATTAATAACACAAAAGAGACAACAATCATGGCAGAAATTAATGAGCAAAATGATTTGTATCCTTCAATGGAAGAGATTGAAGGTTTGGAAGAGGCAATTCTTAACAAGGAAGAAGACGCTCTAGAAAGAGAAGAAGACCAGGACGATGCAGTGGAAGGCATTGGTGATTTAGGTCGTTCGCGCAGAAAAACCAGACGAAGAACACGCCGAGTAAAAAGAGCGGGTAGTCGCAGACGTTCGGTCCGCAGGTCATATAATGCAGGAGCAAAAAGTGTAGCTGTAAAAACAGGTTTAACCAAAGACCTGACTTCAAAAGGTCAGTTTGAGCTTCGAAGACAACAGTTACCACCTGAGATTCAAAAAGCATTGAAAGATGCCCGTATGCAAACCGTTGATGCAGCTATCTACACTGTGAAAACGATTAAGGATAAGTCTGATATCGACTTGATGGAAGCATCGGATGATAAAAAGTCAGGACGTACCAACCTGAATCGTGCCCAGTTGGATAGTGGTAAGTACTTCCTGTTAACCGATATTGTTCTGGAGTATGCACACGGCTCATCAGAGGAAGACAATGACCCGGCTGATTTTGCATTTGGTCAGTTTGCTTTACCACCGCAAATCTTAAACGGAACGTTTGAAATGACCTTGGGAACTAAGGTAATTATGCCTGAAATCTCATGTGCTGTATTCGATGATACCGATACAACCAAACGTAAGTTTCAATACAAATTGGCCAATCCAAAGTGGTTGAAACCATCAATGGACATCACACCAAAGTTGAATATGCCAAAGGCGATTAATAACGGTGACAAGGTGTTTAATCCAGCCGTTAAGGTAACGCTGTTGGGAACTATCACAGAGAAAGCGTAGCCATTTTGATATGTCATAATCGTTAAGGAACGGTGTTAGAGCCGTTCCTTTTCCTCCTAATTAATTACAAATGGAAGCTCAAGAGAATATTAAGAAACTACAGGTAGTAAAATTTCAAGTAAAGAAAGGTCAGACCTATGAGTTCAACGGTAATACCAAGACTGAACATGACCGTATTAAAGGCATCTTCTTACGACTGTCAAACCAGCAAGCTTTACCAGGATCAACACTTCGAGTTTGGATTGATGATACCGAGATTATCCCGGACGATACAGAGGTGGCCTTACTTCACCACAATGATGATATGAGTATCAAGGATGTCACATTTCCGCTTGATGAGAAAGCTAAAAACAGTCCAGTCCGGATTATCTACAAAGACAATAGTGAAAACCTGGCTGTTGCTGATAGTTACGATGTAAGGGTATATCTACTTGCTGAAGTTGTTAAGAAATAATCCTCCAACACTCCCGAAAATGAAACGATATTTTGTCATTACTCATAATTCCGAGGATAACAACCACATTAATGAGCAGGATTTACTTCCTGCATCATGTAAGTTGATTACAGGCCTGGCTGTTATTGCCACTGTTAAAGAAGAATCAGAATTGATTGATGTAGTTGAAAGCCTTGCTTATCCACAGGAATTAATCACCAATCTGCTAAACGATCAGCGCATTACGGATTTATTTTATTCCTACTTGCGGACTCGTGCCAGTGAAGCTGATAGTCGTGCATTCTTTGAAAGCGATATCTTGCCTGAAATCATCAGGGTGTTAACCGATGGTATCCGATACTCCTGTTTGGAAGACAACGAACAACAAGCATTAAGCGATAACATTGACAGGATGTTTAATGTGCAATTTGTGAGTTACATCTATGATGAAGCAGGACTATACATCAAAGGCCAGGGAATGACCAATCTTGATTTTTCAGACTTTATTGCTCAACAAACACTTGTATTTACCTATCAGAATAAGGAAGAACTGTTTAAGCGAACCGTAAAAGCATACAAGCAGCCAGAATCCTATGAGTGCGGTAATATCAGTCTCCTGGTAAATGGTAACAGCTTCTTACTTCGTGATTACATGGTTACAGCCAACAGAAAGGTGAAACACCTAAGCAAAGAGATAATTCCCTTTCATGAGCCTCTGGAAGTCAACAGTAATCTTCACACCGTTTTTAAGAGCAACAAGAATAGCGGAAATCAAACATTAACTATCAGAATCTACATTGAATATGAACACGAGTGAGTTACTACATACCATCGCTAAAGACCGGGTTGCAGGTTTGAGAACCATTGATAGTTACCAGTTAAAGCCAACAGTTGTAAAGGTAACGAAGGCTGATATGTCGCTTGATTTAAAGAATGACATGTGGATTCTCAATACGAAAGGTCTTCCTTCAACTATTGAAGAACTGGAAATGATTAGCAGTGATAATGTGTTCACCGCTACACCAGAAGAATATGATTTGATGGATGAGTTCCGTTACCAGGTATTCACCGATTACATAGATATCAAAACTCAAACGGAGGATTTTAAGTCATTCCGATTGGAGTTTGTAAAGATTATTCCCCATCGAAACTAAAAGATATGCTGGATTTTAGAGATACCATACAAAGTTGTTACGAATTTATTAAGCGTTCAGAAGAACAGCAAAAGTACCCTTACGCATACGAGATATACCTTTTAACAGGTGCACAGGAAACGGCATTAACATCAAGAACATCGGGTGCAAAAACCTTTAAACAGGATATTGAAAATGCAGTTGAAAAAGCAAAACAGGCTCATGGTACTTTGAGAGTAGATGTTTTTGGAGGTAAAAGTCCTAATGCCCGCAGTTTAAATACCTATACCATAAACGTGAGTGGACTATTGAATCCACCACAAAAGCCAATGGAGAAGGCCGAGATAGTCACCATTGTAAAAGAAGAAATGAAGCAACTTCAACCGCAAGGTAATACAAATGGACTGGGTGAAATTGATGGTTTGCTTGGTTTATTTACCGGAGAAAACGAACAAGCCAGGGCTAAAGTAGAAGGTTTGTTTGGCTTGTTTAATGCGCTATCCGGTAATAATAAGGAAGTTGAGCGAATCAACTACCAAAAGCAACTCGATGATTTTAAGTTTGAAACACGCTTTACCACGCTTCAGGAACGATGTGAAAAGCTTCGTGAGGAAAACGCAGAGCTTCGGGTAGAAAAAGAACAGTTCTACAATGAAAATAAGGAACTGAAAAAGGATAAAGCAGACTTGGAGAACCGATTGGCTGGTTATGCTCCCAATGAATTAATGAAGCGTGTTGCAGTTGGTGTCATCTCCGGAATTGGAGGAAGACTACTGAGTAACAGTCCAAAAACAGCTGAGTTATTAGGCTTATCTCCTGAAGAACTAAAAGGAGCCTTGGGTATTGTAGATGAATTTCAGGATAATAGCCAGGATATCCCTGATACCAATGTTGAGATTAGCGAAGTAGGTTCACCTCAATCACCAGAGGATAAGAAAAAAGCAGCCATCATCAAGAATCTATCCGATGCCCTAATGACCTGGGATCTGGAAGATGTGGCCAAGATTGCCAATATCGTTGGATTGTGCCTAGACCGGGCAGAACTCATCAATAAGACACTTCTATACCTGAATCAATCTATGCAAGGGGTTCAGGAATCATCCGAAATAGTTGAATAACAATAATACATACGATTATGAGAACATTCAAAATAGGTATCACCATCGAAGCTGAAACACCTGAAAAAGTAAAAGAAGTAGGCAACCTGATTCAAAATGCAGTCAATAAAGTTGAGCAGGAAGATATTGTCAAGCTACTGACCAAAGTAGTTAAGAATCCTGGCATCGTGAAAAAAGCATTAAAGTTCATTTAAAAATTTAGTACAGTGCAGTTAGATAAGGCAAATAAGGCAGCATTAATTGGTACAGGAATACGTATAGGTGTACCTGTATTGGCTATTGGAGTAGGAGTGTACGCCATCCGCAAGATGTTTAAGCGTAACCCGGATGGAACTTCGTCAACCGTAGCTCCATCGATGAAGGATACGGTGATAGATTCAAAGAACCTGACCATCTCACCATCCGATGCAGCTTTATATGCCAATACTCTTTATGGTGCAATGCTGGATTTTGGTACAGATGAAAAGACCATCTACAGTACTATTGAGAAAATACAAACCAAGGATGATATGCTATTGGTTATAAAAGCCTTTGGCATGAAGATGTACCTATGGGGAACTCGTGCTGCCTTTCTTGGTCAAAACTATAACCTGATTGGTTGGCTGCGCTTTGAGCTGGATGATAAAGAGATAGGTAAGATCAAACCCAAATTTGATAGTTGGGGCATTCCTCTCTAACAGGCCATGCCTGAGATAATGATTAAGCATTGGCTATTTAACGAACTGAAAAGATGAACAAAAAAATATTATTTATTTCGGGAGGGGTGTTAACCACCGGGGCAATAGTTACTACAGTTTTATTAATTCGAAGAAGAAATAAACTAAAACGTGGACTATTGCCCCCAAGTGGTTCAGATACACGTCCTGCAAATATTTTAACCACTAACAACAATACTTTACCCTCTAATTTCCAAAACTGGAATGGTGGAAATACCTACCTATCCAATGCACCAAGGGGAATCCGCAATAATAATCCTGGTAATTTGATTTATACCAACATCAAATGGAATGGGAAGCTTTCCAAAGAGCAAAACAAAGACAGGCGGTTTGAAATGTTTATTGCTCCTGTCTATGGTGTTCGTGCGATGATAAAAGACCTCAAAAACGATATTGAAAAAGGTAAGAATACAATTCCAGCTCTTATCGAAGAATATGCACCCAGATTTGAGAATAATACTGAAGCATATATCAACACGGTTTGTAAAGATTTAAAGGTGGGTAAAACAGCAAAGTTATTACCTACTAAAAACACACTCCGCTTATTGGTGCTGTCCATCACAAAGGTTGAAAACGGTGGTAATTACGTTAGCAACGAGTTATTTGAAAAGGCATATTCTATCATTTAAAATTAAAAGACTTCACATATGGGAACAATCAAGATGTTTAGGGGAACAACTCCGCCACTTTTAAAAAAGGGAGAATGGGCTTCAGATGGCCATTACGCTTATTTGGGTATGGAACACGGACAATACAAAGTGTTTCAGGGAGTATTTGATATGAGTAAAGATCAAGAAGTCAATGGATTTGAATATGACCTTGACCAAAAAGCAATTATCATTCCTAAAGGTACGCCATTTTCAAAGCTTCAACTTTTGTTCGATACATTACCCAAAGCACTGAAATACCATACCAATGAAAAAGCAAGCATTGATATCATGTTTGAAGATGGAACTTATATCAATGACCTAGGAACATTCCTGGTACTTCGTGATTTTTCTTATCAAATCAACATCAAATCGTTAAGCAATAAAGTGGATGGTTCATTTGGAACTTATGTCAAACCTGTTGTTTTCCAAAGTGACAAGGCCATTGAGATATATAACAGTGCTATCAACTTCTCTGATATCCGATTTGAATATTCAGATATAAGTAATGGGGCAATCGCTTATCTGAACAGTACAACTAACATTGACGATTGCTGTTTTGAAGCCAAAGTAAATCAGTCATGTGTATTCGACCGAGGATATAACAAGATTGTATTTTCTGATACTTATTTCAAAATGAATCGTGATGTTAAGGATAGTATCCTGGACAAAGCTTCGGTTGGTTCATTTATCAATATTGCTCGTTCAAAATCAGCAGCAGAGTTCAGGCCAAAGACCATTGTTCAACAGATTAGTGGAGGTTTGATAATAGCAGGTAATGTTGAAGACTTATTGATTTCTGAAAAGAGTCCGGTTTATATGCCCAATGGAGGTATCGAGGTGCATGGAGGATTCGTAACTGACCCAGATGGAAACCTGAATATTGCTGTTCCAACAAAGTTATCGCAGTTAGAAAACGATATGAATCTGACCAATGATTTTGATCAGTTGGAGAATAAACCAAGTACGATTACGTCAGAACAAGCTACCGCTATTGAAGCCAATAATCGTAAGAACTCCTATCCACAGGAGGATGCAGAGAAGTTGGCAGGGATTGAAGAAAAGGCTACTGCCGGAGCAGACTGGGAAAGCAATGTACAAAACAAGCCTGTAACGATTAGCCTGGAACAGGCAGCAGCCATTGAAGCTAACACGCAAAAGCGTTCCTATCCCGAAGCCGATGAAAACAAGCTTTCAAATGTTGAAGAAAAAGCTACGTTTGGCGCTGATTGGGACATGAATGTCCAAAATAAACCAGTAACAATCTCTCCACAACAAGCAGCCGATATTGAAGCCAATAACAATAAACGCAGTTATCCACAAGTAGATGAAGATAAGCTATCAGGTATTGAAGAGAATGCCACTCTTGGAGCCGACTGGGAAATTAACATCCAAAACAAACCTGTTACTATTTCTCCGGAACAAGCAGAAGCAATTGAAGCCAATACTCAAAAGCGAAGCTACCCACAAGTAGACGAAGATAAACTGGCAGGTATTGAAGAAAATGCCACGGTTGGAGCGGACTGGGAGGTGAATTTGCAGAACAAACCTGTGACCATTTCTCCTGAACAAGCGGAATCAATCGAAGCCAATACTCAAAAGCGAAGTTACCCACAATTAGATGAAGAAAAACTGGCAGGTATAGAAGAGAATGCAACAGTAGGAGCGGATTGGGACGTGAATTTGCAAAATAAGCCTGTTACTATTACTCAGGAACAAGCGGAAGCTATTGAAGTCAATTCACAAAAGATAAGCTATCCACAAGAGGATGCGGAGAAGTTGGCAGGAATAGAGGCTAATGCAACTGTAGGTGCAGATTGGGAGATAAACTTACAAAATAAGCCTGTTACCATTTCCCCTGAACAAGCAGCAGCCATTGAAACCAATAGCCAAAAGAACAGTTATCCACAAGTAGATTCCGATAAGTTAGCTGGAATTGAAGAGAACGCAACTGTAGGCGCAGACTGGGAAGTGAATTTGCAAAATAGGCCTGTTACTATTACTCCTGAACAAGCAGCAGCTATTGAATCCAATACCCAAAAGAACAGCTATCCACAAGAAGATGCCGATAAGTTGGCAAGAATTGAGGAAAACGCAACTATTGGTGCGGACTGGGAGGTGAATTTGCAAAATAAGCCTATTACAATAACTCAGGAACAAACGGAAGCAATTGAAACTAATAATCAAAAACGAAGCTACCCACAGGAAGATGAAGATAAACTGGCAGGTGTAGAAGAGAATGCTACAATTGGTGCAGACTGGGATGTTAATCTTCAAAATATTCCTGATTTCCTCAAAAAGTTCTTACAGGTTTATGCTGATTCAGGAATCTTCTCTGGAGAGGATTGGGAAACTAAACTGACTGAAATACTAAACTTCCAAATCAACTTCATGAAAAATTTTGTGGATGCAGAAGTGGATAGTCTTTCGGTTGATGTTGCAGGGAATAATCTGAAGCTGAAATTTAAAGATGAAACAGATAAGACTATTACGCTTCAATAATATTTATGAATAAACAGGGCTACATATCAAGGATTCGTGAAGATTTAAGCAATAGTCACAGGTACTCTAAAACCACTATAGAAAGCATTGCCAAAAGCTTCGGTATCACTAATAAAAACTTAGTGAAAGAATTTACCGAACTGGCAATAGTCCTTAATGCACGAGAGATAGCACATGACGATTCGCTTACCACTTATGAGAAATACCTTGATATTGTAGCCTTGTATCAATCACAGGTTAACCTGTCCATGCGAACAAGCATGAGCGTATTGATGCAACAATATTCTACTCCGGCTCCTATTTCATTCCTGGCATCGAACTATATCAAAAGTCCTTTGAACGATGCTTTATATCTGGAACCATCGGCAGGAAATGGATTATTGTCCATTGCTTTACCATATCATCAAACCTACGTGAACGAGTTGGATAATGTGCGATTAAGCAACCTTAAAGACCAACCATTTGCCAAGGTGAGCAGTTGGGATGCACTAAAACCACCCTACGCATACGACCGAACATTTGATGGAATAGTAACCAATCCCCCATTCGGTAGCTTGTCTGAGCCAATGCTATTTGGTAAGTTTAAGATTAAACGCCTAGAACATGCTATGGCTTTAAATGCCTTACGATGCATGAAAGACAAAGGCAAAGCAGCCATCATTATCGGTGGCCATACAACTTGGGACGAACACAATCGGGTTACCGCTGGCCAAAACCGTATCTTTTTAAACTACCTCTATCATTTTTACAATGTAGAAGATATAATCCCTATTAACGGTAAAAAGCTTTACTCCAGACAGGGAACATCTGTCAATACCCGATTGATTCTTATTGATGGAGCAAAAGATACACCGGAAGGTGCAGCTCCACTAAAAAATAAACTCCATTCCACAATGGTAAGCAGCCACGAGGAACTTTGGGATAGAGTGTGGTTAGAACCAGAATCTACAAGCAATGATAAACATGATTTAAGCCTAATTAAACTAAGGGCTAAAGCCATTCTAATAAAACAAAAACAACTCTCTGTATGAAGTCAAATATTACATTCCAGAAAAATACAATAAGCATAAAGTTCAGTCAGAAACCACAGAAGTATATTGTTTCCAGGTTAATAGAGTTGGGCTTTTCTACCAAGGATAACAAATGTTTTATCCGAACCAAAAAACTGGCTCAAAATGAGCATGAATATCTGCAAGGAATGTTGGGTATTCAAGGTTTGGGAATGGCTTATATCCCGGCAGCCGAAAAAGGTTTTATCTTGGACACTACTGTGCCGGATTCTATGGGTCACGAAATGCACATCGCTATTCGTAAAGTCAAGAAAAGTATTGGAATGCCTTTGTTTGATTACGTAGCTCAAAAACTTGATTACGAAAATTCGGAACTGGTACAAGCACTTTCATGCGAACAGATTGATGCCGTATCATTGGCAATTTATAACATTGAGAAACGGGGTCAGGGAATTATTGTTGGTGACCAGACCGGAATTGGTAAAGGTAGAACAGCAGCAGCTTTAATTCGCTATGGAGTAAAACAAGGAATGCAACCCGTATTCCTATCTGAAAAGCCTAACCTGTTTACGGATTTGTACCGTGACTTATGCGACATTGGCAGCTCTGCACTGGTTCCGTTTATTGTTAATTCCAAGGAGAGCAAAACACACATTAAGGATAAAAGCGGGGAAATTATTTATACCGCACCGGAAAAACCAACCCAGGACCGGATTATCAAAAGCCAACAAGTGCCTGGTTCTTACAACTTCATTTGTGCAACATATTCACAATTTAATCAACCAAAGAAACCTGCAAAACAGCTCTTTTTAAGTGCCGTGAGCCAGGGCAATATAATTATCATGGACGAAGCGCACAATGCTTCCGGTAGTTCCAACACCGGGGAATTTATGCAGGGCGTACTTCGTCAAACCAAAGGCGTTTGTTTCTTATCGGCAACCTTTGCCAAAAGACCGGATAACATGCCCATTTATGCGCAAAAGACCTCGATGAGCGATGCCAACATGAGCAAAGAAGACCTGGTGGAAGCTATTACCAAAGGCGGTGTTGCCTTACAGGAGATTTTAGCTGCTCAATTGGTATCGGAGGGACAAATGATAAGGCGTGAACGTTCCTTTGAAGGTGTGGAAGTCAACTACATCGAGCTAAAAGAAAAAGCCAAAGAACAGGCTGATATTGCCGATAAGGTAACAGCCATTATCCGTGATATTATCGGTTTTCAGGAAAAGTACATCAATAAACAGGTTGAACAGCTCGACAAGATTGCAGCAGCCGAAAGTAAGGAAGTGGAAACCAGGAAAGGAACAGAAAAGGCAGGAGTTGATAATATTCCCTACTTCTCAAAAGTATTCAATGTAATCAACCAATTGTTGTTTAGTCTGAATGCTTCCGATGTTGCCGACCATGCTATTCTACGATTGAAAGAAGGCAAGAAACCAATTATTGCTTTTGCATCTACCATGGGAAGTTTCCTGGAGGGAATGGCAAAGCCCGATGATGTAATAAATGGGGATTTCTCCACGGTTTTAGAAAAAGGTTTGGATTCAGTACTACGTTATACTGAAAAGGATATTGACGGACAATCAGAAGGAAAAGCCTTTAATATTTCCGATTTGTCTGAAGATGCACAGTTTGCATATCGTGATATTATCAATCGTATTGAAAAGGCTTCAACCGGAATAACCATTAGTCCATTGGATTTGATTATCCAGAAAATTAAGGAAGCTGGGTATTCTGTTGGAGAAGTTACCGGGCGAAAGCTCTGTGTGCAGTATAAGTCTACCCATTCAAAGAATACAACAGCATTGGTAATGAGCCGAAAAAAGGAAAATACAGCTGACCTTTTTCGAAGATTCAATGATAACGAGATTGATTGTTTGCTGATTAATCAGAGTGGTTCCACCGGAGCTTCAGCTCATGCCATTGTAACCGATAAAGTACCTGCCGAACAAGTCAAGCAACGTGTGATGGTGATACTACAACCGGAACTGAATATCAATACCGAGATTCAAAAGCGTGGTCGTATCAACCGTACCGGACAAATAATGAAACCTATTTACGACTACATTATTTCCTCAATCCCTGCCCAAAAGCGTTTTATGATGATGCTTAAAAAGAAGCTGAAATCATTGGATGCCAATACGACTTCAAACCAGAAAAGCAGCAAGTCTCAACTGGAATCGGATGACTTTTTGAATAAGTATGGCGATAAAGTGGTTCGTCAGTACATGTTGGAGAATCCTGAACTTAACAAAGCCCTGGACAATCCTCTAAAATTTGAAGGTAAAGACAGCGATGAGACACCAACCGAGGGCGATGCATCAAAAGTTACCGGACGTGTGGCCGTACTATCGGTAAAAGAACAGGAAAAATTCTACCAGGAAGTAATTGAACGTTATAACGACTATATCGAATATTTAAAGCAAGCCGATGAATACGACCTGGAAGTTGAAATTCTAAACCTTAAAGCAGAAACCATGGATAGCCGTGTAGTAATTGCAGGTAAAGGCGGACGTTCAGTATTTGGGAATGATACTTTCCTTGAAAAATGCGAATGTAATGTGCTTAAAAAACCATACGGCAAAACTGAGTTAGAAAAACTCATAAAAAAGCACCTGGAGGGAAAACAAGCAGATAGGCTTTCTGAAGAAATCATTTCAGCACATGAGAAACATGTTCAAACCAAACTTACCGAGGATTTAAAGGAAACTGAAACCCGGTATAAAGAGCTTATTGCCGATATTCCAAATGAAAAGGCATTTCAAAAAATCCCTGCATTTGATAAATCGGAACAAAACGAATACCTGGCTGAACGTACAGAGGAATTGGAAGATGCAAAACAGGAAAAGATTACCCAGATTCAAAAACAAAGTGAGAACCGGAAAAACTACCTGAATGCTTTTTTCAACTTCTTTCGGGTTGGTCATGGTTATTTCTACCCTGCATTGAGTTTTGAGAATGAAAGCAGTAACAACTCTTACTGTATCTTCCTTGGGTTTGATATAAATGCCAAACGAAATAATCCTTTTGCACCATCGGCAGTAAAGCTCCGTTTTGCTATTGCAGATAGTCGTAAATACATTGTTTTACCTGCATCGGGCGATACGGCCAAAGAGATTGAACGTATCCAGGCTCGTAGCTTTCAGTTATCCACCTCACAAAAGGAAAGCCTGATTGATAAGTGGGACGAAGCAATTAAGGACTTTACCCAGGATAGACAAATCCGCTATATCGTTACCGGAAACATTTTACAAGGTTCAGCTGATTTCCCTGGAAAATTGGTAAGCTATACAACCAAAGGAAAAGGCGTTCAAAAGGGAATTTTAATGTCCGAAGCCTGGTCCCCGGAGAATGAAGATAAAAACTCAAACGCCTATGTAGTAGCCCCTATTGCAAAACTTCAAAAGCACATTATGAGTTTGCGCAGTGGTGCAACCATCGGCACAGAAAACAAGATTACAATTGCCAGGCATTACGATGATACGTTTAGAATCATCATGCCCAAATCCAAAACACACATTCCTATTTACACCGATACAGATTTAGTAAAGCTTCTGGAGAATAATCGGGATGGTTTTGAAATGGTATCTGGTAATATGAAAGCTTCGGTTTCGGAAGCAAAAATGCCGAAGCTCATTAATCTACTTGGAGAACGTTTTAGCTTATCGGTTAAAGTACCACGAACCTATTTTGAAGAATACCTGGAGAAAGGTTCTAAACGAAATGATACCACTGATAGCCTGACTAAAGAAGCGATGGAGATGTTTGAACAGGACAAAAAACAGTTCTCACAGAAATTAGAAAGGCAAAAAGAAATAACCGCCAAAAGCAAGACAATTAACAAAGACCAGGGTAAAAAACTAATACTCGTTAAACTCCGGGCGAAAGCCATTCTAATAAAGCAGAAACAGCTTAAAGCGGTAGCCGGAATCTAAAACTAATCGACAATAATAAAATACTTATAATATGAAGCTTACCATAAAAAACTACAAAGAAGCTACCAAGGATATTAACTTTTCAAAACTACCGGAAGCAGCCCGTGAAGCACATAAAGAATTTAATTCTTTTGCGGACTTCTATAATGAGGATAAGGACATTAAAGAAATGCTTGATAATCATTTCAAGATTGTTGAGCCATATATCAACGTTAAACGGTTTCCTGAATTACCATTTGACCATCCGTTGAATATCCTGGATAAAGAATCGGGACAATACAAGGAAGCTTTAAAAGAGTACCAGGACAAGAAAAAGAAGTTTAGTTCTTCGTCACAAAAATTGACAAAAAATGTGACGAAAAAGGTTTCATCCAAACTATCTGATTCAAAGAAAAAGGCAGCTCCTCAAAAAGCAAAACGCAAACCTAACGAAGTCCCTTTAATGCCCTTGGAGGTTAAGATTATCAAGCGTTACCTTAACATGCATGGTAAGCGTGTTACTGAACGCCAGGTTTCCTTATTGTATAAAGTGATTCAAAAGGCAGCTACTGAAAAGACCATTCGTAAAACCAGTAAGTATGCCGAGGAAGTTAAAAAGATTGGAAACGACTTGGCCAGGACTTACAAAGAAATGGGAAGTTCCTGCACATTTCAGGTTCCGGATTCTATGTACTCCAGGTTGAAAAATATCGAGGATAGCTATGGCGTTACTCCGGCAATCTCATTAATAAAACGCTTCATTAATCTTTACGGTAATATTTCGATTGATAAGGCGAAACGCTTACTAAGTAGCATTAAGAATGCCAAAAAGAACGGTAAAGTGTCCAGTTCTGATAAAGCATACGAGCGAATTAACCAGGTTCAAAAACACCTTGAAGATTACTTGGAAAGTGATAAGCTACTTGTTACCAATATTCAGCTTAACGGATTAAAAGGTATTGCAAATTCGGGAAAGTAAAAGCCACTACTACAAAGCCCAAAAGTAGTGGCACTAAACCAAGGGCAAATTTACAAGGATTCGCAGCCCCTGTTATCAATAGTAACCAGGTTGTATCTGCTGACCAATTAGCTAAAATGAAATTCTCTACCCTTTCTATTGGTGGAAAGTTCGGTAAGCTTTTAGGCAAACCTTACAAGCCTTTCTACTTAATGATTTACGGTAGTCGTTTCAATGGGAAAAGCTCCGTAGCCATGCTATTAGCCGATGAGCTTGCACGAAATAACATGAAGTGTTTGTATGTATCTAATGAGGAAGGTGTGAAAGGTTCTCTCCAGGAAAAGCTTCTCCGATTAAAGATTAGTAGTCCTATTCATTTTGTAGAGGATTACGAGCCTAAACAATTCCGGGGATATGATGCCATTTTCCTGGATAGTACCCAAACAATTGGAATGAAACCGGAAGAATTCAAAGTCTTAAAAAAACAATACCCAGAAACAGCATTTATACTGGTCTTTAAAGCCAACCGTGACGGCAGTTCGAAAGGTGGAAGTGATTGGGAACATGATGTAGATGCAATAATGCACATCGAAAACCAAAGTGCTACCATGGAGAAAAACCGTTTCCCTGGTGGAAGTACCGAAACCATTAAAATATTCTAAGTATGGAAGAAATGACAATGAAATTCTATTGGATTGTAATTGGAGGATTTTTCTCACTGATTATCGGTGTGCTGTCCTATGTTATACGGCAAGCGATTTCAAAAAATGCAACAAAGGAAACGGTAGAAGCCAAAACCGATTTGCTTGAAAAGGATATTCAGCATTTAACGAAAGAGGTTAATGGTGCTGAAAATAAATTCGCTTTGCTTCATAAACGCATATCTGAATTAAGGGACAACTCAAAGGAAATATACGTTAGCAAGGAACTATTTCACCAGACCATTAAACAGCTTAATGAAAAGCTTGATACCATCTTAAAATTTGTAGAAAAATGAACCTATTCGGAAAAATAACTAATGCCGGAGTTACTGAAACTCTTAAAGAAGGCACTAAACTTATCGATGAGATTTTTACAACACAAGAAGAAAAGCTCCAGGGTAAGATGGAGCTTTTTAAAATGGCGGTAGCCGACCGGGATTCAGCTCGTAGTATGTATACCCAGGATAGTTGGCTTCAAAAGTCCTTTGCAATCTTTTTCCTGTTAGCATGGTGCGCTCTAACAGTTATCATGCTCAACAATTTTGTCTTTAAAACCATACAATTACAAGATTGGCAAATTGCTTTTGTGAGTAGTATAAACGGTGGCATATCAACAAAACTCAGCACAATAATAGACTTCCTTTTTGGTGGAGCTATTTCAAGTGTAAATCAAGTTAACCTTAAACCTAAACGTAAGCATGAAAAAGACATTTGATGAATTATTTGATGGTGTAATCAAACACGAAGGATATTACGCCAATGTTGCCGGAGATAAAGGTGGAGAAACATACATGGGTGTCGCCAGGAACTTACATCCTGATTGGGAAGGTTGGAAAACTATTGATTCATATAAAGAAACGTTTGGTAGCATAAAACGAAATACAAAAATTGATATTCCGGAATTAACGGAATTGGTGAAACAATTTTACAAACTTACATTCTACGATAAATACAACATCGGAAGCATTAACTCAGGCTCGTTACAAGAAATCATATTTGACTGGTGTGTGAATAGTGGTTATTGGGGGAGTTGTGGTACGCAAAAAGTATTAAACCGATTCTTTGATTTTGACTTAAAACTGGATGGTATTATTGGTAATCAGACTATTACTGCTATTAACTCTTGTCCTCCTGAAATGCTTTTTAATGCCATAAAATCTGCTCGGGTTCATTACTACCATGTTATTGCACAGAAAGGGCAGAATCAGAAGTTTTTGGAAGGGTGGTTGAGAAGAATCGCTATGATAAAATATTAAAATAAATTAGTGATAAAAATTGATGTTTTCTAATTATTCTCATTGTATATACTTTATCAATATTTAATTCTTCAGTATATAAAATATATATTTGTGGGTGTATATTTTCGTTTTAAAAAGATATGTCCACTTTACTACACATAAAAAATATGGTTTGCCCTCGTTGTATTGAGGCCGTTGAAAGCATTCTAACAGATGAAAACCTGAGTGTTGAATTTGTTGAGTTGGGAAAAGTTATTGTAAAAGAAGATTTATCGGATGAATTAAAAAGTAAGCTCGCTAAAATTTTTAAAGAAAGGGGGTTTGAGTTAATTCTTAAAAAAAATGAGATAGTCATTGATGAAATAAAATCAATTATTATTAATCTAATTCATCATTCTGGCGAAATTCCAGAACATCTAAATTTCTCAGAAGTAATTTCTCAAAAATTAAATTCAAACTATAAATATTTAAGTTCTCTTTTTTCCTCAAGTGAAGGAATTACGATTGAAAAATACGTAATTCTTCAAAAGATTGAAAAAATTAAGGAGCTCATATCTTATGATGGAATGACTTTCAGTGAAATAGCATCTTATTTAGGATATAGTAGTGTTGGTCACATGTCCACTCAATTTAAAAATAAAACAGGATTAACACCGAGTCAGTATTCAAAATTAGATGTTAAAAAAAGATCAAAACTAGATGATATTTAATAAAATCTGAAAATTTTGTAAGTTTTAACGAAAATATTGTAAAGGTTTTGAAATAAGAGTTTGTACATTTGTAATGTAAAAAGTACTATAATGCTAAAGAAAGTTGGTCATATACTATTAACAGCACTTCTATTGTTTTCTACAATAGGAATGACCATCAATTTGCATTTATGTAAACATAGTGTTTATGATGTTGGTGTATTCAATCAGGCTGAAAGTTGTTGTGCACCAAACCATACTTCCCATCTACAAAAAGAACATCATTGTGATTTAGATCATCATAATCAAAATGATTGCGAAAATAAAACTATACATTTCGACAAAGTAGATAATTTTGTATCTTCTGATACTGATTTTCATTTTGAAAACATTTCTTTGTTCACTTTGTGTGCTTATTTGTTTGTTTTAGTGGATGTTAACTCGAATTCTGATTCGGGAGAGTTTGATTTTCCTGATTTAAATATTTCACCTCCGAGGATTCAAGTTGTCCTCTCTTTACTTCAAACATACCTCAATTGATTTTATTTGTAGGTAGTTTCTATTTGAGTGCATATTATTTAAATGTTTTCAGTTATTTAGTCTATATTAAATTGGATGTTTATTAATTTTTCGGTGTAAAAGTATTAATGGAAGTTTATTCTATTTAGAATAAGGCATTACTTATTATATCGTTATGTGTACTCAATTTATTAGTGTCTTATAATTTCTGAAAAAATATAAGAATCTTTTTTGTCACTATTGACAAAAAATTCAAATACTACCTACATTCTGCATTACAAACTTCTTTTTGTAACTTTAATTTACATAAAATATAAAAATCTGTTAGTATGTTAAACAGAATAATTAAATTTTTTCTGGAAAATAAGCTGGTTACTTTTTTAGTATTGCTTGTTTTTATTAGTTGGGGAATAATCACTTCTCCATTTGGCTGGGATACCGGTATATTACCAAGCAATCCTGTGCCTGTTGATGCGATACCAGATATCGGTGAAAATCAGCAAATAGTATATACCGAGTGGCCGGGACGCTCTCCTCAGGATATTGAAGACCAGATTTCTTATCCTTTAACCACCTCGTTATTGGGTATACCTGGAGTAAAAACCATTCGTAGTAACTCCATATTTGGCTTGTCGAGTATCTATATTATTTTCGACGAGGATGTGGAGTTTTACTGGAGCCGGACAAGGATTCTTGAAAAACTAAATTCGTTGCCTGCCGGTACCTTACCATCGGATGTGTCTCCTGCCCTTGGTCCCGATGCAACCGCCTTGGGACAAATATACTGGTATACTCTTGAAGGGCGAGATGCTGAAGGTAATCCTACCGGGGGCTGGGATCCTCATGAACTCAGAACCATTCAGGATTTTTATGTTCGTTACTCTTTAACTTCTGCTGAGGGAGTGGCTGAGGTGGCTTCCATTGGTGGTTTTGTAAAAGAATACCAGGTTGACATTGATCCCAACGCCATGAAGGCGCACAATGTTACTATTGCTCAAATAATGTCGGCTGTAAAAAACAGCAACCTCGATATTGGCGCAAGAACCATTGAATTTAACCGCGCTGAGTATCTGGTTCGTGCTCTGGGCTATATAAAAAATCTGGAAGATCTGGAAAAGAGTGTTGTTGCTGTGCGTAATAATGTGCCTATCCGTTTGAAGGATGTGGCAAAAATTAATTTTGGTCCGGCCACTAGGCGAGGCGGATTAGACAAAGGAGGTGCCGAGGCTGTTGGAGGTGTTGTAGTTGCTCGCTATGGAGCCAACCCTCTCAAAACCATTGAAAATATGAAGGCTAAGATTGCGGAGATTGAACCCGGCTTACCTTCTAAAACATTGGCCGATGGTACTGTGTCTAAAGTTACAATTGTACCATTTTATGATCGTACAGGATTAATTAAAGAAACGTTGGGTACACTGGAGGAAGCCATCTCACTTGAATTACTCATTAGTATTCTGGTGGTGATTGTGTTGGTATTTAATCTGCGAGCCTCATTTCTTATCTCCAGTCTTTTGCCAATAGGTGTACTGATCACTTTTATCACCATGAAACAGTTTGGGGTTGATGCTAATATTGTAGCCCTTTCTGGTATTGCCATTGCTATTGGTGTGATGGTGGATGTGGGAGTGGTTTTTGTTGAAAACATCATTCGGCACATTGAATTGCCAGAAAATAAAGGAGCAAGAGGTAAAGAATTGCTTACTGTTGTATATACAGCAACTATTGAGGTTGCAGGAGCTGTTATTACTGCGCTATCAACTACTATTATCAGTTTCTTACCTGTTTTTGCAATGGAAGCTGCCGAAGGAAAATTGTTTAAGCCTCTGGCTTTCACAAAAACCTTCACCATGATTTCGGCATTATTAATTGGTTTGATCATAATACCAACCTTAGCACATTTAGTTTTTTCCATCAAGATTGATAAAAAGCGCTACCAGCGTTTGGGTAATATTATTATGGTTGTAGCAGGAGTTGTTCTTTCAATCGCTTCTGGTAATTATATAGCTCTGGCTATTTCGGCTTATGGTATCAATGGTTTATTCGCATACAGATGGAAAAAACATCAGCAAAAATGGATAAACCTGATTAATATTGCTATTACCGTTGTAGTTGTTGTATTCTTTTTAACAAAGGCATGGATGCCTCTTGGGGCACAAAACAGCATGTTTGCCAATTTCTTGTTTGTGATAGCTATCGTTACAACAGTTTTAGGAAGTATGTCGTTAGTAGTAGTGTTTTATAAGCGCATATTACAATGGTGTTTGTATAACAAATGGACTTTTTTAGCAGTGCCTATATTTATTGTATTGTTTGGAATAACCAGTTGGCAGGGCTTTAATAAGTTATTTGGTTTTTTACCTCAATTTATAAAAAACACCGATTCATATGCTTATCTGGATAAAAAACTACCTGGTATAGGAAAAGAGTTTATGCCATCTTTAGATGAAGGTTCGTTTCTGTTAATGCCAACAACAATGCCTCACTCTGGTATTGAAGAAAACCTTGAAGTTATGCGTATTCTGGATAAACAGCTCAACTCAATACCAGAAGTTGAAACAGTGGTTGGTAAATGGGGACGCGTGAATTCGGCCTTAGACCCCGCTCCTACTTCTATGTACGAGAATGTAATCAATTATAAGCCAGAATACATACTGAATGAAAAAGGACATCGCATACGATTTAAAACAAATAAAGAAGGTGCTTTTATACTGAAAGATGGTTCAACCTATAATCCAAAGGAAGAAGCATTTCGTTTGATTGACAAGGAGAATTTAACCATTGATAATAATGGGGAGTACTTCAGGCAATGGCGCGAAGAAATTAAATCGCCTGATGATATTTGGCAGGCCATCATTGATAAAAGTAATATACCGGGTTTAACCTCTGCACCAAAGTTGCAGCCTATTTCAACACGATTGGTTATGTTACAAACAGGAATGCGCGCTCCAATGGGTATTAAGGTGTATGGCCCCGACCTTGAAAGTATTGAGGCAGTAGGCTTTGAACTTGAAAAACAATTAAAGAATGTTGAAGGAGTGCAAGGTATGTCCGTTTTTGCCGACCGTGTGGTTGGTAAACCCTACCTGGAAATGGAAATCAACAGGGATGACATTGCACGTTATGGTTTAAGTGTAAAGAATCTGCAGGCTGTGATTGGAAGTGCCATCGGGGGTATGCCATTGACAACTACTGTTGAAGGACGTGAACGGTTCCCTGTAAGATTGCGTTATGCTCGTGAATTCAGGGATAACCCTGAGGACTTGCAACGTATTTTAATCCCTACACCATCAGGAGCCCAAATTCCTTTAGGAGAATTGGTGACCTTGCATTACGTAAGAGGTCCTCAGATGATTAAAAGTGAGGATACTTTTTTGGTGGGATATGTAATTTTCGATAAAAAGGAAGGTTTTGCAGAAGTAGATGTGGTTGAAAATGCTCAGAAGTACTTAAAGGAACAAATGGATAGTGGATCATTTTCTCTTCCTGCCGGGGTGAGTTATAAGTTTACCGGTAATTATGAAAATCAGATACGTGCTACCAAGCGCCTGCTTATTGTAATTCCGATATCCTTAATCATTATCTTCCTCATTCTGTACTTCCAGTTTAGGTCGGTTGTTTCAACCAGTTTGATTTTCTCAGGTATTATTGTGGCCTTATCAGGTGGCTTTATTATGCTTTGGTTGTATGGTCAGCCTTGGTTTATGGATGGTTCTGTTGCAGGAATAAGTTTACGCAATCTGTTTCAGGTTAATACCATCAACCTGAGTGTTGCGGTTTGGGTCGGCTTTATTGCCTTGTTTGGAGTTGCAACTGACGATGGTGTTTTAATCAGTACTTATATAAAACAACTTCAGGAAAAAAGAAGGCCAAAAACAATTAAGGAAGTAAGAGCTTTAGTTTTGGAAGCAGGCTCAAAACGTGTACGCCCGGCCATAATGACTACTGCTACAACCATCATTGCACTATTGCCCGTATTAACATCTACAGGTAAAGGGTCTGATATAATGGTTCCTATGGCCATCCCTTTATTTGGTGGTATGACCATTGAAGTCTTAACCATGTTTGTGGTTCCTGTCCTTTATAGCATGTGGCAGGAAGCAAAAGTAAAGAAGAATAACTCTGAAAAAGCTTAAGCCATGAAGAACATGAAAATTTATATATTATTTGTGCTATTAGGTTTGTCAGTTGCGTTGCAGGCACAGGATGAACTCAACCGCTATTTGTTAGTGGCTGCTGAGAATAATCCTGCTTTAAAAGTTTCATTCAACAAATATCTGGCAGCCCTTGAAAAAGCACCACAAGTCGGTTCATTGCCCGACCCGCAATTGGCATTTGCCTATTTTATTCAACCTGTTGAAACTCGAAATGGTCCTCAGGAATTTAGAATTTCGGCCACACAAATGTTTCCCTGGTTTGGAACATTAAAAGCTAAAGAAAATGCCAGTATAGAGGAAGCCAAAGCTTTGTATGAGGTGTTTGAAGAAAATAAGTCTAAACTGTTTAATGAGGTGAAATCTAATTGGTACAACCTGTATTTCAATAACAAGGCTACTATGATTACCCTGGAGAATATTGAGATACTGAATACTTTTAAAAAGTTGGCCATAGTAAAGGTTGAAGCAGATCAGGTATCTGCTGTTGATCAATATAGGATTGAGATGGAGATTAACGATTTGGAAAATCAACTGGCACTTTTAAGGGATAAGCAACAAGTGCTTGAGGTCTCTTTCAATAATCTGCTGAATTCCGAAGATAATGAGGTTATTACTTTTCCCAATGAGTTGTGGTCAACAGATATTCTTTATTCAAAGGATGCTGTATTGGACTCTATTCAATTAAAGAATCACCAGCTATTAAGCATCGATATGCAAAAGAGTGCACTGGCATTTAAGAAACAAGTGGCAAAAAAACAAGGAGCTCCAACATTTAGTCTTGGCATTGACTATGTTTCAATAGGAAAGGGGGACAATAATTTATCAGGTAAGGATGCTATTGCATTCCCAAAGGTAGGTTTATCGATTCCTTTGTATCGAAATAAATACAAAAGCATGGTTCAGGAAGTAATTTACATGGAAACAGCCAAGGATTATGAGCGCACAGACAAGGAAAATGTATTGGAAACAGTATTTGAGAACTCCTGGAAAGATTATCGGGATGCCGGGCGTCGAATAGAATTATTTGACAAGCAGCTGTCCATTGCACGAAAATCCTTAAAATTATTGGAAACAGAATATGCATACGCCAATAAGAATTTTGAAGAAATTTTACGAATGGAAAGGCGCATGTTAAAATATAATCTGGAGTTAGAAAAAGCACGCACAGATAAACTGGCAGCAGTCGCTTTTATCCATTATTTAATGGGTAAATAACATTAGTCTTCATTAAGTGATAACGATATAAATTACAGAGAAATGAAAACAATATTTCAAAATATAAAAAGCAATTATAAACTAATTCTGGGCGTTTTGATTTTAGGATTGGTCATCGGATGGATCATTGCACCATCAGGTAATACTAATAGTGTAGTTGATGAGCATGCTGGTCATAATCACGAAGAAGAAGCAACAACTTGGACTTGTTCCATGCATCCTCAAATAAAGCAAGATAAGCCCGGCTTATGTCCCATTTGTGCAATGGATTTAATTCCTCTATCGTCTATGGCAGGGGGAGAACATACAGACCCAAATGAAATCGTAATGAGCGAATCTGCTGCAAAACTGGCAGATATTCAAACATCAAAAGTTGTTCTTGGTGAGCCAAGAAAATCGATATATATGCAAGGGAAGTTAAATGTAGATGAAAGACGAATTGCTGAACTAACGGCTCGTTTTGGAGGACGAATAGAAGAACTTTTTGTCAACTTTACAGGACAGGAAGTTCGCAAAGGACAGAAGTTAGCTACTATTTACTCTCCAAACTTAGTTAGTGCACAACGTGAGTTAATTGAGGCTTCTGAGTTCAAAAAAGATAATCCTTCGCTATATAAGGCAGCAAGAGCCAAACTAAAAGCATGGGACTTATCCGAAAGTCAAATTGACGATATTGAACAATCCAGAGAGCCTGAAGTCAATTTTGATGTGCTGTCACCAATAACCGGAACGGTGATTATGCGTCATGTAGCGCTAGGAGATTATGTAAAGGAAGGAACTGCCTTATTTAAAGTGGCTGATTTAACCAAGTTATGGGCTTTGTTTGATGCTTATGAAACAGATTTGCCGTGGATAAAAGTGGGTGATAAGATAAGTTTTACTTTACAGGCGTTGCCCGGTGAGGAATTTAAAACAAAGGTGACCTATGTTGACCCTTTCATTGATTCCAAAACAAGAGTGGCTAAGGTACGTGCGGAGATTAATAATAAAGATTTACACTTAAAACCGGAAATGTTTACCAATGGATTGCTGCAATCTAAAATAGCAGAAAGTCAAACAGCACTAATTATTCCTAAGTCTGCAGTATTATGGACGGGTAAAAGAGCGGTTGTATATACTAAAGTTCAAGAGCGCGAGTCACCCACATTCTTGTATCGCGAAATTGTATTGGGACCAGAAGCCGGGGCGTTTTATGTTGTAAAGGAAGGCCTGGAGCCAGGAGAGGAAATAGCCACCAATGGAGTATTTAAGATTGATGCTGCGGCTCAATTGGAAGGTAAACCAAGTATGATGAATCCCGATGGAGGAAAAGTATCTACAGGTCACAATCACGGTGGAACGAAAATGGACGACAGTTCTAATGATGATCATTCCGAAATGAACATGGATATGTCTGATAAAAATGATGACTTTAAGATGAAAGCAGATTTAGAACATGAGATGTTTAAAGTATCCGGTAATTGTGAAATGTGTAAAGCTACCATTGAAAAAGCAGCTAATAGTCTTGAAGGTGTAAATGTTGCAGAATGGAACGTAGAAACCAAGCAAATGCATGTTTCCTTTAATAAAGACAAAGTAAGTTTGGATGAGATACATAAGGTAATAGCTAAAGCCGGATACGATACTGATAAAGAAAGAGCTTTAGAGGAAGCTTATAACAATCTACCTGAATGCTGTCAATATACAAGATAGCATTAAATATGAATGTTTTTTTATTGAAACTAAAAAATACAAGTCATGAGTGAATACAGTAGAAAGGTTAAATACAAATTTAATAAGCTATTGTCTGATGACGAAGCTTTGGATCTAAGAATACAGTTATCAGGAATAGAAGGAATAGAAGCTTATTCATTGACCAATGAATTTCTAGATATTGATTTTATAATCTTTAAACAAAGTGAGAAATCGCTTCTACAACGGATAGGGAGACTTGGGCATCCTTTACAAGTTTATAAAAGCAAGAAGCCTGGTTTCTTTAAAAACTTTATAAACAATCTGGCAAAAAGTAACAAGGAATCATTTGGTACAAAAAAACTGGATTGTTGTGATTTGAAACACGATTAAGGTTTAAGTTGAGAATTCTGAGAAAAGTAATCTCAGAATTCTCCCAAAAATTATGGAGGTAACCATGTTTTTTAAAATTTTGATTATTTCAGTAATTCTGGTAGCCTTTGTAATGTTGGCTTTGGGAGTAAAACTTTTGTTCAACTCAAAAGCGGATTTAACAGCACATTCATGTCCGCTTGAAGACAATGATACCAATTCGGATGATGCTTGCTCTAAATGCCAGGTAAAAGACCTGGTTGATTGCCCTGAAAAAAAGGAAAACTAGAAATTTTAATTTGTTAATCATTTAATTTTTAAATCATGAAACTAATAAAAGCCTATATAAGACACCGAAAAGCAGAAGATGTATATAATACCTTAAAGGATGCAGGATTTTGCTGTATGACCTTTGTGGAGTGCGAAGGAACTGGCCGTTACTCAGACCATGAGAAGGAACATATTAGCAATAAATACCCATTTGTAGATGCTTACAGAGTAATTAAATTGGAAATTCTTGTGGACGATAGCCATGTTGAAAAGTTGGTGTCATTAATAAGATCTAGTGGTAGGACTGGTTACAAGGGGGATGGTATGATTATAGTTTCTCCGATAGATGATGTCTATAAGGTACGTTCTGATGAAAAGGGATTATTGGCCATTTAACTTTCATTTATTATGGCAGAAGTTTATATAAAAAATATGGTTTGTAATCGTTGCAAAATTGTTGTTAACGACATCTTTCGAGAAGTTGGTGTTGAAGTTTATTCTGTCGAACTAGGAAAAGTAATATATAAAGGAGAATTAAATCAACCACAGTCTGATATTTTAAAGAAAGCGCTTGAAGAAGTAGGCTTTGAAATAATAGATGACAGTAGAAGCAAAATAATCGAAGAGGTTAAAAAAACAATCATTGAACTTGTCAGAAATAAAATTAAAGAGGTTACAGTGAATTATTCTGTATATCTAGAACGAGCGATTGGCAAGGATTACAATTATATGAGTAACCTTTTCACGATCTCCGAAGGACAAACTATAGAACATTTTATTATTAACCAGAAAATTGAGAGAGTTAAAGAGTTATTAGTTTATGAACAGTTTAATTTAAGCGAAATTGCTTATGAACTTGGATATAGTAGTGTTAGCCATTTATCAAATCAATTTAAAAAAGTAACCGGATTAACACCTAGTCATTTTAAAAAAATTGGCATTTCCAGGCGTAAGTCATTGGATACCATTTGAACCTGTAAATGTTACAACTTAAACAGTAAATTATATAGCACTTAAAGAGATTGTGTGGAGTAACTTTATACTAAAGATGTTCAAGTAGATGAACCTTTATGATTATGAGAATAGAGTACTTGAACTACCTGAATTGCTTAGTTATTAATCATAAAAATGAGGTGTTATGAAAACTTTAGTGTTATTAGTATCTATGTTAGTCCTTGTAGGATTTAGTGAGTGTAGTCGAAAGGGTGATGAAGAAAGACTTGTTAATCATAACCGGTCGACCATGATGATGAACAACGATATGAGTGGACAACACCATATGCGAAATAATGAGCGTCAAATGGGTATGCAAAATAGCAATTATATGATGGAAATGATGCATAATAATCCCCAAATGATGAATGGAATGATGGAAAACATGAAGGACATTTGTAATACAGATGATAGTCAAAGGACTCAAATGGTAAAAACATGTTTACAAGCAAACAATAAACAAAAGAATAAGGAGGAGGATTGTCATGCATGGAATTAATGGAATGGGTTGGGGAATGGGCTTTGGTTGGATAGCTGGCTTCATAATTCTGATTTTAATCATCTGGCTAATTACCAAAGTTTTTAACAATAATTTACAGCCCCAAAGAAAAGATAAATCAGCTCTTGATATCCTAAAAGAAAGATATGTCAGAGGTGAGATTAGCGAGGAAGAATTCGAAGAGAAAAAGAAAAGTATCAACGCATAAAATTTACCATGATGCAAAAAGAAAAACATATTGACCCGGTTTGTGGGATGGAGGTGGAACATGAAGAGTTTTCTTTTGAATTTGATGGAAAGAGGTATTTTTTCTGTTCACAGGGATGTCTGGATAGATTTCAGGCATCTTCTTCACAATTTGCCCCCAAACAAATCTATGATTTAATTATTATTGGAGGTGGGCCGGCAGGACTAACTGCTGCTGTATATGCTTCCGTATTAAAAATCGATACTTTTTTTATTACCAGTGATATTGGTGGTCAGGCCATTGACACTTCTAAAATTAAAAACTACATGGGGTTTGATTTTATATCCGGCCCAATGTTGATCAATAAATTTAAAGATCAGTTTTTAAAAGAACATTATCTGTCTCATAAAATTGACCGTGTTGTCAAACTGGAACGTATGAATAATATCTTTGAAATTACCACTCTTGAACAACAAAAATTATTGGCCCGTGCGGTGATTGTTGCCTCAGGTATGAAAAAGAGAAAACTATCTATTCCCGGAGAAGATCGTCTTCAAAGAAAAGGAATCTGCTATAGTTCAGTTCATGATATTGATATGTTCAAAGGATCTAATGTATCTGTTGTTGGCGGTGGTAATTCAGGGGTTCAAACAGCACATGATTTACAACAAATAGGCTGTAATGTAACCTTAATTACAATGGGGAAAATGATTGCTGATCCTAAAAATATTGAGAAAATAAAAGACAACGTTAAAATTATTGAAGAGCATATTATAACTGAAATACAAGGTGAGGACAGTGTTGAAGGTATAAGTATTAAATCGGAACAAACTGGAGAAACAATATATATTCCATGTAAAGGTGTTTTTATTCAGGTTGGATTCTTACCCAATACAGAATTCTGTAAAGATTTGGTTAATCTAAATGAAAAAGGTGAAATTATTATCGATGCCGAATGTTCTACCTCTACAGAAGGACTGTTTGCATGCGGCGACGTAACCAACGTTTATAAAAGAATTATTATTGCTTCCGGTGAAGGTGCCAAGGCTGTTTTGAGCGCAAAAAAATATCTTTTAGATAAAATGAATCAGCTAATAGAGTCAGAATCAAAAAAGAATACAACATGACATGAAACTGATTCATATGTCCCATAAATTGAGAAGGTGATAAAATATATCACCAATCAGGTAAGTGTACTAAATGAGAAATGGTTTGATAGAATCTTGCACCGGATTCAGTTTGATTGGCAATGCTAGTGATATAATCAGAGATGAATTTCTATACGAAAATGGAGTCCTATTGAGATTTAGGCTGCCGAACGTAATTAACTGTTAAATCTTAAAGTAATGAAGACACCAAAAAACATATTAGCATTGATAATCTTCTCCTTGATTTGGATGTTAACTTCATGTGGAGGAGGTATTAAACAGGAAGGGAAATCACCAAAACTCATGCCAACGGAACATGGCGCAATGTCAGAGATGAATGGACGTGGAAGTACTTCTGATGATATACACGAACAGCACAATAGCCTGATAAATGATTTTTCTCACAAAGATATTGTCATACTTGAACATCCATATCAGCCAACCCAAGAAATACAAGTAGAATTGGAGCAAGTAATTGATGCCTATTTACGTATAGAAGTGGCATTAATCAAAGGAGATGAACAGGGAGTAAATAATTCAGTTGATGTAATGGCTAATAAAATTATGGCTGTGCAGCCAACACAATTATTTGACAAAGGCAGTGAAGCGTGGAAAAATCACCAAGCATTTTATAAAAGTAAGTTAAAAGAAATGCGACACATTACAGGGCTTGAAAACAAACGTTCCTATTTTAGTCATCTTTCAGAAATTATGTATTGTACTATTAAAAGTTTTGGATTAAAACAGGGAAAACTGTTTGCCATATATTGCCCGATGGCCTTGGATAATAAAGGTGCTTACTGGATAAGTGATAGCAAGACAATAAAAAATCCTTACATGGGAGAAAAAATGCTCACATGTGGAGAAATTAAAGAAGAGTTATAAAACCTAATAATATGAATAATATTACTGAACCCCAATATTATTGCCCCATGAAATGTGAAGGTGATAAAACATACAATCAACCCGGTGATTGCCCTGTTTGCGGAATGCACTTGAAAAAGGTTGCTGATTTCGGAAAACTGCACCTACATCAGCATGAACAAAAACACGAGGACCATTCGCACCCTCACAATGCTGAAGAAGATAAATATTATTGCCCCATGAAATGTGAAGGTGATAAAACATACAATCAACCCGGTGATTGCCCTGTTTGTGGAATGCACTTGAAACAGGTTGATGATCCCGGAGAACAGCACCAACATCAACAGCATGTACATCAGCATGATGACCATTCGCACCCTCACAATGCTGAAGAAGATAAATATTATTGTCCAATGCATTGCGAAGGTGATAAAACATACAACCAACCCGGTGATTGTCCGGTATGTGGTATGCATTTGAAGAAGGAAGAAACCCGCCTAAACTCAGGAAAGGTATTTACGTGCCCCATGCACCCAGAGATAAGGCAAGATAAACCAGGTGTCTGTCCGAAATGCGGTATGGATTTAGTGCATGAAAAGGTTGATGAAACCAGTGATGAAGAAAAGGCATATAAGAAAATGCTGAAAAAATTCCGGATTGCACTTGTTCTGAGTTTGCCTGTTTTTATCATAGCCATGTCGGATGTTATACCCTTTCTAAAACTCGAACAGCTAGCTTCCAAACCAGTCTGGAACTGGATTCAGTTTACATTGGCAACACCTGTGATTTTTTATTGCAGTGGTAGCTTTTTTAAAAGGGGATGGAACTCAATTCGTCGCTGGTCTCCCAATATGTGGACTTTGATTTCTTTCGGTGTAGGATCAGCTTATGTATTTAGTGTATTAGGATTGTTATTTCCTACTATTTTTCCTGTTCAATTTAAAGATGCCACAGGTCATGTTCACCTTTATTTTGAAGCAGCTGCAGTAATTTTAACGCTTGTGTTACTAGGTCAGGTAATGGAACTCAGAGCTCACAGTAAAACCAATTCTGCGCTGAAAGCTCTCTTAAATCTGGTTCCTGCTGTTGCAAGGGTTATTCGCAATGGAGAAGAAACTGAAATACCATTGGAAGAAGTAATGCCCAATGATTTACTAAAAGTAAAACCAGGTGAAAAAATTCCTGTTGATGGAATAATTACTGAAGGAACAGCAACCATTGATGAAAGCATGATTACCGGTGAACCAATTCCTGTAGACAAAGAGTTGAATGATAAAATTACAGGTGGAACAATAAACGGTAATACTTCATTTGAAATGAAAGCAGAAAAGGTTGGTGCGGATACCCTGTTATCTCAAATTATTGAAATGGTAAACGAAGCGAGTCGTTCTCGAGCTCCTATTCAAAACCTTGCAGATATTGTAGCAAAATACTTTGTCCAAATTGTGATTTCGATTGCACTTATTACTTTTACTATTTGGGCAATATGGGGACCAGAACCTGCTTACGTTTATGCCTTTGTAAATGCCGTTTCTGTATTGATCATTGCCTGTCCTTGCGCCTTAGGATTAGCAACACCTATGTCCATTATGGTGGGAACCGGTAGAGGAGCTCAATCGGGCGTACTGGTTAAGGATGCCCGGGCTATTGAGGAGATGAATAAGATAAACACTTTAATTATCGATAAAACTGGTACCATTACCGAAGGTAAGCCCAGTTTAAAAGGATTTAAATCGTTTGGTGAACTGGAAGATCTCGAAATTCTTCGCTTGGCAACTTCTGTTGATTACAATAGCGAACACCCCATAGCTAAAGCAATAGTTAAAGGAGCGAAAGAACAACACGATATTAAACCTGAAAAATTACAAGATTTTCAATCTATAACAGGAAAAGGAGTTCAGGCTGATTATAACGGAAAAAACTTATTGTTGGGCAATCAAAGATTAATTGATGAAGCAGGAATAGATTTAAAAGATGAGCAACTAAACCAGGTGAAGGATTGGCAATCAAAAGGCCAAACAGTAATGTACCTGATATTGGACAATAAAGTTGAAGGAATAGTCAGTGTTTCGGATAAAGTAAAGCAAACCTCAGGCAAGGCCATAAAGGAGTTGCAACAAATGGGCGTTAAAGTTCATATGCTTACCGGAGATAATGAATTTACTGCACAGGCTGTTGCAGATGAATTGAAATTAGATGGTTTTAAAGCTGATTGCCTTCCGGAGGATAAATACAAACACGTAAAAGATTTGCAGGAAAAAGGATATGTTGTTGCTATGGCTGGCGATGGTATTAACGATGCCCCTGCGCTTGCTCAGGCAAATATTGGTATTGCGATGGGGACTGGAACTGATGTGGCCATGCAAAGCGCAGAAATTACTTTGGTGAAAGGAGATTTAAATGGCATTGTGCGTGCCCGCGTCCTCAGTCACAAGGTGATGAGAAACATCAAACAAAACCTGTTTTTTGCATTTGTGTACAATGCACTTGGTGTACCTGTTGCTTCCGGCATTCTCTTCCCGATATTCGGAATACTGCTTAGCCCAATGTTGGCAGCTGCTGCAATGAGTTTTAGTTCTGTTTCTGTTATATCTAATGCTTTACGATTAAGAAAACAATAAAATTTATACATATGATTTCAGTAAATCCCCACATAATATATTTTCCTTTAACACTATTATCAGCGTCACTTTTATTTATAATAGTAGCTATTTTTAATAAGCAAAATGGTGGGATATTTAAGGAAGTCTCTAAGTGGAATCTGTTTTTAGGAACGGTAGTTTTAATAATTACAGTGATATTAAAAAAAAATGGAGCTGTGCCTTTTGTACATGAATACATAATTCCGATAGAAAAACTGGACTATATATTAACTGGCGTATTTATTTTTCTGTCATCTTGGTTAATTGTGAAAAAGAGATTTGTAAAGGGTGTTGATGTGAAAATCTTTATTTCAACCATGTCTATAGCAGTTATTTTGTTGATATATACATCGATTGAGAGGAATAGAATGTATAGTAACCATAATGAATCATCAATTACGGTTAACGATATATCACAAAATAAGGGATTTAGAGAATAGTAAAAAGATCGTGGTAATTCATTAATCTTATTAATCAAAATATTTAGTAATGATTTGAAAATGTAAATATGAAACATATTAGCAGGAGCATAAAAGTTAGTAAACATGAATTATGGAGTCCAAAAGAGAAAAAGGTATTAATTACAATCGGTACAATCGTATTTATTATTTGTATAGGTTTTTACTCTATATTCTTTTTAAATGATTACAAAAAGAATCATGCATACGAAGCGTATATAGGAAAGGAAGTTCCTGATAGTTTGGTTTGTATGGTTAGTGGAGAAATAAAGTCCAAAGCCATAATTCATTTAGAAGTTAATGGCAAAGTTTATTATGGATGTTGTAATTCTTGCTTGTCAAAACTTCGAAGCAATTTTGAAGATGTACAGGTGACACAAGATCCGTTTACTAAAAAGAAACTAGATAAAGCGGATGCGTACATTAGATTAAACCCATTAAATCCAATGACTGTGTTGTTTTTTGAATCGAAAGACACATATGCAAATTATATTAACAATATTAAAAAACGTATGAATTATGAAAAGTAAATTGAAAATCGGAATGGGAATTTTTATCCTAGGGATAGGGATTCTGGCAACAGGATGTAATGGTGCTTCAAATAAAAAAAATACAAAAACAAATCAGGAAGAATCACAAACGGTTTATACCTGTCCTATGCATCCAGAAGTAATGCAATATGAATCAGGTGATTGTCCTACTTGTGGAATGAAATTGGTTGAGAAATTAGGGGATATGGAGCATTCAACTATGCAAATGACTGATTCGATATACACATGTCCAATGCACCCAAAAGTAGTAAAACACGAGCCTGGTAGTTGTCCTAAATGTGGTATGGACTTAAAATTAAAAGAATCAAAAATGGAGCATTCGCATGATGGTCATATGCATTAAAAAACAATAAATAGGTTAGAATTATGAAAGCCTTTTTTATAATAATCGCATTAATGTTGGTGGTGTCATCTAGCTTTGCTCAATTGGTACAAGATGAAACTGTGGAAGGAAAATATAGAACCTTTCAATTGGATGGAGGGGACGTTAAGTATGTTAAATATAATAAGAAAGCTGAAGTAATAGATATTTATAATCTAAACCATTCTTTATGGAAATCGGTAAAAATTCCATTGCCTAAAGGGCATATACTTGATGAAATTAAACTTATTTCAACAAGAACATTTAATAATAACGATGCAGTTGAAATATTGTATTCGTGCGTAATATATGATTTGGATTATTATGATGTAGAATCATCACTTAATCAGGATGATTATGTGCATTTTACATTGAATATTATCGATGAAAATGGAAAATCATTGCTTAAAGTGGATGATAGTAACGATTATGAAATCATAGAATCCAATGGTGTGAAAAAACTGCTTGTATACAAGCATATTAGCAGAGGATTTAATTCAAAAACGCAAACAATAGTGTTTTCAATTCCTCAATGAAAAATTATTTATAACATTTAAATTTAAAAGCAAGATGAAAGCAAAAGCGATTTATTTAACAATGGTAATAGCTCTAATGAGTATTACAACAGTATTTGGACAAAAAAAGGTGGAAAAGTTCAAAGTGTACGGTAATTGTGGTTCATGTGAGAAACGTATTGAAAAAGCTGCAAAAACGGTTGAAGGTGTAACGTCTGCCGATTGGAATAAAGAAACCAAAATGATTGAGGTTTCCTTTGATACTTCAAAAACAGATGTTCATAAAATACATATGGCTATTGCCAAATCCGGACACGATACAGATATGCATAAGGCAAAAGATGAAACATACAATTCACTTCCAGGATGTTGTAAATACGAAAGAAGTAGTTCTAAAGAAATGAAAATGTAAAAGTTAAGCTTAGGAACATTAAGAATGTGTCGTAAGGATCTCCCGATTGATTTTTTGTCAATCGGGAGTTTTTTGTATTATTTATCAAAGATTGTTGTTCTTATCAAGCCAAACTCATTTCAGAAACCTTTAATTTTTTAGCTAAAATATGCATATCTGAGCTGATCTTTTCATTTGTAATACGAGCATATATCTGTGTAGTTTTAATATTGGTATGGCCAAGCATTTTGCTAACGGATTCGATAGGTACACCCTTTGATAGTGTTATAGTAGTTGCAAATGTATGACGTGCCAGGTGAAAAGTCAGGTTTTTATTTATACCGCATACATCAGCAATTTCTTTCAAATATTGGTTTGTCTTCTGATTGGTCGGAATAGGTAAAAGAACATTATTGGGTAGTCCTTTGTATTTATCTAAGATCATTTGGGCAATCTCTAATAGAGGTACAACTGTTTTAACAGAAGTCTTTTGACGTTTGGTGTTAATCCATAAATTACCATCAAAGCCCTTTGTGATATGTTCCTGTCTTAGATTTTTAATATCGATATATGCCAGTCCGGTATAACAGGAAAAAATAAAAATATCACGTACCCGCTCAAGCCGTTCACTACTGAAACGTTTTTGCATGATGCTTTTTAGTTCGTCATCGTTCAGGTAACCTCTGTCAACCTTTTTTATAGAAATCCTGTAATTGGCAAATGGATCGGTTTGTATCCATCCATTCTTTTGAGCGATAAGTACTATACTTTTGAATTTCTGAATAAATTTAGCAGTTGTATTTGCATTGCAACCGCATTGCACATTCAGGAATGTTTCAAACCCGACAATGAAAGAGTGGTTTATTTCTCTTAAATCAATATCAGTTCGTTTGTATTCAGTTTTCAAGTAATTTGACAGGTGTCGTTTACAGACTTCAGCTTTCTGGTATGTGGCTTTTGATTTATTTATGCCAATTTGCTTCTTTAGGAGGTTATTGCTGTCCTCAAATAGTTCCATTAGAAAGAATTGCTCTTGCCCGATACCAAGGAAAGTGTTTTTAACCTTCTCGGAAGTTACTGTGATTTCTTTTCGGATAAGTTCGTTATAGGTTTTATGAATAGAGGTCTTAATTTCTTCCAAAAGGCTATTTGTAGCCATAGCTTCTGAACTTCGCCCTTTTACTTTGCCCAGGCTAACGCTCCATTCAGTAATCTTTATATATTGCTTTGTACTGAATTGAGCCATTTTACCATTAACACTGATTCTTGCAATAATAGGAGCTGTTCCGTCTTTCCTTTTTGCACTTTTCTTAATGTAAAAAAGAACTTTAAATGTACTTCTCATTTGCTTCATTTTTTGAATTGTAAAACTAGTTTATTAATCTCAAAATGAAATGATTGCAGGTATGCCAATACGCGACATTACTATGCCAATATGCGACAATTTGTGACCTATTTTTGATTTTAAAAAATAGGGTACGATTTAGTCACAAAACTATGTCGCTTTTTGGCATTTTTATCAAAGTACTTACAGACAAAAGGGCATAAAAAAAGTCCTACAATATGTTGATATTGTAGGACTTGTCTCTTTTCTGTCTTCTATTGACATTTAACTAAGCGGAGAGAGAGGGAACTGAAAATTTGCTTTAAGTGCCCAATTCTCAATATTTTACGAATTCAATTTTTTAAGTCCTCTGTAAGTCCACCAAAATAGGGTCAAAAATGCCCGTTTTAAATGCGTTTTAATGAACTCATTTCCCTTCAAAAGTAGCAAAAAGGAACCGAACCTAAAAATGAATATTCAAACAAAGATTATCTCAAATAGTAATTAAATAAGATATTAATTATTTATATACATATTCTAATAGACCTTCTGGGGATTTTATGGTGAAATACTATTTAAAAATGAATAAAATTAACTACCTAATTTTTTGTTTGTTGATGAATTAGTTATGTGTCCAATAAAGTTCTCTAATTTAATTGTAATTAGAACAGAATTGCCGTAAATTATGGTTTTATCAATCACGAAAGGAGTTTTAAATAGACGCAATAGAAACGACATACAAATCCAAGAACAGAAGAATACTTAATTAAAAAAATGAAAAAGCAATAAGAAGGTATTCAAAAAATGTTTAATAAAAAACTAGGGATAATTAAATTTAAAGACTCAGAGTCAGAGTGTTATGCTTAATATAGGTTGAAAGTGTTGTTGCAGTTAAGGGGGTGAATTAAAGTTTGTTATATGGTTCAAGAATAAGGTGATAACCCTAGAAATTTTCAACAAATCTATCATAGCTTATAGGTTAGAGTTAAAAAATGAAGGTTAATAATTTTAGAAGATATGATACCAGATAAATACAAGAATTACTATTTAGGATCGAATAAATTATTTTTCCCTGAATACGAGTTTGTAATTAAGTTAAGCTTTCCAAGAGTTTTTGTTCGTTTTTTGCGTGTTGAAGGCTATTATTCCGATTGGGATAAATTCTTTCAGAATGTAGCTGAAGTTCAATATATTGAAGGTAGTAAACTATCGAAAATAGAAGAACGACAAATATTAAATGAAGTCTGGGATTTTTTAACAATGGAAAAAGGACCTAATAAGGCAGATTTTTATGGGAAAAACGATAAGTTATAATGATTAGAAAAGTAAGTTAATTTGAAAAATTGGACACAAAAGAATTTTGTACTAATCGTATTGTTATTAACTGCTATTTTAAAATATCTGCTGATAGATTGGCTGAATGTTAGAACTATATATATAGTCGGAATTTCTTTTTTTTGGATTGGATATATATTGTTTCGTAAAAGAACGAATAAAGAGTTCGAAATATTTAAACTGCAAGATTTTAAACAGTCTTTACTAATATTATTACCTATCATTCTACTTAATGGTTCGGCTTGTGTGTTTTATGCATACACCAATAATACGCTCAATGTATCCTGGCATATTCTATTGGTTTTACTTTTATATCCATTTTGGGGAGTCATACAACAATTTATCATGCTTGAGATTATATTGATGAATTTAATTGCATTTTTCAAAGGTAAAGTCAGCGCTATTCTTTTGGTTTTTATAGTCTCAATCTTGTTTGGTATCATTCATTATCCAAATACTTTTTTGATGCTATACACCTTTTTCCTAGAGTTGATTTTGGCTTCAGTTTTTCTTAAATGGCGTAACCTTTGGGCAATTGGGATCACTCACGGTTGGATGGCGACTTTTTTACTTTATTATGTAATGGATCGTAATCTTTGGTCAGAGATATTTATTGGTATTTAAATATGAAAAAAACGTTTTAACTCTATTCCCTTTTTAAGTTTATAATGCACAAAAAACAATAAACCGACAATGGGCAATAATGATACCCCGGCAATAATACTCCAGTTAAGTCTAATGATTTGATGAGAATACAGAGATATAAAAATTTCAATGCTAAGTAATAATATGGCTATGGCCAAAAAAATGACAGCTAGTATATTGAATCCAATCTGATTCGATACACGAATCAATACTAAAACAATAAGTGATAAAATATAAAAGGACGTCACAATAGGAATTCCGAGTTGTATCCCCCAGTAACTTTCTCCATTAAAATAATCTATCATCAAAAACAAAATCGTTAAGGAGATCAAACTACTAATGAGCAAGACGAAAGGTTTTTTTCGAAAAAACACAACGAAACTAATGTTAGAAAAAGCTACTAATGAGGCAATTAAATTATACTTAGCCCAATTAATATTGTGACTTATTATGAAGTTTATTATAAGTGTGATTATAATACCAGACATCAGAATAATTCCGGATATCTTCCAGATAAGCTTTCGTTTTTGAGTAAAGCTGAGTTTTTCAATTTCATTTAATGTTTTATCCCTGAAATCGTGATGTTTCTCTTTGGGAATATCAACAGAAATAGGTTCTGCTCCAGCACTAAGTCCACATAAAGGGCAGCATATCATATCTTCATCCAATTCTACTTCACAATTCTTACAATAATCCATAAACTAATTTTAGTGTTTCGTAATTCTAATATTTATACCTTGCTGAGAGAGAAAGTGAAGATATCTTCGCTCAAACTCATTAGAGTTAGTAATATTGCCAAAACTTAAGGTAAGCTTATCCTCATAGCCAATTACACCACAATTAATCTTCAACCGCTTGTTAGGCGGTGGAGGTGAAATTGTGAAATAGTCGACTTTATGGCGAATAGGATCCGGTAATTCTATTTTGCCTAAGTTGGTTAGTACACCACTATACATATTGGTTCCTTGCGAATGATATTTATAGTACAGAATGATACTCTTTAGCCAAATGGGAATTCCCCTGACAATTAAATTTCGTTCACTACCAACATTACGGGAAATAATCTTACTAATTAGTTTCTCATCTGTTTCCAACTGCATTTTATGATACACAACTTTCAGTATTTCATCAAATGTATATTTCCCTAATCGGAGGTCTATTTCGGGCATAACAAAAAGTGAAAAATTACGCATCGTCTTAGTAGGATAGATATTTCGAATATTTACCGGAACCTGAACTCTTGCTATTTTATTGGATGAGAATATTCCATTCTGCTTGTATTCATGGTAAATATCCTGCAGAGTTAACAAGTATACAGCAACCAGATAATCTGTAATGCTTACACCTTTTTCCTTTGCCTTTTGTTTTATTTGCTGAATAGATAGAATTGCAAATAAAAGATGAAATCGTGGCTTTTTCTTTAAATGAAATGGCAGATGAAATGCCTTTGGTTGTTTGACCACATGGGGAATATTCTCTTTAAAATACCTATTGTAAGCATCTTCATATTCCTCTTTATCTGCTTTCATTGTATAAAAGCTATCTATTTGGTTCGTATCAAGTAAACCTTTATCCTGAAAATAATAAATAAGTATGGTTTTTAAAAAAGTTAATAAACCATAGCCATCAGTAAGTATATGCGAAAATTCGGCACTTATCTTATTTTTATGAACAAGTATTCTCACAAGCAAATTGCTCTCTTGGTTGCGCTTAAAAGCTTTGCAGGTAACTCCATTATCATGCATAATTCTTATTGGATTATTTACCTGTTCAAGGTAATACCAGAAAAAACCTCCATGTAAACTCACCTTAAAATATGGGAATCTTTTTTCAGCAAGTTTAACAGCTTTGAAAAGACTACTAATCGTGACTCTCTCTTTTAAATTGGCAGAAAGTCGTATTACAGTAGTGTTTTCCTTGCTTCTAATGGCCGGAAAAATTTTAGCCGCATTATCTAAGGGAGTCCAAAAGGTACCTTTATCGTTCATTATTTGAGATTGTCTTTTTAGAACTTTATTCTTTTTCAAAGATTAGCGCAATATCAATAAATTATAGTAATTTAAGCAAAATGTGAGACAATGAATTGCTTAGTTACAAATATTACTTACTATCATTACTGATTATCCAATAGTTGAGAGTATCATATTAAGAAGACATGAATCAAATTGAAGAAAGAATAAAAGAATTTAAAAAATGGTACCATCAACAACTTACATACCATCAAAAGGCTATGGAACATTTCTCAAATATTATTGAGAATATTGATAAGGTCGATCAGGTATTATTCAGGCTCAAAACTGCTGAAGAGTGTATTAAAAAGTTCAACCGAAAATATTTACCATACCTTGATTCCGATTCTTCATTTCAGATTCAGGATTATATAACCGATTTAATAGGAGTAAGAGCTGTTTGTTATTATTCTGATGATCTTGTTTCCATAAAACGGAGTTTAAAAAAACATTTTAGAGTAATGGAGACGACTGATAAAACAAGTTTACTTGAAAAAACAGAAAATCAATTCGGATATAAGGGTCTCCACCTACAGTTAAGGTTAAAAAAGAAGAGAGGAGCAGAAACGAATATTACAGACTTTAGTTCGTTAGAATTTGAATTGCAGATACGTACCGTAATTCAGGATGCCTGGAGTATATTAGATCATAAGATTAAATACAAAAAAAGTATACCGCATAATCTAAAGCGAAGAATTAATCGATTATCTGCACTTTTTGAAATAGCTGATGAAGAATTTCTCAGTATTAAAAAAGAAATATTACAAGAGGAAAAAATAATTAGCGACCGTTTAAGAAAAAAGGGGGCGTTAGATACCAGTTTACCTCTTGATGTTTTTAGGTTCTTATACATAGCAAAAAAGCACTTTACCGACTATAAATTTAATGAATATAAGGTGGATAATTTTGTGCAAGAGATTCTAATTCAGAACTCGGATTTTACCGAACATGATTTAGAGCTGGCAATCACGAAAAATATTCTTTTTTCAAACAAAATAGAAAAAGCTCAGAACCAAATATTAAACCCATATACTAAAATAAGGTACTGCCTGTATCGATTTAATCATAAGGTATTTGCTAATATTTTATCAAGCTATCAAAAAGAAGTTATTAGTGATTATATATAGTTAATAGTTATAAGTGTTGAATAATAAAAATGGCACTCTTGCTACTATAAGATGTGTTTTGTATCGTTTTGAAATATAACAGCATGTAGCTTTATACTAAATTTGATACATAGGTATATACTATAAATGCTACAAAATTGGTTTGTTGTGGTATTTAATTATGCGTTCCGGATAATAAGCATTTGGTTTTATTGATTGGTTAATTGCTTTTGACAACGAAAAGAATATAAATAACTTTATAAAGATGGATTTTTGCGTAGTATAACTATTCATTAAGTAATATATTTAAAGTTGTTTAGTTCTTTTATTAAATCAATTCTTTATTTATGTTTAAAAATGAGTAGTATGACTACGCATAATGACATAAAATTAAAGAAGCTTTTTAATCTATTGCAGCCCAATAATGTGATAACAGCAGCAGTATTGGACAACAATGTTGTATCCAGACATCTACGCAGGTACTATAAGGACAGCGGATGGATAGAACCTTTAGGAAGAGGTGCATATAAAAAGCCCGGCGAAAGCTTGGAATGGCAAGCAGGTGTGAATGCAATGCAAAATCAATTAAACATTAAGGTGCATGTAGGTGCTTTAACTTCATTAAGCTTACATGGATTCAGCCATTATTTCAGGTTAAGCAAGTAAACGATATACCTATTCTCACCCTTGCAAACCAGAATGCCAAATTGGTTTATAAATTACAATTGGAATGTAGAGTTATTACAGAAACCCACTTCATTTCTTCCTGAAAAAACAGGCATCAAGGAAATGGAGATAAAAGATACAAAAATTAATGTATCAACACCCGAACGTGCCATATTGGAATGCCTGTTTTAACTCCGCAACATTCAGACCTTGTTGAATGCTATCAGGTTTTAGAAGGATTGGTCAACTTAAAGCCTAGATTGGTGAGCGAGCTTCTATCAGCTTGCAAATCAGTGAAAGTAAGACGTCTATTTCTTTATATGGCAGAAAAGGCAAATCATCAGTGGTTTCAATTCCTAAAAACAGATAAGATAGATTTAGGTAGCGGAGACCGGATGATAACAGAAAGTGGAGCATACAGCTCAAAGTATAAGATAACAATACCCAAAGAATTAGCAGAGTTATGATTTCACCAGCATATAGAGCACAAGTGGATTTATTACTACAGGTTCTACCATATGTAGCAAAAGAAGAAATATTTGCACTAAAAGGAGGTACGGCTATTAACCTTTTTATAAGGGAAATGCCTTGTTTGTCAGTTGTTATTGCCCTGACTTATTAGCCACTTGATTCCAGAACCGAAGCCCTCAAAAATATTCAGAAAAGCTTGGGAAGAATCAAGGCGAATCTAGAAAGAAATGTACCGGGCATTACAATCAACACCGTTCCATTAAATGGTGGAACTGACGTTAAATTGAATTGTCAGGGTCAGGGCGCACAAATCAAAATAGAAGCGAATACAATTACCAGAGGTAATGTCTTCCCTACAGAATTAATACAGGTGGTTGATTCTGTTCTGGATGAATTTGACAAGTTTGCAGTCATCATTGTAGTCTCAATGGCCGAATTATATGGAGGTAAAATCTGTGCAGCTTAGCATGTTTTAGATCGTATACCTTTAACTATATCTTCTTTTCTAATAATGATAATTTGTGATTTTGGAAAATGTTCACAAATAACATTTGTTCACGTAACGTGAACGTTGTATATTTGTGAACATGAAACAGGAGATGTTACATATTGCATTGGATAATTTTAAGAAAATAACCGGGATGGATGTTCTCTTAAAAGATAATACACCATTAGATGGAGTACTGGAAATACCAGCTTTGGGTAATGGAGTTCATTATGTTGTCGAACTTAAGCAAGAGATCAGACCACATCAGGTGCAGCAGTTGGAATATAACAGCAAAGAATATGGCAATTTTATGGTTGTTGCAAATCAGATTTTTCCAAAAGTTAAGGAAGAATTAAGGGCAAAAGGCATAGCTTATCTGGAGACAAATGGTAATACTTTTATAAAACAGGAAAATATCTTCCTTTTTATAGATACTCAAAAAACAAGCATTCAGACCAAAGAAAAAGGTAATCGGGCATTTACAAAAACAGGATTAAAAGTATTATTACACTTACTTAATAATAAAGAAGATATCAATTTACCACAACGCGAATTAGCAAAATTAACTAAGGTAGGATTAGGTAGCATTCCTCAGGTTATCGAAGGACTTAAAGAAACGGGTTATCTTCTTCAGCTAAATAATAAGACATACGTTTGGGAAAACCGGAAAGAGTTATTAGATCGTTGGGTAATAGAATATGATACAGTTTTGAAACCCAAGCTAAAGAAAGAGCGATATGATTTTCAGGGTAATTGGGAGGATATTGTTTTAGTAAAAGAATTAACTGTTTGGGGGGGAGAGCCTGCTGCAGATATACTAACAAACTATCTTCGTCCAGAAAAGCTGATTATTTATACAAAGGAGAATCGTTTGAACTTAATGAAAAACTATCGCTTGATACCCAAAGCTAACGGCCAGATAGAGGCTTACGAAATGTTCTGGGAACAGGATAAACAGAAGCCTACAGCACCTCCTATTTTGGTTTATGCAGAATTGTTATTGGAAGGTGGAAAACGAAATAATGAAACAGCAACAAAAATTTTCAATGAATACATCCAACCAAAGTTATAAGGAACTGGCCATTCCTTATTTTAAGGAAACCTTTGAGTGCATTGATAAAATAATGAAAGCACACAATATTCCTTATTATTTAATTGGAGTAAGTGCTATAGCCTTAGAACTTCTTAAAAAAGGAATTAAACCAAGCAGAGGTACCAAAGATATTGATTTTGCCATAATGATTTCAAGCATGGCAGAGTATGAGCGAATTAGTGATGCATTAATTGAAAATGGGTATAATAAAGTAAAAGCACCATGGACATTTTACTCTGATAAATTTAATGTAGCTATTGATATTTTACCTTTTGGGGAAATAGAAGAACAGGACACTATTAATTTTAATAAGCGCTATAGTGATTTACATGTTTTGGGATTTACTGAAGTGTTGGAGGAGGCTGTTTCTATTCCAATTGAAGAGAAAATGGTTAATATTCCACCTTTACCTGGAATGATTATACTAAAATTAGTCGCCTGGAGCGATAGACCAGAAGAGCGTGATAATGATTTGGCCGATATTCTTAAAATAATTGAACATTATTTTGATTTAGAATTTGACGATATTGTTGAGAATCACAATGACATTTTTCCAGATGATGACTTCGATCAGATGAAGATTGCTGCAGAAGTATTGGGAAGAAAAGCCGGGGTGTTCCTAAATAAATCGGAGACTTTATCGCAAAGAATTCATTCGGTATTAAAAGAAAATTTATCTGATGCTTCTATGTCAGCTATTGCTCGAGAATGGTCCAGAAAACTAGATGTTGAAATTGAATATGCTTATTCAGTATTAGAATCGTTTTACAAAGGAATATTCGAGGGAAAGTAACTAAAGCTTTATTAATATTCATACGGAGTTATTCTTCTGTTATCCTTGAAATACAGCTATATGCCACTATATACTAAAAATGATGCATCGCTATATACTAAATTTGATACATTGGCATATACTAAAAATGCTACAGAATTGGTTTGTTCTGGTAATTACGCAATCTCCTTAAATATGTCATGTATATGAGATGAATTGTTTATACCCTATCAGGTATAAATAGACCAATATGGCTAAGAATTATACCCGAACGGGTATTTTAGATGCAATTATAGAATGAAACGAACATGAATTTTAATATTCTAAATTGCATACATTAGAATAATTAAAATTCATAGAGAGTTCCATCTGACAAATGAAGATATCTTTAACAGATGAAAATACAGATCATTAGCGATATACATCAAGAGCTTGGGATTAATCAATTTCGTTTTGACAATGCTGACATTGTTGTGTTTGCAGGTGATATCAATCTTGGTGTAAAAGGAATAAGTTGGATGGTGAAAGAAATATCCAATAAGCCAGTTATATATGTATTGGGTAATCATGAATACTATAAGGGATCTTACCCTAAAACATTGCTAAAGATTAAAGAAGCTGCAAAAGGAACAAATATTCATGTGCTAGAAAACGAATCGATAGAGATTGATGGTATAACATTCCATGGAGCTACCCTTTGGACTGATTTTTCAATATTTGGTAATCCAATTAAATATGGAATCATTTGTCAGGAGAAGATGAATGATTATAAGAAAATAAGAAGAGATCCTTCATATTCACGCCTAAGAACCATTGATACTTTTAATCTTCATAATCAATCCATATCATGGCTTAAAAACAGCTTAATAGAATCTAATACCGTTACAAATATTGTAGTAACGCACCATGCTCCCAGCATAAAGTCAGTGCCAAATCAATATAAGGAAGATCCGGTGTCTTCTGCATATGCTTCCAATTTAGAGGATTTTATTATTGAGCAAAAGCCTCAATATTGGCTTCACGGTCATGTGCATACACCTGTGAGATACAAGATTAATGAAACGGAAGTTATCTGTAATCCACATGGATATATTGATGAGAAATATAATGGTTATGAAAAGGAACTAATTATAGAAGTAAATTAAAATTACCAAAGCAGATCTACAATCCGGTCTTAAAGCCCCTCAAACTCTTTCTGACTAATACAAAAATGTTCCAGGATAACCTCCAATTGCTTGTGTGTATAATAATGTGCTCTCCTATTTCTGGCTAATAAATCAAGTTTGGAGTTTAATTCCTGCGATTGTTTTATTTCTTTCCTTAATAATTGCATGGCAGAAGTTGTATTTGAGCTTTGTGGGTATAGTTTTTTAGCTAAATCTTGTTTTAATATTGTTCGGGGTAATATCATCGTATTGCGTTTAATATAATTCTACATCATTTTGATGGCTGTAAAATTATATTATAAATCACAAAATGAGTTATTTATAGCTATACCAAATCGCGTCATAACTAAGCCAATTCAAGACAAATAGAACTTTTTTAAGTTTTTTGCTCCACTCGCTCTATAAAATCTCATGAAAGCACTGAAAATATACTCTTCTTTAATAATTGTTTTTTCTTAGAGTACTATAATTATTGTTTTCATATTGGCGGTGATTTGAGCAAAGTATGATTAAAATTTACAAAGCCTTTTGAAAGTGCTCAAGTGATTAAATAAGTTCTCAAAAAGCACGCTTAATATACTCTACAAAATGGGCAAAGCATATAAAAGCAAGTGAAATATACTCTGAGCATAGTCTCTATATACACTGAAAGTACTCTGAAGCATGAAAAAGCACTCAAAAGCTATCTGTTTATTGGTATCGATAGTACTTTTAAGCTTGTTTTCGCAAGTTTTTCAGTACATTTTTACCGTTGTTTCCCCAAAGAAGTTCTTATAACAACTCAAATTCTTCCTGACTGATACAAAAATGTTCCAGGATAACCTCCAACTCTTTGTGTGTATAATAATGCGCTCGTTTATTTCTTGTCAACAATTCAAGTCTATTATTTAATTCCGGTGATAGTTTTATTTCTTTCCGGAGCAACTGCATCGCTGCATTAATATTTGAGCTTTGTGGATATAATTTAATGGCCAAATCTTGTTTCAATATCGTTCTTCTAAATATCATTTTAGTGAGTCATTTTTGCATTTTTCTGATTCAATTATAGAGAAATAGAATGCAATTTCAAAAGGAATGTAGAACATGGTAATAAATAGTAATAAAAGTAAAAATAGTTGATATTCAAATAGTAATAAATAGCAGTAAAAAGAAAAATACCAGGAATTATAACTGTGATGTAATTTGGTCTGTATTCAATAATATTTACTTGCGCTAAATTAAAACCGCAAAAACGATAAAATACGTTACGATACGTTCTTTTACTACCATTTACTCGCATTTACTATCAGATCCTATCTTTAACTATAAAGTGAGTGTACCGTATTGCTTAGGTTTGACGAAATAAAATTTAGTAACAAGTTTAAATCGTATAAAAATGAGCAAGACAGTTGTAATTGTAGATGAGCATCTCTTTAATAAGTTAATGGGCAAAATTGATCATATTAACGATAAGATAGATAGTATCAATGTGGCCAAGAATGATGGTTTTAAAGACCGTTGGTATGTTACCGAAGAAGTATGTAAACTATTAAATGTTAGTAGGCGAACTTTGCAAACCATGCGCGATAATAAAATCATTGCCTTTAAGAAAACCGGACGCAAGATTTATTACAAGGCTTCTGATATTGAAGCCTACCTGGAAAGTATTAATGGATAATCCTTTGCAAATGGAATCAATTGAAAAAGATAAAACAGAACTGGGGAGGTCGCATCTTACGTTTGGTAAGATGTCTCTTCAAGAAGCCAACTTAAGATTGAAAACAGCTGAGGAATCTGAATTTCCATTAAGTATATTTCCGAAGTTTATCCAGGATACCATAATTGAGCTATACGACAATGGAAATTATAACATCGATTATACTGCTGTAAGCATTTTTACCGCCTTAGCTGGGATAATTGGTAATTCGTATCATTTGCGTAAACATATTGAATGGATAGAAAACCCATCTATGTGGGTGGTTTTGGTAGGTAAGTCAGGGCAGAATAAAAGTGCGCCCTTAAAAACAGCCTTTAAAGCCATAAAAAATCTGCAAAAGCAATACGACCAGGAATACGAAGCAGCCATAGCTAATTATGATCCTGATTTAGGTGAAAAGAAACCGACTAAGAAAAAGTTGTATTCTACCGACCCGACTTTTGAGGCTCTCATCAATATCCATAAGCAAAATCCCAATGGTATGATATTGATGCCCGATGAGTTTAAGAGTTTTATATTGAATTTGATTGGTTATAGCGGAACCTCAAAGCAAAGTCAGTTTTTATCCATATGGGATGGTGCACCTATTTCACTGGATCGTAAAGAAGTTGAAAGCTCTTCATTGAGTATGCCTTGTGTTTCAATCATTGGCAGTATTCAGGACGATGTGATTGCATCCTTTAAGGCCAAGGATATTAAAGACGGTTTCTTTGAGCGGATTCTTTTTGCAATTCCATTAAAAATGGAAAAGAAATATATCCAAAGAAAAAATCCGGATGATTATATGGTGGAGAAATTTCATTCGAGGATGAAAGCATTGATGGATAAAATTAATGAGAGTATTAATACCATAGAGTTACCGTTATCAGAGAAGGCAGAGGACTTGTTTATTGATGAAGTAAACAAACACGTAAAGCCATCCAATAAGGATGCTGCCATATCTGGAATTCTGTCAAAACTCGATAGATATATACTACGGTTTGCCCTGGTCCTTGAAGTCTCCAATAGTTTTTTTGAAGGGCAGGTGATCGAGCAGGTAAGCGAAAGTTCAATGAAGAAAGCCATTATGCTTAAGGATTATTTCTTTTCTAATGCATTAAAGCTAAATCACATGGTTTTAAATGTATATGAGGACAATTCAAAGGAAGGTAAGGTATTTCAGGTTTTAAAGAAGATTGGCAAACGGGAATTTACCAACAAAGAGTTTATTGAGATGGCCAATAAACTCAATATAGCCAAGGAATCATATGCCTACCAATTGCTGAGCAATACAAAACTGGCGCATAAGAAACAGAAAGGTGTTTACGAAACAGATGTGCTCAATTAATCTTACTGCTGCCATAAAGGTTCAGAGAAAAATATGGAATATTGTAGAGTTTGCGTAGTTGTGGAGTTTGGTTGATTCACAATTATTTACGTGTGTAGTTTGAGTGTAGTAACTGTGGAGTATGGGGCACCACAGATAGTTCAATCATTATCGCAAATTTGATGGAATTGTGGAGTGAGTGGAGTTGTATGGAGTCGTAAATACTTGAAAAACAACAATCCTCCACAACTCCATAAACTTCACTAAAACAAAAAACTTTCCTTTATGCCAGATATTCGCTATTCATTGGAAAAATACAAAGGTCGATCAACCAGGTATCATTGTCCGAAATGTCATCAAAGGACTTTTACCAGGTATGTAGACCACCAAACCAACAAGTATTTGTCAAATTATACCGGGAGATGTAACCGGGTAGAAAAATGTGCATACCATTTTACACCTAAAATGTACTTTGAGAAAAACGGATACGAACCGGATGATTATTATACATTGACGCCTAAATCAAAAACAATTGTAAAACCACCTTCATGTATTGACCCAAAGTTAATGCTAACCTCTCTTACCAATTATCACCAAAATAACTTTGCTATAGGATTGAGTAAACTCTTTCCGGAGCATATGGTTTGGGAGGTATTACAGAGGTATTACGTTGGTACTGCCAAAGGAAATAAAACAATTTTCTGGCAAGTCAATCGAGTAGGGCAAGTACGAACAGGTAAAGTAATGCAATATGATGTTCATACATTAAAACGTAATGGCTACATCAATTGGGTGCATCATATTATCAAACAAAAGGACTTTAACTTGAAGCAAGTTTTCTTTGGCGCACATCTACTTACCAATAAAACAAGATCTGTTGCTATTGCTGAAGGTGAAAAGAATGCCATATTTGGAGCATTGTATTATCCACAATATAATTGGATTGCTGTAGGCTCCGTTGAAATGCTGAATGTTCAAAAACTCAATACCCTCATAGATTACCAGGTTACATTATTTCCTGATAAAGGAAAAGCATTTGAGAAGTGGAGCAAGATAGCCGAAAGTGCTTGCTTTGATGTTCGTGTAAATACCGTTCTGGAGTATACAGATTTAAATGAAGGTGATGATATTGCTGATTTGGTTATCTCCATAAAAAAGGAACAATATAATGCAAGTCCGGAAGCGCTTCTAGATAGGTTTAAAAAAAGGAATGATTATTTAAATCTATTATTGGAGATATTTGATTTGGGTGTTACAATTTAGTTGTCATATTCAAAATTGATTACATGAATCTGTTTTAAATTATTAGAGAGGAATTATAATACAGAAGATGATATTATAAATAAGAGCAATTTTAATTCTCAAAAATGGTCGCCATATTGCTACTCCAAATTACCAAAACATTCGATTTCCACTCCTAACATTTAAATAGTAATTACCAGTGATAAATGTAATTAAACAATGTTTATATCCAATAATTGCAGTTACCTTTACTAAAATTTAGATAATGTTAGTATCCGTAATTAGAAAAAATATCACATTCAACCCAGATCCAAGTCGAGTAATAGCTCGATTTCTGTTTACAGAAGAACAAAGGGCTATCAATACTATACGTTTTGTAGTAGACATGAATGAAGATGAGGCCTCCTTTGCATTAAAGCAAACCCTTAGAGACTATTCGATGCGTCATCGGAACATTTCTAAAATATTTGAGAAGCATTTTAATCGAATTAGGCACCTGTTGCCTCTTATGAATGTATTACCAGATACGATCGGGTATTCCAAAAAAATTCTCATTGGTTCCTATTTTACCATGGAATATTCAATTGAATCGGCTGCATTCTTTAATCCATCAATGGTAGAGCATCCTGACCAGAGCGAAATTAGTCCGGAAGCAAAAAGAGTTATATTAAGTTTCAGGGCTACAGGTGAGGGACATATTTCATCAATAGTTTTCAGAACAGGAATTATTGATAAAAACAACAAGTTAACTCTTGAGCCAATTGGCAATTTGCTTGAAGAAGCGGAACATATCCGTCGTCACACATATAATAAAAGCTTGTTTGCCCATAAGTTGGATGAAATGGAAGTACATGGAATCATTCCTCCTGCGTTAATTTTGGATAAACTAAAAGAAGAATTTACTTATGGCGAACTTCGAAAATGTATAGAAGATGCCCGTAAAGCTGTTCATTTAGCATCTGATAAAGAATTTCTTTTCAATCAAATCATTTGGCTGGCATCATCGCATTACGAACTTCAGTTCTCGTTGGATACGAATATATCGGAACGAGTTATTTTTCCGGTTTCAGCAAATGAAAGGAACGGTATTGAAGATGCCCGTTTTGTTAAGTTTGTTGATGACGACAACACAATTAAATACTACGCCACCTACACTGCGTATGATGGAGCCACTATTTTGCCAAAATTGCTGGAGACCGAAGATTTTTATCACTTCAAGGTAATGCCCTTACATGGCGAGATTGCTAAAAATAAAGGGATGGCACTTTTTCCACGAAAAATAAATGGTAAATATGCCATGCTTTGCCGAATAGACGGATTTAATAATTACATTGCTTTTTCAGATAATATTACTGTATGGCGTGAGGCCCAGCTATTGCAACAACCAAAATATCCATGGGAACTGATCCAAATTGGTAACTGTGGCTCACCTGTTGAAACGAAGGATGGGTGGCTGGTTATCACACACGGAGTAGGTCCAATGCGTGAATATGCTTTAGGGGCAGCCTTGTTTGACCTTGATAATCCTGAAAGAGAAATAGGACGTTCAAAAACCCCGCTTCTTTTTCCGAACTCTGATGAAAGGGAAGGCTATGTCCCTAATGTAGTGTATTCTTGCGGATCAATTGTGCATAACAATGATTTGATTATCCCATACGCTATGTCTGATTACTCATCTACTTATGCTTCGGTTAATTTAAAAGAACTTATTAATGAATTAAAGGGTTCAAAATAAACAATTTCGAAGCCTCATTTATTTTTTTGTTTTACTGAACCTTCCTAAAATTTTTTCATTATCCTTCCTTCAATATACTCACTCAATAAAGTGTGAATGATGTAACTTATTTGCAGAGTTATGTAATGCTTTCTTTTTTAGGCCAACATAACTTTATAAAAGAATTTTATATACAAAAAAAGGGGTCATGAAAAATTTACTTTATGTTATTGTTGCATTGTTGCTGGTAATTTGGGGAATCATTTTTTGGGGATTTAATTCCTCAGGAGCTGTTCATCTATTACTTGCAGTAGCAGGTTTAATTATACTTATCAGACTTATTTTTGATAAGCAATTATCGAGAAAATAATTTTTAATCTTAAAAACAACGAAAATGTATCCAAAACTAAAAAATCCAACATTATTTCCCGCTTGGACGGATAACTTTTTCTCCAGTCCAATGTGGCCAAATGAAGAATCTTACGTGGGGTTATCAATACCAGCAGTGAATGTTAAAGAGACTATTGATGAATTTGATATTGAAATGGCAGTACCAGGCATGGAGAAAACAGACTTCAAACTTGATATTGACCACAATGTACTTACCATCTCATCTGAAAAAATATTAAAAAAAGAAGATGACAATGAAAAGTTCACACGTAGGGAATTTAGTTACACATCCTTTAACCGTTCATTTACATTGCCAACCAGTGTAGATGAAGAGGCTATTAAAGCTACGTACAAAGAAGGCATTTTAATTATTAATATTCCCAAAAAGGAGGAAGCAAAGGAAAAAGGTCCAAAACATATCGAAATTGGATAAATGGCAAAGGGTGTCTTTAAACAGGCACCTTTGTTAGAGTTCGACACTCTTATTTTGGATGAAATGGTTGGGATTGCTGAAAATTTATAAACAGAAATAAAAAGGAAAAATATTATGAATTATTATTTATTAATGATTCCGGTTGTAATTATTTTCTTTGCAGGAATCAGAATTGTAAGGCCTACTCACCGTGGGCTTATTGAGAGGCTTGGAAAATATCATAGTTTTGCCAATCAAGGATTTCACTGGATTATACCACTTATCGACAGACTCTATCTGGTAAATGTAACTGAACAAATGATAGATGCAGAGCCACAGGAAATCATCACAAATGATAATTTAAATGCCAGTGTTGATGCACAGGTTTACTTCAGGGTGAAAGCTGAAGAGGAAAATGTTAAGGAATCAATCTACAATGTAAACGACTACACCTGGCAGATTGTGAACCTTGCTCGTACAACACTGCGTAATATCATAGGCACCTTAACACTTAAATCTGCCAACAGCGAACGTGGAAAAATTAACGATGCTCTATATAAAACACTGCATGACGAAACCAAGAGTTGGGGTATTGATATCGTTCGCACCGAATTGAAAGAAATCGACCCGCCTAAAGACGTGCAGGAAACGATGAATAAAGTAGTAAAAGCTGAAAACGAAAAAATAGCAGCTATCGATTCGGCTACAGCAGCTGAAACAGTAGCTGATGGCGTGAAACGAGCTAAAATTAAAGAAGCTGAAGGTTATAAGCGCGCTAAAATTCTTCATGCAGAAGGAGAAGCAGAAGCTATAAAGCTGGTAAACGAAGCTGCCGACAAATATTTTATTGGCAATGCTCAAATGTTAAGAAAATTGGAGGCATTGGAAGCATCCTTAGGAAACAATGCTAAAATAGTTATTCCAACAGGTTCTGAATTAGTGAATATTATCGGAGATATGGCAGGACTACTTCCGCTTGAAAGAAAACACAAAAGCGATTAGGATGTAACTTAGTTGAAACCTCGAATAGCTTAAAAAAGCCATTTGCAACATAGATATGAGAGTTATTCAAAATCAGGAAAAATGAAACGATCATGATAAAAGTATTCTCACACACGAGGATGACTAATTTGGCGAGTTTCATCTGACAAATAAAAAACAAATTATAATCATATGAAAAAGGTATTAATTGCTTTGGATTATGGACCTACTGCGCAAAAGGTAGCGGAAGTGGGATTCTCAATGGCAAAAGCCATGAATGCTAAGGTTATATTATTGCATGTAATAATAGATCCGGTTTACTATTCTACTCCAGATTATTCTCCGATTGTGGGCTTTACCGGTTTTATGGACGTGAGTCCTTTGGAATTAAATAGCATTGAAACACTTCAATTGGCATCGGAACATTATCTTGAAAAAATGAAACAACACCTTGGTGACAAGAACATCCAAATAGTCGTAAAGGAAGGTGAGCAAGCCGAAACGATCATAAAGGCTGCAACAGGCTATCATGCTGATATTATTGCTATTGGTTCCCACAGTCATAAGTGGTTAGAAGAAATGCTCGTTGGAAGCGTAACTGAGAAAGTTTTAAAGCAATCTTCTATACCGCTTTTCATTATTCCAGCGAGAAAACAAGAATGATGAACTTGATACTTCATCTGTAAGGATGATTCTATATGGATTGAATGATTTACCAAAGCAATGTCATTTTGCTACTGTTTTTATTCCAGATAGATAAGTGCTTAGTACCCGAATGATCCTCATCGTAAAGTTGATGCAATACTAAATGTGAAAGATGCAGAAGTAATGCAATAGATCAAAGTGGTTTAGAGACTGTTGTAATGGCAACCGAAATGTCCAGAAGAGTTTGGGATTACAAATGATGTTATTGTGTGAATAAAATACAGAAACAACTTATCAATACATTCAATTACCACCTACTTTGACATGGCCGTTCTCAGCGAGCTTGACAGATTTCATCAGGTTCAGGATGTAAACAATAGGATACCGGATTTGGGCAATAAGAGAGCACACCTCAAGGCTTATGCAGTACGAACTTGTCAAACACAAGCAATACAAAGAAAATATGGTCTGGATATGCCTGAGATATTTAACTGAAAATGGAATGATTCAATATGAAAATGCAAAGAGCTCCATCTTAAAAACACCTGACATGAAAATATTTAAACGTCTTACAAATAGGCAGATAGAGGCATTGTTAAAATACCCTGTATATATTTCAATTCTGGCAGCAAGTCTTGATGATACCCTTGATAAAACCGAAAAAAAAGCTGCCATTGAATTTGCACATACAAAAACATTTACCTCCAATCCGGTTCTTACGAAATTTTATTTGGAGGCGGACAAAGTCTTTCTAAAAAATCTGGAACAACTCGAAAACGAACTGCCGAAAGATAAAATTAGCAGGGAGGCAGCTATCAAAAAGGAATTGGCAAATCTTGATAAAATACTAAAAAGGCTGGGGAAAAAGTACGTTATTGATGTGCATCAAAGTATGAAATCATTTAAAGATCATATTTCAAGAGCACATCACAATGTCCTGATTGATTTTATCTTTCCCATACCCATACCTGGATTGACGGATGGGTAGAGGTAATTCCATAATATAAAACAGTACATTAATCGATTGTGAAGTATGAAACCAAATACAAAGAGTAATAGAGATGCCGATGCAAATTCCAATGTAGCAGACGATATTACGTCTCTTTCTGTATCCGAATTAATGAAAAAACTGGGTTCTTCACAGGAAGGCCTTACACAGGCCGAAGCAACAAAAAGGCTGTCTCAATACGGATCCAACGAGATAGAAGAAAAGAAAACCAATTTATTACTAAAGTTCCTCACCTATTTTTGGGGCCCTATACCTTGGATGATTGAGGCAGCAGTAATCTTATCAGCAGTTGCCAGGCATTGGCCTGATTTTTTCATTATCCTTATTTTGCTAATCGCTAATTCAGTAATAGGATATTGGGAAGAACATGAAGCAGGCAATGCTATTGAAGCCCTTAAAGCCAAACTGGCTGTAAAAGCAAGGGTGAAAAGGGATGGAAAATGGGTCAATCCATCAGCATGTGAACTGGTGCCTGGTGATATTATCCGGTTACGGTTGGGAGATATTGTTCCTGCAGATGCTCGTTTGTTGGAAGGAGATTCCATTGAGGTCGATCAATCTGCATTAACGGGCGAATCACTTCCCACAACACGTAATCCTGGTGAAGCTTTATATTCCGGATCAGTTATTCGCCGTGGTGAGATTGGGGCTCTGGTTTATGCTACCGGTACAAACACCTATTTTGGCAAAACAGCACAATTGGTGCAGGAAGCGCATACTGTCAGCCATTTTCAGAAAGCGGTATTAAAAATAGGCAACTACCTTATTTATCTCGCAGTTACTTTGGTGGCAATAATTATTGCAGTAGCCATTTATCGTGGCGACCCGATTTTATCCACCTTGCAGTTTGCTTTGGTACTCACCATTGCTGCAATACCGGTTGCTATGCCGACCGTTTTATCGGTAACGATGGCAGTTGGAGCTCGCTTACTGGCGAAAAAAGAGGCCATTGTAAGTCGATTGGTGGCCATTGAAGAACTGGCCGGAGTTGACTTGCTTTGTGCAGACAAAACCGGTACCCTTACCCAAAATAAATTAACGCTGGGTGATCCTTTCTTTATGGATAATATTACCGGTGGCCAGGTGATCTTGAATGGGGCATTGGCATCGCGAGCCGATAATAATGATTCCATTGATCTGGCAGTACTTGGAGGTCTTAAAAATAATGATGAATTGAATAACTATGAAGTGGTTCATTTCCAACCTTTCGATCCGGTACACAAGCGCACAGAAGCTACTGTTAAAGATAAAGATGGCAAGACATTTAAAGTAACCAAAGGAGCACCGCAAGTAATTCTTGAATTGGTTCATAATACCGATCAAATCAAGTCTGTTGTGGATGAGGCCGTCAATGAAATTGCAGCTCGTGGATTTCGCTCATTGGGTGTTGCCCATACCAATGGAGAAGGTAAATGGCAGTTCGATGGAGTGTTGCCTCTGTTCGATCCTCCAAGAGAAGATGCAGCGGAAACAATCGCTATTGCACGCAAAATGGGAGTTAAAATTAAAATGGTTACAGGCGATGCATTGGCCATTGCTCAAGAAACTGCCCAAAAATTGGGTATGGGCTCGTCAATTTATGATGCCAGTGGATTGGGTGATTCAAAACGAGTCGAGACTGAAGAAGTGGCCAAGTCTATCGAAAAGGCCGACGGTTTCGCGCAGGTATTTCCCGAACACAAGTTTCACATTGTAGATGTGTTGCAAAAAATGGGTCACATTGTTGGTATGACAGGCGATGGCGTAAATGATGCGCCTGCATTAAAAAAAGCCGATTGCGGTATTGCAGTCTCCGAAGCAACCGATGCCGCCCGGGCTGCTGCATCTATTGTACTGATGGCTCCGGGCCTGTCGGTCATTATTGATGCCATTAAAGAAAGCCGCAAAATATTCCAGCGAATGAACAGTTACGCCATCTACCGTATAACCGAAACACTTCGCATTTTGCTATTTATGACTTTATCAATACTGGTATTCAATTTTTATCCGGTAACAGCCGTCATGATTGTGATGCTGGCCCTTCTGAACGATGGCGCCATCCTGTCAATCGCCTATGACAAGGTTAAATACAAAGATCAACCCGAAGCATGGAATATGAGAATGGTGTTGGGTATTTCAACAGTGCTGGGTGTAATTGGTGTGATCTCCGCATTTGGTTTATTTTATTTGGGTGAACGTGTTTTTCATCTCGGCCGCGAACACATCCCAACCTTAATGTATTTGAAACTCTCAGTTGCAGGTCACCTTACCATCTTTTTAACCCGAACACGTGGCCCATTCTGGTCTATACGACCTGCCCGAATTTTGTGGATTGCCGTAGTCGGCACCCAAATCATATCAACTCTGATAGCCGTTTATGGATTGTTTATGACTCCACTTGGCTGGGGCTGGGCACTGTTTGTTTGGGGGTATGCACTGGTTTGGTTTCTGTTCAATGATCGTTTGAAATTATTGGCATATCGGGTTATTGATCCCGGAAAAACAAATACCCAATAACTGTGTAGTTAATCCTAATTTGTGCCTTAAAGGTGTGAATGTTGTAATATATATTTGAAGTTGTGTAACGCCTTTTGTTGAACATGGAGGTAACTTGGGTAGATATTGAATACTAATTAAAAAAAATACCATGAAAAAAACAGTATTAAAACACCTGACAGTTATTGGTTTTGTTAAAGGCGAAGATTTAACCAAATGCGAATCTTTAGAGAAAAAAATGGATGAAGCAAAGGAGAAGCTAAACTATGCCAGAAAAGAAGTTGATGAAGCCAAACAAAAACTAATTCTTGCAAAAAAAGAACTTAGTGAATCAAAGAAAAAACTTGATATTGCTCTTGATGAATCCCTTGAGAAAATTGAGAAAGAAAAAATATAGTACCCGGTGGAATTTTGTTTTCAAGGGGTTTCAGTACCAATGCTATTAAAAATAAATACGAAGATGCAATAGCAGAATTGGAATTAAAAAAGAACGAAATAAGCAAAAGAATCGAAACGTATAAAAATGATGGTTCTGAGAAATGGGATTCTTTTAAACAGAAACTCAACCATGAAATGGAAGAACTGGGAAAGGCTTTAAAAAGTTTTACTGTATATAATCAGTAAATTATGTCTTAAATAGTATTTAAAAATCAAAACGTGATATGATTTTTGCAATTCTCATTGATCCTGTACTTTCCAAATTTGTCATACTGTCAATGATTATTTTGGTTGTAGGTTTTTTGCTCAGGGTAATTAAATAGCCCTCTATCGTAACCTACTTAATTGTAGGTGTTTTGGTTGGGCCATACGGTTTTAGGCTTATCACTGATGAAATTTTAATCACCAATCTTGGGTCACTGGGGTTGGTTTTGTTGTTGTTTTTTGTAGGAATGGAAATTCATCTGCCAAATTTAATAACAAACTGGAGGGTGTCTGTTTTGGGAACCTTAATTCAGATAAGTGTAAGTATAATAATTGTGTGGTTTCTGAGTGCAACTTTTAATTGGAAAATCAATCAGGTTGTTATGCTGGGGTTTGTTATCAGCTTAAGTAGTACAGCAGTAATAGTAAAACTCTTACAAGAACGAAACGAATTAATGACAAAAGTGGGACAAAATGTGCTTGGTGTACTTATCGCTCAGGATATTTTAATTGTACCTATGCTTATCATTATGAGTTATATGGGAGGAGATAAGCCGCATATAACCCAAATGCTGAAACAGTTAATTGGCGGTGTATTGATTATAGGCATAATCATTTATATTCTTAAAAAGAAGGAAATTAAACTTCCCTTCATGAAATATATTGAAAAAGACCATGAAGTGCAGGTGTTTGTTGCGTTTACCTTGTGTTTTGGATTCTCGATATTAACAGCATTTTTGGGTTTATCATCAGCATTGGGGGCATTTATTGCAGGCATTATATTATCATCAACCAAATCGATCCAATGGGTACATGACAGCCTACATGCTTTTAAAATAATGTTTGTTGCCCTATTCTTTGTTTCTATTGGGATGTTAATTGATTTGCAGTTTTTAAAAGAGAATGCATTTACTATTGGTTTACTTGTGCTCATTGTTTTTATTGTTAATAATACCATTAATGTTTTGACCATGCGTATTTTTTGTAAAGACTGGAAAACAAGTTTTTATGCAGGTGCATTGCTATCTCAGATTGGAGAATTCAGTTTTATTTTAGGATCATCAGGTTATTATTTAGGTATTATTAAAATTTACGACTACCAATTAGTAATTAGTGCTATTGCGCTTACCTTGTTTCTAAGCCCATTTTGGATCAATCTGTCGAGGAAAATTATCGGGGGTGGAGGGTAATCAAGTTGTAGTTTATAGCAATAACAAACCAGGGGCATCGATAATGCCGGGTAAAGTCAATCCCAAACAAGTAGAGGCTGTCACAATGGTTTGCTTTCAAATATTGGGCAACGACACAACTATTTATACGGCCGGTTCAGGCGGCCATTTCGAATTCAATGTTTTTAAACCGGACATGATAAGTGAAATCTTAGGGTCTACTACTCTTATGGTAATTGTTGGCCATGTATTTAAATAGAAGCGTTAAATCATTGACTAATATTAAAATTAAAGCTAATTTGTGGATAATTAGTTTTTTTTATTTAGCGAAATTTATTTTAAAAATGAACAAAGGAACAGTGAAATTTTTCAATGAAACGAAGGGATTCGGATTCATCAAAGATGCAGATTCAAACAAAGAATATTTTGTGCATTCATCAGGTATAAAGGATAGTATATCGGAGAACGATGAAGTAACTTTTGATTTGCAAGAAGGAAAAAAGGGATTAAATGCAGTTAATGTTAATCTAGCATAGTTTATATAACCATTTAAAAATCTTGAGTCCCGCAATTTGCGGGACTTTTTTATATAATTCTGAGAATTTTTTCATATACCGTCAAATAACCTTCTATCATTTTTTGACGACTAAACAAAGAAGATGCCCTAGCGTAGCAATAATGTCGATTAATCGACTCTACATTTGTTACAGCATCAAGAGCTTCAGCTATGTTAGAAACAAGGAAACCTGTTTTATTTTGAAGAATTAATTCAGACATGGAGCCAAGGTTAAAAGCAATAACAGGAGTGCCGCAAGCCATGGCTTCAACCACACTCAATCCGAATGGCTCCGCAAAATGTATAGGATGTAATAAGGCAAAAGCTTTACTTAGAATTCGTTGACGGTCTTTTGGGCCAGAATTTCCCACATATATTATATCATCATTGTTTATATATGGTTTCACATTTTGATCAAAATATTTCCGATCCTGTATTAAGCCGGATATGATTAGTTTTCTTTTTGCTTTTTTAGCTATTTCTATCGCCTCATAAGTTCCTTTATCGGGATGAATTCTGCCAAAAAAAAGTAAATAGTCATCAGGTTCACTATTGAAAGCAAACTCATCAATATTAATTCCGTTATGCACAGTCGCAATATAATCAAGTTCTGGATGTCGGTCAGAATCACTTATGGAAACATAATGAGTAGAATGGTTGTATTTTTTATATACCGGAATGATTTTGGGAGACGAAAAACCATGAATAGTGGTGAGCATTGGTGTTTTAATCAATCCTGAATAGGTGAGTGGTAAAAAATCAAAATTGTTATGTATGATGTCGAAACTATCAGCTTGTTCCATCAAATTACTGATGTGAAGGCATTCTGCAACTTTTGGATCAATAGAAGGATCTTCGGCATAGGGAAATTCGATTACCGATGACAGTTTTCCTTTCGTAATGGAATTTCCGGTTGCAAATAATGTTACCTCAATTCCTTTTTCAATCAATCCCTCTGTAATATTTGAAGCGACTTGCTCCCAAGGCCCATATTTAAGAGGTGGTGTGCGCCAGGCTATAGATGACAGTATTGCAATTTTCATTGTTTTAGTTTTAAGGTTTTTAGCTACAGTAATCAGTTGCTGCATCTAACTACTGCCACAATAATTGTTTCAACCCAAAGCTGGCCTGCTATTGTTCAAGCAATGGTTAACCAATACATCAATATTTACAGTTCCCAAACACATGACCGTATCAGCACCACCCCAATAAATCTTCAGGTTACCGTCATCTTCTAAAACTGCACCACAACAAAAAACTACATTGTGTACATAGCCTGTTATTTCATAATCTTCTTCAGGTTGGAGAATCCATTCGTCTCCAACAGCAATAATTACAGATGGATCCAACAGGTTGTGCAAAGCTGCACCCAGGCGGTATACACAGCCGTCCATTGTAGGAAAAACGCCATGATAGATATGTAACCAACCATGAGGTGTTTTTATGGGTGGTGCTCCCGGACCAATTTTCATTTCATCCCAATGGTATTTCATGGGTTTCATGATAAGTTTCGACTCGCCCCAATATTTTAAATCAGGCGAATACGATATCCAGATTGACCATGGCGATATCTCCGAATGAGGACGATCCAGTCGGGCGTATAATCCGTTAATTTTTTCAGGGAAGATGACTACGTTTCGATAGTCGGCTTCAGTAATTAATGAAAATCGCTCAACGGTTTTAAAATCTTTAGTTTTTGCTAGCCCAATTCGAACCCCATGTTTTGAATAGGCACTATATGTAATCAAATATTCACCATCGATTGATACAATGCGGGGATCTTCTATTCCATAGGTTTCATATTCTTTAAAAATTCCCTTGGTAGCCGGCACCATAAATGGCTTATCATCTACTTTAAAGTTGTAACCATCTTCACTGTCGGCTATTCCCAATATGCTACGCCCATTAAGCTTATGTGACCTGAATATCATGATATATTTACCGTGGTGCTTAACTACTGCAGCATTGTGTACTGTTGCTACCGGATAAGGCACATCCATCTTTGTAAGAATAGGATTATATTGATATCTGGTTATTAGCATTGGTTTTTATGAATTAGATTGCCAGACTCTTTTATGGCTTTTGGGCAATTGACCATCATCTCTTACATCCGGTTTTTCCTCATTGGCTTTAATGTCGATGGTGTGAAACTCTTCGTAAGCCTGTAAAACAGTTAGATGGGAAATTAAATAGGCCAACGAACTTTCAGCACCCTGATTACGGTTTACACCATAACTTTCAAAGCCATCGCAACAACCGTTGGTCTCAAAATCGTACAAACTCATTCTTAAATCGTTCTCACCTAAGAACCATAAAAATGAGATATACAGTTTGTTCAGGTATTCCTTGTCTTTTGTAACAATAAATGCCTGGTGGTACATTAAAACCATGGCCATAGCATCGATGGGTTGTTGTGCAAACACTGAGCGTTCGCCATCTTTTTTATACCATTTTTCGTTGCCAATTACTGACAGGTAATTTTCATTAAGTGTATGTGCGGTTAGAAATTGCATTGAATTTATTGCAACCTCCAATACTTTATCTTCGTTCAGGATTTCGGCAGAGTGTAACAGTGCCAGTGGCAATATGCCATTATCATAAGCCAATAACGATTCAAACCAATGCCAATCTGTTGTTTCGTTTTCGTCATAGAGCTTAATTAGTTTATGCGCCATATTCCGTAACCTTTCCGTCATGGAATCATCTGATGGATTTGATTTAAGATAATAGCAAACACCAATCATGGTATTTGCAATGCTACGTATGGATTTTAAGTTTTCAAAGTTAGGTGCAGCATTGAAAAATACTTCTCTCCCGGTTTGATAATAGGCATCGTTGGGAGCGTTTCCCAGTAAATACCCCAATGCCCATATTGTTCGGCCAAATGAATCTTCAGAACCTATTTCATCGAGATAATGTCTGCTAAAGCTTAAGAAATTTTTGAACGTGCCATCCTTATTTTGCATATAGTGGATATAGCTTAAATAAACCGGAGACAGTTCAAGTGCCCTGGAGTCTTTTATTTGTTTGTGTGCCATTAATACCATCAGTAAAGCACGGGCATTGTCGTCGAGGCAGTAACCTTCTTTTAAATTTGGGATGCCAAATTTTGCATGCTGAATAATACCAGTGTCATCAGTTAATCTGTTAATGTGTGCCATTGAAAATGGTGGCAGAATAAGCAGATCCAATATGGTATCTTTAGTTGCAGTTTTCTCAACTTTTTTTGTTAAAGTCTGATGAGCTACTTTCAAATACTTCTCGCCGATTTTTGGCCATGTTATTTTTTGGCCGTATGCTCTGGCTTTAGCTTTGAGCAAATTTAATTGTTCAGGATGGTCAAAGAGTTCTATTATGATGGAGGAAAGTTCCTCTGCATCATTAAAGTTAAAAAGTTGGCCTCTGCCATCGGCTAATAGTTCCTCGGCATGCCAATAGGGTGTTGATACTACTGCTGATCCAACGCCAACGGCATAGGATAATGTGCCACTGGTGATTTGTGCTTCGTTCAAATATGGTGTAATATAAATGTCGGTAGCCGACAGGTATTTGAACAGGTCTTTAACGTCCAGAAATTCATTCAGGAAAACGACATTGTTCTCAAGTTTTAGGTTTTTGACAAGACGCATTAAAAAAATACGGTATTCTTCGCCGGAGTGCCTGACAACATTCGGATGAGTTTTACCTAAAACCATATAAATAACATTGGGATGCTTTTCTATAATTTTTGGCAAAGCTTTAATTACAGTTTCAATGCCTTTGTTACGTCCAACAAACCCGAATGTCATTAATACTTTTTTTGCGTCAATTTTTAACTCTTTTCGCGATATCTGACTATCAAATTGTAAGTTAGGGACGCCGTGGTCAATGAATTCAATCTTATCAGCTGGTACCTGATAAATTTCGACCAAAAATTCAATGGCCTTATGACTCATCACAACGATTTTACTGGCCATTTTACAGATTTCCTGTAAAACTGCTTTCTCATTATAGGAAGGTGTTTTGAGAATAGTATGTAATGTAACTATAAGAGGGACTTCAAGCCGATACAGTAAAGGCAATATATAAACACCACTCTGGCCGCCAAAAATGCCAAATTCGTGTTCGAGTATGCAAAGGTCAGACCCGCTTAAGTTGATTAATTTTACAGCTTGCAAATAATCTTCCTGCCTATTCTGTCTGATAATACCTTTTACTTCATCGGGATATTCATATTCATTTGGAAAATCACTTAATGCGATAACAAACCCTTCGTTTGAATCGTTTCCATTGTCAGGATTATTAACCATTGAGTTGAACAAATCATTTGTAAATGTTCCAATACCACATTCTCTGGGAGGGTATGTTCCTATAAATGTTAATTTCATTTTTATCCTCTTTTCTTTTTAAATTGATACATGCAATACTTAACTATAGAGAATTAACCCATAGAGTGAGAGAAATACCTGAGTTAGACTTCGCTTTTTTTGTTTTTTTTCCTGCGCTTGGCTTCTTTGGCTAACCGCTTCTCTTTTAGTGTTTTTTCGGGTGCTTTCTTGTTGTTTATTTTAGTATCTTTTTCTTTTGACATGATGTTTGTTTTTAGTTTAAATTTATTTTTATGGTTTTCCCAGAGGTAAAGTAAATTTAAACTCACTTCCTTTTCCAGGTTTACTTATTATCCATATTTTACCATTGTGAATGTCTATAAACTCCTTACAAAGTGATAGACCAAATGCTGTTCCTGTTTCACTATTTGTACCAGGTAATGAGATGTTTTTGCCAGAATCAAAAAGTATATTACTTACTTTGCTTTCCATTCCAACGCCATAATCTTTAATAGTAACCTCAAGAAACCTATTGTTCTTACTCAATGTACTTATGTCAATCTTTCCGTTGGCATGTGAGTACTTTATGGCATTACTTATTAAGTTTCTCAATATACTTTTAACCATGTTTTTATCAGCAAACACTTTTATTTCAGAAATAATAGGCAGCGTAATTTTAATATCTTTCAGCGATGCAAATAATTCAAGGTTATCAGCCTCTTCAATGAGGATTTCTTTTAAGTCAATAATTTCAGGTTGAAATGAGTTATTATAGTTTTCAGCCAAAGCCCATATAAGAATACCATCAAGTAGTTTCATTGTTTGTTCAGCAGATTTTAGAGCGATTTCAATATATTCTTCAACCTTATTTCTATTCCATTCAAATGCACCTTCTTTTAACAATCCTAAAAAACTTATCATGGAACTCATTGGTGATTTAATATCATGCCCAATTATTGCTATAAGCTTCTTATTGTCGGCAATGATTTTTTTTTCTTTAATCTCAATTTGCTTTGAAAACTGATGGTTTGATATAACTTCTGAATGATTAATAAGCTTTAGCTCTTTCATGATTCTTCATTTCATTAATATAAAATCCTTTCAAATTTGAACTGCTTCATAACCGCTCTTAATGGTAGTTGAAATCATTTTAAACCTCTGGTTTGCTATAATATTATTTGATGTATGAGCAGGGATTATGATGCCTTCACCGGTTTTCAGTATGTTTTTATTTTCGTCAATTACTACTTCTGCGGTACCTTCAATAATTTGAATGAACGTATCGAAGGGCGATATTTTTTCTGCAAGAGCTTCTCCGGTATCAATAGCTACAACACTTACATTTCCTGTGGTTTTTCTTATAATGGTTTTTGTTACCACCGAATTCGGAACATATTCAATAATTTCAATTAAAATATGCGACTTTGATTTTTCCATTTCAGTGGTTTCCATACGCTTTGTTTATACTTAAAGGTACTTTAAGCAATAGAACCATGTGTTATACTATTGAAGGTTTAATTTACATCATTCACACATTTTAGCGGGATTGTCTGAGTCCATATATTGTTCTGAAATGATATCCATAAATTGCAAACGTTACTGCATCTGAGAATAATCCCGGTTTGTTAAATAGTGTCCAGATAAGTAACTTCCAATACTCAATTCTTCCTTTATTTACAATCCCAATAACATACATCGATTTTAAGAAAGCATTTATAAGAGAGAAATTGATTTTATTTCGCCTTTTGTCAAGCTTATTGTAATTCATTAACAATCGTCGGAGTCTTTTATAATAAGGTTTAGCTGCATATATATTATGAATTATTTTTTTATATCCGTCCAATAATTCATCCAGATCCATTTTGGGTATAAAATTCATTGATGAATCGGTATTGTTACCCGTTGCTTCAGTGGTCAATCTGTTTTCGGTTTCCAACCTCTTGTATAAAACTGTGTTTTTTGGGGCATTTAATAGTCCAACCATGGCCGAAACAATTCCACTCTTTTGAATAAAATCGATTTGCCGCTGAAAAACACTGGGGGTATCACTGTCAAAGCCTACAATAAAGCCTCCTGATACCTGTAGTCCTGAATTTTGTATTGCTCTTATGGACTCCAGTAAATCGCGATTTTTGTTTTGCACTTTATTACACGTACGAAGCGCTATTTCATCGGGTGTTTCAATCCCAATAAAAGTTGAGGTAAAACCTGTTTCAATCATTAAGGACATTAATTCTTTATCATCAGCCAGATCAATTGAGCTCTGAATATTAAAGACAAAAGGATACTTGTGCTTGTGCAGCCATGTTTTTAATGTCGGTAAAAAATGTGTCTTGATTTCCTTTTTATTACCAATAAAATTATCGTCAACAATCGAAACAGGACCTCGCCAATTTAGTTGATATAATGCCTCCAGTTCCTTTATTGTTTGCCTGGTGTTTTTCATTCTTACCTTGTGCCCCAGAAGCGACGTAATTTCACAAAAGTCACATGAGTAAGGACACCCTCGTGATACCTGTATGTTCATAAAGACATATTTCTTCAACTCCAACAAATGATAATCAGGCACAGGCGAAAGGGATAGATCGGCATATTGATCGGTTGTATATATTCTTTTAGGTTGCCCATTAGACAAATCTGTGAGAAACAAGGGTAATGTAATTTCAGCCTCATTTAAAACAAAGTGATCAATAAGGGGATAATTTTTGTATTCCTGGGTGAAAAGCGGACCGCCGGCAACAATTTTTTTATTAAGTTTCACACATTCTGAAATTATTTTGTTGACAGATTCTTTTTGAATATACATCGCACTGATGAATATATAATCGGCCCAAACAACATCCTTTAAATTAAGTTCAGAAACATTAAGGTCGATCAGTTTTTTCTGCCAATTGGAGGGTAGCATTGCCGATACAGTAATCAATCCAAGAGGTGGAACAGCAGCTTTTTTTGAAATAAACTTTAACGCATGCTTGAAACTCCAAAAGGAATCGGGATAGAGTGGATATATAAATAATATTTTCATGCCTATTTTTCTTGCGTTGGTTTATTTAATTGCATTGGAAAAATAAGTTTTGAGTAAACTATTGAGGAAGAACTGGCTATAAATGAAGTTTAAATATTCAGCCCAGTTGTAAATTTTCTAATGCATTAAAATTGCTTCAACTATTTAAGGTTAAAGTTCGTGAAACAATAGAATGGAGGCGTTATAGATTTCTAATAAAAAATTACATAATTCACACATTTTCGAGTGTGTCACGCCTTTTATTTTTAAGATCCTTAAAATGGGAAGGGGTAAGTCCTGTAATTTTTTTAAATTGATTTGACAAGTGTGCCGCACTGCTGTAGTGCATTTTATAAGCTATTTCGGAAAGAGTTAGTTCATCATAAACAATGAGTTCCTTAACTTTTTCAATTTTATGTATCAAAAAGAACTTTTCAATAGTTATCCCTTTAACTTCTGAGAATAGATTAGCCAGATATGTATAGTTATGATTAAGTTTTTCACTAAGGTAGTCAGATAAGTTTACTTTTATTTGATCATCAGTATAATGTACCAGTTCAATAATAGCAACTTTTATTTTTTCAACCAGAATACTTTTTTTATCATCCATCAATTCCAGTCCTGATTTTCTCAAAATGTGATCTAGTTTCTTTAGCTGATCATCAGATAGATTCTCAGTAACATTTGCTTCGCCTATATTGACATAAATATAGTTTAAACCAAGCTTTTCCAGTTCACTTTTAACCACCATTTGGCAGCGTATGCATACCATATTTTTAATATATATTTTCAATATTCACATATTAGAACTGAATTATCTAAATTTAGTGATTATTAGCAAGTATATAAAGTAGCAAGTATCAAAGTTTTATAATTTCGATTTCAAAGTTATTAAATGAGGCTCTTAGGTATAATGTTATAAATGCTTTTCTTATCTTAATTTAGGTAGTGGTTTTTAAAAAATGATCCAAACATGAGCATCTTTACCAGATTATGAACTTTCAATATATGCAGAAGTGCTATATTCATTACATTTTTTTTTTGAAAGAGTACGAATTCTTCCTTCCAGTTTTCTTTATCAAAGTCTGTAACTAAAAACCAGGAGGTGTTATTTTCTAAGAGAGGATAGATACCGATAAAATGATTGCCTTCAACTGATATAATCGAATTAACAAATATCATGCTGTAAAGTAGTGGTTAATATATTAGCTATATGATAAAAATATGGCTATATTTGTCTAATATATTAGCTATATGTATTCAATTAATCCAACACCTCATGAAATTGGTAAGGAACTGGCCAAACGCCACAAAGCCTTGCGTAAACAATTAAAGTTATCTCAATCAGTTATGGCAGAGAGATCTGGTGTCTCTTTAGGGAGCTTAAAACGTTTTGAAACTACTGGACAAATATCTTTGGAATCATTACTTAAGTTAGCTCACCTTCTTGATAGGCTGGAAGATTTTAAATTAGTTTTCCAACCCAAAGAAGACTTAGGCAATATTGAGGATCTTTTTTCGACTAAATAGTAGGTAAAGAAATTGTTATGGAAAATATCAAAAATATTTTAGTGTCTTTGGAGCTTGAGGGCCAAAGTTATGAGGTAGGGGAAACGGTAAGGGATAATCGAACAATCTACTTTCGCTATAATGCTGATTTTTTGAAATGTGGTCTCAATATTTCACCAATTAAGCTGCCTTATAATAATGAAATCAATTCCACCGGTTCAGAACCCTTTGATGGGCTGTATGGTGTTTTTAACGATTCGTTACCTGATGGTTGGGGAAGGTTGTTGTTAGATCGTTCTCTTGCATCGAAAGATGTAAATATGCAAAATATAACTCCATTGGATCGCTTGGCTTACGTTGGTGATAAGGGGATGGGTGCTTTATGTTACAGACCAAAGTTTGATGAAGATGTTGCAATATCATCTGAAATTGAACTGGATATGATAGCCCGGGAAATGGATCATATTTTAAAAGGAAGTGATTCTGATATAATTGAAGAGCTATATACTTTAGGTGGTTCTTCCGGTGGGGCACGTCCTAAAATATTTGTTGGGTATAATAATGTCACCAAAGAATTAATGCATGGTCATCAAAAACTGGCAGAAGGTTTTGAAGATTGGCTGATTAAATTTCCATCATCGTCAGACCCTAAAGAGATTGCCAATATTGAATACGCTTACCATAAGATGGCTTTAAAAGCCGGATTGGTAATGAGCGATTGTAAACTATTCACAGGACGCTCGGGACAAACATACTTTGGTACAAAACGCTTTGACAGAATAAAAGAGAAAAGAATTCACATGCATACTGCAAGTGGATTGATGCATGATAATTTTAGAATGAGCACCATGGATTATGGTCATTTAATGGATTGTGCCTTTCAACTTGAAAAACATGTGAAAGCATACGAAAAAGTATTACGTCTGGCAGCTTTTAATGTGTTTGCTCATAACAGGGATGATCATAGTAAGAACTTCTCTTTTTTAATGGATGTCAAAGGTAATTGGAGTTTTGCACCTGTATATGATCTCACTTTTTCAAATTCAGCATATGGTTTTCATAGCACAATGGTTGCAGGAGAGAGTAAAAATCCGGGAAGGAAACATTTATTGGAGTTAGGCTTACATTTTGGAATAAAGAAACCGGAGCTGATATTGGAAGAAGTGCAAGATGCAGTTTCTCATTGGGACTCAATAGCTAAAGAGTGTGGCGTGTCACAAAATGCTATTATAACGATTCAAAAGGCAATTAATGGAGTGAATAAAATTAATTAACGACCTTTATTAGCATGAAATTTAATTATAAGTCTTGAGCAAATATCGCATATCGCGATATTTGCTCTAAGCCTATTTGTTTTTAATACAAATTCGCTATCTTCTCCATATTCTTACTAATCAAAGCCTCTGTCGTTCTGGCATAGCGCTGAGTCATTTTTGTGCTGGAATGACCTAAAGTCTTTGATACAACTTCAAGAGGCATATTGTTTTCTAAAGCAACTGTAGTCGCAAAGGTATGTCTGGCTGTATGTGTTGATATAGGTTTATCTATACCGCATATAGTTCCGATTTCTTTCAAATATGCATTCATTTTTTGATTGCTCAAAACAGGTAGGACTGCATCCTTTTCAATGAGTTCCGGTTCGTTTTTATATTTCGCCATTAGTTTTTTAGCAGCTTCAATTACGAAAATTGTACTCATCTGATCTGTTTTAGTACGTTTTTTATGAATCCAGGTAATTCTGTTACTATCTGTTGTGATGTGCTGTCTTTTTAAGGATTTGACATCAGAGAAAGCTAATCCTGTAAAGCAGCAGAAAACAAAAACATCACGTACTTGTCTTAATCGCTCCATACTAATATCCTTATTTATTAAGGTATCCAGTTCCTCTTTTGTCAAGTAAACAGCATCAACAGGTTTTAATTTAAATTTGATGGTTGCAAAAGGATCTTTTTTCATCCAGCCGTTAGCCAAGGCAATTCTAACGATCTTCTTAAAGTTCTTCAAATACTTAATGGCGGTATTATGAGCGCATTTACGTTCGGTTTTTAGATATAGCTCATAATTACGTACGAATTGATGGTTCAGATCTTCCAAGGCCATATCTTCACGTTTATATTGCCAACGTATAAAGTCTTTGGTGTGCATATAGCAGGTTTCGTATCGTTGAATAGTATCAGGGGCGAAGTCAATACCAATAAGTTTTCTTGCATTATCATTGTGTTCCTGGAAAACTTTCAGAATAGTACGTCTGGTTTCTTTTTTACCAACCATCTTTTCTTTGAGAATTCTTGGATTAATAGGTTGGTTATCCATAGTCATAAAATTAAAATATGATTGGATTTTTGTTCTGTGAAGTTCAATGAGCTGATTGATTTTCTCAGCTTGTTCAGAATTGCCTTTTACGAATTGTTTGGATTCATTCCACTGTTTAGGCAGAATACTTTGCTTTAAGCCATACTCGTCTCTTTCCTTGTTGATAATGATTCGAACGAAGATTGGAGCTTCTCCGTTTTTAAGTAATTTTGTCTTCTTGATAAAGAAGTTGATTTTGATGGTCTCAAGTCCACTCATAATAATAAATTTTTGATGTTAAAATTATTTTTATGAGTTCATTTTGTTGCAATCTAAAACCGAGCAATACAGCGTAATACAGAGCTTTTTTAACCGTTTCTGGTGGACTAAAATGAGGACTTTTTTAGTCCACCAGAAATCCACCGAAAAACTGCGTTTTTTTGCTTCTTTTTGCAAAATATTGCGCATTAAAAAAACCTGTAAGTGTTGACTTACAGGTTTTTACTTTAAATTGCTTTCGCTTTCAGCGGAGAGAGAGGGATTCGAACCCCCGGTACCTCGCGGTACAACGGTTTTCAAGACCGCCGCATTCGACCACTCTGCCATCTCTCCAGATGTTAATGGAGTAGAGTTTACACTCTGCCCCGCGATAGTTATCACGGTCTCCAAGTCGATATACGTGAAGTGCATGAAGCACCTTTTGTTTCAAATTAAATTCTGAAGCCCTTTATTATTGGGCATTCTATTAAGTTACCTCTTTTGATAACGGATGCAAAAGTAGAGTAAATTTTTTAATTGCAAAATAAATTTTGCTGAAAAGTGGTACTTTTTTGAAATAAAAAACTATTTCTTTCAAAGTCAATAAAATATACTAATGAGTAGTTTATGGAAGTAATAGAATTAAAAAGATTGTTATAAGTAATCCTGAGTTTCTTCTAATTTGTGATTGGTTTGAGTTATGATTGTTTTGTACGACAAAATCCCCGAATGGGGATTTAGCCTTTCTTCAAGGATATAATTAAAGTAAGGTTGAAAAAGGATATATATACATAGTATGTACATATAGGTTAGTGTATGATTAGTGTTTAATTATAATTAATTAATTCAGATCCATCAGATACGTTTTGTGTAATTGCAGGATTACCTATGTAATAGATTTTTGAACCACCCGATGCTGTTACATTCAGATTATCTGATACATTAACTTCCAGATCGCATCCACCCGATGAAATAATATTACAGGTTTTACTGTCTAAATCGAATCCGTAGAACTGACTGCCTCCTGAGCTTGTAATGGTAAGAGATTCGGTGTTCCCTTCGTTAATTGATAAAATGGAACCACCACTTAAAATACTGATAAAATCATCACAATCTATTGAAACAGTAGCCTGACTTCCTCCCGAAAGGGCTGAAGTGAACTTTGAAGAGCTAAATTTATCAGCCGAGTTGCAATGACTGCCACCAGATGCCACCAATGTTTCTAATAGAGGTGTTTTGATATATATTTTTCGATGAGTGAAATTGTTAAGTTTAACATCATTATCAACTCTTAGCTTCATGATTCCATCAACAACTCGGGTATAAATGTACTTTTGAAAATTCTCAGGTGCTTCAACAATCACTTCATAGGTATCAGCACTGTATGTTATTTCTGCAACAAATCCATATCCGATATCAATACCTGTAAAATCAGCAGTATTTCTTGTTTCAATGGATACATCACCCGGATTGATTGATTCTTTGCAGGAAGAAAAGGTTAGAATACTAGCAATAAGGGCCAGCACAAAAAAGTATTTATTAATTCCGTTTTTCATTTTAGTAGTTTTTAAAGGTTAGTTTTTGTGTATGAAAACTAGAATCTTCCAAATTTAAATACGATTCCATAGTTCATACCGCGGAGCATGTCTTGTGTTCCTATTACATTAGGCTCTGGTTTGGGATCACGATATTCCTGATAGCTTAGGTTAATATTGCTTGTGTATCGATAACTGGCACTCAGGGCAATTCTAAAAAACTTTAACATGTTAAATTCAAGTTCAACACCTGGTTCCAATACAAAAAATGCATCACTATCTTCATAGGTTTGTTGATAATCGTAATCGTACGAATCCCATTCATTTGTCTCCCAATGTTTAGTATAGGCTATTCCTCCGGCACCAACAAGTATTGGGAAAGAAAGATGGATAGGTTGCTTAGCTCCAATAATAGGTTCGAATAGTAATCCACCATATCCTCCAGTAATCTGGTATTTGCTATTTTTATTAGTAATTGGATCCGTAATATAAGTATCCGTTTTAGGATCGGTCATAAATCCGTAACCACCCATTCCTATGGCAAAATTATGATTGATGATCCAGCCACCACGAGCTCCGATCAAGATGGCATCGCGATCCCAAATCTGACTATAGCCTAACATTATTGCACCATAACCTCCATTGGATTGATCTTTTTTTCCACCGAAAAGGGTTTTTACTTCATTGCTATCGTTTTGAGCACTTATTGTGAGTACCATGCAAGCGATAAGGAAGGTTGAAAATAAACGTTTCATATTGTTTGATTTAATTTCTTAATTGTTACTGTATTAAAGTCAAGATTAAAATGTAAAGGCTGCACTGAGAGAAAAATTATTCATATTTAATCGAAAAAAATCAGGTCCAAAGAACTCAAACCCGGGAATGAAATCTGCTGATAGAATAAAGGGATACTTTAAAAAACGATATTCCAACGTCAGGTATCCATCAAAACCGGGAGAAATAAAATTTCCTTCATTAATGATTGGGGGAGCGAAGGGTCGAAAAACGTTTCTGGATTCTACTTTTGTTCGATACGATAAATGAGCTCCATAGCCGTATCCAATGAACCATTGACTTGATTTATCGGGAAATGCAGGAGTGTGAAATACTCTCAGACCTGTTAATTGAATGCCGGATGAGTTAAATTGAAAGCTACCGCTAAAACCTTTTTCTTGCGAGAACATTCGTTTATATGTAACTCCCCAATAATCACCGGCTGATAATTTCAGTGCGTTCGTATAGTCCTGACTTTTGACAGTCAGGCATGTTAAAATAAATAATATTGATATATATAATTTCATATTGATCAGGTGAAGTTATTTGTGATAGATTTTTAGTATCGCATCATTGATGTTTATCTGAATCTTTTCCTTTGCTGTTTTATTCTTATAATAAAAGCTTACTGGTTCATATTGAATTTTTTCTTGCCAATCCGTGATTGCAGAGGTAATAGAATTAGCAAATTCAAACTCGCTTTTAGAACCTTTAATGGTTGAAGTATATGCAACCGGATTGGTTAATTGTAAATCGCAGTTGGCATATTCTGAGTTGATCCTGATAAGTTTAAAAGCTGGATTTATTCCTAAATGAGTGAGTTCACCATATTTCAGAATCATATTAAATTCACTGTCCAGATTTTGTATGTTCATTTTACTGAAATAGGTATCTCCAAACATAAATCCGATATGACCAATGTTGTATTCGTCCCTTTTAGATTGAAGTTTGATCAGATTACATTCGTCAATGGAAACCATTGATGATTTAGAATTTAAATTTAGTTGTCCTGCATTTTTAATTTTAACTTCACTGAAATTCAGGCTTAAAGAAGATTGCTCAAGCTGTTCAATTAAAACATTTCCAAATGCAAGGTTGAGAATATTGGAACCTGTTATTTTCTTTGCCTGAAAATCGCCATTTGCCAGTTCTATATTTAAGTTGCCCTGAAAATCTGGAATAAAGATGTTTCCATATCGATTATTGATTTTGATGTTAATGTATTCAGGTACTTTTACATAATAATCGATGTGTGAACTTTTATTCGATGACATTAAATTTGTAGCTTCTTTTATGTCGGAAAAGAAGGATGCATACTTGCTACCAAAGACTGTCTCAGCCGAAAGGAAGGAAGAATTTCCACTGATTTTAAAATCAACATTCTCCTTTATTTTATTGAATTTACTTTCATTCTTTTCAGCAATAAAAAATTCAATGTCAATACTTACCGAATCAACGTCCCAGGTTGAAACGTGAACACTGCCATACTTATTTATTATCTCCAAAGTAGCCGTAGGCGACACGTATGATGTACGGTGATGCTTGATTGTTTCTGTATAACTTTGAGCCAAAATCCAATGACTGAAAAGTATATAAAACAATAAGACGGTATAACTTTTATAATTCATATGATTTTGTGTTTTTTGGCTTTTCATTTTTTTCTTCAAGGAAGGATTTTATGTCCTCCAGTATCATCAGTTTCATTCGATAGTTCTGAATCATGGCTTCAATAACTTCTTCGTTTGAAACATTATCGTTTAAATCTTTTTTAAGCTGAACCATGATGGTGTCCAATTCAGCCAGATCAATTTCCATTTCTTCCTTTAATTGAGGAAAACTACCGGCTAACTGATAAACCTGTTCTCTTTTAACATTTATCTGTGATGTATAATAGGCTTCTGCTTCAACAATCTCAGGCACCTCTGCCAACTGAGAAGTAGGTTGTTCCGTATTGTTAAACACTACCATAAAGACAGCTATGCCTGCAATGCATGCTGCAGCTATTATACTTATGTATTTTATCTTTATATTGTTGGATTTTTTTGAATGTCCTAAGCGAGTGGCAATTTTATCCCAACTCTCTTTAGGTACTTCCAGATCGTTAAATCCATCTGCATTATTTTCTATGAAATCTTTCAGGCGATCAGTCATGGCATTTAATTTAAATTGTATTGCATTGATCCTGCTTTCAACACCTCAATCAGTTTTTTCTTGGCTCTTGCCAACTGTGATTTTGAAGTTGAAACTGTAATATTCATAATCTCAGAAATTTCCTGGTGATCATATCCTTCCAGCATATACAGTGAAAAAATCACCCTGTAGCCGTCCGGAAGTAAAGCCATTGCATGCTTTATATGATTCACATTTAATTGAGTGTACTCTGTATCTTCATAGTCATCAGAAATTGCATCAGGTGTAATCTCTTCTTTTAATTCAAGTGCAACTTTTTTTCTTTTTAGTTCATTAATACATTTATTGATAGTAATTCTTTTTATCCACGCTCCAAAAGTTGATTCGAAACGAAAGCTTTCAAGTCGGTTAAATGCATCAATAAATACTTCCTGAAGCATGTCTTCTGCATCATAAAGATTATTCATCATTCTGTAGCAAATATTAAACATGGCTTTGGAATATAGCTCATACAATTGCTTTTGAGCTTTAGCATTGCCTTTTGCTGCCTTTTGGATGATAGGTTTATGTATGTCGATTTGTTCAGTCAATTTCTAAAATGTTAACGATCTAATGACAGAATTAAATTAATAAGGATGCATAGAAAATGAAAAAAAATATCATTAAATTGAAAAGTGATTGATATTGAGTGCTATAAATGTATAAAATTAGTTGATAGAATGTTTATTGATAGCTGAATAAAGCAACTTAAAGGAGCTTTTTAGTTATATCAAAATTTGAATTGGTTGTAATATTTATAGGGGTTTTATGTGTTAAAGTTGAATATATAAGATGGAGGTGTCTTTTAAATTGTAGTTGATAGGTTAAAAAATAGTAAAATTTGTAAGTAAACCCCCGTTTTATATCTTTGCAGCCGAGAAAACTGATAAATGTCATAAACAAATGAAGAGTAAGAGAAAAATCCTACTGACTTTGAGTCTGTTACTAGGTGCTGGTGGCATAATAAGTGCCAATGCCCAACCGGATGTGGATACGGGAGCCACAGCCTGGATGTTAACATCAACGGCTTTAGTGTTGTTGATGGTGCCCGGATTAGCTATGTTTTACGGTGGATTAGTTCGATCAAAGAATGTTCTTGGAACAATGATGCATAGTTTTGCTGCCATGGGAGTGATGAGTGTTCTTTGGGTAGCAGTAAGCTATAGTATGTGCTTTGGAGAGAATGTTTTAGGTGGATGGTTTGGTTGGAATTCTGATTATCTGTTTCTTAAAGGAATAGATAACAGCATTATCGATGGGGGAGTTCCTGAATACGTATTTTCAATGTTTCAGGGTAAATTTGCCATTATAACACCTGCTTTAATAGCCGGAGCTTTTGCTGAAAGAGTAAAATTTAGAGGTTATCTGATTTTTATTGCCGCATGGGGACTTTTAGTATATAACCCGCTGTGTCACTGGGTTTGGGCTGAAGATGGATTTTTATTTAACATGGGTGCTGATGGAGCCATTGATTTTGCAGGAGGCACAGTAGTTCATATATCCGCAGGAGTTAGCGGTTTGGTTGCAGCAATTTATTTAGGAGCACGTAGAGGATATCCACAACGTCAGATGAAGCCAAATAATCTTGTAATGACAATGATGGGAGCCGGTCTGCTTTGGGTAGGTTGGTTCGGATTTAATGCAGGAAGTAGTATCTCAAGTGGATTAGCTACTGCTCAGGCATTAACTGCAACACAGGTAGCAGCAGCAGCAGGTGCAATTACCTGGATTATTATTGAAGGTGTTCATCAGGGCAAAATGACTGCTTTAGGTTTTGCTTCCGGTATTTTATCGGGTTTGGTTGCTGTAACCCCAGCTGCTGGTGTTGTTCAGCCAATAGGAGCAATGGCATTGGGTGCAATTGCAACCGTTATTTGCTACTACATGTTAATTGTAAAAGATAAATTAGGATACGACGATTCTTTGGATGCATTTGGAATTCATGGAGTAGGTGGAATTGTTGGAGCTGTTGCTCTTACATTCTTCATCAGAGACTCATGGATGGCAGAAGCTGCTGAAAAAGCTGGTGGTGTTTGGACAATCTGGCAACAACTCGGTGTTCAGGTAGCTGCTGTTGGTATAGCTATTGCTTATGCGGTGGTACTGACAATTATTCTTTTAATTGTGATAGAAAAACTTTTCGGATTGAAAACAAGTGCAGAAGAGGAAATGCAAGGATTGGATCATACTTTCCATGGTGAACGTGGATATGGTATGTTAAATCCTAATTAATCTCTAAAAAGGGCTAATTGTTTTTGTATTGAATTAAAATTTAAAAGAATGAAATTAATTACAGCTATAATAAGATCATACCAATTGGATCAGGTTCGTGAAAGCTTGATTGCTGCCGGTATTACAAGAATTACTGTGAGCAGGGTTTCTGGTCACGGAGCACAACTACAGGAAGAGGTTTACAGGGGTAAAAAAGTTATCCCTGGATTGATACCTAAAATGCGTGTAGAAATTGCAGTTAATGAGGAGTTTGTTGATACTACTATTAATGCAATTATGGATGCAGCACGTTCAGAGAGTGAGGTGGAAGGTGAAATTGGAGATGGTAAAATTTTCATTACCAACCTGGAAGAGTGCATTCGAATTCGCACAGGTGAGCGTGGAGGAAGCGCTATTTAAGTAAGATTTTGGTGTGTTTGTCAAACAAATCAAACTTTGTAAGTAAACTAGGTTAATTATTAGTATCATTGCGAAGCATTAGAAAATTGTATTGATACCATTATAACCTCCTATATCTATGAAAAAAGTTCCCTCGTTTTTTAACGGGGGAACTCTGTTTTTAGGGGGAACTTAAAATTATTTTATCACTTCACGATAAACAGGTATCATTTCCATCTTTAAATTATTGAAAAAGGTTTTGGTTTGGGTATAGTTCCGCGTGAACCCTAAAATGAAACCACCACCTCCGGATCCGCAAAGTTTTAAAGTAAAATCATCTGTTAATAATCCGTGATTCCAAATATCCTGTATCGATGCTGGTATCATTTCTGGCAGGTATTTTAATTGTAATGCAGACAATGATTTAAGGTCGTTAAACATCCCATTCAAATTACCATCAAGCATTTGATTAATGCATTTGTTTGTTAAAGGAATCATTTCTTCTTCAATAACCTTCAGATAATTCGAATCCTTTATTTTTTCCATAAACAGCTTTACCAATGGGGCAGTTTTGCCTGGTTTTCCACTGTTTATTAAGAATATGGCATCATCATCCATTATTTCTTTCCTTGGAATTCCAACAGATGATATTTGGTGCTTATTTTCCAATACCAATGGATGTTTCAGGTAACAAATTAATGGATCAATGCCTGAACTGGTACCATGATAAAAGGATTCGATTTGTGCAAAATTCTTTTTTAGTTCCAGTATTTCTTCCATTTGTATCCCTGCTCTGGAATCTATCCGATCAAGAGTATATTCATTATATAGGGCTGCAACCAATGCTCCGCTACTTCCCAATCCATAACCTTCAGGTATACTCGATTCGAAATATAATCCATTATCAAGGTTATTGGCCAGTCTGTCACAATCAAAATCATGAAGGAGCAGATTCCTACTTTTTAAATCCGAGATGTAGTTGTTTAATTCACGGATCTGCTGATTTGAGTTTTGGGCAAAATCCAAATCGGTATAACTATTCTTGTTAATGAATTTTAGTTCGCCATTGAAATGCGCATAAGGGATGGTCAATCCCATTGAACCAAGAATGATGCTGTATTCGCCAAACAGCATTACTTTAGAATAATAGATTTCTTTTTTCCCTTTTTTTATGCCCATTGTATTAAGTTGTTTGCATTGATATTTCATCATAAATAACTGTCTGGTCCTCGCATAAAGGTGCCAGATGTTCTTTTATAAATGGATGTATTAAACTGATGTATTTTTTTTGATAGATCAAATGAATATTAGGACCTGCGTCCAGTGTAAAGGTTAATGGAACCTGACTGTTTTTTCTGAATTGCTGAATTCGATTGATAGCTTTCAGTGTTTCTGGTGCCATCAAAGTATAACCAGGAGAAGAGCTCATCATTAATGCGTGCAGGCTTAAAGCCTCTTCTTCGCAAATGTTTGCAAATTGTTCGAAATTCCCAGTAGCAAGTGCTTCTAATAACTTTGCAATATTAGAATTGGCCTGGTCAATTCTTCCTTGCTGATAAGGATGATTGTTCATTAATGAATGGCCAACGGTACTGCTCACAGCTTTTGACCCTTTTTGTATAACCAGAATACTATCCTGAAGATCCTCAAAGTTGGAATGAACCGAATCGTTAACCGGGATACCGAAGGCATCACTTGATTCAGAAATATTAGGAGTTTTACCCCAAAGTATCCAGCCTTCCTGTGTTGATCGACAGGCACTTCCTGAACCTAATCGGGCAATTTCAGAAATTAACATTTGCTTATTGGTATGCCTGTTTCCAATTTTTTCACTGATATCAACCAATGATTTAGCAAGTGATGCCATTGAACTGGCTGATGATGCGATACCACTCGAATGAGGAAATGTATTTTCTGTTTCGATGAATAAATTACCAGTTTTTAAATAGGGTAGCAGGTGTTCTATATTCTGAATAAAAAAATTAAGTTTGGGTATGAAGCTTTCTTTTTCTTTTCCTTCAAAAATAAAGTTAATGTTCAGTTTACTGTCTGTTACCTGGTAATGAACATTGGTTTTTGTTACGGCTTTGCTTAATGTAAAACTTAAGCTTGGGTTTTGTGGCTCTTGTAAACCTTTCTTACCCCAATATTTTACAATGGCTATATTTGAAGGAGCTTCCTGATATGTTTTAATTATTTGCTGCATTAACTTTTAGTGTTTAAAACAATCTGATTGTAACTGAAAATGGTTTTGTGACCTTTTTGTTGGAAATAAGTCCTCAAATATTCTTCATTATGCTCTGTTACAGCCATAAAAAAGTCTCCTCCCCAGGCACCCAAACTTTTAGTATAACCTTTGAAATCGGAGAAATGTTCAATATTTATCGGTTTATATTGAACAAAACTACTTATGATATCTTCATGTAAATGCATCAACCTGCCAAATTCATTTAGGTTTTTAGTTGATTTCATTTGATCTGTAATCTCATTAATTTCTTCAATTACAAAATTATTAACAACGCTGTCTTTCGTAAAGCGTTTTACTTCTTGGTTACTATTCTGCTTCTGACCTCTGTATATAAAAAAGATATGTTCCTTAAATTCAGGATCAAAGTCAACTTTCTCAACGTTTGTTTGGTCATTGATGGTCTGATATAAAATAGGCCGATTATTAAGCGCACACGCAATATCGTATCCAGAGCCTCCGAAAGTATGAGATAATAATAAGTATGGATCTGTTTTTAACCATTTTGATAAAAGTGCAATAAGTGTTGAACTGCTTCCCCAGCCCCAATTATTATTAAATTCCAATTCAGTTTTTATTGATTTACCTCTCAATAAATTTATTGTGCTGTTATTTAATTTGATTGCCTTGTTTATAATATCATTTAGACGTAAAGCTTCTGATGGTTGATGATCATTCATAAGATTCAATTCGTCATCAAAATTTGCTTCAAACCATAAACCTCCAGGATTGTATGCTTTCCAGCTTAACCCGCTTTCCTGGTTATGTACAGTCAATTTTTGACCTTTATTTAGCGGCAGAGCCAAAGCTTTAGCACCTTTCAAAACAAGATATTCAGCGGTTAACAGAAGTTTACCGTTGGCATGAAATATTAGCTTTTCATTATTTTTCATGCCTTCTGTTTAGCATCGTCTAAAAATGTTTGAACTGCTGAGTAACTTACTGTTTGGTTTGCAAAGAAGACAAGCGCTTTTGTCTTTTCTTCCTCTGTTGCATTAAGAGCAGTAAGAATATTCCCCAAATGTAATTTCATATGACCTTTTTGGATACCAGTAGTAACCAATGAAGCAACGGCACCAAAATTATTTGCCATACCTGCTGCTGCCACAATCTGCATTAGTTCTTCTGCTCCTGGATTATTTAAAATCTCAAAGGCTGTTTTTACCATTGGATGAATATTGGTAAGTCCTCCAACAGTACCCAAAGCTAAAGGTAGTTCCAATGTATAGGTGAATGTATTCTCGTTGATTTCGCAATGGGTTAGTGAACGATATTGTCCTGATCGTGCTGCATAGGCCTGAGCACCTGCTTCAATGGCTCTGAAGTCATTTCCCGTAGCCAAAACAACAGCATCTATTCCGTTAAATATTCCTTTGTTATGTGTCACAGCCCGGTAAGGGTCATTAATTGCAATATCAACGCCTGTTTTAAACCTTTGGGCAAATTCAAGAGGTGTAAAAGTGCTTGAATAAGGAGCCAGCTGCTCAATGGAACATTCAACTTTACATTCAACTACACATTCGGGAGTATAATTACTAAGAATGGACATGATGTGTTCAGCCTTACCAAATTTATTTAAAGCAGGAGAGGTATTGATGAAATCTATCAATGGCGTTGAAATAAGCTCAAGGCAGGTATTGATGAAATTAGCACCCATAGAATTGGCAGTTTTAAATTTTACCAACAACTGATAGGTGTTATTCATATTGTCAATGGGTTTTATTTCGTAACCAGTAATTCCTCCGCCACGGGCTCTCATATTTATGGTTGCTTCCGATGTGGCTTTTTCAATTAAAACTTCAATTTTTTCTGAATGTTCCTGAAGTAAAGAAACAGGTCCGTTCCATTGAAAGAACAGCTGACCATTTTTAATTGTATCTTTTACTTTTACCTTAAACCCTCCATTTTTTGCCCAAAACGATGCTGCCTTTGATGCTGCTGCCACTACCGAACTTTCTTCAATAACCATTGGTACAATGTACATTTGGTAGTTAATAAGAAAATTGGGTGCCAGACTAAATGGTAAATAATAATTAGAGACCGTATTTTCTGAAATATCATCAAAAAGAGACTGGTCAGTTGGATGTAAATAACGATTCAGATTTTTTTCAACCTGTCCCGATAATTCCAGATACTCCATTAATAATTGGATCTTTTCATCCCTGTTTAACTTAGAGAATCCTTTTATGACTTTATTATTATGCATGTTATTGCCTTACTTTTAAAAAGTTATTAGCCAGTTGTAAACCATTCTCTAACTTCATAATATAGTTTCGAAGTTTATCATAGCTTCCCATAGAATGACGTAAAAACGCTGATCCCATACCGAAAATAGCTGGCATTCTTGATATCTCAGTAAGGTAATAACCATCCAGAATTGAAGATATTCCACCTGATATAATCAGATTGTTCACTTTTACCCGATAACCCATCTTATCAATCAATTGGTTAATTGTTTGAGTCATATTTTCAGCTGTGTGGCCAATGTGAATAAATGGGTTATATACCTCAGCAGCAACTGCTTCAGAACGATTCAGCTCAACCAGTGAAAAGTTGGTTCCACCTAAAGCTCCAAACTCAATTGCTTCCAATGGTAATGCTAATAATTGACGCAGGCTTTCTTTGCCGAAGCCTTGCCCCACTTCTTTTACAATAATTCTAAGATCAGTTTTGGCAAGGTATTCTTTTAATATTTCTATGGGTGGTGATTTTAATAAATCTCCTTCGGGCTGAAAGGCTTCCTGCATAGGGTTAATGTGAATTACCAAACCATCAGCCTGAAGCTTTTGTATCAGTTCGTCTAACTTTTCTTCCGTTTTGTTTTCCATCATTTGCTCTAATTGACAAATTCCAATATTGGCAAATAAAGGCACATCATCACCCATCACAGGTCGAACATTGAAGTCATCGAAATACTCAGGAGAGTCAAGCAATATGCGGCACGATCCCAAACCCATACCCATGCCAAACTCAGCACATGCCTGTGCCAGATTTTTATTGATAGTTCCGGCCCGTTTGGTTCCACCTGTCATGCTGGAAAACCAGATTGGAAGACGCATTTTCTTATCTGCAAATTCAAAACTCAGATCTTTTTTACTGTGGGTACCCATCATAGGTTCATAATCGAAACGATTATCAGCCAGATTACCATCCAGTCGCGAACTAAAAGCTAAATCGATATGGTCTTTTTTGCGGTCTTCCATGTTTGTCAGAGTTTTTTTACAGACAAATTTACGTCTTATTATTCCAATCCCAAATGCTTACTGATGACAATGCGAAGTATTTCAGAAGTGCCTTCTCCAATTTGCAGAATTCTCTGGTCGCGATAGAAGCGCTCAATGGTTGAGGATTTAAACAAACCTTGCCCTGAGAAAATCTGAACAGCTTCATCTGAGACTTCTTTGGCTATTTCGCTGCAATAAAGTTTCGACATTGCTGCTTCTTTACCAAACGGAAGTCCTCTGTCTTTCAATACACAAGCATTGTACAATGTGTTTCGAGCAAGTTCAATCTTCATAGCCATATCAGCTAATTTAAATTGAATAGTTTGAAATGATGCTATTTTAGTTCCGAACTGTTCTCTTTTTTGAGCATATTCCATAGCTAATTCAAAGGCTCCCTGTGCAAGCCCCAGTCCCAGAGCTGCAATTGATAAACGACCTGAATCAAGTGTCTTAAGCATTTGACCCAAACCACGACCTCTTTCACCTAAAAGGTTCTCCTTTGGTGTTTTTACGTTATCTAGTTTTATTTTAGCAGTATCAGAGGCTCTCCACATCAATTTTCCTTTCATGCTTTGAGTTGAAAAGCCTTCAGAATCACGATCAACCAGTATGGTAGAAAAACGTTTTTTGCCATTATCTTCATCTGTAAAGGCAAGTATCGTCATGCCCTTCATCAGCTCATTGCTACCGTTGGTAATATAACGCTTAGAGCCATTTATTAACCAATGATCATCTTTGGCCTCAGCAACAGTTTGAACACCTTGTGCGTCAGAACCAGCCATTACTTCTGTTAATCCAAATGCCCATAAACCATTACCATTCGTAAGAAGTGGCAAATACTTTTCTCGTTGAGCATCTGTTCCGAAATTATAAATAGGCGCTATACCCAGGCTGTTATGAGCCGCCATTGTAGCCCCCTGCGAACCATCAATACGGGAAATTTCTTCAACTGCTATGATGTAGGAGAGAGTATCCATTTCGCGGCCACCATATTTTTTAGGAATATCAATGCCAAATAAACCTGCCTGCCCCATTTTCTTTGTTAAATCAACGGAAAAAGTTTCCTGCTCATCAAGTTGGGCCGCAACTGGTTTGATTTCTTTTTCTGCAAATGTTCTTACTTCTTGTCGAAATGCTTCGTGTTGTTCGTTTGCTAATACTGACATGTTAGTTTGTTGTTATTAATAGTTGGTTCGATTTTACCTGATCTCCGTTTACAACATGGATTTGTTCAATCTTTGTATCTTTCCATGCGCTCAGTCTATTTTCCATTTTCATAGCTTCCAGAATAACCAGTACATCACCTGCTTTCACCTTTTGCCCTTCTTTCACCAGAACTTTTGCTACTTGTCCGGGAAGAGGAGAGTAAAGGGTAGAACCATTGTTTTGATTATGTTTTTCGTTTTTAGGCTGATACTCGGGTAAAATATCCAATGCCTTAATGTGATGTTCCTGATTTTGAATAACTATGGTGTAATTTTCATTTTTATTAAAGTGATAGGCTTTAATTGACTTATTATCAATTTTATATTCTAAGGTGTTATGGTCTAATCTTATATCAGATATTTGATATACCTTATCTTCTATATTCAATAAGATTCGGTTATATTGTTTTTTATAGCTGGCTTTATACTTTTTATCATTATAGATAAACTCCAATTGAGGTAATAATCTCCAAAAACCATTTATTCCATTTAGAGGATTAAAGCGAATTAAACTATAAGTTATCAGCGATTGATCTATCAATTCCTGATGATTTGAAATCAACAGATTATGCTCATACTGACAAAAGTGAGTGTTTATATTACCTTCCTGAAATTTTTGATGATTTAATATGTTTTGAAGATATGATAAGTTGGTTTTGATACCACCAATAATCGTTTCTGACAATATTGAAGAGAGTTGCTTGATTGCTTCAGCTCTGTTTGATCGATGAACAATAAATTTGGCAATCATCGGATCAAATTGTGAATGAATGGTGGTTGGCGAATCAAATGCCATTTCCATTCTTAAATCATCATTTTCAGGTAAGATTAATTCTTCTATTGAACCGGGATAGGGACTGAAATTATTAGATGGGTCTTCTGCATAAATTCTGGCCTGCAATGAATGTCCATTGATTAAAATTTCATCTTGCTGCTGTTTCAGAATCTCACCATTGGCTATTCTGAATTGCCATTCAACCAAATCAATTCCGGTTATTTCTTCAGTAACGCAATGTTCAACTTGAATACGGGTATTCATCTCCAGGAAATAATGTTTTCCTTGGTTATCAACCAGAAATTCAAGTGTGCCGGCACTTTTATAATTAATACTTTTGCAAAGATTAATTGCATCAGAAGTTAATTCTTTTCTTTTGCTATCAGAAAGGTTAGGAGCCGGTGCTTCTTCAATTATTTTTTGAAATCGCCTTTGCACAGAACATTCTCGTTCAAATAGATGAATGGTATTTCCATATTCATCTGCCAGAACCTGTACTTCAATGTGACGCGGTGATTCCAGGTATTGTTCCACATAAACCCGGTCGTCTCCAAAATAGTTTTTAGCCTGGCGCGAAACCGATAATAACTGTGATTGAAGTGACTCTTTATCCTGACAAATAACCATACCTTTTCCGCCACCACCCATTGCTGCTTTAATAAGCACCGGATAGGGCATCTCATCTGCCTGTTGTATTATCTCATCTACTTCACCTTCCCACGATTGAGTAATGGGTACCTTGCATTTGCGGGCTATATCACGGGCCGTTTGTTTATCGCCCATGAGTTTAAGGTTATCCGGTGAAGGACCAATAAATGTTATACGTTCTTTTTTACAGGCATTTGCCAGGTTATGATTCTCAGCCATAAAGCCATAGCCCGGATGAATACTATCAGCATTATAAATTTTGGCTAATTCAATTATTAGCGGAATATTCAAATAGGTTTCAGCCAACGAAGTTTGTTTGAAATAATGCACTTCATCACTGATTTTTGCCGGAATGGTATCTTGCTCCAGTTCAGTTAATGTAACAACAGTTTTTATACCCAATTGATGAGCAGCTCTAATTATTCGAACTGCAATTTCACCTCTGTTTGGAATCAATACTTTTCTTACCATTTTCGCTCTGTTCTTTACTCTTTAATCCAATTGGGTTTTCTTTTCTCAAAAAAGGCAGTAACGCCTTCCTGTCCTTCATCAGAAATTCTCGCAGAAGCAATCGTCTGACAACACAGATTAGCCAAATCATCGGTGAACTCCCCGTTATCAACAATTCTATTCAGTAAGTGTTTTGTTGAGGCAATTGCTTCAGGACTGTTTTTAATGAACTGTTCAGCAATTTTTCTGATTCGGTCTTCAGATTCTGAAGGGTTTATGATTTCGTTTATTAATCCTGTTTTTTTAGCCTTTTTTGCTTTAAAGGTTTCACCGCTAAGCATCAAGGCCTTACTATGATTGAAGCCAATTTTCTTTACAATGAATGGAGCTATTGTGCCCGGTACCAAACCAAGTTTGACCTCCGGAAAACCGAATAAACTATCTTTTTCGGCCAACGTATAGTCGGCACAGGCAATGAGTCCTGTGGCACCGCCGAATGCGAATTTTTGAACCCAGGCAATTATCGGTTTCGGAAAATAATATAAGGTTGAATAAAGCTTGTAAAACAACCTGGCATCCTCCATGTTTTCATTCATATTCTGCTGAATACCGGCCCGCATCCATACCAGATCAGCTCCTGAACAAAAAACACCATTAGCTCCCTGTAGAACTACAACACGTTTACTTTCGTCTTCAGCTATGGCTTTTAAGTTTTCGATCAATTCATTTATCATGGATATGGAAAGAGCATTCTTTTTAGTTGGATTGTTTAAGGTAATCCAGCTGATGCCATTATCCTGATCTATTTTTATGTTCTGATCTATTTTACATTCTGAATACTCCATATCCAACATTTTCTTTGTTTGCATTTGAAATAATTTGCAGCACCCGGGCTATCACTTCACGGGTGGAAACAGGATCAATAATGCCATCATCCCATAACCTGCTTGTACTATAGAAAGGCGAACCTTCTTCTTCGTATTTCTTTACAATCTGATCACGGATAGATTCCAGTTCTTCGGCATTTATATCCTTATTAAGAGCTTTTGCCTGATCTTTTTTTATGGTGATCAATACTTCTGAAGCCTGTTTGGCTCCCATAACCGAAATACGCGCGTTTGGCCACATAAATAAGAAACGGGGTTCATAAGCCCGTCCGGCCATAGCATAATTTCCGGCACCATACGATCCACCAATAATAATAGTGAAATATGGAACCTTTGAGTTAGCTAATGCATTCACCATTTTCGCACCATCCTTGGCAATTCCTTTGTGCTCATATTCTTTACCAACCATAAATCCTGTGATATTCTGTAAGAAAAGCATAGGTATGTTTCGAACGTTACACAACTGTATAAAATGGGTTCCTTTCAAGGCTGATTCAGAGAACAGAATTCCATTATTAGCAAGTATTCCAACTTTTTGCCCCTGTATGTTGGCAAATCCTGTTACCAGAGTTGATCCATACTCTTTTTTAAACTCATGAAATTCACTGTTATCTGTTAATCTGGCAATAATTTCCCTGATGTCAGGAAAAGGTTTTCCATCGGCAGGTATTAAGCCATATAAATCGTCGATAGGATATTCAGGAGCCTGAAAGTTATATTCTTCTGTTACTTTATCAGGCAATGATTCAATTATGTTGCGGCAAATATGAATGGCATGCGTATCATTATCTGCCAAATGATCGGCAACACCCGATATATGTGTATGGACAAAGCCACCACCCAATTCTTCGGCACTTACTTCTTCGCCTGTAGCAGCCTTCACAAGAGGTGGACCTGCTAAAAAAATGGTGCCTTGTTCTTTCACAATAATGGTTTCATCACTCATAGCTGGAACATAGGCTCCACCGGCAGTACATGATCCCATTACAATTGATATTTGAGAAATGCCTTTGGCCGACATGCGAGATTGATTAAAAAAGATCCTGCCAAAGTCGTTTTTGTCGGCAAATACCTTAGCCTGTTCAGGTAAAAAGATTCCGCCACTATCGACCATGTAAATGCAAGGCAGGTGATTCTGTTCAGCGATTTCCTGGGCCCGTAAATGTTTCTTAATGGTTTCAGCAATGTATGTGCCTCCTTTAACTGTTGCATCATTGGCAACAATCATTACATCTTTGCCATGAACCTTACCAATACCGGTTAAGATACCGGCTGATGGGAAAGCATCTTTATATTGACCATTTGCAGCTAAAGGAGATAGTTCAAGAAAAGGTGAATTTTTGTCTAACAATAATTCAATTCGCTGACGTGCCAGTAACTTACCTCTTTCGGTATGTTTTTTTATTGCTTTGGGGTCACCACCATTAATAACTGTATTAAGTTTGTTCCAATAATCTTCAATGAGATATTGGTTCTTTTCCTGATTATATTGAAAGTCTTCGTTGTTCGTTATTTTGCTTTCTAACTGAAACATATTGGTCCTGTTGAGTTATCAGTAATAACCTTAAAGCTGACTAATTGTTCAGCTTTTTTGGTAATAAATTATACAAATAAAAGAAAACCAGATGCAAAAGTATGATAAGTATTTGAAATAATAAAATTGGGTTAACCATTTGGTTAATCCAAATAGTTGATATAGTTTTGAGCCGGAATTAACCAAATGGTTAAACTAGATGGATGATTTAAAAAATAAACAATCAGGAAATGTAAGTGAGCAGGTTATTTTAAATGCTGCTCGTGATGTTTTTATGGAAAAAGGAATGGACGGTGCGCGAATGCAGGAGATAGCCGACAAGGCAGGTATCAATAAAGCGATGTTGCATTATTATTTCCGTTCTAAAGAAAAGTTATTCGACAAAGTATTTGTTGAAGCTTTTAAAGAGTTCTGGCCTCAGGTGCAAGATGCGTTAAAAATTGAATCGCCACATAAGGCTTTGGAATCAATTGTACAGGCTTATATCGAAACATTTATGGAGAAGCCGTATTTGCCAAATTTTATATTGGGTGAATTGCACCGTACTCCTGAAAAATTCGGCTTACTTATGAATGAGGTCGGAATTCAGCCAAAGGTAATTGTGGATTTTCTTCAACAACAAATGGAAATGGGATATCTTAAGAAGACAAATCCGATGGAGATGATGATTAATATTATTTCTATGTGTGTGTTTCCATTTGCCGCTCGTCCTCTAATGATTCAGTTGTTAATGAAGAATGATGAAGAGAAATGGTATCAGTTTATGAAGGGACGAAAAGAATCAATCATGAATATTATCAAAGAGTGTTATTTTATCAAACAATAATTATATGAGAGTTTTACTTTTTATTGCCATTATATTTTCCATTTTCAAGGTAAATGCGCAGACTCTAACTCTTGAAGAGTGCCTGCAATTAAGCAGGGAGAATTATCCTCTTATTTCGGATTTTGATAATCTGGATCAACAGCTTTCTTTAAGGTTAAAGTCGTTGAATGCGAATTACTATCCTAAACTGGATGCTTCTGTTCAGTATACATGGCAAAATGATGTACCTGGTATTGATGCGGCAATGACAGGCTTTAATGTTCCTAAGGCTCCTAAGGAGCAATACAAGGCTTTTGTGGATATACAGCAATCGATTTATGATGGAGGCATGACAAAAGCAGCCAAACAAATGGAATCGAGTAAGAAAGTTGCCGAGAAACTGAATGTGGAAGTTCAATTGTATTCCATCAGGAACAAGGTAATTGATAGCTATTATTTATTACTGACTTTAAAAGAGCAGCTTAAACAATTAGCTTATAACGAAGAAATATTAAAACAAAGACTGGCAGAGATGAAAGTGGCTGTTGAAAACGGAGCTCTCTTGCAAAGTGAAGCTGATCTGTTTGAAGTTGAATTGCTTAAGGTGGAACAGGATAAATATGCCTTGATGGAAGGTCAGAAGGCTGCCCTTGAGATTTTAACAGAATTGACAGGTGCAAATCTTTCAATGGATCAGGAACTACTTATGCCAGTATCACTTGACAATCAATTAAGACCTGAGTACAAACTTTTTGAAGCTCAACAACAGCAATTGGGAGACTACCAATATTTGAAGGGTCGTCAACGTATCCCAGTTTTAGCAGGATTTGGTCAGGTTGGCTATGGAAATCCGGGCTATAATATGCTGAAGGACGAAATGGCTACTTTTTATATGGTGGGAGTAAGGTTGAAATGGAACATCTGGGATTGGAAATCTACTTCCAACGAAAAACAGATAATTCAATTACAATCAGAAAGTGTTCAGACGCAACAAGTAACATTTACAAAGAATCTTTCTTTAGCTGAAAAAGAAGTGGAATCGCGTATTCGAAAACTGGATAGGATTATAGAAAAAGATGATGCAATCATAGCGCTTCGCGAGAAGATTACCCAAGCACGTCAATCGCAAATGAATAATGGAACAGTTACAGCTGCCGATTATATCAAAGAGTTTAATGCCGAAAGCATGTCGCGCTTGGCCAAAGAAATTCATATGATTGAAAAAAGTAAAGCTGAAATTGAATTACAAGAGTTAGGTAAAAAACAGAATTAACATTTAGGGCCAAATAATATGAAAATAAAAAATGCATTGATATTAGCTGTTACATTGATTGTTGCAGCTTGTAATAATGGTGAAGACGGATCAGATGCTTATGGAAATTTCGAAGCAACAGATAAATTGATAAGTTCAGAGGTTAGTGGTCGTGTTATTCAGTTGGCTGTTGAAGAAGGCCAGGAATTGAAGGAAGGCGATTTGATTGCCCTTATTGATACCACTCAATTGGTAATTAAGAGAAATCAGTTGATTGCATCGCGCAAAGCATCTCAAAGTAAAACAGCCCAGGTTAAAGCTTCGATTGAGGTTTTAAAAGCACAAAAGGGTGTATTAATGAAAGATGTAACACGTGTTTATAATATGTATCGAGAGAAGGCAGCGACATCGAAGCAGGTTGATGATTTACAGGGCCAGGTACATGTGATGGAAAAACAGCTGGAAGGTTATTATACCCAGATAGAAAGTATCAAAGCTGAATTAGGTGTAATTGATGCTCAGCTTGCTGAAATAGAGGATCAGTTGCATCGCTGTAACTTAATGATGCCATCAGAAGGTACTGTTCTGCAAAAGTTTGTTGAGCAGGGTGAAATGGCTGTAATGGGTAAACCTGTGGTAAAGGTGGCAGATTTGAATACCATGTTCTTACGTGCATTTGTAACTGGTAGTCAATTGCCTGAAATTAAAATTGGTCAGAAGGTGGAAGTGCGATTCGACAAAACCGAAGATACCAATCAAACCATTGATGGTACTATTTCCTGGATTTCATCGTCAGCGGAGTTTACTCCAAAGATAGTGCAGACAAAGGAAGAACGTGTTGATTTGGTTTATGCAGTTAAGATAGCTATTGAAAATGATGGCAGAGTTAAGATTGGAATGCCTGGTGAAGTCAAATTCTGATTATGATTGAATTCAAAAACATACATAAGTCTTTCGAAGATGTACATGCTGTCGATGATGTTTCGTTGAATATTGAAGAAGGGGAGTTGTTTGGTTTTATCGGTCCTGACGGATCTGGCAAAACTACTTTGTTTCGCATGCTCAATTCGCTTCTTATACCCAATGAGGGGCAGATAAGTTTGTTTGGGTTGGATCCTGTTAAGGAGTACAAAAAAGTTCGTCAGATCATTGGATACATGCCCGGTAAGTTTTCGTTGTATTACGATTTATCCATTGAAGAGAACCTGCAATTTTTTGCAACTGTTTTCGGTACAACTATCGAAGAGAATTATCATTTGATTGAAGATATTTACAAACAGATTGAACCGTTTAAGAAACGACCTGCCGGAAAACTGTCTGGAGGGATGAAGCAAAAATTAGCATTGTCGTGTGCTTTGATTCATAAACCTCGTCTTTTGTTGCTTGATGAGCCTACTACAGGTGTTGATGCTGTGTCGCGACGGGAGTTCTGGGAAATGTTGCAAAAGCTGAAAGAGAAAGGTATAACCATTGTTGTCTCCACTCCATATATGGACGAAGCGGGTTTGTGCGATCGTGTTGCTTTGATGCAAAACGGGAAGATTCATGCCGTGGCACCACCCTCTGAAATTGTTGCTCAGTTTTCAGATCCGTTGTATTCAATCAAAGTAGAAAACAATTACAAGTCACTTCAGGCACTTCGGCAATGGGAGCACTGCGAAAATGTTTATCCTTTTGGCGAAACACTTCATTATCTCGATAAGAGAAATCATGTTGATGTAAAAGACATTGAAGCGTATTTATCATCACAACAATTGGGTTTTAATCATGTGGAATTGATACAGCCTGATATTGAAGATTGTTTTATTGCATTAACGCATAAGGTTGGTTGATATGGAGAAGAAAAAGGTAATTACAGTTGAAAACCTGGTAAAGAAATTCGGGAATTTCACAGCCAATGATAACCTTAATTTCCATGTAGATCAAGGAGAAATTTTTGGTTTCCTTGGAGCTAATGGGGCCGGTAAAACCACTGCCATGCGTATTCTTTGTGGGTTGTCTGCCCCAACATCTGGTAAAGTTGATGTGGCAGGTTTTGATGTTTCACATCAGTCTGAAGAAGTTAAGAAGCGAATTGGGTATATGAGTCAGAAATTCTCATTGTTTGAGGATTTAAGTGTGTGGGAGAATATGCGCTTTTTTGCTACTGTGTACGGGCTTTCATCAAAAGTTTTTAAGGAAAGGGGTGAGCAACTACTGCATAAGTTGAATTTGTTTGAAGACAGAAAACGACTGGTTTCGACACTTTCATTAGGATGGAAACAAAAGCTGGCTTTTAGTGTGGCTATTCTTCATCAGCCATCAATTGTTTTTCTGGATGAACCAACAGGAGGTGTAGACCCTATCACACGGCGTCAGTTCTGGGAGATGATTTACGAAGCCGCTGATAATGGAATCACTGTTTTCGTCACTACTCATTACATGGATGAAGCCGAGTATTGCAATCGTGTTACCATAATGGTGGATGGAAGAATTGATGCACTGGGTACACCCGCAGAATTAAAAAAGCAGTTTAATGCTGCCAGTATGAATGATGTTTTCCTGGCTTTGGCCCGATAAAATAATGTGATCTATGAATCGATTTATAGCATTTGTTAAGAAAGAGTTTCTGCATATTTTCCGCGATTATCGCACAATGCTGATTTTATTTATCATGCCGATAGTCCAGATTCTGATCTTTGGTTTTGCTATTACTACCGAAATCAAAGATGCATCCATTGCAATATTGGATAAATCGAAGGATGAGGTTACGCGCGAACTGACTCAAAAAATGTTATCATCAGGTTATTTTAAGAATGATGCTTATCTGACCGATGAGTCTCAGATTGAACCTGCATTTAACGATCAGCGAGTGAAAATGGTAGTTGTGTTTGAGCCTGAGTTTAGCCAGAATCTTCAAAAAACAGGAACAGCTCATGTACAACTGGTTTGCGATGCTTCCGATCCGAATTCAGCCAGAATGCTTTCACAATTCGCCGATGGTATTTTTACTTCCTACACCACCAGCTCGGGTGTTCCGATGGGAATTCAACCTGAAGTACGCATGTTCTATAACGAAGCTTTAGAAGGTGTTTATATGTCTATCCCCGGTATTATGGCTATGATTCTGATGTTGGTATCTGCCATGATGACGAGCATTTCTATTACCCGCGAAAAAGAATTTGGCTCAATGGAGGTCTTATTGATTTCACCGCTTAAGCCATTGCAGATTATACTGGGAAAAGTAACTCCTTATGTGCTAATGGCACTGATCAATGCTGTTTCAATCCTTGCTTTGGGATACTGGGTATTTGGTGTTCCTGTGAAGGGGAGTATTGTATTACTGTTAATAGAGTGTTTGTTGTTTACCATACTGGCTTTGTCTCTGGGGATATTGATTTCGACGGTGGCCAAAAATCAGATGGTTGCTATGTTTATGAGTATGTTCGCTCTTATGCTGCCAGTCATTCTTTTGTCAGGATTCATTTTTCCTGTTGAAAATATGCCATTACCCTTGCGGATACTTAGTAATATTATTCCTCCCAAATGGTTTATAATCATAGTGAAAACCATTATGCTGAAAGGAGGAGGCTTGTTTTATGTCTGGAAGGAAACACTCATCCTCATTGGTTTTGTTGTGTTATTTGTGACATTAAGTGTGAAGAAATTTAAAATCAGATTACAGTAGAACAATGAGAATTATACTAGCCATATTACAAAAAGAGTTTTTACAGGTTTTTAGAAACCGAACAATGCTGCCATTGATCTTTGTTCTGCCTTTGGTTCAGTTGATTGTGCTGGTGAATGCAGCCACAATGGATATGAAAAACATCAGTGTAACGGTTGCTGATCAAGACTTGTCAAGTACATCGCGTTTATTGATCAGTAAGCTGGAAGCGTCACCTTTTTTCAAATTGGAAGATCTGGCATTAAGCAAAGAAGAGGCTATTGAAAGAATTCAGGATAATAAAACAGATGTGGTAATTTTTATCCCTCATGAACTGGAATCTGACTTTAACAGGGAAGGGAATGCTAAACTGCAGATTATTACGGATGCTATTGATGCTTCAAAGGCACAACTGTCGTTTGGTTATTTAAGTAATATAGTGCGGGGACTAAACCTTGAAATTTCAATTGATCAACAATTATTGACCGATGTCAAACAAATAAAATCGGAGGCTTTATATTGGTTTAACCCCAATTTAAATTACAAATATTACATGTTACCGGCTATCATGGCCATCTTGTTAACCATTATAGGGATGTTTCTAACGGCCTTAAACCTGGTTCGGGAAAAAGAGATTGGTACAGCTGAACAAATTAATGTAACACCCATTAAGAAATCACATTTTATCATTGGTAAGTTAGTACCATTTCTTATTATTGGCTTGTTTGAATTGACGTTGGCTTTAACCCTTTCGAAACTCATTTATGATTTACCAATTAATGGTAATCTATTGGTTTTGTATGCTTTTGCTTTTGTTTACCTGTTGGCAGTATTGGGTATTGGATTATTTATCTCAACCCAAAGTCAGACTCAGCAACAGGTAATGATGATCAGTTTTTTCTTTTTATTGGTTTTTGTATTGCTCAGTGGTGCATTTACTTCAGTTGATAATATGCCCGTTCTTGCCCAGGAACTAAATCGCTTGAATCCGCTTTATTATTTTATGAATGTAATTCGAATGGTTCTGATAAAAGGTGCTGGTTTTAGAGATATTATGGTGGAGTTTGGTTCTACTTTGTTAATAGCTTGTATTACGGTACCTTTAGCGGTGTTTAGTTATCGAAAAACCTCTTAGTGTTAATGAAGGGCAATCTTATTTTATTTGCAATAATTCTATTTGTATTGACATCCTGCGGTGTTTCAGGTTACGAATTGTTGTTGGATAAAACATTGGATCCTTCGTTAAAAAATCGGATTGAAAATTTTGCTTCTCAAGGAATAGAAAAAGAATGGCCGGCTGAATTTTAAGAAAGATGATTTAGTACAATCTGCCTTAAAATACAAAGGTTCTAACTATAGAGCTGGTGGTTTAAGTTCATCAGGAATGGATTGCTCCGGTCTGGTTTATCTGGCAGCTAAAGATATTGATTTGCCTTTACCACATAAATCAGCTGATATAGCTCGTTATGGACAAATTGTTCCTACAAAAGGGCGTTTGCGAAAAGGTGATCTGGTATTTTTCAAGGGCAGTAAAAGTCGACTGATCAATCATGTAGGTATCATGATTAATACTTCAGAATTTATTCATGTTTCGAGTTCTAAAGGTTGTGTGGTGACCGCAATAGATGATGATTATTGGGGCGATTTATTTATTTGGGGTACCCGATAATCATATAAATTTCACTTTTTACAATTAATTCAGATTGAATTAACATTAGGTTTATATTTTCTTAATCCACAATTACGTTATTTGTTTTCCACTAAACAACGATGACATTCGTCACGATTTCATGGAAGGGCCGTTTCCATCAAGATATATTTCTTTTTCGCAGGTAGGGTCCTTCCATGGTTTAGTTTTTACACTTATCTCAATTGTTCACTTTCGAGGTTGTGGAAGGCAAAAAAGGAAGTCTGGCCTTTTTTAATATTGAATGTAAAAGTCTCTTCACTTTGCATTCTTCCTGTCGCGGTTAACTTCACCTGATGAGTCCCTTCACTTAGTGGAATGCGGCAATACGATATGCTATAAGGCAGGGCTTGCCAGTTGCGGGTATCAGCCTGTTCGGTTGCTGCATTAATAATACTTAAAACGGCTCCCAGATTTTCATTTTCTTTACGAGCAACTGCCTCCATAGCCTTTTTAGCAGCTAATCGGGCAATGCCTGCACCTATTTCTCTTACCATTCTGTCTTTCAGACATTGAAAAGCAATGCGATTGATATCCTCAGATAATTGCAGCGGATAGTTTTCTCCATTGACTGAGATATAAGCATTGTTAAAAAGAGGTTTGCGCTCAACATATTTTGGGAAGGCAACCCTTAATACAGATAAGTTTTTGAAATTATTCTTCTTTTCATTAGAATAATTTCCGATGTATATAGGGTACGATAAACCATATTCTTCGTTGGCAAGAGTCATCCAACCATCATTATAGCCTGTGTTAACAAAATTAATGCTCCATTCGTCTTTGACAGGACCAAAGCCATTCATCCAGAAAAAGACAAGATAACCATTCTCTTCTTCTTTAGGTTCATAGGTCATGCCAAATTTTTCTTTGTAAAATTCCAGTTCAGTTCCAAAACCCAGCTCGTAAGCAGTTCGGAGAATATCCTTTTTTAGTTGATCAGGAGTTTGTACACCAAACATAGTGGAATAATCCTGCTCATATATTTCCAAGGCATTTCGATAGGCTATAAAGGCATCGTTAATGTTACCCGATGCTTCGTAAACCAACCCCATCATTGTGTGGGCAAAGGCATCGCGTGTATACTTATTCTTACCTTCTTTGTATTTCTCATTAAATTGTTGAAGCAGAATGTTAACTCTTCGACATTCTACCAGGGCACCCTCATAATTATTAAGGTAAATAAAATTCAGCGCTTTATAATAATGAACCATTACAGCCTCAAAATCTTCTGGTTGATAAGGTTTGATACCTGGATTTGTGATAAGTGCCAGAGCTTCGCTACCAATGTTTTTTTTATAATCTTCTACGTAATAATCGGCTTGGTTAAAATATTCTATACTTTGTTCATACTCACCGTTCATAAAAGAAACTACACCACGGTTGCAGAAATAAAGCATACGATTTTTACCTTCACCTCCTTTTTTATCATTCTGAAGAATCTTATCAGCTGATTCAAACTGACCAGCTGTAATCATGTTTTGTAATTGAATATTCTTCTCGTAGTAGGTAAGGCACGAGCTAAATAGAAAAATTATAGTAAGGAGTAGAAGTAATCTTTGGAACATAGGTAGGGTATGACTTAAATGAAAGAAGAAGCAAAATGCTTCTTCTTATTCAGAGTGTTATTTTGTAATATATTTTTTGATTTCTTTGTCACCAATCCAAATAACCTCGTTGGTTTCGAGATTGGATAATTCAAGATTAACCTTGTAAAAGTTAACACGTTCTTTTTTGTATGTGTCAACAATTGAATTGATATCACCATTTAACATGAAGTCAGCACCCAGTTCCTGTCCCCATTGTTTGGCCGTAGCCATGCTGGCAAATTCCTGCTGAGCAGCCCTTTCTTTTCTAAGCTCTTCTCTTTTATCACCTGCTTGTACCAGTCGAACCCGACCACTGTTAATAAAAGCTCGTTCTACATCTTTAATAAAGGTTTCAGCACTGATATGTTCGTGAGATTTATTGTAAATCAAACCAACTACAACCACCGGTTTATTTCCAGCTGATTGAAGATGATTGTCAATCCATGCACCTCCCAGAATCTGGTTAACCATTTCTTCCGCTACCAAACGTGAGTCGGTATCATTCCATCTACCACTTAAATCAATGGCTTCTTTGGTGTCAACACGTTCCACTTTGTGAGTCATACATCCGCTAAGGATGCTTAGTGCAAAAACTAATGTCAGGCTTAGATAAATTTTAGTCTTCATAGTAAGTAGTTTATTTGATGTATGCTTTACAAAAAGCAGACCAAATTCTTAAAAATTGTTTAAAAATTTCTCTATAGCAATATAAGTTTCTTCTGTTACAGGTACAAGTGGTAAGCGTAAATTATTATCAATCAATCCTCGTGCGTTTAGCAGTGCTTTAATACCAGCTGGATTCCCTTCGCTAAATAGAAGTTGAATTATATCCAGTAAACCATAGTGAATTCTACAGGCTTCATCCAACGATTCATTTAAAGCTTCCCTAACCAATTGACTGAATTCAAATGGAAAGCCATTGGCTGTAACAGATATAACTCCATCGGCTCCTAAAGCAATTAATGGCAGGGTAGAAGCATCATCACCGCTCAAAACCATAAAATCATCAGGTTTTTTATGGATGATGTTCATTATCTGAATCAAATCACCTGAGGCCTCTTTAACAGCAATTATATTTTCAAAATCATTAGCCAATCGGATGGTTGTTTCAGCATTTATATTGCTTGAAGTACGTCCGGGAACATTATACAATATGATGGGTACAGGAGAGGCTTTGGCTATTTCTGCAAAGTGCTGGTAAATACCTTCCTGACTGGGTTTGTTGTAATACGGGACAACAGAAAGTATTCCGTCTATTCCATCAAAATCAGTTTTATTAATCGTATCAACAACCTTGTTGGTATCATTTCCACCCATCCCAACAATTATAGGTTTTCTTCCTCCATTGGCAGCAATAATGTGTCGAACAACTTCACGCTTTTCTTTTTCGCTAAGTGTTGAAGCCTCTGAAGTGGTACCCAGTGCAACCAGAAAATCAACCTGATTTTGGATAACGAAATGCACCAGACGATCGAGAGATTCAAAATCAATCTCTTTTCTGGAGTTAAAAGGAGTAACTAAAGCTACACCAGTTCCGCCTAGTTGATAGGGTGTTAGCATTGTATGTTATTTATTGTTGATGATTGAGAGGTAATGTATGATGTGTTTTTTCAATTCTTTTATGGTATCTCCTTTTTTTAACTCGATCATAAAGTCGAACATTTCATTATCGATATTGGCTCTGCCGGCTTTAAAATGTGCTTTTGATAATGAACCAATGTAGGTAATTGGAAATAAAAAGTCATCGGTTAAGACAAATAACAAATGAAACGGGATATCAATAAACCTGGTGATGTTTTCAGATTTTGGAGCAAAGAAGAAGCCAAAGTCTTTTTTGCAAACAAAACTATAGGTGTTATCACCAATGTAATCGTCGTCGCGTTTACTTTTGTTTATATAACCCAGAAACTGACTTTTTATATTAAACTCTTTTAGTTCAGAGGCCAGTTCTTTAACGATTTTCAAGTTATCGGGTTTGGTTGCGTCAAACAAAATACCTGCTGTCTCAGCGGTTTGAAGGTTATGGATAGAAGCTTTGTGGGGTTGTTTACTGATTTCTCTTTTAAGTAAATAACCTGCTACTTTTTGCCTGAAATTATCGATGATATTGCTCATTATTGCTGTCTATGCTTTTTTTATTCAATCATTGATTTAAACTCGTCTTCTGAGATAATCTTTACGCCCAGTTTTTCTGCTTTGGCAAGTTTACTTGGACCTATTTTATCGCCAGCTACAAGATAGCTTGTTTTTGACGAAACTCCACTCAGATTTTTACCACCATTTTTCTCTATTAATGATTTTAGCTCATCACGGGAGAAGCTGGTGAAGCTTCCGCTCACAACAAAGGATAATCCTTCCAGTTTATCAGAGTGAGTGGCGGTTTCTTCCTCTGAAAGTTCAAATTGCAAACCAATCTTTCTTAATTTTTCTATAAGTGTTTGATTGTTCTCTTCACCAAAATAACCTTTTACGCTGCTGGCAATTCTTTCACCAATTTCGTCAACCTCGGTTAATTCTTCCAACGAGGCATTCATCAGATTATCTATATTTTTAAAAGCCGATGCCAGTTTTTTAGCAACAGTTTCTCCAACATATCGGATGCCTAATGCAAACAGAACCCGGGCAAAATTAACTTGTTTGGATGTTTCGAGCCCGTCCAGAATATTCTGTGCTGATTTTTCACCCATCCGTTCCAAAGTAGAAAGTTGCATCGGGTGAAGGTTATATAAATCAGCCACGTCATTTATCATTTGGTTTTTATATAACAGATCAATGGTTTCGGTCCCCAATCCATCAATGTTCATCGCCTTACGTGCAATAAAATGTTCAACCCTTCCTTTCACCTGAGGAGGACAAGTAGCCGCATTGGGGCAGTAGTGGGCTGCTTCACCTTCAATTCTGATTAACTCACTGTTACATTCAGGACAGTTTTTTATAAACTCAACTTTAGGAGCATTGGCATTTCGGGCATTCTCATCAACTCCAACAATCTTAGGAATAATTTCACCCCCTTTTTCAACATATACCATATCACCCAAATGCAAGTCAAGTGAAGCTATGATATCTGAATTATGAAGAGAAGCACGTTTAACGGTTGTTCCGGCAAGAAAAACAGGATCGAGATTGGCAACCGGAGTTACAGCGCCGGTTCGTCCAACCTGAAAAGTTACTTCATTGAGTTTGGTGTAACCTTGTTCAGCCTTAAACTTGTATGAGATAGCCCAACGAGGAGACTTGGCCGTGAATCCCAACCGACGTTGCTGATCAAGGCTGTTCACCTTTAGTACAATGCCGTCAATGTCAAATGGCAGGTTATGTCGTTCAATATCCCAATGATGGATAAACTCCATCACTTCTTTAATGCTTTTGCATAATTGGATGTATGGAGGAATCTTAAATCCCCAACTACGTGCTATTTCCAGGTTTTCTTTGTGGTATTGGCTGGGTAATTCTTCGCCCAGCATATAATATAAGAAACAGTCTAGAGGACGTTTGGCAACCAGTGAGCTGTTTTGCATTTTTAACGAACCTGCAGCAGCATTACGAGGGTTGGCAAAAGGTGTTTCACCGGCTTCTTCGCGCAGCTCATTTAATTTCGCAAAGCCTTTGTGAGGTAGAAATATTTCTCCACGTATCTCAAAACTGGCAGGATAGTCTCCTTTTAGCTTTAATGGAATACTCTTTATTGTTTTAACGTTGGCTGTTACATCATCACCCTGCACTCCATCACCACGGGTAACACCTCGAACCAGAATTCCGTTCTCGTAAGTTAAGCCAATTGCTGTTCCGTCATATTTTAATTCACAAACAATTTCAAATTCTTCATCTGGTAATTGTTTGGTAATTCTATTGTAAAAATCCTGAATTTCTTCTTCTGAGTAGGTATTACCCAACGAAAGCATCGGGTAAACATGTTTTACCTGCTCAAAATCTTTATTGAGATCACTTCCAACGCGTTGAGTCGGGCTGTTTGGATCGGTAAACTCTGGATGTTGTTTTTCAAGTTCAATCAGGCGATGCATCATCTGATCAAAATCAAAATCGGATATGGTTGGTGTGTTTAGTACGTAATAATTATGGTTGTGTATATGAAGCTCTTCTCTGAGCTGATTAATTTCCTTCTGTATATCTGTCATCTCGTATAATGTAAATACTGGCGTATAAACAAAAATACAATTTTTGGAATAATAAAGATGGAATCGTGAATAAAGTACAAAGGATAAATTTCAAGAAGAAAGTTTAATGCTAAAAGTCAAAGGTTATAACTCAAAACTCAAAAATGTAAAACATTGTATTGTCGATGAATTAGTATTTGTCACGACGAACAATTGATAATTGGCTCATCGATTTAATGAATTATATTTGTAATCCAAAACACATCCATCATGTTACTCGACTTTGCACTGATCATTCTGTCTGCCCTCTTATTAAATTATTTATTTACTCTGTTGAAGTTACCGGGTATATTAGGAATGATTTTGACCGGTATACTGTTAGGTCCCAGTGTGCTTGATTTAGTTGATCCGGAAGTATCTCTCTTTTTGAAGGAGTTTAAAACTGCAGCTCTCATTGTTATCTTAATCAGGGCAGGCCTGGGAATTAACAAAAAAACCTTGCACAAAGTAGGACGTCCCGCTATTAATTTAAGCTTTATTCCTGGAGTATTAGAAGGAACAACGGTATTGCTGGTGGCTCATTATATACTTGGTTTTTCGTTTATTGAGGGAGGAATGCTGGGATTTATCATTGCTGCTGTTTCTCCTGCAGTAGTTGTTCCGGCTATGTTAGAATTGAAAGACAAAGGTTATGGAGAGAAGAAAGATGTTCCAACACTTGTTTTGGCAGGTGCTTCAGTGGATGATGTTTTTGCCATAACGATATTCGGGGTATTTACCGGGTTGGCGGCAGGAAACTCAATCGATTATGGGCACATCTTCTGGAGTGTTCCGGTTGGTATCTTGCTGGGTGCATTATTTGGGGCTTTAATTGGCTTGGTATTAGTCCTGTTTTTTAAGCGATATCATATTCGCGACACAAAAAAAGTAATCATATTTATGATTGTTGCAGTGGCTTTTTATGAATTTACCGAATGGGAATCATTAAAAGAGTTTGTTCCTTTGGCAGGCTTACTTGGTATAATGGCCATTGGATTTATGATTTTAGAGAAATACAATAAACTGGCTAATCGCCTTTCTGCCAAGTTTAATAAAGTATGGGTACTAGCCGAAATTTTGTTATTTGTATATATTGGAACCGAAGTAAAGATTTCGCAACTAAATTCTTCGTTAATAGGTATTGGTTTGTTGATTTTGTTATTGGGTTTAACAGCCCGAAGTATTGGTGTGTGGATTTCGTTACTACGATCAGATTTGAATTACAAAGAGCGTTTATTTAGTGTGATTGCATACTTGCCTAAAGCTACGGTTCAGGCTGCTATTGGTGCTGTGCCATTAACTCTGATTGGTGAAGGAAAACTTGGAGATGTAAGTACCGAAACAGGTCAGACTATTCTTGCTTTAGCAGTATTGAGTATTGTTGTTACTGCGCCTATTGGAGCCATTGGAATTAAATTATCCGGACCTCATTTACTTGAAAAGGGAGAGGGTTCACTGGAAAAGGTATAATACAAAACACCCCGGATAAAGACCTTTATCTTATTCCGGGGTGTAATTCACTAGGGAGAGGTTATTTCACAGCAATAAGTTCTTCAATATGCTTTTTTAATTAATTCCGCCATTTCATTATCACTCTTAAAAAGTGTAATTCTGCTATAATCTTCAATCAGAAAATTGTAATTACGGTAAACAGCATGCTTGGATGTTGTTCCATTGGAGTATAATTGGCCGTAATTAAGGTCAAAACCATTAATTGAGTTTTTTGACTCGTGACTCAGATCCGTAAAAGTTAACTGTATACCGTTTTCGTAGTTTACTTCGAGTTTGTAGTTAATACAACCATTAAAGGTATAAGCCAAATCGAATGGATTATTTGATAGGGTTAAAGGTATTTGCCCTTCGATGATAACCAAATTTTTTTCTCTGCATTGAGCACAAACATTGGCGTTGGTGTTTTCAATAAGAGCTAATGTTAAAGTACTTACCGTTTCTTTTGTTTCCGATGGATTATTTGTTTCAATCTCTTTTGTTAAGGTTAATGCATCCTGAGCTATAACAGGATTAATAAGTATAGTGAATAAGATCACCATTAGACTTAATTGGAAGGCTGTTTTCTTTTTCATTTGTGTTAGATTAAATATTCCTGTATTAAATACTACACACAAATTTAATTGGGCAACATGAAGTTAATTTAAGCTGAAACTGAACGAATAGTTAAGCTTTTAAAGACACTTTAAGTAATTGTTAATAGTTCATAAATGGTTGTCTTGAATAATAAAAAAGGTGCAGTTGTTAAACTACACCTTTCGTTTAAGATTATTTTATTTTTTAAAATCCCATTCCAAAACGACCCCAATAATAATTTTCAAGATCATTCCATTTATAAATCGTTGCACCTGTAAAGTCAGTAGTGTATCGATTCAATAATTCCGGGATATCCACTTTTTTACCTTCTTCCAATAATTTGCCTACCTTTTGTTCGAGCAAAGCGCCTTCATTTATTCCCTTTTCTTCAAAATAGGCTACTTCGTTTAGCATAGCTTCTTTTGTTTCCTGCCAGGCCAAGGTTGCCAGCTTATTTGCTTTGCGGTATTTCCAAATAATAGCATCTTCGCGATATCTTTTCTGACCACAATATTCAAATCCAGGAGGTAATTTTGTTGTGCCTGCATAAATTGGAATTCTTGGGCTTTGGCCAGGATTATCAAAAGATAACCATGCAACACCACCTACTTCATCAGGTAGCCAATCGCGTAACTGTATTATTTCGGAATAAGAACACCATGAAACAGCTACTGTTCTTTGAAAAGAAACAGCTGTTGAATCAAGATAATTATAGGTATTTCTTGCAGCCTCTGTTAGCCATGGATTAGCAATTGGTGACTTAACTGTATCCTGAATAATTATGTTGCCTTCTTTATCACGTTTCTTCTTTACGGTTTGAATATTTTTGGTCATATCATATTCTGTTCCTTCATAGGTCTGACGATACAGAGCCATAACATCTTGCACACTAACTGGTTTATCGGGTTGAACAGAAAACGGTAATTCATCTGCATCATAGCTCAAATTAAGAGAGGGTGCCAGTGTACTTAAAATAAAGAATTCCCTGATGTTGAATGGTTTTTCGTTGTCGCCATATGCTTTCCAGAATTTAAATGGTTTTTTACCATCCCAACGACCTAAAGATTTAGCTACTGAAAAAACATTCTCAGAAGCCATAAAATGATCTTTGTCCTTCAGTTTGAGTTCGCCAATGCGCGATATGTTTGCCGACACTCCTACATGTCCTTCCGTAATTCGCTGTGCAGCCCAAACACCACCAATTTTATCCGGGCCTTCACCAAAAATTTCGAGTTGCCAAACTTCTTTCTTATCGGCTATTGTAATACATTCGCCCCAATCTCCATATCCGTATTCTTTTATCAGCTGACCAATAAGTTGAATAGCCTCGCGGGCAGTTGAACAACGCTGTAGAGCTATTCTTTCCAACTCTTCAATTAAAAACATTCCGTTTTCGTTTACCAATTCTTCCGGACCGACTATGGTTGTTTCACCAATGGCAAGTTGTTTTTCATTCAAACATGGATAAGCAGTATTTAAAAAGGCAAATGTTTGTTTAGCCTGAGGAATCAAACCAACTTGTTTTACATTTCGCATATCCCAAGGGGTTTCTGTTCTCAGCTTACCTTTAAAAATTGGAGTAGTAGTATCGTTTTCAAAAGACTCGGCTTCTTCAATGGTGATCCAGGTTCTATATCGACCATCACAGGTATGACTGGTTATTACTGATCCATCACTCGAGGCTCCTTTACTCACCATGATTGACGTGCAACTTTCTCCGAAATATGGTTCAGTCTTTTGATCATAAATACTTTGAGCATTTAAGATTGAAGACAGGCTTAAGAGGCTAATTAAAACAAAAAGGCTTTGTCGCTTCATACTTGATTTTCTTCTAGATTAAGAATTAGGTTGCAAAATAATAATTTTGGTTGTGGTTGCTGTATTTTAAATAAATAAAAAGGGTTCGCACGTATTAAGTGCGAACCCCTGATTGTCTGATATTTTAAAAGTATGGTTAATTAAATTCAATGATATTAATGGGTATATTTATGATTGCTTGATAATCTTCACCTGCCTCAATCATATCAAAATCATCACTTTCGCAAATCCAATTGATAATTATTTTGCGATTTCTATCGGTTAAACTTTCAAATTTTCTAAAGATATCCAATAGATATATAGATGACCTTGTATTAAAATATTCTAATTGAATATTGAGTTCAGTCTTATCTAATGGATGATCGAGGTATTCATCAATCCATTGGATAATAGGATCAAATAAATCAGAACAATTCTCAGGCGTTAACTTACCTTTGAATTCAATCAAACCATGATCATAATCCAATTTAATAAATGGAGTGGTCCTGGTCGGTTCCTTTAAAACTATTTTATCCATTTGTTCGAACTTTGGTTTCATTAAATAAATACCATTCCCGATACTAAAATTTAAAGATCGTCTATTTAACTTATAAATGCAAATGTTGATGAAGGAATTGAAATTTACAATCGGTTAAGAACATAGAAATACCTATTAAAATTTATTTAGAGGGATATATTTTTACTGGTTTATCTATTAAGGGGTGTTTTGAAATATATTGAAAAGCAATGATATATATTTGTTAAAGGATGCTTGTGAAAATAAATCAAGTAATTCATCAATCGGAATTGTTAATTAAGTGAAAATATTACTTGATAAAATTGCTTACTTTTCTTGTCTTAACTGTTACTAATTTATTTCTTATGTATCGTCGCGATTATATTCTTCGAATTATTGAACAGATAGCCCAGTTTATTGCCCGATTATTAAAACTTCAGCAGGAAGAAAAAATTGATCAGGCATATGATTTTTTGGTGAATCATTCAGCCAGAGTTACGGGCTTTAAATATGATGAGTTTCTAAAAATGAGCCTGGAAGAATTTGAGCAACATCTTAATAAAAATGAGATAAATGATGCTTATCTGGATACATTAGGACAATATTTATTAGTATCTGCTGATGTTTGTCTTCGGTTAAAGAAGGATGAAGAGGCTATTCATAATTTGGAAATAGCTCGTTTTTGTTTTAATGAGGCAGAACAAAAATTTCAGAGTTTTTCGTTCAACCGGCAATTAGATATTGAAAAAATGAATCAACTAATGTTACGTGCAGGCATCGATTAATTTGTCATAACGTTGATTAATTAAACATCTAAGCCTTATTTTATGAATTCATTAAGAAAGCTGGTGAGCAGTCTGATGCTCTTTTTTTCTGTATTATCTTTGACAAATGCTCAAGATCAACTTATCAAGACAAATAACGATACAATTCATTGTATTGTTAAGGAAATTGGCGATCTGGAGATTAAATACACAAAACCTGATGTTAGTGAAACCATTGTATTTGGTATTGATAAATCGGATGTGTTGAAAATTATACTTGCAAATGGAAACGAGATTAATTTTAACCTTGCAATAACAGATCCTGAGCATTATGCTTCTGACAATAAGAATACAATAAAAACTAATTTTCTCTCACCCTTATTTAACCATGTTAACATTTCGTACGAAAGAAGTATTCGACCCGGTCAAAGCATCGAAGGATCATTAGGAATTATTGGGGTAGGAAACGATGTTTATAATACAGATGAGAGTGGTATGTTTCTCAAATTTGGCTACAAGTTTATTAAAAGTCCTGATTACTACATTCGTGGACAGCGATATGCGCATATATTAAAGGGTGCTTATATAAGACCGGAAATAGCCTTTTCGTCTTATAGCTATGATTTCGAAGAAATCGACTGGTATACAAATACTGCAAATATATCAAGAGAGACAAATGTAATGTTTGCTTTTTTGTTAAACTTTGGTAAGCAATGGGTTATCGATAATAGTTTTGTAGTTGATACTTTTATCGGTGTCGGTTATGGTTTTGGTACTGATGATAAAAATTATGGTTTACATAAAGGTTTTATTGGAGGAATTGAAGAGTTTCCAATGGCCATATCCAGTGGAGTGCGCATAGGTTGGTGTTTTTAGCCACAATTGCAAAACCCCAATTAATTGTGATTGACTGATGGTTTTATAATATGCAAATTCGAATAAACGAATTAGTTATGGATAAAGTCATCAGTCAAACAAGTAACGGAAGAGTTTTTTTGTGCTCTAACTGCGATAAGATTCACATCGAATTTTATCATTTTCTTTTCTCTTTTGATGAAGAAGCCTACGATTTCTTTAAGAATAATATTACCAAAATTGACGGAAGTTATTTTGAAAATGTCAATGCAGCTCTCCATTACAGACGTAAAATAATTGTGCCTTTGGGACATCGTAATGTTTCGATGATGTTAAATCAGAAAGAACTGCGTGAATTACAATTATTACTATCTCAGCGTACCTATAATTGCCTGGTAAATACATTCCTGTCAGTCAAAGAAATTGGAATGCCTATTGCCGCTAACTGAGGTTGTGAAAACAATAAGTACCAATATTTGATTAACTATATATAGGGATTCTAAATTCTAATTACATGTAATTTAAATCTTTATGGCTTTGTTGGGATTCGTGATTGTGTTTTATCCTTCTCAAAAAAGCCCAATAATAGGTGATTGATTTGTGTTGTCGACCTGATTAGTTTTGCTTTTATAATCTGACAACTTAAAACAAATTAAGCCGATGAAAAAAACAGCTATACTTTACGGTTCAACCACAGGTAATACAAAATCGATTGCCAAACTGATAAATCAATGTCTGGATAATCAGGCTGAGGTAAAAGATGTTGATGATTTGACCGCTTCTGATATTGAATTATACGAATGTTTAATTCTGGGAACAAGTACCTGGGGTTTGGGCGATTTACAGGATGATTGGGATTCGTTTATCACTGAATTGGAAAAAGCTGACCTGAAAGGAAAAACCATTGCTTTATTCGGGCTGGGTGATGCAGCTTCATATCCTGATACTTTTGTGGATGGTATGGGCACTATTTACAAAACTATTGCAGACAAAGGTTGTCAAATTGTAGGTGCAGTTTCAGTTGATGGTTATAGTTTCGATGCCTCTTCAGCAGTTATAAATGATAGCCTTGTGGGATTGGCTATTGATGAAGATAACGAAAGTAATAAAACGGAAGAAAGGGTAAGAAAATGGGTTGATTCAATACTTGCAGGTTTGAATTAATTTACCATAATCCTTTTGGTATTGAATTATTAGTGCATAGGTAAGTACAATTGTAGAACAGGTCATTACTGCATAGATCAAGATTAGTGTTAGGTTTATTTTATACGTGTTTGGAAAACGCCGGCAGTAATGACCTTTTCTTTTAATAAAGAGTTTGTTATGAGAGTATTTTGTCATCATATTTATGAATATAAAAAGGGTTTAAGAAACTTGATTTTACATACTATGGCAGCCAAAGATGTTGATATGGCTATAAAAAAACTGGAGTCAAATGAGATTAATTATTTGATACAATCGGTAAGTGTTAATAAGGTAAATATTTTTTTTGGTGCTAAAGAGTGTGTTGATATTATCAACTGTTTTTGCGATAAAAGTCTCAATGAATTAACACCTGAAGAAGATTTTATTCTGGGTACTTTATTAGGTTATAATCAGGTGGTACAATGTTCACGTTATCTAAAAAAGAAAGAAGCATCTCAGGTAATCAGAAATGCTTCTTAGTCAAAATATTATTTTTTCTCTGTTTTCGGTTTTCTATCGTATTTACAGCAGCCTGGAAGTTTATTATAAGCTTCATCCGGAGCTGTTTTTTTCTCAGTGTCATAGCCCGATTTAGCGATGGCTTCCTGCACTTTTTCGTCACTTGTTTTAGCCGAATCAAATGAAAGAGTCATCATTTTGGTCTCTTTATTCCAATCGGCTTTGATTACTCCATCAACAGAATTGGCCGCTTTTTCGATTGTTTTTTCGCACATCCCACAATTGCCGTATACTTTAAATGTTTTGTCGGTGTTTTTTGCATAAAGTGTAAATGAGGCAAGCATCATCGCAGCCAGTAAGCTCATTGTTCTTGTTTTCATTTATTTGAATTTTTATATTATCAGTAACCAGTATGGAAATTGAATATTCCAATTGTTAATTATAAGATTTTTAGTCATGGTTATGACCTTCATGTGAATGCTCCATGTTGTTTTCTTTAATCACAAGGTCCATACCACATTTCGGACAACTACCCATCTCGTGCAATTCAACTTCGGCATGCATAGGACATGTGTATATAGTATCGTTCATCTGCATATCTGAATGTTTCATCATTGCATCTTTCTTCACAAGGTTCATTCCGCAGGTTGGACATTTTCCAGGTTCGCTTTTTTCAACCTCAGGGTGCATAGGGCAGGTGTACACAATATGCTCCATTTCTTTTTGAGTTTCATTGTTAGATTTTTTAGATGCATTATTGCAACTAATACCTATCAAACTCATGGTTATTAATGTTATAACCAAGCTAAAATTTACTTTCTGTTTCATAATTCTTCATTTTTAATATTAATTCGCTAATGCTTAATATTATCTGGTGTATTGACAACATTCCGGAAGACTGTTATAAACATCATCAGATGCTTTTGTCATTTCGGTATCATGACCAACCGCAGCAATAGCTTTGTGCACGGTATGAATGTTCAATGATGGGATACCTTCAATAGATATCATCTTGGTTTCTTCATTCCACTCAGCACTATTAACGCCTTCGACTTTAGAGGCTGCTTCTTCAATTCGATCTTTACACATTCCACAATTGCCAAACACTTTAAAAGTAAAGGTCTGACTTTGGGTATTTGCTTTATCAAAATAGTTACGATCATAATGGCAACATTCAGGTAGTTTCTTGTACACATCTGCAGATGCCTTCTCTAGTTCAGTATCATATCCGGCAGCTGCTATGGCCTTGTGAATAGTCACGAGATCTGTTTCATTAGCCATGTAGCTCACATTAAAAACCTTTGTTTCCTTATTCCATTCAGCAAGATGAACGCCTTTAACTCCTTTGGCAGCAGTCTCAATGGTTTCTTTGCACATACCACAATCACCAGCTACCTGAAATGAATCTTTCTTCATTTTCATGCTCATATCCATGTGGTGCATATCGCTTTTGGAAGAATTCATCATGCTTTGTTTTCCTTCTAATTGTGCCGCGGCATCAATTTTAAATACTCCGTTGGCAGCAATTACTTCACCTTCTTCAAGACCATCAGCTACCACATACGAATCATCAGCTTCGGGCCCCAATACAATTTCACGATTAAGAAAAGTAGGTTGTTCCCGTTCTTCTACCTTTACATATACAACTGCTCTTTTACCCGTCCAAAGCACTGCCGATTTAGGAATGATTAATGCATCATCCTTCGATAATTTTGATTCGACATAAGCGGTGACAAACATTCCGGGTTTTAAATTACCGTCCGAATTATTCACTTCTGCTCTTACATTGGCCACCCTTGTTTGCGGATTCAAAATAGGATCGATAAAACTCACATTTGCCTCAAAGGTTTTACCTGGTTGCGACTTAGTGTTGAAACTGATCTGATCACCTTGTGCAATCCATGCCAGATCTGTTTCATATGCATCCAGTTGAATCCAAACCTTACTAAGGTCGGTAATCTGAAACATATCGGTTCCTTCTTTCACATAATCGCCCTGTGCAACATTTCGTGACGTGACAGTGCCGCTTACAGGCGAAAGAATATTAAAATGAATAATTGGATCACTGGCATTTTCAATCTCACTGATTTGTTGAGGTGTTAAATCCCATGCGGATAACTTGGCTTTGGCAGCTCTGTATAACGCCGGATTGGTTTCCTTTAATGCAGCGGCTTCTATCAGTTCTCGTTGAGCGCTCACTAATTCTGGTGAATAGATAGTAGCCAAAGCTTGTCCTTTACGTACATTTTGCCCGGTAAAATTGATGTTCAGCTTTTCAATTCTTCCACTAAAACGAGCGGTAAGCTGAGCAATTTTTCTTTCGTCAGGTTCAATCTTTCCTTGCAAATATTCTTTTCTGATGGCTTGTTTTTTTACCACTTTTACCGTTTGAATATCGGCCAGTTTAATAGCAGCCTCGCTCATTGCAATTTCATCCGGATTGGCATCATCACTGCCTTGCATCGATTTTAATGGAATCAGATCCATTCCACAAATGGGGCATGAACCTGGTTCTTCCTGTTTAATCTGTGGATGCATTGAGCATGTCCATGTAGTTGATTCTTCAGCATGATTGTGTTGATGTTGCTGCGTTTCTTCTGAATGAGTTGGTTTTATCATCCAGCCAATAAGCAGGCCGGCCAACAAAGTGATGAGTACCTCTTTGTAATTCGATTTTATATATTGAATTATTTTTTTCATGATTTCTTATTTTCCTATTAAATAGTTGATAAAAGCAATGGAGGCCAGTTTGTCTGTTATGGCTTTTTCCAGTTCCAGCTGATATTTCAACATGCGTTTTTGCATCCGAAGCATCTCTTCAAAATTGCTGTTTTGATTGGCATACTCGGTTTCAATAATTCGCAAGGATTTGGATGACAGTAATAACTGCTTTTTAAAAAGCGTTAATCGACGCTCAGCATCGGTCATTTCGTTATAACTTTTCTCCAGAATATTTTCCAGAAAATTGATCTGATTACTTTTGTTGTTAGTTACTGACTCTTGCTCGTAAATCACTTCCTGCACCATACTCTTATATTTTTTTCGATACAGTGGAATGCTAAAACCAATCTTAGGAAATAGTATTGCATCCTTTCCTGAAAGATTATTTTCACCTTTACCTATAAAAGTATAGTCGATGCCAATATTAAAATTTGGACCACCAGCTTTTTGTGCTGCTTCTTTTTGATAATCAAGTGCAGATGTTTTTAAATCCATCGAAATTAAAACATGGTTTTTTGCCTTGATGGAATCCATTATAGCTTCTTTACTCAATAATAAATCAGTTGAAATAATGGTATCACCAACTGAAATCTCGGAAGTGGTACCAATCAGGTTCTTGAAATTGGTTGTCAATAATGATTGAGCATCTTTCAATTGAGCCAATTCATTTTCGAGGTCATTAACTTCCATTTCAATTCGGTATTGATCAGCAGCTGATACCTTACCGGCTTCCACTTTAGCCGTAGCTACACGTTGAAAGGATTGCAGAATAGTCATATTCTCCCGGGTGATATCTATGGCCTTTTTATTGAAATAAATATTGTACCAGTTGGCTCTTACTTCCTGAAATAACTTTGATTTTTGTTGTTCAAACATTTCATATTGAGCCTTTGCATTAGTGATGGCAGCATTTTCTCGTGCCTGCAAAGTTCCAAACCAAGGAAACATCTGGGATGCCGATATTTTAAACTCCTGTGGACCAACACGAGTTTCAACAGGTTGAATAAAATAGGCAAAAGCGATCTGAGGATCGGGCAAGGCAGATACCTGAGGAGCTTTTTCCAATGCAGCCATATACTTATTAAATGCCGCCTTCAACGCTGGATTGTTATCGGCTGCCATTGTCAGGTAATGATCCAGATTGTCCTGAGCCTGAATATTACTGCCTGTCCAAGCAAACAGAACCAAAAGAATGCTCAAAGCACTTTTTGCCATTGTTTGATATCGTGATTTATTTAGTTTCATGGTTTTCTCCTTTCATCGTTTTAGATTTCCATAAATAATACAGAACCGGAACCACAAACATGGTTATTACTTCGATGGTCATACCACCGAATAACGGAATGGCCATTGGTACCATTATGTCGGAGCCCTTACCGGTTGAGGTAAGTACCGGCAGTAGTGCAATAATAGTGGTGGCAGTGGTCATAATAGCCGGACGAACACGTTTGGATCCCGCTTCAAGAATCACTTTCTTCAAATCGGATTTGTTTTGAGGATTGTGTTTCTCTATCAATTGCTGAATGTAAGTGCTTATTAACACACCATCGTCGGTGGCCACCCCAAACAATGCAATAAAACCAACCCAAACTGCCACACTCAGATTGATGGGCGTTATCTGGAATAGATCCCTTAGGTTAATACCAGCTATTGTGGCATCCATAAACCAGGGTTGTGCATATAACCAAAGCATGATAAAACCACCCGAGAATGCAACTATAATTCCTGAAAAAATCAGCGCTGTTGACACTACAGATCGGAATTGAAAATACAGAATCAGGAAGATGATGATTAGCGAAATGGGTATCACCAAACTTAGGCGCTTGGTAGCTCTTATCTGATTTTCATAATTACCTGTGAATTTATAATTGACACCTGCCGGTAATTCAAAATTACCCTCTGCAATTTGGTTTTTGAGATAAGACTGAGCTTGTTCAACCACATCTACCTCGGCAAAACCATCTTTCTTATCAAAGATGACGTACCCTACTAAAAAGGTATCTTCACTTTTAATCATCTGTGGCCCTCTGGTATACTGGATATCTACTAACTCACCCAGTGGCACCTGAGCTCCGTTATTTACCGGTATCAGAATACTTTTCAGATCTTCGGGGTTATCACGGAACTCTCTTGCATAACGGAGTCGAACAGGATAACGTTCGCGACCTTCCACTGTGGTAGTTAATGGCATTCCGCCAATTGCACTACCTATTACCATTTGAAGCTGACTAATGCTCATGCCGTATCTGGCAATGGCATCCCTGTCTATCTTCATTTCCAGATATGGCTTACCAACCACGCGATCGGCAAAAACCGACTGCGGATTTACCCCTTCAACATTCTTAAGAAGACTTTCCAGTTTCAAACCTGTTTGTTCAATGCTTTCCAGACTTGGTCCAAAAACCTTGATTCCCATAGGAGCTCGCATTCCGGTTTGTAACATCACCAAACGTGTTGAGATGGGTTGTAACTTGGGAGCTGATGTCAATCCCGGAATCTGACTTTTTGATATGATTTCATTCCAGATATCATCAGGAGATTTAATTTCATCGCGCCATTGTCTGAAATATTCACCATTTTTATCGGTGATCAGATAATCAGCTATTTTAGTTTCTATTCGTTTTACTACTTTTTCTGATAAAGAAGCTTTCTTCCACTCATCATTAATTAATGATTCAATCTTATGGCTATCCTTATCATATCTGTATTGTGAGTCTTTCCCCAGTTGTTTCAGATTTAAAAGATATTTTTCATCCTTATCAACCTTGTATCGCTCGCGATGACCCTTGTCGTTCAGAATATATTCTGATTTGTAATTGATTACATTCTCATACATGGAAGTTGGGGCAGGGTCGAGGGCTGAGTTAACACGTCCCCATTTACCCACTACTGATTCAACTTCGGGAATGGAACTAACTCTTTGATCGAGCAACCGAATTACATCCAGATTCTCAGCAATGCCTGAATGAGGCATGGTTGTTGGCATTAATAAGAATGAACCTTCATCCAGCGTAGGCATAAACTCTTTACCAATTCCAGGAAATTCTTCACTTAAAGAAATGTAAGCACCGGTGTTTTTAATGAATTTAGGCATAAAACCAAATACTTTACCAAAGCCTTGCCATACCATCAGGCCAAATAAAATAATCAGTATAGGAACGGAAATGAAGGTGGCAATATGATTCAAACACCAGTTTAGAATGCTCTCGTAATAATAGATTACCAGCGATAAAGCTCCCAGAACCACAGAAACAATTAATATCACAAACAGGAAGTTTGCAAAGGTCGAATTCTGCGCACCTAATGGCATCCATATCTTTGTCAGGAAGAACACAACTACTACCAAACTGATGGCAATGTTTACAAAATTGCCCCATCGTTCATAAGTGGTTGGTTTTAATTCGGATAACAAGCCATTAATGCCAAAAGCAGAAATGGCCAAGGCAATCAAATTACCAGATATTACTGCCATTATGATCCCGGCCGCTATTAAAGCAATGTTGACAAAAGTTTTATATTTCTTTTTATCAGTTTTTAGGGAAAAAACCAGGTTTGCAAGACTTGGAATAATAATCAATCCTACCACAAGTGCCGACAACATGGTGAACGACTTGGTGTATGCCAACGGTTTGAATAATTTTCCTTCGGCAGCCTCCATGGCAAATACCGGTAAAAAGCTAATTACAGTGGTGGCCAGTGCGGTAATAACAGCTCCGGCTACCTCTGTGGTGGCAACGTAAATTACCTGACGGAGTTGTTTTCCCTTTGCCCCTTTATTTTCAGGTAAATCAAGATGTCTTATAATATTTTCGACAAAGACGACGCCGACGTCAACCATTACACCAATGGCAATAGCAATACCCGATAATGCCACAATATTGGCATCAACACCAAAGTGCCTCATGGTAATAAATGTGATAAGAACGCCCAACGGCAGTAAGCTGGATATTAATAAGGAAGCCCTGAGGTTGAAGACCAGCACTATCACAACCAGTATACTGATTAGTAATTCAAGACTGATGGCTTCTTCCAGTGTACCCAGTGTTTCCTTGATTAAACCCGTACGATCATAGAAGGGAACCAGTGTTACCTTTGAAACTGTTCCGTCATCCAATGTTTTAGATGGAAGTCCGGGAGCGATTTCGGCTATTCTTTCTTTTAGGTTATCAATGGTTTTCATAGGGTTGGCTCCGTATCGTGCAACCACTACACCACCAACAGCCTCAGCACCGTCTTTATCCAATCCTCCACGTCTAGTTGCTGGACCGAGATTGATTTTTGCAACGTCTTTTAATTTTACCGGAACATGATTTCTAACCGTTACTACACTGTTTTCAAGATCTTCAATATTTTTAATGTAACCTATGGCTCGCACCAGATACTCGGCCCGGTTCACTTCAAGAGTACGTGCACCAATATCAAGATTACTGTTTTTTACAGCTGCAATTATTTGCGACAGATTAACACCATAGCCCTTCATTGCGAAAGGATCAACATCCACCTGATATTCTTTAATAAAACCTCCTATGGATGCTACTTCGGCAACACCTTCGGCAGATGATAAGGAATATCTTACATAGTAGTCCTGAATAGTTCTTAATTCGTGAGGATCCCAGCCTCCAACAGGATTACCTTGCCCATCACGACCTTCCAAAGTATACCAGTAAATCTGACCTAAGGCAGTGGCATCTGGCCCTAAAGCCGGAGCTACTCCATCAGGCAGTGTGCCGGCAGGTAAGGAATTTATCTTTTCTAATATTCGTGTTCGGCTCCAGTAGAACTCAACATCTTCATCAAAAATAATATAGATGCTCGACAGTCCGAAAATGGAGTTACTTCTAATGGTTTTAACACCGGGCATTCCCAAAAGTGCAGATGTTAAGGGATATGATATTTGATCGTCTATATCCTGTGGTGATCTACCTGCCCACTCAGTGTAAACTATTTGCTGGTTTTCGCCAATGTCGGGAATCGCATCAACGGGTACCGGATCACTTGGTAAAAAGCCAGTATTCCAACCAAAGGGAGAAGTGATGATTCCCCAGCTGATAAATACAACTATTACCAGGAATGTTACCAGCTTATTTTCCAGAAAAAAGCGGATAATTTTATTAAGCATATCAAAATGATAATATGGTTATTGAATTGATTTTAATGCGCAGACCATATAATAGAAAAAGTAAATCAATTATAAAGATCTAAATGTTATAAGATCTACTCAGAATACAATAGGTTGAGAATAAACTACTGCCTTCTGACTCCCCGATAGTTATCGGGGCAAACAAACTAATTAAATATCAATTCAAATAAGATTGAAGAAAAGATAGGCGAATGCCAAGAGGAGGAGGTGGTGGAGAAGCTGTAATTTCAACGAAATCTTCTGTTTCATCCACAATTATATCAGAAAAAAGAAAGATTACAGGAGCTATATAATTAAAAGGAACACTCAACTCCAAATCCATTACCATGGTGAAGTCATCTTCCACCTGAAAATGATGGGTTTCGTTATGGCAACAATTTGAAGTTCCTTCGTTGCTACAGCAGCTCTTGGCTTCTTTGTTAATATTTATATCCACCAATCGCGTACCACAATAATGTTTTGATACAGTGAATCCCATGGTGGAAGTCATCAGTATCAATGTCATTAAAATATGTGCAATTTTTCGGATCATACTAAATACTATTACTACAAAGTTAAACATTGCAATTCTAAAATGGTTTATCCAAGTCTGTTAAAGTATTGTTAATAGTTAACTAACTCGTTTTCAATTGGAGTTTTGTAGTCATTCAGAACTAGTGCAATGTTTACGCAGATAAGGCAGATGGGGCATGTATTTATTGTAATCAATTGCACCAAATTTGCTATTTCAATGTGCATAAATGGTGTGAAATTGATGCCGGATTAAATCACTCTCAATAATTAAAAGTTAACTAAAATTTGACATTATGAAAGCTAAATCATTACTGATGTTATGTGCTTTAATGTGCATTTCGTTCACTCAAATTAATGCTCAGGATAACTCAAAAGCCGCTGTTCAGGGTTGGATAGAAGGAACCTATTGGTCTCCTGTTTTTTGTGGAAGTGAAATGGTGGGCTTACTTCAGGGTGGTGCTATCAGAGTACACTTTGTATACCGTTTTAAAGACGGAAATTTCTATAAAGAAATTGATCAGATAAAGGGAGAAGTAACAAGTGATAAAACAGGTGAGGCTTTTCAAATAAAGGAAATAGATAAGACATACAAAGAAGATGTGTGGTATATCACTTGGCATTACAACCTGATAGGTAATCAAGGGAGTCATTATATTGGTACTTTAACCTATAATTATTCAAATGGAGCAATAACCGTTGAAAATACAATTTGTAAGTAATTTGATTTAATATCAAATTAAACAGGTTGATTTGATCCATTATTAAACCCATCAGGCTAGTATGTTTGATGGGTTTTTTTAAAGGAAAAGATTAATTCTTGCTAAAATTATATTTCTTATAATAAAATTCAATCACCTCTAAAGGTTTGTAAATAAGTGAGATTAAATATTGAATATAAAATCTTAAAATATACTGTTACAATTATTAACAAATATTCATAAATAATTATACGTAGTTAATTGTTAAATCATTTAATTGATTGATAGTATATACATTGGCTATAAGATGTGTCATAAATAAATTAGTATAGCTTATTAAATCTATTATATACTATTATTTGTTAAAAGGGTGATGTATTGTATGCTATTATTCTTTTTACAAAACCATATTATAAAACACATTAATTAATAGACAGAAATGGAATACGATGTTAAACTGCCTTTTAGGCGATTTATCAATATGCTGAAAGTAGACAAACAGGATATCTTCAGCATATATATTTATGCTATTTTCAATGGGTTAGTTTCGTTATCACTTCCTCTGGGAGTGCAGGCTATTATTAACTTAATTACAGGTGGTAAGGTTTCAACTTCATGGATTGTTTTGGTTACCATAGTAGTTCTGGGTGTCATTATGAATGGTGTTATGCAAATTATGCAAATGAGTATATCAGAAAATATTCAGCAGAAATTGTTTGCGCGATCAGCTTTTGATTTTACTTTTCGTATTCCTCGTATAAAATTAAGTGCTCTTGATGGAAATTATGCTCCCGAGTTAATGAATCGTTTCTTTGATACACTTACTGTTCAAAAAGGATTATCTAAAATACTGCTGGACTTGTCATCAGCACTTTTACAGGTTTTATTTGGGATGATATTGTTATCAATTTATCATTCCTATTTTATTCTTTATAGTGCGATACTTATTCTTATTGTGTTTCTGATTTTCAGGTATACAACAAAAAATGGACTGATTACCAGTTTAAAGGAATCTACCTATAAATATAAAGTTGCGCATTGGTTGCAAGAGCTGGCAAGAGCTCAGGATACTTTTAAAATGGCCGCCAACTCAGATTTGCCATTACAAAAAACCGACGAATCTGTTTTGGGTTATCTTAAATATCGAAAAAGTCACTTTAGAATATTAGTTATTCAATGGATTAACCTGATCAGTTTTAAAGTGATTATGATTGCAGGTTTACTAATTGTTGGTGGTTTATTGGTAATAAACCAACAGATGAACATTGGACAGTTTGTGGCTGCGGAGATAATTATTTTAATGATTGTTACCTCAGTAGAAAAGCTGATGACACTTATCGAAACAGTTTACGATGTGCTAACTTCCGTAGAAAAAATGGGTTCAATTGCTGACATGCCGTTGGATTGTGATTTGGGTGAAGACATTGATTTATCCAAATCCAAAGGGTTTCATATTACCATCGAAAATCTGAGTTATGCTTTCAATGAGGCATCGAGTAATGAGGTGTTGAAGGATCTTAATTTAAATATAGAAGCAGGTGAGAAAATATGTCTTACCGGGTTTAATGGTTCAGGTAAATCAATGCTAATTAAGCATCTCGGAGGTATGTACGATAGTTATAGTGGTAATATTCAGTTTAATGGAGTGTCGCTTAAAAACTGGAAAAAGAATGAACTAAAAACACAAATAGCTTCCTGTTTATCCAAAGAGGAGATTTTTGCCGGAACCATTCTTGAAAATATAACTCTTGGTAGGTCCAATGTCTCGCGATTAGATGTTGAAAAAGTTGCTGCGATAATGGGATTCAATTCATTTGTTGATAGCCTGGAGTATGGATATGATACCATGTTAATTGCTGAAGGTAAAAACCTTCCCAAGAGTGTGAGATTAAAAATTATTCTGGCCCGAAGTATTGTTGTTGAGAGTAGGTTGATTTTATTGGGTGATCTTTTTAATCAATTGAATGAGTCTGATAAAGATCAATTTGTGAATTATTTACTAAGTCTCACAGCAACAGTTATAGTTACGTCTAATAATCCTTCAATAGCTGATCGATTCGAACGCGTTTTAGTGCTTAACAGAGGTCAGTTAATTGCTGATGGTTTACATCAAAATATGAAACATTTAGGTTGGTATAAAAACGTTTTTCAATCAAAATAAACTATGCTTAATATCTCACAAAATATAGAAGTTGGATCAAAGATTGATAAGAGTAAGCTTAAGTCTTTTTCATTGGTCAGGAATTATGTAGCCGGTAAGTTGTTTACCCGATTATTATATCTGTCTTTTCTGGCATTGGTTGCTTCCATGTTTTTACCATGGACTCAAAATATCAGATCAACAGGTTATGTAACTGCTTTAAAACCGAATCAACGTCCTCAGACCATTCATTCAGTCATTGGTGGTCGTATTGAAAACTGGTTTATTCAGGAAGGGGATTTTGTAAAAAGAGGTGATACCATTTTATTTTTATCAGAAACTAAAGCTGAATATATGGATCCTGATTTGTTGCAAAGGACTCAGCAACAGATTGAAGCGAAGGAATTAGCTGTGCATAGTTACATGGAGAAGATAAAAGCTTTGGATGAGCAAATCAAGGCGCTTTCACAAACACAAAGTCTGAAGATGGAGCAAACCCAGAACTATGTGAAACAGGCAATGTTGAAGATTCAATCGGACAGTATTGAATATGAAGCCAGTAAAACGAATTACGTAATAGCCCAGCGGCAATTCGAAAGAACACAAAAACTTTATTCTGATGGTTTGAATTCATTAACTGAATTAGAATCACGAAAACTAAAGATGCAGGAAACTCAGGCAAAAATGGTAAGTGCCGAAAATAAGTTGTTGACAAGTCGTAATAATTTAATCAACTATAAAGTAGAATTGTCTTCAATCCGAAATCAATACCGTGAGAAATTAAGTAAATCAGAGTCAGATAAGTATTCAGCAATGTCGGCTTTGTATGATGCTGAGGCAACGTTGAGTAAAATGCAGAATCAGTATATGAATTATTCGGTTCGAACGGGCATGTATTACGTAACGGCACCACAGGATGGATATATAACCAAAACCATACGAAGTGGAATTGGTGAAACCGTTAAAGAGGGAGATCCATTGGTAAGTATCATGCCTGCTGATTTTGAGTTGGCTGTTGAGATGTATGTTGATCCAATTGATTTACCGTTGCTTCATGTTGGTGATAAGGTTCGTTTTATGTTTGACGGATGGCCTTCAATTGTTTTTAGTGGCTGGCCTAACGTATCTTTTGGTACATTTGGAGGAAGAGTGTTTGCAATTGATAATTTTATTAGTGAAAATGGGCGATACCGTATTTTGGTAGAACAAGATAAAGAAGAACTGGCCTGGCCTGAGCAGTTAAGAATTGGAGCCGGGGCTGATGGTATTGCCTTACTAAATGATGTACCTGTGTGGTATGAAATATGGCGTCAAATGAACGGATTTCCACCTGATTACTACAAAGGGGAGAAAGTGAAGAAATCAACCAATCAGAAAAAATAATATTAAATATGACATTGAAACGTAATGTATTAATAATAGTAGTTGTATTTAATGGGTTATTAGTTAAAGCACAAAAAGACAGTTCTGTGTTTACTTTGCAACAACTACTTTGGTATGTCGGGCAATACCATCCTGTTTCGTTACAAAGTCAGATATTAGTTCAACAGGGAGAGAGTGAAATACGAAAAGCCAGGGGTGGTTTTGATCCATATTTATTCGCAGGACTGGATCAGAAATACTACGATGAGAAAGAGTATTACAGCCTTTTAGGAACCGGATTAAAAGTGCCAACCTGGTATGGTATTGAGTTGAAAACAGGATATGATCAAAACAGGGGTTATTATCTTAATCCACAAAATACTGTTCCGGATGATGGTTTATGGTATGCAGGTATCTCGGTTCCTGTTGGTAAAGGTTTGGTTATTGATAAACGAAGAGCAGAACTTAAAAAGGCTAAGTTATATGCTGAGTCAACCAAAGCCGAGCAGGAAAAAATGATGCTGAGTCTGTATTTCGAAGCAGTAAAAAAATACTGGGATTGGGTAGCTGCATACAATGAATATAAAGTGTATGCTGAGGCTGTTGAATTGGCTCAGATACGCTTAAGAGCCATCAAAGGGAGTCACGAATTCGGTGATAAATCAGCCATTGATACACTCGAAGCCCATATTGTTGTGCAAAACCGACAATTAAATAGGAAGGGAGCAAAGCTTAAATACGATAATGTAACCCTTGAATTGTCTAATTATCTTTGGTTTGAAAACGGGGTTCCGCTAAGTATCAGTCAGGATGTACATCCTCCGGTTTATACAGCTGCAGATAAGGAGGATGTAATTTCACCAGATTCAATTAATAATCTTATTAATGCATTGGGTATATCACATCCTGATATGCAATTGATGGATTATAAACTGGCTTCATTGGAAGTGGATCGAAAATTAAAACGTGAGAGTTTTAAACCCAATTTGAAACTGAATTATAATATTTTGAATGAACCTCAAGGGAGTAATATATTCAGGGGATATTCCATGAATAACTACAAGTGGGGATTTAATTTTAGTATGCCTTTATTCCTGCGTGAGGAGCGGGGTGCATATGAACAAGCAGGCTTTAAAATTAAGGATGCAGAATGGAAGCAAAATTTGAAATTGGTTGAGTTACAAAATAATTTACTGAAGTATTATAATACTCAGTTGACTTTATCAGAACAAGTTGATCTTTACGCTGATGTGATTAAAAACTATAATCGTCTGCTGGAAGCTGAAAAACAACGTTTTGAATCTGGAGAAAGTTCTCTTTTTGTTGTTAATTCGCGTGAGAATTATTTGATTGATGCCCAATTAAAAATGATTTCATTGTTGGCCAAATATAATGTTTCATTGGTTGGGGTGGGTTACGCGGCAGGTATCTCAATATTTAAAATTGAGGAATAATGAGTAAAACAGCTTTGGTTATAGGTGCCACTGGGTTGGTCGGATCACACTTGGTACAGGAATTACTGGTTAATGAAGAATATTCAACAGTAAAAGTATTTGTTAGAAGAGCAACCGGTATTAGTCACCCAAAGCTGCAGGAATTCATTTGTAATTTTGATCGTTTGGATGAGATAGCTGAAAATATTAATGGTGATGTATTATTTTCAGCAATGGGTACCACTTTAAAACAAGCCGGGAGCAAAGAGAATCAGTATAAGGTAGATTATACATATCAATATGAATTTGCCAGATTAGCTGCCGATAATGATGTTAAGGAATATATTCTGGTGTCATCTGTGTCGGCAAATGCTCGTTCAAAAGCTTTTTATCTGAGGATTAAAGGTGAACTTGAAGAGGCAGTTAAGAAACTTGGTTTTGAGAAGATTATTATTTTACAACCCAGTGGATTAATGGGGCAACGTGATAATAAACGAAAGCGTGAGGTTGTAGGTATTGCTATGATGAATGCAATAATCAGAGTGCTACCTGGGCTAAAGAAGTATCGTGGTATTAAAGGAGCAACAGTTGCAAAAGCCATGGTTAATCTCGCAAAAAAGTCATTCGACGAGAAGGCTATAACAATAAGACTGGATGAAATTTTTGATTACGCCTGATAGTTAAATATATTTCTAAATTACTCAACGCAATTAAGCTGATATAAGAGGAGGAATTTGATGGGATAATGTTATCTTGCCATTCCTTGCAGCATTAAATCCAATCCATTATCAAATCTATCGAATATGAATACTTCTATCATTGAAATGAGACCGATTGGTGTTATCCATACTCCATTTACCAGTATTGAAAACATGCCTATTCAGCCAATGGCAGCAAAGGAGATTTTAGGAACAATAGAGATTTTTCCTGAATATGCAGAAGGATTGCTTGATTTGGAAGAATTCTCTCACATAACTTTATTGTATCATTTTCATAAAATAGATGGCTTTCAACTGAAAGTGAAACCCTTTATGGATAAAGTGGAGCATGGTATTTTTGCAACTAAATCACCTAAACGCCCCAATGCAATTGGATTATCAACTGTAGAATTATTGTCGGTTGAGAATAATTTGATACATATAAAAATGATTGATGTTCTGGATGGTACGCCATTATTAGATATTAAACCTTTCTTTGCCAGATTTGATAACCGCGAGGATACGAAAGCAGGCTGGCTAGACAGGCAAATAAATCTGGAGGTTGATAATCTGAGATCGGATGACAGATTTAAATAATAAAAAAGGGCGTTTCTGATTACCAGATACGCCCTAAAGGTATTGTTAGCAAAAAAGTTATATCGATTAAATTACTTTCACGTTTACAGCATTCATGCCTTTTTTACCTTCTTTTAATTCAAATTCTACTTCGTCACCTTCTTGAATTTTGTCAATTAATCCGGTAACGTGTACAAAATGTTCTTTTCCGTTGTCTTCGGTGATGAAACCAAAACCTTTTGCATCGTTAAAGAACTTTACTTTTCCTGTATTCATCTTTTGATTATTAAAAATATGGTGCTAAAATAATCTAATATTTCGATTATATACAACAAATTATAAAATGTTGACATTTAATCTTTTATTTTATTCATTATTCAGGCGCAGAGAATATTTTATTTTTACAATTAATGTTCAGATATACAGCATTTTAAAATGGCTCATTAATTAATGTATATCTAATATTCATATAATATTGGCTGATCAAAGTCTTTAAAATTTAAGATAATACTATTGCCTTCTACCTGCAAAGAATGAATATCAAAACTGATTTCTTTACTAAAGTAGGCATCGCATAGTTCATCATTCTTCAACGAAAGACGTAAAGTGCGTTGTGGTGGAAATGATTCAGCTATTGCCTCGGAGTCAATTAGTTTAACAATCCAGGAAGAACCATCACAACCACTTGATGAAAAATTAATCAGCAAACAATCATCCTGAATGCTGATATTATTGATATTCAGTATGTCGTCGGGTGCATTGTTAAATTCATCTGAACTAATCACAACGGCCTGATCGCAATTAGATTTGGTTATATTCTCATCATTACAACAGGCCTGAAATGCAGTAAAAATTGCAATTAAAGTGAAGATATGGACTAAGTTTTTCATATCTGTAAGATGAGATATAATCCTAAAGGTTGCTTCAAAAATGAAGAGCCGGTTACCCGACTCTTTTACTTATTGCAAAGCCTCATAAACGATTTTTCTGTAATCGCGGTAAAAAGCGGTTGTATTACCTGGCATCATTTGTGTGAATGTGAAACCGAAAAGGTTATTTTTTACATCAATCCAGAAATGAGTATCAGCAGCACCTTCCCAGGCAATTTCTCCTGCATATGGATAACTGCCTTCCGGATCATCTACCAATTGCAACTTAAAGCCGATGGTCCAACCTGTGTTATTCCATGCTTTCTTTCCATCGGGCATCTGGTTTTCATAAAGCATTGCGATGGTTTCAGGTTGAAAAATACGAATACCATCCAATTCTCCTTTATTTAATATCATCTGACAAAAACGAGCGTAATCCATCATTGTTGATTGTAATCCGCCACCTCCCATTAGGAGTACAGCCGGTTTTGTAAATCGACTATCATCTATGGACTCAATTAATTTAATTCCATTAGTGCTGTCAGGAGCATAAACACAGGTATAACGGTTAGTTTTTTCTTCAGGGACGGCAAAACCTGTATCATTCATTTTTAGTGGTGTAAAAATATTGTTGGCTAAAAATACATCGAGCTTTTGACCAGAAAGTACTTCTATAAGGTAACCAATTACATCAATGGAAACGCTGTATTCCCATTTTTCGCCAGGTTGAAATTTTAAAGGTACCTCTGCTAAACGCTTTATTTTGGGTTCAAGAAGCTCGTTCCATACGAGAATGGAATCGGCTCTGTAAATAGAATCAACATAAGAATTCGGAGCCCAACCATAAGTAAGTCCGGAAGAGTGTGTCATCAGATTACGTATTGTCAGTACAGGATTCTGATCAACCAATACGGGTTGGCCGTTCTCATAACCTTTGAATACTTTGGTGTTGGCAAACTCAGGAATGTATTTACTAACAGGATCATCCAACTCAAATAAACCTTTTTCATAAAGTTTCATTAAAGCCATGGATGTAATACTTTTCGTCATGGAATAGATTCGGAAAATACTTTCGGTGGTTAAAGGTTTTTGATTCTCAACATCTGCCCATCCATATGCATTTTGTTGAATTAGTTTTCCATCTTTAACCAACATGGTTGTGATACCTGCCAATTGCTTGTTGTCGATATATTTTTGCATGGCTGTATCGATCGAATGAATAAATTCAGGATTTAATCCAACTTCTTCAGGTGATGCTTCTGAAAAGGAAGATGGTAGTTGACATTGGCAGAGAATGCCAATGAGTAATAGATAAAGTAAATTTTTCATAGTCTGGATTTTGAAATGTCTGTCTAAGGTATAAAAACTTTATGTATGAGCAAGATATGCTTATAAATAGCAAACCGTTTAATGTAATCCAAAAACAAGTATCTTTATTTAAAATATTGGACAATGAATTTTTTAAATAAAATAGTCCTTGTTACAGGGGCAGCCAATGGAATAGGAAGAGGAATTGCATTGGAATATGCGAAAAATGGTGCAACTGTATTGGTTGCCGATGTAGATATACTAAAAGCAAAAGATACTGTTGCTCAGATTGAAAAAGAAGGAGGGACTGCTTTTGCATATAAAGTAAATGTAAGTAATCCCAATGAAATAGTAGAGTTGTTTAATGTATTGAAGAACCAGATTGGTGGTTTAGATATTCTCATCAATAATGCAGGTGTTTCGCGATGGAAATCGCCTTATGAATTAGATGTTGAGGAATGGGATGAGATTATAAATACTAATCTTCGAAGTGTATTTCTTTGCTCACGCGAAGCTGCAAAAATAATGCGAGAGTCAGGAGGAGGCTCTATCGTAAATATTGCTTCAACCCGTGCAATCATGTCGGAACCTTATTCAGAAGCTTATGCTGCTTCGAAAGGAGGCATTGTTGCTTTAACTCATGCCCTTGCAGCATCTTTTGCATCAGACCATATTCAGGTGAATTGTATAAGTCCGGGATGGATTGAGACAGGAGACTATTCTCAATTAAGCGAACAGGATCATAACCAGCATTTTTCAGGGAGAGTAGGGAAGCCTGAAGATCTTGCTAAAGCTTGCATGTATATTACGCAATCAGATAATCAGTTTGTTAACGGTGTTAACCTGATTGTGGATGGAGGTCTGACCCGGAAGATGATTTATGAGGAATAATAGCAAGGCAATAACGCAATCAATAAATAACCGTGAGTTTTTTTATAATATAGAATTGATACCTAATCATATTATTGCATTCCTGCATTCAATGATCTGGAATTTAGTGTTTTCAGCTATAATGATAACCTTTCTATAGATTTTTCGCAGGTGTGTTGCATAGTTTAGGTGCTTGTTGGCTACAAGTATAAACCGTCCATTTGGCTTTAAACATCGGCAGGTCTGTTTAAACAGACTTAATGAAACTTCGATATTGGTTTCGTGGCCAAAATGAAAAGGTGGATTGGTTACAATTAAATCAAAAAACTGATTTTTGAAATCACTTAAATCGTTATTGAAGATACAGTTTGCTTTGGGCAGGTTTATTTTGGAGGATTCAACAGCAAGGTAAAAATCATCAACCAGGTAAAGGTCGGATTCTAGATTTTGCTTTTCCAGATGAAAAGCAATAATTCCATTACCACAGGCAAGATCTAATATTGAATCTTCATTCTCATAAATATCAAGGTTATCAAGTAGATATCGGGTTCCCATATCGATTTTTCCTGATGAAAAAACACCTTTGTATTGCGTAAGTTCATCACCATTTTCAACAGCAATCGTTTCGGTTAATAGGTCATCCTGCTTTTGTATGGGTTCAGAAAGTATCAATAATCTTGATTTTTTATAAGCCAGTGATTGTTCTGCTTTTTTAAAATATTTTTGTGCAACATCAAGCATTGATGAAGTAAAATATTTTGTCATAAACCCACAGATTACAATTCCGCCTTCACTTATCATTTGAGAAACCTGGTGTAGGTATAAAGCAAATAATTCCATTGATTTAGGAATCTTTACTATTGCAGTTTCGATTTTTAAGTTGTTGATTGATAAAATATCAGAGAATGTAAATTGATTGATTTCAATTCCATTGATAGCCATGTTTTTTTGAATAGCTTTTTCCTGACTTTTATAGTCGATTATTACAGTAGGTTTCAAATGCTGAAGAGCGATGGACAGGAAACCAAATCGATCGTTGATGATAGCAATCGGTGATTGTAGGTTATTTTCTCCTAAATATGACAGAATATATTCATCAGCAGCATTCCATGGTTTAAGTGATGTTAAACTAGTCTCGGGATAACGTTCTATTTTGAATGAACCTGTGCTGCTTGAAAATAACTCCATAGTTAATTAAATAATCAGAAGGCAAAGATAGCAGTATATTAGTAACTAAGGTCAATTTGAAAATTAGATCTTAATATTACCTGTATGATAATTAAACAAAAGGAAGAGTATTTTTATTTGTACTCTTCCTTTTGTGTTTTATTAGAATGAATTTTTTTCTTCTTTAATGAGATCTAATAAAGAGCTTTTGAACATGTTTACCTTGTCGAACAATATAGATGCTCGATGGCAAATTGAGAGATGTTAATTTACCTTTTGCAACTAAAACACCCGATAGATTATACACTTCCAGTTCACTGTTATAATTAATTTTAATTTCTGTTGTGATAATACCGGTACTGTAATTACCTTCTTTAACCTTGATGTTGTCAACACCCAAAGTTCCAATGCCACGCCCGGCAAGTAACCATAGTCCCTTAAGTAAACCATTGCCATTTATTGAGGTGATACCGTTGTAAATTGAGTTACCTGTTGAACGGTCAGTAATAGTAACATCAGCAGTATTAGCTGTAAGGTTTACAATTCCACTGATTCTTACCCAAGTTCCCGGCTCAATGGTGAGGACAGAAGAGGTTGATCCATTTACATACCATGTATTTCCATTGCTACCATTAAAAGTAGGAGTAACTAGTCGGAATATATATCCCGAGCTTGTTGTATTGTTTGTTTGATTGTTATTATCGGTACTGATCAAGGCTACTTCACTTACTGATCGATCAACAACATTACCAGGAGTTAAGCAAACATCAAATGAGAAATTATAATTTGTAAGGCTACTTACATTACTGAACACATTCAAAGCGCTTCTGTTACCCGAGCCACCACCCGTAGCTAACTGTATGTAAGTGCTTCCTTCTGATGAATTATATATGCTTGTTAAAGCACCGTATGGACTGGACCAGGATGATACTAAACCAACATAGTCATAATCTTCATAAAAAGCATATTCCGAAACATCTATTGGTTCATAGGTAGATAAATCAAGATCGGCCGAATAACCAACAACAATGTTTGTTGCATTATAATCAAAAATAAGTTGTCCATTACGATAATAGCCTAATACGGCAGTTACTATATCGGCAGGAGTAACACCTGAGCCATAACTTGGTGTTGTTGTTGGCTGGTAGGTAAGCATCAATTCTCCATCTTTATAATAGGAGATTGAACCATTTACGTTATAAGATACTGTTAAATAACAATTGGTGTTAAGAAATATTTGCCAGGCATTAGCTGCCGAGTATCCTGCTGATATTGCGGCAGACGATAAGGTTGCTTTAGCTTCGTAGAAGTCAGCGCTGTTATATCGTAATACTGATAGAAACAAACTGTACAGGTTATCCGAAGAGTGAGCTATCAGATCCCAGTCGCTTGTAATATTTTCAAGATAGAAACTAAGTGATAATCCTGTTTTATTGTTGATGTTATTGTCTGGTGTGGCATTAGCAAACTCTGATATGCTTGCATACGAGTCCATTATCGCAGCTTCTTCAATTGGTAACAGATCAGCAATGCTCTGCGCGATTAATTGAATTGAATAGGTTATGATATAGTTATAATCACCACAGGATATTGTTAATGTTAAGTCAGTGGTTGTATTGTTTGTAATATCCTGAACGATACCTTCCGGACTGATCAATGAATTGTCCCAGCTCCATGAGTAGCTTACGTCGTAAAAACCATCGGTTGGTAACGAAAGTTGAGCGCCACTGTATGCTTTGGAAGGTATGGTACCGTTAAATTTTGTAGCATTATAGGCTACAAGAGCATCATCCGGGAATGGCTTTCCAACACCTGCTTTTTTGTATCCAAAAACCGAAATGTCGCTTCCCACTGCAGAGAAACACAGTGTGTTATGGTTTAATCGCTCCATCTTTTGAGTTACTAATACACCCTGAAATGTAATACCGTTGATCGAAAGGGTAATGTAAGGTCCGTCTGCTGCTTGCGACCATGTTCCGGTATAAGCGCCTGTTACAGATCCATCGGAATTAAGTACAATTTCTTTTTCTTCAACACATTCGAGGTTGGCATAGTCTGTACCTGTTCCGTGATAAAGAATGCCATATGCTCCGGCTATATCTTCGGTTGCAAAGGCTTCGGTTCCTAATGTTTCACCGGAATATTCGAAAGGTGCTGCAGTGATGTAACCGTTTTTTGTGTGAAACAGTTGATGAACTCTTACCTGGTGTCCTTCTGTACCATCGTTAAAACGTGTATGATATACCAGATAACTTTTTCCATCATCATCAACCACTGCCGAATTATGCCCCTGTGCAGTGAAACCTTTGTCCATCCAACTCCACTTGTAGTAAGACATTAGACGTAACCCAACATTACCATTAGTGGCACCCACTCCAGTATTGGTAGAGGAGTATCTGGCGTCCTGCCCGGTCATGTCTACATATGGTCCGGTGGCATTATTAGAAGCATAAACACGCATATTATAACCACCTGTTGCAGTTAGACCACCGTTTGTTACAAACAAGTAATATTTGTCATTAATATATTCTATATATGCGGCCTCACCAGAAACATGATTTCCTCCGGCTATTTTTATACCCTGATATTCATCTGACGTTGCATTCGCTGCAGTTCCGTCTGTTGTTGTATAGGTATATGTATAATCCCTTAGACCTGTATTTTTATTAAGACGTAACATATAAATTCCACCGAACCACGAACCATAAGCCATCCATAAATTCCCTTGTTCATCATAAGTTACATCCGGGTCAATAGCATTTTGTCCGTAAGTATGGCTACCGTTTCTATTTAATAAATAACGAGAAGGAAATCCTTCTGATATGTTTATAACATCATAAAAGTCAGTTTCCGAAGCTTCTGTCTGATTTGTAAATCCTGAATAAACAACAGGGCCTTCATAGGTCCAATTACCATTTAGAGTACTGGCAGTAAGCAAAACCACTGAACTATACCAATAGTCTCCATTGATACTCATGTACATGCACCACTTTTGCATGTCTTTATTCCAGATAACATCAGGAGCCCACATATTACCACTTACGTTATAATTGGTACTGCCTTTGGCGGACCATGATGCCGGCTCTGCAAATATAGTTTGGTATGAACTGTTAATATTATTTGTAAAAGAAGTCCAATTTTCGAGATCGGTTGAATAAGCCCATGCTAAATGCGAACCAAAAATGTAATAAACCTTTGTTGCACCCTCAGAATATTCTCCGGAAATGGTAGACCCTGTTTGATATCCGATAACCACAGATGGATCATGAACAGTTACATATCTATAGGATGTGGGATTAAAATAGTTGTTGTAAAGTGTTTCTATTTCACTGCTTGTTAGTGTAACTGCTGAAACCTGAGTGCCTCTTAATAAAAATAAACTTGTAATTAATAAAAAGGTAAATAGGTAGTTTTTTTTCATATGTATTTTAAGATTTAGTAGACTTTTGATTTACTGATTATGGCCTAAATGTATCAAAACCTTAAACACCAGCTTAAGCTTCAAAAAGAAAATACATAATAGTCCACCAATTCTGACGATAAATACTATAAATTATATCTGTTTTATAATGAGAATGGAGTTGTTTGAAATCAAAAATTAAGTGATATTAATTCATTTTTACTAATGGTGATATTTATTGATGTAAAGCGTATATTTATACATGATAATTGTCAATAATATTAATACTAGCTGTTATTTATTTATATTTACAAACCTTTCAAACTATAACAATGTAACCTTAAATAGAAAATTACCAGGTAAAGTATTACATTTTACTGATGGTATATGATAGAAACTTTTATTAGAGGCATAGTTATCAATATTTGTATTTTTCTTAATTTAATATCAAAATTTTGAACATCTTAGAATTTAAAAATAGATTTTGCAATCTTTCAAAATTAGGTGATAAAATTATTTTTGTTTTTTTATCAACTGCTTTTTTATTTGTTCTAATTCCCAATCAAATATCTGCTCAGGAATACTTCAAAGAAGATAGTTTAAAATCTGTATATAATTCAAGTAATAATGATAGTGTTAGGATAAGTTCTTTAATAGAATTGTCAAGGTTATACGAACTATCAGATATTAAAAAATCGTTGCAATATGCTACTCAGGCACTTGATGAAGCGATAGAAACTGATGATTATCTTCTTAAAGCTCATGCTTATAGTAATTTAGGTGTTTCATTTATGGTTATGGGTTCATACGATAAGGCAACCGAACTATTCTTAGAAGCAAAGACGCTGATTGAAGTAAACAAGGATTTTAGACGATTAGTTGGTGTAGTTTTAAATCTTGGTGCAGTCCGGTTTATGCTTGAGGACATGGAGGGAGCATTAGAAGAATTCAATGAAGCTTTAGAATTGAATAACCATTTAATGGCTCAGGGTGATTCTGTATATATGAGACAGATTCAAATCTTTTACATTAACATAGGAAGTGTATACATGCAGAATAAAAACTACAAAGCTGCCATTGAATACATGAATAAAGCGGTTGATGCATCTTTATTAAATAACGATATAGTACAATTAGCAAAAGCAACAAATAATCTGGGTGAGATTTACTTATTATTAAAAGATTATAATAACGCCCGTAAATTTATTCAGGAAGGTATAAAACATCGCCAAAAAATAAACGATTTAATAGGCATAGCAAGGTCAAATGTTAATTTGGTGGATTATTATATTGCAAACAATCATTTGGATAGTGCGGTTTTGGTAAATAAGGATGCCATTGGAATAGGTGAGAACTTAAGTGCCTTAGATATTCTAAAAGAGTCGTACGAGCAAAAAGCTAAAATATATGAGCAGTTGCAGCAATTTGATGTTGCTAATGAAGCACTTAAGAAATTCTACCAGTTTAAAGACAGTATTCAGAATGAGTCGGTTATTGAAAAAACGACTCGACTACAAATGGAATATGAATATAATAAGATAGAGGAAATTCGTAAACAGGAACACTTTCAATTCCGGATTAAGGTTTATTTAGCAATTGCTTTATTGGTGTTGTTGCTGGTAATATTTGTTCTTTTATTCTTCTTGTGGAGAAGCAAAGCTCTTCGTGAGATTATAGAAAAGGATAGCTTAAAAAAGGATCTTGAATTAAAGAATAAAGAGCTCACCACAAATGTAATGTACCTCTTGAAGAAGAATGAATTAATAACCAACGTTTCCAATCGTCTGTTAACACTAAAGAACAAGCTTAAAGTTGAAGAAAAAGACACAATTCAAAGAATCATCTTTGATCTTCAGGCTGGAGCAGATACAGAGGTGTGGGAAGAATTTGAACTCCGTTTTCAACAAGTACATAATGACTTTTATAAGAATTTGCAGCAACAAGCTCCTGATTTAACTCCATCTGAGCTTAAAATTTGTGCTTTTCTCAAATTAAATATGAATAGTAAAGAAATATCTGCACTAATTCATCAGAGTATAAAAAGTGTAGAGGTCAAACGATCAAAAATTAGAAAGAAATTGGGATTAACGAATACAGATACCAATTTAGTCACCTTTTTAAATGAATTGTAGGGAGTAATAAAATAAACTTTCGATGTAATAATATTGGATGCTCATACCTGGTTGTATGAGCATTTTTTTTTTGACCATTTCCAAGGCTCTATACTTCTTCAGGTTTCATTATGTCTTTAATCAATAATCTTTTGTGATTATTTATAAGTGGCAGTATATGAGATTAATGTGTGTTGGTGGTAGTGTCAAAGATATGGTTAATATCCTGTGTGTAGTAATTATTCTAGGGCGTATTATCAGAACATAGTGATTTCGGTATGTTCATCTTTTTTCAATAGCCAATTACCTCAATTATACTTGTCTTTCTGAAATACAAGCTTCAAATAATATATCAATTGGTTTGATTAAAACTGTTTGGAAGATGAGAAAGAAGAACCAAAATATCTCGGATCACAAGCTTAAACAACTTATGAATATTAATAAGGACAGATATGAAGCCCTTAAGAAGATTCTGCATTCAATGAATGTAAAGGAGCAGGAATCAAAAAAGAAATAAAAAACTACACAATATAAATCTGTTCAGATGAAATATAAACGATTACAAAGATTTTACCTGTTCCTTTTGACAGGAGTTATGATTGCTCAGGTGGCATGGACACAAGAGATAGCAAAAGGAATTGTAAGAGTAAAAGTTAAACCAACAATGTTGACCTCATTTGCTAAGCTTAAGTCAACAAAAAATGGTATTGAAACAGGTGTGGTTGCATTTGATGATATATCAACAAAAGTAAAAGCTTATAATCTTAAAAGAGTATTTCCATATTCTGAGAAGTTTGAAGAAAAACATAAGCAATATGGCTTGGACTTATGGTATGAATTAGAATACTCCGAAGATCTTGATCCAATAGAAGTTGCCAGAGAATATGGAAAACTATCTGAAATTTCTAATGCAGAAATAATTCGTCCGGTTTCTTTCGGAGAATCAAAACCATCACAGATATATACAGCTGCAGAGGTTGCTGAAATGCCTTTTGATGATCCAAAACTTAATAAGCAATGGCATTATTATAATGATGGTACTATTTTAGAAGATGCTGTTGCCGGGGCTGATATTAATGTATTTGAAGCCTGGAAGACACAAACCGGGTCACCGGATGTTGTGGTTGCTATTATTGATGGAGGTATAGATTTAACTCATCCTGATTTGAAAGATGCCGTTTGGTTTAATCAGGCTGAGATGAATGGTGAAAATGGTATAGATGATGATGGAAACGGGTACGTTGATGATATTTATGGTTACAATTTTGCTTTGGACCGTTCAACAATCGATGCTCATTTTCATGGTACTCATGTAGCAGGTACGGTAGGTGCAATTAATAATAATGGTATTGGAGTATCTGGTGTAGCAGGTGGTGATGGAGTTAATCCGGGAACAACACTGATGTCATGTCAGGTAATGACTGAATCAGGAACAACTGGTGGTATGGCTGAAGCTTTCATCTATGCTGCAGATAATGGTGCTCTTATCGCGCAATGCTCATGGGGTTGGACCAAAGCTGATTTTTATGAGCAGGTAGTTTTGGATGCTATTGATTACTTCATAAAAGAAGCCGGATCTTATTCAGGAAGTCTGATGAAAGGTGGATTGGTTGTGTTTGCTGCAGGTAATGAAGGAGTAAATGAGAAACTTTACCCTGGTGCCTACGAACCTGTAGTGGCGGTTGCTGCTATGGACTATACCAATAAAAAGGCTTCCTATTCAACCTTTGGAGACTGGGTGGATGTTACAGCTCCCGGAGGATATACAGGTACTGCAACCGAAGGTGGTGTGCTGAGTACATATCCCGGAGGTCAATATTCAACGATGAATGGTACTTCTATGGCTTGTCCTCATGTGTCAGGTATTGCCGCTCTGGTTGTGGCTGAACATGGAGGCAGTACTTTCACTCCAGATCGTTTAAAAAGACATTTGATTACTTCAGTACAGGATATAGAACCATATCTTACTGCAGACCAATCGGGTAAAATGGGTAGTGGTTATATTGATGCAGCAATGGCTTTACAGTCAGGATCAGTTACTAAGGTGCCTAATAAAGTAGAGGATCTGTTGGTTCAGACTTCACAGGATGAAGCTAAAATTGAATGGACTGTTGTAGCAGATGAGGATGATATTATCGGTAGCAGCTATACTTTGTTCTGGAGTAAGAATGCTTTTGATGCCAATTCTCTGGCTTCAGCTGCCTCAACCATTATTAATCGTTACTTCAGTGAAGTAGGTGAAAAAATTGAATATACCTTAGAAGATCTGGATCCAAAAACTGAGTATTATTTTGCAGTTAGGGCATACGACCGATGGGGTAATGAATCTGAACTTTCTGATGTAGTGATGGTGGCCACCAATAATGGTCCAGCCATTGATGTTGTTCTTAATAACAATGAATTATCCATTGATGAAACAACACAATTTCAGGCAAGTGGTGTTGTACAACTAAACAATAACGATGAAGGCCTTTTAAACTGGAGCTCATATATTGGCTTGGCAAGTACTGATCTTGAGGAATTTAGTGCAGAAGAATTCCAACCTGTCATTGCCGGATCTTATACCGATCATTCTATTCAGGCACAATCGCTGTTAACTTATCCTACAATAGAGGCTCCGGTATCTATGTCGATGGATGACCGATTAACATATAATAATCAAGCTGCATATGTATTCATAGGAGAAGAGGACCTAACGCTTACAAACTCTTCAGCAACTCGCTATTATGTTAATGAAGGTTTTAATGTAACCAGTTTTTGGGTGGCTTTACATCTTAATCCAGATAAAGGTCCTGCAACAGTTGAGTTTTACAAAGGAGCTCAAATACACGACGCACTGTTGATAACTTCTCAGAAAATTGAATCAGTTGGTGATTACCAGAGCTCCTACTATGTGGAGATGGAAGAGCAACTTTACCTGGAAGCTGGAAATTATTACTGGGTTGTATTTCATGCACCTGCAGGTAATCAGTATCCACTAGGATTAACGAAAGAAACTGAAGAATATCAGTCTGAATATTGTTTGTTTAGTTCCAATGGTGGTCAAAGCTGGGATTTTGTAAATAATGTTTATGGAGAAAACAATGACTGGATCTGGAAATTGAGTTTAAGAAGTTTGAATGCGCATCTGGGTGATTATATAACACTTAGTCCTTCAGAGGGTGAATTGTCGGGTAATAGTACTCAGGATTTACAACTAAACATTGATGCTCAAAATCTTATCGATGGAACCTATGTTGAAAACTTGGTGTTTTCATCAAATGATCCTGTTAATAAACTAATTAAGAAGCCACTTTTTATTCATGTAGATGGTCATGAGCCAATATTAAAATCACAGTCAATTGTTGACTATGGAAATGTATTTGTTGGAAAATCAAAGACCTACAATATTGAAATTGCAAATGAGGGTTATGCTGGTTATTATCTTAATAAATGGCAGGTTACTTCTTCAGATCCTAATTTTGTTGTGAATAAAGTTAGTGCTGAATATATCCCGGCAAGGGATATTGAAACTGTTCAGATCACATATAAACCAACATCTTCCGGTGCTCATAATGCAGAAATTCAAATGAATAACGGAACCTATAGCCATAGCTTTAAGGTTTCCGGAGTTGCAGGCGATCCGGCTAAGATCAGCTTAACACCTGCAACCTCTAATATTGGAAGTGGTTTAGCCATTGGGGATCCGGTTGCACCTATATCATTTGACATTACAAATATTGGTAATTACCCATTAAGTTACAGCATACCTGCTTTTTCAGGGGACTTTGAGGTTGAGGGACTGGATCAGCCGGTTAATAATTATGGATATACCTTTAATTATGCCTTAAATCTGGGACCTGATTATACAGGAACTATTCCTGCCTCTCACGGATGGGTTGAAATGACTGAATCAACAGGAGCAACAAATATTCTTGATCAACTGAAAGGAAGTGATTATGCCGTTCAGGTGGATTTAGGTTTTACTTTTCCGTTTTATGATCGTTTTTATGATAAGGTTTGGGTTAATGAACAAGGCGTATTGGTATTTGATGAAGATGGTAACATCAGAATCAATAACAGTACTAAAACAAGCTTAGATCGTATTCGTCCGTTCGATATGATTTCAGCAGCCATGATGGATGCTAAGTTTGAAAGTTCTCAGGCAGCTGTTTATTATCAGAAATCAGATGGCGAATTTAGGGTTCAGTATAAGTATGTGAACATTGGCGGACGATCTGTTAATATGGAGATTGTTATCTATGCAACAGGTGATTTTGATATTTTATTTTATCAGGTTGCAAGAAATCAGAATGAATTACCTAATTACTATGTGGGTATCACTGATAAAATCAATGGCGATCATGTTTTCGCCTCTAACAGTGATTATCAGTTAGCTTATGCGGTAACAACGGATTACGGACATTATTTCCATTTTAAACATCCGGGTGAAGATATGGTAGTATCTGCACAGAATTCTTTCGGTACATTATTACCAAATGAATCACAGACGGTTACATTGTCATTTGATACACAAAGTGCATTGCAGGGAGATGTGTTTCAACGTGTTCCAATTATCAGTAATGATATAGATATGCCAATGTCGGTATTTGAGGTAAGTGCCAATTTCACATCCGGAGGGTCATCCGATATATCATTAGCAAAAGATACTATTGATTTTGGAGATGTATTTAAGACGTCGGTTCAGGAATTGCCGTTGCAGATTATTAATAAAGGAACTGCACAGGACAGTATTACAAGTGTTGAATTTACAAACTTGTTATTCTCTACTTCGGCTGGTATACCATATAATGTTGGTGCCAGACAATCTTCCTATTTGCCAGTTAATATGAATACCAATGCAGTGGTAAGTCTCGAAGAAAAAGTAACACTTTCATTGGCAAGTGGCAAAATGTATGAATGTGTTCTTTTGGCCAATGTTATTGAAAACCCAATCATTGAGGTAAATCCTGCGGAGGGTTATAACAAAACCATTAATGCCAGATCCTATACTGATGTTGATGTCACTATCACTAATACCGGTTTAGGAGAGATGGAAATGTCAGTGATTCCAAACGAATGGTGTTACCCAATAAATAGTGGTGTAAGTGGTGGAGAAATCTCAGACTATGAATATTCTTATTCAAAAGGTAACGGTGCCGGATGGATTGATATTCTTGATATTGCAGCAGATTCAAACTTACGCGATTTCTTCTGGTCAAGCAATGCATCCGGAGTTTATAAAACTCTTGAATTACCAAAGACTTTCACTTATTATGGTCAGCAATATAACAAAATTTACATAGCTGCAACAGGTTGGTTAACTGTAGAGGAGCCAGTTGAAATGGCAAGTCTTTTTGAGATACCTTATGATCTTCCAAGTGAAGATATGTTTCCGGGAGTAATTGCGCCTATGATAGGATTGCATACCAATGTTTCTCAAACTGTAGCCAAAGATGCAGGTATATATTACCATGCATTTGAGGATAAGTTTGTTATTACTTTTAATAAGTACGTGGACATGACAAGTATGAGTCAACCATATGATTTCCAGGTTGTACTTTATTATAATGGTCGTATCGATTTTAACTATCGCAATTTTAAAACGATAAAAGCTTTTGGAATTATTGGTGTAGAAAGTCCTGATGAAAAACAGGGTGTTAATATTCATCATGACCTGTTTATGGGTACTTACGATCCTTTCTCATACACCTTGTTTCCGGTTCAGACACAAACAATCTCAGCACAATCATCAGAAATTATTAAGATGAGACTGGATGCTGTCAATTTGTATGATGGGAGTTATCATTACGATCTTCCTATTAAAAATAATAGCGTAGACCAGCCTTTAGTTGAGCTTCCATTCGATCTGACAGTTAATGGTCAGGCTGAAATAGTAGCAGATAATATTAATGACAAGGTATGGTATGTTGCAGATTCAGTTTATACCCAGAAATTCAGGATCAGAAATAACGGAACCAAAGCCATTGAGTTATCCGGCTCATCAACAACAGCAAGCAGTGATATTAAAGTTGAGTTTTACTATCCTGCCGGTGGTTCCGGACCAAATGCTTACAAAGAAGGTTATGTACTTATTGATGATTTTGTTGGCTCTCAGGTAACAATAAAACCGTTCTTCGGAGATCTTATTGTTATTGCCGATGGTATGAAAATGGAACCTGGTGTTGAATGGATTTGCTTTGTTACATATTCACCACAACAACAAGGTTCATCTGCTGCAACAACAGTAATAAATGATATAAATGGCCTACCTGTTCTGACCTGGACTGCCAACCTGATCAGTGAGTTACCTCCTGTGGCAACTATAGGCAACGATGTTGTGGTTATGGCAGAAAGTTCGGCGCATACAGAAACAAGGCAGTTGAATTTAGGTAATGTTAATGGAAACAGTGATTTAGACTGGACGGCCAAACTGACATTTAAGAGAGGAGCGAATGTTCCTGAAACTGTTTATGAAACCGGTTCGAAAACCAGCTCTGATGTGCTGAAGTCTGAAACCAATACTGGCAAGTCTGAAGCTACAGAATTGAATCTGAAATCAGCACAGGCTTATAATCGAACATTAGAGCATAATACAAGAAATACTGTTGATAATTGGTTAGGATTTGGTTTTGATAAAGCCTTTATCTCAGCAACGAAATTTACAGTTCCGGAGGAGGGATTTACACTATCTCATATTGATACCTGGTTCAGATATGAAAATCAATTGGAAGGGACATTATATGTTGAAATATTAGCAGGAGGTTCAATTGAAAATGCCAGTGTAGTAGCTAAAGGATCATTGACTTATGCCGAAGAATCGTATGGAGATATTGGTAAATTCTTTACTATTCCGTTAGATCAAGCAACTTATCTTTACCCGTCGGAAGATTTTTATGTGGTTATTTACTATCCTTTAGGTGTGAGCAATGCTCAGGGAATTGTAAATGATTATACAGAAGCGCAGGCTGATCGCTATTATTACCAGTATGATGGTGAATGGTTCGATATTTATGCTAGTGCACAATTCTATGATAATGCCTTCCTGGTAAAAGCACATGAAGAAGTATTTGAGGAAAAGACCTGGGTATCAATTTCAAATCTATCCGGTAGCATAGCTAAAGGAGAGTCATTTGATATTCCGCTTAATTTCAATGCTGCTAATGTTCAGGAGTATGATAATACAGCTGAATTAACAATCTATACAAACGATCCGCTTAATACGGAGTTGTCTGTAAGTCTTTATTTGTTGATGAATAAAGGACCTCAGTTTAGTTTAAAACAAGGCCTTACTATGGTTGAAGAAAATGATACTACAATTCTTCAATACGAGGTTAAAGATTTTGAGGGAGACAACTATAGCGTTGAATTGGCCAATGAGCTTGATTGGGCACAAATTACCAAGGATGAAAATGGTATTGTGGAAATAACTCTTACACCGGATTATTTTGCACAAGGTATATATGATCTCCAATTGATTGGTATCGATGAGCACAATGAAGAATCGAGTTATATAACAAGTGTTGAGGTGGTTAATGTAAACCGTACGCCAGTATTTACAAATGGTAGTTTAAATGATACTATCATGGTTCTGGAATATGGAGCTACTGAAATACGTTTCGACGAATGGATTAAAGATCTTGATCCTGACCAGGTAAATTATAAAGTTACGTTGGATAAAGAAGATATAATAGATCTGTTTACAGGTGATGAGGGCGTTATTCTTACTCCATTAAACATTGGAGTTGTTAATCTTACCGTATCGGCTACAGATGAAAATGGAGCCAGACTTTCTGGTACATTTAGTATAACTGTATTAAACAGAACAGGTCTAACAGAAATTGAAAATGGAGGTCTGGAAATTTATCCAAATCCTGTTACTGATTTACTTAACATTGAGTGGAACAGTAATCTATCTGAGAATACTTTAATTAGGCTGTTAAACATCGATGGTACTATCATTCAGTCCGAGAATATTAAAGTTAGCTCAGGGGTACATTCGTTAAATGTTTCTCAACTGCCTGAAGGAATATACATTGTAGAAGTTATTTCAGGTGAAGAAACCTATTCACAAAAAATCATAAAACAATAAACTCATATAGTATCTAAGCGAGAGTTAAAAAAGGCTTTCGCTTAGATGTATTTAAAAATAACCGTCATGAAAAGATTAGCTAAATATTTTAATGTCATCCTGCTTGCCTCAATTTTGTTAACTGCTTGTGGTAAAGATGATGAAGCGATTGATCTTACCAAACCAACTGCAATAATAACATTAGATCGCGATAACAATGTTTTTTATCCAATGTCATCAATTGTAATTAATGGAATATTTACTGATGATGTGGAGCTAAAAGAATGTCAGGTGACCATTGTATCTCTAAAATCGACAAATGGATTTGATTTAGATTGGGATCCTGAGTTGTATAAAATTCCATTATCGGGAAGCGAAATGACAGTTAAAGGTCAGCAGATTTTTACTCCAATCCCTTATGATATCAAATACGGTGAGTACCAAATAACATTTAAAGTATTGGACGCCTCAGATAACTATAGTCTGTATATGCAGGATATTGTAATTGAGTAACACGATAGGTTTTATTGGCACTTACAAGATCTAAATAGAGAATTTGTTTTGCCAATAAATTCAGATGAATAAAGCCTTAAACTATCATTGAAGGTTTTGAACAGAATTGACAACGCCTATTTGAATCAAGGTTATGTCAGGTGTAGAAACTGTAACTGAAAATTAAACAAATCAAATGAAATTTACATATATACAACGCATTCTAATAACTATCGCACTGAGCTTAAGTATTGCTGGTGGATTGTTGGCACAGGAATTTGTAGACGGAAAAATGAAAGGTGCTATTCGCGTTAAATTGAATTCGACTCTACAAGCTAATCTTAAAAGTATAAAAACTACCAAAAATGGAGTTGAAACTGGTATTGTTGCATTTGATGCTGTTTCAAGTCAGGTTTCGGCAGTTCAAATGAATAGGGTTTTTCGCTATTCTCCAAAGTTTGAACAGCGACACCAGGAGAGCGGACTTCATTTGTGGTACGAAATTGAATTTGATCCTAACCTGGATCCTTCAGAAGTGGCAAAACAATATGCTCAGCTTTCCGAAGTTTCTGTTGCTTCTGTGATACCACAAGTTAAATTAATCGAAAGCGAGGTTGTTAGTTCAAGTGTATCCGAAAGCAGTGTGTCTGCATTTAATGACCCTTTTTTGGGCAACCAGTGGCATTACAATAATGATGGATCAGCATCGTGGGCTGAGCAAGGAGCTGACATTAATCTGGCCAAAGCCTGGGAGATAGAAACCGGATCGCCCGATGTTATTGTTGCTATTATAGATGGGGGTATTCAAACAGATCATCCCGACTTAAAAGATGCTTTGTGGACAAATGAGGCTGAATTGAATGGAATTGAGGGTATTGATGATGATGGTAACGGATTTGTTGATGATATTCATGGCTATAACTTTTGTTTGAAGCAAAGTGAACTTGTAACGCATTATCATGGAACACACGTAGCCGGTACAGTTGGTGCGGTTAGTAACAATGGTAGCGGTGTTGCAGGTATTGCAGGTGGTAACGGTAGTGAACCAGGAGTTAAACTTATGTCGTGCCAAATCTTTACTGAAGATGGTGCAGCTGGTGGTTATGCTGAAGCAATTATTTATGCGGCCGACATGGGAGCCGTTATTGGTCAGAACTCATGGGGTTGGAGTGGTAATGATGTTTATGATCCTGTTGTGCTGGAAGCCCTGGATTATTTCCATGCTAATGCAGGTTCATATGCCGGTAGCCCAATGAAAGGTGGAGTGTCTGTTTTTGCCGCCGGTAACCTAGGTTATGAACTGAATATTTATCCAGCTGCTTATGAACCGTGTATTGCAGTGGCTTCTATTGGTCCTGATTTTAAAAGAGCACCCTATTCAGTGTATGGCGATTGGGTTGATATTTGTGCGCCAGGAGGAAATACCTCATTAGGCAAGGAAGCCGGGATTATGAGTACTTACCGTGATGCTGGTTATGCTTATTTGCAGGGAACTTCTATGGCTTGTCCGCATGTATCCGGTATTGCAGCTTTGGTGGTTTCTAAATTTAAAGGCCCTGATTTTACGGCAGATCAACTAAAACAGCACTTATTAACCTCAGTTCATGACGTGGAGAGTCATCAGACAGAAGAATTCACCAAAGGTAAATTAGGTAATGGTTATATTGATGCTTTCATGGCTCTTCAATCGGGCGATGCATCAGTGGTACCAAACCGGGTTAATGACCTGACCGTTGAAACAGCACAGGATTTTGCAACACTTTTCTGGAGTGTGGTGGAAGATGCTGATGATGGAAAGGCTGTAAGTTATAATCTTTACTGGAGCAAGGAGCCTTTTACAGAGGCTAACCTACAAACAGCCGGTTCAGTAGTAGTCAATTCATTTTTTAGCAATGTAGGAGATGAAATTACATATAGCATAAACAACCTTGATGCTCAAACCGATTATTATTTTGCCATTAAGGCATTTGACCGGTGGGGAAACGGTTCTGAACTATCGGAGGTGTTAACGGCAAGAACCAATAATGGACCTGAAATTGTAATGGGTGATGAGGTGTTATTGGATATAGACGTTAAACAAAATGCAGCAGCAACCGATATTTTTAGTTTTAGCAATACAGGCGAAGGAATATTAAACTGGTATGCACACATTGGCCTTGACAGTCTGGATCTGATTCCTTTTAATTTCTCAGCGCCGGTTTATCCTTCTTTCAATCCTGATCCGGTTCTGACTGGAGTAGGTTCTGATGGTATAATAGTTGACGGAAAAGTGGCTGCTCCTTTTTATGAGTCTATTGATGAACGGATGCGCTATGTGGAGTATTCAACCAATGCGACTAAGATAATTGGCGAAAACGATACCACAATCACCAATTCTGCAGCAACCTACTATAAAGTTGATGCAGAAGAAGGGTTTAATCTAACTCATATGTGGTTAAGCCTGAAAGTGGATCCTAAAACGGGGCCCATCGTAGTTGAAATCTGGAAAGGACCGGTTCTGAGAGAAGCGGAATTAATTTCTGCTCAGAATTACACTACAAAAACAGCTTACTGGACTTCTCATTATGTGCAGCTCGAAGAGCAGATACATTTTGATAAAGGCGAGGTTTACTGGACAGTGGTTCATATACCTTCAGGTAACCTGTATCCATTAGGTATAGCAGAAGAAACCTCAGAGGAGTATTCCGAACGTTGTTTTATGAGTTTCAACGGAGGGGCTTCGTGGGAACCGTTACAGTCGGTCATCAATCAGGAAAAGTATGTATGGTCGTGGGTGATGCAAAGTACAATTAACGATTTGGGTAACTATATGACCATTGCTCCAGAAGAAGGTTCACTTAAAACAGGCGAATCACAGGATCTTTCTTTAAATATTGATGCCACCAACCTGATTGATGGTTATTATGAGGAAAATATAGTGATTCGTTCTAACGATCCTAAGAATAGAATCGCCAGAGGCAAAGTGAAATTTAATGTTACTGGTCACGAACCAAAGCTAAATTCAGTAAAGACCGTTGATTTTGGTAATATCTTTGTTGGAGCGAATAAAACTTTGGATATCCAGATTGCCAACGAGGGATTGAGAGGATACCAGTTGCTCAAAAACGGATATACTTCTTCATTACCCGATGTGTTTATTGCCAACCAGGTAGTAAGTGGAGAAAACATACCGGCACTTTCCGAAGGGTGGGTGCGAGTTACTTTTTCACCTGCAGCTGAAGGTGTGTTCAACGCCACTATCAGCCTGATAAACGATCAGGGATATTCGTATCAGTTTTCGGTTCATGGTGTGGCAGTAATCCCAGCTGAAATTGTTGTATCTGATTCAGCTTCAGGAACAGATGAGGTAACCATTGAGGGAGATCTGACGGTTGGCGATGCAATAGCTAACCGTATCTTTACCATTTCGAACAACGGTAAATACCCCTTACACTACAAGGTGCCTAAGTTTGCTCCTGACTATGAAGTAGAAGGTTTGGCCAAGCCAACCAATAACTTCGGATATACCTATGATTATGTGCTAACAGACCAACATCCGGACGGTTCAACAACTGCAGATAAAATAGCAGCTCATAACTGGGTTGATATCAGCAGCACAGGCACACGTATCGATGATCAGTTACGTGGTCCGGACTATGCCATTGAGACCGAAATCGGATTCTCATTCCCATTTCGTGATCGTTTTTACAATAAGGTATGGATTAACGAACAAGGTGCGCTGGTTTTTGATGAAGATGGCAATAAGAATCTGGATTATGTTTCAGGATCATCTATAAGTAATCCCCAGTGGTTGCGCGATTTCGATATGATTACAGCAACCATGATGCGTCCGGAATACTCGGATAATTCAGCCATCTATTATCTTCAGGAAGATGGTATGTTCCGAGTGTTCTATAAAAACATAAAATTTGGTGGCACCAGCGTGGGTGTTGATATGCAGATTGTGTTGCATGCCAGTGGCGATGTGGATGTATTGTTTTATAAATCTGTTTATTTGGCATCTTACCTTATCGCCATTGTAGATAAGGAAAACCAGGATGTATCCTTAATTCATAATAGTGATTATCCAGTGCTTTTCTCAAAAGGAACAACATCTAATTCATATCACGATTACTTTCATTTCTATCATCCTGGTGAAAATATGATAGCTAATGTGACCAACCCTTCAGGTACGGTTCAACCAGGTGAATCAGTTGATTTGGAAGTTGAGTTTAATACCGCAGGTGTACTTCAGGATTCAATTTATGAGAGACTTGCTATCGTTAGTAACGATCCGAATACACCAATGGCCAAATATACGGTTAATGCCAGTTTCGTAGCCGGCGGTACAGCTGTTTTAACGGCTGATAAGACTGTTCTTGATTTTGGTGATGTGATGAAAACTGATGACGTTGAGATGATTGCTTTGCTAACTAACTCAGGAACTGCTGATATAAGTGTAACGAATATTGCAATGTCCACTGCAGATAAATTCACTACAACTAAATCGGCTGAAGTACCACTGGTGGTTAAGGCTCGTCAGTCACTGCATATTCCTGTTAAAATAAATTCTGGTATTCAGTCAGAAACGGCTTTCGGAGTGATTGAGGATGTAATGACTATTACAGATGAGACAGGAGTAACCTTTGATATTAGTTTAAGAGGAAATATAATTGAAAATCCGATTATACGTGTTACTCCTGAGACAGGTATTTCTCATACCCTGAATTCTGGAGAATTGTTTGATACGCAGATAACAGTCTATAATGATGGAGACGGTGAACTTGAATATGCTGTGGTTCCAACGAACTGGTATTACCTGAAGGAATCGTCAGTAGCAAACCCGACCGAGGTCAAAGATTTTGATTATGTTTTTGTAAAAGGAGATGGTGCAGGATGGACTGATATTACAGAATCTGCTGCAAATACTAATTTGGAATCAAGATTTCTGGATGATGATCTTGCGTATTTTACCTTGCCACTGAAAAACCAATACCCATATTACGGGGCTCAATACGATACCTTATACATAGGTTTAATGGGTTGGGTATCATTTATTGAGCCCCAAATTGAACATTGGTCAGCTCGACCTGTGATGGTTCCTAATGTAGACAATATTCCGGGAGCTATTTCTCCAATGGCAGCCTTTCATGTACCGTATTACTATTCGCGCTCACAAAAGCAGGGTGTTTATTATCAGGAAGAAGATGATCGTGTTATCGTCTCATGGGAAGATTTTTATCCGGTAGCAGGTGGCCGTCTGGAATACAGTTTCCAGTTAATCATTCATGATAATGGTCGCATTGATTTCAACTATCGTAATCTGGATAATCCTAGTATAGCAACTGTTATTGGTGTTGAGCATCCAAATGAAGAAGAAGGAGTGTTGATGTGGTACGACTATATGCCGAGTGAAAATGTAAAAATGTCATATACTGTATCTCCGGTTGTGAAGCAAAAACTGGCTCCACAATCATCAACCGTTGTGGATTTAGTTTTGGATGCCACTGAATTATACGATGGTATTTATTCATCTCATCTAAGAGTGATTAACAATACAGTTGGTGAATCTGATGTGTTAATCCCTATGGAATTAACTGTTAATGGCACTCCTGAAATTGAAGTGATAGGAAATAATGTCGGTCAGGTTTGGTACGTTGAAGGCGAGACTTATGAACGTGAATTTACCATTCGAAATAAAGGAACAAAGACAGTTTATTTAAGTAGTGGTCAAATGACAGCCAACCCAGAACTGACTGTAAGCTATAAACATGCACCAGTATATAACCGATTTGGTTGGGTAGTGGTTGAGGAAGGACTAATTCCTTTGAATGAGTTTGTTGGTAAGGAAGTTTACTTCAACATTGGTCGTGAAACGGTTTTAGTGGCTGATGGAACAGAGCTGGCTCCTGGAGACGAATGGACCATGGTATTACAATACACCCCAGCCACAGCAGGTCAGTCGACAACTACCTTAAAACTGATCGATACTGATTTATCAGAAGCACTTGTTTCTACTCTGACAATTGAGAGTAAAATGCCTCCTGCAATTACAGTTGGTGACGAAGTGATTACGGTTAATGCCGACATCGATACCTATACCACTTCAAGAGATTTAGTGATTGGAAATGTTAACGGATCAGGTTTATTAGAGTGGAATATTGGCCTGGTTTTCAATCGGGGTAAAGAGATTGATATTACATCATTAACTTCACCAATGAATATAACTTCAAGTACAGTTCCGTTGAATCAGGGAATTGCTTCAACAGGTGATATTCGACTTAAATCAACTACAGCTGATAATTATAACCGCACAGTTAGCTATACCGATGCCACTTCAAAAAATAATAACATTGGTTTCGGTGCAGGACTGGCTTTTATATCAGGAACCAGGTTTCAGGCACCATCTGAAGGATTTTTATTATCACACATCGAAACCTTCTACATACGCGAATCGGTTTTAAATGGTGTTATAAGTGTTGAGATAAGGGCAGGTGGAAATAATATCAGCGATGCTATAACAGTTGGTAAAGGACAGATAAGCTTAGCCTTTGATAATGCCGATCCGGATAAGGGCGAATTTGTCACTGTTGAGCTGAATGAACCGGTGTTTATCTATCCGAATGAGAACTTCTATGTGATAGTTACTTACCCTCTAGGAGTATCAAAACCTCAAGGAGTTGTATTTAGCGAGCTGGAGAATATTGAGTCGGATCGATTCTTCTTCAACTATCAGGGTGACTGGTTTGATATGTATACCCAGAACGGATTTCAGAACATGGTATTTATGGTAAAGGCTCATGAGATGACATATGAGCAAAGAACCTGGTTAAGCATTGATCAAACTGAAATGAATGGAACAACATCGGTTGGTGGACAGTCAACTGTGAAATTAAATTTCGCAGCATCCTATGCCCAGGAGGTTAGAAATAATGCTCAACTGATGATTTTCAACAACGATCCATTGAATGATACCATGATAGTGGATGTTAATCTCTTGATGAATGAAGCTCCGTTTGTAGAGTTGATAGCAGGCAATCAGAAAGTTGAAGAGAATCAGACAAGCACTTTAAAATTTTCAGTGCATGATAATGAGGGAGACACATTCACAAATGAGTTTGTAAGTGATGTCGACTGGATCACTTTTACAAATAATACATCAGAGGTGATTGTAAATATTAGTCCGGATTATAACTCTCAAGGTGTTCATTCTTTCCAGATAATTTCCAAGGATGAACATGGTGTGGAACGAAGTCAGCCTTTCGAGGTTCAGGTTATTAATGTTAATTGGTCACCTGAATTAACAAATGCAGTGAGTGATACAACAGTTGTATGGGAACATGGTGATTTTGAATTGGTATTCACTGATTTAATTACCGATGTGGATAACGATGTGATGACCTATTCAATTGAGGTGGAAGATGAAAATGTACTGGAACTATTATTTAATAACGACAGGGCAATACTTAAACCTGTTATGATTGGATCTTCACTAATTAAAGTGTCAGGGCGCGACCAATATGGTGCTAAAGTAGAAGGATCGTTCACCATTAATGTGATTCATCGAACTGCAATTGATGATAATGAGATGCCTGGAATAAAAGTTTATCCTAATCCGGCAACTGATTTTATCCAAATTAATTGGGATAACAATCAGGAAGGTGAAGTTATTATTCGCTTGTTAAATGCTTCAGCTGAGGTGATTATAAAAGATGTTATGATGGTTGATTCATCCGCTCCGTATAGTCTTGATATCTCTAATTTGGCCAAGGGTTTTTATATGCTTGAGGTTATTTCAGAAGAAAAAACATATACGAAGAAAATAATTAAGCAATAAGCCTATTAACAACTGTCAAATATTTGAAAATAAATAAATTAATAATTGCTGAGGTGTCCGTTTTTTATTTGCCGGAAGCTTAAACGGATGCCTCAGGCAATTATTTCAAGGTTAAAATAGAGTCAGTCTTCAAAAAGAATTAAAAAATTCAATAATTAAAATCATTTCTATGAAACGTGTAATACAGACGTTATTGTTAATGTTTATGATTGGAGTGGGAATAATTAATGCCCAAACCAAAACAATTACAGGAACAATAACTGATGCCACAGATGGTTCTCCTATACCCGGAGCAACTGTGATGGTAAAAGGAACGACTACGGGTACCATAACTTCGTTTGATGGTGTTTATAGCCTTGATGTTCCTGCAGAAGCTGAAACGTTAGTATTTTCCTTTGTCGGTATGAAGACAGAAGAGGTGGCTCTTACCGGTCAAACTGTTATCAATATAGCTCTTAAAACAGAATCAATTGGAATGGAAGAAGTAGTTGTTACTGCTTATGGAAGTAAAGGTGCACCCGGATTAAAAGGAGCTATTTCTGTAGTAACAGCCAAGGATCTGGAGCAGGTACCGGTAGCAACATTTGACCAGATGTTACAGGGAAAAACAACAGGTTTGACTATTTCTACAGGTTCAGGACAGCCAGGTTCAGGTAATACAAAAGTAAGGATTCGAGGAAATGGTTCAATAACAGCTTCAAATGAACCACTTTATGTAGTGGATGGAGTACCCATTGAGGCCGGTGCCTTTGCCAGTTTGAATGCCAATGATTTTGAAACGATAAGTGTATTGAAAGATGCTTCCTCAACGGCAATTTACGGTTCCAGAGCTTCGGCTGGTGTTATATTAATTACCACTAAGCGGGGTAAAGAAGGAAAGACAACAGTGAATGTACGACATCAAACAGGATTCTCGGTTAAATCACAGGAGAAATTTGAAATGATGAATACTGCACAAAAACTGTGGTTTGAAGAGGTTGCAATGGCAGGACCAGGTTGGGAACTGAGTGTTAATAATCCTGCATATGCAACGATGTCATCTGAAGCAAGAGCTTATCAGGATGCCGAATTAGCCCGATTAAGAAGTATCGATACTGATTGGGAAAGTATGTTTTTCAGAGTTGGAAAAACAGTTAGTAATGAAGTAAACTTCTCAGGTGGTAGCGAAAAAACCAACTTCTATGTAGCTATCCAGAATTATAAGCAGGAGGGCTTGGCCGATAGATCAGACCTGGATAGGTATACCGGACGAATTAACCTTGATCATAGCATTTCGGAGAAAGTTAAATTTGGAATGAATACCAGTATTGGTTTATCAGATATTAACAGAATTGAGAGTGAAGGTGCTGTTGCTCTTATGAATCCATTTGCAGCTGTCTATCTGGCCAATCCATGGGAAACACCATATTCAGAGGATGGAAGCTTTAACTCAGGAAAATATATTTTTAATAATCCTTATCTGACAGATGATCAGAATAAAATGTTTAGTGAATATGGTAATGTTGGTTCAAACCAACTTGATCAAACAAAGTATTCAACCTATAATATTGAAGAAATTAAGTTTGTTGGGGCGATGAACCTAACCTGGGAAATACTTTCAGGATTAACAGCTAAAACGCAATACGGACTGGATTACAGACAAACTTTAACGGATAGGTGGGTTAGTCCTGAAGCTCAATCTTCCAGAGATTTATACGATATTTATCTTGAGAAAGGATTGATTGATCCTGCGATGAAAGGATCGCAATCGAAGTATTTTGGTCGAAGAATTGAGGCTACATTCACCAATACACTGGATTATAAAAAACAGGTTGCAGAACGTCATTTGATTTCTGCCGTTATAGGTAGTGAGTATAACACCCGCAAGGTGAATGGTTTTAATGCAACAGGTTACGGACTGGAAGAAAAATTGCCTAACTCAATGGCAGCAATGACTCCCGGTAATGACACCAATGGCTTTATCGCTTTATTTGGAGGAAGTGAATCAGAAAAGGGTATGTTCTCGCTCTTCACTTTGGCAAATTATACCTTTGATGACAAATATACCTTCAGTGGTAGCTTACGTAGAGATGGATCTTCAGTATTTGGATCCGAATATCAGTATGCGATTCTTTATTCATTTGGATTAACCTGGGATATTACCCGCGAAAGCTTTATGTCTGCATACCCATGGGTTGATAACTTAAAGTTCAGAATAAGTTATGGTACAACGGGTAATCAATCCGGTATATCTGATTACGAAACTTACACAACATGGGGGCATTCAACATATGATGATAAAGGAGGATATGTTTTAAGTCGTTCAGGTGACCCTTCACTAAAGTGGGAGATAGCACATAAGTTTAATGCTGGTTTTGATTATAATCTTTTTGAAAACAGATTGAGTGGGGGCTTTGATGTCTACAATAACATTACGGCCGACTTATTTATTGTTCAAACCTACTCTTCATACTCAGGTATTCCAGGTGATAGTAAACAAACCAATGCCGGTAAAATGCGAAACAGGGGTGTTGAATTATTGGTGAACTATGATCTGATAAGAAGTAAAGGATTTAAATGGACAATCGGAACCAATTTATCTTATAACGATAATGAGATTCTGGATCTGGGGCAGGTGAATGAGTTCGAACAAGGAACTTCAATCATTCGCGAAGGTCTGCCATTAGGTTCACATTACATTGTTAAATGGGCAGGTGTTAACCCTGCTAACGGTAACGCATTGTATTATACAAAAGAGGGACAAATAACAGAAAACTACAGTCAGGATGATAACGTAGCTGAATTTGGAACTTATCATGCTCCGTTTACAGGTGGTTTTAACACGAGCGTAAGCTACAAAGGAATAGAACTAAGTACACAATTTACATTTGCCCAGGGTGTAACACGATTTAATAACCAAACTTATTTCCAGGAAAATCCGGATTTTGCACAGTATAATATGTCAACTGCCATGCTGGATATATGGCGTCAGCCGGGTGATGTAACAGAAATACAAGGGGTACATTCTCCTCGTCAGTTTTCATCCAAGGATCTTGAAGATGCCTCTTATATCCGATTGAGAAATTTGGTGCTGGCTTATAATCTGCCACCCACCTTGTTGAAGAAGTCAGGATTCATAAATTCATTACGTGTGTATGCTCAAGCTCAGAACCTGCTTACATGGACTAAATGGACAGGTTTTGATCCGGAAGACAGCAACAATATCGCCACATATGAATATCCTACACCAAGAGTATTTTCAGTTGGTTTGGATCTTACATTTTAAAGAGAAGCAGCAATGAAAAACATAAATATTTTAGTTTACTTATTAGGAATAATGCTTTTTGCAGGAGCATGTGATCTTACATTTGAGCCAATCGATGAGATTGATAACGATAAGGCTTTTACAAATATTGATGATTTGAACAGTGGGTTGGCTGGTATAATGTCTCAATATGGTGGTCATGCTATTATTGCCAATAGTGATCGGGCAAGTGACGATTTGAGGTTTTCAAATTCCAACAGGGGGCAAGGTGTTGCTGTTCATGACTGGACTTACAATGCAGCAAGCTCTGATATAAGTGGTGTTTGGTATGGAAGTGCTCACATTATTGACGCTGCCAACCGATTAATAGCTGAGGCAGAAAAATTTAATCCGGAAGAAGAAGTTGTGAAAAGGGTTGTGGCCGAATGTAAATTCTTAAGAGCACTTTCCAGCTTTGAATCTGTAAGGTTTTACTGTTCAAACTATGAGCCTGAATCTTTGGGCGTACCTTATGTTTTTGTTTCAGAAATAGTACAGCCAAGTCGCTTATCTCAAAAGCAAAGCTATGAGTATATTTTGAAGGATATTGATGATGCAATCCCATCTTTGAATCAATATTCCGATGATAATCCGATTCAAAACTCTCCGGGAGGGAATTACTGGATAACAAAGTCAGCTGCATATGCTTTAAAAGCACGTGTTGCGCTCTACATGAGAGATTGGAATATGGCGATTAATGCTGCTGAGAGTGCTATAGGCGAAGGAGGTTTTCGTCTTGCCAATATTGGTGAGTATGCAAATGTATGGGATGATTATGTTGAGAAAGATGTGGAAGTGATGTTTCGTCTCAAAAGAGAGAATTATAAAATGGGGGATTTTTATACTTCTTCTGCAAATGGTGATATTTATTTTCATCCGTCATTTGGCTTGATGGATATATATGATGAAGATGATGTTCGAAAACAAGCATTTTTCGGAACTAACGAAAACGGTAAAGATATAGTTGTTAAGCATGATGGACGACCAGGAGACCTTCCAAATGTTGTTGATTTAAAAATGTTTAGGGTATCAGAAATGATTCTTATTAAGGCTGAAGCTTATGTTGAATTAGATAAGCTGGATAATGCCAAAACTGAAATAACAACTTTACGTCAAAACAGAATTACAGATCCAGCTGATGTAGATATGTCCACCAAAACACTTGCAATGAAAGTATTGCAGGAAGAGCGGAGACGCGAATTGGCTTACGAAGGGCATCGTTTTTATGATTTAAGAAGATGGAATCTGCCAGTTGAAAGATTACCGGAGGATTCAGAAACAAAACCATCCTATTTACCAGCCGGAGATTATCATTTTGTATTTCCTATTCCTCAGGACGAAATGTTTGCCAATGATAACATGGTTCAAAACGATGGATATAGTAATTAATTTCTGAATAGCTGAAATGACGATGAGTAGAAATCATTTGACTTTCAATTAAAATGAAGAATTATGAAAATTAAACTTATTTATATGGCTTCACTGTTCATTACTGCTTTGTTAATGAACTCTTGTGGAGAAGAAGAGAGTCAGTTATTTAATGATAATGATGCCTTTTTTGCCTTTGAGACCAGTTCGTCTGTAAAACTGGAAAATGATATTCGTACACTACGTATACCTGTATATCTGGCAAAAAGTGTGGCTAAAGGAGAATTGACTTTTGATGTTGAAAATGAAGGTTTCAGTAATCCGGCTATTGAAGGAGTCGATTTCACCATTGAAAATACGAATCATACATTGTTTTTTGATGGAGAGTATTATGCCAATATTAAAGTCAGACTTATTGATAATGACGAACGTGATGGTGATAAAAAATTCAATATTGTTCTGAAAAGCAATACAATCAACGCTGGTATCGGAATGGCAAATAATGCGAATACGGTACACACCGTTAATATTAGTGATAATGAACATCCACTGGCAACTTTAATAGGCTTTGACTTTGTTGCAGTTGAGCAATCAATAGCAAAAGATACTGAAGGTAATCAGATAGCACCTTATAATGTTCCGGTTGAGATCAGACCAGATACTGTAGCAGGTCGAGACGATCGTTTATTGGTAAAAGGTTTATTAGGTGTGAATCAGGAAATACGTATGCGATTTGATGTAGAAACTGGAGAAGTGGTTCTTGAAGCAGATCAAAACTATAAAGGGGTTATTGATCCTTATTTTGGTATCGAAATTCAACTGACATTCTTTGGTTGGGATTGGTATGTAAATAATGAAGGAAAGGATGCCATTAAACGATATCCTGAAGCCATCGGTACATTTGACCTGGTAAAACAGGAGATTGTCTTTAGTGAAGGTTATCTGGCACAGATTACAGGTCCATCAACTCATCCATATCTTGGTTTTGCTTATAATATACTTGTAATAGAAAATTGTCGCATTGCTAAAGAATAAAATTTTGGGGTTTATAAATAAGTAGGTCAGAAAAGGGCTGCTCTTCGGAGTGGCTCTTTTTGTTTTAATGGTTGAGGACATCACGGATTAAATGAATATTTTGCCTTTCAGATAATGAGCTCACTATTATGATGTTGGTTCTATAAGTTGGATTTAAAAAGTAATTACAACTAAAAATTATAGGCATCTTAACCAGAATTAATTAAGGTATTAATGCTCTACTTATAAATCAAAAAAAATAACTCTGAAAGGATTAAAATCTAATGAAGGATTTATTTAACTTCATTTAGAATGTACTTGAAGAGCTCAAATTGAAATGTAGAGACAGCAAATTAAAATGAACGCTTTGTAAAAAGTATTGTGCAGTGGGTAAAATGAACAGAGAGTTCTTTCAGATTTATTGTGCAGGATGTAAAATGAATTGTGTAGGTCGTACGTTTGGATGCAGAGAACTTTCTTTTTTATGAGATGTAAGGAATGCCCTAATGCTAATGAATCTGGCTTCAAATGAAAAAGGCTGCCCTTATGAGCAGCCTTTCAAACGAACATGAGCTATCTATCTAACTATTATTTTTACAATACTTGATTTTTCGCCTTCGATAACTTTTAATAAGTAAACACCTGACTGAACATCATAATCGATCTGAGCATTATTTACAATACCTTTTTCAATTATATTTCCTGCCAGATTATAGATTTCGTAGTTTGCTTCACCTTTTAATCCGCTAATATTTACAACACCATTTGATGGGTTTGGAGAAACAATAATCGTATCTGTTTCTGTATCTCCAATTGCTGTTGCTACTTCCCATTTTGCATATACAGTTAAGTCACCATATGATCCTGCAGTTATACCTGTTGTTTCGGTACCAACCTGAAAATCTGATGTTGTATACCAGCCAGCAAAAGTATAACCATCTTTTATTGGTGCATTAAATGATATATCTGTATCAGTAATCTTATATGAGGTTTTGTAATATAAACCATTTTTATCTCCACCATTTAATTCATAAGTAATGTAATAGGTTACTGTTAAATATTTGGCATAAAGGGTCATATTGCCTGTTGTTCCAGCTGGAATAGAAGTTGTATAATAAGCTCCACCGTAAGTACTAGGTTCTGTATATTCAGTATACCATCTGTAAAATTTATAACCTGTAGGAGGTGTTGGATTAACTAAGGTAACTTCGTCATCAACAGTATAGGTACTAACGGTATTATTATCGGTACCACCTAATGCATCGAATGTAAGATCATAGGTTATTATGCCAGAGTATTTAGCATAAATGGTAATGTCTGAAGTAGTCGTTGTTGGATCAATTTCAGTAATTTCTGTGCCAGCCTGGAAATCTGCAGTAGTATACCAACCATCAAAAGTAGTATATCCTTCTTTAGCAGCATCTGTAAGAACTATTGTTTCCGACAGACTGTTAAAACGATCTATGTTACTATGTGTACCTCCTGCTGTTTCAAATGTAATATAGTAAGTGGTAGATGGAGTATAAGTGAAAACTTCTCTGTGAGTGGTGGCTGGAGTTGTGCCGTCTGCTTCAAAAACGCCATCGTCATCCTGACCGCTAAAATACATTTTACCGTTAAATGGAGTAAATTCCATATCAACTAGATAACCATCACTAACAGATTGAACAGTTGCACCATCATACACAAACATACGCGCGCCGCTCAATGAAGAATCGTAGTTGCCATTTTCATCATAAACCCTTTCATTGGCAACAAAATATAACATACCATCTAAGAATTCAATATTTTTAATGTCTCTAAGGTCTTTATCTGATATAACGGTTATAGCTTCGGTTGAAGGATCGTAAGAATACAATCTTCTTTGATCATTACCAGAAGGAGAAGCTACAAAAATTAAATTGTCGTTATATTCACCTAATAACTTCAGGTTAGTATTCTCTTCGATTACATCATTAATTGAAGTAACATTCACTGGTTCGGCAGTATCCATATCAAACTTCCAGACAAGATTATTTCTGTCATTAAAGTATACAGTACCTCCAACATTGGTAAAATCTTCAAGATAGTCGTCATACCCTTCAACCAGATTATAATAAGTTGCAGCAGCTCCCCTAAATGTTTTTATATAAACGCAAAACTGATATCCGGCGTCAGTATTTGAAGGATCTTTAGCATATAGGAAAGTCAGATTTGAAGCACCACCGTAAAAATATACTTTATTAGTGATGCTTACATCAACAATTGGAGATGCTATTCTAATAGTTGGAGATGTAGTAGTACCATCCCATTGAAGCAAATACATATTAGTATCAGTATTATCATCGGGATTTGTTCCTGCAAAGATTATTTTTTCTGTTCCATATTCAGTAATAAGAATAGGTTTATTGTTTGGTACCCAGGTTGCAGCCACTTCAAATGCTCCAGTAAGATCATTAATCTTGAACATTTTTTCGCCTTCTGTATCTGTAGCTACACAGTATATATTATCATTTAATACAAAATAATAATTGGGATTTGATTGATAATCTGTACCTGGATAGATATCACACATTGTGAAGTTATCTGCAGTTCCATCTGTAACAAAAGGTTCATTTGACATTGTTAAGAATCCTCGAAAATCAATCGCTGCTTCTGCTCCGGAGAATACAAGCATTTGCGAGTTGCTGATAAATTTATTAGGGGTTATTCCCCAACCGTTTTCATAAGAATAATAATCTTTTACCAAATCAACTGTTTGCCCTATTGTAAGGGTACTAATCATTAATAGCAGAATCGCTAAGTAGTTTTTTTTCATAGCATTAATTTTTAATGTTAATGTTTTGACTTGTGAAGTCATCACTTTTATTTAATTGAGAAAAGCTTGATAATTCTCATTAGTATGACTAAAGTATTATTAAGATGCGATGAGAAGAATAAGAGAAACACAGTGTTAGTACTGCTATTAAAAATATCGCCCTAGTTTTTATGCTATGAGTATTTTAATGACCTTATTAATACCACTATTAATACATGTAAACAATTGAAATATAGGATTAAGTATGGGATATTGGTTAATCTCATTGAATGTGCTTTTGAGCTGCATTTGAATGCAATTCTAAGATTAAATTCCTTAATAAGTAGTTATTTTTGTGCGACTGGAAAATTAAATCAATTTCAAATTTGTGGTGAAGATTTTAAATAAAATAGATAATGCTGAGTAAATAGTTATGTGGTAAACTATTCTTTTTGGTTTGTAATTTGACCACCCCATCTGGGGTGGTTTTTTTATTTGCAAAGAACAGAAATGAGCAGGAGAGGATTTTTGTATACCTTATGATTTATATTCTGATCGCTGTCGCCGTTAGATTATCAATATTAGAAGAGTATTGAGCTTAAATAACTATACCCTGATAATACTTTTGTTGTATCCAAGGTCCTGAAACAACAAACCACCCTTCAAGGGGGTGGCGTTAGAGTTTCAAAGTGGAGCTGCAGGGAAATATCCCCTTACTCCATGTAATTTAATTTTAGTATGTTGGAAAGTGTATCTTTTGTATATCAGAAAACTTCTCTTTTTTTTAATGATTTCTATTGTATCTACAGGATATTATCAATTTCATTTTTTACTACATGTCTAAACCTTTGAATCATGTAGAATAAGCATACAAGAAATTGAGTAAGCAGAAAACTGGCTATAGCAGTAAATGTCTTTTCATATAGCGGAACAGTTTTGCATTTAAATACCAGATTAATTAACATTAGTATAAAAATCACTATCCCCAGAAAAACAACGTATTGAATAATATCTGATATCTGTCGCATATTGTTTTTATATCGGATAAAATTGTTATTATCTCTGTTGCAATTGTTTTTTTCATTACGAATCTTATCCCCAACACTTAATAATAATGAGAAGAATAGACCAGTAAATATCGCAATGCCCGTTCCGATAAATGTTTCTAAATCTGAAAGCTTAATATTCTTATACCAGATAACAATAGATGCTCCTATTGGTAAAATATAAAATGATAGAATGAAAAGTGTATTATTCCAAATACCTCCGCGAAGATTATCGTCACTATCTTTTCTTATACTTTTTGTAGCATCTCTATAGATTTCAAATAGATCTTTTAGTTCAATCATGAAACTGAATTTAAGATATTTCTTTCTGGATTTCAATCATTTCTGAATTTATAAATTCTTGCATCTTTTCAAAAATTGGGTAATTGTCTATGTCAATACAGGACTGATATATTTTAATGCTTGGAATTAAATTCGTTGTTTCTCCACTAGCATCTAATTTTGACGTTCTTTCTTCTTTATAATCAATGTATTTATTTTCATACGTAGCATTAATATCATATTCTCTATTTTCAATATGAAAGCCATGATTTGCTAATGCTATTTGGATATCAGCCAACTCTAAAGGTTCATTTTTTTTCTTGCTAATTCTTCCAAGTTTTATTGTAGCTTTAACGGCATCTGCTTCACTAATTTGATGTGTACTCTGTTTGCTAACAATAATAACATCTTTAATAGTTGATTCTTTTAAGAATTTTTTAAGCCTTTTTTCCGTTGTTGTTGGATGAACTCTTTTCCCAACTGTGGTAAAACCATATTTATTGAGTCCCTCGATAATTAGATCTTGCCATAACTTCTTGATACTAGAACCTCCATACTGTTGGGCAAACAAATAACCAGTATCGGAACTTCCTCCAGGAAACCAAATTCTAGCAAACCATTTGGGACCAATGATATCCTTATCCGATGAAATCTTTTTTAGTCCATCTTCGTCAATAATAAACTGTCTTAATCCAGTAGTACCACCGTCTATTAATAAATCAAGAGTTCTATTGCTAGGATCAATTTTCTGTTTCTCAAGCATTGCACCTTGAGTATTATCTTTAGTAACAAACCTTTCTTTATCAATTAGGTTTATTAAATCTTGAGCAAATCCTTCTGTAAATTTATTGCCATTTATATCTGGATAAGCTATTGATAAAAAGTCATTTAGTTTATATGTTTCTGAATTTGAGGTATTTTTACGTTTTATTTTAAACGTATTCATACTTAAAAAGAGATTGTGTGCCATTATCGTTTTGGTTAAAAGTTTATTTGGTTAGATCAACTATATCACCTTTTTAATGCATATTCAATATTTCTCAACCCTTGTTTCAATGTGTCATCTTGATTTAGAAATTGAGTAAGATGATCCATTACTGGTTTTAACTGATGTTCAAGATTATTAAGTCCATAAGCTTTCATGTACTCAATTACTAATGCAGGATTTTCATGTCCAAATCCTTCACCATAAATAATGTCTAGATGTCTAATAGCTTCTTGTAAGTCCATAATTAAGGGATTTAATGTTTCTATTAACTGATTTAGGGTTACTATACTTTTCTTATTCTTTTAATTTCTCCTTCAACCTCCCCATCTCTTCCGACTGTTTTTCTAATCTATCTACCAGCTTTTTTAATTCTTCTTCTAATAGGCTTATTTTTCCATCTTTTTGAGCACATTTTATACATACTTGCTCACCATCATTGGTAACCATCTGAAGAGTAGAACTCTCCTCTTTATCATTAGTGAATGAAGATGATATCATAACCTCTTCACCTGTTAAAAGCCACCTAGCATTAATGTCCGAATAGAATGTAAGAAATCTAGATAAGAATTCTAAAGTTGGCTTTTGCTTTCCATTCCAAATGAAATTAATGGTTTGTTTTGAGCCCAATCCTTTCTCGATCAAGTCAATTTGTCTAATATTTTTTGACTCGCAATATTCTATAAATCTGTCTCTTATCGCTTCTTTCATGTAAATGACAGTAAAATAAAGTCAAATAAATTTTGACTATGTCAAAAAAATATAGACTTTTACAACAGTAATACAACACTAATATAACATTATAAACATAGCTAAAAAAGACCTAGAACTAATGACAAAGCAGGCGTTGAAAAAACTCAAATCAAAGTTGCCTCGCAATTACAGAGGCATATTGGCAAAGCGCACAGGTAAAAGCGAATCTGCAGTTTACCAAGCTTTAATCGGAACCATTAATAGTCCGGAAATTATTGACGAGGCCATAAGATTGGCTGAAGAGCAGGTACATAAAAACAATGACATGCTAAAAAAGATCGAATCACTTTAATTCATTTTCTATGAAAAACCTTCCTGCTGGCCTGACCGATAATTCAATTGAGGTATTCAAATTCGAAGGCGTTTTAAAAGTTGCTACCAATGGCAGTATTTGCGATTATACCAATCTTCATCCGGTATTACGCGAGCCTTTTCAGGCCGAGTTATTAAGCGAGCCAAAAACCATTGAGTGTTTACGCACCGAATTTAAACTGTTCGATGCCGACGAAATGGAAATGCAATTTGTTGATTGTCGCTATGCCGGAGCCTTTGATCATATACCCGACTTAAAAGATGGGAAGCTAAAGCCAGACACACCTATGTGTGATAAACTAAAATGTTGTAATGGTTATGATATTGTTTGTAAAGCTCCTAAAGGTCCCAATGGTACTCTTAGCCGTCAGGAGTTTTTAATTGCCATAAAAGTAGGGCAGGGCAAACAAGATAAGGAAATTGCTTACGAATTAGAGATAGAGATTACAACAGTCCGCACTCACTTGTCGCGCATCCGCAACAAGCTATGTATTAACAACCGAATTGAAATTGGCCTTTGGATCCAGTCTAAAGGAATTTTATAAAAGTGTTCCCCAACACCAAATTTTAATGTTATGGAAAAGTTTTATCAACGAGCCCGAAAGTTTACCGAAAAGGCGGTGCGCATGCGCAAGGCTGTTATGCTCGAAGGCAAAAGCAAAATGAATGCAACGTTGGCGTACAGGCATGTCGACGAAATTGAAAATCTCCTTAATACCTATGGGTATAAATCAAACGAATTAATGGCTTCGTTTTGGCAGCGAAAAAAGTACAAGATAATGGAGATCCTTCCGGGTGCCAACAGTCGGGCTCATCGAAGTATGATAAGTGAATTTAATCAGCTCGATTTTGAAGCTCAAGTTATTTTACCATGAGTTGGCGGGTTTACATTATTGGCCGGGTAGGTAATGGTTCTGTTAACTTAACCGACGAAGTATATAAATCGGCTTTCGATAAGTTTCAGCGCATTGAGCGTAAATTGCTAAATGCAGGTTTCGAAGTACGTAACCCAATGAAATATGTGCCCCGCAATATCCCCAGCTGGCATGCTGCCATGGATATCTGTTTACCCATTCTTTGCCAATGCAATGCAGTTTACCTGATCGAAGACTTCAAAAACTCTAAAGGTGGTCGCCTCGAATATTATTTAGCCAATGAGCTAAATAAAAGACTGATAACCGATGAAGTAGTAGAGGAAATGGTTCGAAATAGTAAAGAGAAACTATTGCTCACAGTAAATAAATAGGCAATGAAACAAAACAATGAATTGGATGCCAAAGCCTGGTTTACAACATTGGTTTTGGCTTTGGTTACCATTATGATTTTAGGCGTTGCAATCGCCATAAGTTAAACAAATACAAGTAAATATTTAATATGAAAACATTTAAATTAAAAGTTATCGGCACGCCCGAAGAAGTAAACTCATTTACCAATTTTTTACCCCAACGTACCATCGATTCGATGACCGGATTATTTAAAAACAACGACGACTCCAATGTTCATCGCTTCATCAATCTTCGGTCAAAAGATTACCTCGAAATTGGCGACCTGGTTAAAAAAGTTCAGGAAGCAGCCAGAGAAATGGAGGTTGTAAAATGAAGGCCGGTATATATATATTTGGATTCAGAACAATGATGAAGCCTCTGCCATTGTTAAAGGATCTGACTCCGAGATAGCTACCATGCTAAGTGTAACGGCCCAGCAATGCCCACGTTTTAAAGAAGACCTGTTAGCCGTATATGATAGAATCAGGATGATTGATAAATCTGATAAAGACTAACGATTACAACTATCATATTGCTCACCTTTAATTATTAACAATGACTCTACTTACACCATTTACACCTGTTGTTTTTCCTGGCGAAAAACTTCAATTATATCCATCGTTTTTTCATCAAAGAGTATGTCTTGAATTGGGCGTCAAAAAGGAGCAAAATAAAATTAGGTTATGCTCTAATTATGATGAACGAACCATTTGGTTCGATGCCAATATATTCAGTGAAGATGAAGATGGCAATATTCGAATATTGGTTTATGGTCTCAACAGGGAAACCATCCAGATTCATGATAAGAATGCCGATCCAACCAGGGTAACCATTGCTAACAATCGAACTCAAAACTGGTACATCACAAGGTTAAAGCATCCAAAAAGAGTTGAGCAAAAAGATGGGGGAGTAGATATCATGAAATACCGGATACCAAAGGGTGCCGGAACGTTTCCGTTTTTTCCACCACACCTCATTAAAAAATACGAGGATAAGGAAAAGATTAAAACACTGTTTTTAACCGAAGGTTATTTTAAAGCTTTTAAAGGTGGAATGCATGGTTTGGATGTGGTTGGACTTTCATCCATCAGTCATTACAGGCAAAAGGAAACACAGCAAATGTACAAAGATGTACTGGAGCTCATTCGTCAGTGTGATGTCGAAAATGTTGTGATGATTTACGATGGCGATTGTTTGAATATATCCACCACGGCTTTAGAAAAAGGAAATGATTTATATAAACGTCCGGCTTCCTTCTTTAATTCGGCCCGTAACCTTGCTGAGTTATTAAAAGATTATGATGTAAGTGTTTACTGGAGCATGATTAAAAGCTTCGAAATAGAGAATCATCCCAAAGGATTAGACGATTTACTAATTGAATTAAAGGGCAGTGAAAAAGAGATTATCGAAGATGCTTGCTCTCTTTCAAAGCCGGGACGTTTTTTCGAACGAAAAAACATAACCCGATCGCCCAATACCATTTACAAGTTATTTGCCATTGGTAAGGCCGAAACATTTTACAATACACATGCCGATATCATTGGATCGCGTGAGTTTGTTTTTAATGGTACCAAGTATAAATACAATTACGAAAAAAATCTGGTTGAGATTATCCAACCCAAAGAAGCCAAAAACTATTTTAGGGTGGGTGATGTGTATTACGAGTATGTTGAAATACCTAACCAGAACGAACAGTTAGAAAAGTATTTCCATAAGCGAAGTAAAGAAACCATCAGAGAAGATCATGGAAAGGATTTTCTTAAGCACATTGACAAATACAAGGCCTTTTGTAATGTGCCGAATAACGTTAGTTATCAGCCTGTAATTCATAATTGTTTTAATGTGTTCCATCCGTTTGCCTGGTCGCCCGAAGAGGGAGAATGCCCCAAAACGTTTGCTTTTATAAAGCACATTTTTCAGGAGCATTACGAACTAGGACTTGACTACGTGCAGTTATTGTTTCAGCATCCGACTCAAATACTGCCTATTCTGTGTTTGGTAAGTAAAGAAAACAGTACCGGTAAATCAACCTTTGCATATTGGCTTAAAGAGATATTTGCCGCTAACATGGCCATTGTGGGTAATGCCGAATTAAACGATAGTTTTAACGGTGCCTGGGCCACAAAACAGATCATAGCATGCGACGAGGCTTTTATCGAAAAGAAGAGTACGGTTGAGCGAATCAAGATGTTAAGTACTGCACGAAAAATCACACTTCGTATGATGCAAAAGGACGGGGAGGAGATTGACTTCTTTGGCAAATTCATTCTAATAAGTAACAACGAAGAGAATTTTATATATGCCACCGAAGAAGATATTCGTTATTGGGTGCGAAAGGTGCCACGCATACCCCAGGAAAAGTTGGATCCTCGTTTGATGGAAGATTTGGTGGATGAGATTCCTGCTTTCTTAAACTTTTTGAATACCCGCACGATAAGCACCGAAAACAAAAGCCGTATGTGGTTCGAGCCAAAGCAGATCGAAACAGAAGCATTGATGCGTGTTCGTAAGCATAGCCGACCTCAGGTTGAGAAAATGATACGGAGCAGATTAAAAACCATGTTTCTCGAGTTTGGCGACAAGGTAATAATGATGAGTGTAAATGATATTGTGAAGGAGCTTTGTAATAACAGATACGATGCCAATTATGTAGAGATAGTACTTCGCGAAAACATGGGAGTTGATAACTACCAGAATAAAGATGGTAAAAAGGTACCCAAGCGTTATACCTATCCTAAGATTGAAACCATTTATCCCCAGGCCGGAAAACCCGAAAAAGTACGAGTGGATGTAAAGTGTGTGGCTCGCCCGTTTGTTTTTAGGCGCGATGATTTTGTTGAGCTTACTGACGATATCAGTTTTGAAGTGGAAGATGATGATGATCCAAACAAAGTACCTCTGGAAGCCCAACCTAAACAAGGAGTTTTAACCAACTAATCTACCATATGAAGCAACCCAATAAAGTATACCTGTTTAATGAACTGGATCCGGGCGACCGGTTCTACTTTGCAGCCGACAGCAAAAAGCATGTTTGGCAGGTTACATACAAAAACCTCGAATACACTACCATCGAACGCCCCGGTAAATCGGAGAATAAAAGGGAGTTTAATAAGAGGGTCGTGTTTTTGAGGAGAGTGAATTAGAAATAAAGATTATTTTCTTTATATTTTTAAAAATATATTATACTTTAGTTGTCAGTTATTCAGTTGGTTATTATGTTTTTTTGGTGAACTTAATAAGCTTATAATGGATTTGATAATCAGAAGAAGTACTCCAATGGTTCCTTATATTGTTTCAATAATAGTGGGAGTCATTATTTTATTAATCCTTAGTGGACTTATGATCAGTCAGTTGAATAAAATGAGTGATGGCATTGAGTATTTTAGAGAATTAGATACATTAAATAACCAGAGAGAAAATTCAATTATTGATACACTTCAAGTCGATACTTTAAAAATAGATTCAATTAATATTGAAGTATTCATTATTAATACTTTTGAACGTGAAAGATATAAAGTGGCATATAGAAAGATATGATACACTTCGACAGTACCTATCATCAAGAGCATCAATAATATTTGGCATAAACGCAATTGTTATATCAGGACTAATCTTTATCGTCCAAAATATAGTAGAGTTTAAAAATCAATTATTGATCTGGGAAAAGATTGTTTTATTAGTTATTTTTTTAATTTGTATTGTGCTGATAGCCTTATCATTCATTTATTTATCAATGTCAATTGGTAATGTATGGAAGAGAGGCCGAAAACAGTTTAAAATTGAAGATTTTGATAGGTATTTTTATCACCCAAGTGATACAGTTAAAAAGTTTGACTCATTCAATTCTTTTAAAAACAGTTATGAAAATACTTCCGAAAAGAAACAAAAGAAGTTGGCTCTTGGAGAGCTATATACCAATGTGAAAACTTTTCATTTTAGATATCAGTATTACAGAAAAGCTATAAAATATACCACTTTAAGCATTCTTCTTATAATGATTCTATTCGGTTTCTCGATCTTTGAATCTCTTGCTTTTTAGAATTTACCATCGATCCATTTTTCTGGTACTTTTTTTATGTGAGATTGATTTATATTGATAATGTATAGATAACTAGGTGTTCAATAATTTATACATATTAATATGTCTATCAAATTCCTGTTCAACAGAGTTTACTAAATCCACAATAAATTTTTGAACAAACGGAAGGTTCTGATCAACTAAATTTTTATAAGTAGCAAAAGCTTTTTGTATAAATTCAGTTGCTTCGGATTCAGTAATATTAAGTTCTACTCCTAAATGTTTGGCTTCTGCTAATAAAATATCATCTAAGCTTTCACTCTTAAGATCTCCCTGGTGTACTAAACTATTTCTTTGTGCTTTAAATTCAGAGATAGACTTTGCAAATTCTACGAGAAGTTCTAAGTCATAACTATCTTTTGTATTAACGTTCTTTCTTAAAGCACTAATGGAGGTATGTTTCGGTGAAATTCCTAAGTTGTAAACATCACTGACTAGAATAATTGATAAATCTAGAATCGTATTAATTTTAATTAAATAATTGCTTAGTAGCAATCTCATATATTGAAAGTTGTTAACACCTGTTTTTTGAATAAACTCGTTTGTAAATGGATGGTTAAGAAGCTTTACTGAAGTATTTAGATCACCTAAAATAATTTGTATTTGCCCAATACAGTTATTTACTTTGTTAATATAAAATACCTCAGATTCTGTTCTATTTTTGGTGCTTTTATCTGGAAAACGTATCTCATATCGTAAATCCATGATTTTAGCATAAAGTTTACTTTCTTCTAAGCTATTCATAATTTTTATTTAAAATCATCCTGCCTGGTATTATGCTCTACCTCCTTCAAACCTTCTTCAATAATATCGGTGTGCAGCTTCAGCTTATCTAATTCAACTAAAAACTGAGTGGTTAACCTTGGATTAAATGGATAATGAGCATCTATTTGTATCCGGTAAAAGTGACGACCACCAATAAACACATCCACCAGGTAACTTTGCACTCTGTTATTAACAACAGCATGCGATCGCACTCTTATGCTACCCTCAATATCGTTGGCTTTAAACTCTCTTTCAAGGTATTTTTTTAGTATTTCTTCCATACATCAAATATAGTTTTATTCGGTGTATTGTAGAATAGTGCTTTTAAAATGAAAGTTGCAACTATGTTGCATTTTGTATTAAAAAAGCGTTTTTATAATAAAAAGGGGTGTTACATGTTACAATTTCTGTTACCTTTTGATATTTATTGTTTTATGATTTTTAACTGTTACAATAGTGTTACATTAAAATTTTAATCAAGTAAGTATAATAAGAAGTAAGTAAAAAAATAAAAAACACTAATGAAATAAGGTGTTACAGGGTGTTACAAAATAGATGGAATTAATATGTAACACCCTATGTGGGGTGTTACATATTGTGTTACACCTGTTGCATTTTATAAAGTATTAAATATTAATTAATTAAAAGTAATATGTAACAGTGTAACGGATGTAACACCTTTTTCGGTTCTTCTCAGTTTTTTGGTGTTTTCATAAAATGGAATGATTATCAACAATTTGGTGTTGAAAAATTGTAAGTGTTTCTGAGGTAAATACGATAAAATCGTACTTTTTAAATAAGTAAATAAGAGCTAAAATGCTTATTTTTAAGATGTAATCAATTACTTATAATTTATGGCATCAGGTATTACCACAATCGTTAAGTTGGAGCCATTCCTTCAGCAGTTTTTAATTATGCATTTCGGGCAGGATCCGGAGCAACCTTTCATCTTTCCCAAGGGGCACGACCTTAACACCCGTTTGAACCTTTTATTATCTAATCCACCATTTAATTTTGTTGGTCATAACTATGGTGATGAGTCATTTGAGCTGGAACTGTATTATAACAATGAGAACGATGTACGACAGCGTAATTACATAAGTCCAACAATGGCCAAAGTGTTTGCGCAAAAGGTGCGCGATTTTTACACCATGTTGTTTCACGAGTTTTATGCCAAACGTTATCGCTTGCTTGGGCATAAAAATACCGTATACCAGTGGATGGAATTGTACGATATGAATGAATCGTTTTACGATCGTATCGAACGAGATGCACGACGGTATAGGAGAAAAAATAGTAATAAAAAGTACTACGAAAAAAGAAAGTTAATAAACGTTAAATCTTCCCAAGTTAACAGCGACTTTTGTCCAGTGTAAGAGTGTATAAGATGCAGTAAGACTATGTGTTAAATAGATAATGTAAGGTGATGAAAAAGCAATTTGGCAATTTATTTTATATCGTTCCGGTTGAAAAAGTTGTATCGGTTTCAGGTAATAGTGTTGTAATAAAAGATGAAGAAGAAATGGATCTGATACTGGCCGAAAACGACATTGAGTTAAATGAGGTATTAACCAAGGCAGGAGCCAACGATTACTTTAAACAATCGAGCAGCGCAGTTACCAAAAGCGTGAGTGAGTCGATAATTAAGAAGTACAGGAAATCGAAGGTTGTTATTCAGCTAAAAACTACCGAAGGAGATTTATATACATTAGGTAATACCGAGGTACCTGTTCGGGTAGAAGTAAACCGGTCTGTTAGGGTAGATAAGTGGAATATTACATGCAATTCAGATCGTTCTGCCTTTAATTAATACCCGCACCGTCCTTTAAACCCCAAATTAAGGGTGTTTTCTTGCATCATGTAAACCAGATGCATCATGTCTAAAAGAAAACATCCTTTTGCTGCAAGGCTTTTTACCGAACCACTTTTTATGAGCGAAGAAGTTCGCATTCAAGCCATCATGCAATTTACTGCAATGGGTGGCGATGATGTTGAAGTGGTTGAATTCAGTCAATTAGCCTGTGCAGCATCAGAAAGAATTGCCCGCACATCGCAACTTAATGTAACCACACAATTCAGCGACAATTCAATTGAAGCCAATTCCCTGGCATTTCATTTTATAGAAGGTACAATCTGGGCCGACTATGATCCATGGGGATGGTATTTTTCTACAAAACAGTTTCGCGACGACTTACTGGCTGCCGATGCCAACGATCGTATCATCGGGCATTTCGTATATGTCAATAGTGGAGGCGGTGAAGCCTGGTACCTGGATGTTGCTGCCCAGGCAATGAAGGAACTCACTAAGCCCGTGTATGTATATATCGAAAAACGGTGTGCCAGTGCTGCCTATTACCTGAGTGCTTATGCTGATAAGATTATAGCTGCCACACCCAACGAAACCATTGGATCCATTGGTACCATGGTTAGTTTTTGGGATATGGTACCCTATTACCAGACGTTAGGTTTTAAATACCACGAGCACTACAGTAAACTATCCGATTTAAAAAATAAAAAGTTTAACGATTTACTCAATGGCAAACCCGAACAGTACATCAAAGAAGAACTCGATCCACTTGCCGAGCAATTTAGGAGCGCAGTTCGTGATGCGAGGCCGGCCCTCGCGAAACTCGAAATTGAACACCCCGCCTTCAGGGGCGAAACGTTCTCAACACTTCGGGCCATCGAAATTGGCCTGATTGATGACCAAATGCTTTTGGAGGAGGCTGTTTTGGAGCTGCACAGGGTAGCTCTGGATCGTTCCGATACTTCAGGAGCTGTAAGTAATGCATTACGATTAATCTCATAATTCTCTCTCATGAACGAATTCTTAGCAAAATTAAAGCAAGTAATGGAGGCTCTTGGTATTACCAAGAAAGTCTCAGAGCTGACTGATAAAGAAAAACTTCAGTTTGCCGAAAAATACAAAGAGGTACATGGTACCGATTTGGATGAAGATCTTAAAGCTTATAACGAAGATAAGGCGAAGGCCGACAAGCTTCAGCAGGCTTTCTCTCAATTGCCAAACTTTGACGAAGATGATAGCGGTGCAGGTGCCGGTGCTGATGGTACAGGTGCCTCTGCAGATGATGATCCGGAAAAGAAGGTAGCAAAAATCAATCAGAAGATTGAAGACCTTAAGAAATCAAACTCAGATAAGGATGCAGAAATTAAAAAACTGCAGGAAGAGAAGAAAAAGCTGGAAGCTGAGTTGGAAGAAGACAATCCTAAAAAAGTCAATATGAAAATTGCTATTGCCGGAGCCTCTCATACCGTAACCCATGTGTTTGGTATTGCACACGATATGTATAGCCGTGATAAAGTTTGGAACAAGATATTGGTTGACCGTGCGGTAACTAATTCTGGTTTTGATGAAGAGGCTGTGTTTGGTGCTTTTCAAAAAGAAACCCGCCAGTTTGGTATTAAAGTGGCTCAGCGCATGCAGGAGCTGCAGAAACGTAACCTGTTACGCGATCCTGAGAAGCTTCAGGCCGATATTGATTACAGCGATTTAACTGGTGCCGGTTTAGGTGAGCAGTTTGTGGTTCGTCGTATCGATGCTTTGGTTGCTCGCATTGTTGCGTTACCTAATGTTTACGATATCTTCCCACGAAGATTCAATGTTCAGGACCGCGATGTTATGACCAATGCTTTCTTTGGCGACTTCTCGCAACCATACCAGGAAGGTGAAGTATGGAAGGGTGATATTGGTTTGGAACCTGAATTGGCATACGTTGACGATGCTATGATGAAGACTTTGTTCAAAAACTGGAAATGGTTAGAACGCCAGTACATTGGTTATTTGAACGAAGACGGATCGGATCCTATCAAATGGAATATGATCGAGTGGGCTGTATTGCATATTGCCACTAAGCTTACAATGGAGCAATACAAACGTCGTATTTTGGGTGTATTCCGTAAGCCGGTAGCTGCTCGTCCGGCTCATATGTTGCATTCATCAACTGGGTATATCTATACTTTGTTGCGCTATGTTCACGAAAATAAGCTGTTGCCTTTGAGCGACGAAGCTTATAACGATTATAGCAATACGGGTACCGAGATGATCGACACTGTAGAAGCATTTGTTGAAGCAGTGAAGGAGATTTATCCTGGTGATGTTGAGATGTTGTCGGTTTATTTAAATAAGAACCATAAACCATGGTATAAGAGTGGATACCGCCAAAAGTACGGTGCTGATGGTGACTTTACTTCTGTTGTTGACAACAAGGTGCAGGATGCTGATGTAAACATCATTTGGGTACCTAACATGGGTAACCATAAGTTCATCATGATGACCAAACCGGGTAACTTCCAGTGCTTGGAAGACAAACCAGGCGAGATGCTTAAAATCAAATTCAAAGAAGAGATGGAAAGCGTTAAGTCATGGTCGATCTGGAAAGAAGGTTTCTGTGCTACATTCGTAGGTAAGCCATTTACAACTCCGGCATTGTTGCAGGCTAATAACTTCGAACTTCAGGAGGTGTTTATTAATAAACCTGCTTTCGATGTGGCTGCAGATGCTACTGCTTTGGATGCTAATAATGGTATTTGGCAGGTAACTGCCGAAAATACTCAGGAAACTGCTATTACCGATATCGCTAATGCCAAAGAAGGAGTTGCTTATGTTGTTGAGTGTGGTAGTATAACCAACGCCAGTACCATTTCCAAGACAAATAAGTTTGACCAGATTACAGCTGCATACACTCCAACTGCAGTAGGTGATTATCTGATGGTGGTTTATGATGCAACTGATGCTAAATTCTACGAGTTAGAACGATGTGTTGGTGGTACCAGAACAATCAATAAGGCTCTTCAACCTAATACACCTGGTAACGGAGGCCGATAAGCTACTATAGCCGCCTCTTCGGGGGCGGTTCTTTTATTATTTGTCTAACAATCTTTCAATCTATATAAAATGAGATTTCAAAAAAAGATGACACGCAAGCAGCAATCGCACTCTGTACTTAAAGGTATGAAGGCAACGTATAAGGCTCAAAAGCGTTTGTTAATGATTGTGATGGGTTTGTTTTTGACTGTTTCGTTTGTTGATGCAGCACAAAACGACTTTTCAGGATCATCGTTAAATGTGTTTGGAGGTACATCCACTATTGCTGTTGTAACGATGGCTTCGATCGGTAATATTGAACAGGGAAATGCCAAAGATGCAGCTGGCAATCAGATAGGCATGCGTATTTGGTTAATATCGCGCGATCAGATTGATGATACGGTGCAGTTTCCATTACCAAATGCCGACAGGGAGGTAAGTACAATACCGCTTAAGGCTGGTGAGTATATGCATTATCACGATAGTGTTTCGGAGTCGCAGAAAGATAATGGAACTTCAGAACGAGGTGATATTAACAACGACTATACCAATACCTTCAGCTATGTAATGTATGGTAATAAAAAACAGTTAATGGCCTTTATTGAAGAATATGCGGGTCAGGGGTTTATTATTATCTGGCAGGAATGTGGTGCAGCTACTAAGTATATTCAAGGCTCGTTCTGTAAGCCAATGATTTTGCAATCGTACGATCGTAAAAATGATAATGAAGGTAAGTACATTACGCTGAATTATCAGAATAAGCATTGGCAACAACCTTGCACTTATACGGGTGATATAATACTGCAGGATCCGGTTACCATTGCTGCTGATGCAGTTAATTTGGCATATGTCAGCGATAACGGTCGATATAATCTTTCGGTTAATACCCAAGCTACTGCTTTGGCAACTGTTTCGGGTATTGCTTCGGCTGATTATGGTAAAACACTTACCATTTATGGTGTGGGTGGTGCAAATGCAACTACCATTGCCGATAATACCGTATTTAACCTGGTTGATGGTGTTACCTGGACAGGCAATGCCGGTAGTTCAATCACGTTTAAAATATTGGATGCTGATACCTTAGTGGAAGTTGGTAGAGTGCAGACTGCTTAAATAATACTAAAATATTATTATCTTTAAAACCACCTCGATTTTTGGGTGGTTTTTTTAGTATTTATTAAGTAATTTGTAATTATTAATCATCAACAGATGAAGAAGATAATGCTTGATAGTAATATATTTGATGATCTAGTAAAAAGAGAAATTACTACAGAATCATTCGGAAATGTTCAATTGAATGTCACACATATTCAACGAGATGAACTAGAAAAATGTAAAGATGAATCTTGGAAACAAGAATTAATTAGTAAACTGAATGTAATTGATCCAGATTTAATGCCAACTGAATCCTTGGTTCTTGGATACTCGAGGGTTGGTCTTGCTAAATTAGGAGATAGTGGTCTATTTGAGAAATTGCGTGTTGGTAAACTGAAAAATACAAATGATGCATTAATAGCTGAGACTGCAATGAAAAACGATTTGTTATTAGTGACAAATGATAAGAGATTAAAAAAGAGAGTTAAAAGGTTAGGAGGCAAGTGTATTAATCTAGATGATCTTCTAAGCAATGATAAGTGATGTAAATACCTTCTATTTTATTAGATAATTAAACAAGTCAAAACAATTTTGAGTTTTAAGTGTTTTATTTATCATATTGGATATTTAAATTTTTTTGTAATTTAGGCCCAAATTATATGTATTCAATAAGTAGCTAGGTGGGCAAAAAGAAAAATAACAACTCAAAAGGAAACGGTAATAGTTTTTGGGAAAGGTTACTATTTAAAGCTTTGGAGAAGTTTGGTTTATTAGGTCTTATTTCAGTTGCAGGAGTCTTTATTATTTTAAAATTTCCTACTGATGAGCAGAAACATGAATTTTTTAATCAATATATCTTATTTAAGAATACAACATCAGCAACGTATCAGTTAATAGCAATAACCATTTTTTTTGGAATGATCTTTGTTATTGAAAGAATATACCATCAGAAAGAAATTGAAACTTTAAACAAAAAAATTAGTAGACTAAATCAAAAATTACAAGCTTAATACTTGATTATTAGTTGAAATTGTTTTATTTTAAAGAAAACCTATCATATGTCACTATCATTTTATTTCATACTTTTAGCTATTCTCATACTGTTTGCATGGGATAGGCACAAAAAGGCTATTGCTTTAACTTTCCAAGAAAAGGCAGAGGTATTAGAGGATAAGATTGATTTGTATATTAAAGAAGGAAGGTTAAAAAAGCATGACAAGGCAACTATTGCGCTAAAGGATTCAGTACATAGTCTTACTGAAAATTTAGTCCATATCAGTTTATGGCATGTCTTATATCTTGCTTTTAAAAATAGGCACGAAGATCTTTCTGAATATGAGAGTGTGATTAAGAATGCAAGGAAAAATAAGGTGTTTAAGGAGTTGTATGACGATAAAACTAATCTTTTACTAAATTATTTTAAAAAACGTCATTTCATAACGTTTGTTTTTATTTTGATTACTTCACTTCCATTTGTTGGATCAGTTATTTTAATGCAAAAATGGTCAAAGTATCTAAAAAAATCATTTAGAGAAATGGTCTACAAGGTTGAGATAGAATCTGATTTTTCATACGCATAATATAAGCCCGGATTAACCCGGGCTTTTTTAGTCCTTTAAATGCAATGCACAGCTTAACATCTTTGTGATTACTAGATATCTAATAATCATAAATTTGTTTTACTATGGATTTAGGACAAAGAAAAACGGCCATGCGCCAGTTAACTGATGCCAGTCAGTTAGAAGCCGATAAGGCATTACTTCAATCGCTTAAGCCACATAGCAGAGTTTTAAAAACCAAGTATCCAACATCTGAACGTACTCAGCGCGAAGTTTTGTGGGATCTGTTGGAGGTAGCATCGTTGGATGATATTAAAGCCAACCGTAGCAAAGCCAATGAATCGAAACCGATGGATGATGAAGTTGCCAAGCAAAAAGCTGCAGAAGAAGCTGAACTGAAAGCCCTGGAGAAGGACGAATCTAAACAGAAAGTTCTAAGCCTGGATCTGGAGCAAAAAATAGATTACCAGGAATTGAAACACTTGGTAGCTACTTTAGAGATTGAAACTGCAGATCGGAAAGCTGTTACTTTATTGGCTGCATTGGTTGAGTTCAAAGCTGCCAATACTCAGTTGCCACCTGCAGATAATAACGAAAAAGTAAGCGAAGGAACCGGAGAAGAAATGGAAGAAGTAAAGGGTGCTTTGGAGGAAAAGGAGAATAAACTGGAAGAGAAGACTGCAGAATTGGAAGATACCAAAGAAGAGTTGGAGCAAACTCAGGAGCAGCTGGAGGAAAAAACAGCCGAATTAGAAGCTGAAAAAAAAAGCGAGGCGAAAAATTAAGTCCTGAGTTAGAATTCACCAACATCGATTGGGATGATATTCAGGATCCGGACATACAAAAATGCACCCTGTTGTATAACGATAGGGTGCGTTGTTATATAAAAATGAGCCGTTTGGATGAAGTATTGGATATCAAACCAACCCAGGAAGCTGTTAAAGACCTTGCTGAAGCCAGTATTCGCAACCTACAGGCACACCGCGAACTCGAAGAATTCAATTTAAAGGGTAAATTTTTAAATAAGCATCCATTATTAACCACTTATTCGTTACGAGCCGAATTAGAAGATTTATGGGCCAATAATCGCCCTGAATTTCTGGAACAGTACGCCAATGTTCGCGACAATGTAAAACGGTATACTTCTTTCCTTAAATCCGACAAGCGAAAAGATAAACGTGACCAGGATGAGTTACTTCTGCAGAAACATATTGAAAAGGAGAGGTTGATGAGGGAGGTGAGTGAAAAGTAATTTAACAATTTAAGAAAATTGTTAAATTTGAAAAAACCAATCCAATGAATTTGAAAATTGAATTTCTTAAAGTATGGAGTCATGGACTCTATTTAAAGGCTGCTCTAATAATTACGTTATTTTTATTTGTGTTGTATTGTTTCCTGGAATATCATATTCCTGTTTCGAATTATTTATTTGGATTATCTGATAATCCAATAGGAGAATTATTAAAGGTGACATTGCAAGTTTGTGGTGGATTGTTCATTTTATATGGTTTATATTTAAACCACAAAAGGACAATGGCACTTGAGTTACAGGCTAGAGTTGCTGAGGATGGAAATATAACAGATCGGTTTCAAAAAGCAATTGAACAAATTACTAATGAAAAAAGTAGCAGCAGAGTTGGGGGAATTCATTCTTTAGCTAGAATAGCAAAGGAATCAATCAGAAAGGAAAGTGAAGATTGGAAATTAGTTGTTGATGTTTTTCAATCTTTTATTTGTGACAATTTTTTTGATACAAAAGAATTGTTTAAAAGTGAAAGGCATGATAAAGGTTTAGTATTAAGATATTTATTAGTTGATGAGCTCATTAAGGTCCAAATCAAAAAAAATAAGTATAAATTAAGATTTAATGAAGCAGTTTTTAATCAATTTAATTTTGAAATAGAAAATGCTGAATTTGTTAATTGTGATTTCCAATTTCAACAAAAATCAATTTTTCGTAACTGCGATTTTATCGATTGTAGCTTTCACAATGTGGAAGGACTTAGTCATATTGGTTTTCCTAAGTTTAGTTTTTGTCGAATAATTAGGACTTCTATTGAATTAAAAAATAAACAATGTTATTTTGATTTTTATAAATCTTCATTAAATGATCTTGTTTTAGAAAATGTTGAGAATATTAGGATTAGGGAGTGTTTATTATCTAGAGTAAAATTTACGGGTCTTTCTTTTGATAAAGATCCAGTGAATTTTTTTAATAATATTTTATATTCTGTAGAATTTGATAATTATGAAGAAGTTCCAGATTTTTATATATTGAGTTCAAAAGCTATTCTATTAGAAGGGGAAGGATTAATAAACAGATTTAAGGAACAAATTTTAGAATTAGGAGCAAAAAATGAACTATATAAAGAAATGAAGAAGTTTCACCAAATACTAGAGATAAACAATGAAATTAATCCAAGTAATTTAATATTGTAATAATAGTTTTTTATTAGAAGAAGGTTTTAATGTTTTAAATAGATTTAGGTGAAATGATATATCATTTAGTATGAAAAAAGAAATAATTCATCTTTATAATGAAAATAAGTCAATAAAGATTTTATGGTGGATTTTTATTGTTATTGGTTGTGTATGGTGTATTATTGATGGACTTTCGATTTTAACTAATTATATTAATTCATTAAATGTTGAAGCGTTTAAGATTATTATTCAGATCGGAGGCGGTTCATTAATTTTTTATGGCTTAATTTTAAATAAAAGGAGAACCCAAGCTTTAGAAAAGCAGGTCAGTATCGCTGAAGACAGTAATGTTACTGACAGATTTCAGAAAGCAATTGAACATTTGGCTCATAAAAATCCAAGTGTTAGGCAGGGGGGGATACATTCATTGGGGAGGATCGCAAGTGAATCAATTAAAAAAGATAATCAGGATTGGAAGCTTGTAATTGATATTTTGTCATCATATTTACAAAATTATTACACCGATTATGTAAGTAAAAAAAAATCATTTGACATTAGTGTACAAAGTATTAACAAATATTTTAAACACTCTGAGATAGGTGTTAAAAGAGTATCTGAAAAATACGAATTATCATTTAATAATATACATATTTTCCCATTGGGTGAAGAGGAATTTGTTAATTATGTTGATTGTAACTTTAGATTAACAATAGGTGAAAATGTGAAGGTTATGAATAAATTTTCAAATTGTTCATTTCATAACTGCACATTTCATTTAAATAAAATGTCGTTTGAGTTTCGATTCTGTAGATGTGTGAATTGTAAATTCATTTTCAATAATGACAAAAAGTCATTAGTAAAACAGGATAGTTTCAGATTACATTTTATTTATGGGAGAATGCAACGTTGCTCATTTATATCCGCAAAGGATATCTTTTCTGATATTAATTTTCACAAAACGAAAATTTTAAATTGTAAATTTCAAAACATAATGAATCATGTTTATCCTGCATGTGAATTGGTTGATGTTGAATTTAAGGATTGCAAGTTTAATAATGATACATTCTGGAGAAATTTACTTTTTAATGTTTCCTTTGAAAACAATAATACAGAGGTTAAACGTGTGGTTTTTGATAAATGTGATATAAGAAATATATCTGGATTGAATAACGATCAAATTGTTGAAAAATAATATTATTCATTTTTAATGTCCTTTAATCCCCCTAGAAATAGGGGGATTTTTGTTTTATGACAATTACCGATGACATATTAAATGATATCCGAAGCTTTGGAGAGCGCAATTTGCCACCTCATTTAATGGCTGTTAGGCTAAGTTTAAGCTATGCTGATGAAATGCGGTTAGCAGCTGCTTTTGAGGATAGAGATAGTTTGGTTCGTCGTGCCTGGGAAAACGGTCGGATGGATAAAATTGATCAGATAGAAGATAATCTGATGGATTCGGTACGAGAAGGAGGGGAAGGGTCAGGTGAAGCTGCTACTGCAGTCAACCGTTTGCAGCGTAGGAGAATGAATGATGATTTAAAACGCGAATTATTCGGAGTTTAATATGGATTACCTGGCAACACTTGAACAGCTTCATCCTGATATCATAGATAGCTTCCTGGTATCCGGTAAATCGGATGCTATTCCGTTGGAGCTTCAACAATTTATTAAGCAAATAACCTGGGCGGCTGAGATTAAGGAGTACGAAGGAAACATAAACAGGGCTGCAAAAAAGCTTCGTCAGCGTGTTTTGGCTCAACAAAAGGTAATGCTGAATATTCATACAGCAAAGGCCCGTATTTACTCAGCAATGGCATATTTCGATATTGACGATAATGTACCGCAAAAGATTTGGGATAGAGATACAGCCAATAAAATGGAAGACCTGGCTAAATTGTGTATTGCCAACGACAAATACAACGAAGCTTACCGTTGTTTCGAGAAAGCCAACTTCTACCGTCAGCGTGCCAATACAAATGACCGGGAGTCGGGTAATATATCCATCAACTTCCTGATATCAACCGAGTACAAATTGGAAGATAGTGGCTTTGAACGCAAAAACTTAAAACAAATAGCAGCCAAGGCTCAAAAAGGCTTTTACATCAACCTTATTAACGGACTTCCGGCATCTGAAGAAGAAAAGAAAAAGCTGTTTTCGGATGCTGATATTGAAGATGCCGACTTTGAAGAAATCGACAATTATGCAGAATAAAGAAGATAAGCGTTTTAAGGCTTTTGAATATATGTACATGAATAAGATGCAGGCAAAAGCTAATCTTATTGATAGTAGTATTCTCATTGCAAAGGTTGCTCGTGGTACCGGTAAAACGGAAGGAGTAATCGGGCCTCGTTCAGTGAGGGTTGCGAATGAGATGCCACATGAACTTTCGTTCTTTATTCATAAGTCATATGCAGCACTGTTGTCAAACATCATTCCCAACCTTCGTGCTTTCTATAATAAGCCTGTTGGTCCAAAAGGAGAGCCATTATTAAAGGAAGATGTTGATTATGTAATTGGTACTGCGCAGTTACCAAAGCATTTTAAAACACCTCGCTATCCTGTTTCTTATCCCAAGCATGCCATTGTATTCCGTACCGGTCATCAATTCCAACTGGTGGCATCCGATCAACCTGATAGTGTTGCCGGTAGATCCGCTCAACATGCTTTTATCGAAGAAATGAAGCATAACAAGGGACAAAGGCTTAAAAGTAGGGTGTTTCCTGCTCTTCGTGGTGCATCCGAACTGTCAAAAAGGAGCCATTTGTATGAAGGAATTACGGGTGTTTCTGACGTTGCACGGGTTGATTTAGGAGAAGATAACTGGTTTAATGAGTACGAAAAAAACGTAAAACAAGAGTTAATCGATGAAATTGCCACCGTTTCGGAGCATGTAAACCATGCTAAAGTAAACTTATTGGAGGCAAGATCAGGATTAAAGGAAGAATCTAATCCGGCAGCATTGGTTAAGCTTCAGGAAATCATCCGTAAAAAGGAACATCTTCTTAAATTGTGGGAACCAACCCTGCGTGATATGCGAAAAGCTGCTACCTACTTTATTACTGCCAGTACATTTGCCAATAAGGATGTATTGGGTACCAAATATTTTCAAACACAGCGTGATGTACTAAGTGATGATGAATTCCTGTCATCAATCTGTAATATTGAGCGAGATGGAGTGGTTGATAAGTTTTTTTGTGGTTATAATAGCGAAATACATGGGTTTGAAGACTCCTATAGATATGAAAGTATTCTTTCATTCAACCTTAAAGATACCTTTACCCTTAATGCTCAATATCTAAAGTATTACGATCCAAACGAACCGCTATTATTAGGTTATGATCCTGGTCAGTTTTCTTCCATTACTGTTGCCCAGGAGAAACGTAAGCCATTTGAATTACGAGCAATTAAAAATTTCTATTGTTGGCCACCGAAAGACCAGGCAGATTTGGCACGTGAAATTTGGGAGTACTTTGGCCCATTTAAGAAAAATAAAAAGATAGATCTGTACTACGATCGTGCTGGTAACAAACGCAAAGAAGAGGAAGAAAAGATTACTACCGATGCTAAAATCTTAAAGAGAGAACTGGAGTCGTATGGATTTATAGTTGTTTTAAAGAATGAAAAACAGAAGACAATCTTTTACTACCAGCATTACCGACTTTTGAAAATTTTATTAGGCGAAAAGCTGCGTCATACACCTCGAATTCGTGTCTGTAGAAATGAATGTAAGGAATTGGATTCTGCAATTAATCGTTCGCCTGTAAAAAGGGTAGAAGGGAAGTTGGAATTGGATAAGTCAAGTGAAAGCTTACATTTCTATTTACAACCATCTTTATCTACTCAAATACCTTCATCATTCACCTATTTGATATATGGATTATATGCAGAAAAATTCCTTCCATCAGAATTTGATCAATTGCCGGATGATTTACCTGAGAACATTGTAGTATAATTCATTCCAAAACAGGAATAATCCCCAAATAATAGTTAATAATTGGGGTATTTGACAGCGTTAGTATATCTAATTGACATATATTCAAGTTATTGGCGTTTGAAAATCGATTACTCTAATGTTTTTCTTCTTTCTTTTAGGGCGAACCGCTAAGTTCTGGGTTTGCCTTGCATGGGCCTGTTTTACTGGAAATATGACAAATAGGTCTGAACGTCAGTGTTTTTGTGCATGTTAGTTGTGTCAATGTTTTTTGTTGGTGTTAATGTGGATAATGCTCGTGTTGTAATAGATAATTGATGTAATGCAATGGGCCTTGTCCTTTATCAGCATTAATTGATAGGGCATCTTTGGTACATGAAAACAATCAAAGTAATTGATGCTCTTCGATTGGCGAAGGAAATTAATAAGGTTCCGGAAGGTAGGTTCACTATTAGTTTCTTTTCATATAATCGTACTAAAGGAATTGCCAGTGATAAGCTCCGTACTCTTGAAGGTTGCAAGGCTCGTACTCAATTATCACGTGAGCGATTCAGTATTGATGGAGACAATTACTTCCTGTTTGAAGATCAGGATGGAAACCCAAAGACATGTTATATCTCACTCATAAGGTACATGGGATTCCCTCAGGATAACTATCAACTTCGTAAAGTTATATTCCATGGAAATAAATACTAACGGTCAGATTGGATATGTAAAGGAAGGTAATGATGTATATACTTTCCAGATTCAACCAGGTGCAACTACAGGAGAAATAGATCTCGAACAGTTTGCTGACATACCATTACCCATGGTATTGAATGTTGGTGAATATAAGGTGTTGATCATTGGTAAATCAAATACACTACCCGATGAAGTTGAGTTGGTTGTGGGAGGTAACCGTATACTACCTGAACTGCTGGATAAGCGTGTTCGTCTGTTGTATGGAGATGGACTGCATGTGTATAAGGAATCGAGAGATAGTAAAAAAGTATCAAGAGACTGGACAGGTGAACCAAGAATTGAAACCTGGTTGGATAGCTGGAAAGATGCAGGATTAGAGGAAAGTGCCGACGAAGTGGCCCTTAAGAATATTATTGATTTCTATTATCAGGAGAACATCTTTAATCGTTGGCGTTTTTCAAAGTCTCGTCGTATAAATGGAACTCTTCCGGTGGCAGGATTGGAGCATTTGAAGGTTAAGAAGTGTCGCCTGGCATCTTCAAAGAACATAAATGTTTATGCCGATTATTTTGAGGAAAAGGACTTTAATTATGTGTTGGTTGGTAACTGGTTAACTGGTACAGACAGAGACTTCCTTGTTTACCATCGATTGGATGCATCGGATCCCTTTAAATATACTTCTGCAGTATCGTGGCATAAGAACCCTGCATTTGGCAAGGTGTATGGTCAGAATAAATTCTATGAAGGAGTTAAGGACTGGCTTATCGGTATGAATAAGACTCCTAAGTTTATCAACTCTTTCTTGGAAAATGCATTATCAGCAAAGGTGCATGTTATTATTCCGGATGCCTGGGTAAAATCAAAACGCAGGATGCTCGAAAACTACTGTGAGAAGAATAAGGATCTGGCTGCAGAAGATAAGGAGCTGATCAAAGTAAACGATATTGATGTGGGTACGGAATTCTATGAGCACCTGCTTACAAAATATATTGCGGGTGAAATGAAGAAGCTGTCTAAGTTTCTTTCCGGTGTCGATAATCAGGGTAAGCTATACTCATCAATCAGTTTTAAAACGTCCGACAAAGTAGAAGAGCGTTGGATGATTGAACCTATCGACCTTAAGTACAAAGAGTATATTTCATCATTGACTGATTACGATAAAAGGGGAGACGAAGTGATTACTTCAGCTTTAGGAATGGACTCATCTTTATCAAACCTTAGTAAGGATGGAGTGATCAGCAAGTCGGGAGCCGATGTTTACTACAATTACATTATTTACCTGAATAACCTAACCATTCCGGAGCGAATTTGCATGGAGCCATTTAACCAGGCTTTGAAAATAAACTTCCCGGAACTCTATAGGCAAGGTTATCGCATTGGCTTATATCGTAACATCCCATCTCGTCAGGAAGAAGTTTCAACCGAAGACAGAATTCAAAATCAATAAATATGGACTTTTTCAAATCTATAGATGACATTCGCAAATACGTCAAGATCCCCGCCTCGTTACAGATGGTTGCATTAAGCCCTGCTTTTCGTCCTGCAAAGCGTAAGGTGCTGTACATTATTGGCAAAGAAACTTACCTGCTTTTATTAAACCATTATAATACACCCCCTGAAGAAAAAGATGCAGTACTCGATCAGGCGGTTGAATATCTGCAGGCAGTGTTGGCTAATATGATGCATATCGACTGGTTTAAGTTGGAATCGAGCGAGCGCAATGCTACCGAGAATAAACTGTACAAATACCAGGAGGACCAGATCATCGAAATTCATATCGATAACATATGGGCTGAAATGGATCAGTTGATCGATTTACTAAATAGCAATACTGAGAAGTTTTCTGACTTTGCCAATACCGATATCGCTAAGACAAGAAAATCGCTGGTGATAACCAATGCAAATACCTTTGATAAGTATTTCGGCATTAATTCAAGTTCTTACTTCTTTATGCGATCAACCTACATCCAGCAGGAAGTTATTACCGATATGTTAGTAAAGCGTGGTGTAGTTGTGGCTGATATATCAGGCAAAAACGACAAATACAAGTATGCTATTAACAAAGCTACGGCTTACGAAGTTATGGCGCAGGCTTGCCGTCGTTTCGAGTATGCAGAGTTTCCTCCGAGTATTCGCCAGGATATTACCAACGAAATGAAACGCAGTGTTCAGAAGTTTAACCAATCATCATATATCAAAGAAACGTTATTTCAACAGCTACATAATAGGGCAATGGAGTATTTGGGTGATCTGGAAGATCTGATCAGAAAAGATGCTTCAGGAACCTACGAGGCTCCGGAAGAAGTTAACGACGAGTCAAACAAATTCTTTTTTACTACCTGATGGAACTCGAACTTAAAAACAAAACATATTATCTACCGGAGTCCTGGGATGATCTCACACCAGATCAGTTCCTTTTCTTACTTGATTTGTTGAATGAATACACCAGTGGTAAACGCGAAGCTCGTTCGGTAGGTATCAATTTTGCTATGTATATTTTGGGTGTTAAAAAACCTCGATTAATGACCATGCAGCAAAGCAACCAGTATTATGAGAATTTAGGCTTTGTAGGCGAATCAATTGCTTTCTGGTGGAAAGTAGTTTATAGCAATGCAGATCTTTTAAATAACATCGATCCTAAATTGAAGAAGCTGGCCGAAAATGTTCTTCCTGAAGATATGCCAGATTCTCCGGAAGTTAGGGTGTTGCAACGTGCAACTAAATACCTGGAGCCAAACTTTTCATTCTCAACTAATCTTATCCCTCAAATAAAAGCTGGTTATAGTAAATATTTTGGATATCGTTTCGGCTTAGACGATGACTTGTTAAGTACTACCTTAACAGCCGGGCAGTTTTCTGATGCAATGACCATTTCAGGCGAATATGCCGTAACAAAAAAAGAAGAGCTTTTGAATCATTTATGTGCCATGCTCTATTATAAAAGGGGAGGAGATGAATATAGTTTTGAAGCTTCACACCGTAATGCTGCCGACTTTAAAAAGGTTTCTGTTCATATTAAGCAGGCTGTTTGTATCAATTTTATTGGTGTGTGCGATTACTTAACCCTAAAAACAAAGTATTCCATTTTGTTTCGTCGCAGCGACAACAATACCAATCCCCCTGCCATATCCATTGGGTTTAACAATAACCTGTATAGCTTATCGAAAAGCGGATATGGTGATGCGGAGCGATTAATGAAATTCAATGTAATTATCTTATTCGATCTGATGTTGAAAGAACTTATTGATGCTGTTAATAACATGAAACAAATGGATATGGAACTCGATAAGATTCTTTCCAATATCGGATTAACCATCGAACAATATAAACTCATTGCCTCATGAACCTGATACTTGATTTAATAACCTATTTTGGAAAATTCCCTTTAAAAGATGGTGTTTTAAAGTGCTTTAACAGAGGCGAAGAAGCAATGGAAGGATACAACGACTTAAAACAGTTGATAACCGATATGGATCCTCATTCGCTATTACCCGAAATCAAAGATTTTGCAGTTGGAGTAAATGAGATGGTACTAACCAAGCAGATTAACCAGTTTAGCGATATTTACTTGTTTGTCGATTATGGTGCAATCTCAATTGAACGTGATGAGATCCATCGCGAAAACGGTTCGTTAAATATTGGTGTTACAGTAGCTACTCCATTTAATCATAACGACCGTGATGCAATAGAATCGATGCTACTGGCTCAAAAAACACTTGATTTACTCAAAGCTATCCGTACCGAGATGCTCGATGATCAGCAATGCAATATTCCCTGGTTAAAAGATCTTACTTTTCCTCATGAAATTACTCCATGGGAAAACCGTGAACTCAATAATTCAACCGGTTGGAGTATGATATTTCAGAAGAGAGGTATTGGATTGATTTAATAAGTTGATAGTATTCAGGGAATTATTTAAATTGTATAGTTCATGGAATCAATAGAAAATACTTATGAGAATAGAATTCATATCATTTTTGTGCTTTTTATTTCTTTTTGCAAGTGCTGAGAAGGAATTTGATTCACATCTTATTAATAAGTATCATGAAAAGATAGTTTTGGATAGCCTGAATTCAGTTGATCAGTTTATTGATAATAAAGTAATTGATACATTGGTAATAAAGTCCAACCCTCAATCTAATGTAGTATTAATTGATAGATGTATTATCAAAAATGTAAGATTTGAGAGTAATGATTCAACTGTACTTAAGATTTATAATTCAAAAATTGATTCGATATTATCGAAGAAATCACGAATTATCAATCATGTTTATATAAATAGATCTGACATAAAAGTAATTTTTATTCAAGGAAAAAAAGAAAAAGTACATATGTCTATTTCAGAAAGTACAATAGCTCACATGTCGATTGATGTGGGAGACATAGATTTAATCATTTCAAAATCAAAATTTGATAATAGCAGTATTGTATGTAATTCTGGATACTTAAATGTAAATATTTTTGAAAACAATGAATTGGGAAGATTTTTTATTAGAGGTGCTGTTGATCAACCTTATGCAAATATAAAAATTAGCGATTCTAATTGTAAGACGTTAATAGTTAATAATTTTAATGTTGAAAATTATCAATTAATAAGAACCAATATTGGAAAAACTCATATTAAAAGTTGCATTCTTTTCAAGACAGAGGTTAAACAGGGATCTTATCCATTAATATCTCTTAATGATGTCAATGTTATAGATGTATTAGATCTTAGTACTGTAAAAAGAAAAAATGCTAGTTTTCCCTTATATTGTATTGTAATATTTAATGATACAATTTGGAAGAAGATAAATAGTCCGCACCATAATTACTACAGGCAGGATTCAAAATATCTTGAAACCTATAACGGTAATCCAGGATTACTTAAAGCTTCCATAAATTTCAATAAATTATTACTAAAGGAGTATGAGAAAACTAATCAGGCTGAGTTAATTAAATCTACTGATATTTGGATAAAGTATTTGAAAGCTAGGCTTAATAAAAACAAATATTTATTCTATTTAGATTTTTATTGGTGGGAATGTGGATATAATAAAAATAGAATACCATTAAATATCTTCTTAATATTTATTCTTTTAGTGTTTATTAATACAATGTTTTTGGATTATCTTAATAAAAATGTTTATAGACTTATTATTGTTGAGCACCTGTTATATGATGATAAAAAAAGAAGGACTTTATTAGAAAATGTTTCTCGCAAAATCATTATGAGCTTTATATATACAGGTTATATCTTTTTTGGTTTAAAAATTGATATGGATAAACTTTACATTGAAGCTTTAGTTAATAAATGGAGAGTTGATTTATTGCTGTATTTTTTATTTATTTATCTAATAGGATTTTTATTTGTAGCTCAATTATTGAAGAATTTTTTTGAATTTTAATCGGGAATTATTTCTTGATATTCAATATTATAAAGGATTAAGTATGTTGTAGGATAGAGGTGTTGGACTTTTATAATTAGATGTGGTAAATTCATTTTTTTTTATTAATTCAAATTGTTAAAAATGAATGAAATAGATTTAACATTTAAAGAACGTGCTCATTTTGTTTGGATGTTCGAAATTCTAAAAAAACTTGATCCTGATCATGCAAAAGATTATGATTGGAGAATACATGCATTAAGTAATGGTTATCAACTAGAATATGGATCCGCTCTTGGAAGTCTAATGATATATGATGAAGAAACACCTCTTTCTGTTTGTAAAGAAACGAGAGATATTCTTCATATGTATAGAGTAATTCAAAATTCTTATGGAGGACTAAGCGATAAATCAGATATTGATAAAGAGAAGATTCATTTTAAAGGTTTTGATGGGCATGAAGAAGATCATTTAGGCTATGCAACTTATTTACTTGAACAAAGAAATCAGTTTAAAGAATCTCAGAATGAAGCTCATGATTATGATTCACATGAGGCAGTTATTGACGATTACCGTAATATGCTAAAGGTATTTAGTGAAATAACCAAAGGTGAAAGATTTCATTTCCTAGACAAAGATCAGTTAATACAATTATTGAAAGTGGCACCATAGATAAAGCGTTGTCCTTTCCCACCCATAATCATCACCCCTTCTTTGTAGTATGCTTAGTCAGACTCATAAGAAGGGGCTTTTTATTAACCAGGTAACCGAAGTTTTAACGGCTACCGGTGAGGGTGTGTTAAAAGAACAGGCTGCTATAGCCCGTACTTATTACAATCGTCGTACCGGGGCTTTAATTCGTGGCTTAAATTCCAATGCCTTCCAGGTAACTAACCGGTATGTAAATCCTTCGCTGGTTATAAATTACCCTATCCACATCCGCTTTTTGGATATGAAGCTGACTGCTCGTGGACGTATCAAACAAAACTGGTATCAAATATATAACAAGCCTTTGTATGGTTTCATCTTTGGCTATGCTTATAGACGATTGCGTTATGGCTTGGTCGATGCTATTCGCGATAACTATACCGGTCCGTTACAAACAGCTTTAAAAGATCCAATATGGGTATAACTAAAGATATCATTGAGGCCGAATTTCGAACCAAAGGAGGCAGTCAGGTTCAACGCGAAATGATTGAAGTGCAAAAAAACATTGCACTCATAACTAACGAAAATGAACGTCTCAGAGTTACCAAGGCTAAACTGGAATCTCAAAACAAGAAAGGATCTGCTGAGTGGAAAAATGTCAATTCTAAACTAAAAGAAAACACAGCACTCCTTTCAAAAAACAAGGCTAACCTGAAAGTGCTCCAGAGTCAGTTGAAAGTTACTGAGATGAGTGCCAAGCAACTAAGTGCGCGATATAGCGATTTAAAACGACAGTTGGCTACTACCAATAAGGAGATTTTGCCAGACCGTTGGAATCGACTGAATAACGAGCTACAAGCCACCGAAAAACAACTGGCAAAAGTGCAGGGGCGTACCATTGGAGCCCGTAAGTCAATGTTCGATATAAAAGGAATTGCCAGCACCTTTCTTCCTGTATTAAGTGTTACTGCATTTATTGGTGTGCTTAAATCTATAGGAACCGAACTCTTCGGCCTCACAAAGCAAATGCAGGGCGATGCCGTGCGATCGGCCACGGTTTTTGGCAATCAGTTGGGATATGTACAGCAGGAAGCTGCAAAGGTGGCCAAACAGATGGGTTTAACCAATCGCGAGTTTGTGGCCAATGCAGCTGCCACTGCCGACTTATTAATACCACTCGATTTTACCCGGGAGCAATCAGCAAAAATGTCGGTTGAGTTGCAACGCTTAACTGGTTCTTTGGATGAGTGGACAGGTGGATCTGTTGGAGCTGCCGAAGTATCCAATATTCTTACTAAAGCTATGCTGGGCGAGAATGAGCAGTTGAAGCAACTGGGTATTGCCATACGTAAAGACTCCGACGAATTTCGCGACCTGGTAAAAGTAAAGATGGCTGCAGGCGATGTTACCAAAGCCCAGGCCGAAGCTATGGCCACCTTAGAACTGATAACTTCAAAAAGTGCCGATGCACAGGCTGCTTACACCAAAGAAGGAAATAAGCTATACCGGTTACAAAAGGAAATGACTGCCTGGTGGCATCGCCAGAAAGAAGCTGTTGTTGAATGGTTAAGTGTTTCTCCGGTGGAAGAGTTACAGCGTGAGCAGGACGAAGCTAATGCCCTGGTAATAAAATTGCAAAGTGCCAATATAAGTGAAGAAACCCGTGCTAAGCTTTTGGAGCGATTAAAAACACTGGCGCCAGATGTGGCAGCCGCCATCACTTCCGAAACAAGTAATTTAAATACGGTACGCCAGGCACTCGAAAAATACAACTCACAAATGGCTCTTAAAATATTATTGAAAGAGCAGGAATTAAAAGTCAATAATAAATCTGATCAGGCGCAAGGTCGTCAACAGAACCTTGCAAAACGCGAAGCTGATTTGGTTAAGCAGTTAAACGAAAGCCGCAAATGGTTTGCCGATAAAGCACCCGAATATACCGATCAGGTTGAAAGTCTTCTGGGCGATACTGAACTTACTATTTCACAAAAAGCCTCCAAAATATGGATGCTATCCAAAGAAGTAACCGGTTTGGGTAATACTACTCTGGCAGGTGCCATCAATGCTTATCGTACGCAGGCCGGATCTGTTGAGGAAGGTAATAACATGCTGCAACAAGCCATCAGCGATGCCGAAAAGCTGAAACAGGACTATATGAATATCTTTGGTGTGGATCCAAATGCATCACCAACCGAAGACAATGGTTCACCAGGGGGAGGCCCTAAGAAAACCAAAACCGAAACAGCTTTTAAGGTTAACCAGGATAAAACAACCGGACAGTTCTCGTGGGATAAAAGCGAGGGCGACGAGTACGATCAAACTGCCGATGTTATGGGTATGGTTACCGATAGTATGGCCGATCGTGAGCAGTTTGCCTTCGAAAAACGCATGGAAAACTGGCAGGGATGGGTTGACTTTCAAAATGAGATGTATTCACAAATGGATCAGGACACCCAAGAGTATTGGGCCACTCAACAAGCCATTGCACAGGCCGAAGAAGACCTAAACGATCGTAAGATGGATACTTTACTGGCCATGTCAAACTTAATGGCCGTTGTGGCTGGCGACGATGTGGCAGCCAAAAAAGCCGCTTTCCTGTTCGATAAAGGTGTGGCCATTGGTCAGGTTTGGCAAAACCTTCCTCGTGAGTTGGCTGGTATTGCTGCCAGTGCTTCATTATTGCCCCCTGGAGCACGCGAAGCCTATATTACCAAAGCAATGACAACGGCTAAGATTCGAGCAGGTATTAACACAGCTGCCATTGCTGCCACTGCTATTCAAGGCTTAGGCTCCAAAAAAGAAGGTGGTTACACCGGATCATCATCCAGCGACGACGAGCCAATGGGTATTTACCATGCCAACGAGTTTGTGGCCAATGCAACTGCAGTGCGTAACCCAACCATCCGTCCGGTGCTCGATGCCATTGATATCGCTCAAAAGAACGGTACTATCTCAACCATTAATCTACCACAGGCCATCACGGGTGGTGTAGCAGCTTCGCAACGGGGTGCTTATTCCGGATCTGCTGCCGATGGTGTATCAATGCCAGCAGTACCCAGTGCCGAAGCCATTGCCAGTGCTATGATAAGCGCATTACGCAAACAACCACTCAAAACGGTTATGGATTATGATTATAAAGTGGAAAGTGAGCAGAAAATGTCCGACCTTATGGATGATGTAGGAGCCTAATAATACAATCAGCTATATTCTTAAAACCACTCACGGTCAACGGATCTATAGGAGTGGTTTTTTTATGCGATGCTAACAATGAAAATCATCAATATAATAATTGCTAAACTGAATACAATCAATCGTTTTGTTGATGGCATATCTTCAGAAGGGAAAAATAACAAATACAAGGCTTCAATATACTTCCTCATTTTAATATATATCAATTGATAAAAGTTAGTGATCTTCTATCATATTTTCCAGTAGCTTTTGTCCTTTATCCTTAATTCTTGTCTACCCATCTTGCCGTCATAAGCAAATTACATAGGCTATGGCTAAGCAAACAGTTACCAAAAATAAAGAAGATCTTAATGCCGTAAATTGGGAAAACCTCCAGAGGCTGATATCGGGTAAAATGATGAAACAGTTCTTATTGAACTGGCTCGAGTCTGTTGCCTTGGGTGAGTTATCAGACGGTACCACCATCGAAGAAGCTATTACCTTATTGCGCCAGCAAATTGGCAATGGTAGTGGATCCAATACATTTGATACTGCCTGGTTTAAAGTTGAGAATGGTTTTGTAAGTCTGGCTCATAAATACCTTGCTTTAAGTGCACGCGATGGTTTAGAAACCGATGATCTGGATGTGTCGGGCGATGCTGGTGTAACCGTTACCAGGGTAAATGGTGTAACCGTTTGTTCTTTTAATGCCGATAATAACCGGGTAGATGTAGGTGTGTGGCATCAAACAGCGTTGCTCGATGTATTGATACCTGCAGGTAATCGTTATCGCATCACTTTCGAAGCCAAAGCCGAAGGTATGGAAGCCATACCGATGATAGGGTATGGTGTAGGCTTTTACAATGGTGCTACCGGTGCACTTAGTTACGATACGGTTAACGAGGTGCTGCATGGGCAATATGGACATTACACCATTGAGTCCGATTTTAACCCGGGTTTTGATGCAACCAGGTTAAAACTTTTCTTACGTCGCGAGGGTGCAACAGGCGAGTATATATTTCCATCCGGATCCAGCATATCTATCCAAAACATAACCGTTGAATATTGGGCCACCGATGCCAATACCGGTGGCTTACGTTTGCCGGTTGGTAACCTGTTATTGACTACTGCAGGAGCCACACCATCCATGCCACCCGAAGGAGCCTTGCCAGGTGACGAAAACTTTAATTTATCCACTCATATTATACCCGGGCAGCTGGCTATTAATATAGTAGACGAAAAACTGTTTTATAACAATGGCACATTAATTAAAGAGTTTCAGGCTGGTAGCGGTAATGCCAACGATAAAGGATGGTTTCCCACCGAAGCGGCTTTATTAGTTGCATACCCTGCAGGACAGGATGGTTGGTTTGCCATCGTTGGCGAAACAGACACGTTCTGGACGTGGGATACCGATACTACCGCATGGGTTAATACCGGTAGCAGTATGACACCCATTAACGTCGATGTTGCATTATCTGAAGTAAGCACAAATCCCGTACAAAACCAGGCAGTAACATCGCGCCTTAATAATGCTCCTTTCTTTTTAGCACAATATGATAGACTAAATACATCTAACCCCTCAACTGGTAAATGGGTGTTAGATGATCAGCTAAACCCAAATTTATCAACACAACTGCAAATTCATGTTAATGAATATAGTAATACAGCAGATAATACCGAATGGTTGAATAAATTAAAAAAAGGTTCAGTAATTACAATCCGTAATAGGATCAAAAGAGCGCAGTATATAACCGTAACTTTAATAAGTGATGTATCAATAGCTAGTAGCCGTGCTACATTGTCAATAAATGTAAATGCCTATTCTGAAATTGATGATGGTGCCGTATGTGGATTTATGTTTTTAAATCCAAGTGAAATTAAATCGTCACTTATAACAGCATTTACGGGTGCGATGGACTTTGATAAGAAGGAAAAATACTTTAATAGGTTTACTCAATCAGGGGCTTTGAATTTAACTTTATCTGGCATTAGTTACGGAGATGGAGCTACAATAAAGGGCCCAATTTTGTCTGATGGGTCACCAATTAATAAAACAGATGATTTTATCGATTATTCAGGCTTATTTCTTGGAAACACATACACGCCTAACAACGGTGATTTAATTGATTTATATGCCTTGGTATTAGCCAATGAGAGTAAGGTTCGTTTACAAGTTATTAATTTAGGTGGAGGATCAATTACATTACTATTAATAACAGGTTTTAGCTCCTCTGGATTAAATACATATGTTGATATTACATTCAGCGAAGGTGTATACGGTGCCAATGATGGTATTACACCTGTTGCTTTAGCTGATCTTAGTATTTTCGCTTTCAATCCTGATGGTGCAACAGCTATATCTATCTCAAATATTACAAACACAAGTGGAGGAGCATTGGTTGGAGGTGAAACAATAATTAGATGCATATTATCAATTACAGGTACTCCTAGTGGTACAGAATCATTTGAAATAAGACCAACAGACGCAGACTTGATATTTAATGTTGATGGAAACGCAATGTTGGCTACTCAAACAACAGGTAGTATTACTCTAATTGATGAATCTACTTCAGTTTCAATTACTAATTACGGTATTGCTGCCGACAACAGCTATGTTGATATTTATTTTAGTCGTGGTGTTTGGGGAGATAATACACAATCAAATCCTATAGCTGCAAGTGACTTGATTATTTCAAATCTTGTTAGTGGTGGGGTTACTGCCGTTTCTATATCAGCATTAACAACGCAATTAGGAGGTGCGCTAGTTGGAGGCGAAACAGTAATTAGGGCTTATTTATCATTAACAGGTACATCAACAAATACAGAGATTTTTGAAATACAACCTGCTGATTCTACCTCTATATACGATAGTTCTGCTAATGCTTTATTAAGTACAGCAACAACTGGAATTATTCCATTATTTAAACAAGGTATAACTTCAGATTTAACCTTCCAACCAGCCAATCTACTTAACTTAACTCAAGCATCAACAGTTTATACAGGATCAAGTTCAACAGCATGGAATAACAGAGGATTGGCAGATGAGAGTTTAAACGGTAGCGGATATATTGAAAATGATATTATTGACGCAGCATCAGACATTTCAATGTTAGGATTTAATACATCAAATTCAAACGATGCTTACTCATCAATTGAGGAAAAAATATTCCAAAATTCAATAAATATCTATTACTCATCGCTAGGTACTAATAACGCAGCAACTTTTGTTCCTATTGATGGCAGCAAAATGAGATTAACCAGAAATACTGACAAAACAATAGCTTTGTTTTCAACTGATGGCGGCTCAACTTTCAGATTAGTTAAAGTTTCTGATAGAACAGATACTAGTACATACTACATTCAAATACTTGCTAGATATACAGGTGAGACAAATACAAATCCTAAAATAATGCAATAATGTCTACTATAGGATTTATACTTTCAACATTAAACAGAGGAGTTGTTCCTGTTGTACCTATTATCAATCTTCAAAATGCAAACATTGTAGTTGATGGAAATAGTTTATCAACATCACAAGGTGGTGGCGATCCATATTCAACCACATTGCAAAGTCTTTTAAATGCTGATGATTATAATGTAACGGTGGCAAATGTTTCTGTGGGAGGACAAACTACTTTAGCTATGATTAGTGATTTTGCCACTGAAGTAGCACCACTTTACGACGATCAAAAAGAGAACATTCTATTGGCCTGGGAAATTAGAAATCACTTAGTTGTCAACTCTCCAACAGTACAGGAAGCATATGATCAGTTCGTAAACTATTGTAATTTGGCAAATCAAGTAGGATTTAAAGTTGTTATTGGAACTGTTATGCCTAGTTGGACGGCAACTTATAAAGGAGATAGTACAGTCACTGGATATGAACTATTAGATTCTGATAGATTAGCAGCAAATGTTTTATTGCGTAACAATTATACTCAATTTGCTATTGGATTGGCTGATATTGGAGCCACAACAGGATTAAAAGACTTTCATGACAATGAAGAAGAAGGTTATGTGTTTTCAGCTACCAGACCAACAACAAGTGCCAATGGTTATTTTGCTGACGGAACACATAACACGGCTTCGGGTAAAGCAATAATAGCACAGGTATGGTGTAATGAATTAAAGCGTTTGGCTGGATTACTTTAAATCTTTAGTCAAAATTTAAAAACAGCGTTGTGCAACTATTTTATACCCTTCATTTGTTAAATGTGGTGCATCCTTTTTCAACGACAGCTCAATTAAGGTTTGCAGTTAAGTCGGTTGTTATACTGGTAATCGACAATAAAGTATTTAAGCATGTAGTTGAGTAGATCTCTTTAATTGTATTTTTTTATTTGACAATTACAACCATTTGTCTTTTCACTTTATACTCCCGATAGCTATCGGGATGCCTTTTTCTGGCGTCCTTTATCACTTCAATACAAGCCACCATATTTACCCCGTAACAAAAAAGCAACTGTTATGGGTTTATTCAAAAAATCACCAATAGCCAATACCGTCGAAGCGGGTACAGAGTTTTTGCAGGCTGCCAACTCCATTATCGACAGTACCGTTACCACTCAAAAGCAACGTGGAACTTTAAAGAACGAATTCGCGCAATTGTTTGCCACCGTTCAACAATTCGTTGATGAGCAGCGAACAGCACGTTTACAAAGCGACAACGAAAAAGGATCCATGCTTACACGCAACATCCGTCCGATAGTTACCTTAATTGCTGTTGTTAGCTTCTTTACAACAGTGTTTATGAAAATGGATATCGAAACGGTAAAACTTACCAAGGATATAGCCGAAATATGTGTGTATTTCTACTTTGGCAGCCGTGGCATAGAAAAGGCTCTTCCGGTTATTTCTGATTACACCAAAAGCTTAAGGAGGAAAGGATAATGGCCAATTATGCAAGTATTAAATTTAAGGTAGTAGGTACACCGCCTTCCGGGCGTTTGCCGTTTTTACTATCGATGGTTTACCCGGGTGGTAATGCACTATTATCAGAGCTTCCGGTAACAGCACGTGCCAACCCTGGCGAGTTTACCATTGGAGGCTCTTATAACCAGTCGGCCATTAATTTACTCGATGCCTTAACACAGGATTATACCGACCAGGGAGGAACCGAAATACTGGCACTTCCATTGTTTTTAGGTTTAGATGCCGGTGATAGCGATGCCATTATTATTACGGCCACCGACTATGGTTGCAGCTTCTCAGCTCCATCGGTACCCAGTTGGCTGCAGTTGGTTAGTATTACGCCCGAGGTTTTACCCGATGAAGTTAACCTTACTTTACAAGGTATCACGGTTCAGGCTGCCGACGTTGCCGATAAGCAATACAATGTACGCTGGAATCTGTTTTTCGATAATGCCACGTATCCTGTTGAGTTAACGGCTCCTGTTGTTAAAACCATCAACAATGCCAGTGAGGCGTATTACGATTTCTATCGCAACTCACCTTATACCAACTCACAGTCGGCCCGTATCGAAGCCACCGATGCCGATGGCAAGGTGTTAAGCATTAATCACCCAACAGCCGATTACATTGGTACTAACCCACCCACCATTGTAGAGCAGTTCCCTGGTTATACGGTCACTGCTCAGCTGGTATATGTGCCGGGCGATTATACGGCCATTGTATCGTATAAACTCAACGATGGTACCTGGCGATCGTCGTCGGTGTTTTATAATGTGGGTGCCGGTACCCATACGTTGTATGTAAAAGATAATTGGGGTAACGAGCAGCAGCGCGAAATTACCGTTGGTACTCTCGAAGACCGTATGATATGGTTTGCCAGCCCCGAGCAACGAAACTACCGCAAAGCAACCATTAACAACCCAACATATACACCCGAACGCATCAATATGTATGTGGTTTTCCCTGGCTTAAACAAACAGGTAAAACGAAGCCTTATACCCACCGAAGTGGAAGAAGATGTTTGGGAGGCCGACTTTGATATCAATAACCTGTTGTCGGGCGAGTTGACTGATTACCTCGAAGACATTGAGGCGTTTACTTTTCCGTCTGATACGGCTCTTCCGGTTAAGGATCGCACCAACCTGATGCTGGAGTTTTATACCGATATCAGTTATACGTATCTCGATGCCAATGCCGAACCACAGGAAACCGACCGCACCGATAACTCAGCCAATACACACCACTATGCCATTGCTGGTGGCGTTGATCATACTATGCTGGGGTATCTTAATCAGGAAGACAAACGTTTTGACGAATGGCTTATTAATGATAGTGTGTTACGTTGGTTAAGCTGGATGCCGGATGATATGCCGGTACATCCTAACCAGCCACTACGCATATGGTTGCTGAATAATGGCTTTATATCGTCGATGGTATTAAAATGCCAGGCAGCGTTTACCGATGGAACCCAAAGCGATGTGATAAGTGTACCGGTAACCAGTTCGGGGTTTGGTTTATTTGAAGTGGCATGTGGGCCCGATGAATTGGGTTTAAATGCCATTGATATAGCCAAAACACTGGCATCGTATCAATTTTGGATTGATGGGCTCAACGGTGCATTGCCTGTTACTACCGAAGTAAAAACACTGCAGGTTGATAATAAAACCTTCGAGCGCAACGATGTGCTTTTCTTCCCAACGTCACTGGGTGTGCACGAAGTAATGTGGTGCCATGGCAGGCGATCAGAGCAGCGCGAAACCAGCAAGTCGCAAAACTTTAAACCGTTAACTGTGCCCAATATGCGAAAAGGTACCATCCGTAGCAGGCGGGGTACATTAAAGCATTCGTATAGTATGAATACGGGCTTTTTTCCTAAATCGATGCGTCATTATCTGGCCGACCTGGTAAGTGCAGGCGAGGCAGTTTTGCCGGTTGACTTCTTTCTGCAGCCTGTTTTAATTGGCGACGGTAAGTTTGGCTTTGGCGACGACGACGAGGATTTGTTTGCCATTAGTTTCGAAATGGGAGTGGCTCACGAAAACCGACATTACACACCACATCCAAAGGTTGATAGTCCGTGGGGTAGTTTCTCCGACGATTTTAACGAAGACTTCTTTATCTAACAGTCTAAAGTCTAACAATCTAATAGTCTAACATGCTAAAGCTCTTAGTCAACAATAAAATAGCCACCCTAAGTAAAAACACTTCAATAACCCTGAAGATTAAAAACCCTGCATTTAATAAAGAGGGGGCTTTCTCTTATCCGTTAAAAGCACCGGTTGAAGATAACCGGGCCACTTTTGGCCATGCCGATGCCGAAGATAACCTGCAGGTGCAGGCTCCATCTTTTCAACTGTTTATGGGTAACGAGCCTTTTATGGAAGGCGATATTAAGCTAACCGAAACACAGGGAGATTATGAGTTTTATTTAAAAGCCGGTAAAAGCGCAGTGGCAAACGTGTTAAAAGAGTCGTACCTCGATGAAGACATCAACGGCCAAAGCTGGGGCGATAATCCGGATGGCTTAACCGGGCTCAATAATGCTGTTAATGGAGCATATCCCGATTACCTGATGGTGGCACCTCCTGTCAGTACCGACGATTTTATTTGTAACGAGTGGGATTTAACCAACCAGGAATTGATTTCGTTAATATCCGAAGACCTAACCTATTTTAACTTAAGCATGCTGGTAAATGCCGGGCGTATCAATCCACTGGTATACCTTAAGCCGGTAATTAAGCAGCTATTTAAAGGCCTGGGATTAATCGTGAACAACAACGATTTTAATCTGTACAACGATTTTAACCGCTTGTGTGTGTTTGCTCCTAAAAAAGGGTTATCGGGTGCCGCAGTACTGGAGAAGGTTGCCAACTTTTTACCACACATCACAGCTGCCGATCTGCTCAACGATTTAAGAGCACGTTTTAACCTGGTAGCCTTTTTCAATCCATTTTTGGGTGAGGTAGATTATATCAGCTTCGAAAAGGTGTTTACTTCCGAAATAGTCGACTGGACTGATAAATTCATTCGCAGCGAACAAACACCCGGCAAAGAAGAAGGTGCTATACTACTAGAGAACGAAGGCGACGATAACGACACCATTACATATGATCAACTCGATGCCGACAAAGATCTGGTTTCCATTGCCGATTACGATACTATGATGGCCGAAGTTGAAACCGATTTTAACAACAATGTAAATGCCGATAAATATTACATTTTATCCGATAGTGGTCGGGTGTTTTTGGCTGAGAACAATAATGGCAAAGGCGACCTGGTTAACACTTACCACATTGGCAGTAAAGAGTCTGTTTATACTTATTACAATCTAATTACCGGATCGTGGCCCAACACAAACTGGAACTTTAGCCAGACGTTATCTGCGGGTGTTGGTTTGTCGTTTATGTTATGGCGTTTACCTGACGATATGGTGGGTCGTATTGAACGCACTCTTTACATTCGTAATTTAGGTTTGTATGTTGCCTCCGGATCCAGCATTGATATAACCATTACCCTGCGATACGGATCAATCGACGATTGGGATAACACTGTTTTTGTGGTTATAACCAAAACGGTTACCATCACCAACACCGATCCGTATGCGTCACCTTTTAATACCCATCGTGGAGTTGCCATCGATTTACCATACAGCCCCGAGCTTGACGAAACAATAAATGGAGCGCAGATTGTGTTTACAGCCTTAAGCTCTATCGATGCCACGGTTGGCGTGCGTATGGGTAAACAAACCGATGGTTTAGGCTCCGACATGCACTCCTATGCATCCATCGACGGTTACGACCGAAGAGTTACCGAATTGGGTCGTATTGCTAATTATAACAAAGGCGATGGCGATGAACCAGAAACATTCAGCCCCAAAAACAAAACACTGTTAAACGACTTTGTTCGTATGCAGGATTATCTTTTTCAAATGCCGGTATCGGATATCTCTCCAAAGCAACAACAGAGCAATTATGCTTTTACTTTTTACCGTGGCTTAATCGATAGCGAAATTGATGGCAGTCAAACAGCTCCTTTTGCCAACTTCGACGATGTTGATATTAACATGGCCGATTATTACAACAGACTAACCAATGGAGCCGATCCGGATATGACACTGCGCTGGCATAACGATAATGGTATCGTTTCGAAGTTCTGGCAGAAGACAATTAACTGGATCCTTTACTACCGTCGTCCGGTGCGTAAGGTGTTTGAATTGTCGGTTAACGACCTGGTTAATTTTAAAATGTGGCAACGGGTACGTGTCGATAATAAACTGTACCTGGTCGACACCATCGATATCAAAGCCAATGCCGATGGAACACTAAGCAATGCCACGGTTGATATGTACACCCTATAAAGTCAAAAGTAGAAAGGTTAAAGTTAAAAGTGGATCGTGCATACTTTAACCTTTTGCTTTTTCTACTTTATACTTTTGAATTTTTCATTTTGCCTTGTATCGTGTCCTTTCTAACCTTTTTCGTGCATCGCATCTTCGTGTCAAATGATAGGAAAGATGCCAAATATCACACACGCTCTCACAAAGGTCTTTTTGGCCCTGATATTTTATTTTGCACCTGTAGCGCCATTAGTCCATGCAGTACTGGCACTTATAGCCATTGATTGGTTAACGGGTGTATGGCGAAGCAAAAAAGCCCATCGGATTTTAACCAGCTATCGGTTTCGTAAATCAATTAACAAAATAGCTGCCTACCTCATTGCCATCATCACCGCTCATATTGTCGATGCCGACCTATTGGGAGGGGTGCTTCATTTGCCCGAGATAGTGGCTGCTTACATTGGTTTTACCGAGCTAACCAGCATATACGAAAACCTGAGCGACATCACCGGAAAGCAACTACTGAAAGATATTGCCATTGATATTACTAACCACATTAAGCAAAAAATCATTAAGCCATGATATCAGTATTCAATTACACCATTATTAAGATGGCTTACATCAAAAAAGGATATCGTTTTTACGATAATGGTAAGCCCTATAATGTCAATATTTTCGGCATTCGCAACGATATTTTAACCCCCGATGCTTTCGACGATGTAATAGGTGTAGCCTACCGCGATGAGTTTAACCAAACGCATGTACTGGTATTTCCGGCAACCACCGACCCGGGTGTTAAATACCTGGGCGATACGCTGGGCCATCCAAAAGGAACCTTTGTACTGGCTCCAGGGCAGTATAAAAAAGCCTGGACACTAGACTTCCACAAAGGTCGTTACGAAGCATTGGTACAAAGCCCATCGGCTAAGTTTGTGGGTTATCGCGACGATAACCGCGACTTTCAGTTAAACCCAACTGATAAGCTGTTTAGCGATGTTACCGGCTTAAATTGCCATACTACCAGCTTTGTTAACGATGTTGAAAAAGTGGGTGCTTACAGTGCCGGTTGCCAGGTGATCCAGCATAGCCTCGACTTTCAAATCTTTCTGTCAGTCGTTAAAAAGTCCTCAAAACTGTACGGCAATTCATTTACCTACACGCTTTTTGATGAATTCGATTTATACTAATCACTTAAATATTTGATAATTATGAAAAAAGTTAGAGCAAAGTTTGAATGCATAAACATTGAAGATCAACCAGATTACCAACAAAAGGTTGTTGAATTTGTGCCAGTTCTTGACGGTAGCGACGAAAACAAATCGTTCGCAAAATACACTCCTGCAGGTAGTATTACGCTAACCATAAGTGATGAAACAGAGGCTTCAACTGCTTTCGAAAAAGGCAAGGAGTACTTCGTTGATTTTAGTGAAGCATAGTAATTCACCCTTTAAATAATTTCTACCATGAAAAAGTTAATTGTATTCGGAATCGCAATGATTCTAAGTTTTAGTTTGCCATTGATGGCATTTGCACAATCCATCAGCCCCGATGTGGCTGCTGTTGATATTTTTAACCTGCAGGCCTACTTTGTAAGCATAGCCGCTATGGCAGGTGTAATACTACCCGTTACCAGCTTTGTAAATAAGTTGTTTAAGTTAACCGGTGCCTGGAAACAGGTTTTAAGCTGGGCTGTTGCCGTTGGTTTGGGTGTATTAGCCTGGTTATTAAAGTGGGGCATTATGGCCGATGTTGACTGGTATTGGATGCTACTATACAGCGCACTGGCCGGACTGGTTGCCAATGGATTATTTGACATACCCGCGATTAAAATAATATTACAGTTGCTAAAACTCGAGGTAAAAGTTGAGTGAGTAATTGGCGGGGGTCTTTAAAAAGGCCCCCGACTCATATGTGAGCTCTCACCCTCACACATATAAAGGTGCCAACACACCACGCCGGAGGCAATACCTTCGTTGGGTGTGTTGGCACCTATTTTTTAATAAAAATGTGAGAGACCACAAAAATAGTTATTTGTATGAAGAATAAAACATTTTCAACAGCTCCGCTTCCATTTATGGGCCAAAAGCGACGATTTCTTAAGTTGTACAAACAATCGCTCAATGATTTTAAAACAGCTAAGGTATTTGTTGATCTTTTTGGGGGGAGCGGATTACTATCACACGTAACCAAATCAATACTACCCAATTCAATGGTAGTATACAACGATTACGACGATTATCATATCAGGCTATTAAACACAAATCGAACCAATAAAATATTGGTCACCATCCGCGAAATGGTAAAAGGATATCCCGAAGATAAAAAGCTGGATCCGGCAATAAAGAAAAAGATTATTGACTACCTGCGCGACCAGGATAAAAAAGGCTTTGTTGATTATATCACCTTGTCTTCGTCGTTACTTTTCAGCATGAATTATGTGGTGAGCCTCGAAGAGTTGGAAAAACAATCGATGTATAACTGCCTTCGAAAATCAGACTATAATGCTGATGGTTATCTCGATGGATTGCACATTGTAAAAAGCGACTACAAAGAACTATTTCAGCTTTATAAAGATATTGAAGGAGTTGTTTTTATTGTAGATCCACCGTATTTATCCACCGAAGTGGGAACTTATAAAAACTATTGGCGTTTATCCGACTATCTCGATGTGTTGAATGTACTTAAGGAATCGTCGTATTTTTATTTTACATCCGATAAGTCGTCGATTATTGAGCTTTGCGATTGGTTGGAGAAAAACTTAAATGCCACCAATCCTTTTATCGACACTATTAAGTACGAAATGAAAGTGCAGGTAAACCATAATGCCGGATATAACGATATCATGCTTTATAAAAACATCGACTATTATTCAACCACTACTTAATAATTGATAACCTGTTTGGTTTATCTTTTTTGTTAAATTTGGGTTGATTTTAACTAAACACACATACAATGAATAAACTTATTCTGGTATTATTTGTCGCTATATCTTCAACCATTCAGGCACAAGATTACCCTTTTAAAAGTGAAGTGGTACAACAGGAAGGAATGAGTGCACTCGATATCTATTTGAAGTCGAAAGAATGGTATGCCAAAACATTTAACTCAGCACAGGATGTTATCCAGATGGACGAACGTGGTGAAACATTGATAGCTAAAGGCATTACAAAAGTTGATTATTCATCAATGGTTATGGGTAAAGAGTACATAACTCCAATGAATATTTATTTCACATTAACATCAAGATTTAAAGATGGCCGTTTCAAGTATGATATTATAATCTCATCTGTATCAAGTGAAACAGCTCCTGTTAAGTATCCATACTCGTTATATGTTAATGCCAAAACTGAAGAAGGAGTAAAAGAAATGTTTCAACAGTTTAATTTGAAAGCCTCAAAGAAAACAATTGAAAAGTCTATTATTGCTAACACCGACTTTTGCAATGCCGTTGACAATAAAATGAATGAATTAATCGATAGTTTAAAAAGTTATATTGCATCAACCACCCAAGCTGGTGACGATTGGTGATAATAAATTCCAATAAATACGGGCCTCGCAATTATGCGGGGCTTTTATATTTCAGGAAATCTGTTTTTAAGATGTTCGCTATCTGTACCTTTCATCTTACGAAGGTATTTGTCGGTGATGTCCAGTGAGTGATGACGCATCTGCATTTGTAAATCCTTGGTTGGCACCCCTGCGTTACTGGCTAGTACAGCTCCAGTGTGTTTCCAGCTGTAAAATTTGTATTCTTTGCTTAATCCTAGTTCATCTCTAAAAGAATTGAAACGGTTTCTTAGAGTGTTCTTGCCTAATGGTTCCGTACCTGGCATTTTGTTTCGTCCAAATACATATAAGTCACGTGCATAATTTTGTAATTGATATTGTTGTGTCAGTACAGTCAGAAATTGGGATGGAACAATAACTGTTTCCTGTTTCCCATTTTTAGCAATATTGGCAGGAATTGTAATCGTTCCCGAAAAAAAATCAATCCAGGCTATTCTCATCAATCTAAGTTCGGATCCGGGACGTATAAAGCAATAAAACTCAAATTGAAGTGCTAACCATAATTGTGGATCTCGACCCTGAATAATCATTTTAAACTTCTCAATATCATTTTTCATTATTGGTTTCGCTGCATTGTCGCATGTACGAGGAAGTTTTGGGACATTAAATACAGGGTTTTCAATAACTTTTTTATTTGATATTAAATATTCAAACAAACGATTGATATTTTGCTCATACTTCTCTAAGGTCAATTTAGATAGTTTACGATCATCTATTAACCAATTAAAGAATTCAAGGATAATTTTATTGTCGATGGATTCAACATCCAGATCTCCATAATCATTTTTCTCTAGCCACATACAGAATAATCTGATTTTGGATTGATAGGATTCGTATGTCTTTGGTTTTACTTCGCGTTTTCTATAAGTGAGAAAATCAGACATTAAACTTCTTATGGTGATATTGCTTTTCTTTTTTCTACCATATATTTGAGCAAGGTTATGGTAGTCAATCTCATCTTCATAGATAACATCCTCATCTTTAAAGGGTGTCCATCCATTTTTTAATTTATATGTGTATTCGTTTATGATTGATTGGGCATGCTTTTGCCTCTCCTGAATAGTTTCGAGTTTTGTTTTGAACACAATTGTTTCAAACCCCTCATAAATCCTGAAGCGGTGCATCTTATCCGTTTTGTGGTTACGGACCTGATATTCAATAAACCATCGTTTATTGATATCTCCTTTACAATCATTTAATCGTGGGAGAACTATTATTCTTTTTCGACGTGGCATAATTCAATTGTTTATGTGTTCCCCAACACCAAAAATTAAATTATGTGGTCGAAACTGTATCATAACTGTATCATTTCATTTGATTGATACAGTTACGTTTTATAACAACTTGATATTGTTTGTATTACAGTTACAAGTGGAGCTGCAGGGAATCGAACCCTGGTCCAGACAAAGAAGTCATATGCTTTCTACATGCTTAGCTCTGACTTGGTTTTCGAATAGCAGCTGGATCAAAGCCACCGACTACTACCTTATCTTCTTAAATTTCGGAAAAAGCCCGAAGCTTACCTTTTCCTAGTTCTGATTTACCAGCATCTCTGAACCGAACCGCCTCAAAACTTAGCATTCGAGAGATGTCTTGTTCCGGCATCTAATGCCAGAATTATGCTAATCTACTATACTTCGATTAAGCTGCAAGAGCGTAATTTGTTTCGCCAATTAAAATGGTTGAGATCCGAGATTAACGAGCCAGCATCACGACGCTCGACATGCTTACATACCACTTTGCAATGCTGTCAAATCCACGTCAGCCCCAAGTGAAATGTGCCACAAATATAATAAAAAGCAAAGAATATAAACTTAGAAATTCTTCAATAAAGAAATGGTTTCAACAGGATTCTTTGATTTAAATACATAACTACCTGCAACTAAAACATCTGCACCTGTATTAATTAATTTTTGCGCATTGCTGTTATCAACACCACCGTCTACTTCAATTAATGCCCTACTATTCTTTTTAAGAATTAGTTCTTTTAACTGTTCAATCTTATTATAAGTGTTTTCAATAAACTTCTGACCTCCAAAACCCGGGTTAACCGACATCAATAAGACCAGATCAAGTTCTGATATGATGTTTTCCAACAAGGCAACCGGAGTATGGGGATTTAGAGTAACTCCAGCTTTCATCCCGGCATTATGTATTGATTGTACAGTGCGGTGCAGGTGCGTACAAGCTTCGTAATGAACATTGTAGATATTAGCTCCGGCATTTTTAAAAGCTTCAATGTATCTGTCGGGTTCAACAATCATAAGATGAACATCCATTGGTTTCTGACATTTATCTTTAATTGACTCAAGAACCGGAATACCAAAAGATATATTAGGAACAAACACTCCATCCATTATATCAAGATGTAACCAATCTGCTTCACTCTGGTTGATCATTTCTATTTCGGATGATAAATTACTGAAGTCGGCTGCTAAAAATGACGGAGCAATCAAATGTTTCATTGAATTTTAATTTCTTTAGTCACAAAAGTACAATAGAATGGCTTTCAAAAAAATCACTTTTTAAGATAAATAAAGAAAAAGATGAAAATTTACTCACTCTATTGTTGGTGATGCATGGCATCTTAACCCAGGAAGGATCTTAAAATCTTACTACGATAAGTATTTTTAAGCCTTTTAATTGCCTTTTCTTTAATCTGACGTACTCTTTCTCTGGTAAGATTAAAAAGTTTTCCAATTTCTTCAAGTGAATACGGAGGTTCCCCATTCAATCCGTAATACAGTTTTATAATATCTGATTCTCTTGTTGAAAGTGTGGCTAATGATCGTTCTATTTCTTTTCGTAATGAATCGTCCAGGAGTTGAGTGTCAGGACTAATGAAATCAGACGACAACAATACATCGTATAATGTATTATCCTCATCCTTTTTTAGTGGTGCATCCATTGAAAGATGACGCGAAGATACTTTTAAGGCTTCTCCTACTTCTTTAGGTGCAATTTCCAGAACACTTGCAATTTCCTCGGCAGTTGGTTCTCTCTGGTAATCCTGCTCTAATCTGGCAAAGGCATTGTTTACCTTGTTTATCGAACCAATCTTGTTTAAAGGCAGTCGCACAATACGTGCCTGTTCAGCTAAAGCTTGTAAAATGGATTGTCGAATCCACCAAACGGCATAACTAATAAATTTGAAACCTCTTGTTTCGTCAAATCTTTGAGCGGCTTTAATCAATCCCAAATTACCTTCGTTAATTAAATCAGGTAGACTTAATCCTTGGTTTTGATATTGTTTGGATACTGATACAACAAATCTTAAGTTCGAATTAATAAGTTGTTCCAATGCTTTATCATCTCCATTCTTTATTTTTTTGGCAAGACTAACTTCTTCTTCAGCCGAAAGAAGCCTCACCTTGCCAATCTCATGAAGATATTTATCCAGTGAAGGAGTCTCCCGATTGGTTACCTGTTTTGTAATTTTAAGTTGTCTCATTGCATAACGGTGGTTGAGTAGTTTAGGATGTCTGTCTTCTTTGCAACATGGTTCTTAGTCAATTTGTTCGCGTGTTTTTTAAAATTGCAGAAAAAAAAACAAACCGCAAAGACAAATGTTATTTAATTTGAACAAAATGATGTTGATTGTCATTAAATTATTTTGTTTGAATTTAAAGAATCCATACATTTGTGCGAACAATAAAAGTTGGTGCCTGTCAGGTATTCAATTCTTTAAACAAACTTTCATTTAAATAAGAATATTATTTAGTTCTAAGGACTTTCCTTATTCTATAGATTATGTACGATATTTTAGAGCTTAATAAAAAGCTACTTGCCGATTTACGACAAATTGCTAAAGAACTTAATGTAAAACGAGTTGAGTCGTTTAAGAAACAGGATCTTATTTATAAGATCCTTGATGAACAGGCTATTCAGGTAACTGAAAATAAGAAGCCGGTTAAAAAAGAAAAGGTTATTGATAAAAAACCTCGTAACAAACGTCCAAGAACCCAGCGTGCCGATACCGGTTTGGTGGCGTCTTCAGTATCTTCAAAAGTGGCTGAGGCAGCCAGTTCTATGAGTGAAGAACCTAAAAAGGTTATTCCTGAAGAAAAGAAAGTGGAAGAGCCAAAGGTGGAGATTGAAGTGAAGACTGAAAAACCAGTCATTGAAGAGAAGGTTGAGGTTGTAGAGGAAAAAAAGGAAGAGGTTGTTGCGAAAGAAGAGCCAGTTAAAGAAGTTCCTTTAAAAGAGCTTAAAAAACGTGAAGGAAAAGAACGTCCGGAGAAGGCTGAGCGTCCTGTTCGAGACAATCGTAACCAGGAAAATCGCAACCAGGAAAATCGTAGCCAGGATGACCAACCTGGAAGAAAATGGCAGGATAAAAACAAAGAGCGTCGCCAGTTCGATCGTAAAGATGACAAGGCTTATGAGTTCGAGGGTATAATATCTGCTTCAGGAGTGTTGGAAATCATGCCTGATGGTTATGGATTTCTTCGCTCGTCGGATTACAACTATCTGAATTCACCTGATGATATTTATGTCTCTCAGTCTCAGATCAAACTTTTTGGTTTAAAAACAGGTGATACTGTTTTAGGATCTATCCGCCCTCCTAAGGAAGGAGAGAAATATTTTCCATTAATAAAAGTTGAGTTGATTAACGGCAGAACCCCTGCTATTGTGCGCGACCGTGTTCAATTTGATCACTTAACTCCTATCTTTCCTAATGAGAAATTTAATCTTACAGATGGAGCAAAAGCAAGTCTTTCTTCACGTGTTGTGGATATGTTTTCTCCAATTGGTAAAGGTCAGCGTGGTTTAATTGTTGCTCAGCCTAAAACAGGTAAAACTGTATTATTAAAGGATATTGCAAATGCTATTGCTTCCAATCATCCTGAGGTTTATATGATCATCCTTTTGATCGATGAGCGTCCGGAAGAAGTAACTGACATGGCTCGTAGTGTGAATGCTGAAGTTGTTTCTTCAACTTTTGATGAGCCTGCTGAGCGTCATGTAAAAGTTGCGAACATTGTACTTGAGAAAGCAAAGCGTATGGTAGAATGTGGTCACGATGTTGTGATTCTTTTAGATTCAATTACCCGTCTGGCTCGTGCTTATAACACGGTTTCTCCTGCATCTGGCAAAGTGTTGTCGGGTGGTGTTGATGCTAACGCTTTACACCGACCAAAACGATTCTTTGGTGCAGCGCGTAATATCGAAAATGGCGGATCTTTAACCATTATCGCTACTGCATTAACCGAAACAGGTTCGAAGATGGATGAAGTTATTTTTGAGGAATTTAAAGGTACTGGTAATATGGAACTTCAGTTGGATCGTCGTTTGTCGAACAAGCGTATTTTCCCTGCTGTAGACGTAAACTTGTCAAGTACCCGTCGCGAAGATTTGTTAATGGATCCGGAATTTATGAATCGTATCTGGATATTGCGTAACTACCTGTCGGATATGACACCGGTAGAAGCAATGGAATTTTTGCACGATCGTATGCAGAAGACAAATTCTAATGAAGAATTTCTGATTTCAATGAATGATAATTAAGGTTATTCAATTATAGTAGAAAAATGGCCATCTGTCTGATTCAGATGGCCATTTTTTTATTTTTAATAATTATAAATAGCATGCAGTTGTTGAAATTGTAATGTTGACTTTGCAATTTATTCATAAATGATTTTACATTTGTAAGGTTAATAAATGACTATGCAATCATTTTTTGAAACACATAAATACTTACTAAAGCATCTGGGAACACCGGTTAAGAGAGAGTTGATGAACCGGATTGATTGGGATCACAGATTGATTGGGATCAAAGGTGCAAGAGGAGTGGGGAAAACCACATTTCTTTTAGATTTAGCAAAAAGTAGGTTTGGGTTTGATAAAAGTTGTTTGTATGTTAATTTAAACAATCTATACTTTACAGAAAGGTCTATTATTTCGTTTGCTGACGAATTTCGTAAAAAAGGGGGCCAGACACTCATCTTAGATCAGGTTTATAAATATCCGGAGTGGTCGAAAGAGCTTAAATATTGTTACGATAATTTTACTGATTTACAGATTGTCTTCAGTGGGTCAGCCGTAATGCGTCTGCTTAACGAAAAATCAGATTTAAAAGGTTGTGTGAAAGTATATAACCTTGAGGGTTTTTCATTTCGGGAATATCTAAATATGGAGGCAGGAACAGATTTTCAACCTGTACCTTTTGAAGATATTATTCGTAATCATGTTGAAATTTGCGAAGAAATTACTGCTAAGGTCCGACCTTTGGCATATTTCTCCAATTACCTTGAACACGGGTATTATCCGTTTTTCCTTGAGAAAAGAAATTACCTCGAAAATGTTGTGAAGAATATCAATCTGATTTTAGAAATTGATATTAGTTATCTTGAACAAATTGAATTGAAGTATTTACCCAAATTGCGTAAATTGCTTTATTCAATTGCCAAAGTTGCGCCTTTTCAGCCAAATGTGAGCCGATTAAGTCAAGAGATTGAGACTTCAAGAGCAACTGTGATGAATTATTTAAATTACCTGAAGAATGGTCGTTTAATAAATCTGCTTTTCGAAGATAGTGAAGCAGCAAAAAAACCGGCCATGGTTTATATGCATAATTCAAACCTGCTTTCATCAGTTATGCATGGCGAGGTTGATCAATCAAAACTAAACCGGACTTTCTTTTTAAATCAGGTAGGTATAGAGAATAAAATTGATTTAAGTGTCAATGGCGATTTTCGGGTGGATAAGCAATTCGATTTTACCATTATTGAAGAAGGAAATGCGAAGAAGAAAAGCTATGATGGCTGGTATGCTCATGATATGCTTGAAGTGGGATCAGAGAAAGAGATTCCATTGTGGTTGTTCGGATTTTTGTATTAATGTTAATTCTTTGAATTATATATAGAAATAACCAATTTAATAGGAGTATATAAAAATGGCTAAAGAAAAAAAGTTTATTACCTGTGATGGTAACCATGCGGCTGCACATATTGCATATATGTTCAGTGAAGTGGCTGCTATTTACCCCATCACACCTTCTTCCAATATGGCGGAAAATGTAGACGAATGGGCTGCAGCCGGAAGAAAGAACATTTTTGGAGAAACAGTTAAAGTAGAAGAAATGCAATCTGAAGCGGGAGCAGCTGGTGCTGTTCATGGTTCATTGCAGGCTGGTGCTTTAACTTCAACTTTTACAGCTTCGCAAGGTTTGCTGTTAATGATACCTAATATGTATAAAATCGCCGGTGAATTATTGCCAGGTGTATTTCATGTTAGTGCACGTAGTTTGGCTGCTCAGGCTTTGTCAATTTTTGGCGACCACTCAGATGTGATGTCAACCCGTCAGTCTGGTTTTGCTATGTTGGCAACTGGTAGTGTGCAGGAAGTAATGGATTTAGCGGGTGTTGCTCACTTGGCAGCAATTAAAACGCGTATTCCATTCATGCACTTTTTTGATGGATTCCGTACTTCTCACGAAATTCAAAAAGTTGAATTGATGCAACAAGCTGATTTAGAAGGTTTGGTTGATCAAAAAGCTTTGCAGGCATTTCGTGATAATGCCTTGAGTCCTGAACATCCTGTTACCAGAGGTACAGCTCAAAACCCTGATGTATATTTCCAGGCTCGTGAAGCTCAAAATTCATTCTACGATGCATTACCTGATGTGGTAGCTGAGTACATGGATGAAATCAGCAAAATTACAGGTCGTAAGTATCGTCCGTTTGACTACTATGGAGCAGCAGATGCTGAAAATATTATTGTAGCAATGGGTTCAATCACTGATACTATTAAAGAAGTGATTGATGATCAGGTTGCAAAAGGAGATAAAATTGGTTTGATAGCAGTTCACCTTTATCGTCCTTTCTCTGCTAAATATTTCTTCGAAGCATTCCCAAAATCTGTTAAGAAGATTGCTGTACTGGATCGTACTAAAGAACCAGGTGCTAATGGAGATCCATTGTATCTTGATATTCGTGATCTTTTCTATGGTAAAGAAAATGCTCCTGTTGTTGTTGGTGGTCGTTATGGATTATCATCTAAAGACACTACACCTGCAATGATGTTGAGTGTTTATGAGAACCTTAAGAAAGACGAACCAAAAAATAACTTCACTGTAGGTATTGTTGATGATGTAACCTTTACTTCATTGCCTTTATTACCTGAATTCAGCTTAGCAACAGAAGGTACATTCGAAGGTAAATTCTACGGTTTAGGATCAGATGGTACTGTAGGTGCCAACAAAAACTCTATTAAAATTATTGGTGATAACACTGATAAGTATGCGCAGGCTTACTTTGCATATGACTCTAAAAAATCAGGTGGTATCACAATTTCTCACTTACGTTTTGGTGATACTCCAATTCGTTCTCCTTATCTGGTAAATACTCCGGACTTTGTAGCTTGTCACGTACCTGCATATTTAACTATGTATGATATGTTGAAAGGCCTTAAAAAAGGTGGAACATTCTTATTGAACTGTTCATGGGGTGAAGATGAATTAGAAACTCGTTTACCAAATCACGTAAAACGTTTCTTGGCTGAAAACGAAATTAAATTCTATACTATCGATGCTACTAAGATTGCAGTTGAAATTGGTTTGGGTAACCGTACCAATACCATCATGCAGTCTGCTTTCTTTAAAATTGCCAATGTAATTCCTTACGATCAGGCAGTTGAAGAAATGAAAAAAGCCATCGTTAAAACATTTGGTAAAAAAGGTGAAGGAATTGTAAATATGAACTTCCAGGCTGTTGAACAAGGTGGCCAGGTTGCTGAAATTAAAGTTCCTGCTGAATGGGCTAAATTGAAAGATTCATTCGTAGCTCCAAATAATCCAAATGCTCCTAAGTTTATCCAGGATTTCGTATTCCCTGTAAATGCTCAGAAAGGTGATGATTTGCCAGTGAGTATCTTCAAAGGACGCGAAGATGGTACTTTACCTCCGGGAACAACAGCTTTTGAAAAACGAGGTATTGCAACTGAGGTGCCTGAATGGCAAATGGATAATTGTATTCAGTGTAACCAATGTTCTTATGTTTGTCCTCATGCTGCAATTCGTCCTTTCTTATTAGATGAGGCAGAATTGGCAGGTGCTCCGGCAGGAACAGAAGGTAAGAAAGCTAACGGTAAAGGATTTGAAGGTCTTCAGTATCGCATTCAGGTAAGTGCATTAGACTGTACTGGTTGTGGTAACTGTGCTGATGTTTGTCCTTCTAAGAATAAGGCTCTTGTGATGAAATCACTGGATAGTCAGATTGAAGAAGCTGATCGTTGGTCATATATGGTTGATAAGGTTTCAATCAAAGACGATATCATGGCTAAAGACATGAACGTTAAAGCTTCTCAGTTTGCTCAACCATTATTTGAATTCTCTGGTGCTTGTGCTGGTTGTGGTGAAACTCCTTACATTAAATTGATTACGCAGTTATTTGGTGATCGTATGATGGTTGCTAATGCTACTGGATGTTCTTCAATTTATGGTGGTTCGGCTCCTGCAACTCCATATTGTACAAATAAAGAAGGTAAGGGTCCGGCTTGGGCTAATTCTTTATTCGAAGATAACGCTGAATATGGTTTAGGTATGGCAACTGGTGTTAACAAGTTGCGTGAGCGTATTGAGCGTAAGATGCAAGAGTCAATGGCTGAAGTATCTGCTGAAACAAAAGCTGCTTTCGAGAAATGGTTAGAAACCAAGAATGATGGTAATGCTAATGGACCAGCTTCTAAAGAGGTGCTTGCAGCTCTTGCTAAAGAAAAACATGCAGTTGCAAAAGAAATCATTGCTCTGAAAGATTATCTTGCTAAGAAATCAGTTTGGATCTTTGGTGGTGACGGTTGGGCTTATGACATCGGTTATGGAGGTCTTGACCATGTGATTGCTTCTGGTCAGGATGTAAACATCTTGGTTATGGATACTGAGGTTTACTCTAATACAGGAGGTCAGTCATCTAAATCTACACCAGTTGGTGCTGTAGCTAAATTTGCAGCTTCAGGTAAGCGTATTCGTAAGAAAGATCTTGGTTTGATGGCAACTACTTATGGTTATGTTTATGTAGCTCAGGTTGCTATTGGTTCTAACCAGGCTCAGTACTTTAAAGCTTTGAAAGAAGCTGAAGCTTACCCAGGTCCATCATTGATTATTGCTTACGCACCTTGTATTGCTCATGGTATCCGTACCGGTATGGGTAAAACACAGGAAGAAGGTAAGAAAGCTGTTGAATGTGGTTACTGGCACTTATATCGTTACAATCCAATGAACGAGGAAGAAGGCAAAAATCCATTTATGCTTGATTCTAAGCCTCCACAATGGGAGAAATTCCAGGAATTCCTTGGTAACGAAGTTCGCTATACAGCTCTTATGAAAGGCTTCCCTGAAGCAGCTAAAGAACTGTTCAGCGCTGCTGAAGCAAATGCTAAATGGCGTTACAGCTCATACAAGCGTTTGTCAGAGCTTAGCTACGATGTGGTAGAATAATATCCACCAATATACATTGAAAGCCGTTCCTGTAAGGAGCGGCTTTTTTTATGCATTAACTTGAAAAAAAGGAAGTTTTTACCTAAATTAATTAGAGGTAATTGTAATTGGTTCAGAACCATTTAGTCAGCTGTTTGTTAAAATTTCAGAGTTCAATAAAACCCTTTAATACCACCTTTATTATGGATTTAAAAACCACCTACATGGGGATTGAGTTGAAAAACCCCATTATTATCGGAGCCAGTAATCTGGTTTTAGACCTTGAAATGGCTAAAAAGTTAGAGGATGCTGGTGCAGCTGCGATTGTCTATAAATCGCTTTTCGAAGAGCAACTTCACCTGGAAGCTGCCGAGTTGGAAGATGAGCTTCATGAATATGATGAACGCAATGCAGAAATGATCTCGCTTTTTCCACAGGTCGAACATTCAGGGCCAAGAGCACATTTAATGGCTCTTAAGAAGCTAAAAGAAACTGTTTCAATACCTGTAATTGCCAGTCTTAACTGTGTTTATGATGTGAGTTGGGTAGAGTATGCTAAAAACATTGAGCAAACCGGCGTGGATGGAATCGAATTAAATTTTTATTCAACTATATCAGATGTAGATAAATCAGCGGGGCAGATTGAAGATGACAAAATAGAAATATTGAAAAAAGTAAAGGCAGCAGTAAATATTCCGGTTAGTGTGAAATTGAGTCCATTCTATACAAATCTGATGAATCTGGTTTATCGGATGGACAATAATGGGGCAGATGCTTTTGTGTTATTTAATCGTTTATTTCAACCTGATATTGATATTGAGGATGAAGACCTGAAGATGCCTTACAATTTAAGTCATAAAGGAGATAATCGTTTGGCTTTGCGTTTTGCAGGTCTATTGTCATGTAATATTGATGGTAGTATTTGCAGTAATACCGGTATTATTGATGGGGAAGATTTAATATCTATGATTTTGGCCGGAGCTGATACAGTTCAGGTAGTAAGTACAATATATAAAAACGGAGTGGTTCAGGTTACCCGTATGCTTGAAGATTTAACAACCTGGATGAGAAAGAAAGAATACGAGAAAATATCTGATTTCAAAGGTAAATTGTGTAAAAAGAATGTGCAGGATCCGCATGCTTATAAGCGTGCTCAGTATGTAGATTTCTTAATGAAATCGAAAGAATATACAAAGAAGTATCCGGTAAATTAATTGAACATCATTTTTCGAAAAAATAAAAGTGTTGATTTTGCGATCAACACTTTTTTTATGCTTGTATTACAATGGTTTTGTGATTTGAATAATTTGGATATATAAAAAAATATTAAAATTTATTGAAAGATTTATCGAAGGTGATTGCTCTGCCCTCCTATAATTTTATTATTATTATGGAAGATTTCTTGAGGGAACTGCAATGTTGAAAGTGTTTGTAGTTGACAATGAGATGTTAGAGTTAATTTTGTATTCCTCTTTCCTAAGTCCGAAGTTAGCAACGGCATTCATAAAAATTAGGAAAAATTGTAAAGATTTAACAAATCAGCAATTAGTTATCATCAAGTATCATTTAGTCTACATTTTAAATAACTAAATAAATCTAAGTATGAGCAACAAACGAGTTTACACCTTCGGTAATGGTAAAGCCGAAGGAAGATCTGATATGAAAAATCTCCTGGGTGGAAAAGGTGCCAACCTTGCCGAAATGAATCTGATAGGAGTTCCTGTCCCTGCAGGTTTTACCATTACTACTGATACATGTACAGAATATAACGAAATGGGTCGCGATAAAATCGTTGGCTTGTTACGCAGTGAAGTAAAAGAAGCAATGAAAAAAGTCGAAGAAACCATGAATATGGGATTCGGCTCAAAAGATAATCCTCTTTTAGTATCTGTTCGTTCCGGAGCACGAGTTTCAATGCCGGGTATGATGGATACAGTTCTTAACCTTGGAATGAATGATGAATCAGTTTTGGCAGTAGCTAAAAAATCAGGTAATGAGCGTTTTGCCTGGGATTCATACCGTCGTTTTGTTCAAATGTATGGCGATGTTGTTTTGGGTATGAAACCTGAATCAAAAGAAGATATTGATCCATTTGAAGAGATAATGGATGAGGTGAAAGAAGCTAAAGGTGTAGAAAATGATACTGATTTAGGTGTAGAAGATTTAAAAGAACTGGTTGCTAAATTCAAGGCGGCTGTTAAAAAAGTTACTGGACATGATTTCCCTGTTGATCCTTGGGAACAACTTTGGGGTGCTGTTGCCGCTGTATTTGACAGCTGGATGAATCCAAGGGCTATTTATTATCGCCAGATCAATCAGATTCCTGCAGAATGGGGTACAGCCGTAAATGTTCAGGCAATGGTATTTGGTAACATGGGAGAGAATTCTGGTACAGGTGTTGCTTTTACCCGTGATGCTGCAACTGGTGAAAATATCTTTAATGGTGAATATCTGATTGATGCACAGGGTGAGGATGTTGTTGCTGGAGTTCGTACACCTCAGCAAATTACTAAAGAAGGATCTCTTCGTTGGGCTAAGTTGGCTAAAGTATCTGAAGAAGAAAGAGCATCAAAATATCCTTCGCTGGAAGAAGCGATGCCAGCAGCTTATGCAGAACTTTTTGAAGTGCAGGAAAAACTCGAAGCTTATTTTAAAGATATGCAGGATTTGGAGTTCACCATTCAGGATGGTAAGCTTTGGATGTTGCAAACCCGTAATGGAAAGCGTACTGCTGCAGCTATGGTTAAAATTGCAATGGATATGCTTCGTGAAGGAATGATCGACGAAAAAACAGCAGTTCTTCGTCAGGAACCTAATAAATTAGATGAATTGTTGCACCCTGTGTTTGATATGGATGCAATGGTAAAAGCTACAGTGTTGGCAACAGGGCTACCAGCATCGCCGGGTGCTGCTACTGGTCAGTTGGTTTTCCACGCTGATGAAGCCGGTAAATTCCCGGTTACAATCCTGGCTCGTATCGAAACTTCTCCTGAAGATTTGGAAGGTATGGATATTGCACAAGGTATCTTAACTGCCCGAGGTGGTATGACTTCACACGCAGCTGTTGTTGCCCGTGGTATGGGTAAGTGTTGTGTATCAGGTGCCGGTGAGTGTAAAATTGATGCTAAAGCCCGTACTTTAACAGCTTCAGGTAAAACATTTAAAGAAGGCGACTGGATTTCATTGAATGGATCAACTGGTGATATTTATGAAGGAAAGATTGCAACCAAAGATCCTGAGCTAAGCGGCGATTTTGCTGAAATAATGGAATTAGCTGATAAATTCAGAAAGATTGATGTTCGTACAAATGCTGAAACAGAAAGAGATGCAAAAGTGGCTCGTGAATTTGGAGCTCAGGGTATCGGTCTTTGTCGTACAGAACATATGTTCTTCGAAGGTGAGCGTTTGATTCGTATGCGTGAAATGATTCTTGCCGATGATGAAACAGGACGTCGTAAAGCATTGGATAAGTTATTGCCTATTCAGCGTCAGGACTTTAAAGATGTATTGAATACCATGATAGGATTCCCTGTGACTATTCGTCTGCTGGATCCACCATTACATGAATTTGTACCTCACGAAGAAGAAAATCAAGAATCAATGGCAAAAGAAATGGGCGTTTCTGTTGATGTGATTAAAAAGAAAGTGGAAGACCTGCACGAATTTAATCCTATGTTGGGTCACCGTGGATGTCGTCTAGGTAATACTTACCCTGAAATTACTGAAATGCAGGCTCGTGCTATTTTAGAAGCTGCTCTTGAGTTGAAAGCTGAAGGAAAACCTACTTTCCCTGAAATTATGATTCCTTTGGTTGGTACCGTGAAGGAGTTGAAAATGCAGGAAAAGATTGTTCGTGAAGTAGCTGATAAGGTGTTTAAAGAAAAAGGAATGAAGGTCGATTACATGGTGGGTACCATGATTGAAATACCTCGTGCTGCTCTTACTGCTGATGAAATAGCAGAAGTTGCACAATTCTTCTCATTTGGTACCAACGACCTTACGCAGATGACCTTTGGATATTCACGGGATGATGCCGGAAAATTCTTACCTGTATATCTGAAGCAAGGTATCTTGAAGAATGATCCTTTCCAGGTGCTGGATCAGGAAGGTGTTGGACAATTGGTTCATACTGGAATTGAAAGAGGCCGTAAGACCAATCCTATTCTTAAAGTTGGTATCTGCGGTGAGCATGGAGGAGAACCATCTTCGGTTGAATTCTGTGTGAAGGCAGGTATGAATTATGTTAGTTGTTCACCATTCCGTGTACCTATTGCCCGTTTGGCTGCAGCTCAGGCTAGTCTGCGCTAATAAAGTTATATGCTAAAATAAAGAGAGGTCGCTCTTTTTGGGCGACCTTTTATGTTTTAATCCAGAATACTATTTGTTTTTTTGTCTAAATCTTTGTAAATAGTCTAATGTCTACATTCTATGAGTCTAATTGTCTAAAAGATTATTGATGACTTAAGATTATACTTTTCAAACTACTTTTATCAACCACTCCTGATTGTCTCCAGACACTTGTCCCATTCTTAAATATTGCCAATGTAGGAACTCCTCGTATCTGAAAGCGCTGTGCTATTTCCGGGTTTTTATCAACGTCTAGTTTAATAATTTTTACTTTTCCTTCCATTTCACGGGATAATTCCACCAGTATGGGGGCTTGTACTTTGCATGGACCGCACCACTCGGCAAAGAAATCAACTAAAACTGGAGTCTGTGATTGTATTATAGTATTAAAATTTCCTTTCATAAAAGTGTTTGATATATTAATTATGAAGCATAATCATAAGATGAATTTACAAATTCACTAATTGTATCAGAATGATCGTTTCCATAGTTCTCCTTTACCCAATTTATTAATAGCTTCTGCTCTTCTGCATTCAACCATTGTCTTGATTTTGCCAGCTCCTTCTTAAATAATTTTGGGTTTCCGCTAACGCTGGTTAAAACTTTCATCTGGTGTTCTAACATGGTTTATGTTTTAAGGTTTTAAAAGTTAGTTTTATATGGTTAAATTGTTTTTCTACTACTTATGCTGCGTGATTGAATGTTTTTTTGATCTTCTCGGTTAAAACATCCAACCAACCTGTTTTATTGTCTTGCATTTCATCTTTTCTTTCCGCAATATTTACGCCTGAGATAGGTATTTCACGGTAAGTAATTGACTCTTTTTTCTTTGGAATTTCAATTGTAAGAATACCTTTTTTGAATTTTGCATTAATTTTTTCGACATCCATATCATCTGTTAAACGAATATGCGAATTGAACTCTTTAACACTTTCTTTTTTGTTATTGAATAATGAAGAATGCTTCTTGTAACCTTTAATGACAAGTGCATTATTTTCAACTTCAATACTTAAATCTCTTTTAGAAAAATCAGACAAAGGAAATTGCCATTGATATTGAAAAGGTGTATGGTTTGTTGATTCCATTACAGAGTTTGTCAATAAGGAAAATGGTTCGAACAGATATGACTCAATAAACGGATTATTATACATTACAAGTGTTTTCATAGCTTTCAATTTTAGTGTTAGAAAACTTTACTTAAATTGAATATTCGAGTCTCTATTCATTGCTGATTAACAGTTGAGCTTGTCAAGGATACGCAAATTGATATGATTCGAATACTCTTTTTAAACTAACATGCATTTTTTAGTGATTAAATTGGAAAAAGGGCAGGCCGGCTGCCCTTTAGTGCATTACTTAATATCAATCTGTTTTGCTGGTTTTGGTTTAATTTCTTCCCTTTTGGGTAGAGTAATATGAAGAATTCCGTTTTCGTATGAAGCAGAAATATTTTCTGATTCAACAGCGGTTTCTTCAACGGTAAAAGAACGTTGAAATGATTGATAGCTAAACTCGCGGCGAGTGACTTTTTCATCTTCTTTTTCTTCTGATTCATTTTTGAATTCAGAAGAAATAGTTAGTCTGCCATTGTCGTAGCTTACTTTAAAATCGTCCTTTTTCATACCAGGAGCAGCAACATCGATTGAAAATTCATTGTCATTCTCCTTTACATTAACAGCAGGCATAGTAGTGTTAGTACTTGAAAAATTGCTGTTATTCCAGTCCATCAATTCACCATCAAAAAAACGATCAAAGATTGAAGGCATTGATGGAAATCTGTTGTTTAATCTTGCAAGTGTCATGGTTAATTCCTCCAAAATTTAAGTTTAACATTTGTTTGTTTTTCAACTAAACTTTTTCAAACTGAATGCCAAAAATTGCTAATAAAACCAAGTGTTTTGGTAAAGATTTAATAATCAGAAACTAATGATAATCAGTTGATAACATTATAGAAATGAGTATGAAACAATGTCAGTTTTGATTCTTTTTGATATGTCATTATGACTTAATATAAAAACTGGAACTGTCAAAATGAATGTGTTTTTTTGTGGTGGATATCAATTAGCGATATTCATCTTAATTCTTAATTATTTTGCATTGGCATATTCTGCTATCTTTGCAGAAAACTTTTTTATGGGCAGAATTCTTGCCATTGATTATGGTAGAAAAAAGAGTGGTATTGCAGTTACAGATCCATTGCAGATTATAGCCAATGGATTAACGACTGTCGCTTCACATGAATTATTTGATTTCATTATCAATTATATGAAAGTGGAAGCAGTAGAGAAAATAGTAATTGGTCATCCTACTCAAAATTCAGGTGAAGATTCTGAATCTATGAAATACATTCAACCATTTGTCAATAGATTGAAAAATAAGCTTCCTGAAATTCCTGTAGTTTGGGTAGATGAACGTTTTACTTCAAAGCTTGCATTTCAGGCAATGATTGATGGAGGATTAAAAAAGAAAGCCCGTCAGGATAAAGCGCTGATAGATAAGGTAAGCGCAACTATTATTTTACAAACTTATTTGGAACAGAACAGATTATGATATATCCTGTTGTTGTATACGGACATCCGGTATTGCGTAAAGTCGCTGAAGATATTGATAAAGATTATAAAGATTTAGATACAATAATCGAAAATATGTGGGAAACCATGTATCATTCCGATGGTATTGGTTTGGCTGCTCCTCAAATAGGTAAATCTATTCGTTTATTTGTAATAGATGCTGATCCGTTAAAAGATGAGTTTCCTGAATTAAAGGGGTTAAAACAGGTTTTTATTAATGCTAAAATTGAGCTTCTGGAAAGTAAGGAAGAAGCATTGTCTGAAGGTTGTTTGAGCTTGCCTACGATCCGGGAAGATGTGAAGCGTCCTACTAAAATCAGAATTATATATCTGGACCAGAATTTCCAAAAGAAGGTAGAAGAATATGAAGGTTTTGCTGCCCGTGTAATTCAACATGAATACGATCATATTGAAGGCAAATTGTTTATCGATTACCTAAATCCTTTAAAGAGAAGAATCTTAAAAGGTAAACTTACTAAAATATCCAAAGGTGATGTTGAGGTAAAATACAAAATCAAAACTGCAAAATAGTTATTCTTTGTAATAAGTGATAAAAGATGCCAGGAGTGTATTTACCGTAATCATTTTTCGTTGTTCGTCAGTTCATCGTTCAGATAACATTTAGTTTATTCATGTATTCGAACTGGTAAATGGCTTTTCATATCATTTAATTGAAACATTTAAAATGATAAAAAAGTTATTTCGTAAAAAAAATGAGGGCCAACCGCTAAATATCTATATTTTTATTTATTAAAGAATATAGACTTAAAGCCTAAAATGAGAAAACTCTTTATAATATTATTGGGGATAGTAGCATTGAGTTGTGTTCCTCAAAAAGACATTATATATCTTCAGGATAATTCAGTTACAGATACTTTAGTAGATTATTCAAATATCAATCAAAAGATTAAAATAAAAGCTTTTGATCAGTTGTATCTCCAGGTTACCTCTTTAGATGATGGTAAAATAAATTTTATGAGTAACGATGCAAACCGTTATGGAGGTGGGCGCTCTGAAAATGATCTGGCCATGGTATCCTATGTTGTGGATGATAAAGGCTACATTCAGTTACCAATAATCGGCAATTTTTATGTGTTAGGTTTAAATAGTGATGAAGCCGCGAGTAAAATTCAAAAAGAACTGGAAATGTATTTGAATGAGCCAACAGTTAAAGTGGCCTTCGTGAATAAAAACATTACAGTGCTTGGATATGTTGAGAAACCGGGAAGGTACTTTTATGCAACGGAGCATATAAATATTTTTCAGGCTTTAGGTATGGCCGGAGATGTAAATGTTTATGGTAATCGTAAATATGCGGTTGTTGTCAGGGATGAAAATAATAAAGTTACCAAGCAAAGAATAGACCTCACTGATGTTGATTTATTAGGGCAAAAAGCTTTTTATCTGCAGCCCAACGATGTGGTTTATATTGAGCCTATGAATAAAAGGAAATGGGGAATTGATACCTTTCCATGGGCACTTGTTTTATCTGGTATCACCACATTTATTTTAGTAGCAAACTACATAAAGTAACTATTTATGAATGGTTCATTGCAAAGGCAGAACAAAGACCAGTATCTCGATATTCGTAAGATTGTTGAGATTGTTAGAAAGAAATGGTATTTCTATGTAATTGCTATTGTCGATTTTATCCTATTGGCATTTGTGTTGGGTAAAGTTATAGCACCAACATACGAAGTGTCATCCAGTATTTATATCAAGGAGAATAGTAGCTTACAAAGTCAGAAAGCAACAGAATTTTTACAAAGTTTTCAATTGTTTGATCAGAAAAAAGCATTTCAGAATGAGATGCTAATATTGAAATCTACTCCATTGATAATTGAAACAGTTGAACAGCTCAATTTGGAAATTGAATATTACAGGGTTGCCAATTTAATTGAAAAAGAGATTTATAATGATGCCCCATTTGTAGTTCTTTACGACTCAAGCCATGTTCAGGCTATTGATGTCAAATTTAGTATTGAATTTCAAGAGGATGGTAAATTTATTATTGAAGCAGATGGCGATGATGTTAGTGTGATAGATTATGCCACGGATAAGGTTTTTAAAAATAAGGGAACAGTTTCGTTGGATGGTTCCTTCTTTCAATCTGACGAGGTGGCTGGTGATCTTTTTAGTTTCAGGGTATTTTTAAAGGATGCATCTAAAATTCAGAACATAATTGATAAAGAGTATAGTTTTGTTTTTAAGGATAAAAATGCTGTTGTTAAAGGGATTCAAAGAAACCTGAAAGTAGCCCCTGAGAATCCCGATGTAAGTATTGTGGAAATAAGATTACAGGATCATTCTTATAATAAAGCGGTTGATTTTGTTACAACTCTTACTGATATCTATTTAAGAAAGAATTTGAATCGTAAAAATCATCTGGCTCAAAATACAATTGCTTATATCAATTCTCAGTTGGAGGAGATTTCTGATTCTCTAACGGTTGCAGAGCATCGATTAGAGAGTTTCCGCTCTGGTAACCAGGTAATTGATATTTCGAGTAAAGCGGGGCGGATATTTGAGCGCTTACATCAGCTTGAGCTTGAAAAGTCAACTGTTGATCGGCAGTTTCAGTATTATCAATACCTTGATGAGTTTTTCAAAGAGAATGATGATCTATCTGATTTGGTTGTTCCTTCATCAATGGGAATTAGTGATCAGACATTAAATGAGTTGATGCGAGATTTGATCATATTGGTTAATCAACGTAGTGAATTAATTGGGAAAAAGCAGGAAAAGAGTCCATATCTGAAAAATATTGAGATTCAGATTGAGAGTTTAAAAAGACCAATTGTTGAGAATATCGATTTTTCTATCAAAACATTAAAACGAACTTTAAATGATCTCACATCTAAAATTAATGAGATGAAAAGAGATCTTGAAGATCTGCCACGCACAGAAAGGCAATTGGTTGGTTTTGAACGTAAGTTCCAATTGAATGATGCTATTTATACTTTTTTGTTGCAGCGGCGTGCAGAAGCTCAAATAGCTAAAGCTTCCAATTTGCCTGAACATGAAGTGGTGGAACCAGCGCGCATGGTTCGTCAGGTTTTTCCAGATCCAATGATTAACTACAGTCTGGCTGTTTTATTAGGAATATTAATTCCTTCCATGCTTATAATGCTGCTGCGCTTCTTTGATGACAGAATAAAAGGAGAACAAGCTTTGGATGACTTCAGTATATTACCATTTTTAGGATCGGTTTTAAAAAATACTGAGAAAGCCGAAGTAGTAGTGGCTAAAAATCCGCATTCCGCCATTGCAGAGACTTTCAGAACCATTCGAACCAATCTGTTCTTTTTTATTAAACGAGAGACGCATAAAACAATATTGATTACATCCAGTGTGGCAGGTGAGGGCAAGAGCTTTATTTCGTTGAACCTTGCGTTATCACTTTCAAATATGGGCAAAAAGGTTGTTTTGGTTGGATATGATTTAAGAAAGAGTAATCAGTATATGGACCTGGTGAAGGATCATAAAAATGGATTGTCATCCTATTATGTTGGTAACAAGGTATTATCGGATATCATTCAGGAGACAGAATTCAAAGGTCTTGATGTTATTACACCCGGAGTCATTCCTCCTAATCCACTTGAATTGATTGCAGGGGAATCAACCAAAGATGTTTTTAAAAGTTTACGAAAACAATACGATTATATTGTAGTTGATTCATCTCCTGTAGGTGTTGTTAGCGATGCTTATTTCCTTATGGAATACTCAGACATTAATGTATTTGTGGTTCGCGAAAACTTTAGTAAAAAATCGATCGTTGAAAATGTATTCACAGATATGCAACAGAAAGAAGTTAAAAATTTGGGTGTTGTTTTGAATGCCAGTCGATTAGAAGATCGTAAATATCGATACGAGTATTACAATAAGTATAATACAGAAGAAACGAGTCTGAAATAGAAGTTCATGGGTAAAGCTCCGATGCCTTCCATTTGTTTTGTTATTCCCCAATATGTAACATTTAGTACAGGAGGGGCTGAGATTCAAGTGTTTTATCTTATCAATGAACTATTAAACAGAGGATGGAAGGTTGAATTGCTTTGTGGAGGGAAAGGTAAAGAGCATAGTATCAAAAGTAGTCCATATTTAGATCATAGGGTAAAGTATCATTATTATAGATTTAGATCGATTCGGTTTCTGGAATTTTTTTCTGTTTTCTTTTTATTGTTCCAGACCAGATCAAATTTCTATTATCAACGGACTGATTTTTCATTAACAGGTGCATGTGCAATGTATTGTAAGTTGTTTAGCAAGAAAATGATTTATGCATTAGCGCATGATAAAGATGCTGAAAAAGATAAATATAGTAAGGCTTTTAGTGCTTTTGAATATAAGTCGAAGTTTAAGAAATGGATACGTAAAACTGATTTTTTCTTAGTTGATAAATTAGTTGAATGGGGGAAACAAAATGCTGATTTAATACTTGCTCAAAATCGACATCAGCAAATACAGTTTAAAAAATCGTTTAATAAGAAAGCGGAATTAATTTCCAATTCATTTTCTCAATACCAATCAGAATCCGTTCAAAAGGAAAATATTGTATTATGGGTTGGAAATGCTTCACCTGATAAACACCCTGAAAAATTTATACAGATTGTGAAGCATCTGCATCATCTGAAAAATTGGCGTTTTGTAATGATTGGTAAAGGAACTGAATTACATACTGATTACGAATTATCAAAGATAGAGACAAAAGGGGAATTGAGTTACCCGGAAACTCTAGAATGGTTTGATAAGGCCAGGTTATTTGTCAATACCAGTTCAGCAGAAGGTATGCCTAACACATTCATCCAATCCTGGTTTAAGAAAGTTGCTGTGTTCAGTTTATCTGTCGATCCTGATAACCTGTTAAATGACATGCAATTGGGTTATTGTTTTAATAATGATATTAAAGAGATGACTGACTTTATTGATCAGCTCCTCGCTAATAATATAAAGGTTGATGACTTATTAGATAAGGCATATCGTTATGCAACGAAAACTTTTGATCTGAAAAAGAATGTAGACAGATTAATTGAACTAATTTCAAATTGATGAAAGTATTACATTTAACAGGTAAGGATTACTTTGGTGCCGGACGGGCAGCTTATCGGTTGCATAAAGGGCTTCTGAAGGAAGGTGTTGAATCCTTGATGTTTGTTGGGGATAAGCATACCAATGATGATACTGTTTTAAATGTGCAGAATTCACTGTTGCATAAATTTTTTAAGAAGGTATTGATAAAGCTTGAAAAGCATTGGTTAAATATTTCCGGAGAAAGAACAAATAGCATGTTCTCATCTGGGATTCATGGATTTTCATTGGCTAAAAAAGTAAATGCTATGAACCCTGATATTATTCATGTACATTGGATAAACAGGGGATATATGAAACTGAATGAGATATTAAAAATGAAAGCACCGGTCGTAATTACTATGCATGATGTATGGTATTTTACTGGAGGTTGTCATTATACTAAAGGCTGTTCTAAATTTACTAACAAGTGCGGAAAATGCCCTCAGCTAAATTCAAATGAGTCAGATGATATAAGTACCTATATTCAATCATTAAAAAAGAATACATATAAGAAGAAAAAAATTCATTTTATAGCACCCAGCCATTGGATGAAATCGGAAGCAGAGCGAAGTAGTCTTTTAAAAGATCAAAATGTACATCATCTTTCAAATGGCATTGATGCAGCTGTTTTTTCTTATCAAACAAGGGCACGTGCCAGATTCGATTTTTCACAGGATAAGAAATTGGTTTTGTATGCTGCTGTAGATGCTACCTCTGATGACAATAAAGGTTTTAAATTGCTAAATGAGGCTATTCACTTTTTGGATAAAGATCATTTTGAATTAGTTGTGATTGGAGGTAAGAAGGAAGATGCTTATCTGATTAATGGAATAAAAATTCATAATGTTGGTTATATAGGAGATGACAAACTCTTAATTGATTATCTTTCAGCTTCTGATGTTGTTGTGGTACCGTCAAAACATGAGAATCTTTCTAATTTGATAATGGAGTCATTATCCTGTTCGAAGCCTGTTGTTGCTTTCAACATTGGAGGCAATAGTGATATGATTACCCACGAGAAAAATGGTTATTTGGCTAAGCCTTTTGATAGTGAAGATCTGGCAAATGGGCTTAGATGGTGTGTGAATGATGAAGATCGAAATGCACAATTATCTGCAAATGCCAGACAAACTATTGAAGAGCAGTATTCAATTGATAGAGTGAGTAAAAGCCATCTTGACTTATATTCGAAAATTATAGAAGGATTAAATGATTAATAAAACGAAGATAATAGATTACCTGTTGGTTTATTTTTTGGTTGCTTTTTCAGGCATCCCATTCTTCTATCGTTCCCGAATTGAGGTTTTGATTGTATTCTTATTTTTTCCGTTGATGGTGTTTTTATATCGTAAACGAAAGGTTGATAAATACATAATATATTACATTGCATTTGCCTTATTGATTCAGGCAGGACAGGTATTGAAGTTCTATTATTTGCCTGTTACCACTTTTATTGGATTACATGTTCGGCTCTTGTTTGCCTATCTTACATTAAAAGCAGTTGATAAGCGATTTGTCGGGTATTACGTTAATATTCTGGTGATTTCGGTAATCATAAGTTGGTTTTTTTATTTTCTGTCCTATCATTCATCATTTGAATATATTCTCAGAGATAAAATAGCTCCTTTTTTTAAGCATCCGTTCTTAAAGGAATCCAATTATAACTATTTTAAGAATGTTATACTTTATACAATAAATACCAAAGGAGAAGGATTTTTGTTTTTAAAACGAAATTCCGGACCATTCTGGGAACCGGGTGCATTCTCAGGCTTTTTAATTATTGCCCTTCTTTTTAATAGCATTCGAAAAAAATACTTGTGGAATAGAAAGAACGTAATTTTGATATTGGGTTTAATCAGTACCTTCTCTACAACCGGATTGATTGGGCTACTATATGTAATCATTTCCTATTATCTGGTTCATCAGAATGTAAAAAGGCGCATTGTATTTGTTCCGGTTTTAATTGTTGGTGTTATCTACCTGTTTGTTTCAGTTGATTTTATTGGTGATAAAATCATGCGTAAATTATCGTTTACTGACTATACTTATAATACTCGATTTAAGAGCGCTCAGAAAGATATTATTGATTTTGCACAAAGTCCGTTTGTTGGTTTAGGCAGAGCTGAAAAAACCCGATTTGGAGAAGAAACAGAGGAACGGAAGATTCATCGTAATAACGGTGTCACCAACCTGTTAGCCAGTTATGGTATTTTTGCCTTCTTTCTTTATTTTATTTTGACCTGGATTGGGTGGCGTAATTACTGCAGAAGCAGAAAGTTTAATACAAATTTCGCGCTGTTTGCTTTGGGTGGCATTTGGCTTATCGGATTTTCTGAGGTGTATTTCACCAAGGTATTTTTTATTTCCCTTACAATGCTTCCGGTTTTGTATGAGCCTGTTGTAAATGAGGAGGAGGTTGAAGAATGAAGGTGTTTGTTGTTATAGCTGTTCATAATAGAAAGGAATATACACTAAATTGTTTGCACCTTTTGACACAACAGAGTTACAAGCAATTTGAAGTTGTTTTGGTGGATGATGGTTCAACAGATGAAACTGAAGAGGAAGTTAAACAGTTATATCCCAATACTCATATTGTCAAAGGAGATGGTGATTGGTGGTGGGCTAAATCTATGAATGAAGGCTTTAAATATGCCCTTCATAAAGATGCTGATGTGGTCATCACCTTAAATAATGATGTCTATTTTAATCATGATCTGATTCGGGATTTATTAGATCTTCATAATCAAAATCCACACTGCATTTTAGGATGTTTAAATATGATCAGAAAAGAGGAAGAATATATCTTCTTTTCTGGAGTAAGAAAAATTGTGTGGTGGAAGGCGAAAGAACAGAAATATCATAAACCTTTTACCATTGTTGATGAAAGTCTAAAAGGATTGCATCCAACTAAATTTTTAAATGGGAGGGGAACTCTGATTCCGTCTGATGTTTTTAAAAGGATTGGTTATTTTGATGAGGTACATTTTCCACAATATGCGGCAGATTATGATTTTATATTAAGATCCATTAAATCAGGAATTCGTGTTTTTATTTCCTGGGATATTAAAATTTATTCCATTTTGGAAGCGACAGGAGAAGGCCGGACATTTATTAAACAGTCGTGGAAAAGCTTTTTACTCTCATTTCTAAATCGATATTCAGCAACCAGCTGGCGAATGTGGTTGAATTATTATCGAAAACATGCCGGATGGCAAATCATATTTGGATTACCGATTCAATATCTCCGGTTATGTTACTCTTTTATTCGCAAGCAAAAACAATTGGAGGGCATTAAATGAATATATCATTTATTGTCATCGGAAGGAATGAAGGAGAACGCTTGATAAAGTGTTTAAATAGTATTCGTTTGTCGATAGAGACATTAAATCTGGAAGCTGAAATAATCTATGTTGATTCACAATCAACCGATCACAGTATTGAGATCGCAAAAAAACAATTTGATTGCAGAGTTTTTAAAATCACAGGGAAATATAATTCAGCCATTGCCCGAAATATTGGAGTGAATGAGTCAAAATCTGAAAATTTAATCTTTTTAGATGGTGATATGGAATTGCAATCCTCTTTTTTACCGGTTATTCTTGATGAAAAAGGTGATTTAAAATATGAATTTGTTTCAGGCAATTTTGTAAACTATTATTATTCGATTGATGGTAATTTGATTCACCAGGATTATTACAAAAAGATCTATTGTGCCGAAGATTCCTATCAGTCAACAACAGGAGGTTTGTTTGCTATTAAGCGCAAACTTTGGAATGATGTAGGAGGGATGAATGTGAAATTCAAAAAGGGTCAGGATCTTGATTTGGGATATCGGCTGGCACGAAAAGGTTTTTTACTTTTAAGGAAAAAGGAAGTAATGGCTGTGCATCATACGATAGATTACCAGGAAGTAAAGCGACTCTGGAAATCTTTTCAATCAGGTGCAGCTGTTTATCCCCGTGCTATTTTGTACCGAACTCATTTTACAAATAAATATGTATTAAAACGAATGTTGAGCAGCGATCCTACATTGCTTGTACTGTTGGGCAGTTTATTACTGACTTTACTTCTGCAGAATAGCTGGTTACTTTTATTATATCCAGCTTTGTTGGTATCGGCTGTAGTTATTCGTCATAGAAAAAAGCTTAGAACAGATGTTTTCCAAAGGTTGATTATACATCTTTTCAGAGATGTTTTAAATCTGTTGGCATTCTTTTTCTTTTATCCTTCTAACAAGATAAAGGTTGAGTATGAAGAGGTTTAAAAGAATAACAGAAGCCTGGTTAATAAGGTTTACCGCCATAATCCCATTCAACTTTATAAGAAAATGGGCCTCAAAAGATTTTATAATCATCAATTATCACAGTATACATGGATGGGATCCTGATCCAGTGATCAATAAAAATAAGTATCGAACTATCGACCGGTTGGAGCAGGATTTACGATTTTTTAATGAGAATTATTCAGTAATAAAGATTACAGATCTGATTAATAATAAGTCATTACCTCAAAATGCCTTGGCGATTACCATTGATGATGGTTTAAAATCGGTATACGATCTAATGTACCCGGTTTTTAAAAAGACAGGAATCAAACCGGCTTTGTTTGTAAATCCTGATTTCATTGATAATACAGATCTTCATTTTATCAGAAAGCGAAATATAATTCTGAAAAAACTGGGTAGTCTGGATGAAGAACAACATAAAAATCTCATCAGTTGGCTGGATAAAAATGATTTGAATATTTACAATTTAAAGATTCAATTACATTCGATAAAATATCATCAAAGATCAGTATTAGATGAATTAATCTTTGAGCTCAATCTTTCTGTCAAAGACATACTGGATAGAAAGCCGGTATACTTATCATCTACTGAGATTGATGAAATGTTGAGTGATGGTTTCGAGTTGGGAGCACATAGTATGGATCATCCTCCGTTTGAACAATTAAGCCCGGTAGAACAAGAACAACAGGTTCTGGAAAGTATGAAATGGATAGAAGAAGATTTTAATACTGGTCACCGGATGTTTGCTTTTCCTTCTGATGACCGGCCAATAAATCAAAAACTATTTAATAATATTAGAGACTTTGTGGATATTACTTTGGGTGTTCAGGGACTTCAAAGGGATACAATAGAAAATCATTATCATCGTATCACTATTGAATCATCCGGAGCAACTGCAGAACAGGCTATTAAATATGAATATCTTAAATATATATTGAAACGCACATTTAAAAAATCAATTTTTAAGCGCAAATTGTGAGTATGATTAACCGCAAAAAAATACTACTTGAGAACACTCTTTGGGTGTACCTGGCCAAAATTGTTACTCAGCTTATCAGTCTGGTGGCTTCCGTAATGGTATTGCGTCAGCTCGATGTTGATGTTTATGGAATGTATGTGTTTCTATTTGGTTTATTTACAGCCTATCAGTTGGTAATTGTAAGTCCGTTAAAACATGTTTTATTGCGTTTTGTACCGGAATTAAAAAATACTATTTCATCATCTTCATTGTTGAGGTTAATCGCTATTTATGTAGCCATTGCATTGGTTATGGTGGTTGTTTTAACGATTGTGGGTTTTGTATTTAAGGATTTTATTATCCAGATTTTTAATGTCGAAACATTTGATAATCATTTAAAATCATTCCTATTCTTTGTTTTTACATACGCTGTAAAAATATTGCTCGAGGTATTATTGTCAGCTCTTCTGTTACATCGGCGAATTGCAGTTTTCAATATTATAATAGCTTTTGTAAGAGCTTTAGCTTACCTGATTCTTTTAAATCAATTAAATGTTAATCTGTTACTGATTATCGAAGGAGCTGTTTCCTTGATTTATGCAATCCCGGCATTGATTGTATTAATTAAGGTATTAAATTCTGATAATAATACCTCCGGCGAAGTGATTAATAAAAGGCAAAAGCAGCGCATGCAAAGGTTCTGGTTATATTCGCTGTTTACTGAAATGGGAGCAGGACTTATTGGTCGCACCAGTGACTATTATATTGTAGCAGCACTTTCAAGTCCTTATTTTGTAGGATTGTATGGTTTTGCTGTAAAAATCTATGAACTGTTTTATAAGGTTCTACCACTGAAAGAATTTGAGTCAGTTTTGAAACCGCTGGTTTTCGATAAGTATAGCTCAATGGAGGAAACAGAATCCTTAAATCGATTTTATAATTTTATTATTAAGGTTTTACTCCCTGTATTTATCCTGCCATTTACCTATTTTTTTGTTTTTGGAAATGAAATAATCAGCCAGCTTTTTGGGGATAAATATCTAAGTGCTTACTGGCCAACAGTAATTATTTTGGGAGGTTTTGTTGTCGATGGTGTGTTTTATCCTCTGGGTATACTTATTCATTTAAAAGAGAAGATGCATGTTTTGTTGATTTCACGAATTGTGGTTGTTTTTAGTTTGGTTGCCGGTATTTTAATGATGAAACAATATGGCATTACCGGTGTGGCAGTGGCAACGGTTTCGGGTGAGTTACTTAAAAATATGTTGATGTTTTTTATGTTCCGAAAGTATTTAAAGCTGACATATGATCCCAAAATATTTCTTTCCAATGTTTTGTCAGTCATTGTTCTATTATTACTTTTTTATCCATTGCATTTTATAGGTAATCAGATAATATTGTTAGGAATTGGAACTGTTGTTTATGCAATTGTTTATGGATTTTATTTGATTAATTTTCATGCCTTTGATAATGATGAATTGAAGTATCTGGAGTCAATTCTGAAATCCAACACCAAGTTATCCGGTATTAGTAATCATATTATTAAAGTTTTAAATAAAATTGTAGTACGAAAATTAAATGCATAAAACCATCCCACATATAGCCATATTTGGACTTAAAGGATTTCCTGCCATAGGAGGAACATCATCGGTGGGAGAAAATCTTGTTCAACATCTTAATACCGAATATCAATTTACTGTTTACGCTACTTCATCGCACTGTTCTGAGAGGAATCCATATAACAATGTCAGGATGTTTATCATTCGAAAGTTTCTTCCTCACAAACTGAATGTGTTCTATTATAATTTGGTTGGGGCCTTCCATGCTTTGTTCTTCTGTAATTATGATCTGATTCATACCCATCAGATTGATACGGGTTATATAGTGCCATTGCTTCGTTTACGCTATAAAGTTGTTTCTACACATCACGGACGGACTTATAATATGAGTAAATGGGGTAAGGGGATGAAATTTTTTTTTCGATTTACCGAAAAACTGATGATCAGGTTTGCCAATAAGGTGACGTTTGTGGCAGAAACAGAAAGGGAAGCAGCCACATTGAAGTACAAAAAGGATTTTGTCACCATACATAATGGGGTTGATCCACGGCAGGTAATTGGAGAAGTTAAGAAAAAGGGCGATTATATCATGTTTGCAGCTGGTAGGATTATACCACATAAAGGATGTCATGTATTTATGGATGCTCTGAAAAACATGAATTATAAAGGCAAAGTTTTAATTGCCGGTGATCATGAGCAACTCCCTGAATACAGGAAGCAATTAGAAGGTTATAAGAAATATCTGGATGTCATATTTTTGGGTATGCTTAAGGATAAGGCTGAATTATTGGCTTATGTAAAAGGTGCCCGATTATTTGTTTTTCCTTCTTTTTATGAAGCAATGTCAATGATGTTATTGGAGGTAGCTTTAGTAAAAACACCATTGATATGCAGTGATATCAGAGAAAATACTTTGATTTTTAGTGAAGATGAGGTGACTTATTTTAAATCGGGCGATGTGAATAATTTGGCTAAAAAGATAGAAGAAACACTCTCAAATCCAAAACAAACACATAGTAAGACAAATACAGCTTATCAAAAAGTTTGTTCAGATTATAACTGGGTGTCTTTATCTAGTAGGTATAAAAAGCTATATAAATCAATGTTGTGACTAATTTAGAAGCAATTTTATGAATAGTCTGACAAAAAAGATAATAGCTCGGTTATTGAAAATCAAACCCAAAGGTTTTGTTTATTTTGGACATGGTGTCTGTGATCAGTTGAAATCGGAATATATTGAACAACTTCATATAACAAGAAGACAATTGGTGGAGCTTATTGAGTTCTGGAAAGATTTAGGTGTTGAGTTTTTAAGCATGGATGATTTGCTTAAAATGAGACGAAGTGGAAAGAGTTCGCGTAAGCACTGGATTCATTTTACTTTCGATGATGGATATCGTAATAATCTCACTACTCTTTTGCCGGTGATGGAGGAATATAAGATACCATTTACTGTTTTTGTAAGCACAGGTCTTGTTGAAAAACAGGAGTATATGCCAACCTTTTATATTCGTTCGGCTGTTATGCCTTCTCAAAAAGAATGGGAATGTACTAAAACAGGTTTGAAGTTGACAAATGGGATGAAAACCAGGGATAAGCAAAACCTGGCAGATAAGCTTTGTGCCTGTTATAAGTACTTACCACAAAACGAAGGGATAGATTTTTTAAATGAAATAAAGAATTTGTTGAGCCCGGATGAATGGTCTAAATGTAAGTCTGTTTATTTAAATGATCAATTAATGACAATTGATGAATTAAAATCATTGAATAATAGTTCGTTGGTCACAATAGGGTCCCACAGTCATTCACATATGATATTTCATGAACATCAGTCAAAATCAGATGTGTTTTATGAAATCAAGGAGCCAAAGAATTGGTTGGAAAATTATCTGGGTATTAACACAAAGGTAATGGCCTATCCCAACGGAACAGAAAAGGATTATAATGCCAAAGTGGTTCAGACGGTTAAGGATGCTGGATATCAATTAGCATTTACCACCCACGAGAGATTTATTAGTATTAATGATGAAGATTTATTATTACCACGTATTTTTTTTCATCCTAAAGCAGGTTCTATACTTAAAGAAATGCTAAAGTCAATTTTATAATTCATTGAATTATAAAACCATTAAGAGGAGACATATTTATTTTAAATGCATATAATAATCGGCACTTGTCTAGAGTTAAAAAATTGTTGTTTGGTGTAGTTTAGAATTTATTCTGAACGACATCATTAATGCAATGATTAAAAATTCTGAAATTTCTTTCCTCTGTTTTTTGATTCGAATTTTTTATCAAATAATTTGAATGTTAATCATTAATAATTCCATTTTCGTCAAATAAAACAGTTCGTATTTTATTGGTTTAATAAGTTAATGATCAATATAACAGTGTGTTAATGTATTTAGTGTGGCTGTGTGATTTTTTAGAAATATAAATAATAACTATATCTTTGTATTGAAACTAACTTGTAAATAATAAGGAAGATGAGAAAGACTTTAACTCTGTTTGTTGTGTTAGCTCTGTTAGCTTTCACAGCTTGCGAAAAAGAAAAAATAGAATCCCCTGGGAATATACCGGGAATGGGTTATACAGAGGGAGAATTAAGTGTTGATGCCTTTGAGTTGCCTGAAGGAATTGAATTAGTTGGTACAATTACCGGACTGGAAGAAACTACAACTGCATCTATAAGTAAGGATGATTTAAGCCTGAAGTCAACGTTCGCTAATGAAGCTGTACAGACAAACTCTAATTATGGTAGTGGTGGTCAGTTTGTTAAGCTTAAGTGTCAACTAAGAAATAGAACGAACCAACAAAGGACAATGTTTTTTCCTAAAGGTTTGGTTTGTAAAGTTAAGCAAGAAGGATATCAGAGTGGTATATTGTTGCAGTGGGCTTGGGTTAGCTTAAAACCAAATGAAGAAAGAACTTTTATTTTACATTTGTATTGCATTAATAAAGGTAAATCTAATTCTGATGCTCAATCTGAATTTGAAATCCATGGTATAACCAACTCAAATACTATGTGGAAACTTTTGAATCTGATTGGATGGGGTAAAATTAATTGGGAACATTTCAATTCGGTTTCTACTTCAACTTCTTCATTAAAGGAGATAAGCTTGAGTTATGATGAAATTGCTTCTGGATTGCAGGATGCAGTATGGGCATTAACCAATGGAGATGGATTAACTGAAGATCAGATTGAGTTTATTAATTCAATTCCACAATTAGATGAAACTGAACTTCCATCTGACTTGTTGAATAATACTATTGATCCATTAAAGTATTATCCTGAATACGGTGAATAATTAAGTTATATAGATAATTGATAAATCCCTGCTTGCCAAAGCAGGGATTTTTTTATGCACGAATGAAACTTAATATTTGAGAATGTGTATACACATATTGTTAAAAAGTTTTTAATATTTTTGCCCAAAACAACAAAACTGGAAAGATGAAATATTTATACCTGCCTTTACTTTTATGTTTTTTTACATTGGAGATTTATTCTCAGGATGGCTCATCTTGTGATGAAGCATTTCAGGCTCTTACTGGAGTAAATACTTTTACGGGAAGTCAAAATACAGACCAATGGTTTGCCTTTACAGCTAATCAAACCGGAAAAGTAAGTGTGTCATCTTGTGGATATGCAAATTCAGACACATATTTGAAAGTTTATGATACTAATGGAATTTGTGGTTTTGATTATCCAATAGTTATAAATGATGATTTTTGTGGGGCACAATCAAAATTGACTTTTTCCGGTGTAAAGGATAAAGTATACTTTCTTGTATGGCAAAATAAATCGGATTCGCAGGATTCAAACTGGGACTTCACTTGGTCAATCGAAGAAAGCAGCTGGATTGAAGGTGAAGATTGTAGTATACCCTTTACTGCTCTGGAAGGAAGTAGTAATTATTCAGATCATTCACAAGCAACCGATCAATGGTTTTCATATACTGTTGCAGAAGATGGATTAGTAACTATTTCCTCTTGTGAATTTACTACAGAGAATACTAGTGTTAGAATATTCTCTGATTGTTCAACACAGATGTGGGGGGACGATGGTTGCGGAAATCAGTCGTATGTTCAATTTTCAGCTCAAAAAGATCAGGAATATCTTATTAAATGGGAAAGTCTAAATACAACTGGTAGTTACAATTGGTCATTGACGTTTGATGCAACTTCTACTAACCTTAAAAAATCCATTACGGATCAGATAAAAATAAATAAACTTTCAAGTGAGATTCAAATTGAATTACCAAATAATGATTTAATAGAGGTTGTATTATATAATATGGCAGGGGCGATTGTACGACAAGTTTCATCTCATTCAAAAGCTATTATAAACTGTTCAGATCTTCAGAAAGGATTATATATTGTGCAGGTTAAATCTGATTCAGAAATGGTTACCCGGAAAATAATAGTTGATTAAGAGTAGATTGAGTTTATTATATTCTTTTCCCCTTATTCTGAATAAGGGGATTTTTTTATTGATGCAATTTTACCTTGCAATAAAATTTTCTGTAAACATTTAATGGAATTTCTCATGTTGCGAAAATGTAGCAGGTTTTCAAGGAGTCATAGTACCGAAACTTCAGGATCTTTGATTCTCTCTGTAGCTTATGACAAAAAGAATGGATAGAAAATAGGATTCCTTGCCGTCTCAATAGGGTTAATCGGTAAAACAGCTTTCTGTGTGCGACGGATTTACGGCTTTACTATACCGTGGGTCGAAACCCACGACTATTACAGTCAACCTTTCAGGCTTCTTTAAACGGATTTTATGGTTGATATAACTTTAATCAAATTCGTGAAATCAGTGCCATTTGTGGTCGAAAATATTAGCAGATATTGATGCTTTTAAACCAATTTATATTGATAGTGAGTCGAATAAATAATATAGGAATCCAAGAGTATTTACTAATTATTGGTTATAATTTAAATATCCAAATTTCCTTTATCACTTTATATCCGCATGCAACTGTTTAAAATAGGTGAGAAGTGATCCGCAACTTAAATATCCTGAACCTTTGTCTTTTTTAATGGATATGGTTTTGTGTAATTGTCTTGCAAAAGGTTCAATATCATAATTACCTCCTAAAGAAATTTTTTTATCAGCAATCAGATTATAAAAGTGGTTTACGAACTCCTGAGGACTTCCTTGCCATTGAAATAATGGCTCTGAAGTTGCTGATGGCTGATTAATGCATTCCTTTATTTTATTCAGGATGAATTTAATTCTGATAAGCACTTGTTTTTTGAATGAGGGATCCGGTAAGTTAAATGTTTTAATATAATTATAATATAACTTCCAATAGAGGTATTCAGATAGATATTCAGCCTGACTGTATAAATTATGAAGGCTGTGCAAATACATTTCAATAATTTCTCTTGTTTCTTCAATACTTTGCATTATCAATGATATTGTTACGGACAAAATCTGGCGATCCTGACTTGCTTTATTGTTTGCATTAAACTTTGTCAGTTGTAGTTTTGATAAAACATGAATGTAGTAACGTTCGTGTGCCATTGAAAATGAGCTCATTTTTATTAATCGGTTAACTGAGTCAGTTAGGATAAATCTATTTTTCCTGTTATTTGTCTTTATTGATTCACTTAATTCGAAAAGCCTGGACGGTATTGTTAATGCAATTTTCAGAAACGGAAATTGATTAAAGTATTCCTGGTTTTTCAGTAGGGTATCCATTGAGATTTCAGATGAATAAACGGAGCATCCGTGTTCAGAAGGTAATTCTGATAGATCACAAAAGTTCATGCTAAGTTGCAGTGATTCTTGCAGGTGAGCACATAATCCAATAAAGAACAGGATGTCATGCATATACCATTGTCTGGATTTTTGTGCTACTTGAGATAAATCAATCCAAGCCGAATTAAGTACTTTCTTAGATTGATAAATTTTATCAATATGATTTTTTAATTTGGAGCATGTACATTTATCTCCATTCATTTGGGAAAAATAATGGTTGAAAAGAATACCAAATAATTCAATTAAACAAAGATCATCTTTTATAGGAGGAAGTTCTTGAGGAATTACACTTTCATCCCAGTTTAAATTCTTTCGGATTAGAATCTCTTGTGTGATTATGCTCAAATGAAAGTACATTTGATTAACGTTTGGCTTTAGTTAAATTAGAATAATTAATTGAAAATGTCAAATATTAAGTTAATCTGAGGTGTCAATTGATTTATATATAGTTAAAGAGGGCCTTACTTTAAGCTGATTAATCGATCATCAGGATATGAATATAAACTGTGTTGCATTTTATCTGAAGGTACATGTATTTGATTTTATGGATTATATGTAAATAATACTATCTAGCCCATGGCACTAAACGACAATGTTCAAATTTAATTAGTGTAATCTTTGCAAATTGTGGTTTAAAAATAATTACAGGTTGATTGATTAAGCGAGCAAATTCTATTTGATACATTTGTAGCTAATGACATATAGAATGGAGATAAATGAGATTCCATCCCGTCGCAATAAGTTCTACCGACAAAACAGCTTTCTGCGTGCGACGGATTTACGGCTTTAATATACCGTGGGTCGAAACCCACGGCTATTAAAGTGAGCCTTTCAGGCTTCGCTAAATAACATTTCTTTTTTAACGCACCACCTTTGATTTTCTTAACGCATTTTCCTGAATCCGCATCCTGGTATGTTAATGGATAATCGGTAAATGATGATACACAGGTCTATCACTTATATACTTTTAAAAATTATAATTCGTAAAATCATTGTAATTCGTGGATGAAAAATATTTACGGCTTTTAAACTTTTATCTTCTCAGGATAATCGCTTTATAAACAAGATCGTTGATAAAATAAAGTTTGTATTGTTAATTTTATTAGAGTTGCAAAAGGAATCGTTAGAAAAGTACCCCTCCGTGCGGAAACGAAGGGGTAGAGATTTTAAGGAACAGTAATTACTCCAACTAAAGCACTGTTACTAACACTTTTGTTGTCACCTGTTCCGGCAAAGGCCATAAAACAATATAACTGTTGACCTGAACTTAAATCACTAAGATTTATTGTCCCTGATGAATTTTCTCTTTTAAAAGAATGAATGTCAAAAACAGGCCACATATTCTCAGCCAGGACAAGAAGAAGTGCCTGATCACCTGCAGCTGCATCACCTGTTTCACTATTATTATTCCATGCGAAAGTAAGTTGATTGCTTTCCAGGTGCACTTCAGGATTGAATGGTGGTTCCATTGTTCCTTTCGACATCCTGAATCTTTCGAAATTTATCCGGTATTCTGGATAATCACCTTCAATAACACTGGTTAATAAATCAGAAAGGGCCGCATTGTAAGGACTCTGTTTTCTGATCTGTGTCCGGTAACCAATTTTAATGATTGGATGAATTGGCTGAAGAAACTGTACTCCCAAAGCAAAGCGTGCCTGTTGTTTTAACTGAGCAATGCTGGGGACTCCTTTCTTTGGTCCTGCTAATGATCGTAAATAGCGTATACCTTTCCAGCGACTTCCCACTACAGTACCTACCTTACCGGAAATGGCTCCCAAGATGCCTTTATCATATTTTCCCATGATTATTGTTTTTACTTTGTGAACTTTTGTTTTGCTTATTAGTGATTTTTCGCCTGAATAAACGACTAATCAATGCAGTTAGAATACCAGCTGTCAGGCTGAGGATCGACTTAATCAATGGTTCCCAGGATTCTTTAGGAACCAGTTCTGAAACAGAATAATCGGTTAGCTCCATGAAACCCAGAGTACCCGCAACAGCTAACACAAATAATTTAAGTGTTTCCATTATTAAAATTTTTAGCATTACAGCAACCTGTCGACCTGCTGCCTTTAAACATTTTTAAATCGTCTATGGCCAAAAGACAGGAGCAAGGTATAATGGAATCTTTTTGAATAATATAACAGTAATATTACCGTAAGAGTGGGGAATGATTAATGGATAATTGTCAGTGGTTAATTATTAATTGTATGGAGTTGAAGTTTGAATATTAGTCCGAAGTAATAAGTCCGAAGTCCGGGTGAATTTTAAAGTTTAATTGTTGAGGTGTTAAGTTGTTGAATTGTTATAAATATGAATTGAGGAGAGGTTTCAATAAAAGGCCATTGTAATAAGTCCTGAGTCAATAGAGTGACTTGGTAGTTTTGACCTGTCTTGCTACTAACATCTATAGACTGTAAGTTGACAGCTTTTAATATAGACTATATTCGACACTTCTTCGATAGCTCTTCGATTTATGGCCGTTCTTATAGGATCGAAGAGTAATCGAAGGATAATCGAATAAGGTACGAAAGAGATTCGGAAGTATGTTGAAGAATATCTCAGAATAGCTGATTGTAAGAAAACTAAACTACAGGAAAGTTATAACTAGTTTGAAGCTTATAGAATGTTGAGTAAACTATAGCTTGTAAATTTAAGCATTTATGTAGTGAAATGGTTAAGCTGTTGTATTTATACTAATTAAGTAAATTTGAAATGGCAAAGCGTTTTCTTGTTTAGGAGGGAATCAGGTATCATAATTATATTGATGAACTTAATTAAAAAAGCTCCTGAAATATTTCAGGAGCTCACTTATCTAAAAACTAATTTCTACTATTCTACTTCATAATTCCAGCAATCATCAAATAAGCTTCCGTCACCGGTCCATTCACCGTCAACGTAATATTCGTTGATCTTAGTAAGCAGTTCGCTTAATTGACTAACTGTGTACGCGGAAGCACCACCACCTAAAACAACATTTGCTTCATCCAGAATATCCTGAACGGTCATTCCATCAAAAACAGAGCCATCTGCAATTATCAGATCTCCTAAATCTTCAATGGCTGCAGAAAAGTTTTCATCATAGGCATCAAATACTGTACTTAAAGTAAGAGCCACTACATGTCCTGCAAATGTATTGTTTAACATGCCAGCTGGATCTGTATAATCCTGCATTAAAGCCATAGGTGTACCTCCGGATGGTAAAAAGGCTTCAACTGCTGCGGCTGAACTTAAGGTTAATGTGTAATCACCTCCTACCACTAATCCATCAGGAAAAGCACTTGCAAAGTTGATATCACGGTACTTACCAGGGTTATTTCCTTTAGCCGGTGCCCCCCAACCACCGGGTGTTTGTGTTCTGAATGGCTCGCACTCATAATAACAATCCTTCCAGCAAAAATCTAATTCGTAGTTATTACTATAAGGAGTATTATCAGAAGTAACCCACCACCATTGAAAATCTGAGTGAACACCATCTTCCCAATATCTATTAGCATACACTTTAATAGCTAGTTTAAAGCATACACCCCATTCTACATTATAAGGAATTTTAAATATTGCTACCGGTGCCTTGTCGAAATCTATCTGATACGGGTAACTTTCATAATCACCGGCATAAATATCTGTGCCTGCTGCTGGCCATACATTAACTGACAGATAATTAATTACCCAGTCGTCAATTCCATCAACTTTTATGTATAGGAATTCACCGTCATTAAAAACATTAACATCAGCAGAACTGTAGAAAGGAAAATACATTTTTTCACCGCAGAATTCGACTGGCATATTAGCGTAAGTAAAGTAGAATTCATTAGCATCCACATACACCCAATCGCTTTCAGCTCCTTTTAAAAGTGCTTTTTGTGCGGCATCTAATTCAATTTCCTTCATGGACTCTTGCTGGCAGGCATTAAATCCTATTAATAATGCCAACATAAACAGGCTAAATAATTTACCTTTCATAATATTTGTTTTACAGGTTTAATTTTTGATGCAAGTTCTAACCTTTAAACGTTAATGTCAATTTTGCTTTTATGAATTGCAGGAATTATATTATAGAATGTAATTTTTGTATGACAAAATAGTTCATTTGTAGATCTTGAGATTTGTCTTGACGTTAATTTTTTTAATGGTCATACAATAGCAGACAACGTAATAGCTATACTTGAATCAATATCCGGATAAGAAATACTTAAAGGCAAACAAACTTTCATATTTGATTGATTGAAGTTTTTGCTTTTAATCCGGCTATTCAGTTTTTAATCTTCTGATAACTTAATTGATTTAATGTTTGTATCAATTAATTCTATATTCAAATTGTCTTTTCCTAATAAAAAGGCAATGTTATTGTTACCAAAAGCTTCTCCAGGTTGAGGTGGTGAAATCAAAAACAATCCTTTGTTTTTAAGGATATCTATTTCCTGCACTAACTCATCAACTATAAAACAGAGATGATGAAGGCCTCCACCTCTTTTTGCAAACTGAAACATCGGAGATTCATCTTCCGAAGGCTCAATAAGTTTTATGGTTATTGAATTCTCCTTTTCCATAAATACAATATTCACCTTTTGACGAGTATTTAAGGTTGGTTTTGTCATTTGACTATAGCCAAAATTATCCTTCCATTGATTGATGCCTTCCTCCATAGATCTTACTACTATTCCAATATGGTCTATTTTCATCATTCTAATATGTTTTGAATTTTAAAAGTTATTTCAACTAAAATAAGAATTTATTCAATTTAAAAGTTTTTCTTTCCTTAATTGACTTTGGTTAAAGACATACGCTCTAAATTATTGTGCATTATTTAATATCTAATGAATAAATAGGAAAATGCATGGTTTAATTTATATTTAGAATGATTTAAAATTGGTAAGATTGGCTTGGTGTAGTAAATGGAACTATTGGACAAAAAAAAAGACTCTTTTGTCATAATAGTGCTTTAACAATGACTTTGATTATTAATTTCGAGAGGGTAAAAGCTATGCTTTATATTAACCAACCTACTCATTCTTTATGTGACTGAGGAAGCGGAGCTATGGAAATAGCTGGGCTTAAGAAGTCATCCCGATTCTACAGGAAGGAGTCGGAGCTACGATAGGTTTTAGTTTTTTGTAGATAGTTTATGATAGAAATGTGTTAGACTCGGCTTGTCAAAAGAAATGGAAAAGTTATTCTGCGTCTAAGTTTCCATGGAATATTCTTATGGTTTAATAATCTCACCTTAATAAATATGAAAAAAGTATTGATCGTGTTTGGCACCCGGCCTGAAGCTATAAAAATGGCTCCTGTAGTTAAAGCATTCGCAGAAGCTAATAATGATTTTGAATCAAAGGTCTGTGTTACTGCCCAACATAGAGAAATGCTTGATCAGGTTTTGAATTTATTTAAGATTACACCTGATTATGACCTAAATCTGATGCGTCCGGGGCAGAATCTTTATACGCTTACAGCAGATATTGTAACCGGAATGAAGGATGTTTTGGAGAGCTTTAAACCGGATGTGGTATTGGTTCATGGAGATACTACCACATCAACTGCCACAGCATTGGCCGCATTTTATTCAGGGGCTAAAGTTGGCCATGTGGAAGCCGGTTTAAGAACTTATAATAAATGGGCTCCTTTCCCGGAAGAAATTAACAGGCAGTTAACTGGCCGTATAGCCGATTTTCATTTTGCACCAACAGAACAATCTAAATTAAATTTACTGAATGAAGGGGTAAATAGTGAAAACATAACAATCACTGGTAATACCGTCATTGATGCCTTAATTGAGAGTTTAACCATCATCGATGATCTTGATGAACATCAAGGGCTTATTGATTTAAAGGCGAAATTTGATAATGATCGTGAAATAGTATTAGTTACAGGACATCGCAGGGAGAATTTTGGACAGGGATTTATAGATATTTGTTTGTCTTTAAAAGAAATTGCAGAAGGTTTTGAAGGAGATATTGTTTATCCGGTCCACTTAAATCCAAATGTTCAAAAACCTGTTTTTGAATTGTTAAAAGATGTCCCCAATATTAAATTAATTGATCCTCAGCCATATGAGTGTTTTGTGTGGTTGATGAATCGTGCTAAAATAATTATAACCGACAGTGGTGGTGTACAGGAAGAGGCTCCCAGTCTGGGTAAACCTGTCCTGGTAATGAGAGAAACAACCGAACGTCCTGAGGCTGTGGAGGCTGGTACTGTTCTATTGGTGGGAACTGATAAGGATCGTATTGCTCAGGAAGCATTCAGGTTGCTTAATGATGCAGAAGCTTATAAGCAAATGAGTCAGCTGCATAATCCTTATGGTGATGGTAAGGCTGCAGGAAGGATTGTTGAGTTTCTTAAAAGTGTTAAATTTTAAGTTGTGAGTTTTTAGTTGATAGGGAATAGTAGATAGAAAGTGGAGTGAAGAATAGTAGAAAGTGAATGGGGGATGGAACGGTGTATGAGTTTCGAAAATTATATAAGTGATTTTAAATATTAAATCTATGCATGATTATAAGGATCTAAAAGTATGGCAGGATTCCATTGATTTTGTTGTTTCAGTTTATGAACTTACAAAAGCTTTTCCAAGTGAGGAAATATATGCATTGACTAGTCAAATTAAAAGAGCTGTTGTATCCATACCTTCAAATATTGCAGAGGGGGCCAATAGAAACACAGATAAGGAATTTATACAGTTTTTGTATATCGCTTTAGGATCAGCATCAGAGGTGGAAACTCAATTAATCATAGCTAATCGTCTAGAGTATTTGGAGAATATTGAAACAGAATCAGATCAAATTACCAGTATTCGAAAAATGATTAATGCCCTAATAAAGTCAATCAGGAGACGGAGCAATTAATTTATCATTGACCATCCACCATAAACTATAAACTATCCACTATTAACCATATACCATCTACCATAAACTAAAGAAAAATGACAAAAAACATAACAGTTACCACCGTAGGGCTTGGCTATATCGGGTTGCCAACTAGTGCTTTGGTAGCTTCCAATGGAATTAAGGTACAGGGAATGGATGTGAATCCATCAGTTGTTAAAACAATCAATCAGGGTGAAATACATATTGTAGAACCGGAGCTAAAAGATTATGTATCAAAGGCTGTAGAAGAGGGTTTTTTATCGGCTTCAACAGAAGTTCAAAGTGCAGATGTATATCTGGTGGTTGTACCAACTCCATTTAAGGGGAACCATGAACCAGATATTTCGTTTGTAGAGTCGGCTACAGAAAATATCCTTCCTCATCTTAAAGAAGGAGATTTATATATAATTGAGTCGACCTCACCTGTGGGAACCACTGAGAAGATGAGGGATCTGATTTATCAGAAAAGACCGGAATTAGCAGATCAGTTGTTTATTGCTTATTGTCCTGAAAGGGTATTACCCGGCAACGTCATGTATGAACTGGTGAATAATGACCGGGTGATTGGGGGTATTAATGAAGAGTCTACACAAAAGGCCATGGATTTTTATGCTTTGTTTGTAAAAGGTAAATTACACGCAACCAATGCACGAACTGCCGAAATGTGTAAGCTAACTGAGAATGCCAGTCGGGATGTTCAAATTGCATTTGCTAATGAGTTATCATTAATATGCGATAAGGCCGGGATAAATGTTTGGGAATTAATTGAATTGGCAAATAAGCATCCGAGAGTTAATATCTTACAGCCTGGTTGTGGTGTGGGAGGACATTGCATTGCGGTAGATCCTTATTTTATCGTATCTGATTATCCAAGAGAATCACAATTGATTGGAAAAGCCAGGGAAACAAATAATTATAAGTCTTTTTGGGTTGCTGAGAAAATTGAGAATACCAAGTTAGCTTTTCAGTTAAAGCATGGACGAGTGCCTTCTTTGGCCATTATGGGACTGGCTTTTAAACCCAATATTGATGACTTAAGAGAGTCTCCTGCTAAATATATTGCACAAAAAGTAATTCAGAATGCACATGACGAAGAAATCTTCTTTGTAGAACCTAATATAACGGAGCATCAGATTTTTAAATTGTCGGATTATAAAACTGCTTATGAAAGAGCTGATATAGTTGCCTTTTTGGTTGCGCATGATGAATTTAAGACCTTGCCAAAGAAAGACGAAAAAGTGGTTCTTGATTTCTGTGGAATCTATAAATAAGCTTAAGTAAACTTATAAGTGATAAATTATGAGTGTTGAGTTAAACACACGTCAATAAAAGCTTAACGCTTAAAAATCAAAATTTTAGTTACTTACCACTTATAAGTCAGAACCATTCACAATCAACTATCGACCAACCACTATATACTATCCACTAAAAACTAACCACTATCATAATGGAACCGTCTTTAATTAATTTACCTAAGCACCTAGATGAAAGAGGTAACCTGTCCTTTATTGAAGAAGACAGTCATTTACCTTTTCAAATTCAAAGAATATACTGGATTTACGATGTTCCTGGAGGAGAAGTAAGGGGTGGACATGCATTTAAAAAAAATGAAGAGTTAATTGTTGCTCTTTCAGGTAGCTTTGACGTAGTATTGCACGATGGAGAAAGGGAATATATTTTTCATCTTAATCGATCATATAATGGAGTCTACATTCCTAAAATGATTTGGCGTAGTTTGAAAAATTTTTCAACTAATTCACTTGCTCTTGTAGCAGCATCAGAGAAATTTGATGAAGGTGATTACATTCGCAATTTTGAACAATTTAAAGGTTAATCAGGAATGAAGAATATTAAAGTTTTTGATTGCCCAGTGATTGAAGTACCAAAAGTTTCCAATCGCGCTGGTAATATTTCAATTGTAGAAGGATATCAGAATCTTCCATTTGATTTTAAGAGAATTTTTTACATTTACGATATTCCAGCTGGAGAATCCAGAGGAGCTCATGCACATAAGGAATGTCATCAATTTATTATAGCAGCGAGTGGGAGTTTTGAAGTATCTATAGATGATGGGGTGAATAAAAAAACAGTGACTTTAAACAGACCTTTCTATGGATTACATATACCTCCCGGGATATGGGCACATGAATTAAATTTTTCTTCCGGGGCAATCTGTCTGGTAGTTGCATCACATAAGTATGACGAAAAAGATTATATTAGAAATTATTCAGAATTTTTAGAATGGAAGTCGTTGAAGTAAAAATTGAAGAATTTAAGGCTATAGAAAGTAATCAACTTCATGTTTTCCAATCCGTTGCTTTTAATGAATTAAATAGGGAAAAATGCGACAAAGTTTATTATTTGTTATTTAAAGATAGCAAGTATAGACTAGGACTAATATTAGGTGCCAGAGAAGAGTCTTTATATTCTCCATTTTCGGCTCCTTTTGGAGGTTTTATCGCAATATCGAATCAAAAAATACTTCAATATCTGGATGTGGGCATTAGTAGTTTATTAGAATGGTGTACAAATAAAGGTTTTACATCAATTCATATGACCCTTCCTCCAACTTTCTATAATGAAAGCTTAATAGCCAATCAAATGAACAGCCTATGGCGAAAAGGTTTTGAATTATGTGACATTGATTTAAACTATTCTTTTTCTGTAGATTTTCTGAATGATAATTACTTGATAAACCTACCCCGTAATGCTCGTAAAAACTTAAAAATTGCCTTAAAATCAGAACTTGATTTTAAGCTGTGTCTATCAGAGTCTGAAAAATTTTTCGCTTATGAGGTGATAAAAAAGAACAGAGAAGAAAGAGGTTTTCCTTTAAGAATGAGTTGGCAACAGGTGTCGGATACGATATCAATTATTGATGCTGACTTTTTTCTTGTCTATACCAATACGAATATAGCTATTGCTTCAGCAGTTGTTTTTCATGTTACAGATAAAATTGTTCAGGTGATTTATTGGGGGGATTTACATGATTATGCAGGATTAAAAACTATGAACTATTTGTCTTTTAAGGTTTTTGAATACTATAAGCTACAGGGAATTTCAATTGTTGATATTGGTCCATCAACAGAAAATTCAATACCTAACCATGGTTTAGTTGAGTTTAAAGAAAGTATCGGGTGCAAAGTGAGTCCTAAATATAAATTCGAAATCAAAATAACCTAATGTTCGTTCTTAATCCAGATCCATACTTATTACCATCATACAGAATAAGTCCTTTTCAGACAAAGGATATTGTAAAGAATCATCTTTTACAGGATAATGATAGAATTGATTCTTATTTTAACAACAGGTTTGAAGGACAGATTATTTATACGGAGAATGGTCGTGAAGCCATTCGTATTGCACTTGAACAATTGGAATTAAATAAAAACGATGTCGTAACTATTTTAACTACAACAGGAAATTTTTATATAAGTGGTTGTGTAACCAAAGAAATTGAAAAATTTTGCCAATGGTCGAGGGAGATATTGCCAGAAACAAAGGTGTTTTTTATTAATCATGAGTTTGGGTATGCGTTTGAAGATATTGAGAAATTAAAGAATACCGGAATACCCATCATTGAAGATTGCGCTTCATCCTTTTTCACAAAAGGAAATAATATTGGAACAATAGGAGATTATATTATTTATAGTTTCCCAAAAATGTTTCCCATACAAATAGGTGGACTCCTGATAAATAATACTACATCCAACATTCAGCATTCGATTGATAAATCTAAATTGAATTACATTAAGAGTGTCTTGTCAAAATGTATCGATAAGGAAGATAAAATAGTAGCTAAGAGATGGAAAAACTATCATTATTTGCGAACTGAATTTTCAAAACTCGGAATAAAAGAGCGTTTTGAAAAGATTGAAGGAAATGTACCTTCAGTCTTTATGTTTAAGACTACCGGATCCAAATTAAATCTCCCTCATTTAAAAGAGCATTTTTATAATCATGGTATTCAATGCAGTGTCTTTTATGGTGAAGAAGCGTTTTTTCTTCCGGTTCATCAACGTCTGGGAAAAGAAGATCTGGATTATTTTATAAGTGTTTTTAAATTGTTCTTAACTAAGTACGTATGATTTTTAGTTCAATAGATTTAGGTAAGGATGTCGTTATTGATCCCTCATCTTCAGTTAATAACTTGCGTTTGGGAGATAAAGTTAAAATTGCAAAGAGATGCAGTATTTACGGTGGACCAGGGAATCAGTTAGAAATAGGAAAGGAATCTTATGTAGGAATGAATTCAATTATAAATGGTTATAGTGCTAAAATAATTGTTGGTTCTAACGTAAGTATTGCACAGAATGTGAATATAATGGCAGATTCAGGTCCCAACGCTTCCCAACTATTGCAAAATGTCTTTCCCATAGTTCGTGGTAGTATTAGTATTGGGAATCATTGTTGGATTGGTGCTAATAGTGTTATTATGCCTGGAGTTGAACTTGGCGAATTTTGTGTGGTGGCTGCCAATAGTTTTGTTAATAAATCTTTTCCCCCTTTCTCAATTATAGGAGGTAATCCGGCAAAGTTAATTCGTTCTTTTACAGAAGGGGAGAAGAAGAATATATTAGGTTAAATAGTTACATATGATTAAGTTTCTTGATATACAAAAAATAACGGAAAGTTTTCAGCCAGAACTCTCTGAATCTGTTCATAAAGTTATTGATAAAGGATGGTATCTGCTTGGAGAGGAGACGCAGAAGTTTGAAAAAGAATATGCAGAGTTCATCGGATCTGAGTATTGTATTGGTGTTGGTAATGGATTAGATGCTTTACGGCTTATATTTAAAGCATATATCACTATGGGAGTAATGAAGGAAGGTGACGAAGTGATTGTTCCGGCCAATACCTATATCGCTTCTATATTAGCTATAACTGATAATAAATTGAAGCCTGTCTTAGTAGAACCAGATATCAATAGCTATAATCTAGACATCAGCCTTGTTGAAAAAGCTATAAGTCCAAAAACAAAAGCCATAATGGTTGTTCATCTTTATGGACAGGCCTGCTGGTCTGAACAATTGGAAAAAATAGCTAAGAATTATCAGTTAAAAATTGTTGAGGATAATGCTCAGGCAGCCGGTGCAGTTGTATCCAACTCATCACTTAAAATTCATCACTCTAAACATAAACGCACAGGCGCTTTAGGAGATGCTGCGGGCCATAGCTTTTACCCGGGTAAAAATTTAGGAGCTTTGGGAGATGGAGGATCAGTTACGACTAATGATCCCGAATTGGAGCAAGTTATCAGGGCCCTAGCAAATTATGGTAGTAAAGAAAAATATGTGAATGAATATCAAGGGTTAAATTCACGTCTGGATGAGATACAAGCTGCTGTTCTTCGAGTTAAATTGAAGCGTTTGGATCAGGATAATCAACGTCGTAGGGAAATAGCGACCTTTTACCTGGATAACATCAAACATCCCGATATAATACTACCATCAACCATCAACCATCAACTATCGACCATCAACTCTTTAGATCACGTTTGGCATTTATTTGTGATCAGGCATCCTGATAGGAATGGTTTACAGGACTATTTATCTAAAAATGGTGTACAGACATTAATCCACTATCCAATGCCTCCTAATAAACAATTAGCATTTAGAGAATGGAATAGTATGAATTTTCCGATTACAAATAGAATTCATGATGAAGTACTTAGCTTACCTATTAGTCAGATTATGAAAATGGAGGATGTTAATATTGTCGTAGAGTCTCTTAATGATTTAAAACTTTAATCAATGGAAGTAAAAATTTCCATAGTGATGCCTGTATATAATGGTGGTAAATTCTTAAGCGAAACACTGGAATCACTGTTTAAACAAAGTTTTAAGCAATTTGAATTGATTTGCATTAATGATAAGTCAATAGATAATTCATTGCAAATTCTTCATTATTATAAAGATAAACTTAATATGTTAATTATTAATAATGAGGAGAACATAGGTCTTGTACCAAGAATAATTAAAGATATTGGCCTTCCAAATTGTAAAGGTAATTATTACTTATATATGAGTCAGGACGATCTTTTAAGCCATGATTGTCTTGAGAATATGCATTTAAGAATGGAATCAGAAGAATTAGATGCTGTGATTCCTGATCTTGTCTATTATAGAAAAGACCATTCAAGTGAACCTCAGGTGGGATTAAATGGAGACAGAGATAAATTATTAAGCGGATTAGATGCGTTTAAATTATCTTTGGATTGGACAATTCCGGGTTGTGCACTGATTAAAACAGATTTATTGAGAAAGGTTGGGTTTGAAGAATTTAATATGTTTGCAGATGAGTTTACAATCCGGAAGTATTATGTTGCTTCAAATAAGATTGGTTTTTGTAACGGAACATTCTATTACCGGATTGATAACCCGGAAGCCATAACAAAAAAAGTCAAACCTTCGCTATTCCAAAAATTGTATAAAGAAGTAAGGTTGCTTGAACTTATTTATTCAAATTTGGAAGAGCAGGTGTTTGTTCAAAGTGTTGATAGGCTTGTGAATATGTTCTATGCAGATTATTTAACATCTCATAAATTGTCTTTCTCAAAGGATCAGCTTGAACTTGCTAATTCATATTTAAATAATGCATATAAACGTTTTGTTGAGTTTATTGATATAAATAAAATTAAATATCAAACGAATAACTTGAGATCGACAATCAGGTATGTATTATTAATACGATTCTATGTTTTATTCAAAATAGTTATAAGATTAAGGAGCAGAATGTGATAATGTTTATAAATAATTAAAGTTGAAGAATTTATTAAGAAAATTATATCTGAAACCTGTTAAATTTCTTATTGATTACAATATAAAACTTCAATTCTATCATAAGTTTTATTTACGTAATTTATTTAAAATAAATAAAGGAATTATAAAGTATCAAAACCCAATTTGGTGCAAGCAAAAGTTAATTGTTTATGGTAATGGTTTTCTTAAAATGGGAAAAGGTTGCATATGGGGATACAAGAGGGGGGGACATTATCGTAATGGTTGTATTGAAATACAAATGAGAAGTAATGAGGCGGTAATTGATATTGGGGAGAGTGTGGTTTCAAATAATAACCTGTTCATTTGTGCTTATAATAAAATTAAAATTGGAAGTAATACTTTAATAGGATTAAATGTTACCATCTTTGACCATGAAGCTCACGGTATTGCACCTGATAAACGAAGAGAAATAGGAGCTATAGGTAAAGTGTTGATTGGTAATAATGTTTGGCTGGGTAATAATGTAACAATACTTAAAAACACTGAAATAGGTGATAATTCCATTGTTGCAGCAGGAGCAGTCGTATCTGGAAAATTTCCTGAAAATGTTATAATTGGTGGGATTCCGGCTAAAATTATTAGAGAACTATAATGGATAAGAAGAAATCTGCATTTCGACAGATATTTAAGGCCACTTCTATTTTTGGGGGAGTACAGGTTTTTAATATTATTATATCTTTAGTCAGAGGAAAGTTGATTGCTGTTCTTATAGGAACAACCGGGATGGGATTAAATGGGTTACTAAACTCAGGTATAAATCTTATAAAGATAATTAGTGGCTTAGGTCTTGAGCAAAGTGCAATAAAGGATATATCTAATGCAAGTGGATCTAATGACTTAATCAGAATCAGAACTGTATATAGTATTTTTAGACGGTGGATTTGGATAACCGGAATACTGGGTGTTATACTGACTTTAATATCAGCACCATTTCTTAGCCAATTATCGTTTGGCGATCATAGCCATACCTTATCATTTATTTTGATATCATCAACTTTTATTTTTGGTGCATTGACCGGAGGTATCTACACTCTTTTAAGAGGACTAAGAAAAATTTCTTTATTGGCAAAGGCTAGTATTTATGGGTCTGTTTTAGGACTTTTTGTTATTATACCTGTATATTATTATTGGGGTATTAAAGGAGTGGTGCCAGCTATTATTTTAACATCGTTTTTTAGCTATTTGGTTTCACTTTATTTTAAACGTAAAGTACCTATTGAGATCATACCTATTACCTGGCATGAAACATTTGTACAAGGTAAAGGAATGGTATTTCTTGGAATTAGTTTATCAGTTAGTGCAATATTAAGTACAGCCAATAATTATTTGCTTAATGCAATCATTACCAGACTGGGGAGTCTTAGTGATTTGGGGTTATACAATGCAGGAATGACCATAATGAGTAGTTATGTTGGAATGATATTTACTGCAATGGGGATGGATTATTTCCCCAAGTTATCTGAAAATATTGATGATGAAAAAAAGTGGCAAGATGTGGTTAATCAGCAAGGTGAAATCCAGATTTTAATTTTAGGTCCGATTCTGACTTTAATGGTTGCAACAGCTCCAATACTAATTCAAATAATACTGAGTCAGGAATTTATGTCGACAATTCATTTTTTATTGTTTGCATCTTTAGCCATACCTTTAAAAAGTTTGGTTTGGATACAGGGATTTATTATTATGGCAAAGGGCGAAAATAGATTATTCTTGTTAACCGAGATTCTGGCAAATATTGTTTTCTTAGTATTAAACGTCTTGTTCTATAAATATTTTGGAATTACCGGTTTAGGGATTTCCATGTTTCTTGGCTTTTTAGTTTCTTTAATTATAATGATGATAGTCGCAAAGAGTAAATTTAATTTTATGCTTTCCCGTTCTTTGATATTGCTTACTATTTCTTATTCAATTTTAATAGGTGTTTCGATTAGCGGTGTATTATTAATGGATTATCCCAGAGCATATTTATCAGGATTTTTGATGGTTATAATCGCTGGGTATATTGCTTATAAGGAACTCAACAAGCGATTAGATATAAAAGATTTACTTCACAGCTTTATAAGTAAAAGAAATAAAAACTAAGTTACTAATTGGAGTTTTATGGATTTAGTTACAGTTGCTGTTTGTACTTACAATAGTAGCGAATATATTATTGAAACATTAGAAAGTATAGCAAAGCAGACTTACATGGAAATTGAGTTAATTGTAAGTGATGATGCTTCTAATGATAATACGATAGATTTAGTTGAAGAATGGCTTAATTCTGAAATTAATAAACATCGATTTATTAAATCCCAACTATTAAAGGTTAAGAAGAATACAGGTGTTCCAGCAAATGCTAACCGGGCATTGAACGCCTCAAATGGTAAATGGATTAAATATATTGGCGCAGATGACGTATTATTACCTTCCTGTATTACAGATAATATTTATGAAGTAACTAAAAACACAAAAATAAAGGTGCTGTTTTCAAAACTGGATGTTTTTCTAAATACTTTTCACGAGAGTAATTATTTATATACAACACCCAACGAAATTAAACAGAATAGTATTTTATGGCCCCAACGGAATTCTCAAGAACAATACAAAATGTTATTAATCTCAGACAGGATTCATTTTACACCAAGTGTTTTTCTTCATAATGATACCTTAAAAAAAAATGGAGGATTTGATGAACGATTTAAACTATTGGAAGATTATCCTTTGTGGTTGAAACTAACTAAAGCAGGTGTTCGATTATATTTTATGAATAAAAAAACTGTATTCTATCGAAAACATTCAAAGGCAATTAATAATAGTGTAAAGGAACATATAATAAATCCCAATTATTTTAGCAGTGAGTCGATGAGAAGGATATATACATATCCCTATTTGCCATTATTACTTTGTATTTGTCAACGTTATAACTGGATTGTTAGTCAGATTTTTAGAATTGAGATTCTCAATACCAACAATAGATTTAATCTTTTTCTGTATAATTTATTGCTTATTTATTTAAATCCTGGTAAATATTTAATATGGTTTATTAAAAGACTGCCTGTAAAGAAAGATAGTATTTATACCTATTGTTAAAAGTTTGTTATTGTGATGAAGTTATTAAAAAAAACTGCTCTTTTAAGCTTTATTCTGATTATTGGTGTTGGATACGGATTTATAATGTCACGTTATCATCTGTTTCCCTATGGATTGATTCAAAAGGTTTATTACAACTTTTCAGGTAAAAGTAAAGGCCCCTGGTCTATTGGAATATATACAGGTGATTCTCCTTTTGTTTTACAAAGTTCAGATTCAATTCAGAATCCGATTATTACTGTTGACGATATAGATGATGTTGATGGAGTTTTTGTTGCTGATCCATTTTTACTTGTAAAAGATAGTATTTTTTATATTTATTTTGAAGTATTAAACCGTGAAACAATGCAGGGAGATATAGCCTATGCTTTTAGTCAGGATCTTAAAAAATGGCAATACGGGCAGGTAGTTCTGGATGAAGAATTTCATTTATCTTATCCGAATATATTTCAATGTAAAGGGGAAATTTATATGGTCCCCGAAAGTAATGAAGCACATTCTGTACGGTTGTATAAAGCCACAGGTTTTCCTGATAAGTTCGAATATGTAGAAAATTTGTTGGAAGGCTATCAATATGATGATCCCAATGTGTTTTATTACAATAAAAAGTGGTGGATGTTTGTCAGTAAACCTGAGCATGATGTGATGCATTTATATTATTCAAGTGAGCTTATGGGTGAATGGAAGCTACATCCTCAGAGTCCTATCCGCCAGTTTGATAAAAAGTATTCTGGTACTTCTGGAAGAATATTTACCTCTAATGGGAAATTATATCGTTTGGCGCAGGATTGTGAAGAGTATTATGGCAAACAAGTTTATTGCTTTGAAATTGATTCCTTAACGACAGAGTATTATCATGAGAAACTAGTTGGAACAGATCCGTTATTTAAAAAAGGTAGATCAAACTGGAATAACAAGGGTGTTCATCATGCAGATATTCAACATATTGATGATAGATGGTTCGCTATTATTGATGGTCAAAAAAAAGAATAATTAGAAACACTTATTGATCATAAACTGAATGAGAATCTTATTACTATACGAGTATTTTAATCATAATCAACTGCTGGATAATTTAGGTAAGGAAATTGCTAAAACCAATAATTTCGTATCATCCTTTAATATTGTTAAATTTCGCTATACGAATTACAATAAAGAAAACAGACCTATCTGGATTTTATTACTCCATATTTTAATTGCTATACCAAAAGTTAGGGGAGGCTTATTACGCTGGATACGAAAGTGGACCATTCTTAAATTAGCAGGTTCATATAATATTATTGATATTCATTATTTTAGTGTCTTCTATGATGAACTCATTCCTATCTTGAAGGCTAGGGGTAAAAAGATCAAGATAACAGTTTGGGGTTCTGATTTTTATAGGGTAGATCAAAAACGGAAAGAGGAACAAAGACTTTTGTATAGACAGGTTGATATCATCCAATTGGAAACAGAGCAGGTCAAAGATCAATTTCTTCAGGATTTTCCTGAATTTAAGGCTAAAATCAGAGTTGCTCATTTTGGAAATATTCAGTTAACGCATTTGGATAAGATACTAAACGATAACTGTAAAATGGAATGTAAACAGAATATTGGGATTCCTATAGATAAACTGGTTATTACCTGTGGTACTAATGGAAGCATTGGACATCAACATGAATTGTTACTCAATAAGATTTCTGAATTGCCTCAGCAACTGAAGGATAATATTTTTTTGCTTATTCCAATGAATTATGGAGGGAGTGCTGAGTATATTAAATTGGTGATTAAAAAAGCAAGTAAGCTTAATATTCCTTATCGGGTTATAACCGGATTTATGTCAACTAAGGAATTTTCCAATTATATTATTGCCAGTGATATCATAATCACTATTCAGATAAGTGATACCTTTTCGGCGGCCATTCAGGAGTATTTATTTGCTTCGAATGTTTTATTGGCAGGAAAATGGTTACCCTATCAGGTTTTTACTGATAATAATGTTTACTTTAAAATAGTAGATTTAGAAAACTTAGAAGATACGCTAAAAGACACCATTATTTCGGTTGATAAGTATAGGCAATTAGGAGTTAAAAACCCTGTTAATATTTTTAAGTTATCCTCCTGGTCTGGAGTGATTGAAAACTGGTTAAGTATATATAATGAGATAAAAATAGCCTAATGATTCGATTGTCTGTTATAATTCCAATGTACAATGTGGCTCCTTATGTGGAGCGTTGCATCAGAAGTTTGGAGAATCAGGATATACCAAAAGATCAGTTTGAATTAATTTGCATTAATGATGGTTCACCTGATAATTGTAGTAATATTGTTGAGGACTTAAAGCGGGAATTCAATAATATACTATTAATCAATCAGGAAAATCAAGGGGTATCCCGGGCAAGAAATAATGGGATTAAAAAGGCAAAAGGTGAATACCTGCTTTTTATTGATCCTGATGATTATGTGGAACCAAATAGTTTTAACAGAGTTTTGAATAATGTATCCGCTTACAATGCCGAAGTTTCATTTTTGGGATTCACAGTTTTTAATGAATTTGGAAAGGAAAGAATAAGAATCTTTAACGAAAAATTTTGTAATGAAAGGTATATAGGGATTGATGCCTATTTTGCGGGTAGAGGTGACGGTCAAACAGATCCTGACAGAATGTGGGCTATATTATATAAGTCAGAATTTATAAAAAAGAATAAGTTATTTTTTCTGCCAAATGTTCCTTATTTAGAAGATGGAGAACTAATTGCGCGAATACTTTGCTTGGCAAAAATATGTATCTTTGATGGACATTCTTTTTATCAAAGAACATCAAGGCCGGGTTCCGCTACTCATTCTAACTTATATTACTCTGAAAAAGCCATTAATGGCTTCTTAATTGCAGCACAGAATCTTAAACAATTTCAAGCTCAAACTAATCTAAGTCCGGAACAAAAAAAGTTTTTAAATCAACCCATAAATAAATTTGTGTTATTAACCTTAAATGCCGCATTACAAAAGCCAGTATTTAAAAATTATTTAAAAATAAAAAGATGCCTTAAAGATGTTGGGTTTTCCAAGTTGGGAACAGATGGTTTGCAATCTCCATACAAAGAATTAACACCTATATATAATTCCTTTCTAATTTATTTTTTATTTAGAGCCTTTTACCGTAACTGTAAATCATTCATAAAGCAAATCGTTTATAATAGGAATTAATAATTTAAAATAAAGAAAGTCAATTATATACTATGTTTGGTAAAAAAAGAATTCTTTTAGTATCCAGTGCCTTTTATCCAGAAATATCACCGAGAAGTTTCAGGGCTACAGAGTTGGCCAAAGAACTATCCAGGCAAGGGCATGTGGTTATGGTCATTTCAAAATACAGAGCACACGATTATGATGAGTTATTAAATGAATATCCCTTTCAACTGAAAATGTGGAAACCAGCTGCATTTAAACCCATTTCTTCCATGCGATGGCTAAAAGGAACCGGTTTGGACCGTTTTTTAACCAGAATACTTGCCTTATTGTTTGAATACCCGGTTATTGAAGAAATGTTTAGGGTGAAGCATATGCTTAAAAAGGAAGTTGGGTATGATTTGCTTCTTTCTTTTGCAGTGCCATACCCGGTTCATTGGGGTGTTGCCTGGGCAAGGAAGAAAAAACATCAGATTGCTCAAACATGGATAGCTGATTGTGGTGATCCTTATATGGGAGATCGCCTGGATTCGTTTCGTAAACTTTTTTATTTTAGTTATCTTGAAAAGTGGTTTTGCAGAAAAGCCGAATTTATAACGATACCGGTTGAAAGTGCCATACCGGCTTATTATAAGGAATTTCATCATAAAATACGAATTATTCCTCAGGGCTTCTCTTTTAATTTAAATGAAAGGAAAAATAGACAACCAGATAACAATATTCCTCATTTTGCATATGCAGGAGGTTTTTTAGCCGGTATAAGGGATCCCCGACCTTTATTGAGTTTTCTATCCAATTTAGAAGAACCGTTTCGATTCTATGTTTATACCAATCAAAGGGAACTACTCAATGATTATATCCCATTGCTTGGAGATAAGTTGATAATCAGTGATTTCATTCCCCGAGATCTATTAATGGATAAATTGGTAGAAATGGATTTCTTAATCAACTTTGATAATGGTACCACTTTAAATGTACCGAGTAAACTGATTGATTATATCATCACCAATCGACCTGTACTAAATATTTATTATGACTTAAACAAAACAAATGTTCTGGAATTTTTAAAGGGAAATTACTCAGCACGAATGGATTTGCCGGGTCCGGAGCATTATCATATTGAAAAAGTTGTGGGGCAATTTATGGAATTAAAATATTAAGCATTTGGATATTACAATCCCCCAAAAAGATAATTCTTATTTAGCAGGATCAAACGCAAAAACCTATTTATTGTTGTTTTTGTTTTGGCCATTTCTGGCTTTTGTTTTGGCCATAATCAACTATAGTCAACAAACGGCAAGAAAAGTAATTTATATTTTTTTGATCTACTATGGTTTCTCATTTGTAAATGAAAATATGTATGTTGATGCCTTTAGATATGCAAAAAGATTTATAATGACAGCGGAATTACCTTTTTCTGATTTTTTCGTAATTGTTGGTGGATTATATACTGATTCTTCTGTTGATATTATTGAACCTTTAAGCCGTTTTATTATATCCAGGTTTACAGATAATCCTCAGTTTTTCTTTGCTTTTTGGGTGGCTTTTATGGGGTTCTTCTATTTGAAATCCATTAATCTGTTGTACAGTAAGTATCAGGAAAATCCAAATACTACAAGTCTTGTTCTTTTGTTATTTTTTATTTTTACTGTGCCTATTACTGCAGTGAGTGGCATAAGAATGCCTACAGCCATGTGGATTTTCTTTTATGCTGCCTATCATGTGGTGCTCTATCGTGATAAAAGATATTTATTGTTAGCTTTATCAGCATCGTTGGTTCACTGGAGCTTTTTAACAGCAAATGCTGTATTACTCCTTTATTTTTTTGCAGGTAACCGGAACTGGCTGTATTTACCATTGACAGTAGTCTCCTTTATTGTACCCAACCTTTTAGCCCCCTTGTTTAAGAACCTAGCTCAAAGTGTAGGTGGAGCCATTCAAGATCGCTACAAAGGTTATTCCAATGAAGACTATATTGAAGGAATACAGCAATCCTACGAAGGAGCATCCTGGTTTATGGGTTTATTTGAAAATTTAGCATTGTATTTTTTATTGTTTAGTATTGTTTATATTCAACTAAAGGATAGAAAGATAATGCAGGAAAGTTACGAAAAGAACTTATATAGTTTTTTATTATTGTTTTTAGCCTTTATTAATTTTGGACAAATCATTCCCAGTTTTGGAGGGCGTTTTCAAATATTATTTTATCTTCTGGCCACAACTTATGTATTTCTATATAGTGTCAAGATTAAAAATCAACCTTTACATATTATAAAGCTTATAGGAATCTTTCCAATATTGCTGTTTTGTGCCATTCAATTTCGAATGGGATCAGAAAGTATTAATGCATGGATTTTTTATCCAGGCTTTGGTTTAAGTGCTTTGGTCCGGGAACTTTCTTTGGCAGAGCTTATGTTTAATTAGTAGACATGATTAGCCTCAATACATTTGTCGAATTGATTTTAAATATTATTAAAATGTGGCTAAATGAAATTATCTAAAATAAAAACAGCAATTACCCAGAGAATGGTGAATATCCCCGGATTTCGATCCAATGATCCTATTCTTGTACTTGAAAGTGATGACTGGGGAAGTATTCGAATGCCTGATCAGAAAGTTTATAATGATCTTTTAAATAATGGTTATGAAATAGCTCAATCGGACTATAATCGTCTGGATACTCTGGAGAGTAATAAAGATTTAGAGGCCTTATTTGAGGTCTTAAAACGGTATAAAGATCATTCGGGACAACATCCTGTTATTACAGCTAATACGATTGTTGGCAATCCTGATTTTGAAAAAATTGAGGCTTCGGATTTTAAAGAGTATTATTATGAGACAGTAACTGATACCCTAAATCGTTATAAGAGCAGAGATCAGGTTAAAGAACTTTGGATGCAAGGTTATAATGAAGGAGTGTATCATCCCCAGTTTCATGGGCGTGAACATGTGAATATAGTCAGGTGGCTGGAGGCCTTGCAGAAAAAAACACCTGAAATCATGTACACGTTTAAGCATAAAACAACTTTTTCCGGTATTGGTGATTACAACTTTATGGAGGTTCTGGATTATAATTCACCTGAAGATCTTAAGATTATGAATCAAAGTCTGGAGGAGGGGCTTAAGATGTTTCAGGATCTGTTTGGCTACCCATCCAAATCCTTTATACCTCCATGTTATGCCTGGGATAGTCATATTGAAGAAACATTGGCGAAAAATGGGGTTAAATATCTTCAGGGATTATTTATTCAGTCTGTTCCAACCGGAACATTTGGCAATTATAAACGGAAATATCATTTTATGGGAAGTCAAAACCAATTTGGTCAATATTATTTAATACGGAATGCATTTTTCGAGCCTTCTTTAAATAATAGTAGTGATCCAGTTGGTGAGTGTTTAAGTAGGGTTGATCTGGCATTCAAATGGAAAAAGCCAGCTATTATTAGTTCACATCGTATTAATTTTATGGGATCGTTGGTTGAAAACAACAGAACACGGAATCTGGAATTGCTGGATGAACTGTTAAAAAACATCTTGAAAAAATGGCCTGATGTAAGGTTTATGAGTTCAGATCAGCTTGGAGACCTCATTTCTGAATGTGATAAAAAATAAGTAGTGAATTTAAGTGTTAGTTATAAGTTTTAAATGTTAAGTTAAAGTTTATTATCTTGTTGATATTCTGGTGTTAGTTTTAAAATGACAACTAAAAATTCATTACTTATAACTCAAAACAGATTAGTTATTAATTAAACTAAAATTATAAAGTGAAAACCGACCCCATAAATATCCTGTTTACCGGTGATATTTGTCCCATAAACAGGATAGAAGAGTTAGCCCTAAAAGGTGACTATGCATCTATTTTCAATGATTTTATGGATGTATTTCAGGGGAATGACCTGAATATTGTTGATCTGGAATGTCCCTTAACAGAGCACAATCATGTTCGACCAAAGACAGGACCTTATCAGAAAGCTCATCCTGATTGCATTAAATTACTGAAATATGCAGGAGTTAATGTTGCAGCTATGGCTAACAATCATATTATGGATTACGGAAGTAAAGGTGCTTCGGATACTATCGATTTATGCCGAAATAGTCAAATTGAAACAATTGGGATTGGTAAAAATGATGGTGAGGCTGCACAACCTTATACTATAGAGATCAACGGTAAAAAGATCGCCATCCTAAGTTTTGCTGATGATGAATTTATATCCACTCCTGATAATGGCTTTTTTTCTAATCCTTTGGATATTATTGAAGCATCCTATTCCATTGAGAAGGCCCGGTCTGAACATGATTATGTATTTGTAATTGTTCATGCAGGGAATGAATTTTATGAGTTACCTTCCCCCAGAACAAAGAAATTATACCGATTCTTAATTGATAGGGGCGCTGATGCTGTGATTGCTCACCATACTCATGCTTTTTCAGGATATGAGGTTTATAATGGTAAGCCTGTTTTTTATGGCTTGGGTAATTTTATTTATGATTGGCCTGGTAAAACCAACAGTCCATGGAATAAGGGTTACGTGGTTAAGTTTTCGATCGATGACCAACTTCACTATAAGATCATTCCTTTAAAACAAAGTAATTTGCAACCGGGTGTTTTTCATTTGAATGCTGATGAAGAACATTTCTTTAATCAAGAAATGGAGCGATTAAATGGGATCATCAATGATGACGAACAGTTGGAATTAGCCTTTCAAAAATACTGTGAAGGAGTTAAACCCATGTATGATACATTTATTGAACCATGGTTTGGAAAATATATTACAGCATTACGAAAGCGTGGATTATTTCCCAATCTTATGTCCAAAAGAAAACGATTATTATTATTAAATATCATCCGATGTGAATCCCATCGTGACGTTTTACTTAGGATGCTAAAACCTTATGAAAAACAATAAACTCATAGAATGAGAGCAACGGTGTGGAGAGTAAAGTGTTGAGAAAAAAGTATAAGGAGTTGAGTCAAGAGAGATGAGTGGAGAGAATAAAGAAAAAAGCGTAGAGGAATTAGTATAAAGCGTAACGAAAGATGAGTGTTGAGTTAAGAGTTTTAAGTTAGGATTATTACTACTTAAAACTCACCACTTAAAACATTCAAGGATTAGCCATCCACTATCAACTAACAATTAACCACTAAAAACTACCTATGTGTGGAATAGCAGGATATATACATACTGATCAGAAACCCATTAAGGATACGGGAAATATTCTTCCAATGCTTAAGATTCAAAAGCATCGTGGACCAGATGACTCAGGTATCAGGGCTTTTAGTCTGGACCGGGGTGAATCTCTTGAGTTGGGGATAGATCAGGTGTCAGGGATAGACAGTGCTTTTGAAGGCGTTTTAGGATTTAATCGCTTAAGTATATTGGATTTATCAGCTAATGGTCATCAGCCAATGGTGAGCCCTGATAATAAAGTAATTCTTGCATTTAACGGCGAAATATATAATGCATTTTCATACAAGACAGAACTTGAAGCATGGGGTTACCGGTTTAAAAGTTCAACAGATACGGAGGTGATATTGGCCTTATATCTGAAGTATGGATTGGAGGGAATGCTAAATCGGCTCAATGGTATGTTTGCCATTGTTATTGCTGACCTTTCAAGAAAGGAATTATACATTGCCCGAGACCGTTTTGGAATTAAGCCCATGTATTATATAAATACAAATAATACATTGGCTTTTTCGTCGGAACTGAAAAGTTTTAAGCATCTTGAGGAGTTTTCATTTGAGTTAAATAATCAAAAACTTGACGAATACCTGTTATTCCGTAATAACCTTAACGGTACCCTCTATAAGCATATTGAATCTTTGAAGCCTGGCCATTACCTGATCTATAGCAGGTCGAAAGGATTGGGATTAAAACAGTTCTTTGAAATTAATGATTACCATCGTGAGAACACAACTAAACAGGCGATAGGGCAAACAAAGAGCCAATTAGAGAAGTGTTTGGAGGATAGTGTTCAGAGCCAGTTAATGAGTGATGTTAAACTGGGGTGTCAGTTATCAGGCGGAATTGATTCTTCCTTGGTTACCTGGCTAGCCAATAGAAATGCCAATAAGGGACATTTTGAATCTGTATCCATTGTATTTGATGACCAGCGTTTTTCGGAGGAAAAGTACATTGATATAGTCAGAGATCAGCTGGGGATTACTTCTCATAAATTTTTGCTTGAAGGAGATTACTATTTTGATCATTTTGTAAATGCCACATGGCATCTGGAGGGACCTTTAAATCATCCCAATACGATCGGTATTTATAAGCTATCACAGCGGGCAAAAGAATATGTTACCGTATTATTAAGTGGTGAAGGTGCAGATGAAGTTTTCGGCGGTTATTCACGGTTTTACGATATAAGTTTTCCATTTCGAACCAGAAAATTATTGAGTGAGGTAAAAAAATACCGCAGGCAATTAAGTGGTTTCCTTAACTATTTTAGTCAGGATATGAGGGCCATAATACCCACTTCTTTTATGAATCCGACTTTAGCAACCTCTGTATTCAAAGATTTTAATTTTACGAATGCTGTTACAGATCGAAGAGCGTTATACCATCAATTAAACGGTTCTGTCTTTGATAAGCAGGTTAAATATGAAATAAAGACTTATTTGCCTGATCTGTTGATTCGTCAGGATAAAATGTCTATGGCTCACTCTATAGAAAACCGGGTGCCCTTTTTGGATAATGATCTTGTAGAACATTCATTTACTATACCGGAGGACCAATTGCTTATTAAAGCCGGGGGATCAATAAAAAATACTCAAAAATACCTGTTGAAGAAGATGGGTGAAGATGTATTTGGAAATGGCTTCGCTTTCCGTGATAAAATGGGTTTTGGCATCCCTGTTCGTGAGTTTTTTATGGATAAACGGTTTAATCAATATTTAAATGATCAGATTAAATCAGGCATTAAAAATCGTGGATTATTTAATTACGAACTGATAAATAAGTGGATTTCAAATATTAATCAACTTCGATATGATGAGTTGGAGGCTCTATGGGTAGTTGTTGCTTTTGAAACATGGGCTGTAAAATATTTTGATCATGAAAATAGGAATACATCATACTAAGGGCACCTTTAGTGAAAGGTGGCTGGCTTATTGTAAGGAAAAAAATATTCCTTATAAACTGGTTAATTGTTATGGCGATGATATCATCAGCCAATTAGAAGATTGTGATGCCCTGATGTGGCATTTTAATCATAAAGGGGCCAAAGAAAGTAAATTTGCCAAACAACTCTTGTTTTCCTTACAAATGGCCGGGAAAAAAGTATTTCCCGATTTCAATACAGCCTGGCATTTTGACGATAAAGTGGGGCAAAAATACTTGTTGGAAGCCATTAATGCACCATTGGCCCGGGCTTATGTATTCTATACAGAACAAGAAGCCATTGAATGGGCTCAAGCTACAACTTTCCCTAAAGTATTTAAATTGCGCAATGGGGCCGGATCAGATAATGTGAGGTTGGTACATTCAGTAAATGAAGCCCGCCGTTTTATAAAAAGAGCCTTCGGTAAAGGCTATAAACAATATGATGGATGGAGAAACCTTAAAGAGCGGCTTAGAAAATATAAAAAAGGAAAAGCTTCTATTTGGGATGTTACTAAAGGTGTAATCAGATTGTTTTATACTACTGAATATGCACGTGTTACAGGACGAGAAAAAGGTTATGTGTATTTTCAGGAATTTATTCCTGAAAATACTTATGATATAAGAGTGGTAGTTATTAAAGATAAAGCATTTGCCATTAAACGCATGGTGAGAGAAAATGACTTCAGGGCTTCAGGTAGTGGTACCATCCTTTATGAAAAAGACCATTTTGATATTGAAACTATCAAGTTGGCTTTAAAAATATCTGAAGATATGGAGGATCAGTGTATGGCTTATGATTTTGTATATAAAGATGGACGACCGCTAATGGTAGAAATTAGTTATGGATTTGCTATCCATGGCTATGATGATTGTGTTGGTTATTGGGACAGAGAATTAAATTGGTATGAGGGTGCATTTAATCCTTATGGTTGGATGGTTGATCATTTGATTCAAAAATTAGAATCAGAAAAAAAATGAAAATTATTTCCCATAGGGAAGTTTGGCTTAAGGCGCTCAAATAAAATTACTACTGATGAAGATTTGTTTAGTTATTCATTCATTGCAGGCAGGAGGAATGGAACGTGTAATGTCTGAATTGGCGCACTGTTTCTCTAAACGATCAGATGTGGAGTTACATTTAATTTTATATGGAATTAAAAGAGATATCTTTTATTCAGTTCCGGATAATATGATTATTCATATGCCATCCTTCAGTTTTAATAATAGGATTCGTACATTATCATTAATTAGAACAATGTCTTATTTAAGAAGACAGATAAAAAATTTACAACCTGACTCAATATTAAGTTTTGGAGAATACTGGAATAACTTTTTCCTGTTATCCACATTAGGATTGGAGTATAAGCGTTTTGTTTCTGACAGAAGCCAGCCGGATAAAAGTCTGGGAAAATTGCATGATTATTTAAGGAAATGGCTATACCCAACAGCAACGGGTATTATTTTACAAACCCAAAAAGCAAAGGCAATTTTTCTAAAAGATAAAAGCCATAAAAATATATCTATAATTGGAAATCCAATTAGAACTATCGATTATGAATCAGCATCGGTAAAGAGAGAAAAAATAGTTATAATGGTAGGCCGATTAATTAAGAGCAAGCATCAGGATCGGCTGATTAAAATATTTGCCAATATTAACAGGCCGGACTGGAAATTAATGTTAGTTGGTTACGATCATCTTAAACAGAACAATATGGACCGTCTAAAACAATTAGCCGTTGATTTACATATTGAGGATAAGGTAATTTTTACCGGCAAACAAAGCAATATAGACGAATTATATTGCAGAAGTTCAATTTTTGCATTTACATCAAGTTCCGAAGGATTTCCAAATGTTATTGGTGAGGCCATGTCAGCAGGATTACCAGTTATTTCATATGATTGTAATGCTGGTCCATCTGATATGATTGAGGATGGAGACAATGGATATTTAATTCCCCTTTTTGACGATAAACTCTTTGCAGCCAAGCTTGAGCAATTAATGAATAGTCACATATTGAGGGAACAAATGGGGCAAAAAGGAAGGGAAAAAATAAAAGCTTTCTCGAAGGAGCATATTTGTGAGCAATTTTATCAATTTATTTCGAAATAAAAATAGATTGTTATACATATTGCATACAGCAGAGTACTAAATTTGAAATTTAATTTCCGGATATAAAGAAAATCAATTTAATGAAGGTAATTGTAATAGGCGCCAAAGGATTTATTGGTCAGCACTTGATAAAGTTTTTAAATGAGCAAGGGCATGAAGTATGGGGAGCTGATGTGGTTGTAGACTATGCAGCGTCAGGTAAATACTTTTTGATTGATGCCTCCAATTCAGATTTTCAAAATGTGTTTCATTTCGAAAATTATGATTTGTGTGTTAATTGTTCAGGGGCAGCCAGTGTGCCGGACTCCATCACTAATCCAATGCGCGATTATTATTTAAATACGGTAAATGTGTTTAACATACTTTCTGCCATACAACGATATCAGCCCAAATGTAAGTTTATTAACCTGGGAAGTGCAGCTGTTTATGGTAATCCTCAGTATTTGCCTGTTAGTGAAAAGGCAATTGTTCAACCGCTTTCTCCTTATGGTTTTCATAAGTACCAGGCGGAACAGATATGTGAGGAGTTTTATCGTTTTTTTGGGTTAAATACCTGTTCCTTACGTATTTTTTCAGTCTATGGGGCAGGTTTAAAAAAACAGTTATTTTGGGACACCTATAAGAAGACCTTACAAGACGGGACCATACAGTTTTTTGGAACAGGAGATGAATCACGGGACTTTATACATGTAAATGATCTGTCGAGAGCCATAGAATTAATTGCTTTAAACAGTCAATTTAAAGCTGATATCATTAATGTGGCTAATGGAGAAGAAGTAAGTATTAAGAATGCCATATCAACATTCTTGTCCTGTTTTGACCGGGCAATTGATTATAAGTTTTCGGGTGAAGTCAGGAAAGGCGATCCCTTGAATTGGAGAGCAGATATTGGAAAGTTAGAAGCATTGGGTTATAAACAAAGTAAAGATCTTCTAACGGGATTAAAAGAATATTATCAATGGATAACATCATTATCTGAAGAATAAAATATTTGAATCACGTGACAAAACAAAACAGACTTAAAGTTGGTGTTCTTTTTGATTTCCAGTCGACCTGGATGGGTGGAATAACCTACATTATTAACCTGGTTAATACTTTAAATTTTCTGGAGGAAGCTCGTAAACCGGAAATCTATTTTTTTTATACCCCGGAACTTAAAAAATATCTTACTGAAATAAATTACCCCTATATTCAGTATATAGAAAAAAAATCAACTCCAATTATTAAGGGATTTACAATGTCATGGTTGAAAAGGAAAAATGTTTTTATTGATAATTTCATCGATACATATGCATTGGATGTTGTTTACCCCAATCGGAATTTTCCTGTTAAAAACAGGACTAAAGCAAAAGTAATTGCCTGGTATGCTGATTTACAGCATAAATATTATCCTGAGTTTTTTACCCGTCAAACCTTAATTCACAGGGCCATCCGATTGTTTTTTATGTTGAAGAATGCCCAGCACCTTATTGTTTCGAGTGAGGCTGTTAAAGACGATTTCTATAAGTTTTATAAGATCAGGCAGAAGCTTAATTTTCACATCTATCATTTTGTATCGGTAAATAATGGGAATACTTCAAAACCTTTAAATGAGTTAAAAGCGAAATATAATATACCTGATGATTATTTTATGGTATCTAATCAGTTTCACAAGCATAAAAACCATCAGGTTGTATTAAAGGCTCTTGCTGAGCTTAATGATCAGGGAATTAAGAAGCATATTGTATTCACTGGTCGGTTCCCACAGGCTAAAAATTCACCCTATATTGCAGAAATTCATCAATTGATAGAAGCGCATCAACTTCAGGATTCTATAAGTATGTTACAGGTTATCCCACGTGTGGACCAGCTTCAGTTAATGCAATACAGTCAGGCTGTTATTCAACCCAGTTTATTTGAAGGCTGGAGCACGGTTATTGAAGATGCCATTTCATTGCATGTACCTGTTATTGCTGCTTCACTGAATGTTAATAAAGAACAATTAATGGATAAAGGAATTTATTTTAATCCACATGATGTTAGTGAGTTGGTTGATATCTTAAAGTATTATCCGGAAACAGGTAAGAAAAAGGTTGTTTATGGAGATTATAATGAACGGATTAAAGAATCCATAGATCAATTGATAGATGTATTTAGTAGTCATTTGTATTGATATTTATAATCAATTATAAACCATTGATGATTAATAAATTAAGGCAGCACCTGGTTAATAATCTGAAAAACATGCCGGGCTGGAGAACGAATAGAAAACTAATTATCATCGAATGTGATGATTGGGGAGGAATAAGAATGCCTTCCAAAGCCGTTTTCGATGAATTGAATAATAAGGGACTACCTGTTAATACAAGCCGTTTTAATCGGTATGATACTTTAGCCAATAAAGAGGATTTTGATCAGTTATTCACAGTTTTAAAATCAGTTAAAGCTAAAAATGGTAATCATCCGGTGATAACTGCGATGACCAATATGGCCAATCCTGATTTTGAAAAAATTAAAAAGTCAGGATTTGCTTCTTATTATTCTGAGGATTTTACGACAACACTGGATAGGTATTATCCTGGACAAAAGGTGTTTGATAAATGGGAGGAAGGGATTAAAGAGGGTATTTTTGTACCTGAGTTGCATGGTAAAGAGCACATTTCGGTTCAGCACTGGATGAAACATTTAAAATCAGGCCATCCGGAATTATTGAAAGCATTTAACCACGGTTTTGTTGCCTTTGGTATTAATGATCTTCCGGATATATTGAAAGAATTCAGACCTGAGTTTTATTTTGATAACGATGAGCAGAAGCCCTTTTTAATAAATTCTATCAGGGAAAGTGTTGAATTGTTTGAGAAGACATTTGGATATTTGCCTCGAGTTTTTACACCATCTAATGGTTTGTTTCATCCTGATTTAGATCATGAGGTGGCCAGTAATGGAATAAGGTACTTGTATGTAACACGAAAAATGCCATATCCTGCAACCAATGGGGAAATTAAATTCAGACCTTTTACAACAGGTCAACGTGGCCCGGAGGGTTTGATTTATTATACCCGGAACTGTGCATTTGAGCCAACTGATCCGGAATACATGGGGGTAGAATTTACTCTGAGTCAGATCGAGGCCGCATTTCGATGGGGTAAACCGGCAAATATAAGTACTCATCGAGCTAATTTTACAGGAAGTATTAATCCGGATAACAGGGAGATAGGATTAAATGAATTGAAGAAATTACTTGATACAATAGTTAAGAGGTGGCCTGATGTTGAGTTTCTATCGTCGGGTGACGCTTTTGATATTATGAGAAGGAATTAGTATGCGCAAAATAGTATTTATCAACCAGGCTACCGGTTATCTGACCATCGACATAATTAATGCTTTTGCCAAAGAATTTGATATGGTGGCATTAATTACCGGAAGTATTCGGGTACAGGATGATACGCTTGAGTCAGATGTTGAGGTATCCAAAATTGTAAAATATAACAGGGGCAGTCATATTAACAAAGTATTATCCTGGTTATGGGGTACAGTGCAGATTTATTTTTTATTGCTCTTTAAATATAGAGACTATGAAAAGGTATTTTTCACAATCCCCCCAACTGCCTATTTGCTTCCAATTACCAGACGATTGCCTTTTTCAATAATTATTTATGACCTTTATCCGGAAGCCTTAAAAATTAATGGGTTAGATGAAAGAAGTCTGATATATAAATGGTGGATCAAAAGAAATATTAAAATACTTCCAAAGGCTCACAAAGTATATACCTTAAGCGATCATATGAAAGAGGGACTTTTATATTATGCCCCGAAGATTAAAATTGAAGTGATTTCCAATTGGTCTGCTTTTTCTGAATATTATCCAATAGCTAAAGCTGAAAATAAACTATTAATCAGAGAAGGTTTGCAGGATAAATTTATTATTCAATATTCGGGAAATATAGGAGCTACACATAATGTTGAAGCCATTATTGAATTGGCGGAATATTTTAAGGAAAATGATAGTATTGTTTTTCAAATAATCGGAAGAGGTATTCGTACAGAGATCATTGCTGATATGATAAAGGCCAAAAAATTAAAAAATTGTTTATTACTCCCATTCAGGCCAGACGAAGAATTGTACGAATCTTTATGTGCTGCTGATTTGGCTATTGTAACACTGGACGATAAAACAGCTGACGTTAGTGTACCCAGTAAAACCTATAATTTAATGGCAGCAGGAGTACCTGTAATGGCCATTGCTTCTATAAACTCTGCTTTAGCGAAGAAAATAGCCGACTATAAAATTGGTACCACTTTTGAGAAAGATAATTATAGTGGTATGTCAGATTTTATTTTAAACTTATTTGATAATCCTGATGAATTAAAAACATTGTGTGATAATTCTTATAAGGCTTCAAAGTTTTTTTCAAAAGCAAATGCCGGCAGATATTTATCTGCATACCTAAACAATTAATGAATTATTATGATGAAATTCGTTAACAGAACCATCTATCTGTTTTATTATCTGAAAAATGAAGATTTCGGATTAATTAGAAAATTTCTGAATTATGCAAAAAACCTTACAGGTAGGACTAAAAGTGCATTATTGGTTGATATGATCGTTTGTGTTTATAAATACAACATATCATTAAAAGATTATTTTTATTTCCGTTTTTTTGAAATTGATACAAATGAAAGAAAAAAATGGGTGGGTACAGGATTTATGTATGAATTTCAATTAAAGATGAATCCTAAAAATAACAGAAAAGTTTTGGAGGATAAGATTCAATTCTTAGCTAAATATTCAACATACGTCAGACGCAAAGTATTAACATATAGGCAGGCATTTAATGATAAGGAACAGTTGAACCAAATATTTAATAATAAATCGGGGAAATTAGTACTTAAAGGATCTTTGGGACAGGTTGGAGCAGAAGTTAAGGTCATAAAGTGTGATGATTATAATGCTGATTCATTACTTCAATTTATGATGCAAAACAAATTTGATTTGATAGAAGAGTATGTTATTCAGCATCCAATGTTAATGCAATTGTCTGATTCGGGATTAAATACCATTAGAATTTTTACTCAGCTTAACGATGGGGAAGTTGATATACTTGGAGCACGTTTAAGAATTACGGTAAATTCTGAAGTCGATAATATGGCAGCTGGTAATTTGGCAGCACCTATTGATGTTATCAATGGATCGGTATCAGGACCTGGCGTTTATAGCGATATTACAAAAGAGGATGTTTCAATCCATCCTGTTTCTAATGAGTCAATTGAAGGCTTTAAAATACCATTTTGGTCGGAAACAATAGAACTTGTTACAAAAGCTGCACTTTCCAATTCTTCCAATCAATCCATAGGTTGGGATATTGCCATTAGTGAGTATGGACCTGAATTAATTGAGGGTAATCATAACTGGTGTAAGTTATTATGGCAGTTGCCTGTTAAAAAGGGGTTAAAGGATAAGTTGCTAAAGTACATGTAATGGAAAAACTTTTGCTATTTATTAAACACCGTCTGGTATTTATCTGGCACATTATTGAGTGGATAAATGGACTTGTTTTTTATATCCTTCATCACAATAGCTTAAAAAAAACAATACATAAAGTCTTTTCTGAAGAACTTAAGCCCAATTATGAATTCAGAATACTTAATGCCGGAGACGCCGAAGCAATAACCATGTTGCTAAACCATCAGAAGAAAGAGGATATGCGTTATTTCAATCCTCATGGATTTGATTTAATATCTATAAAAAGGCAACTTAAGAAAAAAGCCTTTTTGATGATGGGAGTATTTGAAGAAGAGAGGTTGGTCGGTTATTTTTTTCTAAGATTTTTTGCCAATAAAAAATGTTTTGTAGGCAGGGTGATTGATTTTGATTATAGGGGACGTGGAATTGGAGGTTTAATGAACCGGATAATGTATAATATTGCCTGGGAGTTGAATTTTAAATGTTTATCTACTATTTCAAAAAATAATCAATTAGTGATAAATGCTCATAGAAAAAATTCTAACATGAAGATAGTTAAAGAATTACCCGGGGATTATTTGTTGATTGAGTTTGTTAAATAATCAAAAAAGGATTTAGTAGAAAGTAAATTAATAATTAATGTTTGGTCAATTTATTTTATCTAACTTGATCTGTATTTTTGAGAGATACAAGGATTCTAATGCTTTTCACATTTGTAATTTAAATTATACCTATCTTGAATTTTCCAAGACCATTTCAAAAATCCGGACTCAGCTTCAGAAAGAGGATTTTTCCAGCAAAAATATAGGATTGATAGCTAATAATGATCTGGAAACCTATGCTGCTATTGTAGCTATTTGGTTAGAAGGCTTAGCTTATGTGCCACTTCATCCTTGCTATCCTGATGACAGAAAAAAGGAAATAATCAATGATGCTAAGCTTGATCTAATAATTGATTCTTCCGGGAATATTGAAATTGAAGAAGTTAAACTTATAAAAAGTAAAGAGTTAACTTTTCGAGAATTTAATCTGGAACATAAAAAAGTGAATGATGATCAATTGGCCTATATTCTATATACCTCCGGTAGTACAGGTAAACCCAAAGGGGTGCCAATTAGCAGACTTAATTTGGCCAGTTTTGTTCATTCTTTTAATCATCTAGGTATTGAATTATCCAAAGAAGACCGTTGTTTACAGTATTTTGATCTGACCTTTGATATTTCGATTCAGTCATACTTAATACCATTGTTAAAAGGAGCATGTATCTACACTGTTTCCCATGAGAGTATTAAACCAGTAGTTGCCATTGAATTAATGGAGGTTCATAAAATTACATTTGCGGCTATTCCACCATCAATGATATGGTACCTTAGATCCTATTTCGATGAGATTGAACTTCCTTATTTGAAGACGAATATTTTGTGTGCAGAAGCTTCAGCTGTTCAGTTGATTGATGAATGGAAGCACTGTATCCCCAATGCCCGGATTCTAAATTTATATGGACCAACAGAAGCAACTATTTATTGTACTTATTCAGAATTTTATCGAAATGCATTAAATAAGGAATTAAATGGAATGATGACAATTGGTAAACCGTTTAAGAGTATAAGAATTGTTGTAATAGATGAAGATGATTGTATACAATCTGTTAATGGAATGGGAGAGCTATGTATTTCAGGTGAGACAGTGACCCAGGGGTATTGGAATAATATAGAAAAGAATAAATCTGGTTTTGTTTATAAAATAATTGATGGTGAGGAATATAGGTTTTATAGAACAGGAGATAATTGTTTTATAGATGAAGAAGGGGATATTATGTTGGCTGGCAGGTTGGATCATCAGGTAAAGGTGCAGGGTTATAGAATAGAATTAGGTGAAATTGAAGCCCATGCAAGAGTTTTTCTAATTGGAGCTAATGCTGTTGCAATTACTTTTAGAAATAAATCCGGATTAATGCAGATTGCATTATTACTTGAAAACGTTATATTTGATTACATAAAATTGGACCAATTTTTAAGAAAAAAATTACCTCCCTATATGATTCCCTCCAAATATAAAATGCTTGAGTTGCTACCTTTAAATTCAAATGGTAAAGTAGATCGCTTAGCATTGAAAAAACTATATGAATAAAGTGATGATAAATACTGTTTATACGCAGATATATCTGGCAATAGAAGATTTTAATCAATCAGTAGATTATTCGGAACACCTGGTAAAAAGTCCTGATACAATTCTATATGGAAAAGAAAGTGGTATTGGTTCATTGGGTTTGGTAACACTTCTAATATTAATAGAAAGTAAGATTACGGAACATTTTAAAAAAAATATAGATCTGGTTAGTGAGCATTCATTTAAGCAAGAAATTAATCCTTTTAGTAGTATAAAAAATCTTGCTGAATATATTATTGAATTGTTGAAATAAAATGAGAAATAATAGCAATATATATGGATGAATATGTTTTTAGAAGGGCAAATAAAAGCGATTTGCAATTTATTGTAGAAACTATTATTGAAGCGGAAAAATCAGGTACTGAAGTATTACCTTATTCATCTTTATTTGGATTGTCGGAAAAAGAAGTAAGAGAACTTTTGAAGAGCGCTTTGGAAGAAGATGTAGAAGATTGTGATTTATCCTTATCAGGTTTTATAGTAGCGGAATACAAAAAGAAACCCGTTGCAGCATTGAATGCCTGGATTGAAGGTCTTAATGGTTATTCTTCGGTTACTATTAAGGGAAACTTATTGGGTTTTTTATTGCCAAGAGAAGCTTTGATTAAAGCAAATAAACTCAATCATATTTGTTCTGCTTTGTCGACAGATTACAAACCGGGTGAGTTTTGGCTTGGTCCGGCCTATGTAGTTCCTGAACATCAGGGGAGATTACTTCTGGTTAGATTATTTCTGGAGCAAATAAGATTGCATCCGGAAGCTAAAGGAGTATATTGTCAGGTTTTTTCGAATAATAAACCATCCATACTCAACTTTAAATTAATGAAGTTTGAGACAAAGAAAGTTTATACTTCCGCAGATGAAAGGATTAAGCAATTACTTCCTTCAAATAGCAAACATATATTTTACAAAGATTTATTAAAATAATATGACCCATTCACATCCGTTAAATAAATTTGAAGTACAGGTTTTAGAACCAATTCTGCATGCAATAGCATTTTTCCCTACTAAAAATGCTTTTTTTATAGATGAGCAATATTATACCTATCAAGATTTTGCTCAATGTATTTCAAAAATAAGGGAATACCTTAAGAAAAGGAATGACATTAGTAGTAACGTAGGATTAATAGCTAATGACGATTTGGAAACTTATGCATCGATAATTGCAATTTGGTTGGAAGGTCTGGCTTATGTACCGATACATCCTGGGCACCCCAAAGAAAGGGGTATGGATATTGTAAAACAAGCTAATATTGAATTAGTTTTAGATTCATCAAACACTTCCTTTTTGAATGATGTAAAAACCGTTTTAAGCAAGAATTTATTATTTAATGATTATGAATTGGAATTATGTTCATATGATAGTAATCAATTGGCTTATATTCTTTTTACGTCAGGTAGTACAGGACAACCCAAAGGAGTCACAATTACGAGAAAAAATGTTGGAGCTTTTATGGAGGCTTTTTGGCAAATAGGTTTTAAGATTGATGAAAAAGACAGATGTTTACAATGCTTTGATCTAACTTTTGACGTTTCAGTGCAATCTTTTCTTGTGCCATTAACCAAAGGAGCCTGTACCTATACAATTCCTCATGATCGTATTAAATATAGTTATGCATCAGAACTTTTAGAAGATCATAAACTTACATTTGGAGCGATGGCTCCTTCAATGGTTCGGTTTTTAAGACCTTATTTTGATGAAATCGATTTGCCTCATTTACGTTATAATATTCTTACTGCAGAAGCGGCTCCATTAAACCTGATTGAAGAGTGGTCGGAGTGTATTCCAAATGCTAAAATATTTGACTTGTATGGGCCTACCGAAGCTACCATTTATTGTACATTTAATGAATTCAAGAGAAAGGGTTTCAATAAAGAATTAAATGGCATGTTTTGTATAGGTAAACCAATGGTTGGCATTCAAGCCATTATTTGTAATGATTCGGGTGAAATCTTATCCAATAATATGAGTGGAGAACTGTGTATTGCAGGAGACCAGGTAACAGCCGGATACTGGAAAAACCAGGTGAAAAATGACTCTTCTTTCATTCTAATAGAACAAAATAATAAACAGGTAAGATTTTATAAAACGGGTGATGGTTGTTATATAGACGATGATGGGGATTTAATGTTGAGTGGAAGATTGGATTATCAGGTAAAGATCCAGGGGTACAGAATAGAACTTGGCGAAATTGAGTATCATACCAGAAATGCAGTTAATGGTAAAAATGCAGTGGCTGTTGTTTACGAAAGTCATTCTGGGAATCATGAAATTGCTATGTTTATTGAAGATAATAAGTTAGATGAAGATGTTGTAAGACAATATTTGAAATCAAAATTACCATCTTACATGATACCGACCAAATTTCTGCTTGTTGAAAGCTTTCCAATTAATACCAATGGAAAGACAGATCGTTTGGAATTACTAAAAATTTTGAAAAATGAGTGAATATGTATTAAGAAGTGCCAGCATTGAAGATATTCCGTTTTTAGTTAATACTATTATTGAGGCGGAAAAGGGTGGCACAGATATTTTATCTTATTCGTCTGTATTTGGTATTACGGAAGTTGAGGCTAAAAAGTATATAACTCAAATGCTTGAAGAAGAAATTGATGGGTGTGAATTATCCGTTTCAAGTTTTCTTGTTGCTGAAGATAATGGTGTCGTCATAGCAGCTTTAAGCGCATGGGTTGAAGGTGCTGGAGGAGTTTCTTCCATTGAAATAAAGGGTAATTTGCTTGGATTTGTATTACCCCAAGAGTCAATTAAAAATGCGGCAAGAGCTAATAATTTATTAAAGCAGGTTCGTATTGATTATGTAACTGGAAGTCTTCAGAAGGGAGCTGGTTATGTTATAGATAACTATCGTAATAAAGGAATTTTGGGTATGTTAACAGAGGAAATAATAAGGCGAGTGAAGATTAATAATCCAGAAATATCTGAAGTCTATACCCAAGTATTTGGTTGCAATATACCTGCGATAAAAGCCAATGAAAGGGTTGGGTTTGAGATTGTGAAGAAAGTAGAGGCAGAAAATGATGATGTGTTAAATTATCTGCCATCAAAAATTAAATTTCAATTAAAAAGAAATATTTAAATAAATTGTATTATGGATAGATCAGATGTTTATGAAAAGTTAACCGGAATTTTCCGAAAGGTATTAAGTAATGATTCCCTTGAAATTTCAGATGAACTGACAGCAAACGATGTCGAAAATTGGGATTCTCTTTCTCACATGTTATTGATAACTGAAGTTGAAGAGACATTTTCTATTAAATTTAGACTTAAAGAGCTAAATAAAATGCATAATGTTGGTGAAATGGTAGATATAATAATTTCAAAATTATGAATCTTTTATTAGTGTTTATTATACATTAAACCTATTTTGATTAATGAAAAGATTAAGCTTAAAAATACTATTTTTTGTATCAGTCTTTGTATTATTTAATTATACATACCTGTGGTACTTAAAAAGGTACGATTTTGAATTGTCAAAAGCATTGATGATTTCAAAAATGAAAAACCAAAAATTCGATTGTATTTTTTTAGGTAATAGTGTTTCATTTGATGGCATTGATTCAGAATTTTTTGCAAAAAATGGTGTAAGCGCTTATAATTTCGCTTTAGGAGGTGCAAATATTGAAGCAAGTTATATTCAATTATCAAATTATTTGAAGACTAATACTACAAAATGTGTAATGTTGGGTTTGTCTCCTGGTGTTGATTATAAGAATTTTACACCTCCACCTCTCCATCCTGCCATTGAGTATAGTTATGATTTAATGGATAAATTTAGTATTAGGAGTATTCCTGTGATAAAATTCCAATGGTTAGCAGTTGAAATAGTAAAAAAGGTATTATCAAAGGATCATAGAGAGGCGAGAATTGTAATGGGACAGTTAAGAACAAAAAAAACGGTCCCAGATCATACTCAATATAGTCAGAAGACAAAGACCAGTATAAGTATCTGTGACTTTGAAAAGGCAAAGTTCCTTTTTAAGATGGACTCACTGTGCGATGTCAATAAAATTGACTTTGTATTGATTGGTATGCCTGGCTATAAGAATACACAGAATGATATTGATGTTGGATTACATATATTAGAGTATAATGGGGACAATAAATTACATTATTTGAACCTTAATAATACAAAGCAGTGTACTCAGATGTTTGATTCCACAGATTGGCTTGGTAATAGTCATTTAAATGAATATGGAGCAAAAAAACTTACTGAATTTCTTTATAACCTCTATAACGAGAATAGCTTTCATTAAAATATAAAATAAGTAATTGTAAAATTATATGGTCTTTACATCGTTAAGTTTTCTACTTTTTTACCCTCTTGTTGTATTTATTTATTTTATACTTCCTCAAAAGTTGAGATGGGGATTTGTTCTATTGGCAAGCCTTTACTTTTATACTAATATTCAACCTGTTTTTACCCTATTACTTTTAGGAGTCTCAATTGTGACTTATAGTTTTGCCCTATTTATTGACAAATCTAAGTCATATAAAAAAAAAGAGATCCTTTTGACAATAGGTTTACTGTTGGTTTTACTGCCACTTTTCTTTTTTAAGTATTACAATTTTGTCAACGAAAGTATTTTTTCACTTTTAGAACTGACTGGATTAAGATGGCATTTACCACAAATCAACTGGATGTTACCAATCGGAATTTCATTTTATACGTTTATGGCTATTGGATACATTGTTGATGTTTACAATGAAGAAATTGAGGCTGAAAAGAATCTCGGTTTAATAACCTTATTCCTGTCATATTTCCCATTGGTTCTATCCGGACCTATAGAACGCGCGCCTAGTATGCTTCCTCAGTTTAAGAAAAAGATGGAATTTAATTACCCAATGGTAGTAACGGGATTGCAAATGATATTATGGGGTTATTTTATGAAACTGGTAGTTGCAGACAGGTTATCCGTTTATATTGATCCTATAATATCAAGTATTGATCAACATTCAGGTGGAACAATATTTCTTGCAACATTGTTATATCCCATGCAAATTTATTGTGACCTTGGCGGCTACTCATTAATTGCCATTGGAGCGGCAAGTGTTATGGGACTAAAAGTACGACCAAACTTTAATCGTCCGTTTTTTGCAATGTCAGTTTCTGAGTTTTGGAGGAGGTGGCATATGTCGTTGATATCGTGGATATTAGATTATGTATATACACCATTGTCATTTATGCTGCGGAAATATAAAATGAAAGGTGTAGTATTTACGATAACATTGACACTCTTTATTATGGGAATGTGGCATGGAGCACGCCTTACTTTTTTAGTTTGGGCCTTTTATCAAGGATTTTTTATAAGTCTTGAAGCAATTACAAAAAAAAGAAAATCTGAGATAGAACGGCGCTTTAATTTAACAAAGAAAGTGTGGTATATTTTAATAAGTATAATTATTACTTATATAATATTTGCATTTTCGTTTCTGACTGGAGGTATAAGACATACTGTGTCAGAAGGTATTTTGGCAGTTATAAAAATGTTTACACATTTTGGTCCGGTTTATATTGATAAAACTGTCCTTCTATACGCTTTTTTGGGCATAGCTATATTATTAATATCAGAATTCAGAGATGAATTTTATCCTAACAAATTTTTATTCTTCAATAATAAAAATGTAATCATAAGATGGCTATCTTATTTTTCTGTACTTCTTGTGATATTTATTTTTGGTGTGTTTAAAGGCAGTAATTTCATTTATTTCAATTTTTGAATGGGAAGCGACCCAAATGAAAATGGAATTTAAAAGAATAATTAAATTATTTATTAAAGAATACTTGATGTCTTTGTATTTATATTTAAGAAAAATGGAATGTTTGTAAAGAGAATTAGTGATCTGTTGTTTTCATTGTTAGGCTTGATATTGCTCTTGCCAATTTATATAGTTATTATTCTTTTGATTAAAATCTATATGGGATCGCCTGTGTTTTTTTGCCAACAAAGGGTAGGTCGCTTTGGTCAGCCTTTTACTATTTATAAGTTCAGGACCATGACAGTTGGACATGGCGGTAATTCGATCTCCATAAAAGGTGAAAACAGAATTACACCTTTGGGTTCTATTTTGCGTAAGTATAAACTGGATGAACTGCCGGAGCTATGGAATGTATTAATTGGAGATATGAGCCTTGTAGGGCCACGTCCGGATATGCCGGAATATTACGATAAATTAATAGGAGAGGAAAAAAAAATATTGGAATTACGGCCAGGAATTACAGGTCCGGCCTCTTTAAAATATGTTAATGAAGAAGAGCTTTTATCAACTGTTAATGATCCTAAGCAATTTAATGATGAGGTAATTTGGCCTGATAAGGTTAAAATTAATTTGGATTATTATTATAATCATACTTTAGGTCTTGACATTAAATTAATTATTCAAACGATAATTGGTTTTAAATAAACCTACTAGATTCTCATGGCTGCTCTTATTTTAAGATAGATTAAGTAGTTTATGTATTTTGTAATCATCAATGCTTTACTATCTTTATGGTAATTTCAACTTAATTGTTTGATCAAGTTTAAGTATATGAAATCAAAAAAAACACGTCTATATATATCAAGTCCTCATATGTCAGGGGATGAACAAAAGTACATACAAGAGGCTTTTGATCAGAACTGGATAGCACCGTTAGGTCCTAATGTGGATGCTTTTGAATCAGCTATTGCTGGCTATTGTAATGTTAATCATGTAGCAGCTTTAAGTTCAGGGACAGCTTCTATTCATCTGGCTTTAGTTCTTTTAGGTGTGCAAAAGGAAGATGAAGTACTAGTCTCTACTTTTACTTTTTCAGCTTCGGTTAATCCTATTGTTTATCAGGGAGCTAAGCCTGTTTTTATTGATAGTGAACCGGAAACCTGGAATATGGATCCGATTCTATTAAAGCAGGCTCTGGAAGAGCGTAAATTGAATGGAAAGCTGCAGAAAGTTAAGGCTATCATTGTGGTGCATTTATATGGGATGCCGGCTAAAATGGATGAAATTATGGAGATTGCCAGTACCTATGGAATCCCAGTTGTTGAAGATGCAGCTGAAGCACTAGGTAGTCAATTGAATGGAAAGCCTTTGGGATCAATTGGAGAACTGGGTGTTTTGTCTTTTAATGGGAACAAAATAATTACTACTTCCGGTGGAGGGGCTTTGCTTTCCAATAAAAAGGCTTATATTAAAAAGGCCCGGTTTTTAGCTACTCAGGCCAGAGATCAGGCACCTCATTATCAACATAGCGAAATCGGGTATAATTACCGGATGAGTAATATACTGGCCGGTTTAGGGCGTGGTCAAATGGAAGTTATAGATGAGCGTGTAAAGAAACGGCGGGAGAATTTTGTGTTCTATTGGGATATTTTTAAAGGAATAAAGGGAGTTTCCTTTCAACCTGAACCAGAAGGATCTTACTCAAACCGTTGGTTAACTACTATCATTATTAATCCGGAAGTAACCGGTATTCAACGTTTAATTCTTCAACAAAAACTGGAAGAAGAGAATATAGAAACGCGTCCATTATGGAAGCCCATGCATTTACAACCAATATTTAAATGCTATGATGCCTATCTTACCGGTGTTTCAGAAGCCCTTTTTAACAATGGTTTATGTTTACCTTCCGGATCAAATCTGGATAAAGAAGATAGGGATAGGATAAAAAAGGCTTTGAGTATGTTTTTTTCATTTATTGATTGATCAAAAAATAAGCATCCCCCGTCATATAAATTGTTCGCCTTATTATTATACTGTGTATAATCGTATGATTTTCTTAAGGCATGATCATTATGGATATAATATCTATTGAATTTACTTTAATTGTTTTAGGAGCAGTATTTATTTATTATCTGCTTAATCACAAGTACAGATCTACATTGTTAGTGATGTTAAGTGGAGGGTTTGTAGCCAGTTATAGCTATTTTTTGTTACTTTATGTGCTTGTTTATGGTTTGGTAAACTATATCATTGGTATTAAGCTAGAGAATGCCAAAAGCAGAAAATGGATATTTCGGACAGGACTGCTGATAAATATAGGACAGCTGGTTATTTTAAAATATGCCTCATTTGCTATTGATCCGTTTATTGAATTACTGGATTTTAATTTTACTTTTACTACCTTATCCAATCTCATTATTCCAATTGGCATCTCCTATTTTACCCTTCAATCCATTGGTTATTTGATTAATATAAAAATGGGTTGGGAAAAGGCGGATAAAAATTTTATTGATTTCTTACTCTATTTAATCTTTTTTCCTAAGTTTTTATCCGGACCAATTGAGCGTTCCAATCACTTTCTACCACAATTAAAAAAAACAGTTGTTTTTAAGGAAGAAAATATAATAGAAGGATTACGGTTAGCCTTGATAGGGGCCTTTAAAAAAGTAGTTATTGCCAATCAATTGGCACCCTTAATAACTGTGGCTTATTCTGATATTTCCTCCGCAAACGCGACTTTATTAGGAACAGTAATTTTGCTTCAACCTCTCTATTTGTATTTTGATTTTTCAGGTTATACAGATATAGCATTGGGTATTGCCAGGATGTTTGGAATCAATTTGTTGCCGAATTTTAGCCGTCCGTTTTTTGCAGAAAATGTATCCCTTTTCTGGAGAAAGTTTCATATGTCTTTGTCGTTATGGTTTAGTGACTATATATTTAAGCAAACCATGTTTCGAAGACGTAAATGGGGTAATCTCGCACCAATTTATGCTCTGGTTTTAACATGGACCTTATTTGGCATATGGCATGGTGCCGGATGGAACTTTATGATACTTGGTGTTATTCAGGCTATTGCCATTATCTATGAGTTTTTCACCAAAGGCTGGAGAAAACGTTTTTTTACAAAATGGCCCGGAAGTTTAAGGATATGGACAGGCCGGAGCTTAACTTATTTATTCTATGCCTTTTCTTTGGTTTTTTTCTTTTCGCCGGATCTTGGTAAAGCGTTCAGTTTTTTATCAGGCCTGGGAGGGCATTGGGATGCCTTGATATTACCAATTAATCAAAAAGTGGTGTTATTGTTCACCTTACTATTGGTTATTATTTTTATGACCGGAGAATTATTGGCTAATGATTATCCGGCAATGTTTTCGCGTTATAGTGTAGGATGGCAAAAAAAAGGCACATTATATCGCTCGCTCAGATGGGGGCTTTATTTTTGGTTAATGGCAGTGATTATTGTTTTTAAGAATGATGTTCAAAGTTTTATCTATTTTCAGTTTTAATGGGCAAATTATATTTTAAAATCTTTGTTTTTCTCACTTTATTCTGGTTGTTGGATAAGGCCTTCTATTTAGTTGCCAATCGGTCAGCTGAATCAGAAATTGACAAACGGCTGGAGATGATTCTTAATGGGAATATGAATAAAGATGTCATCGTTGCTGGTTCATCAAGAGGAGGAAGGGATGTCATTGCCTCTATTATTCAGGATAGCTTAACATTGTCTGCTTATAATATCTGTTATCCCGGTTCGGATGTTTCATTCCATTCTTTTCTTTTTGAAGCTCTGTTTAAATTTAATAAAGTTCCTAAATATACTATATTGGTTGTTGATGATAACCAGGAACTTATTCCAGAGAGAACGGTGATGTTCCGGAAAGATCGCTTATATCCACTGATAAAATATCCATTTGTCTGGAAAAAATTGGCAGAGATAGATAATAAGGAAAAAGTTTTTTCCCAATTATTACTCCTGAATAGATTGAATAAATCAAATTTTGATTTGAGGACTAAAAAATTTACCCCGCATGATTCATTGTTATCCTGTGGTTCCATGCCAATATCGTGGTATAACAAGGATTGGAATTATCCTTTTATTAATGATGATTCTTATGCATTTGATCAGGAAAGTGAAGAGTTGGTTAATACCTTTAAAACTATGATTCAGCAAATAAAAGGTTCCGGTACTAAATTAATTATTGTATTCCCTCCAAACTACAAACCTCACAGCCCTGCTTTTGAAAAAAGAATAAAAAGCTTATGCGGTAAAGAAGTAGACTATTATGTCTATAATCAAAATGATTCATTGTATTTAAGGGAAGACAGTTTTTTTGATGAGAGTCATTTGATGCGTCATTCGGCAGAAGTATTCACCCGTGAAATCATTGCCTTTATGAAGCAAAACTATAAGATTGATTAGTTACAAATGAGTTTTAAATGAATTATTACTGGAATATTTAAATTTATTTTATTTCTTCTCCTGTAAGTGAGGTTCCCTGTCCCTTATTCTCTATGATATCAATTAGGCGATTAAATAATTTATTAACAGCTATATTTGCAAAGTTTTGATTGGGATGAGAATCATTTGTACTTTGGGCATATTCTTCCTTAAAGTATAAGCCGCCTTCGGTTTGCAATTGTCTGAAATCCCATAAATAGATATTGTCGCCATTTCTATCCCATTCTTCTTTTACCCAATTGTAAAATTGATTGGCTCGTTCTGATTCTTCTTCATTTGTTGCATTTTTCACCAATGCTGTTGGTGTCCATAAAACAAATTTGGTTTCAGGGAAGGAAAGTAGTTTTTTCTTTAGAGCCAGGTATTGTAATTTATAATTACCAATTGTTTTTTCTTCAGAATCAACATTGCTTGAATCAGAATCGGCTTCAATATTACTAACCGGAAAACAGTGTTTAAATATAATGACATCATACATGGCACTTAAAGCCTCGAGGGTTGGTTCTTCAAGGTAGTAATCCTCTTCGGCATGTTTCACCCAGATATTATAATAGTCGTAAGGATAGTTGTTCCATCCATAAGGGGAAGCTTTGGGGAATGTCATTTCTGTAATTTGGTAATTGACTTTTTTTAAGGTATTATAATTATCAAAAAGTCTGGGTAATTCAGCCTGAATGCCTAAGAATCCGGCAACCTTAGTACTTTTGTTCAGGATACGTTTGGCGATGGCTGAACTTTGTTTTCCGTTCCAGATGACTCGGCCGGTGCTGTGATGGAGATAAACTATATTAATATTTTTATCTTCAACCTTCGAATCACAAGCTCCTAATACAGTAAGTATCATTAATAAAAAAATAGATGATAGTATAATTTTCATTTTATATTTGTTTTTACCTTGGATTTAAACAAATGTATTCAATTGTTGTTTAACTTTCATAAATGAAATTTTATTAATATTTCTTTTTCTTTTACACCTAAATTAAAATTCACCATAATGAAAAAGTTAGTAATTTCCACTGTTTTTACTGTGTTTCTGGTTGGGCTTAAAGCTCAGATAATTGCTGATCATACTGTTGTTGATCAATATGATCAGATTCCGGATGAATATCTTAATAAGGTTAAAACCATGTTGGTGGAGATGGCCGGAGAATCGCATTCTTCAACTTTTAATTATGGATCTAATCTTTTGGAACAGTTTGATTCAAAATTTCAATCTACTTATTTTGGAGGTACACCTCCGGCAGAAACAACAGGATTTCTTCGAATTGGAAAAATTGACAATGTTGGAGAAGAAACTTACTTTGCAAGTTCTTCAGCTATTGATGGCTATAAGGCTAGGATAGCAAACCAAAATAATACAGGTAATGTTTTTGATGTGATGGGTTTTGTGTGGTGCTGGGATATGTATTATGATCCAGCGCCGGGAGGTGGCTTGGATCCTGTTTATAATGTTCATTGGGGAGGAACTATTGAAGGAGGTCCTGAAAGGCCGGAAGGAATCAAGCGCTGGGGCTTGGATTCTGAGGATACTGAATTAACTGGGAATAGTGTAAGTATGGATACTTATTTGAATACGGTGCTTGATTATCAGCAATACTGTATTAATAATGGCTGGGGTACTAAGATCATTTTTACTACGGGCCCTGTGGATGACACTTATCCTGATTCGGAAGGAAATGAAGACGGGGTGCAGCGTGAAATCAAACACAATTATATTAGGGAGTTTGTGAATAAAGATCCCCAACGTATACTCTTCGATTATGCTGATATACTCTGTTGGAATAATGCCGGGGAAAAGTATGAAGGTGTTTGGAATGATGGTGGTACATTGCGTTACCATGCTCATATTCATCCGGATAATACAATGGATTATGATGATAATTGGAATGTAATACAAGGAACAGAAGATGGTGATCATATAGGCGAAGTAGGTTCATTACGTATAATGAAAGCCATGTGGTGGATGCTTGCCAGAATAGCAGGATGGGAAGGTGTACCAACTGATAATGGAAATGTTGATCAAAATACTGTTACCTTAAAAAAAATGAATGACAGGTTTATTATAGAACTTAGAAATAATAATGCATACAATCAGTATTCAATATATAACATTAAAGGTAGTCAACTAAAAAATAGTCAAATAAATTCCCAATTAGTGGATATTCCAACCGGGAATATGCAGCCAGGAGTATATTTTATCTCTTTATCAGGAGACTCAGAAAACAGAACTTTAAAAGTTGTGATTGATTAAAAAGTAATGTTTTAAGTTTTAATGTTCTTAACTCAGTGTTTCTTTTAAGACATTGCAGACATATTCAACCTCATTAATATTCATATCAGGGTAAATGGGTAGTGATAAAGTTCCCTGCCATATATTTTCTGATACAGGAAAATCACAAGGTTTTAATTGATATTTATTTTGATAGTAAGTCATTCTGTGAAGCGGTTTATAATGAACAGATGTGCCAATACCTTTGCTACTTAGAGCTTCAATGCATTCATTCCTGTTTACTTTACATCTATGGTTTAAAGTAATGGTGAATAGGTGCCAGGAATGGTCTTCAAACTTTACCTTAACCAGAGGCAGGTCAATACAATCTATATTTTTGAGGTTCTCAAAATAAAGTAAAGCAATGGATTGTCTCTTTAGTCTGAGTTCTTCCGCAACCTCCAGTTGAGCTAAACCAATGGCAGCACTTATATCCGGCATGTTGTATTTAAATCCCGGTGCCACTACATCATATTCCCATGAAGGTTTTTCAGAAGTAAAACGATCCCAGACATCCCGATTAATTCCATGGAGTCGCATGGTTTTAGCTCGTTGAATAATTTCTTCATTATCGGTAAGTAGCATTCCTCCTTCACCCGTGGTAATGGTTTTATTGGCATAAAAACTGAAGCAGGTGATATCTCCAAATGTACCAATATATTTTCCCTGCCACTTTGACGGAAAGGCGTGAGCCGCATCTTCTATAACCTTAATTTGATTTCTTTGACACAAATCAATTATTCCGTTTTTCTGTTCATTAGTCATTTCACAAGCTTGTCCTCCAAAATGTACAATAATAAGGTGTTTAACGTCAGGATATTGCAGGATGGCTTGTTCCAAAATTTCAGGGGTAATTAATGAAGTGCCATATTCAACATCCAGAAAAACCGGATCGGCTCCCAGATATCGGATCACCTCTGCTGTTGCTGTAAAGGTCATGTCGGGCACAAAAACCTTATCTCCATAAGTAACTCCTAATGCCTCCAGTCCAAGGTGTAAGGCAGCTGTACAACTGTTCACAGCACAGGCATATTTAGCACCAACATAATTAGCAATCTTTCTTTCAAATTCAAATGTTTTCTCAGCTGTCGTTAGCCAGCCACTTTCAAGTACATCTGTAACGTATTTTAATTCGTTACCATTACAGGAAATTTTTGAAAACGGTATTTTCATAACATTATGTATAGATACTAATTAATAGATTAATTAAACTACTTAAATCTGTTTAAAGTAAACAATCTAAATCAAACAATATTTGTAAATTATTTCTTTTTGACCAACATGAATTATTTAGCATTAAATAGCTGTAATTTTAATTTTAAAATTCTAACTTTTAATAATATTACATTAAATAATAACCCCTGATTATTAAAATCAGGGGTTATTATTTAATTTTAAGATTAAATCTACTGATAGAAGCTTTGTTTGGTAACGGTTGTTTCAACGTTGGTATCAGCATCGCTAATCTTAACAGAATAATTACCGGCTGCTAATTCAGATAAATTAACTACCGCTTTGTTTAAGCCTTTATTAGCCTGATATTCCTCAATCAGAACAGTTCTACCTGTTTCATCTATAACAGATATTGTTAAAAGGGCTGATTCTGTATAAGTAAATTCAATGGCGAATAAATCCACTGTTGGATTAGGGGAGCTGGAAAGGTATTCAAATTCATATGGTATTTCCTGTTCTAATTTGCTTACATAACAACTTACAGATGTGATACCATCATATAGGCTGATTCTGTACTCTCCTGCTTCAGCATTCGTTAGGTCTATTTTCGTTTCACTATTACCTTTAGTAACTGATTCAGTTATTTTTTTGATCTGCATACCTGTACTATTAAATACTTCAATGGTAACATTTCCTGCATTTGGACAGTAATAGGAGACAGTAAATAAATCGTAACTTGATTCAGTAAAATCATTTAATTTTAATACTTCAGTCGGATTTGAATCATTGGTAGAAGTTACCTGACAGCTTGTTTTTGTATAATTATCTGATAAATAAATAATATAAACTCCGCTTGGTAATCCACTTATATCGACTGAAGTATGATTATTTTCACCTTCGCTGGCTGAATGAGTTGAATTTAAGACCTGTATTCCTTCACTATTTACAACTGATATCTCAATATTTTGATTGTTAGGTGAATAGTAGGTTATGTTTACAAATCCTGAAGTTGGATAAGCAGTATAGCTTATGATTTCAAGCACCCGGGCTTCTTCTTTGATTACCTGGCAACTTACGGAAGTTGTTTCATCTGTCAATGTTATTGTATATTCACCATTAGCCAGATTGGTAAGGTCTACTTCAATCTGATTGTTTTCTCCTTCCAAAGCATTATGTGTTAAAGTTAACACTTCATAATTATTGGTGTTTAAAATGCTGACGTTTATAATTTGGACTTTAGGAGAATAGTATGAAATATTCACAACATCTGAAGTAGGGTTAGGTGAATAAGAAAGGATCTCCAATGATCTGGTTTCCTCCTTGTATACCTGACAGCTTACAGAAGTAGATTCATCACTTAGATTTATAGTATAATTTCCAGTCGGCAATCCTGAAAGATCAACTTCAACCTGATTATCGCCTTGCAAAGCTTCCTGCGTTATGGAATTTACTTCTATATTGCTATTGTTAAGAATGCTGATATTAATGGATTGGTCCCTAGGTGAATAGTATGATACATTAGTAATGTCCATTGTAGAGTTCGGAGAATATGAGATTATCTCCAAAGTTCTGATTTTATTTACAATTATTGTTTTTGTTGCTGTAGCTGTATTTCCTGTATTATCGGTTACTGTTAATTGAACATTAAAGGTTCCATCATTGGAATAGCCATGCGTAGCATTGATTCCCGATCCTGTAGTATTATCTCCAAAGTTCCAGTTGTAGGATACTATGTTGCCATCATCACTACTTTCACTGGCATCAAATGAGATTTCTTCACCAACATTAACAGAGGTGGCTGAAGTCGAAAATTTGGCAGTTGGTGCGCCAACTGTATACTCAAAGGCACCAAGATCGGGGGCAGAGTCATTATAAGAAAGTCCAACATTAGTTCCTCCATCAATTAGATCGGATGTAGGAGCTAAAGCTAAAGCTGTCATATCCGGTAAGGACCCGTCAGCTTTTCTTGGAGCAGTAATATTAGCTACAATTGCTTCGTGATCTACATTATTAAAATCTTTTTCGTTAATTGTAAAATTGGGATTTGACTTAAAGTGAGGGTAGTTTTCTGACCAAATCCATGAATTATTACTATGGATATAATCCTCTGTCATAAGAGATATATCATAAGGAATTTTTAAACCTCCAGGGTCATAGCTTGTACTTCCATAAACAAGATTATTTTTATAAATAGAAGTTCTTGGATTAGTTTCAGTGGCAGCATTTGCACGTATGCCCACACCACATTTGAATATTGTGTTGTTATAAATTAATGCGTTATTTCGTACATATCCACCCGCATCCAATTCGACAATTCCACTATTACAATTATATGCTAGACAATTTGAAATTGTTAAGTATGTTACACTTGGGTCATACCAGTGGGCAAATTGACCAGATGCTTTAATTCCATTTCTTTCAACATCACCACCATCGGTATTAATATATTTATCTCCTGCCATGAACCAACAATTTTTAATTACTCTCTTTCCTTTTAAACCTGTTGGATCTACTCCATCATCTGTATAATTCCATGCCCTACATCCTTCCCACAGCATATATCCACCTTCATAAATAATTGTTTTCCATCCATCAGCTGCATTACCAATATTACTTACTAATGAGTCACATAAATTATATGCATCACAGTTTATAAATTTGGTTGTATCATGATGATCATATCCCCAATAAGGCTCATCAACAGGGGTATTAGGATCGGTACCATTATACTCACTCCATACACCACTTGCAATATAAAAACCTCTTTGCCCTATGTCATGCATAACAATATGTTCAAAGGTTAGGTTACATGAATAAGCAGACGTAATTGCCCCATCAATGACGCTGTCACATTGAAAGACATTTCTAATTTCAAAATCTTTAAAGGTTAAATATTCAGCATATTGTATGCTAATAGCAGAGTTATATTTGCCTCCAAATGGATTATCAGGTATAGAATCACAGTGATATGAGCAATCTAAGATAGCCCATTCACCGGGGTAACTCATATAAACTATTGGATTCTCAGCTGTTCCGCTTGATCCCAATGGTCCTCCATATGCTTCAGGGTTAATATTGTTAACCTCTATCGAATGATATACTCCTCCTCTAAAAAAAACTGTATCCCCTGGCTGTGCCATTTTAAATCCCTTTTGCCAAGTGGCAAAAGGCTGATCAATTGTCCCCGGATTGGAATCACTACCATTGGTTGCGACATAATATTTCCCTCCACTAACTTGTGCATTAACTAAGTATGGAATTATCAGTAATAATACAAGTGCTATTCTCTTCATCTGTATATGCCTCCGTGATTATTTAAATATACTATTTTGAATGTTGTAGTAAGTTCACTTACCCTGAGAAAAAAAATTACACACTATTTTTTAACAAATTTGGTTTGTGCAACACCATCCTTAAAGCTTATTTTAGCTATATAAGCTCCATTTTTTAAACTGCTTACATTAATATATTGCCCGTTTTGAGGAACAGGTACTTGCATGACCAGCGTGCCGTCCATCTTAAAAATATTTAGTTGCTCGGCATCGCCACTAAACTTTAAGTACATATCATCTTTGGCTGGATTAGGATATAGAACCAACTCATAATCCTTCGAAATAATATTTTCCTCACCAGGAAGTAAAGTTTGTGAGTAGAAATATTCCTTTTTAAAGTTGTTCTGCCAGTCTGAAGTATTAGAATTCCAGTATAAAGTTGTTTCAGAAGACTTTATTGAATTATTGTCATATGTAAAAACATCTTTGCTTTGAGGTTTCCAAGAAGTAGAATTCTCATCCCATAACTCTTTTTCAATTTCTGTAATATAATTCAGTTCATCAGTTACTTCTGTTATCAACATGCTGTTTGACCAGTCAGATTTATCTTCATTCCAACTATTTCTTGTTTTGATAACTTTGCCTGTTGAGTAGTTAACATCCGTGTATCGGATATTTGTCCAGTTGTTTAATTCAGGGTCCCAATCAATTATTTGTTCAGAGATCAGATTTCCAGATTCGTAATTTTGGATACACTCCCATTCGTCGCTCCATACCTGTGTTTCTGTATTAAATGATTTATGAGTGGTTTGAAGTAAATTACCATTATTGTCGTAATAACAATTGTAATCCCAATAGGATTCCCATTTATTTTGTTCTGGATTCCATTTTACTGTTTGGTATGAAAGTAATTGCCAGTTTTGGTTATAATATTGGTCTTGTTGCCAGATATATTCCCAGGAACTGTCAATCCATTCAGAGTAGATAATATTCAGCTTATTGTTTTCCTGATCTTCTATAAAGGACTTTTTCCAGATATTATTCCAACTCTTTGTTTCGTCATTCCATTGCAAGTGGTTTTGAGTATAACCGGAATTATTATCAGTATATGTGTAAAAAATAAGAGTTGTATTTGCCCAGATTCCATTTTCTAATTTTTGAGATCTGGATTCCAGGATATTTCCTTTTGAATCATAGCTATTGTAGGTTCTTGCGCTTACAGCCAGTTTATTATTCACTGAAGTGTATGAATAAACAGAATCTAACAGGTAATAAACACTATCTGACAGATAAACAACTTTGTCACCTTCAAAAGTCTTAGTGCTCTTTAAAGATTGCGCATCAATATGTACTAAACATGCCATTATGACCCCCACAAAAAGTAATACTTTCATCATCATCAATATAATTCAGGTGTTTTTTCGTCTAGTACGCCTTAAATTTAAAATTGTTATACTTAATCAAAAAATTTAACTTATTAAAGTATTTAAAATTTAGACTTAAACAAGGAACAAGTGCATTGGTCAAAGATGCATCACCTTTTAAAAATGTAAATTTTATAGGATTTATTAAGTTGCAGTTGGTCAATAATATATGAAATAATCGGAAGTTGATTTTTATTTTAAGGAGTCAATAAAACTATTGATTTTTAGAGGAGGAAATGTTCATAACTTGTTTATAAAAAAAATAAAATATTTTTTTTGTATTAGCTTTTATTTATTTTGAAAAATAAGGTGAACGCAGCTTTAAAAATTATTTCATGAGTAGGATAAAATAGTTTTTTATTGTATGAGCACACCTTAAAATTTAATTTGTGAAATTAGTGTGATACGTTGTTTAAAAAAATGCAGATTTATTGCATAAGTTCATCAATTATAGTGTGTATTTTATCGATTTTTTCTTTATCTGATGACAAAAAGAATGTAGATAGAAATTGTATAGCAAACCGTCGTAATAGGATTCATCGGCAAAGCTGGCTTATATGTGCGACGGATTTAACGGTACTTTTAATACCGTAGGTTAAAACCCACGGCTTATACAGACAGCCTTTAAGGCTTCATTAGAAGGATATTTTAAAGCAAACCAGAAAAATTAATTAGTGAAATCTGTGTAATTTGTGGTTAAAAAATAATTGCTGATTTATTGCATAAGCTCATCAGTCATAGTGTGAAATTTATCTATAACTGATGACAGAAGTAATGGTGGGAATAAAATCAGACTTAACCGTCGCAATAGTGTTAATCTGCAAAGCTGGCTACTGCGTGCGACGGATTTAATGACATTTTAATACTGTGGGTTAAAAGCCACGGCTTATACAGACAGCCTTTCATGCATATTAGTAAGGATATTATGGTTAAAGCAACCAGAAAAATTTAATTGGTTAAATCTGTGTAACTTGTGGTTAAAAACAATTACAGATTTAAGTATAGAATATAACAACTAAGGAGTAGTTCAATGTTTAAAGAAATGAAAAATGACATTAAATTTTATAGCTCCGACCGCAGTTTTTTTTCATTACCGATCTGATAATTATCGAATTTCAATTCATCTTTGAGGCCAAACTGGTATAATGGGGATCAGGCATTAATATTATCCAGAATATATTTAGGCAATTATAATCCATAAACAACTAACAACTAATCATTATCTACTATCCACCATCCACTGTAATCTATCTGCTTTAATTACAATTCACTACTTTCCAATTGTTTATCTAATTTACTGAACTCACTGTTTTGAGAAATATATTCAGGAACCAATTCTTTCATTCTGCTAACCAGTAGATTGTTATTCTCAATTTGTAAGGCAAATAGTAATTCTTTAACTTTTTTATTTACTGTATCATAATCATGTTTCCTGACTTTGCCAATCATTATTTTATCATGGTGAGTTGGAAGCGTGTTTTCTTTAGAGGCTAAAAGCTCCTCATATAACTTTTCTCCGGGACGTAAACCAGTATATGTGATTTTAATATCTTCATCAACTTTTAATCCTGATAGACGGATCATTTCAGTTGCCAGGTCAACAATCTTAACCGGCTCTCCCATATCAAATAGAAAGATCTCTCCACCTTCGCCCATAAAACCTGCTTCCAGTACTAATTGACAAGCTTCAGGAATGGTCATAAAATAGCGGGTTATATCTTTATGTGTCACTGTAATTGGTCCACCCTGTGCTATTTGTTTTTTAAATAAAGGTACAACAGAACCATTTGATCCTAGAACGTTACCAAATCGGGTAGTGATAAATGCTGTTTCGATATTCTTAAGCTGGGACAAAGCTTGTATATAGATTTCACAAATACGTTTAGAGGTACCCATCACATTGGTTGGATTTACAGCTTTATCAGTTGAAATCATAACAAATTTCTGAACCTTGTATTTAACTGCCATATCTGCCAATAATTTGGCTCCACCAATATTAACCCTTATAGCTTCATAAGGATAAGTTTCCATTAAAGGAACATGTTTATAGGCGGCTGCATTAAATACTATATCCGGTTTATATAGCTGAAAAATATCTTCAATCCTTTTTCTGTTGGTTACATCAGCCAGCACGACATCAAAGGGAGCATCGCTATGACTTAGAATGAGTTCTTGTTGCAGATCATATAAAGCTGATTCAGCAATATCCAGCATGATAATCTTTTGAACACTGAATCGCAATAGTTGTCTAACTATTTCAGATCCAATTGATCCAGCGGCACCAGTTACAAGAATAACTTTCCCATCTAGCCCAACCATAATTTTGCCAAGATTTAATTGAATTTCATCCCTGCCAAGTATATCGTCAATCTGAATATCCCTGATTTGTTTTTCATTGGAAATTCCATTAACCCAATTTTGTACAGAAGGCATCACTTTTAATTTCCAACCATTATCAATACAGGCTTGCGATATTTCATGTTTTTTTTGAACACTTATATTTCTGACTGCCAGGATAATAATTTGAATATGTCTGCTTTTACCTGTTTCAAGTGCTTTTTTCCATGATATTACCGGACAGGAATTAACTTGTATTCCAATTTTTGAAACCTTGTCATCAATAAAGCCTAGAACATTGTAATGATTTTCTTTGTCATTTTTAATAGCCTCCATTGTAATCTGTGCCATGTCCCCGGCACCATAAATAAGAACATTATCAAATGCTTGTTTTTTAGTCAGGAAACCATACATTTCTTTAACAATCATTCTGAATCCTATTGTTAAAATAACTGTAAGCGAAAAATGCATTATCAAAACAAGCTGGGAAATATAAATCCAGTTTAAATTGAAATATTCAATAATGTAATTTAAACCAAATAGAAATGAAAATGCAGATATACAGGTAATTATGATTATTTTAAATTCATTGTAACTACTGTGTCTGATTATACCTTTAAAAGACCCATATACAAGGAATGACAACAGGTAGATTAAGAGAACCCAAAGAGAACTTAGTGTTAAATCGGAGACTGAGTAAGATGATAAAAGTACATTTAGCCTGACAATATAGGATATAATAAAAGCGTTAGCTACTATGCTAAGATCTATTAGCAGAATCAACCAAGGGGATACTATCCGACCATTAAATACTTTTAATAGTAAAGATTTCATACCTGCAATCGTTTAAATTTTTATTCCGGGTTTCTTAAAATGATAAAATAATTACTTCAAAAAAACACTCGGATTTTATTTATTTTTAAAACGTAAAACTTGAATTTAGTTTCAAAGTTTTACATGAACCTTTTTGGGTGCTTATTGAAAAATCATTATGACAAAGATTCCATAAACGCAATATATTACAAGCATTAGACAAATACATTTTTTAAATTGATTTTGTATTTAAGTTTATGACGAATGTATTATTTGAAAGGTTGAATCAATAGAAAATGTCAACAAAAAAGAAAGTTCGAAAATATATTTTGAATTGATGTTGTTGGAGTGTAAAGTGTACATATTCAGGGTTTAATGTGAATTGTTGTTTTTTTGCTGGTTTATGACTAAATTGTTTATCAATGGATTCTTTATTGTAGAAAGAGAGTGCGTAAAATTGCCTATCATTTGTTTTTTTGACCAACATTGTTAAATGACTGATTAAAATAGAACCTTAGAACTTATCTTTGTTTAATTAGATAAATTGAGAAATCTATTAATAGAATTAAATTTTCTTTTTTAAGGAACCTGAATTATGAAGAAAAACATTGTAATATTTATTAACCTTTTAATAATGAGTTCTTGTGTGCCATTGAAGAAATCAATATATCTGCAAGGAGAATTGGCTAAAGAGCTTGATAGAATTGAGAGTGCTTATAATCCTGAGAAAACGTCATATCTCATCAAACCCAATGATAATTTATATATTAGAGTCACAAGTTTAGATTCCAGGACCTCTGCCTTCTTAAATAATGATGTGGGTAGTACAAATAATACCATTGATAACCCAATGGCAGCCAGTTTAATTGGTTATCGGGTTGAGTTGGATGGTTCCATTAATTATCCCTTTGTTGGTAAAATTTATGTAGCTAATTTAACCCTGGATCAGGTAAGGGATAAAATTCAATTGGCAGTAAGCAAATTTATTGAAGAAAGTAGTGTAAATGTTAAATTACTAAATGATAATATAACTATTATTGGAGAAGTTACAAATCCAGGAAGGTTCTTATTATATGCAGAAGAGGTAAATCTATTAGAAGCTATAAGTATGGCCGGAGACTTGACTGATTTTGCTAATCGCAAAAAAGTAAGGTTGATCAGGCAGGATGGAGAAACTCAACAAATGATTGTGATCAATACACTGGATGAAAAAATAATGTTTTCACCTTATTATTATCTTAAACCAGGAGATATAATTTATGTTGAACCAAGAAGATTGAAATCATTGAATTTAAGTCAAATACCTATTGGAATGACATTAACGCTTTTAAATACTGTATTGTTAATGTATACATTTTATCAAACTCAGTTTATTAACAATGCAAACAATTAACAGACAAAATGATAAATACTGAATTAAATCATAATAATATTGATATTCGAAAAATTCTATTCAGAGCTCTGGAATATTGGTATTGGATTCCACTTTTCCTTATTATTTTTACTGCAGGTGGTGTATACATTTATCGAACTACAACGCCTATTTACCAGATTAGTACTCAACTTTTAATTTCAGGAGGAGAGAATGACCGTTCTTCTATTGGCGGAAGTGAAGAAGATGTGTTGTCTGGAGTTAAACTTGGTTGGCAAAGTAATATTGAAAACCAGTTAATAATTTTGACTTCATCCAATCAGGTAGAGAAAACGATCAGGCAGCTGGATTTCTCAGTTTCATATTTTTTGTCTGGGATGTTATTAACAACAGAAATTTATAAAGAATCACCTTTCAAGGTAATTGTAGATACAACCCAAACGAGCTTAAGTTCACATCTTTTTCATGTTAAATTTATTAATGATAAGGAGTTTTATTTAACTATTGAAGGAGATAATGAATATAATAGGAAAGCTTCTTTCTTTGAAAAGATCAATGAAACAGGTTTTTCTTTCAGTATTTTACCTGTGGATGAATTAGTAAAGCGGAAACATTATATTGGTATGGATTATTCTTTTCAATTTAATTCATTAGGTAGATTGATTTCCAGTTATAAATCCAGATTAAGTATCAGGCAGGTACAGGGTTCTTCAATACACGAAATATCAATCACTGAAAATAATATTCAGAAAGGAATGGATTTTCTGAATAAACTGGCTCATAATTCGGTAACTTATACCTTGGAAAAGAAAAATCAGATAGCTAATAATAAAATCAGTTTTATAGATAATCAGTTAATTGGTGTAACAGATTCTCTTGAGAATGCAAAAATGGTACTGCAGGATTTCAGATCCAATAATGAAGTAATGGATGTGAGTATGCAGGGGCAAATGATTATCCAGCAATCTCAGGATTTGGAAACTCAACGTTATAATTTACAGGAGGAATTGGATTATTATAATTATTTGGTTGACTATATTCAAAACAATACAGATGCCAGTCAGCAGATAAGTGCTCCTTCATCTCAAAATGTTTCGGATCCGACATTAATGTCACAAATTGCTGAATTATCAACCTTAAATGCAGAAAAGGCAAGTCTGCAATTTAACTCCCGTGTTGACAATCCGAATATAAAAAGTATTGACCGTAGAATATCAACCATTAAAAACTCGATCACAGAAATAACCAAGAGTCTGATCAATACAACCAATAGTCAGTTAAAGGATTTAGATAATAGAATTATGAATCTAAGTTATCAGATTAGGAAATTGCCTAAAACTGAGCAAAAATTATTGGATATTCAGCGTAATTTTGAAATGAATGAACAGTTGTATACTTACTTATTACAAAAAAGATCGGATGCTCAATTGGCTAAAGCATCTAATTTGCCAGATAATGAAATTATTGAATATGCAATTCCCAAGGGAAGAATACAACCTAATTTATTAAAAATTGCCTTCACGGTTATATTTCTGGGCCTATTTATTCCAACTGGCATAATATTACTAATTGTATTTTTAAATGATAAAATTCAGGATAAGGATGATTTGGAAGGGTTTGATGTACCTCTTGTTGGATCTGTACCTCAACAATCAAAAAAAATAAAAGGGATAGAAGCTATAGAAAACCCGAGGTCTGCTATTGCTGAGGCTTATAGAAGTATTCGTACATCACTTGAATTTTATAATTCAAACTCAGGGTGCAAGACAATTATGATAACTTCTTCTTTGCCGGGAGAAGGAAAGTCGTTTTGTGCCTCTAATTTAGCCATATCATATGCTCAGTTGGGTAAAAAAACTATTTTATTAGGGTTTGATTTAAGAAAGCCAAGTTTACATAGTACTCTCAATCTGAAGGAGAATAATCATGGTTTGAGTCGATTTCTGCTTAATGGTCATTTAAATGAAAGTCGAAAGCATCTGATTGAACAAACTACCATAAAAAATCTGGATATTATAATGACGGGTGAAATTCCACCAAATCCTGTAGAATTGATTGCAGGTGATGCTACCAATATATTATTTACAGAATTAAAACAATTGTATGATGTGATTATAATTGATACACCTCCTTTAGGTTTGGTATCCGATGCCATATTACTTTCTAAATTTTCAGATATTAATATTCTTGCAGTTAGACATAATTACACACCCAAAAAAGTCTTTCTAAATGTTTTACAAAGTGAGAATCTAATGAAAATGAGTAATGTTACTCTTTGTATTAACGGTTTACCCATAAGGAAGAGAGGATATTCGTATGGGTACCAATATGGTTTAAAGAGTAATTATTACACATCTTGAAACTAAATTAAATAACCATAAGCGAAAATATATCACTTATATTGTTGATGTTTTTGGTGAGAAAACAGGGGAAGATTAGGAATGTAACTCAGTGTTTAAATATTTAAACTGAATCTTTAATTACTTAAATATTAATTGGCTTCTTATTGAGGGAGTTAACTTGTAATTGTTTTTGAGATTTAACTACGATGTTTTACACCTTCAAAACTTACCTTAATCCAATAATTTGAGGGATTAGACAAAGAAGTATAACATTACGTTTTCTCTTTTTGTATTTTAACACAGAGTTATAAAAAATATAATTAACTTTTATAATAAGGGAAATGAAAGATAAGATTAAAGAATTTATTGCTGAGACTACATTTACGGATGTTAACTCGTTTAATGATGATACGATGATATTTGATGAAGGAATTTTCGATTCAATGGGATTGCTGGGATTGATTAATTTTCTGGAGTCAGAATTTGGAATAGTGACAGATGATACAGAGTTGCAAGAAGAGAATTTTGGAAGTGTAGAGCGGATTGCGGATTTTGTGGGACGTAAAATGTCTCTTGCCAGTTAAATCATCGTGAAAGATATCAAAAATGGGTTAGTGCATGGACTAACTCATTTTTTATTCAAATCAACCAATCTATGTGTGGAATTGCCGGATTTATAAATTATACTTCAAACCAAGACCTCAATGAGTATGAGATTTTAATAAATCGAATGCTCAACAGGATCAATCATCGTGGTCCGGATGAGATGGGGCTTTATCTGTCTGATCGATGTACGATGGGTAACGTACGTTTGAGTATTGTTGATTTAAAAAGTGGTCAGCAACCATTAAGCAACGAAGATGGCAATTTATGGATAGCCTATAATGGTGAGGTTTTTAATTATATTGAACTTCGGGAGCAACTTAAGCAAAAAGGGCATCAGTTTAAAACAAATTGCGATACTGAGGTTGTGCTTCATATGTATGAAGAATATGGAGAATCATGCATGAAGCAATTAAATGGGCAGTTTGCTTTTGCTATTTGGGATGAGAAGAAAGAAGAGTTATTTATGGCTCGTGACAGGGTGGGTATTCGTCCTTTGTTTTATAATCTTCTGGAAGATAGTTTTGTATTTGCATCAGAAATTAAATCACTATTTGAATATCCGGGTATTGATCGTTCAATATCATTAAAAGGATTAAAACAGACATTTACTTTCTGGACAACCATTTCTCCGTATACAGTTTTTGAAGGTATACATGAATTACCTCCTGGGCATACTCTTTTATATTCAAAAGGAAAAACAGAAATCAAAAGATACTGGCAATTAGATTTTTATCAGAAAAAATTTCATGGAAGTATAAATGATGCTGTGGATGAGTTTGAAGCTCTTTTTAAAGATTCAGTTGATTTACGCTTGAGAGCAGATGTTCCGGTAGCAGCTTATTTAAGCGGAGGATTGGATTCAAGTGTAACCACTTCCTTTATCAAGCAAGTACAGCCTGATAATCTTAATACATTCTCCATTGGATTTCAGGATGGTACATTTGATGAATCTTCCTATCAAAAAGAAGTATCGGATTATTTTAAAACCAGGCATCATTTTATCTCAACCAATGATTCAGATATAACTGATTTATTGGAAAGAGCCATATGGCATTCGGAAGCTCCATTATTCCGGACTTCCCCTATTCCAATGATGAAATTATCAGGTTTGGTTCGGGAAAGTGATATTAAGGTTGTTATTACAGGTGAAGGAGCAGATGAGAATTTGGGTGGATATAATATCTTTAAAGAAGCTGTTGTAAGGCAATTTTGGGCAAAGTATCCGGATTCTAAATACAGATCGTTACTCTTAAAAAAACTTTATCCATATATACCACAGTTACGAGATGCATCTCCTTCAATGCTTAAATTGTTCTTCGGTTATAAACTGAAGGAGACAGATTCACCTGTTTATTCTCATTTATTGAGATGGAAAAATGGTACAAACCTGAGTACTCATTTTTCGGAAGGTTTGAAAAGTGTTATCAATGAATATGATCCTGTAAAAGAGTATTCAGAAAGTATTGTGGAGAGAGTATCAAGTTATAGTACTTTGGAAAAAGCTCAGTATATTGAGTCAACAGTTTTCATGTCGGGATATTTGCTTTCTTCACAGGGCGACAGGGTATCAATGGCAAATTCTGTTGAAGGTCGGTATCCGTTCCTGGATCATCGGATAATTGAGTTTTGTGCTGCTTTACCGGATGATTTTAAATTGAAAGGTTTGAATGAGAAATACCTTGTAAAAAAGATGATGCAAGGCAGACTACCGGAATCAATTGTTAAAAGACCCAAACAGGCCTATCGTGCTCCTGTTGCAAGTGCAATAATGACACACGGAAAAGAATTAATAGATAAATATCTTAATCCGTCTTCTATACTGGAGTCAGGATTATTCAATCCGAATACTGTTGCATCTTTATTAATCAAACTTAATAAAGGTGGTTTGATTACTGAGGTTGATAACATGGCATTGATTGGTATTTTGTCGACTCAGATTTTATATAACCAATATATCAAAAACTATCAGCCCTTGGATGAAACCAGGTTAATCAAGGGAGTTGTACGTAATAGCAAACTTTAAACTCATATACAATGAAAGAAAAATTCTCAAGAGATATAATTAAGCTTAAAGATATTGATAAAACAATCAATGATATTTGTTCTAAACTGAAGCAGGATGTTCATCAGGTATTAAAAAGAAGAGGTGGCGTGATTGGTGTTAGTGGTGGGATTGATTCTTCAGTAACTTTAGCTTTAGCGACTAAGGCTTTTGGATCTGAAAATTTATTGGGAGTGATGTTGCCTGAGAAAGACTCAAGTCCTGATAGCAAGGATTTTGCACAGAAACTGACTTCTAAATTCGGAGTAAAGGTAATTGAGGAAAATATCAGTGGTGCCTTGGATGGTTTTAAATGTTACCAAAGAAGGGATGAAGCTGTAAAAAGGGTTATTCCTGAGTTTAATCCATTAACGGATAAGATGAAGATTGTTATTCCTGAAGAATTGATCAGAAAAAATCTTCCACCTGTATTTCATGTTACTGTTATTTTTTCCGATGGCTCTCAAAAAAGTGAACGCCTGCCAATGAATGAATACTTACAGATAGTAGCTGCTTCAAACTTTAAGCAACGAAGCAGAATGTCGATGTTGTATTATCATGCCGAGGCATTGCATTATGCTGTTATAGGTACACCTAATAAACATGAGGTGGAACAAGGTTTCTTTGTGAAATATGGTGATGGTGGTGCGGATGTTATGCCGATAGGTAATCTTTTTAAAACTCAGGTTTATGAAATTGCCCGTTATTTAGGTGTTCCGCAGGAAATTATTGATCGTACTCCAACAACTGATACCTATTCTGCTGAGCAAACCCAGGAAGAATTCTTTTACCAAATGCCATTTGAAGATATGGATTTGTTATGGTATGGTTGGGAAAACGGATATACAGCATCAGAAGTGGCTCCTGAAATGAATCTATCAGAAGAAGCTGTAATAAAGATATTTAAGAATTTCGAGCGTAAGAAAAAGACAACTGATTATTTACGTCGTCCGCCTATACATGATTATCCATGTTAAAAAATTAATAAAATGGGATTAGCCTACATGATCTATGAAACTTTTGCCTTTAGACTTTAAACTTTTAGCTTGTTTTAATGAATTGTGTTGATTATTTACTTTCGGAACATACCGGTAATAGAGAATTATTTGTTTTGGGAAGGTCTGAAGAGCTTAGTTTTTCTGACCTTACTAAGTCAGTTCTTATTCTATCAAACTGGTTGAAAGAGAATATTGGAGCAGATAAAAAAATTCTCTTATTATCCCCGAATAGCTCTTTCTTTATTATAAGTTACTTAGCCATAATGAAGTCGGGTAATGTGGTGGTGCCATTAAATCCGGCTATAGAGGCTGATCAATACCATTACATAAAAAGTATATGTGAGACAGATCATGTTTTTATGGTAAAGCAGGTTTGTAAAAGACTAAAACTGGATGATAATTTTATTTGGGGTGAAGAGTTTATAAATTCAATTGCTTCGTTGGAAATTGACCAGAACTGGACTGAAGAGCCAATTGATGAGAATAAGTTAGCTCAGATAATTTTTACTTCAGGATCGACTTCTTTGCCTAAAGGAGTGATGTTGTCACACAAAAATTTAATTGCCAACACAAAATCAATTATTAGCTATCTGCAACTTGAGGAAAGAGATATAATGGAGGTTGTTCTGCCATTTTATTATTGCTATGGCCTATCTTTATTGCATACTCATCTTAAGGTTGGAGGTAAGATAGTTTTGAATAATACATTTATCTTTATAGGTTCTGTATTAAGTGATCTGGAGAAATATAAATGTACTGGTTTTGCAGGTGTTCCAAGCCATTTTCAAATTCTTTTACGAAAATCTGATTCGTTTAAAAATACTTCATTTCCGGAATTAAGATATGTAACTCAGGCTGGAGGTAAATTACATACAACTTTTATTAAGGAGTTCAGGGATTCAAAACCTGAAACCATGTTTTATGTAATGTATGGACAGACAGAAGCTACTGCACGACTTTCATTTCTTCCCCCTGATTTATTAGATAGTAAATCAGGATCTTTGGGAAAAGGTATTCCCTTTGTAGAATTAAAAGTTGTAGATGATAACGGTGTAGAGGTGAAACCCGGTGTTGTTGGAGAAATTATTGCCAAAGGGGATAATGTAATGCTGGGGTATTATATGGATGAAGATGAGACCAATACTGCAATTATAAATGGATGGTTACACACAGGTGATTTAGCTACTGTTGATGAAGAGGGTTTTATTTATCATGCTGCCCGTAAGAAGGAGATTATTAAAGTTGGAGGTCGAAGAGTCAGCCCGAAAGAAATAGAAGAGGTGATTGTTGGCATGGCTGGTGTTATTGATTGCACTGTCGAGGCGGTTAAAGATGAATTTTTAGGGGAAGGAATTAAGGCTGTTGTTGTGTTGAATAAAGAATATAAATATATCACGGTTAATGATATTAAAGAACATTGTGCCTCAAAATTAACAGCCTATAAGGTGCCGGGTATCATTGAATTCAATGATAATGTTGATGTAAATGCTGCCGGTAAAAAAGTTAAGAAGTTATAGGTTTCATCAAACATTCCTAAGATATTATCAATTAATTATTACTTAATCCTTTATATTTGAGTATAATTGGATAAATATTTGAGGAGATGGCATCAGGTGGGGCTTCTAAATATAAAAACTCAACTAAAAGAATCGAGAATCGATATCGTTGGAGTAGTTTACATGATTTAATCAAAAGTCATGGAGAAGAAGTCTATTCTTTTATAACCGAAAATGCCTCATTAACTCAGGAAAAAGTACTTGTAAGAAAATTAAATCAGCCAACATCAATCCTGTCTGAATCAGGATTGAATGTATTGGTGGATTTCAATTCTTTATCATTTGAATATGGTCAGAGTTATTTATACCAGCTAAACTATTTACTTAAGGATGGTGGTATTTTATTTTGTAACGTTGATCAATCATCAAAGAAATTAATAGAATTTAAGCCTAGTAAGTCTAAATCTAAGGCAGAAGTAATGGGGCGTCTTGTAAATGCAGGATTTTCCATTATTGATTTTAGAAATATTAATGGTTCGTTGCATCTCTGCGTAATGAAGATTGATTTGCCTAAATCTGAACCTGGAGGTTCTGATAGGTTAATTATACCAATGACGCGTATTGGAAAAGATGGTAAAGAGCTTAAGGTTTTCAAGATAAGAACGATGTATCCGTATTCAGAGTATCTTCAGGAATATGTGGTTGGGATGAATGGTTATAATGATAAAGGAAAACCAAAGAATGATTTTCGATTGACAAAGTTGGGGAGGTTTGTACGTAAATACTGGATTGATGAATTACCTCAGTTGTATAACCTTATTAAAGGAGAATTAGCCATAGTAGGTGTTAGACCATTAAGTAAGGCACGATTTATGGAATTACCAGATGATGTCCGGACTATGAGAGTGACTTATAAACCGGGTTGTGTACCACCATATGTTGCATTAAATATGCCCGATAGTCAGGGGAATATTGAAGCGGAAAGAATCTATTTTAAAGAAAAGGAAAAGTATCCTCACTGGATTGATATAAAGTACTTTTTTATGGCTTTATTTAATGTGCTTTCAGGTAGGATTCATAGTTCATAGATGTGCTAAAATCTTCAGTTTATTTCCTTGTAAATCAGTTAGTTTTTATTTCGAACTCAGGTTAGTAGGAAATTTGTAATTACTACTTAATGTATATAATATCACTTGAAATGATGTAATTCAATTATTTACAACAAGATTATCGCCTTCTGACTAAAAGCGAATTAATTAATGTTAGAATATACTACCTCTTTTCCAATATCCTTCCTTTAGAGATATAATAAACAATACCAATATAATTAAAACTAATAGTATATCTGAAATCAGATCATTAAAAACAATTGCATCAAAGCCAATGAAGCTAGGTATAAATAAGATTACTTTCAAAATGAAAATTCTTATCCCATAACCTGCAAATATTATTAGAAGTAGTTTGAATAGTTTTCTAATTATTATCTGTTGCATAAACTTTTTTATAAATTATACATCTAGAGAAATGATAGTTTACTTTTTTAGACTGGATTGTCTGTTAAAAGAATAAATTAGGTAACTTAATACAATAGTTAATAAAATAATTTGAGGTATTTCAAAAGATTCACCCCAATTATTATATTTTATTTTAATATAGAAGATGTCATTAAAAATAAAATATGAAAAATCCCATCCTAAATGAAAAGCTATTGCAGGAAATATTGAGCGGTAAATAAATGTTAACATACCTAATATTAGACCTGCTATCATAGCTGTTAGAAATGGCAGGATGCTATCATATTGTATATGACTAAAGGCAAATATTAAAGATGATAAAAGAAGAGATATGTTATTGTTGCTTATCGTTTTAATATGTAAACCTATTACACCTCTATACATTGTTTCTTCGCAAATAGAAATTATCAAAGCTAAAATCAAATAAAAAGGAATGGTTTTATATTCAAAATTATACTCTTTTTTGAAACCTATTATTTCTAAATGAAAGCTGATAAATACAATAAAAACGAATAAAGTGCTAATTAATATAAAGTATTTAAGAAATAATAATAATTGTCTTTTAGTAATTCTAAAATATTTCAAATAAATATGTAAGATCTTTAAATGTAGAAAAGTAAAAATTATTACACCAATAAACTCAAAGCTTTTAGAAATTAGGAGTACAACATATTGATTTGTTATGTTTATAGCATATTTTGCAAGAATATAACCTATCCCACCGATTATTGATGCCCAAATAATTAATTGGATTAGGTACAGTATCAAGTCTAGAATTTTTTTTGACATTTGATTCTATATATTGCATATTTTTGAATAGGGTAGCATTAAATATAAAGTAATACTACCCTTTATCAGTCTAAATGATTTTTACTTTTGAGTTGAGATCACAGCTTCTGCCCCGGCAAACATGCCACTATTGAAATCATCAGGATTGTCAATTGCATCAATTATTGCAGAAATTAGTATGCCAACTAAAATATTACCACCATTAATTACAGATAATTCAGTTTTATTTAACTGCTGTATTTCAATTGTGTCTTTCATCATATTTATATTTTAAATATTAACGTAAAGGACTGTAATATGGGTTGTCAGTTAGCGTATAATAATAGTTGCCGTCAACATATGCAACAGCCATCGCTCCACCAACTATAGCTCCTAATATCTCTGCAAGAATACCTCCTCCATCAGTTTTCTGCATTTCCATAGTATTCAATTCCTGAACACCTAACTCATTTAAATTCTTCATTACACAAAATTTTAAGTTAATAAAATGTTTAATTTTGTGCCGACTACGGTCAGCATCCCGGTGAAGTGAAAGTTGCAAGCTTATTCATCGGGATTGTTTGTAACGCTACATTAACAATATTAAAATATCTCAGTCTCATTTTTTGAGATTATTATATTATTGGCTAATTTTTTTAGGATTTTAAATCCACCATTTATTTTTTGTTGCTCCTGCTCCTGAAGTTCTTTTATATAGAAACCACAATAAAAGGATACATATGTGGTATATATGTAGCTTTGATCAACAACACTATATTCAATTGGAGCACCCAATTCTTTCATAACATCAAGTATACGATGAAGCGATGCCTTTGATATTTCCATACGTTCAGATAACTCATTGGGAGTCCCGGTTGCCCTTCGTTTAATTAACATATGGATACGTTCCATAGATTCAATGGTTCTTGATAGTTTTGACATAATACCTGGATTGTAGTTGTTTTATATATTAATGTTTTAGATGTTTGTTGGTATATTACTTTTTATATTAGGCATCTGTTTAGACCACATACTAAAGTATTTGCCATGTTTTTCAAATAATTGATAATGGTTGCCTTCTTCAATTACCTTCCCATTTTCAAGCACAACAATTTTATCAGCATTCATAACTGTACTTAAACGGTGGGCAATCAGGATGATAGTTTTACCTTGTTTTGTAAACTCGTCTATCGTTGTTTGTACATAATTTTCAGATTCTGAATCGAGCGAAGAGGTTGCTTCGTCAAGTATTAATACTTCCGGTTCTCGATATAATGCTCTTGCTATAGCCAATCGTTGTTTTTGTCCACCACTTAAGATGGCTCCATTTTCACCCAGGTATGTATTAAATCCATTGGGTAGACCTTCAATAAACTTCAGTATCCCCAGTTGATTGCACACTTCCAGTATCTTTTCTATGTCAGGTTGGAATTCACCTACAGCTATATTTTCAATGACATTACCAGCAAATAAACTGAGCTTTTGAGGCACTGTTGCTATCAATTTTCTGAGACTCTCGGTATGATAATAATTAATGTTGTGCTTTCCTATTGTAATACTACCATCATTTGAAGGATATAGTTTTTGAATTAACGCTGCTAAAGTAGTTTTGCCTGATCCGCTTTCTCCTATAACAGCCGTTATATGCCCCTGTGGTATCGTAAGTGAGAAATTTTCGAATACATCTGTGCGAGTGCCATAACTAAATGTGACTTTATCGAATCTTATATCTCCAATTAATTCTTTTCTCAGTTCAATTTTATTTTCTTCTGATTCACGTTCCAGATCCATGATCTCGAATAATCGGTTAGCAGCAATCAAGGCATTCTGAACTGTTTTATTCATACCAATAAGTCCGGCAGCAGGAGAAGTAAAATATCCTATGATTGCGTAAAATGACAATAGTTCTCCGGGAGTTATGGATTGATCAATCACAAAAGATGAACCTACCCATAATAAGATGATAGTAAATAAACGGCTTAAAAATTCTGAAGAATTTGCCGAAAAAACAGTGTTTAAACCTGATTTATAAACAGTCTTTAATAAGGTGATAAATCGGGTTTCTGTTTTGAAATTGGTAAAATCTTCTAATCCAAATTGTTTAATTGTTTTCATTGAATTAAGAGATTCTACAAGTTGACTCTCAAGCTCTGCTGCATTTTCCATTACTTTTCGTTCCTGCTTTTTATTTAGTTTATTCGCAATAAAATAGGTTAGGGTATAAAGAGGTATAATAATGGCCATTAGCATTGCCAGTTTCCAACTATAAATAAACATCAGAAAAAACGAGAAAAGTACAATGAAAATATTAACCACTAAGGCTACACTGGTATCGTTAATAAAAGCTCTTATTTTAACAGCATCGTTAATTCGTGAAATGATCTCACCCACCCGCATAGTATCAAAAAAACGTTGAGGAAGTCGCAATAAGTGTTTATAATACCCCAAAATCAGGTGGGCATCAATCTTTTGTCCGGTGCGTAACATCAGAATAGTTTTGGACGCTCCAATAAATATTTGAAACATCAGCAGTATAATCATTCCGAGGCTTAACAGATTAAGAAGATTTGTATTTCCGTCAACTAAAACATAATCCGTTATTTTCTGAATATATATGGATGTTGATAATCCTATAAGAGTATAAATCAATGCTCCTGTTAGGGCCTGAATAATCATACTTTTATGTGGTTTTAGCAGGAAAATGAAACGTTTTAAATTGGAAACCTTTTCATTTCGGGAAACAAAATCATCACTTGGGGCAAATAAGACCAGAACACCCGACCATTTATTTTCAAATTCTAATATGGATTCTTTGTGATACTTTCCATCACCTGGATCCATATACTCAATCACTTTGTCTTTTACCTTATAAATGACAAGATAATGGTGAAGTGCTTTATTTATAATAACATGAGCAATTGCTGGTAACGGGATTTTAGGCAGGGCATCAATACTACCTTTTACTCCTTTAGCTGTAAATCCCATTTTCTCGGCAGCGAGTATTAGGCCTAATACATTGGTCCCTTTTTTATCTGTACCGGCCATTTGCCTGATACGTGATACAGGAAGTTTTAATTTATAATGCCCTGCTATAGATGCAAGACATGCTGCTCCGCAATCAGTAATATCCCGTTGTTTTACTTTCATTTCAAATACTTCTTTTTACTGATAAAACAATCTTTTTATTCTGGTTAATTGGTCGTATCTATTAATGAGGGATTAAACCAGTCATCTACCTTGTCAAACAAAAGTTGAAATAATGTTCTGTTGGTGATCACAAAACGACCGGTGAGTGACATTCCCTTTTTCAAGTATCCTTTTTTACCGGTTTTCAATTGTAAATAATTGACTGGTAATTGACATCTGACTTTGAAAACTGGATTGTTGTTTATAATAATGACATCTTTAGAGACAGAAGTGACAATACCTTGTAATAATCCCCATTGATTATAATTAAATGCGTCCAGTTCAATGCGAACTTTCTGATTGGTATGAATAAAACCAATATCATCAGGATTTATATAGCATTCTGCTATTAAAGAATCTATTGGGGAAATGACTGCCAGCATTTGTCCCGGTGTTATAAAACTACCTTTTTGTATACCGGCTACCTGAGTTATGTTGCCTGTTGTGGGTGCTGTAATTACATACTGAGAACATTCTTTATAAAGTCTGTTTATTGAAGACAGAAGTTGAATATTATCTAATTCAATTTTTGTTTTCTCCGATTGCCAGTTGTTTTTCATTTGATTTTTGTAAACATTAAGTTGAGAAACAGCTGTTTTGTAATTATTTTTCTTCTGTAAATACTCCATTCTGGCAATTACTTGTTCTTTATATAGTTGTTCTGATATATCGAACTCTTTCTTATGCATATCTATGTTAATTTGCATTTCATTGACTTTAGCTAAATAATGGGTAAGTTCAATCTCATATTTTGCACATTTAGCCGTTTTTCTATTATTAATTAAATCCAGCAAATCCAGGGCAAAACAATTGTTTTCATTTAACTGCTTTTTTAATAGTTCTATTTGTTCATTTATTTCGTCAGTCACTAGCAATAGTAAGGTGTCACCTTTAATAACATTTTTACCATCTATTAAATTCATATAGTCTACTTGACCGGACAAAGCACTTTGAATCTGGCTACTTTCAGAAGGTGTTCGAATTACTCCGCGACTTTGCGTTGTTATATTGACTGAAATCAACGGTAATGCTATAATTATTGTAATTAAGAGGATTACTATTGATATGTATATCTTTTTAAATGGCTTGTTGTGTTGATTAAAGTGCATTTCTACTGAATGATTAATAACCTCAGGTGGAAAAATTATTTTCATTTTCTAGAGATAATAATATTACTTACTACATTTTCATTAATCGTATATTTGTTGAATTGATAAAAAATTAATTGTTTTACAATTAAGCAAAATCCAATAAATACAATTAGGAATCAAATTTATCAATCATCAAATCACCTTAGTAATTACATGTACTGCGCCCGAATGCAAGTAAAGTCATGTATAAATGATAATGATAAAAATCTCAATTCAATAATAAAAGATATTTATTATTTTAATAATTGTCAAGTCAAGTAATTATTTTTCTTTTGTTAATATTATATTGAAAATATAACAATTGACTTTATAATAATGTAGTCATCTAATATCTATTAGTCAAAATGTCTAATCGTCTATAATTTCTGATGTTTTTGAGAAAAGGCAGCTTTTGTTTATTTTGCTTAAATTAAAATCACCTGAATTTATGAACAGATCCCAAATATTAAAGTCTAAGTTATTTTTTTGCTTTCTTTTTATTACGCTTCAATTTAACATTGCTCAGAAGGTCGGACTTCCTGAAATTGAATACTTTAACAGGCGGCAATATGGAGGTGGAACTCAAAACTGGGGAATAACACAAAACCAAAACGACCTTCAGTATTTTGCAAATAATGATGGAGTTATAGAGTTTGATGGAGTAAACTGGCAACTTCATAAAGAAGGTTCTCCTTTTGTAGTTAGGAGTATTAAAGCAATTGGAGATCGAATTTATGTAGGTTTATTTAATCAAATTGGTTATTATCAATACGATGATTCATTGCGTCACCTTACTTTTCATTCTTACCCTCTGAATAATGATTTGCAGCAGAGTGGTGATTTTTGGAATATACATTATTGGAACAATAAGATGGTATTTCAATCAGAGAATGTTTTGTGTATATATTCTGATGATCACTTGGTTTCAGCTATTCATGCAACATCTCGTTTTTCATCTTCTTATCTGGCCAATGGTTTGTTACTTGTTCATGAAGAAAATCAAGGACTAATGGAAGTTCGGGGTGACAAAGCATATCGTGTCGCAGGTGGGCAGATTTTTAAAGACAAAATGATTAACGCTATAATACCAATATCGGATGATAAAATCATTATTGGAACAATGAATGATGGGTTGTTCATCTGGGATATGAACAGTATTAAACCTTGGGAAGTAAGTGCAAACCCAATGCTTATTAAATCAAATATCTTTTGTGCTGCTAAATATAAAGAAGATCTTATTGTGTTTGGAACAATTCAAAGCGGCTTTGTTATTGTTGATAACGGTGGTGAAATTGTTATGCATGTTGATAAAGATAAAGGTTTAAAGAATAATACTGTTTTGAGTGTTTTTGTTGATAAAGAGGGGAACATATGGGGAGGGTTGGATAATGGAATTGTCCGACTTAACTTTAATACTAGCGTCACCTTTTTACAAGGGTACTATGATATAGGTACAGGTTATATTATGAAAAAATATGGTGGCCAATATTATATGGGTACCAATCAGGCCTTATTTACAATCGATGAAAAATCATTACATGATCCATTAAAAACCAGATCGAATTTTAAGAAAATTGAAAATTCCGAGGGGCAGGTGTGGAGCTTATTTAAAGATGATGATCAAATCTTATGTGGCCACAATCTGGGTGTGTTTGATATTAATGATGGCCATGCAAAACAAATAACTCCTGCAATCATTAGAGGAGCATGGCTTTTTCGACCGGTTTATAATAAAGATAATTTGATGGTTGTTGGTACCTATAATGGTTTGCTCTTAATGGAAAAAGTAAGTGGAAAATGGAGATATAAATGGAAAATTGAGGATTTTGAAACTTCATCACGATTTATGGAATGGGATGAGCATGGTAATCTTTGGATTACTAATGGCTATGAAGGTGTATATAAAATCAGGTTTGATGAAAAATTTCGAAGCGTAGTAGATGCTGAAAAATTTTCCTTTGATTTCATTGATGCTAATTCTACTGATTTTATTGTGACAAAAGTTGATAATGAATGTCTGTTCATTGGAAATCAAGGAATGTATAAATGGGCTGGAGAAACTAAGTCATTTGAAAGATATACTAAATGGGATCAGTTTTTCGAAAGAGATAATTTTCCAAAATCAATTTACTTGGATGACTATAATAACTTGTGGTATTTTCATTATGGGATGGTTGGTGTTTTAAGGCACATGGAGGATGCCAGTTATAAAAAAGTTGATTTCCCGTTCAAAGTACTACAAAATAAATTGGTTAATAGTTTTGAATCAATTTTTATTCCCAACAATAAGGAGACATTTTTTGGAATTGAAGATGGTTTTGCTCATTATCTGGTGGATGAGGTTAGGAATTATCGTAAACCATTCAAAATCAATATTAGGTCTTTCAAAGGTGTAACAGATACGATACCCTATTTATTAAATCAATCTGATGAAATTAGAAATGAACAGCCCGTAATTCCTGTTTATGATTTCAAAGATAATTCGTTTACAGTGCAGTATGCTGCGACATATTTTGAGGATGATGAAATTGAATATTCTTCATATCTAAAAGGCGTAGATAATTCCTTTACGCCATGGTCGGGTAGAACAATGAGAGAATTCACAAAATTAAAGGAGGGAAAATATGATTTTACTGTTAAAGCAAGGAATCGATATAATGTGCAAACAAGCCAAATCACATTCTCATTTATTGTAAACCCTCCATGGTTCAGAACCATGACTGCACGTGTTATCTATTTAATTCTCATTTTAATAATTACTTACCTGGTATTCTTAATTTTCAATAAAAGGCTTGAGATAAGCAAAACAAAGGAAAAGCTTAAGCAAAGAGAAATTTTTAAAGAAAAGGAAGAGAGTTTGATGCGGGAAGCCTTAAATGCAGAGAAAGAGATGATTAAATTACGAAATGAGAAGCTACGTAATGAAATGGTTCATAAAGAGAAAGAATTGGCTAATTCAACGATGAATATAATTCGTAAAAATGAATTTTTAGGAACGTTAAAATTACAATTGAAGAAATTAAGGAGCATCAATGATAAATCAGAATTGGAAAGTAAAATTCTAAATCTGATAAGACGGATTGATAAGGATATTGATAGTGAAAGTTATTGGGAAGTTTTTGAAATGCATCTTGAGCAGGTGCATGAAGCCTTCTTAGATCGATTAAAAGAAATACATCCGGATTTAACACCACGTGAACTAAAATTAGCTGCCTATATAAGAATGGGGATGAGTTCCAAGGAAATTGCATCCTTGATGAATATTTCAGCCAGGGCAGTGGAAAATAACAGATATAAGCTACGACAAAAGTTAAATATTAGTCAGGGAGAAAATTTAGGTCGTTACATTACTAATTTGTAAGTTGGTTATAAATTGTAAGCGTTTTAAAAGTTAATAAATGTGAATATTGTTATAATGTTTCAGAAGTACAAAATGAGTTGTATGTGTGAGTTAAAAAATGTAAATATGTAATTTTAAAGTATTGATATATAATAAAAAAGATATATAAAAGTGAGTTTTTAGTGAGGTTAAAATGAGGGTATAGTGAATAAATAATGTATAGAACTATTAGGGAAAATTAACAAATGCTTCTAGTTTTGGAAAAGTTTTTATCATTAAACCCAAGTAATTATGAAACATCTGTTAGGGATTTTCCTTCTCTTTCTGACTTTAATAAGTAGTCAGGCACAAGAAATGACCGTTACTGGTAAGGTAACAGACGCGTCAGATGGTATGCCAATACCAGGCGTAAGTGTCGTTGTTAAAGGTACTACAGTTGGTACTATTACCACAATTGAAGGTACATATTCATTAGTTGTTAATCAGGGCGACCAATTAGTGTTTTCATTTGTCGGTATGACAAATCAGGAAATTATAGTAGATCGCGAAGTTATTAATGTTGTAATGGAATCCGATGTTACAGACCTGGATGAGGTTGTAGTAGTTGGATATGGTGTTCAGAAAAAAGCTTTAGTAACAGGAGCAAATGCCAATGTAAAAGGTGAGGCATTAGCTGAATTAAAAACCTCTAATGCAATGGAGGCGTTACAAGGTTTGGCCGCTGGTGTTAATATTACCAGAAATAATGGTTCTCCAGGAGCTGGAACAAAAGTTACAATTCGTGGTGCCGGTACAATTGGCAGTTCTGCACCTTTATATATTGTTGATGGTGTTGCTGTTGGTAATATTGATTATTTGAGTCCATCAGACATTGAGTCATTGGATGTATTAAAAGATGCTGCTTCTGCAGCAATTTATGGATCAAGAGCTGCAAATGGTGTTATCCTCGTAACTACTAAAAAAGGTAAAAAAGGTGCAAAACCACAAATTACCTATGACGGGTTTTACGGAGTGCAGAATATTTATAAAACACTTCCGGTTCTTAATGCTCAGGAGTATATGTATATTATGGACGAAGCTCGTTCAAATGAAGGTTTAGAATTGTTCGACTGGGAAGATATGATTGTAAATACAAACTATTTCCTAGATGATCAGGCTGAGTTCCCTGGTAACGTTGATTTGGGAAAACAGTATGGGCAATATGTTTGGGATAAACTTCAAAATGGCTGGGAAGGAACCAACTGGATTGAAGAAATCACTAAGGATAATGCGCCAGTACAAAGTCATTCTATAAATATTGCTGGTGCTTCTGAAGATGTTATGTATTCAGGAGGTTTCTCATACTTTGATCAGTCAGGTATTTTAGGAGGTGACATTAGTGATGCGGGTTATAAAAGAATAACAGGTCGATTAAATACAGAGTTTGTTTTAATCAAAAATAGCCGTTTCGATATACTTAAAGCTGGTGAAAATTTCACATATACCAATACCGAAAACAGATCAGTTGCCACTGGTAATATTTATTGGAATGATTTGCACAATGCATTGGTAACAAATCCAATTTTGCCGGTTTATTATGACAATATAAATATTAACCATTTAACCGGTGGATATGCTCCAACATTAGAGTTTGACGGTCGTTCAGTTGGACAGAATAACCCAGTTGCTCAAATGTATTATAGAAATAATTTTAACTGGGGAAAAGGTAATAATATAGTAGGTAATGTTTATGCTGAATTACAGCCTATAGCAAATTTAAGAATTCGTTCTTCTTTTGGTGTTGATTCTTGGTTTGGACACAGTCGTTCATGGTCTCCTACTTATAAATTAGGTAAATTATATCAAAATTCAATTGATGGAGCTCAAATGGATATGTACCAAGGAGTAAATTATATTTTCACTAATACAGCCACTTATGATTTTAGTGTAAGTAAACATAAATTTACTGTGTTAGCTGGTACAGAAATGTTAAAAAATCAATTGAACTTTAATGTTGGTGGACAAAAAAGAACTACTCTTTTTGGAGATCCAACATACGCATACATAGATAATACAAATAATCCTGAAACGGTTAGTGAAGTTGGCACATGGGGTAAAGATTGGGCTGCTCAGGGAGGAGGCTTAATGTCATATATGGGACGTATTTCTTATAACTTCAATGAGAAGTACATGGTTGACGTTACAATGCGCGCTGATGGCTCATCAAACTTTGCTCCAGATAAACGTTGGGGATATTTCCCATCTGTATCTGCGGGTTGGAACTTTACTGAAGAAGAATTTATGAATCTTGAATTTATGAATTATGGTAAGTTACGAGCCAGTTGGGGGCAAAATGGTAATCAGGCCATAGATAATTTTGTTTACAGTTCTAATATTGCTTATAGATCACAAGGATATTATTTTGGTCCTAACAAAGAGATTCCTCAACAAGCAGCAGTGCCTGCCAATGTGCCTAACCCTGATGTAACATGGGAAACATCTGAACAGTTAAATATTGGTTTGGATGCCAGATTTTTAGATTCCAGATTAGGTTTAACATTTGACTGGTACAAGAAAACCACTATAGACTGGTTGGTTGATGCTCCTATCTTAGGAACCTTTGGAGCAGGAGCTCCATACATTAATGGTGGTGATGTTGAGAACAAGGGATATGAAATTGTTTTGTCATGGAACGATCGCATTTCTGATTTTAAATACGGGGTAACTTTAACTGGAGCATACAATAAAAATAAAGTAACAAAATTAGCAAACGCTGAAGGAATTATTAATGGTGATGCACATGTACTATCACAAGGTACTTCCTATGTTTCACGTGTACAAGAAGGTTTCCCTATTGGGTACTTTTACGGCTACCAAACAAACGGTTTATTCCAGAATCAGACTGATGTTGATAACTATGTTACTGCAGATGGTACTCCTATTGTTATTGCTGATGAAGCAGACACTCCACGAAAACCAGGTGATGTATGGTTTGTTGACCAAAATGGTGACGGAGTGATTAATGAAGAAGATAAAGTTATGTTGGGTAAACCAATGCCTGATTTTGAGATGGGTATCCAATTAAGTGCTGAATATAAAGGCTTTTATGTGAATACTACTTTAGCAGGTAAAATGGGGCTTCAGGTAATGCAATCATACCGATCTTTCTCGGATAATTTAACACAAAATTATACAACTCAAGTGTTCGGTCGTTGGCATGGTGAAGGTACTTCTAATAAAATACCTAGATTAACTTACAATTCTACATCTAATAATCAGTTAATCTCAGATATCTATATGCATGATGCAGATTACTTGAGAGTTAGTAATTTAACTTTTGGTTATAAGTTCGATAAGCTATTGCAAGATGTTGAATGGGTAAGATCTGCTAATTTGTATGTGTCAGTTAATAACTTATATACATTCACAAAATATGATGGTATGGATCCTGAAGTAGGATATGCTCCTAATTCATGGGGATCAGGAATAGACTTAGGTTTATATCCTTTACCAAGAACAGTTATGTTTGGTGTTAATGTAACATTTTAAATAAAAACATATTGACCATTCATACAGAATTGTTGATAATACATTAAAGAATAGATTATGAAGAAATTAATATATTCAATAGCTTTAGGGGCAATGATTTTTGCAAGTTCTTGTGATGATCACCTCGATACAGTGAATCTATACAATAAAAACCTGAATTCCTTTTATCAAACTCCTACTGATATTGATGAAGCAATGAATGGGGTTTATAATGCTCTTTTCGTTGATGGAGTGCATAGTAATGAGCATTTAGCTGCAAACTTATTAAGTGACGTTATGCTAGGTGGTGGTGGACCTGATGATTTAACAGCTAAGAATGTTGATAAATTTGCAGATCCTACTGAAGATACCTATAAGAGTTTATGGGTGGAGACATATAATGGTGTTAGTAGAGCTAATGCAATTATAGAAGCAGTTGCTGTTGGTGATTTTGCAAGGTATTTTGATACCCCAGATGAGGCTGAAGAATTTAAAAATAATACATTGGGAGAAGCTTATTTTATGAGAGGATTTCTGATGTATAGAGCAGCACGTTTCTTTGGAGGTATGCCTTTGATCCCTACAACAGATGCCGATCGTTTGGTTGGACGTTCTTCGGTTACAGAGACATGGGCTTTTATTGCTTCAGACTTTAAAATGGCAGCAGAAACTTTACCTAAGAAGAAAGCTGAGGATTACCTATTGGCTGATTACGGACATGCTAATGTTTGGGTAGCAAAAGCATATATTGCAAGAGCTTATTTGTTTTATACAGGTTATATGACAAATATAGAAAAACAAGCAACCGATGTGTTACCTTTAATAGATGGTGGAAGTATTTCCAAGTCTGAAGTTATTGCACATCTGGAAGATGTAAGAGATAATAGTGGTTATCGTTTAGCTTCTGATTTTAGAAATCTATGGCCTTACTCATATGTAAATCAGAATGCAAGGGATTTTGACCCAGAAGGAGCTAATCCAGTACTTCCATGGGCTGAAACAGAAGGTTTAAATTGGGTAGGTCAGGATGGTCCAAACTCAACTATTGGTACTGGTAATTATGAAGTTATGTTTGCTATGCGTTTTGGATTGGCTAATTGGGATATTGGTCAAAAGTTCAACAACAGGGTACCTTTATTCTTTGGTATTCGCGACCATTCTTTAGTGCCTTTTGGACAAGGTTGGGGATGGGGTCCTGTTCATTCTGGCTTCTATGATTTATGGGCTGATGAAGATCCAAGAAAATCAGGTTCTGTTCTTAACCTTAATGAGAAGGACCCTAATATGGGCTTATCTGGCTGGAATATTGGTAAAGGAGATCATAATACAGGATTAATGAATGCGAAATATACTACATTACAACATGGAGGTCCTGATGGTGTAAAAGGTATGTTCTACTACTTATTTAATATGAATAATGGTGATCCAATGCAACTTTGGGCTGCTCAGGATTTTTATTATTTACGTTTTGCAGATGTATTATTAATGCATTCGGAATTAACAGGAACTGCAGATGGGATTAATGCTGTTCGTGCTCGTGTTGGTCTTGAATCTGTTGGATATTCAATTGAGAATTTGAAAGATGAAAGATTACATGAGTTTGCTTTTGAAGGTTTAAGATGGTTTGATTTGGTACGTTGGGGAGATGTTGAGACAAATAATAACTTCTTTAATTTTGATATTACAGTAAATAATTCAGGTACAGAAGAAGTATACAGTGTTTCATATCGTCCTGAGACAAAAGGTTTATTGCCTTTGCCTGAGTCTGAAGTTCGCTTGTCGAATGGTGTTTATAATCAAAACCCTGGTTGGTAATTCAATTACAAAATTTAAAATTACTGAAATGAAATATAAAAATATATTTGGAGCTATAATAGCGGGCATTTTGCTTATGATGTCTGCCTGTGAACCAATAGAAGATAGGGAGACTTTATCAAACAGCTTTAATCCTGATAAAATTGAACTTGATGTAGTACAGGCTACAAATGGAGGCAATAAGTTATCAATTCAAATGAACACTCCCGGAGTAACAGGTTATTGGGATTATATTATTGATAAAAAATATACAGACAGGGTTGAAGTTATTTTCCCTTTCACAGGAACTCATGAGTTTACCTATCATGTTACTACTCCGTACATGTCGGATGGTACTCCTTCTGAAAAAGAGTATGTTGAAAAAACTGTTTCTGTAGAGATTACTCAATTAGATGAACCATTACCTGATGCTTATTATATGCTGGTAGGTGATAATTTGGAAGGTAAAACCTGGGTATTTGATGGAGGACCATCTTCTGATGGAGGTTTGTGGTGGTTTATGTCAGACCCAAGCAATCCTTGGGGAATATGGTGGAATGCAGCAGGAGATTGCTGCCCTCCGGGAGATGCAGCTGGTAAAATGTTTTTTGATTTGGCCGGTAATGCCAATTACACTTATTATGCTGATGCGGCTGGAGATCCAGTAACAGGTAGTACTTTTAAGTTTAATGGAGATTATACAAAACTAACCATTCAAGGTCCGGCAAATCTTTTAGGTTCAATGGACGGTGGAGGAAACGCTGGTGTTTTCAATATCGTAGAACTAACAGCTGAAAAGATGGTTTTATTTGTGCCTAATGCTGCTTGGGGAACAGGTTGGACTTGGGTATTTGTTCCGCAGAATTAAGAATCTTTTTTTCATATACACGTCATTAAGTTGACAATTAAACTTAGGTTATTTGTATTTCCGGGATTTCCCGGGAATACATAACCTAACTTTAAACAGCCTTTTTAAATTATCACAAATAGATTTATTGAATTTTATTGAATGTCAATTCGGCATAATGGAATTGTATTATCCTATTGAAAGATAAAATGAGCATAAAAACCTTCTTCATTTCTCTGATTTTATTCATTGGTTATAGCCAATATTCATCTGCACAGGGTTACTTGAAAAGAAACGGACAGGAGATTGTGAATGATAATGGCCCTTTTCTGTTACGAAGCATTGGAACTGGTAACTGGATGATTCAGGAAGGTTATATGATGCAGTCAACCGAAGTAAATGTTAATACACATACTCAATTTAGAAAGAAGCTTTCTTCCATTATTGGTGAACAAAAAACAGAAGAGTTTTATACTTATTGGTTGAATAATCAGTTTACTAAGGCTGATTTAGATTCAATGAAAAGTTGGGGGTTCAATGCAATACGACCAGCTCTTCATTATAAATGGTTTACCCTACCTGTTGAAAAAGAAAAAAGAAGCTCAAATGGAGAACTTCAGAATACCTGGTTGCCAAAGGGATTTGAGATTCTCGATAGTTTAGTGAAATGGTGCAAGGCTAACGAAATGTATGTTATTTTTGATATGCATGGAACTCCCGGAGGTCAAGGAAAAGATGCCAATATAAATGATTACAATCCGGAACTACCGTCTTTATGGGAAAGTGAAGACAACCAAAAGAAATTAATTGCACTTTGGAAAGAAATTGCAAAAAGATATAAGAATGAATCCTGGGTGGGAGGATATGAATTAATCAATGAACCTAACTGGAATGTAGATGGTACAGGAACTCAAAATGGATGTAATTGCTCAGATAATAAGGCATTATGGGATATGCATCTGAAGCTAATAGAAGCAATACGGACAATAGACAATAATCACCTTATTTTTATTTCAGGTAATTGTTGGGGAAACAATTATAATGGTATTGAGAATCATGAACTGACAATATCCGATAACAATATAGCATTAACCTTTCATAAATACTGGAATAGCAATGATCAGGGCGCTATTTCATCCTGGCTCGAAATGAGAGCAAAATATAATCTGCCAATTTGGATGAGCGAATCCGGAGAGAATTCCAATCAATGGTTTTCAGATGCTATTGATTTATTCGAATCAAATAATATTGGTTGGTCATGGTGGCCTGTTAAAAAAAGCAGACTTAATAATGTATTTAGAGTTATTACCCCACAAAGTTATAAAGATCTTTTAAGTTCATGGGGAGATGGGCAGGTTCCAATGAATTCTGAGCAGACATATAATGCAGTAATGGATTATGCCAAAGCCCAAAAGGTGGAGAATTGCATTGTTGGCAAAGATGTGATATTTGCAATGATGCATAATGGTAAACCAGAACTTACAAAACCATTCTTAGATCATGAGATTAACACATGGATTCAGTGTGCCGATTTTGATTTAGGTAATGAGGGATATGCCTATCATGATGTGGTTTCTCAAAATATTCATCAGGGAGAAGTAAAATGGATTCCATGGAATAACGGCAATAAATATCGAAATGATGGTGTCGATATTGGACAAGAAGATGAAACCTATTATGTAGGATGGACTGAAGATGGTGAGTGGCTGCAATATACATTGACAATTCCGGAGGATGGATTGTATCAATTCAAACTAAAGTCATCAGGTAATAAAGGCGAATTGGTTTTAAAATCAAATGACAAAGTAATTAGTGATATAATACCTACTGGATCAACTAATAAAGAAGTGAAGTGGGAAATAAGTAAAACTGAAAATTTAAGATTATCAAAGGGTACTTTACAGTTACGCTTATATATCACCAAAGGTGGAAGCAACATGCAATCGTTTTGTATTTCACCAATGTAATAAATGCTTATTTAATATGATAATGACAAGAACAGACTCAAAATATTTCAGTTGGATTGTAAAGTTAAGTGGATTTATATTTCTCTTTCTGATTTTTTTATCAGCCTGTGAGAAAGAAGATAATAAACCATCCTATGAACCTGAATTTGAATATTCAAATCACTCTACATTAGGTAATACAATAATTTTTACCAATACTACTGTTGGAGAGCAATATTATATAAGGTGGATATTTGGAAACGGTGAAAGAACAAACCGTATTCCAGTATCAGAAGGTCAAACCATGGAAGTTTTTTATCCTGAAAAAGGTGAATATGAGGTGGAGATGACGATCTGGGGAAGTGAAAGTGATTTGACTGATAATAAAACCATTGTAAAAAATATTGTGGTTGATCAGGATGTGTTTAGTCCTTCTTTTACAGTAAATCTTAAGGAAGGTTCTGACAATAAGGTTATTCTGGTTAATACTACTGAAGGGACTTATGATAATGTTAAGTGGATTGTTGAAGGTGAGGAATTAAATTCTGCCAACTCAGAGGTGGAAGCATATTTTCCTTTAGCCGGAAAATATGACATCGTTTTGGAAGTCGGGCAAGGTGAATATTCAAAATCAGTGGAACAAAGTTTTACGATTACACAAGATGATCCGGAATACTTTAATCAATTTGAATTAGTATGGTCTGATGAGTTTGATGGAACCACTGTTGATGAAAATAAATGGGTTCATGAGACTGGAATGCATGGATGGGGAAACAATGAGTGGCAAAATTATACTTCAGGAGAGAATGCTTCCGTTGATAATGGATTGTTATCTATTACAGCAAAGTTAATCAGAGATGGTCAACAAGTTGGGGATTATACTTCATCTCGTTTAAATAGTACGCAGGATTTTACCTATGGTAAATTTGAGATTCGTGCGAAAATGCCTGAAGATAAAGGACCGGGTATCTGGCCTGCTATTTGGATGCTTGGTAGAAGTATTCAGAATGGAACGGGTTGGCCTTTATGTGGTGAATTGGATATTATGGAGTATGTGAGTTTTGATCCAAATCATGTTTCATGTTCAATTCATACGGAGAGTAACAATCATGCAGCGGGTAATCCTATTGGATCAGGACATGTAACCCTTGAAACAGCAGAAGAGGAGTTTCATGTATATGGTTTATTGTGGACTAAAAGGTGGCTTAAATTCTATAGGGACGATGTAGATAATGTATTTCTTACCTACAACAGACCAACTGAGTATAATAAATCGAATTGGCCTTTTGATGATCCGTTCTATATTCTTCTTAATATGGCTGTTGGTGGTAATTATGGTGGTGTTATGGGAGTTGATGACAGCATCTTTCCAGCTACCATGGAAGTTGATTATGTAAGAGTATATCAATATGTACAAGATTAATATGGTTAGTATATATATATCATCATAACATTTGAATTATGAAGGGGAAAATAGTTTTTCAAATATCAATATTAGTACTGTTTGTTTTATCAGGATTGTTGCATTCGTGCAATAATAACGGTAGTTACCAATTGGTATGGAGTGATGAATTTGAATATTCCGGCTTACCGGATTCAACTAAATGGAGTTATGATATCGAAGGTAATGCATGGGGATGGGGTAATAATGAATTACAAACTTATACAAGTGCTGATATCAATAATGCTGAGGTTTTAAATGGTAAATTATTTATTACTGCAGTTAAAGAAGATAGTATTTCCAAACCATATACGTCAGCTCGATTGATCTCTAAAGGAAAGGGCGATTGGTTGTATGGTAAAATTGAAGTGAAGGCTAAACTACCTGGAGGGAAAGGAATATGGCCAGCTATTTGGATGTTACCTACAGACTGGGAGTATGGAGGATGGCCCGAAAGCGGAGAGATTGATATTATGGAGCATGTGGGGTATGAGCCTGATTCAGTTTATTTTACGGTTCATACGGAGTCTTATAACCATGGAATAGGAACACAAAAATCTCAGGCGGTTTATGAACCTGATGCAGAGCATGTTTTTCATGTATATGGAATAGAATGGACACCAAAAAAAATTGATTTTTATTTGGATGAAAATAAGGTATTTACATTCAAAAATGAAGGTAAAACCTATGCAGAATGGCCCTACGATAAGCGCTTTCATCTTTTACTTAATGTGGCAGTCGGTGGTGGCTGGGGCGGTAAACATGGTGTGGATGACAGCATCTTTCCATGTCAGATGGTAGTTGATTATGTTCGTGTATATCAATTGAAATAAGATAAATTGAAAATAGTAAAACTATGACTAGAAGTGTATTATTCGGTGTTTTTGTTTTGACGTTGTTGGTAGCTTGTCAGCCATCACAAAAACCAACCAATGATATTGATCAAAAGGTAAAAGACCTGTTAAGCCAAATGACTTTGGAAGAAAAAGTGGGTCAGATGAACCAGTATACTGGTTTTTATGATATAACCGGTCCTGCACCTGCAGATGGTGATGCCAAAAACAAATACGATCATATTAAAAGTGGTTTGGTTGGCTCAATGTTAAATGTTCGAGGTGTATCCGAAGTTCGTAAGATGCAGCAGTTAGCTATTGATAGTTCGCGATTAGGCATACCCATGATCTTTGGATTTGATGTTATACATGGTCATAAAACGCTTTCGCCTATTCCATTGGCAGAAGCTGCAAGCTGGGATCTGGAAGCCATTGAGAAATCTGCAAGAATTGCTGCTGTTGAAGCAACTGCCGAAGGTCTAAACTGGACATTTGCACCTATGGTTGATATTTCACGCGATCCTCGCTGGGGACGTGTTATGGAAGGAGCAGGTGAAGATACTTATTTGGGTAGTAAAATTGGAGTTGCAAGAGTAAGAGGTTTTCAAGGCGACGATTTGAGTGCTGTTAATACTTTGGCTGCTTGTGCCAAGCATTTTGCCGCTTATGGCTTCGTTGAAGGCGGAAGAGATTATAATACAGTGGATATAGGAACAGCAACCTTATACAATGTTGTACTACCACCTTTTAAAGCAGCGGTTGAAGAAGCGAATGTCAGAACATTTATGAATTCGTTTAATATCATTAACGGGATACCTTCAACAGCCAGTAATTTTCTACTTCGCGATATTCTTAAAGGAGAGTGGGGCTTTGATGGTTTTGTTATATCTGACTGGAGTAGCGGTGCAGAAATGATTGCTCATGGTTATGCTAAAGATTTGGAACAGGTGGCTGAGTTAGCTGCTAATGCTGGTTCGGATATGGATATGGAATCATATTCTTTTGTTAAACATCTGGTGAATCTTGTAAATTCAGGTAAAGTAAAAGAATCAGTCGTTGATGATGCGGTAAGTCGTATTTTGCGTGTCAAATTTGAATTAGGTCTTTTCGATGATCCTTACAAATATTGTGATGAAGAGCGTGAAAAGGAAATGATCTATCATCCCGATCATATGGCTGCAGCTTTGGATATGGCTAAAAAGTCGATTGTATTATTAAAGAATGAAAACGATTTATTACCCTTATCAAAAAGTCAGAAAAAAATTGCTTTGATTGGTGATCTTGCTGATGATAAAGATAGTCCGCTGGGTAACTGGCGTATGGCAGGTGAAAGCAATACTGCCGTATCAGTATTGGAAGGTATGCAGGAATATGGTGCAGAAGTATCATTTGCTGAAGGAGTGAAACTGGTAACCGGACCAACTGCTTTCCCGATTGAATTAGAGGTGAATACAACTGATAAAAGTGGAATAAAAGAGGCTGTTAAGTTGGCAAAGAAATCTGATGTGGTAGTTATGGTATTAGGTGAACATGGATTGCACAGCGGAGAGGCACGTTCTCGATCAGATTTAAATTTACCAGGACTTCAGCAGGAGTTACTGGAAGAAGTATACAAAGTGAACCAAAATATCGTTTTAGTGCTGATGAATGGTCGTCCTTTAACAATTAACTGGGCTGACGAGAATTTACCAGCTATTGTCGAAGCCTGGCAACTGGGTACTCAAAGTGGAAAAGCTATCGCACAGGTGTTATTTGGCGATTACAATCCTTCAGGCAAATTACCTATGACTTTCCCAAGAAATGTAGCACATATCCCGGTTTATTACAACCAATTTAATTCAGGTCGTCCTGCACGTGAAGGAAGTGCAATTTTCTGGCCTCATTATATGGATCAGGCACACGAGCCTTTATATCCGTTTGGTTATGGGTTGAGCTATTCAACTTTTGATTATTCTAATTTAAAGGTAAATGTAACCGGACCAGAAGATGTAGAGATTAGTGTAACAGTTCAAAATACCGGGGATGTTGATGGTGAAGAAGTTGTTCAATTATATATTCATGATAAAGTAGCAAGTATTGTACGCCCGGTCAAAGAATTGAAAGGTTTTAGCAAGGTTATGATTAAAGCTGGCGAGACAGCAGAAGTGAATTTTACATTGAAAAAGAAGGAACTTGGGTTCTACAATGGGACAGGAGAGTTTTTATTTGAACCCGGAAAGTTTGATGTGATGGTTGGAAGCAACTCAACTGATGGCTTAAAATCATCCTTTGAATTATAAATAGATCCGGGAGGACATTGGAAAAAGTAGATTAACTGATATTACTAATTTTTGCATATGTTATTGTTCTCCCGGTTTTTTAAACAGACAGTGGCTTTACTGTGAGATAGATTTTAGATTTAATTATCAAAGCCTGTTTACCAAAGGGTAGGCAGGCTTTTGTATTTGATTATAAGCATTATTCTCAATCAATTTTTCCATTTCATGAGCTTAGGCTCATATTGTTGAATTATACCATATTCCTATAAATTGGCAACTCTAAATATCATTTGCTATATTGAGGCTTAAAAATAACCTCATGCACAGTAATCTTAACAAATTAATGTTAGTGACATTAGTGTCACTTTTCATAGCCTCTTCTTTATCTTCGCAAGAGAAGAAGAAATTAGACTACACTGTCTATGATTCATGGAAATCAATTGACAGAGGTCACGTTATTTCTAATGATGGAAAGTATGTTTCATTTGTGATTTCACCTCAGGAAGGTGATTCATATTTGTATTTCTACAATGTCGAAACTGAGCAACTAGACTCGGTACATCGTGGCAAGTCCCCAAAGTTTGACTTTGATAACAGTTTTCTGGCTTTTAAAGTGGAACCACAAGCTGATACAGTTCGAACACTGAAGATTGATAAAGCAAAGAAAGATAAATTTCCGAAGGATTCTTTATTTATTAAAGATATCAGTTCTGGTGTGACAACTAAAGTGGCCAACCTTAAATCGTGGAGTTTGCCTAAAGATGGTGGTGATTGGTTGGCTTATATGTTAGAAAAAGAAATTGATAAAAAAGAAGAGCCTAAAGATACTGCTCAGGTGGAAGAAGAAACAGCAGAAGTGTCCGAGATAGAAAAGTCGAAAGAAGAGAAATCTGAGACTTCTAAAAAAGAAGACAAGAGAGAAAAAAAGGATAAGAAGAAAAAGTTTAAATCAGAGGGTAAGCCTTTAATTTTTTACCGTCCTTCAACAAAGGATAGTTTATATATCGAAAAAGTTTCATTTTATGATATTGCTGACGATGGCTCAGGTGCTTTCATCGTTCAAAGTGTTGGCGATACAACTGAGGTTTCGAAGGTATTGCATTTTTCTTCAGAGAGTTTTATTGTAGACACTATATTTAATAAGATAGGTAAAATAAGTAAGATAGCTTCGGATTATAAAGCTACTCAATGTGCTTTTCTTTTTAGTGATGATACAACAAAAGTAATGGTAGATCGATTATATCATTTCAATAATAAGATGGATGTTCCAGTCATGGTAATGGATACCATACATCCTTCATTATCTTCGGATTATTCAGCGTTATCAAAAGGTAATTTGAACTTTTCTCGAGATGGAAGTAAATTGTATTTTGGCGTTGGAATGAGACCAAAGGAAGAGCCAAAGGATACTTTAACAGAAGATGAGAAAGTTCATGTTGACATCTGGAATTGGCAGGATAAAGAGATACAGCCAATGCAAAAAAAGAACCTGAAAAGAGATAAAGATCCGGCCTATAAATGTGTTTACCATATCAAAGAAGGAAAGATAGTAGCGTTGGAATCAGAAGAATTTCGGTCTGTAAATGTTCCAGATAAAGGTAATCTGAACATCGGATTTAGTTTTGTGGATACTGCATACCAAAGAGCACAATCGTGGAGTGGCAAATGGTCGAACGATATTTATAAAGTTGATTTGTTGACAGGCAAAAAGAAGTTGCTTCAGAAAGAGGTAAATGGTCGTTCATCTATATCAGAATCAGGTAAGTGGTTGGTTTTTTATGAGCCTGTTGATAGTGCTTATTATTCAATTAATACTGAAACAAACGCCAAAACCAATATTAGTAAGGGGGTTTCTGTTTCCTGGGTTGATGAATTGCATGATACTCCGAGCGATGCAGGTACTTATGGAATTGTAGAATTTGCTTCAGATAATAAAAGTGTATTGGTTTATGATCGTTACGATATATGGCAACTCGATTTATCAGGTAAAAAGGCACCTGTTTGTTTGACTTCAGGTGAAGGACGTAATAACAATACAGCTTTCCGATATATTAAGCTTGACTCTGATGAAGATTATATTGATTTGAAAAACGAATTACTGTTAAATGCTTTTAATGATGTTAATAAGCAAAGTGGGTATTACAAGCTGATCAAAGGTAAATTAGAAAAAGTAATTCTGGGTGATTATAATATTTACAATCCCCTTAAGGCAAAAAATGCTGATGTATTTGTTTGGAGTAAATCAACTTTTAAGCATTATCCTGAATTACGATTGAGTGATGCATCGTTTACTAACGAAAAAGTTATCTCTAACACTAATCCGCAGCAAAAGGAATACCGTTGGGGAGATATTCAGTTAGTTGAATGGGTTGCATCTGATGGATTAACCCATCAGGGATTATTAGTCACTCCTGAGAATATGGATAAGAATAAAAAGTATCCAATGATCTCCTATTTTTATGAGCGATCATCAGATCGGATGCACAGTTATTATCGTCCGGCACCAAGCAGGTCAACCGTTAACTGGTCGTTTTATGCTTCCAATGGTTATGTCATATTTGTTCCTGATATTTATTATCGTGATGGCGATCCGGGGTTATGTGCTTACGAAGCAATTGTGAGTGGTAGTTTGGCTATGGCTGATCGTTTTGATTTCATCGATCGTGAACATATGGGTATCCAGGGGCAGAGTTGGGGAGGTTATCAGGTGGCCTATCTGGTTACACGAACTAATCTGTTTAAAGCCGGTATGGCCGGTGCACCGGTTAGTAATATGACCAGTGCATATGGTGGTATTCGTTGGGGAACAGGTATGAGCCGTATGTTCCAGTATGAACACACGCAAAGCCGTATAGGTGGTACTCTTTGGGAAAAGATGAATAAATACATTGAGAATTCTCCTGTGTTTTTTGCACCTCAGGTTGAAACTCCTTTATTAATGATGCACAACGATAATGACGGAGCAGTGCCTTGGTATCAGGGGATTGAGTATTTTATGGCTTTACGCCGCCTGGATAAGCCGGCCTGGTTATTGGTTTATAATAACGAAGATCATAACCTTACCCGTAGGGCCAATTCAAAAGACCTAAGTCGCCGGATGATGCAGTTCTTTGATCATTACCTAAAAGGTGAACCAATGCCTGTTTGGATGCAGGATGGAATACCGGCAGTCAAAAAGGGAGAGGACTTAGGGTATGATTTAAAGGAATAATTTAAGATATTATATTAACAAAACGCTGCTTTATTGTTGAGGCAGCGTTTTTTTGTGATTTATTTCAAAAAACGTTCATGTTTTGCATTTGATTTGTCCAAAACCGAGCATACAATAACCTGATCTGGAAATACATTTGAAAATTCTTTCTTTAAGACTTTTATGGGTTCTGAATCAAGTGAAAAATCATTGAGATAGAAGTAGATCTGCTTAACAATTAATGAATCCTTATTGTGACGAATAATTGAGTTTTCAATTAGGCTGCCTTGGTTGAATTTTATTTTATCAAGAATTTCAGCGACTTTTTCGTGAGATGGGGCGACTTCATTAGCAGAGTAATAAAACCTGTTTCCGTCTTTACTTGTGAATTCTTGGTTATTAGGTCCGTAATAATCTTCAAAGCGATTGATATCCATGTGATATTCTGTGTCAAAACCATCTTCAGGATTGTATCGTTTCGATTTGGATAAATCTCGGTTTATCTCTGTGATTCGGTGTTTGTTTGGGTAAAAACTCAAAGCATTAACAGTTATTGAGTCGCCAACCCTTAATTGATCTAACATAACTTCATCTCTGCTATCGAAGTACGTATTACCTTTGTGCTGGTAGTAATATTTTAGTGAGTGTATTTTATATTTACCACCAATGCTAAGGTGATCGCCATAAACTTTACCTGCACATGTATCATTAAATATTAAAACAAAGTAGAATAAATATGAAGACAGAGCAATGGTTATTAAAAGCGTGACCATTGCAGAAGTTCTTAAAATAAAATGTTTATCAGGATTTTTCATATGGTTAGGGTTTAATATTTAGGTAAAAGGATTAACCGGGTTCAACAAATAAGGGCATCTCATTGATATTATTTACATCGGGCTCACCATTGTTATGGGCAAGCAAAAGACCTTCTTCAATTAGCATCTCCCTGTTTTTGATATCTTTTTTATGAAGACCTTTGTTGATGCCTTCATTCAGCATTCTGCCGGCTTGTAAAGGGAATTCAAAGAGTTGAGGATAGCTGTTTTCTTTATTCGGCTCATCGTAAAATGTTTTGCAACTTTCTGCTGACATTGATAGATATATACGGCAGGTAATCGGACGAGCAGGGTAAACACTACATACTCCATTTTGCAATAAAGGACAAGGCATTTTTGATGCAAGCAATTCTTTATCATTCATTCTGCCTCTTTTCTGGTAGTTGTTGAAAGCTTGCTGAAGAATCCTTTTCTGATCCACTTCTTTAAAGTTCAGTTTGATAAATTCCCAAACAAACATCATTTCGTGTGAGGTAGCAAATATGGGTTGATGACAACACCAGCTGCATCCTTTTTTGCAATCAACCGGAATATTCTGACGTTTTGCTTCGTTACCCAATGCATCTATTAAACCATCAACAGCATCCTGAGCCTGGCGCGTCACATGAAGTATTGTTTTTTTATCTGTATTGTTACTCAATGAATCATTAGCCAGATTTAATCCATCGTTAAAAAATACCTTGTCGTGTTCCGACATTTGATTTTCGTCCATTTTTAAAAGAATTCTTTAAGAAATTACTTTTTCTTCCTGTGAATTGACAAATAAGATATCACCCAGTTCATCATATCCTTCAAATACTTCACTGTGCGCATGTTTCAACTGTTCCTCGCGGAAGCCAACAATCGTTAAGCCGGCATCGGCAGAGTGTTTATTAATGAGTGTTTTTACGGCAACATTTTCTTCAACGGGTAAAATCTCAATGTTTGAAAGAGTAATTGGCAATCTGCCATCCTGAACCAGTTCCTGTAATTCCTGGCGGGTTTCTTCCATGCGCTCTTTAGGACACATGCTGTGTATCTTTATATGACCCTTTTTCCAATCGGGATGAGAAAGAATGATATACCCCAAAAGAATCATCAGGTTGGCGTTAGTGTGGTCAATAGGACGGATCCAAACATGAATACCGTTTCTGTATTTGATGGTTTTACCCGACTGCCCGAATACACATACATCATAAGCCCCGGCACGGGTCAGATTGATGTTCTCAATAATACGGCCAAGCTCTTCAGGAGAATGCTTATCATATTCAAACACTACCATGTTATTTTCCATACCCGAAATACTGGGTGACTGAATTGCTTGTGCAATAGCAGTTGTGTAAGATGGAGAAATCATGGTGTCTATATACACTGAGTTATCATCATCGCTTTGAATACTGATCAGGCGATTCAATTCGTCTTTGGCTTCAGTGAAGCTTTTTCTGGAGAAGTAACCTTCGATATAATGGAAATACGTACCAAATCCATGCTTATAAGATATCCAGTTCATCAGTCTAAAAATCTTATCACGCTCAAAAGAATGCGATGAAATACATAGTGCTGCCGGTCGCCATTCATCCTTCTCATTTTTACCTTTATTCCGTTGCATGTATACCTGAAGTTTTCTATTGACCTGGAAAATAGCTTCTTTGAAAATAGCTTCGAAGCCTTTACGGTTTTTATGATAGCTGTTAATGTACAGGTAAAGAATAGTAATAAAGATATATGCAAGAATAGTGTATAGCGCATTAATTTGAAACATCATCCATACTGATAGCAGGAATCCTGCCAGACTTATATACCACTTTGATCGAAAGCGCGGACGATAAGATGGGGCAGATCCAAAATGATTCAGAAATGAAATCAGGCACAATGAACCGTATGTTATCATAAAGAACATTGAGATGATTTCTGCAACAAAATCAACACTTCCTAAAGCTACAAAAATAAAAGCTATGGCAATTGCCACAAAAGAGGCATTTACGGGTTCGCGTGCAGCGCCTTTACCTTTAGCTAGGAATAAATTGACTTTTGCAGTAGGAAAAGAACGGTCGCCAGCCAATGCCTGAAGGGTACGGGGAGCCACTAAAATTGAGCCCAGAGCTGATGATAATGTTGAAGCAGCCAAACCAATTGGAATAAGTATGAATCCTCCAATAGCTATGTTTTTCATTACCAACTGATATTGTAACAAGTCTTCCTGTGGCACTGATACAGCCAGTTTGTAAACAACAGCCAGATAAAATATCATACCTGCAATGGTGGCATACATAGTTCCTTTCGGAATGCTTTTACCCGGATTTTTCAAATCACCACTTAGCCCAACACCAGCTGTCATCCCTGTAAAGGCAGGGAAACAAATGGCAAAAACACTAAAGAAATCCTTACTGTTGAAAAAGCCAATGTTTTGAGTCCCAATTGAAGCGGCTTCAGCTTCAGAAGGAGAACCTATAAAAAATGCAACTAATGAAATGGCCAAAAGAACTACGACAACATAAAGAGCTTTAACTCCCATGTTAGCTCCTTTCTTTAGAATGAGCCATGCCAGCAGGGCCATTACCGGTAAACTGATGGCTTGCCTAGGTAATTCCCAACCATAATTTTGACTCCACCATTCGAAAAAAGGTTCAAAAGTTTCGGTAAAGGCAATTACATAAAAAGCAACACTAATGGCTTGCGACATAAATAAAGCCATACCAATGGTTGCGCCAATATTTAATCCAAACGAACGCGAAATAATAAAATATTCACCACCACCTTCAACGCGTTGGTTAGTTGCAATTTCACTAATAGCCAGGGCTGTTGGTATAGTAATTAAATGCCCTAATATGATAATTAAAATTCCTCCAAATAATCCTGTTGTACCTACAGCATATCCAAATCGAAGAAAAAGAATTGCTCCTAAAATGGTGGATATTGCCGTAAAAAATACGGGGGCTGTCCCAAAACCTTGCTTGTTCGACATAGTTTAGGTTTTAATTTTTTGTTGAATAGCCTAAATGTATGAACTTTCCTTTTAATCTACTATAATATTCCTTGTCTCTAACATTTTTTATGAAAAAACAACCGTCTGCTGAGGAGTGAAGTTTGTGTAAGGGATACAGACGGTTGTGGGGATAATGACATATAATGCCGGTCACTTAAAATATAAATCTAAAATGTATTAGCTAAAATATATATTATAATATATAAAACCTGATTGAAATGATTAAAAAAAGGTGAGCGTAAATAATAAGTGGTTAAGTGTATCTTAATCCGGATTAAGCGTTGATGGCCATTGTTCTGATTGCTTCAGTAATTGATTTGATGTTGCGGTGTGAAACAATTAAGTGCTCTTTGTTAATTAATGAAATCCGTCTGTCTTTTTTGTTGATCTCAGTTATGGCAAGGTGGTTTACAATACAATTACGATTAATCCGGATGAAATTTGAGGGAAGTAAATTTTCAAGTTCTATAAGGCTTTTATGGCAAATCTTATTGTTTTGGTTCAATACAAACGTAGTAAGCCCATTTTGATGATTTATATAATATATATCATCAATTGCAAGTTTTAGAACTTTCAGATCACATTCCAATACAATATAGTCCCTTGCCATAGATTACTATTTAGGGTGCACACCTAATTTTTATGCCAGCTTACAATAGTTAATTGCAAAAAGGCTTTATCGTAACACTGAAAAGTGAAAAAAATATTATTTTTTTCACAATGAAAATTTTAATGTATTGTTTAGTAGTAAGATAGGTTCGATGAAAAAGTTTCTAATTTTTTTAATTGCTCGATATTGAAAATCAATGACTCATTATATTTCTTTAATCAAATATTAGTTTTAAATATTAATAACATAATATTATATGAATAGTTAATGATGGTAAACTTTGGAGGTGATTTTGTGGTGATGTATTGGGATGAATTATAATTAATTAGATTGAAAAGTAGTCATTTGCTATTAAAAAAAAACGGAATTCTCATTCGAGAATTCCGCTGGTAATAAGGGATTTAATATCTATATTTTGTAAAAAGTTTCAAAAACTTTTGTGATGAAGGTATGATCTTTTACACCAGCTAATTCGCGTACTGAATGCATGGCTAGCATTGGGTTTCCAATGTCAACGGTTCTGATATCCAGTTTTCCTGTTGAAATGTTACCCAATGTTGAACCTCCAACCATATCAGAACGATTCACAAACTTTTGAAATGGTACTTCGGCTTTCTCACAAATAGTTTCAAATATGGCTGAACTTTCCCCATCAGTGGTGTACTTCTGATTGGCATGGATTTTAATAACCGGACCTCCGTTAATTGTTGGATGTAGCACAGGATCGTGTTTATCCGCATGGTTTGGATGAACAGAGTGCGCCATGTCGGCAGAAATCATGAATGATTTGTAAATAGTACGTTGGTAATCTTCATGGGATTTACCCAACTTCTCCATTATTCGTTCTAATATATTTCTTAGTACTGGTGATCCGGCACCTTGTTTTGTTACGCTGCCAACTTCTTCATTATCAAAAATGCAAAGGATATTGGTAGATGTTTTACTGGTTTTGCCTGATATTGCCTTTAATCCTGCATGAACCATTGCCAGATCATCTAGCTTACCACTTGAAATAAACTCCTGGTTGGCACCAAGCAGGCAACCTTTTTCAAATTCATACAAGAACAAGTCGAAATCGATAATTTCCTCAGGTTTCACCTTTAATTCAGTGGCAATAAGTTTTACCAGGTAATTATCTTTTTCAAATGTTTTATTTACACTTGCCATAAGAGGAAGCATATCCACTTGTTTGTTAAGCTCAACACCATCATTTACCGATCGATTCAGATGTATCGCCATATTTGGAATAACCAATAGTGGTTTTCTGAAATCAACCAATCTGGATGTTGGTTGTAATGCATTTTTACTCTTAATAAGAACCCTTCCTGCAAGAGATAAAGGTCTGTCTAGCCAGGTATTTAAAATTGGTCCTCCGTATACCTCAGTGTTCAGCTTTAAAAAACGTCCTTCTGCCAGCATCTCCGGATTAGGTTTAACTCTGAAGCCAGGAGAATCACTGTGAGCACTTATTAATTTCAATCCGTTTTCTTCTACCGGAGCTGTTCCAAGTTCAAAGGCGAAAAGCGCTGAATCATTTTTAGTTGTATAATATTTGCCGCCTTTTTTTATTTTCCAGCTTTCTCCCATTGGAAGTTCTATAAACCCCGCTTTTGTAAGTATGGTTTTTGCCTGTTCAATAACATGAAAAGCCGTTGGGCTCTGATGAATGAAATCTATTAATTCGTTGGCAAGTTGTATTTCCTGTGACATGGTTTTTTTATCTTTTATTTCAAAGCAAATTAATTAAAAATGCAGCAAATAGGTATGTGATCGGTCATAAAATACAGATCAAAAAAAAGCTGCTTCCTATGAAACAGCTTTTAATGCATTCTCTAAAATGATAAATCTATGCTAATTTAACATTTACTGCGTTCAATCCTTTGCGGCCTTCCTGAAGTTCGTAAACAACTTCATCATTCTCTTTAATTTCGTCAACTAAACCGGTTACGTGTACAAAGTACTCTTTGTTTGATTCTGAATCTTTAATAAATCCATAACCTTTTGATTCATTAAAGAATTTAACAATACCTTTATTCATAAAAAAAAATTTGTTGAGACCGAGATTATTACACGATCTCATAACTTAAAAAATGTAATTAAAACAAATGTAGAAACTATTTTTATATAACACCACTTTTTCTGTACATTCTAATAAGAATTAACAACATTTTTACATTGGTTTTAAAGGAGAATGAAATTTCGGAATATAGTTAACATATTTATTAAGGTTTGGTATTGTTGTTAAAAACTCGTTCGGGTTTCATTCCTGTTTTTAGAGTAGGAAATGTTATCTTCGCTAGCCGTTTTTGTTTTTTAATGGTAATATTAGTTAACTATATTATTAACAGAGTAAATGATAGTTTGTGTAGCAGAAAAGCCGAGCGTAGCATTTGAAATTGCCCAGATTGTAGGAGCTAAATCAAAACGTGATGGTTATTATGAAGGAAACAACTATCAGGTGACCTGGACTTTTGGTCATTTATGTACCTTAAAGGAACCGCACGATTACCTGCCTGAATGGAAAAGGTGGACCATTGGATCGCTACCCATGATTCCCTCGCGTTTTGGTATTAAATTAATTGATGATAAAGGGATTGAAAAACAATTCAATACCATCAGAAAGCTGGTTGGAACTGCAACTGAAATAGTAAATTGTGGTGATGCCGGCCAGGAGGGAGAACTGATTCAGCAATGGGTTCTGTTGAAAGCAGGAGCAAAGTGCCCTATCAAACGATTATGGATTTCATCACTTACAGAAGAAGCTATTCGTGAAGGATTTGAAAAACTCAGATTAAATGAAGAGTTTAAAAACTTATATGCAGCAGGAAGTTCAAGAGCCATAGGTGACTGGTTGTTGGGTATGAATGCAACCCGTTTATATACATTGAAATATGGTCAACAAGGACAGGTGCTATCAATTGGTAGAGTACAGACACCCACTTTGGCACTGATTGTTGAAAGACAGAAGTCCATTGATGATTTTAAACCCGAACCTTATTGGGAGCTGAAAACGAAATATAAGGAAGTACTTTTCTCGGCCACAAAAGGTCGGTTTATGCAGAAAGAGGAAGGTGAGTCTTTTATGGAGAAAATAAAGGATTCAGAATTTGTGATAAAAGACTTTTCGCGTAAAAAAGGGAAGGAGGCGCCTCCTCGTTTATTTGATCTTACTTCATTGCAGGTGGAATGCAACAAGAAATTTGGTTTTTCAGCGGATGATACCTTAAAAACAATACAATCGTTATACGAGAAGAAAGTAACAACCTATCCAAGGGTAGATACAACCTATCTTAGTAATGATATTTATCCGAAGGTTCCTGGTATTTTAAAGGGATTAAAGGATCATCAACATTTAACTGAGCGCTTGTTAAAGGGAAAAATAAAGAAGTCGAACAAGGTTTTTGATGATAAAAAGGTGACGGATCACCATGCAATCATTCCAACCGGAGTTTATGCGAATGCTCTGGGACGTGATGAAAAGCTGGTGTATGAATTAGTAACCCGGCGTTTTATAGCTGCATTTTATCCGGATGCTACTGTGTCTAATACAGTTGTTATTGGTAATGCTGCTGGGGTTGAATTTAAAGCAACAGGTAAGCAGTTACTGGAGCCCGGGTGGAGGGTTGTCTTCATGGATAAAGAAGGAGAAAAAAAGGATGCGGAGATAATGCCTGACTTTACTGTTGGAGAGTCAGGATCTCATGAGCCGGAATTGTTGGAGAAAGAAACACAACCTCCAAAACCATATACCGAAGCAACCCTTTTACGTGCAATGGAAACAGCTGGTAAACAGGTGGACGATGATGAATTACGGGATGCTATGAAGGAGAATGGTATTGGACGTCCTTCTACTCGTGCTGCCATCATTGAAACCTTATTCCGACGAAAGTATATTTCAAAGGTTCGTAAAAACCTTTATCCTACAGTAACCGGAATGCAATTAATAGATACCATTCGTAACGATCTGTTGAAATCGGCAGAACTAACTGGTCTTTGGGAGAAAAAGCTTCGGGAAATTGAAAAAGGAGAATATGATGCTGCTGAGTTTATGAATGAGCTTAAGCAAATGGTTTCTGATATCGTTTTTGATGTGAAGCACGACAGAAGTGCCCGTAAATTAGATTTGGTTGAGGAGCCTGCAATAGTCGAGGAGAATAAAAAAACTACGCCCAGTAAAAAAGAGAAGAAAGAACTGGTTTGTCCTGTTTGCAAGGAAGGAAACATGTTAAAAGGACATTCGGCCTGGGGCTGTTCGAGATATAAAGATGGGTGTAAAACCATTATACCATTTGAGTTTTTAGGTAAGAAGTTGACCGATAAACAAATTGCACAACTGATACAGAAAGGAAAAACGAGTTCGCTCAAAGGATTTACTTTAGATGATAATCAGGTTGATGGAGTTGTGGTTCTGAATAAAGATGCAACTCTTGAACTGGAGCAGGAAAAGGAAGTGGTGTGGACCTGTCCTTCATGTAAAAGCGGAACAATTATTAAAGGAAATTCTGCTTTTGGTTGCGATAATTTCAAAAATGGATGTAAGGTGCGTATTCCTTTTGAAATGGGTGGTAAGCAATTAACCGATAAACAAGTAGAGGCTATTGTATTGAAGGGAAAGTCTACTTTGATAAAAGGTTTTACGGTGGAAGGTTCTTTGGAAAAGCAGGATGGTTTTCTGTTGTTTGAGTCAGGAAAGATTATCTTTCAACCGAAGTAGTCATTATAGTTTTGTTGGATGGTGGGCTTTTCTTACTTTTGAAAGCTTGATAAATGAAGTGATTTTAATGAAATACTTTTCATAAGTTGTCGTTTAAAAGTATGAGTTCATAAAATTACCTTTGAAAAAATGAACATGAAACAAATCAATTATACTGTTTTAAAACTATGCATTGCAATGCTGTTTGTCGTTTTTACTGTACAAGCACAGCAATTCGATGGCATGGAAAAAATTGTTATTGAAGGTAAAGTATACTATCTCTATAAAGTAAAAAAGTCAGAAGGACTTTACCGGATAAGTGTTAATTATGGCGTATCACAGAAGGAACTTTTGGAAGCCAATCCGGAAGCTGCTTTTGGTTTAAAAGAGGGCCAGCTCATAAAAATTCCGGTGATCTCAGGTCGAAATAGTACGCAGCAGGAAATTCAATCAACATCATACATTTATCATACGGTTGAGCCGGGCCAAACAGTGTATTTTATCTCCAAGAAATATGATGTGCCGCTTAAAGTTATTTATGACAATAATCCGGGAAGTGATAAAACTTTAATCAATGGTACTATAATAAAAATACCTAAAGAGCACACAAGGGAAGAGACTAAGGAGGTTTCTGAAGAGAAAAGCTATATTCTACATGTTGTTCAGCCAAAGGAAACCATGTATGCTTTGTCGAAAAAGTATGATGTTGCAATAGGTGAAATAATAAAAAGTAATCCGGCTCTTAAATCAGGAGTACTTGAAATAGGTAGTTCAATTAGAATACCTAAAAAACTAGAACAGCCTCAACAGGCAGTTGTTAAAGAATCACAGAAGCTGGAGGATGATTTATATATCTATCACAGCATTGCTCAGGGCGAAACAATATATAGTATTGCTCAAAAGTATAACGCCAAACCCAATGATGTAATTGAAGCTAATCCTTCAGTTGATGCAAACGATCTGAAATTGGGATACTTGGTAAGGATTCCAAAATCATCAATCAAGGCTTCAAAACTTGAAACGAGCGAGGATCATAATCTTTTTACATATCACAAGGTTAAGCGCAAGGAAACATTGTTTGGTATTTCGCGGGAATATAATGTGGATATGGATATTCTGAAAACAGTGAATTCTGATCAGGATCTGGCAAGGTTAAAGAAAGGCGATATTGTAAAAGTACCTAATCGTTACTGGTTTAAATCAGTTTACGAACAACAGGTTGATTCAACTAAAGAGATGGAAGGTGCTAAGGAAGAGATTATTAATTTAACTGAGCTGGATTGTAAATCTTACAATTACTTTCTTGATAAACCTACTTTAAAAGTAGCACTGATGCTTCCGTTTAATGTGGAAGCAACTATGCGTGCCAATATAATTGAAGAAGATAAGGATGGTGTGGTTACTCAACGTGAGCGTGAAGAGAAAGTAGTGTCAAAGTATTCAAAAGTGTTTGTTGAGTTTTATCAGGGGGCATTACTTGCTCTTGATAAAATAAAGAAACAAGGTGTGAATGTGGAAATGTTTGTATACGATACTGCTCCGGATTCTAATAAGGTTAAATCAATTCTTGCAAATCCCGTGATGCAATCAATGAACCTTATTATTGGTCCTGCCTATCCGCAGCAACTTCCTTTTGTTTCGCAGTTCTCCAAGGAGCATTCCATTCCAATGGTTTACCCGTTTTCAACGAACAATAATACGCTGGCTGATAATATTCATATGTTTCAGGTAATGCCAATCGACACTTTGTTGTTTGATGCTATGGCTGATCAGATTCTGGTAGCTTCTGCAGGAAAAAGAATTGTTGTCATCAGAACAGAAGATACAAAATCGGAATATGAAAATAAGTTGAGTGAACTGATTAGAAATAAGGTCTATTGGGAAAGCTTTAAAAAAGGTGTAGTACCCGATTTTGTTGAATATAAGTTTAAACAGGACGATTTGGCCAGCCTGGAGAAGATGTTCGCGAAAGAAAAAGGCAATACTGTAATCGTACCTTCTGTTGAAGAAGCTCAGGTAAACAGGATTATTACCACTATCAAGGGAGCACAAAGTAAAACAAAAGCTGATGTTACCTTGTGGGGATTACCTGAATGGTTAAAATATCAGACCATTAATCCAGAGGATATACATGCTTTGAACGGACACATGTTTAGTTATTATTTTGTTGATTATGAGAATAAACAAAGTAGTCAGATAATAGAAGAATACCGAAGGTGGTTTAAAACAGAACCAATGTCAATCTCTCCTTACTTTCAGAATGCCAATGTAAGTGCAAATATGAGCAGATATAGCTTGTGGGGATTTGATTTGACTTACTATTTTATTAGTGCCCTAAAGGATTACGGAAAGAATTTTGAATACTGTATTGCCAATCATCATCCGTTTGGTGTGCAATCGACTTTAAATTTTGAGCGTATTTCAAATTGGGGCGGATATTATAATTGCGGATTATATATTTTACATTTCACTCCCGATTATAATATGACTGTTAAACAAGTCAAAAAACAGCAATAAATAAAAAAAGTCCTCGTAAGAGGACTTTATCATTAAACCGAGTTGGAAAGGGACAAATATTAATGTTCCTTTCTTTGTTTTAACCAGTATTTGATATACTTATCCTGTGAAATCAATCCAATCGGACCTTCATATATTCCTCCGGTAAGCCGATCGTCATATACTCTTACAGCGATGGTTATTGTCTTGCTTTTTTTGATTATCTCCAATGGAATTATATAACCACGCAAATCGTCATATGCATCTCCATAAACAAAATAAGACGGGTTAATCATTCCAGTATTTCCAATCATAATATCATTGATATAAACTTCATCAACATCGTCAATTTTCCCTAGTAACAGAACAGGTGAATCTGTATATAATCCCTCAGGAATGGTAATGGTTTTGCGATACCATCCAATGCCGTCGTAATTTTCATAGCCCTGATCTTCCCATGCGGAAGGAACATAGATTTCATCCCAATCCGATTCATTGAGGTCTATTTTACTGTAATATTTTTCATCGCCTGTTTTAAATTTCCATCTGCCTGCCAGATTAATATCAGGAACCAGAGGATATTGATTTTCCCAGATACCTATTTTTCCGGAAATTATTCCACCTTCGTTATATGAATCATAAACTCTAATGGCCAATACATTCTTTGTATTAAACATTAAATCTTCAGGTGTCAATAAATACAATCGGTGGGCATTATAAGCTGTTTGATAATCTGGTGGGAATGTGCCACTGCTTCCAATGAGCTTACCGTTTAAATAACATTCATCAATATCGTCGATATATCCGAGATCGAGCCATAATTCTTTATCTGAGGCTCCGGCAGGTAAAGTAAATGAAGTTCTGTACCAGGCGTAACCGTCATATCCATTAAAGCCTTGTTGTTCCCAGGGGCCAGGTACATAAATGTTTTCCCAGTTTGAATCATCAAAATCATAACTCATCCATTCCTGTTTATCTCCAATACTAAATTTCCAGGTTCCTCTTAGTGGATTATATATCTTAAGGTCTCTTTTTTGAGCCCAGGATGGATTGTTAAATCCGATGAAAATCAAGGTTATATATATTATTAATTGCTTCATTTTTTTATTGATTGATTCGATTAATCAAATATCCATTCTAATAAAGTTTCCCAGCCGCTTTTGTATTCTTTGAACATGGTGCGGATATCCTCTGCTTGTTCCTGGGTAGCTAATCCAATAGGTCCTTCATATATACCTCCATCCAACTGATCATCTTTAACCTTAACCGCTATGATGTTTGGATTATTCCTTACTAATAAATTATCGGGTATATGGTAAATTCGTAATTGTCGATAGGGGCTGCTACTCCAACCGGAATGGTTTTTTTTGGTTTCACCAATCTTAGTTCCATTCAAATAAACTTCATCTTCATCATCAATCCTACCCAAAATCAGGTACATGTTTGAATTGTTTGTTCCGGATGGAAGATAGAAGCTTTTTCGGTACCAGGCTATACCATCAAAATAAGGCCATCCCTGATCTTCCCATCGTGCCGGTACGGTAATTTTGTCCCAGTCAGAATGATTGTAATCATGTGCTTTAAACTGACTATTATTGCCGGTTTTAAAATGCCATTCTCCTGCCAGGTTAAGGGTTAGATAGTCTTCGGTTATATCTTCATAGATTGCCAGAGGATGACTAAGTATTCCGCCAACATTATAAAAATCATATACTCTTATCGCCAGAGTGTTTTCGCCTTCTTTCCAAAGGTGTTGAGGTATTTTATATTCTCGTTCCTGGTCATAGGCTGTTTCTGGGAATGGAGGGAATCCTCCTTTTTTGCCAATTAATGTACCATTAAGATAAACCTGGTCGGCATCATCAATCGCACCAATCTTAAGGGTGAGATCGCGTTGAGGTTTTGATGTGATGGTAATAGTTTTTCGGTACCAGGCATAACCATTATAATCATTGTATCCCTGTGATTCCCATGATTGTCCTGTTTTTATTTTGTCCCACATACTGTCGTCGAAAGATGGATTCTTCCATTCCATATGATCTCCCACAGAGAAGTTCCAGTATCCTTCGAGATGATATTTTTTTGTTAGGATTTGGGCTGATGTGTTTTGTCCAAACAAAATACCAAGGAGAAAACAAACAACCAGGGTGTGATATTGTAAAATGAATTTTAGCATTGCTTTTGATTTGTGCGCATTAAATTAGAGTTTATTACCCAAAATAAGAAATGGCGATTTCTTAACAAACAGTTAGAAGCATCATGCTGGACGATGATAAAAATTCAAATCCAGAATGAACATCTTGCCAGATAACTTAGGATTGGCCTTGATTTTTTCATTGTTAATTGTTTCTTCAACATATTGAATTAACGTTTCGTTTTGACCTTTCACTTTAACTACTTTTAGTTTGTTGTCTTTGTCAATAGCAACATATACTGTTACCTTTTCATGACAATCGGGCTTAAGATATTCAAAAGACGGACCTCTTAATGCTTGTCTAACTTCTTTCTTTACTTTTTGACAACATTTTTTCATTTCTTTCTCAGGGGTAGTTCTGGCTGATAATTCTCCAAATACTGAACCAAGCATTAAAGCTGCGACTAATGTTAATACTAACTTTTTCATGACGTTTTGTTTTAGATTAATAATGTATTATTTACATCAGCTAAAGTATGGCAGTCATAACACCGTTTGGTCATATTCATGTCATCTGTTGTCATAAGATGTCATCAAATTGTCATCAATGTTTGTTCTTGTCTTTAAATAAAAGGCTCCGATAAGTCTATGTTGAAGTAATTCAGTGTTTTATGTGATATTTATAGTGAATTCCGGTAATGTAAATTTATATGGTGGTATATATTACATGATGTTGATTTGTTGCTGTATTTATTGACATTAAAAATGAAAATAGATATTTTGTATAGTAGATTCACTAACCTTCAAAACTACTATCCTTATGAGTTTTTCAATCAATATTGATCATCAACATAGAGTCATACGATACAAACATTCAGGAATCATTCAATCAGAAGATATAGAAGAAGCATGGGCACAATTTCTTGTTATGCAAGAGTTTACTCAATTGGGTTATGATCTTTTATCAGATTATCGACATGGTAAATTTAATATAGTACCCAGGCAACTGGCTCATATCATTGAGTATTTAAAGGCTGTAGAACATATTATAAAAGGCAAAAAACAAGCGTTGATTGTGGATGATCCTTATTCGGTGGCAGCGTCAATAATCTTTGTTAATGAAGTATATGAAAAACTTGGTTTTAAAGTCAAGGTATTCTCTACTGAAAAAGCTGCTTTTAATTGGCTTCTGGTGACCAATTGAAGGAATAGAAAAAATGATTTATTGTCTAACCAGATAATAATAAAGAACTGTTAACTGATTTTTTAATGTTGATTTCATTTTGATATTTTTGTGAATAAAATATACAAGAATGAAAGAGCATTATATAGAAGAATATACTGTAACAAAATCAGATATAGATGAACTGAATCATGTTAGCAATATTAAATATGTTGAATGGATTCAGGAAATTTCAAAAGCTCACTGGTATAAGATAACAAAGGGAACGGGTTATGATGTACAGTATTTTTGGGTTGTTTCTTCACATTTTATCGAATATAAGGCGTCTGCACTACTAGGTCAGCAGATCACTATTGAAACATATGTTGAAAAGTTTGAAAAAGCATATTCGTTTCGTGCTGTTGAAGTAAAAGATAAGGAAACCGGAAAATTACTGATGAAATCGTTAACCAAATGGTGTATGATGGATATGGAAACCAAAAGGATAACCAGAGTACCTGCTGAACTCTTTGATTTATTTTCTTTAGAGACCACATAGAAGGTGAAAACCCTTGGTTGAGATCAGCTTGAAATTATTTTTTTTGCAAGATAATCTTAATTCTTATTGGTGATTTAGTATCCCGGATATGACAATTTTTAGAGTATCTAAAACATTAGGTATGCTATGTCACGAGCTTTCTTTGTCCGCTATGGCACTAAGAATTTCTGTTGAATTGTTTGATTTGAAATAGATTATTCTCTGAAATAAATTGTTTTGTAGGGTGGCTTGTGAAAGTAATAAGAATAAGAAAGTGTTAATTAAAATTAAATGATAAAATAAACAGTTGTAAAAGTCAACTATTGTTTGCTACTTTGCGCAACAAAATCAATAGGTACTAAAATGGAGATACAACCATTAGGAATGATCTTAGGAGGATTAAAGGGAATTTTTCCCCGATTGATGGCCAATCGTATGAGTGAATTGGGTATTACTTATACTTTTGATCAGATGGTTGTGCTTATGATTGTTAGACACAGCAAACAAAAACAATTAGTGCAGCAGGATATTGCTGAATTTATGAAAAAAGACAAATCTTTAGTTCTGAGAATTGTAGATGTATTGGAAAAAGACGGTTTGATAGTAAGGATAACGGATCCAAATGACAGGAGACGCAATATTATTAATATCACGGGGAAAGGGGTTGACTTAACAGATTTGTTTTATACCGAGGAGCAATTAATAACAAAAGAATTGATGGTTGGACTTACCGATGAAGAGATCTATACTTTCTACAAAGTAATTAATCACGTTAAAACAAGAGCTGAAGAATTTTAGGTTTTAAAATTTTTTACAATAAAGGTTGATAAAGTATACTATTGACCAATACAACTATACACGTATAAATATATAACAAATAGATAAACAAGATGAAAATGAAAACAATAGCTCTTGGAATAATAGGGTTTTTCATTCTGGTTTCATGTCAGCAGAAACCAACTCAAAGTAATACTCAAACCAATGCAAAAAACTATCCTGTGCAGAAGATGGTGGCCAGTAATGTTGATTTGCATACGGTTTTTCCAACAGTATTAAAGGGTGAGATTGACATTGAAATCAAACCCCGTATAGATGGTTTTATTGAGGCAGTTTATGTAGATGAAGGTTCTATCGTGAAGAAAGGACAAGTATTATTTGAGATTAACTCACCTGTTTCGGAACAGAATCTGGAGACTGCAGAAGCTAACTATAATACTGCCAGCTTAGATGTTGAGCGAATGAGACCATTGGCCGAAAAAGGTATCATTAGTGATGTTCTTTTGGAGTCATATGAGAATTCTTTCAGCTCTGCAAAAGCAGCTTATGAAAGCGCAAAAGCTTCGTTAAGCTGGACAAAAGTGAAAAGTCCGGTTGATGGTATTGTAGGAACCTTACCTTTTCGCTTAGGTAGTTTAGTTAACAGTTCGAGTGTACTTACAACGGTTGCTAATACAAAGCATGTAGTAGCTTATTTCTCAATGAATGAGAAAGAATTGCTCGAGTATATGAGAAGCTGGGATGGTAACACTCAGGCTGAGAAAATACAGAATATGCCATCTGTGAAACTAATGTTGGCTGATGGTACAGAATATGAACAGGCCGGACGAATTGAAACCATCTCAGGTGTGGTTGATGTGAATACAGGTTCGGTTAATTTCAGAGCTGTATTTGATAATCCAAATGGGATTTTACGAAGCGGTACCAGTGGTCAGGTGATTATACCTAAAACGATTAAAGATGTATTCCTGATTCCTCAGAAAGCAACTTTCAGTCAGCAGGATAAAGTGTTGGTGTATAAGTACGATAATCATAAGGTAAATCAAAAAGTAATATCTGTAAAATCAACTCCCGATGGACAGTATTATGCTGTATTGAGTGGATTGGAAAGTGGCGATCAGATCGTGACCGATGGTGTGAGTACACTTAAAAACGGAATGGAAATACAGATTCAATAATCTAAATCAGATAGAATGTTAAAAACGTTTATAGAACGACCTGTTCTCTCAACCGTCATATCCATACTTTTTGTGGTATTGGGAGTGATTGGTATATATACTTTGCCTGTTGAGCAATATCCCGATATTGCACCTCCAACGGTTTCTGTTTCTACAAGTTATAATGGAGCCAATGCCGAGGCTGTTCTAAACAGTGTGATTATTCCTTTGGAAGAATCAATTAATGGTGTGGAAGGGATGACTTATATGACATCAACTGCATCTAACGGTGGTTCAGCCCGCATTGATGTATATTTCAAACAAGGTATTGATGCTGATATTGCCACTGTGAATGTTCAAAACAGAGTGTCACAGGCAACTTCATTATTACCGGCTGAAGTAACACGAGTAGGTGTTACTGTTCAGAAACGACAAAGTAGTCGTATTATGTTCCTGGCTGTTTCATCTTTGAATGACGATTATGATGATGAATTTATTCAGAACTATGCGAACATAAATATTTTACCGCAGATCAAGCGTGTTGCGGGGGTAGGTGAGGCCAATATAATGGGTGGACGTGACTACTCCATGCGGGTTTGGTTAAATCCGGGTAAACTGGCTGCCTATAAAATGACGCCAACTGAAGTTATCGGAGCTTTGCAGGATCAGAATATTGAAGCAGCACCCGGTGAGCTGGGAGCCAACAGCAATCAAACATTTCAGTATGCCTTAAAATATACCGGACGTTTAAAAAGTTCGGAAGAATTTGAAAATATCATTATTCGTTCGAGTAATGCTCAGGTACTGAAGTTGAAAGATGTGGCCGATGTGGAACTCGGTTCGTTATCATACTCTATTAACACCCAGAACGATGGTAATCCAGCTGTATTGATTGGTATCAGTCAGACTGCCGGATCCAATGCTCAGGATGTAATCAACGATGTAAAGGCTGTGATGAAAGATGCTGAACAGTTCTTTCCTCCAGGTTTAAAATACAACTTTGAGATGGATGTAAGTCAGTTTCTGGATGCATCTATTGAAAAGGTATTGCATACCTTATTAGAGGCTTTCGTGTTGGTGTTCTTTGTAGTGTTTTTGTTCTTACAGAATTTCAGAGCAACCCTTATACCTGCCATTGCAGTGCCGGTGGCCATTATCGGAACCTTCTTCTTCCTGTTAATCTTCGGATTTTCAATTAACCTTTTAACTCTTTTTGCACTGGTTCTGGCCATTGGTATTGTGGTGGACGATGCCATTGTTGTAGTGGAAGCTGTACATGCACATATGGATGCAGGTGAGAAAAATGCGCGTACGGCAACTATTAATGCACTTAGCGAAATTGCTCCGGCTATTGTTTCCATTACTTTGGTAATGTCGGCTGTGTTTATTCCGGTTAGTTTTATCGGAGGTACCAGTGGGGTATTCTTTAAGCAGTTTGGTTTAACTCTGGCGATTGCCATTTTTATTTCGGCTATTAATGCCTTGACTTTAAGTCCTGCTTTGTGTGCTATATTCCTGAAATCACACCATGTGGCTGATGTAAAAGATAAAAACCTGATGCAGCGATTTTACTATTATTTCAACCTTGGCTTTAATGCCATGACTGTTAAATATGGTAAAACATTACAGTTTATGGGTCGCAAGAAAAACCGTTGGGTGACAGTGGCTTTAGTAGCTGTTTTTGGTGCAATCTTTTATTTTCTGATTGGGATGATTCCAACCGGTTTTGTTCCACAGGAGGATAGTGGAGGTGTAATGGGTATGGTTACCCTTGCACCCGGAGCTTCACTGGAACGCACCGATAGTGTGGTTAACGAGGTAGTAAGAATAGCTGAAGAAATTCCGCATGTTAAAACAGTAACCAATCTTACAGGTATTAGTTTTTTAAGTGGGGCGGGAAGTTCCTACGGATCTCTAATCATTAAGATGGATCCATGGCAAGAGCGTGATATCACAACCAGTGATGTGGCGGCCATTCTGAAGCAAAAAACGGATAGTATTAACAACGCCAGCTTCCTGTTTTTTGGAACGCCAACACTTCAGGGTTTTGGTTTAAGTAGTGGTGTAGAGTTGAAGATGCAGGACCGCACCGGAGGTGATGTAAATAGCTTTTTCAACGTGACCAACGAATTTCTGGCTAAGCTGCGTGCACGTCCGGAGGTGATGATGGCTATGACAACTTTCGACCCTCGTTTTCCACAGAAGGAGATTGAGGCTAATGTGGCAAAAATTAAAGATGCAGGAATCACCTTAAGCGATGTGATGACTACCATGCAGGCTTATGTAGGAAGTATGTATATTTCCAACTTTAACCTGTACGGTAAGCAATTCAGGGTTATGATACAGGCTCATCCCGAATACAGAACCAAGTTGGAAGACCTGAACCACCTGATGGTGAAGACAGGAAGTGGTGAGATGGCTCCAATTACTGAGTTTATTAAGATAAATGATGTAACCGGACCACAATCATTGACTCGTTTTAACCTGTTCTCGAGTATGGATGTTACCATTATTCCAAACTTTATGGAGGGTTATAGTTCAGGTGATGTTCTGAATGCTATCAGAGAGACAGAATTACCATCTGGTTATGGTTATGACTTCTCGGGTATGACTCGCGAAGAAGTAAACAGCAGTAGTCAAACAGCGATCATCTTCCTTTTATGTCTGGTATTTGTTTACCTTTTGCTTTCTGCCTTATACGAAAGCTACCTGTTACCGTTGGCCGTAATCTTTTCGTTACCGGTAGGTTTGGCAGGTGTATTTATTTTCATCTTTCTTTCAATGATGAATGGTAGTGGAATTGTGAATAATATATATGTTCAGATATCGCTCATAATGTTAATCGGACTGCTGGCTAAGAATGCCATTCTAATTGTAGAATATGCCCTGCAGCGGCGTAAACAGGGAATGGATATTGTTAAAGCTGCTGTAAGTGGTGCCGTTGCCCGCTTGCGACCCATTCTGATGACATCCTTTGCATTCATCTTTGGTTTGCTTCCGCTGGCGGTTGCTAAAGGAGCCGGAGCTTTAGGAAATAAATCCATAGGTATCAGTGCTATCGGGGGGATGTTAATCGGAACGATGATAGGTATCATTATCATACCAACGTTATTTATATTATTCCAGACTTTGCAGGAAAAGGTAAGTAAAAAAGCATTTGCAACTGACCTAAATGACGGAAACCATGAAAATTAATAATCTGATGCAAAAGAAAATATATAGATACGCGGTGTTGTCGGGCTTTTTGATTTGGGTTGGCCTGGCACAAACCGGGTGTCGGAGTAGTAAAAACCTCGGGGAATTGAATAAAGATACCTCAGGTTTATACCGCACCGACAAAGAATCAGGTGATACAACCACTATTGCTTCAAAAGCATGGAGTGATTTCTTTACAGATGCTCAACTAAAAAGTCTGATTGAGGAAGGGTTGACAAATAACCTTGACCTGAAGATTGCAACTGAGCGGATTAATCAGGCTCAATCGAGTTTGAAAATGGCCAAAGCTGCTTTGTATCCTACATTAGGTGTTGGAGGACAAATTGAATATACCCGTTATAGTAATGGCGACAGAGGAGAAGATGTGCTGGGTTACGAGGCAAATAATATAACATTGGGACTGACTACCTCGTGGGAAATTGATGCATGGGGTAAATTGAACAATCGAAAGAAAGCTCAACTGGCCTCCTATTTAAACAGTCAGGAGTATGCAAACCTTGTTCAAACCAACCTGGTAGCCGGCATTGCCAGCTCATACTATAGCCTGATAGCGCTGGATGAGCAACTGCAGATCACCCTTGAGACCATTAAGCTTTTAAGCGAAAATGCTGCAACCATGCAGGCTTTAAAAGATGCTGGTATGCAAAATGGAGCAGCCGTTGAACAAAGCAATGCGCTTTTGTACAGCACGCAACTTTCGGTGCCTGAACTGGAGAGTCAGATTCGTCAGGTTGAGAATGCTATTTGTGTTTTGCTGGGCCGTAAACCCGGAGAAGTGAAACGAAGTACCATTGCCGATCAGGCAGTGCCAAATGAGTTAGAATATGGTATTCCTGCACAATTACTGGCTTATCGCCCGGATGTGAAGCAAGCGGAACTTTCATTTCGCATGGCATATTCACTTACCAATGCAGCACAGGCCAGTTTGTATCCTTCAATAACTATTAGCAGTGGTGCGCTTGGATACTCGAACAGTACATTCTCAGGCTTCTTTAGTCCTGAGAATATTGCAGCCAATATTGTTGGAGGAATCGTACAACCGATCTTTAATAAGCGACAATTACGCAGTAATCTTGAAATAGCTAAATCGCAACAACGCGAGGCTGCTTTGGCTTTCGAGAGTACCTTATTACAAGCCGGGCAGGAAGTTTCGGATGTGCTTTATGGCTTTAAAGCCTCGCTGGCTAAAAATGATTTACGCAATAAACAAATTACTTCGCTTAACACTGCTGTTGATTTCACACATGATTTATTGATGGCTGGTGAAGCTAATTACGTGGAAGTAATTACTGCTCAAAGGAGTTTACTTACTGCTCAATTAAGTAAGGTAAATGATAAACTTGAGCAATTGAATTATTGCGTCAGCCTTTACAAAGCTTTAGGTGGTGGCTCCAATTAAGACGTGTAGTCTTTACTTTTTTGATAGTTGATGTTGTCTGCCTGTTGGGCAGGCCTTTTAAATCCCCGGAAGTGCATTCCCGGGGATTTTTTTATTCGTAATCATCATTTGAAATGGTAAATTTTTTTTCAAAATATAATATACAGAAAATGTGGTGTTTAAATGATAATTATTGATTGTTGAAATAAGAAAACTGCATTTTTTAAATTTCATATGGTAGGGTGGATTGAAAATTATTCGGTTACTGTTTGAATGGGGACCAATAATAATTTTAAATAACAATATCATGAAAGCAATCACAAGACTAATGGGAATTATGGTTTTATCTGTCTTAATAGCAGCTCCTGCATTAAATGCACAAACAGAAACAGCTGTAAAAGAACAAACCAAAAAACAATTGAAAGACGGATCAGGTGATCAGGTTAAAGATCAAAAACGTGATCAGTTGCATTTGAATCTTACCGATGAGCAAGAAGCTTTAATGGAACAAAATAAGCAAGGTTCAAAACAATTCAGAGCTGCCTTTAGAGAATCACTTACTGATGAGCAATTAGCTATTCTGGAAAATCAGGAAATGACACGTGAACAAAAACGTGAAGCCATCAAGGCCAGCTTATCAGAAGAGCAAAAAGAAATGATTCAGGAGCAAAATCAGGTTAAAGATCAGAACCGTCAGCAATTACGCAGTAGTCTTTCGTCTGAACAGAAAAAACAGGTTCGTCAGCAACTGCAGCAAGGTGAAAATTGTGAGACAGCTACAGCCGTTCAGGAACGTACCCGTCAACAAGCACAAAAACAGGCACAGATGCAGGCTCAACAAGAAGCTCAACAACAACAAGGTTCAGGAAATGGTGGGTCAGGTAATGGAAATGGAGGTAAATAATCCTCTGTAAAAGAAGCTGCATCAAAGGCAGCTTCTTTTTTATATTAATCTCTGCACATAGAATTTCGTCATAGTTAAACAAACCGGGAAATATCATATGGTTAAAAAAGTAAAGATTCTGTTGTTAGCTTTATTTATATCTGTTCAGTTATATGCACAGCGGACCGATATAATGGACAAAGATCGTATTGCCCGGGTAGATTCATTATTGGATGATATCTTGTTTGAAGATGAAGATATTTATAGTCTGTTAGAAAAAGACCAGACTTTTCAATTCCTCTATTTTGCCACAAACTATAGTAACCGTACTTTTTATGCAGGCCGTGAGAATGGTGACTATCAATCCAATTTGTCAGGCCAGATTTATTACATGAATTCAGCGGGTTTCTTTGCTGGTTTATCCGGTAGCTGGTATAGTCAGCTCGATCCTAATTATCGCAGTACCATCTTAACTGTTGGCTATGGTCAAGGCATTAAGAATAAGCCCTTTTTTCGATATCGTTTATCAGCCGATTATTTTATTTTTCATGTTAATGATCCTGAGTTTGAGCCTATCTATAACAGTAGTATAAATGCCGGAATTACGCTAAAAAGCAAGTTTTTAGGAACACGTTTCGATGGTTCGTTGTTGGTTGGACAGGAAGTAGGAAAACAGTTTACCTGGAATAACTATGCTTACTTGTATCTGCTTCGGTTTGGGAAATACAATTATCTGCGTTTAGAGCCCGAAGTATATTTGTTTTTTGGATCAGAAGCGGCTGAGTTTTTACTTAACGAAGCGTATGTGGATCAAACCACTAATTTGGAAGTCGATACATATTATAAGGATGTTTTTACGCTGTTGAATACCCAGTTACGTATTCCTCTTAGTCTGAACTGGAAGAATTTTGATATGCAACTTTCGTATATCTATAATATGCCCCGAACCATTGGCGACAGTGAATCCTACGCCAATACTTCTTATTTTCGAGTTTCGTTAGGGTATATCATAAGTTTGTAAAGCTTTATTATACGCCTGATACTTTTCATACAAAGCAAATTCATTTGAATTATCTCCGTGTTCTTGTTTCTCATGAAATGAGTAATTGTTGTGATGATTATTTATGTTATCTATATTTAGATGCATAAATGAAAAATCATGAAAATAGAAATCCCATTTGACAAGGATGTATTCAGAAAACAAATGCTTCTGAGTTTTTCTGTTGTCTGGAAGGCAAATCTAAAAAAAAACAGGAGGCGATTGATTTGGATTGTTTTATCATTCTTTACAGGTTTATATGTTTATAGTACAGGTGATATGATGGGACTTATATTCTTTTTTCTGGCGATGCTTGTGTTTATCAATTTTATCAACTACGAGTGGTTCTATCAAAAAAACAAAAAGAAATATTTAAGGATATTAAGCGAAATATCAGAAAGTTTTGAAAATGCCGGACAAAATACAATTTGGGAGTTTGAAGAGGATCACCTTGGGTATAAAGATCATCGATTCGAAACCAGAATTAAATGGTCGGCATTTAAGAATTATCGTATTATAGATAATAACTTGTTTATTTATAGTGACACAGTCAGTGGTAATGCTTTTGTAATAGGGTTAGAGGAAGTAGAATTAGATATTTGGAACAACATAAAAGAAATTGTTGCAGGTAAGTTAAGTATGGCTTAGTTTTTATTGAAGCTGTTGTTTAATAATCACGCTTGAAAAATTTTCTTCTTGCCATTTGTAACAACTGATTATTCTTTCATCTAACTTAGCGCAACCATTTTCGTTATGTATGAACCTAGTTCAAATTGTTAGAAGTGTTGAAGATCTTTTTGATTCACTTGATAGCGATATTACTAATCTACAGAATCAAACCGGAATACATTGTATTGAAAACTGTATTCATTGTTGTACCTCTTCAAAAATAGAAGCTACCTCAGTTGAGTTTTTGCCTTTGGCCTATCACCTGTATAAAAAGGGAATGATCAGAAGCGTACTGGATAGAATGGATCAGTTAAGCAACGAATGGACCTGTCCTGTTTTAAATGTTTTATCCATCGATAACAGTCAGCCGGGATGTTCATATTATCCATACAGAGGTTTAATTTGCAGGTTGTTTTCGTATAATTACGTGACCAATAAACATGGGATAAGGCAAATTAACGCCTGCAAAAATATCCGGATCAATCAGCCGTTGCAATTGGCCAAAGTAAATGAGTTATTGCTAACCGAACCGGTTTGTCCCAAGGCAAGTGATTATTATTCGCGTCTGTTGTTTATTCATTTTGAAGAAGCACATAACCTGTATCCGATTGCCAAGGCCATAACCGTTGCCATTGAAATGGTGTTGACTCACTTGCGGTACAAAGGTAAGAAGGTTATGTAAGTATGAATCAATGGCAGTTATACATTAACGGAGAAAGTTTATTCAAAACCAGTATATAAAAACAAGATGACAAAAAAACACCTTTTAAAAGGGCTTACTATTATTCATGAAGATCAGGATATTATTGTGGTTAATAAGGCAAGCGGTTTGTTAACGATTGCTACTGTAAAAGAGAAGATCAATACCGCACATTTTATGCTGAACGACTATGTAAGAAAAGGAAATCCTAAATCGAGGGCCCGTGTTTTTATTGTTCATCGTCTCGACAGGGAAACATCCGGCTTACTGGTTTTTGCTAAGAGCGAAAAGGCCAAACAATTTTTGCAGGAGAACTGGTCGCAGTTCACTAAAAAATACGTGGCTGTTGTTGAGGGAACGTTTCAGGATAAGCAAGGGGTGATTGAATCATACCTGATGGAAAACAGTTCATGTCATGTGTTTTCAACCCAGGATAAGGTTAAGGGAAAGTATGCTAAAACAGCCTATTCAGTCGTGAAAGAATCTGATAAATACAGTCTTCTGGAAGTAGATTTGTTTACAGGAAGAAAAAACCAGATTCGTGTTCACCTGTCGGAAGCAGGGCATCCGATAGTGGGAGATAAGGTTTACGGCAGCAGAGATAAAGTACTAAACCGGATGGGACTCCATTCTTTATCGCTGACCTTTGCACATCCTTATTCAAAAAAAGAGATGCATTTTAAAACGCCCGTACCGCAGACTTTTCAGATGCTGTTTAAAGGCAAATGATCCCTGTCTGTTAATGCATTATGTAAGAATTCAGGTAAAAATAATTGAGAAATTAGGTTAGCAAAGAAAAAAATATTGTTTACTATTGTGTTAGAATCAAAACCAACAGAATGAAATCGCTAACCTTGTTAACCTTACTTGCATTATTGGGTATGTCAGAGGCCAGAGCGCAAACTACAAAAATTGCTTCTACTGACACTATCAGTGCACCGTTATTACTTAAGCCTTTTCAGAAACCTCAGGGCTTAAATCATCAAATTAAATATCAGGATAACTTAAAAGACTTACTGAATAACTTGAAGGTAGATAAAACCGACAGACAATTTAGTCAGCATTTAATCCAAACAGATCAGGTTAAAGGCAATGAGCAATCCATGCCTTGTTATAAGCCTGAAGGAGATTATCCAATGTTGGTATTTCAGCCTGATACTACCGTTAATTATTCTTTATTGATAAAAGAATACTAAGGTTCTGTTCCGAAAATATCAAATCAATAAAATATACGAATACGTTAAAACCGTAATCGTCCTGAGTAACATAAACCCATATCAGTTATGACCCGACAAGAACAACTTGAATTTTGTAAGAAATGTACCAAACGTAAAAGTGACATTAACCGTGGTATAATCTGCAGTTTAACAAACGAAAAAGCAGACTTTGAAGGAACTTGTAAAGATTTTGAAGGAGATCCTTATTTTTCAACTTCTTCCACTTACAATAATACGGATATGTCCATTCAACCCGAATTTCAACACCTGGATGATGCTTCATTGAATACCTTAAAATCGCATCAGGATTTTTATTATGCCATCATTGGTGGATTGCTGGTAAGTATCATCAGCGGTGTTTTATGGGCTATGTTTACTGTAGCCACCCAGGTACAGATTGGATATATGGCCATTGGAGTAGGGCTGTTGGTGGGGTTTGCTGTTCGTTTTTTTGGAGCAGGCATTGATATGAAATTCGGAATTCTGGGAGCTACCTTATCATTATTAGGCTGTATAATGGGGAATTTATTCTCGCAGGTTGGGTTCTATGCACAGGAGGCTTCCCTGCCTTATTTTGAAGTGCTGACTTATCTTACGCCTTCGGTAATTGTTGGTGTGTTAATGGAAGCATTTTCACCCATTGATCTATTATTCTATGGTATAGCAATTGCAGAAGGTTATAAACTCTCGTTTCGAAAAATATCGCCACTTACCCTTAAAGAACTGAAAGAAGGAAAACATAATGCGATGCCTTCATTAGCCGGGTTACGTATGCCGTTGGTGGTTATTTCTGTTTTGCTTATTGGCTTCACCGTTTTTAAGATCAGAAAAGGGGTTAGCGGATTCAGAACCTATTATTATGAGTCGGGAGAGAAGATGTCGGAAGGAACACTTCATCATAGCAAAGAAGAAGGTAAATGGACGTTTTGGTATGAGAACGGAAATCAACAGATTGTAGCACATTTTCATGAAGGAAACCCGGATAGTCTGTGGCAATGGTATAATGAGTCGGGCAAGCTGATTAAGGAAGGTTCTTATAAGTCGGGGTTGGAACATGGTATATGGATTAATTATTTTGAGAATGGCGTAAAAAACGATTCGGGATTATATGTAAATGGCCGAATGGAAGGTGACTGGAAAATATGGAATGAGACAGGAACATTAATGCAGGAGGGTAATTTTACCAGAGATAGGCAGGATGGAATCTGGAAATTTTATCATCTCAATGGAGCATTGCTAAGCGAAGGAATGATGAAAGAAGGTATTTCATCGGGCTTATGGACTACTTATTTTGATAACGGTGAGTTGGAGAGTAGGATTATTCATGAATCGGAAACAAAGTTAATTGTGCAGGATGTATGGGATGTATCCGGCAAACAGTGGGTAAAAGACGGTGAAGGGACTTACCAGTCATTTTCGGATAAAGGTGTAGTGCTGGCGAAGGGAGAGGTTAAAGGAGGCTTGCGAACAGGAGAGTGGAGTATTTATTATGAGAATGGTAATAAAAAGGAGTTGGGTGTTTATGAAGGCGAAATTTTTCGTTTAAGTAAGGCTTGGTACCCCGATGGTAAAATAATGGTTCAGGATGGTAATGGAAACTATGAATCCTATTATCCTGATGGTGATAAATTAATGGAATCGGGTAAAATGCTGAATGGCCTGCGTCAGGGACTGTGGAAAGCTTTTTATGAGAGCAATCAAGCTTTGTACCGCGAGGCTGTTTATGCCGGAGGACAAGTAAATGGTGAAATAAAATACTACTATGAATCAGGAGGATTGTATTCTACTGGTAATATGATAAATGATTTGCAGGAAGGTGAATGGACCTGGTTTTTTGAGAATGGAGAAGTGCAGTCGAAAGTTAGCTTTGTAAACAATAAAAAGGAGGGCACGCAAACTATGTGGAGTGAAGTGGGCGAAAAAATAAAAGAAGAATATTATAAAAACGGAGAGTTAACAGAGGAGAAAGTTTTATAATACTAAGCTTTTTAAATAAGCCTGTAAGGCTGACTGTTGTAGCCGTGGGTTTTAACCCACGGTAATAGAAGAGCTGCAAATCCGTCGCACGCAGCAACCAGTTTAATAATTAGAACTAATTGCGACGGTATGGAATATCTTTTAAACCACAGATTACACAAATTTCACAAATTAAATTTAATGTATACTAAACGATAATAACTGAGCATCGGTCTTACCATTTATCTACAATCTCACTGGGATGCGCCTTCAGGAAAATGCGTTTAGAAAATCAAAGAAAGGAGCGTTAAAAAAGAAAAGCTGTCTGAACCCGATTTAGAAACTGTAGGGTTTTGAGTATCAAAAGCCACAAGTTTCTTTATTGGGAGAGTTCTTTTCTTTTAGCGGAGTGATTTGGTTTTTAGCAATTTTCATGACAGCGCGGCACTTCTTGTTTACTTCTTCTTGCTGCAGAGAAGAAGTAAAAGCCCCTGTGGCTTGAGCAGGTTAAAAAGAAATACTGATTAGGCCTGTTACAGACTATGTGTAAAAGTGAAACGCCAATTTTAGAATTACTACATACAGAATCAGATTTAATTCGGTTGTTTGCAGGTAAACACAATAGCTTAATCAGCTAATATCTTCAACCACAAATTTCACAGATTTCACAAATTAAAGAATAATGGAGGTATACTAAAGACAATGCAAAACAACTAATCAAACCTCCTGTAAATCGAAAAATTTATCGCTAACAGGCGATAACACATAATAACCCCTTTAAACGAAAGAAAGATTAATTTATAATAATTCCATATTAACATATTAGAATTACTGAATTTCTTATGTACTAAGCCTTTCGATAAAACAGCATTGGTTAAAAATATTATAACGTTTATGTAATCAGTTAGTTGATTAGGTATATCAAACCATGTTTTTTAAGACTGAAGTTTGTGAATAAATTAACAATATATTATTTTAATATTCAAAATATTGTCAGAAAACCCTCCCGGCTGGTCATCAACCTACCTGTTTTGAGCCACGGGATTGGAAGAGGAGGCCGGGAGGTGACTGCAATATATAACAAAAAACAGGCATGAATGCTGAATTGGAGACACAATTTATGGTTAGCACTCCTGGTAGTGGCACAACAGATAATTGTTCTTTTCGACTCATGTTGTTTTAAATCTATTTAATATGTCAATAGATTATAAAGTTATTGAAAAAGGCCAACCGGGTGTTGCCGGAGGTGGCGTGAAAAAGTTTTATGCACAAATTGTAAATGGTAAAGAAGTAACCATTGATGAGATTGTAAAATCAATTGAACGATTTAGTGCTTTATCTGAAGCTGACATTAAAGGTGTAATTGTTGCACTGGAGAATGTTATTCAGGATATTCTGGCAGAAGGACGTATTGTACGGTTGGAGAAAATTGGCAGTTTATACACCAGTATTAGTAGTAATGGTGAGGAAACTGCCGAAGATGTTACCTCCAATTCTATTCGAAAAGTGGGAGTTAATTACCGACCTGGTAAACGTATTCTGAAAGCCATTACGGATGCCGGATTTAATAAAGTGTAAGGCTTGCACCAAAACCACATTAGGTTTCACTCAAAACCACGTTAGGTTTTACCCGAAACCACGTTAGGTTTTACCCAAAACCACGTTAGGTTTTACTCAAAACCACGTTAGGTTTTACCCAAAACCACGCTAGGTTTTTGTAACAAGCAAATTTTTGCTGATGATACCACATTTAGTTGGTAGCAAAAAAAGTAATGGAAAGGTTGCCTGGTGGAAGTCAGGCAATCTTTTTTATAATGTAAAAACAGATAACGACCTTACTTTTGCATGCTTACTCCTTATTAGGTTTAGCAATAAAAACTATACCATACAACTTATACTATTTATTACAAAAATTAGAATAGTTAACAATAAAAGAGCTTTAAGTATGTTTTATAGTAACTCTTGTGCTTGATATACAAAATACTATCATTTATCTTCTGTATTACTTCGTTAAGCTAAAAGAGATAGTTTTTATTAGCATAATAGCCATATTCTGCTATTTTTGTAAAGGCCAAATTTAAACCAGACACTATGAACCTGCATACAAAAGCCTCCACTATTGAGCCACCAAAGCCGGCAACTAATTATCCGTATTTAAACGATTTAATTGTTCTTAACATTGAGAAGTATTTAAAGTGTTTTAATGACTATTATACAGTGGTTTAATATAGCTGGAAAGCTGAATAATAGATATGAAGTAGTAGTAAACAATTATGGAGTTTATTAAACATTCAAGAATGTCCTTATGAAACCACACATTAAACAAAAACTAAAAGCATTAAAGGCTAATACAAAGAAAGCTCAATTTACTTCTGGCAGACTAAAAGAGTTTCCATTTGAACTAAAGGTATGTACTCAAATGAAATATCTTGATCTTTTTGGAAATTCAATTCAAGAATTGCCAGACTGGATTTTTGAGCTAAACAGCCTAGAACACCTTAGCTTAAGAAATAATGCTATTAAAGATTTTCCATCAATACTATTTTCATTAGAAAACCTTAAGAACCTTAACTTATCAGATAATAGGATAGAAGAAATTTCTGGACATTATTTCTGCAATTTGATGAATCTTGAAAAAATAGATTTAAGTTATAATTCGATCAGAGTAATTAATCCAGCAGAAATTAACTTCTCTAAGTGCACTGATTTATATCTTAACGGTAATAAACTCGAAAAATTCCCCGCTGTAATTAGTCATGTTAATTCGCTGATTCGTTTGAATTTATCTGAAAATAAAATTAATTTTTTAAAAGACGATGCTTTTGTAAATCTTGTACATCTTGAAGAACTTGATCTGAGTTTTAATGAGCTTACTTTTCTTCCAACAAGTATAGGTCAATTAAAAAAATTAAAAAAATTAAATTTGAGTGGTAACAAGATTGCTTCATTACCAAAAGAATTTGAAAACTTAGTATCACTTGAATCTTTAGATTTGGATGGGAATCCTATTGAAAGGCCTCCATTAGAGATTATTTCTCAAGGAGCTTCTGGTATGATAAATTATTACTTATCACTAGGTGAAAATATACAGTTATATGAAGCTAAATTATTGATAGTTGGTCAGGGAAATGTAGGTAAAACATTCTTGATGAATAGATTAATTCATGACTCAGTGCCTGAAACGCACACAACTGAAGGGATTGATATTAATACTTGGCATATTCAAACGAAGTCATCTTCTAATTTTAGAGTTAATATTTGGGATTTTGGTGGACAAGAAATTTATCATTCAACTCATCAATTCTTTTTAACACAACGATCTCTTTATTTACTGGTTTGGGAGGCAAGGAGTGATCAGCAACTTATTAGTTTCGACTATTGGTTAAATGTAATTCGTTTGTTAAGTAATAATTCCCCTATTATTATTGTTCTAAACAAGATTGATGAAAGGATTACCAACATTGACGAAAAATCGTTAAAGGCAAAATTCAAGAATATTGTAGCATTCCATCAAGTCAGTGCTAAGAGTGGACGAAATATAGGTGACTTGATATCTGAGATACAATCTAACATTGATGCATTACCATTAATAGGTGATAAATTGCCTAAAGTTTGGTTAGATATTAGAACTAAATTAGAAGCCTTGGAGTCAAATTATATATCGATTGATGAGTACTTATCAATATGTAATCAGAATGGTTTATCTAATAAACGAGCACTTTTCTTATGTCAGTATTTTCATGATTTAGGAGTCTTTCTACATTTTCAGGATGATAATTTGCTACGTAATATTGTATTTTTAAAACCAGAATGGGCTACTAATGCTGTTTATAAGATATTAGATTCAAAAGAAGTTATAAAAAAGGACGGGGAATTTGACTCAGAATTATTAGACACGATTCTCTATGAATTCGAAAGGGAAAAAAGACCTTACATCGTTCGATTGATGAAAAAGTTTGAATTATGTTTTGAAGTTCAATCTGATACATACTTGATTCCTGAACTACTATCTCCTGAAAAACATGAATTTGATTGGAATTATAATAGTAACCTTCGTTTCGAGTATCAATATGATTTTATGCCAGCAGGTATTATGGCAAGATTTATTGTTCGAACACGAAATATGGTACATGAGAAAACTTTTTGGAAAAATGGGGTAATTATTCAACGAGAAAACACAAGAGCTCTTATCATGAGTGACTATTACTCAAGAAAATTAAATATTTGGATTCATGGTGATAATGCATCTTTTCTATTAGAGATAATTCGAAAAGAGCTTGATGCAATCCATGTTTCGTTGAATTACCCTGACGTTCCCGAAAAGATTCCCTGTAACTGTCCTGATTGTATTAATTCAGAAACACCTCATCTTTTTAATTATCAGTTTGTTAGAAGGGTCGGTGTTGAAAATACATTTAAAACAATTCCATGTGAAGTAAGTGCCAGAGGTGTCAATGTGCATAATCTACTAGGACTTTACCATATTAGCAATTCAGAATTAGATAATAATCCAATGTATTCATTAGATAAAATTCTTACTGACCTGATAGAAGTTAGCTCTAGAGTTCTTGAGCGTAAATTCCAGAAGAAGATAGAAGACTTAATTAATGATGATATTGTTGACTTATTGAGAACTAAAGGTCATAATATCTCTGATCAGACCCGTTCAGGAAAATCAGGAAAAGGAAAAAGTGCAGGTGAATTAGATATAATGATTAGAAGAGATAATGGTATTCCAGTAACAATAATTGAGTGTTTGCGCCTTGAAAGTTGTGGTTCAAAAAATGCAGTTGTTGCTGAGCACATGAATAAGTTACTCACAAAATATGATACACAGGAATTAAAACGAAAGTTTATTATTGTATTTGGTGAAGCAGAAAGATTTGATAATTTATGGGTCAATTATTCCGAGTATATTAAAGGCTTGAATGACAATTCAGACTTTGGTATAAAATATCCACTATCAGGTTTTAGTTTAAGAAATGATTTACATAGTTTTTCTAATCTTAAAGTTGGAATATCAAGACATGTAAACAATGGAGAAACTGTTGAAATCGTACACCTTATGCTTAATATGAAATAAATAGTATTATTAATACAGTAGAATCAAAATAGTTGTTTAACACTTTATAAGTAACGGTATAGAAAGAGTTATTTTCAAGGTATGGAAACTGCTCAAAATACATAGCGGTTTGACAGAAATAAACTGTTTAATGTATTAATTAACACAGGATTGCTGTTGTCATCAGTTTAAAATATATAGATAGATTTAGAGAAAATGTTACAACCTACAATAGAGCAAATATACTTGATTAAGACTATCATTGATAATAGTCTAGATAGTCTTATATTAAATGATTCGGAAATTTTTGATATCCATATGCATGAACCTCGAAGGATTTCAGAAGATGCTAGGGTTTTGAATAGGGAACTTCATGAAACAACAATTAACCATAGGCTTGCTTATTATTTGGAGAACAACATCCAAAAGTGTGAACTGTCATACTACAAAGTGGATATAGAATACAACAGATTCTATGAAAATCTTAAGCTATTAGATACAGTAGAAGGAATAAGAAGTGTAAGACCAGATATTTTGATTCATTCCAGAACAAATCATGAGATTAATCCGCAACATTATTTAGTAATTGAGGCAAAGAAAGGTACGATAATTCAACATGATATTAATAAGATAAATGGTTTTATTAGCGATGAGAATTACAATTACTTATTTGGGTTGACAGTTTCATATTGTTCAAGTGACAGTCACATATTAGCAAACTTATATTATTTCGATGGTGAAGACATCATTAATGAACAAATTAATAGAGAAAAATAATTTAACTTCTAAGGTCTTATGAATCTAACTGAAAACGATGTTATTGTAAAGGGAATAATAGCATTATCAAGTGTTGTATTGGGATTTATTCTCAAATCTGTTTGGGATTATTCACTTAAAAGAAAGTACGAAAGAAATGAGGCGAGTCACAAAAAAAGAATGGAATTTTTAGAAAGACAGCTCAGTGAGTTTTATTGGCCTCTTTTATTTTATTTAAAGAAAAACCAAATTGTATTTGAGAAGTTAATTAAATCTCCAGTGCATGAAAGTGATGATTTAAAAAGGGAATTAATGACAAATATGTCAAGGAATTATTTTTTTCCTAACAATGAAAAAATGATGGAAATAATTGAGACCAAATATTTCCTAGCACAAGCACCAGAAACACTCAACAGATTGATAAATGACTTTATTAAACATCAGGCTGTATTTCAAGGTATAAAGAAAACTTTTGAACAAGATTTTGACCCAATTAAATTTGGGGAACCATGGCCTTATAAGATTAATGAAGCTATTGAGAAACATACATTGGAATTGCAAAGTCAGTATGATTTAGAAATAGGACGAATGAAAAAAACGTCAATGAGTAGTGCGCAATATTAATAAAGATTTCAAAGGATTCTGACTGGCATATCCCACATCCAATTTAGGTTTATATTGATAGGTTTGAATCTTGCAGTCCTACACGAAATCATACACTCAACAATAGGATATCAATACACAGAAACAATCAAAACCCAAATAATGAGAACCCTACTTTTGACCCTAACATTAATCTGCAGCATTCAGCTTTTTGGTCAAACAACCCCAAAGTTTGATTTAACAGCCTATATACATGAAGTTCAAATATGGGATAAGCAGGATAATAATATGGCTTTAACCTGGTGGATACCCTTAAGCTATTGGCGAATGTCGCTGGAAGGTAGTCCACAGGTAACACCCGAGGTAATTGATCAGGTAGAGCAGGCATTTGAAAACTATGTGGTGATTTGTGCCTTAGACCTGTATATTAACCCCGATGGTTCGATGCGGTATACCAGTGAGCAGGATCTGCGCAAAACACTTTCTGTCGAAGACAGTACAGGCAATCAATATTACCCGCTTACAAACGCCCAATTATCGGCAGAAGCATTGTCTTTTTCAGAAGCCATCAAACCTATGTTTGCCCAAATGTTAGGGCAGCTGGGCAAGGGCATGGCGTTCTATTTTTTTGAAATAAAAGATAACGATGGTAATAATGTATTTAATGAGTTTGAAGAAGGTAAATTAATTGTAAAGCATTCGGCCCGAACATTTACCTACAATTTGCCCCTGGTTGTTTTATTACCTCCAAAACACTGTCCGGTTGATGGCGAAGAAATGAAAGGCAACTGGAACTATTGTCCTATACATGGGGCAAAATTATAACAATGTTTATGAATAAATCTTGAAATATAAAACGCAGGTATAAAGTGTGTTTGACTTTACAAATCCTAATGCCGGGATTAAGAATAATGAAATAAACCCAAGCAGCAATAAACTAAAAAATGGAAAACAATGCTACAAAGATAATGTCAGATAAAACAGATCTGGAGTTAAAAAAAATAATTGAGAATAGGTTTGACTATCAAGAGGAGGCTTATTCTGCAGCATTATACGAAATTGAAAAACGGAGATCAGGAAAAGTTGATACCATATCGGTAAAGGAGGATGTTGAGCATACGGTTAAGGAAAAAGAAGAGGTTAATAATCACAAGTCATTTAAAGAACTAATAGAGGCTTTGCTTCCTGATAAGAATTACTACATCACACCCATAATAATTTATCTTAATATTCTCATTTATATTGTCATGGTTTTAATGGGTGTTGATCCATTTGAACCAACGGTTGACTCATTAATTATCTGGGGAGGCAATTTAAGAGATTTAACATTAGCCGGGCAGCAATGGCGTTTGCTTACAAGTGTTTTTCTTCACGGTGGCTTATTTCATCTGTTACTAAATATGTATGCCCTAATATATATAGGTAAAGAAATTGAAATTCACATTGGTAATATAAGGTATCTGTTTGCATACCTGGCAGCAGGTGTTTTTGCAAGCATTACCAGTGTTACAATTAATTACAATATTGTATCGGTGGGTGCCTCAGGAGCCATCTTTGGTATGTATGGCTTGCTTATTTCTTTATTGTTATTTAAGGCAATTGAATTGCCCAAAAGTACCCGTAAAAATTTTGTAATAAGTGTATTTTCTTTTGTAGGGTATAATTTATTGTATGGTTTAACAGAAGAAGGAATAGATAATGCTGCTCATATTGGAGGATTAGTGAGTGGATTGGTTATCGGAGTTATTTATTATTTATCCGTTAAGAATTCGCGTCTTTCCAAATTTGTGTACTGGGGTATTTCGTTTTTAATGCTGATTTCTATTATTGTTTTGCCCAAAGCTGCACCTAATATGTTTACCGAATTTCAGGTTGTAATGAAGGAGTATGCTGTTAATGAGGAGAAAGCTATGTGGATGTACAAAGAGGATTTGTCCTATATTCCTGAAGATAAAATTCAATATTATTACGATAGGTTCAGAAATGAAGGAATTGATTTGTGGTCAAAAAACCTTGAATTGCTTAATTCCTTAACCGATATAGATCCTGCTTTAGAAGAAAGGATTAAGATATTAAAGGAATATACTAATCTGCGCATTCAATCCTGTGAAACGATGCAGGAATTGGTTCGCTATAATCGGCAAGCGGATGAGCAAAAACTTATAGAATGCAATTTAAAAATCGAAAGCCTGGTTAATGAATTGCAATCCTTATCCCAGTAATTAAAGATTTAACAACTAGTTAAAACCTGGTAGGGTTTCAAGGCCAAAATTCAGGGAAACACAAAATGATTTCATATAAAAAAGGTTAGTCAGCATTATTTATTGATACTTCAAATAATTAACAATGAGGGAATATTCAGAAGAAAACACAGGCTATTTAAAGAAATATATTCTTCCTGTATTATTAGGCATTTTAGCTCTAACAGCATACTATATGTTGATTGAAGAATACGAACTTAATAAAGGAGATTTTATTGGGGCCATATTAGTAGTTATTATGCTGGTAATAGAACTGATAAATAGCCAGGATGGACCAAAGATACCTATACCCTGGTTAGACAAGGTATTTCAATATTATTTTGGCAGACGGGATAATAATATCGTGAAACCAGGATTTAATATTAAAAATTATGTGGATCCTGAATCTTTTGTAATATCCTATTCAAAATCAAAACTAGGTTTTAATTTTCTTGGATTATTTGTAATGATAGTTCTTGGAGAATATTTTTTTGTTAGGGATGGATTATATGTTTTCTCTGCTGGACTTGCATATGTTATGGGAAAAGGTTTATACCGAAATTGGGATGAGCTTGGAGATGACACTCCAAAAATTGTAATGAAGAAAGACGGGATAGCGACTCCTCAAATTGGATTTGTAAAATGGGAAAATATAAAATTAATACAATTTAGAGATACAAGTTCGAGTGAAACAAACAGTACAAATCTGGATATTTTTTTAACCGAAAAAGAAAAATGGAAGCATCCTGAATACACCATTATGATAGACCATTTGGATAAAAGTAAGAAGGAAATGACTAAAATAATAACTGAATATAGAGGTATAAAACCCGGGAATGTTTAATGGGGCAATAGCTCTGTAATATAGGGGATAAAAATAATATTGACTGCTGTGTTCTTATGGATTACCCGGTTTGAAGGCCATATTAACTAAACAAACAATACACAACACAACATTACAGTTAACTTCTCAAATACAAAATTTAGTTATGAAAAAACTGATTTTTATAATTGTTCTGATAATAAATTCAGGATTGGTACTAGCCACCGATCAGGAACCGGATTTTATACATTACGATGGAAAAAAGTTGACTCTTTCAACCGGCTGGGGCCACCCATCTCCACTTGAAACGTTTTATTCTCAAAATAAGATTGAATACCCATTCACAATGCTTCATACAGCCAATTACAGGGGGCATGTTGCCACGTGGGAAATCTCAGATGACAAATTGTTCTTAAATGAGATACAAGTAAGAAAGGCTAAATACAAGCCTGCAAAATTTAATGTTACATCGCAATGCGATTCCTTATCATCGGAAGACAAAGTATTCGCTGATTGGTTTACGGGTGTAATAATTGGAGAAGAACGAAATAAGAAAAACTATTGGGAAGTAGAGAATTCTTACTATTTCTATGTGAAATATGGAAAAGTGCTGGATATTCAACAAGTTACAGAAAAGGATTTTAAGAGAATTAAACAAATCTCAGAGAAAGATACTTCAGATCATGATTTAATGGCAAAATATTCAATGTTGTATCTGAACAACAATTATATCTCGTACTACTTTCGAATACATGGTAATGATACCATAACTTTTAATAATAATGGAGGTTATTTAAGTGGTAATGAAGGGTTGAGTCCTGTTTTATTATATTACAACAACGACCATTTGAAATGGCCATATAACTGGGAGAATTTTGATAAGAGCGGAGCTCCTTTTTGTACCTGGACTATTGAAAACGACAGCCTACTGTTGACTAACATTGAGTTACATACCGGTACAGGTTTTTATTCGATTGATAAGTATCAGGTAGATTTGATAGAATTATTTCCGGACAGAATAAGTGATAATAAAGTTTTTGGTGATTGGGTTTCGGGAATTTATATTATCCGGTATGGAAAAAATGAAGAAGATGAAAGATTACCGGGATATTTTCAATTCAAACCATCAGATTTTACCTATATCAGATTGAAAAATGGAATTGTATTAGAGAAGTATACCATCCCGGCAGATTTTGACTTTGAAAATATCCCGGATGAGACAGATGATGGTCTGAAGAAAATTCTGGAAGAATTGAATCAATTAAATACACATAATAACATTTAAAAAAGGATGCTAAGGTTGAAGTACAAAAACGAGATTTTAATCCAACTGTTTTTAAAGAATACCTTAATTATACTTAGCAGTATTATAAACCTAAAACAACTTCATATGATACAGAAGTTTCGAATATTATTAATGATCTCAATATTAACCTTTTCAAATTCTAAAGCACAGGAAGGTAACTGGGATGTTTATTTGGCTCAGTACGAGAATGGACCAGGTTCAGTAACTATAAATATGGATGCAATAAATTCTGCACCCAATAAAGATTTGCCAATTCTACTTGTGACTGGTGTTACATTTGATAATTGTAGAGAAGATGGATTACCAAACAACGATGAATTCGAGAAACTATACAATGTTTCGGATAATGTTGATAGGTTGTTAAAAGAAAATGGTGTGTCTTATGAGCTAGTAGGAACTTTTACTTACCAATGTGAGAGACTTGATTATATTTATTTGTCAGATTCTACTTCAATCAGAACAATATTGACAAAATTGTATGAGTCAGAATATGGGAATTATAAATATTATATAAATCTTAAATATGATGATTCTTGGGTGGCATATGTGAAATTTCTATACCCAAATGAAATTACTTTGGAAAATATGTCGAACCAGAAAGTGTTATATCAGTTGCAAAAAGCCGGAGATAATTTAACAAAGCAAAGACAGGTTGATCACTGGCTTTATTTTTCTCAGAAATCAGATAGAGAACTTTATGTAAAACATGTTAAGCAGTTAGGCTTCAGAATCGAAAGTCAAGAAAAAATTGAAAATTCAAACCTTCCATATCAATTACAAATCTCTAGAACAGATTATATACATCCTGAATCGATAAATAAAATTACACTTGAGCTAAGAACTAAAGCTCAGGAATTAGAAGGGGAGTATGATGGATGGGAAACATATATAATAACCGAATAATAGTCTTCCCCTCAATCTTTAGAAATAATTTATCGCAGAGTTTAAATGATCCAATTGAATAGGAGTACAAAAAATTAATTTCACTATAGGTCGAGATTAAAATGAAAAAAATCACACCAATAATATAAATCAATGAATGCAAAAGCAAGTTTTTTTATCGCAATAGTAGCATTAACAATGATGAGTTGCGCCAGCTCTTACCGAACAATCAGGCCTGCTGGTTTACATTATGCAAACCAGCAGAATTGTAATGAAAAGCTGGATGTATCCTATGTCTACGATATTTATTCAATGACCAATAATCGGAAATATGCTAAGAAAGAGAAAAATGGTAACTACAGAACCATTGCGGTACGAATTGAAAACCTGACGGATACAAGCCGTTTACTTACAACGGATAACTTCAGAATATATGCTAACAACAGAGAATTGCCAATAGCCAATAAGACGGATTACGTTAGAAATGTTTCTCAATTATCAGGTTTGTACTTACTGCATGCATTATGGGGACCATGGCAAATTGAGTCATGGCGCGATTCTAACGGACAAAGTGGAAGCAAAACAACCTACATTCCAATAGGATTGGGAGTTGGAGTTATTAACATGATCATTGCCTCAGTAGCCAATTCAGACCATAAGAAGGAGATAATGAATAATGAGATTTTTGGAAGAACCCTTCAACCAAAAGAAACAATCACTGGGATCGTTGTTTTAAATTACTCCCAATATGAACCATTGGTTTTTAAGTATTTCGATAAATAATAAAGGTGTTTAGCCAGCTGGCATAATGTTAGGCTGTGTTCAGATGCACCTCTGCCAAAATAAAAAACAAAAGATGTTTAAGTAAATGATATATTTAATTAAACCTTTTTAATATTTTTATATCAACAATACTTTTTACCCTAATCTAAAGACCTTATGAAAAAATCATGGATTCTCATTCTTTCCATTGCCATTGTACTTGGAATAACCGTTTATGGAATCATCGATTCACAAACAAAAAAGCACATTGCAGAAATAGAGAGTAATACAACTTATAAAATTGAGCAATTAAAGATTTACTCCGAAATGCTAAACGTTAAGCCACAAACCTACTTGCTGGAAGACGAAACAATTATTCAAATCCCAAATTTCAATTTTACTTACGACAATAATAAACTGGATATAAAATACGATTTTGCCAGGTACGAAAATGGAAAACTGATCCGGGTTGAGGTTGTAAATGAGAATGAAAATTAGTAATCCTCACAAATTTAGTACTTTATAAAATTAATTGTAGTTGGTTGGTAGTATAGAATATTACTATACCAAATTTAATCTTTATGTTGTTTGATTAGGTATTTCAGACAATACACTGATAACCTTGAATAAATGAGAATATCAATAATTACCTTAAGTCTGATCATGTTAATTATTTTGACAAATCAGAATTTAAATGCTCAGAGAAAAAAAACTAAAAAAGAGCTAAAAAAAGAGCATATCCAGAATATTACAAAAGATAGCATTAATGGAATTTATATTCCAATTGACTTGGACGATTGCTTCAGACAAATTGATGGTTTCTGGGCAGACTCAATTAAAACTGAGGTTAAAAAAATGAGTGAAGATGAATTTACTGTTAATACACATTTTGGTATGGGAATGTGGATGAGGAATAATTGGAAACTATGGGGTGGCTCAAGACTTTCGAAATATTTTAATGATTTGGGCGTTTTTCATCCTGATGATATGTCTGGTATTATCTTAACCTCATACTACAGGTATTTACTAAAACTAGATGTTAAGCTGGAAGAACAAATTAAAGGCTATAATGATTTCTGGAAGGAGAATCATCAAAAAAAGTAAATCATAAACTATAGAAGTTGAAGCAGGCTTTTTCCTTTTTAACTTATCTAAACGACAGGTTAATACGTCATCACCGTTCTTACAAAAATATATCCATTCATCAGTAATGGTGGAACAACAGCAACGCAGATTTTATCAAATATTAAAAATGACTTTTTAGCATGAATCCTAAAACATTTACTGCAAACAAAATTTTTACAGATCGCGAACCTTATAAAAAATCATTAAACGATTCCTTAGATCGTTTATTAAGTAATGGAGATAAAGAATTTCTATATTTCTATGGTGCCGGAGGTCAGGGCAAATCGGCAATATGCAAGGAGTTTATCAATGAGATATTGCCAAAAAGAAATGATTTGGAATATGTTCTGACTGACTTTCAGGCATCGGAACATAGAGAGATGCCTGAGATTTTAGAAAATATGAGAGAAGGTTTGGGGCGAAAATTAAAGGCGAAATTTACAGCTTTTGATATTACGTTTCTTAAGTACAAAACAATTATTAATAACTCGGAGTATGTCAGGTCAAAGTATAGCTACATGTTTACTTTTGAGAATGACATTGCAAATAATGTAATAGATTTTGCTAATGAATGTGTGTCAGAAGTGCCTGGGCTAAGGGTCTTATTCAATGTGGCAAAACATTTTGGGCAGAAATATTATGAATCTCATTTAGAGAAAACAGAAGAGTTTCTCAAGTATATTAAAATAGATTCATTAACCTCTATAGAGTTAGAAAAAATGCTTCCGTTGGCATTTGCACATGATTTGAACAGAATCATGAAAAGCAGAACAAAAAAAGTTGTTATCATTTTTGATACATATGAACAACTTTGGAAGGATAAAAGTAAACGAAAGTCAACATCCGCGTCACAGGTTGACAGCTGGATAAAACAATTATTTGATGACATTGATAATGATACATTAATTGTTGGCTTTGGAAGAGATAAGCTCATCTGGCCTGAGGAAGATGAAAAATATGACTTTAGTATCAATCAACATCGATTAGGAAAATTATCAAAAGAAGACTGTGATTCATATTTGAATAATATACCAATTGTAGAGAAAAGTGTAAGAGAAAAGATCATAAAAACAAGTGAAGGTTTACCATATTATCTCGATTTACAAGTAAATACCTATGAGCAGCTAAAGAATTCAGATAAACCTATTTCGGTGGATCAATTTGGGGATAACCCAAAGGAAATTCATGCGAGATTTGTTGAGCATATCGGTCATGAAGCTGAAAGGAGGTTAACGTATGCTGCCATACCCCGAGTAGTAAATAAAAAGATAATCCGCTTATTGGTGTCAAATGGTTTTTTTGAAAGAACTCCGCAATTATTTGAATCCATAGTTTCAGAATCCTACTTTGATCAGATAAACAATACCGAAGAGTATGCTTTACATAGTTTACTGCGGAGTCATTTAATCAATGAAATTAAAAAATCGGATGAAGATGAATATCTTGAGTTAAATGAAATTCTGGCTAACTATTATCAATCAATTGTTGATGATTTAATATCCGAAAGCAACTATGGCGAATTATTGGAAGTTGCTTCAAAGGAATTGATTTATCATCTATCCATATGCGAAACAAAAAGTGCATTTAAGTTTATTAAGAAAATATTTGAATCTGATATTGTTGTTAAATCACAAAATCTGAATCTAGCTCTTGATTTATGTGAAGTGTTTTCTGACAGTATTGAAAGTGAAGATGAAAAGATAAATTCAGTAGTAAATTATTATATTCTTGTGATTGAAAACAAACTTAGTAATCATACAAGAGTCATCAAACTATATGATACCTACTTTAAAGATGTAATATCTGATTGGAGTAAAAATGCGAAGATCATTGATGAAAACAAAGAGATAGATTATGGCATGATAGGGTTTAAATATTGCGATGCATTATATGAGAAAGGATATTACAAAAAACTAAATGAATTTATTATATTTCACTATGATTGGAATTACGGCCTTCTGATTCCGGACTTAAATGCTGAAGTTGGTAAAAAGAGTCTTGCTTTCGCACAATTACTGAATCAAATGTCGTCATATAACGAGAAAACCAATGATGATGAAAAGATTAGAAATTTTTATAATGGTGTTTATTATAATCGTCTTGGAAATTACTTTACTAATTTAAACCTGCATAATTGTGCATTGGACGTATATAAGAATTCATACCAGTTAATATCAGATGATAATTCACCAGAGGACAGAGCTATTGTATTAAGACAATTGGGAAGTTCAAAATTAAGTTTGGGTGATAGTTCCGGATTAAATGATCTTAAAAAAGGCTTATCATTTTTAACTGAGAATAATCTAAAGAATCATGTTTTCTACTATGTGATTAGTCTGGATATCATAATTTATGAAATAAAGCATAAATCAACACTAGAAGTATCATCGGATGTTCGTGATAGTATCTTAAATTTTATTGAACTTATATCAAACAATACTGAAAGGGTCATAAATGGATATGTTTTGGATATTATTGAGACAATAGAATCCAATAAATCTGCAGCTATTGTAAATTATTTTCAGTATTTAAGAACAATGTATGGTAATTATAGTTACCAACTTGTTGGCTTTTTGAAAAAGGCTAAGGAGTACAATATTGATTTGGGTTTTGATATTTCTAAAAGGATCAAAGATATCGTCTCATTATCTGAATACAATGTAAGAACAGAAGGTTTACCTTTAGTTCCCGGCAATGATTTTAGATATCAGTCACTGTTTAAAACCGTCTCATCTAATATCATTGGGTTTAATTCAGATGATTGCAAAGATGTTAAGTTTTATGACCTTCCATTTTGGGATGGAGATATTTACCTGGCTCAGATATCGTTTGAGGATTTTACTCTCTTTGCTATAATCGATCATGATAAATGGATTTTTCCTGACGGGTCAAATTCGGCATTCTATCAATTGTCAGAAAGATGTTACAATGGAACGAATATTAAGTTATACGTGCGAATGTTTTTTGATTTCACCTCTGGTAAGCATGGCCGTTTTATTATTACAGAAAGTACGGAAGATTTGTATTGGAGTTCTAATTACAATGGTCATCAAATTCCTGAACATATTACCATAAAACCATTGGAAATAATTGAGAAGAAAGATGGCTTAACCAAGCTTCAAACAGGCTCTTTAATTTTTAAAGATTCATTTTTTTCTTCTGAAATACATGTGACCAATAATGGATTAATTTCACTTACAAATGAATCGATATTGTGGGAAGAATGTGGTTTCAGATTTGAAACGGAAATGCCCGAAAAACAAGAAGGAAATGCAAGAAATTTGCTTAGATTTCTTGAGACAGAAGAAACCTTTCCTGGTCTGAAAGTAGAAATTGATATTCTTCAGGATATCATGGTGAAAGCTAATACGATTACCTGTCAGGATTTCATTGATAATGAATGTGAATTAGTAAAGGAAACTTCCATCGATGACTCTACCGGTAAGCTTTATCGTTTGAGTTTTTATAATGATAAATATATCCTTCTGAAAAAGAATAAGCTTTCTAGTTCGTATGACTTGTATATAAATGATTCAGATAAGAAGTTCCACTTATTGGATGGAACGAATGAATTAATATATCAGATCTCAGATAGTTTAATTTTTGATGAAGAAAATTGCAGAAAGTACATTCGTTTTTTCTTTAGTGTTGTTTCTGGTCGCCACGGTCATTTTATCTTGGTTGATAATGTATCTTCAAAGTATATTAACGTTGAATATGAAGACAATGTTGAAATTAATCCGGAGGAGATGGAATTGATTGAATCGTCGGATAACGAGATGGTTTTTAGATGTAAAACAATTCTTTTTAAAGATTCAGCTTTCATTGCAAATATTCATGTTACCAGAAAAGGTCAAATCTCACTAAGTAACGAAGAGCTTATTGAAGAATCATGTGAATTGGTTAATGTTATACATGAAAAAAGGGAAAAAATAATGATTGAATTTTCTCGTCAGCTCAATAAAATCAAACATTTGACTGATACAGTCAATTCAAATGATGTTATTACACCTTTTTTGGTTAAGCAATTATTAAAGAAATTTGAGAGTTTTTCTCATTCTATATAATTTATTAGATAATAACATGCAAGTAAAGCAAGGCCTGGTTTACCAGCCTTGTTTTTTTAAAACTAACGTTTAATATTATACTTCAAAACGCAAAATAACTAACATAATTGTTGCTTTGGTTGGTTTCCTAACTGTTTTCTTTAAAATTAAAATTGGAGAAAGAAAAACTATTAATAGAAGTCTTGTATTATCAGAGGAGCAGCTTTAATTACTATTGTCTATTCTAATATGCAATCAAAAAAGAATTGAAAAATCATTAAATTTGAAGACCTTATTATTAGATAAAAATAAAATGAAAAGAAAAGCAATTTTGATTTTGGGGTTATTCTTGTCGCTTGGGATTTCCTTTGCGCAAACAAATCAGTTTGAAAAAATAAACTTTATTATTGGAGACTGGTCAGGTACAGGAAGCGGATTCGGAAACAATAAATCTAAAATAGAATCAACTTTTCAACTAGTAATGGGTGGTCAGTATATTGAAGTGAAAAATGAATCAATATTTGAACCAACCGAGAAAAATCCTGATGGTGAGCATCATATAGACAAGGGTTTTATCAGTTTTGATAAGAGTAGGAATGCCATAGTATTCAGACAGTTTAATAATGAGGGATTCTTCAACCAGTATGTTTTAAATGATAGTATTTCAGATGCACATACCTTAGTTTTCGAAACGGAATATATTGAGAATTTTGTGCCTAATGGAAAAGCAAAATGGACCATTAGAAAGATAAATGAGAATGAGATTGAAACGATCTTTGATGTTTCTTTCGGTAAAGATTATACCTGCTTTGGGACCAATAAATTATTGAGAAAGCAATAAGCGAAATTTTAGTCTTTAGAAAATCAAAATATTACTAAAACAGTCAGTGCAAAACTAAGACTAAGCATGGCCGGATTTAAAGTAAAGTAAAGTACTTTCAATTGTAAAAATAATTAGACTATGTTACCTACCAATTATTTATTGTTGGGTTTCATTAACTAGTTATTAGTTCTTAGGTAGAAGAACTTTAAACTCAGCTCCATTACCCGGTTGACTGTTAACTTCGATTTGTCCACCTAATTTATCTGTCAATGCCTTAACAATGGATAAACCCAGTCCGTTGGAACGCTCTCCGTCGGTTGGTCGGGCAGTAAGCTTTTGAAATAACTTAAACATTTTTTCCTGGTCCTGAGAACTAATTCCAGGCCCCTCATCCTTTACGATAAAGGCAACCTTTGTTTTGTTTTCAATAACGGATACATCTATTCTTGTTTGTTTTTCAGAAAACTTAATGGCATTTGACATCAGATTGTTTAAAACCCGTGTTAAAAGAAAGGGGTCAGTCGTTAGCGTGTTGATAGTAGTATTTAAAGTTAAACTGGCCTTCTGCTGCTTATTCAACAGTTCTTTATCAAAAGTTCTCAGCCAGGCATTCATATACTTCTCTAACTCAATTTCTTCCAGTCTTATTTTCGAATCACCCGATTCAATAGAATGGATATCAAGCAAGTCTTCAATCAGATACATGCCATCCTGCACTACATTTTCGATGGTTTTCAGGTAATTATCCTGGTTATTATCCAGCGAACCTTCCATTTTTAGAAGATCAACATAGTTAATGATGGTGCTTAATGGTGATTTAAGGTCATGAGCCACGACATGCATCAAACCATCTTTCTCTCTGTTTAAGTCAATAAGCTTATCATTGGTCGTTAGCAGTTCTTCGTTTATCTCCTGCAATTCTTTGGTGCGCGTAGCTACTTCCTTCTCTAATTGCACATTCTGATTCTGAATTATTTTTTCGTTTTCCAGTGTTTTTTCAATTACTTTTTGCTGAGCTTCAAATTTCTCTTTTTCTATCTCAGCTCTTTCCCATCTGAATCGTCTGGAAAGCAGGAAGGAGAGAAGGAAAGCCTCAATGAGTGTGGCATAGGCTACAAAGCTTAATCCTCCAATGTACTGAGGATATCCGGTATTAATATAGATTGCCTGTACAGCAACCAACAGGAAGTAGATAAAGTAAGCTATTGCAAAATAGTAGCCCATTTTGTTGCCCTTTCTGCCAACCAGAATACCAACCAAACTCATGGTGAAAAATGAGATCAGAGCATGAACTGTATTTACTTTAAGAACGATTGGAAGGGGTAAAAAGAATTTTACTCCAACCCAGATGGCAAAATAAATAATAATGCCTGTTACGATTTTAAATACTCCGGGTACATATTTTCTGGCATCTAAAAAAACCAGGCAATAGGTGGTTTGAAATACGATACCAATTGCCGGGATGGTCGAATACAGAAATAGAAGGTTAACATTAGTAAGAAAATAAACGATAAAGCCATCAATGACAGCTGCAGAATAGTTAATATAGATGATAACCAGTATAGCATAAAACAAAAAGAGTCTTCTTCGAAGTGATATAAATAAAAAGAAATTATAGAGGACAACAAAGATCATTAATCCCAGGTATATTCCATATCCCAGCACATTACTCGTTGATTTTTTATAAAACGACTGTTCGGTATATAAATTCAAAGGAATTGGTTCCGAATTGGTTATAAGTCGAATATAACAATCGGCTTTGCCCGGAGGTAAGGTAAAAACCTGGTACGAACTGTGAAATGCTTTATTGTTGACAGGAATTTGATAACCTGCCTTTACTAACTCAGATATGCTGTCATTTAATATGTAGTACAAATTGGCAATTGGTAAACCCGCCTGTGCTAATTCAAGCACGGCATCATCATTTGTGTTGTTATTGATTACAAAATGGAGCCAGAAATGAGATTCGGTATATCCTAAGCTAAGAATAGTGTTGGTTGAAGGTTGAAATTCAGTCTTTAAGGAATCTGATATTATTTGCTCAAAACTGATGGATTGAGAAGGGTCTTCCAATATCTCAACTTTATCACCAATAGATAAATGTTGGATCGATCCATCCCAGACTATTTCCATCCCAAAGCTGGTAAATGGAATAAGAAGAAACAGTAAGAACAACTTCCTCATGGTTGTTTCATTAGGTGTATTAAACGCTAAAAAGAAGGGAGCTTAATCTAAAACATTATTAAGACCAACAGTAATGTAAATAATATTACATCGATGCTTAACCTCAATTTTATTTGGCTGTTTTTTATCCCTTACAGTTTGTATACCGTGTATACAAAAGTGTTTTAGCGTGCAAAACTTTGGTTTTGTGGATACAAAATAATTAGATCTTAAGTATTTTCCAATTAAATGGGCTTACAAAATTATATTGTTAATAAAATGATTGGGTTTAAATCATCATTTGCAGAGTAATTTATTTTAATTAATACCTTTGAAGTAAGTACAATAATCCATAGCCAGAACCTGATTGATGAAAAAGAAAGAGACGGTAATACTGATACTTTTTGTTATTGCGAAATTTGTCTTACAATATATCCTGATTGATTCTGTTTACGATTTGCATCGGGATGAATTTTTACACCTCGATCAGGCAAATCATCTGGCCTGGGGCTATCGGTCAGTTCCGCCTTTTACATCCTGGAATTCGTGGTTAATTCAATTATTGGGAAACGGTGTGTTTGGGGTTAAGTTTTTTCCTGCATTGTATGGTGCTTTAACCATCATAGTCGTATGGAAACTGACAGAAGTGTTCAACGGAAAGCTACTGGCTAAGATATTAGCTGCAACCGGTATTTTGTTTTCGGTACTATTACGACTAAATACTTTGTATCAGCCTAATTCTTTTGATGTATTAAGCTGGACATTGGTTTTTTACTTTCTAATCAGGTATGTAAAGAGTGGTCGGCCGAAATGGATTTACTTATGTGCGGTTAGTTTTGCTCTTGGCTTCTTAAATAAGTACAATATTGCTTTCCTAGCCATAGGATTATTACCAGCTAATTTGCTAAGTTGCCAACGATCCATCTTTTTGAAAAAAGAAATATTGTGGGCTTTGGGCATTGCTTTCGTAATGGTTTTACCCAACCTGATCTGGCAATGGAATCATCATTTCCCTGTGGTGAATCATTTAAGCGAATTAAGTGCCACTCAGTTGGTAAATGTCAATAGAATTGATTTTCTCGCAACTCAACCTTTGTTTTATTCTGGTTCGGTTTTGTTGATTATCGCCGCTTTATATGCATTGTTGTTTTATCAACCGTTTAAAGAGATTCGCTTTTTATTTTTTTGCTTTATTATCATCTTAACGGTTTACACCTATTTAAAAGCCAAAGATTATTATGCCATTGGTTTGTACCCGGTTTATATAGCTCTGGGGGCTGTTTTTTTAACCGATCTTTTTAAAAAGAATTGGGGCAAATGGGTTCTGATTTTATTAATACTGGCGCCTGTGGCTTCTTTTGCCTATATGTACGGTTTTTTATTTCCCAATAAAACGCCGGAATATATTATGAGTCACCAGGATATTTACAAATCAATGGGTATGCTGCGTTGGGAGGATGGAAAAGATCACGACATACCTCAGGATTTTGCCGATATGCTGGAATGGAATACGCTTGCCCAAATAGCAGATAGAGCTTATGATGATGCTATCCAATTGGGCGAGACCATAGTATTGTGTGATAATTATGGGCAGGCCGGAGCCATTAATTTTTATTCGAAAAAACATTTACAGGCTGTGTCGTTTAGTGCCGATTACATTGATTGGTTTGATTTGGATAAGCAATATGTAAACCTGATAAGGGTTATTAACGGATCAGAAAAAGAATCGGAATTTAAGGAAACCGCCGTCTATTTTAACCAAGCCTATGCAGTGGATTCTATAACCAATAGGCATGCACGGGAGCAGGGAACAACGGTCTATATTTTTAAAGGATCAAAAGTGGATGTGTCGGCTGTGTTGAAACAGGAAATCGGTGAATTGTTAAATCATTACTAGATGTACTTACTATTTGAATTAAAAATTGACAATTTCTTTTTTCATTTGGGAATTGCAAAATATGTGTTTTTGGCTATTATTTTGATTGGGGTTTCTGTGTTTCTTTTTATTCAAAGCAAGCAGCTGAATGATAGTTCAGGTTTGTTGGAGGAGTACCTTAAAGGATATTACAGATCCAAAGGATTGGAATTACTTAGTATTTCAAAAATGACGATGACGGATCGGGTAAAATACAGAATTCCCGTTAGTCCGTTTGTTAGTTTATTAAATACAGGGCCTTCATTATTTATGTCACGACAGCCGATTAAAATATATCGGGTATTAGAGACTTCTAATGAAAAAGGGACAGAGTTTTTACATTATGTAGAGATTATTTTTCTAGAGGGTGGCGATTTTTCAGTCAGTGAGTTCGATTCTTATGAGTTTTAATTACATCTATTGAGATTTACTCCGAAAGTTAATTAATCTGAAATTCAGCATTTATTGGTCAATACTTTCTATTTTCGCTAATGTAATAGTAAGCCTAAACAAACTCATGCTCCACGATATTTATCCACATACTTTTGCAAATGAATTTCAGTCTGAAATGCCCATCAGCGAGGATGATTATGTTTTTTGTTTTGCTGAGAATAACATATTGGTAAAAAAGTCGGGTGATCAGTATGAGCTTCCTTTAAAGAAAGATATTGGTGAGGTTAAATCGAGTTTATTCTTCTTTACCCTTAATGATAAATCATGTTTTTGGGTGCTTGATGAGGTTGATTTGCCTTCAGATGATTTTGTTTATCATGATGTTACCTCATTTCAATCATTTCAGCAAAAAGAGCTGGATTGGTCAACCATGGTGGCCCGTCAACTGAAAACCTGGTACGAACGAAATAAGTTTTGTGGAAAATGTGGTTCTCCCAATAGATGGAAAACAGATGAAAGAGCAATTGTTTGTTCTTCCTGTGATAATGTTCTTTATCCTCAGATTGCTCCGGCTATTATTGTTGCCATATTTAAGAATGACCAGATATTGTTGGCTCATAATGTTAATTTCCGTGAAGGATTTTATTCATTGGTGGCAGGATATGTGGATATAGGAGAATCAATTGAAGATGCTGTCCGCCGTGAGGTTTGGGAAGAGGTTGGTATTGAAATTAAGAATATCAGATATTACAACAGTCAGCCTTGGCCGTATTCAGGTTCCATGATGATAGGTTTTTTAGCCGATGCAGATGAGAATCAGACGATACAGGTGGATAATCATGAAATAGAGCATGCCGACTGGTTTAGTCGCGATAACCTCCCAAATCATCCTATTGCAAGAAGCATTGCCGGCGAGATAATTGACAAATTTGTAAACGGAGAATTGTAGAAATATGGAATAGCCATAGATCCTAATTCTTTTAAGTTACTCCCTTTTTACTTTTTCCTCTAGCCTTTAGCCTTTTCACTTTATCCTTTAATTTTTCACCTTTAGCCTTCTCCGATAGCTGTCAGGGCTTTTACCATTTTGCCTCTCTACTTTTCCCTTTTGCCTTTAAACTTTTGCCTTTTGACTTTAACTTTTTGACTTTTGCCTTGCTTAAGACTGGTAATTCACTCCTCATATTTATCATTTCATCCTTTTGATTCAGGACTTCGGTTAATGTTTTTTGTTTTAGGGTATCTGCATGTATTTACTTGCACTCAAAAACAAGATCATGCGTTTGGTAATCTTTCTCATAGCAATCTTTTATAGTATTTGTGCTGAGGCACAGACAGCAATACAGGGAAAAGTGATGGATAAGCGGCAGCAACCCATTGTTGGAGCCAATATCTATCTCGATGGAACTTATGACGGAACAACTTCAGATATGGAGGGCCAGTTCGAATTAATTACTTACGAAAAAGGTCAACAGGTACTTGTTATCAGCAGCATTGGATTTCAGAAATTTAATTATCCTTTTTTAGCAGACAGTACTGTAGCTTTCTTAGAGATCATCCTGGAAGAAAAGATGAATGAACTAGAATCGGTTGTAATCACAGCAGGTACATTTGAGGACGGAGAGAAAAAGCAGTCGATGGTTTTATCTGCTTTTGATGTGGCTTCAACGGCAAGTGCGCAGGGCGATATCTACGGTGCTTTTAACAATGTTCCGGGAACCCAGAAAGTGGGCGAAGAAGGTAAATTATTTGTAAGGGGTGGCGAAAGTTACGAAACCCGCACTTTTATGGATGGGATGTATGTGGCTGATCCATTCTATTCGCAGGTGAATAATATTCCAACCCGAGGACGGTTTTCACCATTGTTGTTTGATGGTTTGTTATTTAGTACGGGTGGATATTCGGCTGAGTATGGTCAGGCATTATCATCGGTTGTGGCATTAAAAACACTGGGACTTGAAAACGAGGATAAGTCCAGTTTAAGTTTGATGAGTGTCGGAACGGGATTTTCTCAGGTGAAAGCATGGGAGAAAAGTTCCTTGGCTTTTACTGCAGATTATATTAATTCGGCATTGCATAATCAGATGTTTGGTTCTGATATCAATTGGCAGTCCGATCCAAATTTGCTTAATACCTCATTTATGGTTCGCCATAAAACAGGTCAGTCTGGGTTGATAAAAGCTTTTGCCTCTGTTCAATTAAACCGGATGGAAATGCTGTATGATAATTTTCCATCAGATCAATCACAGAATTTAAGTCTGAACGATCAGAGCTGGTATGCCAACACTACCTATACAGATATGATCAAGGAGAAATGGATGATTCAGTCGGGTTGGGCCTATTCGTATTCGAAAGATAAGATGCTACTGGATACCATTCACATGCAAACAGTTAATCAGGATCATCATCTAAGATTCAAAGCGACTCACCTGACAAGCGAATCGTTCAAATGGAAAACCGGTGGAGAATGGTTTATATCTCAGTACGGGCAGGATGTGAAAGCAGGAGTTGCTGGTGCCTTTCTGGACTATCGTAATCATCAGTTAGCTGCATTTGCTGAAGCTGACTGGCAAGTCAGTCCTGTAGTAGCCATTCGTTTTGGTGGACGAACTGAATATAGTTCACTATTGAACAAAGCCGAAGTCTCTCCGCGACTGTCGGGTGCTGTTAAAACAGGCAAAAATAGTCAGATCTCCATGGCATATGGTACATTCTTTCAAAACCCACAGGAAGACTATTTAAAGATTAACCCGCATTTGCAAACAGAGCAATCTTCTCACCTGATTGTAAATTATCAGTATAAGAATGAGAAACGTTTATTGCGTATTGAGGCTTATCAAAAAGAGTACGATCGACTGATTACTTTCAATAATGAGTTCAGCTTTAATCCTGAAGATTATACAAATATGGGGTATGGATCATCCAACGGAATAGATCTGTTTTGGCGTGACGGTAATACCTTTAAAAATGTGGATTACTGGGTTTCTTATTCCTTCAGCGATTCAAAACGTTTGTATCGCGATTATCCTGGAGAAGTGACTCCACCTTATGCATCGCGCCATAATCTCTCAATGGTCTGGAAACAGTTTGTTCCTGCCTGGAGTTCATTTTTTTGCCTGACCTATGGGGTGGCAAGCAAAAGGCCTTACCATAATCCAAACCTGGAGGGTTTTATGCAAAGTAAAACCAATGTTTATCAGGATGTAAGTTTCAATATTACTTACCTCACCCGTGTTATGAATCGTGAAGCTGTATTGCATTTAATGCTAAATAATATCACAGGCCGTAAAAATATTTATGGTTACGAATACCGACAATCGCCTGATGAGAATGGATATTACGATGGAAAAGCCATTGTGGCACCAACAAAACAGCAGGCCGTTTTAGTCTTAATGATCATGTTATAATCAACTTAAAAATCAATGTTATGAAAACTTTCTTTTTAATTGTTGCCGGATTTTTATATCCATTTGTAATGAACGGAAGTAAAGATGCTTACCTGCAAAAAATGCAGCAGACCATCGGGCAAATGAACCAGTCAACAACCATTGAACAGTACCAGCAAGTTGCCAATACCTTTGAACGAATCAGTGCAGCTGAAGCCGATCAATGGCAGCCTATGTATTATACAGCCTACTGCTATGTTATGATGAGTTTCCAGGTGAATGATGGAAGCCGAAGGGATGAAATTCTTGATCAGGCACAGGTTTGGATTGATCAGGCCTTTAAAGTGGCTCCTGATGAATCGGAATTATTTGTATTGCAGGCTTTTTTGTATCCGTCTCGTATAATTGTTAACCCGATTGACAGAGGGATGAAGTATATGGACTTAACTTATAAAGCCCTTGCAAAATCCAAAGAGTTAAATGTTAATAATCCCAGGGCCTATTATTTAGAAGCTGTCATGATTCAAAACAGTCCTGAGGCTATGGGGGGTGGAGCAGAAAAAGCCTTACCTGTTTTTGAAACATCATTGGAAAAATTTCAACAATTTAAACCCAATACGATTATTGATCCGGATTGGGGAGAAGAGGCTGCCAGACAATCCTATTCAGCATTAAATAATAGTATTGACGAATAATTTGGTATATTCATTTACTTAATCTCCAACAATGAAAAAATCGTCAGTTTCTAAATATGTAGTCAGATTTATTAAAGAGTTTTTGTTGCTAGCCTTAATAGGTAATGGGATCGTATATTTTATCATGGGCTATCATGAAATTACCATACCTGTTTTGCTTAAAAATACACTTTTTTCATTCATTGGAGGATGGCCCATGCTTAAGAGTGTGGCTTGGCTGGTTCAATCATTAGATAAAAACGTGCCATGGTTGGTTTATCCTCTTAAGCGATTGATTTACCAGTCAGTGGGAATGATTTTACTCTGTGCCTTTTTTATTCTTTTAGCAGTTGGAATAGCTTTTATCTGGCATAGAACAATGGAGGAGATAGATATAGAATTGTTCCTCAGTCAGGTGGGCCTTAGTCTTAAAATTGCTTTTGGCTTTCTCATTCTTTCTTCATTGGTTACCAATAGCGTACTCTTCTTTAAAAAGTGGAAAGATGCAGCTGTGGAGCAAGAGCGCTTAAAGCATGAACATACCGCATTGCAATACGAAACGTTAAAGAGTCAGGTAAATCCACATTTTTTATTTAATAGTTTAAATGCCTTGATTCAGCTCATACACACTGATGCAGACAAAGCCGAAGCATATGTGAAAAAGCTCTCACATGTGTATCGCTTTGTGTTGGATATGAAAGATAAGGAAACCGTTGCATTAAAAAAGGAATTACAGGCGGTTGAAGATTATATCTTTCTTTTAAAAATAAAATACGGAGATAGCCTGAAAGTCAGTTTTCCGGATGAACTGCCAGAAGGAGCAAGGATTGTACCTCTCTCGCTGCAGATGTTACTCGAGAATGTAGTAAAACACAATGTTATTGCTCGAAGTAAACCTGTTGAAGTAACCATTCATTTGAAAAATGACTACCTGATCGTTAAGAATAATATTAACGAAAAAACAGATAAAGAACATTCGACAGGGATTGGACTTGAGAATATATCTACCCGTTATCGATATCTGACTAATAAAACAGTTACCATTCATCACGAGGAAGGACGTTTTGAAGTAGGACTTCCGCTAATGTCCATTATCAAAAAAGAAGAATAAAGGCAATAATATGAAACTGAAGGTAGTAATTATAGAAGATGAAATGATGGCAGCAGCGAGGATGAGAGATCTGTTGCTTCAATATGATCCGGAAATAGAAATTATTGCAGAGCTGGATTCAGTGGAAGATGCTGTGAAGTGGTTTAGGAATGGTATAGCCCCTGATCTGGTATTGATGGATATTCAGCTGGCGGATGGTATCAGTTTTAATATTTTTGATGAGGTGAAGGTAGATTATCCGATTATTTTCACAACTGCATATCAGGAGTATGCCATCAGAGCTTTTAAAGTCAATAGTATCGATTATTTGTTGAAACCTGTTTCATATTCCGATCTGGAACAAGCGATGGAGTCCTTTAGAAAACAGTTAGGGTTTGGAAGTAATCAGCTTTCTCTTGAAGTGATTGAGAAGGTAAGGCAGATGTTGAAGAAAGATTATAAAAAGCGATTTACAGCAAGGGTTGGTGAACATATAAAATCGATTCCTACGGAGGATATTACCTTTTTTCATAGCGAAGGAAAAGGTACCTTTATCACTACCATTGAAAAGCGTCAGTACCTGATTGATTATTCACTGGAGGCTTTAAACGAATTGATCGATCCGGATATGTTCTTCCGCATAAACCGCCAATATATTATCAAACATTCTGCCATTGAGGATATAATGGCTTATTCTCAAAGTCGTTTAAAGGTAAGGCTTAAGAACTGCGATGATGATAAAATTCTTATCAGCAGAGATAAAGTGAGTTCTTTTAAAGAATGGCTGGAGATTTGACTCTTAAAGAAGGGTTTTTATCATTTCTTCATATTCGTTTCCGGCTATATTGTTTACAAATATATTAATTGATTCTTTCTGCTTATTTATTGTATACCAGGTAACATGAACGGTGTCTGTTTCTCTCTCCACATCAAAAGATAATCGGGCATATGGGTAATAACCTCGACTTAGGTTACTGGAAGTACGTTTTATTGAACCACTATTTTTGTAAATCTCAGTTAGTTGATCATATGCAATCTTTTTAATCTCTTTAAAAGTGGATTGATTAAGATTAAAATAAGGACTCTTTGTCATTAAAATATTGTTGTAAATATTGGATGAATCCTGCAGGAATAATGCAGTGTGTTCAATGTTATAAATTTTGTTTGATTGATTTAATACTATTGTTGAATCAACTTCTTTAGAGATGAAATAAGAGTAAAATTCTTCATGATGCATTGTGCCATAACCATCAGGAGTTATAAGCGAAATATCCAGAGTTGGAAACCTAGTGTATCGGTCATCATTTTTACAACTAAAGAGAAGAAAACAAAAAAATATAATTGTAAGCTTTTTCATATGTTTTAATATACAAATCGATACCCGATGCCATGTATCGTAATTAATATTTCGGGATGATTGGGGTCGGTTTCTATTTTTTGACGCAGTTTTAGAATAAAATTATCAACGGTACGAGCAGTTGGTTGATAGTCATAACCCCAGATATTATCAAGGATACTGTCGCGACTAATGGTGGCGTTTTTATGTTCGAGCAGGTATTTGAGAATATCAAATTCTTTGGCTGTCAGCTTTACAGGTTCACCATCGCAATTGGCCATATAATTCTCAAAATTTACTTCCAGTTTACCTATTTTAATGGTGGGATCTGTTTCTTCTTTGGTATGATTGCCTGCCCGGCGCAGTACGGCTTTAATTCTGGCCATCAGCTCGCGCAAACTGAATGGTTTGGTCATGTAATCATCACCTCCTGATTCCAGTCCGATAACTTTATCAATTTCTTCGCCTTTAGCAGTTAAGAAAATGATAGGTGTTTCAATTCCTTTATGACGAACCTGCTTACAAACATCAAAACCACTTATTTTTGGAATCATTACATCCAGTAAAATAAGGTCATATTGGGTACTGGTAATTTTCTTAATCGCCATCTCACCGTCGTCAGCCACGTCAACAGTATATCCTTCAAATTCAAGATTGTCTTTTATGCCCTGTTGCATATCAGGTTCATCTTCAACTATTAATAAATGTTTGTTGGTCATAGCTAAATATTTTTTGAAACGGGGAATTTAAGGGTAAATGTACTTCCTTTGTGTTCTTCACTAATCACTGATACCGAACCTTTATGGGCCTGCATAATATGCATCACTATGCTTAATCCCAAACCCGATCCTTTGGCATGATGAGCCAGAGCACCTTTGGTAACACGGTAAAACTTATCGAATATATGTTTCTGCTCTTTGGCAGGAATACCGATACCAAAATCACTAACAGTGATGATGACGAATTCGTCTTGTAATGAAGTTGTTAATTCTATTTGCTTAATCTCTTTGCTGTATTTTATAGCATTGTCCAGAAGGTTGGTGATTGCCTCTGTTATGGCTTCTGAGTCACCATCTATCAACGGGATATCGTCGTTAAGTTTTACCTGCGCTTCAAATCCTTTAGATTCCATGCGGTAGGCATAATTTTTCATTACATCGCTAATCAAATCATTGATATCAACCAGTGAAAAAGTGAATTGCCGCTTACCATCTTCAATTCTCGAAAAGTTAAGAATGTTATTGACAATGGAAGAAAGCCGTTGTGTTTCTTTATGGATGATGCTGTAATACTTACTGCGTTTGGTTTCATCGTTAACCCGGTTCAGGTGAAGTGTTTCGGCATACATGCTGATAAGTGCCAGTGGTGTTCGTATTTCATGCGAAACATTGGAAACAAAGTCAGATTTTATTTTTGCCAGTTTTATTTCACGTCGAATATTACGGTAGAAGAACCAGGCGCCGATGATAAGCAAAACATCAATCAAAGCCAGGTACAGAATGTTATTGTAAGCTCTTTTGCGGGCTACATCGCTGATGGTTATTCCTTTGGGTTGAATGCCAATGCTGTAGTCGGGAAGCAGCCAGATCGAAATTTCATCGGTCACCGAAGCAGGAGTGGTGTTGAGTAAGGTGCTGAATATAAATTGTTCAGAACTGTTTTGTTTTACAGTCAGAATAAAGTTATCACCTGCAATACGTTGCATTCGTGGAGATAGTACATCTGAAATAAATTTACGGGCATCTATTACAAATATTCCCAGTTTAAGCTCCTGATTCAGTTTGGTTACAAAGGTAATTAGTGAATAGTGCTGTACATCAAGGTCAATAGCCGATAGTTTTCGGTAGCCTTCGCCAAAGTAGGTAAACTGACGTTTAAGATTGGTTGTTTCACTTACCAAAGAGTCAACTATTTCCTTTCTAAGATTCTGGTCCTCCAATAGTAGATCGTTATAGTTAAACTGATCATTGGTATAGGATAGCAGTAACAGGTTTTGACACTGTGGATTCTTCTGCAGGTATAGTTCAATATTGGATGTTGTATTTTCGTCAGACCAAGTCATCTTTTCCAAATCGTTGATCCATGCATTTACATTATCATCAGCAAATTGGTTTGTAGAGAATAAAACAGCTTCCAACTGATTTTTGTAGATACCTTCAATCAGTTCTTCCTGATCATTCATTGAACTTAATTCCAGAACGGTAAAAAGTGATGTTGGAATGATTAAGAGGATCAGAACAAAAAAGAGAGGACTTATTTTAACTGTTTTTTTCATACAAAGGTTAAGACGAAAACCAAAGTATTAAATATTTATGGATTTGCCTAATAGCGTCCCCCTCCAATAAAGTATTTTTTGTAATAAAGTTCAGATAAGTTGTTGATTACCACGCCTCGGCTAGTTGATGCATGAATAAAATTACCATCTCCTAAATATATGCCAACGTGACTAACAACTGTTTTATTGATTTTAAAAAATACGAGATCTCCGGGTTTAATTTTGGCTTTTGCTATTTTATTCGATTGGCTGTATTGATCTTTTGAGGAGCGTGGCAGTGAAATATTGAAAACCGATTTGTAAATCTGGGTAGTCAGGCCGGAACAATCGATGCCTGATTTGTTAGTTCCTCCATATCGATAGGGAGTTCCAACCCAATTCTTAACTTCTTTATTTAAATTATTTGAATTGATGGAAGGTTTTGATTCTGCTTTGATGATTGGCTTCGATATCGTTTTTTCAGTAATTAAAGTCTCACCGGAGAGGTGAGCTATTCGGTTGTTAATTCTGCTGATATTCGATTGAATCTTATCTTTTTCAGATCTGACTGCTGCTAATTCTATTCTTTTAGCAGTAAGTTTATCCAGAATCTTTTGTTCCTTCCGACGGATGGTAGTGGTATTTCTTCTCTTTTTACGTTTGCCGGCTTCGGCCCAGGCTTTCTTTTTAAGTATTTCTTCTTCCTCGGCCAGTTTTTGCTCAGTTACCTTAATATGGCCCAATTCTTTATCAAGATTTTTGATTTCTTTCTGAAGCTGGCGTATTTCCTTTTTTGGCTTGGAATCCTCATTCTCAGATCTGAAATCAGGCGGACATGCTGCGTGCAGCTGCAAAGTCAACAGTAAAAGAAATAGGGAAGAAAGAAGTTTATTAATCATTCATTAAAGCATTTTACTGAAAAAGCAAGCAATCTTTTTAACTATCAAGAATAATAAACGGGCAGGTTTCAGATTCAGTATCTCAACCTCCTGCCTTTTTTACCTTATAGCCTTCGTTCTTAAGCAGGTCAACAACTTTATCGCGGAAATCACCCTGAATAAGAATTTCTCCATCTTTAGTTGAGCCTCCAACGCCGCATTTGCTTTTTAGCATCTTTCCCAAGTCTTTTAAATCATCATCATTACCAACAAAACCGGTAACCAGGGTCACTTTTTTACCACCCCGTTGCTTTTTATCCAGCATCACACGCAAATCCTGTTGCGAAGGAGCAAGGGTCTCCTGCTCTTCATCTTCGTTATATTGGTAATCAAAATCCTGATTGGTTGAGAAAACAACTCCATCCAGGTTTTTCCATTTTTTCTTTGCCATTCTTTTTTTTGTGATAAAAATACAATTAATCGCTAAAATTCCTCATTCTATTAAATTGCTTTCACCATTGTGTGATCAGATATTGAAAGAATCAGATGTAATTCACCCGAATACTAAAGATAAATAAGTAAATGATTTTAACCACGAATTACACAAATTTCACAAATTCAATATTAATTGTGTGTTTATAAGATAACACTGTTGGAGAAACCTAAAAGGCTGACTATAGGGATTGGTAGAATGGTACAATTCATCTTAAGCAGAAAGTTGTTAATGAGAGGCCTCAGCTGGTGAACAAAAAAACAAGGTTGAATTGACGATTAAAAATCGTTTTTGTTTGAGTTGAGCAAAGCCAACGAGTTTAAACGATTTCAGTCAATCAGCCGTAGTTTTTTTAGTGAGGCAGATGTAGCCTTGACTTTTTTTGCTTCGTTTTTTGTGTCAAGACAAAAAATGAAGTCGGGTTTGGGCGAAGCGCCAACTTTAAATTTAATTAGGATGGAATTCAACCAATTCCTTATGAACTTAATCGATAAATCAGCAAATATTTCATAACCACAAATTACACAAATTTCACAAATTCAATAATAATGGTTTGTTTACAAGATGACACTGTTGGAGAAGCCTGAAAGGCTGACTATAGGGATTGGTAGGGTGGTAAAATTCATCGTAAGCAGAAAGTTGTTAATGAGAGGCCTCAGCTGGTGGACAAAAAAACAATAAATTCTTGCTGGACAGTTCTGACTATTCGTAGATTATTTATTTAACTTAGTAAAACACTAATCTTATCAATATGAGACTGCTTTTCTCCTTGTTCTTAGTTCTTTTATTATTTCCGGTAATCGGACAGGTATCTAATGATTTTTCAAAGCTTGATGATTATTTTGATTTACTTGAAAATAACAACAAGTTTATGGGTGGAGTTGCCATTTACGAAGGTGATGATCTTTTATACGAACGTTACTGCGGATACGCAGATATAGATAAAAGTCAGAAGATTGATTCATTGACAATGTTTAGAATTGGATCAATTTCTAAAATGTTTACATCGGTTTTACTTTTTCGTGAAATCGAAAAAGGGAAGCTAAGCCTGGATACACATCTCGACCAATTTTTTCCGGAAATAAAAAATGCTGAAAAAATAACAATAGGTCAGCTGTTGAGTCATCGAAGTGGAATTCATAATTTCACCAATGATTTGGATTATCTGGGGTATATGACTTATGAGAAATCAAGAGAGGATTTATTGCAGATTATTCAATCAAAAGGATCCGATTTTGAACCCGGGGAGAAGATGCAATACAGTAACAGTAACTTTGTGCTTCTCACATTTATACTTGAGGATCTTTCGGGTGAATCATATAACACCTTAGTAGATAATCTGTGTGTTGAACTGGGTTTAAAACATACAAAGGTTGGAGGTAAAATCAATACTTCTGACAATGAAGCCCAATCCTATAAATTCGTTGAAAAGTGGCAACCCGAGAGTGAAACCGATATGAGTATCCCATTGGGAGCGGGTGCAATTATTTCAACTCCTAGAGATCTGAACTTGTTTATTCAAAAACTATTCAATGGTAAGGTTCTCTCTGAGGAAAGTTTTAAGGCTATGACTACCATAAAAGATGGAGTAGGGTATGGCATTTTTTCATTCCCTTTTCACGATAAAACATTACTTGGACATAATGGTGGAATTGATGGATTCAGAAGTAATTTGTCAATTAATAAAAACATTAGTCAGGCAGTAACCGGTAATGGGTTTAATTATAATCTGAATGATATTTTAATTGCCTGTTTAAGCGAAATGTTTGACCGAGATTATGAGTTGCCTGATTTTAGTGCTAAAAAAGTGGAATTGGAAGAAGGCGTATTAAAAAGTCTGGAAGGAACCTATTCATCATCACAAATGCCTTTGAAAATATGGATTGCATTTAGCGATGGTAAATTAACAGCACAGGCAACCGGGCAATCACCTTTCCCTTTAACAGCTTATGAAAGCGGAGTCTTTAAGTTTGATCCGGCAGGTATTCAAATTACTTTCCCTTTGGAGAAAGATCAGATTGTATCCGGAAAATTTCAACTCAAACAAAATGGAATGACATTCGAGTATCAGAGGGAGTAATTCTTTCGTACTTTTGTGAGCATGGAGTTAAGTACAATTAAAGTAATTGGTTTTGATGCAGATGATACACTGTGGGAGAATGAAACATTTTTCAGAGAGGCTGAGCATCAATTCGCCATGATTCTAGCAGATTACATGTCGGAAGAGGAGATAATGCATGAGTTATACCAGGTTGAACTGGCAAACATGCCTTTGTATGGCTATGGAATTAAGGCTTTTATTCTTTCTTTGATCGAAACTGGATGTTTAATAACCAACAATCAGATAACTGCTGATCAAACCAATCAAATTATAGCCATTGGTAAGAATATGATGAATAAGCCGGTAAAATTACTGGATGGTATTGAGAAGGTACTTGAAACATTGTCTCAAAAATACCGGTTGATTGTTGCCACTAAAGGTGATTTGCTGGATCAGGAACGAAAATTGTCAAAATCAGGCTTGATAAAGTATTTTCATCATATTGAAATAATGAGTGATAAGCATCATGAAGCCTATTGGAAATTAATCAGGCACCTGGATTGTGAACCTTCTGAATTTTTAATGGTTGGGAATTCTGTGAAATCAGATGTACTGCCCGTTGAAGAAATTGGCGGATATGGAATTCATGTTCCTTTTCATACAACCTGGCAACATGAGGTGGTTGAGAATCATGTTAAATCAGATCGTGTAATTGAGGTTGAGAGTGTTAAGGATGTATTGAAGATATTTAATTATTAAGTATGATAGTAACCTTGATGGGGTCTGTTGCTGCAGTGCTCACTACATCTGCCATGTTTCCGCAAGCAATACGTATTATAAAAACCCGTGATGTGCATAGTATATCGTTGCTGATGTATCTGGCAAATACAATTGGAATAGTGTTTTGGCTTATTTATGGATTATTGTTGAATGAGATGCCAATCATTATAGCTAATTCCATAGCTATCATCCCAGCTGCATTAATTCTGATACTGAAAATTGTTCTGGGAAAGAATGGGAAGAATTAAAGGCAAAAAATAACCATCTCACGATTGCTGTCTGACGTTTCTCAATTCAAGAACAACCGGTGAGATGGTTTGTACAATTACTTATATTGCGGTCTAGTAATTGGTTTTGTTAATTTCGAAATAAGATTGTGGGTGCAAACATGCTGGACAATTCTTAGGTGCTTTTGCTCCTTCATGAATGAAACCACAGTTGCGACACATCCAGGTAACTTTTCCGTCTCTCTCAAAAACTTTACCATCCATTAAATTGTCAAACAACTTACGATATCTTGCTTCGTGATGTGCTTCTACTTTGGCAATCATTTTAAAAGCAACAGCTACTTCTTTAAATCCTTCTTCTTCTGCTATTCTGGCAAATTCAGGATATAACTCTGTCCATTCTTCGTTTTCGCCGTTGGCAGCAGCTTCCAGATTTGCTTTGGTATCACCAATTATACCGGCAGGATAAGAAGCCGTAATTTCTACCATTCCACCTTCAAGGAATTTGAAGAATCGTTTGGCGTGTTCTTTTTCCTGATCTGCTGTCTCCATAAAAATTGAAGCAATCTGTTCCAAACCTTCTTTTTGTGCCTGCTTGGCAAAATAGTTATATCGCATGCGAGCTTGTGACTCACCTGCAAAAGCTTTCAACAGATTTTGTTCTGTTTTTGATCCTTTTAAAGTTGTCATAATATGTTCATTTTTGATTTCAATCTGGGTCGAACAACAATATTAATTCTTTATTTTTTTATTTTTAACATATATATAAGCTCATTTCCTTATTTAGATTTTTTCCAAACACTTAATTACAATGACTCATGTTGGATAATTGTGAAACCTTATAGAATGAGCGATTTAATAGTCAGTATATTATTGTATAGTTAAATCGGGTCAAACATCGATTTGGGTGATCCGCAGGTTAGACAAGTCCAGTCGTCTGGTAAATCTTCGAATGAAGTACCTGGAGGAATCCCATTTTCTTCATCTCCTTCTTCGGGTTCATAAATATATCCGCAGGCCAGACATTTATATTTCTGTGATGAGGATGGAGCAGATGATTCTTCTTTAACCTTAATTTTTGATTTATCGATGTAAGTAGGAGCATTTTTAGGTGCAACACCTTTTTTAACTTCTCGATAATAGGCGTAGGTTAAAGGATCAGCATCTTCATCAAGCAATTTGTTTTCAATAATCTCACCAATAAAAATAATATGTGTTCCTACATCTACCTTTTGAGCTACTTTACAATCAAACCAGGCAATAGAATCTTCAATTACAACAGGTGTACCACTTAGGCTTGTGCCGTATTCAATATGGTTAAACTTATCTGTGTCTTTTCCGGTCTGATAACCAAACAAACCAATGGTTTCGGCTTTGGCACTTTGCTTAAGTATTGAGATTGAGAAATAATCCGACTGTTCAATCAGTTCACATGTAAGGTTGTCCTTATTACAGCTGATGGCAATTTGAGGAGGTTCGGCAGTTACCTGAAAGACTGTGTTGGCAACATAACCATTTGATTTTTCATTGGCTTTGGCCGAAATAATATATAATCCATAAGTAATTTTAAAAAAAGCTTCAATGTTCATTTTGAGTCTGTTTTTGTGATCATATAAATTTAAACTTTATTCATCTATAGTCGAAGAATATCTTGCTTGGAGTGTAATATTTTTGCAGATTTGGATTCTATTTAGATTGATTGTAAATTATGATTTCTTAAATTTTATCATGCATAATCTGAATATCATAGTTTACTTTTGACCTTAGGAATGTGATACCTGAATCATATATTATAAACTGCGATAATTCTATCATCCGTTGCCTAGTGCAATAAATTGATTAATTGTTCGATATGAATAAAATAGTTGAGAAGGAGTTTTTTTCTGAAAACGTTGTGCGTCTGAAAATTGAAGCTCCTCGAATTGCAAAAGCCCGTAGAGCCGGACATTTTGTAATTGTTAAAGTGGGTGAAAAAGGGGAGAGAATTCCTTTAACCATAGCATCAGCCAATCCCGAAAAAGGAACCATTACTCTGGTGGTGCAACGTGTGGGTGTTTCATCACGACGCCTGGCTGATTTAAATGTTGGTGATGAAGTTACTGACCTGGTTGGACCATTGGGACAGGCAACACATATTGAGAATTTCGGAACTATTCTGGCCTGCGGTGGCGGTGTTGGAGTAGCTCCTTTATTACCAATTGTTGAAGCCTTGAAAAAAGCAGGTAATAAGGTGGTTACTGTTATTGCTGCCCGTACCAAGGATCTTATTATTCTGGAAGATCAGATCAGAGAATACTCTGATGAGTTGATTATTACAACCGACGATGGATCATACGGTGACAAGGGTTTGGTAACCGAAGCAATGGAGAAAGTGCTTCAACGCGAAAAAGTGGATTTGTCTGTTGTGATTGGTCCTGCTATTATGATGAAGTTTGCTTCATTGACTACTAAAAAATATGAAGTTCCTACTTATGCCAGTTTAAATACTATCATGGTTGATGGAACCGGAATGTGCGGTGCTTGCCGGATTACGGTTGGAGGTAAAACAAAGTTTGTTTGTGTTGATGGTCCGGAGTTTGATGCACATCAGGTGGATTTTGATGAGATGTTGCTTCGTTTAAACGGATACAAGGAAATAGAAAAAGAAGCAGAACAAAATTACCTTCATTCAAAAGATAAACAATAAGATGGCTGTTAGCAAAGAATTTTTAAAAGAAGAAAGAGAGCAGTCCTGGAGGGTTGATATACGCGGTTTGATGAAAAATAAAGAAAGGACCGCTTTGGAAAGGATTCATATGGGCGAGGTTGATCCAAAAGAACGAATTCTCTCTAATATTGAAGTAAATAAAGGATTAACACAGGAAGAAGCACTTGGTGAAGCACGCCGTTGTCTGGATTGTCCGGACCCGACTTGTATAACGGGTTGTCCTGTAGAAATAAATATTCCAAAGTTTATAAAACGAATTGAAAAGGGCGAGTTTTTGGAGGCAGCTAAAGTGCTAAAAGAAACCAGTGCTTTGCCGGCTGTTTGTGGCCGTGTATGTCCACAGGAGAAACAGTGCGAATCAAAATGTTTTTATACCGTTAAACTTAAGAAAGAACCGGTTGCAATCGGTTATCTTGAGCGTTTTGCAGCCGATTACGAGCGTGAAACCAATCAGATGTCGGTTCCTGAAGTTGCCAAAAGTAATGGCATCAAAGTAGCAGTTATTGGAAGCGGACCTGCCGGATTAACGTTTGCAGGCGACATGGCCAAACAAGGATATGATGTTACTGTTTTTGAGGCTTTGCATGAAATAGGTGGTGTTTTAAAATACGGTATTCCTGAATTTCGTTTGCCTAATAACATTGTAGATGTTGAAATAGACATTCTTCGTAAGATGGGTGTGAAGTTTGAGAATAACTTCATTGTTGGTCGCACTGCAACCATCGAGGATCTGAAAGAAGAGGGTTTCGAAGGTTTCTTTACGGCAAGTGGAGCTGGTTTACCTCGTTTTATGAATATTCCGGGTGAGAACTATATTGGTGTATTGAGTTCAAATGAATACCTGACCCGTATAAATCTGATGCACGCTGCCAGTCCTGATACGGATACGCCTATCTTAAGTGGCAAAAATGTAGCTGTTATTGGTGGTGGAAATACTGCCATGGATTCGGTTCGCACAGCAAAAAGGCTGGGTGCAGATAGGGCTATGATTATCTATCGACGTTCGATGGAAGAGATGCCAGCACGTGTTGAGGAAATTAAGCATGCCCAGGAAGAAGGAATCGAATTTATGACATTGACTAACCCTGTTGAATACTTTGCTGATGAAAAAGGTAAAGTCAGCAGAATGAGGGTTCAAAAAATGGAATTAGGTGAGCCGGATGCGTCTGGTCGACGTCGCCCTGTACCAATGGAAGGATCGGAATACGATATTGATGTAGATACCGTGGTGGTAAGTGTTGGAGTATCTCCAAATCCATTGATTCCAAATTTATTACCTCAGCTGGAAACAACACGATGGGGTACAATTGTGGTAGATGAAGAAAAACTTCAATCTTCTATTCCGGAGATGTTTGCAGGAGGAGATATTGTGAGAGGAGGAGCAACCGTAATTCTGGCAATGGGAGACGGCAGAAATGCAGCCGCTGCTATGCATCAATATCTTCAGGAAAAACATAACTCTTAAACAGATGAGAAATCTTTCAACTACATATTTGGGAATACCCATTAAAAATCCAATTGTTATTGGTAGCTCCGGTTTGGCTTCAACCATTGGTGGTATTAAAAAACTGGCTGAGGCTGGTGCTGCTGCCATTGTTTTAAAATCGATTTTTGAAGAAGAGATTGTTGCCGAAGCAGAACAAACCATTGGACAGCAATTGGGTATGGATGATAATAACCTGGAATTTTTCGATTATTACGATTACCAGGTGAAACAGGAAGCGCTTGAGAAATATGTCTCATTGATTAATGAGGCAAAAGAAGCAGTTGATATTCCAATTATTGCAAGCATAAATTGTACTTCGTATAGCGAGTGGATATCCTATGCTAAGAAATTTGAAGAAGCTGGTGTGGATGGGATTGAACTGAATATCTTCAAGCTCCCTTATGACGTTGAGGCTTCAGCCGAATCAATAGAAAAGATTTATTTCGAGATTGTAGAGAAAGTTAAACAGTATATTAAGGTTCCGGTAGGTATCAAGCTGGGTTCATACTTTACCAATCTGGGAAATGTGTTAATACGTCTTTCGCAAAAGGCTAATGGTTTAATTCTTTTTAACCGCTTCACCTCTTTGGATTTCGATATTGAAAACGATCAGGTTGTAAGTGGTAAGGTTTATTCCAATCCTGAGGATTTTGCAATGTCATTGCGCTGGATTTCCATTTTGTCACCTATTGCCAAAAGTGATTTAATAGCTTCAACGGGTATTCATGAATATACTACCTTGGTGAAGATGATTATGGCAGGAGCTTCTGCTGTTGAGTTGGTATCATCCGTTTATAAAGAAGGACCTGAAATTATTCGATGGATGCTGGATGAAACAGAAAAGTGGATGGAGAGGAGAGGATATGAATCGTTAAGTGACTTTAAAGGACGAATGAGTCAAAGTCAATCGAATAATCCTGAAATGTTTGAGCGCGTTCAGTTTATGCGTTATTTCTCTAGCTATAGCAAATAGGATAGGAGACAGAAGACAGAAGACCGAGGACAGAAGTTTGAGATTGGATTGATTTTATTGCCAATGAATCAATAAAACAGTTTTCGATTGAGAGGCGAAAAAGAGGAAGTGCAATTATCGTACTGTCGGACTTTGTGCTTCGGAATATTTTTGCCTTTTACCTTTTTACTTTGGGCTTTAGTTTACTAACTTCTTTGTTTCTAAGTATTTTATTTCTATCTTTGCGCCCTGAATTTAAAACCTTCTAAAAATTAAGAAGATATGTTGAATCATTATGAAACCGTTTTCATTTTAACTCCCGTTTTGTCTGATGTTCAGATGAAGGAAGCGGTAGAAAAATTCAAAGGTTTGATAACCGAGAATGGAGGTAAAATAGTAAACGAAGAAAATTGGGGCCTACGCAAATTGGCTTACCCAATTCAGAAGAAATCTACAGGTTTCTACCAGTTGTTTGAGTTCGATGCTGAACCTGAATTCGTTGCAACATTGGAGACAGCTTTCCGTCGTGATGAGCGTGTTATTCGCTTTTTGACATTCAAGCTTGACAAATACGCAAAGGCGTATGCAGAAAAAAGAAGAGCTAACAAAAAAGAAGAAAAGGAGAACTAGACCATGGCACAGAATCAATCAGAAATCAGATATCTTACTCCTCCATCAGTAGAGATTAAGAAGAAAAAGTACTGTCGTTTTAAGAAAAACAAGATCAAGTACATCGATTACAAAGATCCTGAGTTTTTGAAGAAGTTCTTAAACGAGCAAGGTAAAATTTTACCTCGTCGTCTTACTGGTACTTCTTTGAAATATCAAAGAAAAGTAGCTCAGGCTGTTAAGAGAGCGCGTCACTTGGCCTTGTTGCCATACGTAACCGATTTGATGAAATAAGAAAAAGGAGGATTTACGATGGAAATTATTCTTAAAGAAGATATTCAGAATCTTGGCCACAAGAACGAAATTGTTACTGTGAAAAATGGTTACGGACGTAACTATTTGATTCCACGCGGAATGGCTGTACTAGCTACTGCTTCTGCCAAGAAAGTACACGAAGAAAATATGAGACAACGTGCTCATAAAGAAGAGAAAATTAAAAATGATGCCCTTGAGGTAGCTAAAACATTGGAAGGTAAGTCATTTACCATTGGTGCTAAAGCTAGCCAGACAGGTAAGATTTTTGGTTCGGTAAACACTATCCAGATTGCTGAAGCATTAACTAAAGAAGGTTTTGACGTTGATCGTAAAAACATTTCTATGAAAGAAGATGCTAAGGAATTGGGTACTTATACTGCAACTATCAAATTGCATCGTGAAGTGAAGGTTGACATCTCTATTGAGGTTGTTGCCGAGTAACATTTTTTATTAATCTCGGATTATTAAAAAAACATTTTTCAAACAAACATAAACCACCATGGGGACATGGTGGTTTTCTTTTTGTCTTAATGGTAGGTTAATTCAGGATATAAAAAAACTGCTTCTCAGTATTGAAAAGCAGTTTCAGAAGTATTTTGTATGCTGTTTACTTAACAGCCACTGTTTCTATTTCGATTAAAACACCCAATGGCAATTCTTTAACTGCAAAAGCTGCTCTTGCCGGAGGGTTAACTGAATATTTCGATCCGTAAACTTCGTTCATTGCTTTAAAGTTAGCCATGTCGCTTAACAGGCATGTTGATTTTACAACATCGGCAAAAGTATACTCGGCCTCTTCCAGTATAGCTCCGATATTTTTCATTACCTGCTCTGTTTGTTCTGTAATACCACCTTCTACAACTTTACCTGTGGCAGGATCAACAGGTACCTGACCCGAAATAAATAAGGTTCCGTTTACTTCTACAGCCTGACTGTATGGGCCAATGGCTCCCGGGGCATTGGTTGTTGATATTATTTTTTTCATGAGTATATAATTTTAAAATGAAACCTCAATTTAGACAAAAGTTTTTGAGGATTCCGAAATAAGTCATTTAATTGATATGCTTTTAATGCTTAATTGTAAAAGTTTGAATTGTCTCGTGCACTGTTACGTTTTTCATATTTCAAATCCTGCAACATGCTCGAATTTACCCTGATGGTAAAGAAATATGATTTATATCGACCGACTGGAACCAGGCTAAAATTCATGCTCCAACAATGTAAATCGCGGCTGATTCCCATACTGGTGTGTGCCAGTGACTTTTGATCGAAACTATAACCCGAAGAAAAGTTGATCTTCCATTTGGGTGTTAGTGAGAAGTTCCCATTAAAGTTAACGTCTGATGTCACTTTAAAGTCGTAATCCATTTTATCCTTATTAAAGGTTCCCTGGGAAAGCCTTAAAGAATAATTAAATGATATATTCCAGGGGATAGAGAAGTCGGCATAGCCATCATCTCCAGTAGTTAGATTTCTGTTGTCATCTTCACCAAATTGGGGTAACCCTGAAGTTGGATCATCCGGATTTAGTGCATCCAAATTCGGTGGTTCCTGACTTTGATCCTCATTTGGATCAGTGTTTTCTTTCTTTTTCTTGAATGTGTCAGATCCTATGCTGTATCCAAAGCTTAGGTTGGCACTTGTTAAACGGGCTAATTTTCCATTGTTAATGGTGAACTGATCAACCCTGATTGGGTTGCCAGTGCTGGTAGTATCCATGGCATATGGATCGAATCGGGCTCCGAAATTGATATTTGTACCTAAAATTTTTGTTCTACCAGACATGTTAATGGTCGATAGTTTCAGTGAGTCGGCAAGGAAATTATAACTGGAACTAAAATTTAAACTTTCAAGTATCTTAACCTTCGTAACAGAGTCATTTCTGTTTTTAAGTTTCATCTCAAGGGTGTTACCTAAGCTGATTCCCATAGAACCTGATTCACCTGATCCGGGAGTACCATAAAGATATCCTTCATAATAGGAGTATTTCTTGCGTACTACTTTATCAGTGCTTTGGTTGTAGTATTCAAACCAATCGTAGAAACCATATTTAGGATCACTAAAGTCGGGGCTGTAAGAGAATGAAACAGAAGGAGTGGCTACGTGGCGAATGGCTTGAACCTTATCTCCAAATAGTTTTTTCCAAGGTGTAAAAGTGGTGTATACTTTTGTTGAAGTACCCGCACTTAAGCTATAGTCGTAGGCTCTATTAAAGCCTGAGATAGGATCACTTTTTACAATTTCTTGCTCATCTTCATCCCAATATTGCTCGGTCCTGGAGAGATACCAACGTTCTTTGTAGTTAAACGATGGATTTAAGGTGAAGTGTTTTAAGAATTTAAAATTCATTGAGACAGGAATGCTGTGTTGCATACCGTTCTTCCATTGATTGGTAAAGTGATCACCTGTAAAACCTAATTCATACTCTTTGGCACTTACATAGTTCTTAGCATTACCTGTGTATGATAAACTTATTTTCTCAAGAAAGTTCTCATTAGTACCTACTTTATTCTTCTTTTTAAAAGGATAAAAGCGGTTAACGGTAAAGGTAACATCAGGTATTGTTAAGTCGATTGTAGTGTCACGACTATTCTGAGAGTGTAAAAGGTTTAATGATAAATTGAAAGGCTTGCCTGCCCATCGTTTACTATACGAAATACTTGATCGTTTGGTATTTCTTGAAATATCACTACTGTTTACAGTTCCAAGAGAATTAATATTATTTTGGTCGTACGAACTGGTTGAATAATTTACACTGGCTGAGAAGGTTTGAAAAGGATTTGCTTTTGCATCCTGTCGGTGACTCCAGGTGATTGACATATCCTTAGTCTTTTTGAAGTCAGGCAGATCTTTCTCACTGTAAAGGTTTTCCATGTACTGAAAGTTGAACCTTCCACTGTATTTATATCTGACTTTATAGTTGGTTGTTGTTCTGGAAGCCCAGGAACCGTTGGTAAAAATGTCTCCTTTCAATGTCAGATCGAAATAATCGTTGGCTGCCCAATAGTAACCTCCTTCTGTAAGTCCGAATCCACGAATTGTTTCGTCGCGGTATGATGGAAAGATAAAACCAGAACTATAGGTGGAAGTACTCGGAATCATTGCAAAAGGTATGAACAATGGCAGTTTTACATCCTCCAGAACCAAATAGGCAGGACCTGTAATGGTTTTTTTACCGGGTATTACTTTTGCTTTAGTCAGATTCAGATAAAAGTGCGGATGATCGTGATGATCGCAGGTGGTATACCTGGCGTCTTTCATACAGTATGCATCATCTTCAATCTTTTTAGCTCTGTCACCAACTACAAAACCTTCTCCTTGTTCAGTAACAATGTGTTTGATAATGGCTTTTTCTGTTTTAAAATTATATTTCATTTCCCGCATCTGGTATTCACCACTGGGATCTTTAAAAACAGGTAGACCAATTTCATTATTTAAGGAGTCCTTTGTTCCGTAAGCAACAGCAATACTACTGTCCATGTCGAGGATAATAGTGTTGGCGGTTAATAAAATGTCCTGATAACTTAACTCAGCTTCACCATACAGATAGGTTTTCTTGGTTACCATATCCGTATAAATAGAGTCTTTTGCTTTATATTTTACTTCAGAATCAATAATGAATGTGTTCGGATTTGAAGTTGCAGCAGAGCTATTTGTTTGTTTAATAGTGTCCTGTGTTTGAGTAGGAGGTTGCTGAATCCTATTTCTAAGGGTGTCATTTCTTAAGATAGGATCATTCAATGAATCTAACTGAAATGCTGTCGGTCTCATCGCAGGCCTCAATTCCGTAGATTGAGCATTTGATTTAACACCATGAAAAAAAACAACTGCCAATAATGTTGTTATCAACATGGTTTTTAGCAGTCTATTATGTTGTGTGTGTAAAATTGTCAAAGTGGTTATTTTTTCAAGCGTCCACAAAAATAAATAAAAATTGCGCACGTAGCGGATTACATAAAAAAAATAGGTAATACCGGCAGCTTTTTTATCTCGTCAATATTTTCCTATTTTTGAACAGTAATTTGTAAATGTATGACAATTTTTCCACTAAATGCACGCATATTTTTTTCAGTTATTATTGGTTTTTTAATGTTTTTAACTGAAAACGAGCTGGTAGGACAAGAGGCTATTAAGTTCAATACCATTGTTATTGATGCAGGTCATGGTGGTAAAGATCCTGGCGCAATTGGTAAAATTTCAAAAGAAAAAGACATTGTTTTGGATGTTGCTTTGAAACTGGGTGCCTATATTAATGAATATCTGCCCGAAGTGAACGTTGTTTACACACGTTCAAAAGATGTTTTTGTCCCTCTTAATAAAAGGGCTGAAATAGCAAATAAAAACAAAGCTGATCTTTTTGTATCAATACATGCGAATTCAATCAGTGTTCCGTCTATTACAGGAGCAGAAACTTTCGTTCTGGGACTTCATCGTACAGAAGAAAACCTCGAAGTTGCCAAGAAAGAAAACTCTGTAATTGTTTTGGAGGAAGACTATAGTACTACATATGAAGGTTTCGACCCAAACTCACCTGAGTCGTATATAATTTTTGAGTTGATGCAGAATGTGCATCTCGATCAGAGTATTCATGTGGCATCACTGGTGCAAAATCAATTTCATAGTCGTGTTGGCCGAAACGACAGAGGTGTGAAACAAGCAGGGTTTCTGGTGTTGCGCGAAGCAGCCATGCCAAGCGTATTAGTAGAACTTGGTTTTTTGAGTAATAATAAAGAAGAGAAGTTTATAGCTTCTGAAGAAGGAAAAACATATATGGCTTCTGCATTATACAGGGCTATCAGGGATTATAAAACAGAGCATGACGAGAAAAGTAAAATGCAGGATCTGATTCAGGCAAAAATAAAGGCAAAGAATGAGGTTTACTATCGTATTCAGGTTGCATCATCAAAAGCTCAAATAAAAACCGGAAACAAGATTTATAAAAAGTTTGAGGATCTTTGGGAGTATAAAGAAGGGGAATATTTTAAATATACTACCAGATGTGTGTCTGATTATAACGAAATTGTAGAACAGTTAAAAGCAGTGAAAAAAGATGTACACGATGCTTTTGTGGTTGCTTTCCAAAATGATCAGAAAATAAATGTTAGTGATGCTCGAAAAATAACTAACGATAAATAATGTCCCAAAAAATAAACATTAACAAAAACCCATATTGATGAAGAAAGAAATAAAAATAGGTTTAACGGTTTTAGTAGCCTTTGTTGTTCTGGTTTGGGGAATTAATTTTTTAAGTGGAAGAGATATATTAAAAATAGGTGATTTCTATTATGGAACATATGCCAGAATTGATGGTTTGACTAAAGCCAGCCCTATTTATTATAAAGGATTTAAAATTGGATATGTAAGAGATATTGACTTTCATCCAACTTTAGCAGATCGTTTTCTGGTAACCTTTGAGTTGCAAAAAGAAGTGCCACTACCGGTTGATACCCGTGCCCAAATTTATAGTTTGGATCTGATGGGAACCAAAGGTGTTCAGTTGTTACCTGGTAAATCAGGTGATATGCTGGCTTATGGTGATACCATGATGACATCAGTTATGGGAGATCTGAAAGATCAGGTGAGTATGGAGGTGCTGCCATTAAAAGACAAGGCAGAGCGTTTAATCGTTCAGCTTGATTCTGTATTTACCAATTTAGGCGATCTGGTTGATGAAGAAAATAAAGTCAGTATTAAAGAATCTATGAAGTCATTTCAGAAGTCGATGGAGAACTTTCAACGAATTTCTGATAATTTATCGAAAAGACTGGATGATGGTGGAGATTTTTCAAATGTTATTAAAAGAACCGATTCTGTAATGGTGATGCTATCTTCTCAAGGGCCATATATAGATACTGTTTTTCAAAGTATGGCTGGCTTTAGTCAGCAGCTTGAAGATGCTCAGTTAAATGAATCATTACTGGCCTTGAAGAAAACGTTGAATTCAACCTCCGACCTGTTATCAACAATAAACGAAGGAGAGGGGAGCTTAGGTTTAATGCTAAAAGATAAGGAATTGTATTATTCGCTTACCGAAGTTTCTGCCAGTTTAAACAGATTGTTGATTGATGTAAGGCATAATCCTAAAAGGTATGTTAGTTTTTCTGCCATTGATTTTGGTAAGAATGTGACCGTTTCAGATGGCTCATATGGTGTTCTTGGTGTCGTTTATCAGGTTCAGTTGAAAGAGTCGAAAAAACCGCTTCAAATGGATTCTGTTATTTTGGATGGTAAGTATAATGTATTCGAAGATTATCGAAACTCCAAATATTATTACTCGGTTGGTCAGGCTCGTTCATTTGATCAAATAGAAAAAGTATATGACGAAGTAAGGCCTGTTTATGATGAGGCAAAGATCGTCGCCTTTGAAAATGGCGAATCTTTAAGCATAAGAAAGGCCAAAAAAATAACCGAATAAAAAATATATATTCTGATAAATAAATTAGTATTAAATATTTTTTACCCTAATATCAAATTTTTTTGCAAAAAAGTCGAAATCGCTTGGTATAACAACGGTTAAGGTATATTGAGAGATATGGGTTAATTGTTTATTATCCATAAAATCAGTCAATTAGGCTTAAAATCTTTAAAAGGCTGATTTATAGTATTAGAACAATAAAATTGAGAATGTCAAGAAAATTAATATTTTTTTTTCCATTTTTTTTTCACAAATTTTGTTTTTGGAAAAGGGATAGTGTTGAACATAAAGCTTAAAAAGGAAAACAAAAAAGAATGAATGTCGATTACTCTAATGTTTGGACGAATTGTCTTCAAGTGATAAAAGACAATATACCCCAAACTAGTTACCAAACCTGGTTCGAGCCTATTAAGCCTGTTAAGTTGGATAAAGACATCTTAACAATACAGGTACCCAGTTTATTCTTCTATGAATATCTGGAAGAGCATTATATCGATTTGTTAAGCAAGACTCTTAGAAAAAGTCTGGGGTCTAATGCTAAGCTCGAATATAATGTTGTGATGGATAATAGTCATATTAACAACAGGAAACCATATACTTTAAATTTCCCAACTACTAACAAAACAGATTTGCGTAATCGACCTGTTTCGGTTAGTACTAATCAGGACCGACCTGATATAAGAAACCCTTTTGTGATACCTGGGATAAAAAAGTTAAATGTTGATCCTCAGTTAAACATTGACTATAATTTTGAGAATTATATTGAAGGAGATTGTAATCGTTTGGCACGTAATGCTGCAATGGCGGTAGCAAAAAATCCTGGTAAAACAGCTTTTAACCCGTTGTTTCTTCATGGTAACTCAGGATTGGGAAAAACGCATCTGGCGCAATCAATTGGTATTGAAGTAAAACGTAGAATGCCGGAAAAAACGGTTTTGTATGTTAATGCCAATAAATTTCAGACTCAGTTCACTGATTCAGTAAGGAATAATTCACAAAATGATTTTCTGAATTTTTATCAAATGATTGATGTATTAATCATTGATGATGTTCATGAATTTGCAGGAAAAACAAAAACTCAAAATACTTTCTTCCATATTTTCAATCACTTACATCAAACAGGTAAGCAGTTGATTATTACCAGCGATAAGGCTCCGGTTGAATTGGCTGGAATGGAAGATCGCTTATTGTCAAGATTTAAATGGGGTTTATCTGCTGATTTGCAGGTTCCTGATTTCGAAACACGTGTCGAAATATTAAACCGTAAAATCTATAATGATGGTTTAACCGTGCCGGAAGATGTTGTGTATTACATTGCCAGCAATGTTATCAACAATGTTCGTGAGTTGGAAGGTGCTTTAATTTCTTTGTTGGCTATGGCAACATTGAACAAGAAGGAAATTAACTTCGAAACAGCTAAAGGTATTATTGATAAGCTTGTTAAAAAGACATCAAGAGAAATTTCGATTGAATCGATCTCGCAAACAGTATGTGACTATTTTGGATTGGATCTGGATTTGTTGCAATCTAAAACACGTAAGCGTGAAATAGTACAGGCTCGTCAGGTTGCCATGTATTTCAGTAAAGGACTAACCAATTCCTCATTGTCAACCATTGGTGCCAAAATTGGAAAGAAAGATCATGCAACTGTATTGCATGCCTGCAAAGCAGTCAATAATTTAATTGAAACCGATAAAGATTTTAAAGGGCAGATCAAAGAAATTGAGGCTCAATTGAAATCATAACTTGAAAACGCTAACTTTCAAAAAAAGACATCCGTTTTTTGGATGTCTTTTTTTGTTTGTAATAGTAAACTCCCCAATTTAATTATTTTTGCCTTGTTATAATTTTTACTAAATGAGAGAGTTTCCTGCAGAATGGTATGAACAAAGTGCTGTTCAGTTGACATGGCCGGATGCTTCTACAGATTGGAATGATATTCTGGAAGAAGTAATACCGGTATTTAAAAATATCGCTGATGAGATTAGTGAAGATCAGAAAGTATTGATTGTTGCTCAGGATGTGAGTGCTGTAAGACATATGTTTGATGGCAATGTAAATGTTGTGGTTGTTGAGAGCGAAATTAATGATACGTGGGCTCGCGACCATGGAGGTATTTCTGTTTTCGAAGATGGAAAACCTGTATTGCTCGATTTTGGTTTTAATGCCTGGGGTAACAAGTTTGAATTCAATAAGGATAATGATATTACCCAAAGGAAATTTAAAGCAGGAGTTTTTAAAGCAGAGGTTGAATATTCTGATAATCTGGATTTTATTCTTGAGGGTGGGAGTGTTGAATCGGATGGCAAAGGAACTATACTAACTACTTCAGAATGCTTGTTGTCTCTCGAAAGAAATCCTCAACTTTCCAAACAGGACATTGAAAATGAATTAAAAAAGCGTTTGGGTGCTAAGAGAGTATTGTGGTTGGATAATGGATATCTGGCTGGTGATGATACTGATAGTCATATCGATACTCTGGCTCGTTTGATAAGTGAAGATACTATTGCTTACGTTGCATGTGATGATGTGAATGATGAACACTACAACAGTTTGAAGGCGATGGAAACAGAGTTGAAGGATTTCAGAAAGGTTAACGGAGAACCATACAGGTTGGTAAAACTACCAATGGCGGATGTAGTGTATGACGAAGATGACAGGTTGCCTGCTACTTATGCTAATTTTCTGATTATCAATAAAAAGGTATTGGTTCCGTTTTATAATTCTCCAAAAGATGAAGAAGTAAGCAAGATAATGGCAGAGCTCTATCCTGATCGTGAGATAGTTGGAATCAATTGTTTACCTTTGATCAAACAGCATGGTTCATTACATTGTATCACCATGCAGTATCCAAAAGAGTTTGTAAAATAGATTAATCATGAAACAAGATAAATTAATAGTGGGTGTTATTCAGCAATCGAATGTAGATTCGGTTAATGATAACTGTAAATTATTAGATCATAATATTCGTGATTGTGCTTCAAAAGGAGCGCAATTGGTTGTTTTACAGGAATTGCATAACAGCCTTTATTTCTGTCAACACGAAACAGTTGATTATTTTGATTTGGCTGAAACTATTCCTGGACCATCCACTGAGTTTTATGGTAATATAGCTAAGGAATTGGGTATTGTGTTGGTCACTTCCTTATTCGAAAAGCGTGCTGCCGGATTATATCACAATACCGCTGTTGTCTTTGAAAAGGATGGATCCATAGCGGGAAAATACCGAAAAATGCATATTCCTGATGATCCCGGATTTTATGAAAAGTTTTATTTTACTCCGGGAGATCTTGGTTTTGAACCTATTGAAACTTCTGTAGGTAAACTTGGAGTTCTTGTTTGTTGGGATCAGTGGTATCCGGAGGGAGCCCGTTTGATGGCATTGAAAGGAGCTGAATTATTGATTTATCCAACTGCAATTGGTTGGGATGTGAATGATACTTCGGATGAACAGGCTCGCCAGCTGGGAGCCTGGACGATTGCACAAAGAGCTCATGCTGTTTCTAATGGGGTACCGGTGATTGTTGCCAATAGAACAGGACACGAAAATGATCCGACCGGTCATTCTGATGGAATACAGTTTTGGGGAAACAGTTTTGTTGCTGGTCCTCAAGGCGAAATTTTGGCACAGGCTCCGGCCAATGAACATTGTAATCTTATACTTGAAGTTGATCTGAAGCGAAGTGAAGATGTACGACGGATCTGGCCATTTTTACGGGATCGTAGAATTGATGCTTATGGCAATATTGTCAAAAGATTTATTGACTAAAATTTAAACCATCATATCTGAATTTAAAATCTAAGAAAAGAATGAAACAGTTAAATTATTTATTTATTGTTTTGAGCATTATGGTTACATCATGTCAAAATTCAATTGAAAAGGAAAAAAATCCTTTTTTTGAAGAATATACTACTGAATTTAAGGCACCTCCTTTTGATCTGATTAAGGAGTCACATTATTTGCCAGCTTTTAAAGAGGGTATTGAGCAACAGAAAAAGGAGATTGATGCAATAGTTAAGACTAAAGAAGCTCCTGCTTTTGATAATACAATCCTTGCTTTTGATAAGTCAGGTTCATTATTAACTAAGGTTAGCAGTGTTTTTTATAATGTTAAAGAGACTGATAATAATGATGAACTTCAGGCTATTGCCCGTGAAGTTACACCGCTGATGACTCAGCATCGCGATAATATCTCAATGAATATGGAGCTTTTCAAAAGAGTAAAAGCTGTATATGATCAACGAGAGTCAATGGGATTAACCTCCTCTCAGATTAGGGTTGTTAAGAAATATTATAGAGATTTTGTAAGAAATGGTGCAGAATTGAATGCTGAGGATCAGGAAAAACTGAAAAAGCTGAATGAGCAGCTTGCAATGCTTCAATTAAAATTTGGGGAGCATCAATTGGCTGAAACAAACAAAAATTTTAGCCTGATAATTGACAATGAAGATGACCTGGCTGGATTGCCTGAAGGTGTTGTAGAGGCTGCAGCACTTACTGCCACACAAAATAGTCAGGAAGGTAAATGGATGTTTACATTACAAAAGCCAAGTTTGATTCCTTTTCTACAGTATGCTGAGAATCGTGATTTGAGAGAAAAAATTTATCGCGGATATTTCATGCGTGGAAACAATAACAATGAATTTGATAATAAAGAGATTGCTGTTCAGATGTCTGCAATCCGTGCCGAAAGAGCTAATTTATTGGGATATAATACTCATGCTGAATACGTGATTGATGATAACATGGCCAAAACACCTGAGAAGGTTTATGAATTTTTAAATCAGCTTTGGGTGCCAGCTTTGGAAAAATCAAAAAATGAGCTGAAAGAGATGCAGGCCATAATTGATGCAGAAGGAGGCGATTTTGAATTGCAGAGTTGGGATTGGTGGTATTATGCCGAAAAGCTGAGAAAAGCCAAATATGATCTTGATGAGTCGCAAATAATACCTTATTTCAAGTTGGATAATGTTCGTGATGGCATGTTTTGGGTGGCAAACCAATTATATGGAATCACTTTTTCATCCATTAACAGTGTTCCGGTTTATAATCCGGAAGTTGAAGTATTTGAAGTTAAAGAGGCAGATGGTTCACATCTTGGTTTGTTGTATCTTGATTATCATCCGCGTGACAGCAAAGGACCGGGAGCCTGGTGTACAGGTTTTCGTGAATCGATTACTCGTGATGGTGTGAAGACAGCTCCTTTGGTATCGATAGTTTGTAATTTTACAAAACCAACAGGAGATACTCCGGCATTGTTAAACTTTGATGAAGTATCAACCCTGTTTCATGAATTCGGACATGCTTTGCATGGTTTGTTCACAACAGGCGAATATAAAAGAACGGCTGGAGTTGTGCCACAGGACTATGTGGAATTACCATCACAGGTTATGGAAAACTGGGCAGCCGAACCAGAAGTGTTAAGGCATTATGCAAAACATTACGAAACAGGAGAGGTTATACCTGATGATTTGATTCAGAAAATCCAAAACAGTGGACATTTTAATCAGGGTTTTATAACAGTGGAATATCTGGCTGCATCAATTCTTGATATGGATTGGCATAGTTTAACAACTGAAACAAAAGTTGAAGATGCTCTTAAATTCGAAGAAGCTTCAATGGACAAGATAGGTTTAATAGATGAAATAATTCCTCGTTATAGAACTACATATTTCGGACACATTTTTGATGGTGGATATTCAGCAGGTTATTATGTCTATATTTGGGCAGCAGTGCTTGATTCGGATGCTTTTGATGCCTTTAAACAATCCGGTGATTTGTTTAATCCTGAGTTGGCAGCTAAATTTAGAAAGTACTGCCTATCAGAATGTGGAGAAGATGAAGGAATGATTCAGTATGTTAAATTCAGAGGACAAGAACCTACGGTTGATGCGCTTCTTTCAAAGAGAGGATTGAACTAAGAGAAGAATTTAAAATAAAGAAAAGAGGATTGATAATAATTTGTCAATCCTCTTCGTTTTTTTAGTAAAAGTTGTCATCCTTATTAAATGAATGCATTGGGATAGTGTAGCATAAATTAGGAGGGTGACAACTTTTAATTTTTAATCCAGTCAATTATTTCCTGATCGTAAGGTTTGGTTTTTGGAGAAATTACTTTTGCAATAGTTCCATCTGTATTGATAAGGTATTTCTGAAAATTCCACTGTACCTCACTATCTTCAAAGTTGTTAAGATCTTTTGTGGTCAGCCATTTATATAATGGATGCATGTCTTCACCTTTAACTGATATTTTAGACATAATGGGAAAAGTAACACCATAATTCACACTACAAAAAGTCTTTATCTCACTGTTGGTTCCGGGTTCCTGTCCTAGAAAATTATTGGCCGGAAATCCAATAATGATAAAATTATCTCCACCATATTCTTTATATAGTTCTTGTAACTGCTCGTATTGAGGTGTTAATCCACATTTACTTGCTACGTTCACCACCATTACTTTTTTCCCTTTTAAATCAGCAAGATCAAATGATTTGCCATCAATATCTTTTACAGTAAAGTCATAGAACGATTTACTAGTCTGTCCGGTCATAGCCAACGAAAGAGTTAAAAAAAATGTTAGAGTTAAAATAATTCTGTACATAATCTGTTTATAATGTTTGTATTTCAGATATATAACAATCATGTTGTGGAAAGGTTTGGAAGGAATTGTGATTGTTTTGAATTACCTATTCGTTTTCTCTGGTAAAAGGTACAAATCGTACGGTTAAAAGGTTTTGTTGTTTTATCTTACCGTTGTTCTTTGTGTATAAAGTTAAGTATTGCGTATTATTGACAGGGCCAACCGGTATAATTAATCTGCCATTTTCAGCCAGTTGATCCAATAAAGGTTGAGGTACTTTATCAGGAGCCGCGGTTACAATGATAGCGTCAAAAGGTGCATGTTCTGGCCAACCGTTATAGCCATCACCTTGCCGGCAAAACACATTGGTGTACCCACCTGTTTTTAACTTGTGTTTACTAATTGTCGACAGCTCTTCTACTATCTCAATGGTAAATACACTGTCGACAAGTAACGATAAAATGGCTGACTGGTATCCACTGCCGGTTCCAATCTCAAGAACTTTATCCTTGCTGTTTAAATTCAGTTTCTCAGTCATGAATGCCACAATATAAGGTTGTGAAATTGTTTGGTTGAAACCAATAGGGAGAGGACAATCAAAATAGGCTTTGGATTTGTGTTTGTCGGGAACAAAAAAATGGCGTGGTACATTTAGCATTGCTTTGATAACTTCAGTGTCAGTTATTCCTCTGTCAATTATCTGCGTTTGTACCATTTTATTTCTCATATCTACTTCATTTATCTGAAGTTGTAGTGTGTTTAGTATTATGGATATTACAATTAGTGACATAAATAAAAAATCCGGGCATGATTACCCGGATTAATTTTGTATTATGATTTCATGTGTTCAAAATGATCTTTGACTTTTGCAATCAATTGTTTTTGTGTCAATTTATCTGAGTTTTCTATAGCAATTAGTTTATTATGAAAGTTATGGTGTTTCTTTAATTCCTTTTCGAATAGGTTTTTAGTTTGTGAAGGTCCAAAGATAAAAATGTTGGAGGCATCTTCAAGGTTATGAATGATCTCATCAAAATAATGATGTAATTGATGTCTCTTTCGATTGGTTAGTTTCTTGCTGGGGTTTACCTGCATCGAACCTAATCTTGAAAAATCTTTGCCTTCGCCCGGAAAGCGGGTTCTGCCTTCAATGTCTGATTCAATAGTTTTTACGGATTGATTGCCGTTGTTTAAATCAACCAGAATAGCTTTGGTTGAGTTTAACCAAATTCCAATTTCTCGTTTCATAAAGATGAAAGTTTAAAATAATAATTACTCAAGCGGGTTTTGTGCGTTGTTTTTATAAGGTGCTGATACATGACTTTGTACAATCACCCATTTCGAATCTCTTTTTTCCATTACCCCGGTGTGTCTGAATCCTTCCAGATTAAAAGGTTCACCTTTGGTTTCGTAGCAGGTGTCAAGTAGCTGTGAATACCAGGCTACATCTCCTGATTGACTCAAACTTATATGCGTATCTTTTGCAGTTATTGTGTAACCCTTACGGTCTGTAATAGCAGCTTCCATCCACGAATAGAAATCTTTCCAGCCGTACCAAATTTCATCTAAATCGGTTCCAATATTTACAAGGTCATTATTGTGGGCAAAAGTTGTAGCGAAAGTATATAGATCTCCTTCTTCCTGAGCCCGCAACATTCTACTTAAAGTGTCCTTAATAGGAGCTACCTTTTCCGAATCTCTGATTTGTGCATTCAGTGTATTCATGATGTTGGTTTTTTAGGTTAGTAACATCTTTAATCTTCCTTATTCAGTCTTTCACTTGTCTTTCGGATGGTTAATTAAGTTACTAAAAAGCGATAGCGGTGTCAATACAAAAACTATTGTTCTTAAGGTGTAGCTTTTTTTGTTTCTTTGTACAAATTTTTAGTTTGTATGCCAAGATATTTTTTGGAAATGGCCTATAATGGGCAAAACTATCATGGGTGGCAGATTCAGCCCAATGCTATAAGTGTGCAGGAAGTTATTAATGATGCATTGTACAAAGCAATTCGTGAGGAGGTTAATGTTGTTGGGGCTGGCAGAACGGATACAGGTGTGCATGCTTCTTATTTTGTAGCTCATTTTGATTGTGAACAGATAATTGCTGATACCGATTTTATTCTGCATAGATTGAATCGGATTCTTAGAAATGATGTGGTGGTTTATACTTTGTTTCCTGTAACAGATGATGCTCATAGTCGTTTTGGTGCCATTTCTCGGACTTATCATTATTATCTTAAGCCATATAAAACACCTTTCTTTAATGATATAGCTTATAGGCCAACATTTGAAGTGGATATGATAAAGATGAATGAAGCTGCCCGTGCTTTGTTTAACTATACTGATTTTACAAGCTTTAGTAAGTTGCATACCGATACCAAAACCAATAATTGTAAGATCATGCAGGCTCAATGGGTCGACAAAGGAGATATGTTCGTTTTTGTAATCAAGGCTGACCGTTTTCTACGAAATATGGTGCGTGCAATTGTGGGTACTTTGCTCGAAGTAGGTCGTGGTAAAATGTCGATAGATCAGTTTTGTGATATCATAGAAGCAAAAGATAGATCATTGGCTGGTACTTCAGTTCCACCTCAGGCTTTGTTTTTGGTTGATGTTGAATATCCTGAAGAATTGTTTCAGCCGATTAAAAAGAAATCTCCCGTGCAGGTTGATTTATAGATCGTTCCAGATTGCCCACGAAGCTTCTGCTTGTAAATGAAGCATTTCTAAACCATTTTTAGTGGCAGCGCCATTTTTTGCTCCCATCTGCATGAATTTGGTATTCTCAGGATTGTAGGTTAAATCAAAAAGCAGGTGATTTTTACCAATACTATTGTAATCAATATCCGGGTACTCATCAATATTAGGATACATTCCAACCGGAGTAGAATTAACAATTACCTTATATTCATCTAAAATATCGGGCGTAAGAGAGGAGTAATTAATTAGATTATCAGTATTCTCTTTTCTACTAACATATTTATATTCCAAACCAAGCATCTCAAGGGCATGAGCTACAGCTTTTGCGGCACCGCCAGTTCCCAATACCAAAGCTTTTTTATGATGATCTTTTATAAATGGTAAAATTGAATTTTTAAAACCAATCAAATCGGTGTTATAACCTTTAAAGTAAGGTTTTTTATCTTTCCAGGTAATTTTAATGGAATTAACAGCTCCTACTTTTTCTGCTGTTACATCCAATTCATTCAGATACTGAATAACTTTTTCCTTGTATGGAATAGTGACAGATAATCCTGCTATGTATGGATGATGGTCTATCAGGTTGGGAAATTCCTCAATTGTTGGTATTTCAAAATTCAGGAAACGGGCGTCTATGTTCTCGTTTTTGAATTTGGATGTGAAATATTTGTACGAAAAAGATTGAGCAAGAGGATAACCGATCAGACCAAAAGTTTTCATGACTATGCGTTTTGATTTTTTTTATTGGCAATTAATTCAGTTGCAACAATGCTTGCTATGCCTAAAATAATAAAAAACAAGGCCAAAAGAAAGCTCAAATTCATATCAGGCAAATTATAATCGTAGCCAACTGTTTTGATTTTATCACCAAATATTTTGGTAACAGGTTCTTTCCAAGGCCAAAGAACTCCCAGTGATCCCGCAATAAAACCAGTCAGTAACGCAATGGTTTGATTATGATATTTCTTTAATAGCCACGACAGAAAATGTGAGAAAGCGATTAATCCAACGCCTGCCCCCAATCCAACAGGGAAAAGTACCTTCAGATTTAATTCGCTTACAGCGTTAATCATAACCAATTGGTAATTGCCTAGTAGAATAAGAACAAATGAACCGGAAAGTCCGGGTAATATCATACTACAAATGGCGATAACTCCACAGATAATCAGGTAAATAAATGAGCTGTTTTCCGATGCGGGAGTTAAAACAGAGATTGCAATTGCTACTCCAGTTCCAACTAACAGACTTATAATACTGGATATATTCCAGTTTTTTACCGTTTTACCTACGAAATAAACAGAAGCCAAAACCAAACCAAAGAAAAATGCCCAGATATAAATTGGATGATTCTCGAAAAGGTATTTAAAAAGCTTGGCCAGTGAGAGTATAGCTAATCCAATACCAGCAAATAATGAAACCAGAAAACCAAGATCTATATGATTGGCAAACTCTTTAAATTTTCCTGAGAATAGCAGTTTTATTGCTTTTACATCAAATGACTTGATGGCATTTATCAGGCGTTCGAAAATGCCTGTTATTAATGCAAGGGTACCACCTGAGACACCCGGAATTACATTTGCTGCTCCCATGGCAGCTCCTTTTAAGGCAGTCTTTAAATAAAAAGTAACGTTAGGCATACTCATAAGTAGCTTATATCTGTATTGTAAAAGTTAAGGCAGAATTGATTTGAATTCTGGGTTGGATTGTAAATCGGGTAATTCTTCCAATAAATAGGTTAATAATGAGGAGTCTAAATCCAATGCTGTTTTTAACTCTTCAACAGCGTTGGCTGAATCATTCAGGTATTGATAATAAATAATAACTGCCAAATAACTAACTGCGGCTATATCAGGGTATTGTTCTTTTAATTCAACTAAGAATTGTTTTGGAATAAAATCCTTGTCCAATCCCATTTTCAGTTTTATCAGCTCAATCCAACCGGTTAATTCCTCCGGATCAATATTTAACCCATTTTCCAGACTACGGGTTGCATCCTCAGCCTGGTCTAATTCAAATAAGCCACGGGCATGGGCAAACCAGTAGTCTGCATTCATTGGATTTATTGATATGGCCTGATCAATGGCCTGCAGTCCGTTTTTGAAATCCTCTTTTTCCATCAGGGCTGTTCCAATGCCATACCAGGCATCACCGCTTTCAGGAAGTTCTTTTGTTACCAAGCGATAAAAGCGAATGGCCATATCATAGTTACCAAGTTGTTCCCAGCAATCAGCAATGTATTGATAGGTAAGAACTACATCTTTACTAAGACTAACATGTTCAATGTAGGCATCCAGAGCTTCAGCAAAACATCCTTTATGAGCCAGGCTATTACCTTTGTTAAAGTATGCCTCACTGTGATAAGGATTGATAGCTAAGGTAAAATCATATGCCTGACTGGCCTCAATAAAACGATCTTCTTTATTGTATAAAATACCAATGTTGTACCATGCATTTTCCGAGAAAGGATCTATGTCTAGTAGTTTTTCGTAAATACTGATACTCTTGGTTCTTTCTCCTATTTTATCAAGAGCAAAAGCCAACTCAAATAATGCATTGGTATTATCAGGGTATTTTTTTATAAGTTCTTCGAGAAAAAATACAGCTTCAGGATATACTTCTGATTGATTTAAATTGTATGATATTTCCAATAAAATATCTTCTTCATCATCAAAGGCAAGGTTAACAGCCTTTTTAAAATATTTAACTGCTTTGGCAATATCATTCTTTTGAAGTAATACCCATCCCATGGTGATGAAAACTTCTGTATTGGTGTTTTCAATAGGAGCAACCTGTAACAATAAATCAAGGGCTTCATCCAATTGATTATCATCTGCCAGAAGGCCAGCTTTTTTCACAAGTAGAGTGGTGGATTGAGGGTGTTGTCGCAATCCTATTTGAAGAATCTGTTCAGCTTGTTTAAGCAAACTCTTTTCCAGATAGAAATCAAAAATATTTTCAACCTGATGAACATCGAAGTAAACTTCTTTGTCAGTACTGATCATTCTTTCAAATCGCTCTACAGCCTCAAGTACATCATCATGATTGGTGTGCAAGAAATCCTGCATATAATTATACATTGTTTAAGCAACAAAAATATTAAATAATTCAATTATTACAATTCATTGGTATTGATTTATACTAACAGTTTATTAACGATTTATAGAATGTGTATTACCCAAAAATACAAAAGCCTCATAAGAGGCTAGTGCATTGGGGATATCTAACATTAAGGAGTGTTTAAAAAAAAGAGGCTGTACTAGGGTTGGGTATCAGCCTCCTTGCCTGAAGAGAAATTGCACCTTTATCGCCAAAACACTAGAATTGTGCACTTTAATCTTACAAGCGATCGCCTGGGGTTGAAATGAAGTTAGAACGAAAATGTGTTCTACATTTCAGTTCGTTCTGCAAGTGTTAAGAAATCGCCATTTTCTTGAGTGGGTCACTCTTCATTTTACCTTGGCATTAATTTAATGAATTTGAAAGTTTAAACTTTCTGTCCGGTTAAGCTTAGTTGTGTGTACTATTTGCATTTTCCGGTATTTGCCTTTGCAAACCGCAAAAAGAATTAACAATTGCTGTGCCATGTTTTGTAGTAAAATGAATATCAATAAAATAAATAAAAATATAGAATATTGTAGGCTATTATTCTTTGTTCGGTTATGATACAAGTGCTTGTTCGAAATCGGGCAGTCTGTTTTTAGATTGCATGAATTGATGTTCCTTCAAAAAAGAAATGTAACCTACATTGAACCCAGAAGTAGCAGAAGAATACCTGTTAAAATACCCGTGAGATAAATTGCTTTTTGTTTGATATTTTTTTCCTTAAATAAAATCGCACCGAATACAAATGCAATTATCACACTCCCTCTTCGAAGGGCGGAAATTACAGAAATAAGTGCTTCGGGATTGCTTAAAGCATAAAAATATGCAAAGTCGGCAATTACCAACATGATTCCAACCAGGGGTATGCTCCATCGAAATTTAAACGGGCTGTGTTTTGATCTCTGTGGATACCAGACTAAATACACTATTGGAACCATTAAAAGTGCCTGATAAACAGAAAACCAGCTTTGCACTGCCATGCGGTCGAGGTTGGTCATCAAATATTTATCATATAAACCACTTGCTGCCCCTGTTAGAGTTGCCAGAATAATAAACCAAAACCATTTATTGTTTTTTAAAGAAAGACCTTCGAGTTTACCAATGGTTGAAAAAAGATAGAAAAAAGCAAGAGTTATGATTAAACCAATCCATTGAAGCAAATTTAATTGTTCGCCAAAAATTAAAATTGCTCCGATTAAAGTCCATAAAGGCCCAGTGGCTCGGATTGGACTAACAACTGTTAACGGTAGATGTTTTAACGCAAAAAAAGAAAAGATCCATGAGGTGAGTACTAAAACTGCCTTGGCAAAAATGTAAAGATGAGTTTGTCCATCAGCATGAGGAATAAAAAGTAAATCTCCTTCATTTAATATCCCATTGTTGGAAAGAATAAATACAGGAAGAAATAAAAAAGCAGAAGACATGGTGCTGATTAATAATACTGGAAATACAGCATTATCGTTAACCGATACTTTCTTCAAAACATCATAAATACCTAAAAAGAGGGCAGAAACGATAGCGTATAAAAACCACATGGTCAGAAAAAATTTTCGCAAAACTAATGCTTTTAAATGGAGTGCAAAACGATCGTTAGATTTCTTAACGTTAATTTGATGGCAACATTCAGTATTGTTTTTGCAAAGCTTAATGGAAATATTTATCTTGGTATAAAACACCTTGTTATGGATTATGTACTCATAAAGAATGGCAAAATAATAAGTGATGATGAGGTGGTGGAGAGCGATTTGTTAATTGGCAATAATAAGATTGTTGCCATTGGTGATGGTTTGGAAAGACCTGAGCCTGAAACTCCTGTGATTGATGCTGGAGGAAAATATCTGTTACCCGGAGCTATTGATACTAGTATAGCTTTTGGTGAGTTGTGTCAGGTAGAGAGTGATATACAAGTAAGATTTAATCAGGCAGAAGTGATGGGAGGGACAACGGCCATTATTGAGACAATGATGCCGGGTTATTCATTAAATGCTACAAGTGAATTAATTAATCGCAGGAATAAAAAGTTTTTTGTTGTGCCGGATTATAGTTTTCACCTCGCATTGCAGGGCTGGGAAGGAATGACTGCGAAAGATATTGATTATTGTTATTCACACGAGGGTATCACTTCATTCTTTCTACAATGGCCGTTATTGGAATCATACAGTCAGGCTAAGCTTGATGAATTATTACAGGTTATTGCTTATTTCGATTTGGTTATTGTACTTGAAATGCAGCAGCCTGAAATAATAGGCTACGGGCATCCGGAATTGGATGTAAAATACAAGGAGTCGATCGATGAGCACTTAAGACAATTCAGATTTATTATTAATAAAATTGTTAAGTACGGATGTCGGTTATGTCTGCTTGGATTGAGTTTTAAAGAGCAATTGGATATCATTGATGAATTTAAGGAGTATGGATTGATTACAGCGGAATTAGTTTTTCCTTATAACATTGGAGGGCAGGATCGGTATGAAGTCAATGAGGACTCTATTTTTTCAGGTTTTTCACTGGCCAATCGCTTAACTTTAATACCTACTGATAAATTATGGGAACTGCTGCATGAGCCTCATTACTTTTTAGCCCGTCCTTTGATAAATTTGTCAGGAGAAGGGATTGTTAAAGACAGTCAGGTTAATAATCGACCAGATGAGTTTTTTTTATTGAAGAATTTTCTTTCAGTTGTTTATACTGCTGGTGTTATTGAAGGAAATATTACTATTCCCGAATTCGCTTCAATCGTTTCTGGCAGGCAGTCAAAGTTGTTTGGTCTTTATCCTAAAAAAGGGGTGTTAAAGATAGGTGCAGATGCTGATATCGTTATCTGGGATCCTGATTTTGAAAGAAATCTGTATTGTAATTTTCCTGTAGGAATGAAAGGTGAGAGTAAAAGTATAAAGTTGCATGGTCGCCCTGATTTTGTCTTTGCCAGGGGTAATATGGTTTATGATGGTGAGAATTTTACTAAAGAAGGTTGTTGTGGTAAATATCTATACCGAAGTCCGGTTTAATGATTAGCATTTGTTTATAAAGCCTTACCATCATTAAAATAATTATATTTGCCTTGCAAAACAAAATCTATGGCATCAGGCGAGAAAAGCAATATATCAATGGCGCATCAGCCTCACAAAGGAAAATCAAGCGATAATCTATTTGACTTAAAAAGAATTCTATTTCTTCTCAGAAAAAACTGGTATTTATTTCTTATATCATTACCTCTTTGTATTGGGTCGGTATATATTTATCATCGATATACTGTTCCGGTTTACCAGGCGCGTGCTACACTTTTATTAAAAAGTGACGACCAGAGATCAATAACTCGCTCTGAATTGATTGAGGGTTTTGGACTATCACCAGAAGCAAGAAGTGTTGAAAATCAAATGTTCGTTATAAAATCAAAAAAGCTTGTCAAAAAGGCTATTGATCGTCTGGATTTTGGAGTTACCTATATGATTGAAGGTAATTTTAAAGATAGCGAGCTATATTACAGTAAACCTTTTGTTATAGAGTTTGATTCTTTGCATCCTCAATTATTAAATACTCCAATTAAGGTGAGCTATAATTCAAAGGATGAGGTCAAAGTAAATGTTGAATCTGAAGGAGGGCAGTTATTTATTTATAATGGAGAGAAACGGGCAGGAAGCTCCGGTCCGGTTAGCTTTGAACGGAATGTAAAGTTCGGAGAATGGATAACAAATAATCATTTTTCATTTCGAATTTTACCTTCATCTTATTCTTTTGCAAATGATAAAGTGTATCACTTTGTATTCAATACTAATGATCAGTTGGCCAATCAATACAGGTCCAGGTTGGGTGTGAATGCATACCGCGAAGGATCTAGTATTATTTATATATCTGCTACAGGAACAAGTCATGAGAAACTGACTGTATTTCTGGATGCCTTGTGCGAAGTTATTCTGGAATATAATCTGGAACAGAAAAATAACATGGCGACTCGTTCATTGGCATTTATTAATGCACAATTAGTGAATATATCTGATACGCTGGATAAAGTACAAAATAGCTTGCTGAAATACAGAAAAGACAATCGGTTTATGGGGCCTTCTGAGTTTTCGCAACGTTTGGCAGAACAATATTTCGATGCCGAGAAAGAAGTGAAAATGTTGGAAATGCAACAGTCGTATTATGACTTTTTGCGGGACAACCTTGATAATGCTTCCGATATTGAGGAATATATGTTACCAGCAGTCAATGATGAAAATACAGGTTTTATCAATCAGCTGGTGATGCAGTTGATATCTTACGAAGAGGAAAAGGAGATTCTTTTGAGTGCTGTAGCAAAGAATAACCAGTATCTGAGAAGTTTGGAAAGTAAGATAGCTGTCACCAAAGAAAATCTTCAAAAGGGTATAAATCAGGTACTTAGGAGTCTGGATCTTGAAAAGCAAAAATATCACAACAAATTAAAGGATATTGTGGTTGATATGGATCAATTGCCGGATTTGGAGAAGACTTATTTAAAAATTGAAAGATCCTATAAATTAAACGACGCTATTTATACTTTCTTATTACAAAAGCAATCAGAGACTCAAATTGCTAAAGCTAGTAATGTACCTGATAATGAAATTATTGACAATGCCAGTATATCAGCTATCGTTTCACCGACTAAAAAGAGTAACTATCAAAAAGGATTTCTTCTGGCTCTGGTTCTGCCTTCGGCATTTATTGCATTAAAAGAATTTTTAAATACCAAGGTTCGAAATAAAGATGATGTGCATTTTTTAGCTCCCGGATTATCAATTGTTGGAACGGTTGTGCATAATAAGGATGGTGTTAATAATGTGATAAATGATTATCCTCATTCGGTGATTAGTGAATCATTCAGGGCTATTCGTACAAAATTGAAGTACATGAATGATGATCATGATGCTAAAGTGATTACATTAACGAGTACCAATACCGGAGAAGGTAAAACCTTCTGTGCTGAGAATCTGGCCTCTGTGTTTGCTATTTCTGGTAAAAAAACAGTTTTGCTTGGTTTTGATTTGCGCAAACCTCGGTTAAGCGCTTTATTTCACTTAATAGACAAGCCTGGTTTGTCAAATTATTTAATTGAAGAAGAGCAGGTTGAAAATATCATCTATCCAACAAATTACAAGAATTTTTATGTTGTTCCTGCCGGACCGATTCCGCCTAATCCAAGTGAGCTATTATCGGGTAGTGGACCAAAGGAGCTTTTTGCTTACTTGAGAAAGCATTTTGATGTAATAGTTGTGGATTCGCCCCCTATTGGATTAGTAGCAGATGCAAGGATGTTAATGCAGGAATCTGATTTTAATCTTTTTGTAGTAAGAGCTAATTATACACTTAAAGAACATATGTCATTAACCATTGAAAATTTAATGGAAGAAGATGTTGCTAAAATTGGAATATTGCTGAATGATATATCGCTAACTGAGAGAGGGTATGGATATTATTCAGCTGAATATTACAGTGAGCATTATAAGGCTTAACTCTTAATTGCGTTTAATAAATTGGGTTATCTTGCTGAAATTTTTTACAAATAACGAATAGAATCCTCCAACATTATTGCGCTTTAAGGCAAGATAATCTTCCTTTGATTTTTGAATGATATTGGCAAATGATTTGTTGCTGGCACCACCCATTCTCATATTAACAATGAGTTTGTCTAAAAAAAAGCTTTGTGTTTCAGGATTTGAAAAGAGGCGTAATATAAAGTCATAGTCTGCAGCAATCTTATAGTTGGTATTAAAGCCTCCTGTTTTCAAGAATAATTCTTTTGAGATATAAAGGGTTGGGTGTGCAGGCATCCAGCCTCTTTTTAATAATTGAGGTTTAAAAGTCTGACTTTTCCAATGACGAACAGTTTTGTCGATGTCATTTTCCTGAACGTAATTCAGATTACCATATAAGGTGTTAATATTGTTTGTTGAAATGGTAGTAATAATATCTTCGATGATGGTTTTGCTGGCCAAAACATCATCTGCATGCAGGTAACCAATCCAATCTCCGGATGCCATTTTTAAACCTTTATTCATAGCATCATAGATGCCGGTGTCGGGTTCGCTAATCCATTGGCTTAATATATCGCTGTTCTTTTTTATTAATTCAACAGTATTGTCAGATGAGTTGCCATCTACAATAATGTATTCAATGTTATTAATTGCACTTTGTTCTCTTATACTATTGATAGTTGTTTCAAGAGTTGATGCACTGTTATATGTTACAGTAATAATGCTTATCTGCATGTTGACAGGTTGCTGTTAAGAAAAATAATATAACTGGATGTCTTTTTTTATCGCATCTTTCGCTTGCTTAATGTGGAAAGATACCTTGTTACTATTGCGTTCCAGTATTTTTTGAGAAAGCTCAATTGAAGGAGCTTCCGGCTTCACTTCGCCTGAACAAGTATTAATTAGTTTAATTACTTCGTCGCGCGATTTAGTTATTAAATCCCATGTTTTAGCAGGTAAATAGATTTGCATTGCCAGGTTATGCTCAAATTCTGAACGAATATTTTTTAATAATAATGCATGTAGCTGAAGGTTTGTGAGTCCCTGTTTTTGCTCGCGCAATATCATTGTTTCCGGGTTTATTCTTTCCAGTAAAATAATAAGGCGCTCATATGCTTGTATCCTAAGTGGCAAAACTTCTTTTTGCATAGCAATGGAAAGTTCAATTTGTCTGGTTTTAATATTTTGCTTTAAAAACCAGTTGACCAAAACCAGTAATGGAATTCCAATCATTAAATATGGAATTGCCTGGTAGATGATTAATTGCCAATCGATCATTATGTAAAGTTTAAGTGTTTAATTAAAATGTTCTAAATCCATAAGAATGATTTAATTACTTCTGAATTGCAATTACTGAATTTTTTCAACTTATAATTTATTGCAATTATCTGATAAAAAACAACAATTAATAATAATTTCAATCTTGTGGACTTGTAATTTTTACTTAGTTTTGTATAGAATTCGCTGCAAGATAGAAAATGTTTTCGGATTGCAGGATACTAAAATTATTGTATAATTTTTCAGTTAACTGGGTTAATAAAACGCAATCGATTTATGGAAGCTTTACAAATTTCGGACAGGATTAATCGTTTGTCAGAATCACAAACTATTCTGATGAATCAAAAAAGCAAGGAATTACAGGATAAAGGAGTGGATGTTGTAAATCTTACTCTGGGAGAACCTGATTTTTACACCCCCGATCATATTAAAGACGCTGCAATCGATGCTGTTAATAAAAATTTCACCAAATACCCTCCGGTTCCCGGTTATCCGGCACTTAAGAAAGTAATTTGTGAGAAACTGAAGATGGACAATGGTTTGGATTATGATCCGGCTCAAATAGTTGTTTCAAACGGGGCTAAGCATAGTCTTGCCAATGTTTTACAATGCCTGATAAACGATGGCGACGAAGTTATTGTTCCTGCTCCTTATTGGGTAAGTTACATTGATCTTATTAAATTATCTGAAGGTATTCCGGTTGTTATTGAATCAAGTGTGGATACCGATTTTAAAATAACACCAGATCAGTTGGATAAAGCTATTACAGCAAAAACAAAAGCTGTAATGTTTAATTCACCTTCCAATCCATCAGGTAGTGTATATTCCCGCGCTGAAGTAGAAGCTTTGGCTGAGGTTTTAAAGAAGTATCCTGAAGTATTGATCATTTCTGATGAAATTTATGAGAAGATCAATTATGTAGGTGAACATGCTGGTTTTGCTGAAGTTGATTATTTAAAAGACAGAACCATATTAATAAACGGAGTTTCAAAAGCTTATGCAATGACAGGCTGGCGTATTGGCTATATAGCTGCGCCATTGGCTGTTGCTAAAGCTACTTCGAAGTTACAGGGACAGTTTACTTCTGGTGTTTGTGCAATTGCACAAAAAGCTGCAGAAGCAGCTATCGGGGGAAGTCAGGATTGTGTTGAAGAGATGCGTGTGGCATTCTTGAAACGTCGCGACATGGTGTTGGACTTGGTGAAAGACATTCCTGGTTTTAAAGTGTCAATTCCTGATGGAGCTTTCTATATATTCCCTGATTTAAGTTATTATTTTGGTAAGAGCGTAAACGGAAAAGTAATGAATGGTTCAATGGATTTGTGTTTATATCTGTTGGAAGATGCTCATGTTGCTTCGGTACCGGGAGTTGCTTTTGGTGATGATCGCTGTATCCGTTTCTCTTATGCTGCCAGTGAAGAACAATTGCGCATAGCTTTTGAAAGAGTTAAAAATGCTTTGGCAGAACTTAAGTAGTTCTGCCTTTTAATATTTCTCAAAAAATTGTTTCTTTGGGTTGCATTTGTAACCGATTGTAACATTTATGGATAAAACTCCACAAAAAACCGTTAACGCAGAAGGAAATATTGTTGATTTCAACAATGTATATATTCGTCAGCAGGAGCATTTAATACTGCAAAATGTAAATTTTCAGATTAAACCTGGTGAATTTGTGTATCTGATAGGTAAGGTGGGAACTGGAAAATCCAGTCTTTTAAAAACCATGTATAATGAGTTGCCTTTACAGGAAGGGCATGGTTTTGTTGCCGGTTATCATCTGAAAGGTGTTAAAAAGAATCAGGTTCCACTTCTTCGCAGAAAAATGGGAATTGTTTTTCAGGACTTTCAATTGTTATCAGATCGGACTGTTTATAATAATCTTCTGTTTGTTTTGAAGGCAACTGGATGGAAAAACAAAAAAGACATTGATAAACGTATTCGTGAAGTTTTATCTCATGTGGATATGGTTCACAAAGGATACAAAATGCCACATCAACTGTCAGGGGGAGAACAGCAAAGAATCGGAATAGCGCGGGCCTTGTTAAATGAACCTGATTTGATTCTGGCTGATGAGCCAACCGGAAATCTTGATCCCGATACCTCGGATGAATTGATGCTTTTGCTAAGAAGGATCTGTGAAGGTGGTAGAACTGTTATTATGGCAACTCATAATTATAATCTGCTTAAAAAATTTCCCGGACGAACAATTCGTTGTGAGGATACCCGTTTGAGCGAAAGTAAACAGGAAGAAATTGATTTTAACCTGTTGGATTAATTAACCTGTTGATTTCTTGCTAATAAAAAAACAAGGAGTGTTGCTCAATGGCTGCATCACTTTTTTTATCTTTATCATGAATGAGGTTTTTATGCACTAATTACCTTGTTTCTACGTTATAGTATTTAATTCGATCATAATATTCTTAAGCCTAAGGCTCATGATGAGAAATATCTTCTTTCTACTATTCATAGGGGTGTTGCAATTTAGCTTCGCTCAAAAATCGTTAAAATATCAATCTGTCGAGGAATCATACGAGAAGGGCATGGAGTTATTCAGGCATCAGAAATATGGTTTGGCCAGGTTGCAGTTTAATGCTTACGTTGATGCCAACAAAAATAATATGTCGGCCAGAGTAGCAGAGGCTGCATATTTGCAACGAGTTTGTTCGCAAAAGCTTGACAATGGCGATATGCAATATCTATGGGAAGATTACATAAAAAATTATCCATATAGTAATCGTTTACCTTATGCTTACATGCATATGGGCGATTATTTCAAAGACAAAGATAAGTTTCGACAGGCAACAAGATGGTATGAGAAAGTGGATGCCAATGGTTTGGATAAAGAAACGGAACTTGATTTTAATTTTTCGGCAGGTTATGCCTTGTTTAAGCAGGAGAGGTATGATGAAGCACTCGTTTATTTCAATAAGATAAAGGGAAAGGACAATAAGTATTATTCTTCGGTATTGTATTATTACAGTCATATTCAATACGAAAAGGAAAATTATCAGACAGCCTTGGAAGGATTCAAAAAGCTGGAAAATGATAAAGGATTTGAAAAAGTGGTTCCTTTTTACATAGCTCAAATTTATTATTTGCAGGGTGATTTTGATAATGCCATCAGCTATGCATTGCCAATGGTGAAAGAGGGCACCAAACAACGTCAGGCAGATATGAATCGAATTATTGCTGATTCGTATTATGGAAAGAGAGAATATACAAAAGCAATTCCATATTATAATAAAGCCATTGATTTGGTTGAACAACCGCGACGCGAAGACTTTTATCACCTGGGATTCTGTTATTACTATGGTAAGGATTACGATAAGTCAACGGAGGCATTGTCGCAAGTGACATCGGCAGAAGATATCATGTCGCAGAATGCATATTACCATTTAGGAGACTGTTATCTGAAGCTTAAGGATAAAAAGCGTGCCCGAGTGGCTTTTGAGGCTGCATCGAAGTATGATTTTGATAAAGATATTCAGGAAGATGCATTGTTTAATTACATAAAACTGAATTATGAGCTTTCCTTTTCGCCTTTCAACGAAATCATCAATTCATTTATGACATTTATAGAATTGTTTCCTGAGAGTGATAAAATAGACCAGGCCTATCATTATTTAGGTCAGGCTTTTCTAACTACCAAGAATTACAGGGAAGCTTTGAATTCGATGGAAAAGATTCAGCGCAAAAATGACGATGTTTACCGGGCATTGCAGCGTGTGGCATATTTCAGAGGTCTGGAATTATTCACTGATCTTAATTTTACTGAAGCTATTGAGTTTTTCGATTATAGTTTGAAGTACGCTGAGTACGATAAAAAATTAAAGGTTGGTGCTTATTACTGGATGGGCGAAGCCTATTACAGAACTGGTAATTATTCTAAATCGATAAAAGATTATCGTGAGTTTATCTACATGCCAGGATCGTATCAAACCAAAGAGTTTCCTATAGCTCATTACAACATTGCCTATTCCTATTTCAAACAAAAAGAATACAGTGAAGCCAATACATGGTTCAGAAAATATATTAATATAACCGACGGAAAAGATCGTGTTATGTATGGTGATGCACTGAACAGATGCGGAGATTGTTATTATGTGAACCGGGATTTTACACAAGCAATTACCATGTATTCCAAAGCATCACAGGTGCCGGAAGGATCACCTGATTATGCAATGTTCCAGAAAGGTTTCTGTTTGGGATTAGCCAAGGATAATACACAGAAAGTAAGTGTTTTGAAAGATTTGACCAATCGTTATCCTCAATCTCCTTATGTTGATGATGCCTTATATGAAATGGGAAGATCGTATGTTGCCATGGGTCAGTTGGATAATGCCATTTATAATTATAAGACTATCAAGGAAAAGTATCCAAAGGGTAGTCTGGCTAAGAAAGCAATGTTGCAGCTAGGTTTGGTTTACTATAACGATAATGATCTGGATAACTCAATGGCATTCTATAAACGTGTGGTTAATGAATATCCGGGAACTCCTGAAGCGGAAGACGCTTTGTTGGGAATTCGTAATATCTATATGGATCAGAATAATCTGGATGGATATGTGCGATATACCGAAAATCTGGGAGGATTTGCACGATTGGACATTCGTGAGCAGGATTCGTTAACATTTGTAGCTGCTGAACGATTTTATATGAAGAATGACTGTGAGCATGCTATCAAACACTTCGAAAGTTACCTTACTACTTTCCCTGAAGGGAAATTTGTATTGAATGCTCATTTTTATAAGGCAGATTGTCAGTATCGAACAGGTGATTTATCTGATGCTCTTAGTTCTTATGAGTATGTTGCCGGCAAAGGCCGTAGTTTATTTACCGAAGAAGCTTTATTGCGCATGGGCGAGTTAAATTATCAGCAAGGAGCTTATCGCAAGGCTTATAATGCTTTTGAACGATTAGAGCAGGAAGCCGAAATAGCTGAAAATCGTATTGAAGCCAAAATTGGAGTTATGCGATCGCTAGTCAAGCTTGATTTACCTGAAGAATGTGTGAAAGCAGCTCAAAAGGTATTGGACGGAGCCAAGATTGCAGATGAAATAAAGAGAGAAGCCAGATATTACATGGCACAGAGCTATGATAAACTAAAGGATAAAGAAAAGGCTTTTGAGAATTATTCGAAGTTGGCAGGTAACACCAAGAGTAGTGAGGGTGCTGAATCCAAATACTGGGTAGCCCAATATTACTACAATCAAGGAGAAAAGGATCGCGCAGAAAAAGAGATATTCGACTACATCGATAAAGGTACTCCACATCAATATTGGCTGGCCCGGAGTTTTATTCTTTTAGCAGAAATCTATCATGATAGAAAAGAAGATTTTCAGGCTCTGCAATATCTGCAAAGTATTAAGGAGAATTATCAGGGAGATGATGATATTCATTCAAGGGCAGATAATTATATAAATGCCTGGCAGGTAAAAGCTGAAACAGAAGCTCCTGCTGATACAATATCTGTTGTTGATTAATTGAATCTGAAAATGAATAAAATGAAATTGATGCAAACAAAATATATCAAATTAGTTTTAGTTGGTTTAGCCTTTGTTTCTTTTAATCTTTACGCACAGGAAGAGATTAATAAAGATGTAAAAGTGGTTCGGGAGTATACTCCAACCGTTTCTGATGCTTTTAAAGTTAATCAGATGCCGGATGTGAATGATTCAGTTACATTGCGCCCCAGCTTTAACTATCGAATCATTAGTACGTCAGTCAATACCGACTATAAGCCAACTTTAATTAATCCGGCTAAAATACAGACGGAACAACGTGAATTACTGTTGAAGTCGTATGTTAAAGGAGGTGTTGGTAATTATAATACACTATTGGGTGAGTTGGGATATAATATTCTTGAATCAGAACCTTTTCTGTTGGGATTGAATATCGGACATGCTTCTTCCTTTGGAAAGCTAAAGCTTGAAGATGGTGAAAGTGTTGATGCTCCAATGAATGATACCTATTCCAACCTTGGGTTTAAACATTTTTTTGATGATAAAACCTTGAGTGTGGATTTAAACTTTTTGCATAATATCTATCATTACTATGGTTATCAAACATTGGTTGATGAGACGGACTACTACTTGCCGGGTTCAACTGATCCTGTTTTAGGCAGTGTTTTGATGCAGGATGAAAGACAACGATTGTCAGCTTTTGATATGTTAATAGGGCTACAGAATAATGTAAGCGACGATAATAAAACAGTATACAATGCAAATTTTGGCTTTTCAAGTTTTGGAAATGTAACTGGGGTAAAGCAAAATGGTTTTATGCTTAATGGTGTAGTGCGTCATCCGGTGAACGATTTAATATTTTCGTTAGAAGGAAAAGTACAAAGTTTTAAAACCAGTGTCCCGGATACAATCGGACCCATGTATACTTTTGCAGATCGAAAACTAACTTATATTGAGGCGAACCCTGCTGTACATTTTAATTTTGATAATATTAATGTGAAGGTAGGTATGGTGATAGGTGGTCAGATTGACTCAGAAGATGATCAGTTTTTTGTTGCACCGGATATTCTTGCAAAGTTAACTGTTGTTGAAGGTATTGTGGCTCTTTATGGAGGACTAAATGGAAACATGAACATCAATGATTATTGCACTTCAGTATATGAAAATCCATTTTTATCACCCGATGCAAATATAAAATCATCGATGTATGGGTTAAACTTATTTGCGGGCATCGAGGGTAATTTCAGTTCTTCAACCAGTTTCTCAGCTGGCATCGAGTACAGCTTTTTTAATGATGAGCATTTCTATGTCAATAAATACTATAGTGATCAGTCAGAGACAAGTAGCTCATTGTTTACGTATCATTACTCTAATCTGTTTGTACCTGTTTATGATGATGGTAATTTATTAAAAGTTAAAGGAGAGTTGTTGTATCGTCCAAAGAAAGAGATAGAATTATTGCTTCATGGTGCTTATAATGGATGGAACCTAGACTCGGAAGCTGCTGCCTGGCATAAACCGGAAGTGGAATTTGGTCTAAAAGCATCATTAAATTTAAATGAATTTATTTCGTTGAATGGAAGCATTGGATATCTTGGTGAGCGAAAAGCATATGACAGAGAGTTGGATGATTTGCAAAAGACTTTAAGTGGTGTTTTTGATATGAATCTGGGTGGAGAATATCGCTTTAGTCGTCAATGGACGTTTTGGACAAATGTTAATAATATAGCTGCCTCAAAATACTATCAATGGAATGGTTATCCATCGCAACGATTGAATGTGCAGGCTGGAATTATTTATACCTTTTAAGGGCTAAGACTTTTGATCCTAAGGGGTTATAAATAAGCTTGTAATTAAGGTTTTTGATGGGGTAAAAAAACATTCTTTTTGACTCCCCGAAATGGCGATTTTTGCTATATTTGTAGGTCTTCCTTTCGGGAGGATGTTTAAACCGGGTGATCCGGTTTTTTTACGCTTTTCAAAAGTATTTTAAGATGAGTGAAGAAGTAAATGAAAATGTAAATAAGCAGGGCGAATACAGTGCCAGTAGTATTACGGTTTTGGAAGGGTTGGAAGCTGTACGTAAGCGACCTGCAATGTATATTGGTGATATTGGTGAGAAAGGATTACACCACTTGGTATATGAGGTGGTGGATAACTCAATTGATGAGGCTCTTGCCGGACACTGTGACGAAATTACTGTTGAAATTCACGAGGATAACTCTATTTCAGTTACGGATAATGGTAGGGGTATTCCTGTTGATTATCACGAAAAAGAAGGTAAATCAGCACTGGAAGTTGTAATGACAGTGTTACATGCCGGAGGTAAGTTTGATAAAGATTCATACAAAGTATCCGGTGGTTTACACGGTGTTGGTGTATCCTGTGTGAATGCACTATCAACTATGTTAATAGCAGAGGTTCATCGTGATGGTAAGATATATACTCAGGAGTTCTCAATTGGTAAGCCGGTTACAGATATTACTGAAGTAGGAACCACTGATAAAACAGGTACCAAAGTTACATTTAAACCTGATGCATCAATTTTTAATGTGACTGAATACAAATGGTCAATTCTGGCGAATCGTTTGCGAGAACTTGCCTTTTTGAACAGTGGTATTAAAATTCATTTGATTGATCACCGCACACATTCGGAAGACGGAAGTGATAAGGCTGAATTTTTCCATTCAGAAAGAGGTTTGGAAGAATTTGTAGAGTTCATTGATGAAACCCGTGAAAAACTGATTGACAATCCAATTCATATCGTAACTGAGAAAAACGATATTCCAGTGGAGATTGCCATCTTGTACAATACTTCATTTAACGAAAATATTTACTCATACGTTAACAATATCAATACCATTGAAGGAGGTACCCACCTTACAGGTTTCCGTCGTGGATTGACACGTACCTTAAAAACTTTTGCTGAAAAATCTGGAATGCTAAGTAAGCTAAAGTTTGATATTAATGGTGATGACTTCCGTGAAGGTCTAACTGCAGTTGTTTCTGTGAAGGTTGCAGAGCCTCAATTCGAAGGTCAGACTAAAACTAAACTGGGTAATGGTGAAGTTAGTTTGTCGGTTGATCAGGCGGTAAGTACCATGTTAACTCATTACCTTGAGGAAAATCCAAAAGCTGCCAAGGATATTGTTAACAAAGTAATTTTAGCAGCACAAGCACGTCATGCTGCACGTAAAGCACGAGAGTTGGTTCAACGTAAAAGTGTTTTAAGTGGCGGTGGATTGCCCGGTAAGCTGGCTGACTGTTCAGAAAAAGATCCTGCTCTATGTGAGGTATTCCTTGTCGAGGGAGATTCGGCGGGTGGAACAGCCAAACAAGGTCGTGATAGAAAATTTCAGGCGATTCTGCCATTACGTGGTAAGATTTTGAATGTTGAGAAAGCGCTACAACACAAAGTGTTTGAAAGTGATGAGATCAAAAATATATTTACAGCTTTAGGAGTTACCATTGGTACCGAAGAAGACAGTAAAGCTTTAAATCTTGAAAAACTACGTTATCACAAAGTAGTAATCATGACCGATGCCGATGTGGACGGTAGCCACATTACAACATTGATTATGACTTTCTTCTTTAGATATATGAGAGACCTGATTAAAAATGGTTACCTATATATTGCCACTCCTCCGTTATATCTTTGTAAAAAAGGTAAAAACGAAGCTTATTGCTGGAATGAAAAACAACGTTATGAATTTGTTGAGCAATTTGGTGGGGGTAAAGAAGATAGTGTTCACATTCAGCGATACAAAGGTTTGGGAGAGATGAATGCTGAGCAGTTGTGGGAAACAACGATGAACCCTGAAGAACGTACCCTTCGTCAGGTAACCATTGAAAGTGGTGCTGAAGCCGACAGAGTATTCTCAATGTTGATGGGTGATGAGGTTCCACCACGTAAACAATTTATTGAAGAAAATGCTACTTACGCGAATATTGATGTTTAAGTAACTAAGATGAATAAAATTACAAGGTTGCCTAATGGCAACCTTTTTTGTTTAAGTGAATTTGATACTAATGCATTTATCGGTATTTGCAGCATTTGACACATGATTTGGATTTCAAGTGGAAGATTAAATGAAATTAGTTTTTTAATTTCTCTAGTTGTAAAGAGTATTAGTATATTTATCTTGATAAATGATAGTGGATTATCTGTAATGTAAGACAACGTAAGCAAGAAAATTATGAACTATATCGAAATCAATAAAAACCTTTGGAATAAAAAAACAGAAATTCATTATGAGTCTGATTTTTATAATGTGAAGTCATTTTTAAAGGGGAGAAGTTCATTAAATCCGGTTGAGCTGAATTTATTAGGAGATGTAAAAGATAAGAAGATATTACATCTTCAATGTCACTTTGGGCAGGATACCCTTTCGTTTGCACGTATAGGAGCGAAGGTGACAGGTGTAGATTTATCAGATAAAGCGATTGAAAAGGCAAGACAGTTAAACGATGCAGTCGGAATGGATGCCATATTTATTCAAAGCGATATTTATCAATTACCCGAAGTACTGGATGAGCAATTTGATATTGTGTTTACTTCATACGGCACTATAGGTTGGCTTCCTGATATGGATCGTTGGGCTAAAGTGATCAATCATTTTTTAAAACCAGGTGGACAATTCCTGCTTGTGGAGTTTCACCCGGTGGTGTGGATGTTTAGTTACGACTTTACAAAAGTTGAGTATAATTATCTTAAATCCGATCCAATAGTAGAAGAGGAAGAAGGAACCTACACGAACAAAGATGCTGATATTAAAGAAACATCTGTTAGCTGGAATCATGGATTGGGAGAGGTGGTAAATGCTTTAATACATGCCGGATTAACAATAGCTGATCTGCAGGAGTATGACTATTCTCCTTACGATTGTTTTCAGAACACAGTTCAAATAGATGATGGAAAATATCAGATAAAAGGTTTAGAAGGTAAACTTCCCTTGTTGTACTCTGTGTTAGCAGAAAAGAGTCAGTAAATTTTAAACTTGTCCATATCTTAAAGAAGGTTGACCTCTATATTATTAGTCAATAGTTAAGTTAGTTTATTAAACGAACATGAGTGCCATAACCCAATCTGAATACAAGCTTTTATACGATTTTCTTAGCTTCTCAGCCCCTGTATCGGAAGAACTTTTTCTGATGTTGAGAAAAGCTTTCAAAAAGAAATCCTATAAAAAAGGTGATTCTATTTTACGTGAAGGAGACATAGAAACCCGATCAAAATTGGTAATGAGTGGGGTGGTTCATCAGTATATTTTTGAAGATGACGAACCTGTTACCATCAATATTACTCCCAAAGGTTTGGCGTTTAATTGTATTAAGAGTTATGTCGAAGGTTCCCCTTCTATCGAAATTCATGAAGCAATAACTGATGTAGAGTTATTGTATATTGAGAAAGATGAGTTGGAAGAAATGGCAAAACAAAGTCAGGAACTTAGCTATTTATTGTATAAAATTTATGAAACCATCCTGGCTGATCGAGAAAATCGCACATTGATGCTTCAATATCGGAATCCAACTAAAAGATATCAGTTGTTTCATGAGATTGTTGAACGGGCTCATTGGATATTGGGAGATACACCAGATAAATATATTGCCAGTTATTTAAATATGACTCCACAGCAATACAGTAAAGAAAAACGTATGGCAGCAAAGAAGTTATCCTGAGATAACTTTCCTTTTAGGTGAATGTGTTTGTTTTGATCCATCAAATTAAGATAAGCATGTTTAAGTATACCTTTTTACTTTTATTGATCAGCCTGTTTGTTATTGAGGGTAAATCCCAGAAATCAAAAACTGATATTCAAACCCTATTGTCAAAGCGTCATGGTGCGACTGATAGAAGTGATGTCTTAAAAAGTAACAATGTAAAAGAGTATATATTAGATAGTCTGGTTGAATTCAATTATAACGAGAACTCTCAGCAATGGGATAGATCATTCATCAAAGAATCTTTCACATATGATCATGACCAGGAAACTTTATGGATTTATTCATCGTGGGATGCGGGAGAAAATGCCTGGAGTGAACTAATGAAAGAAGAGATGAGCTACGATCACGAAGGTAATCTTTCAGGTTTTGTTACTTATGTAAAAGGTGTTGATAATGAATGGCATGAATTTATCAAAGAAGATTACCGATATAATTCAAAGAATAAGCTCAAACAAACCAACCGCTTTGCATGGAAGTATAGCAGTAAACAATGGATAGAAACAGAGCAAGTTTATTGTAGTTATGATGATGAGGGAAAATTGCTGAAAGATAGTGTACTGCAATGGAGTTCAGATTCAGAAGAATGGGAGAAATCTTCGAAGAATGATTATACCTATATCCATACAGGTCTTCCTCATTATATTTATCATTCAGTTTATAATAAAGAATTAGCTGAATGGGAACAGGATGAATATGTTTGGTATTTATATAGTCACAGCTATTGGCAATTGCTCTCAAAAACAGTGTATCAAAAGTATGGCGAGGAATGGAAACGACATAGAATGGAATCATATATTAGAGGAGAAAGAGGCGATATAAATGGCAATAACTCTGTAGTCTGGGATTATTCGAATGAACAACCTTATTTTGATTTTAAGAAATCGGTATTTGAATATGATTATGATATCACTTCTGATGCTGTTCTTTTTCCTTATTATTTCAGCAATTCAGAATCGTTATACTATCATCATAAAATAGTTGATAATAATCTGTATAAGAAGAAAGAAGGAGGTACTGAAATGGAGCAATACCGAAAAATAAAATATTATTATTCGGATACCAATAGTTCTACTGATCTAAATGAGACTGAAAATATTGATTTTAAGATATATCCTAATCCAGCAAGTGATTATATAACCATAGAATGTGAAGAATCTATTCACACATATCAATTTGAGATCTATAATCTGGCAGGAAAGAAAATATTGTATAGAAATTTGTCTTCAGGTTATGAAAGAATAGATGTGAGTCAACTTACTAAAGGAATTTATTTCTATTTGATATATTCTGATTTTAAAAGACAATCTGGCAAACTATTAATGAACTAAAGACACATATAATTTGATGTGGTTGTTGTCTTTGCTAATTTTGTCTTCATATGCAATTAGTTCCCCAAATAATTACGACACATCAACGGATTCTGGTTGGTAAAAAGCTACAGATGAGCTTGACTAACTATAAAATTAGTGAGCTTTGGCGAAGTTTTTTGCCTCACAAAAAGGAGGTTCAGAATCGTTTGAATAATGATTTGATTTCATTTACGGTCTATGATTCCAACTATTTCAAGGCATTTGATCCTGAGAAAAATTTTATAAAATGTGCAGCAATGGAAGTTCTAAGTGTGGATGAAGTGCCTGAAGGTTTGGAAGTTATGGTTATACCGGAAGGAATGTATGCTGTATTCAATTATAAAGGATCTGCTTCAGATCATTCTGTCTTTCAATATATACTTGGATCGTGGTTGCCTGCTTCAAAATATATTCTGGATGACCGACCTCATTTTGAGGTTTTGGGTGAAAAATACAGTAATACTGCTCCTGATTCTGAGGAAGAAATATGGATACCCATTAAAGAGTAATCTTAATTAATTGTTTCAATTTGACAGGTTTTATGGTCATTATTTTTAGTCTATAAAACTATTTGTTAGATTTCAGGGTTATTTTTTATTGAAACAATAAATCTAACCTATGAAATTCCTAAAAAAATTACTTTATACACTATTAAGCATAGTTCTTGTTGTTTGGTTTGCATCTTTAGTTATCTTACAATTAGAAAAAAATCAATCGGCATACCTGAAGATCGAAAATCATCCTGATTTAGAGGTAAATTCATATATCATATCCAATGTAAATATTATTCCGATGACTGCAGATACTGTTTTGGAAAATATGACAGTATGGGTAGATGAAGGAGTTATTAAAGAAATGAGCAATACAAAATTATCAGTTGAAGTTCCTATAATTGATGGGAAAGGTGGTTATTTAACGCCTGGACTGATAGATATGCATGTTCATCTTTGGGATCGCTTCGAATTAGGGCTATATCTGGCTAATGGTGTAACAACAATCAGAAGTTTACTTGGAATGCCATTTCATTTGGAGGTTAAAGAACAATTGCAAAAGAGTGAGATTATAGGTCCGGAGTTTTATACTTCATCTCCACAATTTTCAGGGCCAGAAGATGGTGATATCTTTCATAAACAAGTGAATACTCCTGAAGAAGCTGCACAATTAGTTATAAAATATAAAGAGGTTGGATACGATTATATAAAAACATACAATCTTTTACCAAAACATTTATTTGATGCAGTTCTTGATCAAGCTACTTTGTCTGGAATACCAGTAATTGCACATCCCAGTTTCTTAGTCGATTATAAATATCATTTCGATGATAGAATCAGTACTGTTGAACATACCGAAGATATTTATCAGCAAGCATTAAACTATCAGTACGATCGCGAAAAGTTGCAGGAGATAGTTAATGGCTATGCTCGCTCAGGACAAACTCATTGTCCTACGATAACAGTATTTTATAATCTAACTGAAATCTATAATAAAGGTGAAGCTTATCTTCAGTCTGAACAGGTTGCATATCTCAATTCGTTTGTAGAAGATGTTGGCGGAGATTATAAAAGGCATATGGCTATCCGATTAAGTGACTCAACATCCGTTCAGCGAATTAATGAACAACAGCAATTTCATATGGAAATTCTACAAAAGCTGCATCAAGCAGGTGTTAACATTGTTGCTGGTACAGATGCTGGCATTGTGAATACGGCAGCAGGTTTCTCGATTCATCAGGAACTTGGATTTTATGTTCAGGCGGGTATGAGTAATTATGAAGCGTTGAAAACAGCCACAATTAATCCTTCCAAAGTGTATGAAGAATACTCTAACTTTGGAACAATTGACTTGGGTAAGCATGCTAATTTAATTCTCACTGAGGATAATCCATTAAAAGATTTGTCAACCCTAAAAAATCCGAGATGGGTAATGATAAAAGGAAGAAAGATTGAGAATGATCTGATGCAACAGTTTAAAGATAAGGCCGCAAACAGGAAAAACTACCTGGCGACAATGATTAAAGCTATTTCATATGTTCTTTGGGGTAAATAACTTTCCTGAGAATTGATTAAAATAAAATTGATGAGGTTTTTTAGAATAATCAGACAAACCCTTTTATCAGATAATAAAATTAAAAAGTATCTGACGTATGCTTTAGGTGAAATTATATTGGTTGTGATTGGTATATTAATCGCCTTGGCTATCAGTAATATCAATCAGGAACATGATATCCGTAAAAAGGAAAAAGTGTATCTCGAAGGATTGCAAAAGGAATTGGAAATCAGCAAAAATAAGTTGCAAGAGCTTATTAAAGTCAATCATTCAAACTATGAAGGTGCAAAAAGGATTGTTTTTTATATTGAAAATCCTGATTCGGTGATTACGGAAAAACAGTTTTCTGAATTAATATTTAATAGTCTGGCTTTCGATATCGCTTTTAATCCGAATAACTCCTTGTTAAACGAGATGATAAATTCAGGTAGTTTAAAAGATATATCAAACAACCAATTAAGAGTTTATCTTACTAATTGGATTTCAACACTCGATGACGTTGCTAAGCAGGAAGTTGATCTTGAAAAGCAAAGAGAAAAGGTGATTGATATTCTATCTGGTAAAGATTACAGTATTAAAACTATCTTTGATTTAAATGAAGGTATTAAAAGTCAAATAGATTTACCAACAAGTAACAAAACAAGAAGTAATCTGAAAATATTTGCCTCTCCTGAATTTGAGAATAATCTAATCATGTTTATTCTATCAGCTTTTGCTACAGAGCAGAATCATTACATTCCTTTGCAAGATGAACTTGATAGGATGATTGAGTTGATAACTGTGGAGTTGTCAAAATAAATTGTTGAATTGATTCTGAAAATCTTATTAGAGAATAGAATATTAATTTCTCAAGAATAAGAATTCATCAAAAGTCAATCGGAATCTAATCAAAGCAATGTTTTTATGAGTCGAAATTTCATGCTTTAGCCGATCATTAGTACATTTGCTAAGGCTAAATTCCATATATGAAAGAGTACATCCTGTTTATTGATACAGAAACTTCCGACAGACCCCATCAATGGAACTCATCAACTGATGATATTCATAAGTGGCCTTACGTATTGCAGGTATCCTGGACAGTTTGTAAGAGTAGTGGAGAAACATTGTTTACGCGCGATTTTTATATTAATCCAGGTGAAATTCAAATCAATCCTAATGCATATAAAATACATGGGATCAATCTTGAATTTTTACAACAGAATGGAATCTCGCGCGAGGATGCAATCATGCAGTTGGTAGACGATATTAAAAGATACAAACCATTATTGGTAGGGCATTTTCTAAAGTTCGATCTGCGAATGATTGAAGTGGCACTTAACCGGGTTGGAGAAACCCTTGATTTGGATGCTTTACCAAAGTTTTGTACCATGCTTAATACACGCCGTCCATATTCTCCAATAGATACTCCAATGTTACGTCTAAACCAGTTGTATCACTCACTCTTTAACAGAGAACTAAAGGATGCGCATAATGCTAAAGTTGATGCAGTTGCAACAAAGGAGTGTTTTTTTGAATTAGTAAAACAGGGAAAGATTGATGATAAAGTGATTCAGAGGCAGCAAAGGTATTTCAGAAAAAGTGGCAAACTCAGAAGTTTATTGCTACAATTTTTGTCTTAATCTGACTTTTGATTTTCATGATAAATTATTGTTTAGAGCTTAGCAGAGCGTTTTGTTATGAAAGATAATAAAGAGTTTTTACAACATATTTCCCCGTTTTGTATTTTACCTGATACTATTCTAAAAGAGGTTTCTGATATGATGTCGATAAAGACATTTAAAAAAGATGAAACTATTTATATTCAGGATAAGAGTCCGGTTACCACAATTGATATCATTGTGAAAGGGGCTTATAAAGCCAACTTTTACGATAGTACCAATGTTCTAAGGTTAGAAGAATTATATAATTGTAATGATATCTACGGAGGAAGCTCTGTTCTCCTTAATAAGCAATTTTCTATTCGTACTGTTATTGCACTCGAAGATACTGAAGTACTGACATTGGATAAGGAAGAATTTAAGGCGTTATGTCGAAGTTATCATGAGTTCTTTGAGTTTTTTTCAAATCAGTTTGGCAATAAAATGCTAAACGATGCATATGCGCATTTTGTGAAGCAAAATACCATGTTTGAAGAGAACTTCATAGATGCCGACCTGATCTTTACACGTAAGATCGATACCATTACTCCACGTTTATTAGTTACCTGTTCGCCCCAAACACCGCTTCATACTGTTGCTGCTCTAATGCGCGATAATGTAGTTAATTGTGTATATATTGAAGAGGATAACGAATTGATAGCATATGTATCAAAAGATACAATTATAACAAATGCCATCGCCAACGAAAAAAGTATTTATACTGAAGTGATGGAAGTTGCAGAGAAGGAGGTGGTAACCATCTCGAAAGATGCATTGGTTTATGAAGCCTTACTAGCTTTGTACCCTTCACAGAAGGAGTTTCTTTTAGTCAAGGACGGAGAACAAAACCTTGGATATTTAAGCCGTTACCGTTTGTTGACAGAACATGCCCAGTCGCCTTTGGTTTTCATACAGTCTGTTAAATTATCCAATACTGTTTTTGAGTTAAAAGAAAAATGGGCCAAGGTACCAGAGTTTATTGAATCGATGTTGGGAAGAGGTGTGAATGCTGAAATCGTTAATCGTATCATTAGTACTATTGCCGATGAAATTCTTCTTAGGGTGATTAAAGGTGTGATTAAAGAAATGCATCCTGCACCTGCACAATTCTGTTTTATGGTATTGGGGAGTGAGGGACGAAACGAGCAAACACTGGCAACTGATCAGGATAATGCTATAATATATGAAGATAAAGCAAACCTTCAGCGAGAAACAGTAAGGGCTTATTTTCTGGAATTTGCCAATCGTATTTCAACTCGTCTGGATGATATTGGCTTTAAGTTCTGTACTGGTGGATTTATGGCGAAAAATCCGAAATGGTGTCATTCATTATCGCATTGGAAACGTAATTACGATAGCTGGATTGCTGAGCCGGCACCCGATCAGGTTGTTAAGTTTTCAACCTTCTTCGATTGTCGTTTCGTTTATGGCGATAAGTCATTGTTTGATGAGTTACATCATCATATGCTTAATTGCATCGATAAAGCGCCTCCAAAATTTTTATATAACCTGGTAAGTAACACCCTGCAATATGAAGTTCCCTTAACTGTTTTTAAAGGAATTAAAACCTTTGTGAAAAACGATAAAAAGGTTTTTAATATTAAGCATTCTATGAGTACCATTGTTGATATGGCTCGTATGTATGCATTACAACATAAAATTCTGGATAACAATACCGGAGTTAGGCTTAAAGAGTTGCACAAAGCAGGTCATTTTGATGAGTCTCAGTACAAAGAGTTGCTTAATGCTTATTATTATTTAATGGGATTAAGGTTGAAAAATCAATCAACCCAAATATTGCGTGATTTTACCGAAGCAACCAATTTTCTGGAATTAAAAAGGTTGACGGCTGTTGAACAGGCTACCCTTCGTGAGATTTTCAAATTTATTAAAGATATGCAATGGGTTATTAAAGCCAGATTTAATATTAATCGTTAATTTAAGCTTCTGACTTAGCAGTTATTTTGCTGCATATTAAGTGGTAAAGCTTTTTACGATGAAGAATAAGCAAAGAAAACCAATTGTTGATAAAAATTATCTCCTCGAAAAGTTTACAGGAAAGGGAGGGTGGACTTATGTCGAAATTCCTGAAGTTGAACCGGATAAACATGCCTGGTTTAATTGGATAAAAGTCTGCGGTTATATTGATAACTATGAGTTAAAACATTCCCGATTAATGCCATTGGGCAATGGTAAACTATTTCTGCCTGTAAAAACTGCCATACGTAAAGCTATTAAGAAACAAGAAGGAGATACTGTGCATATCGTTCTCTATCCTGATAATTCTGTGATTGAGATTCCAAAAGAGTTATCAGATTGTTTTGATTTTGAAGACTCAAGACTAAAAACTGCTTTTGAAAAGGAACCGGAAGGAAGAAGAAAAGAATTTATTGAATGGATAGCCGAGGCCCGCAAGGAAGAGACGAAAGCAAAACGAATTGCCCGATGTATTGACTATTTGAAGGATAAATATAATTTATAAGAACTTATTAGATAGTTTTCAATTTAACATCAAAATTGAGAAACCACGATATGTAACAGTCGTAGTAAAAAATATTTAAAGCAAACACAATAATCAATATTGTTTTTATTTATTCTTATATTTAAATAAAATCAGGATTAGAAAATTTTGGAAATAAAGAATTCATTACAAGAGAAGTCACTGGATCAGGATGAGTTAAATGATAAGATACTTAAAAAAGTATTTCTTGTTTTAACTGTTCTTATTGTTCCGGTTGTCATAATTGCTGTTATTCGATCGTATCTTATTTCCGGTGAATTAAGTACCGTTGGTTTAACTGGACTTACACTGATAATAAGTCTTTCTTTTTTATTTTATACCAACTGGCAAACACGTTTTCGAATACATCTGTTTCTTATCGTTTTAATATCGTTGGCAGCTTTTGGTATGTATCACTATGGCTTTTTTGCCTTGAGTAAATATGCTCTTGTTTTGGTACCGGTCTTTTCTATTCTTTATCTGTCGTACAGGCGAACCTTGGTTTTTGGTGCTGTTTCATTATTCGTTTACATTGTTTTTGGAACCTTATATGTGCTTAATGTTATACCATATAAAATTGATACCAATACCTTGGCAACTCTATCTACTACTTGGATAACCGATGGTTTGGTTTTGGTCATCATTTCATTGTCGATAAGTATTGTGGTCTACAATATGGTAAGTGCCTATAAAAAAGAGGTTAGCAAACTAAAGGCTAGTGAAGAAATGCTTTATAACAGTTTAAATGATCTTCCATTACCGGTTGCAATTGTTAATAAGGGATACCAGATTCTCTTCCTGAATAATAGTTTTGTAAACCAGTTGGGATATTCTTTAAAAGATGGGGCGGATGTTTACTCCATCTTAAAGTTAGCGATACCAGAGTTCAGAGTTTTTCAGGAAGTCATAAAAGAATGGCAGTCTAACATTGATAATGCTTTTAATAACAAGGTGCTGCCTCCGGTAAAGGAGTATGTATATAAATGTAAGAATGGTGAAGAACGGATTGCAGAGATTCACTATAGTTTGTCGAATGATAAAATATTGCTGATGTTTGTTGATCTGACGGAACGAAAGCAACGGTTGAAAGAGATAGTTAAGGCCATTGTTCAAACAGAAGAAAAGGAGAGAGGCAGGGTTGCCAAAGAATTGCACGATGGTTTAGGTCCTTTAATCTCAACTGCTAAAATTTATGCACACAGTCTTACTAAGGTGAAGGATCAAAATGTTATCGATAATTATAATTCGCGATTACAACAGATTCTGGATGAATCTATTAATGAGATTAAAGATATTTCAAATAATCTGAGCCCCCATATTCTTCGAAATTATGGATTAAAAGATGCAGTGCTGACTTTTGTTGAGAAACTTAGGCCTGTGTCTGAAATTCATTTCTCCATTGATATTGATGTAAAGGAAACATTAAATGAAGTTATTCAGTTTACGACTTATAGGTCTGTTGTAGAGTTGATTAATAACTCAATTAAACATTCAAAAGCGAAAGATATTGTTGTTAAAATTCAGGATAAAGAAGGTGGTCTTTTTATAGCATTTCAGGATAATGGAGTAGGTTTTGATTATGAAAAGAATAAAAACAAAGGTTTTGGATTAAACAATCTTATTGCCAGGATCGATAATATTGGCGGTAGTTTTAATTATTCAACCAGTCCCGATGAAGGAGTTGAAATAAAAATTTATTTACCATTGTAACGATTATGATACGAATTGTTTTAGTTGAAGATTTAGATTTGATACGGGAAGGAATCAGAGTTTTGGTTTCACAAATTGATGACTTTGAAATTGTAGCTGAATATAGCAATGGTAAGGAACTGGTTGATAATATTAAGCACTTGCAGGTAGATATCATAGTAACTGATATAGATATGCCGGTGATGGATGGTATTACAGCAACACGTAAGGTGTTGGCTATGAGATCTGATTTAAAGGTAATTGCTTTATCATTGTATAACGAATCACAATATTATCACGATCTGGTTGCTGCCGGGGCGAAAGGGTTTATTCTTAAACAAGCCAGCATACAGGAGCTTGAAGAGGGAATACGTGAAGTCTATAAAGGAGGAAGCTACTTTTCGCAGGAATTATTGCAGAATGTTATTAAAAATATGAAATACCAGGATTCTGCTCTAAAATCAACTGACGATTCAGAAAATATCACAGAGAAAGAAGCCGAAATGCTGAAATATATCTGCGAAGGATTAACAAATCAGGAATTGGCAGATAAGTTATTTGTGAGTGTAAAAACTATCGAAAGCAATAAGGCGCGCCTTATGCGTAAAACGAATTCGAGAAATAATGCAGCTCTCATTTTATGGGCCATTAAAAACAAAATTGTGAAACTGTAAAATATAGGGATTTCCCTATGTGAAAACCATGATTTCACTGTCTTTTGTTAAGTATATCCTATCTACCTTGCATAGTAGAATAACGTACATCTTTATGTACAACTTGTGAGGAAACAACATACAAATATAATTATAGTTAATAGTTCGAAAAGTATGGTGGATGCTATTGTAGATTTCATTGAAAGCAATAGCGAATATGTAATATTAGGTAACGCCCCAGACTGTAAAATGCTGTTAAAATTACCAGAGCTTAACGAAGCTGATTTGGTACTAATCGATATTGATATTCTTGATGATGACAGTAAAGAATCAGTTAGTATGCTTAAAACAATAAGACCTGATTTGAAGCTTATTGCAATTAGCATGTACAGTGAAAAGGTTTATTGGCAGGATTTTTATGAAGCAGGATTTTCTGCGGTAGTGCATAAGTATATGATTACAGAGGAATTACTGAATGCTATTAATAGATTGATTAGTAAGTAAATGAATGTTATACGGTATTGATATAAAAGGTGCCATAAAACTAAATTTAATGATAAATAATAGATTGAGGGAATAATTGAGTAGGCTAGATTAACAACGCAATTCTGAAGTGGAATATGTTACCCAGTAAATAGCATCATAAGCTGAAGGAATAGGTATAGTTTGAAGTAAAATTGAATAGGCAAGGGGGTTTAAAAGAAGCCATTTCCTTTTTAAGCTAAAGAATACGTAGTATCGGGTAACTTTTTATAGGGGGAGTCGTGAGGTCTTGTAACGCAAAGTTACAGGGCCTCGCTTCATTTATGACGATCTGTTAATTACTTGGTTGGCTAATTTATTTGATCTTTTGACCAGAATCTTCTATCTCATTTTATACTTTGATGGTAGCTTAGTTGTAAGTAATAAACCCTAATCCAATAATTATGAAAATCAACCTTTGCCTATTAATTTCTATATTGTTAAGTCAACTTGTGAATGGTCAGAATCCAGTTAATTCAAGTTACTTATTTGATGTGTTTATCGATGCCACCATTTTAATGAAAGATGGTACTACAGCTAAAGCCAAATTAAATTATAATACGCTGGATGAACAGATGGTTTTTTTGCAGGATGATAAAGAATTGGCAATAGCAGAACCGTCAAAAGTAAAAAGTATAAAGATTCATCAATTTACCTTTGTATATGGTTTTGCTGAGGCCTTCTTAGAAGTGTTATCAATTGGTGATAATCAGGTTTTTCTTCGTCATAAAACAAAATTGCAGAATGGAGGATTGGCTACCGGGTATGGTACTTACAGTGAATCAAGTTCAGCTCAAAGTTATACTTCAGTTCAAGGTGCCGGAGGCAGAGCACCTCAAATTGATGTAGATCAATCTAACAGAATGATGGAAGAGGATGTCTTATATGTTTTTAACGATGGTGAATTCTATCCGGTATTGACGAAGAAACGGTTAATGAAAGTGTTTCCGGATATGAAAAATGATATCGAGAATTTTGTAAAAAATCACAATATAGATTTTAAAAAAGTTGGAGACGTATATAAAATAATGGTTTTTTGTTATTCTCAGAAAAAATAGAGTGGTTTGATTCAATAGGTTAATTGTGAATTTGTTTTAGTGGTTAGGCTGTCTGCAAGATTGTAGGCAGCCTTTTCGTTTTTTCATTGAAAAAGGAAAACAAAGTTGAATTTTATTACCTTACAGAATATTCAGGAAATACTTTTTGTAATGACACTTTTATTTGTTTACGGTACACTTTTGTATAAGGTAGATAGCCGAATGGCTAATTTTTTAAAGGATAATGGACGAAATATTGGTAGTGCATTTATAAATGGAAGATTATATGAAATAGATGGATACCCTGGAGTTGTGGTTTCGGATAAGTCTGGTGAGAAGGTAATCGGGAATGTATTTGAAATAGAAGATGATGAAACGGTTTTTACAGAACTGGATAAATATGAAGAAGTTGGACCTGCCTTTGCACAACCAAATGAATATAAGAGAGAAAAACTGGAAGCATTTTTGAGTGATGGACAAAAAGTAAATTGTTGGGTGTATACTTACAATCATCCGGTTGATAAGTTAAGGCAAATTGAATCAGGAGATTATTGGTCGTATGTAAATAAATCAAATTAAATGGTCAAAATAATTCTTGGAATATTATTTATGGGTGGTTTGTTTGCGAATGGTTTTAAAGCTGATCAGAAAAAATTTAAAAGAGTGGCTGATGCCTATCTAGAAAAGGAAGCAGGGGTAAAAACTCTTTTAACCCAATATGGTCTTAATATAGATAAACTTGAAGTGTATCTGCGAGCTTTCAAAACTGAAAAGGAACTGGAACTGTGGGCCAGAGACAAGGATGATCAAACTTTTCAATTGATTAAAACATATAAGATATGTGCAACAAGTGGAAAATTAGGCCCCAAAAGAAAACAAGGTGATTTACAGATCCCCGAAGGCTTCTATCATATCAATGTATTTAACCCGCAAAGTAATTTTCATTTATCAATGCGACTCAATTATCCCAATGCTTCTGATAAAATCCTAAGTGATCAAAAATATCCGGGTAACGATATTTATATACATGGAGATTGTGTTACCATTGGTTGTTTACCCATTACAGATGATCAGATAAAAGAGCTTTATTTAATTTGTGTCGAAGCAAGGCAGAATGGCCAGGAGACTATTCCGGTGACGATTTTTCCGGCCCGGTTAACTAATGAACGATTTACAGAATTCAAAGTGAAATATCAGTCTAACCTTGATGCATTAAATTTATGGACTGACTTGAAAAATGGTTATGAATTGTTCAATCAAAACAAACAATTGTTCTCTGTCAAGTTTTTACCTGATGGACGACATGAAGTTAAGTAGTTAAATGTTGCCACTAAATGAATTAATATCAAATTTTCTTTTCTCCAATGGAGCTCAATTGGTACGTTTTGTAGATGTGTCTCATCTTAATAAAAGGCAAACACAGGGGTATAAATCAGCGGTATTAATTCTTATCCCATTATCGCCAGTCTACGTTCAAGAAGTATCTTCCAATCCCGATTATGTGAAAGATATGTTGCGAACCAAACAAATGAATCAGGATCGATTTCATCTTACAGAAAAAAGCGTTGATAACCTGGCTGATATTCTGGCAACCTATTTAATGGATCTTGGGTATGAGGCTTATTCTCAGTCAGAAAAAAATCTTGAAGAAAGCCAACGTTATAATTTACAGGAGTTACGAACACCATTACCTCATAAAACCATTGCTCTGCTTGCTGGTTTAGGATGGATTGGTAAGCATAATCTACTGGTTCATCCGGAATATGGAAGTGCTCTTTGTATGTGTTCTGTTTTGACCAATGCAGCCCTGGAAACAGAGAAGCATGAAATAATCTTCAGTAAATGCGGACAATGCAATGAGTGTGTAAAAGTATGCGTTCCTAAAGCTTTAAAAGGTATCATCTGGAATCAGCAACTGGATCGAAATGACTTGTTGAATTTTGAAAATTGTACTACATGTCTGCAATGTATGATGGCTTGTCCATGGACTCAGAAATTTGCTTCAACTCATACCCTGTAAGTATGAGAGATGTTTGCTTATCTTTGCGGGATGAAAGCAATGGAAGATCAAATTAAGAACTATATAAATGCATTGGGAATAAGTGAATTAAAACCAATGCAACAAGAGATGCTCACAACCGCAGCAACGGGTAAAGATGTCATTTTACTTTCGCCAACAGGTTCGGGAAAAACGCTGGCCTTTTTATTACCCTTACTTTTAAAATTGAAACCTGAAAAGGAAGGTGTTCAATTAATGATTTTAGCCCCTTCGCGAGAGTTGGCTATTCAGATAGAGCAGGTTTTTAGAGAGTTGAAGACAGGATTAAAGGTGCTGTGTAGCTATGGCGGACACTCCATTCAAACGGAACGAAACAGCTTTTTGCATCCACCCACTGTATTAATAGGCACTCCAGGTAGAATAGCTGATCATGTTCGTCGTGAACGCTTCTCATTTGATCATCTGAAATATTTGGTACTCGATGAGTTTGATAAATCACTTGAATTGGGATTTCAGGCTGAGATGAAAGAAATCATCCTTCAATTGAAGGCACTTAAACAGCGAGTGCTGACTTCAGCTACCAATTTAAAGGATATTCCTGTTTTTGTTGGAATCAATAAAGCTCAAACACTTAGTTATATAAGTGAAGAAGAAAAGCCTGTTAGCTTGACCTTGAAAGGGGTTCGATCTGAAGGTAGAGATAAACTGGATGCTTTTTTTAAACTGGTTTGTCATTTGGGTAACGAGCCAATGCTTGTTTTTGTAAATCATCGCGAAGCGGCAGATCGAATCAGTAATCACCTGCATGACATGGGCCTGAGACATGATGTCTTTCATGGTGGGATGAAGCAGGAAGACAGAGAACGCGCATTAATCAAATTCAGGAATGGAAGTCATCATTTATTGATTACAACCGATTTGGCATCGCGTGGTTTGGATATTCCTGAAATTAAATATGTAATTCATTATCATTTACCAGGTAAAGAAGATGCCTATATACATCGAAACGGAAGAACTGCCCGAATGAATGCAGAAGGAACTGTATACTTATTACTGGCAGAAGAAGAACCTTTGCCTGAATATATTAAAACAGAATTGCAGTTCGAAGAGGTAAATTCGTATACCGAATTGCCCGAATTACCCGACTGGACAACTCTTTACATTGGTAGTGGGAAAAAAGACAAAGTCAATAAAATTGACATTGTTGGTTTGTTTTTTAAGAAAGGCAGGTTACAGAAGGATGAATTGGGGCGAATTGATGTATTGGATCATTCGGCATTTGTAGCTGTCAAAAGTGGCAAAGTAAAAAAACTACTTCAAAATCTTAAGAACGAGAAAATAAAAGGGAAGAAGCTGAGGATGGAAGTATCCAAGTAAATCTTCTATCGGAAAGTAAATCGAAAAAACAGCTGTGGTTCTTCAAGCACAGCTGTTTTTTTTATAATGATTGATTTTTAATTCTCTAACTCTTCAATTAAGGCCAAAGCATTATCTCTTATGGGTTTTTGACGATTGTGCCAGATAATGATGCCTGCAACAACACCAATCATAATTGCAGAGACAAAGATGATTTGAAACAATACAATGTCGTTTATTACCTCCTTAGTAATTGGCATCTCTACTTTTCTGAGTGATGAAGCTATATCAATAAGCAGTGCTGCACCAATTGCTATTATTAATCTTGGTTGAAATAATTTGTATCGTTTTACAGCCTTTTGTAACATTAAAATGGTGGGTAATGAATAATCAACCTGACTATAATCTTTATTTGCTTTCCGAAATAAAAGGGCAAATATAAGCCAGGCTAGAACATAACATGTTCCACTGATTATGTCGGTTGAACCCATTGGATCAGATTCATTAAAAAAATATTCAAAAATGTATACTAAAGCATACAAGATACCGAATACAAAATAGAAGATCTTAAATCTTTTGGTCAGGTTTTTATTTCGCATATCTTCTTTTTTTAAACGAGAGGTTAGTTCGTTTAAGTTTACTTCTGCGTTTGTAGTTTGATTATTCATGGCCATCTGGTTTTAATTTGGTTTTCAATTGTTCTTTAATACGATGAATCTTCACCTTTACATTGGGCTCAGTAATGCCTATAATATCAGCAATCTCACGCATCGTTAATCCTTCAAGAAGAAGAGTTATGAGAGATTTGTCAATTACCGATAACTGATTTAGCTCTGTTTGCAACTGGTTCAGTTTTCTTTCGAGCGTTACTTTGTTTTCCGTTTCATCTTCATCAAGCAGGTTGTGGATGTTAGATGTGTCGGTTTTAACAATCAGTTTCATTTGCCTGAAGCTTTTACCGGTGAAGCTTAAGGAAGTATTCACAGCAATTCGGTAAATCCATGTACTGATGGCAGCATCGCCTCTGAAAGAATGTAAACTGTTCCAAATGTTGATGAGTATCTCCTGATACATATCTTTTTGTTCATCCGGATCGGAATTATAATAGCTGCAAATGCGCATTATTTTATTTCCGTGGTCAGATACCAGTTCATTAAACTGTTGTTCTTTGTTTTTCATTCTTTAATTAGGTTTTGCTATTTAGATGGCCTAACAATTGAATCGTTACATTTTTTATAATAAAAAATAAAACCCGACAATTGCCGGGTCTGTTAATAAGTTCGAAAATAATAAAAAACTACCAATCCAATCCATACTGATCGCTGATATCTATAGTAGGCATTGGTCCATCCAATGGTTTTAAATCTCTTACATACCAATCCATCCAGGCAATCTGACGATATAAAACATCAATCTGGCCCACTTGTTTGCGGTTACCATGTCCCTCGCCCGGATATTGAACCAGTCGTACAGCCGGATGGTGATTCATCTTCATTCTTCTGTATAACTCGTAGCTTTGAGTAGGATGTACCCTTGGATCATCTGCACCACCATAAATGAGTGTGGCAGTCTTACTCTGATGTGCATAATATATAGGGCTTCGTTTTAAACTAATATCCCACATTTCTTCCAATGGTTTTCCACTGTGTACGTATAATTCTTCGTAAGGAATATCTGTAGTTCCGCGTTTACTTATTATATCGCTAATGCCCACAAACATACCAACTGCTTTTACATAGTCAGTGTAGTAGGTGGCAAACCAGGCAGAGGCATATCCACCGTATGATCCACCAGCCATTCCAACTCGATCACGGTCGGCACCTTTTTCTTTTACAAGGTAATCAATAGCATCTGCCAAATCATCAAATTCAGTTCCGGCTGGATCTTCAAATCCATGCATACCAAAATCAACACCATAACCAGTGCTGGCTCTGTAGTTGATATAGGCTACTAAATAACCTTTACCTGCCATGACCTGTCCTGGGGTTGCATATCGACTTAACCAACCATTTGTATGGTGTGATTCTGGACCTCCATGAACAAACATAATGAGTGGGTATGTTTCATTTTCATTGTAGCCCAATGGTTTAATTAACAAGCCTTCAATTTCCAAACCATCACGGGCATTAAATTTTATTACTTCCTGTTTTCCTAAAGTCCTCTCGCTTAATACAGGATTGATTTTGGTAACTTGCTTTAATTCTTTCTTACCATCCCATGTATAAATGTCGGATGCATTAGCGGGTGTAGATGCACTAAAGACAAAGGTTTTAGAGTCATTGGAATAAAGGGGGGAACTAAAGATAATTCCATTTTCTTCCGAATCGAGTAGAAGGTTTCTCTTTTGTTTACTGACTGAATAAGTGTATAACTTGTTATATACACCTTCTTCGCCCATGTAAAATAACTCTTTGTTGTTCTTCCAGTCAGCCCAGGTAATATGCCCTTTGTATTTTTCAGGTGTTATGTTCTCAGTCTTTTGAGTATTTAAATCAAAAATATAAGCCTGACTAACTGAGTGATCATTAATGTTTAAAGCCCCGGTATAAACAAGTTTTGTTCCATCCGGACTAAAAGAGTAATTACCTAATTTTCCTTCGTTGCTTAATTGATGAGTTACCTCATTGGATTCAAGGTTATATATTTTGACTTTTCTGAACATATATTTCTGATCGATCAGATTGAGATTGCTGCAACTGAATGCAATTTGTTTTCCTTGTTTATCAAAGGTAAAATCCCATACATTTCCATCGCTTGTTATAGGTTTGAGATCCGTCGATTTTAATTCACTATCAAAATGTTGAATCCATAATTGGTTATTGATTATATCTTCTTCGTAAAAAATAAAATCGTATCCACGTTTTTCCAATTCTTTCTGTTTATCTGTTTTTCCAACAGAAGCAATATACGCGATAGCATTGTTTTGCGGACTCCATTCATAGCTGTCTACGCCTGTAGGGGCATTTGTAATTTGGTATTCATTTCCATCATCAGAAATAATAAATACTTGTCTGGTTCCATTTATACTCTTAATAACAGCCAGCAAAGATCCATCTTTATTCCACTGCGGAGATGATGCTTTTAGGTCATCATCAAACAACAGTTTTGACTCGTTGGTATTAAGGTTCAAAATCATATAAGTTGATATTGCTCCACCCGGTTTATCATTGGCTGAACGGGGAGCGTATATGCTATACATCAGCTTTGAACCATCAGGGGTTAATTGGTTGGTATGTATTGATTTAAGACTTAATAAATCAGCCGGACTTAATACAGACTGGCTGAAAGCTGAAAACATACCCATTGCTAAAACTACAATGAGTATAGTTAACTTTTTGAATGGTGACTTCATAAGTATATGATTAAAATTTTAATAAAAGTAATAAGAATGTATTGTAGTTATAACAGAATTGCTTTGTATCTGTTTTAATGCTCTCTTTTTATAGCCGAAAATATACTAGTTTAGTGTCTTCTAAATTTTAATTTATGCCTTGGGATAAAAAATGGTTTCAGTTTTCAGTTCTGTTAGTGTTGGCCTTTGTTTGGGGAAGCTCCTTTATACTCATGAAAATTGGGTTAAAAAGCTTTGACAGTGATCAGGCGGCTTCCATTCGTATTGGTTCTGCTTTTCTGGTGTTGTTACCTTATTCAATCAAAAGTTTCAGGGTTTTAAAGAAGAGAGATCTGAAGAGTTTATTAATAGCTGGCTTTTTGGGAAGCCTGATACCTGCATTTTTATTTACCAAGGCACAGACTCGCATTGACAGTGCTTTAGCAGGTATGTTAAATTCGCTTACTCCGGTCTTTACTTTTATCGTTGGTTTGATTTTGTATAAAAGTTCTTTTAGAAATGCACAGTTTTTAGGAATTCTTATGGGATTATTAGGTGCAGCCGGTTTAATCTCAATGGGTGGAGGACTCGATTTAGGACAAGTAAATAGCTATGCCTTATTTATCGTTTTGGCAACCATTTGCTATGGTGTTAATATTAATGAGATTAAAGCCAGACTAACGCATTTAAATGGAGTTCAGATTACTTCTCTATCCTTTTTCTTTATTGGTCCCGTGGCTATTTTCTATTTCTTGACAACCAAAATAACTAATGCTGTTCAGCATGAAGGATGGTATATACATTTAGGCGCTTTAATATTATTGGGTATTGTGGGAACTGCCCTGGCCATGCTAGTGATGAATACTTTAATTCGCTACGCATCAGCTGTTTTTGCTTCATCTGTAACTTATATCATACCCGTGTTTGCAATTCTTTGGGGATTGATTGATGGAGAATCTATTTCGTTGATGCAGATCGTCTTTATGGCTGTTATTCTAGCAGGAGTTTACCTGATTAATAGAATGAAAGGCAAATAAAAAGAGCTGCTCAATGGCAGCTCCTTATATAATAATCAATGTATTATATCTTAATTAAGCATTTTGCTGTTTAATAAGATTTAGTGCTGAACCTGCTTTAAACCAGTCGATTTGCTGTTGATTATACGAATGGTTAAGTGTAATAACATCTTTTGTGCCATCAGTATGAACCACTTCAATTTTTAAAGTCTGACCTGGTTTAAACTGATCCAGATCAATGAAGTTAAATGTATCATCTTCCTGAATCAGATCATAGTCGGCTTCATTCGCAAAAGTTAATCCCAACATACCTTGTTTCTTAAGGTTTGTTTCATGAATTCGGGCAAAACTTTTTACAATTACAGCTCTTACACCCAAATGACGGGGTTCCATGGCTGCATGTTCGCGCGAAGATCCTTCACCATAGTTGTGGTCTCCCACAACAACAGAAGGAATACCTGCAGCTTTATAAGCTCTTTGAGTAGCGGGTACTTCACCGTATTCGCCGGTTAATTGGTTCTTAACTTTATTAGTTTCATCATTAAAAAAGTTAACACCACCAATCAGCATGTTATTTGAGATATTATCAAGGTGTCCACGGTATTTTAACCATGGTCCGGCCATTGAAATATGGTCAGTTGTACATTTACCTTTTGCTTTAATCAGCAATTTGGCACCTGTAATATTTTTTCCATCCCAAGGTGCAAAAGGAGTCAATAGTTGAAGTCGATCACTTTCAGGATTTACCACAACTTTAATGCTTGATCCATCTTCAGCCGGTGCCTGATATCCCGAATCTTCTACTCCAAAACCTTGAGGAGGTAATTCATATCCGGTTGGCTCATCCAGTTTAACAGTTTCACCTTTTTCATTTACCAAAGTATCGGTGATTGGATTAAATCCAAGATTTCCGGCAATTGCCATAGCAGTGACCAATTCAGGTGAACCAACAAAAGCATAGGTATTTGGATTACCATCGGCCCGTTTGGCAAAGTTTCGGTTGAATGAGTGTACAATGGTGTTTTTCTCTTGTTTCTCAGCACCCGTACGTGCCCACATTCCAATACAAGGTCCACAGGCATTGGCAAACACTTCACCACCCATATTATTGAATATATCAATCAAACCATCACGTTCAATGGTGTACCGTACCTGCTCTGAACCGGGTGTAATTTTAAACTCACCCTTAGCTTTAAGGCTTTTCTCGGCAGCTTGTTTAGCAATTGAAGCAGCTCTTGAAATATCTTCATAAGAAGAGTTAGTACACGAACCAATTAATCCCACTTCAACTTTCAAAGGCCAACCATTCTTTTCTGCTTCTTCCTTCATTTTTGAAATAGGAGTAGCACGGTCAGGAGTGAAAGGACCATTCAAGTGAGGTTCCAACTCATCAAGATTAATTTCAATTAACTGATCGAAATATTTTTCGGGATTAGCATAAACTTCAGCATCGGCTGTCAGGTGTTCTTTTACACTATTGGCTGCATCTGCAACATCAGAACGGTCGGTAGCACGAAGGTAGCGTTCCATCGATTCATCGTATCCAAAGGTAGAAGTAGTTGCACCAATTTCAGCACCCATGTTACAAATGGTACCCTTACCTGTACAGCTTAACGATTGAGCTCCTTCTCCAAAATACTCAACAACACAACCAGTGCCTCCTTTTACAGTTAATATTCCTGCAACCTTCAGGATAATATCTTTTGGAGCTGTCCAGCCATTTAATTTACCGGTAAGTTTAACACCGATCAACTTAGGAAACTTCAATTCCCAAGGCATACCTGCCATAACATCAACAGCATCGGCACCACCAACACCGATGGCGATCATTCCCAGTCCACCCGCATTAACAGTATGCGAATCTGTTCCAATCATCATTCCACCAGGGAAGGCATAATTTTCCAAAACAACCTGATGAATAATACCTGCACCAGGTTTCCAGAAACCAATACCATAGCGGTTCGATACTGAGCTTAAGAAGTCATATACTTCCTTGTTGCTAACTTCCGCTGTTTTAAGGTCGGTTGAAGCACCAACCTTGGCCTGAATCAGGTGATCGGCATGAACAGTTGACGGTACAGCAGCTTTTTCCTTGCCGGCTTGCATAAATTGCAATAAGGCCATTTGCGCTGTTGCGTCCTGCATTGCTACACGATCGGGATTGAAATTTACATACGAACTACCTCTATCGTATGCTGAATCGGGGAGTTTATCAGCAAGGTGGGCATATAAAATTTTCTCTGTTAAAGTTAAAGGTCTTCCAAGAAGCTGACGTGTTTGTTCTACTTTATCAGGCAACTCAGCGTAAACCTTTTTAATCATCTCAATATCAAAAGCCATTTTTCTGATTTATTTAGATAATGTGAATATTGCGGTTTTAGAAATCAAATTTACTAAAAAAAGTCTCTCAGTTAATAACAAGGTCACCAGGTTTTTGTTGTTCTTCTTAACAGGTTTAAAATTCTTTTACTAACTTGACGCTGAAATATTATGTACCATATACCTAATTTATAAGCTCATTGCCAAACGTATGAAGCTAATACTCATCTATGAAAATCTCCGCATAGCCTTCGGTTCAATCCGTTCTAATTTATTACGTACTATCCTTACCATATTGATAATTGGAATTGGTATTACTGCATTAATTGGAATATTGACTGCAATAACTTCCATCAAATTGGCTATAAGCACTAAGTTTACAGGAATGGGAGCCAATTCATTTACAATCGAAAACAGGGGAATGAATGTGCAGGTGGGTAATAATTCCATGAGACAAAAAAATTATGGTTTTATCTCGTTTAAAGAGGCCATGGCTTTTAAAGAAGAGTTTGATTTTCCTGCAACAGTTTCTGTTTCTTACAATGCATCAGGTGCGGCTACAGTTAAAGCAGGAGAGAATAAATCAAATCCCAATGTGGCTGTTTATGGTGTTGATGAAAATTTTATTGATGTAGAAGGCCATACTTTAAGTAAGGGAAGGCATTTTAGTGTTCAGGAGGTGCAGGATCACAGATATGTGGCTGTGTTAGGAAGTGCCCTATCGAAAAAGGTTTTTCCTGATGGAGAGAATCCTGTGGATCAGGTAATAAGTGTAGCAGGTGCAAAATATTTGGTGATTGGGGTTTTGGAAGAGAAGGGAGCCGGTTTTGGTAGTCAGAGTGATAATATATTATTGTTGCCGGTAACGAATGTAAGGCAAAAATTCAGTCGTCCGAATATGTCTTATAACATTGTTGTGAAGGCAATGGATAGTCAGCAGATTGATAATGCAATCAGCGAGGCAACAGGGTTATTTAGAATAATTCGACGTTTGACCGTTCATGATGAAAATAATTTTAACGTCAATAAAAGTGATAATTTATCCCGTATACTGATTGAAAGTACAGGTACTGTTACTTTAATTGCTGCAGTGATAGGTTTAATTACACTAATTGGAGCGGCCATTGGATTAATGAATATAATGTTGGTGGCCGTGGCCGAAAGAACCCGTGAAATTGGAATCAGAAAAGCGATGGGGGCTAATACCAAAGCAATTCGTAATCAGTTTTTGCTTGAATCGATTATTATTGGTCAGGTGGGTGGAGCAGTTGGTATAATATTGGGTATAATTATTGGAAATTTAATGTCAATTGCATTGAAAGCTCCTTTTGTTGTGCCGTGGAACTGGGTAATCTTGGGTGTTGCCATTTGCTTAACAGTTGGTTTACTCTCAGGCCTTATGCCAGCATTGAAAGCAGCCAAGCTGGATCCGATCGAATCGCTACGTTATGAATAATATAACTTCTTCAGTTATGAATTAATTCAACTATATGTCGAAGATATCCAGAAAGAATGGAGTTGTCATTACACTAGGTATTCTGTTGCTTCTTATCGCAGGTCTTTTTATTTGGCTGAGAGTTGAAACAAGTCCTGTTATATCTCCATTTCAAGAAATTTATGTTGATAGTCCTGATTCCATTGTAATTCAGTCTGACTCTTTGGTGGAACCTATCATTTATCATGGTAATCCCGATCTGAGAAAAGTCAGGGGTGAAGAGAGAAAAGATTTATTTGTGAATTTGATGCTTCCTTCGATAATGATAGCGCAGAAAAAGGTTGAGCGAGAAAGAAAGAAGCTTGAACGACTGGCTCAAAAGATTGAGAAAGGGAGAATCAGAGCCCATGATAGTCTGTTAGTTGATTCAATTGTAGCCTATTTTAAATGTAAAGATATTCATCAGGTAATTAATAGTTTAGAGCAACATCCTGTCAGTATTATATTAGCCCAGGCTGCTATTGAAAGTGGATGGGGTACATCCCGTTTTTTTCTTGAAGCCAACAATGTATTTGGCATTTGGTCATACAATGAATATGAAGAAAGAATTGCTGCTTCAGAAACAAGGGATGATAACACAATTTATCTTCGAAAGTACAATAATCTGTATGGATCAGTATACGACTATTTAATTACGGTTGCCCGGGCACCGGCATATAAAAAATTACGGGAAGTGCGATTGGAGTCTGATGATCCGTATGAATTAATACAGTATCTGGTGAATTATTCCGAGCTTCGTGATGAATATGTAAAGATCTTAGGTGCTGTAATCAGACAAAATGACTTTACACAATATGATCATTATAAATTAGTTGAAATAGATGAAGACGATCCACTCTGGCAAAGTTTATAAATGGTTAGGTGTAATATTTTTTACCAGCCTTTTTTTTATTGGATCTCTTCAGGCCTGGCATTTAGCAATCTCAAAAGTTATCCAAAACAATAAATGGTCTGTTAAAGCATTGGTTTATCATCGATTCGGAGATGACAGATATCCATCTACGAATACATCTGTAGAAGATTTTGAAGCTCAGATAAAATGGCTGAGAGAGAATGGTTATATTTCAGTGAAGGCATCTGAGGTTTATGCTTTAAATGATAAGGATGTAAAGAAGTATGTTTGTATTACTGTTGATGACGGGTATAAGTCTTTTCTGCAAAATGGACTGCCAATTCTGAAGAAATATGGCATGAAATCTACTATTTATGTCAATACAGAAAGCGTAGGTTGGGGTGATTATCTTTCATGGGATGAATTAAAATCAATTCAAAAAGAGGGTGTGGAAATTGGAAATCATTCGCATTCGCATGCCTACTTTTTAAATAAAGATGCAGAAGAAAGAAGTATTTATTTTGAATCAGATCTGGATCTGGCTGAGAAACTATTTAAAAAAAATTTAGGAAGTATTCCTAAGTCGTATGCTTATCCTTTTGGTGAATTTGATGAAGGTATGATGAGTGTACTTAAAAACAATGGTTATCGCTTATCCTTTGCTCAAAATTCAGGTGTTTGGTGCGAAACTAATGACCCGTATGCCATTCCAAGGTTTCCAATGTCAGGAAAGATTTCGATTGACAAATTTATTTCCAAAGTTAAGATGGAACCTTTCAGGGTTTTAACTGAAAAAAAATCTCCATTTATAGAAGGTCACGGTAAGAGTATCAACGTTTCATTTAACTATAATCAGAGTAATTATGTTGGCGGTATAAATTGTTTCAAAAATGGCATAAATTATAATGATGTTCAAACATATGAAGATATTTATATGGTTAAATTAAATCTGTCGGATAAAAAGAGACGAACCTTGGTTACATTAACAATAAAAGACAAAGAGGGTAATTGGTGTTGGTATAGTCACTTATTTATTATACCTCAAATAGTAGAATGAATTTTAATATGATTTGTGCTTTAGTGTTTTACGGATCATTGTTATGATGCTACATTTATTAGAGGTAACTGTTTGAAAAATTATACGGAAAAAAAGACTTTAATATCTTCCTTTAAGTCATAGCGTAAGGTTATTTATCTTAAAAAATATTTAAACTTCTTTGCCTAAAATCAAACTTTCCTAAAAAGGCTACGTAATAAACTCTAACACATCCAAACTGCTAATATGTTAAAGTAGGATAAAGACAGGAGAGCAAACATATTCGCACAATACATATTGAATAAATAGCATTGTTTATCTAAGGCAGTGGGGTGATATTGTACGCTTATATTTTAGCATATGAAAAGAAAACTACTATCCTATTCAATGAGTGTCTTTTTACTGTGTGTTGGTTTTATTTCCAATGCGCAGGTAGGGCGTGAGTTTTGGTTTGTAGCACCTGAAGTAACAAATGCACATGGTGATTCTCCGGTTGTTTTTCGTATTACAACTTATGATGTTGGTACCAATGTTACCATTTCTAGTCCGGCAAATACTTCTTTCAATACCGTTAATGTATATATTGGTCCTAATACCCAGTATACAGTAAATGATTACAACTATGCACAGGATGTTCTTGATAACAGACCTAGTAATCAGGTTAATAATAAGGGTATTTTAATAACAGCTCATGATGCTGATATCAGTGTTTATTATGAGATTGTAAATGGAAATAATCCTGATAAATTCACCTTAAAAGGCGCAAATGGTTTAGGAACAGAGTTTTTTGTTCCTTCTCAGAATATCTATATCAATCAAACATACACTCCAAAGGCTAGTGAGAAAGTAGATCTGGTTGCAACAACAGATGATACCAATATTGTTTTTATTCCGACTGCTGATGTAGTAGGTTATTCTGCTGGTGATACAATTGAGATATCCCTAGATAGAGGGCAGACTTTTTGTGTTGAAAATACAAACACTATACAAGGTTCATCTTTAGCAGGTTCCTATATTTCCTCAAATAATCCAATTGCAGTTACAATTTCTGATGATTCAATAAATGAGGATAAGAATGGAGGCGGATCCTGGGATTTAATAGGAGACCAGTTAATACCAACGAGTGTTATAGGCTTTAATTATGTAGTTGTTAATACTGCTCCTAATGGTCATAATAAAACAATCAATAAAGTTTTTGTATTGGCCACTGAGGATAACACTACAATTACATTGAATGGAAATACAAATCTTGTAACAACACTGAACAAGGGGCAACAGATATCCATCGACATAACACAGCATAATATGTACATAGAAGGTACAAAACCTATATATGTATATCAGTTATCAAGCCTGGATTATGGAAGTAGTAAAAGTAATGAGTTAGGTAGTGCTTTAATCCCTCATGCTGAATGTACAGGATCTGATATGGTTAGCTTTACGCGGATATTTACAAATCACTTTTTTTTGCAGCTACTGGTTAAAGGTGCTGACAAAGATAACTTTACAATCAAAGATGAAAATGGAAATGTGCTATCAGATTTCTTTAAGAATACGGTTTGGAATAAGGTGGAAGGAAGCGGAGATGGAGATGAACAATGGTTTACATGTAATATTGACTTAAGTTCCTCTATTTCAACAAATCAACCGTACTACATTGCCAATTCAACCGGACTATTTCATCTGAGTGTTTTAGAGGAAAATGGGACAAGTGCCAGTTATGGCTATTTTTCATCGTTTAGTAATTTAACTATTAGTGGTTTAACCGAGGCATGTTATGGAAATGTTTTGAAGTTAACCACCGACGAAGAAATGTTAAATTATCAATGGTTTTCAGACCAATCATCCGGAATTGTTTCTGATCCAACTCAAAGATCTATCGATGTTAACCAAAGTGGTAAATATTGGGTGCAGGCAGAAATGGCTTTTGGAGGATGTGAATTGGTTGATACCATTGATGTTGTTTTTAATCGTCCGGTTATTGATCTGGGGAATGATACCACTGTTTGCCCTGGATCAATTTTAGATTTTGCAGGTGAAGAGGCATCATACACTTATAATTGGAGTAATGGTGCAAATACAATCAATACAAGTGTTACTGTGACTGAACTTTATGATAATGATTTATCTGTTTTGGTAACTGATGCGGAAGGTTGTTCAAATGGTGACACCATTAATATTAAAGCCTTTCTTTTATCTGAGATAAATTTAGATTTTGATACAGTATGTATAGGTCAGGCAGTTACTGTGGTAAATACTTTCTCAGAATACGAATGGAGTTTAAACGGAAATATTCTTAATACTGATCCAACTCAAAACTATTTAATACCAAGTATATCGGGTACTTATACTGTAACCTGTTTAACTTCCAATGGATGTGAAGTAACAAAGAATTTTGACATTGTGGTAAATCAACTTCCAATAGTTGACTTAAAAGATGAAACAACCTGTTTAGGTGAATCAATATTAGTTGATGGACCAACAGGAATCGGCTATTCTTATTTATGGAATGATGGTAGCACAAATAGCACGAATGAATTAACAACGGAGGGTACATTCTGGTTAGAAGTAACCGATGCAAATGGTTGTATTGGAAGAGATGAAGCTGAATTAAGTTTTACAATTCCTGTTCCAATTGATTTAGGTCCTGATAGAGTAGAGTGCGATCAAGCATTATTAGCCGTTTCCGACTATCAGAATTATAATAATTTTAAATGGTTCTTTATTGATGGAGCCGTTGAAACAGAAGTTATTGGTAATCCGACTGAGTATCAATATCTGGTTTTAAAAACAGATGGTTCAACCGAAGGACAATATAAGGTAGAAGCTGAAGATGCAAATGGCTGTCCGGTTAAAGATTCAGTAAATGTTAGCTTTATTCATGTACCAGTACCTACCTTAACTCTTAGTCAAAACTTATGTGCAAATGATACGGTGACTTTAACAGCTTCAACGGGATATAATGCATACAAATGGTTTAAAGATGGAATAGAACAAACTCAGTTTACTGATTTAAGTTCGATAGAAATATCTGAACCGGGTCAATATACTGTTGAGGTAACATTGTCGCAATGTTCTGCAAGCAATAATATTGATGTTCAATTATATGGTTTACCTACAGTTGAGTTGAAAGATGGTAATATCATTTGTCCAGGTGGAGAAACCACTTTAGCGATTGCCAATTATACACAATCATCCAGTGGAGGAGGTCTTGATTATCTTTATTGGGAAACCAATGACAACGTTCGCTTTACAGATTGGTCAAGTGCTAAATATACGGTTGATCAGGTAGGACAATATACTGTTACAGTAGTTGATAAATTTGGTTGTATATCAACTGATCAGGTTGATGTAACTCAACACACGCTACTATCTATTAATTTGACCGAATCATCTATTTGTGAGGATGAAACAATTACCTTACAAAATCCATTAACCAATGCGCAGAGTTACGAATGGTATCAATTGGTTTCGGGATCAGAAATTAAAGTAGCTGAAAACAACGATTACATTGTTTCAGGTTTGAATAGTGGTGTTTATTCTTATAAGTTGACTTTATTGGACGCAAATGGTTGTGAGAATTCAGATACTGTTGATATAACAATCAATGCAACTCCATCTTTCATATTAAATGACGCAACTGTTTGTCCGAATATTAACCATTCTTTTGACGGTCCCGCCGGGGCTTATCAATATTTATGGAGTGACGGTTCAACTAATCAGTCATTGGTTACATCTAATACAGGGCAGTATACTTTACAAGTTACAGATGCAAATGGTTGTTTAGCTTCAGAATCAGCTTCTTTAAGCAATTATTCACCTATACCAATTAATCTTGGACCAGATCGTCAGGAATGTGCAGGAATTGACTTAACGCTAACAGCAAGTTCAAGTCATAGTAATTATACATGGGAATTGGATGGTAATGTTTTAGTATCACAATTACCAGAATATAAATATTTAATATCTAATGGTCAAGTTAGTGATAACGGCACATACAGAGTAGTAGCTGAAGATATTAATGGTTGTGTTGTTGAAGATGAGGTTGTAGTTAATATTTATAATACTGATCCACCATCATTGGAAGTAACCGAAAATCTATGTAAGAATGAATCAATAGAAATTATTGCTTCAACAGGTTACGATAGTTATACCTGGTTTTATAATGGAGCACCAATAACTTCCGCTTTAAATGAAGATACAATTAGAATTGATAAACCAGGATTCTATTTGGTACAGGCAACTTATAATGCATGTGTTAAATTTAATGAGATTACAGTTGATGAATTTAGCTTACCCAATGTACAATTACCTGTTGATTTTGGTTTTTGTCAGGGAGGAGAGGCTATAATTGATGGGGTACAATTTCAGGTTTCTACAGATGGTAGTAATTTTGATTATTTGTATTGGGGAAAGGACAGTACAACCAGATACGATGATTGGCAGAATGTCTCATACACGGTTTCAACAGCAGGTACTTACAGTGTAACAGTAGTTGATGAAATTGGTTGTAAAGCTACAGACGAAATAGAAATATCAGAGTTTGCAGTTACTCCACCCGAACTCAATGGTCCGTTTACAGCATGTAATGATATTGGTGTTACCTTACAAAATACAGCAACCAATTCAACAAGTTATTCATGGTTTAAAGTTGTTTCTGGTATGGATATCAATGTTGCTAATGATGTTGATTACCTGGTAAATACCAGTGGAACTTATAAATTAGAGGTTGTAGATGCTAATGGCTGTGAAAGTAAAGATAGTGTGGAAATTACCATTAATTCTGTGCCGGAGTTTAAATTGGATGATGCCATTGTATGTCCTGGTATCACGCATCGGTTTGAAGATATCAACCTTAACGTTGCTAATTATGACTATTTGTGGAGTGATAACTCTACCAACTCTTATCTGGAGACAAATCTGGCAGGTACCTATAGTTTACAAGTAACGGATAAAAACACATTGTGTTCTTCTGTTGAATCCGTTGAATTATCGAATTATACACCGGTTACTTTTAAGTTGGGAAATGATTTATCAGCATGTGTTGAAACTGACCTCACCATAACTGCTCCTTCATCATTCTTTAATTATATATGGAAATATAATGACGGATCTAATCCTGAAGTGACTTTAGTAAATCAAAACCCTGAAAACAAATATCAAATTATTAACGCCCAAGTTTCACATTCGGGAGATTATATTGTTGAAGCCAATGATGTAAATGGCTGTTCAGTATCAGATGGGTTGAATGTTGAGATATATGATATTGATATTCCTGAACTTGAATTATCAAAATATCTGTGTGAAGATGAAAAGGCAACCATTATTGCAACTGCCGGATATGATAGTTATGAATGGTATGGAAATGGACTTTTATTGTCTTCAAACCAGAATCTTGAGATTGATGAAGCTGGATTGTATGCACTTATAACAACTTACCGACAATGTGTAAGAGCAAATGATATAAATGTAACGGAATATAGTAAACCAAGTGTTCAACTTCCAAATGCTTATTCCATCTGTCCCGGCGAACAGGATGAATTAAGAGTTGCTTCATACTCAGGTAGTCCTTTCGATTATCTGTATTGGAATGATGCTACCAATCAAAGGTATAGCTCATGGCAGACGGCCAAGTATCATGTGACAATACCAAGTGAATATTCTGTAACGGTTGTTGATACTTTGGGTTGTGCTGCTTCAGCAACAATTCAGATATCGGAAAATTCTGTTACTCCATTGAACCTACCAGAATCATACACCAGCTGTTTAAATACAGGACAAATGTTAACTCACAATGAGACTAACTATCAAACATACTACTGGTATAAGTTGAATAAAAATGGAGAACAGTTGTTAGAAACTGATAATGATTATCTGGCAACAGAACCAGGTAGTTACAAATTACAATTGGTTGATTTGAATGGCTGTCAGAAATCAGATACAACCGTATTGATTTTAAATCAATTCCCTGATATTGATTTGGGCGATGATCGTACGGCGTGTGAGATGGAATATTTGGTGATCACAGCCCAAGGCGATTTTGTAAGTTATAAATGGAATGATGATGCAAGCTTGAATACTAATAAGTTGTTGGTGACATCAGCAGGTAAATATAAGGTTGAGGTTACTAATACCGTTGGTTGTTTGGCAGCAGATTCTGTTGAGATAAATGTACAGTCTGCACCGCAATTGGATCTGGGACCCGACGTAACTCTTTGTCCGGGATTGACACATCCTTTATCAGCTCCTGCAGGTTATAGCTATTTATGGTCTAATGGTTCTGTTGATCAGAATATAGAATTGGAAGATGGGAAGCATACTTTGAAAATTACAGATAGTAACGGATGTAGCAGCACTGATACTGTTACTGTCAATTATTTTCCACAGGTAGTTGTTGATCTGGGAGAAGATGAATACATCTGTCCAGTTCTTGGAACAATTGAGTTGGATGCCGGCGATTTTGTTACTTATGAATGGCAAAATGGTGAAGTTACAAGAACAATTAGAGGCGAAATTTCAGATACCGTAAATATTGTGAATGTTGTTGATGCTAATGGCTGTCGTGGTTTTGATACCAAGATGGTTAAATATCTTAGCGAACCTGAAATTGAGTTATTGAATGATACTTCGATTTGTAGTGTTGATTCATTGTTACTATCTGTTGACTGGTCGAATAACAATATTCAGTGGAGTACAGGTGAGCAATATCCTGAAATTTGGGTAAGTAATCCTGGTATTTATTCTGTACTAGCAAACGATGGATGTTTCTATTTAGCCGATACTATGGAGATGATAGTAGTGCCAACGCCATTTATTGCCAGCCTCGATACTTCTATTTATGCTCAGGTTGTACTGTTTCCTGAGGGGGGAACAGAGCCATATCAATATTCCATTAATGATGGATTTTATCAAAATGATAATGTATTTAAAAACCTGGAAAATGGAGAATATATATTCAACGTGATGGATGTGAATGGATGTATGGTTTCCGAAATAGTAAATATCAATGATAATTTAGATCTCGAAATTCCAAAATTTATTACTCCTAATGGTGATGGTTATAATGATACCTGGGAAATTACAGGTTTAGATCGTTTACCCGAAAGTATTATTAGTATCTACGATCGATATGGAAAGCTTTTACTTAAATACTCAGCTACAGATCCGGGTTGGGATGGTAAATATTTAGGCAAGCCAATGAAATCTGATGATTATTGGTATGTGATTGAACTTGTACCTCTTGGTAAACACTTAAAAGGTAATTTAACCTTAAAACGATGAAGAAGCTTTTAGCAATATTATTTGGCATTACCATTACCCTAACGGTGGTTAATGGCCAAAAATATTATCTGACAAATCAATATGTATATGACTTGTTTCAGATGAATCCTTCGGCGGCTGCGTTCCAGAAGAATTGCATTACCATGAATGGATTTTATCAGAAACAATGGCTTGGCACTGATTTGGCACCAAGTACACAAATATTAAGTTTACAAATGCCTGTTGGCGGACAGATGGGATCTGGTACTTATATTTATAACGACAGAAATGGAAATTATAAAGAGCTGGGTTTAAATCAGGCCTTCTCTTACGAAATATTGTTGTTGAAGAAAAGAAAGAAACTTATGACTCTTTCTTTTGGTTTGTCCTTTTTACTGGAGCAAACATCATTGGACATGTCTAATTTATTGGATGGAGGAGCTTTTGACCCAATCATTACGGGTGCTGGTGAAAGTGGTTTTGGATTCAATGCGAGTACTGGGGTTTTGCTTAAGTATAATGAAACACATGTTGGATTTGCCATAACCAACCTATTACCAGAAACAAACTCCATGTATCAGTCTATGTATGAACCTGATAGGGTATTGGATTTTAATCTTCATGCTGGAGGTAGCTTTAAAGTGGCTGATAGAGACCTATACCTGGAACCATTGTTCATGTTCAGAAAAAATGCTCTAACCGATAGTAGAATGGACTTAAACTTAAAAGCCTATTTACCCACTCCAAATCCCGACTGGTCGACATGGGGATTAGTAGCTTACAGGCATACTGTAGATCATAAATTTGGAAAAAGCCTTGGATTGGCTTTTACAGGAGGTGTTGTTTATCAGCAGGTTAGTCTTGGTCTTGAATATCAGCTTGGTTTAACCAGAGCTCAAATAGATTATGGTAGTAATTATCAGTTAATTCTTAGTTACAGGATTTGCCGCGAAAAAGGTAAGGGCGCAATCCCATGTTCAAAAATCAGGCGTAATAAAAAATCAAATTACCAGTTTTTGGGTTACTAATAGTTTATCATCTTCAATCAAATCATTTTATTAGAAGTGTATTTCAGATATATTTTGTGAAGTATATCCTAAATATTATGTTTGTATAAACACTTAAACTTACTTGTGATTCGACATCTTCAAATATCCATTTTTAACTGTGTATTTGCTTTAACCTTAATAAATGCAAATGCCAATGTGTCTTCAATAGTTGCTGTTGATTTAGTTGAGATACAAAGCAGTGTAATAGCCTATAATGATTATGCTGTAGTTAATGAAAGTGAGACTGTTAGGGTTAATGTGTTGAATAACGATATAGGTGTAAATGAGGGAGTTGGTTCTCTGGTTATTGAGTCAGATCCAATGTATGGAACCGTTGTTGTGAATGACGATAATACCATACAATATACTCCCGAAAAAGGATTTAATGGGATGGATCAGTTTACATATAAAGTTTGTAATATATCTGGTTCATGCGATAATGCCATCGTTGATATAAGAATTGATGATGTGGACTACATTCCTGAAGCAGTTAATGATTCAATGGTTTATTTTCATGAGACAAATCCTGTTTATTCGATACTTGATAATGATATTGTAAAAGGAGATTTACCATATGTCGTTACAATTCTTCAGAACTTTACCAAAGGAGATGCTTACCTTGATGATGATTCCTTGATTCCTGCCTTTCCCCGGAATTTTGGAGGAGTAGACTCGCTTCAGTATTCCCTTTGTGATGCTGATAATGACTGTTCTGAAGCATGGGTTTTTATTGATGTTCAGTTTGATGGTACAACCGATTTTTTTATACCAAATGGCTTTTCTCCAAATGGGGATGGATATAACGATACTTTTTATATTCCAGACTTCAGACAATATACCAACATTTCGGTGACCATTATCAATGAATGGGGCCAAACTGTATTCATTGACAGTAATTATCAGAATAACTGGAATGGCAATGCTAATTCCGGACTAATGAAAGGAAAACCAGTGCCCAGTGGAACTTATTATTATGTATTTTCTATTGAAGGTATTTCTCAGTCTCTAACGGGTTCAATCTACTTAAGCAGATAATGGTGAAAAGAAGTTACATAGTTATACTGCTTTTGTTACTTTCATTGCGAGTGCTTGCTCAGTTAGAACCGTTGTCAACTCAGTACATGTATTCTCAATTGATAATTAATCCCGGATATGCGGGAGTAAGAAACGCCTTTTCAGTAAATATTATGGCCCGGCATCAATGGATGGGAATCGATGGTGCTCCGGTCAATTACAATGTATCTGTTCATTCTCCATTGAATAAGTCAATGGTTTCACTTGGTGGAGCCTTAAATTCTTATCAGGTAGGTCCAACTCAAAATAATCGTGTTAATTTTTATTATTCCTATCTGTTACGATTACGTTATAATATGTTTATGTCGATGGGAGTTGCGGCTATTGTTAATCATTATGGATTTAAAGGATTGGATTGGAAATTAATTGATCAGGAAGATCCTAATTTTGTTGGTACATCCCAGAATAGTTTTAAACCAAATTTTGGAGCAGGTCTATTTATTTATTCACCATCTTTTTATTTTGGATTCTCTGTTCCTCAATTTTTAGCATATGGTTTTAAGAATAAAGATAGTGATCAGATACTATCTGAGGTCAAAAGGCATTATTATATATCAACAGGCTATGGATTTGCTGTCAATAAAGAGTTTTATCTAAAACCTTCAACGCTGGTTCGCTTTGTCGAAAATGGGATGTATAGTATTGATGCTAACGTTGAATTGTTGTATAGCGAGGTATTCTCAGTTGGTGTATCCTATCGATTAAATACTGCTATTGCATTTATTGGTGGTTTTCGAATCGGCGATTATGTTAATATCCATTATTCATATGATTTATCAACAGCTCCTTCGGGTATTTCAAAAGGAAGTCATGAAATAACAATAAGTTTTGATACAAATAAAATACTCAGAAGAAATCGAAACAGGATGTTTAGCAAAAAGAAAAAGGAGGAAAGTGGAGCAATGCGTTCAATCAGGTATTTCTAATTAATTCTATTCTTTATGAATTGAAGCATTTTTTTCAACTCTATCGTATTTAATATTTTAAAATTTTCAAGCCAGCTACTACTGATTACTTGAAAAGTGAATATTTAGCATTTATATTTTTTAAGGTAGTTTAGAAGAGAACATTTTGCTACCTAATATTTATAAAACAAAAAAGCCTCCGTAAAGGGAGGCTTTTATCATATATGGAAATTCAATTATTTTACTGAATCCATGTACTGAATCAATTCACATACTTTAGCTGAATAACCCATTTCGTTGTCATACCAAGATACAACTTTTACGAAAGTGTCAGTTAAAGCGATACCAGCTTCAGCATCGAAGATAGAAGTTCTAGTGTCACCAGTGAAGTCGTTAGAAACAACAGCATCTTCAGTGTAACCTAAAATACCTTTCAAATAAGTTTCAGAAGCTTCTTTCATAGCAGCTTTGATGTCTGCATAAGAAGCAGGCTTAGCCAAGTTTACAGTAAGGTCAACTACTGAAACGTCTGGAGTTGGTACACGGAAAGCCATACCAGTTAATTTACCATTCAATTCAGGAATTACTTTACCTACAGCTTTAGCAGCACCAGTAGATGAAGGAATAATGTTTTGGCTAGCACCACGTCCACCTCTCCAGTCTTTAGCTGAAGGACCGTCAACAGTTTTTTGAGTTGCAGTAGTAGCGTGAACAGTAGTCATCAAACCATCAACAATACCGAACTTGTCGTTCAATACTTTAGCGATAGGAGCTAAACAGTTTGTAGTACATGAAGCGTTTGATACAAAGTTCATGTCATTAGAGTAAGATGTATTGTTTACACCCATTACGAACATAGGAGTATCGTCTTTAGATGGAGCAGACATTACAACTTTTTTAGCACCAGCGTCTAGGTGACCTTGAGCTGATTCTTTAGTTAAGAACAAACCAGTTGACTCAACTACATACTCAGCGCCAACAGCACCCCAGTTGATGTCAGCAGGGTTTCTTTCAGCAGTAACGCGGATTTCATCTCCGTTAACGATTAATTTACCGTCTTTTACTTCAACAGTTCCGTTGAATTGGCCGTGAGTTGAATCATATTTCAACATATAAGCCATGTAATCTACATCAATTAAGTCGTTGATAGCAACAACTTGAATAGTTCCTTTAGCTACAGCCTGACGGAAAACGAAACGTCCGATACGGCCAAAACCGTTAATCCCAATCTTGATTTTTGACATTTTATTGCTTTTTTAAGAATTGTTTTAATAAGGTCTTCAAAAATGCACTGCAAAAGTAAGAATTCATAATTAAATGTTCAAGAAATAAGAAAATGATTTTTTTAATAAAGTTTTAAGAAACCTTAAAGTATGAATAAATATGTAACAGTGCTGGGGCTTTGCGAAATGCAAATAAAAAAGCAACACAAAAGCGATGTTAACATCCTTTTATGTCACTTGATATGCTTTTACCTGAATGATAAGTTTACGCTCTCTCTGCAGGCTGTTCGGTAGGTGCTTGGCTGTATGCAGGACAATCTTGTGTGGTTTTGCATGAACTCATTCCAATTGCAACAACAAACAATACAGCGGCAAATAACAAAATCTTTTTCATTGTCTATATCTTTTACTTGTCTGTAAAAATAGGAGAATATTAGAGATCTCCAAAATCTTTATTTCTTTGGTATGAAACGAAAGGTTTTTAGTTATGTTTCGTTTTTACGGTATAACTTGGGTAATAAATGTTTTTTATTAGTGAATAGGCCTTATCATTACATGAATTGATAAATAAAATGAATAAAAAAACCCGGATAAACCGGGCTTTGTATATTATTCATCATCTTCTGTTGCTCTTTTCGGCCATCTGATGGTATCGTCGTCAACAAATTCAGGACCAATTTGAATGGTGGTTAATCTACCTTCTTCAAACCAGATGTTAATGTTTTCTTTATCGAAAATATATTGTTCCATATCTTCAAGTCCATCTTCATCAATTTCTTCCACTTCATACTCACCCATGTTGAGTTTTTCTAAAGCTTCTAAAAAGTCTTCTTTCGACATACCAGGCTTAATGGCATTGTGAAGAATAAAACGGTCGCTTTCAAAAGAAATTTCTACCAAACGGTAACCTTCTTCACTGTCAAAAGACATAGAAAGACCCAGATCATCGTAATACAATACGGTTGCTGAGCCTCCATCGCCATAGTTTTGAACTTCTGTTTCATCAGGATCACCAATGTTGCTGGAAACTTCGTGTTCTTCCATTCCAAATTTAATGCTGCCGAATCCTATGAACGGCAAGATGGCTTTTGTTGTCATTTTTAATTTAAAAAGTATTAAAGATTTACACGGTAAATATAGAAAACGGGTTGAAAAATTTCTAATGTAAAAACAAAAAAAATCCAACACTGTTTTAATTAGGTGTTGGATTTTTAATTTTCTATCTGAAATTCAAATATTTAGTCTTTCCATTGAGGTATCCTTCCATTAGTGTATGGAGCCTTTAATTCATCCATTAATTGCCTAACTTCCGGTATTTTATAAGTTAATATGCTTTTTACCTTCTCAAGAACAGGAGGAAATTCCTTTTTTAAGATTTCAAAATCACGCACTGAAGTAGTTGTGATATTTGATGTGCTTTCAATCTGAGTATAGATAATATTGTTTAATCTTTCGATCAATGGCATTTGAGCAGGAGGAATCTCTTCCCAGCTTGCTTTTGCTTCAACGCCCTTAAATTCAAATTCAATTGCATCTATCTCTTTATCTAATTCTGTCAATGCAGGTATTAATTTTTTGTGACCATCAGGTACTGCCAAAGCAGTCTGCTTCATGGATGTAATTTCATCTTTAAGCTCTGATAATAATTGCATCGTTCCATTCATAGCCTTAGAAAGTTCTGTAACTTTTCTCTGGAATTCAACCATTGCTTTTCTGTCGCTAGCAGGAAGTGTAGTATTATTTAAAGCTTTTACTTCAAATGATTCAGGACCTGCTAATAAAGTACTCGTTCCATTTTGTACCTGACTGATTTCAATTGTATAAGAACCTGGCATTACATAAATACCACTTTCAGGTTTTTTGAAAGGATCGAATTTTTTAGAGCTTACTATTTTCCAACTGTCATATGTCAAATCCCAGTTAAAGCGAGAAACGTTTTTTTCTGGTTTTTTTGTAAAAGTTTTTACAATACTTCCTTCACTATCTTTGATGGTAACTAATAAATAGGCAGGTACCTCTTTTGATTCATCCTGTAATTCTTTCCAGGTAGGCTGAGGAATTCGATCGCCTTTTTTAAAGAGTTCTTTTTCCATTTTCTGACGAATCTCTTTTTGTGTTTTAGGTACCTCTTTTTGATAGAAAGTAAAAGTGGCTCCAAATTCAGGATTAGCAGCACCAAAGTAGGTTGCACCTTGTCCGTATATTTTACCGGTTTGAATAAATAAATTAGCAGGTTTTATATCAAATAGATAAGCCTCTTTTTTAGCAATTTCTTCAGTTAATTCTTTCAGGGGTTGGTAATTATCTAAAACAAAGAACCCTCGTCCAAAAGTTGCCAGTACTAAATCATTCTCGCGCTCCTGAATAGCTAAATCACGAACAGCTATGGTTGGAATTCCTGATTTTAACTGAACCCAGTTTTTACCCTCATCAATAGAGAAGAAGAGACCAAACTCAGTTCCGGCAAATAATAGTTCTTTTCGTTCAAAATCCTGCTCCAGTGTATGAACGGTTCCGTTTTTCGGTAGATTGGAAGAAATTGATATCCACGTTTTACCTTTATCGTTACTCTTTAATATGTATGGTGCAAAGTCATCGTTTTTCATATTATCGAAAGTGGCATAGACTACGTTCTCATCAAAGCGCGAAGCATAGATATCGCTTACATAGGTGTATGCTGGTACGCCAGGGAAGGAGGATATTTTTCTCCATGTTTTACCATCATCTTCTGTTACCTGTATTACTCCGTCATCAGAACCGCCATAAATCAAACCTTTTTTAACGGGCGACTCATCCAATGAAACCAGGGTATTGTATTGCGAAGTGGATACATCTTTAACCACAGCATCAGCACTCCAGTATTTACCCATAACAGGCCAGGTGTTTCTATCAATTTGAGCAGTTAAATCATCAGAAATAACCTCCCAAGTGTCGCCTCTATCAGTACTTTTAAATACTTTATTGGCTGCCATGTATAAGGTTTTGTGATCGTGCTTGCTTAATATTAAAGGTGTATTCCAATTCCATCGGTAGGTAAGTTCTCCCTCTCGTGGTTGAGGCTTGATATTAATCTTTTCGCCACTTTTTTTGTCGTACCTGACAATGTTTCCATATTGCCATTCGCTGTATACAATGTCAGGATTGGTTGGATCCACTCTAGACCAGAATCCATCTCCAAATACTGTTACAATCCACTCACCGCTTGTAACACCAAATGAACTTGTGTTCTGAACAGGCCCACCTAAGGTGGCATTATCCTGAGTACCTCCATAGACATTGTAGAAAGGTTCTGCATTGTCTACAGTAACACGATAAAATTGAGTAACAGGTAAATTGCTGACTTGTCTCCATAATTCTCCTGAATCATACGAAATATAAACGCCACCATCACCACCAATCATGATATTATTATTGTCTTCAGGATTCACCCAAAGTGCATGGTCATCCACATGGCGATCTTTATTGCTTAACCTGTTCCATGTTTTACCTCCATCTTTTGTGTAATATGAGAAGGTTTCTACTGAATAAACTTTGTCAAATTCAACAGGATCACAGTATATTTCGTTATAATATTGTCCACTTGAATGATGATCACTCATCTTACTCCATGATTCACCCCGATCTGTTGTTCTGAAGAATCCACCAGCATTGTTGGCTGCTTCAATAATAAGATAGAGTACATCAGGATTTTGTGGTGAGATTGCTATTCCCATTCCTCCAATATCTTCTGAGGGTAAGCCGTTGGTCAGTTTACGCCAGTTTTTGCCGGCATCTGTTGATTTATAAACTGCAGACTCTGGACCTCCACCAATCTTGGTATGTACATGGCGACGCCTTTGTTCTGCGGTAGCGTATAAGATATCAGGATCTCGGGGATCGCAGATAATATTATTAATTCCGGTATTTTCACTGATCTCCAGAATTTTTTCCCAGTTTTCGCCTCCGTCAGATGTTTTATATAGACCTCTGTCGCCTCCCGGGCCCCAGGCAGATCCTTCTGCAGCAACATAAACAATGTATGAGTTTCGAGGATCGATTAAAATCATACCAATCTGGCGGGATTCTTTTAATCCCATGTTTTTCCATGATTTACCGCCATCAATGGTTTTGTACACGCCATCGCCATAACCAAGGGCTCTCTGATGATTATTTTCTCCTGTCCCGGCCCAAACCACATTGCTGTTGTTAGGATCCATTGCAAGGCAACCGATAGAGTAGGCTCCATATTTATCGAATACAGGATTGAAGGTGATACCATTGTTAATGGTCTTCCAGATATGGCCGCTGGCAACAGCTACATAAAATTCAGAATGATTATCAGGGTTAACTGCAAAGTCTGCAATTCGACCAGAAGTAAATGCAGGGCCAATATTTCTGAGCTTTAATCCTGAAACCAATGAACTGGTTATAAGAGTGTCGTTTTGACCTGACTCTTTCTTTGATTTTTTTTGAGCCTGTAAATCTAATGGTGAAGTTAACAATGCAACTGCCATAAGGGTAAAGGCAATTTTTCTGAGGTGATCCATTTTTTATTTGATTTGGGTTTAAACTTGTTTTTCAATCCCTTAAGTTAGTAAATCTAACCTTTGGAAGTTAAATATAGAACGAGTTTTTTGTAATAAAAAAGGCGGTCAACTGACCGCCTTATGTTTTAATTATGTGCTATCGGATCTGGATTTCCATCCGGATCACCATTTACATATCCATCTGTTGTAAGATTGTTTGTGATTAGTAATAAGCCACATACATGTGGAGAGGCCATTGAAGTACCGCTTAAGGTAGCATAGTCACCACCTTTATATGTTGAATAAATACTGTAGCCAGGGGCGCAATAATCAACACCTGCGCCGTAATTTGAGAAATAAGCCCAATTGTCATTTATATCCATGGCTGAGATGGTATAGATATTTGGACCATTAACGCGGGCAGGTGAGTGGTTTGCTGCATCATCAGATTCATTACCTGCAGCTAAAGCAAATTTAAGAACAGATGAAGCTGCCAAAACAGCCTCGTCTAGTGTTGCAGAAATTCCTCCACCTAAACTCATGTTGGCAACATCACTTGAAGAAGCGTTGGCTGCAACATAATCAACACCTGCAATAACGCCAGAAGTTGTTCCACTTCCACGACGGTCTAAAACTCTAACTGGAACCACAAATGCACCAGGAGCAACACCAACAACACCGATTGAATTATCCAGTGCAGCAACTGTACCAGCCACATGAGTACCATGGCCATTTTGGTCATCAGCAGTATAACGTGTTCCCAGGAACTGGGCAGCTCTGTCTGTATCCACGTTTAAATCAGGGTGATCCAAATCAATACCTGAATCAATAATCCAGGCTGTCTTACCAACGCCACTAACTGGTCCGCCAACTCGTGTAATACCCCATGGGATTGACTGACTTGGAGTCACTGTTGTGCCCGGCTTTACTTTCATTGTTATAGGCGATAAGGAGATAATTTTATCTTCTTCAATTCGTAAAACTGATTCGTCAGTTTTTAGTGCTTCAACTTCTTCAGCAGATAAATCCAACGCAAAACCTTTAATGGCTTTACCATAAATATGTTTTAAGGTTTTTGATTTAATGTTCTTCTTAGTAAAAAGTTTTTCCGCTTTTGCTTTTACCTTTTCTTTTTTCGAACTGTACGATTCTCCTGATACTACGGTAATGGCATCATCTTTTAATACAACAATGTACGAATTACTAACTGAAGATGCCTTTAATTCAGGCTCTAGTGTTTCAACTTCAGTAGTTACAACTGTTTCTTTTTCACAATTTGTTAAAAACAAAATAGAACATAGCAGTGCTATGCTAAATAGTGCATTTCTTCTCATGTTTTGACGATTAAATAATATTAAATAAATAGGTTTTAGCAATTACTGAAATTTTATCATTAATGTCAAGTTTTTCGTAATCTTTCAAATTGAAAGTTATTAACACTACTATGTTAGTATCTGAATTTATATCTAATGGTTTAGTTATAAAATTTAAATACTATAAAAATAGTTTGGATACTATAATAATAGTACTATATTTGTAGTAGTTCATATGAATTTATATAAATGATGGAAATACGACAGCTTACAAAGGCAGAAGAAGAAGTAATGCAAATTCTTTGGAAAATAGGAGAAGGTACAGTTAAAGATATTTTGGATGGATTTGTTGAAAAACAACCAGCTTATACAACCGTAGCTACAGTGCTTAAAGTATTAAAAAAGAAAGAGGTTGTTGATAATAGGGCAGTAGGAAATACCTATGTTTATAATCCTCAAATTACGAAGGAAGATTATTCTTCCTTTCAGATGAAACATCTGCTCAATAACTATTTCGGAGGTAGTTTTAAACGTTTGGCTACTTTTTTTGCAAAGGATAATAACATGGATTTAGATGAATTGGAATTCATGTTAAAAGAAAGTGAATCAAAAAACAAACCTAACAAATAATCCAATGGATTTACTGACCTATTTTACCCGATCAATTATAGTTCTGGTAGCTTTTACCTTGTTGTATTTGCTGGCATTTCGAAAAGACAGTCATTTTACATTGTATCGTATATTTTTATTACTGGGTTTGATTGCAGCAATGTTTTTACCCTTTATTGAAATCAATTATACTGTTTGGATTGAGCCTTTTAAATCAAATGATATTTTTAAGGAGGTTGAAACCCCGCTTACAGTATCAAACAATGTAGCTGATGTCACAACAAAAGCTTTTAATTGGTTTTCATTGGTTTACTGGATTTATTTTGCCGGACTTTTTGTTTTTGTAAGTCGTTTCTTCGTAGAGGCTATTCAGGTGATACGAATAATGAGAAAAAGTACACGCAAAGAAGCTGATGGCATCACCTACTATGTAGGAAAGGATATTTCTGAGCCATTTACCTTTGGCACTTTTATCTTTCTGGATGAAGAATCATTTCATAATAAGTTCAGTTCAGATATTGTTGCTCACGAAAAAATACATTTAAAGCAGAATCATTGGCTGGATGTAGTTTTATGTGAATTATTGATTGCTATTCAATGGTTTAATCCATTGGCATGGTATTATGGACGTTTGGTAAAGCAAAATCTGGAGTTTTTAGCTGACAGGGGAGTATTAGAGCAAGGTTATATAATTGAGAATTATATACAATCAATAATTTGTGTAACAATGGGAGCGGAAGCATCAGTGCTAGCCAATCACTTCCGGTTCTCCCAAAATAAAAGACGATTAAAAATGATGAAAAATGTAAGAAAATCCAAATGGCGACAACTAAAATTGTTGTTGACATTGCCTTTAATTGGAGGCTTCCTGTGGGCTTTTAGTCAGCCAAATTATCAATTAAGGCCAAATGATGAGCAGAATGTTGTTGAGTCAGTGATGAAGGACGTTAAAAAAATTACGATCACCGGACAGGTTGGAGTTGAAGATACAATGGAAATTATGGACCCTAACACGGGTCAATATAAACGTATGATCTTACTTAGCCCTGTGCCTGGTGTTAGTATTGTTTTAAAAGGAAAAACTATTGGATGTGTATCGGATATGGATGGTAAATTTACCATTGAAGCTACTGAAGATGATTTAATGGTGTTTTCTTTTGTAGGATTTAAGACCGAAGAGAGGAGAGTGGAAGAAGGAAAAGAGTTAATTGTTTCTTTAAAGCCAACCTCTTACGAGTTGGATCCGGCACCTTTTCGAAAAGATTTTAAAGGTAAGGTAACTCCTCCGCCACCACCTCCACCACCACCGGTTGTAAAAGAGGAAAAGATAGCTCCACCACCACCTCCACCGCCGGCAGAGAATGATGAACCTGTGTTTTTTATTGTTGAAGATTTGCCAAAATATAAGAGTGGGATAGTAGATTACTTTTCTTCATTGTATTCAAATATTGAATTGGAAAAGGCTAAACAGAATTTGAAAGGAACGGTTAAAGTGAAGTTTACTGTTGATACAAAAGGAAATGTAATTAATGTTGAAGCAATGGGTCAAAAGGGAAAGGAAGCAGAAGTCGCAGAAAAAATTGTTTCGAATCTGAATAACTGGCAACCCGGTAAACAAAGAGGTAAGCCGGTATCGTGTAGTATGATTGTACCTGTAGAATTTGAATAAATAGAAAGCCGGATTATCCGGCTTTTATTTTTGCTTGTATGCTGTTTTTAAATTCTTTAGAATGGTAAAGCCCCGGTCAACGTCTTCATCATTTACGATAATGGTAAACTCGTTTGTTGTTGAAATAACTTCTTTAATATTTACACCTTCCCATGCAATGGCTTTTAGTATGTGATAATAAAAACCGGTTACCGCTACGTTCGCAGTTGGTAGTTTTAATGTAATTGCAGATAGTTCGCCTTGTTTTAAAAGGCACTCTTCGTTACCAAAATATTTTTCAACTAAATCCTCATAGGCAGAACTGACAACCAGGTTTGATTCGAAAACACCACGCACCAAAGTGTAAAATACGTCCTGATGCGCCCCAATGTCCTGCATTACTTTGGTGTGGCTGTTAAAGATGGTATTACTGTTTCTGAAAGTAAAGTCAGTCAGGTTTGATCGTACGATAATATCACCAAGCGATTCAAGTAGTTTCTGCAGGTTTTTATTTAAGGTATAGTCCAGTTGTGGAGTAAGGCGATTTAATGCCATCACCACTGCACCTTGTTTAACAGGTTTTTCAGTAAGTTTTTCAACCATGGGTTGTATTTGGCGAGCCAGTGAAGAGATGTTTATTAATCCTTCACAAAGCGCTTCGATCACAAATGGTTTTACCTTAATAACTGACTCAACTGCTTGACTGACTGTTTTCATAATCCTTGTAATTGATCAAACTAAAACATGTTAATTTGATAATTTAATTGTACAAAGATAAGGAAAGTTAAAATATTAACATAGTGTTATAAAGAAGTTTTTTTTGTTTAAAAACTTTAGTTTAGATAATTCTTTTGCTAATTTTGAAATGAAATTTTATGGTAAAATTATGCAAAACTTTGATTTAACAGGTTCAATAGTAGCAATAGCTACTCCGTTCAAAGCAAATGGTGATATTGATGTTGATTCATTTGATCGCCTGATCGATTTTCATCTTGAAAAAGGTAGCGACGGAATAGTGGTTTGTGGTACTACTGGTGAAACTCCTGCTTTGACAGGGGATGAGGATGCTTTTTTAATTGAACGTGCTGTTAAAAAAGTGGGAGGTAAGATACCCGTTATTGCAGGTACAGGAAGTAATTCAACTCTTGAATGTATTAAATACAGCAGAAAAGCTGAAGCAATTGGTGTAGATGCAGTATTGGTAGTTGGACCCTATTATAATAAGCCAACTGAAAAAGGAATGTATCAGCATTTTGCAACTGTAGCAGATTCTATAGAGACTCCTATCATTTTGTATAATGTTCCGGGTCGAACTGGATCAAGAATTTCAGTTGCGAACGCCATTAAATTAGCCAACGATTTTGACAATATTGTTGGAATAAAAGAGGCATCGGGCGATCTGGGTTTAATTGCCGAATTAGTGGCCAAACGTCCGGATAATTTTAAAATTTACAGTGGCGATGATTTTCTGTCTGCCTCAGCTAATCTTTTAGGTGCTGACGGTTGTATTTCAGTTATTGCCAATGTGATCCCGGCGGAATTTGCTCTATTAATGAAAGCATCTCTGAATGGAGATATTACAGTAGTAAATAAATTGTTTTACCAGTATCGCGAATTAATGGATCTGATGTTTATCGAATCTAATCCTATTCCGGTAAAAACTGCTTTAGCAGCAATGGGATTGCTGGAGGAAGAATTCAGATTGCCAATGTGCAGTATGGAAGATGCTAATAAGCAACTGCTGTTGGATGAATTGAAAAAGCAAAATATTATATAATGTAATTATTTTTTTAGTGTTGTTGGAAATAGGGCTTCGAAAGGAGCCCTTTTTTAATGCTTTAGTTGAAAAATTCTCTTATGATTCTGATGCTTACTTCAGGTTGTTCTTTAATCATATCATGACCTGCATTTTTAACTATTTCCATGCGTGCATTTGGATAAAAGCTCATATGAATATTCTGAATATCTTTTCCAATTAGCTGGTTACATTCACTTGTTAAGAACAGAACTTCTTTGTCGAATTTCTCGATGCCTGTCACCAGATCAATTTCAAATTCTCCCTGGCTATTCATACCAGTTTGTCGTATTGCCTGTGATGCCTGCATGCTTAAACGCCAAAACATATCTTTGCTATCAGGCATAACGCCATTGCAATAATAACCAGCCATGGGATGATCTTCAATATCATTCATTCCTATAATCCGGGCCATCAGATAATCCATACTGGCTTCTTTGTCAGGTTCATGAACTTTTAATGATTCTAAAAAGGCTTTGGTCATTCGCCAAACAGTTGAAAGGGTCATCTCGGGCATCATTCCATTGGTTCGGGACATGAAAGTCTGAGCAGTTTCAGTAGTTAGAAAACCGGGTTCGGCTAAAACAGCTTTATTCACTTTTTCTGGATGTTTTGCCATATATCCGGAGGCCAGCATGGCTCCCCAGCTATGTCCGATTAAATAAACGGGTTTGTCCGGACTATAATAATTGATAATAGCATTTAAATCAGTTAATGATGATTCTAAAGAAAGTTCATGTGTCGGTACACGAGGCGAAAGACCTGTTCCTCTCTGGTCATAAAAAACTACTTTAAACGAATCGGCTAATGCTTTTAAAGGTAACAATGATCTGTAATCCTGACCTGGTCCGCCATGAATGGCTATAATCACTTGTGCTGTATCAGGACCAAAGTTTTCTACATGAAATACAACTGTGTCAATTGTTATATGAGGAATAGTTGAATCCTGTGCCACCGTTTTAGGTATTTCGAACTGAGGTTTAACCATAAAATAGGTAGTTAACAGAATCAGTAAAAGACCTAAAAACAAAAGTCCGATAGATTTAACGATCAGTTTTAGAATTTTCATAGGTTAGAAATTAATTCATTTCAAAATTATTACGTTGTGAATATATCATTTTTTAATTTTGAGAGCTAAAAGGAACAAATTAGAATTTTAAAGCTCAATAAAATGAATATACTGAATACACTTACTCAACGTCGTAGTATTAGAAAATACAGTGATAAAGATATTGATCAAAGTCTTTTAGATGAAATACTTGAAGCTGGAGTAAGAACTTCTACAACAGGTAATATGCAGGTGTACAGTATTATTGTTACGCGTGATGCAAAAAAGAAAGAAGAATTGGCTCCATGTCATTTCAATCAGCCCATGATTAAGAATGCACCCGTAACTTTAACTTTTTGTGCCGATTTTAATCGATTTAATCTTTGGTGTAAACAAAATAATGCAGAGCCCGGGTATGATAATTTTTTATCTTTTATGACAGCTGCGATTGATGCCTTGTTGGTTGCTCAAACAGTATGTATTGCCGCAGAAGCAGAAGGATTAGGTATTTGTTATCTGGGTACAACAACCTATACTGCAGATAAAATAATTGAAGTTTTGGAACTTCCTAAAGGAGTTGTGCCGATTACTACAGTTACTTTGGGTTATCCTGATGAACACCCTGATTTGGTGGACCGTTTGCCACTTGATGCGGTTGTTCATAAAGAAGTATATTCTGATTTTTCTGAAGAAAAAATTAATCTTCTTTATCAACACAAGGAACAATTGTCATCAAACATTGCTTTTGTAAAGGAAAACAATAAGGAATCATTGGCTCAGGTATTTACTGATGTTCGTTATAAAAAAGCTGATAATGAACATTTCAGTAAAGTGCTTCTCGAAGTATTAAAAAAGCAAGGGTTTTTATCCTGATTTAAACCTACTAAAATTATATAAGGCAGACATTTTATCATGTTTGCCTTTTTTTTTGCTGTGTTAGTCAATTAAGTATTGCTCTCGCTCAACTACTCTTTTATATTGCTGTTATAATTCCAAAGTCAGCGACTTGGATTTACAACTTTTTAATTAAAACCTGAATAAATGAAGAAGATTACCTTAGTATTAGGGTTACTGATGATTGCTTTTATCGGACAAGCACAGTCTTTGGAAGATTATCTGTCGAAGTACACAAAAGAGAATGGAAAGATGTACTTGCAACCTTTTGCAGATGCTTTCTCTGCTGATTTTAACAGTGGTTTATTCCATAATGCACGAATTCATAAAATGGGATTTCAGCTATATGTAGGTATTGTTGGCCAGGTTGCTATGATTCCTTCCAGTGCCAAAACATTCCAGGCATACACCGAAAGTGCTTTGTATCCTCCTGAGGGGCCATATACAGTTCCTACGGTTTTTGGTTCAACTGATGGGCGAATTGTGGACGTTGCTGCCAGTGGAAATTTATTGCAATATTCTTTTCCGGGTGGTTTCGATATTGATTATGTGCCTTTAGCTATGCCTCAAATTACAATTGGTTCGGTTTACGGAACTGATTTTACAGCCCGATATATATCGCTTGATATAGAAGATGCAGGTAAAGTAAATGTCTTTGGTTGGGGATTGCGTCATAACATTGATCAATACTTACCATTTATGCCATTGGATCTGGCTTTGGGTTATTATCATCAGTCGTTTAAAGTAGGAGAATATATGGATGCTAAAGCGAATGTTGTTAATCTTCAGGCAAGTTATTCCATACCTGTTATAACTGTTTATGGTGGATTAGGTTATGAGAATAGCAAAGTAAATGTTCAGTATACTTATGAAGGACAGGATAATACTGATGCGAATATATCAGCAGGAGACAAGGTGGAATTTGATATGAAAGGTGCTAATACAGTGCGGTTAACACTTGGTTTAACTTTTAACCTGGGACCAGTCAAATTACATGGAGATTATAATCTGGCCAAGCAAAATACATTTGCTGTAGGATTAGGTATTGGTATTAATGAAAAATAATAAAAAGATAACTATATGATAAGGAAGATAACAATTTTAGGCTTATTGGTATTGATTTTAAATGCCTGTGAAAAAAAGGAAATATCGTTGTATCCAAATTTTGAAGAGAGTGTAACTTTTGATATCAAAACACATGGTTTTGAGGTTTATGAGAAGATTTATGCCTCAGATATTTCTAATTCAGTAAACGATGCTGTTGAAGAAGGAGAGAGCATCGAACAGGTTGTGTTGGAAGGTTTATGGTTTGAGGTTGAAAAAAACGATGCCAATACTGCTGAATCAATAACAGTTGAATTGAAGATAAGAAAGAGCGGAGCAAGTGAATATTTGTATATCCTTGATGACTACACTTTCGATATAAAGGATGGCAAAGTAGTTTTTCTTAACTCTCTGAAAGAAGAGGGAGTAAAGGAATTAAAGGAACAGATTAATAAGATTGCTAAGGGGCAAGGATTTGAAGACATAGAATTAAAGGCAGAGGGAGAAGTTGCTCCGGAAGGAAGTGTTGTTGATGTTACTGTTAAAATGTTTGTGAATGCAACAGTTGTTTATAAAACAGAAGTAGGCATGTAATGTTAGATTAAGTGGGTAGAAGAAAAGCGTGATAGAATTTAATTTTATCACGCTTCTTTGTTTTATTTTATTCACGATGACTATAAGTTGCGCTTGCCTGTGCTGTCGGCATAATCAAAACATCGTTAATATTAACATGCGCAGGGCGGGTAATCATAAATTCAATAGTATCAGCTATATCTTGTGCAAATAAAGGTGTTAAACCTTTGTATACATTATCGGCCTTGTTTTTGTCTCCATGATAACGAACAATTGAAAACTCCGTTTCAACCATTCCTGGTGCTACAGAACCTACTTTAATATGATAAGGTAACAAATCAATTCGCATACCTTTCGTCAAGGCATCAACAGCATGTTTGGTAGCACAATAGACATTCCCATTTGCATAGACTTCTTTACCGGCAATGGATGTGATATTGATTATATGACCGGACTTACGCTCAATCATTCCTGGAATAATCAATTTGGAAATATTAAGCAAACCTTTAATATTGGTATCTATCATTTGTTCCCAGTCGCTCCATAAACCTTCATTGATAGGATCAGCACCTGCTGCCAGACCTGCATTATTAATTAGTACATCAATCTCCTTCCAGTTTTCAGGCATGTTAAGAACGGTCTCATCTGTTGTTTTTTTATCTCTTATGTCGAAACAAAGAGGTAATACCTTAACAGAGTATTCCGATTCTAAATCTGATTTCAGTTTATCTAATCTATCATGGCGTCTTCCTGTAATAATGATATTGTATCCTAATTGTGCCAGTTTTTTGGAGGTGGCTTCGCCTATACCAGATGTGGCTCCCGTAATGAATGCTGTTTTTGTCATTATTCTATTTGTTAATCCTGAAATCCAGAATGGTGTTATAAATATTTTTACAAAATAAACTTAATCTTATACAAGGTAAAATCTTTCAACTTTTTGAATGAATTTGATTTCTATTGAAAGGCGCTAAATTTAAGAGTTTTGTTTGCAATCTGCGTTATTTTATTTACTTTCATCTTCAACAATTACCATTTTTGGTCCGTCGAAAATTAGAGTAAAAGGGTGCATTGGAAAAATTCAAAAACAACAATTATGGACACATCTATACCAACATTAGCAGAAGCTGAAAAATTAAATCTTACCTCAATAGAATTTGAAAGGATAAAAGAAATATTAAAGCGATCTCCTAATGCTTTGGAACTCGAAGTGTTTTCCTTGCTTTGGTCTGAACATGCCAGTTATAAAAATTCATTGAAATGGTTGAAAACCCTTCCAACCAAAGGCGAAAAAGTTCTCGTCGAAGCTGGTAAAGAGAGCTCCGGTGCTATTGATTTGGGTAATGGTCTGGCATGTGTGGTAAAGATTGAATCGCATAATCATCCTTGTGCCATACAGCCGCGATTGGGTGCTAATACCGGATTAAGAGTTGTTACACGTGATGTGGCTTCAATGGGAGCAAAACCTGTAGCCATCTTAAATTCATTAAGGTTAGGAGATGGGAAAAGAGATACTGCACGTTGGCTTTTTGATGAAATATCAAAAGGAATGTGTGAATTTGAAAAAGGTTACCAGGTTCCCATAATTGGAGGAGAAACCTACTTTTCTAAAGGTTATAATTCAAGTCCGGTTGTTAATAATTTCGCAGTAGGAGTTGTTGACAGTTCTAAAATACTTTCAGGAGTAGCCAAAGGAAATGGAAATCTTATTCTCATTATAGGAGCTCTTACAGGTAAAGATGGTATTGATGATGATGTTTTTACTGCTGATGCCATCAATGATGTGGGAACCAAACCTGTTCCAATTGAATTATTGATGGATGTTTCCATTGAAAAACAATTGCAGGAGGCCGTTTATGAATTGAATCAGAAAGGCTTGTTAATAGGAGCCGAAAATATTGCTGCTCAAGGAGTAATTGGTGCAGCCTGTGAAATGGCAGCGCGAGGTGACTCATCAATTAAATTGAACTTAGATAAGATTCCAACCCGTGAAGAAGGTTTAACAGCTCGTGATGTTATGTTGGCGCAAACCTGGTCAAGAATGCTGGTTTGTGTTAGTCCTGATAAAGTGGAGGATATAAAGGAGATAACTGATAAGTATTCGTTAGCATTGGGTGTTGTTGGTGAAGTGGTTGATGGAAATACTGTTGACTGTTATTTTAATGCTGATATTTTAGCATCTGTACCAGCCCGTTTTGTTGGATTGGGTGGTGAAGCTCCGGTTTATGACCGGGAATTTTCAACTAACGGAACAGAAGCAACCAATATTAAATTAGACCAATTCGATGAGCCGGATCATTATCCAGATGTAGTGAAAAAAATGTTGGTCAACCTTAATGTTACATCCAAAAACTGGATGAGTGATAAGTTTGATCAGTCACTTTGCGCTGACGGTGATAATTTTAAATATCCATCGGATGCGGCTTACATTGATTTGGAGGGAACAGATCAGGCTTTAGCCATTACCATCGATTGCAATTCGTCTTATATGACATCCAATCCGTTTTTAGGCGCACAGATTGCAGTTGCTGAAGCTTGCAGAAATATTGTGTGTGGAGGAGGTATTCCATTGGGTGTTTCCGACTGTCTGAACTTCGGAAATCCGAATGATAAAACAATATACGGTACTTTTGTCGATTCAATTAAAGGAATTACAAAAGCTTGTAACGACTTTGATGTTCCGGTACTTAGCGGTAATGTTAGTTTCTTTAATCAGCGATCAGAAGAAGGTCAATTGAAACCTATTACACCAACTCCCGTAATTGGCATGGTTGGATTACTTGAAAGCAAGCATAATCATTGTACTTTATCATTCCGTCATAAAGGAGATATGATTTTTCTTGTGGGAACATCAAGAAACGATGTTAATTCGTCTGAGTTTGCTTCAAGTATTCTGAATATTAAGAATTCGATTCCGCCATTTTATGATGTGGAAGAAGAAAAAGAGTTACAGAACGCTGTTTCCGGAATGATTCGAAAAGATTTGGTTCGATCAGTTCATGATATATCCAATGGAGGATTGTTTTTTACACTTCTTGAATGTGGTATACCTCTTGAATTTGGATTTGATATCACGTCGGATGCTGAAATCAGAAAAGAAGCTTTTTTATTTGGAGAGTCACAAAGTAGAGTGGTTGTTTCAGTGGCTTCTGCCAAACAGGATGATTTTGTTGATTATATGATGGAAACTGGAGTTCCATTCTCAATTTTAGGTCATGTTACCAAAGGTGAGATAAGAATTGACGACGAATCATACGGTTTTATCGATGAATTAAAAAAAGCCTTCGAACAAAGATTAGGAGATTGGGTTGAAGGTAAATGAAATAAAGATTAAAAGAAGATATGAAAATTGTATTGAAATTGTTCTTTGCCCTTGCAGTAGTTGTAGCAGGTTATTTCTCAATATCCTGGGCGAGCTCTGAAGAGATTGATTTTGTGAAAGTAGGCGATAAAGTGCCGGCATTTGAATTAAGTAACAAAACATCAGAAATAAATGCAGAAAGTTTAAAAGGAAAAGTGGTTCTGATTAATTTCTTTGCAACCTGGTGTCCTCCTTGTGTTAAAGAATTACCACATTTAGAAAAAGAAGTTTGGCAGGAGTTTAAAGACAACAAGGATTTTGTTCTCTTGGTTGTTGGTAGAGAACATTCTCAAGAGGAGATTGATAAATTTGCAGAAGGTAAAAGTTTGGATTTACCTTTTTATCCTGATCCTGAGAGAACCGTTTTTGGTAAATTTGCCAAACAAAATATACCTCGCAATTTTATTATTGATCGCGAAGGAAAAATCGTTTATAGTGCCGTTGGGTTCAATGAAGAAGAATTTGCTAAAATGAAACAGCTGCTTAATACACAGTTAAAGTAGTTATACAATATTGTATGAAGAAGGGAGTAAAACAAGTGAGTTTTATTCCCTTTTTTTGTTGAGTAATTTCGATTAAGTAAACATTGAATTACCATTACTGTTACATATTTCATTAACAATTGTATTTTTGCCAAAAATTTATCAACGAATGACTGTTAAGCCATATAAATCTGAAGCAGGATCTAAAAAAAGCCAGGTAGCTGGTATGTTTAATAATATTGCTCCTAAATACGATTTTTTGAACCACTTTTTATCAATGGGTATTGATAAAATCTGGCGAAAAAGAGCAATTAATCTACTTAAGGACATACCGAATCCATTGGTGCTTGATGTTGCAACCGGTACTGGAGACCTGGCTATTGAAGCAAATAAACGACTTCAATGTAAAGTAATCGGTGTTGATATCTCAGTTGAGATGCTGAAGGTAGCACAGGAAAAGTTGGAGAAAAGAGGATTAAATGAATACATTTCCGTTAAAGAAGGAGATTCTGAGAATCTTCCATTCGATACGGATTCTTTTGATGCTGTGATAGTGGCTTTTGGAGTGCGTAACTTCGAGAATCTGGGTAAAGGTCTTACTGAAATGTGTCGGGTGTTAAAGCCTGGAGGTAAGATGGTTGTATTGGAATTTTCAAAGCCGGCATATTTCCCGTTCAAACAGCTTTATTTATTTTATTTTAGACACATATTGCCATGGCTGGGTGGGGTTATTTCTAAAGATAAAGATGCTTACACTTATTTACCCGAATCGGTTTTGAGCTTTCCGGATGGAGAAGATTTTGATAATGAGTTGAGAACTGCCGGGATGAAACCTGTTAAAAGGTATAAGCAAACTATGGGAATTGCAACCATTTATTTATCTGAGAAACAACAATAAATTTTTAAATATTAAGTTTAAAGAGTGTACATCAAAATATCTTAGCATTGAGAATTTCCGGATTAGTCTTATTTGTTTTACTCTTTTCCATGCATTTGCTTGGACAGGTTGATAAGAAAAACATACCTAACCTTCGTGGGTTCGACGAAAAGCCATTGCATTTTGGTTTTTTAATTGGATTTAACACCATGGATTTTCGTGTTGATAACAAAGGAGAAGCCCTTGGTTCCAACGGTGAGCTTCTTTATGGTGATGTTATCAATCTAAAACCGGGTATTAATATTGGTATTGTTTCCAGTTATCGGTTACGTCCAAATCTGCATTTGCGCTTTCTTCCAGGTATTAGCTTTGGACAGCGTGATATAGTTTATTTTACTGAGAATTATCCGGCTGATGATGCAGACAAAATTGAATCATCGCCCTTACAGATTAAATCTACATTTCTTGAATTTCCTTTGCTTATTAAATACAGTGCACTGCGTATGCATAATGCCAAACCATATTTAATTGGAGGTTTTAATACCCGTTACGATTTGGCTAAGAATGTGCAGGATGGATTATTATTAACCTCTTTGGATGGATATCTTGAAGCTGGTGCCGGATTCGACTTTTATATGACTTTCTTTCGTCTGTCAGTTGAGTTAAAAGCATCGATTGGTTTATCCAACGTATTAAATCCACAAGGTACAGGAGAGTTAGCTGATCAGAAATATACCGATGCATTAAGTGGACTGAAATCACGTATTTTCCACCTTACCTTTTATTTCGAATAATTCAATTATTTTTGTGGTATTATTAGTAAGGTTGAGCAATTACGCCTGCCTTGAAGATTGATTTGTTGCGAATGAAACGTGAAATTGTACTGCGCCTTTCTCCGAAAGATGCATCTGATGAGATATACTATCGACCATTAGTGGCTAAGAAATTAAAAGTAGCCCCTGAGAAGCTTACATACATTAAGGTTGTCAAGCGATCGATTGATGCACGTAAAAAACCGGTTGTAGTGCAATTACATATCGAAGCATATGCCAATGCTAAACCACCAAAACCAAAGGAAATCACTTTTAACTATCCGGATGTAAGTAATGGCGATGAAGTAATTGTTGTTGGTGCCGGACCGGGTGGTTATTTTGCTGCTCTTCGTTTGATTGAGTTAGGTTTGAAGCCTGTTGTGCTTGAGAGAGGGAAAGGGGTGAGCGAGCGTAAAAAAGACCTGGCTTTACTCAATAGAAATGTTCAGGTTGATACAGACTCTAATTATGCATTTGGTGAAGGTGGTGCTGGTACTTTTTCAGATGGTAAGCTCTATACTCGCAGTACCAAACGTGGTGATTTCAATAAAGTATTGGAAGTATTCGCCTATCATGGTGCCAGTGACGAAATATTAATTGATGCACATCCCCATATTGGTACAGATAAATTGCCTGGTGTTATAAAAGCCATGCGTCAGTCGATTATTGATGCTGGTGGTAAAGTTCTGTTTGATACCAGGGTAACTGATTTATTGGTTGAAGAAAAAGAAGTGATTGGGGTGGAAACAGCTTCGGGTGATAAAATTTTGGCCAAAGCAGTGATTCTTGCCACTGGTCATTCAGCCAGAGATGTTTATTATTTCCTGCATGATCGAGCCATTCAGCTTGAGGCAAAAACTTGGGCAATGGGTGTACGTGTGGAACATCCTCAGGAGCTGATTGATGAAATACAATATCATACACCAGCTGGAAGAGGAAAATATCTGCCAGCAGCATCTTATAGCTTGTCATGTCAGATTGAAGAGCGTGGAGTTTATTCGTTTTGTATGTGTCCGGGTGGTTTTATTGTTCCGGCTATGACAGATGATAATGAGATGGTGGTGAATGGTATGTCTCCGTCACGACGCGATTCTCCATTTGCTAACAGTGGAATTGTAGTTGAAATTCGCCCTGAAGATATTGGAGAATATAAAAACAAAGGTGTTTTAGGAGGTTTGGAATTTCAGAAAGAGTTGGAACGATTGGCATTTGTTAATGGAGGTAATGGTGTTATTGCACCTGCGCAGGGACTGGCAGACTTTGTCGCCGGTAAACTGTCCTTTGATCTACCTGAATGTTCATATGTACCAGGTACGGTTGCCTCTCCGATGCACTTCTGGTTACCCGAACACATCGGTAATCGCCTTCAAAAAGGTTTTGCCTATTTCGATAAAAGAGCAAAGGGTTTTGTTACCAACGAAGCCTTAATTTTAGGTGTTGAAAGCCGAACTTCATCACCTGTAAGGATACCCCGTGATAAATTTACTTTTCAGCATGTTCAGATAAGCGGATTGTTTCCGTGCGGTGAAGGTGCAGGATATGCTGGTGGTATTGCTTCATCTGCCATTGATGGCGAACGTTGTGCTGAGAAGGCTTATGAATTTATTACCGGTAAGAGTCTTTATCAGGATGTAACCTTGTAGTAAGTAATTGAATTAGGAATAAATCATTCCGGTAAAATTCGTCTTCTGAATTCTGCGCATGTGATGGCAGTTGCTACGGCAACATTTAACGATTCACTGGTGGCTGAATCAGGAGGGTAGTTGGGGATGTTGAGTTTGGAAGTTACGTATTTCTCTACTTCAGGACTGATTCCATTACCTTCATTACCCATTACTATAATTCCGGTTGTCTGTAATTCTGTATTATAAAGGTTGTTGCCTTCTAAGAAAGTTCCATATACTTCCAGATTATCTACAGATTTGAAAAATGCATCAACGTCAACATAATGTATTTTAACCCGGGCAATGGCTCCCATGGTCGACTGAACCGTTTTTGAATTAAATATATCGGCACATCCTTTGGTACAAAATACATGCTCAATGCCAAACCAGTCTGCCATCCTCACAATCGTTCCCAAATTTCCCGGGTCTTGCACATCATCCAGAAATAAACTTAGTTTGGATGAAAGTTCCTCGTAATTTAAGATGTTGATTGGTTGTTCAAATACAGCAAGGACAGGAGGTGTGCTTTTAAGGGTTGATATCTTTTTTAATTCACTTTCGGTAACAGAGATCAGCTCTGGTTTATTATTTGGAAGAGAATTGTTTTTTATCCATTCATCAGTAGCTATCAGAAAACTGCATTTTAAGGTTGTATTCAACAAGTCAGTCACCAGCTTATGGCCTTCGGCAACAAATAACTTTTCCTGATCTCTATGCTTTTTTCGGGTTAATGAGGTAATTAATTTTTGCTTATTCTTACTCAGCATAACTTAAATTGATGAATGTTGGCTGTAAAGTTAGAGCTTATCAACCGAATTAAATATCTTTATCGCAAGTTTGTTTCAGACGACCACATTTCTAATGGTTCAATTACCGATTAAATTGTATTGAGAACATTGTTTAAAAAATACCATACTGCGACAATTTCAGTCGGAGCTTTTATTTGCAGGGGCTTACTGTTTTTTATTCTGTTATTTCTTTGGGGATGCAGAACGACTAAGTATGTTCCGGAAGGATCTTATTTATTGAATAAAGTTGAAATTGAAAATTCGGCAAAAGATTTATCTAAGGAGGAACTAAAAGGATATCTGCGTCAGAAAGAAAACATCCGGATTCTTGGTTTCTGGAGATTTCACCTTGGATTATACAATTTATCAGGTAGAGACGAGTCAAAAGGCTTCAACAAGTGGATGAGACGAATAGGGGAAGAACCTGTATTGTATGATGAGGTGTTAAAACTTAAATCCAATGAGCAGTTAAATTTATATCTGAGAAATAAAGGATATTTTAATGCAATTGTGTCCGACACAGTCATTCATAAATCATCAAAAAAGGTTAAAGTACGATATGAGATTGAGACTGGAAACAGATATAGTTTAAATAAGGTCTCATGCCGGGTTGAGGATCCCGAAATCAGGACTTTAGTTTATGAAGATACGATCAAATCTTTGTTAAAAACAGGTAAACCATTCGATGCTTCTTTGCATGATAGAGAAAGGGAACGAATTACACAAAAAGTTAGAAATAATGGCTATTTCGATTTTCGAAAAGAGTATATTTATTTCTGGGCCGACAGTGCTTTTAATAATAACACTGTTCATGATTCGTTGATTATAAACAATACACGCATTAGTCTGGGAAAAAATCGTGACACCATTATCAATCATCGTAAATCAAAAATAAAAGATGTATTCTTTATTGTTGGATACGATGCCCAGGAGGCTTTGGAACAAAAAGACACCTACTTTCAGCAGTTTGATACTTTAATGTATGAGGGGTGTCACATTCTATTTAATAAAGACCTTCATTTCAGAGCCGATGTACTGATTAACTCCAATTATATATTTCCTGGTCAGTTTTATAAAGAAGAGTTGGTTGCAAAAACACAAAATCTGCTTTCTGATATTCAATTATTTAGGTTTATTAATATCCGCTTTAAAGTTGCTAATGAACAAGTTGATAAAGAAGGGAATCAGTTACTTGACTGTCTTATTCAATTATCGGCTTCAAAAATTCAGAGTTATACTTTTGAAATTGAAGGTACCAACTCTTCAGGTAATCTTGGGGTTGCCGGTAATTTCAAATACAAGCATAAGAATATTGTAAGAGGCGGTGAGGTGTTTGAGTTTGGACTGAGAACCGCAACGGAATCACAAACTCAAGTTGAAGGAAGTCAGTTTAATACTTTCGAACTGGGATCAGAGTCGTCTTTATCCATACCAAAGTTTGTAGTTCCTTTTAAGATTGAAAGTTTCAGAAAAAGATATAATCCTAAAACCAATATCTCAGCAGCCTATAACTATCAGCGCCGACCCGATTATACCCGTATCATTCTTAATGGTAGGTTAGGCTATAATTGGAGGTCGAACCCAATGGTGAGTCATTTTCTATCTCCATTTGAATTAAGTTTGATTAATGTGCCCTATATGAATCCTGATTTTTATGACAGGATTAAGGATACATATTTGATTTACAGTTATCAGGATCAGTTGATTAGCAGTACTTCTTATTCGTATGTGTTTAATGATCAGCTTGGACCGGGTGAAAAGCATTATTGGTATTTTCAATCCAATGTTGAATTAGCAGGTAATGTTATAAATGGAGTAACCCGTCTTTTTAATCTTGGCGGAAGTAAAGACTATAAAGAGGTTTTGGGTATTCGTTTCGCTCAATACGTTAAGTCAGATATTGATTTACGCTATCACTTTAATGTGAACCGAATAAATTCTTTTGCTTATCGATTCTTTGCGGGAGTGGCATATCCATATGGCAACTCGCAAACCATGCCCTTTGTTAAGCAGTATTTTTCCGGAGGAGCCAATAGTATCAGGGCCTGGCCGGTTAGAGGGTTAGGACCTGGATCACATAAGGAATCTGTGATTCAATACTATAATATGACGGCTGATATTAAGCTTGAGGCTAATGCAGAATATCGATTCAAATTATTCTGGCTGCTCGAAGGAGCTTTGTTTGTGGATGTAGGTAATATCTGGGATATTACAAGTACTGGTGATGAAGAACGAGATGCCAATGGTCTATTTCATTTTAATGAATTTTACAATCAATTGGCAATTGGTGTAGGAAGCGGTATTCGCCTTGATTTTAATTATTTTGTCTTTCGATTGGATATGGGAGTAAAGGCAAGAGATCCTTCGTTGGCATCAGGTCAAAGATGGATAATCGGACGAAGAGCTTTAAAATGGTCTGATACTGCATTTAATTTTGCAATTGGATATCCATTTTAAAATAAAAAAAACAGGAGGCCTTTGCAGCCTCCTTATTTTTTACAAATGTTTTAGGATTAAGCTTTTTCGGCTGATCGGAATACATTGATGTTTTTCTCCATGTAAAGCGATTTTGTTTCAATACAGGATTTTATGGCAGCTTACATTTATTAAAGATTGATGAAGTTGTTACCATTAATTGCTTATCCACCTTCAATTGATTTTTTGAATAGTTGAGGTATTATTGAAAGGCCAGGATCCTTCTAATTATTTACTATTTGTCTGAATTTATAGCTTCAACTGTTGGTTTTAATCTATTGCAAAAACATCAATATATCTAATGAAGCATAAGTAATTTGTAAAATAAAGTTTATATATGTAATTTTGCACCCGAAATAATGGACGAAAGATGCGTCTAATCCAATATTCGCATTTTGTCGATTGCTGTTATTCTTAATTTTTAAAGATATTTTTCTTTAATCTAAATAAATGGCTAATAAATTGTTGTAAGCTGTAAACATTTAGTACCTTTACCGGTTGAATAGACTTTAGGTAATTATCAATGTTAATCTTCTAGATTTCTTGATTATAACCTTTTGATTTGATTATATTTTTATTCTAAATTTCATTATTTGATATTATGGGAAAAGTTTTAGACGTGGTAAAACCTGGTGTTGTAACTGGTGACGACGTAAGTAAATTATTTGCAGTAGCAAAAGCAGAAGGATTTGCAATGCCTGCAGTTAATGTTGTAGGAACAGACTCTATCAATGGTATTTTAGAAGCTGCTAAAGTGGTGAATTCACCAGTAATGATTCAGCTTTCTAACGGAGGTGCAGCTTTTTTTGCTGGTAAAGGATTAAAGATGGAAGGTCAGCAAGCTCAGATTTTAGGAGCTATCTCTGCTGCAAAACATGTTCATACTTTAGCTGAAGCTTATGGTGTACCAGTGATTTTGCACACCGATCACGCTGCTAAGAAATTATTACCTTGGATCGACGGATTGTTGGATGCAAGTGAAAAGCACTTTGCTGAAACTGGTAAGCCATTGTTCAGCTCTCATATGTTAGATCTTTCTGAAGAGCCTCTTGAGGAAAATATTGAAATCTGTAAAGAGTATTTGACTCGTATGAGCAAAATGGGAATGACTCTTGAGATTGAGTTAGGTATTACCGGAGGAGAAGAAGATGGTGTTGATAACTCAGATGTTGACAATGCATTGCTTTACACTCAGCCAGAAGAAGTTGCTTTTGCATACGAAGAGTTATTGAAGATTTCTCCAAACTTCACTATTGCTGCTTCATTTGGTAACGTTCACGGTGTTTATAAGCCAGGTAACGTTGTTTTGAAGCCTTCTATTCTGGATGCTTCTCAAAAGTATATTCAGGAAAAATACAATACAGCAGAAAAGCCTGTTAACTTTGTATTCCATGGTGGTTCTGGTTCTACTTTAGAAGAGATTCGTGAAGCTATCAGCTATGGTGTTATTAAAATGAATATCGATACTGATACACAGTGGGCTACATGGGATGGAGTTCGTAAGTTTGAAGCTGAGAACCGTCCATACCTACAAGGTCAGATTGGTAACCCAGAAGGTGACGATAAGCCAAATAAGAAGTATTACGATCCTCGTGTATGGTTGCGTGCTGGTCAGGTAACTCTTGTTGATCGTTTGAAAGTTGCTTTCGAAGATCTAAACTGTATCGACCGTTTATAAAATTTTGTAGAAACATATAATAAAAGAGGCGCGGGTTTTGTATCTTGTGCCTCTTTTTTTATAATACTAATTATAAATTCAATAGATTGTTATTAAAATGAGTGTGACGAAACGAGATAGCTTTTCTGGAAAATTTGGTGTAATTGCTGCAGCTGCTGGTTCGGCAGTGGGTTTAGGAAATATCTGGAAATTTCCATACATCACAGGAGAATATGGCGGAGCTGCATTTATGTTTGTTTACTTAGGGTTTATCCTCGTTATAGGTTTACCTGTGATGATTTCAGAATTTATAGTTGGTAGAACGGCAAAAAGAAATGCATTTGGTGCTTTTCGAAAGCTTGCACCTAAATCAGCTTGGTATGTAACAGGTTTTTTTGGTGTTGGTGCTGCATATTTAATATTGTCCTTTTATGGTGTTGTTGCAGGGTGGGCAATGAATTATGTGCTTGAGTCAGCTAATGGAGTTTTTACTGGTATGGATGCTGCCCAGATTTCAGACCATTTCAATCATTTTAGTTCAGGTTCAGTAAAGCCGGTTTTATGGCAACTAGCTTTTATGATATTAACTGCAGTAATAGTATTATTGGGCGTGCATAAAGGTATTGAAAGGTTTTCTAAATTTCTGATGCCTTTATTAGTTGTTATATTGATTATATTAGTTTTTCGCTCGGTTACCTTACCTGGTGCTATGAAAGGAATTAAATTCTTTTTATATCCTGATTTTACAAAATTAACATGGCATGGTGTATTAAATGCATTAGGACATGCATTCTTTTCATTGAGTCTGGGTATGGGAACATTGATTACCTACGGATCCTATATTGATGATAATAATAATCTTGCAAAAACAGCAGTTCAGGTTACCATGGCAGATACAATTATTGCAATTCTTGCTGGATTGGCAATCTTACCAGCTGTATTTGCATTTAATCTAGAACCGGATGCGGGTGCAGGTTTGGTGTTTAAAACCTTGCCGAATGTGTTTTTGCAGATGCCAGGAGGTGTAATATTCTCAGTTTTATTTTTTGTGCTATTAACAATTGCAGCATTAACTTCATCTATATCAATACTAGAGGTGGTAGTCGCATTTTTGTCAGAAGAATTAAAGATTGGAAGAACAATTGCAACTATTTTGGCAACTGTAACGATTGCTTTTGTTGGAGTAATTTGTTCTTTATCATTAGGAATGCTCAATACTGAGGTGTTTTTAGGCCTTAATTTCTTTGACACTCTTGATTTCTTTGCATCTAACATCTTTTTGCCTTTTGGAGGGGCATTAATTGCTGTTTTTATCGGTTGGAGATATGGAATTAAGAAAGTACATAAAGCATTGGCTTCTTCAGATAATGAAAATATCTGGTATTTAAATTTAATGTTTTATTCTCTGAAATATGTAGCACCTATTGCTATTCTTATTGTATCTGCGTACGGAATTATTGAGCAAGTCGCCACCTACTTGAATAAGTAATAATCTTATTGTAAATTAGTTTGTAAGTATTATTCCGATGTCTATTTGTGACATTGATTTGTTCAATGTAATAGATAATTAAAGTAGGCCGATGTGACGTTGAACAGTTGAAGATGGTAGGCTTTCAAAACTGTAAAATCATGTGGCGCGACTTTTTAACATTAACAAAACGTGAACAGACCGGTGTTTTGAGTCTGTTCTTTTTGTTAGTTATACTTATAGGTCTACTCTGGATTAAACCAGCCTTCAAAGAAGAGAAGGTAGACAAAGAGTTACAAGCCTGGGCTAATCAGCTTAAAAAATCCAATTCTGGCATTGTATCAGAGGATGACTCTGAGCCCCTTCAATATTTTAGTTTTGATCCGAACAATGTTTCCAAAAGTGATATGCTAAGGTTGGGATTTTCTGATTATGCTTCTGATAATCTTATTAAATATAGAAACGCAGGCGGTAAGTTTAATAACATTGAAAAATTAGCCCAGATTTATGGAATGGATTCAGTCCATTTAAAAACCATCGAAGCTTATATTGTATTTAATGTTGATCAAAGGCCTTCTGTTAATAACTTGAATAACTCTACTAAAGTCAATTTTAAAGTTGATCTTAATCTTCAGGATTCATTAGATCTGATTAAGTTGAAGCTGAATAGCACCGTTATAAAAGATATTCTTCAAATTAAAAAGCAATTTTATTTTAATCAGCGAATATCATTAGGTGATTTGCAAAGCTGGAACCTCAGCGAATGGACTGTAATAAAAGATACATTGATAATCAGGAAAAGAACAGATGTGGTTCAAGTCGATCTGTTTCAAATAGAACTAAATTCAGCTGATACTGCAGAATTGGCATTGCTAAAGGGTATTGGTAAAGTGTTGGCAAGAAGGATTGTTTATTATCGTAATCGCCTGGGAGGATTTTATGAAATTAATCAACTGGCTGAAGTTGAAGGAATATCACCCATCGTAATCAATGATAATCAAAAGTATATTTTAATTGATACGTCATGTGTTAAGAAAATAAACATTAATAAAGCCAGTTTGAAAAGAATGAAGGAGCATCCATATATGGATTTTTACATGGCTAAAGATATTTACGAATCCAGGAAGGAATCAGTTGTAAATCTGGAAGATGTCGTTAAACAGAAATCTTTTGCAAAGGCTGACAAGAATAGGATTCGTCAGTATTTTACAGATAACTGATAAAAGTGTATTAAAAACTGCTAAAAAAGAGCTTCAAAATTTGTTGTAATCAGTAAACTTCCTTTTCTTTGCACCTGCAAAATTTCAAGGTACAAAGTAATTGCTTCCGATTTGATTGATTTTTTGCGATTTAATAGGTATTTTTGCAGCCTAAATAAAAAATTAAAGAAAGCGTTATGATAGTTATTCCAATTAAAGAAGGCGAAAACATTGAAAGAGCCTTGAAGAAGTTCAAAAGAAAATTTGAGAAGACTGGTACTATGCGTGAATTAAGATCACGTCAGGCGTTCACAAAGCCTTCAATTGTTAGAAGAGAGCAAGTTAAAAAAGCAGCATACATTCAGCAATTGCAGCGCGAGGCTGAATAGATTTTTTGCGTAGGAGGGCGTCGGTTTATTGCTGATTTTTTCGTATATTCGTTAGAGCATAAAAAGACTCCCTCTGTTGATGCAAAATATTGATTCATTCTATAAATATCTTGAATTTGAAAAACGTAGTTCGGTACATACCTTAACTGCGTACAAAAATGATGTTGGTCAGTTCTGTGATTATATCCGGGAGAAAGGGATTAGCAGCTGGCAACAAATTACCCCTAAGATCATCCGTCAGTGGATGGTTGAAATGCTCGACGAGGGCACCAAGGCCAGAACGGTCACAAGAAAAATTTCAACACTTAAAGTTTTATTCCGGTTTTTGATTCGTGAAGAAGTGTTGGAAAGTAATCCTGCAGATAAAGTTACTACTCCAAAAATTCCAAAACGTTTGCCTGTTTTTGTCAAGGAGAACGAAATGGATTTTTTATTGGATCAAATTGATTTTGGTAATGATTATTCCGGTTTTCGAAATAAAGTAATTATTGACCTATTTTATTTCACTGGAATGCGTTTGTCTGAATTGGTTGAATTGAAGATCTCTCAAATTGATTTTTCCAATGAAGTTATCAAGGTTTTGGGTAAGAGAAATAAAGAGAGAATAATACCCATTACCCGAGAACTAAAAATGTCACTTATTAGTTATATTAGTAAGAGAAACCAAACTTTCCCTGATGTAAAAAATAAAGTGCTTTTTCTTACAGATAAAGGAAATCCTGTGTATCAAAAGTTGGTTTATAGAGTAGTAAATCGTTATCTTAGTCAAGTGTCTACGGTCACAAAAAAGAGTCCGCATGTTATTAGGCATTCATTTGCAACAGCTTTGCTTAATAGAGGTGCGGATTTAAATGCGATAAAGGAATTGTTAGGGCATGCTAATTTAGCCGCTACCGAGGTTTATACTCACAATTCCTATGAGAAGTTAAATTCTATTTATAAACAGGCTCATCCGCGAGCCTAAAAGAAGGAGGAATGCATATGAATGTTACAATTCAATCTGTACGCTTTACTGCTTCCGATCAATTGGAAGAGTTTATCCAACAAAAAGTTAGTAAGTTGGATCAGTTTTTTGATGGTATTGTATCAGCAGAGGTGATTTTGAAGTTGGATAAATCCGATTCAACAGAGAACAAAGTATCAGAAATAAGTCTGAACGTTCCCGGAGGAGATTTGTTTGCAAAAAAGCAAACCAAAACTTTTGAAGAAGGCGTTGACTTATGTGTAGATGCTTTACGTAAACAGTTGATAAAATGGAAAGAAAAGGTACGTGCCAAATAACCAAAAAAAAAAGCGTTTTTTTTGTGTTGTTGAAAATAAATTATACATTTGCACACCGTTTTTAGGGTAGTACGTACTGTGCTGCTTGAAAATGAACTTAATAGGCTGATTGACTAAGGTGATCGGCCTATTGAAATGAAAAAAAGAAACCAAACGTGGTTTTTAGTTAAGAAAAAAGTATTGATAATATATGTTGGGGAGATACCAAAGTGGCCAACTGGGGCGGACTGTAACTCCGCTGTCGTACGACTTCGTAGGTTCGAATCCTGCTCTCCCCACTAATGGAATTATAGATTCTTATGCGGAAGTAGCTCAGTTGATAGAGCATCAGCCTTCCAAGCTGAGGGTCGCGGGTTTGAGCCCCGTCTTCCGCTCACTTTTAGTGATAAGAACAAATTCCTTTTTGTATTGTGGATTAATTTTATTGACAATGCAAAAAAATAGAGTTAGTTTAAGATTCAATTTATATCTAATTGTCTAATATTTCGAGTTATGGCTAAAGAAACATTTCAAAGGACGAAGCCTCACGTTAATATCGGTACCATCGGTCACGTTGACCACGGTAAAACTACCTTGACTGCAGCAATTACAAAAGTATTGTCTGAAAAAGGATTTTGTGATGCGAAGAACTTCGACCAAATTGATAACGCTCCTGAAGAAAAAGAAAGGGGTATTACTATTAACACTGCTCACGTTGAGTATCAAACTGAGAACCGTCACTACGCACACGTTGACTGTCCAGGTCACGCTGACTACGTAAAGAACATGGTTACTGGTGCTGCTCAGATGGACGGTGCAATTCTTGTATGTGCAGCTACTGACGGTCCTATGCCTCAAACTCGCGAGCACATCCTACTTTGTCGTCAGGTAAACGTTCCTAAAATCGTTGTTTTCTTGAATAAAGTTGACATGGTTGACGATGAAGAATTATTAGAACTTGTTGAAATGGAAGTTCGTGACCTATTAAGCTTCTACGAGTTTGAAGGTGATGATTCTCCAGTAATCATGGGTTCTGCTCTAGGTGCATTAAATGGTGAGCCAGAGTGGGTTGAAAAAGTAATGGAATTGATGAACGCTGTAGATGAGTGGATTCCACTTCCTCCACGTGACGTTGAAAAACCATTCTTGATGCCTGTTGAAGACGTATTCTCTATTACTGGTCGTGGTACTGTAGCAACTGGTCGTATCGAAACTGGTGTTATCAAAACTGGTGAAGAAATGCAGATCATTGGTCTTGGTGCAGAAGGTAAGAAAACTGTATGTACTGGAGTAGAAATGTTCCGTAAGATTTTGGATACAGGTGAAGCTGGAGATAACGTAGGTTTATTGATGCGTGGTATCGACAAAAAAGAAATTAAGCGTGGTATGGTATTGGCTAAGCCAGGTTCAATCAATCCTCACTCTAAATTTAAAGGTGAGATCTATGTATTGAAAAAAGAAGAAGGTGGTCGTCACACTCCATTCCATAACAAATACCGTCCACAGTTCTACTTACGTACATTAGACGTAACTGGTGAGATCACTCTTCCAGAAGGAACTGAAATGGTAATGCCTGGTGATAACGTAACTATCACTGTAGATTTGATCTACCCAGTAGCATTGAACCAAGGTCTTCGTTTCGCTATCCGCGAAGGTGGACGTACAGTTGGTGCTGGTCAGGTAACTGAAATTCTTGACTAATCATTGATTAGCATATAAAACCGGAAACGAAAGTTTCCGGTTCTTTTACGGGTGTAGCTCAGTTGGTAGAGCACTGGTCTCCAAAACCAGGTGTCGGGCGTTCGAGTCGCTCCTCCCGTGCACAAAAAGCCGGTTTCAGGACAGGAAGTTATGAAACCGGCACATTAATGAAACAATATTATGAGTAAACTAACAGCATATTTTAAAGACGTTCATAATGAATTGATCAATAAGACGTCATGGCCAACTTGGTCGGAACTAACAAACAGTGCAATTGTTGTTATGGTAGCTTCCTTAATTATTGCTGCAATTATCTTTGGCATGGATTCTGCTTTTGATAATGGTATTGATTGGATTTACAGACGACTTTACTAATCATCATATAGAGGACTTTAATAAATGGCCGAAGTCGAAAAAAAATGGTATGTTCTCCGTGCAATCGGAGGAAAAGAAAAGAAGGTTAAAGAATATGTTGAAAGCGAGATTGCTGGCTTGAAACTTACTGACTATGTGAGTCAGGTTCTGATACCTACCGAGAAAGTATATCAAATTCGTAATGGAAAAAAAGTAAGTAAGGAACGTCCTTATTTGCCAGGTTATGTTTTGGTAGAAGCAGCTATGGTAGGAGAGATTCCACATATTCTTCGAAATATACCCAATGTTATTGGTTTCCTGGGTGACAATGATTCAAACCCTATTCCGTTGCGTCAATCTGAAGTAAACCGTATTTTAGGTAAGGTTGATGAACTGAATGAGACTGATGAAGAAATCAATGTACCATACTTTGTTGGTGAAACAGTAAAAGTAATAGATGGTCCTTTTAGTGGATTCAATGGTTTAATCGAAGAGGTTAACGAAGAAAAGAAGAAGCTAAAAGTAATGGTGAAAATTTTCGGAAGAAAAACACCACTGGAATTAAGTTTTATGCAGGTAGAAAAAGAGTAGTTACTTAGTAGAAACAAGCTTCCATGTAAACGTAATGTTTGCATACTGCAAGTGACATCTTTAATTATCTATATTTTAATAAATAAATACGAATTGCTACAATGGCTAAAGAAGTAGAAGCTTTTATCAAACTTCAGATAAAAGGTGGTGCAGCTAATCCTTCACCTCCGGTTGGTCCTGCGTTAGGTGCCAAAGGGGTGAACATTATGGAATTCTGCAAGCAATTCAATGCCAGAACACAGGAAAAAGCTGGTAAAGTTTTACCTGTGGTTATCTCGGTGTATAAAGACAAATCTTTTGAATTTGTTATTAAAACACCACCGGCAGCTGTTCAAATTATGGAAGCGGCTAAACTTAAAGGGGGTTCACCAGAACCTAACCGTAAGAAAGTTGGTTCTATTACCTGGGATCAGGTGAAAGCTATCGCCGAAGATAAAATGGCTGACTTGAATTGTTTTACAGTTGAATCTGCAATGAGGATGATCGCCGGTACCGCCAGAAGTATGGGAGTAACCGTATCGGGAGAATTCCCTGGTAGTAACTAATTAACACCTTTTTGCGAAAATGACAAAACTAACAAAAAATAAAAAGTTAGCGTTAGAAAAAATCGATGCCTCAAAACTTTATACTCTTGAGGAAGCTGCGAAATTGGTTAAGGAAGTAACCACTACCAAATTCGACGCTTCGGTTGATATCGATGTTCGCTTAGGTGTTGATCCACGTAAAGCGAACCAGATGGTAAGAGGTGTTGTGACTTTGCCTCACGGAACAGGAAAAGAAACACGTGTTTTAGTGTTATGTACTCCTGATAAAGACGAAGAAGCAAAGGCAGCAGGCGCCGATTATGTTGGACTAGACGAATACATTGAGAAAATCAAAGGTGGTTGGACTGATGTGGACGTGATTATAACCATGCCAAGTGTAATGGCGAAGGTAGGTGCTCTAGGGCGTATTTTAGGTCCTCGTGGCTTAATGCCAAACCCTAAGAGTGGTACTGTAACCATGGACATTGCTAAAGCGGTACAAGAAGTTAAAGCCGGTAAAATCGACTTTAAAGTAGACCGTTACGGTATTGTTCACACATCTGTTGGTAAGGTATCGTTTAGTGAAGATAAAATCGTTGATAACGTAAAAGAATTCATGAACACTATCATGAAACTTAAGCCTAGCGCGGCTAAAGGAACTTACGTTAAGAGTATTGGTCTTTCTAGCACCATGAGTCCGGGTCTTCGCATTGAACCTAAATCGGTTGATGCTTAATGTTTAATCTTTAAAAAGAAGAAGGAATCATGAGAAAAGAAGATAAAAATACGGTCATCAATGATATTGTTGCGAGTATTAATGAGTATAGTCACTTTTATGTAACTGACGCAGCAGGATTAAATGCTGAAAAAAGTAGCAACCTGCGTCGTGAGTGTTTCAAAAAAGATGTAAAAATGGTGATGGTTAAAAACACCCTTTTACAAAAAGCTTTGGAACAAATTGAAGGTGAATTCGAAGAAATGTACGCAACATTTAAAGGAACAACTGCTGTTTTATTCTCCAACACAGGTAACGTTCCTGCTAAGTTGATTAAAGATTTCTCTAAAGCAAATGCTAAGCCTACGCTTAAAAGTGCTTATGTAGAACAGTCGCTATATATTGGCGAAAATCAACTTGAAGCATTGTGTAACATCAAGTCAAAAGAAGAAGTTATTGCAGATGTTATTGCATTGCTACAGTCTCCGATGAAGAACGTTGTTTCTGCCCTTCAATCAGGTGGATCGACTATTCACGGAATTTTAAAAACACTAGGAGAAAAAGAATAATTAAAGTAAAAACAATATTTAATAAATAGAAAAATGGCTGATATCAAAAAGCTTGCAGAAGAATTAGTAAATTTGACTGTTAAAGAAGTTAACGAACTAGCTGAAGTTTTAAAAGAAGAATATGGTATCGAACCTGCTGCTGCTGCTGTTGCTGTAGCTGCTCCTGCTGCTGGTGGCGAAGCTGCTGCTGCTGAGCAAACTGAGTTTGACGTAATTTTGAAGTCTGCAGGTGGTTCTAAATTAGCTATCGTTAAGTTAGTTAAAGAAATGACTGGCGTTGGTCTGAAAGAAGCTAAAGAATTAGTTGACAAAGCACCAGCTCCATTAAAGGAAAAAGTAACTAAAGAAGAAGCTGAAGCATTAAAATCTCAATTAGAAGAGGCAGGAGCAGAAGTTGAACTTAAGTAATTTAAATTCCTATATAAGGATTTCGGTTTAGGAAACCCGGCAACGGGTCTCCTAAACCTTTTTGTGCTTTAATATTTTAGGTTCAATAAATTTGTTGATAGATGACTCCAAATACTACCGAAAGGATTAGTTTTGCTTCCATTAAGAATAAGCTGGATTATCCTGACTTACTGGAAGTTCAATTAAAATCTTTCCGCGAATTCTTCCAAATGGGTTCTACCCCAGAAGAGCGGAAATTGGAGGGGTTATATCAGGTTTTCAATGAGAATTTCCCCATTACGGATACAAGAAACAACTTCGTTCTGGAGTTTCTTGATTTCTCAATCGATCCACCACGATATAGCATCTCAGAGTGCATAGAAAGAGGTTTAACGTTTAGTGTGCCTCTAAAAGCCAAATTAAAGTTGTACTGTACCGATCCTGAGCACGAGGATTTTGATACGGTGGTACAAGATGTATATTTGGGCACAATTCCTTACATGACCGATAAAGGTAGCTTTATCATAAATGGAGCAGAGCGTGTTGTAGTTAGTCAGTTGCACCGTTCTCCTGGTGTATTCTTCGGACAAAGCGTTCATGCCAATGGTACTAAGTTGTATTCAGCTCGTATCATTCCATTTAAAGGATCATGGATTGAATTTGCTACCGATATAAACAGCGTGATGTATGCTTACATCGACCGTAAGAAAAAGCTTCCGGTAACTACGTTGTTAAGAGCAATTGGTTATGAAGGAGACAAGGATATTCTTGAAATCTTCGACCTTGCCGATGAAATTAAAGTCAATAAATCAAGCCTTAAGAAAGTGGTTGGCCGCAAATTGGCTGCCCGTGTTCTTAAATCATGGATTGAAGATTTCGTAGATGAAGATACAGGTGAAGTTGTTTCAATCGAACGTAACGAAGTTATCATCGATCGTGAAACAGTTCTTACCGATGAGCACGTAGATGAAATTATTGACTCTGGTACTAAAACAATTCTATTGCACAAGGAAAACCAAAACCTTTCCGATTTTGCAATTATTTATAATACTCTTCAGAAGGACCCTTGTAACTCTGAAAAAGAGGCAGTAGTTCATATCTATCGACAATTAAGAAATGCTGAGCCACCTGATGAGGCAACGGCTCGTGATGTTATCGACAAATTGTTCTTCTCCGACAAGCGTTATGACTTAGGAGATGTAGGTCGTTATCGACTAAACAAGAAATTAAATCTAAATACCGACTGGGAAAATAAAGTATTGACTCGCGAAGATATCATTGCGATTATCAAGCACTTAATCCAGTTGATCAACTCAAAAACTGATGTTGATGATATTGACCACTTAAGTAACCGTCGTGTAAGAACCGTTGGTGAACAAATGGCAAATCAGTTCGGTGTTGGTTTGGCACGTATGGCCCGTACTATTCGTGAGCGTATGAACGTACGCGACAATGAGGTGTTTACTCCTATTGACTTGATTAACAGTAAGACATTGTCTTCTGTTATTAATAGTTTCTTTGGAACAAACGCTTTGTCACAGTTTATGGATCAAACAAACCCATTGGCTGAGATTACACACAAACGTCGTATGTCAGCATTGGGTCCAGGTGGTTTATCACGTGAACGTGCAGGTTTCGAGGTTCGTGACGTACACTATACTCACTATGGTCGTTTGTGTCCGATTGAAACACCTGAAGGTCCAAACATCGGTTTGATTTCTTCTTTATGTGTTTATGCTAAGATAAATGATCTTGGATTTATTGAAACTCCTTACCGTAAGGTAGAAAACGGACAAGTAGATTTATCTAATGAAGGTGTATCTTATTTAACAGCCGAAGAAGAAGAGGAAAAAATCATTGCTCAGGCAAATGCTCCGTTACATGATGACGGTAAATTTGTTAACGACAGAGTAAAAGCTCGTGAAGAAGGTGACTTCCCTGTTGTAGAACCAGGTGAAGTACATATGATGGATGTTGCACCAAACCAGATTGCGTCTGTTGCAGCTTCATTAATTCCTTTCCTTGAGCATGATGATGCGAACCGTGCTTTGATGGGATCTAACATGATGCGCCAGGCCGTACCTTTGATGCGTCCTGAGTCACCAATTGTTGGAACCGGATTAGAAGGTAAATTGATACAGGATTCACGTACTCACGTCGTTGCTGAAGGCGAAGGTGTTGTTGAGTATGTTGATGCTGATGAGATTGTTATTCGTTATGATCAAACAGATGATGAACGTTTTGTAAGCTTCGATGGCGAAACTAAGCGTTACCGTTTGTTAAAATATCAGAAAACGAACCAAAATACAAGTATAGATGTTAAGCCTTTGGTTACTAAAGGCCAAAGAGTTTCTAAAGGTCAGATCCTGACTGATGGTTATTCTACAGAAAAAGGAGAACTTGGATTAGGACGTAACCTTAAAGTTGCATTTATGCCTTGGAAAGGGTATAACTTTGAGGATGCGATCGTTATTTCCGAAAAAGTTGTTCGTGATGACATCTTTACTTCTATTCACATTGATGAATATTCATTGGAAGTTCGTGATACTAAACGTGGATTGGAAGAATTAACTTCCGATATTCCTAATGTTAGTGAAGAAGCTACCAAGGATTTAGATGAGAATGGTTTGATTCGAATTGGAGCTCATGTTAAGCCAGGTGATATCTTAATTGGTAAGATTACTCCAAAGGGTGAAAGTGATCCAACTCCTGAAGAAAAACTATTACGCGCTATCTTCGGTGAGAAAGCTGGTGATGTTAAAGATGCATCATTAAAAGCTTCTCCATCATTGAAAGGTGTGGTTATTGATAAGAAGTTGTTCTCTCGTAACATCAAGGATCGTAAGTCACGTTCTTCTGAAAAGAGCATGATTGCTAAAATTGATGAGGATTTCGCAAGATCAGCTGAGGAGCTTAAAGGAAGATTGATCGATAAATTATTTGTTCAATTAAACGGTAAGACTTCTCAGGGAGTTAAAGATTATTTAGAAGTGGATATCGTATCAAAAGGTACTAAGTTCACTCAAAAAATCCTTAACGACATTGATTATTTGAATGTTAATCCAAATGACTGGACAACAGACAAAGATAAGAATGATCTTATTTCAAAGGTTATTCACAACTATCGTATGAAGTACAAAGAGTTGGAAGCAGTTGAAAAGCGCCAGAAGTACAATGTTACTATTGGTGATGAGCTTCCTGCAGGTATTGTACAGTTGGCAAAAGTATATATTGCTAAAAAACGTAAGATTACGGTAGGTGATAAAATGGCAGGTCGTCACGGTAACAAAGGTATTGTATCACGTATTGTACGTGCTGAAGATATGCCTTTCCTTGAAGACGGTACGCCAGTTGATATCGTTTTGAACCCATTAGGTGTACCTTCAAGGATGAACCTTGGACAGATCTACGAAACTGTTCTTGGTTGGGCCGGTAAGAACCTGGGAGTGAAATTTGCTACTCCTATCTTCGATGGTGCTAAAATGGATGATTTGAACGGTTGGACTGATAAAGCAGGTGTTCCTCGTTATGGTCGTACATATTTGTATGATGGCGGAACAGGTGAGCGTTTCCATCAGCCGGCTACAGTAGGTGTGATTTACATGCTGAAACTGGGCCACATGGTTGAAGACAAGATGCACGCCAGATCGATTGGTCCTTACTCATTAATTACGCAACAGCCATTAGGTGGTAAAGCACAGTTTGGTGGTCAGCGTTTTGGTGAGATGGAGGTATGGGCATTAGAAGCATTTGGTGCGGCTAATATCCTTCAGGAGATCTTAACTGTTAAGTCTGATGATGTAATAGGACGAGCTAAAGCTTATGAAGCTATTGTGAAAGGTGATGCACTACCACAGGCAGGTATCCCAGAATCATTGAATGTATTGCTTCATGAAATGCGCGGTCTCGGACTAAGTGTGAACTTAGATTAATAATCTGATCGAAGAGGATGGTGCTTGCACCGTTCTCTTTATATCCATATTTATAATTTTCAAATACTCTACGCTATATGGCATTTAGAAGAGATCAGAAAACAAAGACTAGTTTCAATAAGATCACTATTGGCTTGGCTTCACCGGAAGAAATTCTGGAGATGTCGAGTGGTGAGGTGCTTAAGCCTGAAACTATCAACTACCGTACATACAAGCCTGAGCGTGACGGATTATTCTGTGAAAGAATTTTCGGTCCTGTAAAGGATTATGAATGTCACTGTGGTAAATATAAGCGTATCAGGTACCGAGGTATCGTCTGCGACCGATGTGGTGTTGAAGTAACCGAGAAGAAAGTTCGTCGCGAGAGAATGGGACATATCTCATTGGTGGTTCCTGTTGCACATATCTGGTATTTCAAGTCATTACCTAATAAAATTGGTTATTTACTTGGATTACCAACCAAAAAATTGGATACTATCATTTATTACGAGCGTTACGTTGTAATTAACGCTGGTGTAAAAGCAGAAGATGGTATTAATAAAATGGATTTCTTAACAGAAGAGGAATATCTTGATATTCTTGAAACTCTTCCAAAAGATAATCAGCATTTGGATGATGATGATCCAAACAAATTCATTGCAAAAATGGGTGCCGATGCATTACATATGTTGTTAGGCCGCATTGATTTGGATTCATTATCTTATGACTTACGTCATAAAGCGAGCACTGAAACATCACAGCAGCGTAAGAACGAGGCATTAAAGCGTCTTCAGGTTGTTGAATCTTTCCGTGAGTCGCAAGGGATCAACCGTCCTGAATGGATGATTGTGAAAGTAGTTCCTGTTATTCCACCAGAATTGCGTCCTTTGGTACCATTGGATGGTGGTCGTTTTGCTACTTCCGACCTTAACGACTTGTATCGCCGTGTGATTATCCGTAACAATCGTTTGAAGCGATTAATTGAAATCAAAGCTCCGGAAGTAATCTTACGTAACGAAAAACGTATGTTACAGGAAGCTGTGGATTCATTGTTCGATAACTCACGTAAATCAAATGCTGTTAAAACTGATTCAAACCGTCCTTTAAAATCATTAAGTGATAGTTTGAAAGGTAAGCAAGGACGTTTCCGTCAGAACTTATTGGGTAAGCGTGTTGACTACTCAGCTCGTTCTGTAATTGTTGTAGGTCCTGAGCTAAACATGCATGAGTGTGGTATTCCAAAAGATATGGCAGCTGAGCTGTTTAAACCATTTGTTATCCGTAAGCTTATTGAGCGTGGGGTAGTAAAAACGGTTAAATCAGCTAAGAAAATTGTTGACCGTAAAGATCCTGTAGTATGGGATATTTTGGAAAATGTAATGAAAGGTCACCCGGTATTATTAAACCGTGCCCCTACGCTTCACCGTTTAGGTATTCAGGCATTCCAGCCTAAAATGATCGAAGGTAAAGCAATTCAGTTACACCCACTTGCTTGTTCTGCATTTAACGCCGACTTTGACGGTGACCAAATGGCGGTTCACTTACCATTAGGTAATGCTGCAATTTTGGAAGCTCAAATGTTGATGTTAGGTTCTCAAAATATTTTGAACCCTGCTAACGGTGCGCCTATTACTGTACCTTCTCAGGATATGGTTTTGGGTCTATATTATATGACCAAAGCTCGTGAAGGTGCCAAAGGTGAAGGATTGATTTTCTATTCACCAGAGGAGACTAAAATTGCCTTTAACGAAAAACGTGTTGACTTACATGCAATCGTAAAAGTTAAAACTAATGATTTAAATGCTGAAGGTGAGATTGTTAAAACAATAATCGAAACTACAGTTGGACGAATCTTATTTAATGAGTTTGTTCCTTCTAAGGCAGGATATATCAATAAGGTATTAACTAAGAAAGCGTTGCGTGATATTATTGGTGACGTTCATAAAGTTTGTGGTACACCACGTACTGCTGCTTTCCTTGATGATATTAAAAACCTTGGATACCGTATGGCATTCGAAGGTGGTCTGTCGTTTAACCTGGGTGACGTAATTATTCCTGCTGAAAAAGAAACTCTCGTTCAGGAAGGGTATGATGAAGTTGAAGAAGTAATGAATAACTATAACATGGGTTTCATTACCAACAACGAACGTTACAACCAGATTATCGATATCTGGACGCATGTTAACGCTCGATTGACTCAAACGTTAATGAATCAGTTGAGTTCTGACAGACAAGGTTTCAACTCAGTATACATGATGCTTGACTCAGGTGCGAGGGGTTCTAAGGAACAGATTCGTCAGTTGTCAGGTATGAGGGGTCTGATGGCAAAACCTCAGAAATCAGGTGCTGAAGGAGGTCAGATTATTGAGAACCCAATTCTTTCGAACTTTAAAGAAGGACTGTCGGTATTAGAGTACTTTATCTCTACTCACGGTGCTCGTAAAGGTTTGGCGGATACAGCTCTTAAAACTGCGGATGCGGGATACCTTACTCGTCGTTTGGTTGATGTATCTCAGGATGTGGTTATTCTGGAAGAAGATTGTGGTACGTTAAGAGGTTTAACAGCAACTGACATCAAAAATAACGAAGAAGTTGTTGCTTCACTATACGAGCGTATTCTTGGACGTGTTTCTGTTCACGATATTTATCACCCAAGTACCGGTGAAAAACTGGTAACAGCTGGTGAAGAGATTGTTGAAGATCAGGCTAAATTGATTGAGGACTCACCAATTGAGCGTGTTGAAATTCGTTCTGTACTGACTTGTGAATCAAAACAAGGTGTTTGTGCTAAGTGTTACGGACGTAACCTTGCAACAGGCCGTATGGTTCAAATGGGTGAATCGGTTGGTGTAATTGCTGCACAGTCAATCGGTGAACCGGGTACACAGTTGACACTTCGTACATTCCACGTAGGGGGTACTGCAGGTAACATTACTTCAGAAAACAGTATCAACGCTAAGTACGATGGTGTTGTTGAAATTGAAGAGTTACGTACTGTACCATCAACTTCTGAAGAAGGAACTGAAGTGGATGTGGTGATCGGTCGTTTGGCTGAATTGCGTATTATCGACAAGAATACCAATATTGCCTTAACTACGCACCCAATTCCTTATGGTGCTAAACTTCACATTAAGAACGGAGCTGAAATTAAGAAAGGCGATGTGATTTGTGAATGGGACCCATATAACGCATTGATCATTACTGAAAAAAGCGGTAAAGTTTCTTTCGAAAATATGATTGATGGTGTTACTTACAAAGAGGAATCGGATGAACAAACTGGTTTCCGCGAAAAAGTAATCACTGAAACCCGTGATAAGACCAAGAACCCATCATTGCGTATCTTAAGTGCCGATGGTGAGATCTTAAAAACATATAACTTACCTGTAGGAGCTCACCTTTCTGTTGATGAAGGTGATGAAGTGAAAATGGGTCAAATATTAGCTAAGATTCCTCGTGCTGTTGGTAAGGCTGGTGATATCACCGGTGGTCTTCCAAGGGTAACTGAATTGTTCGAAGCTCGTAACCCAAGTAACCCTGCAGTAGTATCTGAAGTTGATGGAGAGGTAACGTTTGGTAAGATCAAGCGTGGTAACCGCGAAATCATGGTAACTTCTAAAATAGGTGAAGTGAAGAAGTATCTAGTATCACTTTCTAAGCAGATCCTTGTTCAGGAGAATGACTATGTTCGTGCAGGTACACCTCTTTCTGACGGAGCAACTACTCCATCAGATATCTTGAGTATTAAAGGTCCTACTGCTGTTCAGGAATATATTGTGAACGAAGTTCAGGATGTATACCGTCTACAGGGTGTAAAAATCAATGATAAGCACTTCGAAATTATCGTACGTCAGATGATGCGTAAGGTAGATATCGATGATCCGGGAGATACTAAATTCCTTGAAAAGCAAATCGTTGATAAGATTGAGTTCATGGAAGAGAACGACAATATCTGGGGTAAAAAAGTAATTGAAGATTCTGGTGATTCACAAACATTGAAGCCAGGTATGATCATTACTGCCCGTCGTTTGCGTGATGAGAACTCTCAGTTGAAGCGTCGTGACTTGAAACTGGTAACTGCTCGTGAAGCAATTCCTGCTACATCAAGTCAGGTATTACAGGGTATCACCCGTGCTGCACTTCAAACTAAGAGCTTCATGTCAGCTGCATCCTTCCAGGAAACAACCAAAGTGTTAAATGAAGCTGCAATCCAGGGTAAAGTCGACAGACTTGAAGGATTGAAGGAAAATGTGATCTGTGGTCACTTGATTCCTGCCGGTACAGGTGTGCGTTCATATAACAAGGTGGTTGTAGGATCACGTGAAGAATTTGACCGCTTGGTAGGTAAAGAAGTGGTTGAAGAAAATCAAGACTAAATAATTTATTTTGAGATAAGGAGAGAGGGGGAGCACGTTAGTGACTTCCCCTTTTTTGAAAAAATATAGCTATGGAAGATAAGAAGAATCAGAATCAGTTGAATATCGAGCTTAAGGAAGATGTTGCACAAGGTGTTTATTCTAACCTTGCTGTTATTACCCATTCACCTTCGGAGTTTGTGCTCGATTTTGTGAGAGTTATGCCAGGTGTGCCCAAAGCACAGGTGAAATCGCGTGTTATCATAACACCTGAGCATGCTAAACGTTTGATGAATGCATTGAATGACAACATAAAACGTTATGAGTCGATTCATGGTCCGATTAAGCAATCGGTACCACAGGGACCTGACGGAGGGCCTGTGATGCCAATGAATTTTGGACCAACCGGACAAGCTTAAAAAATAAAACGGGGCAATTTGCTCCGTTTTTTTTATTTTTAAATAAAAAATCAAATGACCATTCGTCTCCTGTTGTGTATCCTTTTGGCTATTTTTATTTCATCGTGTTCTGCACAGACCGAAAAATCACAGATTATATTAGGTGCTGAGCAATTTGAATCCTACTTACCATTGTTAAAAGATAAGAAAGTTGGATTATTGGTTAATCATACTTCACTTGTCAATTCGACACATTTGCTTGATACTTTATTAGCACAAAATATTGATGTTCAAAAAGTATTTGCTCCCGAACATGGTTTCAGAGGAAATGCTGATGCCGGTGAGTTGATTAAAAGTGATGTAGATATAAAAACAGGAATTCCAATTGTTTCGATGTATGGTAAAAGTAAGAAGCCTTCTAAGGAGACGATGGCAGGGTTAGATGCTATTGTTTTTGATATCCAGGATGTAGGCGTTCGCTTTTACACTTATATTTCTTCGATGCATTACATGATGGAGGCATGTGCTGAAAATAATGTGCAAATGATTGTGTTGGATCGCCCAAATCCGAATGGCGACTATTTTAATGGTCCGGTTTTACAAAAGAAATTTCAATCATTTGTTGGGATGCATCCAATACCTGTGGTGCATGGTCTCACGGTTGGTGAATTGGCAAAAATGATAAATGATGAGTATTGGTTAACGGATAGCCTGAAGACTAGGTTGACGGTAATTCCAATGCAGCATTATAGCCATGATACTTTTTATTCCTTACCAGTTAAACCTTCGCCCAATTTACCCAATGATATATCAATTAGATTATATCCTTCCTTATGCTTTTTCGAAGCAACAACAATCAGTGTTGGACGTGGCACCTATATGCCGTTTCAGGTGATTGGTTATCCTGATTCCTGTATGGGAGATTTTACATTTACTCCTGTATCCATTGACGGAATGTCAAAATATCCGCCACAACAGGATCAATTATGTTATGGAGTTGATCTCAGACAGGAACCATTAAGTCATCAGTTTACACTTAAGTACTTTGTTGATTTTATGAATAAATGTATTCCTGCAGATACTTTAATCGACAGGGTTAAATGGTTTAATCTTCTTGCCGGCAATGATACGCTTTTAAAAAAAATAAAGGACGGATGGTCGGAAGAACAGATTAAAGAAAGCTGGCATGATGAATTAAACAACTATGCTATTTTAAGACAAAAGTATTTGTTATATCCATGATAAACATTGTATGAAATCTATTATAAAATTTCTTCTGGTACTTATATTACCGATCAATATTACTGCTCAATCTAATTTTCCGTTTTATGTAGACGAAACTGCAAAGCAATGGGTAGATAGTATTTATCAAACATTGTCTGTTGATGAGCAAATAGCACAATTGTTTTGGATAGCCGTTGAAAATACTGCTGATGAGAATGCTATATTGAGAAATGAGAACCTAATTAGAGAAACTAAACCGGGAGGAATCATATTTTTTGAGAGTCAATCCTCTGAAGTTATAGATCTGATTAACCGTTTAAATAATGTATCAGAAGTGCCATTAATTGTGGCAATAGATGGGGAGTGGGGTTTAGGTATGCGTTTAAAGGATGCAAATTCATTTCCTTATCAAATGACATTAGGTGCTATTCAAAATGATAGTTTGATTTATAAAATGGGTTGGGAAATAGGTTGCCAGATGAGACAAATGGGCATTAATGTAAATCTGGCTCCTGTGGTTGATGTTAATAATAATCCGGATAATCCTGTAATTGGTAAACGATCATTTGGAGAAGACCCGCTAAATGTTGCCCTTAAATCATGGGCTTATGCAAAGGGCTTGCAAGATGCCGGTATTCTGGCTGTTGCCAAACATTTTCCGGGACATGGAGATACAAATAAAGATTCGCATCTTACCTTACCGGTTATATCGCACTCAAAAGAGCGATTGGACAGTATTGAGTTAGTGCCTTTCCAGTATGTTATTGAAAAGGGGATTAAGGGTGTTATGACTGCTCATTTAGCTGTTACATCCTTGGAGGAAAATAAACAGTTACAGTCAAGTTTATCAAAATCTATTACAACTGATTTGTTACAGACCCAAATGGGATTTAAAGGGCTTGTTATTACTGATGCTATGAATATGAAAGGCGTATCAGACTATTCAAGTGTTGGTGAAAATGAATTACAGGCTTTAATAGCTGGAAACGATATAATTGAATTTAGTCCTGATCTGAAGAAATCAATCGAAACTATAAAAAAGGCTCTTCAATCAGGTAAATTATCTCAAAAGACTATCGAAGAGAAATGTAAGAAAGCTTTACTGGCAAAATATGATTGTGGTCTTAGTAAAGTCAGACCAGATTCCTTTACTTTTTGTAAAGACCATTCAAGAGCTGATTATTTGAAATCAAGGTTATATAAAGAAGCCATAACAGTTCTTAAGAATGAAGCTGGTATTCCATTTAAAAAATTGGATGGAAAACCGATTTCAGTAGTTTGTTTTGATAAAGCTGAAGGATGGAAAAACAATTTTTTAAGGTATCTGGATGTTGAAATAATAGATGGTGCTAATAGTAATATTGATTTATTAGATAATGCGTCTACGATATTGATAATTCCCGACAATAAGGTTTACAAAAAGTATCAGCAACAAATAGATCAGCTTTTGCTTAAGGAAAATTGTATTTTGGTTTACCAGGGAAACCCATATCAATTGGCTGAAATTGAAAATTTTGATAACGCAGAAAGTATCATTTTAACTTATGAAAACAATACTATTACCAGAGATTGGATAACTCAGCTTTTATTTGGAGCTATTGAAGCCAATGGAACTTTACCGGTTAGTATTAGTGAAAAGTACAAAGCAGGTTATGGACTGACAATTGAATCATTAAACAGATTATCTTATACACAACCTGAAGAGTTTGATTTAGATTCTCACTTTATTACAGCAAAGGTTGATTCGGTTGTGAATGCAGGATTAGCGATGAAAGCATTTCCTGGCTGTAGGGTTTTTGTTGCCATTGATGGTAAGGTGATATTCAATAAATGTTATGGTTTTCATACTTATGACAGTATCTTTCCTGTTCAGGAACATGATGTGTATGATTTGGCATCTGTTACCAAAATATCTGGGCCATTACCTCTTATTATGAAGGGAGTGGATGAAGGACTGATTGATTTGGAAAAGCCTTTCTCAACCTATTGGCCTGACTGGCACAAAAAGCTTTTTCACAGGTCAAATAAGGAGGGGCTGATCTTCAAAGAAGTATTGGCTCATCAGGCAGCTTTAACACCTTATATCAACTATTATCCTTTCACCTTAAAGAATGGTGTTTATAATAGTCGTTTTTACGATGATCATTTTTCAGATAGGTTTTCGTTGCAGATAGATAATGATGTGTTCCTGAAAACATCTTTTAAAAAGAAGATTTATAAAGAAATACGTAAGTCACCTTTGTTAAATGAACATAAATACACATACAGTGGATTATCTTTTATTATTTATCCTGAACTTTTAACCAATCTTTTTGATCACAACTACGAAGAATATCTTTATAGTCAGTTTTATAAGCCTCTGGGAGCATCATCACTTTGCTACCTGCCTCTTTCAAAGATGGATACCTGCAGAATTCTTCCTACTGAGATAGATAATAATTATCGACATAAATTGGTTAAAGGATGGGTTCACGATGAAGCAGCTGCGGTAATGGGTGGTGTTTCAGGAAATGCAGGTTTATTTGCTTCTGTTCATGATTTGGCAAAACTGATGCAGATGTATCTTCAGAATGGAGAATATGGGGGTATACGATACCTAAGTGCTGATGTTATGAAACAATTCAGTAGCGTTCAGTATCCCGAAAATGAAAACAGAAGAGGACTGGGCTTTGATAAACCAATTTTTGGTAATGATACTTTATCCATTGATCAATCTTACCCAGCACCGGGAGTAAGTGCTGCCAGTTTCGGACACAGTGGTTTTACCGGCACTTTTGTTTGGATGGATCCCCAATATAAAATGTTATATATATTCTTGTCGAATAGAGTTTATCCAACAAGGGATAACAGACTACTTTATCAAAAGAATATCAGACCTACGATACAACAGGTTTTTTACGATGCGTTAAAATCTAAGAATTAAAAATCATCAGGAAGTTCCTGCTGAGTCATTTCAGGAGAAACAGGATTTGGATTCATTTTGTAAAAAATCTGTTTCTCGGTGATGTCCATTACAAGCACCTTCATGTGAATGAGATTTATCAGGATTTTTTCTGCTTTTCGAGGACTGATGCGAGCCATTCCGCAAAACCTAGAGAAGGTGATATAACCATGAATTTCAAGATAAGATAGAAGTTTACTCTCGGCATATTTGATTTTTAACATGCCCCCACTTCCTTCTTTCTCTTTTTGCCAAACCTCCAATAAAATTCGGTTGGCCATAATGTTTTGATCCTTAACACGTACATATGCTCTGGGTTTACCGTCTTTATCAGGAGCACGGTGTGGACGTTTATTACTTTTTGGAATAATGATTTCAAGAACAGTTTTACCTTCAACTTCCCATTTTCTGGTTTCGAACGGAACCTGTGGTTTGCAATGAATTTTAGCTGCTGCCTCAATCATGTAATATTCCTCATCAGATTCGACACCTGCAATTCTGCCATTGTCTTTTACTCCTAATAGCAATCTCCCACCATCGGTATTAGCAAAGGCAGATAATGAGCGGGCTATCTTTTTTGAGTCATTAACAGCAAATTTAAAATCCTGTGTCTGATGCTCACCTTCGGCAATCATATTTAATAGTTCTTTCCCTTCCACAACTAAAATTCTTTTGTGCAAAGGTCGGAAAAAAGTTGTCATCAACGAAATATTACTTTATTTCCAGAATCAGGCATTAATCAAGCAAGTGCTTTGCCTAATAGTATGTAGTGTGTTGATAAATAGTTATTAAGAATAAGTCTTTATAATACTTAAATAGGAAAATAGTGATATTTATCATGTGACAAAATCGTTAAAAAATATTAAATTACTGAAAAATATCTCTAATAAATAGAGCAGTGATCACCCTTAAATTTCGCAATTATGACAGAAGTGAAACAACTGGTTCAAAACCTTGCTGATCAATATGGCAGAAACCAGGAAAGTCTGTTACCAATTCTGCAAGGTATTGTAAACAGAGAGCAACACATTTCAGAAGATGCGATGATTGAAGTAGCCCGGGAATTGAATATTTCGGCAGCTCAGGTTTATGGAACTGCAACGTTTTATTCTTTTCTAAACACCAAACCCCTAGGCAAGTATGTCATTCGTGTTTGTAAAACAATTACGTGCATGATGCACGGAAAAAATCAGATTATAAAAGAACTTGAAACCGTTCTGAAGGTGAATCTGGGAGAGACCACACACGATGGCAAATTTACCCTGCTCGAAACTAACTGTCTTGGTCAATGTCATAAAGGCCCGGCAATGTTAATTAACGATAAACCCTACACCGAACTTACTCCTGATAAGGTGAGAGAGATTATAATGATGTATCGTGATAAGGAGTTACGAGTAAACTAACCATTAAAATCTTTCAACTATGAAAAAGAAACATTTGCAACGACTCGATCTTATTTTTAAGAACGAACATGATATAGAAGATATTCTAACCAAAACATTCAAAAAAAGCAATGAGGAGCTTGTTAACGATTTGATTAGTTCAGGTTTAAAAGGCCGTGGTGGTGCCGGATTTCCTACGGGATTAAAATGGAAGCTGGCTTCAGAAGAAGAGTCTGATTCTAAATACATTATTTGTAATGCCGATGAGGGTGAACCCGGAACTTTTAAAGATCGTGAGATACTATCAAGAGTACCACATAAAGTATTAACAGGAATGGCTGTTTGTGCCCGTATAATCGGTGCCAAACAAGGATTTATTTATTTACGGGGAGAATATGTCTTTCTGAAACCTCAATTAATGGAGATAATTAAAGAATTTCATCTTTTATTGGATAAACTCAAACTGGATTTCAGGGTTGAGATTTTCTTGGGAAGTGGAGCATATATATGTGGTGAGGAAAGTGCCTTATTTGAAAGTATGGAAGGTAAGCGCGGAGAACCACGGAACAAACCTCCTTTTCCAACACAACATGGCTATAAGAGTAAACCAACGGTAATAAATAATGTAGAAACACTGGCTCATACCTATTCGATTTTCAAATATGGTGCGGATAAATTTAAAGATCTGGGAGTTCAGGATTCACGTGGGTCAAAAGTATTTTCAGTATCCGGAGATACTCCTATCCCTGGAATTTATGAATTGGAATTTGGTATGTCGTTGCAAAAATTTGTTGAAGATTTTGGTGATGGTGATGCCAAAGCTGTTCAGGTTGGTGGTGCTTCCGGTTTCTGTGTGCCACGCAAAAAGTTTGACAAAACAGTTATAGGATATCAGGGTAAACTAAGAGGAACTTCTTTACCAACGGGAGGCTCCATGATGATTTTCAATTCGTCGCGTTCGATGTATAATGTGCTGCACAATTACCTTGATTTCTTTGTGGAAGAATCATGTGGGCAATGCACACCCTGCAGGGTTGGAACTCAACAATTGTTATTAGGTATTGAAGCTGTGAAAAAAGGAGAACAACCGTCTTCTTATCTTGAAAAGTTAATGGAACTGGCAGAAGCAATGAGGATAACCGCTAAATGTGGTTTAGGGCAGTCAGTTGCTAATTCTTTCTCTTCAATTGTTGAGAACTTCAAAGAAGAAATGATCTACTAACCCTTAAATCGAAAATCATGTCAGATAAGATTAATCTACGAATTGATAATATCGCCGTAAGTGTTGAAGAAGGTACAACTATTCTGGAGGCTGCACGAAAGGTAAATATCAGAATTCCTACTTTATGTCATCACGAGGATTTATGTGTTGCCGGAAATTGCAGGGTTTGTATGGTTGAACAGACTGGAGCAGATAGATTATTGCCCTCATGTGCAATGCCTGTTTCAGAAGGTATGGAGATACAAACTAACAGCTTGAAAGTAAGAAGTGCCCGCAGACAAATTATTGAATTGTTGGTAAGTGAGCACAGAGCCGATTGTACCAGATGTTATAAAAACGGTAAGTGCGAATTACAGGAGCTCTCTTCAGAATATATTATTGGTGAAAACGGTTTTATTGATTTGGTTCCTTTGAAGGTAATGACCATCGATAATTTTTCACCATCGATCATAAAGGACGATAGTAAATGTATACGTTGTCAGCGTTGTGTAAGAACCTGTGATCAACTGCAAAATATTGGTGCCTTAACAGTGGCTTACAAAGGAAAAAATATGAAGATTTCGTCTTTCTATGAAAAGCCAATGTATGAAGTTGTTTGCACCAATTGTGGTCAGTGTGTGAATCGTTGCCCAACAGGTGCCTTAACCGAGAAGACCTACGTTGAGCAGGTGTGGACGGCTATCAACAATGATAAAAAGCATGTGGTTGTTCAGACAGCCCCTGCGGTACGTATTGCTTTGGGTGAGGCATTGGGTATGCCAGCCGGTGAGATTGTTACCGGTAAAATGGTTTCCGCCTTGCGTCGGTTAGGCTTTGATTCTGTTTTGGATACTGATTTTACAGCTGACTTAACCATTATTGAAGAAGGTAATGAATTGTTGCAACGATTGAAAAAAGTGCTGGTTGATGGCGATACTTCAGTTAAGATCCCAATGACAACTTCCTGCTCTCCAGGATGGGTCAAGTTCATTGAACATACTTTTCCTGAATATCTAGAAAATGTGTCCACAGCCAAATCACCTCAGCAAATGTTTGGTGCATTGGCTAAAACCTTCTACGCCAAAAAAGTTGATGTTGAACCGGAGAATATGGTAAGTGTATCCATTATGCCATGTACAGCAAAGAAATATGAGGCTGACCGTCCGGAGATGCGAAGCAGCGGGTATAAAGATGTTGATTTTGTATTAACCACCCGTGAGTTGGCTTTAATGATAAAGCAGGCCGGCATTGATTTTGCTTCTTTACCCGAAGATGAATACGATAGTTTTATGGGCGAATCTTCAGGTGCTGCAGTAATCTTTGGCGCCACTGGAGGAGTTATGGAAGCTGCTTTGCGTACTGCTTATGAAGTAGTAACAGGACGCGAGGTTCCGTTTGATAATTTGAATATTACTCCTGTAAGAGGCATGGATAGTATAAAAGAAGCCAGTGTTAAAATTGAAAATCCTTTACCTGAGTGGAGTTTTCTGGACGGTGTTGAGCTGAAAACATGCGTAGCACATGGACTTAGCAATGCCAAGCAAGTTATGGAGGCTGTTAAGTCTGGCAAAGCTGATTATCATTTTATTGAAATTATGGCATGTCCGGGTGGATGTTTAGGAGGTGGTGGCCAACCTATTCCTACCTCGCCAGCCATCAGAGAAAAGCGCAGTAAGGCTATTTACAAAGAAGATAGCTTGAAACCGATCAGAAAATCGCATGAAAATCCTGAGATAGCGAAAATCTATGATGAGTTTTTGAAGGAACCATTAGGCAAGAAGTCACATCAGTTATTACACACTCATTATACGGAAAGAAACAGATACTAATTACCTCGGTCGTTTCAAAAATGTAATTGCTTCGGCTTGCAATTACAACTAAACCGGGACGAGTTCCCGGTTTTTTATGACTTCTTTTTTAATAGCTTAATATTGAGTATTATAGCTTATCTTGATTAGTCAACTTATTATTTAGTATTGATATAAATTACCGTTTTAAAGGAATCAGCAATTATAATTACGGATAAATTTATATAATTTAATATTTAAATATTATGCTGAGTCATGGATAACAAAGTTGAAATTACCATTTGTTTAGGGAGTTCCTGTTTCTCAAGAGGAAATAAGGAAGTACTTCAAGTGATTAAAAACTTTATTGCCGAACACCATTTGGAAGCAAAAGTTTTTTTTCATGGTGACTTATGCGGAGGAAGATGTGAAGAGGGGCCTGTATTAAAGATTGATAATACATTGTATAAGAAGGTTAGTGTTGATAATGTATATGAAATCTTACGTAGCTTTTTTGATATTAATGATAATGTCTAGAATATAGAATCTATGGCTCAACTTATTGTTGCTGATAAGGATAAGTGTAATCTGAGTTATACATGTGTTCGGGTTTGTCCGTCAAAGGCAATTAAAATAGCCGACCGGCATGCGCAGATATTACCCGATCGTTGTATTGGTTGCGGACATTGTGTTACAATGTGTTCGCAAGAAGCCATCAGTTATCGCGATGAACAGACCATTGTGCAGGAATTACTGGCTTCAAAAATGAAAGTGGCAGCCATATGTGATTCTGCCATATCAGGTGAATTCAATGATGTAACTGATTACAGAAAATTTGTGGCAATGATTCGTGCCCTTGGGTTTGATTTTGTAACAGAAATGTCGTTTGCAGTTGATTTGATTGCTTACCGTTACAAAGATTTAGTTGATAACTTTCAGGGAAAACATTTTATATCATCCAAATGTCCGGCTACAGTTAAATATATTGAACGACATGAGCCGGAACTTGTGGAGAATCTCGCAGGTATTGTTCCTCCTTATGTTGCAATGAGTAAAGTTGTTCATCAACGTTATGGAGCGGATACCAAAATAGTTTATATCACAGCATGTACTGCTGCTAAAGATGATACCAAGCGGTTTCATGGTAGTGATGGTAGTATAGAATCGGTCCTTACATTTGTTGAATTAAGGAAATTATTCAAGAAAAAAAGAATCACAGAGAATACTGTTGAATACAGTGAATTTGATCCTCCTCTTGGAAGAAAAGGAGGTCTTTTCCCAATCTCGCACGGATTATTCCAGGCTGTTGATATCAATCAGGGTTTGCTTGAGGGAAATATCCTAATTACCGAAGGAAGAACCAACTTTTTACAATCCATTAAGGAATTTAAAGAAGAGAAGGATATGCATCAGCACCTTGATCTTTTCTATTGCAGGGGATGTATTATGGCACCTGGAATGACACCCGGAGGTAAAAAATTTACGCGTCGTTCGCAAGTGATTGAATATGTTGATAAAAGGATGAAAGCCATAGATGTCTATCAATGGCGACTTGATATTGAGGAATTTAAAACATTGGATCTGAGTCGATCATTTAAATCCGTTGACTTGCGTCTTTCTCATCCAAGTGAGGAGGATATTGATCGTGTTTTGATTGAAATGGGTAAAGGAAAACGTGAAGATCAATTGGGATGTGGAGCCTGCGGCTATCCTTCCTGTCGAGAGTTTGCCGTAGCTCACCTGCAAGGTTTAACTAATTTTGAACAATGTTATACTTATTCTATAAAATCGCTTAGAAGCTATGTTAAAAAGCTAAATGCTTCCAACGAAAAATATAAACAATCACAAGATGCCTTATTGAAAAGTGAGGAGAAGGCCAGGTATGAGGAACGATCGGCCAAAGAGGCTGCAGAAACTACAACGGCAATGCTTAATAAATTAAGAGCCGGCGTGGTAATGGTTGATGCTAATCTAAAGGTGGTGGAGGCAAACCGTCGATTTATAGAGATGTTGGGGGAAGATGCCAGAGAAATTTCGATGTTGATCCCAGGTTTGAAAGGCGCTGAATTGAGTAAATTAATTGATTTTCATCGGGTATTTACAACTGTATTACAGTCCGGTCAGGATGTGTTGGACAGAGATGTAACATATGGCAATTCCATTCTGAATGTTTCAGTATTTACCATCAAGAAAAACGAAGTGGTTGGTGGCATCATCCGTGATTTGGTAACTCCTGAAGTTCGAAAAGAGGAAGTTATTAAACGGGCCCGTGATGTAATCAAAGAAAACCTGCAAACCGTTCAGCAAATAGCCTTTCTACTCGGTGAGAGTGCCTCAAAAACAGAAAAAACGCTTAATAGTATCATAGAAGCACAGCAGTTGGGAGAATCCAATGAATCAGGAAAATAAATTCTACATCGATATTGAATGCCGGCAGAATAACCATGTTGGTGAGCTTATTTGCGGCGATGTCTTTCTTTCAAAACGTATTAAAGAAGAAGGAAGAACTATAGCTGTATTATCTGATGGAATGGGTAGTGGGGTTAAAGCTAATGTATTGGCAACATTAACCGCTTCGATGGCGCTGAATTTTACGGTTGAACATCGCGAGGTGCGAAGAACTGCAGAAATAATTATGAATACTCTGCCGGTTTGTAGTGTTCGAAAGGTGAGTTACAGCACATTTACCATTATTGATATTGAAGATGATGGCACAACTACTATTGTGGAGTATGATAATCCAACATGTACCATCACCCGGGGAGCTGAAATTTACGATGCAAAATGGGATTACATTGAGCTGGAAGGCGAACAGAATAGAGGTAAGAAAATACGTATCTGTCGTTTTATTGCCAGACGTGAAGATCGGATCTTTTTTTGGTCTGATGGCATAATGCAGTCGGGTATGGGTACAAAGGCATTTCCATTTGGCTGGGGAGAAGATGGTATGCGCGACTATGTAAAAAGTTTGGTTAGATATACTCCATTCGCATCATCGGGTAAGTTGGCGCAAAAGGTTCTGAATATGGCACTTCTACATGATGGAGATAAGCCCAAGGATGATTCCTCATGCGGGGTTATTTATTTCAGAGAACCGAGAAAATTATTATTGGTTACCGGGCCTCCGTATGAAGACAGTAAAGACTTTCAGTTTGCATTAAAGGTGCAGCATTTCAAGGGTAAAAAAATAATAGCAGGTGGCACCACGGCAGAAGTGGTTTCAAGGGAACTGGCACTGAAGTTTGATGCAGGTCTGGAATCAGACGACCCAGATTTGCCACCTATCTCATTTATGCAGGAAATAAACCTGGTGACGGAAGGTATTCTTACGCTTGGTAAGGTGGCACGCTTACTTGAACAATATAATATGGATACCAGGCTGGGAAAAGGCCCGGCAGATCAGATTATAAAAATGCTTTTCGAGAGTGATAAAATACACATTATCAATGGTACAAGAATAAATGTGGCGCATCAGGATCCGAATCTTCCGGTTGAGCTGGAAATAAGAAGAACGGTTGTTAAACGCATTGTCAGATTACTGGAAGAAAAGTTTCTGAAAGATGTAGATGTCGAGTATATATAATTGACGAAAATCATGATCTTATGATTCCTTACAAAATGGAATTACTGAATGTTCTATTCTTATATTTTATAAGTGGTTACGCTGTTTTTATAACTTGATTATTGAACATTAATTTAGATTTGATATGTATTATAGAAAATCAAGATCTTCATTTTTTTTTTTCATATTATTAGTATTCATTTGTTAAAGAATCATGAAAAATTTCTTTAATCGAGAAGCTTGATTCTGAATACTAAAGGCTGATCCAAAATGAAAATAAAAGAGATTGCAGAAATATTAGAGGCAAAGGTGGTTTGCGGAGAGGACGACATCGAAAGAGATATACGATGTGGCTTTGCCAGTGACCTGATGAGTGACGTATTAACATTAGACTCAGAAAACCTGGCCCTGATTACGGGCTTAGCCAATATGCAGGTGATCAGAACAGCCGAAATGGCCGATGTGAACTGTATTGTTTTTGTACGCGATAAGCATGTGAGCAACGAAATGATTGAGGTTGCCAAAGAAAATGATATGGTACTTCTCGAGTGCAAATATTCAATGTTCAACACAATAGGTAAATTGTTCCAGGCAGGTTTAACTCCTGTTTACTGATTTATAGATATGGAGTTTAATTACGAAGTAGAGGGAGGAAATTTCGCAAAGGCGGGTTATGCAGCAAGTAGTGTAAAAAAGGTGCTGAAGGAACTTAATGTTGATCCGAAAATTATAAAGCGCGTGGTTGTGGCATTATACGAAGGAGAAGTGAACGTTGTAGCGCATGCATACCGGGGCAATATTAAAGTTGACATTGATACCGAACGCATTTTTATTGAGATTAAAGATGAAGGACCTGGAATACCAGACATAAATCTTGCCATGCAGGTGGGTTATTCAACAGCCTCGGCAATGGTACGCGAAATGGGATTTGGTGCAGGTATGGGACTTCCGAATATGAAACGAAATGCTGATAATTTAGATATTTCAAGTTCAGTAGGAAAAGGTACAGTAGTTGAATTAACAACTTACCTGGTTAAATGAAAAATTGTATGAGCGAACAGCAATTTTATCATGCTTTAAAAGTAGACCGCGACAAATGCTTCGGGTGTGTTCATTGTATGAATGAATGCCCGACTGATGCAATCCGCATTCGTGATGGAATTGCTACAATTCGAAAGGATTGGTGCATCGATTGCGGGGAGTGTATGAAAGCCTGTCCGGTTGATGCAATATATGTTGAGCAGGATGATTTTGATGATATCTTTCATTACAAATACAGGATAGCCATCTTACCATCTGTTTTTATTGGTCAGTTTTCGAAAGTCATCAGTGTAGATGAAATTATAGAAATATTAAAAGGATTAGGTTTCACTCATATTGTGCCGGCTGAGGCTACCGTTGATGTAATTAATGAAGCAATGCTCGAGGCATATGATTCAGACGTTGAGAAACCTTTAATTAGCACTTTCTGTCCCTCAATTGTCCGGTTGATTCAGGTTCGTTTTCCAGGATTGGTTCATAATATTATGCCCATCAAACCACCTATTGACACTACTGCAATTTATTACCGTAAGCTTTTAATTGATGAAGGAAAGAATCCGGAAGACATAGGTATATTTTACGTAACACCTTGTGCATCTAAAATTGCAACTGTTAAAGCTCCGGTTGGAGAGGACGAGTCTTTTGTGGATGGAGTCATTAACATGGATTTTTTATATAACAAGGTTTACCACATTTTAAAAAATCGAAATGTAGCCAGAGAAACTAATGAGACTGATGCATTTGAATACATTAGTCCAAAGGCACTACGCTGGAGTCTTACAGAAGGTGAATCTTCCAGCATGCAAGGTCGTTGTCTGGCCATCGATGAGATTCATAATGTTATTAAGTTTCTGAATAAGGTTGAGAATGATGAAATCATCAATGTTGATTTTATAGAATTAAGAGCTTGCGACCAGAGTTGTGCCGGAGGAGTACTGCTTAGCGAAAATCGTTTCCTAACGGTTGAGCGAATGAAAAAAAGGGCAGAAAACCTTGAAGACATGCAGGTTGAAACCAAGGAGATCAGCTTTGATCATCATCAATATATAAAAGAAAGATTATCCATTAAGCCAATAGAACCCCGTTCGATGATGGGCCTGGATAACGATATGGCCACTGCTATTAAGAAAATGGAACGCGTACGTCGTATCATGTGTTTTCTGCCTGGTATTGATTGTGGAGCATGTGGTTCGCCAAGTTGTGAAGGCTTGGCACGCGATATTGTATTGAAGGATGCAAATCTTTCGAGCTGTGTGTTTATGCAGCGAATGATGGAAAAAAGTAAAAAACTGGATCCACAACATTCCATTCGAATCATTGAGAAAACGTGGGGGAAAGATCGATTGGATAAGGATTGTTATAAAAAAGGAGCAAAAAATGAAGGTAACTGATATAATTGAAAAACTAAATCTGAAGGTTATTGCCGGTGCAGAAGGCTTGCAAAATGAAGTGACAGGAGGCTACACTTCAGATTTGTTAAGCGATGTAATGGGAAATGCAGATGAAGGTCAGGTTTGGATTACCCTGCAAACACATCGCAATGTGATGGCTGTGGCGTCGCTAAAAGAAGTGGCTGCCGTTATTATCGTCAAAGGATTGGAAGCAGAGGAAAGCACCATCAGTCAAAGTAATGATGAAGGGATTCCTTTGTTAAGTTCCGATTTGGAAACATTTGAATTGTCGGGCCAACTATATCAGTTATTGCATCCGTAAAATGAATCTTTTCAAAGCTGATCTACATATTCATACGGTCCTTTCTCCATGCGGAAGTCTGGAAATGAGTCCGAAAGTAATTGTTGAACGAGCTTTAGAAAAGGGTTTAGATATTATTGGTATTACAGATCATAATTCAACACAGCAGTGTGAAGTAGTTGTGAATCTGGCCAATAAAAAAGGCTTGGCTGTGCTTTGTGGAGCAGAAGTCACCACCAAAGAAGAAGTACATTGCCTTACGTTCTTTGAAACTTTTGAAAAACTTGAAACTTTTCAGCAGTATCTCAATCAGCATCTTCCGGATATTCCAAATGATACTGATATGTTTGGACACCAGGTTTGGGTTGACGAAGATGAGAATATACTGGGTGAAGAAAGTCGTTTGTTGATGAGTGCCATTGATCAGAGTATAGAAGAGGTGGAAGCAAAGGTCAGAAGTCTCGATGGTTTGTTTATTCCTGCACATGTTGATCGGGGGCGGTTCAGTCTATATAGCCAGTTGGGTTTTATGCCTTTTGATTTAAACCCGGATGCTGTGGGTATGACTTTCAGAGCTAACATGGATGAAATGATTAAAAGTCATCCGGAATTAAAAAAGCTTACTATACTTCGATCATCAGATGCACATTTTCCTGAGGCAATCGGATCCTATTACTCTGTATTGGAAATGGAGCAATGTAATTTCAGTGAAATTCGGTTGGCCCTTCATCAAAAGGATGGTAGAAAAGTAAAGGAATTGGTATGAGAGATCTTTCGATGCATATCACCGATATCGTTCAAAACTCGGTACGAGCGAAGGCTAAACTTATTCAGCTTACGATTGAAGAAAAAGTTGAGTGGTTGGTTTTTACTATTGAGGATGATGGTACTGGCATGGATACTGAAACGGTGAAAAAAGTAACGGATCCGTTTTATACTTCACGTACAACCCGCAAAGTAGGATTAGGATTACCCCTTTTTAAGCAAAATGCAGAACTAACAGGTGGCACTCTGGAGATATATTCTCAAATAGGAAAAGGTACAACTGTAAAGGCTGATTTTGGAAAGGACCATATCGATCGTCCACCAATGGGTGATTTAAAATCAACAGTGGCTATGCTAATCACCGGCAATCCTGAGGTTGATATGGTATTCACCTATCGAACAAAGGATAATGAGTTTAGATTGGATAGCAGAGAGGTTAAGGAAGCGTTGGATGGAATGGATATCAGAATGCCTCAGGTGACAAGTTTTTTGAAAGAAATGATTGATGAAAATTTAAAAGAGATAAAAGCAGACTTATAAAGTGTACTTGTTGAGGCTAATGAGTTAAAGCAAGTACACATCAGCTAAACAAAAATGTGTAATAATTATATCCAATTGCTATGACTAAAGTGAAATCCCTTGCCGACCTTCGGAAAATGAAGGAAGAATTGGCAAACAAAGTCCAGCTGAGAGAAAAGAGCGATCATCCTGATAAAATCGTTCAGGTGAAGGTTTCGATGGCTACTTGTGGAATTGCCTCAGGTGCCAAAGAAGTGATGAACCATATTATTGAAGAGCTGGACAGACAGGCAATAGATGCAGTGGTAACCCAGACCGGCTGCATGGGTTATTGCTATGCCGAGCCAACCATTGAAGTTACCTTACCCAGCTCCAATCCCGTTGTGTTTGGGTATGTAGATTTTAAAAAAGCCAATGAAATAATTGCAAAGTACATCATTAGAGGTGAGTTGGTTGATGGCATCATCCCCGTAAATTACGAAACAGTTAACGATAAAAAGAACGACTAGGTATAACGCTATGGCAAAATATAAAAATCATGTTCTTGTGTGTGGCGGTACAGGATGTCGCGCATCGCAAGGAGAAGAGATTGTACAAAACCTGAATCGTATCCTTGAAGAGAATGGTCTCGAGCAGGAAGTTCAGGTGGTAAGAACAGGATGTTTTGGTTTCTGTGAAAAAGGTCCTGTGGTAAAAATGGTTCCTGATAACACTTTTTATGTGCAGGTTAGCCCAAAAGACGCTGAAGAGATTGTTAAGGAACATTTGGTTAAAGGTCGTCAGGTTGAAAGACTTTTATATATCGATCCGGAAACAAAAAAACATGTTTCAGAATCGAAAAACATGGGCTTCTATAAAAAGCAGATTCGAATTGCCTTACGAAACTGTGGATTTATTAACCCTGAAAATATAGATGAATATATTGCCCGCGATGGGTATGCTTCATTAGGTAAGGCTCTGACTGAGATGAAACCCGAAGAAGTAATCAAAACTATTATTGATTCCGGATTACGCGGTCGCGGTGGAGGTGGATTCCCTACCGGATTAAAATGGGATATTACCCGCAAAGTAGAATCCGATCAGAAATACGTTGTATGTAATGCCGACGAAGGTGATCCGGGAGCCTTTATGGATCGTTCCATTCTGGAAGGTGATCCGCATTCAGTTTTGGAGGCAATGGCTATTAATGCCTATTGCACTGGGGCCGATAAAGGTCTGATTTATATCCGGGCAGAGTATCCGCTTGCTATTAAGCGTTTGAAAATTGCCATTGAACAGGCTCGTGAATATGGTTTGTTGGGTAGTGATATTTTTGGTACCGGTTTTAACTTTGATGTTGAATTACGCTTTGGTGCTGGTGCTTTTGTTTGTGGTGAAGAAACTTCGTTGATTCACTCCATGGAAGGATTACGAGGAGAACCTACAGTAAAACCTCCTTTCCCTTCAGAGAGTGGTTACAAAGGCAAACCGACCAACGTAAATAATGTTGAGACGTACGCAAACATTCCGGTTATCCTGATGAAAGGTGCTGAATGGTTTAGTAGTATCGGAACCGAGAAAAGTAAAGGAACTAAGGTGTTTGCCCTGGCAGGAAAGGTAAATAACGTTGGTTTGATTGAAGTGCCGATGGGTACCACCCTTCGTGAAGTAATTTTTGATATCGGTGGAGGTATCAAAGACGGTAAGAAATTTAAAGCTGTTCAAACAGGTGGACCATCGGGTGGATGTTTAACCGATAAACACCTTGATATACCTATTGATTACGATAACCTGCTGGCCAGTGGATCAATGATGGGATCAGGTGGTATGATTGTGATGGATGAAAGCGATTGTATGGTATCAATGGCTAAGTTTTATCTTGATTTTACTGTTGAAGAATCATGTGGTAAGTGCGCTCCATGTAGAATCGGTAACAAGCGTTTGTACGAAATGCTTCATAAAATTACCGAAGGAAAAGGTACAGAGGCCGACCTTGATAACCTGCGCAATTTAAGTAATGTTATTAAAGATACTTCGCTTTGTGGTTTGGGGCAAACCTCTCCAAATCCGGTTTTATCAACCATGGAAAATTTCTGGGATGAATATATCGCACACGTGAAAAACGATAACTGTCCGGCCGGTCAGTGTAAAGCGTTAATGCAATATGTTATTGACGAAGAAAAATGTGTGGGTTGTACTTTATGCTCACGTGTTTGTCCGGTTGACGCCATTGCAGGTGAGAAAAAAGCACCGCATGTGATCAATCCAACAACATGTATTAAGTGTGGAGCGTGTTATGAAAAATGTAAGTTCGGAGCGATCAGCATCCAGTAATTTACAGTAGTATTTTTGAACAGAAAAAGATAAGAAATGGATATCGTTCAATTAACCATAGATAATAAAAAGGTAGTCGTTGAAAAAGGTACTACCATCTTAGAAGCGGCAAAGACAATCGGGGTAGATATACCTTCGCTTTGCTATATGAAGTTGGAAGACACCAACTTTGAGAATAAGCCCGGCGGATGTCGTGTATGCGTTGTTGAGGTAGAAGGTCGTCGTAACCTTGCACCAGCTTGTAAAACCGAGTGCTCTGAAGGTATGACAGTTAATACTCACTCGGTGAGAGTGGTTAACGCGCGTCGCACTGTTATGGAGTTGATTCTTTCAGATCACCCATTTGAATGTTTGGTATGTGCCAAATCGGGTGATTGTGAATTACAGAGTCTGGCTCAAAAACTGGGTATTCGTGAGATAAAATATACCGGAGCCAAGAGTACTTACAAAGGTGATGAATCGCCGGCTATTATCCGTGATATGGATAAGTGTATTATGTGTCGCCGTTGCGAAACAGCATGTAATGATGTACAGACTGTAGGGGTTCTTTCCGCTATTAACCGAGGCTTTGAATCAGTGGTTGCACCAGCCTTCGAAATGGATCTTGATCACTCAACCTGTACCTTCTGTGGGCAGTGTGTGGCAGTTTGTCCTACTGGTGCATTAACCGAACGCGATAGCTCATCCAAAGTGATGGATGCGATTGTAAATCCAACCAAAACTGTAATAGTTCAGACGGCTCCGGCTGTCAGAGCTGCACTGGGTGAAGAATTTGGAATGGAACCCGGTACATCTGTAACAGGTAAGATGGTTTCAGCTTTACGCAAACTTGGTTTCGATTATGTATTTGATACTGATTTTGCTGCCGACCTTACCATTATGGAAGAAGGTACTGAATTATTAGATCGCTTAAGCAAACATCTGGCAGGAGATAAGGATGTTAAATTGCCAATTCTTACTTCCTGTTGTCCTGGATGGGTAAACTTCTTTGAGCATCAGTTCCCTGAAATGATTGACATTCCTTCAACAGCCAAATCACCTCAGCAGATGTTTGGTGCAATTGCCAAAACGTATTTTGCTGATCAGTTAAAACAGAAGCGTGAAGATGTTGTGGTTGTTTCTGTAATGCCATGTCTGGCAAAGAAATATGAATGTTCACGCGAGGAGTTTGCCGTAAATGGTGATCCGGATGTGAATATTTCCATTTCTACCCGTGAGTTGGCTCAGATGATACGCAATGCCAACCTTAATTTTGAGGCTTTGGATGATGAAGATTTTGATAAGCCATTGGGTGAATCAACAGGTGCAGCCGTGATATTTGGTACAACCGGAGGAGTGATAGAAGCAGCTGTTCGTACAGCTTACGAGGTGCATACTAAAAAGCCTTTGGAACGACTTGATTTTGAAGAGTTGCGGGGTATGGAAGGTATTCGTTCTGCAACCATCGATTTCGATGGACTACCTATTAATATTGGTATTGCTCACGGCTTAGGCAATGCGCGTAAATTACTCGAAGACATTAAAGCCGGTAAATCAGAGTTTCATGCAATTGAAATAATGGCTTGTCCCGGTGGTTGCATTGGTGGCGGTGGTCAGCCTTATCATCATGGCAATGTTGACATCTTGAAGAAGCGTCAGCGTGCTATATACGAAGAGGACAAAGGCAAAGTATTGCGTAAATCACATGAGAATCCGTTTATACAAAAACTGTATGCCGAGTTCCTGGGTGAACCATGCGGAAATAAGTCTCATGAGTTGTTGCATACGCATTATTACGATAAGAAAAAGAAGATTGAAATCTGATTAGTATCAAGATGAAAGTATCGAGATTCATAATCGTCTTGATACTTTTTATCTTATGTCTTAAAAAATAATAAAATGGCAAATATAAAATTACCCGCTGCAAAAGTAGATGAATTAAAAGAGGTATGTAAGAAGTTCGATAACGATGGTGGCGAACTGATTAATGTGCTTCATGCAGCACAGGAAATGTTTGGCTATCTGCCTGCTGAGGTTCAGGAACTGGTTGCCGAAGAATTAAATGTTTCAGTGGCACATGTTTATGGTGTCGTCACTTTTTACTCTTTCTTTTCAATGATACCTAAAGGACAGCATCCTATTTCCATTTGTATGGGAACAGCATGTTATGTGCGTGGTGCTGAGAAGGTTTTGGATGAGTTTAAAAAACATCTGAACGTAAAAGTGGGAGAGACAACCGATGACGGCAAATTCTCTATCAGCTGCCTGCGTTGCGTAGGTGCCTGTGGATTGGCACCAGTGGTTACTGTAGGTGAACGCGTTTATGGACGAGTGGCTCCCGAAGATGTAAAAGGTATTATTGAAGAATATTTGTAAACAGATTGACAGCCAGTAGTCAGAAGATATTAGTTTTAAATATACTAGAATTTATTACTGATTACATTTGAATTCAGGCTGTTATAATACTAGAAAATATAATTCGCCGCTTCATTAATCAGGAGCGGCTTATTTATGAAATATTGTTTGTTAAATTCAAAAATTAAAATTCTAACCCTTATCATAATGAAGTATGTTTTAATTGTATGTGCTCTATTATTAGGGCAATTGGTTGTTTCTCAAAATCATTTTCTACAACCAAGTTCACCATTTATTTATCCTAATGGAAGGGTAAGTGACGCTTATTTTGATATTGATTTGTATATGCCAAATGCATGGGAAATTAATCCTAAAAATATTTATGGATTCTATGGATTTTATTATAATAAAAATGGAGATAAAGTTCCTGGATTTATTAAATATTCAGGATCAGAAACAAAATTAAAAGTTATAAATTCTGGTGAATATCTTAATGGAAAAACTTTGATTGCAGGGAAAACGTGTCAGGGATTTCTTACCCCTTATGATTCGGTTGCTGTATTGAATGATTTGGTTTTTAATAAAGTTACTATATCTAAAAAATTAAAAGAACCGCAATTTGCTCAATTTATAGGTTTAGTGAATGGATATGAGTTTTTTCAGCATGTTAGAACAACCAAGGATGCAAGGTGGATTTCATATATTCTGAAAAATGTTAAAACAAAAGAACAAATAACGTTACCCAATGAAGATGAGGAGCTAAGGAGTGCTTTAAGCATGTTTTATACTTTAGCTCCAGAGCTTGAAAAGATGATTGGGACTAAAGGATTTAAAACTGAGAATATAATAGAGATATATACTTATTTGAAATATAAGGAATACTATAATAATGATATTATAGTTTACTTAAATTTTGGATTAAATGAAGTTCAAGACACAACTGAAGCCGTTTATTATTTGAAGGTCAAGTCAATTAATACCACAGTAACTGAGTTAGAGTATTATAGTTTGGATGATAAGTTAGTGATGGATGCATTTTATTCTTCATTATTTTTTAAAACGAAACATGGAAGATGCACATATTATTACCCTAACGGAAATATAAGAAAAGAAGTAGGTTATAAAGATGGACGAATTAAATGTGTGGAAAAATTGTACTATGAAGATGGTAAGCCTTATATGGATATACTAAATTTTCCGTCTTCTTATCGCTCTGAATTGGAGAATATTATAGTAGCTGATAATTTTAAAACAAAAATTGATCGCTTTATTAATAAGATTGAATCAACTTCAAATGATGCATGGAATGATGGATGTGAAGTGATGTATTATAAGGTGTACGATGAGTTGGGTAATAGTGTTTTGGATAAAGATGGAAATGCTATGATACAATGGCATGATTCTATCAGTAATAGGCTTTATACATATAAAATTAATAAATACATGTTAGAAGAAGCTTCCTATACAGAAGATGGAAAGACTATTTATCAGTTCTCAAATAATCCTGTAAAACTAAGAGATTACAAAATCAATAATGGAAATTTTAGTAATTTATTTAGTTATCCTGCTACATGGCAAGCTAAAAAATTAAATGGATTTTGTGTGATAAGAATAATTATTAGTGAAGAAGGAGTAGTTGATAATATTCAGATTGATAGAATATTGAGGAATGAAGATAAAGATGCATTGACTGGTTTTCTGGAAAAGTTATTAAGTAGTGCCTCGTGGCGTGAAGCAAAATTAGGTAAGACTAGCGTTGTAGGAGAATATGTTTTAATGATAAATTTCGCGGAGTCTGGTTCCATACTATCATCTGGTAGATACAATAATATGGGCGATATAATGATGATGAATATGCAGATGCAAAGCATGCCTAAATTCACACCAAGATTTTAATGTAAAATTCATAAGCCGCTTTCTAAAATCAGAAGGTGGCTTTTATTATTTGGTTAAAAGATCCATCACAGTATTTTTTCGCTGGCGCGAGACAGGAACAGAGGTTCCGTCATTCATTTTAAGGTAACCTCCATCATATTTTTCAAATGAACGGACATACTTTAAATTTACCAGGTGAGATTGGTGAACACGCGTAAAACCTTTGTCGCACAATAATTCATCAAATTCTTTCAGTGTTTTTGAGATTAAAATGTTTTTGCCATCCATCAGATATACATGTGTATAATTACTTTCCCCTACACATCGTGTTATTTCATGCAGTTCAACAAAAAGGATACGCTCTGTAGTAGGTAATCCTATTTTTTGTTTGTTGGTTTCTTGTTTCTGGTTTTCGATAAATTGTTGAGGTGCTTGAATCTGATTCTTTTCCTGAAGATTTCGAATAGCTCGCTGAACGGCTTGTTGTAAATCCAGAATATCAACCGGCTTCAATAAATAGTCGATGGCACAAAAACGAATGGCACGAATGGCATATTGATCAAAAGCAGTTACAAAAATTACCTGGAAGGTGATAGGAGAGAGTGCTTCCAATAGTTCAAAGCCGGTTCCTCCTGGCATTTGAACATCCAGAAATACTAATTCGGGTTGAACAGCTTTAATTTTTTTGATGCCTTCAGCTGCATTTTGTGCTGTATCGCATATCTCAACCTCAGGACAGTAGTTTTGTAATAAATCCTTAAGATTGTCGATGTTGTTTTCTTCGTCGTCGATAATTAGGGCTCGTATCGATTTCATTTTTAGGCTTCGGTTTCAATGTGAATATTTACAATGGTTCCTTTTTGATTAGGGTCGTGTTGTTTACGGTCGCTGACTTCAAAAGTAATTCCCTTTTGGTATTTCTGCATTAACAGTTCCATCCTTTTTTGGGTTAAATTAATGCCTTTTCCATTCGATTGAACTGATGTATTGGATTTATTTAAACCTGCACCGTTATCGCAAATGCAGATCTTTAATTGATTCTGATTAAACTGTGTAATTGAAATTTCGATGATTCCTTTGTCTTTTAATTCAGCAATGCCATGTATGATTGCATTTTCAACAAATGGCTGAATAAGCATCACCGGAATTTCGGTATTATAGGCATCAATGGCTGGATCAATATCAATATTGAATATAAATTTATGACGGAGTTGCTCCAGCTCAAGGTATTTTTGAATAGTATCCAGTTCATTATTGAGCGAAGTATATTCCTCTTCCGCCTGATACAGAACTTTACGCATTAATTTGGCAAAACTGGATAAAAACAGGTTGGCTTTTTTATTCTCATTCTGATTCACCAAAAACTGGATAGAGTTCATGGCATTAAATAAAAAGTGAGGATTTAGTTGTGAACGAACAGCACTTATTTGCCACTCCAATTGCTGGCGCTGCAAAGCATCTTTTCGTTTGATATTTCGTGTAACCAAAATACTCGCAACTACAATTATTAATATGACCAATAAAGCCACCAAAAGAACACTGTACAGTGTTCTTTTGGATATTGCTGCTTCATAGGTAGAGAAGTCGGTTTGTTGAATGACTTTCTTTACTTCGTTTAAAAAATATTCCAGTCCATCATCTACTATTGCTCCACTAAATATGATGACTCCATCCGGATTGACAAGAAAATAGGGCAAGCCATATTCCATATTAAATTGTTTAAGCTCATCAATATGCCAGTCAGGGTTTGAAACCAAAATTCCTTTGAGTTTATGTTCTTTAATGTACTCTTTAATCTTGTTTTTATCCGGAGTTACAAATACTGTAATCAGTTCAAACTGCTTACTATCCATTTCAGTCTTAAACTTTTGATAAGCCTCCATGGTTTTTTGCCTGTCGTTGTACTCAATGTTTATAAACAAAAGCTGAAAATACTTTCCTTTTAGGTCATTGGTTGAAATACGTTTTCCATCTATCGTGGTAAATGTCACTTCGGGTAATGATTGGTTTGGTCCCAGATTTACACGGTTTACATATAAATTATTTAACAATTTGTAAAACTCAGATTGCCAGTATTGCTTCTTATATTCCTGAAAAAGATGATTGCCGATTTGTGTATCGTTGCTATTAAGGGCTTGCCAAACAATGTCGGTTTGAGCCATGTATTTAGCTTCGCCTGATAATAACATCTCAGCCAGATAGAATTCTTCCTGTTCAGGTATGACCATGTTTTGATTATGCCCTTTCATAATCAGTGCTTTTCTGTATAGATAGTCTTTAACAACTGTCCTATTGTAAAAAGAAGTGATACATGAGTGTATTGTTAAATCTACATCATTAAACAGTAGATCAAAAGAGGAAGCATTTACCTTACCATCATTGTGATAATAGTAATAGTGCATTAAATGAAACAAACTACCATAATAAATATCGGCTTCTAAATGTTGACTTGCCCAATCACTAATCAGCCATTTAAATTTATTGATATAGGCAAAATGTTCAATGTTTTTTTGTTCACATATTTGTTTAATTTTTTGTTCATCCCATTCCTTATCTATCTTCAAATCATGGTCTATTAAATATCTTTTTAGTTTGTTTTTTAAAGCTCCTTTTCCGGTAAAATAAATGCTGTCATTATTGATGTTTATTGTAATACTATCGCCAGGTTCCAATAGGAGATTACAAAAGGATGAGCCATTAGCCGGACCGTCTTTTAACACTAAATTAAGAGCTAAGGGACGCAACAGATCTTGGGTGGTAGAATAGGTCTTTCCTTTTTCAAGATCAATTCTCCATTTAAAAAGGTCTCGCTCAATAAAGTAGTTGTTAATCAAATAAGCATGTAATTCACTGCCGTTATAATCATCCGCAACCTCGGCTGTGAGTGTAACGCTTTTGTTTGGCGTATATGGTTGTATGGTAACAATTTGATTCATGTCATATGATTCGACATACATCTTTTGTGTTAAAGCAATACTGTAAGAAATTTCAGTTGAGAGCCCTGTTTTCGGATTAATTATGAAAGTGCCTTCTATATTTTCTTTTTTCGGAAAACTAAGGTATGGGGTTGTTTCAATTTTTTTTGAAAGTATCACGCTGTCTGCCTCAAAAAGATATTTGACCTCGTATTGGTTATTAGTTGTTGATTTGTAATAGGTTAAATCATTGTTTTTGGCATCAGGCATATTCCAGCATGCAAAAACACTTTCAATCAACTTTTTTAACTTAATTTCATGCTGTTGATAATACATCGACAGCTGCATCTTCTTAAGTAGATCTTCTGCAGCAAAATCATCACTTCGTTTATTAATAACCTCTTTTGGAAGATGAAGATTAGATATTTTCCTATCCTTGCTTATCTGAAATGGAACAGGTACTTGTATTAAAGGTGATTCAAACTCATTATAGCATCCAAACTTGGTATCAATTTTTTGAGATGCATTGTTTATTTTGTATCGATCGATTTCGACAGTCATGTAATAAACATCTTTATTTATGTCTATTATATGTAAGGTTAACCAATATGTTTGCTCACTTTTATTATCATCGTTAGTAGTGGTATTACATTGATACGAAAATGTATCTCCTTTTTTTAGTTTTAGGGGCGGTAACTTTGTGGGTTTTGCCTGAACATAAACAAACAAAGTTAGAAAACAAACAAGTAAGCTTGTTTTAAGAATTAGGTTTTTCATAAGTAACAATTTTAATAAATATTTAGAATTATCACTTACGAAACTGCCTGTTTTACCACATTAAATAGGAGGTAAACTAGAATTTGGTTGAAGTAGGTTAGAATTTGGTAAAATTGGGTAAAAGTAATGGTTTTACTCCATGTAGAAGTTAACTATTATGGCGTTATATCAGTTGACAAATTAATGTATTCATAAAAATCATTTATAGTGCCTCAAAGGCATCTGAGAAGCAAAAAAGACAATCAATTGAAATGGTATGCAAATTTTATATGGTGTTGAACCAGGTATGATTTAATACTAAATGTTCAAAGTCAACTCTCTGTTTTAAAGATGTATATCAGAGTATTTGTGAGGTGTTTTGGGTAATATATTCCTATAGTTTCAAAACCTAATGTGGTTTTGAATAGAACCTAACGTGGTTTTGAATAAAACCTAATGTGATTTGATAAAATTTAAAACTATCTATTCAAATAAGACTTGGTAAGTCATCTCTATAAGGATCCTCTAACTGGTCAAATCTATACTGAATAAATAAATTGTGAAAAGTTTCGAGTTGCTTTTTTGTTACTCTGGGTTAATCTGTAAATAGTTAATAATGGTTGAAATTACTTTTACTCTCTTACCACTTTAAAACCCAATGCCCGATTGAGTTTACCCGAAATTAAACCCTCTTTATCAATTTCAACATTGCTAAAACCTATTTTTATAAAAAGTGGTTGAAGCTCGTCAGACAAGGATAAGAGTTTCTCCACCTCTTCGGGTTGAACTTCCAGTTTGGCAATGCCATTGTAATAACGAACACGGCAATCGGCAAAACCATAAGAGTTTAACAAATTTTCGCCTTCTTCCACCATATTCAGTTTTTTTATAGTGATGGCAGTTCCATACGGAAAACGGCTACTCAAACATGGCGAGGCTGGTTTATCCCAGATTTTCAACTGGTAATGTCGGGCAATTTCTCTGATGGTGTCTTTATTGATGTTGCAATCCATCAGGGGACTAAGTGCATTGTTTTCTTTTGCTGCTTCCAGTCCAGGGCGGTAATCTCCTTTATCATCGGCATTGTTTCCGTTAACCATGGTAAAGGAAGGATATTTTTCATTCCGCAATTGAATCATGGCCTCGTATAAAAAGCTTTTACAGTAATAGCATCGATTATCCGGATTGGCTGCATAATTGGAGTCAATAATCGGGTCGGATTCAAGAATATGATATTCTATATCATACAACTCACAAAATTCAATGGCCTCCTGTAAGTCTTTTCGTTTCAGACTGGTTGAGTCAGAAATAACAGCCAATACATCTTCCTTATTTTTAAATAATCGTGCCAGATAGGCCACTAAACTGGAATCAACGCCTCCTGATAGAGCAATCATTATCTGTTGATGGTTGGCAAACCACTTCTGTAGTTCCGAAATTGAATTAGCAATCATACCCGTTACACTTTTTTTAAATAAGGTTCGATACTGAAGTTTGTTCAAAGATGTGATAAATCTCCTGTTTTATATTTATATTAATGAAGAAATTTATCCCTATTAATTAGGTAGTTTATTGCTTGAATTAGCAGAATAATCCTAATTTTACAAAGATATTCAGGCGAAATTATTTCTTTAAAAACAGCGTCATGTCCATAATATATCATCCTCAACAATATGCTCTTGCAGACCGACCAATGGAAAATTTCATCGATGTTGATGAGATATGGAGTTACATTTCGAAGAATGAAAACCCAACCATGGAGCAGGTTGAGGCTGTTATTGGCCGATCGTTGCAGAAAAACAGATTGACGCTTGAAGAAACGGCCATTTTGGTGAACGCCAGAGAGCCAGAAATGATCGAACGCATTAAAGCAGCAGCCCGTGAATTGAAAGAAAGGGTATATGGTAAGCGTATTGTGCTGTTTGCCCCTTTGTACATTGGTAATTTATGTATTAACGATTGTACTTACTGTGGTTTCCGAACGTCCAATAAAAAACAGGAACGCATGACACTGACCAATCAGGATTTGATCGATCAGGTCACAGCTCTGGAGGATCACGGTCATAAACGGTTGATTCTGGTTTACGGTGAGCATCCGAAATATAATGCTGATTTTATTGCAGATACAGTAAAGACGGTTTATAGTGTAAAGCATAAAAATGGTGAAATACGCAGGGTTAATATCAATGCTGCACCTTTGGATATTGAAGGTTTCAAAACCGTGAAAGAGGCTGGTATTGGGACTTATCAGATCTTTCAGGAGACATACCACAAAGAAACCTATGAGAAGGTACATAAATCAGGTACCAAAAAACACTACGATTGGCGAATAACAGGACTGGACAGGGCTCAGGAGGCTGGCATTGATGATGTGGGTATTGGTGCTTTACTGGGTTTGTACGACTGGCGCTTTGAAGTATTGAGTTTGTTGCGTCATGTGAATCATTTTGAGGCGGTGTATAATGTTGGACCACACACGATCTCTTTTCCACGTATTAAATCGGCTTCGGGCTTTGAAGTAGATAAGAAATACGATGTGAGTGATGAGGATTTTACCCGACTAGTAGCAATTCTTCGTTTGGCTGTTCCTTATACCGGATTGATTCTAACAGCCCGGGAACCCGGACATATTCGCGATGAGATTATGGAGTTTGGTGTTTCGCAAATTGATGGCGGTACCAATATTGAGATGAAAGGCTACACCAACAAAAAAGATCAACAGGATCTGGATCTGGAGCAGTTTGAAATTGGCGATAACCGATCATTGAATGAAATAATGGAAGATCTGGTGGGTAAAGGATATATACCATCTTTTTGTACAGCCTGCTATCGATTAAAACGAACCGGTGAGCACTTTATGGAATTTTCGGTACCCGGTTTTATCAAACGATTCTGCCAGCCCAATGCCATGCTTACTTTAGCAGAATATCTCGAAGATTATGCACCTTCAGAAACTAAAGAAAAAGGTTATCAGTTGATTGAAGATAATCTAACATCCTATGAAGATAAGCAGTTTAAAGATAAGTTAGTTGATCGCTTGGAAAGAATCAAAAAAGGAGAGAGGGATTTGTATTTTTAGTGATTAGTCAGTAGGCTGTAATTTTTAGTTTGCAGTCCTTTGGGATTTGATTGTTGAATTGAATATTGTGCATCAATCTTCAATTCAGACTTTAACGAATTACTAATTTGAACAAATAAGCCTGGATAGACAATTCTGCTAGTCCCGGAGGGACGCCTGTACCAGCATAGTACGTGAGTGCTATGTGTATCTAATGAAGATGTTCATCAAAGCCCGGAGGGCTGTCTGTATATAATGTTGGATTGATAGAATATAATTTTCGATTCATTAAATTAACAATCAAACACTTCGACGAATCAGCAATTCGACAAAAAGATGCTTGGAAAGAATATGCTTTATTGTCCCGTCAAGGACGTTTGTAAAAGCATTGAACATGATAGTTATGTTCTTTTTAACAATTATATGCTAGTCCCGAAGGGACGCCTCTACCAGCATAGTGCGTGAGTGCTATGTGCATTAAAAGATGATGTTCATCAAAGCCCGGAGGGCTGTCTGTATATAATGTTGGATTGATAGAATATAATTTTCGATTCATTAAATTAACAACTCAGCAATTAAACATCTTTAAAATTCCACTGCCAGCTTTAAATTAATACGCCTCGAGGTCAGATAATTTGGCACCGCATACTGACGATTAAAAACATCGTTAACCCATGTGTAGGAAATGGTGTTGTTAATGTTAAACAGGTTGAATATTTCTACACTTAACCATGCATTCTTAATCGTTTTGCTTCGGGTCATATTGTGATAAATATTCATCAGATCTTTCGAAAATCCAATGTCAACGCGTCGATAGCTGGGCATTCTTTGTGTAGCTTTATATCTTTCTGATTGTGGCGGTCCGAATGGTAATCCGGTTCCATATAAAACACTCAGTTGAACCGTAAAGGTTGGGTTGTTAGGTAGATAGTCCTGAAAAAACAGCGAGAAATTCACTCGTTGGTCGGATGGGCGAGGAATATAACCGGGATAAACAACCTGTTCTAAACCATTTTCATCTGTCACGGTATATGAATCATCAAGAATATCTTCTTCTGTTTTCATAATTGAAAGGTTTGCCCACGATTCAATACCTTTCACAAACTCACCATTGATTTTAAAATCGAGTCCTGTTGCATAGCCTTGTGCATTATTTTCACCTGCATATCTAATTCTTACGTTGTCAATCTGATAAGGATTAATGTCAGTCAGATGCTTGTAATAGGCTTCTGTTGTAAAAGTAAAAGAGCGCTCCTTTACATCAAAAATCTTATCATATCCGGCTACAAATTGCACAGATTTCTGTGACTTGATATTATAATTCAATTCACCCTGAGGTGTTCTTATTTCGCGATAAAAAGGTGATTGATAATATATTCCGGTAGCGAAACGATAGCGTGTTTTATTGTTTTCGGCTGGATGATATAAAGTGTTCAACCGAGGACTAAGGATGAATTCGTTGTTAAAATCCCAATAGCTGGCTCGTATTCCGGCATTAATAACAAAAATACCACGGTTGGTTTCCAGTTTAAATTCATCCTGAAGATAACCTGTAACCCTGTTCGACTTAGTTTCAAGGTTTGAGTTTAGTGCGTACTTTAAAATTAGTTCAGTATTGGTAACCGGTATTGAATAACCTGCAGAGTCGCGCATTTCCCATTCGTTGATACGGTCTTTAAAACGTTCGTGCTGATATTTTGCTTCCCAGGATAATAAGTGATTATCCAGTTGGTGTTTGCCTTGTACTGCCAGGTTTTGAATTAGACCAAACAAATCGTTTCGGGCATGTTCAATGTTGGTTCCGATTCCAATATTTTCAGCTGGATCAGTTATGGCCGGAGTGGATCCGTCTGTTCCTTCAAGATCCTGTAACCAATATTGCCCCATAATATCATAGGTTTCCTCTTCATAGGTTCTGTAACCCATGGCAGTAACCTTCAGTTGGTTGTATGCGTCAGGATTGTATTTAAAAGTGAAGGCTCCTAATCCGGTTTGGAAATTATCATGTTCCTGACCTTCAAAATATATTCTTAGACTTTTTGCCTCGTTGATGGTTCCAAAAACAGTATTTCTATCAACAGGCATAAAATCATATGCGTTGTACGAATAGTAACCCAAAGCTTCCAATTTAATTTTATCACTTAACCGATAAGTAATAAATGTTTGGGCATCAAAAAATGTCGGATTATAATCACCGCTTACATCCAGAGTTCCAAGTAGGTATTTGTTGGTTTTGTAACGTACGCCGGCTATAGCAGTTAATTTATTGTCTTTGGAGCTGCCTTCGATATGGCCTGATGCTCCTAATAAACTGGCAGACAAGCTTCCCTTTAATTCTTTGGGTTGTTTGTACTGAACATCCAGCACCGAAGACATCTTATCTCCGTATTGAGCTTCGAAGCCTCCTGGAGAAAACTTCAATGACGAAATCAGTTTGGGATTGACAAAACTTAAACCTTCCTGTTGGCCTGAACGAATAAGAAAGGGGCGATAAATTTCTATATCATTCACATAAACCAGATTTTCGTCGTAGTTACCACCTCGTACCCGGTATTGCGAGCTTAATTCATTATTGGAAGAAACACCGATCTGGCTTTTTACCAGTCCTTCAATACCTCCTCCTGATGCATCCGGTAAACGGTCAATTAATTTGGGGTCTATTTTAGTAAACGATTGATCTTTAATGTTACCTTCTACTTCAACCTGACCTATTTCTTCGGTTTTTGATTCGAGTGTTATTTTAAGATTATTCAGATCTTCAGCACTTTTTACTTCCATCTCCAGTTCTGCAAAGCCAATGGAAGAAATCTTGAGAATAAAGGGAGGCTGAGTGAAAGTGGAAAACGAAAAATTACCTGTCTCATCACTTACACTTCCTTCGTTTGTTTTGTTTATAACAATATTGGCAAATGGAATAGGCGAACCTGTTGAATCAACAATGTTCCCTTTGATTTCAATTTGCTTTTGCTGGGCAATTATTTGATGACTTACAAAGAGTTGTAAGACAATAGAAATTAACAGTAGACGATTTTTCATTGCTGTAAAAATAGGAAGTTAATCCATATAAAAAAAGCAACGTTTGAAGGTAAATTGTATTGCTTAAAACGAGGAGTTTAGGGTAATTTTTTGTAATTTTATGTATATGAAGAAGAGCGTGATGGATAGCCACCCTGATTTTAATGAGGAAGATGTAAGGTTCAATAAAACAGTTGATTCTGTCGTTTCGTCTTTTCAGATAGAAGGCATTGAATTCAGTTCTGATGAACTGGATGAAATGATATCTAATGTTAAAGAGGAATTGAAGCTGAAAGAATCTAAACGTTCTTAAAAAATAGACTTTATTATTTTGTACATGGGTTCATAATTTTGTTCTGCTGCCGACTGAACCGCAAATATGTACTGTTGAAATTGCCTTTGCGTAATTTTGTAAAATCCGAGAAAATCATATCCTTGTTTAACAGCCATCAGATTAGCCAATACTCTGGCAACTCTTCCATTTGCTTCTCTAAAGGGGTGGATAAATAGTAGTTCGGCATGAACCTTGGCAATATCGTAAATCAGAGCCTCCTTATCGGCATAGATGTGAGGTAGTTTAGCCAATACTTCTACTTCAAAATGATGAAGAATACTTGGAAGGAACTTTGCAGTGGGAAACAAAAAACCACCCTTAGTCATATTTACATGCCTTAGTTGACCGGCAAAGTCATATACATCCTTTAAGGCAATTTTATGGATTCCCTGAATGTATTTAATATTGAATATGGTTTTGGTATGTAGTTGTTCCAGAAGAAGATACTGAGCTTTTAAGAATCCTTCAAATTCAACTTTATATATGGATTTTAAATCGGTAATGCCCAGCTTGTTTGGAAGAACTTCATGTGAGTTCCTTTCTTCGGGTACGTCATATCTTGAATGCATTACCGCCATGCCGTTATTTTTAAGAAAGGAAAAGAAAATTACATTCAAATTTTTAATAATGCAAGTCTAACCGATTAGTTTATTGTAAATCTTAAATGAAAATATATTTTGGTGAGCTATTAATTCGATTTTTTTTGCCTAGACTCATTAACTTTATCTCATCGATAAATAAATATTGAAATGAATAAAAAGGTATTAGTAATGCTGGCAGTTCCAAAAGATGAAATTCAGAAGGTATTGCCAGACTGGAATTTAATATATCCTGAGAATGAGAAGTTTTCTCAGGAGGAGCTGATAGAAAAAGTTGTTGATTGTGATGCAATTATTACTGTTTATGGTAACAAACTTGCTAATGAGGTGATTGATGCCGCTCCCAATCTTAAGATGATTGCCAATTTTGGTGCAGGATATGATAATATTGATGTGGCCTATGCGAAGTCAAAAGGTATTATTATAACCAATAGTCCCGATCCGGTAACTGAGCCAACAGCTGAGCTGGCTATGGGCTTGATGATTTCGGTTGCCCGTAGAATGGCTGAAATGGATCGAAAGCTACGCGAAAAGCAGGTTGCCTGGGGAGTGATGCGTAACCTAAGTACAACTTTGGTTGGTAAAACAATTGGTATTATAGGTATGGGAGCCATTGGTAAAGCCCTCGCAAGAAGAGCTATTGCATCTGGCATGAAAGTGGTGTATCATAACCGAAATCGAGTGGATGAGATGATAGAAAAAAGTTTCAATGCTCAGTATTTAGCATTGGATGAATTATTGAAGTTGTCGGATGTGGTTTCGTTGAACATGCCTTTAACAGCTGAAACAAAGGGAATGATTGGCAAGGAAGAACTTTCTTTGATGAAGTCGTCAGCATACTTAATTAACACGGCACGTGGACCGGTTATTGATCAGCTGGCGTTAATAGAAATATTACAATCAGGCAGGATAGCCGGTGCCGGACTGGATGTGTATGAGAATGAACCAACAGTTCCTGATGAATTATTAGCTATGGATAATGTGGTGTTGATTCCGCATCTGGGTACTGCTACTCACGAAACCCGAAAGGAAATGTCAACTTTGGTGGCTGAAAATATAAGAGCTTTTTTTAAAGGCGAAACTCCTCCAAATCGGGTGTTGTAGCGAGATTGGTTATAATTCGTAAGTAAAAATAAATTTTTCAATATGATTGATCAATATGAGATAACATTATCGGAATATAGAAGAGGTTTTCATTTGGTAACCAATGATATTTTGCGTCATATTCCAACTCTTCCCGAAAAAGGTATTATGAATGTTTTTATTAAACATTCATCGGCTGGATTAACATTGAATGAAAATGCTGATTATACGGTTCGTGAAGATTTTGAAACGGTGTTTAATAAATTGGTTCCTGAACGGGATCCTGATTATAACCATGTTTTAGAAGGTGATGATGATATGCCGGCACATATAAAATCTTCGTTAGTGGGCGTGTCATTAAATATTCCTATTACAAATCACAGATTAAATTTGGGAACCTGGCAAGGCATTTATCTATGTGAATTCAGGAATTACGGAGGACGTAGAAAGATAGTCGTTACCATTTATCATTAAAACAGGTTTTAAATTGTAAGCGTTGACTTTTATCATAGTGATTGAAGTCGTAACTTTATTACTTAGTGACTGGATTACATGAGGTAATAAATTATAACTTAAATCAACGCAATGCATAAGTTACTTTTATTAGGAGACGAGGCGATTGCCCAGGGAGCAATTGATGCCGGGTTGTCGGGTGTTTATGCCTACCCGGGTACACCATCAACCGAAATTACCGAATATATACAGGGTTCGAAACTTGCCCGAGAACGAAATATCCACAGCAAATGGTCGGCTAACGAAAAAACCGCCATGGAAACTGCTTTGGGGATGAGTTATGCAGGCAAACGGGCCATGACCTGCATGAAACATGTTGGTTTGAATGTGGCTGCCGATGCATTTATAAATGCTGCCATTACGGGTGTGAATGGAGGTTTGGTGGTTGTAGTGGCCGATGATCCTTCAATGCATTCAAGTCAGAATGAGCAGGATAGCAGAGTTTATGGTAAGTTTGCCATGATTTCGATTCTGGAGCCGCACAATCAGCAGGAGGCATATGATATGGCATATCATGCATTTGAGTTGTCTGAAAAGCATGCCTTACCTGTTATGATTCGTTTAACAACGCGATTGGCGCATTCAAGAGCAGGAGTGATTCGCAAACCGTTGCTTGATCAAAACAATAGCTCGTTACCCAAAGATCCTACTCAGTTTGTTTTGCTACCAGCCTTTGCCCGAAGGAATTATAAGCATTTATTGTCGACACGACCCGATCTGGAACAAGTATCAACTGAATCTCCATATAACTGGTTGATTGATGGGCATGACAAATCTCTGGGAATTGTGGCTTGTGGTATCACTTATAATTACCTGATGGAGAATTTTAAGGATAGGGAATTAAATCATCCTGTTTTAAAATTATCCCAGTATCCTATGCCTCGTAGCATTATTAATCAACTGATAAATGAATGTGATGAAATACTGGTTCTTGAAGATGGTTATCCTGTAATTGAGGAGCTGTTGAAAGGCTACCAGGAAGCGGGTACGCCAATTCATGGTCGTCTGGATGGTACCTTACCCCGCGATGGTGAATTAAATCCAAATATTGTTGCCAGTGCATTTAATCTTCCAGTTGAAGAAGGTTTTCCAGTACCTGACCTCGTTAAATCAAGACCACCTGCAATGTGTAAAGGTTGTGGCCATATTGATGCCTATAAAGCTTTAAATATTGCTTTGGAAGAATATGGTCCAGGTCGTGTTTTTGCTGATATAGGCTGCTATACCTTAGGTGCTTTACCTCCGTACAATGCCATTAATTCCTGCGTGGATATGGGAGCTTCAATCACCATGGCTAAAGGTGCAGCAGATGCAGGATTAAATCCATCCGTTGCTGTTATTGGAGATTCAACTTTTACTCATTCGGGTATGACGGGTTTATTGGATGCCGTAAGTGAGAAGACTCCAATAACTGTTATCATCTCTGACAACTTCACTACCGGAATGACGGGTGGTCAGGACTCTCAGGCTTTAGGTCATCTCGAAAGTATTATAGAAGGAATTGGTGTTGAACCTGAACATATCAGGGTGTTTAAACCAACTTCGGCCAACCTGGATGAGATGGTTGAAATAATGCGCGAAGAACTTAAATATCAAGGGGTATCTGTGATCATTCCTCGTCGACAGTGTATTCAGACTTTAAGAAATAAGAGTCTGGTACATAAAGTTAAAGAGCTTGGATTGTAATAGTCCGAAGTCCAGATCAATTAGTCCGAAGGGTAACGGAATGTGGACTTCCAGAATTAATAACTACAAAGCATTAATAATTATGAAATCAGATATAGTATTAGCAGGTGTAGGAGGTCAGGGAATCTTATCAATTGCGGCAACTCTGGGAATGGCTGCTGTGGAAAATCATCTTTATCTCAAGCAGGCCGAAGTACACGGTATGAGCCAGAGAGGCGGAGATGTTCAGTCGCATTTAAGATTGAGTTCCGAACCTGTTGCCTCAGATCTTATTCCAAAAGGTAAAGCTGATATTATCTTGTCTGTTGAACCAATGGAATCGTTACGTTATCTTCCATTTCTTTCCCGTAAAGGATGGTTGGTGACAAACATAACTCCTTTTGAAAATATTCCTGAATATCCGGATATGGAGAAAGTCATGGCAGAAATTGAAAAGTTGCCTCATCATATCGCCATTGATGCTGACCAAATAGCAAGTGAAGTGGGTAATCGCAGAGCTTCAAATATTGTTATGCTGGGTGCCGCATCTCCATTTATAGATATACCTTATGAAGCATTGGAAGAAGGTATTCGTAAGATTTTTAGTCGCAAAGGTGAGGGTGTGGTAGAAGTTAATCTCAAAGCATTACGCGCCGGAAGACAGGCCGCTGAGGAATCATTGGCTCATATGAATTGAATGAAATTGTATAGTACTCCTTCTGAAGTCGGCCGGCAATTGCGGTCGGCTTTTTTATGTGTAATTAATTATGAAATTCAGAATGAATTTATACCTTTGTTCGGTAAATAACGAACAATATTTATGTATAAAGAAGTGCTGACAGAAAAGCAAAGGAAGGTTGCCCGTTATGCAAAGGCTATGGGGCATCCTATTCGTGTTTATATACTTGAATTATTGTCGAAACAAAGTTGTTGCTATAGTGGTGATCTTACTGATGATTTACCTATCGTGAAATCAACATTGTCACAGCATTTGAAAGAATTGAAAGACGCAGGTTTGATTCAGGGAGAGATTGAGGCGCCTAAAATTAAATACTGTGTTAATAAGGAAAACTGGAAGGAAGCCCAGGATTTATTTCGTGAATTTTTGAAGTTGGAATAAAAAATTTTTGAATTATATGTTCGTTGTTTTACGAACTGCGAACAAGCTAAACTATTAACGAAAAAAGTTATGGAAATTAAAGTTTTAGGAACCGGTTGCAAAAAGTGTAAGACACTTGAGGCTGTAACAAAACAGGCTGTAGAAGAACTTCAATTAGATGCTATTGTTGAAAAAGTGGAGGATATTCAGCAAATAATGTCGTATGGTATTATGCAAACACCTGGTTTAGTTGTGGATGGTAAGGTTGTTTTGTCTGGGCAATTACCGGATATTACTTTAATGAAAGGAATTCTAACTCAACAACAATCCAAATGAGAAGTCTACAATTTCTTGCAGTTGCGTTAGCATTGATTTTGTTAAATGTTAACTGTTCTTCAAAAAGTGCCAAAAGCAATACAATCGAAAGTATTGCTAAGGCTGATAAAGTGGAAGTGTTCTATTTCCATTTTAATCGTAGGTGTGCTACCTGCAATGCAGTTGAGGAAGTAAGTAAATTAGCTATTGCTGAGACTTATGGCGATAAAGTAAGTTTTGAGAGTTGCAATCTGGATGAGAAAGAAGGTAAAGAGAAAGGAAATAACCTGGGTGTTTCGGCTCAGACCTTGTTAATTGTTTCAGGAGAGGCAAAAATCAATATTACCAGTCAGGCATTTATGAATGCCCGCAGTAATCCTGAAAAGCTAAAAGCTTTGATTAAAGAAAAAATCGATCCTTTGTTGTAAATGTTTATGAGTGAATATATAAGAGTGGTAGTTGTTGTCATTGATTCAATTTGATTATGCAATATTAACTACTGCCTATCACCTACTTCCTAACAAACTAAATATATGGAGGAGTTTCTTAATAATCTCTATAGTAACAGTTCTGCACCTGTTTGGTCGGCATTGCTATTGGGTTTAATGACTGCGATCAGCCCTTGCCCGTTGGCTAGCAATATTACAGCTATTGGGTTTATCAGTAAGGATATTGAAAACCGGAATAAGGTGTTTATAAATGGTATTATTTATACACTTGGAAGGGTTTTTTCGTATTCGTTGCTTGCGGCTGTATTGGTTTTAAGTGCCGACCAGATAAAGATTGCAGGTGTTTTTCAACAGTATGGAGAAAAGATTCTTGGACCTGCTCTCATAATTATAGGACTCATCATGTTGGGTGTTATTAATCTAAGGCTTTGGGGTGGTGGTGGATTGACCTCACATTTTCAGAATAAACAAAGACATAGTTATCGGGATGCTTTTTTATTGGGGGTATTGTTTGCATTAACCTTTTGCCCTTATAGTGGGGTACTTTTCTTTGGCATGCTTATACCTATGACTATCGAAAGTTCTTCAGGAATGTTTTTACCACCGGTTTTTGCTTTCGCCACGGGTATACCGGTAGTTGTATTCGCCTGGTTACTGGCTTACACTGTTTCAGGTGTGGGAACCTTATACAACAAAATCAAGGCTTTCGAAATATGGTTTCGAAGGGTGGTGGCTATTACCTTTGTTGGAATAGGAATTTATTATACAATTGCTGTTTGGATTTAAAATGAAGACAAAAAGAATTATTTCACTGATTTTATCCCTTATTACCTGGGTGATCATCTATCATTACCTGAAACCTATTTCAGATTTTATAGTCGATGATGTATTTAAGATGAAAGCTGAAACGCATCTTACCGAATCAGTACGTTTCTTTATTTTTGAAGTGCCAAAGGTCTTATTATTACTGGTGTTGATCATATTTCTGGTAGGAATTGTCCGATCCTATTTTTCTGCTGAGAAAACCCGTAAAGCACTGGAAGGAAAACCACTTTTTGTTGGTAATATAATGGCATCGTTGTTAGGTATAGTAACTCCTTTCTGTTCCTGTTCAGCTATACCACTATTTCTTGGATTCGTAGAAGCCGGTATTCCTGTGGGGGTAACTTTTTCATTTTTAATTGCTGCTCCAATGATTAATGAGGTGGCTTTAGTAATGCTGGTTGGTTTGTTTAGATGGAAAGTGGCCTTAATATATGTGGCAACAGGACTGATCGTGGCTATTTCGGCCGGGTATATTCTGGAGAAATTAAAACTTCAAAAGTATGTGGCTGATTGGGTTTTTACAGTAAAATCTCAACAAAATGGTCTGGAATTACCTCAATTGACTTTTAATGACAGGATTTTAGCTGGTCTTACCTCAGTTAAAGATATTGTTGGAAAAATATGGATTTATGTGTTGGCAGGTATTGCCATTGGAGCAGGGGCTCATGGTTATGTACCCGATGATTTCCTGGCTCGTGTATTAGGAGCCGATAATTGGTATTCAGTATTGTTGGCAATTGTGGTTGGTGTGCCGCTTTATTCCAATGCTGCTGGTATAATTCCAATTGTAAGTGTTTTGATTGGAAAAGGTGTGTCGCTTGGAACTGCTCTGGCTTTTATGATGTCAGTGATAGGTCTTTCTTTACCAGAAATAATCATTCTGAAAAAAGTGTTGAAATGGCAACTGATAGCTGTTTTTGTAGGTGTGGTTGCAACCGGAATTGTTATTGTAGGGTATGTATTTAATTATTGGGTGTTTGCAGTGTGATCTTAATAGATAGTTAGACGATTAGACATTAGACTGTTAGATTATTATCTAAGTAATACTATTATGTTTGTTGTGATTTTCGGTCTTTTATTTCTGATTAAAAGACGATTTATTACAATAGAAATACCACAATAAAAACCAAAACAAATAATGAAAAAGATTTACTTCGATTTGATTTTTATAGTTTTAGCTTCTGTATTGTTGACAATAACTATTAGTACCGGGTTGCTAGAAAAGTATTTAGGATTTGCGTTAATCCCACTTTTGATGTCTTATTATTTGGGGCAGTTGGTACAGAAAAATGCTAAGAATAAATAATCCTTATCTAATTCTCTTTGTTTTTCAACTTGCATAACTCCTTTAATCTTGCAACTTCTTTAGCCTCTTCGTCAAATTCCCAGTAATCAGGGTGTTCTGAAATGAACTTTTCAAGTAGTTGTTCTGCACTCATAATCTTGTTATTTAGATATTATTCCACAACAAAAATAATGGGCACAAATATTAAGGGAGTTAAGGCAATAATAAGTTGATATTAAGTTATGGTTATAACTCAATTTTCATTAACTCATCCGCTAAAAGTTGAGTGTTGCTGAATAGTTTATCAGCACCGGCATGCAATAAGACCTGATCGTTCAGTTTACCTGTATTTACGGCAATGGTATAGATTCCGGCAGCTTTTGCTGATTCAACACCCAATGGAGCATTTTCAACTACCATGCATTCATCTTTCTTCATTCCCGATTTTTCAAGAGCTATCAGATATGGTTCAGGATGTGGTTTTCCTTGTTTGACATCACGCCCCGATACAATGTTATCTTTCAAAACCCCAAAGTGAGCATCCAGCTTATCGACCAAGCTGGGTTGTTTTGATCCGGTAACCACAAAGACTTTTACTCCATTTTCATTCAAATACTTCAGCAGTTCTTTCATGCCCGGAAGGATAGGGGCTTCGGGACATTCTTTCATTAAGCGAGTTTTTTCACCATACACTTTATCGATATCCTCTTCTGTTGCCTGACGATGCAAAAATTTGTCAAAAGCGTATTTGATAGTTGAAAAACCGGGACGACCTTCATTCATATAAGCTTCTTCAGCAGGGAAATCAATCCCAACAGTTTTAAAACTTTCTTTCCAGGTATATTCATGGTTAGGCATTGAGTCGTAAAGCACTCCATCCATATCAAAAAACACAGCTTTAATTGTTTCCGGCATCATCATGGTTTTAGTTTTGAGCTGCAAAAATGTGGAAAATATGGTTAGAAGGCAAGAAAAGTTGAAGGACAGAAGTTAGGAACTAGAAGCTATGAGTGGACTTCGGATTAAAATAACAGCTCAACAATTCAACAAAAAGCCATCAGCCAGTAGCTGTCAGCTAACAGCTTTTTAAAAGATCAGGAGAAAATTTCCTTTCTTTGTAATACAGAACCAATTTGCCTGAATATGAATATTAGCATTGAGAAATCGGTTAGTGAGCTTTTACCTTCAATCATTCTGGGAGGTTTTTTAATTTCTGTTGAGGTAGAAGAAAGTAGCGAAGAGTTGCTGACTTTAATGAGGAATGAACTAAAAGCGCTGGAGCCGGTTTTAACTCCCGAATCGATACGCGAAATGTCAACTGTTAAAGCTAATAAAGAAGCCTACAGGGCATTGGGTAAAGATCCGAATCGTTATCGTCCGTCAGCGGAGTCTTTGCTTCGACGGGTGGCTAATGGCAAAGGTTTGTATCATATCAACAATGTGGTGGACATTCTTAACCTTATTTCGGTAAAAACAGGTTACTCTATTTGTGGATACGATTACAATACCATTAAAGGCTCTGTTAGTCTGGGTAAGGGTAAAGAGGGTGAGCCATACGAAGGAATCGGGCGCGGAGAGTTGAATATTGAGAATCTGCCTGTTTTCAGGGATGAATCAGGTGCTTTTGGTACTCCAACCAGCGATTCAGTGCGAACGATGGTCACCGAAAAGACTAAGCAGTTTTTAATGATCATTATTGGTTTTGATGATCAGGCAAAAATTGAGGCGGCTTTGGATGAGGCATCGGACTTGTATGGTAAGTTTGCAAAAGGCGTTGAGAAAGAACGTTTTTTTATTCAAAGCTAATTGAGCGTTTTACCTTAAAAACGAATTATAAATTTTATCAGGCGTTACGTAAATAAAGTACTGACTCCCGATAGCTATCGGGATACCTGGAAACTGTTTAACTAATAAGGAATGATTGAATATTGTGCGCTGGCATCAGGCAGTAATGGTAACTGCTATTATGTGGGAAATGAGAATGAAGCTGTTTTGATTGATGCAGGTATCAGCCATAAGCAAGTACTGAAACGCATGAAGGAGGTTGGCCTGAAGATTGAAAAGGTTAAGGCTGTATTGATTTCGCATGAGCATTCCGATCATATCAGAGGTTTAAGAGTTCTATCCGATTTGCATAAGATCGATGCTTATCTTACCAAAACTACTCAAAGCAAAACCCGTGTTCATCATCAACCCTTTAAGGTAAATGTGTTTGAGCCCGGTGATGTTATTGAGGTAGGTAATATAAAAGTACATTCATTTGCTAAAAAACACGATGCCATTGATCCGTGCAGTTTCAGGGTAGAGCTGAACGGAAAAAGCATAGGCGTGATGACCGATATAGGAACGGCTTGCAGTAATGTAAAGGATCACTTACAAAAGTGTCATGCCGTTTTTCTGGAGAGCAATTACGATGAGGAAATGCTACTGAATGGTCCGTATCCTGTTCATTTAAAAAGCAGGGTTAAATCTGATCATGGTCACCTTAGTAACGATCAGGCTGTAAAGGTGGTTGATAAATTAAAGGATACACCTTTGAAAACCATTTTGTTATCACATATCTCAGCAGATAATAACCGACCGGATATTGCACTGAAAACTTTTCAGGTAGTGAGTGACCGATACCAGATATTTGCTACTTCGCGATATGCTCCAACAGAGGTATTTAGATTAGAACCGGGATCAGAAGTTCAGGAAAAGGCTGATCAGCTTAGTTTGTTTTAATAAAAAGGGTCGCTGTTCTGCAACAACGACCCAATCGAGTATCTACTTTCAAGTGTATTAACAATAGCTACAGGTTGTTGCTAATACCTTTTATTAAAAGTAATCCCCAATGGTCAGCAAATTCATATCAGGGTTTGGTTAACCCAAATTGTTTTTGCTTTCAGAATACGGAATTATTCTTGTGCACTGTATACGGTAGTTCTGGATTAAAGTTGTCGGATCAGGTAATTTATATTGTTGCAATGGTATTCTCAATGATGTATTTCTTTAAAAAATGTGTTTAAAGAAATCAAGATGCAGAACTTATTTTCTTTGCTATAGATAGTTAGCGTATTTGAAAATGAAATGAAAAGCAAATAGATTGGAAAATGAATATTTCAATCGTACATGTTTTATTTATCTATAACTTCGGCAAAAATCTTATCCAATGAAGAAAGAAGGCACATCCTATGGAATCTTTCTGATGTTACTTTCGGTAATAGCCTTTGCTATTATGGCAACACTGGTGAAATCAATGGCGCATGTCAGTACATTTGTAACCGTATTTGTCCGTTTTTCAGTGGGAGTAGGTATTTTGGGTATTTTGGCACTGTTTCGCAAAATTGATCTGAAATTTGTCCGGAGTCCTCTTTTGCTCTTAAGAGGTATATCAGGTGCCATTTCGGTAGCGTTGTTTTACTTTGCAATTGTAAAAATTGGAATGGGAAAAGGATCTGTCTACTCTTATTCATATCCTGTTTTTGCCACATTGCTAAGTGCCATCGTATTAAAAGAAAAAGTAAGTACAGCCAAATGGATCTTAATTTTGTCAGCCTTTGCTGGCATAGTATTGGTGTCGTTAAAGTTTAGTGAGGGCGACTCGGGTTGGAGCTTTGGTTTTTACGATATTCTGGCCATCTGTAGTGCCTTCACCAACGCCATTTCTATTCTGATTGTAAAAAAGCTGCATGGAACGGATAGTTCATACGCCATATTTTTTGCTCAGAGCATTGTCGGGTTCTGGATATTCCTGATTCCGGCAAATATACCTGAATTAACAGGTCCGGTGTCCGGTAGTTATGTGCTGATCATTATTGGGGTTTTCTCGGCTATGGCTCAATTATTAAATACCGAAGGTTATCGGCACGTATCCATTGCAACCGGATCACCTTTTCACATGTTGATTCCTATTGTTAATGTGTTGATTGGCGTGTTGGTATTTAACGAAGCTTTCAGTACCTTGGAAATGGCCGGAGCTTCACTGGCAGTATTGTCATGTCTTGGTATCATGCTTTTAAATATTAAAAAATAGTCAAATTACATATGTCAAAGGTTCTTTTGGTAACACCTCCATTAACTCAGTTAAATACTCCTTATCCGGCAACTCTCTATTTAAAAGGTTATTTCAATACGGTTGGAATTAACAGTCATCAATGCGATCTGGGTATTGAATTGATTGATGTGCTATTCTCATCAAAGGGTCTTGAAAGAGTATTTAGCATTGGAGAACAGGAGAATTCTAAATCAGAAGATGTTGCAAGAATGCTGGCCTTAAGAGATGAATATATCTCAGTTGTGGATGTAGTGATGAATTTTCTTCGCCAGCCAACAACGGAGCAGGCATACCTTATCTGCAATACTGATCTGTTACCACACGGTAGTCGTTTTGCTCAGCTCGATGATTTGGATTGGTTATTTGGCTCCATGGGATTGACCGATAAGGCTAAGCATTTATGTACTTTGTTTTTAGAGGATGTGGGCGATTTCATCACTACGGTGGTTGATTCAAATTTTGGTTTCTCACGCTATGCCGAGCGCCTGGGACGATCTGCCACAAGTTTTGATCATTTGTATGAAGCTCTGAATGCTCCACTTTCACTGATTGATGAGATAATGCTTGATTTGTTTTCAAAGCATTTAAAGCAATTTCCCTGTGATTTGGTGGCAATATCCATTCCTTTCCCGGGGAATCTGTTTGGAGCCTTGCGAATCGGTCAATGGATTAAGCAAAACCATCCTGAAATAAAAGTATCGTGGGGAGGAGGTTTTGTCAATACCGAGCTTCGGTCAGTGTCAGATCCCAGAGTCTTTGAGTTTGTTGATTTCATTACTTTGGATGATGGAGAAAAACCGTTACAACTTTTAAGTAAATATCTGGATGGGAAGCATCCTTTGGATGATCTGATGCGAACATTTATTTTGAAGGATGGAGTTGTAACTTACATTAATAATGAGGGGCAAAAAGACATTGCTCAAAAGGATACAGGTGCACCTGATTATACCGATTTGCCATTAGAAAAATATATTTCTGTTGTTGAGGTTGCGAACCCGATGTTTCGCTTGTGGAGTGACGGCCGGTGGTTGAAATTAACACTGGCTCATGGTTGCTATTGGGGGAAATGTACTTTCTGTGATGGTTCGCTGGATTATATCGGTCGTTACGAGCCAAACAGAGCAACCGATATTGTTGACCGTATGGAGCAATTGATGACTCAAACGGGTTTGAATGGTTTTCATTTTGTTGATGAAGCAGCTCCTCCGATGTTACTCAAGGAAGTTGCTTTGGAGCTATTGCGAAGAAAGCTAAAAGTAACCTGGTGGACCAATATTCGGTTTGAAAGAAGTTTTACAGCTGATGTGTGTCGCTTATTGAAGTTGAGTGGATGTATTGCGGTTTCCGGAGGTCTGGAAGTAGCATCTGATCGCATTCTGAAACTGATAAATAAAGGAGTTGATCTGTCTCAGGTAACAAATGTAACTTCAAACTTTGAAGAAGCCGGTATTATGGTTCATGCCTATCTGATGTATGGATTTCCAACTCAAACAATACAGGAAACAATTGATTCTTTGGAGGTGGTTCGTCAGCTCTTTGACCTTGATTTGCTGACCTCAGCTTTTTGGCATCAGTTTGCAATGACAGCCCATAGCGATGTTGGTTTGAATCCGGATAAATACCATGTTGAAATAACCGGTGGATTAAACGGATCCTTTGCAAACAACGATCTGTTTCATCTTGATCCTCAGGGAGGGCCACACGAACTGTTTGGCGAAGGACTAAAAAAGGCTGTTTATAATTTTATACATGGGGTCGGCCTGGATTGGCCGGTTGATGAGTGGTTTGAATTTAAAACACCTAAAACATTGTTGCCACCTCATTACCTTCAATCATTTCTAAAAGAAACAACAGAGATAAAAGAAACAGCCAGATGGATTTGGATGGGAGTATTGCCTGATTGTGAATTCTATCAGAAAAAGAAAGGTAAGAAGGTTGTTGAAATGGCTGAAATGAAGATTTATGCGCATACAAACACATATCATATCAACATCAAGAAAAATCTGGCAGAATGGATCATGGTGTGGTTACCACAGATAAGGTATCAATCAGATAATAACTTTAAAACTTCAGATTTGAGAGAGTCATTTCTTAATCATCTGTTGGGTGACTTTGATATTTTCCTCAATAGTTATACCTATAAGCAACTAAAAGAAGCCGGTTTGCTGGTTTTATGATTTAATAGCAATTTTTCGCAAACCGTTTCGGAAGAGTGTTTCTAATTATTTCAGGCTAGATAAAAGTTATTTAAATATCAATAAATCAGTTGTGTATAATGATTTTTATACTTTCGTAAGCACATGTGTTTTAGATTTCTTATCATCAATAACTTATCTTTACTTACAATATTAGTTCGTTAATAATTAGAAGGATATGAAGTAATTAATGCAGTTCAATATCCTGGTAAAACAGGAAAGTGTTTACTGCTTCCGACTTAAAACAAACGAACTAATAACTAACTAATCAATCGTTACTAATGAAGAATCTAATTGTTTCGGCTTTGCTGTTGAGCATTATTTTGATCAGTTGTCAAAGTCCTGAAAAAACCAATCAAAAGCCAGAAGTTCCATTTCTCTGGGAAAATGCCAATGTTTACTTTTTACTAACGGATCGTTTCCAGAACGGCAATTCAGAAAACGATATTAATTTTAACCGAACAGAAGAATGTGGCTTACTGCGCGGTTTTGAAGGTGGTGATTTTAAAGGTATCACTCAAAAAATAAAGGAAGGCTATTTTACTGATTTAGGCATTACCGCTTTGTGGTTTAGTCCGGTTGTTGAGCAAATACATGGAGCTGTTGATGAGGGAACAGGATTAACCTACGCCTTTCATGGTTATTGGGCAAAGGACTGGACTGCCTTCGAACCCAATTTTGGCACAGAACAGGAGTTTGCTGAATTGGTTGAAGCTGCTCATGCCAAAGGTATCCGGGTTTTAATGGATGTGGTTATTAATCATACAGGACCAGTGACACAACAGGATCCGGTTTGGCCGGAAGGTTGGGTGCGTCAACAACCACAATGCAAATATTCCGATTATGAATCTACGGTTTCATGTACTCTGGTTGAAAATCTGCCGGATGTTCTAACAGGTACTGACGAGGAAGTAGAAATTCCTGCTCAGCTGCTTGAGAAATGGGAAGCAGAAGGTCGTTTAGAAAAAGAAGTCAGTGAACTGGATGCATTCTTCTCTGCCACCGGTTATCCTCGTACTCCGCGTTACTATATCATCAAGTGGTTAACTGATTTTATCAGAAAATACGGAATTGATGGCTATCGTTTGGATACAACCAAACACACTGAGGAAGATGTATGGGGTGATTTATGGAAAGAAGCGGTTAAAGCTTTTGCTGAGTGGAAAGAAGCGAATCCGGATAAGGTTTTGGATAAAAACGACTTTTTTATGGTAGGTGAGGTCTATGGCTATGGAATATCCGGTGATCGACTTTATAACTTTGGTGATAAGCGGGTTGATTACTTTAATTATGGAATGAAAAGTCTGATTAATTTCGATTTTAAAGGTGATGCAAATAAAGCATATGAAGAACTATTTTCGTTATACAGTGCTAAATTAAACGGACCTCTGAAAGGACAGAGTGTGTTAAATTACATCACTTCTCATGATGATGGTTATCCATTTGATAAGGAAAGAATAAAAGCGATTGAAGCAGGGACCAGGTTACTGCTTTGTCCAGGAGCTTCTCAGGTGTACTATGGGGATGAATCGGGCAGAAGCCTGATAATTGAAGGGGCTGTTGGAGATGCTAATTTGCGTTCCCTAATGAATTGGGAGGATTTGCAGAATAATACTGAGATTCATGGAACACCAGCAAAAGATATATTAGTTCATTATCAAAAATTAGGAATGTTTCGCTCCGAACACCCTGCTGTTGGAGCTGGTGTACATACTATGATTCAGGAATCACCTTACTATTTTAAGAGAGAATACACAAATGGTGATTTTAAGGATGTTGTAGTTGTTGGGCTTGATCTGGCAAAAGGAGAGAAAAATATACCTGTAGAAGGAATCTTTAATGAAGGAGAAGAGCTGGTTGATTCATATTCAGGTATTAAAGTGAAAGTAAAGAATGGAGTAGTCAATTTGAACTCAGAATATAACATAGTGTTATTATCCAAATAGATTTAGATTGTATGAATACTAAATCCGGGCTTGTCCCGGATTTTTTTTATCTTCAAAATTCAAAATCAAGGCTATGAAAATTCCCTTTTATCAGGTAGATGCTTTTACAAATGAATTATTTAAAGGTAACCCGGCAGGTGTTTGCATTGTTGACGAGTATCCTGACAATGATGTGATGCAAAAGATTGCAGCTGAGAATAACCTACCAGAAACAGCTTTTGTGAAGCGTGTTACAAATGACCAATTTTTTATCAGATGGTTTACTCCGGTTGCTGAAGTGGATTTATGCGGGCATGCTACCTTAGCAAGTGCTTATGTGCTATTCGAACAGCATGGTTTTGAAAAAGATAAAATTGTGTTTGACACTCTTTACAGAGGGGTGTTGGAGGTGAGCAAGGAAGAAGATTGGTTTTGGTTGGATTTTCCAACCGATGAAATAAAGACTGCTGAAATCACAGAGGAGTTAAAAGCAGCATTTCCATTACGACCTGATTCTATATTAAAAGGTAAAACGGATTATATACTGGTTTACAGTCATCAAAAACAAGTGGAGGAAACTAAACCGGATTTTAGTAAGCTTGCCCTGGTTGATGCGCGCGGTGTAATAGTCACAGCTAAAGGAGATAAGGTCGATTTTGTTTCCCGTTTTTTTGCTCCTCAGATTGGTATAGATGAAGATCCGGTTACCGGTTCAGCTCATACATCATTAACACCTTATTGGTCAAAGGTCTTAGAAAAGAAAAGTTTACATGCTCTACAACTATCAGAAAGAGGCGGCGTTTTAAAATGTAATTTTTTAAGCAATCGTGTAACGATAGGAGGGCAGGCTCGTTTGTATTTAGAAGGGACTATTAAAATTTAAATGCTTTTGATAATAAAGTTTCTTTAAGAATATATTTTCATAGGAGTATTATTCATCCTTTTCCTCTGGTATTGCACTAATTCTGCCATAATAGCTTATAAAACTTCTGTTGTTACTGGTAATTCCAACAGTGGCAGAACCTCCGGAAAAGATGCTTATTCTTACTTTGTAAAAATCATTATCACTTACTTTAAAAATTACCTCAATTGAATTCTTACGTTCGTTTATTTCAATTTTCTTTTCAAGCATCTCACCTTTAAACTTCATACCTCCTTCTGTATTTCCGTAACTGGCTTGAAAAGCTCTTCCAAAAAATGGCATGTCTGAATCAGCATTATTATCTGTTATTTTTAAAAAACCAAAGTGGCTGCTTAAATCAAAGGAGCCTCCTCCGAGCGGAAGTGCGCGATCCGGAACAAACATGTAATTACCACTCTCAATTAATTGTAATGTTTCAGCAAACTCTTCCTTCTGTTTTTCTTTACGGCTATTTTTATCTTGTGAATAAGAGTTTTGAGAATAATTTAATCCAATTATACCAACAATGAATAGGGCAACAATTGTTTTCATGATAATTTGGTTATATTTTTACATAAAGTTATCAAAACATATGCCAAATAATCAAGACTTTTCGAATAAATTAAGGAGATGTTTTGTGTGTGGTAAATTATTCACAAGTAAAGGTTTAACATAGAACGCTCAGACTAATTTGGGTCTTTGATGTGTTTGAATGAGTAGGTTGTTTTAGTTAAATTATCCGTTATTAATGAAAAGAGTAAGTTTTCTTTTGATTGGCACGCTAATTTTTATTGCTTCTTTTGCACAGGAATCAGAATCATTTAAAGATAGACTATTTACGGGTGGCCAGATCGGATTAACCTTTGGAAGTTATACCAATGTAATGATTAGTCCAGTGTTGGGTGCCAGATTGAATGATAAAGTGTATGCCGGATTAGGCATTGAATATCAATATACAAAAGATAAAACCATTTCTCCATCCAGAACTTATAATCAATATGGAGGAAGATTATTTGCACAGTATAATGTTCTTCCATCTATTTTTGCACATGCTGAATTTGCAGGTTTGAGCATGGAACGATATAATTATTTACTTCAAAAAGAAAGAAATTTTGTACCCTTTTTATTTGTAGGTGGTGGTTACAGGCAATATCTAAGCAGAAGAAGTTTTGTTACTTTTCGTGTTTTATTTGATGTTCTGCAAGATGAAAATTCCCCGTACAAAGCATGGGATCCGGTATTTAGTGTTGGGTTTGGGATCGGTATCTAAAGGTATGATTTAAACCAATACATTGTAATTCCCAACCATTCCTTTATTAAAATAGACCAAGTATTTAGTGTGTTAATCGAAGGCAAGAAGTAATCTATTGGTTTTAAAGTAGTAAGACTTCGTAAAGGCTGAGTTGGGTAAGGTATGACTTCGATATTAAGTTTATCAAAACAACCTTTTGCCCGGGGCATATGAAATGCAGAAGTAATTAAAACATTTTGTCTGGTGGAGTTGAGCGAATCAATTATTTTACCTGTGTTTATTGCATTTTCGTATGTGTTACGCGATTTTGATTCAATCAGAATATTAGACTGGTCGATATTGATGGATTCGAGATATTTTAACATATAATCTGCCTCTGGCGTTTCATCAAAATATATATTAGCTGTTCCACCTGTAATGATGATTCGGTTGCTGTTGTTTAAATAATAAATTGGTAAAGCTTGTAATAATCGGTCAGCTGCCTGATTAAAACTAATTTGTTGTGTTTCTTCATCCATATTCGAATATCCACCCAGAACAATAATATTGTAAGATTGATTATCGGATAATTGCGGAATGCTGTACTGGGTTTCCCACTTTGATGTAACCAATTGAAAAAAAGCTGTATTCGAGAAAATAATTAGGTTTACGATTGCCCCAATACGCAATCTTCTTCTTGCTTTTCTATTTTTAATAAGTTGGGCACTAATTATTAATAACAGGCTCCAATTAAAGGGGTAAACCAAAAAAGACAACAGTTTAGAAAGAATGAAAAACATTTGTTACTGGTAAAATTTGCAGGTTTTCGCTATAAAATTAATTTTGTAATAGTGTCAAAAGTAATACATTAACCACACATTGAAAAAATACCGTTATGCATTTTAATCAACTATTGCGAGAACGTTATTCAATTCGGGAATATAAATCTCAGAAAGTTTCAAAAGCACTTTTAATGGAAGTATTAGAGGCAGGGAGATTAGCTCCGTCGGCTGCCAATAAGCAACCGTGGAAATTTATTGTTGTTTCGGAAGAGGATAACCTGAGTAAATTAAAAAGTGCATACAACAGGGAATGGTTTAAAAAAGTACCTCAGATCATTGTTGTTTGTGGCGATCACAGTGAATCGTGGAAGCGATCTTTTGATTCTAAAGATCATTGTGATATTGATATTGCCATTGCAGTTGATCATATGACAATCAGGGCCTCGGAATTAGGTCTGGGGACATGTTGGGTTTGTCATTTCGATCCTGTTTTGGTGAAAGATTTAATGCAACTGCCAGATAGTATTGAACCCATTGCATTACTTCCTATTGGATATCCTTTGGAGAACAAACCTCCATACAAAATTCGGAAGAATCTGGATGAAATAGTTTTTGAAGAACGATTTGGTAATCCTTTAAGAAAGTAATCTTTAAAACGATATTCCGGCACCTAAAGAGATCATACCAAAGTCACTGTATGAATAGGATGTTTGTAGGTTAAAAAAATAGATTCTTACCTGTGCTCCCAATTCATATTCCAAGGCCGAGAAATTGTAATTATTGGATATCGGATCAGTTTTTGTGCCTGTTTCACCGGGTATATCTGTATAGGTACCTTTGAACGATGAATCGATCGTTCGATTGCTGTATCCAACACTACCGTATATATCGACAACGGTAAAATGGGCACCCATTAAAAATTTACCGGAAATGTTTTTGCCCGTCATTTCCAGTGTTTGTCCGCTTTGGTCGTGAAAACTTATATCTGAGCTGGTCGTGATTTGAGAATAATTACCCATTAATGAAGCTTCCAGAAACGGGTGTTTTTGCATAAATCTAAAATAGGGGATTAAACTGTGTTTTAAGCCAACACCCCACATAAATGTATCACCAATATTTGTGTTCTTAAGTGGTGGAGCTATTCTGATACTAAGATCAGTATTCATTGAAATACCAACACTGGCTGAGACTAGAGGTAACCCTAAAGTTTTTATTTCTTTTCCATTGGGAACCATGGTGGCAATTTCGTTATAAACCAATACAGGCCGCTCCTGAATACCCGGATAATTATAGACGGCTGTAGGTGCAGTGTTAATATTAGTATTCTCAAGACTAACACCGCTTAATTGATTGCTCTCAATGAGTTGATCGATATATAGAAGCTTATTACCATTTGAAAAGCTTTGATTATAAAAGAACTGAACACTAAATCTTCCTGGTCGCAGAACACGAGGTGACATGTTCCAGCCTCCTATTAAAGTAGAATTAAGCATCCCTGCATATGGTTCAAGATATAAACCTGATATTACTTGTGCATTATCAACTCCATAATCTAAATAATCAATAACTTGAGTCTGAGCATCAATCCTGTGCCCAATAAAAAACATGCCAGATAGCAGAATATATGTCAGAATTTTTTTCATTATTTGCTGTTAAGTATGGTTTTGGCTTGAGATGTTGTTATACGTTTGCCATCGGAATAGGCCACAACAAAACCTTTGATTCCTTCCGATTTCATAACAGAGTTAGCCTCTTCAAAACTTTTGAATTTACCTAATGAATATCTGTACCAGCCATCACCTTCATTCATGATAATTTTACGACTGCCTTTATAAACAATTTTTAAACGTGATTCGCTAACCGTTGTTTTATCTGCAATTATCTGAATAGAAAAGTACGTATCAGGTTGTTTAACAGTTTTCACAGGTATCTTTTCTTCAACAACAGGCATCGTAACTTCCTCAATAACTGCAACAGTTTCTTCTGTTTTTTCTGGGACAGTTGTTGTAATTTCAACAGTCTCTTCAGGAGTTGTTTCTATGATTTCCACAGGTGGCGGTACTGCAATCGTTTTTTCTTCGACAATTTCTTCCGGCTTTCGATTAATAATATCTATGATGTCGCTATACATCGCTGCCTGCATTTCACGGTGTTTGTTGATGGCATCAGCGCTGTATTTCACTGCATCTTTCAAATGTCTACTGTTTCTTGATTTCTGAAAATCTTTTTTTGATGCTTTTACCTGAACTTTATATCTGTCAAGCAATACATCTATTTCATTTAAGTCTTTCTTTTCAGTTTTTAGTTTTTTTAATCGGTTAAGGTAAACATCCGTTTTAGCAAACATACCTGTGTAATAAGGGCGACAAGCTCTTAATGTTGTTTGCATTTTGTATTCGTCCTGGCTGATACCAGGATTCTTGGTATTAGAGTTGTTATAGGTAGAAAGAAGGAGGTTTATTTCGGGATATAAGTTTATTCCATTGGAAATCTGCTCATCGCCTTTTGTTAGTTTCTTTATCTCTGATGGAGAAAAGATTACAGCAAGGCTATCGCTGGCAGACTGAGCATAAGAACTTATTGTCAGTCCACAAATGAATATAGTAATCAATAATCGATGAATTAGATTATGATTCACGGTAGTTTGGTATTAATATAACGGGGTGTTTTATTGTAATCCTGAATAATTCAGGCGTGAGAGAAGAAAGCTGTCTGTTATCTTATTAAACCGACAGCTCCTTTGAGTTCAATTATCTGAAATTGATGCCTACACCAGCTGTAATAACTGAGTAATCACCAACAGTATAGTCAGCATGAATAGAGAAAATCGCCAGGCGAAGTCTCATTCCTACGTTAAAATCGAAATTTCCAGTGGAATAGTCAAGAGCAATCGGGTTATTTGGTAAATCGCCAAAATCTCCTATTACATCAAAACTACTTTTAGTGTTTCCATATCCAACACCAGAATAAAATGCTATAACAGGCAGATTAGCTCCAATTAAAATACGTCCTGTATAAGCATTGGCCATCGTTTCAAGGTTACCGTTTCCTACTTCTCCAGCAACACCCAGTTTCGATTCAAAATGCGTATAGGCTGCCAAAGCTGATAATTGAAGAACTGGTATTCTTTTAACAAAAGGAATATAGTCCTTCAATGAATGTTTTAATCCCAATCCCCACATATATGCTTTGCCATAATCACCGTATTCAACACGAGGCATAAAACGACCCATAATTTCGGTATGGAAAGGCAGTCCAACAGCTCCTTGCACCATTGGACTTACAAAGGTATTCATTCCGGAACCTTTCAACGAAACCAATTCTTGTCCGGGAACATCTTTGTGTTCAAATGCTATTTCTCTTCCCTTATCTCCAGCCATGGTTGGTGCAATGGTCGAACCATCCATCACTTGCAGTTGTTCAAGCGTAAGTTTTGAAATATCAAAACTCTCTTTTGAACTGGGCGCTGTTGTGTAGCTTCCAGATATTGTAATGTCAAAACCTGCCAGTTTATGAACCTTTGCAGAATTGTACCAACCACTGTTCAGATTAACACCTAGCATCTCACCGTATGGTCTTAAATATTCTTTTGCAATTGCATTAGCATCATTTACGCCTCCTTTTAATAGATCCAAAGGCATGTTCTTCTGTGCATTTATATTTCCTGCTATCAATAAGAGGATAGTACTTAAATAAATCAGACTTTTTTTCATGTTGTTTTCACTTTTATTGATGTGTGGTAAGTTATTTCAATTGTTGATTGTTAATTATTTCCAATGCTTTTTTTACAGAAATGCGTTCATCTTTATTGTACGCTACAATAAATCCTTTAATTCCTTCATTTTGCATGGTTTCGCGCGCTTTTGTAACATCTGTAAATTTACCAACCGAATATCTGTACCAGCCGCTTCCGGTTTTTTCGATTATCTCCAGATTGCCACTATAAGCTTGTTGTAGTTTTTCTTCTGATGCCTTTTCTTTATCAGCCAAAAACTGTATAGTTAAAAACACATCTTTTACTAGTTTGACAGGTTCAGTGATAACAGGTTCGATTGTTTCTTCAACTGCCGGTGTTGCTTGTTCAACTATTTCGCTTTGTATTACTTCATTTGCAAGCGTTGTAATAGCCGCTTCACTTCCTGTAACGCCTGTGACTGGAACAATAGGTGTTTCAACTACTGCAATAGATTCATTATTAGTTTCACTCCCGGTGGTTATTTCTTCTACTGGTTCAGAAGCAAGGGTAGTAGTTTCAACAATAGTAGTTGTATCTGTAACTTCTTCGGGTACATTTAAAATTACTGTTTCGACTTCTTCTACTACTGGTTCTTTCTGAGCCTGATTTTCAAGCACTGATAAGAGGTATTTTTCCTGTATTTCAATTGCTTTACCCTGGTTTTCCTGAGCCAACTCAACCATTTCAATCATATCCTCAGGTGAAGAAAGGCGTTCTGATTTATTGTATTGCTTTTTGGCTTTTTTTGTTAGTGATTTTACTTCATTTCGAGTTTTGGAAGCTTCAGCATTACCTTGATTTTCCAATTCCTTTATTCTTTTATCCAAAACACTAATATGCTTTGCATATCCGTCTTCATAAAAGATAGCGGCCTTTAATTTGGCTTCTGCAATTTTCTTATTTCGCTTATTTATCTTGTTTGTTTTAATTCTTCCATCTGCATTTTTTAATGCATCCACTTCTTCTTGAATGGATTTTACTGCATCTATTAACTTATTCCCTTTATTAATTAACTTTTCTGATGATGAAAGTTTCTTAATTTCTTTCTCATTCAGGTATTTTTTTAATTCGTTTGTCTGGGCATGGCCATAGAAGGGTAATAATAGGACGGTTAAAACAATGATGATTGTAATAAGTCGATTTAGCATTTCGGTAGTTTGTTGTTTTTGATTAATAGATGTTTAAAACGAATATATTCAAAATTTAAACATGCTTTACACTTTTTAACGAACGATAATTAAAAAGGTTTGTTGTTTAAATGTATTTAAAACAGTTCTTACTTCATTATTTTTGTGAGAAATTAAAGATTGTAAAAAATTATAGCATGATAAATCCATTATTAAAAACTTTTGAAACCAAACATAACACACCTCCATTTGATACAATTAAGGAGGAGTATTATTTGCCTGCTTTTAAAGCGCTCATTGAAGAAGGTAAAGGTCATATTAATTCCATTGTTGAAAATACCATTGAACCGGATTTTAAGAATACGATAGAAGCAATGGAAGAAGCCGGGAGTCAGCTTGGAATTGTAAGTAGTTTGTTTTTCAACCTGAATCATGCTGAGACCAATTCGACAATACAGTCAATAGCTCGTGAAGTATCACCAATGTTGACTGAGTATTCGAATGACATATGGTTAAATGAAGCATTGTTTGCAAAAGTGAAAAGTGTGTATGATAAAAAGGCTTCTTCTTCATATTCTGTTGAAGAAGAAAAATTACTGGATGATACCTACAAGGCTTTTGTTCGCAAAGGAGCATTACTTAAAGGCGAGGCGCGTAAAAAATACCGCGAAATAACCAGCGAATTGTCGCGTTTGAGTCTTCAATTCAGTGAAAATTTATTAGCCGAGACCAATGGATTTCAGCTTCATCTAACTGAAGAAGATGAATTACAGGGATTGCCGGATGGTCTGAGATCTGCAGCCAAGGAGTTGGCTCAGTCACAGGAGAAGGAAGGGTGGATTTTTACGCTTCATTTTCCAAGCTATGTACCTTTTATGAAATATTCTGCCCGTCGTGATTTGCGCAAGAAGATGTACATGGCATATTCAACACGTGGTCATAATAATAATGAACACGATAATAAGGAAATCATTAAAAAGATGGTTTCATTGAGAGTGGAAAAGGCTAAATTATTAGGCTTTGAAACACATGCTCATTATGTGCTTGAGGAACATATGGCTTTACATCCGGAAAAAGTAAATGAGTTTTTGCAGGAACTCCTGGATGCTTCATATCTGGTGGGAAATGAGGATGTGAAGGCTGTAGAGGAATTTGCACAACAGAATGGTTTGGATGAACCGCTCGAAAGATGGGATTATCCGTTTTATGCTGAGAAACTGAAGGCTCAAAAATATGGTTTGGATGATGAGGTAACAAGACCTTATTTCAGGCTGGAGAAGGTAGAAGAAGGTGTCTTGGGTTTAGCTACCCGTTTATACGGATTACAATTTAAAGAAACCGTGGAGGTTTCGAAGTATCACGATGAGGTGAAGGTTTTTGAGGTTTTTAATCAAGATGGAAACTTCTTAAGTGTCTTTTATGTTGATTATTTTCCCCGACCCAGTAAACAGGGTGGGGCATGGATGACATCATTCCGTGATCAATACGGTGAGGTTCGTCCTCAGATATCTATTGTCTGTAACTTTACCCGTCCAACAGGTAATAAGCCTTCACTGCTGACTTTTAATGAGGTACAAACCTTTTTACATGAATTCGGTCATGCCTTGCACGGTATGTTGAGTAATGTAAAATACCAGAGCTTATCAGGAACCAATGTTTATCGTGATTTTGTTGAACTTCCTTCACAGATAATGGAAAACTGGGCTACCCAAAGGGAATGGCTTGAGAAAGTTGGTGTTCATTACGAAACCGGTGAAGTAATTCCACAGGAGATGATTCAAAAAATCATTGATAGTGATAATTATCAGAGTGGTTATGCAACAGTACGTCAATTGAGTTTTGGTTTGGTGGATATGGCCTGGCACTCGTTAAAAGAGCCTTTTGAGGGTGATGTAGTTGCTTTTGAAAAAGAGGCGATGCAGGTAACTGAATTATTTCCTGAAGTGGCAGGCACAGCATTTTCAACCGGTTTCTCTCATATTTTCGACGGTGGCTATGCTGCAGGTTATTATGGCTATAAATGGGCTGAAGTGCTGGATGCCGATGCTTTTGATTCATTCCTCGAGAACGGAATCTATGACAAGGAAACTGCGACTCGCTTTAAAAAAGAAATTTTGGAGAAAGGGGGGACTCAACACCCAATGAACTTATACAAGAATTTTAAAGGAAAAGAACCTTCAATTGAACCCTTGTTAAAACGAAGTGGTTTATTGAAATAAAACAAGAAAGGATGGCCAAGCCATCCTTTTTTATTTCTGATTATTGCTCTGAATATAAATTGCACTTTCTTTGGCCAGTATATGACAAAAGTCTTGCAAGGAGTGGCCAGAGTGACCTTTAATCCATTTAAATTCAATGAACTTTCCATCGGTAAGTGCATCCAATTCTTTCCACACTTCTGAAAATTTTACATCACTTCCTGATGCTGTCTGCCAATCGTTATATTTCCAAAAATGCATCCATTGAACCATGCCCCTGATCACATACCTGCTATCGGTATTAACCTGTATACTTTCAAATTCATTTAATCGTTTTAATCCTTCAAGTACGGCCTTAAGTTCCATTAAACTACTGCTGCCACCAGTAAATGATTTGTTGATCACATTGGTTTTACCATCGTTGTAATCGATAATTATTCCGTATCCTGATGTAAAGGATTCAGAGGCAAAAGAACCGTCTGCATATAATTTACAGATATCTTTTGTTTCATCAGTACTGCTTGAAATAACTAATATCCCTTTGCGTCTGTCAAGGCGGATAAATTGGTTGTAATCTGATTCGTTTAAGAAGTTAAAGTCAGGGATGAAAACACAGTTGATTTTTTGTCCGACTTTTATATTACGTTTAGAAGCTGACTGCAATACTTTTTCTAACTGAAATTTATTCTTTATCAGTATGTCAGTCAGTTTGTTATTGTTGGTGAAATTGGTTCTGTTCTGCCCGGGATAATAAGAGAAATAGGTGATAATATCATTAGAATCAACTGCATAACATTGGATGGCAGAAGTATTTATGGCCTCAATGGTTAATATCAGTTTTATCGGTTTCAATTGATTTCCTTCAATGTTCAGTAATTTTCAAAGTCAATTAAATACCTGATATTTAACTCATATTAAGTATTATCCCTACTTTTCTAAAATAAGCCTATAATATAGACCAAATCAGATCGAATCTTATGAAATAGGTTTAACCTTTACTGCTTTTAAACCTTTAAGTCCTCTTTCTGTTTCAAATTCAACTTTGTTTCCAACCTTTAATGGTTCCAAACAATCATTAATATGCACAAAAATTGAATCTTTTGTATCTAAATCGATGATAAAACCAAACCCTTTTGACTCATCAAAATTGTTAACACGTCCCGTTCTGGTTGTGACAATATTTCTATGTTCAGCCTTTGGAACACTTATTTCTATACTTTCAGCTTTAACTTCTGTTTTCTGAGTTTGATCAGGAGGAGTAGAGGTGATCATTCCATTTTCATCAACCCATGCAATCATATCATCAAAGTCTTTTTTACCTTGTTCTTTTTTTAATTGCTTGCGTTGTTCTTTATCTTTTCTTTTTTTCTCTTTTTTATTTCTTATTTCTTTTTTTCCAAATGTTTCCTGTGATCTTGCCATCCAATTAGTATTTCTTTTGCGAAGAATAAATTCCTCTGGTTTATATTTTTATCACTGAGCTTGATCGATTATGTCTGGAAGCATATGCACTTTTGAATTACATGTCTGCATGCATTTGCTTTTAAAAATGAATTCTAGCTTTTCCGATCAAAGCTTGATATTGGTGTGCAGTTTTAAATTGAGAAGGAATAATCTGATAAGGACTTTTCTTTTTCTTGCACCTAATAATTTTTTGAAAAAGGATAAATCACATCAAATACTAATATTGAAATTGATATGATGTGCTGTTTATTCTAAATTTCGATATAAAGGTAACTAATATCTGATAACCTTCATAAAATTATTACATTATAACTGTCTGTTTATTGTGAAATTGTCTTTAATTATTGAGTTTTACGTTGGCCTTTCTGCTTAGTAATTAAGTATATAGCTGTGATGTGTTTCTTATTACTAAAATCAACTAGAGACTTAAAAGGTATTCATACAAATCCTGTTCTTTATCTAAATTCAATTTCTGTTTTAAACGGTACTTTGATTTTAGCACACTATCGGGTAGCACATTCATTAAATCAGCTATTTCTTTAGTGCTTAAATTCATTTTAAGAAAAGAGGCAAGTCTTAATTCTTTTTCTGAAATGCCAGGATAAACAGACTGAATCTTTTTGTCGAAGTCATTATGTACCTCCTGGAAATAGGTTTTAAATGCTTCCCAGTAATTATCTGAGGCAGCTTCTCGTTTTAGCATCAGCTGAATCCTTTTGTAATCCTTATCGAACTCTTTGGGTATGTTTTTCAGATTTTCAAGATTATCATTTAATTCCTGAATAAAACTGTTCTTTTGCAGAAGATGTAAGGTTTGTGAGGCAAGTTCTTTTTTCTTAAAGTTCAGTTTTTGATCGAATACTTCCTGCTGTTTCTTTCGTTGCTGCTCTTTTTTACGAATACGTTGGCGTGAAATAAAATACAGTAACAATGAAATCATTGCAAAAGCCAGCATTCCAAGAGCAAACAAAATCTTTTGCAGCTTATCAACCTTTGACCTTTCCTGAAGGAGTGAAATATTCTTTTGTTGAAGAGCGATCTTACTTTCGCGCATTTCCGTTTCATAATATTCCTGAAGATTAAGAATCTCCTTTTGTTTTGAAATGGCAAATAGGGAATCGTTTAATACAATTGATTTGTTTAAAATATTATAGGCTTCTTCGATACGGTTATTCATCTTTAAAGCTTCGGCCTTGAGCATGTAGGCCTCAATCAGCTCTTCATCCAGGTCTTTTCGTTGTAATTCATTTTCGAGTGCCAATGTGGCATTTTCGAGCGCTTTAGCCGTATTGTTTAAGGCCAGATAATTTCTGGCAGCCAGTTTTCGGTTAAGGGTTATAAACTGATAATCGAGTTGGGGTTTATAGTTGAGTTCTTCCAATGCCAGATCCAGACTTTTTCTATGATCTCCCAAAAGATATAAGGCATGTGAGAGTTGAGCCTTTGCCGGATGTTCCTGAAAGGTTCCTTTAAAGTGTTTGATTGCCTGAGGTAAACTATCAGCAACCATTCGGGGCTTGTTTAACTCATTCATAGCTACAGCCCAATTGATCATGGCCATGCAGTAGATGTTTTTGCTTCCCGAACGGGTAGCCTCCATAGCTTCTTCATATTTTAGTCGGGCTTGCTCATAGTCTTTGTTGGTAAGGTAAATACTTCCGGCAATGAAGATAAGACCAATCTTCGTGAATTCAGATCCTTTTTCTGCATAAGGTCTTGCCTCAGTAAGAATCTCAAGCCCCCTTTTTGTTTTACCCTGCAAATGATAGGCATCGGCCGTTGTTAGGTAGGTAATACCTATTTGTAGGGTGTCATTGGCCAGCCTGGCTAATTCCAAAGATTTATCAAGATATGGATAAACACTGTCGAATACTTCGGTACGCATGTATGTCATACCCATTCGTCGGTAATAGATACTTGTAATCCCTGGAAAAATTAAAGAGTCTACTTCAGTAAGTGCTGTATTTATGAAGTTTCTGCAGTCCTCAGGTGTACCAAAATTGAATGCACTAAAGATTATCTCTTTATAAGTCATGGCTGAGACAGAATCGCCTTGCTTTCGGGCTTCATCAATGGCCTGCCTGAAATATTTATAACAGGCAGAGTCACCTTTTTCAAGACATTGTTCAGCCTGTTTAATGGGTTTTACAATTGTACTGTCCAGAATAGTTAAATAGTTCTGTCCAATACCAGATGGCAGGTAAAAAAACGATAAAAATAAGATCAATAAGATGCCTTTTGATATTTTCATCTTGATTAGGTTAAAAGTTTTCAAAATGTACAACAAGCTGCCCCTGTAAATGTTGATTTTTTACTTCTGTCCATATTTTGTCAATGCCCATAATTCGCTTTTAGTAAAGGTTAGCAATAGTTTTGAAGTGTTGAATCATAATACTATTGTCTATGAGAATTAGAAGGATTTTTAGATGTGAAAAATTGTTTTTATTGGCATTGTTGGTAACTGCTTGTTCGACCGATGATGTAATAAACGAGGTAGAGAATAATGAAATTAATGAAGTGTTGGAAAGCCTGAAAGAATTCAATCAACCGGATGAGAGTGGTGAAGTTGAAGTGGGTATGTCTGACCCGATGCGAGATGATGATGATCAGTCATTGGAGTGTGTTACCACTACCTATTCAATGGCTACAGGATTTGATGAGATGGTGGCTTTGGACCCTTCAACCGATGTTATTTTTCCGGGTGCTATTTTAAAAGGTGAGACTATACCAACGGGTGCTTATGAACCTATCATTTCTGATCGTAATGCTGTAACATTATCAGCATCGCTCACCAACATCAGTGGTAGTCCGGTAGTCACTGTAAATAATCCTACCTTGTCGTCAGTGCGTGAGGGAATTAAAACGATTCTTGATCAGGAGGTAACTGGCGGAACGGCAGCCCGGGTTAGTTTTGAAATAAGTAATGTTTACTCTGAGGAGCAGTTAAATATAGCAATAGGCGCTAATTACAGGGTTGCTAATAAATCAGTTTCGGGTTCATTTGATTTTAGCAATTCTACTTATTCAAACCGTTTCGTGGTTAAATTTATTCAAACCTATTATACAATTGATGTGGATCCTCCTGCAAATCCTGGTGACTTTTTTGCGAAAGCTCCGGATGCAAGTGTATTTGGCAGTACATGTCCGGTTTATGTGGGAACAGTAGCATACGGTCGCATGGTTATTTATACGGTAGAAACAAACCGAACACAGACCGAAATTGATGCAGCTTTCAGAGCAACTATTAATTCGGCTGATGGGGAAGTAGAGACTAACTACGAAAACATCATCACAGAATCAAAGATTAATGCTGTTATTATTGGTGGGTCGGCTGCTGATGCTGTGGGTGTAATAGAAGGCCCACAGGGAATTTACAAGTACATTAGTCAGGGAGGAAATTACGATAGAAATAACCCAGGAGCCCCAATCGCTTACAAATTACGATATCTGAAAAAAGGTACTCCTGTTGCCCGGGTTGTTTTGCAGTCAGAATATCCGATTCGCAATTGCGATGTGGCATATCAAAAGTATTTTGCATCCATTAATGCAATAGAAGTAAAGGATTTCGATGCTGGATTTGTCAATTCATGGGATACTTATGGAAAGATCAAAATTGAATATTTTGATGGCAATCAATCATTGGGAAGTAAAGAATGGTCGGTAAGTCGTGACAATGCAATCAAACTCAATGAAAATAGCAGGTATACCATCAATGGAAAGAATTTTACAGTTGCTGATTTGTACAAGCTTGATACCGAAAATGTTTATGCGCGAATAACAGCAGATATTTACCGGAAAGATTTGGTAAATGACAATCACCTTGGTGGTATTGATGAGAAAATATATGTCAGCAATATTAATGTGGGTAGTGGTGAACGTAGCAGAACCATGCAGGATAAAGGAAAAGTAAAGATTTACTTTACATTGAAAGAAGTAGCTTATTAATGATCCTTTTTCTAAGCCGGCACCTAAAGTTGATTCAACAACCTAGTGTCGGTTTTCTTTTTTAATTAAGATGGCTAATATTGGAAGGCATGATTAGTATTAAGAGTAATTATTTGAGTGTATGTTTGTTATTTTTTATTACAGGCATTGGCAACTAATCTTTTAACAACTTGCCTGTGAAAAGGCTTTATGATTTTCATATACATTCTACCGGTTGAGTTATTGTATTCGACCAATGTTGTTACTTTGATGTTATACTTTTCGGTATGGTCATTTTTTATAATTGCCCGAAAGTTAAGATGCGAATCATCAGCACCAAGTACAACCTTATTTTCGGATATAGAATATATTTTAAAAAATTTCACATAACCACCTACTTTGAAGTCTTCATTATAATCTTCCGGTATTTTGGTTTTAATTCCAATTATTTCAACCATTTTATTTCGAATGGTAAACAATGCTTTTATCCATTGTGGGGTGGTATTAAATACGAGATTTGTAATTTCCTTTAAATTATTCGTATGATTAGTGGTTGAAAAAGTATCTGCAAAATCTATTCTGGTTAACCAGTTTCTTTCAGTTTTGGTTAATTCCAGGTTTTCTTCCAAGACTTTTTTACTCATTGTAATCCTTTATTATTGTTACGTCTAAAAGTTTAACTTCGCGCGGCATCGTTAACTTAATATCATAAACAATTTGAATTAACTTATTTTCTTCATATCTGTAGTTCTGGAAATGAATAAATTTGTCAACAAGAGAGTCGTTCGGCTCGGCGTTAAATTTTAGATAATTTAGTAATCTGATATCTTCAGCTGAATATTTATCAGTATTACGAAAAATGTATTTTAGGTTTGATAATTTATGTTTTTTAGGCAGTGGCTCGCCAATGGTCCAGAAGTAACTGTTTCTTAGAAATATCTGTGTGCTGTCTGAAACTTTAAACTCAGTAAAATTAGTTGAATCGATTTTACCTCTGGTAATTACTTTCAATGTGTCAATTATTTCTGATTTTATATACGGATGAAGAATCAGATTAATCATAGCTTTTCTAAGCTGTAAGTAATTTTTTGTTTGAAAGTCACTATTCTGACTTTTTAATAATTGTATTTTTTCAGATTCTTTATGGAGAGAATCTTGTGCAAACAATTCAAAAGAAAATAAGGCTAACAGAAGTATGATGAGTTTTGGTCTCATTGGTATAATTAAGAATTTATTGAAGTAAATATAAATTAATAATTATCATTTGTTTTAGGATGTTCCCGGTAGTTTTAGAAACTACCAAGAACAAAGTGTTTTTAATTTTAAATTACTGGCTGAATATTATCAGAATAACGTTTAGTTATTAGCGAAATAGATGATAAGGGCAATAATTGCAGCAACAGCCAGTGATGTAAGGGTAATTTTAATCCAACTGTATGGTCTTTGACCTTGAACTTCTCCGGTTCTGCCATTTACAAGGAACTGGTATAACTTTCCTTTAAACTTGTATGCACTTACAAAAACAGGCAACAGTAAATGTTTGAACGTAATATCATCGTACTGGGTATTCATTGAGATGATTCGTTGTTCATCTCCACCAATATCTCGTCTTATCAAACTGCGGATTTCAGGTTCAGCAATTCCTTTTGCAATTTCAAATCCTTCCTCTAATTCTATTTGATATTTTTCAGTGATAAATCCACTCAGGTAACTCTTATCAAACGGAATTAAATTTTGTAAATCCCAGGGTTCTAGTTTGTAAATGTACTTTTGAGGAAGCGATTTTGTTGCTACCGTTAAGATATCATCAAAAAATCGCTTTACACTTCCGCTTGCAGGGTACCATCTGGTTTTTCGAACCTGACGTGTTTTTGTAACCGATTTACCATTTTCAGTTGTTGTATAGGTCTCGGTTACATAATAATACTCTCCACGCTGACCAATGTAACGTGTAAAAGTGTCGGTGTCAAAAGTCCAGTAAGGAATATAAACTCCTTTAAAATGATCGAAGTTTAACGCAGCTTTTTTAAGGTCGTTGGGAGCAAACCACAATTTCTTGATCCATTTCTTAAATTCACCTTTTGCACCATTCTTATCCAGTTTAAACGGAAGAAGTGATTTTGGCTGAATTACTTTTTCGTCCTTAGCCTGTTCAACAACCAAAGGGGTTGAACAATAGGGGCAAAGAGCCGAAGTGACATTGGGCTCAAGCGTGGATGATGCACCACAACTTTCACATTTCACATAGCTCTCAACACTGGTTTCAATGGACTCTGATTGATTAGCCAGATATGCATTAAAGTCAAGCTCTTTTATGTCTTCGTCAATTTGTGGTATTTCATTACTGGCACCACAGTATTCGCAATTCAAATGAACTGTACCCGGTTTATATTTTAAATCGGCACCACAACTGGTACAGGCAAATGTGCCCACTTTAAGTTCCTGTTCTTGTATTTCTTCCATTATTGGCCAGGTATTGGTGGTGGAACACTTCCGAAAATACTATTTAGCTCAGGTAGTTGACCTGCGGCTGTCCAGTTTGCCATACCTTCGCGCCAAACCAATACATCCTTTGTAAGTTGGTTTTGCATCACCATCTGTTTTAATGTATTCATATCAAACGGACCGGCTTGCTGACCATTGATAACTGCAAAGAAAGTGAAAGCAGGAGGCACCGGAGGAGGCGTTGACTGTGATTGCTGCTGCTGTTGTCCACCGCCAAAGGTTTGCCCCATTTGGTTGGCCATGGCAAAGCCCATACCCATACCCATTCCGGCTCCGGCTGTTCCACTTTCGTTTTCGGCTGCCTTTTCCATGGCTTTGGCTGCTTTCATCTGAGCCAGTTTATTTAAATCAATCGCATTTAATCGACTTAACTCAAATATTTCTTTCTTAATTTCTTCCGGCATTGATACATTCTCAACCAAAAACTTGGTGACTTCAATACCGTATTGTTCAAACTCTGGGCCGATAACTTTATGAACATACTCTGATAATTCATTTAAATTGCGGGCAAATGCTTCAACGGGTATTTCAGCTTCGGCAGCTGCATCGGTAAAGCGCGTCACAATCATACTTTTCAGTTGTTCGGCAATTTCTTCGGTTGTAAAATGTCCATCTGTTCCAACAATTTCCTTGATAAAAACTGGAGCATCTTTTACACGTATCACATAGGTACCGAATGAACGAATTTCGAGCATGCCAAAACGAGTATCACTAATGGTAATTGCATTTTTGGTACCCCATTTCTGAGCTGTAATATTTCGTGTATTAACAAAGTAAACTTCAGCTTTGAAAGGACTGTTAAAGCCGTATTTCCAGCCTTTTAAAGTGGAAAGTATTGGTAAGTTGGCCGTTGTCAGTTCATACATTCCGGGTTGAAATACATCGGCTAACTGACCTTCGTTGATAAATACAGCTACTTGTCCCTCTCGGACAGTTAGTTTTGCTCCGTTTTTAATTTCGTTCTGGTAGCGATCAAAACGATATACCATTGTGGTGTTTGAATCATCGAGCCATTCAATTATGTCGACAAATTCACCTCGTATTTTGCTAAATAAGCCCATTTTAAAAATTGTATTTAAAGTTAAAGGTTAAAATTTCTAGTTATTTTCAATTTGATTAAGGCATTAGTCTGCCTGTAATAAGAATTGAATTCGTGTTTCAATGTAGTCAAAAATAAACATTTCTCTGGTGGCAAATTTTAAAATTAGATAGTATCGACCAGAAAAACCAACTTTCAATTGATAGGATTAACAGCGACTTTTTGTATTATTTAATAACTGTTGTTGATGACTTATCCCTTTTTGTATCAATGTTCAGGAATAACATAATTTTAGATCACTTATTCTGAACCATTAAAGTATTCATAAAATCAACAAATTGTTGGTCAAACTGACTTCCTAATTCAGGCCATCTTTTTCTAAAGTTCTCTTTATTGCAATAGTCTTTCATATATTCTACCCAGCCTAACCATTGCCTTTCCTTTACTTTTGTATCCTGATCGTAGTACATTAAAAAGCTCTTTCCAGAATGCTTATTAGAATCAGAAACATTATTTGTTCCTGCCTTTCCTTATTGTTTTTACATTCGTCTTTTGAATACTCAATAACATCTAATTCGGGTTTCTCAAGACACATCTCCAAAAAGTGAATGTATTTATCATCCAATGCATTATATGTACCATATTCTCTTTCTTTTCTTTCCTTTTTCTTGTCATTATAAAACAAGTAAAGCGCTAAAGGTAAACCTAATATGGTTACTATGCTTGACGCAATTTGCAGATAGTTGTTTAGGGTTATGGCTTCCATGAGTTCTTTTCATTGTTAAGGTTATAGCTGGCTAAAGTATTTGATTTTCTCGTTATTTATTCATGTTTTTTCTAATCATTTTTACAATTCTATTATACATTATTTCCGACATGCTCCAGTTGTATCCATTAAAGTTCACAGTGTTTGTAAATTGAATGACAACTACATCTATATCTTTATAATACCTTGCGATGGTTTGATATCCCGGCATTAGTCCAGTATGTTCATATTTGTATATTGAGGAATATATTTCCTGTTCTTCTTTATTTTTAAAGACAGAGCCATCATTAAGAGCCCGGATAAACTTAGCTAAATCTTCAGCCGTAGCAAGCATGGCATCATTGTCGTCAGTTTTTAAGTCGTATTCATAACCCACATAATAGCCGCTCATAACATCATCCATATCCACATCAAGAATGGAACCGTAAGTGTTTTTAAGATTCAGAGGATCTAGAATATTCTCTTTTAGGTAATGAAATTTGCTTTCGCCACTGGTTTTTTCGATTAGCATTGACAATAAAAGGTAATTGGTGTTACAATATTCATAATCTGTATCAGGTTCGAAATTAGCGGGTAAATCAAGTACTAGGTCTAAACGCTCCTGATCGTTTGTTTTGGGATGGGCCCAATAATTAAATGTCGCAGTATAATTGGGTATTCCGCTGCGATGCTGAACCATCATTCGAATGGTGATTTGGTCCGAATTTTCAATTCTATCTTTTAGGCCAGGAAAATAATGTGCAAGATTTTGGTCTAATGATAATTGACCGTCAGAAACTAATTTAGTTATAGCCAAAGCTGTATAAAGCTTATCAACACTGGCAATTTTAAATAATGAGTTCGGGTCAGCCGGAGTCTGGTTTTCTCTGTTTTTGTAACCTGAAGTATAAAATTCGGAATGGTTTCCTGTTTTATTCACGCATACAATAATACCGTCAAATCCGTAATCTTTTGCTTTATCAACTTGTTCCTGTATAGTTTGTGGCATAGGTGTTAACCATGCTATTACAATAGGCCATGGTACATAAAACAAAGAGATAGCGGTTCCCAGAAATAATAAAAATCTAATAATCCAAATTGAAGTCTTTTTTTTCATAGTAATTAGGAGGTTCTGTTAGCTTAACATTAGTGATTTGATTCACCAAGTCATAACACACTTATTCTACCGTTGTTCTAAAAGGACGAAGTATTATACGAATAATTTTAACAATGCTTTATCTTACAATGTACAATTCGTTTACTTTATTTAAGTCTGTTAAATTGTTGATTTCATAAAAATATTTCAACTGCCATTGTTGAGAAAGCTGTGCCTGTTTGTTTTTTGCAACATCCCATTTAGGATAAACCCGGAATACTCTTTTACCTTCTCTCTTTTCTGTTGATATTATTCCTTTATCAATCAATACTGATTTTGAAAACACAAATTGCCCTAATTTTTTATCCATTCCGGTATTTACAATCAAATAATCAAACTTGTCATTGCAGTCAAAAGGTTGAATAGGACCATTATTAATTCTTTTCCAAAAAGTAACGAATTATCCGTTTTTTTTGGTTGTGATTTTTGCGCTTCTACTTATGATGTGTCGACCATTCAATTGTAACCGACAAGCATCATATTCCTTACTTTCCGTTTCTGTTATGAAGTTTGTTATTGTTAGGGAATGTTTGTCGTAAATATCTGTTTTAATCTGGCTTAAGTTTTTATCCATTTACTATAATTGAAATAATTCAGGTAATAATATTAGTAATTTGTGTTAATTACAATAATAGTAAGGCAAGATAAATCTGCTTTATGTTATTATTGTTATTAATTATCAGTATTTTATGTTTGATAATAATCCAATAATTTCTAAAATTAGGAAAAATCAATTGTGTTAATGCCTGGTCATATTTTTTAGAGCTGTATTAAAACTAGATTTTAGAAATATAGAGTTATGACTAAATTGGCCACTTTATTAAAAAAAAGAGTGCTACAACTAATTTGCAGCACTCTGATTAATTAAAAAAATATCTTTCAAAAAAATCATATGTCTCTTATTGTTTATCCGGTTGAATAAATTCTCCATTTGCAATTATCCGTACTTCATTGCTAATGATTGCTTCCGGAAATTTTCCTCCAATTTCAAAATCTGAACGATTTATAGATCCGCTAATTTGAAATGAAGTAGTTAATTTCGATGTCATAGGATTTGTGGTTTGTCCCCTGTACAACAAATCTACTGTAACTGTTTTAGTGACTCCGTGAATTGTAAGGTCTCCGGTAAGTTTATATAAGTTCTTTCCTGCAGGTTTTATTTCAGTACTGGTAAAAGTAAGCTCTGGATATTTTTCCACATCAAAAAAGTCTGCACTTTTTAGATGATTGTTTCTTGCTTCTACCCGTGTATTAATTGAATTTGTCTTGGCAGAAAGAGTAAAAACAGCATCGCTAAAATCTGGTTTTGAAGATACTACGTTTACCGAAAATTCGTCAAATGTTCCGCTTACATCGTTAATTCCTAAGTGAGTGACTGTAAAGAATAGCTGAGAATGTGGAGCATCGTTTGTCCAAACAGATGAGCTGCTTATTGTGAAAGCCGAAAGACTTAATATTGTTACTATTGATGTAAATAAACCTAATTTTTTCATTATTGTAATTTTAGCAGTAAATAGTTGATAATGTTTAATGTTAGTTAGCCAGTCCAATTTGTTTCATAAAGGCTTGATTATCCCAGAAGAGATGTTCTTCATACATTACTCCGTCTTTCCATAATCCAATTGTTGCCATAGGCAATCTGAATGATTTTCCTGTTGGTTTAATTGAACTTCCATCTGGAAGGGGCATAGGGTCTGAAAATGTCCCTTCAATATAACCAGTAACAGCTGTATACTGTCCTGCACCGAAACGAATGGGGTGAACATTAATCTTGGTATCAGGAGCAAAAACAAACATAGGTTTTAAAGCTGCAATATGATCTTCTAAACCAACAGTTGTGCTTCCATCCGGATAGTAAACAAGAATATTTTCAGCATGGCTTTCGTGTAACCTTTCCCATTCCTGGTTGCTGTATACTACAAAATCCAAAGTGTCGAATTTTTGAAGATAGTCTTCAGTCAACTTGTAACCTGCTAAGATTTCATTAAGTTGTTTTTTTGCATCAGCTATTTCTTTTTTTGACTGTGCATTTGTAGTTAATGTGCCTAATAGTGCTATTGCTATTAGAATCAAATTTAATTTTTTCATTTCTTTTTGTTTTAATTATTTATGATACAAATATACCCTGGTGTAAGGCTTGTAACCCTTGACATAGGGTAAGAAATGAAATTGATGTAGGATAAGTAACTGCCAATATAATTGGTCAATAAAGTTGAAATATTCTTGTATTTGCTCGTTTGAGACCTATTTAGAATCACAAATTTTGTAGACCAGCTTTTTCACAAACTTCTTAAATTTTATGAAAAATATCTTAATTAAGACTTTATCAGTTATATGTATAATCTGTTGGGAGTATTTTATGATATGGTATTAAATTATATTCATCTATATATAAGGTATTAATTTGCAGGCTGCATAAAAGAAAGATTACTTGTAAACTCAATAAAACTACATAGTATTAATCAAGTTGATATATCTCTGATGAGACTTTAACTCTCTTTGTTAGCTTTTGATTTTTCAATTCCACCTTATTTTTAAGTGTTTTTCGCAATGGTGTATCCACGTATTTCATAATAAAATAGGCCAAAGCAATTAGAAAAACAGTTGCAATCGGCATAATTATATTCATTTGTTGTTTTGATGGATGAAGAGTTTCAATATAGCTCAAGAATAACCAAAGAAATGGATAATGAATGATATATAACGGATATGAAATATCTCCAAAAAACTTGCAACTTTTATTATATCTGGAGGAAAGTTTGGCACCAGCTCCTATTGCTACAAGAACAGGGAATATCAGAATAACTAAAATTGAATCAAGATACCAATTAACCTGATCTGAAAAAGGTATCATAAACAGAAGTAATAAAATGATTGATAGAGCGATAAAGCCTATGTTAGATTTAATAATCCATTTTAAACGGTATACCAGCATGCCTGCAATAAAGGAGTAAAAAATACGAGCACCACCACCCCAAAAATTTTCACCTCCCCAGCCAACTGCAATGTTTTTGAAATGGAATGAAGTAAAAACTAAAATGATTGCTGCAATTACGGCAAGTAGCCACATTATCTTATTTTTTAGTTTAAAAAGCAGAAATACATAAAATATATTTGCCAGATATTCCCAAAATAATGACCAGGTTGGAGGGTTAAGATGAAAAATATTGAAATATCGTTCATGCACAACGGCATATGGCACCATCAGGAGGGCACTTAAAAACATGAGTATTGCATTACCATCTCCATATTGATTATATAAGTTACTGAAGGGGTCGAAAACAAATGTGCATAATCCTAAAATTGCACCCAATGCGACCATTGGATGTAGCCGGATAAGTCTCAATTTAAGAAATGATAGTGCCCCAATTTTTTGAACCCGATTGTCATAGGCATAAGCAATAACAAAGCCCGATAAACAAAAGAAGAAATCAACTGCCAGATAACCGTGAGCAATAAAATTATCATGATAGTCTGGATAGATGAATTCCATGAAATGAAAAATTACGACCGCAATAGCTGCTATTCCTCTTAAACCATCGAGGATTTCAAAATGTTGTTTGGTTTTTAATAAGGCTGAATTTAGGGGCATATCTATAACTTGTATTCTTTCATTAGAATTTAATGAGGGCCAAATATGTTATTAATTGAAATCAGAAAAATTAATCTGGATTAAGAAAAGTAAGAAATATATTGTTTGAAGTCCTACGAACATGGATGAACGTGGGATTTAAAACTTGAATAACGAAAATGTATAATTTAATATGCATTACTTGAGAAGTTATATACAAAGACTTTTCTTATTAATATACATTGTAATACTCAATAACACTCATGTTAGTGTATGTTTGAGTTTTGTTTATATGTTTTTGTGCAAAGTTAGAGGGTGTATTATAAATATGCCGATTCGTATAAAATGTTGATAGTAAATAAAATAAAGTGATATTACATTCAAATCATCTGAGTTTATTCATAAAATACAAGAATAGTTTTTTATTGAAATAAGTAATAACCTAAAGCAAAACCTATACCGGTAGCAAATATTCCAACTACAGTGTTTCTTGCTCTGTCATCTGAAACCCTATTATTCACATTTTCTTCCTGATAGTATTCCGATTTAAATGGTTTTGATGATGGATCTTTATATTTCAGAAAATCAGCTTTACATCTATAACAACTGCTCCATAAATCAGGCCTGGTTTCTTCTGTTATATTTATTAAATCAGCATTTATGGCACATCCTTCATTATTTAATATCTCAATAGCGTGTGCTTCACTACAAGAAACCGAAATGCCTGATTCGCCTAATATAATTTCTCCAATTTTCTCAATTGAATCGTTGTAGTTAATGAACTTTGTTATTTGAATCTCACAATTCTTATAATCAGATTTCGAGATTTGATACCCATTTCTTACAATTCGATGTGAACAACTTGATATTGAAATTAATAGTATAAAAAAATATAAAATTCTTTTCATCGTATTAGTAGGTTTTTAAATGATATTTTTTCTTTTACAGAATAAGGAATCCAGACGAGTAAACATATTAAAGCAATATTCTATCTTCTTTATAATTGTTGTAATAAACTTTTCATTCCGTTAGATGAAATAATCCACAAAACCCTTAATGTAAAAGTATTTCCTTCGAGTTGGGTACCCGATGGATTATCGAAATCAAGATGCTGATAACGAAATTGAAAGGATAAATAGTTTTTATAGTTATATCTGTATCGATAACCCATACCCACACTATAATTGGGAGACCAGAGAAACTTAGGGTCAATATCATTTTCATCATCTCTGGCAATAGCAGTAATTCTTTCGCCCCCAAGACCACCTGACAGATAATATTCTGAATTATTATAGGAGAGAAGGGTCCGCCCATATTCCAATCCAACATACATCCCAGTATATTCGTTTGTTGTAATTACTGAATTTTTGTAGAGTACATCGTATTCATTTTTAGGACCTCCGAATTTAAAATCCATAAGCATATCAATAGAGTTCTTGTTAAAAATTCCGCCAAATCCAAATCCTATTATTCCATTGTTACCTATTGTGTTAACTGATTGATTAGTAATAAAAAATCCGGAATAGATCGTTAAGGTTAATTCGGGAAGATGTTTAATACTATCAACGAATTGCTCATACTGATTTTTAAATCGATTACCCTCATATTTGTCTGTTGCTAAATCAGATAATTTAGTTTTATTGGAGTAAAGATCAGTTATAAACTTTTCTTCCAGGGTTAAGTTCGTTTGATTTAAAATATCATTAGATAAAGATTCTAAGAAACTGTCATATAATCCATTTGTATAATCGTTTGGATAATATCTCGAATACATTCCGGAATAGAATACATTATTTACTTTTCGTTTTCTGTAAGCCACGAGTTTAGTAAACAGATCATCATTGATATCCTTTTCATTGAAGGTTCGGTTCTTGATATTAAACAGTGTTTTAGTCTGATACAATAAATCACTGATTCCACATCTGTTTTCCCAATATTCTAAAACATAATTCAGACTGTCATTTAATCCTCGTTGATAATAATCGGGAATTAAGAAGGAGCAATTATATTCAATGTCAGGACAGCTAATATACCTTCGTGTCATTAAATGATCCAGATCCTGTGCATTGGCTGTCTGTAATAAAACAATTATGGAAAAAACGGTAATGATCTTCTTCATAAAAAAGGTGTTTAGCTTTTAGGATGTTCAGGTGTTTAAATCATTCACAAATAATAACTTTGTTATTCCTTCAAAACAGAGTATATCCAAAAATTACTGAAATCGTTTTATATTCACTACTAAAGTTCATATAATTTTGGAAAAGGTCTCTGTTAGTAAAATATCTCAATTCAGCGCTATATCTATTTTGAAATTTATATCCTAAACCCAAAGCATAGTTCATTCCTGTTTTAATCTCTAAATCACCAGCGTTTTCAAATAAGAACTTTGAATTTCCAGAAAAATCCAAAACAAATGATCCATTAATAAAAACTTTAGAATTATCGTTCAAAAAGAAATAATGTCTAAGTCCAACAGGTAATTCAACCGAATTATAGTCGGCAGTGGTAACATAATCGCCTGTTGCGTGGTCTTTCTCAGATTTAAAATATTGATAGGTTGGTTCAATTATAATTGCCCATTTATTTCTATTGAAGGGCAATACAAATTCACCTTCTATTCCGAGTCTAAATGTTGTTTCATTGCCAAAATCAGTATTTCTGTAACTGGATGCAGCGTTAATAAAGGAGAGAGAAGTGGTATTTAAACCGGGTCTTAATGAAAGGTTGAAAGAGTTTTTGTTTTGTTTTCTTTCGTAGGTGATGTATTCAGAATTATTACACTCGTTATAAGCTTTGAATATTTCTACCAATTCTTTCCTGCGGCATCGGGTGTTGTTTATTTGATTTTGCGTTAGGCATTGCGATTGTAATTGAATCCAAAGTTGTTGCTTAAAGCTCGCGTTAACAGCAACTTTATTTGCATCTGTTTTGTATTCTTTATAGATTAATTGTTCAATGTCTGTTGTGTCTGTATTAAAAAAGTAACTTGATCCGATTCCATCTTTATACAAATATAAATTGGCTTTACCTTCAACTAAAACCTTTAAAAAAAGTGTCTCTTCTTTAAAGATTGGATTCCTTTGATCACTTAACTCCCCACTCTTATATTTTGACCTGTCAATATTTACCTTGCTTCTAATGTACTTTGCGTTATTATTGATTGTGAATTCTTTTACAGAGTTAATGGTGAGTTTTTTTTGTTCTCCTAATTCTGTTAGCGTATAAGTAAACTGGGTTGGATTAAGGTCCCAATCATTATTTTTGATAAAACATTCAACCTTTTGGTCGTTGTTATCAATAAAATATCCCTTTTCAAAAGAAATTTGGGAATAACAGTTCAGGCTGAAAACTGTGATTAAAAGTAAGGTGATTTGGCTTTTCATTGTTTAATAATTGAATTTTTTAGTGCTGTAATGGTTAAATATAGTTAGTTATATTAAATTTTAAGTGTTTGTAAATTAGTATTTATAGATTTTATTCAATGTTTTTTGCACATCTGAATCCAACAGCATAATCGCACCAATTACTGATTAATCCTTTTCGGTAAAATACTTTTTTGCACATTGCTCCTGAATGCCAACTTCCTCCTCTGATGACTCTGTTTGATCCTTGCTGTGGTCCTTGCGGATTTTCATATTCACTCTCAACATAATAAGTCTCAGAAAACCTGTCAGCAGTCCATTCCCAAACATTACCAGACATATCATACAATCCGTAACCATTAGGTTGATAACTACCTACCGGTTCAATCAGGTTTTGCCATTCTGTAGTTTCCTGTTTAGCTCTTTCCTGATCTGATTGATCTCCATTGGGGAAGTCTTTCCCAATTAATTCACCTCTTGCCGCAATTTCCCATTCTGCTTCGGTTGGAAGTCTTTTACCTACCCATTCTGCATATTTTTTTGCATCTCCGTAATTGATCCCTACAACAGGATAGTCAGGAAAGTCTTCTCCGCTTTTAAAAGTTTTAGTATTCCAGAATTCCGGCAATTGGTAACCGGTCTCTTTGCAAAAGATTAGATATTCTCTGTTGGTAACCTCGTATTTATCAATTAAAAAGGAATCGATCTTTACTTTATGCTCCGGACTAAAACCTAATCCATTTTGCATATTATTACCAATCAAATATTCACCTCCCGGAATTATTGCCATTGCTGAATCCTTCTGAGCAATCGAGATAGTTGTGGTAATTGTAAATAATAGCAATAGAGAATTAAACTTTTTCATAAATAAGGGTTAATGAATTTTTTCTTTACATTTTTTATTGCTTTTAATGGTTTAGCAAACCCAGTCATAACTTTATGCAAGCGTGTTGGCGGTAGTTAATTATCTATATATTCTCTATAAGTTGTATGCTCATAAAGTCTGCATTGACTAATATTTTGCTTTGCTTCCTCATACATTGTCATGAACAGATTTTTCTCTTCATGGTCGCGGATTTTAACTAAATACTTTATACCGTCAACCTCAATTAAGTCATAGAATTCTTCATCTTTCGAAACGTTACCGCGATAGCGAGAATATCTCATATGGTAATTTAGTTTCTGGTATTTTTTTCTCCTTGCACGCCAGAATAAATCACCTCGATAATAAAAGTTTATAGTCTTAATAGATTCCCAATGCTTTTCAGTTACGGTGTTCCCTTGTTTTATTTGGATTCCTTCAGGTCTTAATCTCATTTGACCAACTTCGTCAAATAATGGTGGATATAGATTGATTGCTAAAACATAGATTAAGATTATTACACTAAAAAATAGTAGTAAGTTCAAAGTTTCGCTTTCTGTTCTTAGTTTATATGTTAGTATAGCTGAAATAAGAAATCCTAGGATTAGAGCCACAACACTTCTAAGTCGCATGAGAAATCCTAAATTTATTTTGAATATAACTAATGACTTATCGAGCATATAATTGGGTTATTCTTTATAAAACATACGTTTTTTAATTACCGCTAACGTTTGCTGGATGAAGTCGTGGCGCGTTAGTCGTGGTGTCGTGTCACCCGATAGGGGGACTAAGACGGTAGACTAAGGTGTCAGGACGAGCAAAACGAGCCATGCTTTATGCCAGCGTGTTAGGTAGTCGTGATTTATCATTCACTAAGATCCGTTTCAAGGCCTGTATCTATAATTGTTTCAGCCGCCAAATCATCATTTTCTGGTTTCTTTTTATAGAGTTCTTCATAAATATCAATAAGAACTACTAATATGATAATAGCTAATATGTTGATTTTTATAAAGTAATTTACGCCAGAATTTAAATTGAATGTGAAAGTTGAAAGTGCTGCACTAATTTTGAATTCGAATCCATTTGTAAGGTTAATTCCAACTGTAGCATTCGCACCAGAGAAAAATTCATAAGCATATCCACCCATTCCGAATGATATAATTTGAAGTCCTTGTAAGAAAGATGAATATATTAAGCCCTCTTTTTGTCTATTGGTTCTAAACAGTAAATTTCCTGAGTAAATTGACAGTCCGAATAGAAATGTTGCAAATAAGAGTATAAATAGGATTGGTCCATTTATTTGTCCTGTTCTTAGCATAAGCCAACCAACTAAACCTATTCCAAAGACTCCTCCTATTATTTGGTAAATTGCTATTGTACTTAATGTTGTGTTCGTGTCTTTTATTCGCTTTTTCATAGATTGTTATTGTTATTACTATCTGGGAGACATGCTGCCCAACTCTACAATAAATATTGTATTACTGTTATTTCTATTCTATTAAAATGGTGTTTGTATATCATGCACTTATCAATACTAATAGTCTTTTAAATATATATAACATAAAAATCATTTCCCAAAGACGGGCCTGTGTAACTATTCACTTTTTCGAAAAAGTTAGTAACACATATATTGTTATATATAATTGCATCGGTTGGTGTAAATAGATTTGGGACAAAAAAAACCGACCAGAAAAGCGGTCGGTTTAAAAAAACTTATTTTAAAACTTATTTCTTCATTAATTTGCCACATTTGGTAGTACCATTGATAGTTACAAGGTTGTAAATATAGATGCCGGGTGTAAGGTCTTCGACATTTACTTTCAAACCTTGTTTCACCTGAATTTCTTTTACCTTATTACCGGTAATATCATACAGTTCCAAACGACCAGAATTAGCACCACCTGTGCTTATGGTTAGTTCATTAACAACCGGGTTGGGGTATAATTCTATTTTAGATTCTACTTTCTCTGTTGTTCCAGTAGGAGTACCGCCAGAGTAATTAAATGTAATCACAGCAATTTCGTACCAATCGTTGTCGATAAAGTAGTAATCGGTTGCAGTATTTAGTTTATGAGTAAAAAATAAGCTTGCGTCACGTTCATAGGCAAAAGGAAGTGTCAGATCATCGTAAACGGCTGTATTATCATGGGTATAAACTTCTTTATAATCTTCCAACCAGCCTAAGTCAGCATCCCATTCAAAATCAATATATTCTGAAATATTACCATATTCGTCACGACCAAATTCTTCCTTGTAACTATTTACCCAGGTATCTCCACTGTAATCCAACGAAGTGGCAACAGTCATCAAATCATTTTCGTCATAAATGTATTCCACTTTATAGGTGGGATGCCATTCTTCACTATAATAACTCGATTCAAGAGTATTGTTCAAAGTACCACTCTCATTGTAATTATATTCAATTTTGTCGCTAAGGGTATAAACACCTGCACTATACGAATAAGCATTTACATAATCAATCTCTCCTGCGGCAGTATAAAAATATTCGTTTTTGTATCTTAAAATCCAAACATCATTTGTAGGAGTGTAGTACAGTTCCGTTTCAATCTTATTTTCTGTGTCGTATGTATATTCTGTTCTGCTGTACTTATACCATTGAGCATCAAATTCATATTCTTCATAGGCAGCAATGCGGTGGTTAGTATCGTATTCATACTCTTCCTTCCAGCTGGTTTCCCAGTTCCCTGTTTCATCGGCATAATAAGAAACATATGAAGTTGATCTGTTAGATTCATCATACAGATAGTCCAGTTTTGCAATGTCTGTACCCTCAGAATTCACAACAGCATTATCAAGACGGTACGATGCTTTGATTGATTTTAATTCAGGAGAAAGTCCATCTTTGCGATGACTTACAATTGATTTTTTACTGTTTTTAGAAGGTAATAATTTGGAATTCAGGGAGCTGCTTTGGGCAAAAGTTACGATTGAAAGCAGCAAAACGGCTGATAGTGTAAATGATCTTTTCATTTATAAATTATTAGGTTAAGAATTAAAAGACCCTTTCGGGCTTAGGTTATTTAAATTATGAAATTGCTTTACGTATTTAGATTCTAAAAGGATACATAAAATGTTAAGTAGGTTTTATTTAGGTTTAGTTATTTGTTAATTGATTGATACGGTATAGAAACATTCTGCACAGCAGAAATTCAGACCACTAATATATCAATTATATTTAATGTATTGGATGTTTGTCTCGTAATGAAATTATTTCGTTTGTTGGTTTATATTTCGTTGTGTTATGTTTAAATATTTGAAAATATGATGATTGTGTAATTGTACAACTTTATTTTAACTATGATAATTCAATCTTCTTCTGCCAATCTTCTTTTATTACAATTTGCATACCATAAAAACTCACTTATTTAAACTTATTAGTGTATTCCTAATAATAATTGAAATAATTTAGAATAATAGAGCTTCAAATAAAATGCCCACAAATTCAACCTGGAACTTGTGGGCATAAATATTTTGTTATTCTTATTAATTCACTCTCCAATTTTCATCCCAGCCAAAAGTATTGATGGCTTTCTCACAAGAAATTGATTCATGGGCTTCGGCAACATTATAAATGCCGGTTACGCCTTTGGTAACTGCTATTTCTGCTGCCTTCGCAGCTGCTTCAACGTGAACTGAGGCAGGAGCAATTGGGTTATCAAAGCCTGTGCGAGGACCATAAAGAAGACCATAACGCAGAACAATACCTTCTATTCCGGATTCAATTACCTGTTTTTCTAAATTGCGAACACCCTCTGCAGTCTCTCCATATACAGGGTGACTCAATGGCAATAATGCATCCTCCTCGGTGTGCGGTATTGGTCCATCATCGTAAATGAATGAAATACTTTGTGCAATAATTCGCTTACATCCAGCATTAACAGCTGCATCCACAAGATTTTTTGTTCCTTCCGTTCTCAAACGAGCATTTCTTTCCAGAGCCGCCGTCATTTCATCAGGGTTTAGTGCATATGGAAGATCGGTAAGCTGGTGAATTACAACATCAGGTTCAATAACTGCTAGTTTATCTTTTAAAAGTTCGGCATCATATACATCCAACACTATTGGCTCAACACACATCTCTTTAAGCATAGCAATTTTCTCTTTTGAGCGAGTCATACCGTATACCTTCCAGCCATTAGCGATTAATAATTTTGAAAGAACCTGTCCGATGGCACCTGTTGATCCTGCTAAAAATATAGTTTTTGACATAATTTTACCTTTTAGATTATTGTATCTCTGAAATTAATTTGTATTTACTTTTTTGTTTTTTATGTAACTGACTGATGAGTTATTTTGCCTGCCAGTAACATCTTTTGGGAGATACGATAGCCTCTTCTTTTTTTAATGATGCCATTGCTTTATCAACTTCTTTGCGGTCAAGACCAGTTATCTCAACAATCTTACCAGCGTTTAAGGGTGCCCCAACTTTTTTCATAGCAGCTAATACTATTGCTTTTGCTTCCATCTTTTTAAAATTTTATCGTTTTAATCTTATGGATACAAAACTAGGGGAGTTAAAACTCAAAAAAATTAAACTGGTTTAAGAAAGTAAACAGCTATTTCCTTTTTCGTAATTCGCTTACATATTCAGGTGTAAGACCCAGGTAAGATGCTATCATATATTGTGGTACGCGTTGAACAAACTGCGGAAATGAAGTGCTAAAATGAAGGTAAAATTCTTCTTTCGACATCTCATATAAATATTTAGTTCTTAGCTGAGAGGCCGCAAGGTTTTTCTGCATGATAATTCTAAAATAACGTTCTAATTGTGGTAGTTCTTTAAGTAGGTTGTCAAATTGCTGAATGTCTATTGATATAACTTTTGAGGCTTCAATTGACTGAATATTATACTCAGAAGGCTGTTTTTCCACGAAACTATTGTAGTCGGTTAACCACCAACCTTCTATGGCAAATTGGGTTATCTGTTCATTAGCCTTTGAGTTTATAAAATACATTCGTAAACAACCTTTTTCAACAAAATATAACGACCTGCATACTTGGCCATTTGAAAGTATATGTTCCTTCTTTCTGATGGATAGTGGCTTAATGTATTTAGCTAATAATTGTTCCTCCGTTTCACTAAGCTCAACATAGTTCTTTATATGGCTGGAGAGGCTAATCTGCATATTCGATTTATTTAATTAATGGGAAAAGTGTATTTACAAGCTGTTTAACTTCTGATAGCCATTCAACTCGCTGATATTGATCGCTTTTTTTGATCAACCCAAAATTAAGTCTCTTCACATTCTTTATTCCACAAATATTAAGGACATTCTTTTTCCAAATGGTTTCGAGTACATCGTTTTCAAAATTATCTGGTGTGTTTGAAGTATTTATAATAAGCCCGGTTCCTGCTTTTAATATTCCTACGGGAACAGTATCTCCTTTATCATTAATAGTAAAATCATATGCAACCCCTGGTATTAATATTCTGTCCATCCAACCTTTTATGATTGCTGGAGGTTGTCCCCACCAGTTAGGATGAATAACGATTAGAGCATCACATTTTTTAATATCGGAAAAATGTGATTTTGTGAGATCATTCAGTTTAGTATTGGAACTATCAGATTGATGAACAGGATTGAATTCTTCAGCATATAAATCATGAAATAAAACAGTATGCCCATTGTCTTCAATTTGTTTTTTGCAAGTTTCAGCAATTGAGTGGTTAAAGCTTATCGTATTTGGATGACCGAGTATAATTAATACCTGCATATCTTAAGTAAATTCATATATCCATACAAAATCTGCAATATAAGGTATATTTCCGCAATCCGATGGTTGGTTAATGTAAAATGGATTTGTAAAAATTAGTTTTTCTACAAGCTAAAATTCATTGTTTGAGAATGAATAGCTCACAAAAATAATGGTTATGAATTTGAAACTAGTGATTTTTTAATTGTGGCCAGCCATCTTTCCAACTTAATTCATCAATCAGTAATTTCGATCGACCATTTTCATTCCTGTCGTAGCCATGGTATACGATAATATCTTTTCCATCTATGAATGCAACGCCGTTATGTCCCACACCGGCCCAACGGTCGTCACCCTCCAATAATAGCGTACCACCTCCCTGATCAAGTCGTTTCCCATCTTTGTCAAGGTATGGACCGTCAACCGTTTTAGCCCTTCCAATAATGATTTTATAGGTACTGTTTAAGCCACGGCAGCAAAAATCAATGGAGGCAAACAGGTAGTAATAGTCTCCTTTTTTATAAATGAATGGTGCTTCAATACTGTTTTCCCGGCGATCATCTTCATTGGTTCTTCGAGAGGCTATTGTATGTGAGCTATCAGAAGGCTTAGCTGTTGTTAATCCATCATCACTAAGTTGTATAAGTTGCAAACCTCCCCAGAACGATCCAAAGGCAAGCCAGGGCGTTCCTTGTTCATCAATAATTAAGTTTCCGTCGATAGCATTCCAATTGGTTTTACCCGGAAAAGACTGAATGACCTTACCATGATCAACCCATTCGAAATCAGGGTCGGAGGGATGCAAGGTCTTATTGGTGGCAACACCAATACATGAAGTGTTTTTACCAAAGGCCGAAACCGAATAATAAAGGTAGTACTGACCATTGAAATAGCTGATATCAGGAGCCCAGGTGTGCCCCTTGTATTCGGGTATCGTCTCTGTAGCCCACTGTGGTGGTTGATTAAATACAGGTGCTTCGATGGTCCAGTTTACCATATCAGTAGAAGATAAAACACTGATACCAAATCCGGTTGAGAAAACGTAATAAACCGAATCCTGTTTTATAATAACCGGGTCGTGTGATCGGATTGAATCCAGAGGAAAACTTTTTCCAATTAAATCTTTAAAACGATTTCTTTGTGCCTGGCTTGAAAAAGTACATAGTAAAGAAAAAATAATAATGAGAGAGAGATGGGATTTTTTCATAACTGGTTATATTTAAGGATAATCAAAGATAGTAAAACAATTAAGTGATGTCACTCATTATTAGTGTCGTTTGAATTACATGATTGGTGTCATATGCTTCTTTGCAAAACACGGATTAAAAAAGAATTAACCAATAATTATCCTCTAATAACAAATATTTAAAGCCTGTTTTTATATGATGATTTGAATGCAATTATCTATAATGCTCCTTCATAATAGCTGGATACTTTTTAGAATAGTATTGTGTAATTAATCGTGGAACAAAGAATATTAGAATTGGTAAAAAATATGCCCAACCAGTAATAAATGAGACTAGTAATGTAATTATAAATAATACAGGAACTATCAATGCTCTGGTAATGTTATAGTTTACAATTACTTTGCCTGGATTACTACTTATTTTGTATTGTGGGTTTCCAATGATTTTCCATAGTTTATAGCAGAAGAATCCTGATAAGCAAATTGTTAGGGTGTAAAAAGTGAAAGGTACTTTTAACGATCCGATAAAATATTCAGTAAAAAATGAAGTACTAAATGGCATGAGAACAATGGGTAATAAGAACAATAGATTATTCCACAGTAGTTTTGTATTTATTGCTGTAACAAATTTAAATAATCTATGATGCGTGAGCCAATACATACCAATAACAAAAAAACTAACCGTGAAACCAATGAATTTAGGTAATAGATGTTTTAATTCATTCCACAATAGTGCATCATTAATAGAATGAGCATTTAATGTGGGCATTTTTATATCAATAACAAGTAATGTAATAGCAAATGCAAAAACTCCATCACTAAAAGATGCAACTCTTGATACCTGAAATTCCTCTTTATCACTGCTATTTCTGATATATTTTTTCATTGGTTAAAAATCTTTTATTTCCAGTTAGACAATTGCTTATCCATAAAATGATTCGGTTTTGATAGTTTGTTAACATTATTAATTTTGTCGATAAAACGTTTAATCATGAATTCTTTTTCAGTACTATTTTTATTTTTTACATCTATCTGAAAATAAATCCTTCTCTTAACGGATCATTCGGATCAAACCAGAATTCGTTTTTACCTGTCAGGTGTGCTGTCCCGCTTACTTCGGGCACAACAGCCTCATAAGGTCCGTAAGTTGTGACTTCAGCAATTTTTACATCCATGGTGGTGCCAAGTATACTTTCGATAGTTATGGATTGTCCGGGTTGCAGATCACCTTTGGCATAATGTAAAGCTGCTCGAGCACTAACGCCCGATCCGGTTGCCGAACGGTCTACTTCGCCTTCGGCAAACACGCATACATTACGGCTGTGATGATTACTGTTAAAAGCCTTACCAGTAAAAATAGTGCCATATAAAAAGCTTAGGTCGTCTTCAAAAGGGTGGGTGATGGGGAAGTGCGCCATCACGGCCTTTTTAATTTTGCGGCCCCAGTCAATCAGCTGATTGTAATTTTCGGCATCTAATCTTAGTTGAAGGGAATCTGCATCCACAAACGCGTAAAAAGCCCCGCCAAATGCTACATCAAACTTTATTTCGCCAATACCATCCACTTGTAATGTTTCATCACGATATAGAACAAACGAGGGAACATTTAGAAAGCTGACCTTGTCAACTACATTGTTTTTCCTGTAGGCTTTTGCTCTGATGAGCCCGGGAGGTGCATCTATAATCAATTCAGGAGTGTCTCCTTTTTTATGGATCATTCCTGTATCAAATACTAATTTGGTAAGTGCAATGATGGCATGGCCGCACATTGTGCTGTAGCCTTCGTTATGCAGAAAAAATGTGCCGAAATCGGCCTTGTCTGTCACCGGTTCAGTAATGATGGCACCATACATATCGGCATGTCCACGTGGTTCAAACATGGTACCTGTCCTGATGACATCCAGGTGGGTTTTAAAATACCTTCTTTTCTCCAGAATGGTACTGCCTTTAATATCGGGCAATCCATCGTATAATACCCTCAGGGGTTCACCACCCGTGTGCAAATCAACAGATTTAATTTGTAGCCAGTCTGAAGGTGGTTGCCGACTCCAGTCTTTCAGGTTAATCATATTGCAGGTATTTTAGTTGAATAACAGAAACGATCAGAAACAGAATCCAAACACGGCTTTGAGAATAATATCAGATACTTACTCCGAATAAATATCCAACAAAAGCGGATAAACCCATTGCAATGGTACCCCAGATAACGATTCTTATAATTCCTTTTTTAAGACTTGAACCACCTGTTTTGGCCGAAACTGTGCCCAATAAAACCAAGGATACAATGGTAAAAGCATACAGGAAATACTCCATATGTTTTACCGGAGCTAAGATAGCAACAAGCAGGGGTAAGATACCTCCAGCTGTAAAAGCTGCACCTGATGCCAAGGCAGCCTGAATAGGGTTGGCCTGAGTAATTTCATTAATTCCCAGCTCATCCCTGACATGTGCACCCAGAGCATCGTATTCGGTTAATTCCTGAGCAACCTGTTTGGCTGTCTCTGGTTTTAAACCTCTTCGTTCATAAATCTGGGCAAGTATCTCTAATTCGTTTTCAGGATAATCCTTCAGTTCCTGTGCTTCTCTTTTTATGTCGGCTTGCTCAATATCTGTTTGTGAACTCACCGAAACATATTCGCCGGCTGCCATGGATAAGGCACCTGCCACCAATCCGGCAATGGTAGCCATTAAAATGGTTTCACGCGAATTACTTGCGGTAGCAATACCTATCGATAAACTCGAAACAGAAATAATACCATCGTTGGCTCCCAATACAACCGCCCTCAACCAATTACTTCTGCCGATGTAATGATTGTCTAAATAATTGTCAATTGTAATCATTTTTGAACTGAATCTTTTTTATAGGGCAACATCAAAGCCCAGTTTTTTTTCCATTGCTTTTTGATAAACCAGCTTGGCAGCAAACAGGTCGAAGATGCCGTTGCCAACACTCTTAAAGAGCCTGGTTTCTCTGAATCCTAATTCGTTGGGTTGTTGTATAAGAGTTGAAAGGTGTTTGATCTGAGTGGGTTTGATCCATTCGTTTTCAATCGGGTGAATCAGGTCACCACTTTCAAGTCTTGCCAGTTCGGAATCGATCCAAACAGTGTCGATCAGACGGTAAACTGATTCGGGTACCTCGCGCATATCAGGTTTATAAGATCCAATACTAATAAAGGTTTTACCCAGCAACAGGTCTTCAAGATTGGGGATAACCGGCAATTTTGAAGTAGTAGCTGTACAAACGATCTCAGAATTGGTTATTACCTGTTGTTCATCTTCACAGGGAGCTACTTCTACATGTGGAGCATGTTTGTGCATAAATTGCATAAATTCAACCACCTTTTGATGTGATGGATCGTAGAAATAGATTCGTTCCAGATCGCGTTCGTGAGTTGCCAGCCAGGCCAGGTGTTGTCCCTGCACACCGGCTCCAATAATTCCCAGGTATTGCGACATAGGATCCGACAGGTGACGAATACCAACACAGGCCACCGCAGCGGTACGCATGGCTGTTATCTTAGCACCATTAAATACCGCAAGAGCTTCGCCGGTAGCACCATCATTCAGAATCAATGTTCCCTGAATGGCAGGTTGCTTAATATTGGATGGAAAAACAGATACCAGTTTGGTTGAAAATAAATCAGGGCCAACTGAAGGCATGATTAATAAGGTGTTGGCATCCATTGATACATGCATTCGGTCCGGAGTTTTGTAATCTGCGTCTTTTAAGGCTTGCAATGCAACTTCCATAACATCGATCCATAGGTGAGGTTCGGCTGCAGATTCAATTATTTCCCCTGATAGTATTTTCATAGTGAACTGGTTAAAATGCTTTCAATCGTTCGTTTTCCACATCTTCGATGGATTTTGGAAGAGGTTTCCCCAATAAACGTGCTCCTGATTCAGTAATCAAAAAGTCCTCTTCGTTACGACATCCACCAAAGTTTTTATACTGCTCTAATTTAGTGAAGTTAAGATATTTTTGAAAACGTTTTTCATTTTTCCATAAATCGATAAGCTGAGGGATGAAATAAATACCTGGTTCTATGGTTAATACAAATCCAGGTTCTAGTTTTCGACCTAATCGTAATGATTTAAGTCCGAATTGAGTACTCTTGGCTTCGTTGTGATAGCCTACGTATTGTTCACCAAGATCTTCCATGTCGTGCACATCCAGTCCCATCATATGTCCCAGGCCACAAGGGAAAAACATGGCATGGGCACCTTCTGCTATTCCTTCGTCAATGTCTCCGGTAACAAAACCAAGGTCTTTCATTCCACGCATAATCTCGCGTGCCGATTCAAAATAAATGTCTTTAAAGGCAACACCTGGCTGCAGTAATTCAATGGCTTTGTTATGCGCATTGAGAGCTACCTGGTAGATTTCTTTTTGCTGAGTGCTAAAGGTTTTATTTATAGGGAAAGTACTTGACATGTCACCGGCATATCCCATAGCGGTTTCTGCACCGGCATCGAGCAGAAACATACCGCCTTTGTGCAGGGTGTTTCCATGATAATGGTTGTGCAGGGTTTGTCCGTTAATGGTGCCAATAACCGGAAATGCATTATGACCACCGGCTGCCAGGGCAATACGTTCCACCTCAGCTGCAATTTCTGCTTCTCTTATGCCGGGACGAGCCATTCGCATAGCTGCCAGGTGCATATCAACAGTGGTATTGACAGCTTTTTCAATTTCTAAAATTTCCTCGTCGGATTTGTAGTTGCGCTGTTTAATAACAGCCTGAATCAATTCAAGTGAAGCTTGTTCTTTTACCTGATCGGGTCTTACACCAAGCCATTCAAATAGTTTAATCTTGCTTTCGGCACGATAAAGGGGTAGAAAATGAATTTGTCTGCTTTTTCTTTGAGCTTCCTGCAAATCAAGTCTCAGCTGATTTAGAGATGCGCTTTTGCTGACACCACATAGTTCGGCTCTGCTTGCAATAGTTGGCTGATTACCCATCCAAACAATATCGTCAATGGTATAATCGTTACCATATACAGTTGTTTCATTGCTTTCTGTGTCAATAATGGCAACTAGATCTGGATGATCCAGTCCGAAGAAATATAAAAAACTACTATCCTGACGAAAATGATAAGTATTATCAGCATAGTTCATTGGACTTTCGGAATTACCAATAAAGAGAATAATTCCTTTGTCAACATCGTTAGCCAATTGCTGGCGGCGGTTTATATAGGTTTCTTTTTTAAACATGTTTTTGTTTTTAGTTATCCCGATAGCTATCGGGAGTAATTAGTTAATGGTTAGTAGTTCGTTGTTTTGTTGTGATGATTACTTTATCTTATAGTTTTTGGGTGGTTCAATACCCATCAGATATCTCACAAAGTAATCCCATCGTTTACGAATAACATATTTATCGTAGTAGGTGGTACTATGATCTTTTCCCGGAACAATCAATAAATCAAAATCCTTATTGGCTTTGATTAATTCTGCAGCAAAACGCATGGATGCTGTTGTATTAACATTTTGATCCATATCGCCATGAATAAGGAGCAAATGTCCTTCTAATTTATCTGCGTTGTAATAGTTAGATTGTTCATCGTAATGAGGTCCTTCCGGGTAGCCCATGTATACCTCTGGCCACCAGGCTTTCGCCGATCTGTGATCGTGATTGCCCGCAGCAGCCACACCTACTTTGTAAAAATCGGGGTAGGCTAGTAATGCTCTCGCTGCATCGTATCCACCGGCAGAGTGTCCGAAAATACCAACCCGGGTGGTATCCAGCCACGAGTATTGTTTAGCCAGTGATTTAATTACCGCTATTTTATCCGGTCCACCTATATCTCCAAGGTTCTTATAAGATACGTCATGAAAAGCCTTGCTACGGTAGGCCGAACCCATTCCGTCGATGTTGATAAGAACAAATCCCAGTTGAGCAAGCGGGGTGTCGTCGTTAAGCAATCCTCTTCTGAATGACTTGGGTGCCCTAATAGTTTGCGGACCACTATAGGTTCCTTCAATAATTGGATAACTTTTTGAAGGATCGAAATGGGCAGGTTTATAAATTACGCCGTAAATGTCTGTCTTTCCATCTCTTCCTTTGGCTTTGAATGGTTCAGGTGCCTGCCAGACCATTTTTAGTATTTCAGAAATGTCGCCCTGCTCAATTGTCTTTAGAACTTTTCCATCTTTTAAGCTTCGAAGAACAGCTATGTTTGGTTCCTGCACAGTTGAATAATTGTCAACAAATAACTGGTTGTCGGCCGAGATAGAAATACTATGTTCTGCTTTCTCAGGTGTAAGTAGTTTTAAAGATTGCCCATTGAATTTGGCACTATATAATAATGTCAGATAAGGGTCTGTGTTTTCTTCTTTGCCACCTGCCGTAAACCAGATCGTTTTTGATTTTGTATCGATATGCTCTATTCTTCGAACAACAAAATCCCCTTTGGTAATTTGGTTTATAAGCTTTCCTGACTCTAAGTCGTAACGATAAAGATGATTCCAACCGTCTTTTTCTGATAATAGGATAAGGCTGCCATCATCGAGAATACGATAGTCAAAGATGTTTGGATCAACATAAGTTGCTGCAGTTTCTTTGTATACAGTTTTGATGCTGTTGTCAGCAGTATTTACTTCAGAAATATCCATCCTTTGGTATCCACGGTAGTATCTCAGAAGGTAAGCTTTGGTGCCTTTATCGTTCCAGCGAAAGTTTAAACTCAGAAAGGTGGCCATGGGTTGGAAATCCAGCTTTTGAATATTCGATTGTTCTGCATTATAAAGATAATATTCAACAGTAGCGGTTAGCGAATCACCAGCCAGTGGTCTTTCATAGCTGTAAACTTCAGCTCTGTTACCTTTATCAGGCAGTGTTTTATATAAATATAAGTTTCGTGCATTGGTTCTGTTGTAACGGGCAATGATGGCATATTGGTTGTTGGGGCTCCAGTTGATATCCAAATCCAATAAATGGTCTTCTTTGGATTCAATGTTTTTAAGCGACATCCACGAAGGTGTAACACCGTAACCATATTGTTGAGTACCATCGCTTGTTAGTTGGATGGAATCATTCGTATCTTTTTTTATCCAAATATTATAATCAATAAATGCAAGAGTGTGCTTCTTATCAGGCGATTGACTATAATTTACAGGTTGTTTTTCTTTTTTTTCTACTTCTTGGATGGTATAGGTTGCATTGTCAAAAGTGTAATCCTTATCCTTGTATGAAAAATTAATCAACCCATTTTTATTATTAATATCTTTTATCCAAACAGGTAATTTATAGGGATAGATCTCCTTTTCCGATAATTTAGAAAGCTGTTTAGCCAATTCAACCTGGTTAAAGAGTGGTTCTTTCTTTAATGTTTTTAAATTGATCTTAATGTATTCAACTCCTTTTGGGGTATTATTTCTATACCAAAAAATGTTTTGTTCCTTAACCCAATTTGGTGATACCCAATAATTATAGTATTTCTTTGAGAGATTGGTTGATAGAAATTGTTCGGCTCTCTGATAATCAGTAGTATCGACTTGCGCCTTAGTAACCTGACATAGTAATGCTAATAGCACAAAATATAGTAAGTGTTTCATTGATTTGTTTATTTTACTTGCTGGATAATTTTAAAAAATGCGGAAAAGATAAAATCTAATAGATCCAGCATTCGAAAAGCCCTTTAGAATGCCCGTAGAAATTTCGAATGGCTTTTGAATTTAAATAAACACATTTTGTGGGAGAAGGGTCAAATAAACTAACCCTTTGAGTGTTTTTTTTAGTATTATTTATTGTTTTTCCCATCGATGTGAATAAGGTCCGCGCAATTTATAAAAAAATGCGATTGAATAAACCTTGCCATCGAGAGAATAGTAAAATAAAAAGCTTCCTAAAATTGTATTCTTAGATTGATAGGATTCTGTTTAGTATTAGCATCTCCCGACCATTTTGCGATGTATTTTTTGTCAGGGTCAAATTTTTCTACTTGTTTAGCCAGGTTAAAGCTACGGTTAAAACGACTGTCGGTGCCAACACCAGCCTGATATGCCCAATTACCGTAGTTATTACAAACCTCATAGTCGATCAGTATATGTTCGAACCATTCAGCACCCCACAACCAGTTAACCTGCATTACTTTCGACAGGTAATAAGATACCAACATGCGCCCTCGGTTCGACAGAAAACCGGTTGTTCGTAACTCATTCATAAATGCATTTATTAAAGGCTCATCCGTTTTTCCATTAATCCATGCATTAAAGGCTTCAGAATCATCATATCGGTCGCGGTTTTTATTTCGGATTCCATGTCGGTAAAAAAGTTTATTTCCATACCTAAGAAATAAAAATCGATAATAATCGCGCCAGATAAGTTGGAGTTTCATTTTTTCAACAGACTGTTCTATATCAGGACTCTGTTTTTGCCTTTTATTTAGTTCGTGGTAAAGTAAATTGGCTGATAAACTGCCGTCGGCTAAATATGGAGAGAGAAAACTTGAGTAATGATTACCTTCAAATAATTCTCTTGAGATATGATAGTTTGTAAACGAATCACTCTCAAGATATTCAATCATCAGTTTAATCGGTGATGTTGTTTCCATTGTTTCAGGTAACTCTATCGTTTCAAATGGTATAACCTCTTGGTAATTTTTAAAAGATTTAGTGTTAGTGATTAACGTAGCTGGAGGGAACTCAATCACCTTCTTCATAAATTTGGTATAATAATACGGGCTGACATCGGCACTAAAAGGCACATGCATTGGAGGGTAAATCATATTACCCCAGAACAATTGAAGGTTTACACTTTCATTAATGATTCTTTCTTCTTCTAATTCATAAGGTGCATATTCATGATGAGCATAAACATCACTGGCATTTGTATTATTTACTAATTCAGGGATGATTATAGTTGACTTGCCTTTAAAGATATGTAAATCGGCATTAAGTGATTGTAGTTCTGATTTCAATCGGTGAAGACTTTGATATAGCTGGTTTAAGCGAAAGGATCCAATTCTGTTGAACCCTAATTCACTTGTTTTAAACCAATCAGAATTGATAATATAAATAAATAAAATGGGTTGATTGGTTTCACTTGCTTTTTGTAAGGCTATGTTATCGTATAAGCGCAGGTCATTTCTGAACCAGTATATAATTGGTTTCATTTGTTTATTGTTTAATTCAAAAGATTAAACAATAATATTGCAATTGGGTTCAATTAAATCTGTAGAATCATAAAAGAGGATACTGATTACGGTTCAAAATTGTTTATTACCACGGTAATATATGTATGACATAAACTAAAAAAGGTCGGATTATTCCGACCTTTTTTGATGATAATATAACATTATTAAAATACGTAACGTACTCCAAGTGCCAATCCAAAATTGAATGAATTATAGCTGTTTCCCAATCCAATCATTGGTCGTGTATCTATACTTAAGTTTAAAGGAATTTCATCAAAATTATATTCGATACCAACCTGACCACCGATTCCTAAATAAAAACCAGCGTTTCCTTCGTTTGTTACACTGCTTTTATAGCTCCAGCTTCCTAGCTCAGCGCCCGGACCGGCATACCAGTTAAATCCACCATCAATATTCCATACCCATTGATAAATACCTGCAATGTTAAATCCACTACCATTTGAATAAGAATAAAGACCAAGATCCGCTTCCAGACGATTAATGTTTGATAATCCTTTTTGATAACTTACTTCAGCTCCAAAGAAATTACCGCCTCCAAAGCGCAAACCAAGTGCGTTATTATTAACTTGTGCAAAAGCACCTAAGCTGAATATTGCCATAATGGCCACTAATAATTGCTTCTTCATAATAAAATTGATTAATGTTAGGGTTCATCGCAGAACCATCATACAAAAATATTAAATGTCTAATTAATTATTAAGTTAAAAAATAACTCTCATGTATAAGCAATAACGTACAATCCGGTTGTTTGTTTTATTAAACATTTTGAGAGTTTATTGTTTCCTTACTCTTAAATTCAAAAATATTTTATGATATAGGTAGGATGGTTTTAACCTCTTATTTCATGAAATGAGAGGATTTTATATATATATTTAAAACTGAACAAACATTTTCTGAGCAATTTCATCTGCCTTTTCTTTTCCTGCAAGGATTTCGACCAATTGCAAAGAGAAGGACATGGAAGCTCCTGCTGCTTTTCCGGTTAGCAGATTGCCATCTCGTTCAGTTGCATTGCCTGTATACTGGGCATCTGTTAACTGATCTTCAAAACCAGGGTAGCAGGTTACTTTTTTATTTTTAGCCAGACCTAATGAGCCCGGAACAATAGGGGCAGCACAAATCGCCCCGATGAGTTTACCTTGTTGGGCAAATTCTGTTATTACTTTATTTAATTTCTGATGTTTCTTTAAGTTTAACGCTCCGGGCATGCCACCTGGCAAAACCATACAGCTAAAATCATTAAAATCAATTTCATTAATTACTTTATCTGCTTTTACAATAATGTGATGTGCCCCGGTAACTTCAACCGTATTACTGATTGAAATAGTGGTAACCTGAATACCTGCTCTACGAAGAACATCTACAGGAGTTAAAGCTTCAATTTCTTCAAACCCATCAGCTAAAAAAAGTGCTACGTTTTCCATCTGAATTATTTTGATTTTGCAAATCAAAAGTAGGAATATCTATTGACTTACTAAAGGATATGGATGCATTATTATATGCAGAGGTGGTTGGTATTGTTCAGTATAGTTTATGAAAAATGCCTTAGGGATTGGTAGTTATAATGAGAATGCTGGATAATATTCAGATTTAATTATTAACATATTATAACATTTATCTTTAGTTTATGGCATAGAACTTGTTGTTTGTTAGTTGATTTTTTTTCATAGATTTGGGTTAGGTTAATAGAGGGATTTCAAGCGACGGCGTGAAATCCCTTCTTTTTTAATAGTATTTTTCCCAAAGATCAAGTTTGTTAATTCTGCTTTTGATGGCTGTTTGGCTTCGTCCAAGCAAACGGGCAATGTGTGGAATAGGTTTACCTGATAAAAATAACTGACTAAGTTCAATTTCTTCACTTTTGGTCCATTTGGCATTTTTATTGGGTAGCGACCTGTTGGTAAAATTCTGTTTTAATTTTAAAGCAGTACCGGAAGTAATGGATTTCATACCTTCTATATAAAATCCGGTTGGTAAAAGTTTGATGGGAATGTGAAGCATTGATTTTGTTCGGGTTGTGGCCACATATAAAAGGTTGATTTCTTCTTCCAGCATTGAAGGTTTAATTTCCCCTGCTTTTATGCCAGCTTTTGCATCAATCAGACTTTGTTCATTAATAAAATCCTCCTGAAGAAAAACTTCATCATATTCCATTCCTTTACTCTTGTGAACCGTTGAGAAAATCATTTCGGCTTCGTGTTTTTGCGAATTATCAACCACCGAATCCTTAATGCGTTTCATGTAATAAGGTAAGTCCTTATTGTATTTCTCAACCAGTTCAATCAAGGGTTTTAGATTATTATTGCCTGTCTCAGAAACATAGTCTTTTAATTCGTCAAAGCCTGGCATCGATGCCATCTGTGCATCTTTAATCATATGCTTTTCTCCGTTGTACAAATTGAGAATATCATAGATCGATCCTCCTTCGTCGGCAAAGGTATAGGAGCTTAGCTGGCCTTCGAAATATATTTTGGTCAGTTCGCGCTGCTGAATCAATAATTCTATTGCCCTGGATAAAAGACTACTGTTTGATCGGGCCAGGGTTGCACGGGTGTTGATTGTTTTATTTTTCCCACAACCGCTTATTTTAGATGTCCCTGTTTTATTAATGAGTTTTTTCAGGTTTAGAACTGATGTAGCCAGGGTTGCTATCTCGTGGTTAAATCGAAAGCTCTGACTTAAATGCAAGGTTTTGAAGTCGACATTTTGTAAGGCATTGATAGCATAGCGCCAGGCATAAATTTGTTGATGCTGGTCACCAATAATAACTTTATTGGCTTTCTGATTCAGAAAGGTCTGTAACATGGCAGGTGAGGCATCCTGTCCTTCATCAAAAAGAATATATTGATGAGGAAGCTGTACATTGGATAATTGAAATTGCTTCAGGTAGAAATCGTGAATGATTTCAATTTCACCATTATACATTTTTGCCAGGAAGAGGCGAGTATAATACAAAATAACATCGTAATGTTTTTGAACAAATGTAAAGCTTTCTGTTTCCTGAATGGTTTGCAGATAATCCAAATCTGCCACTTTTTGTGCAGCACTATTGCAAAAATATGAAGTAAACTGGTAAACGTGATTCGCAAGTTTTAAATGTATTAAATCACCTGATTTAACTGGCAGACGAAGAATCTGAACAAGCTCGTGGGGTTGATAACTGAAACGGATCTTATAGAATGAACCCGGAACAATATACTTATATGCCAATGAATGGGCTGTTTCGACCTGTACATTATTCAGTCCCATTTGCTGAAGTTTTATTTCAGCTTCCTGACGAACCGATTTATTAAAGGCAATGTATAAAATGGTATTATGGCGTCTGTGTTTTGCATATTCCAAAATAGTTGTTGTTTTACCCGATCCTGCAACAGCATTCACCTTCAGGTTTCCTTCAGTTTCAATTATTTGTTGTTGTTCTTCCGTTAACTGCATCAAATCCCTTCTAATAATTTAGAATACAAAAGTCAGAAAACTTACTTGAAGTGCCAAAATAGTATAGAATGAAGACCTGTGCCCAAACAAGGCTTAATTTGTAACATTTTTATGCCTCATATATCAAATTACTGACAGTTTTCGCTGAAAATCTGATATCTGTTTTTTTAGGTATTTTATTGTTTTGTAATTGAGAAAATGGTAAGTAAAAAATATACCTTTTTAATCTAACGAAATTCAAAACCGATAATGAAAAGAATGAAGCCGTTTTTTGGTTTGATTGTATTGGCATCAATGATTGTTTCGATGAGTCTTTCATCGTGCCAGCCTGTAAAACCAAAACATACTTTCGAAATTGGGAAAGATGATTTTTTAATCGATGGACAACCTTTCCAAATCAGATGCGGAGAAATGCACTTTGCACGTGTACCTAAAGAATATTGGCGTCACCGTTTACAAATGACCAAGGCATTGGGTATGAATACCATTTGTGCCTATTTATTCTGGAACTATCACGAACGAACACCTGGTGAATTTACCTGGGAAGGTCAGGCAGATGTAGCTGAGTTCTGCGAAATGGCACAAGAGGAAGGCCTTTGGGTTATTTTACGTCCCGGACCATATGCCTGTGCTGAGTGGGAAATGGGAGGATTACCCTGGTGGTTGTTAAAATACGATGATATAGCTTTACGTTCCACTGATCCTCGTTATGTTGAAGCTTCTCAGCGCTATCTAAAAGAAGTAGGCAGGGTTTTGGGTCCACAGCAAATTACCAATGGCGGTCCGATATTGATGGTTCAGGTTGAAAATGAATATGGTTTTTATTCAGATGATGCTGAATATATGGGAGTAATGCGTCAGGCTATTTTAGACGCAGGATTTAATGTGCCATTGTTCTCATGTAATCCTAAGCATACATTAAAACGAGGATATCGCGATGATTTATTTCCGGTAGTTAACTTTGGGGCAGATCCTGCTGATGGATTTGCAAAATTGCGTGAGATTCTGCCAGAAGGTCCGTTAATGTGTGGAGAATTCTATTCTGGATGGTTTGATACCTGGGGAACACCACATACATTCGGGAATACTGAAGCCTATTTGCGAGATATGGAATATATGCTTAAAGAAGGAGCTTCTTTTAGTATTTATATGGCTCATGGTGGAACTTCATTTGGTTTCTGGGGTGGAGCAGATCGTCCGTTCAAGCCTGATTGTTCAAGCTATGACTATGGTGCACCCATCAGTGAAGCAGGTTTAACAACGCCTAAGTTTTTTGAAACTCAGGAATTGATTTCGCGATACCTGATGCCAGGTGAAGAAGCCTTGCCTGAACCACCGGCACCAATGCCTTCAACCACTTTCGAAAAAGTAACTTTATCACAGTTCGCACCTTTATTTGATAATCTGCCTGAACCGGTAGTTGGCGATGAGCCAAAGAATATGGAATATTACGACCAGGCAAGAGGTAGTATGGTTTATCGAACAACATTACCAGCGGGACCAGCCTGCACATTTAGTGTTGGAGCAGCCAATGATTTTGCATGGGTTTATGTTGATGGGGACGAAGTTGGTTTGATGGATCGTCGTAAACGTAATTATTCAGTTACTATTCCTGCACGTGAGGCAGAAAGTACTGTAGAGATATTTGTTCATGCAATGGGTCGTATCAACTTTGGAAAAGAGGTACACGATCGTAAAGGTTTGAATGCACCGGTTACATTCAAAAACAATGGACAAGAAATTAAATCGGGGCAATGGGAAATCTTCAATCTGGATTACAAGGATCAGATGCTGGCCGGACTAAAATACTCTGAAAGAACAGAACCTAATACCAAACCGGGTATTTGGAAAGGTTCGTTTACGGTTGATAAACTGGGAGATACTTATCTTGATGTGTCGACATGGGGTAAAGGAGTAGTATGGGTTAACGGACATGCTTTAGGACGGTACTGGAATATTGGTCCTACACAAACTATGTTTATCCCTGCACCCTGGTTGAAAAAGGGTGAGAACGAAATTTTGATTCTTGATATTGTGGGGCCGCAGGCAATGACTATTGAAGGAGTTGAAACTCCTGTTTTGGATCAGTTAAAGCCTGAAAACGATTTTTCTGGTAAACGACGAAATCAAGGTGAATTGCAAATAAATGGAAAGCAACCGGTGTTAAAAGCATCTTTTAAACCGGGAGGAGAAGCACAAACAGTGAAGTTTGATAAAACAGTGAAAGGCCGATTATTTTGTCTTGAGGCCCTCAGTGCAATGAATGGGGATCGTTATGCTGCTATTGCAGAATTCGATATTCTGGATGCAAAAGGTAACGCAATCAGTCACGAAAATTGGACAATTGCCTATGTGAGTAGCGAAGAATCGAGTGGTGAAAACGGCATCGCTGAAAATGCTATCGATGGTCAGACATTTAATTTCTGGCATACATCATGGAGTATTACCCAACCGGAATACCCTCATCAAATAGTTATCGATTTGGGAGCCGAAACAGAAATTTCTGGTTTTGTTTATGTCCCTCGTATGGACGACAAAGCTCCCGGAAGAATCAAGGATTATCAAGTATTTATCGGAAACGACCTGGTTAAGAAGTAAATTATATTTACATCAAAATGAACAAGGCTGTCTGTTTCAGACAGCCTTGTTTTATTATGTTTGTGAACTTTTTAGTTGAATGTTTTTAATTTATCCTTCAAGAAAGTAGCCGTTATCGCTTAACTCTTCTTCAAATTTAGGAAGATCGGGGATGCCTAATTTTTTGCCTTTTGCAATTAAAAGACCTTCTTTTTTAAGGGCAGATATCATTCTGATAGCTTGTTCCTGAGAGGTACCTGCAAAATCAGCAATATCTTTTCGTGATAAGGTGATATTGAAATATCCGTCAGTTTGGCCAAATTTTCGCTTTATAAATAACAAACCATTGATAACTTTTTCGCGAACGGTCATTTTAGCAAAGCGCTTGGCATTGGCTTCACTCTTCTGTAACTGATCAGCATAAAACAACATAAAGTCGAACATTAATTCGGGTGTTTTATGAAGCATCTCTATCAGTTCGGTTGTTGGAAAATGACATAAAACAGCATCTGTTACTGCGCTGGCACTAATGTCATAAACATAGTTGGTTCCAAAACCTCGGTGTCCTACAATTTCTCCTTCTTTCGAAAAACGAATAATCTGAGACTCTGTGTTGGCCGTGTTTTTATAAACTTTTACACAGCCATCGTATACAAAGTATAAACCATTCACCGGTGCTCCTTCCAGAATAAATTGCTGTCCCTTAGCACATCTAAAGGTGTTTTTAATCTTTAGAAAAGGTTGCAGCGATTTAGCCTTCAGATGTTTGTGAATTAAACACTGATCATTATTACATAGGTTGCAGTTGTATGATTCTCCCATAATAGCTTAGTGATCCAAAAATTCCAATAAATGCTGGCGATACTTATAAAAATCAGGATGTTCAATCGTACTTTGACGTTCACGGGGACGGGCCAGTTCAATGTGGGCAATATCTCCCACTTTGGCATAAGGACCTCCGGTCATCATAATTACCCGGTCGGAAAGAAAAATGGCTTCGTCCACATCATGGGTCACCATAACCGCCGTTATTTGCTCTTTCGACCATACATCAATCAAAACATCCTGCAGTTCAATACGAGTCATTGAGTCTAGCATTCCAAAGGGTTCATCTAGTAATAAAACCTTTGGTTTAAGAGCAAATGCCCTAGCTATACCTACTCTTTGCTGCATTCCCTGCGATAAGCTACCGGCTTTTTTATGCAAAGCATTTCCCAAACCTACTTTATTGAGGTAATATTTGCAAATGTCTTCCCTTTGTTTTTTAGTTCCATGAGCAAACACCTGTTTTACACCCAGCAGTACGTTCTCAAGTGCTGTCATCCATGGGAACAGGCTGGGAGATTGAAATACTACCGCACGGTCGGGGCCTGCGCCAATGATTTTTCGTGATTCCAATAATATTTTTCCAGAGGTTATATCATTTAAGCCGGCAATCATGGTTAATAGAGTTGATTTACCACAACCTGAATGGCCAATAATGGAGATGAATTCCTTTTCTTTTATCTGAAGCTGAAAGTCTTCCAAAACAACGAACTCACCATTGGGTGTTGGATACGATTTTTTGATGTCAAGACATTCGAGCATTGTTTTATGTTTCGCAATTGCTTCCATAATAATTGTGTTTAGCAGTTAAAAAGGCAATTTCCGGTTTGCCAGTTGTGGTATTAAATCAGGCAAAACGAGTGATTCATCAGAAATAGTTTCTCGTTTTGTTCCAACCTTATTTAAATAACCAATAATGTTATTGCGCTCTTTCTTAAAATTAGGATCCGCATTTATGGCGGCTTTATCCCGTGGTCGTGAAAACCCGATAACAAATTCATCTCCCAGTGTTGCATTGGGTCCTGGTGTGAGTGGAATTACTCTGTCAGCCAGTAAAATGCCTTCGTCCACATCGTTGGTGATCAGGATAACCGTTTTCTTTGATTCTCGCCATATGCGTTCAATCTCAATCTGCAAACTTCCTCTCGTTAAGGCATCCAAAGCACTTAAAGGTTCATCCATCAATAAAACCTCAGGATCCATTGCCAGGGCCCTAGCAACTGAAACACGTTGGCGCATACCTCCTGAAAGTTCTTTGGGGCGTTTGCCCAATGCAGCAGTTAGATTAACCATACTGATGTATTTACGGATGTGTTCTTCCCGATCGTTTGATGACATTTTAGGGAAAACCTGTTTAACCGCCAACTCAACGTTTCCATGAACAGAAAGCCAGGGCAGCAGAGAATAATTCTGAAACACGACGCCTCTGTCAGGACCCGGTCCATTTATCTTTTTTCCTTTCAGAAGGATCTCACCCTCGTCGGGTTCTGTTAATCCGGCAATCAGACTGATTAAGGTTGTTTTTCCACTTCCGGTAAACCCAACGATTGCGATAAATTCACCTTCGTTTATTTTCAAATTAATGTTTTTCAGAACCTCCACCTTCTGGTCACCGGTTCCATAGCTCTTACTAACATTTCGTAGTTCTAAGAATGGTGTCATAGTTTCTAATTTTTGGAGGTTATTTATTTTCAAAACTTACCAGACGTTGCAGGAACATCATGATACGGTCGAGTAAAAATCCGATGATACCAATAACGAACATGGCTACAATAATTTTAGCATTAGAGTCATTGGCTCCATTCTGGAACTCTTCCCATACAAATGAACCCAGACCCGGACTTTGAGCCAGTAGCTCAATGGCTATCAATACCATCCATGCAACCGATAGTGTAATTCGTAATCCGGTAAATATCATTGGTATAGAGGCTGGCAATATCACCTTGAAAACGTTGTTGAAAACACCTAAACGAAGAACTTTAGCTACATTTAAGAAATCCTTATCAACCGAGGATACACCCATGGTAGTGTTAACCAGTGTTGCCCACATACTACATAGTCCCACACTGATAAACGATATAATAAATGATTTGTCTGAATCGCTGTTTGCCAAAACTGTTTTAATCACCATAGATACCAACAATAGCCATACTACGGGTGATACAGGTTTAAATATTTGAATAATCCAGTTGATGGCTGTTCGAAGCGTTTCGCTTAAACCCAAGACAATTCCTGCAGGGATGGCCAAAAATGCTGCCAATAAAAATCCTGCAAATACAGTTTTTAAACTGGTTAATATCTGATCAACAAAAGAGGGACGACCAGTATATCGAATGGAAGCGAGACCTTTTTCTTCACGTTGAGCATTGAGGGTTGCTGTTTTTTCTTTAAAAGCCTTTTTATCAGCTGAGATGGTTTTGAAGTCGTTCCAAAGGGTAATAGCCCCGTTTTTCACATCAGCCGGAGAAGGAAGTGAGTTAGGTTTGCAGCTTACATTACCAGAATCGATACAGTCCTGCATTTCCTGCGCAGCAGTTTCGCCCTGATCTGTTCTGGCTTTTTCAATTTTACGGTCGCGTTCGATACCATATAAATACTCAGCGCCATAATTACAAACACCCAGGAAAAGGAATATGGAAGCTACGGGTACCACTATTTTTTGCAGAACCAGTTTAATGTTTTTGTCTTTCTCTTTACCACGGATAAGATCAAATAGTGGTTCAAGAAAACTGAGTCCGATCCATTTTATGGTTTTATTAAGTTTTGAATTCATTATCAGGATTGTTTTAGTTGGAGAAAATTAATGTTGATACATGAAGAACTGTGTAATGGTGGAGGAGGGAAGCTGCTACATTCCGGAAAGAACAGCTCCCTTCCTTAATCACCAACTAAACACAATCTCCGTTGGATTATTTATTGATCTTTGTTTCCTATTTGAAATTTGGTTAGATAATCATTTGGTTTTTTACCGTCAAACTCAACACCATCAATGAAGTCTGTGGTGGCTGGTTTATATCCGTCGGTAGTGGGAATGTCGGTAGCCGGAATTTTACCTTCGGCAACCAGGGCCTCAGCAGCCTTTTGCCAAATCTCAGGTTTATATACTTTCTGTGCAGTTTCGAAATACCAGCTATCGTCTTTTGCTTCCGGAATCTGCCCCCATCGACGCATTTGAGTTAAGAACCATACTGCATCCGAATAGAATGGATAAGTGGCATTGTATCTGTAAAACACATTAAAATCAGGTAATGATCGCTTATCACCTTTTTCAAATTCAAAAGTTCCTGTCATTGAGTTAGCGATTACAATTGAATCGGCACCTACATAATCGGGCATTGAAAGAATACCTACAGCTTTCGCTCTGTTGGCTGGCTCATCAAGCCATTTACCAGCTCTGATTAAAGCTTTTGTAACAGCGATGGCAGTATTAGGATTTTCATCGATAAACTTTTGAGTCATCACAAAAACCTTTTCAGGATTATTTTTCCATATTTCGTAGTTGGTAACAACAGGCACTCCAATTTGCTTGAATACTGCCTGTTGGTTCCATGGTTCACCAACACAATATCCATAGATAGTTCCAGCTTCGAGTGTTGCCGGCATCTGTGGCGGAGGTGTAACAGAAAGCAGTACTTCAGCATCGACCTGTCCCTGTATATTTTCAGCTGTATACATTCCCGGATGAATTCCGGCAGCCGCCAGCCAGTAACGTATTTCGTAGTTATGTGTCGAAACCGGAAATACCATGCCCATTTTAAAAGGCTTGCCATCGTGTTTATAACTTTCTATAACAGGTTTTAAAGCATCTGCCTTTATTGGATGAACCGGTTTTCCATCAGCATCAACCGGCACATGTTCTTTCATCTTGTCCCATATGGCATTCGAAACTGTTATTCCATTTCCATTCAAATCCATCGAGAAAGGTGTAACCAATGCAGCTTGACGACCAAATCCAGCAGCTGCAGCGATGGGCTGTCCGGCCAGCATATGTGAGCCATCTAATTCACCGTCAATCACACGGTCTAAAACATTCTTCCAGTTCGATTGAGCTTCAATGGTTACAAATAAACCTTCCTCTTCGAAGTATCCTAACTCTTTTGCAATTGCCAGAGGGGCCATATCGGTTAGTTTAATAAAACCAAATGTTAATTGTGGTTTTTCAATCAATAATGCAGTTGATTCGGTACTTGTAGTGCTTTCCGATGATTTTGGTTTTCCGGAACCGCCACACGAACTTAAGGCTACCGCAGCCAGAGCTATAAGTGTGAATTGTAATTTTTTAAATGCTTTCATAACGTTTGTGTTTAAGTTTTTTATGGTGATGTGTTTTATAAGAATTTAGGAGTAAAGGCTACCATGATCCATCCCCAGGCTTGAGTTCCTTTGATGTCGGATGAAGGGTTTCCGAATTTTAATTGTTTCATGGCATCGCTGATACCAAACATTTGTGAATAGCCTGCTTTTAATGTGAATTCAGGAGCAATTTTATAGGAATATACCAGATCTAGTTCGGTTCCAAGTGATCCGCTGTATGCTTCTCCAGTGGTTGCATTGGTGCGTTCTTCAGGTGCTGAGAAATAATGCAAATGCCCCATAAGACTTGATTTCTCACTTATTTTAAAGGAAGTTTTCAGATAAATATCTAATAATCCGGCACTTTGTGCATTGGCTCCTCCATGTCCGTTACCTACATAGAAATAGTCCATAAATCCGTAGAATTTGTGATTGGTACCATAGCTTGGTGACCATCCTTCCAATTTATCACCTGTAGATGAATCGTCTCCACTCAGGTAATCAACTCCAATTAAAGGACTTCCGGCTACTTTGGGTAGTTGAACGTAAAGGTTAAACATATATCCTGCCAGATCAACTTTTGTATAACTACCATCATCATTGGCTACTTTAGCAAAAGTGCCTCCTGTGTAGTAGAACTGTCCACCTGCTTTTACATCTCCAAAAACAAAATCAGGTGTTAAGCCAAATGTGAGGTTACTGTGAGTTCTTGTTGATACCGCATCAGATTGATACATATCATTTACTAACATGAATCCAATCGAATTCTTATCAAAGCTCTTTTTGTAATAGGCCATTAACTGGCTTTTAGGCAAACCAAGGTTAAAAATGCGGTTGTTGGTTCCTCCACCGGTTGTTGCATTATAGTTGTTGCCAGTAAGCTTGGCAGGCTCAGGTAAACCATCTCCGTAACCAGCCTGGTTCCATGAAGCCATCAGGTCAAACTGGTTTCCTTTATCATCTTTATACATATATCGCACGGCATCAAACGAGCGCGCCTGCATGGCCCAATCCAGTGTTCCAATAAAACGATGACCATCGTATGCCATTTCCTGGCGGCCAATTCGAAAAGTTGATTTTTCCGATGCATAATAATCAGCATAAGCCTCATGAGCGCTTAATAGCTGATCTGATTTATTGATTTGACCGGTTTCTCCCCATATACGAATGTCCTGAACAGAAAGCTTAAATCCTACTTTATCTTTTTTATAGGAGGCTGCAATGCGGGCTCGATGTTCAATAAAGGCTGCTGGTTCTTCGCCTTCCAGAATAGGTTTTTTAAACCCGTTACGTACTTCTCCACGAGCGCGATATTGTCCTTCAAATGTTAATTGTGCTTTTGCTCCAGCAATACATGCCGCTAACAAAATAAAAGTGGTGAGTCTTTTCATACTTATAGGTATTAATATTTGTTTTTATTTTGATGTAAAAGTATGGCTGACTCAACAAGAAAAATATGGTATTAAAAAGGATAAAATAGTCTTTTAATCATGAAATGATAATGTAAAATGATATAAAAAAACCTGCGTTTACGCAGGTTAAGTAGGTTAAATATTTGTAATGCAGGGTGTTGGTTAACTTTGTATAAAGTAATGATGTTCGTTAATTTCACGTTTCATCGCATCTGAATTGGGGATTCCCAGACGTTTTCCTCCGGTTTTTATCAAGCCTTCCTTTTTTAATGCAGAGAGTGTTCTGATTACTTGTTCTTCAGTTGTTCCGGCAAAATCAGCAATGTCTTTTCTACTTAATAATAGATTGAGGTAACCCAGATTTTGACCGAACTTACGATTGATGTATAAAAGGGCATCAATGACTTTCTCTCTTACAGTCATATGGGCAAACATACGTACTTTGGTTTCGCTTCGATAAAGCTCTTCAGCAAAAAATACCATGAAATCGTATGACAATTTTGGCATATTACTTAAAGCCTGTTGAAGAACCGGCATGGTAAAATGACATAAAACCCCATCCTGCATTGCAACTGAACCGATAGGGTAGGTTTGATGTGTACTAAACCCCCGCTGTCCTAACATTTCACCGCCTTTTGCAAATCGAAGTATCTGTTCACGTCCGTTGATACCTGTATTATAAACCTTCATAATACCTGACTGTACAAAATATAATCCATGAACCGGTGATCCTTCAATGATTACATTGTGGCCTTTCTTACATCGGATGGATGTTTTAGATTCAATAAGCTGTGCTGCTCCAATATCAGTACAATGCTTTTTGATCAAGCAATCAGTATTTGGACAACTGACGCAATCGGTATTTTGTAATTTCATATGCATACTGTTATGGGCTTTAATGTTGAATCATGATTTTTTTATAACACAGCAGCTGTGCTTGAGGGAGTAGGGCACAGCTGCATTCATACAATCAGTCACAAACGACTACTAGTCTTCAGTGATTCCGATGTAAACGTACCCCTTATCTATTTTAACCGGATATGTTTTAATTTGTAAATCATCTCCGCTTAAGCATCCGCCTGTTTTTAAGGAGAATGTTTTTTTATGGAACGGACAAGCAACCTTAGGTTCTTCTCCTTCAGATCCTATAATACCTCTGGCTAGAGCCATTTCTAATTTATGCGGACACATATTTTGGGTGGCATACCACTCTCCGGTGTCGCCAAACTGAAATACTGCTATTTGCTTATCGTTATATTTTACTGCAATCCCTGCATCTACCGGAAAATCATCTGCTTTACCAGCCTTATACCATTCCAGTATTGTTTTTTCTGAAGTTATAAATTGTGTTTCCATCAGTTCTGTATTTAGTGTTTGGTTTTACTTAGTTACTTTCAACAGTTTGCTGTTGAGGTTCAGCTGCCCAGTCATCTGGTCTTTTCTGATCACGCATCGGAATAAATTTGAGAGAACTACCATCTTCTTCACTATTGATAAAATGACGATATCCTTTTCTTAAAACAGGATCCTCCACAACAAGTTTCCACTCACATACATATGTGTCAACAATAGCCTGCATATCTTTCTCTAAATCATCAGCAATGCCAAGGCTGTCGTTGATAACCACCTCTTTAACATGCTCGATACCACCTTCCATTTGAGTTAACCATTTGGCTGTACGGGTTAACGGGCCTGCTGTTTTAATGTAATACATTAGAAAACGGTCGAGATATTTTACACAGGTTTCTTTATCAACATCAGTTGCCAATAATACTGCATGAACCGGGTTGGCACCTCCGTTTCCACAAACATAAAGGTTAAAACCTTTTTCTGTTGCTATGATTCCAAAGTCTTTTCCGCGTGCTTCGGCACACTCACGAATACAACCTGAAACTCCACCCTTAAGTTTATGTGGAGATCTTAAACCTTTATAACGGTTTTCAATTTCGATGGCGAATGATACAGAGTCCTGTTGTCCGTATCTGCACCAGGTTGACCCCACGCAGCTTTTAACTGTTCGCAGCGACTTTCCATATGCATGTCCACTCTCAAATCCGGCAGCAATCAATTCTTCCCAAATCATAGGTAATTCATGAACCTTGGCACCAAACATGTCTATTCGCTGACCACCCGTAATTTTTGTGTACAAATCATACTTCTTTGCCACCTCGCCAAGAACAATTAATTTATCGGGAGTTATTTCACCTCCTGGAATACGAGGAACTACCGAATAGCTTCCACCTCGTTGAATATTTGCCAAAAAACGATCATTAGTATCTTGAATAACATCGTGCTTTGGAACTGGTGAATTATGAATGCTAGCCAATAATGATCCTGCCAAAGGTTTACAAATCTCGCATCCTCGCCCGTGTCCGTGTTTATGTATCAATTCGTTGAAGGTGGTGATGCTACCCACCTTTATCAGGTCAAACAATTCCTGACGGGTATAAGCAAAGTGCTCACAAATCACTTTTTTCACTTCTTTGCCGCTGGCTTTCAGCACGGCATCCATTAAATCACTTAACATCGGTGCACAACCACCACAACCGGTTCCGGCTTTCGTACATTTTTTTATTTGGCCAACATTGGTTAACTCTCCTTCTTCAATAGCTGATACAATGTTTCCTTTTGTAATATTTTCGCAAGAACAGATAACAGCATCATCGGGTAAATCCAAAACACTTAGTTCAAATCCGCCACCTGTACCTGTAAACAGAAGATTGTCGAGGTTTTCAGGAAGCTTCATCTTGTTGTTGTATAATTGAAACAACATGTTGTAATCTGAAGCATCGCCAACCAAAATACCACCCAAAAGGTATTTTCCATCTTTGCTTACAAAAAGCTTTTTGTAATTTCCGGTTGATTTGTTTTGATAAACAAGTTCTTCGCGCTGATCTTCATTACCAAATACTTCACCGAAACTTGCCACATCAACCCCAATCAGTTTCAGTTTTGTTGACATGTCAGCAGGTGAAAAGGCTGCTTCTTCACCGGCTATTTTGCGAACGGCTACATCGGCCATTTCATAACATGGAGCCACCAAACCCCATATCATATTATGAATAAGAGCACATTCTCCGATGGCAAAAATAGATGGATCATTAGTCAAAGTGTCGGGTGTTACAACAATTCCACCACGTTCACCAACCTGTAATCCTGCTGCTCTGGCCAGTTCATCCCTTGGACGAATACCGGCAGAACAACAATGATATCAGTATTGTGTTCCTCTCCATCAGCAAATTCAATTCCGGTAACCGATCCGTTACCCAGAATGTTTTTGGAGCTTTTATTTAGTTTAATCTGAAGATTTAACGTTTCAAGTTTTTGTTGAAGCACCATGCTACCTGTATCATCAAGCTGACGTGGCATCAGCCGAGGGGCAAATTCTATGATCGAAGTATTTAATCCATCATCTAAGAGAGCCTTGGCTGCTTCGAGGCCAAGTAAACCACCTCCAATTACAACAGCATCTTTTTTGTCTTTAATATATGTTTTAATCTTATCCAGATCTTCGATGGTACGGTAAACAAATACGCCTTTCTTGTCGATACCCGGTACAGGAGGTACAAATGCGGCAGAACCGGTAGCCAACACAAGGTAGTGGTAGTTTACCTTCAAACCACAATTACTTGAAACCGTTTTATTATCGCGATCGATACTTATAACCGGATCACTTGTTATCAGTCGGATGTTATTCTCTTCGTACCAGTTTCGTTGTGCCAGTTTTAAATCATATACCGAAGATCCGGTATAATAATCGGTTAGATGAACCCTGTCGTAAGCTGCCCAAGGTTCTTCACCAAAAACCACCAGGTTAAACTGGTCCATAAAACCTTTAGCTACAAATTTTTCACAAAACTTATATCCGGTCATACCGTTTCCTACCACCACTATGGTTGGTAAAGAATCATTTAAAACAAGGTTATTCATATGCGTTTTCGTTAGTCTGGTGAATGAATGATTGGTGAGTGTGATGATTACATTCGCAATTGCTGCCCCAGGTATGAGTTCCATCGGTATATACTTCTTTTTTCCAGATGGGTACTTCAGCTTTAACCCGATCAATTATATATCGGTTGGCAGCATAAGCATCGCCGCGGTGAGCACTTGCTGTAACAATAACAACTGCGCACTCTGTTAAATTCAGACGGCCTGTTCGGTGAATTCCATTGGCATAATTTAATCGCCATTTGTTTTTGGCATCCGTTAATATCTGATCAAAAACCTCTTCTGCCATAGGAGCATAAGCTTCATACTCAAGGTACTCAACCTTTTGCCCGTGATTGATCCCTCTTACTTCACCACTGAAGAGTACAATGGCTCCGCTCAATTCACTGTGGGCTTCAGAAAATATTTGTCCTATATTTATTTCTTTATCAGTAATATACATGCTCGTTCATTTTGATTAACCTCCACTGTATGGTGGCATTATAACTACATGATCATTATGAGACAGTACTGTATTCTCTTTATTTATTGTCCCATTGATTGCAATGGCGCATTTATTTAACAGTCCAATGGCTGCCGGCTGCATTATCATTAATTGTTGAAGGCAATCAGAAATCAGACTTCCGGAAGGCAGTTCCAAAGTAAGTGTCTTATCGAAGTAGTCTTTTAATCCTCCAAAAAATTGTATATAAATTTGTTTTCTCTCCATTTCTTATCCTCCAATATATTTCATTGATAAAGCACTGCCTGTAAATTGTATTTGCTGCTTGTGACCAAGTGCTTCTGCAAGAGCTTGCTTAAATAATTCATCATCTGCAATCCGTGATTTTAAACTGATGCTTTGTGTAGAGCTAAGACAACCAAATAATTTGCCGGTACTGTCTAACCGTAAGCGATTACAATCGTGGCAAAATGGTGTTGTATAATTGGCAATGATACCAAAAGTGTCGCCACTACTTAATCTCCAGTATTCAGATGTAGAACTCTTAGTTCTCGGGATATATGTAAAGTTGTAGCGGGCTGCAATGGTATCCAGTATTTCATTTTGGCTAAACAGATAGTTACTTTTTGTGTGATGAAGATGCCCCATAGCCATAAATTCAATAAATCTAACGGGTATGTTTAAGTTTCTGGCATACTCAAGCAAAGGCAGTATTTCCTGTTCGTTTTTACCTTTCATTATAACTGCATTCAATTTTACAGGAAGTCCGGCAGAAACAGCCAGCTCAATTGTCTCTTTAACTTTATATGCCTGCGAGTGTCCGGCCATGCGGGTTATAAACTCATTACTTATCCCGTCAAGCGAAATGTTTAACGAGACAATTTTCAAATCAATTAACTCTTTCATTTTCCTTTCGAGATACCAGCCATTGGTTGTGATACCAACATTCTTAATTCCCAAATCTTTACTGAAACCAATCAGCGAAATTAAATGAGGGCTTAACATCGGTTCTCCACCCGTAAATCGAATTTGTTTTAACGGGCTAATTTGATGTATTTTAGAAATTATAGCTTGGTAATCTTTTAGTTGTAATGATGATTCAGACTGTTGAACCGAACGGGCGCTTTGAATCATCTGACCTGGCACATGTTCTTTACCCACACAATAAACGCAATTGAAATTACACTGATTGGTGAGGCTAACTCTTAGTTTCTCAAAACGACGGCCATATGTGTCAGAAAGAATTGTCATATCAAGCTACGGTTAAATGATCTTTTGGTACCACTTTTTTTACAAATAGGCTTTTGGGTGCATCACATGTTTCGCAACAGTAATCATCAGGCAGGTATTGAAAATCAGTACCTGGATCAATCCCTTTATTAGCGTTTCCAACAAAAGGAGCATAGATAGTCATGCATTTTGAGCATTGGTAAACAGTCAGTTCTTCCTTCTTGGTTGGTACAGGCTTCGACTGAATAATTTTCATTTCAGGAAGCGATGCATAATATTTCTTGCTTAAGCTGATCAAACGTTCCGGCAACTCCTTAAAGCTGGCATCTTCCAAGTATTGGATGTACTGGTTCGATTCAGGATTAAAATCTTTGGCATATGAAATGCGATAAGACTTAAACAGATTCAGCCAGTTTAGCCATTTAGGATACCATTTACGTTCGATCACCACAGAGGTGAAGGGAATATCAGGTTTGCCAATGCTAAAAGTCAGTCCGAAAGTTCGTACATCAACCTTATCGAAGCATCTAACCAGATATCGTCTTAAGTTTAAAGCTTCGGAATTGTTAAATGGCAGATGCCAGTATAACTCAAACGAAGAGTGGCGCATGTTAATACCAAAATGACCAATCATTTGTTCCCAAAGCAAACGATGTTCGGTTTTAATGTTCTTAACCAGAAAGCTTTTCCAAGGAGTGATACTGATACGGGCTATTCCGGTATGTAAACAAAGGTTACAAACATGATTAATAAACTCTATGGTGTATCGGTTGTTTCGCCAGTAAAAACCTGCCCATAAATCCTTTCCTGAAGCCATCTTATGTAATCCTTCATAGTATGGAGGAAAATCAGGTATTCGCTTTAAGGGTTCAAAATTAGACAGAGTATTCAACTTGAGTTGTTCGCTCACCTGTACAACCAGTTCGTGTAATGGTTTTATGGGATGATTAAAAGCAATTTGCTCCAATAAACTGGCAATTTTTGGTATTTCCGGAGAATAAATGAGCTCCGGCCATTCGCGCATCGATTCATCCTGTGGATTACGCAGGTATAAATGCCAGTAATCTTCTTGTTCTGAAGCAATAAAGTTAAGGTGTCCTGAGAAATGAGGAACAAGTTTTTGAACCGGATCTACAATATTGATTTTAATCTTAGGATGATAATCAAATCCTTCCAGGATATGAATGTAAGCACCCGGATTAACCCACGAAGTTGAGGGATAAACATCGTTAGCCACAAAGGAACTTACAATATTTTGGGTTTTAGGCTTATCATCCGTTTTCCATTCAAAATCAAGTTGATTGATGTTCATGTATTCTTCAGTCTGTGTTTTTAGGTTATTAGGAATAGAAAACAGAACATCCTGGCGCGATCCAAAAGAGATTTCTTTATTACCGGTTTGAGAAGCAATCTTAGTAATCTTCAGGAAAACTCCCGGAGTAAGAATGCCTCCTTTTATCAGGATTCGAACAATATGATTGGTTAGTTCTTTCATGCTGTTGCCTCCACTTTTGATGATTCCAGTATGGCTTTTACTTCAGGCTTACAGCTTCCGCAACCTGTACCTGCTCCGGTAGCTATGCATAACGAATCAAAGTCAACAACTCCGTTATGTATTTCTTCCAGAATATTTCCTTCGCCAACATTATTACAACTGCAAACCAACTTACCCTTGACAGCCTGTGGTGTTTGTCCGCTTCGCAATAAAGAGAGGCGTTTGTCAGACAATTCAATCCGGTTTTCAATCAGTTCTTTAAATTCATTGAACTCAATTTTATCGCCCATAAGTATTGCACCAACCAGCCTGTCTTTATGAATGATACATTTTTTATAATACTGTTGTGATTTATCAATGAAAAGAATTTCTTCATATTCTTTTGTGTCAGGACTTTGAGATAAGCCAATGCTACATAGCTCCACTCCCGGGAACTTTAGGATATTCATTCCTACTGTACCCTCGTATGTCTTTGTGAAGTCGCCATAAACAGCAGCAGCTGCAACGCAAGCCTGTTGTTCTGCAGCAAGGGTTATGCCATACAACTGACCGTTGAATTCGGCTATTTCACCAATGGCATAAATACTGTCATCACTGGTTTCCATTCGTCCGCTAACCACAACACCTCGTTTGGTTTCCAAACCAGCTTCAACAGCCAATTCTATGTTAGGTCGTGTGCCGATGGCATAAACTATGGCATCGGTTTGGATAGAGCGACCACTCTGGAAGAATACTTTCTGTATTTTTGAACTGTTATTATTAATACTTTGAATAGAAGCAATTTCATCATTCAGCATCAGATCAATATTTTTTTCTGAAATCATTTCGGCCAATAAGGAGCTGGATAATTTATCAAGCTGTTTATCCATTAATCGCGCATTTCGATGCACAATGGTAACTTTAAGTCCGGCTTCACTGAGTGATGATGCAATTTCCAGTCCCAGTAATCCACCGCCAACTACCACAACACTCTTTTTAAAAGTCATATAGCTTTTAAGCCGATCTGCGTCTTCTTTGCTTCTGATAGAAAAGGTTCCATTGTAATCAATCGAAACACCAGATGGTACATTTGGTCGGCTACCTGTACTGATAATAAGTTTATCATAGCTGTGTGAAATACCTTTGCTATCGGTTACAGTTTTGTTATTGGGGTGAATACTTTCAATCGGGTTATTTGTTGATACCCGTATGTTATATTTCCCGAATAATGAATCTTCCAATCTTACCAGATTATCCCAGCTTTTATGACCGGTATAATATTCTGGTAAAAGAATACGGTTATAAAAAGGATTGGCTTCTTTTGAAAAAACCAATATTTCATCTTCGGTTTCTAATTTCCTATATTCCTCAATGAACTTACAGGCACCTGCACCTGCACCAATGATAATAATGCGTTCTTTTTCTTTTTTATATTTAATTACATCAACAGCTGTAAATTTAAAATCAGGTTCTTTACTGCGGCTATCAACAAGTTCTGAGGTAACGTTATTGGCTCTGGCAATATCTTTATTCAGAATTTTGCCCCAGTGCATGGGTGCAAAAACTACTCCTTTTCGAATGGAATCTGTTATGGTTACGGGAATTTTTATGGTGCCATAACGACTGGCTATAATTGCCAGATCACCCTGTTTTAGATTACGCATTGAAGCATCTTCGGGGTGAATTTCGAGAAAAGCATTGTTTATATGCTGCTTTAGCTTACTAACCTTGCCGGTTTTGGTCATGGTATGCCAGTGGTCGCGTACACGACCAGTTGTCAATACCAATGGAAACTGCTCATTAACAGGCTCAGATAGATTACTTTCTTTGGCTACAAACAAGCGGGCCTTTTTATCTGGTGTAAAAAATTGTTTGTCACCAAATAAGCGTTCATCTCCTTTGTTTGCACCTTCTTTATAGGGCCATTGAGCCGATCCTTCAGATTTTAGTTTCTCATATGATAAGCCTGAGATATCAATATTGGTTCCTTTGGTTAATGCTTTATGTTCGTCGAATACTGCCGAATCATCTTTAAAATTAAAACCCTTGTAACCCATGTAACCGGCAAATCGTTTCAGAATGGTGGTATCGGCCAGAGCCTCGCCCGGAGCTTCCAGTACTTTGGGAAGATAGCTGATCCTTCGATCTGAATTGGTCATGGTACCTTCCTTTTCGAGCCAACCGGCAGCAGGCAGAATTACATCAGCATAATCAGCAGTGATGCTGTTTTTCGATATATCCTGAACGATCACCAGTCGGGCTTTTTTTAAGGCTTCTTCAACAACATTGGCATTTGGAAGACTCACCAATGGATTGGTACAGATGATCCAAAGTACCTTTACTTTGTCGTCGAGTACAGCCTGAAACATCTCGGTAGCTGTGTAACCCGGTTTCTCGGGTAAAGAAGGTACTCCCCAAAAATCAGCTACTTCTTTACGATGCTCCGGATTGTTTAGGTCGCGATGGGCAGGAAGCAAATTACTCATCCCGCCAACTTCGCGTCCACCCATGGCATTGGGCTGGCCGGTCAGTGAAAACGGACCAGAACCTGGTTTCCCAATATGTCCGGTTAGCAATGATATATTCAGGAGCGACAGGTTTTTATCCACACCTATCACACTTTGATTTAATCCCATGGCCCACATCGATATAAAGCCTTTAGCCTGTCCGATGTAGTGTGCTGTTAGTCTTATATCTTCAACAGATACACCACAAACTTCTGCAGCTGATTCCAAGGTAAATGACTTCAGAAATTCCAGAACTTCTTTGTATCCATTGGTATGGTTCTCCAAAAAATCAAGATCAAGATATCCTTCTTCCGCCAGACATTTGGCAATGGCATTATTTAGTGCAACATCAGATCCAGGCTTCAATTGCAGATGTATATCAGCAATGGAACAAGTTTGTGTTTTGCGCGGATCAGCCACAATAATTTTAATGTCAGGATTGGCTGCTTTGTGTGCTTCGAGACGGCGAAATAATATAGGATGACACCAGGCCGGATTGGCTCCGGTAATGAAAAAGCAATCTGCCAGTTCTATATCATCATACGAAATGGGAACAGCATCTTCGCCTAAAGCCATTTTGTATCCCACAACGGCAGAACTCATACAAAGGCGTGAGTTGGTGTCAATGTTATTGGTTCCAATGTAACCTTTGGTCAGTTTGTTAACCAGATAGTATTCTTCGGTTAAACATTGACCAGACACATAAAAACCAATGGAATCCGGGCCGTATTGTTCAATCATGGTTTTAATAACAGAACCGGTGCGTTGCATGGCCTGATCCCAGCTTACTCTTACCCTTGGCATATTTTTGGCCCATCTTACTTCGGGATACAGCAAACGGTCGCTATAATCCTGAACTACATGATGCAGGTTCATGCCTTTGGAGCAAAGTTTACCATGGTTTACCGGATACAGCTCATTTCCTTTAAGTGATAATTTACCTTTAGGACTTTTACTGATGGTAATACCGCAGCCAACTCCGCAATAGGAGCAAGTAGTATTATAGGTATGTGAAGATACTTGTTTCAAAGTTTCATGTTTAGGATTTACCGAAATCTATTTACTGCTTACTGTAACAGGTATTGGTGTGGGTTCTCCAAGTATGGTTTCCATTTCTCCCTTGGCTTCCAATTCGGCTTCTTCTGAGAAACGAACAAATAATGCAGCTGTTGAAATAACCACAACGCTAATGCCGAGTATTAATAGAGCAGAGGAGTAGCTGAGACCTTCTGTTTTAAAAAGGAAACCTGCCATAACCGCTCCGGCATTTCCACCGGCTCCAACAATACCACTTATGGCTCCAACAGCTTTTTTATTAACAAAGGGTACAACTGAGAAGGTTGCACCTTCAGACATTTGCACAAATAAGCTGAAAAGAATCATGGTAGAAATAGCCAATACCAAATGTGTCATCTGACTAAACAGAATGAGAGCAAGACCTTCAATAAACAGAACAACAAATAAGAATAAAACCCTTCCTCGAAGACCGAATTTAATACCGAATTTATCACCAAAAAATCCGCCTAATGATCTGGCAAAGAGGTTCATCAATCCAAATAATCCTGCTATTATTCCTGCTGTTTTAAGATCTAATTTAAAATTGTCAATGTAATAAATGGCGGCTATGTTGTTAATAGTAAGTTCTATACCGAAGCATGCTCCATATATCAGAAATAGGCCCCATACTCTGTAATCTTTGATTGCAGCAAGAAAACCACCGCTCGAACTCTTAGCCTTCATTTGATAGTCTGGATCAATCTTTTTCAGGTCTGAAAGGTTTCCTTCGGGAGTGTCAGTGGTAAATTTATAATATACAAATCCCATTATAAGTAAGGCTAATCCCGGTACAACCATAGCCAATCTCCAGGCTTGTGTGTTAATATAACCAAGTCCGTTAAAAGCACTAAAGATTACAGGCATAACCATTTGTGTTACACCACCACCCAGGTTTCCCCATCCGGCAGTGGTTGCATTGGCTGTTCCAACAACATTTGGAGCAAACATTACCGAGGTGTGGTATTGTGTAATAACAAAAGAAGCGCCTATTCCCCCTATGCTAAGTCTGAAAAGCAGGAATGATTCATAACTATTACTGAATCCGATTAGCATTACAGGTATTGAGCCTAATATTAAAAGAGCAGTATAAGTAATTCGTGGACCAATTCTGTCGCAAAGGTATCCAATCAGCAGTCGGGCAAAAATGGTAATCGCAACTGATGATATAATTATATTACCTATTTGTGATTTTGTAAGTAAAAGTTCTTCTCGTACTACTGCCATTAATGGAGCAATACCAAACCATCCGAAAAAACAAAGGAAAAAGGAAAACCATGTTATATGAAAGACCCTCATGTGGGGAGCCTTAAAACTAAGAATGTTAATCTTTATGGCTTTATTAGATGAAATTGTAGTCATAAGGCAGCTTTTAGTTAATAATTGTAATTAAATATTTACTTAAAGAAGTAATACGATACTTAAATGCAAATATATCTTTTAAATGGTAAAATCAAAATTAAAAATAGGGGTATATCATAAAAAAATATGGTAAATGTCATATTTTAACATTTATTAATAGGGGTGCAGTTAGGAAAAAGACTAAAAATAAAAATTTAAAGGTCGAAATATTGGGGGTATTATAAATGAAATGTTAGAATAAGAGGATGGTTCTTGTTGTTTTGAAATAATAACTGTTGTTTTTTAACAATAGGCAGTAAGTAAATATCTTCGAACTTTTTTGCTAGTCACGCAGTGACGCCTGTAAAGCACAGTACGTAAGTGCTGTGTACGATTAAGGAATAAGTAAAGTCCCGGCAGGGACGTCTGTATTGAAACCACAAAAGGACAATATGAATTCTTAGCTATATTTCTTCAAAATCTTCTCCTGAGCTTTCAAAGCTTTAATTGATGTTTTATAACTGACTTCCTTAAAACAAATCTTATCGCCAGGTTTTAATTGCGCCAGAATTGAAAAATCTGCCGATATAACATTGGCAATGCGAGTATATCCGCCAGTTGTTTGTCTATCAGCCATCATAACTATTGGTGAACCATGACTGGGAACCTGTATGGTTCCAAATGCAATGGGAGATGATATAATATCTGCATCATTGTTTAGGTGTTCAATTGCAGGTCCGTCGAGGCGAAACCCCATTCTGTCGCAATGTGGTGAAAGAGAGTAAGGTTCAGTCAGGAAATTTACCAAGCCATTCCATGTGAATCGTTCTTTTTCTGGTCCTGGCAGAATTCGTAGAACGGATTCGGTCGGAAGTTGAGGAATATGTTTCTCCTTAATTCTCCGCAGTTTCAAATTCGGTTTGCTTTTATTAATTGGAATATTATCTCCAACTTTTAGGGCTCTTCCATTGAAACCACCAAGTTTACCATATAAATAGGTGGATTTACTACCCATAATGTCAGGTAAATCAAATCCTCCGGCAATTGATAAATACGTTCTGGCACCTTGGTTAATCTTTAAAATATCAAGAACATCACCAGCTTTAATCTGAATGGTTCGATAAGGTTCGATAGGCAGACTATTTAGTGTCAATTCTGGCATAGCCCCTGCAATACCAATAAAAGTGTCAGAATAAAATTCAATGCAGCAACCTGTCATGGTCATCTCTATTGCAGCTTCCAAAGGGTTGTTACCCGCCAGATAATTAGCCATTTTTAAGGCAATCAAATCCATTGCTCCACCAACCGGCATTCCAATCTTTTGAAAATCAGCTCTTCCTTCATCCTGAATAGTGCTGAGTAACCCTGCTTTTATGACTTTAATCTTATTCATATTCAGGAGTGTAGTTTTCTAGATTGAGTTGGTATTCAAATGGTGCTGATTCTTTTATCTTATTAAACTTTTCAATTGTAATAGGGTCGAATTGAATGTAATCTCCTGATTGGATAAAAACCTCTGGTTTACGATTGATATCAAACATCTTAATTGGAGTCTGACCTATAATTTGCCATCCTCCGGGGCTGTCAATGGGATAAATTCCTGTTTGATTTCCGGCTATACCAACAGATCCGGCGGGGATAAGTTTTCGTGGGGTTTGTTTACGCGGTGTGGCCAGTTGCGGATTCAAACCGCCCAGATAGGCAAATCCGGGTGTAAATCCTAACATATAAACCAAATATTTATTGGAGCAGTGTTTTTCTATAAGTGTTTCAATTTTAATTTGATGATGTTCAGCAACGGATTCAATATCTAATCCAACAATGATGTCATAACAAACAGGAATATGTATTAGTCTGACTTCTTTCTTGTTGTGTGAGAAATTTTCAACCTTTATTTTCTTAATGGTTTTTAGTAGTTTGGGTAAAGAAATCAACAATGGATCGTAATAAATGGTAACATCACAATAGGATGGAAGTACCTGGGTGATTCCTTTTAATTCAAGTGATTGAATGGCTTGGGTGAAAGTATTTACTTGTTCTAGTATGCGCGGACTGATTTTCTGCTCTAATCGAATTAATACAGCACTATCACCAAGTATATGATAATTAAATTCCAAATGATCAGTTATTAACGGCTGAAATGTGAATATCCGATTTTTCGAGGGCTTCAGTTATTGCTTTGGCTAATTCAAGAGCCTGCATGTTATCTCCATGTAAGCAGATGGAATCTGCATTAAGAGTGATTTCATGACCATCTGCGCTGATTACTTTCTGATCTTTAATCATGATTAGTACCTGTTGAATGCATTGATTGCTGTTGTGTATTACTGCATCAGGTTGTGATCGGGGAACTAACAGTCCTTCTTTTGTGTATCTGCGGTCAGCAAATGTTTCACTTACCGTTCTTAATCCTTCATCTTTCGCTGCCTGTAGCATTTGCGAATTTGCCAATCCATAAAACAATAATGAAGCATCAATTTGTTTAACAGCTTTGGCAATAGTTTTAGCCATGTGATAGTCTTGTGCAGCCATATTGTACATGGCACCATGAGGTTTTACGTGCTGGAGTTTTCCACCAAGTGCTTCGGTCATGCCTTTTAAAGCACTTACCTGGTAAAGAATGGTATCAAATAATTCATCATCAGTTAAAAGCATGCTTCTTCTTCCAAAGCCTTGTATATCAGGAAATCCAGGATGGGCCCCAATAGCGACTTTATGATTTAATGCTGCTTCAATGGTTTTACGGATTACTCCCGGATCGCCGGCATGGAATCCGCAGGCAATATTGGCAGATGAAATGTATTTTAATATCGCAAGATCATTGCCAATCTTATAAGCACCGTAGCTCTCACCCAAATCGCAATTAATATCTATTGTATGCATCTATCTATATTATTCCCGTTACTGATAATATACTTCGTAAACCCAAGACCAAGGTAATAATTATCACAAATATGCCTGCCACATTAGCTATGGGTTTATTAATCTTGTCGGACAATAATTTTTTATTATTCATTACTAAAACCAGAAAGGTTGCGATGATAGGCAGAAGTATACCATTTGTGATCTGTGCGAACCATATGGCTTCAATAGGTTTGTAATCAAGCGAAGAAAAAAGAATTCCAATACCAAGAATAATCATCCATACCAATCTGAAACGCCAGTCCTTCAGGGTGCTTTTCCAGCCTAATATGCCAGAGGTTGCATAGGCAGCAGCCAATGGGGCTGTAATGCTTGATGATATCCCGGCCGCAAATAATCCACTAGCTAATATATATTTTGCCCAGCTACCCAATATAGGTTCAAGCTGAATAGCCATATTACTTGCTCCCTTTATTTCGTGATTGGTCGCATAAAATGCCATAGCAGAAGTGATTACAATACTCATCGAAATAACGCCACCCAGAATAATTGAAACAAATAGATCAAATCTGGCTTTGGGTAAATCCTCTTTTGTCTTCCAGCGTTCTTTTACTACAGAAGTGTGTAAAAAAAGATTATACGGTACAATGGTTGTTCCAATCAGGCCAATCAACATTAAAGCTGAACCATTTGGAAAGGAAGGAATAAAGATTCCTTTAAGAATGGATTGAAAATGAGGTGCTATTACAATGGCTGTTGTCAGAAAAACAAGACTCATTAATATGACCAATCCAATCAATACTTTTTCCAGAATACGGTAACTCCCAAGCCAAAGTAGTACAAAAGCGGTTAGCCCTATAATCAAACTGATTACTTTGATATTTTCTCCTGGAAGAACAGTGTCAATTCCCATGGCTGCTCCAATAAGGTTTCCTGTTTCGTAAGCAGCATTTCCAATGGTAATAGCTGAAATAATTAAAACGACAGACAATATTTTTAAAGCAGGATTTTGTATCAGATTTCGAATGGCGTCACCTAAGCCTTGTTGAGTAATAATTCCCAAACGTGCTGTCATCTCTTGAAGAATAAGAGTGGCAATAATGGAAAAAAGTAATCCCCAGAGTAAGGCCATACCAAAATTTGCTCCGGCAAGTGAACAGGTTGTAATGGTCCCCGGTCCAATAAATGCTGCAGTTACAAGACTACCGGGACCAATATTTTTAAAGTTCTTTAAAAATTGCATGATTTATGGTGATAGGTTGAAATCTAAAGTATAAATATTCGTTGTAGATGCAAATACATTGATAGGATTTAGAAAAATGTTTATTGAATTTTAACCTCTTTCAGTTAAAATTGAATTAATTTTGTTCGTTTGCTCCAATAAATTGAAGGGTATGTTTCGAAGTTTATATAGTTTCTTATTTGTTATGTTGTTATTCATAAGTTCTTGTATGCAACAACCGGTATTAAGCTTAAAGGATAATCTTTTCGATGAGTCTAATGCTGAGGATCTGGGATTGGAAATGCCTCTGGGACTTGAAACAGCAACTATTTACTCAGCTTCCGATTCAACGGATAAATATTGTAATGGTGCAGTTGCAATAGCATTTAAAGAAAGACTCTATTGTATGTGGCAAAGCTCTGAAAAAGATGAAGATTCACATGATACCAGGGTGATGTATTCCTTTAGTAATGATGGGAAAGTCTGGACGAATCCCGATATTTTGGCAGCTAGTCCTGATAATGGTTATTGCACATCGGGTGGTTGGTGGAAGTACAGAGATACTTTGGTTGCTTATATTAATGAATGGAGCTATAATGAATCTCCACGTTTTTGTAAGGTAAAATATATGCTTTCTACAGATGGTATAAATTGGTCAAGTCCAAAATTCGTAAGGTGGTTAAATGGAGATGAAATGATAGGTGCATTTGAACAGGATCCACATCAGATTGAATCCGGTAGAATAATTAATGCTCTTCATGTTTCACCAGGTCTTCATTTAAGTCCAATATTTACTGATGATCAATACGGTATTAGTGGATGGGAGAAGGGTGAGATGAATAACATGGATTACACGGGTGAGGTAACCCGGGAGCTGGAACCCAGTTCATATGTTCGAAAAGATGGAGCCCTCCTAATGGTATTTCGCGATCAGAATAGTTCGTTTTGTAAACTTGCATCTGTTAGTCTGGATGAAGGACGTAGTTGGTCAACACCGGTTATTACTGTTATGCCGGATTCGCGATCCAAACAGAGTGCTGGTAATTTGCCGGATGGAACAGCTTATTTTGTAAGTAATCCGGTTAATGCTAAAATGCGTTATCCTTTGGTTTTGACATTAAGTGATGATGGCAGTCTATTTAATAAGGCTTTTGTGCTCAGAAAAGCAAGTGAATTACCTTCATTAAAATACGATGGAAAGTATAAGCGAGAAGGATATCATTATCCTAAGTCAATGGTTTATAATGACTGTTTGTATATTTCCTATATTACTAATAAAGAAAAGGTTGAAATAACAAAGGTTCCGTTAAGAGGTTTATAAATTAGAATATTACACTCATTTTAGTGTTTATCATATTAATAGGACTACTGTTTTTTGATTGTGTATTAAAGATAGATCGGAATCCAACATCAATTTTAACATTATTGTATTGCGCTTGTAAACTGGCTGCTACATCACTTTGCATAAATAATGGATTCATATGAAAAAGTGAACCATTTGCATTGTTAAATTTATAAATGGGTTTGCTTATATAATGTGCGTTAGAGTGCAGGCTCAGCCAATTGTTAATAGGTTGGTTTAACTCTAAATTTAATGTGTATTGGTATTGAACCTGTGTTGGATTCATTAAACTAAAAGTTTTTAACAGCCCAAATCCATACCAAAATGTTGTGTTTTCCCATAAGTCGGCTTTTTTTTCAGCGTTGGTCCACTCATAGGCACCTAAAGAAAAGTAGGAATTGAATTTTTGACGGTGATAAATGTTGAATTCAGCAATGTAAATTTTACTATCCAGTTGTATATTAGGCAATAGACTTATTGTGTCAGCTATTGTTTTTAATATGCTGGGTTGAGATACTTCCAATTGATTGATCTCGAAATCAATAAGAGGATCCAATTTTAATTCTAATGGAGGATAGTCCAGTTTTAATTTAAGTTCATATTGAGCATAAGTATTCAGTGTAAATATGAAGCTTAATGCAAAAAATGTCAGGCGATATTTAAGCATTGTTAAGGTTAATTGGTTGAGTTTTAAAAATAATAAATGTAATATGATTATTAATGTAATTTATTAAAAATATTGTTAAATTATTCTCTGTGTCAATAGAAGGCTTAATTTGAAAACGAATAGGTTAATACTTTTTCTTTTTACTTTATCCTTTCCCCTTTATACTTAATTAATCCTTATATTTGCGCAAAATTTTTACATACAAACGATTTAAGGTTAAGGTTGATGCAAGAAAAAATCATCATTATGGATTTTGGTTCTCAGTATACACAGTTGATTGCCAGACGTGTTAGAGAAATTAATGTGTATTGCGAAATTCATCCGTACAATAACTGTCCCGAATTTGACGATACCGTAAAAGGAGTAATTTTAAGTGGAAGTCCTTACAGTGTAAGAGATGAGGATGCTCCTGTACCTGATTTATCAGAGATTAAAGGTAAAATGCCTTTGTTGGGAGTTTGTTATGGTGCTCAGTTTCTGTCACATAATTTCGGAGGTGAGGTGTTGCCATCAGCTACTCGTGAGTACGGTAGAGCTAACCTTGAATTTGTTGACTCAGAAAGCATAATGATGAAGGAAGTAAGCCATCATTCACAAGTGTGGATGTCGCATGGTGATACTATTGCCAAACTTCCCGAAACTTATAAAATCATTGCCAGTACCAAGGATGTAAAAGTGGCTGCTTTTAAGGTTGAAAACGAAACAACCTTTGGTTTGCAATTCCATCCTGAGGTATACCACAGTACAGAAGGAACACAGATTTTGAAAAATTTTGTGGTTGATGTATGTGGTTGCAAGCAAGACTGGACACCGGCTTCATTTGTTGAAACAACGGTTGCAGAGCTGAAAGCTAAATTAGGCAACGATAAAGTTGTTCTAGGCTTGTCAGGTGGTGTTGACAGTACCGTGGCTGGTGTCTTACTTCATAAGGCAATTGGCGATAATCTTACTTGTATTTTTGTTGATAACGGATTACTTCGTAAAAATGAATTCGAGGCTGTTTTGGATTCATACAAGCACATGGGATTGAATGTGATTGGTGTGGATGCCAAAAAAGAATTCCTGGGTGAGTTGGATGGAGTATCTGATCCGGAGACAAAACGTAAGATCATTGGTCGTGTTTTTATCGAAGTGTTTGATGCTGAAGCCCACAAGATACAGGATGTAAAATGGTTGGCTCAGGGTACTATATATCCTGATGTTATAGAGTCTGTTTCTGTAAAAGGACCATCAGCAACCATTAAATCACACCACAATGTTGGGGGTCTTCCTGAAAAAATGAATCTGAAGATTGTTGAGCCACTTAACCTGTTGTTCAAGGATGAGGTTCGTCGTGTTGGTAAAGCGTTAAAAATTGATGATTCATTGTTAGGCCGTCATCCTTTCCCGGGACCAGGTTTGGCAATCCGTATATTGGGCGATATAACAGCCGAAAAAGTTGCTTTGTTACAGGAAGTGGACTATATCTTTATTCAGGGATTGAAAGATCATCATTTATATGATCAGGTTTGGCAGGCAGGAGCTATGTTATTACCTATTCAGTCAGTTGGTGTAATGGGTGATGAGCGTACTTACGAAAGAGTGGTTGCATTGCGTGCGGTTACTTCTACGGATGGAATGACAGCAGACTGGGTTCATTTACCATATGATTTTCTGGCACGTATCTCAAATGAAATTATAAATAAAGTTAAAGGAGTTAACAGGGTAGTTTACGATATAAGCTCTAAACCACCTGCAACCATTGAATGGGAGTAGGCATTGGCTCTGATAGATATTACAAGCCGGAACAAACTTTTTAGTTCCGGCTTTTGTTTATTTATAACATTGTAATTTATTTTTCGTACGTATGAGTGACGGAAATTTAAAGCATCACATTATGAAAGTAAGATACGGATTTAGTAAACTGATTTTGGGAATGATAATTGCCATCATAGCAGTTAATTTGCAGGCTCAGTCAGTGGATAAAAACCTTCAGAAATTACAATTGACTTATCAGTTGATCAATTCATTGTATGTTGATACAGTAAACGATACAAGATTAACCGAGGAAGCAATTGCAGGCATGCTTAAGAGTCTGGATCCTCATTCGGTTTATATAACAGCTGATGAGGTGGCAGCCATGAACGAACCGTTGGATGGAAGTTTTGATGGCATTGGTATTCAATTTAATATTTTACATGATACCCTTATGGTTGTTACACCATTGATTGGCGGACCTTCTGAAAAAGTTGGAATTGCTGCCGGCGATCGTATTGTAAGTATTGATGGAGATAATGTAGCCGGAATTGGAATTAAAAACAGCGACGTTTATAAATACCTCCGTGGTAAAAAAGGAACTAAAGTAAAACTGGCCATCAATCGAAAAGGTCAGTATCTTGATTTTACAGTTGTGCGTGATAAAATCCCAATTCATAGTGTTGAGGCATCATACATGGCTGATCCTAAAACGGCCTATGTAAAAATTACACGTTTTGCCTTAACTACCCATCAGGAATTTGTTGATGCGTTAGATAAGCTTGAAGAAAATAACTACGAAAATTTAATTATTGACCTTCGGGGTAATGGTGGTGGATATTTGAAGGCAGCCATTGACATTGCAGATGAATTGATAGGATCAGATAACCTTATTGTTTATACTCAGGGTTTAAATAGCGAACGTCGTGAGCATACAGCCCGAAAAAAAGGTCGTTTTGAGAAAGGTAAACTGGTGTTGTTAATGGATGAGGGTTCTGCTTCAGCCAGTGAAATTGTTGCGGGTGCTGTTCAGGACTGGGATCGTGGAATTGTTGTTGGACGTCGCAGTTTTGGTAAAGGATTGGTACAACGACCATTTGATTTTCCTGATGGCTCAATGATTCGTTTAACCATTGCTAAATATTATACTCCCTCAGGCCGTTGTATTCAAAAAGATTATAGTGAAGGGGAAGATGCTTACCGTTACGAAATAGGTAACCGTTATTTACATGGAGAAATGGAGAATGTTGATAGTATCCATTTTGATGAAAGTATGAAATATCATACCAAAGTTAGTGGTCGTACAGTATACGGTGGTGGTGGAATTATGCCGGATGTATTTGTTCCGATGGACACAACGATGTATTCTGATTATTATCGTGATCTGGTTGCTTCTGGAATTGTTAACCGAATGATTTTAACTTATGTTGATAATAATCGTGAGTTATTGAAAGGAACATACACCAGTTATAAGGCATTTAATGAAGAGTTTGAAATATCTGAGGAATTGATTAACCAATTAATATCAGAGGGAGAAAAAGAAGGTATTGAACGAAATGATGACGAATTAAAGGTATCGAATTTATTAATGCGTACTCAGCTAAAAGCCTTAATCGCCCGTGATTTATTTTCAACTTCAGAATATTTTGAAACCATCAATACTTTATCTGAAGATTATAACAAGGCCATCGAGTTAGTATCAACCAAAAAAGACTACGCTCAGCTTTTAAAATAAGATGTTAGAATATATTAAGATGTATGGAATGGGAGCGGCCGGTACAGTGGCTTCTCTCATTTATTTGTATTATTCCATTCGTGAAAAAATATGGCTTTGGCCATGGGGTATTGTGGCTTCGGCATTATCAATTTGGGTGTTTTTTACTTCCCGACTATATGCCGATATGAGTCTTCAGTTTTATTATCTCATAGTTAGCTTTTATGGCTGGTGGTTCTGGTCATATTCTTCAACAGCCGCAAATAAAGATGAGGTTCCCATTAGTAAGGTTTCGCAAAAACAGATTGTTAATTTAACAATCATAGGTATTGGTGTTTATCTTATTATCTTACTGGCATTATTAAAAGTTCCGGTTATGCTTGATATTGCTGGTTCAGAGATGCCTTATCTTGATGCTGCTACTACGGCAGCTTCGTTTATGGCTACCTGGATGTTGGCGCGCAAAATTATAGAACATTGGCTGATCTGGATTGTTGTTGATTTTGTATCAATGGTGATGTATTTCTATAAGGCACAGGTCTATAATAATTCTGCAGATTTGTATTTTTATAGTTTCTTATTCTTAATATATACAGCAGGAGCTTATTGGGGCTTTAAGCAATGGCAAAAAATAATGATTCGTGAGAGTAAAGTCTGAAGATAAAACTTTTGTTGTAATGACTGGGCCGGAGTCGTCTGGTAAAACCAGTCTGTGTGAGGTTTTGTCTGATTATTATGACACCTGTTGGATGCCGGAATTTGCCCGGGAATATGTTGAGAACCTAAAGCGTAATTATACCATCGAAGATGTTGAATTAATTGCCAAAAAACAGGTTAAGCAATATGAGGAGGCACTTAAAGAAGAGCACTCGATTATCTTTTTTGATACGTTTTTAATTATCACCAAAATTTGGTTTACCTATGTGTATGGACAATGTCCGGCATGGGTTCATCAAGGTTTGAAGCAATTAAAAGTTGATTTATTTTTATTGTGCAAACCCGATATACCATGGATTCAGGATGATGTAAGAGAAAACGGACATATCAGGGAAGAATTATTTCAATTGTATAAACAAGAACTGGACTTTTATGGTTTTAATTACTGTATTATCGAAGGATCGGGTGAAGCAAGAAAAAAGTTAGCAATAAAACATATAAACCAAATTCTAGCAGAAAAGCCACATTATGACAAACAACCAAACTGCAGCAATAGTTAGAAGAGCTATAGAAGAGCTCTCTAAAGAGCAATCATACAAGTCGGTTTGCCATCAAAAAGTTCAGGAGCACAGAATGCCATCTATCAATTCTTTGGCAGAGATTGTTAATTTGGCTCGTGAAATTATATTTCCAGGATATTTTGATGATACGGCTATGCGATCTGATAGTATCGGATATTATATAGGAGTTAACACAGAAAAGTTATATGCCTTATTGGCTGACCAGATAATGGCAGGCCTGTGTTTTGAATGTTCAGACACTCAGGTGATGGATGATAGGGAAGTTCAAGCGATAGCCCATCAATTAGCTGCTGAGTTTGTTTCTCAATTACCGGAAATCCGCAGGGTGTTGTCAACAGATGTTGAAGCCGCATTTCTGGGCGATCCAGCTGCCAAAAGCAGGGGAGAAGTAATTTTTTGTTATCCTGCTATCAGGGCTATTTCTAATTATCGTATTGCCAATGCTTTGGTAAATATTGGTGTGCCTTTAATTCCCAGAATTATATCTGAAATGGCACATTCTGAAACAGGTATTGATATACATCCTAAAGCTTCTATTGGTGAATATTTCTCTATTGATCATGGAACAGGTGTTGTCATTGGTGCCACTTCAATAATTGGTAAAAATGTTAAGCTTTATCAAGGTGTAACTCTGGGTGCAAAAAGCTTTCCATTGGATGATGATGGTAATCCGATTAAAGGAGTACCAAGGCATCCGATCATAGAAGATAATGTTGTTATATATGCTCAGGCAACCATACTGGGTAGAATCACTGTTGGAGCTAATTCTGTAATTGGAGGTAACGTTTGGGTTACTAATCCGGTTGCACCTAATTCCAAACTGGTTCAATTTAAACCCCGGGATTTGCTGTATTCCGAAGGTGGTGGGATATAGGAAATGTAAATGATCACTGGTTTAGTCAGTATTATTGTTAACTTAGTCACAAAATATTTTGATCAATTGACAATTTGTGTAAGTTTATTAAAATATCAAAGGTTTAGCCTTTGGGTAATTTTTTTATATTTGTAATTGGTAATAGACCAAAGAAGAATGGGGTTCGAATTAAAAAACTGGTATACAGAAAAAAAGCAAGGTGAGGTAGTGCTCGAGTACAACGGCAGTATTACCTCTGAGTTAATTTCTGAAGCCTTGGATTCAATAGAGAAAAGCCTCAATTTGAAGAACGAGAAAAACAGGGTTAGGAAGAAGGTATACAATGTGTTTGTTGAATGTCTTCAAAATCTCTATCATCATGTTGATCTGCCACCAGTAACAGCTCCCGTAGAACAAGAAAGCAACTTTGGAATTATTATTTTAAGTAAGGATGGTACCTTTTACAGAATATCAACGGGTAATTTTGTAAAAAAGGAAAAGTTAAGTTATATTAAAGATCGAATTGACCAGGTTAATTCGCTTTCTGATGAAGAGGTACGAATGTTGTACCGTGACATCCTTAGTAATGAAGAATTTTCTGACAAAGGAGGAGGAGGACTTGGAATGTTGGATATTGTCAGGAAGACAGGAAATAAGTTAGAGTATTATTTTTATGAATTTGATGATGAATACATCTTTTTTTCGTTAGATGTATACATTAGTTAACCGTTTAATTGCCAATATGGAAACAATTATTCGTGAGGGAACACCGAAAACACCTTATGTAAGACTGGATGGAGAGAATGGTTTGGTAGAGATTAAAGGCCGTTCTATTCCTGAAAACTCAGTTGAGTTTTATAAGCCTATTATTGATTGGTTGGAGAAGTTTGGAGAAGAGCCTGCTGCAGAAACTGGTGTAAATATTCAATTAGAGTATTTTAATACCAGTTCTTCTAAATGTATTCTGGATATCTTTAAACGATTGGAATTGATTCATAAAAAAGGAAATAAAGTTGAGATTAACTGGTATTATGAAGAAGATGATGAGGATATGTTTGAAGCCGGTGAAGATTATCAGTCAATAATTAACGTGCCGTTTAAGATGATTGAAATGGAAGAGTAAATTAATCTTCTAAAAAATAAAAATAGAAACTGGTGAATATTTTTTATTCATCAGTTTTTTTATGCCTGTCGATGTAACGAACCATATTGGTGCGAACAGTTGTGCCAATTTGAAAAAGCTTCGGCACTCCTCTGAAATATAGAGTTATAAAAAGAAATGCATTAATCATCCAAATGATGATTAAGTTGGCAAGGAAAGTATCAATATTGTATGATCCGATATTTTTTGATGGAGCTAAAAAGTGAGCTTTTAGAAATGGTTTTTCAGGATCCTGGAAGATAGGATCCACTTTTTGCCATAACTCGCCTTTGTATTCTATTATTTTGTTAGCAAAGAACTGATTGGAATTCTTTACCAAACGCTCAAGATCTTCGTTGTGATTCTCGTTCTTCAATGCAATAAAAGCAGCTCTTTTTTCAGGATCTGAATTTAATTGGTGCTTCTTTAAATCCTGGTTTTTATCCGCTGAATTATATAAATTCTTGTAGAATGTTTTTAATTCGTCCAACTGTCTTTTTGCCTGATATAATATTGAATCATTTAGGTTAATAAGATCAGGAATCAATAAAGATTGATTTCTATTGGGATAGAGTTGGTTATGTTTCGTTAATTCTTTATTGATAAGTTGTAAAGAATATGATGCTTTATCTTTTTGTTCTTCGTCTTTATAGGAGCGTTCTATGCTTGATAAATGGTTATACAAAGCTGGCAACCAATATTCTTTTCTGTAATTGGCCTGACTTTTAAGTTTATCAGTTGTGTAAAAGATTGATTCGTATTTGTTATCCTTAAACTGAGAAACAGCCAAAGCCTCAAAGCCCCACCTTGCAGTAATTATTTCACCGTAAAAAGGAATCTTCTCCGGAGTACTCAATCCGGGATTTAAACGGTCGAAGCTGATAAAAACACCACTTAATATTAATTGAGGAATTATTAGAAACGGAATGGTGATATATACATTTACTGTCTTTTTAAATGAATCAGAGATGTTCAGTCCTAATATATTGGCAAAAGTTGAGCAACTGAACAGAATAAGCCAATAATGCCAGAACATACCATTCAGTTCGATAATGCTATTTCCTACCAAAACAAACAGTAACGCTTGTATTGCTGATAATCCGCTAAGAATGATAAACTTTGAAAGTAAATAACTTAAACGGCTTAGGTTTAAGAATGATTCCCTTTTCAGTATTTTACGGTCATTTATAATTTCTTCAGCACTAACAGTCAGTCCAACAAAAATAGCAATGATGATAGATATAATAATGTAAACAGTAATATTGGGATTGTTGGCAAATGTATACCCACTTGTATTACTGCTGTCAACATTGTGATATTTTATAATGCTAGCCAGGATAAGCGCAAGCACTGGCGTTTCAAGCAGGTTGATGATCAGATATTGTCGATTGGCAAATTTTGCCAGCAAATCTCGTTTTAAAAAGATTAACAACTGTTTTATTTTACCCGGAATGCGGAATGTGATTGTTGGAAGAGCGTGAGACTTTTCCTGCTGATCTTTGTGATTCAATTCACTTCCTTCATGAAATAAATTGTACCACTCTGTTGGTTCTATCTTCCTTGTTGATGTAAAATTACCATATTCATCCAGAATACGTGAATTAACTATATTAAGGATCTGCTCAGAGTTTACATTACCACAGGTAGGACATTCACTTTCATCACGGTTCACATGATTAATGCAGGCCTTAAAGTAATTAACACTTTCAACCGGGTCGCCATCATATATTAAATAACCACCGGTATCCAAAACCAACAGTTGGTTAAACATTTTGAAAATATCTGAGGAAGGCTGGTGAATTACTACAAATACTAATTTACCCTTGATTGATAATTCTTTCAAGAGGTCCATAATATTATCTGAATCCCTTGATGATAAACCTGATGTAGGTTCATCCAGGAATAGAATTGCCGGTTCACGAATTAATTCCAGAGCGATATTTAGCCTTTTACGTTGACCACCACTAATCTTTTTATTGAGCGGACTGCCTACTTTCATTAGTCTGATATCATACAGGCCTAATGCACGTAATAGTTTTAATACTTTTCGTTGTATCTGAAATTCAGGTAAATCATCAAAACAAAGTTTGGCGTTGTAGTAAAGGTTTTGGTATACAGTCAGATCTTCTATCAGTAAATCATCTTGTGCCACATAACCAATTAATCCTTCTACTTTTGATTTTTCTTTATGTATATCAATATCATTGATCAGGACCTTGCCTTTAGTTGGTGCATTGATACCACTAAGAACATTAACCAGGGTACTTTTACCAGCTCCACTGGCTCCCATGATTCCAACCAACTTGCCGGATCGTGATGAAAAGTTGGTCTTTCGCAGACCAATACTTTTCTTGTTAAAATGATATTCAACATTTGAGCAGGTGAAATCAATTGGAGCTGTAATGTTGTCATCAACAAACTGCCCAATAATATCACTGTAGAAAATTGGCTCGATTCTTTTGTTTCGTAGTGAACTTCCTGGTCGCAGTATCTGAACTCTTTGTTCATTTACCAACTGACCATTCATATATAAATCATGACTGCCTTTAAATTTAAAAACAAAAAGGCTGACCGATTTCACATATAAAATACGTAGCTCGCCATGCAGATTCTCCCAAAATAGGTGCCGGTGATGCTCATCGGAATATCGTACAATATTATTGACTATAAGAACGTCATGAGAATCTGGTGTTTCTTCAAATTGACTGATTATAAAGCCTATAATAGACTGGTATTCATCTTCTGGTAAATTGAACGTTTGGGCAACTGTCTCGATGAATTCCTTTTCATAATCACTCATCCCTGAATCGATATTTAAAAACTCGATTAACTGGATGAGAACAATTATTTTCTGATAATAAGTAAGCGCTTCGTTTATTTCAGTAGCAATTTTCAGAACTTTAACTGAACTGGCTGAATGCCTTTTTCTGAATTTTTCTTTATCGCTTAAGCGTTGTTCGTGCTCCTCGTATAATTTATCGTATAGTTCTAGGTATTCCTCAATAAGTTGTTTATTGAGTTGTTGATTAAGGAAAGACTTGACAATAAAGCGTCTGGATTGGGTTTCGGTACGAGGATATGCTACAAGTGCAAATAATTGAATTAGTGCCTTTAATATCTCTTCGCTCATACAATCACCCTAACAATCTTATTAATTATTGCTACTTACTTTGAAGCCTTTGAAATGACTATTCCAGACTTTTGAAGCCAACCATTAGAAGTGCAATACCCGATGTGGTTTTTTCAGTATCTAAACGAGCCTCAACGATACACTCAACAGAACCTTCAATTTTGAAATCCCAATAACTTGAAGCTTCATAATTTTCGTTGCTGAATAAAAGGTTGCGGTCTTTATCGTATATCGAGAATAATATGGTTCCTTCCTGATGGCTGCTTGTCACTACTCTATACAAACTGCCAGCAAAAAATGTTGTATGAAACTCTGCTACTTCATCACCTGTTAGAAATGCTTTAAAGGGTTGTCCACTAGCTATAAATGGCGATTTAAGCTGGTTTAGGCAATTAGTGAATAAAACGTCTTCCTGAGAATTTAATTTGAACGGCAACAACACCATCGTTGCAATCAGGAAGAGAGTAGTTAGGCTTCTTTTCATTTTTTGTGTTCTTTAATGAGGTCGTTCGTTATTATCTAACTTTTCGATTAGACGAATTTTTCCGAAATATATCTAAAAGTTTGTAAAAACCCCAGCGTTAAATCAAAAAACATCAGTGCTGGAGGAATAATTTACGGTATTCAGATCAATTATTATTAAGCACCAGGCTTATTTTTAGGCATTTTCATTATTAAATGCATTTAAACTCTAACACTTCTCATTGTATAATTCGCTTTTTTTAGGCATTTATGCATTTTGAAAGAAATCAATCAATACATAAATCTCATTTTGAATATGAAACGGATATGTTTATCATTGATGCTTGGCATCGTAGCCGTTGGAGCCTTTGCACAGCTTAGTCTTGAAGATGTTATTTCCGGCGGGAAAAATTTCTATAAATATTACATGTTTAACTATGATGTTAAATTTAAAGGTGAAAGTAATGATCTGGTTATTCAGCGTAATGACAGCGTATTTTTTCAATCAATTAATGATAACCAAATCAAATATGCTTTTAATAAGGAGTCATTAAATAATATCCTAAAGGATAATGGCCTTGAAGGGATGAAATATCTGCCGCGTTTGACATGGGAAAGCTCATCTTTAATTAGTTTTTCTGACAGAGTTGGCTATTACTTAGTTGATTTGAATGGTCTGAAGGTTGATTTTGTCGCTAAGCCTGAAGGAGCCGAAAATATTGACTGGATTAGTTTAGAACAAAAATTGGCTTATACAAAAGGAAACAGTCTTTATCTGATTAGCAATGGGGAAGAACAGGAAGTTGGAATATCAGAACTGGAGGGAATTGTTTACGGAACCTCTGTACATCGAAATGAATTTGGCATAACCAAAGGTACCTACTGGTCGCCAGATGGATCAAAACTGGCTTTTTACCGCAAGGATGAAACCATGGTGACAGATTATCCACTAGTAAATATTGAACCGCGGGTTGCAGAACTGGAGAATATCAAATATCCAATGGCTGGCATGACAAGTCATGAAGTAACTGTTGGTGTTTATGATCTTAAATCGAAAACGACTCTGTATTTAAAAACAGGCGAACCTAAAGATCGATTTTTTACAAATATCTGCTGGACTCCCGATGGAAAATACCTTTTAGTAGCAGAATTAAACCGAGAGCAAAACCATATGTATATGAATAAATATGATGTGGTAACCGGTGATTTGGTTGCAACCCTTTTTGAAGAAAAAGATGATAAATGGGTTGAACCCCAACATCCGGCACTTTTTATTCCTGGAAAAAACAATCAGTTTATCTGGCAAAGTGTTAAAGATGGATACAATCATTTGTATCTATATAATACCGACGGTAAACTAATTAAACAGTTAACCAAAGGTAATTGGGAAGTAACAGATATAATTGGTTTTGATGATAAGGCTAAGAACTTGTTTATCAGTGCTACAAAAGAAACTCCTTTGGAAAGTCATGCATACCGCGTGAATTTGGCGTCGGGTAAGATGAACAGAATTACTGCAGCTAACGGTGTTCACAGGGTTATAATTAGTAAGGATGGGAAATATGCTGTTTCGAACTACCGCTCTTTGGATCAGCCTGTTAGAACAGTTGTGTACTCAACCGTAGGTAAAGAATTAAAAGAATTAAAACAGGCAAAGAATCCGTATGAAAATATGGAGATTGGTAAGATTAAGATGGTGGAGCTTACCACAAAGGATGGTGAAACTCCATTGTACGGACGCCTGGTGTTACCAACTAATTTCGATCCGGCCAAAAAATATCCGGTTATCGTTTATGTATATGGAGGTCCTCATGTTCAGCAGATACAAAATACATGGCAAGGTGGTGTGCGTGGCTGGCAATTATACATGGCTCAAAAAGGATACATTGCATTTACCATGGATAATCGAGGTACACCTTCAAGAGGTAAGGATTTTGAGCAGGCTATTCATCGTCAGTTAGGTACTTTGGAAGTAGAGGATCAAATGCAGGGCATCGAATACCTTAAATCATTGCCATATGTTGATGCAGATAGAATTGGAGTGCATGGATGGAGTTATGGGGGATTTATGACCATTTCACTTATGACAGAACATCCTGAAGTATTTAAAGTGGGTGTTGCTGGTGGACCGGTTATTGACTGGAAGTACTATGAAATTATGTATGGCGAGCGATATATGGATACACCACAGGAAAATCCGGAAGGATACGAAAAGTCAAATCTTAACAACAAAGTAAATCAGCTTGAAGGTCGTTTAATGGTGATTCATGGGGCAATTGACCCAACTGTTGTTTGGCAGCATAGCCTTTCTTTTGTTTGTGAATGTGTAAAGAATGGTGTTCAGTTAGATTATTTTGTTTATCCCCGTCATGAGCATAATGTTCGCGGACATGATCGTATCCACCTGATGGAGAAAGTGAGTCGTTATTTTGACGATTTTTTATAAAAAGAACATAGAACACTATTAAAGTTTTAATTACTTCATAAGGTATCATTAAAATGCCTTGACCTATTCTGTATATTCGGCTGTGCAAATACGCACGGCCGTTTTTATTTTTCAATAACTTGAAATAATGATTATTGAAACAAGAACATTCAAAAACTATTTAAAGGTATCTTCTTTGAGTGCACCTGGAACAAAATCATCAAAGCGGGGTGTTGATTCACCACTGATTCTTAAATCAAATGGGATTGAGCCATTTGGAAGCAGAGGTAACCAGGCTAATCGGATTTCAATGGTTCTGAATACCAGTTTGTTGTTGATAAGTCGAACAGCTGCACCTAAGCTGGTTTGGTAATTCTGTTTAAGCAGGTTGTTTTTCCCATTACCTATTATTCCCAGATCGGCAAAGCTTAATATCATCAGATTGAATCCTGCCAGTCGATGTTTTGTAAACAATACATTTTCGGTTTTTATCACCAGTCTTTCCTTACCTGTCAGGTTTTTATCGTTGAAACTTGTTACGCCACCAGCTTTTTCAGTAAGGAAAAGAAACTCATTTTCGTAACGGTTAAAACCTTTGATATATTTAATTTCTATGAAGTTTCGAAACTGATTATTTCCAACATTAAACAAACGACTGATATATTTACTTCTAACAATAAGTTCACCCTGTTCACTCTGCCCATTATTGAAAAATGAACCTGCTTCTAAACTTCCATATATGTATCCTTTATTGGGAATTATGGCTTTACCGAATGAAAAATGACTTCTTAAATAGGGTCTGTTCATTGAGGGAGTGTGGTTGACTCCATAGGTGATAGTTGCCATAAAACCATGTGGCACATCCTCGATACGTTCGTAATTGTATATTTTATTGTTTTGATAATAATTGCGTTTTGAAAAGGTAACAGAACCAAAGTAATAGTAATTGTTGCCAATTGCATCACTATTGAAGACTGTATCATTAACATTAAAAAAATCAGAATGCGCATACTGACCTATCAGATAGATGTGTGATTGGTCGAAGTAATTTTGAGTTTCAAGCTTAAATGAGCGTCCTATCCAGATTCGGGTGTATCTATAATCAAGGTAATGATCCCATCGAGCAGCAGAAAAAACCGGATGAGTTATGTTTCTGTAAGACCTGTTGAATAAGGCTCCTCCTGCAAATTTTAAATCGGAAATGTAAAAGCTTCGATCGGCCTTAAAAGAGAAGGAATGATTGTTTATCATATCTATGTAGTTGGCCTCCATGTTAATTCTCGTTCGGTTGAAATTATTGATGGAGACCTGTTCGCTGTTACCAATCCGCGAACCAAAATCATAGGCTGTTGTATGAGAAAAGCCAACGCCATTACCTGTCAGATTTCGTGAGTAAAGAGTTACTTCTGGCGATGAAATATTACCTCCGGCAGAAAAAGCATGAGGGAATCGATCTCTTGTAATTACAAATAGATCCACTTTTGTAGTGTCACGGCTATTAATGTCAACCATTATTTTTGCATCAGCAATAAAATTCAGTTGACGCAACAAGCGTTCGCTTTCAAAAACACTTTGAGGATCAAATTTCATTCCTTCCGTTATAGTCATGTTTTTGCGAATAATACGCTTTGAGGTAGTAAAACGAAGGTTATTACCTGTTCTTTCAATCCAGCTATTCGCTTGTTTAGTTGTGTCTTCAATCGAGGTGCCAAAGGGATCGAGCCTTGTAATATGGATAACAGCTATTTCTTTCTCACTTACACGATTATATTCTTTTAAATAATCAATTGATCTTTCTTTTGAGGTAGTATCATTGTCCCTAATTAATAAACCTCCTACCCATTGGTTGAATTTATTTTTCGATCTACGCTGATTGATGTATTCCAGAATTGGATCAGTATTATGAATTGAGTCTGACTGATTAGTAAAAGTTAGTGGTATAATTGTAATAACTGTATCTCTTTTAATGGTGTCATTCATATATTTTGGAGGATGAGAAATATCAACAGCCATGACTTGTGCCATATACAGATAGCCCAAAATATATGAAATCAGCTTTTTCATTGGTTAGAAATACTATGTAAAAATAAGAGTTCCCTTTGAAATGATGTAGCAATAAATGACAATTCGTCGGATTTGATCTTTTATTGCTGAAAAAATGACCTGTTTAAATACTTATTGAATGACATAATGACTTGAAATATAGTTTGGTAGATCTTTTGAAGCGTATTCGGAAAAGATAATAATTATGAACTTAAAAAATTTCACAATAAAAGCACAGGAAGTCATTCAGCAGGCTGCTCAAATTGCTGTTGGTAAACAACATCAGGCAATTGAGCCCGGACATCTGCTAATGGCCGTTCATCAGGTGGATCAGTCCATCATTGATTTTTTGGTAAAGAAAAATGGATTGAATGATTACACTCATGTTCTAAATTCAGTTGTTGATTCATATCCTAAAGTGGCAGGAGGTGAGCCATACTTATCACGACCGGCTTCCGAAGTCTTGCAAAAAGCTACCGATGCTTCCAAGAAGCATGGTGATCAGTTTGTTAGTCTGGAATTTTTGTTGCTTGGACTTTTACAAGTGAAGAGTGACGTTTCATCTATGCTGAAAGATGCTGGACTAACCGAAAAAGGATTAATTGTTGCCATTGAAGAGTTACGTCAGGGAGCAAAGGTGAATAGCTCAACAGCTGAAGATACCTATCAGACATTGAATCGCTTCGCCATCAACCTGAATGAAAGAGCGCGTAATGGAAAACTCGATCCTGTAATCGGTCGGGATGAAGAGATTCGCCGAGTCTTACAGATTTTATCTCGTCGTACTAAAAATAATCCTATTCTGGTAGGTGAGCCAGGTGTTGGTAAAACAGCAATTGCCGAAGGTTTGGCTCAGCGTATTATCAATGGAGATGTGCCAGAGAATCTAAAGAGTAAAGAGATTTATTCCCTGGATATGGGTGCTTTGGTTGCAGGTGCCAAGTACAAAGGAGAGTTTGAAGAACGATTGAAAGGTGTGGTGAAAGAGGTAGAGAATGCTGATGGAGAGATCATTCTTTTTATTGATGAGATACATACTTTAGTAGGTGCTGGTAAGGGCGAAGGAGCTATGGATGCGGCCAACATTCTGAAGCCTGCTCTGGCGAGAGGCGAATTAAGGGCTGTTGGTGCAACTACTCTGGGCGAGTTTCAGAAATTTTTTGAAAAAGATAAGGCTCTAGAACGTCGCTTCCAGATGGTGATGGTAAACGAACCTGATGTGTTGAGTTCTATCTCCATCCTTCGGGGATTGAAAGAAAGATATGAAACTCATCATAAGGTGCGTATCAAAGATGAAGCGATTATATCTGCTGTAGAATTATCTGATCGTTATATTTCTGATCGGTTTCTGCCTGATAAAGCCATCGATTTGATGGATGAGGCAGCCAGTCGATTGCGTTTGGAGATGAATTCAGTTCCTGAAGAGGTGGATGAAGTAGAACGTAGGATTAAGCAACTGGAGATAGAGAGAGAGGCCATCAAGCGTGAGAATGATACAGTGAAGCTTGATGATTTAAATCGGGAGATCTCCGAACTGAAGGAAGAGCGAACTACTCTGCGCGCTGCATGGGAAGCCGAAAAAGCTATAATTGACAAGATTCAGCAGAATAAAAGTGATATAGAGCATTACCGTTTTGAAGCAGATAAAGCTGAGCGTGAAGGTTTATATGATAAAGTGGCCGAGTTACGCTATGGTAGAATAAAAGAGGCAGAAGAAAATATAGAAAGACTTAAATGTGAACTTGCCGACCTTCAAAAGGATAATGTGATGATCAAGGAAGAGGTGGATGCTGAAGATGTGGCTCACATTGTAAGTCGTTGGACAGGTATACCGGTTTCAAAAATGGTGAAGTCTGAGAAGATGAAATTGTTAAGTCTGGAGGATGAACTGCATAAACGGGTTATTGGACAGAATGAAGCAATTGATGCGGTAGCCAATGCTGTTCGGCGCAGTCGTGCAGGATTGCAGGATGCTAACCGCCCCATCGGGTCATTTATTTTTCTGGGTTCAACAGGTGTTGGTAAAACCGAATTAGCAAAAGCTCTGGCGGAGTTCTTATTTGATGACGAAAATCAAATGACCCGTATCGATATGTCAGAGTATCAGGAGCGTCATTCAGTTTCACGATTGATTGGTGCACCTCCGGGATATGTTGGATATGATGAAGGTGGTCAGTTGACAGAGGCTGTACGAAGAAAACCTTATTCAGTTGTTCTGTTGGATGAAATTGAAAAAGCACATCCGGATGTATTTAACATCTTACTGCAGGTACTTGACGATGGCCGTTTAACGGATAATAAAGGTAGGGTGGTAGATTTTAAAAATACCATTGTAGTGATGACATCCAATGCTGGTTCGCACCTGATTCAGCAACGATTGAGTGATAATACTGATTTATCAGTCGATAAAATTGAAAGTACGAAAAATGAGGTTTTCGAATTGTTGAAACAGACAATACGTCCTGAGTTTTTAAATCGTATTGATGAGGTTATCATGTTTACTCCTTTGTCAAAAGAAGAAATTACTCAGATAGTTGATTTGCAGTTCAGATCATTGAAAAAGCGTTTGGCAGCCATGGATGTATCCATAAGTATAACTGATGCAGCTACTCAGTGGATAGCAGCAGCCGGATTTGATCCTCTATTTGGTGCACGTCCAATTAAACGGGCTTTGCAACGTTATCTGATAAATGATTTATCAAAAAGCCTGTTGGCAGATGAGATAACCAAAGATGCTGAGATTGTTGTTGATGTTGAAGATGATCATTTGGTTTTTCGAAATGCATAAATTAATTGCCACTGACATGGTTTGATATATATTAGTTTTATAAGAAAAGGAAGGTAGATTGGTGTTTTGCTAATTAACCTTCCTTTTTTTAATGAATTGAAAGAGATTTATTATCAACGAAGAATCATTTTATGAGAAAAATCATATTTACTGTAAAGTGCAATTAATCAATAGAAAACATTATTACTCTTGGTCTCATAACCAAAACATGTTGTATAATATATGGCCAAAAGGTTTGAATAATTGGAGAAAATTTATATTTGAAGAAATTTTTCTTTAATATAAAAGTATGGAATTGAAAGTAAAGGCTCAGGCTGGTAGCTTTGAGTCGAGTGATGTTCTGATAATGGTAGAGCCGCAACCACAAGGAGTGGGACGAAAAGTTGAATTGGAATCTATTGTTATGCAGCAGTTTGGGGATGATTTACTGCTTCAGATACATCGCGATCTTGATGCTTATGGAATAGATGATATCAGAGTGATAATAAACGATAAGGGAGCCTTACCTCCAACCATATCTGCTCGTTTAGAAACTGCGTTAAAACGATCTGCAGGTCTGCAAACCGGAACCTTAATCTAAACAACACATGAATACGAATAAAAAGACGTTTAAACGTCGTACTATGCTATATATTCCGGGAAATAACCCGGCTATGCTTCAACAGGGAAGTGTTTACGGAGCAGATGGAGTTTTGCTTGATCTGGAAGATGCAGTGGCATTGAATCAGAAAGATGCAGCAAGAATACTTGTTTCACATATGTTGAAGTACATCTCTTATGAAGGATGTGAGGTTACGGTTCGTGTTAATCATATTGACACCCCTTTTGGAATGGATGATCTGAAAGCGATTGTTCCCTTGCAACCCGATGCAATCCGCCTTCCAAAAGTTGAAACCGTTGATGAGATTCGACGCATTATTCAAACGGTTGAAGAAATTGAAGATCAACATGAATTACCTCACGATAAGATGAAAATTCATGTAATGATCGAAACAGCTTTGGGTGTGCAAAATGTATATGATATCGCCAGTTTTTCTCCGCGAATCGATGCGATTTCTATTGGTGGACAGGATCTGGCAGCTGATATGCAACTGGTAAAAGCCAATGACGGTATTGGTATTGATTATGCCCGTAAGCAAATTGTGATGGCAGCAAAAGCATGTAAAATTGATGTTTTTGATACGGTTTATGTGGATGTTGAAAATGAAGAAGGATTGCGAGAGGAGGCTGAATATATCAAGAAGTTAGGTTTTACAGGCAAGGCTATTATTAATCCTCGACAGATTGAGATTGTAAACGAGGTGTTTACACCAACCGAACAGGAAATCAGAAAGGCTGCTAAGATTGTAAAGGCATTTGAACGAAATAAAAAAGAAGGTATTGGTGTGTTTGCAGTAGATGGCAAAATGGTGGATGCTCCTGTAGTTCAAAGAGCTTTGCGTGTTTTGGAAATGGCTGATATTGATGTAGCTGAAATCTAACTTTAAAAAGATCATTGTGAAAAATATATTACAAAGAGAGATACCTGAAACATTAGAAGGAATTGGAGAGTTAGAACCTTTTCAAGGAGCGTTTACTAAGCTGCGTAAAGGGTGGATGGAAGAAAAGAAAGTACCGCCACCAAACAAAGCAACAATGCCCCATTCAAGTAAGATGTGTAGCAATCTGAAAGAAGCTATTATCAGAACCAAGCCTCGCAATGGAATGACAGTTTCGTTTCACCATCATCTCCGTGGAGGTGACAATATTCTGGTAGAATCCATTCGCATTCTGGCTGAACTGGGTATAAAAGATATAACATTGGCTTCAAGTAGTTTGACGTCAGCCCACGAACCAATTTTACCTTATATAAAAAATGGAACCATCACTCAAATTTATTCCAGTGGTATTAGGGGCGAGATTGGTAAAGCTGTTGCACAGGGAGTAATGCCTAAACCATTCGTGATTCATTCGCATGGAGGTAGGGTACGAAGTGTTCATACCGGAAATATAAAGATTGACCTGACTGTTATTGCAGCTTCGGCTGCTGATGTGGAAGGTAACTCAACAGGAGCTCACGGACCATCTGCATTTGGTTCAATGGGTTATGCAGTGATTGATGCCCGTTACGCGCGTCAGGTGGTTGTGGTTACAGATAATATCGTTGATTATCCTTGTGTTCCGCAAGCTGTAACACAAAATTTTGTGGATTATGTGGTAAAAGTTGATTCAATAGGTGATCCTTCAAAAATTGCTGGAGGAACAACGCGTATTACCAAGGCGCCCATGGATCTTCAGATTGCTCGTTTGGCTGCCCAGGTTATTGAATGTTCAGGTTTATTAAAAGAAGGATTTAGCTTTCAGGTTGGAGCAGGAGGAGCATCTTTAGCTGTGGCTAAGTATATCCGTAAGATAATGAAGAATAAGGATATTAAAGGCAGCTTCTTATTGGGCGGTGTTACATCATACGGTGTTGATATGCTAAATGAAGGCCTTTTTAAATCCATCTTCGACGTGCAATCATTTGATGCAGCGGTAAGCTCTTCATTATTAACAAATCCTTATCACATTGAAATAACAGCCGGTCTTTATGCCAATCCGTTTAACTGCGGTTGCATGACCAATAAACTGGATATAGTAGTATTAGGAGCTTTGGAGATAGATACAGATTTTAATGTAAATGTGATCACAGGTTCTGAAGGATATGTTCGGGGTGCTTCAGGTGGGCATAGTGATACTGCTTCGGGAGCTAATCTTACAGTTGTTGTTTGTCCTTCATTCAGAGGCAGGATCCCCATTGTTAAAGAAAAGGTACATACCATTGTAACTCCAGGTGAAAGTATTGATGTACTGGTTACTGAAAGAGGTATTTGTGTTAATCCTAACCGTCCCGAATTAAAAGAGAACCTGATTAAGGGAGGAATTGCGGTTAAAGAAATCAAAGATCTGGCAGCTGAAGTAGAACAAATAACCGGTAAGGCTAAGCCAATCGAAAACGGAGAAAGGATAGTGGGGATTGTTGAATATAGGGATGGAACAATAATTGATGTTATACGTCAGGTAAAATAACCCATGCAAAACAGCATTCAACCAAACTCAATAATTAAGTCGTTGTTGGAAGCAAGAGAGGAACGCTGGAATAGCAAACTTTCTCTGGCTAAACATGGATGGCATGTGGTCAGTCTGCAATTGAACTTACCCGGTTACCCCAAAAACGATGAATATACAGAGCAGTTTATAAAGCTGATTGATAAACAATTTGTTCGCTTTTTAAAGGCTCATGCACCTGGAAAGTACAGAGAAGAAAAAAAATGTTTTATCGATAAGGCGGGTGATTGTATCTATTATCTGATTCCGGCAAAAGGTATTACTTCGCTGGAATTAAAGAATGTTACCGAGCTTTTCGAAGAAAGTCATATTCTGGGGCGTATTATTGACCTGGATGTGCTGGATACAAAAGGGAAACAGATAAGTTCCGGTAAAGAAAAAAAGTGTTTTATATGTGATAAACCAGCCCAGATTTGTCGTAAAGAACAAACTCATTCTATTGATCGGGTGAGAAAAGAAATGTTAGAAGCAATAATTATATATCTTGAAAAAGAAAGAATGAAGAATTGCATCGAACGATTCTCTAATTGGGCAGTGAAAGCTTTGCTTTATGAAGTAAGCTTGTCTCCAAAACCGGGATTAGTTTGCAGGGTTTCAGCAGGCGCACATTCCGATATGGATTTTATCAGTTTCATCAATTCAACAGCAGCCTTAACACCATTCTTTACTGAGTTGGGGTGGTTGGCTGTCAATAATTGTAATTTAGAAATGGCTGATTGTCTACCAAAGATTCGTGTGATTGGATTAAAAATGGAGGAGGCCATGTATGAAGCAACTAGTAAGATTAATACTCATAAAGGTGCTGTTTTTTTAATGGCTTTAAGCATGTTTTCTGCAGTTCATGTAGTACATAAAAAAAAGAAATTCAAAGCAGGTATCTTTGCCGGAACAGTTCAACAAATTACAAGGGGAATAATTCAGCGTGAATTATGCAGTGTTGAAGAAAGTAGCAGAATAACGCATGGAGAATCTTGTTTTTTGCATTTTGGTTTAAAAGGTTCCGGAGCCCGAGGTGAAGCTGAACAGGGGCTTTCAACGGTTATGCATCATGCACTGCCATTTTTAAAAGAGATGGATTTATCAATGGAGGATATGAATGATAAAAACATGTTTTCCATTTTGGCTCCGGTATTGTTGAAGATAATGTCTGTAAATAACGATACCAATGTTTTGTTTCGACATGGAGAAGAGGTGTTGGAAGAATTAAAAAGAAAATCAATAAAAGTGCTCAATCAAGTTACTATTGGAGACCGGGATGAGTATGATAAATTGGTAGATTGGTGCAATACAAAAAAGATATCACCTGGTGGTTCAGCAGATTTATTGTCTGTGACGATGTTTGTGCAGTTTTGTCAAACCGATAAGGGATTGTAGGATAATATGATTGAAAATTCAGATTTTAGAATTGAGGAGCCGGATTTAAGTAGTAAGTATGATGTTGAACTGATCAGGAGGTTTTTATCTCCACTGGGATTTTATTTTGATTCAGATGCAGTTGATTATTCAATAATACTTTACAATTTAAATGATGATATAGTAGGGGTGGGTTCGTATCAGGCTAAAATATTGAAATATCTGGCTGTAGCACCAGAATTTAGAGAATCAGGAGCATTTGCACATATTGTTACTTTCCTCACAGAAAAAGTAATGTCTGAACATCAGCAGGCATTTGTATTTACACGACCCGAAAATATAAATCACTTTACAGGATTAGGTTACAATCATATAGCAACAGCTGAGCCTTTGATCGCAGTATTGGAATTTGGATATACTGATATCAACCGTTATTGCGAATATCTGAAAAGTATAAAAATGGATAACGCAATTGGCAGTGCAGCAGCTATTGTAATGAATTGTAATCCATTTACTTTAGGTCATCAGTATTTGGTTGAAAAAGCTTCTGACGAAAATGAGATTGTTTATTTGTTTGTAGTGGAAGAAGATCGGTCTACTTTTAAATTTACCGATCGATGGAATATGATTAAGGCAGGAATAAAGCATCTTTCTAATGTAGTAATGGTAAAAGGAGGTGAATATGTTGTATCGGAAGCTACATTTCCAAGCTATTTTTTAAAAAACGAATCGACCGATTTGATTACTCAAAAACAAGCAGAACTGGATATAACAGTTTTTTGTCAATACATAGCTCCAACCTTAAACATTACAACCAGGTATGTAGGTACTGAGTGTTATTGTTCTACAACTGAGTTGTATAATACCGTAATGCAGAAGTTACTACCCGAATATGATATTGATTTTTGTGAGATTAAAAGAAAGGAGATTTTAGGTGAAGATGGTAAAGAATGGATAAGTGCATCAAAAGTAAGAGACGCTATTGTTAAAGGTGATTATGATCGAATGAAGTTGTACCTCCCTTCAACAACCATCAGGTATTTGAATGAAGGATTGGTGGAAAAAATAAGGCATCGACTTGAAGTTAATCGGTGTCGGCATTAATAAAAAAACCGCCTGATAGCGGTTTATTTTATATCGGCTTCACTTTCAATAATGTCGAAAACCTTATCAAGTTTCATAAGTGTTAAAAGACTCATTACATCTTTCTGAATTTCACAAAGTTTAAAAGAGCCATTGTTTTGACGAGCTGTTTTTAAAGCACTAATCAAGACACCAATGCCAGTACTGTCAATAAATTTAATGTTCGAAAGGTTTATAACAAGATTTGTATTCCCATCCAACTGGTTAGTCAACTCACTTTTAATCTCTGTAGCAATGGTGGCTGTTAGTCTGTCTGTATCAGCCAATGATGCAATTTGATATCCGTTTAGTTCTTTAACTTCCAACATATTATAGTGTTTTCAATTTTCTAGCACTTGATTTAATTCTTTTACAGCTTCTTCAACAATATAGTTGAATTTATCAATCAGCTGTTTTAAAACTTCTTCATTTTTATTGGCGGCAATCCATTCTCTTTTATCTTCAGGATAACTTTCCAATGTTTTTCGAAGTTGATCAGCTTCAGAAGACGTTTCTCCTTCTTCCAATATCCGATCTAATAGCATTTGTTTGGCAACAAGCTCAAGATTTTTCAAATCAACATTACCAAGTTCATTAATACCCATTGATAAAACTGATGATTTTGCCTTGTGTGCAGCTGATGCGACTTTTTTCCAATCCTTTTGTGAAAGTCCATCCTCAAAATCCTGAGTAAATTCAGGAATCTGTTCTATGAAGATAGTAATCAGTTCTGCAATTATTTCTTTGCTACCATCGGTTATACTCTCCAGGTATGCTAAATCAATATGCTTATAGTTTTCGGGCATTTTGGGATATTAATATTTTGACGCTGAAAATACAAAATTTTCAGCAAAACTAACTTTTTTTGCTAAATTATTAGTGGTCGTCTACCATAATCTATATTCTAGTGAATTTATTTATTGTTAAAGATTAAATAATTCATGGTTAAATTTAAATAGACCTAAAATGGTTTTAGTTATACCTCTAAATAAAAAAACATACCTGGTCTAGATATCTTCTAATTGACTTAATAAGAACTTTGGTAATAATTAAGGAGTTATGTAAATGATAAATTAACTTGTAATGATCTTAATTAAATATCAATAGTTTTTACCTTTTTCTGAATTTAAGGTTTAACGGATTTTTAAAGTTTTTAGTCCATAAATGATTTTTGTTATTATCAAGAAGCAATATTTGTCATTTTTCTCCGCTAATTAATTTTCTACATTTGTTCAAATTGAGATATTAGCCAAGGAGAAAGCGAAATCCTGGATATCTGTTTTAGAAATTAACTATCAAGAATTGAATAAATAATTACAAGGATGAAAAAAACTGCCTTTAACGAAATTCATAAGAAGCTGGGAGCTAAATTGGTTTCATTTGCAGGTTATGAAATGCCAATAGAATATTCCGGAATTAATAATGAACATATGACGGTTCGTAATGGAGTAGGTGTATTTGATGTTTCACATATGGGTGAATTTTGGGTGAAGGGTCCAAACGCATTTGAATTAGTCCAAAAGGTTACATCCAATGATGTTTCTGCTTTGAGAATTGGACAAGCTCAATATTCATGCTTCCCCAATGGTAAAGGTGGTATTGTTGACGATTTGTTGGTGTATCGTTACGATGAAGAAAAGTATATGTTAGTAGTTAATGCTTCTAATATTGATAAAGATTGGGCTTGGGTAAATGAGCAAAATACGATGGGAGCTGAACTAGAAAATGCATCAGACGATATTTCACAGTTGGCTATACAAGGACCGAAAGCAACGGAAGTATTGCAAAAATTGACTGATGTTAACCTTTCAGAAATTGATTATTACACTTTCATAACTGGTAAAATTGCAGGAGTTGATGAGGTAATTATTTCCAATACAGGTTACACAGGATCCGGAGGTTTTGAACTGTATTTTTATAACAATGAAGCTGAAAAAGTATGGAATGCCATTTTTGAGGCTGGAGCAGAAGAAGGAATCTTACCAATAGGTTTGGCAGCACGTGATACTTTACGATTAGAAAAAGGTTTTTGTTTATATGGAAATGATATCGATGACACAACTTCTCCAATTGAAGCAGGTTTAGGCTGGATAACCAAATTCAATGAAAAAAATGATTTCATCGACCGAGATTATTTACTGAAACAAAAAGAGGAAGGTGTATCAAAACGTCTTCGTGGATTCATTCTTGAAGACAGAGGTATTCCTCGTAAAGATTACGAGATTGTTAATGAACAAGATGAAGTGATTGGCAAAGTAACATCCGGAACGATGTCTCCTATTCTTCAGAAAGGGATAGGAATGGGGTATTTGGATAAAGGATATACAAAGTTTGAAACCGAAATATTTATTAAAGTAAGAAACCGGAAGTTGAAAGCAAAAGTGGTTAAAATTCCATTTGTGTAATTCATTGATAAATTATTTGAATTTTTTCTAAAAAAAATACTGATATTTGTCAGCATTTGAAAGTGGAGTGATAATAATTTTAAAAGGTTGATAGTGTTATATCTAGATGTATTATTTACAAGTATGAAATCATCTTATATTGATACTCAGGTGATTTTTGCTTTTGAATTGTAAGTCAATATCTGTAAAAAATAGTAGTCGATACAAGAGATATTTCATAATTTTATCGTCTCAAAACATTATCCAAATTAAAAATCAAGTTTACGTAAAATAACTCATAAGATGAAGATTCACAACTTTTCAGCAGGGCCATCTATTTTGCCTGATTCAACTATTAAAAATTCGGCTGAAGCCGTTCTTAACTTTGCCGGAACCGGTTTATCTATTCTTGAGGTATCGCACCGTAGCAAAGAGTTTGTTGCTGTAATGGACGATGCTATTGCATTGGTTAAAGAATTATTGAATGTTCCTGCAGGCTACGAAGTAGTATTTGTTGGAGGTGGAGCCAGTACACAATTCTGCATGGTTCCGTTTAACCTGTTAGCTAAAAAGGCTGCTTATTTAAATACTGGAGCCTGGGCTGCTAAAGCAATGAAAGAAGCTAAAGGATTCGGTGAAGTTGTTGAAGTAGCTTCATCCAAAGATGCTGTTTATAACTATATTCCAAAAGGTTATGAAGTGCCTTCAGATGCTGATTATTTCCATATTACATCGAACAACACTATTTATGGAACAGAGATTCGTAAGGATCTTGATGTTAGTGTACCTTTGGTGGCTGATATGTCATCAGACATTTTTTCAAGACCTGTTGATGTATCAAAGTATAACATTATTTATGCTGGTGCACAAAAGAACCTGGCTCCATCAGGTGTAACCATTGCCATTGTAAAAGAAGATGCTTTAGGCAAAGTGGATCGTTACATTCCAACTATGTTGGATTATCGTACACATATTCAGAATGGATCTATGTTTAATACTCCTCCTGTACTTCCTGTTTACTCAGCTCTTCAGACCTTAAAATGGTTAAAAGAATTGGGTGGAGTAGCTGCAATGGAAAAAATTAATATAGAAAAAGCTGGTTTGTTGTACGATGAGATTGATCGTAATAAACTATTCAAATGTACAGTTCTTGCTGAAGAAGATCGTTCAATCATGAATGTTTGTTTCATTATGAATGATGAATACAAGGAACTTGAAAAAGATTTCTTCGACTATGCTACTTCAAAAGGTATGAGTGGAATTAAAGGTCACCGTTCTGTTGGAGGTTTCCGTGCGTCAATCTATAATGCAATGCCAAAAACAAGTATTCAGGCATTGATCGACGCTATGAAAGAATTTGAAGCAAAACACTAAGAATTGAATTGAAAAATAAAGTCTGAGCCCCTTTAATTTGGGGCTTAGCATTTTATCACCTCAAATAAATATCAATAATCATGAAAAAAATTTTGGTGGCAACAGAAAAGCCTTTCGCAAAGGCAGCCATTGATCAAATCAGACCAATTTTAGAGGGTGCAGGTTATGAATTTGCCCTTCTTGAAAAATATACAGAAACAGCTCAATTGCTAGATGCTGTTAAAGATGCTAATGCTTTAATTGTACGATCAGATTTAGTTACCCGCGAAGTGGTTGACGCTGCACCTGAATTAAAAATAGTAGTTCGTGCTGGTGCCGGATACGATAACCTTGATTTGGCAGCTTGTACTGAAAAAGGTATCGTAGCAATGAATACACCCGGACAAAATGCAAACGCAGTTGGTGAGTTGGTATTAGGTATGATGGTGTTTATGGCCCGTAACGGATATAATGGAACTGCAGGTACTGAGTTAAGAGGTAAAAAACTGGGTATTCATGCTTATGGTAACGTAGGTCATTATGTAGCTGAGATTGCAAAAGGTTTTGGAATGGAACTGTATGCTTTTGATCCATTTGTTGCAAAAGAAAAGATAGAGGCTGCAGGCCTTAAGGCTGTTGATACAGTTGAAGAGTTATATTCAACTTGTGATTATGTATCATTGCATATTCCTGCTACAGAACAAACCAAAAAATCAATTAATTACGACTTATTGAATAAAATGCCTAAAGGAGGTACATTAGTAAATACAGCTCGTAAAGAAGTGATTCATGAGGAAGAATTAGTAAAATTAATGGCTGATCGCCCTGATTTTACGTATATCTCAGATATTGCTCCTGATTGTAAAGCTGATATTGAAGCTAAGTTTGAAGGTCGTTTCTTCTTTACCCCCAAGAAGATGGGTGCTCAAACTGCTGAAGCTAATGTTAATGCAGGTGTTGCTGCTGCTAAGCAAATTATTGGCTTTTTCCAAAACGGTGACGAAACCTTCAAGGTTAATAAATAATTTTACATGTAAAGGCCTGTTGTATAAATCAACAGGCCTTTTGTCTGCTTACCCAATCAATATTTAACAAAATTAAATCTACAAAATGGCTATTGTTAAACCTTTTAAAGGCCTGAGACCTCCCCAAAATATCGCTCAGGACTTAGCTTGTTTGCCTTACGATGTTATGAACAGTGAAGAGGCTGCCCGGATGGCGGAAGGCAAAGATTGTTCTTTATTGCATATTACGCGTGCTGAAATTGATTGTCCTGATGGCACTGATATTCACTCGGAAGAAGTGTATGAAAAATCAGTTTCCAACTTTAAAGTATTTCAGGAAAAAGGATGGTTGGTTCAGGATGATGAAGCTAAATATTATATTTATGCTCAAACCATGGATGGACGCACACAATATGGTATTGTTGGTGCTGCTGCATGCGAAGATTATGCAAACGGAATCATCAAAAAACATGAATTAACACGTCCGGATAAAGAAGAAGATCGTATGATCTTAACGCGTTATCTGGATGCTAATATAGAACCAGTATTTTTCTCTTATAAAGCTGTTCCTGAAATTGATGCAATTGTTGAAAGTATCGTTAAGACCCAGGATGCAGATTATGATTTTATTGCCGAAGACGGTTTTGGTCATCATCTTTGGGCTATTAACGATGGTGCTATTAATGCTCAATTAGAAGAATTGTTTAGCAATAAAGTGCCTGCAACTTATGTGGCAGATGGCCATCATAGAACAGCTGCAGCTGCGCGTATTGGTGAAGAAAAGAAAAATCAAAATCCTAAACACACCGGTGAGGAAGCATATAATTATTTTATGGCAGTTCACTTTCCGGATAATCAACTAAAGATTATTGATTACAATCGTTTGGTGAAGGACCTGAATGGACTTTCGTCTGATGAGTTATTAAACCGATTGCAAGAAGTGTTTGAAGTTGAATGTATTGGTAGTGAGATTTATCAGCCATCTAAGTTACATGAATTCAGCATGTATTTAAATGGAAAATGGTATCAATTAAATGCTAAAGCTGGCACATATAATGATAATGATCCTATAGGAGTATTAGATGTGACAATCCTGTCGGAGCATGTTCTTGATAAGATGCTGGGAATAGAAGATTTACGTCGTTCAAAGAGGATTGACTTTGTTGGAGGAATAAGAGGTTTAGGTGAATTGCAAAAAAGGGTTGATTCTGGAGAAATGGCTGTAGCATTTGCTTTATATCCCGTATCGATGCAACAATTGATTGATATTGCTGATACAGGAAATATCATGCCTCCTAAAACAACATGGTTCGAACCAAAATTGCGTTCAGGATTAGTGATTCATAAGTTGGAATCGAAATAATTTTAGAATATTAGTAGAAAGCCTTCTGTTTTTACAGAAGGCTTTTTTGTTTTCAGGACACATGGTGTAAATTTGTAGTAAAATTAAGAGTATGTCAATCAAAGAAAATCTTAAGCATATAAAGCAGCAGATCGGAGATAGGGCTAGTCTGGTTGCAGTGTCGAAGACAAAACCTAATGAAGATATCTTAGAAGCATATGAAGCTGGCCAGCGAATTTTTGGTGAAAACAAGGTTCAGGAGCTGACTTCTAAATTTGAAAGTCTACCCAAAGATATAGAATGGCATATGATTGGTCATCTGCAAACCAATAAGGTTAAGTACATAGCTCCTTTTGTTGGTTTGATACATGGCGTTGATTCAGAGAAATTACTTAAAACTATTGACAAGGAAGGGAGTAAAAATAATCGAAAGATACCTTGTCTGCTTCAGGTTCATATTGCAGAGGAAGAATCAAAGTTTGGTTTTTCTAAAGAGGAATTGATGGAAATGGTGAATGAAGGAGTGCTAGATAATTTATCCAATGTAGTTATTAAAGGTTTGATGGGAATGGCAACTTATACCGATGACGAGGTTCAAATTAGAAAAGAATTTGCTTCCTTATCAAATCTTTTCCAGGAATTAAAAAAAGGCATATTTGAAGGGAATAAAGATTTTACAGAAATCAGCATGGGAATGTCAGGTGATTTTCTTCTTGCTATCGAAGAAGGCAGCACAATGGTTCGGGTTGGAAGTTCAATATTTGGAGTCCGTAACTATCAGAAATAATTAATCTGGAAATATTCTTTATAAAGGTTTTGTTTAAACAAAAAAAAGGAATTCAATTTTCGACTGTGACAGATTTCTTTATATTTGTTTCCGTTAAAAACAGCTAATAACATTTTCCTAATGGCAAATTTAGAAACTAAATACCTTGGATTAACGCTGAAAAATCCAATTATAGTAAGCAGCTCAGGTTTAACTAATAGTGTAGAAAAAATTGCTAGAGTAGTAGAAGCAGGTGCTGGTGCAGTTGTTTTAAAATCACTTTTCGAAGAGCAAATCAACTACGAAATTAATAATGCTATTTATAAAGGTGAAGGATTTGATTATCCGGAGGCTGTAGATTACATTAAAGGATATACACACGACAATGCAGTTGGTGAATATATTAAATTGATAAAAGATACCAAGGCAAAATTTGATATACCTGTTATAGCCAGTATCAACTGCTTTTCTGCTGATGAATGGGTTGATTTTGCCCAGCAGATTGAAGCAGCAGGAGCTGATGCGTTGGAATTGAATGTTTTTATGGTTAATACTGACAAAAATAGTGATCCTTCAGAGTATGAAAATTTATACTATGAAGTGATTAATAATGTGAGTCAGGTTGTTAATATTCCGGTATCTATAAAACTTGGGTCATATTTCTCAAATTTGGTTAGTGTTGTCAATAAAATATCTGTGTCAGGAGCTATAGGGGTGGTTATGTTTAACCGTTTCTACGAACCTGATATTGATATTGATAAGATGACTATTACTTCATCAGATGTTTTTAGTACTTCAGCTGATATAAGACGTACACTACGGTGGGTGGCAATTGTGTCAGGTAAGATTGAAAATATTGATATTTCAGCTTCCACTGGAATTCATGATGGGGAAGGAGTGATTAAACAAATACTGGCTGGTGCTAAAACAGTGCAGGTTTGTTCTGCTGTATATAAAAATGGTTCATCTGTTATTGCTGATATGAAATCGAAACTTGAAAGCTGGATGGATGAAAAAGGCTTTGCTACTATTGATGATTTCAGAGGTAAAATGAATTACAGTAAAATTGTTGATCCACAATTATACGAAAGAGCTCAGTTTATGAAGTATTTCTCGAAACACGAATAAGATATAATTGTTAATTAATAGAAAACCCATAGTTATTTTAGCTATGGGTTTTTTTGTTAAGCTAATTGCTTATTAAGCAATATATTTGATTGTAATGTTGATAACTTAAGGGATTTTGGTTGAAAAAAATATATTCAAATCCTTTGTTATTGTGTATTATTTGGAATTTTTATAGTAATTTTCGAAAATTGAGTTTTTTAGTAAAAATTTGTATAAGATAAAATATAAATATTTCATCATGAGAAGTATGTTGACCAGACCATTACTTTATTTCTTTACATTATTAGTGTCAGTTTCTCTTTTTAGCTCTTGCGGTTTGGGTTCTCAAAAGAACCAAACGTCTGAAGAGAATAAAATTGTAGAATCGGTTAGTACAGACGGTAAGGTTGTGGATGATTTCAAGAAGTCAAAATTGATTTTTTATTCCTTGCCTTCACCTTTGGAAACGGCTATGCTTATTAAACGAGCAGGTGCAACTTATAATGAAGAATTATTGAATCCTCTGGATAACGTTGGAAAATATGCTACAAACCGACAAATGGCCTTAAATTTGGGTGTATATTCAGCTGATTTAAGTTATACCAGTCTGTTTGATCAAACTCAAAGTTCTATTAAGTACATGGCAAATACCAAAAAACTTGCTGAAGGATTGGGTATTATGGATGCCATAGATGAAGAAACAATGAAAAAGTTGGAGAATAATATGAATAACCGCGATGTTATGATGGATATTATCTCTGAGACTTTTATGACTTCAAATGCATATTTGACTGATAATGATCGTCCTGCAATTGCAGTGATGGTTTTAGTTGGCGGATGGGTTGAAGGTTTATACCTTGCAACGCGTTTAACCAATGGTTCGTTAGAAAATAATAAAAGACTGATTGAAAGAATTATCTATCAGAAATTGAGTTTGTATACTGTTATTAATTTGATGGAAGAATACAAGTCAAATGAAGATATTGCATATCTTCTGGATAAAGTAAATGAATTAAAAGTAATTTTTGATCAGGTTAAGATTGTAAATACCTCCAAAGTAGAAGCAGATACCGATGAAGCAAATAAGGTAACTACCATTAAAGCTGAATCAGAAACGTACATCTCAAAAGATGTATTTGAGAAGCTGCTTGAGAAAGTAGAAGAGATCAGAACAGAGTTTATTTTATAATATCCTGTTTTATGTTGGCTCTTAAACGAATTGTTCTTCTTTTAAGTCTTGTTTTGATAACAAGTGCTTTGAGTGCACAATGTTTTTCTTTTGCGAAAAATGTTGGGAAGGCAAAATTGGGTGAATTTGTGCATGATGGTAATTACAATGCAACTATATTATCTGAAGGCGAAAAGGCTGAGCTTTTTAAAACTTTCTTCGAAGGACAAAAATACAGAATCAGTATAAGTAAAATTGAGCAACTTCCTCCCATACATTTTAAATTAATCAATAGTGATGGATCTGTTTTATTCGACAATAAAGATCACGATTATAGTTTATCATGGGACTTTGAAGTCAAATCAACTCAAATGTTAATTGTTGAAATGCAGGTTTTGGAGCGAGAAGCTGAAGATATTGTATCCGGTTGTGTCGCGGTATTATTTGGGGTTGAAATGGAGAAGGATAAGAAAAAAAGAATGTAGTTAATACAATTATATTTAAAGGCTGATGATCATCATCAGCCTTATTTATTTAAATACGGTTCTAAATATTTTCCTGTATAAGATTCTTTTACTTTTATTAGGTCTTCCGGAGTTCCTGCATATACAAGGTTTCCTCCCTCATTACCTCCTTCGGGTCCAAGATCAATAATCCAATCGGCCGATTTGATGATATCCATATTGTGCTCAACAATAATTAATGAGTGTCCATTTTTTACAAGAGCATTAAAGGCATCTAATAGCTTTTTAATGTCGTGAAAATGCAATCCGGTGGTTGGTTCATCAAAAATAAATAAAGTCGGTTCACTCTTCTCATTAGCGAGGTAGAATGCCAGTTTCACTCGTTGACTTTCTCCACCACTTAATGTACTTGATGATTGACCAAGTTTAATATAACCCAACCCAACGTCAGATAAAGGTTTAAGTCGTGAAACAATACGCTTGGCTGTTGTTAGCTTAGATTGTCCAAAAAAATCGATGGCTTCATCAACTGTCAGTTCTAAAATATCATAAACATTTTTATTATGAAATGTTACTTCCAGAACTTCATCTTTGAAACGTTTGCCATGGCAGCTTTCACATTTCAAAATAATGTCGGCCATAAATTGCATTTCCACTTTTATGGTTCCTTCTCCCTGGCATTCGTCACATCTACCTCCATCAATATTAAATGAGAAGTGAGATGGTTTAAATCCATTCAGTTTCGAAGCCTGTTGATCAGCCATTAATTTACGAATCTCATCCCAGGCTTTTAGGTATGTAGCAGGATTGGATCTGGAACTTTTACCGATAGGATTTTGATCCACAAATTCAACATCTTTGATATGTTTCACAGCTCCCTCCATCATGTCAAAGGATCCGGTTTTGTCAGCATAGCCACCCATTTGTTTTTTTAGCGCCGGATACAATATTTTTCTAACCAACGAAGACTTTCCACTTCCAGAAACACCGGTGACAGCGCAGATAACATTCAATGGAAAAGAAATATTGATATTCTTAAGGTTGTTTTCGCAAGCACCTTTTATATTAATGGTATGATTGAATTTCCTTCTTCCGGATGGGATTGGTATTTGTTCAATACCTTTCAGATATTTTGTAGTAAGGCTTTTTTCTGATGCCTGTAATTCATTAAAGTCACCTTGAAAGACCAATTCTCCACCAAGTCGACCAGCTAAAGGCCCAATGTCAATAATTTTATCTGATGATCTGATGATGTCTTCATCATGTTCAACCACAATTACTGTATTTCCAACTTTTTGAAGATTTCTCAGAACTTTAATCAATAAATGAGTATCTCTTGAATGCAATCCGATACTGGGTTCATCTAAAATATAAAGCGATCCTATTAAACTACTTCCAAGACTGGTTGCTAAATTTATTCGTTGACTTTCACCTCCTGAAAGGGTTGAGGATAGTCTATTAAGAGTCAAATATCCTAAACCAACATCATTCAGAAACTGCAGGCGTGTCTGGATCTCTGTTAACAAACGCCCAGCAACTTTTTGATCATGTTTATTGAGTGTGAGTTGGGCAAAAAACGTATTTAATTCCGAGACAGGCAGGTTTACCAGATCGTGAATATTACGATCGTTTACTTTAACCCAACTGGCTTCCTTTTTTAATCTGGCTCCACCACATTCAGGGCAAATAGTTTTGCCACGGTAACGCGATAGCATTACACGGTATTGAATTTTATACTGCTGTTCTTCTACATGTTTAAAAAACTGATCAAGGCCGTAGAAATGTTCATTTCCGGTCCATAATAGCTTTTTTTGTTCTTTACTTAATTCAAAGAATGGTTTATGGATTGGGAAATGAAAGTAATGAGCATTGTTAACAAGAACATCCCTCCATTCACCCATTTTTTCTCCTTTCCAGCAAGCAATTGCACCTTCGTAAATTGATAAACTTTTATTGGGTATTACCAGATCTTCATCAATACCGATAACGTTTCCAAATCCTTCACATCTGGGGCAGGCTCCAACCGGATTGTTAAAGGTGAAAAGATGCTCAGTAGGTTCTTCAAATGTGATGCCGTCCAATTCAAATTTATTGGAAAACACAATAGTTTTTGTTTCCTCTTTTAGGAAGAGTTTGATAGTACATTCCCCTTTTCCTTCATAAAAGGCTGTTTGTACGGAATCTGCCAATCGACTTAATGTTTCTTCATTAGAGGCAGCTGAAAGACGATCGATTACCAGGTTGATGGTTTCGCAATTGTTAGTGGCATCTTCCTTATTGTTAAGTATATCCTCTATTCTGATGAATGTATCATTTGCTTCAATACGGCTGAATCCCTGTTTTAGTAAAATATCCAGATGTTCCTTGCATGTACGGTCTGTAGCATGATGAACAGGAGCTAAAACGGCAAGTTTAGTTCCTTCCTGAAGTGAGCTAACGAAGTCAACCACATCCCCTACGTATTGTCTTTTTACTTCCTGTCCGCTTATTGGAGAAATGGTTTTTCCAATCCGGGCATATAAGAGTTTTAAATAATCATATATCTCGGTACTGGTGCCAACTGTAGAACGGGGATTGCGGGTATTTACTTTTTGCTCAATGGCAATGGCTGGCGGAATTCCTTTGATGAAATCAACCTCTGGTTTATCCAGTCGGCCAAGGAATTGTCTGGCATAACTACTTAAGCTTTCCACATACCGTCTCTGACCTTCTGCATATAAAGTATCGAAAGCAAGAGATGATTTTCCGCTTCCCGATACTCCGGTTATCACAATAAACTCATTTCGCGGAATTTCCAGGTCAATATTTTTTAAATTATGAACCCTGGCACCTTTTATAACTATTGTTTTCTCCTGCATCCTGATCGTTCTTTTTCTAAAAATCAAGCACAAATATAGCTATCGTCAGACACTAAGTAAAACTTATTTTTCAAATAGCATACTGATTTATCAAAGGGAAAAATTTGCTTTTGAAATGTTTTTTTACTTTTTTTAACCTCAAATTATAACTGTCAAAAATACTTTGCCTATAGAAGACCTTTACAAGATTATTAAATAGATAGTGGTATGGAAAAGCAAATTATGCTTTCTGATGAAGAACTTGTAAAGAACTTTATTGCAGGCAATGTTTCATGTATCGATATACTAATCGATAGACATAAAGCCAAAGTTTTCTCATATATAATGATGTGCGTTAAGCAACAAGAATTGGCTGAAGACATTTTTCAGGAAGCTTTTATTAGAGTAATTAAAACATTGAAGAAAGGTAACTATTCTGATACCGGTAAATTTTCTTCATGGGTAATGCGTATTGCTCATAACCTGATCATTGATCATTATCGAAAACAAAAGAACCAGGTGATGATTTCGAATGATAATTATGAATTCGATCTTTTTAACTCAACTCGTTTTTCTGATAAATCGATTGAAGATAAAATGGTTTTTGAACAGATACTGAGCGAAGTGAATTCATTGGTGAAATTACTTCCGGATAATCAAAGGGAAGTAGTGGAAATGCGTCATTATAAAGGGTTAAGCTTTAAAGAGATTGCAGAAGAAACTAATGTTAGTATTAACACTGCATTGGGTAGAATGAGATATGCATTAATGAATCTGCGTAGAATGATGGAGGAGCGTAATCTTTCATTTACATTATCTTAATAGTAAAACAATATTTTTTAATAGGCTACGTTTTGTTGGTAAATAGTATTAAACAAATAGCCTATGAAAGAATTGTTTACTCACGATTACTTACAACAAGAAAGAGAGGCGGCTCGCCTGTTGGAGGTTTATGAGCGCATACCTGACGATTTTTTTGTGCATCAAAAAAGTTCTATTGAGTTAATTGTGCAAAAACTCAAAGGTTTTGCAAGAGTTTATCAGAACATTAGTATTAATGGTGCTGATTCAGAAATAATAATTAATTAGATCAAATGTTAATCGTAGAATGATTGGGCAAAGCTGTGAAAACTACCTTTGCCCCTTATTATTCTTACCCAAAAGGCATTGATAAATCCATAGCCGTATCCAAATAACTGCACTAACGAAGCCATTGAACAGAGTATCGCCACGTTGAATTTTTTAGTTCTTATCCATGCGTCAGTAATAACGCTGAGAGGAAATATCAAAACCAGAATAAAAATGAGCGGATTTAAAAATAAGGCTCCTAATATCAATATGGGATAACCAATGGCAAACATTGAAGGAAGAAGGTGGACTATTTTCAATGTTCCTGGATGCATCAATGATAAATCAATTCGGGCAATACCAGAGTTAAATACTTGTTTGTAAAAAGCTTTAAATTTAGTTCTGCGTTTATGGTAAACGTATGCATCTCTTATTAATTTAATATCGAATCCAGCTTCTGCAATACGCATACTGAAATCTAAGTCTTCACCGAAACGCATCTCGCCAAAGCCTCCCAGCTCTGTAAATACTTTTTTACTTACACCAAGATTAAAGCTTCGTGGATAAAATTTATCCAGATTTTTTTTGCCACCTCTGATACCTCCCGTTGTGAGTGGAGATGTCATAGAATAGCTGATTGCTTTTTGAATAGGGGTGAAGAAAGGATGTGAACTATCCGGACCACCATAACATTCAATGTCAGATTTTTCAAATTCATCTATGATGACATTAAAATAGTTGGATGGGATAATACAATCGCTATCAAAGAATACCAGAAAATCATTTTTTGCCTTTGATGCACCATAATTTCTGGCCAAACCAGGACCTTGATTTTCCTGATAATAATAATGCAAATCCAATTGATGGAAATAAGGATCAATTACATCTTTTGAGCTTACGGTTGATCCATCTTCGACAATGATAACTTCGAATTCCGATTTTGCTGATTGTAGTGTTAGTGACTCTAATAATTCAACAATTTCTTCTGGACGATTGTAAACTGGAATGATAACTGAAAATTGCATTTGGTCCTATGTTTGGACTCAAAGATAATAAATCTTGTTACTTATTATAGTTAATGGAATGTTTAGATGATTTAATAAAACTTAAAATTTAAGTTAAAATCCTATTCTTTTGTTAAAATCATCATTGGATCACCAATAATGTTTGAATAAATCGGACGATATCTGTTGGTATCATAAAATTTGGCAACGTTTACTCTTTTTGTGCTCTCACCTTTAGCATCTTTTTTTACAGCTTCTATGCTGATATGATTGTATTTACCATCATTGATGCATACCATCTGTCCGCTATTATCCTTTATGATTAAATCCATTGCTAAATTAGCATAAGCTGTAGGTACAATTGAATCGAGTGCATCGGGTTCACCTGAACGAACTAGATATCCCAGTTTCTGATTAATAACATTAATTTCTTTTCCATGGTTAAACTTAGGGGATAGTTTTTTAAGTTGCTGTCCGATGGTTTCACCAATACCTCCCAGTTTTTTATGACCGAAAGCATCTGTTTCATGACTGCTGTAAATAATCTGACCCCCTTCAAAGCTGGCCCCTTCAGACACCAATACTACTGAATATTTACTAGGATTATTATTTCTGTCTTCTACCATTAATGCCGTTAACTGTTCTATGTTGAACTGATGTTCGGGGATGACGCACCTGTCGGCAGCTCCACCAACTGTTGGCAAGAGAGCAGAGAAACCAGCATTACGACCAAAAACCTCCAAAACCAGGAATCGCTCATGTGAACCAGCGCATGTGCGTAATGCATGTGTCAATTCAATGGTTCGTGTAACACAAGTACTGAATCCGATACAATATTCAGTACCAGGTACGTCGCCATCCATGGTTTTGGGTATTGCAATCAGTTTGATGCCTTCGTGATGAAGTCTTACACCATAACTTAAAGTATCGTCACCGCCTATTGGAATGAGGTAATCAATGCCTAAATATTTGAGATTTGTGACAGCAGCATCGGTAAGGTCATTAAACTCATCTTTATAATTTGGTTTTAAATGATCAGGTATGTCTGATATGTGAACATTGTTGGCTTTGGTTCGGCTTGAATGAAGAAATGTTCCACCAGTCCGGCCAAGTCGGTTAACCATATTCTCAGTTAATTCAACACAATAATCCTGATCCTCAATTGGGAGAGAAGGATTAATTGAGATAACTCCTTTCCATCCATTACGGATACCAATTACTTTGTATCCTTCGTGAATAGCCCTGATAGTAACAGCCCTAATTGCTGGGTTTAATCCAGGAACGTCTCCGCCTCCTGTTAAAATACCAATTGTTTTTGGGGTACGCTTTTGAAGTATCATAACACTGACTTTAAGTTAGACTGTTATTTCAATGAAAAACAATCAGGAATCAATTATTTATCATCTATTTAAATTTAAGAAATAAATTGAAAAAGTATTATATACACGGCTCATTATTTGGTACAAAGAAGGATGTTGGTGAAGTATTAAAATATTGCTTTAGTATCTATCTAATAGATAATTGATATAAATAAGTTAATGATTGTAAATTATAGGTCCTTAATATTTCTATTCTGAAAAAATATAAGCAAATTTGCAGGATTATTACAAAATGACATTAGTAAATTAGAATTTTACCTTAGTGTTATCATAATATACGGATAAAAAATGATTAAGAGTCCACTTCAAATTGCAAGAGAAAGTTACGCTCCAAAATTGCCAAAAGCATTAAAAGGAAGCGTGAAAATTGTTGAAGGAAAAGAAACTGAATCAGTTGCTGATCAGGCTGATATTAAGGCTATGTTCCCAAATACATATGGAATGCCTTTATTGACCTTCGAACCAGGTGAAGCTGCTCCAACAGCAGCTCGTAACGTTGGTGTTATTTTATCTGGGGGTCAGGCTCCTGGAGGTCACAACGTGATTTCAGGTATTTACGACGGATTAAAAAAGTTGAATCCAGACAATAAACTTTATGGTTTCCTTGGAGGACCAGGTGGTTTGGTAGACAATGAATATGTAGAATTAACAGCTGAGATCGTAGATCACTACCGTAATACTGGTGGTTTTGATATCATTGGTTCTGGTCGTACTAAACTTGAAGAAGAAGAGCAGTTCGAAAAAGCTTTAGTAAATTGTAAAGCTTTAGATATTACTGCTTTGGTTATTATCGGTGGTGATGATTCAAATACAAATGCTTGTGTGTTAGCTGAATATTACAAAAATAAAGCTGCAGGTGTTCAGGTTATTGGTGTACCTAAAACAATTGATGGTGACCTTAAAAACGAAATGATTGAAACTTCATTTGGTTTTGATACAGCTTGTAAAGTATATAGCGAGTTAATTGGTAACATCCAACGTGATGCTAACTCAGCAAAAAAATACTGGCACTTCATTAAACTAATGGGTCGTTCTGCTTCTCATATTGGTTTAGAGTGTGCTTTACAAACTCAACCAAATATCTGTATCATTTCAGAGGAAGTTGAAGCAAAACAACAAACTTTGGATGATGTAGTTACTTATATTGCAGATGCTGTTGCAAAACGTGCTGCTAATGGCAACAACTTCGGTACAGTATTGATTCCTGAAGGTTTAGTAGAGTTTATTCCTGCTATGAAAGCATTGATTGCTGAGTTAAACGATTTATTAGCTCACAACGAAGAAAAAGTTAATGCCTTAGAAGGAAACAAAGATAAACGTGATTTTGTAGCTGAATTACTTTCTGCAGATTCTCGTGAAGTATTTGTATCTCTACCTAATTCAATTGCTAACCAGTTGATGGCTGATCGTGATCCACACGGAAACGTTCAGGTATCATTGATTGAAACTGAAAAAATGTTGATCGATATGGTTAAAGCTAAATTGAAAGGTTGGAAGAAAGAAGGCAAATTTGTTGGTAAATTTAGTGGTCAGGCTCACTTCTTCGGATACGAAGGTCGTTGTGCTGCTCCTTCAAATTTCGATGCTGATTATTGCTATTCTTTAGGAACAACAGCTTCTGTTTTAATTGCTGAAGGTAAAACTGGTTATATGGCTTCTGTACGTAACCTTACTGCTTCTTCAGACGAGTGGATTGCAGGTGGTGTACCTGTAACCATGATGATGAACATGGAGAAACGTCATGGTGCTATGAAGCCTGTAATTCAAAAAGCTTTGGTTCGTCTTGGCGGAGCTCCTTATAAGAAATTTGTAGAGCAAAGAGAAGACTGGGCTATCAACACTAAATATGTTTACCCAGGTCCAATCCAATACTTCGGACCATCTGAAGTTTGTGATATTACAACCAAAACATTACAATACGAACAAGCATAGTTCAACAATAAAATTAAACCCGTAACAACATGTTACGGGTTTTTTTATACTTTAGCGGCAATAAAGTTATTTAAGTATTCAATAGCTGTTTAAATATATCATGTCAAAAATTGTAACATTATCAGAAGCGGCCTCAATTGCATTACATTCAATGGTTTTAATAGCCAGGAGTGAAGTTAAACTAAATGTGAATCAGATTTCAGAAGCTATTGAAAGTTCAAAACATCATGTAGCTAAGGTAATGCAGCGTTTGGCAAAAGAAGATTTTGTAAGCTCTAACCGTGGACCAAGTGGTGGTTTTGTTTTAAAATGTGATCCTGAAAAATTATCATTGCTTCAAATCTATGAGGCCATTGAAGGTAAAATAGCAATACATAGTTGTCCCGGAGATAAACGAACCTGTGTGATCGGATCATGTATGCTGGGTGATCTTGCCAAAACGATGACAAGGGAATTCAAAAATTATATGGAGAGTCATTTCCTTAGTGAATACATCAACTAAGTTGGTTTATTCGTTTAAGAGGTGAATAGTGTGACAGGCTGCTAATCCTGCTGTTTCAGTGCGAAGCCGGCTTGTACCAAGTGATACCATATGACATCCTTTGTTTTTTGCCATATTAACTTCTTCAGGTGAAAAATCACCTTCCGGACCAATACATAGTACAGCATCCGAATTTAATTTATAGGTATTTTTAAGAAGTTGCTTTTGCTCATCATAGCAATGAGCCAGGTAAGTTTGTGATGCTACAGTTGATTCAATGAATTCAGTGAAGGATGTAAGTTCATTCACTTTTGGCATAAAAGCTTTCAATGATTGTTTCATTGCTGATACAGCAATTCGTTCTATTCTATCTATTCTTAATTTCTTTCTTTCAGAATGAGAACAAAGTAATGGTGTTATTTCATCAACACCCAATTCAACCGCTTTTTCGATTAACCATTCAAAACGATCCATGCTTTTGGTAGGAGCAACAGCTAAATGAACCTTAAATTCAGGCTCTTTATGATTGATTGTTTTTACAGATCCAATCTTACATTTTTTAGGATGTGCATCAATGATTGTACCTTCGTAATACTGACCTTTACCATTAGCTATCGTAATATTATCGCCTGCTTTGTGTCGTAAAACATTAATGCAATGCTTACTTTCAGACTCACAAAGAATACCGTCACCCTTGAAATTGGGATCGTAAAAAAGTTCCATATAATTAATCTTTGTGCAAATTTAATAATAAGTTGAAATTCTTAAATGGATTTTGAGTCTGGATTTAATTGTTGGATAAACTAACCGTTTCAGATACCAAACAAGGTAAAGCTACAATGAATTCAGCACCTCCGCCAGTTGGAGATTTTACGCTAATGGTTCCATTCATTAATTCTGTAAGACTTTTTGTTATGGATAACCCTAAGCCAGTACCACCATGTTTTTTGATCGTTGATTCATCTATTTGTCGAAATCTGTCGAATATGATTTTCTTATCATTATCTGAAATGCCAGGTCCTGTGTCTCTAACAGATATTTCAATGTTATCCGACTTATTTTCAGTGTATGATATTTCTATAAAACCATTCTCGGTAAATTTAATAGCATTGGACACCAGGTTTAATAAGATTTGATACAAACGCAATTGATCTGTTTTTACAAAAAATGGTTGATCAATATTTTCAACAGATATTTTAAAGTCAATTGGTTTATTTAGCGAAATGATTAATGAATTTGCTAAGGATTGCAGCTCTTTAAACATTTGATGTAAATCAGTCATTTGAAAATTGATTTTCATTTGGCCTGATTCAATTTTACTTATGTCTATAATATCATTAATAAGTGTTAGCAAATTTTCTCCACTCTTCTTAACAAGAGCCAGGTATTCGTTTCTTTCATCTTCATTGAGATTATTCTCAAGAATTAAGTCGGTAAAGCCCAGAATAGCGTTCATTGGAGTTCGGATTTCGTGCGACATATTTGCTAAGAATGATGATTTTAGCCGATCGCTTTCTTCTGCTTTTTCTTTTGCCTGTCTTAACTCCTGTTCAAATATTTTTTGCTGGTTTATGTTTTGAATAATACCGGTTATTCTGTGAGGTTCATTATTGAAGTGTTCGGTTATTCTTCCCAGAATTGAAAACCAATTATATTCTTCCTTTTTATTTTTTATTCTGACTTCACATCTAAAAGCATCATCTAAACCTTTTTTATGCTTGTTATATGATTGTTGCAGGTTGTTAATGTCTTCTGGATGAATATTCTGAATCCAGTTATCAAAAGTCAGATTTAATTCCTCTGTTGAAGTATATCCAAGTAAGATTGCAAAACGCTCATTAAAGTAAGCCTCTTTTGAGTTGTAATCGATATCCCAAAGTCCTTCGTTGGCTCCATCTACAGCTAATTCCAATCGTTTCTCACTTTTAATCAGATCAAGCTCAATTTTCTTACGCTTAATCATATCGGAAACTAAAATTGTAATTACAAAAAGAAGTGTTAATAGTATGATCAGAAGAAATAATAGCTCTTGCTTAAACTCAGAAATAAAGCTGTGAGGTTGATTGATAATTTGATAGTTTGCAATGGTTTCAGGTACTTTCAGGTTGTAATAGTCAAGTTTGGCCTGATCAAATATATACCTCTGTTTAGGGGTCGTATAAAGTGGGGTCTTTTGTCCTTTAATTAATTTCATAATCAATTCAGCGGCAAGAGTTCCCTGATCTGAACCTTTTAGAATTTTACCTCCAACAATGCAATTAGGCATTAAGAAATCCCAGTTACTATAAACAGGTATGTTAACATTGCTAAAAAAATACTGGCTTTCTTTCATCATTTCATTAGCAATACCATTTCTATTGGTATAAAGACTTAATAAATAAATTGCTTTTCCTGTAGGATCTGTATTTTCCAATTGTTCTTTTAAAAGTTTGGGATTGGAAGCGTCTAATGTTTTGTATGAGATGTTATTGGAAAAGGGTGTTATCCCATCGATAAATTGAAGTGTGAATATTTTTCCGGATAATGTTTGGTCGGAAATGGCAATTATTTCTTGAATATCAGGTTGAAGTTGTGTTATTAAATCAATTGTACCAAAAATATCTAATTTCTCGAGTACAACTGCATGTTTGGTTGAGTCAATTAAATGGGAATAATCTTCAATATTATTTACTCCGCAAAAAACAGCAGGTACATCACCCCAGATAGCAGTGCCGTTTTCGATAAAAAACTCAAAAGCTTTGTTATCAGAGCATATTACACCATTGATTTTGTGATATTTGAACTTTTGCTGATAGGTTTGTTTTAATAGATCGAAATATTCAGAATCCTGGAATCGTTTACTATCCATAAACTCATGATAAAGTCTGGTTGACTCATCTTTTTCAAAATACTTGATGATTGCATTGTCAATATCGGATGTCCATTTAAAACCTATGTGATATGAACTTAGTACTACTATCTCATTGAGCTCATCAGCATAGCTTGAAATAGAGTGAGAAAGTATTGTAAAAAGCAATAAATAAAAGTATAAAACTTTTTTGCTGCACATCATTTAGGGTGAATTGATTAATGCCTCGATTTTTTTTAAATATACTAAATTATTTACTATATAATTATCATTATAGGATAGTGCTTTTGGCCAATTGATGTGTAAACATTATTAATGTTGTAAATTTATAGGTTGAAACGAAGGATAAATTTAAGAAGATCGTCAAAGCATTAGAGATTTAATAATGATTGAGGACAAACTATTAGTCAAGCAGGTAAAAGAGGGCAATAAAGATGCCTTTAGGCAGTTGGTATCTGTCCATCATCGAAGGGTGATACATATCTGTATGTCCTTTGTCAATCAGCTGGAAGATGCTGAGGATGTTGCACAGGAAGTTTTTATTGAAGTTTTTAAATCTATCTCAAATTATCGCGAAGAATCGAGTCTGTCGACATGGTTGTATCGTTTGGCGGTTAATAAATCATTGGATTACTTACGTCAGAAGAAACGTAAAAAACGGGGATATGGTTTGTTAACATCGATAGATAATGATGAGATGGCTAATTTATCGGTTGCTGAAGCAGAGGATGCCTCGGAAGACATAGAGGCAGAAGAGAGAAGAAAGGTTTTGCTCAAAGCAATGGATAAATTACCAGAAAGACAGAGGGTGGCTTTAACCTTATCAAAATTGGATGAGCTGCCTCAAAAAGAAGTAGCCGATGTAATGGGTGTTTCTGAAGGTTCTGTTGAGTCGCTTTTAGTAAGAGCAAAAAAGAAACTAAAAGAAATTCTACTGTTTCAAAAAGAAGAAATTTTTTAAAAAACGCAGGAAGTTTTACATGACGACGTCAAATAAAATGAAAGGACGAACATGAAAGATTTTAATAAATATAGTAAGCAAATTGATTCCATCATTGAAACACCATTATTCGATGTTAAAATGAATATAAGTGTTGACTTTGTGGATAAGGTGATGAATAAAGTTGAAAAAGTTTCGCCTTCAAAGCCCTATCTTAAATATATGGTAAATATTGCAGCATCACTTGCTTTTATAATGTTAATTGGAAATTTAACGTTGGTTCTTAAAAAAATAAATAGTTCTGCCGAGAGTCAGGTAATTGAAGAGTGGGCAAGTACATTCGAATCCAATGAAAATAGTCATTGGTCAGTTTATTATGATATTGAACTTTTGGCATCTGCCGATAAAACTAATTAATTATGAGCAGGAGTTGTAAAATATGTTGGATTATTCTGGCGGTGTTTTTTGTAGGTAACCTGGTAGTGCTATCCTTGTGGTTAACCAACTCTGGCAATAATAATAATTCAGGAATTGTTAAAAATAGCGACAGAGAAAAGGCAAAAGAACAATGGAAACAGCAGTTTATTAGGAAGTTGGATTTGGATACTGTTCAGTTTGCAGAGTTTGAGCGATTAAGAAATGAACACATACAGCAGGTTATAAGTTATCAACATCAAATTGATAGTCTCAAAGAACAATTAATGAATCAGACTTTTTCCGGAACCAGTGATTCTGCCATTGTGAAGAAGAGTATTAATGATATTGCAGAATTACAGAAAAGAATTGAATTTCTGAATTTTAACCATTACAAAAAGGTAAGAGCTGTTTGCCGAAATGAAGAACAAAGGCTAAAGTTGGATGATACATTCCGTCATTGGATGGATCAACCAAAAGGCAGAAGAGGCAGACGAGGTATGGGGCCTCGTTAAATAAGTCCGAAATCATATAACTTATTGAATTACATGTAAGAGCTAGGTGAGTGATTTAGCTTAATAGGATAACTATATCAATTAACTAAAGATTTTAATACGATGAAAACTAAATTAATTATGGGGTTTGTAGCATTAGCTATAGTTGCCGTATCGACAACAACCCATGCGCAACGAAGACAAGGTAATAATAGACAGGATTGTATTTTACAAGACGATTTAACTCAAGAACAAAAAGATAAGCTGGATGAATTAAGAGTTGAGTTTTACAAGCAAACTCAGGCTGACCACAATCAATTAAATGAATTAATGGCAAAAAAACATACTTTGGAAACAACAAATCCGGTTGACAAAAAGGCATTGTATGATTGTCTGGCTTCAATAAATTCAATTCAGACAAAGTTGCAAAAAGAAAGAGTGAGACATTTTCAGGATGTTAAAGCAAATATGACTGACGAGCAGGTTATTGTATTTGATTCCCGTAATAAAGGAGGCATGCACCAAGGTGGACAAAGACTGGGCCAGAATGGTAGAGGTTATGGAAATGGACAAGGCTTTGGTAAAGGACAGGGAAAAGGATTAGCCTGCACTCAACCTGGTCAGGGATATGGCCAAGGTCAAGGAAAACGTGGTGATGGACAAAGATTAGGAAGAGGCCAGGGTCAGAGAGGAAGAGGTTATGGTGATGGTCAGGGTCTTGGTAAAGGACAAGGAAATGGCAAAGGACTTTATTCATTAGATTTAACTGATGCACAGAAGGAATTTATGGACAAGTCACGACTACAAATGTTAGAGAAAGAGCAAGGTCTTAAAAACAAACTTAATGAACTGGATGCTCAGTTGAAGACTAAAACAACTGGTAAGAATATTGACCTAAAACAAGTTGACAAGTTGATTAATGAACAATCTGAAGTTAGATTGCAAATGGCGCAAATTAAAGCTGATCACAGAATGGAAGTGAGAAGTCAACTTACCGATGAACAAAAAATTGCATTTGATAGCAGGCCTCTGGGTGGAAGAGGAAGACATGGAAGATTCTAGATTTGTTTAATAAATTGGTAAAAGAGCTGTCTGTATACGTAACAGGCAGCTCTTTCTTATTTTTTAGTCGTTACTTTTAAAAAATTTAAAAAATAAAAAAAATAGCATTTTAAGCGAAGGAATGAAAGTTATTGTGACGTCATAATAACAGCGATTGTCCTGAATGTTCGTTTACGAACAGACTGTATCAAAATCGTACACCTTTTTAAGTAAAAAATATAATTAAATTACAGTATATTAATGTGCTATAATGTGTAGTACGTTTTTTGTTATTAAAAAGGATACCTAAATCAAAAAGCCTTGAAGATAGAAATCAAAGATCTGAGTCAGGTATATAAAAATGACTTCAGAGCCCTTAACCGAGTTGACCTAGAAATTAATTCCGGAATGTTTGGACTGTTGGGACCCAACGGAGCCGGAAAATCAACATTAATGAGAATACTGGTAACCTTGCAAAAACCTACCCATGGCGAGGTGTTTGTAAATGGTAAACCATTGTCTAAGAACCGTCAGGAAGTTCGTTCATACCTGGGTTACTTACCACAGGATTTTCGTTTTTTTGCAAAGTTAAGAACCTGGGAATTTCTTGACTATGCAGCATCTCTGGCCGGAATAAAGAATAAAAAGCAACGTTTATCTGCAGTGGATGATTTATTGGAGCAGGTTGGGTTGTTTGATGTACGAAATCGTTTTGCCAATAAATTATCAGGTGGTATGAAACGAAGGCTGGGTATTGCTCAGGCATTGATTGGTGATCCGAAAATTATCATTGTTGATGAGCCAACAACGGGGCTTGATCCGGAAGAAAGAATCCGGTTTCGTAATATTCTCTCAAACCTGAGTCAAAAAGAAGTTATTATTATACTGTCCACCCATATTGTAGGTGATATTTCTTCAACATGTAGTCAAATGGCTTTGCTAAATGCCGGTGAAGTACATTTTAACGGTTCTCCTGAAGATTTCGTGAAAAAGAGTGAAGGTCATGTCTTCAAAACTTCCGTCACTTTTGATGAAATGAAACATATCAGTGAAGCTTATCCGGTTATTACTTCTATTCCCGATCCCGCAGGTTATGAAGTTGAATTTGTAGCAGATAAGCTGAATGGATGGAAGGCAACTGAGGTGCAGCCAAACCTTGAGCATGCCTATGTTTATTTTATGGAATACCTTGCCAAAACCCAAAAAGATTAAACATGATTTCATTATTTAATGTCAGAACCATAGCTCGTTTTGAGTCAAAAACTTTATTAAGAAGTTGGTTTTTTAGAATATTCTCAGCCATTGCAATCGTTTTTCTATTGATGTTTAATATGTTTGCTGTTGCAGGCCTCGGAGATGGTAGCTGGCCAGGACGTGTCTTACCTTCAGCGGTTCCTTATTTCAATATCTGGATCTTAAATATTGCCCAATCGATAATAGCCATATTTCTATCGGCCGATTTTCTTGGCAGAGATAAAAAACTGGACACAACAGAAGCCTTTTATGTAAGAAATATGTCAAATATTGATTATGTAATCGGAAAGACATTAGGGATTCTGAAAGTGTTTTTTGTTTTAAATGCGATTGTGCTGGCAATCGGAATTCTTTTTTCAATAATTGGAAGTGAAACCACTGTTAATTGGAGTTCCTATGTTATTTACCCATTGCTGGTATCTTTACCAACATTACTGTTCATTCTGGGGTTGTCGTTTTTTGCAATGACATTAATACGAAATCAGGCGATTACCTTTGTTGTTTTACTTGGTCTGGTAGCTTTGTCATTATTCTATCTACAAAATAAATTCTATGGGCTAGTTGATTTTCTCGGATTTTTCATGCCATTTATGCGCTCCGATTTTACCGGATTTGGAAATGAAACAGACCTTATCCTTGTTCGATCAGCCTTTTTGCTGTTGGGTATCTTTTTTATTCTGGCAACTGTATGGAGACTTCCTCGTCTGGAACAACAAAAATTTTCCAAATCAATATTAATAGCAGGATTATTAATAACAGGAGTCGGGGCAATGGCCATGATGTCATTAAAGGCAATGGGAGATAACGCAAACCAAAATTTAAGAGCAGAGGTAAGTCAACTCAACCAAAAATTAAAATCTACTCCATATCAGATTAATGATTATAAAGTTGATCTGAAACACGAAGGTGAAAAAATTATTGTAGAAACAAAGATTAATGTAACCAGAGAAGATGGAAAATCTGGGGATCTAGTATTAGCACTTAACCCAGGCTTGAAAGTTTTTGAAATTTCCATAGATGGAACTAATGTTGATTTTGAAAGATTGGCTCATTTAATTACCATCAATAAAAATACAATTGATAAAGAGAGTTTTACTCTAGAACTGAAATACAAGGGTGTCATAAATGATATGGTAATGTTTCCGGAAGTAAGTGATGAAACATTATTATCGTTGAATCGCCTTGATCCGATAGTTGCCAATAAGCAATTCAGTTTTATCGAAAAGGATTATGTGTTATTAACCCGAGAAGCAAACTGGTATCCGGTTGTTGCCTCTAAGTTATATTGGACTCGTTATCCATTTGTAAAAATGGACTTAAAAGTAGAGTCAGAACCAGATTTAAAAGTTATTTCGCAGGGAGAATCAAATCAAATGAATGATGGTATCTGGCAATTCAGCCCACAGCAGGCTTTAAATGCACATAGTGTGGTAATAGGTAATTTTGAGAAGATGAGTACACTGGTTGATAGTGTTGAGTTTAGTCTCTATTATCACTCAAAACATACTTTCTTCAAGCCTTATTTTACTGAATTGGGAGATACTGCATCTGTTCTGATTAAGAGCATGAAAGATGATTTCGAACGACAACTGGCGATTAATTATCCGTTTAAAAAATTATCTATCGTTGAATCGCCTATTAATTTTTACAGTTACTTGCGAAACTGGTCTTTATCTACTGAAGAAGTCATGCCTGAGATGGTTTTCTTTCCTGAAAGTGGTGGGGGTAACTGGCAAAATGATTTATCTAATCAAAAAAGAAGAATTGATCAAAGAGCCAAAGAACGAAATGAAGAAATGTCGGAAAGAGATATTCAGATTGAGATGTTTAAGAATTATCTGGGTGATAATTTTATTAGGCCTCGTCGTTTCTTTTTTGGAAGACAGCAAACGGGTGAACGAAGTGTTGAAAACTGGGGAAGGTATCAGATATTCCCACTTTATTATACTTATACTAACTCTGTAGAAGAAGAAGGTTATCCTTTGTTAACCATCGCGTTAGAGAATTATTTGCACGAACGTTTAAGTACAAGTGGACCTCCCGGAGGATTTGGTGGATTATCAACCAATGATGAAGTAATTCTGAAACTAAAAGATCGAAGTCTGACTAAATTAATTGAAGAAGAAGAGGTTAATGTATTGGGTAATATCTTCGCTTCGAAAGGAAATCAATTACTTTCAAGCTTTAAGGTAAATTCTGATGCAGTTTCTTTTGACAGACAATTAAATGACATTATTGAAGAAAGTCAATTCCAGAATTTGAGCATTGAAGAATTTACACCTTATATGAATCAACTGGCTCAAAATGATTTTAGTGAGTTGTATTCGAATTGGCTGAAAGATGAAGATTCTCCGGCTTTCATGTTTAGTAATGTTGATGTTTGGGAAATAAAAGAAGGTAACAGAATCAGGTATTTCGTTAAAGTTGCAGTTGCCAATAAAGGTGATATCGATGGTATTGTCGGTTTTACTATTCGTGAAGGCGAAAGGCGAGGTGGTCGTGGCCGGTTCCGTTCAGAATTTTCAATGGATCAGACATCCAATGCCAAAAGCTTTTTAATTCAAAAGGATGAAACTGTTGATATAGGTTTTGTTTTGGATGAAGTACCCAGGGATGTAACTGTTAATACATATTTGGCCAAGAATATTCCTTCAGATCAGAGACTGGATATTAATGATGTAATCAAAGATCAGCGAGTGGTTGATTTCTTCGAAGGTAAAAGGCCATCGACCAAAAAACTAAAATATGCTGAGGATTTCGAGGTAATTGTTGACAACGAAGATGAAGGTTGTCAGTTTGTTAATACTGGTGAAAGCAGAACCATAAAGGATTGGTGGTTGAGCCGACAGAATGAAGAAGATGATAACAGTGAAACATACGGAAGAATCCGATTCTGGAATACGCCTATCAAATGGCAACCTGTTGCAGGACAGGAGTTTTTTGGCAAATTTCTGAAATCGGGATATTATAAACGCAAAGGTTCTGGTGAAGGATATGTTAGCTGGACAGGGCAAATTAAAGCTCCGGGCAGTTATGAAGTATATGTTTATGTTCCAAACATCAGAGATCGATTCAGAGGCGGCCCGGGTGGAGGTCAGCGAGGGTATGAAAGAGATTTTCATTATACAGTTCAGCATGATGATGGTGAAGAAGAAGTTGAATTGAAAGTTACTCAGGATAATAATGGGTGGCTATCGCTTGGTGATTATTATTTCTCAGAAGGACCAACAACGATCAAACTTTCGGATCAGACAAACAGTGATTATGTTATAGCTGATGCAGTTAAATGGGTAAAGAAATAAATTAAACTTAATCATAAACTAATGAATAAAAGGTTACTTGGAATGATTGTGCTTTTTGTTTTGTTGGCAGTGCAACAGAATCAGGCTCAGCGTCTGATTACACTCCAGCAATCGGTGGAAGAAGCATTAAAACAAAGTCCGGATATAGTGAGGGCCCGCTATAATCTGGAACGTTACAGGGAATTGTTGAATGCCCAGAAGGCATCGCTGAAATCTAATTTCAGACTAGATCTTTCGCCTTTTCAATATAGCAATAGCAGGAATTATTACCAGGCCACTCAGAGCTGGTATCATGATGAAAATTTTACATCTTCCGGTACATTTAGTGTAAGCCAACCTATTTTATTAACTGATGGAGTCGTTTCACTGAGTAACGATTTTGGCTGGCAAACCAATAAACGTGATGATCCTAATTACGATCCTTTTACCGGTTTTACCAATAGTTTAAATTTACGTTTAGAGCAACCTCTTTTTACATATAACACGCGTAAAATGGAGTATAAGAAAATTGAGTTTAATTACGAAAATTCTCAATTGGATTATGCTTTGCAAGCCTTAAATGTAGAAAAGCAAATTACGCAGTATTTCTACCAGATCTATCAGGCTCAGATGGAGTTGATTACGTCACGGGAGGAATTGGCCAACAGACGAAAAAGTTTCGAAATTATAAAAAACAAAGTTGAAGCTGGTTTAACTGCAAAGGAAGAAGAGTTGCAGGCAGAGTTAGATATGTTATCAAGTGAATCAACCGTTCAAAATAACGAAGTGAATCTTGAAAACATAAAAGACAACTTTAAGCAAATGCTGGGAATGGACTTTTCGGAAGAGATAATGGTGATTGCTGAAGTTTCTGTTTTACCCATCGATATTGAATTGCAAAAAGCGGTTGATTTTGCTTTGGAGAACAGGATGGAGATTCGCCAACGTCAGATTGATATTGAAATGGGATTGTTTGACATCATAACTACTAACGCCACCAACGAATTCAAAGGAAATTTAGCCGTTCAGGTAGGACTGTTTGGTAATGCAGAAAAGTTGCCAAATATATATGACAAAACAAATAGAAATGACAATCAGGATGTACAGTTTAGTTTAGAAGTACCACTTTGGGATTGGGGAGAAAAGAAAGCAAGAATGAAGGCTGCTCAACTGGCACAGGAAACTAACGAGTATAATCTTACAGACCAAAAAAAGAATATTGTTCTAACGGTTCGTCAGATTGAAAGAAATTTAAAAAACTATCTGAAACAGATAGATATCGCCAAAAAAAATGAGGAAAATGCTCAATTAACTTATGAAATCAACCTGGAGAAATATCAGAATGGCGATTTAACCAGTATGGATTTAAATCTGGTGCAAAATCAGTTGACTCAGGCTAAAAATGATAAGATTGATGCGCTTATCAACTATAAGCTGGAGTTATTAAATATGAAACTTCAAACGCTATTTGATTTTGAAAATCAAAGAAATATAATGCCGGATGTTATCAAATACGAAACCCTACAATAAGCCTAAAACAAAATCGATGAAAATATTACAATATACAATAGTAAGCATGGCAGTTCTTGCAGCTCTGTCATCATGCGGAAATCAAGCCACCAGTTTTGATACTGATGTGGCAGTAAATGTATCAGTGGAAGAAGTAAAATTTAAACCCATTGAGCAAACATTGGTAACTACGGGTTCTATTACTCCTGCCATGCAAATTGCAATTAGTTCCGAAATGGCTGGAAATTACTTGTTGCAGATAAATCCGGCAACAGGTAAAAAATATAAGATGGGCGATAAGGTTAAAAAAGGTGATCTTATTATCAAGCTTGAAGATAAGGAATATGAGAATAATGCCAATGTAGAGGGTGCAAAGCTTGAAATGGAAATTTCAGAAATGGAATATACAAAACAAAAGGCTTTGTATGAAAAGGGTGGTGTTACCCTTCGTGAGCTGGTAAGTTCTGAGCAAACATTGTTGACATCAAAACAAACCTTTGAGAATGCTGAAATATCATTGGCTAAAATGGAAATCAGAGCGCCGTTTACAGGCACCATTACCAATTTGCCATATTTCTCACCTGGAGTAAGAATTGAAAGTGGTACTGAGATATTAGGAATGATGGAATACACAACAATGGTTATGGATTTGAGTATGCCTGAAAATTTGATGGGTAATGTTCAAATGGGACAGCCGGTAAACATCATGAATTATGCTTTACCCAACGATACATTAAAAGGTCAGATTTCTGAGCTTTCGCCGGCAATTGATGTAGATGCAAGAACTTTTAAAGGGCGTATTAACGTTACCAATGAACAAGGTTTATTAAAACCTGGAATGTTTGTTAAAGCTGAGATCGTTGTTGATCATCGCGATAGTGCCCTTGTAATTCCTAAAGATGTGATTCTGACCGAAGGAAACCGAAAGCTGGTTTATGTGGCTAAAAAAGAGGTTGCCGAAAAAATATATATCCGAACTGGAATTGAAACTTTAACTGAGGTGGAAGTTATCGGAAAAGAATTAAAAGAGAATGACCGACTGATTGTGAAAGGCTTTGAGACCTTGAGAAATCGTTCTAAGATTAACATCGTTAAAAAGTAACCTGCTAAAATTTATCTATGAGAGCCATTTCACGATTCTCAGTTAATTATCCGGTCACGGTTGCCATGATTGTACTCGCCACCATTTTACTGGGAGTTATTTCATTGTCGCGTTTGGGCACGGATTTGTTTCCGGAAATGCAAAATCCCCGTATCTATGTTGAATTGGATGCTGGAGAACGATCGCCGGAAGAGATTGAAAAACGCTTTGTTGAACAGATAGAAGCATTGTCTGTTCGTCAGAGTGGTGTAATAAATGTATCATCAGTCAGCAGGGTTGGTTCTGCTGTTATTACAGTTGAATATGATTGGAGTAAGGATATCGATGAAGCATTTATCGACCTTCAGAAAGCATTAACAACGGTTAGCCAGAACGACGATATTGATGAATTAAATATCACTCGTTTTGATCCAAATGCTTCCCCGGTTATAAAAGCCGCTTTCAAAAACGAAGAAATTACAGATATGAATGAGCTGCGAAAAGTGGCAGAGAATTATATCCGTAATGAGTTAATTCGCGTTGAAGGTATTGCCGATGTGCGAATATCAGGCGATGAAGAAGCTCAGGTACTGGTGGTGGTTGATCCAGGTTTGCTTGAAGTTAATAGTTTAACTATGTCTTCGGTATTAAGTACCATCACCAGCTTCAATCAGAATGTTTCAGGTGGTTCCATCGAAGAAATGGGCCAGAACTATATTATAAAAGGTTTAAGTGCCTTAACCGATTTGGAAGATGTTCAGAATTTGGTTGTAAAAACAACTGAATCATCAACAAGTACAGCAAGCACCAATACTGCTACAACTACATCATCATCAACTGCAGCTATACTATTGAAAGATGTAGCTTCGGTAAGATTTCAGAATCAGGAACCGGAAACAATTGTTCGTTTGAATGGTGAAAGATGCCTTGGTATTTCTGTTTATAAAGAGACAAGATTTAATACAGTTGAGGCTGTTGAGAAACTTGAAGAAGCTTTTGCTTCAATCCAGAAACGTTTGCCATCATATGAGCTTGTTGTTATTAATAATCAGGGTAAATTCATACAAAGTGCAATTGGCGAAGTACAAGAAAGTGCATTAATTGGTATTATATTCGCAGTTTTTATTCTCTTTATTTTCCTAAGACGATTTGGTGTTACATTAATTGTAAGTCTGGCTATCCCGATATCTATTATTGCCACCTTCAATCTGATGTATTTTAATGGTCTTACCTTAAATATTATGACACTTGGAGGTTTGGCTTTGGGTGCAGGTATGTTGGTGGATAATGCCATTGTTGTGGTAGAAAATATCTTCAGAAAACTTGAACAAGGCATACCTTTAAAAGAAGCGGCAATTGAAGGAACAAGTGAAGTGTCTGGAGCTTTAATTGCATCAACACTTACAACAATTGTTGTGTTTTTACCAATCGTTTATATACATGGTGCGTCAGGTGAGTTGTTTAAAGATCAGGCATGGACGGTTGCATTTTCACTTTTATCGTCGCTGGTTGTGGCATTGCTGGTTATTCCGGTGATGAGTAATGTATTCTTAAGACCAAAAAAGAATAAAAAGATTAAAGTTGTACAACAAGATGCTGGATTTAAGGTATATGGTCGGTTTTTACAGGGTGTTCTTGAACGCAGAATTATTGTAATTATTGGGGCTGTTGTACTGGTGGCATTAACAGTTCTTCTTATTCCAATGGTTGGAAGCGAATTTATGCCTGAGACCCAATCGAGTGAAGTAACTATCGAGACGGTTTTGCCTGCAGGAACAGCGCTGGAAAGAACTGATGCTACTTTACTTCGAATGGAAGAGATGGTGAAAGCTTCGTTTGACGACAAGCTGGAAAGTATTTATTCACATGCGGGGCCGGAATCAAGTGAAACAACATCTTCTACCGAACAAGGTGAAAATACCGGATATCTTAAACTCATGCTGCACGAGGATGTTCATATTGCTTTTAATGATTTGGTGACCCATCTCAATACACTTTTTGATGGTATACAAGGTGTTGAACTAAGATATGTTCAGGACCAGTCGGCTCTACAAACCATGTTGGGAACCGATGAAGCACCTTTGTTGATTCAGGTGGCGGATGAAAATTCTGATAACCTCGAAGAGACAGCTCAGAAGGTAACTGAACTGATACGTGATGATGATGATGTTTACAATGTTAAAAGTTCGTTTGAAGACGGAGCTCCTGAAGTAAATGTCGTTATTGATCGTGTGAGGGCAGGAATTTTTGGACTGGATGTAAGCAGTATCATGTCAAGTGTTTCTAATTATCTATCGGCTCGTGATGGAGGAACCATGGAGCTGAAAGGTGAATTGACAGGTATCATGCTCGAAACGCCAAAAGTCAGGCTGGAACAGCTAAAAGATTTAAAAGTTTCAACAGGTGATCTGGAAGTATTACTTTCAGAGGTAGCAACTATTTCAATAGGACAGGCTCCTCGTGAGTTAATTAGAAATAATCAGAAGAGAGTGGCAAAAATTACAGCCATGGTAACTGATGAGAAGCCTTTTGACCATTTAGTGAAAGAGATAGAAACCAATATAAAAGAATTGGATGCGCCTAGTACTTCATCCATAAGCGTATTAGGTCAGGAACAAAAGAGGAAAGAAGCTTTTGGAAGTCTTCAGTTTGCTTTGATATTATCCATTATATTGGTTTATATGGTGATGGCATCGCAGTTTGAATCGTTGATTCATCCATTTACCATCCTGTTAACCATACCTCTTGCAGGTGTTGGAGCTGTATGGGCGTTTTTCTTATTGGGACAAACATTCAACATTATGGCCTACATTGGTATTGTGATGCTGGGAGGTATTGCTGTAAATGATTCCATTATTCTCGTGGATGCAATCAATCAGTTTAAACGGTCGGGGATGGAATTGAAACAAGCTATTGTTGCTGCTGGTCAGCAAAGGGTACGTCCTATTCTTATGACCAGTTTAACTACCATATTGGCATTGGTTCCGTTAACAATCGGGTTCGGTGATAGTGCATCATTACGTGCTCCAATGGCCATTGCAGTAATCGGAGGATTAATTACTTCTACTTTACTGACACTGGTAGTTATTCCTTGTGTGTACTATGTATTTGAAGGATTATTTGTTAGAAAACAAAATGTCTGATCAATATCATCCAAAGAAATTGTAAATGAGAATAATAATAAACAGGAAGGTACTGATCAGCATGCTCTTTGTAGCACTTACCATGTTAGGTGTCATTTCGTACAAGCAACTTTCGTTCGAATTGATACCTAATACAGAGTTTCCTATGCTTTTTGTCAACGTGAGGGCAACAACCCAGCTGGACCCGAAGCATATGGAGCAGGAGGGAGTTGTGCCTATTGAGGGATTGATCAGTACTCTGGAAGGAATTGAAAAGATTGAAACCCGTATTAGTCCGGGAAGTGCAACTATTTTTGTTTATCTCACTAAAGAGACCAATACCAAATATGCCTATCTGAAACTGGTTGAAAAAATTGAAGGTTCATCATCTGTAATGCCTGATAATATGATGGCAACAGTTATTAAAGCTGATTTGGAACAGGTGAATAACCAGTTTATGACCATTCAGGTGCGTGGAGAAGGTGGAGTTGACCGAATCCGGAATATTATTGAGCAGGATTTACTGGAACAGCTTGAGAGTATTGATGGTATTTCCAGCGTTCAGGTTAATGGAGGCCGGCAAAAGTCAGTTGAAATAATTTTTAATCAGAATGTACTGGATAGCTATAATATTACTTCGGGTCAGATACAACAAATGATCACTCAGGGCCAAAATGAAAAGATTTTTGCCGGTGAGGTTATTAAAGATGGAAGACGATTTTATGTGACAGCCGAAGCTGATTATAATTCGATTGATGAAATCAGAAATATAGTTGTTAAGTCTGACGGACCCGTATTATTAAAGGATATAGCAACCATTAATTTTGGTGTAAAAGAGGAAGATTCGTATAGTCGTGTGAATGGACTAGAAACAGTTTCAATCACAATGGCCAAGGCTTCGCAAGTCAATTTGATTGAGTTGTCTCATACAACGCTTAACCTTATTGATAAAATTAATCAGGAATATAAAAGCAAAGGCATTGAACTGGTGGTTGAAACAAACTCGGCCGAAACCATGGAGGAAAACCTTGATAGCATTATTGAACTTGCTATCCTGGGTGGTATCCTGGCCTTGTTTATCCTTTGGATATTCCTGAATAACATTCCTCTGGTGGGCATGGTTATGCTGTCTATTCCACTATCAGTATATGGAGCTTTCAACTTTTTCTTTGCGGCCGATATATCCATCAATGTATTAACTTTGGTTGGACTGGCTTTGGCAATAGGTATGTTGCTCGACAACAGCGTGGTAGTTATGGAGAATATCTACCGGATTGCTTCACAGGGGAAATACTCCAACGACGAAAGTGTAATCAAGGGAACCAAAGAGGTGTGGCGATCAGTAGCAGCGGCTACTTTAACTACCATTTCGGTTTTTCTGCCATTCGTTTTTTCACAGGATGTAATGTTTCGCGAGGTGGCTCGACACATTAGTGTTTCAATAGTTTCAACACTTATGGTTTCGCTACTGGTAGCACTGCTGCTGATTCCTATGCTCAGTCATTTATTCCTTTCGGGTATTATGAAGCATAAGATCGAAGCACTGGAAAAACTCTCTTTACACAACCGTATTGTTCAATATTACATATTGCTACTGAAGGCAACTTTACGAAAACCAGCTGTTACTATTTTAACCGTTGTTATCATCTTTTTTGCTGTGTTGCTCATCTCCGTTGGAGTAAGTATGACAACAGCTCGCGAGGCTGAAACCCCGGAATTTAATATCAGTGTGGATATGTCTTCAGGATCAACTCTTGACAACACGGATTTAGTGGTGCGTGAGGTTGAAAAACGATTGGAAGGATTGGGCGAAAAGCAGGATGTGATTAGTCGTGTACAGGATGAAGAAGCTACGTTGACGGTTAAACTTCAGGAAGATTATAAAAGTGTTGCAAAAAGAACCATTCCTGAAATCAAACAGGATATTCAACAACGCATCAGTAATGTAGAAGGAGGGGAGATAAGTCTTACTCAAACATCTACCAGTGCTATTGGTGGTGGAGGTGGTGGTTTTGGCACGAACCCCGGTGCAGGAATGCTGACGATGCTGGGTTTGGGCGAACAGGAAGAGAAAGTGGTGATTAAAGGTGAGGATTATGATCAGATGCTGATGGTTGCCAATGATGTTAAATATTATCTGGAAAATAATATTGATAACATGCAACGTGTCAATATTTCCACTTCCAATAATCGTCCGGAGGTTCATCTGAACATGGATTCTTATTTGATGGGATTATATAATGTGGCTCCTCAGAATGTGATGTCGGAATTGTCTACCTTCAGGGGTGAAGTAACTTCAGGTGGTCAGTTAAAGGTGAATAACGAAACCTATGACATTATCATGAAAACGCTTGATAATCCTGAACAGACTGAGATTCCTGCCAAAACTATGGAAGAGCTGCAAAAGTTGAATATCACCACATCAAGCAATACCATTATTCCTTTGCGCGATTTTGCTGAGATCAATTATGCTTCCGGTCGCTCTGAAATTTTGAGGGTAAATCAGGAAAAACAAATAGAAGTCAGATATCGTTTTTCTGATGAGGTAAATGAATCTAAAGTTTTGCTGGAAGATGCCCGTCAGCAGGTGGATGATTTGGTTGCCACTGTTCCGCTGCCAACATCTGTTTCAGTGGATGTGATACACGAAGAAGATATGTTTGCCGACTATAAATTTCTGGCATTGGTGGGACTGATTCTCATCTTTATGATATTGGCTTCGGTATTTGAATCATTTACAGCACCTGTTGTTATGCTGTTTTCAGTTCCATTGGCAGCTATTGGATCATTGCTTGCTTTGGTATTAACAGGCAATTCACTCTTGAATTATAACAGCTTTATTGGCTTTTTAATTTTGTTGGGAGTAGTGGTTAATAATGGTATTTTGTTGATTGACTATTCAAGACAATTGCGCAAAGAAGGTTATGGATATGCCCGTGCTCTGATTCAGGCCGGTATATCGCGTATTCGCCCGATTACTATCACTGCTATTACCACCATTATTGCCATGATGCCTTTAGCAATGGGTAAATCGGAGTATGTGAGTATTTTAGGTGCTCCTTTTGCAATTACTGTGGTTGGAGGCTTAAGCTTCAGTACTTTGCTAACCCTGGTATTTATGCCAACTTTTGCCTTTGGTTTTGAACATTCATTGGATTGGATCAGGTCACTACCTCTAAAACTAAAGCTTGTTATATTCCTGAGCTGGATTTTTGGTTTAGGAGCGGTTTATTATTGGTCGGATGTTTCGTTTGCCTGGCAGTTACTATACTATGTTCTGATAATAGCAGGGGTGCCGGCTGTCGTTTATTTTGTGCGTTCTTCGTTACGTATGGCTAATAGTGAGTTGATTGCTCAGGATGAGAATGTGACCATTACGGTGCGTAACCTGGTTAAAGTTTACGACAGGGATGGAAGATTTACACGTGAATGGAAGTCGCGAGAAGCAAAACACAAAGAATTACTGGCAGAGAAAGATGTTAATTTAAAAGACAGCCTGAAAAAACTGGTTTGGCAATTACCATTAATGGGTTTTATGATCTATTTCACATGGTGGTATCTCGATTCCAAATTTATGGGACTGGTCTTTATCATTCTAGATTATTTTATTTTACAGTCTATCTATCAATCAATAGCTTTACTTTGGAGGAATAAGAGACAAACAGAATCTTCTCAAAAGTGGGATAAAAGATTTATGTTTATCATCAAATGGATCTATCCAATTGCAAGTGCAGTTGCTTATTACATTCATTGGGATTCTTTGGCAACAGCTATTAGTATCGTATTAATATGGTATGGATTATTAGCATTGATAGGTTCTGGAAGGAAGCTAAAAAGAGAAAAAACAAATATTGAACGGGTAACCGGTCGTTTTGCCGGAATTCGAAGAAGCTATTATCGCTTGTTAAGAGTTATACCTCTGATTGGCAAAGAGAAAACGCCATTTAAAGCATTGAAAGGTGTTTCACTGGATATCAAAACAGGTATGATTGGGTTGTTGGGACCTAATGGAGCTGGTAAAACAACCCTGATGCGAATCATCTGCGGTATTCTTGATCAGAGTTACGGAAAGGTTTATATCAATGGGTTTGATACTTCTGAAAAAAGAGAAGAACTACAAGGCTTGATTGGTTATTTACCTCAGGAATTTGGTACGTATGAGAATATGTCTGCATTTGAATTTCTGGATTACCAGGCCATGTTACGAGGTATTAAACAAGATGCCTTGCGTAAAGAGCGATTAGAATATGTATTGAAATCGGTTCATATGTGGGAGCGAAAAGATGATAAAATAGGCTCGTTTTCCGGTGGTATGAAACAACGTATAGGTATAGCAATGATTCTGCTTCATTTGCCAAAAATTCTTGTGGTTGATGAGCCAACAGCGGGACTGGATCCTCGCGAAAGAATTCGTTTCCGTAACCTCTTGGTAGAGTTGAGTCGCGATCGTGTGGTATTGTTTTCAACGCATATTATCGAGGATATTTCAAGCTCGTGTAACCAAGTGGCGGTTATGAAGAAAGGTGATCTCAAATACTGGGGTGTTCCAAGTGAGATGGTTAATATTGCTAAAGGAAAAGTATGGCACTTTGATGTTGATGCTTCACAATTTGAAGAAGTAAATAAGAAGTTTGCCATCGTTCATCATATGCGCGACGGAGATAAGATACGGGTTCGGTGTCTGGCTCAAGAAAAGCCCACCGAAGAGGCTATCCCTGTTCAGGCAGTGCTTGAGGATGCTTATATCTGGTTATTAAAAAATGAGGAATTGGGTCAGCAGGCTGTCTAAGGTTGTCTGCTTGAATTTCAAATCTTTTAAACTTATAGCGAATGAATAACTTAAAACAAAATATAAGTAAGAGGATGAACGGTACCTTTATTACTTTTGTGAAATACAATTTAAAAGTGGTCTTTGGCAATAAGTTCGTTTATTTTTTGGGAGCTTCATTGATATTCTATTTACTGGTTACTTCCATCAATTTATTTGCTTCTGATAGTATCAGTATTCAGGGTGTATATTATCAATTAATGTTTCCTGCTTTCTTGCTTATTTTCTTTCCAACATCATACGGTATTCAGAACGATGAAGATGCCCGCATCCTTGAAATTCTCTTTGGAATTCCGAACTACCGGTATAAGATTTGGCTGTTTCGTCTGGCTATTTCATTTTTTATCGTTTTCTGGTTTGTATTTCTTATGGCATCCTTGAGTAGCGTTTTGCTTATTAATGTGCCTAAATGGGAGATGACCTTACGATTAATGATACCGGTTCTATTTATCGGAATGATGGGTTTCTTTTTTAGTACAATTGTAAAAAATGGGAATGGAACGGCAGTAGTTGTGGTAATTATTGGATTAATAGCCTGGTTTACCATGGCTTTTTTAGGGAATAGTGCCTGGAATTTGTTTTTAAATCCGTTTGAACTGCCCAATGATATGAGTGAGGCTGTTTGGGCGAATATTGTTATCAAGCATATTCGTACATGGTCAATAATTTCATTAGTAGCAGGATTGTGGGGTTTATTGAATCTTCAGAATCGAGAGAAATTTATAAAATAACAGAAAGTAAAAAAGCGCCGGAAAGGCGCTTTTTTAATATATAGTTGAATATTACATCTAACTTTCAGCCATTTTATCTTGATGACTAATAATGTCGCGGGCCATTTCTAATATTGTAGTATCATCCAGTTCCACAATTCCACCGTCAGGTCCTTGTTCGATATGAATTCCTACGCTTCTCCCTCGATCGTAGTTGGCACCGCCAAAGTAATTTCTTACAGTCTCTACGTCGAGGTGCAGTTCTTCTGCAATAGTCTTGATACTTCCGTCAGGCAGACTGTCTTTGATTCTCCTGAGCTGATTAAATGTTATTGTCGCTGTACTCATAATGAAAAGTTTTAAGTGACACAATACTGAGTAATAAATATAGAAAATTAATCGAGAAATTAAAATTAAATTAACATGAATATGCTGACTACAAGCTATTTTACATCACTAATTATGAATTTAAAAAGGATGGAACAGCAGTCTGTTAGTACAATTGAGATAGTTGGTTTATTTGAATTATTATTCAAATAAATAGAATAAATCAGATTTGCGTCAAATGATCAGATTGCGAATAATGTAGTAAATTGTAAACTATATATTACAATTGTAGAAATATACCATCTGTCTATTTATTCATACTCAAATAAGAATGTAAATTGAATATACTCAGTTTGGTTTTAATTAATGGTTAATCTTCTCAATAGGTAATGCATTAACTATATTTGTTGTGGTATTAAGAGCTAAATAGTAAATTCGCATCCTTAAAAGAAAATATTAAAATATGATACAACGTATTCAATCAATTTATTTGCTTATCAGTGGTTTGTTAACAGGAAGCATGTTTTTTGTACCATTGGCTGAGCTGGCTAATAATGACGGTTCATATACTCTTTTATACAGGGGATTGGCTGACAGCGAGCAGTTAACCACACCAACTCTTGCCTTAGCTATATTGGTTACCATTACTACATTAATTTCATTAATTAACATTTTTCTATATAAGAAAAGGTTAATTCAAATCAGGTTAGGTGGTTTAAATATGGGATTGCTGTTGGGTACTACTGGAATGATTTATTTCCTTGGTTCGCAGGTGGCAAAGAATCTGTCAGCAGAAATATCTTATAAGATACCGATGGTGTTCCCAATTGTAGCTTTAATATTAACTTTTTTAGCCATCAGATCAATTGGTAAAGATGAAGCATTGATTAAGTCGATGGATCGAATCAGATAATTAAGATTTATGATATAGAAAACGGGATCTCAATTACTGAGATCCCGTTTTTATTTTCTATCAATTTACTAAAGACCTAAAACCAGCTCTTCAGGATTAAAACCACCCTGCAAAAGTTTGGCCGGATCTTCAATCATTTCTTTCACTTTAACTAAAAATCCAACAGAATCTTTACCATCTATAATTCTGTGATCGTAGGAGAGGGCCAGATACATAATCGGACGAATCTCAACTTTGCCGTTGACAGCAACTGGTCGTTCAACAATATTATGCATACCCATTATAGCCGACTGTGGAGGGTTGATTATCGGGGTGCTTAGCATTGAACCAAAAACACCACCATTGGTAACCGTAAATGTACCTCCACTCATTTCTTCAATACTGATCTTTCCGGTTCGTGCTTTTGCAGCCATATTCTTTAAGGATAATTCAATATCGTGTAATTGTAAAGTTTCAATATTTCTGATAACCGGAACCATCAGACCTTTTGGAGTCTGCACAGCTACTGAAATATCATGATATTCAGGCATTACAATTTCTTCACCATCAATCATTGCATTCACCATTGGATGATGTTTAAGGGCAAGTGAAGCCGCCTTAATGAAGAAGGACATAAAGCCCAGTTTTACACCATGAGCATCGATAAATTTATTTTGATATTTTTTTCGGAGTGTCATCACAGCCGACATATCTACCTCATTGAAGGTAGTAAGCATGGCTGTTTCATTTTTTACAGAAACTAAACGCTGACTTAATTTCTTTCTTAAGCTGGTCATTTTTTGACGTTGCGCTTCTCTGCTGGCATCTAATGAAATAAAGGCTGATTTGCTGTTTCCTGAATCTAAAGAGGTTGGTGCATTTTTAGCCAGTTCTACCTCTTTGGAAGAGATTCTCTTTAAACCATTTATTACATCATCAACTGATAAGCCTGCTTCTTCCATCATTTTTTTAGCTACTGGAGATACTTTGGCTTTTTCATATTGAGATGGTTTTTCCTGAACGGGTTGTGCCGACTCTTTAACGGTTTCCTCCTTCTTTACTTCTGTTTCGAGGGAATCAACTTTTGAAGGTTCGGCCTGGGAAGTTGAAGGAGCCTCGCCTGCAAAATCAGTGTCGATTGAACAGGCAACTGAATCAACAGCCACTGTTTCTCCACTTTCTATCAAAATTTTAATTTTACCTGCTTCAGAAGCAATTAAAGCAAGAGTTGCTTTATCCGACTCAATCTCGGCTAATTCCTGATCTTTTGCTACAATATCACCATCAGAAACCAGCCAGCTGGCAAGCTCAACTTCCGAAATGGATTCTCCTGGTGTAGGCACTTTTATTTCAACTATCATATTTCAAAGTTTGTATCATTACAGACCTTAGTCTGACAGGGTTATTCAGATAATTTAGATAGAGAACCTTGGTGGTTCTTCAAAATATTTATGTTGTTTCAGAATTTCTTTTCTTGATAATCCTTCTACACATTGCAATCCACAGTATTTCTGTTTACGTTCACAATGACAGTTTTTGAATACCTTATTGATAATTTCATTCTGACCAATAACATGCAGGCCATTCAATCCTGTAGCAGGGCTACCACTGGATAAACGTGCAACAGGCACCAATTCAACATCTTTCATCTTGTGCTGGATGTAATACCAGGCTCCCATATTCTCAGGCTCTTCCTGAACCCACAAATGCAATAATGCATTGCTGTATTTTTTGTTGATTGCCTCAACTTGTTTCTTAGGATATGGATGAAGCTGTTCCATTCTGATCAAAGCAATGTCAGTAGCGTCCAGTTCTTCTTTGCGCGCAAGTAAATCGTAATAAATTTTACCAGAGCAATAAACAACTCTTTTTACCTGGTCAACATCAACGTTATTGTCATCAATAACTTCTTTGAAACCTTCTTTTGTAAAATCCTCAACAGAAGAAATACATTTAGGATGACGTAACAGGCTTTTGGGAGTGAATATCACTAAAGGTACCCTGAAATTTCGCTTGATTTGACGACGCAAAACATGGAAAAAGTTAGCTGGAGTGGTACAGTTAACAATTTGCATATTGTTACGGGCTGCTAACGACAAGAATCTTTCAATACGGGCACTTGAATGCTCTGGTCCCTGACCTTCAAAACCATGAGGCAGATAAAGTACTAATCCATTCATCAACCCCCATTTTTCTTCGGCTGAAGATATGTATTGGTCGATGATAACCTGGGCAACATTATAAAAATCGCCGAACTGAGCTTCCCAAACAGTTAAACCACCTGGCTTAGCCAATGCATATCCATATTCAAAGCCCATCACACCATACTCCGAGAGAAGCGAATTGTAAATTTCAAATGGTGCCTGATCTTTAGAAATAAATTGCAATGGACGATAACGTTCTTCGCTGTCTTCTACAGTCATAACAGCATGGCGGTGAGCAAAAGTGCCTCGTTCTGCATCCTGACCACTTATTCGAACAGGATGCCCTTCAGTCAGTAATGAAGCATAGGCAAGTTGTTCACCCAAAGCCCAATCAAGTTTATCATTCACAACCATTGATTTTCGGTCCTGAACAATCTTTTCAAGCTTTTTGAAAAACTTCTTATTATCAGGAAGATGATTAATCCGCTCCAGTAAAAAGAGGGCTTTCTCTTTATCAATGCCTGTCTCAGGAGAGGCAACAAAATCTTCGTCGGTAGAATAATTGTATTCTTTCCAATCATCATGTAAGAAGCGCTGAATAATAACCTTATCAATCTCTTTAGATTCAGCTAACGCGTCTTCCAGTTTTTGATTAAATAAATCGGCTTCTTTAAGAGCATCTTCCTTCGAAACTACTTTTTCCTGTTGAAGTTTCAAATTGTAAATATCCCTAGGATTAGGATGCTTGGTAATGGCTTTGTAAAGAGTTGGCTGTGTAAAACGTGGTTCATCACCTTCGTTATGCCCATATTTTCGATATGAGAGAATATCGATAAATACATCAGAATTAAAACTCTGACGAAATTCAATGGCCAGCTCAACAGCATATACCAATGCTTCCACATCGTCACCATTCACATGAAAAACCGGAGATCGGGTTACTTTACCAACATCTGTACAATAGGTTGATGATCTGGCATCCAGATAATTAGTGGTAAAACCAACCTGGTTGTTAATAACAAGATGAATGGTTCCTCCTGTTTTATATCCCGGTAACTGAGCCATTTGTACCACCTCGTAGGCAACACCCTGAGCAGCAATTGCTGCATCTCCATGAATAACTACCGGTATTACCTTATCGTAATTCTGATTGTATTGATGATCGATTTTTGATCGTGAAATTCCTTCAATAATTGGAGCAACTGTTTCGAGATGAGAAGGGTTGGGAGCCAGGTTAACTTTGACTTTTTTACCTGTTTCAGTTTCTATTTCATTGTTATATCCCAAATGATACTTTACATCACCCAGAGAAATGCCTTCTTCGTATTCATCTCCATTAAATTCTTTGAATACATTTTTATAAGGCTTTTGCAGTATATTGGTTAACACATTTAATCTTCCGCGGTGAGCCATTCCAATCATCACTTCTTCTACACCCAGTTCGGCACCTTTATTTATGATGGCACTTAAACCAGGTATAAGAACCTCTGATCCTTCCAGTGAAAATCGCTTTTGCCCTACAAATTTTCTATGAATAAAATTCTCGAATCCAGCCGCCATATTCAGTTGGTGAAAAATCTTTCTTTTCTTATCAGCACTAAACTGAGGCGTATTACGAACCATTTCCATCTTACCCTTTAGCCAGCTGACTACTTCGGGATGTCGAATGTAAAGATATTCCACAGCCACCGACTGACAATAAGTTTGTTGTAAGTGTTCAATTATTTTTCTAAGTGGAGCCTTACCTATTCCTATTTCGTTGCCAGCCTGGAACTCTGTGTCCAGATCTTTCTCAGTCAACTTGAAATTCTCAATGTCAAGAGTTGGATAGTACTTGCGACGCGAACGGACAGGATTGGTTTTGGTAAAAAGGTGACCTCGTTGACGGTAGGCGTGAATTAATTCCATTACATGAAATTCTTTATCCACAAGACCTGAACCGTTTGGTTGCTGATAGTTTTTGAGAGCGAAGTCAAATCCTTGAAAAAATCTTTGATAGCTTTCGTCTACCGATTCAGGATCGTTTTTATACTGTTGGTATAATTGATCGATGGCTTCTATATTGCTGTTGCCAACGAAAGAGAATTTATCCATAAGAATTTAGTTTCCTATTGATTATAATTAAATATTCAGAACAGTAGGTTCTGCTTACGGGGCGCCAAAGTTAATTAAAATGTACTCTAATAACTGCCAGTTATGTTTTTATTAAAGTACAAATGTTTAATTTCATCCGGTAAAATCAAATAAACTTATGACATCAGGATTCCTCAACTCTATTGCCTCTTATTATTATCAAAAAACAGACTTGTCGAAATATTGTTTCGTGTTTCCCAGTCAAAGGGCAGGTATTTTTTTTACAAACTACCTCAGGCAGTTAATTAAGGATCCAACATGGTCGCCAAAGATCATTACTGTTAACGACTTATTCGCTTCTTTGTCCTCATCAATAGTCGCTGATAATATTACTTTACTGTTCACTCTACACAAGGTTTATGTGAAAGTAACCGGTAAAGAAGTCAGTTTTGAAGAGTTCTTACCCTGGGGCGAAATGTTACTGAACGACTTTGATGATATAGATAAATACCTGGTTTCTGTTGAACAACTTTTTTCTAATCTAATATCACTAAAGGAACTTGATGACGACTTTTCACATTTGAGCGAAAGACAGCTGGAAGCAATTCAATCCTTTTGGGGAGCATTTGAACAGAAGAAAAGATCCGAGCACCAGGATTATTTTCTGGAAGCGTGGAAACAGATTCCAAAGGTTTATAAAGCTTATCGCGAAGAATTACAGAATGATAACCTGGCCTACGAAGGAATGGTGTATCGCTTAATTGCAGAAAAGCTGATAACTGGCGTAGATGTTGATATTAAATGGGAGAGAGTAATCTTTATTGGACTCAATGCGTTAACGCCTTCTGAACATCGTTTGATGAAGCAATTGCAAAAAAAGCAAAAGGCTGATTTCTTCTGGGATTATTCGCCCTGGATGATGGAAAAGGACGAAGAAATAAAATTCAAACGTCGGGGGCCAGGCTTCTTTATTGAAGAAAACTTGATTCAGTTTCCATCACCCAAGGATTATAGCATGCCATTGAATTCCGAAGGGCCTGAGATTACTATAACAGCAGTTGCAAATCCTACCGAACAGTTAAAATCGGTTCATCAGTTTTTGGATGAAGAATATGTGAGTGAAATGAAATCGGCTGTAGTGTTGGCTGATGAAACATTACTGATGCCTGTTTTACATGGTATTCCTCCTAAAGTTGATAAGGTGAATGTGACCATGGGTTACCCACTGAATCATACACCAGCTTATGGTTTGATTGAATTATTATTGAATCTGCAACAACAGATCAGAAAAGGAAGTGGTAGTGATGTATGGATGTATCATCGTCATGTTTTACCATTGTTGCAACAGCAATATATTTCAATGTTGGCCGAAGCCGATACGCGTCGATTACATAAACAATTGGTAAAAAACAATGCCATCTTTGTAAAGGCTGATAGTTTGCATATTAACGGGCTTTTTAAAAGCATTTTTGTTAAGGTTAGCACTGGATCTGAATTGTCGGCCTATTTGATTAATATTTTGGGGAAAGTTTATGAACTCTTACAACCCAACGAAAATAAGGTGCTGGAGAAGGAGTTTATTTTTGCACTTCAAAAATGTATTATACGACTACAGGATTTACTGGAGCAAAATGCACAGGCTGATATTGATACCAAAACATGGGTACGCCTGTTTAAAAAGCTGGCAGAGTTTCAAACAGTACCATTCAGGGGTGAACCATTGGCTGGTCTTCAGGTGATGGGTATTCTTGAAACACGTGCTCTGGATTTCGATAAGTTGATTATTCTGGATCTGAACGAAGGTGTTTTTCCACGAACATCGGCTCCAAATACTTTTATTCCTGCAACTTTACGATCTGGATTTGATTTACCAACCATAGAGTTTCAGGATACTATTTTCTCTTATTATTTCTTTCGTCTTATTCACCGGGCTAAAAAGGTTGAAGTATTGTATTCAACCGGAGCACAGGGAATGAAATCCAATGAGATGAGTCGTTATTTGTATCAGCTTAAGTATGAGTTTAATGCCAAAATAAATATGCGTACACTCTCTGGGCAGGTTTCTCTTCTTAATCCACCTGTTGTGGCAGCTAGTAAGAAAGAAGAAGTGAAAGAACGATTGTCTTCATTTACAACGGATGGCAAAAAGCTTCTTTCACCCAGTGCTCTTTCGATTTATATTGAATGTCCAATGCGATTCTTTTATCAAAAGATTGTTGGAATAAAAGAGCCTGATGAAATAACTGAGGAGGCAGATGCCCGCATTTTTGGTTTGATTTTTCATGATGCTGTTGAAAATCTTTATAAAGGGAAAGCCGGAAAAGAAATACAGTCTGATGATATTGATTACTGGTTGAAAAATACAGTTTTAATTGATCAACTTATTAAAGATGGTTTTCGCAAATATTTGATGGATTACGACCAGGGGCGACAGTCGTTTGCCGAGATACAGGGACGTAATGTAATGGTGTTTGAAGTGATTAAGCGTTATTTGTTACAGTTTCTTAAACTGGAGAAGAAAAAGACTCCGTTTACAATTATTGATCTTGAAAAACATGTTGAATGGAACTATACTACCACGAATGGTTTGCAACTTAAATTAGGTGGTATCATTGACCGTCTTGAGGAGAAGGATGGTATCTGGAATGTTATGGATTATAAAACCGGGTCGGGCGTAGCTGAAGTTAATTCGATTGAAGAACTTTTTGATACAGATAAGCATAAAAAAAATAAAGCCATTTTCCAGACCTTATTATACTCTTTAATTCTGGATGAAACAGAGAATGCATTGGTCCCCAAACAGCCATCCGTTATCTGGGTACGCGATGTTTTTAAAGCCAACTACGATACCAAACTATACTTGAAAGAGGGCAGAAGCAATAAAAATCCAATAATACTGCAATCGGTAAAGGAAGAATTTAAAGCTAATCTTGAGCATTTACTGGAAGAAATTTACGATGAAACTATTCCGTTTAATGGAGCCGAAGACACCGATAAATGCATTTATTGTACCTACAAGGTTTTGTGCAATCGATGACTTTTATGGTTAATGATAAATTGTCAATGGTAAATTAAAGTTGAATCGTTTAGTTAATTAACTGAAGAATAATATTTAGCTTTTAAAAGAATGAGTCCCGGCAGGGACGACTGTAAAAGAATAGTACGTAAGTGCTATGAAATAGCAACATAAGAATCAGGCCCTGAGGGCCGTCTTTAATTAGAAACTAACCATTAATCATTCAACAAGTCCGGTCTGATTTTTTTTGTTCGCTCATAAGCTTTTTGTTCGCGCCACTCATCAATTTTAGCATCATTACCGCTTAAAAGTACATCGGGTACTTTCCATCCATTGTAATCAGAAGGTCGAGTGTAAACCGGATGAGAAAGCAAACCGTCCTGAAAACTATCGGTTAAGGCTGAAGTTTCATCAGACATCACACCGGGAATCAATCGGATAACTGCATCGCTGATGACTGCAGCCGCCAACTCGCCACCTGTCAGCACATAATCGCCAATAGTTAGTTCAAGCGTTATATAATGATCACGAATGCGTTGATCTACTCCTTTGTAATGGCCACAAAGAATCATGATATTACCGGATAAGGACAAAGTATTGGCAATTTTCTGATTAAACCGCTCCCCATCAGGAGTAACATAAATTATGTGCTCGTAGTCTCTTTCAGCCTTAAGTTTATCAATTAAATCAGCAATGGGTTGGATGGTCATTACCATGCCGGCACCTCCACCAAACGAATAATCATCAACTTTTTTGTGTTTGTCAAGCGAATAATCTCTGATATTATGAAAATGCATTTCTACCAGTCCTTTTTCAACTGCTCGTTTAATAATCGATTCGGTTAAAGGACCCTGAAACATTTCTGGAAAAAGTGTAAGAATATCGATTCGCATGACAATCTGTAATTTTGCCGCAAAGATAATAATATTGCACCAAGTTTTAGTTTTGTGATGAAAGAGTGTTTTTTCAGAATAATCAAGTAAATTGATGATTTCAGAGATTTGCTAATTACATTTCATTGTATTTGACCGTAATATCTTATTTTTATCTAAAAAGTTTGTCACTTAAGCGAATTACAATATATTCGTAAGATAAATGAATTGAGACAGAATCAGTGGATTCTGCGAATTAGAACGTAAAGCTTATGGAAGCAAATGACCTAAACAAACCTCTTGAGAACGAGAATGGTTTGAATTCAGAAAATGAATCTGAAAATATGCAGGTAGAAAACACAGCCTCTGAAAAAGAAGAAGTTGCTGAGACTGAAGAAACAACAGAAGAAAAGGTTGAAACAGATGAGGTTGTAGCCCAAGATTCTGAAGAAAGTGAACAGGAGATCGAATTAGAGTCGGTTGATCATATTATGCTTAGTAAAGAGCAATTGGTTAAAAGGCTAAGAGATGTTCTGAAACACTATCCTGTTGAAAAAATTAAAGAGGAGGTAGAAGAAATTAAATCTGCCTTTTACAAAAAACATAAAGCTGAACTGGAAGACCTCAAGCGAAAGTTTGTTGAGTCTGGTGAGTTGGAAGAGAATTTTACGGCTCCTTTGGATAATCTTGAGATTGAATTGAAGGATATGCTTCAGGATTTCAAGGCACGCAAGGCAGAATTCAATCGACGCATTGAGGAAGAGAGACAAAGTAACTATCAGGCTAAGCTTGATGTCATTGAGGCCATTAAAGAGCTTATCAATGGTCAGGAGTCATTAAATGAAACATTCCAGGCTTTTCGTGAGTTGCAACAACGTTGGCGCAATATCGGACCTATTCCGCAAGAAAAGGTTCATGATATGTGGGAAACGTACAACTATAATATTGAGAATTTTTACAACTACATAAAAATCAACAAAGAGCTTCGTGATCTTGACTTAAAGAAAAACATGGAAGCCAAAACTGAATTGTGCGAAAAGGCAGAAAAACTATTGTTGGAACCAACGATTGTTAAAGCTTTTAAGACACTTCAGAAATACCATGAGCAATGGCGCGAAATTGGTCCGGTACCTCATGATAAAAAAGAAGAGTTATGGGCTCGTTTTAAAGAAGCCACTTCATTAATCAATAAACGTCATCAGGAATATTTTGAAGGGTTGAAGGATCAGTTACAAAAGAACCTTGAAGCCAAAACAGAACTTTGTGAAAAAGCGGAAGCATTGATTACTGTTGATTTGCATACTCCAAAAGAGTGGGAAGCCAAGAGTAAAGACTTAATTGAATTGCAAAATATTTGGAAGACAATTGGATTTGCTCCTAAAAAAGATAACAATAAAATATACGATCGTTTCCGTACCGCATGTGACTCATTTTTTAATGCTAAGCGTGATTTCTTTAAAACATATAAATCAGAGCAATCGACTAATCTGCAATTGAAGACTGAATTGTGCTTGCAGGCTGAGGCAATGAAAAATAGTACCGACTGGAAACGTACAACTGATGAATTTATTAAGATTCAGAAACGATGGAAGGAAATAGGTCCGGTACCTCGTAAACAAAGTGATATTATCTGGAAACGTTTTCGCACTGCTTGTGATGCTTTCTTCGATCATAAATCCAATTTCTTTAATCATAAAGATGAGGAGCAAGAGAAGAATCTTGAATTAAAAGAAGCCCTGATAAAGGAGGTTGCTGCATTTGAGGCAAGTGATAATTCGGAAGAAAACTTTGAGAAACTGCAGGATTTTCAACATCGTTGGAATGAAATCGGTCATGTGCCAATTAAAGATAAAGATCGTGTTAACCAGGAGTTTCGAGGTTTGATTAATCAGTATTTCGATAATCTGAATTTGGACGAGTATCATAAGAATGTTGAGAAATTCCGTAATAAGATTGAGAACTATAAAACCAATGATTATGCGGGTGATAAGCTTACCCAGGAACGTAATAAGATCATCAATAAGTTGAAGCAACTGGAGAATGATATTACGGTATGGGAGAATAATATTGGATTCTTTGCCAAATCTAAGAAGTCAGAAGCGCTGGTTCGAGATTTCAAACATAAAATAGAAACGGGACGCCGCAATATCAAACTACTCAATAAGAAGTTGGACATGTTGGAAGACATGGATTAATGATAAAATAACAAGGTCGGCAAAAAGTCGACCTTTTTTTTGTTGAAAGCAATAATGATTCATAATTTTTGATGGTATTTTTCTACCTTTGTGGTTTTTAATTTTGACTCGTGAGAGTTGATGGATTAATAATTTAAAAATACTGTTGTGTCAGAAACAAGATATGTATTTGTCACTGGGGGTGTAGCCTCCTCTTTGGGAAAAGGAATTATATCAGCCTCATTGGCTAAATTGTTGCAAGCAAGGGGTTATAGTGTTACCATTCAAAAACTGGATCCATACTTAAATGTCGATCCTGGAACCTTGAATCCATATGAGCACGGTGAGTGTTACGTAACAGAGGATGGTGCCGAAACAGACCTTGACTTAGGTCATTACGAACGTTTTTTGAATGTACCTACTTCGCAAGCTAACAATGTTACTACCGGTCGCATTTACCAAAATGTGATTAACAAAGAGCGTAAAGGCGATTACCTTGGTAAAACAGTACAGATTATTCCTCATATAACTGATGAGATCAAAAGAAACATCAAATTACTTGGTACCAAGCATAAATATGATGTAGTAATTACTGAGATTGGAGGAACTGTTGGTGATATTGAATCATTACCATATGTTGAATCTGTTCGTCAGTTGAAATGGGAGCTGGGTAGCCGTGTGGCTGTTATTCACCTTACTCTGGTTCCTTATTTGAATTCTTCGGGTGAGTTGAAAACAAAACCAACCCAACACTCTGTAAAGGCATTATTGGAAACAGGAGTTCAGCCTGATGTTTTGGTTTTACGTACTGAGCATGATTTAGCTGCTGATATTCGTAAAAAAGTAGCTCTGTTTTGTAATGTTAATCCAAAAGCAGTTGTTCAATCCATCGATGTTAAAACAATTTACGAAGTCCCTGTTAAGATGCAGGAGGAAGGTTTGGATGAGATTGTTTTGGAGAAATTACAATTGCCAATCGATGAGAAACCTGCTTTGAAAGAGTGGAAAGGATTCTTAAAGAAAATGAGTAAAGCCACCAAAGAAGTAAAAATTGGTTTGGTTGGTAAATATGTTGAGTTGGCAGATGCATACAAGTCAATAATTGAGGCTTTAATTCATGCAGCTACCTACAACGATCGCAAGGTAAAAATTGAACTGATACATTCTGAAACATTAACATCCGATAACGTAGCTGAAAAATTAGGTGGATTAGATGGAGTATTAGTAGCACCAGGATTTGGTCACAGAGGTATTGAAGGAAAGTTGGATGCTGTTAAATATGTACGTGAAAACAATATTCCATTCCTGGGTATTTGCTTAGGTATGCAATGTGCTGTTATTGAGTACGCGCGAAATGTGCTAAATTTACCTGATGCTAATTCACGAGAGATGAACCACACAACTGCTAATCCTGTGATTGACCTGATGGAAGATCAGAAGAATGTTAGTGAGATGGGTGGAACCATGCGTTTGGGAGCTTATGAATGTGCCTTAACTCCTGGAACCAATTCTGCTGCAGCTTATAGCAAAGAACTGGTACATGAGCGTCACCGACATCGTTATGAATTTAATAGTGAATACCTTGAAACTTATGAGAAAGCAGGAATGAAAGCTGCCGGATGTAATCCTGATACAGGACTGGTTGAGATTATGGAAATTCCTGCTCACAAATGGTTTGTGGGTGTTCAGTTCCATCCTGAATATAGTAGTACTGTGGTAAAACCACATCCTATCTTTATGGCGTTTATAAAAGCCGCCATTTCTGAATAAAAATTATAACAAGCAAAAAATGGATAGAAATTCGATAACTGGAATAATACTGATTGTACTCATCTTTGGGTTCTTCACGTGGTGGAATCAACCATCGGAAGAACAACTTGCTGAACAAAAAAGGGTTCGTGACTCTATTGATCTGGTAGAACAAAAGGCTGAGGCTGATCGTATTGCCAATGCTGCAAAGGTAGAGGTTGAAACCAAAGCTGTTGTTGAGAAAGATTCTGCTACAATAGCTGAGGAGTTGACTAATAAGTTTGGCTTATTGGCCGATGCAGCTCAAGGTGAGCAAAGCTTTGTGACTTTAGAGAACGATTTAGTTAAAATGGTTCTGAGTTCGAAGGGAGCTCGCGTTTATTCTGTAGAATTAAAAAAATACCATAACTACGATGAGAGTCCGGTAATATTAATGGACGGTGATCAAAATAAGTTTGGATTTAATTTTACCCATAACAGTAGATTCTTTCATACAAATGAATTATACTTTACTGTATTGCCTCAAACATCTCCTAATAAGGTAGATTTTGTTGTGAATGCTGCTGAAGGTAAATTAATCTTCTCTTACGTTCTTCCTGAAGATGGTTATATGGTTGACTTTAATATTACCACGCAAAACTTGGGTAATGTTATTGCTACTCCTAACGGATCGATGGATATTAACTGGGAGATGGAAGTGCCGGCTCAGGAAAAAGGGGTAAGTTTCGAACGTCGTTATTCTGGTGTTTACTATCGCTTTGCCGAGAATGATGTGGATCATATTACTGCCAGTGGTACTAAATCAGAAGAATTAAGAACCAAGCTGAAATGGGTAGCATTTAAAGACCAGTTCTTTTCATCTGTATTTATTTCTGGTGATTATTTCCTAAGTGGTGATGTAAAAGCGGTTACTCCTGAAGATGATAATCATCCTGTAATAATGGATGCCAGTGCTATGGTAGCCGTTCCTTTTACCGGTAATGATCAGCACAGTTTTAATTTTTATTTCGGACCTAATGATTTTAAAGCTTTAAAGCCATATGCCGATTTAGGTCTACGTCAATTGGTTTATTTAGGATGGAGTTTCCTTCGATACATTAACCTAGGGGTAATTGAAGTATTCCATTTCCTTGAGAGATATTTTAGTAATTATGGATTGATTATTTTAATCTTAACCATACTTATTAAGTTGATTATCTTCCCATTCACATACAAATCGTATGTATCTACAGCTAAAATGAAGGTGTTAAAGCCTCAGATAGAGGAGATAAATAACAAGATACCGAAAGAAAAAGCAATGGAGCGTCAACAGGCAACCATGGCGTTATACCGAAAAGCAGGGGTGAATCCAATGGGTGGATGTTTACCAATGTTATTCCAAATGCCAATACTATTTGCTATGTTCCAGTTTTTCCCTGCGTCTATCGAATTACGCGGTGAAAGCTTCTTGTGGGCAACTGATTTATCTTCTTACGATGCAATTATTACCTGGACTGGTGATATTCCATTGATTACACAATACTATGGTAATCACGTCAGCCTGTTTACATTGTTGATGGCAATCACAAATATTGTGTATACCTATATTAATCAGGAGATGACACAAAGTACACAACAAATGCCGGGTATGAAAGGTATGATGTACTTAATGCCGGTTATGTTCCTGGTATTCTTTAATAATTATGCAGCTGGATTGAGTTATTACTATTTTATTTCAACTTTAATAACTATTGGTCAAACATTGTTGATTCGTCGTTTTGTTGATGAGGAGGCCTTGTTGGCAAAATTAAAAGCCAATCAAAAGAAACCTGCAAAAAAATCGAAATTTCAACAGCGTTTAGAAGATATGCAAAAGCAACAGCAATTAGCTGGGCGTAATCGTAAAAAATAAATATTCAGAAATTAGATAATTACAGAAAAGGCTGTCCTTAAAGGGCAGCCTTTTCTTTTAGCAATACTTTTCTGATAGGACAAATCAATAAACCAAATAGCAATATTTCATGTTGTTTATATAGTATCCTTAACAAATGTCAATTGTATTTCTTAACATAGGTCAAGTGAATCAAACACGAGTGTACGGTACATTTGTATCAAATAAAATTCAATAGTAAAACAAATAAAAAATAAGAATATGAAAATAGGAGTTACAGGTGCAACAGGACAATTAGGACAATTGGTTGTTGAGCAATTGAAGAAAAGAGTAGCAAGCGAAGAAGTTATTGCGTTGGTTCGTAATACTGAAAAAGCAAAAGATTTGAGTGTGGTTGCAAAAGAGTTTGATTATACCCAACCCGAAGGTTTAGCATCGCAGTTAGAGGGGATCGATTATTTGCTGTTGATTTCAGGAAATGAAATTGGTCAACGAGCTGTTCAGCATCAAAATGTTATAAATGCATCTAAAAAGGCTGGTATTAAGTGGATTGTATACACAAGTTTATTACATGCAGATCAGTCGTCTTTAAATCTGGCCGGAGAACATTTGGCAACCGAGAAAGCGTTAAAGGAATCAGGTATTGAATATACTATTCTTCGTAATGGCTGGTATACTGAGAATTATACTGGTTCAATACCAGGAGCAGTTGGAGCAGGTGCATTCGTTGGTAGTGCCGGTGAAGGTAAGATTTCTTCTGCAGCACGTATTGATTTTGCAGAGGCAGCTGCGGTAGTTATTAGTGATGATAGTCACAAGGGTAAAGTTTATGAACTGGCAGGAGATGAAGCTTATACGCTAAGTGAATTGGCCGCTGAAATATCAAAACAAACCGGAAAAGATATTCCTTACAGTGATATGCCCGAAACAGAATATGCAAAAATATTAAAGAGTATCGGCCTTCCTGAAGGTTTTGCTGATGCTATTGCCAGTTGGGATGTTGGAGCCTCAAAAGGTGATTTATTTGATGATGGACAACAGTTGTCTAAATTAATTGGAAGACCAACAACACCATTAAGTGAATCGGTAAAACAAGTGTTGTAATCTATTAATAATTAGATAAAATTAAGAGATTCTGCCTGGTTTTCCGGCAGGATCTTTTTTTATAGTTATGTTATGAAGATATTTAATAATACCCGGAGAATAACGATAGATAATGATCAGGTTCGATTTCAGTTCTATAAATCAGATTCTGAAACGTATGAAATATCTTTACCTATTGGATTTGATTATATTGTAAAGACATTCTTTAAGCATGAAATTCCTTCTGAATCAGATATAGAATATGCTATTAACTATATTGAAGATGAGTTGATGAGTAAGAAGGAATTAATAAGCTTTAATGAGAACTTAATTACTGACGACAAAGGAATCAAAGACTTATTCTTTAAAAATAGGTTATCGGAAAGCATTTATTCACGCCAAAGAGTTGAAGAGTTATTTAATCAATATGCGTACATTATAATGGGAGCTTCACCGCTTATTTCAGGTATTGAAATAAACCAAAAGGATGTAGCAATCATCCTTCTACTTCGAGAAATAATGCATCATCTCGACTTCGGGAATATTAATATTGTAATATGATCATATTAAAAATAAAGAAAGAGGATTCAAAAAAATCCTCTTTCTTTATATGTGCATTGAGACTGATATTTAATTCAATGGAATTACAAAAGTTGAGATACACTGGTTAGGTGCATTGTATTCAAGTATATTTCTTTTTAAAGTATAAGCATCTGAAACCGACGAGCAATCTTCGTTGCGAGAAGTTCTGAAAAATTTGATTTCATCTCCTATATTTTTAAAATCTGATAAATCTATTTGAACAGATTCACTTGTCTTTAATTCATTTAATAGTACAGCCACCAATTCTTTTTCATCAGGACTAAGGGCACATAAGAGCTTGTCATTTCCTGATTCAATTATGGTATAACCTTGCTTTATGAATCGGGTAACTTGCATGCGAACATAGAAGTTTTTCATTATTATAAAGTTCTCATCCATTTTATGGCTGTTTATCAAACCCCATGCATCGCTATTAACTTCAAGTACCTGCCAATCAATCCACGCTGGAGTCTTCAGATATTTTAAATCATTAAACATACGTTGAGCAAGACCAAGATTACTTGCTATACCATGTCCTGGTATGTCGATAGGTCCCGATTCCGATTGCCAGAATGTTACACCTATTTGTTCAGCAAGTTTCTGTGCTTTTTTTCTTTCCGTATTATTGCCACTGTACGAATGGGTGTTAACCTGTCCCAGCATTTTAGGGATATCTTCAGTTTGCAGATAACCCTTCATTGTTCTGTTGAAACTAGCTATGTCTGTTTCGTCAGAGGCTGAAAGTACCGTCTTTAATTCGGTTGCTTTTAGCTTTGGATAGAGAACCCGAAGCAGATCAATTTGTGACTGAACAGAAAAGTGACATCCTTCCTGACCACCTTTGTTTCCCCAATAATTAGTTGTGGGTTCATTGAAAGGCTCTAATGTTTTAAACTCAATGTCAAATGAATCCTTGTAAAACTCACATACATCTAATAAATAGTCAGAAAAGGCTTCATAATATTCTGGTTTCAAATTGTCAGCTGTAGAAGGATCATTACCTGCAGAACATCCACTGTATGTCATCCAATAAGGTGCAGAATTAGAAAAGGCTTCTAAAATAACGTCCGGACGTTTTTCTTTTATCTTAAGCATAATTTTACGCTGACCAGCATCTGCAGACCAATCATATGGTTGATCTTCCGAAGCTTTAAAACCTTGCATCTCAGCTCTGACACCTTTGCCATGAGCCATATGCCCAGGTTTATCATGGGTGGAATAATGTGCAGGATCATCTCCGCCACCAATATTATAGCGGAAAATATTCATATTTAATTGATCAGGAGATGTAATCAAATCAACTATTTCATCTATTTTTTCTTCATCTTCCCATTGGCCAGCCATATGTGCCCACCAACACAAAGAAGATCCCCAACCTTCAATTTTTTGATATTTAATAGTTGGATTTGGTTTTATACTCGTGTCAACCTGTGATTGACAACTTATTAGTAAAGCAAAACACAGGATCCATAAAGTAATAGATTTTTTCAATATGAGTTTCATAAAAGATTTTTAAGGTATACATGCTTTTGTCTATTCACTCACTCCTGTTTGAAAGGAGTAAAGGCCGAATTTAGTGGAATCAAATTTTTAGAAATATCAATAAACAAGCAGAAAGTGTCACATTCTTGACATTGCCTGATTTATTACCTTTTTAAAGGAAAACAAGAGTCAATCATAAAGTAGTACTGAGACCTTATAAAAAAGAGAATGAAATACTTTAGAATAACATTTTGAGATGTGTATATGATGGGGGTTGTTATTCATGTAAATTAGAATAATCAAAATGAAAAAAATGCTATTTTTATAGTTAATAGGAGTGAGTATAATTGTAGGGAATAAAAATCAACTTGAATTATTTAATGCCAGAGTGAATTTAATTTGATAAGAATTTTGTTTTGAGAGAATATAACAAAACATACAAGAGATTATTTGATAATGCCAATATCGCAATATTGGAAATAAATATAGATGGTGATATTGTTGATTGCAATAGATCGACTCTTAAAATGTTGGGATGCAAAAAAGAAGATATTATAGGTGTAAAGGTCTATGATCCTACTTTATCTCCCGAATTCCAGTCAAATGGAAAAAGATCCGATGAATTTGCTAAAGAACGCATTAAAGAATTAATAAAAGGTGAAGATCAATCATTTGAATGGATTCATCTTAAGAAAGATTTAAGCGAGTTACCTATTGAAGTAACCCTGTTTGGATTAGATAATACTGAAGGAAAAAACCTATTTGTAACCTGGAAGGACCTTACAGATTTAAGGCAGAAAGAGAAAAGTCTATTAGAAAGTGAAGAGAGGTTCAGAACTTTATTTACAAAAGCCACTGATCCTATTATTTTACATGCTCCTGATATTAATAGTAGGATAACACATTGTAATGAAGCAGCTTATAAGCTCCTCGGATATAATTCGGAAGAAGGATTAGTTGGAAAGACTGTACTTGACATTTCTCCAAGGATTCAGGTTGGAGATGAGGATGCAATAAAATATGTTGAGAAAAATTTGAAAGAGTGTGTGGCGAATGGTCAGAGTAGATTTGAAGCTTTGCACATAAGAAAAGACAATACTACAATTTGGTTAGATGTTATCCTTACCAAAATTAATTTCCAGAAAGAAACATACATTCATAGTCAATGGAGGGATATTACTGAGATTAAGAAATATGAGAAGGACTTAATAGAAGCAAAGGAAAAAGCAGAAAAGGCGAATCGGTTGAAATCTGAGTTTTTACAAAATATGTCACATGAAATCAGAACACCAATGAACGGTATTGTTGGTTTTTCTGAATTAATTGCCTCAGAGACAACCGCTGAGGGGAAGCAAGGATTTTATGCTAAGGTTATAAAAAACAGTAGCATGCAATTACTCAAAATCATAGATGACATTTTGGAGATCTCAACACTTGAGACAAAACAAGTATCGTTAAATGTTGAGGAGTTTTGCCTGAATGATTTTATATGGCAAATATTTTCAATTTATGACCTACGATCGAATGAAAGAAAAATACCAATATATATAAAACCAGGTTTGAATGATGAAGAAAGCTTTATCATCACGGATAAAGTTAAACTCAATAAAATCATAATAAATCTGATTGATAATGCGCTTAAGTTTACCAATGAAGGTTTTATTGAAATCGGGTATGATCTTTCTGAGGATTTTATAAAGTTATATGTAAAAGATACAGGAATAGGTATCGAATCAGAGAATCTTGAATATATCTTTGACAGGTTCAGACGAGGGGTTGTTCAGACGGGAGCAAGAGACGGAGGTTTGGGATTGGGGCTATCTATTTCTAAAGAAAATGCCCGTTTAATGGGAGGTGATATAACAGTAGAGTCGCTAAAGGGTGTTGGATCAGTATTCACAGTTAGCATTCCTTATAAAATAGCTCCGAAGAATACTGTTAAAAAATTATTCGATTCAAAAAAAGCAGGAGAGTCGAAAAAACAGAAATGTTCAATTTTGGTAGCAGAAGATGATGAGGTAAACTATCTCTATATTCAGACTTTAATAAAAAAGATGGGTAAAGATGTTAATCTTATTCATGCTAAAAATGGTAAGGAGGCTGTTGATATTTGCTCAAAGAATAATACAGTTAAGGTTGTTTTAATGGATGTAAAAATGCCGGTGATGAATGGCTATGAAGCATCCAGGAAAATCAAAATATTACGTCCTGATTTACCCATCATTACGCAAACAGCCTATACAACAGAATCAGATAGAAAACAAGCTTTTAAATCGGGTTGTGATGATTTTATATCTAAACCCATTGATAAGGATTTACTCTTTGAAAAATTAAAAAAATATGTGGCAAAAGGTAAATTTCATTGCTAAAGTATTGCAATTAGGTAAGCTCATCCAGTTATTAATAATTGGATTGTTCTTGATATCATGTAATAATCAGAGTACAGAGTGGACAATGTTATTGGACGAAGACTTAACAGATTGGGATACTTATCTAAGTTATCGTCATAAATTAGGCTATAATGGTGAAATACCTAAAGATTCGGAAGGAAATGATATTGCTCCGATTGGCTTAAATCCTGAAGGATATGATGTTTTTTCTGTGATCGAACAAGATGATGAAAAGATATTAAAGGTGAGTGGAGAGATTTATGGCTGTATCATATCAAAAGAAGAATATGCCAACTATCATTTAAAGTTAAAAGTGAAATGGGGTGATAATAAATTTGAACCCAGAAAAAATCTACTAAAGGATTCTGGTATTTTATATCATTCTATTGGTGAATATGGAGCAGAATACTGGAGAACATGGATGTTATCGCAGGAACTACAGATTATGGAAGGCCATATGGGGGATTACTGGAGCCAATTAACATCAGCAATTGATATTAAAGCCTATTTACCAGAATATATAATGAATCCGGTTGCTGATGAAAGTCAATCTTTTTTACCAATGGGGCAGGGTGAGCAAATTCCAGGATTTTGTCTGCGAAGCGCAAACTATGAAAAGGCTTCAGGAGAGTGGAATACCATTGAACTTATTTGCTTTGAAGACAAGAGTATTCATATTGTTAATGGTCATGTTGTGATGATTCTTCAAAATTCCAGATATATAGATAATGGACAGACTATGCCATTAACCAAAGGAAAAATACAGATTCAAAGTGAAGCAGCTGAAGTATATTATAAGGATATTGTAATCCGTCATCTGGATCAACTGCCATCACAATATGTTCATTTTTTCAATTGAACCTATTCCACTATTTATTATCATTGCCAAGTAAACTCTTAGGTAAATGTGGCAAGTTCGGGATGTGAGGAAGTGGTGGAATTAAATCTTTTAGTGAGTTTAACGGATCTGTTAAAATGTTTTTATTGAAGTCAGCTGGAGGAACAACAACTTTAAGTGATAACGGTTTGATCTCAATTTCAGCCTTATTTCCAAGTTGGATCGGTTCACCATCCAGATGTCCCAACATCGACTCATCGCATTCTATTACAATGTTTTTGGCTCTTGTTATCACATCATATGGTCGTTGATCAAGACTTTGATCAAGTAAACTTATTAGCAGTGCCGGTGCCGTAATTTTAGGAAAATCTTTAATGATACAAACATCTATTAATCCATCGTCAATTTTGGCCTGTGGTGCAATGTGAACATTGTTTCCCCATTGAGATGAATTGGCAAAACTTAGCAGGAAGGCTGGCAGCTTATATCTTTCGCCCTCAATGGTAATGGTGTAGATTTGCGATTTATAATTTGCAAATTCCTTGGGAATCAATTTCATATAGGCCAATGGCCCCCTTTCTTTGATATTGGCGAATTTATGACTGATAAAGGCATCAAAACCTATTCCAGCCACATTTAAAGATACCTGTCCATTAACACTTAACGTATCAATGGTTTTAAGTTTCATAAGATTAATGGCCTGTATGGCACGATTGATACGCAAAGGAATTTGCAGGTATCGTGCCAAACCATTGCCCGATCCGGTTGGAATAATTGCCAGGGCCGTTTTAGTATTTATCAGTGCCGATCCAACTTCATTAACGGTGCCATCTCCACCAACGGCAACCACAGCGTTGTATTTACCAATTGCAGCTTTGGCCAGTTCATGCGCATGGCCACTATATTGTGTGTACTGTATTTCGTATTCACCTTTTTCGGTATCGAAATCCTTTTCAAGAAGATTTTCAATTGTTTTCTGCTTGCCAATTCCCGAAATAGGGTTAATTAAAAACAGGATTCTTTTTTTCATTTATAACAGGATTAGCAAATAGCTTATTTACGTTTTTGGCCTCTTGTTTTTGGTTTTTTATACTTAGCTGCTAATTTACGACGATACGATCCTCCTAAATTAACCTTTTTATTTTTATCTTTTTTCTCATGAAAAGCTGCTCCACTTTTTACAACCGGTTTAGGAGCTTTGTTTACTTTCAGCCCAGCTAATACTTCTTCTTCTGAAGGAAGTAACATCTCTGAAACTTTCACATCATTAGGAATAGGATCAAGATTTACTGTTTTCTTCATCAGTTTTTGAACAGCATCCCATTGCTCCATTTCATCATCTGATACAAAAGCAATAGCTAAACCTTCGGCATCAGCTCTACCTGTACGTCCTATTCGATGAATGTATGCTTCAGGTGCTTCCGGCATATCAAAATTTATAACATGACTAACATGTTCAATGTCCATACCACGGGCAATAACATCTGTTGCAATCAAAACCATACGCGTACCATTAAGAAATTCTTCAACGGTTCTGAAACGGTTGTTTTGTGATTTGTTGGAATGGATAACTCCGATGCTGTCGGGGTGGTTTTCATCCAATTGATCAAACAATAGATCGGCAATCTGCTTGTTTTTAACAAATACCAATACTTTATTCATTGATTCATCCGAGTCTAATAAATGAATCAATAGATTTCGTTTAGTATAAAAATTGGGAACGATATAGCCACTCTGGTATATTTTTTCTAATGGAGTTCCTGTAGCAGCTACTTCAACTCTTTCCGGTTGATAAAAATGATGAACGATCAACTGATCAACATCTTCTGTTAAGGTTGCCGAAAACATTAAATTCTGACGACGTTCTGGCAATAACTCCATGATTTGTTCTAGCTGTGCTCTAAAACCAAGATTAAGCATTTCATCAACTTCATCGATCACCAATTTTTGAATGCTTTTTAATCGTAACACACCTGTCAATGTCAGGTCGATCAAACGCCCCGGAGTTGCAACTAAAACATCAAGGCCTTCATACACCAATGCTTTTTGGGTATTAATATTTGTACCCCCATAAACACCAACAATTCTTACACTCATGTATTCGGTAAGTTTTTTAAACTCACCAACCACTTGTTCAACCAATTCCCTGGTAGGTACCAAAACTAAAATTCGAGGATGACGCTGGTTGGAAAACTTTAATTGTCGCAGAAGTGGCAATATGTATGCAAAGGTTTTACCTGTACCGGTTTGAGCAATCCCAATCATATCTTTTCCTGACATAACAACCGGAAAAGCTTTTTCCTGAATAGGAGTTGCTTCATCAAAACCTAAGTCTGTTAAGGCATTTAATAGTACCGTATTAATATTTAATTCCGAGAACTTCACACTTTATAATTTATAATTCGGGTACAAAAGTACATCGTTTAAAATTATTCTTCTAATCAAAGAGTAAAAATGAGTTCTATTTAAATAATTCAATGGATAATAAATAGGAGAATTTGGTCTTCAATTGTGCCAAATGACATCCTTTTTCTCAAAAAAAAATCATTAATTTGAACTAAAATTAAGTTAACATGAGAAGAATTGAAGCATCTGAGCTAATAATTAATCAGGATGGCAGTGTTTTTCATTTACATCTGAAACCTGGTGAAATAGCTGAAAATATTATACTTGTTGGTGACCCTGGTCGTGTTGATATTGTGGCCAGTTATTTTGATAAAGTTGAGTTACGACGATCAAACCGTGAGTTTGTATCCTGCACAGGTATCTACAATGGTAAAAGAATTACAGTTGTGGCAACAGGAATAGGAACAGACAATATTGATATTGTAATTAATGAGCTGGATGCTCTGGTAAATATAGATTTTGAAACCCGCACTGTAAAAAAAGAACTTACATCATTAAGCTTTGTCAGGATAGGTACTTCAGGATCGCTACAGGAGGATTTACCTGTTGATAGCTGGTTGTTAAGTGGTAAAAGTATTGGGTTTGATGGATTATTAAACTATTATGGAAACAGAAATAGCGTTTGTGATCTGACTTTTGAGCAACATTTTAAGGATAGTTTGGATTGGAATCCTTTATTAACATCACCATATGTAATTGATGCCTCAGCTGATTTAGTGGCTAAACTGGAAGGAAAGGAAGTAGTGAAAGGGGTAACGATTTCGGCACCCGGGTTTTACGGACCACAAGGAAGAGTGTTAAGACTAGAATTGGCTGATCCTGATATTAACGATAAAATTACTAACTTTAGATATAATGGGTTAAAAGTTACCAATTACGAAATGGAATGTTCTGCCATATATGGTTTAAGTGCTTTACTGGGACATCATGCTACAACAGTATGTGTAATCATTGCAAATCGTTTGGCCGGAACAGCAAGCAAAGATTATAAACCGGTAATGAAAGAATTAATAGGTTACGTATTGAAAAAACTAACCGAGTAATATATGAAGAAAGAAAGGATAAAAGCTCTTATCACTTTGTTAGATGATCCTAATGAAGAAGTGTTTTCATCAGTAGAAAACGAACTGTTGAAGCAAAGAGTTAATATCGTGCCGGAACTTGAAGAAGCATGGGAAAATTCTTTGGACGATCTTTTACAAGGGAGAATCGAAAGTCTTATTCATAATATTCAGTTAAAGGATATTTACAATGAATTAAAGAAATGGCTTAAGACAAAGGATAGAGATCTTTTGCAAGGAGTTTATCTGGTGTCGAAATATCAATATCCTGAGCTTGTCCTTTCTAATATTACCGATGTTCTAGCTCAACTGAAGAAAGAAATATGGTTGCAACTAAATGAACATTTAACATCACTTGAAAAGATTCGGATCATTAATCATGTATTGTTCGATCTGCATAAATACTCGCGCAATACCAATCGTTTTTTAGCTCCGGAAAATAATTTTGTCAGCGAAGTTCTGACAACCCGTAAAGGTAACCCAATAACGCTGTCTATTATTTATTCTCTGTTATGTAATCAGCTGGGAATGCCGGTTTTTGGAGTAAATCTTCCAAAGAATTTTATTCTTGCCTTCCTGGATGATTCGGCAATTGTTGATGAAGGTGTTATAGTTGATACAACTTCTGTAATGTTTTACATCAATCCGATAAATAAGGGTGCTGTTCTGGGTAAAAAAGAAATTGAATATTTTATCAAACAACAAAAACTGGAGCCCAGAGAAGAATATTTTTTGCCATGCGATAATGCTGTTATCGTAAGGCGTTTATTTAACAATCTAATTAATGCATACGAGAACAAAGGAGATGAAACAAAAAAGAAAGAGATTGCTCACTTTCTAACCTTGTTTTCTAAATTAAAATAGTTGCATAAAATCCTAATCGATATAAATACTTAGTAATGGGTAAATTATCACATCTCGAGCCAAAACCAGTTTGGACTTACTTTGAAGAAATCTGTCAGGTGCCGAGACCCTCGAAGAAAGAAGAAAAAATTATACAGTATTTGCTCAATTTTGCAGATAAGCAAGGACTGGAAGCAAAAAAAGATCATGTTGGAAATGTTTTGATTAAGAAACCAGCTACGACAGGAATGGAGAACAATAAACCTGTTGTTTTGCAGTCGCATATCGATATGGTTTGTGAAAAAAACAGTGATACCAAATTTAATTTTGAAACAGATGCGATTCGTCCGTTTGTTGATGCAGATTGGGTAACCGCCGAAGGTACTACCCTGGGTGCTGATGATGGTATTGGAATAGCTGCTCAATTAGCCCTCTTATCTTCAAATAATGTTGAACATGGACCAATCGAGTGTTTGTTTACCATAGATGAAGAAACAGGTTTAACAGGAGCTTTTGAATTAAAGGAAGGTTTTTTTGATTCCCGCATTCTTTTGAATCTCGATTCAGAAGACGAAGGTGAATTATTTATTGGCTGTGCAGGAGGGATAGATACGATAGCAGAGATTCCATTCTCTTACGAAGATGCTCCGCATAATGCCTTTGCTTTTAAAGTGACTGTCTCTGGACTTAAGGGTGGACATTCGGGCGATGACATTGAGAAGGGGCTGGGTAATGCAAATAAAATCCTCAATCGGTATTTGTACGAAATGCAAAGGGATTGTGAGATGCGATTATCAACCATTGATGGAGGTAATCTTCGTAACGCCATTGCTCGTGAAGCCTCAGCAGTATGTATTGTACCATCAAAATATAAAGAACAGACTCGCATAGCACTTAATATCCTGTTTCATGACGTACAGATGGAATTGAAGAATACGGAACCAAAACTGCGTATGAAACTGGAGTCAGTTGATTTGCCGGCTAAAATAATTGATTTGTCAGCACAGAGAAACCTGATTAATGCATTATACGCTTGTCCGCATGGAGTGATTGCAATGAGTCAGGATATAAAAGGTCTAGTTGAAACTTCCACAAATCTGGCTTCTGTTAAAATGACTGAAAACAATCTTGTTGTTACAACCAGTCAACGTAGTTCGGTGGAAAGTGCAAAAGACGATGTAGCCAATATGGTAGAGGCAGTTTTTACGTTAGCAGGTGCTACCGTATGGCATTCAGATGGTTATCCGGGATGGACACCCAACACTGAAAGTGAAATACTTAAAATTACAAAGGATTCATACATCAGGTTGTTTGAGAAGGAACCATCTGTCAGAGCTATTCATGCCGGATTAGAATGTGGATTGTTTTTGGAGAAATATCCAGGAATGGATATGATTTCATTCGGCCCTACTATAAAAGGAGCACATTCTCCGGATGAACGAATTAATATTGACACCGTTCAGAAGTTTTGGGATCATTTGATCGATGTGTTGAAGAATATTCCCTGAAATATAAAATAAAAGCCCGGTAATCCGGGCTTCTTTATTTAAACTTTAATCTTGTCTTCCATAAGTGTTGGAAATCTTCCTTGCTTTATATCTTTAAATAACTGAGTTTTTGCATCGCAAGAAGGGCAGGTACCTCCAGATCCACAAGTAGTGGCTCCTTTAACAGGTTTAAATATTCTGTAAAAGAATATTATTACCTTATAAAAAGCCCACGCAACAACCAGATATGTAAGGATTTCCTGTATCATAATTTTAAAACAACCAGTTTCCAATATGGTTCACCGAAAATGCTAAGATCCAGGCAAGACTGGTGGTGTAAAAAATAGTAAACAAAGCCCATTTCCAACTGCCGGATTCTTTCTTTATGGCAGCAATTACAGCTACACAAGGGAAATATATCAGTATAAATACCAAAAATGCCAAGGCATTCACTTTGGTAAATACTTTTTGTCCGTTAGAATATTGCTCATCTCTCAAACGACTTATCAAATGAGCACTGTTTTCATTTCCATCTTCGCTTTGGTACAGAACAGCCAGGGTGCTTACAACTATCTCTTTAGCTGCAATTCCGGTAATTAGACTAACACCCATTTTCCAGTCGAATCCAAGAGGAGAGATAACGGGTTCAATAACCTGTCCTAATTGACCAATGTATGTTTGTTCCTGTTGCTTACTCAGTTTCTCTACATGCAATGAATCAATTTCATTCTGAATCGATGCCTTCTCGCTTTCAAAGGCATTCAATTTAGTTAATTCTAACTGTTCAATTTGGGTGTCGTATTGCTCATTTAATATGTCATTTTGAGGGAAGTATCCAAGAAACCAAATGATAACTGAAGCTACCAGAATAATTCCTCCCATCTTTTTCAAATACTGATACCCTTTGTGCCACATATGGCGTAATGTATTTCGTATGGTAGGCACACGATAGGGTGGAAGTTCCATTACAAATGGCACATCATCATGCTTAAATAATAATCGTTTAAATAATCGGGCTACAATTACAGCAACTAAAATCCCACCACCATACATCGAAAACAATACCAGGCTGGCATGTTCAGGGAAGAAAGCACCAATAATTAAAATGTAAACAGGTAACCTAGCACTACACGACATAAACGGATTAATCAGCATCGTCAAAATTCGGTTGTTTCGATTTTCGATAGTACGTGTCGCCATAATAGCAGGCACATTACAACCAAATCCCATTACAAGAGGAATAAACGACTTGCCATGTAATCCCATTTTGTGCATGATACGGTCCATAATAAAGGCTGCACGAGCCATATAACCTGTATCTTCCATAAATGAAATAAACAGGAATAGAATAAGGATGTTAGGAAGAAAAATAATTACTCCTCCAACTCCACCAATAATTCCATCAATCAACAAATGCTTAAATGAACCCTCGGGCATTACGTTGGTAAGAAAATCAGAAAGAGTACCAACACCGGCATCAATCCAGTTCATAGGATATTCACCTAAACGAAATGTGGTCATGAACATGAACCACATGAAAAAGATAAAGAAAGGAAAACCCAGATATTTATGAGTTAACACATTATCAATTAATTCAGTTTTTCTTCTTCTTGTGCGGGGCTTTTCTTTGAATGTTTCTTTTAAGGCACCAGCAACAAAACCAAATTTAGCATCGGTAATTAAAGTTTCGGTGTCTTCTCCTGTTCGTTTTTCTATTTTATTGATTTGTTTGTCAATTTCAACAATCAAATCATTATAGATCTCTTTTTTAGATAGAAAATCAAGTAGTTGATTATCCTTCTCAAGTGCTCTGATTGCAATATAACGGGGGGACATCCTGTTTTTCAGATCTCCACTCTGAATCTTCAAATGCGGCTGAATTCTTTCAATAGCGTTTTCAAGTAATTCACCATAATTGATATGAATGTGTCTTACAATATCATCTTTGTCTTCGTACACATCAATCAGCTTATTAAATAATCTGCCGAGTCCTCTTCCTTTCGATCCTACTGTAGGTACAAATGGGATCCCCAGCATCTTACCCAATTTATCATGGTCGAACTCATCTCCTTTACGTTCCAGCTCATCATACATGTTTAATGCAGCTACAACTTTAAGGTCGAGATCAATTAACTGAGTGGTTAAAAACAGGTTTCGTTCCAGATTTGAACTATCCAGAACGTTCACTATTATATCCGGAGCTTCTCCCAATATATATTCTCTAACGTAGGTTTCTTCAGGGGTATAGGCTGAAATACTATAGGTTCCCGGTAAATCAATAATATTGAATTTATAACCCCGGTGATAAAAAGTGGCTAATTTGGAATCAACAGTTACACCACTGTAATTTCCAACATGTTCTTTGGCACCACTTGCAAAATTAAAAATGGTTGTCTTTCCGCAATTTGGATTGCCAACTAATGCAATATTTATTGTTTTGTGTTTGTGGGTAGCCGATTTTTTTAGCAGTTCGTCATCAATAGTGCCATAATATTCCTGAGAACCCAGCTCAATAGCTTCTTCTTCGGTTACAACTTCTATCAACTCAGCTTCACTTCTGCGAAGCGATACTTTGTATTCAAGAATTTGATATTCAATAGGATCTTTAAGAGGGGCGTTTTTAATAACTTTCACCTTCTTACCTTTAACAAAACCCATTTCTAATATGCGCTTCCGAAAGGCTCCATGTCCTTTGACTTTTACGATAACGCCTTCCTTGCCATTAGCTAGTTCTGATAACTTCATTCAAAAAATACCCCCAAACTTGAAACGTCTTGTTAATAATTTCGTTTACAAAAATAATTTACATGATTGGTTGATACAATACCAATATATAGGGATTTTATAATTGAGGATTATTTAGTATGAAACTTAATTGATTTAAAAAATCAATTATTGTAGATAAATGTCTGTAAAACCGTAAAATGAAAACTTATAAAGAAAAGGTAAAACAATATGGTGATAACATTTCTGTTTTAGAAGAAGAAATAGATTTGAAGTTACAAGTGGAATACCTTAAGGAAAGTGCAAATGTTAAGAAAGTTCTGGATGCAGTTCAGGTTCTAAAAGACAAGAATAAACTGTTTGATGATGGAATGAGCCTTAATGACAAACGTTTATTGCTAAGTAAATTGGCTTCTGTAAATGAGGTAGAAGCTTTTCGTACATTGGAACAATATAAACAAAAGCCTGATAAATCATTGATGGAATGGAGTGTGTTGGCTTATCAGGAAAGTAAAATGTTATTGGAAAGTAGCCTGCTGGATAAACCTCCCTTATTTATTTCTACAGGACTGGGAGGTAAAGGAACCAAGCTTCGGTATTTTATTGTTATTAAATCCATTAAAGGAAAGTATTTCTCTGATTTTCAAACACAGGTTATCTTAAGAGAGATAGATTATGCTTTTAAGAAGGAGGAAGCTGAGTTGGAAGACATCAGGTTTTTTGGTTATTTTGCAACTCTCACAGTTTTGATACCTCTTAGTGTCGGGCTAAAAACTATTTTGGCAGATATTGTACAAAACTGTAATGAGATGGGAGGATTTGTTGATAAACGCATGTTAATAACTAATTCCCGAAAGTTAACATTAAACCAAATTAAAAAAGCCATTGATTCATCAGATCAGGTATCCTAAGAGTTAATTAATGGCTGTGTAATTACTTTTAAAATGAAAAATAAACAAGTAAATGTAGCCATTCAGGTTTTGCCTTTTACCGATACATCCAGAACTTATGCCGTTGTTGATAAAGCAATTGAGGTAATTGAAAACTCTGGATTAAAATATCGCGTAACACCATTTGAAACAGTAATAGAAGGTAAGTATTCAGAAGTGATGGAAGTAGTTATGAAAGCTCAGGAAGCATGTTATACAGGAGGAGCAGAAAGTTTGCTATGTAACTTGAAAATTCAATCACATTCGGAGAAAGAAGTGACTATTGAAGATAAGACGGGAAAATATGATAATAAAAAAGGCTGTTGAAAAACAGCCTTTTTTTATGTTTTAAAACAAAATACTATTCATGCAAATCTTCAAACTCAACATTTGTATATTCATTTGAAGCAACCACTTCTTCTTCATATACTTCTTCTCTTTCTGTTAAGTCAAAGTTTTGATTCTTTTTGATGAAGTCAATAGTTTCCTGAAGACCTTCAATAAATTTATCGAAATCTTCTTTATACAAGAAAACCTTATGTTTTTCAAAGTGATAGCGACCATCCTGATCGTATCTCTTTTTGCTTTCAGTAACGGTTAAATAGTAATCTTCTTTGCGAGTAGCTTTTACATCAAAGAAGTATGTACGTTTTCCTGCCCGTACTGCTTTTGAAAAGATTTCCTCTCTATCATTCTTTTCAATTTCTTCTTTTTTATCAAATCCTTCCATTGTGTTTTTGCGTTTAGGAAACATATTGTATGCACCAAAAGTGATAAAAATTTCGGTATTCACCAATCTTTTTTTACAAAAATTTGATGTTTTTTAATTTTGTTCACATTGTTCAAAGCTTTTGAAAAATGCTTATTTGTTGGGTTTCATTGATTTTGATATTGTTTTATGGTGTATGATATCTAAAGAATAATGATAACCTCCCTATAGATATGAATTGAAATGATTCAAGTATTACTGTTTAATAAAATATTTATAAGTATTTATTTGTAAGACTGGATAAGATGAATTTTAATCACAAATACTGGATTTTTAACATTTATTTTTATTCAGAATTTGCTGTTTATCCACCAAAAAAACTCTACTTTTGCACCAAATACTAAAAAAAGTTCTTATAGGATGTTAAGTAGAAGATTGTTAAGGGTAAAGGTTATGCAAATGGCTTATGCACATCACCAAAAAGGTGAATCATCCATTCAGCAAACCGAGAAAGAGTTATTTCATAGCATTACCAAATCTCACGAGTTATATCATACTTTTCTGCTGTTAATGTTGGAGTTGAAATCATTTGCAGAAAAGAGAATTGAATTGCGTAAACAAAAAAATCGTCCTACCGAAGAAGATTTAAATCCCAATTTACGTTTTGTTGAGAATGCTTTATTGTTGCAATTAGCTGATAATAAAGAACTGTTAGCTTACAATGCAAAGAACGGAAATCCATGGGTAAATAATCCTGAAGTTATTAAAGGTGTTTTCGAAACCATTACCAAGTCGGCTTTATATGAAGATTATATGAAGTCTGAATCAGGTGATTACGATTCGGATGTTAAGTTTATTGCCAAGTTAATTGAAAAAGTAATAGCACCTTACGAGGGGTTGTATTCTCTTTTTGAAGAACAAAGTGTTTATTGGAATGATGAAATTGAATTTATTATTTCAATGGTTGTAAAAACGGTTAAAGGTTTCAAAAAGGAGAATGGAGATAATGAACACCTTTTACCCGAATTCAAAGACGAAGAGGATCAGGATTTCGTAAAACAATTGTTGCGCAAAACACTGCTTAACCATAATGAAAACATGGAATTAATCAAGAAGTTTACTAAAAACTGGGATTATGACCGTGTGGCATACATTGATATTGTATTAATGCAAATTGCAATTGCCGAAATTGTTGAATTCAAAAATATTCCGGTTAATGTTTCATTAAATGAATATATTGAAATAGCTAAGTTTTATTCAACTAACAAAAGTGGATTGTTCATTAATGGCGTGTTGGATAAAATTGTGGAGTATTTAATTGAGCAAAAAATTATAAATAAACCAGGAAAAGCATAACGCAATGCGCCTTGTTACATTCTTCATTCTGGGATTGATAATAATTACTTCCTGTCAGAGCAATGTTTCTCACAAGAAGGGAATAAGTAAAGGATTTATTGAATTCAAGGAAAAATCTTTTAGTTTTGGAACCCTGAATGAAGGAGATGTGGTAGGTCATCGGTTTACTTTTATTAATACAGGCTCAGAACCGGTATTAATATTAAATGTTGAAAAAAGTTGTGGTTGTACTGATGTTAGGTATCCACAGGTACCAGTCAAGTCTGGTGACTCAGCTTTTGTCGAATTGGTATTTGATACAAGAGGATGGTCAGGACGACAGGTAAAACAGGTGAAAGTCGTGTCAAATGATTCTATTGGGATTCGTGAACTTAGAATCTGGGCTGATATTAATTAAGAATTGGAAATATAATAGAGAGTTATGAATAATTTATTAAACGTATTTTTAAGCTTACCTCCTCAGGCTGCTGAAGGTGGTAATCCTTTACTGAATTTTGCACCTTTTATTTTAATCATTGTGGTATTTTATTTTTTCATGATTCGTCCACAGATGAAGCGTCAGAAAGAATTGCGTAAATACCGTGAAGCATTGAAGAAAGGTGATAAAGTTGTTACTACCGGAGGAATCTATGGTAAAGTTTCTGAAGTAAAAGATACATATGTTGTTGTTGAAATAGCTGATAATGTAAAAGTTAAGATGGATAAGTCGGCTATTGTTATGGATATGACAGACGTAACAACTAATAAGTAATTTTTTTTTAAAAGACCATTGACTACTTTTGTGTATCAATGGTCTTTTTTATGGATAAAATTCAGGCTTTAGTAGGCCGATACATCAAATATATACAGGCTCGGATTAAAGAGCTTCGAGAAGACAAGAATGCACTTATTTTTTTGTTCTTCCTTTTTCTTTCTACTATTTTCTGGATACTAAATGCCTTAAGTAAGGATAATTATACGTCCGACTTACAATATCCTATTCGTATCTCCAACGATAATAAAAACGAATTGATAATTGGTGATGTGCGCCGAGATCTAACGCTCAAAGTAAGAGGCGGAGGGTTTTCAATTCTTAATTATCATCTCAACGAAAAGTTTTTAACGCAAACCATCGATCTGACAGGCTTGCCAAGGGTGAAAGTGCAGGATGTAGATGGAGTAATCATTTCAACAAAAGAGTATCAGAGCAGGATAGAAGGGAAGTTAGCAACAGGAATGTCATTGGTGGATATTTCACCTGATACACTTTTTATTCCATTGGTTGAAAAAGTTTCTAAAAAAATACCTGTTAAACTAAACGCTTCCATTGAGTTTGTTAAGCAATGTCAATTATCTGGTAAAATTAAAATGCAACCTGATTCAGTGATTGTTTCAGGTCCGAGCAATATTGTTGATACATTAAGCAGTATTTATACAAAGCCACAGGTATTTGCTGAATTGAAAGATACCCTTGTTCGTAATATCGGATTAAGAGAAGAAAAGTGGCTGGAATATTCAACCAAGAGAGTTGTAATAAATATTCCTGTTGAACCTTTTACCGAAGCTTCAGTTCAGGTTCCTTTAATGGCCGAAGGATTGCCTGATTCTTTACTTTTAAAAACATTTCCTTCAGAAGTTAGAGTGGCCTATCGATTGGGATTATCAAAGGCATTGTTTAATCCTTCTGATTTCTTGTTTACATTAGATTTTACAGATGTGGATTTGAGTAATTTACCCCAGAGAATGAAGGTCAAACTAAAAAGTAGACCTGAAAATATTGGGCAAATGAATTATTCGCCTTTATTTGTTGAATTTCTGTTAGAGAAAAATACAAAATAATTAAAACTGATTTCTTCATGTTAAAAATAGGATTGACAGGTGGAATAGGCAGTGGAAAATCAACGGTTGCTAAGTTTTTTGAGGTATTGGGTATTCCTGTTTATTATGCAGATGTCAGGGCTAAAGTGTTGATGAATACAAATTTTGAAGTGATCAGTAAAGTGAAAGACTTATTGGGGGATGATGCTTATTTTATGAAAGAACTGAATCGTTCATTTGTGGCTCAAAAAGTATTTAATGATAAGAGTTTGTTACAACAATTAAATGCAATTGTTCATCCGGCTGTAAAGAATGATTTTGAATATTGGATTCAATCACACAGTTCATGTAAGATGATAGTGCAGGAAGCAGCTGTTTTGTTCGAAAATGGAGGTTACAGCAATTTTGATCATATGGTTTTAGTTACTGCTCCTGAAGAAATCCGTATAAAAAGAGTAATGTCCAGAGATAATTCAACTGTAGATCAGGTAAGGGAAAGATTGAATAATCAGTGGAGTGATGAAAAGAAGGTGAAATTGACAGATAGTATCATTATAAATGATGATAGAAAATCAATTATTGAACAGGTTACGAATTTAATTAAAAATTTATAGTATGGGTTTTTGGGGATCAATCATTGGTGCAGGATTAGGATGGTGGACTTTAGGTCCGATTGGTGCAATCATGGGATTGGTTTTAGGAAATATGACCGAAGAACAATCTAAATTTCTGAATAGCCAGGGAAAAGATAGAACTGCACAATCCCGTAATGGTTTTTTATCTGCTTTATTAGTCTTGGTTGCTGCAGTTATGAAGGCAGATGGAAAGGTGGTTCGTTCTGAATTGGATTTTGTAAAAAGAAGCTTGATCTTAACTTTTGGAGAAAAGCAGGCTTCTGATGCTTTGATATTATTGCGTGATATATTAAAACAGGATATACCGGTAAAAGATGTAGTTCATCAAATAAGAGTAAATGTTCCATACGATTCAAGATTACAATTGCTTCATCTTTTATATGGTATCGCAAAGGCCGATGGACACTTTGCAGAAGAAGAAAAAAGATTGATTGAGCTTATTGCTCATGGTTTGGGTATTTCAATTAGTGATTTCGAATCTATAAAAGGTACATATGGAACTGATTTGAAATCGTTGTATAAAGTTTTGGAAATTGATGAATCAGCATCTAATGAAGATGTGAAGAAAGCTTATCGTAAAATGGCAGTTCGTTTTCATCCGGATAAAGTGGCACATCTGGGAGATGATATTAAAAAGAGTGCAGAAGAGAAGTTTAAGAAGGTAAACGAAGCCTACGAAAAAATCAGAAAAGAACGAAATATGAAATAGGGTAGTGATATACCTGATGTTTTATTTTGGATAAAGAGGATAAGTTATATTTTTGCAGCAAAATTAAAAACGGAATTTATGTTGAAAGGATTATTAGCCATTTCAGGACAACGTGGATTGTTTAAAATGGTTTCTCAGGCCAAAAATTCAATTATTGTCGAGTCATTGTTAGACGGTAAACGTATTCCTGCTTATGCAACTTCGCGTATCAGCGCACTTGAAGATATCTCTATATACACTGAAGAAGAAGATGTTAAGTTGTCAGATGTTTTTAGAGCTATCTATGCAAAGGAAAATGGAGGCAAAGCAATTGATGTCAAAAGCTCTGGAAATGAGTTGAAGAAATACTTTGAAGAAGTTTTACCTTCGTACGACAAAGACAGAGTTTATGTGTCTGATATCAAAAAAGTGTTGACGTGGTACAATCTTTTAGTTGAAAACGATTTGTTGGATCCGAATGCTCCTGATGAAGATGCGGAAGAAGAAAAAGAATCAGCAGAATAATATTTATAAATTAAATAGTAAGAGGAGATGTTTTATTAAGCATCTCCTTTTTTATTCAATAGTTCCTTTTGAATAAATAAAATGGCTAAATTTTTTAGAGAGAATTAGATTATTCTAAACCTTTTTGTGTAATAAATGTTAGATATAACACTGTAAGGAAATATGGGATTCAAATATTTTAAACTTTTATTTCTCTCTAACCCGCATCAAACCAGCCAAGAAACACAAATTAACAGAGTATAATCAAAAAAGAATGTTTTTTGATTTGGAAGTTTGGGAAAAACTGCCTTATTTTGCACCCGCTTTTGAGAACAACGGTTGTCATGAAAAGCAGACGGGGCGGGCGATAGGCTGGTCTTTAAATAATGAAAGCAAAGAAAGTTTTTGACAGAAGGGGAAGATTTCATATCTTGTCATTCTGCTCCAAAAAAAAGGTTTTTAAGAGGCAAAAGAAGAGTTAGGGATTGAAAATGAGCGACTCGAAAAAAAGAAGAAAAAAACTTAAAAAAAGATTTGGAAGATAAAACAAAAACTACTTACCTTTGCAGCCGCTTCTCAAACGAGGGATGGCGATAAAGCGAAGATCAAACGTTGATTTTCGGATAAAAAAAGACATAATGGTTAGCTAAAAATTCAGTTCGATTCTGAATATGTCACAAGAGCAAAAGAGAAGGCTAAGAACTTCGAGCTCAAAAGATCTTTGAAAATATTGAATAGTACCTAAACGAGCAAAGCTCGTTCCATTATTGAGAGAGAAGTATAATGAATTAGGTTGATTTAAATCATCTTGATACATGATACTGAAATCTTGATACTAAAATGAAAAGGTAAAAAGTGAACCTGAAGTCAATGGTATAAATAATTTTGAAAGCATTAAAAATTTTTATACAACGAAGAGTTTGATCCTGGCTCAGGATGAACGCTAGCGACAGGCCTAACACATGCAAGTCGAGGGGTAACAGGGTCTTCGGACCGCTGACGACCGGCGCACGGGTGCGTAACGCGTATGCAACCTACCTTACACTGGGGGATAGCCCGTTGAAAAACGGATTAATACCCCATAATATAATTGAATCGCATGGTTTAATTATTAAAGCATTGTGGTGTAAGATGGGCATGCGTGACATTAGCTAGTTGGTGAGGTAACGGCTCACCAAGGCAACGATGTCTAGGGGTTCTGAGAGGAAGGTCCCCCACACTGGTACTGAGACACGGACCAGACTCCTACGGGAGGCAGCAGTGAGGAATATTGGTCAATGGGCGCAAGCCTGAACCAGCCATGTCGCGTGTAGGAAGACTGCCCTATGGGTTGTAAACTACTTTTATACGGGAAGAATGTTACCCTCGTGAGGGTATTTGCCGGTACCGTATGAATAAGCATCGGCTAACTCCGTGCCAGCAGCCGCGGTAATACGGAGGATGCAAGCGTTATCCGGATTCATTGGGTTTAAAGGGTGCGTAGGCGGAATAGTAAGTCAGGGGTGAAAGTTTGCGGCTCAACCGTAAAATTGCCTTTGATACTGTTATTCTTGAGTACATACGAGGTAGGCGGAATGTGACATGTAGCGGTGAAATGCTTAGATATGTCACAGAACACCGATTGCGAAGGCAGCTTACTAGACTGTAACTGACGCTGATGCACGAAAGCGTGGGGATCGAACAGGATTAGATACCCTGGTAGTCCACGCCGTAAACGATGATAACTAGCTGTTTGTGATAGACAATAAGCGGCAAAGCGAAAGCATTAAGTTATCCACCTGGGGAGTACGTTGGCAACAATGAAACTCAAAGGAATTGACGGGGGCCCGCACAAGCGGAGGAACATGTGGTTTAATTCGATGATACGCGAGGAACCTTACCTGGACTTAAATGTAGGCTGCATAGAGTAGAGATATTCTTTTCTTCGGACTGCTTACAAGGTGCTGCATGGTTGTCGTCAGCTCGTGCCGTGAGGTGTCGGGTTAAGTCCCATAACGAGCGCAACCCACGTCTTTAGTTACCAGCACGTAATGGTGGGCACTCTAGAGAGACTGCCGGTGTAAACCGCGAGGAAGGTGTGGATGACGTCAAATCAGCACGGCCCTTACGTCCAGGGCTACACACGTGTTACAATGGCCGGTACAGAGGGCAGCTACATAGTGATATGATGCGAATCTCAAAAACCGGTCTCAGTTCGGATTGGAGTCTGCAACCCGACTCCATGAAGCTGGATTCGCTAGTAATCGCGCATCAGCCATGGCGCGGTGAATACGTTCCCGGGCCTTGTACACACCGCCCGTCAAACCATGGAAGCCGGGGGTACCTGAAGTCTGTCACCGTAAGGAGCGGCCTAGGGTAAATCTGGTAACTAGGGTTAAGTCGTAACAAGGTAGCCGTACCGGAAGGTGTGGCTGGAACACCTCCTTTCTGGAGAAATTGTTTATGCCATTCAGGCACTTTTCACCTTTTAGGTATTATTTAAAAAGAATAAGTAGAAAGTAGAAAAGGCAAAAGGAAAAGTAGAAAGAGATACACAATGTAAATCACTACTGACTACAGTCTAACAAACTACTGCCTATTTAAACAGCGTCAAGCACATCCTATAGACGGATAGACCATTAGACGATAGATAATTAGAAAGATCTAAAAGTCTAAGCATCTAAAGTCTGCTAGTCAAGGGAAAAAGACGACACTGCAACAGTCCCGTAGCTCAGTTGGTTAGAGCACTACACTGATAATGTAGGGGTCGGCAGTTCAAGTCTGCCCGGGACTACCATAAAAAAGCTATCAGCTAATAGCTATTGGCTAACAGCTTAAAAAAAACATGGGGGATTAGCTCAGCTGGCTAGAGCGCCTGCCTTGCACGCAGGAGGTCATCGGTTCGACTCCGATATTCTCCACCAGAAGTAAAAAGATAGACTATGAGAACATAGACTATTAGAAAACAAAAAAATGAGATAGATAATAAGGATTAGAAATGTCTAATGGTCTATTGTCTAAGAGTCTCAAAATCTTAATGAAAAAGCGATACATTGGATTAATAATTTCAGTTCGATTCTGGAAGTATCACAAGCTAGGAGCTAATAGCCAAGAGCTATCAGCGTTAAACAAGCAAAACGATCATTGACATATTGGCAACAACCAAAACCATATACACCAACTATGGTGTGTGTAAAAGAAAGTAGACAAGGGCGTACGGGGGATGCCTAGGCTCTCAGAGGCGATGAAAGACGTGATAAGCTGCGATAAGCTGTGGGGAAGTGCAAATAACTATTGATCCGCAGATTTCTGAATGGGACAACCCAGTATATTGAAGATATACTATCCGCAAGGAGGCAAACCCGGGGAACTGAAACATCTAAGTACCCGGAGGAAGAGAAAACAAAAGTGATTCCGCAAGTAGTGGCGAGCGAACGCGGATTAGCCCAAACCAGTGATGTTCAGGCATTGTTGGGGTTGTAGGACTTGCATAATCAAGTAAAACAGAAGTAGAATGCTTTGGAAAGAGCAACCAGAGACGGTGATAGTCCGGTATACGTAACGTTTTATGCGAGGCGAGTATCCTGAGTAGCGCGGGACACGAGAAATCCTGTGTGAATCTGGCGGGACCATCCGCTAAGGCTAAATACTCCTGAGAGACCGATAGTGAACCAGTACCGTGAGGGAAAGGTGAAAAGCACCCCGAACAGGGGAGTGAAAAAGTACCTGAAACCGTGCGCCTACAAGCGGTTGGAGCAGATTTATTCTGTGACAGCGTGCCTTTTGCATAATGAGCCTACGAGTTACTTCTCACTGGCAAGGTTAAGATTTTAAGGATCGGAGCCGAAGCGAAAGCGAGTCTTAATAGGGCGACATAGTCAGTGGGAGTAGACGCGAAACCGTGTGATCTACCCATGATCAGGTTGAAGCTGTGGTAACACACAGTGGAGGACCGAACCAGTTGACGTTGAAAAGTCTTTGGATGAATTGTGGGTAGGGGTGAAAGGCCAATCAAACTCGGAAATAGCTCGTACTCCCCGAAATGCATTTAGGTGCAGCCTTATATTAGTTTTGCAGAGGTAGAGCTACTGATAGGACGCGAGGGTTTCACCGCCTATCAACTCCTGACAAACTCCGAATGCTGCAAAATGATTTATAGGAGTGAGGGCATGGGTGCTAAGGTCCATGTCCGAAAGGGAAAGAACCCGGACCATCAGCTAAGGTCCCCAAATGTATGTTAAGTTGACCAAACGCGGTGCTGCTGCTTAGACAGCTAGGATGTTGGCTTGGAAGCAGCCATTCATTTAAAGAGTGCGTAACAGCTCACTAGTCGAGCGGCGGTGCATGGATAATAATCGGGCATAAACATACTACCGAAGCTATGGATTGAACATTAGTTCAGTGGTAGGGGAGCATTCCAGTCTGGGTTGAAGCTGAAGACGCGAGTCACAGTGGACTGGCTGGAAAAGCAAATGTAGGCATAAGTAACGATAATGGGGGTGAGAAACCTCCACGCCGAAAGACCAAGGTTTCCTGATCAACGCTAATCGGATCAGGGTTAGTCGGGACCTAACGCGAACCCGAAAGGGGTAGTGGATGGCAAACAGGTTAATATTCCTGTACCTGCTATACAATAAAAGTGACGCATTGGTGAGGTATGCACGTACTGACGGAATAGTACGTTGAGCCTAGACTTCGGTCGAAGCGAGCATAAGCAGCCGGTGCCGAGAAAAGCGAGTATAGCGGCTCGTACCGTAAACGGACACACGTAGTTGGGTTGAGTATACTAAGGCGCTCGAGTGATTCATGGCTAAGGAACTAGGCAAATTAGCCCCGTAACTTCGGGAGAAGGGGCGCCATCAGCAATGGTGGCCGCAGAGAAATGGCCCAGGCGACTGTTTATCAAAAACACATGGCTTTGCAAAATCGAAAGATGACGTATAAGGCCTGACACCTGCCCGGTGCTGGAAGGTTAAGAGGAGGGGTTAGCTTCGGCGAAGCTCTGAATTGAAGCCCCAGTAAACGGCGGCCGTAACTATAACGGTCCTAAGGTAGCGAAATTCCTTGTCGGGTAAGTTCCGACCTGCACGAATGGTGCAACGATCTGGGCACTGTCTCAGCCATGAGCTCGGTGAAATTGTAGTTCCGGTGAAGATGCCGGATACCCGCAACGGGACGGAAAGACCCCGTGAACCTTTACTGCAGCTTAACGTTGGTTCTGGGTAAGTAATGTGTAGGATAGGTCGGAGACTATGAAGCGGATTCGCCAGGATTCGTGGAGTCATCCTTGAAATACGACCCTTTGCTTATCTGGGGCCTAACTCAGCGATGAGGACACCGTTTGGTGGGTAGTTTGACTGGGGTGGTCGCCTCCAAAAGAGTAACGGAGGCTTTCAAAGGTGCGCTCAAGACGATTGGTAACCGTCTGCAGAGTGTAATGGTATAAGCGCGCTTGACTGTGAGACCGACAAGTCGATCAGGTAGGAAACTAGGACATAGTGATCCGGTGGTTCCGTATGGAAGGGCCATCGCTCAAAGGATAAAAGGTACTCCGGGGATAACAGGCTGATCGCTCCCAAGAGCTCATATCGACGGAGCGGTTTGGCACCTCGATGTCGGCTCGTCACATCCTGGGGCTGGAGAAGGTCCCAAGGGTTGGGCTGTTCGCCCATTAAAGTGGCACGCGAGCTGGGTTCAGAACGTCGTGAGACAGTTCGGTCCCTATCTGTTGTGGGCGTAGGAAATTTGAGGAGACCTGACGTTAGTACGAGAGGACCGCGTTGGACATACCGCTGGTGTACCAGTTGTTCCGCCAGGAGCATAGCTGGGTAGCTAAGTGTGGAAGGGATAAGTGCTGAAAGCATCTAAGCACGAAGCCTGCTCCAAGATGAGATTTCCCTTAAGGGACGTTAGAGACGATGACGTTGATAGGCTGTAGGTGTAAGTGTGGTAACATACGTAGCCGAGCAGTACTAATTGCCCGAGACTTTCAACGAACAGTGCTTTAGAAGAAAGTGCAAAGTGCCAAGCACTAAGTACAATTAACTAAGCACTACATAAACACATCAAGTATCGGTGGATGTGGTTTTGGTAAGCCTTTATGTTATAAATTTTAGCGAAGCTAAAATTAGCTAATAGCCATTAGCTAATAGCTGTCAGCTAAAAAGAAAATATTCAGGTGGCTATTGCGCAGGGGTCCCACCTCTTCCCATTCCGAACAGAGAAGTTAAGCCCTGCAGCGCCGATGGTACTGCGTAGAAGTGGGAGAGTAGGTCGCCGCCCTTTTTTGGAAGAAACCCGTTGTTCAATCAAAGCAACGGGTTTTTTGTGTTTATATACTTCTTGTTCAAAAGAATCAGGGATAATGTACAAATTCTGGATCTACGCATAAATTTTTCATAAGCGATACAGTAAACTTAACATCAACCACACCTCTGAATTGTCTTCTTAACTCCTTAATTTTGGCATTCATCGATTCAGCAGCTGTATTATACTTCTTCCATTCAAATAGTTTGTGGTACTAGATACTAACTTAAAATTCAGTATTGCATCTTTTGGTGAAATAGGTTTGGATAGTCTGGATCGAATCATAAATTGTCTAGGATTACACCTACTAAATGATATTTGCACCTTGCTGATTGTAAAACAGAAACTAATTCATTTGTCATTTTTTACAGTGATAATTGTCATATTGACAATTAAAATGTAAGTTATTTTTATTATATGATTTCATTTTGTAAAATTATTACGACTTTGTCTAATTAATTTTCTCTTACTTTTTTAATATATGTAAGTATATACATAAATATACTCTCTTGTGGCTGCATTATTTTAACTTCTATAAGTACAGTTAGTTAGCATGTTTGTTTAAAATAATAATTTGGTTAATGTCCTGATAACTAACGTTAAATTCATTAAGAAGCTGTTGTAAAACAATGTTTTTTTAATTGAAAAAATGAGGAAAAAGTGGGATAACTTTCTACTTTTGCTTTTCATTTATTTATTAAACAATAAATTATTAAACATGAAACCTACGCATATTGAGCACATTGGTATTGCTGTGAAGAGTTTGGAAGAAGCTATTCCTTTTTATGAAAAAGTTTTAGGCTTAGAGTGTTATGCTGTTGAGGAAGTAACAGATCAAAAAGTAAAAACTGCCTTTTTTATGGTTGGTCAAACAAAAATTGAATTATTGGAATCAACTGATCCAGAAGGACCAATCGGAAAATTTTTAGAGAAAAAAGGAGAAGGTATACATCATATGGCTTTTGCTGTAGAAAACCTTGCAGAAAAACTTACGTTGGCAGAAGAAAGAGGAATCAAGGTAATTGACAAAACACCTCGCAAAGGTGCAGAAGGTTTAAATATCGGATTCCTACATCCAAAGTCAACTTTCGGTGTTTTAACCGAACTTTGCGAAGACCCTAATAAATAATCCACCACCACTTTAATTTACCTTTTAATATGTCAACTCAAGATAAAGTAAAAAAGTTAATCGACCTGCGCAGTGAAGCTAAGCTGGGCGGGGGAGAGAAACGGATCGATAAACAACATGCACAGGGCAAAATGACTGCCCGTGAACGTATAGAAATGTTACTGGATGAAGGTTCTTTTGAAGAACTTGACATGTTTGTAATACATCGTTGTACCAATTTTTCAATGGAAAAAAATAAATTTTTAGGCGATGGTGTTGTAACCGGGCATGGAACCATTGATGGTCGTGTTGTTTATGTATATGCACAGGATTTTACAGTGTTTGGAGGCTCCTTGTCTGAGACAATGGCTTTGAAAATTTGTAAAATCATGGATATGGCTATGAAAGTTGGGGCACCGGTAATTGGTATTAATGATTCAGGTGGTGCTCGCATACAGGAAGGAGTTACTTCATTGGCAGGATATGCTGAAATATTTGAACGTAATATTCTGGCTTCTGGTGTAATACCACAGATTTCAGCCATTTTCGGCCCCTGTGCTGGTGGAGCTGTTTATTCTCCGGCATTAACTGACTTTATCATGATGACAGAAGATACTTCATACATGTTCGTTACAGGCCCAAAAGTTGTTAAAACAGTAACCGGCGAGGATATAACTGTTGAGGACTTAGGTGGAGCTGATGTTCATGCTTCAAAATCAGGAGTATCTCACTTTAAGGTGGAAAATGAGGAAGAAGGTATTCTTTTGATAAGAAAGTTAATATCATATCTTCCTCAAAATAATATGGAAGAGCCTCCGGTGATTGAATGTAATGATCCGATAGATCGTTTGGATGATCAGTTAAATACAATTGTTCCTGATAATCCAAACTTACCTTATAACATGAAGGAGGTGATCTTCTCTATCGCAGATGATGGTGAGTTTTTGGAAGTACATCGTAATTATGCCAAAAATATCATCACCGGATTTTGTCGATTAGATGGTCAGTCTGTTGGGGTGGTTGCTAATCAGCCCAATTTTCTGGCAGGTGTATTAGATTGTGATGCATCACGCAAGGCAGCTCGTTTTGTTCGTATGTGTGATGCTTTTAATATTCCTATCTTAACATTGGTTGATGTTCCTGGATTTTTACCTGGTTCTGGTCAGGAATATGCAGGTATTATTACACATGGGGCTAAACTAATGTTTGCTTATGGCGAAGCTACAGTGCCAAAAGTTACTGTAACTCTTCGTAAATCATACGGTGGTGCCCACGATGTTATGTCATGTAAGCAATTACGCGGCGATTTTAATTATGCTTGGCCAATGGCTGAGATTGCTGTAATGGGTGCTAAAGGAGCCATTGAGGTATTAGAGGGTAGAGCCGTTGCCAAACTGGAAACAGAAGAAGAAAAAGCTGCTTATATTCAGAAAAAGATTGATGAATATGAGGAGACTTTTGCCAATCCATATCAGGCTGCTGCATATGGCTACATTGATGATGTTATTGAACCACGAAATACACGTTTTAGAGTGATTCGTGCATTCCAGAACTTACAAACGAAGAAGGTAACCAATCCTCCTAAGAAACATTCGAATATTCCACTTTAATCAGCAAGCATATGAGTTTATATTTTGTCGATTCAATGACGTGGACTATTACAGTATTGGGATGGTTTATCGTTTTTGTTGCATTAGTTTTTCTTATCGGAGTATTTCTTACAGTTCCTAAAATATTGAATTTGGGTACAAAACGGGATATTCGTACGAAAAAAGGTTTAAATGCTGGAGAGAAAGAAGATAAAGCTGTGGTTTTAACCGGTGAGACGAATGCTGCCATTGCAATGGCGCTTCATCTGTATTTTAGTGAAATGCATGATGAAGAAAGTAATGTTATTACCATTAAGGAGGTTAAAAGACGCTATTCTCCATGGAGTTCTAAAGTGTATGGTTTTAATAATGTTAATTTCCCAAGATAAGTATTTCTTATATCGGAAATAAAAATGTAGTTATGAAGAAATTTGAATTTACCATCAGAGGTAATAAATATCAGGTTAAGGTTAATGATTTTGAAGATAATCTGGCCACAATAGAAGTGAATGGAACCCAATACGAAGTTGAGATTCATCAGGAAGTTAAAAAAGCTAAGACGCCACGTTTAGTTCGTAAAGAAGTTCAACGAAAACCTGGTGAAGGTTTTATCACGAAAAAGCCGGGCGGTGGAGCATCAAAGGTATTGGCACCACTTCCAGGTAATATTTTTAAAGTATTGGTAGCTCCTGGCGATACTGTTAAAAAAGGTGATGTTCTCTTGATTATGGAAGCTATGAAGATGGAGAATAATGTATTAGCCGAAAAAGAAGGAACAGTTGCTACAGTGAAGGTTTCAGTTGGAGATGCAGTGTTACAAAACGATATTTTAATTGAGATGGAATAAATGTGATTCCTGTTCTTTATGAGATAATAAGGAAATACAATTAAAATAAAATGAAGAAATACATATGAAAAGACTTGTAACACTTTTAGGAATATTTGCCCTGCTCTTTTGTTTGCAGTTAGTTGGAGGTGGATTTGAAGCCTTCGCATCAGGAACAGAAGGCGGTTTTACTGAACAGGCAATTGGTGGTCTTGAAAAATTATGGAGTTTTACCGGATTTGCAAATGTGCATTATACTAATATTATAATGATTGCTGTCGGGTTGTTCTTTATTTTTCTTGCCATTAAATTTGATTACGAACCATTGTTATTGGTGCCAATTGGAACTGGTGTTATAATTGGTAATATTCCATTTTTGGCAGGTAATAATATTGGACTATATGAATCCGGATCAGTTCTGAATTATTTGTATTTTGGAGTTGAGAAAGGGATTTATCCACCTCTTATTTTTCTTGGGATTGGTGCTATGACAGATTTCTCTTCACTCATTTCCAATCCAAAATTAATGATCTTAGGTGCAGCTGCGCAAATTGGAATTTTTGCAACCTTTTTAGGAGCTTCAGCTCTTGGATTTGGGCCTGAAGAGGCTGGTGCAATTGGAATTATTGGTGGTGCTGATGGTCCGACTGCTATTTTCTTGTCATCCAAATTAGCTCCTCATCTGATGGGAGCAATTGCTATCGCTGCATATTCGTATATGGCTTTGGTTCCAGTTATTCAGCCTCCGATTATGAGGTTAATTGTACCAAAACATGAACGTTTAATTAAAATGAAACCGCCACGTGCTGTTTCAAAAACTGAAAAAGTATTATTTCCAATTATTGGCTTGTTGCTGACAACTTTTATTTCTCCTTCAGCTCTTCCATTATTAGGAATGTTGTTTTTTGGTAATTTATTAAAAGAATCTGGAGTAACGGAAAGACTTGCAGATACGGCCAGAAATGCTTTGATTAATATTATCACAATTTTATTAGGTGTAACAGTTGGTGCTTCAACGCAGGCTGATTATTTTTTAACTACAGATTCATTAAAAATATTTGGATTGGGTGCCATCTCGTTTATGGTTGCTACAGCCGGGGGATTACTATTTGCACGTATAATGAATTTGTTTTTGAAAGGTGATAAAAAAATTAATCCGTTAATTGGTGCAGCAGGTGTATCTGCTGTTCCTGATTCAGCCAGGGTTGCTCAATTGGAAGGATTAAAGAATGATCCTACTAACCACTTGTTGATGCATGCAATGGCTCCCAATGTTTCGGGAGTTATTGGTTCCGCAGTTGCAGCTGGTATTTTACTGGCATTTCTGTCATAGGAAGGTAAACCGAATTTTATAAGATAGAAGAAGCAGTTCAGTATTTGAACTGCTTTTTTATTTAGCTATAAATTAAATCATAAGATATAATTAACAAAAGTTAACAAATATTCATAAAAATTTTGGATCATATATCTAAATTTTTAAATTTGTATCTACTTGAATGATAGTAAAAAAGTTTTTGTTGTTAAAATCAAGAGTAATCTTATAAATTGATGTTTTTAAATAAAAATTTGCAATAAATTGTGATTTTACTATTTTTGTATCATCAAACGCCAAAGAAGAATTAGATATTATTAATTTATTTAAACAACTAAACAGACACCTTTATCGCCATTATTAATTTAAACCTTTAATCAATGAAAGAAAGAAATCGCCAAAACTATTCACAAAAACTAGTCAGTTTTTGCCAAGTTTAACTATATGACCATATAGTTAATTATTTCATAAAGTAATTATTTTAATTATATGGAGTTGCAATTGTATTGTGATTCTGTATCATTTAGTATAATATTTTCTTTATCACTATTATTAACTTAAACCTTTTGTTTTATGCGCAGATTAGCATTAATCATGTCCTTGCTATTATTTGCAGGACTGAACGCAATGTTTGCTCAGACTACAACTATCACAGGTACAGTCACTGATACTGACAGTGAGCCTATACCTGGAGTTTCGGTTGTTGTAAGAGGAACAACTATTGGTACTATTACTCGTGTTGACGGAACTTATTCATTAAGTGTTCCTGAAGATGCGACTAATCTTCTGTTTTCATTTGTGGGAATGAAGACACAAGACCTTTTAATTGAAGGTCGCTCAAAAATTGATGTTGTTATGGTTTCTGAAGCTATTGGAGTGGATGAAGTTGTAGTAACTGCATTGGGTATTAAGAGAGAGCAAAAAACTCTTCCATACGCTGCCCAACAAGTAAAGGCTGAACAACTTAATGTTACCAGTGATGCTAACATTAAAAATGCAATTGTTGGTAAAGTTGCCGGTGTTCAGATGGTAGGTCAGGCAGGATCTAAATTAGGTCAAAGTGGTCGTCTTCGTATCAGGGGAGCCATCTCTATGACATCAGATTCTGATCCTCTTTACGTTATTGATGGTATTCCAACTTCTGATCCAAACATGGTGGATATGGAGAACGTTGAATCTGTTAACGTTTTGAAAGGTCCTAACGCTACAGCACTTTACGGTCAACGTGGTGAGTATGGTGTAATTATGATTACAACTAAAAAAGCCAAGAAAAACGGTATTGCTGTTGAAATCAATAGCAACACAACTTTCGATAAAGTAGCTTATTTACCAAACTATCAGAATGAGTACGGTAGAGGTTATGACGGAGAAGATGAATGGGCTGTAATGGATTATGCCAGCGGTGGCTGGGGTGGTCCTTATCCAGATGAATTTTCTGTATTTGATGGTGAGTATTACATTGTTGATGCTTATGCTGATGAAAGCTGGGGACCAAAATTTGATGGTAGAGAATATGTGCCTTGGTATGCTGTATGGCCAGATAGTCCTTATTATGGACAAACTGCTAAATGGGAAGCTCAACCAGACAATATCAAAGATTTCTATGATACAGGTGTAACTCTTAAAAACACAGTTGCTGTTAGTGGTGCTGGTGATAATTACAGAGGTCGTATTGCTTATACAAACATTGATCAAACAGGTGTACTACCATATTCAACATTAAAGAAAAACATTATCAATGCTAACTTTGATTTTGATGCTTCAGAAAAATTGAATGTTGGTATGCATGTTAATTTCTCTGATCAAATTGTAGAGGGTGACTTTGATGATGGTTATTCAAACCAAACAACTGGTTCTTTTAACTCATGGTTTGCTCGTGATGTAGATATGGGTATTATGAAAGAATTGAAGGATCTTAAAACAACCAATGGTTACAGTGCATCTTGGAACTGGTGGGGATTTGATTATGCTTCTTATTTTGGAAATAACGAAAAAGGAGCTTTCTGGTTTAATCCATATTTCTACTTGGAAAACTATGTTAATAAAAATAATACTCAACGTATAGTTGGTGATGTTCATGCTACTTACAAGATTAACGACAAGTTTGAAGTGTCAGGAAGTGCGTCAACAAATAGCATGTTTTATGAGCGCCGTTATGAAGTACCTTATATAATTGCAAATTCCGCTGATCCTGATTATTACAATACCTGGAATTCTGGTTTTGGAAATTACTGGAATAGTACAATGGAAAATAACTACAATGGCTTCGTGAAGTATACTGATAAATTCGGTGATTTCGATATTGATGCCATGTTAGGTACAACCTACAGAACTAATTCATATAAGCGTTTTAGTGCTGATATGGCTACTGATTCTAAAACTCAGGATTTGGTTTTACCAGATGTTTATGTTTATAGTAATACCGCTTTACCTGTAACTGCTTCTACTCATTTTTGGAACAAAAAAGTTAACAGTATTTACGGTAGAGCATCTGTTGGTTATAAAAACATGGTTTACCTAGATGCTTCTTTAAGAAAAGACTGGAGCTCTGCTTTACCTGAAAATAACAATGGTTATGCTTATCCTTCTGTTGGAGCAAGTATGATTTTCTCTGAGTTAATAACTGATAAATCAATTATTTCATTCGGTAAAGTACGTGCTGGATGGGCTCAGGTTGGTAATGATGTTAGTGCATTGGCACTTAACCCTGTTTACCCATTATCTAGTAGTCCTTATATGGGAAATCCTCAGATGTATACTAACTCAAGATTAATTGATCCAAATATCAAGCCTGCATTAAATACTTCATTTGAAGCTGGTTTCGATGTTAAATTCTTAGAAAACAGATTGGGATTAAGTTTTACTTATTTTAATGAGGTACGTGAGGATGAAATTATTCCAATTACTTTATCAAGTTCAACTGGTTACAACGACTTCTTAACAAATGCTGGTAAAGCAAAAAGAGATGGTATAGAAGTAGTATTGGATGCAACTCCTGTTAAAGTAAATAACTTCCGTTGGGATCTTACTTTTAACTTTGGTAAGAGTAATTCAGTTATTGAAGTATTACCAGGTGACCTTACATCAATTGATGCACCTGGTGGAAGTGATGATTGGGGATTTGTTTTAACTACTCATGAATTAGGAAATAAATGGGGACAGTTAAGAGGACGTTCAATCAGATTAGATGATAACGGTAATAAAGTTATTAATGCAGAAACTGGTTTGTATGATTACGAAACAGGTCAGTACTTTGGTTCTATTTTACCAGATTTCACTGGAGGTTTATTAAATAACTTCACTTTGTTTGATATGGTAACTCTTAGTGCTGCTATTGACTTCCAGAAAGGTGGAAACTTCTTTTCTTTAACTGAAATGTGGGGAGAATATTCAGGTCTTCTTGAAGAAACTGTAGGAATGAACGATCAAGGTAACCCAATGCGTGACCCAGTTGATGCAGGTGGTGGTATCCATGTAGTTGGTGTTGATACAGATGGTAACCCATACGATGGTTATGTAGAAGCTCAAACTTATTTTGGACAATTCCAATCAAATACAATTGCATCTGAGTTTATCCATGACGCTAGTTATATTAAACTAAGAGATGTATCTGTAACATTTACAGTACCACAAAAAGTGTTGTCTTCAACTTTCATTTCTAATGCAAGTATCGGTTTTGTAGGAAGAAACCTATGGTTAATTTCTGTATCGAAAGACAATATACATGGTTGGGATCCATCAGAACTTTCTCAACCTTACGGTGAAAATGCACAGTTACCAGGAACTAGAAGCTATGGTTTCAATGTTAAACTTACTTTTTAAACGCTGAAACATGAAAAAGATATTTATATATATTGTTAGTATTGTACTATTAAGTACTAGTTGCGAAAACTATGATTTTGGCGACACAAACGAAAATATTAATGGCCCAAGTACAGCAAGTACCAGTTCATTAATATCAGGAGCAATGACGAGATTCATGACATTTCAAGGTCGTCCTTACAGAATTACACCGACTTTAAATGTTCAGTATTTTATGCAGCATGTTTACAACGATGAAATGTTGTATGCTAACTATGCAGGTTCATGGTATTCATACTATGTTCAAACATTATCAAACTGTCAGGAAGTGATTAATATTTGCTCTGCAGAAGGTGCTGCAAATGAGCCATTAATTGCTGCTAATGGATCAATTGATAATCAAATAGCGGTTGCTATGATTTATAAGTCAGTTATTTTTAAGAGAGTAACAGATTTATTTGGAGATGTTCCATATAGCGAAGCTTTGAATAGTGAGATCATTTCTCCTAAATATGATGCTCAGGAAGATATCTATAAAGGTATGATTGCTGATGTTAAAGCTGCTCGTGATATGATGGAATTAGACGCTGATGGTCCTACTGGTGACATCATTTATGATGGTGACATGGAAAAATGGGCTAAATTTGCTAATTCATTTATTTTGAGTTTATCAATCCAGTTGAGTAAAGTTTATCCAGGTGCTTCAGATTATGCAGCAACTGAATTTAAAGCTGCTCTTGCTCATAGTGCTGGTTTGATTGAAACTGCTGATGATGAAGCTATTTATACATACGACATTGCTAATGGTTATAATAACCCTTGGAACTGGATGCGTTCAGCTGACTATGGTGTAACCAAAGAATTCTTAGATGCAATGAAAGGTAATGGCTTTACATCTAACTCAACTTATGATAATCGTGTTGCTTTATTTGCTGCAGACCCATCATTAGAAGGTCATCCATACGGATATGCGTCAAACACATTAGGCGAAAATTCTCCGGTAAGAACTGTTCTTATTACAGCAAGTACAAAATTACCTTTGTTAAGTGCTGGATATGTATATCTTAACCGTGCAGAAGGTGCTGCTTTAGGGTGGACAACTGAGAACGTTGCAAGTATGTTAACTGCTGGTATCGAAGCTTCTTATGCACTTGGTGCGTCATTGTATGATGAAACTGGTGAATTAGCGATTGGTGATGGTAGTGCTTATGCTGCTGCACGTGTTGCTGATCTTTCAACTGCACCAGGTGGAGCAGTTCAGGTAATTGGTGAAGAAAAGTGGGTTGCATTATGCCCGCTAGGTTTTGATGCATGGTCTGAATGGAGAAGAACAGGATATCCAGTATTATCTCCTGCTCCAGATGCTATAAACGACGGACAAATTCCACGTAGATATAACTATCCAAGTGGTGAAGCTTCACTAAATGCTGCTAACTATACAGCTGGAGTGAATGGATTAACACCAGCAAGAGATATTAATACTGCCCGTGTTTGGTGGGATAAAGAATAAGCAATGAAAAATATTAAACTTTTAAGCTGTGGTGGGACGTAGATTAAAGGTTTAGTTGTGTGAGGAAGGGACGTTGTGAAACGTCCCTTCTGTTTTATATGTGTCAAAGTAAAAAACGAAAGAGGAGAAAAGTTACTTTACTTTTACCTGTATTCCGGAAACCATTAAAAATACTTCGTCTGCTTTTTGAGCGATGTACTGATTCATCCAGCCTTGTAGATCAGTGAATTTTCGTTGTAAGTCATTTTCAGGCATACCACCAAGACCAATTTCGTTGGTGACAAAGATAAAGGTAGCATCCTGTCGGATAAGATTATTGAATTCCTCTTTTGCTTCAAGTAGTGATTGGTCAATGTTGCTCTTATTATCAAAAAAGAAATTGGTTAGCCATAAGGTGACACAATCAATCAGTACAATTTTGTCTTCAAATCTGTGTTTAGATAAATGTTTTTCTTCTTCGATGTTTGTCCATTCAGGACCACGATCGGATTGGTGACGTACAATGCGTTGACGATGTTCTTCATCCCAAATTCGCGATGTTGCCAGGTAAACAGGATTTGCACTTAGTTTTAATGCCATTTCCTGAGCAAATCGACTTTTTCCTGAGCGTTGTCCACCTGTAATAAGTATTATTTTTGTCATCTATCCCTTTAAAAATTCAACCTGATGATAGCCTCCATCGTGTATTGTGAGTTTAATAACACAGCCATAGTTCAGATTTAGATTGAAAATATTTTCGGGTGGAATGGATAAGTATTTCATCAATTCAACCCTTATTACTCCTGAGTGTGTAACAATAGCAATTTTGTTGTGAACTTTTTCTTTCAGTAAAGAGAAGAATTCATTTACCCGACTGATTAACGCTGAAAACTTCTCTCCATTTGGCGGACTTTGATCAATAAAGCTACTTGACCATTTATCAATGCTCAACCTATCTATTTCTTGCCAATCTTTTCCTTCCCAATCTCCAAAATTGAGTTCCATTATTCGATTATCGATCTGAATATCTTCATTTTCAAACAAATCGTTGGCTAACTTTCTACAACGTATTAACGGACTTGAATAAACACTGTCAAATTGCTTGTGCAGAATTGTATTTCTGATTTGCTTTAGTTCATCTTCATAACTATCAGTAATATCCAAATCAAGTTGACCATAACAGATTCCTTTTTTTACCATTGGAGTGGTATGACGAATTAAATAGATTTCCTTCATCAGTTGAAAAAAGATAAATGATTAGTTTGATGAAATAATGCAACCAAGCAAATGTAGATTATCAGTTCGGTTGTTTGTTGAATTGTTCCAAGGCAATCACCTGTATATCCTCCTATCCATTTTTTAAAGTATCGTTCCAATAATAATTTAATAATTATTAGAATTGGGATAATAACAAGAACTTTAAAATCCATTAAAAGAAAAAGAGAAGGTATGGTTAATGCAAGTGCAATGAACAGGTCTTTTGATTGTAAGGCTTTTGTTATTGGTTTCGATTTACTACTGTCATCTTCACGCACATAATCAAGACTATGCATAGTCCATACAGCCATAAAGCGACTAATTACATGAGCTGTAATTAACGACAAGACAATGATGTCTGAAGGGAGGGCATTAATTGCAGTATATTTTGTTAATAAGAGAAGAATGATTCCGATGGCTCCGTAGGCTCCAATACGTGAATCTTTCATGATAGTCAAAATTTTATCTTTCGTCCAGCCACCTCCAAAAGCATCGCATACATCTGCAAATCCATCTTCATGAAAAGCTCCAGTAAGAAGTATACTTGCAGCCATTGATAACAAAATTGATAATGAATCGGGCAGAAAGTAAGAAGCTGAAAGGTATACAAGAGCTGATAATCCTCCCACAAAATATCCAACCAGAGGAAAATAGCGATTACACTTGTTAAGATTATCCTGCGAAAATGCAATGTTAAATGGGATCGGTATTCGAGTAAAAAAACCGAATGCAGTTAATATGAGGTTGAATTGTTCTTTCATGATGTTTTTTAATTACTAGACAGAAGAGAAAATAAGCTATTAGTTATCAGCTAATAGCTTAAAGTTTTATCTGTTACTTACTCCCGCATCAGCAAAGCTACTCATTTCATTAATGAAGGCAACAGCAGATTGAATCAATGGGTATGCAACTGCTGCTCCGGTTCCTTCACCAAGTCGCATGCCTATATTTAAAAGGGCATTTGCACGTAAATGTTTAAGCATATATTGATGGCCTTTTTCATTGCTCTGATGCGTGAAAATGCAATAGTCCAGTATTTGTGCTTGCATTGCGTAAGCCGCCAGTAAGGCTGATGTTACAATGAATCCATCTACCATAATAATCATATTCAATTCGGCTGCTTTTAACATGGCTCCACAAATTGTAGCTGTTTCAAATCCGCCAAAGCAAGCCAAAATTTCTAATGGATCAGTTATGCTTTTGTGTAAATCAAGAGCTTTGGTTATTACATCAGCCTTGTGCTGAATACCTTTGTCATCCAATCCGGTGCCTGCACCACATGCATCAATTGGTTTTACTTTGGCATATTTACATAAAAGGGCAGAAGCGGAGGTTGTATTGCCAATGCCCATCTCACCGAAACCAATTATGTTGGTACCTGTTTGATGTAATTCGGTAACCATATCAGTACCGTTTTGCATTGCCTGGCGACATTCTTTCAATGTCATTGCGGGTTCAATTGCAAAATTACGTGTTCCTTTGGCTACTTTTTTGTTTATTAATTGATCATTAGCTTCAAAGTCGTAATTAACACCGGTGTCGGCTACCAAAAGGTTAATCTGGTGTTGACGACTGAATACGTTAATAGCGGCTCCTCCAGCAAGAAAATTCATAACCATTTGAAAGGTTACTTCCTGCGGAAAAGGACTGACTCCTTCCTGTGTAATGCCGTGATCACCTGCGCAAACTAATATAGCCGGATGGTTCAGTTTAGGGTGTAGAGTTTTCTGAATACGGCATATCTGAGCGCCGATGGTTTCTAATTGGCCCAATGAACCCAACGGTTTTGTTTTACCGTTAATTTTTTCAGTAATTGCTTGATCCAGTGTAAGGTCAAGACTTTTAATTTGAATCTCCTGCATTGTTTATGCATTAAAAGTTAAACAATTATCTTCAGGAGGGAAGTGGAAAGAATTTATAGCACAAGTGTGCGCATCTGACTACTTTACCCCGAAGTTTATATGCTAAGGCAGGTATTCTGGCTCATCCCTTATCATATAACGTCTTCCCGAATAATCTAAAATTCAGTGACATAATGTTATTGACATTGAGACTTACAGCTGCGGGGACAGCTCCGGAATATCATCTTACTGAGCACCGGATTCCCTATTATGCTTGCGCACCTTAGTGATGCAAAAATAGTAAAAGATATGGAAGAGTAGATGATAATAGTTTAAGCTTATTGCATAAATATCATCATGAAAAATTTAGGTAGATTGATAATTCTAAAATAAAGAATTGCCCTGTCCATCTGATTTATCAAATGGACAGGGCAATTTAATTTATTATCAGAATTAAGCTAATCCTTTATACGAATAACCAAGTGATTCAATAGTAGATTCAACAATTGCATTATCTTGTTCAGAGGCTTCCACAATAACACGGTTACTTTGTGGGTCAGCTTCAACAGAAGCAATGCCATCTAATTTTCCTAGATTTTTTTCTACGCTCATTTTGCAATGACTACAGGTCATTCCTTCAACAATATAAGTTGTTTTAATAGTTGGTTTTGCCATGGTAAATGATGTGTTAAAAACAGGAACAACAGGAGCTCCTGCCGATGGTTTATTGTTGTTATTAAATATTATTGATTTAGAAAGTCGTTCCGTTTGAATTGTGGCTTTTTTTAATCTTTGTTTTTTGAGATATTTTTGAATATAACCATTCACTATTAAGGTAATAAGGGTGATGGCTGATAGTAATTGAAACCATTCAGGTAATAGCTCATGTCGATGTCCTTCGTGCATGGCATGTTCGGCTAAAGTAAACCATTCACGGGGTAGGAAGGCATTTATCAAAGTGCCGAAAACCATAGCTCCCAATATTATTGACCCGAGGTAGGAGATAAGTGTTTTTAATCCAAATACTTTTTGAATGATAGTTATTGTGGCAGCATTGGTCGCTGGTCCAGCCATTAATAAAACCAAGGCAGCACCTGGTGATAAACCTTTTAGCATCAAAACTGCTGCAATAGGCACTGATGCTGTTGCACAAAGGTAAAGCGGAACTGAAGCAAGAAGTATGATCAACATGCTTAATGGTTCGTTATCAAGGTAATTGACAAAGAAATCATCCGGAATAAGCACAGCTAATACAGCAGCGATTAAAATACCTATCACAAGCCATTTAGCAATATCCATCAGAAATTCATAAAAACCATATCGAAAGATACCTTTCCATCCTTGTTTGGTGCCCATTTTATCCGATTCACAACTTTCGCTTGATTTAGAAGCGTCTACTTTATCATCTTTTGCAATAGTATTTGTGGCTACACCTCCTAATACGCCTGTTATTAAGGCAACAACAACACGTATAATGGCAAAAGGTAATCCTAACAATGAATAAGTTACCATAATGGAGTCAACACCCGTTTGTGGGGTTGAAATTAAGAAACTAACGCTTGAACCTTTGGAAGCGCCATTACGATAAAACGATATTCCGGTTGGTATTACACCGCAAGAGCATAAGGGGAGGGGAATGCCTAAAATGGCTGTATTTACAACGGATCCAAGATTGCTTTTCCCCATGAATCTATCGATCCAGCTTTGCGGGAACCATACTTTCAAAATACCTGCAAAGAAAAAACCCAATAAAAGGTAAGGTGACATTGCCTTAAGCAGGTCAAACAATGAGTTGAAAAAATCGATTGTATAGGTCAATATTGCTTCCATATCCTGTAAACTTAATTCATCTGTTTTAGTTCAAACAGTTATATAAATTGATAAATGTAGATTTTTGGATAAGTGGCAAAAGTAACAAAAAAATCCTGCCGATGGACAGGATTTGAAGTTATGCTTGAATAAATTATTATCTCATATCTATAACATCCACATCAGGGTTGGCAGCAGTATCAAAAACAAAACTCTTATCATCAACTTGTTTATTAGTAATCATTTTTTTAACAATTACAGTGTAGTTGTTGCCATCCTTTCCCATCTGACGGAATGAAAACAATGTCAGATCATCTTTAAATACCAGTAATTTAATTCTTGAATAAGGTTTATCACGATTCGTAGGATACAGGTCAATTTCATGAACATCACGTCCTTCAGCAACACCATCACCAACATAGTTAAGTTTATAACCATCCTGATAAATATTAAATATAGTAGCAGGATTAAGTGTTTCCTCATCATCAGGATCTGGAGTTGTAATATTTACTTCACCTGCTTCAACCATATGTGTGTAAAGAACTTCTCCATCGTAATAGGTGTCAACATCCATTAACGATACTTTGTATTTATTGCCTTTTAATATAATAGAACCATCATAAATCTCTTCAATATTTTCCTGCAGATTTTCCATTTTGAATGAGAAATCGGCAATAATAGAAGGATATGCTTTTGTTTTGGCTGATACTTTATCAAGAATTTCCTTTGCTTTTTCAGCTGACTGAGCAGAAGCTCCAATAGCTATTACAAGTAAAAGTAGAAATGAATAAAATGTCTTCATATAAATAGTTTTTCTATATTCTTATCAATTATTATTCCAAAATTAATTAAACTGACTTAGATGCCTTTCCAGCTCCAGTTCATCGGCTATTAAAACCTGCCGGGCCTTACTACCTTCAAATGGCCCAACAATGCCTGCAGCTTCCAGCTGATCAATGATTCTACCGGCACGATTATAACCAATGGAGAAACGCCTCTGAATAAGAGATGTAGAACCTGATTGGTTCGCAACAACAATACGGGCAGCTTCTTCAAACATCTGGTCTCTTTTTGAAAGATCAACATCTCCAGGTTCGGTTCCTCCACTATCGCTCCCCGAGTATTCAGGAAGAAGGAAAGCAGAGGTGTAGCCCCTTTGTTCACCAATATAATCATTGATTCGCTCAACTTCCGGCGTATCAACAAAAGCACACTGAACCCTTACTAAATCACTTCCTTGAGAAATAAGCATATCTCCACGACCAATTAACTGGTTGGCTCCAGGTGAATCCAAAATAGTCCGTGAGTCAATCATCGAAGCAACTTTAAATGCAACGCGGGTAGGGAAGTTTGCTTTAATAACACCTGTGATAATATTGGTCGATGGTCGTTGAGTGGCGATAATCATATGAATACCTACGGCTCGGGCAAGCTGAGCAATACGCGCAATTGGTAATTCTACTTCTTTACCTGCTGTCATTATTAAATCAGCAAACTCATCTATAATCACTACAATATATGGTAAGAAACGATGACCTTTTTCTGGATTAAGATTTCGCTTAACAAACTTGTGATTGTACTCTTTAATATTTCGGGCATGTGCTCCCTTTAATAACTCGTAACGATTATCCATTTCGATAGCTAAAGAGTTAAGAGTATTAACCACTTTTTGCACATCTGTGATGATTGACTCCTCTTCATCGGGTAGTTTAGCTAAGAAATGACGTTCTATTTTTGAATAGATGTTAAGCTCCACTTTCTTAGGGTCTACCATCACAAACTTCAATTGCGAAGGATGCTTTTTATAAAGTAAAGAAGATATAATCGCATTTAGTCCGACCGATTTACCTTGTCCTGTAGCACCCGCTACAAGCATATGAGGTGCTTTGGCCAAATCGATAACAAAAGTTTCGTTAGAAATGGTTTTTCCTAATGCGATTGGTAACTCGTATTTAGTATTCTGGAATTTTTTTGCACTGATGATTGAACGCATTGATACCACTTCAGGTTCCGAATTGGGAACTTCAATACCAATGGTTCCTCTTCCCGGGATTGGAGCAATAATACGAATACCTAAAGCAGCCAGAGAAAGAGCTATATCGTCCTCAAGATTTTTAATTTTTGAAATACGAACACCAGGTGCAGGCACAATTTCATAAAGCGTTACAGTAGGCCCAACAGTAGCCTTAATGTTTTTTATTTGAATCTTATAATCTTCCAGAGTTTTAACAATCCGGTTTTTGTTTGATTCCAATTCATCCATTGTTACCTCCCCATTGTCGCTACGATGGTCATCTAATAGCTCAATGGTTGGAAGCTTATACGAAGAAAGGTCTAAGGTTGGATCGTAATCACCCAATGGTTCTCCATCATAAAAATCTGATATCTCTTCTTCTTCGTGTTTTTCTATTTTTAAGTCTAGATCAAATTCATCACTATTTAATTCTGGATCAACATCTGTATCTAATTCAATAGTGGTTATACTTTCCTTAACAGAGTTGTCTTGATAATTATTAGCTTCGACTTCAACAAGTGGTTTAACGATTTCATCTTCTTCCTCAATCTCTTCTTCTCTTATTGAAGAAACGAATTCATTCTCCTTTTCTTCTTGATAAGATGAAACTATCTCTGTTGTATCTTCTTTTGTATTTGCATTAGTTTCAACAGCTTCAGATTCACCCGTTTTATTAAATGGTTTTCGCATTGCACGGTAAAATGCTTCAAATGTCACAGAAAGGTATACGACTAGGCTAACCATCAATAAAATGAATGTGCCAACAGATCCAATTGAAGCAGACAACCATTTACTTATGAAATAACCATGTGCACCTCCTAATAGCAAGTATTGACTATCAGTACCAGATGCAAAGAAAAAGCCTAAGGTGATAGAGAGCCAAACAGATACAAAAAAGCAATGATAAAGGGTCTTTTTTAATGGTAAAATTCTCGCACCTAATAATCTGAAACCACCAACGAATAATATTAAGATTAATGAGAATGCAGCAATACCAATGCCGTCATTAATAAAATAATCAGCCAGATAGGCACCGAATTTACCTGTCCAGTTTTCAACTGTTATATCAGCATCTGATATTAAGTCCCAGAGTGGAATATCAAATTTGCTTTTATCTGCAAATCCCGTAAACAGGTAAGAGAAAAAAGCCAGTAATAAAAAGAAATTGATACCAATGGTGATAATACCTGCAATAAATCTTAGTTTGAAATGGCGAAGGTTTTCAAACCATAATTTTAATTTATCGGAAAGAGGTGTTTTTTTTACTTTTTGCTTCTTTTGTTTCTTGGCCATAGGAATAAAAAATTGTATCGGATCTTGCCTACCACAAAAATAATAAAAGCCTTGCCAAAATATGAATTCAGGCAAAAATCTTTGAAAAAATGATAAAGCTTATAACTGCATTAACGAAGAAACGATTTCTTTTATTTCATCAGGATCAGTTTCTCGATAATTTTTAGGAATTATGAACTCGTCATCTTTGATGTTCTTTAGCTTTACATTCTTTGCTTCAAAAGCTAAATCCATACCTTGAAAGTTAACTCTAAATTCGAGTAATGGTCCGGGAACATCTTCAAAAGGAGTATTTGCATTCGGTGAGGTAAAATTAATTTCCTTAGTATAATAGAATACCATGTCAGGTATATTTTTATCATAGAAAGAGGCTGTTCCCATGAAGCAATTATAACCTGCTACTATCTTAGTTGAATCTTTAAATAAGGTAATTTTTGCTTTTTTGCTGTTCTCAAATAATATCAGATCTTCTGCATCCTTTTGAGGATAATAAAGTCGTTTGTCTAAGATTTTGAGTAGTGTAAAACATGTATCTCCACTTGATCGGGATATATATTCTAAATTGTAGATATTAAATTCTCCTTTTATAAGTATCTTGAAGTTTTCGTCTTTGAATGTGGTTGTCATTTCACCTGGAAGAAAAGCTGAGAATCCTTGTCCCATTATTTCTTTTGGATAAGTAATGGCATAAGTGATTATTCCCTGATCAGCTTCCTTTTTAGAAGAATCTGTACAAGAACTAATGAATAATATAAATAAGACTACGGATAATACTTGTTTCATCTTTACATTTTCCCAATTGCATAAGCAAGGCTTCAAAAATAGTAATTAAAATATGAGAAGTCCGATTGTTAGTCTTTAATTTCCGATGGTTAATAAAAAAATACAGTTTGATATTCACTTGTAATAGATATTTCACTACAAATAACGTCTCAACAAATCTAATTTAAATTTCCTTTGAATGAACTTAGATCAAGGGACATTTAATTGTTTCATAGATAGCATCGTGATTGATTAAAGTCATTTAAATAATGAGTTAAAATTTGTTATATCGCATATACCCTTTAACAAATCAAATTATGAAAAATCATGGGCAAATTAGCTGTTATTGCACTTGGTGGAAATGCACTGTTAAGAGATAATCAATTGGGAACAATTGAGGAGCAGGAGCAAAATACTACAGAAACTCTCGAGAATCTGATTTTTTTATTGAAAGAAGGATACGATATAGTTATTTCTCATGGAAACGGGCCTCAGGTTGGTAATATTGTAATGCGAAATGATGCCGGAGAACAATTGTATAATATTCCTCAAATGCCTTTAGATGTTTGCGTAGCTGATTCACAGGGAGGAATCGGTTATATGATTGAGAGAGCTTTAAAAAATGTTTTACGAAAGCATGGGATCTATAAAAATGTTTTGACTTTAATGACTTCAGTGGAAGTTGATCCTAATGATATAGCATTTACCAACCCAACTAAACGCATTGGAAAACAAGTAAGTTTTAAGGAGGCTGAGAAATTACAGAAAACCAAAGGTTGGGTATTCAAAGAAGAAAAAAAATCAAAAAGTGGATACCGAAGAGTTGTGCCTTCTCCACAACCCATAAACATTGTTAATTGGGAAGTTATTGAGCGAAATGCACGACAAGGTACAGTTGTTATTGCAGTTGGAGGTGGTGGTATTCCTGTTTATATTGATGAAAAAGGAGATATTCGTCCGGCAGAAGCCGTAATTGATAAGGATGTGGCTTCATCATTGCTTGCCAATCAAATTAATGCTGATCGTTTTTATATATTAACAGATGTACCCTTTGTCTATGTTAATTATGGAGAACCGGATCAAAAAGTATTGGAGTTTCTTAATGTTGAGGATACCAGAAAGTATCTTGAAGCAGGTACTTTTGGAGAAGGAAATATGGCTCCGAAAATAAAAGCTGCACTTCAATTTGTTGAAGGTGGTGGAGAAATGAGTGTAATTACAGAATCCACAAAACTAGAAGACAAATCGTACGGAACTAAAATTACCTTAAATTATGATGAGGCAGATTTAAAGAAATATGAGAATCAGAAATAATTACCAATGTAACTTTATCTAAAATATTAAACTATGGGTTTTAATCTTAAAAATAGAAACTTTTTAAAATTACTTGATTTTACTCAGCAAGAAATCAAGTTTTTATTAAAATTGGCTCAAGACCTGAAAACTGCTAAATATGCCGGAATCGAACAGCCAAGATTGACAGGTAAAAATATTGCATTGATTTTTGAAAAATCATCTACTCGAACCAGATGTGCATTTGAGGTGGCAGCTCTTGATCAGGGTGCACATGTTACTTATTTAGGTCCTTCCGGATCGCAAATAGGTCACAAAGAATCGATGAAAGATACTGCTCGTGTATTAGGTAGAATGTATGATGGTATTGAATACCGTGGATATGGTCAGACTATTGTGGAGGAGTTGGCAAAATATGCAGGAGTTCCAGTCTGGAATGGTTTGACAGATGAGTTTCATCCGACGCAGATTTTGGCCGACTTTTTAACTATGATGGAACATACTGATTTGCCACTGAATCAGGTTTCGTATGCTTATTTGGGCGACGCTCGAAATAATATGGCAAATTCTTTATTGGTTGGTGGTGCCATTATGGGAATGGATGTACGCATTGTTGGTCCAAAAAGTTTGCAACCAGATGCTTCTTTAATAAAGCAATGTGAGGAAATTGCTGAAAAGTCAGGTGCTACCATTACAATAACTGATGATGTAAAAACTGGAGTGGAAGGTTGTGATTTTCTTTACACTGATGTTTGGGTGTCGATGGGTGAACCAGAGGATGTTTGGAAAGAACGTGTTGAATTGCTCTTACCATATCAAATAAATACTAAGACTATGGAGATGACTGGTAATCCAGGATGTAAATTTCTACATTGTTTGCCAGCTTTTCACAATCGCGAAACTAAAGTGGGAGAAGAGATATATCAGAAGTTTGGTTTGGAAGGAATGGAAGTCACTGAAGATGTATTCGAATCACCTGCTTCAATTGTTTTTGATCAGGCCGAGAACAGAATGCATACAATAAAGGCTGTTATGGTAGCAACATTAGGATCCTAATAATACATATAAAAAAAAGCGAGCATTTACATTGAGGTGCTCGCTTATTAATATTTTTTAGGGTAGCTTATAATTCAATGTTACCTTTAAATACAAAAGTAGCCGGACCAACTAACCAAATATTACTGAAACTTCCATCCGAATTAGCGTCGAAGTGTACGTTAAGTTTACCTCCAAGAACCTCAATATCAAAGTTACTAATTGCTTTTTTCTTGAAATGAGCAGATATAGCAGATGCAACAACTCCTGTGCCGCAGGCTAATGTTTCATCTTCAACACCTCGCTCATAAGTCCTAACTTTAAGGGTGCTATCGTTTATAAAATGTACGAAGTTTGCATTTGTTCCGCCAGGTTTAAAAGTTTCTGAATATCGGACTTCTGATCCCATTTTGTAAATATCCAGCTGATCCACTGATTGATGAAACTGCACAAAATGCGGTGAGCCGGTATCTAAGAAAGTATATTCATCTTTTAAATCAACTTTGTTAACATCAATCATTTTTAATGATACTATACCATTGTCATATTTGGCTTCATGAAGACCATCTACGGCCATAAACTGAAATACTTCGTTTGAAGGCACAATATCTAAATGCACAGCAAATGCAGCAATACATCTTCCTCCATTACCACACATGGATGCTTCATTACCATCACTGTTAAAATAACGCATTGTAAAATCATATTCCGGATGGTTTTCAAGCAGCATCAGACCATCTCCACCAATACCAAATCTTCTGTCGCATAATAAACGAACAGCTTCAGTGTTGCTTCCATCAAAATGATTATCACGATTGTCTATAATTACAAAATCGTTTCCGGTTCCCTGGTATTTATAAAATTCAATCATATTTTACAGATTGGCCTGACAAGTTGTCTTGTCAATAAAACAAATACATCAACGATGCGTTTAACCTTTATACAAAGGTAGCCTTGTAATGTTTAAATTCCATTAACAAAGGATAAAAAAAAGTTAAGGTTACATTATAATTACCGTAAGGCATATGTTTTGTATAATTTGACCTGGTAATTTTAATAATTGTATGATCTAAATCTTAACTGTTATGAATACAAAAAAATATTTATTGACATTTTTTGTAGCAACAGTAAGCGCTGTTCTTGCTGTTCTAATTTATTCAAGCATTGTTAAACCTGAAACAGAAGTCAGATATGTAAGCGAGCATTCAGTTCCTGTGGCGAATGTGAATTTACCTCCATCAAATGTGCAATTGCCTGATCTTACATATGCTTCAGAAAAATCAGTTCATGCTGTTGTACACGTAAAAACTGTTTCCAGAGGACAAAGTTACAGTGGTTCAGGTAATCCTTTGTTTGATTACTTTTTTGGGCCGGGAAGTGGATATAATAAAGAGCCACAGCCAGTCATGGGTGCAGGGTCAGGAGTGATTTTAACAACTGATGGATATATCGTTACTAATAACCATGTAATTGATGGGGCCGAGCAGATTGAAGTGGTTTTGAATGATAAGAGAACATTTACTGCAGAATTGGTTGGGACAGATCCTAATTCGGATATTGCTCTTTTAAAAGTAGATGCTAAAGATTTGCCTTTTTTATCTTATGGTAATTCTGATGACTTAAAAGTAGGAGAATGGGTTTTGGCTGTTGGTAATCCATTTAACTTAACTTCCACAGTTACTGCAGGTATTGTAAGTGCTAAGGCCAGAAGTATTAATATAATTGCAAACGGACGTCAGAATTATGGCATAGAGTCCTTTATTCAGACGGATGCTGCGGTTAATCCAGGAAATAGTGGAGGAGCCCTTGTGAACCAAAATGGAGAATTAATTGGTATCAATACAGCTATTGCTTCACGAACAGGTTCTTATTCGGGTTACTCTTTTGCTGTACCGGTCTCAATTGCTAAAAAAGTAGTAGCTGATTTGATGGAATATGGAGAGGTACAGCGTGCTCTATTGGGTGTTAGCATCCTGGATGTTAATAAAGAAAGTCTTGCCGAGTTTGGACTTGATCCTATGGATAAGATGGAAGGTGTTTTAGTTGGAGGTGTGACTGAAAATGGTGGAGCTGCAGAAGCTGGTATAGAAAAGGCTGATATTATTTTGAGTGTTGATGGAGATAAAGTAAACTCTGTTCCTCAATTACAGGAACGAGTTAGCAGACATCGTCCGGGTGAAGTTGTAAATATTATGGTTTTAAGAGATGGCAAAAAGAAAACTTTTAATGTAACTTTACGTAATATACGTGGAACAACCGGAATTTTAACTAGTAGTAGTGATGATTTAACCTTGGGTGCAACACTTAAAGAGTTGACTGATAAGGAAAAATACAGACTGGGCATTCGGTATGGAATTCGTGTGGAAAGTCTGACTGATGGGAGTTTGCAAAAAAGTGGTGTTAAAGAAGGATATATAATAACAAAAGCTAATAAAATTGCTATAGAATCGGTTGAGGATTTTAAAGAAGTGGTTAAAAAGGTTGAAGTAGGTGATGGTTTATTTCTTACGGGTATCTATCCCAATGGAAGAGTTGCTTATTATGCTATAAACATTCATGAATAAAATCTTTAATAAAACTTGTCAATAGTTGGAAAAGCGGTTAAATTGTAGTAATTTCGCGCGGTAATTTTCGAAAGGGATATGAGACAACTAAAAATAACAAAGTCAATAACAAACCGTGAGAGCGCGTCGCTCGATAAGTATCTTCAAGAGATTGGTCGTGAAGAATTAATCTCTGTAGAAGAGGAAGTTGAGTTAGCTCAGCGCATCAAAAAAGGTGATCAAATTGCTTTGGAAAAATTAACAAGGGCTAACTTGCGATTTGTGGTATCTGTTGCAAAACAATACCAAAACCAGGGTTTAAGCCTGCCTGACTTAATTAATGAAGGAAACTTAGGACTTATTAAAGCTGCAGAAAAGTTTGATGAAACTCGTGGTTTTAAGTTTATTTCATATGCCGTTTGGTGGATTCGTCAGTCTATCTTGCAAGCATTGGCTGAGCAATCTCGTATTGTTCGTCTGCCATTGAATCAAGTTGGGTCTTTGAATAAAATTAATAAGGCATATTCAAAGTTCGAACAGGAGAATGAGCGTAAGCCATCACCTGAAGAATTGGCAGATAAATTAGAATTGCCAGCTGACAAAGTTGCAGATACAATGAGGGTTTCTGGTCGTCATATTTCTGTAGATGCACCGTTTGTAGAAGGAGAGGATAATAGTTTGCTGGATGTTTTGGTGAACAGTGATTCTCCAAATGCTGATAAGACTTTAATAAATGAATCATTAGCCCGCGAAATTGAAAGAGCTTTAGCTACATTAACTGAGCGTGAGAGTGACATAATTAAGTTGTTTTTCGGAATTGGTTGCCAGGAGATGACTTTGGAAGAGATTGGAGAACGATTTGGGTTGACAAGAGAACGTGTACGCCAGATTAAGGAGAAAGCAATTCGTCGCCTTCGTCATACTTCCAGAAGTAAACTACTGAAATCCTATTTGGGATAATCAATCTCAATAATAATATAGACAAAGCCCTCGATTATTTCGAGGGCTTTTTGATTAATAGTTCTTCTAATCGAATAATTTCATCTCTGTATTGAGCAGCAAGTATAAAATCCAGTTCTTTTGCTGCTTTTTGCATTTCCTTTTTAGTTTTATCTATAGTTTTCTGTAAAGCTTCTTTGCTCATGTAGCCAATTACTGGATCGGCAGCTATATCTTTACCTTCGGGTTCAACGTATGCCTTTGTTTTACCTTTTAATACGTTTGTATTCTGTTTGTTTATTTGAGTAGGAGTGATGTTGTTATCTTCATTGTATTTAAGCTGTTTCAACCTTCTGTAGTTAGTGCTGTCAATAGTTGCCTGCATACTTTTGGTAATTTTATCAGCGTACATGATAACTTTTCCATTCAAATTTCGGGCTGCTCGTCCTGCTGTTTGGGTAAGGGATCGCTCAGAGCGCAAGAAACCTTCTTTATCAGCATCAAGAATGGCAACAAGAGATACTTCTGGTAAATCTAATCCCTCTCTTAAAAGGTTAACTCCAACCAGTACATCAAATGTACCGGCCCGAAGGTTTTCCATTATCTTAACACGTTCTAAAGTGTCAACATCAGAATGAATATATTCACAATTAACAGATACTCGGTTTAAGTATTTTGTTAATTCTTCGGCCATCCGTTTTGTTAAGGTAGTTACAAGAGTACGCTCATTTTTTTCAATTCTTTCCTGTATTTCATTAATGAGATCGTCAATTTGATTTAAGCTTGGTCGGATATCAATCACCGGGTCAACTAGTCCGGTTGGACGAATTAATTGTTCAACAATAACACCTTCAGATTTTTCCAGCTCATAATCAGCAGGGGTTGCACTTACGTAAATAACTTGATTCACTAATTGTTCGAACTCCTCAAATCTAAGGGGTCTGTTGTCCATTGCTGCAGGTAATCTGAATCCATATTCAACCAGGTTTTGTTTTCTTGATTTATCACCACCATACATAGCTCTGATTTGAGGTATAGTTACGTGGCTTTCGTCAATAATGGTCAGAAAATCCTCAGGAAAATAGTCGAGGAGGCAGAAGGGGCGTGTCCCCTCTTTTCTACCATCAAAATATCTGGAGTAATTTTCGATTCCGGGACAATATCCAAGTTCTCTAATCATTTCAAGATCGTAATTAACTCTTTCATCGAGTCTTTTAGCTTCCTGCTTCTTACCATTTTCTCTCAGGAATGATAAGTGTTGAATTAAATCATCCTGAATTTCTTTAATGGCTTGTTGGGTTTTTGCTTTTGAGGTAATAAATATATTAGCAGGATAGATAACTGTTGAATCTAGTGATTCGATTTTTGCTCCGCTGTCAGGATTGAAAGTTTCAATTTCTTCAATTTCATCTCCCCAGAAAATAACTCTGCATGCATAATCTGAGTAGGCAAGGAAAATTTCAACAGTATCACCTTTTACGCGGAAATTTCCTCTTTCAAACATTACTTCGTTTCTGGAGTATAGACTATCCACTAATTGGCGTAAAAAAGCATTTCTGGTTATCTGATCTCCAACTTTAAGATAGATTACACCCTCGTGGAAGTCTTCCGGATTTCCTATTCCATATAAACACGACACTGAAGACACTACAATTACATCCCTTCTTCCTGATAGTAAGGCAGACGTTGCACTGAGTCGTAGTTTTTCAATTTCATCATTTATTGAAAGATCCTTTTCAATATAAGTATCAGTTACTGGAAGGTAAGCCTCTGGTTGGTAATAGTCGTAGTATGATACAAAGTATTCAACCGCATTATCAGGAAAGAAGGTTTTAAACTCACCATAAAGCTGTGCGGCAAGTGTTTTATTATGTGATAGAATTAAAGTAGGTCTTTGAGTTTCTTTAATAACATTGGCCATGGTAAAGGTTTTACCAGAGCCTGTAACGCCTAAAAGTGTCTGATGCTTGGCGTTATTGAAGATTCCTTCTTTTAGGGCTATGATAGCTTGAGGTTGATCTCCTGTGGGAGAGAAGTCTGCCGTAATTTTAAAATCCATTCTTTCAGTCTTGATTTTGTCAAATTTAAGAAAAGATAAAGAATGGTAACAAAAAAGAGCTGCACTTGCAGCTCTTTAAATATTTTATCTTCTTCTTAGTGATTTTCGTCTTTTGTTTATTGACTTGAGATTTTTCCTTGATGATGTACTCATTTCTCGTCGTGTTTTTAGATAAGCTTTTCTGTTATACTTTGGTTCATTTTTCCATTTACTGTCTTTAAGTAAGAACGAAACACCAACTGTTGCAGTGTAATAAAAATCAGAAGCATCTGTTTGATGGACTGTAGTGATGTTACCTGGTGTTCCGCTATACCATTCTTTATGACCATCAACCATATCGCTAAAAGGTAGTGTAGCGGTATATTCTGCATTTACACTAATTACAGAATTAACCCAATAGGATAATCCCAAGCCACCTGAAACAGCAGGAGCAATTCCTGAAATGTGATGTCTGAGAGTATTAGGATCAAAACCTGCAGGACCATACCATGTTTTAGTATTATAATAAACTAAACCAAACTGTCCAATCATATAAGGGCTAAAAGAACGCTGCTTAAAATAACCTAATGCTAAGTCTAATGGTTTGAACTTTAGTCCAACCATAAAATCAGTATAGTAGTTCTCAAAATAAGCATATAATAAATCAGTGTCACCACTAAATTGTTCACCTTTCATATTTCCACCCATTAGTTGTATGCGGGCAGATAAATATGGTAATAGCTCTTTTTCGGCAGCACCACCAAATGAGTAACTGGTTCTGGATTGATCAACTAAATCACCATAAAACATGTTAATACCCGCTCGTGGCGTCAGGTGAACTCCATCCCATAATGTTGATCTGCGTCTTCTTTGAGCTGATGCTTGACTGACAAAAGCAAACACAGTTAGTGTTAGGATGAGATATCTTATTGGTTTCGGCATTCGAATGTGCTTTGAATTTTGAATGTAAAAATGTGAAAAAGTTTGTTATTAGAAAAATCAATTTTTTGTAAAAACGATAAAAATGACGTTTCTAAGCTAAAAACTTTATAGATTATCAATTTTTAATAGTGAATGTTACGTTCCTTTAGACTTAAATATATCCCAATTTGTTACTAAATTTTGATTAAATGTAGTAAACTTCTTGAAATTATAGTCTATCACTAACCAATTATAAATGATTTTATATTGTTTTTATTTAAATCAGAGTTGAAATTTTTTCCTTCTGAGGTGTATAAATATTCTATTTCTTTTTTGAAATATTCTTCCACTTTTCCTCTAACCACTTTCATTGTACTATTTATTAATTTATTATCTTCAGAAAATGCTTCTGGTAAAATAACTGATGTAGATGGCATCCACCGCGAAGGGAAAGTTAATTCGGCTGAAGTTGAGTTTTTAACATGGTCAATTTCATCTTTAATTATTTCAAGAATTTCCTGGATGGTGTCCGAATCTTCTATCGACTTATTATTTTGTTTTAACCATGATTGAATTTTCTCTTTATTAGGCACAATTAAACCGGTGGTGTATGGACTTTGGTTATTGTGCAATACAAACTGATCTATAAACTGACAGTGATCTATTATAGCTTCCTCAATTCCTTCAGGGCTATATTTTTCTCCATCTGCACCAATTAACAGGCTTTTGAATCGACCTAACACATACAAATAGTTTTCGGAATCCAGATATCCCAAATCACCAGTAAATAACCAATCTTCTTTTATTGTATCTTCTGTAGCATCAGGATTTTTCCAATAACCTTTCATAACATTTTCACCCTTGATAACGATTTCTCCTTTTTCGCCAATAGGAAGTTCATTACCTTCTTCATCGCAAATTTTTATTTCCAGATCATTCACAACTTTTCCAGATGAACCAAGTTTATGAAATTTAGGTGTGTTGGCTGAAATTATAGGTGAAGCTTCACTTAATCCATATCCCTGATACATTGGCATTCCAATAGCATAAAAAAATCGCTGAAGTTCAATGTCTAATAAGGCACCGCCACCTATGAAATATTGTAGTTGACCACCAAATTTTTCTTTAATCTTATTAAATAGAATGCTTTTAAAAAGAGAATAAATTGGTTTGGTTAGAATCTTAAGGCCTTTACCTGCATTATCTCCTGTTCCATTATACCAATAAGCAAATTTTAATCCGGTATTAAATAAATTTGTCGCAATATTCCCTTTTGTTTCAATCCCTTTTTCTATGTTTTTTTTGAAATTTTTAGCTAAAGCAGGGACACTCATTAAAATTTCAGGTTTGACTTCCATCATATTATTGACGAAATTCTTTAATGTTTCGTGCTGATTACGGCCAATTTGAACGGAAGCTATGGAGGCTCCCTTATGCATGAAGGAGTATAAGGCTGCAGTGTGTGCGAAAGCATGATCCCATGGTAAAACAACCAATGTTTTGTAATGCTGAGGAATTTCTATGTAACTAAATGCCTGCTCAATATTAGCGGTGTAATTTCTTTGAGATAATATTATACCTTTAGGATCTGCAGTCGTTCCGGATGTATAGCAAATATTTCCAAAGGTATCAGGAGTAACATCTTGAATGGCTTCATTTAAAGCATTTGGATTTTCAGAATCGAATTCCTCTGCTTTTGAATATAGAGTGTCAATACTTATTTCATTTTCTTCCAGATTCTCCATAGAATCGAGAATAATGTACTTTTTTACATTAACTAATTGATTCTTTATTAATCTAATTTTGGGTAGTTGGTTCTTCGATACAATAATTGTTTCAGACTCTGAATGGTTTAATCTGAAAATAAGATCAGTATCAGCTTCTAACTTTGTAGAAAGTGGAATGTTTATGGCTCCAATGTGAAAGATCGCTAATTCGCTAACCAGCCATAATCTTCTTCCTTCTGACAAAAGAGCTAAACGGTCTCCATTTTGAATGCCTAGAGATAATAATCCATTTGCAAAGGTGTAAACTTCCTTTTTTATTTCCTGGTAGCTATGACTTTTAAAAGAATCACCTTCTTTTTCCCATACAAAGGTATTATCTGGATAGTTTTTGACACTTTCTTCAAAAAAATCAATAATTGTTTTCATAATCTCTTATTGGATTTATATGCAAAACTTCTCTTAGTTATATAAAATGAGGGTTTTGTGCTATTGATTGCTGATTGAATTTTGGTATTTTATAACTGCTAAAGTACAAAGAATTCTCAAATCTCGTCAAATGTACGATAACGAACATTGAATGTTCGTAAATAAACACAATTTATAAGGTATCGTAAATTCAATTGTTTGATAATTTGGTTCTTAAAGATTTGTGGCATAAATATTGATTCGTTAACTTAATATGCACATATGTCGTTAAACTTTAACCTAGAATTGTCATGAAGAGATTTATTGTTATTGCATTTGTATTTATAGGGTTAATGCAGTTCAGTACTAAGGCTCAGGAAACTAATCAAGAGCAAGATAGTATTGAGTGTTTAAAAAACTATTCACTTTACAGTCTATCATTTAAAAAGAAGATGTATGATTATGCCATGCCAGCATGGCGTGAAATGTTTAAAAATTGCCCTGATGTTACGGTTAGTATATATTCCGATGGTGTTGCCCTGTATAAGCATTACATGAAAAAAGAGAAAGATGCATCAAGGAAAGAAGCTTATTTGGATAGTATTATGATGGTTTACGACCAAAGGATTAAATATTTTGGTACTCATCCAAAATACCCGGAAGGATGGATTTTGGGAAGAAAAGCAATGGATTTGTTGAAGTATAAAAGAAATGATGTGGAGACATTAGAAGAAGCTCTTGGATATTTTGAAGAGTGTTATGAATCTCAAAAACTATCTGTTGAACCATTAGTTGCATTAAATTGGTTTAATACAACTGCAGCATTGGTAAAGCAAGATAAAGTAAGCCCTGATAAAGCATTGGATGTTTTTATTAAAGTGGATGAAATAGTTAATGTTCATATTGAAAATGAAAAGGAGACTGAAAAGCAGACTCTATTAGCTCAAATTAGCAAAGCATGTGGTGAAACATTAGCTGAGACAGGATTAAATGATTGTAATCAAATTGAATTAGCATTGACTCCACGTTATGAAGATGTTAAGGAAAATCAGGATGCTATAAATCGAATGTTACAACTGATGAATAATCTTGACTGTACTAATAATGAATTGTTTGCAAAAGCGTCTGAACAAAATTATAAACTTAATCCTAATGCTTCTGCCGCCTATTTCTTAGCTAGATATTTCCTAAAACAAGAACAGACAGATCGTGCTATCGAATACTATAATAAAGCAATTGATTTGGTAGATGTAGATGATTTAAGAGCCAAATATTATTATGAATTAGCCTTGCTGACCTTCTCCTATTCAAAAGATGGGCCAATGGCAAGAGAATATGCTATGAAAGCTATTCAGAATAAAAGTAAATGGGGGATGCCTTATATCTTGATTGGTAATATTTATGCCATGGAAAGTAAAAAATATGGATCAAATGATTTTGAACACAGAACCGTTTATTGGGCTGCTATTGATCAATATAAGAAAGCAAAGGCAGTAGATCCTGAATGTTTGGAAGAAGCTGATAAACAAATTCATGTTTACTCACAATATATTCCAGATAAGGAAACAGGTTTCTTTCAAGGCATTGAAGAAGGTTCAAAATATACTGTTGGCTCCTGGATTAATGTTGAGACAACTGTACGTTACAGATAAAAAGTTGCTTCAAATAGATTCATGTTGAATTTTGGATTACGAAATGAGGTTACAAGAAGTAGCCTCATTTTTTGTTTATGTATATCAATAAATTACTTCAATAAATCAAACAGAAGTGGTTATAAGTTAATATAAAATTATATGATTTCAGGATTGTATAGAGTATGTGTTCATTAACCTTTCATAGAAACATTATTTTTTACATGCTTTAATGTTTTAGAATGTGATGCTTTTCTGTTTTTATCTTAAATTTGCAGCACAAACAAATATTCAATTCTAAAATTTCATTCATGGTCCTGTTTTTCAAGGGAAACAATAAGCAAATCTTGGCTGTCGGTACCCAAACCGATTTGTTGGCTGAAGACATTAAGAAACTCGAATGGCTATTTAGCGGGGCAAAGCTTTCTGAAAGTAAAACTTTAGAAGGCTTTTTTGTTGGTCCACGTAAGGAGATGATTACTCCATGGAGTACAAATGCAGTGGAGATTACTCAAAATATGGGAATCAAAGGTATTCTGCGTATTGAGGAGTTTTTTGAGGTTGATTCAGATAAAGCCGAATTCGATCCGATGCTGCAGGTTTTATACAAAGGTTTGGAACAGGACATCTTTACAATTGATAAAGAACCTGATCCTATTGTTGAAATTGAAGATGTAGCAGCTTATAATAAAACTGAAGGCTTGGCCCTTAGCGATGATGAAGTAAGCTATCTTGACGGATTAGCAAAAAAATTAGGGAGAAAATTAACCGATAGTGAAGTTTTTGGATTTTCTCAGGTAAATTCAGAACACTGTCGTCACAAAATATTTAATGGTACATTTATCATCGATGGTGAAGAAAAACCAAGTTCTTTATTCAAGTTGATTAAGCGTACCTCTAATGAAAACCCAAATTATCTGGTTTCAGCATATAAAGATAATGTTGCATTTATAGATGGTCCTAAGGCTATTCAGTTTGCTCCGGAAACACAGGATAAACCGGATTTCTTTCAAACAAAAGAAATTGATACGGTTCTTTCTTTAAAGGCTGAAACACATAACTTTCCAACAACTGTTGAGCCATTTAATGGTGCAGCAACTGGATCAGGAGGTGAGATTCGTGATCGTTTAGGTGGAGGAAAGGCTTCTTTACCATTAGCCGGAACAGCTGTTTATATGACTTCTTATTCTCGTTCTGAAGAGGGAAGAGCATGGGAGCAAGCTACCGAAGCCCGTCCATGGTTGTATCAAACTCCGGAGCAAATACTTATAAAAGCTTCCAATGGTGCCAGTGATTTTGGTAATAAGTTTGGTCAGCCATTGATTTGTGGTTCAGTATTAACCTTTGAGCATTTCGAGAACCAGAAGAAATTTGCCTTCGATAAGGTGATTATGATGGCCGGTGGTATTGGATTTGCTAAAAAATCGGATGCTTTAAAAGATAAGCCTGAAGCTGGTGATAAAGTTGTTATTCTTGGTGGTGACAACTATCGCATCGGTATGGGTGGTGGTGCAGTTTCGTCAGTGGCTACTGGTGAGTTCGAAAACCATATTGAGTTAAATGCTGTTCAGCGTTCGAACCCTGAAATGCAAAAACGAGCCATGAATGCCATTCGTGCGATGGCTGAGGCTGACGAAAATCCAATTGTGTTAATCCACGATCATGGTGCAGGTGGTCACTTAAACTGTTTGTCGGAGTTGGTTGAAGAAACAGGTGGTACTATTCATCTGGACAAACTTCCTGTTGGTGATCCTACATTATCAGCTAAAGAAATTGCAGGTAATGAGTCGCAGGAAAGAATGGGATTGGTATTGAAAGAAAAAGATATTGATCGATTGAAAAAAGTTGCTGATCGCGAGCGTTCTCCAATGTATGTTGTTGGAGAAACAACTGGTGATATGAGCTTTGTATTCAAAGATGACAAAGGAAATGCTCCAATCAACTGGCAGCTTTCTGATATGTTTGGTAATCCTCCGAAAACCATCATGACAGACAAAACTGTTGATGAAACTTTTGCTCCTGTTATTTATGATGCTTCAAACATTGAGGAATACCTTAAGAATGTATTGCAATTAGAAGCTGTTGCTTGTAAGGATTGGTTGACAAATAAAGTGGACCGTTCTGTAACGGGTAAGGTGGCAAAGCAGCAATGTGCCGGTGAGGTTCAGATTCCATTGAATAACCTGGGGGCAACTACAATAGATTATACCGGAACATCAGGTTTGGCTACTTCAGTTGGTCATGCACCAGCCGCTGCCATGATTGATCCTGCTGCAGGTTCCGTTTTGGCTATTGCAGAGTCGTTAACCAACTTGGTTTGGGCACCTTTTACTCACGGTATTAAAGGCGTTTCGTTAAGTGCCAACTGGATGTGGCCTTGTAAAAATGAGGGTGAAGATGCCCGTTTATATAAAGCAGTTGAGGCAGTAAGTGATTTTGCTACTGATTTGGGAATTAATATTCCAACTGGTAAGGATTCCCTTTCGATGACTCAAAAATATAAAGATGGGGATGTGGTTTATTCTCCGGGAACAGTTATTATTTCAGCTGCTGCTGAAGTTAGTGATGTGAAGAAAATTGTTGAGCCAGTATTGGTTAAAGATACTGATACTTCAATTATTTATGTTGATCTATCTTTCGATAGTTATAAGTTAGGAGGTAGTTCGTTTGCTCAGGTGGTAAATAAGCTTGGCGCAGAAGCTCCTACTGTAACAGATACGGATTACTTTAAATCAGGTATTGAAACCATTCAGTCTATGATAAATGATGGATTGATTTTAGCTGGTCATGATATTTCTGCAGGAGGTATGGTAACAGCCTTGTTGGAAATGAACTTTGCCAATACTACTCATGGTATTAAAGCCGATTTATCAGATATCGCTGAAGAGGATTTAGTGAAAATCTTATTCGCCGAAAATCCTGGAGTATTAATTCAGGTGAAAGATGCTGCTAAAGTAACTGCGCTGTTAGAAGAAAAAGGATTGGGCTACACAGTAATCGGTTCTCCTGTTGAGGAAAGAACATTAACGATTACTAAAGGAGCTGATACTTTATCTTTCGATATTGATGAAATGAGAGACGCATGGTACAAAACTTCTTACTTGTTGGATAGAAGACAAAGTACTGAGAAATTGGCCAAAGAGCGTTTTAATAATTATAAGAATCAACCTTTACAATTTAATTTTACTAAAGGTTTCAGTGGTAAGCTGGCCGACTTAGGTTTAGATGCTGTTCGTAAAGGAAAATCAGGTGTTAAAGCGGCAATCATTCGCGAAAAGGGTGTGAATGGTGATCGTGAGATGGCTTATTCAATGTATTTAGCCGGTTTTGATGTGAAAGATGTTCACATGACCGACTTAATTGCAGGTAGAGAAACATTGGAAGACATCAACTTTATTGTTTTTGTAGGTGGATTCTCAAACTCAGATGTGCTTGGTTCAGCTAAAGGATGGGCAGGTGCTTTCCTTTATAACGAAAAAGCAAAAGCTGCATTGGATGCTTTCTATGCTCGCGAAGATACCTTGAGTTTAGGTGTTTGTAACGGATGTCAGTTAATGGTTGAGTTAGGTTTAATTTATCCTGATCACGCCGAAAAACCAACAATGCTGCATAATGAGTCGCATAAATTTGAATCAAACTTTATAAATATGGATATTGCTGAAAACAATTCAGTAATGTTAAATACTTTGGCCGGTAGTCGCTTGGGTGTCTGGGTTGCTCACGGAGAAGGAAAATTCAATATGCCGTACGCTGAGGATCAATATCACATTGCTGGTAAATATTCGTATGATGCCTATCCTGCTAATCCAAACGGAAGTGATTTTGCAACAGCAGCTATTTGCTCAAATGATGGTCGTCACTTGGCAATGATGCCTCACCTGGAGCGAGCTATCTTCCCATGGCAATGGGCTCACTACCCAACGGATCGTAAAGCTGATGAGGTTTCACCATGGATTGAAGCATTTGTTAATGCGCGAAAGTGGGTGGAAGCAAAGAAATAAATTTACTTATCTTAAAATAGAAAATGGCAATCTTAATCAGGTTGCCATTTTTATTAATATAAGCTGTCAATTAAATCGTTATAGTGTGAAATAACCAGTTTTCGTCGTACTTTTAAAGAATTTGTAAGCATTCCATTTTCAATAGAAAAGGGCTCTGGTAAAAGAGCAAATTTTACAACTTGTTCGTGTGAGGGAAGTTCTTTTTGGATATTCTTAATTATTTCTTCAAAATATTGCTGAACCATTTTGTGTAGTATCATTTGATTCACTTCAGAAATAGCTTCTCCTTTTTGCTTAAGCCATTCAGTTAATTTCTCATAAGCTGGTACTAACAGGGCTGTAATATAGTGTCGGCTATCTCCAATTATACAAACTTGTTCAATCATTTCACTTTTAGATAAGAGAAGTTCAATTTTTTGAGGTGATATATATTTACCGGTAGATGTTTTTATAATGTCTTTAATTCGTTCTGACATATAAAGTTGGTTGTTTCCCGGTAGTTGTCCCTGGTCGCCTGTATGATACCATCCATCAATTAATACTTCGTTGGTTAGATTAGGTTTTTTATAATAACCTTTAAATATGGTGTCGCCTTTAACAAGAATCATATTGTCTTCCGATATTTTCACCTCTATATCTGGCATGATTTCGCCAGTGTAATTAAAGTCATATTTATCACTTCTCATGCATGATACAGTCGCCAATGTTTCTGTAGCGCCGTAACCGTAATTTACAAATATGCCCAAAGCGTGAAAAAAGCGTTTTAATTCAGGTGTCATTGCTGCACCAGAACAAGGCATGAATTTAATCTGGTTGCCAAAGAATTTTCTGATTTTAGAAAAGACCAGTTTATCAGCAATAGAATGTTTAATCGCTAACAGGCATGGTGCTTTTATATTATCTTTTTGATAATCAATGTATTTATGACCAACAGCAATTGACCAGTTGAATATTCTTTTTTTAATAGTACTACCTTCTTCTGATACAGAGATGATTCGATCATATACTTTTTCAAAAAATCGGGGCACAACACACATTACCGTGGGTTTTACAATCGGAAGTTCTTTTGTAATCTTCTTCGGGTCTGTATTGTAAACATTTGTTCCACCTGAATATAAAAGGAAGTAAGTCCAGCCGCGTTCAAATATGTGGCTTAAGGGTAAAAAACATAAGGAAATATCAGTGTCATCAACAGGAAGCCTTTTTTTGTGTATTCTGAATGATGCCATAAAATTACTGTGATCCAGCATGACTCCTTTGGGTTCGCCTGTTGTTCCTGAAGTGTATATAATGGTAGCTAAATCGCTTGATTGTGCACTGTTTAATCTTTCAGTGAATTCAGTTTGTGTTCGACTCGAATAATTTGAGTTAATGATTGTCTCCAATTCAATTACACGATCAACTGTTTGTTCAGAACAATTAAAGGTAATGATCAATTCTAACGAGCATGTTTCAATATTTAACAGAGGAAGTGCTTTTTGAAGTTGTTCTTCATCGCCAATGAATAGTATCTTCATTTCCGTTTCATTGATGATGTATTCGAGTTGTTGTGTAGTTGAGGTGGAGTAGAAGGGAACTACCACACATCGGCAGGATAATATGGCTAAATCTGCAATTGTCCATTGTGGACAGTTATAACTAAATATTCCAATATTATCCTGAATGTTAACGCCACAATTTAATAGAAAGGATGCTATAATTTCAGATTGGTTCTTAAATGTTCTCCAGTTAATTGAATGATAGGTATTTTCAATTTTGTACCTGAATACTTCCCTCAGATTATATTTTTCAGCTCTATTACGCAGCATGTGTGCGATATGTTCATCAATCATATATTTCCCCCTATTTTGTTGCAGGAGAGTGTTTCCATCTTTTGTGAGACCATAACCAGTTTTCCGGTTTTGCAATTATGATTTCCTCCAGTTTTTTAGCATAACGCTTTGTCAACTCTCCATCCTCTAAAGCGCTGGGATTATTACTTAAATCTGTTAATTCAACTGTATAATATCCCCTTTTAATTCGTTGAATGTTAATGTAAATAACAGGGTAATTATTAGCTTTTGCATGTTTCTCTACCCCATGAAGAAAGGCTGTTCTTTGTCCTAAGAACTTAATCCAGTAGGCATGTTTTAATTGTTTTACTGATGGGCTTTGATCGGCAGCCATCAGATAAACGCATGGTTTATTTTTGTTTGCTTCAAATGTTTTCGAAGTTTCGTAAATGGAAACCAATTCAGTTCCGCATCTTGATCGGCTTTTAAGAATTGCTTTATTAATAATCTTATTTCTAATGGGTTTGTAAAATGCAATATACCTGTATGGTGTTTGCACTCCAGCTGATACGCTTCCCCATTCCCAATTATTATAATGGGCAGTAACTCCAATTACGCTTTGACCGTTTTGCAGATACTTATCTAATAATTCAGGGTTAAGTATTTTATGCCGTTTAGCGATGGCTGATTTTCTTAAAGTGAATGTTTTAAGACTTTCTGCCAGATTATCTGCCAGGTTTTGGTAAGTAAGTTTAATCAACTTATTTATTTCTTTATCAGGTTTATCAGGAAATACTCTTTTAAGGTTTGACTGAATAACTTTTTGCCTGTATTTAATCCAGTTTCCTAAAACTATCCTGGTAAAATCAGAAAAAAGATAAAGAATAAAAAATGGCGTTATACCAATTAATGCAATAAAAAAATAGAATAATCCCCCGAAAATGACATTCATATATTGATATGAATAATAATTAATAAGCGTAATTTAATGACGCAAAATAATGAATTATCTTCAAAGTAGGATGTTCATTTATCCCAAATAGCCTTATTTCCACTTATATTGCATTTGTTTATATTGTCCTGGCGACATATTAAATTCTTTTTTAAAGCTTTTAATGAAATATGAGCTGCTGTTAAATCCAACCTGATATGCAATTTCGGCAATCTGTAAATCTGTTGAAATAAGTTTTATGGCTCCTTCTTTCAAGCGAATGGTTCTGATGAAATCTGATGTTGATTTACCAGTTAAAGCCTTTAGTTTTCGATGAAGATTGCTACGACTCATATTCAATTCATTACCAAGTTCAATAACTCCAAATGTTTCGTCAGCCATATTTGCCTTTACAATTTCAAGTGCTTTTGTAACAAATTTTTCATCAATACCACTTGACGTTACTTCGGAAGGTACAATGATAGAATTACCGGTAAATAATTCTTTTAGTTTTTCCCGACTATGCAGCAGGTTCTCAATGTAAGCAATTAGTAAATCAGGATTGAAGGGTTTAGGCAAATAAGCATCAGCTCCAATAGATATACCTTCGATTCTGTTTTCAACTGAACTTTTGGCCGAAAGCATAATAACCGGTATGTGGCTGGTTTGGATATCATTTTTAACTAATTGGCATAATTCAATTCCATTCAACTTAGGCATCATCACGTCGGTAATTATTAAATCTACTGAACGGTTAAGAATTGATTTATGCGCCTGTTCTCCATCATAAGCCTTAATAATATTGTAATGATTGCGAAGAATGCTGTTTAAATAATTAATCACCTCTCCATTATCATCGATTATTATTAATGTATATTTATGTTTTACCTCTTTATAGGGTTCAGAATTGGGTGTTGGGTTGACTATGGCAAGAGGCACTTCAAAGTGTTTTTGATTGTTTTGTGATTCTTTTTCTCTTTTGTCTATTAGAAAGGGAATTGAAGCGGTAAAAGTGGTTCCAATTCCTTTTTCTGACTTCACATTTAGAGTGCCACCATGTAACTTTACCAAAGATTTGGCTAAAGGTAGACCGATGCCGGTACCAGGTTTATGTTTGTGTATACCTTGATTAAATTGTTTGTATTGTTCGAAGACTTTATCAGGATTATCGGCTTGTATACCTGGTCCATCATCAATAACTTCTATAAGCAAGCAATTACTATCCACTTTGCCATCACATTTTTCAACACTTATAGACAGAATTACCTCTCCATTTTCTTTACCATATTTAAAAGCATTTGATAGGAGGTTGTATATTACTTTTTCAATAACATCTTCATCAAATTGAATAACAAGATTTTCGATATCTGTTTTGATTTTGAAGTCTATTTTCTGTTCACTAGCCATGTATGAAAAAGCTTGAGCTGAATCTTTTATAAACGAAATAATATCTCCTGTTGTAACATTTAATTCCATTGAGCCGGTTTCAACTTTTCTGAAATCCATCACCTGGTTTATTAAACGTAAAAGAAGGTTGGTGTTTTTATGCATAATCACAAAGAGCTCCTTGTCATCGTTATCCAGGGTCAGTCTCTTTCGAAGGGCTTCCAAAGGGCCAGCAATTAAGGTTAATGGCGTACGGAATTCATGAGAGATGTTGGTGAAAAATTGAAGACGCATCTGGTTGAGCTCCTTAATGCGCTGACTTTCCATAGATTCAAATTGAAGTTTTCTTTTTAAATCAATCCAAAGAATAGAATAACGAATATAGGCATAAATGATAATGCCCAGAGTAAGAAAATAGGCAAGAAAGGCATACCATCTTTTCCACCATGGTGCTAATACTTTAATGTGAAGTATCGTTTCTGAATGACTCCAGATACCATCATTATTGGCTGCTTTAACCCTGAAAGTGTAATTACCTGGTTTCAAATTATTGTATTTGGCAATACGGTTTGTAGAATTTTCACTCCAGCTTTCAGAAGAGTTTTCTAACAGGTAGCTATAGGTGTTTTTTTCTGAATAGTAGTTGATGGCCACGAATTCAATTCCAAAATTATTTTGTTTGTGATTTAGTACCAATTCTTTAGTATCAGCAATGTTTTTAGTCAACGGACTATTAGCACTACCTACTTTTACGGGTACATTATTAATCAGTAGGTTGGTCAACTGAACATTAGGAACATAAGCATTTTCTTTTGTAATGTTAGGATTGAAATAATTTAAACCTTTAACACTTCCAGCAAATATCAGATCAGAATCGGTTATCATCAAAGTGTTGAAAGCACTGCCAATCAATCCATCCCGATTATCAAAATTCTGGAAACGTCCTGTTTTTATATCGTATTTTGATATTCCTCCCTGGGTGGCAATCCATATCCGATTGTTGTTATCTTGTTTGATATCATAAACCTGTTCTTGTGCCAATCCATCTTTTATGCCTAGTTCATTAAAAGTGCCATTGGGGGGATCGATAATAATGACTCCACCGCCGTTTGTGCCAAGCCACATGTTGCCATCACGACTCTCATTAATGGTTAATATTGCATTCTTGCCAACGCCACTATTGTTGATCTCATCAAATAGCCAGCGCTTATATTGTTTGGTTTGATAGTACCATACATATACTCCATTACTGGTCCCAATCCATAAATTGTTTTTAGAGTCAACTTTTAAGCTTAGTATATAATCATTTAAGACATAGCCTAAAGCGGGAAATATTTCTTTTAAAGGTTTGAACTCTTTTGATTGAATATCAAAATTAAAAAGACCATTCCCAAGTGTACCTACCCAAAGCTGGTTAGCTTCCTGTTGGCCGATTGACCATACCGATAAATAAAGTTCTTCATTTTTAGTAGGTTCAATTGGATTGTATGAGTTAAAATTACCGTTTGAAGGGTTGAATAAAGCTAATCCACCACCATAAGTACCCAACCAGATGTTACCTTTTATATCTTCAAACAATCGTTTAATAACATTACTTTTCAGGTTTGAGCTTAGTTGAGTATACCTCTTAAATTTTCCACTATTTATTTCAAAAAGGTTTAGACCTCCACCATCAGTTCCAATCCATATTCTATCCTTATTGTCCTGCAGCAGCGATATCACAGCATCTTCACTCAGGCTGGAAGGATTATTCGGTTCATTGGTAAAATAGGTAAAGCGGTTTCGGTCCAGGTTCAACAATCTGATTCCTTTACCTATGGTTCCTATCCAATATAAACCATTTCCATCAACATATACTGTATAAACGGCTTTGGTATCGAGTCCCCTGAATGCTTTTGCCAGTTCAGTGTTATAGGTGACCTGATCATTTGTTTGATCAATCACATAAATACAATCACCATCAATTGAAGCTAATATTTTGCCATCTTGTGATAATGATAAGGACATGATAATGTTGATGTTGTCATTACCACCTTTATTTAAATTTAGCTTTATAAATTGATGATTTTCCTTACTGAATTTATATAATCCCATGTTATTGGTGGCAATCCAGATAAAACCCAATCCATCATCAAGTAAACTGTTTATTTGCATGTTCTCAAAGGAGAAGTGTTTAAATTTCTCTGAGTCTTTATTGTATAAACTTAATCCATTTCCGTAGGTCCCCATCCATAATTCATCATCACTGCCATTACATAAAGCAGATATATAATTGATGTAGTTATATTGTGAATGATTTTGTTGAAAGGCTTCAAAAGTATTAGTCTCTTTATTATAAGAGTTTAACCCACCACCCATTGTTCCAATCCATAATCTGTTTTGATCGTCCATCAATAGGGCACCAATTTGGTTATTTGTGATAGATTTGCCTTGGAGTGTATCTACATAAAATGTACTGATTTGTTCAGTGTCGTGATGAAATCTGTTTAAGCCGAATTTAGTACCAATCCATATATCTCCTTCATCGTCTTCTGCAAGCGAAGTAATAAAGTTGTCTGATATTGTGTTTGATTCATCGTGTTTATGATAGAAAGTGTTTATTTCATATCCATCGTACCTGTTTAATCCATAATAACTTCCAAACCAAATGTAACCCCTGCTGTCCTGAAGTATGGAATTAACCGAATTATTGCTTAGCCCATCATCAGTATCCAGACTTTCAAAGCGATACTGTGAAAATTGTGAATAGGCAGATACAGAAAGTATTGACACTAAAAGAAAGGTGATAAAGAACCTTCGATTTAATTCATTCATAGATGGTTTGGAAATATTATTTGGGTTAAACGTGAATAAAAGTAGCTAAAATAAATGCATTACAAAATGAAATCTTGTTTTTCCTTATGAAAGTCTTTCAATAACTTTTTTTACTCATTAATACTGTTCATAAAATAGTTAAGGATAAAATTATCCTTTTTTAACGAACTTTTCTTTGCCTAATTAAGTAAAAAAGTACCAATTTTGCATTCTCTTAATTTAAACCAAATTGTTCTGAACCTGTTTAAAGCAGTAACCTTATTTAATTAATTAGAAAAGTATAGATAAAATGAGTCATAAAGTTCCTGTGGCCAATAAGATTAAAACCGATTTACACGAAATTTTAGAAGTTCGTAATTTAACAGATTCAACTTTTGTTATGCGTTTTGAACGCAAGGGGCTGGAGTTTGAAGCTGGTCAGCATATATGTGTTGGACCGCCAAATGGAATTCATACCCGGGAATATTCGATATACAGTGCCGAAAATGATGATTATATTGAGATACTGGTGAAGGAAGTTGAAAACGGATTGGTTTCGCCAAGCCTGAAGAAGCTTCAGAAAGGTGGCTTTGTTGTGGTAGAAGAACCTGTAGGTTATTTTACCATTAATAACAAACTACCAAAAAATCAGAAATACGTATTTATTGCCAGTGGTACAGGAATTTCACCTTTTCATAGTTTTGTCTTATCAAAACCTGAGATTGATTATACTTTGTTGCATGGTGTAAAATATGGGTCGGAAGGATATGAGTCAGAAACATACGACAAAAAGCGTTATGTGAAGTGTACATCGCGTGAGGGAACAGGTAATTATTATGGAAGGGTTACTGATTACCTGAAAGAAAACAAATTCGGTAAGGATGTTCAGTATTTCTTGTGTGGGAATTGCAATATGATACATGATGTGTATGATATATTGGAAGAGCAGGGGGTAAGTACCGATAACATTCACGCAGAAGTTTATTTTTAACGAATTAAAGCTAGTAACCAGCAGCTAACAGCTAGAAGCTAATATGATGAAATACCATTTAGTGACATTGGGATGTCAGATGAATATGTCTGACAGTGAGCGAGTAAGGAATGTGCTGGAAGGCATGGGTTATCAATGGGTAGAAAACGAAGAACATGCTAATATTATTGGTATTCTTGCTTGTTCAGTTCGACAGAAAGCCATTGACAAGGTGTATTCTAAAATAGCACTTTGGAATAAACGCAAGCAATCGCAGAACCTGATAACATTTATTAGTGGATGTATTTTACCTGCTGATGAAGAGAAGTTTCTGAAGCTTTTTGATATAGTATTTGCCATGCGCGAGCTTCCTAAGTTTCCTCAAATGTTATCGCAATATGGTATAACCACACCTGCCGGACTCGAAAAAGAAAATCTGAATCCAAAAGAAGAAATTAACTTTTTCTGGAAGGTGAAACCAAAGTATAACAGTTCTTTCGAGGCTTTTATTCCAATTCAGAATGGTTGTGATAAGTTCTGCTCGTTTTGTGCGGTTCCTTATACTCGTGGCAGAGAAGTAAGTCGTCCTTCTGAGGAAATTATCAATGAAGTTAAAAGTCTTGTTGAGAAAGGATATAAGTCGATTACTTTGTTAGGACAAAATGTAAACTCATATGGGCTGGATAAAAAAGGTGCAGAAATCAATTTTGCAAAGTTACTTGAAGAGATAGGGAAGATTGGTGAATCAACTCAGCATCGTTTTTGGGTATATTTTACCTCTCCGCATCCGCGTGATATGGGACGTGAAGTGATTGAAGTAATTGCTAAATACAAATGCTTAGGTAAACAAATTCATCTTCCTATTCAATCGGGTGATGATAAGGTGTTGATTAAGATGAACCGTAAACATTCGGTTAAAAAGTATCGTGAATCGATAGAAGCTATTCGTGAACTGATACCACAGGCAACCTTGTTTACCGATATTATTGTTGGTTTTTCAGGTGAAACGGAAGAGCAGTTTCAGAATACACGCAAGGCCATGCGAGAGTTTGAATACAATATGGCTTACATTGCCATGTATTCGAAACGTCCGGGAGCGGCATCATATAGCTGGCCTGATGATGTGGAACAGGTTATAAAGAAGGAAAGATTGGCACTTTTAACAGAAGATCTGGCTGAAGTTTCTGGTAAATACAATCGAAATATGGTGGATAAGGAATTTATCATTCTGGTTCGCGATACTGATCGTAAGAGTGGCTACTTAAGTGGTCAGACCGAAGGTAAGATTACCGTTCGTTTTGCATCAGAAGACAAGACCTTGATTGGTCAGTTTGTGAAAGTGAAAATAACATCGGCAACGAATTTTTCAGTGGAAGGCGAGTTGGTTGAAGTAGAAAGTTTGCAGGAAGTATAAAATGTTTCAGTTAGCTAAGAAAAGGGTAGGTTTTAAAACACTGGGCTGTCGGTTAAATCAATTCGAAACCGATGCCATGGCTTCTAAGTTTGTGGCGATGGGTTACGATGTGGTAGAAGACAGTAAAGATACAGATGTGTTTGTTGTGAATACATGTACAGTTACCAATCAGAGTGATCAGAAATCGAGGTATGCAGTTAATCATGCGTTGAAGAATGGTCATAACGGAATGTTGATTATTACCGGCTGTATGGCCAATCATCATAAAGAGGCTTTGGAAGAACAGTATCCCAATGCCTATGTGGTGGATAACGAAAACAAAAGTGCTATTCCGCAATTGGTGCAGGCTCATTTTAATAAAGAGATTGTTCCTGCAAATACAACACAAGGTGGCGTTTTTAACTATGCGCCAGCATCTGAGACATTTCATACGCGCAGTATGATTAAGATTCAGGATGGGTGTGATAACTTTTGTACTTTCTGTATTATTCCCAAAGTACGAGGAAGGGCTACAAGTCGGCCTGTTGAGGATATTCTGAAGAATATTACAGAAGTTGTTGGTTTTGGCTATAAAGAAGTTGTGATAACCGGTGTGAATATTAGCCGTTATGAGCACGAAGGAGTCAAATTTTCTGGACTTCTGGCAAAAATACTGGACTTACCTTTGGATTTCAGGGTGCGTATTTCATCCATTGAACCTGATGGTTTCGACGAAGAGTTTTTTACTTTATTGACACATCCTAAAATGACGCCTCATTTGCATTTGTGTTTACAAAGTGCTTCTGAATCGGTTTTGTTGCAGATGCGAAGAATGTACACCTATCGTTCGTACAAACAGATCGTTCAGCGCCTGAGAGAAATAGATCCGAAATTTAATATTACAACAGATATTATTGTTGGCTTTCCAGGTGAGTCTGAAGAGGATTTTCGGGCTTCAATAGATTCGGTTGATCAGATCGGATTTGGTCATGTGCATACTTTTAAATACTCAAAAAGGGATAATACCCGTGCAGCCCGAATGACCAATGTGATTCCAGAAAAAGTTAAGTCGGATAGGAGTGAACAACTACGACATAAGACTGCGGAGGCCAAAAGAAATTACCGCCAACAGTTTATTGGATCGGAACAGACCGTGTTGGTTGAAAAGATTGATAAAAGAGGCTTTGCTCATGGTTATGGTGAATATTATGTTCCGGTTCAGTTTAAAGCCAATGAGGTCAAGAAGAACGGTTTGTACAAAGTGAAGCTAACAGGTTTAACAGATTCGAAGGAAGAGCCTGTTTTGATTGGGCAATTGATCGATTAGACGATTGTCCAATGTGACGATTAATCGATGGATAAAAAGATTTATTAACCGTTCTCTCCTTTGAGCATGCTATTAAAGAACGGTTACTTATAAATTATTTAGCTAAATAAGCTTTATATTCATGCTCGAAGTTAGGTGTAAAGACGCCTTTACCCATATTTTCATTAATCTCGTCCATTGACCAAAAACGTAATTCATCTACTTCGGTTTCGGCTTTTTTAAACGGACCTTTATGATTGGTTTTGAAAAGAAATACCAACTCATGTTCTATTTCGCTTTCCCATAGATAAGGCTTTAGTCCTTCTGCTTTGAATTGCTGCAAACCAATTTCTTCAAAAGTCTCTTTTTGCAGAGCCTGTTCAATATTTTCGCCTGCACTTACATGACCGCCAACTGCTGTATCCCATTTGCCTGGCTGAACCAGCTTATTCATAGGTCGCTTCTGTAGTAGTAGTTTTCCTTTATCAAAAACATGCAAATGAACCACCGGGTGTAATAGTTTTGATCCATTATGCACCACTGATCGGGGAGCTGAACCCAATACCTGGCCTTTTTCATTCACCAAAGGCAACCATTCTTCTTTTTGAAGCTTTGGAGCTTGTTTCTTTTTCGTGTACCATTCAAAAGCAAAGAAAATACCCATCACAACAAACATTCCTGCACCATTTATAAAACTCCATACCTTTTTTATCTCAACAAAAGAAGAAGCAATGGCAGCTATTGAATAAACAAGCATCACCCAGAAGATACGTTTCATGCTTTGCTGCATTTCCCATACCTGGTAAGGATTCATTTGAATCTGCTTCATATAACGCTGACTCATCTGAAGCAAAATATTGTGCTTCGAAAAAGAGGAAAAACCAATCATCCCAGTCATTAACAAACTGATGATTCCGGGTTTCAATTTAAAAAATATCTCGTTATCCAAAGCGATAGAAACCGCCCCGAGTGCAACAAGTAACCCAACATCAAGTATTACAAACCGGTCTATTTTTCGCTCTTTGATATAGCTGTATGCCAACTCGATTATTCCAACAGCAATGGCTACAAATAAACCATAGAGAGTTCCCCATATTTCATCAACAACAATAAAAATGATGATGGGTAAAAAGCCTGGCAGGAGTCGTTTGATGAGGTCGAGTCTGTTCATATTTTATTGTTTGTTGCGAAGATAGTTGTTTGTTATAGATTTTCTATCAATCTATCAATCTATCAATTTGGCTGCTATTACCCTCTGCTTCCAAAATTTTTGGGGTGCTACCTAACATTTATCCCTTGCTACCTTGCTTTTTTGTGGTGATACCATATTGTTTGTCATAGTTTTGGTGCTTTTAATCGCTGTTACCTCACTTCTAACGGGTGCTACACTGTTTTTAGTTATTGCCAAACAACTTTAGAACATTACTTCCAGAGTTTTGATTCTTTGCTACTTCGGTTGGACGTCATTACTACTGTAGATTGTTCCATTGCTACACTAGGTTATACTTTGCAATAATGGTTATTGATTATAAGTGTTGATAATATTAATATATTGTTTATTTTAGAATTGCAATGTTTGGCTACTTATCAACTAACTTATGGGTATACTAAAAGAAATACCGGAATTATTGCAGGAAGGTGTTATCACTGATGAAACAGCAAAACGTATTCAGAATTACTATAAAAGCAAAAAAAGTTCCTCAACCAATAAACTCTTTATAGTTTTTGGTGTCTTGGGTGCTATATTGGTTGGACTTGGGCTTATTCTGATAATCGCTCATAACTGGGATGAGCTTTCGAGAATGACAAAAACCATATTTGCTTTTCTTCCTCTTATTATCGGTCAGTATTTGAGTGGATGGGTTATTCTAAAGAAAAGGGATAGTATTGCATGGCGCGAAAGTGTAAGTGCTTTTTTGTTTTTTGCATTTGGAGCAAGTATCTCACTGATAAGTCAGATATACAATATTCCGGGTAATTTAAGTTCATTTTTGCTTACGTGGATGTTGTTATGTATACCACTGATTTATCTGATGAAATCTTCGGTTACATCATTGCTTTGTTTGGCTGGAATTACCTATTATGCTGCAGAAACTAGTTACTGGACTTATTCGTCGTCAGAATCATACATGTATTGGGTGTTGTTACTATTAATAATGCCTCATTATTATCATTTGTATCGGAAAAAGCCAACGAGTAATTTTATGGTTTTTCATAATTGGATCATTCCTTTATCGCTGGTGATCATTCTTGGTACATTGGCTGAAAAATTCGATGAGTTAATGTATATAGCATATATTGTCTTATTTGGCATTTTTAGCCTGATTGGTGACAGGGAATTCATTTCTAAGCAAAGAATATTAAGTAATGGCTATAGCGTTATAGGGAGCTTAGGTAGTATTATTATCTTATTGATGTTGAGTTTTAACTGGTTTTGGGATCATCTGAGGACGACTGAAGTTTTGATGAATGAATTGGTACGCTCGAACGAATTACTCTCAATTATAGTTTTAATTGCCTTAGCATTAGTGTTGTTATTCTATCGAAAAAGAGAATTGACGATTGAAAACATGAATCCATTCTCGTTCATATTTCTTTTGTTGATACCAACTTATATTATTGGATTGAATTCTTCGGTAGCAATTATCCTGATTAATTTATTTGTATTGGGTTTAGGTATTTTAATTATTCTTCAGGGAGCTCAAAAAAATCATTTTGGAATATTGAATTATGGATTGCTAATCATTACCGCATTGGTCGTTTGTCGGTTCTTTGATTCGGATCTGAGTTTTGTTTTGAGAGGTGTGTTATTTGTTATAGTGGGAGTAGGCTTTTTTGCTTCAAATTATGTAATGCTGAAAAAAAGGAAATCTAATGAATAGGAAAAGTATAATATTGACCCTTTTTATTCTGGTAGCATTGGTACAATTGTTTGTACCCTCTAAAATGATTTGGGACAGAGAAGCAATTTTAAGAGAAGGAACAGAAATTAAACTAAAAACAGCGCCAATCGATCCTAATGATCCGTTCAGAGGAAAATATATTGTATTGGATTATGAAGAAAATAGCATCAAGAAAGACAGTACAGAAAGTTGGAGTCGGGGAGATGAGGTATTTGTTTATTTTAGCATGGATAAGGATGGATTTGCTAAGATAGAAACGGTTTCCAGAGCAATAATTGATGATAATCAACTATTTGTGAAGGCAACTATTGGTAATCGTATGTGGAATGACACAGCAATGATACGGGTAGATTACGATTTTGATCGTTTTTATATGGAGGAATCTAAAGCCAAAAATGCTGAGATTGTTCATCGTGAGGCATTAAACGACACCAGTAAAATATCATACGCTCTTGTAAGTATTAAGAATGGGGATGCGGTGGTGAAAGACGTTTTTATTGATGATGTTTCTGTCCATGAACTGGCTAAAGAAGATAATTAGGTATAGTTGAAAATATGTTTGATGGGCATAATGGATAGTTGTTCGACTCCGCTGGAGTCGGCTGTTGTATTGGATGAATAGAAGCTTATGGTAGTTTTTTTGATTAAAGGAATACTTTATATTTTGAACTCCACACGAGTTACGCATTTGTAGAAAGGGAATGGAATGCTATCAATGGCTTCAAGGGAGTTGATTCTTTGAACCTTCTATAACTATATAATATCTCTGGTATCATTAGCTTTTTTGTAGATTGAAATTATAGGGATTCTATTCAAGGAAAATTATTGACTTTGAACTCCAGAGGAGTTCTATATCTATAGAAAAAGTTGTAATTTAAGAGACGACTCCAGCGGAGTCGAATATATACAACAAACCTATATTATCATGGCCAACACCTATTCTCAAATCTACATTCAGATTATTTTTGCCATACAAAACAGAGAAGCTTCCATCCAACCCCAATGGGAGGCTGAATTACAAAAATATATCTCAGGTATTGTGAAAGAAAAAGGGCAGAAAATGCTATCCATTAATGGAACCTATAATCATATTCATTTTCTGGTTGGAATGAAACCCAATTGTTGCTTATCTGATCTGGTAAGAGAAATTAAAAAATCATCCACAAATTTTATAGAAGATAAAGGATTTAGTAGATATAAATTTCAATGGCAAGAAGGTTTTGGAGCTTTTTCTTATGGTCAATCTCAGTTAAATTCGGTGATCAAGTATATCGAGAATCAGAAGGTCCATCATAACAAGTGCAGTTTTAAGGATGAATACGTCAGATTATTGAAGCTATTTAATGTTGAATTTATCGAGCAATATTTGTTTGATTGGCATGGAGAATAGTTATTCGACTCCTCTGGAGTCGAGTGTTGAGTTGATCATATATTCTATAAATATATGATGCCTCTGGCATCAATAAAAGTCTTCAAAATTGGATGAACAGAAGCTTTTGGTTAGACTCTTCATTAAAGGAATTCTTTCAGGTTTGAACTCCATCGGGATTCTATATCTAAAGAATGACATTAAGCTACTATCAACGACTCCATCGGAGTTGTACCTTTAAAACAAAAAAAACCGAAGATAAACATCCCCGGTCTTTAGAAGTCATTCGACTATATGTAAGTTTAAGAATTGTTACGTTCGTATACAAACCAGTAGGCTGCACCCACAAATAAGGCACCACCAACAATATTACCCAGTGTAACCGGAATCAGATTATTTACCACAAAGCTTGTCCAGGTAACATCAGCTCCATAAAAAATAGCCGTAGGTATAAAAAACATATTGGCTACCGAGTGTTCAAAACCCATTGCCACAAAAGCCATAACAGGGAACCAAATACCTAATATCTTACCCGAAATATCTTTGGCACCATATGAAAGCCACATGGCCAGCGCAACCATCCAGTTACAGGCAATACCTTTTAAAAAGGCTTTGTAAAACGGATTAGCTGTTTTTGCTTCAGCAATGCCTCTGATGCTTTCTAACCAGGGATCTTTAGCAAATAAATCAGTCATATAAGCAAAACAAAGCGCAACAATAATGGAGCCAATGAAATTGCCAACATAAACCAAAGACCAGTTTTTTAAAATGGATTGAAATTTGGTTTTACCCTGAAACCATGAAGGAATAAAATAAGCCGTGTTTCCGGTGAAAAGATCAGCCCCGGCAATGGCAACTAAGATAAGTCCTAATGGGAAAACTGCTCCAAATAAAAACTTTTGTAGACCAGGATTGGTAGCTTCCAGTCCTGGAAGTCCGCCACCTACAACCACAGCCAATAATCCTCCCATGGCAATATAACCTCCGGCAAGAATGGCTAACACAATGGTATTTACAACTGATGTATTGGTTTTAGTCTCGGCTACCTTATTAACAACCGATACAATTTCTTTTGAGCTATAATAGTTCATTTTATAATGCTTTGCTAAAAACAAAAAAGTTTAATCTTTTTCTTAGTTAATTATTACCTCTTTAAAATACTGTTTGAATATCTGGTAGGCAGTTTCCAGTTGTTCAGAAGTATTGGACGGAACACCCTCCAGTTCATATTTCCAGCCCAGATGATCGTATTTATGCGCTCCCAGATGATGATATGGCTGTATTTCCAGCTTTTCAATGTTTTTGTATCCACTGAAGTGTTCACCCAATTGTTTCAGATCCTCCTGATCGTCACTGTATCTGGGTACAAGAACATATCGTAACCACACGGGTTTATTTATTTCGTTAAGATATTCGGCCAGTTTTAACGTCTTTTCATTACTCTGACCAACTAAGGTGCGATGTTTTTCATCGTTCATCTGCTTGATATCGAGTAAAACAATGTCGATATATTCCAAAGCTTCCTTTACAAAGTCATTTAGAACACTGCCGTTGGTATCAACACAAACATGAAAACCTTCTGCCTTCAACGCTTTTAAAACCGGTATTAGTTCTTTGGCCTGTAGTAAAGGTTCACCTCCCGAGAATGTTAAACCACCTTTTTTACCAAAGAATGGTTGCTGGTTTTTAGCCATGCTCACAATTTCTTCAGCCGAAGTAGGTTTTCCTCCCTTACATTCAATGGTATCGGGATTGGCACAGTACAAACATTTAAAATTGCAACCCTGTAGAAAAACCACAAGTCGAATTCCGGGACCGTCATAAGTCCCCAACGATTCAAATGAATGAACGTTTAACATGGCGTTAGTTTAAAAAGGTAAATAAGAGAAGAAGGCAGAAGCTAGATAGCTACTGCCTCCTGTATATTGATCATTTGTCTGCTACATACGATCGAAGAAGCTTCTTGAGATAACTTCCAATTGCTGCTCACGTGTAAGTTTTACAAAGTTAACAGCGTAACCCGATACACGAATGGTCAACTGAGGATATTCTCCAGGATTTTCCATAGCATCTTCTAAAAGTTCGCGGTTCAATACGTTAACATTTAGGTGATGTGCTTCTTTTGAGAAGTAGGCATCCATCATGGTAACAAGGTTTTCACGACGAACATTTTCGTCAGCACCTAACGATTTAGGTACAATGCTGAAAGTATTTGAAATACCATCCAACGCATTTTTATAGTCTAACTTAGCCACTGAGTTCAACGATGCAATGGCTCCGTTTTTATCACGACCGTGCATTGGGTTGGCTCCTGGTGCAAATGGCACACCATGTGCGCGACCATCAGGCGTAGCACCTGTTTTCAATCCGTAAACCACGTTTGAAGTGATGGTTAAGATTGACATTGTTGGCTCAGCATTTTTATAAACTCCAAGTTCAGATAACAGGCTGTTAAAATAACCTGAAACTTCTACAGCCAATGTATCAACACGATCATCATCGTTTCCATAGCAAGGGAAGTCACCTTCAATCTTAAAGTCGGTACTTAAACCTTGTTCGTTACGAACCACTGTTACTTTAGCATGCTTAATGGCTGATAAAGAGTCTGCCACAATTGATAAACCGGCAATACCGTAAGCCAGATTGATTCGTGGATTGGTATCAACAAATGCCATCTGAGCTTTTTCGTAGTAGTATTTATCGTGCATGTAATGTATGATGTTCATCGACTCGTTGTATACACGGGCAACTTCTTTCATGGCAATTTTGTAATTAGCCATTATTTCGTCGAAGTTAAGTACCTCACTTTTCAATGCAGGAACGCCTTCAATCATTTGTTTACCTGACATCTCGCAACGTCCACCATTGATAGCCAACAATAATGTTTTAGCCAGGTTGGTACGTGCTCCAAAGAACTGAATGTGTTTACCAATCTCCTGGAATGATACACAACAAGCAATACCGTAATCATCTGATTTACGTGTGCTTTGCATCAAATCATCGTTTTCGTATTGAATTGATGATGTGTCGATTGATACCTGAGCACAGAAGTTCTTGAAGTTTTCAGGTAATGAATTTGACCAAAGTACTGTCATGTTAGGCTCCGGAGAAGGACCTAAGTTGTATAATGTCTGTAGGAAACGGAAAGATGTTTTGGTAATCTTATGACGACCGTCCATCAAACGTCCACCGATAGCTTCCGTTACCCAGGTTGGGTCGCCGGCAAAAATTTCATTATATGCATTCATACGCAGGTGACGAACCATACGTAATTTCATTACAAACTGATCGATAAATTCCTGAGCACGTTCTTCTGTAATTGTTCCGTTCTGAAGATCGTACTCCATATAAATGTCAAGGAATGAAGAAACATTACCCAATGACATGGCAGCACCGTCCTGCTCTTTTACAGCAGCAAGATATGCCATATAAACCCATTGAACTGCTTCCTGAGCCGATTCAGCAGGGCGACTAAGATCTAAGCCGTATTTAGTACCTAAATCTTTAATTTGAACCAATGCTTTAATTTGTTCTGCAACCTCTTCGCGCAAACGGATTTTATCATCAGTCATAGGACCTAATAATCCACGCAAATCTTCTTTTTTAGCTTCAACCAAACGGTCGATACCATATAAGGCCAAACGACGGTAGTCACCAATAATACGACCACGGGCATAATTATCAGGCAGTCCAGTTAAGAATCCTAAAGAACGAAACTTACGGATTTCCTCAGTATAAACATCAAACACACCATCATTGTGTGTTTTAGCATAATTACGGAAAATATCTTTAACTCTATCAGAAACCTCCAAACCTTGTTCACTACAAGCTTTTTCTACTACTGCAATACCTCCATAAGGCTTCATTGCACGTTTTAATAGCTCGTCTGTTTGAAGACCAACGATCAATTCAAGATCATTTTGGATATAACCAGCATCAAAAGCGGTGATGGTTGATACAATTTCTGTATCAATCGAACGCACTCCGTTATTTTCGGTTTCTTCCTTAATAGCCTCCTTACAAAGATCCCATAATTTTTGGGTTCTTTCTGTTGGACCACATAAGAAAGAACTGTCTCCTTCATAAGGGGTGATGTTCATTTGAACAAAGTTTCTTACATTAATTTCTTTGTTCCAAAGTCCATCTCTGAACATGTCTTTAATCTTGCTCATGATTAATTGTTATTTACCTTTTATATGATATGCTATATAATTTCTAACTCAATTGCGTGTGCAAAGTAAATAGCAAAAAATCAATTTTTCAACGTCATAAAAGACCTTTAGGTCTTATTTAAGAACTTGAATTTCAGACATTCTAAATAGTAATTATATTCAAGATTTTTGTATGCCGAAAATGAAAATGCCTGATAACAATGAAGTTGAATAGATGTAATCCAGAGATAGCAATATAAAAGTTTAAATTGCAATGTGAAGATTGCAACCTTATTTAGAATGATTGCTTCCAAAATATTTAACAAACATTAACATGTTTTGCAGCAGTTTTTTCCTTTTTGTAAGGATTTTTATGAATGTGTTTCAAAATAAAAGGCACTCGATAGAGTGCCTTAAGTATCTGTATTGATGGAATATTATTACAAATTGTTCAAATAATCTGTTACGTTCTTTTCAACACGACTTACTACAGTTGAGACATCGGCTTTTTCGAATTTATCACCTGTAATACTTTCATATAATTCAATGTATCGTTCTGAAATCTGATCTACAAACTCATCTGGAATTTCAGGTAACACATCACCTTTACGTCCCTGGAAGTTATTCTCCATTAACCATTCACGAACAAATTCTTTAGAAAGTTGCTTTTGGTTTTCTCCTTTATCAAAACGTTCCTGGTAACCATCGGCATAGAAATAACGGGAAGAGTCAGGAGTATGAATTTCATCGATCAAATAAATCTGACCGTCTTTTTTACCAAATTCATATTTGGTATCTACTAAAATCAATCCTTTTTCTTTGGCAATTTCACTACCACGTTTGAAAAGTTCTAATGAAATTCTTTCCAATTCAACGTAATCTTCTTCTGAAACTAATCCTTGTTTCAAAATTTCTTCACGAGTGATATTTTCATCGTGTGCTCCTAATTCAGCTTTGGTAGTAGGTGTTAGAATTGGTTCAGGGAAAGCCTGGTGTTCCTTTAAACCTTCAGGAAGCGGTACACCACAAATTTCACGTCCACCATCTTTGTATAAACGCCATGAGCTGCCAGTAAGATATCCACGAACAATCATTTCTACTGCAAAAGGCTCACACATATGACCAACAGTAACGTTAGGATCGGGAGTGGCAATTTTCCAGTTAGGAACAATATCAGCAGTAGCATCTAAAAATTTAGCTGCAATTTGGTTCAACACTTGTCCTTTGTAAGGAATTCCTTTTGGAAGAACAACATCAAATGCCGAAAGACGGTCAGAAACAACCATTACTAAATAATCGTCGTTGATGTTATACACATCTCGAACTTTTCCTTTGTAAACACTCTTTTGACCAGGAAACTGATAGTCGGTCTTAATAATTGCTTTACTCATTTTATAGTAGATATTTGATATTTGTTTTTATTTCTTGTCGTCTTCTTTCTGTTTTTTATCGTATGCTTCAACAATATCCTGCACTAATTGGTGTCGGACAATATCTTTTTTGTTAAATTCTATTATGGCAATCCGATCAATTCCTTTAAGTATCTTCATACCTTGAATCAAGCCCGAACTGCGAGGGTTAGGTAAGTCAATCTGAGTTACGTCACCCGTTACAATAAACTTGGCATAAGCACCCATACGGGTTAGAAACATCTTAAGCTGGTTATTTGTTGTGTTCTGGGCTTCATCTAATATCACACAGGCATCATTTAGTGTACGTCCACGCATAAATGCCAGTGGTGCAATCTGTATAGTGCCGTTTTCCATGTATTCTTTTAGTCGGGTAGGAGGAATCATATCCTGCAGAGCATCGTACAATGGTTGTAAGTATGGATCAATCTTCTCTTTCATATCACCCGGTAAAAAACCCAGTTTTTCACCGGCTTCAACGGCTGGTCGACTTAAAATGATTCGTCTGACCTGTTTGTTCTTAAGAGCAGCTACTGCTAAGGCAATGGCCGTATAGGTTTTACCCGAACCTGCCGGACCAATGGCAAATAATAAATCGTTATTCTTAAACGACTTTACTAATTTATCCTGGTTTTCAGTTCGGGCTTTAATTGGTCTTCCACTAATGCCATAAAGGATAATATCGCTGTCGCTTTTAGCTTCAGTTATACTATCGCCTTCAAGTATTTCGGAAATAGTAGCTTCTTTTAAAACATTGTATTGATTGTAATGCTCTATCAGATTATTGATTTTTTCTTCGAAATCAGCCATTTCTTCAGCATCCCCAATGGCTTTTAACCAATTGCCCCGGGCAACAACCTTAAGCTTCGGAAACCTGTTTTTAATAAGTTCAAGTTTAGCATTTTTTACACCTAAAAACTCTACCAAATCGACTGATTCGAGATAAATCAATTTTTCAATCATATAAAGGTCAATATTCCGTCATTTACTCTAATGCAAAGTAACAACAATTTTTACATTTCTCTTCTTTCAAAATACCCCAAATGAAAGCAAAAGTTAAATTGAATAAATAGATAGACTATAATTTAAAATGACCTCAAGTTTCCAATATATTTGTACTATTATTAATCATCGAAGGCTTTTAAACATTATGAGTAATAACACACATGAATTAACCCTGGTTGCATTTAAAGAATTATTGGAAATAATGGATGAGTTGCGCAGCAAGTGCCCTTGGGATAAGGAGCAAACAAATGAATCGTTGCGTACATTAACCATTGAGGAGACATACGAATTGGCTGATGCAATCATTAAAAATGATCCAAAACTTATTAAAAAGGAACTGGGAGATGTGCTTTTACACATTGTGTTTTATGCTAAAATAGGTTCAGAGACCAATGATTTTACAATGAAGGAGGTAATAGAGGCTTTAAATGAAAAGCTAATTTATCGACATCCACATATTTTTGGAGAAGTTAAAGTAGATGATGCGCGTGAGGTAGAAGAAAACTGGGAAAAGCTTAAACTCAAAGAAAAAGATGGTAATAAATCTGTATTGTCGGGTGTGCCAATGAGTTTACCGGCTATGGTGAAAGCTAACAGAATACAGGACAAGGCCCGTGGCGTTGGATTTGACTGGGAACATAAAGAACAAGTCTGGGATAAGGTTCATGAAGAGTTGGGAGAGTTGAAAGTAGAAATAGATCAGATGGATCAGGATAAAATAGAAGCTGAGTTTGGTGATTTATTGTTTTCTATTATCAATGCAGCTCGTCTCTATGGTGTAAATCCTGAGAACGCGTTGGAAAGAACTAATCGTAAATTTATCCACCGTTTTAATTATCTGGAGGAAAAAACGATCAAAGCCGGACTCGATTTAAAGGCAATGTCGCTTGAAGAAATGGATAAGATTTGGAATGAAGCAAAAAAAATAGACATGGTATAAATTATTGTATTATAGTGGTTAAGGATGTTGTTGATGGGAAGCCCTGTTAATAATTGTTAAGTTTTGGCATGGAGTTTGGATGGATTTATCAAAGCTAATGCATTAAGCCTGATAACATGTCTAACTTAAAACTAGAAGCCATGAAAGCGAAACAATTAATATACACGGTATTGATAGGGACCTTTATTTTTATTTCGGGCAATAATATTTTTGCACAGGAGAGAAGATCATCCAGAACATCCAGAAATGACGTAAGGTCGAGTGATAACAACAGAACCAGGGTTAAACGTCAGTCTACTCAGGCGAACAACCAGTCAGCTAGTTATTCAAAGAATAGCAAAAACAATAACAATCAGAAATACAAAAAAGTAAACAATAGTAACAAATATCATCAGTATCAGTACGTAGAAGATCATTGTCATGCCGGCTGCACAGTACCCGGACATCATTCAACAACAGTACATGTTCATCGTAATGGATATAATCATCCTAAGCATCATAATCACTATGTATATTTGCAAAGGCTACCATCATCTCATTATATCAGTTTTGTGATAGGTTACGATACTTATTATCATTGCGAAGGTAGATTTTATGCTTACTGGCCTGGTAGAGGATACATCGAAGCTGAAGTGCAGCTGCCAACCGTGAGATATGCACCTAGTCATTGTTCAGTAAGAGGTTATAATGGTTATCATTATCTGTACAGAGATGGTTATTATTACATACCATATGAGCGCGGTTATTACAGGGTGAGAGATCATTCATCGGAAGTAGTTTGCAGAATTAGAAATTGACATTAAAACAGGCAATTAATAGTTAAACCCGTCATTTTTTTGACGGGTTTTTGTTTTTATAATGTTAAGATTTAGAATTTCTGATAAATATCACCTTTACAATTAATAAGAAGAATGTATTTTTGCAGCTTCAATTTTTGAAGAGAGTAATTTAGAAACTTTTAGAGTAGCTATTAATGGAGTTGAACACAACCAAAAAATTCAAAACAGATTTAGAGATTGCCCAATCGGCACAAATGCAGCATATATCTAAAATTGCTGCTAAGCTTAATATTGATCCGGATGATATAGAAATGTACGGTAAATATAAAGCTAAGCTTCCATTGAGTTTAATCGATGAAGAAAAAGTGAAGGAGAATAAGTTGATTTTGGTAACTGCTCTAACACCAACACCTGCAGGAGAAGGTAAAACAACTGTTTCCATTGGGCTTACAGAAGGATTAAATAAAATAGGCAAACAAGCAACTGCTGTTTTGCGCGAACCTTCTTTGGGACCTGTTTTTGGAATTAAAGGAGGGGCAGCAGGAGGAGGTTATTCTCAGGTTGTTCCAATGGAAGATATCAATTTGCATTTTACTGGTGATTTTTCTGCCATTGAAAAAGCAAATAATCTTCTTGCTGCTTTAATAGATAATAATATTCAGAGTAAGACACGTAATTTAAATATTGATCCCCGCACTATTGTTTGGAAACGTGTTATTGATATGAATGATAGGGCTTTGCGTGATATTACCATTGGTTTGGGAGGAACAGCAAATGGTATTCCCCGTCAGGATGGGTTTAATATAACTGCAGCATCTGAAGTGATGGCTATACTTTGTATGGCAACCAGTTTGGATGATCTTAAAGAGCGATTAGGAAATATATTTGTTGGTTTTACATTTGATAAGAAACCAATCTATGCCAGGGATTTAAATGCACAAGGTCCTATGGCTTTACTATTAAAAGAAGCAATAAAACCAAATCTGGTTCAAACGCTGGAAGGAAATCCGGCCATTATTCACGGTGGACCCTTTGCAAACATTGCGCAGGGTACCAATACTATTTTAGCTACTAAAATGGGCCTTTCCTTATCTGATTATGTGGTTACAGAAGCAGGATTTGGTGCTGATTTGGGAGCCGAAAAGTTTCTTAATATTAAATCAGTAGCAGGCGATTTAAAACCGAATACGATGGTAATTGTGGCAACCATTAGGGCGCTTCGTCATCATGGTGGAGCTGTTAAGGAAGATTACGATACTCCAAGCAGAGAAAGGGTGGAAGCTGGTTTTGCTAACCTGGAGAAACATATCGAAAACGCTTTTAAATTTGGTTTAAAGCCTGTTGTGGCCATCAATAATTTTGTATCCGACAGTGAAGAAGAGATTGCTTTGGTAAAGTGCCGTTGCAAGGAAATGGGTGTTGAAGCTGTTATCAGTCAAGGTTGGGGATTAGGAGGTGATGGCACCATGGAACTGGCACAGGCTGTTGTTAGAGCCATTGAAGAAGGAGAGAGTAATTTTAAGCCTCTTTATGATCATCAATCCTCTGTCATTGAGAAAATAGAAACTATTGCCCGTGAAATATATGGTGCTGATGGTGTTGATTTCTCAAAGGATGCTTTAGCTGATATTAAAAAAATTGAAGCTTTGGGATTAGATAAGTTGCCGGTTTGCATGGCTAAAACTCAAAAATCTTTCTCAGATAATGAAAGCTTAATTGGTCGTCCTAAAGGATTTAAAGTTACCGTTAGAGAATTTGAGTTTGCAGCAGGAGCGGGCTTTATAATTCCTATTTTGGGTAAAATGATGCGTATGCCGGGTTTACCACCTGTACCAGCTGCAGAGGGAATGGATATTAACTCAGAAGGAGTTATTTCTGGTTTGTCATAACATTGCAATGTATTTCATATATACAAAAGGCTATCCAATGGGTAGCCTTTTGATTTTTAGATACCTAGTTGTTTGTGACTGAGTGGAATGTGTTAATTAAAGTGTAAATATGTATATTATTTGTAAATAATCTTTTATATATTTATGGCGGAAACAACCTAAACATACTATGATGTATAAATCTACCTTTACAGCTAATAGGCTAAATGTCTATTTCATATCCTATTATGTAGCAGCTGTTATACTTTCTTATTATTCGATTGAAACGGGTTTCATTGCTATTGCAATAGGTATTGCTGCGATGACTTATTCTGCTGGTATCGAATTAGATGTAGGAAATAACCGATACAGAAACTTTTCAAGGGTATTAGGCTATACAATGGGAGGATGGAGGCACTTGCCAGCCATAAAGTATGTTTCTGTTGTAAGGTATTTATCGGTTAGCGAAGGAGATAGTGGAGAAGCTGATACAAGTGATTACTTATACAAGTTAGTTTTGGCTGTGGATGATCATAAGCGGGTGATTAAACTTTGTTCATTTAATAAAGAAAAAGCATTGGATGAAGCAATGAAAATAGGAGAGAACCTGGATTTAAAGGTTTATGATTGCACAACTCCTGAAAGAAAATGGATTAGATAATTCAGTAAACATTAAATAAAAATCCCCACTAACAAATGTTAATGGGGATTTTAAGTAATAGTATAAATGATTATAGTATATTGCTTAATTTAATGCCACAGTAAATCGTTCTTGGATTCATCGGGCCATAAACATAACCTGGATCACGGTTGATACCCGAATCAAAATCATCCTGGTATGAATTAAATATATTCTTAACACCTCCGAACAATTTAAAAGGTAAGCCTCCAACATTAATTTTATATTCAGCTTTAAAACCTAAATCAAAAAAAGTCGGTGTTGTTCTGATTGTACCTACTATACCTTCTTCTTCTGTAATGATGTTATCCTGCGCCGTAAAGTTTTCACCATAATAAGCTACTTTCATTTTCCCTGTATAAGTTCCAGTTGTTATCAGGCAAAGTTTTGGAAATACATCATAATCAAAAGAAAAGAATCCATAATTACCAGGGGTACGTAGAAAATCTTTTTCGTTTAATTCCTGTTCAGATCCAAAGGTGCTTGACTGAATGGTGTAACCTGTTCTGAAGTATACTTTGTTAATTGGAGAAATGGTTGCTTCAAAATTGACTCCCTGAACAGTAGCTCCGTTTTCATCATTACTTCTTATGTACGTTGTAACACCTGTTTGTTCATCAAATTCTGGAGTTGAAGCAAATGCATCATTAAGTTTGGTATAGAACCCTTCTGCTAATAAACCAATATTCCATGTACCCATTGTCTTATTGAAATCAAAAGAAGTCATGTAACTGTGGCTTGTTTCCTGTTTTAGGTCCGCTTCATTGGCATATACTACTTTTCGTGATCCGGATGTTTCGATATGAAGATCTTCATCAAATACCTGTGGGGCACGATATCCTTGTGAATAACTGGCTCTCCATTGAAGTGAAGGTGAAATATGCCATAATACGTTCATTCGTGGACTAAAAACTTTTCCACTATTGTTACCGTCTTTATGTTCTATATCAGTAATTTTATATTGATCGAATCTTGCACCAATCGATACTTTTACATTACCAATCTTTCTGTCATACTGAGCAAAAACTCCATAAATAGATTTCTTCTGATCCGTAATTTGAGTATTGGGTACATGTTCACCAGTTTCCAAATCTAAATATCCTAATTTCTTATCATCCATAACATCATTAACAGCTTCAATACCTGATATGATTGAATTATTACCAAAATCAGTTTTGAATTGTGTACCTATGTTGTAGGTTAGTCCGTTGGTATGGCCATAATCTGATAAACTTTGTTCGGCACCATAATAAGAGGCTCTGTCAACGTTCTGAGCTGATCCGTATACCGACCATACGCTTCCTGTACCAACAAAGCGTTCATAGGTTAGGGCAGTTGTGGTTATTTTGTGTTCAACTGCCTCTGAAATATCAGCTTCGTGATTTGGATAGTCAAATTTATTACCGCCTCGACGTTCTTCATTCATTCGCATAAAATCCAATGTAACTTTACTTCTGTAATCGATACGATGGTTTAAACGGGCACCAAACGTAAGGTTGTCAATTTGTGAGATTTCAGAATAACCATCTCCGTTGGAATCAAACGGATCTTTATCTCGATAAAATCCAAATAATGCCAAACCGGTTTTTTTATCTTCACTCACGATTGTTGCATTTAAGTTAACTGAGTAATCCGATGCTGCTCCACCATCGGATCCGACACCAACTGAGCTGTATTGTGTACCTATATTATAAGAATTGGAAAGTGGATCCTTGGTAATTAGATTAATGGTACCTGCTATGGCATTACTTCCATATAACGCAGAACCTCCACCTCTTATCACTTCAATTCGATCTATCATGCTTGAAGGCATCAGTTCAAGACCGTAAACACCAGCCAGATTACTAAAGATGGCTCTGTTGTTTATCAGTACCTGTGAATGCGCTCCATCCATACCATTCATTCTAACTTGAGTAAACCCGCAATTCTGGCAATTATTTTCCAATCGTAAACCAGGAACATAATTCAGTCCTTCGCCAATTGAAATAGTTTCTGTGTTTTCGAGTAATTTAGGGGTTACTGTATTAACAATCATTGAGGCATCAGTACGCTTGGTTTCTTTTCTGTCGGCAGTCACTACTACCTGTTCAATGCCTAACACATCTTCTTCCAGATTAAATGTAATATTGTTGGTTTTTCCGGCTTCAAACTGAATAAGTTTTTCAACTGGTTTATATCCAAGTGCCTGAGCCTTTACAATAAATTCTCCCTGAGGTACAAGATTTAATTCAAATAAACCATTCAGATCTGAGACTGCTCCCAAAGTTGTATTACTGATTGAAACGGTTGCAAATGCCAATGGTTCCCCGTCTGAAGTAATGGTTCCTTTCAGGTTACAAATAGGTTCGGGGGGTGCAGCCTGTGCACTAACAGTCGCCATGTTGACAGAAAATATGAACAATATGGCCATAGCAAGGGCATACAAATAGTTTGTTTTCATTTTGTAGTGAATTATGGTGGAATATTTTAAAATTTCGTATTACTAAATTTGATTTAGCATTCTGGGGGGCCTCTTTGAGATAGACTGGTAAAATGTATAGAATGACTTAACCCAGAACCAGACGGTTCGAAAGTTATCTTGAATTGAAAAGGTGTTTCTGCAACTAATGGATTTATATTAGAATTACATAAAAGTTGCTGTTGTTCGTAAAAACTAAACTCGTAATCACTATGTGAGTGATTGCCTCCGTTAGGATGTGCATGGTGGAAGATTTTTCCACTGGCTGTTTTGTGTGTATGAAAAAAGAGAGCATTATTTGCAACCTGCAACGTAAAAGCAACGACAAGCAGTAGACTTATTCGCTTTAGAAGATTTAGGTATGTCTTGTACTCTTTTTTCATCAACACAAAAATGAAACTTTTCTTTAATACAACAAATCCCCAATTATGGGGATTTTTAAGTGCTGTATTACTAAAATAGTATTTGTTTGATGGGAAAAAAAAGGCTGATCTTTATTTTGATCAGCCTTTTCATCAATCAATTATTAATAATTGACTTGTAATTGTAAGCGCAGTAATCTACCGCTCTGTTTATTTATTGGACTTGCCATGTCTTCGTATCGACGCTCAGCCAAAGTATAAATTGCAACTACTTCAAATGCTTTTATCGGTTGCCATTCAATACCTAGTTCCAGTTCTTTTACTGTGTAACTTCTGGCATCTAATTCAAACTTCTTACCTCCATCATAATACATACCTTTCACAAAAGGAAAGAATTCTTGTTGTTTATGCTGAATACGATACATTATTTGAGCATATCCACCATGTAGGTTCTCAACACCAATCGATCCGGTTCCTGTATTAGCATCATATGCAAACTCAGGACCTTTACCAATATTGTATTCAGCCTGAAATCCAAAGGGCTGAGGGTAGTAAATAATACTACCAGCAATACGCTGGTCTTTAAAGAGTTGATTTAATGCAGATGTTGAAGTGATTGTACCGTCATCCTTTCTTACTGTTACATTATCAGAAACTGATGTGGCAACATATTGTCCGGTGTAACCTTGTATTCCTAATTCGAGATACTGGCCTGACTTAAATTCGAAAGGATAAGTAAAACGCATTGCAACATGAGGGAATTTTTCTGCATCAGGAACGGTGCTGTTTCCTCTTTGTCCGTTATAAAACATGGTATAAATCATGCCGTAATCTCCGGATCCTTTCAGGCCTTTTTTCTTTAACTGGCTAAAGCGTTCACGAATTTCTTTTGGCGCATAATGCACTCCGATACCCATATCACGTTCATCCTTAACAGCACTGTTAAGTGGATCGTTACGATCCAATGCCAATCGGTTTTGTGACGATTGAAGATTTTCAAAGCCATAAGGGATTTTACTTTGACCTCCTCTTACTCTCCATTCACCTGCTTCATCAAGAAAATAATCGAAATATGCATCTCTAAGCTGACCTAAATTTTTACCTTCTGCTGCAAAATCGGTTTGAAAATAGAAATATAACCGTGGATGTATCTGCCCACTCACTTTCATACGCATCCGGCGAAGTGAGAAACCATCAAAGCCACCATAGGTTCTGTCTCCTTGCGGATTCTCCATATCCGCATTGGTTTTTAACAGATCGTTATAGCGTAATTGCATATAACCACTGATTTTTACTTTATCAAACCACTCTTTTTTAGTAACAGTAGTTTGTTGTTCCTGGGCATACGTTATTTGTAAAAATGAAATTATAATAACAACTAGCCAAAGTTTTGTCTTCATTATTCCTGTGTTTTATTAATAAAAAAGGCAATTGGTTAGGCTGTTTTTAACTAAAAGCGTACTTCAAGATTGAAGAATAGCTGACCTGTCTCTACCGGATCATCATTATTTGAATGATGGTGCTGATAGTTAATTGATGTATTTATTCTTTTAGGAACTAATTTATATTCAATTCCTGCAAATATATCTTCACCATCTTTACTTTTCCAACTTTCAATATGACTGGCTTGATCAGCATCAGCATTGTTTTCATAACTGAAATGAGAATTCATACCATCAACACGGGCAAAAACACCAAAACGAGGCGTGAAATTATATTGTGAAAAGACTGAATAGGCATTTCTGTCATGACCTTCAAAATAAGCAAAGTTTTCTTGATGAGTATATTCAACTCCTAATGTGAAGGCATCCAAATCAAGACCAATAAAACCTGTAAAAGATGCCAAATGAACATCTAAACTTGAATAATCTGAATATACTCTTCCAATAAGTTTTTTATCAAGGAACCAGCCTGTTACACCTAAACTGCCTCTGAAAGCATCATCTTGTTGTAGCTGTTTGTAACCTTCGCCATTAAATAAAGCTAAGTCAACTGAAAACTGATCTGCTCTGTATTGTCCTGAAACACCTACGTCAGCACTAAAATCGAACTTTTGTCGATCCAGCATTGAAGGTAAAATATAACGTTTACCCCAAAGACTTTCCTGTACCTTAAATTGATAAGTATCGTGTAAACCAAAGGCTGCAAACCATGGACCTTTTTCGTAATACAATGCTGCTGTTTTGAAGAACACATATTGTGACAGAGCATCTTCGATTACAAATTCACTACCTCCAACATCTATGCGAACATGAGCTCTGAATTCCTCTGTAATCTGGTAATTATATCCAAAATAAGCTCTTTTAAGCTCAAAAGCTTTTTCATTTCCGTCGCCAATAAGATCTGTACTAAAATCTGTAAAGATACGACCTTCAATTCGGCCACTCGGCTTAAATTCTTCTTGTTGCTGGGCTATAATACAATTAGCCCACATGGCTGAAATAGCCATGATTACCATAATTTTTTTCATTTTTCCTCCCAATAAATGATGAAATATTATTTAAGCCCCAATTCCCAGTAAGGCTTATTTTTAATACAGTTAAGAGATAGGTAATAAAAATATTAAGAAGCTGTAACATACAGCTTCTTAATATAGTAGTGTATTAGTTTTTCTGGAAATCTACAAAATCGCGTTGTGCCTTTGTTAAATTAATCATGTGCAACAATAGATTTTGTGTTTCATGCATAATGTTTAAGTATAGCAGGCTAACCTTTGTACCAGCCTTTTCATTCTTGATACGTTTTAGCTGAGCTTTACGATATCCACGAATAGACTCAAGAATTGACTCTCTTTTTTCCATTAGATCGTCCAATTTATCGTAATCATTGGTTTTAATAACCGAAACCATTTCAGCAATAAATTTCTGTATTGCAGCACTCAGGTTATTTAAATCCTCAAATTGCTCAGGTTTGAATATTCTGTGATTGTTATCAAGGTGAATGTAACAAGGTTCAGAAATAAATGAAAGACAGTGTGCAGTTTCTCTTAAATAATCAATAACCTGAACGTAGTAAAGACTTGAGTCAATTGATTGCTCCTGCAGTTTCATTACTGTAGGATAAACATTGCTCTTAAGTTTCTTCGTTTTCTTATTAATATTTTTAACAGTCTTATTAATTTCTTTTAAAGCTTTTCTGTCTTCAGCTTCGAAATCATGTAAGGTCTGTGAATAAATTTCTGAAATACGTTCCAACGTCTGAGTTACACTATTTGTACATTTCGTTAGAACTTTCTCAGCTGGAATCTCGCCTTCAACTTCTTCAATTTCATATTCCACCACTTCGGTTTCAACTGTTTGTTCTTTTTTAGGTTTCAGGTGTGTTCTGAAAACCATGAATAAGGCAAAAATAAGAAGAACAGCAATCATCCAAAGACCGGCCCAACTGATTAACATAGCCATTACAAATGCAGCAGTAAAAGCCGAGAAAGCTGTGAAGAACCATCCTCCGATAACTGACAGTACACCCGTGATACGATAAACTGCACTTTCACGCCCCCATGCACGATCGGCAAGTGAACTACCCATGGCAACCATAAAAGTTACATAAGTGGTAGATAAAGGAAGTTTCATGTTGGTAGCCAACGAAATCAAAATACTGGCTACAACTAAATTAACGGATGCTCTAAGCATATCAAATGCAGGAGCTTCTTTTCCAAGCTTTTTACGTCTTTCATCGTAGTTGGTAGAATCAAATTGTTTATTGATGCTATTTTTTATTCTCTCAGGCAGAAAGCTGTTAAGAGCGTTAGAAGTGTTAATAGAAGCACGAACGATTGAACGAGCTAGTATTGATGATCCAAAACGCTCATCACCTTCTTGCTGGCGACTTAAGTCAAGAGAAGTCTTAACAACTGCTTTCGCTTTTTTAGATGTCCATAAAGTGACAACCATTACCAGTCCGGCAATAATCAGCATGTAAGTTGGTGTAGCAACCTTACCAGCAAGAGCTTCCATGCTTACACTTCCAGGTTCCATTCCTGCTTTCTGGAAAATATGGAATGATTCAAAACCAGCTAAAGGTACACCAATAAAGTTTACAAGGTCGTTACCAGAGAAAGCCATAGCCAATGCAAATGTACCGGCTAATACAATTATTTTAAGAATATCTATCTTGAAAATAAGTTTTAAAATCTGAAGTAATACAGTCCAGCCAACCAAACTAACAGCAATTATGGTCATGCCATTGTGCTTAATCCAGTCTTTTGTTGCATCATCGATAAATGTAACTGTTTTTGCACCTTTAACAAGAATAAAATAGGTAATGGCTGTGATGGCTATACCACCATAAATGGCTCCAAAATAGCTTAGGCGTTTGTCGTAATCGAACGAAAAGATCATTCGGGTAATGTACTGAACCAGAGCACCCACAGAAAAGGAGATAACAACTGATAACAGAATACCTGAAATGATACCCAAAGCTTTAGCAGTGTTAATGTACTGACTGATACTCATGCTTGGATCGTTGCTCACCTTTACCAATGAAACAGCTACTGCGGCACCCAAAATTTCAAATACAATTGAAACAGTGGTGGATGTAGGCATCCCAAATGTGTTGAATAAATCCAGAAGAATCACGTCCGTAATCATTACGGCTAAGAAGATGATCATTATCTCATCAAAGAAGAAGAACTGAGGATTAAATATCCCCTTACGGGCAACTTCCATCATTCCGCTGGAAAAAGTAGCTCCAACAAGAATACCAATTGCAGCAACCACCATAATTATAGTGTATGGAGCAGCTTTGGCTCCTATTGCTGAATTCAAAAAGTTAACGGCATCATTACTAACGCCAACAATTAAGTCAGAAATGGCTAATGCAAATAATACAATAACCAGAATTAAATAGATATTTTCCATCAAAAAATGTATTTAGAATTCTTTTTCGCGAGGCAAACATAGTTAGTGATATTAAATCTAAGGTTGATTTAAAATTAAACGAATGTTAACTTTACGTTAACTCATTCAATATATATATTATTTGTTGAGAAAACAAGGGCTTTTTAAATCAGGATTTACACATATTTAACCTAATACTATTCTGATATTCTTAAAAGGTTTTTATACTTTTGCGAGACTTTTTGCCAAAGAAGGGAATGATATTAACCAGTTTTGATGGATATGGCATTTATAGATTGGGATTAATGAGCTTGGAGTATATAATAGATGGTATAATTATTGGGATATCTGCATCGATTCCGTTAGGGCCTATCGGTGTATTGGTAATTCAACGTACGCTCAATAAAGGCAGGATGTCTGGCTTTTTCTCAGGGCTGGGCGCTGCATTGTCAGATACTATCTATGCTATTATTGCAGGTTTTAGTCTTTCATTTATAGTTGGTTTTATCGAAACCCAGATGTTATGGATTCAGATAGTTGGAGCATTGGTGTTAATTGGACTTGGACTAAAGATATTTTTTAATAATCCGGCGGTTCAATTACGAAGGCAAAAGAAAAGAAGCACCAGCTTATTTCAGGATATGGCATCTACCTTTATACTAACCATTGCCAATCCATTGGCGGTATTTTTGTTTTTGGCTTTTTTTGCCAGTTTCAGGGTGGTTGATGCCAGGCAGGAACTATTTGATCGTTTCTTGTTAATATTAGGTGTTTTTACAGGAGCCAGTACCTGGTGGTTTACCCTCAGTTCCCTGATAAATATGCTCAGATCAAAAATTAATTTACGTCGTTTATTCTGGCTTAATAAAATAGCAGGAAGTGTGATTATTGTTTTGGTTTGTATTGCCTTTATTGTTTGGATAGGCAATGAATATCTATGGCAAACTACCTGATTTCTATTAGAAATATTTTTCCAACAGATTTTTAAGTATCTCCGGTATTCGGGTCGGACGACGATTATCAGCCCTCATAAATGCTAGTTGGCAATATCCTTCATTAATTAAATAACCATCCTGGTTGTGTATTTTATGATCAAACCGAATTTTACTGGTTGGCATTTCTTTCACAAGGGTTTTTATTGTCAGTGTATCTTCAAAATGAGCAGGGCGATGATATTTTGAATAAAGATCAATTACGGGCATCATAATTCCTTCAGCTTCCAATTGTTTATATGACATACCAAACTCGTTTAACCATTCAGTGCGTCCTAGTTCATAATAAATTGGATAGTTAGCATTATTTACAATGCCCATCTGATCTGTTTCGCAGTATCGAACCTTTATGATACTTATACTTTCTACCATGCTATTTAAAAGGTGAGTCCGGTTCTTTTGCCATATGATTATAGGTCAACTTACGTAGTAAACCTGGAGCAAACTTCTTAAGAAAGACAGTTACTTTTCCTTCAACAAAAGTGAGGATTAATGTTGGTTTTCGTTTGATAATTGCTTTTGCCATATGACGAGCTACTTCTTCAGCTGTCATCATTTTCTCTTCTTTGCGTGGCGTTTCTCCCTGATGAGTTCCATCTGCTGTAAGGGCTGCTTTTCTTACATTAGATGCTGTGAAGCCCGGAGCAGCAATTAATACATGTAAACCGGTTTTTAAGTTTTCAACCCTTAGAGCTTCTAAGAAACCATGCATTGCAAATTTTGAAGAAGAATAACCTGTACGTGCTGGTAGCCCTACATACCCTGCTATAGAAGAAACTCCTACAACAGAACCTTTTTGTTCCAGCAGATAGGGTAATGCATATTTAGTGGAATAAACGGTTCCCCAGAAGTTTACATCCATCAATTGCTTAATAACGCTTAAGTCAACATCTTTGAATAAAGCTCTCATTGAGATGCCGGCATTATTAATTAGAATATCAATTTTACCAAAAGCCTTAACTGTTTCATCTATCATATGTTTACAGTCAGCTTCGACACTAACATCGGTTTTAATTGTGATAACCTCAGTACCTTTTTCTTGTAATTCAACTTTGATATCCCGAAGTTTATCTTCACTTCGGGCTGCCAAAGCCAATTTACCTCCTCTTTCAGCAAATTCTCTGGCACATGCTAATCCAATACCTGATGAAGCACCTGTTATAATGATGACTTTATTGTACATTTTTATTATTTATTATTTCAGCGTGAAAATAATGAAATGATGTTTAAATTCTGGAAAGACCTTTCTTTTTCTTTGTCTGAATAAAAAGATTATCAGATTAATTTCTTATTAAAATAGCAGAGAATCTCCTTAAAGAGTTATAATTATGTTATGATCTCATAATTAAGAATTAAACTATTGGAACAGATTGTTAAGATGTTTGAAACTTGCTTAATATTAGTGAAATACGTAACTTAAATACGGAAAATGAGTATATAAATAGTGAGTCTGGGGAATATAAAGACAAATCAATTTTATACTTGAATATTTGATAAGACTACAGTAGTTTTAAAGGGGAACAATGGAAAAAAGCATTTTTAAATCACGTCTGGCTCGTAGAATCTACTTGTCAGTTACGATATCTATTACTATTTCAGTTTCAATTCTTATTGTATTATCTACTAATCACAGTTTAAAACAGATAAAAATTAATACCATAAATGAATTGGCTTCAATTTCTCATGAAAGAAGTAAGAATTTCGATTCAAAGTTTAAAGATTTAAAGATTTTGGCTCAATCCATTTCTGATGATCTGTATATCCATGAATTTTTTATTGAATGCGCAGATGGTAATATCGATGAAGATAAGCGCCATATGATTCGTAGAACCTTGAATCATGAATTGCAATTGCAAAACAAGATCATGGAAAATATATTCTTCACATACGATGGAACTGTCTTAATTGATGGTTTGATGGGGGCATCTGAAGGATATAATGCTAAGGAAGACAAAACCAACACATGGTATGAGGACACCTACGGGAAAAGAGAACCTTCATTAGGTAATATTACTATTTCACCTATAACAGGGGATCCTGTTGTATTGGTAAGTAATCCTCTGGTTGATGAAAATGATGAACTCTTATCCTTATTTGCTATAGCTATAAAACTGAACGGATTTTCATTAGATATACTTGATAATATAGAAGGAAAAGAATACCGGACTATAATTGTGGATAATACAGGAAACGTTGTTGCTTCGAGAGATACCTCAATGATTTTTAACCTAAATCTTCATTTTGATGATGAGTCATTAGGAGAATTAGCTGAACAAATTAGTACCAGCAATACTGGAAGTGGTTTCTTTACCTTAAATGGTAATGATTATATAGGCGTGTTTAATAAAATGGAAAATGATTTAATGGCCTTAACATATACTCCTGTAAGTGTTTATCAAAAACCAATCAGGACAAATGTAATAGGATCTGTTGTCATTTTATTGATCTTTATTGTATTGGGCAGTACCTATGCATACTTCTTATCAGCAAGAGTAACACGACCAATAATAAAATTGAATGATTTAATTAATCGAATGTCACAAGGTGATTTATCTGGCAAGTCTGATGTGAATACAAAAGATGAATTAGGTGAGTTGTCGAATGCCTATAATCTGATGGTTGACAAATTAACCGAGATTGTAGATGGAATACAGAATAGTGCCGGCCAGATTGAAAGGGGGACATCTGAAATTGCAAAAAGTGCAATGAATATTTCGCAAGGTGCAACAGAACAGGCATCCTCACTCGAAGAAATATCTTCGGTTGTAGAAGAAATAACCGGTTCAATTGGTCAGAATACAGATAACTCAGTTAATACAGATAAGATTTCCAGGAATGCTGCTTTAGAAATGTCTGGAGTGAAAGATGAATCTTCCAAGGCGGTACAAGCGAACCAGGCAATATCGGAAAAAATAAAAATCATTTCAGATATTGCGGCTCAAACCAATATTCTGGCTTTAAATGCTGCTGTTGAAGCTGCACGAGCTGGTGATCATGGTAAAGGATTTGCGGTGGTTGCAGGTGAAGTTCGAAAACTGGCCGAATTAAGCAATGGAGCTGCCAAGGAGATAGTTGAATTGGCTAATCAAAGTTACCAATTATCACAAAGTTCGTTGGACAGACTAACATTGTTGTTACCTGAAATTGAGAAAACATCAAACTTAGTACAGGAAATTGCTGCAGCCAGTCAGGAGCAAAATAATGGAGTTAATCAGGTAAATGGAGCTATTCAGGAGTTGAATAATGTTACGCAACAAAATTCAGTAGCATCCGAAGAATTGGCATCATCATCCGAGGAATTGGCCTCTCAGGCTGTAGGTTTGAATCAGGCAATTGCATTTTTTAAAACACAAGAAAATAAGATATAGGACAATATTTAGGGTTGGGTTAGTAATAATGAGGGCTGTTCATAAGAACAGCTCTTTTTTTGTTTTACGAGTGATCTGAATTCTTTTACGATTCATCAGAATAATAAAACCGTTCGTCGGCCTTTTTTTTTTCATCTACGAGTAGTGCTTCATCTTTGAATTATCAAATTTAAAGAAGCACTATTATGAGGATTCATACTATTTCATTTCTCTTTATTTTATTACTAACAGGTCAGTGGATTGATGGTCAGACAATAGTTAAAGGTAAAGTGTTATCAAGTACAGGAGAATTGTTGGTTGGTGTTAATATTTCTATAGTTGGTACTTACAACGGAACGATTACCGATGCAAATGGTGAGTTTACATTAGAAGTTGAGAGTGTTAAAGGTAAAGAGCTTACTGCCAGTTTTATTGGATATAAAACACAAACTTTCAATTTATCAGATAATACAGATCCTCTTCTTATTAAATTAAATGAAAGTGTGACCGGATTGAATGCAGTGACCATTACAGCAGGTTCATTTGCTGCCGATGATAAAGAACGGGCTTCGGTGTTGGAGCCTTTGGATATCTATACAACAGCAGGTTCGTTGGGTGATATTAATGGTGCATTAAAAACTCTTCCTGGGACTCAATCTTCCTCAGATGATGGTAGATTGTTGGTGCGGGGAGGAGCAGCCTCTGAAACCAGTGTTTATGTTGATGGATTATTGGCAGCCAAACCATATTATTCTAAAGTTCCGGATCTACCAACGCGCGGAAGATTCTCACCGAGCTTATTTAGTGGAACGGTATTCAGTACAGGTGGTTATAGTGCAGAATATGGTCAGGCATTATCATCAGTGCTGGTATTGGAATCAAACGATATTGAAGTGGAAGAGGTGACAGGTATTTCATTAATGAGTGTTGGAGCTGATTTATCTAAGACATGGTGTACACCTAATCGGTCAACTTCATTGGGATTGGGTTATATGAATCTGGCTCCCTATTATAGCTTGGTTAATAATCGATTGGATTGGACAAAACCAAGTGAATCGGAACAGATGAATTTTATACATCGGAAGAAATTTAATAATGGGGGGCTACTGAAAATATTTTCTATAGCAGAATATGGGGAACGTGCTTTTAATACTAAATGGGATGCAGAACAAGTAAAAATTTCCAGTAATAATACCAATGCATATTTGAATGTAAATTATTCACTGCCAATGGGTGAAAAAAGTATGCTGAAAAGTGGTATCGCAACTACTTTTAATAACGATCGTCAATTGGCATGGATTCATCGAACCAGAGAGAATGAAGTGAATATTGAAGGCAGGTTGACCTTTGTATCTCAATTAAGTGATGGTATTAAATTGAAAACAGGCTTCTCAGATGCTTTCAGTAATTACGAACATCATTATAATCAATTACAAAGCGAAATTAATTGGGAGGGAAAATATGATGATCATATTCTGGGATTTTTTGCAGAACCTGAAATAAAGTTAAACTCCCGATTTGCAATCCGACCAGGTTTACGTTACGAGTATTCAACCTATCTGGGGAAACAAAATTTATCACCTCGTTTTGCAGCCGCTTATCGCACAGGCAAGAATACTCAACTTTCGGTAGCTTATGGTCAGTATTTTCAAAACCCTGAGGCTGATTACCTTAAGTTTGGTTCTGATTTTAAATATGAGAAGGCTACTCATTATATCATGAGTCTTCAGACAGGTAGTTTGAAGGAGCGTTTATTGAGATTAGAAGCCTATTATAAAGATTACGATCATTTAGTGACTTACTCAAAGGGTACTCATCCATATAATAGTTCTTTTTCTAACAATGGTTTTGGATATGCAAAGGGAATAGATTTGTTTTATCGTGACCGTAAAACTTTTAGTGGAACAGATTATTGGGTATCTTATTCTTACATCGATACAAAACGATTGTTTCAGGATTATCCGGTTGAATCAATACCAGATTTTATTGCTAATCATACTATCTCTGCAGTAGCTAAATATTTTATCGGTGCCATTCATACACAGGTTGGAGCAGCATGGACAACAGCTTCAGGACGTCCATATCATCAACCTGGCGATTCAGATTTTATGAGTCGAAAGGCAGATGTATATAATAATCTGAACCTGAATCTCAGCTATCTGACCCATATAGCAAATCATTATACGATCATTCACTTTTCCATATCAAATGTGTTGGGTAGTGAGCAGTTGGTTGGTTATCAAACCATCAGGAACTATGATGGGAAGCAGGATTCACTTGTGCCTCTCTTGCCAGATGTTAAGCAGTTTTTATTCCTGGGCATATTTATTTCAATAAAATAGTGGTGATGCAGGTACATATTGAAGGGATCTAATAATTGTTTGATGGTGCTATGTAGCTAAAATTTAAAAATATATTAATCAAATTAAACTTAAGATTATGAAGACAATTGTATTATTTACAGCTTTTTTAGCTAGTCAATTATTAATGGCAAATGATTATGAGGAAACAATGAAACTCAACATTGTTAAACTTGAAAAAAGTACATCAATTGATGAAATGAATCAACTGGCAGCTTTATTTCTAAGAGTTGCAGAAGTTGAAAAAAAGGAATGGTTGCCATCATATTATGCAAGTTACGCTTATGCGAGAACAACCCATTTTATGAATGATGCAGATTCAATAGATATTGCACTTGATAAATCACAGTCTATTTTAGATAGACTATTGAAATTTAAACCTGATGAATCTGAAGTTTATGTTTTACAAGGTTTTATTTATTCATTAAGAATTACAAGTGCTATGCGAGGTTATAAGTATTCAACCTTATCAAATCAGAGCCTGGAGAAGGCTGAGCAACTGAATGCAGATAATCCACGTGTTTATTATTGTAAGGCCAATAATATTTTTCACACACCCAAAATGTTTGGTGGAGGATCTGATAATGCGCTGCCACTATATAAGAAAGCAAAAGCATTATTTGAAAAATGTAAATCAGTAAATACACTATATCCTACCTGGGGTAGTTATCACAATGAAGTGATGTTGCAAAAATGTTTGGCTGAAAAATAATTTATACCTTCAACGCAAATACAAACCTAATGTCAAATAAAAGATCAAATAAATTAAGTCGGAAAAGAATAATCATTCGCCTTGTTAGTGCCGGGTTTATCTCATTCTCAATAGGTTTTATTTTTATGTTTTTGGCATGTCCTTCGTGCTCAATAAAACTTAGTAATATACTTTATAACGGAGGATACAGTCTGTTTCTTGGCTATGGCTTGTTTAGTTTTGGTTTTGTTTTCACCTGGATCGAAAATCTTTATGTTTCCTGGATTAATAAACCGGTAAAAAGTCTTTTAATTGTTATTCTTTTTTCAGCATTGTATAGCAGTGTTGTCATTATGGGAGTTAATTACATTTGGCATACTATCATTGGTAAAATGAGTTTTACTCATTTTATTGATCAGTATGGATACATAATGTGGATTGAGTTTATCATTTTTTACTTTATAGCATTATGGTTTTATGCCCGATCTTTCTTTTTTGAATGGAGAAGTGAGGTTCAAAATAAAGAGATGCTTAAAAGAGAAGCATTACAATTACAGTATGAATCGTTAAAAACACAAGTAAATCCGCACTTTCTTTTTAATAGTCTAAATGCTCTAACAACGCTTATTGATATCGATACATCATCAGCTAAAAAGTTTACTGTTGAATTGTCCGCATTCTATCGAGATATACTACAATTGAAGGATAAGGAATTGATAACACTGGATGAAGAGTTGGAAATTTTAAAAAGATACCTGTATTTACAACAAATTCGTTTTGGAGATAAGTTTGGTTTTACAATTGAGTCTGATACTGGTTCAAAGGCTATGGTGATTCCTCTTTCTGTTCAGATGCTGGTAGAGAATGTGTTTAAACACAATATTATTTCAGGAGATCAACGCCTTGATTTAAAAATAGAAATAAATCAGCACGACCTTGTTATTAGTAATACTTATCTACCAAAACTAAGTAAAGAACATTCAACAGGTTTAGGATTGAGTAATTTGTACGAGCGTATTTTGTATTTAACAGGTAAGAAACTGTTTTTTGGTGTTGATAGTGATAAATATATTGTAAAATTGCCATTAATTTATTTGAATGATGAAGATACTGTTGGTTGAAGATGAGCATCTGGCTGCTAAACGATTGGAATCAATGCTCATTAATTTAGAGCCGGATTGTGAGATTGTGGCAGTTTGTGATTCTGTAAAACAAGTGGTTAAATATTTATCGTCAGCAAATCAGCCAGATATAGCGTTCTTTGATATTCAATTGGCTGATGGAATAAGTTTTGAGATTTTTAATCAGACTGAAATTTCTTTTCCTGTGGTTTTTACTACGGCTTACGATCATTATGCCGTTAAGGCCTTTGAGGTAAATGGATTGGACTATCTGCTAAAACCCATTGAAGAAAGTCATTTAATAAGAGCACTGGAAAAATATAGAAATGGGCAGAATAAGCTGGACGAAACTGTGCGACTGGCTCTAATAAATGCTGCAGAACAAATAAAAAAGAATGATTATAAATCAAGATATCTGATTAAAGTTGGTGAGCATCTTAAAATGGTTGAGACTGCCAATATATCGTTTGCATATAGTATGGATAAGGCCAATTATATTCGAACCATCGAAGGTAGAACATATAATATTGACCAAAGCCTTGAGCAAATGGAAATACAACTTAATCCGGAGTTATTTTTCCGAATCAGTCGTAAATTTTTGGTGAATATTAACTCTATTTCTGATATGTTGGGTTATGGTTCAAGTCGGCTAAAGTTAAAAATGATTGGTATGGAATCAAACGAGGAGATCATTGTAAGTCGTGATAAAGTGAAGATATTCAAAGACTGGCTTGAAAGATAATGGGGTTGTTTACAATCTTTCACTAATTTTTTGAGTATTTAATGAACTTTTTCTTCAAATAAATGTCTTTTTTAGGAGAATCATTCGATGGTTCCGAAAAATCTGATTTTCTTTGTAACCAATTTTATACGCAAAAATATCTTGAAAATGGAAATAGGAAGAAATAAATTTGTGACCCTTTCCTACGAATTACGCCTGAATGGCACTGATGGTGAAGTGGTTGAGAAAACTGAGGCACATGCCCCATTGGAGTTTGTATTTGGTGCCGGCAAAATGTTGGAAATGTTCGAAAACAAATTAGAAGGTCTTGTAAGAGGTTCTAATTTCGATTTTGAGCTTAAAGCAGCAGAAGCTTATGGCGAAGTAAATCCAAATGCAATTGTTGAGATTCCAAAAAATATATTTGAAGTAGAAGGTAAGATAGATGAAGATCTTCTTTCTATCGGTAATCAGGTACCTATGCAGGATGCACATGGTAACCGTTTAAATGGTATCGTAGTTGAAGTAACTGATGAAAAAGTAAAAATGGACTTTAATCATCCTTTAGCAGGTGATGATCTTTTCTTTAAAGGAGAAGTAATTGAAGTTCGTGAAGCAACAGAGGATGAATTAGCTGTTTCATGTGGTTCTGGTTGTGGAGATAGTTGTGGTTCAGGTGGCTGCGGTAGCGGTTGTTCTTGTGGATAATCAAACCAAAGATATCGTAAAGGGAGGTTCAGCCTCCCTTTTTTTGTATATTAATTTTAGTGATGGTTGGGCAACAGCTTCTAAAGTATTATTTTTACGAGCTGAATAATTTCAAATTGTTACAAATTCAAACTTATGGCTGGAAATTCATTTGGAACTTTATATAAGCTTACCTCTTTTGGTGAGTCTCATGGTAAAGCTGTGGGAGGTGTAATTGAAGGAGTATTACCGGGTACGGTTATTGATGAAGATTTTGTGCAAAGTGAACTGGACCGTCGTCGACCAGGGCAATCAGCAATTACTACACCGCGTGATGAAAAAGATCAAGTGGAATTCTTATCAGGTATCTTTGAAGGTAAGGCTACAGGTACTCCTATTGGTTTTGTAATCTGGAATAAAGATCAGCGTTCAAAAGATTATGGTAATATTAAAGATGTTTACCGTCCTTCACATGCTGATTATACTTATCAGAGTAAATATGGCATTCGCGATTATCGGGGAGGAGGTCGTTCTTCAGCCCGCGAAACAATTGCCCGTGTTGTGGCGGGAGCGATTGCTAAATTGATGTTGAAGCAATGGGGAATTTCTATTAATGCCTATACTTCAAAAGTTGGTGATTTGAAACTGGAGAAGTCATATAAAGAACTGGATCTAAATCAAACTGAAGAAAATATTGTTCGCTGTCCTGATCAGGAAATGGCGGCAAAGATGATTGAATATATCGATCAGGTTCGTCGTGACAAAGATTCGGTTGGCGGAGTTATCAGTTGTGTTATAGGCAAGGTTCCAGTTGGTTTAGGAGAGCCTGTTTTTGGTAAGCTTCATGCTATGTTAGGAAGCGCCATGTTGAGCATCAATGCGGTGAAAGGATTTGAATATGGTTTAGGTTTTGATGCCACTCATTTAATGGGATCGCAGCATAATGATGAGTTTTATATGGATGGAGACAGAGTGCGTACGCGTACCAATTGTTCCGGAGGAATTCAAGGAGGAATTTCTAATGGCGAAGATGTGTATTTTAATGTTGCATTTAAGCCTATTGCTACTGTACTAAAGGAACAAAGTACGGTTAATCGTAGTGGAGAAGAAATAAAATCAACTACCAAAGGACGACACGATCCATGTGTTTTACCACGTGCAGTTCCAATTGTTGAAGCAATGGCTGCCATGGTTATGATAGATGCCATCTTAATGAATAAAATGTATCAATAATCAGAAATAAAAATACAACGAATCCTCCTCTTATGGAGGATTTTGTTTTTTATGGATTATTAGGTTTTCATGAGGGGATAATTCCAATAATTCATGAATATTCTGTATTTGATTTAGTATTTTTAGGGCTTACTTCAATAAAATTTGAAAAATGAAAAACCTCGCATTGCACTGGAAAATCATTATAGGGTTGTTGTTAGGAATTGTCTGGGCAGTTTTATCAGGCTTTTTTGGATGGAGTGAATTTACACTTCATTGGATTGCTCCGTGGGGTCGAATCTTTATCAATTTATTGAAGTTAATAGCTATTCCATTGGTATTGTTTTCAATAATAGGAGGTATAGTAGGATTAGGCGATCCTAAACATTTGGGAAAGCTTGGACTACGTACTTTAATGCTTTACTTGGTTACAACTGTTTTGGCGGTTTCGATAGGTTTGGTTTTAGTTAATATAGCCAAGCCAGGTGTATGGCTGGATAAGGAGGTTCGCATCGAAAACCGAATTGCCTATGAATTATGGGCTCAACAGGAGGGGCATTCGGTACATGATAATGTCTGTTTGTTATGTGATGAATCTAACCAAAGCTTAATTGATGAGGTTGCTAAACGACGAGGCTATGATCAGGATGAGGCAGTAGCCAAGAGACTTAAGCAGGTAGAAGATCAAAAAGAGAGTGGACCTTTGCAGTTTCTGGAAGATATGGTTCCTGAAAATGTATTTTGGGCATTGAGTGATAATGCTCATATGTTAAAAATAATCTTCTTTGCCATCTTTTTTGGAATAGCATTGCTTTTTGTGCCGGATAAGCAATCAAAACCTGTTATCGATGTGATTAATGGTTTAACAGAGGTATTTCTGAAAATGGTGGATCTTATCATGAAAGCAGCACCATTTTTTGTTTTTGCCTTGCTCGCCGGCCTGGTCTCTGAAATGGCGGGAGATGATCCGGTAAAAGTATTTGAAATGTTCAAAGGATTAACATGGTATTCTTTGACTGTATTATTTGGCTTAATTATTATGGCATTTGGAATTTATCCTACCATCATGAAGTTTTTTGTTAAACGGTTATCCTACATGAGTTTCTTAAAAGGGATTAGTCCTGCTCAAATGTTAGCCTTTTCAACCAGTTCAAGTGCTGCAACTTTACCAGTTACTCTGGAGTGTGTTGAGGAAAATCTGAAAGTGGATCCCAAAGTATCCAGTTTTGTCTTGCCAATTGGAGCAACAGTAAATATGGATGGAACCAGTATGTACCAAGCTATAGCGGTTGTTTTTCTGGCTCAGTGGCACATGATTGATTTGGATCTGGGGCAACAACTAACTATTGTACTAACGGCCACCTTGGCAAGCATTGGTTCTGCAGCCATACCAAGCGCAGGATTGGTAATGTTAATGATCGTATTGGGTTCTGTAGGTCTGAATCCTGTTTGGATTGGAATTATACTTCCTGTCGATCGGATTCTAGATATGGTTCGCACTGTTGTTAATGTAACTGGTGATGCAACGGTTTCAACTGTTATTGGTGAATTTTATTCCGGAGAAGATAAGATAGATCAGGATTCTAACTAGTTTTGTAATTTCAATATTTAGTTTATTCTTTTTTAAACAGGTATTATGAGTGTAATGAATGCCATAAGAAATATACTTATTTATAGTTTATTTGTACTTATATCTGTTAATGCTTTAGCGGGTAATAAATCAGCTTATCAGCTTAAATATTCTTTTTTTGCCAATGAAAAGAGAATAGAAGAAAGAGGATTAACTATAACCTATATAAATAATATTGCCTATCTGTCTAATGATTCGGATAAAGTGCGGAATTTTATCGATTTTAAGAACGATAATGTGGTATCAATTTTAAAGTATGATAACAACCTTTTTAAGGTTACAACTCCTTTTGATTCACTATCAAAACCCGTATTTAAAGAAACTCAGGATTATATATTGGATTATAAATGTAAGTACGCTACATTTTCTTCTTTTTCAAATACAATAGAGGTTTGGTACACAACAGATGCACCAGCTAGTGGATCTCCATACAAATCCTTTATTCCCGAAAAAAATGCATTGGTTTTAAAAGTCAGGATAAATAATAGTTACATGTATCAAATCGATTCGATTGATAAGGTGAAATTGGCCTCTATTCCTGAATACCCGGAGTCAATAGCTGAAGAAGTCAAACAATCAAGAATGGAGGAGCTTTTAATTCGATCAAGATATGTTACGTTATCAATTTTTGAGGAGGAGATAATCAATTTTGATCCCTCTGTTAAAACATCTAAAAATCCTGAATTAGTAAAAGACAGTGTGTTTCATTTTTCTAATGGTAGTGTTATTATAAAACGTTTGGCATTGCCAGAAATCTGGCAGCAGGGAGCGAGTGTTTTTGCCCGATTAACATGCGCATCCAATGGTGATGCTTATGACAGAGTTGGCTCTGTTTTTATCATCAAAGAAAATCAGGGTGGATTATCGATGTTAGATGCACTGACTAAAGGTCTCGATTCTGTTCCTTCATTTAAAGACAAAGGAGGTAATTCGTATCAGGGAATGTTAAGTGATGATACTTATGAAGTCCCAATCGAATTAATGCGTTTTGCGACATCATTTGGAGTTGGTCACTTTAATCAAAAGAGGGAAATAAACAGTTATCAATGGTTTGATGAGGCAATATATAAAGAGGAAGTAACTCAGGTTATGCCTTTGGGGCAAGAGGATATTATTATTGGTGTTTTTGTTGGTAGCTATGATAAAGGTGGACACAAAGTAAGTCTGCAGCTTGATTTTTATCCGGATGAACCTCGTCAGGATACTAAACAACCATTTCTGAAGCCTTTGTTTTATACTGTTAATATAATGGAGATGTCGGGGCAGAACTATGGTCGGTTTTTTAATGATGATACTTTAACCGTTTATTTTGATCTTGATAAGAACATAGATAAATCTCAGTTGATTTATACTGCAACAGGCCATGGAGGCTGGGGGGGAGGTGACGAGTTTAATCCTAAACTAAATCAGATCATAATTGATGGCAAACCCGTTTATTCAGTTACTCCCTGGCGAACTGATTGCGCTACATATCGATTATATAATCCTGCTTCAGGAAATTTTTCCAATGGTATGTCTTCAAGTGATTTGAGCAGATCCAACTGGTGCCCGGCCAGTGTGACATTACCTTATATAATTCCACTTGAATACTTAAGTTCTGGAAGGCATGAAGTGCAGGTAATTATCGATCAGGGAGATCCGGAAGGAAATAGTTTCAGTCATTGGTGTATTTCGGGTGTGATAACCGAATTGTAACAGTAACATGTAAACCAGGGGCTGTATATCAAAGAAGTATCCTTTAATTATCGAATGAATTTATCGATTATTGTAACTTTGAATAATAAAGTTATCAATGTTCTTCTTGCTTCTAATATTCGCAAAGTTTTTTTAACTCCTATATAGATTTCAGTCGCTTTTGTTGTGGTATTAACATCGGACGGTCAGGTTCTTATAACATAATTAATTTAAATTTTCAATAATTTACTTGTCTATTTAAGGTTAATAATCATTTCAAATGATCGATAGTTAAAAAGGATATCTATGCGATAATTGATAAAATCTAAATATTTTAATTTTAATGGATTCTATTCAATATCAATGATTACGTTCTGGAAATATTAGTTGATTTTATTGATCATTCGTAGTAAATTAATAACAAATAATTTAATCTAAATAACATACGTGTTTATCTTAATATTTTTCGCGTTTATCAATACAAACAAAAGTTTATACAAAAAAGGGTGTTACGTTGGGTGATTATTGCAATTAACTATAACAAGCCAAGCCACCAATTATGAAAAGATGGATTATTGACAGACTAACTCCTAATAATTACAATCTGAACGAAGGAATAGAATACTGGAAAGAATACATATTTCTTAGGGTATTATTCTTATTTCTCATTTTTGGTGGAATTGCTTATGGTTTTGGGGTTGTTTGGTCAATACAGTTTAAATATTATTTGGTTGCAGGTGTGGTTTCAATTGCTTATTGTTCCATTCTGCTGGTTATAATTTTTCACCAGGTTCCTTTAAAGATAAAGTATTATGTGGTCACTTACATGGCCTTGTTTTTAGGTGTTTCTTTGTTGATCTCTTTGGGAACAGATGGAGCTGGCTTTATCTATTTAATTGGTTATTCTATTTTAGCTGCCTTGTTATTTGGCTTACGAGGAGCAGTTATAAGTGTAATTGTCAATCTTTTGGTTATTCTATTTATTGGTTTAGGGTTATGGTATAATATATTTGACAATTACAGGATTAGTTTAATGGAGCCAAGTCACTGGTTTGTTTTAAGTTTTAATATATTACCAATGTCGGCAGTAGCTTCTATTCCTCTTGCCTTGGTAGTTAAGGGATTAAAGCAGATTATTGATAGTTTAAAAGCTTTGCAGCGATCACTGGAGATTAATATAGAACAATTGAATGAGGCAAAGGAAAAAGCTGAAGAATCGGATCATTTAAAATCAATGTTTCTGGCTAATATTAGTCATGAAGTACGAACACCATTAAATGCTATTCTTGGCTATTCTGAATTGTTGATGAATGAGATGGTTGATGAAGAACAAGAGAAAAAAAAATATTATAGAATTGTTTTTCAAAACGGACAATATTTGCTTGAAATGATAGATAATCTGCTGGATGCTTCTCTAATTGAAAGTCATCAGTTGACTACTCATTCAGATTACTTTCAGTTGGGCGATTTAATTGAGGAGATTAAGAATTTGTACAAATCGAAAAAGAATGGCGAAAATGTAGAGTTACGGTTTGTAGAGAATTTATTTTCATGTTCGGAAGTGGCATTAAAAAGTGATAGAAAACGAATTAAACAGATTCTAATTAACCTGATTAACAATGCCTATAAATTTACCTTTAATGGTTTAATAGAAGTTGGTTACGATGATGCTGTGGATTTTTTATTGTTTTATGTGAAGGATACGGGGATCGGTATCCCGGAGGTTAATAAAAAGCATATCTTCAGACGTTTTGTAAAGGTTGATCAATTAAAAGGAGGTGCAGGTTTAGGATTGTCAATTAGTAAAAGTCTTATTGAATCACTGGGAGGGAAAATCTGGTTCGAATCAACTGAAGGGACAGGTACTACCTTTTTCTTTAGCTTACCTAAAAAGCAGGAAGCATAATGTACTTAATGAATTTCATAAGTAATTATTAAAAGGCCATAGCAGAAGTATAGATTTGTTTGTTGTCTAATTGCTTTGGTATCTTTAAATCAATTGAGAAATATATTGTTGTTCCTAAGTTTTCTGCTGTCTTTATCCAAATTTTACCTCCAAGCAATTCTACCATTGCTTTTGAAATGGTTAATCCCAGACCAGCACCAGAGAATTCACGTTTTAATCTTTCATCACCCTGACGAAAACGTTCAAATACATGAGGTAGGATAGATGTGTTTATGCCAATACCTGTATCTTTTACAAAAAACTGAATTTTTGATCCGTTTTCATTGAGAAAGTACCCCAACGTTATGCTACCCTTGTTTGTGAATTTTATGGCATTATTGACCAGGTTATTAAATATCTGTAATAAAATACTTTCGTCGCTAATTATTGTCAAATCGTTCATAAACGATTTATTCTCAGTTTTAATCACTAGTTGCTTTGTTTCGGCTTGTTGTGAATAGGCAATTTTCAGGTCATTGAAGAATTTTTCCAGTTTGATGGTATTCTCCTTTACAGGAATTGCCTTGGCATCTAGTTTTGATAAGTCAAGCACGTTGTCTATAATTCGAAGCAACACATTGCCATTTTGTTGGATGATATCCAGGTATTGATTCTTTTCTTTGGTATTAATATCATTATCGCGTAAAAGCTCTGAAAAACCTAAAAGAACATTCATTGGAGTCCTTATCTCGTGACTCATATTTGCTAAAAAGGCAGATTTGATTTGCTCAGATTTTTCAGCTTTTAATTGTTCTGTTTTATAGTTTTTATTTACATAATAAATTAAAGGAATCTCACTTAGAAAAAGAATGATAGCTATGTGATAAATGTCTAAAAGTCTATTTAATTCAGAGTTATAACCAATTATTATCATCGGAGCAAAGTATTCCAATATAAACAGACCTGTTATGTTTAGAGCAAATATAATGCTGATTGTTAAAAAATTACGGGCAGGTATAATAAATAAACCCAAGGCAAATATTGCTTGAAAGATTATGAGTGTTGGCCCTTGAGAACCACCATTTAATAGCCATAATCCGTTTAATGTCAAAAACAGAAATACAGAAAATGATTTTCTGACAAACAGATATTTGTTTTTGTAGCGGGCTATCCAGTATAGCCAAACGAAAAAAACTGTAATACTGCCTGTAAATAAAGTTAGTTTGTAATCTAAATGAAAAGTAAAGTTAAAGGTAGTAGCTACAATACCAAGTAAACAACCTAAGACGATTGTTTTTAATACAAAACGATTTCTGAAATGTATATTTTCAGGTATTACCTTTAAGTATATTGGGTGTAATATATTATTCAACATTCAATTAACATTGTTTGGATGCATAATAACTGCTAACCTAATAAAATTAAGTAAAATTAATTTGGAGGGCAGCAATCATTGACGAATGTGGAATACTTTGTTATGAATGTATTAAATAAAAGGCTGAATGAATGGTGTTAGTGGTTGATTGGCAGTTTGATATAGAAGTTGCTTCCAACTCCTTCGATGGAATCAAAATATATTTTACCTTTAATAACTTCAGTCAGTCCTTTACATATTGCCAAACCTAAGCCGGCGCCTTGCATTGGTAGGTGCTGTTCATCGGCCTGACCTGTTCTGAATTGAGTAAAAATATGAGGTTTTAGTTCGTCAGGAATACCTTTGCCGGTATCTTTTACTGATATAATAATATGATTTTTATTTATTGTATAGCCAATGTTAATTTCACCGTTTTCGGTGAATTTAAATGCATTGAAAGATAAATTAAGTAAAATCTGATACAAAATAGTAAAATCACTTTTTATTTGAGTTGATTCCTCCGGTAATGGCGATAATTGTAATTTAACATTTAATTTATCCTTCATAGATGGGGCTAACGAATCCCGGACTTGTTCTAATATTGATTTAAGAGGGAAGGTGGAGTAAGAGGCTTCTATATTATTTGTTTCAAGTTTTGATTGGTTAATAATATTATTAAGCAGCTGAAGCAGTATTTTACCATTCTGACTAATTACATTGATATAATTTTCCTGTTCGGTTTTTGTTACATCTGGTAAACTCAATAATTCGGCAAATCCAAGTATTGAGTTCATTGGTGTTCTTATCTCATGACTTAGATTCGCAATCATGGACGATTTTCTCACTTCAGAATCAACAGCTTCATTTTTTTCTTTCTCCATTGCTTCTTTAGCAAAAATCAACAATGGAATTTCAAATACAAGAAAAATAATTGTCATAATCATAACATCTGTTGCTCTTAATGTTTCATTTTCGTAGGCTTGAATCCAGGATGGAAAAATGATTTCGAGACTGTATAAAACAATTAAATTAGATGTTATTAAAATTAATACAGCAGGTAAAGAGTTACGCGGCGTAAAAAAGATGGTTAAAGGAATATAAGCCATAAAGAAAACTGATGCCGGTCCTGCACTGGCCTCAGTAGTAAACCAAAGGATATTAATACATATAAATGAAACCGTATGCAGTAAAATTCTCGCTAGTTTAAATTTTCGTTTCCAATAGGCAAGCCAATAAATAAATAAGATAGAGGATCCAAAACCAAAATTAATCAGATGTACTTTGTAATCAATGTTAAGAAAAAGGTTGACAAATACAGAAAGAATAAATACAGTAACACCAAGGTTTAGTGTAAATATAAAGTTAGTGTCATCTAAACCAAATCCCCTTATATACTTAGCATCTCTGTTAAATAACAAAGTTGCAATTTTGTTAATCCTACTCATTAAACTACAAATTTCCCCTTATCAGATGTTGGTACGCTTAGTAGGTTAAAAAGTTTCTGCAAACAAATATTTGTGCTGTTAAAATGAATTAATTTAAATCATTTTTTCTTATACCAAATCCATACACCACTAAAAAGCAAAAGTAATGTAGTAATTCCAACCAATGGAACGATTAGAATATAAAAGAGACCTATGAAATCCTGAAATATTCTTCCTGTGTGAATTTCTAATGCAAAATTCCATAAGGGTAAAGGGCTATTCTTGATTATTTCTTCAGGCATAGCAGGAAAATCCTTGTCGCTAATACTGACTACTCCATTGTTGTAATCGAAATAGTATTGACGATCTGGTTTATAATACATTCCGGTTACCATTTGTGCACTTATTGGTCGCGCAGGTGCTGAATCTTGAATAACAGGTTTGTTGTTCAGATAAGACCAAACCTCCATATTTATTGGATCCCAGCGAAACAAACCACTGAAAGATCCAATGATATATTCCTGATTATTCAGAGGTTCAAACACATTAATCCCCATAACAGAAACAGGAGGGTCTTTGGGAATTTTTATCATTTCAGATTTATCTGAACTCAATGCGTAAAATCCTTTTGATGTTGATATTAGGAAAAAATCATATTTTTCATTGTACTGAATTGCTCTTAGTTGGTCATCCCAGGCATTGGGAGTATCTAATTCTGAAAATGGGATAGGAGCAACCATGGTATTAGCAATTGCTATTAACAATGGAGGACGTAAAAAGATACCGGTTAGAGTTGTGAAACCAAGAAAAATGAAGGTGTATAAACCTATCTTATTGTGCCATTTAACCGACCAGCGAAGTTGTGATTGTTTTCGAAATGAGGATTGACCTTTTCTTTTAGCTTTCTTAATTAGTTTAGGATTGATAAACCAAACTAAGCCGGTAATTATGAAAAAAATGAAAAGAATTGCTATAGCATCAACAGCTAACTTTCCAATGATACCAAAAATTTCACCGCTATGTAATACCCATAATGTTCTGAATAATCCGACTTGTGGTTTATAGTTCGCTGGTGCAGGTAATTCATGAAAAGTGATATGCTGATTATCCTGATTGATATCCAATGATCCGAGTTCACTTCTGGTGAGAATATATAATGTATCATTAACGGCTAGTAAATCAGTAATTCTTTTGCTTTTACAATCAATTTCAATCGGTGTCCATTGCTTATCAATAAACTCATATAATCCAAACTGTGTACCAGCAAATAAGCGATGATTAGACGTAAGAGCCAGTTTGCTTATTTTTCTGTTATCAATCCCTTTAAGAAATCCTGAATTATAATCTTCCCAATCTTTTTGTTGTTTATTGTATTTCCAGCAACCTACATTTCCATAGAACAGTTCTTCATTTGTGGTAAGTGATAAAACCCCTTTTAAAGAAGCATTGTTCCAGTTATTATATTGATAAGATTTTGAAAGTATTGAACGTGGAACGTTTAGGGTACTAATCCAATTGCGATGATTTAATAAAATGCCTGAAACCGAGAATAGAATCAAAAAGATACTTAAAATAATGCCTCCCCATTTATGATACTTCTTACAGAATTCCATTCATTTCATTTTGAGAACAAATATAAATTCCTTTAAGTAATTAATTACCTTAAAACGTTTAATTATTAAAAGTATCTATCTGCTTTTGGGATTTTGCTTTTTGAATTTTTTTATTCGTTTGGCTAAATTTTTATCAAGTCTTTTAGATTCTTCGGCAGACCTCTGATAGTGAAGGGCTTCATTTCTCAGTTTGAGATAGTTCTCATATTGATCTTCATTGATATTACCATCTTCTATTGCCTTTAGAATGGCGCACCCGGGTTCGGTTGTATGTGTACAATCTAAAAAATGGCAACTTTTACCAATCGAACTAATGTCATCGAAGCTAAGAGAAATGGATTCAATATGTTCAATAGCTAAACCAAATTCTCTTACACCCGGTGAATCGATTATGATACTTCCATTCTCTAAAAGAAATAAATCTCTTGATGTAGTTGTATGTCTTCCTTTTCCAACAGATGAACTAATTGATCTTGTTTCCTGAATGTCTGTTTTAATCATTTTGTTTAAAAGCGTGCTTTTTCCAACTCCTGAAGAACCAATCATTACATAAGTGTTTTCTGGTTTTAAAATACTAAGTAACTGTTCAATATTCTCATTGTTGATGGCACTGATAGGAATTATCATTAGGTTTGGAAGCCTGCTTTTTACATCTGAAGCCTTACTTTGCCATTCTTTATCAAGATCAATTTTATTTAAAATTACCATGGGTTCAATTTGAGAATCTAGCAGACTAACGCACATTCTTTCCAATCGATTAATGTTGAAATCACGATCGAGTCCCTGAATGATTAAAGCTGTATCAACATTAGCAGCTAAAACCTGAACATTGCTTGTTTTTCCGGGTGTTTTTCTTACTAGTGTGGTTTTTCGTGTTAGAACCTGTGTAATTATATGACTTTCATTATAAGTTAATACACGAACCCAATCCCCTGTTTGTGGGAGTTCATTAGATGGCAAAGTAAACAGCATATGGCCATTGGGTTCAGCAATGCAAATACCCGAATCTGTGATTAATCTATAATTGGTTTTATGAACAGAAATAACCCTACCGGTTTCATTGATAGGGGGTGTTTCATGCTGAGAAGCATATTTGTTAAGTCCATATTTATTAAGCAGACTCATCTTGTTGTGTTAAAGTTGTAATTAAATATACCAATAAATGGGGATTGTTTATAACATTTTCAATAGCTTATTTTGTACGACTATTAGAAGAAGAAAAGATATTGGTTATTATTACACAACCTCATAAGCATGCCATTTGCTTATGAGGTTTTTTTTATCAAAAAAATGTTCTCCATATTAGACTAAATAGTCGAAAGTTAATTGATTTCATTTATCCTTCATTTTCAATGATATGTAATAGTTACTGGTTAATTAAATTATTATAAATAATCTTTAAAGTAAACATAATAATTAGGTGATTTATCCGAAACTATTACTTTTGGAGCCTTAATCGGGAGACTATGGAAAGAATTTTACTTATCCTGTTACTTATAACAGGTTTTAATGCTTATGCACAAATACCTGAAGGTTATTATTCATCAACAAGTGGATTGGACGGAGTTCAGCTTAAAGATGCATTGTATAATATTATTAAAGGACACACTGAATATTATTATACTTCGAGTTCAACAGATACATGGGATATCTTAAAAGATGCAGATAAAGATCCGAATAATGGAGAGAATGTAATTCTTATTTATTCAGGAGAGAGCGTTAATGCGGCACAGGAATATAATAATGGCAATGGATGGACGCGTGAACATGTTTGGGCTAAGTCCAGAGGTGATTTTGGTACAGATAAAGGTCCCGGAACAGACTGTCATAATTTGAAAGCCTGCAGCAGTTCATTAAACAGCACTCGTAGCAATAGAGCCTTTGGTGAGAATGGAGGAGAGGTATGGTATAATAACAATTTTACAGGATGCTATGTGGGTTCTGATTACACTTTCGAGCCACGGGATGTGATGAAAGGAGATGTTGCCCGAATAATTTTTTATATGGCTACCAGGTATAATGGAGATGATGGTGAGCCAAACCTGGATTTGACTGAATTGATTTTACCAACTACTGATAAACAGCCTGTACATGGAGTTAAAAGTATCTTGTTAAAATGGCATAAGGAGGATCCGGTCGATGATTTTGAAATAAACAGAAATAATGTGGTTTATTCATATCAGCATAATCGTAATCCTTTTGTTGATCATCCTGATTTTGTTGATTTAATATGGGGTAATGCAACAGCTGTTCAAAAAGTTTCTTCAGCCTTTAAAAATGTAAAATACATTGTTAAAGGCACGAGCTTACACATTGAGTCTGCCATTTTAATTAATAAGGTTGATATATATAACATGGCTGGACAAAAGGTTAATACCAAACAGCTAGGAGGAGTTTATGAAACTGATTTAAAATTAACTAATAAAGGGATATATATTGTTGTAATAGATAATGATAAGACCCTAAAAGTTTGTATGTAGTTTTTTAGAGAGTTAGCAAATAAAAAAATGGCCGGTGTTTCATTCATCGGCCATTTTCATTTTGTAATATTCTATGCTATTTGCTTTTTGGCAACTCCCGCATTTTTAATTTATCGCCAGCATCTTTAACAACCGAACGATAAAAGTCTTCAGAATAACCTGGAAATTTAGCATGTGCTGGATTTCCATGCTCATTGCGTTTAAATACTCCGTTTTCTTCTTCGTGAAGGTTTCCATCATTATATTTTACTAAAAGAAACTCTCCTAGTGATCGCCATCTGTCCGTAACAATCTCAGCCTGATTACAGGAGAAATCAGTTAAAAATTGCCTTGCCAGAGCAGGATTCTGGTCATACAATGCTTTGGCCGATTGATCAATAGCAACAGTATATGCTGTTAAGTTATCTTCCAATTCTTTCTGTACCTTTTTAATGTCTTCTATCATGAAGTTATAACGACTATACGCTTGGTTACTCACCCAGGTAAAAACCCAGAATGAAGCGTCCCATGAGAAGGTAAGTAAATCCCCATTACCTTGAGAAAGACAATATGGAACATTCAGCATGCCAGCATACATCGGCATATAAACGGTAGACGCAGCATCATCAACACCAAACCAGAATATACCACCAATATGCGAAGGTAGCCAGTTTCGCATTTGTGCAACAAAAGAAAAACCAGTTTGCTGTGTAGCTATGGCGCGTTCGTTGAAATAGGTTTCGTCATCAACTTTCCATGTCAACGGACGGAAACGATAAGGTATACCATAAGGGCCAGCACCAGCATCTTTCGTCATATCCAAAGGAGTATCTTCGTAATGGTCACGCATAATATTCATTACATCACGGTGCGAAACTTTGCGGTTAGGTTTAATGAATAAAGGCATGCGGTTAGTTGAATTACCCTGAGCATATTCAACGTAATCTCCCATTTCTTCAGGATTCATAATGTTAAATGCGCTCCAAACACGGGCTTCACAAAAACGAACAGCTCCAAAGTCAATTGGGGCATAGGCGTCTGAAAAGCTAAAATCCTTCTTCTTACCGTCGAAGTATCCTTTTTCTTTTGCAAATTCATAAACGTCTTTTGAATGAAATACTTTAGCAGCCGGATCATTAAATCTGTTTTCTTTCTGAAATTCAAAGGTTGTTATTCTAGCCTGATTGGCGTGAGCTGATACATATCCATCAGGAATTTGTATTGCTACCCAATTAGCGCCCTTTATTCCTGCACCTTTGCCTATGAGTTCCATAATCCATACTTCATTGGCATCGGCAATTGAGAATGATTCTCCTGAGCTGTAATAACCATATTCTTCAACAAGACTGGTCATTATTTTAATTGCTTCTCGTGCCGTTCTTGATCGTTGTAAAGCAATGTATATCAAACTTCCGTAATCAATCAGACCTTCTGGGTTTTGAAGTTCTTCACGACCGCCGAAAGTGGTTTCCCCAATGGTAACCTGGTGTTCGTTCATATTGCCAATAACTGAATATGTTTGTTTGGCTTGAGCAATTTGTCCAAGGTATTTGCCGGTATCCCATTCATGAACATCCAATAATGTTCCATCTTCATATGTTGCAGCTGGCCAAAAATATAGCTCACCATACAAATCGTGTGAATCGGCAGCATATGAAATCATCGTAGATCCATCTACGGATGCATTTTTTGTAATAAGAATATTTGTGCAAGCTTCTCCCGGAATAAAATTCAGCCATGTTATCATAAATGCAGATGCAAGAGCTGTGAGTTTTTTCATCTTCAAAATATTTTTTATTGGTTCATTGAATGGCAAATATAAGAATTCTGCTTTTGCAGAGTATGAGTTTTGTTAGGTTATCAATTTTATAGCACAATTGAGGTTAGTGAATTATGATTTTACCAATTAATAACATTCAATTGATTAAAACTTATTCGTTTAAATTTGTCTCTTTCACCGGAATTCGTTAATGTTGTATTACTTGTAATACGCATCCTGCTTGCCAGCAGTGTAATGGTAGTTGCAATATACAGGTATTTGGATTTTAATTTGAGATAGAGGTATATGGGGATTTCTGGTGAGTTGAGAGCAGCCTTGGATCAATCCGCAAGAATCATTGTATTTACTGATGATCGGGGAACTATTTTGTATGTCAATAATGCCTTTGTTAAGAGGTATGGATATACAGAAAAGGAGATATTGGGCCAAAACTCACGTTTTTTTAATACCGGATACCACGATGATCAATTTTACTCTGAGATGTGGAACACCATTAAAAATGGTGAAAACTGGGAAGGAGTCTTTCGTAACAGAACCAAAGCAGGTAAATATATTTGGGAAAGAGCTACTATAAACCCTGTAAAAAATGATCTTGGCATAATAACTGGTTTCCTTGCAATTAAAGAGGATGTGACCAATCAAAGAGCCATTTCTGATCAGATCGAAAAAGATCATTATTTTCTGGAAGAGTTATTTTCAAATTCACCGGTGGGAATTGCTATTGTTGAACCCATTTATACTGACGAGGGTAAACTTGAAGATTTGTTAATTATAAAAGCAAATCCTTCTGCAGGTAGAATAACTGACAAATTAGGACTAGTTGGACTTACCATTAAAGAGTTTATGCCCGAAGATACCATAACTCCTGAACGATTAAGAATTATGCTTAATCGAAAGTTTTCCTTCGAAACTCATTTAAAGGAAATAGGTAAATATCTTAGGTTCAGATCGTTCCCATTTGGTAAAGATAATATCTGTATCTTCTTTTATGATGTTAGTCATTATATGTCATCAATTAAGGCCTTGGAGGCTAGTGAAGAACGTTACTTTAAAGTTGTTGAGGATTCTCCGGCATTGATCAGTCGTTACGATGAAAACGGTATTTTGCGATATGTTAATTATCAATACTGTAGCCTTTTTAATGCTCAACACAGTGATTTGGTTGGAACCAGTTTTCTGAATCAGATACCTGAGGATGAGCGAAAAGAAGTTTGGGGTAGTATTCAAAATTTAACCCCTGAAAATCCATACAGTGAGGTTGAATTACGAGTAGTTCTGAAAGATGGATCTGTTAGATGGTTGCACAGGTTAGACAGAGCATTAATTGATTCCAATGGCAAAATATTTGAATTTCAGTCGGTAGCCATGGACATCACAACTGTGAAGCAAACTGAAGATAACCTTAAAAAACTGAATAACACAAAAGATAAGCTATTTTCTATTATTGCTCATGATGTTAAAAATCCTTTTAATTCCATCTTAGGTTTTGCTACCTTATTACGAAAAAATATTGATCAGTATAGTAAGGACCAAATAAAGGAATATGTAGAAAGAATTTTGTCATCGAGCGAAAATTTATATAAGCTTCTTGATGACCTACTCATCTGGGCAAAATCGCAATTAGGGCATATGACTGTATCAAAGCAAAAAATGCAATTGTCCTCATTGGTTTTAGAAGCGTTTGATAGCTTTGCTATTCAAGCCAACGAAAAAGGGGTAAAGCTGATAAACGATGTTGATTCAGAAATTTATGTTGAAGCAGATATGGAAATGATGCGTTTTGTTATACGCAATCTGGTACATAATGGTATTAAGTTTACTGATTCAGAAGGGAAAGTTACCTGTTCTTGTTTTACTAATGGTAGTTATGAGATATTATCGATAAAAGATACTGGTATTGGCATTAAACCCCAAAAGTTGGCTAATCTGTTTGATATTGGTGAGTTTATGGCAACTGCCGGTACTGCACAGGAAAAAGGCACAGGCATTGGGTTGAATTTATCGCGAGAGCTGGTTGAAAAAAACGGTGGTAAGATAAAAGTAGATAGTGAAGTTGGGGTTGGAACTGAATTTAAAGTATACCTACCAAAATCATAAAAAAAACTGTGATCCCAATAAATTGCAGAATCACAGTTTTTATATAAATCTCTTTTCGATTAAAACTTCTCGTCATATTTAGTCCATAAATCATCGCCTATTTGCCAGGCTTTATTAACTACTTTATTTCCCCATTCACTGGTGTATCTTGTTAAAAAAGCTATGGTTTGTTTTGGATTCATACTCATGGCGTTTCGTTCAGTCTCAGTCTGTTTTTCGAATATTTCTTCTTGAAGTGGAATAAGTTCCTTATCTACATCATGCCGGGCATCGTTCCATCTTAATGAAGCTAATGTGCTCAAGCGATTAAATGCCCACCAGGCTGAATTTCGATTGAATCCATTTCTACCGGGTGTTTTATAGGATTCCGGTAAATCAGAAACACAACAATAGATTGGAATGTAAACAGAAGTTGCAATATTATCCTGGGCAAACCAAACAACTCCACCAATTTCATCTGGCAGCCAATCACGACTTTGAGTAATGGTTCCATACATGGTGTACCAGCGGGCAATGGTTCTTTCGCCCAACTTGCCCCAACCTCCGTTTATATTATGCAAGTCATATTTATCGTAAGGCATAAATGGGTTTGCATATGGGTGAGGAATTGTATCTCCATCCTCCGTAACTTTTTTCATATGACCAACCATGTCGTATGGTGTTCCTTCATAATAATCCTTGAACATCTCAACCATTTTTTCTAATGTGATCTTGTCGTCAGGCTTAACCGAAAAAGGATAATCTCTGGCTTCGGGGTCAAGATGTAACGATGGTGCAGCAAGACTCAATACTCTCCATTCGCGACGGGTTGCAGCTTTTGATTCTCTTCCTTCGGGTGCATAGGCATCAGCAAAGCGGAATGGTTTTGATGAAGAACTCCACGAACTGTCTCGTGCCATATCAAACAGGTTCTTCGAATACATAAAGTAGTCGGTATTGATTGTGTCAATCTCCTGAATGCGAGCAGCATTGGCATTAACACTAATATGATCGTCTGGTACTCGTTGAGCTACCCAAATAGATCCTACGTTGTCTTTTCCAGGACCAACTATTTCCAGGTGCCACACTTCTTTTTTATCAGCGATGGTAAGGCATTCACCATAATCGCTATACCCATATTTTTGAGTCAGATCGTCAGTCATTTTAATAGCTTCCCGAGCTGTTGAACATCGCTGTAGCATTAGTTGTATCAGTCTTTGGCAATCAATCAATCCTTTTCCTGATACCAGGCATTCCCGTCCACCAAAGGTAGATTCGCCAATGGCTAACTGTTTGGTATTCATACATGGATAAGCAGAGTTGATATATCCATACGTTTCCTTTACCTGAGGTATGTGACCAACTTCAACATGTTTATAAGCAGGCATCTTGCGCGAATCATCATTTTCGCGTTTGTACATAGTTACTTTATCACGTCTGCCATGTTTTTCACCCGGAACAATGTTTACCCATGATCGGGTTCTATGGCTATCATCGGTATGAGAAGTCATTACCGAACCATCGTATGTAGCTTTTTTACCAACCGTAATGGTAGTGCATCCTTCTGGTACTCCGGCTTCCCAGTCTGCTTTTATTTGAGCTGAAAGTGTTAATTGTACTAGTGTAAACAGTGAGATTAAGGCTAATTTAGCTTGCATATGAGTCAATTGTTTTAGTAAGTTTATGTATGTAACACCAAAAACAAAAATATAAAATGTAAACGGTAGTACATCTTTTTAGTTCTTTTAAAATATTAAGAAGCGGTAAAACGTTTTGATTTTATAAATTTGAATAATTGCAAACATCAATTAATAATTATCTACTGGATATGAATAAAGTATTAAAGATTTTATTGGGAATTATACTCGGTGTTTTTATTCTGTTATTAATTCTTCCAATTTTATTTAAAGGAAAGATTGAAAGTGTTGTAAAAGATGAAATTAATAAACAGGTAAATGCCAGAGTTGATTACGAATCGTTCTCGTTATCTTTCATCAAAGGATTTCCGAATATTTACATAGGATTAAACGGTTTAAGTGTTGTTGGAAACGAACCTTTTGAGATGGATACATTGCTTTCGTTTAATGAATTCTCAGTGAAGGTTGACTTAATCAGTGCTATTTCGGGCGATATAGAAGTGAATTCAGTGTTACTCGACAAGATGAAACTCAATGCTATTGTTTTGGCTGATTCGACAGCTAACTGGGATATCATGAAAGAAAGTACAGATGATGAAGTAGATGAAGAGTCAGAAAAAACGCAAGAAGAGAGTTTTAAGGTTCTACTCAAGTCGTTTAAGGTAACAGATGCTTCTATTAATTATATCGATAACACAATGGCCTTGAAAAGCCGGATCAGCGGATTTAATATGAATATGTCGGGGGATATGTCTGACATTGTTACTAATATTAAGGTTAATTCTGAAATTTCGGGTGTTACGATTGAGTACGACGGCATCAAATATTTGAATAATACACAAATGGGATTGGACGCTATTATTAACGCCAATTTGGAGAAGATGCTGTTTGCCTTGAATGAAAATGAATTAAGAGTTAATAAAATGGCATTACAGTTAGACGGTTCAGTTGGTGTGCTGGATGACAAGTATGCCATTGATCTATCAATGAAAACTAAAAATACTGACTTTAAATCATTGCTTGCCCTGGTTCCTGAAGAATACATGAAGGACTTGGAGAATTTAAAAACAGATGGTGAATTGCAATTAAATGGTATTGTGAAGGGCGATTATATCGATGAAGACCATCTGCCTGCATTTAATCTTAAGTTGGCTGTAAGAGATGGTATGATTCAATATCCTGATTTACCAAAATCAATTAATGATATAAATATCGCATTAAAAATTGATAATCAGGGAGGAAGTGCTGATAATACCTTTAGTGAACTGGAGAAATTTCATTTCGAACTGGGAGGAAATCCTTTTGATGCCTCATTACTTGTTACAACTCCTGTAAGTAACCTAACTTTTAAAGGTAAGGTTGATGGTAAGATTGATTTGACTTCTCTGGAAGATGTAGTTCCGCTTGATAGTGTTGAGCTGAAGGGTTTAATTGAAGCACACGTTTCGCTTGATGGCAATACTGCCTTAATTGATGAAGATAAATATGACGAGATTCAGTCAAATGGAACAGTAAACATGAAAGGTTTTAGTTATAGCGATAATGAATTACCATATATTATTGGAATAAGTGATGCAGAAATGGAATTTACTCCAAAATACATGGAACTGAAAGCTTTCGAATCAAAAATTGGTAATAGTGATTTTTCACTCAAAGGAAAACTGGAGAATTATCTGTCATATGCTTTAAGTGAAGGTGTTTTGAAAGGTAAATTAAGTCATCAGTCATCACTTATTGATTCCAATGAATTTTTATATGACTCATCTACTGAAGAAGTTACGGAATCAGAAGACTCGGTCAGTCTTCAAATAATTGAAGTTCCAAAAAATCTTGATTTGGTGTTGACTTCCGAAATTAAGCACTTGAAATACGATAAATTGGATGTAACCAATGTTGATGGAAAAATTACTGTCAGGAATGGTGCTGTTGTTTTAGATGGTTTGGACATGAATACAATGGGAGGTAAGTTGACTATGGATGGTCAGTATAATACTGCTGATCTAGATCGCCCATTTGTAGATTTTGCTTTCTCTGGTAAAAACATAGATATTAACAAAGCTGCCAATTCTTTCAGTATTGTTGATTCGATGATGCCTATTGCTAAAAATGCAGCCGGACTAGTGTCTCCTAACTTTAAATATTATAGTCTTCTTTCGGATGATTTTATGCCAATAATATCAAGTATTGATGGTGGAGGAAATATTAAATCGGATGGAGTACAGGTTTCCGATTCAAAAATTCAAAATGGAATTGCAGCACTGGTGCGTGATGATAGATATAAAGTGATGAAGGCTGAGGATTTCAATATAAAGTTTACCATTGATAAAGGCAATGTGATTGTTGAACCTTTTAAAACAAAGGTGTATGGTAAAACTATTGAAATTGAAGGAAAACAGGGTGTTGATCAGTCCATTGATTATCGAATTACCATGCCTGTAGCGCGTCAGGAGGTGGCCAATATGGCTGGTTTGATGGGAATGAATCTGCCGACTTCAGGTGATGATTTGATGGTTGATGTAATCGTAAAAGGAACCGTGAAAGATCCTCAATTATCTCTAAACCTTGAAAAAGCCCAGAAAGAAGTGGGTAAAGAATTAGAAAAAGAGGCGGGTAAGGCTGTTAAGAAATTATTGGAAGATCCTGATGCGCAAAAGAAAGTGGAAGAATTGACCAAAAAATTTAAAAGTATATTCAAATAAGAGAAATAATCATTTGTGTAAAAAGGGCTGCATTATCGCAGCTCTTTTGTTTTTATTAAGGTCAAAATCCTTACTTTTATCTTAAGTTAATCAAAATTGGTTGATTAAGAATTTAACAAACGAATTTATGAAAATAGTTATTGTAAGTCCTTCACGAGAGGTTAATGAAGCTATTGCCAATCATACATATTTAATCGCAGATGCATTACGAATGCAAGGTGGATGCGAAATTCAGATTAAAGAAATAGATAAAAACAAATGTGAGGATTTCAGATGTGAAGCCACTACTTATGAACATTTTGTTTCTTTGGCAGAAGAAGTTAGTAAGTGGGCTGATATATGTTTGTTACAGTATCATAAATTTGCTTATTTTGGATATGACTCCAGATACATTTTAGCCTTTGCCAACAGCTTGAATAAACCTTTGATAACTTATTGTCATTCTGTTGGTAATGATCCATCGGTAAATGAAAGGTCAGTTGTTCTTTCTCTGGCGGCACGATCAGTAAAAATATTGGCTAAAACTCAGTTGGCAATCGATTTTCTGGAACATTTTTATAGAATAAATCCCGACTTATTACTCCGTTTAGAGTATGGTATTCCATTAAAAGCTGATTTTGAATCAGATTCATATTTTAATGGTCTGAAAATAAATGAAAAGAAGATTATTGTTTCAAGTGGATATTTAAGCCCCGAATCAGGTTGTGAAACAGTAATAAATGCTTTACCTTCCATTTTAAATCATTATCCTGATTGTATATATCTTATTCAGGGAATAACAGAACCTGCTGAAAAACAATTAAGAGGAGAAGAGTATCGCAAATCCCTTTTGATGCTGGCCAAATCCAGGGGGGTGTTAGATCGAATTGTTTTTGATGATCGAAAACTGAATGATTACGAAGCTTTTGGTGTTCTTAAAAAAGTAGATTTATTTGTAGCTCCTAATATAAAAGAGCAAAATCTTTTTGATGATTCATTAACATTGGCTGTTGGAGCCGGAAGTGTTATTTTATCAACACCAACCTGGTATGCAAAAGCTCTTCTTGAGGATGAAAGAGGACAGTTTTTTGCTTTTAAATCATCATCTGAATTATCTCAATTGGTTATTAATACCCTGAGGAGTTCAAGTGAAAGAAAATTATATCGTGAAAATGCGGCTTTATATGGTTCGCAGTTTACCTGGGACAAAATTGGTTATCGATTATTGAAGGTTTGTCAATCGGCGAAGGCTGAAAAATTGGAAACTGTTAAGTCAAAAAAGGGAATTATTCTTCCTGAATTATTACCGGAATGGAAGCCTGATCATTTACTTAAGATGTATGATGGTAATGCTTTGCTATCTAGTTGTGTAAGTGATGTTGTAGATTATAGAAAAGGATATTCATTGCGCGAGAATGCAATGGCTATTCAGGTATTAACTTTGGCAGCTGAAGGAAAAAGTGAAGAGGAATTATTGAAGCGGTGTTTATCATTTATTCAATACATGGAAAATGAGGACGGAACCTGGAGTAAAGGTTTAAACTTCGACAGGTCTAAAAAGCAAGGTGTTTGTAAATATGGAGAAGCAAGAACCATCTGGGCTTTGGGAAGTTTATTTAAGCGCACTAAATCAAATGAAATCCGAGATATTGCATATTCATTGTTTAATAAGTTGATTACGCAAAAAAAAGGTTTTGAGGATATAGATACAAAAGCTGCGGTTATTATTGGAATATCACATGTGTTGGAAGGTGGATTTCCGGATGGTGAATTAATAGAAACGGTTAAAAGATTTGCCAATAATATTCTGAAACAAATTCCAGATGAAGTAGGTGTTAAATGGCAATGGTATGAAGATAAAATAGAAGGGAAGTATGGTTTGATTCCGCTGGCATTGACTTATGCACATAATGTTACCGGTGATAATAGGTATCTGTCAGCAGCTAGGCGGACATGCAGATTTATTGAAAAACTGTTGTTTGCTGATGGGGTATTTAATCCAGCAATTCAAGGGTATACTAAAGATCAGGTTAAACTTGTACGAGGAGATAAAGAACAATTGGCTGATGAAGCTTTTATGATGGTTGCCTGTTATTCTAAACTTTATCAGATAACACGAGAGCCGCTGTATCTTAATCAGCTGTCGAAAACCCACTTGTGGTATTTGGGAGAGAATAATCTTAAGAAATCGGTTTATGATCAGAGTGAAGGTGGTTGCTATAAAGCATTGGGGTTGAGAGGTGTAAATCCTATTAAAGGAACAGATAGTACATGTTCGTATTGGTTATCGCATTTTACCTTTATGGATGCATATTTTAAAGAATTAGAGGATAAGTAAAGGATAATAAGGACATAAAAAAAAACCGGCTATCAGCCGGTTTTTTTTTCACCATTTTTATATAATGGCTTAGCTTCTTTTTTCTTTGATACGAGCTTTCTTACCGGTAAGTCCACGTAAGTAGAATAATCTTGCTCTACGAACTTTACCTTGACGTAATAATTCAACTTTCTCAATGAATGGAGAATTGAATGGGAAAATTCTTTCAACACCAACGTTGTTAGAAATTTTTCTAACAGTGAATCTTTTGTTACTTCCTTCTCCTTTAATCTGAATTACAACGCCTTTGAAAATCTGGATACGCTCTTTGTTACCTTCCTTAATTTTGTAAGATACAGCGATGCTATCTCCAGGACCGAAGTTTGGCAATTCAATGCCACTATCAAATGCGGCTTCAGCTACTTTAATCAAATCCATTTTTCCGTTTTTTTAGGATGAAACTTTCCCACGCAATATTACATGACTCCCTTGTTCAGTAAGAGATTACGTGAAATCGGGTGCAAAAATAATGTATTAATGTCAAATAATGAAATAATTACATCTTATTTTTAGTTATTCTGCTTTTTCTTCTTTCTCAGTTGTTTTTTTACGATGAAAAAATTGTCCGATAAAGCTCTTGATGAATGCCATAACAGGATTCAGCCATTCAGAAACTAGAATTGGTACCAGCTTTGCAGGACTCAACATCATGGATAATTCAAGGTACTTTAATTCAAGCTTTTTCTCACTGTATTTTACCTGAAAGTAAAGTTTCATTTTTTCGTTCTCAAAATCTTCAAACGATTGTATATGGTCGTATCGATTGTTCGTTTTACTCATCATAATTGGTATAAGTTGGAAAAAATAAGTTAATAACGGATTGTATTACTGGTTTCTCAACCAGTTTTTTGCGAAAGACCATGAATAAAATTCCGATAATAAGATAAAATGCTGCAACTATAGTAAAACCTAATCCTTGGCTGTTTAATAATTTTTCTAGCCAGAAAGCGATGGCTAATGATGCAAAAAGCAGTACAAAAAAGAAAAGGTAGAATAAAACCATCTTAATGAGTAACCCGGAAAGAAAACGTGAAATACTTTCAGCTGTATGCAGTTTTACCAGGTCAATTTGAGCTTTAACGTATTCTTCAAAATCGTTTTTAGCTTCTTTTAATTCGTCGCTCAGTTGTTCTTTCATAGATGTGTGTTGTAATAAAGAACCCCGGATTTTAAAGTTTCCGGGATTCTCAGGTTAAAAGTGTACATAATGTTTTGACGGCCGAATCTTTAGTTTGCTCCATGTGTTGGTTCCAATGTATTTCTATATTCCTTAATTAAAGTTTCAATGCGGTTTTCAAGGTCATGCATTTTTTTCTTCATTTCATCCTTTAATTCACCACCTTTTACTTTAATTTTGTTACGTAGAGTTTCCAATTCAGCTTCCATTTCTTTTAGTTTAGCTTTTAACTGATCGCGCGTCTCAGAGCCTTTTTGAGGAGCATAGAGCAACGCTATAGAAGCACCTAGAGCAGCACCTGTTAACAAGCCTCCCAAAAATAATCCAGTATTTTTCATGGCATTAAATTTTAATAGTTAATAATGAATATAATATAATCATTATTCCCGACTATGTCAAACGAATTGATCTTTTAAAATAAGGCATTAATGTAAAAAACAAACACGATAAATTGTAACTTTACCCGAGGTTAACCTCAAAGCACTGATTATAGTAATGAGATCGAACAAGAATACTATTGATAAGAAAGAACGAGAACGAATACTAAGACTTTATAAAGAGTTGCTTAGGGCTACATCAGCTTTTAGGTTATCAAATGATGCGCGTTTGATTAGAAAAGCTTTAAATGTACTGGTTAACGAAGAGAAACAGTTAAGCAGAAATAATGCAGGTGAATTATATTTAATAGAGTCACTTGAAGTAGCTTTAATTTTGGCAAAGGAAATTGGGTTGGGCCGAACAGCTGTTGTTTGTGCTTTATTATATCAGCCTGTACTTCAAAAAGAGATTACGGAAGAAGAAGTAAAACAGAACTTTGACGATCAGGTAGCCAATATTACTTCCGGGATGGTTAAGGTGGCAGAATTGTATGCGAAAAATACTTCCATCCGGAATGAAAACTTCAGAAAACTAATGTTGACTTTTGCTCAGGATATCAGGGTTGTATTGATAATTCTGGCCGATCGTTTGCGTTTAATGCGTAATCTGAATTTATATAGTATTGATGATCAACAGCGAATAAGTGGTGAAGTTGGTTATTTGTATGCTCCGATGGCACATCGTTTAGGGTTGTATGCTGTTAAATCAGAGATGGAAGATCTGGTGATGAAATATACCAATCGCGAGATGTATACTTTTATTGCCAAAAAATTAAATGAAACAAAAAGAGCACGCGATCAATATATCTATTCGTTTATTAAACCTCTAAAGAAAGAGCTGGAAGAACTTGGATTAAAATTCGAGATAAAAGGTCGTACCAAAACAATTCATTCTATCTGGAACAAGATCAAGAATCAGGATACTGAATTTGAGCAGGTTTTTGACCTGTTTGCCATTCGTGTCATTTTAGATAGTAAACCCAAAAATGAAAAGGCTGAATGCTGGCAGGTGTATTCTGTTGTAACAGACAAATACCAGCCCAATCCAAGTCGTATGCGCGACTGGATTTCGGTTCCCAAGTCAAATGGATACGAATCCCTACATACAACTGTATTGGGGCCTGAAAATAAATGGGTAGAAGTTCAGATCAGAACAGAGCGAATGAATGAAGTTGCCGAAAAAGGATTGGCGGCTCACTGGAAATATAAAGGTATTAAAGGTGAGAAGGGGATGGATGAGTGGTTATCCAACGTTCGTGAAATATTGGAGAACCCTGAATTAAATGCCATAGATTTTATCGAGGACTTTAAACTGGATCTTTACGACGAAGAAGTCTTTGTTTTCACTCCAAAAGGTGATTTACGTCGACTGAGAAAGGGTGCTACTGTGCTTGATTTTGCTTTTGAGATTCACTCTGAAGTAGGTAAAAAGTGTGTAGGGGCAAAAATAGGAAATAAGAATGTACCCATTAAGCATGTGCTTAAAAACGGTGATCATGTTTCCATAATGACCAGCAATAATCAGGAGCCAAAGAAAGATTGGTTGAATATTGTGGTTACCTCAAAAGCGAAAACGAAGCTGAAACAGGCTTTGCGCGAAATGCAATATAAAGAGGCAGAGATTGGCCGTGAGATGTTGATTCGACGATTAAAGAACTGGAAATATGAGTTGAATGACCAGATATTGAATCAATTAGTGAAGTTTTTTGGCTTTAAATCGAATCATGATTTTATGCGTTCCATTGCAATGGAACAGCTCGATTTGGTACGAATAAAAGATTTTCTTGAAAAAGATCAGGTAAAGGAACAGGAAGATGAACGGGAGCGCAGTGCTGAGAACTTTGTACCGACAGAAGAAGAATTGCCCGATGATGATGTTTTAATGATAGATCGGAATCTTACCAATGTTGATTATAAATTGGCTAAATGTTGCAATCCAATTTTTGGTGACGATATATTTGGTTTTGTTGCAGCGTCCGGAGGAATCAGGATTCATCGTCATACCTGTCCGAATGCCTATGATATGAAAACCAAATTTGGTTATCGTGTTGTACGCGCAGAGTGGACTACGGGTAATGATAATATGTATCAGGCAACCTTAAAAATCATCGGGAATGATGATATTGGTATTGTAACCAACATTTCACATGTTATTGCAAAAGAGCCTAAAGTAAAAATCAGGTCTTTATCCATTGATTCTAATGAAGGAACCTTCGAAGGAACTCTCACAGTCTTTGTTGATAAACTGGAAAGTCTTAATCTGCTGGTAAAAAAAGTCAAAAATGTCAAAGGAGTTCACTCAGTTTCTCGTATTGGTACTTCTTAGTATATGATATCTTGATTTTTTCTTCTTAAAAGCGTACCTTTTTATAAGAAAGTCCTGGTGTGGATTTGTTAGCTTGAAAAATGTCTTACCTATTATAAACTTTGCTACCATGGAAGGAAAAATCATCACTTTAGTTGTGTTAACTTTTGAGCGTGCACATGTTCTGAAATCATTGCTAGAATCGGAAGATATTGAATGTTTCCTTGAAAATACCAATCTTATCCAGGGAGCTGTTTCTACAGGTGTTAAAGTCAGAATTCCTGAGGATGCATTGGAAGGTGCTCTTAAGGTACTGGAGAGCATGATGCAGGAGGAATTTAAATTGCCAACAAGAGAGCAAGTGCCTCCTCGTATTTTATTACCTGTCGATTTTTCGGAATATTCAAAAAAAGCTGCGATAATAGCTATTGACTGGGCAGCTGTTTTGGGTGCTGAACTGACTGTTCTTCATACTTATTTTAATCCCATTCTTAGTACCATGCCATTTTCCGATTCTTTTGCCTACGAAATGAATCTGGAAGATCTTGCCAGTGATTTGGAAGATAAGGCTATTGCAGGCATGAATAAATTCAAAGCTTTTCTCGATGAAAAGAATGAATTGTTGGGTGACAAAAAGATTACCATAAAAACAGAACTGGAGAAAGGAGTGGCTGAAGATGAGATAATCAGTTACAGTAAGGTTTATATGCCATTGGTTATAATAATGGGGACAAGGGGAAAAGATAAAAAGGTTGCTGATCTGATTGGAAGCGTTACAGCAGAAGTGGTTGAACGGGCAAAAGTTCCGGTTCTGGCTGTTCCCGAAGATTTTCATTATAAAGGCATCGATAAACTAAAAAATATACTCTATGCCACTGATTTTATGGATGGAGACTTTAAAGCTATTCGAATCCTTGAAAAAATTGCCAAACCATTAGACATGAAGGTTGTTTGTGCACATGTAAGTCCTAGGGATCATTTGGAATGGGATGATGTGAAGTTGAAAGGTCTGAAAGAGCATTTTAAAAAGATTTATGGAGAAACACATGTGGATTGTGATTTGATTGAGCATGAAGATCTGTATATAGCCCTTGAAAGTTATGTGAGAGAAAAAGATATTGATATTCTATCTTTTACACGTCGAAGAAGAAGTTTGATCAGTAAACTATTCAATCCTAATATTGCAAAAAAAATGTTGTTTCACTCCAATACTCCATTGTTAGTTTTTAATGATTGATTTTATTATTTTTAAAGGCAAATTAATGCCGTATGAAGAGCTTAAGAGCCGGTATTAAAATTACCGGCTTTTTAATTATTCTTATAATTGGGGGACTGTTAAAGGTAAATGCACAGTACAAAGTAGAAGGTAGAATCGTTGATGTAGGTTCTAGTTTTGATGATGTATCTGTTGTAGTAGAAACAAACGGCCTTAAAAAAGATGTTATTCTTACCAATGACGGTGCCTTTGAGACTTATCTTCAAAAAAATAAAATTTATCGCTTTAGTTTTTTTAAACCTGAATTTGTTGCTAAAGTAATTGAGTTTTCTACCAAAGTACCTGATAATATTCATTTCGAGAGTATACAACCTTATTACTTGCCTGTTAGATTATTTAAGACCTTTGAAGGGGTGGATACCGTTTTTTTTAAACAACCTGTTGCTAAAATTCGCTTTGATGAAGTGATATCCGATTTTGCTGATGACAGAGATTATTCATTAAAGGTTAAGTATCATATTGATGAGATGCGTGCCGAGGCTGAAAAGCAAAAAGAAAAGCCAGTTTTAAAAAAGAAAAAGAAACCAGTAGAGGTGTCAGAGGTAGTTGAGCTTGATAAAATAAAGATTCAGGAAGATACAACAGTTATTATTCATAAAGAAGAAAACTTTTCAATTGTAGGTTTACCCCCGTTAAAGGAATCTTATCCGCAGGGAAGAACAGATGAGTTTTTTGATATGGAAGGCAGAACCGTTGAAAGAACTATCTTTATGAACGGAAATGTACGTAAAGTATATTTTGTGGTAAAGCATCATTGGGGTGGTGTCTTTTATTTTATCGATCAGGCTGAGATTGGCTATCGGTGCATTTCTAAAAAAACCTACGAGAATTTATTAGCAAACAACGAGTTGGATAACAAATAAGATTGATGAAACATATAAGAGGATTTGCAAGTGATAATAATGCAAGTGTGCATCCAAAAGTTATGGAAGCGCTTATAAAGGCTAACGACGGACATGCAATTGGATATGGTGGTGATAAAATAACCGAAAAAACACAACAATTATTTAAGAAGGTTTTCGGCAAAGAGGTGGAAACCTTTTTTGTGTATAACGGAACCGGTGCTAATGTTATTTCTATTCAGGCATTAACACATTCCTTTAATTCAGTTGTTTGTGCTCAAACAGCACATATTAACGTTGATGAATGCGGTGCGCCTGAAAAACTGTCGGGATGTAAATTATTGCCCATTACAACCAATAATGGAAAGATTACGGTTGAGCAGATTAGTCAGTATATGCATGGTTTTGGATTTGAACATCATGCTCAGCCAAAACTGATATCAATTACACAGGCTACTGAACTGGGAACAGTTTATACGCTTGCTGAGGTGAAAACAATAGCTGATTATGTGCATGGTTTGGGGTTATATTTGCATATGGATGGAGCGCGTTTGGCCAACGCAGCTGTTGCTCTTGATTGTTCTTTGGCTGATATTACTTTTAATGCTGGCGTGGATGTCTTGTCGTTTGGAGGAACAAAAAATGGATTGATGTTTGGAGAAGCTGTTGTTTTTGCCAATGCTCAGTTGGCTGATAATGTGAAATACATTCGAAAGCAAAGTACACAGCTCCATTCAAAAATGAGGTATACGTCAGCTCAGTTTGAAGCATTGTTGACGAATGATCTATGGAAAAAAAATGCCTCGCATGCCAATAAAATGGCCAGAAAACTGGAAGCAGGAATAAAACAATTAAAGAATGTAAAGCTGACTCAACCAGTTGATTCTAATGGTATCTTTGCCATTGTACCAAAACAAACAATAGCCAAACTACAGGAAGAATATTTCTTTTATATCTGGGATGAACATCGCTCGGAAGTTCGTTGGATGACTTCCTTTGATACTCAGGAAGAAGATATTGAGGGTTTCCTGGATGTGTTGAATAGAGAAGTGGGTTAGAAAAAGATACAAGCTGATGGTTGTTAGCCTTTGGCTAATAAATATTTGGGAACGGTTCTTTATTGGTAATAGGTCAATAAAGAACCGTTCCTTTTTTTAAGTAGTAAGTAAAATATTTAATTAGTCCCGTAGGGACGTTTGTGACAGCATGGTACTTTAGTGCTATGGGATATAAAAGCTACCAATCAAAGGCCAAAGGCCAGTCTGGTTTTTTATTGCTAACAGCTAGCGGCTGTTTTTTTAGCCATATTGTCATTAAAATATTTTATTCTTTGCCATTATGACTTAAATTAATCTTTGGTTTGAAAATTGATAAATTAATATCAAATCATAATATAAATCTATGGCCAAAGCATCTGATATTGAATTGAAGAAACTAAAGACAGCTTTGGTGATTCCTTTATTTTTTCTGGTAATTACCTTTAGTGTAAAACTAGTTGAAACACTCGAAGGATTCAGCTTTGTTGAATGGGGCGTACGGCCACTTTCAATTGAAGGTTTATCAGGTATTTTTCTGGCTCCGTTGGTACATTCCGACTGGGATCATTTTTTTGCCAACGCAGTACCATTATTTGTTTTAGGAATGTCTTTATTTTATTTCTATCGAGGTATTTCGGTTAAGGTCTTTGTTTACATTTACCTTTTAACAGGTTTATGGGTTTGGATGGGAGCCCGGGATGCCTGGCATATTGGAGCAAGTGGTGTTATATATGGTTTAGCCGCATTTTTGTTTGCCAGTGGTTTTCTTCGCAAATATATTCCCTTAATGGCGATATCATTAATGGTTGTATTTTTATACGGTAGTATGATATGGGGGATTTTTCCGTTGCAAATGAATGTTCCTTATTCATGGGAGTCTCATTTGTGGGGTTCGGTGGCTGGAATTGTGTTAGCAGTTATATATCGCAAACAGGGGCCTCAGCGAATCATTAAAGAATGGCCTGATGAAGAATATGAATATCCATTTTGGGAAGTGGAACAGAAGGAAAATCATTTAGATTCAAAATAAGGCGTTTAGGGAAAGGTTCTCTATTTGCATGATATAAATAAAGAACCGTTCCGTAGTAACTCTGAATTGAGATCATCTGATTAAAGAGATAGTTATCAGATTAATAATTTGTTAGCGTTTGGTAACTGCCTTAATATAAGTCAATTGCTAGTATTGCTTATTGAGGTTAAGAGATTGATCTAAGGCATTATGTATGTAAACTACTGCCTACTGCCTAAAAATCAAACCAACTATTAACCGAGAAGACTCAATATAATTTGTTCATATCAAAATCTTTTTTGCATCTTTACACGTCTTTTAAAACAAGGAATGATTAAGCGACAAAATACAGAAATGAATTACCTGAGGCTGCTAAGCGTAACCATGATGATTACTGCAGCCTATGTGGCCGATGCTGAAGGGCAGGAGGGTCGCTGGCAGGCATTTCAGAATGTTCGTGAAATCATTTTAGATCAGATCCATCAAATTAATCCATCCTCTGTTGAGGAAGGTATTGAGTGGGAGATGGCTCTTGAGGTAAAATCCAATCTTAATTTATCCTCGGTTTTATATCAATTACCCGAGGTACAAGACTTCTTTCTTGAGGTATTATCAGTAAATAAAAAAACAATAGTTGACCATTTGATAACGGCGCCTGTTTCTCATGAACAACAGGAACTTTGCTATCAATTGGTTGAATTTACAGAAGTAAATTATCACCCTCAACTATCGGTTTTTGATGCAATACGTCCTGTAAGGGGCGGACCTGTTGCGTAACTTCCTTTTATGTGTGCTCTGTTGATAATGAGCATCATATCCTTATTTATTTTTCAAAAACAAATTAAATTCTATACAAATGGCAATAGCTAAGTTTCTGTCAAAACTTATTGGTAATAAGTCAGACAGGGATATGAAAGAGGTGGAACCGATTGTAAAAAAGATCAAAGCGGTTTATCCACAAATTGAGAAGTTGACTCACGATGAGTTACGTCAGAAATCACAGGAGCTTAAATTTCAGATTCAGGATTCAGTTAAAGATGATGAAGACAGGATTGCTGATTTAAAACAGCAGATAGAAGATGGTAAAATAGCTGTTTCGGAGCGCGAAAAGATATACAACGAAATTGATAAAATTGAAAAAGATATTCTAACCAAGCTTGAAGATGCTTTGAATGAAGCTTTACCAATTGCCTTTTCTATTATTAAAGATACAGCGCGTCGTTTTACCGAGAACCAAACAATTGAAGTATCAGCGAGTGATTTCGATCGTAATCTTGCGGCTTCTAAAGATTTTGTCGAGATCAACGGAGAGAAGGCCACTTATTTTAATACATGGTTAGCCGGGGGAAATGAAGTAACCTGGGATATGGTTCATTATGATGTACAGTTGATTGGTGGCGTCGTTCTTCATAGCGGTAAAATTGCCGAGATGGCAACTGGTGAGGGTAAAACATTAGTGGCTACCTTACCTGTGTTCCTGAATGCTTTGGCAGGCCGAGGGGTTCATGTAGTAACCGTGAATGATTATCTGGCAAAACGTGACTCGGAGTGGATGGGACCTATCTATCAGTTTCATGGTTTATCGGTTGATTGTATTGATAAACACCGTCCGAATTCTTCAGAACGTCGTGCAGCTTACAGAGCAGATATTACATTTGGTACCAACAACGAATTTGGTTTTGATTATCTGCGTGATAACATGGCTATTTCGCCGGATGACCTGGTACAACGTGTTCATCATTATGCTATTGTCGATGAGGTTGACTCGGTTTTGATTGATGATGCCCGTACTCCTTTGATTATTTCTGGTCCTGTACCCAAAGGAGACGATCAGTTATTTGGTGATTTAAAACCAAAGGTGGAAAGTATTGTTGAAGCACAACGAAAACTGGTTACCCAGGTTTTGGCTGAAGCAAAACAGAAACTGAAATCGGATAATAAGAAAGAAGCTGAAGAAGGTTCTTTACTGTTGCTTCGTGCTTTCAAAGGTTTACCTAAGAATAAGGCAATCATTAAGTTTTTAAGTGAACAGGGTGTAAAAGCCAGTATGCTAAAAACCGAAAATTATTATATGCAGGAGAATAACAAGAACATGCATATAGTAACTGATCCTTTGTATTTTGTTATTGATGAGAAAAATAATTCGATAGAGTTAACAGAAAAAGGTCTGGATCTAATTACTGGTTCATCTGAAGATCCTGAATTCTTCGTATTACCGGATGTGGGTTCAGAAATTGCTACATTAGAGAAAGCAGACCTTTCTGATGAGGATAAAACCACTAAAAAAGATGAAATTCTTCAGAACTTCTCAATCAAGTCGGAACGTGTTCATACCATCAACCAGTTATTAAAAGCCTACACTTTATTCGAAAAAGATGTAGAGTACGTGGTGATGGATAACAAGGTGAAGATTGTTGATGAGCAGACAGGTCGTATTATGGAAGGCCGTCGTTATTCTGATGGTTTGCACCAGGCGATTGAAGCAAAAGAACGTGTAACCGTTGAAGCAGCTACACAAACATATGCTACCATTACCCTGCAGAACTACTTCCGTATGTATCACAAATTGTCAGGTATGACTGGTACTGCAGAAACAGAAGCAGGCGAGCTTTGGGATATCTATGAATTGGATGTGGTTGTTATTCCAACCAACCGTCCAATCTTACGTGACGACAGAGAAGACATTGTTTACAAAACAAAACGTGAAAAATATAATGCCGTAATCGAAGAGGTGGTTCAACTGGTTAATGCAGGTCGTCCTGTGTTGGTGGGTACCACATCGGTTGAGATTTCGGAATTATTAAGCCGTGCCCTTAAGATGAGGGGTATCAGACACAATGTGCTGAATGCTAAGTTACACCAGCGAGAGGCTGAAATTGTAGCAGACGCAGGTCAGGCTGGTATTGTAACCATTGCAACCAACATGGCAGGTCGTGGTACCGATATCAAATTGACTAAAGAAGTAAAAGAGGCAGGTGGTTTAGCCATTATCGGTACAGAGCGTCATGAATCTCGTCGTGTTGACCGTCAGTTACGTGGTCGTGCAGGTCGTCAGGGTGACCCGGGATCTTCTCAATTCTTTGTTTCGTTAGAAGATGATTTGATGCGTTTATTCGGATCAGACCGTATCGTTAAATATATGGACCGTCTTGGATTAGAAGATGGTGAGATGATTCAGCACAGCATGATTACCAAGTCAATCGAACGTGCTCAGAAAAAGGTGGAAGAAAATAACTTTGGTATTCGTAAGCGATTACTGGAGTATGATGATGTTATGAACTCGCAGCGTGAGGTTATTTATACCAAACGTCGTCATGCATTGTATGGTGAGCGTATTCAGGTTGATATTTCCAATATGATGGCAGATACATGTGCTGATATCGTAGAGGAATATCATGCTGATGCAGATTACGAAGGATTCAAAATGGAATTGATCCGTGTATTCTCAGCTCAGCCTCCTTTTGCTGAAGATGATTTTCTGAAAGGCAAAACAGACGAACTGTCAGTTGAACTGTTCCATAAAATGTGGGATGCATATCTGCGTAAAAGCGATATGATTGCTAAACAGGCTCATCCTGTAATTAAGGATGTGTACGAGACAAAGTCTGAGATGTATAAAAATATTGTGGTACCAATCAGCGATGGACAAAAAGTTTATCAGATCACCACAAATCTGAAAAAGGCATACGAAACAGAATCCAAAGAACTGGTTCGTTCATTCGAAAAAGCATCAATGCTGGTAACTATCGATGATGCATGGAAAGAGCACTTACGCGAATTGGATGATTTACGTACTGCAGTTCAAAATGCAAGTTATGAGCAAAAAGATCCGTTATTGATTTATAAGTTTGAGTCGTTCAATCTGTTTAAGGCAATGATCGGGCGCAACAATAAGTCAGTAGTATCGTTATTGGCTAAAGGACATATTCCTATCCAGAATGCTGATGGTGTTCATGAAGCACAGGAGCGTAAGCGTCAGGATTATAGTAGACTACAAACCCGTAAAGATGAGTTTAGTCGAGGTGGAGGTAATGGTCAGTCACAAGCACCTAAGAAACCTGAGAAGATTGAACCAGTTAGAGTAGAGAAGAAGGTGGGTCGTAATGAACCATGCCCTTGTGGAAGTGGCAAGAAATATAAACAATGTCACGGTAAAGGCGAGGCGTAAACATTGGTCTCAAGATAAAAGACATAAGTATCAAGAAGCTTGAGAAGGTCTTGATACTGAAATCTTGAAACTTGATACTATAACCAAGAAAATTATCATATGATACTAAATTATATTCACTGGAACGTTGATCCTGAGATTTTTCATCTGGGCTTTTTATCGGTTAGGTATTACGGACTATTTTTTGCCATTGCCTTTATGCTGGGTTATTACATGATGGAAAAAATGTTCAGGTCAGAAAAACTTAATGAAGCATGGCTTGAAAAGCTTTTTATGTATGTAGTGATAGCTACTATTGTAGGAGCTCGTCTGGGGCATGTTATCTTTTATGGTTGGGATTATTATTCGGAACATCCCGGAGATATTATTAAAGTTTGGGAAGGAGGCCTGGCCAGTCACGGAGGTGCAATCGGTATTTTGGTTGCTTTGTATTTCTACTCCAAGAAGGTGACAAAAAAAAGTATGATCTGGACTCTCGACAGGTTGGTTATTCCGGTTGCATTAGCAGCCATGTTTATTCGTTTGGGTAACCTTATGAACTCCGAAATTTATGGACATTCGACGGATGTTCCATGGGCATTTCAATTTATTGAAAATATGCATGCTTGGGTTGATGGAGCCGAACCAATTTATTCCAAACCTTCGCATCCAACACAGATATACGAAGCTCTTTGTTACCTGTTTACTTTTGTTGTATTGTTCTTTGCCTATTGGAAAACCAAAGCAAAAGAAAAACAAGGGTTGCTATTTGGTATTTTTCTAATCGGAATTTTTATGTCTCGTTTCTTTATCGAATTTGTAAAGAATAATCAGGAGGAATGGGAAGCAGGGATGACACTGAATATGGGACAATGGTTAAGTATACCTTTTGTAATTGCAGGTATTTACTTTATCTATAAAGCTGTGAAGAAATAAATTAATGTTGATGTTCTAGTCAATGGTTTTGGGATATAAGTCATTGATTATTAATCGTAAATTAACAATTTGAAAATATATTGTTTTTACTTTAGGGCCGTAGTTGTAATGACTTCGGCCTTTTTTTTCGTATTTTAGCAATTCAAGTTTAGAAAATATCTGACTTCCTACTCCGATTCGTTGAAAAGTCTGTATAGAGGACCTTTTAAGTATTACATAATAGTTTAAATCAATTAAGAATGAAAAAAATTGGGATTGGTTTATGTCTTGTTGTGCTATTGGGAAGTTGTGGCCTTTCCGGTAAGAGCGATAAGAAATTACCACGCGTAGCCATTGCCGGACTGGCAATCGAATCAAGTACATTTTCCCCGGCACAGTCTGATGTAGAAGCCTTTCGAACACGAAGAGGCGATGAAATTTATTCGTATTACACTTTTATGGATGCCGATTCGGCTACCCGTCAACGTGCTGAATATTTTCCAACATTACGCGGACATGCTATTCCAGGAGGAATTGTTACTCGCGAAGCGTATGAGACTTTGGTGACTGAAACGCTGGAGCGATTGAAGAAAGATCTTCCTTACGATGGATTGTTTTTTGATATTCATGGAGCCATGAGTGTGGTTGGCTTGGATGATCCGGAAGGTGATTTTATCGAAAGAGTTCGTGAAGTGGTTGGTTATGATTGTATTATTTCAACCTGTATGGATTTGCATGGTAATGTGTCGTGGCGATTGGCTGAAAATACCGATCTGATGACTTGTTATCGTTTGGCTCCACACGAAGATTCAATGGATTCAAAACGCCGTGCTTTGGTTAACCTTTTAGACCGGTTGGAAAGTGGTAAAGGAAAACCAGCTTATAAAGCCTGGATACCAGTACCTATTTTATTACCTGGCGAGAAAACAAGTACACGTATAGAACCGGGTAAGAGTTTGTACGCAAAAGTACCAACAATTGCCGATCAGGAAGGTGTGGTTGATGCAGCCATCTGGGTTGGATATGCCTGGGCTGACGAACCGCGCAATCGTGCATATGTAATGGTAGTGGGTGACGATAAGACTAAAGTCACTGAAGGAGCTGAGTATTTGGCTAAATCATTCTGGGATGTTAGGAGACAGTTTGAATTTGTGGCTCCTGTAGCTTCATTGGAAGAGAGTTTGGATATGGCTGTTAAAAGCGATAAAAAACCTTTTATCATCAGTGATATGGGGGATAATCCAACAGCTGGTGGGGCAGGTGATGTTACCTGGACGTTGACAGAGATATTGAAACGACTTGAATTCCAAAAGGCAGATGGTCCTCATATGATTTATGCGTCGATACCAGGGCCTGATTTTGTTGCCAAAGCAATTGAAATTGGTGAAGGAGGAAAAATTGACGCTGTTGCAGGAGCAAAGGTCGATAGTCGTTTTGCACCTCCTGTTCGATTGAACGGAACCATTAAAAAGATTGTTCAGGGTGATAAAAATGCAGATGTAGAGGTAGTTGTTCAGGTGGGAAGTGTTGATGTAATTGTTACCGGAAGACGTAAGCCTTATCATTATGAGCATGATTTTACCAACTTGGGATTGTATCCTCGCGAAGCTGATATTTTAGTTGTTAAGATCGGATATCTTGTGCCGGAATTATATAATATGCGTGGCGATTGGATTATGGCTTTAACGCCGGGTGGTGTCGATCAGGACTTGGAACGATTGGGTTATAAGAGAATTCATCGTCCAATGTTTCCTTTGGATAAAGACATGGAAGATCCGGATTTAAGTGCTCAGCTTGTGCCTGTTTCGGGTTCATAGAAATAAAGTTTCCATTTAGGAAATCCAGATTATTTATTTTAACCACAGATTACGCAAATTATCACAGAAATGGTTTTCCTTGGGAAAAGTGAATTGTTAATTAGTGTAATCTGTGGTTTTTACGTTTTTAGCCTGATTTTATAGGTAGCTAGTAATTATTTGGATAGTAATGGAAGTTACTTCTGACTACAGCCTTAAAACTACTGCCTAATATTTAAACATCCTTCCTTAATCGTTGTTGGTTTAAAAATATCTATTTTTGCAGCCTCAAAACAAAACATGCAAGCACTAAATGATTTAAACCAAACCGAGAAGAAAGCCTTTAGATATCATATCTTCTACAGTATTATGGAAGGTGTGGCTAACGGAGCCTTGGTGTTAAATGAATTTATTTTCATTAAATCCTTACAGGGTTCGAATGTACAACTGGCTTTCTTGTTCCAGTTCAGTATGGTAGTGTTTCTATTTGCCATGTTGGCTAATGAAATAATGCGCCGTTACTCCAATCGGAAAAAGTTTCTCAGAATTTCGGGTATCATAACGCGTTTACCTTTGGTGGGATTTGCACTGTTTCCAAATGTTCATGGTAAAGGATTGGATCCTATTTATCATTACCTCTTTTTGGCTGTTTTTTTGTTGTTTTATACCTCAAAAATTACGGTGATACCTTCTGTTAATCAGTATTTAAAAGGTAACTACAGGCATGAGAACTTTGGAAAACTGTTTGGTTATGCTACTACTGTAAACAAAGTAGCCATCATGTCTTCCACATTTATAACTGGTTTATTGCTCGACTTTGATCCCAATTCATACAAATGGTTTTATCCATTGGTTGGAATTTTTGGTGTTATTTCTGTTTTTCAGCTCACTAAAATGGAATTCGTACAAAATTTTCAGATGCCAACTAAACCATTGTGGTCAGCTATTGGTGGTTCTTTCATAAGAATCTGGAGTATTTTGAAGATAAATAAACCATTTCGTCATCTTGAATATGGTTTTATGATGTATGGTTTTGCCTGGATGAGTACACATGCAGTTATTACCATTTTTTACAAAGAAGCTCTTGATTTAAACTATTCATCTGTAGCTTTCTATAATAATGCTTTTAATCTGGTTGCGATTATTTTTTTACCCTTGTTTGGTAAATTAATTGGTTCACGCGATCCACGCAGATTTGCTATAATAACTTTTGGAGCCTTGATGTTATTCATCGTATTTACAGGTTTAACTGAGTATGTTCAATTCCATACTGAAATACTGGGTATTAAAATCTATTATATTTTGCTGTTGGCTGTGTTCTTCAATGGAATTTTTATGGGAAGCATGCCCATTTTGTGGGGAATAGGTAGTAGTTATTTTTGTAAATCTGATGAAGCGGCCGATTATCAGTCGGTACATTTATTTCTTACAGGTTTAAGAGCTTCAGTTGCACCTATTATCGGTATTCAGCTATATGAGTTGATGGGTTTCAGCACTGCATTTGGTTTTGGAATAGTATTTCTTACTATAGCAATTTTGTTTATGATCTATTCAGAACGAAATTTTCCAAGAAACTAGAAAAACAGATTTGTATTGTACCAGAATGTAAGGAGTTGGAAAGCTTACTACTTTTTTGTTGAACGTATCTTGTGTTTGCTTTTATTAATTATTAGATTATAAGTAGGTTAAAGCCTTGTTTTGATTTCTGGCATTGTTTCTGTTGTATTCTGATTTTAAATCAGGAATGCTATGCGCAACCAAAAAAATAGTGAAATACTGATCTTCCTAAAAGAAAGTGAACTGGCTGACAAGCGTTTTTATATCTTTCAGAATGAGTTGGGGGAACTGAGGGCCGTGGAGTCAGTTAAATTTAATCTTACAGAATTAAATCCGGGAGATAAACTAACTGCGGAGGTTTTTCATAAAGGATGCGCAGGACGGGAGATTCATCAAATTACAAAAATGAACGATTGCTAAATAAAAAAGCAGCCTACCAATAAATTGATAAACTGCTTCAACTATAGGTTAGTTTTAAAAATTATTTCTTCTTAAAAAGAAAGACTGTTCGACGCTGAGCATTGGGTGTACCAATAATATTATTGATATAGTCTTCTTTTTCAGTCATTTCACCGCTGCGCTGAATAAATCCTTTGCCTTTAGGCATACAATATGACCATGATCCTGATTGCGAACAATCACCCCATGAATCAACTAATACTATGGTATGACGTTCAACTGAGATGATGGTGTATTCATATTTCTTAGCAAGGTCAAATACTTCCTTAGCATTCGAATTGTTTATAACAAGCATCGTATCGGCCTGATGAGCAGCAAGCTGATTAATGTTGGCAATCGGTCTGTCTGCATTAAGCTTTGCATCAGAAAGGTTTAATACTTTGCTAAAAAATGTGCTTACTTTTTCTGCATTTGTTTGTGCATTTAAATACCCTGGTAACATCACTCCAAAGAGTATTAAAAGTCTGAATAGTTTCATAGGTTGTTTTATGTATATTTATTCTTTCCGTTCATAATTACGCGAATCAAACCAAAAAGTTATAAAAACCTTAATTTAGCTATGCTGTTTGAACATTTTAGTATCTTGTTGTTTCAAATGGAGAGATAAACCCAAAGAAAAAAATGATGAAAAAGTTATTATCGATAGTTCTAACTGTTTTGGTTGGTTTGAGTGCTTGTGTTCAAACTAAAAAAGACTCTGAAATACAGGGTAGTGTTTTTTATCTTGGAACTTATACCGAGGGGGAAAGTGAAGGTATTTATAAGTATTTACTCGATGATGAAGGTGTAATTCATGCAAAGGGCTTAATGGCTAAGGCTGATAATCCTTCTTACCTGGCATTTAGTAAAGACAGAAAAGTGCTCTTTGCAGTTGATGAAATAAACAGAGACAGCACAGGTGAAGTAAGATCATATAGTGTTGGCGAAGATACTCTGCAGCTGATTTCAGTAACTTCCAGTGGAGGAGCACATCCCTGTCATGTTAGTGTAAGTGATGATGGTCAGGTAGTTGTTGCCAATTACACCGGAGGTAATCTGGGTTGGCTTTCGGCAACCAAGGATGGCTTGCTCTCTAATTTATTGTCAGTTACACAGCACGAAGGGTCTGGTCCAACAGATCGTCAGTTGGCTCCTCATGCTCATTCAGCATGGTTTGTGGGTGATGAAGTGATTAGTTGTGATCTGGGGACGGATGAGTTATGGATTTATGACAAACTATTCAATTTGAAAGAAAAAGTGGCTATGACTCCGGGTGCAGGACCTCGTCACCTGTGTGCTCACCCTAATGGGGAATGGCTATATGTTGTAAATGAATTAAACAACACGGTTACCAGGGTGGCAAAGAAAGATGATCAATGGGAAGCGGCTGAAAGTATCGGTACTTTACCTGAAGATTTTGAAGGAGATAGTTTTTGTGCTGATATTCATATTTCTTCTGATGGAAGATTTGTATACGCTTCAAATCGTGGACATAATAGTATTGCAATCTTTTCAGTGGGAGCAGAGGGAGATTTGAGCTTACTGGCAAATGAATCAGTCAGGGGCGATCATCCACGAAATTTTGCATTATCACCCGATGAAAAGTTCTTGTTGGTTGCCAATAAAAATTCGCAAAACATAGTGGTGTTTAACAGAAATGCCGAAACCGGGTTGTTGACGTTTGTGAGTGAGATACAAGCTCTTTCTCCGGTTTGTATTTTGTTTGAATAACGGCTTTCACACCGGGTGCGACTTCAAGTTGTGCCCGTTGTCAGTCAAGTCGCGTCCGGAGTGAAATTATCCGATTTATTATATCCTTAAGCTATGAACTTCGAAAAAGGTCATCTGTACCATATCTACAATCAGGGAAATAATAGACAGGCTATCTTCTTTAAATCCGAAAACTACCTGTATTTTCTCCAGAAGATACGAACTCATCTGTTACCCTATTGCGATGTTCTGGCCTGGTGTCTGATGCCAAATCATTTTCATTTAATGGTAAGGGTTAATGTTATTGAAACTCACCTGATGACTCGAAGTCATCAGGTGAGTAAAAAGCTTAGCTTAAACAACTCCATTGCCACAATGCTCCGTTCTTATACACGTGCAATAAATAAGCAGGAAGATACAAGTGGCTCCTTGTTTCGCCAAAAAACCAAAGCCATATGCCTTACTTGTCCCAATGGTGTTGCTCCATCATTTTACAATACCAATGCCGGAGCTTTAATTAACATAGAACAACCAGAGGAACAATATCCGCAACAGTGTTATTCATACATCTTAAATAACCCTGTAAAGGCCGGCTTAGTTAGCAGAGCTATTGATTGGGAATATTCATCGGCAAAGGATGTTGCTGGCTGGCGTAAGGGAAGTATTATTAACCGGGATGTTATTGAGGATTACGGTTTGGTTTTTCTTATCTAATATATCCGGGGTGCGACTTTGAGTCGCGCCCTGGATCAATCAGATGCGATCCTTATAATTAACCATTCACCATTAACCATTCCCGATAGCTATCGGGCTTTTCCTTTTGCCTTTTAACTTTCTGGGCTATCTTTGCATGCTTAAAAACTAAAAAGATGACTTCACAAACAATGTATTATATAATTCTGGCCATTTTGGTTGTTCAGTTTGTATTTGATCAATGGATGGAATGGTTAAATAAAACCCGCTGGCAAGCCGAATTACCTGCTGAACTGGAAGGTATTTATGAAGCTGAGAAATACACCAAACAACACGAATACCGTAAGGCCAATTATGGATTTGGTGTTTTAAGCGATGTATTCAGTTTTGTAGTAATGATTGTTTTTCTGATGGCCGGAGGGTTTGCACTTGTAAATGGCTGGGTGATGAACTGGAGTGAAAACACCATTGTTCAATCGTTGCTTTTCTTTGCTGTTATAGGCTTTGGCTCCAGCATAATTGGTATCCCGTTTAGTATTTACGGAACTTTTGTTATTGAAGAACGCTTCGGGTTTAATAAAACCACTCCCAAAACGTTTGTGTTGGATATATTTAAATCGATGTTAGTTACAGCTTTGATCGGTGGACCATTACTGGCTGTTATCATGTGGATTTATTCAGTTGCCGGATCGTATTTTTGGCTATACGCCTGGATGGTTTCCAGTGCCTTTATGATTTTTATGACCATGTTTTATACCTCACTGATATTGCCTTTATTCAATAAACAAAAACCATTGGAAGAAGGTGAATTGAGAGATGCTCTTGAAGCATTCTCGAAAAAAGCAGGTTTTAAACTCGATAATATTTTTGTTATGGATGGCTCAAAACGCAGTACTAAGGCAAATGCCTTTTTCAGTGGATTGGGAGCTAAAAAGCGAATTGTTCTTTATGATACCTTGATTAATGATTTAAAAACCGATGAGATTGTTGCCGTATTGGCTCATGAAGTAGGGCATTATAAGTTAAAACATACTTTGTGGGGAACTTTAACCGGAGTGTTGCAGACTGGTGTTATTCTGTTTGTTTTTGGTTTAGTGGTAGGATCTCCTTTGCTATCTCAGGCGTTAGGAGTGGAGGAGCCCAATTTTCATATCGGAATGCTGGCTTTTGGTTTATTGTATTCACCTGTTTCGTTTGTAACCGGTATTATCATGTCGGTAGTTTCGCGTAAAAATGAATATGCAGCAGATGCTTATGCAGCCGGGTTTCAATTGGGTGATCATTTGATTAGTGGCCTAAAAACCATCTCTGTAAATGCCTTGAGTAATTTAACTCCGCATCCTTTGTATGTATTCTTTCATTATTCGCATCCGCCATTGCTGGAGCGCATTAAAGCAATTCGAAATAAGTAAAACTGTAACTTTGTAATATATGGAAGTTTCGGACTTTGCACTTCGAACTTCGGACTAACTTTTCTGGAAATGAATCTTGAAATAATAACCATAGGGAACGAGTTGTTGATTGGTCAGGTGATTGATACCAACTCGGCGTGGATGGGGCAGAAACTGAATAAAGAAGGTTTTGATATTACCCGAATCACTTCTGTTCAGGATACCGAGGAGGCTATCAGATCCAGTCTGGATGAAGCCTTAAGCAGGGTGGATGTTGTTTTGATGACGGGTGGACTGGGACCAACCAAGGATGATATTACCAAGCAAACCTTAGCCGATTATTTCAACTCAGAACTGGTTTTTAATCAGGAAGTTTATGATAATGTTTGTGAGTTGTTAAAGGGCCGTGTTAAGAATATCAATGAATTAAATAAAGGTCAGGCTTATGTGCCTGATAAATGCACGGTTATTAATAATCCGGTTGGAACAGCTCCGGTTATGTGGTTTGAAAGGGATGGTAAAGTGGTTGTTTCAATGCCCGGAGTGCCGGGTGAGATGAAACATGCCATAAGCAACGAAATTATACACCGCTTAAAAAGTAAGTACCCAACCATTCATATTATTCATAAAACTGTTTTGGTTTTTAATATTCCTGAGGCTGTTTTGGCTGAGCAATTGAGCGATTGGGAGGAAACGATACCTGACTATATTTCATTGGCTTATTTGCCTTCACCCGGAAAGATACGTTTGCGTTTAACGGCTAAAACAAAGGATGAAAACAAAGCGAATCAGGATATTGAAAGTTTGGTATCTGCCCTTTATGAGATTGTAGGAGATAATATTTTCGCTGAAGAAGATAAACCCATTCAGGAATTGTTGGGAGAGTTACTGAAAGAGCAAGTTCGGACCATAGCCACGGCTGAAAGTTGTACTGGTGGATATATTGGTCATTTGTTAACCAGTATTCCTGGTAGTTCAGCTTATTTCAGAGGTGGGATTATTGCCTATGAAAATGAGATAAAAGAAAAGCTATTGGGGGTTCATAAAGAAGATCTCATTAAATTTGGAGCCGTTAGTCAATCGGTAGTTGAACAAATGGCTATGGGGGCTAAAATGGCTCTTGGAACAGATTATGCTATTGCCACCTCAGGAATTGCCGGACCCGATGGAGGTACTCCTGAAAAACCGGTAGGGACTGTTTGGATTGCAATTGCCGGTGATTTTGGCGTTATCAGTCAAAGATATCAGTTTGGTAAAATGCGTGACAGAAATATTCAACGATCAGCGGATACGGGGATGGTTATGTTATATCAGAAAATAAAATTTCATTAATATTTGTAATTCAATATTATATGTTATTTTATCTTAATTATAAGTTTAGGTAAAGTCGAATGGTTGGAAAAATAAAAAGCATTAAAAAATTAAAAAACAGAATATTTATAGTCAAAGTATTTGTGTAATTGTAGAAAAATGACTTATTTTGCGCTCTGTTTGAAAAATGTATCCGAAAAAAACTGTTGAGAGATGTCAAGAGTATGTCAAATAACCGGTAAATCATTCATGGTGGGAAATAATGTTTCTCACTCGAAGAGAAGAACCAAGAGAAGATTCGATATTAATCTTTTCAAGAAGAAGTTTTACTTGCCTGAGGAAGACCGTTGGGTGAGTTTGAGAGTGTCTGCAGCTGGATTGCGCATGATCAACAAGGTTGGTTTAAATGCTGCTTTGAAAGGTGCTAAAGAAAAGGGATTTATTACAAACTATTAATAAAGGGAGTAAAAAATGGCTAAAAAGGCAAAAGGTAATCGCATACAGGTGATTCTTGAGTGTACTGAACACAAGGAGAGTGGACAACCTGGAACTAGCCGCTACATTACCGTAAAAAACAGAAAAAATACTCCTGATCGTATGGAGTTAAAAAAATATAATCCAATTTTGAAGCGAGTAACTTTACATCGCGAAATCAAATAAAACTGATTAACCATGGCAAAGAAAGCAGTTGCATCGTTGCAAAAAGGTGAAGGTAAAGGTCACACTAAAGTGATTAAAATGGTAAAATCTGAGAAAACCGGAGCTTATACATTCCGTGAAGAGATTGTACCTAATGAAATGACCAAAGAGTTTTTCAATAAATAAGGTTGAATAACCGTAAAACATAAAAGCTTCCTTTTACGAGGGAGCTTTTTGTGTTTATCTGGTTTAAGTTCAGTTATCAATTGTTATCTTAGCAGAAATATTTAATATATGGGTATTTTTGGAAGTTTTACCAAGGCTAAAAAGGAAAGTCTTGACAAAGGTTTGGCCAAAACCAAGGAAAGTGTTCTGAAAAAATTAACACGTGCTGTGGTTGGTAAAACCAGGGTTGATGATGATGTACTAGATGAATTGGAAGAAGTATTGATTACATCTGATGTAGGTGTAGATACAACTCTGAAAATAATCAAAAGAATTGAAGCTCGTGTTTCAAAAGATAAGTTTTTAGGAACGGGTGAGTTGAACGATATTCTGCGTGAAGAGATTGCTGAACTTTTGGCTGAGAATTCTTCTGAAAAACCAATTGATTTTGAACTTCCTACATCAGATAATCCATATGTAATTATGGTGGTTGGGGTTAACGGAGTTGGTAAAACAACAACAATTGGTAAACTGGCGAGTAAGTTCAAAGCTGCTGGCAAAAAAGTAGTTTTAGGTGCAGCAGATACTTTTAGAGCTGCTGCCATTGATCAGTTGGTGGTGTGGGCCGAACGGGTTGATGTACCGATTGTAAAACAAAGTATGGGATCTGATCCTGCGTCTGTTGCTTTTGATACTTTGTCATCAGCAAAAACACAAGGGGCAGATGTTGTAATTATCGATACAGCAGGTCGTTTGCATAATAAGGTGAATCTTATGAATGAGTTGAGTAAGGTGAAGCGAGTGATGCAAAAAATTGTGCCTGATGCACCCAACGAAGTCTTGTTGGTGTTAGATGGTTCAACTGGTCAAAATGCATTTGAGCAGGCTAAGCAATTTACCAAAGCCACCGAAGTTTCTTCTTTGGCAATTACCAAATTGGATGGAACAGCTAAAGGAGGTGTAGTGATTGGGGTATCAGATCAATTCAGTATTCCTGTTAAATATATTGGTATTGGTGAAGGTATAGATGATCTGCAGGTGTTCGATCGGAATGAATTTGTAGATTCTTTATTCAGATAAAAAATATTTGAGGGCTGCTGTTGTAGTCCTTTTTTGTGGTTGTATTTAAATAATTAAGTACTTAATAAGATGGCGAAAGCTAAGAAAGTGGATGTGGTAACCATGGGTTGTTCTAAAAACCTGGTTGATAGTGAGTTTTTGATTCGTCAGTTTAAAGCCAATAATATTCAGGTGGCGCACGATCCTGAATTTCCCGATAGTGAAGTGGCGATTGTAAATACCTGTGGTTTTATTGGTGATGCCAAAGAGGAATCAATCGATACCATTCTCGAATTTGTTGAGGCTAAAAAGCGTGGAGATATCAAGCAGCTTTATGTGATGGGTTGTTTATCGGAGCGTTATCCCGGGCAGTTAAAGAAGGAATTGCCGGAAGTAGATAAGTTCTTTGGTAAATTCAACTGGAAGGAAATTATTTCAGAAGTTGGTGCGAGTTATCGTCGTGATTTAATGAACGAGCGTTCGTTAACCACTCCAGGTCATTATGCTTATTTCAAAATTTCGGAAGGTTGCAACCGTACCTGTAGTTATTGTGCTATTCCTTTGATTACCGGAAAGCATCAGAGCCGAAAAATGGAAGATTTGATTGATGAAGCAAAAGGTTTGGCTGATTCGGGTGTGAAAGAATTACAGGTAATTGCGCAGGATTTATCCTTCTATGGATACGATTTATACAAAGAATATCGTTTGCCGCAACTTGTTGATGAGCTATCAAAAATTAATGGCATTGATTGGATTCGTTTACACTATGCCTATCCATCGGGATTTCCGTTGGATGTTTTAAAGGTGATGCGCGATAACCCAAAGGTTTGTAATTACCTGGATATTGCCTTGCAGCATATTTCTGATAATATGTTGGAATTGATGCGCCGTAATGTTCGTAAAAGCCAGACTTATCGTTTGATTGAAGAAATGCGTAATACAGTGCCTGATATTCATTTGCGAACCACTTTTATCACTGGCCATCCGGGCGAAACTGAGCAGGACTTTAAAGAATTGGTTGATTTTGTGAAAGATGTTCGTTTTGAACGTTTAGGTGTATTTCCTTATTCGCATGAAGAAGATACTTATGCAGCAAAAAAATACAAGGATGATATTCCGGAAGAAGTGAAGCAGGAGCGTGCCGACTACATCATGGAAATTCAGAATGGGATTGCTGCTGAGATCAATCGTGAGAAAGTTGGGAAAGAATTGAAGGTTATTATTGACCGCGAAGAAGGTGACTATTTTATCGGTCGAACTGAGTATGATTCACCGGAAGTGGATCAGGAAGTATTACTTCATAAAGAAGAAAATGATGCTTTGAATATTGGGGATTTCTACCAGGTTGAGATTACCGATGCCGAGGATTACGATTTATTTGGAGTAGCAAAAAAATAAAAGAACTGCCTATTAAAAGCAGTTCTCAAATTTATTTCAAAGGGTGTTGGCCGAAAGGGAGGACACCCTTTTATAGTTTTGAAACATAGTCTCTGAAGGTATTCAGTGTACCCATTTTTTTATCCTTCTCAATGGTTGATGTCACCCATGCACTGATGTATTTGCAAGGTTTTGAAACAAATAAATGCTGTTTGCCATCATCAACCGTTTTTTCGAAGTCCTCAGGATTGATCATAATAGAAGCCCCTACTTTTACTGATTCGACTGCTACATCTTCGGGGTGCAGGCCCCATGTAATAATGTAATTTTCTTTTTTCTCAACCGTCTGTCCTTCAAAATAGTTAATACCGGTTACAAACTGTACATCATCTTCCGAAAAGGCAAATGCTTCCACTTTCATTTCACGCAAGCCGCTATAGGCAGTAACTCTAACCAAAACATCAATTTTTTTGCCTTTATAAGGAACATCCTTCGAAATCATCTCCATCTGAGAGAAATTAACTTCTTTTTTTACTTTAACGATGCGATTGGAAACGGGAGCCAGCATTACTTCTTTTTCTCCGTCCCAGAGACGTACTCCTCCTAAACCTACTGTAGCTCCAACTTTGTAATAGTCTGCTCCCAGACCTTTCTTTTGCTCTTTTTCAGTTGGGTACCAAAGTGCTTTCTTTAATTCAAGACCTTTCTTTTGTTTGTTGTAAATATCAATTGAGGTTGCTCTGTTGTTAAAGTATAATCGAGCTGCCATCCATTCGTTTTCAACTGCCGGACCATGATGGCCGATGGTTTTATAAATATCACCCGATTCATCCTGAATTATATTGGTTTGAAGCGAATCACTTCTCATAAATAAACTTGCATCCGTTTTATTTTGTCCAAAAGAAAAAGTGCAGAAGATGCAAATAAATAATCCTGATAGAATTAGAGATTTCATAGTTATCTTGATTTTATATGAATTAAATTATATAGGTCTGTTTTATATTGAAACATAAATTTAAACGGATGCTTTGGAAAAGCTCTGCTTTTTAATATAAAATGATGGAATATATGTTATAAATAGATGGAATGTACCTAATGAGTATTAATGGATGTGGTTATTTGTAGTCAAAGGTTTAGAAACTTGTTAATGAAATGTACTAAATTGAATTGAATTGAACGTTTGTAAAGGGGTTGTTGATGTTCACTTTTTAATTTAGTAAAAGCATTAATCCGAAGAATTCTTTATGAAAAATCAACTTTTGATATCAATAATCATTCTGCTATTGTATTCTTGTCAGCAAAATTCGAATGATAAAATAGATCGCTTCAGTCTTGTTAACCGAAATAATCCTGTTGTAAACCAAATGGACAGTTTAGGATCCTTGTCGGTTGGCAATGGAAATTTTGCTGTTACGGTTGATGTCACCGGATTACAGACTTTTCCGGAAGAATATAAAAATGGAGTTCCTTTAGGTACCCAGGCTCAATGGGGTTGGCATAGTTTTCCTAATACAGAAGACTATAAAATTGAAGAGACTTTTAAAGCCTATAATTTCAGGGGAAAAGAGGAGTTATATGCAGTTCAGTTCAAAGAAAAAGGAAGGAAACAGGATGCTGCCAACTATTTCAGGGCTAATCCACATCGTTTACATTTGGGTTATATTGGTTTAGAGCTGAATAAAAAAGATGGAAGTAAGGTTGATCCCAATGATATTGCCGATATTCATCAGGAATTAAAACTGTGGGATGGCAGAATTGAAAGTCAGTTTAAACTGGAAGAAGAAAAGGTAACAGTTGTAACAGCTTGTCATCCAGTAAAAGATATCATGGAAGCTCAAATTGTATCCTCTTTAATATCAAAGCATCAGTTAAAAATCAATTTCCGTTTTTCGTATCCGACAGGTAATCATGCCGATGATGCAACAGATTGGGACCACCCTGAAAAACATACAACCAGTATTTATGATTTCGGCAGCCATTTCTGTATTCTAAAAAGGGTGCTTGATGGTGATAATTACTTTGTGAAAATTCAGTGGGAAGGTGATGCAACCGTAGAAGAGAAAGAGGCGCATTATTTTATATTAGAACCTCAGGGTGATCAGTTTAAATTTACTTGTTCTTTTTTTAAAGAGGCTCCTAAAAAAGAAAATGCAATAATGAATGATGTAATCACTCTGGCATCAGACTATTGGCAAAATTTTTGGAAAAATGGTGGAGCAATTGATTTTTCGAATTGCACCAATTCAAGAGCATCAGAATTGGAAAGAAGGATTATTCTGTCAGAGTATTTAATGGCCATACAAAGTGCGGGTGAACTGCCACCACAGGAAACCGGATTGACTTACAACAGCTGGTATGGTAAGTTTCATCTGGAAATGCATTGGTGGCATGCTGTTCATTTTGCACTTTGGAATCGGACCGAACTTTTAGAAAAAAGTCTTGACTGGTACACTAAGGCTTATGATAATGCGAAGTCGATAGCTGAGCGACAAGGTTTTGATGGCGTACGATGGATGAAAATGACTGATCCATCTTCAATAGAGGCTCCTTCTGGCGTTGGGTCTTTTCTAATCTGGCAGCAACCTCATTTTATTTATTTTGCTGAATTAATATACAGAAGTAATCCATCTGATGAAGTCCTCAATAAATACAAGGATCTTGTGCATGCAACAGCCGAATTTATGTATTCATTTGCTGATTACGATAGTATCAATAGCCGATATATTTTGCAGGGAATAATTCCTGCGCAGGAAACATTGCGGGCTAAGGAAACGGTTAATCCACCCTTTGAGCTTTCATACTGGCACTGGGGTATGGCGGTAGCTCAGCAATGGCTTGAAAGGTCAGGGCTGGAAAGAAACGGGGATTGGGATGAGTTAATAGATAAAATGTCTCCTTTAAAAGAATTGGATGGTTTGTATCTGGCTTCAGAAGATGCTGTTGATACTTATAAAGATGTTCGTTTTACTTCAGATCATCCGGCTGTGCTTGGAGCTTATGGAATGATTCCGAAGAGTAGGCTGGTCGAAACCGAATTCATGAAAAATACATTAGACTGGATTTTACAAAACTGGAACTGGGATCATACCTGGGGATGGGATTATCCAATGACTGCCATGTGTGCTGCCCGACTGGGAGAACCTGAAAAAGCAGTTGATGCTTTATTAATGGATAAACGAACCAATACTTATCTGATTAATGGACATAATTTTCAGGATGATCGTTTACGGGTTTATTTACCGGGAAATGGAGGTTTACTAACGGCAGTTGCGATGATGTGCGCCGGTTGGGATGGAAATGAGGTTGAAACGCCTGGGTTCCCCAAAGACGGCACCTGGAATGTGATTTGGGAAGATCTTCAAGTAATGCCTTAATTGAACAGCTTTTATTACTTGTCAGGATATGGAAGAAATATAAAGAAAAGATACAACCAAAATAAAAGCCATCTTTTGGGATGGCTTTGTTAGTTTGTCTTATTCTTTCAATTTAAATTCCATTACAGTAACATCATTCTTTGAAAACGTTAAGTTTTTGTCTTTAAGCTGATACTGAACCTCGCCGGTTAGTATTTTGAAAAACTCAACTTCAGGAACTCCATCACAATACATTTTTGTTGCCATTAATGGGCCAAATTCTATAGATGTATCCTTAATTGTAATGCTGCCACCAAATGAATTACAACCACTGTTTCCGCCAATTTTATTTTCTGCTTTATTAATTGTTATAACCGGAGTTCTCATATTAAAGCCTGCTTCCTTAATGGATTGCCCTTGAAAAGAGATCATTTCCCATTGATTTCCTTCTAAAAACAGTTCCGAAGTGTTATCTGTGTTCTTTTGCATTGTTTTACAACTGGTAGTTATTAACAAGGATAAGGTGGCAAAAAATAAATACTTCATAATCGTCTCAATTTAGATTGTTTGGCTAAATTAGATATAAAAATCGTGCCAAAATGATGGTAAGTTAAATAAATCAAATTATGGATTCAATTGATATCAAAGTAGGAACAAGAGTAGAACATCCCCGATATGGTGAAGGAATAATTGCAAAAATAACCCTGGGTGCTTATGAGGTTTATTTTGAGCAAGGAGGCAAAATGGAAATACCTAAGACAAGCACAAATATTACGGTAATAGAAAGTCCGGAAGAGGGTAAGGGAGAGACGGTGACGGCACGTGATTTGCGTAAAGCCATCGCATCGGTGTTGGATGAATATGGTACCCTTCCTGCAGAGGTGGAACTGGGAAATAAATGGATTGGAGGTAAAATTGTCATGTATCCTTCAAATGATTCACTTCAGCCAAAGGAAATTCCCATGGAGACTTTCTTTAAAAAGATAGTAATGGTGCGTGATCGTTTGCGGGTATTGGAACAGAATATTAATTCTTCAGAAACATTAAATGATGAAGAAAAAATTCATATTCAGCAATATATTACACGAGCTTATGGTAGTTTAACCACTTTTAATGTGTTGTTTGCAGATAAGGATGATTACTTTATTGGAAGTGGTAAAAAATAACAATTTGAGTCTTAGTAGAATTTTAAATATTGGAATTTGGGTTTAAAATGGTCTTGTTAAAAAGTGTTATTAACATCATTTAATACAAGTTGGATGACAACGAGAGCAATTTAGCTCTACTTTTGTAATCTAACTTAAACAAAATGAACAAACTTTTTAAACCCAAATTCTTCTCCTTATTGGAGTCGGGTTTGGTCAAACAGAATTTCTCCAAAGATGTTCTGTCTGGAATTGTTGTAGGTATTGTGGCCCTTCCTTTGGCCATTGCTTTTGCGGTTGCATCAGGAGTATCTCCCGAAAAAGGATTAATTACGGCTGTAGTAGCTGGTTTTATAATATCATTTCTGGGAGGTAGTCGTGTTCAGATAGGTGGTCCAACTGGTGCATTTATTGTTATTGTATATGGGATTTTAGAACAATATGGCATTGATGGATTGATTATTTCCACCATCTTGGCAGGTGTCATTCTGGTTGCTTTTGGGTTACTTAAATTAGGTTCGCTGCTTAAGTTTTTTCCTCATCCTCTTATAGTAGGTTTTACAAGTGGTATAGCTCTGGTTATTTTTTCAACACAAATAAAAGATGCACTGGGATTACCCATTGATAAAGTTCCTTCTGTATTTTATGAAAAATGGTTAGTTTATTTTTCACAACTCTCAAATATTAACTGGATTGCACTTTTAATAACCATTATTACTATTTTAATTTCAGTTTATTCCAGAAAAATAACCAATCGCATTCCAGGATCTTTTTTGGCAATAATAATTATTACACCCGTTGTTTATTTCTTTGATATAGAGGTTTCAACCATCGAATCATTCTTTGGTGATATACCCAATCGGATAAGTTTTAGTTTGCCATCGATAAAATTATCCGAAATTCATAATTATCTGGCTCCGGCTTTAACCATTGCGTTGCTGGGTGGTATTGAGTCGTTGTTATCGGCAGTGGTTTCAGATGGTATGATCGGAGGCAAGCATCGGTCAAACACCGAATTAATCGCTCAGGGAATTGCTAATATTGTAACTCCCTTCTTTGGAGGAATTCCTGCTACCGGAGCTATCGCACGCACAGCGACGAATGTAAAAAATGGAGGTAGAACGCCATTGGCCGGTATTATACATGCTGTTACTTTATTGTTGATAATGCTTTTTCTGGGACCTATGGCAAAACTGATTCCGATGTCTTGTCTGGCTGGTATCCTGATTGTAGTTTCATATAATATGAGTGAATGGCGATCTTTCGTGGCTATTTTAAAAGGAAGTTATTTTGATATCCTTATTTTACTTTCCACCTTCTTTATCACTGTCTTTTATGATTTAACACTAGCGATTGAAGTTGGTGTTGTGCTTTCAGCTATCCTATTTATGAAACGTATGTCGGATATCAGCGAGAAGAGAATAGATAATGTGGTTGATAATGATATTATTGATGATTATTCAAGTTTGCCTGAGCAGCTAAATGTTTATGAAATAAGCGGACCTTTGTTTTTTGCATCAGCCCGAAGATATTCTGAATTGATAGAGTCAATAGGAATTAAAGGTAAAGTTTTGATTATTCGTATGCGACATGTTTCTTTCATTGATGATACTGGATTGCATAATCTAAGGGATACTATACAAATATTAAAGAAAGAAGGAGTGAAGGTAATTCTTTCAGGTATTAATGCTGATGTTAAGGAAGATCTGAAAAAATTGAATTTGGTTGATCTGATCTCAGAAGAATATATACTTGATAATTTTAATGAAGCATTGAATAAAGCCTGTACATTGATTCCTTGTAATCAATAACCAATATTCTGCAGATGGGAACTGTTACAATAGATTTGTATTTAAGAATTTTCCTTCTATTGTTAATAACTTCCGTCGGGCTGAATTGGCTGGACTGTTTGTAAATTATATATTTGTTGGCGCAGAATAAAAGCAGAATGGAATATATTGTTTCAGCACGAAAATACAGACCTGCGACTTTTAAGTCGGTTGTTGGACAGGTTAATATAACTACAACGCTAAAAAATGCTATTAAAAGCAATCATTTGGCGCATGCTTACCTTTTTTGTGGTTCGCGTGGAGTAGGTAAAACTACCTGTGCCCGTATTTTTGCTAAAACAATAAACTGTTCAAATGTTAGCGAAGATTTTGAGGCATGCAATGTTTGCGAGTCCTGTAAATCGTTTAACGAAAACCGCTCGTATAATATTCATGAGCTGGATGCTGCCAGTAACAACTCGGTTGATGATATTCGAAGCCTTATTGATAAGGTGCGTGTTCCTCCTCAGTTAGGATCGTATTCGGTTTACATCATCGACGAGGTTCATATGTTATCACAGGCAGCGTTTAATGCATTTCTGAAAACATTGGAAGAGCCTCCTCGTCATGCCATTTTTGTGTTGGCTACTACTGAAAAGCATAAAATTCTTCCAACTATCCTTTCTCGATGCCAGATATTTGATTTTAACCGGATCACCATTGCTGATGCTGTAGGACATTTAAAATATGTAGCTGATAGTGAAGGTGTGAAAGTTGAAGAAGAAGGTTTGGCCGTAATTGCACAAAAGGCAGACGGAGCCATGCGCGATGCACTCTCAATCTTCGATCAGATAGTTGCCTTTTCAGGTAAAGAAATTACATATCAGCAAGTAATTGAGAATCTTAATGTTCTTGATTATGACTATTACTTTAAGTTAGTTGATGCATTTCTGGCGGAAGATTATAAACAGGCTTTATTAATTTTTAATGATATTCTGCTCAAAGGATTCGATGCTCAACATTTTATGTCAGGATTGAATAGTCATGTTCGTGATCTGTTGATGTGTAAAGATCAATCGACTGCCGCTTTGATGGAAATTGGTGAATCTGCTAAGGAGAAGTATGTGAAACAAGCTGCCTCATGTGATGTGGATTTTCTATATTATGCCTTAAAAGTAATTAACGAAAGCGAACAACAATATAAGGTTGCCAAAAACAAACGACTTCATCTGGAGTTTGCGCTGATACGTCTTTCACGTATCGAAACCGAAAAAAAAAAGAGGAATTTGTAGATGAAATTCCAATTATAACGGTCGGTAATGCAAAACCCCAACCTCAAGCTCAACAGAAACCAGTTACAAAAGAAACCCCCGGTAATATAAAAATACCTGCATCTCCCTCTACAGGTAAGCAAAGTTCAGGATTAAAATCTGTTTCGTTAAAAAACCTGGCTAAGAAGGTTCAACAAACTCCTGCTTCAAGTTCTACTTTAAAAACAGAAGAAGTTCAGGAAGAGCCCATTGACTTGTCGTGGAATGAATTAATTTCGCAAGAAGGTGTTGATGAAATATGGCGTAAATACTGTATGGCTGTTAAAGACAGAAACCCCCGTTTGTACAGTATTGTTGATAATCATAAGCCAAATATGGTTGGTGAGCGTAAGCTACTTGTTAAGCTTAAAAACAAGCTACAGGAAACCGAATTACAAAAGGAAAAGAGTAATATGCTCAGTCACTTAAAACGTTCACTTAAAAATGCAAGATTAGAAATTGAATTCGAAATATCATTTGATGAAAGTGAAGGTCCTAAAAGAGCTTATACAGTTGCAGATAAATTTAAGTTAATGCTGGAGAAAAATCCTGATTTAATGAAGTTTAAACAGGAATTTGGTCTGGATCTGGAGTAACCCAACTTCAAAAAGCAAATTAAAAGAAGTTAAAGTCAATTCTTTTAAAATTATTGAGTTAAATCACCATTACTATTAATTAGATAATGTAGATTTGGTTGATTATTTACCTAAGAATATTGATTTATATACATACTCTAAAACAGTAGATGTACTTTAAGTGTTTAACTTATCGTGCATCAAAAAAGATTAAATCGAAATGGGAACACAGAAATCAAAAATTATCTACACAAAAACTGATGAGGCTCCAGCTTTGGCAACATATTCGTTGCTGCCAATAATAGAGGCTTTTACAAAGTCATCAGGTGTAGAGGTAGAAACAAGGGATATTTCTTTATCAGGCAGGATTATTGCTCATTTTCCGGAGTACCTGAACGAGGATCAACGAATCGGTGATGCTTTGGCAGAGTTGGGAGAATTAGCCAAGACACCTGAAGCTAATATTATTAAATTACCAAATATTAGTGCATCAATCCCTCAATTGCAGGCTGCTATAAAAGAACTTCAGGCTAAAGGGTATAAATTGCCAGATTATCCTGAAGAACCAAAAACAGAAGAAGAGAAAGCTGTTAGAGTGCAATACGATAAAGTAAAAGGAAGTGCAGTAAATCCAGTATTGCGTGAAGGTAACTCAGATCGTCGGGCTCCAAAAGCTGTGAAAAACTATGCAAAAAAGCATCCCCACTCAATGGGTGCATGGTCGGCCGATTCAAAATCAAAGGTAATGAGTATGCCTTCCGGTGATTTTTACGGTAGCGAAAAATCATTAACTGTTGATAAGCCATGTGATATTAAAGTAGAGCTGCATTCAGATAATGGAACTACTTCTGTATTAAAAGACAAAGTTTCTTTATTAACAGGAGAGATTATTGATTCAGCTGTGATGAGCAAGAAGGCTTTGCGTTCATTTTTGGTTGATGCTATTGCTGAGGCTGAAAAACTGGATGTATTGTTCTCTGTGCACTTGAAGGCTACCATGATGAAGGTTTCAGACCCAATTATTTTTGGGCAGGTTGTAGAGGTGTTCTTCGAAGATGTTTTTGCAAAATATGGAGAACAGTTCGAAAAATTAGGTATTACTGCTAATAATGGATTAGGTGATGTGTTTACAAAAATTCAGAGTTTACCTGAAGCAATACAAAATGAAATTGAAGCTGCCATAAAGGAAACCTATGCTAAACGTCCTGATTTGGCAATGGTTAATTCAGATAAAGGAATCACCAATCTTCATGTGCCAAGTGATGTAATTATTGATGCCTCTATGCCGGCAGCCATTCGTACATCGGGTAAAATGTGGGGACCGGATGGTAATCCAAAAGATACACTTTATGTAATTCCTGACAGATCATACGCTTCTGTATATGAGGAAGTAATTGATTTTTGTAAGGAAAATGGTGCATTTGATCCTTCAACAATGGGAAGTGTTTCCAATGTTGGTCTGATGGCTCAAAAAGCTGAAGAATATGGTTCACATGATAAAACATTCCAGATTGCAGAAAATGGAATCGTTAAAGTTCTGGATGATAAAGGCGTTGTATTGATGGAACAGATTGTGGAAGAGGGTGATATTTTCCGCATGTGTCAGGTAAAAGATTTGCCAATTCAGGACTGGGTTAAACTAGCTGTAAACAGAGCCAGTGCTACAGGCGTTCCTGCTGTTTTCTGGCTCGATGAAAACAGGGCTCATGATGTGGAGTTAATTAATAAAGTTAAGACCTACCTGGCTGAATATGATACTACCGGATTAGAAATACTTATTAAATCACCTTATGAAGCAACTAAATATTCTTTGGAAAGAATCAAGCAAGGATTGGATACAATTTCTGTAACAGGTAACGTACTACGTGATTACTTAACCGATTTATTTCCGATTCTTGAAGTAGGTACAAGTGCAAAGATGCTTTCTATCGTTCCATTGATGAATGGGGGTGGTTTATTTGAAACAGGCGCGGGTGGATCGGCTCCGAAACACGTTCAGCAGTTTGAACAGGAGAATCATTTACGTTGGGATTCATTGGGTGAATTTCTTGCTTTAGCTGTTTCATTAGAACATTTAAGTAAGGTTAATGATAACCCTAAGGCACAAATACTTGCTGAAACATTAGATGAAGCAACGGGGCAGGTGTTGGATAATCAAAAATCACCATCCCGTAAAGTAAATGAGTTGGATAACCGTGGAAGTCATTTTTACCTTGCAATGTATTGGGCTGAAGCTTTGGCAAATCAAAATAAAGATTCTGAATTGAAATCGGCTTTTGCAGGTATTGCAAAAGAGTTGTCGGCGAATGAAAAGACAATTGTGGATGAGTTGAATTCTGTTCAGGGAAGAGCAATGGATATTGGAGGTTATTATATGCCAGTATTTGATCAGGCTTCAAAAGCAATGCGTCCTAGTGAAACGTTTAATACAATTTTAGCGAAATTGAATTAAGAATATAGCAGTATAAAAAAAGGCGGCTTAATTAAGTTTAAGTCGCCTTTTTTAATTGTCCTATTATTTCTGTTAAGCTATTGAGAAATCATTTAATAATGCTTAATTCATTTAAAAAGAAAAGGTGACACATGGCCACCTTTTTATTTTTCTTTTAATGATTCGGATAATAACCGATCAAAGCATTTTCAGCATATAATTCAATCTGATTCGAAGCTTCCTGCACCTGAAAATCAAATCCTGGTTGGTGCTTGGCAATGAATTGATGTAATCTTTTAACCAAAAGCGTTGTTTTATTTTTACGTTTTGAAAGATAATCATCAAGTGCAAGTAAAAAGGAAATCTGACTCTTCTTAGCAACGGGTGTAATGTACAAATTCATACGCTTCCCTTTTTTAGTTTTTAAATGTTATTTAACCTGTTATACTAACTAATTATAAATAGGTTACATGTATGCAAACAAAATTCGTTCCATTTTTAATGTTTTTTATCATTGTTAGTTATTTGTTTGTTCCAATGACTCAGTGTTAAATATTATATATCAAACATTTGAATAACTAATTATTAATTTTTAATATTGATAAAGATTATTCCAAATTATTACCTGAAAGTATGAAAGTCAGTCATCTAAATTTCATTTTTGTTGTTTTTCTCTGTTTATCACTACAATTAAATGCTCAACCAAAAGACATTGAAATTGCAAAGCTTTTTAAAGGAACGAAAGGTTGTTTTGTGATCTCTAAATTTGATAATTCGGAGCATTATTATTTCAATAAAGATCAGGCTCAACAAAGATTTTCGCCATGTTCTACGTTTAAAATACCCAATTCACTTATTGCTCTTCAAACAGGAGTGGCAACCGGAACCGATTTTGTGATTGAATGGGATAGTATTCGTAATCCGCATGAAAATTGGATGAATGAAAAAGAACCATTTAAATATTGGTGTCAGAACCATACTATGAAAAGTGCTATCAAATATTCTGTAGTCTGGTATTATCAGGAGATAGCGCGAAAAATTGGAGAAGTAAGGATGCAGCAGGCAATCAATTCTTTGTATTATGGTAATATGGATATATCCAGTGCTTTAGATCGTTTTTGGTTGTGTGGTTCTCTCGAAATTAGTGCAATTGAGCAGACTCAATTTTTGAGAAAACTATATAATGAGAAATTAGTTGATTTTTCTATAGAAAATATTCAGAAGGTTAAAGCTATAATGTTATATGAAGAAGATAATGCTTATAAATTGTATGGAAAAACAGGTGGAGGTAAGTGTTCGGCGGATAATGTAATTGGTTGGTATGTTGGATTTGTAGAAACACAAAAAGGACCCTATGTGTTTGCTATGAATATGATAGCTGATGATTTTAAACAGTTTGACAATAACAGAAGAATTGAGACTGTAAAAGAAATACTTAAAATATTAGGCTATATATAATTGATAAGAAACTATTTGATGAAAAGATTGTTTTGAAGTTAAATTTGTGGTTATGATTAAATTTAGAATTGAAATTAAGTGGGCAATAACATTTTTTGCTGTTATTATACTTTGGACTGTTTTCGAGAAAATGATAGGTTTACACGATGAGCATATTGATATCCATGCTAAAATTACCAACTTGTTTGCAATACCTGCCATTTTGATTTATATATTGGCATTACTCGAGAAAAGAAGAAAGGATTTCAATGATAAGATGACATGGCTCCAGGGTTTTATAAGTGGTTTAATTATCACTTTTGTTGTGGCATTACTGAGTCCTCTAAGCCAGGTTCTTACACATGAATATCTGTCGCCTCAGTATTTTGATAATATCATTGCTTATTCTGTAAAAAATAATCTGTCAACTCAGGTTGAAGCGGAAGGCTATTTTAATCTTACCAGTTATATTTATATGAGTGTGGTTGGAGCGTTAATGATGGGTTTTATAACTTCAGCTGTGGTAGCATTTTTTGTAAAAAAGAAATAATCAGCTATTTACTTTGACTTTATCAACAAACACAAAACGATTCTTATCCATTCTTTTTTCACCACTGTATCTGTAAGCAGCAAGTCGTCCGCCATTGGCTACACATGCATCAACACAACAAATGTTTTTTTGAGGTATCATAACTCCGCGACCAACACAATAATGTCCTACAAAAACCATTGGAGCATCTTCAGGGTAGATGTCGTAAGATGAGATCAACTCATTGGGTATTGTATATTTAGGTAATGAGAAGCGGTTTCCGTAACTCAAGCTGTCAAAAGTATGACCATGAGGCTCTATCCACCATTTAACCCTGAAATTAGTGCGTGTAATATTGTTGGAGTCCTTAATAATTAAGTCTTTGGGGAGGTTAATTTCGATCCCTTTAATTGTTTCAAGAAATGGAGTATATAATGTACTTTCTTTTTTAACAGCATCCTTTAAGTGTTTCTTTCGAAGTCGGCCATTTTCATACATTTTGCTTACTTTTTCTATATGCTTATCATTCCAGTATGCATGAACAATTCTTATTTCTCCCAAATCAAGAAAAAGAGGAAGTGTTCTTAACCATTTGATATCTTTTTGAAGATCATCGTAATTATTCTTGTATTCGATAAAGAAGTTGTCTAATAACTTACGATTACTGTTGCCAGGTGTTCTGATTGGACGTCCGTCACTTCGTTTTGTGAAATAAGTGATGGCATTTATTTCATGGTTACCTAAAATGGCATAACCAGAGTCATTGTTGATCATTGAACGGATGGTTTGAATAACTTTTCTGCTATCAGAACCCCGGTTAATAAAATCACCTACAAACACAGCTTTTCGTTCAGGATGTTGCCAATAACCATTCTCTTTTGAGTAGCCCATCCTCTTAAAAAGCATTTGTAACTCAGTGTAATGCCCATGGACATCACCAATGATATCGTAACCATTTCGATTTGAATGATTACTTCCCGCCTGTAATTTAACTTCTATGTTTTGCCTGAAATTCACAATTCAAAAATAAATAATCTGAATAATGCACAAAATAATTATTGATCAACTTTGAAAAATGATTTGTAATTTAATAATCATTTGATTTTATTTTTACTTTTTTAAAACATAATTGGCACCTTAATCATTGATAAAGTAAAATTCAGTCATGAAAAATATACGTTGGGGAATAATTGGTTGTGGAGATGTAACAGAGTTGAAAAGTGGACCAGCTTTCAATAAAGTAGAAGGCAGTAAATTACAGATGGTAATGCGACGTGATTTACAACTGGTTCAGGATTATGCTCAAAGACATAATGTTCCTGAATGGACAGGTAATGCTGAGGCTTTAATTAATAACGAAAAGGTTGATGCAATTTATGTTGCCACTCATCCGGGAAATCATGCAGAATTTGCAATTCAGGCAATGAAGGCAGGTAAGCCGGTTTACGTTGAAAAACCAATGGCTGCTACCTATGAGCAGTGTCTGGATATGATAAAGGTCTCAGAAGCAACAGGTGTGCCTTTATTTGTGGCTTATTACAGAAGAACCTTACCGGGTTTTTTAAAAGTAAAAGAGCTCATTGATGATGGCGAAATTAGTAAGCCATTGTATGTTAATATCCGATTGACAAGACCTGCTTTGGATAGTGAAGTTAAAGGAGGTGATTCGTTATGGCGATTGGATAAGGAGAAAGCCGGTGGTGGAATTTTTTTTGACCTGGCATCTCACCAGCTTGATTTTTTAGATTATTTATTTGGTCCTGTTGTTGAAGCGACAGGGCTAACTGCAAACCGAGGTGGATATTATGCTGTGGAAGATACTGTGAGTGCTTCTTTTCGTTTTGAAAACGGTGTATTGGGTAATGGCTTATGGTCATTTGTTACCAATAATCATGTAGATGAAGATAGGATGGAAATAGTTGGTTCTGACGGTAAGATTGTATTCTCGGGTTTTAATCATCAACCTATTATGATGTATAAAAATGGGGAGGAATTTGAATTTCCTTATCTTAATCCTGAAAATATACAGTATAATCTTATAAAACAGGTTGTTGAGCAGTTGCAAGGTGTAGGAGAGTGTGTAAGTACAGGAATATCAGCAGCCCGAACGAATAAAATAATGGAGATGATTACGGGGAAGTAAATCCCCGTTCAATCTTTATAATACTTTATTCAGAAAATCAACCATGTATAAAACTGTTTCATCTACCCACGGATGAAATAACCAGAATGGATGTACCTTGATGTTGAATTTATGTACTTCATTATAAACTCCCCATTCATTAAGCATACCTATTAATTCATCCTGGCCGGCATGAAACCTTGAATAACCACTGTTAAGAAACAAAATTGGAACTGAATTTTCGTTGGCCCAGTATATGGATGATGCTTCTTTCCAGATTCCAGGTTTTTCTTCAAAAGATCCACCAAACCAAGCAATATCAGCTGAATTTGGTTTTCGCTTCAGGTTGAGGGATGAAGGAGCAAGAAAATTTAGTACTCCATCAATATCCATAATGGCTTGTACATCACTTGAATAATCTAATAATCCCATGTTTCCTTCGAAATGCTCAAGTCCATTGGTCATGCCAATTAATGCTGCAAGATGTCCTCCGGCAGAACAACCCGATATTGCAATTTTATCAGGATTTATATCGTATTTTTCTGCATTGGCTCGAACCCATCGTATAGCTGCTTTAATGTTATGAACAGCTGCAGGATATTGGGCTTCTAATGATAATTGATACTCAATAGGTATGGTCACAAAGCCTTCTTTGGCTATCATTTGTGCCATAGGAACCTGCATGTCTTTTGTGCCTGATCGCCAACCTCCACCGTGAATCATGATTACAGCAGGATACTTTCCTTCTTTCTCGGGTTTAAAAATATCAAGATGTAAATCGCGTTTGCCAAAAGGTGTGTTTTCCAGACTAAGATAAACCTGATTTCTGTATTCAATTACACCCTTAGGTAGACTATCTTTTGCAGGAAAAGCATAAGGATATCTTTTTGCAAACTTTCGTTGTTCGCGGGGTATATTATAGCTCGAATCAACAGGAAAAGAGTTTTGTGCATTTAATGATAAACCTATTGAAAATAAAATGACTGCATTGATAAATTTGAACTTTTTCATCAAGTTGCTTTTTAAAGATTGTTTCCCTCAAGATTAAGTTCTTTGGCAATTGTTTTCATTCCATCGATGGTATCCTGAATAAGTTCATCTAATTCTATACCTATGCGTTGTGCGCCATCAATGATAATATTGCGATCAACTTTGGCAGCAAAACGCTTGTCCTTCCAGCGTTTTTTTACCGATTTAACCGTAAGAGAGTATATACTTTTGTCGGGACGGACCAAAGCAGCGGTAGTAACTAAGCCGGTTAGTTCATCGGTTGCATATAAAACTTTTTCCATAATATGTATGGGTTCAACGTCAGTACAGATACCATAAGCATGGGAGAGGACGCCTCTGATGTAATCTTCCGGCCAGCCTTCATTTTCCATTATTTCTTTGGTTTTTGAGCAGTGTTCTTCAGGGTATTTTTCGTAATCCAGATCGTGAATTAAGCCAATGATACCCCATTTTTCTTCGTCTTCACCGTATTTGTGGGCGAAGTGACGCATAACAGCTTCAACAGAAAGAGCATGTTTGTATAAACTATCTGTTTCGTTGTATTTTTTAAACAGGTTTAATGCATCGTTTCTGGTTGGATTCATCATTGCATTTATTTAAGTAAACTCTTAATTAATAATCCTAAAACAATTGTAATAGTGAAGCTTAAAAGCGTGCCAACTAATATATATTCTGAAAATTGTCTTGATTTGGTTTCTTCTTTCGGGTTGAGTCTTAAAATAGATTTTGCCGCAATTAAAAAGCCAATGGCGGAATACATTTCAGTAAGTATAAAAGTCAGAACCAAAATGCGTTCAAGGTATCCTATCCATTTGCCGGCATTTGATAAACCCGATTCATTAATATTCTCTTTTTTAAGTTGTTTACGCCATTTAGCTGTAAATTCCCTGATGAAGATGCCATATGGCCAAATAATAATAACATAACCTAGCATGTATATCCAGAATTCAGTTGCATTTTCCCAAAGAATGAGCATGTCAGTAAATGTCCATTGGGTGAAGAATATCATCCAGATAATTAGTAAGGATAGAATATGAAAAGTCTGATCAAGTAAGAAGCTTTTTACTGTTCTTTTCTGGTAGTTTTTCCAAATATCAATTATTAAATGAACGATAAATATCAATGGTATTAACCACCATAATAGCCATTTAGCGACAAATAGATAGGATAAAACTGCTGTGAAAAATATATGAAGATAAAAATAGATGGATTTCAATCCTTTGTCTTTCCTGTTTTTTACCCAGGAATCTCTTTGGATTAAGAAATCTCCTATAAAATGAGCAAGTAGTAGTTTAAGTAATACAATTATTTGCATCTGATCGGGTTTGTTATTTCAATAAATGTGTTTGAGAAAGATACTCAAAATGTTTTAATAACATACTGATGGCATCCCAGTTTGCGGTTTGTTTACGTTGATTAACTGCTGATTGGGAAATGGAAAGAATAGAAGCGATTTCGGTTTCTTTCTTCTGCTGCAGAAGGTAAAATACAACTTCAGCTGACATAGGAGTCCATTTGTCTGTTATGGCATCAAGAAGTTTCAACTCTATTTCCAATTCTCTGTCTATAACCTCATTGCCGGTTGTAATGATCGTTTTCTGTGATTTTTGTTTCATTTTATCCAGATTTCGGCCTGATCGATGGAGAGCTGTTCCATCGGAAAGCGAAATACTGTCTTTTAAATACTCAATGTCGCCTATACCAGCAGAAAGACGGATATCCAGATTTTTGTAGGAACGCCAGTTTTTTCTTGGCTTAGAATCTTTTGCCAAACTGTTATTTTTTAAATCTGATGCCTGCATCTTAAAAATACTTTTAAACAAAAGAGTCATTTGCAGAGTTTTCCCAATTTCTTTAAAAACACATTGAAAACTATCTCCACGAAGAAATTCAGGTGGAAAAACAAATTCAGCTTCCTGACTAATTATTGAGAAACCCTTTCTTATCTCAGAAAATACAAAATCTCTTTGCTTTTTATCAAGGTCCTTTGAATTGACAATATCTCCAGTAATTGCAACGTACATAATGAGTTGAATTTTTTCAAATATAATAAAATTAAAATAAGTGCTAAAGCTTATAAAGTTAAAATATAAGTCTATGTTCTTATAAAGTTTAATTATTAGCTTATGATCTAATGTTAAGGTGAGAAGAGGGCATAATATTCAACATCATCCAAATTCCAAATATCCTTAATTTTCCATCTTAAAATGTCTATTTTCGTGTTTTAAAAGAGAAAAATTTAGTTATGCAAGTGGATACATTAAATAAAGAGTTTGGTATTGAAGGAGTTCTTACTTTTAAGAATGAGCAGCACACCATAATGGCAGAGGTAGTTATACCTCACTCAACTGCTAAAATTTCATTGTATGGCGCACAGGTTTTAAGCTTTGTTCCTAATGGACAGGATGATCTTCTTTTTGTGAGCAGTGAGACATTATTTAAGGAAGGAAAAGCCATTAGAGGTGGTATACCTGTTTGCTGGCCCTGGTTTAATGCTCACCCAACGGATAAAACCAAGCCTTCTCATGGGTTTGCCCGTATCTCAACCTGGGAGGTACTATCCACATCAAAAAATACAGAGGAAGTTTTCATTACTTTGGGATTGAAATCTAATGAACATACAAAGCAGTACTTTCCATTTGATTTTGAAGCAATTATTGAAATTAGTATTGGTAAACTGTTAAATGTAGAACTGACTACAAAGAATATTGGATCGGAACCTTTTGAAGTAAGCGCTGCTTTGCACACATATTTTAATATTTCTGATATTAAAACCATTAAAATTATGGGGTTGCATAAAGTATCATACAAGGATGATGTTTTAGGATTGGAAGCTATACAGGAAGATGAAATGGTTACTTTTAATGGTCGTACCGACAGGCGATACAGAGACACCGTGGACGATGTTGCTATTATTGATACAAACAGAACCATTACTGTTGGTAAAAAAGGCAGTAAGATTACTGTTGTGTGGAACCCAGGAGCTGAATTAGCTACTCAAATGGCTGATTTGGGAAATGAAGATTATAAAAATATGGTTTGTGTCGAATCAGCCAATAGTTTGGAGGATACCATTACAATAATGCCCGGAGCATCGCATTGTTTGGGAACAACCATTTTTTAGTTTTGATTTGTAAATCATTTTAATCATTTGTTTGTTGCTATATAAACATAAAATTTTGATCGGAAATTAAGTTGAATATTCATTTTTGCCAGGTAGGTTTGATTTTAGGTAGTTTGTGTAATGGTAAAGAAGATTCTGCTAATGCCTGAAGATTAACAAACTAATGAACCAATGAGCAAAACCTGCTATCATTGCGGAAGTCCGTCCCAATCATGGGTGCAGCACGATGGAAAAGATTTCTGTTGCGAAGGATGTGTAATGGTTTATGATATACTGAAAGAGAAAGAGATGGGAGCTTATTATGATATTAATAAGGCTCCAGGAATTCGTAAAAAAGCATTTAGTGCTGAGTATTACGATTATCTCGATCAGGAGGATATTAAAAAGTCTGTTTTGGACTTTTATGACGGATCTGTTGCCCGGGTAAAACTGTATATTCCATCTATTCATTGCAGTTCGTGTATCTGGCTCATCGAAAATCTGCATCAGCTTCATAAAGGAGTCATTAACTCCTCGGTTAATTTTAACAGAAGGGAAGCCAGTGTCACATTTAATGAAGAAGAGCTCAAATTAAGTGAGTTGATGGTCCTTTTATCATCAATCAACTATAAACCTCATATTAAGACAGAAGAACAGAAAAAGGCTGTTAAAAAGAGCCGGAAACTAATCGTAAAACTTGGCGTTGCAGGTTTTGTGTTTGGTAATGTAATGTTATTAAGCTTTCCTGAGTATTTATCGGCCGATGTATCTCTTCACCCTGAATTAAATACATTATTTAAATGGCTAAGCTGGTTTTTGACAATTCCGGTTATGGTTTATTCAGGTAATGAGTATTTTATTACAGCCTGGAAGAATCTGAGAAAAAAGCTGATATCGATTGATTTACCTATCGCCATAGGTATTTTAGCCATATTTCTCCGTAGTACTTATGAAATAGTTAGTTCTACCGGGCCCGGATATTTGGATTCGCTTACCGGTTTGGTGTTTTTTCTTTTAATAGGTAAGTGGTATCAGGCACGTACCTATGAAGCACTAAGTTTTGATAATGATTATTCATCTTATTTTCCATTGGGTATCACCCGGATTAAGGATAATATAGAAGAGATTGTACCTATCAATCAATTGGAATCAGGCGATAAAATATCAGTTCGTAACGGTGAAATAATACCGGCTGATGCAAGTTTAATATCGTTGGGAGCATCTATAGATTATAGCTTTATTACCGGCGAATCGGTTCCTGTTCGTAAACAAAAGGGTGATTTGATTTATGCCGGAGGACGGGTAATTGGTAGTGCTTTGTTCTTAAAGGTGGAAAAGAAGGTAGAAACCGGATATCTTGCTGAGTTGTGGAAAGAAAAAGCAGATAAAGATGGTAAGGAATCGATGCTATCCGTTACTTTAGATGCTGTAAGCAAATATTTTACAATTGCCATTTTGTTAATTGCCACCTTAACAGGTTTATTCTGGTTATGGGCAGATCCTGGTAAGGCTCTACTGGCATTTACTTCGGTTTTAATTATCGCATGTCCTTGTGCTTTGGCCTTATCAGTCCCTTTTGCCTTTGGTCATACCAGTCGAATAATGGGTAAGAATAATTTCTATTTAAAGTTAACTACAGTTATCGAAGGGTTAACTAAAACAGACACCATCGTTTTTGATAAAACGGGCACCTTAACAGATCCGGATGTTTTTGAAGTGAATTTTAAAGGTGATGAACTGGGGCATTTCAATTCCTCACTGATAAAATCATTGGCTCATCAATCAAGGCATCCACTAAGTAAGGCTTTGTATCAATATCTGGAAAAAGCCAATGAATTTGAGGTAAATGAATTCAATGAAAAAGAAGGGGCTGGAGTTGAAGCCGTAATTATGGGCCATAAAGTCAAATTAGGATCGGCAGGCTACATTGGTATCAGTAATGATAATAAAGAAGTAGCAGCAAACGTATATGTTTCTTTAGATGATCAGCAGTTAGGATATTTTGTTGTTCATAATTTTTACCGAACCGATTGGAAAGAAATGTTGGCAAATGTCCAGAAATCTGTTGAAGTTCATGTGCTTTCAGGAGATAATGATGCAGAACGGCCTGTTCTGGAAAAAGAATTAAAAAATAAAAATAATCTGCATTTTTTTCAGACACCTAAAGATAAACAACAATATGTTGCCGAATTAAAGAAAAAAGGGATATATGTTATGATGTTGGGGGATGGAATGAATGATGTGGCTGCCTTAAAAGAAGCTCAGGTGGGGATTGCTGTTGCTGATGATGTTTATCAGTTTTCACCATCGAGTGATGCGATAATTAATGCATCAGAGTTAGTTCATTTGCCATTGTTTATAAAATTTTCAAAATCAGCAAAAAAAATAGTTTATCTGGCTATTTTAATCTCTTTTTTATACAATGTTGTAGGAATGTATTTTGCAGTTACAGGGCAGTTAAGTCCATTGTTTGCAGCGATTTTGATGCCTTTAAGTAGTGCATCTGTTGTTGTTTTTACCAGTTTGAGTGTGATGTTTATAGCTAAAAAAAGACATTTAATCTGATATTAATAGAACAATTCCCTTTATCAGTTTGTATTTAAAGGCGAAAAACCAATGTGTAAATAAAGAAATTAAGACAATAAATTCTGAAATATTTCTATATTTACCTCAGTTTTTTAATTATCATACTAAATGATAACTGATTAGCGAATGGAAATAATTATTGTTTTAGTTATTATAAGTTTACTGGTTGCACTTTTTTTTCTGTCACTTTTTATATGGGCAGTAAAAACAGGGCAATACGAAGATGATTATTCTCCTTCAGTTCGTATTTTATTTGATCAGCAAGAAAGAAAAGAGAAAAAGTCTAATAACAAATCCAAAATCTCAAATGAAGCAAGAGACGTTTTATTACGACAATAAAATTGTCAAGTATTTTCTTTTTGCCACAGTAACCTGGGGGCTCGTAGGAATGCTCGCAGGCGTTTTAGCTGCACTTCAGTTGGCAATGCCTTTTTTCAATTTTGAATTGGAGTTTACAACGTTTGGTAGAGTACGTCCAATACATACCAATGCTGCAATTTTCGCATTTGTTGGTAACGGTATTTTTACCGGAGCATACTATTCTTTGCAGCGATTGCTTAAAACCCGAATGTTTAGTGATGCATTGAGTTGGTTTCACTTCTGGGGATGGCAGGCTATTATTGTATCAGCAGCCTTAACCTTAGCATTGGGTTTTACAACAGGTAAGGAATATGCTGAGCTTGAATGGCCCATAGATATTATGATTGCGGTTGTTTGGCTGGCCTTTGGCTGGAATATGTTTGGTACCATTGTAAAGCGAAGGGTAAAGCATTTATATGTAGCAATCTGGTTTTATATAGCAACTTTTGTAACGGTAACGTTACTGCATGTTGTTAACTCAGTTGAATTACCTGTTTCATTTCTGAAAAGTTATTCATGGTATGCAGGAGTTCAGGATGCATTGGTACAATGGTGGTATGGACATAATGCAGTTGCATTTTTCCTTACAACACCTTATCTGGGACTGATGTATTATTTTGTACCGAAGGCATCTAATCGTCCTGTTTATTCATACAGATTATCTATTGTGCATTTCTGGTCGTTCTTGTTTGTATACATCTGGGCCGGGCCGCATCACTTATTATATACCGCCTTGCCGGACTGGGCTCAGTCGTTGGGAACTGTTTTCTCAATTATGCTGATTGCTCCATCTTGGGGAGGTATGCTTAATGGATTGCTTACTCTTAGGGGAGCATGGGATAAAGTGCGCGAAAGTGCTACTTTAAAATTTTTAGTTGTTGCCGTAACTGCATATGGAATGGCTACTTTCGAGGGGCCGATGTTATCCTTGAAGAATGTTAATGCCATCAGTCACTATACCGATTGGACACCGGCACACGTGCATGTAGGTACACTAGGATGGAACGGGTTTTTGACGTTTGGTATTTTATATTGGTTGGTTCCTCAGATATTCCGAACAAAACTATATTCACAAAAGCTTGCCAATGCTCACTTCTGGATAGGTACTTTAGGAATACTATTCTGGGTAATTCCAATGTATTGGGCCGGACTAACACAAAGTTTGATGTGGAAAGAGTTTACCGCAGACGGTTTACTGGCTTATCCTAATTTCCTTGAAACGGTAACACAAATTCGTCCGATGTACTACATGAGAGCATTTGGTGGATTTATTTACCTGATGGGAGCAGTATTGATGACCTATAATTTAATTAAAACGGCACGTTTAGGTAAATCGGTTGCCAACGAAGAAGCCACGGCCATTGATGAAACCTATACCCCTAAAAAGCCGGGCGAGAAATTCCATGGATGGCTGGAACGTAAACCAGTTCAGTTTATGGTGCTTTCCCTGGTAGTTGTTTTGATAGGTACATTCGTTGAGTTAATACCAACATTCCTGATAAAATCAAATGTTCCGACTATCTCGAGTGTTAAACCATATACACCGTTGGAATTGCAGGGACGTGATATTTACGTACGTGAAGGATGTTATAACTGTCACTCTCAGATGGTGCGACCTTTCCGCTCAGAAACAGAACGCTATGGTGAATATTCAAAGGCCGGAGAATTTGTTTATGACCATCCTTTCCAATGGGGATCGAAACGTACAGGTCCGGATTTAGCCAGAGAAGGAGTCATGACAGGTAAAATATACAAACCTGATGCCTGGCATTTTAATCATATGAAGGATCCGCAGATATTGAATGAGAATTCCATTATGCCAAAATATCCATGGTTGATCGAACATGATGCCGATATTGAAAGTATCCCTGCAAAAATCAGGGCAATGCAAACAATGGGAGTGCCATATGAAGAAGGATACGACGAAAAAGCTGTTGATGATTATATGGAGCAGGCTGATAAAATTACTGAAGGTTTAAAAGCTGCCGGTATAGAAACAAGCAGTGAAAAAGAGATAATTGCTCTTATTGCATATTTGCAAAGATTAGGTACTGATATTTATAAAGTGGTACCAGCAGATGAAACAGCAGATTAATTGGTAGCCTTATGAAATTAGTAAGACATTATCTGGAAAATATAGCTGGTATTGAGATATACCCGATTATATCATTTATCCTTTTTTTTACCCTTTTTTTATTTATCACATGGTATGTTATAAAAATGGATAAGGATGTGATTGAGGAGGTTTCGAACTATGCCACAGATAAAGCTGACGAATTACCAGAAGAGAATCAGAATTAACTAAATCTATAAAAGACAACTTTAAAGAGTAATGTCTTTAAATATTTTCGTCTATGGAAGAGAATTTGAAAGACCAAAAAATGCCCGAGGTTGATCCGTTAACCAATGATAAATTCGTACCTGAACACGAGTTTGATGGTATTAGAGAATTGGCTAACAATCCTCCCTGGTGGCTGACATTTATATTTATTTTCAGCATTTTGTTCGCCTACGTTTATTTGGCTAAATACCATTTTTTTAGTGATGGTAAAGTGGGGTTGAATGAGTACGAGGCTGAATTATATGCTGTTCAATTGCAGGAAGAAGAGGCTGCAGGTATTGAAGCATCTGCAACAGAAGGAGGCGGTGGAATTTCCATTGAAACAGTAAAGGTTGACTATAGTGTACCATTAACTGCTCAAACTGATCTGGATAAAGGTGCCAAAGTTTTTTCAACTAACTGTGCTGTTTGCCACTTGGCAGAAGGACAAGGATTGGTTGGACCGAACTTAACTGATGAATACTGGATTCATGGAGGTAGTTTTGAAAATATTATGACTGTGATTAATAATGGTGTGATTGAAAAAGGAATGATTGCCTGGAAAGGGCAGCTATCAGATACCCAAATACATCAGGTTGCCAGTTTTATAACAACCCTGCAAGGAACCAATCCGCCTAATCCTAAAGCACCTCAAGGTGAAAAGTATGTGCCGGAAGCTGAATAGTTGAAAATACATTTCTCTAATAGTAACGGGTAATGTATTTGCATTGCCCGTTTTTGTTTCCAATCAGAATTACTATTTTTAAAGATGCTCAAACTGAACTAAATCCATATTCATGACAAATGATAATAACCCGACATTTCGTGATCGAATTGTCACAATGAATGAGGAAGGCAAACGTAACTGGATATTCGCTAACCAACCAAAAGGTAAATATTATAATGCCCGAACAATTGTTGGAATCATATTACTGACCTTTTTATTTGCAGCTCCATATATTAAAATAGATGGTGAGCCATTACTCTTGTTTGATATTATACATCGAAAGTTTGTATTGTTTGGAGTTGTTTTCTGGCCTCAGGATTTTCATTTATTTGTTATTGGCTTAATTTCTATAATCATTTCAATAGTAACGTTTACTGTTGTCTATGGAAGGGTTTGGTGTGGCTGGGCTTGTCCTCAGACAATATTTATGGAACTTATTTTCCGAAGAATTGAATATTGGATTGAGGGTAGTGGCGACCAGCAACGGATTAGAAACAACGGAGAAGATACATTTGATAAGTTCTGGCGTAAAAGTCTGAAACACGCCATATTTATATTGATTTCTTTGGTTATCACTCATACCATGTTATCTTATTTTGTGGGTGTTGAAACGGTTCAGAAATACATAGAAGGTTCTCCAACGGAAAATTTCAGTGTGTTTATAGCACTTATGATTTTTACTGCGGCATTTTATTTTGTATTTGCATTTTTTCGTGAACAGGTCTGCTCATTGGTTTGTCCTTACGGACGATTACAAGGTGCCTTGGTTGATAATAACACATTGACTGTAATTTACGACTATAAAAGAGGTGAGGACCGGGGTCCTATGCGTAAAGATGAGGATCGTAAAGCTGTTGGTAAAGGAGATTGTGTTAATTGCCATAAATGTACAACAGTTTGTCCGACTGGGATTGATATACGAGATGGTATTCAGCTTGAATGTATCAATTGTACTGCATGTATTGATGCCTGTGATAGTGTGATGGAACGTTATAAATTACCGAAAGGATTAATCCGCATCACTTCAAAAAATAATATCGAAAATGGACAAAAGTTCCGTTGGACTCCAAGGGTTATTGCATATACCACCTTGTTAGTTGCATTAATAGGAGTTTTAGTCGTTTTGTTCAATTTAAGGTCAGATTTTGAAACAACCATTTTGAGGGTGCAAGGGTCTCTATTTCAGACCCTGGATGATGGACGTATTAGCAACATTTACAATTATAAGATTGTTAATAAAACCACTAAAGAAGCTGACTTGTCAATTAAATTGCTTTCACCAGAAGGTGAAGTGCAATTGGCAGGACATATGATGAAAATCAAAGAACAGGAAAAGCTTCAGGGGGCATTTTTACTGAAATTATCAAAAGATCAATTGAACGGTGCCAGCACGAAAGTTATGATTGGGATTTATGATGGTGATGAATTGATTGATACGATTGAATCAACTTTTGTAGGGCCTAACTAATCTTTAATAATATTAATATGAAATTTAATTGGGGACACGGTTTAGTGGTTGTTATTCTGTTAGGTATAACCGGATTTTTATCCTTGGTTTTTATAACAACCAGAGAACGTATTGATATGGTTACCGATGAGTACTATCCTAAAGAACTAGAATATCAGTATCAGATTGAAAAACTGAAAAATTACAATGCGTTGTCTGAAAAAATCAATATTAAAATAAACGGAAATTTAGCTGTTGTATTTCCTAAAATCACTGATAAACCGGATGGAATAACCGGTAATATTCATATTTACCGTCCATCTGATAAACGATTAGACATAGAAAAGGAAATTCAATTGGATACTGCTTTTATCGCTAATTTTGAAAAAGAGAAATTCAAATCTGGGAAATACGAGGTTATCATTGAATGGGGAGCCAATAATCAGGAATATCTTACAAAACTTCCTTTATTTATAGACTAAACTTGCTATCATGGGTATTTTAGAAGGATTCGTAATTGGTTTTTTCGGCAGTCTGCATTGTGTTGGAATGTGTGGTCCATTGGCATTGGCACTTCCTCTTCCTGTCAAATCAGTATGGCAAAAAGTAATTGGAGCCCTCTTGTATAATATTGGCAGAGCTGTAACCTACAGTATCCTGGGCTTGATTTTTGGTTTTGTGGGAGTTGGTCTTAAGCACTCTGGCATTCAAAATATTGTATCTATTCTTTGTGGTGTCATCATGATATTATCTGTTGTTCTTCCCGGAATTATAAAATTGCCCAAGGGAAGTAATAAAATAACAAATTCGATTTACGGTACACTAAAAAAGAAAATTGGAGATTCACTTAACCGTAGGAAAATAGGTAATTTGTTTATTATTGGTATTCTAAATGGGTTTCTACCTTGTGGTTTGGTTTATGTTGCAATATCCAAAGCAGTTTTGTCATTAACTCTTGCTGAAAGTGTTTTATCCATGTTTTTCTTTGGATTAGGAACGCTTCCCATGATGTTTGCAGTAGCTTTTTTCTCAGATATTATAAAAAGCAGATATCTCTATCATCTGAAAAAGTTTATTCCGGTTTTTATTATCATTTTAGGTATCATCTTTATTCTTCGTGGAATGAATCTGGGTATTCCTTTTATCAGTCCGGATATGGGTAAACCGGCTTGTTGTCATTAATGATTGTTGCAATTTATTGAAGATCACAAGAAACATATTTATATGACCGGTTAGGATATAAAACTAACTGGTTAGAAAATAATTTAGTTTCAAATACTTTAGCATAAAAAAAACCATTACTTTTGCGGTCAGATTGGTTCAAAGGGTGTATATCTATGCTCTGAGATAATAGGGAATGCCGTGTAAATCGGCAACAGTACCCGCTGCTGTAAGTTCCGATCCTGAAATAAACAGGATAGTATGCTACAACCAACATAGCCACTGTTACCTTATAAGGTTCCGAATGGGGATAAGTTTCTAATCAGACAAGAAACAGAAAACGGGAAGGCGGTTTGTAGTCGGAATAAGTCAGAAGACCTGCCAAATAACTTAATTTAAGCTTCGGGAGCTAGGCAATCACACAAGATAGGTTTACCTTTTCTTTTATGATACCGGCTTTTTTGATAAAGTATTGGTGAATGTTTAAAACTATTGTAGTTGTTTTATTTGTGTTTTTTGCCTTAATATGTGCAAAAGCTGAGGGTGAGGTTAAAGATTCATTACCAGGTTATTTACAACATTATGATATAGAGTCAGTAGATGTTGTTGTTACTAAACTTAAACAATATCAGGTTGGTTCGAAGAAGGAAACTTTTACTCCGCTACAAAAAAGCTCTGTTGAACAGGGAAGCCTTACTGAATTAATCACTCGCTATCAACCTATTTATATTAAAACTGACGCTGGAGGATTAGCTTCATTTAGATTCAGGGGTACATCAGACAATCATACATCAGTGCGTGTTCGTGGTATAGAATTGAATTCTCAGACTTTAGGTAGTTACAATGCAAATAATGCGCCTGTTTTTCTATTTGATCAGGTACAAATTAGTTTTGGTAGTTCTTCTGCAACATTGGGTTCAGGTTCTCTTGGAGGAAATGTAAGGCTTGAACTTCAGAATAAATTTAAAAATGGAGTGAACGGCGAAGCAAAAGTTTCACGGGGTTCTTTTGGCGAATATATGGCAGGAGCAAAGGTTTTTGCAAGCAATGGCCGGCTAGAATCAGTTACACGCCTTGTATACTACGAAAAGGAAAATGACTTCCCATTCGAAAATACTGCTTATTATAATTTTGAAACAAGATCTTACCAACGGGATAAGCAGAAAAATGCCCGAATAGAGAATACTAATCTAATTCAACAGTTAAATTATAAATGGGACGATATCAGAATGTTATCATCCTTAATTTGGTTAACAAAAAACCGACATGAGGCGCAGCCAAATATGGCAGAAAATACGAATCCTAATACCAGATATATTGAAGATCAGAATATAAGAACCTGGATTCAATATGATCAAAATTCTCATGTTGGCAATTTATATTTAGGTGGAGGTTACGTATTTGACGATAATATTGACTACAGTAGTAAAGAACAAAAAATTAGTACCCAACGATGGATATCTGAAGGAGGTTTAAAAAAGGAGAAAGACTGGTTAAGCATGCAACTGGGCTTACGATATCTTTTCATAAAACCTAATGTGTATGCCTACGATGAAAGTATATCTGAATACAGAACTTCTCTGTATGCATCTTTCTTGGCTAATCCAATTGATTGGATGAAATTGTCGTTGAATCTTAGACAGCAATTTGTAAGTCGATTTAATGCTCCTTTTACACCTGCCTTGGGGTTGGAAATGAGACTAATCAATAAAAATAATCAGACACTAAATTTAATCGGTAATATACAAAGAGCATATCGTATTCCTACGTTAAACGATCGATACTGGGGGCAGGATGGATATGAAGGAAACCGAAATATTAAACCCGAAGATGCTTTGAGTGCAGAGTTGGGGCTGGGCTACTTATTTTCGGATAATGAAACCTGGACTTTTCGTTTAAATGCCAATGCTTTTTATATGGATGTTCATGATTGGTTATTATGGACACAAGGAAGCAGTGGTTGGTATGCCGACAATATTATGCGTGTGATAAGTAAAGGCTTGGAAACTACTATTAGAGCATATTGTGATTTAGGAAAACAACAAATTGAAATAGGTGGTGGGTTTACTTTTAACCCTGCAGAAAGAAAGGAATCAGATCTGGTAACCGATGTTATTGATCAACAATTGGAATATGTACCTAAATATATTGCAACAGGTTATATCCAATATACATTTTCAAAAGCTGGCTTAATACTGGATGGTAATTATACAGGCAGAAGATATTACAATCAGGCAGGTAAATATTTATCAAACTATAAACTAATCAATTGCTCTGCTTACTATCAATTTAACCTTGGAAATAACTTGTTAAGATTAGATGTTCAGGTGAATAATCTATTGAGTGAGCAATATCAGAATCAATATCAATATGCCATGCCTGAGATCAATTATAGAGTAGCAATTAATTATAAATTTTAAATAATTCATTAATCATGAAGATGAAGAAGTACTTAGTTTTGTTTCTTGCATTGCCTTTTTTATTGGCATCTTGCGAGAAAGAGGAGAATGAAACACCAGAAGCAAAAATTACCGGACATTATGTTTTAAATTATGGTAGTTATTCAAGTTCGGTAGGTTCTCTTTCATACATTGACCTTGAGAATTCAACAGTTCAGAATGAGGTTTACAAAGCAGTAAATGGCGTTGAAATGTCGGGTAAACCACAATATGCATATGAGTACCAAGGTAATATTTACTTTATGGGGAATGCAGTTGATGAAATATATTATGTTGAGTCAGCTTCGTTGGAACAAACCAGTAATGGGGTGTCAACCAATATTATAAAGCCTCGCTTTTGTGTTGGTGAAGGTAATTACCTGTATATCTCATGCTGGGGTGGAGATGTTTGGGGCGACTCTTCATTGGGATATATTGCAATATATAATGTTACAACCAACGAAGTTGAGAAAAAGATTGATATGCCAGGTGGTCCAGAAGGATTAGCGATTGCAAATGGAACTTTATTCTGTGCCTTAAACTATGATACTAAAATTGGTATGATTGATTTAGCAACAGAAGAAGTGAGCTTTATTGAAGGAGTTCCAGGTGTTTCTTCTTATTTCTTAAAAGATGACGAAGGTAATCTTTTTGTTAGCATACCTGATACCTATAGTATAAGTGCGACAACAGCTGGTTTAGGGTACATTAATACAACAACCAAAACTTTGGAAGCAACTTATGAATTATCTAGTATTACTTCTAATTATTCTTCTATAATGTCATTTAATAAGGACAAAAGTAAAATTTATGTTGTTGGAGGTAGTTATGACGCTTTTTATAATTATAGTGGTGGAATCTATGTTTTCGATACTGAATTAAAATCTTTTGAATCAGAACCTTTGTTGACTGGAGTTAGTGGTATTAATGGTGTGTACTTTAATAAACAAACAGAGTTGGTTTATGTAATGGTTTCTCAAAGTACAACAGCAAATGGACTATTATCATTTTACAATACTAATGGCGAATTACAGGAAGAATTTAGCACAGGAATTGCACCATCATGGATTCTTGATGTTGAATAATATATGATTACTACTTGTTTGGTAATTGAAATAATTATAATCAAAGGCTTGCTATGGCAGGCCTTTGTTGTTTTATATTGTTTAGCAGATTCAGAAATTCAAAGGATACACCGGATAATTTAAAAAGGAAGATTATATTTGAGGTCGTTTGGCAAATAGTATGCATAAGAAAAATATAATTGATGAATAAAATGAATAAAATCTTCCTGATCTTAACCTTGGGTGCTTTAGTAATCTCATCGTGTACCGAAATAGATACAACTACAATTGAAGATTATCAAGGTGCTTTTATATTAAATAAAGGTAACAGTGAAACAAGCACAATTAGTCGTTTCAACTTTGAAAATATGGAGGTTACCAATAACTTGTTTCAGGAAAAAAACAATGGACAGAAACTTGGAGCAGGAGCAACCGCTTTTACTGTTAAAAGAAGCAGTGAATATATAAATGGACGAGGATATATCTCTTTCCCTCAATCAGGAACTGTTGATATGATTAATATGGAGACTTTTCAGGTTGATGCTTCCATCGATGGTTTATCAAATCCAAATGATATAATACTGGCAAATGTAACTACAGCCTATGTAAGCTGTGGAAATGGAGTTGCAAATTCTGATATGGATAATATTGTAGCTAAAATTGATTTAGATACACATGAAGTAATTGCAACTTTACCTGTTGGTGAAGGTCCGGGTAAATTAATCAGCTCAGGTAAATTCTTATATGTTGCCAACAGTGGTGGTGAAAATAAGGATGGTAATACTGTTACGGTTTATGATATGAGCAAAGACTCATTAATTGATGTGATTAATGTAGGAGTTCAGCCTGTTGATATGGTAGTTGATATTGATCGTAATATTTGGGTGTATTGTGATGGTGATGCCTCGGGTAATAATCAAAGTCTGTATAAAATCGAAAGAAAGTTCGTCACTGATGATATAGTAACCGATAGTTTGGTGCACGAACCAAAATTAATGATTGATTTAGGTGCCAGCGAAGGAAATGGGACAAATGCATTAGCATTATCAAAAGATAAACGTTTTATCTATTATGTACATGGTAAAACATATTACAGAAGTGTATATAAAGATGATAATACGGAAGATGAACTGGCAATTTCCGGGACTTATAGCGATGTTGCATTAAACGGAATTGATTTTGATTATGCAAAAGGCTATTTGTATGGTTTATTGGAAAATGGAACAAGTAACGGAAAACTATTGGTGTTTACGCTTGATGATGATAAATATGTAATAGATTCGGAATATGAAGTAGGTATTAATCCTATTTTTATTACTTATATTTACTAAAGAAATTTTTGGCAACATATTAAAACCCGCATATTGCGGGTTTTTTTATACTCTATGATCAAATGGATTTGCATATATTGTTTTTAGCTTTTGAGATTAAAATTTTATTAATTATACTTGCTTCACCTAAGATGAGAATATGAATAATTTAATCCATGATAATTATTGGCGTCGTTTAAGAATACATTAGGCGGACCAACTTACAATATGATTATAAAGCCGTAGGTTACCGCCTGCGGCTTTTTTATTTTAAACAAATAAGAATATGAACGATTTGAACAAAGCTCAGTTAAGCGAATCAGTGATGCCTGATAAGGATGGCTTTTTCGGTGAGTATGGAGGGCGTTTTGTGCCACCAATGCTGGAGCCAATTATGCAGGAAATTGCTGATGCGTATGAAAAAATTAAAGATGATCCGGTTTTTAAAGAAGAGTTATACTACCTTCAAAAACATTATACCGGACGACCATCCCCAGTGTTCCATGCACAAAATCTTTCAAAAAAAATGGGTGGCGCCCAAATTTACCTCAAGCGCGAAGACCTTAACCATACCGGAGCTCATAAAATTAATCACTGTTTAGGTGAAGCCCTTCTGGCAAAAAGAATGGGTAAAAAGAAAATTATTGCTGAAACAGGTGCCGGACAGCACGGTGTTGCTTTAGCTACTGCTGCTGCATTGGTTGGATTGGAATGCGATATTCATATGGGAGAGGTGGATATCTATAAAGAACACCCTAATGTGGTTCGCATGAAAATATTGGGAGCCAAGGTTATTCCGGCTACTCATGGATTGAAGACATTAAAAGAGGCGGTAGATTCTGCTTTTGATGCGTATGTTCAGGACCCTGTGAATCAATTGTATGCAATCGGATCAGTGGTAGGTCCTCATCCTTTCCCAATGATGGTCCGTGATTTCCAGTCTATTATAGGTCGTGAAGCAAAAGAACAGTTTCAGGAATTAACAGGTAAACTGCCTGATAACCTGGTTGCATGTGTGGGCGGTGGTTCCAATGCAATGGGATTATTCACAGCCTTTTTACAGGACGATGTTAGTATCTACGGAGTAGAACCTGCAGGTACCAGCTTTAAAACCGGAGATCATGCAGCTACTCTTTCGTTGGGTAAACCTGGAATGATACATGGTTTTAAATGTTATCTGTTACAGGATGAGAAAGGAGAACCAGCTGCAGTTAACACCGTTGCAAGTGGTTTGGATTATCCAGGTGTTGGACCTCAGCATTCCTATTTAAAGGATATTGAAAGGGTTAAATACGAAACTATTACAGATAAGGAAGCGATTGATGCTTTTATTGAATTAGCCAGAGAAGAAGGTATAATCCCTGCTTTGGAAAGTTCTCACGCTGTTGCTTATGCTATGAAGCTGGCTAAAACATTACCAGCTGATCAAACCATTTTAGTTAACTTATCAGGTAGAGGAGATAAGGATATTGATTATGTGGTTGAGAAATATGGCAAGGATTACGGATTGTAGACTTGAATATTAGATATTTAAAGCACCGGGTATACTATTCAATTGTGCCCGGTGTTTTGTTTTTGTGAATTATAAATCAGAATCTTCAATATCCACATCCAGAGAAACAGCAACAGCTGCCAAACCAACTAATGCAACTACACCAATGGCAGTACCGGCACCGGTAGATTTGGATAAATAAAACTTATTACTCTCTTTAGGAAGTGAACAGTCTATGCATTTATAAAAGCTTTGAATCCAGAACTGATGATCCACAAATTTCCATGTATCTGCCGTCTGATCCTTGTATGATAGGTAACATCGCAGTTCTAAAGGACTGGATTCTTTATCGAATTGGTATTCAGTAATTTTTTCTCCACTGTCAGAAATATATGTGTATTGACCAATTGAATGTTCAGAAGAAATAAATTGATTCCATGTATTTATACTTTGGATAGTGATGTTTGATTGAGGAGGTATAAATCCTGATCTGTCGCTGTGCCAGATTGTTCCATCTCCTGAACCTTGGGTATAAGTATTGTATAAATACTCGCTGCTAACCTCCGAATAATCGATACTCACTTTTGACTGAGCGGGATTTAATGGATATGATTGTCCGTTAATTATTACAGATGACTCATTCCAGTTAATGTATAAAGGCGCATTTAATTTATTAAAGATATCGACATCTAATGGTGCATTGGCACCGTTAAAAGTGTATTGCAACAATAAGGTGTCATTTTCAAATACAAAACCATTGTTCGAAGGCTTATTTAACGAACTGTCTAATGTAATAATCTGGTAACTTGTACATGATGATAATATGGTTATAAGGAAGCACACGATAAGGCAAACGGTCAGGTTTTTCATCACAATAATTTGATTTGTTTATAATTATCCTGAATGAACATAACAAACTCTATACCAAAATATCCTTTACATGTACATTTTAGTACCGAAATGTTTAGGATGAAAAATATAAACCCAGATTAGATTAACTCCAATCCGGGTTATATAATTAAGAATACTTAGTTTGTTTGAATAGCAAACTTCTATTTCTCAAATAAAGTTGGTTTAAATGTCAACATCATCCAGGCCCAGTTATTGGATTCATTGTTTTCTGGTATGCCCTTTATAGCATATAAAGCATCAGAGGCAAATAGATGCGAATAACCAAAATCAAGCTGCACCTGACCTTTATGAGTGTAACCAAACCATAAATCCAATTCAGTACCTAATCCTTTGTTTTGATCAACAATTATACCATCGGCACCAAAGAAATGCATTGACCCGTTAAACTTTACCTTACCGGGTTTTACATTTCCTTTTATGTAAAGATCATTCAAACCAACATTGTTAATATGATTACCTACATAAAAATAGTCCATAAATCCGTTGAATTTATGATTGGTTCCGTATAAAGGATTAAATGAGTAATTGTATTCTGTCTCAGTTTGATCAGTACCTGATAAATGTTCATATCCACCACCAATATTTGCTTTATCACTTAAGGCAAAGGTGCCGTCGATTGAAACATTCAAAGCCGAAATACTTCTGTTTGTAACATCTTTTCCTAACTGGTAATAAAGGTTACCAGTTAAATCAATCCCGGCTAATTTGGTTTGTATATGTGTACCCAACGTTTGGCTGTATCTTATTCCTTGCTCTGTTTGAATATCATTTTTCCAGTACGGTACGCCGTTATTTAGCAATAATATGCTTGCAGTGTAAGATTCTCCTTTACGATTCAACCATAAGAATTGCATAGCTTTATATGCATCGGGACCATTATAAAAATTGTTATTTAGGCTTGAATTGTTGTATGCCAAACCGAGGTGCATATTAAAATCCCCCCTATATTTAAACAATACAATATCATGAGAACGAGCTTGCTGAGCCCAGCCCACACTCCCTAAAATTCGTTGATCATCATATGCTAATTCCTGACGACCGGCTTTGATTGAGAAAGATTGATCAATAAACCATTCGGCCCAGGCCTGATGAAGGTAGGTGACATTATTACCATTGGTTGTTAATTGAGGTTCGCTACCCCAAAGGCGCACATCCTGCAAAACCATTCCAATCGCAAAATTTTCATTTTGAAAGGATAGATTAAGTCTGCTTCTTTGCGACGTAAGTAATGATGCCTTCTGATCTTCATAGGCAGGTGTTTTTACACCATGATTAAATTCGGTACGTGGGCGTATTTCTGCTGATATTTTAACCTGGGCATAGGTTCCAATGCTAAAAAAAGCGATGCAGATTATCGATATAATATATTTAGTATTCATAGTATTATGGTTCAGTTAATGCCGGAGAGTAGAGAATGCTCTCCGGCATAAAATATTACTGTATTGATGTTGTATAAGTGGCTTCGCGTTTAGCACCTTCTTCTTTCCATTTCGGAACTACTGTTTTAAGGAACTCCTTCTTTTCTTGCTGAAGTAAATCAACTGGTAAACCGATGTATTCCTGTGCTTTTGATTTTGTTGTGATGTCAGGATATGGAACCTCTTCGTTGTGTCCCAAAGAGGCAAGTAAACGGCTAAGTTTTAAACGACCTTCCTGAGCAATGGCAATGCCTGTAGAAATCACTCTACCAATTTCAACTGGTGAATGGAATGATCCTCCGTGACTGGCAGCAGCATAATCCCAACGCCATTGCGAATGACGAATATCCATTAATATATCTTTCATTTGCTCTTCGGTGGCACCTAATTCCCAGGCTAATTTGGCTTCAACATGTGCCCGAACGACCAATTCTTCCAGTTTGTCACGATTTTCGATAATACGATCCTGACGTTCGTAAACATCGGCAACCAGACTGGCTGTTTCTTCACGGTGACAAACCTGGCAAGAGTTAGCAACATTATTTAATGGACTCTGAATATGGTGATCAGTAAACTTTTGGCCACCTTCGCTTTTATAAGGCATATGACAATCGGCACATGAAACACCGCGTTTGGCATGCACACCTGTAAGATATACTTCATATCCGGGATGCTGAGCTTTTAGCATAGGTGCCTTACTTAATTTATGTGTCCAGTCAGAAAACTCAATAGCATCGTAATATTCTTCCATCGCTTCAACCGACATACCATTATCCCAGGGAAATGTCAGGTATGGAGATCCTGGATGGGATTTTTTATTAAAATAATATTCTACATGGCACTGTGCACACACAAGCGAACGCATCTCCTGATGAGTGGCGGTATTAATGTCTTTACCCATTCGTTCGAAGGCCTCAACCAATGCAGGACGTGTGATTTTAAGATTCATGGTTTTTGAATCATGGCAATCGGCACAACCAATCGCATTCATTACTTCTGAGCCTTTTTCTTCCCAGGTGCCTTTATAAAAATCTGCAGGACCCATTTCTTTCATCAGGCGTGGCACATCCGGGCTTTTGCATGTCCAGCATGTATTAGGCATCGGACTTTTTTCTTCACCCATTGGAGCTCCGGTACGTAAAGTATTATGAATATCTTCAACGGCATATAAGTGCCCACGTCCCTGATTATAATCTTTTGAAAATCCATAGCCAGCCCAAAGAACAACTAAACGAGGATCAACTTCCAGCATATCAATCATGCCTCCTCCATTGTATTTGCTGGCGAAAAGAGTGTCTTTTGTTTGAAGGTAGGATTGATATTCTTTAGGGAAATTTTGTCCCCAGACCTCGTTTCGGGGTTCTGTTTGTGAATAGGTAACCTGAGGTGTATATGCAAAAACAGCTTCTGCACGTCGTTCAATAACAGAAGAAGCCAGAAGTCCTAGAAGAAATACAACAATTATAGTGATGAAAAACAAAGCCCAACCCAGCCATGGTTTTTCTTTTATTTGATCTCGTATTGGTTTCATAATTTAAGATTTAAGTTAATTTTTACTGTTAAGGTTTTGGATCCATTCAGGTAGAGGACTTTCTGGAACTGGAACACGTGCATTGGGTACACTTGAGAGACTGTTAACTCTACCATGTGGAGTTTCTCTATGACATTCCCAGCATTTTCGATCATCAATGTTGAAGTGTACATCCGGTGCTTTTGCAAGTACTTTCTCATTGCTGATCAGGTGTTGATGGCATCTGATACAATTCTCCTGTACCACTTCTTTGCCTTCATCCTTAATAAAAATAACCTGGGGTTCGGCACGCATGGTGAATATGGATGCATGTTTCATTCCGTCTTTTGCCTTGAAATAGTATGTGTTAACTATATTATCATGAGGAACATGACAATCGTTGCAACTGGCAACTTCACGATGTGCGCTATGATTCCAGGTTGCATACTGTGGTGCCATAATATGGCAGTTTACACATGTTTTTGGATCATCAGACAGATAGGAGTGAGCTCTGGCCACATAAAACAAGTAAAAGCCCATGCCAAAAAATATGCCTAATGCAAGTATGACAGGAACTTTCCATTGTTCAGGTGGTTTTAGAAAATCAAAAAACTTTTTTTTCATAAACCGTTGTTTTAGTAAATTGGATTTAAGGGATCTATATAAAAATAAAAAACACTATCTGCATTGTCCATTGGAAAGCACAGATAGTGTGTAATTTATATTAAGTATGTATAAATCATTTTTTTCTAGGCAATCCAGTTTTTAATATCATCTTCAACAGTAGAAATGGATCCAATACCAAAGGTCTTAACCAGAATATTAGCCACATTTGGTGATAAAAATGCAGGTAATGTTGGCCCCAGGTTGATATTTTTTACTCCAAGGTGTAGCAGAGCCAATAATACGATTACAGCTTTTTGTTCGTACCAGGCAATGTTATAAACAATCGGAAGGTCATTGATATCTTCGAGTTCAAATACTTCTTTTAATTTTAATGCTGTTACTGCAAGACTATAGGAATCATTACACTGTCCGGCATCTAAAACACGAGGTATTCCGCCAATATCGCCCAGAGGTAATTTATTGTATCTGTATTTGGCACAACCCGCTGTAAGAATCACAGTATCCTGAGGCAATTCATTTGCAAAATCAGTATAGTATTGTCTGTCTTTCATTCTTCCATCACACCCTGCCATTACCACAAATTTCTTAACAGCACCCGTTTTAACGGCATCAACTACTTTATCTGCCAGTTGCATAACCTGATTGTGAGCAAAACCACCGACAATGGTACCCGTTTCAATTTCAGTTGGGGCAGCACATTTTTTTGCATGTTCAATAATAACTGAAAAATCCTTTGGCTGTCCGTTCTTGCGATCGACAATGTGTGTGCATCCATCAAAACCTGAAGCTCCTGTTGTGTAAACTCTTTCTTTGTATGAAGCTTTTGGAGGAACGATACAGTTAGTAGTGAATAGGATAGGACCATTAAATGTTTCAAACTCTTCCGTTTGTTTCCACCAGGCACTACCGTAATTACCAACAAAATTTTCGTATTTCTTGAATTTAGGATAGTAGTGAGCAGGTAACATTTCACTGTGGGTATAAACATCAACGCCAGTTCCTTGAGTCTGTTCAAGAAGTTCTTCCAAGTCTTTTAAATCATGACCACTGATAAGAATGGCAGGATTTTTCGAAACACCTATGTTCACTGAGGTTACTTCCGGATGACCAAACGATTCAGTATTAGCTTTATCTAATAGGGCCATTACATCAACACCATATTTTCCGCATTCCAACACTAAAGGCAATAATTCATCGGCCGTAATATTGCCTTTAGTTGTTGCTATCAGAGCTTTACGGATGAAAGCATAAATTTCTGGATTTTCAAATCCAAGGTTCCAGGCATGCTCACCATACGCCGCCATACCTTTTAAACCATATGTTAATAATTCTTTTAATGAACGAATATCTTCATTTTCAATGGAAAGAATACCAATCAATAAACTTTTAGATTCCATTTCATTTTGATCTTTGGCACGAAAAACGGCTGAATCATGTAATTCAACAGGCGCATTAACCTGTTCTCTAAGATCATCCTGAATACTATAACCTTCTGTAATTTTTTCAATAATTTTATTGCTATCAAAATTAGCATTGGTGATAGTAATAAATAAGGCATCAATAATGTATTTATCCGCCTTGACTGTATCAAGTTTACTAACAGCGCCAAGTTGACTCCAAATGGCAACCCCCTTTGTAGTGTACAATAATAAATCCTGCAAATTGGCTACTTCCGGTGTTTTCCCACAAACCCCTTTTATTGAACAACCTACGCCTTTTGAAGCCTCCTGGCACTGATAACAAAACATACTCATGATTTTTTCTTTTACTTGATTATTATTTATTTAGCTTATTAGTTTCCCCGATAGCTATCGGGGGCAGAAGGCAATTGATAAAATGCTTCAGAAAAGAGCATAGGAATCCCATTAAGGTACTTTTGCCTTTTGCCTTTTGCCTGTTTAACTTTTACCTTGATTATTTTTCTACACCCATTCTTCTGAAAGGATTTCTCCTTCAATGGATACCACGACCTTTTTTAAAGGTATTTTGCGTGAAGCCAGATCAACAGCCTGTTTGGCCATCTGAAGTAATCCTCCACAGCATGGAACCTGCATAATGGTAACTGTCAGTGTGTTGATTTTTGCATCATCAATCAGTTTTACTAACTTATCGATGTAAACACTATGGCCATCATCAAGCTTTGGACAAGCAATACCAACACTTCGGCCTTTCAGATATTTACTGTGAAAATTTCCCATGGCAAAAGCCACACAATCAGCAGCCAATACCATATCTGATTCGATAAAATAATTGGCCATCGGATTGATGAGATGCATTTGTACCGGCCATTGACGCAGCTCCGAAGGAGCGTCTGTATTGGTTGGCTGACTTGTAATGGCACTTGGCCTTTCAATGCTTCTGGCCTGAGATCCGGGACAGCCACCACCAACATGACCTGTATGCATCACCGAAATTTTTGGTTTATGAACCTGACGAGTCACATCTTCTACCTTGAAATCGAGTTTGTCTTCATTTTCTCTCAACCAACCAACAGCTTGTTTAAGAAATACGCTTTCGTTATGATCTTTCAGATGCTTCAGGTGTGCTACTACAGTGTTAATTCCTTTCTCAACCATAATCTCAATCACCTTAATTTCATCATAAGGTTCAGCTTCACGTTTTTCAATAGTCATGGCGTCCTGTGGGCAATGGTTAAGGCAAGCGCCTAATCCATCGCACATCAAGTCGCTTACTAATCGAGCTTTACCATCGATTATCTGAAGAGCCCCCTCGTGACATTCAGGAATGCAAACCCCACAACCATTGCATTTTTCCTCGTCGATTTTTACTACTTCCCGTATCATTGTATATATTTTTTATAGTTTTTTTCTGTTTTACATTAGCAAAAGTAAGACGAGATTCATTCCAATGCTGTAACAAATGTTACAAAATCGAAATTAATTCATAATTTGGCACTTTATTACTTAAATCTATGGATCAATTATATAAATGTCCACTTTTTAAAGGTGTTAATCCCGATGACTTGGATAATTATCTTAACACTATTCATTATCAAATTAAGAAGTATAATAAGGATCAGATAATAGCACAAGCCGGGGAGGAGTGTAATGCGTTATTAATCATGATGAAAGGTAGTGTGAAAGGTGAGATGATTGATCCTTCGGGAAAAGCAGTAAAGATTGAAGATATTGAACCTCCCAAACCATTAGCCATTGCGTTTATTTTCGGTCAGAATAATTATTTTCCGGTAAATATTGTTGCAACTACTGATGTTGAGATTTTTAAGCTTCCCAAAGAATCCATTATAAGATTGATGCAGGTAAGTGCTCCTTTTCTTCAAAATTTTATGAATAATATTTCAAATCGGGCTCAATTCTTATCTAATAAAATTCGGTTTCTTACATTTCAGACTATCCGGGGTAAACTGGCACATTATTTATTACAGTTGGCTGGCTCTTTGGATGGAGAAATCATTCTTCCTAAAAGCCAGGAAGAATTAGCTTCATTATTTGGGGTTACACGTCCATCGTTAGGCAGAGCTATTCGTGAACTGCATAATGAGGGTATTATTCTGGCTCAGGGAAAAAGTATTAAAATACTGGATCGAAAACTGTTGTTGCAACAATTAAAAAAGGGATAGAACAGAACGGTTTTTTAATTATTACTGTAATATTAACTTATTAATGGTTTTTAAATCTTCATTTTCAATTACTAATAGATAAATTCCCTTTGTAAATGATGATATATCAAGATCAATAGAATTATTAAAATTAAAGTTTCTAAAATATACTTTGGTACCCGCCAGGTTATACAATGATATTTCGGTTGGTATAGATGACTGATTTGTACTTATTATTCTGATATTTCCTTTTGTAGGATTGGGAGTTATAGTATAAGCTGTTGCTAAATTTGTTTCGATATTTGTATTTGGGTTTTCTTCCATAAAAAGATCATGAACTTCAGATTCACTCAAGGCGCGGTTATATATTCTAATATCATCAATCACACCTTTAAATGTTGGTGTGGAATTGTATTGTTCGCTACCGGCAATGCATAGGTTTTGAAGAGGATTATCCAATTCTACCAGATCCCATCCGTATTCCTGATAGTTTTCTTTAGTGTCATCAATCCATATTTCAAGTAATGCAGGTGAAGCGTGGGTAATTCCCACAATATGGTGCCATTCTCCATCATTTACAACTCTTTTAGAATAATTGGAAACCATGTAATCGTTATGTCTCCAGTTCTCATCTCTACTGTCAAATCTTACAGTGTCATTAAAAAATAAAGTATAGCCGCAGATCGGAACATCAGTAAAATTATATCCATACTTGGTAACCACAAACCTGTTTGCTTCAGGTTTGTCAGTTGTTTTGATCCATACACTAATACTAACTTCGCTTGTAATATTTCGATTTGCACTCCCTGCAGCAAATATGGCTCCCTGGAAATCAATGGCACAGTCACTATTTCCAAAACGGTCTTCAACCAGAAAATAAGTGTCGGTACCATGTGAACTGAGACTGCAATCACGAATACCCATTAAATCACTAAGACTACCATTTGTAAAAGGGAAATGTCCGACCAATCCTACGGTTGTTTGCCCATTGATAGATGAGCAAAACACCCATAAGCTAAAAACTAAGTAGAAAGCCTTCATAACGTAATTATTTAAGTTAATAATTAAGACGAATGGTTTTCACATAGTCAACAGGATTTTTATCTGGGGTGTCATTCACAGAATAAGGCAATATTAAAGTTAATAAAAAGGGGTTGTAAAGGCAATGCTTTTGACGAAGATTTGAATCTTCTGAAGAATTCATTTTAGTTGAATGAATATCATTTTATATTTGAATTCAATTGCTAATATTGCTACTGATATTTAAAAAATAGAGAAGTGGAAGTTAAAGTAGTCTTAAGTTGCGAACATGCTGTAAATACAATTCCTGAGAAGTACAAATACTTGTTTCAGGAAGCGGATAATTTGCTTCAAACACATCGAGGTTTTGATAGAGGAGCACTTGAGTTGATGAATTGTATGAAAAATAATGAAGTGTCATATTTACAGATTGCTACGGCTTCACGTTTGATTGTTGATGTAAACCGTTCGCTCTATAGAAGGACTCTTTTTTCAGAATTTACGAAGCCTTTGGATAAAGCTGTAAAAGATGAAATATTGGAAGAGTATTATTATGGTTTTCGTCGTCCTTTTGAGGATAAAATCTATCAATATTGGCAACAAAATTGTATTGTCTTGCATCTATCGGTTCACTCGTTTACGCCAGAATTGAATGGTAAAATTCGTCAAACCGATTTTGGAATTTTATATCATCCCGGTCGTGAACAGGAGAAAGAATTTGCTAAAATCTGGAAGAAAGAATTACTGAAATTAATGCCTGAATTTAGGGTTAGATTTAATTATCCATACAGAGGCAAACCCGATGGTCATGTTCGCTATTTCAGAGACAGAGAGAATGAAAAATATATTGGTCTTGAGTTTGAAATGAATCAGAAGTTTGCATTGGATAAAAATGTGCACAATAATATTTCATCAGCTTTTTATTCTGCTTTAAACATCATTTATAAATAAAATTCAGAAAATCAATTAAACCTGTTTTAATATTTAGATTAGTTATTAAAACTTTACGCTATTTGGTGTTGAAAATTTCTACAGTGTTAATTTTTTAAACAATCTGTATAATTGTCTCATTTCTATCGTATTACCCTATCTTATCTCTTATTGTGTATAAGTTTTCAACGTCGGAGAATAAACTTGGGTTACTTGTTGTGTTGTTATATGTCAGGTAGTCAATTAGATGTGTGAATTTGGCATTGATGTTGAAATTGTGATAGTAGCATAAATAATTTATGCAATTAAATAAATCAAGCTATCATGAAATGCAAGATATATATTGTAGGTTTAGTGTTGTATTTCTTAAGTAATACAACCATAATTGCTAACATGTCCAATGATGATATGGAGCAAGAGAAGCAGACCCTGAATATTCAATATTCACCTGATCTTCAGAATCTAATTCTTAATTGGGTAAATGAATATCAAGCTTTTCAACCAGACTTAAATCTGAATGTTAGACAAGCAACAGAAACTGATTTAACCATCAACAACTATCTTAGTTTTTATACAAGTGATTTTGAACGCGCTAAAATATTGGAACATCAATGGAAAATAGTTATCGGTCATGACCCTATTGTACCCATCGTTAATTTAAATAATCCATTTTTAAAAGAAATCGATAAACAGGGAATTGCTTTTTCAGATTTAGCAGTACTTCTTTCAGGTGCAGCTAAGCCGGATTGGACCGTTTTGTTAGATGGGATTCAAAGTAACTCATTGCACATTTATGTGTCAGATGGGGAACTCATTACTAAAAGCTTAGCAGAGTTCACGAGAATAGCCCCCGAACTAATTATTAGTCTGAAATATTTAAATACAAATCAACTGCTGGCAGTTGTTGAAAAAGATCCGTATGCGATTGGATTTTGCAGATTAAAAGATATTAAAAAGGATAATGGAAACGAATGGGTGGACAACATTAAGATCGTACCAATTGACAAGAACGCTAATGGACGAATTGATAATTTCGAAAATATATATGACAGTCCCAACACATTTTTAAGAGGCGTTTGGATTGGTAAGTATCCAACAAAATTAAGCAGTAACATTTATGCAGTATCCGCAATACAACCTGCTGATGAAGCTGCAAATCAATTTGTTTACTGGATACTTTCTGAAGGTGGCAAATATTTGAATGATCATGGATTTAGTGAATTAGCATCAGCTGAAAAGCAGGAATATATGGATATGATAAGTCCCATTGAGCTTGCTGTGTCACAAGCTGAATTTAAGGAGTCAACTAATAATTGGATAATCATATTACTTGGCTTAACTGCCTTTTTTGCTGCAGTGGTTTATCTGTGGGTTAAACTGAATTTGGCACGTTCAGCATCTCCAGTTAATAAGATCCACATGACCCCAGGATTGAATGAAAATATAATTCAGGCTCCTAAGGGATTATACTTTGATAAAACGCATACCTGGACATATATGGAGAAGGATGGTTTAGTCAGAATTGGCATTGACGATTTTATGCAGCATGTAACAGGAAATATAACTAGGGTTATGATGAAAGAACGTGGAGAAATGGTGCAAAAAGGAGAAAAAATACTCACAATAAGTCATTTAGGTAAGCAGATAACAATGTATTCGCCAATTACAGGGATAATTCAACAACAAAACAGGCAACTTTTGACTTCTTCAACTCTGTTAAATACATTACCTTATACCGAAGGCTGGATTTATTTGCTAGAGCCTTTAAACTGGTTAAGAGAAATACAGTTTATGTTTTTGGCTGATACTTATAAAGATTGGTTGAGATCTGAATTAGTGAGACTAAAGCATTTTTTAGTCTATGCAGTTAAATCAAATACTTCTGCCTATCAACGTATCATTTTACAAGATGGGGGTGAGTTACATGATAATGTTCTGGCTGATCTGGAGCCTGAGGTATGGGAAGAATTTCAAACGAAGTTTATTGACACCAGTAAATAATCATGAAAGTAACCAAAAGTTGGATGGAACTGATTTAAGTATCTGTTTAATAACATATAACTGGTTTGTGTAATTCTGTTATTTTATCTGTATTTTACATTATCTGAACTAATTTAACTGGATTAACCATTTATTTGAGAGCATGAAATGGCTCACTAAAATAGTATTTAGCAAAAGCTTAAATAATCAGCTTTTTAAAAGGCATATCAAATTCCATTCTTCCATTTATGGGAGAGTGGTTTTTATAATTTTCATTTCAGTCTTGTTTCTTTTTGCTTCTTTTAGTTTAATATTCAGATCGTTGAATGAAGAGTATTTTAAATCTGTTCTCCATGACAAAGGTATGAATATCGGTTCCTTAGTTGAAGGTGCTTTATATCGTTCGATGCTTGAAAATGACAGGAAATCACTCCAGAATACACTGGATGCAATTAACACCATGTCGGGCATTGATGATGTTAATATGTATGATAGCTTTAATAATCTCGTATATACTTCAATTTCAAATGATTCATTAAGTCACAGTGATCCTGATTGTATCAGTTGTCACGATGATTTTGCATCCATGTTTAAGGAGAAAGAAAAATCGTACAGAATTATTGATGTTGAAACAGCATGCAGTATGAATCATAATCCGGATGAAAGCAGGCATCTGATAATTAATTCTCCCATATTAAATTCGCCAACCTGCTCAACTAGTTCATGTCATGCTCATCCTGAGGAGCAGGAAGTACTTGGTTCTTTACTGATTAAATTGCCAATGAAAGAATTGGATACTGCACTTACAACATCTACAACAGATTATATCATTTTGGCTTCTGCCATGTCTTCATTGCTATTTATTTTTTTAATTGTGTTTACCTACAAGAAAATTGAAAATCCTTTAAATGCAATTATAAGAGCCAGTGAAGCTGTTACTCAAGGAGATAAAAGTACCCGGTTGGAGATAAAAGCAAAGCAATTATCAGATATACGTACTGTATCAATGGCTTTTAATAATATGCTGGATAACCTTCAGGATGCTAACAATGAGTTGCAGAATTGGTCGAAACAATTGGAATATAAAGTTCAGAAAAAAACGGAGGAATTAGGACAGGTACAACATGAACTGATCAATGTGGAACGAATTGCATCATTGGGTAAATTATCTCTTTCTGTAGCCCATGAAATTAATAATCCTCTATCTGGAATTCTTGTCTATTCCAAGCTGATTCAGAAACAACTGTTGAATACTGTGATGGATGAAAAACAAAAAGAGAAAATATTGAAAAATCTTAAGTTGATTGAAAATGAAACCAAGCGTTGTGGAGAGATTGTAAAAGGATTGTTGGATTTTTCAAGAAAGGATCAGAATAATTTTGAGGCCAAGCATCTTCATGAAGTTTTGCATGAAACATATGAATTAATGGCTCATTCATTGAAAGTGGCCGGAATTAGTTTTATTTCCGATTTTGATGCAAAAACAGATTTAATAAAGTGCAGTCCTAATCAAATTAAACAAGCCTGTATTGCTATTTTGGTCAATGCTTCAGAAGCAATTACTGATAATGGAGAAATTATTTTCAGAACGAGTAATCCAAATAGTGAAACCATTCGAATTGAAGTAATCGATAATGGAATAGGTATACCTACAAGTGTTATCCATCATGTTTTTGAGCCTTTTTTCTCAACAAAAGAAAAGACAAGTGGTATTGGGTTAGGGTTAGCCATTGTGCATGGTATTGTTCAGAATCATAATGGAAAAACAGATATAGTTTCAGAAACGGGTAAAGGCACATCAATAATGATAACTTTACCTTTAGTAATCAATTAACGACAATTTATTATGAGTACTAAAATCTCCATACTAATTGTTGACGATGAGGCTTCGGTAAGAGATTCTTTATATCAGTGGTTTGTTGAAGACGGTTATCAGGTTGATTCAGCAGAAAGTGCAAAAGAGGCTCTTGTCAAGCTTGAGTCAAAAGATTTCGATATTGTGCTTGCCGATATAAAGATGCCGGGAATGGATGGGTTGGAAATGCTCCGACGAATAAAGTCTTTGGAAAAGAATCCGGTTGTAATAATAATGACTGCATTTGCTACTGTTGCTACTGCTGTTCAGGCTTTAAAGGATGGCGCTTACGATTATATAACCAAGCCTTTTGATCCGGATGAGTTATCTCATTTAATTCGTAATGCCAGTAAACAAATTACGTTGGCAGCTGAAAATAAACTACTAAAGGAGAAGGTAGTTTCTTTGGAGAATGTAGAAGATCTGATTGGAAACAGTGAGGCCATGTGTCATTTGATGCAAGAGATAAGTAGTATAGCCCAGTCAAATTCTTCTGTAATAATAACTGGTGAAAGCGGAACTGGAAAAGAATTGATTGCCAGAGCTATTCATGCTAACTCATCGCGTAAATTTTTCCCTCTTATTATTGTGCATTGTGGTGCATTAACCGAAAGCTTACTGGAAAGTGAATTGTTTGGACATGAAAAAGGTGCTTTTACGGGTGCTGTATACAATCGAAAGGGACGATTTGAAATGGCTGACTGTGGTACTATTTTTCTGGATGAGATAGCTACAATTCCTCCAAAGATGCAGATTGAACTGTTGCGGGTATTGGAAACTAAAACCTTTGTGAGAGTGGGTGGAAATAAGGAAATCAGTTCAGATTTCAGAGTGATCTGTGCAACTAACAGAGATTTAAAAAGCATGGTGGATAAAGGACTTTTCCGCGAAGATCTTTATTATCGATTGAATGTAATTAATATTCATGTGCCTCCATTACGCGAGAGAACGGAAGATATTCCATTGCTGGTTGAATATTTTATTAAGAAATATTGCCTTTCGATGAATAAACCAACTATTACTATTGACGCAAAAGCTTTAAAACGATTGGAGGAATTTTCATTTCCCGGAAATATTAGAGAGTTGGAAAATATGATTGAGAGGGCAATTGTTGTAGGTGATGGGAAAAAGATACGGATTAATGATCTCCCCATAGGTAAAGAATCAGACAATAGTCCATTTGAAAGTCTCAATGATGTTGAGAAAAAGCATATTGAATTTATTCTGGATAAATACAATTGGAATATTTCAACTTCAGCCAAAGTGTTGAAAGTAGACCGGGTGACACTTTATAATAAAATCAAAAAATATAAGCTGAGTCCAAATAAAAAATAGTAGTTGCTGTATTTTGAAAACCTGCAGAAATGGTCTACTGTATATTAAGCTGTTGAAAAATGAATCCTGATAAAATCATTTTAATATCTTTTGGGCAAATCGAGAAACATAATCTTGAAATTATTGCCAGGGATGTTAAAAGAGAATTCCGGATGCAAGTGGAATATAAGGATGGTTTTATCGATCTGAGTCAGTTTTTTGATCCCACGCGAAGCCAATATAATGCTAATCAGCTAATTCATTTAATCAATGCTGAGTATGCATCAGATACCACCAAAACCATTGGATTATTTACAGTTGACTTATTTATCGAAATCTTAACTTTCATTTATGGACAGGCATTCTTAAATGGCCGTTCCGGAATTGCTTCTTCATTTCGATTATATAATGAGCGCTATGGGATGAAAAGGCATGATCGATTGGCGTTGAATAGATTTGGTAAGGAAATTATTCATGAGTTGGGTCATACCTTCGGTCTTATTCATTGCCATATTCCCGGATGCGTGATGATGTCGAGTACTTATGTGGAAGATATAGATTTAAAAACACATCATTTTTGCCTTCATTGCAAAAGACTGTTAAATAACTCTTTAAAAGATAACTGATTTTTTGTGGTTAGTTCTTTATGTCTGGAGTATATAATATTGTTTGTATAGAACATATTTGTTCAATTGAAATGTTATGTCTATTTTTGTAGCTTGATTTATTCAACTATACCTTATTAAAAAGCATATTATCAGTGAGATATGAATTTAATATTCGTACTTACTGATTTTTTTATTCCTAAAAGTATGAATCTGAACTTATAGGTTGAATTGAAATTATACTATAAATTGAAATTTTATTTAATGAAAGTAATTAGTAAAGAACTAAAGAAAATTGTTGGAGTTGCTTTGATGTCGTTGTTTATGTATTCTGGAATAATGGCTCAGGAAAATGAAAAACCAGAGTTGCATGTAGGAGGTGCTTTAAGGTTTAATTACAATTATTCATCCTGGAAAGAAGGACAAAAGGAAAGAGGAGGTGACTTTGGTTTTGATTTATTTAGATTGAATGCGACAGCAAAATATAAAGGGGTTAATTTAAATGCAGAATATCGTTTCTATTCATCAGGTTTTGGTGGAGGAATGTTAAAACAAGGATGGGTTGGTTATAATTTTACAGATAATAGTGAGTTGCAATTGGGTTTAACTCAAGTACCGTTTGGTTTAACTACATATAATTCCAATAACTGGTTTTTTAGTATTAATTACTATGTTGGATTGGAGGATGATCACGATATGGGTGTGAAGTACTCAACTAAATCTGGAAATTGGGAGATGGATTTTGCATTCTTTAAAAATGCGGAGGAATTACGATTCGGAAGCTACTCTGATGTTGATCCCAGCAGGTATTCTTATGATTTGGGGTCAATTGAAGTTGGTGGAGAAATGATGTATAGAAACAAAGAAGTGAACCAACTTAATGCTAAGTTTGCTTATAATATTGGAGAGGGTTCAGTATTACAACAAATTGGTGTTTCTGGAGAGTATGGAGGGCTTTATAATTTGGATACTCAAGAAACCGGATCTAGAAACGCATTTGCAGGACACTATCGTTTGAACACGAATAAATTTGGTTTAAAAGCTGCAGTAACCTATTATAAAATGAATCCAAATTATCCCGACGGTCAGGATGACAGGTTAGTTGCAATGGTGGCATATGGAGCACCATACATGGTAGCTGCAGAAGCAACAACATATACATTAGGAGCTTCATACAGTGTGCCGGTTGAGTGGAAACCTATTTCAAATCTGACGTTCTACAATGATTTTGGTTATATGGATAAAGCTGTTAATGAATTCGAAGATTCGTTTATGAATGTAACAGGAGTGATGGTTACTTCTGGTTCCGTTTATACATATATCGATTATGCTATGGGGAAAAACCAACCGTGGCTGGGTAATGAGTGGACTCAAGGTTTGGGAGTTGGAAATCCTGATGCTGAGTGGGAAGCTCGTTTTAACATAAATATTGGATATTATTTTTAGTTTATGGAAAAGCAAGATCATAAAATTGCAGTCAAAGACCTTACACTGATCTTCGGTAAAAATAAATCAGCTGCATTAAAATTATTGGAGCAAGGTAAAAGTAAGGCCGAAGTATTAGAAAAAACAGGCTGTACAATTGGGGTGAATAAAGCCAATTTTGAAATTAAAACGGGTGAAGTTTTTGTTATTATGGGGTTGTCCGGAAGTGGAAAATCTACTTTACTTCGCTGTTTAAACAGGCTTATTGAACCCACATCTGGTGATGTGTTGGTGAATGGTGAAAATATTACAAAAGAAAGTAATGAAGAACTATTGGAAACACGTCGTACAGAAATGAGTATGGTTTTTCAAAAGTTTGCTTTGTTACCACACAGAAGTATTTTGGAAAACACAGCCTTTGGTCTTGAAATTAGAGGAGAAGAGAAAGAAGAAAGATTGAGGAAAGCAAAGGAAGCTTTAGAGACAGTTGGCTTAATGGGTTTTGAATATCAAAAACCTGACCAGCTATCAGGCGGCATGCAACAACGTGTTGGTTTGGCAAGAGCTTTGGCTAATAATCCGGAGGTATTGTTAATGGATGAAGCTTTTTCTGCACTCGATCCTTTAATTAAGTCAGACATGCAGGATGAATTGCTTGAACTACAAGAAAAATTACAAAAAACAATTGTTTTTATCACTCACGATTTAGATGAAGCTATAAAGATAGGGGATCGAATTGCCATCATGAAAGATGGGGTGATTGAACAAATAGGAACAGCTGAAGATATTATTCGTCACCCGGCTAGTGATTACGTGAAAGCTTTTGTTGAAAAGGTTGATCGTAAAACTATTGTTACAGCAGAATCTTTAATGTTTAGAAAACCAACTGTGGTGCAACTTGGGAAAGATGGACCGGAAGGGGTACTTCGTAAGATGCGTCAGATTGACATTAATGTTTTGCCAGTCATTGATAAAAATAAATCATTTCAAGGTTTCTTATGGTTGCCTGAGGTACTTAAGGCTGTAAAGCAGAATGCTACTTCATTCGACGAATTTGTTACAACAGAAGTACCCAGTGTGTATGCGCATTATACAGTGGAAGAAATGTTACCACTAATTACAGAAACCAAAACACCAATAGCTGTTGTGGATGAAGAAACCAATAGATTAAAGGGTATTGTGGCTCAGACTTCTTTAATAATTGAAGCCACCCGCTTTGATAAAGATGAAATCGCAGAGTTAAAAGAACAAGCAATCGATCAGTAATATGGAAAAGATAATTAATATAGGTAAATATGTTGAGCAGCTTGTCAATTGGTTAACTGATCATTTAGCTTTTTTATTTGATATAATAAAAAATGTTGGAAATGGTGCGATTGAAGGATTTGAGAGTGTACTTCTTTTCTTGCCATTTTATATTGTGATTGGTTTATTGGTCATACTTGCTTTCTTTAAAGTTGGAAAAGGTGTAGCCTTTTTTACAGCCATTGGTCTTGTTTTAATTTATTTAATGGGCTTTTGGGTTGAAACCATGCAAACACTTGCTTTAATTATTGTATCAACAATAATTGCTTTGGTTCAAGCTATTCCGCTTGGAATATGGGCTGCAAAAAACGCCGTTGTTAACAAAATTCTGAAACCAGTTTTGGACCTAATGCAGACAATGCCAGCATTTGTTTATTTAATTCCTGCTGTATTATTTTTTAGTATTGGAAAGTTACCTGGAGCTTTTGCAACTGTAATCTTTGCAATGCCTCCTGCAGTCCGATTAACAACACTTGGAATAAAGCAGGTTCCTCAAGATATTGTGGAGGCTGCCCGTGCTTTTGGAGCTACTAATAGGCAGATATTGCAAAAAGTGGAATTGCCATTGGCATTAAATACAATTCTGGCAGGAGTGAATCAAACAATAATGATGGCTTTGTCGATGGTAGTTATTGCAGGTATGATTGCTGCAGGTGGATTAGGAGAAAAGGTATTGGAAGGTATCAATAACCTTGATATTGGATTAGGCTTTGAAAGTGGTTTGGCTGTGGTTATTCTGGCAATTATATTGGATCGTATCACACAAGCTTTAGGACAAAAGAAAAAATAATATTGAGATGTCTCAATATTGAAATGTATAACATAACAAAGAAGATATGAAAAGTAAATTAATTCTATTTATTGCATTAGCTGTTGTTTTTGCATCGTGTAACACGACAAAAAAGAGTGACAGCCAGAAAAAAATTACCATGGCCTATGTTGATGGATGGGCTGAAGGGGTTGCCATGACTCATGTGACTCAGGAATTCTTTAAAAGTAAAGGGTATTCGGTTGATGTTAAAAAAGCAGCTGTTGATTTGGTGTTTGCTTCTTTATCAAACGGCGATACTGACGTTTTTATGGATACCTGGTTACCGGTTACTCATAAAGAGAAAGTAGCAAAGTTTGAAGGCAAAATAGAATCATTAGGTGTTAACTATACAAATGCCCGTATTGGTTTGGTTGTGCCTGAATATGTTGAAATCAATTCTATTGAAGAACTAAATGCAAATGCTGATAAATTTGATGGTAAAATTATTGGTATTGAAAAAGGAGCAGGTATCACTGCAAAAACAGATCTTGCTGTTCAAGAATATGGTTTAACATTGGATCATATTAACTCTTCAAGTGTGGCTATGTTAACTGAACTTTCTAAGGCCTATAAAGCAAACAAATGGATCGTAGTTGCCGGATGGGCTCCTCATTGGAAATTTGGTCGTATGAATCTAAAATTTTTAGATGATTCTAAAGGTGTTTATGGAAGTACAGAGCGTATTGAAACATATGCTCGTAAAGGATTTAAGGAAAGTGATCCTTTTGCAGCCAAATACTTTGCCAATTTTAAGTTAGATAACGCTCAGATGTCAGAGTTACTTGCTAAGATGGAAGAAGGTAAAGATAAAGAAGCTATTGCTAAGCAATGGATTGCTGATAATGCCGACTTTTTTGAGGGATTAGTTAAATAATCTCAGACTTAATATTATTGAGAAAGGGGCTAAGGAGCCCCTTTTTTTATTGGTTAAAAAACTCCTTTGGATTGCTTTCTGCAATTAACTTATAGTATTTTTCACCCAGATAACCTCTCAGATCAATGCTAAAATTCTTTTCGGTAGTTTCGGTTTGTACCATGTAGTAATCAGAACCAAATAGAATCTTATCATTGATATTCTCATCGCCCAATAAAATCTTTAATAGGGGAAAGAACCTTTTATCATTCAGCGTAAAAGAGATGTCGGAATAAAGGTTTTTATAATTGGGTAACATATCCTTAATAATAGTAAACCAGTTATCAGGATTACCTGGTTTGTCAAGAAATTCTTCCCAATAATATGCAGAACCAAAATGTGCCAGGCTGATTTTTAAATCAGGAAAATCATTCATAACCTGTTCCCAGTTTTTGGGATGAGTAAACATTGCACAAAGTTCTTTACGTTTTTTTCCTTTGGTCTCAATTGGGCTTTGTGATTTTGTCAAAAGCTTCATTAATTCCTTTTTCTTCCCTTTAAAATGCACCGGATTAAATGGACTGCAGTGAGTGATGACAGGTAAGTTATTGTTTTGACAATAATCATAAACAGGATACATTCTTTCATCATATGGAAAATAACCCAGAGGTGGATAAATTTTAACCCCTGTAAAGTTCCATTCTTCAATGCTTTGTTTAAGTAAATCCATTATGCCTGGTCGGCGTGGATCGACATGAATAAAAGGCAAGACCTGTGGGTGAGTTATTTTTAATTCGGCTAATTCTTTTATCTGATCTTTATAATCTCTTGGCACCTTACCAGCACCCATATACGCCATGTCCATCGCAAGTATTGCAAACTTCGTTTCTTCAGGATAAAACTTTGAACAGCGCTCAAAAATGTCTTTTTGAGATGACATTCGACCAATTTCAACAAAACGAATATATCGATCGAAAGTATCCTGATCTGAAAATGGATTTATATTATTTAAAAGCTTGGAAACAACTCTAAAACCAGTTTTGGTAGCAAGAATCCGGACTAATCCTATGGGCAAAAATGCGCGTGGAATATCACATTCTTTAAATGTATGGATATGTGAGTTATAAATCATTTTGAATTTATTAGGTTAAGTTAAAAATATATTGAGTTGTTGTAAATAATTATTAAGAAGCTATAAAGTTAAACTTTTAGCCTAAAGTATAACCAACATATATAATTGCAATAATAATTGTTAGCAGATAATTAGAGTTGTTAATTTAAGAGTCTGGTGAATTAGTTTAACAGCTACAGAATTGTAAAAAACATCTGTTTATTTCCTACCATTTGGTTGGTGTTATTTTTATAAAAGTTTAAATATCAGAGGTGTTTTTTAGTTTGCATCATAATTGTAATCTTTTAATTTTTATTTATTAATACCGATTGTTATGAGTACAGAAGAAATTAAAGATTTAGAGAAGGAAGTAAATAAACTAAAATTTAAAGCTGGATTAAAAGCCAGTGAGCTGCATGATTTAGTGGAGGATCGTTTATATGCTGATTTTGAGGATTTGATTCCTTTTGCTGAAGCAACTTATGCTGCATGTAAAGCATGGAACGATAAAATGATAGAATTGCAGAAAATAAAAGCTATGTAACAATAATTCAATTTTCAGTAATAGAATCACCATTTATGTTTTAGATTCGATGATCTGGTTTAAATGATTAAAATATAGAATATTTGACTTAATTATTCTATATTTCTTTAAATGCAGTAAATCAAGCTAATATGTGTCATATAATCTGAAACTTTTAAAATTGTTCGAAGTATAAAGAGATTAATACAGTTTAGTTTATAAGGGGTAATTAAAAAGCTTTATTAATCTTTTTACAATTTTAAAATGGGGAAACTAAAATTGAATTGGGGGAACAGTGCAGTTGCATTGTTATTAGTTATTTGCATGGCTTTTTCGAGTGCTTATGCACAGGAAATAAAGCCACAGGAAGCTTTAATACAATTAAAGCAGGGTAATGAAAGGTATGTTAATGGAGTGAGTTCACATCCACATTTAAATCAGCATCAAAGGAATCTGACCTGGGAGAATGGACAGCATCCGTTTGCAACAATTATTGCATGTTCTGATTCGCGTGTGCCTGTAGAATTAGTTTTTGATGTTGGTATAGGCGATATATTTTCAATCAGGGTTGCGGGTAATGTTTGTGATGTTGATGAAGTTGGTTCAATTGAGTATGGAGTAGCCCATTTACATACGCCGGTTTTAGTGATTCTGGGACACTCAAGCTGTGGAGCTGTCACTGCTGTTACTCGAGGTGATAAAGTACATGGCAGCATACCTGCTTTGGTTGATAATATTGCTCCGGCAGTTAAGCAGGCAAAACACATGCATGGCTCTGAATTTTCGGAGGAATTATTGAATTCTGCTATTGAAAATAATGTATGGCAATCTATTGAAGATTTATTAACTCACAGTCCGGATGCCCGTGAATTAGTAGAGAAAGGTGAATTAATTGTAGAAGGGGCTATATATGATCTGCATACTGGTGAGGTGAAATGGCTTGGACATCACCCAAAGGAATCAGCTTTGTTGAAATCACATGGAACATATGCTTCAAAGCATTAGAAGTTAAAATATTAGAGTTGATTTGGAGGAAGTATGTTGATAAAGCATACTTCCTTTTTTTATGAATTTATTATTTTTTATAAATCTTGTTATTAAATCAGTTTGCCCTCCTAATTTATTAGCATTTACATTTGTTTGGCTACCTTTGGCGCTTCAATAAATAGTGCATGAATTATAGTTGGGGAAATAATAAACGATACAATGATTATAGCTCTTATATAAAGAAAACCTTTGGTGAGCGAGTTCAAAAGCTTTCTGTTAATGCAGGATTTACCTGCCCTAATCGAGATGGAACAAAAGGAGTGGGAGGATGTGCATTTTGTAACAATAGTACTTTTAATCCTTCATATTGTGGTCCTGAAAAAACTATAACGGAACAGCTTGAACAGGGAATTTCATTTTTTCAACCCAAGTATAAAACAATGCAGTATCTTGCATATTTTCAGGCATACAGCAATACTTATGGAGAAACGCAAGAGTTACTAAAATTGTATAAGGAAGCATTGGATCATCCATTGGTTAAAGGATTGGTACTTGGTACCCGTCCTGATTGTATTTCAGATGATTTATTGGAACATTTGGCAAATTGGCAAAAAGACTATTATATAGCTATTGAGTTAGGAGCAGAGTCAACCCTTGAAAAGACTCTTATTGATATCAATAGGGGTCATACTTATGCTGAAACAGTTGATACTACCCAACGAATTGTTGCGTACAATATTCCGGTTGGTCTGCACTTAATCATGGGACTCCCGGTAGAAACAAGAGATGATATTATAATTCATGCGGCGGAAGTATCAAAATTGCCAATTAATTTTCTAAAATTGCATCAATTACAGATTGTTAAAGGAAGTTTATTTGCCAAACAATTTAGAAATAATCCTGAAAGTTTTCAGTTGTTTTCTGCCGAAGAATACATCGAAATAGTAGTTGATTTTATGGAGCGTTTGAATCCGGATATTATTTTGGAGCGTTTCATAAGTCAGGCGCCTCATGATTTATTAATAGCACCCAAATGGGGATTGAAGAATTTCGAGTTTGTTGCTAAAGTTGAAAAAAGACTCAAGGAACGGAATACCTGGCAAGGAAAGCTATTTGAAGTTGGAAATTAATTCTTAAAAACTTTAAAGTGGAATTGCAAAATACTAAAGTATGATGCAATTAACCGCTATATTGTATTTTCTTTATGATTCTCAATTAATAGCTGAAAACTTTGCTTTTGCTTGTTTAGAAGCTTTATGTTTTTGCCACCAAATATAAAATCCTGTCAAGGGCATAAGACTAATAACTAATCCACCTATAAATGTCATTATTTTACCCAGTAATCCCCATGATCCCATATGTAAAGTCCAAAACAGATTTTTAATTTGCTCAGTTAAAACAGCTTCATCTCCAATATCTAATTTTTCTCCGGTATATCGGTTAAACACAATAAAATCAAGTTCTGTTGTTGATTTTAAATTCACATTTTTTGTTGCTTTTACCGGGATAATACCTGATTCTCTGTTTAAAAAATAGGTGAATATTTGAAGCTGGTCTTTATCAGTAAATTGACTCAGGGTTTTTTCTATTATCTGATTAATAGGGAAGTTATCTTTTATATCAGGTTGATAAGAAGGATAAGTTGCTTCCCATGGTGTTTTGGAGTTACCTCCCAATAAATCAGTAGTTGTTGCTGCTAATGGTTTGAATGCTATAATTAATCCAGTTAATCCTAATATTAAAGCCAAAGCAAGAGTGTAAAAACCAAACACACTGTGAAAATCATGGTTCAAACGTTTAAATGAAACATTCCATTTCATTGTAAAAGCTCCTTTTAAATGTTTTTTTGACCATGTCTTTGGCCACCATAAAATGAGACCTGTAATAAGCAGAATAATGAAAACAATTATTGAGATATCTACAATGTATTCTCCTGGCCCATGCCACATAAACGAACTATGAAGATGGGCTGTAACATAAAAAAAATTGATGGTTCCGTCGTCTTTTAAAATTTCACCGCTATAAGGATCCACATATATCATTCGAAGTCCTTTTTGAGGATCATAACTATTAAATCTAATGCTTCTTTCTGGCGACCTATAGGCAACCATATAACTTGGGATTCTTCTTTCGGGATATTCTCTTATTAGATTATCCAGAATTGTTTCTATTGCCACTTTTTCATCACGTACTTCTTTAACATATCGATGTTTGCCAGCTGATAATTCTATAATTTCGTCTGCAAATACAATAATTGTTCCTGTAATACAGACAAAAAACACAATTGGGAATGTGATCAATCCCATCCACAAATGAATTTTAGCAAATAAATGTTTTACTTTCATATGTATATTTTATGATTGTTTTTGTAAGGTTGATATCTCTTTGTGCTTATCGCCCAAATCCTTCATATTATGGTGATAATAATATTCAGCAAGGGCAGAATGAGCATATGAACTGTTGGGATAATATCGCACATGCATTTTTCTGATTTCTAATTCTGCCTGGTATTGTTTCACTTTTTTACAATATTTTGCTAACTCATCCAGGAGATTTGATTCTGGTAAGAAATTGCTTCCTAATTTATTAGATAGTTGTAGATACGTCTCTTCAATTAAACTTGTATTGAATGGAATCTTTTTAACAGGCAAAGTAATGCCACTAAACATGGCTCTTAATCCATAAAAAGTGCCAGGAATAGTAATTGTTCCATGATCTTCATTTGCGAAATATTCACTTTTGAAATTCAATGAGTTTTTTGGATGTTCATCAAAGAATTGTTGAAATTTTAGAATTGATTCAGTATGGTTAAACCTGTCTTTTTCAATTGTATCCTTTGCTGCAACTGAAAGGTATAGACTTGTTGTATCAAATGAAATTTTACTCCATGAAACTTCCATACTTTCAATCAGGCTTTGATTATCCCACCAAAGACTAGGATCATGAGCTAAAAAAGTACTGAAGAAGTTTGATTGATTTAGGAACGAATAAATCGTAAAAAGTCCACCGAAAGAATGACCGGAGAGTATATTAAATCCATTGGTTCGATAGTGTTGATTGATGTAATTACCCAATTCTGATTCTAAGAAATATCTGAAAGATTCGGCACCTCCACTGTTACCATGAATAGGTATATTATTGTGTAATATAGTATCGTTTGAAGGCGTTAAATCTCGAGAACGATCGGTATTTATAATACCCACAACTATCATTTCAGGTAGGTAACGATACATTCCTTTAGACAATGCATCAACTATTGTAACTGTTTGATTAAATAACCTTTCTCCATCTAATACATATAAAACCGGGAAATGGTTGTCGTTAAAATCAATTGATAAATAACTGTCTGGTAAGTGGATCAATATCTCCCTTTCTTCATTAAGATGTGTTGAATAAATCTGTATTTTTTCACCTATACAAATAGATTGCGAATTAACAATACTGATATTTATAGTTAATAAAATGATTAAGGAATAGTATTTCATTCTTCTTTAGTTTTTATATTCTCTGCCTTCCAGATTTTTATTTTTCAAAAGTAGACAGCAGATAAAGTCTGCACAATCGCTTAATGTTGGGATTTAAAATCAAGAAGTAGTTTTCAATAATAATATTGCTAATTGATAGATTATTAGATTGTTGAGTCTGTTTTTAGTGCGATTTAAAGATGGAGTGTTTAGACAATTAGCAAATAATTAAAAATTAAAATTCGCCAATAGTGGGGATTGTTAAGGCTTACAAGCAAACCTAATTTTGCATCATGTTTAATAATTAGCCTTAATCTCAATGAGGAAAGCAATCCTTTGTACTCTGATTTTATGTTATTCAATTATTTCATATTGTCAAGTAGCAAGCTTGTCGGGTACAGTATTAGATAATTATGGAAAGGCGGTTGCTTTTGCCATTATTCATGAAAAGAATACAAGTAATGCAACTACTGCTGACGAAAATGGAAATTACCTACTAAATATTGAATTTGGACAAAAGACAATTGTATTTTCTAATGTAGGTTTTGTAAAACATGAACTTAAAGTAAATATAGACCGCAATCTTGTTAATCTACCGAATGTAATATTGGAGCCCAATCCGAAGACTTCATTGACGGAAGCAACCATTATAGCAAAATCAAATGTCCGTATGGTTGAAGAGACTGGATTTAATGTGGTTGCCATTGATGCTAAACCTTTTCATAATGCAGCTATTAACCTGACCGAAGTTCTGGATCAGACACCTGGTGTGAAAATAAACCAGGAAGGTGGATTAGGATCAAAAAGCAATGTTACTATTAATGGCCTAAGTGGTCGTCATGTTCGTTTCTTTATTGATGGGATGCCTATGGATGCAATGAGTTCTGCTTTTCAACTTAATAATTTGCCAGTAAATATGTCAGAACGAATAGAGGTATATAAAGGTGTTGTACCCATTAATTTCGGTTCCGATGCATTAGGTGGTGCTGTTAATATTGTAACTAAGAAAAATCCAGGTACTTATCTTGATGCTTCATACTCATATGGTTCTTTTAATACCCATATGACTTTCGTAAATGCCGGACATACTTCTGATAATGGTTTTACCATACAATTAAGTGCTTACCAGAACTATTCTGATAATAATTATTTCGTGGATGGTGTTAAAGTGCTTGATTTTGAAACTAATTTATATACAAATCCCCAACGGGTTCAGCGTTTTCATGATACATACCATAACGAAACAGCCATTCTTAAATTAGGATTAGTAAACAAACGATTTGCTGATCAGTTGTTGTTTGGTTTTACTTATGGGCAGGAATATCAGGAAGTTCAGCATCCAGCTTACATCAATATTGTATATGGAGATAAACACTATACTTCAAGTACAATAATGCCGTCTATATTGTATTCAAAGGATGATATTTTTATAGATAATCTGAATATAAATCTTGCAGCCAATTATAACTTTGGAGAAGGACATAATGTCGATACAACTTATTGGCAATACAACTGGTTGGGAGAGCGAAGACTATCTAATTCAAAAGGAGAGGTGACACCAGCTTCTGATTACCGATATAATGATAATAACGGAACTATTAATGCCAATCTTGATTATGAATTCCTTCAAGGACATCGTTTTACAATAAACAATGTTAGTAACTTTTTTTCGCGAGAAGGATACAATATTTTGGATATTGATGATAAAATGAATCAGTATCCGCGCGTAAATAACAGGAATATTTTGGGTATTGGTTTAAATAATGATTTTAGCGAGAAACTAAAGACATCAATTTTCACAAAACGATATTCATATTATTCATCGGCATATATTAATCAGGTTGTAGGGGGCGTTGAAGATTATATGATGGTTTCAAAGGATGATTCAAGATGGGGCTTTGGTTTTACAACAACTTACTTCATAGCTGATATACTTCAACTAAAAGCGAATTTTGAGAATACATTTCGAATGCCAACAAGTCATGAGCTATTTGGACAGGTTTTTCTTGAGCCCCAACAGAATCTGTCGCTCTTGCCTGAAACAAGTAATAATTTCAATTTTGGTATCCATTATAATAAACAGATAAAGCAAAAAAATTTCTTAAGCACAGATTTAAATTTCTTTTATCGACACACAGAGGATTTCATAAAACGTACGGTTGATATGAAAAAAGGAGGTGAGTCGTATGAAAATATTTCCTTGGTTAAAACTCCTGGTGTTGATGCTGAAATAAGGTATTCTAATGGGGATCGGTTTACGAGTGGAGCAAATCTGTCGTACCAAAAACCAATGAATTATGATACGGAAAACTTCAATACTTATTTCAAGGCTGTAGTTCCAAATCAACCCAATTTCTTTGGTAATGCTGATGCAGGATATTTCTTCAATGATTTATGGATGATTGATAGTCGGTTAAGTATAAGATACACTTTGCAATTTATCCATGAATTTGCAAATGATTGGGGTACATATGCTTCAGCAGAAAAAATACCTACCCAATGGAATCATAATGTAGGCGTAGTTTATTCATGGAAACAAGGTAGATATAATTTATCCTTCGATTGTAAAAATCTTACTGATGCTAAGCTATACGACAATTTCAGTTTACAGAAGCCGGGACGAAGTTTCTCGGCTAAATTCAGATACTACATCAATAGTAAGAGTTAGAGTAGTTTAATATTTAAATAATTATAAAAAGTAATCTTATGAAAGTAAAAAATCAACTTTTAGGTTTGATACTATTTGCTGTTTTAGGCATGGTATCATTTACCTCATGTGAAAAAGAAGATGGTGATGGTCAAGGGGAAGATAATTCAACCTCTAAATATTTGGTAATCGCTTCTTCTGGTGAAAATGATTACCTGGTAACAGGCGATGCTATAAGTACTGACTATACCTTTGATGCCACTTCAGCGAGTGCCCTTCAATCTGTTGGAAATAGTTTTTGGACATTTATTGATGATAAAGTTGCCTATGGTTTTTTATACAATCAAACCGCTGCCGGGACAACAGGTTCCTATGTATTGAATGAAAATGGTGAAGTAGAGCAACGTAATGAGATTGGTCTTGAAGTTTCAATTCATACCAAAGGTGTGGTAAATGGTAAACTAGTTGTTGCCTATTCCGACAGATTAAGAGATGTAACAGTAGCCAATAAGGCTTATTTTTATGAAATCGATCCAGAAACAGATATATCTGAAGCTTATACTGTTGTGACCAACGATCTACTGGAAGTAGGTGAAGCTGGATATTTAACAGATATTGCACAATATGAGGGATATATGATTGCTGGAGCTCGTAGTATAAGTTCTTCAAATTTCTCTTCAGATTATTTTAACAACACATATGTAGTAGTTTTTAATTCTGATTACACTGTTAAACAAGTAATAAAAGATGAGGGTAGAACGGGTTTTGTGGCAGGTCAAAAATATTCGCAAGGTCTAACAGGGTTAGAAGTTGCGGAAAGTGGTGATTTATATGTGTTTTCATCCGGACAAACAAATTATGTTGTGGCTGATGAAACAATTATTCCATCGGGAATACTAAAAATTAATGCTGGTGAATTTGAATTTGATAAGGATTACTTTTTCAATATAACAGAAGCATCCGGAGGCTATAATCTCTTCAGAAGTTATTACATGGGAGGTTCAACTTTTATTTTATCTATGTATCCTGGCATTGGGAGTAATGCAACATTTGGTGTGAATGCTGATCGTTTTGCAGTAGTCGATGTTGCTGCAAAAACATTTAATTGGGTGAGTGGATTTGCAGTTGCATCAGGTATAGAAGATGATCCATTTTTGGTAGGCGAACCATTTGTTGATTCATCTAAAAATCAGTTGATTGTTCCGGTTGTTACATCAGACAATGATAATTATTTGTATACAATTAACCCTATAAATGGCAGTGCATCAAAGCAATCTGAAGTAATTGCTGAGGGTGTAAGTGCATTAGGTATTCTTACATATCAAGAATAAACATTTGTACTATAAAATTAAAAACACCTTGTTTTCAGTTGCGATTACAAGGTGTTTTTCTATAATTATTTTCCTTACAGATTGATTACTTTGTCTGCGTTAGTTTGCAAAGTGATAATATCCATCATAGTTCCTTTGATTCCTGCCTGTATATCATCACTAATACCATAGAAATTAAGACAGGTTCCACAAGCGATGATTTTAACGCCTCGTTCCTCCAGTTTCTTCATTTGTTCTATCACAGGACTGTCTTTCATGATCAACTTAACACCGCTATTGTATAATGCAATAAACGAAGGTAAACGACTGTCTTCATCCAGAATTCGCAAATAATTACCGATTAATTTTAAACCTAATTCTTCATCTCCTTCGCCCATTCCGTAGCGGGTAATTTGAAGTAATTCGCAAAGTGGTTTCATATTTCAAGTTAAAAGGTTAAAGGCAAAAGTTAAAGTAAAATGTCAGCATAGTTTTGTCATTTTACTTATAAACATTTTGAAATGGGTTTATTTAAAAACTCTTTTTAAAATATCATTAACACGCGCAGCAGGGTCTTGTCTTATGTTCTTTTCTTCCTCTGCAATTTTAATAAATAAGCCATTAAGTGCTTTTTCAGTCAGATAATGGTCCAAATCTACATTTACAGCTTTTAATCCAGCCATTTGTCCCAGTGGATTATCTGCTATTTTATTCCACTTACTCGTAAGAGTTTCCCATGATTCATTCGTTGAAATACCTGCAGCAATTTCTTTATCCAAAGATGATTGAATCTTAGGATTATACAACTTAAAAAGTTCCTGATAAGTATTGGCTTTTAGGTATTGTGTTGCAGCATCTGTATCACCTTTTAAAATTGTGAAAGCATCCTGAATGGTCATTTTTTTTACAGCTCCCCAAAAAACTGTTCCTGCTTCTTTGGCTGCATCTTCTGCTGATCGGTTTATGCTTTTAATCACATCTTCAATCATTTTATCTCCACCAGGTATTTTAGAGATGTTTTTTACGATGATATCAGCTTCTTCAGGTAGCATGATTTTAACCAGTTCATCTCCATAATATCCATTGGTAACTCCCAATCTTGCTGAAGCAGAATCAGTGCCCACGCGCAAAGCTTCCTTCAATCCATTGGCAACTTCTTCTTCTGTTAGTGGAATGTCAAGAGGAAGATTTTGTACAATCTGAGTAAGCTCTGCACATGCTGTGAATGCGATACTAAGGAGAAGAATATAAATTTTTTTCATTTGATAATTTATTAGTATTCAAAATGTCTGTTATCTTTTTTTTCTGAATTTTTGAGGTTTCCCCTTCTTAAACTTAGTATTTTTCGGAGGAAGATTTTTATGATCTTGTTCTTTTTCTTTTTCAGGGAAAAGTTTTTTAATCATATCAAAACGATTGAGTTTTTTCAATCGATCTTTAATCTGTTGCTGGTATTCTTTTTTATACCAGAATAAAAACATGCGTTGTCCCAGCTTGTCTTTTTGAGAAACAGGAGTGTAAATTTTTTCTAAGGTGTAAGGATGGTATCCTGAATAATAAATAACTGTTGCAACAGTCATTGGAGTAGGAGTAAAGTCCTGTACCTGCTCAAGTTTAAAATCCAGATCATGTGTCTCACATGCTAAATTGGCCATATCAATATCTTCACTGCCAGGGTGACTGGAAATAAAGTAAGGTATAATTTGCTGATTTAGCTTTTTTGCTTTGTTGATGCGGTCAAAATCGGCCTTGAACTTGTAAAATAGCTTAAAGCTTGGTTTGCGCATAATATTCAAGACCTGGTCTGAAGTATGTTCAGGTGCCACTTTTAATCTGCCGGAGACGTGATTTGTAATCAGTTCTTCCATGTATTTCTTATGGCTTTCCTTTTCTTCCGAACTTGCCATATTGTTGTAAAGCATGTCGTAACGAACTCCACTACCCACAAATGCTTTTTTTATGCCATTTATTTTACTTACCGATTGGTAAAGATCCGTCATGGCAGAATGATCGGTATTCAGATTCGTGCATATATTTGGATGAATGCACGAAGGTCGTGTACACCTTTGGCAAATCTTAAGGTTTTTACCTTCCATCTTGTACATGTTGGCACTCGGGCCACCTAAATCAGAAAGGTATCCTTTAAAATCAGGCATCCGAGTTATTTGCTCCACCTCATTCATTATACTCTCTTTCGATCGGGATGCAATAAATTTACCCTGATGAGCCGAAATTGTACAGAAGCTGCATCCACCAAAACAGCCTCGATGCATATTTACCGAAAATTTAATCATTTCAAATGCTGGAATCGGGCCTTTGGCAATATATCGCGGATGCGGCAATCGTGTATAAGGCAGATCAAACGATGCATCCAACTCACCGGTTGACATTGGGGGATAAGGCGGATTGATCACAATTTGTTGATTACCTACTTTTTGCACCAGTCTGGCAGCATTCCATCTGTTTGATTCTTCCTCAACGTAACGGAAATTTCGGGCATATTTTAATTTATCTTCAAGGCATTCTTCATGCGATGCCAACTCAATATCCTTCCAGTGTTTATTTTTAGGTAACTCCTGACCTGTATCAAATAAAAATGCAGTTTGAGGAATTGTTTTAAGTGAATCTAATGGAACACCACGTTCTATTAAGCGGATTATTTCAAGAAGTGGTTGCTCACCCATGCCATAAACCATTAAATCAGCTTTGGCATCAGCCAATATACCGGGTTTAAGTTTATCCGACCAATAATCGTAATGCGTTACTCTTCTTAGTGACGCCTCAATTCCTCCAAGTAAAACAGGGACATCCGGATAAAGCTCTTTTAGGATGTTACAATAGACAACAGAAGCATAGTCTGGTCGCTGTCCAGCTCTTCCATCTGGGGTATATGCATCATTGGATCTTAATCGTCGATTAGCGGTGTAATGATTTACCATCGAATCCATCGCACCTGCGGTAACTCCGAAAAAGTAATTAGGGCGACCCAGTTTTTTGAAGTCACGTAAATCATCCCGCCAGTTAGGTTGGGGAACAATTGCCACTTTTAAACCATGAGATTCGAGCATTCGTCCAATTACTGCTGCACCGAATGCAGGATGATCTATGTAGGCATCACCTGTAAATAAAATTACATCCAGACTGTCCCAACCTCTCTTTTCCACCTCTTTGGCCGATGTAGGTAGCCAATCTTCTAATCTATTTCGCTTATCCAGTTTCATATCTTGCAAAAATATCTAAATTCTGATGATTTCAATTAAAACTTAATGTATCACTTCCAAATGATGCAATTTTCAGAATATTACGTTATTAACAATATAACTGCAAAAAGAGTTAAAGGTTTTTTTTTATATTTTAAAACCAATGTTAACTTTGTAAGGAAAAATTTGGTTTATGACAGATCCAAATAGCGAATTAATTGTTGAGTTAAAGGACAAAATAAATAAGCTGATTGCTCGGTATAAGGGATTGGAAGCGGAAGTGAGACTATTGGAAGAAGAGAAAACACAATTAACCGAACAATTAGAGTTGGTTAATAAAGATTATACCAACCTTGAACAACGATTCAATAATTTAAAATTAACGAAAGACTTGGTGTCTGGCACAACAGAAGCTGGTGACACCAAGAAACGGATCAACCAAATTGTGCGGGAAATTGATAAGTGTATTGCACTGTTAAACCGTTAAGCTGAATAAATGGACGATAAACTCTCAATACGAGTAAATGTAGCAGACCGTTTTTATCCTTTACGAATTGATCGTAAGGATGAAGAGCGAATTCGTCTGGCAGCTAAATTGATTAACGATAAGGTTTTACAATATAAACAACGCTACTCTGATAAAGATGTACAGGATTTCTTGGCAATGGCCTCGCTTCAGTATGTTATTAAATTATTAGAGTTGGAAAACCGACATGATGTAGATCCTATGATTGAGGCTGTTCGTGATTTAAATGATCAGTTGGATAACATTTTGTCTGATAAAACAGATCAGGTTTTTTAGAAAGTTTTTTGTAGCTTACAATATACCCGCATTATATGTACTGTTCTGAAGTAATTCAGTATAGTTCATTATGATGCGGCTTTTTTATATATATAAACCGATAAAGATGGGAATTGAAATAACAATTGGTATTGTTTCATTTTTGGTTGGTGGCCTTTTAACATGGCTGTTTATTTCAAAGGCACTGAAATCCAGAAGTGAAAAGATCATAAAAGAAGCGGAGGCGGAAGCTGAAGTGATCAGGAAGGATAAGATTCTTCAAGCCAAAGAGAAATTTTTACAGTTACGCTCAGAACACGAAAAGGAAATCAACAACCGAAATTCGAAAGTTGTTGTTGCCGAAAACAGAATTAAGCAAAAAGAGAGTTCATTAGCTCAAAAATTGGAAGAAATTGCTCGTAAACGAAAAGAAGTTGATGCAATTCGTGACAATTTAACAGTTCAGTTGGAGTTAGTTGAAAAACGTGAAACCGATGTTCAGCATATGCATAAGCAACAGGTTGAACAGTTGGAGGCAATATCCGGAATGTCTGGGGAAGAAGCCAAAGAGATGTTGATCGAAAGCATGAAGGCTGAAGCCAAAACAGAAGCTATGTCGTACATTAACGATATAATGGATGAGGCTAAGATCAATGCGAATAAAGAATCTAAACGAATTGTGCTTCAAACAGTACAACGCGTTGCAACAGAAACAGCAATTGAAAACTCAGTTACTGTTTTCCATATTGATTCTGATGAAATGAAAGGTCGAATAATTGGTCGCGAAGGACGTAATATTCGTGCCTTGGAAGCTGCAACTGGTGTTGAAATTATTGTTGATGATACACCTGAAGCAATTGTACTATCTGCCTTTGATCCAATGCGTCGTGAGATTGCACGTTTGGCCTTGCATCAATTGGTAACAGATGGACGTATTCACCCTGCACGTATTGAGGAGGTTGTTAATAAAGTTCGTAAACAGGTTGAGGAAGAAATAATTGAAACCGGTAAACGTACTTCAATTGATTTGGGAATTCATGGCTTGCACCCTGAATTAATCAAATTAGTTGGTAAAATGAAGTATCGTTCATCATATGGACAAAACTTATTACAACACTCGCGCGAAACAGCCAATTTATGTGCTATTATGGCATCAGAGCTTGGCTTAAATCCCAAACGTGCTAAACGAGCTGGTCTATTACACGATATTGGTAAAGTTTCTGATGAAGATCCGGAATTACCACACGCAATTTTAGGTATGAAACTGGCTGAGAAATATAAAGAGAAGCCAGATATCTGTAATGCAATCGGTGCTCACCATGATGAAGTAGAGATGACAACCATGATTGCACCAATTATTCAGGTTTGTGATGCTATTTCAGGTGCTCGTCCTGGTGCTCGTCGTGAGATTGTAGAGGCTTACATTAAGCGCTTGAAAGATCTTGAATCAATGGCGTTGTCTTACCCTGGTGTAATGAAGACATATGCAATTCAGGCAGGTCGTGAATTACGTGTAATTGTTGGTGCTGAAAAGACAACTGATAAAGAAGCTGAAGAGTTGTCCTATGACATAGCCCGTAAAATTCAAACTGAAATGACGTACCCTGGTCAGGTTAAAATTACTGTTATCAGGGAGACTCGTGCTATTAGTTATGCAAAGTAACGAACATCAAATTCAATAGAATAGAAAGCGGCAATTTTTGCCGCTTTTTTTACGTTCATCATCAAAATATTGGATTTTATAAAACTTATTGATATAGAATAGGAAAGCAAAGAAATAGCTTGTTATTTTTACAGTTATTAAAACCAAATAAGACGTGAGAAAACTTGAAAATAAATCTGTGTTAGTAACGGGAGGAGCTGGCTTTATTGGTTCTAACCTGGTTGAAACATTGTTGAAGCAAGAAAATAAAGTGGTTTGTCTGGATAATTTTGCAACAGGTAAACGAATTAATATTGAACCATTTCTTTCAAATCCTGATTTTACTTTAATTGAAGGAGATATCCGGAATCTGGAAGATTGTAACAATGCTGTGGCAGGAATGGATGTTGTATTGCATCAGGCTGCTTTAGGCTCTGTACCTCGTTCCATAAAAGATCCAATTACTTCCAACGATGTTAATGTTGGAGGTTTTTTAAATATGTTAGTTGCTGCACGGGATGCTGGGGTAAAACGTTTTGTTTATGCAGCTAGTTCTTCTACTTATGGTGATAGTAAAAATATGCCTAAAGTTGAACATATTATTGGTAAACCCTTGTCTCCGTATGCTATAACAAAATATGTAAATGAGTTGTATGCTGATGTCTTTGCACGTTTATACAATATGCAAATCATAGGTTTACGTTATTTTAACGTATTTGGGCGAAGACAAGATCCCGATGGTGCCTATGCGGCAGTTATTCCAAAATTTGTTAAATTGCTGGTCGAAAAACAGTCACCAATCATCAACGGAGATGGTACTTTTTCACGTGATTTTACTTATATTGAGAATGTTATTCAGGCTAATCAATTAGCTGCAACAGTGGAAAACACTGAAGCTATTAATACCGTTTATAATGTTGCCTACGGCGAACGTACAACGTTGAATGAATTGGTAAGTTGGTTAAAAGAGTTTTTATCTGACTTTGATAAAGAAATAGCTGAAGTGGAAATTGTTTATGGACCTGAAAGGGAAGGAGATATTCCTCATAGTCTTGCTTCGATTGATAAAGGAAGATCATTATTAGGTTATGATCCTCAATATAGTATAAAACAAGGTTTAAAAGAAGCCATTAACTGGTACTGGAATAATCTAAAATAACTGAGAGAATTTAATTAATTTATTATGTCCAAAGTTGCCTTAATTACAGGTGTAACAGGTCAGGATGGAGCCTACCTGTCTGAGTTTTTATTGAAAAAAGGATACATCGTTCATGGTATTAAACGTCGTTCGAGTTTGTTTAATACCGATCGTATTGACCATTTGTATCAGGATCCACATGTTGAAAACCGTAATTTCACATTGCATTATGGTGATCTAACTGATTCAACTAATTTAATTCGTATCATCCAGGAAGTTCAACCGGATGAAATCTATAACTTGGCTGCAATGAGCCATGTTAAGGTGAGTTTTGATACACCTGAATATACCGCCAATGCAGATGGTATTGGAACATTGAGAATATTGGAAGCGATCAGATTATTGGGTTTGACTGAAAAAACCAGAGTTTATCAGGCTTCTACTTCAGAACTATATGGATTGGTACAGGAAGTACCCCAATCGGAAAGAACACCATTTTACCCAAGAAGTCCGTATGCTGTTGCTAAAATGTATGCCTATTGGATTACAGTAAATTACCGTGAAGCTTATAACATGTTTGCCTGTAATGGTATTTTATTTAATCATGAGAGCCCATTACGAGGAGAAACATTTGTAACACGTAAAATTACCAGGGCAGTTGCCAAAATAGGGTTGGGTATGCAGGATTGTTTATTCCTAGGTAATATGGATTCTAAGCGAGATTGGGGACATGCAAAAGACTATATCAAGGCGATGTGGTTAATTCTGCAACAAGATAAACCTGAAGATTACGTTATAGCAACAGGTGTTACCACTACAGTTCGTGATTTTGTTAAGATGGCTTTTGCTGAGGTAGGAATAGAACTTGAGTTTAAAGGTGAAGCTGAAAAAGAAGTAGGCTATATTAAAGCCTGTAACAATCCTGAATATCAGATTGAGATAGGTAAGGAAGTTGTTAAAGTTGACCCTCGTTATTATCGTCCGACTGAAGTTGAGTTATTAATTGGTGACCCAACTAAATCGAAAGAGAAATTGGGATGGACACCAGAGTATGATCTTGCCGGTTTGGTAAAGGATATGATGGAATCGGATGTGAAACTGATGAAAAAAGATAAATATCTTCGAGAAGGAGGATATCAAACACTTAATTACTTCGAGTAATGCATAAGAATGCAAAGATATACATAGCCGGCCATCGTGGATTGGTCGGCTCTGCTATTTTAAGGGGACTGAAAGAACAAGGTTATGATAACTTTGTGACACGAACTCGCAAAGAACTTGATTTACTTGATCAAAAAGCTGTTTTGCAATTTTTTGAAGAAGAAAAACCAGAATATGTTTTTTTGGCTGCTGCTAAAGTTGGTGGAATAATGGCTAATAATACGTATCGTGGAGCTTTTATTTACGAAAATCTTCAAATTCAGAATAATATTATTCATTCTTCTTATCAGGTTGGAGTTAAAAAGCTTTTGTTTTTGGGCAGTTCTTGTATTTATCCCAAAAATGCCCCCCAACCATTAAAAGAAGATTACCTGTTATCAGAAGAATTGGAATATACGAATGAACCATATGCTATTGCAAAAATTGCAGGTATAAAAATGTGTGAATCGTATAATCTTCAGTATGGTACTGATTATATTTCGGTGATGCCAACAAATCTGTATGGTCCAAATGATAACTATAATCTGGAAACCAGTCATGTTTTACCTGCATTAATTCGAAAAATGCATTTGGGTAAATTGGTGAAAAACAATGACTGGGATGCTATTGATACAGATTTAAATACCCGACCTATTGAAGGTGTTTCAGGTGATTCTGATCAAACAGAAAAGATAGCGATTCTCGAAAAGTATGGGATTTATCTAAAAGATGAATCAGTTGTAATAACCTTATGGGGAAGTGGAACGCCAATGCGTGAATTTCTGCATTCTGATGATATGGCGGCTGCTTGTATTTATGTAATGAATAAGATTACATTTAAGGATGTTGCTGAAGGTAAAACAGAAATCAGAAATACACATATTAATATTGGTTGTGGCGAAGATCTTACTATTAAAGATTTGGCATTGAACATCAAGGATGTTGTAGGTTATGAAGGCGAATTAATGTGGGATGCCACTAAACCTGATGGTACCATGCGCAAACTTATGGATGTATCAAAAATGGAGAAATTGGGCTGGAAAGCAACTATTTCATTAAAAGATGGTATCGCAAACGTTTACGGAAAATATTGTGAAAATTTGATCTAGTTTTAGTGGTATAAAAAACTATATTTGTTCAAAATACCGACTATATGAAGAAATTAATCAATGTTTTAACACTAAGTTTATTGGTTTCACTTTTAATAAGTTGTAAAAAAAGTGAGGATCCTAAACCAGATACAGAAGCCCCAACAATTGAATTTGTGAAACCGGTTTCAAATGGTTCTACATCTTATTCAAGAGGCCTGCCAATGGATTTAAGTGCAACGTTTAAAGATAATAGTGCGTTATCTGAATGTGTTGTAACTATTAGTTACCATTCTGCTTCAACATCAAGTATATTGAAAGGAATTGGATCACCGTGGGCTCCTGCTGAGACAGGAGAACAATTTGTGATCAGTTTTAACGGTGAAAAGGAGAAGGTTGTTTCAACTAATCTTTTTGAAGATGATATTGAAATAGCGTGCCTGTCTGGTAATTATACTCTTACATTTGTTGTAACAGATAAATCGCAGAATAAATACACAACAACTGTTGATATCACATTAGAATAATAATATATAGAACCAAATGAAAAGGGCTTTTAGCCCTTTTTTTATACAACAGAATAAATAAAAGAGTGATATGTACGATTTTGATAGAATCATTGACAGATCTGAGACAAACACATATAAGTTTGATTTAAGAAAGAAGAATTTTGGAGAAGAGGATGTGATACCTCTTTGGGTGGCAGATATGGATTTTGCGGCAGCACCTGAAATACATGAGCAAATTCAGAAACGAGCTTCACATGAAATTTTTGGTTATACAATTCGAAAAGAGGATTTTAACGAAGCAATTGTAGATTGGTGCGAATATAAACATAATTGGAAGGTAAAATCAGATTGGATTGAGTATTCACCTGGAGTTGTACCTGCACTTGCCTTTTCCATACTAGGACTAACAGAACCCGGAGATGGTGTGATTATCAATACACCTGTTTACCCTCCTTTTCATGCAGTAGTATCAGATAATGGAAGACAGCTTATTAAGAATTCTTTGATTCAGGAAAATGGCAGGTATGTTTTTGATTTTGTGAGTTTCGAGAAAGAAGCATCCAAATCTTCAACGAAGCTATTTATACTGTGTAACCCACACAATCCTGTTGGAAGGGCATGGTCAAAAGAAGAACTTATTAAGATACATGAAATTTGTGTGAAACATAATGTATTAGTTTTGGCTGATGAAATTCACTCTGATCTTGTGTGGTGGGGTAAACAGCATAATGCCTTTGCTGCAATAAATGATGAAGCTGCAGCTAATTGTCTCACTTTCATGGCTCCATCCAAGACTTTTAATATAGCTGGATTTAATACCTCTTACGTAATTTCATCCAATCCTAAATTATTATCTGCCTACAGAAAAGTTCAAAACCGACTTCAGGTGCATTTAGGACATGTATTTAGTAGTTTGGCTCTAACATCAGCATATAATTTAGGTAGGCCATGGTTAAAAGAACTGACTACTTATCTTGAAGCAAATATTAAGCTGGTTGATGAATTTTTAAAAAGCAAAATGCCTGAAGTGAAAATGCAAATTCCGGAGGCTACCTATTTGCTTTGGTTAAACTTTAGTGAATGGAATCTAAATCATAATGAAGTTAAAAATCATTTGATAAAAAAGGCTAAAGTTGGTTTAAATGATGGAACGAGTTTTGGTGTTGAAGGAGAGTATTATATGCGTTTAAATGTGGCAAGTCCACGATCCGTATTGGAAAAGGCATTGAATCAGATGGCAGATACACAACCACGCTAATATCAATGAAAAAGCTGGCGTTTAAATTTTGGGCTCTAAGCCTGATGTTATTGTCAGGATGTAATGTTGTTAAACTAAATAATAATAGTTTTAACAGCAATCATAAAACGCTGGCTTTTTCAAATAATGATACACTAACTTTTACGACAAGCTATAAGCGTGTAATAGATTCAGTTTTAATAAATGATGATGTTTATATTGTAGGTGCAAAATCATTCTTGTTTTCTCTAAACGGAAGAGACGGTGGATTGCAAAAGATAAAACTGAACTTCTATTTATCTAATCGAAAGACAAAACAGATTGAGAAGGAAATTTTCATTCTTGCCGATACTGCTCCCAAAAGTATTTCAATTGATAATTATATAACCATTCCTCACAATACATCTTTATTTACGCAAGGTCTGGAATTTAATAAGGGTGTTTTGTTTGAGTCGGCAGGCAGATATGGAGAATCATCTGTTACCAAAATAAATCACATCACAGGTGAAATTACTTCGCAAGTAAAAGTAGATCCTAATATATTTGCTGAGGGATTGACAATTATTGATGATACCATTTTTGTACTTACCTGGAAAGAAGGTTTGTTGCTTCAACTTGATTCGAACTTAAAAGAAATTGAAAAAAAGGCTTATAGTCATGAAGGCTGGGGACTTTGTAATGATGGCTTTTCTTTTATTGCTTCAGACGGATCTGATAAGATCTATTTTATGGATCCAAAATCTTTAGAAGTTATTAACCAGGTGACGGTTTACAATCATCAGGAAACAGTATTAATGCTCAATGAACTGGAATGGATTAATGGTTACTTGGTGGCTAATGTTTGGGGTAAGGAATATTTAGTTGTAATTGATCCTGATACTGGTAAAGTATTATATCAGATTGATTTTTCCGAAATAATTGAAAAATATCATTTAGAAGGTAAGGGTACTTTAAATGGCTTAGCTTTTGATAAAGAAAGTAATAAGTTATATTTCACTGGAAAAAACTGGCCATATTACTTTGTCAGTTATCTGCCAAAAGAACTTCAAAGATAACCTGTGATGAAAAGAATATTTGTTTGTTGCGATTCATTTAAGGGAACCTTGTCTTCTTATGAAGTTAATGAAGTGGTTAGTTATGAATTACTTAAGAAAGGTTATGAATGTGAATCTCTTCCGATGGCTGATGGAGGTGAAGGATCTCTGGATATCATTCACTATTCTTTAAATGCAAAAAATACTATAGTAAATACTTATACTGCAGATTATAGCCCGATAAATGCTTCTTATTTTATTCACGAGAATGAGGCATATATTGACACTGCTAGTGCCAGTGGTTTGGTTCATATTAAGCCAAATAATAAAAAGCCTTTGCAATTGAGTTCTTATGGAACAGGATTATTGTTTAAGCATGCTATTGATAATGGCATTAAGGTTATTAACTTCTTCCTGGGAGGAAGTGCAACCGTTGATGGCGGTGTAGGTTTATTATATGGTTTGGTTGGCGAACCATTACCTATCTCTAATTCATTACTAAGTTTTAATTCTGAGGTAATAAAGAGTGCTGTAAACATATTAAAAGGAATCAAGGTCAATTTAATTACTGATGTTAATAACCCAATTGTTGGACAAAATGGAGCAGCAGAAGTATATGGTCCACAAAAAGGAGCATCATCACAAGAAGTGCTACAATTGGAAAATGCTATGCAGAAGTGGGTGGAATATCTTCAATTAAATGTTTCTTTTGATATTAAAGATATTAAAGGGGCAGGAGCTGCAGGTGGAATTGGTTTGCCATTCATTGCTTTAAATACATGCTATATATTGAAAGGTTATGAATATTTTAGAAATCTGCTGAATTATTCTGAAGCAATAAATCGATGTGATATTGTAATAACCGGTGAAGGTTGTATTGATCATCAGACCATGATGGGAAAAGGGCCAGGACAGTTGGCAAAAGAAGCTGATGAGAAAGGAAAATTGGTGATAGGTATTGGAGGGATGGTAAAGGAAGAACCGTCTGTTTTTGATAAAGTCTTTTCTACTTATACAGGTTCTTTTAACGAGTTAGATATCAAATACAATGCAAAAGAAAGGTTGCAGATGACAACTAAACAAGTAGCAGAATATTTAACTAATTGCTGAAAAAGGCACGTTATATTCAAACCTTATGCGTATTAATACGTATTTTCCTTCTTAAGGACCTGATTCGAAAAATGGATATACTGTAATATCTGATGTGGGGATAGATTTACAGGTTCTGAAAATGCTAAAATAAATAGTAAAACTAACGGGAAACGATAGATATAATCTGTTGTTTATATGTGTATTTATGAATATAAGTATATTGAATAATAATGTGTTATCAAAAGTAATTGATTATAACATTAACCATAAAATAAGAATCCTTCTATGAGAAAAGTAGCATTATTGTATTTTTATATGATGATTGCATTTGCGGGTTTTACTCAGGAAAATCCAAAGATTTCAAAAGAATTATTTCTTTCAGCAACCACTGAAAATACAAAAGCTGTTGAAAAACTTTTTAATACAGCTGAGAAATATTATCAAAAGGGTCATGATTATTATGGCGAAGCTTTAAAGTATTATGTGCGTTTGTACCAGTTAGCACCCGAATCATCTGAGCTTAACTATAAAATTGGAGTATGTTGTTTATATTCATCAAATCCCAAAAGGGCTCTTCAATATTTTGAAAAATGTACACCTGATGTAGCATCAGATTACCATCTTCATTTAGGTAGGGCTTATCAGTACAATCTTCAATATATAAATGCACAAAGGTCTTACGAAGTTTACTCAGCTTCATTAAGTCCTGCCAAACAGAAATCCTTTTCCAAAGAATTGGAACAACTTACCAGGGAATGTATTTTTGGAAACCAAGCTGTACAGGACACATTACCAGTTTTTATTAAAAACCTTGGACCGATCATTAATACATATTACGATGAGTATGCAGCCGTTTTTTCTTCGCAGGGTGATTCGGCCATCTTCTTTACTTCAAGAAGGCCAAAAAGAGAACCAAAAAATATTAAACCACGAACGAAATATAACGAACGAATTTTAGTAAGTAAAAATTGTTTGTATAGTCCCGCTGATGAAGTTGGTGAACCAAAGGTCTTTGGAAGTTCTGAAGGAGCTACATTACGCTCAGGACAAAATCTAAGCGTTTCAGGTATTATAGATGAAAAGAACAGACTATTATATTATAAAGGCAAAAAGAATAATGGTGATATTTATACTGCTTCAATTATAGAGGATAGAGTTCTGGACTTCAAAAAGATAAGAGGAAAAGTTGATCATATTGCCTATCAGGAAACCAGTATGACAGCAGAACTTGATAATGGTTATTTTATCGATACAGAATCAGAAGGAAAAGGAAAGAAAGGTATCTGGCAGACTGCTTATTTTGTCAGTGATCGTCCTGGAGGAGAAGGAGGAAAAGATATCTGGCAATGTACCTGGAAAAAGAAATTAAAATTTAAAAATGTACAAAATATAGGTGCTGATATTAATACACCATTTGATGAAGAAGCTGTTTATGTTACTCCAGATGGTAAAACACTTTATTTTGCTTCTAATGGTCATCAGGGTATGGGTGGCTTTGATATTTTTAAATGTGAGAAACAAAGCGATGGAAAATGGAGTAAGCCTGTTAATATGGGGTATCCAATAAATACACCGGCTAACGAGTTGTTTTATCATCCTACTCCTGACTCAATGTTTTCCCTTCTAGCCACCACTCGTGACGGCGGTTATGGTGGTCTGGATATTTACAAAGTTGAGAAAGATCCAAGAATACCGTTCCAGTTATCTGGACAGGTAACTGAGAATAAAGATAGTTCGGTTTTAAATGCAACAATCAGCATTTTTAATATCAAGGACGAGAGCCTGTTACTCTCAACAAATCAGGATACTGTTACCGGTAAATATCTATTGGATTTTGAAGATGTTGGCTTGTATATGGCACATGTTGAAGCCCCGGGGTATCGATCTGTTAAGGATACCATTGAATGTCCGACAAAGAGACACGAAAAGGTGGAAGCCAACTATCAACTCGAGAAGTTAAAATATCCTTTTACCTTGTATGGTAACGTTTACAATATTAAAACAGGTGATCCGGTTCAGGCAAAAATTGAATTAAGGTCTGAAATTGATACCACCATTTTATATAGTACTGTATCAAACAGCGAAACAGGAGCATACAGCCTGACGGTTGAAGACAAAATGACTTTTAACTTAATTGTTTCGTCTGAAGATTATTATTCAAAAGAAGAAATACTGGAACTGAAGAAGGTATCTGGTGATAAACAGCAAAAGTATATTCAGCTTAAACCAAATAAAATTTTATACTATTTAACGGGTAATATTTACGAAGAAGAAAGTAATGAGCCAATTAACGGTAGGGTTAGCTTTACGAGACCAGGAGAGGAAAAACCTTTTGCGTTTAGTGAGCTGGATTCAATTTCAAAAAAATATACTCTGAAAGTTGAGGAAGCAGGTCCGTTTATTTTACAGGTTGACGCTGAAGGATATTTCTTTATGAATGATACTCATGAATTTAAGAGTGATTCAACGCTGATTATTAGGGATTTTACCCTGAAAAAGATGAAATCGGGAGCTAAGATTGTGGTTGAAAATATTCTCTTCAACACTGGTAAATCAACTCTTAAACCCTCATCATTTGTTGAACTTGACAAGCTAGCAAATCTACTGATCGAGAATAAAGATGTGAGAATTGAAGTTTCAGGGCATACTGATAATGTTGGATCGGCTTCTGTGAATAAAAAAATATCTAAAGCACGGGCTTTGACAGTAAGAAATTATCTTTTATCAAAAGGTGTGGAAACAGAACGTGTAACCTATATGGGATATGGTTTTGACCAACCTATTGCAGATAATACAACACCAGAAGGTAGGGCTCAGAACAGAAGGGTAGAAATCAAAGTAATTGAATAAACGAAAGATTATGAACTTAAAATATTTCAAAATACCATTTTTATCAGCTCTAATCTTATTTGGAGCTTGTAAAAAGGAAACTATTGATCTGGATAAGATGCCTGATCCTGATAGAAATTATGGAGTAAGTATTCCCCTGGCGCAGGTTTATTTTACGATGGGTGCATTAGTTGAGAAGGTTGATACGTCTAATTACCTTAGTATTGAAGAGGATGGCCTGATTGTTAGAAAGTACTACGAGACCTTCGAAATGGAATTGGAGAGTATTGTAGATCTTAATAATGTAAACTATTCCATTGCTTTGCCATTTGCAAATAGTGGAACACAAGGGTCCAATAATGTTAGTCAGACAATAATTAATAAATATGTCTTAAATGAACGACCAGAAGCTCGTTACGACAGTGTATATCTTGAAAGTGGGCTGTTAAATATTGATAATCTGAATTATCCTGCAGGTTCAACCGGAACGATTACCTTTGAAATACCGGAACTTTATACTCCCTCAGGAAATTCTTTTAGTTATACTTCAAACATAAATGAATTTACTCCACAATCCTTTAATCTGGATGATTATAAAATCCAATTTAGTACAGGAGTTGATTCGAGTTATGTGACCTTGATTACAAATATTAATATTGACCTTCCAAATTCACCGGGAGCTGGAGTAATAGGTGTAGATTTTGGAATGAATGATCTTATTGCTGAAGTAACCTTTGGATATTTCGGTAATTATTCCGAAACACTATTAGACTCAATGGAATTTGACGTTTTTGATGCCAATGAAGTCTATGATGCTGTTGAGCTGGCAAATGTATATGTTGATGTTAATACTAAAAATTCTGTTGGTTGTCCGTTTAATATTGAACTGGATAGTATAGTATTTTCAAAGGATGGATCACTACCAAAGCAATTGGAATTAGCCAATAATATTTTGAGTATTGAATCTGCAACCTATGCACAACCCGTAATTTCATCAGAGCAGAAGTTTGAATATGATAAAACCAATTCAAATATTCTGACCATAATCGATGAACTTCCAAACTGGGTGACAACTAAAATGACTGCCACAACGAATCCGGAAGGAAATGCTAATACAGTAAACTTTTTTCATCACTATAATCAGCTGGAAGCCGATCTGGGAATTATTTTTCCTCTTCATTTCAAAGCCGAAGATTATCAAAGAGTAGACACATTAGATCTGGATTTTAACGAAGAATTTGGGGATTCAGATTTAACAGATGCTCTGGATCATATAAACCTGTTTCTTGACGTTTATAATGGTCTTCCTTTTGAAATTACCCTTGAAAGTGTAGTTGCAAAAGACGGAAATGACATTGACATTGATTATTTGATTAAGAGTCCGGGCGAGAATATTGCTTCAGCAGTTCCTGATGAAAATGGTTATGTGAGTGAAACTGTGTACAGTGAAATAATTCTGACACTTGATAAAGAACAGATACAAAAATTCAGAGATCAGGATATGAAGTATCTGGTACTTAAAACCAAAGGAGTTTCTTACGGGGCCGAAAATAACGGTTATATTAAAATTTTCAATGATAATGTTTTAAAGATCGTTTTGTCAGCAGAAATTAATGGTAATATTCCAAATGACTAGTAAACTAATAAACAGTTTTGCACCAACCAAATTCAAATCTTGTCATTAATATGAAATCAATATTATTAAAATATATTTTTATCATTTCTCTATTTTGTGGCTCTGTATCAATGCTTGGCCAAGCGCCAATGTCGTTGTATTATTTAAAGAATACACCACAAAGTGTTTTGATAAATCCGGCAAAAGAACCAAGACCTAATTTTTTTATAGGTATACCTATGGTTAATTCATTAGCATCGTTTCAGAGTGATATTCCATTAGTTGATTTTATTCAGCTAAATTCTGATGGAATTCCTTTGTCTCCTTTGAATGATGGATATGATTACAGTAAACTTTATAATAAAATAGGAGATGGTATTAACCTGAGAATGGATCAGCAGATAATTCCATTGATGTTTGGCTTTCGCACAAGAAATGGATATTTCACATTTTCATTTAGCGAGAAAGTTAGCATGAATTATGGTTTACCTAAAGGATTTTTTGTGTTGTTAGAGAATGGAACTCCTGATAATACTACCATTAGTCTGAATGGATTAAATATCGAAAACGCTATCTATCACGAATTTGCTTTTAGTTACAGCAGATCTATAAATGATAAGCTTACTGTTGCAGCCCGCATAAAACCTTTGTTTGGTGTTGCGGCTTCTAAAACAGACTTTACAGACTTTACCATACATACTTCACGTACATCATATGACTTGGTTGCTAATGCCGATATCATGACTTCAATTCCCGGAGTTGAAGAGATAGAATATGACGAAGATGGTGTTCCTTCTGACATTGAAATGCAGGATGTTGATTCTGATTATTTCTTAAATAATGCTTTGTCATTTACCAATCCTGGAATTGCATTTGATTTTGGTGCAGTTTATGAGTTAGACGATAAATGGTCTTTTTCAGCTGCTTTAAACGATTTAGGAGCTATTAAGTGGAAGGATAATCTTAATTCATTATCAGCGCGTGGTTCATATAGTTACCAGGGTGCATTAATTGATACCAGTGTAATTGATAATGGAAGCAAAATTTCTGAAGATATAGTAGATTCCTTGCTGGCAGGTGTAAATATTACTCACGATCCTCTTTCTTTCAGAACCGGCTTAAGTCCTGTGTTATATATGGGAGCGGAGTATAATGTCAATCATGTATTCTCTTTAGGATTTTTATCACGAAGCATTTTTCATAAAGATTTTTTCAGACAGGATTTTAATGTGTCTGCTAACCTGAATCTTTATCATCGATTGGCTACTTCAGTAAATTATAATGTCGACATAAGAGGTAAAAGTCATGTGGGTTTTGGTTTGTCAAGTTTTATCGGACCATTACAGATTTATATGATGGTTGATAAGATACCTCTGTATTATAGAAATTATACCATTGATGGAAATGATATTCCAATATTTGGTGATATGCAGAGCGCTTCTGTTATGTTTGGAATGAACCTTGTTTTTGGTTCCAAAGGATTTAAAGATAAGCCAATGTTATCGCTTCGCGACAGATAACGAATATTTACAAAATACTTTGAGAGAGAATGATACTGGATATATTATTCTCTCTTTTTGCTTTGTCTTGTTAGTATCGGGTGAATAAATACAGCTAAAAGAATTACAAGTGTGCCAATATAAAATCCGGCAGACATAAATTCACTTGATCCGAAAATAAAGAAAGCCATTAAGATACCATAAACAGGTTCCATATTAATGGCAAGCACAACCGTATATGCCGATAGAACTTTCATCACATCAACAGCTGTAACAAAGGCATAAGCTGTGCAAACAATGCCAAGAATAAGAACAAAAACAACATCCCAGCCAGTAGGTTTAACCATTTGGCCGTTAAAAGTGCCTGTAAAAGCTAAGAATAAAGTTATGCTAATAAAGCCACTGAGCATCTCGTAAAAACTAATGGTTACCGGATGTTGCTCATCAATGAACACCTTGTTTAGTACTGTGAACAGACCTGCCAGAAAAGCAGCCGTTAAGGCTGTTATAATACCCTTTATATAACCTAGTTCAAACTGAAATATCAGGTATAAGCCACTAATTATAATCAGACCAATCAATACTTCAATCCATTTTATTTTTTTGCGAAAAACAATGGGCTCCAAAAAGCTGGTAAATAGAGTGGTTGAGGCCATACACCCTAATGTTACCGAAACATTAGAAATTTTTACTGCTCCGAAAAAAGTAATCCAATGAAATGCAACAACAACGCCAATACCCATAATCTTTGCAATATTCTTTTTGCCAATAGAAAATGGAATTGATTTGGCACGCATGAAAATGCCCAGTATGATTGCTGCAATAAGCATTCTGTACCAAACAAGTTGTGGTGCAGGTAAACTGATTAGTTTGCCCAAAATAGCAGTAAAACCATACAATAGAACCACAAAATGGAGTTTAAGATGGCTTTTTACAAGGTTGTTCATTTGTTATCTACTTTTTCGAGTGTCAAAAATAGAAATAGTTTGGATTAAAATTTAATACGGAATCAAATAGCTTAAAATTAAATATTAGTGCTTTTTATCTTTAATTTATTATGCAGTTATACAGTGTGTTATGTTGATTGTGTGTAATAATTAACATTTTTTATAACTATCTAAATAAGTAGATATATAAACTTTTAGTTTCTTTGCTTCAAATACAGAAAAAATTCAATATATAGAATCATGAATAAAGTTTATGTAATTATTGGAGGAGTAGCAGGTGGAGCTACAACAGCTGCACGTCTGCGTAGAGTTGATGAAAATGCAGAAATAATTATGCTGGAAAAAGGGCCACATATCTCATATGCTAATTGTGGTTTACCTTATTATATTGGTGGTGTAATCAAAGACCGTCAGAACCTGATGGTTCAAACTCCGGAAAGCTTTAATGCATGGTTTAATATTGATATTCGAATTTATTCAGAGGTTACAGCAATAATTGCTGAAGAAAAAAAGGTGAAAGTTAATAATCTTAAGACAGGTGAAACCTATGAACTTTCATACGATAAATTGATCCTGTCACCTGGTGCATCGCCAATTATACCACCAATTGAAGGTATCAATCATCCAAATATATTTACGCTGCGTAATGTAGAAGATACAGATAAAATTAAAGCATTCGTAGATGATACAAAACCAGCAACTGCAGTTGTGGTTGGAGCTGGTTTTATAGGCCTAGAAATGGCAGAGAATCTTCATCACAGAGGATTAAATGTTACGGTTGTTGAAGCGGCTCCTCAGGTTATGAATATGCTTGATCCGGAAATGGCAGCCATTTTACATCAGCATTTTAAGGATAATAATGTAGGTTTATATCTCGATAATGCTGTTAAAGCATTCAGAGATAATGATAAAGGAAATATTGATGTTTGCCTGGCAGATGGAGATATTCTTTCTGCTGATTTTATAATTTTATCAATCGGTGTTCGTCCGGATAGTAAACTGGCAAAAGAAGCTGGTTTGAAAATTGGTCAAACGGGTGGTGTTTGGGTTAATGAATATTTACAAACATCCGATGAAAATATTTATGCGGTTGGAGATAGTATTGAATTCCCTCATCAGATTTCGAAAAAGCCCAGCCTGGCATTTTTAGCTGGTCCTGCAAACAAACAAGGTCGAATACTGGCCGATAATCTAACGTTTGGTCATACAAAAAAATACAATGGTTCAATTGGTACAGCCATTGCTAAAGTATTTGATTTAACAGCAGGTATCACAGGTCTGGCAGACAAGAGCCTGAAAGCTGCAAGAATAGATTACCAATCAACCATCGTAAATAATGGTTCGCATGCAGGTTATTATCCTGGAGCCATGCAAATGAGTACAAAAATTTCGTTTTGCTCTACTACAGGTCGTTTGTATGGTGCTCAGATTGTAGGTTACAAAGGAGTTGATAAGCGTCTGGATATTTTGGCTACCATTATTAAGAATGAAGGAAGTATTTACGATTTACAGGAGATTGAACATGCTTATGCTCCTCCATTTAGTTCGGCTAAAGATCCGGTTAATCAGGCTGGTTTTAATGCTGAAAATATTATTCGTGGATTATTCAAACCTATGTCAGCCTATGAATTAAATAAACTTGAACTGGATGAAGTTACTTTAATTGATACGCGTACAGCAGATGAATTTGCCTTAGGTGCGATTGAGGGAGCTATTAATATTCCGATAGATGCAATTCGAACTAATCTTCACAGAATACCAAAGGATAAGAAAATAGTATTGTACTGTGGTGTTGGACTTAGAGGTTATTTGGCAGCCCGTATACTTCGCCAGAACGGATATGATGAAGTATATAATCTGTCTGGAGGTTTAAAGGTTTATAATAATGCAATTAAACCACAGGATAACAGAATCCAGTGCGATGAGAATGCTGAAGTTATGCAGGCCCAAACCATTACAAAAATGCCAACCATTAAAACTGATATTTTAGAAGTAGATGCATGTGGTTTGCAATGTCCGGGTCCTATTATGAAACTTAAGTCCGAAATGGACAAACTTCCAACTGAAGGACAATTAATGATTAAGGCAAGTGATCCCGGTTTTTATAACGATGTAGCTTCTTGGTGCAAGGTAACGGGTAATGAATTGTTGACCCGTGAAAAGGAAAATGGTGAGATCACTGCTATTATCCGTAAAAACGATGTATTGAAAGAAGGTTTTTCAGTTCAGGATAAAGGTGATAATAAAACCCTGATTGTTTTTAGCGATGATATGGATCGTACACTGGCCTCGTTTGTGATTGCAAATGGAGCAGCAGCTATGGGTAAAAGAGTGACCATATTTTTCACTTTCTGGGGATTAAATGTGATTAAAAAACCTAATAAGCCAAAAGTGAAAAAAGGTGTGATGGATAAAATGTTTGATATCATGATGCCTAAACACAGTGGCGATTTGAAACTTTCAAATATGAATATGGGAGGAATGGGTGCCAAGATGATGAAAAAACGAATGAAAGATAAGAAAGTTGATTCTTTAGAGGTAATGATTCAAAATGCGGTTTCTTCGGGCATCAACCTGATAGCTTGTCAGATGAGTATGGACGTTATGGGAGTGAAACAAGAAGAATTAATTGATGGAGTGAATATCGGAGGAGTTGCTAATTACCTCGAAGAAGCTGAAAAATCTAATGTAAACCTATTCATTTAAATAGTTAAGATCCATTAAATATTATAGAAAAAGGGTGAGTATGCATTGAAACATATTCACCCTTTTTTATGTTTTGTTGAGTAATTAAATGTTTTAAATAAGGTAAGATTAAATATTCTCAATTAATTTAGTGCAATATTCCTTACAAGTAGATCTAACTTAATTAATGAAGAAATGATAAAACTTTTAAAAAAATGGCAGGTAGTAGTAAGTTCTGTCCTTTTATTGGGTATTGTAGTTGCATGTGCTACAGTTCCTATTACCGGTCGTAAGCAATTAAACCTGGTGTCAGACTCTGAGATGATGTCAATGAGTTTTACCCAGTATGAGGAGTTTCTAAAGGAAAATAAAGTATCGACAGATGCTGAAAAAACAGCTTTAATTAAAAAGGTAGGACAGAAAATATCTGCTGCTGTGGAGAAATATATGTCTGATAATGGTTATTCAAGCCAGATTTCCGGTTTTGAATGGGAATTTAATTTGGTTGAAGACGAAACACCTAATGCCTGGTGTATGCCTGGTGGGAAAGTGGTTTTTTATACCGGTATTTTACCTTATTGTAAGGATGAAACGGGTATTGCGGTTGTAATGGGGCACGAGATTGCTCACGCAGTTGCCAAGCATGGAAACGAAAGAATGAGTCAGCAATTGGGTGTACAACTAGGAGGTGCAGCACTTTCTGTTGCTATAAGCGAAAAGCCTGAACAGACACAACAAATAGCCTTGGCTGCTTTTGGTTTAGGCTCTCAGTATGGATTTATGCTACCTTTCTCACGCACACATGAAACAGAGGCTGATAAAATGGGTTTAATCTTTATGGCAATGGCAGGTTATAATCCAAATGAAGCAGTACCATTCTGGCAACGTATGTCAGAAATGGGAGGAGCTGCACCACCTGAATGGATGAGTACTCACCCTTCTGACGAAACCCGAATCAAAGACCTGAATGCATATATGGCGGAAGCATTAAAGTACTATAAGAAATAAGCAATCATCAGATATTTCAAATGCCCTTTCACGAGGGCATTTTTTTTTGATGTGAGTTTTGTGTTCATGTATATGTAAAGGACTTATGTATTGATAATCTGTATATTTGAATGTAACTTTAATACATGCAGGTAGAGGGAAATATACAAGTCAGGTTATTTAATCATATTAAAAATATACTTGCCGATCATTTATCACTGGCTCAGGAAGTATCTGAAGTTCTGGATATAAGTGTTGACAGTACATATCGCAGAATAAGAGGTGAGAAACCATTAAGTCTTGATGAAGCTGTAAAATTATGTCGTCATTATAATTGTTCACTTGATCAGTTTATTCCTCAGAAAAAGGGTTATCTCACCTTTGATCAATACCATGTTGGTCCCGGTAGTTTTGATAAACATCAGTGGCTTGATTTCATCTATAATAACCTGCTTAACATCATTACTTTTGAAGAAAAGCACATTGTTTATGTTGCCAAGGATCCACCTATCTTTCAATATTTTCAGTTTCCTGAGATTGTTGCGTTTAAGTTCTTCTTCTGGGAAAAGACACTTTTTAATGTCAGAGGAAAAGAAAATGAGAAATTCTCTATTTCGTTTATCGATAACGAGATAATAGAAAAATGTCGAAAAATAGCAACTTTGGTTCTGAAAATACCAACCACTGAGTTATGGAATGAGGATACTTTTAGAATTTTACTTCGGCAAATTGATTACTACTGGATTTCGGGTTATTTCGATACCAAAGATGACCTTATTAAATTAGTGAATTCTATTGAAAAATGGTTGAATCACAATCGAAAACAGGCTGAATTAGGAATGAAATTCTTAGATGGGCATCCTGATCATGGAATTGAAAATACGTATACTTTATACGAGAATGAAATAATTTTGAATGATAATACCATTTTTGTTACCACCAATGATAAGCAGCGTACTTTTTTAACCTACAATGTTTTGGGTTTGTTAGGGTGTTCAGATATTGGATTCTGCCAATCCGTATCAGGTCTGCATAAAACGCTTATCTCAAAATCAAACATGATCAGTAAAGTCGGAGAGAAGGAGCGAAACAGGTTTTTTAATAAGCTAACCGGTGCCATTGACCAATTTAAATTATTGCATAAGCTTTAAACATTAAAATAGTAGTTTAAATAGAAATCGTGACTAAGCCAATAATGGCGTTGAATTTCTTAAATTCTTTGATTTTTGTTCCGAAATAAAATAATACAATCTGCGCGGTACAAGACCAGATAAAATATAGATCAGATAGTTTAAAGTACCGGGTATACATATAGGTTGATTGTTATTGAGTTGTTTAAGGCTACATTTTACAACCCTTTGCTTATTCATCCAAAGTAGTTTTTCTTCCAGCCATCCAATTTGCCTGGAGATTCCTTGTCGTTGATGGAATTGTGTTTTTACAAAACCCGGACATAAGACCTGCACATTAATATTATGAGGTTTTAAATCCATATACATACATTCCGATAAACTGACTAAAAATGCTTTGCTGGAACTATAAAAATAACTCAATGAAGCAGGCATAAATGCCGAAAGTGATGCTACATTAATGATAGATCCGGAACCTTGTTTTTTCATGATTGGAACTACTGAATGTATCAGTTTGGTTGACGCTGTAATATGCACTTTAAGCATCTTTTCCTGGTTTTGATAACGATCTTCGTAGAAATTATTTTGACATCCAATACCTGCATTGTTTATCAGTAAGTCAACATTAGGTAGTTGACCAATTTTTTTAATTAATTGATATAAGTCGCTTGATTTGGTAAAATCGGAAATAAATATATTAACCTTAATATGATAAAAGCTCTCCAAACGATCTTTAATGGTTTGTAATCTTTTTATTCTTCGTCCGGTTAAAAACAGATTATAGCCTTGTTTAGCCAATTGAAAAGCAAAAGCCATACCCAATCCACTCGACGCACCTGTGATAATAGCTACTTTTGGTTTCATGATGTTAAAGTTTTCTGGTTTAATTCATTTAAAATGTTTTTTAATCTATCAAGATTCTTAAAGAATAGCTTTTTCAAAACAGGATCCTGCATCCATTGAGGGAAAAGAGGAGGCTCACTTGAAAAGGTACAAAAGGTAATTCTGCAGGTAGTTGGAGATATCTGCTCAACTAACCATGAGGCCCTGTAATCTTTTATATGAATATACTTATCGTTGATAAGTGGGTAGTTGTTTACATTTTTAAGTCTAATAATGCATGTTTTGGCATCTACTCGTTGGCATAAATACCTGGCTATAAAATCACGGTTTTTAAACGGCCATGGCAGAGAAATTACAAAATATATAAGCTGATCTTTATTTTGAGTTAAAAGTTCAGCTTTACTGATGCCTTTCATCCATTGTGTGCAGGTTGTATAATCTTTTAGAAACATTTCTGCATCAAGAAGTGAACAATGAGAAATAAATTCTCCCCTGCGTTCTCTGACTTTTAATTGATCATTCACATGAATCCATCTTTCATATAAATGAATTCCATTCTCATTTCCGCTGCTAATCCATTTGGGTTCATTAAACGATTCTGAGGTAAAACCAAAGATTAACATTGAGTTTACCAATAATAATGCTGCAATTTTCATGACTCTGGCTTTTAAGTTTGTAAACTCAAATTACCAGTGATTTTAGTGATTGGCGAATTGGTTTTTACTATGTAAATCAGGCAGAAAGTAGAAAATCAACTTTTAAAGTACAGATTATATAAAATAAAGTAATTCTTCCAAGAATATGGTAGGATTGATTAATAAGTGGTAATTTCTGCAAATCATCAAGGCTGAACCGTTAGTAATAATTGATTTGTACTGAAAATTGGCAAGAAAAAAGGGACTTTAACAAGTCCCTTGGAAATCTAAAATTCGTTTATTGTTTTTCTGATGGCCGTTAATCTTGTCATCAAACCTTCAAGCAGATCAAGATGAAGCATGTTTGCTCCGTCTGATTTGGCATTTGCCGGATCGAAATGTGTTTCAATAAATAAACCATCAGCTCCAACTGCTATACCTGCACGGGCAACTGTTTCAATCAGTTCTGGCTTTCCACCTGTAACACCGCTGCTTTGGTTAGGCTGTTGCAACGAGTGGGTTATATCCAATACAACAGGAACATCGAATTTTTGCATGGTTGGTATACCGCGATAATCAACCACCAAATCCTGATAACCAAACATGTTTCCACGATCAGTTAATATAACCTGATTGTTACCTGAATCTTTTACCTTATTAACAGCGAACACCATTGATTCAGCACTTAAAAACTGACCTTTTTTAATATTCACTACTTTACCGGTTTCAGCAGCAGCAATCAACAGGTCTGTCTGACGGCATAAGAAGGCTGGTATTTGTAAAACGTCAACATATTCGGCTGCCATGGCTGCTTCATTAGCAGCATGGATATCTGTAACAGTTGGAATGTCGAATGTCTCACTTACTTTCCGAAGGATCTTCAAAGCCTTTTCGTCACCAATACCACTAAAAGAATCGATGCGTGAGCGATTTGCTTTTCGGTATGATCCCTTGAATATATAAGGGATCTTTAGTTTATCGGTTATACTCACCACTTTTTCAGCAATACGTAAGGCCATTTCTTCGCCTTCAATTGCACATGGGCCAGCCAGTAAGAAGAAATTACCGCTGTCGGTGTGCTTTATGCGAGGTATTTTATTTATATCCATGGTTTTATTGTTGTTGTCTTAATCTTTTTATTATTTCAATTTAAAGCTATAGCTTTTTGTCTAATATTCATTTGCTTATAGTTAACGTTTATAAGTCACTAGCCATGTCTGATCCACATTTTTATTTAATCTATATAACTCATTAGATATTAGAAAACATGATGATCATACTTATTGATTATACCAAAATTCAATGTTGATACTTTAAACTTATTTTTTAATCTACTTCCTTCTGCCTATTAACTAATTAACTTACTTATAATCTTTCCACAAAAACTTCATGCGTTCATCAATTTTTGCTTCCTGGGCATTTTTTTGTGGTTTGTATAATTGTTGATTCTTGACTTCGTCAGGCATAAAATCCTGCGCTGCAAAGTTATTAGGATAATCATGAGAATACTTGTATTCTTTGCCGTAATTTAATTCTTTCATCAACTTTGTTGGTGCATTTCGTAAATGCAGCGGAACAGGCAAATTACCGGTTTGCTTAACCAGTGCCTGAGCATCGTTTATTGCCATATATGCTGAGTTACTCTTTGCGCTGGTGGCCAAATAAATGGTTGTTTGCGAAAGAATGATTCTCGATTCAGGCCAACCTACTTTATTTATTGCATCAAAACAGTTAGTTGCTAATAATAAAGCGTTTGGATTAGCCAAGCCAATATCTTCCGATGCTGAGATGATGAGCCTTCTGGCTATAAACTTTGGGTCTTCGCCACCTTCTACCATACGTGCCAGCCAATAAACTGCAGCATCAGGATCACTTCCTCTGATTGACTTGATAAAGGCTGAGATGATATCGTAATGCATCTCTCCGTTTTTATCGTATTGGGCAGGGTTTTGTTGCAAATGATTTGTTACCAGTTCATCGTTAATGAGTATTTCATCCTTGTTGATCTCAGCATTGGTTACCAGTTCTAAAATATTCAACATTTTACGGGCATCACCACCTGAATAGCGAAGTAAGGCATTATCTTCTTCAATGTTTACCTTTTTATCTTTCAGTAAAATATCTTTGGTTAATACCCTGTTTACCAGATCCAGCAGGTCCTCTTTCTCCAATGCTTTGAGAACATATACCTGACAACGAGATAAAAGCGGCGAAATAACTTCAAACGATGGATTTTCGGTAGTTGCACCAATTAGTGTGACAACACCTTCTTCTACGGCACCCAGCAGACTATCCTGTTGTGATTTGCTGAAGCGGTGAATTTCATCAATAAACAAAATAGGAGAGGGCGAACTGAAAAACCTCGATTTACGGGCTTTATCAATAGCTTCACGCACATCTTTAACACCCGAATTAATAGCTGACAGTACATAAAATGGTCTTTCCAGTGTTTTGGAAATAATTCGAGCCAAAGTAGTTTTACCAACACCCGGAGGTCCCCAAAGAATAATAGATGATATAACTTTTCTGTCTATCATCTTACGCAGTACGGCTCCATTGCCAACCAGATGTTTTTGTCCAATGTAATCATCAAGGTTTTGAGGCCTCATTCTTTCAGCCAATGGTGGATATCCGCTCATAATATACTTAATTCTTGGTTTGTCAAAAGTACAAAAAGCTGTGGAATGAACATCTATCATTGTTGATATGATAATTTAAAAAGGTAATTGGCGATTGAAATTGAATTTTTTATTCAATGATTTATCTAAGCCTTTGAAATAATAATAAATTTTAATTGACAACTGCGAAGGAAAAGAATAGATTAATACGTCAATAAAAGCATAAAAATATCTTATAATACTAAAATATTCAAAAGGGTTAAAATATGAGTATTAACAATGATTTGACAAGAAGAAAATTCCTTATCTCATTAGCCGGATTAGGCACCATATATTTACTGAAGCCATATACAGGTTGGGCTTTTTCTAATTCATCAACCAATGTTGAAAAGATAGTAGCGGACTCAATGGGTATTGATGCACATAATCATATGGATGTTCCATTTGATCGTAGTCAATTTGCTGCCTCTAATTACGAACTGGCAAAGCAATTGAAAGCCTCTGGTCTAAGTGCCATTTGTATGACATTTTGTGTAGACAGGCCAAATTTAAAATCTGAAGGTGAGGCATTTCAGCGCTTTCTTACCAGTTTAGATGAAATGGATGCAATGTTGTTGCAAAATAAGATGGAAAGGATTTTAAGTTATTCTGATGTAGTAAAGGCCTGGAAAAATAATAAGGTTTTTGTTGTTCAGTCGGTTGAAGGAGCGCATTTTATTGAAGGTGAAATGGATAGGATTAAGGTGGCATATGACAGAGGTCTTAGACATTTAGGTTTAATGCATGATAACCAAACTGCACCTCCCGTTGGTGATATTTATACAGAACCGGATCAATATAATGGTCTCACAGAATATGGTAAAGATATAATTAAGATGTGTAATAAATTAGGTATTTTGGTAGACCTCACTCATTGCAGTAATAAAGCTATTGATGATGCATTATCTGTTTCAACAAAACCAATTATTATTTCACATACCGGGTTAAATACTCAATTAGGTAATGATACCAGAATGGCTCAGATGATGATGCCACGTTTGATCAGTAAAGAACAAGCCAAGAAGGTAGCCGATGCAGGAGGCGTTATTGGGGTATGGACACATTTGGCTGAAAATCCTGCTGAATATGCCAAAAATATTGAAGCAATGGTTGATACAGTTGGCATTAATCATGTGTGTATTGGAACTGATACCAAAATGGCACCATCCATACAAAGTAACAATAGATATGGACAAAAAACCAACGAAAGTTGGAATGGAAATCAACAAGGATTCTATTATACTGTTGTGGATGAATTGATAAAATTAGGGTTTAAGAAAAACGATATTATGCTTATCGGTGGTGGAAATTATTGGAGGGTATTTAATGATGCCACAACTGTTTGAGAACAGCAAAGATCATTATAACTTGATAAATTAAGTTGATGTAAACAAATAACAAGTAGAGGTGTTTTTCTGTAAAGTTTTATTTATGAAAACATTACTAACTGCAATAACAATTATAATAGCAATGACAATACAGGCACAAGAGACAGCTACGTTCGGAGGAGGATGTTTTTGGTGTACAGAAGCGGTTTTTTCTCAGCTAAAAGGAGTGAGTATGGTTGAGTCGGGTTATAGTGGAGGAGAAGTAAAGAATCCATCTTATAAAGACGTTTGTAGTGGTTTAACCGGACATGCTGAAGTAATTCAGATCACTTTTGATCCGGATTTAATATCTTTTGCAGATCTACTGGAAGTATTTTTTGCCACACATGATCCTACTACTCTAAATCGACAGGGTGCTGATGTTGGAACACAATACAGATCTGTTGTTTTCTATCACAATGAAAAACAAAAAGAAACAACAGATTTGGTTATTAAATCATTGGATGCAGAGCATATTTTTGACCGGGTTATTGTAACAGAAGTGAGTCCTTTTTCTGTATTTTATCCTGCCGAAGATTATCATCAGGATTATTTTGCAAACAATAGTAATCAACCTTATTGTAGGGCCGTAATAGTTCCTAAAATGGACAAGTTTAAGAAGTTGTTTAAGGAGAAGATAAAATAGAAGATCATTTGAGACTATTTTAATACTCAATGTAATGGCCCTGATTAACGGATGTTAGTCAGGGCTTTTTTTTGAGATTTAATATATCTTCAGTTAATACTTTCCTTATTGATATTCTTATTAAACAATTATATTTGTTTAAATAATTATTATATAAATCTGTAAAATGAGACCCTTGACCTTTTTATTATTGTTTAATTTATTTGGAATCAATTCTTATTGTCAGGTTGAACAATCAGAAATTAAAGATGATTATCTTGCTTTTCAAAGTGGTTTAATAATTGATGGTTACAATTCATTAGGAGTTCGCACTTTTTTTGAATATCAAAAGCAGATTAAGAATAACTGGTATTATGGTATTTCTTATGAACATACAAGTCATTTAGGGTTTTTTTTGACCGATCAAATGTATGAACTCAACAATAACCTGAGTTTATTAAGCATTAATGGATATTACAAATTAAAAGTGGCGAGTGATCAATTATTCTGGTTAGCAGGAGTTGGATTTGGAGCTTTGCATAATAACTGGGATAATCACGATAAGTTCGGCATAAGTGCTAATGCCAGCATAACAATAAGCATCAAATTATCGAAGCGAATGTATATTGAAGCATCACCATTGATTGCAATATTACCGGTTAATCGCGTGTATTATTCACCTATGAATGTTAATAATTTTGATCACTTCTATGCTTTGACATTTTTCCCGTTTGGTATAAAAGTCAAACTGTAGTTTATTGAATCTAGCTTTCTGTATTAGACGTGTTTTGAACAGGAATTGAACTTACATTCATTCTTTGCAAAATGTTTCGTTTAAAAAGAATGTCTATGTAAACCTTTGCTATTCAATTAACATTCTGAAAGATTAACCATTGTTTGTAAGGTATTCACCATTTTGAAAATAATCGTTTTGTTTTAAAGTGATAAACTGTATTAAAATAGTGTGATGATATACATCAATATTCTTTTATTTGAAGCTTAAAACTTCGAGATTTGTATGTATTTATCAGATAGATTCAATCTAACATAGAAGAAATAAAAACTTATGAAAGTAGTTGCATTAAATGGTAGTCCACGAAAAAACGGAAACACAGCCCATGCTCTAAAAATTGTTAAAGCAGAATTGGAGAATGAAGGAATTGAAGTGGAGATACTACAGGTTGGATCACAGGATATTAAAGGTTGTACTGGTTGTGGAGCCTGTTTTAAGCGACAAGATGAAAAATGTATTATAAAGGGCGACGAAGTTGATAATTTCATTCAAAAGATGAAAGAAGCAGATGGGATTTTGTTGGGGTCTCCTGTTTATTATGCCGATCTGAATGGTACAATGAAATCATTTCTTGATAGAGCATTTTATGTCGCTGGTGCTAACGGAGGCTTATTTCGTCATAAGGTAGGTGCGGCAGTTGTTACTGTGAGACGCACAGGAGGTATGCAGGCCTTTCAATCATTGAATCATTATCTGCAATACAGTGAAATGTTTATACCAACTGCAAACTATTGGAATGTTTTACATGGAGGTAGTCCGGGTGAAGTATTGAAAGACGAAGAAGGAGTGCAGATAGCACGTGTTTTAGGCAAGAATATGGCCTTTCTCATCAAAGCTGTGAATGCAAGTAAAAATCAATTGCCAGCCCGGGAAGATAAGGTATGGACTAGTTTTATTCGTTAGCAAAAAGTTTTAAGTAATACTTTATTTCTAAAAAGATTGATAGGCATCAATACCACCTCTTAGGTTTACAAGATTTTGATAGCCATGATCTTGCAGGTATTGAATGACGTTTTTGCTTCGTATGCCTAAATGACAAAAAACCACTACTGTCTTATTTTTTGGTATTTCACTCAGGCGGTTTGGTATTTCACCCATTGGTATATGTAAACTTCCAATAATTGTACCTAAGGCTACTTCACTGTCCTCGCGCACATCCAGTAAAATTGGAATCTGTTTTTTCTTGATTTGTTCTTTTAGTTGGATGGCATTAATTTCTTTTATTGTCTGACTATTACAAAAACTTTCATAATCAATCAATTCAGTGATAGTAGGATTTTTTCCGCAGCAAGGGCAGTCCTTATCTTTGGAAAATTTCACTTCGTAAAATTGCATGGATAATGCATCGTAATTTAACAAGCGACCAATAAGTGGAGTGCCAATACCACAAATAAGTTTAATTACCTCAGTTGCCTGTATTGTTCCAATAACGCCGGGTAAAATGCCCATTACACCTGCTTCTGCACATGAAGGTACTGTGCCGGGTGAAGGTGGTTCAGGAAATAAACAGCGATAACATGGACCTTTATCAGCCCCAAAAACTGAGATTTGACCTTCAAACTGATTGATTGAGCCAAATACATTGATTTTACCTGTTAAGACACATGCATCATTTATCAGGTAACGCGTTTGGAAATTATCTGTACCATCGCAAATAATATCGTACTGAGTAAAAATATCGATAGCATTTGCGGAACTAAGACCTTCATTAAAGCAATTAACTTTAACAAGAGGATTAATCTCCACTAAAGATTCAAGAGCCGATTCTGTTTTTGGTTTTCCAATATTAGACGTTTTATGAATAATCTGTCGTTGAAGATTAGAAACGTCTACATTATCAAAATCAACCAGACCTATTGTTCCTACACCAGAGGCAGCCAGATACATTGCTAACGGAGATCCTAGTCCACCCATTCCAACAATCAGTACTTTCGCATTTTTAATCTTCTGCTGACCATCCACCCCAATCATTGGCAGGATTGTATGGCGTTTGTATCTTTCCAGCTCGTCCTTTGTTAAAACCATGTTAATTTTAATAATTCTGTGATCGAAGATAGAGATTTGTTGTTTTATTTGAAACCACCAGAAAATGTTGGTAGTGAACTTAAAAAATAATAGTAAAAGCAAATCATTGATTATTAAATGTTCAAGTGGTGTTTCAAAAAGATTAGTCTTTTTTTTACCATTTGTACGAAGGAAATGAGACCGTTTTACGTCAATAGGTCAAATAAGTGATTTAAGTAAGAAAGAAAAATGGGAATTAAAAGAATTGTATTGCTGTTAACAACAGTATTGCTGTTCAGCACAACTTTGATGAAGGCCGAAAGTCCTGAATCAATTGAGAAGGAAGGTGTTGTTAAAGGAAAAATTTATGATGGAAAGTCGAAAGCTCCGATTGAATATGCAACGGTAGCCATTTATAAAAAAGAGGACGATTCGGTTGTAACCGGAACCATTACAGATGAAAAGGGTGAATTTAAAGTGAAAGGTCTGAAACCAGGTTCATTTTATATTGTGGTATCATTCTTAGGGTATGATAATAAGCGTTTTGATGATGTTTTTGTTAAAAGTGCCCGAGACATTATAGATTTAGGTAGTATTGAATTAGGAACGGCATCTACTGCCATTGATGAAATAGAAGTTGTTTCAGAACGTCAGAGTGTTGAATACAAGATTGATAAAAAAGTCGTATCAGTAGGTAAACAAATGACTTCGGCTTCTCTGTCAGCAGTAGAAGTACTTGAAAATGTTCCATCCATAAGGGTTGATATTGAAGGAAATGTATCTCTTAGAGGAAGTACAGGATTCACTGTTTTAATTGACGGTAAACCAACTGTGATGGATCCGAGTGATGTATTACGACAGATACCCGCATCGACAATTGAAAATATAGAGATAATCACCAATCCATCAGCCAAGTACCAGCCAGATGGAACAGGCGGTATTATTAATATCGTTACCAAGAAAAATCGAATGCAAGGGGTGCAAGGGTTATTCAACCTAAAAGGCGGTTCATTTGGTATGTATGGAGGTGATTTTCTATTAAACTACCGTAAAAATAAATTTAATTTCAACTTGGGCGGTGATTATAACTATCGTCCATTTCCGGGATCCAGCTACAGTGAACGCAGTACCACTAATAATGATACAACAACAATCGTTAAATCCAATGGAGATAGTGATCGTGAGTTCAGAATGATGGGATTACGGGGTGGTTTTGATTGGGATATTACAGATAATGATGTGTTTACTTTCGGTTTCAGAGTGGGAGATTTTAAAATGGAAAACAGTTCATTACTTGATTATCGCACTATTGTATTGGCTGATAATTATGAGAGTGATGAATTGCAGGAATTAAGTCTTAATAATGGCCAACGTGGTGGTAATTATTATTCACTTACCACAAATTATACCCATAAATTCGATCAAGAAGGTCATGAAATTGCAGCTCAGTTAAATTATCGCTACAGAGACGGAGATGATACTTCTGAGAACCTTTTACAGGATGGTTCAAGAACTGTAACAGATGGTACAAAAACAACTGAATTTGGACCTTCCGGACGTTGGGAGATGCGTCTTGATTATGTGAAACCATTAGGAGGAGATAAGAGACTCGAGGCAGGATTTCAAGGTCGTAGAAGTATTAGTCAGGATGAAACTGAATTGTACAACTGGCAAGGTGGGGGTTTTGTTGAACAAACAGATAAAGGTAATTTGACCGATTATGATAGGAATATAATGGCCTTGTATTCAACTTTTAATGGTACTTATGGTAATTTCGGGTATCAGTTAGGTTTAAGAGGTGAATATACCTATCGTGATATAACTACAAAGCGTGATAATCAAAATTATAAAATTGATCGCTGGGACTATTTCCCAACGTTACATTTATCATATCAATTACCATCTGATAATCAGATAATGGGTAGTTATTCAAGAAGAATTGATCGCCCAAGAGGTTACTATCTGGAACCATTTGTAACCTGGGAAGATATGTTTAATGTTCGTAGGGGAAATCCCGATTTGTTACCTGAATATATTGATGCTTATGAAGTTGGATATCTGAAAAGCTGGAATAAAGCACAATTATCATTAGAAGGTTATTACAGGGTAAAACATAATAAGGTTGAGAGTATTCAAACAGTTTGGGCTGATGGAATTTTGCTGACATCTTTCATGAATGTTGGTACCGATTATTCTTTAGGAGCAGAGGCAATGTTTAATACACCTCTAACCAAATGGTGGGAAATCAATATTATGGGTGATTTGTATGATTATCGAATTGAAGGTGTTAAAAATGATCAACCTTTTGAAAGAACTTCATTTAACTGGAGTAGCCGACTAAGCAACACTTTCAAGGTTAGAAAAAACATGCAGCTTCAATTAGATGGAAACTACAATAGTGCTACAGTAACAGCTCAGGGGAGAAATGAAGATTCATATATGATTAATGCAGCTTATAGGCTGGATATGATGGATCGAAAGCTATCAGCTGTTTTACAAGTACGTGATGTATTCAATACGGGACGAATGATTAGAATTAATGAAGATCCTGATTTTTATAACTATAGCGAGAATAGGCGTAATGCCCCCATGTTTTCATTTACATTATCTTATCGCTTAAATAATTTTGCTCAGAAACGTGGAAAACGAGGTGGAGATAATGGAGAAGGAATGGAAGAAGAATTTTAGTTTATAAATAATAGCTTAATTTAAGAGCCCGGTATTACCGGGCCTTTTTTTTCTGTTAACTTCACGAAAACAGTTTATCCTGTTAATGAGTATCAGAAATGATTAAAATGTATTATAAAAATGATTGTCAATTTCGAATATAACAAAGTAAATTTCAATAGTTTTATAAAGTTAAAACAAGATCATTTAAACAGTTTTGATAACCATTAAAGATGATTTATTTTAATATAAGTTTTTGACTGTGTTATTGATACAAGATGTATTTAAACAAAATAATTATAGATAGATTAAAAATGAAACACTTACTAACCATTCTTACATTTATGATCGGTGTGACAGTAATGGCACAAACCGTTTATCAAACTGATTTAAACAAACATTATTATTCTGAAGACGAAAACAAAGCCGATGCATACAAAAATGAGCGTTGTGTTTTAGATATTTATTATCCTGAGAATTTAAAGGGTTTTGCTACCATTGTATGGTTTCATGGGGGTGGTTTAACCGGTGGAAACAAAGAAATACCGCAAGCTTTAAAAGATAAGAATGTTGCTGTTATTGGAGTCAATTACAGACTTTATCCTAAAATAAAAGCACCTGAATATATTAATGATGCTGCTGCTGCAGTAGCCTGGGTAATGAAAAATATTGAAACATACGGTGGTGATCCTTCTCTTGTTTTTGTATCAGGTCATTCGGCAGGAGGTTATTTGACAAGTATGGTGGGTTTGGATAAGTCATATTTGGCAAAACATGGAGTTGATGCTAACAATATAGCAGGATTAATACCATTTAGTGGCCATACAATTACTCATTTCACAGTTCGTGCTGAGAGAGGAATTCCAGGAGAACAAGCCATTGTAGATAGTTTAGCACCTCTTTATCATGTGCGGGCAGATGCATCACCTTTGTTGTTGATAACAGGTGACAGAGAAATGGAAATGTTAGGAAGATATGAAGAAAATGCCTACTTGATGAGAATGATGAAGGTTATTGGCCATAAGGATACTCGTTTATTCGAATTGGATGGTTATGGCCATGGAATGACAGAACCTGCTTTTCCATTGTTGATCAACGAAGTAAACAGGATTGTAAAGCTGCATAAAGATAGTGCAAATCAATAGATCAAGTCTGATACACAACCATGCGAAAAACTAACCAGGCAATCAAGGACAAACAGATTATTGATGAAATATTTCAGAATTCAACCATTTGTCGGTTGGCAATGATGGATGATGAGTATCCCTATATAGTTCCTATGAACTTTGGATATGATAATGACCATTTATACTTGCATAGTGCCAATGAGGGACATAAAATTGAATTGTTAAGTAGCAATCCAGGAGTTTGTTTTGAAGTTGAAGAATCGGCTGAAATCATTAAAAATGAGCTTGTCTGTAAATGGTCAACAGCTTATCGATCAATTATAGGTTATGGAAAGGTTGAATTTATAGTTGATAATGACGAGAAAGAGAAGGCTTTAGCCATCATTATGAAGCATAATGGTTCAGATACTGTTTCTGTTTTCGATTCAAGACAATTTAATGCCGTAAGTGTATTTAAACTTCACATTGAATCATTGACAGCCAAGAAATCAAATAATTGGGATGTGTATAATGAAATCCATTTATTGAAGATTGAAACAGAACGCTTGTTATTGGAAGAAATCTCGTTGGATGATCTGGAAGATATCTACCAGTTGAATATTATACCTGAGGTAGATGAGTTTAATACCTTAGGTATACCTGATTCAGTTGAAGTAACAAAAAAACAGATTGAGTCGATAATAAAAGCAAGAAGCAATAAACCAAGAGGATCGTATACCTGGAAAATTGTGATCAGGGAAACTGGTGAATTCATTGGAATGTCAGGGATGTTTCTTTCTAACGACAAGTTTAAATTGGGTGAAATCTATTATAAGTTGCATCCTTCACATTGGGGAAAAGGTTATGCTACAGAAGTTGCCCGAGAACTTGTTAAAACCGGATTCAATGTCTTTGATTTACACAAAGTAGAGGCTGGTGTGGCTTCTCAAAATAGTCGGTCAATAAAGGTATTGGAGAAAGCAGGGATGACAAGAGAAGGATTACGACGAAAAATACTTCCAATCAGAGGTGAATGGATAGATAATTATCATTATGCCATTGTGAATGATGATCCCAGGGATTATTGAAATATAATAAAATGATTTATTGGTCTTTACTTATTGCTATGTGAATTTTTAGTTAATGATTTTAAATGGTGTTGTTAGAAGATATTATTAAAAAATACAGGAAGACATTTTCAAATATTCTTCCTTTTAATTTAAATGCAGAGAATGTATATGAACTTGATTTGTCAGTTGAGAATCAGGATTTAAGAAGTCTTAATCAAATATCTACTGAATCTTTAGGTCAATACATTCAATCACAATTAAATAAGGTAAATAAGAATATTGCCATTGGCGGATATGCCGAAAACAGGTTGGTATATCAAATGAGTGAACATTTTGGTAATGGAGCAGAGGCAAGATCATTGCATCTGGGTATTGATATTTGGTGTAAAAGCGGAACGCCGGTTTTTGCTCCTTTGGATGGAACAATTCACAGTTTCAATAATAATGCAAATTTTGGCGATTATGGTCCTACAATAATATTAGAACATCGTCTCGAAAATATTACTTTTTACACCTTATACGGTCATTTGTCTACTTCTTCGATTGTTGATATAGCAAAGGGAGATAAAATTAAAAAAGGGGCTATAATTGCTCATTTAGGTAAAGAACAAGAGAATGGGAACTGGCCTCCTCATTTGCATTTTCAGATAATTGCTGATATGCTGGATAAAGAAGGTGATTTTCCGGGTGTTTGTAATGTCTCAGAAACAGATAAATGGTTGAGTATTTGTCCTGATCCAAGGTTGATTCTTTCAGTTTAAATTTAAAATTTATTCTTTAAGTGATTTGTGTAGTATTCAGTATAACAATGATATAATAAAAAAGGAGCCCCTGGAGGCTCCTTTTTTATTTGTTATAATTACTTATTCAGAAATAGAAATTACCTTGCCAAATAATTCAGCATTCTCTTCAACTTTTTGTTCGTTACCGTAAACAAAAATTGCATTCTGATCTAGTATGTCAGTAACCATCTTCTTCATTTCTTTAATGTCCTCCTGGGTTGTAGACAAAACTGCAGTTCTCTCAGCTTTTAATTCTTCCGGTGTGTTCTTTTCGAAATAATTTCGAATTGCTTCATTTCCTTGCTGAGAAGGAGTCAAAGGGCCATCCATATTAGAAATAGTACCAATGATAAATCGGGTCATAGCTAATGAATCAGCATCGAATGTATCAAGGAAGCCTGGTGTATTGTTATAATTTTCAAGTGTTTCTTTTAGGTTAGGATCGCGATAAGAGGCGAAATAAACGTTACCAGTATTTGAGAAACCACAAAAGCCGCCATAAGCACCACCAATAACTCGTACTTGGTTCTGAAGCCAGTCAGTAGAAAGAATTTGGTTCAAAACTCTAAACTTACCATTGTACTCATAACCCAACTTTTTATAATCATATCCTTTTACAACATATTGTACTTTAGAAACCGTTTTTAAACCTTCATTTTTAACACTAAAGTCAAATGTCCAGTTGTTTAGCTTATTATCACCTGTAGGTAAAGAAGAAGCAAGCGTGTTCAATCCATTCGAATAAGACGTAAAGTCGTTATTATCACAAGTGATTGCTGCAATCAGGTTATTTTTGGCAAATAACAAGGATGCTGTTTTTTCAAGATTAGAAACGATTTCATCGCTTTTAGCATCAAAATTATTAGTTAAGTCGGTAACAAAGTCGTAATATTCAATACCTCCTGTTAATTCACTGAACATACCACTATTAGTGTAATAGGAGCGAAGACGTGTTAGAGCATAACCCATTCCGTTGTTTTTAATGTTTGCATCCACACGCGACTGATGACGTGTAAGCAGCTCTTTAAGTCTTTCTTTATCACTGAAAATACTTTTTTGAAGTACTTCATTTGTCAGGTCAAACAGTTTGTCAGCTTTTTCGGCAGTAGATTTTCCATAAACTGTATATTTTGGAATCATTTTATCATCGCTATGTTCTTCCAGATATGCTGTTGTGTAGGTATTGAATCCTCCGGTATGAATATTTAATGCATTATCAAGTTCGCCGTAAGTATAATTTTCAGTATTCAGTTTACCCAGCAGGTTTGTAAGTAATTCAGAATAAGGAATTAACTCTTGAGGAAGAGTTCTTAGGTCGAAATATAAGTAACTGTATAATATGTTGTTAGTAAATGTATTGTGATGTATTACATTAACGTCTGATACTTGTTTTTCATCAACACCAAACCATTGAATTTCAGGACTAATATCAGTTAATTCCAGCATTGGAATTGTAGCCAAGGCTTCAGGAGTATCTTCTCTTTTCTGATATTCAATCAATTCTTTTGTTTCTGCAACCAACTGTTCTTTCTCTTCCTGACTCAATTGATTCTTATAGTCTTCCAATTCTTTTTTGGTTTTAGCATCCAGTTTTGCCTGCAACCCTGGTTCAGGTTTTAGTACTAATAAAGCAGAGTGAGTATTATTCATCAAATGTTTACTGATGTTTTCTTCCAGAATATTGGTAGTAAGAGCCATTTTTACATCAGCCAGAGGTTTATTGAATTCAAGGCCAGGGAAAGGACTACCACCAAAAAACCATGTTTGATAGCTTTGCATGGCATACATCAATCCTTTTTGTGGATTGTTACCTTCCTTTAGTCTAAATTCTGTACGATTGATAATACCTTCAATCATACTCTTGTCAAAACCGCTGTCAATCACATTTTGCATGGTTTTAAAAACAATGTCTTTAAACTTCTCTTTGTCTTCCGGATTTGCATTTTGAACAGATATCTGGAACGTACATTGTTTATCTTCACTAAAATAGGCTCTAATGTCTTTACCAATGCCTGCTTCCTGCAAAGCCAGACGTAAAGGAGCAGATTCGTTATTTACCAAAGCTTCCGAAATAACATCAAAAGTCATGGCCAATGTTCTGTCTGTACTTTCACCAACTACAAACGCTAAACCTAAGAATGTTTGATCATTGGTTTGTGCACCTTCAGCAACCGGATAGCTTTTTTCAGCTTCTTTCATTGCATCAAATGGCTTCTGCAGAGGTATTTCAATTTTTTCAGTAGGCAGATCATAGTTCGATAGATACTCACCATCAATAAATTCCAGTTCTTTATTCAGGTCTGCATCACCGTATAAAAGAATATAACTATTACCGGGATGATAGAATTTTTTATGGAAATTGATGAAATATTCGTAGGTAAGATTCGGAATTTCACTGGGATAACCACCTGAAGAAACACCATAGGTATTATCAGGGAATAGCATTTTACCCATTTGATAACTCAATTCACGACGTGGACTTGAATAAGCACCTTTCATCTCATTATAAACAACCCCTTTATAAATTACATCTCCATCAACACTTTCCATTTCATGATGCCAGCCTTCCTGCTTAAGAATCCGAGGATCTTCGTAAATCATAGGATTAAGAACTGCATCCAGATAAACATGCATCAGGTTGAAATAATCTTTTTCATTCATGCTCGCAACCGGGTAGGTAGTAATATCAGAACCGGTCATTGCATTTAAGAAAGTGTTTAACGATCCTTTAATTAATACATCAAAAGGACTTTTTACCGGGAAATTTTTTGAACCGTTAAGTACCGAATGCTCCATGATGTGCGGTGTACCGTAATCGGTTTCAGGTGCTGTTTTAAACGCAATATTGAATAATTTATTTGGATCGTTTGCTGCTATTTTTAAAAGTTGAGCACCACTTTTATCATGCTGAAACAGATAACAGTCTGCATTGACTTCTTCAACAAACTTTTTCTCAACAAGTGTAAAGCCGTGATATTTTTCACCGGTTTTAAATTTACCACCTGTTGAGCAAGAGGTAACGATTGCCAGTAAAACCAGCAACATGTAAAGAGCATTTTTTTTCATAGATTGAAGTTTTAGATGTTCTTGTAAGTTTGAATGTCATTTAAAATTAACGATGAAAGATAGTTAAAAATTTTAATTTATCATAAGTTAAAAAGTGAATTTGTTATTTTTATTGGTTGTCACAATTCTATTTAAAAATGGAATGCTAATCAATTTATAATAGAGAGAATGAATCCTTTTAAAACAGATGAATTTATGTATATAAATAGAGTTTTTATGTTGATAAAAAATATTAGGAGGTATTTGATCATATTGATATATTTGAATTGGAGAACCAGTAAAGACCTAACTTTCTTTAAACAAAGGGGACGAATCCGAAAAGCCAAACGAGTAGGAGCACAATAAATTAATTGTAATGGAAAATTTAGACAATAATGAACAAACAGACATTTCAGTAATTCTTAACAGTGACCAAATTAAATCGTATTTATTGGAAGCTTCGAAGTGGGCTAAGTTTTTATCTATTATGGGATTTATTGGTATTGGATTAATGGTTATTGGAGGTATTTTTGCAACCATAGGATTATCCATTGCCGGTGGAATGTCAAATGGTATTACCGGAGTACCAATGGGTTTATTTGGTGTAATATATTTGCTTTTAGCATTAATTTATTATTTCCCTGTAAGTTATTTATATAAGTTTTCGACACAGACCAAACAAGCAATTTTGTTAAACAATACATTTACCCTAACTTCCGGATTTGGCAATCTTAAGTCATTATTTAAGTTTATGGGTATTCTTACAATCGTAATATTATCAATGTACCTTTTAATAATTATTATTGCCATTCCAACAGCTCTGATCGCTAATTTGTAGACGCAAATAGTTGATGTTTTATCTTGCCGTCATTTGAGTTTTTTATAAATGTGATCATACAAAAATGTAAGATGTATTGAGACTCAATGTGAAAAAAAACAGGAAATCTTAACAATAGTTAAATTGACTATTATTATCAAAAAGTCAGTATTTATTGAGGGGTATATTTTGTATCTTCATAAAATAATACATTAATATTTAATCTATTGCACAGATAGAGAATAACCTTAGATAAATACAAACTATAAAAACTACCAAAACAATGAAAGAGAAAAGCATTGAGCTCTTGAACAAAGCTGTTGCTGATGAATTAGCGGCTGTGCATCAGTACATGTATTTCCATTTTTACTGCGATGACCTGGGTTATGAGTTGTTGTCGAGTCTTTTTAAAAGAACTGCTATCGAAGAGATGATGCATGTTGAAACTCTGGCAGAGCGTATTCTATTTTTAAAAGGTGAAGTTGAGATGACACCTGCTCATGCAGTGGAAAAAATCCATGATGTTAAAGGTATGCTTGAAAAAGCAACTAAAATGGAAGAAGAAAGTGCTCGTGATTACAATCTGTGGGCTAATGAATGTGCTCAAAATGCCGATTCAGCAACGAAAAAGATTTTTGAATCGTTAGTTGATGATGAAGAGCGTCACTTTGATCAGTATGATACTGAAATGGAAAACCTTATAAAATTTGGTGATAATTATCTTGCTCTGCAATCTATTGAACACAGTAAGAATATAGCTTCAGGACAAGGACCTCACTAAAAAATAAAAAAAAATGCATTTAAAGGCGAATAAACTGTTTTAGACTTATTCGCCTTTTGCTTTTAGTGTTTTTAATAATCAAAGAATTATCTAACTTATAGCTTTAATTTTAGGTTTATAGCTATGATTAGAAATCACTTACTTTTAATAGTATTATGTGCTAGTTTAATCTCTTGTCAAACAAAAAAGGATTCTAACTACTATAAAGAACCGCACAGACCTCAATTTCATTTTACTCCTGAATCACATTGGATGAACGATCCCAATGGTCTGGTATACCTAAATGGTCAATACCACCTTTTTTATCAGCATTATCCCTACGATATAGTTTGGGGGCCGATGCACTGGGGACATGCCTCAAGTACTGATTTATTTCATTGGGAACACCATCCAATTGCCTTGTATCCTGATTCGCTTGGTAATATTTTTTCAGGCAGTGCTGTAATAGACCATAACAATACGGCCGGTTTTGGGAAAGATGCAATGGTGGCCATTTTTACCTACCACAATGATTCAATCTGGGCAAAAGGTTTTAAAAATACCGAAAGTCAGGGTATTGCTTTTAGTATGGATGAAGGAATAACATGGACAAAGTATAAAAGTAATCCGATCCTTAATAATAATGGAGAACAGGATTTTCGTGATCCTAAAGTGTTCTGGAATAGAGAAACAGAATTGTGGCAAATGGTTTTGGCAGTCGGGGATCATATCCGTATTTTCTCTTCACCAAATCTGCTGGACTGGAAGTTTGAAAGCAATTTTAAACCGAATGAAACAAGTGAGCCATTGGGAGTATGGGAATGTCCTGATTTGTTTCCATTAAAATACAATGGCAATACAAAGTGGGTGATGATAATCAATCATGGTGATAAGGGGCCAAATGGTGGGTCGTGTACTCGTTATTTTATTGGTGACTTTGATGGTAATACATTTCAACAAGCACAGGATGCCAGATGGTTGGATTATGGGACTGATTTTTATGCAGGTGTTACTTTTTCAAATGTGCCGGATGACAAAAAGTATTTAATCTCATGGATGAGTAATTGGAAATATGCAAACCAAACTCCTACAAAAGTATGGAGAAGTGCTATGACTATTCCTCGCGAATTGGTTTTAGATATGGATAGTTCGGGCTACTTTATTCGTCAGCATATAACTGAGGGATTGCATGCATTAAAAAGTAATACCATAGTTCAAGAACAAATAAGTTCTAACTATCATCTTAGTAATATTGATTTATCTCAAGCTCTCATTTCGTTCAGATCAATTAGTGAATTATTAAAAATCAAAATAGGAAACTCATCTGAGCACATAATAATTGAAATAAATGACGATTCAGTAGTTATTGATAGAAGTAATTCAGGAGTTGTTGATTTTAGTGATCGTTTTGCAACTAAAGTACAATCCATGCCAATTTCTGAGGCAATTACTGAGTGTAAAATAATACTCGATCGTTCATCCATTGAATTATTGCTGAATGATGGTAAATACTCAATGACCAATATCTTTTTTCCAAATGAAAAGTATTCAGAACTTAGTATTACTGGTGAAAAAGATAGTAAAATAACACATTTAAAGATTGATCATATAGCCAGAATATGGCCTTAATTATCAATTAAATTATTTCACTTCATTATCAATAGCATTTAATAAGTCATTTTGTTGGGTGTCACCATTTAATTGCCAAAACATAATACCACCTAACTTATTATTTAAAGCATATTGAGTTTTTAGTGCTACAGATTCCGGATCATCATAGGTAATAAAAACTGAATCTTGTGAACTGTAAAGAAAAGGAGCTTTTGCTGTTTCATCCCAATAACGTATAAAGCCGTTTTTGTTAATATAGTTGTCTTTTAATTCATGGTATCTTGCTCCTGGCCAACCACCTTTATTTTGCTGATATAGGCCATTATTATCCGGATCTACGCCTACCCAACCTTTGCCATAGAAAGCTGCTCCAATAACAATTTGCTCAGGTTTTACCCCTTTGTTAATACAGTAATTTATAATGAACTGACATGATCTGGGATGATACGTTGTTTCACTTTCTGTGTAGTTGATATATGCAGGCGTATCTTTGAAATCATCTGCAGTTACCAGGCCTAAGTTGGTATGATGAGAAGTAACTTTTGCATTGCCACCTGTAAAGTCATAGGTCATAATATTCATGTAATCAACTGATGGCATCACGTTATCCAGCTCAACAAAATCATAGTATTTTTCCCAACCAGCAGAAGCAAAAGTTAGTGTATACTTTTTGCCGGTTTCATTCATTGCAGTTCTGAGCTCTTTCATTAAGGCTGTAAAACCTTCTTTGTCTTTAGGTTTATGTGGATTTCCTATGCCTGGTAAACCCGGGTATTCCCAATCGATATCTAATCCATCCAAATCATATTCCTGAAGGAATTGGATACAGCTTGTAACAAATATTTGCCTGTTTTGTACGTTGGTGGCCATTTCTGAAAAACCTCCTGATCCTCCCCAGCCACCGCAAGCCACCATCACCTTCAAATGAGGATACTTTTCTTTTTGCTTCACCAGGTCCTTTAGTTGATCACCTGATTCTGCATCAGAAAATTGCATTTGATTATCAATGACTATTGTAAATGAAAAGATAATATGAGTGAGCCGATCCAAAGGAAGATTATTCAAATTGTTTTCTTCGGTTGAAGGCATATAATAAGCCATTACAGCAAATGGTTCTTGATTTTTCTTACAGGAAACAACTAATATTAATAGTAAACTCAGTACAGTTAGGTTTAATTTATTCATGATAATTATGTAATTAGGTTTATCCAAGTTAAAAGATAAGCATTTTTAAAATAATCAGCCTACAATAGTATTTTTGAAAGAATATTAACCCTTGAATTGTAACTTAGAAGAGGGATTTAATGAATTTTGCCCTTTAATTTAATAGTTTTCGGTTATTTATATCATTTTTATACTCATAACTTTAAGGACGTTCGAATATCTTGACTATGAAACAAATTGTAATTTTAATTCTCTTCCATTTCGTAACTTATTCATTATCTATAGCTCAGTCAAAATTTACTTTTAACCAGGGACAAATTTCAAAGGAGCAATTTTATCAAATTTTACCAATTGAGTACCTACGAAATAAAATTATTATTGAGGCGGAAGTAGATGGTATTAAAGGGAGATATATTGTTGATACCGGTGCAATGTGTATTGTTTTTAAGGATAGTACGAAAGAACAAAATCACCAGAATTTGTTAAAAATGCCAATCGTAGATGCCAATGGAATAAGAAATGAAGCTGATGTGATACAAATAAAAAAAATAAGAATGGGAGAATTGGAGTATATCAATATTCCGGCACTAAATATTGAAGCAAACGAGCTTTTTAAGTGTTTTAATGTTAATGGTTTTATTGGAAGTAATCTTTTGAGATTTGGTGCTTTTAAAATTGATATTCCATCTAAAGAATTGCATATAGCAGATTCATATTCTGATTTTGACCTGAAGAAAAAAGAAGGACAGAAGCTTTGGTTGAATAAAGTTCAAAACTCGCCATTTATCAGGATGGAATTTAATGGGGTACAACAGCAAGGTGTACTGGTTGATACAGGCAGTGACTGTATTTATTCATTCAATAATAAGGTAGTTAAAAGGATGCAAAAGAAAGGATTGTTGAACAAGCCCGCATTTCAATCAAGTGGAACCAATTCTCAGGGAGCATGGTCAATGGATAGTATGGATATCAAAAGCAATATATGGAGAGTTAATAAATTAAAAGTGGCAGATTCAGAATTTACAGATTTATTACTTCGGAGTGATGATGCATCTTCAAGAATTGGGATGCAATTACTTGAAAATGGAGTTTTTGTATTGGATTACCCTAAGAAAAGATTCTTTTTTCAGGCTATCGATAAAATAAAATCGGAAGTAAGAGGATTCGGAATTGACTTTATTGCGAAAAATGATTCCATTATTGTAAATGGAATATGGTCAGGTACAAAGGCTGAAAAAGAGGGTATTCAAATAGGAGATAGGCTGATTGATATAACTGGTTTTCAATTGCGAGATAGTGACCTTTGTGATAAATTCTTTCTATTAAAGCAATTGGCATTGGGGAAGGATGAACTGGAATTTGTAATGCGCAGAAGAGATTCGCATGATGAATATTCAGTTATGCTACAACGAATTGAATAAAAAATCCCTCGAATTTCTTCGAGGGATAAAATATTTTCTTCCTGAATGAACTACCAGATAGAGGTTCTGTCTTCAGGTGCAATGTATAGCGGACTTTTTGCATCCAGGCCAAAAGCATCATACCATTCCTGAATATTTGGAAGAGGACCGTTTACACGATTCGATCCCAACGAGTGAACATCAACTTTGGTTAAGCGAGCGATTTCCTCATCTCTGATATTTTGAGCCCAAACCCTAGAGTATGCCAAATAAAAACGTTGCTTATCAGTAAATCCATCAATCTTCTCATTGTTTTCCTTACCATTTAATGAATTAAGGTAAGCCTGATATGAAATTAATAAACCACCTAAGTCGGCAATATTTTCTCCTAATGATAATTCTCCGTTTGCAAATACACCCGGTAATACTTCAAAACTATTGAATTGATCAACCAGTACTTTTGTACGCGCATTGAATTTTTCAGCATCTTCTGCGGTCCACCATTCTTCCATATTACCATCTTTGGCAAATAAACGTCCCTGATCGTCAAATCCATGAGTCATTTCGTGCCCGATAACTACCCCAATCGCTCCATAGTTAACTGCATCATCGCCATTAAGATAGAAGAATGGAGGTTGTAAAATAGCAGCCGGAAATACAATCTCATTTGCTAAAGGATTGTAATAAGCATTAACCGTTTGAGGAGTCATAAACCATTCTTCTTTATCAACCGGTTTGCCAATTTTAGCCATATCATACTCTAATTCAAAACGATTACTGGCAAGTATATTTTCGATGTAAGATGATTTAACTACTTTCAAATCAGAGTAATCGCGCCATTTATTTGGATATCCAATTTTAACACGGATGGCGTCTAATTTTTCATGTGCTGCTTGCTTGGTTTCTTCACTCATCCATTCTAAGTGATCAATTCTTTGACCGAAAGCAATACGAAGATTTTCTACTAGTTTATCCATGCGCTGCTTGGCAGCTGGTGGAAAATATTCAGCAACGAATAACTGACCAACAGCTTCTCCAAGAGCTCCATTGGTATTATTCACTACTTTTTTCCAACGAAGTTCCTGTTCTTTTTTGCCAGACATTGCTTTACCATAAAAAGCGAAATGAGCATTTACAAAATCCTCGCTTAGATAATCTGCAGTATTTCGCAGAATAACAGCTGTTAAGAAAGCTTTCCAGGTGGTAAGTGTTTCTTTATTGTATAATTTACCAAGTTCTTTCAGAAATTCAGGCTGACTCATATTTATTTCAGCAGGAACTTCATATCCCATCCCTTTAATAAAAGTTGCAAACGGGAAGGGTTTCATCGTTTCTTCCACACCAGCAATATCAACTTTATTATAGGTTTTATGTGGATCACGGTTCTCTAATCTTGAATTAGACGCCTTTGCCAATTGCATCTCAAGTTCGAAAACAGTTTTTGCCAATTCAGAAGCATTGTTCTCTTCGTTTCCAACCAAAGTAAATAATGAAGTTAAATAGGTATTGTAGGCTTCACGCAATTTCTTTGCATCTTCAGTATCTTCAAGATAATAATCACGATCAGGCATACCTAATCCACCTTGATCAATACCAGCAATTGTCATTTCACTATTCTTTTGATCCGGAGTTGAATAATAGTGAAACAATGGATTTATTCCTTGTTGTTGCAAATAGCTAATAACAGTTACCAGATCGGCTTGCTTTTCTATGCTGTTTACTTTTGAAAGAAGAGGTTGAATCGGCTCAAAACCAGCCTTGTTGATTGCTTCCAGATCCATTCCTGAGGCATAGAAATCTCCAATTTTCTGACTAACTGATCCTTCCTCAGCTATTTCAGCCGCAGCGTTCTCTATTATTGATTTTACTTTCTCTTTATTGTCTTCTGCCAATAAATCAAAACTACCGAATCTACTTTTATCATCAGGAAGCGGATGCTGTTTGCGCCATCCTCCATTAGCATATTCAAAAAAGTTTGTACCAGCATCTATTGTTAGGTCCATATCGTTTGCAGAAAAAACAGGTTTTACTGCATTGTTTTGTTCTTTACTTCCACTTACACAAGAACTTGCGCCAATGGTTACTGTCAGCAAAGAACCCCAAAAAAGTGATGAGTTCATTCCATGTTTATTATTACAGCAATGCTGCATGGTTTAAAAATTAAGTGTTTCTTTTTCTATGCTCCAAAAGAGCGGCTCAAAATAAGTCATTTTCAAATTATCAACCAAAAGATTTGAACTATCGAGTTAATTGTCAGTTTATAAATTAATCAGGTATTGGTAGAATAAAGGTCAGTGAACATGATTTTGACGATATTATTCGTCATGATTTTTATTTATAATTTGATTTTCAATGTTCTTCTGAATTTTAATTTATGATTATAATCTTATTTAGAACCTTTATAAACTTTGATTGTTAAAATTGGCGAGAGCGGGCGTTAGAGTCTTATTTAGATTTGGTTTAAATAAACTCGAAGATTATATTTGCGCCGTTTTAATTTAGACTATATAAACGTAATAATATGTCAACATTTGAAATTCTGATGCCTAAAATGGGCGAAAGTGTTGAAGAGGCAACCATTACTAAATGGTTTGTTTCGGAAGGTGATACCGTTCAGGAAGATGATGTCCTGTTGGAAATAGCAACTGATAAGGTGGATTCAGAAATTCCTTCTCCGGTAGCTGGAAAAATAAAATCAATCATGTATAAGGTTGATGATGTTGTACCAGTCGGAGAGCCGGTAGCAGTAATTCTATTGGAAGGTGCTGAAGATACAGATGCACCATCTGCTGAGGCTGGAGAAAAGAAAGAGAGTGCACCAGTGGAATCATCGACTCAGGAGTCACCTCAAAACACTGTTTCTTCAGATATAAATAAGTCTTCAGATCGTTTCTATTCACCTTTAGTTCGAAGCATGGCAAGTGCTGAAGGTATTGGTTTTGATGAATTGGAGAAAATTACCGGTACGGGTAAAGAAGGGCGTGTAACCAAAAGTGATATGACCGATTACATTGCCAAAAGAGGAACAGCTTCAGTATCTGTGCCTACAGAAGCTCCTAAGGCTGCACCTGCTGCTAAAACAACTCAGGCACCTGCAAAGGAACAACCTAAAGTACACGTTTCCGTTTCTGCAAATGATGAAATCATTGAAATGGATCGTATGCGTAAGTTAATTGCAGATCATATGGTTATGTCTAAACAAGTTTCTCCACACGTTACAAGCGTTGTTGAAGCAGATGTTACCAATGTGGTTCTTTGGCGTAATAAAGTAAAAGATCAATTCCAGAAAAAATATGGAGAAAAGATAACTTTTATGCCAATTTTTACGGAGGCTGTTGCCAAGGCTTTGCGCGATTTTCCTGGTGTTAATGCTTCGGTTGATGGTGATAAAATCATCATGCGTAAGAATGTAAACATTGGTATGGCGGTTGCACTTCCATCGGGTAATTTAATTGTACCGGTAATCAAACAAGCTGATCAGAAAAATCTGGTTGGTTTAACAGGCGATATCAATAGATTAGCAGGTTTAGCCCGTGACAATAAGTTGACTCCTGATGATATTCAAGGAGGTACATTTACAATTACCAACTTCGGATCTTTTAAAAATATTATCGGAACGCCAATTATTAATCAGCCTCAGGTTGCTATTCTGGCCATTGGGTCTATCGAAAAGAAACCGGCTGTAATTGAAACTCCTACAGGAGATGTGATTGGTATACGTCATAAAATGTTCTTATCGTTATCATACGATCATAGAATAGTGGACGGTATGTTAGGAGGTAATTTCCTACGTCGAATTGCCGATTACATTGAGGCTTTTGATATTAATTCCGAAATTTAATCATTGATATAAAGTGTTTAAAATGAGTGATATTCCAAAAATACATTCTATAAAAAAGACGGATAAGGAAACTTTGTTGAAGTGGTATCGCCTTCTGTTTCTGGGGCGTACCCTCGACGAAAAAGCACCTAATTATCTGAAACAGGCAATTGGTTGGTCATACCATGCACCAGCTGCTGGTCATGATGGCATACAATTGGCTATAGGTCAGGTTTTTGATCGTAGTAAAGATCATTTATTTCCTTATTACCGTGATTTAGTTACCAACGTAGCTGCCGGATTAACCGCCGAAGAAATTATTTATAATGGTATTTCAAAGGATGCGGATGTAGCTGGTGGTGGACGTCATATGTCGAACCACTTTGCCAAACCGGAATGGAACATTCATAATGTTTCGTCTTGTACAGGAAACCATACTTTACATGCAGTTGGTGTTGCTCGTGCAATCAAAACCTACGAAAGTAAAGGGGTGTCAATTAGTTCTCAGGGTGAATCATCGGTTTCGGAAGGTTATGTTTACGAAGCCATTAATGGTGCATCCAAAGAGCAATTACCAGTAATATTTGTTTTTCAGGATAACGGCTACGGTATTTCTGTACCCAAAAAAGATCAGACAGCTAACCGAAAGGTGGCTCATAACTTTGAGGGATTTAAGCATCTGCGCATTATGTATTGTAATGGTAAAGATGTTTTTGATTCAATGAATACCATGCTGGAAGCCAGCAAGTGGGCCGAAGAAAACCAGAAACCTGTGATTGTGCATGCAAACTGTGTACGTATTCATTCCCATAGTAATTCCGATCGTCATGAGTTATATCGTGATGATAACGAATTGGGTTATGTAAAAGAATATGATCCATTAGCTAAATATAAACGCTTACTGATTCGTTATAACAGAGCTACCGAAGAAGAACTTTCTGCAATTGAATCAGAAGTTGCAGAAGAAGTAAAAGTAGCTCACCGTAAGGGAATGGCTGCACCGCATCCAACACCTGAGTCAGCAATGGATTTTGTTATTCCTGAACCTTATGTTTCAACTAAATATCCTGATGGAACACATAATCAGGAGGGGGAATCATTGAAACTGATTCAGGGACTGAATGAAACATTAAAGGCCGAATTCAGACATAACCCGGATACCTACCTATGGGGACAGGATATCGCTAATAAAGATAAAGGCGGAATTTTTAATGTTTCCAAAGGAATGCAGCAGGAGTTCGGCAAGAAGCGTGTGTTTAATGCACCAATTGCTGAAGACTTTATCATGGGAACTGCCAACGGAATGGTTCGTTTTAACAAGAACATAAGAGTTGTAGTGGAAGGTGCTGAGTTTGCCGATTATTTTTGGCCAGCCATGGAGCAGTTTGTTGAAACAACCCATGAATACTGGAGAACCAAAGGTCAGTTTTCACCAAATATTACGGTTCGATTGGCTTCAGGAGGTTATATCGGTGGTGGTTTATATCACTCTCAGAATATTGAAGCAGCCTTAACAACTTTCCCTGGTGTTCGAGTGGTTTATCCATCTTTTGCTGATGATGCAGCCGGATTATTACGAACCAGTATGAGGTCGGAAGGAATGACTGTTTTTATGGAGCCAAAAGCATTGTACAATGCTCCAAAGGCTGCAACACCAATTCCTGAAGACTTTGAAGTACCTTTTGGTAAAGCCCGAATTCGAAGAGAAGGTTCCGACCTGAGTATCTTTACTTATGGTAATACAACCCATATGTGTTTAGAAGCTGCTGAAAAACTTGAAAAAGAGGGTTTTGGTAACGTTGAAGTAGTGGATTTAAGATCATTACTTCCGTTAGATAATGAAACAATTTTGGCATCAGTTAAGAAAACTTCGCGTGCTTTAGTGGTACATGAGGATAAAGTATTTGCCGGTTTTGGTGGAGAGGTAGCTTCATTGATTAACTCAGAAGGATTTGAGTATCTGGATGCTCCGGTTCGACGTGTAGGTTCAACTTTTACACCGGTTGGTTTTAACCGAACGTTGGAAGCAGCTATCCTGCCAAATACAGATAAGATTTTTGAAGCAGCAAAAGACCTGTTGTCATACTAAAACCTAATCGACTTATATTATGAAAGATACTGGAATATTTTATAGTTTTCGCTCGGTAAAAACTGGCCAACAAGTAAAGAAAATTCTCAAGTTGTTAGGTTCTGATAATGTAACAGCAGTTGATATTGATGTTGCAACTGGCGAGGATTTTATGAAGTTTACCAACTATGTATTGGCTGTGCCTACCTGGTTTGATGGAGAATTGCCTACATACTGGGATGAATTTTTACCATCGATTGAAGATGAGGATCTTAAAGGTAAGAACTTTGCCATTTTTGGTGGTGGAGATCAGAAAGGTTATCCTGAGAATTTTGTTGATGGTATTGGTTTGATGGCAGAGTTTCTAGAGGAAAGAGGCGGCAAAATTGTTGGATTTACTTCTACTGATGGATATAGTTTTGAAGGAAGTAAAGCTAAACGTGGTGATCAGTTTGTTGGATTAGCTCTTGATATTGAAAATCAGGCAGCATTGAGTAATGAACGAATCGATGCCTGGGTTAAATCATTAACCAAAGAATTTGCTTAGATAAAAGTTTATAAACTAATATGAAGAAGGGATGTGCATTATTGTGTTCATCCCTTTTTTTATAATAAATGTTCAAGCAGAATTTTAATACCAATTCCAATCAATAGCAAACCACCAATTATTTCAATTTTATTTCGAAATATGCTTCCTAATTTCCAGCCTATGGCAATTCCGAGATGAGAAAATACGAAGGTAACAATACCAATTACAATAGCTGGAAAAACAATGTCTACGTCTAATAAAGAGAAACTAATCCCAATTGCCAGAGCATCAATACTGGTCGCAATTGCCAGCATTGTAATGGTTTTATTATTATAAGCATTTACAAATGGAGCGGATTCCTGATATTGAAAAGCTTCGTAAAGCATTTTTCCTCCAATAAAAAGAAGTAAAATAAACACTACCCAATGATCGTATGCACTAATGGCGTCAGCAAAAGACTGACCAAGAAACCAACCAATAACAGGCATAATTCCCTGAAAAAATGCAAATGTTAAACAAACCTTTCCAACAGGATTAAATTTTATTTTTTTTATCGATAATCCTACCGTAATGGAAACAGCAAATGAATCCATTGCCAACGCAATTGCAATTAGAAGTAGTGAAAAAAACTCCATGAATTTATTTTGGCGCAAAATTACATTTTTTTAAATCAATCCGAAAAAGATAATATAAGCAGTTTTTTAGTTAACAATAATTAATGTCTTTTCTCTGCAATATTTAAGCGAGTATTCACAGGAGGAAAGAAAGAGAAAAATTCACTTTCAAAGACAAAATTTATTATTACGATTAACAAATAGCCCTGACTTAAATAAAAACTGCTGGATAATGTCCATTTAAAATTAGAAAACCAGAAGATAAGAGGAGAGAGGTGTTTACATATATAATTACATTTGTAACTTAGCTATGAAATTGCAATAGTAATATAATACATATATGTAAACATATTAGTGACACAATATACACATCTCTACATATCCAAAATGCAATAAAAATACACTATAAAATACATAATATCAGTGATATATAAATATTAACTGGAGTATTACATTAATCATTTTGACTACATATGTAATAAATGTCGATAATTATAACATTAAACAGCGATTATAGTTATTCAAATAACTCAAAACCAGTGTCATACGGAGTTTATATAAAGTGTTGGTTAACTACTATTTCTAATAACTTATTCTTTAAGGTATTTAAAACATATCTCATCGATTAGTACTCCTATATAATTCTATTTAATGTTTCAACATATATAGTGGTTAAATAACACTTATACAATATATTATAAACGTTAACCTAATGTGTTTTGTCTTATTGGTTAATTCTTTTTTTCAGGTAAGATTGTAATCATAGCTTACATCAATACAGTTGTAAACTGTCATAAATTATAGTTACATAATTAAACTAAGAATATTTTGAAATGTGAGTTTCATAAATTACATTTGTGATATACAATTGTAATCACATTTTAGATTTGACTAATTAACAATTGTAAATACTTGAACAACAATGTTTATTTTCATTTACAAGCATGAAAGAGCGTTTAGAAGCAATACTTAAATACGAGAAATTAACTCCTTCCAGGCTGGCAGATATTTTAGGTGTTCAGCGCTCTGGTATTTCACATATAATGTCTGGTCGTAATAAGCCGGGTTTAGATTTCCTTGCCAAGCTAATCTCTAATTTTCCACATATTAATGGTGATTGGTTAATTACAGGTGAAGGCCCCATGCTTAAAAATACTTCGAATAAGCCATTAGGGGGACAAATGTCAATACCGATGACATCTAAGCCTGTTGAACCTAAAAAAGAGCCTGAAAAACCTAATATTAAAATGGAAAAACCGACCGGGTTTTCTCCAATACCTAAAATGGCTCAACCAAGTGTAGAAAAGAATACAGCTGCACAGGAGAAAGAAATTGAACGGATCATCGTTTTTTATACAGACAAGTCCTTTGCGGAGTATAAACCAGAGTAGGTTAAACAACTTATGTCTGCAATTTGTAATAATCTGTTTGATATTCTAATTTTTCAAAGAATTTTCAATCTCTTTAACTCGTTATTTTTTGGTATATTTGCATCGATTTATTAGCGGTTACAAATGTGAACTTTTAATAATTCTTTGAAATAGCAAGTTAATTGATATGAAGAAATACTTAGACGATTTTATTGTTGTCAGTAATGAGCGACTTAATCATGAGTATGTGGTGTTGACTCTTAAGCATCCTGACAGACTTCCGCATATGATGCCTGGACAGTTTGTGGAAGTAAAAGTTGAAAACGGGCCCAATACCTTCTTACGCAGACCTATATCTATTCATGATGTAGATAAGGAAGCCAATACCATGAAGCTTTTAATACAGGAGATTGGTGAAGGAACCCGGTTGATGGGAGCTTTACAGGAGGGTGACAAATGTAATCTTGTTTATCCTCTAGGTAACTGGTTTTCATTACCTGATAAACCAGATGTATTACTTGTTGGTGGTGGTTGTGGAATTGCTCCGTTATTATTTATGGGACGCCATTTGAAGGCTAATGGTATCAAACCACGCTTTTTGTTGGGAGCCCGAACATCAGAAGGTTTAATTGCGTTGGATGAATTTAAAAAATTAGGAGAAGTTTATACTACTACAGAAGACGGATCTGCAGGAACAAAGGGATATGTGATACATCATCCTGTTATGAGAACTCAGGATCCGGATATTGACTGGATTTACACATGCGGACCTGATGCAATGATGAGAGTCGTTGCTAAATATGCCCGTAATCACGATATACGTTGTCAGGTTTCTCTTGAGAATCATATGGCATGTGGTTTTGGTGCCTGTTTATGTTGTGTGGCTGAAACACTTGATGGAAATAAATGTACTTGTACTGACGGACCTGTTTTTGACTCAACTTATTTAAAATGGTAGACTTAAATATAAACTTAAACGGGTTGAATCTTAAAAACCCGGTAATGACTGCTTCCGGAACCTTTGGTTATGGTGAAGAGTTTATGGATTTCTTTGATATTTCATGCCTTGGAGGCGTTCTGGTCAAAGGAACTACCTTAAACCACCGGGAAGGTAATCCTTATCCCCGAATGGCAGAAACGCCCCAGGGAATGTTAAATGCTGTAGGACTACAAAACAAAGGGGTGCAATACTTTGCCGATACTATTTATCCCAGAATTAAGGATGTTAAAACCAATATGTTGGTTAATGTTTCAGGTTCAACTGTTGATGAGTATGTTGAGACAGCTAAAGTTGTAAACTCATTAGAGAATATTCCTGGAATTGAATTGAATATATCCTGCCCAAACGTTAAAGAAGGTGGTATGGCGTTTGGTACCAGTTGTCCTTCAGCTGTAGCTGTTGTAAATGCAGTCCGTAAGGTGTACAATAAGCATTTAATGGTCAAACTATCACCTAATGTTACTGATATAGCTGAAATTGCTAAAGCTGTTGAAGATAACGGGGCTGACTCGGTCTCTTTAATAAACACACTTCTTGGAATGGCAATTAATGCTAAAACACGTCGTCCGGTATTATCAACCATAACAGGAGGATTATCGGGACCGGCAGTTAAACCTATTGCAATACGTATGGTTTGGCAAGTATCACAAGCTGTTAAAATACCTGTTGTTGGTATGGGTGGAATAATGAATGCAACGGATGCAATCGAGTTTATGTTAGCGGGAGCATCTGCTGTTCAGGTTGGTACGGCTAATTTTATTGATCCAATGGTTACCGTCAAAATCGTAGAAGGAATAGAAAAGTATTGTGAAGAAAATGGTTTTGAAAGTGCTTCAGAATTAATTGGAGCAATGCAGGTATAACTTATTTCGAATTATAAAGCATAAACCGGATGTATTATTATATCCGGTTTTTTGTTCCTTACTATATTATCCGGTTTTAAATAAGCAAGTTTTTAAACGATTACATATGTAAATTACAATTGTAATCATACAAATTATTGTTTTTATATAAATAAAAAAAGGCCTCGGAAACTTCCGAAGCCTTTGGTGATTCAGCTGGGGTTCGAACCCAGGACCCCATCCTTAAAAGGGATGTGCTCTACCAGCTGAGCTACTGAATCTTCCCATTTTTGCGGTTGCAAATATATATGATTCAATAAAAGAGACCAAATAATTAGAATGAAAAAAAGCTAATTTTTGAATTTAACTTGCTAAATAATTTATGATGTGCTACTTAAGTTGTCTCTGTTTTTTTCAAAAAGATTAACAACCGGCTTAAAATGTTTTCGTATGGTTGGCCATTGATCAGGATATTCAGAGAGCAGTTGTAAAATACGTACTTTATTTTTCTTTAATGCATCGCTGATTGCTGGAGCTGTTATAGCACGATCCATGTTTTTACCAACTTCTGCACTCGTAAGACTATTACCTGTATTAAGCACAATAAGTGCTGATTTTTCCAGTCGGTTTAATAAATCTACCGTTTTACTGATTCGATTATTAATGTTGATATTTCTTTCATCAGAAATGTTTGCCAGTGATGCAACAATCAAATAAACAGGAATTAATTCTATTGTATCACCTGGTTCTGCAAATGAAAGATTACAAATGTAAACAAAGCTATCTTCAATACTTTTCTTTAATTGAGACAGATTGCTACACTTTTCAATTAGTAATTTTCTGGCATCATCATGTATAACATAATTAAAGCCATCTCTTTTACCTAAGCTATATAAATAATCATCCAACCAATAATTATTCCATTTATGAAAATCATTATTTTGAGCATCATTCTCTTCTTGTTTGGATATCAGAAGCTTTTGTGTGGATTCTTTGAATTGAATAGTACTTGAAATGCTCCTTAAAAAATTTGATACAATACTTTCAGCATAATTCTTTGCTAATCGACCAATAATTGCTTTTTCGGATGTTGTATAGCTTTCTTTACTTTCTGTGATCCCAAAATTACTTTTATTATCCCTGAAGAATAAATAAAAATGAGCATTTGAATCTTTATTTCCCAGTTTCTGCTTAACATGCAGAACAAGATATTTTGATTCTGTAAACAGATCCAATTGACCTATTTTAGGTTGTTCAATGGTAATAAATGGCAAACGGTTAGCATTGAGCCATTGAAAACTGCTATTGATTTTTGATTCATTGTTTAAGAATGTCTGAATTTCATTACTAATTTCCAGAACTTCTTCCTCTGTATTTCTTGTCCATTCTATTCCTTGATAACCTGAATTGTAATCAGGCCAAAAACCAAAGATACGATCAATACCATCCATATAACTAGGCCATTGCTTCATAAGATGCAATGCACATTTAATGATTATATGTTGGTTTGGATTTAAGGACATATATTCAGTAGATAATTAAGCAAATTTAAAAATATTAAGTAAGAAATTAAGTAATTAGTTAAGCTTAATTTTTTATTAAGCTTAAAATTAATCGAAATATTTTGCTTAATTAATTATATAAATATATGTAAACCAATGTAATATTGCAATTGTTATTTCTTCTTTTAATCAAGCAAATGGTATTTATTAATCATTTGAATTAAAATAATTAAGCAATGGAAAAATTATATTTAAGCAAAATCGAATGGCTTACAGAATGGTTTATGCAGTTATTTTTTGATCCAATGTACTTCTTACAACCAGAAGTAGTTAATTCTTCGAATTCATCCATCAATCAAAAAATGGATCCTTTGAATAGTATACAGAATAAAGTTTTGTTAGTAGAGAAACAGGTTGGGCGATTTCAAAAGCTTTGGAATGTAAATAATCCTGTAGAAATGATTAATAGCTTTCTTATACGTACCAGTATAAGAATTAAGGAATTTGCGAGTGAAGGCAGGAAATTGTTTACTAAGGCATTAATTAAAGCAAAAAGCACCTTGAATAAGATCCAAAGTGCTTTTGATATTATTTGGTATGGATTAAGCTTTCAATGATTGCTTCATATGAACCATTTTAATAGCTGTAATTGCTCCTTCGTCACCCTTGTTTCCATGTTTGCCCCCGGCTCTGTCTAATGCCTGTTGTTCATTTGATGTAGTTAATACGCCAAAAATAAATGGAATTGGAAATTGGAGATTCAATTGAGTGATACCTTGAGTAACGCCTGAACATACATAATCGAAGTGAGGAGTATCGCCCTGGATTACGCACCCTAAACATATAACAGCATCCACGTCAGTCATTTCAGCTATGTATTTAGCACCTGCTGTTAACTCAAAGCTTCCGGGTACGTATTTTTTAATGATGTTTTCTTTGCTGACACCATGCTTAATTAATGTGTTGAATGCGCCATTAAATAATGCTTCGGTAATTTCTGTATTCCATTCCGATACAACAATACCAAACTTCATGGATTCGGCAGACGGAACATCTTCGATATTGTAATCTGATAAATTTTTTAAACTTGTTGCCATTGCTTTTAATTTTATTACAAAAATAAAAGAGGTTGCCGACAGTATCAAGCAACCTCTTTAAATAAGCTTTATCTTTTCTTACTTCAATTCAGCTCTTGTAATGTACTTGTCGATCTGACGAGCTTCCGAAGAAGTTTTGTATTGATCTTTAATAGTGGTGTAAGCTTTAACAGCCTCTTCTTTGTTATTAGCAGCTTCGTAAGCAATACCTAACTTCATTAAATAAGTTGGTGCTGTAAGGTTGTTATCGAATGAACTTGCTTTTTTGTATTGGCTGATTGCATCATCAGTCTTACCTAATTCCATGTAAGCATCACCCATTGCACCAGCAGCTGTAGCAGCAATTAACTCATCACCTGTTGAGAAATCACTCAAAAATGAAATAGCTTCCTCGTAGTTACCTAAATGTAAATTTGAAACTCCAGCATAAAAAGCTGAAAGTTTACCTGCTTTAGTTGAACCATATTCGTCCATGATTTCAATAAAACCAGGATTAATACCGTCACCGTTTAAAGCTAATTTAAAACTGTCTTGCTCAAAGTATTGCTGAGCATAAAATATTTGTTTCTGAGCGTTGTTTTCCAAAGGTTGGAAATACAATTTAGAAAGACCATAATAACCTGCTACAATGGCAATAATTACCAATGCTACAATAGTAAGGGTGTTTTGGTTCTCTTCAATAAAATGCTCTGTTTTACTCAATGCGCTCTCAACATGTTCCAGATTTTCATCTGCATGAGCGCCCTTTTGTTGCTTTGACATATTTTGCGTTTATTTTATTCGAAACGCAAATGTAATTCTTTTAACAAAAAAACAAAAGGTGGATTCTTATTTTTAGGGCAGTGTTGAAAAAAATATACTATCTAAAATGAAAAATTAGAAGGATCGATTAAAAGCGTTCATTACTTTTGTTGGAAATTATATGATTCATGCACATCAAGCATCTAAATCTTGTAAATTTTAAAAATATAGCCCAGGCTGAAATTGAGTTTTCAGATGGAATTAACTGTTTTGTAGGGTATAATGGCGCAGGTAAAACCAATGTGCTGGATGCCTTGTATTATTTATCTTTTTGTAAAAGTTATTTCAATTCCATTGATAGTCAGAATATTTTGCATGGGCAGGAATTTATGGTGGTTCAGGGACAATATTGGCGTCAAGAGGAAGATGAGCAAATATATTGCGGACTTAAAAAAGCTCAGAAGAAGCATTTTAAACGCAATAAAAAAGAATACAATAAATTATCAGATCACATTGGTTTCTTACCATTAGTAATGATTTCTCCCTCAGATGAACAACTGATCAATGATGGGAGTGATTTGCGTCGTAAATATATAGATGGAGTTATTTCACAGTATGATAAACCCTATCTTGATGATTTGATGCGTTACAATCGCTCATTGCAACAACGAAATGCCACTCTAAAGTCGATGAAAGATAGTGGTAATCGCAATATGGATATGCTTGATCTGTGGGATGAACAATTGTCTTCATTAGCTGACAAAATTTACCATAAACGGGATGCATTTATCAAAGAGCTGGTAGCTGTGTTTCAAAAGCATTATGCATATGTTTCGGCTGGTAATGAAGAAATATCATTGGGTTACATTTCTCATTTGCAGGAAGGAAGTTTAAAAAAACAGCTAATCGAAAACAGACCAAAAGATTTGATTCTGGGTTATACATCCAAAGGTGTTCATAAAGATGATCTGGAAATGATGCTTTCGGAATATCCGATTAAAAAAATTGCTTCTCAAGGGCAGAAAAAGACTTTTTTAATCGCATTAAAACTGGCACAATACGAATTTATTCATCGTCATAATGGTATTAAACCCATACTATTACTTGATGATATTTTCGATAAGCTTGATAGTCAGCGTAGTGGTCGATTATTACAACTGGTAAGTGAGGATATGTTTAATCAGATCTTTATTACTCATACCAGTATTGAAACCTTATTGGAAACAGTAAAACAAACCGGTAAGAGTTTTAAGATGTTTAATGTTGAATCCGGTGAGATTCAGGAAATCAATAAGGAATCATGAAGCGAAAAGCAGTACAGCCCATAAGTGATATATTAAAAGAATATCTGAAAGAAAAAAAGCTTAATCAGGGCTTAATGGAGAATCGTGCGGTTCAGTATTGGGAACGTGTATTGGGACCTTCAGTTGCACGTTCAACTCAACGAATATATATGTATAGAGGCACCTTGTATGTTGAGCTTAATTCAAGTGTACTTCGTAATGAGTTATTGATGTGGAAGGATCGAATTATTATGAACCTGAATCAGGCTATAGGAGAGGAGATTGTGCTGGATTTGGTTCTTAAGTAGACAAATAAACTAATGGTTATTTCCTTCCGTATTGATTTTATTTTTCTTGTTGCTATAAATCCTTTTCAATGGTTTTAAATATAAGATCAAGATTAAAAGGTTTTTTTAACGAAGCAGAAATCAATCCGTTATTTATTGCATTATTGATATCATTATTGACTTCGTAACCTGTTACAATATAGTAGTGCTTGTCTTTATGAATTTTTTTTGCTTCGGTAATAAAGTCGATACCATTCATTTCAGGCATTTTCATGTCACTGAAAATAAGTTTTATATCCGGATTTGATTCCAATAACTGAAGCCCTTCAACTCCGGAAGCTGCAGTATGTACCTCATATTTCTTACCTATTAAAGCCTTAAATAGTAATAGATTCATAGGTTCGTCATCAACGTATAATATTGTATTTCGATTATTATTCATTGGTTGTTTCGTTTACAGGTAATCTGATTTCTGTGCAAGTCCATTCACCTGGTTCTGAATTTATTTTGATTGTTCCATTATGCTCTTTAATTATATTGTAGCTAATTGATAATCCAAGTCCGGTTCCTTCACCAGGTTCTTTTGTTGTATAAAAAGGATCAAATACATTATTTATCACTTCTTTAGGAATACCTTTTCCATTATCTAATATTTCAACTATAATTTGATTATCGGAAACTTTAGTTACAATTTGAATCTTACCAGTATGATTATCAATTGCCTGGATCGAATTATAAATAATATTGAGCATAACCTGGTGCAACTGGCCTTCGTTTGCATTAATGTCAGGCAAGGTGGGAGACAGATTCTTTATTATTTCAGTTTTAGAATCAATTTTGCTTTTAAGCATTGTTAAACAGTTGCTTAGTATATTATTCATTTGACAGGATGTTCTTTCCATATCATTTTTACGCGAATAATGATTTAAACTTGATACTATATCAGCTGTTCTGTTAACTCCTTCGTTTATTGCATTTAAGTAGGTTTGTGCCTCTTCAATATTATTTCCCGGATTTTCTTTTAAGTAATTTTCAATCGCCAAACTGCCACCCATTATAAAGTTCAATGGATTATTAATTTCATGAGCAATACCAGCTGAAAGCAGACCTAGCGAAGCCATTTTTTCGGATTGAATAAGCTGCTGCTGTGCTGTATGCAAATTGTTTAGTGTGATTTCGAGATTTTTTTTCTGTTCTAACAGAAGCCTGTTTGAATTATTTAATTCCTGATTACGTTTATTCAGTTCATCCGTACGGTCCTTTACCAGAATTTCCAGATTATTACGGTGTCTGGCTAATTCTTCCTGAGTAATTTTGCTTTCAGTAACATCAATAAAGGTGTTCATTATTAATGTTGAATCTTTGTAATGTAATTTTAAACATGAATATAAAAAATGCTTTTTTTCTCCATCATTATTAAATAAGGCTAATTCCCAATTATCAACTCTATTGGATTTAAGTACCATTTCCTTGATGTTGCTGTAATATTTTTCTTCATCCAGAAAATTTAATTCATGGGGAGTTTTACCTAATACATTAGCTTCTTCTATTTTAAAGGTGTTACAATATGATTTGTTAACGATAAGATGACGTAAACTTTCATCAGTCACACTTATCGGATATGGAGCCAGATTAAGTAATGTCTGAAATAAATGTTCACTCTCTTTTAATGCATCTTCAGCTAATTTGAGTTCTGTTGTGTCTATTAGGGTTCCCATAATAGCTGCCCGGTTCTTATATTGCATTGTGGTTCCGAGTACCTGAATATATATTGTAGTATTATCTTTTTTTAAACCTTTAAATTCATATTTAAGAGAACCGGATTCTCCATTTAATCTTCTCTTAATGTTATTGGCCACCTTGTCCTTATCATCGTCATGAACCAGAAGGGGGGGATCTAAAATGTCAACAATCTCTTCACTTTCATATCCAAATATTTCACAAAAATGATTGTTAACATACCTAAAACGGTTATCCTGAATTAAATAAACACCAACTAAAGAATTTTCAACAAGGCTTTTATATTTTCTTGCATTTTCTTTTAATTCCTGCTCAATAGCATGTTGTTGAGTTATATCGATTAAGATTCCGGCAACAGCCTTTTTCCCATTAAAATTAATTAGGTTACCAAATACTTTAACATATGCCTGTTCGCCATCTTTTCTGATGATTCTGAATTGACTGTCAGCTGTTTTTATATCACCCGACATCCGTTTATTTACATATGATTGCAGGCTATTTATGTCATCCGGAACAATGATATCCAACGTTTCCATCTTATCAACAGTTTCCTCATATGAATATCCGGTAATAATAGACCAACCTTCACTAACATATTTAAACTTGTTATCCTGAAGTATGTATACACCAACTAAAGGATTTTCTGTAATACTTTTAAATAACTCAGAGAATTGATGTTTTTTATTTTTAAAAATATTAAAAACTGATTTTATGGGATCTGAAGAAAATTTAAAAGCTTCCATCCTTAATAAATTATATAAGTGTTAACCTGAATTCTTTCTTAAAATACTACTAAAACAGTAATATCCAACACGAATATTCTGCTTTTTTAACTTTAAATGTCTGTTAAAATATTTTTATGAAGACTTTCGGTTAAGGTTTTATATGATATTGGTTTTAGGTCTGGAGATTTATTATTTAACGACTCATTTAATAAATCTAAACCTCCTTTGAGGGAGGTTTAGTCTTTTCTAATTGTATGTTTTAAAAGGCTATAGGTTAAATTAACCAGAACCTCTATGTTTAAAGTTATTTAATTTTCTGTTCTTAATATTTAAGGTTCTTTTTCCAGCAATTCTTTTCTACTGAAAAAGAAATTTGATTCTCTTTCGGCACTCTCGTCACTATCAGAACCATGAATAGCGTTCATTGATTTACTGATTGCAAAAATTTTTCTAATGGTTCCTTCCTTTGCTTCAGCCGGATCAGTGCTCCCAATCAACTTTCTAAAATCGGCAACTGCATCATCTTTTAATAAAATGGCTGCCACAATGGGACCAGAGCTCATAAAATCAACCAATTCGCCAAAGAATGGACGTTCTTTATGTTCTGCATAGAATTCTTCAGCGTCTTCATGCGATAATTTTACTGATTTAATAGCTGCAATTCGGAATCCTGCCTTTTCGATCATATCTACAATAGCTCCGATATGACGATGTTTGACAGCTCCAGGCTTAATCATTGTAAGTGTTTTATTTCCTGCCATGTGCGTTAGAATTTTTTACTACGGTTAAACTATAGATTTAGGTATTACTTGAATCACTCCATTTATTCTATCTTTGTAAATCTCTAAGATAAAATAAATGATGAATATTAGTGATCAATCACAAGTAGAAATTTTTAAAAATTACGTTAATAACTCTCAGAATATAGTAATTGTTCCACATAATAATCCGGATGGTGATGCATTGGGAGCTTCACTTGGTTTGTTGAACACACTAAAAAATATGGGTAAATCAGTTACAGTGATATCACCCAATGAGTTTCCTGATTTTTTGAACTGGATGCATGGTGTTAATGATGTTTTGATTTATGACAAACAGTTAGCAATAGCAAGTCAGTTGATTGATGAATCTGATCTGATTGTTTTTCTTGATTTTAATGCGTTGTCACGTATTAAGTTAATGCAACCATTATTTGAGAAAGATACCACTCCTCGTGTTATGATTGATCATCATCCATTTCCAGAGGAAGGTACAGCTGAAGTACAGATAAGTGTTCCTGAAGCATCTTCAACGTGCGAATTACTGTATCATGTTTTGTCGTTAAGTGGTTTTAAGCAGACCATTACAAAAGAAGCTGCAGAATGTATTTATGCTGGTATTATGACAGATACAGGAGCACTCAACTATAATTCGAGTCGACCTCAAACCTATCATATTGTTGCTGAATTACTTGAGATGGGGATAGATAAGGAAAATATTCATCAAAACTTATTTCATAACAATTCGTTTGACAGAATGCGTCTACTGGGACATGCTTTAGGGGTTAAGATGCAACGATTACCCGAACAAAAAGCAGCTTATATTGACTTAAGTAAAGAAGAATTACAGCAGTTTAATTTTAAACCGGGTGATACAGAAGGGTTTGTAAATCAGGCTTTATGGATAGAAGGGGTGCAAATGTCAGCATTATTCACTGAGAAAAATAACCTGGTTAAGATATCTTTCCGTTCCCGAAATGGTTTTCCGGCCAATGCCTTTAGCGAAAAGTATTTTGGTGGAGGAGGTCATTTTAATGCTGCAGGCGGTGAGTCAAAGTTATCGTTGACAGAAACGGTTGAGCGTTTTAAAGTAGTATTAAAAGAATTTTGTGACGAAAATGGTTTTTAATCTTAATAAATACAGACTGACATTCTTTTTTATTATTTCATTGTTGATATTGATTTCATCTTGTCAGAATGATAATAAAAAGAAAAAAGTGGTGATAACCAGGGATATGTTAATGGAACATAACCGTAAATTATTGGGGCTTGAGGCAGATGTTATTAAAAAATATCTTGAAGATAATAAGATCGAGATGCAGCAAACTCCCACTGGATTATGGTATCGAATTGTATCAGATTCAACAAGTTCTAATGCTGAAAAAAATCAAGTTGCCTATCTCGATTATAAGGTCTCACTTCTTGATGGTACAGAATGTTATTCGTCTGATAAAGATGGTATCTGGACAATAGTAGTGGGAAAGGGGGAAATTGAATCTGCAGTGCAGGAAGCATTGTTACTGGTTGGAGAAGGCGACAGTATTCAATTTATTGCTCCTCCTCATTTAGCTCATGGACTGGCTGGTGATGGTGATAGAATACCCAGTCAGAGTATTTTAAAATATGATGTAAAAGTTCTTCGCATCGAAAAATTAAAGTAAGGTGATGCAGAACATAACTTATGGTTTGAAGATTACCTAAAATTAACTTTCTTTGTGCAATGGTTACCTTAGCCTTTAAATGAAAATAAAAGATGAATAAAACATTAATAAACAAAGTAATTTATAATAGCTTTCTTTCTGTCGCTGTAATTGCATTGACCATTTTAATTGGTTGCGATGATCCTTATAGTTATACAAGCCCACAGGAATATCTTGATAGTGAAATGAAATTACTGAATGAGTTTTATGCAAATATTATAGACACAGTTGATAATGTTGAAAGAACATGGTTGGAAAAATCTACAGCTGAAGCCATAGATACTGTTGATAACCGTGATGGTTCAGGTATGATGCTTTTTCATACAAAAATTGGAGAAGGTGACTCTGTTAAACTTTATAAGCGTGTTGGATATCGTTATACTCAATATCAGGTTTTAATATATACAGATACCATTGCTGAGAAAGACTTTCCGGGAATGTTTTATTATACATCTAACGAATTTTCAAATTCACCTGTTTTATATACAACTTTTCCTAAAAGCGATTCATACAGTGCCAGTTCACTTGGGATTCCGCAAGGCGTTAACGAAGCTATATTAAATATGCGCTATGGAGGTGAATGCAGGGTAGTTTTACCATCAACAATAAATGCAAACTCCAGTTATATTACTACCATATTTGATCTGAGAATAACATATCTGGAAAACTAAAGATATTTGAAGACTGCCAAGGCAGTCTTTTTTTTTGTCATAAAAGCAACCTTGATGCAGATTTTTCATCTTGATTACAATAAAACAGATTTGTATTTAAGAAAGGTAAAATTTAGAAAATGAAGTTCAGAAGTAGGTTTTTTATTTTATTGACATCATTATTAGTGGTGTTATCTTCTTGTATGAAAGAGATGGATACAGTGCCGTACACATATCGACTGCTCTGTGTTACATCAATGTTTGGTGATTATTATATGTTTACTTCAGATTCAGGAGATAGGTTTATTGCGCAGACATTACCCAGTCAATATGAATTTGAAGAAGACAAAAGAGTTCTTATCGAGTTTTCTTCTTATGAAGAAAGTGATGAGGATGTGCTGGATTATGAGTATTTTGTTGTGCTATCATCTGTAACGGATATAACAACAAAGGATATTATCTATATAAATGAAGAAAATAAGGATACTTTAGGTAATGATGGAGTTCAGATCAATAATTTATATGCAGTTGGCAATTATTTAAATGTTGATTTTACATTTTGGGCATCTGGTAGTAAATCGCATTATTTTAATACCAGTTATGACTACGATCTACAAACCTCAAATGACACAATTGTATTAACTTTTCATCATAAAGACAATGATGATATCTGGAGATATTCATATTCAGGATTTCTAAGTTTTGATCTTCGTAGTTTGAATGAAGATCAGCTGGAAAGGCCGTATGTTTTAACATTACTAGGCACAAATACTCAAGGAAGTGAATTTAAAGCCAGTATTGATGTAGAATAGGAAATATAAATAAATTAGAAAAATAGAAAGGCATTGTAATTATTACTTTGCCTTTTTTGTTTGAATAAGTGAGAATGTTTATATTTTGTATAATTATATAATTTATTCGCAATTGAATATATTTAGTCTATCTGTCATTATTATTGATCTTTAGTGTTTTATTTTTTTAGGTTTAGCTAAGTATTATTGGATAGAAGGTATATTAATGAGTGGTTTTGATAATACATGCTGTTTTATGAGGTTTTTTGCTTATTTAGAATCATTTTATGAAGATGTTAAAAATCATTTTGGTATTTTTCGCTGTTTGAAATCAAGCATTTTAATTTAAAGTTAACATTAGTGTCTGTTAGAGAGAGGACACGGTAAATTAATAACCTTTATAAGTATTAAAAGAACTATTATGAATCAGCGTAAGAATTATGCTTTGCCAATAGTAATGATGATCTTACTTTTTGGTATGATCTCTTTTGTTACCAATTTGGCTGCACCAATGGGTGTTGTATTAAAGTCTCAATTTGGGGCAAGTAACCTAGAAGGAATCTTAGGAAATTTTGCAAATTTCCTTGCCTACCTATTTATGGGGATCCCTGCAGGTAAATTATTAGAGAAAATTGGCTACAAAAAAACAGCATTGTTAGGAATTGTTGTTGGATTTGTGGGGGTTGGTATTCAGTTTATGTCAGGTATTACCGAGAGCTTTCTTGTATATCTGTTAGGTGCCTTTATTGCAGGTTTCTCAATGTGTATTTTAAATGTTGTGGTTAATCCAATGCTTAACACTCTTGGTGGTGGAGGCAAAAAAGGAAATCAACTTTTACAGGTTGGAGCAACATTTAACTCATTGATGGGTACTTCAGTTCCTTTGTTGGTTGGTATGTTGGTTGGTGAAGTAACCAAAAATACAGCCATTAAAGATGTAAACCCGGTTATGTTTACTGCAATGGGAATTTTTGCTATGGTAGGTATAGTATTATACTTTGTAAGTATTCCTGAACCTCATATGAATACAGGTGAGGTGGTAAAAGAAAAGTCTCAATACAGTGCCTGGTCATTCCGTCATTTTGTATTGGGAGCAATTGGTATTGGTGTTTATGTTGGTGTTGAAGTTGGAGTGCCTGGAACCATGTTTTTCTTTTTATCAGATGCAAATGCCGGAGGATTGGATGCTGCAACAGCTGGAACTGTAGTAGCAACGTATTGGTTACTAATGTTAGTAGGGCGTTTTGTTGGTGCTTCCATTGGAGGTCATGTGTCCAGTAAAAGCATGTTAGTTGCAGCTTCTGCAGTAGGTATGATTTTGGCATTTATGGCTATTATTTCTCCAATTACATCAACGGTGTCAATTCCGGTATTTCAAAGTTCAGCAACCGGTTTGTCATTCGGTATGGCTAATGTACCTATCAGTGCGATGTACCTTGTTCTAATTGGTCTTTGTACTTCGGTAATGTGGGGTGGTATTTTCAACCTTGCTGTTGAAGGTTTAGGTAAATTTACAGCTTCTGCTTCAGGTATATTTATGACTATGGTAGTTGGTGGAGGAATTTTACCTCTTGTTCAAAATGGTATTGCTGATATTAGCAATTACATGGTATCATACTGGGTTCCATTTTTGGGATTAGCTTATTTATTATACTATTCTTTAATTGGTAGTAAAAACGTAAATACAGATATCCCTGTTGAGTAATCAAATTAAATCAAGCATAAAAACTAAAATACAATGAAACAAGTATCAGTAGGTGTAGATATAGGTGGAACTAATACAGCCATTGGCGTTGTTGATGAAAGTGGACACGTATTAGCAAAAGATAATATCAAAACACCTGATCATGGAGATATTGACCAATATATTCAGGATTTATCAGCTGCTATTCGTAAGTTAATTACCAATGCCAAAATGCTTAACGAAAACCTGACCGTTTTAGGTATTGGTATTGGTGCTCCTAATGGTAATTACTATAATGGAACTATCGAATATGCTCCAAATCTTTCATTCGAGGGTATTGTTCCTTTGGTTGAATTATTAAAAAAGCATTTTGAAGATTTGAAAGCCGTTGCATTAACAAATGATGCCAATGCTGCTGCAATCGGAGAGATGATCTATGGTGGAGCCAAAGACATGAAAAACTTTGTGATGTATACCTTAGGTACCGGAGTTGGGTCTGGTTTAGTAGTAAACGGAGATTTGGTTTATGGTGCCGATGGCTTTGCCGGAGAATGCGGACATACAACATTAGTGCCTGGTGGTAGATTATGTGGTTGTGGAGCTTTAGGGCATCTTGAAGCCTATTGTTCTGCTCCTGGTATGAAACGTACTGCATTTGAGTTGTTGGTTAAATACAATGCAAATAATAGTTTATTGGCAGATAAATCATATAAAGAGTTGAATTCAAAAATGATTTACGATGCCGCAGTGCAAGGAGATAAAGTTGCGAATGAAGTTTTTGAACTGACCGGTCACTATTTAGGTCAAGGTATTGCAGATACAGTTCATCATCTGAGTCCTGAAGCTGTTTTCTTGTTTGGAGGCCCTACTGCTGCTGGTGATTTGATCTTTAAACCAACTATTAAAAGTATGGAAGATCATTTATTACCAATATTTAAAAATAAAATCAAAGTTTTACCATCTAAATTAGATGCCGGAGATGCCGCAATTGTTGGAGCTAGTGCGTTGGTTTGGAAGGAGTTAGAGTAGATTTATTTTTTGTTATTATATTAACTCCGCTAATTTTAGCGGAGTTTTTTTTGTGCTTGTTAATCAGGCTAATAAAAATTAACTAATTTTGACACTTGAAAATGCACTTATATAACATAATTAATGAGTAAGAAAGCTGATATCTATCAGGGAGCGATGGAGCTCTTTGTCGCCAAAGGATTTACTGCTTCGGTTAACGAATTGATTGAGCGAATAGGAATAGCAAAAGGTACATTGTACCATCATATTTCAGGGAAGGATCAATTAATTGTGGACATCTATAAACAATTAATGTTCGAAATTGAAGAAAAATGTGTTGATTCATCATCCAGCGAAGATCCTAAACAAGATTCCAAACGTGTTTTTAGTAAGATTGTTAAATGGTTTATTAGCAATCCAACAAAGTTCTACTATATAAATATTTTTGAGACCAGTCCATATATAAAAGTGCATTTCGGTAGAGTAGAGGATACATTGGAAGGTCCAAGAAAAAATATCATGCAAAAGGTGAATATGGGTGTTCTAAAAGGTTATAAAACTGATATGATAGCCTATTTCGATTTTGCCTTTACCAGGGCCATGGCCAATTATTTTCTTTCGCTCTCTAAACCACTTAAAAGTTTCAAGGATGAATTTGATGAAGCTTTTGACTTATATTGGGATGGGGTAGCACGAAAACAAATCAGTTAGATTTTCTTAATGATTGTAAGTCAGAAAGATCATTGTTGATAAATTTGGCTTAATTGTTAATTTCTTTTAAAACTCAAATTGGCATTTTAAATTAAATTAACACAATTTTAATATTTAGAAAACCGACCATTCGGTTCAAGACTTAAACTTTGCAACGTAAATAGACTAAATCCAATATTGTTCCAATTTGTTGGTGTAACTAATTGGGATTTTTGAAAAAGTATTTCAATTACACACGTTCTAATAAAAAAAATTAATCTATCATGAAAAAAGTATTTAGGTTATTTGCATGTATGATTATGCTTTTTGCATTATTCATTTTGCAAACAAATGCACAGGTAACTACATCCAGTATGGGGGGGCGTGTTACTGATGCAGAAGGAGCCGTAATAGGTGCAACGGTAATCGCTACTCACACACCTTCAGGAACAACTTATGGTACAGTAACCAACACCGAAGGACGATTTAACTTAAACGGTATGCGCGTTGGTGGTCCTTATACTGTAAAAGTTTCGTTCATTGGGTATGGCGACTTCATACAAAACAACATTACATTAAGCTTAGGTGAAAACTATGTAATGAATGTTGTTCTTTCCGATGAATCAAAATCATTAGATGAAATTCTTGTAACAGCTACTCGAACAAAATTCACTAACGAGAAAACCGGAGCAGTAACTAATGTAACAAATGATCAGATAGTTAATTTACCAACAGTAAGCCGTAGCATTGGCGATATTACACGTCTTTCTCCATATGGAGGTAACGGTATGAGCTTTGCTGGTTCAGATGGTCGTACTGCTAACTTTACTGTGGATGGTGCTAATTTCAACAATAACTTCGGTTTGAGTGATGCTCTTCCTGGTGGAGGTAATCCTATCTCAATTGAAGCAATTGAAGAATTGCAGGTTGTAATTGCTCCTTATGATGTGCGCCAAACCAACTTTATCGGTGGTGGTGTTAACGCCATTACTAAATCTGGTACAAATACATTTGAAGGAAGTGCATATGTTTTTCATAGAAATGAAAATTTACGAGGTGATGCTGTTAAAGGTGTGCAAATTGCAGGAGCACGTGAAAAGGACCGTAATACTACCTATGGTTTGACTTTTGGTGGTCCTATCATCAAAGATAAATTGTTTATTTTCATTAATGCTGAAAGATCTAAAACGCCAACAATTGCTAACCGTTGGAGAGCTTCAACAGATGGCGTTGCAGATGCCGACAATTATATTTCAAGAACAACAGAAAGCGATCTTCAAATGGTATCTGATTTTGTAAAATCTAAATATGGATACGATACCGGATCTTACACTGATTTTCCTGCAGATGAAAGCAACACTAAATTGTTAGGTCGTATTGATTGGAACATCACAAACAAACATCGTTTAGCATTACGTTATAACTACACAAAGAATACTTCATGGAGATCTCCAAATGCAAGTTCAATGGATGGAGGTACTCGTATGTCTGAAGCCCGTATGTCACAAGCTTCTATGTCATATGCAAACTCGATGTATTCAATGGACAATCTAGTTCATTCTTTCTCTTTCGATTTAAATAGTCGTATTTCAGACAATCTTTCAAACCAATTTTTGGCAACATACTCAAAACTTGACGATGTTCGTGGAACTGATTCAGAACCATTTCCTTTTATCGATATTTTGAAAGATGGTCAGGCTTACCTTTCTTTAGGTTACGAGTTATTTACCTGGAATAATGGAGTTCACAATGATGTTGTGAATATTAAAGATGAAATGACCTATTATTTAGGTAATCATAAAATTTTCGGAGGTATTGCTTACGAGTATAAAATGGCGGATAACGCTTACATGCGTAATGGTACTGGTTATTATCGCTATTCAAGTCTTGATGATTTCATGAATGAAGCAACTCCTGAAATTGTAAACTTAACTTATGGTTATGATGGAGAAAGTAATCCTGCAGCTCGTGTAAGAAGTAGCAAATTTGGAGTTTATGCTCAGGATGATTGGAGTGTTAGTGAAAAATTCAAACTTTCGTATGGTATTCGTTTAGATGCACTTATTTTTAATAACGCTGATTTGTTAACAAATCAAGCTATTAAAGATATTGATTATTCAGGTCGCAATGTTGATACAGGAAAATGGCCTGATGCAGATATTATATTTTCACCTCGTGTAGGTTTTGTTTGGGATGCATTCGGAGATAAGAGCTTGAAAGTACGAGGTGGTACAGGTCTATTCTCAGGTAATTTACCACTTGTGTTCTTTACTAATATGCCAACCAACGGTGGTATGGTGCAATATCAGGCACAAATTAATGCAGCGAATGCAGCAAGCAGAGGATTCTCGATGGATGAATTTGCTGGTGGTTTGCTTACCAAGGACGCACTTTACGAAAAATTAATAGGTTTAGGTTACCCTTCAACCATTTCTTCTGAAGATGGAACTGTTCCTTCTTCAATTGCTGGTGTATCGTCTAATTTTAAAATGCCTCAGGTATGGAAAACATCAGTTGCTGTAGACTATGCATTCCCTACATCATTCCCATTCTCAGCTACAGTAGAAGGAATTTACAATAAAACCATTAACGGCGTTACTATTTCTGACTGGAGTATTCCAAGTGTTGGTGGTTTTGCTCGTTTTAATGGTGTTGATAATCGTCCTATTTATCCAGCTGGATACCGTACAAACACTAAGGCATTTGTTTTAGAAAATACAAGTAGAGGTTATGGTTGGTCTGCTAACGTTACTTTGAATGCTAAACCTGCTGAATGGATTAGTGTAATGGCAGCATATACTCGCACCGTAGCTAAGGATGTAACTGGAATGCCAGGATCTAACCCTGAATCAGCATTTACTTATGTTCCTACTGTTGAAGGTCCTAACAATATTAAGTTACATAATTCACAATATACAACGCCAGATCGTTTGGTAGGATCGATTACAGCTCACGATAAGAGTGGTAACCACTATAGCATTATCTATGAAGGATGGAGAGGTGGAGCTAACTACTCTTACATGATGGTTAATGATATTAATAGTGATGGTTATAATTACGATGCAATTTATATTCCAACAGACAGTGAGGTAGCAAACGGCGACTTCCGTTTTGTTTCTGCTGATGATCAAACTCGTTTTATGGATTATGTGCATGCAACTGATTACTTGAAAGATAATCAAGGTAAGTATGCAGAAGCTTATAGCCTTTATTCACCATGGGTACACCGTGTAGATTTTGGTTATAAACATGATTTTGTTGTTAAAGCACGTAATACAAAACACAAACTACAACTTAGCTTAGATATCAAAAACGTAATGAATCTGTTCAACTCTAGTTGGGGTGTAGCTAAATATCTGAATCCTGAAATTGGTTCAGAAGCTCGTATCTTAAAATATGAAGGAGTTGATGCTGATGGTGTTGCTACATTCTCTACACCTTCTTCAATTAATGGTAATACTCAAACATTTACACCAAGCTATTCATTGGGTCAATGTTGGTATGGTTCTATTGGTATCAAATATATTTTCAACTAATTTAAAAGTATAGATAACATGAAATTAAAATATTTATTCCCAATATTCTTCACAGTACTTGCTTTTATGGCAAGTTGTGATGATGAAGAAACGGTGACATTGCTCGATGAAATTCAGGTATCATCGTCATATGTTTCTATCCCTGTAGATGGTGGTTCTACATCGATTACTGTAACTGCAAACGATAGCTGGGCGCTAGTGAGCGATATTGAATGGTTGACTATTTCTTCAACTTCTGGTAGTGCAGGTGAATCAACCCTTACATTTACGGCTGAAGCTGCAATAGATGGTAGAACCGGAGAGATTTCAATTGTATGTGGAGATGCAACTCAGAGAATAAACATTATCCAGGGATTGGCTACAATCTCATCTGCTACTTGTCAGGAGGTTATTGACGGACCTGATAGCAAAACCTATCAGGTGACAGGTGTTTGTACCGCAATAACCAATACAACTTATGGTAACTGGTATTTAGAGGATGAAACAGGATCTATTTACATTTATGGTACACTGGATTCAAAAGGTGGAACAAAGAACTTTTTAAGCTGGGGACTTGAGGTTGGTGATGAAATTACGGTACAAGGACCAAAAACTACTTACAATGGTACTGTAGAATTGGTAAACGTTAGTGTTATCACTATCAATAAATCTCTTGTAAAAGTTGATTCGGTAAAAAATGCAACGCTTCCTTTGGATGGGGGTGATTTTGTTGCCTACCTTACCTGTAAAGGCGAAGGTGTATCAGTAGAAATTCCTGAAGATGCCAAATCGTGGTTATCAATTTCATCTATCCAATCAGCCGGAACTAACACTGTAGTTACCTTCACAGCTGCAGCTAACGCCGGAGGTGATCGTGAAACTACTTTAACATTCAGCACTACAGATGGAACTAAATTCTATACAGCTCAAACAGCTATTACACAAGAAGGATCAATTCTTGATGTAAGTATTGCAGAATTCCTTGCAGCTGAAGTTGGAAGCACTCAATATCGCTTGAAAGGTGTTATTTCGAGTATTTCTGATGCCACATCTGGCAAATTAAATCTGAAAGATTACTCAGGAGAAACCTATGTCTATAAAGTACAGGATTTTGCTTCATATGGTCTTAAAGTAGGTGATATCATTACAATTGTTGGAATGCGTTCAGCCTATAATGGTTCTCCACAAGTAAGTGGTGCCGTTCTTGAAAGTTCTATTTCTGTAACATCAACTACTATTGCAGATGTTCTAACTAAAGATGATGACAATAGTGTTTACTATATGGTTACTGGTGTAATTACTTCGATAACTAATGAAACATACGGTAATCTTTATTTGCAGGACGATACTGGTGAAATCTACTCGTATGGTTGTTATCCGGGTTATGGAGCAACTGGCGATTATAGAAAATACCTTATTGCTGACAAAGGTCTTAAAGTGGGTGATACATTAACAATGATTGCTACTAAAGGATCTTATCAGGGAACAAGTCAATTGGCATATGGATTTTATTTCAGTCATGTAAGTGCACAGTAAATAGAATTTATAAATAATAAAAAAACCCGCAGTTGATTCAACTGCGGGTTTTTTATTTTAGAATGATTACTTATTCTTTTGTTTCTTCTTTCTTTAACTGAATAATCTCGGTTAAGATTTTTTCTTCTTTTTGATCGAAATCAACTTTGATAATATCTCCTTCTGTTACAGAAGCCTGAATAATTACTTCAGCCATTTCATCTTCCAGATATTTTTGAATTGCACGTTTTAAAGGACGTGCTCCATATTGAACATCGTATCCTTTACTTGCAATAAAATCTTTTGCATTATCAGTTAATTCCAGCTTATAACCTAAAGATTCAACACGGTCATACAAACCTTTTAATTCAATATCGATAATTTGGTGAATATCATCTTTTTTCAAATTATTGAAAATTACAACATCATCGATACGGTTGATAAATTCAGGAGCAAAGGCTTTCTTAAGAGCTTTTTCAATCACACCTTTTGCATGATCCTGATCAGTTTGCTTTCCGCCAGGAGTAAAGCCTACACCACGTCCGAAATCTTTTAATTCGCGTGTTCCAATATTGGAAGTCATGATGATAATAGTGTTTTTGAAATCAACTCTACGTCCCAAACTGTCTGTTAATCTACCTTCATCCAGTACCTGTAACAGAAGATTGAATACATCAGGATGTGCTTTCTCTATCTCATCAAGTAATACTACCGCATAAGGACGACGACGAACTTTTTCAGTTAACTGACCACCTTCTTCATAACCAACATATCCCGGAGGTGCTCCAACCAGTCGTGATACAGAGAATTTTTCCATGTATTCACTCATATCTATACGAATTAAAGCATCGGTTGTGTCAAACAGATATTTTGCCAGCACTTTTGCCAGATGAGTTTTACCTACACCTGTTGGACCCAAGAATACGAATGAACCAATCGGACGGTTAGGATCTTTTAATCCGGCTCTGTTTCGTTGAATAGCCTTTACAATTTTTACAATTGCATCATCCTGACCAATTACAGTGCCATTCAATTCTTTACCCATTTTAAGAAGTCGGAATCCTTCAGCCTGAGCTACCCTTTGAACAGGAATTCCAGTCATCATGGCAACTACTTCAGCAACTTTTTCTGCATCAACAGTTTCACGATGTTGCATTAATTCTTCTTCCCACTTGTTTTTTGCTGTTTCCAGCTCATCCTGAAGGCTTTTTTCTTTGTCACGGAAACTGGCAGCTAGTTCAAAATTCTGAGCCTTAACTGCCTTAATTTTGTTATCCTTTATTTCTTCGATTTGTTCTTCAATCTTTAAAATAGTCTCTGGAACAACAATGTTTGAGATGTGAACACGTGAGCCGGCTTCATCCAAAGCATCAATGGCTTTATCAGGTAAATGACGGTCTGAGATATAACGTTCAGTTAGTTTTACACATGCCTCAATTGCTTCAGCATCGTAATAAACGTTGTGATGATCTTCGTATTTTTCCTTAATGTTATTAAGGATTTCAATGGTTTCGTCAATACTAGTTGGTTCAACCATGACTTTCTGGAAACGACGTTCCAGAGCACCATCTTTCTCAATATGTTGACGATATTCGTCGAGTGTTGTAGCACCTATACATTGAATTTCACCTCTTGCCAAGGCAGGTTTCAACATGTTGGCAGCATCCAGCGAACCTGTTGCACCACCTGCACCTACAATGGTATGAATCTCATCAATAAATAAAATAATATTCGGGTTGCGACTCATCTCGTTTAATATCGCTTTCATTCTTTCTTCAAATTGTCCACGATATTTTGTTCCTGCCACAATAGATGCAAGATCGAGGGTGACAACGCGCTTGTCAAACAAAACGCGCGAAACCTTTTTTTCATTGATTCGCAATGCCAAACCTTCGGCAATTGCCGATTTACCAACTCCCGGCTCTCCAATAAGAATAGGATTGTTCTTTTTTCTTCGGCTTAGAATTTGAGCTAATCGCTCAATTTCTCTTTCACGACCTACAATAGGATCCAATCGCCCTTCTTCAGCAGCTTTGGTGATATCGATTCCAAAATTATCCAATACAGGTGTATCAGAGCTGCTTTTAGAACCTGATTTAGATGATTCGCTGCCCGAGCCTGAGCTGGAAAAAGAGCTTTCCTGATCGTCATCTTCAGGATAGTCTGCTTTAGCTTGCGGTTTTTGATTTTCCAGCATTTGCTTAATTTTTTGATAATGAATATTTTCTTCAGCCATAATTTCCCAAATTACACTGCTCTTTTCTTTCAATAGAGCGATTAATAAATGTCCAGTGTTAATTTTATCGCTTTTCAGCGCTTTGGCCTCCAGATGAACAAGTTTTAAAACCCGCTCAGTGGATTTAAGTAAGGGTAGGTGATCTGATTGAATTGGTTCATCACCCTTCAAATGATCTTCAATACCTTTTCTGATACGCATGGTATCGGCATTTAGCTGATGTAAAAGTTCAATGGCTTTACCTTGACCTTCACGAAGAATACCTAGCATCAGATGTTCAGGCGAAATAAAATGATTGCCTAACCTTTCTGCTTCTTCTTTGCTGTACGCTATTACGTCTTTTATACGCGGCGAAAAGTTTAAGTCCATATATTGTCTAAAGATTATCTGTTCTTAAATAACAACCGATAAACAGTCTTGTTTACATTCTGAGAATTGAATTTAAACAATTCTGATTTATCTTTCAAAAATAACATAAATCCTTTAATGCTCCTACAGTATTAACTTGTTAGTAAAATGTAGGTTTTTTCGTTTTTTGGTCTTGATAAAAAAACTTAAATTAGTCCGTTCAAAAAATGGCCCGTAAAAGCCATTTTTTATTATTCAAGCATATTTAAAAAGTTTATTATAAATGGCTGAAGGAGAGAAAATAATTAAAATAAACATTGAGGAGGAAATGAAATCGGCCTACATCGATTATTCGATGTCGGTAATTGTTTCCAGAGCCTTACCTGATGTTCGGGACGGTATGAAACCTGTTCATCGACGTGTTTTATTTGGTATGAGCGAACTCGGTGTAGCATCAAACAAACCTTATAAAAAGTCCGCCAGAATCGTAGGAGAGGTGTTAGGTAAGTTTCACCCTCATGGCGATTCATCAGTTTATTTTGCGATGGTTCGTATGGCTCAGGATTGGTCATTACGCTATCCGTTAGTTGATGGACAAGGTAACTTTGGTTCAGTTGACGGTGATAGTCCTGCTGCAATGCGTTATACAGAGGCTCGATTAAACCGCCTGGCTGAAGAAATGTTGGTAGATATTGAAAAAAACACAGTTGATTTTCAATTAAACTTTGATGATACCATTAAAGAACCAACTGTTTTGCCTACCCGTATTCCTAACCTTTTAGTAAACGGAGCATCGGGTATTGCGGTAGGTATGGCAACTAATATGCCTCCTCATAATTTGAGAGACACGATTAATGCCACAATCGCATACATTGATAATAATGAGATAGAACAGGATGATTTAATTGATATCATCAAAGCACCTGATTTTCCTACTGGTGGTACCATTTATGGTTATCAAGGAGTGAAAGATGCTTATAATACCGGTAAAGGACGTATTGTTATACGTGCCAAGTCTGATATTGAGACAGAAAGTAACGGTCGTGAAAAAATTATTATCAACGAAATACCATATATGGTCAACAAGGCAGAGTTAATCATGAAGATTGCCGAGCTTGTTAACGATAAGAAAATTGAAGGTATTTCTAATGTTAATGATGAGTCAGACCGTCAGGGAATGCGAATTGTTATTGACCTGAAAAAAGATGCCATTGCTAATGTTGTACTTAATCACTTATACAAGTATACAGCATTACAATCTTCTTTTGGAGTTAATAATATTGCACTGGTTAACGGTCGTCCACAGCTATTGAATCTGAAAGGTTTGATCCAGGCATTTGTTGAGCATCGCCATGAAGTGGTAACTCGTCGTACACAATATGAATTGGAACAGGCAGAGAAACGTGCTCATATCCTTGAAGGTTTGATTATTGCCAGCGATAACATCGATGAAGTAATCAAAATTATTCGTGCAGCACAAACTCCGGATGAAGCCCGTGAAACCTTAATGGAACGATTTGAATTAACTGATATTCAGGCTCGTGCCATTGTGGATATGCGTTTACGTCAGTTAACCGGACTGGAGCAGGATAAGTTACGTGCTGAATATGAAGAACTGATGAAGGAAATTGCTCATTTGAAAGAAATACTTGAAAACTTCCAAATGAGAATGGACATCATCAAAGAAGAACTGGAAGAAGTTAACAATAAATATGGTGACGATCGTAGAACTGATATAGTTTACAGTTCAGAAGAGTTTAATCCTGAAGACTTCTATGCAGATGATGAAATGATTATTACTATTTCACATCTTGGATACATTAAACGTACTCCGTTAGCTGAATTTAAGACTCAGAACAGAGGAGGAGTGGGTTCTAAAGGATCAACAACACGTGATGAAGACTTTATTGAGCATATGTATCCTGCTTCGATGCACAATACCATGATGTTCTTCACCAAAAAAGGAAGATGTTTCTGGTTGAAAGTATACGAAATTCCTGAAGGTACTAAAACTTCCAAAGGAAGAGCGATTCAAAACTTATTGAATATCGATCCGGATGATAAAGTAAAAGCCTTCATTAAAGTTAAAAAACTGAATGAGGAAGAGTATGTAAACTCTCACTATATCATCATGGGTACCAAAAAAGGTATCGTAAAAAAATCGTTGCTTAAAGATTATTCTCGTCCACGTGTTAATGGTGTTAATGCAATTACCATTAAAGATAATGATGAATTATTGCAGGCCCGTTTAACATCCGGAACAACCGAAATATTAATGGCAACACGTTCGGGTAGAGCTATCCGTTTCAACGAAACACAGGTTAGATGTATCGGTCGAACAGGAGCTGGAGTGCGAGGAATCACGCTGGGTTCAGAGCATGACGAAGTGGTTGGCATGATATGTGTAGCTGATATGGAAGCAGAGGATATCCTTGTAGTTTCTGAAAAAGGCTTCGGAAAACGTTCCAAAACTGAAGAATACCGTGTGACAAACCGTGGTGGAAAAGGTGTAAAAGCCATGAAAATTACGGATAAAACAGGTGAACTTATTACTATCAAAAACGTAACAGACGAGAATGATCTAATGATTATTAATCGTTCAGGTATTGCTATTCGTCTGTCGGTAAAAGATATGAGGGTAACCGGAAGAGCAACACAAGGTGTTCGATTAATTAATCTGTCGAAAAAGCAAGATGAAATAGCTTCAGTTGCTAAAGTAAATGCTGAAGAGATGGAAGATGCAAAATTAGAGGAAGATGAAATGTTGGAAGGAGAAACTCCTGATGTGGAAACTTCTGAAAATGAAGAAACAAACGAATAAATTAGTACTTTACAATTACTATTATAGACAATAAACTAAAACTTTTTGAAATGAAAAGAGTCGCGCTATTGACATTGTTAGTATTAGGTATTACAACGGCATTTGCCCAAAAGGGTAAAGTTGCTGCCGCTTCACAATTCCTGACTACAAACGATTTAGACAAGGCTAAAGAAGCTATAGATGCTGCCTTAGAGAATGAAAAATCAATAAGCTGGCCTAAAACTTATATTGTAGCTGCGAAAGTATATACTGAGCAATACAAGAAGAGTAAGGATATCGAGGATATGAAAAAGGCTGTTGGTTTTTACGAAAAAGCAATTGAATTGGATCAGAAAGGTGATGCAAAAGGTAAAGGCATTGGCAAATTTGAAAAAGAAATTAAGCTGGCTTTAACCATGTTCAAACCTGATTTAACCAATGCTGGTATTGATGGATTTAATTCCAATAATTTTGATGCAGCTTTATTTGCATTCGAAAGTGTATTAAATGTTAATGACTTTCCTATGATGGATGAAGAAGGCGTTGATACAGCAATCGTATATAATTGCGCTTTAGCTGCTTATAATGCTGAAAACTGGGAAAAATCAGAGGAATATTTCAATAAATCAATTGACCTTAAGTATGGTGGTGGTGATGCTGTTTTATTATTGAACCAAGTTTACCAAACAACAGGGGATTCTCTTAAAATGGGAGAAAATCTTAAAAAAGGTTTTGAATCTTATCCTGAGGATAACAGAATTCTAACAACACTTATTCAGTATTATCTTGACAGCAAACAAAACGAAGATGCTTTGGAATACTTAAATAAAGCTATTGAAGGCGATCAAAACAATGCGACCTTCTATTATGCTCGTGGTGTTTTATATGAAAAGACTGATACAGAAAAAGCAATTGCTGATTACAGCAAAAGTTTAGAGATCGATCCAAATTATTTTAATGCATTGTATAACATTGGAGTAATTTATTACAACAAAGGTGTTGAACAACAAAATGTTGCTAATGATAAAACTACTACAAAAGAATACGAAGCTGCATTAAAGGTTGCCAACGAATACTGGAAAGAAGCTTTACCATACATGGAGAAAGCTATGGAAGTTAATCCTAACGAAGCTGCTGTTCTAGAAACTTTAAAAGGTTTATACTATCGTTTTGAGAAAATGGATAAGTATAATGAAGTAAAAGCTAAATTAGAAGCTTTAGGAAAATAATTCTAAAATTAGATATTTTAAAAGCCAGGTTAGTAACCTGGCTTTTTTTATTTAAGATCCCTTTATGTCATATTTGAAAAACATATATAAAAATAACATAATATCAAATATAGGACAAGGATATTGTTCCTGAATATGCATAAACCATTGAAATGTTATATCAAATCAATGGTTATTAATTTCTAGTGAATTAGAATGATCTGTGTGAAGATCCGTAATAAGATTGTGGACATTGATATGCCTGTGAAGATTTACAAGATGATAATAATCCTGATATAAATAAAACCAGTAAAAATATCATTACTACTTTTTTAGAAATCATTGAAAAGTTCTTTTAAAATTAATAATTGATTTTTCAGGCTGATTTGATTCAAAGTTTCGAAAATAATTCAAACAAAAATACAATCTAATTTATTTAACAATAATTAAAGCCAAATAAACAGACTAAAAAATTTAGATACTTAGGATGATTAAAAGAATGCAGTTAAAAGAATTAATAAATTACTTGTGGTCGTTTTCGATTTGATGCCCAGGTGTGATCCATTTCAAATAAATTGTATTCAGGCCAGTCTTTAATTTTTTTAATTCCGCTCTCCATAACACGTGTTATATCTGATGCTAATGCAGGACCTTTCCAATTACCAGTATTTGTTAAAAATACATATGAAATACCATCATCTCGACGAACCAATAATGCAGAAGTTCCAGCTAATGTTCCGGTTCTTACCCAACTATTGGTTGTAATTCGTCTCCAGCCCAACGGACTGTAACCTGGTTTAGATGGAGTTGTCATTATATGAATACTTTCCTTATTTAATATATTAGGAAATGTATTAAATCCGTCTACTGACAGCATTAATTTCATTAAGTCAGTTGTTGAAGCAATCCAACCACCAGCTGCACCTAAAGTGTGCATATCATTGCCTCCGTAAGTTCGTAATACCTGTTCTCCAGTTCCGGAATAATCGTCAACAAAAAATGTAAGATCCGGTTCGTAATATATTACTTCTGATTCAGCTCTTTCATTTCGGTGACTACCACCAATCTGCATATCATAAATACCCAAAGGATACAACACATTGGTTTGTATGTATTTCTCATAATCAAGACCAGAAACTTTTGCAATTACCTGACCTAAAATCATAAAACCCAGATTGGAATAATAAGAAGACTGCCCAGGTGTGAAATGAAGTCTTTTATCCAAAACAAATTGGATAATATCAGATTCATTTATTGGTAATGGCTTATTCAGTTTTTTGGCAATCGTAGTTGGCATAAACATCTGATCGCCCCAACGGGTTGTCCAGCCACCACTATGCTCAAGAAGGTGTCGAACGGTAATATCTTTAACGCGATTGTCTTTATAATTTAAATAAATGGTATCGTTTAAAATACCATTTACTCCAAATACTTTGTCATCAAGTGAAAGTTGACCTGCTTCATACAGCTTCATTACTCCAATAGCCGTAATCAGTTTGGAAACACTTGCTACTCTGAATAAATTGTATGGTTGAACTAAATCGTGGGATTCTTTATCGGCATAACCAAAACCCTTCGCATATAATAATTGTCCATCTTTTGCAATGGCAACAGATGCACCAACAATGTTTTCGCGATGAATAAACCTGTTGATTTGTTTTTCCAGATACTCAAAATCCTCATTATCAGAGTAAAAATTACTTAAATGAAAGGAAGTGGGTTTATTTTTAGGGGGTGTAAAATCGCTACCAAATGAATCAGACATTGGGTAAAACAAAGCAGTACTTCCCCATAAACTTGCGCCGACTACTACTGCTATGGTCGTTTTCAGTAATAATCTCATTAATTTTCAAATCTACACATTGCAACAAAAATAATAGTTTCTTGTAATTTCGAAAAATAATGCGGCAAATTTAACTTAATTATTTCATTTAAAGGGTTTAATACCACATCCTATCGCCTTAGTTGAGACATATTTAGGCTTTTTTCCATTTTTAATAGCTTCGATCGCTAATTCAAGGTATTTCTCTTTAACTTGAGAGGCTTCTTGTGGACTGTCGTCAATAGCTCCAATGTAGGCTATCTCGAAATCTTTACCAGTTTTCTTTAGTAAAAACACGTTAGGAGTTTTTGTTGCTCCGTATTTAGCGTACACTCCATTATTATCGAGAAGATAAGGAAACTCGTAATTTTTTTCAATCATAAATGAATAACCATCTGTTTTGTAAATGGTTGAATCATTTGAATTAATGGCAACCACAGGGTATTTTTGAGATTTATATTTTTTATTAAGATCAATTATTCGTTGTTCATAGAATTTAGCATATGGACAATGATTACATGTAAAAACAACAATTACTCCATCCTGCTTTTTGAAGTCATTCAAAGAAACTGTCTTACCATCGGTATTTAGAAGTTCAAAATCAGGTGCTTTGTCACCTACCTGAACTTGCGAGAAAGCATAAAAACTTGATGCAATAAAAAGTAAAGTCAAATAAATTGTTTTCATAGTTATATTATTTAATTATTGAATGAATCATTTTCTCTAATTCTAAAGAAGTCAATTCTCCTTCATGAAATAGCTGTGAACCAGAATAGTATATTTTTGTGGCTGGTATAGCTCCACTCCAGGTAGAATCAATTTTATTAATCCAGCTATTAGGATTTGTTTCGTCTAACCAAACTACTTTTTCGTTAATATTTTTTTGGGATATGAAAGGCTTTAATTTGCTATCGATCTGCGTTTTAAAATCGAGGCTTACTAAAATAACTTTTAATGGCCGATAACTCTCACTTAGATTCTTTGAATTAAAAATATGTAGTTCTTCAACACAAGGAGCACACCATGTTGCCCAGAAATTAACAACATATAAAGTGTCTGAAGACTGATTAATAGATTCAATTAATTGGTCAGATTTTAGTGTAGTTACGGTTTGTCCGCTAGAAGCAGATGTAACAAACAGGCATAATAAAATAATTAAAAAAGCTGCTTTCATCTATTAAATTTTAGAAGAAAACAGCTTCAAAAGAAAAAGGTTTGTTAACTACTTGTTAATGTAGCTATAAAAATATCCTGTACGTATGATTAAAAGTAATACCAAAGGAAATACCATTGAAGGTATGTGTTGAGGGATTATAAACCAACCTAATAAAAACAAAGTCATTGATATCAATATCAGGTATATTACAATCTTCAAGGTATTTGATTTAAGTTGTCTAACAGGCAATAAAGCCAGTAGAAGGAATAATGGATTTGACCACATGATGTTAAAATTACTCGCAGTAACTCCATGTCGGGTGAAGAACCAAAGGAATACGATTAAGAGTCCAACCAAAGAAACCAATAAAAAAAGAATTCGATTCACAAAGGTTAATGGCTTTTTGCGAATTTTAATTTCATAAAATGTTAATATAGATCCAATTAACAGTAGTATCCAAAACAATAATGTTGGGGTTATTATATCTGAGTTCTCTTCTTCAATTTCAAAACGTAGCAACGGCCTCATTTCCTTAACAAGATTTCTTGTCTCCTCTCCTTCTTTTGTTATTATTGCTTTACAAAAATAAAGCATCAAATAATCAGGAAGAAACATTTGATTATTTGCATCTGCTATGTCATCAGTACCCCATCCTAACAATAAATCGAGCCCGTCTTTAACCCATGGAGTTTTTGTTTCATATTCATGAATAAACTGCCTGAATGACTGTGTTTTTAATGTGGTGTCAACATAGCTGATGTCTCCATCTATATTTCGGTAAACAATATCCCGAATTCGGGTAGCACAGTTGTCGAAGAAAAAATCGTATCGATAAAATTTATTTTCAGGTAAGGAATTTTCTACAATGGCATCAAAAAGTGCTTGTTTCTCTGTTTGGTCTAGGTTTAATTCCTGCTCCCAAACACTTCGTTCATCAGTAAAATATTCATTTAAAAATCGATTAAAAGTGGTTGTTGAAAGCATATACTTCAAATTTCCGTTTGCAAATTTCAGGTAGAAATTCGGAGTGTTGAAATCAAATGTACCGTAATTGAACACATGATCAATTGCATTGCTATCATCTTTTACTCTGATTGCACTATGTCCATATAACGAATATAATTCTTGTCCGGAATCACAAGTCAGCAGTGAAATCCTTGCGTCGCCTGAAAGGTGCCTGGCTCCGAAAGCAGGAATAAGAATAAGAAATAAGGATATGATTGCAATTAGTCGAAGCATAACTATTTTTTTTGTCGAATATACTAAACAGAAACGTTTTTCAAGCTACAATTGATTAAGATGATATTTAAATTTTACCATACTTAATCCTTATGTAGTTTGTTATCTTTGAATAAAATAGTTGAATAAATGGTGTTATCTCAGGCTGAAATAGAAGAATCAATAATTGCGCAATGGGAATCTGGTAAAATGAAATTACTTGCCCAGGATTGGAGTGAATCGGTTGAAATTGTTGGCGTTTTATGGCAAATGAATCGGTTGGACGATAAAAAGATAGCATGGCGATCAGCTTATTTGCTTGATTTAATTCATGATGTAAATCCTTCCATAATAAAACCCTACCTAATGGATATTTCAAGTTTAGTAATAACTGAAAAGAATCAAAGTATTAAAAGACATTATTTACGTATTCTATGCCAGTATGATTTAAGTAAGATAGCTGATGGTCATCTGGTGGATGCTTGTTTTAAGTGGTTAGCAATTGAAGATACACCCATTGCAGTTAAAGCTCATTGTATGACAATTCTTTATAATTTATCTGGTTCTTACCCTGATTTAATTTCTGAATTGAAATTGGCTTTGGAAAGTATTCTACCATACGGTAGTAAAGGAGAAATTAACCGTGCAAAAAATATACTGATGAAGATACAACATGAGTATCGTTAAAATACATCATCCAAGGTGAAGTTGATATTGATTTTTTTCCTAACTTTTAGCTCCAATTTTTTTTGAGACCTTTATCATGCACACAGCCATTTCAGGGCAATACTTTTATAAAAACAGAACCTTAAAATCGGTGAACTTCTTTAATAGTGAAGCAAGTGATAGTTCTGTTTGTGTGTATGAAGTTTTTCGAGTCGAAGATTCTGTCCCTCTGTTTATTGAAGATCATTTAAAAAGACTGAAAAATAGTGCGAACATAGCTAATGTTGATCTATGGAAAACTAATTCGCAGATTAAACAAGTCATCAAAACTCTTATTGCAGCCAACAATTCTGATGATGGTAATATTAAGTTGGATTTTAGAATAAATTCAAAGAATGAGAGAGAATTTCAGGCCTATTTTCTACCCACCCATTATCCCAGCGAGACGGAATATAAGAACGGTGTAGTTGCCTGTTTCCAGCAGGCAGAACGACCGAATCCAACCGCCAAGATATTTAATTCTAAAGTCAGAGGTCAGGCAAATTCAATTATTGAAAAAGAACATGTTTATGAAACTATTTTAGTTGATCACCTTGATCATATTACAGAAGGAAGTAGAAGTAACCTGTTCTTTATTAAGGATGAACAATTTATTACAGCCCCTGATGAAGTAGTTTTGCCAGGAGTAATTCGAAAAAAGGTACTCGAAATTATTGAAAAGAAAGGTTGGTACATACAATTGAAATCACTACATAAAAATGAGTTATCTACTATGGATGCCGCTTTTCTTACCGGAACTTCTCCACGTGTATTGCCTCTCAATAACATCAATTCTATAAAGTTTAATGTTGAACATCCATTATTACAGGAACTTAAAACATCATTAAAGCAATTGATTAACGAATATAAGTCGGCTAAGATAAACAGCTAACTCCTTAATGCAATTGATGCGCAAAATCTGCCTGTCTCAGAGTTTGCTCTATATGAATAAAAGGTATCAGAATAACATTGAGTACAGTATTTAGATCTGATAATATTTTGCCTTTCAACCTTAACATCTATTAGTTGTAATTCAATTGCCTTTTTAAGATCCAAAAACACCTTACTTTCAGTATTTTTTAATGCCTGTTCATAATGGGGCACAGATGTTTTTACAGCTTCAATTACCTTGTTTTTTATTTCGTAGCAACACTGACCAATGGATGGACCAATAAAGGCTTTAATATTTTTTGATTTACAGTCAAAATGATCATTCATCATTTGAACACCCTTGGTTACTATATTTTGTGTTAAACCACGCCAACCTGCATGAAATGCTCCAATCACTTCTTTTTCTTCATCATAAAGTAAAACAGGAACACAATCAGCAGCCATTACAACAAGTGCTATTTCTTTCTGAGCTGTAATTAATCCATCACTGGCTTTAATTACTGAATATGAATTTTTATTCAGTCTATTTTCATCTATTATCTCAATATGATCGCCATGAACGTGACTGGCAAATACAAAGCGGTTCATTTGAATACCAGCATGTCGGGCAACCAGTAAACGATTGTATAAAACATCATCAACACAATCGCCTACATTCATGCTGACATTTAATTCGCTATAGGGAGGACGTGAGCTTCCATCCCACTTATCAGTTACGAAATAGGTTACTTTATCTTTATCTATTTTCCAGGGATTATGCGCTTTCTCGCAGAAATTACAATATGCAAACAAGTGATTGTTCTATTTAATATTCGACCAAGAGTAAACACAAAAAAGGAGGGAAATGTTTTCCCTCCTTATATTTTGAGGTTATCCGCTGATTACGGAAACTCTACTGTTTTATAATCATTGATATTTACTTCAGGCACTTGCGCATCAAATTGTTCGTTGATTGCTTCAATAAAAGAATTTGCAATAATTGCAGATCCTCGTCCTGTTGCATGAATTCCATCTAATGAGAAAATACCACCTGTTACAAATGTGGTTGAATAACGATTCCCATCAATTATCAAACCTTCACCACTTAGTTTATTCATTAAAGCATAAAGATCAACGTGAGCTAAACCATATTGAGTAGCAATATTTTTATAATTGAATTGTAACCTGTTATAGCAGCATTAATAGCAGCAATTTCAGTTTCATCTAAAACATATTGAGCCGCTAATGGTGTTATATAACCCCATCCAACTTCTGAGTTAGAAATACCACTAGAAGCTGAAAGAAGCACTTTCTCACCAACTTTCAATTGTCTCATTTTAGCTGGATGTGCATAATCTTCGTCAGATACAACAAGAGCGTTATAACCGGCAACAAAATCAATACGATCAAATCCATAAGCATCCGATATTGTATTGTATTGTGCATAGGCTGCATTCAACATATCAGCAGTTGCCTGATCAAGTAATAGCACATTATAAGGTATATAACTAAAATATGGTAATGCATCGATACTTGGAACATTTGCAATTACACCGTTATTTCCAGTGCCAAAAACGTTATCTGCAATCATTCCTAAATAACCTGCAAAATACGTCTCATTAGTAATGGCATCACTTTCTCCACCAGCCAAAGCATAACCTAATACATCGTTTCCACCTATCCAAAGTGAAGTAAAGGTAGCATTAGCTGCAACAGCATCCTGTACTACTGAGGCAGTGGCAGAACTCATAAATCGAGTGTAGAATGGATTATAATTTCCTGCTCCAGCCTGTGGGTTTCCAAAACCTGGTGCCAGTAAATGATATGATTTAGCTCCGGGAACTCCAAAATTTTGGTTGTCGGCACTATAAACCTGTTCTGCAAAAATAGCCATATCTCCAACGGTTGGTGTTGGTGACAGACTACCATTTACAACCTGAAGTTTGAAATATCCATTGTTCTGATTTGGAGCAATAACGGTTGTTCCGACACTTCCATCGCTAACAACCAAAGGTTGATTAAAACCAACGCTACCAACATAAGTTAATTGTTGAGCCAGAATACTTGCAAATCCTTCCATCTGACCTCTTTCACCTAAGGCTCCATCGGTATAACCTGCTGTATATGAATCTCCAATAGCAATAAACTTATTAAAATCAGCCGATCCTGTAGTAGGTGTAAAACTATCAACCTTAGGTTCACACTGCCATAATAAAAGAGTTGAAAATAGCAGTGATACTATTGATATATATTTTCTTTTCATTTCTGTTCTTTTTTAGAATGAGTAGGTTAAACCAATTCCTGGGATTACTGCATTAGTATAATAGGTTCCATAGAAATCGGAAGGTGCGTATCCATCTTCACGGGTTTGTCCATGAATGTATAGTAACGATCCATCAACAGCCAGTTTTTCAGTAACATTCCATGTAAAACCAGCTGAAATACCAATTTTATTTGTTCCTGGTGTTTCAGGGGTCAATAAATCTTCAGGTATTGGAGTTGAATCATAATAAATACCTGCTCTTAACTGGAAATTATCAACTAATGAATATTGAGCTCCTACACGATAAATTAAAGTGTTTTCAAAATCGCGCTGGTTATGAGAATCAGGAACAGATTCAGCTTCAAAATCAAAATCCAATGATTGATAAGCAGACCATGCAACATGTTGTAAATCGAAAGCTAATAGCAGTTTTTCTGATAATTGATAACCAATACCAAAAGTTAAGTTTGATGGCATAGGAAGTTCTGCATTAAACTTAGTATTTGGATACAATCCCGATACTGCTGTTGGAACAGTAAAAGTTGCGTCTCCCCCATCAACTTTCATTAAAATTTTCGAACGATAGTCAAGTCCTACAGTTAAAGCATCTGTTGCTTTAAACGAAATACCAGCATTGAAACCGTATGCCCAGGTATTACCGGTTAAGTTTACACTACCTTCTACACCATTTTGATCATAAATTGGTAACGCCTTGTTTAAATCAACGTTTCCGTTGGCTGCAACAAAGCCCACTCCTATTCCTAACTTTTCAGTAAGTTGATAAGATACAGTCGGTTGAATAAATATTGCTCTTAACGAAATATCCTGAATCAAAAGTCTACCATCCCAATCTTTACCCCAACTTAGTGAATTACCGTATGGGGTTGTAACAGATAAACCAATCGCTAATTTATCAGATATTTTAGCGGCTCCATAAAAGTACAATGGTGTACCCATTGGATTATCAGAATAGGCTTCATAGACTGATGGAGCTTGTTTTTGAAAAGTGTTTTTAGAAAAAATTGCACTTCCTCCTAAAGAAAATTCATATTTATCATTTAAAAAGCTTAATGCTCCAGGATTAAAATGCATACTTGAAGCACCCATAAGAAGTCCGGTACCGGTATGTCCCATTCCTGTTTGACGATTACCTTGTAGATTAACCTGGTAACCTTCCGCATAGGTGTTTATGCCTATCATTGCACAGATGGCCCACATGAAGATTTTCTTCATAAAAAATGATTTAGTAAATACTCTATTATTATTGATGGCCGAATATAGATTTTTTTTTTACGTTAAACAATTTATAAATGATTGAAATACAGAATAATAGACCGTTCGAATCTAAATGACGAATATTCTAATTGTATATTTTGAAGAACTTATTTTATAAGAAGAAGAGAATGTGAAAACAAACCATTTTCTTATATTTAGTGGTTGTATTATTATAAACAGCTAAAAAAATCTACACATGTTTACAGAAAGCGATTATAAACTTCTGGATATAAAAAAAATAAGTACTGATTCTCTTCTAAAACAATTAGCCTATTTTGAAAAAGGATTTCCATTTGCCAAACTTTCAAAACCAGCTACTATCGGAGATGGCATTAATGCTTTAGACGAAGAAAATTGTCAAAAATATATTCGTCAATTTGAAAACGAAATAGCTGATGGTCTTGATGTTGCCAAATTTGTACCAGCATCGGGTGCAGCTACCCGTATGTTTAAGAGTTTATTTGAATTTCTCCAGGCATCAGAAGAAGATCAGGCTTTTCTTGTTGATAAAGAGCCATATGCAACCTTTTTAAAAGAGAAGGATAAATTTGCGTTCGCGGACGAATTGCCGGCAACTGCAAAAACCAGTAAGGCAGATATGGCTGTTGAGATAATTTTCCATCTACTGCATGATGATGGTATGAGTTATGGTTCTTTACCCAAAGGCTTGTTGAAATTTCATAAAGATAACGACTGGTCGGTAACACCATTTGAGGAACATTTAAGAGAAGCAGCCGGTTACGGTAAAACAAATGATCAAAGCGGTAAAGTACATTATACCGTAAGTCCTGAGCATCATGAAAAGTTTGTTGAATTGTGGCAGGCTGTAAAAGATAAATACGAAAGTTTATATGGTATTACCTACGATATAGATTTTTCGTTCCAGAAACCAAGTACCGATACTGTTGCAGCCAATCCTGATAATACTCCTTTCAGGGATGAAGATGGGCAATTAGTTTTCAGACCAGGTGGTCATGGTGCTTTAATTGAGAATTTGAATGAAATGTCAAACACTGTTGTCTTCATTAAAAATATTGACAATGTTGTTCCTAAACAATTACAGGAAGATACCATCAAGTACAAAAAAGTACTGGCAGGTTTATTAATTGAGAAGAAGAATGTAATATTTGAAATTCTTACAAAAATTGAAGATTCTCAAAGTAGAGTTCAGAAAGAAGGTATCGAAATGGCATTTGCTTTCTTACAAGAAGAGCTACAGATTGATGTGCCAGTAGCAATTATTGGAAGTGAAGAGGAATATCAGGTTAAGTATATTTTCGAGAAATTGAACCGTCCCATACGAGTTTGTGGTATGGTAAAAAATGAAGGTGAACCAGGAGGCGGTCCATTTTGGGTGAAACAGGCAGATGGTACCAATAGTTTACAAATTGTTGAAGGTGCTCAGATAGATCCTAATAATGAACAGCAACAGGAAATACTACAAAACAGTACTCATTTTAATCCGGTTGATTTGGTTTGTTATCTTAAAGATTTTAAAGGAAATAAGTTTGATTTAAAGGAATATGTTGATCCTCAAACAGGATTTATCTCAGAAAAGACATTGAATGGTAAACCATTAAAAGCATTGGAATTGCCGGGATTGTGGAATGGAGCGATGGCTAACTGGATTACCTTTTTTGTTGAAGTACCGGTTACAACTTTTAATCCTGTTAAGACAGTAATGGATCTATTACGTCCGCAGCACCAGCCCGAATAACTTAGACTTTTTAGAATACCAGACAATTAGACTGGTATATTAGCAGACGTTTAGAAATTAGATATTATAGAAAAAGCCCTTAATCAATCTGATTGAGGGCTTTTATATTATCACCAGTTTTAAGAATCTGCAAAAAAATACTTGTTACTGTCTTATAACTGATTATCGATTATTATGAATATATTTCTTTTTTGGCCGATTTCAGTGTGTTAATGATTAATGATGTTATTGTCATTGGCCCTACTCCACCCGGAACAGGCGTAATAAATGAACATTTAGGAGCTACTTCATCAAACAGCACATCTCCTTTAAGACGCCAACCCGACTTTGTTTCGATTGATGGAACACGAGTTGTACCAACATCAATTACCACCGCTCCTTCTTTTACCATTTCGCCTTTAACAAAGCCTGGTGATCCAATAGCGGCTACAATAATATCGGCCTGCAAACACAATTCTTTCAGGTTCTTAGTGCGGCTGTGGGCAACGGTTACAGTTGCATCTCCCGGATATCCTTTTTGTGAAAGAAGTACACTCATCGGACGTCCAACAATATTACTGCGACCAATAACAACCACATTTTTACCTGATGTTTCAATTTCATATCGCTTTAATAACTCCATAATTCCCTGTGGAGTAGCCGATATAAATGCAGGCATACCAATGGTCATGCGGCCTACGTTAACAGGATGAAATCCATCCACATCTTTACGGGGATCGATAGCTTCTGTAACCTTCTCTTCTGATATATGCTTTGGTAAAGGTAATTGAACGATAAATCCGTCAATATCCTCATTGTTGTTCAGTTCATGCACTTTGGCCAGTAATTCTTCTTCAGTTACATTGTCTTCGTAACGTATAAGGCTTGAATTGAAACCTACTTCTTCACAGGCCTTCATTTTTCCGGCTACATATGACTCGCTGCCACCATCATGCCCAACCAATATGGCTGCCAGGTGAGGTTTTTTAACTCCTGAAGCAATCAATTGTTTAACTTCTTCAGCAATTTCTTCACGAATCTTTTGGGATGTTAATTTTCCGTCTATTAACTGCATGGCGTTGATTTTACGGGTTTATGTAATAAAAAAAGAAGCACAATTGTGCTTCTTTGTAATCTTCTTAATTATTTGCGTCGCCCCATTGGCATTTTACCCATCATTTTACTCATTTTATTTCCCGTGGTCATCATCTTCATAACCTTTCGGGTATCATCAAATTGCTTAATGAGTCGATTTACTTCCTGAATGGATGTTCCACTACCGGCTGCAATTCGTTTTTTACGACTTCCATCAATAACACTTGGTTGTTCTCTTTCTAAAGGTGTCATTGAACGAATAATGGCTTCAATTCCTTTAAAAGCATCATCATCAATATCTACATTCTTAAGCATTTTACCCATCCCAGGAATCATACCTGCCAAATCTTTCAGGTTACCCATCTTTTTGATTTGTTGGATTTGCTTAAGGAAATCATCAAAGTTGAATTGGTTCTTGGCAATTTTCTTTTGAAGTTTACGGGCTTCTTCTTCGTCGAATTGTTCCTGGGCACGCTCAACAAGTGAAACAATATCACCCATGCCTAAAATCCGGTCGGCCATACGACTTGGGTGGAAAACATCCAATGCTTCCATTTTCTCGCCGGTACCCACATACTTTATAGGCTTGTCAACAACACTACGAATAGATAAAGCAGCACCACCCCGTGTATCACCATCTAATTTGGTAAGAACAACTCCATCAAAATCCAGACGATCGTTAAATTCCTTGGCAGTGTTAACAGCATCCTGACCCGTCATGGAGTCAACCACGAAAAGGATCTCATCAGGATTAGTTGCTTTTTTAACAGCAGCAATCTCGTTCATCATCTCCTCATCGATGGCCAAACGACCAGCGGTATCGATGATTACTACATCATGAGCACCTTTCTTAGCTTCTTTAATACCATCGGTAGCCAGTTTAACCGGATCTTTACAACCTTCTTCGGTATATACCTTTGCACCAATTTGCTCTCCTAAAACCTGTAACTGGTTAATCGCAGCAGGGCGGTAAACGTCACCAGCAACCAACAAAGGATTTTTGCCTTTTTTAGTTTTAAGTAAATTAGCCAGTTTACCGGTAAAAGTAGTTTTACCAGAACCTTGCAGACCTGCAATAAGGATAATGGCAGGATTACCTTTCAGGTTAATATCTACCTGATTACCTCCCATTAATACCGCTAACTCGTCATGAACCAGCTTAACCATCATTTCACCAGGCTTAACGGCTGAAAGCACGTTTTGGCCCATGGCTTTATCTTTAACGGTTTCGGTAAACTGTTTGGCTGTTTTATAGTTAACGTCGGCATCAAGCAGCGCTCGACGGATATCTTTTAATGTCTCTGCAATATTCAGTTCGGTGATTTTGTTTTCACCTTTCAGAAGTTTAAACGACTTTTCAAGCCTTTCACTAAGATTCTCAAACATTCCTGTTAATCATTTAAAATGTGCTGCAAAATTAAAAATAATTGTTACCCTTTAAAACAAAAAAAAGGCCTAAACTTCTAAAAATATAAATTCTTAGAAATCAGGCCTCGAAAAATGTACAAACTATATGATGTTAATTATGGTATAGTGAATAAATTCAGTTAGTTATAATTTGTTTAGTTGGTTCGAAAACTGAAAGGGCAACTTTTAAATGTTTTTCAATTTCTTCCGTTGATGCCGATGGTATTTGAGGAAAAAACTCCTGATGTTTTACTTCCATCCCACAAAATTCAAAAATTTCACCTCCCTGAATTTTTCTAAAAGCTTCAATTAAACCTTTTTCTTCATATTCTTCTACGGTATTACCCATTGAAGTATACAAATACACTTTTTTATTGGTTAGCAAGCCTTCTATCCCATTTTTTCCAGCTTTGTAAGCAAAGCCGTAGGAGAAAATTTTATCGATATAACCCTTTAATATGGCTGGAAAACCGGCCCACCAAAGTGGATAAACCACGCTGATGATATTTGCTTCTTTAACCAGTTCTTGTTCTGTAAGAATATTTTCTTCCGTTTCTCCTTTTTTTAATTTTTCAAGATCAGAAGGCCAAAGTACCGGATCAAATTTCATTTCATACAAATCTCTAACAGTTGTTGACCATCCTCTCTTTTCACTCTCAGCTTTTAATGCATCCTTTAATTGAAAACTAAAACTTTTCTTTGATGGATGAGCATATATTATTAAGTGTTTCATTATTTATCAAAACTAATTATTACAATTCTACAGTATCAGGTATTTCAATTACTGTTTAAGTAAAGACCAACAAAGCCTGAAAAAGTTCGATCATCAGAAGTTAAAAGTGGTAAATAATTGTTGAATATCTAACCTTTAAGGTGTTAAGGAGGTATTCAATCTCTCTGCTATTAAGAAATAAGACAAAGTCATGTTAGAAAAAATAAAGCTATTATCTTTGTTGACTGCCTAGGGCTGAACATATGTTGTAAATTTAAAAACGCAAAGATTTTATGGAGCAGTTGGTTGCTGTTATTACGGAAAAGAGAAATATTGGATTAACGCTTATACCTTTTTTTGTAGAAATAGAGGACGATAATTATTTGTCGTTAATTGAACCAGCCACAACCGAACATCTGACAGAAAATCGTTTTCCTTTTTCAGCATCTCAGAAAGAAATAGTTAAGCTGCTCAATACCATTAATGAGCAAAATATATTTAAGCGTTTCTCTAAACAGAAAACACAAAAACTCTTTTTTGATAATCTGGACGAAAAATATGCAGAAGAACATATCAGACCTTATATTGATAAAAAGGTTGCCCAGGCTTTGGAAATAATAGCATTAGATAATACACCTGTATATTATAAAAATCCAAAATATAGTCGATTATACAAAGCCGACCGTATTAATATTAGTCCCTTACACGACGAGGCTTTGTTCTCGTTTACTCTGGACAATTCAGGGCTTAAATACACCCTTAAAATAAAAAAGGGAGATCAGTATTTTGGCTTAACCAATCGTGAAATTCTGGAGGTAACCAACACTCCTGCAACCTTTTTAATAAATAATCAACTCTATCGTTTCGATAACATCGACAGTAAAAAATTTCGTCCGTTTATGCGGGTAAATCATGTACTTGTTCGAACACAAAGTGTTGAAACGTATATGAATACTTTCGTACAGACCAGTATTCGAAATCATGATGTGGAAGCCATTGGTTTTGATATTATGGATAAAAAGGTTGAGATGCGACCGATTCTTGTATTAGAAAAAGATTTATCGCATAATCCTATTCTGACTTTAAAATTTAAATACGATCAGAAGGAATATCTGGCCGGAACTAAATCGGAAGTCTTTGTTGATTTGCATAAAAATGCCGGTCATTATCATTTTTTACGTTTTAAGCGGAATAAATCGAATGAAGCTGCAGTAATTGAAGCCCTTAAGAATATGGGGCTGCGAAATGTGAGTGAATCGCAATACCTGCCAAAGAATATTTCCCTTGAACCTGAGGCAATGTTAAACCGGCTGATCGAGTGGATTAACCATCATTACGGTGACATTATTTCTAATAATATTATTCTGGTTCAAAACGGTTTTGAAGAAAGCTATTATACCGGTAAAGTTAAGCTGGAAGTAGCTTATACCGAAGATAATGACTGGTTTGATATTAATGCTGTTATCACGGTTGGTGAATTTAAAATACCTTTTCATAAGATACGTCAGCATATATTAAGAGGGAAACGTGAATATCTCCTGCCGAATAAAGAAATTTTTGTTATCCCAGAGGAATGGTTTGCCCGTTTCTCTGATCTGATGCATTTTGTGGAAGTAAAAGATAACAAATTGCTATTAGGCAAGATGCATTTTAACCTGTTGGATCAGGATAAGTTGACAGAAGTATCACCCGACTGGAAAAATAAAATTGGTCAGCTTATAAACGAAAACAGTGGAAGTTTACTGGATACTCCTTTAGGATTAAATGCTCAATTGCGGCACTATCAGCAGGAAGGTTATACCTGGATGCAACTGTTGAATAAGAATAACTTTGGTGGTATTCTGGCTGATGATATGGGATTGGGTAAAACGATACAAACCATTTCGTTGTTGCTTCAGCAGTACAATCATTCAGGTCAGGATGAAGCATTAGATAAGCCTGAAGTACAGTTAGACCTTTTTGATAGTAATATTGTTTGTTTTAATAAAAGTACGTTACCTGCATCGTTAATTGTAATGCCTACCTCGCTGGTTCATAACTGGGCTAACGAGATCAAGAAATTTGCACCTCAATTAAAGGTCTATTTATATACGGGTACCAACCGTGTTAAAACCAAAGAAATTGGTAAGATACTGCGTCATTATCATGTGGTTTTGAGTAGTTATGGTGTGGTTCGTAATGATATAGAATATCTGGGTAACTACCCGTTTCACTATGTTATTTTGGACGAAAGTCAGAATATTAAAAATCCCGGATCCAAGATTTATCAGGCTGTGTCTGAATTAAAATCAACATATCGTTTGGTACTGACCGGTACGCCTATCGAAAACGCGCTGGTTGATTTATGGGCGCAGATGAACTTTGTAAATAAAGGATTACTGGGTAGTTTAAACTTCTTTAAAAACAATTTTGCAGGTCCTATTGAGAAAAAGCAGAATGAAGAAAAAGAGAAGAAACTGCAACAATTGATTACTCCTTTTATTTTGCGACGGACCAAAGAAATGGTTGCCAAAGAGCTCCCTCCTGTTACTGAGCAGGTTTTACTGTGCGATATGACTGAGGATCAACAAAAATTTTACGATAGGGAGAAATCAGGTATTAGAAATGAATTACTGAAGGCTGTTGAGCAAACCGGAATCAATAAAAATGCAATCCTGGCGCTAAAAGCACTTACTAAATTACGTCAGATTGCCAACCACCCGGTATTAGTTGATAATACGTATAAAGGTAAATCAGGTAAATACCAGCAGATTTTTGAAAAACTCGAGAATATTATCAAGGAAAAACATAAAGTATTGATCTTTTCATCTTTTGTGAAAGATCTGGAACTTATCGAAAAGGATTTAAAAGCTCAACGATTGAGATATTCGAAATTGGTAGGTTCAACCCTCGACAGAAATAAGGCTGTGGAAGAATTTACCAAAAACGAAGACTGCCGAATTTTTCTGATATCGCTAAAAGCCGGTGGTGTTGGATTAAACCTGGTTGAAGCCGATTATGTATTTGTTCTTAATCCATGGTGGAATCCGGCAGCTGAAGCTCAGGCCATCAACCGAGCTCATCGTATCGGACAGACGAAAAATGTATTTGTGTATAAATTTATTTCGGCCGATAGTATTGAGGAAAAGATTATGCGCTTACAGGAGAAGAAAATGGAGCTGGCCGACACCTTTATCACCACCAATAATCCGTTAAAAGATATTAGTGATTCGGAGCTAAAAGAATTATTTGCATAGTTTTTGTAGCTTAGTGCCGTAAATGCTTTACGCATTATTTAATTGAAAGAATAGCCATAAATAAAACTGAAAACATTAATTATATGAAAATATTAAGCACATTATTTCTGTCATTTTTTCTTGTGTTTGGAATGCAGGCTCAGGAAGAAGATTCTACCATACAGAAACAAGTACGTAAAATGGGATCATTCGACCGTGTTAAGGCCAGTAAAGGAGTAAATGTTACCTTGATAGAAGGAGAAAAAGAATCGGTTGAAGTACATATTAAAAACGGAGAGCTCAGCGACGTAATTACCGAATTAGATAGCCGCCAGTTGGTTGTTAAGATGAAAACCAAGATTTATAAAGGTGTGGCAGTACAAGTGTATGTAACGTACAAAACCATTCGTGAGGTTGAAACCGGATCCGGCGGTAGTATTGATGCTGAAAACACCATTTATGCCGATAAGCTGAAAATAAAGGCTGGTGCCGATTCAAGTATTGAACTGGATGTGGATGTAAATGCTGTTGAGGCTTCAGGTAATGCTGCCCGCATTGAATTATCGGGTGTTTGTAATGTGCAGGAAGTTAATATGGGTACCGGAGGTAAATATTACAGTTATCCGTTAGACAGTAAAGAAGCCGTTGTTAAAGCAACATTGGGTAGTACCATTGAAATTACTGTTAAGGAAAAACTAAATTCTTCAACCAGTACCGGTGGATCCGTTACTTACAAAGGCGAACCGGCAAAAATAGAAATTAAAGGAAAAGTTCAGGAAGCTGAAGAATAAATCAGCTTCATTACAAACGAATTAGCAAAAAGGCGCAAAGAAAGCTGTATTCAGCACTTGTATTATACAATGAAATTACCTTTCTTTGCACCGCATTTGAGCCAAGGGGCTTTAAAAATGTTCAAAATATTGGTTCCGTAGCTTAATTGGATAGAGCACCTGGTTACGGCCCAGGAGGTTAGGGGTTCGAGTCCCTTCGGGATCACAGATTGAATATTGATTTCAGTTCAAAAGCACTTAAAGTTAACACTTTAGGTGCTTTTTGTTTTTTGTGAAGGTGTCAAATTTAGCCATAAAAACACATGCTAAACGAGACTAAATCGAGACCCTTCTATCAATAAGCATGATCCCTCCTATAGGTCTCGATTAAATAGATTAACACTCTGATATTTTGAAATTTAAATTAGCGTGTTTTGATGCGATTTGGGTTTTAAAATTGTAATTCTCCTGCATAACTTAGAGACCATCAGAACACAGAATCTTTAACTTTTAAAACTGTGTGTTATGAGAATTACAACAAACTTCCTTTTAAAAAAGGCAAAAAGAAGAAGTGATGGAACCTACCCTATTTACATTAGAGCTACTTTGGATGGCAGGCGTATCGAATTGTCAACAGGAGTCTTTGTTTCTGATGAAAGCTGGAATAAAACAGAACAGAAAATCATTAACAAATATCCTAATGCAAAATTATTAAATAACCGACTTTCTAAAGTTGTTAATAAACTAATCGAAATCCATTATCAGTTGGAAGCGCTGGGCGATGAATACGATATTCAATCCATAAAAGAACATTTTAGCGGAACACCCAAATTTTATTTGGTTAATACCTTTCAAATAGTAATTGACTCTATCGAAAAGAAAGTTGGGTTTGGCTATTCATACGGAACCTACAAACACTATAAAACCACACTCAAACGTCTGAAGTTATTTTTAAATGATTCATACAATAAACAAGATATTTCACTTAACAAGATTGATTATAACTTCCTTAATTCTTTTGATACCTGGCTGAAAGTGAAACATCAGGTTTCGGGACATACCGTTGGGAAATATCACAAACAGCTTAAGAAAGTGCTTAATGATGCTATAGCCCTAAAATTATTGGACAAAAATCCGTATACCAACTTTAAAATTAAGAGTTATCAAGGAAAGCGGGATTTTCTAACCATGGAAGAAGTCAATACCATTGAAGGAAAACAATTTGAGTTCGCCAGAATAAATGTAGTAAGTGACATTTTTATTTTTGCATGCTATACCGGATTATCTTATTCAGATATAGCCAATCTCACATTAAAGCACATTATGCGAGGTGATGATAATGAAGAATGGATTGTAGTTGATCGCAAGAAAACAGATAATCGTTGTCGTATACCCTTATTACCCAAAGCTAAGTGTATCATTGAGAAGTATAAGGATTATCCGGTCAGTAATAATAAAGGCAGACTTTTACCTGTTAATTCCAATCAAAAAATGAACGCCTATTTAAAAGAGATCGCAGATATCTGTAAAATCAATAAGAACTTATCTATGCATGTTGCCAGACATACTTTTGCAACTTCTGTTACATTAGCTAATGGTGTACCTATTGAGACAGTCTCCAAAATGCTTGGGCATGATTCGCTTAAGACAACTCAGATTTATGGAAAAATCATTGATTCTAAAATCAGTAAGGATATGAAAAAGTTGAAAGCACTTTTGTAACTTACCAGATATTTTGAATAATTAGCTCCTCGCTTTGATTATAACTTAAGAGTTTTTTTATAGACTCTCGGAGAGCAAGATTTTCGTTTTCAGGTACTGAAAAACACATCTTGCATTTGTTTTTAAGCAGGTAACTTTTCAGAATCAGTTAGCTAAACTCTTTTTCTTTTTATTCCGGTTTCTATCTTTAAATACATACATCATTGCTTTTTTACATGCGTAAGCCACCCATCAATTAAGGGTATGGTTTGGCAAAAGGAAGCGGAATAAAAAGCCCTTGAGTTGGCAGGAGAAATCAATTCAAATATATTTTGAGCGGTCAAAGCAAAGGGCTTGTATTATGAGGAACGAGATAATAACAAGCTTTTTGCTGTCGGGGTTGTGTGTTGGGTAAGAAAATTTTTTTGATTGATTTCGGCGGGTTTATGCCGAACACTTTTGTCAGAACCATGACCGAAAACATTTTTGCTGAAGCATGGATAAAAAGCGTGTCTAAAAATAAGATTTTCGATAATTATTAAATGTAATTTAATCCTGGGTTTTGTGAGACGCTTCTGATTACTTTAAAAATAATATTTGATATTGTGTAAAGTCTTTATGAGATAATTATAGTTGAATAAATCATAACTACTTCTTTAGATTTTCTTTAAAATTCATCCTTATATTTATTCTATGAAAATTTTAATTATAGAAGATGAGCTAGATCTTTTAGAGGAAATAAGCTCTTATCTATTAAAGGAAGACTATATATGTGAAGTTGCCTGTAATTACAAGGATGCTCTTGAGAAATTACAAATTTACCACTACGATATTGCCATTGTAGATATTACACTACCAGGAGGTTCAGGACTTTCTTTGATCGAGTTATTAAAGAAAACTAATACTGATTCTGGCATTCTGATTATCTCTGCTAAAAATTCGCTTGACGACAAATTGAAGGGGCTTGAAATTGGTGCTGATGATTACATTACAAAACCTTTTCATTTAGCTGAATTGAATGCCAGAATTAAAGCGATAATAAGAAGACGGAAATTTGATGGTGTAACAGAAATAATATTTAACGAGATTAAAATTAATCCCGAAGATAAAATAGTGGATGTAAACAACAATAAATTAAGGCTTACTAAAAAAGAGTACGATTTGCTCCATTTCTTTATTGCAAACAAGAATCGCTTACTTACCAAAGAATCAATAGCGGAACACCTTTGGGGCGATAACATTGATCTGGCTGATAATTTTGATTTTGTTTATACCCATATCAATAATCTCAGAAAAAAAATTATTGCAGCAGGAGGCACTGATTATTTACAAACTATTTATGGTATGGGGTATAAATACACCGACTTATGAAACTTACCCAGAAGTTAAATAGTCAATATGTAAGCTATTCATTAGCAATATTTATAATCGTAGGAATTGCTTTATTTATTGTTTTAAAGAATATTGTTAATGAAGATACAGATGAAAAATTAGAAAACACATTTGAGCAAATAGAATTACTAATAAGTGAAAAACCTCAATCACTAAATTTGTATCCAACTATAAATGTAAATCAAGGTTTAGAAAAACCATTTAATAAATATTTCTCAGATACTACTCTTTTAGTTAATGACGAATTGGAAGAATACCGACAATTAATCGGATCGGTAACCATTGAAAATGTTCATTATAAGATAATCGTTCGCGAACTAGGTATTGAGTCAAGCGACTTACTTAGTACACTGGCCGTTGTTATTTTGATAGGTTTTCTATTTTTAATTCTTTCATTGTATGTTATAAACAAGAGAATAACACAAACAACATGGTTGCCTTTTTATTATAACCTTGAAAAATTGAAACAATTTTCACTTCAATCATCAAAACCTTTCATTCCGACAAAAACTGACACAGAAGAGTTTAATGAAATGAATATTGTTTTAAAATCGCTTACCGACAAAGTGATTTCTGATTACGATAACCTTAAAAAGTTTTCAGAAAATGCCTCGCACGAACTTCAAACACCTTTGGCTATTATTCGAACTAAAATTGAAGCCATTTTGGATGAAAATACATTATCATCAACACAAGTTGAAAAGATGCAATCTATCTATCAGAATATAAATCGATTATCAAAAATCAACAAAGGTTTAATCCTACTAACAAAAATTGAGAATAAGCAATTTACGGGGCAAGAAGAAATAAGCCTAAATGATATTATCAAGAATCAAATCGAGAACTTTAGTGAGCTTATTGAAATGAAACATCTTGTATTTGATTACCACTTTCAATCCGATTGGAAGATAAAAGGTGATAAAATATTGGTTGAAATGCTGGTAAATAATTTGTTTGCCAATTCGATACTTCATAATATTGAAAATGGACAGCTTATCATTGAACTCGACAATTATTTATTAAAATTTTCAAATTCAGGTGAAAGAATCATCTCTGAAAATGAAAAATTATTTGAACGTTTCTATAAAAGCGGAGCAACAGGTTCAACCGGACTCGGGTTAGCTATTTCAAAACAAATTTGTTTAAGTATGGGGTTGAATATTAGTTATACTTTTGAAAATCAACTTCATATTTTCAAAATTTCCTTTTAACATTTTACAATCTTTAAAAAGTCTTTAGAATTCACTATTACCTTCACTCTTATTAAACGAAAAATAATAAGAGATGAAAAAAACTATCTTATCCTTTTTAGCTAGTGGTTTAGTGTTTATTGCATGTGGGCAAAACCCTACACCCCCTAAAGAAGTGCAGACAGCATTTTCAAAACAGTTTAAAGAAGTGCAAAATCCGAAATGGGAACAGGAAGACAATGAATGGGAGGCTGAATTTAAAGTAAATGGAACAGAAATGTCAGCTAGTTTCGATAATTCAGGCAATTGGCTTGAAACTGAAACTGAAGTAAAAAAGAAAGATGTTCCTGCAGATATTTTCAAAGCTGTAAACCTGAAATTTGAAGGTTGGGAAATGGAAGAAGTTGAAAGAATCGAAAAACCTAATTTTAAAGGGTATGAAATCGCTTTAGAAAAAGGTGAAACCGAAACCGAGATTTTGGTAAATGATTCAGGAGAGATTACCATAAAGAAGGTTAAAGTTGAAGATGACGAGGAGGATAATGATTAGTCACTAAAATACAGCAACTTGAATAAAAAGAAACGCAAATTCCATTGCGTTTCTTTTTTAAAACTGAATACATGAAGATACATTTCATTTCAATCTTGTCCCTTATTTTATTTGTATTTTCCTGCAATAAAATATATGCTCAACTGAGCTTTACTGATTTATATGAGAAGGCCAAAAGCCAAAGTGCTGAACTAGTTACATTAGAAGCCTCAAAAGCATACTTAACTCTTGAATCATCAAAGATTAAAGCTGAAAATAATGCTCCCAAAGCTTATATCAGTTCTGAATTTTTATTTGCACCTTATTTCAATAACAATGGTGAAATAATTTCAACGAATCCTCAAAGCACAGCAATTGGATATGATGTTGGTGTAACAAACGGGGGGCTTTATTCTTTTCTATTTAATACAGAAATTCCAATTTTCAACCATAAACAGGAAAATACCTTATTAGAACAAAATGATCTGGAAGTAGCCAAAATTGAAAACAGGATAAATACTGTTTCCATTGAATTAAAGCATGCTTTAGCTATTCAGTATTTAGATATTTTAGCTTCCCAGGTTGAATATCAAAATTTACAAGAGAACCTTATTTTACTAAAACAACAATTAGCGGTTACTAAAACTTTAACTGTGCACGGTTTATACAGATATGTTGATTATCGTCTTTTGCAAACTGCCTACACATCCGATTCAATTAATTTGCAAAATAGTGAAGCCGTATTCAGGATTAAACTGAACCAGATAAAGATAACATGTGGTATTATAGACACTTCAGTCTTTCAAATTGCAGGTTTTGAACCTGTTCTAAACCGAGAACTAACAGATAGTTCTGTTTTTATACAAAGCTATATTCAAGACAGTCTTTCGGCTGTTATTCAACAAAAAGTTTTTGAGAATCGATACAAACCGCAAGTAAAATTATATGCAAACACAGGTCTCAACTCAACTTCTATTCCTTATATGGTCAACCATATTGGTATGAGTGCCGGTGTTCTGTTGACCTATACCTTATTTGATGGGAGGCAAAAGGAAATTAACAAGCAGCAACAAATGGTTATGATTGAACAAGCAGAAAGGGAAAAAGAAATAAAACAATTCGAAGTTCAACATCAAAAGTTATCCTATTATGATGCCATCAAGACTCTAAATAACTCAATAGATAAAGAATTACAATTACAAAATGAATACAAGGACATCTTATTAATTTATAATGATGAACTGCAAAATGCACAGGTTGGTATTATCGACTACTTAAACTTTTTGCAACTTTTTAATCAAAATAAATTGACATTGGAAAATCATAAAATTGAACGCAGCAAGCTCATTGTTGAATACAATTACTGGAATAATTAAAGGAGAAATTGAAATATGAAATTAAAACAAATACTGCTAATTACCGGAATTTCTTTTTTAGCATTTTCCTGTAAAACGGGTCAGCAGAAGGAAGAAGCTGAGACAACAACCCATAGCGATATTATGGTAACCCGACCTATTGAAAAGGATGTTACTACCTTTAAGGAATTTCAGGGAATAACACAATTCACACAGCACTTACAAGTTCGGGCACAATCAAATGGAATAATCTCACACAGCTTTATTTCAACAGGTGAAAATATTAAAACGAATCAACCACTTTTTATTATAAAAAGCCGCGAAGCAAGCATTCTGAATTCTGCTACTCAGAACAATCAGATGTTATCAAAAATGGCTGATACTGTTAAATCATTTTCTTCAGGAATTATTGACCAGGTATTAGTTCAGCAAGGTGATTTTGTTCAGCAGGGAGATATACTTGCAACAAGTGTCAATTCCGCATCAATGCGAATTTTAGTTTCTGTTCCTTTAGAAGAAAATTCATCTTTTTATCAAAACAAATCGTGTAGAATAATACTGCCCAATGGTAACTTAATGGGTGGAACGATTGGCGCATCCTTACCTATAGCCAACAATACCGACCAAACCAATCAGTTTCTTGTTTACCCTGAATCGGGACAGGGCTTATCAGAGAATATTCATGTACGTGTTATGATTAAAAACCAGGATATTAAAAAGGGAATATTTGTACCAAAAAGTTCGGTGTATTCCAACGAAGAATTAACAAATTTCTGGGTACTGAAGGTGATACACGATTCAATTGCCATAAAAGTACCTGTCACAACAGGTATAAAAACAGATTCATTAATTGAAATCACCAACAAAAGCCTTCTGTTGACGGATGATATTATATTTCAGGGTGGTTATGGTCTGCCTGATAGCGCTTATGTAAATGTTATTCAACCTGATGCCCAATGAGAAAGAATAGTTTCTATACCTTATATAAAAACCCACTGTCAGTTGTAGGTTTTATCGTAATTATTGCAGGTATATTCGCTTACACAAAAATGAAGGTTGAATTGTTGCCCAATGTTACCTTTCCTAAAATAAAGGTAATTGCCGACAATGGGGAACAACCCGTAGAGAACATGTTAATTGGCGTTACCCGTCCATTGGAGGAAGCCATTAAAACGAGTGAGAACCTTGAACTATTGCAAAGTACAACATCAAGAGGTAGTTGTGAGATTTCTGCTTTTTTTAAATGGAGTGCCGATATTAACCTTGCCCGGCAACAAATTGAGGCAGCCATTTCTCAAGTTCGTTCCGAGCTTCCCGCATCATTGAAAATTGAAGTAGAAAAGATGAATCCTTCCATCCTGGCAATGGCAGGATTTTCGTTAGAGGGCAACCTTTCTCCTGTTGAGTTAAAAACATTAGCAACCTATACCGTTAAGCCTTACCTGGAACAGATTCAAGGCGTAAGGCAGGTTGCAGTAACCGGGGGAAGGGACAAAGAATACCAGGTTGTCCTTACTAGGGATAAGTTAACGCAATTAGGAATTACTCCTGTCGTAATTTACGATGTACTTTCCAGCGCCAATTTTATTGAAGCTGCTGGTTATGCCAACGAAAGTAACCGCTTATACCTTACCATTACCGATGCATCCATTCGTAATGTAGAAGAACTTGAAAATACGGTTATTAAAAACTCATCATCCGGTAAAATTTTATTAAAAGACATATCAGATATCCGCATTACGGGTCAGTTGGAATATGTTAAGATTAAAGCCAATGGAAAAGATGTGCCTTTGGTTGCCGTTATGAAACAGCCTGAAGCCAATCTGTCCGATGTAAATGTTCAACTTCAACAAAGAATATATGATTTGAATAATTCAATGTTACCAAAAGGGATTACACTCCGACCATATTACAATCAGGCTGATTTTGTTGGCGAAGCAATCAACAGTATTCGTGATGTATTGTGGATTGGATTATTACTTGCCATTATTATCACCATGCTGTTTTTAAAGTCATTCCGTAGCAGTGTTATACTATTAATTACCGTGCCTGTTTCATTGTTACTTACAATGATAATAATGTTCTCATTGGGGTATAATTTTAATATAATGACATTGGGAGCCATAGCAGCAGCCATAGGACTGGTTATTGACGATGCAGTTGTTGTGGTTGAGCAAATTCACCGGACACACGAAGAACATCCCGAATCAAAATACAAGGATTTGATACCAAAAGCAATGAAATATTTGTTGCCTGCAATGATTGGATCATCATTGAGTACATTGGTAATATTTTTACCATTCCGTATAATGTCAGGGGTTGCCGGGGCGTATTTTCAAATTATGACCAATACGATGATGATAACACTAATTGCATCATTTTTCGTAAGTTGGATTATCCTGCCAGTGCTGTATATTTTATTTTTTGGTGGGAAAAAGGAGAAAAACCTAAAACCTGTTGCTGTTCAAAAGAAAGGTTGGGTATTATACTTTGTAAAACGCCCTGTAATTAGCATGCTGTTTTCAATTCTTTTAATAGCATCCATGGTAATCATCTTCCCCAAATTACCATCCGGATTTCTGCCCGAAATGGATGAAGGTTCTATCGTATTGGATTTTGACAGCCCTCCCGGCACGTCTCTCGAAGCAACAGAAGATATGTTGGTTCAGGTTGATAAGATAATTGAAAACACACCAGAAGTAGAGTCTTTTTCACGCAGAACAGGTACACAGATGGGATTTTTTATAACAGAGCCAAGTCGTGGTGATTACCTTATTAAATTGAAATCAAACCGAACCTTGTCTACCGAGGAAGTTATCGATAATATTCGTAGGCAAATCGAAGAAAAACTTCCGGCTCTTATAATCGATTTTGGACAGGTAATTGGTGATATGTTGGGCGACCTAATGAGTTCTGTTCAACCTATTGAAATAAAACTTTTTGGTGATGATGAAAAGCAAATTCAAGAATATTCAAAAAGAATAGCTTCTATTGTTGAAAGTGTAAATGGAACAGCCGATGTATTCGATGGCATTGTCGTTGCAGGACCATCATTTACGGTTAAACCTAATTATGCCAGTTTAAAAGAATTCGGAATATCCCTTAATGATTTCCAGCTTCAGCTACAGACGCAAATTGGTGGTGTAAAGGCAAGTTCTGTTCAGGAAAAACTACGATTTTGTGATGTACGTATGGTTTATCCGGGATACGAGAAAATGGGGTATGACCAGTTAATGAATGCAAAAATTTTACTGACTGATGCAGCACCAGTTCCAATAAAACGCTTTGCAGCTATACAAGTATCAAGCGGAGTAGCTGAAATTAATCGGGAAAATCTTAAAAAAGTCGGCTACATAACAGCTCGTTTAAATAATCGTGATTTAGGAAGCACCTTAAAAGATATTCAATCGGAAATTAAACAGAATATTGCATTACCCACAGGAATGAACATAGAATATGGTGGTGCATATAAGGAGCAACAGCAAGCATTTAAAGAATTGTTTCTCATATTAGTGATGGCAATATTCCTGGTATTTACAATTCTACTATTCTTGTACCGCAAACTAAAAGTAGCATTGTTGCTAATATTCCTGATTTTGTTGGCTCCTGCGGGAAGTGCACTCCTTCTGTATTTATTGCATATACCGTTAAATGTGGGTAGTTATATCGGAATTATCATGATCATTGGAATTGTAGGTGAAGCAGCCATTTTTACTTATTTACAATATATCGAGGAACGTAAAAAAGGTGAGGATGTACACGAAGCAATCATTTATTCAATATCAATTCGCTTACGACCAAAACTTATGACTGCTTTAAGTGCAATTGTAGCCTTACTTCCGCTTGCCCTTGCTTTGGGTAGTGGCGCACAAATGCACCAGTCGCTAGCCATCGCTGTAATTGGAGGTTTATTAATTGCTCTGCCAGTTTTATTAATTGTATTGCCGTCCTTTTTAAATATGATTGAAAAATGACAATGTTGTTTTCCCTTTTGGGATGCACATATAGCAAACAAAATATTTGATTATAAATGTTGAGTCTTCAAAATTTCTTTAGAATCTCTACTGACATTATCAGAAAATGAATTGGGTAAATCTACAATAAATTAAACTGAGTGGTGATAATGGATTTTTATTGTTAGAAACCCAACATCTTTTCAAATATATCTTATTGTTAAGTTTATGATTATAACTTTTTTAAAATTAACGAACTGATAAAAAAATGTATCCCTGGTAACATTAAGGTAAAAATGGATTATATAATATTAAATTAATTAGATTCATGTTGTAAATTTATGAGATACACCTACATACTTTCACTACTATATTTATTTTTTTTAAGGAATACCTTGTATGGTCAAGATACAATTAATAATAATGCTGTTATTAAAAATAAATCAATTGAAGTTTTTTACCAAAATGGAAAGGTTTTACAAACCAATGATTTTGTTCGGGGAAATAATTCATTAAACGAATCTATTGATGGTTTTCATGCATTTTCGGCTCGATTTGCCTGGCAAACAACTGGGCAAAATATTTGGGAACAACTATATAACTATCCACAATATGGTTTAGGGATTTATACCGCAAGTTTTGAAAAGGTTCCTGAATTAGGGAATCCGATTGCAATTTATGGTTTCTTTACTTCCCCCTTTTACAACAATGAAAAGCTATCGATTAGTTACGATGCCAGTTTTGGAATTACCTTTAACTGGGAATCGTTTGAATTAGGGCAAAATCCGAATAATATAGCCATTGGAACTGAGCAAAGTGTTTATATTGATATAGGTTTAAAATTGGATTATCAATTTCTAAAAAGTTGGAAAATGGGTGCAGCTGTTAGTTTCACACATTTCTCCAATGGGGCACTTAAAAAACCTAACCAAGGGATAAACACATTTGCTCCCAAAGTTTATTTATCCTACGCCATAAAAACAACAGACGAAAACAAAATTATTAATGAAATTCCAGAATTTATTGATAAAAACAGCATAACAACCAGTTTCTACACTGGATGGAAAAATGTATTGTACTCGGGTGATGGAGTAGATTCAACAATAGCAAATAAAGGTGTGTATTATAATGTTTATGGATTATCTGCCACTTTCAATAGGCAGATCAGTTATAAATCCAAAGTAGGATTAGGTATAACTTTAGGTTATTTCGGTGCAGCAAATTCACATATTACAGCGGTCAATGGAGAACTTGAAGATAATGATGCCCCTTTAAAAGAAGGTTTTGAAGTTAGTATATACCCTTCCTACGAATTAGCAATCAACAAACTATCGCTAATATTGCAACCGGGCATCTATCTGTATAGGTTTAATTACAAGAATCAAACACCTATATTATACCAAAGAGTTGGATTAAAATATCATTTCTGGAAATCTGTTTTTGCTGGTATAAATCTTCATGCTAACAGTTTCTATATTTCAGATTACATCGAATGGAATCTGGGGTATACCTTTTAATAAACAACAGAGGGATAAAATTACAACTAAAATTTATTCAAATGATTTTAAAAACAATAATTAGTTTCTTGCTATTTTCATTTATTACTCAACAGGTCTTTTCACAATGCCCATCAGATACAATTGGATCAAATAATTATTTAAAATTTAAATATTCTTCCTTAATTATACCAAGTATTTTAATAGGCTACGGTGCAGTGGGAATAGAAAGCGACTTAATTAAAGAAGGAAATTTAGAGATTAAGGAAGAGATAAATGAACATATTGATAAAAGATTTTCAATCGATGATTTTTCACAATACGCTCCATCATTAGCCGTTTACGGTTTAAACGCAGCAGGGATAAAAGGTAAAAATGATCTACGAAATAGAACGATTATTTTAGCTTCATCTTTTTTATTAATGACAACTACAGTAAAAAGCCTAAAGTCTATTACAAAGGTGAAACGTCCAGATGGTAGTTCAAATAATTCATTTCCTTCTGGCCATACTGCAACAGCATTCGTTGGAGCGGAATTTCTGATGCAAGAATATAAAGATGTATCTATTTGGTATGGTATTTCGGGTTATATTGTTGCTACAGGAACAGGACTTTTTAGAATTTACAACGACAGACATTGGTTAACGGACGTTGCAGCTGGAGCAGGAATTGGAATACTTAGTACAAAAATAGCATATTGGATAAATCCTTTCATAAATGAGAAATTATTTAGAAATAGAAAGGCAAAACATCTAAATGCTCTTGCATATCCATTTTATAACGGAAAACAAATTGGATTTAGTTTTGCTTTGCACTTATAAGTTGGATTAAATAGACTATACAAAAACACTCCCGTTAGATTTCATCGAAACGAGAGTGTTTTGCTTTATACTAATTCTCATAAATACCATTTTCATTACCTAATGCCATTATCTTATTGAAATTAAAAAAGATGTATAACATGCAAAAATTAGATTTGTTATATCCGACATGTCCGAATCGGAATATCATAAACTGAATGAGTGAAAAATGGTCGTTGATAATTTTGAGTACACTCAACCAACAAGGAATTTTGCGTTATAAAGAGTTAAATTCTGAAATCCCCGATATTTCGCAGAAAATGCTCTCAAATACGCTAAAACAGCTGGAAGCTGATAAAATGATCACACCTAAAATGTACCCCGAGATACCTCCACGTGTTGAATATTCTTTGACTTCCACATGACAAAAACTAATGCCAGCGATTGGAATGATGGTTGATTGGGCATTGGAACATTTTAACGAAATTACCAAGTAAGAATCTGCAAATACTTCGAACTAAGAGCATGACACTCTATACAAACATTCATATAAATCATTCATTTTATGACAACTATACCTCTCTGCTTTTTTACCCAATCAATATAACGATAAAGGTTGCTTTACTAATATTTACAATTTTAAGAATATCGTTTATTGTTCTTGATTTATCTTGCCATAATTGGTAGCATGCGTATGCTGTTTTCTTACCGTTTGGAGAAAGTCCTTTTTTACGGCCTCCTATGCGCCCCTGCTCACGTGCTGCCTAGAGACCAGCTATCGTACGCTCCCGAATTAATTCTCGTTCAAACTCTGCAAAGCTTGCAAAAATATTAAAGGTTAAACGACCTTGTGCTGTAGTAGTGTCAATACTATCATTTAAACTAATAAACTCAACACCTCGTTCCCGAAAACCAGAAACCATTTCAATGAGATGTTTTAGAGATTTTCCTAGGCGATCCAATTTCCATACTACAACAATATCCCCTTCACGAGTATGTTCCAACATTTTTTCAAGTTCCGGACGTTCTTTTACTGCACTTTTTGTTTCCTGAAAGATTTTAGTACAACCTGTTTTATTCAATGCTTCAATTTGCATCTCCAAATTCTGATCTTTGGTAGATACTCTTGCATAACCAATTTTCATAACTGTCTCTTTTAAGCTTAAACTATGAGACACATTAATAAAACCAGTTTTTGAGACTGTCAAGGCCCAAATGGGATGCAGAAGGAGAAATTGTCTCAGTAAAAGGGTGGTTTTAAAATATCATCCAAGTATTTTTTCACATTGCATACATTCATTGTATATTTGTAATATAAAGTTCTCAATATCAGAAGAGACTATATCGAGACCTTGACTTTAAGTGCTTTACAACTATTTAAAACAAAATAGATTACGAAATTTAAAGAGTCCCTTCGGGATCACATAAAAGCCTGTATATCATGGATATACAGGCTTTTTTTTATTTTTAAATTGAAAATTAGTTAAACACAACGTTTTTAACAATCTTTCTGCTCTTTCTATTCGACTCTTTAATAGTTCATAATAAACTCAGTAAACTTGTTTATTCTAAATCTATTAATTTTTTAATTTGCTTAAATTTCTGTTTTTCAACTTAACAGTAAGCATGCTAGGTCCTGCGTAGTAACGAAATAAAACCAGATTTGAATATTTTAACTTACTAACTATTTCATCTGACAAGCTATAACTAAATCTTGTTATTTTATTATTGTTTTCAGAGTATCCTGTAACTATTGAAACAGAGGTTGAATCTGATGTTAAAATATTTTCTGTGTCTTCAGTAATACTTTTTGTATACTCATATTCAATTGCATCAATTAAAATTCCATTAGGGCGCACTGCTACAATCGAGGAAGTTGCTTCAGCCTATATTTTCTTAATGATGAACACATTTATCACTGGTCAGAAAATAGCCGTTGATGGAGGAATAATGTTAGCATAATTATAAATGAACAAAATGACTTTATATAATCTTGAATATTTTGATAAAAGATGTGAATTTGATTCAACTTACACTTTCCGTTTTAAATCTGATGAATCACTAAATTTCAACGCTGGCCAGTGGGTACACCTGGGGTTTCCTCAACCAAACCGTGATAAATCATTAGTAAGACATATGTCTTTTGCTTCTGCCCCATCTGATAAATACCTTGAGTTTACAATGGATATATCATCAAAGACTGCTTATAAACAAAAAATGAACAATCTTTTACCTGGTGATAGTGTAAAGGCCTTTAAGATAGTTGGGGAATTTCAGGTTTTGCCTCAACAAAAAGAGATAATGTTTATCACCGGAGGAATTGGTATAACACCGGTACGATCAATTATTCGCCAATTAAAGTATCAGCAATCAACAACAAACTGGACATTACTGCATGTTTCCAGAGGTTCTTTTTTATATAATGATGAAATATCAAAATATGATAACAAGCAAGTCAGGGTAAACAGAAGCGAATTGGAATTGATTTGGCCTGCAATAATTAAAAAACATGAGAGCACTCAATATTACATTAGCGGTTCTGAGCAATTTGTAAAAGGTATTTCTGAAAAACTCACTCATTCAGGTATCACCAAAAGTAGTCAGGTTGTTGAAAGCTTTCATTAAATAATAACATATTAAAACATAAAAGTATGAATATTAAAATAGGAATATTAGTAGGATCATTACGAAAGGCATCCTACTCAAAAATAATCGCCAGCGAAGTACTTAATATGGCCCCCGAGGGATATGAATTTGAAATAATATCATTAGATGATCTTACCATATATAACCAGGATTTTGATGATGAAAATAGGGTACCTGAAGCCTACACTATCTTTAGGGAATCAATTAAAGAAAAAGAAGGTATCATTTTTATAACACCAGAATATAATCGTTCGGTTCCAGGAGTATTAAAAAATGCTATAGATATTGGTTCAAGACCTTTTGGTAAAAGTGTGTGGAACGGAAAACCTGCTGCTATCATTAGTAATTCACCCGGAAATCTTGCCGCTTTTGGAGCCAACCATCATTTAAGACAAAGTCTGGTTGTATTAAATGTTCCTGTAATGCAGCAACCAGAAGTATACCTGGCTCACATTCAGGAGGTATTTGATGAATCCGGCAAAATTAAAGATGTGAGAACCAAGGAAGTACTTCAAAATGCTGTTAATTCATACATTAATTGGTTTGTTAAAAACAAATAAGTAACAAAATACTTAAACCAGGTAGTCATACAAACTCACAGTAAAATCCCAATAAATTGGGATTTTATTTCTTTTCGAATTGTGATTTCTTGCAATTCGAAAATGCATCTTAAAAGATCTAACATATTATCTTGTGAATTTCAGGATTTTGATTCTAATCCAAATGAAATTTTTATCCGTTCAATTGATGAAATTAAAGAACGGGCCGGTAAAATGCTGCATGTTCCTAAACGATTTAACTTCTACAAAATCGTTTATGTAACAAAAGGTGAAGGCTGGCATAAAGTTGACATGCACAATCATTATCTTACTTCTGAAACGATTTTACCCATTGGTATCAATACTTATCAATGTTTTTCAGATGTTGCTTCTCTGGAAGGTTTTGTTATTCACTTCACTCATAATTTCTTTGCTAAAGAAAGAGAGAATTATAATTACCTGTCAAATTATAATATCTTTTTAAATCCATCAATTATTAACTGTAACAAAGAGTTATCATTTGTTTTACATCAGTTAAGAAGTATTTATGAGGCAGAGCATAGCATTGAAAAATATGATCAAATAATAAATTATTTAAGGGTGTTATTGCTTAGTATTAGCATCAATAAACAAGCAAATGATCTGTCTACAGCTTCACCGCAATCTGAATTATATCAAAGATTTCAGTCTGTACTTGACAAACACATCAACTATTCAACAAAGGTTGTGGATATTTGTGATCATCTTCAAATAAATTCAAGAAAACTCAATACTGCTCTAAAAAGTATTACTGGTAAAGGTGTTAAGGAAGTCATTGATGAACGATTGATTCTTGAAATAAAGCGTTTACTCCTTTATTCAGATTTATCTGTAAAAGAAATTGCCTTTAAACTTGGTTTCGATGAAGCTGCCAATCTTACTAATTTTTTTAAAAGACACACCAATCAATCTCCTGTTAAATTCAGAGGTGTATGTAAAAAATCCGAAACTTATAATATTTAGACTATAATTTATAATATATTAATATTATATACTTCCGACATTTGCTTGTGTTTATTTAGTTTAAATATAATTAAGAAGTAATGTTGTCAAAATTCGTACGAATTGGATTGATAATCTGCATTATCTTTTCTTTTCATCCCAAATTATTTTCTCAGACTACTCATATAAAAGGTAGAGTTTATAATGATCAAATGGAGCCGGTACCTTTTGCGACCATTGCTTTGGAAAACGGTGAAGGAACTATTTGTGACGAGAATGGAAAGTTTGGTTTACATGCCTATGCAGTTAGCGACTTTAATTTAATTATTAGTGCCATTGGCTTTGAAACAGAAAGTATACGGGTAAAGCAAGATACAAAACCAGAATTCTTCCATATAAACCTACGCCCCAAGGTCACAAATCTAAATGAAGTGACTGTTGAAGCTCAATCTTTAGTTACTCAAATTAATCAGACGGCATATAATGTAATTGCTATTGATACAAAACAAATGCATAATGGTACTGATAATCTTGCCTCAGCACTAAAATCGGCACCTGGAATAAAGATTCGTGAATCAGGAGGTGTTGGCTCTGAAATGCAACTAACACTTGATGGTTTTACAGGAAAACAAGTTAAACTTTTTATTGATGGGGTGCCACAGGATGGAGTCGGACAATCATTTGGTTTAAATAACATTCCGGTAAATTTTGCTGATCGTTTTGAAATTTATCGGGGCGTTGTACCAGTTGGTTTTGGAGCTGATGCATTAGGTGGAGTAATTAACATTGTTACCAATAAACAAAAAAGAACCTTTTTAGATGCCTCCTATTCTTACGGTTCATTTAATACTCATAAATCAAATGTTAGTTTTGGAAAAAATACTGATAGTGGATTCTTGTTTGAGTTTACTTTTTTTCAGAATTACTCAGATAACAGTTATCGCATTTACACCCCGGTAAAAAACTTTGAAACAGGCGTTTGGGATAGCTCAAAACCAGAATGGGTAAAAAGATTCAACGACAATTATCATAACGAAGCAGTTATAGCTAAAGTAGGCATAACAAATAAATCATTTGCAGACCGCATTGTTTTGTCATTAACGCTTTCTCAAAATGAAAAAGAAATACAGAATGGCGTTGTTCAAGAGATTGTTTTTGGTCAAAAGCGAAGAGAAGGTAGTTCTATTATGCCTTCATTGGAATATTGTAAGAAGGACCTGTTTGTAACGAATTTGGATGTAACATTAACAGCAAACTTAAACATTAATGAATTTCACAATATAGACACTTCTGCATATGAATTTAATTGGCTGGGAGATAGCAGATATACAGGGAATCTAGGTGAACAAACCTATCAGGATAGCGAATTTGAAAACATTAACAAGAATAGCACATTTACAGGGCGATACACCCTTAATAATTGGCATAACTTTGTGTTTAACAATGTTTTTACTGGTTTTACACGCGAATCGGTTTCACAACCTGACCCTGAATTAACAACGGTTAGTGATGCCACTTTAATGGATAAAGTATCTCGTAAAAACATAAGTGGTCTGTCGTACCGATATAATCATAAAGATCACTGGAATTTGTCGCTGTTTGGTAAATATTACAATCAATATGCCAGTGGTCCGAATAATGTAGGTACAGGAAACAGTACAATAATAGAAAAAGGGAATACGAACGTTGGTATTTTCGGGTATGGTGCAGCAGCCACTTATTTATTTATGAAAGCTTTTCAACTGAAGATTTCAGCTGAGAAAGCAGTGCGTCTTCCAACAGCTGATCAATTATTTGGTGATGAAGATCTAGAATTGGGAGCATCTAGCCTTAAACCTGAAAAGAGCGATAATTTCAATGCCAGTTTATCTTACAAACTTGAGTTTGGGAAACATGCTATTTATACCGAAGGAGGACTTATATACCGTAATACAAGAGATTATATTCGCCGTACAATTGAAAAATTAAGTGGTGGTTTACAGGCTGGATCTCACGTTAATCATGGTCGTGTGGTAACAAAAGGTGTAAATGCATCCTTGAGATATAACTGGTCTAAAAACATTTCAATGGGAGGCAATTTTTCATATCTCAATATTCGGGATAAAGAAAAGTATGTTGAAGCCGGTTCTTTGCAAGAATCAACAACCTATAATGTAAGAATACCTAATAAACCTTACCTGTTCTCCAACATGGACATTTGCTGGAAGCTATTTGATTTTATGGGTTCGGATAATGAATTAACATTGATGTATGATCATTCATACGTTCATTCTTTTCCATTGTATTGGGAAAACCACGGTAGTTCAAATAAAAAGAGGGTTCCCAATCAGTTTTCGCATAACCTTAGTGTGACATATTCCATGAAAGAAGGAGAATATAATTTCTCTTTTGAATGTAAAAATATAACCGATGAACGGCTCTACGACAACTTTAGTCTGCAGAAGCCAGGAAGAGCATTTTATGGAAAAATCAGATACTACATTAAAAACAATTGAAATATAGCATTATGAAAAAGAAAGGATTTTGTTGTAATGCAGGATGGCTGTCATGCCTTCTGCTGGTGGGATTTGCTTTCACTTCTTGTGAGGATGAAATTAATAATTCGAATAATTCTGATGAAGAATCTGCTGCTGGCCAGTTTATTATTGCTGCCGCCAGTACTGAAGCTTCATATCTGTTGCAAACAGAGAAGATTGAGGAAGGAGAAATTTCTATTGTTGGAAATGGTGTGGAAGCAGAATCTGCAACACATTGGTTGTTTCCTCAAAATAAGTATGCTTACGGACTTCAATACAGGCAGTCGAGTTCTGGTATTACCAATTCATATCAATTAAATGAGAATAACCAACTCGAAATGAGAACGGCTGAATTTGAAATGCCACGTTTTACTGCTTTTGGTACATATGAGCAATACGTACTTTTAGGTGCTGCCGGGGCCACCGATCAATTTGCTGCTGATGATACAGAGAAAACAAACCCTATGTATGGTATAACTTTTACTACTGTTGATGCTGGACAACAAATTAAAAGTGAGTATACGCTGGTAACAGAAAATCTAACCGGAGATGGTGAATACCATACTTTATCAGGTTTTATTGGAATTAATAACAGGATATATACTTCTCTTATTCCGGTTGGAACAAGTGCTTATGGTGTATCTCAAGGAAGTGTGAGTGATGAAAACAAGGATTTGATCTCTGAGACTAATACCATCAGTGGAACCTTACATCCTGATGTAGTACGTATCGCTATTTTTGATGGTGTGAATGGATTTATCAATACTCCAACCATTATTGAAGATGAAAGAATCAGCTATGCTACCGGACGTTATCGTTCTCAATATTATCCAATGATTGGATTAAGTGAGGATGGCTCCTATATTTATGTATTCTCGAACAGTTATGCCCGCACAGCAGCAGATGAAAGACAAAAAACTACTTTACCTGCAGGTGTTATTCGACTCAATACATCAACCAACGAATTTGATGCGGATTATTACTACAATATTGAGGAGGCAACAGGCGGGTATTTATTCTTTAATGTATGGCCAATTAATGGTAGTAATGATAAATTTATAATGAGAATGTACGATGAGCCAGGTGAAGCCGGATTAAGTGGCACAATGTTAAGCATGGGTATTTTTGATGCTAAAAGTGGTGAGTTTAATAAAGTAACCGGACTTCCTTCATTAAATGAATTTATTGTTGGTGAAACCAGTGGTGATATTGGTCGTTTTGTTTACTCAGAAAATGGATTGGCATACATTACTGTTACAACAGCAGATGGCAATCAACCAGCAGTCTATGTCATCGACTCTGCAACAGCAGTGGCATCAAAAGGCATAACTGTTGAAGCCGACGGTGGAATCTCAGCCATTGGAAAACTTAAAAATTAAAACTGGCAATTAAAAATATAGAAGTCCAATACAATTTTTGTATTGGCTTCTTTAATTATAATAGTTATGAAAACATTATTCAGGAAGTTACACCTTTGGTTATCACTTCCAGTTGGTCTGGTAATTAAAATCCTGTGTTTAACAGGTGCTATTCTGGTATTTCAGCAACCTATGCTAGAATATCTGAATCCAGACAAATACTTTGTAAAAGAGGTTGCAGATCAACCATTATCCATAAGTCTGCTGATGGAAAAAGCCACTGAACAAGTTTCAGACACAATAGAGCTTTCATCCATTACTGTTCAATCAGAAAATAATAGAAATTATACGCTAGGCATAAAAGGTGTAAGACGTGGTGGAATTGCCATTGATCCATACACTGGAACAATTAATAATGAGGAAGAAAAAGGAAAAGAATTCTTCAATGTAATTTTGCGTTTGCATCGTTGGTTATTATTTCCGGTTAAAAGAGGAGAATTTTCATTTGGAAAGTTTTTAACAGGGTCCTCTACCCTGCTTTTCTTTTTTATTCTTATTACCGGGATTGTAATTTGGGTACCTAAATCTTTAAAATTACTAAAACAAAGATTGCGCATAAAAACAGGGAAAGGAACCTATCGTTTATGGTACGACACCCATTTAGCCGGTGGTATTTATGCATCAATTATATTGATAGCACTTTGTTTAACAGGATTGACATGGTCTTTCGATTGGTATCGAAGCGGTTTTTATGCTGTATTTGGTGTAGAATCTAATAGTGGTCATGGTCCGGCAAATAATTCCAGAAATGAAGAACGGAATCAGGAAAAGAAAGCAGAAGAAGGAAATTCAAAATGGCAGGATCATCAAAAACAAAGAAATTCACAAGAAACAAGATCCTATAATAAGAATGAGGTTCATGATGCTCATGAAGATTTCAAAGGTAGTAGAAGGAATCATTCAATAAATGACAGCACAAAAAGAGATAAAAACAGCAATCATTTTTTTGAATTACAATTAGATGTAAAGGATAATTCCATAGAAGAAATTAAGTTTGATTATTCGGTTTGGGATAAGGTTCTTAATAATTTACACGATCGTAATATAAGTTTCGAAAAGATTACTCTTGAAAACGGGACTGCTGCAGTTTATAATAATCCTTTTAAATCAAGAGCATCTGATAAGTACACTTTTGATTCTCACACAGGAGAAATTACAGAAGTAAAATATTACAATGAAACTGCCACGCCAGCAGAGGAATTAAGATCATGGATTTACATGATTCATGTAGGTAAATGGGGAGGAATTATTACGCAGATATTAACCTTTGTTGCAGCAGTTATTGGTGTATTATTACCCATTACCGGTTACTATCTCTATTTCAAAAGAGTTCTACTTAAAAGGTAAAAAAAGGATTAAACAATCACAACTCATACTCATCAGTTATTCAAAAGAATGCAATAGTTCTGATTTGTAACCCCAAAAAAAGAAGGTGTTCAATTATTGAGCACCTTCTTTGTGTAAGTTAGCCCAGCATTAACTCAATCTCCTCCTTTGAAATAGATGGGTTTGCTCCACTTTTTGAAGCAACAATAGCTCCAATGGCACAGGCATAGTCAATAGCATCTTGTGGCTCAGATCCATTCAATAATTTGCTGATAATTGTAGCCAGAAAAGAATCACCAGCCCCTACTGTATCCGCAACCTGAATCTTATATCCATTATTATATACAAATGAATTGTTTATATATAACATGGCACCTTTAGAACCTCTGGTAACGCATATTTGCCCGGTATTCGTTTGAACTGAAATAAATTGAACACAATCTTCCAATGATTCGCTTTTAAACCCCAAATCAGAACAAATTTCAATGATCTCGTCATCGTTAAATTTTATAAAATGGGCTTGATTCATCAATTTCTGCAGTGTTTCAATTTTATAATGTGGTGGACGTAGATTTACATCAAAAACGTTAAATTGTGCATTGTCAAGGAGCCTGAACAAAGTATCACATGATGTGGCACTTCGGGCAATCAGACTACCGTAAATAAAGGCATCTGAACTTTTTACTATCTCAATATCCTTTTCTTCTAATTTAATATCATCCCAGGCACAAGGTTTTTTAATTTCGTAGGATGCTGATCCTTTTTCATTAAGTTGCACTAGAACCTTACTGGTATCAAACTTTCTGCTAACCTGAACATGGTCAAGGTTAGCATTATAAAGTTTCATTATATCCGTAATTTCTTCCCCATCTTTATCATCCCCAATGGCACTTATAACAGTAGTCTGATTTCCGAGCGATTGTGCCCGAAGAGCCACGTTTAATGGTGCTCCTCCAAGTTTTTTCCCAGAAGGAATCATATCCCATAATACTTCTCCATAACAAACAATCGATTTCATCAGATTATAGTTTTTTGTTCATTTCTTTAACACATTCTTTTACTTTTTTACTTCTCAACATTGCAAGTGAAGCAAGGAAAGCATCAACAAAAACCTTATTGTTTACCAAATCACCAAAGATGGCATTGATCTCAAGAAAACGAACCGGATTCTGATGAGAAAGAGCGGCAGCACGAATTAATTCATTACTCATCGCATCCACAATATCATAAGTATTAGCGTTCTCATCAGCCCCATCATTGTATTTACACCAGGCAGCAACAACAAAAGCAGCCCTTTCAATACTTCCACCCGATTTTAATTGCGACTTTACTGTTGAAAGCAGGAAGATTGGAAATTTAGCAGAACTTTCAAGACAAATCCTGGCTATTAAGTCTTTGATGTAAATATTCTGAAAGCGTTCAATTAAGCTGTCTTTATATTTCTCAAGATTAATGTCACCTAAATCACCCAAGGTTGGTGTAGCTTCCTCATCCATAAAAGCACGAAGGAATACCTTGAAATCTTCATCACGAGCTGCCTCATCAATGGTTTTGTATCCATGCAAGGCACCCAACATCCCTAAAACAGAATGACCGGCATTCAGCAATCGTAATTTCATATTTTCGAAAGGAACCACATTCTTCACAAACTGGGCTCCAACCTTTTCCCATGCTGGTCTTCCGCCTTTAAATTCATCTTCAATAACCCACTGAATGAAAGGTTCGCAAACTACTGGCCACTGATCGTTAATAAGAAATTCGTTTTCTAGCTTTTCAATGTCTTCTGCTACAGTTACCGGAGTAATCCTATCGACCATGGCATTTGGAAATGAAACATTTTCCTCAATCCATGGTAACAATTCAGGCTCTGCCTTTTCAACGTAATTCAGCAACGATTTTTTAGCTACATCACCATTTCCCTGTATATTATCGCATGACTGAATAGTACAACCACCTGCCCCGCGCAACATTCGTAATTTCATTGCCTGAGCAAGGTATCCAAACACTGTTTTTGGTGACATTGGATTTTTCATATCTTCAACAATTACCGGATTGCTAAAATCAAACTCACCGGTTGCCTCATTCAGATTATAACCACCCTCAGTTATTGTTAACGAAATAATTTTAATATCCGGATCGGCCATTTTCTCAATTGCTGCTACCTGATTTTCAGGTGCAAAAATATATTCAACCATCGAGCCAATTACCTTGGCATTTAAAGAGCCATCTAGTTCTTTAACTATTAAGGTATATAAGCCATCCTGATCTTTCAATATATTATAGATTCTGCGATCATAATCCAATAAACCTATTCCGCAAATACCACAGTCAAGTACTCCATAACGATCCATTAATTCATTGGTATAATATGCTTCATGCGAGCGATGGAAGTTTCCTACTCCAATATGAACAATACTTGTCTTTACTTTATCTCGGTTGTATGATGGTATTTTTACATTTGGAGGTAACTTACTAAGGTTTTCCTGATTTAAAACTATTGATGTTTTCATGTGTTTTCGTTTTTGATGCTTATCTGTTTTAGATAAGAGTATATTTTAAGTGTGTGATATTTTTATTTGCTTTTATTCATTGCTTTCTGTCTTCGTAGATTCCAATAAGCAAATACAAAGTAACCAATGGTGCAGAAAAATGAATATTTATGAAATATTGCCTTGTTGATATTGTAAGTTTCCATATCTGGACTTCCAAACATAGTGTTTAAAGCCAATACAGTAATAACCAATAAACAAGCAATTGCATTATAATTCAAAATCTTAGAAAATACTGAACTATCTTTTTGAGGTATTACCTCATTCTTTGCTTTTTCTTCCTGATAAGCCTGAATATCTGCTTGCAACTGCTCTTCCTCCTCAATTTCTTTAGTATAATCATCTTTTGCTCCACTCATTTTGGCAAGGAGTGTATAGATAATCAAAGTAGTTATCCATGATGGAATAAATAAATAGTAAAACGACATAATATTCAATGCATTTAAGCCAAATCCTATTGTTAAACCAACACCCCATGCAATTATAGCAGGCTTACTGGTAACCAGCTTTTTATAATATGCCCAGTATCTGGTCAAACCAATTTTAGGGAAAAGAAAATGCTCTGCAAAAACAATAGCTCCAACTGGTACTACCAATAAACCGGCATAGGTAAGCATTGGTAACATTTTAGAAAAAACAAACGGGAAACAGGCAATTATTACAGTGAAAACTCCAACAACCAAAGTTGTTTTTCTTCTTGAATGATTTTTAAAAATAGCCTGAGCAGCCAATCCTGCACGATACAAATTAGCATTTGCTGTTGTCCACCCAGCCACTATAACGATCACAAATCCAGAAGCACCAAGCGCATAATATGCAACATCACCTGGATCTAGAGCTAAAACAGGCTTATTTAACAGAATAGCAGCACCTGCTCCCATTATTCCTGCAGCAATCCATGCAATATAATGGCCGAATAGCATACCAAAACTTGAGTAAAGACCATAACTGGCTTTTTTAGCGTATCTGAAAATAGCCATATCAATCAAGCCAACGTGTGTTATTGTGTTGGCTGCCCATGCAAAACCAATTACTTCTAATAATCCAATACCCGATTCTCCACTGTTAGTGACTCCTTTCCAAATGGATTGATCCCCAATATGAATAAAATCACTAAAACTGGAAATGGATGTAGAACCAATTACACCATGAGCCAGGGCAGGAAGTAAAGCCAGGGCTCCGGCAACAAATAACGTAAATAGCCACGGTGCACAAATGGTCGAAAAATCGGCAACAGTATTAAAACCATAAATCGCTACCATCACAACGATTATACCAACAGCCACAACTATCAGGATAAACCAGATATTTGTTGAATACCAATCCAACTGTGCAGGAATATTAAATAAGAATCGAACAGCTGACGATGAAACTGTAATCATAGCTGCCGATATCACGGTAAAAATGATTGCATTGGCCCAATTATATAATTTAGTCATAGAATCACCTGCAATCTTATTCAGGTAAGTATATAAACTAAGCCTGGTTTTTACAGCAATTGGTGAAGTCAGAAAGGTCCAGCTTAATACCGCCAGAATATTTCCAATCAATAATCCGAATAAAATATCGCGGGTACTAGCGCCCAGGCTTACAAATGTTGCACCGATTACAAATTCTGTAGCAGCAACATGCTCTCCGGCATATAATCCGGCAAAATGTTTTCCTCCATGAAGTTTATGCTTTGCAATAGGCAATTGCTCTTCATCGAGATGATCAAAATTTCTTGTTGAATTCGTTTTCATAACTGATTACTTTGGGAATTTACATTAAAACATTGAAATAGCTAACTGGAGTGCACCGATTTTTGTCTCAGGATTCCAGAATCCGGTAGCAGAAACAGGAATGACCCGGGAGAGAATTTCAACTTCACGATCCAGTTTAATTCCTATATTATTCACATTTGGAGAGTCACTGTAAAATGTTTTCTCTGTTGTGAATGAGAATACTCCTCCTGCAAACAGGCTCAGAGTAGTATGGTCGTTACGGATAATCGGATAGCTCAATTCCACATAGTTTGAGTAAGAATTAGTATCTGATCCATCATCATTTATTTCAAAATCGCCACCATTACCAAATAGAATTGTAGACCAGTAAAAATGAATCGGCGTAGCTTCTGATAATGTATATTGAAGAACAATGTCTACAAAGTTTGGTGAAGTATATTTATCGTAACTGAATATATTAACTTCAGCAGAATTACTATAGTTGTTATGGCTGATTAAAGAGGCACTGAAGTTTTTTGCAAAGTAGTAATGGGCGTAATATGAATATTCCTTATATGTACCATTAAAGCTAGCACCTCCCCATATGCCGGCAATCAATTTATTATTGTTTGATGTATACTCTATGCTCGATGCCATCATCACCCCAGGTGTAACAACAAATCCATGCCATAAATGCATGTTTTTTAATTCAAGATTAACATCAAAATTACTGGTGACAGTTGTATCATCCTGAGCTGAACATGGTGTTAGCGAAATAACTGAAACTATTATAAAAAGAATGAATGATGAATTAAAGCGTAAATACGGAACATTAAAAACGCAATTGCCTTTTGGATTATTTTTCAAATCATTAAACTGGATTTTCATAACTGTATTTTTTAAATAACTTGATTTTAATCTTTAAAACGTATTTTCTACGTTTCATGTTTCAAATGTAATTCATTTTTTTTCACATATACAAATATTTTTTGCATTTATTATTTTATAACTCTGGTATATAGTGATTTAAAATTATATATTTTTTTAACAAATTACTGGTAACATCAATAATTAGATAGGTTTTAACTACTTAAAATTATATATAATATTACTTGTTACGTATTATATACGTATGTTTGCAATACTATAATGTTTTCAAATAATAGGAATAAAACAATTTCATTTATATATTTGATAGCACATTAAAACATTTATCAAACGTAATTTTAACGTTCAATGGATTTTAGAAAGATTCCAAACATATCTGTCGACTGTGTGGTTTTTGGTTTTGACCAAAACGGAATTAATATTCTTCTTTCGAAACGTCAGTTGCAGATGCATGAAGATAAATATCCGGTAATTAACGACTGGGTATTAATTGGAGACCATGTATTCAAAAGTGAAAAACTGGATAAATCAGCAGAACGTATTTTTAATAGTTATATTAATTCAAAGGAGAGTATTTATAAAAAACAATTCCGGTCTTTTGGAAATCCGCAACGCATTAAAAATGAAAAAGATTTATTATGGCTTCAAAGTAAAGGTGTTAAATCAAGAGTTCTCTCTGTGGCATATTACTTCTTACTACCTACTTCTGAAGTAGAACTTTTGAATAATAATACCAAGTGGTTTCCTATTAATAATTTACCACAATTAGGATTTGATCATGAAGAAATAATTTCTATTGCTTTTAATGAGTTAAAGTCAAAAGTTATAAGCGAGCCATTAATTTTTGAATTACTGGAAGACAAGTTTACTTTGAATGAATTCCAGTTTGCCTATGAATCAATTCTGGATATCAAGTTAGATAATCGAAATTTCAGAAAAAAAGCGATAGGTAAAACCTACATTGTTCAAACAGATGAAAAACGCTTTGGTGGTGGATCGAAAAAACCGGCTAACCTATATATGTTTAGCAAAGATATTTACGAAAAAATTGTAAAGGATAATCATTTAATTAATATTTAGCCATTTTTTATTAATACATCTACTTCATTATCTTTTCCTATTCACATCTAAAACTCCTTATCTAAGAGAGATAATGAAAGAAAAAATACAATTGGTCAAAAAAATATTCCCGTTATTGTAATCATTGTAATTTTGAATTTTAAACATTATTACCATTCACAAAAAGTAAAGATTTGGAAACATCATTAGAATTTGATCTATCAGGAAATTACTATAAAATGTTTCCAGAATATAATTTTGCAATTGTGAAGCTTCAAACTCCAAAGTTGCTTTTTGAAGATTTAAAACAGCTTAATTTTAATTACAAAAACGACCCTGATTATCCGAATATTAAATCATTATTAATTGATATTGACAAGAAATGTAAGGTTTCATTTGGTATCAAAGAATTGAATAAACTGGCAAAACAATATAATTTAGAACCTCAGCAAAACAATCATTCAATTATTGTATGGAGGGTTTCTCAACCCATTATCACAGCATTAACGCACTTATTTATTGGCCAAACCATGGACAATAGTAAATACTGTTCAACCGTTAAAAAGGCCTATCAACTATTGAATTTAGACATTGATTTATCTTTGTTTCTTAACTTATGTAATTATTCGAAATATATTTCTATTGTGTAATGTTATTCTTTAAAATACTGACACTTAAAGCAGCCTTATATTTTAACTTTATTCAAAAATAACAGTTCGATTGAAACACCAAACACTAACATTCCTAACACTGCACGGTATGAGTATTGTACCTCCTTAGCAGTTCAACCCTTTCTAAACAATTAGTGAAACATAAATTTTTGACTTCAAATTCCATTCATTAAAGTTGAACCATCATCATCAATTTACCTTATTATTTGAACATATAAAAAAAATGAGGTAAAATTTATTACCTTTTACCTCACTGTTATTTTTCGCAAACTGAAACTTTATTAGTCCCAAGTATTTTTGAAAGAAAGTGCATATTTACCAGAACCGGTAAAAAACAAAGCGACTGCACCAAATAAGTATAACCCTAATAATTCAACACCCCAGCCTCCGTGATCATTAAGCGAAAAAAGATCACCTGCATGTACCATGAAAATTGCTACTAAACAATTAATTGCGTAAATAGCTGAAGCAATTCTTGTCCTGTATCCTATAATAATTGCCAAAGGAGCTATCACTTCTCCAACAAGCACTCCGTATGCGATAAATGACGGAAATCCAATTCCACTTAGCATCCCCTTAATAAAATCCAAACCATGCACTAATTTTGCAATTCCATGTAGGAGCATTAACAATCCAACAGACAAGCGTAATACAAGAATACCTAAATCAGTTTTTCTTTCCATTATTCCCTTTTAATAAATTAATATTCTTTAAATTAATTTCAATATCCAGACATAGTCTTTTTTTAAGTTCTGATTAACAAACTAATTTCAAAACCTGATACCAAACACACTCATTTATAAACTTGTTCATATCATAAGTGATGTTTAGTTTTTTTTATCATTCAAAGTTAATTTTATATGTTTTGAAATATTATTAGACAAACGTACAATGTATAGCACATCGAATACTTGATCTATGTTAAGAAAATAAAGGGGTTTTATCTTTTTATATTACAAATCATGATAGTTCTGGAAAAATGAACTATAATATAATTAACAGATAAGTATTAAAGTGAGAATGTTAATCAGCTAAAAAAAAGAAAGAATAAACGCTAATTTATATGACTAAATTATATCTATAGCAAAAAATTATACAATAATATATCTACCACACTACCAATCAGAAAACAACAAAAATGAAAAAATCTAACTATTCATTTCAATGTCCAACTGCCGACCTTCTTCTGCAGCTTTTTTATCCATTGCTGAACCAATAGCCAACCCTATCACCATACCCATTGGTATACCAATACCTAAAAATGCCATATTATTTAACATCATCCCAAAGGATATACCCATTGGAACACCAAATGCCGACATTCCTATTGCCATCCAGCGTATAAGATACAAGTTCTTTGGCACTAGTTTCAACTCCTTCTCTATAAGTCTTATAATAAAGATTTTAGATTTCAAAAGCTTCTTTCCCAAGGCATTATTTGATCCTGTAAAAGAATTCAGTTCATCAATTACATTGTTTATCTTACTTGCAACATCCGAGGACAGATCTTTCTTTCTAAGCTCTTGTATTAACTTCTTAAAGTAATTAAGTTTCTTGTGTAGTCTATTATCAGCGTATATTTCATTTCTGATTTCTAATTCTTTTAGTTCCATAGCTTGGGTCTTAATACGTACTAAAGATAAGAATTTAATTGATATATAGTGGCTTATCAATATGAACATCTAATATGACCTTTTCTCGAAAAAGTGAGAAATATGGATTATAACCCAAGCTCTTGATTACTGATAATGTTTCAGATTTTTAAGACTTCGTTGAAGATATTCCTGGGTTAATTCATCTGAGTCTTTGTATTTTTTCCTTAATTCATTCAACTGTTCATGAAGATTTTTACGAATGAATAAATAATTTTCGTCATCATATACATTCTTCATCTCCATTGGATCTTCCTGCAAATCATACAACTCCCATTCATCTACATCATAATAAAAATGAATTAGTTTGTAGCGATCAGTTGCAATACCATAATGACGTTTTACCATATGCCAACTCGGATATTCGTAATAATGGTAGTAAAAATTTTTTCGCCAATCATCCGGAGTTTTACCTTTTAAAATGGGAACAAAGCTTTCACCCTGCATTTCTTCAGGCACCTCTAATCCTGCCATATCAAGAAATGTTTCACCAAAATCAAGATTTGAAACTATGTCACTATTTTTTGAACCCGGTTTAGTTACTCCCGGCCATTTTACCAACAAAGGTGTGCGTAACGATTCTTCATACATAAAACGTTTATCAAACCAACCGTGCTCTCCTAAATAAAATCCCTGATCAGAAGAATAAACAACAATGGTATTTTCGTCTAAACCTTTTTCTTTAAGGTAATTCAAAATTTTGCCAACGCTCTTATCAACACCTGCAATACAGGCCAGATAATCCTGCATATAACGTTGATATTTAAAACGTATCAAATCATCACCAGTTAAGCTGGCTTCCTTATAATATTTTATAATTGGATCATATACTGCATCCCATGCTTTTTCCTGCTCTTCATTTAATCGTGTGGTTGTACCTAATTTTTCGTTTTCAAACATTTTCAAATTCCGATCCATCCTCATGGTTACAGCAATAGTCATATCCTGTTGATGAGCAGCACTTCCTCTACCTTCGTATGTATCAAACAATGTTTCAGGTTCAGGGAAGTTTACATCTTTATACAGACTTAATTCATTTGGGCCCGGTTCCCATTCGCGATGAGGAGCCTTATGTTGTACCATCAACATAAATGGTTGATCAGACTGACTGACATCATTTAAGAAATCAATTGCTTTATCAGTTATTATTTCAGTTACATAACCAGTCTCTTCGTGAACGCCATCGGGTGAAATAAACTTAGGATTATAGTAAAACCCTTGATCCGGTAAAACTTCCCAATAATCAAATCCTGTTGGATTAGAACCTAAATGCCATTTACCAACTATACCTGTTTTATATCCACCTTGTTGCAACACTTTAGGAAATGTTAACTGAGAACCATCGAACTTCGTTCCTCCTTCATTTGAGACAAAACCATTCAGATGCCCATATTTTCCAGAAATAATTGTTGCTCGAGAAGGCCCGCAAATAGAATTTGTAACCAAACAACGGTTAAACAACATTCCTTCATCTGCAATTCGATCAATATTTGGTGTTGGAGCAACATCTTTTAAACGACCTCCATATGCACTTATTGCTTGAAACGCATGATCATCAGAAAAAATGAATAAAATATTCGGTTTCTTTTTTTCGATATTTTTTTTTGATTCAGAACTGGTGCAACTGCTTATAAATGTTACAAACAGCAATAAAATTAAAAACTGATCTATTTGTTTCATTTTGAATTGATTTTGTTTTTTAATCGATTTGATCAAATTCAATTACTTATTCCATCAACCTTTTTAGGTACTTAAACTATCGTAACAAATGTTGAAATCGTAAACTGAATATGATTTTAAGAACTTTTTATAAATAAGAAGAGTATCTTAATTTACTTATTTACCCTTTGAAGGTAATGCAAAATTTTATATCATCCTCATTTTGATGATATTCATTATTAGAAATTGTAAATAGAGAAGAGTTTGTATTAAAAAAGAATCTGAACGCTAATAATATTACATAACAAGCTTTAGATAATACAACTATAGATTAGTGAGTCATAAGCATATCGCACTTTACTTTGTATTATATAATTATTTTAAATTCAGCCACCTATAAAAGAACACCTTCATTATGCACTTGATCATATAATTTTGAATCAATGTAATGCTGATGCCATTCAGTTTTATTAATCAGGTGAATATTAATTTCCTGAGTGGAAAGTTTTTCAGCTGCATACCGGGCATTGATATATTGTTGTTCCAAAGCATAATCAACAACCTTAGGCGTTAGAATATAGATATCAATTTTAAGATCATAAGTATACGAAGCAGGAAATAGAACATAGATATCTGCGTAAGGATCCAACGATTGAATACTCTGCCTTACATGATCTAAAGCATCTTGTGATTGATTATTCATGCCGCAAAAATAGAAAATTTATGAAGCATACTATCCTATAATGTATAGTTGTATCATTAAAAGCTACTTTATTTGCCCTTTCAGGAAGTTTAATGATTTTTCATTACTTTCTGGGAAACGCCAATGTCCTGAAACTGGCGTGATCCAATTCTCCTTAGGTGATGCAATCAGATTAAAGGCTGAATATACCGATGTTGGACAGCAGGTTGTATCATTGTAACCCCACGAATAGAAACCAGGAACTTTAAGCATACGGGCAAAATTAACAACATCAAAAAATGCACTTGATGTAATACGTGACTCAGATCTGCTTTTCTCATCACGAAACAGATGAGGCCAGCCACCTGCCCTATTATTTACATAACCGGTCAAATCACATAACGCAGGATAAAAAGAAACAAGTGCAGTAACTTTCTCATTCAAAGCTGCAGTAACAATCGTTAAAGCACCGCCCTGACTTCCTCCTGATACAAACACATTCTTGCCGTCAAATTCAGATAAACTACATAAGTAATCAACACAACGTACACACGACAGGTAAACATTTTTATAATAATATTCATCCCGAATATCCAAATTAGAAATTACGTAATTACCAAAAGCCGAGCTTATTTGAGAATAGATTTCTTTCTCCAGCATTGGATTGATTCCATGTATTTCTATACTTAAACTGATATAACCTTGCTCGGCAAAGCCTAAATATGGTTTTATTGGCTTCACCCCTGCTCCGGGTGGCAAAAATAAAACGGGATATTTACCTTCTTCTTTAGGTTTGCTTAAGTATCCGAATATTTTATTCTTTCCCAATCCAGTACTCATCTTCATGAGAAAAGTTTCAACCTTTTCAGTAGAGAATTCCGGCAGATAGGTCAATTCTGTTTCAAGATCAACCGCTCTTAACTCTTCTACTGCATTTAACCAGTATTCTTTAAAATCCTTAGGATAAGATTGTGTTGGTTGAATCTTTTCCGGAGAATAAGCAAGATTAACCTGATTTTTATACTTATATCCATCCACTTCTAGCCATACCTTTAGTTGTCGAAACCCTGGCTCATTTGAAGTTCCGATATTTATATTTCCTTTACCATTATCCAGTTTTAGTTTTCCTTGCTTATCAGCTTTTAATAATTCAGGTCCATATTCATAGTTTATTTCTATGTTGTTTATTGGAATACCATATTTCAAAATAGTAACACCTACACTGGCTTCCTCTCCAATTTTATAATTCCAATCCTCATTTGATGGTGTCAGAAGAATGTCAATCAATTTAATTGGTGCTGGTGAGTTTTGAGCCCAACACACTGCATTTATTGCTAAAACAACTAACAGAATCAGTTTTTTCATTATTCTTTAAATTTGTTTGTATAAATATAAAACCTGAAATGAACTAGATAAAAGATACAGGATACTATTTTTCAATTTTAGTATATCCAAAAAGCTTTTTATTGCAACTTATTTATATATTCGAATACATGGAAAACAAGAAGCCGGAACATAAGTTATTATACTATTTATCTAAATGGACTAAGATAAACGAATGTGATGAACAAACCATACTATCTTCCTTTGATACTTTAACCATTAAAAAGAAAAAGGACATCTTGGTTATTGGCGAAGTATGTAATCACATCTATTTTATCGTAAAAGGATGTATGCGTTCGTATTATGCAGACGAAAAGGGCATAGAGCATATTTTTCAGATTAGAATGGATAATAACTGGATAAGCGATCTTGAAAGTTTCTTTAGTAAAAAGCCATCTAACTACTATATTGAAGCTTTGGAAGAAACCACACTCCTACGTATTTCATATGATAGACTTGAAAAATTATATGTTGAAGTTCCTGCATTGGAAAGATACTTCAGAATACTTTTTCAGAAGGCATTTTTAAATTCTTTAAAGAGATTAAATGCTACCATGTGGGAACCAGCCACTGAACGATATGCTGAAATGCTGAAAGAAAATCCTGAAATGTTTCAAAGAGTACCATTGGTTTACATTGCATCATATTTAGGAATTACCCCGGAAAGCCTAAGTAGAATAAGACGACAAAAATAGAATATTACTTTCCCATTTTTAATTATAGTTAAGCACTAACTTAACTTACATCAATTTCATTTCTTAACATAGATCAAGTTGATTGGCTTTCGTGTGCCATAAATTTGCATTGTAATTAAAAATCAAAACAGACAATGCGAAAACTTGATCTAAAAAATATGTCGCTTAACGATAGGGTAAAATACCTTACAACGATGATTGAAGATCGTATGATTTTGCAGGCTTTTGAAAAGTTCTATGCAGAGGATGTAACCATACAAAGTATTGAAAAAGGACCAATTAACGGTAAAGATCGTTGTAGAAAATTACAGGAAGATTTTGTAACCGGTTTAATTGATTACAAAAAAGCAAAGGTTGTGAATTCTATTATTAGTGAGAACAAATCCATGGTTGAATGGGAACTTGAATATACTCATGAAAAATATGGACACCAGACGATGTCTATATTAACAGTTCAATGCTGGAACAATGATGGTGAAATAATTAATGAGAAATATTATTACAGCAAATAATTAAACATAAACAAATAAATTACTTAAGTTATGAAAACAGTTAAATTAGTATTGGCGGCATTATTTGTAATGGCTAGTGCATCTAGCTTCGCACAGAAAAAAGAAATTAAATCAGACGATTCTAAAATTGTTTGGACAGGAAAGAAAATAGCAGGATCACACACTGGTGAAATTGATTTAAAAAATGGATATCTCGTACTTGAAAAAGGAAAACTTACAGGTGGAAAATTCGTGATAGATATGAATTCGATTACAAACACTGACCTGGAAGATGAAGGATACAACGCAAAGTTAGTAGGCCATCTAAAATCAGATGATTTCTTTGGGGTAGAAAAATATCCAACATCTGAATTTGTCATCACAAAAGTTACTGAGTTATCAGATGATAAAGTTAAGGTTAGTGGTACTTTAACCATCAAAGGTAAAAGCGAAGACATCAGTTTTGATGCAGTTAAAAAGGGCAAGGGGTATACAGCTCAAATTGAAGTTGACAGATCAAAGTATGATGTACGCTATGGTTCAGGTTCTTTCTTCGATAACCTGGGAGACAAAGCCATTGACGACATCTTCACATTGGATATCGACTTAGCAATCTAATTATCAATAAAATAATGCAGGATTCTTGTCCTGCATTATTATTTATATTTCTCAACCCAAAAAAATGAACAAATGAAAATTTTAATTGTAAAATACCTGCCATCCGGAGACACATCCAACACGCTTACTTTACTTAATCATTTTAAGCAAAAACTAAGTGGTGAAAATGAAGTAATTGAAACCGATTTGATCGAAACACCACCTCCATTTTTTAATCAAACTTCGATGAAAGCTTATAAAATGAGAAATTATGGAGGTCTAACATTGAATAATGAGCTTGCCGAATCTATCAAACAAATGGATATTTACACTGAGCAATTTATGAATGCAGATTGGATAGTTCTGGTAACTCCAATGCATAATTTTTCATTGCCTGGTATTGTTAAGCTCTATTTTGATGCGATCATGCAAAATGGGAAAACATTTAAATATGAAGACGGAAAACAAATTGGACTTATGGCTCAAAAGAAATTTACCGCTTTATATACTAGCATGGGTAGTTACAAAGGAGAATATGGTTTTATGGATAATTTAAAAACCATTCTTAAAATTGAATTGGACTTTATGGGTATAAAAGATTACCAGTTTATACATGCCGCAACAGGAAATGAGAGTCTTTTAGATTTACAATTAACCCGTGCTAAAGAAGCTATTGAAGCATTATAATTATTGGTGAATTAGTCCAATTTCAAAAACAAACAGGCGAATATTTACTACTCGCCTGTTCATATATTTTATTTCTGATTAAGTTTCTTTGAAAATAACCAATGTAAAAGTTTCGGTTCTGCCAATGCAGCATCCCAACTGTTGTGATTGGCCTCTGGATAAAGAGTATATTTTGTTTTCGAATTATAGGTTTGAATTTTATCAAATACGTCTTTCGAATAATGCATAGGTACAACATTATCCTTTCCTCCATGAAAAAACCAAATCGGTTTATCCTGGTATGACTTTGACAATTCAGGATTATGCCCACCACAAATTACAGTTGCTGCAGCATATTTATTCTCAAATCGATATAGAAATTCCAACGTACCAATACCTCCCATTGAAATACCCATTATATACATCTTTTTTTTGTCAACCTGTTTGCTTTGAGCAATTTCATCAACCAATTGATCGACCAATAAAGCTGGCCAAGGAGCTTTATTATCAACCGGAAATTCAAACATCCATTCACCATCTTCGTTTTGATGCTTTTGTCGGTTGGTCCACATGACTCCATCCGGGCATTGAGGAAAAACAACTATTGCAGGATACTTTTTACGTATTTTATTATCCAGAAATAATTTACCTCCATGTGTCAATTGTTTCTGATTGTCATCACCTCTTTCGCCTGCTCCATGCAAAAACAATATCAAAGGATACTTTTTGCCCTCTTTCATTTTTTCGGGATAAAGTATACGATATTGAAGGGTATCTGAACCTTCAATAAATACTTTTTTCTCATAGGCATCATACTCCTGAGCCCATAAGGTTCCAACAAAAAATATCAGGATAAATAAATTATAAATTCGCATGATTATTATCTCAATTCAAAGGTTAAATGGTTACTCTCATCAGCAGAACTGGTTGAAATCCATACATCAAATTCTCCTGGTTCAGCTACCAAATTGTTATTTCTATCATACAAACTTATCATTTCTTCATTGATCTCAAAATCTATGGTTTTTGATGCACCACTTTCAATGAATATTTTTTTGAACCCTTTCAGTTCCTTAACAGGTCGGGTAAAAGATGCAACTCTGTCGCGAATGTATAATTGAACGACTTCTTCCCCATCACGATCACCTGCATTAATGATTTCGATGGAGGCTTTAATTGTTTTTCCTTTTTCCAGAACTGTTGAACTTATTTCTGGATTTGAATACTTAAACTGCGTATAGCTCAGTCCATACCCGAAAGGATATAATGGTGAATTTTCAGAATCTATATATGATGATCGATAATCTGCCGGTTGATCCGGATTAAAAGGACGACCAGTATTTTTTGAGTTATAAAAAATTGGTATCTGTCCTACATTTCTAGGAAAGGTCATAACCAACTTAGCTGATGGATTATAGTCACCACTTAAAACATCAGCAACAGCTTCGCCTGATCTTAAACCAGGATACCAGGCTTCAACGATCGCAACCATATTTTCATCTTCCCAGGATAAATCCAATGGGCGACCATTGAACAACACTAGAATAATAGGTTTACCTGTCTTTTTCAATTCCTTCAACAATTCGCGTTGATTACCCGGCAAAGTGATATCTGTTCTGCTGGCGGCTTCACCTGACCAATGATAATTTTCTCCCATGGCTGCAATTATTACGTCGCTTTGTTTAGCTATTCTTAATGCTTCTGAGAATCCCTTTTTATCGGGTATATTCACTTTTGAAACATGTGCTGTTGCTTTGTCGATAAGCGGTAAAGTTGTGCCTTGAGCATAGGTTAGTATAACATTGCTTCCTGCAAATTTGGCGTCAAGTCCTTCTCTTAATGTAACAGATTTACTTCTATCTCCTTTAATAGCCCACTCTCCGTTCAAACTTTCCCTTTCATCGACAAAAGGACCAATAACAGCTACACTTTTCATTTTAGATGATTCCAGAGGAAGTATATCATTTTCATTCTTAAGCAATACAATGGATTTTTGAGCTGCTGTGAGAGCCAGATCTTTGTGTTTAGGATTGTTTATTACATCTGTTTGTCTTTGCTCATTAAAATACAAATATGGATCATCGAACAAACCCAGAAGAAATTTCATTTCTAAGATACGCGAAACTGCAACATCAATCTGAGACTCCTGAATACTTCCTTCTTCAACTAATTCTTTAAGATGAGTAACAAAAGCCTCACTGATCATATCCATGTCAATTCCTGCATCCAGACTTAATTGAGCTCCATGTTTCAGATCTTTTGCATAACCATGGTCAATTAACTCCATAATAGCGGTATAGTCGGTAACAACCATACCGCCAAATCCCCATGCATTCCTCAATATATCGGTAAAAATGTATTTATTAGCTGTACAAGGTACTCCGTTCAAATCATTGAATGCAGTCATAAAAGAGGCTACACCTTCATCAACAGCAGCTTTGAACGCTGGTAAATATGTTTCATGTAAAGTCCGGTCAGATATATCAACCGAATTATAGTCACGACCAGCCTTAGCTGCTCCATAAGCTACAAAATGCTTAGCGCAGGCCATCATGGTATTGTTTTTAGTAAAATCTGTATAATCATTAATTCCCTGAAAACCTTTTACCCGGGCACGTGCAACCAGACTTCCGTAAAAAACATCTTCTCCTGCACCTTCCATAACTCTTCCCCATCGGGGATCGCGTGCTATATCTACCATAGGAGCAAAATTCCAGGCTACACCAGATGCTGTTGCTTCTTCAGCTGCAACCCTGGCTGTCTGTTCCATCAAATCCAAATCCCATGAGCAGGCTTCTGCCAATGGAATAGGAAAGGTTGTTTCTAAACCATGAATAACATCAGCCGCAAATAACATGGGTATTTTAAGTCTTGAATACTTCAGGTTTTGCTCCTGAAGCATTCGCAAATGCTCAGCTCCAAAAACATTAAAAGTACTCCCTATCATACCTTTTTTAAGATATTCGCCCGATTTATTATCACTCACTTCACCAGTGGCTGCAAAATTGCCTGAGTACTGATTCATCTGACCTATTTTTTCTTCCAGGTTCATTAGATTAAGTACAGAATCAACTTTGTGTTCAATTATTGGATCTCCACTATAACTTTTCCATTTAAGAGTTGAATTATCATCATTAGTACATGATGATAAAATACTCAATGTAACTGCAATCCAAATCAAATTTCTTTTCATAATCATGATTTTAATTGATCGAATCAATTGTAAAACCCAGTCTATCTAATCCTTGCTGAACATCTTTATTTCGCATAAACAACTTCCATAACAAGCCACTTCGATAGTTCTCAATCATAACTGGAATAGGTCCCTGATCAATCGCCAAATAGCGAGGTAAGTACCAGTTATCAGACTGACTATAGGCATCGTATGGGCCATAGGGTCCAACAAGTGAATCTGCTTCGATGTATAAATACCTCAAAAATTGCATCGATTCCCTTGGAGTGTATGGAAAAGAACTTAAGGCAGCAGTTGGAGAAATTACGCCCAAATCAGACTCACCAGGATGGTGACCTGCATATCCTGTCATGGAATAACTGGAAGTCAATCCCCATTGATCAGATCCATACCCTTCGTATCCTTTGGGATTATCAACACAGTATTTATAATGTATCTTGGCGTGATTTGATACCAACTGCCAGTAATCAGCATATTTATCCTTTAATCCATAGGGATTTAAGCCCAGATAGGAATAATGAGCCCAAAACAGAGGTCCAATTGGATCATCGTTATGCTCGTAATAATTTAAAATTGTTGGCAAACCATAATAAACCGTATCGTTTGTTATGGCACCATTTACAGTCCATCCCTGATGATAAACCTCTGGATCAATGGGATGCGTTGGTGATGAAGCTGCCAATACATACATTATAAGGCATTCGTTATATCCACCCACAGGAAAGTTCATCTCCCATCCATAATTTGGTGACCAATGCCAGTATAAAACTTTCTCTCCACCCTTTGTATACCAATCCCATTCAACTTCTTCCCATAATTGATTAATATCGGCTACCAATTGCTGTTCCTGAGTATTCCCATCTTTAAAATATTCAGCTACCGCTAGTAAACCTTGCATCATAAATGCAGTTTCGACTAAATCACCACCATCATCTTTTTTACCAAATGGAACTACCTTACCGGTTTTACCATTTAACCAATGTGGCCATGCTCCATGAAAACGATCTGCAATCTTTAAGAATGTCACAATTTGTTGGTAACGATTTAAGGCTTCCTGTCTGGTTATAAAACCTCTTTCAATTCCAACTAAAATTGCCATAACACCAAATCCTGATCCTCCAAGCGTTACAACATCCTGATCATTTTGAGGATAAACATTATCCATATGAATACGCTCACATGCCATACCTGAATTCGGTTCTGCTCCCTTCCAGAAATACTGAAAGGTTTGATATTGTACTGTATCCAATAATGCTTCATCTGTCCACTGTTTACTAACTTCTTCAGCATTTTTTGAAACACCTGACTTTTGAGAAGCTATTCCACAATTTGTCAAAATAAGTATCAGAAACAGATATATAATTGTATTTAAATTACTTGTGTAACTTCGATATTTCATCTTGTTATTTTTTAACGATTTAAGCAGATTGGATTAAAAACTAAAACCCAATTTATTCAAACCGGATTGCACATCTGAATCCTGCATAAACATATCCCACAATAACCCGGATCGGTAGTTTTCGATCATTACAATAATTGGTCCCTGGTCAATTGCAAGAAACGAGCTGGCTGTCCATTGTTCTGTAATATTGAAGGCATCATAAAAACCATATTCACCCCACAATTTATCTCCGAGAACGTAATAGAAATGTTTTAATGCTCCCATTGATTCTTCTGGTGTATAAGGAAATGAAGACAAAGCCGCTGTTGGCGTGATAACTCCTAAATCGTTGGTTGGTGAATGTGCGGAGTATCCACTGTGATTATCACTGGCTGTAAGTCCCCAGCAATCTTGATTATAACCAACGAAACGACCGGGATTATCAATGCAATAACTACGATTAATCAGAGTGTGAGCCCTGTTTTGTTCCCAATAGTTTGCATATTGATCAGTTAGATTCCTGGGATCGAGTCCTAGAAATGAATAATGAGCAAAAAATAAAGGTCCACAGTAATCCCTGTTTCCCAATGGTAATGTAATGTCGTAAAAAGTATTTCCGTTTACTATGTTACCATTTCGGGCCCAGCCTTCATCGTACACAACTTTACTAATTGAATGAGTAGGAGAAGATGCTGCTAAAACATAAACTATCAATGCCTCATTCCAGCCGCTAACTTTCATATTTTTATCAAAGTCGTAATTAGGCGACCAATGCCATGTAATAGAGTTTTCTCCCTGAGTATACCAATCCCATTCAACTTCTTCCCATAAAGTAGTAATTATATCAATTATACTTTTCTCAGTTGGATTAGTGCTATCCAGATAGTGTTTAACAGCCAGTAAGCCCTGAATCATAAATGCCGTTTCCACAATATCTCCACCATCATCATCTGAACTAAAAGGGATTGTTTCACCTGTTTCACCATCCATCCAATGTGGCCATACGCCATGCCAACGATCAGCCTCATAAAGAAAATCTACGATTTTTTTCAAACGGCTCACTCCTTCTGTCCTGGTAATAAAACCACGTTCGATTCCTACTAATATAGACATAACACCAAAACCTGAACCACCTATTGTTACTACTCTTGATGAAGTATTTCGTTCCCTTGTCAGACCCGAAGTAGGATGTGCAAAATCCCAGAAATACTTAAATGTTTGTTGCTGAACAAGAGTTAATAACTCATTGTCTGTTATCTCAGGAAATTTCAGACTCGCATCCACTTCCGTATAAAATTCCAGACTTAATCCATCAAAAGGACGCCCGATTCGGTTTTCTATTGATGATAAAATATTGAAAGAATATTTTGTATATCCATCCAACTCATTGTTTGCTGTAAACAAAATCACATTCGCACTCGATTGTGTCAAGGTATATCCTTGAGTTAAATTACCTGAAGTCAATGTTGAATAATCGTTAATATCTTTCACATCAACAGGTGTATCAAATTGTAATTCTATGGTTGTGATTCTGCTCACATCAAATATTCTGGACATTGGATTAACCTCTGTTCCATCAATTTTTATCTTCTCCAAAACTAACGGACTAATAAGCGTTGTAAAGGAGTATTGAACTTCTTCAAATGCTTCATTTTCTGCACCTGTAAGATCATCACTTATTATTAATTGATAAGTAGTGTTTTGATCTAATTGATCATGATTCAACTTTATCAATTGATTGGAATTGAAAAATGTTAAGATTAAAGCTATCTCTTCATTGTTATCATTCAACAATGCAATACTTTCTTGAGCTGAAGAAGGATTGACAGGTTTATTAAAGCGTATTTGAATAACTTCATCTATAGGTAAATCTTCATTTAATTCTGTTTCCGAAAGTTCTGTATCACCAATATATACATAGTTGATTTCAATGTTTTCTTTTGGAGAATCATTGGTTGATTGATCCTTACCACAGGAAAACATAAATAATATAACAAAGGCTGATAGTATGAATTTCATTAAACAGATATTTTGGGAAGATTAAAGGACATTTGATTTATAATGACCCGTTACCCTAAGATAACGGGTCATTATTGGTGTTCATCATTATTAATTATAAACCATCAGCACGCATTAGAGCAACCTCTTCTGCTGATAAGGCCTTATCGAATAAATACAATTCATCCATCATACTTTCGTCAGAATTGTGTCCCCAACCAGTAAAGCGTGGAGCTCCTGACATAATGGAAAGTATATTGCAACCAGTCCAGTCAATGCCAGTAAAATCGCCTTGTTTTACTTCTACTCCGTCGATATATACCTTAGCTTCGGTAGTACTAATTGCAAAGGCAAAATGCACCCAGTTACCAGTTGTTGGATCCACATCAGCTGCAGATCCACCATCAAACCATGAGTCTGCGGTACCATTACCTGCATTCAGTTTAAATCGTTGCATACCTCCACTTGCTTCACGGAAGAAACGGAAACCACTTGTTCTATCATTTTGAGCATCTGGATTAGCGGTATCCTCTGGTCCCATAGTCAGAATACCTGCTCTGTCAGGAGTAGCATTGATATTCATCCAGAAGCTAGCACTGAATTCTGAACCTTGCACAGCTATATCATCAGTTGAAAAAGTTAAATAGGAACTTGCTGCTCCAACATAGGCATCACCATCAACCCCACTTCCATAGTCGAATGAAGGTGATCCAACAACTGTAGCTTCCACACCTGTTAATGATTCTTTATAGTCACCATTAAAATCCATATAAAAGGTAGCCTTTTCCTTCAGCATAATCGTTTGGATTTCGGCCTGTGTTAAAGCTTTGTTGAACAAACGTAATTCATCCATTGCACTACCATCAGAGTAATGACTCCAGCCTGTCCAGTTAGGTGCGCCAGACATGATCGAAATCACTTCACAATCAGTCCAGTCGACACCACTAAAAGTACCCTGTTTAACTACTTCACCATTAATATATACAACACCTTCTGTACCTGATAAGGTAAAGGCAAAATGTGTCCATTCACCGGTATTTGGAGTAACATCTGCAGCTGATCCTCCATCAAACCATGTATCTGCAGTACCATTGCCAGCATTTAATTTGAATCGTTGCATATCACCACTGGCTTCGCGGAAGAAACGGAAACCCTTGGTTCTGTCATTATTATTATCTGATGGAGGAGTAACAACCAATATACCGGCACGATCCATACTATTATCAATCTTCATCCAGAAACTGGCACTTACTTCTGTTGCACCTTCAAGAGCTGATACCGGGAATGTTAAATATGAATCAGCAGCACCCTGATAAGCTGTTCCTCCTTGAATACCTTCTGTAAAACCAGGTAAACCATATGAAGTTGCTAACTCAAGAGAATTCATTTCACGATACTCGTTATTAAAAGGCATATAGAATATCTCTCCATCATACAATGGTACATATGGTGGTGATTTTGCAAAATTCACGGCCAAAGTAGATGTTTGTCCTTCTAAATCGGTGGCTTCTATTGTAAGAACATGACTTCCTGTAGTAACATTATCATATGTATATTTTTCAAGGAAGACTCTGTAATCTTTAAATTCTGCATAACTGCTAATTTCTGTCCCATCCACCTTTAGTGCTACTGATTTAATTTCAATATCATCTCTTACTTCAAAATCAATTGTCATTGTAGCAATAGCAGCATTTGTCTGAAGTTCGTACCCTTCGGGTGGAAAATTAACTGTTATCTGCGGAGCTGACTCATCAGCTCGCGGGTCAACTTTTGATATATCATCAATAAACCCATCTTTACAAGCATTAACAAACAAAAGTGTCAATACAAGAAACATTAATTTGCTATATGTTTTCATGTTAATTCAGTTTAATTAGATTCCGTCTCCCAATTGTGGTAATTCTGCAACCTGATCGGCAGGGAATGGCAAATAAGCCTTATCCATGGTAAATGTTTTACCTTCATGAGTTAACTCAGCTACATTTTCGGTACGAATCATATCGTAATAGCGGGTTCCCCATTCCATGGCCAGCTCAGCAAATTTTTCATCCAACACATTCTTTGTTGTCACACCCGACAAGTCAGTTAATCCGGCTCTTTCGCGTACCAGGTTAACAGCATCATCAGCAGTAAGTGATAATGATGTAGTTGCTCCTCTTGTTAGTGCTTCCGCATACATCAACAACATTTCAGCATATCTGATTGCAATGAAGTTTTTATTACTACCCTGAGAAGTTCGTCCATCAATTAATTCGGTTGATGGCTGAATATGTTTGCCACTAGCAAAATTCATACGGGCATTATCATTGAATATATCACCTTCGCGATTAACATTCGAGATCCATTCCGGAATCGATCCGTATTCATCCTGAATCTCGTTTATACCTGAAGGAGTAAACACTACACTGGTTTCCAAACGAACTGTTTCACCTCTGTCGAGCATAAATTTAATATACTTTAATGTTGGCTCATAAAATCCCCAGCCTGAACTGGCACCTGTTACAACTGGTGTCCAGTTGGTGCCGAATGGAGCGAAAAGAAATGAAAAACGATCACCTTCGCTTTGATTGAAGTCTGAATATTGGAACTCCAAAATATTTTCATCATCCAATTTACCAGCTTGTTTAAATAGGTGATAATAATCGTCAGACAATTCAAATTCACCAGAGTTTATTATTTGAGAAGTTGCATTTACTACTCCCTGATAATCCTTCATCTCCTGATAAGCCAAAGCTTGAATAGCATAAGCAGTATAAGTTGTCATACCACCTTTAATATCACTTCGCTTGTTGGGATGTGTGTCTGGCAAATAAGGGATTGCCTCATCCATTTGATCAACAATATATTGCATTACCTGGTTAAGATTACTCAAAGGAGTTGCCTGAATATTACTTAACTTGTCAATAACGATACAGCCTCCAAAAGTGCGGGCAATATTAAGATATAAATAAGCTCTAATCACTTTACATTCTGCAATGTATTGATCAGCTAATGCATCGTTTGCAGCAGCTGGCCGGTATTTTTCAATCTCCTCCATTGCTGTAAATACATTAATTATATCGTTATAGTGTAATTGCCAAACTGAATTAGGATTCCAATGACTGGCTAAATATTTAAACTCATCCTGCTCCTGCATTGGCACCTGATCTCCTGCAGCATTAACATCGTCACCCCTGATGCCTAATGTCAAAGGTTCTTCCCACGAACGAGTATAAAGTCCATAATAGGCACCCAGTAAAGGGAGTACCATGTTATCACCAATAGTGTAATCAACATCACTTGTAAAGGCTTCATCTTCGAAAGGCTCATTTAATTTGTCTTCACAACCAAAAAGCAATGTCAATATTAACGCACCTATTATAAAAGGTGTGAAATACTTATATATCTTGTTTACTTTCATCATGGTAGATTTTAGAATTTAAGATTTAGTCCAATTGTATAAACAGAAGGAATTGGATAGAACTGACGATCAATTCCATTAGGAACTTCAGGATTAAATCCATTGTAATTAAACATTGTCAATGGTCTTTCGGCAGTTACAAATACAACTGCATCAGGCATTCCCGGACCAATTAAGGAAGATCCCTTAAGTTTGTATGCTAACCTCACATTTTGAATTCTGAAGAACGAACCATCTTCAACCAGATAGTCGCTAAAATTTTGGTTCCATCCTCTTCTCAAACCAGATGCCGAAGGATATTTATTGGAAGTACCATCTCCATTCCATAGATTATTAGCCAATTCAGCATCAATGTTTGTGTCGTTTGTCCAGATAATTTCCCCTCTCTTTCTGTTCAGAATTTTGTTTCCGCTTTGCCCCATTATATTCATCGAGAATTCAAGATTCTTATAGCTTAATCCCAATACTCCGCCATAAGTTAAATTTGGGAAATATGAACCTAAGAATACCTTATCCTCGTCATCAATTATGTTATTACCATCCTGATCAACAAATCTTAGATCCCCGGGAACAAGATTGTTATCCTGTGCCACCTGATCATTATCTATCTCGCCCTGATTTTGATACACCCCAGCTACTTCATAACCATAGAATGATAAAAGAGGCTCACCTATTTGAGATCTTTGACGAAACTCAGCAGAACCTCCATTTAGGTATTCCTGTCCGTATAGATCACGCACTTCGTTTTTGAGCGTGGCAAAATTAAATCCTAAAGTATATTTCAGATCACTGGTTATCTTTCCATTCCAGTTAACTGCCATTTCTAATCCAGAATTACGGATTACACCTACATTCTTCAAAACACTTCCAGACTGAAGCTTTAAGCTCACGGGAATTGCAGCATTTTCTGTATCTCTTACGTAGTAATCCGCCTCAATATCAAGCTTATTACCAAATAAGGTAGCATTTAAACCAATGTTGGTTCCGGTAACTGTTTCCCAACCCAAGTAACCAAATGTACTTGTTGTAGTGGTTGCATCAACTTGTGTATCGTCTATTGCCAAATAAACCGGATTGGTCGTATTGGCTCCATCCTGACGGGCAATTTTATCGTTACCTAATCGTCCCCAACCACCTCTAAGTTTGAAATAATCAATAAAATTAGCTCCATCCATGAATGATTCCTCAGAAACCACCCATCCTAAACCAAATGCGGGGAAAGTGCCCCATTTTTCCTGGTATTTTGAAGTTCCTTCTCTTCTCAAAGTAAAATATGCAAGATATTTACTCTTGTAATTATATGAAGCACGTCCAAAATATGAAATACCATAAATTCGCTCTGCATTATCCTCAACAGATTTTGATGTTTCAGACTGTGACTGACCTATGTACCATGAATTTTCATTTAAAGGTATATCCTGTGCATATCCCTGCAGATAATCATACCATTCGTCGCGATAGGAAGTACCCAACATTAAACTGATGTTATGAGCTCCGAAACTGTCATTATAAGTCAGAACATTGTCAAGAAACTGATTGGTATCTGATGACTTATAAGAAGAAATGCTTGAAAGTTCTCGGTTAGTATCATTTGTTACATAGTAAGGTAATCCTACATTACGGCTTTTTAAATCCATTATGTACAAACTATAAGTAGTTTTTAGATTCAGCTTATTAGGTATCAAAGTAATATCTGTATAAATACCTGTTAGAACCTTTCTGATATTTTGCCGATTACTCATATAATCCAGGTTTAAGAATGGATTTTGAGAACCACGGTAACCAATTAATTGAGCACTTGAGTACATACTAGCATTTGACATACCAGCATCCATTAACTCATCATAGTTTTCCATGTCGTATTTAGGAAGTATTGGTACAGCATGATAAGCACTAAACCATGCACCATCATCAGCAATATACTTTGTACCATTACTAACATTTACATTCATACCAGCCTTCAGCCAGTTATTTACTTCGTGATCAAAGTTTCCTCTGATATTTAATCTCTCATACGAGTTTTTGGCTGTCTCAAGCAAACCTTGCTGCTCATAATAACTTACGCCTAATGAATAAGTTGTAGCTTCCGATCCACCTGTCATACTAATTGAATGGTTCTGCTGACGAGCTGTTTTTTTCATTATCTCGGCATACCAATCTGTATTTACATCAGGTACGTTAGGATTAATTCTGCTTCTGCCATAACGTTGCATGGCATTTTCAATAAACTGAATATCAGCTGCAGATTCTGTTTGATTTATATATTCCACAAATTGTTCAGCATTGGCCATTTGAAGAACATTCTGAGGTACCTGTACACCAATATAACCTTCGTAAGTAACAGTAGCTTTTTTGCTAATACCACCTTTTTTTGTAGTAATCAATACTACACCATTCGCGGCCCTAACCCCATAAATAGCTGAAGCAGAAGCATCTTTTAGCACTGATAAACTTTCAATGTCCGATGGATTCAGGAAATCGATATTATCGAAATACATTCCATCTACAACATATAAAGGTTGTGAATTACTGCTGCTTGGATATGAACCAATACCTCTTATTCGGACAGTCGGTTCTGTTCCGGGTGCACCAGCATTAATAATTTGCATTCCGGCTACTTTACCTTGTAGTGCCTGCATAGTTTGTCCGTTTGGACTCTTAACCAGTTCTTCTGATTTAACTGTTGTAATGGCTGATGTAAGATCCTTTACTCTTTGAGTACCATATCCTACTACAACTACTTCATCAACCAATTGATTCGATTCTTCCAGAACAATATTTATTTCTGCTCTGCCTGATACAGGTATTTCCTGCGTATCAAAACCAATGAAGCTATAAACAATTATATCATCAGATGTGGCTTGAATTGTATAAAAACCTTCCAGATCAGTTATAGTTCCTGAGAATGAACCCTTAACAACTATTGAAACACCTGGGATTCCCAAATTGTCTGTTCCGGTTACTTTACCTTTTACATTCAGTTGTTGCTGAGCAAAAATTAAAGTCGAAACCAACAATAGAGAAATAACAAAAAGAGTTTTTTTCATGATGTTAGATTTATTAGTTCGCTGGTTCAAAATTAAAGAGGTGATTGGTGCAATTAAAATAATAGCATACACGACAAACTCTCAATGTTAAAAAGTGCTAATTTTCATTTTCACAATTACCTCACCAATTCAGAATATTTTATCGCAATTTATTATATACCTGACACATATAATTTCCATTTTTTAACATTTAGCTATTTATAAATGTTAAATTATTTCACAATTAATGAGTTGATCAATTTAAAAAAGTCCCTAAATAAGGCCATATTATTCATTTGAATCATCTCAATTTGTGAATAATTCTTAATTTTAAAGCATATTTGTTGAACAAATAGCCAATCAGCACATCTAAGTTTTAAGTAATCAATATTCAAGTTGTATGATTAAATTAATTTTAATCTTAAGGAGAGTAATATTTATCATATTACTTACTTTACTTAATCATCAATTCCTTCTTATTGCCCAAACAAACAGAAGCTTTTCAAAAAAAGAGTATCATGCAGCAAGCCAAAACTGGTCTGTTGATTTTGATAATAATGGCTATGCTTATTTCTGTAACAGTACAGCATTATTACAATTTGACGGAGTGACCTGGAAATCTTATCCATCACCCAACAGTACAATTATCAGAGCTGTTGCTATAGATAAAAATGATCGCATATACACCGGTGGTTATAGAGAACTGGGATATTGGGAAAATAATGAAAATAATGAACTTATTTATTCTTCATTAACACATCTTATTGAAAAGCAATTCACTAACAATGAAGAGTTCTGGAGTATCTTTATTACAGATGAATCCGTAATATTTCATTCCTTCTCTAAAATTTACATTTATAAGGATGATACTTTCTCAATTATTCAACCTGGTGGTTTTATAAATTTTGCAACCAAGGTAAATAACACTGTTTATGTAGCTATTCTCAATCAAGGAATTTACAGATTAAATAATCAACAACTTACCCCACTAATTACAGATGACTTTTTAAAAAATAAGTTAATCAGGTTCCTTGCGCATGATCGTGAATTGAATGTATACTATGTAGGTACAGAATCTGATGGTCTTTTCAGTTATAACGAGGAAACTAAAGAAATAGAGATAACAAGGCCATGTATTCAGCCTTTTCTAATTAAAAATCAGATTAATAAAGGAATAATAAATCATAATGGTGATTTCATTATAGGAACCATTTTAGATGGTGTCATTTCCTTTAATAAAAAAGGAAAAGTAATATTTCATTACAATAAAGAAAATGGGTTACAAAGCAATACCGTTTTGGGTATTGGAATGGATAAACTGAGTAATATATGGTTGGCTTTGGATAACGGTATAGAGTTTATTCCCGGATCATATGATGGTAAAAAAAGATTTTTCTATTCAGAAGAATTAGGAGCTGTATATACTGCTGCACTGTTTAATAATCTATTATATATTGGTACAAATCAAGGCTTATACACAACTCAGTGGAATAGTAAGGATGAGAATTTTGAACTTTTAGATAATACACAGGGACAAATTTGGGATTGTAATGTAATTGATAACAAATTATTTGTTGGTCATAATTCCGGCACCTTTATGATTGAAGACAATAAAATGGAAACAATCTCAAATTATGCCGGAGCCTATTCAATAACCCGCCACCCTCAAAATCCTGATATTTTAATTCAAGGCACTTATAATGATTTAATTGTATATAAAAGAACCAATGGAGAATGGCAATTTTCCAATACTATTAAAGGTTTCAATAATTTAATTCGTTTTGTTGAATTTGATCACCTGGGAAATCTTTGGGCAAGTCACAATTACAGAGGCGTTTATAAATTAAGGTTAAACGAAACATTAGACAGTACAATATCCATCAGGCATTACGAAATAATAGATTCAAAAGATAAAAACATCAGAAATCCTAAGGCTTTCAAAGTCGAGGGCAGAATTGTAATTACCTCTGGTGAAAATATGTATACCTACGATGATTTGAATGATACCATTATATTATACAATGACTTCAATAATAAACTAGGGCAGTTTAAATCATCACACAGGATAATTCCGGCAGGAAAACATAAATACTGGTTTATTAATAAACAAGGTATGGCATGTTTTGATGTTCGGCCTGATGATATAAGTCTTTTAAAAATGTATCCGAATGCTGTTTTTCAGGATCATCTGATTCCAACCCATGAAAACGTTATACAAATTAATGATTCCAGCATACTTGTTAGTATGGAAAACGGTTACGCTTTACTTAATCCGCATAGTAAATCAGAAGGTGATGAAGTAAGTAATTTCATACCTGTATTAAGAGAAGCTAAATGTGATGATGGAAAAAAAGAGATTATTAGTCTTAATGTCTCAGAAAAATCTTATTCTTTACCTAACAGATTAAACAACGTCACTTTTCGCTATTCTTTTCCTATAATAAATGGAGATCCCACTCAATTTCAATATAAAATTGATGGTTTATCTGATGAGTGGTCTGTACTTACAGATGAGCCAATTTTCGAAATAAGAAGGATTCCGCCAGGTGAATATACAATAATGGTAAGAGCCATAAATAATTGGAATAAATACTCGCAAACCAGTGAACTTCATTTTAAAATTAATCATCCCTGGTATCAATCATGGCAGGCAATCACGATGTATTTTATACTAATTAGCTTTTTATTTGGATTGTCAAGACGAATCACCACCCGAAAAATAAAACTAAAAGAAAGGCGAAAAAGAGAAGAAAAAGAAAAAGAACTCATTAAACTTAGAAATGAAAAATTAAGAGATGAATTATCGCATAAAAGTCAGCAACTGGCAGGTTCTACAATGGGAATTATAAAGAAAAACGAGTTTTTAATGTCATTAAAAGCTAAAATAAAAAAACAAAAAGATGCATTAGGAACCCGTTACCCAGATAAGTATTACCAGGAATTAATCAATAAAATTGATGAGAATATTTCCGGTCAGGATGACTGGCACATCTTCGAAGCAAATTTTGAACAGGCACATGAGACTTTTCTGAAAACATTAAAAGCCAATTACCCTGAACTGACACCAAGCGATTTAAGATTAAGTGCATATCTTAGAATTAATTTAACGTCAAAAGATATTGCCCCTTTACTAGGAATATCTGTAAGAGGTGTTGAAAATCACCGGTATCGTTTGCGAAAAAAATTAGGTTTAGAAGGTGATGAAAATTTGGTTGATTTCATTATTAATGTTTAATTTCGATTTCAATTTAATCAAGCTCACCAATATTAACCATTTAACTGTAAAACAACTTATTACAAATAATAAATAATTATTTAATTAGAATATAGTTGTAGTGTGATTAAATATCGTTTCACAATCAATTAACTTATTTAATATTAATTAACTACACATTATTAACTATTTAAATAATTAACAAAGTATTTTTGTATTTGAAAATTTTTACCCTGTTATGAAAGCCAAAACGGATTATATTTTATTCCCTGAGTGTAAACTTGTTGTAGAATTGTACCAAGGTGCAATTTATGTTGACGATATTCTACAACTAAAATTACGCACTGCTCAGGACCAAAACTATCATCCTAATTTTAGTGTGATCATGGATTTCAGACCTGCTACGATTGTGGGTGGATCAATTGAAGTAAATGAATACGTTACCAAATTAAAAAAATTGCCAACTATTCTGGGTGAAAGATTCGTATCTGTACTCACCAGTAAACCCAATGAAGTAGTTGTTGCCACTTTATTTGAACTATTTAATAGGGAACTACCGATTGTTTCCAAGATTTTTTCTACTCAGGATGCTGCCATAAACTGGCTGTCAAATGTTAATTATGGAATAATTAACTGTTATAAGAATTTGGATAAATTACAGGAAATTCTTACCAAACAGGCTCATCTGGCAACTGAATAAACCTTATTCTTTTCTTTAATAGAATTTTAAATCAGTATTTTGATCACATTATTTTAAATGTTATCAGTCTCATATTTTAATTATTATACTTTCTAATATTTCTTTTTCAAATTAAAAGGTGGTATTGAATCATCATTTAATTTATATTAAGCCTTTATATTCAATCTGTTAAATTTCATTATAAATATCATCTATACTGTCATTAATATTATCTATTTGATTTATGATATTCAGTGTTCTAGTTTTGCTGATGTAAAAAGAACGAAACAAATAGTATTAATATTAAAACATTTAAATTATGTCACAAATTGGAAAAGAGATTGTAGATTTTAAGGTACAAGCATACGTAAACGACGATTTTAAAACTGTATCAAAAGAAGATGTACTTGGTAAATGGTCAATCTTTTTCTTCTATCCAGCCGATTTTACTTTTGTATGTCCTACTGAATTAGAAGACCTGGCAAATAAATACGATGAGTTTGCTGCCACAGGTACTGAAATTTACTCTGTATCAACTGATACTCATTTCGTACACAAAGCATGGCATGACACATCTGATACAATCAAAAAAATTAAATATCCAATGTTAGCCGATCCAACAGGAGTTCTTTCACGTGGATTTGATGTTATGATTGAAGAAGTTGGTTTGGCAGAAAGAGGAACATTTATTGTTAATCCACAAGGAGAAATAGTTGCATACGAAGTAGTAGCCGGAAACGTTGGTCGTAACGCTGATGAGCTTTTACGTCGTTTGAAAGCTTTGCAGTTTGTTGCTGAACATCCTGCTGAAGTTTGTCCTGCTAAATGGGAAGAAGGCGCTAAGACTTTGGAACCTAGTATTGATTTAGTTGGTAAAATCTAATTTTCACGAAAATTAAGTTAACTATATAATTATCAGGCTCCACTCCTATCAATTACAAATGAGTGGAGCCTCTTTTTAAGATCCCCGACCATCACCAATAATATATCAAATTATGTTAGAACAAACTATAAAAGACCAGGTACGATCATTATTCAGTAACCTAAAAAACAAATATACATTTGCCATAACTGTTTCAGATGAGCATAAAAGTAAAAATGAATTACTTTCATTGCTTGAGGATGTTGCATCGTGTTCAGATAATGTTAATGTTGTAATTAACTCAGGTGATGGATTGTCATTTACAATATTAAAAAACGATAAAACAACCAATGTAAATTTTAAGGCAGTACCAAACGGCCATGAATTTACAACTTTATTACTGGCTGTTTTGAATCAGGATGGTATTGGCAAAAACTTACCTGATGAAATTCTTACTCAACGCATTAACAACATCAATGAGAAAGTTGAATTAAAAAGCTATATTTCACTAACCTGTACAAATTGCCCTGATGTTGTGCAAGCCTTAAATATAATGGCTTTTAACAATCCTAATATTTCCCATGAGATAATTGATGGTTCAATCAATCAGGAAGAAGTTGACCGATTGGGTATACAAGCTGTTCCTACCGTTTATGCAAACGGCAAACAACTTCATGTGGGTCGTTCAACAATGATTGAATTGATTTCAAAAATTGAAAATCAACTAGGAACAGAATTTAAGCCAACAAGTGATGTTAAAAAGGAATATGATGTTGTAGTTGTTGGCGGCGGACCAGCTGGAGCTTCTGCAGCTATTTACTCAGCACGTAAAGGTTTTAAAGTTGCATTGGTTGCCGAAAAAATTGGAGGCCAGGTAACAGAAACAGTAGCGATTGAAAATATGATTTCGGTACCTAAAACTACAGGTAGTGAACTAGCCGGAAATTTAATTCAGCATCTTAACGATTACCCGATAGACATTTTAGAAAACCGGCTTATAGAAAAAATTGAACTGGAAAACGGTATTAAAAGGTTAACCTCTTCATTGGGTGAAAGCATATCTACTCCTGCATTAATTATTGCCACAGGTGCCAGTTGGCGTAAGCTTGGTATTCCAGGAGAAAGCGAATACATCGGTTCCGGAGTAGCCTTTTGCACCCATTGCGACGGACCTTTTTACAAGAATAAGAAAGTTGTAGTAATCGGTGGTGGTAACTCAGGTTTGGAAGCAGCTATTGATCTTTCTTCTATTGCAAAAGATGTTACCGTTCTTGAATTTATGGATTCCTTAAAAGGTGATCAGGTATTACAGGATAAGTTGGCAACATTGCCTAACGTAAGAATTGTTACCAATGCACAGACTTTAGCCATTGATGGAGACGGGAAAAAGGTAAATGGGTTAAAATACAAAAACAGAACAACAGAGCTGGAAGAAACAATTTCAACCGATGGAGTATTTGTACAAATAGGTTTACAGGCAAATAGTAAGGTATTTGCAGATCTAGTAGAAACCAATCGTATGGGTGAAATTGAAATAGATGCGCACTGCCGAACAAAACAACCTGGAATTTATGCTGCCGGTGATGTTTCAGTTGTTCCTTACAAACAAATTGTAATTGCAATGGGTGAAGGCTCAAAAGCAGCATTATCAGCATTTGAAGACAATATTAAAGGAAAATTAATCGCGAATTAATACTATCTTCTTTATATACTCAGGTTCATTGCTTTAAAGTGATGAACCTTTTTTTGTTTTATCCATATTACATTTTCATATCTTTGGTATATCTCTCAATAAATTAAAACAGGAATGACAAGAGCTCAGAAATCTGTGTTACTGGTTGCCGCTATTACATCTTTTATGGGGCCATTTTTGATCTCATCTGTTAATGTTGCCTTGCCAATTATTGAGAAGCAATTGCAATTGAATGCTGTTTCTTTAAGCTGGATTATTACTTCTTTTCTCCTGTCTTCGGGTATATTCCTGCTTCCTGCCGGTAAATGGGCAGATTCTTTAGGTCATAAAAAAATATTTAAAGCAGGAACGGTGGTTTTCTTGATTTTTACACTCCTTTGTAGCTTTTCAAGTAGTGGCAATATTCTTATAATACTTCGATTTATACAAGGCATTGGAGCATCTTTATTAATGGCAACGAGTCCGGCCATATTGGTTCGTGAGTTCCCTAAAGAAAAAAGAGGGGCTGTATTGGGTATCACTGTTGCTGCTGTTTATGCTGGATTAGCTGTAGGGCCAAGTGCAGGCGGATTTATAACCTTTTATTGGGGATGGGAGGCAATATTTTTAATTTCGTCATTCATCGGATTTATTGTCATGATTATTGCCTTCAAATACCTGGGATATGATGAACTGAAAACAGATAAAAGAAATCTCGATTACAAAGGGGCCCTCATTTATGCAGCTGGTTTATCTGCTATCGTTTATGGATCGTCCATTATAAAAGCTGTTAGTGGTCAGATAATTGTTTTGATTGGCACTTTGTTGATGTTTCTTTTTATCTGGCAACAAAGTAAATCATCACTTGCTTTCTTTCCTGTAAAAGAGTTCAAAACGAATCGCTTGTTAACCTTTTCAAATCTTGCAGCACTAATTAATTACAGAGCCACCTTTGCAATTGTTTTTTTAATGAGTTTGTATCTGCAAAAAGTACTAAACTTCAGTTCACGTGCAGCGGGAAGCATATTAATTGCTCAACCTATTGTAATGACAGTATTTTCACCCATTGCCGGTAAGCTTTCTGATAAGTATGAACCTGGTTATCTTGCTTCAGTCGGAATGTTTATATGTGGTTTAGGGTTAGGACTTTTTACTACCCTTAATGAGAAGAGTTCTGAATATTTTATTATTATGAATCTGGCATTTATTGGGTTTGGTTTTGCGCTGTTCTCCTCACCAAATATGAATACCATAATGAGCTCAGTTCCTAAGGAAAAAGCCGGAATGGCCAGTGGTATTTCAGCGACAATGCGTGTTTTAGGTCAGATTTTAAGTATGACGATTGCAACTGCTTTATTTGCCGTTTATTTTGATAAAAATTCAATTGACACAATCGATATAAACACGTTTTTAAAAGGAATAAAAATCTTATTTCTGATATTCTCCTTACTTTGTTTCAGTGGCATTTATTTTTCGTTAAACAGGGGGAAACTACATTAAATTTAAGATTAAAAGATTCAAAAAATATTTCTACAATCTATTGACCAAGATATTCTTAAATATGCATTTTCGTATCATTTTTTAACACCTCTAATTGCTATTGCATTCAAAGGGTCTTCAGGCCATTCGTGCTTTGGATAACGAGCTCGTAGTTCTTTTCTAACTTCAAAATAAGCATTGCTCCAGAAACTTTCTAAATCACCAGTTATCTGAACGGGTTTAAAACCTGGAGATAAAAGGTGCATCAATACTTTGTTTTTTCCATTATTAATGGATGGTGTTGACATCAATCCAAAAACTTCCTGCAATCGCACTGCCAATACAGGTGTATCGCCATTATCGAAATACTGTAGTTTAATTTTTGAACCACTTGGCACTGTAATTCGTTCTGGAGCTAATATATCCAACTGTTGCTGTAGATCATACGATAAATAATGTTGGAGCACTTCCTTCAGATTAATCTTCTTCAAATCTTCTGGCCGCTTAACATTATTCAGATAAGGAGCCAACCATTCAGCACAAGTGGCAATTATTTCATCATTGGAAACATCTGGCCACTTTTGATCTCCATTCCAGACACGAAGGCTCAATACCCTATTTTGCCATTGAACTACTTCTTTATTAAAATCAAGTAAACTAATCCCTTCTTTTTTGATTGCATCACAAATAGCATTTATTTTGGCATCCTCAGAATAATGAGTCAATGGTTTACTTTGCAAAACAATACTACCTATTCGCAACTCATTTACAGCTTTAAAACCACCATCTTTTGTGTCCCAGTAAACCCGATCAACATTTTTTACCATTGTAACCAAATCACGCGGATTTAGTGGAGAAGCCAGAAATATTCTTCCAACTCCTTCAGTTGCATTCAGGTTGGCAATCGCAAGCCATTCTTCATGTGCCAAATCATCTTCATGTCCCGCGGCAGCTATTCTTCCATTTGCCAATTTAAACTGGGCATTATTACCCGGTTTGCAGTGAGCGATCCGCTCAGGATAGGTAAAAGCAAGTAATAATCCTGTTTCATAAGGATCAAAATCACCATTATTAACTTCACAATTGAGCATTTTTCTGTATTGAAGTGATATCTGCTCAATTCTTTTTAGCTTGTTGTTCTTAAGATTTCCACTTCGGTATCTTCGCAATGCTTCAATCCGTAGGTTAATATCAATTCCTGCTTCCTTTCCCAATAGATCACGCTCTTCCAAAACAGCTGCCACATCCACTGCTAAAGAACTTAAACCCTCTTCACCAGCTTTTAGCAACATATGCGCAATTCGCGGATGTGATGGAATTGTACTCAATTGCTTACCATGATCTGTTATGATATTATTTTCCAAAGCATCAATCTCATGCAGCACATTCTTGGCTTGCCTGACATGACCTTTGGGAGGCAATGTCAACCAGTTTAAACTCTCAATGTCACTGACACCCCATTTGGCAAGATCCAGCATTAAAGAAGCCAAATCAGCATCTTCTATTTCAGGTTTTTGATAGTCTGTTTTTTGATGATGACTGGCGTTGGTCCACATCCGATAACAAACACCAGGCCCTAATCGCCCAGCTCTTCCGGCACGTTGATCAGCCGAATCTTTGGTTATTTCGATGGTTTCCAATTTCGACAACCCAGATCGACTGTCGAAACGCAAAGTTCTGCCAAAACCACAATCAACTACCACCTTTACCCCTTCGATAGTTAAACTGGTTTCGGCAATGGAAGTAGCCAATACAATCTTTCTTCTACCCTGCCTATCAGGCATAATAGCAGCATATTGCTTAGCAAAATTTAATTGCCCGTATAATTTATGAATTTGCGTATTCCCAACTTTACCATTAAGGATTGATTCACATTTCTTAATTTCTCCTTCACCTGGTAAAAACACAAGAATATCACCATCCTGCTCTTTTAAAGCTCTGGATACGATCCTTGCCGTCAATTCTGGAATCATGTACATATCTGAATCACCTGAGTACTTTATTTCAACGGGATATTGGCGTCCTTCACTCTTTACAACCTTACTTTTCAGCAATTGGGTAAGATTGGTAACATCTAATGTTGCTGACATCACAATAATTCTCAAATCATTTCGAAGAACATGTTGTGATTCCAATGAAAGTGCCAATGCCAGATCACCAAATAAATTACGTTCGTGAAACTCATCAAAAATTACCAATCCAATATCTTCAATTGCATTATCGCTTTGAAGAATTCGGGTTAGTATTCCTTCTGTAACAACTTCTATCCTAGTTTTATCACTGACAACATTATCAAAACGAATTCGATACCCAACTGTTTCTCCAACTTTCTCTCCTAATAAATCCGCCATACGAGCAGCAATACTTCTGGCTGCTATACGACGAGGTTCAAGCACTATAATTTTTTTTCCCATCAACCACGGTGCATCTAGTAATGCCAATGGAACAATGGTACTTTTTCCTGTCCCAGGAGGTGCATGGATAATTAATCGATTATCATTTACAAGTACATCACTTATTTCAGATAATACTTCAACAATAGGTAATTCTATTTTGGATAAATCAAACTTCAACTCTGTAATTTTAAATTTGAGCAAGAATACAAAGATATTGGAAATCATTCACTACAAAGCACAAAAAAAGCGCCTGGAAAAACCCAGGCGCTTTGATAAATATTTTATCAGCTTTTATTCAGCTTTTTTCAACTCTTCGCAACGAGCTTTAATAGTAGGAGCATTTTTTTCTCCTTTATAAATAGATAAAACTTCATCACATTTAGCAATTGCTTCATCACACAATGCTACTGATTCAGATTTAAGTGTAGCCCACTGATCAGCATTGTCAGATGTTCTAGCATTTAGTTTTGCCTGAGCACTGGCATATAATTCATTTGCTTTTGAAACCAACGGCTTAACTAAATCCTTTTTAATTGCAGTAGTGTATTTACTTGTAGGGAATTTTTCGATAGTTTCATCACTTATCTTCTTCATTTCAGCTGCATTTCCCTGTGCATCATAAATCTTGTAACAATAATAATTACAAGCATCAGCTTTATAATCTAATTCTTTTGCTTGCGTATAATACTTTATTGCCTTATCATTTGCTTTTGTTTTATATGCACATGTTGCTGCATTATACACCATAGCTGCGTCCATTTCCTCTTCCCAAGATGCAATTGCTTGTTCGTATAAACCAAGGGCAGTTTTATAATCTTTTGCTTTTAGTGCATCATTTCCTTCGTTTTTTAGCTCAGCTGCAGATTTGTCCTGAGCTGTTACTCCTACAAACATCAACATCAAAAAGGATAAAGTTGCTAAATACCTCATAATAATAAACTTTTAATCTTTATTTAATAGATTTGATTCATTTTGATGCCTTAAAAATAGTTTTTTTTTGAAAAACACTAGTATTTAAAGGGTATTTTCTTCTAACTTCATTATTTACATGTTGTCAAAAGAAATGTTTTAAATGATTCAAAATCTTCTGTTAATTCTTTCACATCCTTTTTCCTGGCAAGGAAAGCTTTTAACCTATCAGGCTGCTCCACTTCTTGCTTTATGAACTTTTCCACTGTTTCGGGAAACTTTGCAGGATGAGCTGTTGCAAGAAACATACCAAACTCTCCTTCATCCAAAAGTTCTGTCAAAGATTTATAACCAATCGCTCCATGCGGATCCAAAATGTAATCATTCTCTGTAAATACTTTTTCAATCATTTCAAAGATATCCTCATTCGGACATACATAGCCTGTTATTACATCTTTGATTCCCTCCAGTTTCTTGTCGAACAAATCCTGAATACGCACAAAGTTACTTGGATCACCTACATCCATAGCATTGGCAGGGGTTGATATACTTTTTGCAGGTGAATATATACCTGAATCAAGGTATTTGGGGACAATATCATTAATGTTGGTGGCTGCAATAAAATGCTTAACCGGCAACCCCATTTTGTAGGCAATAATACCAGCTGTCAGGTTTCCGAAGTTTCCACTTGGAACAGAAACTATAATATCTTTTTTACCTTGTTTAACAGCCTGTGCATACCCATAAAAGTAATAAACCATCTGCGGTAAAAAGCGAGCAAGGTTAATTGAATTAGCAGATGTAAGTACCAGTTTCTTTTGTAAGTCTTCATCCATAAAGGCTGACTTAACCAAACGCTGACAATCATCAAAAGTACCATCAATTTCGATTGCTGTAATGTTTTGCCCCAAAGTTGTAAATTGCTTTTCCTGTACTTCAGATACTAATCCTTTAGGATATAAAACATATACATTAACTCCATCCACACCCAGGAAACCATTGGCCACTGCACTACCCGTATCACCTGATGTTGCAACCAACACGTTAATGTGATGTTCCATATCATGAGTGAACTGTGCCATCACCCTCGCCAGAAATCTGGCACCTATATCTTTAAAAGCAAGCGTTGGTCCGTGAAAGAGTTCCAGTGAAGAGATATTTTCACTAACCTTTTGTAAAGGAATAGGAAAATTAAAGGCTTCCTTTGTTAATTCTTTAAACTCTTCTTCTGAAATAGTCGGACAAAAATAGGGTTTAAGAACATTATACCCGATTTCACCTAAATCCATATTTGGCAAATCGTTCCAAAAACTTTCAGGCAAGACAGGAATCTCCTCGGGCATATATAAACCCTTATCCGGCGCCAATCCGTTAATTACGGCATTCTTTAAATCACTTTTATGCGATGCGTTATTGGTACTATAAAATTGCATATCCAATTTTTTACTGCTTTAACAACTATTTACTTCCAGATAAAAACACTTTCATAAATTCGGTTTGATCTAAAAACCCAACATCACCTTTCTTAACCGATTCTTCATCATATTCCTGCACCAAATCAGGTTCAGTTCCTGGTCGGTAAATCATAAAAGGCACAAAATCGCGTGTATGTGTTCTTATTTCACAAGGCGTTGGGTGATCAGGCAACAAGGCGATGCTTAATTCATCTTTATGCTTAGCCAAATATTCCAAAGCTGGTTTTACAACCAACTGATCAATATCTTCGAGCGTCTTAATCTTTAATTCAACATCTCCTTCATGCCCGGCTTCATCAGGTGCTTCAATATGAAGAAATACATAATCATTACTTTCAAGAGCATTTAAAGCAGCTTCTGCTTTGCCTGAATAGTTTGTATTAAATAAACCTGTTGCTCCTTCAACATAAACAGATTGAAGTCCTCCCAGTTTACCTAAACCATGGATCAAATCAACAGCAGAAATAACAACCCCGCTTTCAAGTCCATAAAGCTCCTTAAGAGTTGGCATGCTTGGTTTAAACCCTGCAGACCAAGGCCAAATCATATTAGCTATTGCCTTTCCATTAGCTTTTCTCTTTTGATTAACCGGATGATTTTCAAGGACGCTTTTTGATTTAAACATCAACTCTCGTAATAACTCAGCTGTTTCATGTCCTTCAGCGGGTGTTGGTAGTATTTTATCAACTTTTTCGCCAGGAACATCATGAGGTGGAATACAATTTAATCCATTCTTACCGCCTTTAATGATCATCACGTGGCGATAACTTACACCCGCATAGAAACTGACTCTGTCATCACTCAATTTATCATTCAATTCGTCAATCAGTTCTTTTGCTTCCTCTGTGGTAATATGTCCTGCTGAATGATTTAATAAAATACCCTTATCCTCACTCACCAAATTACAACGGAAAACCAGATCATTCTCAGAGAATTCAATTCCAAGAGCAGCAGCTTCCAATACACCTCTACCCTGATAATATTTGGCAGCATCGTATCCCATTATGGTCATATTGGCTACTTCAGAACCCGGGTGAAGGGAATCAGGCACCGTTTTTAAGAACCCAGTTTTTGAGATCTTACATAACTGGTCAATATGTGGTGTTTTGGCCGCCATCATCGGAGTTTTTCCGCCCAATCTTTCTATCGGGCGATCAGCAAAACCATCAGCCAGAATTACTAAATATTTCATAGATTAATGTTTTTCATTTGTTTATTAAGATGCAGCTTACTTGCATAACTAACCTTAAAAAATGACGAATTGTTTAGAGGTTAACTACTTTAATTATATCAGCAAAAACACCTGCTGCAGTAACATCTGCACCGGCACCATAGCCTTTTATTTCCATTGGATGATCGTAATAATAATCTGTACGTAACATTATTTTGTTATTACTGTCTTCCAATTGATAGAACGGATGACTGGCATCAACCTCAATGAAACCAACTTTTGCCTTACCTTCTTTTAAAGAGGCTGCATATCTTAAGATCATTCCTCTATCTTCAGCTTCTTTTCTTTTCTGTTCAAAAGCCTCATCATAGTCTTTTAAGCGAGCCATAAATTGCTCTACCGATTCATCGGTAAAGAATTCCTGTGGAAGGAATGGAGTAATATCAATATGCTTTTCTTCCAAAGGATACTCACACTCACGTGCAAGAATTAATAATTTTCGTAATACATCTTTACCAATCAGATCTATACGTGGATCAGGTTCGCTATAACCTTTTTCTTTAGCTTCCTGAACAACCTCAGATAATTTTCTTTCGGCAGATACATTATTGACAATATAATTCAGTGTACCGGATAAAACAGCTTCTAACTGCAGAATTTTATCTCCACTTTGAATCATACTATTAATTGTATTGATAATTGGTAAGCCCGCACCAACATTTGTTTCAAATAAGTACTTAACTCCTTTTTGAACTGCAGTTGTTTTCAGCTTTTTATAAGTCTCGTAATCAGATGAACTGGCAATTTTATTTGCTGTAACAACCGATACGTTATTCTGTAGTAATTTTAAATAATGCTTTGCAACTTCAGGGCTGGCTGAACAGTCAACAAAAACACTATTCGACATGTTGTTTTCTATTATTTGATCAATAAACTGACCAATATTGCCTGGACTAGCTTCATTTAAGACTTCTAAAGCTGATTCAAGATCCAATCCTCTATCTTTAAATATCATTTGCCTTGAATTGGCAATACCGGCGACACGAATACTCAAACGTTCAACTTTCAGTAATCTTTCTGCCTGACGTTGAATCTTTTTTAAGAGACTCTTTCCAACAGTACCAACACCTGCAAGATAAAGGTGAATAGCCTGATACTGACTAAGGAAGAAGGTTTCATGTACAACGTTAAGAGCCTTCCTTAAATCATCCTGATGAACAACAAAGGATACATTCAACTCTGAAGCACCCTGTGCTATCGCATATACATTGATACCGTTCTTACCAACATCATTAAACAACTTACCTGATATACCGGAAGTATGCTTCATTCCCTCTCCCACTATGGCAACTACTGCCATATTACTATCTACCAGTACTCCGTTTATTTGTTTACGACTAATCTCTTTTTCAAATTCATTGACCAACGCCATTTTAGCAATTTCAGCCTCGGTTGAATTAATTACAACTGAGATACTGCTTTCACTGGAGGCCTGAGAAATAAGAATGATATTAACGTTTTCAGAAGCCAATGCTTTAAACATTCGCATAGAAATACCCGAAACACCAATCATACCATTACCCTGAAGAGTTAAAAGACTCACATCTTTAATCGAAGATAATCCTTTAACTTTTCTTTCTTCATCGGTATTTTTATCTATTAAAGTCCCCGGAGCTTCCGGATTAAACGTATTCTTAATTAATATTGGAATTTGCTTTTGCAGCGCAGGTATAATTGTTGGTGGATAGATAACTTTCGCTCCAAAATGTGATAATTCCATTGCTTCAGCATAACTCAGGTGATCCAAGCAATATGCACGCTTTATCACTCGTGGATCGGCAGACATAAAACCATCCACATCTGTCCAGATCTCCAACATCTCAGCATCTAATCCGGCAGCCAGTAGTGCGGCAGAATAATCTGAACCACCCCGACCTAAAGTAGTATTATCGCCATGATCATCGCTGGCAATAAATCCTGGGAATACAGCTACTTCAGGCAAACTAAATTTTAGTTCACCAATATTTTGCATGGTTTCGTTGATTTTAACAACATGGCCACGACCGTTTATCTCTGTTTTTATAAACTTACGACTATCAAATAATTTAGCATCCGTAATTAAGTAGGAAATAATATTTGAAGACAACCTTTCACCACATCCTGAAATAGTATCGTAACTTTTCGTACTTAGTTCACCTGTTAAGCTTACACCTTTTAATAACTGCTCCAGCTCTTTCCAAATTACACTCAGATCTTCCTGAAGTATAACTTCTACCGAAGGGGTAAACAGTTCGGATATAATCTTATTATGTTTTTCTTTCAAATAACTTAGTACATCCTGATATGCCTCGCCTTTCACAGCTTTTTTGGATGCATTAATTAATTCATCTGTCACGCCACCTACTGCCGAAACAACAACAACCTTTGGTCCTTGTATCTTTTCAACAATACGCTTAACACTTAGCATAGCTACAGATGAACCCATTGAGGTACCTCCAAACTTAAGTACTTTCATATTTATAAATAAAATGTGATAACAAAATAGAATAAAAAACCTGACCTGATGATATTAACAATTATACCCCCCAAGGGGTTGTATTGTTTGTTAGAGTAGATGTAGGATTATAAATCATCATTATTTCGGTCACTTGTTTTAGAATACGACACAAATATAATTAGATAATTATCAAATCAAAAACAACAACCCATTTTTTGATTTAATTTGAAGATCAAATTGTAAAAGCGCCTTCAAATTGAATATAAAAACCTATTATTTCGAATAAGGTTTCTATTGAAAATGCATATGCAATTATTAACTATATAAAGAGGTATATCCATTCTTTAAAAATGACTCCTATTAACTTGCAAATCAGAAAAGACTATTCGTATAACTCTTTACTTTCTGAAATAGATTTTGTAAATTATATACAAAATTACGTACCTAAATAGTTATCACATGAAACGGATTGGCATTGCATTATTATGGATCATATTCGTAATTCTTATTACGGGATGTAATCAAAAGCCAAAAATTGGTTTTTTGATGGATAGCCTCAATAACGAGAGATGGAAAAAAGATAAAGAGTTATTTGTTCAAAAAGTTGAAGAACTGGGAGGTACAGCAATTGTTGAAATTGCTAATACTGATCCGGAGAAGCAGATTTTACAGGCTCAGGAATTGATTGATCAGGATATTGATGTACTGGTTGTTGTTCCTGTTGATCTTCAAAAAGCTGCTGAAATAGTAAAATTAGCCCATCGAAATTATGTTCCTGTTATTTCTTACGACCGTTTAATAAAAGATTGCAATCTGGATTACTATATATCAACCGACAATATACATGTTGGTGAATTACAAGCTAATTATCTCACTAAAATTTCACCTCAAGGAAAATATGCATTAATCAGTGGACCTAAGAGTGATTATAATGCTTATCTCCTTCATTTAGGATGGATGAATATATTACAACCTTTAATTGATAAAGGAGATATTGAAATCGTAGTGGATGAATTCTCCAATTTTTGGCTACCTGATGAAGCTTTCAGAATTATGACTGCTTATTTGAAAACATCAGAACAAGTTGATGCTATCATTTGTGGAAATGATGCTTTAGCCTCAGGTGTTATTATAGCCTTGAAAGATGCACACAAAGAAGGTACAGTTTTACTTGCAGGACAGGATGCTAACATACAGGCCGTTAGAAATATTGTTGCGGGCAACCAAACTATAACAATTTACAAACCCATTGAAGCATTGGCGTTTGCTGCAGCCAACGCAGCTATGAAAATTGCAGATGGAGAAGCACCTTCTAATATGAATATCACTGTTAATAACGGTAAAAGATTAGTACCTGCCATACTTTTAGAAGCAAGTGTTGTTAATCGCCAAAATATCAAAATGACTGTAATATCAGAAGGATTTATGGGTGAGAGTGAAGTTTTTAATTAATTAACGATAACAGTTTATTTTAAATGGCCGCTTAAAGCGGCTATTTTTTTGTTTGATAGCCCGTGTTGAATACCTATTTTTGAAAAAAGATTAATGCATGTCGCAACTAAAAATATACAGGGCTTCTGCCGGTTCCGGTAAAACATATACACTTTCGGGCGAATTTATCAAGCTATTATTTGAAGATCCTCAAAATTACAAAAGCATACTGGCGGTTACCTTTACTAATAAAGCTACCTCCGAGATGAAAAACAGGATTCTCGAAAATTTATATGCCTTATCGGTTGAGGATGATGCTGACAATCTTGAAGATTTAATGAAGATTTATAGCAAATCAAAAAAACAAATACATAATACAGCCCGACATTTATTAATCAATATTCTAAATGATTTTTCAAAATTCTCTGTTAATACCATCGATAGTTTCTTTCAGAAGGTAATTCGTTCATTTGCCTACGAAGCTAATCTTCCTGCAGGTTTTAAGGTAGAACTGGATACCGATCGTGTTTTATCACAAGCTGTTGATGAATTACTTAGAGAATTAGAATTAAAAGGAAACGAAGAACTTCGTGAATGGCTTATCAATCATACATTATCAAAAATTGAAGACGGAAAAGACTGGAATATTGCTAATGAGCTAAAAACTTTAGGTAAAGAAGTATTTAAAGAGGAATTTCAGAGTTTGAATACTGATACACTTGAAAAACTACAGAACAAGCAGCTGCTTCATTTGTATAATAAGCAATTACGGCAAATTATTAAAGACTTTGAGAACGCTATTAAAAACTTTGCAACAGAAGGATTACAAGTCTTGAAGCAACATGGTATTAATTACGAAATGCTTCATTTAAAATCAAGATCTCCACTTAAAAATCTTGAAAAACTTAGTCTTCTGCAAAAAACGGATGATCTACTTGCTATCCAGAAATTAATTCCATTGGTTGATAATCCGGAAGAATGTTTTAACAAAAAGAATAACGAATCAGACAATAACAAGATAGCTGATTGCTTTAGTTCCGGTTTAAATAAAATATTATTCGACCTTTCTGAACTTTTTATTAAAAACAAGACAAATTATTACACAGCCAGGCTTATTTCGTCGAATATTAATGCTCTGGGTATAACAACCGACATAGCGATTAAAGTGCAGGAAATTGCCCGTAATGAAAACCTTTTTCTACTGGCTGATGCCAATCGATTGTTGTTTCAGATTATAGATCAGAATGAAACACCATTTATCTATGAAAAAACAGGGACCCGTTATCAAAACTATATGATAGATGAATTTCAGGACACCTCACGATTGCAATGGAATAATTTTAAACCTTTGCTTTTAAATAGTGTGGCTGAAGATAAGATGGCTATGATTGTTGGAGATGTAAAACAATCAATTTATCGCTGGCGAAATTCAGATTGGAAGCTGCTAAGTGATCAGGTTGAGAATGACTTCCGTGATTTCGGAACAGATCCTCAAATTCTGGAAACAAATTGGAGAAGCTTCGAAAATATCATCCATTTCAACAATATTGTATTTAAAGAAGCAGCCAGAATGCTTCAACATGAATTTATTTCGTCAACTGAAGAGAATAATCCTCAATATGAGATTCCTGAAGATTTAAAAACAAAAATTACAAAGGCTTATGATGATACAATTCAGAAAATAGCTTCAAAATCAATCGGAACAGGTGGATATATTAAAATGGAGTTTCCCGAAGGCACTAAAAAAGCCGAATTTATGATTAACGCGACAACAAAGGCCGTTGAAGAGATTGAGTCATTGCTTGCAAAAGGTTATGAATACAGAGACATCTGTATTTTAGTTCGTCGTAAAAAAGAAGGTCAGCAAATAACGGAGGCATTGCTTTCGGGATTGTATTCAACAACAAATCAAAAACATCCGGTAATATCAAACGAAACCCTTTTACTGGGTAGCTCACCGGCTGTAAATCTGGTAATTCAGCAAATTAAGTACATTCAAGACCCCGAAAATGCTGTTTATGAAGCCTATGCTGATTTATACAACTCATTTTACAAGGTTGACAATATTGATCAAATTAACAACTGTGATGGAACAGATTTAATAAGTAGTGATCATACTATAAAAGCAGAACAAAAACAGAAATTACTGGAATTAAAAGGTCAGCCGCTGTTTGAAATGGCCGAAACATTAGTGCGGGAATTACACCAGCAAATTTTTGAACATCAGTTTATTTTTATCCAGGGATTATTGGATGCAATTCGTGATTATGTGACCAATTACTCCGTTAATGTGCATGATTTTATTGCCTGGTGGGACGATAAAGGTCAGAACACAGCCATATCAGTTCCGGAAGGACAAAATGCAATAAATGTTATGACAATTCATAAATCTAAAGGACTGGAATTTAAAGCAGTGGTCATCCCCTATTGCAACTGGCCTATAGATGACAAAGGTTTTGGAAGCCTGATTTGGTGTAAACCCCAAAGTGAACCGTTTAATCAAATAGATTTAGTTCCTGTATCATACAATTCACAATTACTTCAATCTCATTTTATCGACGAATACCTTGATGAAAGATTATATCAGTTTGTAGATAATCTAAACCTGTTATATGTTGCTTTTACCCGAGCCAAAGAAAGCCTGATTATATTAGGAGAACAACCTCCAAAAACTGGTGGACTTAAAAATGTGTCCAACATTTTACATCGTATCGCTAATCAACTTAATCTGGCACAGATAGATGATACTTCTATAAAAGGAACAATGATGGAAGCATGGGATATAGATAAATTAGTATTTGAATACGGTGAAATACCTGCAAATGAAAATAATTCTGTACCAGAACCTCAAACCGAAAATTATATCGTTCGCACCTATGCCTTAAGTGATCGCATCAAAATTCACCCTGAAAGCATGATATTGAATTCACCTGACGGGTTGGTAAATTTGAAAAAAGGTAAGTTAATGCATAAGTTATTTGAACTAATTATAACCTCTGAAGATATTGAAAGAGCTGTAATCCAACTAATACTCAATGGTCAGATAAAAACTTCGGAAAAAGATAACATTATCAATTTTATCAGCGAAAAAATTAATCAGCCATTGGTATCTGATTGGTTTAACCCCGAAAATAACATTATTAACGAAGGTGATATTCTAACTCCTTCAGGACTATATCGCCCTGACCGTGTTATTATTAAAAAAAATGAAGCCTTCGTTATTGATTATAAATTTGGTGAAATCAGAAACGATAAATACAGATCCCAGGTTAACCGTTATAAAAATCTCTTAAATAAAATGGGTTATAAAAATGTGAGAGGTTTTTTATGGTATATGGGAACCGAGAATTTAATTGAAGAAGTAATTGATCAACCACAACAAGGTAAACTATTTTAGATCAGAACTGATACTCATTTATTTTACCTGTCATAATAGATAACTGCTCTTTCATCATTTGAAATGAAGCATTAACTTTTTCAAAATTAGTATGTAAAGACTCCGTTGAATCATGTAAATCAAAGCTTTTATTATTGGTAAATCCGACATTGGTTCGTAATATCTGTAAATCTTCACTTAACTTCTCAACGTCTGAGTTATTCTGATCAACCTTTACTACAATATCCGATATTATTTCAATCATCGAATTAAGATTACTTCTAATTTCATTTGCTTTGGAACCAACTGATGCCGAAGATTGAACCGTAAGATCAGCCAATTTTCGCACTTCTCCAGCAACAACAGCAAAACCTTTACCAGCTTCACCTGCTCTGCTAGCTTCTATTGAGGCATTTAATGATATAATATTTGTTTGAGCTGCTATACTATCAATCTGATCAAGTGATTTTTCAATCTCATCGGAGTGGTGCACCATTTCCTCAATCACTTTTTTGTAATTAATAATTTTTTCCTGAGTAATCTTAAAGTTATTTTCAACAATGCCCATCGATCTTAAAGCTGTATTTACAACTCTCTCCGACTCACCAGAACTTTTACCTAAGCGCTCTCCGATCTCACGTACATTATAAAGAGATTTATTTAAATCTTCCAATGTAGTTACTCCATTATTAGTATGTTCAAAGTCGTTTAAAATTGTACCTGAATAATTCGTAACTTTTAATATTTCCTTTAAAAGCAATTTTATACTTTCGATACTGGAATTAATTCCTCTTATTATCACTCCAATAGTATCATTGCTTTCCAGTATTATTAAATCAGGAATATTCTTATTACTTAGGTCATCTGCAACATTGGCAATCAACCTTAATTTCTTAATTAACAGCAGCTTTACAAAGCCATAACTAACTAAACCAACAGTTATGCCAGCACAGATGCAACCAATTAAAAACCAAATGAACATTCCTTCTTTCCAATGCACAAAGAAGTTAGCATAAACTGGGAATACAAATCCCATTAATATTCCAAATGCTAACATGCATAATTGCAGTCGTCTAAGAATACTTTTTTTAAACATGTTTGGGTTGGTGTTTTGTTAAAAAAATGCAATTCATAACTTTTAACAAAACTCCTATTATAAAGTTCAATTAAGAAACTTTGATACAGACAAATAAAACAATAAAGCTCTCAATCTGGATAATTAAAAATTATATTAATAACTATAAAACCCTTTATTACTTGTTAGATTTTTTTGTTGCTCTCGGTTTTCTCTTTTTCTTCTCAACAGCATATCCAAATTTACCAATGCGTTTTCCTACCTCAAAATAATGTCCATGTGAATAGGTTATTGGACGAGCTTTTTGTAGACTGAAAGAGCCTGTTTTTTCGTCAATATATTTTTCATCTGCTTTCTCATTCACAACTTCGGCAATAAACATATCATGTGTCCCAAGCTCTTTAATCTCAGTAACCACACACTCAATATTAACAGGTGATTCTTCAATGATAGGTGCCTTTACCTTAAGTGCCTTTCCGGGAGTCAGGTGCATTTCTTTAAACTTATTAAACTGCCTTCCAGACCTAACACCACACCAATCGGTAGCGTAAGCGATATCTTTAGTCGTTAGATTGATAACAAATTCTCCGGTTTCTTTAAGAATGGGATACGAATGCCGACCTTTTCGAACTGATATGTAACACATTGGCGGATCTGAACAAATTGTTCCTGTCCATGCAATTGTTATAATATTGTAGTTTTCCGGTTTATCTCCTACTGTGACCATTACAGCAGGAAGCGGGTAAATCATATTTCCTGGTTTCCAATCTTGCTTTCCCATATTCTTACATCTTTTCAATACAAAAATAACACATAAAAATTAGGCTAAAAGTATTTTCCCTAGGTACAAAGTCAAAATTGATTGTCATATTTAACTATACCTTAAAACAAAAGACATCTTTATTAACTTAACTCTTTGCTTTTATCTTATTCAAATCAATGTTCAGAAAACAATTTGTATAGGTTATATATGTGAATATTATGAAGAGAGTGGTTATTATAATTGTATCATGGGATGGAATAACTAACCTATCATTTAAATTACATATGAATTTCACGGGGACGGAAATACGGATTCTCAGGTCAGTTATAATTTGGAAATATTGGAGACCTAAATCTGATGTAATTTATTAATTTTTAACAGAAAACATCTGCTCTTTACATAGATGTTTTCTGTTAAAAAAATTAGCAACTACAGCACCTCTAAATGCTCAGCTGTAGTAATTTTTTCACAATAGTGACATTTAAGTGCTAAAGGCTCCTTACCTGCCAATGAGAATTTAGTTATAATTTTCTCATTATTAGTAATACATTTTGGGTTGAAGCATTTTGCAATACCTATAATTCGCTCAGGTATCTCAACATTTCTTTTTTCAACAACCTGGTAATCTTTAATAATATTTAATTTGGCAGAAGGTGCCACTAATGAGATTTTATTTATATCATCATCAGCAAAGAATTTTTTAGCCACTTTAATTATAGCCTTTCTTCCTTGCTTTTTACTTTTAAAGTTGGTTCCAAAGGTTATCATACTCTCACTCTGATCCAAGCCTAAGATGGAAATAACTTTAAACAGATGATTTGCCGGAATATGATCGATTACAGTTCCGTTTTTTATAGCGCTTACGTTTAATTCTTTTTTAACCATGACTTCTTACTTAATTGATTCTTAAACTATTTCACTAAACCTAAAATTGAGGCTATGATAGCCATTCGCGCATAAACCCCATTCTCAGCCTGTTGAAAGTAATAGGCTTTAGGATTATCATCAACATCTGTATGAATTTCATTAACACGAGGCAGTGGATGAAGAATTTTTAATTTGTCTTTTGTATGATTAAGCATTGAATTACGCAATACATATACATTCTTAACTTTCTCATATTCGATTGGATCAGAAAAACGTTCACGCTGAACCCTTGTCATATATAAAATATCGGCTTCTGATATAATATCTGTAAATTCCTTATGTTCGTAGTATTTGATTCCTATTGAGTCTAGAAATAATTTATACTCATCCGGCATTTTTAATGAGTCAGGTGCAATAAAATTAAAAGTGGTATTAAAATGTGACATAGCCATTAATAAAGAATGAACTGTACGTCCGTATTTTAAATCGCCTACCATAAAAATATTCAGGTTATCTAAAGTTCCCTGTGTTTTATAGATAGAATACAAATCCAATAAAGTTTGTGTGGGATGTTGATTGGCTCCATCTCCGGCATTAATGATTGGTACACTTGACTGTTCTGATGCATAACGGGCAGCACCTTCCAATGGATGACGCATTACAATCAAATCACTATAATTACTTACCATTTTAATGGTATCCTTAAGAGTTTCGCCTTTAGTAGTAGATGAAGATGACGAATCGGAAAATCCAATTATTCCGCCTCCTAAACGGGTAATGGCAGTTTCGAAGCTTAAACGGGTTCGGGTTGAGGGTTCAAAAAATAGAGTTGCCACAACTTTACTATCCAAAAGCTTTTGATTAGGATTTGCTTCAAATTCTGAAGCCAACTCAACAATGCGCATGATCTCATCCTTAGAGAAATCAGTGATGGATACTAAACTTTTGTTCTTCATTTGCATTCTTTTTTTTAGCGATTAATCATACACAAGGCACGACCGATATTTGGTTTATTATTTTTAATTTGAGAATTATTGAAAAGAGTGAGAGCAAAAGATTTCACAAAAAAAAGACCTGATAAAAATATCAGGTCTTTTAAAAAATATCTAAAAATGAAAAATTGCTCATTATTAAAAGTGACTGCTTCAACGAAAGAAAAATCATTATTTAACTTATCGTCTACCGGATGATAAGCATGGCATTTATGGAGCCTTTTATTATTAATTTCTTTCTTCATTCCGGAATTCAAAGATACGTAAATTTAATATTAATTACCAAGGAAAACTCTTTTTTAAAAATAACAATTGGGTAACCTTGATAAGTATCAAAATCACCCAATCATTTCCTTTTCAAGACTTAATTATACTAATATCATTTTATTCTTTCACCTCTTTCATCATAACTTCAACAGCCTTTTCTAACTGCTCATCTCTACCTGAAGTCATAATCTCATACGTATTTTTCACCTTCACATCAGGTTCTAATTGCGAATTTTCAAGATACTGTCCATTCATATCTTTGGCACCTACTTGTGGAATACCAAAAACCAATGAAGGATCCTGCATACGTTCCCACCAAACTGCAGTCATGGTCCCAGGCACAGGCATTCCAATTAATTTGCCAATTTCCAGTGCATGATAAGCAAATGGGAAGGCATGTGCATCAGAGTAGTTTCCTTCACTCATAAGTACACAGGATGGTTTATTCCATTTAGCTATAGGTTCTGAACCAAAGTAACGTCCACCAGGATAATAATCAACATAGCGCTTACCACTTAAAAAGGTCACCAAATCATCGTGCAACCAGCCACCACCGTTAAAGCGAGTATCAACTATTAAAGCCTTCTTATCATGATTACGACCTAATACTTCAGAGTAGAACTCACGGAAACTTGGAGAATCCATTCCTCTTACATGTACATAACCAATGGTGCCATTCGATAGACGTTCGGTCTCTTCTCTCCTGTTTTTTATCCATCGTTCATATAGCAATTGATCTTCCTGACCTTGCGTTATTGGTTTAACTGTTTCGTTCCATCTTTGTCCACTGGCAGGACTATATAAACCTATCAAAGTTGGTTTACCTGCTTTATGGTTCATTATTTTATACTTATTTGCATTGGTAATCTGCACACCATCAATTTTTTCGATAATAACTCCTGCAGCAATTTTAGATTTATCATCCACTACCGGACTTTTATCCATTACTTCTGTAATTTTTAAGCCTAAACCATCATAATTATTATCATAGAACAAACCTAAATGAGCTGTCTGATCACCTCCTTTAGCATTATGATAATAGCGACAGCCAGTATGTGATCCATTCATTTCACCCAGCAATTCGCTCATCATTTCTGAGAAATCGTAATTATTACTTATAAAAGGTAAAAATCTGGAATACTCACTTTTATAAAACTCCCAATCAACATTGTGCAAATCACTACGGTACCACTTTCGCATCACCTGACGCCAGGCATGTTCAAACATAGCTTCTCTTTCACCTTGAGTATCCAAGTACATTTCGGCCTTGTAAATTACAGCTTTGGTACTGTTATCAGAAGTGCTAATCTTCATTATTTTACCACCCGACATTACAAAAATATTGTTGAATGAAGAATCGGCCTGCATATAACCACCTTGTCCATCAAGAACAGCAACTTTTTTAGTCTCATTTTTCTTAAAATCCTGCACCCATAAATCATGACCTTTTTCGAAACGACTTAAATAATATAATTTATCTCCTTCTGGTGAAAGCAAAGCTCCTGCAAGCGATGAGGAATGAATGGTTAAACGTTGTTTACGATCTTCTAAACCATTCATCTGAATTTTGATTAATTCATCAGCTTTTTCTTTATCTTCACCTTTTTTGTCTTTCTTTTTGTCGTCAGATGTATCATCATTTTTCTTTTCTTTTTCCGCCTCTTTTTTCAATTCAAGTTCTTCTTTTGTCAGTTTGAACTGATCAAAGCTTTCCTGATTGAAAAATAAAGCATACACATCATTTGTAGCTCCCCAACTACCATGATTTCGCATACCATTTTTATCAGTAAACCAAATCATTGCATTTCCCTTCATCATCCATTGCGGCCGGTTATCACCATATCCACTTTTGGTTATATTAATGACTTTACCTGAACCATCAGCTGGCACTAATCCTATTTCATTAACCATCCAATGATTTGGAGTATAATCTACTAAAAACCATTTACTATCAGGAGACCATTGATACCACTGATCACCATCAGAATATGAGTAATTATATTTACCATCAAGTATGGTTCTGACAGCTTTCGTCTTTAAGTTAATTACCTTTAGTATTACTCTGTTCTCTAAATAAGCTACCTCTTTACCATCAGGCGAATAATGTGGTTGGAAAGTTTCTTCCTCAATCTCAAGGATTGGTTCTTCTTTTATAAGAGTTGAATTAGAAAAATATAAATCATTATCACTTACAATTGTTGACTGGTAAAGATTCCAACTTCCATTTCTTTCTGAAGCATAAACCAATGATCTTCCATCAGGGCTAAAATTCACCGATCTTTCTTGTTCAGGAGTAGACGTAATCCTTTTAGTAGTACCATATTCAGTTGAAGTTACAAATACCTCTCCTCTTACAATAAAAGCTATTTCTTTACCATTGGGGGATATATCCATTTCATTGGCACCACTGCTTAAACTCATATATTCAAGTTCGCTGTCACCATTATCAAGTTTAATTTCGATATTTACTTTTTGAGGATCTTGTCCGGGTGTTTGGGTATATATTTCACCATTATAGCCATAGCAGAGAACATCACTTTCTGAAATGGAAAGGAATCGCAATGGATGGTTTTTAAACGACGAAACCTGACTTACTTTAGTAGGATCGCTTAAAGGAAACTTACATACATTAAAAGTACCAAACTGCTCACTTAAGTAATATACAGTTTGCTGATCTGAAGACAATACTGGATACCTGTCTTCACCTTTGAATGAACTGATTTGAGTATGTGAACCATCTGCAATATCATATTTCCATAAATCACGCGTAACAGCTGAAGTATGGTGCTTTCTCCAAGGATCTTCATACCCTTTATAGTCTTGGTATAGCATAAAATCACCGTTTTTGCTATATACAACTTCCTCAGCAGGAGTGGTTAATAATTGACTGACATCACCTGATTCAATGTTCACATTATATAGCTCTGGAAATCGACCATATGGAAACTGGGTAGAAGCTGCATCATCCAAAATCCTGCCTGAAAAAACAATATTTTGTCCATCAGGTGTAAATGAATACGGCACCTCATTTGTGGAATGATATGTTATTCTTCTGGCACTTCCTCCTTCAGCAGGAATGATGAATACATCAAAGTTTCCATAGCGATCAGATGCAAATGCAATCGATTTTCCGTTAGGAGACCAAACAGGCCTGTAGTCATGAGATGGATGAATTGTTAATGGCACCGCCATTCCACCTTTGGCATCTACTTTATAAATATCTCCTTTAAATGAGAATACAATTTGATTACCATCAGGTGAAATAGCTGGATATCTCATCCAAACAGGTTGAGCAAAAATTTGAGCTACAAATACTGCAAAAAAAGGCAGTAAAGCCCACTTCATACTTTTCATAGTTAATAAGGTTTAAATAATTATGTGAATTCTTCGTATGCATTTTGTAAGGAAAATCAAATGTAAGAAGTTAATTCTTTATATTCAATAAAGATCATTTGTTCAGAATTTTATACTCATCAATAGTTTTAGCATAGTAGATCTAACTAATTACCATAAACATTTATTAAATTTGGATTAAGAATTGAATTTTAAATTAACCAATCCAAATCCATACTTCTACCTAAATATACAATCTGTAATATGTGATTGTTTAAAATATATTTGACATTATTTTTTAGATGGAAAGATGTGTGCACGGATATAAAATTTTGATAGAACATAACCTGATAATTCGATATTTCAGAAGTAAAGTTCAAATAAATGATCTGTATACAAATATTATGCAGAGCATATCGGATAAAGATTATAATTCAAATTTAAAATCACTTTTTGATTTCAGAGAAGCTGAATTTAATATAGATATGGATGAAATAAGATTATTTACAGATAATATCCGGAAGCATCCATCATTACAAACGAAAAGAATAATCGTTTTTTTGACCCACACCCCTAATCAAGTTGTTTTTAGTAATTTATTGGAGTCGTTTCAAAAGTATAAAAGGTTTCAGATTCATACTGTCTCTGTTGTAGATACCGCATTGTCCCAACTTGGAATTGAAAAGTCAGCTAGAACTTTAATAGAAGAATCAATTAACAAAATGAAGTATTCTACATAACCTTATCTTTTACAATTAATGTCAAAAATAGAAATAAAAAATTCACAATTCTTTGGGATTTAAAGGCATTAAACAACCAAGAATTATTCATATTATATATAATATCTAATCATTAATCGGAATAATCACTCATATTTCTTTATTGATTATTTTAAGTTTGAAATTGACGAATTTACTACATAATTAACCAGTGTAAGCTTATAGATTTGTCAGTATAAAACGTAACTATATTCAAGAACAATCATGAAAATAACTTTTTTTATTCTTCTATTTAGTGTTACTACTTTCTTGGTAAAAGCACAAACACTAACATGGACCGTTAGTACAGAAGGAAATACCTGGCAACAATCGAAAGTTAAATTACAATCAAAGTCATCAACAGAGCCTATTCTTGAGGTTATTGGAGATGAACATATTGTAACCTTTAAAGCTTGGGGAACTTGTTTCAATGAACGCGGTTGGGATGCGTTAAACTTGCTTTCAAGAAAAGAACAGGAATCAATTCTAAAAAACCTATTCTCGCCAAGTGGAGATTTGCAATTTACAATGGGACGTTTTTCGATGAATGCCAATGATTATGCACGTGATTGGTATAGTTGCGATGAAGTATCCGGAGACTTTCAGCTAAAATACTTTAATATTGATAGGGATAAAACTACGCTAATTCCGTTTATAAAAGCAGCACAAGAGCAAAATCCGAATCTTAGTTTTTGGATTTCACCATGGTCACCTCCATCCTGGATGAAGATTAATCATTATTACTCAGTCGTTAGTAATGATCAATACAATGAAATGGATCCAAAAATGAACTTTCTTTTATTTGAAGGATTAGAACAAAAGGATAAAAGTGTTTTTCCGCATCAAATAACAGTTAATAACTACTTTATACAAGAACCACGCTATCTGACAACATATGCAAATTACTTTTGCAAATTTATTTCAGCTTATCAGGAAGAAGGTATAGATATTAAAATGGTAATGTTCCAAAATGAACCATGGAGTTATACTCCCTACCCTGGTTGTGCATGGACTCCTGAAGGTATTATACAATTTAATGCTGAATATCTTGCACCTGCCTTAAAAGAGCAACATCCTGATGTTAAATTGTATTTTGGAACCATAAATACCAACCGTTATGATGTTGTTGATCAGGTTTTATCGGATCCACGTATGCCTGAAACTTTTGACGGCGTTGGTTTTCAATGGGAAGGTGGTCAGATTCTTCCAAAACTTCGTGAGAAATATCCTAATTATAAATATGTATAAACCGAAAGTGAATGTGGCTGGGGATCATTTGACTGGGGAGCTGCTGAACACACCTTTCAGTTGATAAATCACTATCTGGGCAATGGTTGCGAAGAATATACATTTTGGAATGCTATTTTGAGTGATGACGGAATAAGTGGCTGGGGCTGGAAGCAAAATGCTCTTATCCGAGTGGATTCCAAAACCAAAACAGCAACTTATACTCCAGAATATTTTGCGGTTAAACATTATACTCAATACGTCACCCCAGGTAGCGAAATTTTGGCTTTTGTGAATAATAAAGATGAAAAAACGCCTGTTATGATTATAAAAAATCCACAGGGAAAATTATCAATATTTGCAGGAAATTTTAATAAGGAGGCTAAAGAAATAACTGTAAAAATAGGTGCGAAATACCTGGAAGTTAACCTTCCTGGTCATTCATTAAATTCGTTCCAGATGAACTAAAATATTAATATGGCATTCAGTCATGTTTCAATACAAACCAACCCACTCCGACAACACAATTGACTGAATGTTTATATAAGTCCCAATAAATGGGACTTTTTTTATTATGGAGAATTTAAATGCTTTGGATATCATTTTTAAAATTTTAAATAGATGAATGAGACTGGAGCATTTGGGCGCAATTGTTTTACAACTATCTTTTAAAATCCATTGCCAACTACAATAAAACACGTTATACATTATGATTATAACGTTAGCTTGACATTTAATTAAATACGTCTATCACAATTAATCCCAATTTAATCATTTACCTATTGACATTTATTCTAGAAATTTAGAATTTAGCAAAATTGATGATAAACAATTAAAACAAACCATAAATGATTAAATTGAGCCACAAACTGTTTGTTGTTATTTTGACAGTTGGAATTATTTTATTTGCTTCGTGCGAAAAAGATAACACTGAAATCGAATCAGGAAATATACCTGGAATGGGAGAAACACCAGGTGATTTTGAGATTGCTGAAGCTTTTGTTTTACCAGATGGAATTGAAATGTCTGCAATTACAGGACTATCTTCAATTGATATTAATAATGTAGACCTTTCATTAAAGAAAACTTCTGATAGAAGAGAAAGAGGTTGTGGTAGTCAGGTACAGTGCGAGCTTACCTTCGGAAATGCTAATGCTGAAGCTTGTGATATTGAAATTAAAGGGGGTACTATTTTTGATTGTGTAGAAGAAGATGGCCAAAGTGGAATGTGTATGCAAACCATCAGAATACATGTACTTGGCCATAGTCAGGTTCAAGTTAAATTTTATCTGCAATGTTTAAATCAAGGCCGTCCTGCAAGTAGAGCTGTTGACACATATATTATCAGAGGAGTAACTGCATCTCAATCATTCAAGGATTTGGTAAATGCTTTAGAACCTAAAAGAATTGATATTTCTCAATTTAGTGATAATATGTCTGACTATAATGTTATTCAAGGCAAGATTCAGCAATCTGTTTGGAAGTTAACCAATAGCATTTTTGGTGTTAATCAAGACGATTGGGAATATATTGCATCGTTACAAGATATGGAAAACTAATATTACCTAAGAATATTAACATACTTAATAAAATGTAAAGGATGATTGCTAAAGCTTTCATCCTTTTTTTGATTTTTAATACTTATATTGAATTCAAATATTATTCAATATGTCACTAACAATAGAGGATATTAAAAATGCCAATAGTCGTATTCAACCGTTTATCAATGAAACACCTGTAATACAATCTTCATTATTAAATGATTGGCTAGGACATACCATTTTATTTAAGGCTGAATGTTTTCAGAAAATTGGAGCTTTTAAGGCACGAGGAGCATGTAATACAGTTTCGTGGTTAATAGAAAATAATATCAAACCTGATAGAATAATTGCCAATAGTTCAGGAAATCATGCTCAGGCTGTTGCTTATGCTTCAAGTCAGTTTAATATTCCTTCAACTATTTATATGCCGGTTTATGCATCTAAAGTAAAAGTACAGGCTACACAAGCGTATGGTGCGCTAGTTGATTTATCTGAGAATAGAATTATCACCGACGAAAAAGTGAAACAAGCTTCACTTGACAAAGGCACTTATTGGATCCACCCTTTTAACCACGAACAGGTTATCGCTGGTCAGGGTACTGCTGCATTTGAAGCACTGAAACAAGTAGATGATATTGATGCCATTTGTTCCCCATGTGGTGGAGGCGGCTTATTATCAGGAACATTAATTGCAACCCATTCTTTATCACCTAAGACTAAAGTAGTTGGTGCAGAACCATTAAATGCCAATGATGCTGCCGAATCATTAAGACATGGTTCTATTCAGAAACTATATGCAACACCAGACACGCTAGCAGATGGTGCAATGACAATGTCGGTTGGCGATATTACTTTTGAATATCTTAAACAATTGGATGAATTTTATGAGGTAAGTGAGTCAAGAATCATTTACTGGACACAATGGCTAACCCATTTGTTAAAATTGCATATAGAACCTACCAGTGCCATGGTCATGGAAGCTGCTTTTCAATGGTTGAAAACTCAAAAAAATAAAAAACGTGTTATGATCATCCTTTCCGGAGGCAACATTGATAATATTACTCAAACCACACTATGGAAAAATAATTATCTTGATTCTATACCCTTACTAAGCTCTTAACACTTTAACATCAGCTTTATTTCAACGTATTGCGGTAATTGAACGACATATAAATTGTAACTACTACAACGCCTAATTTTATCATTCAATACGCAACCATGTTAATATCTTTTCATCATTGAATAAAACAGATAGATGAAAAGAATCTTATTTCCCATTTTTACTTTATTCATAATTTTTTTACTCACATCGTGTCAGAAAGACTCTGAAATCTTGCCAAATAATCAAAGAATTCTATTTCAGGTAGAGTATGTGAATTATGCATGGGTGTATCAACACAATGGATTTCTGATAGACTGTTCGGGCAATATATACTATTACAACAACCCAAGTGAATGGAATTTTATCGAAGATGATGGAACTTTTCATGAAAAGGCGATGAATGAAAATCTTACATTTATTGATTCAATTTCGCATACCATTAATTATTCTAAGATTGCAAATAAAGCCGCTAAGATCTATCAGGCCTCAGTAGGACCAATTTCCGACCTTAAATGTGAGATGGCTGATGCCGGCACAATTGTTTATTCAGCTTATATTCTGAATAATCAAAGTCATAAATACCATAGAATACTGCTTAATCAAATTGGAGATTGTAGCAGAGAAAACCTTTCACAAGCAGCTATTCAATTATATCATTGGTTACAATTGATACAGCAAAATAATGCTATTAAAAATTAAATAACCCATTAAGCAAAGGCAGTTCTAAATGTTTTGATAATTGTGTTATTTTTGCCTGATATCTGATTTTAACTGCGGGGAATGAAAATATTTAAACAACTTCTAATTATCCTTTCAATCAATTTTGCCGGAGAATTATTAAGTGAAGCACTTTCTCTACCCTTACCAGGCAGTATTATTGGCATGTTGATACTACTAACTTTTTTACTGTTAGGATTGGTAAAAGAGGAACATATAGCTGAAACAGCTACTTTCCTACTTGATAATATGCCATTTTTCTTTATTCCTGCTGGTGTTAGTGTAATGGTTTCATATCAATTCCTGGAAGGACACTTGGCTGCAACCATTAGTACCATTGTTTTATCAACTTTATTTGTAATGATTATTACAGGTCTTATAACACAGTTTTTAATTAAAAAAAAGAATGATGACTGAAGCCCTGACAAATACACATTTATTTGGAATTTTGATTACACTTGGACTATATTTTGGGTGTATATGGTTACGTAAACGCCTTAAAAAAAACTGGATTAATCCACTTCTGATTAGTGCATTTGCAATCATTATATTCCTTACTCAACTCGACATTCCATATGAATATTATACCAAAGGAGCAGGTTTTATTCATGCTTTTCTTGGTCCGGTAACTGTTGTATTGGCTTTACCATTATACCGACAGCGAAAATTATTAGTACAGCATAAATACTCAATTATTGGAGGTATTATTAGTGGAGTGTCTGCCTCATTTATTTCTGTGATTGTATTATCTCGTATTTTTCATTTAAATGATATCCTTGAACGTTCACTCATACCACATTCTGTAACCACTCCAATAGGCATTGCCTTAAGTAACTCTTTAAATGCAGTAGAAGGCATTACTGTTATTTCCATTATTATTACCGGCTTATTGGGAGCAGCAATAGCAAAAATATTATATAAAATACTTAAAATCACCCACCCAATTGCCAAAGGTTTAACATTAGGTACTGCAGCTCATGTTTTGGGGACAACCAAAGCCATTGAAATGGGTGAAACAGAAGGTGCTGTTAGCAGTCTGGCAATTGGAGTTGCTGCTATTACAACCGTAATTTCTGCTACAATTTTGCAAATTGTGGGGTGGTATTAAAATTAATTACATTTGAGTCAAAACCAACGCATGAAACATATTTTCGCTTTTGCAATTTGCTTAACTACATTGTCTATAAAGGCACAATATCAAGGACCAATTGAACCAATTTATGAAGGATACGGAGCCAATGGTACACATGATGTCTCAGTACTAAATATCACTAATGATTATTGGTTATTAAGAGATATTTCTATTTTTTATCCTTCCGATATTACAACTCCGGTCCCTACGATTTTTTATTCGCACGGTTATGCATCAGTAGATACAACTTATCACATTGAAACACTTCGACATATTGCATCCAGAGGATTTGCTGTTGTATTTGTTCCATATAAATCAATTGGTATTGATAACACTGAACGTTATACAACACTACGAAATGGCTTTATGAAAGCTGCTAGAACAGCAAAATCAATTATCGATACAACACAGGTCGGTTTCTTTGGTCAATCATTTGGTGGCGGAGCTACTCCATGCAATGCATATAAATTATTCACCCAAAATAACTGGGGAGAAAACGGACGTTTTATGTATTGTTCGGCTCCATGGTATGCGTTGGAAATAACACAAGAGGAATTACAAAACTTCCCAAATGATTGTAATCTTGTAACTGTTTTATATGACGATGATACATCGAATGATCATCGTATGGGAATGGACATTTTTAATAATATATCAATTGGAAAGGAGAATAAAGATTGTCTCATAGCCTATTCATCAACTATTGAAAGATACAATTATGAAGCTGACCATACTCTTCCTGCACAATACACTGATGAAAGTGAATTTGATGCACTTGACTATTATGTAACCTTTCGATTGCTGGATGCATTGGCTGATTATACCTTTACAGGTAATGTAACAGCAAAGCTAATAGCGTTGGGTAATGGAAGTACAGAACAAATTGATATGGGATTGCTACAAGATTTATCCTGGAGTGATATTCCCATTTCTATATATAATCAATCGAAATACAATTCTCCTTGTAATAGTCAAACAAATCCAAGAATTGATTATTGCGATTCAAGTACAGACCTTGACATAAATACTGTTGCCACTGTCGATCCAATTCTTTACCCCAATCCCGTTTCTGACCATTTAAATATCATAATTGATAAAACATATCAGGAATTGCTGATAGAAGTTTATGACCTTTCGGGATGTATTGCATTGCAATCTAGAAACAATATAATACTTGATATTAGCCATTTACACAAGGGGACATATATTTGTTTAATAACAATTGATGGGATAACTTCAAATTTAGAGTTTGTGAAAAACTAAAAATAGAACATCTTTATTTCAATTTGAAGTGTTTCATTCAAATTTAAACACATCAAATACCAATATCAATGCCTAAAGTAAACTCCTGTAATGGGCTTATGTAGTTATTATCAAATCCATAATTTTGCCAATCTGTATTTAAACTAATTGCAGGATCTGATCCTTTATACTTTGTTAAGGTAAATACATTGCGAGCCGACACAAATAACGAAAGATGTTCTAATTTCACTTTATTAATCAGATTCTTTGAAAACTCATATTTAAGCGTTACCCCTTTTAATCTGACATAAGAACCATCTTCAACAAAACGGGTTGATCCTAGCCAGTTATATCCATAATTTAATAAACTGCGAGGAACATTCGTCACATCACCTTCGTGTCGCCAACGATCCAGCGTAGCTGCAGTCTGATTATCATACCCGTACATGTTCTCCAGATTCATACGAGTCATATTTACAATATCGTTACCAAATCTAAAATCAACATAAATCCCTAACCACCAATTTTTATATCGTATTGAAGGTCCTCCACTGCCTGTAAATTTAGGATTAGCATTACCAATAGTAGTCACATCGTTTTCATCAATAACTCCATCGCTATGTATATCAGCATAAATAGCATCGCCTCCTGTAAATTGATATCCGTTAAAAGTACTTAACTCTATAAAATCACTATATTGATAAACACCATTAAAGACATAACCGTTTATTGCACCATAAGACATATTGTTTATTAACTGCTTCTGATATTCTCCATTTCTATTGGCAACATTATTGATTTCTGCATCGGAAGCCAGATCAATTATTTTTTGCTTATTCTTATAAAGGTTCAAATGAAAGTCAAGATTGAAATTGTTTGTTTGAACCAAATTCATATTTAAATTAAAATCCCAACCAGTATTGACTAAGACATATTTTATTTGGTCGGATACAGCGTAAGAAATTGACGGATAATAATGATATGGTGATAAGTAATCTTTTATTGAATAAGTGTAATATTTGAAATTTACTTTTAAGCGTTCTTTAAATAGTATTGTATTTAAATTAAGATCTTTCTGGATAAATTTTTCAGTATAATCTTCAATTACAGAATAATTATTAACTGTAAAAACTCCATAGTCACCACCTAATGACAGATGATTAATAAAATCAAGTTTTTTAAATATTCCTTCTTCACTTAAGATCCATTTAACAGAAACAGCCGGATCATTTGTTGGATTAAAATGTGTTTTGTAAGCTATGTATCTCTCCGATCGCAGGCTTAGATCAAACTGATATTTTTTCAACAATAAATAATGAATTCCACCCAGCAAAATTTGATTTTGTTGATCATTTTCATATTCATAAACGCTACTTCCATTTACATTTTTGTTATCAAACCGCTGATGTGAGACATTATATGATATCAATCCCTGAAGTTGATGCAAGTCGGTCTTTAAAAATTGATATCTTAAGATATTATGCAGAAAGAAATTATATTTATTGTCATTGATCAGTTCAGTTTTTAAATCTTCTTCCTGATTATCTGAAAAACTAAGTAATCTACTTGACTGAATATCTGATTTGTTTATTTGATAGGAGCATTGTAATAAATAAGAGAGTTTATCATTAAAATTGAATTTCAATGAAAAGGTTGATGTAAATCTATCTGAATTTGTGTTTGTTGATGATTGATCCATCATCATTACCGGGTTATAATAGCTGATCCCTTGTATATTATTTGCAGGATTAAAGTAAGTTCCTGTCTGATCACCGTTAACATCATACTCATAAACCGACATATGAGGCATTTTTTTATATGACAGCTCATATAGATCCATTTCATCATCGGCATAGAAATAATCGTTGAGATCAGTATTCATATAATCCAAATCAAAATTAACCTTTAAGAAACTTTTGAATTTATAATTCAGACCCAAGCGGGTATTAAACTTTTTAGATTCAAAATCACCTAAAGTTCCTTCGTCTTCAATATAGCCTGCTGATAATCGATATCCTATCTTATCTCCTCTTCCACTTAATGAAAGGTAATGATCTTTTGTTGTCGACTTCTTATTTATTTCATTATACCAATCGGTATTAGCGCCATAATTATAGTAATAATATGGCTCAGTTGGCAAGTACAAAAATTCTTTATAAACATTTGTGTTCATCGGATAATTATGAGTGTTCAAATAGGCTTCTTGCATAAGAGTTGAATATTGATCTCCATCCAACATCTTATAATATTTAGCTCGTTTTCCAATGGTATTTTTATAGCTGTAGTTAACCGCAAATGATTGGTTATTTTTATTTATTGTACTAACATATATTATTCCTCCTTTTGCATATACACCATACAAAGAAGAAGAAACTGGATTATCTTCAATGCTGACATCAATAATATCATTTAACGAAACTCCTATTAAATTCGCATAATCTCTTTCATCAGCTGTTGCAAAATCAAAATTCTTTGTGGAAACCTGACTAAATGGAATTCCATTTACAACAATTAAAATTTTATCATATATATTGAGTAATGATGTACCGCTTAATTGTGAGGATAATCCAATACCCCAATAGCCAGTTTCTGTTTTATTCTGAAGAGGGTTTAATATATCAATCAATTCATATTGGACTTTTGCAGAAGTGTCTTGTTTAGTATTTTGAGCGATAATATAACAAACAAACAAGTATTGCAGAAAGACGAAAATGAAAAGTTTCTTTAGCATGGATTGAGATTTAGCTAATATAAATTTAACAATATTTATATACTAACCTAAAAGAATAATAATAAAAAAAGCGCATGACTACCGTTTCGTCATGCGCATTTTCTTTAGGGTTGCAGGCATTTTTAAAACCTCTCTAATTTTATCTACAACCCACTCTTTCAAGATTTTTATATCATTTGTCAATTCTGCAATTACAATTTCGTCTTTTGCATTTATCCTACAAATCGAAGTTGTTTAGGCAATATTTCGGGAGGCCGTCTCAACGTCCTCTGGAATAATCAATACTTTTATTAAAAGGTTAAGATGAGTTATAATATAAACATGATCAGCAATTAACTGATACTTCTGAGATAACCCACCAAATAAACATTCACCATCCATTTCAGCTATATTACCAAAATGGATTTGGTTAAAAATTTAGAAGTTTTAATTACTTAACATGCTTACAATACTTAAAACCTTATTCAATAAGGGTTTTTGGTTTTAAAACACTATATATAAAACTAATTAAACAATTGTTTATAAATAGCGAACAATTCATCTTTATCTACCTCACTATTCAAACTCTTTTCTCGCTCTTTAATTGCATCCAAAACTTTTTGAGATTCTGATTTAGATAAATGAACACCTACTTCGCTTAGTACAGATTGAATAACTGCACTACCTGAATGTTTTCCAATGATAAATCTGCTATTCTGACCAATATCATTTGGATTAAATGCATGATAACTCATTGGATCATTAATTAAACTGCGACAATGAATACCAGACTCATGTGAAAAAACTCTTTCTCCAACAATTGGTTTTGAAACAGAATTCTTTCTGCCCGAAACCTTTTCAATAAAACTACTTAATCTGGTACAAGTCTCCAGATTAATTCTGTTATTCTGATGAACCGAATAATGTAGAGCTGCAACCACTTCTTCCAGGGCAGCATTACCGGCTCTCTCGCCTAAACCATTAACAGTAAGTGATGCACATGTTGCACCAGACTGTAATGCAACCAGCGTATTGGCTGTAGCCATGCCCAAATCATTGTGGGCATGAAACTCCAGCTCAACGCCATTACAAAGCTCCTTGTAACGTTTAAACATTTCTGCTGTACTCAGAGGATTCATGATACCCACAGTATCAGCCAGACGTATTCGATCAGCTCCCAAACCAATTGCCTGAGAGATAAATTCATCTAAAAATGTCTGATCAGTGCGCGATGCATCCTGAGCGCCCACTGAAACAAAATCAAACCTTTCACGGGCTTCTTTCAACATTGTTTGAAGCGTTTGCATTAACCAGGAACGATCTTTATTCATCGACGCCAGATGTATTGCAGATACGGGGAAGGAAATATTGATCCGCTTTGCACCTGTGCGCAACGACGCTTCCAAATCGGCACGGTTTGCACGCGCCCAACATGTTGAATCAAATCTAAATCCCTGTGCAATTAATGCCTTAATATCTTTCTCTTCTTTGTCAGAGATTATAGGTGTACCTATTTCCAGCTCCTGAACTCCTGCTTCATCAAGCAAAGCAGCAATTTCCATCTTTTCCTTTAACGAAAAAGAAACACCCGGAGCCTGTTCTCCATCACGCAAAGTCGTATCAATTAATTTGTAGGCCATAACAAAGGGATTTAAATTTATATTTTAAAATCTGCCTAATTACTAGTCAGTAATCAAGTAATCCTCTACAGCTTCTCCTTCTTCAAGTGCATCCAATATTTCATCGATGCGCTCTTCAGTAACGCCTCCATACCAAAGGTTATTTGGATGAATAACCATAATTGGTCCTTGTGAGCAAACGTTTAAACATCCTGTTGTTGAAACAGTAACATCAAGACCTCTGTCGTCACACTCTTCCATCAGGTACTGTATCAGATCAACTGCTCCACTTTTATTACAGTAACCTTGCGCATCGCCTGCCATTCTGAAGGAATTACATACTAAAATGTGATAATCCGGCTTTTTCATACGATTCGTTTTTTTTAGTTTATTTATGTCTGTTATTTGCAATTTATTAAGTAACAAGACAGAAGTATTAAGATTTTATTTCGCCATAACCAACACTTCTGCCTTCTGCCTAAAAACTGTTCTACTTATAAAATATCAACCACAACCAGAAGCATTACCAGTACAACCTGACCCACATTTAAATACTTCAGATTTACAAAGTGTTCTTAATTCAGTTCCCTTATAAACATGATCCAGCCCCTGATCTATCATCCCACTCATCTCAATGATTTTGATTCCACTTTTAGCAAGAATCTTTGAAGGTTTAGGTCCGATACCACCCACCAACATTGAACGACAATCATTTAAAGTATCTGCCAATTCGAGCCAACGCTTATCTCCAGCACCTCTATCTGGTGTTGTTCTGATATTAACCAGTTTATAACCATTTGGTGTTTCCTTGAAAACATGAATACGGTCTGCTTCTCCCAAATGCTGGTTAACCAATATACCTTCCATGCTGGCAACTGCCACATATGGCCTTTCTTCTCCATCATTAATGGTAAGTTTTGCAGCTTCAGAAAGCAATTGCGCCGCTTCAGCTGAGTCTTTCCCTAATAGTCCCGCTGCATCGGCCCTGCAGCGTGCACAATGTGACATAGGTGGCAAATAAGTTTCAACTCTTTGGCGCAATGCTTTCATCCACTCCGACGATGGTTCTTTTAAGTCCTCGAATGGCGTATCTTTAACCGGAAACAAAGGAATTGTATTCATCAGATCCACTCCCAGTTCCGCAATTTTTTCTGCTACTTCTTCTATTTCATGATCATTAATACCAGGAATAACAATCGAATTTACTTTTACAACCATGTCTAAAGATTTCATCTTTTTAATGGCTGCCAATTGGTTCTCTAAAAGAACTTCTCCTGCACTTTTACCGAAATAACCTCTTTTATCGTAACGTACCCATCCATATATTTTCTCTAATGTTTCAGGACGGAAACTATTTAAAGTAACGGTTACGTGAGATACATCCAGCTCTTTCAATTCGTCAATGTAAGGTCCTACATTTAACCCATTGGTAGAAACACAAAGCAACATATCCGGAAATTCTTCCTTCACTAAGCGAAGTGTTTTCATGGTTTTCTCCGCATTGGCAAACGGATCACCAGGCCCAGCGATACCAACCACTGTAAGTTCGGGCATAATATTCTTTAACTTCTTTACATATTCCAGAGCTTGTTCCGGCTGTAGAACATTACTGGTAACTCCGGGTCTACTCTCATTTACACAGTCGAACTTACGATTGCAGTAGTTACACTTCACATTACATTGAGGTGCTACAGGCAAATGAACCCTTGCATTAGTATGATGCGCTCCCTTATTAAAACACGGATGTTTAGAAAAATCTTTCATGAGAGTATATTTAAAGAGGTTTATAATCGTTTTTTAAATGTATTTATATCCTATTGGTGAATTATCCTGCTTGTACTCAATCAATGAATTCACAATTCGATCGAATAATTCCTGCGTTCCTTCGTATGCCAGATGTTTTATTCGCTGTCCGCCCAAACGGTCATGAATTGGAAATCCAACCCGAATAATAGGTATTTCAAGTTCTCTGGCTATGTAATAGCCTTTACTGTTACCAACAATAAAATCTGGTTTCAACTCGTGGGCCTGTTCATTGATTTGCTCAAAATCAGAATCAGACATAACCTTTATTGTTTCAGCGTTTGAAGGACAATGGTGCTTTAATCTTTCGGTGAGGTTATTATTAGCTCCACTTGCAGCTAAAATCACTTCCACTCCTATTTCATCAAGAAATGCACAGATGCCCAATACTAAATCTTCCTCGCCATAAACAATGGCTTTTTTTCCAAAAACATATTTATGTCCATCGGCATATGAATCCAGTAAACGAGCTCTTTGAGCCTGATATTTTTCAGGAGTTTCTTTACCACTTACGGTGGCTATATTATTGAATAAAACATCGGTAGCCTTTACACCAATAGGTAGTATACTTTGATACTTAGCAACTCCATGTTCTTTCTCAAGCCAGGCAGCTGCACTAAGGTTTCCACTGGTATTTTTACCTGCACTAACCTTTGTAAACTCACCCATTTCGAAGGTAGCTTTAGCTCCACCACATAGTTTCAAATCTTTTATTGGCGTTCCACCTTTAGGTACTCTGTAGTATTTATCCCATGCACCGTTATCCAAAGTATCTGAATAATCAGGTAAAATAGTTGCATCTAATCCACAATCGGCAAATATCTCCTTAAGATGACGGATATCAGCAGGTGAAACCAGGTTAGGTAAAACATTAACTTTTTCGTTTTTAATGTTATCCTTGGCATAGTTTTTTACCATTTGTAAAATAGTGGCGTGAAAACCATCCATATGAGTACCTTGGTAACTTGGTGTAGACACTGTAAACAAGTCAGGCCATTCCTCATCATTAGTCATGCCTTTGATGTGATTCAGCATCAGCTCAACATCCTCACCAATTGTTTCACTTAAACAGGTTGTTGCAACCCCAACAGCTTTTGGCTTATATTGACCAATTACGTTATCTAATGCAACTCTCAGGTTTTCAGCTCCACCAAAAATGGTAGTTTCTTCACTAAAGTTAGATGAAGCAATATCTACAGGCTCCTTGTAATGACTAATCATATAACGACGGATGTATGTGGCACACCCTTGTGATCCGTGGATAACAGGAACACATCCTTCAATGCCTTTTAAGGCAATACTGGCGCCCAACGGAGAACACAATTTACATGCGTTACGGGTTGATACAAATGGGCGTATATCTTTTAATCTGGGTAACTTATCCATAGCTATTCATTTTCAGTGGTTGATGATGGTCTGTTGAAAAACTGCCAAACTGGACTACACACTGATGCATGTACTTCTTTGGCAAAATTTAGCATTCCTTCGTATCCGGCTAAGGCTTCTTTGCGCTCATGATTATGATCGCAAAATCCTAGTCCCAGTTTATAAGCTATGGGGCGTTCTTTAACACCTCCAATGAATAAGTCAACTCCTTTTTCTTTTACAAATTCTGATAACTCATTTGGGTTTGAGTCATCAACAATTACAGTACCCTTGTCGCAAAGTTTGGTTAACAGGTTATAATCATCCTGATTTCCGGTCTGCGAACCAACCACTGCAGTTTCCATTCCCAGCAATCGCAAGGCCTTTACAAGACTGATAGCTTTAAAAGCCCCACCTACATAAATGGCAGCTTTTTTACCGGTTAATTTCTTTTTATATGGTTCAAGAGCAGGAATCAGCTCTTGTATTTCATTTGAAACCAAAGTACGGGCTTTATTAAGCATCTCTTCATTCTTAAAGAAAGTTGCTACTTCGTACAAGGCTTCTGACATATCTTCTATACCAAAATAGGATACTTTCTTAAACGGAATACCGTATTTCTCTTTCATCTCTTTAGCCAGGTGCATCATCGAACCTGAACATTGCACAACATTTAAAGAAGCTTTATGAGCTTTACGTATTTCGTTTATTCTACCATCACCTGTAAGACATGTAATGATATTAACCCCTATTCTTTCGTAATAATCTTTTAAAATCCAAAGCTCACCAGCAAGGTTAAAATCACCCAGAATATTAATACTGTATTCAGGAGCTTTGTAATCATTATCGGTACCAACCAATGTTGATAAAGCATCACATGCCGCTTTATAACCATCTTTTTTTGTACCCTTAAAACCTTCTGCCATTACAGGTATCACATCAATACCCTGCTCTTTTGATACTTCGCGACAAATAGCTTCCACATCATCGCCAATTACACCCACAATACAGGTAGAGTATACAAAAGCAGCTTTTGGCTTATAGGCTTCAATAAGTTCTGTTAAGGCTTTCTTAAGTTTAGGTTCACCACCAAAAACTACATCTTTTTCTCTAAGGTCGGTTGAGAAACTAAGGCGGTGTAATTGAGGTCCTGATGACATTGCTCCACGTATATCCCAGGTGTAGGCCGCACACCCGATAGGACCATGAATTAAATGTAAAGCATCAGCAATTGGGTAAAGTACTACCCTTGATCCACAGAAAACACAAGCTCTTTGACTAACACTACCTGCCAGACTTTTCTTTTCGCAGGCAACTTCATGCTTTGAGCTTCCTATGGTATGAATTTGATTATCTCTTTCTTTTATTAACCTTTCCATCGTCGTCATTTTTATAGGTTAATTTTCTTTTATTTAACCGGTGAAGCAGCCCTTTTGAAATGTCAAGAGTAAATGGTGTAAATGCATTACAAAGGTCAATCAATAATAGAGAGAATGTTAAGCAGACACATTTCAAAATTTGTGGGCTATCTTCTTTCCGGTATTTTTTTAGTTTATTCAAACAAACTTTTTTGTTTGATGAGATAATGAATTGACGAAGAAAGGAAGCAGGAGACGAATATTTAAAAACTGGAATGTGTCATAAAAGGTAGAGAAAAACTTCTCCTGCTCCTCCTCATCAATGCATTATTAGTATAGGCTCAAAAATTTGCAATTACATAACCAATTCTACTTTTTCATCAGGACAAGTAGCATCCTGGTAGCTCATGATCTCGTTAAGCATCTTTTCTAAGATTCGGATACCACCCATGTAACCTAAAGTTGGGAAGTAACTGTGTCCAACGCGATCAAGGATGGGGAATCCCATTCTAACGAAAGGAATGTTTTCATCGCGAGCAATATACTTACCGTATGTATTACCCATTAACAAATCAACTCCTTCTTCTTTAATCCATTGGTGTAACAGGAACATATCAGCTTGTGGTCCATTTTTAAATTTAGCTTCTGGGCAACGCTCGCTTAGCAATGCGCTCATGCGTTTGTCGAATTTCTTACCAGGAGTACCAGACACGATGTATACAGGTTTCATATCCATATCTAATAAGAACTCTGTCAATGGAATTAATTGATCAGGATCGCCAAATAGGGCTACACGCTTACCGTAAAGATATTGGTGCATATCAGTGATTAAATCCATTAGCTTACCACGCTCGTCGCTGATTGATTCTGGTACAGAAACACCAGCTACTTTAGATAGCGCTTGAATGAAACGGTCTGTCGCCTTGATACCGATTGGCAGATCCTCCTGAGTAAAGGCTACTTTACAGTTGTTATCCAAAGCAATAGCAGCTTTATTGGTTGCCCACTCTCCAAGAGCTAAAGTATGAAGACTGTCACCCATACTTACCATTTCAGGAATGGTAGTTCCTCCTTTTGGATACATGGTGTATTTGCCGGTCATTGGAGTATCCAACACATCAGAAGTATCAGGTAACAATACATTGTTTACTTTCATCAAGCCCATGATACGCTTCAACTCTTTCATATCTGAAGGCTCTACCCATCCTGATAATAAGTTGATCTGATTGATCAGTTTATCAGTTTTTGTAGGGAAATATTTTACAATACCTTCCAACATGTTAGCGTAACCAGTAACGTGACTACCTACATAACTAGGTGTTGGAGCTTGAATTACATGCTTACCTTCAGGTACTTTACCGTCAGTACGAGCCTTTGTTACAATTTGAGCAAGGTCATCACCAATAGTTTCTGATAAACAAGTTGAGTGAACAGCAATAATATCTGGCTCATAAATTTGGAAGATATTACCAATCGCTTGCAATAGGTTACTTTGTCCACCAAATACAGAAGAACCTTCGGTAAATGAACTGGTGGCAGCCATTACTGGCTCTTTATAGTGACGTGTTAAGGCACTTCTGTGGTATGAGCAACATCCTTGAGAACCGTGGCTATGTGGTAAACATCCATGAATACCAAGGGCTGCGTACATGGCTCCAACCGGCTGACAAGTTTTAGCCGGGTTTACGGTTAAAGCCTTTCTTTCTTTTACTTTATCTGTTGTATGACGTAATAACATATTGTATCCTCCTATCCGTTAAAAGCGAAACTACCTACAATCTCTGGTTCTGATTTCCATGGTGCATCAACCATTTTCCAAATATCAGTACCTAACATTCTTTCCATTTCATTATAGAAGTTGATAGCACCTTCAAATCCGGCATATGGACCACCATAATCATAAGAGTGTAACTGCTTCAAAGGCACCCCTAATTTCTGAACCACATATTTTTCTTTAATCCCTGCACAGAACATGTCTGGCTTGTAGAACTCAATTAACTTTTCAGTTTCCCAATGGTTAACATCATCAATTACCAATGAATTCTTTTTCATTTCAGGCATCATTCCAACATAATCGCTGAATTCCATACCTTTTCCTTCCATAGCTTTTTTCTTAGCAACAAGATCGTCGCGGAAAAGCTCTTCATCTTTGGTAACTGTAATTTCTTCGATGTTACGTGAATCTGCATCAATTTTTATGTCTGGAATCACGTGACGTCCTTCGTAGTCATCGCGGTGAGCAAACTCGTAACCTGCTGATACGGTAGTAACACCTAGCTCATTGAAAAGATCCTGGTAGTGGTGAGCACGAGATCCTCCAACGAACATCATGGCTAGTTTACCTTCTGTTTTTGGCTTCACAGCTGCTTTAACAGCTTCAACTTTAGCCATTTCTCTTGCAATAATCTCTTCTACTTTAGCTGTTAGTTCAGCATCATCGAAGAACTCAGCTACTTTACGAAGTGACTTAGCAGTACCTTCAGCACTAATGAAGTTAACTTTGAACCATGGAATACCGTATTTTGTCTCCATCATCTCAGCGATGTAGTTAATAGAACGGTGACACATTACAAGGTTTAAGTCTGCAGTGTGCGAATATTCCATACTTTTGATGGTAGAGTTTCCTGAGAAAGTAGATAGTAACTCAATACCAGCTTCTTCAAACAAACGTTCTAATTCAAAAGCATCACCACCAATATTATATTCACCTAACAGGTTAATCTGGAATTTACCTTTACGATCGCGATCATTAAGACCTACAACGTTTTTAAATACCTGGTTGTTTGCAATATGGTGACCAGCAGACTGTGATACACCGCGGTATCCTTCACAACTAAAACCAAAGATGTTGATTCCTGTTTCTGCTTTCATTTCACGAGCTACAGCATGAACATCATCACCAATCAAACCTACCGGACAAGTTGAGAAAATACCTATCGCTTTAGGGTTGAAAATTTCCATTGCTTCGCGGATAGCATCTTTTAATTTTGCCTCTCCACCGAATACGATGTTCTCATCTTGCATATCAGTTGAGAAAGCGTACATCATGAAGTTATCTTCTCCCTCAGCTGGACGGGTTTGGTTACGACGGGTCAACCATGCGTAGAAACTACATCCGATTGGACCATGTACCAGATTAATAATATCTCGTGTAGGTCCTAATACTACCCCTTTACAACCTGCGTAAGTACATCCTCTTTGAGTAATAATACCAGGAATAGTACGAATGTTAGCCTGAATTTCTTGTTCTTCAGAAGGATCGTTAATTACCATCCCTTTCTTACGCTTCTTAGCAATTTTTGTAGGGTATTTTGCCAGGATCTCATCCATAAGTGGGGATGGATCAGGTAATCCTTTTGTGATATCTTTCTTTTTTACCATTGCACTCTTTTTTTAAATGTCCAACACTGAATCACCTCTTTCACCTGTTCTAACTCTGATGGATTCGCTAACTGGAAGAACGAATATTTTACCATCACCTGGAGAAGGAGTTTGATTGGCTTCGATAATTGTTTCAACACATGTTTCCACTTTACTGTTAGGAATAATTATTTGTATTACCCTTTGTGGACGTAGACGCGGTTCTTTACCCAGTAGTTCCAGTGCCTCAGGAGTATCATTTTTAGCTCCTTCAATTACTTTTGCATCCCATAAGCCTTTTCCTCTTCCAAAAACTTTTCCTGATGCTGTCATTGAAGTGATACCTGCATCTCTTAAAGCTCTTTTGGTTTCGTTCATCTTATCGATGCGAATTATGGCCATTACACATTTCATCTGCTTAGTTTTTTAATGGTCATATGAAACTTACCGAAATCAGCACTTTTCTTTAGCTTGTAAAGAGGAATTGTACCTGGCACCTCTTTCGGTTAGTTACATAGAATCAGGTTAATTGATTAAAGTTCCTTAGTACCTCTACTGATAGTGTACGATTCGTCAACAGGAGAAATAAATATCTTACCGTCTCCGAAAGCACCTTTAGGCTCAGTGCGGGCAGCCTCCATAATTGTAGTAACTGCAAAGTCTTTATCTTCGTCTTTTACCACCATTATTAGCATTTCTTTTGGAAGCTCATCATAGGTAACATCACCAATTTTGATTCCTCGCTGCTTACCACGACCTACAACAGGCATTTTTGTAACAGCTATGTAACCAGCTTCGAACAAAGCTTTTAACACTTTACTTGTTTTTTCTGGGCGAATTATCGCTTTTATCATTAACATAGTCGATTCTCTTTAGTAGTTATTTTGTCTGAGTTTAATTTAGCACAACCTGTAAAAGGTTTTAATTAGTTAGCAATACCGTAATCGATCAATAACTTCTCAAGCTCTTCGATTTCAAGAGGCTCAGGAATAACAAACATTTCGTTTGCATCAATTGCTTTTGCTAAAGCACGGTATTCGTCAGCTTGTGTATGCTCAGGAGCAAATTCAATAACAGTCTTTCTGTTAATCTCAGCTTGCTGAACCATGTTATCACGAGGTACGAAGTGGATCATTTGAGTACCAATTTGTTTAGCCAACTGCTCGATCATTTCTCTTTCGTTGTCAACTTTACGTGAGTTACAGATCAAACCACCTAAACGTACTGTACCAGCTTGAGCATACTTTTTAATACCTTTACAAATGTTGTTTGCAGCATACATTGCCATCATCTCACCAGATACTACAATGTAAATTTCTTCAGCTTTACCATCACGAATAGGCATTGCGAAACCTCCACATACAACATCACCTAATACATCATAGAAAGTGTATTCAGTTTCGAATTTCTCATCCCATGCACCTAATTGTTCCAACAGGTTAATTGAAGTAATGATACCACGACCAGCACATCCTACTCCTGGTTCTGGACCTCCTGACTCAACACATCGAACTTGTCCGTATCCTCTTTTTACTACATCATCCAATTCTACATCTTCACCTTCTTCACGAAGTGTATCCAATACAGTTTTTTGTGCCAAGCCACCAAGTAATAAACGTGTTGAATCTGCTTTAGGGTCACATCCAACTACCATTACGTTTTTACCCATTTCAACAAGACCTGCTACTGTGTTTTGAGTAGTGGTAGATTTACCAATTCCTCCTTTTCCGTAAATTGCAACTTTTCTCATGACTCTTAATATTTAATGGTTATTATTTGCAAGAGTCAAAGCACACAATGTGCCAATGACAAAAATCATAATGTGAAGAACTAGCACAAAAAGACACTATCTAGCTGATATTCTGCATTATAATTTTTTGAAAATATTTTTTCGATGTTTTGGCACAGGCTATTTTTCCTACATTTATGTAGAACCCCCATTCAAAAGCAACATTTGAAGTAAAAAATATGTATTTATTTGATTTTAACCCCCTTAAATTAACATGTAACTTTTATAAAAACACATTAATGTTACATTTAGTGTAAAAATCACATTTAATTTAAGGTTAATTAAAACGAAGATAGATTGAGATAAACCTTAAAAAAGAAAAACTTAAAGTCGTATGCTATTTCAAAGAATAAAAAGTGTCCTAATAAATGATTTAATAGACTAAATCGATATTATTTAGTGAAATTTTAATATCTGAATATTATAATTTAAGCGAATAACAAAACAGATCAAGTAATAGGATTGAAGAAATAATCACCAACTTTATTACTTCTGATGAATTTTATAAAACTAAAAACATTGTTGTAATAACATTTATCTCCTATATATAAGTTGGAGGCATAAACAATCATAGATTTAACCATCTCCTTTTTTCAAGTAGATACCTATAGATTTGTGTAATGTAAGAATACTGATTAAAGGCACCACTAAAAAGCTATTTTTCCATTATATATTCAGGATTAGCAGGAGTCTTGAATCCAAATTGCTCATAAAATCCATGAGCATCTGCGGTAGCCAAGCGCCAACGCTTAATCTTAATCAATTTTTCATCCTCCATTATTGAGTTCAATAAATACTTACCAACTCCACCACCTTGATATCCGGGCAATATAAAAACATCTAACAACCATCCAAAAACAACAAAATCGGTAATAACCCGAGCAAAGCCAATTTGCTTATCATCTTTATAAATACCGTAACATAATGAATTATTTATAGATTCCTGAATCATATCTTTTGTCCTACCCTGAGCCCAATATGAGACTTCTGAAAGGTATTGAACAATCATATCTATATCTAATTTACTTTTCTCGGTTGAAATTACATACATGGTTAACTACTATAAGTATTCAACCCTAAGGTAGGTTTTTAAAATTATACTGCAAGATAAACTATAATGCAGCTTCAACCACTTAAAGTATAATCCATTGAACTGCTGCATCTACAGTTGAGAATGGTTTAATTTTTAGTTTACTTTCTTTCTCTGCTCCTAACGTTGGGTAAACAGTTGATTTAGGTTTATCACAAACAACAGCTAATTTTATAGAAGAGAAGCACTCATGTTGATTTAAGTACGACATTAATAGTTTAAAGGAGTTTAAGTCCATTACCAAATCACAATCTGTCAGATTATTGATAACACCCTTTAACTGATGTGTCAAAAGACTTTCGTTTCGCAAATATTCCCAGGAATTTATAATCTCATAAACATCTACTTCGCCTTTAAAATTGCGTATAAGTATTGATTTAGAAAACCGGGAATGTTTCTGATATAAAATACTCATTTTATTAAGTTTAGGAAGGGTTTAAAAGCAATTCATAAACTTAATATAACATTTATTGATGTATAAGTCAATAATCTATCTGTAAAAATAATATTCAATACAACTATACTTATTTAAATTGAATAAAGAAGACAATTAACCTAAGCTGAAAAATGATAATCTTTTTAGCAATAAACAATTATAAATACTTAGAGAAAGTAAAATGTTTACGATCCCTAAATTTTCCACCTCTCAAGATGTATAATTATTTAATTTAATAATATTTCTATTGATATAATTTCACTAATCAACTTTAATAAATTTTTGTCAACTAATTTGGCATAGGTTTTGAATTAAGCTCAATAGATTTTTTTATAAATTTGAGTTATATAAAAAAGATGATAGCAACGGCTACCATCTTTTTTCTACTTTTACGAAAACCATTATAATTTAATACAGCATTAAAACTATATTCTTTTATTAATAATATTATAAATTGCTTCAGCCCAACTTGTATCAGCGTTTAAGCTTTGAGTAAAGGCAAACTTTTCCCCTCCCTTTTCCATAAAAAGTTCTTTATACTGTTCTCCAATCTCAAGCGTTGTCTCCAAACAGTCCGCTACAAAAGAAGGAGAAACAACCAATAAGTTTTTAATTCCTTTACGCGCCAATTCTTCTACTGTAACATCAGTATACGGTTTAATCCATGGCGACTTACCTAACCTGCTTTGAAACGAAGTAGAAAAGGTATTATTGGTCAAGGAAGCTTTATCAGCAATCAATCTGGTTGTATTAAAGCATGCAGACCTGTAACAAAATCTTTTGACTTCATTTTTAACACCACAATTGCATTCAGGCCAATTACAAAGATTAGAATTTTGTTTCTGTATATTTTCAAGATGTCTTTCTGGTATACCATGGTAACTAAATAAAATATGTTCGGGATTAATCTTAGCTACGTCATTACTTACCTTTTTGGCAAATGCTTCAATATATTCTGAATCCTCATGATAATCATTTATAAAATCAATAGATGGTATTACTTCCCATTTAGAGATAATTTCCATTACTTTTTGAGCTACAGAGCCAATAGTTGCTGATGCATATTGAGGAAATAAAGGAAAAACGATAATTCGGTCAACTGTTTTATGTTTAAGATTATTTAGAGCTGATTCAATCGATGGACTTTGATATCTCATTGCAAGCTCAACTTCAATATTAGCTGAATTCAGTAAAAATAAATTCTTCACTTTCTCAGTTAATTCTCTTCCATAAACTAAAAGCGGTGATCCATTATCCAACCACAACTTTTTATATTCTATGGATACTTTTTTTGATCGAAAAGGAGCTATTATTCCCCTCACTAATAAAAACCGTTTCCAATATGGTATATCAATAACACGACCATCCATTAAAAATTCGGCCAGATATTTTTTAACATCCTTTCTTGCAAAACTATCAGGAGTTCCTAAATTAACTAATAATACACCTGTTTTCTTCATTAAATTTAGCTTTAAACAATACCATTCAAACGACTACCCAACTGTTTTGTTCAAATATATATTTGATAAAATAAACAAAAAGACATTTAAATATGATAACATCAGAACAATAAATTGAGCCTTATAATTATAACTTTAATCCATATTAAAAACAATAAAAATACGGTAGCCAAATTTGACCAGAGTGATCCATCTATCAATAATTTAACATAAACCCTAAAACGTTATTATTGATATAAATTCTTTGGACATTAATAAATAAAGTTCAATATACAATAGAGAAAATCAATACAAAACTTACAATTAACTACTTTTTAAAGGGTTTAAATTTATAATTATTATAAATTAACTGTTTTTAGCTACAATTTAAAGGGGTTATGTTGATAAATTTGTATTTTTGACATATTAATACAACCACGACAACAAGGCCTATGGAATTCAGATGTAGAAAAGTTGGTGATGAATGTTATGGATTCAAAGAGTTAACATTATTATTTGATATCAGCCAGCGATTGCTTGAAAGTAAAGAATTAAATAATGACCTAACCCCCATTATGGCTTCTTTAGTTAAACACCTTAATGCCGAAAGAAGCTTTGTAACAATTTTTAACCGCGAAAATCAACAAATATTAATTAAAGCCTCTTATGGATTAAGCGAATCTCAAAAAGCAAGAGGAAAATACAATTTAGGTGAAGGTATTATTGGTAAAGTTATTGAATTAGCAAAACCAGTTGTAATACCTGAAATATCTAAATCTAAACTATTCATCAATAAAACAAAATCTGAGCTCACCAAAGACGGACAAGAACTTACATATATATGTGTTCCTTTATTGCTTGACAATATTGTATCGGGAGCTTTAAGTGTTATAAAAGTTTTTAACCCAAAAATAGAAGGGTCTGAAGACATTCAACTTCTGAGCATCATAGGCTCAATGATTGCTAAAACAGCTCGTTACAAACAAGCTAAGATGGAGGAGCTTGAGCGTTTACGTGAAGAGAATAGAAATCTACAGGATCAGATCAAAGAAACCAATCGACATAATATTATCGGCAACTCTGGTAAAATGAAAGACCTGTTTGCCTTAGTTAACCGTGTTGCTCAAACTAATAGTACAGTATTACTACGTGGTGAAAGTGGTATTGGTAAGGAGCTGTTTGCAGAAGCCATTCATAATAACAGTAACAGAAAAAATAAAAATCTTATTAAAGTTAACTGTTCTGCTTTACCTGAGTCATTAATCGAAAGTGAGTTATTTGGTCACGAGAAGGGTGCATTTACAGGTGCTGACCAGCAGCGAAAAGGCAGGTTTGAATTGGCACATGGTGGAACCATATTCTTAGATGAAATTGGAGACCTACCTCTTCCTACCCAAGTAAAGTTATTACGTGTAATACAGGAAAGAGAATTTGAGCGAATAGGCGGTTCTGAAACAATAAAATCAGATGTTCGCATAGTTGCAGCAACTAACCGTAATCTCGAAGAACTTATTGAAAAAGGAGAATATCGTGAAGATTTATATTATCGTATAAACGTATTCCCAATATTCATACCTCCATTAAGAGAAAGGCGTGATGATATTCCAATTTTGGTTGACCACTTTATAGATAAGTTTAACAAAAAGAATGGAAGAACCATTAAACGAATAACTACTTCAGCCATAAACATGCTAATGGTACATCGCTGGCCGGGGAATATTCGTGAATTGGAAAATGTTATTGAAAGAGCCTGTATTATGTGTAAGGATGATGTAATTCATAGTTACGACTTACCTCCTACTCTTCAAACAGCCGATTCAACCAACACTCAAATTGAAGGTGGCATGGTTCCCATAATTGAGCAAGTTGAAAAGCAATTAATACGCGATGCTCTTACCACAACCAAAGGAAACATTACCAAGGCTGCAGAAGTATTACAAATTACCGAAAGAATGTTAGGTACTCGTATAAAAAAATACGAAATTGATGCCTGGAGATTTAAAGTCTAATTTGTACAAAATATGAATACCGATTTACCAACATACGAAATTGTAGATATAACTAAGAAAGAGCACCAGAATGCTCTTTTCTTGCTTATGAATGCATACATGCAAGACCCGATGGGTTCAGAGACTACTTTAGGTGAAGATCTTTTTGAATTGATGAAAGAAGGTCTAAAAAAGCAAAGCAATTATTGCGGCGTCATACTTAAAGAAGAGAATAACTATGTTGGGTTAGCTAATTGTTTTTATGCTTTCTCTACATTTAAGGCAGCCCCACTTCTAAATATTCATGATTTTATCATTCTTAAATCTGAGAGAGGTAAAGGTTTTGGCAGAAAACTAATGAGTGCTGTCAAAGATGTTGCACTAAAAAGTAAATGCTGCAAAATCACCCTAGAGGTCAGGACTGACAATCCCGTAGCTCAGAGTTTATATCTAAGTGAAGGATTTGACAAAACGGATCCTGAATATTTGTTTTGGCAATATTTATTATAAAAAAAACGGGCGCAAAGGCCCGTTCTATATTTTGTGCAATGAGATAATTAATCAACTATCTCAATCAATTCAACTTCAAAAATTAATGTTGCATATGGAGGAATTACACCTTGAGAACCTCTTGGTCCATATCCTAAATCATAAGGAATATACAAGATAGCTTTTGTTCCTTCTTTTAACAGTTGAAATCCTTCTGTCCAACCTGCAACAACGCGGTTAAGAGGAAACTCAGCTGGTTCACCACGATCAACCGAACTATCAAATTTAGTACCATCAACCAAAGTACCAGTATAATGCACTTTTACAGTATTTGTAGCAGTAGGGATTCTACCTGAACCTTCTTCCAAAATCTTATATTGCAAGCCACTTTCAGTTACAATTACGCCTTCTTTCTTGGCATTCTCAGCTAAAAAGTCCTCTCCTTCTTTTCTCATCTCATAGGATAATACATCGTTTGCCTGTTGTGGAGTTAATTGACCATTCTTATTCAATTGCTCACGAACACCGGCAGCTACCATCTCAGCATCTAATCCTTCAATATTTGTTAATTGATTTGCAATTAAGATACCATAACTATAACTCAAACTATCCTGAAAAGCATTTAATTTTGCAGGCTCATTATTCCCCCCCTGCTCACAAGAGATAACGCCAAATGCGATTGCACCAGCCATCATCAGTTTAGAAATCAATTTCTTATTCATTTGTTTAATTTTTATTTGCCCCAAAGATATACAAATACTTTATTGAAGCTACATCATGTCGATGTTAGATAAAAAAACAGGTGAAGTATAACCAACACCTGTTTTCAATTTATCATTAATCTAAACACTATAAAAATTCGTAACGCACAAAGGCTTCAAAGGCTTCATATTCTGCCATTCCCAAGTCGTTATACAACTGAGCAGTTCCTCTGTTTCGATCTTCAGCCCTCTGCCAGAACTCACGACTATCTCCTCCCAGGAACATTGCCCCATCCTTTTGTGATTGATGCTTAAATATCGCATTACGCTTACGCATTAATTCATCCGGACTAATAGGAACTGCCATTTCAATATTATGAATTTCCCATTCGTGCCATGCTCCACGATATAACCATACCCAACAATCCTTCATCCACTCTTCCTTCTTAAGAATATCGATTGCCTGAAAGATTGCATCCAGACAAACGCGGTGAGTTCCATGAGGATCTGATAAATCACCTGCCGCATAAATCTGATGTGGTTTTACTTCTTTGATCATTTCTACAATGATTTTCACATCTTCTTTACCAATTGGCTTTTTCTCAACTCCTCCGGTTTCATAAAATGGAAGATTCAGGAAATGAACATTTTCAGCTTTTACGTTTGCATAACGACAGCCTGCTTTAGCCTCACCAACACGGATCAAACTCTTTATCCTACGTATTTCAGGCAAATCAATCTGGTCATGCTTTTTGTTGGCAATGAACTTTCGTATTTTCTCGTGTTCTGCCTCTATTTCTTTAGTTTCAACTTTTAATCCACGAGCATAAGCACCAATAAAGTCGATGTAGCGAAGAACATCATCATCTGATACAGCGAGGTTACCAGAAACCTGATATGCTACATGAACATCATGCCCCTGATCAACCAAACGCAACATCGTTCCTCCCATAGAAATTACATCATCATCAGGGTGTGGGCTAAAGATTATAACCCTTTTCTTCTCTGGTGATTTTCTTTCCGGGCGATAGGTATCATCGGCATTTGGCTTACCTCCAGGCCAACCTGAAATTGTATGCTGAAGTTCATTAAAAATGCGAATATTAATTTGATATGCTGATCCTTTTTCAGCAATGATATCACCCATGCCATTATCATTGTAGTCTCGATCTGTCAACTTAAGAATGGGCTTATTCACTTTTTGACACAACCAAACAACCGCTTTTTTCACTAACCGATCGTCCCAAACTACACTATCAATTAACCATGGTGTTTTAACTCTGGTAAGCTCATTACCGGCTGCCTCATCAACAATAACATGGCAATTTTTGTGGCGTTGTAAAAATGAAGAAGGTACTTCTTCAGTAATAGCGCCCTCAACAGTTTTTTGAATAATATCAGCTTTACCCTCACCCCAAGCCAAAATACGAACACGTTTTGCCTTCATAATGGTGGCTACTCCCATTGTAATTGCTTTACGAGGTACATTATCCTTTCCAAAGAAATCCGAAGCCGCTACAGTTCTTGTAATATCATCCAGTGAAACAATTCTAGTTAGTGAATTAAAGGATGAGCCAGGTTCATTTAAACCAATATGACCTGTACCACCAACACCAAGAATCTGCATGTCAATTCCGCCAACTTTATCGATTTGCTCCTCAAATCCACGGCAGAATTTATAAATACTTTCCTGAGGAATCGTCGAATCAAGTTCAAAAATATTTTCCTTTGGAATATCAATACGATCGTAAAATTTCTCCTTAATGTTTCTGCTGAAACTTTGCAATGCATTTGGAGCAATTGGATAATACTCCATCACATTAAATACAATCACATTTTTAAAGCTTAAACCTTCTTTCTTGTGCATGCTTACCAACTCATCATAGACCTCGCTGGGTGCAGAACCAACAGCTAAACCTAACACACACTTCTTTCCTTCAAGCTCCTTAATTTTAATAATCGAAGCTATCTCTGATGCCAAAGCTTTTGATCCCTCTGTTGAAGATCCATAGATTTTAGTGGCAATTTTCTCATGTTTCGTTATTAATGATCTCAGATACGGATCATCGTGGTAGCCTTCATTTTTAAATTTACCGGCTGGTGAAATCTTCTGATTAAATTTTACTATCATAACATTAAATGTTAATGTGATTGTCCTTTTTGATAGATTGCAAATTTATAATTTAAATTGATTAAAAATAACGATAAACAAAGATTTAATAACCTTTTAACTATTTTTAATAAGCTTTCGAAAGCTTTCGTTTAATTATTATTTAATATTTTTATTAAACCAGATCCAAGATCAAATCTTTATTGTATTAACAAATTACGATAAGATAAAACGAATTTCAATTAATATTTGAAGATTAAGATCAATTACTTATGATTGACTTATAAATAATATCCTGAATATCTGTTCGTACATTTAATTCAGTTAACTTTTTATTATAGGAATCAGGATGAATACGATTGGACAAAAAGATATAAATCAGTTGGTATTCAGGATCAATCCATACCATAGTTCCGGTAAAACCTGTATGACCGTAAGATGATGGCGAAACTAACAAAGAAGCGGGACTTTGTTTTTCCGGGTCTAGTTCCGGTTTATCAACTCCCAAACCTCTTCGGTTTAGTGAATCTTGCATGGAGGTAAAATATTCGATTGTTTCCGGTTTAAAGTATTTTTTACCTCCATACTCACCTTTATTAAGCAGCATTTGTGAAAAGATGGCTAAATCTGCAGAGTTGGCAAAAATCCCTGCGTTTGCTGCTACACCTCCAATCATTGCTGCACCCTGGTCATGCACATATCCATGTAAAAGCTCTCTTCTGAAAGATTTATCATTTTCGGTTGGTATAATTACATCAGTGCTAAATTTGTTTAATGGATTATATAAGATCCTGTTAATTCCCAGTCGATTGGTAAAATGAGAATAATAATACTCATCAATTGGAATTTTCAACTTAGCATCCATTATTAAATGCAGAAAATGATATCCAACATCACTATATAGATAATTCTTTTTTTCATTAAGCTTTGAATTGTAAACCATGGCCTTCATCGAATCTATATAGTTGTGATTCATAAACAAATGTTTACTCACTTGAATATCAAAAACCGAATCTTGTAAATTCTGAAAAACATCTTTTCGGTATTTGGCATTCCTATTCTGATAAAACCATTGGTCCAATTTTATATTGTATGTTGAAGAATAATGCCTGCTATACAACGAATGGTCATTTAATGACTCCTCATCTATCGCATTTCTATGAAAAGGTATAAAACTTACCAATCCGGCTTGATGTAACAAAAGATCTTTAATGATGATATCTTTTTTATCTGTTGTATCAATACCCGGAAGATAATGTATCAAAGAATCATTTAATTTAATCATTCCCTTTTCATACATATCCATGATGATTGGTAAGCTGGCGCATAATTTTGTAACGGATGCTACATCATAAAGATCTTCATTTTTAGTCTTTATCTTCTTAGAATAGGTATGATATCCATATGATTTTTGCCATATAACATCACCGCCACGAGCAATTAATAACTGGGCTCCCGGAGTTGCTTTTTCTAAAATTGCTTTGGATATAATTTTATCAACCTTTTTAAGTGTATCTCTTGCCATACCTACTACTTCCGGCAACGAAAATGCCAATCTGCTTTTTGAGATAACAGCATTGTGGAAACCAAAATCGGTAAGATGACTGGCCTTTAAATTGATTCCACTTACACTAATGCCACCAAATAAAGCCTGTGCCAATAAATCCCATGATATTTCGTCAACTTCATCAGCCACAAGTACTGCATCAAAATCACTCAATAAAGATGAATTGAAAAAAGGCTTAGCTAAACCTTTGGTAACAAGAATTTTTGCAACACCTGAAATATTATTAATACGCCTTACATCTTCACTAACTGTTATCAACTTTTCCTGACTATCACAAAGTGATATATAAAGGTTTGGATTAATTATCGAATCATTAGCTTTTAATATATTGGGCAGATAAAACCTGGCTCTACCGATGAAATCATCAATTTTAACCTTTCGATGATCACTTACAACACCATTTATCTGATCAATATTAATTAATGGAAGAATATTTCTTTTTTGATATAATGCAATTGAATTGCGGTAAGCTTTTAATCTTATTGCCGTCTGTTCCAGCTTCACTTGATTTAATGAAACTTCATTAAGTTTATTTTTGATACCAGTTGTGTCGCATTGATACGCCTGTTCAATCTTTGACTCAATTAATAATAAGTGATTTTCGTAAGCTCTTACCAATTTAGCATGGTCTTCTTTAATATTCTCGGAATAAAAAAGTACACCTTTATCCAACAATTCTTCAAATGAAGGATTAAGGGTGAATTGATTATCAAAATAATATAATCCCAGATTGCGCCAGCTAAACCGATTCCAATTCGACATACCAATGCCTACTTCCCTATCTGTATCAAAACCTCTATTTGGTATTAATTTTTTAAGTTCTTTTGGAAATCTGACTACCTCGTATTTCTTGATTGATAGTGTCGAATCTTTTATCACAGAAATTATACTTTTTCCGTCCTCGTTATGCATAAAAATACCATCAGCTCCATTTTTTGCTTCATACAATAAAGTCGAATTATTTACTTTTTTAATAAAGCCACTTTCTGATATATGGGATAAAATTTCATTTGAAGGAAAATTATAGGCAAGTAAATCTTTCTTACCACTACGCAAATCAATGATTATTTTAGAAAAAGTCTGATGATTTTTCTGTGAGTTTGATAATTCATTCACTAGAACATAACCAGGTTGATATTTATATTTATAATCAAGATTAGCAACAGGAACAATAAAGATACTTGCTAATTTCTCTTTATAATCATTCAGAAGAGAATCTGCTTCAACTGAAGCATTGGCCATACGACCCAAAATTATAAATACCAACAACAACTTCCACCCGATCATAGATACTCTTCTTTTCATAATGCCGAAATAAATGAAAAGCAATGCATTCACAAAAAAATTGATCAATAATATTACTGTTTTTATCATTTGTTTTTCAACCCATATTTTTACGAGAACCAACGTCAAAAACCAATAAAATCAAATCAATAAAAAACATAATAAACAACTAATCAAACAATTAATATATCTGCCAATATCATTTAAATATTTTTTATAACTTTCTACATTGCAGCCCCGTTAAAATCCCTACATTTGCGGCATAATAGACTATGGGGATTTTACTAAACATCTTATCCAATCTAATAATATTTGTTTGTTCAAATATTTGCTCCAACCATTTTGACAATTGGATGGTAGATGATTTGTATGTGGATCAAGAAATTACCAGTTATCATAGCGAGACAGGTGATTTTAATGATGAACATGGAGTTTTCGACACATATTCCCTCGACTGCAAGTGCAATTCAAAAATACACGCTTATCATTGTTCACAAGGTAAATGTTGTTATTATAACCAAATTATTTGCTGTATAATTAGTTACGAAGCTGATAAATCTCCTCCTTATAAAGCATAATAAACAACAATCTTTTCAACAAAAATTCAAAAAACACATAATTATGGAGTAAACTACTCCATTAAATTTATATTATCTAAACTTTATCAAGGATGTTTTTATTAATGCTAATCATCTTTGTGCTGGGCTATGGTTTTATCGTTTTCGAGCACATCAATCACATTAACAAAGCCGGAATGGCACTTCTTATGGGCTCACTTATCTGGGCTATTTATGCTCTTGGTGGCGAAAGTATTTTGGGATTGGGCTATAGCTCAGCCTGGGAATCTTTTAAGGCACTTGGAAATGGAACTGAAGAATTACATCATTTCATTACAGAGCATGAATTATACCATCATTTGTCTGAAATTGCTTCAATACTATTTTTTCTGATCGGAGCTATGACAATTGTTGAATTAGTTGATAAATACCAAGGCTTCAGAATAATTACGAATAAAATTAAAAGTACTAATACAGTAAGGTTACTTTGGATTCTCAGTTTACTTACCTTTTTTATGTCGGCTGTACTTGATAACCTTACTACCACAATTGTTATTATTACTGTTTTACGAAAATTACTGACAGACAAACACAATCGATGGATATTTGCCAGTATGGTTGTTATTTCGGCTAATGCCGGTGGCGCATGGTCTCCCATTGGTGATGTCACTACCATCATGCTTTGGATCGGCAATCAGATTACAGCCGGAAGCATAATCTCATCAATACTTTTACCTTCGCTGGTTAATATGGTTGTTTCCACTCTTTTATTCTCATTAATGCTTAAAGGTCAGTCTTTACGCCCTGTTTTGGATGAAGATGAAACAAGAGAGTTTACAACTCATAAGGAAAGAGTATTTATGCTGGTTGTTGGAATATTGGCACTTATTTCTGTACCTGTTTTTAAAACCATCACACATTTACCTCCATTCCTGGGAATGTTATTAGGCTTAGCAGTTTTATGGATAATGACTGATCGTTATTTGAAAAACAGAGAAGGACTTGACCATCGAAAATACACAGTAACAGCCGTTTTAAAAGCAATTGACATGCCTACAGTATTATTCTTTTTAGGAATATTAAGTGCTGTAGCTGCTCTACAATCTGCAGGCCACCTTGATATAATGGCTAATTATCTGGACAAACATGTAAAAAACATTTACATCATCAACATACTTATTGGAGCTATTTCATCTATCGTTGATAACGTGCCATTGGTCGCTGCTTCTATGGGTATGTATAATATAGCTGGTGCGAGTGCAACAGGCTACATGGCCAATTTTGTTCAGGATGGTCATTTCTGGTCTTTTCTGGCCTATTGTGCCGGAACAGGAGGTAGTATTTTAATTATTGGTTCTGCAGCTGGCGTTGCTGCCATGGGCCTTGAAAAAATAGATTTCATGTGGTACCTGAAGAAGGTGAGCCTTATCGGTATTGCAGGTTACCTTGCCGGAGCATTGGTGTTTTTCATTCAAACCATGCTTTGACATTTAGTGATTTAAGTTAAATGAAAAGCCGGACTTTAATGAAAGTACCGGCTTTTTTTCTTTAGGCTCTGCATTTCAATACCTCAGTATTTGTTATTAATTCAGTACTTTCATTTATTTGAGTCTGAAAAACACCGAATAATACACCTATCCATTTGATTCGTCTGATTAGTATTTCATAAACTAATAAGCTTCCAAGCAAACTAATTGCTGTCACTCCAATAAATTTTATTTCTGCACTTATATTAAGCGGTAAAATTAAGCTTGCTCCCAGGTATAAAAATATCATATGCAATATATACACAGGATATGCTGCTTTACTAAGGTAGCTAAGTGATTTGCCTGATCGATTTAAATATTTAAAACCAAATGAAAAGATCGTATAAATCCATGAAACAGATTCTACTGCAATTATAAGTTTAGGGGCTGCTAAATCAAATAAGAATACACGGATAAGATATAAAGAGAGTGCAAAACTAAAATACACCCATCTTCTAGATCTTATAGTAATCCAGAATCGTTCCCCACTATAAATAAATAAAAAGCCCATCATAAAGGAAATAAACCCAATAACAAAGCCATGTGTAGTTAAAGCATAAAGTTCAAAACTATCTGGATTCACTAAAATAACTTCCAATGCAAATAAAAAAGTAACCAAAAAAGCTGACAACGGATGACTCAGTAATATCGATATAGTTTCCTGAAGTTTATGCGCTCTTTTTTTAAAATAATAGAAAACAGGTAATAAAACCAGTACATAGATAAAAATATTACCCAAAAACCAAAGGTGACCTCTTCCCCATTCATATGTCAATGGTTGACTGTAATATCTTTGCCATAGCAGCACATGAACTGGAACAATAGCTAACATGCCAAATGCGAAAGGAAGCAAAATACGTTTGCTACGTTCAATCAATAATTCTATCCAGCTTCGTTTTCTCATTGCAAAACAAACTCCCATTCCAGACACAAAAAACAGCAATGGAATTCTCCACACATTCAGCATCGCCATTGGAATCCATATCCAGTCTAATGATTCATTACTTTGCATAAAACCAATTAATGCACCCCAGGGTTGGAACACTATGGCTGAGTGATAAATTAATAGTAAAGCAATTGCTATTACTCTTAACCAATCAATATCATATCGTCGTTCTATAGCTTTCATTACTTTTTTTATTTAGGACAGAGATGTTTATTTTAAAAGATCTGCCATTTTGGGCCTATTCTCTTCCAGATAATTCAAATCAAGACGTAATCCCAAAGGACCCAAATCCTTGTTAATTTGCTCATAAATCCCTTTGACGTCTTCAAAATCACCACTTACACTTTCTAATGGAGTCGATCCGTAATTATTGGTTAATGATTTATCTGCTCCATGATTCAATAATGACTCAACTATTTCACCTCGGCAAAAGAAAGCCGCTGTATGTAAAGCCGTAGATCCATCGGCACTTTTAACACTTAAATCAGCTCCTGCATTAATTAATGCTTTGGCAACTTCAACTTTATTAAATGTAGTTGCAATAATTAATGGCGTTGATCCAAACTGATCTTTTTGATTTAAATCAGTTCCAATACTAATGTGTGCACTTATTGCTTTAATATCACCCATAAAAGAAGCAGCAAAAATATCCATTGAAGGTTTATCCATTTTTATTGCCGTATTACCTGTAGCAGAAGGAGTATTTTTACAAGCTACCATTCCACCTAAAGTTGCTGTCATCACAATCAACATTACCATTCGATTAAAATTTCTTGATGTTTTCATTACTATAATTTTTTATCCTGTTTCCAGGTGTTTGAGTTATTAAATATTTGTTGATGTAAAGTTGCTTCATTCTATGACGCACTATTAATCAGTAATGCAGCGATTGATGTAAAGTTTGAAGAGTGAGTGTAAATTATGATGTAACCATATAAATTATGACGCAAACGGATTTTTTGCAGTCAATTTGAGGTATATTCTATATACTATTTTGAACTAATACCAATCGATTTAATAGTCCGTTGTAAATATTAATATTTTGTATCTTCGTAATAGTATTAATCGAACCATAATCTGGTAATGGCAAGTGAATTTATAAGCAGACTGAAGCAGGAAATTCAAAATAACATTGAAAACGAAAATTTTGGCGTTTCAGAACTTGCTGAAAAAGTTGGAATGAGTCGTTCTAATCTACTTAGAAGAATACAAAAGGAAGAAGGATGCTCAGCAAGTCAGTTTATCAGAAGAATAAGGTTACAGGAAGCTATTAACTTACTAAAAACTAAAGATAGAACTGTATCTGAGATCTCCTATTTGGTAGGATTTAGCAGTACATCATACTTTATTAAATGTTTTCGGGAAGAGTTTGGTTACCCACCAGGTGAATATGAGCAACACCAAACAAATCTTCTAACTTCTACAGAAACAACTGCAAAGCAAAATATATTAAACAAACTCCTTCCATACATTACAGGATTACTGATTATTATTACAATCGTTTCAATCTTAATTATAAGACAATCATCCGATTCCAATGACATCTCTGATAAATCATTAGCTGTTTTACCATTTATGAATGATAGCAGCGATTCAACAAACCTTTATCTCATCAATGGTATGATGGAAGCCATTCTTAATAATCTTCAATCTATAAAGGATGTAAAGGTTGTTAGTCGCACTTCGGTGGAAAAGTTTCGGAATTCAAATATGACCATACCTGAAATTGCCAAAGCACTGGGTGTAAAGTATATTGTTGAAGGAAGTGGTCAAAAAATCAATGATCAGATATTATTAAGTGTACAGCTGATCGAAGCCAAAAGAGATAAGCATCTTTGGTCGGAACAATACAAGAGGCAAACTGCTGACATTTTCTCAATTCAAATGGAGATTGCAAAGAAAATAGCTGATGAAATAGAGGTTATTATCAGTCCTGAAGAAATAGAGCAAATTGAACACAAACCAACCAATAACATGGAAGCCTATGATCTTTATTTAAAGGGGCTCCATTTTATGAATAAAGAAAATATACAAGGATTAAAAAAAGGTATTAGCCTGATGAAACAAGCAGTAAGGAAAGACCCTGAATTTGCTCTGGCATACTCGGTAATGGCTATTTCCTACTATTATCTGGATATGTTTGAACCAGGTAAAACACATGTTGATTCTTTGATTTATTTTGCCGATAAAGCATTATTATCGAATCCTAAACTGGCAGTGGCTCTTAATGCTAAAGCGCTTTATTATATTCGAAATGGTAATTACCAGCAGGCTGTTGAATATCTTGAGAAAGCATTACAATACAATCCAAATTCAGCCACTGTAATCAATACCCTATCCGATTTATATACAAACCACTTGCCTGATACAGAAAAGTACCTTGAATATGCCTTAAAAGGTATTAGACTCGACATTGCATCATACGACTCAATTACCACAAGTTATATTTATTTACATCTTAGCAATGCCCTCATTCAAACTGGGTTTGTTGATGAAGCAATAGTATCCATTAATAAATCACTTCGTTACAATCCCAACAATCTGTTTTCTGACTATGTAAAAGCCTATATTCTTTATGCTAAGAATAAAGATTTAAATAAAACGCAACAACTACTTTTTAATACATTAGTCAAAGACACAACACGTTTTGACATTATTCAGGAAATGGGAAATATATGCTATTACCAGGAAAGGTGGTCAGATGCTGCTGTTTACTTTGATAAATTTATAGCCATTAGAAATTACTTACAAACTCAATCGTATATTCACAAAAATGCTGAAATAGCATATGTTTACCGTAAATTAGGCCGATACATTGATGCTGAAAAGTTAATCATTGATTTTAAAGAATTTGCCGAACAAGATCAATCAATTTACAAAAACCTTCATTGGTCAGCTTATTATGCATACATGAATAATTTTGAGAAGGCTATTAAACATCTGCAAATGTTTGCCAAGGAAGAGAATATCCAGATTTGGGTCCCATTATTTACGCCCATCGATCCAATGTATGAACCAATTAAAGAAAGAGCTGAATTTAAAGAAGTAATGACTCAAATTGAGAACAAATTCTGGGAAAATCATCAACACCTTAATACTAAACTCGAAAAAGAAGATTTATTTTCCATCATCAACTAATTATAAAAATAAAACACTGGATCATTCTAATTTAAAATCAACGAAATAGAATATAAATAAATTACAACTTTCGTTTATAAATCAATTTGCTAATATTCTTCTTATCCTCCATCACTTTCTAATTAAAAGCCCTAACTAGTTGAATAATTATACAGTTTAAGGTTTTCTTCTTATGCAAAAGATATTCTATAGATAAGATTGTTATTCAATATTCATCATCAAACTTGCGCAACATTATTTGTTATTAAAATCAGTAAATCTATATTTTGCAACTCTTACAAATATTCACCATTAACAATTGATTTACAACACATTAAAATAAATGAGCGTAAGATAACTATGTCAATTTTAAAACAATCAAAGTTTATTTCTATTACCTTTAATGTATGCAACACCCAATTTAATGTAACAAAATATGACTTTCATCATAATGAAAGCATACTTAAACATAAGAATGCATTCTTTTTGTATATCTTAGCAATATCTTTCCAGACAGGTTGTTTTCCCCTTGCCCCGTTCAATTTCTTTCCTTAAGAGCGGGGCTTTTTTAATTCCAGAAAGCGTCCTTACCAGGATAATGATATTTGATTTTAGCAATATCAGGAGGAAATAAAAAATAAACGACATCAGCACTGCTACAAACTATATTATTTTGATTTAGTATTTCTACATAAATAACAGCTTGCTTTTCATTAGATGACTTTACTTCTGCTTTTATCTTAATTTGTGAATTATTGGCAAATAAAGACCGATGGTAAATAACTTCCATTTTTTGAGTAACACCAGCTGTATCCAATAAAGAATAGATTGTCCAGCTAGCTATTTCATCCATTATTGTTGCCTGAATGCCGCCATGAACTACATTTTTATAGCCTTCAAATCTTTTATCAGGTATCCAATCAGCATATACATATTTCCCATCGGAATAAAACTCCATTATAAGACCATGAGTATTGTTTGGAGAACAACCAAAACAGTGGTAATCTTCACCTTTTGATTTTAAAAATGGATTTGATAGTTTTCTTAATTCAGACATTACGCTTTACTCTTTAAATATTAAAACATATTTGCAGCTTGATTTTCAACATCAAACTTAGACTATCTTTTTAGATAATCCTATTATTGATACAACACGTTTATCAATTACAGTTTAAGAACTTTTTAAAGAATGGACTCGACTATAGTATTAAACAAAAACGGATGGGCTAACCCATCCGTTTTGATTAGTTATGTTGACCTAATTTCTTTAAAAATCCTCTTACAGCTTCGACCGACTCTAACTTATAATTTGCGGCCGTTCGTTTTAGCCCCACCTTAATACTAATCGTATCATTCGGTAATTCACGGAACATAAACTCATCAGTCCAGTCATCTCCAATCGCAGTTATAAAATCAAAATGCTTATTCTTTATAAATTGCAAGGCTGCTATACCTTTGTTAATTCCACCATTCTTTACTTCAATAACCTTACTTCCTTCCATTATCTCCAGATTTAGGTTACCTATAAGACCCAACAACTCATCTTTTAACTCATTGGCTCTAATTTCACTTTGCTCAGGTTCAGCTTTACGATAGTGCCATACTAATGAGTAGTTTTTCTCTTCAATAAACGACCCCGGAGTTCTATCCACAAACCTTTCCAGAACCGGACGTATCATAGGCATCCAGTCATTGTTTACATTGGTAAGAGTTTCCCACTCTTCACCCAATTTTCGCAACCAAACACCATGTTCGCAAATTAAATTTATCGGCACATTTGCAAACCATTTTTCAAGGGTATATCTGTCACGACCGCTTATTATTGTAACCGTATTTTTTTCATCAGCAATCAGCCTGTTCAGAATTTCGAATAACTCTTCATTAGGTTTAGCCTCCAGTGGATTTTTATGGAATCCTGTTAACGTTCCATCGTAATCAAGAAAGATAGCTCTGTTCTTTGCTTTAGCATATTTCTTATCAAGTTCTTGATATACTGTTTTCGAAATTTTCTTTGCCAAAAACTCTTTTTGAACTTCCTTCACCTTATTCAGGTCATTAACAAAATCACTGGCCCATTTAAAGACTGAATACCTCTGAATTCGTTGCTGTAACAATTTCATGCGGTCTTTTTGTTCCGGAACAGGCATTGTTAATGCACGATGCAAGGCATCTGCTATTTCATCCTCGTTTATTGGATTGATGGTAATGGCTTCTCCCATTTCTTTACTAACTCCGGCCATTTCACTTAGAACAATACTACCGGTACCCGTTATCCTGGATGCAACATATTCTTTAGCAACCAGATTCATTCCATCTCTTAAAGGTGTAATCAGGGCAACATCACAGGAACTGTATAATTCAATTAAATTCTCAAACGGTAAAGAACGATAGAAATACCAAATAGGAACATAGTTAACCTTTCCATATTCTCCATTTATATTTCCAACTAACTCATCAACTTCTTTCTTAAGTATCTGGTATTCTTCAACATGTCCTCTACTTGGAACAGCCAACATTATCATGGTGACTTTGCCTCTAAACTCAGGATATTTTCTTAAAAACACCCCAAAAGCCCTTAATCGTTGAGGAATCCCTTTGGAGTAATCCAAGCGGTCAATGGATAATACTAACCTCCTGTTTGGAGCCATTAAAAAGTATTTCTCCAATTCTTTATGAAGATCAGAACGTTCATGTATGCTTTTATGCATAACATCGGTTGCAGCATTCACAAACTTGTCGTAATCTATACCCATTGGGTAGGCATCGACTTTTATTACCCTATCTTCAAGATTGATTTGGTTGAAATTAATTTCACACCCATATAAGCGACGAACAGAACTGATAAAGTGACGTTCATAATCATAGATATGGAAACCTAATAAATCGGCACCAAGCATTCCTTTTAATAATTCCATACGCCAAGGCAAAATTCTAAAAACCTCGTATGAAGGAAACGGAATATGCAAAAAGAAACCTACTGTAACACCAGGCTTCATTGATTTAATCATATCAGGAACCAGTAATAACTGGTAATCATGTACCCAAACGGTATCACCTTCTTCACATACTTCCAGAACTTTATCAGCAAAACGTTGATTGACTATTTTATATGTTTCCCAGTTCACAGGAGAATAATCAACATATTGAGTGAAATAGTGAAAAAGAGGCCAGATTGTTTTATTACTGAATCCTTCGTAATATTCAATAATTTCATTTTCACTAAGAGGAACCGTTACACAATTCTTTTCTCCAAGTAGGTTATCAATTTTCTTACTTTCACTTTCGTTAAGGTCATCTGAATTTAAGCCAGACCAACCAATCCATTTCCCTCCGTAATCTTTATAAACTGATTTCATTCCAGTGGCAAGTCCACCAACACTTTCAATCAGTTCAAATTCATCATTTTCTTTTTTAATACTATAAGGTAATCTATTGGCAACAATGTGTAATTTGGACATAAATTCTAATTATATTTTTAGTTTATCTACTAATTATTCATAAACAAATACTACGAAAAGTAGCAAAATACATAAAAATACCCTTTTTTCGCAGTACTGAAGCAAAATAAAGCTTACCATTTCATTAAACAACAAACAAACTCGATAATAGTTATTAGCCTATGAAAAATCTCAATTATGGAATAATTGGTAATTGCAGAAGTGCAGCATTGGTATCGGAAAAGGGCTCGATTGAGTGGTTATGCTTACCTCATTTTGCATCTCCATCTACATTTGCAAAAATATTAGATGAGAAAAAAGGGGGATCTTTTGGATTGACACCTGTTGGTGAATATTCTTCAGATCAGTTTTATCTGCCACGAACCAATATATTGGTTACCCGATTTGTATGTGCAACCGGTGAAATTGAATTACATGATTTTATGCCTCGTTATCGCAACGAAAATGGCAAATATTATACTCCACCTGATGTAGTAAGATATATCAAACACATTAGAGGTGAAGTGGAAGTTACAGTAAATTTTAATCCTCAGCTTGAGTATGCTGAATTTCCAACAAGCATAGAAATTCACAATGATTACATCAAAGCACATACCGTTGAAGGTGAATATGATTCCATTTATTTATATACTTCGTTAGATAAACAAAACGTTGTAGACTCCAGTAAAATTAAGATTAAGCAAAATGAATTTTTTCTGTTAAGCTACAATCAAAAACTATTGGTTCAAACAACTGCTCGTTCATATTTAAAACATCAACGCACCAAAGTATACTGGCTTAATTGGTCGGAAAGAACAACAACCTATAAACAATACGAAAAAGAAATACTAAGAAGTGCATTAACACTTAAACTTCTTAACTATCAAAAATCAGGCGCCATACTTGCAGCATTAACCACCTCTCTTCCTGAAACAATTGGTGAAGTACGCAACTGGGATTATCGCTTTTGCTGGATCAGAGATGCCTCAATGGTAGTAAATATTATGACACAATTGGGTCATACCCGCATTGTTGAGCGTTACCTCGATTTCATTGTAAATCTGATGCCCGATAAAGGAGAAAAAATGCAGATCATGTATGGAATTCATGGTGAAAAACAATTACATGAAATGGAACTTTCTCATTTGGATGGATATGAAGGAAGCAAACCTGTGCGAATAGGAAATGCCGCCTATGTTCAAAAGCAAAACGATATTTACGGTATTTTGATGGATGTAATCTTACAATATTTCAAATTATATCCAATTACTCTTGAACGAAGTGAGGACCTTTGGACTATTGTAAGAAATATAGTAACCATTGTAAAAGACAATTGGCAAGAACCAGACAAAGGAATCTGGGAAATAAGAAGTGAAGGCAAACACTTCACATTTAGTAAGGTTCTTTGCTGGGTTGCAATTGATCGTGCAGAAAAAATTGCCCGTCTATTGAAGTGTGATGGATATGCCAATGAATGGAAACTTCTTAAAGAAGAAATTCAAATTGACATCCACAATAATGCATGGTCAGAGAAAAAACAAGCCTTTACTCAGGCATATGGTAGTGACGACCTGGATGCTTCTGTTCTACTAATGGAGAGTTATGATTTTATTCATGCCAGTAGTGATAAGTATCAAAAAACGGTATTAGCTATTCAAAAAGATCTGGAATATAAAGGACTGATGTTCAGATATAAGAATGAAGATGATTTTGGTGAGCCCCAATCTGCATTCACCATATGCTCTTTCTGGCTGATTAAAAGTTTGTATAAGATCGGATTAAAGGATGAAGCAAAACGTAAATTCGATGAGCTTTTAAAATCGGGTAACCATCTTGGACTGTTTAGTGAAGATCTTGACTTTAATACTCGCCGAATGTTAGGAAATTTTCCTCAGGCATATTCCCATCTGGCAATTATTGAAACAGCAATCATTTTAACCGGAGAACAAATAACAAAAGAAGAACAGATTCTGTATACTATCAAACATTAAAAAAGCCCCGAAAGGGGCTTTTCTTTTTAAAACAATTTATTTTTTATTCTGCGCTTGCAGGAGTATTGCCTCTCATAGCCAAAATATCTCTATCAAACATATACAAACTATGATCGCCCAATATTCTTAATTTATCATTAATGGCAGCAACAGAAGCTTCTTCTTCTATTTGCTCATTAACAAACCATTGCATCCAAGTTTGTGTTGTATAATCTTTTTCTTCCACACAAACAACAATGATATCATTTATTAATTGAGTTACATATTGCTCATGTTCAAGAGTTTTAGCAAAAACTTCCTTCATATCCTTATAATCATAAGGAGGTTGCTCAATTGAAGGAATTACAGATTTCCCACCCCTTTCATTAACATACTTGATGAATTTAAGCATATGTAAGCGTTCTTCATCAGCCTGAGCATAAAACCATTTAGCAGTTCCTTCAAAACCGTTTGTATCAGCCCAAACAGCCATGGCAAGGTAAAAATTAGAAGAGTATGCTTCTTTCTCGATTTGTTTTACCAGAGCTTCTTCAACGTTCTTATTCAGCATATCAGTTAAAATTTTGTCAGATTAATAATCCAAATATATACATTTAATAACCATTGAATTGCTTTGTGGTTGCGCTGTTTCGTTATTTATACTCATTCCAGACAAATGTTTTTTTAGTCTTCTCAAATGAACATTTAACACACTTTTATAGTTAAGGACTTTTGAATCTTTATTTACACTATAGAACAAAAACGTGTTTAATTTTTTATATAGCAGAGCAATTATGCTCGAGAAGAAACCCTTATTTCTATTATGATTAAAAAAGTATTAGTAGCCAACCGTGGAGAAATAGCGGTTAGAGTTATGAGGTCTTGTCGTGAGATGGGAATCTTATCAGTAGCTGTCTTCTCCGAGGCAGATCGTAAGGCAATGCACGTTAGATATGCTGATGAAGCATATTGTGTTGGCCCGGCCAGTTCGGCAGAAAGCTATCTTAATATTGATAAAATCATTGAAGTAGCTAAAAAAGCAAAAGCAGATGCCATTCATCCAGGATATGGATTTTTATCAGAAAATGCAACGTTTGCAGACAAGGTTAGTAAAGCAGGGATAATTTTTATTGGTCCATCAATTCATGCCATCAATACCATGGGTGATAAACTTACTGCCCGTGAACTAATGATAAAATCAGGTGTTCCTGTTGTTCCTGGTACCGAAGAGAATATAACTGACAATACGCGTTTAAAGGAAATAGCCAATCAGATTGGATATCCGGTAATGATTAAAGCTAGTGCCGGAGGTGGTGGAAAAGGAATGCGACTGGTAAGAGAAGAGAAAGATGTTATTTCGGCCTACGAAATGGCTAAATCAGAAGCTCGATCAGCATTTGGTAATGACGCTGTTTATATTGAAAAATATGTAGAAGGTCCTCACCATATTGAATTTCAGATAATGGCTGACCAACATGGCAATTACGTTCACTTATTCGAACGTGAATGTTCAGTTCAAAGACGTCACCAAAAAGTAGTGGAAGAAACTCCTTCTCCATTAATGACTCCAAAACTTCGTGAAGAAATGGGTAAAAGAGCCATTGATGCTGCCAAATCGGTTGACTACGTTGGTGCAGGAACGGTAGAATTTCTTGTTGATAACAATCTGAATTTCTATTTTCTTGAGATGAATACCCGTTTACAGGTTGAGCATCCCATTACAGAACGTGTTACAGGCATAGATCTTGTTAAAGCCCAGATTAATGTTGCCAATGGGTTACCACTTCCTTTTAAACAAGAGGATTTAAGACAAAATGGACATGCTATTGAGTGCCGTATTTATGCCGAGGACCATAAAAATAATTTTATGCCAAGTCCGGGCGTGGTAAAAAGCATTTCTGAACCTCTGGGATTAGGTATAAGAACAGATGGTTATGTATACGAAGGCTATGAAATACCATTTCATTATGATCCGATGATATCTAAATTGATTTCATGGGCGCCTACCCGAAATGAAGCTATTGAACGCATGAAACGGGCCCTTTATGAATACAAAATAACCGGTGTAAAAACTTCCATCCCATTTGTATCAAAGATTATGGAAGCCAAAGACTTTGTTGATGGTAATTACGATACTCATTTTATTGAAAAAAACATGGACTTTCTGATGACTGATGATGATTGTTCAGACTATTGTGAAGACATAGCCCTTTTAGTTGCATATCTCGACTATACCGAGAAAATGAAGTTAGATGGTGAACATACACTGGATACAACTCATAAAACTTCACAATGGAAAGAATTTGGTCGAAGAAAAAATGTTATCAGACTTTAAAAACAACCAACAATGCCATTAGAACTTAAAATAGATACCAGAGTTGCCAAGATTCATGTACTAGAACATGTCGGCTCTAATTACAAAGTTGAGATTGACGGTCGTATATATGATTTAGACATCGAAAAAGTAGAATCAGATACTTACTCAATTCTGCTAAACGGCAAATCAATCAACATGGAAATGATTGAAGGTGATGAACCCAGTCAGTATAAAGTAAATACTCTTAATAACTATTACGAAATAGAAGTAGTTGATGCTGTTGCCCGTTATCGCGCCAAAGCTAAAAGTCATTTGGAAACAGGCAGTAATATCATCTCCACTCCTATGCCTGGTAAAATTGTAAAAATACCGGTTCAGGAGGGTGATACTGTAGAAAAAGGCCAAACCGTTATTATTGTTTCAGCAATGAAGATGGAAAGTGAATACAAGAGTGCCTCTGATGGTATAGTTAAATCTATTCATGTAAAAGTAGGTGATGCAGTAGAAGGCCATCAGCCACTTATCGAAATTGAAGCTCAGTAAATCCAGGAAAATTACAAACAATGCAAAATTTAGACGAAAAATATAAAAAGTTTGAAGACCGTAACCGTGAAGCTGAAGCTGGCGGTGGCGAAAGCAGAATAGCCAAACATCATGAAGCAGGTAAACTAACAGCTCGTGAACGCATTAATCTGTTTCTTGATCCGGGTACATTTGTTGAGTTGGATAAATTGGTTACTCACCGTTGTAACAACTTTGGGATGGAAAAGACAAAATTCCCGGGTGATGGATTTATTACCGGTTATGGTAAGGTTGATGGCCGTTTGGTCTATGTCTTTGCTCAAGACTTTACTGTTTTTGGCGGTTCCCTGAGTAGAACCAATGCTGATAAAATCATAAAAATATCAAAACTTGCCCTTAAAATGGGAGCTCCACTAATTGGGTTAAACGATTCAGGAGGAGCGCGTATCCAGGAAGGAGTTCAAAGTTTAGCAGGTTATGGTGATATCTTCTTTTTGAATGTAAAATCATCTGGTGTTATTCCACAGATTTCTGCTATCATGGGTCCTTGTGCCGGTGGTGCCGTATACTCTCCTGCCCTTACCGACTTTATTTTTATGGTTAAAGATTCGAGCTACATGTTTGTTACCGGACCAGAAGTAATTAAAACTGTAACACACGAAGAAGTTACCAAGGAAGAATTAGGAGGTGCGATGACGCACAACTCAAAAAGTGGTGTTGCGCATTTTGTTGGTGATGATGACGAGCATACATTAATGATGATTCGTGAATTGTTGAGCTTTTTGCCTTCCAATAACATGGAAGATCCACCAGTTATTAAATCAACAGACGATATACACCGCGAAACGGAGGAACTGCAATCACTAATTCCCGCAGATCCTAATAAACCTTACGATATGCATGATTTGCTTAGTAAGGTGGTGGACAATCAACATTTCTTTGAGGTAATGCCCCATTATGCTCAAAATATCATCACGGGTTTCGGACGAATGGATGGTAAAACAGTTGGTATTGTAGCCAATCAACCTAATTATCTTGCCGGGGTTTTAGATATTGATTCTTCAGCCAAAGGTGCCCGCTTTGTACGTTTCTGTGATGCATTTAATATTCCACTGGTGACTTTCGTTGATGTACCAGGTTTCTTACCTGGAACAGTTCAGGAATATGGAGGAATTATCAAACATGGTGCAAAATTGCTATATGCATATGCTGAAGCTACTGTACCCAAAATCACTGTGATTACTCGTAAAGCATATGGTGGTGCATATGATGTGATGGCTTCAAAACATTTGGCCGCTGACATTAATATGGCCTATCCAACAGCAGAAATTGCAGTTATGGGTCCTGAAGGTGCAGTAAATATTATCTTCAGAGGAGATATTGATGAAGAATCGAAATCAAAACGTGTGGATGATTATCGTGAGAATTTCGCTAATCCATACCGAGCTGCAGAACTGGGTTACATTGATGAGATTATCTATCCTAAAGAAACCCGATTTAAGCTGATTCAAGCTTTGGAAATGACAGCAAATAAAAGTGAGTCGAATCCACCTAAAAAACACGGAAATATTCCATTATAAGAGACAAAGAGCAAGGTTCGCCTTGCTCTCTTTTTTTAAATTAAAATTCCTTCCCTAACCAATTCAGTTGGTTGCCATTCCCCATTAATCAATTCGTAAACAGTATTGATTCCGTTTGACAGTAACATCTTTGCAACGTCTTCAAAACCCAATGTCAGAAATTTAGTAAGATGCGCATCACTGTTGATGGTTACAGGTATATTATTTTCCTTAATAAATTGAAAATGTTCCTTTCCTGGGAATAGATGATTACTTCGCTTAAATGCTTTTGTATTGATTTCAACCACAACATTTTTTTCCTTAGCCAATTTTAAAGTTTGATATACCTGATCGAGATACCACTGTTCATTTTCATCAAACAAATTAAACTCAGAATTATGCATTTTAATCTTATCCATATGGCCAAGAATATCAGGCGTATGATTCTGCAACATTTCATTTTGGAGAGCATAAAACTCCATAGCCAACTTTTTAAAATCAGAATGAAATATCTTATCAAAGCCGACTTTAAATTCAGGTGCTGGACCATCTATTTCCCAATGTGTACCATCATCAAAACAACTGACATAATGGACAGAACCAATCGTATAATCAAGATCCAGTTTATTAATTCCTATATGCGTTGGAGATAATAATCCGGGGATATAATCAACCTCCAGTGATTTATAAACATTTATCTTATCCTTATATTTAACTTTTAAATAATCAATCTCGCGACAATACTGTTGTAATTTATCAGCAGGCATATTCCAAACCGAATGAAAAGGCACTGGTGCATGTGACGAAATACCAATACAGGCCATATTTAGCTCTATAGCTTTTAATACATATTCCTCAATCTCACCATGCCCGTCACAATACTTACTATGTCCGTGGTAATTCGTCCATCTCATATTATCAATCTAATCGGTTATCATTCTTCCAATGGAATTTACGTTGAAAAAATATAAATTATCATTCAATTATGGTAGAAAAACCAACACTTTTATTACAAATTATAAAAGTAACTTACGAACAACCTTATTTCCAAAAGATATCAATTGAAATGTTTTTTTTAAACATTAGGTTTAGAAAGCTGATCATTTGAATGGTTTGTGTAAATTTGCACCTCGAAAAATTAAGACCATGGGATTTAAGGAAGAGATTAAAAGAAGAAGAACTTTTGCGATCATAAGTCACCCTGATGCAGGCAAAACAACATTAACTGAAAAACTACTGCTTTTTGGTGGTGCTATTCACGTTGCTGGTGCTGTAAAATCAAACAAGATTAAAAAAACAGCAACCTCCGATTTTATGGAAATTGAAAAGCAAAGAGGTATCTCTGTTGCCACTTCAGTTATGGGTTTTGAATATGATGGTTATAAAGTAAATATCCTGGATACCCCTGGTCACCAAGACTTTGCTGAAGACACCTTCCGAACTTTAACAGCTGTAGACAGTGTGATTATTGCCGTTGATGCTGCTAAAGGAGTTGAAGCACAAACCCGCAAACTGATGGAAGTTTGTAGGATGCGTAATACACCGGTTATTGTTTTCATCAACAAAATGGACCGTCCAAGTAAAGATCCATTCGATTTGTTGGATGAAGTTGAAGAAGAGTTAAAGATTAATGTCCGTCCCTTAAGCTGGCCTATTGGAAACGGTCCTCAGTTTAAAGGTGTATACAATCTGTTTGAAAAGAGTTTATATCTTTTCGATCCGGGAAAACAAGTTATTGAAGAAGGTGTCTCCATATCGGATATCTACGACAATCAAATCGATAAATCAATTGGAGAAAGTTCTTCTAAAATGTTACGTGAAGAACTGGAGCTGGTTGAAGGTGTTTATCCTGAATTTGATTTGGAATCATATCGCAATGCCTCTGTTGCCCCTGTCTTTTTTGGAAGTGCTTTGAATAATTTCGGTGTTCGTGAATTATTGCATTGCTTTTTGAAAATTGCTCCCAGTCCTCAGCCATCACAAGCTGAAGAAAGAATGGTTCAGGCTGACGAAGATAAATTCTCTGGTTTTGTATTTAAGATTCATGCCAACATGGATCCTAATCACCGTAACCGTTTAGCCTTCCTTAAAATATGTTCGGGTAAATTCGAACGTAACACCAACTATTATCATGTTGGTTTGGGTAAGAATATGAAATTTTCGAGTCCAACTGCATTTATGGCAGATAAAAAATCGATTATTGATGAAGCTTATCCGGGCGATATTGTAGGTATTCCAGATACTGGCAACTTTAAGATTGGAGATACTGTAACACAAGGTGAAAAATTGCATTATAAGGGACTACCTAGTTTTTCACCAGAGTTGTTCAGATATATCGAAAATGCTGACCCAATGAAGTCTAAACAGTTAGCCAAAGGGATCGACCAGCTTATGGACGAAGGTGTGGCACAGTTGTTTACCAGCCAGTTTAATGGACGAAAAGTAATCGGAACTGTAGGAGCTCTGCAATTTGAAGTAATTCAATATAGATTATTACACGAATACAGTGCTGCCTGTCGATATGAACCGATTAACCTATATAAAGCCTGTTGGTTAAAAAGTAATAACAAAGAACAGTTGGAAGATTTCAAAAAGAGAAAACTTCAATACATGGCTAAAGATAAATATGGCAGAGATGTTTTTATGGCCGATTCATCTTATATGCTTCAGCTGGCACAGGAAAATTTTAAGGACATAGAATTCCATTTTACATCAGAATTTTAATTAGGCCTTTATTTCCTTATAGGAATGGCGTATATTTGAGGTAGCCAAAAACCCAACACGATGCAATCAAAGCCACTAAAAATAACAGACAATCTATTCTCAAAGAAACTGAATGAAGGAAGTTTTTTTGAAAAAGAGATTAAGGTTTCAGACAAAGATTTAGCCACAAAGTTGGGCACCGCTCATATTGAGCTTGTGTCCACATCATCACTTATTGCCTATTTAGAGCAATGCTGTGCAGAAATGGCTGATGAATATCTTCTTGATGGTTTGGTAACAGTTAGTGCAGAAGTAAACTTCAAACATCTTCACCCAGTTAAAACTGGCGAAACCATTTATTGCAGAAGCATCCTTAAATTTATAGATACAAACAAGCTTTTCTTTGATATAGTAGTTACCAATGCGAAAGAAATTTCGATAGGTATTGGTGCACATGAAAGATATATTGTTGACCGAAAGAGTTTTCTAGGAGAAGTTAAGTAATACAATACCCAATCAACTAATTAATGCTATTTTCTGACAGTACATTCTACACATATGTAGCCATTCCACTACTGATTTTTATGGCCCGTGTTGCCGATGTAACCATAGGTACAATTCGTATTGTATTTGTTTCCAAAGGAATGAAATTATGGGCTCCGGTTCTTGGATTTTTTGAAATCCTGATCTGGTTAATGGCGATGAGTAAAATCTTCGAAAATCTGGATAACTGGCTTTATTTTGTTGCCTATGCCGGTGGATTTGCAATGGGAAATTTTGTAGGTCTGAAAATTGAAGAACGTCTGGCACTGGGATATATCAATATTCGAATCATTACTCAGAAGTCGGGTAGCGAATTAATGGATAAATTAACATCAGCCGGATATGGTATTACATATATGGACGCAGAAGGCAGTCGTGGTCCAGTTCATGTTATTTATTGCGTTGCGAAACGGAAAGAAATTGTAAAAATTACAGATATTATTAAACAATACAACCCTAAGGCTTTCTTCACACTCGAAGATATTCGATTTGCGAATTCAGGCGTATTTCCGATTAAATCGGTTATAAAACGTAACCCGATACCTTTAAGAAAAGCAAAATAAAGTTGTAAATTTATTTGTTACGATAAAGGAGGCATTTCTTTTACAAGAAAAAGAATAAAATCTGGACTAGATATACTAATAAGTTATCAACTTCTTATACTTTTTTTGGCGTAAATAATTTCCAATGATGAGTCTTGTATCGCGATTGTCGTCATACCGGATAATATGCTCTTTAAATTCACGAGGATTTGAAACTGTTGTATCCTCATATATATAACCGTATCCAAGATACCTACCATTTTCAATGATAATTACACCCAATTCATCAGGAGTGCGGCCTTTATCAAGTATAACTAGATTATTATGTCCATATGATAACCTGGACATTAATTGCAAGACTCTGGAGTTATATTGTTCTGGCTGTTCCTCTCCTACACAGGCGCCCTTACATGTTTTTAACTGATACTGAAAACAACCGTTTTGTCCTTCATACAACCCACAAAGCTGCTGGCAAAGTTCGTATTCATCAATCCACTTAAAGAGTTGCTCACGCCCTTCTTTCATACTTTCAAAAGTACAATCAGGGATATCAACACCTGTATTTGGTTTTAAAATCAATCTTAAGTACCCCTTTCGATCCTGATAATGATACAACCCCATTTGATTCCGGGCACGACGTTGAGCTCTATTATATCTTGGCTTTTCTTCCTTTATCTCTTGCGATTCTTTCAAAAGTGCAATCAATTCACTACCTGTTAAATGAAAACTAATATCAGCCGTTTTCATTTTCATCTCAATCCCTTTTTTTGTCTTGGGATTGCCCATATGAGTGATAATTCGATTGCGAATCTTGGTACTTTTTCCAATATAAATCAAATCCCCCTCCTCGTCATGCAAATAATAAACACCCGTTTCGTTAGGCAACGTTTTTATAATATCTATGGTTAAATTTGGATGTAAACCATCTGCAGAAAATGCAGTATAAGGATCATCAGGATTAATTAATCCATTGTTTTTCTCCAGTAATAACTCAAATAATTTAACGGTTGCCAAGGCATCACCAGCAGCCCTATGACGTGCAGAAATAGAAATACCTAAATCATCACATAAATTACCTAAACTATACGAATTATGGCCAGGCAGGAATTTTCTAGATAACTTAACGGTACACATTGATGGCATATCGAAATTGTAACCCAGACTTTTAAACTCGTGTTTAATAAAGTTATAGTCGAAACCCACATTATGAGCTATAAAAACAGCATCCTTGCAAATATTTACGATATCCTTTGCCAGAGCATAAAACGGAGGAGCCGACTCAACCATTTCATTGGTAATACCTGTTAAAGATGAAATAAAAGGAGGAATTATACATTCCGGATTAACCAGGCTAATAAACTCATCAACAATCTTTTCTCCATCATGCCGGTAAATTGCTATTTCGGTAATTTTACCGTTATTCATATTTCCACCGGTTGTTTCAATATCTACGATGACGTACATTCGTTTTCCTTCTATTTTTTACTATCGAAATATAAAGGTAAAATTAATAAATTAAGCTTCAATCAGTAAGGTCTAAATTCTACTAAAACCCTTTATTTTTCTTGGTTTTGACACTTTTGATAGCTATATTTGTAATACGATCTTTGATACAAAATTTACCGCATCAGTCGTTTTGATTGTTAAACTCAACGCTATCAGAACACCGAGTGACGCTATGCTTTCAAAGGGCGGGCCTCGCCTACGGGATGCTCTTCGGAGCACGGAGGATTACCGATGATTGTATGCACTCAAATCCTGTTTACAGGAGTTTAAATTAATCCCGGTTGATGTGGTTCCCAATAAAAAAGCGACAGTTCAATGAATTGTCGCTTTTTCTTTTTATAAATCCTTAATTAGAATATTATCCTGACTATCTACCAGTTTCTTATTAAAGTCGTCCAGTATATTTTGTAATCGACTCAAACTCTTGGTTTCTTCAAAATGCAGATCCCTACTTCCTCTGGCTTCAATCATATGAAGAATTTTCATTACTGTGAGTTTATTAATATCAAAAGCAGGTTGATAAACGGTTTCCTTGGTATCATCAACTGCTATTTCAGAAAAAACCCGGCTATCTACCAATTCAAAAAGTACTTCATTAATTAATCTGATTGGTAAGCGCAGTTCAACAGATAAAAGAACGTTAGAGGGAGCACTTTCTCCTTTTTCGAATCGCTTTACAACATCTGCCACTACCATTAAGGTAATTAGTCGTTTATATTCGTAACTAACCCTGCGTGTATCGGCATCGAACTCAAATGTGTTGGCATTCTGATAAGCAAATGACATTTCGGCACCCAACAACACTATTAACCAACTGGCCTGTAACCAGAATAAAAACAAGGGTAGAGCAGCGAAACTACCATAAATGGCATTATAACTGGTAACTATACTCTGAAAATGTATATAACCAAACTGTAAGAGTTGAAACAAGGTTCCAGAAATTATTCCACCAAATAAAGCCGAACGAAACTTCACTCTTGTATTGGGCATTATATGATGCAAAAAGGTGAAAACAATCCAGATTAACACATAAGATAATAGTAGCATCATTTTAGGACCAACCATGCTTTCATAACCATAATTTTTGAGTTGTTTGGTTACAAAAACAATCATACCACTACTTGATATCATTAATAAGATACCTACCAGCATTAATGAAATATAATCACTGAATTTTCTGATAAAGCTTCTGGCATGCTTAACTTCCCAAATATCATTAAAGGAATTTTCAATATTGCCAAAAACCTTCATAATTGACCAAAATAACACAACCAGTCCAATCCCTGCTATTTCACCACCAGGAGTCTTTTCAAGATAATTAAGCGCAAAATCTGTAACAAATTTCAACACTTCTTCCTGTCCTTCCAGTTTATTAGCTAATAAATCCCTGACTCTTTCATCAAAGCCAAAACCTTTGGCAATTCCAAATACCATTGCAGCTACAGGAACTACTGATAATAAAGAATAGAATGTTAATGCTGATGCCTTCTGCTGACAATTATCGTTTATAAAGCCTTTAATGGCTAAATATAATATTCTGGCAGTGCGAATAAGAAAAAACTGTCGTTTGGTGGTATCATCGGCTCTTACACGCCAAATTTCCTCACTGAGGTAATGAATTATTTTCGACAGTAAATTTTTCATTAGAGATGTAGTTTGAAAGAAAAATAGCAAGCCTGTAAGCCGGGTCCTGTTTCCTTATTAAATAAGGCGTCTATCATTTATCTAAGCTTATTGTCACCAATAAACTTTAGCGACCTACCCCTCATAACATTTCAAAAGAAAAACAAAACGGGCCGTTTTGCTCCAAGGAGTTATGATATACATGGTCTTGCAATCCGCCAGACGTACAGCTACTAATGTCACCATTAATACTGGTGAGCTCTTACCTCACCTTTTCACCCTTACCCCAACAGAATCGGGGCGGTTATTCTCTGTTACATTACTATACCCTCACAGGTATCTTCCTATTCAGAAGCGCGGTGCCCTGCATTGCCCAGACTTTCCTCTCTCACCTTCGTGACAGCGATAGACCGGCTTGCTATGCTGCAAAATTAATACTTATTATTCGATTTTAAAGGGTAAATATTTATCCAGTTCAACCAGAAAGGCCCCTTTATAACCCATATCTTTAATTTTCTGTAATTCTTCTCGGGCTTCCGTTCCCGGAAATTTACCAACACAGTATCTAAAGATCTTATCTTTCATTCTGAATTCCATTACATTATCTAAATTCTCAAAGTGACTCAGATAAACTGGAAACCGGAATGCACTTAATTGCACTGTGTAGGTTTTATTCGGATCAATTTTTGCATTTCCAGACCTGTCAGTCTGTGGCTGATCTTCTGACATTTTATATTGTGCAGTATTGACAACAAAAGCCTGGTCGTATCCCATTGCTTTGATTGCTGCTAGATTACTTTTTGCTTCTTCGTAGCTATTAAACTCTCCAACAGTATATCGAACAAAACCGTCTAAGCATACATATTCACGAGCTACATCAATTGCCTGAAAGAAAGATGCTACTCCCGGAGGATTTTTCAATGCAATAATCTGAATGGCCCAATAAGGCGCTTCTGCCTTATCCATTCTAATTATCTTTTTATTGGTCCTCAAATAAGCAATATCTTCGGCAACACCATATGAAGTGCTAACCATTATTGCAGCTATTATTAGTAATAATTTGAGTTTCATTCCTACAATATTTTGCCGTTATCCGACTATTTAGTTCATAGTTTAGTTAAGATATTTCCATACAACAACCTCAATACGTCGGTTGCTCAGATGTTCACTTTCATCGCAATACACACCACGCTTACACTTATTTAGTAAATATCTTTCACCGTATCCACGCGGAATCATATTTTCATCATTAACACCTTTCATCATCAGGTATTTTTCAGCTGCCTCTGCAGCAGTTTGCGAGATATCAAGATTTTTATATTTGTTACCTCTGGCTTCAGTATGACCATTTAATTTCACGACAACATTTGGATTCATTAATAAATAAGCTGCCAACTTATCTAATACCTGTTGTCCTTCTTCTGTAATCTGGTCACCTTTATAAGGAATAACAAATTTACCAATCTCATTTAATGATGCATCATCAAATATTGGAGTTAAAGATAATCCATTATTATTAATGTCATTAATTTCCATGATATGAACTATCATTCTCTTGGCATTAAACTCTTCTCCTTTTGACAATTCTATTTCAAATTCCTGATTATCATTCTTGAATTCATCAGGAATAATAATATTCACTTTACCGTTAGCATCTGTATATGCCGAAGCTACCATCTCACCCGTATTGGCATCTTTAATAACAACCTGAGCACCCTCTATAGGATCACCTTTAAAAGTTGATGTTAAGACACTAGCAAATGCTTTTGGATATGCTGATAAATCAGTTCCTGAATCAGTATTATCTGTTTCTGGTTGTGTAACAGTTTCCACAACAGTTGTTTCAATCACTGGTTCTTCTTCAACAGCCATTTCATCGAAAACAGGAATTGTTTCTTTTTCCTCTTCCTTAGATGAATCAATAGGTAACATTACGAAAATACCATCAGAACTACCTGAACCAATTCTGTTACTTGATAAGAAACCTCTCTTACTGTCAGTTGGATCCAATACGAAACCAAAATCGTCCTTACCACTGTTTATAGGTTGTCCCAAATTGGTTACATTCGTATACTTGCCATCTACATATTCTGCTTTAAAGATATCTAATCCACCAAAGCCCATATGACCATCAGAAGCAAAATACAGATCTCCATCTTTACTGATAAAAGGCCATTTTTCATTTCCATAAGTATTTACTTCACGACCAGCGTTTTCAGGACGATCAACATCTCCATTAGCTTTAATTTTGGCCTTATAAATATCCTGACCTCCAAATCCACCACGTTGGCTTGATGTAAAAAATAAATATTTATCATCATTAGATACTGCAGGATAACCTATATCAAAATCATTTGAATTGACACTCAATTCCTTTTCATTAACCCAATCACTTCCATTGTATTCCGAAGTAAATATTTTAATTCGGCTTCCTCCTTTAATCTTAACTACTTTAGTATAATAGATTCTTTTGAAATCACTTGTAAATGAAGTTGCACCCACATGAAAATCATACTCTAGATTACTTGAAAAAGATTTACTTCCTTCCTGAATTTCACCATCAATATATTTTGATGAGAATAAATTAAGGAAACCTTTACCTGTATTATCTATCTTTTTTGATTCTTCTTCTTTCTCACCTGAATATACTACTTCATCTTTATAAAACTGAATACCAAACGACTGACCTCCAATCAATAAGTCGGCAGGATTAACCCTAACATCCTGATTAAAAACCATATTTTCATTCGCCCAGTTACAAGCCTTGATCAACTCATCCATACCAATTGGATTAGCTCCAGCCTTTTTAGCTTTATTATACCATTCAATTGCAACTTCGTAACCACCCTGTTGCTGATAACAAGAAGCATAATTCACCATATCTACCTCATTAGTAATATCTGACTCCATACCCAAATACATATCAAATGCAGTCTGTATATCTTTCAGATTAAAGTAGCATCGTGTAATTTTTAGCTTCGTTTCCGTACTATTATCACCTTTCTCAACGGCTGCATTAAAATATTCCAGGGCTTGATAATAATCCTGATTTTCATACAAATTGTCAGCGCGCTTGAGTTCGGTACGTTGAGCGCTTACCATCTGTGCCAGTAGCATCAAACCCAAAAGCACGGATGTTTTAATGTTAGGTATCATAGCTAAAAAATAATTAGGCAACATTAATTTTATTCTATCGTCAGGTGTATGTTTCATAATTCCGTAATTATTTAGAAATACCTGATTGAACGCATTCCAGGACGCTTATTGAAAGAGAAATCAAACTGGATACCTATTTCATGCGTACCGTATTTTCCATACGTATTTAATGGTGATATGGAATAATCGAATGAATATCGTACTGTAAATTGTCGATTAATAATATATTCAGTTAAGAATACAACTTCAGAAATACTTCTATAGGATAAACCTACCCACACCTGTTCTGCAAACAGAACATTGGCAGATACATCAAAAGTAAGTGGAGCACCAATTACGGTTCTGATTAAGGCAGTTGGTTTTACCTTTACTTCACCCCAATCAAAAATATAACCTCCATACCAGTAGGCATGCATATTTTTGTAATTAAAGGTGTTTTTAAAATGTAATTTATCCTGATCAAATTGAGGATTAAAAAGACGAGGTATCGAAAAACCTGCAAAATAGTCTTTTGCAAAGAAATAAGCACCGACCCCGGCATTGAATCCAAAATTAGTTTCCTTACCCTGATAAACCGGATCATTAGGATCAATTGTAATAGCCTTTGTACCATCATAAACATTGGATGTAACACCCAATTGTAATCCAAATGATAAAAATTTATCACGTCGGTCCAACTGAATTTTATAAGATGCAGCTCCCATAAACTCGAAAGTATTGGTAAAACCTATCCTATCGTTAGTAATGATAGCACCAACTCCTAAATTGGTATCTTCAATGGGTCCATGAACATTTATTGCTTCATTCATTGGAGCATTCTTCATTCCTAACCATTGGTTACGATGGACAATCAAACCACTTATTATATCACGCGTACCGTTATATGCAGGGTTCAATATACCTTGATTACCAATATAGTGGTTATATTGAGCCTGATCCTGTCCATTTGCTCCAACAGCAAAGCACAAAATCAATAATATGGGAAATATGTATTTCATCATGGTCATCATTTAATCTAGCGTCGTATTTCAATTGAACCATTATATTCTCTGGTTTCAACCTTTGTTGAGCCCGCTTCAGCATTATTTATTTTGATTGTAAACACATAGAAATAAGTACCATCCGGTAAGTTATTACCCAGCGAAACCATTGCTCCGGCATTTGATTTGCCATCCCAAGTATTATCATATTGCTTACCTTTTGATCTGTAAACCACAGTACCCCAACGGTTGAACACCTCTAATTTAGACTCTGCTACTTCAGCCTTAAATTCTCCATCAATCTCAAATACATCATTAAAACCATCATTATTTGGTGAGAATGCATTTGGTATCAGAATACTGTTATCATCATCAACATCTATGTTACCTACAAAGAAGTATACATACGCTGTATCGATTCTCTCTGCATAATCAGTATTTCTCACAATGTATCTTACAGTATCACGTCCATAAAACGTTGGTGATTTCTTAAATTCAAGCTTACCTCTATTATTAATAGTTATCTTATTACCATAGTCAGTTGTTACAGCCATATCTTGAGTGTAATTACCATCTGCAGATAAATACATTAGCTCAAAGGCGATATTTGTACCCAACTTATCCAATAAGATTTCATCTTTAATATCATTAGCCCAAACATCAATACTGTCGGTAAGTAATCCATTCTTAAGCATCAAGGTATCATTGATTGCAATAAGAGGTTCCTGATAAAGTTGAATCATTCCGTTCATCATTGATACACAACCATGTTCCGACACAGCCTGTACAGTATAATATCCAGGTAAATCTCTTGGTCCGTATTTAATTACACTTGCTGTACCCATACTATCCACCGCAGGAATAAATGAAGTATCATTAATTAATAATTCATAGCTGGTACCTAATTCAGATCCATTTAATATCAATGTATCAACACTTACCTGTCCCTGACACATATCTGCACAGTCAAAATAATTTGTACCGTTACTCATGCGTAATTCAAGGTCAAATATTGTTGGTAAAGCATCCTCAATAACCTGAATTGTATCAGACCACCATACTTCACAACCAGTATCAATATTTACTGCACGTACCGAATATTCAACCGTATCTGCCTCGGCACCCATGAAATAACCTGAGAAAATCCTGTTACTTCCGTCACCACTTATATAACCAATATCTTCTGTAAAGTCACGATATAGAATATATGCAATACCACTTTCTGTTGTATTTACTCCCAACTCAACACCAATGCCATCTGCACAATATCGAACTGTATCAGATGATTCAATTCCATTAGATAAGGCAAACATTGTATAGTCTGATGGTCCGTCTTTATAAGTGATATCGATAGTACCCATCACTGCATTACATGTTGTATTGGCAATTGCAATTATCTGATAAGTAACCTGTCCTAATCCTGATTCAGTAACCAGCCAGGTTAATTCATTACCATCACCTATTAATGTGTCTCTTTGGATAGTGCCATTATCAAGATAATATTCTATTCCAACCTGGCTATCAGCAAGTCGTATTGTTGTTCCAACTGAACCACAAACACTATAGGCATCTGATGTTACTATTTTTTTCTCCGGCTCATCAATACCGATTACTTCAACAGAATCAGTATTATTCATTAATGTTCTACAACCTAATTCACCATAACTACCCCAGATAGCATATTTACCTGTTGTTAAAGGTCCTAATTCGATTGGAGTACCAGCAGTTAATCCAATTACTTCTGCAGCAACTTCGCCATCTGCATCCACAGCCTGGTAAAGGACATCTGTCTGCTGATCCGCTAAGGTAATTGTAACACCACCTTCTGATGAGCAGTATTCATATACATTACCGCCAGAAACCATCTGTTCAATGATATCATCACCTGCTGATATACTTACTGTATCTCTCATACTTGACGTACAACCATCAGGTGAAATACTATAAACAGTGTATGATCCATCAACAGTTACTGGAACAAATTCTAATTCAGCACCTGTACCATATTTTGTTTCAACCGGAACATTACCTGTACCATCATTACGTAATAAAATGTATTCGTAATTAAATTCAGATCCATCTAATGTTAATACTGCAGGATCGGCACTACAATATTTCTCGGCTCCATATAATCTAAAGGCTTTTGGCAATGGATTATAAGCAATTGTTACACGATTAAGCATTTCATTACTACAACCCAAAGGATCATTTTGATAGTCATCAAAACCAATTACTTTATAGGTTCCTTCTGCAAACAGTTCGCTAAATTCAATAGGATCAGATACGTTAGGTTGATTAATTACATCCACCAAAACATCGTTTCCACTACCATCTATTCGATAAAGAACATAATCAACATCAGCTTCTGGCGCATTCACTCTAATTGTTATGCCACCTGAGCCAACACATATAGGACCAGACGGAATATAATCAACCACTCGTTTACCAACAACACCGGCAATTGCGACATGGATAGGTGAATTAAATGTATCATCAATAACAGTCATACATGATCCATTGTAAGCTTCTACTCTATAATAACCGTCTGCATCAAAAATTGGATCAAAAGATATATTTCCACCATCACCAATTATTTCGTAACCAGGAACCAACATATCTGTTGCCATATTAATAACAACATATGTAATACCTGCTTCACTGTTTGGAACTGTAATAATAGTTCCATTTGTACAGTCTGTACCATCAGCAACTGTAAGTGTACGATCTTCCGGTAGGTTTGTCATTGTTACAGTTACAGATCCGTTCATTACTGTTGGAGAACAAGATGTTGTTGGATCTTGCTTGACAGCACGTACAGTATACAAACCTTCACTACTCACAGTCCATATTATCTGAGCTCCTGAAACAATTCCAAAATCACCTGTAGGATTACTATCCAGCATTAGTTCATAATCAACATCTGTTTCTGGATTATTAATATATAATTCTGCTGTTCCTCCACCTTCACAGAAAGAATTTTCTCCTTGTAAATCAAGTACAACCGGAAGAACATTTAATGTAATATCCAAAGTATTAGCCATTGAAGCACCACAAGTCAAACCTTCAACATTGGCAGTTACCGAATAGGTACCCACTGTGTAATCTCCAATAAATTCTAATGGCAATCCACTTGTTGATGATAAAATATCTTCAGCATAAGCACCATCCTTAAATAAGATATATCTTACGCCAGATTCCTGGTTATCAAGTAATAATTTAACACCTGCATCTTCAGGACAGTAGCTAGATATATTATTCAGGGCAATAAGATTAAAAGCTGTTGGCTTAGGCTGAATTGTAACAATCACATATTCATCCATCGGGAAATAACAACCACCTTCTTCAACAGCAATTGTATAGGTTCCCTCTGCAGTTTGAAGACCAAAATCAACAATGGATCCTGCAACTCCTAAGGCAGTTTGAACTTCAACACCATCCAGATAAAATCGATAAACAATACCATCGTCAGCACCTGATAAATAAATATTTACACCTGATCCATCTTCACAATATGTACCATCTCTCGGATCAGTATTTGCATCAGTATAAACTTCATAGTTGTTTCCTGAATAAGTAACATCAATTTGATACTGATTATTCATCATTTCAGTACAACCTGTTACTATGTTTACGGCCTGAATAGTATATATGCCTACAACCGTTTGTGGACCAAAGTTTAATTGATTACCGTCTCCACTTAAAGATGAAAGTTCTGCTCCATTTACTAATAAATAGTACTCAACTCCTACTTCAGATCCATCAAGTGTTATATCTGAGCCACTAGTACAAGTAGTTTCTACAATAGCTGGACTCAAATTGAATACTGTTGGTAAATCGTTTCTGGTTATTGTCACTTGGTTATTCATTTCCAGACGGTCAGCAGGTACACTGGCATTGTATGCTTCCACTTTATAAATTTCGGTTCCGATAACATCATTCCACATAATCGTGTTTGTTCCATCAAAAGTGATACTTGAAACAATAGAGTTATCAGAAACTCGCATTAAGTCATAGGTTATTCCTATTTGAGCGCCTGACAAATAAATACTTATACCTGTTGACACTTCACTACCATCACCACAATATTCAGAGCCTGTTGCTAAAAGGTCATATGAAATAAGACCTTCAAAAACACTTACGATCAACTCAGTACTATCTTTACATCCAGTACTGGTTTCGGCAATAACTCTGATTGTTGTTTGGTCATCGTTTACATCAGCAGGAGTCCACAAATATGTATTTGAACCATCATGAGATAAATCTTCAAGACCATTAATTTTATAAACATAATTAACAACATCTGTACCGCTTGCAGTAAATGTTATTTCAGTACCTGCAAGAACACTTAACCCAGGAGAAGCAATCAAGGATACTCCTGACAATGGATTTACAGTTACATCAAGAACTGTTGGTGATGCGGCAGAACAACCGTTAGCAAATTCGTAGTTTACTGTAATTTGCTGTAAACCATCACTCTCCCAATTAACAGTAATCTGTTCAGTTCCTAAACCGGATATTATTGTTCCTCCGGTAACGGTCCATACATAGTTTAGATTTCCACTTTCTGTAGAATAAATCTCTATATTATTATTACATACATCAGCTGAACCAATTATTGATGGTACTGGTGTATCTTGAACTGTTACATCCAGTATTGTTGGTGTAGCAGCATCACATAAATTAGGATCTGTATAACTTACTGAGATGGATTGTGTTCCAACAGTATTCCATTCAACAGTAATTTCATTTGTACCATCACCTGAGATAATTGTACCGCCATTAACAATCCAGCTATAATTAGTCATACCCAATTCTGTTGAGTATACTTCTGAATATGTATTACATACAGTATTAGTTCCCGAAATAGTTGGAACAGGTAATGGGTTTACAGTTACATCCACATGAGTTGGATCAACTGCATTACATCCATTTGAGTTATCATAATTAACTTCAACAGAACCTTGTCCAACCACATCCCATGTTACTGTGATTTGATTGGTACCAATACCGGCTGTAATTGTACCTCCTAACACATTCCATTGATAATTATTTTGTCCTGATTGTGTGGAATATACATGACCAGTTGTATTTAAACAAGCTTCTGTTGGTCCGTTTAATGAAACTGTTGGAATAGCATTTACAGTAACAGGCAATACAAATGGTGTTGCAGCCGGACATGATGCCAACTCATAATTTACACTTATTTGTCTTCCTGCACCAGTCGTCCAAATTACTTCTACCAAATTTGAATTTTGAGGATCAGCAGTAAGAATAGTACCCCCAATTATTTGCCAATCGTAGTTAGAAGCTCCACCCTCGGTTGTATAAATAACTGTATGATCTTCACAAACCACATCATCTCCTGCTATTGTCGGAGTAGGCAAATCAACAACGTTTATAGTTGTAGATGTTGCAGCAAGAGGATCACAGGCATTGGTATCTGTATAAGTCACAGAAATTGTATGAGTTCCGTTTACACTCCAGTCAACCACAATACTTTCAGTATTTTGTCCACTGGCAATTGTTCCTCCTGATCCAACTGTCCATACATAATTACTCATTCCAGACTCAGTAGAATAAGATTCACTTACTCCATTACAAACAGTTGCTGAACCAGAAATAGTTGGTACTGGTAAAGCGTTTACATTTACTGGATAAGCCGTCGGACTCACAGGTTCACAACCGTTACCATCTATATATGTAACCGAAATAGAATTTGCACCTGATGTGTTCCAGGTAACTGATACAGATTCAGTTCCATTTCCAGAATCAATACTTCCTCCGGATATTGACCATACATAGCCAGTCATACCCAAATCTGTTGAATATATATTTCCAGTTGAGTTCTGACAAACATCAGCAGGACCAGAAATAACAGGCACCGGTAAATCATTTACCTGAACATCCAATACGAAAGGACTAACTGCAGAACAGTTTCCATTGACAGTCTCATAATTGACACTAACACTCTGTAAACCAACTGAAGTCCATTGAATATCGATAATATGAGGATTAGCTGTTGGAATTATTGTACCCCCAACTACATTCCAATCGTAATTAACGTAGCCTCCTTGCGTTGAATATTGTTCAATAGAATTTAAACAAACATCATTACTTCCATTAATGGAAGGTGTAGGTAAATCATGAACAACAGTTGCAAGTGATGCAGGTGCAGAAGCCGAACATCCATTTGCATTATCATAGTTAACACTAACTGAACCATTACCAAGCACATTCCATAAAACAGTAATAGTTCCATTATTATCATTCGACTGAATCGTACCCCCTACAATATTCCAAACATAATTTGACATTCCAGTTTGAGTAGTATACGTTCCTGTTCCATTTATACAAACATCCGTATCACCTGTAACTGAAATAGTAGGAAGTGAATTAACAGTTATTGATTGAACAGTAGGTGTAACTGGCGCACAACCTTCAGCTGTTTCATAACTTACAGTAACACTCTGAGCTCCTGTAGTAGTCCATAGAACTTCCACATAATCATTACCATTTCCTCCACCAGTTACAGAACCACCACTAACAATCCAAACATAATTTGAATATCCGCCATCAGTTGTATATGTTTCTGTAGTATTTACACAAGGTGTAAAATTACCTGATAATGCAGGTGTTGGAAGAGGGTTAATAGTCATGACTAATTCAGGTGCTGAACTAGCCTGACATGAAGCCGTTGTTGTAACTGACACAAAAACTTCATCCCCATCAGCAAGCGAACTGGTAGAAAACAAATTACTAGCTCCACTTTGCTGACTTATATTATTTACAAAGAATTCATAATTAGCAGCCACAACTGTCGCAGATGCATTTGCAACAGTAGCTGTAAAAGTAACAGTAGTACCATCACAAACAGGATTTGCATCAACCGTTAGGTTAACAACAGGATTTGCATTAACTGTCATCGATACAGAATTAGAAGTATCAATACAACCTGAATTAGTTTCTGTTATGACAACATATATTGCATCACCATTCTGTAAAGTATTATCTGTATAAGTACTAGAAGAACCACTTTGCATAGAAACATCAGATGCTCCTCGTACTCTGTGAAAATCATAATTAAATACCGCTCCCGGATCATTTGGTGTTTTAACCGCACTGGCATTAAATGTTACCGGAGTGCCTGCACAAATTACAGACCCAGGTGAAGATATACTTATTGATGCAATTACTTCGTGAACTGTTACTGTAACATTTGCAGTTGCACTACAATCTGTTGCAAAACTTGTATCAAACCCCTGAACAATTATAACATCACCATTTACAAGTGAGTTATCTGAATAAGTATTATCTGTACTACGAGCCTGAACAATATTACCAACACCAATAGCATTTTTATAAAATATATATTCATTGGCACCAGCTGCTGTGAATGTAACATTCGTACCCACACAGAAAGCATCTCCAGGTTGATCAGAAGATAGTGTTACAATTGGATTTTCATTAATTACAACATTATGATCTAATGTATTGGTACAAGTACCATCATCAACAGTTAATGTATAAACACCTTCATGAGTTAATTTTACTGTAGTTGGTATTGATAACACAGAACCTGCAACAACACTTGCATCAGGCAATAACCAAGAATAGGTTACACCACCACCTCCGGTAAGACTTAATGCATCACCTTCACAAAGTTCAGAAGTTGTAATGGCAATATCGCCATTGATTGTTGGAACAGGCAAAGTGCTTATTACCACGTTTACAGCTCCTGTTGCCGTACAAGAATTTCCATCTGTTACAACAACAGTATAAATACCATCATAAGTAGCCTTATCTGCAGAAGAAATTAATGGATTCTCATCTGTACTTGTAAAACCATTTGATTCGTGAGACCAAGCAAAAGAATATGAAGCCGTACCATTTGTTCTGTTTGCATATAATTGCAAATCACTACCATCACAGGTAGGATCATAATATGGAGTAACTATTGGAGGATCAAATACAGTTACCGTAATACTCTCAATGGCACTACAATCTGTTGCATAATCAGTATCGAAACCTTCTACATAAATAATATCACCATCTACCAATGTATTATCAGAATAGGTATTGGTAGCACTACGACCTTGTACAATATTACCAGCTGCTGTCCCATTTTTATAGAAAATATATTCATCTGCACCTCCAGCAGTAAAAGTTACATTTGTTCCCGGACAAAATTCATCATTTGTTTGATCACTACTTAAAGTAACAACAGGAGTTGGATTTGCAATTACGGTCCAATCCAGTGTTTCTTCACAAGTACCCTCAATTATTTTTAACGTATAAGTTTCACCCGCAGGAATAGTTGCACTAATATTATTGATAGTTAAAACATTACCTAAAACAGTGCTCATATCAGGAAGTGTCCATTCATAAATTGCACCACTTGCTCCACCTCCACCAGTAAGAATCAAGGTCTCTCCCTGACATAACTCAGTTGTTCCGGAAATACTACTTCCATTTATGGTTGGAGTTGGTAATTCCTGAATAGACACATCAACCAAACCTTCAGAACTTGAACATCCTGCTCCATCTGTTACAACAGCACCGTATTGACCTGCATCACTTAACGAAGCAGGATTTATAACCAATGTAGAGTTGGTTTCTCCTGGTATTACAACACCATCCTTGGTCCATATATAACTACCATATACACCACTTCCACCTGACGGAGAAGCTGTTATTGTAAGGTTACCATTAACACAAACAGGAGCATTATAAGATAATGTAACCGTTGGTATTGAATTAACAGTAACGGTTGTTTGAGCTGTATTCTCACAAGTATTTGAATCAACTATTGTTAGTGTGAAAGTATGTGTTCCTACGCCATAATCATTTGAACTTAATGTTACATCTTGAATAGATCCAACAACATTACCAACTCCATAAGTCCATTCGTAATTAGACATTAAATCAGGATCACCTAACAAGGTAAAATCAGCACCTAAACATACCGGTCCGGTATTAGCTGCAGACGCTGAAGGTAAAGGATTTACAACAACAGTTGCCGAGCCATTCATGGTACTTGTACAATTGTTGTCATTTATATTATAAGCTTCAACCGTATATGTATCAGCCGTAGAAACAGTAAAACTAATAGAACTACCTGTACCCGAAATTGGGAAACCAACCTGACCTCCTCCACTATTAATAAGAAAATATTCCATTCCGGATTCAGAACCACTAAGAGTTAAGGTCGCTGATTCACCTGAACATATTTGTTGATCAGCACCAAAATTAAACACCGATGGAGTCTGATATACAAATGTATAGTCATTATTAACTGTACCAACAGGCAATCCAACACTATTGCGTTGGATATAATCAAAGTATATTCTTTGACCAAAATAAAGAGGCTCAACTCTATCTAAATAAAACCTAAAAACAGTGCTTTGACCTGTTCCTATGTATTCACCCCACGTTGGATGTTCTTCCGGTGAACCTACAAATGTTGTAATTGTCCATTCAATAGATGCAGCCTGAGGCGCCCAACTAGGTGGCACCAAATCAACGTAGCCACCGTCTGAACAATATGAATTATCCAAACTGGGAATGGTTCCGTCATTACCTTTCAGGATCGGAATACCAAGTTCACTATACTTATTTGCAAAGTATTGGTTAATTTCCCTAATTTCTCCAGCTGACAAATCGGTTTGAGCAAACACAAAACTATTTTGTATTAGCAAACCCAGAAACAAGACCAATCCTAAACGAAAGCGTAAATAATTTTTCATAAACATTTGTTTATCTAATCCCCAACTTCACAACCCAACCTGTCGTTAATTATTTAATACTAACATCTTTTTATGTTAGCTAAAATTACTGTCTTAAAGTTTATTTCCGACTTATGCTTTCTATTTTAGAAATGATTTTCAGCAATGATAATCCGAAAATCATTTGAAAGTCGCAATAAATGTTCTGTTCAACAGTATTAACGTTTCTACGAAGCACCAATCAAGTTGTTTCACTAATTCTGCTTCTCACACATTATTTTTTAATATTAGTTTTTAACATTAACTCCTAAACTCTGTAAAGCTTTGGGCGAGTGCTCCAATGCAATACGTGCAATTTTAATAAAATCACTCACATAATTCTGCATCTTAACAACCATTTTCTTTCTCTGGGCCGTTAGCTGCCTTAATTCTGCTGCACTTTTCAAACACTCATCGTTCAAATCATTTAGATCAACCAACTGCTGACGCAACTCCTCAATCTTCATTGCTTCAATTCCGTATTTAGCCATTCGGTCTAAATAGTCATCATCATTCTTCAGCATAATTGAACAAAACACACTTACCTGGAAATACCACTCTTTATAAGTACGCTCCCTGGTTCCATCAAGAATCAAAACATTACGAGCCTTAAAATCCTCAGCAAAAACAATACGTGCAATCTTCAAATACTTCATATAATCTCGATGAATTTTAGATTGCAAATTCTGCTTTTGTCTAAACTTTTCAATTTTTACTGATTTTGCTAAATGCTGCTTAAATGAAATCTCTTTGAGCATTGAAAAAACTTTTTCCCCATCGTCCAACCGCCTTTCATCATAACCATACTGCATTACAGCATTCTTAATATCATCAACATTTTTACTGTTATGCACAAGTATTCCTGCCTGATGAATAAATGATGTTATCGTTTGCTTAGTATAATGCATATATTTTAATAAAATTTAATCTACTTATTAAAATTATTAGTCTAGAATTAAGTTAAAAGCAAATATTTATAAAAAAATTTAAATATTCAAAATGTTTTAATAAATTATTTTTTAAATTTTAATCTTTTATTCTAATGATATATTACATTTATAATTAAGATTGCAATATTTTAATAAAGAATAAATCAATAATATTAAGATAATAGTATTATATTTTCAGAATATTCAAATCACAATTAGATAATATCATTCACATATTATAGTTTAGTTTTAAAAAATAGAAATCGTAATTTTTAAATAAGATTAATAAATTTTTAATTTATAAATCAGTATTTTATTAAACGATTATTTAATAAATTAATTAGATACATACATTTAAATTATAGAAACGATAATGTGATATATTTTTACATTACCAAGTAAAAAAGGCCTGTTCTATTGCTAGAACAGGCCTTAATCAATTATAATAAAGATAAAAAGCTCTTGTCAAATGAACCTTGACAAGAGTCTGTAAATTATAAATTCAATGAAATTTTGGCACGAAGACCGAATTGGGGAACCCCTAATTTTGATTGAGGTGTAACACGCCATAGTGCTTCCAACCGAATAAGACGCATAATATTTTCTAAACCAACACCAACTTCCAGGTATGGCTGATCGAGTCCGGAAACTGTTTCCGGAATGGCAATTGCATCAAATTGTTTCTTACTCAAACTTCCAATCATTGATTTTGTTGAAATAACTTCTCTCAGACCTAAACTTCGCAGCAAAGGCAAGCGATTAAATAGAAAACCATTCAGGTGATATTCAAAATAAGCATGTAAATATTTATCATGAGCAAATTCAAGATAATTCAGCATATTGAAATCGTACAAATAATATCCAAATGATTCATTCCCTCTTGGTAATTCAAGCAATGTATAAGGTACCTTTCCAAAAATTACACCTCCTTCAAAAGCATAATTTAATAATGTTTGACCCATATATATACTATGCTTTATAGTAGTATGAATTTTTTGATACCTGTTTACCTGCCCGGCGTATTCTGCTTGTCCTGTCGTTAATGCAAGGTGAAGAATCGGATAATCCGTTGATAAATACAAACGCATAAACTCATCATCAATCACTTTTTCCTTAAATGAAAAACGAAAATCAATCGTAGCTTCATATGTATTTACATTCTTTACCTGCATCCCATTGTATTCAAACGGATAAAATTCAGGTGAATACTGTGATTTATAGGTTAGATTAAACTGCGATGAAAAACCAGTTCGCCATTCATGCTCATAGCTAAAATCAACCTCTTTCTGTCTTAACAACTCATCAAAAGGATCACGAACAAAAAATGCCGAAACAAGATTATTTTCAGATGGTGTGAGCATATTTTCATATAAATACAAGATCTTCCTATTTTCTCCCATCCGGATATATCTATCGTCATAATACATTTCAATCACCCTTCTTTTAGGATGTTCAAATTTATATCCTCCCCCCAGCAATCCTGAGATCTTTTCTGTTTGTAAACCATAACCTAATCCACCCCAAAGCATCCAGTTTTTACTAATTTCTTTACTGGTGCGTGCTCCTGCAAAAAACCTAACGCCTTCAACCTTATTAAACTGAAGAAAATTCATATATGGTCCTAGTTCAAACTTCCCAAGATCATAATAACCCGTCATCATCATACGGGTTGTATTATCCAGAATCTTAATTAGTGGAATCTGATTAATAGAATCGATGGATAATGCAATTTCCTTATCAGCATTACTTAGAGGTATATGTCGGGCCTTGTTCCAATAAGTCGTATCACGGGAATATGAACCCGATAGTTTTACAGATTCATAGCTGAGATTTCTTGCACTTAATACCACCTCTTCCTCAGGGTTTATCTTTACATCTTTAAAAGATGAGTATTCATTAAATTCAAGCTCCATTCTTCGATTCTGCCCAGGGATCTCAAATGGAAGATAATCAAAGGAAGCATATACTGTTTGTTCTTTATAAAAGGGTTGATTTCCGTTCACTTTTTCGTATATCACATCAATCTTCATCTCCTTCAGAAAATTCATGTTGGTTTTTGAAGATAATGCTGCATCAACACTTACGATCGAAAAGTCTTTATCATCAATAACCATATGCCCGCGAAAAACTTTATCATGTTTTCTCCTGGGTGTAAATAAAATCTGATAATGCTTAAATCCTTCATGCTGCACACTATCTACCAGATAATACTTATAATAAAACCATCCATTTGAAGCAGCCGGACTAACAAAGCTCTCTTCAAATACCTTGATATAATTATTGTAAAAATTGTATTGGTTATTTAATCCTGCGGTATACCCACCTATTTCATAATCGCCCAAAACACCAAGACCTTGTGTATTATCAGCCACTATAACTGATTTTTGTTTTAGGGGTTTATTCTGAAACTGATTCTGTACAACCTGTTCCGACAGATAAACAGGTAGGTATTTTGAACCATCAAAAGCCGTTTTGAAATAGGATTTATAATTTTTAAAGGGACCAGAATACATCAAGGCACTATCAACATTGGCAATATGATATTCCCACTTGGTATATTTCTCATACGCATAGCCCGGATGCTTATCCGGATTATTATCTGTTTTGGCATCATTCATTCTATCCAAAAGAAAACGAACCCAACTATCATCAGGCTTAACTGAAATCTCGTTTAAATTAATTTCATCAGGATTAAGATATACCTCAAAAGGAGACTTAATTTTACTGACTTTGATCTCTTTTTTATGATAGCCTACAGAAGAAAAAACAAGAGTATCATTATATGAAAGTAGTTCCAGCTTAAAATATCCTGTTGAATCAGAAATTGTACCAATGTTTGTACCTTTAAAGTACACATTCACCATAGGTATGGTGGCATCTGATTTTGAATCAAGCACAAATCCGTCAATTGACACTTGTCCTAACCCGTTCAAACTGAATAACACAATCAGACAAAAAAGACTGACTATTCGATAACTTTTTAACATTCGGGTATTTTAGGTTAATAATATCACCAAAACTTATTATGAATGGCACCATCATTAAAACTGCCTGCAATATTACAGAAAGTATTGGTTGGTTGGGACAGATATGGTGTTAAAACGGTAATTTTTAAGTATGAACTTAATTTTTGCAATAGTCTAACAATAAAAAGCTATTTTCGGCTAAAATATTAAATAGCTAATTAAAATGATACAATCACTTCTTGAGCTTGACAAAGACATATTGATGTTTCTCAATAGCCATTTTTCAGCATATTGGGATAATTTCTTCTGGATATTTACAAGTAAAGAAGTATGGATTCCTATGTACCTGACTATTGCATATGTGATTTTTAAGAATCATGGATTTAAAGGCATTGTAACCCTCTTATTTTTTGCACTTCTGATCATTTTATGTGACCAAATTTCAACAAATATTTTCAAAGAAGGGTTTCAACGTCTGAGACCATCACACGATGAAAAGCTTAAGTACCTGGTTCATCTTATTGGCGGTAAACGAGGCGGATTATATGGATTTGTTTCATCTCATTCAGCGAACTCTTTTGGATTGGCAATGTTTAGTTCTCTTTTATTCCGAAATAAAACATATACTTTTTTTATTTTTACATGGGCCACCATAAATGCTTATTCCCGAATATATATGGGAGTCCATTTCCCGGGCGATATTATAGGTGGATTTCTTTTAGGGATTGTTTTAGCCCTGTTAGTATATGAAATGTATCTACGTGTAATTACACGATTTATTGTTATTTCGCATCACAACAAAAGACTATTAAAATCTGGTTTAGCTGAAAGCTTTGGAAAAAATGAACGTTTAATTTTCTTTGCCTTCATTATTACAACCGGCACCTTACTTTTTGCTGCAAAAGTAATGTTAAAGATGATAGCCTAACTAAAAGGATTGATTCCATTCTAATCAATAATTATTCTGTCACGTAATCTTTCAATTCACGTTTACATGCTCTTAAGTTGCGTGGTTTAATTGGCAAAGTTTCCCTATCCTCTGCCTTCTGGTATAGATCGTTACACATCACTATTCCTTTACCCAACAATGCCATCTTTTCTTTTCGTGAAATGGATGATAAACATGTAACAGGATGAAGATTTTCCATTTCAATCCATTTTTTAAGACTTGATTTTTCAGGATAATCCCATGCCAGCAGATTTAATCCATAATCTGCTCCAAACTTTTCTGCATCTTCGGTAAAACGTGTATTAGTAATGATCCATCCTTCTGTTTCAATATTGCGTAATTGATCATTGTATGATCTTGCTCTGTTAATATCATCAAAACGAGAACGAATATACATCGGAACTTTAACATCAGATTTGGTACCCGGATAATTATGAAACTTACATTCCACCAAAACATCTTTATGACCATTTCGAGCGAAAACATCTATTTCGTGTGTTACACTATACCCTTGCACAAGTTTCCCTACTTCCACATCAAAACCACGAGCCTTAAATAACTCTCCTACAAAGTGCTCAAATGGATATCCAGATGGTCCCAATTCCGAAACCGCCTGTTTTAACCGATAATTAACAGCCGTTTTTTTCTCCTGCTTTCTTAGTATGTCGTAAGCCTTATTGTAAATTTCTTTGGTGGATATTCCATCATGCATTATCATACCCACAGCATTTAAAATATTTTGTGCCACTTCATCAGAAGCTCCGGATCGCATTAACGAAGACAGTAACTTTTCACTTTCAAAATAAACCTGATCACCTGAGGCTTTTTGAATTAAGAAGTCGTTTAATGGTTTAGTATGCATGATAAATATGTTTGCTTAAAGATAGCAAAACACATGAATTGCTAATCGTGGTTATAATTATTTATTGTTTAATTATTATATGATGTCATTAAACATTTACAAATAAGCACTGTTAATCTTCTAACAATATCAATGACACATTTAACTTATTATAATGGCATTTTATCAATTTAAAAGGCAGCAACTAATTCATACAGATATAAAAACACTTTGGGATTTTATTTCTTCTCCTGCTAATTTGAGCAAAATAACACCCGAAAGAATGAACTTTACCATAACATCAGATGGTATTGACAAAATGTATGAAGGGATGATTATATCTTATAAGGTTAACCTCGTACCTTTCTTAAAAAACATCTGGGTTACAGAAATAGCTACAATTGAAGACCAACATTACTTTATAGACACACAACTAATTGGTCCCTATAAGTTATGGCATCATCAACACATTTTAGAAAAAACTGAAAATGGAATATTAATGACAGATATAGTTAGTTATTGTCCACCCTTTGGTTTCTTAGGAAGAATCGCCAATGTTCTATTTATCAATAGACAATTAAAACATATTTTCGATTATCGTGAAAAGAAATTAAACAAGATTTTCAAAAAATCTTTACCATAGAAATAACATCACTACCCCGGCCACGGCAATTACAGATCCAAAAATCTCCATAAAAGAAACTTTCTCCTTAAATAGCAACACAGCCGGCGGAATAATTAAAACTGGAACAATAGCCATAATTGTTGACGCAACACCCGTTGTTGTATACTTAATTGCCCATAACGAAAGAGACACTCCTAAAAAAGGTCCAAAAAATGCACCTATTGAAATACGTGCCATTGCAGCACCATATTGAGCAGCTTTAATAACTTTTGGCCAGTGTCCGGTAAAAACAAATATGATAGAAAATCCAAATACACCTGTGATTACCCGAATCATTGTAGCAGAAACCGGATCATAATCACCCATTCCTAATTTACTTAGCACTAAACCAAGTCCTTGACCTGTAGCACCACCAAAGGCAAGTAAAATACCTTTCAAAGAATATTTTATCTGTATTTTTTTGCCTTTACCAGGCCTTCCTAATATGACTAATGAAATACCAATAATGGTAACAATCATTCCAAATATATTACCAGTAGTTAGTCTTTCGCCCAGAATAATCCATCCAAACAAAGCCGCCAATGGGGGTGCCAATGCCATTATTAACATTGAAATCCGTGCTCCAATCACAACAAAAGCCTGAAACAAAAGCAAATCTCCAACTACAAATCCTACCAAACCACTTATCGACAACCATAACCATTGATCAGCTGTTGCCCCTGACGGAAAGAAATAATCAAACCGAATATATGATAAGGTGCCAAGCAAAAAAATGGCCATAACCAACCGAATCAGGTTCACTGACATTGAACCAACTTTTTTACCTGCTGATTCAAAGGCCAACGAGGTAAAAGTCCAGCAAACAGCTGTTAATAAAGCAGCCACTTCGCCTTTATGCGAAAGAAAGATTTGTTCCATGGCGCAAAGTAAATACTTTACTTAAAACCAAAATCGATCCTCAGCTGTTTTTTAACAGCCGATTAACATGTTTTTGACAAACTTCAAATAAAAAACACATGTAATTTGTATACTTTTATGCAATAATCTAGAACATTTAATTTATACCCATGTCTCGTAAACAAATAATCAATTTGTTATCAACGCTTTCCTTTATTGCGTTAGGCGTTTTGTTATTCTTTCTTTTTAAAAGTCTAAAAAAACCACCCCAGGTTGCACTTCCACAAAAAGCTACCCGCGGTATACATACCCTCACAGTTAAATACACTGATCTTCCCGGTATCATTGAATCATCAGGAAGAATAACCGCTTTTGATGAAATAACCATTAGTAGTGAAGTGAGTGGCAGACTGACAGCCGGATCGAAATTATTCAAGGACGGCACCTCTTTTAATAAAGGCGAATTGATTGCAAAAGTTGAAAATGAAGAATTTGTTTTCCAGCTTCAAGCAACACGTAGTCAGTTTATGCAGAAATTAGCTACAAGTCTGGCTGACATAAAAATTGATTTTCCGGAATCATATGACAAATGGCTTGCCTTCTTCGAAGAAATAAGATCTGACAAAAACCTACCTGATTTACCTGAAATCACCAACCCAAAAGAAAGGGTTTTCATGGCTGCAAAAAGCATACTGAATGATTATTATTCAATTCAGAGTAATGAAGTAAGATTAGAGAAACACTCAATACGGGCTCCATTTAACGGAACGCTTAAAGAAGTAACTCTTGAAGTTGGATCTGTTATAAATACTGGTACTAAACTAGGTACTTTTACCCGCACTGATTTATTCGAACTGGAAGTTCCGGTTGCTTCTGAAAATATTGATATTATTAAACCAGGTATGAAGGTTAACATCAAGAATAAAGAAGGTGAATTATACTGGACGGGTACTGTTGATCGGATTGCAGAAGTTATGAATTCTGCCACTCAATCAGTAAGTGTTTACATTTCTATTCCAAGCAGTTTTGAGCACCCTCTGTATGATGGGATGTACCTATCTGCCGAAATTGAAGGCAAACCTATTGAGAATGTTTTTGGCATTCCAAGAGACGCCATTTTTAATGGTAACTATGTACATATTCTGAAGAATAAAAAATTAGTGGATCAAGCAATCGAAAAGGTTTTTTACAACAATGAAACAGTGTATATCAAAGGGATCCCTGAAGGTTCTGAATTAGTTACTGAATCTATTATGGGCATTACCGATTACATTGATTTTGAATCCATCAAATAAAGCTTATTCAAGAAATGAGAAAAATAGTTGAATCATTTGTAAAATATCCTTTCTACGCTAACCTCGTGGTTGTGATTCTGATTTTAGCTGGTGGAATCAGTTTTTTATCAATGAGTAAGGCCTTTTTCCCTGAGAGGGAATCCAAAATGATATATGTTACCGTTGCCTATCCGGGTGCTTCGCCCATTGAGATGGAAGAAGGTATCACCTCAAGAATAGAAGAGGCCATCCGGGGTATTGCTGGTATTAAAGAAATAACCTCCACTTCAGCTGAAAACAGCGCCAGGGTAACCATTGAAACTACAGGCAAGTTTGACATAGACGAAACTCTTACAGAAGTTAAAAATGCGGTTGATGGTATCACCAGCATGCCTGTTGATGCAGAACGACCTATCGTTTATAAACAACGCACTACAACTCCTGCTATGCGATTGGGATTGTCGGGTAACATGGAATTGATGAAGCTAAAAAAGCTGGCTTATCAGATTGAAGATGACTTTCTGGCATCAGGATTGATGAGTCAGGTAACTTTATCTGGAATTCCAGCCACTGAAATCGCAGTTGAAATATCAGAAGAGAACCTAATTCGATATGGCATTACGCTGGATGAAATCAGCACCACAATTGCAAGGACAAATCGTGATGTTTCGAGTGGTATGTTAAAGAACGATGATCGGATGATCTATATTCGATCCCGTAATCGTACTGTCAACACAGAAATCATTGGAAACACTGTCATTAAAGCTCAACAGGATGGTAGTCTGGTTAGAATCAAGGACGTTGGTGAGGTTAAAACTCAATTTGAGGATATTCCAAATAAGTCTTATCTCAATGGTAAGCCAGCTATTAGTATAATGGTTAACAAGTTAATAACTGAAGACCTTGCGGATATCTCTGAATACCTGAATGAATATACAAAACAGTTTAATGAGCTTTATCCTAATGCTAAGTTAACCGTTTCGTTCGATTTTATGGAAATGCTTAATTCACGTATTTCTCTTTTGTACAGAAACGGACTAATGGGATTAATTCTTGTTGTGGTTGTATTGGCTTTATTCCTTAGTTTTCGCCTTTCACTTTGGGTCGCCTGGGGAATTCCTGCGGCATTCCTGGCAATGTTTGTGGTTGCCAACCTATATGGTATTACCATCAACATGATTTCCTTGTTTGGGATGATACTTGTTATTGGTATTATTGTTGATGATGGTATTGTAATAGCTGAAAACATTTTCAGCCATTTCGAAAAAGGAAAAACACCAATGCAAGCTGCTATTGAAGGCACAATGGAAGTACTTCCGGCGGTTACAACTTCTGTAATCACTACTATTCTTGCCTTTATTCCTTTATTTCTGATTGAAGGAAATATGGAATTTCTTTTTGAGATGGCATTTGTTGTGGTTTTTAGTTTAGGATTCTCGTTGATAGAAGCCTTCTTCGTACTTCCTGCACACATTGGCACTCCTCATATTTTGAAACGAGCTACTAATCATGTAAGTTTTGGTAACAAGGTGCGTAATCAGTTGGAAAAAATGGTTTCTTTTCTTCGCGACAGATTATATGGCCGGTTGCTATCATTTATTTTAAAGTGGAGAATTCCCGCTCTCGCCTTCCCAATATTTGCAATAATGATTACAGCAGGATTATTTGCTGGAGAATTAATTAAATCAACCTTTTTCCCAAGTATTCCACCTGACGATTTTGATATAAATGTTGCCTTCACACCAGGTGAAGGAGAAAAGCAGACGTATGATGCTTTAGTTTATTTTGAGCAGGTTGCATGGGAAGTAAACGAAGAACTTAAGGAAGAATATAGAGACACTTCTGATTTTATTATATACACTTATCTGAATACTGGATCATCATTTAGCGGTCAGGAAAGAGGTACTCATGCAGGACATGTTTCAGTAAACCTACGCAATTTAGAAAAGAGTGCAATCTCCAGCTTTGATATTGCAAGTCGTGTTCGCCAGAAGATTGGTACAGTGCCGGGGGCAGATAAATTCACTGTAGCCGGCCGAAATCGTTGGGGAAGCCCAATTGAAATCAGTCTTTTAGGAAACAATCAGCAAGCTTTGGAGAAAGCTTCAGAAAACTTAAAAACAGAACTTAAGAAGATATCAGAATTAACCGAAGTTGTTGATGACAATGCCTTAGGTGCACAAGAAATTAAGATTAAACTTAAACCTAAAGCATATTTTCTGGGATTAACTGACTTTATGATTCTTAACCAGGTGCGAAACAGTTTTTTTGGAGCTCAGGCACAGCGTTTGCAGCAAGGAAAGGATGAAATAAGAGTATGGGTGCGTTATCCACCTGAAGACAGGGAACAGTTTAACCAGTTAGAAAAACTGAAAATCGTTACTGCTCAGGGAGAATTTCCTTTAAGAGAGCTGGTTGATTATGAAATTACACGTGGACCTGTTAGTATCAATCGATTTAATGGTAAGAAAGACATTCGTGTATCAGCCGATTTGGTAAATCCAACAACACCCGTACCTCCTATTCAGGCATATATTACCGACAGTATTATGCCAGGAATTTTAGCTCACAGTCCGGGTGTTAATTTCATGTATCAGGGACAGCAAAAAAATGCACAGGAAAACATGGCTTCCATGCAATCATTCTTTCTGCCAGCATTTGCCTTGATCATTATTGTTATCATGATCCATTTTAAATCAGCTGGTCAAGGCTTGATAATCGTATCAATGGTGCCAATGGGGTTTATCGGTGCTGCCTGGGGTCATTTTATTCACGGATTACCAGTATCGATGTTAAGTGTTTGGGGTATGGTTGCTCTGTCGGGTGTAATTGTCAATGATGCGGTTGTTTTTCTCTCGAAATACAATATACTCATTAAAGAAGGTTATAAGGTTAAGAATGCAATTTATGAAGCCGGGATATCACGTTTCAGACCTATTGTTCTTACAACATTAACAACAACGATAGGTTTATATCCTATTATTCTGGAAACAAGCCGTCAGGCACAGTTTTTAATACCAATGGCTATTGCATTGGCATATGGGGTTTTCTTCGGAACCTTTTTTATTCTTACTGTTTTCCCTATTACAATTTTTGCACTAAACGACGTTTTGCGTTTAATTAAGTGGATTAAGACAGGAGTAATGCCAACCCGCGAAGAAGTGGAACCTGCCATTATATATCATAAACGTGATTTACAATTAAATTCTGACAACCAAAAATAGACAAACGATACTTTTACAATGAAATATTATATTCAATATATTATCGTAATTGCAATACTAACAACTACTCCTAATTGGATGCTTGCACAGCAGAAGATGACTTTGAATGATGCCATCTTAACTGGACTAGCCAATAATTTTGATATTAAGGTTGGTGAAATGAATTACGAAATATCAAAGATTCAGAATTCATGGGGCAATGCTGGAAAGTGGCCTTCAGTGACTCTTTCACTTGGCATGAACAATTCACTCAATGACCGTTTTAATGAGACTAATGAAACCGGATATTTTTCCGGCTCAGTAATGGCTAACTGGTTATTATTTGATGGTTTTGCTGTTAATATCAGAAAAAGCCGATTACAGTATTTAGAACAAATTAGTGGTGGCAATGCAGCTGTCATAGTTGAAAATACAATACAGGCAATCATTTTAGGTTATAATACCGTTCTGTTGGAAATGGAACGGTTAAAAGTTTTGGAATCGGTTATGAACCTGTCAAAAGACCGTTATGATTACATTCAGCATAAAGCTGAATTTGGAGTTGGTTCAACCTATGAAGTTTCACAAGCAAAAGGAGACTGGCTTACCGACAGAGCTAATTATCTGAATCAGGAAATGACAGTAAAATCTGTCAAAAGACAATTATCCTATTTAATGGCTCTTCCTCCTGAATCAAATATTGAATATACCGATATTCTGGAACCTGCAGTAATGGAATATGAGCTTGCTGCTCTAAAGGATAAAATGGAAACTGAAAATCAGACTTTGAAAAATCAGTATCTTAATTTAGAGGTTCTCGACCGGGCTTTAGCTTTAGAGAAATCAGCAAGATATCCGTCTCTTTCATTAAGCACTGGAATATCAAGCAACTATTACCCCGATGTTCTTAACACTAGTGAAACAGCTGCTGCATTTAGTGGATCCTATTCGGCCATTTTAAACCTATCGCTAAGCTATAATTTATTTAACGGAAACCAGGTGAACCGTAATATTGAAATAGCACAAATTCAAGAGCAGATGGGTGAAGTTCAAATAGCTGAAATGAAATCACGCTTAACCAATCAATTATACGATTACTATGCTTTGTATAGTGTGCGTAAGGAATTATATGAATTACAAACCGAAAACCTTGAAACAGCCCAAATAAACATGGACATTTCAACGGAAAAATATCGTAATGGTGCTATCTCATCATTTGATTACCGTAATGCTCAGAGAACCTACCTTGAAACAGCCTTACGACAAGTTCAATCGGTTTATAATCTTATTGAAACTAACACAAACATAATTAGAATTACAGGAGGTATTATTGCAGAATTTGGAGAATAGTTATAGATTTAACATCGTTAACTATCTCCAATACAAATGAAAGGCGTATTATTTGAAATACATCATCCCCAAAACAATGATCAATTATTGGCATATCTATGCGGATTAAGCCCCTTAAGTAAAAAGAGATTTGGTCCGCATGCTTTTACTTTGGATGCAATAAACAATCTGTCGAATAATAAAGGATACAGATTATATACTGCCCGATTCAAAAACAAGTTGATTGGTTATTCAATCACTAAAATCGGTTGGCTCGATCATGAAAAAGCCAGGCTGATGAAATACGGTATCATTGAAAATTATCATGATATTACCCTGGCACCTTCCATTGCCGATGAATATCAATGTAAAGGTATTGGGTCTCAATTTTTACAATTTATTCTGAGCGATATCGACAGTCTGATGAAAAAAGGAAACATCTATCTTTGGGGTGGAGTTCAGAAAAGCAATAAAAGAGCCATTAAGCTATATGAAAAAATGGGATTTGTCACCCTTGGAGTTTTTAACAACAAGGGTGCTTATCTCGACATGGTACTTCCGCGTAAAACAGAAATAGTACACCAGAGAATTTCAAATCCTGAAAAAATCTATTCTTAAACCTTAATTATCTTTATTCAAAAAATATAGAGAAAATAGTCTCCTGAAAATAACCAATTATTAAAATGTAAACTCGGCGCCTAATGAAACCCCAAATCGTTGATACGCATTAGAATCAGTGTAGCTTTTTAGGAAAACATTATAATAGGGAGTAAGTGTTAAACCACACCAGTTGGTCAGTTTATACTTTGAAATCATAGATAGATTAAGACCAACATTTTCAGATGGATATTCATCCTGAGGATAAATATTATAAAGTTTATAGTTAGAGTCTCCATTATCCAAAAAGTTTTGATAATCAGCTTCCACAACAAATTCTCCAATCAAACCTGGTGAGGCGAATAATTGAAAATTACCTTTCTGGTATATTTTGTAATCAAAGTTCAAACTTAACTCATAACCATAAAGAGTTACTCTGGTATAATCCATGTCATAACTTACTGGCCATTTTGATCCGTAATATTTCTGTATGTAACCCGCACCAACTCTTATACGATGCTTATCACTCAAAAAATAACTTACATCTAACCCATATGTAAATTGATTTGTAATGCCATAGAATGAAAAACCATTATAATCAGAAGATCTGAAACCATTAATTGTATTTCCTGTTCCAGCATGCAGATTAACAGACAGTTTACCCTTTTCTGTCTCCTGTCCAGATGAGATGATTGGAAAAGCAATTATCAGAATCGTCCATAAATTCCTATTTTTAAGCAAATTCATTGTTATTGATTGTTTCATAGTTGATAATTAATTTATTTCATCAACATGATAATGATGTTGACAACCGAAGTTTAGAACAATCGTGGCTAAACATCATGCAAATTCTATGAAAGCAATCATTTATACAATACAACACTACTTTTTATCATTGAATGATAAAAAGTATTTCTATCTGCTTAAGAAGTTAGTTTGAATACAAAAAGAAGCTATTAACTTATGAAATATGTGTGTTAGTTTATAAACACTAAAGAGTAATGTTACGGTAACATGAGAAAAGTAAAAAGAATACATTAAGCTAATTATCCTACATACAAAACAACAAAATACCCACTTTTAGTTGGTTATAATTCTTCACCCAACCTGATTATAAATTCAGCCAGTTCTTTATTACTTGCGTATAATATACCGGCATGATTCATATAAGCAGATTCCTTGCGGTTAAGATCCATTTTGTGACCTTTACTATCAGTCACCCAAGCTGAGATACTATTTCCTATTGCAACTGTAGCAGCAAAATCCCAGATACTTCCTCCACCATTACCTGGTTTAGGATACTTAAAATAACAGGCATCCGTATGTTGAAATACACTAATAGCATTAACAACTGCACCTGCTCCACTAATTACCTTAAATCCTCTTAAACCGATACTTTTTGCATAGTTATCCATTTGTCGAAAGATTAAGTAATACTTAGGATGTCGCAGAAAACTTTTATCGCAATAAAGGCAAAGTTTCTTATCTGCATTTTCAGCAACCGTTAACGATGGTTCCAATGAAGAAACCAAAGTATCGGTAAAAGGCATGTAAATAACACCTAAAACCGGATCTCCTTGCTTTGATATAAGCGCAACAGACACTGCATAACCAGGATACCCCTCGGTGAAAGCCAATGTTCCGTCCAATGGATCGACACACCAGAAATAGTCTTTTCTGAATCGACTCTTATCATCTTCCGACTCTTCACCCAACCATCCTAAATCAAATTCAACAATGGTTGGCTGTAGCCTCTTCAAAATAACATCCTGTGCTTTTAAATCAGCTTCAGTTAAAACTTGAGAAGCCACACTATGTCCACCTTTTTTATCATTCAGACGTTTATGGGTGTGAACCATACTTTGAATGATCTTACCGGCTTCAACTACTGCTTCTTTAGCAATATTATTTAAATGTTCAAGTTGATTCTTGTCTAACTGCATTATAATGTCACTCCTAATTCTTTAATTACTTTCCGGGCCATTTTTTCACTATAACTGTTCAGTTTCCAGTGATCGGGACTCCAGCCCTTCAAAAAACGATGAAAATCTGTCCAGGCATAAGGATATAAATCTCTCCATTCCTTTTCAAGTTCCTCTCCATCTTCTTCGATTCCTAAATCGATTAACGCTTTTTGTAATTGCTCAAAATAATAATCCAGCAAAGGTTGTTCGTATTTTTTACACTCTTCTTCATAAATACAACTTCCAATAAAGTAAGCTACATCTTTCATTCCACAACCACCACCAACATATTGAAAATCCACTGCTGCGACTTCATTTTTATCAGAAAAGCAAAAATTTGCCAACTTAGCATCCCCGTGCACAAAAGTTTTATAACGACAATCACTCAATTTCTGATCCACCAATGGAGCTGCTTCTTTCAACAAAGGATCATCCATCACATCCAATTCATCGGGACGTGTTGACAAATGCCAATATGTACCAACTTCCCATAATCCTTCTGGCTTTCTATTTAAAAATGTCGCATGAAAATTAGCCAACCAGCTCAAACACGCTTCCATTTCATTTATACTAACCGAGTACTTTCGCATTGGAAATCCTGAGATATCCAAATCTTCCAATACAATCAGCACCTCATTATCCAGCTCTTCGTTATAATAACACTCCGGCACCTTGCAATCAATGCTACATCCATCGCTGTAGTTCTTATACCAATGTGTTTCAACTTCATAAGATTTCACTTTGCGCTGATGTGAGAAATCAGTATTCCAGCCTCTTGGATGTTTTGTTGAGTCAGGCAACTTAACGTGTTTCACTATAATACTTTCCTTAACTCCTCCTTCAACTTTATAGCGAACAATTTCACCATACCCACTCCATAAATTCTGGATCACTTCTTGTCGGATAATTCTTTCAGCTCCTATATTCTGGGCAATTCTCTTTTCTAACGCAATATCCATAATCCACCAAATTAACAACAAATATAAAAAAGATCAAAGCAATAATTGACCTGTATTATCAATCAATTGGCCATTGTGATGACTTTGTCAGATAACTATGTACTAACAATTGGTAATTTTTTCCTGTTTCTGATTTTACTGTAAGAAAGAGGAATTAACAACATTATTAGAATCAATGTAACCAGAGAAACAAAAAATGGAAGATAAGTCAAGCCAAAAACCATACCAATGATAACACCAGTAATTATCATTGTAACCATCATTCGTGCTGTATAACCACCTTTCTTCATGGAGTCGTAATGAACCGAAAAAGGTAAAGGTTGTTTTTGAATGGTAATCCCCGCAACCGCCCATAAAAGATTAGAAGAAGCCCCAATTAAAATATAAACAACTTCTTTTACCCCCCAAATATAGAATACCAGTATACAAAGAAATACATATACAGGCACAAAGAATTTAAAAACCAACAACTTCAAAGCTCCTGAATGTAAATGATTTACATTTTTAATTTCAGGAATACTATATATCCATGATGCTTGCGGAGTATTTGAAAAAGGAAGAATGCTCACCGTTACTATACTAACAATACCAACAAATATTAATCCCAGATATTTTTGAGAAGAGGCTAATTCAACCCAAAAATTATCCATATTTTTCATTGATGGTATTAACATTACAACAGCTATTATTATAGCATATGCTATTGATGGATATGCCTGTTGCTTAAACTTACGATCGCGTTTAGTAACATTATTGGCAAATTCCCAGCCTTTCTTTTCCATATAGGATACACAAACAATATTACTCCACCAATTTAAATATCCACTACTCCTACCTTCAGCTTTTTCAGGTTTCTCCTTCTTACCACTGGAAACACTACTTTGGCTTAATACAGTATCAAAATCATTTGAAAGCAATCGTATTAAAATCACAGCACCAACGCTTGAAACCATTATTGCTAATATTGAAAGGAGAACATTATTTAGGTCCAGCCCTGATCGAATTAAATCAGCCAATCCGGCAAACCAAACGGGAGGTATTAAATAGGTCCACCAGGACATAGAGAGAGTAACTTCGCCTATTCCTTCAATATCAAAGATTCTTGGTAATATTTGGTAACCTCCAATTATAACGATTGTAAGACCTATCTGGATGTAATTAATAATATCCTTAAACTTTTCACCATTAACGAGTTTAGCCATTGACATATAAAACCCAACCACTATCATCAATGTAAACCACGATGCCAGAAAGACACTTACTAAAAAGGGTATTACACTAATTCCATGCTTAATCAGAACAAAACCTGAAACAGGTATACTCAACGAAAAAGTTATGATTGAAATATAAGTCATAATATGAGCTAACCTTGTCACTAATAAGGTTCGAGCTGAAACCGGACGAGGCAGTAATATGTAATTCTCATTTTCGTCAAAGAGAACACTGGTAAATTCCACCAACATAGTTGATCCGGTCATGACCATGATAACAGCAAAAAACAATGAATAGGCAACTATGGGATCATTTAATGCAAACATCATTGGCAGCATCATTAAACCGATTATTCCATAAAGAAAAATCTGTTTTCCAAAGGTTTGTTTCTTACCTGATGTTTGCAGACTGTTAGGCGTACGACGAAAATCCATTTTCATCTTTGTTGAATACAGTGCATAAAAGTGTTCTGCATTCACACCTAAAATCTTCAAGAGTGGCGCTAATATAAACTTCTTAATCATTGCTGTTTAATTAAGAGATTCGAATAATGCATTGGTCTCTTCTACATTTTCCTTACTACCTGTTAGTCGGGCAAATACCTGTTCCAACGAAGAATTATCCAGTTTCAACTCTTCAAAAGTACCATCAGCAATCACTATACCTTCATTAATCAGAACAATTCGATCTGAAATCTTCTCAACAACATCCATTAAATGAGAACTGTAGAAAATGGTTTTTCCCTGAGCAGCTAACTTCGTCAGCATCTCTTTCACCAGGATAACAGAATTGGCATCCAGACCAGACAGCGGCTCATCCAGAAAAAGAATCTCCGGATTATTAATAACACCTGCAATAATCAAAATTTTCTGACGCATTCCCTTGGAAAAGGAATCCATTCTTTGGTTAGCATGCTCCGACATTCCAAAAAACTTAAGAAGGCTATCAATCCTTTCTCTTGTTTTATCTTCAGGAATTTCAAATAGAGTAGCCAGTAATCCAAGATATTCATTGGGTGTAAGTGTTTCATACAGAGCAGAGGTTTCTGGCACATAGCCTATTTTTCGCTTAATCTCCATTTCATATTGCCTGAGATCAAGGCCATTAACCAAAATTTCACCTTCAAAATCCTTTAAAAGTCCGCAAAGAATTTTAACGGTTGTACTTTTACCTGCTCCATTTGGACCAATATAGCCAATAATCTGACCACCTTTAATCTCAAGATCAATACCTTTTAAAACTTCCTTACGCTGAGAGCCTTTCCCATAAGATTTACGTAATCCTTTTAGTACAATTACAGGTTCATTCATTGGGGTTAAGATTTATTAATAGATTATAAAGATAAAAAAAGGGTACTTAAAGAAGCACCCATATATATGATTTCTCTATGATCTTACTCTTTTAATGATTTTTCTTCATCCTTTTTTAAAGAGAACTTAAGAATTATATAGCCTGCTACTCCAGCTATTATTGATCCAACAAAAATACCAATTTTAGCTTGGTTAAGTAATTCAGGAGAGTCCTTAAACCCTAATGATGCAATAAAAATAGACATCGTAAAACCGATACCACCCAATAAAGCCAATCCTAAAAATGACAACCAGGATGAACTCTTGGGTTTAATGGCGAAACCAAAACGAACAGCTAACCACGAAAAGAATGTAATTCCAATGGCTTTACCAAAAACAAGACTGAAAGCGATTGCCAATGATAATGAAGTAAATATTTCTTCTCCTCCTTCATGTGCATACAAACTAACACCAGCATTAGACAAGGCAAAAACCGGCAACACAAAAAGTCCGATAAAACCATGAAACTGATGTTCAAGCCTTTGCAACGGACTTTGCACTTTACTTACATTGTATTCAACAGCGTTAATGGCATATAATTGATCAGAACTAAGAATCAAAGGATTATCATTTCTGGTTCTTTCAAACTTATCTATTCCTTTTTTAATCCTTGAAATAAAATCATCTTCAGTAACTTTTGGTCTGGCTGGTATGGTAAATGCAATTAATACACCGGCTATCGTACAGTGAATGCCTGAACCAGGTCCGTCAACTCCTGACATCAAGAAGAAATACCAAATTACAAATCCCACAAAAGTATATAACCTCAAGTCCTGAATTTGTTTATAATTGGCGATAATCAGGATCAAAAGTAAACCACCTGCAATCAATAAATTCATCCAGTTTAGATCACCTCCATAAAAAAACGCTATTACCAGCACAGCGCCTAAGTCATCAACTATTGCCAGGGCAGTTAGAAAAACTTTTAAGGCCAGAGGAACCCTTTTACCAAGCATTGCCAGTACACCAAGTGAAAAAGCAATATCAGTAGCCATTGGAATACCCCAGCCATCACCCATTCGTCCTTCAAAACCAAAAGATATGTATAAAATAATAGGTACTACCATACCACCGATTGCAGCGAATATGGGCAATGAAGCTTGTTTAAATGAGCTTAGTTCACCGGCTATAAATTCACGTTTTATTTCCAATCCTACTACGAAAAAGAAAATGGCCATTAAGCCATCATTAACCCAGTGTTGAAGTCCTAGTTTTATATCAAAAATACCAGACTCGATTGTAAACAAACTGTGCCAGAAATGTTCATATCCCTCATGATTGATATTAGCCCAGAATACTGCAACAAATGTTGCAAATATAAGCATAGCACTACCACTGGTAAAAAAGCTTATAAATTCCTCAAACGGATTATTTGTTTTCAATTTTGAGTTTCGATTCGTCATTTTTCAATAGAGTGATTAGTATTTTAAATTTGCTTCGTTCAATTTATTAACGGTCCCTACATCAAACCATTTATCACCCTCGCTTATTTGATAACCACCAATTTTGAATTGACCTGCAAGACTCAAATATGCTTTCACAATTGAGAAAGGCCTTTCTTCTCCCATGGCATCAATAAGGTTAGGTTCAATGAGATGTACTCCACAAAAACCTAATTTATGTATAACATCAGCCTCACTTACTTTAATGATCTCACCGGATCCAGTATTCTCCCAACCACATAAATTAAATTGTTCATCAAACAATAAATATCGAGAAGTTTCTCGCTTTTTCACCATTAAACTAGCGCTGTTTCCTGCATTATTATGCGAATGTATGAACTTTTTAATATTAGTTGAAAGTAAAATATCAGCATTTTGAATCAACACAGGCTTTTCAGGAATAAATAACGACTTAGCTTTTATCAAACCACCACCTGTATCAAGTAATAAATCTGATTCATCAGATACTATAATTTCAGCTTCCCAATGGTTGTTATTCAGGTAATCAATTACCTGATGTGCAAAGTGATGCACATTTACTATAATTCGTTCAGCGCCGGCATTAATTACGTTATTTATGGCATGCCACAATAATGGCTTACCTCTGAAATCAACCAATGCCTTTGGTGTATTATTTGTTAAAGGCTGCAGGCGTGTTCCTAAACCTGCAGCAAAAATCATCGCATTCATGCAGTTTCTATTTTTTGAATACTTCTGTCAATAAAAATAATTTTACTGATCAAAGGTACACAAATTAAGCATCTGCTTTTATTTTGCGGGGCTTACACAGTTTGTCTTCTTTTTTTGAACTAGCCCCACACTTTTTACATTGAAACTTGTGAGAATCTTTGACCTTATTAGGTTCATTCTTATCCTTACACTTTGTTTTAGACATTTTTGATTATTTACGCTTCATATCCTGTTCAACGTGCTTCAACTCAACCTTCACTTTGTATTTGTTAAGTAAATGTGCACTTAATTGTTCAGCACTAAAAACTGATCGATGCTGTCCACCTGTACAACCAAAATTTACCATTAAATGTTTAAAACCCCGGGCGATATATTTCTCTACCGATTTATCAACTATTGAATAAACATCGCTTAAAAAAGCAGCCATTTCAGGTTCTTTACCAAAAAAGGCTATCACTTCTTCATCTTTACCAGTTTTATCTGCATATTCAGGGTATCTGCCTGGATTATGAATTGCCCGGCAATCAAACACAAAACCACCGCCATTACCAGAAATATCAACAGGAATTCCTCGTTTATACGAAAAGCTGGTTACCCTTACAGTAAGCATTTCTTTATCCTGAGAGATATTGATTAATTCTTCCGATTCGGTCACATTGGTTAATGCCGCAAAAAGAGTTGGCATCTTTTCTTTAAAATCGATAATTGATAACAAATATTTAAGATTTTCGATGGCATAAGGAATACTTTTCAAAAAATGTTCTTTCTTTTCGTAAAATCCCCTAAAACCATATGCTCCCATAGCCTGCATTATACGAATCAGAACATATCCGTAATAATGCTTTTTAAATAAATCCTTATCAATGGTTTTAATCTTGCTTAATTCATCAATGTAAAAATCGAACAATTGTTTTCTTACATCATTTGGGATATCTGCCTTTGCATCAAAAAGAAGTGATGCTACATCGTATTGAAGAGCTCCTTTTCGCCCTCCCTGGTAATCAATAAACCAGGGTTCATCTTCAACGACCATAACATTACGTGACTGAAAGTCGCGATATAAAAAATAATCCTGCTCGGCTTCCATTAAGAATGTAATCAGGTGATGGTAATCATCCTCTAATAATTGTTCATCAAAAGGAATACGTGCCAGCTTTAAAAAGTAATATTTGAAATAATGTAAATCCCACAGCATCGACTGCTTATCAAATGCTTTACGCGGATAACAATTATCATAGTCCAATCCAGTATTTCCATCAATCTGAAATCGAATTAAACTCTTCAATGTTTTCTTATAAAAAGACGTTAAATCCTCCGGGAAATCATTACCTTTTCTGATACCCTGCAAAAAAGCATATAGAGTAATATCACCCAGATCCTCCTGCAGGTATACATTATGCTTTAAATCCTGACCATATATCTGAGGTACGGAAAGACCTTGTTGACGGAAATGATTAGAAAACTCGATAAATGCAATATTTTCTTTTTGATCGGAATTATATACGCCCATTGCAGATTTTTCCCTGCCGGAAATTCTGTAATATTCTCGATAAGAGCCAGATGGCGGCAACATAATAAACGAACGGGCCTCTTCTCCGGCCCATTTTTCAAACATATCAATTAATAAGAGCTTAGTATTTTTCTCCACGTTGCTTTTTTCTTTAATTCGGGAAGTATGAAATTTTAATCCAAGTAAACAAAATTACCAGCAATAATGCAGGTAACATATTCATTATCTTCAGTTGTTTTATTTCTAATATATTAATTCCTAATCCAATTAGCAAAATACCTCCAACTGCAGTTAGTTCAGAAATTATTTGCTGAGCCATAAAATCTCCAAGCCAATAAGCCAATAATGTAATTCCCCCCTGATATATGAGCATGGGTACAATTGAAAATGTTACGCCTACTCCCATTACAGAAGCCAGGGCCATTGATGAAAATCCATCCATCATTGATTTTGTAAACAGAATCTCTGAACCGTTACCCAATCCTTCATCTATCGCACCTAGTATAGTCATTGCTCCCATACAAAACAGAAGAAAAGAAGTGATCAATCCTTCCGAAAAATGAGGATTTCCTACTTTAAGAATTCTTTTTATTTTGGCCGACATTCGTTCTGTGCTTTCATCTATCCGCAAAAGTTCCCCAATTATAGTTCCTATAATCAAACTAAATACTATCACCAGCATTTCAGAACCTTTTAATGCCATGACAATACCAATTACGATGGTAAAAAGACCAATTGCCTGAAAAACACTTTTCACAACCCTTTGTGGCAATCGTGAACCCACAACCATACCAATCGTACTTCCAATGACTACCGCTACTATATTTACCAGTGTTCCCTGAAGAATCATCTTAAATAATAAATTTTTATTGCATAAATGTAATTAATAGTTTGAAGGCAAAAGAATGAAGGTTGAAGATTATTGCAACAATCTTTATGTTACAATTTTATTTTATCACAAAGATGTATGTATTATCGTATATATTACCACAGAATGTGATATCTGATGTTTTACCTTGATAACATCCAATAAAAATAGACTTTGCAAGCAGATGACCATAAGTGATAAAACTCAGTTTTTTAAAGCATTGAATATTCGGGTAATAAATTATATTTGTTACATACCTAAGAAGAAGTTAAACTGAACTAAAATCTAAGATTATGACCAATAACATGACTCCTGCCGACTATATTAAAAGGGAGGACAAATATGGTGCACATAACTATCATCCACTTCCGGTTGTGCTTGAAAAAGGCGAAGGTGTATTTGTTTGGGATGTGGAAGGAAAACGATATTTCGATTTCCTATCAGCCTATTCTGCAGTTAACCAGGGACACTGTCATCCTAAAATCATTAAAGCACTTACCGATCAGGCTCAGTCATTAACACTCACATCACGTGCCTTTTACAGCAGTGTTTTAGGAGAGTTTGAAGAGTATATCACCAACTATTTTGGATATGACAAGGTATTACCCATGAATACCGGTGCCGAAGCAGATGAAACGGCTTTGAAACTGTGTAGAAAATGGGCCTATGACAAAAAAGGCATTCCTGAAAATCAGGCGAGAATTATTGTTTGTGCCAACAACTTTCACGGACGTACCATTACTATTATATCAATGTCAACCGACCCTGATTCATACAAAGGATTTGGTCCTTACACACCTGGATTTGTTACTGTTCCATACAATGACCTTGATGCTTTATCCAAAGAACTGGAAGATCCTAATGTAGCTGGTTTTCTTGTTGAACCAATACAAGGTGAAGCCGGAGTATTTGTTCCAGACAGCGGTTACCTGAAGAAAGCCTACGAAATGTGTAAAGCAAAAAATGTGCTGTTCATGGCTGATGAAGTACAAACCGGAATAGCAAGAACAGGTAAACTACTGGCTTGTGATCATGAAGGCGTACGACCAGATATTTTAATACTTGGCAAGGCCATTTCAGGTGGTGTATTCCCTGTTTCAGCAGTTCTTGCCGACGATGAGATTATGTTGGTTATTAAACCAGGTGAACATGGTTCTACCTACGGAGGAAACCCTTTAGGTTGTAAAGTAGCTATTGCTGCATTACAAGTGATTAAAGACGAAAAATTGGCTGAAAATGCAGAACGTTTGGGCAAAATTTTTCGTGAAGAAATAAGCAGTATTCAATCCGATATGATTGAGTTGGTTAGAGGCAAAGGATTATTAAATGCAGTTGTTATCAAACCTAAAAATGGTAAAACGGCATGGGACGTATGTGTTGCTATGAAAGAAAATGGTTTGATTGCAAAACCGACTCATGAGCATATTATTCGGTTTGCACCTCCATTAGTTATTAATGAAGAGCAACTGCACGAAGCTATAGCAATCATTAAAAATACAATTACTCAATTTGAGTAAATAATTCCGTGTTACAATTTTCTTAAAATGGTGCTGACAATCAGCGCCATTTTTTCTTAGAAATTCAGTTGTTTCCACCCCTCTTTCAGGCGCTGAGTAACAGGTAATCCCATCGGTTTTACATCAAAATCCAAATTTCTTAGATCATCTGCTACACCATACATATCGGCACAATTAACACAAGCCTCAATAATAACACCATCAGTTTTCATCTGTAAAACCTTTTCCTTGACTGTTTCATCCTCTAAAAGCAACTTGACAGATGGTCCCCAGACAATAAGGTTTACTATATCGAACCATTTATTCTTTGCGGCAGCATGAGTGTACATTAAACAAACTTTTATAGCAACTTCAGGATCGCCACTACTCCAAATAACCATTAACTTATCCTGTTTTTTCATCTTATTAAACTTTATGATTACCTCTAATATAGCTTATATTATCAAAAACAATAAACCATTTTATTTCCACATAATATATATAAACATTACATTTAGGTAAGCTAGACCTAAATAAATAAAATTTGCCAGTATGACCAGTAAAGAAACATACATATCACTACTTAAAGAACAATCGCTTCTGATAGATCAAAAAAACTTTGATCTAAATTCGTGGAAAAAAGCCACCGCATTAGTCATAGAAGCATGTTTTGGTTTAAATTCACCACATCTTAAAACTATTGAGAACATCAATTACGAATACAATAGTTGGGTTCTCAGGGATGAATCGGGAGTTACTGATCCTGTTAAGACCGAATGCAAAAGTGTTCTTAACATCATCATAAAAGAACTTGAAATTAGTGATGTAAGTACCGACCAAGCAAACAATGATAAAGATTTAAGTTTTGTTTGGTTACCTTTTGAAGATGAACTGACTGGAGCTGCATCAAAGAAACTGAAAGCTTTGATTATGGATTCAAAGACTACGAAGCAGGATATTGAAAAATTTTTAAAAGATTTGCCCGGACAAACTACTATTGATATACTAAATGCTATCTTAACGTCATCAGAATTTAAGATTTGGCTTAATAATAAAGGATAATTTGAGTAATGATTACATACGCATATATTGATGGTATCCTTCATGTTACACCAACGAAAGATATTTATTTTAAAGATCTGGTGAGTTTCCTGGAAGACTTTTCACAGTTGGATAATTTACCGGCTAATGTTAAAATTTTATATGACTTACGCGATGCCAATGTTTTCCTGCATCTGGATGAGATAAGTAAACTATCAAATCTGGCAGAAAAGATGACCTTGAATGTAAAAAATATACGAACAGCATTTGTTGTTGAAGACCCTAAAGCTACTGCATACACAATGCTTTACTCATGGATGCCAAAAACTGATCGCCTTAAACGTGAACATTTTTCTACTGAAGATGCAGCCGTATTATGGCTGCACAAGGAAGAATAAATATTAATAAAAAAGCCGCCAATAGGCGGCTTTCGCATTGTTATAAATTATTTTTGAGCTTTACATCCATTAAATCACGGGCAAGTTTCTGTTCACGCTTCAAAGCTGTTTTACGATGATTTTCGTATTCCATTTCAACTTCCGTTAACCTTTCCTTAGTTTCCTTTGTAACAACGTGACTACGTTTGTACATTAAAAACAAAGCAACAGATAAACAAACCAAAACAAAGATAATTCCCCACATAATGGAATTATATGCAGCTTTATCTATTTCCTGACCTAAAAAGCTCATGCTATCCTTGCTACGGGTAACGGTTTCCAATTCCTTTTTTACATTAGCCAAATTGGTTTCCAGTTCATTCTGAGTAGCTTTAAGCTCGTTTATTTCTGATTCGTTTTTAGTTATTGTAGTTTGTTGCTTCTTTAAACTATCCAAAGAGCTTTTTTTAAGTGCCATTAAATGATTATACCGAACAACCTTAAACTGTTCATAGGTATTGGATTTTTTGATAACATATTCAAACTGATCATTTATTGATGATTCTTTGAATACATCTTCATCCTGTGCTGATAATGGTGTAACAATTACAATAGTAATTAAAATAACAAGGTACCGTCCAATCTTTCTCATTATATTTATTTTATCTTACATTTTGCTTCTTATACTAGGTCAACGCTTGCCAGACCTGCATTATTGTGTAACAACAATTATTTTGACTTTAATTCTGAATTGAATCAAATTTATCAATAAAATTAAACACTGTGAAACAAAAAAGCTCCCATTTTAGGAGCTTTTATTGAATTATGTATGTTTTAACCTATTACATTCTTTCAGGCACATCAATACCTAGCATCCACATACCATTTTTAATAACAGTACCTACATTTTTACAAAGGACCAGACGCATATCTCGTTTTGCCTCATCTTCTTCAACTGCAATTGGTGATTCGTGATAAAACTGATTAAATTCTTTTGCCATATCGTAAATAAAATTCGCAATTAAGGCCGGGCTATAAACTTTACCCGCTTCAGCAACTACCGAAGGAAAGTTTGAAATCATTTTCATCAACTGAACTTCTTTATCAGTTAACTCAACATCTTTGCTTGCTGCTTCAGGTAGTACGATTCCTTTTTCCTGAGCCTTACGACCTATGGACTGGATACGTGCGTATGTATATTGAATAAATGGTCCTGTATTTCCATTGAAGTCAATTGATTCCTTCGGATCGAATGTCATGTTTTTACGAGGATCAACCTTCAATATGAAGTATTTTAACGCACCCAAAGCAATGGTTTTAAACACCTTCTCTGCTTCTTCTTCGCTATAACCTTCCAGCTTACCCAATTCTTTCGACATAACACGTGCGGTGTCAATCATGTCCTTCATAAGATCATCAGCATCAACCACAGTTCCTTCGCGAGACTTCATTTTACCTTCCGGTAACTCAACCATTCCATAGCTGAAGTGTACCAGATCTTTACCCCATTCCAGTCCTAATTTATCAAGCAGAATAGCCAATACTTTAAAATGATAGTTTTGTTCGTTACCTACAACATATACCATCTTATCAATTGAGAAATCATCATATCGTAACTTTGCAGTTCCAATATCCTGCGTCATATATACACTGGTACCATCGCTACGCAACAATAGCTTTTCATCCAATCCATCATTCTGAAGGTCAGCCCAAACACTATTATCGTTACGGCGATAGAAAACACCTTTTTCAAGACCTTCCAACACCATGTCACGACCTGTTTTGAAGGTATCTGACTCGTAATAGATTTTGTCGAAGTCGACACCCATCATTTTATATGTTTCATCAAAACCAGCATATACCCACTGATTCATCATCTCCCACAAACCATATACTTCCTCATCGTGGGATTCCCATTTAAGTAGCATTTCTCGGGCTTCTTTCATCAATGGAGATTGCACTTCTGCTTCCTCTTTTGTAGCGCCTTTCTCAATCAAGTCGGCTTGCTCCTTTTTGTATTCCTGATCGAACTTCACATAAAAATCCCCAACTAAGTGGTCACCTTTCTTGCCAGTTGATTCAGGAGTCTGACCTTCACCCCACTTCTTCCAGGCCAGCATCGACTTGCAAATATGAATACCACGGTCGTTAACAATATTGGTTTTAACCACCTTATTACCATTTGCAGCCACAATACGTGATAACGAATATCCTAACAGGTTATTTCGGATATGACCAAGGTGAAGCGGTTTATTAGTATTTGGTGATGAATATTCAATCATTACTAAAGAAGAATCATCGGTAGCTGATGTTTTTCCATAGTCAATATTCTGTACTAATTCATTCAATAATCCCAACCAATATGCATGAGAAAGCTGAATATTTAAAAAGCCTTTGATCACTTCAAAAGCTGATACTTCTTCACAATCATTTATTAAATAAGTACCCAAATCTTCACCTGTTTGCACAGGATTTTTCTTAGACACCTTCAGTAGCGGGAAAACAACGATAGTGTAATCCCCTTTCATATCTTTGCGGGTTAATTGCAGCTGAACACTTTCTTCAGTAATTTCTGCCCCGTATAATTCTTTTACAGCCTTGGCAACAGATGCCTTTATGCGATTCTCAATTACCATTTTCAAATTTGTTATGCGTAAGCTAAATTTTTGAATGCGCAAAGGTAATAAATAAAGGCCAACTCTTCAGCCTAAAGAATTATTAGTTTTTTTTCATAAATAAGCAGTAATTCATCCGAATATGAATGATGTGAAGACAGAATGAATCTATAGCTGGCCGTTCAAGAATTTATTGAAATAATGAACATTACATGCCCAACTCAAATTCAATGGGGATAATATATTCACTTAATAAAGACTGTCCTTCACGTGTAGCAGGAAAGAAATGCCAGTCTGTAGGGATTTTACGAGCAGCATCCATAACAGCCTTATCTAATTCAGAATTTAGCTTTTCGGAAATATAAAATCCGTAAACTTTCCCTTTTTGGTTAATTTTCAATGTTAGTACAACTCTACCTGTAACATCATTACTGATAGCTCCTTTAGGATAATTCACATTTGACACCATAAACAAATAAGGAATCAACGGACTTCCTTCGAAATAACACGGTGTGTTGAATCGCGTATTCTTTGTAATATGCTCGCCACCAATGCGGGTTACCAGCATATTATCGAAATCGTATTCATACTCTAATATTTTGTTGAAATTAAAATATTGCCATTTACCTACCTTTTTACCAAAACTATATTGTCCTTTTTCAATCAAATGATCCTTATAAAACAATTGGTAATTACCGTTTTTAACTCCTTCTGTAGACTCTGTAAATTTTGAAAGTAACAGACCATCCTCCTGCGTAACTTCGGTACCTTGCTGAGCATAAATAAACGCAGAACAAAACATCAGAATTAAAAGCTGTAGTATTCGAAAATTAGAGTTCATGTACCTTACAACGTTTAAAACCACGATAAGTTACTAAAACAGGCAATAGTCTGCAATTTGTTAGTCCAAAGTTCGCAAACGGAGAAAAGAAAGGATTGCATCTTTTATAACCATTTTTATTATTAAGACACAATCCTTTTAATATTAAATCCTATTGAGAAACCTAATTCTTATTCTTCCCAATCTCTTCTTTAATTCCAATAACACCTTTAGCAATCTCCTCCATTTGAATTAACACATGGGCAGTCTGATTATTATCACCCATACCTTTAAGTTTATTATTACGAACATAGGTTTCTTTTAAATCCTTCCAACGAACTTTTTCGTCATCGGTAATCACACCATATATTTCTTTAAATTTTAAAATATTAGCTTCCGCACCACTGGTTAAGGTTTGTGCTTCATTCCGATAATGCGATAACATCAAAGTCTCCAGTTCCTGATCATTCATTACAGGTAGAATTTTTTCTGATATTTTATTCATATCACGATAAGATCCCTGTAATTTAAAAGGAGGTTCTGTACGGTATTCATCTGCCTGAGCAGCTGATGCTATGTATTCCAAATTTACTTTAAGAATAACATTACGGGCAACAATCAGTTTCTTTAAAACAGTAACATACTCATTTATCTCATCAGGCGTGTGGGCAGATTCAAATTCCAAACCATCTTTACGGCCTGTTTCTGCTATGGACATAAGGGTATATAAATCTTTCTGACTCTTTGTTGCCAACTTATTTAATATCGGATTTGATGTCAATGAGTTTTCGATATAACTCATTTTAAATTCTTCATCAGAACCACCAATAATATCCCCAATATTATAGATATCGGCACGGTTGGCGAGCATATCTGGAATTTTAAATTTCTCACCACTCTCGGTATATGGATTACCAGCCATCACCACACACACCTTCTTACCTCTGAAATCGTATGTCTTACTCTTTCCTTTGTATACACCTTCTACCTTACGCTGAGCATCACAAAGTGAGATAAACTTCTGCAAAAATTCAGGATTACAATGCTGAATATCATCTAAGTATATCATCACATTATCACCCATCTCAAAAGCCAGATTCAGTTTTTCCAATTCTTCACGGGCAGCAGCATTAGCAGCTTCAGAAGGATCGAGTGATGTAATTGCATGCCCAATAGAAGGTCCGTTGATTTTCATAAAGATAATTCCCAAGCGACTGGCCAGATATTCCATTAAAGTAGTCTTACCATAACCCGGAGGTGAAATTAATAGTAACATACCCATCAGGTCAGTACGTTTACCAGCTCCTTCTGCTCCAATCTGTTTAGCCAGGTTATTACCAATCAAAGGAAGATAAACCTTGTCAATCAACTTATTCCGGACAAAGGAAGTCAGCACACGGGGCTTAAATTCATTCAAACGTAAGTCATCGGAACAGTCTTTCACCAATTGCTTTTTTAATAAATTGTATTGTTCATATTTTATGACACTATCTCCACTGAATGTTCTAAGTTTATCCATAAAACGATTAAAGTGGAAATCGTATTTCTGATCCTGAATAAGTTGATGGGAACCTCTCAACCCTACTAAAACATTATGCACCGGTTGATCAATAAGTTTTTTAGTTAGTTTTGAATCAAGTAAGAGTGTTATAGCTACTTCATTCAGATATTCTTCTGAATGTTTTTCCATATCCAGATAGGCTTTTACCCACTTACGAATCAAATGGTAGGAAGCTGTTTTATTATCTTCGAGCGGTTTGATGGATGCCTCATAGTTTTTGGTAGCTCTGTTTTTTCTCAAATAGGCAGTAAAACCATCTAACAAAGCAACTGCATCTTTAGAAATGATAAACTGATCAGCTTCGGCAATTTGATAAAACAGAAACTGTGCAGCATCGTTAATGATGGGTGCACAAAACAGATTTTCTTTTTCCTGAAACTCTTTCAATAAGGTTTCCAGTGTATCTATCAAGTAATCAAACTGCTTAGTCTCTGGAAAAACCTGCACTATTAAACCTGCACCTTTAAGGTAATTATTTAAATCTGTACGTAATTGATCATTGCAATACACATTCCAGAAATACTCTGCCATAGCACGGGCATCCGCTGAATAACGCAACAAACCTGCATTGAAATACACATTCAGTAATTCTTTCAGAATGATTGCTGTATCCTCATCATGAATACCTTTAGCATAACCTTCATTGTAACGAACCGACATTGCCTGTTGCACATAGCCAACCAGGTCTTTCTGTTCCAAATCAGCTAATTCTTTCAACCCTATATGACCATTTTCCTTATTCGCAGCTGAATTATACAATAAATAAGCAAGATATTCTGATCGATAAACACGATCATTCTCCGAAGGAAGTAATTGATTCCAGATGGTTTTTGTAGCCTGAAAACCGGCATGGGTTACTTTCTCAAAAAAGTTGGTTCCTGTTAGATGATAATACATCTCTCCTTCTTTATTCACCATTGACAACTCTAATGGTTGAGTATTGACTGAGAATTTATGATTACCAAACTTGATGATATTCGCCCCTTCTTCGAATAATTCCGTTTTATCTTTAATCTGACGAATGGTTTCTTCTTTCACCGACTTTAACTTACTCTCCAAATCATCAGCTTTAACGTTATCATCCAATCCTTTGAGTTGAGCAACCACATCACGCACCTTTTCTATCATCAGATCAGAAGCAAAATAGCCATTTACTTCATTTACATCTTTAAACTTCGACACTCTATTACGAATGGCTTTAAGAATTCTTTCGGCAGATGATTGCAATGATGTTGTTTTCCGGTTGCGTTCTTCAACCAGACTCAATTTTTTCGATTCAAATGCGTTGTAAACCTGCTCACGCTTTTCGGTTATACCTTCCATGAACTCTTCAAAATCAGAGAACTTACCTTCCAGTTCTTCGAGCTGTACCATCAGCTTCGAAAGGTATTCATCTGCTTTACCAGGAGAATCACACAGGTCGATATAATTCAACATCCCCTGCTCTACCAATTTTAGTTGAGATGTAAATTCAGCTTTTGCTTCAACAGCTCTTAATCCTTTCCGTTGTTTTTTAAGTTCCGATTTAATAAGATTGAACTGTGAATATACACCCGAAATATTGTTTATAATCTGGGTAGTTTGTGTAGCATCTTCTATTTTCAGGTTACTGACAATGTCAATCAACATCTCTAACTGTCCTGCAAGTTTCATTATCTCAGTAGAAAGATCATCTGCTTCACTAACCTTTTTAACCTTGGTAACATTTGTTCTGATCTCAGCTACTCTATCATCATATGATTTCAAAGCTTCATCGCGTAGGAGAAAAGTAACACAGTTTTGTGACAAACTTTGTGTTCTTTCTTCCACTTCCGATTCCAGTTTTTGTACAAAAACAAGGTCGACATATCGTAGTTCACGTAAAGTAATAATTTCGCCACGTACTGTTCTTAAGGCAGCCAGCATTTCAACATATCTGTCGATGTGATTCATATTCTGCCTGTTCAGATGGCTAACTATCTCATTTACTTTATCATCTGTTTCCTTAACTTTATCTTTTGTATTTTTTCTGATGTTGCGTACCTTTTCGTACTCAGTTATTGCCGAAAAAGCCGATTCTTTTATCTTCACTAGTGGTGATTTTATATCAAATGCATCTTCCTCAGCCAACCAGTAATAAGTATCCATCACATCGGTACATCGCTTTACCAAATCGCTGTACAAACCCGAATATGATTCATCTTTATTAACCAGTAGGATAACCTCATTACACTCGGCCATGGCTTTCACCACATCTTTGTTGCCGATCTTAAACAAACGGTTATTGTTAGTAGGCTGCTTCTGATATTCAACTGCCATAAAAGGTGTCTGCCACATTTGTATCACGTGATGACGTGTGGGTTCTTCAGGTTTCTTGAAATAACATAATTCACCTGTTTCGAAAATTGAAAAACCGTTACAAATAATAGGTGTTTCTATTTTTTGATTGATAAGATTATATATCAAAAGTACATAAGCTCCTATTTCACGATTATAAAAGGTATAAAGAAAATCCTCACCGTTTACCGATGCCACCTTTTTCTCGAACATCAGATCCTTAAAATCACTGTCGAATAATTTAAACTGACCATTTTGAAGATAGTAACCATTGGCAAAAATGATTCCCTGGTTATCCGGCAATAAAACGCATGAATCTTCCAGAGCATCAATTCTTTTAACTTCCTTAACCTTTGAGTTATATACAAAATAGCGGTATTCTTTCTCCTTATATGGGAGAATTCGAATCACAACCAGGTTACCTATAATGGCATAATCAATATCAGCATCATCCAATGTTTGATCTTTCACATCCACTTCTTCGGCATATATACCCATACCACTATTGGTATTATCTTCGATCTTAAAGGTAATATCGCCTCCAACAGCTTCAACGAAAACAATATCTTCAATAGAAACGTGTGGAAATTCACCATACACGTATTGTTCCCGACTGGCTTTTTTCCATTGAAATTCATGCTGATCCGGGAAAACGAATTCATGTGTACTTCTGTTTCCCTTATATTCTAATGTTTCACCCTTTACCAACCATTTAAAGGCTTTGATATCATCAATATTTTTTCCTGTTTGGAAAACCATAAATAAATGCGGGCCAATGATAGCAAACTTACGGAATTGGGTTTCTTTATAGTATTCGTAAAGATTTTCAAAATCAGCAACAAACTGTTGGTCGCCGATTATATTCATGTTTTTTTGCGTGAATTTATGTTCTTTGAAATCATAAACACTGAAAACGTCATCCAACGATGTTTTGGATTTTAATCCCATGGTAACATTATACCCAAACAACATTGTTTCACCAAGTGCCACCATATCTGAAGGCGTACAGTTATTGTTAGTATTGATTCGATCAGTGGCAATAAGGGTACTTTCAATAGATCCAAATACCTCTTTACGTGCTGTGTTCAGCTTTTCCAATCGCTGGTTCAGGTCATCAGCATTCTTTCGAAGTCGGTTCTTAATAATCTCGTAAGTTCCTTCTTCGAGTTGTTCTTTATTCTTGGGGCTGGTATTTTGATTCTCAGACATAAAATCAAGTGTTAATTATTGGCCAGAACGACCATCATACACAATTGTACAATCAGTTTAATTCAATTAAACCATTGGTTTAAAGGAACGATTCTCAGCCAAAACTAAAAACCGTTCCTTTTTTTGAAGTATTATTTGCGTTTAGATTAAGCCTAAACTTTTAGCGGTGCTGTTTGAAACACCTAAACTTCTGGCAATACCACTTAAACTAGTAAGCATATTACCGGTTTTTTGATCGGTATTTTTTTCCATCATCTGGGCAATCAAAGCACTTATACTTAGGTTGCGTACATCTTCTGATGAGATACCAAACTGGTCTACAAAACTTGCAAACTGATCTTTAAAACTCTTTCCATCTGGACTATCAAAGAAATGATCCTTGATATCACTGATGATTTTACTGTTATTAACTACTTTATCGATTTGTTTACCCTGAGTGATAGATCCGATAATCTTATCGAAGAACATGGTTTCACCACCAACGATATCAATATTGGCAGCTTTAAGAGCTTCGGCGATAACCTGTGCCTGAGCATCTGCAATACCTTTCTGAATATTGATACGTGCCAGTTCAAGCTCTTTTTCCATATCCAGTTTCAACTTGAACTCTTCGTGGTCGCGACCAACGGCATCCAGTTTCTTCATGGCCATACCTTTCTCTTCGATACCTTTCGCCTCTACAGCATAACGTTCGTCAAGAACTTTATTTTCAGCCTGACCTTTTTGAGCTTCAGCAGTAGCTTTTGCTTTAATTACTTCTGCTTCTGATTCACCTACTTTCTGGATTGATTCAGCTTCTGCTTCTGCCCTTGCTTTTGTTCCTTTAGCTTCAGCCTGAGCTTTCAGCTCCATTACACGAGCCTCATTAACACCTTGTTTTTCCATGGCATCTGCTTTGGCTTCAATAACCTGAGCTTCAGCAACACCCATTGCAGCTTCTTCAGCAGCTTTTGCTTCAGCCATAATTTTAGTAGCCTCAGCCTTCTTACCAGCTGCTTCAAATTCAGCTTCTGCGTCAATTAATTTAGTTTTAGCATTGTGTTCTGCCGCATTCTTAGATGCCTCAGCAGCTTTAATTTCACGAACAAATGCTTCTTCTGCATCCATTTCAGCTTTGGTAATAGCTACCTTTTTAGCCCTGTCGGCAGCTGCAAACTCTTGAGTATCCTTAATTTTCTCCTGTTCAGCAACCGTTGCTTTTTCAACTTCAACACGTTCGCGAATAACTTCCTGGATTTGCTTTTTCTGCACTTCCACTTCTTTCTCTTTCGCTATCTGAGCCAGAGTAACCACTTTTTCACGTTCCGTTTGTTTTAAAGCACGCTCTTGTTCTACAGCTTCTGTCTCAACCGCCTCAACTCTTTCACGGTTTTTCTCAGCAATAACAATCTGACGTTCTTTATTCTTTTCAGCAACAGCCACTTCTTCTTCCGTTGCTATGCGAGCCTTTTCTGCTATCAGGCGTTGCTCGTGTGCAACCTTGGCAACTTCTGCGGCCTGACGATCTTTGATATTGGCAACTTCTCTTTTTTGATTTTCCTCTGTTTCAGCTAACTGACGCTCCAATTCCAAAACGGTTTCGCGTGCTTCCACATCCTGCTTGGTGATGGTCTTTTGCTTATCGCGTTCGATCTGGTTCGACAGAATCTTTTGTCTGGCTGTTAACTCCACAATCTTCTTGATACCTTCCGCATCCAAAATATTGTTTTCTGATAGAGACTCTAATGGAGTTTGTTCTAGGAAGTCAATGGCACAGTCATCCAAAATATAACCGTTTAAGTCGGTACCAATAATATTTAAGATTTCGTGTTTAAATTTCTCTCGGGAGTTATACAACTCAACAAACTCAAACTGCTTACCAACGGTTTTTAAGGCCTCCGAAAATTTAGAATCAAATAATTCAACCAAGGCTTCCTGATCAGATGCACGTTTACATCCAATTGATTGAGCAACCTGAATCACATCTTCTTCGGTTTTATTCACTCTTACAAAAAAGGCAACCTTAATATCTGCACGCATATTGTCCTTACAGATCAAACCTTCTTTACCTAAACGCTCAATAACAACCGTTTTAAGTGTGATATCCATAATCTCCATTCTATGCAGAACAGGAATTACAAACAAACCATTGAAGGAAACTTTTGTACCTCCCTGGCCGGTTTTCACCAAGGCCTGACCTTGAGTAGCTTTCTTATAAGTTTTAATAAATAAGGCAACAATACCTATTAAAACAATTACAATTAAAAAAGCTAACGAATAACTTAATGACTCTAACATTCTTTAGATTTTATAGGGTTCTACTAAATAACATTTCTTTTCAGGAATAAATTCGATAATCAATGCGGTATCACCTTTATCCAAGATTATCGAATCTTCTTTGGTTAAAATATTTACTCGGTATGTATTACCATCTTTTTTTATTTCTGCCTGACCAAATCTTTCATGACTGGCTTGCATTAATACGGTACATACTTTGCCTGTGTATTTAAAATGATCGTCATCATTTTTCTTCATCTTTTCAAAAATAGCGGCAATAGGAGTTGTTAATACTTTGGATACTATCAAACTTAAAACAACATTGGGGATTAATGCTACTGATGAAATCAAGAAGGAACTATTATGAAGGTAATGATTAAAGAGGATTGAAATTACCCACATTGGGATAATCAGGAAACTTAACCATACCATAAAGGGAATCTTGCCTAGGTTGAAGAAGGTCAATATGGAGTTGAGAAAGGCAACTGAACCAATGTCATGTGCTTCCACGTCAGTATCTACATCAGCATCGGCGTCAATATCTACATCAGCTTCAACATCCACGTCTACGTCTACATCAACATCGGTATCAAAATCGACATTGATAACATCCATATCCATGGCTCCAATAATGACAAATATCCAGTAGACCAGTATCAACAGTAGTAAAACAGTGGGTATAATATTCACCCCTGAAAACGCAGCTTCAAATAGTTCCTTCATGAGTTAGGGTATTATTTTAGTTAAGTAGTTAAAAGCCGTCGGTCAACAGGTCATCTCTGTTAACACATAACCAATAACTTATCTATAAAAATGAGGTTAATGCTCATTAGCACTAACCTCAATCTACTATTCTTCTTTTTTACCAGCAGCTAGTTTTTCTTTTAATTTGGCCAAAGATTCAGAAGCTTCAGCTTTTTTAGTTCCACCTAATGCTGAATCAATTTCATCATCCAAGGATTTAGATTCGGTAGCAATATCTCCATAAGCTTCAGCCAAAGCTTCTTCCTGGTTTACTTTTTCTTTCATCTTTTCAAGCATACTGATAGTACTTCCTGAATCGATTTGAGCCATTTGCTTATTAATATTTTTAGTAGCCTTACTTACTTTAACTCGAGCTTTTAAGGTACGAAGCTCATTTTCATAAGTGCTAATTTGCGAACGTAACTTTTTAATATTGGCATCTAACTGTGCGATGTTTTGATCAAATTTTTCAACTTCTCTTTGTTTATCTGATGCAAAAGCAACACATTCTTCTTTTTTAGTTAAAGCTTCCGTAGCCAAACGATCAGCTTCTTCTGATGAAATTTCTCCAGTTTCCGCTTTCTTTAATAAAAGAATGGCTTTATTTTCATAATCTTTTGCACGGTTACGATTGGTTTCCATATCGTTTCTTGAACGAATGGATAATGCCTTTACTTCAGCAAAAGCCTTTAAACTTTCATCAAGATGTAGTTTAAGATCCCTGATACCTTGCTCAGTCATCTTAATCGGATCTTCTAATTTATCTATTGCTGAATGAGCCTCAGCTGTTCCTATTCTGAATAATCTGCTAAATACGTTCATGATACTAATTCTTTTGAGGATAACTTAATAATTTCTTCTGCATACTCACTTAATAAAAGACTTAGTGAGTTAATTGAACCTTCCAGTTCATTAAGATCAAGATTTTCTATCTGAAGTGTATCTCTGAAGATAACCTTATGTCCGCTTTCATCTAAAACAAAAGCTCCATGAACGATATCCCGGTTTTTCATTAATAATTGTTTAAATACACTCAGACTATCTTCCTCGATCTGAAAAATAAATTGCTCCATAATAAGGATAGGGTCAGCACAACCAAGAACCAAATTTGCAATACCTTCTTCTGGTTTATTGACTACAAAAACACCATCTTCTTCGTGTTCTGTTACAATCTCACAGTTTAGTTCCAACAGGTAGTTTTTTACTTTTTCAAAATATTTGTCCATTGTCGAGTGATTTAAACTAATTTTTCGGGATTTGAATTTAAATAATTTTCCTTTTTCATAAAGCACAAATTGTTAATTTAAATATATTCTAAGAAAAGGTTAAAGTAATTAGCAATTCTCATAATTATTTTTTTATTTTGACAATCACATTAGCAAATATAAACACAAAAATCATATTTGCAAATTATATTAGCATTATTTATGAGTTTTTTTGGAAAAAATATTCGAAAGATACGATCAATTAAAAAAATCAGTCAAAGTGAATTTGCTTCAATCTTTGATTTATCAAGGGCTAGCGTTGGTTCTTACGAAGAAGGTAGAGCTGAACCAAAAATTGAAATCATCAATAAGGTAGCTAAGTATTTTAGCATCACAATCGATGAATTAATCAATAAGGAACTAACTGTAAACGAACTATATCACTTTGATGTAGGTAATGAACCAGTATTCAAAAACACTTCCGTTAAGAATATTACGCTAAAAAGAATACCATATCTGCAATCCTATCAATTAGGCAATTATATTTCAGGTGACCTCAAATCAGATGAGTCAATTACAATTCCAATAGAACACAGCTTTCTGGATTGCATTGCTATTCACATTAATGCAAATGATTTCAAATGCTTACCAAAATGCATACATAATCAAAGTACTATACTTTTAAATACCCATCCAGCAGATACAATAATTCCGGAGTCTTATTATTTGATCAAAACAAATACTGCTACATATATTAGCAAGCTAAATATTTTAGCAAATAAGCAATTTCATCTTCAGGATGCATTAAGTGATTTTACAATAATATCTTCTAAAGACATTATACTTTGCCTTCCTATTATACAATATATAGGTGGCATACCTATTGAAGAGTCCAACAGTAGAATTGAAAAATTAGAAAAACAACTTAATCAGTTAATAACGAAACTAATCCATACGTAACCAATGCAGGAAACACTCGATTACCTTAAATCATCTCTTGAAGACAAAATTTTATCGAAAGGAGAAAAGAAAGCTTTAAAATCAATACTAATCGATAAAAAATTTTCAAAGCATGATTTAAACCGACTAAGAAGCGACATCTTTAATCTGGCACGCGAACATTTCTCAGAATTTAAACATCTTCAAATTATTGATTGGCTTGAAGAGGCTAATAAACTAATTTTACCAAGAGAATCTAGTCAGTTCTACGCAAAATCCTTTTTTAGTCCGGGTACTGAATGCAGTAATACAATAATGAATCATATCAGCTACGCCGTAAATTCAATAGATATTTGTGTTTTTACCATTAGTGATAACGACATCAGAGACAAAATTGAATATGCTTTGGGTAAAAAAGTAAAAGTCAGAATTATAACTGATAATGAAAAGACACTTGATTTAGGATCTGATATTGAATATTTATTCCGCAAGGGAGCATCTATAAAAATTGACAATACCAGTCATCATATGCATCATAAATTTGCCATTTTTGATAAAAGCATACTCTTAACCGGAAGTTATAATTGGACCAGGAGTGCCGGTCAATACAATCAGGAGAACATTCTGGAAACAAATGATCCTAACGCCTTAAATGATTATCAAAACGAATTCAATCGTCTTTGGGATACCTTGGAAGATTACTATTTTCAATAAATAAAACACCTGTAAAATGAAGAGAAACATACTAATCATTCTCATACTTACTGTACTTGGTCTATTACTGGGTTATTTACTATTTGGTAAAATCGCTGGCGAATATTTAAGTATCAGCACTATTTTCAGTAATTCAGGAGGTAGTCTGGGAGATTTTGGTCGCAATATTACTGGCATATCTAAAATAAGAAATAACATTTTAATCACTGGCGGTGCCGGATTTGTTTTAGGTATTGTATTGTTGTTTGTTAAAAAGAAATAAAAAAACATTATCTTGCACATGGCTTTTGACCGTGAGTACCCGTAGCATTCAATTCCATCACAGCTGCTACTGGCGTGATCGGACAAAAGCCTTTCTTCTTCAATTCGGTAATGTCACCTTAACATATATTCATAAACTCGGAATATTAATACAGAAATTTCTCATTTTTTGATATTTTTACGCCTCAATTAAAAATAACTGAAAGTGACAAAAACCGATAAGCAATTTGAGCACGTCATAAATATCTGTAAAGACATCTTTGAAAAGAAAATGCGTGATTATGGCACAGCATGGCGTATTCTTCGCCCATCAAGTATGACAGATCAGATTTTCATAAAAGCACAACGAATCAGAAGTATCGAAACCAAAGGTATTTCAAAAGTCGATGAAGGCATTCGTTCGGAGTTTATCGGAATTGTTAATTACTGTGCCATGGCACTGGTCCAGCTTGAACTTCAACCAGCCGATCAACCAGAAATGGATCCGGAAATAGCCTTAAAATTATATCTGGAGAAAATATATGGTTCGAAATCATTGATGGAAGACAAAAACCATGACTATGATGAAGCCTGGCGTAAAATGCGTGTGAGTTCATTTACTGATTTGATATTAATGAAATTACATCGTACTAAACAGATAGAAGATAACCAGGGTATGACCATTATCTCTGAGGGCATTGATGCTAATTATATGGATATGATTAACTATGCCATTTTTGCTCTAATCAAACTCGAATTCCCTGACGACGAAGAAAACGCATAATAAAAACACCATGCTAAAAACCATTGCACGAATTATACTGGGTATTGTATTCTTATTCTCAGGATTTGTTAAAGCAGTAGATCCTCAGGGAGGAGCTATTAAAATTGCCGAGTATCTTGAAATTATAGGATTACATCAGGCAAATTCTGTGTCGGTAATTTTAGCTATTGCGCTTTCAACACTTGAATTTATTCTTGGTTTTATGTTGTTTTTTGGTTTGATGACAAAAAAAGCAGCATTACCAGCTTTTATTTTCATGAGTTTCTTTACTGCACTAACATTATACAGTGCTATCTTTGAACCTGTAAGTGATTGTGGATGTTTTGGTGATGCAATAAAACTAACAAACTGGGAAACCTTCTTTAAGAACATTGTACTTCTTCCTATTAGCTTCATTATCTATAAGAAGAGAAAGGATTATTCTCGTTCAATAAGTGAAACAAAACAAGGCTTGGGTGCATTAATCGGTCTTGTTTTTATTATTGGCATATCAGCCTATTCTCTAAAATACCTGCCATTACTTGATTTCAGACCCTATAAAATTGGGCAAAACATTCAGGAAGGAATGAGTATACCAGAAGGTGCTCAGGATGCTGTATATGAAACCACCTTTATTTTGGAAAAAGATGGTGAGCGCAAAGAATTTGATATGGATAATTATCCATATAACGACACAGCCTGGGTGTTTGTCGACCAAAAATCGAAATTAATTAGTGAAGGATATCAACCACCCATCCAAAATTTTATTCTGGAAAATATTGATGGCTATGATATGACACAGGATTTGCTTAATCATGATAAACCTGTGTTTCTGGTTATAGCTCCCAAAATCGAAAAAGCTTCGACAAAGAACCTTAAAAAGTTGCGTGATATACGGATCATGTGTTTACGAAATGAATATCCATTTTATGTTCTTACGTCTTCGTTGGTTGATAATTATTTTCAATTTGATGCAACTCATTCGCTTGGTTTCGACTATTTGAGTGTTGACGAAACTTTATTAAAAACTATCTGCCGTGGTAATCCCGGTATGATTATTCTGGAGAAAGGCACTATCATTGCCAAATATAACCATACAAACCTGCCAGAAGCCAATGAATTAGTGAATCCACTATCGTATTCACTTAATTCATTAAGAAAACACACAGACAAGTCGTTCTTATTAGGATGGACTATACTGCTGGCTGGATTTATTTTAATATTATATCGACTTAAATAAACTTTAAATTTTTATCTGATGAGACAGAACATTGTTGCAGGAAACTGGAAAATGAACAACACCCTTGAAGAGGGTATCGCTTTAGCTAAAGAAGTTAATGCTATATTAACTGAAAACAAGCCCAATTGCAAAGTGGTATTAGGTACTCCTTTTATCCACATTACTGAAGTAGTAAAAGCTGTTGACAGCAGTTTAGTTGGTGTTGCCGCTCAAAACTGTGCTGACAAAGCAAGTGGTGCTTACACTGGCGAAACTTCAGCTGCTATGATTAAGTCAACTGGAGCTCAGTACGTAATCCTTGGTCACTCTGAAAGAAGAGCGTACTACGGAGAAACCAATGCAATTTTGAAAGAAAAAACTGACTTAGCTTTAGCTAACGGTTTAACTCCAATTTTCTGTATCGGTGAAGTTTTGGAAGAGCGCGAAGCAGAGAAACATTTCGAAGTAGTAAAATCGCAAATCGAAGAAGCTTTATTCCACCTTTCTGCAGAAGAGTTTGGAAAAGTAGTATTGGCTTACGAACCAGTATGGGCAATCGGAACAGGAAAAACTGCTTCTCCTGAGCAAGCTCAGGAAATTCACGCCTTCATTCGTCAGACTTTAGCTGACAAATATGGTGCTGAAGTTGCTGATAACACAAGCATCCTTTACGGTGGTAGCTGTAAAGCTTCAAATGCTAAAGAATTATTCGCTAATCCAGACGTTGATGGTGGTTTGATTGGTGGTGCTTCTTTAAAAGCTGAAGATTTCTATGGAATTATTGCTGCTTTCTAAGAAAAGCATACAATATACTTAAGAAGAGAGGTTATTCGAAAGAATAGCCTCTTTTTTTTATGTATCAATATTTCTGAAAACCAATTATGCAGGATTATGAAAATGTTATAGCAATTGACAAATGATTGATAGAATTTAACGAGTCTGCGTTCTTCTTCGTGGTGAGAATAATTTATGTTTGTTTCCAATCCAAGTTCAGTAATTTACATTAATCTCAACCAAAATCTGTATGAAAGGAACATCTACATTTCTTTATTCTATTTTACTATTTTTATTCATTACAGGAAATCATGGTAAATTAACAGCCCAAACAACTGAGCCTATTGCTGAAACGGACTATTATCTCATTCATTCAAGTGGCAATGTAGTTGCAGAAAATGCTGAAACACGTGCTACAATCCAGGAATTATCAGGCACACAGGATCATATTATGCATTTTATACCTGATGGAGCTGGTTACTATTGGATTAAACCCAAAGATCAAAATAAATACGTTGCTTTAAGTGGCAGTTGGAATACTTATTTCATTACCGATTCAACTACTGATTATTCAAAATATGCAATTGAAAAGGTCTCCAGCTCATTTATCCGATTGAAGTGCAAAGCCAATAATAAGTATATGGGAACCGATAACATAACCAACGGTTCATATATTTATTCAGATAAAAGTGGTTCCGACAGTCGCCACTACTGGTATATTTCAGAACAATACGGCCCTGCTCCTGCCGATACTATGAAATACCTTATCAACCCAAATGCAACTTTCACTAATTCATTTGAAGGCTGGGGTGTATCACTTTGCTGGTGGGCAAATATGTGTGGAAACTGGAGCGATGATAAAATTGATGAGATTGTTGACTGGCTGGTCAGCCCTAATGGACTTAATTATAACATATTCAGATACAATATTGGTGGTGGAGATGATCCGCTAAATCAGAATTGTGATTTGCACCATATGGCCAACGGGAAAGGTTTAAGAGCTGAAATGGAAGGTTTTAAAGATTCCTCGGAAGGAGAATATGATTGGAGTCGTGATGCTGCCCAACGTAAAATAATGTTGAAGATCAAAGAAAAAAGACCCGATGCTATTTTTGAGGCTTTTAGTAATTCGGCTCCCTATTATATGACTTTTAGCGGATGTTGTGCTGGAAATGTAAATGCCTGGGATGACAATCTCAAGCCTGAATATTACGAAGAGTTTGCCAACTATCTGGTAGATGTGTGCAAACATTATAAAGACACGTATGATATTGAGTTCAAAACATTGGAACCGTTCAACGAACCCGTTACTAATTATTGGGCAGCCAATGGCGGACAAGAAGGATGTCATTTCAGTACAGCGGCTCAGATTGATTTTCTAAAGATCCTCTCTCCTATTTTAAAGACATCTGGACTAAACACTATCATTTCTTCTTCCGATGAAACCAGCGTTGCTCAATCGGTAACCGATTTCAATGCCTATATTAATGATGGTAGCGTACTTGATTTGGTTGACCAGTGGAACACACATACTTATTCAGCCACAAATCAAGACAGGGCAAATATCAGAGCTTTATCAACCGAATATAATAAAACTCTTTGGATGAGTGAGGTGGGTGCCGGTGGTACCGGTATATATGGAAACCTTAATCTGGCTCAAAAAATAATGAATGACATTCGCTACATTCGCCCTGAAGCTTGGCTTGACTGGCAATATATTGAAGAAAACAACGACCAATGGTGTCTGGTACAAGGCGATTTTGCAGCTCAAACGTATGCGCGTGTAAAGAATTTTTATATCCGAAAGCAATTTAGTCACTACATAAAACCGGGTTCTAAATTTCTATCCGTTCCAAATGACCAAATCCTGGCGGCATTAAATGAAACAAATGATACTGTTACCATTGTTTTATTGAATAATTCGTCTTTAACCACTTGTCATGATATAGATTTATCACTGTTTGGCTCCGTAGGAAATGAAAGTTTTGTTACCAGAACTTCTGAAACAGAAAATAACGTTGCTGTTTCGGCAGCAGAAAGAAATGGTGATAATCTTTTGATTACGCTTCCGGGTTATAGCATAACAACTGTTGTACTTCCGGTAAATTACACATCAACCGGGAACCAATTACAAACCAATGTTCCTTATTTAATACTATCACGTACAGCGAGCCATGTTATGCAATCAGCGGACAATACTGTGCAAATCAATAATTATCAATACACAGATTCCACACAACTCTGGACATTAACCTCAAATGAAAATGGATATACCATAAAGAATAAAAAAGATGAATATCTGACCGATACAGGTTCGTATTTTGCTACTACATCAACAAATGAAGATCCGGCAAATCAAACATTTCAAATAGAAAGTGTGGGTGACGAGTGCTATAAAATAATATCGATGAGTACAGGTAAAGCTTTAGATCTGGAAGGAGCCAATAATACAGCCGGAACAAATATTGGTTATTATGCATATGGAACCAGTCAGGCTGCTAGTCATCGCCAGTGGATGTTTGTATTGCCTCCAAGCTATTCAACCCAGGATATTCCAAACAGCATTAATGAGTTTGAAAAAATTGAAGAAAAGGATTTAGCCCGTATTTTTGGTACTGAAGGAGCTGTTGTTATTTTACAAGCATCTGATATAAGTGGCCAGGCAACGGTTTATACATTATCAGGTCTAGAAGTAACCCGCAAAGAAATTAGCGGAGCAGCAAATCAGATTGCCGTACACAGAGGAATCTATATTGTAAAGTATCATCTAAAAGAGCCAAACAAAATAATTACTTCCAAAGTTTTTGTAAAATAAAAATATCTCAATCAAATTAAATACATTAAAAGAATCCTGCTAAGCAAACCTTAGTGGGATTTTTTGTATAAGCTCGTTAGGAATATACTTTACTGGCAACATTCACTTTAGCTTGACATCGGCACCATTCTTCTTAACTTGTAGTATCAAAATTCAATCATAAGGTATCTACCTAACTAATTCTAAATAAGGTATGAAAACTCAAGATCAGGAATGCTGTCCAAAGTTTGAGGTAACCAAGTGGGACCGAAAAACTTTTTCGTGGGATCATAAACCTTTTATTAAAGAGTCAATCCCTACTTTTCTCCATATACCTTTTCCTCCGATGATTGGTAAGAAAATGAAAAAGATGTATGATTTGGCTGATAAAGCACATGCAAATTATCCCGATTTATCAGATGCTCTGGTTCTATTTCACGATCCTTCCGCATTTAAATCAGAAATATTTTATTCGGTTAATCATCACATTGAAGGTGCAAATAATGCGGATTTAACAGGTGAATTTATTGCTGGAGTCTTTGACGGGCCATACGATACAGTTCCTGTTCATATTAAAGAAATGAATCAAAGACTTTCTGATCAAAACAGAACAGCCAGTGACTATTTTGTACATTATGCCTACTGTCCTAAATGTGCTGAAAAATATGGACATAACTATATGATACTTTTTGCCCAGGTATAGTTATTTCTCTAATAATTATAGCGAGGTTGACTTACTCCGGCTTCATACCAACCACCTCTAGTAAATCTTATTTGTTTAACGTAGATTCAAAACTAAAACCCAATGCTATTTCTACAGTTTGATACGGAGCTTTGACAGGCTTATAACTGATTCTTCTATTGGAAACAATAATATTGTCCTTTTTAATGTATTCAAGTGAAGGACCAAAATTATACTTTACTTGTATAGATATGAGTTGTTTAATAACACAACCAACTCCTAACATTGTATTGTAATTAGTATCGTAATGCTCAACCAGGGTCACTGTCTCAATCTCATCTTCCGCATTTAAAAAGAATTGTTCTAAAAATGTTGCTTCATCAACTATTTTGGTTGTAGTTGATGTGGCACTAAGATTAAGCCCAAACGCAGTTTCGACAAACGGACTAACCATTGCTCCTTCGTAAAACTTGAACCGGGTAAACAAATTGGCTTTTATAATAGCACCTGTAGTGTTAATACGTGCCCCTTTCCATGTTTCATTTTTAACAACTGGAAACAAAAATTCAAACTGGGTTCCGGGCTGAAAAAAACTGGCATATCTAAAGGGTTTGAATGCTGCATCAAAATTGAAACCCCAGATAGTATTTTTTTCAATAGCCTCACTAAACTCTGTTGATGGAATTGCAGTAAGTAAATTTAATGAAGGATACCACCAAGAATATCTTTCTGGTTGTTCCGTAATTTCTTGAGCTAATATTCTATTACCAACAAGCAAAAGCAAGCATATTAAACAGATAGTTCTCACGTTAAATTCTTTTATTAAAGATACAATCAATCTAACCTTAAATCAATTAAAAATATCTAATTCATTTTAAAAATGAAACAATTGATTCGTTAGGTTTATGGTAAAGATATTGTTGAAGAATAAACGAACAAACACCGATATTAATCCTTTAATATTACATATCTATCCTTAAAAAATAAAAGAATAACATTATGAGTGAAAGAAGAAAAATTAAGAATACCGAGCTCATGGTTAGCAAAATTAACCTGGGAGGTAATGTGTTCGGATGGACGCTGGATGAACAGCAATCGTTTAAGGTTCTTGATGCCTTTATTGATGAAGGTTTCAATTTTATTGATACGGCAGATACTTATCCCTGGTGGGTAAATGGTAAAGGTGGACTTTCAGAATCTATCATTGGTAAATGGATGAAGAAAAAAGGTATTAGAAGTGATTTAATTATAGCAACTAAAGTTGGATCAGAAACAAAAGAACACGGTTTTGATATTAGTAAAAAACACATTCTTAAATCAGTTGATGAGTCCCTTCAACGACTACAAACCGACTACATTGATTTGTATTATACCCATTTTGATGATAATAAAACTCCCATAGAAGAGACCTTATCTGCCTATGACGAAGTTGTTCGAGCAGGTAAGGTCAGACATATTGCTGCTTCGAATATATCCCCAACCAGACTGATCCAATCATTAGAAATTGCCGAACAGAACAAATTCCCGAAATATGTTGCTCTTCAGCCTCATTATAATTTGGTTGAAAGAACTAAATATGAAAGTGAATACCTACCTCTTGTTAAGAAATATGATTTAAGTGTTTTTCCATATTGGTCGTTGGCATCCGGATTTCTAACAGGAAAATACAGAACAGATAATGATTTAAGCAAAAGTGTTCGAGGCGCAGGAGCTAAACAATATATGAATTCGAAAGGTTTTGCTATTCTGAATGCGTTGGATCAAACAGCTGAAAAACATAACACAAAACAGGCGGCAATATCATTGGCTTGGCTTCTGGCTCAAACCAATATTTTGGCACCTATTGCCAGTGCCACCAGTCATGTTCAACTTGAAACTCTGTTTGAGGCAACTAAAATTCATTTGGATAAGGATGATCTTCAACTATTAGATAGTGTGAGTAATTAAGAACATTACAAAGCAAATGGTTGTCGAAATTATTTGGCAACCATTTTTAATGAATTCATAGGCACTTCAGATTAAAAACAAAAAAAACATTAAACTAGACTATATGAAACACTTCCTTTTCATAATCATTACATTTTTCACTTTCGGATTTACTTCTTCACAAACCAAGCAATTACAATGGCTTGACATAGAATTATCCAACTACACCTATCCATATCCTGTTTCAACCATTAATTTGTTTGTTCAAAATCAGGAGCTAAAAATGTCGTATATGGATGTTAAACCGGAAAATCCCAACGGTAGAAATATTGTTTTACTGCATGGTAAGAATTTTAATGGAGCTTATTGGAAAACAACAATTAATGCTCTTACAAAAGAAGGATACAGAGTGATTGTTCCTGATCAGATTGGTTTTGGAAAATCGTCAAAACCAGATCATTTTCATTACACTTTTCAACAATTGGCAATCAACACAAAAACTCTACTGGATTCATTGAACATTAATAAAACAGCAATACTCGGACATTCAATGGGTGGTATGTTGGCAACCCGATTTGCCTTAATGTATCCTAAAATTACCGAAAAACTAATATTGGAAAATCCTATTGGTCTTGAAGACTGGAAATTAAAAGTCCCTTATAAACCTGTTGAATGGTGGTATCAAAATGAATTGAAAAAAAACTATGAAAGCATTAAAAAATATCAATTGGTAAGTTACTACGATAACAAATGGAAAACTGAATATGATGAATGGGTAAACTTACTGGCTGGCTGGACTTTGAACTCAGAATACAAAACCATTGCCTGGAATGCTGCCTTAACATATGACATGATTTTCACTCAACCTGTTGTCTATGAATTTGGCAATGTAAGTTCTCCAACTCTTCTTATTATTGGAACACGTGACCGAACAGCTCTTGGCAAACCTTTGGTTAGTGAAGATGTTAGAAAAACGATGGGGCTTTATAATATACTAGGTAAAGAAACAAAAAAAGCAATCCCTAACGCCACACTTATAGAAATTGAAAACATTGGACACTTACCACACATAGAAGCTTTTGATCAGTTTATTCAGCCTCTATTAAAATTTCTAAAAGAATAATAACAAAGAATCTTTTCAGTACTTTTGCAAAAAAACGATGGAATATACAAAAGTAGCGGTAACACTTACCCCAGTCAATGAAATTGCCAGTGACTTGTTAATGGCACAAATGGGAGAACTTGGATTTGAAAGTTTTAGTGAAACTGAATATGGTTTCGATGCCTTTATTCCTTCAAAAGATTACAACTCTTCCTTATTAAAATCAATTCATAATCCATTAGAAGGCATTAAATTAAGTTTTAAAGACGAAGTTATGCCTGATATTAATTGGAACGAAGAGTGGGAAAAAAATTATTTTCAGCCAATAGTTATTGCGAATAAATGTGTTGTACGAAGCCCTTTTCACATTTTAGAAGGCAACTATAAATATGAAATTTTGATTGAACCCAAAATGTCCTTTGGTACGGGCCATCATTCAACAACAAGCCAGATGTTACAATTCATACTGGAGACTGATGTTAAAGGCAAGTCTGTTTTGGATATGGGATGTGGCACTGGTATATTAGGAATGCTTTGCTCCATGAAAAAAGCATCTTCAATTGTTGGTATAGACATTGATGAATGGGCCTATAATAATGCCATCGAAAACCTTTCTTTGAATAAAATAAAAAACATGACTATCGAAATAGGTGGTGCAGATCGATTAGCCAATAGAAGTTTCGATATAATTTTAGCCAATATCAACCGTAATATACTTCTAGAGGATATAAAATACTATCAGGCTTCTCTCATTAAAGGAGGTCAATTATTACTAAGTGGATTTTACCAGGAAGATCTGGATATTATCAATCAGGAATGTGAAAAGTATAAGTTAAAGTACATTTCACATAAAAATGAAAACAATTGGGTTGCAGCTTCGTATATATTGGCTGAGTAGCGAGATTTTAATGCCATTGCTGAAAAGTTATTAACCTATGATTAAACGTTTACAAGCACTATCTATATTTCTGTTTATACTTTTATCAATTTCGGCCCAGGTAACAAAGTTCAGCGATTCTCCGGATCTATTTTTGGAAGAGTTGAATGAAAAGTTTACTAATGTTGCCAATAAAAAGGAAGCAAAAGAATACATGGAGAGTTTCGAATTATTTTGGAACAATCCTGAATTGGATGACTCCTTAAAACATCTGGTTATTAAAACATGTAACAAACTGGCTGTTAAAAGAGCTCGCCCGTATCCAGATTACCATTCATACCTTTCAACAATCATGACATTTAAAACAAATGAGCATGATTTAACCAGCTTTAATGTATGGCATAGTGCTGTTGATAGTCTTTTGGCTACACCTCGTTATGCTTTACGTCATTTGATCAGCTTTCTTAGTATTAGCAATGATTTAATATCCAGCAATATCATTTTCTCAACCCCTGCTGTTAACTGGCAATGTAATACAAAAGACTATCGATACTTTTTGGAAGGTGATAAGCTTGCCATTAAGATTGGTGAAACAGATCTCGTTTGTCATTCTAAAAATGATAGCATTATTATTTTTGAGACCAAGGGAATATTTTATCCTTTAGATAAAATATGGAAAGGAGATAAAGGTAGAATTACATGGGAACGATCAGATTTTAAACCGGATATGGTCTATGCAACCTTCGATAATTATCAGGTTGAGATGGATAAACCCTCATTTGAAGTTGATTCTGTTTTGTTTTACAACAAACATTATTTCGATCATGCTTTGCATGGCAGAGTCTCTCATAAGGTAATGACGGTGACTTCACCGGCAAGTACTATTTATCCTAAATTTATTACAACCAAACAGAGATTTACTATCGAAAAAATTCACCCGAGTATTGATTATGAGGGTGGTTTTGCTCAAAACGGAGCAAAGTTCTTAGGTGCAGGTACCGAAGATAATCCGGCAACCATTACAATATCGCGAAACGACACTGTATTTATGACTGCAAAGTCGTTATATTTTGCTCTCCGAAAGGATCAGATACTTAGTAACGACACTGAGATAAAGATTAAATTGGATACAGGCTTTGTTTATCATCCTGGATTGATATTTAAGTACATGGCCGACTTAAATGAAATACATCTGATCAGAAATGGTGAAGGCCTTGCTTTAAGTCCCTACTTTGACACCTTCCATAATATAAGTATGGATGTTGAGCTAATAAAATGGGAAATTGGAAGTCAGTATATGGATTTGCGAATGATCTCAGGTGCTGCTCAGAACCAGGCTTTTTTTGAATCTTTAAGTTATTTCAGAGAAGAATTCTATAACCGACTCCAAGGAATGGATGCCATTCATCCATTACAAGGCCTTAAAAACTGTAGTAAATATTACCATGGCAGGCCTTTTACGGCATCGGAATATGCACAGTACATGGGTTTACCTGAGAGCCCTATTCGTCAGCAGGTAATTGAATTATCATTTTACGGCTTTATCGGATACAATGTAAATACCGATGAAATAACCATTCGTCAACGACTACAGGATTATTTACTTTTCCGATTAGGTAAGAAAGACTTTGATGTTATTCGTTTTAATTCTATCACTCCAGGAGAAATTGTTAATGCTCAACTCGATTTGAAGAATTACGACCTTAATATGAATGGTGTTGAGTCAATTTCTATTTGTGATCACCAGAATGTTGTTTTCTTCCCCGAAAACAAAGAAATTATATTGAAAGAAAACCGAAACTTTGTCTTCAACGGAACCATCAATGCCGGTATGCTAAACTTATTTGGTAACGGCTTTAAATTCTCATACGAGGACTTCAGGATTGATATGAGTAATATTGATTCATTACGAATGAAAGTATTATCGGGTGAAACAGACTACTTTGGTCAACCACTTCTTAAAACAGTTAATAATACTATAGCTCACTTATCCGGTTATCTTCAAATTGATGATTCTGATAACAAATCCGGTGCAAAGAAAAATCCTCATTACCCTATCCTGAACAGTAAAATTGAATCACAGGTATTTTTCGATCGAAAAGACATTCAGAATGGTGCTTACGACAGAGAAAACTTTTTCTTTACACTCGATCCTTTCGAGATGGATAGTATTAATACGCTTACACCAGACAACTTTAATTTCGGTGGAGTTTTTGAATCAAATATATTCCCGACATTCAGAGACAGTTTAACAATTCGACCTGATTATTCACTTGGATTTACTCGTAATACACCCGAAGAAGGATATCCGATTTACAATAATAAAGCAACTTTTACCAACCATATCGATTTAAGTAATGCAGGTTTAAAAGGGAATGGAATTCTTGAATACGTAACTACTACATCGCACTCTGAAGAGTTTACATTTTTACCAGATAAGGTGACAGGTCAGGCTCATAAATTCACAGTGGATAAACGTGTTGAAGGAACTAAATATCCCGATGTTCAGGCGAACTATGTTGTTGTTGAATATTTACCTGAGAAGGAAGAGATTTGGGCAAAAACACAGGAAGAAAACTTCACAATGTTTAACAAAGAAGCCCAGTTAAAAGGCCGCATGAAGGTTACACCTTACGGATCAACCGGAGCGGGCACTTTCTATATGCGAAGTGCAAATCTGGTGTCAAAAGAAATGGACTTCAGCGATCATGTAGTAGTAGCAGACTCATCTGACTTTAACCTGGCCGGTACTGAAATGGAAGGTGTTAGTTTCTCTACCACCAACCTGATTTCGAATATAGATTTTGAAACCCGTCAAGGTACATTCTCTTCACGCAGCGGTGGTAGTAGAGTAGATTTTACCGACAACCGATACATTTCATTTATCAGCGAATTCTCATGGGATATGGATAAAAATGATATCTATATGGGAGCCAGAGGATCAAAAGGAAACCGTTTTATTTCAACTCATCGTCGCCAGGATTCATTGTCATTCTATGTTCCAATGGCCAGATATGATGTGGAGTTAAAAACTATCTATGCTGAAGAAGTTAAACAAATAGATGTTGGAGATGCCAACCTGATGCTGAGTGACGGTTTCGTTACAATTCGTGAAGATGCAGCAATTGATCCGCTTGATAGTGTTAAGATTATTTTACAGCAAGACAGTGCTTTTACTCATGTTTTATATGACTCAAGAGTGAATGTTATTGGTAAATATGAATACAATGGGTATGGTAAATATGACTACTTCAATGGTGACGGTAAGAAACTAACCATTGCCATGCATAACATTAGCCTGGATAAGGAAAATAAAACTTTTGCTGAAGGTAAGATAACAGAAAAAGACCTATTCACTTTCAATAGTCATTTTGCCTTTAAAGGAGATATTAAACTGGAAGCAGCCTATAAGGACTTAAACTTTAATGGTGGAGCACAAATGCTACATCGTTGCCCAACAGGACCGCAAACATACGTTCGATTTGATTCCCGTATGGATGCCAATAATGTTAGAATTCCAATAACAGAAGAGTCTCAAAGTTTCGAATACAGTAACATTTACAAGGATTTCTTCATTACAAAGGACAGTACTCATGTATACAGTTCTTTCCTCGAAAGCAGGGAAGATTACAGCGACATTCCTATGATCACAGGTGATGGATATTTAATTTATAATGATAAGAACAAGTCTTTCGACATAGCCTCTGAATACAAGCATGCAAATCCTGATTCAATAGGTAAAATCATTAGTTTCCGTGAATCAGATTGTAACATTATGGCCGAAGGTAAATTTGATATGGGTATAGATCTGGATCAGATTAAACTTTTATCATCAGGTACTTTATTGGACCAAAGAGACAAAGAAGAAATAACTGTAAGTACGATGTTAGGTATTGATTTCTTCTTTAATCAGGAGGCTCTAGATGTACTGTATTCAACCATACTAAATTCATCAGCTAAAGAATCAACGCTTACCAAAGAAACTTTTACAAAAAGATTGTCAGAACTGGCTGGCCGAAAAGAAGCTGAAAAGATGGAAGCTGAGCGAAATGGCACTGGTGCATCAGAAAAGATACCGGAAGAATTAAAGCAAATGCTGTTCTTTAGTAATATAGATTTTATTTGGGACTCAGGAGAAAGAGCATTCAGAGCAGATGGTGAGGTTGACCTTGCCTATTTGAAAGAATATATCGTTAATCGAAAAGCAAAAGTTAAAGCTGAAATAATGCGAAAAAGAAGTGGAAATTCACTTGACATGTATATTGAATTTGATGAAAACACCTGGGTTTATTTCACTTACAAAAATGGTATGATGCAAACACTATCATCTAATAAAGAATACAACCAGATTGTACAGGCTTTAAAGGCAGATGATCGTAAACAAAATGTTGGTATTGGAGAGAAATCATTCACCTTCATTATGGCACCCGAAAGTAAGAAGAGTAGATTCCTTGATCGTTTTGAATAAAAACAAAATCATTATAACAAAAAACTCCGTTGAAAAATCAACGGAGTTTTTTGTTATGCTAAAATTAAGAATATTGCGGGTCGCTTATTAATATCAGGAACCTTGCCTTTCCATTGTGCTATACTCTTGGTAACGATGTATTCTGTTTCAAGCGAAATGTCGCATGCAATACACAAACGTGTTTTAGGACTACAGGTTTGAAGAATATCCTGCAACATACGCATATTTCTATATGGTGCTTCAATAAAAAGTTGAGTCTGATTCTCTTTTCTTGAGCGATCTTCCAAAGCTTTTATTGCTTTTGGAGCCTCTCCTTTTTTTACAGGTAAATACCCGTGAAAAGCAAAACTCTGACCATTCAATCCGGAAGCCATCACTGACATCAGAATAGATGATGGACCAACCAAAGGAATCACTCTAATATTACTCTCATGTGCTAATTTAGCAATATCAGCTCCTGGGTCAGCGACCCCAGGACAGCCGGCCTCTGAGATCATTCCCATATTTTTACCATCGTGTAAAGGTCTCAAGAATGAAGGTATATCATTCGTCTGAGTATGTTTATCCAGTACAAAAAAAGTAAGTTCTTCAATCTCAATTTCCTTATCAACTTTTTTCAAAAATCGTCGGGCTGAACGGACATTTTCAACGACAAAATATTTTAGAGACCTGATAATCTCAATTACATCCGTTGGTAAATTGTATTCAATCGGACTCTCCCCTAATGTATTGGGGATCATATAAAGCTGACCTTTCATTCGTAATTTGTAATTTTGTTGTACTAAAAAATCATTGGGGTTCGTGTCTTAAATAACTCCCTGTACTGAGGAGGCAAATCAATTATGTCTGTCATTAAGTCATTTAAAATATCAAGACTCTTATTTGATAATAATTCCATTACTTCTTCAATAGCTTCACCACATACCATATATGGAGCCTGATGAAAAAGCAATTCATTTCCAATGCATAAAGCATAAATCTGGAACTCATCAACCTCGTCGATTGATTTGTTTTTAACAATACAATTGTGAAGCCATATATCCGTATCAAACAACTCGTACTTCTTCAACTCCTTATCCCTTTTATCCAGATTTGTATGTGTATTGAAGTAATTATGTATCCTCTCTCTGGATTCCTCCGACAAGGATTCATTTATTTCCTGAATACAATCCATGCAATAAGCTACTTCGAAAATCATATCCCGCTTACCCTTAATCAAATCCTGGCCATAAGCCTTTTCGATGATATATGGTGCCCCCGTCTGAATAACATCCTTTTGACAGACCTTACAGTGAGTAAATGGCTTCTTTGTTGAATCAGAATAAAAAATTTCTGGTATGGAAGAAGTATGAAAAGTGTTTCCAGACATATTAATTGATTTATTCTTCAAAAATAGGAAAGCTTTTGCAATAACCTCAATGAACAATAGATATATATCATGTTTTCTTACCGGCAAAGCCATTTTCAATTTTGTAAGTTTGTCTATACCAATCAACACAACATGAAAATAATTCTTTCATTCATAACCAATCGAAATGTAATTCTAATAATGGCAGTATTACTTGGATTGATTATAGGCGATTTTGCCATTCATTTGAAAAAATACACAACATATATACTGGCTCTGGTTATGACTTTTTCGATGACCAATATTCGTACCCAAAGCCTATACCCTTTTAATAAACTCTTATTACCGATGTTAAAAGGAGCTTTATTAAACTACATTCTTTATGCAGTTATCATGCTTACATCAGCCCGATTATTGATTTCTGATGAAGAATTATTCTATGGTTTTGTTATCATTGCAACAACAGCTCCCGGGGTAGCGATCATTCCATTCTCTTCCATTCTAAAAGGTGATATTGAGTATTCGATTAAAGGTGTTTTAGGAGCCTTTTTCTTAACCATAATTCTTACTCCATTCGTTGTGGGATTTTTAACCGGTAATAACGAAATATCATCTTCTAAGTTATTTGTATTAATGATAAAAACCATCATCATCCCATTGGTTTTATCCCGAATATTACTGATCGGAAAAATCAGAGACCAAATTGAAAAGGTAAGAGGTAAAGTTGTGGACTGGGGTTTCGCCACACTTATTTTTATCGCTATTGGCGTCAACCGAGCAGTATTCTTCCATCAAAGCAACATGCTGATCGGTATTGCAGTGGTACTTCTTATATCACATTTTGTTACTGGTATATTGCATGAATACCTATTCAACAGAATTTCAAAAGATAAAGCTATCTTAACTTCCGACAATCTTTTACTTACCATTAAAAGTTCTGGATTTGCTGTTGTGTCAGCACTTGAGTTATTCGGCCAAAAAGCTGCAATACCAACTGCTGTTTTACCAATTTTTGTATTGCTTTACCTTCTTTATTTATCCTTTCGAAAAGGAAGCTAATTGTCAGACCCCTTCTCCAGTGATTTTAAGAAAAGAAAAATACTGGAGCTTGTAAGTACCATAAAAACTGCTCCAATAATCATAAAGGCCTGACTCAATGACAAACGGTCAGTTACATACCCAAACAATGGTGCGAGAATGGAAAAGAATGCCCTGATTAATAAGCTGCGAATAGACAACACTGTCGCTCTAATTTCAGAAGATGTTATACGATTGATATAATCTTTCAACACTGGTGTAGCAATTCCCCTGGAGAAATAAAACACTACTAAAACCGGAAGCACCCAATATGAATGGATAACTCCTGCTAAAATAAAAGCTGCTGTTATAATTATTGTTGTTCCAAAAACAGTTGATTTTGGTTTAAGCTTTCGTTCAATTTTATATGCCGCCAGTGTTGTAAATCCAACAATAAGATTTAATACTGTACTGGTGGTTCCAATGTGAATCTCACGAAAACCAACCTCTTTAAGGTATAGTGGATAAACCCATGCCATGCTTAATGTAGCTGAACCAATAATAGAAGAATAAATAATGTTGTATCGAAGACTTTTATTTTTAAGCATCGCATATTTTACAACATTCCAGATGTCTGACCAGGTAGCTTTTTGTGTTCGTGTATATAATTGGGGTTCTATCAACATAAAAGCAGCCGGTACAGCTATAAATGCAATGCCTGTCTGAAAAACAAAAGGCATTCGCAAACTCCATTCAGCAAGTGCACCTCCCATAAATCCAGCAATGGCCTCACTAAAATTACCTACAGAAAAGTTTCTTCCCTCATACTTCAGATATTCCTTTTCTCTCCCATCAGCTTTCAAACTATCGTATAGCAAGGCAGAGTCAGCCCCACTAATGAAACTCTGACCAACACCCAAAATTAATTCGGCAGCCATAAAAGCATAAAAAGAACTGGTTACAGAATAAATAGCAAAACCAATTGTACCTAAAATACTTCCTATAATTAAAGTTTTCTTTCGGCCCAATACATCAGCTGCGTAACCTGAAGGTATTTCAAATATAACAATGGCAATACTGTAAATAGCCTTTAATTGAAATGACTCTTCAACCGAAAAACCCAAATCCTGATAAAAAAGTAACAGAATAGGCATGGTCAGCATAAACCATTTGGCTATTTTGATCAGATATAATTTGGTGATATTGCCTGAATACATTTAAAAAATTTTGGCAAAAATAGTCTTTCAAATGCTTCTATACAAAACCTAATTATTACAACTCATTCTAAATAATTAGCTAGTTTCAGTAAACCATTCTGTATTACAAATAAAAATGTTTTATTTAATGTAGCCTTTTAGCAATTTGTTAATTCAATGAATAATAAGGATTAACAAATTAAATAAATCGATTAGAAAACTTAATAACTAATGAAAATAGTAAAATACTTCCTTCTTTTTATTGCAGTAATTATGTTGGCCATCTTAGGCTTTTTTATTTACCTGCAATTTATTAAAGTTGAAAAACTCCTACCGCTTCAAGCCATGCGACCTGAATCTGTTATTGTAATTGAAACCAAAAACCTTACTTCGGCATGGCGTGAGATCAAAAACAGCGAATTATGGGAAAGTATGATAGAAGCTGATTATTTTGATGAATACGAAGCCAATATGATGACCTTTGATTCTTTAATGACAGAAAATGCCCTGATTAGAAGTATTTTTAAAGATCGTGCAATGGCTTTATCTATACAAATGCTAAATGATAAAGATTTCGAAACTGTTTTTGCAGTTGATATTGGTAAGTATGGAAAACTTTCAATTCTTCCTCAGCTTTCATCATTAATGAATTATCAGTTAGAAGAGCATATTGTTGACAGCACATCTGTTTATACCTTGTGTTACGATCAGCCTACCGACATCATTCACCTATGTATTCACGAAAATCTTTTGATTGGCTCATTGTCATCGCAATTAATGAATAAAACCGTTAAGGCAATTAATACAGAACAATGGTTTAACCAAGATAAATTCAACGAAGTACAACATGAAACTGCAAGTGGGATGGTTAATTTTTACATTAACTACAGTCAGATAGCGTATTTTGCCGGAAGTATAGCTCCTGAATTAAAGGAATCACTCAAAAGCATTAGTAATGTACTAGCATTCTCTTCACTGGTTACTCATTTAGAAGATAAAAACATTCGTCTTTCTGGCTATACCAATTATTTTGATTCCATCCCATCCATCGTAAATGCGCTTGTTAAGGCAGATGGTGGCAAACTTGAAGCACAAAATATTTTACCTGCTGAAACAGCACTTTTTATGTCGATAAATACATCTAACTTTCAACTTTTTTATAACGACATATTAGCTCAGTATAAACTGGTTGATTCTATCGGCTATAAAACATACATATCAGGAATTGAAATGACTGAAAATTGGCTTAACCTAAAATTCAACGATATACTTTTCTCGTGGATGAATGGTGAATTCGCCTTAGCAAAATTACAACCTCAATCCAACGACCGTGAACTTGATGTTCTGATGGCAATTAAAGCCAATGATATTGACAATGCTAAGGAACAAATGGACCTCTTTTTAAAGCATATCAAAAAACGAACTCCTGTTAAATTTGATGAAGTCGAATACCGTAATCATCAAATTCACTTCCTGCAAATGAAAGGTTTCTTTAAAATGTTTCTGGGCAAATTAATGAATGGTATTGAGAAGCCTTATTTTACATACATAGATAATTACGTTGTTTTCTCCAACTCGGTAAACACATTAATGAATACCATTGATGATTATCTGGTTGGAAATACAATTGCCCGTTCTGCTTCGTTTAAATCATTTTTTGAAGAATTTAATGACGAAAGTAACTTTTCATTATTTGTACAGATGCCTAAAGTCTATCAGCACTTATATTATTACAGTGATGCAAACACCAAGAAAAGTTTAAAGAAAAATAAGAATCTACTGATCAACTTCGCCAATATAGGCTGGCAGCTAAATGCCAACGGGCAAATGTTTGAAACAAAACTTTTAGCTCAACATGACGAAGATGCCCTGTTGTATGAAGAATTGGAAGCTATGCAAAATGCTGCTGAAGATTTATACATAGATGAATACAGGGATCTTAAATTTAAAATGAGATTAGATGAGACCTTCCCCTGGAATGAAGGAACCATAAATTATTGGCTTACTCATCCACAAAATGTTCAGGATAGTGTACTTGTTCACGAGGGTGAAATGAAAGACAGCTTACCTCAGGGTTTATGGCGTAATTATTATTTCTCCGGCAATATTTCATCAGCAATACCTTATGATGATGGAAAAGCAGATGGCACAGCCATTTTCTATTTTGAAGATGATGAACACACAGTGAAAGCCGAGGTTGATTTTGATGAAGATATATTAGATGGCAAATACATTGAATATTACAGCAACGGTCGTAAAAAGGCAGAATTAATACTTGAAGATGGTTTACTGGATGGGGATGCTTTCTATTACTATCGAAACGGACAAATTAAGATTGAAGGTAAATACAAAAATGGTTTGCGACATGGTAAATGGAAACATTATACCAAAGCAGGCGATCTCATTAATAAAGAAAGCTGGAAGAAAGGGAAAGAATAAAGAAAGGGGCTTACAGCCCCTTTTCTATTTAGTTTAGCTAAATTTTACAAAGCTGTATAAGTTGACTCTCCTTTGATAGACATAGGCACTTCCATTGGAGCCGGCAATTGTGGCGATTCAATAGAAATATTCCCTTCTAAGGTTTGTGTTTGCTTAATGCTAACTGGCCAACCCGTTTTTGCATCAACTTTCGCATTCATTGAAATATTACCATTCAAATCAAAATGCTGAGTCATACCCATGGTTTCCTGCGAGAATCCTTCTTTAGTTGCCATTGTTCCTGTACCTTCCATTTCGACAACCGAACCATTTGCAGACGTAACTTTATAATTATATACGGTTGTAACAGGTAATGCTCCACTCTGTTCCAAGGTTTTACCCCAGGTTAATCCTGTTGTAGGCTTATCATCCGGATATACAATAAGCATTGTTCCAATATTTTGCTTCATGCTTTCATCACTAAATTGTCCTTTCAGACTTTCCTGAACAGCTCCCGCCATTGACTGACCACCGGCTTCTGATTGCATCTTTTCCATAACATCAGCAAACCCTTTTACTTCAAGCACTTCACCCTTATCATTAAATTTCATGGTAAACACATGACCCACCATGATTTTAAACATGCCCGACATAGCATTTTCTTCCTGATTTTCATCGGTTGAATCATAACCCATCGAAAACATAGGGCTTTCCATTTTAAATATCAGACTTTCATAAACCAATTCTGAAGTATAAACATCTCCATCTTTTGATTTAATGGTTACAGTAATATCACCACCAAAGGTATTCTTTATATTCTGGGCCATGCCCTGAATTGATTGCGTAATATTTTGACTGGTTAGTTGCTTTAAGCCATATTTCTTACCAGTCTCGAGATTATAACGAAGTTGGGCTGAGCCCACCAACGAGATAGAAAACAAGCTTAAAGCCAAAATAAGTTTCTTCATAATTTATAGGTATTAATTTATCAGAATACGAATCTAATACTTATTAAACAATAATTCTATAGCATAAAACATAAATAATAAAAAAGCCTTATCTCTATGAGATAAGGCCAAGTAATGCGATTATTCAATGACTAGTAGGTCCATTCTTTAGCTGCCTCATACATGGCAACCACATTCTCTACCGGAGTTTCTACCTTTAGTTTGTGTGAAGGACCTAACACAAACCCACCTTTAGGAGCCATCATATCCAAAAGATGTTTTACTCCGTCTTTTACTTCTCTAGGTGTACCCTTTCTCAGAAGTAATTCTTCATCGAGTGCACCACAGAAAGTAATGTAATTACCAAAATCCTCTTTCAACCCTAACGGCTCCATACCAAAGGCACGTGTTTGTATCGGATCGAGAATACTTGCTCCCAAGCTGATAAATTCAGGTAATAATTTACGCACTCCTCCGCAGGAATGCATGTAAAACCTTACTCCATGTTGTTTTGGAATTTCGGTAAATGCTTCAATTGCCGGTTTACAATATTGCTCCCAAATATCGTTGCTGATTGCCAACCCACTTTGGGTTCCAAAATCATCTGCGATACGAATGAAATCAATTTTATCACCTCCATTATCGAAGAATTCAGCAATAAAATCAGTGTAAAAACCTACAATCTTTTGAGATAATTTCTCGAAGAATTTGGGATGATACATAATGACATCCAGAAAAGCTTCACGTCCCAGCAAACGCTGGATTATACGAAACAGACCAGGCGAGGAATAACCAGGTGCGGTCATAATAGCATAGTCTTTATACTTTTCAATTTTGGATGACAGTGATGTGAAATCAAACAGATTTGTGGTTGGCCAGTTGTAATCATCAAGAAAAGACGGGTCGGTTATTCCTTCTAAAGGAAAATTGGTTGCTTCCCAATATTCAAAATCACCATTTTTAACTTTTGAATATCCAACACCCCATATATCAACCTTCTTCTTATCTTCTTCTTTGATTAAATTTTCGCCAACATAGTCTGGTTCCACCCATCGGAAATCAACGTCTAAATACTCGAGTAATTGATCACGATTTTCTAACCCAAGGTGTTTCATCAACTTAACACCAAATTCGGGTACGTCCCAATAAAAAAACGGCACTCTATCCGGTTGCTCGTTATTGAGCGCCTTTAGGACTCTTTCCTTGTGGATCATAAACGATGTTTTTGATTAAAAAATTTGATTTTTCTTCATCGCAAAACCTTTCGAATTTAGAAACATTATGAGAAAAATCAAATTTATGGTGACAAAATTCATGAAACCTTACACCAAAAACACCGTATAAGTTTGCCTTTTTACCAGTATTTACAGGTATTACTAACTGTTCAAACGTTAGTAAAAAAAAGTTACTGTCTCGATTTTAGGATCTCGTACATTAAAATTCCTGCTGCCACAGATACATTCAATGATTTTATATCGCCCTTAATAGGTATACAACTCTTATAATCAGCTATTTTCAACAACTGATTAGAGATACCTGTATCCTCAGAACCCATAATAAGTGCTACCGGACCGGAATAATCTATTTTATCGTATGCCTCGGCACCTTTTTCAGTAGCAGCTACTAATTTTAAACCACTATTTTTTAAATACTCAACTGTTTTAAACAAGTTAGAAGTACGACAAACAGGTAGCGTATGCAATGCTCCGGCCGATGTTTTAATGGCATCAGAATTAATGGGAGCACTACCTTTATCGGGGATAATAATAGCATCTGCCCCAACACATTCGGCCGTACGCGCGATGGCACCAACATTACGTACATCGGTTAGTTGATCCAACACTAATACAAAAGGCTCCTTCCCTTCGTCATATAACATCTGAATTAATTGCTCTGCATCCTGATAGACTACCGGTGAAATAAAAGCAATTACTCCCTGATGATTTTTACGGGTAATTCGGTTTAATTTTTCAATAGGAACAAACTGAAAAGGTACATTATTATCTTTTACTTCATCCAGAAACTCCTGAAAAAGATCGCCCTGTAATCCTTTTTTTATAAAAACCTTATCAACTTCTTTACCTGCAGCAATAGCTTCACTTACTGCACGTATACCAAATACCATTTGATCTTTAGCCATAATTTAATCCAGTTTATTTTTTTGTTCCTGTAATTCTTCCAATTCCAAATGAGCATTCTCCCATTCTTCCATTTTTAACTCTAACTGCTTTTCAGCCTGATGGTAATCTTTGAACAATTGCTCATCACCTGCATTCTCGGGAAGATTCATAGCTTCCGTTAATTGCTCCAAATTTCCCTCCAACTTTGCAATCTCAACTTCATAATCAGCTACCAAACGTTCAGCTTTCTTCATTCTCTTATTGAGTTCCTTTCTTTCTTCATAAGAGAGCTTGGATGCAGAATCTGCTTTTTCATCATTCTTTTGAGAGGAAACAGCAGTCTTAATATTTAAATCATTTAGATTTTCTAGTTTTTTCTTTTCAAGAAAATAATAGATTCCTCCAAGGTATTCTTTAATTTTTCGATGACGAAACTCATATACTTTATCCACCAATCCATCGAGAAATTCACGATCGTGAGAAACCAGTATTACTGTGCCTTCAAAATCACGTAGGGCTTCTTTAAGAATATCCTTTGAGCGCATATCCAAATGGTTGGTAGGCTCATCGAGTATAAGCAAATTAACTGGCTCTAACAACAATTTTACCATTGCCAGGCGAGTACGTTCACCTCCGGATAATACGCTAACCTTTTTATCAACCGTTTCACCACTAAACATGAACGCGCCCAACAAATCCCTTATTTTAGTACGAATGTCACCAACAGCTACTAAATCGATGGTTTCAAATATTGTATGGTTATCATTTAAGCGCTCAGCCTGATCTTGTGCAAAATACCCAATTTTCACATTATGTCCTAAATCCAACTTTCCCTGATGGGCAAGTTCACTCATAATGATACGAGCCATAGTAGTTTTGCCTTCACCATTACGCCCCACAAATGCAACTTTTTCACCTCTCTCAATGGCTATATCAACCTCATCCAAAACAAGCAAATCCCCGTACGCTTTACTCAATCTGTCAGCCTTTACTACAACCGTTCCTGACCGTGGTGCTGGTGGAAATTTTATATTTAAAGCAGCTTTATCAAATTCATCAACCTCTATCCGATCAATTTTCTCTAATTGCTTAATTCGCGACTGAACCTGAACCGACTTAGTGGCTTTGTATCTGAAACGCTCAATAAACTTCTCGGTATCTTCAATTTTCTTTTGTTGATTTTTGTATGCATTTAATTGCTGCTCTCTCCTTTCCTGCCTTAACTCCATAAAGCGCGAATAGTTAGCCTTATAGTCATAAATGCGACCCAACGAAATTTCAATACTTCGTTTGGTAATATTATCAAGGAATGCTTTATCGTGAGAGATTAGAACAACCGCTCCACTATAATTTTTCAGGAAATCTTCAAGCCATTGGATAGAATCAATATCCAAATGGTTTGTAGGCTCATCCAGAAGAAACATATCGGGCTGTTCCAAAAGAATCTTAGCTAACTCAATACGCATACGCCAACCTCCACTAAATTCTCCTGTATTTCTAGTAAAATCGGATTGTTCAAAACCCAGTCCTTTAAGTGTAGATTCAATTAAACCGGTATGGTTAGCCCCTCCCATGAGGTTGAAACGCTCTGTTTTTTCGTTTAAACGGTCGAGCAACTTCATATACGATTCAGACTCATAATCAGTTCGTTCCCCAATCTCTAAATTAATTGATTCAATCTCCTTTTCAAGATCTTTAATTTCAGAAAACGCCAACTCAACTTCGTCAACAACATTGCGGGTATCAGTATAATTCATATGCTGAGGCAGGTAACCAATTTTAAAATCACGAGGCTTAGTTACCAAACCCGAGGTTGGTTCCATCTGCCCTGCTATGATTTTTAACAAGGTTGATTTACCTGCTCCGTTTTTTCCAATCAGACCAATACGATCCTTGGGATTGATCAAAAACGAAACATCCTCAAATAATTTAAAACCACCAAAATCAACAGTTAACTGATTAATCGATACCATTCGCAAAAAATTTGTGCAAAGATAGTGCTTTTGCAGGCATATAGAGAATAACGAGGTGAAAGATTAATCTTCCAATATTTCCTTTCTATTTAAGAACTTCAGATTCCAGATCTTTTCAGCATTATTACCAATCAACCAGAATGTACCGGCTAAAATTAGAAAGAAGATGGCTTTATGCATAGTATCCCAAAAATATTCGAAATATTTAGTATATAAATTAATGAACAGAAAAGTAAGACCAAAACTACGGCTCGTATAATCATCCTGTTTCAGTCCCCACCAAATGGCAATGATTGCAACCAGACCAAATATAACTCCATAACCAATCAGACTTATTTGCTTAATATCAAACCATTCATCAACATCTCCATAATTTCCAAAAATAGATAGAATCCATAACGATATGAAAAGATAAAGAAGCCCCAAAATGTAAGTACTTTTTTGAAAAGTCTGTAAAAAGCTTATCCGATTAAACAGAAAACTTAATCCAGTAAGGATAGAACCAAATACAACAAATCGCAACGGATAGTTCATTCCAAAATAATAGGCTCCCCAACCAGACATATAACCCGTTTCAGCACCAAACCATGCACCCAACGAAAGGATTGCAAATATCCACACCAGTTTAGAAGGAAAATACAAACCAATGATTGCATAAATAATGGCCGCAATTAATAGCAATACCGAAAAATGACCACTTCCGTTATCCAATGCCATCCCGAGATATCCAATAGAAGTTGCTGTCGACAGGATAGCCATTATTAGGATAAATTCGTTGCTATATATTTTATTTGGATATTTAATGCTCCGTTTATAAGCCCAATAATAAACTACGAGTGCAATCACAGCAAACAGAATGCATAATGTAAAGTTGGAAGAAGAAAATATCTTTTCTACTAAATCAATCAATAATTTATCGGCAAACATGGCCCCAAAAGCAATGATAATGCAAACCATTGCAATCCAAAATGAATATTCAGCCAGCTTTTTCCATTCAAATGAACGAATCTCAATGGAATCTTCAAGATTCTTTTTCACTGACTCATTAATCACCTTATCCTCTTCCCATTGATCTATTACTTCTTGTAGAAATTTTCCTTGTTTTTTACTTAAGCCTATCATTATATTGTGGTAAATAATAAACTTAAATCTAGTTTTTTTGATTTAAATTATAAAATGAGCTAAATAAAATGATCGCTAGTCATTCAGATTAATAATTTTTGAATCGTATTTTTTATTTATTTTCCTATAATTTCTTACAACAAAACTAAAATTACTACCTGCTCCCGGCACTGATTCAACTTCAATTGTTCCTCCTAATAATTCTACCAGATATTTTGAGATAGACAAGCCTAATCCACCACCTCTGTATAGATTCTGGGTATTTTCTTCTATTTTACGAAAACGATCAAAAACCTTGTCATGATCAATCTTATCAATTCCTATTCCGGTATCTTGCACATAAAATCCGAAATACCATTCTGATGCATAGCATACACCAAAAGTTATTTCACCCTGATGTGTAAATTTAATTGCATTACTCAGTAAATTACCAATTATCTGTTTTAATCTCTCTCTATCAGAATAAACAACATCACCAAAATCGTCAACCAAATGCATGATTTTTAATTGAACTGATTGCGCAGACTCATTATTCCGTTTTACCAATTCGCTTTCATAAAATTCGAGTAATTCGGCCAACAAACTTCGAACAGAAGTCGGCTCTATAAAGACACTAATTGCATCCGTTTCAATTTTAGCATAATCAATTACATCCTCTATTGTCTTCATAAGAGTGTAACCACTTGATTTGATAATTTCAAAAAAGTTTTGATTATCAGGGTTGCTTAAATCATCTCCAATTACATTGATAAAACCGATAATAGCGTTAAGTGGGGTGCGTATTTCGTGACTGATATTCTTAAGAAATGATGTTTTTAAACGATCACTTTCCTCAGCTTTTTCCTTGGCTCTATCAAGATCAGCAGTTCTTTGAGCAACTTTATTCTCAAGTTCATTGGCATACTCTTCCAATAATCGGTTGTTTTGAAAAATTGTATCCCGTTGATTTATTATTTCTTCTTTTTGTTCCTCAATCTCCTCCTTTTGCTTGCTCAACTCCTCGTTTCGTAACACCAACTCTTTTGTTTTCAGTTGAACAATCTTTTCAAGGCGCTTTTTTTGTTTTATCAACCGTCTTTCTCGCAAATAAATGACAACAAACACCATTGCTGCAAGTAGCACTACCAATAATAAAATAAACCAGGTATGAAGCCATAAAGGTGGATGTACAACAACTATTAAGTCAACAGGCTGTAAACTTTCTACGCCATCTGAATTAATTCCATAAATTATCAAGTGATGAGTTCCGTGTGCAAGCTTTCTAAATGTAATGTAATTATTGGTTGCATCGGCATATGTCCATTCTTCATTCTCATCAATTTTATACTTGTAGCGATTGGATTTAGCATTAGCAAAATGTAATACATCAAAAAACAAGGTAAATGATCTCACCTGATGACTGAGATAAATTTTCTTTGTTTCATATACCGATTGATTTATGATAACTTCCCCTTTTAGTTTGGAACCATAATTCACATTTTTCCCCTCAATATTAATTGAAGATAAATATATTTCCGGAGGAAAAGGGTTTACAATAATACTATCTGAATGAAAGACATTAAATCCGTTATCTCCACCAAAATAGCAATAACCAACCTTATCTAAAAAGTATGCATTATAGTTAAATTCGCGGCTCTGCAAGCCATCATTTGCAACAAATGTATTTACTGTTTTAGCTGAAAGATGTTCAATATCATTTATCCTCATCAAACCATTGTTTGACGATATCCAAAGGGTATTTTTATTACCTACAATGCCATAAATCTCTTTTACTCCAAGATCAAGCTTTTTTGATACATCAATAAACAAATTCGTCTTAAAATTGTATTGAGATAAGCCTTTGTAACTACCCACCCAAATATTATCATTGTAATCAACAAAAAGAACATCTGTCCTGAATATTAACGTGTCGTTTGTATACCCAATAAAATCATCAGATTCCCTGTCATACTTATAAAAACCTTTATAGCCACCTACATATAATTCTTCTGAAGAAGATTCAGTAAACCCCATAAAAAATGGCTTACGATAATGAATAAAACGATCATTTTTCCGATCATATCTGCTTACAACAGAACTTAACCTATCCCAGTCGTCATTAGAAATAACCCATACATCCTTTCTACTATCAAGAAATACATTATAAATATTATTAGAAGGCAATGAAAACGGATTAGCTTTATCATGTCTGAAGAGCTTAATAAGTTTACCCTTACTATTTAATAAATTCAATCCACCCCGATTAGTTGCCACCCAAATCGAATCTTTTGATTCAATGGCAATATCTTTAACATCATCATAGCTTAATGAATATGAATCTTCTGGATTATTTACCCAATAACTAAATCGTCCTTTAGATTTATCAAACACATTAATCCCTTTTTCTGTGCCAACGAATAGTTTACCGCCATACTTTGAAAAGCAATGAACCGATCCTGAATTTAAAAACCGACTATCGTTTTTTTCTTGCTTTACATGATTAAACTGTTTTTGAAGCGTATTAAAATAAGACACTCCACCGGAATGAGTACCAAGCCAAACATTCTCATGTTTATCTACAAAACTACAAGTCACTGAATTCTGGCTTAGCTTTGAAATACTGTGATCATCCCGCGCATAAAGGCTTGATTTACCAGATACCTTATCAAATAGATACAGACCCGACCGGCTACCGATATACATATTACCCTCGGCATCTTCAAAAATAGTACGTATGCGCCTTGTAAACTCTTCCTTTGGATTAATAAAGTAATGTGTAAATGTACTATCTGATGGATTAAATTTGGCAAACCCTGTATTGTAAGTTGTAATCCAGAGAGTATTTACTCTATCCATGTATAAATAATGAATCCAATTATCCGGCAATCCCTTTACATCAGTTGGTTGATGCACATAACTTTTAATGCTGTTTTGTTGCCTGTTATAATAATGCAAACCAGATTTATAAGTTGCTATCCACAAATTATTTTTATCATCTACCATCAAACGATATATAGAATCATTTGGTAATCCTAGTTGTTTTAATTCTATTTTTTTTAAATCGCGAGTATCAGGTGAAGCTGTATAAAGTCCGCTTGAAGTGCCTACCATCAATTGATTATCCAAATCTTCTACGACACAAAAAACTTCGCATGAATTATTACTATCAGGGATTGGGACGTTAATAAAATTTTGTGTTTGATAATTGAATTGCTGAAGTCCGTTATCAGATCCTACCCATAATTGCTTGTGTGAGTCAATAAGAAGAGAGGAAATATAATTAGAGTTCAAAGAAGAAGAATTTGATTCTGTATGATAAAAACATTCAATATCTAATCCATTAAATCGATTTAAACCAAAAGTTGTGGCAATCCAGATATATCCATATTTATCCTGGTTAATTGCCTGAACAAAGTTATTGGATAATCCATCATCTACTGTTAAATGATTAAAATGCCATTGCTGATGTATCGTATTCTGAAACTCTTGCCCCTGAACTTTACCAAAACCAATGCTCGACAGTAACAAAATACTGCAAAACACCTCTAGTCGGCATAATAAAGTGGCAGGATCTATTTTCATATATTAGGATACTATTATGCTTTATTTAACAATTTTAATCTACTATAAGTTTAAGTCAAAACTCTCAATTAATCAATATCTTCCAATTTCTATTATAAAAAACAAAGGCCCGCTCATTTCTGAACGGGCCTTAAATATCATGCGGATTTATCTATTTGTAGTGAAAATAATTCAAACGCGCCATGGTTGTATCGTATTGAAGCTGAACAGATACAAAGTTTTCTATCGCTTCGTAATAAATAGATTGTTCTACAATAAATTCAAGTACAGATATTTCTCCGGCATCCAATGCTATTTTAAGTAATTCATTACTATGCAATTTATCAAGCACCTCCTGATAATCATCAATGGTTTTCTGTAAACTCTCAGCTTTACTATACAATGCTTTTAATCCATGATAAGCCTGCAATTGTAAATCCTCTATCTTATTCTCCAAAGAAACAGTCTGTAATTTAGCCTGTTTAACCGTATTTTTATTTTCCCATAAAGGAATACTAATTCCCATATTAACACCTTTAAAACTATCTGTTAATCCTTTCTCTGAACTATATCCTCCGGAAAGCTTAGGTAAAGACAAAGCCCTGTTCAATTGCTCCTTTTTACGATTTGCTTCTACACCTTTCTGCAGACTAATTAATTCAGGCATTACATCTTTCATTTTTGTAAACCATTCATCAAAATCTTCAGGTAATGTCGCATGACCAATCAACAATTGGGAGATATCCAAGGCCTTTCCACCATTTATCCCTACGAGTCTTTCAATAACAGATTGTTGATCAGCTTTTAAAACAACCAGATTATTCCTTGCATTAAGCAAATTTAACTGTGCTTTATTACTCTCAATAATATTAACATCACCAGTTTCAAGCTTGTATCTATAGACTTCTGCAATACTCTCAGCATGATCAAGACGCTTTTGATATTCATCAATTAACATTTTACCATAAAAAGCTTCATAACAAAGTTCAACGGCATTCAACATTACTTCATTATAAGCAATTTTATAATCGATATCTGCTTTACTAATTAATGCATTAGCCATTTGCCCTCGATACAAATACGCAGTTGGAAAATCAAAAGATTGAATTATAGTTAACTCACTTCTGTTACCCATTGTTTCTTCTTTTCCCCATTGATAAGTATACTGAACTTCCGGATTTGAGGGATTTAGACCAACTTTATTCTGTAATTTAACAGCGTCTGCTTCAACTCTTAAAACCTGCAATGTTTTATTATTGTTTTCAATATTAGCCAATACGTCCTCAATTGTATTCTGTGCATTGGAACTTATTATATAAAAACAAGCCATTACAATCAATACTATTTTCATGATTGAACTCCTTTCCTATTGTTTACTTCCGATTTTTTATTTACCAGATAATACACTATCGGAATAACATACATATTTAAAAGTGTTGAGCTTAATAAACCGCCTAAAATAACCTTTGCCATCGGACTCTGAATTTCGTTACCGGCAGCATCGCCATAAATTGCCAATGGAATCAAGGCCAATGCAGCGGTCAACGCAGTCATTAGAATAGGATTTAAGCGATCGATGGAACCTAATCTGATCTGTTCACTTAACGAATATTTTTGATCTTTTAAATGCTGATAACTCGACACTAATAAAATTCCATTTCTGGTAGCAATACCAAACAAAGTAATAAATCCAATTATTGCTGGAATACTTATTATTCCGGATGTAAACTGAATGGCAAAAACTCCGCCAATTAAAGCTAACGGAAGATTAAGCAGTATAATACCGGCCAAATTACTGTTTTTAAACTCCTGATAAAGCAATAAGAAAATGATTCCAATGGCCAAAAGAGTTGTTAATAGCAATGTTTGTGAAGCCTTGGCTTCACTTTCGAACTGACCACCATATTCTACTCTATAACCTTGAGGAAGATGTACCTTACCGTTTACAACCTCTTTAACATCATTTACAACACTTCTCAAATCACGTCCTGCGACATTTGCAGAGACAACAATTTTGCGTTGCACATTCTCACGACTAACTGACCCAGGCCCTGCTGCTGAAACCACATCGGCCACCAATTCCAAAGGTACCTTCTTTCCATCTTCGGTATCTATCAACGCCTTTTTAACACCTTCAATTGTTTGAGTAAAATCCTCATTAAACCTCAGAAAAAGATCAAAACTGCGTTGCCCTTCGTAAATATCAGCCATTTTTTCACCAGCAAAGGCCACATCCACAAACTCATTGAATTCCTTTAAACTAATTCCATACATGGCTAGTTTATCTCGATCTGCTTTTATTTGTAATTGTGGAATCTCTCTTTGCTGCTCCACACTTACATCCACTAAACCTTCCACACCTTTAATGACAGTAGAAAGTTGATTGCCCAGCAGAAATAATTCATTCAGATCCTGACCGAATATTTTAATGGCAATGTTCGCACGCGTACCTGATAACATATGATCAATCCGATGTCCCAATGGCTGACCTACAGTAGTAGCCACACCCGGTACATTAGCAAGTTTGTGGCGAACTTCTTCCATAAATTCCTCCTGAGGCCTATCTCTTAATGTGAAGTTCACATCAATTTCTGCGCTGTTGGTAGTTTGAGAGTGAGCATCCAATTCACCTCTTCCTGTTCTTCGGGCCGTACTTTCCACTTCTGAAATGGATAATAATTCCTGTTCCAGAAGATTACCCAGTTTATTACTTTCTTCTAACGAAACACCAGGCTGACTGACTGCAGCAATGGTTAAAGCTCCTTCATTAAATTCAGGCAAGAAACTTCGTCCCATACCACTCATCAACACAAGCGACAAAATAAACATAGCTACCGAAACAACTAATACCGATGTTTTATGATTCAATGCCCAACCCAATGATTGATGATAATGCTTTTGCAACCAATGTGTTAATCTTCCTGATTTTTCTTTCTTACTAAGATATTTATCATCTGACAACAATAAACGACATAACAACGGTGTCAGTGTCATGGCAATGATAAGTGACATAAATAACGATACGATGTACGCAATACCCAATGGACGCAACATCCTACCTTCCATACCTGAAAGGAAAAATAATGGAATGAAAGCAACAATAATGATTAAAGTTGCATTTAATATAGATGCTCTGATTTCTTTCGAAGCTTCAAAAACAATGGTAATTGCACTGATTCTATCTTCCCCGGGCTTTTCATAGTTTTGTCTCAACCGCTTATATACATTCTCTACATCAATAATGGCATCATCAACCAATGAACCAATGGCAATAGCCATACCTCCCAAACTCATCGTATTAATGTTCAGGTTAAGATATTTTAATGTAATGATCGCACCCAACAACGACAAAGGAATTGCCAGTAACGAAATAATGGTAGTACGAAAGCTTCCTAAAAACAGAAATAAAATAACTACAACAAATAAACCACCTTCAATCAACGATTTCTGAACATTATTAACAGATGTTTCTATAAAATCAGCCTGACGGAATATTTTGGTATCGAGGGTTACATTCTCTGGTAATGTTTTGGCTAGATCAGTTAGATTAGCTTCTATCCTTTCAGTAAGATCCAGCGTATTGGTATTGGGTTGTTTCGAGACAGAAATAATGATTGCAGAATGAGCGTTCTGTGAGGCGTAACCCATCTTTACTGCACTACCTATTTTTACTTCTGCAACATCTTCAAGATAAATTGGAAATCCCTCATTATGCTTCACTAAGGTTCGACCTAGCTCAGCTATATCAGCAGTACGTGCCATTCCCCGAACTACATATTCGTTTCCATATTGACGAACCACACCACCCGTGCTATTTCTGCTCACCGATTCACAAACTGCAATCATATCATCTAACGAGACATTGTACTGCATCATTTTATAAGGATCGGCCAACACCTGATATTGCTTGTAATCACCACCAATAATAGTAACCTGTGAAACACCACCTGTGGCCAGTAACAAAGGCTTGATCTGCCAATCGGCAATCGTTCTCAGTGTCATCATATCTGTAGAGTCAGAATGTAATCCGATGAATAAGATCTCACCCATCACACTCGACTGAGGTGCCAGCACTGGTTGTGAAATACCCAATGGTAGCTGCCCGGCCAGAGTCACCAATTTTTCGCTAACTATCTGTCGAGCCTTAAACACATCTGTTCCCCAATCAAACTCTACCCACACAAAAGAAAAGCCATGCGAACTATTGGAACGAACCCTACGGACATCTGTGGCTCCATTAACAGCAGTTTCGATTGGAAACGTGACCAAGCGTTCAACTTCTTCAGCAGCCATACCATGTGCATCTGTCATCACAATAACAGTGGGTGCAGTTAAATCTGGAAATACATCCACGTCTATTGTTCGGGCACTGTATACGCCCCAAATCATTAAAAGGACAGCTCCCAACAAAACAATCAACTTGTTATGAAGGGAAAAATAAATAATTCTATTCAGCATTTTTCTCCTCCTTTCTAGTGAACATGTCCTGCATGAGGATCAATAGAATTAGAAACTGCAGCAAGCTTAACTAAAACAGCGCCTTTGGTAACCACTCTTTCATCAACGTTCAGTCCTTCTTTAATAGCCCTGTATTTACCATCTGTAGAACCTACCATAACCTGACGTTTTTCGAACATTTCAGGAGTTATCTGAACATATACAAAATAGACACCTTGTTCTTCGGTTAATGCAGTTTCAGGAATAATTAACGATTCCTCACCTTTAGTTTTAATATAGACATTGGTAAATCCACCACTTAGCAGTTCATCTTGCAAGTCAACCTCAAAAACAACTGGTAATAAATGATTATTCTGACTGATGGATTTACCTACTGAAAGAATCTCACCATTCAATTCATTTAATGTCATCAACTGACCTCCAACTTCAATATTAGCATCAGAAATAAATTGTAAATCTTTTAAATAACGCTGACTGACCATGGCTGTTATCATTAAACGTTGATTTTCTACCATGCTGAAAACAGGACTACCCGCCTGAACGAACTCACCATTATTGACAAACACCTCGTTAACATATCCCGAAACAGGTGCCATTATAATTTCACCATCTTCAGTGATGGTTTTAATCAGGTTATTATACTCACTTTGTGCCTTCTGATAACGTGCTTGTGTTTCCAACATCTCTTTATTGGAAACAATTTGCTTTTCTGCCAACAACTTATCTCTATCAAATTCAGCTTTTGACAATTCCAATTCGGCCTTGGCTTTTTTAAGCATTACCTCGGCGTTGTTGTCAGAGATTCCATCGCCTTTTACCATAAAAACACGTTCGCTTTTATCTAATTCTTTTCCAACACTAATTATTCCGTTTGAAAAATTTACAAAACCACTTGTTTTGGCAGAAACAACAACTCCGTCGATAGGTGAAACACCAACTGATGCTGTTGTTTTAATTATTGTTCCAAATTCATTAATCACGGGATGAGCAGTAGCAAAATCAACTTTCCAGCTTTTTTCTTTCGTAAAAGAAATGGCACCTGCCACATGTGGCACTAACTCTTCTGCTTCATGAATGGCATCATGACCATTAGGGTACACCATTACATTATCTATTTTTATTTGTTGATTTTTACCTTGATATTCTAATTCAACCAACAAGTATCCAATACCACTCTCAACAGGTTTTAATTCAAATTGATATATCCCTATCGACTTTGCTTTTTCCTGAACTTGTTTGACTCCTTTTGAACCTACTATAAGTTTGACAGTTACCTGATGATCTGATGAAATGGGTTTGAAATCTTTCAGACTTGTTAAATGCACCAAAAGTGTTGACAGGCCATTTTTTCCCAAGGGTTGGGCATCAATAAAGACTTCTACATCATCATTATAACCTGTATATGGAATCATAACCGATTCATGATCGTGCTCATGTTCTTCTTCAGAATGAGAGTGATTGATACAGGCATTAGCAAAAAACAATAGACCCAGGAGAATACTTAAATTCTTCATCATAGTTTATGCACTTTAAACGGATTTTTGTAAATCCTTCATGTTTTTTTTGAGAAATTCAATCATAAAATCATTAGGAAAGGTGCATGACTGCACCTTTCCTCGAATACCTTTGGCTAATTAGTTTGTATGTTCACATCCACTACACGAATGATCACAAGACTCTTTCTTGTCAGAACAAGCCGCTGTTGTTGCAGCACTATCAGGTGTAACTTCAAAAGTTTCTTGCTTAACAACTGCATGCTCGTGATCGCTATGATCATGTGCTTCATGCACTGATCCATCAGCATGTGTATGCGTTTCATCAGTAGATTGATTTTTTGATCCACACGATGTTAAAACAAAAGCCATTACAGCCAAAGCCATAAATAAATTCTTCATGATTTGTCGATTGAATTGATTATTAATAGAATCAGCCACTTCGTCTATAGAATGACTGATATAAAACACAGAATCATGAAATAAAAGGGGGTGCGCGAAGCGGTACTGCTGAGCAATAACTCTCAAGCAGTTTTTGAGGATAATATTGACAATTGGATTTTACATTTTGATACTCTGAAGTTTGTATTTCTAAAAACTGAGAAACCAAATAATATGCAGTAAAAACTAATTCATTGTTAACAACAGGCTTTACATCAAATTCACAAACATGATGATGATTTGCTTCATCCTCGCAATTATTATCAGCTAGTTCAAAATCATGGCTATGATCACACAAGCTACTATGATTATGCGACTGACTAATTTCTTTTTGAATGTCACACGAATCATGTCCACCCTCATAGTGATGATGATGTGGAATAATATTATGAGCAAATACGATACTATATACTGCTAATAATAAAATAGAGAATATTTTTCTGTAACCATTCATTGCTACAATGATACAAAAAATGGATAAGTAAATTAACAGTACCTATCCATTAATTGTTAAAACCCCAACAATTTGGGATAACTTCTATATAATTACCATAGTGGCACCAAATCCATATTCTCGAAATGATGCATCCTGGTAAGTATGTTTTTTATATTGACGTTCCAACAAACGACGAATTTCATTTTTAAGGATTCCGGCTCCAACTCCATGAATAAAAACCAGTTTCTTACCTTTAAACTTCTCATTCTCGTTCATTATCTGCTTGAATTTATCAACCTGAATATTCAGAATCTCTCCCTTACTTAAACCAGCAGTTGTATCAATCAATTCATCAATATGCAAATCTACTTCTAGTATTCCGGGTTCGTCACGACGAGCAAATTTCTTTCTGGCAGGTTTAGCCTCTTTTTCTTTGACTACCTGATCCACCTCTTTCTGACTTAACTGCTCGAGTTTCATTTCAAACTCACCTTTTATTACCGGCATCAATACAGCTTTCTCGTGGTAATAATCATTATCAGCAAAACTATTTTCTTTAAAGAAACGTGCTGCTTTTATCTTGATCTCTGTTGAAACAGATGGTAATTCTTTATAAGCACGCCCTTTTTTAAACATCATTATATTCACCTTCCACTGACGATCATCCAGTTGTAAAACAGTCATCTTATCCAAACCAATCTTTGTATTAGGCTCTATTAAACCGTTAAACATCAGTTCCAGAGTCGCATCCTTATTGACTTTTGATATCGTGTAATATGAAAAATAATTACTGTCGTTAATTAACTGAACTCTCAAATGACCTGATTCAACTCCCTGTTTCTCTCCTGGTAAGAATGCAACAAAGAACTTCGGATTATCATCATTACCTTCTTGTTCAACATATTCGTAAGACTCTTCTTCAGCTTCATCCACAACACCTGTCGAAGCATTTGAAACAGTAGGTTTTTCATCTTCAATAACAACCACCTCATGTGTCATTACAGGAATCTCAAAGCCATCCTCATCTTCCACAAAGGCCAGTTTACCTTCCACTCTTGTTACGGTTCCGCCTCCACTGATATTTAAAAATCGAACTATATCGCCTGCTTTTACTTTCATGATTGTATTTTAGAATTATCATTTCAAAAAATCGCATAAAGTTAACTAAATTTGCGGCCTCAAAAACAATAAAAAATGATTAAGCCGGATATTGCCATTGAAGATTTCAATTATAACCTTCCTGATGAACGCATTGCCAAGTACCCGCTTGAGAATCGTGACTTATCGAAGCTGCTAATTTTCAGGAATGGTGCAATCTCTCATAAACAATTTCCGGAAATCAAATCAGAACTACCTGCAAATGCACTATTGGTTTTTAATAATACCAAGGTGATACAGGCCCGTCTGAAATTTAAAAAAGCAACAGGTGCTGAGATTGAGATATTTTGTCTAGAACCAATGAGTCCACTGGAAGTACAAATGGCTTTCGACAGTCGGGAAACAACAACCTGGAAATGTATAGTGGGAAATGCACGCAAATGGAAGAACGATCCACTTACAAAAAACATTGAGATTAACGGAGAAGAAATCATTATTACAATAGAAAAAGGAGAGCAACTAACAGATGCCTATTCCATAGTATTCAGTTGGGATAATTCAAATTTTTCGTTTGCTGAGATTATTGAAAACATTGGTCTCACTCCTATTCCTCCCTATTTGAATCGTGAAACGGAAGAAATTGATTTAGATCGGTATCAAACAGTTTATTCCCAACACAAAGGATCAGTTGCAGCTCCTACTGCTGGATTACATTTTACAAATGAAATACTAAACGACCTCAAAGCTGAAGGACACACTCTTCTGAATATAACCTTACATGTAGGTGCCGGCACCTTCAAACCTGTTAAATCAGAAAAGATTGCCGGACATGAAATGCATACTGAGCATTTTGTAATTACTCAACAAGCTATAAAGAGTCTGATCAATAATACAAATCCAACCATAGCAGTTGGAACCACATCTGTTCGAACACTCGAAAGTCTTTATTGGTATGGTGTACGTCTTTTGGAAAAATTACCAATTGATCATGGTGTTCAACAATGGGACCCATATAACCTGAATGGTGCATACAGTAGAATTGAAGCTTTGGCTGCACTGCTTGATTTTATGGAGCAAAATAAAATCAATACTCTTTCGGGTCGTACATCTATTATTATTGTAACAGGCTATCAATTTAAAATGATAAATGGATTGGTTACCAACTTTCATCAACCACAAAGCACCTTATTATTGCTAATCAGTGCTATTGTCGGAAAAAGATGGAAAGAAATTTATCAATACGCACTGAATAATGATTTTCGCTTTTTAAGTTATGGAGACAGTTCTTTATTAATGATTGACTAAAAACACCGCTAAGAAGTTCAGATGATATTAATGGTAAATGTTAGTAATCCCATATATTATTTAATCATCATATTTGACACATTTTTGACTTTCATCAGCATTTACTAGTGGAATTTTAAAATTGAATATTGATCCGACATTTAATTCACTCTCAACCCAAATTTCACCCTTGTGCCTATCTACAAACTCTTTACATAAAATCAAACCTATTCCTGTTCCTTTTTCATTATTAGTACCTAAAGTGGTAAATGTAGAATCCAATTTAAATAATTTCCTGTAATTATCTTTGGACATACCAATTCCACTATCCTGAACTGAAACAATTAAATAACCTTTCTCTATTGTAGTAAAAACCTTAAGTTCTCCATTGACAGGTGTAAACTTTATTGCATTAGATAATAAATTTCGAAGTACACCACTTATCATATTTCTATCGATACAAATCTGTCCTTCATATATATTCATCAACTTAATGTGAATATTTTTCACATCTGCTTGCTTTCTCAATAATTCTACATTCTCATCTATTAATTCCGAAACATTTATTAAAGAAGGGGAAAATGATAAACTTCCTGTCTGCGAAGATGCCCAAGTTAAAAGATTCTCAAGTAATTTAAATCCTCTTATTGATGATTCTTTCATACTTCTTGCAAACAATAATAATTTCTCATCTTTCAACTCTTTATAAGTTTCTTCCATTAATTCTGACAACTGAATCATTTGTCCGATAGGACCTTTTAAATCATGCCCGATTATCTTAAAAAACTTATCTTTTGTGAGATTTAATTCCTTGAGTTTATAGTTATCATTTTCAATTAGAATAAAAAGAAACAGTAACGGAAATGTATATGCTACCACAATCCAAATTAATCCGGCAAGCAATTGAATAGTAATATCTTTATAAATTTGCCATTCATTTCCATATATAAATGAGAATACATCCCTACTGGTATTAACCAAAACAAATAATAACGCAATCCAGCCTATTACGTGTTGCATTTTGGAATTTCCTTTTTTAATAACCAGAAAATAAAACATGTATAAAAAGAAGGCAGCCATGGAGATCATTATTACGATCCTGGAGTAACTTGAACTACCTATGACAACAGTAAAGAAAACACTTAATAGAGTTAAAATTATCAATTGTTTTTTCAATCTTTTATTTTCTTTTTTATTGTATTGAATCATACAATAGACTTCTATTGCTATACCGACAAATAAGATTGAATTAGCAATTACAGGAAGATTAACACCTAGTTTGTCTATAGAGACTAATGATAAGAACTGAGTAAGGCATTGAAGCGATTTTCCTATTACATACAATTGAATGTTAAAATCACGAATGCGGTAAAGGTAAATATATAGGAGAAAAACTACTACGGATAAGAAATGTCCAATAAAGACAATAAATAAGAGCATATGAACATTTAGATCCAGCATTTTATTTACAATTTACCATTTTTTGGGAAATAAATCTTCCTCACCAACGTTCTTTTCCACACATTATATACTATCCTTAAACCTTAAAAATAATCAAGTCAATTTAAACTAATCCAACTTTCAATTTGCCAATATGACATTCATGTAGCAATGGATTAATTGCAAAAAAAGATGAGTCAATTTTCTGCCTCATCTCTTTTTGCTATTTCTTCCTCCAGAATCTCTTCAATATCAGCAACACAACTTCCACAAATGGTTGCCACATCTGTTTCGTCCTGTAAATCATCAAATGAAGTAATATTTTTCTCGCGGATTGCTTTTATTATTTCAGCTTTAGTCATACGCATATGACGACAAACAAAATCATTATCCTCAAACATATCTTTTCAATTTTTAATTAGCTATTAAACATCACCAATAGGTAATTGTTCCCATATACCTTTATTAAAGAAAGAGACCGATGTACCACCACATTTTTTAATGGTCTCCACTGCATTATCAAATTCACTTTTTAATTCATCAGGATGATGAGCATCAACCGACACAGTTAATGGTATTCCTAAATCAATACATCTTTTGATAATTCTTTCATTCGGAAAGAAAGTATGGTATTTACCTCTATAAATTCCTCGTGTATTCACTTCAACAATAGTACCTTGATTTGCTATTTCTTGCAAAGTTTCTTCCACCAGATTTTGATACCAATCATCCTCTTCTTTAAAGAACCGATTTTTGTTATTCATCACAACCTTATCCATATGTGCAATTACATCCGGCTTTTGTTTGGTAACCATCTCTTTTAACTGATTGTAGTATTGAGTAACTGCTTTACGAATATCTCCATCAAAACAAGCAATTATACCTTTTTCATAATTTTCAGCAGGTCCATCCAGAAACCAAAGTTCATCCGGAACTTCAGAATTTAGAACCAGATGAACTGATCCAATGATATAATCCAAATCAAGCATTTTTCGCCAGGTATCAAAGCTAAGTGACTTATCCAACGGAATATAATCTGCTTCCAATGCCGCATATATTTCCATCCGCCCAGCATATTCTAACTTTAACTTTGCTATCTCATTCCTGTATTTTAAACCGTCTTCAAATTTCAGTGCCCACTTTGTATCAAAAGGAACAGGTGCATGACTTGAAAAACCAAGTGCTGTTAATCCAACCTTTGCGGCCTTATCGCAAACTTCTGACATGGGTACTTTTCCATCACAATAATGTGAATGGGTATGAAAACTGAAATATTTCATTATTAATTCGTTTAATGACTTAAATAAAAAGATATTTAAGAATGAAGAGTTTAAATGGAAGACAAAAGTGTTAATATTTCCTTAAAAGACCAATCAACTTTGTATCTGATTTGTTTTTCTCCAAATATGACTATCTATTTTGTATGAACTATCTTAAAATCCTGCTATTTTTGTTCGATTTCCAAAAAACGAAATGTTAAAATCTACCTGTTTTATTGAAAATAATAATCGTTAAAGAGAGGTTAAAGTCCTTTTACATTAACATATTTTAACGAGCTTCGAATACTGAAATCACTTGACATATTGTTATTTTGAAGAAGAACGCTTAAAAAGCAACTAAAATTAGAATCAGAATTAAAAATTAAAGTATAAAACCATATTATCATGGATCAGAACGTAGATATAAGAGCTATCAATGAAAAGATTCAACAAGAGAGTTCATTTGTTGACATGCTAACCATTGAAATGAACAAGGTTATTGTTGGACAAAAACACCTGGTTGAAGGCTTACTGATTGGGTTATTATCAGATGGACACATCTTGCTGGAAGGTGTACCCGGATTGGCAAAAACATTAGCCATCAACACCCTGGCAACCATCGTTGATGCTAAATTCTCTCGTATACAGTTTACTCCTGATTTGTTACCTGCCGACCTTTTAGGAACCATGATTTACAGTCAGAAGAAAGAAGAATTCATTGTTAAGCATGGTCCTATTTTTACAAATTTTGTTTTGGCCGATGAGATTAACCGTGCCCCGGCAAAAGTGCAGAGTGCACTACTTGAAGCAATGCAGGAACGCCAGGTTACCATTGGCGAGAACACTTTTAAATTGGATGAACCATTCCTGGTAATGGCAACTCAAAACCCGATTGAACAAGAGGGTACTTATCCATTACCGGAAGCACAGGTTGACCGTTTTATGTTGAAGCTTGTTCTGGATTATCCAAAGAAAGATGAAGAGCAAATGATTATTCGTCACAATCTGGCTAAAACATTCCCAAAAGCTTCAACCATTCTTAAACCTGAAGATATTATCCGTGCACGTAACGTGGTGAAAGAAGTTTACATGGATGAAAAAATTGAAAAATATATTGTTGATATCATTTTCGCTACCCGTTTCCCTGAGCAATATGGAATGGAGAAATTCAAGGATATGATTTCATACGGAGCTTCTCCTCGTGCAAGTATCAGCTTGTCGATGGCAGCCAAGGCATATGCTTTCATCAAACGTCGTGGCTATGTTATTCCGGAAGATGTGCGTGCTGTTTGTCATGATGTTATGCGTCACCGTATTGGATTATCATATGAAGCTGAAGCTAACAACATTACTTCAGTGGAGATCATTAGCGAAATTCTTAACCAGGTTGAAGTACCTTAAAAAGAGCTGATAGCTGCTAGCTTTCAGCTGCTAGCTTTCAAACGACTAACTATTGTAAAATTATCTGGCTATTAGCTAAAATCTAGCCACCAGACGCTAAAAATACAGAAACTTGGAAGCAACGGATATCATAAAAAAAGTTCGTCAGATCGAGATAAAGACGCGTGGTTTATCCAGCAATATATTTGCAGGTGAGTACCATTCTGCTTTTAAAGGTCGTGGTATGACTTTTAGTGAGGTACGAGAGTATCAGTATGGAGATGACATCAGAAATATTGACTGGAACGTTACTGCCCGCTTCAATCATCCATATATCAAGGTTTTTGAAGAAGAAAGGGAATTAACGGTTCTATTGATGATTGATGTTTCAGGTTCGCGTGAGTTTGGTACTTCTTTCAAATTCAAAAAGAATGTGATAACTGAAATTGCTGCTGTTTTAGCATTTTCGGCTATTCAGAATAACGATAAAATTGGTGTGATCTTTTTCAGCGACAGAATTGAAAAATTTATTCCTCCTAAGAAAGGTCGTAAGCACATTTTGCACATTATACGCGAACTGATTTCGTTTACTCCTGAACATCGTCAGACCAATATCTCAGAGGCATTAAAATACCTGACCAACGCCATCAAAAAACGTTGTACCGCTTTTGTTATCTCCGATTTTATTGACGATCATTTTGAAGATGCACTTAAAATTGCCAACCAAAAGCACGATGTGGTAGCCTTAAAGGTTTATGATAAGCGTGAAACAGAGATTCCTTCTATCGGTTTAATTAAACTGAAAGATGCAGAATCAGGTAAGTATCATTGGGCTGACACATCAAACAGAGCAGTTAGAGAAGCCTATTCGAAATGGTGGCGCGATACTGATGCATCAACGAAAACATTATTCAGTAAATGTGGAGTAGACAATGTATCGGTAAGTACTGACGAAGACTATGTTAAAGCACTGATTGCTTTATTTAAAAAGAGAATATAATGGTTAATGCTAAATTGACATATTTCAATATTAAGGTTCGCTTACTACTGGCCTTGATTGGATTGACTTCTTTCATTCAATCTAACCATGCACAGAATGTAACAGTATCAGCCGAAATGGACTCGACATTGATTTTCATCGGCGGACAGATTGATTTGCGTTTGCAAATGAGCCAACCTGCTGATTTGGAAATCGCGTTTCCACTGCTGACTGACACAATCATCAAAGAAATTGAAATTGTGAAGGCTAGTAAGCTGGATACCCTTAGCCGCGAAAATCAACGATTACTGATACAACAGACATTCACAATCACTTCTTTTGACAGTGGTTTGCATTACATTCCGCCAATTGTTTTTGAAGAGGCAAGTAATAAACTGGGGCAAAAAATCGAAACCAATCACTTATCGTTGATGGTTGTTAATCCATTTGAAGAAGTGGATCCTCAGAAGGGCATTACCGACATCAAAATGCCTTTGAATACTCCTTTTCATCTGTCAGAATTATTAAAATACTGGCCCTGGATTTTAAGTTTTTTTGTTTTGGCAGGCATCATAACCTTGATAATTATGAAGCTGACTGGCAAAAAAATGGCTGTTAACATCTTTAAGAAAGAAGAACCTCAATTACCCCCTCACGAAATTGCACTAAAAGAATTAGACAAGATCAAAGAGGAAAAACTATGGCAACGCAACCTTGTTAAGGCTTATTATTCGAGACTTACAGACACTTTACGCCATTACATTGAAGAACGCTACGAAATTTATGCAATGGAACAAACTTCTGATGAGATCATGTCTTCATTTAAAGGCAGAGAAGACATTGATAATAAATCATTGGATAATTTGAGAACCATTTTATTTACAGCCGACCTTGTAAAGTTTGCCAAGCATGAGCCTCTTCCCGATGAAAATGACCTGAATATGATTAATGCTTATTTCTTTATCAATCAAACAAAACAGGAAGAAATAAAAACTTTGGAGGAAGAGAAAGAAGCCTTATTAAAAAAAGAAGAGGAAACAGAGGCTGTAACAAATAAATAGAAAGAATTATCATGAGTGATATAACATTTTTACATCCCTATTTTTTCTGGTTACTACTGATAGTGCCAATATATATAGCCTGGTATGTATGGAAACAGAAAGGCTTGCAGGCCTCATTGCAGATTTCGAGCATTAAGGGATTTGCAAAGGCTCCTACCTCAAAAAAGGTATACCTGCGTCATTCTCTTTTCGTATTTCGCATGCTTACAATCATGCTACTGATAGTTGTTTTGGCACGTCCACAATCAAGTAATAGTTTCCGTAACGAAATAACAGAAGGTATCGATATTATGATGGCCCTTGATATTTCCGGAAGTATGCGAGCTGAAGATTTCAAACCCAACCGTTTGGAAGCCGCTAAAGATGTTGCGAGCGATTTTATCATGGGTAGACAGAATGATAAAATAGGTATGGTTATTTATGCCGCAGAAAGTTTTACTCAATGTCCGTTAACTACAGATCACACTGTTTTACATAACCTAATGAATGACATCACCTTTGGTATGCTTGAAGATGGTACAGCCATAGGTATGGGACTGGCTACAGCTGTGCAACGTATTAAAGACAGTGAGGCCAAGAGTAAGGTAATCATCCTCCTTTCGGATGGTGAAAACAACCGGGGAGAAATTGCTCCACGCACAGCAGCAGAAATAGCCAAAACTTTTGGTGTGAGGGTTTACACGGTTGGAGTTGGTACAATTGGTATGGCTCCAATGCCAATCGAAACTGTTTTTGGAACAAAATACCAGGAGGTAGAAGTCAAGATCGATGAAGAACTTTTGCAGGATATTGCAGATATGACAGGTGGTCAATATTTCAGGGCAACCAACAAAGAAAAGCTGACTGAAATATATTCTGAAATCGACAAAATGGAGAAAACTCGTATTGAAGTAAAAGAATACACCAAACGAAAAGAAGAATACCTGCCTTTTGCTTTACTGGCCGGTTTATTTCTTTTATTGGAAATATTCCTTAGAAATACAGTTTTCCGAAATCTACCTTAATTGTTAACGAATTAAAGTATAAAAAATGGATATTTTCAGGTTTGAACATCCCATATACCTCTATCTTCTGGTTCTTATACCAGTGTTGGCATTTGTACATTTGTATTTAACCAACCGAAGGAAAAAAGCATTGGAAGAATTCGGAAATTTGGAATTATTGGATGAACTAATGCCAAATGTGAGTTTCAAGCGTCCGGGAGTTAAGTTTTACTTTCTGCTATTGGCGTTTATTATTTTGATTTTTGCCATTGCCGGACCTCAGTTCGGATCAAAGCTACAAACAGTCAAACGCAAAGGTATTGAACTGATCATTGCTCTTGACGTTTCGAACAGTATGATGGCTGAAGACATTCAACCGAACCGTCTTGACCGGGCTAAAAGAGCTATTTCGAGACTGGTTGACAAGTTGCAGAACGATCGTGTTGGTTTTATCTTATTTGCAGGTGATGCATACGTTCAGTTACCCATTACAACCGATTATGCTTCGGCAAAGATGTTTCTGAATTCAATCACTACAGATGCTGTTGCCAGACAGGGAACAGCTATCGGTTCAGCAATATACAAAGGTATTAATTCGTTTACTTCTGACGAAAATGTAAACCGTGCCATTATAGTTATTACTGACGGTGAGAATCACGAGGATGATCCGATAGCTGCCGCTGCTGCCGCCGCCGAAAAAGGCATCAAAGTATATACAGTCGGAATGGGATTACCCAAAGGAGCTCCTATCCCGGCACTAAGCGGAAAAAGCAACGACTTTATGAAGGATAAAGACGGTAATGTTGTAATCACCAAATTGGATGAAGCTACCTTACAACAAGTTGCTATAACTGGAAATGGTGCATATATACCAGCAAACAACATTCGTAACGGTATCAACAACCTTATGGATGAATTAAGTGGAATGGAAAAGACCGAATTTGAAGCAAAAGTATATGCTGATTATGAAGATCAGTTCCAATGGTTTGTAGGTATCGTGTTATTATTGGTGATTGGTGAATTCCTGATACTGGAGCGTAAGAACAGAAAGTTGAAACACATCAATATTTTTGAAGTGAAGAAAGAAAACAAGGAAAACTGATGATGATTCAATAAAGATTAAGTTATGAGATATTTTATAGTTACAATATTATTGGCTCTTTCGTTTTCTGCTTTGCATGCACAGCAGGAACGTAAACTCATACGAGAAGGTAATACGTTCTTCAATGATTCAAGCTACCTTGAATCAGAGATTGAGTATAGAAAAGCTTTAGATAAAAATAAGGAGTCTTATGAAGGTCAGTTTAATCTGGGTGATGCTTTATTTAAACAAGAAAAATATGATGAGGCATTAAGTCAGTTTCAGGCAATGGCCGGAACCGAAAAGGATCAGCAAAGATTAGGTGCATTATATCATAACATTGGAAATACCTACATGGCAACCGGAAAAATAAAGGAAGCCATAGAAGCATACAAAACCAGTCTTCGTAATAATCCAACGGATAATGATACCCGTTATAATCTGATTGCTGCTCAAAAAATGCTTCAGCAACAACTGCAGGATCAACAGAATCAAGATCAACAAAACCAGGATAAGCAAAATCAAGACCAACAACAGAATCAGGATCAACAGCAACAGCAGGATTCTGATAACGATGGTATTCCTGATAAAAAAGAACAGGAAAACCAGCAAGGTCAGCAGGACAAAAACCAGGATACTGATAAAGATGGTATACCTGATTATAAAGACTCTGATTCAGATAACGATGGTCGACCTGATAAGCAGGAAGCTGGTCAGGATCCAAACAATCCACAGGATACAGATAAAGACGGAATACCTGACTACCGTGATTTAGATTCTGATAATGACGGAACCCCTGACAAGGATGAACCTCAGGAACAGAATCAGGACCAAAATCAGCAACAACAACCGAATCAACAGCAACAGCAGCAACAACCACAAGATCAAATGTCGCAAGAAGATGCTCAACGTTTGCTGAACGCTATCCAGCAGGATGAAGATGCTTTACGCAAAAAATTAGAAAAAGCAAAAGCAGCTCAACAAACAAAAACTGAGAAAAATTGGTAGAAGTACTATTTTTGCACAAACGAAAATAAAAATGAGAATAATCGTCCTTTTAACACTACTTATTGCTGGCATATCAAAGCCTTTAAGCGCACAAAATGCTGAATTTACAGCACGTGCACCTCAGGCTGTTGTTGCTGGTGATAAATTTCAGTTGGTGTATACGTTAAATAAAGAAGGATCCGACATAAGACTTGGAAACACCGATAATTTCCAAATTCTTATGGGTCCCAGTACATCCTACTCACAAAGTACCTCCATTATTAACGGTAAGGTAACCCGCGAAACTACTTATTCATTTACATATGTATTAAAAGCGGAAAAAGAAGGAACTTTTACAATTCCTTCAGCCACAATATTAGTTGATGGTAAAAAAGTATCATCGAACGCTGTTGATATTGAAGTTATTAAATCAGGTACTACATCTCAACAACAAGGTCAGCAAAACGACAACGTACCTGCCAGTGCTGCTTCAGAGGATGAATTATTTATAACAGTTACTCCTTCTAAATCTTCTGTTTACCAAAACGAATCATTGGTATTAACAACCAAAATTTATACGAAAGTTAATTTGGATGGATTATCTGATATCAAGCAACCCAACATGAGTTCTTTTATTACCCAGGAACTAAAACAACCTGACGGTATAAACTGGACAATGCAAAACATTAACGGACGAACTTATAATGTTGGCACCTATGAACAAAAGTTGTTGTTCCCTCAAAAACCGGGTAAGATAACGATTGAACCAACCGAAATTGAGTTTTTGGTACGTCAGAGAGTGGCACGTCAATCACGCAGCATTTTTGATGATTTCTTTGAATCAAACTATCGCAGTGTAAAAAAGAAGGTCAAATCAAAACCTGTAACCATTGATGTAAAACCATTACCTGCCAATAGACCGGAAGGCTTCTCTGGCGGTGTTGGTAAATTGAGCATGAACACTAATGTTACTAAAACAGAAGCCGAGATTAATGATGGTATTACACTTAAGATAACGGTTAGCGGAACTGGAAACCATAAATTCATTGAAAATCCTGAAATAAAATTTCCGGCCGATTTTGATGATTTTGATCCGAAAATTTCCAACTCAGGTATTACTACTTCCATTGCCGGAATGAAGGGTAGTAAAACTTATGAGTATTTGCTGATTCCCAGACATGCCGGAACCTTCACCATACCATCAATAAAGTTCAGCTATTTCGATCCGTCATCCGGAACCTACAAAAGCAGTAATTCGGAAGAAATTACCATCACGGTAGCGAAGGGAGAAGGTGGAGAAACCAGTAACAGTGCTGTAGTTCGATCGACAGTTACCAAAGAGAATGTAAAATTTATTGGCAAGGATATCCGCTTTATTAAAACAGGTGATTCAAATCTGAAACCAATTGGAACTTTTATAATCGGTAGTTTAAGTTTTTACTCACTTTTATTGGCCCCATTATTCTTATTTATTCTGTTATTCATTATTTATCAGAAACGAATTAAGGAGAATGCCAACATTCAATTAACCAAAACAAAACGAGCCAATAAAGTTGCCAAAAAACGATTAAAGCAATCCGCTCATTTCCTTAAAACTGGCGAAAAAGAAGCTTTTTATGAAGAATTGTTGCGTGCGCTTTGGGGATATATGAGTGATAAACTGAGTATTCCATTGTCAAGTTTATCAAAGGATAATATCAGCGATGAATTGGGGAAGTCGAGTGTTGAAAGTGGATTAATTTCTGAGATTATTGATATCATGGATACCTGTGAATTTGCCCGATATGCTCCGGCATCGGGAACCAGCGAGATGGATAAACTTTATCAGAAAACCATAGACACCATTAGTAAGTTGGAAAACCAAATAAAAAGAAAGTAATGAAACGATATATTCTATCCATACTCTTAATACTTCCACTTGCTGTATTTGCTCAGGACGGAAGATTTGAAAAGGCAAACAACTTATACATCAATGGAGAATTCCAGGAAGCCATCAGTGCTTATAATGAAATAGTGCAGACAGGCATGGAAAGTGGTAACCTGTATTTCAATTTAGGTAATGCCTACTATAAGAATGGTGAATTAGCTAATGCTATTCTAAACTACGAAAGAGCTTTGTTACTGAAACCACATGATAAGGACATACAATATAACCTGGAGTTAGCTTACAGTCAAACAACCGATAAAATCGAAGATGTTGGTGAATTCATAATCTCAAGATGGATTACTGAATTTAGAAATAAGGCAACATCAGATTTTTGGGCTTATGTGGGTATTGGTTGTTTTATTTTAACGCTGATAAGTGCAGCTTTATTCATTTATTCACGATCAGTAGTTGTGAAGAAAGTTGGCTTCTATTTTGGAATTATTTTCCTTTTTCATGTTATCGTAACTCTTTCGTTTGCCTACAAACAAAAAAGCAAACTTATTAATCGCGATCATGCGATTGTTTTCAGTCCGTCGGTTACAGTTAAAAGTTCACCTGATGAAAGTGGAACGGAAATATTTATACTACATGAAGGCACTAAGGTAAAAGTAATAAACACTTTAGGCACATGGAAAGAAATAGAAATGGGTAATGGTAATGTTGGTTGGATCAAAGACGACGCCATAACTATTATATAACGAATGGTAATAAAAAAATAAATTTTTGAAAGCCGAGACTACAATTAACAGTTTCGGCTTTTTTTATGAAAACCCTTAATGAATACAATTTGGATGAACAAATGGATTTAATTAGAAATAGTTTTAAAAAGCAAAAAACCTCTTTCATCCGTTGATGAAGAGGTTTTTCATAAAACACCCAAACTACCGATTGAGGGACCACGAGCGTGGTCGGCCATCAATCTAATTATCTTCGTTAATAATCAGTTCGTCTATTAAGTACCAACACACACACATACCGAAAACTATACCGACTATTGTAATTGCTATCATTCTATTATTGTTTGATATCTATAAAACAATTGCCTTGCCAAAAATTCTATTTTATTGATAATGTGACATATAACTATTTTATCACATTATACCTTATCCAATTTATGGAAACATGTATGCATTTTGGAATATTTTCAGAATAAACGATCAAGAAGAGAAATCTTTCTGTACTTAAGAATGAATAAACGTTGCTTAAAGGATACAACTAAAACACTTAGTTAACTGTAAACCTGATAAATACTAAGTCCACGTATCGAACAATGAGAAAGAAAAAAGTAGATTTTGAATCCAACGTCCATCTAACCTTTATAAGCTAAACTTAATTTTGGCTTTATAGACTGTAAATTTCTTAGCTTCTTCAAAGCAACCATATTTTATATCACCCTATATTTCAATATCATATATATCTATAAGATTAAAAATTCGAAAACATTTTTAATAAGTTATCATTTACTCAAACATTAAAAACAACTCTAACAACAATTACTAATCACTTATTAAATATGATTTATTTCACTATTAATTAAAGACTTATTAATGTTTCCAATTATCGGAAATTAATTCAATCTCAAAAGCTAATCTAATTGTTTATTCAATGGATCTATTCCAATAATAACTTCATACCTATCAAAAGATCTTCCTGAATCATAAATTAGATAGACAGAATTTACCAATCTATTTTAGAAACTATATTTTTTATTTCAACTCCTTAAAATTCAGACAATGTGCTTTTTTGAACGTTGTAAGTCGAATGAAAATTGAATTAATAACTTCAATTAATCTCATAAAAAAAAACGTTTGTAAATTCCACTAAGGATTCACAAACGTTCTTTCTAAACTTAAACCAAAAACCTATAATGAAATTTTACGTCCGAATATTTTGTTGTTTTTTGATAATATTAAATAATATGGAGCTTCTTCATCCTTCACTTCATATTCCTTTTTCATTTCCCCGGAGGGAATTTTTTCTTCTTTAGCAGCTATCTCACCATCCTTTTTAATCATTTCTATATCATACTTCCCACCTTCCGATAATTCACACTCAATCTGCAGTAATGTATGCTTTAAATCATTTTCAACAGTCTTTTTCAACATCACCTTAAAATCTTTTACCTCTAACGGCTCGTTAAGCAATTTTTTAGTTGAAATACCAATCTTCTGTAGAAAAGCAACTTCTTCAATTGGAATCGGTTCAACCATTATTGTTGCCTTGGTATGCCATTCAACAGGTTCACCGTCTTTCAATGATTTAATGATTACCTTTTTTTCAGCATCATCGTTGTCACCTTCATCATCATGACCTCTCACCACAACACTTTTCTTAATCACTTTTACATGATTACCATTTTCATCAATAAAACTCTCAACATCAACAGTATTCTCTCCCTCTCCTTCTCCAATAAAGATCATCTTATGTGGATCATCAAAATCAAAACCTTCCAGATCTTTCAGCTCAATTCCCTTCTCCTTCATAATTCTTTCAATTTCTTTATGCATTTCTTCCATATTTCCATCGAAATCAAAATTGAAATTAAAATCCATGTCGGCCAGAGAATCCATTTTAAAGGCCATGACTTTCATCTTTTTATCCAGATCTTTCGTATGAATCTGAATGATACTATCAATATTCATTGAGTTGAATTCATCAAAATCAAGAACCATAACTTCATTAGTTATAGTTGTATCCACCGCCACAGTAGTTGAGTCACCATCGGTAACCACTTTTACCTTAACAACTTTTTTTTGAGCCATTGTTGAGAAACAACCAACAGTCAGCATTGTTATTACCATCACTGACCAGATACTCGATTTTTTGTAGTTTATTGTCATAATTTTGGAGTTTAATTGGAATCACTTCCTATTGCATCACAAAGCTACAAACACACTGATTTCAATAGGGTTAAGCTTCGGTTAAAAAGAGTTAATGAAAAGTTAAGTTCTTTCTGAGACATAAGGTAATCTATTATCTTTACATCTGAAAGAATTTGATATGAAGAGAAAATCGATATTAGGTTTAATTTTACTTATGAGTCTCTCAATGCTGGGAATCATTGCTGCTCAATACCTATGGATCAGGCAATCGATTAAGGTTCAGAAAGAGAAATTTCATGTTAGTGCTTATGATGCACTAGACAACACTGTTAGAAGACTCGAAAAAGAATACAATGCGCAGTTTTTATATAATAGCTTTTTCCCAAGTTTAAACACAATACGTCCAACCCAGAAAAAGTCTGATTCTACAAAAGTTATTATTAAACCCAAACTTAAGGAGAAACTTTCAAATGGTGTTTATCAGTTCAAACAAGATACTGTTTTCAATTCAAATGGCGCACGTATTGAAGCGCATGTTGAAATAGGACCCAACAGTACAGAACACAAAGTATGGATAAGCGCAGGAGGTCCGTCAATTGACATACAGGATCTGGAAATTCAGATGGATCAGATTGAGGATTCGATTACCAATGCATTAGGAGGAATGCAGGAAGAAAGCAATGCTTTAATGGAGATCTTTAACCAAATGCAATATGAGATTAAAACCCGTCATAATCCATTGCAAAACAGACTTGATTTAACCAATATTACAGAGGTAATTAAAAATGAATTAGAGCAAAACGGAATTGATACTGATTTTGAATATGGTGTTTTTGATCAACTTTCGAGACGACTATTAAAATATCATTCCGATAAATTTGATCTTTCAAAAGCCAAACAAAATTCAGCCATTGCGGTAAACCTCTTTCCAAGAGATGTGTTTCGTGGTATTTCTCCTTATGAGTTAGTGGTTTACTTCCCCGATATGGCAACCTATTTGTATAAAACTCAAGGTTGGCTTCTCTTTCTATCAAGTATCTTCACTCTTTTTATTTTGATAACCTTCTTCTTAACTATCAGAATGATTCTTAATCAGAAGAAAGTTTCACAGATAAAAACCGACTTTATCAATAACATGACTCATGAGTTTAAAACACCAATTGCTACTATAAGTCTGGCAACTGACAGTATTTTAAACCCTGTAATTATGGGAAACGAAATGCAAATGAAGAGTTTCCTTAAAATTATCAAAGAAGAAAACAGCCGAATGAACAGCCATGTAGAAAGGGTTTTGCAGATGTCGCAAATCGAAAAGAAAGACTTTACTGTAGTTAAATCTTCGCAAGACGTTCATGACATAATTCTACAGGCAATCGACAGTATTCAGTTATTAATGAACGAAACAGGCGGTAATATAACTCATCAATTAGATGCAGAATTATCAGTTTTTAAATTGGATCAGGTACATTTTGGTAACTTAGTAGTTAATTTACTTGAAAACGCTTTAAAATATTCCGACAAATCGCCTGTAGTGCATATTTCTACCCAAAATGCAAACGACGGCATTATCATTAATGTGAAAGATAAAGGCATTGGAATGAGTAAAGAACAGCAAAATAAAATATTTGAAAAATTTTATCGGGCAACCGGTGGAAACATACATAATATAAAAGGTTTTGGCTTGGGCTTAAGCTATGTAAAAGCTGTTGTTGAAGCTCATAATGGAACCATTTCAGTAAAAAGTAAAATAAACCAGGGGACAGAATTCAGTATTTATCTACCCTTTAATTAATATACATGGCAGAAGTAAAGAGAGTATTTATGGTGGAAGATGATCGTAATTTTGGTACGGTCATGAAAGCTTATCTTGAAATAAACGGTTTTTTAGTTACCTGGGTTAAAGACGGAATGCTTGCTTTTACCAGATTTAAAGAATCGGAATTTGACATTTGTGTTTTAGATGTAATGCTTCCCAATGTCGACGGTTTCACCATAGCCCGTCAAATAAAAGAAAATAACCCTGATATACCAATCGTATTCTTAACTGCGAAAGTTATGAAAGAAGATGTATTGGAAGGCTTCAGAACGGGAGCTGATGATTACATTACCAAACCATTCGATTCTGAAATTTTAATTTGTAAGATTAATGCTATTTTAAACCGACATAAATCCTCAGAAAATAAAGAGAACAAAGAAATCTATGAAATTGGTGAAGCTAAATTCAACCATATGCTGCGTACCATTGAATTCAGAGACCAGTTTTATAAACTATCACCCAAAGAAGGTGATTTACTAATGTTGCTATGTCAGACAGAAAATAAAGTTTTGGCACGTGATACGGCCTTAAAACAAGTTTGGGGCGAAACAGGTTATTTCACAACACGAAGCATGGATGTTTACATAACCAAGCTAAGAAAATACCTGAAAGACGTACCTAATGTTGAAATTATAAATATACACGGAAGCGGATATCAATTAAGAACATCTCCCTTGTAACTTTTAAATAGGGTTAGGCGTCCTAACTCTATAAATTAAAACTTAGGAAAGATGCAAAAATATTTATTCATTACCCTGCTATTAAGCTTTGGTGCCTTAATTAAAGCACAGGAAGTTACCATTAATGAAAGCTTTGAGAATGTTACTAATGTTGAAGTGAATACTGTTTTTAGTGATATTGAAATTGTTGCTATTGAAGGTGAAACAGTTACCGTAGATGGTTATGTTCGTTATTCAAATCCTAATCAGGAGTATGAAATAAAAGCCTATAAAAAAGGAACAACCCTTTATATATCTGTTGAACATCCCAAACGTTCAAAAGGTAATGCATCAGGTAAATTCAATATTAAAATGCCTGCAATGACTGATGTTAATATCAATACAGTTAGTGCTAATGTGATGGTTCAAGGTGTTGGCCAAAAATTTGTAAAGATAAATACTGTTTCAGGCGATATCCTTGCTGAAAAAATTGGCAGTGATATGAAAGGCAATACCGTTTCCGGAGATATTGATGTAAAAGACTTAAAGGGTAATCTTAAGCTTAACACCATTTCTGGTGACATGTCAATTTCTGATGTAGATGGAAACTTTAACGGAACATCAATTTCTGGTGACTTTCGTATAGTCAACCTGAAGGGAGACAGAAGTATATCCACTATTTCAGGTAGTGTCAGATAAAAACATCATAAAAAAACCGACATTAAAATATGTCGGTTTTTTTATCCTTTTCAACTTATATCTTAATTCGTTTTACAAATGTTTTTATTGTCCATTTGTATTTAAAACCGAAGAATCCAATAAAAACAGTTCCTGCAAGTAAAACTGTATACAGATCACTCCAACTAACCACATCGTTCATGTTTCGTAGTAAGGAATCAGTTTGGAGGGCACTACTTTCGGTAGTCACAAAAATACTGATAAAGATATTATTGGCGGCATGAGCTCCCATAGCCAATTCCACTCCATCATCCAATACCGAAGTTATGGCAAGAATTAATCCAATAGAAAAATATTGAGACATCATTAACCAGAATCCATGTTTCTCAACTTCCGGATTTAGAATATGTAATAAAGCAAATGCCATTGATGGAATGATCAATACAGCAATTCTGTTGCGGGTAAGAGCGCCAACTCCCTGAGCCAGATAGCCTCTTACAAAGATCTCTTCAAAAAAAGTTTGAAACGGTAAAAATAGAAACGACACTAAAACAAGGGTTAACAACTTCTGAATATCAAAGCGTACCTGATAGTTACCTATATTCATATAGTAATCGTAAAAAGTAGCAAATGTTATAATGATACCCCAAATAATAAACCCATATATAATACGACGAATTCTAACCTTACTCCTTCCGTTAATAACCTGAATAAATGTGCGTTGATGCAGTGGCTTTACCAGTAACATCAAAGTAAAAAAGGAAGCAATAAAAGGAAGCACAACAAGAGCCAATCCCAATGAAGAATTAACGCCAATCGCATTAAAATCAATTACTCCATTTGCAATGCTACCTATCCCACCTTTTAGAGCAACAATAATTAATAAGGGAATTCCTCCAATAAACTGTGCAACAATCATTGCGGCAATTATGATGACAAGATAAGCCCACCAATCATTTTTAGTTTTTAGGGCACTTTCGAGATGTTTCATAAATTATTTTACTATTAATCAAGATAACTGAAGCATAAAAATAAATAAAGATAACAATCACCAATTGATCAATTCCTGGTAATTGATAAGTAGCCGTTTTTTTGAGATTAACACAAAATAAAAACGCCCGAAGTTTCCCGGGCGTTACAATTGAATATTTTTTTGATTTATGGTAAAGGCAAAACCTTTTTACCGTAGGTTTCCAATAACAAAGTTGCAATGGCAATGTATAATGCACTTGCACCACAAACAACTCCTTCGATACCTGCAATGGTATGAATCAAATGACTACCGGTAAAACTGGCTAAAGACAACAGAGCAAAAAGAAGCACTACTGTACCAAAAAGCCAAATCATTGTCTTTGACATTTTTAAAGTTGCAATCCATAATCCCAATGTGAAAATTCCCCAGACACCAAGGTAAAAACCCATTGCTGTTGACGACGGTGCTTCACCCAATCCCATTTTTGGCAGAATCCATACAAAAACCAATGAAATCCAGAATGCGCCATACGATGTAAAGGCCATTTGACCAAACATGTTATTCTTCTTCCACTCCATAATACCTACAATAATCTGTATCAAACCACCCATCATGATTCCCATTCCCATAATCATTGTATCCAATCCAAATAGGCCGGCATTATGCAAGTTTAAAAGCATCGTTGTTAGACCGAAACCGGTTAAACCAAGAGGCGCAGGATTATTGGTTACATCCTTCGCGATGAAAACGTTTTGTTCCATTTTTATCCATTTATTTTTTGAAGGCGCAAAAATAGATAATTCCCTCATTTAAAATAGATATTAAGCATATTTGTAAGAAAAAAATTTTAGATCAATATCAGAACAAAAAAAGCCCGGCAACCAAAGCTGCCGGGCTTCATATTTCAAATTGTTTTTACTAGATCAATTCGATACTTCGTTTAACAAATTTGGTTAAAGCCTCACCTTTCAACATATTATTCGATAATAAAGCCAGATCAATTAATTGAGATACTACTTTATTTTTAGAAGCAAATCCTGAAAGTTCTTCTTCCTTCTTCTTGTTTAACTCGGTAATTTTTTTGGTTAAGTCTTCCAACTCATCCTTATCAGCTTGAGGAATTTCTTCGTCTTTCTTGCCTTCTTTCGCTTTTTCAAGCTCGGCTTTTTTCTTCTCAAGGCTTTCCACTTTACTGCGAGTTGAAGCAACCTTTTCTCCTACTTCCTTCTCCTCTGCCTCCAATACTTGTTTAACCAATGCATGATTTCCGTTAACCACAAGGTTATAACTATCTGGCATTTCACCATAGAAACTCATTGGTCCGCCTCCCATGGCACTCATTTCTTTCATTCGTCGCATGAATTCTTGCTGAGTAATCATTACTGGAGCATCTTTTTCACTCAATGCTTCAAAAGTAACAATGAAATTTGCCTTATCAACATTAGGAACCTGAGAGCTGAAAATTGTTGTTAAATCAGACTTTTGAGCTTCTGACAAATCCAACTTAACGGTATCTTCTTTCTGTATTAACTTATCAACAACATCTCCATCAACACGGACAAAGCTTGAGTTTTCGAACTTACTTTCAAGGTGATTAATAAAGTGACTATCCAATTGTCCATCCATCACCAACACATCGTAACCTTTGTTTTTAGCAGCCTCAATAAAACTGTGCTGTGCTAAAAGGTCTGTAGTGTATAAGTAGATTAATTGCTTGTTTTTGTCAGTCTGGTTACCCTTGATGATATCTTTATATTCATCGAAAGTAAAATACTTACCTTCGGTATTTTTCAAAAGTGTATATTTCTTAGCACGATCGTAGAATTTTTCTTCGGTAAGCATACCATACTCAACAAAGATCTTAAGATCATCCCATTTCTCTTCAAAGATTTTACGGTCTTTTTTGAAGATCTCTTCTAAACGATCAGCAACCTTTTTAGTAATATGGCTTGAAATTTTCTTCACATTACCATCACTCTGAAGATATGATCGGGATACATTTAAAGGAATATCCGGTGAATCCAACACACCGTGCAATAAAGTCAGGAATTCAGGTACAATTCCTTCTACAGAATCAGTTACATAAACCTGATTGCAGTATAATTGAATTTTGTTTTTCTGAACCTCTACATTGTTTTTCAGCTTAGGAAAATACAAAACACCCGTTAAGTTGAAAGGATAATCCACATTCAAGTGAATATTGAATAACGGATCTTCCGACATTGGGTACAAATCACGGTAAAACTTGCTGTAATCTTCATCCTTAAGCTCAGAAGGGGTACGAGTCCAAAGTGGTTTAGGATCGTTAATTACATTATCCTTATCGGTTTCTACCTCTTTACCGTCTTTCCATTCAGTTTCTTTTCCAAATACAACTTCAACAGGTAAGAAACGACAGTATTTTTTCAATAACTTGTCAATCTCAGATTTGGTAGCATATTGTTTATTTTCATCATCGATATGTAAAACAATATCTGTACCTCTATCTTCCTTTTTTGTTTCTTCCAAAGTATACTCCGGACTTCCATCACAGCTCCATTTTACAGCCCGTGAATCATCCTTGAATGACTTTGTAATGATTTCCACTTTTTTAGAAACCATGAAAGAAGAATAGAAACCTAATCCAAAATGTCCAATAATGGCATTGGCATCTTTCTTATATTTTTCAAGAAACTCATTGGCTCCGGAGAATGCAACCTGATTGATGTATTTATCAATTTCCTCAGCTGTCATCCCCACTCCTCTATCGGAAATAGTTACTGTTTTTTTCTTTTCATCTAAGATAACTTTAACAGCTGTTTCACCTAATTCACCTTTAAATTCTCCAACCGAAGCCAGAGTTTTTAGCTTTTGAGTAGCATCAACAGCGTTAGAAACCAATTCACGCAAGAAAATTTCGTGATCTGAATAAAGGTACTTCTTAATGATGGGAAAAATGTTCTCGGTAGTAACCCCAATATGTCCTTTTTGCATCGTTACTATTATTTAAGTTTTTTAATGAATCTTATTAACGGCTCAAAAATATCAAAGCATATGCCAAATGGCTATTTATGCCAAAGCGACAGTTATGCCAAAACGCATCAGAACAAATGACAGTCTCTTTTGCATTTTTGTCAATATTTTTTCTAAAAAAACAAGGTATTAATTGTGGGCTTTGGGATTTCTTAAGTCAATATCCTTCTGTAAAACCCAATTTCCCTTTTGAAATTTAAAACCGTTATATGAAAAATCAGGTCCGTAAAAACGATAGACTCCCCGGTAAAATGACTCCGTCGGTTCTAGATTATCCATTACAATCATCTTCAAATCTTTATCGTAACGCATCATCATGCTAGCTCCGGCCGAATACTGGTATATTACACGGTGACGAGTCAAGCGCTCTTCCTTAAAAACAGGTGCTCCAAATCGTAATCGGTTATTCTTAATGATGAGAACATCCAATAGGCGTGTTTTAACAAATTCGTCATAGCCTTTATACCCTATTAATGTATAATAGGTCATATCTTTTTCTTTCGTTTCAATAATATCGAGATAAATAGCTCCAAACCATTTTTTTTCTGTTAAAGAGGCACGTTCGGGCGATTTAATAGTTTCGGTAGCATCAGTTAAGGGGTAAACCATAACAGTTCCTTGCTCCCTGCTAATAACAGCACCAAAAAACTCATATTTAAATCCTTCTTTCTGAATATTATAAGTTGATATTTTTACTTTTTTATCTTTCGAGATAAGGGTTTGCATTCTGTTTAATCCGCTCAGATCGGAATCAAAATATGAAGGGTTCTTCCATAGATTATTTAGGCGTGACAGAATAATTTGGTTTATTGAGTCTTTGTGAGTATCGGTAGTTTGCAAAAATAACTTCTCAAACCAACACTTTGTAATCAGATCCTGAGTGCTCACGTATGTTAAATCTGCATTATCTGTAATTTTCAAATGATATAATCCGTTTTTTTCATCAAATTCAATATCAAGAAAAAGTTTGGGATAATTCTTTGATGGTTTAATTTGAACTTCATCTTTAAATTGCCAAATAACACCCTTACCCGTATCATTTTCTTTTACCAGCCATTCTATCTGCAAGGTATTAGCATAAGTAATTTCCGAAAAAGCAATCACCTCGACTTTTCCATCATTACTTTTTATAGTAGAAATTTTATTACTTAATGCTTGTATATCACTTAAACTTTTTGATTCCCATAAAAGCTTTAACTCATCTGAAATTCTATTTAATTGAAATTTCTTTTTATTAAAATCCTTTTCCAGGTGCATACTGTCAAGCATAGATACCCATGAAACTGAATTCTGTGATACAACATTTAAAGAAACAAAAGCTAAAAGAAATATAAAAAGTCGTCTATACATATATAGATTTTTATATATTTGCATGTATTTTATATAAATCGAAAGTAATGAAGATTTGGGAGAAAATAAAACGTAATCTTAAGGTAAGAAATCTGGTTGGACTCTTACTTGGAGCAGCGGCCGGTTATGCATATTATCATTTTATTGGCTGTAATTCAGGAACCTGCCCTATTACATCCGACCCTACAAATAGTATTATCTACGGAAGCATCATTGGAATTGTATGGACAATAAAATAAAAATGCTTAGCGGATTACTAAGCATTTTATTTATTCTTTTATTCCCAGTCTAAGAGTACCTTTCCACAATTACCTTCTTCCATTACATCAAAACCTTTTTGAAAATCATCCACTTTGAAACGATGTGTGATGATAGGTGACAAATCCAGACCAGACATTAGCATTTGTTCCATGTGGTACCATGTTTCAAACATTTCGCGACCATATATTCCTTTCAGTGTTAATCCTTTGAATATAATATTATTCCAATCCACTGTGGTTGAAGAAGGTAGTATACCAAGCAAAGAAATCTTTCCTGAATTGTACATACTTGAAACCAATTGATTAAAAGCAATTGGTGACCCTGAACATTCTAAACCGATATCAAAACCAATCATCCCAAGCTCTTTCATAACCTGATGAAGATCTTCTTTTATAGGATTTACAACACGTGTTGCTCCCATTTTTCTTGCAAGTTCAGCTCTGAACTCATTGGTTTCGGTAGCAACTACATAACGGGCACCTGAAAAACGAGCCACTGATACAGCCATACTTCCAATTAAGCCGGCACCGGTAATTAAAACATCTTCGCCTATCAGAGGAAACGATAATGCTGTATGTGTTGCATTACCAAACGGATCCATTATAGCAACAATATCATCAGGTATCTGTTTGTTAATTTTCATAACATTACTGGAAGGCACCTTTACATATTCGGCAAACGCTCCATCAATGTTAACACCAATTCCAATTGTTCTCTCACAAATATGCTGACGACCACGACGACAATTACGACAATGACCACATGCTATATGTCCTTCGCCTGTTACTCTGTCTCCTTCTTTAAACTCTTTTACTTCACTACCAACCTGAGCAACTGTTCCTACATATTCATGGCCAATGGTCATTCCAACAGTTATTGTTTTTTGTGCCCATTCATCCCATTTATAAATATGTAAATCGGTACCACAAATGGCCGATTTCTTCACTTTTATCAACACATCATTCGGTCCAACCTGAGGAACCTTTACTTCTGCTAACCAAATACCTTTCTCAGCTTTTGATTTTACCAGTGCCTTCATTGTTGCCATTCATTTATAATTGAAATTGTTTCTTACTGTTTAAAAACTACTATTATTACTAATAACAAAGTTGCAAAAGGGTTTTGAGATCTGCTTATGATTATTGTCATCTATGTAAAAAATATTTACCTATTATATCGTCAATACAGAATCAATACCTGAAAATACAAATCATCATAAAGGTTATCAATATGTATACATATAAAAAGGAGGTAACCATTTCTGATTACCTCCCGCACTTTTAAGATGCTCTATGAAAAAAATCTTTTATTTAGCCCACCATAATTTAGTTGCCTGTACATCAGCACCCTGACGACCAATAGCCACATCTAAATTATCTCCATTACGAGTATAAGCGTTTGTTCCATAACGCATACGTTGTGGATATTTACCATTTAAAGTACCCAAACCGTAAAGATCAACATCTGTTAAATCACCTGATAATTCTTCAGGGTAACCAGAATCTCTAACAATAGCCCATGCTTCAAAACCTTCAGTATAATTAATCAACCATCTCTGAATTGAAATCTTTTTCAAATCATCAGTTCCTGTTAAAGTAGCCATTTCTGAATCGGCTAAGAAAGCATCAATATCTGCCTGATCAACTTCCCATAATAACATTGCTTGTTCCAGACCAGCCCTGTATAATGCATTTTTATCACCACTAGCTAATCCTTTAACAACAGCTTCAGCACGCATAAAATAAGCATCTGCTGATGTACAAACAATCTCTGGAGCAATCGCATCTCCTGTATTTTTTGCAGCCACGATATATGGTGCAGGCATACTAAAGAATTGACGTTGTGCATAATCATACATCTCTCCACTTAAACGTACTGGTTGACCAACATAAAAACTATTTTCTGCCATTGTAACCACAGTCTCTCCATCACCATTTACTGATGTTGTATATTCAGCTCCTGCTTCGTCAAGATTTGCCAACATAAAGTCTCTTCGTTTTGCATATAATGTTGCATCATCAGAATCAGGCCATGGAATAGTTATCTCTCCACCTTCTGCAGGTACTGCATATTTGGATAAACGAGGATCACCATAATCCTGCAAGTAATTAATAACATATTTACTTACATTCCATTTTGAACCATATCCACCGAAATTATGCCAAACATCACCATATGCAGCGCTGTTCCACTGACTAATTTCGGTATCCTTAGGTAATAAAGCATTGTCTTCATAATCCTGTAAAAAAGGACCGCTCATTGCTTCTGATATAGCAGAAGCAGCAAAATCTGCTCCGGATGCACCTTGAGCTCTTAAAGCAGCACGCAATTTAAGTGTGTTAGCCATTGCTTTCCACTTTTGTAAATCACCACCAAAGAACAAATCATTTGACCCTAAGTCCTGTTCATTTTCTCCAGTAGAAGTTGCACTTCCAATTAAATCCATTGCTGTATCCAAATCATCTATAATACCAGCATAAATCTCAGCTTGTGTATCAAACTTTGGTAGCAGTACATCCAAATTACCAGTTTCACTGTATGGAATTTCACCAAACACATCCGTAAAATACTGGAAATATAAACTGCGTAATATTAATGCTGTTGCATATGCCTGTGGATTTTCTCTATCTCCACCTTCACCTGTTAACTGCAGATATGTTACCAACGTACCGGTGTAGTTTTCAAAGTAATCCCATGTAGCATCAGTATAACCACCACTGTATGAATATCCAAGAGCGTCTGACCACCATGAACCCACAAAACCAAAGCAGAAATGTCCAGCATATCTGTCGGCATGAATTAAATGAGCACGCCAGTATGGATAACGATCAGGTGCAATTAATTTTACCTGTGCCTTTGTAATAAAGTATTTTGCCTCTACATTATCACCTGTTATAGCAGAAGGATCTTTGTTGATTTCATCAAAATCATCTGTACAATTAACAAACAGGCCAACAAGCACGGCGTATATTAAATATTTAAATATTTTCATGATTTCTGTTTTTAAAGGTTAAAACTTTAGGTTAATGTTAAAACCAATACTTCTTGACGAAGGGATCGGGTTGTACAGTATTCCCTGAGAGTAATTACTTGTACTGAAACTTAACTCAGGATCGAAGTTATCTGACTCTTTATAAAGGAAGAATAAGTTACGGGCAACAATACCAAAAGAGGCATTTTTAATAAATGTATTACTTATTAATGATTGAGGTATGTTGTAAATAAATGAAGCTTCACGCAAACGAACATTTGTTTGTGAATAAACATATTGCTCACCAATGCCTGAAACAGCACCCCAATACTGTTCAGCTGTAATATTTTCGGTATTTTCAACCCATACAGGCTCTTCAACAGTTCCTGAGTTATAAACCGCATCTAAAGTAACTCCACCTTCACGATAAAGAAGAGATCGATCACTAACCCCAGAACCATCCAATGAAGCATCAGTACCAGAATAGAATTCACCACCAATACGGGCATCAATTAAGAACCTAAGAGTAAAATCCTTATAAGAAATAGTATTTGACAATCCTCCTAACCAATCAGGCTGATAATTACCTAATAATTTCATTTCAGAGGCTGCACGAGGTGTACCATCACTGTTTACTTCCATTCTACCATCTTCGGTATAACTTTGAGTAGTCCCCCAAATTTCACCAAAACCTCCACCAACAGAAGCCTGAACATAAATGTTACCACTATTAGTCTGACCAAAAGCAAATGTTTCTGTACCAGCTATCAATTCGTTCAATTCATTTTTATTGGTTGAAAAGTTTAATGAAACATCCCATGTTAAATCAGCTTTCTTAACCGGAGTACCACCAACTAACATTTCAAAACCAGTATTTTGAATTTCACCAACATTATCCAGCTTTGCTGAATAACCTGTAGAAGCAACAACAGGAACCCTGAAAATTAAATCATTTGATTTAATGTTATAGTAGGTCAAATCTGTATAAATTCTATTTTTTAAGAATCGGAATTCTCCTCCAACCTCAAATGAAGTGATTTGTTCTGGTTTAAGGTCTGGATTCATTTTAGTACTACCTCTACTCATGGTGATCTGATCTAAATAAGAACCTTCAGCATCATCAATTGAATAAATATCATCTAACATAAAGGCGTCTGTATCGTTACCAACCTGGGCCCAACTCATGCGAACTTTGGCAAAATCAACTGGACCACCTGACATATCTAATAGTTCGTTAAGTATCACAGAAGCACTAACTGATGGATAAAAATATGATCTGTTATCTGCTCCTAAACTTGAAGACCAGTCGTTACGAGCAGTACCTTCTAAATATAACCATCTATCGAAGGCAAATGTTACAGTACCATATAAAGAATTAATTTTCTTTTTCTTTATTGGAGAATAGGAAGTAAAAACTTGTGAAGCAATAGCTAAAGGAGGTCCATCTGGAATCCTAAAATCTTCACCATTAATACCCATTGCTCCAACACCACGATACATATGGTTTCCACCAAAATTAGCAGTGATGTTAATTCTTTCACTGAAATCCTTATTAAACATTAACAGGAAGTCAGCATTGGTTTCAGTAATCTTATCCGTTGAATAATTAAACCTACCTTCTGGAAAATACCAATGTCCATATGCTTCAACACTTTCAATATTTTGATTGGTATAGTCTGTACCTACTCTCACAAAAGCTGACAAATAGTTTGTAAAGTCGTAAGTAATTTTAGTGAATCCCTGGAAACGATTCTTCCAGTCTTCTTTTCTGTCTTTGAACATAAACCAATAGGCATTACCTCCTAAAGTAGAACTTGACTGGGCATTACCTGCATCATCTGCCATATACGCTTTATAATCAGCAATTGCAGCATTACGCGGAATATCATAGATGTAGCCCATAACACCTTCGGTTCCTAAAGTAGGACGATTATATCCATTTTGATAGAAATAAGTAGCCTTAGCATCAATGGTTAATTTATCAGCAATTTTTGCAAAACCACGTAAATTGAAGTTATGACGCAAAAGATCAGAATTTGGCAACATTGAATTTGCTTTGGTGTTGGTATATGAAAAACGCACATTTGCATTTTCGTTACCACCATCTATTGCCAAGGAAGTTATAAAGGTACTTCCTGTCTCGAAGAAATCTTTCACATTATCAGGTTGAGCAGAATATGCTTTATCTTCGCCAGTCCAATATAATTGTGAGGTTCCATCTAATTTAGCACCCCATGAACCACTGGCTTGTTTTAATGAAGTAAGGTCATCTGGAACTACACCTTGTTTACCTTGTCCATACTCATTCTGATAACTTGGTAATAGCATTGGGTTTTCAAATGTCATATTAGATGACACTGAAACACCTAAACCCTTTCTAGAAGTACCCTTCTTTGTTGTAATAAGGATAACACCATTAGCCGCCCTGGATCCATATAACGCAGCTGCATTAGGACCTTTTAATACAGAAATACTTTCCACATCATCAGGGTTGATATCAGAAACACCTGAACCGTAGTCAATTTTAGAATAAGCACCAGTTCCATCACCATTAGCAGAACCAAAACCTGAATTATCAATAGGCACACCATCAACAACATACAATGGTTGATTATTACCTGTTAATGAATTATTACCTCTAATTGTAACCTTTGAACTACTACCCGGTCCAAAAGCACCTTGTGTAATGTTAACACCTGCTACTTTACCAGCCAGTGAATTCATCACGTTCGTTTCTTTAACTGTTGAGATGTCATCAGATTTAACTTCAGTAACTGTATAACCAAGAGCTTTCTTTTCTCGAGACAAACCCAAAGCAGTAACAACTACCTCATCAACTCCAAAAACTTCCGGATCTAATGCAACGTTGTAAGTTGTTGCAGTACCAACGGTAACTTCCTGTGAAGTCATACCTACAAATGAAAAAATCAATACCGAGCCTTGTGCTACATTCAAATTGTAAACACCATCAACTCCGGTAATAGTACCATTGGTAGTTCCTTTTTCAACAACAGAAACACCAGGTATAGGCATACCGTCTTCAGAACTTGTAACTTTACCAGTTACGTTTTTTCCCTGGGCAAACATGACACCTGCCCCGATGATGAGTGCTGCCATAATCAACACACACCTTTTTAACCAACTAAATGTTCGTTTCATAGATTTTTGATTTTTAATGATTGGTTAATTGGATTTATTAACAATTGGACAATTAATAATCACTGTAAACTGACAATTCATATTTTAACTTTGGATCCTTTCAAAATATCTGGTATTATGTATGATATATTTAATTTCTATACCTATTACTACTTACTATTCTTTTAACAAATCATTACTTCCTTTAGTTTAGAATGCTAGTATTAAGAAAACAAAAAATAATAAATAGCTTTATTTAATATTTTTTTACAATTTAAAACATTTTTCAAGTGTTTCAAAAAATTTATAATACATATTTTAATAAGACATCCTTCATAAAAGTTTTGTTTTTCGGCAATTAATATTCATGCTGAATAAATTTGAAATCTTTATCAGTAAAGAATATTTATAACTCTAAGAAATTGCTAACACATCTTAACCTAACAATATACTTATGCCAAGCTTATTAATGCATCCTTATTAATCAGTAGACAAATACAATAAAAGCAATAGAACAAGAACCAGAAGAACTACTAATACAAAACGAATAATTGCATATCGTCTGGCATCTTCTTTTAAATTATCTTTTCTATTTTCTTTATCCATTGTCAACTAATTCCCTTATACGTAACGTTTGTTTTAAACTATACCTTAAAATTACCAATACACCTACTTACACAATTGAACTAATGTTGAATTAAATTGAATTTTTCATGACAAAACATAACTATTGATGCACAATAACAAAATTGTTGCATATTTCAACATCATTATTCTCTGATCTGACATAACTTTTTTAAAATAAGACCAATGCAAACAAGAAGAAATACAATTTTAATTATGCAGATTACGTTCCATTGAAATACTTATAAGGTATCAGTTGAACTTGGCTGATAAAAAAGTATATGATTATGCATTATTCATACAATTAATAAAGCATGGTAAGTTTGTGGATTATTGACATGCATGCTACCTTCGATTCAAACATTATTTTAAATGAAAACTTCAATTATTTTATTTCTATTCATTGCAATCTCAGTAATAAATGAATCTGTTTTAAGTCAGGTCACGATCAAACCTGATCATATTGATGGAGTTTACAAAAAAGGTGAAACAGTTAAATGGACATTACAAATTGATGATGAAGCAGTTGTTGATTCATTACATTTTAAATTAATTCCAGGCGGATTAGATATCTACCAGGAAGGTATTCTATCAAAAAATGACACCATAATCACATTCCAATTTGATTCTTCTGGTACTGTACTTCTAAAAGTTGGATGGAAAAATGGTAAAAATGAAATACAATATGCTAAAGGTGGTGCCATATCAAACCCTGATAAAATTAAGCTATCAGATAAAAAACCAGCTGATTTTAAAGCTTTCTGGCAATCGAAGATTGAAGAACTGCAAGTAACACCTCTCAATGCACAATTAAAAAAAGATACATGTGAAGTAAAAGGTGTTGACTACTATAAAATATCAATGGATAACATTCGTGGTTCTAAAATACAAGGTCAGTTAGTTAAACCAAGCAAAGGCAATAAATTCCCGGCTCTATTGATTGTTCAATGGGCAGGTGTTTATCCACTCGAAAAAAACTGGGCAACAGGTTATGCAAAAGATGGATGGCTTGTTCTTAATATTCTTGCCCATGATTTACCCATTGATAATGACAAACAGTTCTACGATGATCAATTCAAAAATGAATTGAAAGATTATTGGATGATTGGTAATGAAGATAAAGATGAAAGCTATTTTCTTCGAATGTACTTATCCTGTTACAGAGCTGCCGAATATCTTACCAAAAGAGAAGATTGGAATGGTGAAACATTAGTTGTTACCGGAACCAGTCAGGGAGGTATGCAGGCACTTATGACAGCTGGTTTTTTCCCGGGAATTACCGGATGTGTTGCATTGGTGCCCGCAGGCTTTGATATGATGGGACCTGTCGTTGGCCGAAAAGGAGGATGGCCACAGTGGTATGATTGCACATGGGGAGATCGTGATACTGACAGAGTCAGAAACACCAGCCGATACTATGATGTTGCCAATTTTGTGTCTAACATTAAATGCCCTGTTTATGTTGGAGTAGGTTTAATTGACGAAGTATGTCCTCCCGAAGGAATTATTGCAGGTTTAAATCAACTTAAAAAGAAAAAGAAAGAGATAATGATAATGGTTGATTCACCTCATCAGAATGTAAACGGATCGCAGGATAATTTCAATTACATGAGAGATAAGGTCTGGTTTCCAGCCTTGAAGGATGGTAATAGACCGTAAAATATTTTTGTACTCTCATTTCATATACTATTATTTTACATTAAGTAAGTACAAGGATAGCCCGACACGTTTGTCGGGCTTTTTTTTTCTACCACAATTCATTAGAATTATGGTTATACATATTAATTTCCAATTAATTACACATCCTACCTTAACATAGATCAATTCTATTTCTTACCACACATCAAGCACTTGAGGGGGTGCCATACTCTACCTTTGCATCATACTAATCAAATAAAAGAATGTTGAAAAATTATTAATCAATAAATATTTAAATCATGAAAACAAAAAAGATTTTATTACAACTGAGTTTAGTATTATTTGCAGCCTTTTTTACAGCAAGTTGTGTGGATGAACTTGACAAAAGTAAAGAGGAAGAATATCAGGCAGAGATCGCAGCCTTACAAGCAGAACTTGCTAAAATAGCTTTACAGGATTCGACCATCGCAAAATATCTTGAAACATTTGATGAATTGGATTATGAAGTATTTACAAATCAGGAATGGACCCGACTACACGAAAGTCATGCCGAAGACATTATCGTTCACTGGCCTGATGGTAGTTACACAGTTGGTTTAGACAGACATATTGAAGATTTGGCGGCAATGTTTGTATATGCACCTGATACACGTATTAAAGAACATCCAATTGGAATAGGATCAGGAAACATCACTGCTGTAATGGGTATTATGGAAGGCACATTTACAGAACCAATGCCAATAGGTAATGATCAGTACATCGAACCAACTGGAAAAGCTTTTAAAATTTCAATGGTTACTATTGGTTTATGGAATGAAGATGGTGTTATGTATGAAGAATACCTTTACTGGGACAACCTAACATTCATGCGTCAACTAGGACTTGCTGAATAATTTAGAAGTATAATTGAAATATTTTGATTGCAAGTGAGTGGCCTCCTACTTAAGTAATTCTCAATCCGGCCACTTGCTTGCTTTTACTTTAAATATTTTTGAAAGCACCTACTATCAACAACATCTACATATTGACCGTAATTAGGTATAAGGTCGTAATTATTCTTTGTATAAAGAGCAATTGCTTCTGGTTGTCGAATACCTGTTTCAAGTATACATTTTTCATAACCTGACTCAAACGCCCAATTTTCAAGTTCTTTTAATACCATTGATGCCAACCCCTTTCCTCTTTCATTTGACAAAGTGTACATACGTTTTACTTCCATAGTATTTTCATCATAAGGTTTAATTGCACCACAAGCTACAGGTTGATCATCTATTATAACCACTACCACATGATTGATTTGATCAATCTTATTATACTGAGCAAAAAAAGCATGATCATCACCATCCCTTTTGGCCAAATCTGTATCCAGAAGTTTAACCAAATCAATAAAATCCTGATCTTTAGAAGTAGTTCTTTTGATAACCATGGTTATTATATTTTTATTCTATCGTAGTTAATGAATATTAAATTGATTTTAACCGTTGAACAAACAAATTGTTTCACTCCTTTTTATTAAAAAAGACAATCATGAATAATAAACTAATAAAGAATATCAAACCGCTTGGTTTTACCTGGGTGACCAATGATCCGTTTTTATTTTGTGTACACCATCGTGATCTTTATCCTGAAGGTAATGACCAAATGGGGCCAGCTACCTCATTGTCGGGTAGAAATATAGGACAGGACTTTTCTGAAGAAAATGAGTGGCGGATGTATCACGGACATAAAGTACCCGGATTTCCGGCTCATCCGCATAGAGGATTTGAAACCGTAACAGTAGTACTGGAAGGTTTTGTTGATCATTCAGATTCGAATGGTTCAACCGGAAGATACGGAAATGGTGATGTTCAGTGGATGACTGCCGGATCAGGTCTGCAGCATGCAGAAATGTTTCCACTGGTACATGATGATAAACCTAATCCATTGGAATTATTTCAGATTTGGTTAAATCTGCCTAAAGCCAATAAGCATGTCACTCCATATTATAATATGCTATGGTCTGAAGATATACCTAAACATCAAATTAAAGATGATCAGGGAAAAATTAGTGAAATAACAATCATAGCAGGCCAATTTGATCAGATTTCAGCCCCTAAACCTGCACCCGATTCATGGGCTGCACAAGAGGATAATAAGGTTGGTATATGGTTAGTAAAAATGGAATCTGGTGCAAAATTGTCATTACCTGCCGTTTCTGCAGATGTCAACCGATCTGTCTATTTTTATAAAGGATCGGAAATAACAATTGCCGAAACAAACATTAAACCTTACCATTCAATTGATGTATACGCCCAAGAAGAAACTGAAATTATAAACGGAGACGAAAATGCTTACCTATTGATTTTACAAGGCAAACCAATCAACGAGCCAGTTGTGCAACATGGGCCATTTGTAATGAATGACGAAGCTGGAATCAGACAGGCTTTTATGGATTATCAAAAAACACAGTTCGGTGGTTGGCCCTGGCAAAATTATGATGTGGTTCAACCACGTGATAAAGGACGCTATGCCATTTACGCAGACGGAAGAGAAGAAATCAGGTAAGGTAAACAATCAATTACTTCACATGTGATTATTTCTTAGGTTGAACAATGATTTATTCGAGAGAATTGAAGCTGTTATTATAGTAATGAGAATGATAAAAATCACCTTAATTTACTTATAACCTGACAGCTATGGAAGAAAAATAAATGTACATTTACCATATGTAGAAAATTATTTTCTTCAATTATTGTTCGCCTAAAAATCAATCTATGAAACAAGAACGTATACCTGGTGGTTTGCGATGGACAGCCTTGCTGATAGCCAGTTTAGCCATGTTTGGCAATTATTATCTGTACGACAGCGTAGCCTATGTTGGCAAAGATTTAATGGACTTACTGGGCTTTTCTAACGAAGACTTCAGTCGTTTGTATTCCATTTACAGTGTTGCAGCTGTTATTGTACTTACTTTTAGTGGTATTCTTATCGATAGACTAGGGGCACGTCTGGTTATTTTATTTGCAGGAATTATTTGTTCTGTTTCCGGCTTTGTTACTGCTACAACAGATAATCTGACAGTGATGTTGATTGGAAGATTTTTGCTAGGATTTAGTGCTGAACCACTTATTGTAGCAATCACTGTTGTGCTGGCTAAATGGTTCAGGGGAAAAGAACTTGGTTTTGCCTTAGGTGTTAATTTATTTATCGCCAGAGCCGGATCTTATGCTGCAGATTGGTCTCCCACTTGGGCGAGTAACATTTACGCACAGGGCTGGCAACAGGCTTTGTTTCTGGCAGGAATAATTGGACTACTATGTGGATTAGGAGGTATCATCTATTTTATTCTCGAAAAAAGAGCTTCAAAAAAATATGTATTAGGTCAGGGCGATGAACCTGATCGACTTAATATCAAGGAAATATTTAATTTCTCTCCCTCTTTCTGGTTCGTGGTTATTCTTTGCATGACATTTTATTCAGCCATTTTTCCATTCAGAGGCTTTGCTCCTACTTTTTTTGAAAATGCACATGGAGCATCCAGTGCTTTAGCCGGACAATTGAATAGTATGGTTATCGTGGCTTCTATGTGGGCAACTCCATTTATAGGCTTATTAATTGATAAGATTGGCAGAAGGGCTCAAATCATGTTTATTGGATCTATTATCATTTTACCGGTATACCTGTTGTTGATTTACTCAAAAATTAATCTGTTTATACCGGTTACCATGATGGGCATAGCCTTTTCTTTGATTCCTGCTGTAATGTGGCCATCGGTGGCTTACATCGTTGATGAAAAGAAATTAGGCACAGCCTATGCTCTGATGACTCTGATTCAACAAATAGGTGTTGCAGGATTTGTATGGCTGGTCGGCAAAGCCAACGACATGTCAGATGCTTCAGCTACTAACCCTCAAGGTTATAACATGGGAATGTGGATTTTTAGTGTATTAGGAATTGTTGGATTGACCTTTAGTCTATTATTATACAAAACCGAAACTGGTCCTAAAGGTCACGGACTGGAAAAACCTTCAGCCAATGCTGTTTAATATTTAATTGAATACTAAATTAACGGAGGGTTTTATTTCCCTCCGTTTTTACATTAAAACCATCTTACAAACTGAATATCTAACCATTACACAAAGTGTTCTCAAATGTAAAGCAGCAGTAAACCATAAAATTCATCAAAGAAATAATAATCTCCCAAATGTAGCATTCATAGACCTTTTGAATCCTTAAACTTTTTTATGATGAAGTAGTAATTAAATGTCATATCTTTGCAACCTGATTAAGTAATACACGCAAGGCAACGCTATGGTAGCAATGAGCTCCGAATTCACCACTATTATTTTGTGAGCCTTTGTTATACATAGAAAAACAATACATGAAATTCGAAGATTTAAAATTGCATCCTTCTATATTAAAAGCATTGAAGGATGAAAACTATTCAGAACCCACTTCCATACAGGCCAGAGCTATTCCTATAGCTTTAGAAAAAGTTGATATTTTAGGCAATGCCCAAACCGGAACCGGAAAGACAGCTGCTTTTGCAATTCCGATTATCCAACATTTAATAAATGAAAATGGACAATCTAAAGGCAAACGAAGAATTAAATCATTAGTAGTTACCCCAACCCGTGAGTTGGCCATACAAATTGGAGATAGTTTTAAAGCCTATGGCAAGTACAGCCATTTACAAAACACTGTTATTTTTGGTGGGGTACCACAAAATCCACAGATCAGGCAACTTAAAAATGGTACAGATATACTAATAGCTACTCCAGGCCGATTACTCGATTTAATGGATCAGGGGCATATCTCGTTACGCGAAGTAAAATACTTTGTACTGGACGAGGCTGATCGTATGTTGGATATGGGATTTATCCATGATATTAAGAAGCTTTTATTAAAATTACCTAAAGAACGCCAATCACTATTTTTCTCGGCTACTATGCCGCCAAAAATATTGAAGTTGTCGCAACAGATACTTGTTAATCCTAAAACTGTTGCCGTTAATCCGGTATCTTCAACAGCCGAAACAATTCAACAACAGCTTTACACCACCAATAAGGATACAAAGAAAAACCTACTGTTCCACATTCTTGAAAATAAAGAACTGGAGCAGGTATTGATGTTTTCGAGAACCAAACATGGTGCTGACAGAATAGTACGTAACCTTCGCAGTAAAAAAATTGATAGCGCTGCTATTCACGGAGATAAGAATCAGAATCAAAGACAAAAAGCACTGAAACAGTTTAAAGATGGCCAGATTCGAGTGCTGGTTGCAACTGATATTGCAGCCCGCGGAATTGACATTGATAAACTGCGTTTTGTTATTAACTACGACATCCCTAACGAGCCGGAAACATATGTGCACCGTATAGGGCGTTGTGGACGTGCCGGAGAAGAGGGAGTAGCAATATCACTATGTGAACCTGAAGAAAACGCATATGTGAGTGATATTGAAAAGTTGATTAAACAAAAAATAAAAGTTGTACGCGACAATCCTTTTCCTCAAACCGATAAACCTATGAACAACGAGGAAAAAAAGGAATTTGAAAAAGAGAAACAACGCAAAAAGGATGAGTTTTTTGCTAACCGAAACAAAAAACGAGGAGATCAAAACCCGGGTTTCCGCAGAAAAAGAAGATAATATAACATCTGCTCCCCGATTCTAATAGGGGAGTTTTTTTTTGTGACTGAATTTCCTGATTCATTAAATTAACCGGCATTATCAATGGCCCCTGAATATATTAGTATTTACTCAATAACAAATTCCACACGTCTGTTTTTTTGGCGTCCTTCAATGGTTTCATTAGTATCAACCGGTTTTAATTGACCATAACCAACATAGCTAACCCTATGACTATTAATTCCATGCTCAATAATATAATTGAATACTGCCTGAGCTCTATTCTCTGAAAGCTTCTGATTAGACTCTTTATTTCCACTTGAGTCGGTATGACCGGAAATAGCAATATTTTTACTTGAGTTTTCGCTCAAATAGTTCACTAATTGATCTAACTCCGCATAAGATGATTCCAGCACCACAGAACTATTTGTTTCAAAGAATACATTCCTGAGTACAATGGGTATTTTTTCTTCTATCTTCATCTGCATTTCCTCACATTCATAAAACTTTATTCGATCTAAACCAAAATCATTTCCATCGTATTCGGTATTCTGACTTACAATGCGAATAGCAATCTCCTCTTCATTTCCTGAGCTCCAAACCACAGAAAATTGCTTCCAAACATGCAATCGATCAGGGCAATGAAAAGGTTGATCCAGCAAACCATCGTTTATTGAGAATTGCAAAACTGCCGGAAGACCTGTTCTGATATTTAAAGTATTTACCCAACACGAAAAAAAGTAATTGGTATTAGGCTTCACTTTTATGTTTTGTTTCCACACCGTTTTATCAGCTCCTTCAGCCCCATCAACAGCCATAAACCTACCTTGTCCTTTACCTTGAAAGTAAGTAGATGAAAACTTTATAGCATTATCTGTAATGGTATAATTACCTGCACCTGCGAGGCGACTAGCTATATAATCTGATACAAATTCTATAACATTATTTTCAAAATCACCATTAATAACCAAGTTTTGCTCCGAAGTAATTGAACCTTCCGGACATTGAGCACTCACATACTGATTCAATATCAATAAGAATAACCACAAGTTTTTTTTCATAGTTAAAAGATTAATTATTAAATAAACATATTATTATTCAATTTATTGTATCAAATTATCGTTCTACCTAAGCCACTCTTACTAATCAATACTTTATAAATCTATTTATCATCATTTTACAAGTATTTAATTAGATTCTATTTCAATATTTAATTCAATTATACATTAAAGTTTACTTACTGTTTATCTTATAATATTTACATAACGATATAATAAATACGCACAATTTTAGTTTTGAATAAGAAAACAGTAGTTATTACATTAAATATATTAGTTACCTAACACACTTGTCTATGAAACTACAATCATTTGCATTCTTTATATTGGTAGCAATTAATACTATTGGCCAAAACCGAATCATTGAAAACCCTCACTACAGAACCAAAACTTCACATCTCAATGATATATATAAAGTAGAGATTACCGACACATCTACTAATGTATACTTTGAAGTAACATTTACCCCTGGAAGGTTTATCGTAATCAGTGACAGAAGTTACATCCAGGACACAAGAACTGAGAAAAAACTTTTTATGAAATCCTACAGTGGAATACCTGTTGGACTTAATGCCAAATGGAAAATGCCTGAATCAGGTAAAGTCAATTATATGATGAGTTATCCACGGGTTGACAATTCCGTTGCATCCATTGATTTTATGGATGAAGGTGGAGGCGGTGGATCATGGCATATATTTGGCATTCAAATAGCCGATAAAAAGGATTACAAATTTATTCCGGAACAATATATGGGTAACTGGTTGAGGACCGATGGAAGCAATGAATGGATTGTTGGATTTTACGAGGATGTAGTTATCTATCAAAACGATTTCTGGCAATATGAATCAATAACTCCCAAAAAGAAAAAGCTGGAAGTAATTATTACCAAAAACAACAAAAGAGAAACCTTAGTCTTATCATCAATTAAAGATGATATCCTTAGTCTTTCAGCTATAGACCAGCCACGTATTGAGTGCAGTAAAAACGCACGATACAATTCCGAATTTAAATACCCCGCTGATACCTTAACACCCTATACCATTAGTCAAGACACTGCTATTGTTCGGGGATATATATCGAAGTACTATTCCGATGAAATACTCGATCTTGAAAATGGAATATGTTTCTATAATGGTATTACAGGGGTTGAAGAAAAATATCCATTCACAATTGATAAAACAGGGTATTACGAAGCAAAAATACCCCTATCGCATCCAAATTATGTTTTTATAAATATAAAAAATTTTGGAAGACGTGTTTATATCGAACCCGGCACAGCGAACCTGTTTTATCATGAATATAATGGAGAATCATATGAAAATAAGAATTTCATGGGTGATAATGAAGCCATCAATTTAGCAGAAAAAGAGGTACCAGGAATTAAGAACGCTAATAACATTGAATCCTATTTACCATTATGGTTAAAGGTAAAACGCAAGAATAATATTTTCACTTCGTTTTATTCAACAGATGGTAAAGTGTGGAAGGAAATTTATAAAAACGACACCCTTTCCATGTCCGATCAGGCATTTGCCGGTGTATTTGTTAAATCGGGTGATAATTCAGAGTTGTGCAAAGCAACCTTTAGTCATGTAACGCTTAATGGTAAATCTGTTAAAGATACGAGGTGGATAAACACAGACATTGGTAATATATCTTTGAATGGTAAAAGTACCTTTGAAAACAACCAAATCCTCATTGAAGGATCTGGAGAAAAACTCAGGGATACAGCTGATAGTTTCTATTTCCTAAACATACCCATAGATGGCGATGCAGAAATAACAGCTTGTGTAAATTCTTTTAGTAATTCCAACCATCATCCGGAAATAGGTGTTATGATTCGAGAAGACACCTCACCGGAAGCTAAATATGTAGAAGCAGGAGCTTATACTTTCGGCATTCACAAAGATGTACGCCAACAAACCGAGGGTGAAACTTATCACAGGGGAAGAAGTAAAAGATACAACGCGTATGATGATTTTACCTTTTCACAATACACTGAAAAACTGAACGATAATTACTCTTTGTATCTCAAAGAGTTAGAATCTTTTAAACATTCATCAAACACCCCCTCTAAACTCATGCAAATAGCTATTAATGATGGCAAATTATACAATGCTTATTTTTTAACCCAATACTATTTTAAGAAACCTGAGGTGGTTTTTAATAATAACACAGAATACCATCAATTTGAGACCAATTACATTGACACCGAAACACTTGAGGAAATAAACAAGGTGATAAATAATCCGATATCAATCTATTGCCATGCTTATGCAATGACTTTAAATCAATGTATTACTTACGCCAATAGCCTAACAAAGGCTTCAATAAATAAAAACTGGAGTTATTTATTCAAACAAATGGAAGAAACGGGAATTGTATTTAGTCAGGATGAACAGAATAAAAAAGAGGCCATTATAGCGTATGAACAACAAGAGACAAAAGAACCTTTGATTTCAACTAAAGAAAAGCAAATTGAGGATTATTGCAAATATTTTAACACTGCCTATGCCGACATTATTTCATGGGCCCATGCCACCTACACGGCATCCATCAGTATTGAATCTATGAATTCTGTTTTTGGTCCAACCACACCTTTAACCGATGACATTATTAAAATTAGCACTTTGAGTTTAGCCCATACAGAAAAAAAAACCGTATGGTCTGAAACATTATTTGAGAAGACACTTAATAGCTTAACCAATAAACAGGTTATTTCGCCTTTAGTGAATCAAAATAATCGTCTCCAAAAAAAAATAGAGGAGATCAAAAACAAACATAACTTTACTGAAGGAGAATCACTTTCATCACTAAGCAAACAATTATTTAATTCAATGATAGAAAAATATAATGGTAAAGTTGTTTTTGTCGATTTCTGGGCTACCTGGTGCAGACCATGTCACGACGGGATTAAAAGAATGATGCCATTAAAAGATGAAATGCAAAATGAAGATGTAGTATTCCTGTATATAACCAATGAAACTTCACCTTTGAGTACATATGAAAGTACAATACCGGATATAAAAGGTGAACATTACAGGATAACTACTGAGGAATGGAATATTCTTACTTCAAAGTTTAATATCACCGGTATACCCCACTATTTGTTAGTTGATAAGGAAGGAAAGGTGGTAAATAATTCAATGCCTTTCGACATCAATAATAACCAGCTTAAAACATTGCTGGAAGAGCAATTGGAGAAAACCAATTAACCAATGTAACGATTGGTCAATTATGATTAAGAGTAGTGCTTATTATGTACGCAGTGGCTGGTGCCAATTCTAGGCAGAAGTAAAACAGGCAGAAGGCATAAGCGAAGCTCGGTTATAGTTGAATGAGCTAAGACGCAAGTAATTTCCTGATGTGTCGATTGATCGATTTTCGATGAGGAGAATTGTGCAGTTCGGAATAAGACCGAAGCAATTCAATGATGTGAGGATTGTAACCAAATAAGCTGTTAATTTTAAGAGTACGGATGAAGAAGATAATCCGGAGGTAATCATAAATAGTTAATCAATCCTAAATCAATCTTTCGATCCGGTCTTTTTCATTATTTTCGCGCCTCGAACAAACTAATAAAACATGCTTGATTTTAAAATTGACGAAGCTAAATGTACGCAATGTTCATTATGCGCTAAGGAATGCCCTTCTTTGATTATTGATGGAAAAAACGGGATACCTGTTATAAAAGAAGGAAAAGAGAAAAACTGTATTAAATGTCAGCATTGTTTGGCAGTTTGCCCAACAGGCGCTCTTTCTATCTTTGGTAAGAATCCTGAAGACAGTATAGAAGTTACCAATGAGATACCTTCGGCTGAAGAAATGGAAAGAATGATAAAAACCCGTCGTTCTGTTCGTAAATTTAAAAAGGCAGAATTAGATGAATCAACTATCCAAAAATTGATTGAAAGTGCTGCTTTTGCTCCTACGGGTCACAATAAAAACCAGGTATTACTATCGGCAACCTATACCAGAGCCGAAATGGATAAAGTGCGCGAAGCTGTTTACAATGCCATTAAAAAAGCCAAAGAAGAAGGTAAAGTGGAAGGATCATTAGCAATGTATGGTGCTTTTCAGCAAGTATGGGAATCCAAAGGAATTGATGTCATCTTCCGCGACGCTCCACATCTGATAATTGCTACAGCTCCTGCAACAAACAGCAATAGTGTAGCCGACTGTGTAATTTCACTAAGTTATTTTGAGTTATTAGCCAACTCAATGGGTATTGGCACACTATGGAATGGCTTTTTAAAAGCAGTGATGGAAAATGTGGCAACCGAATTAAAAGGATTGTTTAATATTCCTGAAGATCATACCATTGGTTATATGATGGTATATGGATTGCCAGCTGTGAAATTTGCACGCTCGGTTCAGTCGGAAGGATTGCATTTGAATCGAATTCAGTTATAAGATAATTTCGAGGATCGGATCTTTATATTTAGAAAGCTATTAAGATCCGATCCTTACTTTATAAAACTCATTACTTTTCTTTCAACCAAAGATGACGCAAATTTACACTGATTAAATTCTGCCACGCGGAACAATGATTGAGTTCTGTGTAATTTGTGGTTTAATTTAATAATTGGCAATTAGTTAACTAAAGCATCGATAATCATTCTGACTGCAACATTCTTCAAAAGATATTCATACATACAGCCCTTCGAACTTTTGATTTACGTTGCTTATTTGCATAGCACATATGTACTTTGCTGCCACAGACGTCCCTAACAGGACTAGTAAAAATCAAATAATATGGATCGGATCTTTATTACCTTTTTTTTATAAAGATCCGATCCCTATTTTATTCGGAAGTCTGCCTCTGCAATGCAATATCATTCAGCGAAACGGAAGGATGGTGATTACGAGGTTTGCCTACCGATAACTTTTTGTATTCAATCACCGATCGTGAACAAAAGTGCAAACAGGCAAAACACTGATGACAATTATCTAACCATTCAACTTGTTTTCCGTTTAATCTAATATTTTGAAAAGGACAAACCTGCATACAATATCCGCATCGTATACAGCCAGCCCCAACCGTAAATAAGCTTTCTTTACATTCCTGCTTCTTTGATACTAAGAGCTTAAGATCACCTAAAATTGCAACTTCTTTGTCAAACTCATTTTTTAATTGAAGGATACTTTTACTTATTTTCAATACTTTTTCCTGTGCTTCGTGATAGACTGTTTTAGACTGTTTTATCTTTGATAATTTCACATAAGGAAAATGGGCAGCCACCATTGGAATACAATAACCGGCATTGAGTATTAAGCCTGCATCATTCAAGTATTTTTCAATCTGTGAAAGTGCATTTCCTATTTTTGGATTTGAACCTGTAACAATAACAAAGATGTATTCTGTATTTTCAAATTTTGCTTCCTTTATAAACTCCCTAATAATTCGAGGAACAGTCATAAAATGGAGTGGGAAGATAAAACCTACTCTTCGTGAAGTCACTTTTACTGGTTTCTTTTTTAGGCTCCCTATTATTGGTAAAAGTTCACTTCCTTCTATTTTATTTTTAATTGATCGGGCTACACTTAAACTATTACCGGTCCCCGAAAAGTAATACAAAGCTGTATCCATGAAACAAATTAGTTGTGGGGCAAATATACTTTTTAAATAGGTTTATGGAACATAGAGATTGACTTGCTAATGCTACTTATCTAATATATTTCTCCAATTACTTTTAACTCATTTCCATACCGGAAATAATCTTTGGTGAGTTGTAATTTATTATCAAGTTGCTCCAATTCTGAATAAAATTCCCGTTCAACAGGATTCGTTTCAATTACCTTATGCATCCCCCCGTTCTTAATAACAACACGTTTATCTGCCAAAAGAATAAGTAAAGGATCATGCGTAGCCATCAAAACAATCTTATCTTTCTTCACGAGCAAATCAAGCGACTTCTTTTTATTAACTCCAGCATTCTCAATTTCATCTATAAGCACAATAGGGGCCTGACCAATACATGCTACATCAGCAATCATCAAAGCTCTGGACTGACCACCGCTTAAAAAAGTAACAGGTGTTTCCGGTTGAAAAGGTTCTCCAGAAAGATCATTTGCCAGCTTAATAACCTCTTCAACCACCTCATCAACATTCATCATAAAATGGCTTTGAGCATGCATCCTCAGGAATTCAGTTACACTCATATCCATCACAAAATTCATATTCTGTGTGATTTGAGCAATCAGCTTCCCTCCCATTTGTGCGATTCTGCTATCATCAGGTGATTGTCCATTAATCAGCACAGTTCGCCCGGTTGGAGTATCTTTATTTGCCAACCATTCAATATCTGCCAACAGCCTACTTTTACCACAACCTGTTGGACCAACAATGCAGGTTATTTCACCGGGAAGTAGTTTAATACTAAATTTTTCAGGTTTTCCACTTTTATCAATTCCGGCCAGTACTTCAAGACTTTCGATAGACTGAACTGTTTGAGTCTCGTTTAAACCAATCATAAACTCCTCAAACATTTCTAATAGTAGTTGAGCATCAGTAGCCTGATCTTCGAAAAAAGACGATGGTAAACCGGTGACTATTTCAACAAAAGTCAAGCTATCATCCTCTATTTTGAGATTAAACGAAGCAAGAAATTCGCTTACCATTGGAAATTTATCCAGAAGTATTCCTATTGATTGATCTGTTCGTTTCTGCTCCATTACAACTTAATTTTACGATTTAATCCAATCTGAAAATCTTCACCTACACGGGTTTCACCCAGACAGTACGAGCATAATGCAGCGGGCATTGAAAAACGTAATTTCAGATTTTCTGAAGTTTCAAAATCATTGGCATTTACAACCAGTTTCGCTAAACGATCAGCACCTTGCCCGGTGATACCATTAATAAACAAAACCTTACATTTTGAATTAACCTGTTGAATCTTGAACCTAAAGACCTCACGTTCAGCTTGTGAAACCAGATCGCTTTTTGTTACCACGACAACATCAGCCATTTTAACCATAGGTCCGGTTTTTAACGGTGTATTAATACCACTTAGATTATCCAATACACAAACAGCCAACACCTCTTTTAAATGGGGGGCACAACGATTACAAAGTCCTGCACTTTCGGTAACCAAAACCTCAAAATTCTTTTCGCGCGCCCAAACAAAACATGCCTCTATATTGGAAACAAAATAATGATCTGGACATAAATTACCAGCCAGACCTGTTTGAGCAATAATTCCATTTCTGGCGTATTGCTCTTCATCCAAAGCACTCAGGCAATCAAACTTTATCACGCCACACCTATCTTTCAAATGCGGCAAACTCTCAATCATCTTTATTATAACCGAGGTTTTACCCGAAGAGGGTGGTCCGGAAACTGTTATCAGTTTTATTGCCATAAGCCTTATTTTTTTGTCCACACTTCCATAAAGGCTGTGCGAATATCGTCTTTTAAACTACCAATATCGTAGGATCTCAGAAAATCCCAACCCAGCCACTTAACTTCTTCCTTTAGATGGTCATTCTTACATTCAGGGTGAATGGATGGAAAATATCGGTCACACAATAACTCACCAGTTTCTTTACTCATTAAAAACCTGAGCAATGCTTCCTTTTCCTTTGCCTTGCCTTTTTTCACCAGTAAAAAAACCGGACTGGCAATAGCACCATCCTTTGGCCAAACTACTTTTACATTTTCATTCTTTATTCTTTTTGAAAAGAACCAGGGCATGACGTAAACAGCTGCCTCTCCGCCATTTCTATTATTAGCAGATTTAACCATCTCCGCAGGATGCATTCCATTTACAATATTTTTTGCGAAAGCACGAATCGCATCTAATCCACCATCCTTAAAAAACGGAAGCAAAACAGCATTACAAAAAAAGTCATCTTCACCACGCATAATAATACTGTTTTCAAACTCTGGCAATAAGAGATCAGACCATTGTTCAGGCATTTTACGATTACCCAACTTTACCTCATCCACCACCATAACCAGCATATTGGCTGTATACATCGTATAATATCCCTTTGGATCGGAATATTTAACTTTTTCAAGATATGAATTAAGTTCGTAAGGCTGATAGGTTTCAAAAGCTCCTTTTTCTATGAATTTTTCAACAAATGGTTTATGAAAAAAATTATTGATATCCGAAGCCATAATCACATCTGGCAATTCATCAACATCTTCAATACTGTCCAATAAAGGATAATACGACAATTCGTGATTAACATTACCTTCTATTAATATATTCAAATCATTAAACTGGTCGGGAAACTTTTGTAAATGCGACTCACAAAATTCTTTAAAAGGATTGCGCAAACCACAAGGCAACATTGCTGAAAAATCAAGACTGGATCTATCCAACTCCAATGACATTTCGTTTGTTATTTGCTCATTCAATGATTTAATAAAAAGATCGGGATCAATATTACTGGAAGAAAGAACAGTATGTAATCTGAGGAATTTTCCTATTTTCTGAAGATTCTCTTTCTTAAAATAGTTTCCCAATCCCTGTTTCTCTAATTCACTAATTATTTCAGGATAGGTTTCAGCAATTTGTAAAAGATTTTCATTTCCGCTAATCATAGAATTGGGTAATTAAATTATTTATTCCAGTGCTTTTCCATTATTTCCCCACAGATAACGTGCCTAATAATTATTGTTTTATTGAACAACTCTTTAGGACTCTGATTAAAGGCTATATAAAGTAATATAAATCTTTCCACTTAATTGGCGATCCTACATATTTGTAATATCTCTGCAATTTGTCTTATACAATTTTGTGCATAATAAAGAAGCCTGAGCAATAACGCCCAGGCCTCATCCTATTCATTGGTTTAGTTGTTATTTTTTATTCAGAATAGTTTCGATTTCATCCATAATACTGTTCATTGCAGCAATGGCTTGTTCAAAAGGTTCTGAAGTTGTCATATCAACACCTGCTTTCTTTAAAATCTCAATCGGAAAATCAGAACCTCCGGATGAGATAAACTCCATGTAACGTTCTTTAGCTCCCTTTTCACCAGCCAACACTTTTGATGCCAATGCCTGAGAAGCAACAAAACTTGTACTGTATTGGTAAACATAGAAACTCATGTAAAAATGAGGAATAGCAGCCCATTCAATTCCGATGTTATCTTCAACCATACAAACCCCTTTATCGTGTCCGTAATACTTACGACAAATATCGCTGTATAATTCAGTGAATTTCTGTCCGGTTAATGGCACACCTTGTTCAGCCATTTCATGAATTTTCAATTCAAATTCAGCAAACTGAGTCTGGCGGAATAAGGTTCCTTTAAAGCCATCCAACATGCTCATTAAGAGAGATAACTTCAAACCATCATCTTTAAGTTTCTCCTGCATCATATCATTTAACAAAACCTCGTTAAAAGTAGAAGCTACTTCGGCAACAAAAGTTGCATAATGAGATGTGGCGAAAGGTTGTGTTTTATTAGAATAATAGCTATGCATAGTGTGTCCCAACTCATGAGCCAATGTACTTACCTCGTTATATTGATCGGTATAGTTCATTAAAATGTATGGATGAACATCATATGCAGCACCGTTAGAATATGCCCCACTTCTTTTACCAGTGTTTGGATAAACATCAATCCAACGGTTATCAAAAGCTTGCTTTACAACACTTATATACTCTTTTCCAAGAGGTTTAAAAGCATTTAAGATTAATTCCTGCGCTTCGTCGTAAGTATATTTTAACTCTACACCCTTAACTGTTGGGGCATAAATATCTGAATACTTTAAAGTATCAACACCCAACATACGTTTCTTCAATTCGAGATAACGGTGGAAAGTAGGCAAGTTTTTATTCACATTCTCAATTAACGAATGATATACCTCAACCGGAATATTATTAGGTTTTAACGCTGATTCCAACGCTGATTCATAATTGCGTGATTTGGCACCAAACACATCTACCTTAATATTTCCATTTAAAAGTTCCCCATAAGTCCCTTCAAACTTCAAATAGTTGTCCCAATAGATCTTAGTAGCTTTTTCGCGATCTTCTCTGTTAGCAGATGCTCTTTGAACACTAAAAGCAGTGCGGTTTAATTCAATCTCTTCACCATTACTTAAGGTCATATTCTCCCAAGGCATTTCGGCATTACTAAAAACATTGAAAGCAGAATTTGCCGTTCCGGTTATCATACCGGTTTTAGCCATTAAAGCCTCTTCAAGATCTGATAAAGTATGCTTTTTCATACGGGAAATATCTTCAAGATCAAGTCGATGAATTTCAAGCTTAGGCTCCTCCTTTAAAAATTTCTGAATGGTTTCATCAGATATTGCGGCCAACTCGGGAGATACGAAAGAAGCCAACTGACTAAAATTGATGAATACCTCACGAATCTTTTTAGTACGCGCCATATTATCCATGTCACGTAAGTCCATATCCGACTTTAATGATGCATAGATATATAAACGATAGCCTTCTTTCATCAAATTATCAGAGTATGTCATATAAGCTAATAATTTATCAGCTGACACTCCCAGAGTACCTTTAAAATCAGAGATCTTCTTCATCTCTTCTTTAAATTCCTCCAGTTTCTGTTCCCATACTTCATCAGATTCATAAACAGGAGTCAGATCCCATTTGTATTGGTCTTCAACAGCTGAACGCTCTTGTTGTGCCTGAAGTGGTAATGTAGCGGCTAAAGCTAATATTACCATCATAAAAGGTTTAGTAAATCGTTTCATTCTTTAGTTGTGTATTTTAGTAAGTTGCTAAAATAATGACATTGTTCATTTAAAAGAATGACTTATTTCATACAAAGTCCAATACCAGACTTATTTAGCATACTAGATTAGCGTTTAGCTCCTGTTATAGTCAACCTTACAAATACACTTATTATATATTTGATTTGATGATATTTAAATAGAAATCAAATTTTAAAACATATCCTTTTTGAGTATATGATGTTAATCTATATTATTTGCTGACTACATTCAACTGACAATCTGCAATAACACAAAACTTTTCCTATATTTGCAGCGATTTATTTAAATCGGACAGTTCGAAACCATCCTGTCGGTAAAAAAAACTAGGACCTTGTACAGTTATCTGTATATCATTTCTCGTTTGACACCTTGTGTGTTTTACCTTCACCAACGACTTTCCGGTTTATATCATCATCAAAATTATACGATCATGGATAAAGCCGTAGTATTATTATCAGGAGGTTTAGATTCGGCAGTGGCCTTATATCATGCCAAAAGCAAGGCTAAAGAAGTACATGCTATTTCGTTTGATTACGGTCAGCGTCACAATAAAGAACTGAATTCTGCCAAAGCGATTGCACTTAAGGCAGGTGTAGCAGCTCATCAAATTGTTACTTTAAAGCTGGATCAATGGGGTGGATCTTCATTAACTGATAAAAGTATAGAAGTCGAGAATGGAGATGTTACACGAACTGACATTCCTGTAACATATGTTCCTGCCCGAAATATGGTATTTCTATCAGTAGCAGCATCCTATGCAGAAGCTATTGGCGCACAGAATATTTTTATTGGAGTTAGCCAGGTTGACTACTCCGGGTATGTTGACTGTCGTCAGGAGTTTATCGACAGCATGGAAAAAGCCATTAACCTAGGCACTGTAATGGGAGCTGAAAAGAATCAACCTATTAAAATACATGCTCCCTTTGTGAATATGACCAAGTCAGAAGAAATTACTTTAGGAACAGAGTTAGGTGTGGATTTTGGTCTTACCTGGAGCTGTTACAGAGGAGGTGAAAAACCTTGCGGCACCTGCGACAGTTGTCTACTAAGAGCAAAAGCATTTGCTGAAGCCGGAGTAATTGATACTTCATTATAATTCAAAGCCCAATTAGAAACAACGTAAGCATTTTAAGTGAAGATGAGTAAATTGGTTTTAGCCAACGAAGGAGTTTTTCCGGTTGTGAAAGATAAAAATGGTAATCCGTTAAGCGATCAGCCCAAAACAGGCTTATTGATGCCGGGTACCATTCAGGGAGAAGGAAAGCTGGCAGGTGTACCCTCACTATTTATTCGTTTATCGAGTTGTAACCTTCGTTGCATCTGGCAAATGGAAGACGGCAGTTATTGTCGTTGCGATACTACCTATGCATCTTTTCATCCCGATCAAACCATAGAAATGGAAGTGGATGAGATAGTTCAATGGCTTAAACACAACCTCGGTTCTGTAAAGCATGTTGTAGTTACTGGTGGCGAACCTCTGTTACAAAAGAAACCTTTAGCTGTTCTTTGCCAAAAGATAAAAGAAGAATTGAACCTGCATATTACAATAGAAAGTAACGGAACATTATTCGATAGTGAAGTTGCTCAATGGGTTGATCTGTTTAGTATTTCACCAAAATTGCGTAATTCAGAGCCCAATGCAGAAAAGCTGGCCTCTTACAACCTGAAAGATGCCGGTCCTTTTAAGTTTCATGCCGAAAAGCGCCGCAATATTGGCGCACTACAATCCTACATCAACATTTGTAATCAATCAGATAAGGAATTACAGTTGAAATTTGTGATTGGAAAACCAGAAGATTATAAAGAGATTCAAAGCGAATACCTGGATCAATTAGCCGATTATCATTCAAATGACATTCTGCTGATGCCCTTGGGGGCCACCCGTGAAGAAATAGCCAAGTCGGCTCCAATGGTTCTTGAAATGAGCATTGCCAACGGTTGGCGTTATAGCCCACGTGTACATATTGAATTGTTCGGATCAAAAAGCGGAGTTTGACATAAGCCGCTAGCTGTTAGCTAATAGCTTTCAGCCTCTATTATCAAACATCTAAAAGCGAAGCGTTCTAACCTCTAACAACTTATAATATGTCTGAAGATAAATTCCTGGGCAAGCAAGTCACCTACCCTCAACACTATGCTCCCGAAATGTTGCTGGCTGTGCCGCGTCAACTAAACCGTGAGCAATATGGTTTGCAGGAAAACAACCTGCCGTTTGTTGGTTTGGATGTTTGGCATGCTTATGAATTGAGTTTTCTTACAGAGAAAGGGTTACCTGTTACGGGCTTATTAAAACTGGTTTACCCATCGGATAATGAGTTTTTGGTCGAAAGTAAATCATTAAAACTTTATCTTAATTCCTTTAACATGGAACGCTATGGAAGCTATCCAAAGGAAGGAATCAAATTGGTAACTGACATCATTAAAAAGGATTTAGATAAGACTTTAAAAACAAAAGTTCAGGTTTCGTTTTTCGACAAGATTGAAACGAACAGCCCTTTTGATTTTACTGCTTACCAAGTATTAGAAGATGAACCTATTGCATCAGAAATTAGTTTTGATCATTTTAATGAGGCTCCTGAATTATTAAAGTATACTTCAAATACAAATTTAAAAGTAGGCTCTCACCTATTGAGAAGCAACTGTAAAATTACCAATCAACCCGATTGGGGATCAGCCTACATTTATCTTAAAGGAGAACAAACACCAGACAAAATGAGTCTGCTTCAATATCTGGTTTCTATCCGCAACGAAAATCATTTTCACGAAGAGATTTGTGAGATGATTTACACACGCCTTTGGAATCTGTTCAAACCGGAGGAATTGATGGTAGCTTGTATATATACCCGTCGTGGTGGTATCGACATCTGCCCTGTACGAGCCAATCGAAGTAGCTTACTGAAACTTGAACTAACCAACCCGGAAGTTTTATCATTGAAACTACTACGACAATAACCTTGCTATAAGCTATTAGCTGAAAGTTAGAGACTATTAGCTGTTTTGGGTCCCAATTCAATAACCTCCATATCTTTAATATCATCTCCGTCAATAGTGAATCTAAGTGCTGTTCTTACTGCATGAAATCCAGAGCGCCCTGCAGCACCAGGATTCATGTGCAGGAGTTCAAGATTTTTATCATACATCACCTTTAGTATATGAGAGTGCCCGGTTATAAAAAGCTTGGGCTTCTTTTTTATTAATTCAGCTTTCACCCGTTTTTCATACCTTCCCGGATAACCACCTATGTGAATAAGATACACCTGCAAGCCTTCGCATTCAAATTCAAGCACTTCATTCAACTCCTGCCTAATTACAGAACCGTCGATGTTACCATACACTGCCTTCACAGGTTTAAATGCACGCATCTCATCCAGAACTTTTATATCACCTAAATCACCAGCATGCCAAATCTCGTCCACATCTTTGAACAATTCTTTAAATCGTGTGTCAAAATATGAGTGAGTATCAGATAAAAGACCAATTCTTTTCATTTATCAAGCTAAATACACTACAAAGAATGCTTAAAAATAGGGCTTTTTTTATAAATTTAATGCCTATCAATTGAGTGAATATGACCCAACATTTTTTCAATCGTGACATCAGCTGGCTATCATTTAATCATCGGGTTTTGGAAGAGGCGAAAGATGATAGTTTACCTCTATTCGAACGTATTAAGTTCATGGCAATCTATTCCAATAATCTGGATGAATTTTATAAAGTAAGGGTTGCTGAATATCGTAATGCAGCAGCTGACCCCCAGAGTTTTCCCGATATTCCGGATGCTGAAAAAACGTTGGAAAAAATCAACTCTATTGTAGCGCAGCACTGGCTTGATTTTAGTCAGATTTTGAAAGAATCCATTTTGCCTCAGATGCATCTAAATGGATTAATTCTGCATTATAAAAGCTATCCAACACATCCCAGTCATCTTAAGTTTATCAGAGAGTTCTTCGACACTGAACTAACTCCATACGTACAGCCTGTTCTCCTAAACAAAGGAACACGCACCTTCTTAAGGGACAACAGGTTATATTTGGCCATCAAGCTTTTTAAGAAAACTAAAAACGAAGAATCTAAAAAGTTTCGCAAGCCACGCTATGCTCTGATAAAACTGCCAACCAGCGATGCACCACGTTTTATTGAATTGCCCAAAGCTGACAACCAGCATCACATTGTTTTTTTGGATGATGTAATCAGATATAATTTACAGGAACTATTTCCTGGTTTTGATGTTGTTGGAAGCTGGGGGATCAAACTGGCCCGTGACGCTGATTTAGGTATTGAAGATGAATTTGGTGGAGATTTAATTGAACGGATTAAAGAAAACCTGGCCAAGAGAAAAATTGGTAAACCAGCAGGTTTTCTGCACGATAGAAACATTCCACTCGACTTGTTGCATTACCTACAGGATACTTTTGATATTAATTCAAACGAATTGGTTGCGACAGGTAGTTATCTAAACTCACATGATTTCTTTACCTTTCCAACTCACCATACTCCACATTTGGTATGGAATGCGCCTAAAGCCATTCTTCCTTTTGAGTTAGAGGAAGCCGGATCAATGTTTGAGGCTATCAAACGCAAAGAACGTGTTTTACATTATCCATATCACTCGTTTAAATATGTAATTCAGTTTTTACACGAAGCTGCAACCGACCCAAAGGTAGAAGAGATTAAACTGACACAATACCGGGTTGCCAATAACTCCGAAGTTGTAAGTGCTTTAATTGCAGCTGCTCACAACAATAAAAAAGTAACTGTATTTGTTGAAGTTAAAGCACGTTTTGACGAGGAGAACAATATCTATTTTGCTCAACAGATGGAACGTGCTGGAATCAAGATCATTTATAGCATACCAGGCTTAAAGGTTCATGCGAAGATGGCCCTTGTTTTAAGAAGAGCTAACGGAGTTAGAAAACGTTCGTTCGCCTATTTGAGTACCGGTAACTTCAACGAAAAAACAGCCCGTCTTTATACCGACCATGGATTCTTCACTTGTAACGATGAGTATCTTGATGATATGGAGAATGTATTTAAATATTTAAGCAATCAAAGGACTAAACCTCATTTGAACAAACTCCTCGTTACCAAGATCAATCTACGTAAAAATATAATGGATCGAATCAATCGTGAGATTGAGCTAGCAAAAAACGGCAAAAAAGGTTATATCTTACTTAAGATGAATGGCATTCAAAATAAAAACCTCATCAACAAATTGTATGAGGCGAGCCGTGCGGGTGTAAAAATCGATTTAATAGTGAGAGGTATATGCTGTTTAGTTCCTGATAAATCATACAGTAGAAATATAAGAGTTCTACGTTTGGTTGACAGTTATCTGGAACATCCTCGTATATGGGTATTTGGTAACGATGGCCAAAAAGAAATGTTTTTATCATCAGCAGATTGGCTGAACCGTAATATTAACCGACGAATCGAAACGGCTTTCCCGATAGAAAACGATGATTTGAAGAATGAGATACTTGATATACTGGAAATGCAACTTAAAGACAACGTTAAGGTTCGTCGTATCGATGCCAACCTGAACAACATACTTGACCCAAGTGACAGACCTCCGTTACGTGCACAGGTAAGCACATACAAATATCTCTTAGAAAAAGATCAGGCCACCAGAGAAAAACACATGCAAAAAACCGAAACCAAACCCACAAAAGAATGAAAAGATTGATCTTAGTGCGACATGCTAAAACAGAACAATTAGACTTTGGCAGTACCAAAACCGATTATCAGCGAGAACTCAAATCCAGAGGTTTTGACGATAGTGAGATTATTGCACAAAAGCTAAATAAAATGGGCGTTATGCCAGATTGGATCTTATCAAGTTCTGCCAAACGTGCCAAACAAACGGCCAAACACATCGCTAAGCATATTCATTACAATGAAGAGCAAATTGAATTTCAACGTTTCATTTACGATGGTTACACAACCTCAGAGTTTCTAGGTTTTCTTGAGAAATACGATAATTATGAAACGGTTATGGTGGTTGGTCATAATCCGGAGATAGCTATGTTGGGAATCAATCTGAGTGATGGAGACTATTACCACTTCCCAACATGTGCTACAACTTCCATAACGTTCGATGTAGAGAGTTGGGCTGATATAAATGCAAGAGAAGGAAAACCTGAATGGTTTATCTATCCCGGCATGTTTAAATAGCCTCAAGCTCTTCTGATGACCCAAATAATCAAGGCAAAAACTATATTAGGCACGGTTAAACAGCCTGATCACTGGTTTGGTAATTCATATAATCTGAACCTTTACAGAGGGTGTTCGCATGGTTGTATATATTGCGATTCGAGGAGTACGTGCTATCAGATTCAGGATTTTGATACCATTCAAATAAAAGGTAATGCCCTGGAACTACTTCATAAGGAGTTGCGGTCGAAAAAGAAAAGAGGAACCATCAGTTTTGGATCAATGAATGATTGCTACATGCCCATTGAAGCAAAACAAAAATTAACCCGAAGAGCCTTGGAAATTGTTGCTCATCATAAATTTCCGGTGCATATTATTACCAAAGGAACACTGGTTACACGCGATATTGATCTGCTAAAAGAAATTGGTAAAATATACTCGGCTGTTAGTATAACTATTACTTCAGCCGATAATGATCTAGCTAAACGAATAGAACCTAACGCTCCCAAATCTTCAGAAAGATTTGCAGCACTTAATCAATTGCGAAAAGGAGGAATATATGCAGGTATAACGCTTATGCCCATTCTGCCTTTTATTAACGATACCGAAGAAAATATCAGGCAATTGGTTGAACTGGCGGCAAAGAATAATGTTGCTTATATTATTGCATCAATGGGAATGACCATACGCGAAGGTCAGCGGGAATATTTCTATGAAAAGCTTGATAAAGAATTTCCGGGAATGAAAGAAAAATACATTTCTACTTTTGGTGAAAATTACGGCTGTGGTTCCCCCAATAGCAAAAGATTACAAGAAGTTTTTAAAAGCACCTGCCTCAAATACGGTATCTCAACTAAAATGAAGTTTTATGAACCGGAACCAAATAGTCAAATGACATTGTTTTAAGATAAATGTATAAAGGTAAAAGTCAAAAGTAGATTGAATTGTTAATAACATTCTTCAATCAATTGAAATCGACCAATCGATTAATTGATAATTACTTTAAATATTTAAAATTGGATTTTGAATTTAATTTTATGGTCTTTTAAGCTTGAATCGAATACGCAATACTCCTTCCTCAAAACTGGTTGATCCCAAAATAAACTCTCCGACTTGTTTTGTATTTTCAACATGATCACCAATGCACAAGCACTCATCATAATCACCAACAGAAACAACTCTTAACTCCTCACCCGCCTCTTCAGGTAAACGATCCAGTTTAAACTTAACCTGAGCATCCTCTCTCGAGATATCATAACCTTTTACATCAACATGTTGGGCTAATACCTCATTCACTTTTGCCTCAATAGTTTGTTCTTCTTCTGATGTTAATGCCCGATCAAAATGATAATCACACTTCGACTTTTTCTTCTCAAGATGATTCGAAAACGAACGATCACACCCAAACATATTCACCATGATTCTATTGAGAACATGTTCAGCTGTATGCATTTCAGGATTATATGATTTCATGGAATTTCTCTTTAAAGTTGAGATTGTGAGTTGTCTATTTGATGATTTGAATTATTCATAATACCAATTCAACCATTCAACAACTTAACAGTTTAACATTTAACTTTGATCTTTTGCCTTACTACTTTTATCTTGATTAACTAATCACTCCAGAACCTATCAACTCATCCTCATCATACCATGAAGCAAACTGACCTGATGTGATTCCTCTCTGCGGCTGATCAAAAACCAAAAACATACCAGCTTTGCGTCTATGAAGTACACCTGTCTGTAAGGGTTGACGATAACGAATACGCAATTTCAATCGGCGAGACTCTCCTACTTTCATCTCCAGATCTTCACGTACCCAATGAATCTCATCAGCATTTACACGCAATACTTTGCGAAACAATCCCGGGTGCTGCTTTCCCATTCCGGTATAAACCTGGTTGAAATCAACATTGGTTCCGATGATAAATAATGGCTCTGCAAAACCTCCTATATTTAAACCTTTACGTTGACCGATTGTATAAAAATGAGCACCATTATGCTCTCCAATTTTCTTACCATATTTTGGATGAAAAGCATATGGCTGAGATAATTCCATCAGATCTTCGTCTGTTGGATTCTCCCCTTGAGCCTTTGACCAGTCACGCACAAACAATTCGCTATGAGCATCAATATTAAAAACACGGCCCTGTTTTGGTTCCAGTTTTTGTTGTAAGAAAACAGGTAAATCAACTTTACCCACAAAGCAAATACCCTGTGAGTCCTTTTTGTGAGCCGTTACTAACTTAAGTTCGTTAGCAATACGACGAACTTCAGGCTTAACAATATCCCCAATCGGGAACATAGCCTTTGCTAATTGCTTTTGACTTAACTGACACAAAAAATAGCTTTGATCTTTATTATCATCACTTCCGGCTAAAAGTCGATGCACTTCTTTTCCGTCTACAATAATGGTTTCTTTACGGCAATAGTGTCCGGTAGCTACATAATCAGCACCCAGTTCCAATGCTTTATCCAAAAAAACATCAAATTTAATTTCGCGATTACAAAGCACATCAGGGTTGGGAGTTCGACCTTTTTCATATTCGGCAAACATATAGTCAACCACACGCTTGCGGTAATGATCACTTAAATCAACCACATGAAAAGGAATCCCCAGTTTCATTGCCACAGCCTGTGCATCAAATTTATCATCCAACCAAGGACAATCGGCCTTAAGTACTCCGGTTGTATCGTGCCAGTTTTTCATAAACAGGCCAATTACTTCGTACCCTTGCTCCTTCAACACATAAGCGGCAACACTTGAATCAACACCACCTGATAAACCTATAACTACTTTCTTCTTTTGCATCGAACCATTAAAAAATTGCAATTTGCGCACAAAAATACAGTTTTTTATTGAGTTTGGAATAAGTGTGAGTCAAGCAATACTTGTCTGAATCATATGAAACCAACCTTTTTAATCCTAAGCATTGCATTTATTTGTGCGTCATGTGAAACACCGCATAAAATGATACCGAAATTACAAACTGCCAACATTGACGATATTCATTTTAACTCCTCAGACAGCCTATATTATGGATATTTTGAAGATATTCTTCATAAATCGGATAACAACCGACTAAAACGTTGGGCCAAACGTAAAAATTATACAGTAATAGGTTTTGAAGTAACTAATGCAAGCTCAGTTTTTACCAAAGGCTACCAGTTAAAATATTATTACCAGGGAAAGAAACTGACACCCATACGTAATGAATGGGTTGCAAAAAAGGCACGTCAAAAGATAAATGGATTAGGTCTGTTAGCAATTCCTTTGGGTTTAATTGAGATGATATTCAGAGATGCTACTTATGAAAACCTGGATATTGATATTGGAGAAGGAGCTCCTTCATCAATGAGAATGGCAGAAATAAACAATCAAAACCGGAAGGAAGCCAACAGACAACTACTTGAGAACCTTGTGAATCTTGAGATTAGTGACAAAATCCTAAAAAAAGGTGTACCCATTTATGCTGTAATGGTTTTGGAAGGTGACATTGATCTTTCAGAACTAGAAATCAGAAAATGATTTCAATAGCACAAGATTATTTCAAACAAAATAATATTCATTTATTTGTATTTTCATATTCAAATTACAAATTGAAATGTATTCAAGAATAAAAGAAATTTTATATCATATTCTCCCTAAAAAATTCATCCATAAAATTGAATACCCTGCAAGATATTTCAATTATCTGTTTTACAAAGGAGAAAATTTTCAGTGCAATATTTGTGAAAAAAGAATTCGTTCCTTAATTACACTTAATAATGATGAAATATGTCCAAGATGTGGTAGTTTACAGCGTACAAGAAGGTTATGGGAATATTTAAACGATAAATTTAACCTAGCGGATCTTAAAATTCTTGATTTTTCACCATCCCGTAGTTTTTACAGGGCAATGAAAAATAAAAGTAAAAACTATGTTACATCAGATTTATCAGGTGATTTTATTTCAGATGAATCATATGATATTACGGATATTAATTGTCATGATAACAGTTTTGATTTAATAATCTGCTATCATATTCTTGAACATATCCCAAATGATATTCAAGCAATGAAAGAATTATACAGAGTTTTAAAGCCTGGTGGATTTTGTATAATTCAGACTCCTTTTAAGGATGGTGAAAACTATGAAAACTATGAAATAACAGATCCAAATGAAAGAACCATTCATTTTGGTCAGTGGGATCATGTTAGAATATATTCAGTTAACGGCCTCAAAAAAAGGCTGGAGAAAATAGGCTTTATTGTTAAAGATGAAATCTTTCAAGAAGAAGTTGATAACTATAATGGATTTTCATCTGATGAAATAATTCTTAATTGTATAAAACCAATTTCTTGATTAATAAATCATTGGCAAAATAATTAAAAATTAAATTCATATCACAAAGTGCTAAAAAAAGGTGTACCTATTTATGCTGTAATGGTTTTGGAAGGAGACATTGATCTTTCTGAACTCGAAATAAGAAAATGATTTCATTGGTATTTGATTGAATAATACCAAACAAACTTTTGGAAAGCATCAATTCAGCATTTACTTTTAAGTCATAAAAATTAATTATTAATCAGCTGTTTTTATGAAATCCATTCTTTCCAGCACAAAAAGCAATCATTTTTTATTTATTGCCATTAGCTTATTTATATTCTCTTCTTGCAAAACAACAGAAAAAAGCAATCTTTCTTCACCTGATGGCAATATTAATGCAATTGTAAGTAACGAAAACGGTTTAGAATATTCTGTTATTTTTAATAACGATACTATCCTGGAAAATTCTAAAATATCTATCACTCTTAAGGAATTTGGTAAGTTAGAAAACTTTGAAGTAACACAAGTATTAAAAAGAACAGTCAATAATACTTGGCAACGCGTATGGGGAAAGCGAAAATCAGTAACAGATCATTTTAATGAATTACAGCTTCAACTTAAAGAAATAAGAAGTAATATAATTATCGATTTGTATGTTCGCGCCTACAACGACGGTATTGCTATTCGATATGGTTTCCCTGAACAAGATGGATTATCTAAAATTGAAATTACCATTGAAAAAACTCAGTTTGCATTTAAAGACAATTTTACGATTTGGAGAGCCGATTACAAAACGTATAAATCATCTCAGGAACAGCCATTTTTAGAAGGTAAAATAAGCGATATTCAACCACAACATTTAATCGGTATGCCATTATTGGTAGAAACCACAAACAAAAATTATGTGGTTATTACAGAAGCTAACCTTACTGATTGGTCTGGTGCTTTTTTACGAACAGATGAATCAAATAAAAACACTGTTACCACCGATTTAGCTCCACTTCCTAATGATAGTTCGATTTGTGTTATTCGCAACACACCAGCACTTTCTCCATGGCGAACCATTATGTTGGCTAGTAAACCAGGTGAATTAATTGAATCGGACCTCATCGCTAATTTAAACGAGCCTTTAGCAATAGACGATATTTCATGGATTCAACCAGGAGCTTCTGCCTGGGACTGGTGGTGGAGCAATAAATATGCCCCGGGTGCCGATTTTGTATTGGGACCAAACCAAGAAACAATGAAGTATTATATTGACTTTGCATCTGAAATGGGGTGGAAATATCAGATTGTAGACTGGCAATGGTACGGGGAACCATTCGGACCAGATGGTGATGCAAATACGGATGCAGATATCACAACTTGTATTGACGGAATTAACATTGAAGAATTGGTTAAATATGCTCATGCCAGGAATGTTAAAATAATTGTTTGGGGACATTGGAAATCGATGGATAAACAAATGGAGGAAGCCTTGGCTTTATATGAAAAATGGGGTGTTGCAGGAATTAAGATAGACTTTATGGATCGTCAGGATCAGGAAATGGTTAAATATTATCATAAACTGGTTAAGAAAGCTGCAGAACATCATTTGCTGGTTGATTTTCATGGGGCATATAAACCAACAGGTTTTAGTCGGACTTATCCTAACTTGATTACCCGTGAAGGTGTAATGGGTAACGAATATAATAAATGGAGCCACGATGTGACTCCTGAACATAACGTTACACTTCCTTTCACACGTGGATTATTGGGCGAAATGGATTACACGCCGGTCTCGTTTAATAATGTAAGGCCCGATCAGTTTGTAACAGAAGATAAAGCCAGTGACCAAGCTCCAATGGTGATGTCGACCCGTTGTCATCAACTTGCAATGCCTGTTGTTTACGAAAGTGCTTTTACCGTATTCTGCGATTCTCCTGACAGATACCGGAATGGTGTTGGTTTAGATTTTCTGAAGGCTATACCAACTACCTGGGACGATACTAAAGTACTGAATGCCTGTGTCGGCAATTATCTTACAATAGCGCGACGTTCAGGTGATGACTGGTATATCGGAAGTATGACTGATGCAGATGAACGCGAACTAACCATCGATTTAGGCTTTTTAGAAGAAGGAAAATACAGAGCTATTCTATTTGAAGACGCTTCTGATTCCAATGAATATCCATCGCATGCCGTTCAACGTGAAATTGAAGTTGACTCAACAAAAAAATTAACTATTAAAATGGCTAAAGGTGGTGGTTTTGCTGCCATCGTTAAGAAGTTATAAACCAGAAATAAAAGAACACATTTTAGAAAAATAAGAATTCTCATAAAAGATACTTGAAAAACCAAAACTGAATAATCATGTAAATGTTATTTAATAAGTGGATCAATTTGCTATGTTTTCTTTAACTGATAACCTTACATTAGTAATATATGAAAGACTTACAAAAATACATTACTACCTATTTTGGCATTACTGAAGATGATATGCAAAAAGTAGCAGCCCTTTTTAAAGAAACTGAACTTAAAAAGGGCGATTACTTTTTAAAAATTGGGCAATATTGTGATAAACTAAGTTTTGTTCAAAGTGGATATGTAAGGATATATTCGACCTTTAATAATAAGGAAGTTACACAATGGATCTCTACGAAGGGTTATTTTATCACTGAGTTAAACAGTTTTATATTTAAGCAAAGAGCCAGGTATAATATGCAGGCTTTGACAGACTGTAAGTTATTCACCATAGAAAAAGATAATTATAATCTTCTTAACAAGATTCTTCCTAATTGGCCTGTAATGGAAAAGCAATTTATTGCAGGATGTTTTATTACACTGGAAGATCGTGTTTTTAATCACCTTTCATTGACAGCTGAAGAAAGATATGAGCAATTTTTTCAGCAGAACAAAGAGTTATTTAATCAGGTACCCCTTCAATATATTGCATCAATGTTAGGTATGTCAGCTGAAACTTTTAGCAGAATACGAAATAAAAAGAGTTCTTGACATTTGTCAAAAGTGTCAGCTCATTTTTGCCCCAACTTTGCTTAAAACTAATCGTTATGGCAAAGTATATTAAAACATCTGTACAAATCAATGCAAGCACCGAATTGATCTGGCAAATCCTAACCGACTTTGATCGTTATCCTGAATGGAATCCATTTATCAAATCTCTTTCGGGAAAAGTTGAAACCGGCAACCGAATAACAGTTAAGCTGAATAACATGATCTTTAAACCTACTGTTTTAAAGTATGATAAGAATAGTGAATTTAAATGGTTGGGGCATCTTGGCTTAAAAGGATTATTTGATGGAGAACATAAATTTCATCTAAAAACCAACACAAATGGAACTACTACTTTGGAACAATCTGAAAGGTTTACTGGTCTTTTAATACACCTTTTCCCAAAGAAAATGTATGAAGACACAAAACAAAGCTTTATTCAAATGAACCATGAACTTAAATTGCGCGCAGAACAATCAAAAGCAAAAATTTAAATTCCATGCTCAAAACCTTAAAAAGGTATTTTATAGACATCCAGTGGCGCGGAATAATATTCCGTGCTAAATATTGATAATACAAATTAAATACCAACTGAAAATGCAAAAACTATTTCGTAACTTTTTTTAGCATCATTATCAGTTACGAAAATGGAAACATTTGAAAGTTATTTAAACGAGAATATCGGACTTAGCGATGCAAGTCTGAATAAAATAATAGTATCTGTAATAACCATACTAATTTTATGGCTACTTCGCTTAATTATTCTTCAAATAGTGTGGCGGCAAAATAAAAACATTAAGATTCGCTACCAGTGGAAAAGAGCTTTATCTATCATCATTCCTCTGTTAGGTTTTGTTTTAATAGCCGGTATATGGATGCATGCTTTCAAACAGTTTGGCGCTTTTCTGGGATTATTTTCTGCTGGTCTGGCTATTTCTTTAAAAGATCCTTTAACTAACCTTGCAGCCTGGTTCTTTATTACTTTTCGCAAACCTTTTGTTGTTGGAGACAGAATTCAGATCGGACAACATGCCGGTGATGTAATTGATATTCGACTTTTTCAATTTACCATACTTGAAATTGGTAATTGGGTTGATGCCGACCAAAGTACAGGTAGAATAATACATATCCCAAACGGCAAAGTACTGTTGGAATCGCAAGCTAATTACAGTACAGCTTTTGAATACATCTGGAATGAAATTCCCGTTCTGCTAACATTTGAAAGTGATTGGAAGAAAGCAAAAAATATTCTTCTGGAAATTATTAGCCAACATGCTGAACATATTAGCAAAGGGGCTGAAAAAGATATTTTCGAAGCAAGTAAAAACTATATGATTTATTATAAAAATCTCACACCTATTATTTATACAAAAGTAAAAGATTCGGGTGTAGAGCTCACCATTCGTTATTTATGCAATCCAAGGCGTCGGAGAGGCTCTGAAGATGAGATCTGGCAAGACATACTCCAACAGTTTAAACAACATTCTGATATTGACTTTGCTTATCCCACAACAAGATTTTATAAATCAGGCGAAAATATTTGAAACCAATCGCAATATCAATAACACAACAATAAAAAACAGATGTTTTATTTAAAACAATAAGCCCAATTAATAGTTTCTTTAGAAAAAAAGAAATGACAAAGACTTTGACCCTACTAACAGCATTGCTGATAAGTTTAGTGATGAATGCCCAAACTTCTTCTTTTGAGGGTACATTCATGAATAATAGCAATAACATCTCGTTGCAGTTTAAAAAAATGGATAAAGAATATCATGGAATGCTTTCTACTGCTGGCACCAACTTTGCTATTAAAGCCCAATTAAATAACAATCAATTGGTTGGCACTATTTATGGCATGAATGGACCATTTGGTTTTACGGCTACCTTACAGGGAACCAACCTTACATTAAATTCAGTAGGAAGTAATGAATCGTTCTATAAACTAGCTGACGTACATTACATTGCCAACCTTGATTTAACTCCTTACATGGTCGATTTTAGCCAGACGTATGCTAATAATCAAAATCAATATTCAGGTAGTGAACAGCTACAACAGAATAATCAAACAGCTAAAAATAACAACACACAATACCAAACACAAAATAACCAGAACCAGGAAGTACTTAATTTGATATCAGGAAGTCAGCTAGTATACTACCAGCGCTCTTCATACGTTAGCGACAATCTTGCAAGCTCCATTACCTATGTTAATTTTTGCCCTAATGGTCGTTTTTCGATCAACTACGACGGTTCGTTTAGTGTATCGGGCAATTATGGTGGATATGCAGGTGGTGCATCCAGCTCGCGCGAAACTGGTACGTGGAAATTAATTACCTACGAAGGTCAGCCCGCCGTGTTTTTACAGTATGATAATGGCGAAACAAGTACCAACGTTTATAACATCAATTATTTAAAGTCTGGCAGATGGAAAATTGGAAATACACAATATGCATTGGTTCGTAACAAAGTTCGCTGTAACTAATCAATTGGAAAATTATTTAACATTTTCATACTAATTGTATACCTCAAAATAAACATACATTTTGAGGTTTAGAATTCATCTGTTATTATCATTGCTGCAACAAGAACTTTCCTTTTCTAAATGATAAAATTAGGTTGATTTTAATAAAATTGAGAACTTAATTTTATTATAAACTTTTGCATATATATACATTATTAAATTTTTTCATTTTTAATGATCCAAATCATCCAAAATTTGTTTCTATGACATAACGTAATCACTAAACTAATTAATGATTGAAAACAAATTTTATGAATTACACCCTTGCAATTGTAGATGACCACCCTTTGATACGAGAAGGGTTTAGATACACATTAGATCTATCAGGAGGTAAATATAGATTACTTGAGTTCAGTGATGGTAAAGATATTCTCAAATATATTAAAGAAGATTCATCAATCGATTTGATATTCATGGATATACTTATGCCTGAAACCGATGGAATAACCGCAACAATGTTTATTAAAAAGCAATTTCCTGATATCAAAATTATAGCCATTTCATCAAGCGAAAGTATCGAATTTATTGAAAATATGATTAAAGCAGGGGTTAATGGTTATATTCTTAAAGACACATCTTCTAAAGACTTGGTAACAGCAACAGAAACAGTGCTAAAAGGTGAAAGCTATTTCTCACCTAAAGTGATCATTAAACTTTCAAAACAGATTGTGAATGGTGTCTCTCTTCAGGCTTCAGGTTTGCCTTCTGATTTATCAGATAGGAAAGTTCAATTATTAAAAGTGTTTTGTGCAGGATTATCAAGAAAAGAAATCAGCAATCGTTTCTTTATTTCAGAAAGAACTGTAGATAAACACAAGGAAAACATATTAAAAAAGACGCATTGCAAGAATATAATGGAACTAATCTTTTATAGTCTGAAATATGGCTTGATAGATATCAATTTATTGGATCAGATGGCTTGCTAAGCATAAGTTTATTGTTCTTATAAGTTTTTACATGTTTTTATAATTTCCTAATCTTAATTTTTTTAAAAAATATCGTTTAAAATAACATAGCTTCTTTTACTAAATTTGGAAGAATTTAGTGCTAAAAGGTACTTAATGTTATTATTAATTATGAAACTTAAATGAATATTGATATACGACCTATACAGAAATCAGACTATACCCACCTGATAGCTATGTTTAAAGAATTTGCCTCCTTTCAAAAATCAGCTGATCGAATGAAAAACTCAGTTGAACAAATGGAACAAGAATCGGAGTACATAAATGGATTCGTTCTTGAAACAGATAACGGAGAAATAATTGGATATGCTACATACTTTTATGCTTACTTCACCTGGACCGGCAAATCGTTATACATGGATGATTTGTACTTAAAACCTCCTTACCGGGGAAATGGTTATGGTCAAAAATTGATTGAATCTGTTATTGAAAAAGCAACAGTTGATAATTGTAAAAAGGTTCACTGGCAAGTATCAGGTTGGAACAAAAATGCTATTAACTTTTACAAAAAACTAGGTGCAATAGTTGATGATACTGAGATGAATTGTGACTATTGGATAAAATAAATCAGGACCCATTATAATGCAGATTACTTATGGGTCCTGAATGTTAAATTAGTCTTTTTATGAATACTCATAAAACTAACTGTTAAACCATTGAATACAGTTATACCCAAATGCCCTTTTTTGGTGGGTTACCATATGACTCGAAGTTATCGCCATTCTCGCGAAGTACTTCTTTTAATTCTTCCACTGTAAAATCAAAGCCATCTTCTTTGGCTAATTCTACAAATTTTTCTTCTGAAAAGGTGTTATCGTATTTAATACGAAATTGTCTATCGTCACCTCCTTTGTCCAGTAATTGTTGTACGCTTTCCTTTGACATGATTTTTAGTTTAGTTTAACGATGTGTAAATATAAACAGATTTTTGTTTTTCATTTATAACTTAAATGCATTTTTTAATTTCGTTTCGAAACTTTTTAGTTCGTTTTTATTTACATTTAAAATCCCACATACTAAAAAACTGTCATTATGAAATTCTTAATAAAATAAAACCGTCCCTTATAAGAGACGGTTATCTATGGAAGTAAAATTGAATTTATTTATTTTCCAGATCATTGCTCGAAACAAATAACTTCTTAAAAATTCGGTCTTTCTTCTCCTTAAAAACTGAACCTGAATTTTGACTTGAATTTAAGATAACATCCTCATCCTTAATTTTCACATTAATTTCAATATTCTCTCCATTATCAGAAAAAATAGTAAGCTTATGGGTATAATTACTACTATTACTATTGTTAAAAGAAGTTCCTTTCAACGATGATAACTCAGTTAAATATTTTGCAACTTTTGTTGAATCTAATGCTGTTCCATCAACCATCCATGTATTCTCATTCTTTACCATGGTAAAAGAACTTTCAGGTGTTGCAAAATCAATCTTATTAATGCTTTCTTTATCTAATTTCACAATTGTCTTATCTCTGAACGAATTCGCATCTCTGTTTGCTGAGCTACCCAAAAATCCTTCAACTGCATATATTTCCGAATCATTACCACTTCGAACATAGGTCGTCATTGTTCCTCTTTGCTGCATATACGGATTTTGTTGCATCATTGCAGTTTGTTTGGGTTGCTGATAGGAAAATTTACCAATATATAATGTTGCCAATTCACCTCCCGAATTCATTAACTGAACCTTCGTAGCCAATGAATCTGTAACTTTATAATTAACCCATCTTTCCTTGTTTTGAGCTGCCAGACGTAATGGTTTTAATCCATTTACCTGATGTATCAAATTTTCAATCAAACTCTTATCTCCCTGATAAGATTTACCTTCATACAACACTTTCCAGCTATCATTCTCCTTTTTCAACTCAATAGGCTTGCCATTTAACATTTTTGGTTGAATAATCACAGATGTTATTTTAGTCTCATCTACCCTAAATAACTCATCTTTTAAAGTATTGATACCCTTTGACCCATCAATAACTTTTACCAGTACAGTAACAACTAGCAACCCTAAAAAAACAAGTCCCAGTAACTTTATATTCAGTTTTCTAAACATAGCTCTCTCCTTTCCTTTTTAGTCGAACGTATTTCCTTTTCTGATAACGGTAAACACCAACACCAAGAATGATAATGAGTGGCAATACAAAATTGAGTATTTTCAGAAAGTTCTTATCTCCATCTTCCAGTTGCTCCAAAGGACGCATCTTAACCTGCTTACTTCTGAGTTGAATCAATCCTGTATCATCACTCATAAAATCAATTGCGTTGACAACAAAATTTGCATTATCAGGTTGCACCTGACGCATATTTTGTCCTGAGCCATTAATAGCTAAATCACCATCGCTAATTACTATGATCTTATGATTACCTTCCTCCAGTAAACCAGCTACCGTTAACTTAGGTGAAGAGAAATCATTTTGAGCCCATTGTTTATCGATGTTGAAATATACAGGACTGGCTTGCGTTCCAGATTTTTCAGAAGTAAAAACCAATGGAGTAAAATTTCTGGTAGAATCATTAGTATAAGTTATTGAGCTACCAAACTGCATCATCATTGTCCCTAATCCCTTTGTAACAGGATGATCGGCAAATTTTGACAGAACAGGAAGATATGGGAAACTGATTGGTCGATTAACAGTAAACATTCCCTGATGTTGCTGCACATTAATCTGACCACAGGTAGCATCTATCACAAAATCTTCATTTACTGTTATTCCTCTTTTTCTCAACCAATCGGCCATTCCTGTATATTTGGCAAAGCCCATCCCCCGATTCAACTCTGCATCCACCTTATTGAAAGCTACAAATAAATTACCTCCCTGATTTAAATATTCATCCACATACTTAAATGCTTCGGCTGGAATAGAATCCTGTGGATTGATCCATGCCAATGTTTTATATTTACTTAAATTAACGCTATCCGAAAGAGTAACTTCTTCAGGTACATACAACACATCTAATCCCTGCATTACCTGAACCATTTCATTAATTGATGCTTCATCATGCCCTGTTATAAACCCGATAGCTGCTTTATCCGGCACAATCATCTTTTTAATTGCTGTTGTTAATGCATATTCCATTTGAGCTCCCGGCTGAATAAAAGGGATTGTCTCTGTTTGTTCACCAATCTGAATCACAGCTCCCATATATGCTTTCTTAGTGGTAGACTGATCTTTCTCCCTATCCTGAATCATCACTGTCTGAATACCTTCTTGTACCGCTTTTTGTTCTTTCTGCGGATCTTCATTAGGATTAATAAATTCATATACCACCTGATTCTTTGATCTGGTAGCGTATTCTGTTAGTAAATCCTTGAAATCTTTGCGCAACTGATCAAACTGAGGCTGCAGACCTTCTGAAAAATAAGCAGTAACGGTTACCGGCTCGTCAATTCCGTTAAGTATATCCTTTGTTGTTTCACTAAGGGTGTATCGCTGGTCTTCGGTAAAGTCTATTCGAAAGAAAAACCTATTGGCAAGTACATTAACGAGTATCAATATACCTACAACCAGGATGATATATAAATTAAATCTACGTTTATCAATCATGATTACTCTTATTAGTTAATGTTTCGTTTAACAAGTGAAAGTTCAGAGGCCATTAAACCAGCCATAATGATTGTAGCAAAATAGATGATGTTCTTACTATCTATTACACCACGCGTAATGCTATGATAGTGATATTGCATATCCATGTATGCAATCACATCACCAATTGTTCCCGGAAATGCACCGGACATAATTCCAAATAAGATTTGGAAGAAAACACCAATAATCAATGCTAACAGAAATGCCACAATCTGATTAGAGGTAATGCTACTTGCAAATATTCCCAAGCTTATATATGCAGCACTCATTAAAAGCAAGCCCAAATAGCCGGTTAATACCGAGCCATGATCAATGGGACCAATAGACGCTATTGAAATATAATATGGCAGGGTTAATACCAAAGTAATTGCAATCAACAGAAAGGTTGCCAGAAACTTTCCGGTCACAACCTGCCAGTCAGATACCGGTTTGGTCAGTAACAATTCGATGGTACCTGTTTTGTATTCTTCGGCGATTTGCTTCATGGTTAAAGCCGGAATAAAAATAAATAATGTCCAGTAGGCAACACTAAAGAATGGTTGCATGGTAGCCTGATTGATATAAAACACATCAAAACTACCATATAGCCAGGTGAAAAATCCACTTAATCCTAAAAACACCACTATTAATATATATGCCATTAGGGAATCGAAATACCCCTTGAGTTCTTTTTTAGTTATAATCCAAATTTGCTTCATAATGTATTTGTTTAAGCAATACTGATTCTGTTATTTGGTAAGTTCTCTAAATACATCTTCCAGATTCTTTTCAACCGGAGTAAGTTGTGTAAGAAACCATCCTTTATCAACACACATCCTGAATATTGATTCTACAGATGACATCCCCACCTTACTTTCAATTTCAAATAGTTTGCTATCGTCAATAAAAGACACCAAATCTACTTCGGGCAATTGTTGCATTGATGTAAACACTTCATTCCTATCATTGGCATTCACACCTACTTTAAGAATTTCTTTACCCTGAGCTTTTTTACGAAGTGATTCAGGTGTACCATCAGCAACTATCTTTCCTTTGTTGATAATCAACACACGATCGCAGGTAGCCTCCACCTCTGCCAGTATATGAGAACTTAATATAACCGTCTTCTCCTTACCAATTTCTTTTATCAATTCACGAATCTCTATTATCTGGTTAGGGTCGAGTCCCGTAGTTGGTTCATCCAAAATCAATACTTCAGGATCGTGAATTAAAGCCTGAGCCAAACCAACTCTTTGTTTAAATCCCTTGGATAGCTCGCCTATCTTTTTGTGTTTTTCCAGGTTTAACCCACAAATACGAACCATTTTTTGCACCTGAGATTCAATATACTCCTTACTTACACCTTGTAATTCACCAATAAAAGCAAGGTAATCCATCACAGGCATATCCAGATACAAAGGATTACTTTCGGGCAAATACCCAATACTTTTCTTCACCAGATCAGGAGATTTAGCCACAGAAGTTCCACCCAAAAGAATATCTCCTTCATTAGGTGAAATATAGCAGGTTATTGCTTTCATTGTGGTTGTTTTTCCGGCTCCATTGGGTCCCAAAAAACCAAGTATTTCACCTGTTTTTACTTCAAATGAAAGATCATCCAAAGCTTTTTGGGTACCATACATTTTTGTAACGTTTTTAACAGAAATGTCCATTGTTACTTTTAGTTTGATTTATTATTTCACTTACAGAATTCATCATAATTAAAACTTAAACATCAAATGGCTTCAACATAAATTGAAACCATTTAAAGCAATCTATCTTGAGCGTATTTCACGACGCATAAACAATGTATAGGCAATAGCGAAAAACAGAATAGTTCCTCCTATCAATGCAGTAACCTGTGGCCATACCAACATCAAACTCTGACCTAACGGCAATGGATTAGGTATGGCACCTATTGTTTGTTCTGTTGTTAAAGGTCCAAGACTTCTGATAGATGGTCTTAATAAAGTTGTGGTAGCATCATTAAATAACTGACCCGGATTAAAACGCATCAGGTTTTGTATGAACCCTTGAAACTTAACAACCTGATTCTCGCTAACAAATCTTACCGGTGCCAGTCCCTTTGCAATTAAGTTGACGATGATATTATAGAAGATGGTAAAAAACAGCCATATAGATATCCCTGCCAATGCAGAAGTTGCTGTTTGCCTGAACTTCACTGAAAAAAGTATGGACAAATTCAACCAGAATGCGACATAAACAATACTTACAATGGAGAAGATAAATATTCGCATAAATTCATCAGCTGTTGGAGGAATTCCCAAAAAGATTAAACCAAAACCTAAAACAAGGAAACTCAAAGCCAGAAACAATGAACTCAACACAATCAGAGATGCTGTAAATTTTGTATTCAATACATAATCGCGATAGATTGGTTGCGCCAGCACCCGACTTAGCGTTCCCTTGTTTTGTTCGGAATTCACACTATCAAATCCCATGCTGATACCCAATAAAGGCCCTAAAAAGCTTACAAAAACAATGTATGATGGCATTGAACCATCAGAATGAGTAAATAGCTTGAGAAAGAAAAAATCATCATCAGCACTGGCTCCTTTTATTGCTTCAGTAAAATCACTTAATGAAGCATACAGCGATCCCAGACAGGTCAACAACACCAGTCCAACCATAATTAGAAATTTCCAGCTACGAACAGTGTCAGAGATTTCCTTTCCAACCATTATCCAAAACGGATTACTAACTGTCTGTGATTTATACATGACATAGCCCTCCTTCAAAATATCGGTTATAGATAGCATCCAAACCATACTCTTTTTTATTCAGATAATTAAGCTTGTAATCTGCATTCATTACTGCCTGAGCAATGCCCGATGATAAATCAGATGAACATTCGATAGCAAAATGCTCCTGCTCTTTTTTTACAGACTGAATACCATCAAGTGGCTCCAACAAACTTTGCAACACTTCTTTGTCCGGCACTTTTTTATGATCGGCATCTAATCCCAGTTCAATCAAATACATTCCGTGCGTAAAGAGTTTCTTTGATAGTTCTTCAATCTTACCTTCTGCCAGAAGTTTTCCTTCAACAAAGATCCCAACCCTGTCGCACACCTGCTGAACCTGATGAAGGTTATGCGACGAAAACAAAACAGTTATATTATGCTCGTTTCGTAACTCTACAATCAGGTTTAACAACTCCTGCACACCTTTGGGATCAATACCTGTTGTAGGCTCATCCAATATGATAACTTCCGGATTTTTAATCAGAACATCGGCTAATCCTAAGCGCTGGCGCATCCCCTTCGAATATTTACCTGTTTTTTTATCCTTTTGCGTACTTAACCCAACACGTTCCATCAAATCATTTGCTTTTTTCTTAGCATCCTGAGGGTTCAAACCATTCAAACGTGCAGTATAAATCAGATTATCCAGTCCCGACCAATCATCATAAAAACCTACATCTTCAGGTAAATACCCCACTTTTCGCTTCACGTCAATGGGAAGTGTGGTTGAATTAATTCCACAAACTTCAACGCTACCTTCTGACGGCTCCGTCAATCCCATTAACATTAATATGGTAGTAGATTTTCCGGCACCATTAGGACCCAACAAACCAAATATTTCTCCTTTGCCAATGGTTAAGCTCAATTGATTTACAGCGTTGAAGTCACCATATTTTTTTGTAACATTATTCAATTGGATTACAGAATGATCCATAACTTACCTCCTTCCGAATTTTCGCACTAAAAACCATACTCCCCCAAGAGCAGCAAGAATAATGATGATACCCAACCACCCCATTAACATAGGCGTTTTAACCATTACCCTAAATGACAACTCATGGTTAGTTTCTGCAGTCTTTGCTTTTATATTTGTTATGTAATCTCCAGGAATCGCCTTTTTATCTGCTTTTATTGTCGCATAAATTGTTGCTGAACTTCCAGGTTCAAGACTTTCGATTTTTGAAATATCAAAGGTTACTGCCCAGTTTTTTGGTTTACTGGCAGTTAACTCTATATCCTTTAGTTTAGTCGAACCATTATTTTTTACCAATAATTCTATTTTCTTTTCATCACCCGCAGTAGTATTGGTACTTAATAATCCACTGGGTGTTGTAAAAGACATTTCATAAGTACCTGTGATCACAACTTCCAGTTCCATCTCAGCTGATGTGGAACCGGAAATTGCTTTTACAGGTATTTTATAGGTGCCGGCTTTGACATTATAAGGAGCTTTTATTTCATATGAAATATTTTTAGTCCCATTTGCATCTACTTCTGTTGAAGTTGCCTGTTTATGATTTGGCTTAATTAAAACAGTCCAACCTTTTGGCGGAGTTGCCATGAGTGCATAATTCTGCTGATTAGGTGTTTTATTTTTAAGGACTGCATTAAAATTAAAGTTTGACTTGGAAGTTCCTTCCATATTTTTCTGATCACAGGTAAGCTCAGTTTCGTTTGATCCTGCGGCAGTAACATTAATGGTTAAAGGCAAACTTACTCTATCTCCTAACTTTGCATAGAAAGTGTAGTATCCTTTACGCACCTGAAAAGGCACTTCCACCTTCAGATCAAGAGTTTTTTTCTCTTTGCCTAACACCGCAATCTGATTAATATTTAAACCACTTGCCGTAAGTGTAAATGTCCATGATCGCGGGATATTTGTTAAATTGATGTTTTCGTTAACGGTTTGATCACCATTATTAATTACATCCAATTTATAATTCACAGTACTTCCGGGAGATACAGACACTTTAGTAAATGGTGTATATATTTCCAAATTGATATCAGCGGCAAGAATATTCTGTTTGAAATTCAGAAGTAAAACCGCCAACAATAATAATCTCAGGTAGAAATTAATTCTTTTCATAAAGGTCTTTTTAAACTGATTTTATTAATAATTAGGATTAAAAAACTTTGCTAAAATTGACCTCATAGCTCGTAGTATAACATTCAGATATAACATATAAACTCGAAATCCTATAGTGAAATAGAATTAGTGCATATGAGAATCATTTGGTAGTAAGAGTAAGTCGCCCTTACAAGACGATGATCTTATCCGAAAATGTTAACAGGTTAAGCATGTGCCATATAAAATGACACATACTATAGAGATGTAGCTATGAAGCAAAATTGTACTTTGTATTCAATATTTCTTCAATTATATCAGCGTGTTCACTATAGAAATTCTTCCTGACCCAAGCCTGTAACTTCACCTGATCATCTGCCTCAAGCCACGAAAGAGATTTAATCAATTCTTTACGAAAAAGGAACTTGTCGTCATGAACACCATTTAATACAGTTTTACAACTTTCTAACATATTCTTTTACGCTAAAAGGTTTAACAAAACATTGCCTGTAAAGACAAAAGCACAAAATGATAATTGATGAAATGAGAGTTGGAAAACTCTATACTGAAGACCTGTACATTTGACTGAACGGATCGTTGTCAAAACAGGTAAGAAAGGAGCATACATAAATCTGTTGATGATAATTACTAAAGAATGACAGCTGCGAAGAAGTAGATATTTCGCCCACCGGTAACACATCGTCAAAAAAATCGTCGAACTCAACTGAGTCAACATCTCCTTGTTGGTTAAAATCAAACAATATTCCACCGTGAGATGAGGCAGAAACAATCTCTGATTTTACAATCTGATTACTTTTTAAGTCTAAAACATTGAATGTACCAATAGTTAGTGCACTCCCCAAAACTGCTACTAGTATTAATAATCCAAACCGTTTCATTTTCTTTTCGATTTACAATTATTATTTATTCATTTTGTTGATCCAAATTTATTAAACAGCCCCAAACGATTTGGTTAAGGTTGGGTTAAACACAGTTAAAGAAAAGTTAAAAGTTAAGTAGAGAGCAAAAAAAATCCGCTCCTGATTAGAAGCGGATCTGTATATCAATAATTGGATTATACATTAATCATCATTGGCATTAACAGCATTAATTCATCTTCGTTTTCACCATTTTCAAATGGTAATAAAATCCCTGCACGAGATGGATCTGATAATTCAAGAATTACATCAGTTGAATTAAGATTATCCAGAATGTCAGCCAGGAAACCTGATTTAAAACCAATCTCCATTTCATCACCTTCGTATTGACAACTGATACGTTCGTATGCTGAAATACTAAAGTCGATATCCTGAGCTGAAACAGTTAATTCATTATTTGCCATCTTCAATTTCACCAGGTTACTTGCCTGATTAGAGAAAATAGAAACACGACCCAAAGTATTATGGAACTCACTTCGATCAATAATTACCTTATATGGATTATCCTGTGGAATTACAGCATTGTAGCTTGGGTAATTTCCTTCCACCAAACGACAAACCAATTTGTAATTAGGCAAAGTAAAGAATGCATTTTTGTCATCAAACTCTACAACCACGTCACCTGTTTCCTTTGGTAATACATTCTTCAATAAACCAGCCGGTTTTTTAGGAAGAATGAATGAGGCCTCAAAATCAGTTTTTGCATCCATTCTGCGATATCGAACCAATTTGTGAGAATCGGAAGCAACAAATGTCATATTTTCCGGTGACAACTCAACCAAAATACCATTCATCACCGGACGAAGCTCATCATCGGCTGTAGCAAATAAAGTTTTGTTGATCCCCATTTGAAGCAAATCAACAGATACTTGCAGACTTGAACTTTTGTCTCCATCCAGATTTGGTAATTCAGGAAAATCTTCACCATTTTGACCAACAACACTGAATTTACCTTTTTCGGTAATGATACTAACACCATAGTTATCCATGTTAATATCGAAATTCAAGGGTTGTTCAGGAAATTTCTTCAGGGTTTCCAGCAAAATACGCGAAGGTAAAGCAATTATACCCTCTCCGTCGGAATTTTCCAGATCAAGTGAAGTTACCATTGTCACTTCTAAATCTGATGCTGTTAAAACCAGCTTATTATCTTTTAAGTCGAATAAAAAATTATCGAGGATAGGTAAAGTACTTTTGTTACTTATTACGCGGCTGATAGCTTGTAAATGCGAAAGTAATTCTGTACTGGAAACTACAAATTTCATTTATTCTAATATTTAAGTTTTTATCAAATATATCAAAAAAACAGTTAATTAGACAGATTAATAAAATCTTTTATTCATATCTGTTTACAAGCCGAAAGATACTAAAATACATACATCATTATAGAGCCACCTCAATCCTTTTTTCATAAGTTTTTAACAATATCAATGGATTTATTAAAAACTTATCCTAACGTATCATTTACCGTATCTCTTCTTTCTGATAACAATGAATAATAAACTACCGAATATTACCAAAACAACAGGTAGTCCAACATTTAACCATTTCCATTTAGCTGTGCCCTGAGATAATTTTGCACGATCAAGCAATCGCAATGTCAAATGACGACCTCTTAATTGCATCCAACCATCATCGTCGCACAGATAGTTAACCGCGTTCACAATAAAATCCTTGTTGCCATAGACCTGCTGAGAGCCTTCATCATATCCCAATGGTGTAATTCTGGGATTACTTTCTTTGAAACGTACTTCATTTTTGATTATATCACCATCAGCAATGACCATTAATCGCGTTGGCAAACTTGAAGTCCTAACCTTAGATGATGCATAATTTAGTTCTTTCGGTACTGGTCTATTCTGAAAAACGGATGTAAAAACACCTTCTTCTATTATAGCTGTAGGCATAAAAGAAGCACTAAATTCCTCCTGAACCGGTTTCTTATTAAAATCAGCCATTGTAACAAAAACAGGTGTACCATTTAGCTTTGTATAACGCGAAGTAGTTAATAACACCGTTCTTTTCAAATTAAGTTCAGAACCGACAGTGTCAATAGTACATGTAAAATCCCCACGCACCATATTGATATTTCGAGTAACCGGATGATCACCAGAAGGAGTTAACAATGGACTATATAACCAAGGTACAGGTACCAATTGAGGTTGTCCGTTCGGACGAGCATTCATAAGAATTCGTCCGGCCTGAATATCTTCAACTAAAACCGGATTAACCCTGATACCATAACGAAACAATTGATCATCAAGATTCACATCATTGTATAATCCAAGGGTCTGCGGTTCCTTTCTGAGACTATCCAATGTGATGTTCACAGCGTCGATCAGATAAAGTAACCGACCTCCATTCATCAGGTATTGATCCAGAATGAACTTATCTTTTTCGGAGAAAGATTTCGATGGTTTAGCCACAATAACTGCCTTATAATCGTTTAATATTGCCACATCTGTTCCTAATCGTCCCCGATCTACCTGATAGTAATGAGACAGTGCATCGGTAGCTTCAATAACATGAAGTTCATCCAACTCTCCATGTCCTTCGAGGAAAGCAATCTTTGGCATTTCATTTGATGTTAATCGACGAACGGCATCAGTAAGTTTATACTCGAGACTTTCAATTGAAATATTCAGATTTTCAGCACCTCCTCTACCAGGCAGGTTCTCTAATAGATTGACACCAATTATACGATCGTTAAAATTGATCAAGGCATAAGGAAAAACATAAGACTGTATCTGACGACCATCTTCTGCATTTTCAAAAACAGGTTGTGGTTCAAATCCATATTCGCGAAGCTGTTCTAATAAAGCTTTTTTCTCATCGGCATTTCCATCGTTAGGATCGAGAAAACGAAAATCAATATTCTTTCCCCCAACGCTCTGAAACTCCTCCAGCATCTCTTTTGTCGCTCGAGAAAGTTTTTGAAATCCAACATTTAAATCTCCACCAAGATATACTTTAATCAAAACTTCTGAAGGTAAGTCATTTAGCAGATTCACAGAAGTAGATGATAAAGTGTGGCGCTTTTCAGAAGTTAAATCAATTCGAAAAAACCACTGAGATGCGATTAGATTGAGAAGAATCAATCCGGCAATTAAAAATAATATCTGAGTTATAGCCTTTATATTGAATTTCATTGCTTAATCAATTTTGTTGGGTTTAGTTTTTCTTTGTCGACAACACCATTTTGGTAGAATACAAAAAGGCAAATACTACTGATAGGAAATAAACTACATCACGTGAGTCAACTACTCCACGACTCAACGAACTATAGTGAGCATCAATCCCTAACTGTCGGATAGCTTCAGCTATTCCTTTTAAACTTTGAATACCTGAGACAGAATCAAAACCAGTATAAAAAACAAAACTAAGTACAACTGCGATGACAAAAGCAACAATCTGGTTATCGCTTAAGGCTGATGAGAATGTTCCAATGGCAACATATATTGTTGCCAGAAAAAACAATCCAATGTATGAACCCCAGGTTCCTCCCATATCCATATTACCAATCGGATTACCTAATTGATAAACCGAAAACATGTAGATAAATGTTGGCAATAAACTAATAATTACTACAAGTAGTCCTGCCAAAAACTTAGCCCAAACAATTTCAAATGAAGAAATAGGGCGGGTTAATAATAAATCCAGGGTACCCGATTTTTTTTCATCAGCAAACAAACGCATGGTAACGGCCGGAACTAAAAACAAATAAACCCAGGGGGCAATATAAAACAACGAATCCAATGTAGCGTATTCGCCAAATATCAGGTTTAAGTCCCCCGGGATAACCCAAATAAACAAACCTGTAATCAACAGAAATACCGAAACCACAAGTGCTCCGGTAATCGAACTGAAAAAAGAAGAAATTTCGCGTTTTAATAATGCTATCATAGGTAATTCTATTTTTCTTTATCTATTTTCAATGATTCCAACATTAAAGTTGCTGTTTTTAAACTTGATCCGGGTCCGCCCATAATACGATGCAATTCTTCGTAATCCAATAACATCTGTTTTCGAATAGGCGAATCATCCAGTAAGGCTTTTAATTCATTCTCAAGCTTCTCCAGAGTAAACGATTTCTGGAACAGTTCTTTTACTGCCTCTTTATCCAAAATAAGATTGACCAGTGAGATATAAGCAACCTTTATTAAAATCTTTTTGGCAACAAAGTCGGTAAATCCACCACCCCACATTTTATAACACACTACCTGCGGACAATTAAGTAAAGCTGTTTCCAGAGTGGCCGTACCTGAAGTAACCAAGGCCGCTCTTGCATTTTGCACCAATTCATAAGTTTGTTGAAAGACAACAGCTACATCCAAACCTTCAATAAATGGCTGATAATCTTTCTGTCCAAAAGATGGTGCACCGGCTATCACAAACTGATACTGCGGAAATTTATCCACCATCTTCAACATATCAGGCAGGTTGTAATTTATTTCACTTATTCGACTACCAGCCAACAATGCAACTTTAGGACGATTATCTAACTTGTTTCGTTCAATAAAAGTATCAAATGATTCATTTTTATTTGGCCGATTATGAATAGCATCCAATACCGGATTACCACTATACTTTACATCAACTCCATGCTTTTCGAAAAACTTAGTTTCGAAAGGTAAAATGGTGAACATACGATCTACCGAAGCCTTTATCTTCTTTACCCTGCTTTGATTCCAGGCCCACACTTTGGGAGAAATATAATAGTAAACCAAAATATTATGCTGATGCGCAAATTTTGCCATGCGTAGGTTAAATCCAGCATAATCAACCAAAATAAGCACATCAGGATTGTATTCCATCAAATCAGTCTGGCATAAATCAAAATTCTTTTTGATCTTACCCAGATTCATCAACACATCCCATGCCCCCATTACAGCTGTATCTTTGTAATGGCGAACTAATGTACCTCCCTGTTCCTTCATCAAATCACCACCCCAATACCGAAATTCTGCTTTAGGATCTTTCTCTTTGATGGCTTTCATTAAATTAGACGAATGTAAATCGCCCGAAGCTTCACCTGCAATTAAATAATATCGCATGAATAACATCTTTCTATGATATGTTTACAACATAAATTTAAAAATCAGCACAACAATCGCATAGACTAATGTTGCCGTAACAATTCCTCTTGCGGCCAGTAATCGTTCTTTATTTACTGCAATAAAAAAAATGATCAAATTAGGCAGTACACTTATGCTTAATAGTTTGCCTATATTACCCATCCGAACCAATTCCTGCAAAAATGGCCAATAAGTCTTTTCTCCCTGATAAAGAGAATGATATAACAATACAGACATTAAAATGGGTACTATTAATCCAATGGCAAGGCCGATAATCAGTTTATTGCATTTACAATTCATAATCTTTCAATTGAGGAATCAACTCATGATCTGTTGAATCAAGTTTACAAGGCACCACCGAGACATAACCCTGAGACAATACATATTCATCTGTATCTGTAGCATCCGGCTCAAGGTTTTCAAAACGACCGGTTAACCAATAGTACGTTCTGCCTCGAGGATCTGTACGTTCGATAAAGTCCTCTTTCCACTTTCCATTTGCCTGACGAACAACCTTCAAGCCTTTTAAAGGAGATATTTCCGGAACATTAACATTCAAATATGCACCTACAGATAGTCCCTTCATTAGAACCTTTTTAATAATTTTACGGGCATACACAACTGCTTCAGTAAAATCGGCTTCATAACTATAATCCAGCAATGACAAACCTATGGAAGGAACCTGACTCAAAGCACCTTCACGGGCAGCACCCATGGTGCCTGAATAATGCAGACTAATACTCGAATTGGCTCCATGATTAATTCCAGAAACCAGTAAATCCGGCTTTCTGTCAAGCAATTGATTGATTGCCAATTTAACACAATCAACTGGTGTGCCATTCACTTTATAAACCTTCAGGTTTTCTTTTTCCCTTACTACCTTTGCATACAAAGGATGATTAACCGTAATGGCATGCGACATACCAGAGTATGATTGATTAGGTGCCACCACCACCACATCTCCAAACTCAACCAACATATTTACCAGTGCAACCAATCCACCTGCCTTAATACCATCATCATTAGTTACTAATATTAAGGGTTTACCGTCCGAAGCGTTTTGCATTTTTCTTTTATCTTTATTCTTCAAAGATATGTATTGTTAAAATAGCTACAAAGGTCAATCCCAAAAACCTAAACATTGAATCGATGAATAAAAACAACGTTTTAAAGCTAAGAAGTTCTTTAGCAGTTCTGAGTTTATTACTTATAGCCATCACTCTTTTCTCAACCTATCACTCACCACTTAAAATCATTTACCCATTATTTTATTTACCTATAATTTATTTATTGATTCGATTGGCCATTGCTAATTACAAATTAAAACTCTACAAGAGAGCCTTGTTGAATAGCACCCTATTATTAGCAAGTATCATGATAGCTCTGTTTTCATTGCTGAAGATACCTTATCAACCTGCCATTCTATTCTTTTATTACCTCATTATATTTTTTGGCATCATTTATTCTTCCTTATTTAAATCACCTATCGAAAAAGGTTATATCTTTTTCGAAGATGTTCGCAACCTCCCTCCTGTCGTTCTGACTTTAACTGCTCCAATAATTTTGGCTTTCGGAATACAATTATATTTTGGTATTGTTAAGAGTGATTATGTTCTTAATTTAAAAAGCAGCATTGAACTTCACAACAATGAATCGTCAATAAGTAATCCCTTGGCACTCCAAACATTTCGCGAAGCACGACAGGCATTACATATAAATGAGGTCAAAAATTCAACAATCCTGCTTAAAAAGTCATTAGAAAAACAACCACAAAATGCATATATCCTTTATGCCTTGTATATAAATTCCACTATAGAAAAAAACTATGAAGAGGCATTTAATTACATAACCGATGCAATTAGTTCCGATCCATCATCTACCAGATATTTATGCGAAAAAGCTTACTTACTATTTGCCAACAATGAATACAATCAAATGAAACATTTATATTCATTGGCAAAGAAAATTAATCCTCATTGTCCAAATACGTATTTCATAAAAGCCCACATTGCGTATTACATTGATAATGAAATACCATCAGTAACATATGCATATCTCGACTCAGCATACTGGTATTGCGACAACACAACTCTTAAATATCAACTTGAGGCTTTCAAAAATGAGAATTGCGGAATTTACTACTATCTAAATAAGATTAAACCTTACCAAAGGAATACACTTACTCATAAATTATTTTTCTACAGCAAAGTGGAAGAAAAACCTGTTATTGTAATTGAAAAGAACAATAATAACGAGATGCATACACTGGGAGATCAAACCATATTGGGTGTTAAGAATTTTATTAAATTTAATAACGATCACTTCAAAGATGAAGAAGTGCTATTTTACTATTATTTTATTGATGATCAGCGCTACCTAAAGGTATTGCTCGAAACAAACTCTAAATTATCAATATCCGAACTATATCAACTGTTTCAATCTGATTTATTTAGTAAAAAGGTGGAAGTAGAAATTTTTAAAGAGCCATCATTTCGATATTTATGAAAACACTAAATTCATATTTGATAATATTCAACAATGACCACAGTTAAATATTTTTATCAAAAAAGTAAAGATCGAACAATTATAGAATCGGTCATTTGATTAATTGAAAATTAACTTCATTATTAGCAATCAGAAATCAAAATCATTACTTTTGTTGGCTGTTAAAAAAACAATCAGTTTTAGTGAGTGATTAAAGGCTGAAAACAATATGATTGAATAAGCTCCTTTTACTCCTTATCATCCCACTCGGGTAGCTGATTTACTGAAATTAACGAGAGAAAATATTTACATATGAACATTTCATACAACTGGCTTAAAAACTATTTAAACATTGATTTAGCTCCGACAAAAATTTCTGAAATACTTACCTCTATTGGGTTGGAAGTCGGAAGTATTGAGGAGATTCAGTCTGTGAAAGGCGGATTGGAAGGTTTGGTAATTGGCGAAGTTCTTACCTGTGAACGTCACCCTAACGCTGATAAATTAAGTGTTACTACTGTTAATGTAGGAGGAGATGAGCCTCTGCCAATTGTTTGTGGCGCTCCCAATGTAGCTGCCGGTCAGAAAGTAGTTGTTGCCACTGTTGGAACAGTTTTGTATGATGGAGATGAAAGTTTCACTATTAAAAAATCCAAAATTCGTGGTGAAGCATCTGAAGGTATGATCTGCGCCGAAGATGAAATTGGATTAGGGACAAGCCATGCTGGTATTATGGTATTACCTTCTGATGTTCAGGTTGGAACTTTAGCTAAAGATTATTTCAAAATAGAAAATGATACCGTTTTTGAAGTAGACCTTACTCCTAACCGTGTGGATGCAGCATCACACTATGGTGTTGCCCGCGATTTAGCAGCTTACCTTAAACAAAGTGGTGAAGCTGTTGAATTAACTCTTCCTTCAATTGACGAATTCAAAATTGAAAACAATAATTTCCCGGTTACCGTAACCGTCGAAAACAATGAGGCCTGTCCTCGATACTGTGGTGTGACCATTAGCGATGTGAAAATTGGTGAGTCGCCAGAGTGGTTGCAAAACCGTTTGAAGGCTATTGGTTTAAATCCTATCAACAACGTGGTAGATGTTACCAACTTTGTTTTACATGAGTTAGGTCAGCCACTTCATGCTTTTGATGGAGCTATTACAGGCAACATGGTTATTGTAAAAACACTAGCTGATGGCACTGGATTTGAGACATTGGATGATATAAAACGCGAATTATCAGATAATGACCTGATGATTTGTAATGCTAATGAAGGAATGTGCATTGCCGGTGTTTTTGGAGGCAGCAAAAGTGGAGTAAGTGAATCTACTACCAAGGTATTTTTAGAAAGCGCTTATTTCAATCCGGTTTGGGTTCGTAAAACAGCCAAGCGTCATACATTAAGCACAGATGCCAGCTTCCGTTTCGAACGTGGTATCGATCCAAACATTACCGTTTATGCTCTTAAACGTGCTGCATTATTGATTAAAGAAGTAGCAGGTGGAACCATTTCAAGTGAAGTAACTGACATTTACCCTACTCCTGTTCAACCTTTTGAGGTAGCCATTACCTATAAGAATGTAGAACGCTTAATTGGTAAAGAAATAGGTGCAGATAGAATTAAAGCTATTGTGACTGCATTGGAAATGGAGATTACTGAAGAAACAGCTGAAGGTTTAAAATTAGCAGTTCCTCCATACCGTGTAGACGTTCAACGTGAAGCAGATGTAATTGAAGATATTTTAAGAATCTACGGATACAATAATATTGAAATGCCGAATACGGTGCACAGCACTATTGTGTATTCGCAAAAGCCCGATGATCACAAGGTAAAAAACCGTATTGCCAATCAATTAATGTCGGTTGGTTACAATGAGATCATGTGTAACTCATTGACTAAAGCAGATTACTACGAAGGTTTGGAATCCTATTCGCGCAACCAGGTAGTTGAATTAGCTAACCCTTTAAGTAATGATTTGAATGGCATGCGTCAGACATTATTATTTGGTGGTTTGGAATCAATTCAGCACAACCGTAACCGTAGAAATTCAGATCTTAAATTTTTCGAATTCGGTAATTGCTACTCCATTAAACCGGAATCAGAAAAAACAGATCTAAATAATTATAGCGAAGGTCAGCGTCTGGCGCTATTTCTTACCGGAAATAAAACACAAGCCAACTGGAACACTGCTGAACAAGCAACCAGCTTCTTTGATTTAAAGAATCAGATTGAAAATATCCTGGTTCGATTAGGATTGTCGTTCGATGATTTTAAAGAAGAAGATTCAGCTTCTGATTTATTAGGCGAAGGATTGGCTTATAATGCAGGTAAAACTGTTATTGAATTTGGTACAGTAAATGGCAAACTATTAAAAGCATTTGATATTGATGCCCCAGTTTATTATGCCGAAATTGATTGGGATATGCTTTTGAAGAAAAGTGCCAAGAAAGATATCATCTTCAAAGAAATTCCAAAGTTCCCTGAAGTAAAACGTGACCTGGCATTACTACTAAATAAAGAAGTAAAGTTTGCCCAGGTAAAACAAATTGCCTTTAAAACAGAAAAGAAACTTTTGAAGAGCGTTTCCTTATTCGACGTATTTGAAGGAGATAAGATTGGAGCTGATAAAAAATCATATGCAGTTAGCTTTATTCTTCAGGATGAAACATCAACGCTAAAAGATAAGCAAATTGATAAGATTATGAATAAGCTAATGTCGACCTACGAACACCAGTTAGGTGCACAGATTAGAAAATAAGATTAGTTTTTAGTCTGTAGTCAGTAGCTTGTTAGAATATCTATTAGTACAGAATTTACAATAGTAAAATAAAGAAAAGCGTGGTCGAAAGGCTTCGCTTTTTTTGTTTTACTCTACATTACTAATTCATGATCCTAAGACTCACTTTTTTACCTTATCTTATTCATCAAACCTTTTGCTATTACCTAATTCTGAATATAAATTTAATACATAAAGATCTACAATCATGATACAGTTAATGCAAACCGATATCACCCAACTAAAGGTAGATGCCATAGTAAACGCAGCTAACTCTTCATTATTAGGAGGTGGAGGTGTCGACGGTGCCATACACCGTGCAGCAGGCCCTGAATTACTAAAAGAATGCCGAAATCTGAATGGTTGTCCTACGGGAGAAGCTAAAATAACTAAAGGATACAACTTACCGTCCAGATTTGTTATACACACTGTAGGTCCTGTATGGCATGGAGGAAATGATAATGAAGCAACATTACTTGCCAATTGTTACTACAACAGTCTATTATTAGCACAAAAACATAAACTGAATTCAATTGCTTTTCCAAATATTAGTACAGGAGTTTATGGTTATCCTAAATCATTGGCTGCAGATATTGCCATAAACTCTGTAAGAAATTTTGTAGAATCAAATAATGTACCGAATGAGATTATTTTTGCAATATTTGATATTGAAAATTACAGGATATACGAAGCTAAGCTTTATGATTAAATAAAAAGAGAGGACTCTGCTATCCTCTCTTTTCATCTAACCCTAACTTAAAATCCAAATCTATGAATAAATTCTTCTATAGTATAACACCTAAACCGATCTATTTGTTCGAATAACTAACAAAAAAAAGAGGAATGCTCGACATTTCGAACATTCCTTCTTCAACCTAACCTTAACCCTAACTTATGAAGAAAGCTTCATAACTCTTTATACTAAATTGACTTAAAAAGGTTATAAACTTAGCAACCTTAAATTGATTAATTAACCTTTTTTAACTCAACAATGTAATCTTGTTTTGTTTGTTATTGTAAACAACTAAATCGTATCTTTTGTTTACACATTTTAACATATGCAAATATGGAACTTTTTTTTAAAAATGGAAACTTTTTTAAAAAATCTTTACCCGAGTCCATTAAAATAATTAATTACCTAATTACTATTACACATCGAACCAAATGGTTACACAACTAAATTCAATTAAAAAATTAAGTCTTCTTTAGATTTGAGGACGCACATTTTAAATAAAAACTGACATAAAAAAAGGACGATTAGTAAATCGCCCTTCTCTCAGCATTTTTGATAAGTATTACTTAATCCCTAATTTCTTTTTCAATTCCTTAGTTAAAGCATCCTTATGAATCATTATTGACATGGTTTTATACCTAACAAACGCATCTGAAGCATACAAATAACCTTCGTATTTATTATTGGTATTCCATGAATTTTTAACCTTGTAATAAATGGTTCCATTCTGATCTTTTACCATACCGGTAATCTGCATTCCATGATCATCAGTTGTTTCATAGTTATCATATGCCTCCTGACGAACCTCTTGGGTAATTTTCATTTCGGTTACAGGCTCTTCAAAACTATACAATCTTTTTTGACGCTCTGCTTCTGTCATCGCTTCCCACTTAGACTGTTCTGAATCTGCCAATTCTTCAATATTACTTTCAGGAACGATAGCTAATCCATTTCGATATGAAAAACCTCTTTCACTCACATCAGCAGCCCACCCAACAGTATAACCGTTTTTCAATGAATTTTCGAAAACACTCATTAAATCATCTAATGGCACATTATATACTTCGCCCCACATCCAGTTGTCAGGCACTTCTATAATAAACTTTGAATAGAATGGATGATGTGAATAAGATGAAACCTGAATATAATCATCAGGATTAATTCCCATAGCTTCTTTCACATAGCTTTGAGGCGTGTATGTTTTACCTTCTACTTCAAAAGATTCTGGCAACTCACCCAAATAAGCATCCAGAATTCCTTCGAAACCATTTTTCCAGGCTGTAGATAATTTTTTGTTCTTATTCTTTAAAACACCATCAACATACCCTTTTAATACTTCATCCATCTCACCATGAACGTGATTCTTCTCTCCATAATTTAGTCCTGAGTACACTTCTTCCGGCACCATACCGTACTTCTTCAAAACGTAAACCACATCATGAAAAGCACCTCCACCGGCGAAATTTAATGATCCATGCAAGCGTACATATTTTTCCGCCTTATCAGAATAACAGTGACGAACCACAAACATTTCAGAAAGGTTTGCTGGATTCTTACCCAATCGGATCATCTCTGACTCAAAAAAGCCTAATCCAGAAAAACTCCAACAGGTTCCTGAACGATATTGGTCTTTTACACAAGTCGCATCCAGATCATAGATTGTCTCAAATTGATATCCTTCGGATTTATCCTGTGCAATTATAGCTACAGAAAATAATCCCATTAATAATGTAATTAATACTTTCATATAAATAAAGGTTTATTAGTCCCTTAAACGATAAAAACATCGTTTTCTAGTAATGCATACTAAAAAAACAAGGGGTTGTTTTCAATTCGAACAAAATAAACACACAGATACCATAAAATTTATGACATTATTCATGGTCTTATGTTTTTTTGATGAATTACAGATCAGATAAACGATTAATAATTTCACGGCCTTTACGAACAACAATAGCCGCTTCATTATCATCCATTCGGTGCACTGTAAAACGTGACTGGAGTTTATGCAATTCCTCCAATTGCATAGTATTTAAGTCTTTTTCAAGAATATTTAATTTTTCATAGTCCTGAATGCCTTCCATCAGTTTTTCAAATCGTACTGAACTGCGACAATCAGGATATATAAGTGAGTTCGCTCCGGAAGGAGCATGGGAAGTTCTTCCATCAATTAAAGGATCTGCAGTCCAATCATTAAATCCTGAATAATATAATCCATCAAGACGATGAGCAGCAGCAAACCAACCAAACCAAGCAGCTTCTGATGGAGAAGAAAAGGTAAACAAATTAGGTCTTTCCAACATACAGTCAATAGTAAGGCTTGTTTTGGTATCATCGGTCTTCTTCATTTCAATCATCGACTCAGCTGTAATATATTGAGCTGACAGTCCCAAATGCTGAACACTATCCAGCAGTTCAGGACGATACCTTTTGGTAATTAAAGTAATTTGAAATTCAGGCTCATATTTTCTCATCCAATAAATAAAATCGGCAAGATTCTCCTGATTTTTATCTTCAATAACAATACTTGTTTTATCCATCCAACCTTGTTCACTCAAAAACTGACTAAGATTTGAAAAATAGGCCTTTAATATTTTTCTTCTTGCCTCACTATCCTCCTGTAACGAGACAAGTGTATTGGAACCATTTATTTCATTGCGATAAAACAATTGCTTATTTAATGGTAAAATTGAATACAGATTTATATGCTTATCTATCCCCATTGACTCCATAAACTGAATCCATCGTTCAAGTATACTGAAATCAAACTTCCATCTACCTTCACTTGTCTTTGACCATTTAATCATTGATGTTGGAGTATTAAAAGTAACATCTTCACTTACCCCTTCATACAATAAACAGCTTACACTCTTCTGTCCCGATTTGGCTAATAGTTGCATATAAGGTTTCATAGCCTCAAAATGCTCATCACTCCATGGTTTAACATCATGCCACAAGGCAATTACTAATGGATTTTGCTTAAGATTGAGATGAAACTCACGATTGACAATTGAAGGTATTGTTCTATCCTGAACATTTAGTTTTATCCTCAACTCTTGTGGTGAATTCATTTTTGAGTAAATCTTAACTGATGAACTGTAAATACCTGGTTTCGCAGTTTGCGGAACATCAATACATATCCAAACTGGTCTAACAGTTTTACCTGACATATCCATTGCAGATAGGTTATCTAGCACATCAGGCTCAAGATGAGCAGTTTCAACATCGTTTGAACGAAGTCCACATCCATTTTTATACTCATCTGCAATAACATAACGTATAAAACGCGTGTTAATATAATCAGTTATAATACTATCTCCAGACTCATTCACTAATGGTTGCCAAACACATTCAACCTGCTTTAAATCCGAAACCGTCCACAAAACTAATTGCATATTTACACGTTCACCTCTCCAGGCTGACAGTTCCATATCTTTAACAACAATCTCCATCGGCACCTGGTCCTTTGGATAACGAATATCAGTCGATCCGAATGAAGCATGTAAACCTCTCCCTGTATTTTCCCATAGTGGATCTTCAGCTCCAGAAATTATTTGAGCTTCTTCATATGTATAAATTTCTAATGCAGGACGTTGATTGTAACATGCTGTAAAAAATAAAGCAAGAAGTATGATGATGTTAATTCGGTTCATTACATTTTTTCTATCCATTCATACAAATATAACATTATTGCCTTATGCAATATTTGTATCGATGTTGTTAACTATTTTTTCTTTTATATCTCCTCTTTTTACTTTCCCGCTCTCGGTCCTTGGGAAAGCATCCAAATAATAAATTCTCTTTGGCTTTTCGTAATTCTTTAACGAATTAAGCATAGCATCCTCTATCTCAATTTTTTCTTTCGATTCTAATACTAAAGCAACTGTTTCTCCCCATTTTTCATCAGGTAAACCTATTATTACAAAACTATAATTGATGTAGACAGATAACTTAGCCTCCAGCTCTTCAGGAAAAATTTTAATTCCTCCCGAATTGATTACATTATCGAAACGCCCTTTCAAAACAAATTGATTTTTTCCAATTAGTTCCACAATATCATTCGTAACTACCAATTCAGAATTTATCTCTGAAGGCTCAATGATCAAACAGGACCGATTATCTGTATATATTTGAATGTTATTTAAAACAGTAAAAGGTTCCATATCGCCACTTTTGATTCGCTTTAAGGCAATGTGAGATACCGTCTCGGTCATTCCATATGTTTCCCATACTTCTGATGATATATGACTCATCATTTCAGCAAGATTCTTTTCAACTTTTGCTCCTCCTAGAATTATTTTCTTTACTAATAAAAACTTCTCTTTCGATTGCTCAAATGCACTTATTGCCTGAGCAGGAACCAAAGCAGCAAAATCAATTTCTTCTTCCAGAGCTATAAACGGATTGGATTGCACTCCATTTGTGATTAGATGAAGACCACCAACAAGTGCCCTTACTACCATCATTTTACCAGCAATATAATTAACCGATAAACACAACAAAGCCTTGTCTCCTTTCTTCAAATTAAAGAATTCCAATGTTCGTTGCGCCGAATAAATCATTGCAGCTTTTGACATTACAATTTTCTTAGGAATCCCCGTACTACCAGAAGTGAACAATTCAATATCTGAAGATTCATTCATCCATTCTTCCAAAAACCTACTTAAAGCTAATCTCCATTCGGTTCCATCACCTGCTTCTTTCAACAGACAAATAAGATTTCTCAATCCTTCTTCACCGTCGTATAACTGATGATTGAATTTAAGTGTCAGATACTTTCTATGAAGTAATTCTTCTTTCATTATTGATCAAACGGATTAGCCCATGACTTCATTGGATTATAATTCAAATTATCTCCTTTTAAAAACAATGGTGAATCAATATTATTACTAAAAACCTGACCAGTACCCAAACCCTGTGGCATTTTATTATTTAATGTGTATACCCATTGAGCAATTGCATTCAAACCTATATTGCCTTCCAGAGCCGACGTTACCCACCAATCGACACTTCTTTCTTTCGCCAGCTTTATCCATTCTGAAGAAGCTGCAAAACCGCCTGTCAAACTTGGCTTTAAAATGATGTATTGAGGTTTAATTAAGGAAAGCATATGATTTCGTTCTTCTGAACCATAAACACCAATCAATTCTTCATCTAATGCAATAGCTAATGGCGTTTTACTGCATATCTCCGACATCTGTTCCCACTGCCCTGCCTTAATTGGTTGTTCTATTGAATGTAAGTCAAACGCAGCTAATTGATCAAGCTTGTTCAACGTATCTTCCGGTTTAAAGGCACCATTCGCATCAACCCTTATTTCAAGAACATCTTTTGAAAACCGTTGTCTGATTCCTCGAAGTACTTCCAACTCATCTTCAAAATTTAAGGCTCCGATTTTCATTTTTAGACAAGAAAAACCTTGTTCCAGCTTTGATTCAATCTGACGGTTCATATTCGGAATATCACCCATCCATATTAAACCATTGATTTTTATCGAATCACTACCTCTTGTAAAATCAGATTCAAATAATTCAAATATTGATTTTGTTTTTAAGCTTTGCAATGCCATCTCAATACCAAAACGCAAGGCAGGTAAATGCTTATATTTTGAATGAAACTCATGAATTACGTTATTTATATTACCACATAATTCCGGTAAAATCTCATCCAAATGATTTTCTTCATCAGGACTTAATCCTGGTATAACTGAAATTTCTCCTATTCCGGTTATGCCATTCTCATCCTGCAATCTGAGATACCAGCTTGGCTTTTCAAAAAGCACACCCCGCGATGTTCCTCCTGGAAAATTAAACTTGAGAATATGTTTTTTAAAATCTGCTTTCAACATACTAGAACATGTTTAATCCTGCCCCAAAAAGCAACACAGAAATCAGTGTTGATATTGCGAGTTTCTTAAGTTGAGGATCAAATTCATCGGCCACCAAAGCCTTTCTAATTGATAAAATATGACCAAGTAAAAGTGGCATGCCAGCCATAAAAAGAAGATGAATCCACCTAAAATCATTAATCAATACAAAAATCAATAACAAGATTAAAGAGAATGAAATTAATATGTAATGATAAACCTTAGCCGTTTTTAAACCCATTTTTACAACAATCGTTCTCTTACCTGCAATACGATCACTTTCAACGTCACGCATATTATTGACATTCAAAACACCTGAACTCAAAAAACCAATACTAAGTGCAGGCAATAAAACACTCCAATCCCACTCATTGGCATGTAAGAAATAAGTACCTCCAACTCCAGCTAATCCAAAAAACAATAATACAAAAACATCACCTAAACCCTTGTAACCATATGGATTCGAACCCATAGTATATTTTAAAGCTGCTGCAATTGCACCCAATCCAATAAGCAAAAAAAGTAAGAATCGTATTTGAATTAAACCTCCAAAAGAAGCATAAATTAAACCAATACCTGATATAAGCGACAAAAGGGAAAAGACAATTATAGCGATTTTCATTTGAGTCATTGAAATAGCTCCACTTTGAACCATTCTTTGAGGCCCTTGTCTTCCATCGTGATCAGCTCCGTTAACGGTATCACCATAATCATTGGCCAGGTTTGACAGTATTTGCAAAAACAACGTTGTTATCAGTGCAAGTAATAAAATACTCCATTGAAATTTACCATGGTATGCTGCCACAAAACTTCCCATCAAAATTGATGAAAAGGCTAGTGGTAAGGTACGCAAACGAAAAGCTGTTATCCAGGCTTTAGTTGATGACATATTTAAACTATTTGAGGCAAAAGTACATATTTGTAATAATTATTAAACCTGAAAAAAGTTCATAATTTTCATGAGAATAGGAATCGACTATATTTGCATTTCAAAACACACAATATGCTTTCGATAGAAAAAAATGCAAACCTAAAACCATACAATACGTTTGGACTTGATGTTAAGGCCAATCAACTGGCCTTTTGTCCGGATCATGAAAGTTTACTTGAAATCATAACTTATCTGCATAAAAACCCAACTTCCTATCTTATTCTTGGTGGAGGAAGTAACCTTTTATTTTCAAAAGATTTTGATGGAATCATAATTCATCCGACAATAAAAGGTATTAAAGTAATTAAAGAAGATCCTAAACATATTTGGATTGAAGCCGGTGCCGGAGAGAATTGGGATGATTTAGTAGCTTTTTGTGTCAACAACAACTACTATGGACTCGAAAATCTATCGTATATACCCGGTAATGTTGGCGCATCACCTGTTCAAAACATTGGTGCCTATGGAGTTGAAGTAAAAGATTGCATTGAAGAAGTAAACGGAATTAATATTGAGGACGGACATGCATTTACAATGAATAACGATGAATGTATGTTTGATTATCGTTACAGCATCTTTAAGAATGAACTAAAAAATAAAGTTATTATCACATCAGTGATTTTTAAACTTAATAAAGCAGGTGAATTAAACCTTTCCTATGGACCTGTAAAAGAAGAATTATTAAAAAAGGACGAAAGAGATTTAAAAACATTAAGGGATACAATAATTGAGATTAGAAAAAGTAAATTACCTGAACCTTCCGAATTAGGAAATGCAGGTTCTTTCTTTAAAAATCCTGTAGTTACTAAAAATCAATTCGATTCTTTACTAAAAGACTTTCCACAAATTCCGAACTATATTGTGTCTGAAGACTTAATAAAAATACCTGCTGGCTGGTTAATTGAAACAAGTGGTTGGAAAGGTAAATCATTTGGCGGAGCTGCTGTACATGAAAAACAGGCATTGGTTTTAATTAATAAAAATGAAGCTAAAGCTCAGGACATTATTAACTTGGCTAACAACATCATCACTGATATAAAAAGCCGTTTTGGAATTACTTTGGAACCAGAAGTTAATATCATTTAGAAAATAATCGCGCAAAATTACCGTTGATTAAAGAAGTCTGAATGATTAAATTTATCAGCCAAACAATTATTAAATGACAATAAAACAACGTAATAAAAAGAAGAAAACAGGTAAGCTTCTAATAGGCCTTACTATTATACTTGGTATTTTTGCTGTTGTTGGTTTAATGGGATTAAAGTATTACAAATGGATTTTTTCCGACAACATCAATTTATCTGATAGACAAGTTGAATTTCTTTTTATACCAACTCACTCTACATTTGAAGATCTGCAAACGATTCTTGACGAGAATGAATTGCTTTTAAACAAAAAATCATTTGAATGGGTTGCCACCATTAAGAAGTTCAATACAGTAAAACCTGGTCGATACCAGTTAAAAGAAGGAATGTCGAACAACACATTAATTAATCTTCTTCGTTCAGGTAAACAGACTCCGGTCAAGGTTACTTTTAATAACATCCGAACCAAACAGGAACTAGCAGGCACAATCAGTCATTATATCGAAGCAGATAGTATTAGTTTACTAGAGAGTTTAAATGATCCGGTACTACTAGATGAATTGGGGGTTAATTCCGAAACTATTCTCACCTTGTTTTTACCGAATACATATGAATTTTGGTGGAATACAACAGCTGAAAAGTTTATTAAAAGGATGAATGCCGAACATCAAAAATTCTGGGATAAGGAGAAAACAGCTAAAGCGAAAGAACTAAATTTAACTGCAAAACAAGTTAGCATTTTGGCAGCAATTGTTGATGAAGAAACTATCAAACCTGATGAAAAACCAATGGTTGCCGGTTTATATCTTAATCGACTAAAAAAGAACATACGTCTTCAAGCCGACCCCACGGTTAAATATGCATTAGGTGACTTCAATATCCAAAGAATTCTGACAAAAGATTTGGAAATTAACTCACCTTATAACACATACAAATATGGAGGTCTTCCTCCTGGTCCAATAAGAATTCCTTCGATTTCGGGAATTAATGCTGTACTAAATCACACAAAGCATGATTACCTCTATATGTGTGCCAAAGAAGACTTCTCGGGATACCACAATTTTGCTAAAACATTAAAACAGCATAATCAGAATGCTGCTAAATTTCAGAAAGCCCTTAATAAAAGAAAGATCTATCGATAGTTTTTATTTAATACCTAACGTAAGTTTAATAGAAAATTGAATTATTTTCGTAATCTGAAAATCTATTTATAATTATACAGTAACCTGATAAAACAATAGTATATGAAATTATCAACCATCTTCACCTTACTTATTTCAATATCCATTTTAGCTTCTTGTTCTTCCTTAAAAAAAGGCTCTTCGAGTTTCGATGATAGTGATAGTCCTTATGTTACAGAAGAAACCAAGCCAAAAGTAAAGGAACAACCAAAACCGGAAAAAGAAATTGTTGTTAAAGAAGAGAAAGTAAAAACCGTTGATGCGACCGAAGACGAAGTATTTAAATACTATGTCATCATTGGTTCTTTTAAAGTACTTGACAACGCAAAAAACTACAAACAGCAACTAATCACCGAGGGTTTTACTCCTGTTATACTTGAAAATGAAAACGGATTATACCGTGTTTCAGTTGCAGCATATAATGACGAAAACCCTGCCCGTACCAAGATTGGAAGCATACGTGCAAATTTTGAAAAATATAGTGATGTATGGTTGTTAATCAGAAAAATGTAAAATTTAAATAAGACTTAAAAGCTCCTTTTCAGGAGCTTTTTTATTTTAACCACTATCTTTTTTTTATTTTTGCGCATTCAAATACCGAATTAGTAATAATTAAAGATAAAACCAGATTCAAGATGTATAGACCAGTAAATCTATCTGAACAAATTTTCTATGTTGGAGTAAATGACCGCCGAACAGCATTGTTTGAAAACATGTGGCCTTTAGATCGTGGAGTTTCATACAACTCGTATCTTATCGCTGATGAAAAAGTAGCTGTAATAGACACTGTTGAAGCCGGTCATTTTGAAAAATGGATTGCTAAAGTACGTGCTGTTTTAAACGATCGTCCTATTGACTACCTAATCGTTAATCATATGGAGCCTGACCATTCTGGCGCTATTCGCATTCTAACCGAATTATATCCTGAAATGGAAATTGTTGGAAATAAAAAAACATTTCCAATGATTGAAGGTTACTACGGAATCAGTTCTAACTTCAAAGAAATTAAAGAAGGTGATTCATTGGAGTTAGGAAAAAACAGGTTGACATTCTATACCGTTCCAATGGTTCATTGGCCTGAATCAATGGTTTGTTTTGAAGAAACCAACCAGATATTGTTCTCCTCTGATGCATTTGGAAGCTTTGGAACATTAGATGGTGGCATCTTTGATGATGAGTTGGATTTTGAACATTTAACTGATGAGATGCGACGTTATTATTCCAACATTGTTGGTAAATATGGCAATCCTGTTCAAAAGGCACTTCAAAAATTAGGCAGTTTAGACATGAAAATGATTGCCCCTTCTCATGGACCTGTATACCGTGAAAACATTACTCAAATGATTACTTGGTATAATCAATGGAGTCAATATGAAGGAGAAGAAGGAGTTGTTGTTGCATATGCATCGATGTATGGTAATACAGAAGAGATGGCTGAAGTAGCTGCCAGAGCTCTTGCTGAGTCAGGAGTTAAAAATGTTAGAGTATACGACGTTAGTAAAACACATCCATCCTACATAATTTCAGACATCTTCAGATTCAAAGGAATTATTTTGGGAAGTCCAACGTATAGTAATGAATTACATCCTAACATGGAAGCATTGGTTTCGAAACTACAACATATGGGCGTAACTAATCACTACTATGGAATACTTGGTTCCTATACATGGGCTGGAGCTTCAGTTAAGAAACTAAATGAAGCAGCCGAATCGTTAAAATGGGAAGCAGTTGCTGAACCTGTTGAAGAAAAACACTCCCTAAAAGATGATAAATATGAAGCCTGCTGGCAATTAGGTGTTGCCATGGCTGATAAATTAAAAAATTAATTAAGGTCAATAGACTAACAAAAAAGAGCACTTGTTAAGTGCTCTTTTTTTTGTTTTATCATGTCAAAAAAGGCAAATTTATTACCTTCGCGACAAACATACACGAACTATTTTGGACGATAAGAAGAAATACACCTGGTATGCCCTATATACCAAGTCAAGAGCTGAGAAGAAGGTATTGGAACAATTAACCAATATGGGTATTAAAGCATATCTTCCCATGAAAAAAATCCTTCGTCAATGGAGCGATCGTAAGAAATGGGTTGAAATGCCAGTAATCAGTTCATACATCTTCGTAAACATCCTCAAAGAAGATTACCGTAAAGTATTTGAAGCAAATGGTGTGGTTGCTTATGTATCCTATAAAGGACAAGCCTGTACTATACCTGACTCTGATATTGAAGCCATGAGACGCACCATTGAGAATCAAATGGATTTTGATGTTGAAACAGACCAACTTAAAAAAGGTCAGACAATAACCGTTACATCAGGACCATTAAAAGGTATAACTGGGGAAGTTTTGGAAGTACAGGGTGCTAAAAAGCTATATCTAAGAATCAGTAATATTGGCTATACCCTGGTAGTAGATTTAGCTGATGCCTCCTTCACAAAAGAAAGTTAAACGGTATCTAATCGATAAAATACTCATTATTATCCAGAGCCAACTCTACATTCTCAAATACTGCAGAGGCTTCTTCCTTAAGAGGTGTAAGATCGAAATATCTACTTGAGAAATGTCCAATTAATAACTTTCCAACGGCAGCATCCTTGGCAATTGTAGCAGCCTGATGTGCAGTTGTATGAGAAGACGATTTTGCCAGACTTTTTAATTCATGCAAAAAGGTAGCTTCATGATACAAAAGATCGACGCCCTGAATTACAGGTATGATTCTTCTGAAATATTTTGTATCTGAGCAGAAAGCATAGGAGCGTGCTTTAGGCGCAGGAATAATTAACTCTTTCTGATTAACCTCTCTCCCATCCTCATTAAAATATGGATTTCCATTTTTTATGGATACGATATCGGCAATACCTAAATTGAATTTAAATATGGCTTCTTTACGAATGTTTGGTTCCTTTTCTTTCTCTTTAAAAAGAAAACCACAAGTAGGTATGCGATGACACAATGGAAATGACTCCACTGTCACTTTTTTATCCTCATAAATAACTTTAGGTGAATCGTAGGTTAAATCATTAAATTCAATGGCAAATGGAAGATCTTCACAAAAATAATCCAAATGAGGTTTTAACAAGGTTTTCAAATCGGGATGAGCATGAATAGTAAGCTTTTTATTCCTACCCAACAATCCAAAAGTTGATATTAAACCCATTAAACCAAAAACATGATCGCCATGTAGATGAGAAAGAAAAATATGATGAATCTTAGAAAAATTAATCTTATTTTTTCTCAACTGCATCTGTGTTCCTTCACCGCAATCAATCAAAAAAAAACGCTCAGATACACGTAGTATCTGAGCGGTAGGATATCTATCCGATGTTGGTAATGCTGAATTACTTCCTAAAATGGTTACTGAAAAGCTACTCATCGAATTAGTTCGAATCAATCGCTTTACGTATCATTTCAGTTCCGTCATTTAATGACGGGGCTATGTTTAAAACTGAATCCAACTGCGAAACCGAGATTAATCTCTCAACCGCAGGTTGTAATCCTGCCAATACAAACACCCCATCGGCATTTTTACAAAGTCTGTTAGCAACAAGAATGGCACTTAAACCAGACGAATCGCAATAATTACACTTTCCAAGATCAAGCAGAATATTTTTCTCACCATTACCAGAAAGTAACACTAACTCTGATTTCAGCGTTGGTGCAATATGCGTATCCAACTTTTCTTTCAAAACCTGAACCAATGTAAATCCGTCTAATTTATCTATTTTAAAGTCCATTCTTATCGTTTTAACTTAGTAATAACTATTCTTTAGATGATTTCTCATCAGCTTCCAATTGATCTTTCAAGGCAGCTAATTCAGAAATATCTCCTAAAGTAGTTTTTTCTAAGTTATCATTCAACTTCTTCACTCCTTTTTTAGTGGCTTTAGTTTGAGCTTTTTTAGCAGCTACTTCTTCATCTTTCTGTACATCTTCGAAAATACGTGAATGTGAAAGGATGATACGCTTCGCAGCCTTATTAAACTCAATCACTTTAAAATCAAGTTTTTCATCCACTTTAGCCTGAGCTCCGTCTTCTTTTACAAGGTGACGTGGAGTAGCAAATCCTTCAACACCATATTGCAATGCAATTACAGCACCTTTGTCGAAAATATCAACAATAGTACCTTCATGAACTGAATCTACAGTGAAGATAGTTTCGAATACATCCCATGGATTTTCTTCAAGTTGTTTGTGACCTAAACTCAAACGACGGTTTTCTTTGTCGATTTCAAGAACAACTACATCAATTTCGTCACCAATTGCAGTAAATTCTGCTGGGTGCTTAATTTTCTTAGTCCAAGATAAATCAGAAATATGGATCAATCCATCAATTCCTTCTTCAATTTCTACAAATACACCGAAGTTAGTGAAGTTACGTACATATGCTTTGTGTTTAGTTCCTACAGCATATACATCTTCGATTTTCTCCCATGGATCAGCTTTCAATTGCTTAATACCAAGAGACATCTTACGTTCGTCGCGATCTAAAGTCAATACCATTGCTTCTACATCGTCGCCCACTTTCAAGAAATCCTGAGCGCTACGTAAGTGTTGTGACCATGACATTTCAGAAACGTGGATCAAACCTTCTACACCTGGAGCAATTTCTACAAATGCACCGTAGTCAGCCATAACAACCACTTTACCTTTTACTACATCGCCAACTTTAAGTTCAGAATCCAATGAATCCCAAGGGTGAGAAGTCAATTGTTTCAAACCTAATGCAATTCTCTTCTTCTCATCATCGAAGTCTAGAATTACAACGTTCAATTTCTGATCTAATTGAACAATTTCTTCTGGATGAGTCACACGGCCCCACGAAAGGTCAGTAATGTGAATCAAACCATCTACGCCACCAAGGTCGATAAATACACCGTAAGAAGTGATGTTTTTAACGGTTCCTTCAAGAACCTGACCTTTTTCAAGCTTAGAAATAATGTCTTTCTTCTGCTGTTCAAGTTCAGCTTCAATAAGTGCTTTATGAGATACAACTACGTTTTTGAATTCTGGGTTAATTTTCACAACTTTGAATTCCATAGTTTTACCTACATACATATCGTAATCGCGAATAGGCTTAACATCAATTTGTGATCCTGGTAAGAATGCCTCAATTCCAAATACGTCTACAATCATACCACCTTTAGTACGACATTTGATGTAACCTTTGATAACTTCATCGTTATCCAAAGCTTCGTTTACTCGATCCCAAGAACGTAATGCTCTTGCTTTTTTGTGAGAAAGAACTAATTGTCCTTTTTTGTCCTCTTGACTTTCAACGTAAACTTCTACTTTATCGCCAACTTTTAATTCCGGGTTGTAACGAAATTCGTTACGGCTAACGATACCATCAGATTTGAATCCGATATTAATAACAACTTCACGTTTTGTCAATGCGATAACTTCACCCTCAATTACTTCTTTTTCAGAAATAGTTGATAAGGTTTCATCATACATTTTAGCCAATTCTTCTTTTGATGTACCAGCGCCTAATACATCACCTGCTTCATAGCTATCCCAATCAAAATCATCAGATGGAACAGTTGCAACTGGTTCGTTAGCAACAGGAGTTTCATTTACTTCAGGAGTATTCTCTACAGGCTCCTGAACATTTTCTTTTTCTTCTGCCATTTTTTCTAAATCGTTAAATAACTAGTAGTTAGACATTATATTGTAAAAATCCGTGCAAAATTATTAACTTTTTCCGAGTTAAAAAACTTTCTAAGCCAATAATTTAAGTTAAATAATAAAAATAATTGGAGAATGAACTTTTGTCAAGATGTTGCCACATTTAAGAATTAATAAATCAATTTCTATTCGTATTCCTTCCTCTCAGAACATTGAAAATTTGGCACTTTCGCTACAGCATACCTAAATACATAAATATAAAGCTATTCAAATCATATAATATTTTCTATTTTTGAAAACTGGAAGTATTAATACACAATTAACTTTATTTCTAAAACAGAATAAATAAGAATTATGAAAATTTCAATTATAGGTACTGGTTATGTTGGACTAGTTACAGGAACATGCTTCTCAGATACAGGTATTAATGTAACGTGTGTTGACATTAATAAGGACAAAATTGAAAAACTTAAAAAAGGTATAATACCTATTTATGAACCAGGTTTGGACAGAATGGTTCTTTCAAATGTAGAAAAAGACAGGCTACATTTCTCAACTAGTTTAAAAGATAGCATTGAAGGTGCTGAAGCTGTTTTTATTGCGGTTGGTACTCCTCCCGGAGAAGATGGCAGCGCAGATCTAAGTCACGTATTATCTGTAGCCCGTGAGATAGGAAAACATATTAACAATCATATAGTAGTGGTTACCAAAAGTACTGTACCAATTGGCACTGCTAAAAAAGTAAAAGCTGCTATACAGGATGAATTAGAAAAAAGAGGTGTACAAGTTGACTTTGATGTTGCATCAAACCCAGAATTCTTAAAAGAAGGAAATGCCATTGAAGATTTTCTTAAACCGGATAGAATTGTTGTGGGAATAGAATCTGAAAAAGCAGAAAAAATAATGCAACGTTTGTACAAGCCATTTGTATTAAATGGTCATCCAATTCTCTTCATGGATATTCCATCAGCAGAAATGACAAAATATGCAGCGAATGCAATGCTTGCTACTAAAATCAGTTTCATGAATGACATTGCCAATCTTTGTGAAATTGTTGGAGCTGATGTTTCAAATGTTCGTCGTGGTATTGGATCAGATTCTAGAATAGGCAATAAATTTATATATGCTGGTGCTGGTTACGGAGGTTCTTGTTTCCCTAAAGATGTGAAAGCAATAATTAAAACAGCTCAGCAATACAATTACCGGTTAAGATTGTTAGAATCTGTTGAAGATGTAAACAATGATCAAAAAAAGGTGATTGTTAAAAAGATCATCAGCCACTTTGGCGATATCAAAGGTAAAACATTTGGTATGTGGGGACTGTCATTTAAACCACAAACAGACGACATGCGCGAAGCTCCATCTGTAGTAATTGCTGAAGCATTAATTGAAGCTGGGGCTAAGGTTAAAGCGTACGATCCTGTAGCAATTGAAGAGGCTCATAAAATATTAGGAGATTCAATTGAATATGGGAAAGATCAATACGATGCTTTAATTGATACTGATGCATTAATATTAATTACAGAATGGCCTGAATTCAGAATGCCAAACTTTAAGGTAATGGAAAAATTAATGAATGAAAAAGTAATTTTCGATGGTCGTAACATTTATGATCCGTCTGAAATTAAAGAAAATGGATTTACCTACTATGGTATTGGTCGATAATTAATCTAATCATATCTTAAGAAGTCTGGATGAATAAATTCCAGACTTTTTTATTTAATTTCATAATATTGCAATTAATATTCATTCTTCTTTAAAAGTAGTGATTTAAATATCTTCAATGAAAAAAAGAGTTTTAATAACAGGAGGTGCCGGTTTTATTGGATCTCACTTATGTGAAAGATTATTAAATGAAGGCAATGAAGTGATTTGTATGGACAATTACTTTACTGGCGCGAAAAATAATATAGTACACCTACTTGATAATCCTTACTTTGAATTAATTCGTCACGACGTTACTCACCCTTATTTCATTGAAGTTGATGAAATTTACAATCTGGCTTGTCCCGCTTCACCTGTTCATTACCAATACAACTCCATCAAAACAATAAAAACTTCAGTGATGGGAGCAATTAATATGTTAGGCCTTGCCAAACGTATAAAAGCTCGTATCCTTCAAGCGTCGACAAGTGAAGTTTATGGTGATCCATTAATTCATCCTCAACCGGAATCCTATTGGGGAAATGTAAATCCTATCGGAATCCGCTCTTGTTACGATGAAGGCAAACGTTGTGCTGAAAGTTTATTTGTTAATTATCACGAACAAAATAATGTTGATATAAAGATCATTAGAATATTTAATACCTATGGCCCTAAAATGAATCCAGAGGATGGACGTGTGGTTTCAAATTTCATTGTACAGGCACTTTTAGGTGAAGACATCACAATTTTTGGAGACGGAAAACAAACACGAAGTTTTCAATATGTAGATGATTTGGTAGAAGGTATGATCAGAATGATGGCTACAGGCAAGGAATTTGTTGGTCCCGTTAACATTGGTAACCCTAACGAATTTACGATGATTGAATTAGCAAATACAGTACTTGATTTGACAAATTCAAAATCTAAACTTACTTTCGAACCTCTTCCAGATGATGACCCAACACAACGCCAACCTGATATTACACTTGCCCAAAAAGAATTAAATGGTTGGGAACCTAAAATTCAACTAAGTGAAGGGTTAACAAAAACCATTGAATATTTTGATGGTCTTCTTAAACAAGGTTGGACAAGAAAATAAAATATTAAACTAAATCCTATGAATAAAAGAAAAGGCATCATCCTGGCAGGAGGTTCTGGCACAAGATTATATCCTGCAACTAAAAGTATTTCAAAACAGATCATACCTGTTTATGACAAACCAATGATTTATTACCCTCTATCAGTTTTAATGCTTGCTGACATAAAGGAAATACTGATTATTAGTACCCCTCACGACCTCCCTCTATACAAAAATCTCTTTGGAGATGGTTCTGATCTTGGTTTACAAATTAGTTATGCAGAACAACCATCACCTGACGGTTTAGCTCAGGCTTTTATTATTGGCGAAGAGTTTATTGGGGACAGTAACGTTGCAATGGTTCTTGGGGATAACATCTTTTATAGCTATGCTTTTAGCGAAACACTTTCAAGAGTATCAAAAACAGAAGATGCAGCAGTAGTTTTTGGTTATTACGTTACAGATCCGGAGAGATACGGAGTTGCAGAGTTTGATCAGTCAGGAATGGTAACTTCTATTGAAGAAAAACCAGAAACACCCAAATCAAACTATGCTGTAACCGGTTTATACTTCTACCCTAATGATGTTGTTGAGAAAGCAAAAAGTTTAAAACCATCAAAACGTGGCGAATTAGAAATTACCGACTTAAACATGCTTTACTTAAATGAAAAGAGATTGCAATTAAGCAAACTTGGAAGAGGAACAGCATGGCTCGATACAGGTACACACGATAGTTTATTACAAGCAAGTAATTTTATTTCTACCATTGAAAATAGACAAGGATTGAAAGTTGCCTGCATTGAAGAAATTGCTTTTAATAAAGGATATATAAATAGAGAACAATTATTACAACTAGCAGAACCATTAAAGAAAAACGAGTACGGAAAATATCTGATTCGTATAGCAAAATAATGATGAAACTCCTCTTAATGATGTGCAATTAAATCAGCATTGTTATTTTTGCAATTCAATCAACTTTTAAATGGAAATAAAAAAAACACATATACCAGGATTGGTAATTATTCAACCTCAGATCTTTGCTGATGATCGGGGCTTTTTCATGGAATCATACAATGAATCCAGATATTTTGAAAATGAAGTACTTCCACACTTTGTTCAGGATAATATTTCAAGATCATGTTATGGTACCATAAGGGGTTTGCATTATCAATTGGCTCCTTTTTCTCAGTCTAAATTGGTTCAGGTGTTAGAAGGTAAAGTTTTGGATGTGGCCGTGGATCTTAGAAAGAAATCACCAACATTCGGTCAACATTATGCTATTGAACTTACAGCCGAAAACAAAACTCAGTTTTTTATACCACAAGGCTTTGCTCACGGATTCTCAGTATTAAGTGAAACAGCTCTATTTATGTATAAATGCGATAATTATTACAATCGTGAAACAGAAAGAGGTTTGGCATATAATGATCCAGCATTAAATATAGACTGGAAAATACCTACAGACAAAGTCATCGTATCTCAAAAAGATAATATTCTACCTGTTCTAAAGGAGGCGGATCATAACTTTGTTTAAAATGAAAAAGATATTAGTAATAGGATCGGAAGGACAATTAGGTAGTGAATTAAAATTACTTCACACCCTTTTTGATAAAGCTGAGTTTACTTTTACAACAATTGAATCTCTTGATGTAACAAATCAAACAGAATTAGCAAAACAGATTACTTCTGATTCATATAGTTATATTATTAATTGCACAGCTTATACTGCAGTTGACAATGCGGAGAGTGATCAGGTATTAGCTGATCAAATAAATCACCTGGCTTTAAAAACGATTGGTGAAAGCTCTTCAGAAATTGGAGCGAGAGTAATACATGTATCAACTGATTATGTCTTCGATGGTACAAATTATAAACCATATACTGAAAATGATATAACATCTCCCAATTCAGTATATGGAAAAACCAAACTGGCCGGTGAAATTGCATTAATGAATGCAAATAAGAATTCGATCATTCTAAGAACATCATGGTTGTATTCAATGTTTGGAAATAATTTTGTAAAAACCATGTTAAAGTTAGGCCAAGAAAGGTCTGATTTAAATGTCATTTTTGATCAGGTAGGCACCCCAACTTTTGCAAGAGATTTGGCTAAAGTCATTCTTCATATTATCGAAAAAGACATTAACTTTGAAATTTCTTTTCAAAGTGGTATTTACCATTATAGTAATGAAGGCGTTTGTTCATGGTTCGATTTTACCAGAACGATTCATGAAATAGCAAACATTACCTGTAATGTTAAACCTATTGAAAGCAAAGATTACCCAACAGCTGCACCAAGACCACATTATAGTGTTTTGAATAAATCCAAGATCAAAACAGTTTATAATGTTGATATTCCATACTGGAAAGACAGTTTAAAGGAATGCATAGCACATATTAATCAGTAATCTAACACACTGTATATTAAAAAAGATGCAAAAGGACGTATTAAATTCAGTAGTAGAAAAAGCACAATCCTGGTTGGATGGAGCTTATGATGAAGAAACAAAGAACGCCATCAAAAAAATGATGGAAGATGAAGATAAAACTGCACTTATTGATTCATTTTATAAAGATTTAGAATTCGGAACAGGTGGTTTAAGAGGTATCATGGGACCTGGTTCAAATCGAATGAATCGTTACACAGTTGGAGCTGCTACTCAAGGATTAGCTAATTATTTAAACATTGAATTTTCAAATCTTGATCAGATAAGTGTTGTAATTGGATATGATTGTCGCAATAACAGCCGATTATTTGCAGAAGTTGTTGCTGATATTTTCAGTGCCAACGGAATCAAAGCTTATTTATTTGAAGATTTACGTCCAACACCGGAAATTTCATATGCTATTCGTCAGTTGGGTTGTCAGAGTGGTGTTATTATCACTGCCTCTCATAATCCTAAAGCATACAATGGTTATAAGGCATACTGGAATGATGGAGCGCAGTTAACAGCTCCTCACGATACAAATGTTATTGACGAGGTTAATAAAATTACTTCGGTTGCTGATATTAAATTCGAAGGCAACAAAAATTTGATTGAGATTCTTGGAGAAGAAATGGATAACAAATTTCTTAAACAAGTTCAGTCATTGGTTTTAGACCAGGAAGTTATTAACCGTAACAAGGATATTAAAATTGTCTACTCTCCTATCCATGGAACTGGAGTAAAAATGATTCCTGCAGCATTGCGTTTGTGTGGATTTGAAAATGTTATTAACGTACCGGAACAAGATGTTGTAAGCGGTGATTTTCCAACAGTTGTTTCTCCAAACCCTGAAGAACCTGCTGCTCTTGAAATGGCGATTAACAAAGCCAACGAAACAAACGCTGATCTTGTCATGGCTTCAGATCCCGACAGTGATCGTTTAGGTATTGCTGTAAGAAACGAAAAAGGGGAATTTGTATTGGTTAATGGTAATCAAACAGCTACCTTATTGACCTGGTACATTCTTAAAAAATGGAAGGAACAAGGTCGCTTAACAGGTAATGAATTTATTGTTAAAACGATTGTAACTTCTGAGCTTCTGAAAGAAATCGCGGTTAAAAGTGGTGTTGAATATTTTGATGTTTACACAGGTTTTAAATGGATCGCAAAAGTCATTCGTGAATTAGAAGGTAAGAAAAAATACATATGTGGTGGTGAAGAATCTTATGGCTTCCTACCTGGCGATTATGTTCGTGACAAAGATGCTGTTGCTGCCATTACAATAACAGCTGAAATAGCAGCTTGGGCAAAAGATAATGGTAAATCATTGTATGAAGTATTGCAAGACATTTACATGGAATATGGTTTCTCAAAAGAGAAAATGATTTACATTGTTCGTGAAGGCAAGAGTGGTGCAGATGAAATCAAACAACTAATGAAAGATTTCAGAACTACACCTCCTCAATCTTTGGGTGGTGACAAGGTTAGTATTATTAAAGATTATTCGAAATTAAATGCTCAGTATGTTTTAGAAGACAAAAATGTAGCAATTGATTTACCCGAAACATCTGATGTATTACAATTCTTTACCGAAAAAGGATATAAAGTATCTGTGCGTCCTTCAGGTACTGAACCAAAAATTAAATTCTATTTTGAAGTTCAGGTACCTATGAATAGTAAAGATGAGTTTAAATCTGCTAACGAAAAAGCAGATGCAATCATTGCAAATATGGTAAAAGACTTAGGAATTTAATTCTACAGCATACCCAACTAAAACTCCGCTAAAAGCGGAGTTTTTTTTTATTTATTCATCGAAGAACTCATCTTTAAAATTAACCAGATAAACCCTCTCTGTAGCTCTGGTTATTGCTGTATATAACCAACGAAAATACCCTTTCCCCATTTGTTCTTCTGGCACATATCCTTGATCAATAAAAACAGCCTTCCACTGTCCACCTTGCGATTTATGACAAGTCATTGCATAAGCATATTTTACCTGAAGGGCATTGTAATAAGAATTCTGTTTCAATAATTCATATTGCTTCTGCTTTGATCTTTCAAACTGATAATCTTCCATTACAATATTGAAAAATGATTCTTGTTCTTCTTTTGAAAAACCAGCCGTATCGGTATGTAAAACATCCAAAACAATTTTTGCATCAATTTCAAGATATTTATAATCAGTCAACCGGAGTGTTACATTAGCAAATCGTCGGTCATATAATTCCTCATAGCCGTTGATTCGAACAACCTCTGCAATATCACCATTTGCAATAAAATCAGCCTCTTTACTATCTTTCAACCAGTGATAATTGTTTTTCACAATCAATAAATGATCTGTAGAGGTTAATTCTTCTTCGCGGTATAAAATACTGTTTCGAATACCTTTATTAAAAAGATTAGCTCTTTTATTAGAACGACACACTACCAATGTCTCATCCAAACCGTAATTTTCCTGACACCAATTTAATTCATCAATGAGTTCTTCACCATTAATTCTTTTAAAATCAATAAATCCTTTGGTTTCTAATTCTGGAAACACAGGTTCATAAAAAGATTCTTCCATTTTAGTCCTCAGCTTAGTTGCATTATGAAGAATACCACTATTGCTTTCTTGTCGAACTACTTCACTTAAAAAATAATCATGAACATTTAATCCAAGGCTGCGCAAGTTATCTTTGTCCAATGCAGGGCTATCCTCAAAACCTACTGGAGGCAACTGTGCTATATCTCCTATTAATATTAGCTTGCACTTACCTCTACCGAAAACAAAATTCAATAAATCCTCTAATAACCTGCCAGAACCAAATGTTGTATATTCCAAACTACTATTTGAAATCATTGATGCCTCATCTACAATAAATATAGCATCTTTGGCTTTATTAAAGTTTAGATGAAAATTACTAAAGTCGTTATTCGAAGATTCTCGTCTGTAAATTTGCTTGTGAATAGTATAAGCAGGCTTACCAGTATAACTACTTAATACTTTTGCTGCTCTTCCGGTTGGTGCCATCTGCTGAAACGGAATTTCTAGCTGATTTAGCACATCAGTAAATGCTTTCATTAAAGTTGTTTTACCCGTTCCAGCATATCCTTTTATAAGACAGACACTTTCACTTTCTTCCGAAACAACAAAATCAGCTAATCCTTCAATCAATTTGCTTTGAGAAGGTGTTGGTTCGAAATGAAACCCTTCCTTAATTAAGTCACTTATATGTTTATTTAGCATTTTTATTGTATATAAAGCCTCACAAAAAATCATAATTTGATTTTTTTTTTAACTTTGGGGCATTCAAACTAAAACAAAATTCCGAAGATAATGAAAACAGTGATTCAGATTGTCCTTACAGTTGCTATTATTGCTTTAGGCTATTTGTGTGTTGAGAGTATTCAAAAACCAATCCGCTTTCAGGATGCTCATGAGTTGAGAAAGAAAGCTAACGTGGAGAAGTTGATGTATATGCGTGATGCGCAGGTTGCGTACAAGTCTGTTTACAACAAATATACAGGAAGCTTCGACACATTGATCAATTTTATCAAAAACGATTCACTACCGTTAGTTATGAAAGAAGGTAGTTTGACCGACAGTATGTTGGAAGCTGGTATGACTGAAGTAAAAGCTTTAGCATTGGGCATTATTAGAAGGGACACTATTCGTGTTAGCGTTAAAGACTCTTTATTTCCACAAGGTTATTCGGTTGATTCATTACCATTTATTCCTTTTGTTGACGGCGAAAAATATGAAATGGGCGCTGGAGTTGTTGAAACAGGTTCAGGTGTTAAAGTAAATGTATTTGAAGCTAAAGTACACAACAACATTTATCTAAAAGGCCTTGAAGAACAGGAAATTATTAACTTAAACGACAAAACTCAAAAGTTTGAGAAATATCCTGGACTTAAAGTAGGTTCATTAGAGGAAGCTAACAATAATGCAGGTAACTGGGAATAGTAATATGACCAAAACATACGTTGTATCTCCGTCATTTGACGAAAGCATTACAACTTCTTATTTTTTGTCCATCCGATCTGCTTCGGATGGACTTTCTTTTTGTGTTCTTGATCCTGTAACGAATACCTATATTGCCTATGCAGATATTCCGTTCAGAGATACAAGTACAGATCATATTAAAACGCAGGAGCTTTTAATCACAGAGAAACTTCTGAATTTACCTTATAAAAAGGTATTATTCATGATAGAAACACCTTATGCCACCTTAGTTCCATCGGCCTTATATGATCCTTCAAAAAAACATGAATTATATAATTTAAATCACAGTATTACAACAGAAGATTGGATTCTAAAGGATCATAAAATAAAAATGGCGGATGCATGGAATATTTTTGCAGTCCCTAAGTTTCTTTATTACCTGATAAATAACCAATTTGATTCTGTATCATTCTATCAACAGTATTCTCCGTTTGTTGAAGGATGTTTATTATCAGCTCAAAACAAAAAGCAGGAAAACAGTATACATATCAACCTTCATCACAACTTTTTTGATATTGTTGTAATGGAATCACGATCGTTAAAACTGTGTAATTCTTTTAAATTCACCAACGCTAACGACTTTGTGTATTTTGTCCTGTTTACATTTGAGCAATTAAAAATGTCGACAGATAATACAAAAATACATCTACATGGCATCTACGACAGACAGAATCCTAATTATGTAGCCTTAAAAAATTATTTAAGACACACTAAAATTACCGATGCATCATTTCACTTTAATTTTAGTGATACATTAAAAATAAAGGAACAAGTTAAACAAGAGCATCACAATCTTTTCAATCTAGCGATATGCGTATAATTAGTGGATTTTTAAAAGGTCGACGATTTTCACCACCCAAAAGCTTTAAAGCTCGTCCTACTACAGATATAGCACGCGAAAGTTTATTCAACATCTTAGTTAATCGTGTAAACTTTGAAGGGTTGAAGGTATTAGATCTATTTGCAGGTACTGGCAGTATTTCGTATGAATTTGCATCGAGAGGTTGCGAAGATATTACTACCGTTGAACTCAATTATAACCATTATAATTTTATTAGGAAAACAAGTCAGAAGCTTGAAATTGATCGGTTCATTAAACCATTAAAAGCCGATGCATTTAAGTACCTTCAAAAATCGAGTGAAAAGTTCGATCTTGTTTTTGCTGATCCACCTTTTGATCTAAAAGATTTCGAAACAATTCCTGACCTCTTTTTTAAACAACATTTATTAAAAGAAGATGCAATCTTCATTCTTGAACATTCAGATAAAAAATCATTTGAATCACATCCACATTTTAAAGAAGTGAAAAAATACGGAAAAGTGCACTTCAGCTTCTTTAATTAATTCATTTTGTACCACATACAAAAACACAATATTATTTAAATAAGGAATAATATTTGGATATATTGAGCATATGCTTATATTTGTCCTAAATTTGTTATGAGCATATGCCAAGAAAAAAGACACAACGACATATTTGTGGTAAGCCAACCATCACCTACTATAAACCTGCTGGGATACCTTTAAGAGATATTGAGGAAATTGAGTTAACCCTCGATGAATATGAAAGTATCCGCCTGGCAGATTTTATGGGATTATATCAGGAAGAAGCAGCCAAACAAATGAACATAAGTCGTCAAACATTTGGTCGCATTATCACCTCTGCGCATAAAAAAATAGCCGAAGCATTAATAAAAGGTCAGGCTATTGCTATTAAAGATATACAAAATTAATAATTTAAAATACAGATTATGAAAATTGCAATTCCAACTAAAGACAATTTAGTAGATGATCATTTTGGACATTGTCAATATTTTAGCATAGCTACAGTTGACAATAATGAGATTATTAATATTGAAGAAGTTCCTTCACCTAATGGATGTGGCTGTAAGACCGATATAGTAGGTACACTTAGAAACAAAGGCGTAACTGTGATGCTTGCAGGAAATATGGGACAAGGTGCAGTTAATAAAATTAATAATGCCAACATTCGCGTTATAAGAGGATGTTCAGGTCCAATTGAAGAAGTTATTCAATCATACATAAAAGGTGAAGCAATTGACTCAAAAATTGTGTGCGATTCACATTCAAGTCATAACAACAAAGAAGATCATCAATGCAGTCATCACTAAAAACCCATCCTTTTGTTCACCAACATAGGGTTGGTTATGCTGAAACAGATAAAATGCAGTTTCTGCATCATTCCAATTATGCCCGCATCTATGAAAATGCAAGATGGGAGTTTTTCAGATCCATTAATATTCCTTACTCTTTTATTGAAGATCAGGGGCTATTCATGCCTGTTATAAATATGGATTTTAAGTTTATTAAGCCTGCATTTTACGATGATAACCTAAGTATAGAAGTAAGGGTTAATAACATTTCAAACATCAAATTAGCCTTTACCTACGTAACGTTTAATCAGAAAGGTGAGCTTATTAATGAAGCTACAGTAACACTTGCATTTATCAAAGCTGATTCAGGTAAACCAATAAGAACACCAGAATTTATTAAAGAGCGATTAGTCAATGAATCCGCATTGGTATAGAAGAATATTTACAAAACAAAAAAGGGAGCTAAGAGCTCCCTTTTTGCGGTCTGGACGGGACTCGAACCCGCGACCTCCGGCGTGACAGGCCGGCATTCTAACCAGCTGAACTACCAGACCTAAGATGTTAAAAAAAGATTGCGGTCTGGACGGGACTCGAACCCGCGACCTCCGGCGTGACAGGCCGGCATTCTAACCAGCTGAACTACCAGACCTAAAATGATAACGTCAAAGAAAGCGGTCTGGACGGGACTCGAACCCGCGACCTCCGGCGTGACAGGCCGGCATTCTAACCAGCTGAACTACCAGACCCTCTTTTGAATTATCACAAAATCTTTTTTCTAAACTAGCGGTCTGGACGGGACTCGAACCCGCGACCTCCGGCGTGACAGGCCGGCATTCTAACCAGCTGAACTACCAGACCAGTTTAGATATCTTTCAACATCTTTTTTTACTGAACTTCACATTTGAAATTCAATTACTTTCTTCTGTACCCCTTAACTAGTAAGACTTTCGTTAACTCATTAAGCTGGTCCTTTTCTGAAAGCGATGCAAAGGTAACTCTTCTTTTCTTATATGCAAACCTATTTTCAAAATCATTTGAAAAATTCTCTTTGCTAAAACCAACAACATCTGCTTATCAGCTTTTTATAAAATTAAAAAAAATCAAAAAAAGCGCCATCCTTACGAATGGCGCTCTATTTAGTATCTCTAAAAACTATTTTGCTCCATCAATTTTCTTAAGTAAAGCATCAGCAGTAATGATTTCAAGATAAGTGGTACCACCACCAAATCCTAAACTACCACCTAAATAGGCAACTAAATCATTTCCTTCTAAAACTTCTTTTTTCATAAGTTTTTTAAGGGTTTTCTTAAGAATGTCGTTACCATCAGCACCTTCTTCCATAACACGAGGATAAACACCATAAGAAAGAGCTAATTGACGTCCTACTTCTGCAGAGTGGCTCAATGCATACACAGGAGCAGTTCCACGGAAAGCAGCAATGTAACGAGCTGTTTTTCCTGTTAAAGCTTCTGTTAATACAGCTTTAATATCCAATGTTTTACTTGCATTAACAGCAGTATCTGCTAAGTAAGCTGTAACTTCAGCTTCGTTTTTAGGCACAGGAATATCATTGCGTGAATCTTTAGCTGCCTCAACCTCTTTCGCAATTTTTGACATTGTTTTAACTGCTTCAACAGGATAACTACCATAAGCAGTTTCGCCACTTAACATGATTGCGTCAGTACGGTGGTAGATAGCATTTGCAACATCAGTAACCTCAGCACGTGTTGGACGTGGATTCTTAATCATTGTATGTAACATTTGAGTTGCTACAATAACTGGTTTTTTAGCCTCAACACAAGCACGAATCATTTGACGCTGAATTCCAGGAATTTTTTCCTGAGCAACTTCAATACCCAAATCTCCACGAGCAACCATGATACCATGAACATGCTCTAAGATCTCCTCAAGGTTTTCAACACCTTCCTGGTTTTCAATCTTAGCGATAATTTTCATCGGGCTGTTCTTCTCATCAAGAATAGACTGAACTTCTAAAACATCTTCTTTATTACGAACAAAAGAGTGTGCTACAAAGTCAATTCCGATCTCAGCTGCATACTTAATGAAGTTTCTGTCTTTTTCAGTAACGGAAGGTAAGTTAATACGAACACCAGGAACGTTCACACTCTTACGGCTTCCAACTTCACCATCATTGGTAATAGTACAAACCAAAGCATCACCTTCTTTTGCATTAACTTTAAGCGCCACTTCTCCATCATCAATCAAGATATCACCATCAACTGGCACATCCTGAACGAAGCTTTCGTAGCTTACATAAATACATTCTTTAGACGATTCATTTTCAATTCCGCCTTTAACCTTAACAACATCACCCGTTTTAAACTTGATGTTACCTTCACATTTTGAAGTTCTAATTTCCGGGCCTTTAGTGTCAATCAAAATAGCGATTTTGTCAGAAACAGCTCTCACATTATCAACTACTTTTTTAACACCTTCGAAGTCCTGGTGAGCGGTATTCAAACGAACAACGTTCATCCCAGCCTTATACAACTGCTTTAAAAAGTCAACTTCGCAATCACGATCTGAAATTGTAGCAACAATTTTCGTAAACTTCTTCATAATTAAATTTTTCTGGAGGTATGCAACTATTTAAACATATTGAATCCAGCCCTTCCCCTGCTCGATCCAAAAAATTAATAAAATTCTATATTTAATCGTAACAATTATTTTGATTTAATTTTCAAAAAAGCCTCAACTCCCAAACGATATGAGTCAAGACCAAAGCCTGATATACTTCCCATACATACAGGACTTATAAATGAATGATGCCTTATTGCCTCTCTTTTAAATACATTACTGATATGTACTTCAATAACCGGACTTTTAATGGCAGAAATGGCATCGGCAATTGCTAATGACGTATGTGTATACGCACCGGCATTCAGAACAAAACCGTCAATTTCGAATCCCTTTTCATGAAGCTTGTCAACTATTTCACCTTCATGATTAGATTGAAAATATTCTAAATCAACGCCATTAAATTGCTCAAGAAGAATTTTAAAATAATCTTCAAAAGTATCCGATCCATATATACCAGGCTCACGTTTACCTAACAAATTAAGGTTTGGACCATTAATTATAAGTATGTTCATATAATACCTCTTGATATTAATGCCGCAAAATTACGATTGTTTATTGGAATATAAAACTTAAAACACCTAACAATAACAGTTTTTAATATTTATAATAGTAATTTTTAGTAAAATATTTGATCTTTATTACTGTAATATTTATTTTTGATTATACTTACAATTGGGAAACTGTAATAAATTTAAAAATTATGAATTGGGAATCAGAAATTAATGAGTTTCGCAACTATCTTAAAATCGAGAAAGGTTTATCGGAAAACTCCATTCACGCTTATGTGACTGACCTCACCAAGCTGGTAACTTTCCTTGAAGACAAGAAGTTGAAAAAAGGTCCTGAAGATATTATTCTGGCAGACCTTAAAGAAATGATGGAATGGATTGGTAATAGGGGGATCAGTCCAAGAACTCAAGCCCGAGTAATCAGCGGCATTAAATCTTTCTATAAATTTCTTTTAATTGAAGAAAAAGTAGAAAAAGATCCGACTGCATTATTAGAATCACCAAAAATTGGAAGAAAATTACCTGACATTCTTTCTGTTCAGGAAATTGATTCAATTATTAGTGCTGTAGATACAAAAAAACCAGAAGGGCAACGTAACAAAGCTATTTTGGAAACATTGTATAGCTGTGGCCTTCGTGTGTCAGAATTAATTGACCTTAAAATCTCAAATCTTTTCTTCGAATCAGGATTTATTAAGATTGAAGGAAAAGGAAACAAAGAAAGATTAGTACCAATCAGTACTAAGGCAATTAAAGAAATTAATCTTTACCTAAGTGAATATCGTCGAAATCTTAAAATAAATCATGATGACGAAGATATTCTATTCCTTAACAGACGAGGAAAGAAATTATCAAGGGTAATGATTTTTACGATCATCAAAAACCTTACTAAAAAGCTAGGTTTTGAGAAAAACATTAGCCCGCATACTTTCCGTCATTCATTTGCTACACACTTAATTGACGGTGGTGCTAATTTAAGAGCTGTTCAGGAAATGTTAGGTCACGAATCAATTATTACTACTGAGATTTACACTCATCTTGATAAAGAGTATTTAAAGAATACTTTAATACAATTTCATCCAAGATCGTAATAAAAAACAAAACTGAATAATGGGTTATCTGAAAAGATAGCCCTTTTTTATGCAGTATAGATTATTAATGGTTTTAACAAAGATCGTCAAGCATTGATTCCAGGGTTGGAAAAGAAAAATGAAAATCATCCTTTAACATTCTTTTAGGTATAACCTTCTGTCCTTCCAATAGAATAACAGCCCCCTCTCCTAATAACAACTTCAATAGAAATTCGGGTAATTTCAGCCAAAGAGGACGTTTTAGTTTTTCTGCTAAAGCTACACTGAATTCAAGGTTAGAAATCATTTCAGGGGCAACCAGGTTATAAATACCACCTGATGCTTCTCTTTTCAATAAATACCAAATACTACTTAGTACATCCTGAATGTGAATTATTGGAAATACCTGATGACCATCACCCATTGACGCACCTAATCCAAATTTAAATGGCTTCACTAATTTTGGAAAGGCTCCACCACTTTTGCCCAATACGGCTCCTAAACGAACTAAACAAAGACGAACATCCTTTGAATGACCTAATCGCAAAGCTTCCTCTTCCCATTTCTGACAGACTTCACCCAAAAAATCATTGGCATAATTTGTTGAAAATTCATCGTGAACTTCAAAAGTATCGTATATCCCAACTGCAGAAGCTGAAATAACAACATTGGGTTTATCAACCGCTGCTTCTATAGCATCAACGATTCTTCGAGTAACATTCAAACGACTGTAAAGAATTTTCTTCTTCACTTTCTCATTCCATCTGCCTGCTATACTATGACCCGCCAGGTTAATTACAGCTTCAGATCCATTTATAGCTTTTGTTAATTCTGAAGGTTTATGTAATAGCTCACGACTCAATTTCACAACCTCATAGCCATTATTCTCAAGAAAACCCACTAGTTCTTTTCCAATAAAGCCGGTCGCTCCACTAATAGCTATTTTATCTTTCACCTTCATTAAACCCAGTTTTATATCAATTAATTAGCCTTACGTTAATTATTCAATAAAAGTTCTTTTAATTCATCAGGACTAACACCCATTTCCATTTGCCCTTTACTAAAAAATGAAATTCGCCCGGTTTCCTCAGAAACAACAATAGCCATGGCATCGGTTGCTTCAGTTATACCCATTGCAGCCCTATGTCGTAAACCTACTTTTTTAGGTAAGTTCCTGTTTTGAGAAACCGGCAAAATACAACCAGCTGCTTTTATTTTATTTCGGGTAATAATTACAGCTCCATCATGTAATGGACTGTTTTTAAAGAATATATTTTCGAGCAATTGAGTTGAGATAACCCCATTAATCAACTCACCTGTTTGTACATAATCTATTAGTTCTGAATTTTTTGAGATAACAATTAAAGCTCCAGTTTTTGTCTTTGTAAGATTTTCACAGGCCCTGACCACAGGTATGTTATAGATATCCATCATACCTTTGGATTCATTCATAAAAACTTTATCGAGCGAAAACTTTGACGACAGGTTATATTTTGATCCCAGTAAGATAAGAAATCGTCTTATCTCTTGCTGAAATACAACGATAAAGGCCAAAACACCAACATTTACGAAATTATCCATGATACTGGCTGATAACTCCATGTTAAAAGCCTTGATAAGGAGCCATAATAAGACGAAAGCAAAGATTCCGATCAGTATATTGAGTGCAACAGTACCTTTTATAAGTTTATAGATACGAAACATCAGGTATGCTACAAGTACAATATCTACAAGATCTATTAATCGAATTTCTAAAAACGTCATCTAATCTTAAGCATTTTGAAGTTGCTGCACTAATTTAACACATTCCACCGCTTCTTTCACATCATGCACACGTAAAATATTGGCTCCATTTAATAAAGCTATTGTATTTATAACAGATGTACCGTTTAATGCATGTGCAGCATCTAACTCAAGCAACTTATAAATCATCGACTTACGAGAAACTCCAACCAAAATAGGTAATTCAAAAAGCTGAAATTGTTTTAATTCGCGTAACAACTGATAATTATGCTCCAATGTTTTTCCAAATCCAAAACCCGGGTCTATAATAATATCTTTAGCTCCAAGCCAGGATAGTTCATCAACCTTTTTTGAAAAATATGAGCTCACCTCCTGAATGAGGTTCGTATATTGTGGATTCGCCTGCATATTCTGAGGTATACCTTTCATATGCATCATGATATAAGGAACCCCCAAACCAGCAATGGTCTTAAACATTTTTTGATCAAGTTCTCCGGCTGCTATATCGTTTATGATATCTACCTCAAAATCACAAACAACTTTTTCAGCTACAAATGATCGAAATGTATCAACCGAAATAATAACATTGGGAAATTCTTTCCTTATCCATTCCAATGAAGTTGTAAGTCGATTTAGTTCTGCAATTTCAGATACATTCTCTGCACCTGGCCTGGTTGAATATGCACCGACATCTATTATCTGAGCTCCTTCTTTCAGTATTTGTTCACAACGCTGAAGAATATCAACCTGATGCTGATATTTTCCTCCATCAAAAAACGAATCGGGAGTAAGATTAAGGATACCCATTACCATTGGAACATCCCAGTTATATAATTGTCCTTTTAGGTTAATTGTTTTTCCTTTAAGATTAGTCATGTTGCCAATAAATGTAATCGGATACTTTGCTTTTTATGAGTAAGTACAAAATAAGCCATTTTACTTTTAATATTCACAACATGTCCACACTATCTTTATTACTGAACCACTCCCAAATTAAGAACATGTGCTACATTAAACTTGAAACTTCTACCTATTGGAAATTTTTTATTCCCTATTTCAATTGAACCAGCAGTAAATGCATCAATTTTATTTAAAGCAACGATATATGATTTATGAATACGAATAAATCTATCTTCTGGCAGCTGATCTTCCATCCACGTAAGCGATAACTTTGTAATTACTCTCTTTTCACTGGTATAGATCTTTACATATTCACTAAAACCCTCAACATAAAGCACATCATCATACACAACTTTTACAAAACGCTTGTTTTCCCTAACATATAAAAAGGATTGAGGAGATTTATCGTTTAATATAACTTCATTTAATGTAGCAGGTTGATTTGATTGACAGTACCTGGAAATTGATTTAAAGAAACGATCAAAAGTGATTGGTTTCAAGAGATAGTCAATAACATCTAAATCAAATCCTTCCAAGGCATAATCTCGATAGGCTGAAGTAATAATTACTTTAGGTCTTTTTACTATTGTTCTTAAAAAATCCAGACCTGTAATTTGAGGCATCTGAATATCCAAAAAAATTAGATCAACATGCTCTTCTCTTAAGAAAGCCATTGCTTCCATCGCAGAACTACATTCACCTGATAAATCAAAACCAGGTATTTTACCTATATGTTCACGTATTAATTGTCGTGCCAAAGGCTCATCATCTACTACTAAACACAAAGTTTTCATTGTTTCTCAATTTAGTGCCAAGTTTGTATCCCAAATAACATTTTTGTCAATTTTCCTTTCATTCAACGGATTACCAATTAAACTAAGATGAACCCGGTAAGAAAATTCTTCATCTTTGATATCCAGACTATGTTTGTGTGGGTAAAGTATTTGTAATCGTTTGATCGTATTTTTTATTCCTAATCCGTGTTTATGATTTGGACTATTTGAATCGATATTGCCAGGTTTTGTATTTTCTATAAAATAATCAATTCGATCCCCATTCGTTTGTATTTCAATACTAATCTTGGGATTAATGGGATCATTACTGCAACCATGCTTGTAGCAATTTTCAACAAAAGGGAATAACAGCAGAGGAGCAACTTTTAAATTAACAGCATGCTTATCATATTTAACAGAAACTTTTAACCTGTTTCCGTATTTCATTTCCTGTAGTTCAATATATGTTTTTATTAATTCTAATTCTTCTCCTAACGTCACAACCGATTTATTGCTTTGGTAAAGCATATACTCGAATAGATTTGACAGTCGTGCGATAAGGTTAGGTGTTTTCTCTGACTTGATTAATGCAAGAGCATACAAGTTATTTAGTACATTAAACAAAAAATGCGGATTCAATTGTGATTTAAGCATTTGCAATTCTGCTTCCAACCGATACCTGAGGAGTTCAGATCGCTCATTCTGAAGAAAAATCCAACTTTTATTTAACCTGAATAACAATAATAAGGCAGAGGGTAAAGCCACCCAAAACAGGTTTCTAGCAAACTGCTCCAATGAAAAAAGATTATCCGGAGCCAATTCGTTAGGCAAATAAATATTGTAGAATAAAAAGTAAGTTGTAAAAAGCTTTAGAACACTTGCAATGATTAAAAAGAACAAAGCCAATCCTCCTAATAAATAAATATTTTTTGATCCATATAATAAATAAATCCAATAAGTTAAAGGATAAGCACAAATTGCAATTGCAGGTAAATCCAATAAGAAATGCATCCAATAAAAAGTAAACGGAAAACTTCCTTCAAGACTAACAAGAGCGGCAATCAAGGTGATGTAAACCACCCAAAACTGAAAATGAAACTTTATATTACCCATATCATCCCTCCTCTGTATAAAGACCTTTAATGTATGAAGGATTAATGCTTTCCTTCGTTAATGTCTCAATCTTGTTATACAAGTTTATATCTCTTTCAGAGTACCTGAGTAATTCAATCAATTTCTCGTCCTCTTCTTTTTCCAAAGTATGCCAGATATGTCCAGCGAGAATTGCTCCCATCAATTCATATTGAACTGATCCATCCATTAAAATGAGATTACGATCATTGACCCAATAGTCATTTTGGAATCTTTCCGGCACCTCAATAAGCATATATTTTTCTACCAAACTCCAGTACAATTTTGAAAAATCCTGCTCAGGATTATCCAGAATCTCATGTTCCATTTGCGCAATTACCAAAAGATACCTTAACCTGTATAAGTACCATGAATGATCTGCACTAAATGCAAGCTGGTATTGAGGTTTATTAAGATGTAATACCTGCCGTGCATCAGCAGATATATAAGGTATATTACCCCATAAGCTTCGCATTCCACTTTCAACTATATGGTTAGGTCCTCTTAAAAAATAGGGTACACTTTCTTCAATAATTGCAGAAGCAGCAACCTCACCAAGTTCTGTCATAAATAAGACCTTATCAAGTTCGGTATTGTATGAAGCATAACAGCATCTAATATCATAGAAATTATCACAGTTAAGAACGATTGAACGACCATTTGAATCGTTCTTTGCCATACAAATATTACTGTTTTCAACATATGGCTCTAGGTTCAACCCATATGATAGAAAAAGTTCTTTGGTCTGATTTTTTAATTCATCCACAGTAATACTCTTATTCCAATTTTTTGGCCACCTACACTGTTTAAATAAAAGATCATAATGTTTAAGAGTTAGAGCGTCTTTTTTTAAACCAAAACTGTCACAAAGAAATTTCTCTGACTCTTTTATCAATACGATGTAATCTGATCGGGTAACACTGTCAATTGATGATATCAGATTTGTCCAGGACTTTTCATTCATCTTACTGTCTTCAAGAATAAAAGAAAAGTAATTATTAAAACCCATTTTAGCAGCAAAATCATTTGATGACAAAGCAAGTTCTTTTAAATCTGAATGCAGATCCAAAATATTTGATTGATAACACGTCCATAAAGAATCATTCATTCTCCAGGCTCTTTCAGTTCTTTGGTTTAATTCTAAAAGTTGCTTGAGTATTTCTGCTCGTCGTTCTTCTATATTATTATAACCTAATTGTGAAGCCAGAAACAACTCCCATAATACATCGACCTGTTTAAGAAGTAGTTTATCTTTTACAAAACCTGACTCTCTAACTTTTTTTAAAAACTCAAAATCTGAAAAGTCATTAAAAAGAGGTTCCTTACATGCTTGTAATTCCTGATAAATCGAATGTTGCTGTAATAAAAGACTCAAATAATCTAACAGACTATCTTCATTCTGAACCTGAAGGGCCATTTGCCAGTACGATTCATTGATATGACTCTGGTGCAGCTTTACTTTTTCTTCCTGTTCTTTTACGAAGTCCCTAACAATTCTTTCTGTATTTGCTGTTTTATTAAAACATGAATATACGAACAGTAAAAGCAAGCCAATTATTGCATTAGCTAACTTGGTTTTCAAGGCGGAATTTTTTGGATTATAAAATATGGGACATATAAATTTAACATTTTTTTTGATAATCCAAAAGAAAGCCAGAGAGATATATCCCTGGCTTCATGTAAATTAATTATCTATCCCACCAAATTGGAGTATTTATATCATCATCGGGAACATTATCGGAATTGGTACTAAACTCATCGTAAGGATAAGGAAAGCGCACTGGAATCCGATCTCCATTCTGACTATTTGCTGCAACAGCTAAAACAGGCAAACCACTCCTCCTCCATTCACTATAAGCTTCCAAGCCCTGATCATAAAGTGATATGTATTTCTGCACATACAATCCATCCAGATCAACATATGAATTATTAGAAAGAAAAGTTGAGATATCTTCTTCCGGAACTTCCCATTGTATCATAGATTGTGTCACTGCCTGATTGTATAAATCATTTACATTACCAGAAGAAAAACCACGGGCTGCTGATTCTGCTAAAAGAAAATATGCTTCTGAACTAGTCATTAATAATGTTGGTCTGGCCATTCCAGATTGATTGTTTCTATCGTACCACCATGCAGGTAACCTTGATAAATTTTCAGTTGTTATTGCACCGTATCCATTTGGATTACCAATATATTCAATTGTTCCAGCAGCAAGTTCAAAATAGTTAGATCGTCTTGGATCATTGGTTTCATTCATCAAATCAACAATAGTTGAAGATGGAGCCAAATCATTTGATCTACCAGCAGAAGTAAATCGTTCGAAAAGTGGATTATAATTATTTGTTGTAGTTCCATAAGTAAATACTGCATTTCCATCATTGGATTCGATAAATCCACCTTCAGCAATTAAAGCTGCAACATCTGAAGAATTAAATTCGTCAGTATTACTCATTCTCATCATCAACCTTAACTTGAGTGTTTGAGCAAATGCCTTCCATTTGGTTAGGTCACCATTATAAATCACATCCTGTAATAACAATGCGGGTTCTTCTTCTCCTTCCATCAGATCTAAAGCATCATCTATCATTGAAAGCAATGCCGGATAAATATCAGAAACATGATCATAGGCAGGAGTAATATATTCATCAATTTGCATAGCCTGAGAAAAAGGAGCATCACCCCACATATCTGTTACAGCTTGATATGTATATGCTTGTAATAACATACAAACAGCTTTTATATTAGGCGAATTACGTTGTTCTGATAATTTAATTGCAGCATTTAAATCAGATAAAGTCTGACCATAAAAATTGCTCCAGTGATTATCAAAATCAGTTGGCAATAGCCGGTATTTATCAACATCCCAATATTGAGTATATATGCTTGACCATTGCTGACATATTAATGAGGCATCACGATTAACTTCAAATCCCATATAATATGCCAGAGCTCCTTCTGCAGCAGCTACTAAATATTCGGTTTCTACTTCTGTTGGATCATTTGGATTTTGATTTACATCCAAAAAATCAGATTCACAGCCTCCTACCAAGCTTAATAAAGTGAACGCTACGAGACTATATATAGATATTTTCTTCATAATACTTGTTTTAAGATTAAAATTCAAGACTTAAACCAAATGTAAAACTCTTGGTTGATGGACTGTTAGCATACTCATAACCATGTAGGTTTCCTGTTGTAGCACCAGCATCTACTTCCGGATCAATATGTGGAATATTTGTCCCAAATAACAATAGATTTCGACCGGAAGCATAAACACTGCCACTTTGGAAAAACCTGGTTTTCTTCAATAAGTCAACGGGCAACTGATATGACAGAGTAACCTCACGAAGCTTAATATAGGATGCATCAAAAACAAACTGATCATCAACTGAGAATAAGTTGTGCCAATGATAATCATTAATGGTGGTTGGAGTTGAATTAGCCACATAACTTACATTTCCTTGTGCATCCTCAATCATATTAACTGAATTGGGAATAACAAATTCATCTTCCCTTGTATAACCAAACATTGTTTCGGTCTCAGCAACCTGACCTGAATATCTTAGAATCGCAATTGATGTTGAATATAAATCTCCTCCTTGCTTAGTATCAAACAGAACACTTAATGACAAATTTTTATATTTGAAAGTATTTCTTACACTTCCCATCCAATCTGGATTTGGATCTCCTATTTTTCTTGGATTATTTTGAATTACAGGCAATCCATCTGTTTCATTAACAACTAAGTTTCCATCCGGATCTTTCTCAAAATAAGAACCATAGATAACACCATATGGCTGACCTACCCTAACCTGAATACTTGGACTGGTAAATCCTCCGGGTAAAGTAATAGCATCAACACCCTCAGTCAGACTTAGTACCTTATTTCTGTTTCTTGAATAATTAAAATCAATATCCCAGCTAAAATTATCCGTTTTTACTGGATTCAAACGTAGCAATACTTCTACACCCTTATTCTCTATTTCTCCAGCATTAATGTAGTTTTGACTGTAACCAGTACTGGCTGAAACGGCATGTCTGATTATCTGATCTTTTGTTGTTTGATTATAATATGTCAAATCAAGACCAATGCGATTATTTACAAAATATAGTTCGGTACCAATCTCAAAGTTTGTTTGCATCTCTGGTTTAAGGTTTGGATTTTTTCTCGACTGCTCAACTGAAAAACCATTTACTTGGCCGATTGGGAATTTCAGATTATCACTTAGAGGATCATGTACATCTGTGCGTTCGTAAACACTTTGAATTCGATATGGTGCGGCATCATTACCAACCTGTGCCCAGTTAACACGTATTTTTCCATGATTTAATATGGAAGGATCAATATCCAATAAATTGGTAAATAAAAAACCCAATCCTGCTGATGGATAGAAATAACTATTATTATCCTTTGGTAACGTTGATGACCAATCGTTACGAGCCGTTAAATCGAGAAATAAAAAGTTCTTAAATCCAAAATTCAATGAAGCATATACACCATATAATCGACGTATTGATTTATAATCGGTTGTTTGTACACTAGTGGCATTATCAAGGCTATACAATCCATTATTTATTAATGAAGCTGCTTCGATTCTTGTATCACTAAAGATACGTTGATTAATATTATGTCCCAGAATTGCATTAATATCAATATCTTCAGTAATCTTTCCACTATACGATAAAAAATAATCCGAAGTAATCTGTTCCGAATCCACAAAGTAATTGATAAAACCACCACGTTCTTTATCTGTACTAAAGCCACCAAAAGCAAATTTTTCAGCTCTGTTATCATTATATGTATCAATACCAATCCTGCCAATCAGTGATAATCCTTTTGCCAGTTTCAACTCGGTTTCTATATTGCCAAAAAAGCGGGTACGGCTATCATCATTTGGGTTTTGTTCCAGGATAAACCAGGGATTATCCCACCAATCGGAATAATAAAACCCCATGTATTGACCATTCTCATCTTTCAGATTACGCATCTCACGCCAATCGAAGTTACGCCCCGACCATAAAAACATCATGTTTATACCACCGTAATCATATTGTCCCTGAGGATCACGGTTGTGTGCATCAGATAACACAAGATTGGCTGATGAAGAAACCTTTAACCGATCATTTGGCTTAAAACTACCATTGAATGAAAACTGATTCTTTTTAAATGTACTGGTTGGCATTATACCTTTCTGATCCAGATTTGTCCATGAAAAACGATAATCAAACTGATCATTTTTACCTACAATTGCAAGGTTATTGGTATAGATTACACCAGTATCATAAAAATCTTTTCTATTATCGGGCTTGGGAGTAAGAGGTACCATTTCTCCTGTAATCGGATGAAGTTCCAGTCGTCCATCCATTTCGGGGCCCCAGCTTTCATCAGGAGCATATCCAAGAGCATCAACAGCCCAACCAAGACCCAGGTTTACATAACCTTGAGCATACTTATTCTGATAATCAGGAAGTACTAAAGGCGAAGACATTGAGACAGCGAAATTATATGAAACACCAAATTTATTTTTGGCATCTTTACCACTTTTAGTAGTAATAATAATAGCTCCATTAGCTGCCCGGGATCCATACAAAGCGGCGGCTGTTCCTCCTTTTAGTACTGAGATATCTTCAATATCATTAGGATTGATATCCATGGCAGCATTACCATAATCAATACCTCCCCGACTAAATCCATCGGCAGCACTCGAGTAATTATTATTATCAATGGGAATACCGTCAATAACAAACAAAGGCTCATTATTACCTGTAACAGACGACCAACCTCGAAGTATAACTCTAGATGAAGCCCCAATTGATCCATTCGATTGTGTAACTTGCACTCCTGCAACTTTTCCAGTCAGGTTGTTAACAAAGTTAGTCTCTTTCGCCTTAATCATATCATCTGTACTGACTTTCTCAACAGCATAAGTCAGTCCTTTCTTTTCACGCGATATACCTAAAGCTGTGACAACTACCTCTTGAACATCAATAGCATCAGGCTCCAACACAATATCAAGCTTATTTAAACCTGTTACATTATGTTCCTGTGTTGACATTCCGATAAATGAGTAAACCACAAGCTGAGCATCTAATGGGATATTTAAGACATATGCACCATCACTTCCTGTTATTGTTCCAATAGTTGTTCCTTTAACTAAAACGGATACACCTGGAATTGCGGAACCATCTTCAGAGGATGTTACAACACCCGTTATGGTTCGTTGTTGAGCCTGTATGGAGCCTGTTAATAACAGCACTCCTAAAATCAACATAAATAAATGTTTTTCTTTCATATTCATAGGATTTAGATGTGTAACTATGAAAGAAATTTACATTTATCTATACTAATAACCCATAATATTCAACGACTTACAGATTATAACTTACAGATAACCAAAATAAATATTTGAAGTGTTTTAATTGATGACGCACTGCTTTTGAGCCAATGATTCAGGTCGTTCACTGTATTTATTCAATACATTTTATAGATAACTACACAGTACTAATTGATGAAATATATTTTTATTAGAACAATCTGTTAACAACAGCTATTTAAGCTCATTAAATTTATCAGGATAATATTTGCTGTTCAATACCCTGCAGGTTAGATAGCTTCTTATACACACCCTTATCCTTTGACAGCAACTCTTCATGTGTTCCTTTCTCTATTATTTCTCCCTTATCCAACACGAAAATCTGATCTGCATTTTTAATGGTTGAAAGTCGATGAGCAATGACTATAGTTGTTCTGCCCTTCATTAGAGTTTTAAGAGCATCCTGAACCAGTTTTTCTGAATGAGAATCCAAAGCAGAAGTTGCTTCATCTAAAATTAAGATTCTTGGATTACGTAATAATGCACGTGCTATTGCAATCCGTTGTCTTTGTCCTCCTGAAAGTTGAGTACCTCTCTCTCCTACGATTGTTTCTAAACCTTCTTCAAATTCTTCAATAAACTCCCAGGCATTGGCACTTTTAGCTGCATTGATAATTTCTTCCTCCAATGCATCCGGTTTACCATAGGCAATATTTTCTCTTATTGATCCTCCAAAAAGGAATATATCCTGAGGTACCAAAGCCATCTGTGATCTTAATATTGAAAGTGGAAAAAATGCAGCATCCTTGTTATCAAACCAAATCATGCCTTCTTCTACCATATGTAATCTGAACAGCAATGATGTAATGGTTGTTTTTCCGGCTCCACTGGCTCCAACCAAGGCAACCATTTGATTTGGTTCGATAGTAAAACTTACATTTTTTAAAACCTTTGTGTCTGGTCGGGTCGGATAAGCAAAAGATAGATTTCGGAATTCAACTCTACCTTTCAGGCGATCAGAAGGCTCTATCTCTTTTATTTCTTCTAAATCTTCTACCACTTCACCTGTTATCTCAAACAAATCTTCTGTTGCTCCCAAAAATCTTTGAATCCGTGCAAATAAACTCGCTAAACCGGCAATTGAACCAGCAATAAAACCAGAGTAAAAAACAAAGGAAAATAATTCACCCGCATCCATTTCACCCGACGAAATCAACGTAGCTCCCCGCCAAATAATCGCCACTAAAGCACCAAACATACCAAAAACCATAAAGGAACTAAAAGCCCCACGGTAAACCCCTCCTTTTACTCCTACCTGAGCAATTTCATTTGTTTTCTTCTTATATCGGGCCATTTCTAAAAACTCATTGGCATAAGATTTAACACTTTGTATTCCCTGGAGTGTCTCTTCAACAATAGTATTAGACTCTGCCACTTCGGATTGTGCTTTTTTTGAATACCTCCTGATAAAACGACCAAAAACAACAGCCAACAACACTACTGCCGGAATAACTGCCAACATAAATACGGTAAGTTTTGGGAGAATGTAAACCATTGCTCCTATACCTCCTATTATTGTAATTAATTGTCGTAGAAATTCAGCAAAAGTAGTAGTTAACGACTCCTGTAGCAACGAAATATCAGCTGATAGCCTGCTATTTAACTCTCCAACTCTTCTCCTTTCAAAAAAGGCCAATGGTAATTTTATCAGGTGATTAAAAGTAAATTGCCGAAGATCAGCTAATGCTTTTTCAGTTACTTTGACAAAAAGATAAGTTCTGAAATACGAAAATAAAGATTGTAATATTAGCACAACGCCAATAATTAAGGCTAAGCCATTTATTTTTTCAGCTAATAAACCTTTACTCCCGGCCGTAATTAAATCTCCCAATAATTTTGGAAAAGCTAAAGAGGCAAGACTCGATCCCAATAAAAAAAGTATTCCTATGAAATATTGAAGCCTGTATGGCTTAATAAATTTATAAAGTTGAAACGCCTCCTTGAGACCGCTTCGAGTGATTTTTTTCTTTTTAACTTCAGTCATCATGAATATTTACTGCTATAGTAACAATTGCAAATAAAAATGTTTTAATAGAATGAAAAATATTCTTACTTAAATGCGAGTAACAATTATAAGATAAAGAAAAAAGGGCGTCTAAAAGACACCCTATGAAGTTGAATTAAAACTTGACTTATGAAAGTTATATTCTATAACGCATATTAGAACATTATATTGTCTACCTAATTAGCCATTATTTTATATTGATAAGTATTTACAATACCTTTCAAGCCTTTGGCTTCATCCAACAACTGTGTAGATGAAGCACTTAACTCTTCCGCTGAAGCAGCATTTTCCTGAACAACATTATTAAGTTCCTGAATAGCTGAATTAATCTGATTGGCACCAATATTCATTTCTTCACTGGCTGCTGCAACTTCCTGCACTAATCGTAAAGATTCACTTGTTTTATTAACCAGTAAAGTAATCTCATCCATCACCTCGTTTACCTGATTTACACCATCTTTAACCATTGAAACAATTTTAGTGGAAGCCTGATTGGCCTGTTCAGCCAATGACCGTACCTCCTTAGCCACAACCGAGAATCCTTTTCCAGCATCACCGGCTTTGACTGCCTCAATAGATGCATTAAGTGCCAAAATATTTGTTTGTTCAGCTATTTGCCTAACAAAAGCTGTTTGTTCATCGATTTTTCTCATCAACTCTACATTATCCTTTACTTTTTGGAAAGATAATTCTAGTTGATTTTGTGCCTGAGCAGATAATGTTTGTGATTTTTTTGCATTATCAGCATTGGTAGCAATATTAGCTGTCATTTCTTCGATTGATGTTGAAATCTCTTCAATACCACTGGCTTGTTCTGATGCTCCTGAACTGATACTTGATGAGCTGGATGTTATATTCGAACTTGAGCCAAGCAAAACTGATGAACTATCATCCATCAACTTTACCATTAATCGATTAGAATCCAAAAGCTTTGTAACTGCCCCTGCAATATCACCAATCTCATAGGCTTCTGTCAGAAACTTCTCGTTGACATCTTCCTTCAGGTTTTTCTCACTCATCATTTGCAATATATTCGTCAAATGTTGAATCGGATCCTTAACTTTTTTTGATAACACAAAATAAGAAGATACAATAAGAACAATAGAAACAGGCACTGCCCATATCAAATGAACCAATCCCTGATTACCTACAACAAAGGCAAAACAAGCCACAGCATCAATCACAGCTAAAAACAAAGAGCCGATCAGGAGTACGAATGATTTACGAAATGCCCAATAAACAATAAACCAGCATAGTACGCCTGCTAAAACAATTAATACTACTCCAAGACTGAAAACGCTCATAATATTTAAGAATTAGGAACCGAAAGGGCCGTTCCAAAAGCCACTAAAAATTGTGGATGGATATCCTTTTCGGGATTAATTAATGTAAAACCACGTTGTCGAAACACTTCTTTTAGTGTTTCATGACTGGCAACACCTCCCGTTAAATATACTTCGTGCCCGCGTTGTAATTGCGAAGGCAGTAATTTAATCGCCTGAGTTGCCACATAATCGTATAAACCTCGTAATATATATTTTCTTCTTTCTTCTGATGCCTGCACCAATGCCGACACAACATTAGTTACAGCAAAGATTCCGCATGTGGTGTTGATCACTTCACTTTCGGTTGCTTCCATTGCCCATTTATCCAAGGTATCAAATGTTACTTCAGGCATGGTTTGTTTCCAACGTTCCAAAATCTGCACCAACACCATTCCTGTGCCTGCTCCACAACTTTTATTGGTATTGATCCAAGGGGCATCATACATATTATCAAAATGCAAAATTTTAACATCCTGAGTACCTATATCGATAACCAATAAATTCTCTCGTTGCTGAAAAAGTTGACGACATGAACCTATCAATGCATTGATTTCAGTTGTTTGGCTATGTACCAAATTCTTAAAGATTGGATTATCACTACCAATACCTGCAACACCAAGTCGAACTGGACCGTCAATAGCAAGTTTTCGGGTGATATCATGCAATAAACCAGGATAATCTATACCTGATGAAACGACTCCACTCAGTTTCACATCCAGCTTTTCATCCAGCAACATATACTTACTAAAGCCGCTTCCAAAATCAACTCCCAGGCGATACCCTTCCAGAGTCTGTTCTTTCGCCGGATTCAGGCTCTTATAATCAAGCTCATTTGCTTTTACATTGGTTATGGAAGTCAGAAATGTGCGTAAACGGAAATTAGTTGGTCCCTTTGGCATTCCTAAAATACAATCACCACCCAGTGATACCACTTTAAGGTTATTTTTGGTTGCCTGATCTTCCAATTCATGAAGACGAGGAGCCAATAACTGACAATGTTCATGGGAAATAATCATCATTCCTTTAGCACCCATATCAGAAGCTTCCTTCATGAAAAAGTCAGACTTTTCAATGATATTTCCACCTCGCATGGGCACACTAATCAGGTTATGAGCCAAGTTTTGGAACAGCTCATCGACAGTATGTCTTTCAAAGTTTTCAATGTCAGGTAAAATATAATCACCCAGAAAATTGACACCTTCAAATGCCATGTATGCCTTATTCTCTTTTAGAATACTCCACATTTCAGTTCTTCCATAAGGTATAAGTCCAAAAAATCCGATAGGTACGGCTTCATCATCATGTTCATAATGACTTGCATAATCTACAAACTCTTCCTTCAAACGCTGACAGATACCAACCGCTTTTTCGTCACCCCACATTGGCAAAAACTGCATGTGCCAATGCAAAGGTTCCAATCCCAAATCAACCGGACCATTTTCATGTCTGAATTGCCATAATTCTAGGAATTCTTTTCGAGCCAACGTACTGTTGTACATAACCCTCTTAAAATTCCCCAAAGCCTCGTCGTGACTCATCCCTAAAGAATCAGCCATCTTCAGAAACAGGTTTTTCAACTGAACAGCCAATTCAGGTACCGATTCCTTATTTGCATATACAGGCAAATCAATATGAAAATGATCTGTCCCAAATTCCTTCCTGAAATCCTCAAACACATAACTAACCCCTTCGCAATATGCTGAGGAACTAACCAAAATATCTGGTTTTGGAATCAGGTTTTCAACCAACGCTCCCTTTACTGAATTAATAAAACTACACCTGGGTGCAGTAAGACTTCCTTTATTAGAAAGCTCAATAATTTTTGAATGTGAAGCCAATAATGAACTAAACATTTCTAAATTAAGTGGAACACAATTTAATGCCCACGATAATTCGGATGGAACCAGCAAAGAAGTCGCCATCACATTAACATCCGGTTTAAAAGACTCGCGCAACAAAGTAGTTCTGCGTGTAATTAAACTGCGGGTTGAACGCAATTTAATTGGTGATGCAGAACTTAAAGTTTCCCCACTTTGGGCAGAATCTTTATAGAAACTACGAAACGCTTCAAAAGACTCACTTCTCAAGTAAGACTTTTCCTCATTCATTTTTTTCTTCATCATAAGCTAGTTAAATCAATTAATCAATTGAATTCTAGCCGAATGTTCTCCATTATCCCTTTCACTCCTCATTTCTGGAAAAGATATCCAGCTAAAGGCAATAGTTAATACCATTATACTATAAAACGTAACACTATTTTTTACACATTTTTTGAGATAATAATCTATTCCATTGTTATACTGAATTTTAATTTTTACAATTAATGTAAAAACAGTCTTCAGTATTAGATTTATATTTTTGATAATGAAAACTCAATCTTTATATGTATTTCAGAATTACAAACATACCCTACTCAACATCTAATTGATTTTATGGGATTTAAATACGAAAAACATAATATTTATAAAAAATTATAAAACAAACTTTATGATTGTGTAAAATGTAGTTTTCTTATTATTGAATTTATTTAGAGTATTTTATACCAGGGTAAGAAAAGAACTCTGTACTTTGAATAAGTCATAATTTAAAGGACCTATGAACAGATTAGCTGATTTTACTTAACTTTATAGCTTAATCTAATGCGAAACATTATGGCAATTTCAGGAACATTATCAACGCTTTTTGAACAAAGTGATCCGGACTTATTCTCAACTGCATTAAATTATCTTGAATCAACTGATTTGGATGAAATTTTCCAACAGGTTGAGCCAGGTTCACCAGTCGAAGTTGAAATTAACGGACGTGAATTATTTGCTGTTTTTCAATCTTATGAGACCAAGTCAATGAAAGATTCATTTTTTGAGGGTCATAAACAATACATCGACATTCAATATATTCATAGCGGTACAGAACAAATTCTGGTTGCTCCTATTGAACGAATTGTAAAAGATGATACTTATAACGACACAAAGGATGTATATTTCCCAACTGTTGCTGATTTTTCAACAATAAGACTGAGTGCTGGTATGGGATGTATTTTATATCCGAATGATTTGCATGCGCCAGGAGTAAGTGTAGATGTACCATCAAAAATTAAGAAGATAGTATTTAAAGTCGCAGTTAAATAAAACCAAAAAGAGGCTGTTCATAACGAACAGCCTCTTTTTGGTTTATTCTTTTACAGGCCAATCGACTTTTGGCGATTTATAATAATTAATTCCGAGCCTATCAAGGTAAGCTGAATGTTTTGCCAATCGTACTTTGTATTCTTCCCAATTCAAATATTTATCCTGAGACCAACCAATCTCTGCATGCCCAACCAAACGGGGAAACATCATATACTGCATATCAGCTGAATTGGTAATAGTTTCAGTCCACAAAGGCGATTCAATTCCTACAATTTGTTCTTTACCAACACCTTTTACCAGTTCTTCCGGCTTCCAAATATAAGCACTGTCTAACTCTATATAAGCAGCCCAGTGTAATCCAATGTGTGTAGTTGAATCATATTGCATATCAAGATAAGTCCTTTTTGATGGCGACATAAGAACTTTGGCTCCTTTTGAAACAGCCAGCGTGGCATTCTCTTCTTTAGCCCAAAATTGAACTATATCATTGCTATCAATATCGGCATGAGCTACCTCATCCCAACCAATCATAACCTTTCCGTACTTTTTAGTAATTTCTCTTACTCTGTTCATAAAATAGACATAATCATCTAATTCCGTAACATGAGATTCATCCCCACCAATGTGAATATAGGGTCCTTCTGTTAAATCTGATAATTCTCTGATAACATCATCAACAAACTGATATGTGATCTCACTTCTTGTGCAAAGTGTACTAAAACCTACTTCGATACCTTCGTATAATTCCCTGACTTTTCCATCACAATTAAGTTCGGCATATGAAGCTAAGGCTGCGTTGGTATGACCAGGCATATCTATTTCGGGAATAATTGTGATAAAGCGTTCATTGGCATATTGAATCAGTTCCTTATAATCTTCCTGGGTATAATAACCTCCTTCGTCACCATTAACAGCAGTACTTCCTCCAATCTCAGTCAGTTTTGGCCATGATTTAATTTCGATGCGCCATCCCTGATCATCACTAAGATGAAGATGCAAATGATTTAATTTATAGGCAGCCATCAAATCAATCAGGCGTTTTACATCATCAACACTAAAAAAATGACGTGCTACATCAAGCATCACTCCCCGGTAACCATATTTCGCATAATCTGAAATTTCTCCTCCCGGCATAATCCATACACCCTCGGATTTGTTAAACTCAACACCTTGTAAAATGGTTTGAATTCCATAAAACACACCACTGGCCTGAGCAGCCATTAAGGTAACTCCTGCTTTAGTGATTGATAATTCATACGATTCATCAGTTTTACTTTCCTGACTAAGCCCAATAAAAATATTCTTACCAGTAGCCATTTTTACTTCGCGCACATCAAAATTCAATCCTGTAATGGATTGCATCTGATTCTTCATATATTCAGCGATGGCACCTAATTCTTCATTATTCACAACTTCGATAATATTTTCATCATCCAAGACGTAAGAAATGCCATTCGCATTAACCATAACCGGATAAGGAATAAATGGAACCGAATTAAGATCAGCCGGAACATTCTTTTTACAAGCTATCGTCATTAAGGCAAGTAATGCAGTTAAAATTGGAAAGTAAAACCTCTTCATATGTTTCTCTTTTATTGACACCGTATTTTATTACCTTTCAAATATAGTTATTATCGAAATATAACGAAACCAAAAGTGGAGTATTTAGAGAAATTTGAATTTTCAGAAAACTATAATCAAAATGTGATTTTAAGAGGCTTAAGAATTAAGCTTGTAATGGGTAAACAATATCAACTAATAAGCAATAAAAAACCCGTTTACAAAAGCAAACGGGTTAATATCATAAAGCTATAAGTTTATAATTTCGCAAAGAAATCATTCCCTTTATCATCAACAATGATAAAAGCTGGAAAATTCTCTACACGAATCTTACGAACAGCTTCCATTCCTAATTCTTCGAAATCGACCACTTCAACTGATTTAATTGAATGTTTGGCAAGAATTGCAGCTGGACCACCAATAGATCCAAGGTAGAAACCACCATTTTCTTTACAGGCTTCTGTCACCGACTTATATCTGTTTCCTTTGGCAACCATAATCATTGATCCTCCATGTTTCTGGAACAAATCAACATATGGATCCATACGACCGGCTGTGGTTGGTCCGAAACTACCAGAAGCCATACCTTTAGGTGTTTTAGCTGGTCCGGCATAGTAAACCGGATGCTTTTTCATATACTCAGGCATTGGTTTACCTTCATCAAGCATTTGCTTGATTCGAGCATGTGCGATATCACGAGCAACAATCAATGTTCCGGATAGGTTCAGTCTTGTTTTAATAGGATATTTAGTTAGTTCCTTTAAAACATCTTCCATCGGCTGATCAAGATCAATATCAACCGCAGGTGCCATATGAGGAGCTTCTTTTGGAACAAAACGTGATGGGTTCTTTTCCAACTCTTCCAAAAAGATACCGTCTTCAGTAATTTTTGCTTTAACATTACGGTCGGCACTACAACTAACCCCCATACCTACAGGGCAAGAAGCGGCATGACGAGGCATTCGGATTACACGAACATCATGTACAAAATACTTTCCTCCGAACTGAGCTCCGATTGTACTTTCCTGACAAATCTTCTGCACTTTAGCTTCCCATTCTAAGTCACGGAAAGCCTGACCTCCGTCGTTTCCTTCTGTTGGAAGATGATCGAAATAACCAGCCGAAGCCTTTTTAACTGCAGCCAGGGTAGCTTCAGCCGAAGTACCACCAATAACTAAAGCAAGGTGATAAGGAGGACAAGCTGATGTTCCTAAATCTTTAATTTTATCCTTTACAAAGGCTGTCAGATTCTCTTCTGTCAATAAAGCTTTTGTTTGCTGATACAAAAATGTTTTATTTCCGGAACCTCCCCCTTTTGTAAGGAATAAAAACTCGTACTTATTACCTTGCTCGGCATAAATATCAATCTGAGCAGGTAAATTTGTTCCTGTATTCTTTTCTTCAAACATTGAATAAGGAACTACTTGTGAATAGCGAAGGTTACGATCGCGATAGGTTTCAAAAATACCTCTTGACAAATGTTCAGCATCGTTTGAACCAGTATAAACATCCTCCCCTTTCTTTGCCATAACAATTGCTGTTCCTGTATCCTGACAAGTAGGAAGTTCACCTTCAGCAGTTACCACCTGATTCATCAGCATTGTATGAGCCACAAATCGATCATTATCAGAAGCCTCATCATCCTGCAAGATATCAGAAAGCTTTTGAAGGTGTGTTGGACGAAGGTAGAATGAAACATCAGCAAAAGCCTCTTTTGAAAGAAGTTCTAATCCTTTTGGATCAACCTTTAATATCTTACGTCCATCAACTTCAATTGTCGACACGTATTCTTTGGTCAACAATCGGTAGGGCGTAGTATCCTTTTTGATAGGAAATGGTTTTTGGTATTTAAAATCACCCATAATTAAATTGTATTTTTAAAGCAAAAGTTGTTTGTTCATTAACTTACCTGCAAAACTAAGATAATTGCCTTCTTTATTGAAATATTTGCAGAACAATTAGGAATAATTACCTTGCAAAAATGAAAGCTTTTGAACAAACCATCATTCAGATTAGTGATTTTTTGTGGGGAACCCCATTATTAGTTTTACTTATTGGAGGAGGATTCTTTTTTACTTTATATAGTAAATTAATTCCTTTCCGTCATATTGGGCATGCAGTAGATATTCTCAGAGGTAAATACGACGATCCAAATGAGGTCGGCCAAATCAATCATTTCCAAGCACTTTCTACAGCTTTGGCTGCCACAGTTGGAATGGGAAACATAAGTGGTGTAGCAGTTGCCATTTCGGAAGGAGGACCGGGAGCTATCTTTTGGATGTGGGTAAGTGCAATATTTGGAATCTCAACAAAATATTTCACCAATACATTGGCCGTTATGTTCAGGGGGAAAGATGATAAAGGAGAGATTCAGGGTGGTCCAATGTACATTATCACGGAAGGTTTAGGTAAAAAATGGAAACCCTTGGCTGTCTTCTTTGCTGTTACAGCTATGTTTGCTGTATTTCCGGTATTCCAAAGTAACCAATTAACACAGGTTTTCCGAGATGTTGTTCTTCAGCCCAATGGTGTTCAAACAGGATTTTTCTCCGATTTGATTACAGGTCTGATCATCGCTTTCTTTATGTCCATTGTCATTTTTGGAGGAATAAAACGTATTGGCAGAGTTACATCCCGTATGGTTCCACTTATGGTAATCATATACATTCTGGTAGTGTTTTATATTATATTTTCACATCCCGACAGATTGTGGCATGCAATTTCATTGATTTTCACTGATGCTTTCACCGCTGATGCAATGTTGGGTGGCGCATTAGGAACAATCATTATTACCGGAGTTAAAAGAGCAGCCTTTTCAAATGAAGCTGGTATTGGAACTGCACCTTTGGCCCATGGAGCTGCTAAAACCAATGAACCGGTGCGTGAAGGATTGGTTGCCATGCTGGGGCCTATTGTTGATACTTTAATAGTTTGTACCATGACAGCACTTGCCATTTTGGTTACTGATGTCTGGCAAACCAATGATATCAATGGAATAACCTTAACCGCCATGGCATTTAATAAAGCTATCCCAACATACGGACCATATTTACTGATTGTATGCGTCATCTTTTTTGCACTCTCTACCTTAATCACTTTTCCTTATTATGGAAATAAATGTTCGGTTTATCTATTTGGCACAAAATCAAAAAACATATATAATGGGTTTAGTGTGATAAGCGCAGTTGTTGCGGCAGTAGTTTCAATCAATGTAGTTGTGGCATTCATTGATTCGGCTTATGCATTAATGGCATTCCCAAATATGATTGCAGCACTAATACTGGCACCTCATGTTAAACGCGCAACCATTAAATATTTCTCAAAGATCAAAAGTCACACAAATAATTGACATTTAATCCGTAACTTGTATTTTAACCGTTGATTCGAACCCTTTTGTAACTTTTAAGTGAATCGGGGCGTCATACGAAAAACATAAACTAACAAGCATGAAGATGAAACCAATCTTATTAGCCTCTGCCCTCTTTCTTTTTGCAAACTTTATTACTAACGCACAGGAAAAAGAGCAGCGAACTGTTTCTGATTTTTCAAAGATAGAAGTATCATCCGGAGTGAATCTATATATTACTCAAGGTGAAGACATTGAACTCATTGTTGAAGGTGATAAAAGTGAAATGCATAAAATCATTACCGAAGTCAGCAATAACACATTAAAGATTTATAATAAACGAAACTATATGTGGGGCGTTAAGCAGGCTCCCAAAGTATATTTAACGTTTAAACAACTTGAGGAATTAATTGCAGGTGGTGGATCTGATGTTTATGGTCAAAGCGTGCTTAATGCGATTAAAATTAAAATATCTACATCAGGTGGTGCAGATGCTTACCTTGAGGTAGTAGCTGATGAAATAACACTAAATTCTTCAGGCGGTTCTGACATTAAAATTAAAGGAACAACACCAAAACTAATCGCAACTGCAAGCGGAGGTTCAGATATTGATGCAGGAGCTTTGAAAGCCCAGGTTGCTGATGTAACAACTTCGGGTGGTGCTGATGCAAAAGTCTGGGTTGAAAAAGAGTTAACGGCTAAAGCTTCAGGTGGAAGTGACATTGATTATTATGGAAATCCATCCCTTAAAAACATTAACGAATCAGGTGGTGGAGACATTACACAACGATAAAAAAAGAGAGAGGCGATTGCCTCTCTTTTCATTTATTCATCAAAATTGATCGTTTCTAAATCAGTAACAACTCCGATATCAACCATCACATCCTCAATTGATATCTTAGAATAATCATCATCCCTTGGCTCTAAAACTACTTTATAAGAACCTTCTTCCAATCCTTTCACAAGAAAATACCCTGAAACAGTATCAGCATAGGTACTAAAAGTATCCTCTACTGCCGTTATAGCCATAACATATGGTTTTGCATCAACCGGAGTAACCATTCCTTTAATGGCGCCACTGGTAGCCTCTGTAAAAGTTCGAATAACAGGCTTTAATGAATAGCCGCCATTACCCTTGTCCACAATTGAGCGTCCTGCATCAAAATCCAACCACATACGATAAGTAATTCCTTCTTCCAAATCAGCATGAACATTAAGTTTCAAACCAGATGATTGAGCCGAGGGAGTGTCCAAGTCGTAATATTCGCCATCTACCATTACCTTATTATTTTCTCCCAACACCAAACGAATTTGAGAGATTTTACCTGCTGGCATAACATATTCACCTAATAAGGTGTCTAAACCGTTGGTGAAATCAAGCAAATTATAAACACCTGAATTAATATCACTAAGTGATCTCCAACCACTATCATCATCTTCAGATGAGACATTAATCCGTACATCTTCAATGTCGATTAATACTTCATCATAATCAGAAGGGGCATCAGTTAAAAATAATTGAAGTTTGGCTTCTTTAGGTGACTCACTGCAAGCAAAAAAAGCCACTGCCATAATTAACAATAATAATCTATTCATTTTCACAAGTTTGAATGTTTTCCTTAATGCTAAATTAAGAATTACCAGCTAATCATCAAAAAACTATTCGTTCAGATCAACCTGAAATCTTTCAATGGATTCATTTTAATAAATCATACAACCATCTGCTTTTAATTCTCGAAATACCAAAGAATTTATTAAAATGAAACCTTTACAATTTCAACACAAACTCCATTCATAAGTTCAATTCACAAATTATGAATGGCACTTAATAAAAGAAAAAACATTTATATTGTTTAAAATTGATATTTTTAAAACAAAAATGCAGAACCACCTACTCCTATTTTTTTCAATAATCGTTAGTCTTAATTGCACGGCTCAAATTAAACATGCTGAGGTAAAGAAGTACAACACCCATATTACCATAAATGGAAATAAAGTTGTTTCTAACATTGAAGTTGAAATAAAAATCAATACACCCAAAGGAACTTCATATTCTGAAATTGATATCTACTCAATAGACAAGCCACAAAATCTTGCTGCAAGCATTTATGATTCTTCAGGAAATGAAATAAAAAAACTAAAAAAGAAGGATTTAAAATATTCTTCGGCCTATTCTAATAGCACATTTCATACCGATGGCCAATATACCTCATTTACACTTTTGCATAATCAGTATCCATATACCATAAAATACAGCTATTCCATTGTTTACAATAATTACATCCATTTGGAGAATTGGTTGCCCACCCGTGATTTTGATTGCGACATTGACGAAGCTGTACTAAGTGCGACTCTACCTAATGATTACAAATTCAGGACAATTGAAAACCTAATAGATACAGCTTACACAATTGCAGATGAAGCAACATTACAAACTACCTACTATTGGAAATTAAAGAATCCACAACCTCAAAAATCACAACATTATTCGCCACCCTCATATACCTTCATTCCCCGAGTTGAGATTATTCCTTTTGATTTTCATTATGGGATCGATGGAAGTACAGAAAGCTGGGAGACTTTTGGTAACTGGATATTTAATTTAAATCAAAACAAATCTGATTTAACAGATGACGAAAAAATAATGGTCCATCGGTTAACGGATACTATTGACGATAACAGTACAAAAATTAAAGTTTTATACCATTACCAGCAGGATAATACACGATACATTAATGTTTCACTTGACTTAGGTGGATTGCAAACATACCCTGCGGAATATGTCTGTAATAATAAATATGGTGACTGTAAAGCGTTATCAAACTATATGCAAGCCTTATTAAAGGAGATTGGGATTAAATCGCATTACACAATTGTTTATGCAGGAATAAATCCGGTTAGAATTGATGAAGAATATCCATCTCAACAATTTAGTCATGTAATCCTTTGTGTTCCTCAGCCCAAGGATACTATTTGGCTTGAGTGTACCAGTTCGATAACTCCCTTTAATTATCTTGGCAGCTTTACTCACAATAGGAAAGTACTTATTATTGACGAAAAAGAAAGTAGATTAATTACAACACCAGCATTACAAAACGAATCAAACAAAAACATTTTCTCAACCATAGTATCTATTAACTCAGATGGTTTGTCAACGATACAAACTAAGGCTACTTTGAGAGGTTATGATTTTGAATATTTTAAATCTTTCGGCAATAATATTCCTAAAAGCAAACAAGCAGATCTTATCGACAGAATAAATTTCATGAAGGGAATTGACTTTGTTCAGATAGAAAGTACAGTACCTCACCGTGATTCATCATATATCAATCTTTCTTTTGAAGCAACTACTTCAAATCTTAGTGAAAAGATGGGCACTAAAATCTTAATTAGTCCAATTAATCACTTCTCTTTTAAATTTGAAAAACCTGAAAAAAGAAACCTACCGGTTGTTATCAATTTGCCAATTGTGCAAACAGATACAATCCTATATAAACTTAGTGAACCAATAAAAGAGTTGAAAGGAATAGAAAACACTGAATTCAATTCTGTTTATGGATCTTATTCGAGAAAGATAGTTTTTTCTGAACATACCATTAAATTAATCAGAGATATTGAAATCAATCAGGGACAATATTCCATACAGGAATATGAAGCTTTTTATAATTTTATTGATAAATTAAACCAGCAGGAAAATAGAAAAATACTTATTACCCAATAACAATCAAATCTAAATCCAGAATTCATGAAGAAGATAACTACATTATTATTAATTATTTATTCCACCTTATTAATTGCCCAAAATAAAAGAATAGAATTTGGAATTTTAGATCCGGATGATTTAACACTGAAGGAATGTCCCTTTGAAAAGGATGCACCTGCCGTTGTAATTTTTGATTACGGTGAATCAAGGTTTCTTTACAATGAAGGTTCTGGCTATGAAATAGCCTTTAAACAACACAAACGAATCAAAATATTTAACGAAGGCGGATATGATCAGGCCGAAATTGTTATTCCCTTATATATATCTAAAAACGACAGAGAAACCATAAGAGATATTGAAGGATACACCTACAATTTCAAGAATGATCATCTTGAAAAAATCCCATTGGATAAAAGCCTTATTTACGAAGAAAAAATAAGTGAGTATGTATATCTAAAGAAATTTGCCTTACCAAAGGTTACTGATGGATCGGTGATTGAATACACATATACGATAGACTCTCCTTACCATATTCATTTTCGCGACTGGGAGTTTCAAAGTGATATTCCTACCTTATACAGTCAGTATACTGCTGCTATGATTCCATTCTATTCATACAGATATCGTCTGCAGGGAGCTTCTAAGATGGACCATTTCAACAGCTATGAAGAGCGCGGCATCGACAGAAGATTTATGGGTATCACCTTTAGAGATATGATATATGAATTCGGATTAAAGAATGTTCCTTCCTTTCAGGATGAAAGCTTCATCAGTTCAAGAAATGACTACATTAAGAAAATTGATTTCCAACTGGTCGAAATCAATCACCCAACCGGATACAAGCAAAAATTTATGGATACTTGGCCTTTGTTGGCTAAAGAACTTCTTGATTACGAAAGCTTTGGTAAGTACATTAAGAAAGCGACTAAATGGGCCGAAAAGAATGCAAGTCAATTTACCTCTTTATCAGAACCAGAACGGTTCAATGCCATATTAGATATGGTAAAAGCCACCTATAAATGGAATGATTACGAAGGCAAATATGCCCAACTCGATTTTAAAGATTTCCTGAAAAATCTTGAAGGTAATATTGGTAATATTAATCTCTTTACGATAGGAGTTCTAAGAGCGAATAACATTGAAGCTGAACCTGTAGTTATTAGCACACGAGATCATGGTAAGGTAAGTAACGATTTCCCTTATTCCGATTTCTTTAATTATGTGTTAATACTGGCTAAAATAGATGATCAGTATAAATTACTGGATGCCACACAGGGCTTTTGTCCTAATGAATTAATCCCTGATAACTGCATTAATGGTCAGGGCTTTATTGTTAAAGAAAACAGTGATCAATGGGTTACCATTGACAATGCAGCTCCTTCAATTGAAAAAACCATCCTTGAATACGCTGTCAACCTAAACAATTACACTATTGAAGGAGAATGCAGTAAAACTTCAACAGGATATATTGCATTAAATCAAAGACGAAGCTATTATTCAAACCAGGACAATTTTAAGAAAAGATATGAACCACTTGGGCTTAGTGAAAGTGAAGAAATAAAGGTTAATAATTTATTGGATGAAGAAAAACCTTTTGAATTCAGTTTTGATTTCAATCAGAATATTGATGTAATAGATAATCAAATTATCCTGCATCCATTTGCACATTTCCCTATTAAAGAGAATCCTTTTAAACAGGAGAATCGCACATTACCAATTGATTTAGTTAATAAAAAAGCCTATCAGTATACAGCATTGATTGAGATTCCAGAAGGATATAAAATTGAAGTTCTACCTCAAAAAGAAGTAATTAATCAAAAAGAACTCCAATTAACTTTTCTTTCGCAGGATATGGGAAATAATAAAATTAAAGTGTACGCATCTTATAACTTTCAACAATCAACATATCCTGCCGAAAACTATTTAGCTCTAAAACAGTTTATGAATAAAGTAACGGAAATACTTAATTCTAAAATAGTACTGATAAAAGATGATCAATTGACAATGAAATAGTTTCAACAACATGGAGAATATAAGGATTAAAAAGGAAGCTAAATGTGACATTTAACAATATCCATTTGACTTTTTTTTGATACTTTTGTTTGAATTTATTTGCTGTGAAGCTAATTGGAACAGGGCTTAAAAAGGACGACATCATCAAATAACTACTTCTTATACAGAAGGCTTGCAATTACTTTAATTTTAGCTAATGCAAATTAATTGATTGTGCATTCTTCTGAAGGTTTGATTCTTCTGCATATCCCTGCAACCATTATCTTCTTTTGCCGTACGAAACATCGTTACTCACACTCCTGTGACTGAGGAGGCGAAGCTATGTACATCGATAACAAAATTCCATTTCAACAATAATTTCAACTCAACAAATGTCAAAAATTCTAATAACCGGAGCTGCCGGTTTTGTTGGTTTTCATTTATCTAAATTACTTGCCAGTAAAGATGTTTCTGTAATTGGTATTGATTCCCTAAATGAATACTATGATGTTCAGTTGAAATTTGATCGTTTAAAAAAACTTAAGGAAATATCCAACTTCACTTTTCGAAGTGTTAACATTTGTGATAAAGACGCATTAGATGAATTATTTCAAAAGGAAAAATTTGATGTAGCCATCAACCTTGCTGCTCAGGCCGGTGTAAGATATAGTATTGATAAACCCTACAAATACATTGACAGCAATCTTATTGGATTCATCAACATGTTAGAAGCCTGCCGCAACAATCCGGTAAAACACTTAATCTATGCATCTTCCAGCTCTGTATACGGAAATACAAAAGAAGTACCTTTCAGTGTTGAGAATCGTACAGATGAACCAGTATCATTATATGCTGCGACAAAAAAAGCCAATGAGATGATGGCACACAGTTATGCAGCTTTATATAAAATCCCAATGACTGGTTTGCGTTTCTTCACCGTATATGGTCCGTGGGGTCGACCTGATATGGCCTATTTCTCATTTACCAATAAAATAGTGAATCGAGAAACTATTCAGGTATATAATCATGGGGATATGGAACGAGATTTCACTTATATAGATGATATAACAGCAGCTATAGAAAAATTGATCGATCTACCTTTTGATACTTCGGAAGAACAAGAAAAGCCATATCGTCTGTTTAATATTGGGAATAACAAACCTGTAAGATTAATGGATTTTATTTCAACTCTGGAAAAACATTTAGGTAAAGAAGCGCCAAAAGAGTTTCTTCCCATGCAAAAAGGTGATGTATATAGAACCTATGCTGACATCTCTGATCTTGAAACCAGAATTAACTTTAAACCAAATACATCCATTGATGAAGGTTTGAGTAGATTTGTAAGCTGGTATAAGGATTATTATAAAACAAAGTTGGTTTAGTTGTTGAATTGTAAAGTTGTTGAATTGCAAAAGTTTTTTCTAAATTAAATCTCTATTCAACCTTTTAATCACTTGACCATGTATACTTATAGTTTTGAAAAATTAGAGATCTGGCAGCTTTCTAGAGAATTAGTGAAAAATATTTATCAAGTAACCACAGATTTTCCGGATTCAGAAAAATTCGGATTAACTAATCAATTAAGAAGAGCCTCTGTATCTATCTCATCCAATATAGCAGAAGGAAATGGGAGGAATAGTAAAAAAGATAAAGCTCGTTTTATTGAAATTGCATATTCAAGCCTGTTAGAAGTTTTAAATCAATTAATACTTTCTAATGATTTAGATTTTATATCAGATATAACACTTTCTGATTTTAGAATTCAAATAAATGAATTATCCAATAAACTTAACTCGTTTCATAAAAACTTACTTATACTTAGTTAAACAAAGACTCAACAATTAAATACCTAAACAATTGAACAGCCAAGCAAACAACATTCACCCCACAAACATATATCTTCATCGCGAGGACAAAGAACAATACCTGAAGCAAAATGCTAAAGTAATCTGGATTACTGGCCTAAGTGGTTCAGGAAAGAGTACTCTAGCTCATGGTCTGGAACGTAAATTGGCACAAAGAGGTTATTTAACCCAAGTATTGGATGGAGATAATATTCGTACCGGAATAAATAACAATCTGGGTTTTACAGAGGAAGACCGAAAAGAAAACATTCGTCGCATTGCAGAAGTAAACAAGCTTTTTTTGAACTGTGGTGTGATTACCATTAATGCTTTTATCTCCCCTACCAACGATGTTCGTGCTATGGCCCGTGAAATAATTGGTACGAATGATTTCATTGAAATATTTGTGGATGCTAGTTTTGAAACATGCACGCAACGCGATCCGAAAGGACTTTATAAGAAAGCTCTAGCTGGTGAAATAAAGAACTTTACCGGTCTGGATGCTCCATTTGATCGACCTGAAAATCCTGAGTTAGTAGTTGACACCAATAAACTGAGTATTGAAGAAGGAGTTGAACTGGCTTATGAATATGTTAGCGGTGCAGTAAGATGGTAGCTTTCATAAGGAAAAAGTTAAAAGAGTAAAGGCAAAGAATTAATTAACAATAAATTAATTGTTCGCGTATCTTTAAATGTCAACTAAACAAATCCACTATTAAACAAATATAAAGTGCAAGATATTTCTGATCTGGATCTAAAGCAAATATTATATACTGAACCTCTAAAGCAACGTCATAGTGATATCGAAGAGCTAAAACAATTGGCTATAATTGAAAAGCGTTCTGAAGACGAAGATTTATCTTTACTGGAGGTGAGTAATCGATTATTCTTAAATGATTTTGCAGAGCAGGAGATCATTGATACCCGAAATCGATTCTCTGATTTCTGGGATGTTGAAATCGATGACACTGAAATTCCAATTGAATTAAGTGGAACAACTGATCAGGGACAATTAGATAGAATGGATGAAATTATTAACTCATTGGAGTTTGGTGATGACTTGAAGCCTTTTAAACTAAATAAATTGGCTGAACAACATCCCGAGATCCCATTCTATTCACTGATGAGCATCATCGACATGGAACTTCAAGGTAAAGAACCTTCAAAGATATTGCGAAAAATACAAGAAGCCTGTTCGGTATATCCTGAAAACAGATTATTCGAGTTATTTCAAGATCAATACCTGATAATTCAAGACAAAAAGCCTATATTACTGAATGATGCTACTTTTGAGCAAACCTCATTAAGTATATTATTAAAAGGTCGACAGAAGATTCATCCTGTAGAATTTTACATTGCTCATGCAGCTTTATTTGAATTCGTTGCGCAAACAGATAACCTTTTGCTAACGGATTCTTTTTTGTTTACCTCTTCCCAGGTTTATCCCGAAGAAGAAGAAGTCATCAATCAGAAAGCATTACTTTTTGACTTGCACAAACTGGATTATTGCATTGAGAATTATGCACCAGAATTGAATGATTAATGGTTAGTTGTTAATTATTTATGGTTAAGGTTTCGATATTTCGATTAGAGATTAAATCTGCAAAGAAGGTATTAGTAATTAGAACGCTTTGCTTTAGAAATTAGAAATGAAAAATAAAATAGTTAAACAACTCGATAGCTATCGAGTCAACAATTTATAATATTAACAAACATCTAAAAATCATAAATCAAACATCCATTGATCTCCAACATTAACCAATTAGATATAAATAAACTTTACACCTTTAAAGATTACCTTACCTGGCAATTTAAAACTCGGGTAGAACTTATTAAAGGTCGTATTTTTAAAATGTCACCAGCACCTTCTCCTATTCATCAGGAGGTAGCATCAGCTTTAAACGCGGAATTATATCAATACTTAAAGGGAAAGGCTTGTAAAGTTTTCCCTGCACCTTTTGATGTACGTTTAGACAATGATAAGAACGGGACACATACTGTGGTACAACCAGATTTAAGCGTTATTTGTGACTTAATGAAGATTGATGATAAAGGTTGTAATGGAGCTCCTGATTTAGTGGTAGAAATTATTTCTCCTTCCACGGCCAAGAAAGATTTGCACGAGAAATATGATTTATATGAACGTTCAGGTGTTAAAGAATACTGGATCATTCATCCATTCGAAAGAACATTAACCTGCTTTCTACTGGATAATGCCGGTGTATACAAAGCTACTAAACCCCTGACTGAAGGCGATATAGTTAAAAGTGAACTTTTACCTGGGTTTGAATTAAACCTTACCTACATCTTCCCTGAACAAGTGCAGGAACCAGAGGAAGATTATAATAGGATCTGACAAGAAAAAAGTAAAAAGGGTAAAAGATTAGAGATTAACTCAACAGATTAGGTTTTTGTAATTAGAACGCTTCGCTTTAGTAGCAAGATATGCTAAAATAAGTATTGAAGAGTAATTATTAATTCAACAGTTTAACAATTTTACAACTCGACAAATGAGTAATTAAACATCCAACATCTTAACATCATAAATTGAACATCCAACTAATCTGTGGTTTTAAAAAGCTAAAGACTGATAGCTAATTTTAGGAGAAAGTGTAAGTATATAAGTAAAGCGCTAGGCACTAGGCACTTAGTGCTAGGCACTCAAATAACAACTCAACAATTGAACAGTCACACAATTAAACAAAAAAATTAAATTCGCGACAATCCCGATAATCATCGGGAGCGCAATTAGTGGACAAAAAAACCAAGCTGCAAATAAATAATTCAACATCCAAAATCATAACATCATATATCGAACATCCAATTAATCTGTGGTTGTTTTGATTAATGATTATGGATAAAAGATTAACGATAGAACTAGAAGTTCGTGTTCATTCGATGACAGATCAAATAAAAAAGCTGTAAATCATCTTGATACTTGATACTCTGTACTTGATACTTTAAATACAAATGGAAAATTACGACTTAGAAATACGCCCTAAACGCCACGCGTTCGACATAAATTTTAAAGAAATATGGCAGTACCGCGACTTACTTCGCATGTTTGTAAAACGCGATATTATTACTGTATATAAACAAACCGTACTGGGTCCCATATGGTTTGTTGTGCAACCTATATTAACAACTTTAATTTACATTGTGGTGTTTGGGAATATTGCAAAAATTAGTACTGATGGTACACCTCAGGCCTTATTCTACCTGGCAGGAATCACCATCTGGAACTATTTCTCAGAAAGCTTTAATCAGACAGCACAAACCTTTAGACAGAATGCCAACATCTTTGGTAAGGTATATTTCCCTCGTCTAATCATGCCTTTTGCTAAAGTATCCAGTGGATTAATAAAATTCTTCATTCAGTTTACCTTTTTTTTAGCGGTGTATCTATATTACTTGTTCACACAGGATGGAGCTGTTGTTCCAAACTGGACCATAGCTTTACTACCTTTGTATATAATTTTAATGGCCATGTTTGGTCTGGGAGCAGGTATTATCTTTACCAGCTGGACCACAAAGTATCGTGATTTAACCTTCTTATTAACCTTTGGTGTTCAGTTATTGATGTATGCCTCTCCGGTAATTTATCCTGTAAGCACCATCGAACCAGGGCTAATGCGCGATGTAATATTGTTAAACCCATTCACTCCTATTCTCGAAGGTTTTAAATATGCCTTTTTAGGAGCAGGTCATTTTAGTTGGGCAAGCCTGGGATATAGTGCATCTGTAGCAACTGTGGTATTATTTCTAGGAATCATCATCTTCCACAAAACAGAAAGAAACTTTATTGATACGGTATAGTCTGTCACTATCAGCTAATTTTCGCGAATTATCACTAATTTTCTTCAGTGGAAATAATTATAGAATCTATTCATTTATTTGTATTTCGCTTCAATTCATTGATATCCTAAAAAAAAATGCCCAACCTGCTAAAGCAACATGAACTCCTTTTCAAGGATGAAGCCTATAAAATCATTGGTGCAGCAATGGAAGTACATAGGGAGTTAAAGAATGGTTTTCTTGAACCTGTTTATCAGGAAGCGTTGGCAAAAGAGTTTAATATACAAAACATACCTTTTGAAAGAGAAAGCTTAATCAACATCTATTACAAAGGAGAAATTTTGGGTAAATATTACAAAGCCGATTTTATTTGTTATAATGAAATAATAATTGAATTAAAAGCTTTGAGTGATTTGACAAATGAGCATGAATCTCAATTGATCAATTACCTTAAAGCAACCAATATGAAGCTTGGAATTCTTATTAATTTTGGAAAACCAAGTCTACAATACAAAAGAATAATAAACAATTTGCAATAATTTGCGTAAATCATTTATTCGCGAGAATTAGCGCTAATTCGATGACATGTCAAAGACTGTAATAAAAATAGAGAATCTAAGTAAAATTTACCGCCTCGGCGAAGTTGGAACAGGCACCCTATCCCACGACCTTAATCGCTGGGTTCGTATGAACATCCTGGGCCAGGACGACCCCTACGCCAAGGTAGGCCATGTAAACGACCGCACCCAGAAAGCTGAGAAAGGTGAACTGGTAGCTGCCCTGCGCGATATCAACCTCGAAGTAAAAGAAGGAGAAGTGTTGGGGATCATAGGTAAAAATGGAGCTGGCAAATCTACATTATTAAAGCTCCTCTCCCGAGTGACCTCTCCCACCACGGGCAGCATCAAGGTAAATGGCCGTTTGGCTTCTTTGTTAGAAGTAGGCACAGGCTTCCACCCCGAAATGACAGGCCGTGAGAATATTTATATGAACGGCACTATTATGGGTATGCGCAAATGGGAGATCGATCGTAAGCTTGAGGAGATTATTGACTTTGCCGGTGTGGCCAAATATCTCGACACTCCCACTAAACGGTACTCCTCTGGTATGACAGTACGTCTGGGCTTTGCCATTGCCGCCCATTTAGAGCCTGAAATATTGGTAGTGGATGAAGTATTGGCAGTTGGTGATGCCGAATTCCAGAAAAAAGCCATTGGAAAAATGCAGGATGTCTCCCATAACCAGGGAAGAACGGTACTGTTTGTAAGTCATAATATGGGAGCGGTTAGTAAATTATGTACAAAGGGAGTTCTACTTCAAAATGGTAAATTGAATTTTACTGGTAACATTAATGAAACTATTAATGCATATATACATACAAGAAAAACAGATACAATTTATTCAGCTAAAAATGAAAATGCAGTAATTAAAAAGTTTTATTTAGAATCAGAAGGTGCTTCAATAAATGAAGTTAGATTTAATAAATCAATATCGCTTGTTTGGGAAATTGATCCTGCAACAATTGATATTAATTCAGTTGTTAGCTATCAAATACTAAATAAAGATGAAACAGTTTTGTTCGCAGATCTCTACCCACTTAATAATAAATTAAAAGAAAACAATAATACTATAAAAGTTTCAACAGTTATACCAGCAAAAACCTTACTTCCAAATGATTATCTAATTAACACATCCGTACATGCCCCCAATGTAAAAATGTATGAACAACTTAAAGACAAGATAGGTTTTAGAATTATCGATACCGGTTCACCACTTAATTCAATGTTTAAAAGTTCATTAGGCTATTTAAATATTTTGTCTTCATGGTCATAAAAAAATTATTAAAAAGATTATTTAGAGTTATTACTAATCAGTACTACGTTTTTGGAGATAGCCATACAGAAGTATTTGATTTTTTGAATAAAAGAAAATCTTTTCCATTAAAACGTTATAATGTTACCTTAGTCGGTGGCGCCACTGCTCAAGGAATGAGAAATCCAAATTCCAAAACCAACGCATTAAAAATATTTAAGGAAAAAATTTCAAAACTACCAATTGAAAGTAAACTTATCTTCCAATTAGGTGAGGTCGATACTGGATTTGTAATATGGTATAGAGCTCAAAAATATAATGAATCTGTTAGTAGCCAATTATATGAATCAATCGATCATTATATAAACTTTATTAATAATTTAATTACTAAAGGATTTCGTAAAATAATTCTTGTTTCAGCTCCTCTACCGACTATAAAAGACAACCAAGATTGGGGTGAAATAGCAAATTTACGAAAAGAAATAAGTGCCACCCAGATAGATAGAACAAAACTAACAATTCAATATAATTTACTATTAGAAAAGTGTTGTAAAGAAATAGGTATTAGATTTATTAATTTAGATAATCATCTTCTTAATCCAGATACAGGTATAATTAAAGATAAATTCTTAAATAAAGATAAATTAAATCATCATTTAGACATTAAAGAATATTCAGCATTACTTCAAAAGCTATTTTAATTCATGTTAAAATTAGAACAACTATTAATTAGAATTCTACTTAAAGTTTCAAAAAATAAACATATAGAATTTACAACAAATGAAAACCTTCCAATTGTCTTTATGCTGGGAATGTTTCGATCAGGAACAAGCTTAACATGCAGAATACTAGAGAAAATAGGCTTTAATTTGAGCCCTAAATGGAGACTACTTCATGCTAAAGGGAGTTTAAAAAATTTAAATCCTGATGGTTTTTATGAGGACTTCCTATTTGCACAATTATCAAGATACTGGTATGCATTAATAGAAAAAAGTGGAGATAATCCACCTTCTTGTGAAGATGTTAAAAGCTTTGATTTAAAAAAAATTCCTCTTTATAGTTTTATATTATTCAGTGAGAAATATGCCAAAGAAGAAAGAATTAGTTTTTTTAACAGATTGCGTTCATACCTTTTTTTGTTTTTAAAAGGTGAAAAAGCTTTTTTTACATTCAAAAAAAAAGCACTGATTAAGGTACCAATGCTTACTCCTTTCTATGAACAATTAAACAAATGGTTTCCTGAAGCTTCTTTTATTACGATTATTCGAAATCCTAGTTCCACAATAAAATCTTCTAAAGCCTTAACTGAAAAGTCAAGTTTAAATTTATATGATATTTATTACCAGCATTTATCCAAGCTAAATCTTCATTTTAAAGAAAAGAATACCATTATCTCATATGATAATCTTATAAATGATCCCGAAGAATCGGTAAAAAGATTCTGTAAACATTTTAATCTCACCAATAATAAGTCAGCAGAAAAATTAATTAATATGAAACTTATTCGCAATATACCAGAAGAAAGCATTGATAATGAATTATATAAAAAACTTCTTAAAGAAGCTATTAACTAAGAAACATAAGATAGTAGATCCAATAAGTTCATTTGCTGATGTTTCATCGAGTACTATACTTATAAATGGGCTTAAACTGCGATTCGATACTTTTAAAGAAGATCGAAAATATGTTGTGATTGGATCTAATGGAATTATAAGTGCTAATTTTATTTTTGAATCAGAAATGGGATTAGTAAAGATTGGAAATAATGTCCATATAGGCGGAGTAAATTTTATTTCAAGGGAATCGATAACTGTGGGTAATGATGTAACTATGGCATGGGATATTACCATTTACGATCATGATTCACACAGTATTTATTGGGAACATCGAAAAAATGATAACAATCAATGCTATAAAGACTATTTTGAATATGAAGGAAATAATGTAATTAATAAAGACTGGACAAATGTAAAAAGTAGTCCTATTAAAATAGAAGACAAAGTTTGGATAGGATTTGGAGTTACAATTTTAAAAGGTGTTAATATAGGTGAAGGTGCAGTAGTTGCTGCTAAAAGCGTTGTAACAAAAAATGTACCACCATGGACTGTAGTTGGTGGTAATCCAGCTAGAGTTTTGAAGCCAATTGAATTTAAAGAAGATCATTAATTTATTAGTGTTTATAGAATAAGATGCCAAAACAAAAACGAATTGGTTTAATATATAATTATAACGAAGGTTGGATTGGTGGAACATATTACGTTGAAAATATAGTTCATGCTTTAAAGCAATTAGACAAGGAATACCAACCTAAGGTATTTGTTTATACAAATATTAAAAAGACTTTTCTCAAGCTTAAGGAAGCAACAAACTATCCATATTTGCATTACAGATCCTTGTATTCGCATCATTGTTTTTGGGGTAGGGTGATTAATAAAATCTCACTTCACCTTTTCAAATGCACTTTACTACATTATAAACCAACTAATGAAGATTTGGATTTTATTTATCCTAACGCTAAAAACAATCATTTTTCAAATCTCTCACGTGATAAAAGAATTGACTGGATTCCTGATTTTCAGGATATCCATTTACCCAATTTTTTTACACAGAAGGAACTAGTAAAACGAAAGAACTGGCAAACGGAGATCTCTACCAAGAGTTGTCAAATCGTTTTTAGTAGCAAAGATGCCTTAAACGATTTTGAGAATTTATATCCTAAAAGCCTTGTAAAAAAGTACGTAATCCCATTTGCTGTTTCAAACACTGGACTTGAGGTTTCTAAAGATGTAGTAAATAAAATTTTAGAGAAGTTTAAAATTAAAAGGCCTTTCTTTTATATCCCTAATCAATTGTGGGTTCATAAAAATCATATAACTGTTTTAAGAGCAATAAGCAAAATAGATAATCCGGACCTTGAGTTTATTTTTTCAGGTAAAGAGGAAGATTACAGGGTGCCTGATTATCCGCAAAAGTTAAAAGAAACAGTTTTCGATTTAAAAATAGAAGATCGGGCACGTTTTCTTGGCTTTATTTCTAAACAAGAACTAAATGTTTTAGTTAATGTTTCTATAGCTATTATTCAGCCCTCGTTATTCGAAGGTTGGAGTACTACCATTGAGGAAGCCAAATGTTATAATAAATTTATAATTGCCTCAGACATTAATGTACATAAGGAGCAATTATCAAATTATCCGAATAAGGCATTCTTCAAAGCCCAGAGTGAAGATGATTTAAAAGATAAAATTCTGGAATCCGATTATCAAACCCATACGTATGATTATCATGCTGACATACTAAAATTCGCACAATCAATTGTAAACTTATAAGCACTACCAAACCATAATGATTCTAAGCATCATAACCGTAAACCTCAACAATTCTAATGGCCTTCGAAAAACCTTCGAAAGTGTCATTAACCAAACTTACACCAACTTTGAACAAATTATTATTGATGGAGGTAGTACTGATGGTTCAATAGATGTAATAATAGATTATGAAGTACAATACAAAGAAAAACAACGCCAACTTTATTGGATAAGTGAACCTGACAATGGCATTTACAATGCTATGAACAAAGCCATTAAAGTTGCCAATGGTCAATATTGTTTGTTTTTAAATAGTGGAGATTGGTTGTTCGGCAATGAGGTATTATCAAGTGTTTTTGATCAAAAACAAACTTCTGATTTAATAATTACACAACTCTTAAAATTCAAATCAGAAAAAGAAAAAAAGATCACTCAGTTTGATACTATCGATCTTAATCTAATATTAAAAAGCAGCTTACCTCATCCCTCAACATATATACGAACAGAATTAATTAAAGAATTTGGAGGTTTTAATGAAGCTCTTAAAATAGTTAGTGACTGGGAGTTTTTTTTAAGGGTTTTATTGTTACACAACTGTACCTATAAGGTTTCAAGTATTATTAATTCATGCTTTGATATGACAGGAATAAGTAATGATGCCAGTCATAGAGAATCATTAATTCTGGAAAGAGAGGAAATAATAAAGAAATATATTTCACCAATTCTTATTCAGGCAAATGATAAAATATTAGCTCTGGATAAAAAGCATGATCAAAAAAGCATCTCTAAAATTAGGAAAATATTGCAACCTTTTAAAAAGTATATACAATGGCGTTAATGGTCTCTATATTAATGCCCGTCTACAATGGTGAAAAATATCTGAATGCTGCCATTAATTCGGTACTTAATCAGTCATTTAAAGATTTTGAGTTTATCATTATCAACGATGGCAGCACAGATACAACAGAGAGCATAATAGATTCATTTAAAAATGAACGAATTGTTAATATTAAGCAAGAAAATCAGGGAGTAGCTAGGTCTCTAAATAATGGATTAAAATTGGCTAAAGGAAAATATATCTGGCGACACGATGCAGATGATATTTGCTTACCCGACCAATTAGAAAAACAGGTTAATTTTCTGGAGCAAAACGCTGATGTGGCTTTAGTAAGTACGCAAATTGCGTTTATGACTGATAGAGCTAAGATAGCCTACTCAAAAAAACAACCGACAAATAGCTATTTCAAAGGTCGGCCTTTTATGGAGGTTGATAGGTCTCAGTTTAATCCCTTCTCCCCCATAACGCATGCAACTGTGTTAATGAGGCGAGAGGTTTTTAATCAATTAAAAGGCTACAGAACCGAATTTCTTACATCAGAAGATACAGACCTATGGCTAAGGCTATTGGAAAACCATAAAGCATGTGTACTTAATTATTGCTCGTATTTTGTGCGATTAAATGCTACCTCTGCCACCCAAAAACATAAGTCTTCAACTACCTTCTATCGCGATTTGGCTTTTACATTCGCTGATGAACGCGAACAAACAGGCAGCGATCCAATTATCAGAGCAGAAAAAATACCACCTCCGCCACAAACAATAGAATTATCACTGCAAGATCTTCCTCCTAAAGGTAAGATTTATAGAAATGACCTCCTAGATTTTCATTACAGAGTAATGCTGAATGCACGAGACTGGGTTAATGTTTTTAAAACTCTAAAATATTCCATTAAAGATGGTTGGAAGTTAAAACAAACCTGGAAAGCCATAATATTTCCAATTCTGGGTGATAGCTTAATTCAAATGGGGGTGCGAATAAAAAATATATTTTAAAATGTCAAAACGATTTTATCCCCAACTTGAAGGCATAAGAGGAATTGCCGTTTTGGCTGTATTAATTTCTCACTGGATTATTATCAGTTATTTTCCATCATTTAAATTTTTACAGTTAGGTTTTATTGGTGTTAATGTATTTTTTGTACTCAGTGGTTTTTTAATTACAGGTATTTTATTGTCCGATATTGAAAATGGTACCGCCTCTAAAAAAATATTCAAAAATTTCTATATGAAGAGATTGGTAAGAATTTTTCCAATCTACTACCTTGTAATTTTTTTATTGGCCATATTAAAAATTGATAATAATTACCTTCCATGGAGTTTAACTTATACCGTAAATATAGCCCAAAATTGGTTTATATCACCCAATCCTCTATATATGCACATATGGTCATTATGTGTTGAAGAACAATTTTACCTTTTTTGGCCCATAATTTTAGTATTTGTCCCCTGTAAGAGGTTACTGTCAATTATTTTACTCACTATTTTTTCTTCTTTACTATTCAAATTAGTTATTGCATTAATTGAGCCCAATAATGCGATTAATCTTATTCATTCAAATACCTTGGCTTCAATGGATGCTTTGGGTCTGGGCGGACTATTGGCATATATTCATAAACACAAACCTCTATACTTTATTAGACTTTCCAATTTTAGTGCACTCTGGATTCCCATTTCACTATTAAGTTTTTGGAGTATCTCTTTTATAACACCCGAACATTCCTTACTAAGTGATACATTATTTCGCCTGTTCACAGCATTGTGGGGAGCTATGTTAATATTAAAAGGAATAAAAAATGAAAAGACAACCGTAGGCAGAATACTAAATTTTTCACCCATAAAATATATTGGAAAAATATCATATGGCATCTATTTATATCATTGGTTTATATCTTCTATTCTTAAGAGTACTTTTATAAACTTCTGGAATAGTCTAGATTTCGGACCCTTTAAGCTTTTAAAATATCAGCAATATCTGGGTAGTTTCACATTTTACTTTGTCATAACCTTAACAGTCGCATCTTTATCTTATTTTATGATTGAGATACCATTTTTAAACTTAAAAAAGAAGCTTCAATAGGATACATATGATATCCATAATTATTCCTAACTATAATCGCTCACAATTCTTAGCAGAATCACTCAGATCCGTTATTAATCAAAGCTACCTTAACTGGGAAGTCATTGTGGTTGACGATTGCAGCACCGATGATTCTCATAAGGTTGTTCAGGCGTTTCAGGCTAAAGACAAAAGAATACAATGGGTTAAGCGAATTCGCTTACCTAAAGGAGCATCTACATGTCGCAATATAGGCGTTGAACACGTCAAAGGTGAATATTTAATTTTCTTAGACTCTGATGATCTTTTAGCTCCCCATTGCCTCGAACAAAGGTTGGAACTTATGAGACAGAACCCTCATCTGGATATGGCAGTTTTTCCCATGCAACTGTTCAAACAAATTCCGGGTGATCAAGCACGGGTATGGAATATTGAAAACAATAAATCACATCTTGAACGTTTCTTAAATCTCGACTCTGTTTGGCAAACCACCGGCCCCATTTGGAAAAAAGAGGCCTTTTTAAAAACCGGAGGATTTAATGAGAGCTTAGCATGTTGGCAGGATGTAGATATTCATTTAAAAGCCTTACTGCAAAAACTAAACATTCAAACATTTTATCAACTACCAGTTGATTGCTATTATAGAAGCCATCAAAGTGAAAGTATTAGCCAGGGCAACCTAAATACATCTGAAAAATTGGAAAGCAGAAGACAATTATATATTTGGTGTATTGAACAACTTGAAGGTCAAAGGTATTTAGCTAAATCTATGGCAATAAACATTATTGCGAGTGCCATTAAAACGTTAAGAATAAAATATGCATTGAAATTTCTGAAAGAATCTCTTCAAGATTATAAATTATCAGAATTACTCATATTATTTATGTTTGCAATAGTATATATATCAAGATTATATAAGATTAAATCTTTAAATTCTTTTTTTAGCTTAAAATTAGCACAAACTCAAGCTCCAATTCATGTCGGTAAGTATTACCAATAATCTACCCCTAATATCCATTGTTATTCCAGTAAAAAATGGATATAGAACGCTCGAAAGTTGTATTAAGGGCATAAAAAATCAAACAGTCTTTAATCAATGTGAGATTATTATTATAGACAGTGGTAGCACTGATGGCACATTGGAACTATTAAAAAATTATCCAGTTGATGTTTATAAAATTAAGCCTGAAGAATTTAATCACGGTGCAACACGTAACTATGGCGTGTCATTAGCTAAAGGGAAATATGTAGTGATGACCGTCCAGGATGCCACACCTGCTAATGAATATTGGTTAGGGAATATGTTAAGGCATTTTAAATCAGACAATGTAGCAGGAGTATATGGTCAACAAATTGTGCCTCATCATAAAGATAAAAATCCACATCAATGGTTCAGGCCTCAATCCCAACCAAAAATAGAAACAAGATATTTTAAGAACGAGAGCATATTTGAGAGGCTGAGTAAGAAAGAGAAATTTGATAAGAGCCAATGGGACGATGTAAGTGCCATGTATAGAATAAGTGTACTTAAACAAATTCCCTTTCGAGCCGTAAACTTTGCTGAAGACCTTTTATGGGCTCAGGATGCTCTTAGGTCAGGGTATAAGCTAATATACGATACTAATTCCAGAGTGGAGCATTATCATCATGTTACATTTAAAGATCAATTTAAGAGAACATTTACAGTCCTCTATCATATTTATATGTACTTTAATGTGATCAATCAAAACAAATATAATTTAAAAACCATCCCCTTTATAATCTATAGAAATATTAAATATAAGTTACCATTAATGTGGATTCCATACAATATTAAAATTGTAACTGCAAATGTTTTGGCTAATCTGATTTTTCGCTTCGTAGTAATAATGAATAAAAAAAAGTTAGAATCAATCCATTCATTTATTTGTCAAACAGTACCAATTGGAAAATTGAAAAAATGAATACACCCTTAGTTAGTATACTAATCACTGCATACAATCGGGAACCATATATTGCAGTGGCTATACAGAGTGCCATAAATCAAACATATGACAATCTGGAGATAGTGATTCTTGATGATTGTTCAACAGATAATAGTTTTAAAATAGCATCAGATTTTGCAAAAAAGGATAATAGAATTAAAGTTCATAAAAATCCCCAGAATTTAGGTCAGTTTCCAACACGAAATAAAATAGCGCAAATTGCTACAGGAAAGTATATAAAGTATCTTGACTCTGATGATTTATTATATCCTCACTGTATACAAGTAATGGTTTGGGCTATGGAACAGTTTCCGAATGCAGGAATCGGACTGTGTAAAAACTATCGCCCCGATTATATCTTCCCGGTACAACTAAGTCCTCAAGAGGCATATACGGAGAATTTCTCTAATGATCCTTCTTTTTTCGTACACGCTCCAAATTCTACAATCATAAATAGGGATAAGTTTCTTGAACTTGGTGGTATGAAGGAAGATTGGGGAATATCAGCAGATCATTGGTTTATTTTTCAAATGGTAGCCAGGTATCAAACAGTATTGATGCCCCATGGATTAGTTTATTACAGAATAGGACATGAACAGGTTTCAAATGAATACACTACAGATTTTCATTTGATAGAACAAAGACATTATATAATTAGATTATTGGAAGATAAGAATTGTCCTTTAAGTCAAGCCCGAATTAATCAAATTAAAAAGAAAATAAAAGGAAACTATATTCGATATACCTTTTATCAATTTTTAAAATTTAGAATTAAAGCCACATTAAATTTAATAAACAAAGTTCCCTTATCTGATCTGCAATATATTTTATCGAGATAATATGTTTTTAGTAATTTTAATCAAATCTATATTTATTTCCATCTTTAGAAATTTATATTGGATTTATAATCTCTCAAAAATATCAACCCCTAAAGGTTTAAAAGTTAAATTACCTATCATCATTGAAGGAAAAGGAAAAATAAATTCTAGTGAAAATTTCACACTTGATAAAAATGTGAATATTGGGATTGCTAAGAATGCTTCACTTTCCGTTGGTTTTAATACCATCTTTGAGGAACAATTTCTTATTCGGGTAGGAAATGATGCTTGTGTAAAAATTGGTTCAAATACTCGTATGGGAAGTTTTACCAAAATATACACAAACACGAGTTGGAATATTGGAAATGACGTAAAGATTGCAACACATTGTGATATTTTTGCTCGAGAATCGCTTAATTCCGGCAGGTTATGTATTGGTAATGGTTCACATATTGGGGACGGAACAATAATAGATATGTGTTCAGATGTAACCATCGATGAAGAGGTAGCCATTGGTCCCAATTGTACCATATATACACATGATCACAAATTTGATGATATGAATAAACCTGCATGGAAAGGAGGTTTAATATTAAAACCAGTTGTCATCAAAAGAGGAGCTTGGATTGGTTCTAATGTAACCATTCTTCCAGGTGTCACAATTGGTGAAAGAGCAGTTATTGCTGCAGGAGCTGTTGTAACCCAAAATGTAAGTCCCAATACGATTGTTGGTGGAGTGCCTGCTAAACTTTTAAAAGAAATTAATAATTAATAATCCATGGAAATTCTGGTTACCGGAGCTACAGGTTTTATTGGAAATCATTTATGTCGCTTGCTCTGTGAGCAAGGCCATAAGGTTATTGCATTGGTTCGACCAGGCAGTGATACATATGAGCTATCTAATTTACCAAACATTAATTTTGTTTTTGGTGATATTTTAAACCATTTAGGTCTTAATAAACTTCAAACTTTCCCCAAAATTGTCTTTCACCTTGCGGCTGATTGGTCTAGATTAAACGTACAGGATGATCAGGAATTTATTGACTTTCTAATTAAAAAGAAAATCAACAAATTAATTTTTTATAGCAGTATATGTGCTTCCGGTCTTGATCTTTCAACCCAACCTTTGGACGAAAATAACAAACCAGAATTTTTACCCTCCGATTATTATGGAAAATATAAATATGGAGTAGAATCTTATATCAATAGTAAATCAACTGAAGGTGAATTTACTGGTATTAATTTACGACCAACAATAGTTTATGGACCCGGTGACACCTCCAATTTATATCCCTTGTTTCAAGCTGTAAGAAATGGAAATATAGCGCTTTGGAATAAAGGCAAACAGTTGCTAAGGCCTTGTTATATATCAAACCTTAATAACATTGCTATCTCATTAATGGAAGATTCTTCAAACTCAAATAACTTAACACTTCATGTTGGGGATAATGAATTACTTTCATTACATCAGGTAGTAAAATATATATCTACACATTTAGGTGTTCATTCTAAATACAAGAACCATTCATTATTTCTCGGAAAAAATAAGGGATTTTTTCGTTTTGTACTCAATCGGTTTAAACTGACAAATAGCTTTGGAACTCAATTTGCTTTTAATAAATGGACTCGTGAGTACAACGCTAATATAAACAACTTAAAAAAACATGTAGATACAAATAAATTAATATCCTTTGATAGGGCTATTGAAGAAACCTCTAACTGGTACAACTGTAATAATTTAATTTAAAAATGAACGAGAACAAAGTTCCGATAGTTATCTTAACTACAATTTCTACAGAAAGTATTGAAGCGATATTGAATAGCCTTGATTTACAAAAATACACTGATATTTGGTTACTTGAGAAGGATGAGAGTCTATCTAAATGGGCAGCCAAGCATACTTTGAATGTAAGTAATTTAAACACCTTAAATAAACACAAATTCGTTACTTCGGGTAATAGAATAATAGAATTACCTTCTTCTTTTCTCTATCATTCAAAGCATCTATTTATATACCAAAACTATATATCTAAAGACAATTACCTCTGTGGAGCTATATACAATCTGGGCAAATTAATAAATAAAAAACCCCATTTATTAAATAAGCAATTACTTGAGCTATACTATTTTTTCAAATCATCTGAATTCATAGCAATCTCCAATGAAAACAATATTTCAAAGAAAAGTAATGCCTGGCAAATAGATTCTGACTTTATTAATACACTCAACCTAAAGCGAAATAGATTATATAGCTCATTTTTTCAACATCTTAGCCAAAACAAACAACAATTGACTGATAATAACGCAAAGCCAGTTAAACATAGTTTCAAACTATACTCTCTGGGAGATTATTTAACTCTTATCAAACAGAAATTATATCATCCAATAAATAAATTAAATGAAGCCTTTGCCATTTTTATTGAAATGATACGCTTCCGATTAAAACAATACAAAAGGAAAAAAGCTAATAACTAATCAATTTTTAATGTCAACTCCTAATCGAATTAAAATAGCCATTGTTGGGTGTGGGGCTATCTTTGAAAACAACCACTTAAAAGTACTAATTGACTCCAAACTATGGGAAGTTGCATATTTAGTAGATAAAGATGAATTTTTACTTAAAAAATATTCATCTTTATTAGGATGTAATTATGGTACTAATATTGATTTAATTCCAAACGAGATTAATGCTTGCCTAGTTGCAACACCAAATTTTTTGCATGTTCCTCAAAGCATTGAATTATTGAATCGTGGTTTTCATGTTATTTGTGAAAAACCAGTTGGTCTTAATATCGAAGAGGTCGAAAAACTTCAGGAAGCTGTAAATATAAGTGAGGGTTACTTTTTTATTGTACATCAAATGCGGTATTTGGAAACAATCCGTTTTCTCCGAAATGAACTCATTAATATACCAATAAATACGCTTAAACAAATTGATATTTCATATGGGAATCCCTTTAATTGGTCATCTCAAACCAATTTTTACACTGATTCCCAAAAGGCTGGTGGTGGTGTTTTAATTGATCTGGGTGTACATTTAATTGATTTATTAATTTCATTATGGTCCGGTATTAAAATAAATGAATCACATTGTTTTGCAACAGAAGCAGAACCCTTAGTAATGGATACAGCCATTACATGTTATGGTCATATAAATGATCATATTCCGGTTTCAATTCGAGCAAGTAGAATCAACCAATTAAACAATAGCTTACGAATAAAAACATCTCAAACTGAGCTTGAATGTTCATTGGGAAGTAACCAGGTTCAAGTAAAATCATTATCTAATGGTAAAATAATTTCTCAAAAAACGATAATTACTCCGGAATCAAACCCATTTGAGTTATTCTGGGAAAGTGTTTATTATTCAATTAATGATTCTTCTCCTTCAATATTTCCATCTTCTGTTCATGACGGCATTACATCTATGAAGCTAATCAGACAAATCATGGATAATTTAGAAATTATCATGTGTAAATGATTTCTAAAATCAATTAAAAAACGTACTTGAATTCTATTGGATAATTGATGAACACCATATTTTATATTGCATATGAATTTCCTCCTCTTAATAACGGAGGAGTACTACGATCAGCAAAATTTGCCAAATACCTACCAGACTTTAACATTAAACCGGTTGTTTTTACTTTATCACCACACGATTACAAAGCAATTTTTAAAGAATTTCTAGTTGACAATACCCTTTTGGATGAAATACCGGACAGAGCAGAGATTATTTGGGTTCCTTCACCTGGTATTAAGAGAAAGCACTCTTTAAGAGCCTTTTTCAGCATTGTGCGCCGCGATACTTCTCATTGGCAACCTAATCTAAAAAAAGCAATTATTGATAATATTGAAAAATATAAACCTCAGGCAATTGTTGTAACAGCCCCTCCCTTCAGCTTAGTTTCTTATGCTCGGAAATTATCTAAGGAATTAAATTTACCTTTGATAATTGATATGAGAGATGCCTGGACTTACTGGAATCTGACACCTTACAGGACTTATTTTCATTATTTATTTACAAAACTTGAAGAAAGAAGATGTTTTAAACATGCCAGTAAGATTATTGGGACCTCTCAACAAACATTAAAAGATTTCAAAAAGCTACATCCGTCAATACCTTCTGATAAATTTCACCTTATTCCTAATGGCTTTGATATTGAAATGGATCATTGGCAAACTGAGGATCTGACAAATAGAAAATATAGAATTGGTTATGTAGGGAGCTTCTATTATTCTCCTGAGGCACGAAGGCAAATGTTTACACATTGGTCGAAAAAGCCCATTAAGCATTGGTTAAATTTTGTTCCTAGAAAAGAGGATTGGCTTTACCGTTCACCATATTATTTTTTTAAAACCGTTTCAAAACTAATAAAACACAATCCTTCATACATAGATAAAATAGAGATTTGCTTTGCAGGCCACAAACCCGAATGGTTCGATAGCATGGTGACAGAAAACAGATTAGAATCTGTTGTTAAACATTTAGGATTACTAAGTCTTAACGAATCTCTTACATTTCAGAAGCAATGCGATGCCCTATTATTGACTTCAGCAAAAGTTGTAGGTGGTAATGATTACAGTATTGCAGGAAAGACATATGAATATATTTCAATAAAAAAGCCAATAGTTTCATTTGTTTGTGAAGGTGCCCAAAAAGACATATTAATAAAAACCGGAATTGCAATTTTGTGTAATCCTGATGAATTAGAAGAATCAATGAATAAACTAAAAGAACTTATTGATGGAAAAATTCATTTGCAACCAGATCAACAATATATCAAAAGTTTTCATCGTCGAAAATTAGCTGAAAATTTTGCAGATATTATCACCACTGATATATCTTAAAACAAACCAATAGTATACTAAAAATAATATGCCTAATAGAAAAAAAATATTGCTTGTTTTTGGAACCAGACCGGAAGCAATAAAAATGGCACCTTTGGTTAAGGCTCTTATGAGTGAAGAAACTTTACTCTCCAAAGTATGTGTTACAGCTCAACACAGGGAAATGCTCGATCAGGTACTTCAACTTTTTGATATCCACCCTGATTATGATTTAAACCTGATGAAACCTGGTCAGGATTTATCAGATATTACCTCCCGGGTTTTATTAGAATTAAGACCCGTATTAGAAGATTTTCAACCTGATTGCGTACTAGTTCATGGAGATACCAGTACAAGCACAGCAGCTGCTTTGGCAGCATTCTACAAACAAATACCTGTTGGACATGTTGAGGCCGGGCTACGTACCAACAATATCTACTCGCCCTGGCCCGAAGAAATGAACCGACAGTTAACGGGTCGTTTGGCCACCTATCATTTTGCTCCCACACTCTGGTCAAAAGAAAACTTAATTAAAGAAAATATCCCGAAAGAGTTTATCTCTGTTACGGGAAATACAGTAATTGATTCTTTACATTTGACTCTTACCAAGATAGATCAAGAAAAGGAGATTAAAACTCAAACAATTGGTCAACTCAATAATTATATACCCGATTTAGAGAATATCCTTACTTCCAGAAAACTAATATTGGTTACAGGACATCGCCGTGAAAATTTTGGAGACGGTTTTGTTCAAATATGTGAAGCAATTAAAGAAATTGCAATAAGGCAATCAGATTCATTGATTATCTATCCGGTACATTTAAATCCTAATGTTCAAAAACCGGTCAATCAGATATTAGGTAACAATGATAACGTATACTTAATTCCTCCGTTAGAATATTTACCTTTTGTATTCTTGATGAGCAGATGCCATTTTGTACTTACAGATAGTGGAGGTATCCAGGAAGAAGCTCCAGGATTAGGAAAACCTGTTCTGGTAATGCGTGATACAACGGAACGTCCTGAAGCAGTTGAAGCTGGTACAGTTAAGTTGGTGGGTACAAATAAAGAGATGATAATTAAAGAATCTTTAGAGCTATTAAATAACCCTGATATTTACAATCAAATGTCCTTAGCCCATAATCCATATGGAGATGGTAAAGCCAGTTATAGTATTATCAAATACTTAAAAGAAAATCTATAATTATCTACTTTTTTGGCAATATGCCAATCTGTAATATTAAAGTATGAAAACACCCAAAGTAACTATCATAGGAATGGGCTACATAGGCCTTCCAACAGCAGCATTAATTGCTAATAATCAAATTGAAACTAATGGTTTTGATATTAACGCCAAGGTGGTAGAAACCATTAATAAGGGAGAAATACACATTATTGAACCGGGCCTTAAAGAGATGGTTAGTAATGGTGTAAAATCAGGATATTTAAAAGCCAGTAACCAACTACAAGAAGGCAATGTTTACCTAATTGTAGTTCCAACTCCCTTTAAAGGAAATAATGAGCCAGACATCTCTTTTGTTGAGACAGCAACCAGAGGGGTGATATCATATTTGAAAGAAGATGATTTATTTATTATCGAGTCAACCTCACCTGTGTTAACTACAGAAAAAATGGCAGAAATCATTTATGCTGAAAGACCTGAATTAAAAGACAAAATTAATATCGCATATTGTCCTGAACGTGTATTACCAGGTAAAGCATTGGAAGAATTAGTGAGCAACGACCGTGTAATAGGTGGCATTAACCAGGGTTCTACACAAAAGGCCATTAATTTTTATCGCTTGTTTGTAAAAGGACAACTACATCCAACCAATGCTCGCACTGCTGAGATGTGTAAATTGGTAGAAAATTCCTCAAGGGATGTTCAAATTGCTTTCGCAAATGAGTTATCCATTATTTGTGATAAAGCAAATATCAATGTATGGGAACTAATAGAATTGGCAAATAAACATCCTCGTGTAAATATTCTTCAACCAGGTTGTGGTGTTGGAGGGCATTGCATTGCTGTTGATCCATGGTTTATTGTTTCAGATTACCCTCAAGAAGCCCATGTTATCCGACAAGCACGTGAAATAAATGATTACAAAGCAGAATGGTGTGTGGAAAAGACGTTAAAAACTGCATTGGATTTTGAGGTACAACATGGAAGAAAACCTACCATCGCATGTATGGGATTAGCTTTCAAACCAGACATTGATGATTTAAGAGAGTCTCCTGCAAAATATATAACATCAAAAATAATCGCAGAATCACGTGGAACTGTTTTAGTTGTAGAACCTAACATTAGTGAGCATCTGAGCTTTAGTCTAACAGACTCTGATAGTGCTTACAAAATGGCAGATATCATTGTTTGGTTGGTAAAACATTCCTCTTTTTCTAAAATAACAAAAGATAGAACAAAGATTGAATTGGATTTTTGCGGTAATCGAAAATAAAATTTTAAGAAAATTAAACATAGTATTATCATTATATGTTTTTTTTGAAATTTTCCACGAATAAATCTAATTATCAATTATAACGACCTTACCGTTGAATAATTTATGCAAGTACTTTTCCTTACCACCAACAATCTGGCCACCAATCCGCGATTATATAAGGAGCTTTGCTATGCCCTAGAGTTAGGACACCGATGCACACTCATTCAATTTAAACTGGGGAATTGGAGTGACGAAAAAAGTGAAGAATTAGGAAATAGCGTTTCGGAATTAGGTTCTAGGATTATTAACATAGATACCACTCCGAAAAAAAAGTTATATTGGCTTAAATGGGGACTTCTTGAAAAGTTTGCACAGAATCTTTATCCAATTCTTAATAATCACACGAAAATAAATGCCATGGCCAATAGTCGCAGGGCTTTTCAGTTACTATACAATGCATTAAAACTGAATGAAAAACCAATTTTAATATGTGCCCATAATCTGGCAACTTTATATCCTGCCTGGAAATTGAGTCAAAAATGGAATATCCCATTTGTATTTGATGTAGAAGACTATCATCCTGGTGAATTTATACGCTTTGATACTCACAACGAAAAACAACGGCGGGAATTCTTAATGAAGAAGCTTTTACCCCAAGCCTCCGCCCTCACTTCTGCAAGCCCTTTAATTAGAGAGTATACCTTAAAACTAATTGGAGGTCATCCTAATCATAAGGTAATTCTCAACAGTTTTCCCTCTTCGGAATTCATAACCCCTAAAAGCTATGACCTAATGCCTAATACCTCAAACGCTCTGCGTTTGGTCTGGTTTAGCCAAAAAATATCCTTCGGCCGTGGTCTAGAACAATTATTAGAAGCTCTAACTCTATTATTTAAATCTAGTGACCTATTGACCTATCAACCTATCAACCTGACATTGATTGGAGACCTGGATCCCAACTTTAACCAGCAAATCATTCAACCCTTCCTACAATCCCTAAAATCTAATGATCTATCCCCCGATAGCTATCGGGGCTATCAACCTATCAACCTAAGGCTCATTGAGCCTTTGTCTCAACCCGATCTCCATGCCGAACTCGCCAACCACGATATCGGTCTTGCCCTTGAATTCAACACCACTGATCTAAACAGGAAACTCTGCCTGACCAATAAAATCATAGCCTATGCTCAGGCTGGCCTCTTTATATTGGCGACTGACACCCCAGCCCAAAAGCAATTTATGGACACAGATACGAACAGAGGATGTATTTCCGGTCAAACTGTGATTGAACTTAAAAACTCTCTTTTAAATCTAATGAGTATCGCTGAATCAATAAGAGGGAAACGTCAGGAACGATTCGAAAAAGGAAAAGAGCTGGCATGGGAGCAAGAAAGAACCAAATTAATAACCATTTGGATGGCAACACCTACATCTATTGAAAATCAAAATTAATTATTACTCCACTCTCCGACCTTTGCTATAAATACTTTATGTACTTTGCGGTATAAAAAAAAGAAAATCGACCTACTTTAATTCGTGGACATATTATTCGCCTAATCATTAGTAATGACCATTAAAACCAACATAACACTTTCAGCCTTTTTAGCATTAATACTCTTGGTTAATGGGGCTTATTTATGGACAGCCATTGGACTTGGATTCTCTCTTTTCTATACCTTCAAAGTAATTGAAGGAATGGGGCAACGTATCCCCATAGTGGATTTAATGACCGCCATGGCTGCCCTGCAATGGATTGTTGGCCCGGCCATTGACTATTATAATGAGGCCTATCACTATAAATATCATATGTATGTTGAGGAAATGGTATATATGTCCTTTGTGGTACCGGCAATTATCGTCTTTCGCATAGGTACCTTAATGTTTAAAGATCACTCCAGCCTCGAAGATATAGGAAATAGAGTCAGCATATTACTGGGTGATTATCCAAAGTTACCCTATTACTTTATAGTTATCGGATTATTAATACCTTATTTTTCAGGATTTCTACCAGCATCCTTAAGTTTTGTCTTTTTCCTCTTAGCCAATATTAAATACATCGGTGTTATTTACCTTCTATTTTCAGGCAAGCCCAATCGCTGGCCCATCTTTTGGGCTACCATGGCCTTTACGGCAGTGGTTTCCATAGCTGCCGGTATGTTTCACGATTTACTTCTTTGGGCCATGTTATCATTTACTTTTGTGGCCAGAGAGCTTAAGCTTACTTTTATCAACAAACTGGGAGTAGCTGTCTTAGGGATCTTTTTTGCAGTGACCATTCAATCCGTAAAAGCGCAATACCGCGAAATGGTATGGAAGCAGGGCTATAGCGGTAATAAAGTAGCTTTATTTCTTGGATTGGCTACCAGTCAGTGGAGTGATGGCAGCATACTGACACCATCCACAGAAGAAGATATGAATGTTCGTCTTAACCAGGGCTGGATTATCTCCGCAGTAATGAAAAATACCAACGAGAAAGAATCCTTTGCCGGCGGTGCCACTATATGGGAAGGTATTGAATCCAGTTTATTACCCCGCTTTCTGGCTCCCAATAAGAAAAAAGCTGGCGGCCGGGAACATTTTCGTGAATTTACCGGCCTTGAGATTGATGATAATACGTCCATGGGTATTAGTATTGTAGGAGAAGGCTATGCCAATTATGGCTATTGGGGAGGTATCTTCTTTATGTTTTTTTGGGGTGTATTTATCTCTTGGTTCTGGAAAAAACTGGAGGATTGGAGATCCTTTTATCCGACTTTACTGATCTGGAGTCCTATTTTATTTCTCCAGGTGGTTAAAGCGGAAACCGAATTTGCTGTTGTATTGAATCACCTGATCAAAGCCAGTGTATTAGTATTTGGTTTATTGTGGTTTATTAAACGGCAGTGGGGGATTAGAATATAAGTAGGTTATTAGATCAATAGATCTTTAGGTCTTTAGAGCATTAGAAGAAAAGAAGTACTATTATAGCCAATCAATCTTTCGATCTATCGACCTACTTACCTATTGATCTACTGACCTACTAGTCTATCGACCAATCAACCTCATTACAATGAAAGAAGAACAATATTCATTTAAAAAATTGATTGTTTGGCAAAAGAGCATGGCTTTCACTGAAGCTTGCTTAACAATAACAGAATCAATTAATGGACATTACCGTCTATGTGAGCAATTAGAAGCCGCTGCAGCTAGTGTTCCTCAGAACATTGCTGAGGGAAATGGGCGTATCTCAACTAAAGAATATATTCATTTCTTATATATTGCAAGAGGTTCTTTATTTGAAGCAATAACAATACTTAATATCATAGAACGTAAGGAAATCATTTCTGGAACAACACTTAATGAATTGGAGGATCTTGGACTTGAAATCACTAAAATGCTTAATAGCCTAATTTCAAAACAACGTACTTTTCTATAGCACATTTATTGACCTATTAACCCATTGAACTATTGATATATCAACCTAATAACCTAACGATCTTTCATCATGAACACAATCCTTATCATATATCCCCACTGGCATCCGGCAAACCTGGCAGGCGTGCAACGTCCCCGGTTAATTGGTAATTATCTGAAAGAACTGGGCTGGCTACCTCGTGTATTAACGGTTGATGCTGGTTATTTTGAAGAATCACCTGATCCTGATTTCGAAAAGACTTTTTCGGATGATTTTAGCGTTACACGAGTTAAAGCCTTTAAAGTAAGTAAGCCCCGTTTAATAGGTGACATTGGTTTAAGAGCCTTTTATCAGTTATATAAAGAAGCCAGGAGGATCATTAATAACGAACCAATCGATTTTATCTGGCTACCCATCCCCAGTTTTTATAACGCCGTCTTGGGTAGACTTCTTTACGAAAAAACAAAGATATCATATGGCATTGATTATATCGATCCATGGGTACGGGATATCAGTAACCAGAATAACTTGCGGGCAAAACTTAGTCAATGGATTGCTCGAGTATTAGAGCCCATCGCCATAAAAAAAGTCAGCGTAATTAGTGGTGTCAGTACTCCCTACTATGCTCCCGCTATCCAACGTAATTTCCCCTCAATAGCTAATAAGCTACTAACTACTGACTTCTCTCTTCTGACTAATAAAATCCTAAACCCTAACACCCAAAAACCTATATCCCACGTCGCCATGCCCTACGGCTTCGATCCCAACGATCATAAAATAAAATTAGAGAACTTGACCTATCCTTGGGAAAGTACTCTCCTAAATCCTAAATCCTATCACCTAAAACCTAAAATCTGGCTCTACGCCGGTGCCTTCCTACCCAACAGTCATATTCTACTGGATTCCTTTTTTAAAAGCATATCAGAGTTACGAAAAGAAGGAAAATGGGATAAAACTATTCAACTTTGGTTTATTGGTACCGGTCAATACCCTGCAAAGCGCATAACATCCTATGCAGAGGATCATAAGATCAGTGATATCGTATTCGAAAAGCGGGAACGTTATCCATTCCTTCAGGTACTTAATTTTCTTTCAGCCGCTGATACAGTGATGATTATTGGCAGCACCGAAGAACATTATACAGCCAGTAAAACATACCAGTCACTACTCAGCCAAAGACCTGTAGTAAGTGTTTTTCATCATAAGAGTAGTGCTGTGAAAGTAATGGAAGATTGTAATGCAGATCAATATACTGTCAGATACAAACCGGAGATGACAGAAAATGATTTGGTTATGGAATTTAAAGCAGTACTCTCAAAAAGACTTTCAGACCAGGACTGGAAACCTGATTTATCAGCACTGGATCAATATTCAGCAAAAGAAAGTGCCCGGAAGTTAGTGGAAGCGTTAGAAGCTGTAATTTAGAGTTAACAGTTTTCAGTAGTGAGTTATGAGTACTATAAAAAGCTTTAAGGAGTTAATTGTCTATCAGAAAGCATTCCAGCTATCTATGGATATTTTTGAAGATTCAAAAGAATTTCCCAAAGAAGAAAAATATGCTCTGACGGATCAAATGAGACGATCATCACGTTCGATATGCTCGAACATAGCTGAAGCCTGGGCTAAAAAGATTTACCCAAAATTGTTTGTCAATAAAATTTCTGATTCTTTGGGTGAAGAATATGAAACTGAAGTATGGTTAGAATATGCCTGGAAATGCAATTATGTAACAGAAGCAAAATATCAGAAGTATATTGAATCATATAATGAAGTTCGCAAAATACTATTAGCTATACTATCACATCCAGAAAAATTCAGCAGATAATCAATACTTATCAAAAGTCACTAACAACTTCCTACTCACAACTAATGACTAAAAAAAAGCGTCTGGCCATTATCTCCACCCACCCTATCCAGTACAATGCCCCCTGGTTTGCCATGCTCCATAAACGGGAAAACTGTCATTTAACGGTGTTTTACACCTGGCCACAGGCCATTGAGGGATTCAACGACCCGGATTTCAATCAGAAAGTACAATGGGATATTCCCTTATTAGATGGATATAACTATGAATTGGTAGATAACATTAGTCAACATCCCTCATCAAAAAGGTGGAGTGGCATAGACAACCCTACTTTAATTAAGAATGTAAAAGATTATACCCCTGATGCTATCCTTATATTTGGATGGAAATTGAAAAGTCATTTTCAGGTGATGCGTCATTTCAAAGGTAAAGTACCTATCTGGTTCAGGGGTGATAGCACCTTATTAGACCATGATATCCAAACCTTTTCTCAACTATTCAACTCTTCAACTCTTCAACTCCCGATTGTTATCGGGAGCAACACAACAAAACAACTCTTAAAATTTAAAATTCGTCAATTCACACTTAAATACGTCTACCGCCATATTGACAAAGCCTTATATGTAGGCACCAATAGTAAAAATTATTTTTTAGCACACGGATTAAAAAACCATCAATTGGTATTGGCTCCCCATGCCATCGATAATCATCGATTTAATGGTAACAAAGAGGATGAGTTTGAACTAAAAGCTCAGCAATGGCGTCTGGAACTTGGCATACAGCCAGAAGATCAAGTGGTTTTATTTGCCGGCAAACTGGAGCCAAAGAAAAATCCTTTACTCCTACTCAATGCAATTCAACAATTAAACTCCCAATCGTTATCAGGATCAGCAATTCAACCAATTAAACTCATTTTCATCGGATCCGGTCCTCTTGAAAAAAACCTGAAACACCTTTCACATGGTGATCCCAACATCTTCTTTATTCCTTTTGTGAACCAAAGCCAGATGCCCATAGCATGTCGTTTGGGTACAATTTTTTGTTTACCATCTCAAGGACCTGAAGAGACCTGGGGATTAGCCGTTAATGAAGCCCTGGCCTCAGGCAGACCTGTTCTGGTGAGTGATAAGGTGGGTTGTGCAGTTGATATTGTTACACCTGCTGTTGGACGAATATTTAAATCCAATACTAAAATTGAGCTTCTCGCTTGTCTAAATGAATTGCTTCAATCCAACATACAACCTGATACCTGTCAAAAACACATTGCAAATTGGAGCTTTGAGGCTATTTGCCAAAGTATTGAATCAGAACTATCAGAATTATAACATTCAACTTTTCAACTATTAACTTTCAACTCTTCCAATATCCAACCTTCATCTTTCATCCTTAATCATAATCATCCCCAGATTTGACTACGCTAATTGTCAATTAGCAGATTAAAAAGATTCCATTATTATTCAAGTAAGATCTCTTTACTTCTTCTCTCCTTTCTTTTCAACTCTTAAACTTTCAACCTTAATCCCTAATCCTTCCCTGATAACCATCGGGGCTTTATTCATATATTCATTCTTAAAGCCTTTAATCCAACCTAAAGAGTTTTAATCTCATTCTGGAAAGGATTGACCTTATTCTGAAAATATTAAGGTGAAATTTAAGAGGTTTGAGGCCATTCTGGAAAGGGATTAGGTCATTCTTAGAGGTTTTAACTGAATCCATAGAGGTCTGGCTTCATTCTTAGAGGTTTCGTGCCATTCTTAAAGGGTTTAAGTCATTCTGGAAAGCTGGCACTTATGTTAATACGAAATCTGTTATTGGGAATTTTACAAATTCCTCAATGGCAGCAGGCGAAAGCCGTATTGAGGAAATCCCGATATAGAAAATCTTACATTGCAGCTCTGCTGTAATGTCTAGATATTCTTTATCGAATTGGAATTTTGACGAAGTCTAATGACAATTTTGGGTTAATCTAAATTTTTATATCACGAAAAAAAAGAGCCAATGCATGCACCGACTCTTTTTTGATTAATACAATTGCCTACTAAATCATAATTGTCGAATCTTTATCTTTCGCTTTCTGTTGGTTATACATTTGTTGGTTAAATTTGCTGACATACCCCTTCAGACGATTTTCATCCCTCCAGAATAAGTACTTTCCACAAGCACGGATCTCATCAACCAGTTGCTTAAGCAAGGTGTACACTTGATTACGAATAGTTAAAGCTTCATTGTCTTCCTGCTTATCACCATTGGCCATGGCCCTAAGATCAGCCATTTCTTCCGATAGCTGAGCTGCCCGTTCTATCTTCGTCATATCATAATTGATACGCTGCAAAGGCTCAGGATTGGATCGTCCCATCACGGCCAGGTCATTCAGATCCTGTATCATATCAGCGCTTCCTCCACCTTCGTTGATGGTATTCAGCTGTACCAGCAAGTCATCAAACTGACTATAGGCATAGCGGAAGGCATGGATCATCTCATCACGCAGATTGAAGGCAGCCGGAGATTCGTCTTTCCAGCGTTGTTCCGCATCTTTACGTGTTTTAAGGTTCTCCATCCAGATAGACTGAGCTTCTCGTGTCGCCCCGATAGTCACATCCAGGTTATCAAGGATGTTTTCATCCAGACCCGCCGCCAGCAGGGCTTCTTTGTCTTTTAGAGCCCAGTGACGTAAATCCTCTGATTCCTGCAAGAATATACCTATTGGCATATAAGGTGTTTTAATGGCACTACTTTCGAGAGCCAGGGCCTCGGCTAATTTAGCTTGATAATGTTCAGCATTACTCATAATTTTAGTAATTTTGAAATTAGTAATGGAAGCCCGCAGGACCATAGCACGCTCTGGAAAGTATGATATGTGATCCGGCGGGTTTCTTTAATTATCATAGTAATTTAGTGTATGTTAAACAAAATATCCACCCGGATATGACTAAACTTATCAAAACAAGGACTAAGGTGATAAAATCAATGATAGATAAGCAATTTTTGATGACAAGTTAATTTTACTTTACTTAACTGTCTAAACAGATACTTAATTAGAATCAAATATCTTCTAAAGGTTCTTTAATCTACAAACCTATTATAATTTTGCCTTTCTAAAATTAAGAATAAGAACTAATTGCTTTATTTGATGGTGTGAATACTATTTTCTGTGAGACCTTAAGGTATAAAGAGAAAAATAGGCAATTACTTAATATTTATCTCTTTATTACTGTGTTTCAAGGATTGGCAACAACAATTCATTTTCTGTTGCAGGAATTCAATCGGAGCATTAATCACTAACCATTATCCTCGCTCTTAAAAACTGACATACACTTCGGCATATTGCCTGGCTATCATGGAGACTGCAAATCGTTTAACATTTTCAAGACCTTTTTCAACCAGAATATTTCTCAACCCTTCATTCTCAAAACTATTGCTAATTGCTAGTCGCAAATCATCAATCTTATAAGGATCAACTAAGAAAGCTCCTTCACCAGCCACTTCTTTCATGGAGCCCACATCAGAAGTAATCACAGGTCGTCCGATGGCTTGTGCTTCTATAATAGGCAATCCAAAACCTTCGTAAAAACTGGGAAAGCACAAGATGTCACATCGCTTATAGGCATCCAGTATTTGCTCATAAGGCACCTGAATCAGGTTTTCAATATCCAGCTGATACTCATCCTCCAAAGCCTTTTGCTGCTCAGTCATTTTACCCACTACAATAAGTTTAAAGTGCCCAGTGTCTGGTGCATGGTGCTTATTCTTTCCTGGACGGCTATCGGGGCTCCTGTCTTCTACCTCGTCAACTTTTAAACTTTTCAACTTTTCGACTTTTCGACTTTTCAACTGAAAAACCGCCTCAAACACCCCTTCTACATTCTTATTATCTTTGGTCCCCATCACAAGTATATGTGGACATTCACTATTAAATTCTTTAGGAGAATAGTTAATCTTATCGGGCAAAGGATTGTGAATTACTTTTATTTTAACCGGATCACAACCCGTCCATTTAATAAGCTGTTCTTTGGTATGATTGGATATGGCAGTCACAACCTGGGCCCTTCTCACCGGAATCTTAACCCATAAATATTTTAAAATTGCCAGTTGCCATCCTTTATATTGAGTCAATGATTCCAGATCATGATAAGTTACCACCAGGCCTTTTCTGGGTAATGCCAAAGCTATAAAAGTAATATCTCCGGTTATATGATTAATAGCCCCTTTATTTCGCCAGACTTCAACCAATGCCTTTATTCGCCCCCACCAACCATTGGTTCCAGTTTTTAATTGGTAAGAATGATGTTCAACTTCTGGAGGAAGATTATTTATTATCTGCTCAAATACCTTTTCGATTGAAAAATACTGAGGCTGTGGTTTGCGGAAGAAGAATGTTACGTTAACTTTTTTCAATGTATTTCATAATTATCACACCAACTTGCCTACCTGTCAGCGTCAGCAGACCTGACAGTGTTGGCATTTTGGTTATTAATCAAAAATATCTTCATCAAAATCAATTGATTGATGACATGCTCTAAAATTATTAATATCTCCAAAATAATCTTCCATACAACGCTGATAAATGGGATTAGTTCCAGTTAAATAATCAAGATAACTACTCCATCCATATTCTAAAGCGTTGGATACAAAACCATGGTGTACAGGATTAGTATGAATATAAATTAGCAGGTTCTTCAGGTATTCATTTGAATCAACACGCTTACGTTTAAAAGGCCTTTCAAACAAAGCTCCATGTCTGTTGTATCTTGTAATGTAATATTTTGCATAAGCATTAAAAAAATGAGAGAAATGTCTTGTTGCATCCGGCAACCTGACAGTGTCTAACCTGCCAGCATCAGCAGATCTGACAGGGTTAGACAAATCGTTTTCTTTTAACGCTGACGGGCCTTCGGCGCCGTCAGGTAAAGAAACCGTTTCCCATTTATTTATTTCTAACCCGACAGCGTCTTTAGACCTGTCGGCGTTAGAAATAGTAACATCAGATGACCTGACAACGTTTTGTGCATGAGTCTTTATAACTTCCTCCATTGAATACCTATACTTCACATTCTCTTTAATCCTCACCAATAAATGAAAGTGATTTGGAAGTAATACGTAGGAATAAATCTCAGCAATAGGATCAATATATTTCTCATATAGTAATAACAAATGTTTATAATCATCTTCCATAATAAAGAGATTACAACTATTAATACCTCTGTTATAAATGTGATAAAAACTTCCCGGGTCTATTTTTTCTAATGGTTGCGACATATCATATCTAACCGTTACAAATCATTAAACAACCTCTTATACCCCTCCCTTAACTCAGGATCATTTACAAATTTATCAGCTCTTTTTCTTGCTCCATCGCACCAACGATCGTACTCACCCTGCTGCATACCAACCAACTGCGCCAGGGCAGATGACCAACCAATAACTTCGGTCTTCGAACTAAACTCTCTATCCTCAAGTCTCTTCACTTCTGCCTTCTGCCTATCCTCTACTGCCTGTAAGCTTATATCCCAACCACAATATTGCTTCTCCAAACCTCTCCATGGTGTTTGATCACTAATAAGCACCGGTCTACCGGCCATAAAACTTTCCAATATTACATGCCCGAAATTTTCTCCTCGTGTAGGTAAATACAATGCATGATACTTTTGAATGGTCTCACCTACAATATCTGCATCCACTGTTCCTTTATATTCCACTCTAATATTCTCAGGCAACTGATCTATAATTTTCTTACAATCTTTCCAATAATCGTCATTGTATATTTGTCCGTATAAGTCAAACTGAATTGAACCTTTTAAATCTTTGCATTCCAAAAGTCTTTCAAGGGCATACAAAGTGTTTTTTTCGGGTGAGATACGAGCCAGACTAACAAGCTTTAACACTCCACCAGTTTTAACAATTTGTTTAAAAGGTATAAATTCTTTTGTTGGTAAATTATCCGCTATTTTAATCTTCAAACCTTTACCCAATGCCTTTTCAATATCCTGCTTTTCTTTTTCGTTGGTTGCATGAAAAAATACATTCCGGTACAGTCCCAAAAATCTTGCTAATTTTAGGAATAACTGCTTTTTACCTCCTTTCACATCAATCGCGCTTTGAGCCAACATCCCTCTGGATGCAACTACAACCTTCTTAACTCCATAATAATTGGTGATCAGCAATGGTAAAATGGAAAATTTCCATGAATAAACCCCATTTATATAAATAATTTCTGGTTGAATCTCATTTAATAATTTAAAAAAAACAGTTTTATTCTGATGTTTAGTATCTGTATAATTGACCATTACCCCAGGTATAAATTCTACCCACGAATTACTATTAATCCCATGGTAAGGTAATGTTTCAGTATAATCCGTATTTCGGGTAACAATATAAAATTCATATTCATCCTTTAGATACTCCACCATATTGGCCATTGACCGCACGGGACCACCCGCTTTATAACCCGGTAAAAACCAATCAATAAAGATTAATATTTTCTTTTTTACTAGTTGTTGACTCATAGTACGAAGATAATAATTAGTCAGGTTTGAGTAGTCAGAAGTCATTAGAAAACGTGGATAAGACAGAAGACATCACGCAAAATCCTAAACTAAACAAGCTCATTATAAAATATTTGTTACATAAATATTTTGAAGGGGGAACTCTATTTAACGGATATGCAATAATCTTTTTAAATAAAGTTTTAACAAAAAATCTTCCCTGTAATTATTCCATTCAATCATATATTCTTTTGATGGAAACATTTCAAACCAGGTCATCAAAATTTTATTTTTAAATCCCGGAAGATTCCATATCTCCTTCAAATTATTCACTTTATGGAGTTTTTTTGAATCTTTTTCGAGCATCATTATTCTGATTAGCTCTTTTATTGAGTATTCATCATTACCAAAAAATAATTTATTCCTCTTTTCTGAAACTAACAATACGGAAGATATCATCAGGATATCTAACATTTCTTTCTTTGTTCCAGTAAACATTTTAAGTATTTGTTCAGTATATGTCTCAATATCTTTTTGTCTCGATAGTAATAAAGCAATATCAAGTAACCATCCAAAACGAAGCCCCCCATTTTTAATATTATAAGCAGCATGACAAATAAGATGATACCCCATCATTACATCGCTTAATACATTTATCTCCTTATTATGATAGTTAATTGACTTATATGTTTCAAAGCATTTATAAGTAGGTACATAATATAGATTTCCAAGAGAAAACAAACGTTGATGTATCTCAATTAATACACCATTAAAAACAATGGCCCTTACATGAGAATGTACCTCTTCGTGCAAAACCGAACGTGGTGTATGAACCTGTTTAGCACCAGCTTTTAGTAAAACAGATAAAGCCAGTTGCCCTTTATCTTCAGGAACCAGAATATCCATATCTCCCATAGGTCTGACACCCTCTTCCTCATATAAAGATATCGCTAATGCAAACCCCTTTAATGTTATTAACGGGATATTGTTATCTTCGAATAATTTTTGAATCTGAAGGAATGTCTGAAATTTAATCTGAAATTGCAAAGATGCCTGAAGATAGTTTTTTTTCCACTCAATTAAATCTTGTTGGTCAACTCCACTGATTTTTCCTCTTTTTATTAGATAGTAAATATTAGAACCGACACCATGCTTAATCCCATATTTTATAAGTTCTTTAGGTAGAAATTTATTGTAGTCAACAGATTTATCCGCAATTCGATTTAGTAGTATTAAGTCCTCTACGATTTCCTTTATAAGAGCCTCTTGATTCTTCATCATTTAGTATTTAGACTTAAATATAACCATAAAGAATTACGAATCGAAACAGACTTTCCTTCATAATTTCTTTAAAGCTAGTACTCTATTTGCACTAAAAAATAAACATATTCGCTTTATTCTTAATCTGTTTTAATCGACGAATCAAATGACGCTTTTTATAATATAATACCCAGGAAGGAATATAGGCAACTGTCATACCCAAAGTAAATACTAAAATTGTCAATTTAAGCATTCCTATATTTCGAAGTGAAAAACCAAGAATAACAAAAGCAATATTGACAGCTCCAATAATCAATGAAACCTGAAGATGAGTAAATCCTAATGCCAACATCCGGTGATGAATATGATTTTTATCGGCCATAAATGGTGAATTCCCTTGCGAAACCCTCAGAAAGAAAACTCTAACCGTATCAATAAAAGGAACAATTAAAATGGCCATTGCTACAGCCGGAGCACTATTCATCTGGTAATCAAGCATTGTTCTATGAGCAACAGCATTCATTTCACTAAAACGAATGGCAACAACAGCTACCAGAAACCCTAATACCAACGACCCTGTATCACCCATAAATATTTTCTGCCTTTTTGAAAAAATATTATAATAGGCAAAAGCCAGTAATCCACCAATTAATGCTGCAGCCAGAACAGGAATATGATATTCACCATTAATAAAAAACCAGATAGAAAATGAAAACAAGGTAATTATTCCGGTTACCGCTGCCAAACCATCAATTCCATCAATCAGGTTAAATCCATTCACTAAAAAAATAATGGTAAAAATCGTAAAGATCGTTCCCCAGAAAGCATTGGGTTGAATACCAAAGAAACCATGAAAATCAGTCAGCACTACCTGCCCCAACCCCACAATAATCAACGCAGCTAATAACTGACCTCCAAGTTTTACCATAGGAGCTGTTGCCAGTATATCATCTTTAATACCAATGGCAAAAATGATTACCAAAGCAGGAGTTAGAAAGGGGATATGAGGAAATTTAAACCAGTCAACAAATAACGTATAGGTAAAAATAAACCCAATAAAAATAGCCATACCGCCCAGTGTTGGGATTTTTACCCGATGAACCGTTCTTTTGTTAGGCTCATCAAAAAGGTTTTTCATCTTAGCAACCCTGAGAATAGTTGGTATCGAAAGAAACACTACAATAAATGATAAGAAAGTAGCGAAGGGTATTAAGAGTTGAATTGTTAATTCGTTCATAAAATTGTTTCTGTCCAAAGTTCTTGCAAAAATAGCAAGCATTTTCTGTTTAACACTAAATATATACGGAGAAATACAATGTTAGTTCTGTTTTTTGAAGGGTTCATTTTAAATAACCAGCCATTAATGCAATATTTCAACAACTTACCTAATGTAAAAAAACGTGAGCACTGTATCAAAAGCTAACACACTAACTCGTCATTAATACTTATTGATTGAAATCAATAAAAGCTAGCATTATTGAATCACCTGAAAGTTCAAAGGCATAAAACTTATTTAAAGTAGCCCTAGTTAATATCAGACAATATCAATTCATCATTAACTATAAAACCTTACTACAAGTCATATACAATTAACAACTAACCCTTAATAATTAACCATTATCCTTCATCTTATTAAGTTCTTCCACAAACTGATCAATTTGTTTGTGAGAAAATCCCTTTTCCAATGCCACCTCCTCAAGTGTTCCCCACACAGGTTCGCCACAGGCAATACAGGTTATTCCTTCCTTACTTAAGTATCTTACAGATAAAGGAATTTTCTCAACCAGTGCCTCAATACTTATTTCTTTACCAATTTTTTCCATATTATGTTTTTATATCATCAATTAATAACAATTCCCTCTTAATATGTATTTTGGCAGTTATACATATTAAACGACTTACAAAAAAGTAAGATTGTAAGCTACAATTCATTCAGAAAAGCTTATTTTTGATAACTATTAATTTGAAAACTCACAGACTAAAATAATCTAATGCATTCATTCTTCTCTACCATAAACAATAAAAACAAATATCTGTTTTTATCAGGAATAATTCTCCTGACAACTTTATTCAGTTGTATACCACAGAAGGAAATCGTTTTGCTTCAGGATCATAGTACAGATAAAAACTATGATAATCCATACAGTGATATGAAAGGAATTACTGACCAATATATTTTACAGCCTAACGACTACCTTTTTGTTAATGTATCTACACCAGATGAAAAAATATCAGAGTTTTTCAATCAAAGACGTTCCGGAAATATGGCAGGAGGTCAACAAAACCAAAATTTCTTTTATTATCAGATTGATGATAGTATGAACATAGATTTCCCCTATGTTGGTAAAATTAATTTGAAAGACTGTAATGTAGTTCAAGGAAAAGAAAAAGTAAAGGAAGCCTTAAAACCATTTTTAAAAGAATACAGTCTGATCTTTAAACTGGCAACTAACACTTTCACAACTCTTGGTGAATTCCGTAACCAGGGAGTTCATAATATGACTAAGGAACAAATTACTATTTTTGAGGCAGTAGCCATTGCCGGTGGTGTCACTCCCTATGGTAAGCAGAAGAAATTACAATTACTTCGTCAATTGCCTGAAGGTCCGATAACTTATATCATTGATCTGACAGATAAAAACATAGTCAACTCTGAATATTACTATATCTACCCGAATGATATGTTGTATGTTCGTCCTATGCGGGCCAAACAGTTTGGCATTGGAGAATCCTTCTCATTGGGCATCATAACAGGTGTACTGGCACTTTACCTGACAATTAATACAATCATCAAATAAGTAAAAAGAGTGGTACAGAATCAAACAAATAGTAACCAGTCATCCGGTTTTAATTTCGACACTAAACATTTTTTATTTGATTTACTGCATTACTGGTGGTTATTTGCCATAACAGTACCATTAAGCATTGCTATTGTATATACTGCTCACCGTTACATTCAACCTACCTACAGGGCATCCATATCCTTATTAATTGAAGAAAAAGGTGAAAAGATGCCTACTGGTAATATGATGGAAGGTTTTGGCCTTACACCAGGACAGCAAAATATTGAAAACCAAATGGCTGTTCTTACATCCTGGGACGTTATTAAGGAAACGGTTGATCAACTTGATTTTCATCTCAGTTATTTTATTCAGGGTAGAATGAAACATACCGAGGTGTATCATGATGAACCTTTTACGGTCACTTTTGATTCCTTGCATCAACAAATCTTAAATACACCCATCTATCTTGAATTGATCAATAAGAATGAATACAAAATAAAGGTTCATACAGAAAATTCAGGAACATACGTTTACAAAGACAACAGAAATGGATCCGGTTCCGGTCCTCTAAATTTTGAACAAACCTATCGTTTTGGAGAAGTTGTTGATCTTCCATGGGGACGATTCAAGATAGAAAACCACAAGGGAACCAGTTCATCGCAGCAGGAGATATATTTTATTTTTAATCATCCTCAAAGTATTGCTGCCAGTTACAAATCTACCTTAAGAACTTTCAGAGCTAACGAAACATCTTCAATAATACGTGTTTCGGTTACAGGCAAAAACAACCTTAAAAATACCATTTTCCTGAATCAACTGGCTAAAGTTTTTATTGCTAAAAACCTTGAACAGAAGAATCAGATTGCGACCAACACTATCAAATTTATTGAAGAGCAATTAGGTGTGATATCTGACTCACTATACCTTACCGGTTCTGAATTAAGCCATTTCAGAACCAGTAATCAGATTCAAAGTGTATCCGCTAAATCAGAATATCTATTTAGTGGTTTGCAAGACATGGAGCAGCAACTGGCCGAATACGAAATAACAAAGCAGTACTATAATTATCTGATTAATTACTTCTCAAACGATTTTACGGGTAATGAAGTCATTGCTCCAGCGCAATACGATGTAGGAAATAATCTCTTATCTGAACAGATTAGTCAGATTATGGAGTTGAACTCACAGCGACTAAGCATGCGCGGTACATTTAGTGAGGACCTGAATCTTGCCAACAGGGAGGTCGAGACACAAATACAGGTTGCAACAAAAACATTACTAAAAACAATAAACAGTCAACTTGATATTATTAACCAAACCATCAATCGTATAAATAGTAACAAAGAGAAGAATGAAAAAGAACTGTATTCCCTCCCTGAGACTGAAAGAAAACTACTGGGAATAGAACGTAAGTTTGAGTTAAACAACGAAGTATATACATTTCTGCTACGAAAAAGATCGGAAGCCCAAATACAGAAAGCCTCCAACACTCCTGATCACAAGGTTCTGGAAGCTGCACAAAGTAACGGTATGATTGCACCTAATGTTAATGGCAATTACAAAAATGGCTTGATGATAGGTTTAATTCTTCCTTTAGCTTTTATTGGTCTTCGTCAGTTGCTTAATAATAAAATACTGGATGAGGAAGATATTAAGAAGATAACCCAATCTCCAATTATCGGACAAATATTGCATAATTCTAAAGAAGAAAGTAACGTAGTGCAGCATCATCCTAAATCGGTTATTACTGAAAGTTTCAGGAGAGTGCGAACCCGGCTTGATTTTTTAACACAGGATATTCCCTGTCCGGTTGTTAGTGTAACTTCCTCCATTCCCGGAGAAGGCAAAACCTTTTGTGCTTTGAATATTGCAGCTGCATTAGCCATCAGTGGTAAGAAAACGGTAATACTTGGCTTTGACCTTAGAAAACCCGGATTAAATAAATTGGTGGATACTCATAAAGCAACTGGTATATCCAATTATCTTATTGGTAAGGCCACTTACGATGAAATTAAGGTTAAGCATCAACAAAATAACTTAACTATTATACCTTCAGGTGATATACCACCGAATCCTTCAGAACTGATAAGTTCTCCAAAGACTCAAATTCTATTTGAGGAGTTAAAAAAGGAATTTGATATCATTATTGTGGATACTCCTCCAATGGGAATTGTTTCTGATCCGTTTCTACTGGCCAGACATGCTGATTCTTTAATTTTCCTGGTAAGACAAAATCACTCTATAAAAAAGATTACAGAACAGACCTTACGAAATATTTCTGAAGAAGGAATCAGAAATGTTGGTATCCTTTTAAATGATCTTAGCATGAAGAAAGGTTATGGTTATGGTTATAATTATCGATACAATTATGGCTATCGATATACCTATGGCCATGGCTACTATGAGGATTAAGTAATATCTTCAAAAGATTAGGATCGCATCTTAATTTACATTTAAGAATAAGATGCGATCTTAATACAAAAATAGGCCATCCTTAATTGAACAGCCTCGTAAAATATCATTAAATTAACTCTTCTTCGATTCCTATCAAGGAGCCAATTACATTGAATTTCCTAATTCATTTACGCTGCATTCCTCTTTATTAGTAGAAAATCTAATGATAGCAACAATTTTTATCAATCGAAATTGATAAGTAATTTACCTTCCTAAAGAAACGAAAGCGAACACTATTAAGATCGCATCTTAATTTACATCTTAGAATAAGATGCGATATTAACACAAAAAAAGGCCATCCATAAATGAACAGCCTCGTAAAATATCTCAGTTTAAATTGATCAGGGAAATTTAGGAAATTGCTGAAAATCAGGGTCTCTCTTTTCTAAGAAGGCCTTACGTCCTTCCTGTGCTTCTTCCATTAGGTAGAACATCAAAGTTGCATCACCTGCCATCTCCATAATACCAGTCTGACCATCCAATTCAGCATTAAGACCGCGTTTGATCATACGCAATGCCATAGGGCTGCGTTGAAGCATAATTTTACACCATTCAATGGTTGCTTCTTCAAGCTGATCCAAAGGAACCACTCTATTGACCAATCCCATATCTTCGGCCTCCTGAGCTGAATATTGCTTGCAAAGGAACCAAATCTCACGGGCTTTTTTCTGACCTACATGACGAGCCAGATATGATGAACCAAAACCTCCATCAAAACTACCAACCTTTGGTCCACTCTGACCAAAAATAGCATTATCTGAAGCAATGGTTAAATCACAAACCACATGCAAAACATGTCCTCCACCAATAGCATATCCATTCACCATGGCTACCACAGGCTTAGGTAGTGAACGAATTCGCTTATGCAAGTCCAGAACATTCAAACGAGGCACTCCGTCATCATCAACATAACCACCATAACCTTTAACATTCTGATCACCTCCTGAACAAAATGCCTTATCACCTGCACCGGTTAATACCACAACTCCAACGTCCTGACGTTCGCGACAAATATCAAACGCCTCAATCAGCTCTTTTACTGTCTTGGGACGAAAGGCATTATATACCCTTGGACGGTTAATAGTAATTTTTGCAATACCTTCGGCAAATTCAAACTTTATATCTTCATACTCCTTAACAGAAGTCCAGCTTACTGCGCTCATAATTCTTCCTTTAAGCGTTTAAAATATGTTTTTAACACACTAGCATTTTCTTTGTTAGGTGTTTTAACTTCTAATATAACAGCTTTTTCACTTACCATAAAAAGCTTATCTAACTGACTATCTAATTCCTCTTGATTCTCAGCCAACAAATAATCCAAACCATACATTTCAGCCAAAGGTTTTACAATTAAACTGTGCTTAGCCTCAAAGTATGTTTCTAACTCTTCAGTATCTGATGGTCCCGGAATAAAACGGAATATACCTCCTCCTCCATTATTAAAAACCAGAATGCGAAGATTTGGTTTCAGATATGAATTCCATAATCCATTGCTATCATACAAAAATGATAAATCACCACTAACCAGTAAAGTTGGTTTTTGAGTAATGTATGATGCTCCAACAGCCGTACTGGTGCATCCATCTATACCACTTGTACCACGGTTACAGAACGATTCATATTTCTGAAATTCTTCGAATAATTGAGCATATCTAATTGCAGAACTATTTCCCCACTGAATCATGTAATCTTCAGGTAATTTTGCCTGAAGATGGTCAAACATATTCAGATCACTCCATGGTATTTTCTCCATGTATTCAGCATGATGATTCTCTGAACGTTCTCTTCTATTTAACCAGGTTGTTTTAAAATGGCTCTTCTTTGAATTAAGATTAGGCAATAACTGCTTAAAGAAATCCAAAGGTTCGGATTCAATTGAAGCTGTCAACTGCTTATATGTATCCAAATGACGATTAACAGAACTTAAATGCCAATGATGTTTTGCCGGATATGAGCGCAGGAATTTCTTAACCATTTTGGAGACCACTGCCCCATCCATGGTAATCAATAGATTAGGTTTAAAAAAATGAACTTCCTCTTCAGTGATGGTCGCTACAACTTTATCGATACCCCCAACAATGTTTGCACCACTTATATTGGATGACACCTCAGAAAGTACAACTACCTGCTCAAATTCTGACAATTGATTTAATATTTGCTGCAACTCTGCATCCGGAAATTGCGATCCAACCATAATCAATATCCTGTCTGAATTATTCCAGACCGAAGACAAATCTTCAACCTGTTCATTGGACAAGCGGTATTCTGCCTGGTATTGTTTTATCAGCCTGATATCATCAGCTGGATGGACTGTTTTACCATATAAAGGTTCACGTAAAGGTAAATTGATATGAACTGGTCCGGGTTTGCGGTTCAGGCAATTATAAAATGCCTCACTTACCAGGCGCTTTACGTACCAGTCATTCTCTTCGAGATAGGTAGGTATATTACACGAGTATTTCACTACATTATCCAAAGCTCCAATCTGACGAATCGTTTGACCATCACCCTGATCAATCCACTCCATTGGACGGTCAGCACTAATCACTACCAATGGTATATTTTGATAATAAGCTTCTGAAATTGCCGGTGCATAATTTAATAATGCAGAACCACTAGTGCACACAAGAGCTACAGGTTTTCTTGTTTGCTGAGCAATACCCAATGCAAAAAAACCTGCACTACGTTCATCAACCACACTATAACAATTAAACTCGGGATGAGCAGCAAAGGTAATGGTTAAAGGAGCATTTCTTGATCCGGGTGAAATGACCACTTCCCTTAACCCTTCTGCCAAACATATATCTACTAAAGTTTTTACAACTTTCTTCTCGGAAACAGGTTTATTCATAACCCTGCAAATTTGCTATATTTTTTAATACCGACAAAAGGGTTTGAGCCTTCAGTTCTGTCTCTTCCCATTCTTTGTTTACTTCACTTCCACGTGTTAAACCACCTCCTAAATACAAAGAAGCATGAGAGTGAGTTAGTTTCAAACACCTGATATTAACATAAAAAGAAAAGTTACCATTATTAACCGGGCCTAAAAAACCCGCATAATATTCTCGTCGGTTAGATTCAATCTCTGAAATATGGTCAATTGCCCTTTCCTTTGGCATTCCACACACGGCTGGTGTAGGGTGAAGTTGAGTTAACAGCCTCATTAAACCGCTTCCCAACTGTGATGAATTAAACTTAAAATCGGTTCTGAGATGTTTCACCTGACCGGCCTTCATCGTATAAGGACCGTTTATTTGGTAATCCTGAATATTGTTATTATCCAGCACTGTTTTCATATAATCAGTAACTAAAGCCTGCTCATCTTCTTCTTTAAGGCTCCATAAAGTATTTGGTTTGTTGGGTAATGTCCCTGCCAAAGAAACTGTTTGCAATGATTCATGCGATTTACCCAATAAAAGTTCAGGTCCAGCACCAATCCACACTCCGGTTTCGGGTGTTACCAAAGTATATACAAACGCATGTTCATACAAACCACAAAGTTCATTGAAGAAATGAATAACATTCTCAACAGCAAAGGAAGGTACTTTCTTAATTCGTGACAGAATTACTTTATCGAGCTCACCATTCATAAGAGCATTATACATCATATTAAATTGTTGATGATACTCTTCAAAAGTTATTTCAACATCTTCATCATATTTCAAATATTGTTGATATAACGAGATCACTTTATAAGCAATATCTTCAGACAAAACTCCTTCAAATTCATAATTTAATTCCCGACTGACATAGATTGACCTGAAATTCTCTGCATTAAAAGGATGAATAATAAAACCATTATTAAGCCATTCTTCCTTAACTTCTTTTGCATAAGAAGCCATTCCTATCTGAAGTATTTTATTGTTTTGATGTGGTAATCTGTAAAGAATAACTGAGTTTGCACCCAATCTTATCAAATCACTTATCTTTTCTGGTATATGCGTTGTATTCACTTTTATTTAAACTTAAAACAAAGATAATAAAATAGCCTCCATTGACGAATATTTCCTTTCGCACTAAAATAATTAAATCTCACATTGTAATGATGAACACACCATTACACCTGATTAATGATTAATTTTTCCAGATGAATGAAACCAATTGATTATTTATAAGTATAACGTCATACACTCAAACTCGTTATTATGACACACTATTACCTGAACTTAATAACCAAATTGTCCTACATATTTGCACTGGTCTGTATTACTACTTTTACACCAATGCGAGCTCAAGAACTAACAAAAGAATGTATCAATTGTTTTTCTACTGAGCTGATTTCAATTGAAAGTGAGGACGATTGCACAACCATTCAATTAAAGATACAAGCATCTGATTGCAACTCTGCTTTATCACATTTTACAGTTGAAGTGCCTTGCGGAACAGTTACCTCAGCATCGAATTCAAGAGGATGGCCCATCGAAGTTAATTCAGAAGATCCTACAAGCGGTATTTATGGATTAAAAGTAGATAATATCAATAATTTCGGAGAAGATGGTGATTCAGCTTCGTTTACTCTGGAATACACTGTTTGTTATACCGATCAGGAGTGTAAAAACATTTTGAAAACAGGTTTTGACATCGCTTACAAAGCAGCAACCTGTATTTTTATTGATCGCATTGAATCAGAAAATCCTCCATTAGATGGGTTTCTTACAACGCAAGACCTAATTTGTAACGGCGATGTCAGTGGTACAGTGATTACAACTATTACTGAAGGTACTGAACCATTTACTTTTTTATGGAATACTGGTGCGACCACAAAAGATCTGATCAACGTTCCTGCAGGATATTACGAAATAACCATTACAGATGCCAATGGTGAGAATCTCACTTTAAGTGCTCAAATCAATCAACCTGAAGCTATTTCAATTCAGGCTAGTATCCAAAATGCGAATTGTGGACAAAACGATGGTTCTATCGAAGTAACTGCATCCGGAGGAAAAGAACCATATTCGTATGAATGGAGTAATGGAGCTACAACATCTATGATTGACCAACTGCAAAGCGGACAATATACTGTTACTGTCACCGATTCCATTGGTTGCTCAAAATCGTTTAACTACAATATAAAGAACGAAACAACTGTAAGAGCAACTATTACAACCGACAATCTGGAATGCCATGAAGAAGGTACCGGAAGTCTGACTGTTACTGTTACAGGTGGAATTGAACCATACAGCTATTTGTGGGACAATGGTGATACAACCAGTACTGCAACAGATTTAAACAGTGGAATTCATAAAGTAATTATCACTGATGCAGTCGGATGTACTACTGAAAAGACATCCTATGTAATCATAAGTAAATTGAATGCTTCAGCAGTGATAAACAATCCACTTTGTAGTGGCGAATCAAATGGTAGTGCTACCATTACAATTATAAATGGAACAGAACCATATGATATTATCTGGAATACCGGTTCTACTGAAACTACAATCAGTGACCTGGCTGCCGGATGGTATTGGGCAGATATTACTGATGCTAATGGATGTGAATACCGTAAATATGTCAATATTACGCAACCCAATGAACTAACAATATCAGCTTCATTATCAAAAGCAAGCTGTAATGCAAATGATTCAAGTATTATTGTTGATATAATTGTAAGTGGCGGAACACCTCCATACACTTATTACAGAGATGGAGCAGAAACTGATAAAACAATTACGGTTGACGAAACAGGATATTATGAATTTACTGTTATTGACGCCAACGGATGTGAAAAAACACAAGAAATTTTAGTGACCCGTCCGGAAGCTAATTTAAATACCAACATTACAGTCAGTCAGCCTACATGTGCGAGTTCAGGTTATGGATCAGCTGCAATAACGGTTATTAATGGTGAAGCACCTTATACAATTATATGGTTTGATGGATCAGAAGCTATGAACCGTAACAATCTTACTGAAGGCGACTATGAAGTATTAATAACAGATGCCATCGGTTGTACATCACAACATACCATAACCATTAATTCTGTTGAAATCGCTTCGGCCGAAATCATTGCTCCTGATGCAATGCCCGAATGTTCATCAAGCAATAATTTGCTGTATGCTTTCACTAATAATGCAAGTTCATACCAATGGTCAATATCAAATACTGCCTCAGGATGGACTATTGAGAGTCAGACAGAAGATCAAATAAGCTACACTGCTGGCGAAGGAAGTACATGGGTTCAGTTGTTGGTTAAGAGCATTGACAATTGTGAAGCAAGAGATTCCATATTGTTGAATTGCCAGGCACTTGATGATTCGAATCCAACCGATTCTATATCGGGTGGTGATGATGATAAAAATTGTGACTCTTGTTATGAAATTATACCAACAGATATCAAACAATTAGATGATAACTGTTACAAATACACAATTACAGTTAAAACCGATGGATCGTGCAGTTATGATCTTTCACATCTATCGATTGAGGTAAAAGATGGTTATGTGAAGTCAGTTTATAACTCAAAAGGATGGAAAACTGAACTCAATTCAACAGATCCAACTACAGGCATTTTTGGATTTAAAATTGATGACATTTCCAACTTTGGTAAGAGTAAAGATCAATTCAATATTGAATATACTATATGTTTTGAAGATGAATCACAACGTGAATTTGCTGTGGCATATAAATCTGCCCAATGTGTAGTGATGGATGTATTTGAATTTAACCAGGAACAGTTTAACACTTCCCTTTCCGGTACTTCATATCCAAACCCATTTACAGATGCTACTCAAATTGAGTTTACATCAAAAACCACAACAGATGCCGAATTATATATTTATGATATTTATGGCAATTTAGTCGAATGCTTATACAGCGGACCCGTTGAAGCAAATACAAACTACAACTTTGAGTTCCGCCCCGATAAAAGCATGGAAAGCATATTCTTCTATCGTTTAATATGTGGCGACGAAATCATACAAGGTAAACTAATGAAAATTCGTTAGATATTACAGTTCCCGATTCAAGTAAGAGGTTGTCTTTCGGCAACCTCTTTTTTTGTATACATCATTCCTGATAATAGCTAAACAATTGACTTATTTCAAAATGAACATCGCCTATCCAGATATGTATCTAAATCAATTTTATCATTTATTAGCGTTGTGGATTTAATATAATTCGAGTAAATTGAAGCAGCAACCAAATAAACTTCACATCATGACTAATAAACTAATTGCTGTTTTACTTTTTGTATTTATATCAGTTTTTTCCTTTGCTCAGGTTGACATTAAATATCAGGTACCTTCTGAAGAAATATTAAAACTGGCTGATGTTCCCTTACCCCCTTCAACTATTGCCAACGATGATGCTTCTTTGGTAATATTATTATATCGTAATCAATATAAAAGCATAGCCGAGCTATCAGAACAAGAATTAAAGCTGGCAGGTATTCGTACAAACCCGGTCACAAATATGTCATCGCGTAGTACTTTTTACAATAATCTGGAGTTAATAAAAAAAGGTTCAAAAGAACCGTCGCAGATTGAAGGCTTACCTGACAATCCAAGACTATCTAACTTCAGTTGGTCACCCGATCAGACCAAATTAGCTTTTGCTAATACTGCGTCTAATGGAACTGAATTATGGTATGCCGATTTAAATACTTCAAAAGCATATCGATTAACTGGTTCTATTATTAACGGTAATTTACGCAACACTCCTTACACATGGCTAAAAGACAATAGTGGTTTGTTGGTAAAAACATTACCTGAAGACAGACCAGCTATCATTAACAAGAGTGAATCTATTCCAACTGGTCCTGTAATTTCAGTAAACGACGGTAAAAAAGCTCAGAACAGAACGTATCAGGATCTATTAAAAGATAAAACTGATGAACAGAACTTTGTTACATTAGCCGAATCTGAATTAAACACCATTGGTCTTGACGGGTCTTCCAAAACATGGGCCCCAAAAGCCATTTACAGTAGCATTAACATATCACCAGATGGAGAATATGTTCTGCTGTCTGTAATTAAAAAACCTTTCTCCTACCTTGTTCCATATTATCGGTTTAGTACTGATTATTTGATCTATAACATCAACGGTGATATGATTAAAACATTAGAGGAAGTGCCTCTAATTGAAGATTTGCCCCAGGGTTTTATGGCTGAGCGCAAAGGGAAAAGAGATTTTGGATGGAGAGCCGATAAACCATCTACCCTTTATTGGTCTGAAGTTCTTGACGAAGGAGATCCGGAAAAAGAAGTTGAATTCAGAGATGAAATATTCACACTTAAGGCTCCTTTTAGTCAGGAGCCTAAGTCAATCCTAAAGGTTAAAAACAGATTTTCGTATATAATATGGGGCAACGATCAAATTGCTATTGCATTTGACATGTGGTGGAACAACAGAAACACAAAAACCTATGTGTTTAATCCGGAAGATAATACACAAGAACCTCAGATCTTATTCGATCGCAACTATCAGGATAGATACAATGATCCGGGATCATTTATAACTACAAAAAATGATTTGAATCGAAATATTCTTCTTCTGGATAATGATAATGTTTATCTCGAAGGCGATGGTTTTTCTGCAGAAGGACAAAAGCCTTTTATTGATAGAATGAATCTAAAAACACAAAAGAAAACAAGACTTTTCCAGGCTCAAAACAAAGAAAACCTTGAAACAATCTCAAAAGTTATTGATATCAAAAAAGGGTTGATTCTTACACGTATTCAATCGCCTACTGATTTCCCTAACTACTATCTGAGAAATATTAAGAATAGAAAAGCACCGATGCCGGTTACTCATTTCAAAAATCCATTTGAAAGCATGGCGGGTGTGCATAAAGAAATCATTCATTATACTCGTGAGGATAGTTTACCACTATCAGGAACCTTATATTTGCCGGCTGATTATGATTTTAATAATAAAGAACGTCTGCCTTTATTAATGTGGGCATATCCCGATGAATTTAAGGATAAAAAAAGTGCGGCACAGATTACCACTTCACCAAATGAATTCATATACCCATGGTATGGGTCTCCTGTATTTTGGGTAATGAAAGGGTATGCAATTCTTGAGGATGCTTCATTCCCTATCGTTGGTGAAGGCGATGAAGAACCCAATGACACCTTTATACCTCAATTGGTTAGTAACGCAAAAGCTGCAATCGATTATCTCGATGAACAAGGATATATCGATAGAAATAAAGTTGCTGTTGGTGGCCATTCTTACGGAGCCTTTATGACAGCCAACCTGTTAACTCATTCTGATTTGTTTGCTGCAGGTATTGCACGAAGTGGTGCCTATAACCGTACACTTACACCTTTCGGATTCCAGAGTGAAGAGCGTAACTACTGGGAAGCACCTAACATTTATTATGAGATGTCACCATTTATGCATGCGGATAAGATGAAGCATCCGTTATTATTGATACACGGAAGAGAAGATAATAACTCAGGCACCTACACCATGCAGAGCGAACGTTATTTCAATGCATTAAAAGGTCTTGGCGCAACGATTCGCCTGGTTTTATTACCAACTGAAAGTCATAGTTACAGAGCAAAAGAATCTATTTTACACTTGCTTTGGGAACAGGATCAATGGCTGGAAAAATATGTAAAGAATAAGAAATAACCTAAGATTGGGCTGGTGATAGCCAGCCCTTTCACTTTTCAAGTAGACTTATGAAAGATATATCTCACCTTCAGCAACTGACCTATCAACAGGTAAAAGACAGACATTACGATTTGGCCATCTTACCCTGGGGAGCCACAGAAGCACACAATTATCATTTACCTTATGGGACTGATAATCTGGAAACAGACGTAATACTAAAACAGTCGGTTGAGTTAGCTACTAACGAAGGTGCATCAGTCTTAATCTTACCCATCATTCCGTTTGGAGTAAACACCGGACAAATGGATCTTCCATATATCATTAATATGATGCCCTCCACACAGGCTGCAATTATAAATGATGTGGCTCAATCAGTCTTCAACAGCAACGTAGATAAACTACTGATTTTTAACGGCCATGGAGGTAATGATTTCAAAACGATAATAAGAGAAACAGGGGCTAAATATCCTGATAAAATTATCTGCAGCAGTAACTGGTTTCAAGTGTTGAAACATAGTAATTATTTTACACATGCCGGAGAACATGCTGATGAAATGGAAACCAGCCTGATGATGTATTTATATCCTGAGTTAGTTCTTCCACTGGCAACAGCAGGAAATGGTCAGCACAAAAAATTTAGAGTACACGGTCTGAATGAAAAATGGGCCTGGGCTGAACGAAAATGGAGTCAGGTAACCAATGACACCGGGGTAGGTAATCCTCATTATTCATCTGCTGAAAAAGGAGAAAAATTCTTTACAGATGTATGCCAGGTACTGTCAAAGTTCATTCACCAACTGGCTTCAACTCCTAACACCGACTTTTATAGTTATTAATTATTTAAAAACCGCCATCACAGGTCTATGATCACTTACCATATTTAAATAATTGCTGTAGCAATTGGATGGCCGTATCGTAGTTGTTGAATTATGCAGGTCAAACAGTTCATTTGTCATTAAAATATGATCGAGATGACTATAATAACTTGAACCAGGGTATGACCAATATTCCTCATTCCCCATTGCTATATCCATATCAGCAAAACGATAGTGTGCTTCATCAGAAACAAAATTCCAGAATACATTATCTGAATAATAGTTTTCACTGATATAGTCGTTACAATCCCCCAACACAATTACAGCCTCATCTGCTAAATAAGAATCAATGTAATTTTGTAGTTTTTCTGAGGCATCTCTTCTTCTTTCTTCATTGGCATAATCTCCAAATGCTTTTAGATGATTATTTATCAAATAAACTTCTATTCCGGTTCCTTTATGATGAATCTTTATTTTAAACGGAGGACGAGGGAAAGCATAATAGTCATCTTTATACAAAGCTTCTGTTTCTTCTTCATACAAATCAACTTCTGATGTTTTATACAAATAGGCCAGTGACTGATCGCCGGATGGACTGGGCGTAAAAACAGCTTCCCAACCAGGAATTTCATCGGCTAAACGTTTAGCAACATATTCACTTCCTATCTCTTGCAGGGCCACAATATCGGCATCCAACTGTCCCAATAAGCTCGCTATATAAGGAATACGAATAGTAACATTGTAATCGTGAGTACTATTTAATCGGAAATTTTCTAAATTTAGAGTTACTACTTCCAGCGTATTAGAACTGGTTGTTTCTATACAATCTCCAAAATCAATTGCCCACGATTGTTCCGGATCATCCTTTTTACACGATGACCACCCCAACACAAATATCACTAAAACTAACGTAAAGAAAAACCGATTATTCATAATTAAATCATTAGACCAATTGGTCGCAAAGATTCAATTATTTAACGAGATATACAAACCCTAAAATTTTACTCTTCCGACTCGAAATAAAGTTTATAAAATTTTAATCCACGTTCGCTGTCAAAACCTTTTTCGATATACTGTCGTTTTCCGTGCACATACACATGAAAATTTTTATCGAGCTTAAGTACTGATTTGAAATGCTTTTTTTCTGATTTTACAGCATCCTTCGATATATCAAAACTATCCTGCAATGGCATATTTTTTTCAGCCACACAAAAGTTCTTATAATCCTGAAAGGCATCCACAACCTCAGGTTGGCGAATCACTTCACGTTCAAATTCACGCTCATCAAAGTTGGCGTGTTTACCAAAATACTCTATCGAACGATTCAACAGATCAACCTGATCGGGACGAGAAACATCATTATCCTCGTTAAAAACCTCTCCAACAAAGCCTTTACACATTTGCAGGTAGTTGTTGGTAAAGTAATAATTATCCTCTCGCGGCTTTAATCCTAAAAAGTCAGTCTGCCAGAAGTGGGCCTCGTTACCTTTATTTATGTTATCAACCGAGCAAACTTTAAAACCCAGCTCTTTTTCTGTATTAAAAATTAAACAACCTTTATCCAGCTTTTTAATATTAATACCCTGTTGAGCATCTAATTCAAATCCTTGATTTTGAAGCATTACCTTTAAAAAGGTGTCTTTATTTTCTGATTTAAATATTCCTAATGCATCGGTTACCTCTCCATCAACCACAACATTGTTAAACAATACCATGTAAAACTCTCCTCCTCTGATTTTAGGATGATTGGACTGTTCAAAAAGATGATTACCCAATGCCACTGACACTTCATGAAAAGCAGAAGGATTATTAAAAACTTTATCACTTAAATTAAATACAATGTTATTCTCAAAACCATCTTCATGATCGAAATTAAAATACAATTCCGACTTAAATGGTTTGAAAAAATATTGTTTAAGTACTTCCGAAACAACATCCTCATCATGTAAACGAGCTTCGCTGTTCGAAAATCTTATTTCTTCACCTTCAGCTCTACAGCCAATATGATGTACAACAATTTTTTGTATTTCGGTTTGTGTGAAATCAATCATCCTTTTAAAATTTTAGCACACAAATATAATGGAATCAGAAGGATTTTCAGTATCAAAATAACAGATACAAAAAAGCAGTTATCGAAATAAAACATTTCAATAACTGCCTGTAATATAAAAGTAGCTCAATTAACTCACTTTGCAATGTAAGGCATACCATGATACAGAATGTGATTTACCATCAATCAGTTCCTTTAACATTTTTCTATCGTCCCAACTATTCTCGTAATTACATGATTGATCCAACGCCTTTGACAACAACAACCATTCTTCTACAATGGGTTGAGTCAACTCTCCTTCAAACTCTTTTAAAATATTAAGGCAACATGTGTCAATAAGATGAAGTTTGGTTTCCTCATTTAACAATGAGGCTTTTGTAGTATAAACATGATCAGATACTTTAATGTACTCATCACTTTCCAATACTACATGCAATGATAGATTTTGCTTCGACATAACACCTTGGTTTTTAGTTTGACTGTTCTCAAATTAGTAAAAAAACAAACCAAAATAAAGACCATTAGAGATATATTTCGTTATTTATCCGAATTCTAAATAAAGAAAAAATTCTTTAACACCCAACCATTATTGTGTTAATTTTCAATCAAATAAATACATTAACGCCTGGTATTTTTCAATATGTACGCCAACCCCTGATGTCATTGCTACTTCTCTTGGAAACTGAACAGATCGACCATCTTCCAATAATTCTCTTCCACGAAAATAATTATGATGATCTTCCCCTACCATCTTAAATGCATGATTAGGTATGATGATTCTACAATCCTGATTACTATCAGATAAATTAGCAATTATCAATATCCAACGATGTTTATAAAATCGCAACCACGCATAAACGCCTTTATCTTCCAATCCACCAGGAGTATTATTACACCACATCAAATCATAATTACCTCCTTCGGATAAGGGTAAATATTTTTTTATTAAACCATTTAACTTAACATACCTGTTTAATAGCCATGTCTCATCATCAGTAAGTTGGTTATTTCCTTTAATGGAATAATAATATCTGCGTAAAGAATCAACCGACCAGTAATCAAAAATTGTAGTCCGTCCATCTCTTCCACTGAACCCTTCTTCATCCATTCCCTTCTCACCTATTTCCTGACCGTTGTATATCATAACAGGGTTGGTTGAGAAGCCTGCTGTTAAAACCCAGGCCGGCCATGCCTTCTTAGCATCATCAATAATGAACTCTGAAGCTAACCTTTGTTCATCATGATTTTCAAGAAAAAACAGCATATTATTAGAGTAATGATCAATGGCCTGCCAAGAATCCTGCACGGTTTTTAATGGCTTTTCTTTTTTAAGAATGCCTATTACACTGTCGTAAAATCCAACTTTATCGTACAAACAGTCAAAACCACCATCTGTCAGATACGATTGATATAAAGATGGTTGATAGACTTCAGCCACAAATACCACTTTGGCATATTTCTCTTTAACCTCATGAATACACCAATGCCAGAATTCAACCGGAACCATTTCGGCCATATCACATCTGAATCCATCAACACCTTTTGAACACCAATACAACAGAATATCTTTCATCTTCTTCCAGGTATCTGGTAATGGATTAAAATGCTTTGCTTTTCCATTATTATAGTCAACTCCATAATTTAGCTTAACAGTTTCGTACCAATCGTTAATCGATGGATTAGCTAAAAAACAGTCGTTACCAGTTGCTTTGGCCGGTTCTTCTTGCCACGGATTTTCAGCTCCCACAGGTGCTTCAAACCTTTGACCAGTCAAATAATAAAAATTGTTAATGGGATTAAATGAATGGGTGGTATCATCATCTTCTCCAAAATCCTTAATTCCGGAACGTTTAGCATCCGATTGATATTGCCTTGCAAGGTGATTAGGCACGAAATCAATCAAAACTTTCATTCCGGCTAAATGAGTGCGTTGCACCAATGCTTCAAACTCAGTTATCCGATGCTCAGCAGCTTCAGCCAGATCGGGATCAATATCGTAATAGTCTTTTATTGCATAAGGACTTCCTGCCTTTCCCTTAACAACCTGAGGATTATCCAAAATTATTTTATTGTCTGAGTAATCTGTTGTTGTAGCATGTTCAATCACACCTGTATACCACATATGCGTAATGCCCATCGATTTAAAATGATTCAAAACCTCATCATCGAACGCATTAAGCTTACCTGAACCATTTTCATGAATGGTTCCATTTTTAACATTTACATTTTTGGTATTAGTAAATAACCGGGGTAATACCTGATATATTATTGCTTTGCCCATACTGACTGGTTTTGTTAAGGATTAATTAAGCTGAAAAGGGCTTTGAAAAGATAGTTATTATTTAAATAGCAATAAAACGAAAGATCATAATTATACAGATATAAGAGAAAAGTGTAATTTAGCTTCAAACAAGATTATAATGAAATATTTGAGGGGTTCGTTACTTTCAGTAATTCTTTTTTTCATTTTTACTCATTCATTTGGACAGTATTACAGTACAGGTTCTGATCCCGCCAATATCAAATGGCGACAAATAAAAAGCCCTTTTTTCAAAGTTGTCTACCCTGAAGATTTTGAATCTGAAGCCAAACGTTTGGTTTTGATGCTTGATTCATTATACCTGTATGGAGGATACACTCTTAATCACACACCAAAACCTATTCCGGTAGTAATTCATTCACATTCTGCATACTCCAATGGATTAGTAACCTGGGCACCCAAACGAATGGAGCTATACCCTACCCCAAGCCAGAATATTTTTGCTCAGGATTATTTACAACAATTAGCTATTCATGAATTCAGACATGTTGTGCAGATTGACAAAATCAACCAGGGTTTTACAAATCTACTGAGTTATCCCTTTGGACAACAAATTGTGGGAGGCATACTTGGATTGTATGTTCCTCTTTGGTATTTAGAAGGTGATGCTGTTCTAACCGAAACAACCTTATCGAAAAGTGGAAGAGGCCGGGTTCCTGCTTTTGAGCAGGAGATCAGAGCTCAATTACTTGAGAAAAGAATCTACAATTACGAAAAGGCCTATTTTGGTTCCTATCAAAATTATATTCCCAATCATTATCGAATGGGTTACCTTTTTACAGCTGGTGCGAGACAAAAATACGGAACCGAAGTATGGGAAAAGGCCCTTACCGAAACCGGAAGAAACAGTTGGTCAATAACTCCATTTAATCAGGGCATCAAAGAAGTAACAGGTAAAAACAAGGTACCATTATACAAGGAGGTTTTTACAGAATGGCAGAAAAAGTGGGAAGAACAGGATAAAAGTATAATTCCAATTAAAGTATCTGTTTTAACACAACGAGACATATCCTATAAAAACTATCTATACCCGGTTGCCATTGATGATAAGCATATCATTGCTGAAGTAACTGGCCCAGGAGAGATCAGGCATTTTGTTAAAGTAAATACAGTAGATGGTTCAGAAGAAAAGCTACTGACCATTGGATACCGTGATAGTGAACCTTTTTCATATGCTCAAAACCTAATCTGCTGGACTGAACTGGAGATCAATCCCAGATGGGAAAATCAATATTATTCTGTTATCAGAACTTATGATCTGAATACTAAAAAGCAAAAGAAACTCACTTTTAAAAGTCGTTATTATTGTCCAGCCATATCACCAGATGGGAAAAGAGTTGCAACAGTTTTTGTTTCGCAGGATAATAAAAAAGAAATACACCTTTTGAATGTTTCAGATGGCATACTTCTTCAAAAAATAGGTATTCCTGGAAATTATTTACCCATGACTCCCAGTTGGGATAAAAGAGGAGAAAATTTAGTTATGGTCCTTCTCTCTGATCAAGGGAAACAACTTTCCCTGTTAAATACCACTACTCAAGAATGGACATCTGTTACTCAACCTGAAATCACTGAAATCGTATCACCTAAAATCATTAATAATCAGATTTATTTTACAGGATCGTGGAGTGGGATAGATAATATTTATCGCATCAACTTAGATGGCACCAATCTCCAAAAAGTAACAGAATCGCGATTTGGAGCCATGCAGGTTTCTGCAGGTAATAATTCTAACCAAATACTATATCAGGATTACACGTCTGATGGCTATTTAATTGCGCAGGCTGATCTTGATTCTTTGAGGATAGAAAACTATCTCCCTTCATCAATTCCGGCAGAAGAATTTATAAGTGATTTGAGCAAAGATGAAAAAGGCCTACCAGAGTTTAGTCATTTAGATTCAATTGATTATGATAGCAAAAAGTATTCAAAAGCAAATATCTTTAACTTCCACAGTTGGGCCCCGGTAAATCTGGATGTAAATGATGCAACACTTACCCAAGGCGTTTCATTAATGTCGCAAAATTTATTGAGCACGACATTTACAACGGTTGGTTATAATGCTAACAAACAAGACAGCAGAGAAAAATACTACTTCAGCATACAGCACCGTGCCTGGTATCCTGTTATTGAATTTGAAATAAGAGCAGGTGATGAGAAATATTATCAGGATGGTTTATTTGCAAATGCTACGGACACGTTTGCTATTGATATGGATGTAAAAAGAAAGCATCTTTATACTCATCTTGAGATTAATGTTCCTTTAACCTTCACCAGAGGTAAATGGCAACGTTATATTCAACCATCAATCAGCACCAGTTATCAGTATGCTTCTGATTATTCTTATGATCTGACATACGTCAGCAGAGTTAACAACCAGTGGGTTATTAAAGATAATAAAACAGTTACTACAGATGCTTTTCGTGCCAATCCTATTAATTATGGACTATATGCCTATAATATTCATAATCGCTCACAAAGGGATGTAACAAGCAGATGGGGACAGCTTATTGAATTGCGATACAGACACACCCCTTTTGCCGGTAATGATTTAGGATCAATTTTTGGTGTACACACGCGCCTTTATTTTCCGGGATTGATAAAACATCATTCAATTCGAATAGACAATGATTTTCACAAGAAAAACAGGGGTGAATTATTCGATCATTCAGAAACAAGAAATTACTATCGTTATTTCACTGATTTCGTAAAATTCCCAAGAGGTATTAATGTCCAAAGCAACGATCAGTTATATTCATTCAAAGGGGACTACATTTTTCCTTTAATTTCGCCCGACTTAAATATTCGTGGTATAATGTATCTGAAAAGAATTACAACTAATTTATTTTACGATTTTTCTCAATCAAAATATCACATTCAGGATGTTGATACCAATGAGTGGTTCACATATCGAAACCAGTTTCAATCAATGGGCGCTGAGGTAAGAGCTGAATTGCATCCATTCAGATTTGTTTTTCCAATAAGTCTGGGTTATCGTTATGTATATATTCCTGATTCCGGATCCACTTTTAACGAATTCCTGCTAAGCATGAGTTTCAGTGGTTTTTCATTAGGTAATGAAAGATGATTAAAAGATAAAAAAACTTAAAAACCTATCAGCCAATTAACTTATTCACAACATTTGTGTTACACTTACGTATTGAGTAGTGATATTCCATTTTGGAGTTGCTAAAAAACCAAGGATAATTATGAAATTTACATTGTGGGCTTTTGTGGGTTTGGTTATTTATACCGTATTAATTGATTTCCTTTTATATCGTTTATTTCTTAAATCCAGAAGCGAGCATCCTCCACATTTCAAATTTCCATATGGAGCATTCTGGCATTACAGCATTGCTTCTATCTTCATTTTTGCTTTTGGTATCCTTTATACTTTAATAACCATCACAAATACATCAACTACATACGTAGTTTTTCAATGGTTTATGATGGCGTATATGCTAATTTATATACCAAAGGCTTTCTATTATTTTACTCAAAAAATACTGGGTCGTTTCCATATTGTGAAACACAAGTTTGATGACAAGGGTAAGATTAAAAAGATGAATGATGGTAAATACCCAAAAATTTCACGTAAGAAATTCTTAAGTCAGGTAGGTATTATCACAGCATCAATTCCATTTGTATCATTGATGTTTGGAGTTATAAAAGGACGATTTGCTTTTAGTAAAAGATACACCAAATTGTCGTTTCCAAATTTACCGGATTCATTCGATGGACTAAAGATTGTACAAATCTCTGACCTACACCTGGGAAGTCTGAATTCGAATTACCAGGAAATGGAAGAAGCCGTAATGCTTATTAATGCAGAAAACCCGGACATCATTTGTTTTACAGGTGATCTGGTTAATAATTTTTACGAAGAAACCATTGGCTGGGAAAAGGTATTTACAAAACTTCAGGCTCGTTTGGGTAAATATTCCATCATGGGTAATCATGACTATGGGGACTATTCAAAATGGCCTTCAGCCGAAGCGAAAGCAGAAAATCTTCAGAACATTAAAAATGCACACCATCGTTTAGGATTTAAGATATTAAACAATGCCTCCTCAATAATTGAATTCAATGGTGATAAAATAGCCATGGCAGGTGTTGAAAACTGGGGACATCCGCCTTTCCCTCGCTATGGAAATCTGGAGCAGGCCAGCGAAGGAATTGATAACATTCCGTTTAAAATATTAATGTCGCATGATCCCGATCATTGGGATGCTGAAGTAGTTCCTCAAACAAATTATGACTTAACTCTTGCCGGTCACACACATGGTATGCAATTTGGTCTGGAATTTAAAGGATTTCAATGGAGTCCGGCGAAATATAAATTCAAACGATGGGCTGGACTCTATCAGGCTGACAAACAGTTTTTATACGTAAACCGTGGTTTGGGTTATCTTGGAATGCCGGCACGTGTTGGAATGCCTCCTGAAATAACCATTATTGAATTAACCAGAGGTCCTATCAGTAATGATCCGATGTAAATTACTAATCAATCATTACATTACTGGGTTTCATCCATCTTTTTAGATCAACAATGAGATCATCACCTTGCTGTAATCCTTCCAAATATAACTGATCAAGCTTTTGGGGGTCATTCTCAATCCTTGAAACATTCATAAGATCAGCAGGACGAATTACATAGGCTCTTCCCTCCTCTTCCAACTTATCAATTATATCAAGTGTTGCATTATAACGCTCATAACGAGTTAAAATAGCCTCAGCAAGTTTAGGATATTTACGATAATACCATTTAACAGGCAATTTAAATTTCACCTCGTGTTTGCGATATTCTTTACTGCGCGTAAGTACCACAACCACCTTTTCGTAACCATCTTTTAAAGCCTGTTCAACAGGTATAGAATCGCTGATACCCCCATCCATATAGATCTGATGTTTGAACTCAGCTAATTGTGACACAAAAGGTAAACTTGAAGAAGCTATACACAGATCAATCAACTCTTTTTTGTTAACCTGATTGGCCTGAACAAACTCTGCTTTGCCAGTTATTACATCTGTAATACCTATTTTAAAGGTATCATCAGAATGCAGAATCGCATCATAATCCAACAGAATATGTTTATTCGGAATCTCATCATATACAAAATCCCAATCAAACAAATTTCCTTTTTTAAGCAGATTTCCCCAACTCATATATCTAGGATCGGCTGTATACTGAAGATTAACCTGACGATTCCGTTCGTACTGTCCGGACATATATGATATTCCATAAGCTGCTCCGGCCGAAACACCAATACAGTATGAGAAGTAAATTTCATTCTTAAGAAAGGCATCTAAGACCCCTGAAGTAAACATGCCTCTAAAGCCTCCACCTTCCAAAACAAGAGCGGTATTCTTAATCTTTGATTTCATTGTCAGGATAATTCGATATAGGTTTTACCAACATCAAAGATAATGATAAACTGTCCGCAAATATGACAAAAAATAACATTTATATTATATTAGTATTTCTTAAAACTAAATCGAAACCCAATATTTTATGAGAACCAGGCTCCATCAACTTATCTTTCTTTGCTTTCTTTTTATTAGCTATTCAGTGGCCCCTGCCCAAACCAATTATGTATCTGAGGAAGTCGCACCAGGCGTTTTTAAAATAACATTTGGGTCACCTGAAGAATATATTCCCTATTCTATTCTTCAACCAGAGGCAATGACTGAGGCAATGAACCAATTACCCAAAGCCTCTTTACCTGATTACCTGAAAGGAATTGAGATTACTATTAACCAAAGAGGTTGTAAGGTTGACATACCATTAAGTGATGATGAACAGATTTATGGATTTGGCATGCAAATAAATTCTTTTCAACAAAAGCATTTGAAACGTCGCCCGATCGTTAACGACAATCCTTTGCACAATCTTGGCTATACACACGCACCGATTCCCATGTATACTTCAACCAATGGTTATGCTGTTCTAATTAATACAGCCCGATATACAACCTTCTATTGTGGCACACTTAACCCTGAAGATGCAAATAGCAAAACATCAGAAAACAATAAAACAGCATTAAGTACCGAAGAGCTATATGTAAACCAATCACCTGTTAATGGGGCCGTTGTTGCAGACATACCCATTGCAAAGGGAATTGAAATTTTCGTTTTCAGCGGACCTGATATGATAAATGCCATTCAACGCTACAATTTGTTTTCCGGAGGTGGGTGTTTACCGGCTTTATGGGGATTAGGTGTAAAATACAGAGTAAAAGGAGATTCAAAAGATACAGATGTATATAAAACTACACGGTATTTTCGTGAGCATCAAATTCCATGCGACGTTATTGGTTTAGAACCCCGCTGGCAAACTGCAGCTTACTCATGCTCCTATGTTTGGAATGATGAAACATTTCCTGAACCTCAACGCTTAATTGACAGCCTGCTTAAACAAGATTTTAAAATTAACCTGTGGGAGCACGCCTTTGTACATCCTTCTTCTCCTATTCATGATGAATTATTGGAATTATCGGGAGATTACAGAGTGTGGAATGGTTTAGTTCCGGATTTCAGTCTGTATAAGACCCGTGAAATATTTGGTAACTATCACAACAACACATTTGTATTAAAAGGGATAGCCGGTTTCAAACTCGATGAGTGCGACAATTCTAACTTATCAGAAGGCAGCGCTACGTGGTCTTTTCCTGAACTAAGTCAGTTTCCTTCCGGCATGGATGGAGAACAAATGCACCAGATGTTCGGACTTCTTTACGCTCGCGTCTTTAACGACATATATAAAAAGAATAACAAACGAACTTATCTCGATTACAGAGCCTCGGGGCCATTTGCATCATCACTGCCGGCTTCGCTATATAGCGATACATACAACCATTCTGAATATATCCGTATGATCAGTAATTCGGGCTTTAGTGGCTTATTATGGTCGCCCGAATTAAGAGAATCAAACTCAGATACCGAACTCATAAGACGGCTTCAAACAGCAGTATTGTCTGCCCAGACACTCATTAACAGCTGGTATTTATCCAATCCTCCATGGCTGCAATACAACAAAGAAAAAAACAACCGCCATGAATTTCTTGAAAATGCAAAGGAACTGGAAGACCTAGCTCGTATTCAGCTTAACTTTCGAATGAGCCTTATCCCATATTTATACACTGCTTTTGTACGATATCACCTGGAGGGCATTCCTCCTTTTAGAGCTCTGGTTCTTGATTATCCTCAAGATGAAAAAGTTTTAGATGTATGGGATGAATACATGATTGGAGAAAGTATTCTGGCAGCTCCATTAACTGGTGATTCTGATACACGAACTGTTTACCTGCCTGAAGGAATATGGTATAATTATAATAACAATCAGAAATATGAAGGTGGCAAAAGCTATAAAGTAAGTTTTTCATTAGCTGAAATACCGGTTTTTGTAAAAAAAGGAAGCATATTACCATTGGCAACTCCCGTTCAGTCAGTTTCAGAAAATACTCGCTTTGAAATGACCTGTAAAGTTTATGGTAAAAATAATTCGGAATTTACACTTTATGAAGACGATGGAATCTCCTATGATTTTGACAATGGAAAATACAATACTGTTTTTCTATCATGGAAAAACTTGAAAAGTAAAGTTTATCGCAAGGGAAGCTTCAATAAAAAATACTTAATTAAAAAATGGGAATTAATTGAATAGATTAACGAATCACAAATAAAAGTAAACTGCCCAGAAGTGTGAGAAAGCTCCACCTAACACAAAAAAATGAAAGATGGCATGATTAAAAGGTAGTTGCTTAATCATATAAAGTACTGCACCAATTGTATAGAAAGCTCCTCCAATAGCCAGCCATATTAAGGCTAGACTGGACAAATTATCTATCAACGATTTTGATGCAATTACTACCATCCATCCTAACAAAACATAGCTAATAGTGGAAACTAATTTAAATCTACCGGTAAAAAACAGTTTTAAAATAATGCCGGCAATAGCGAGTAACCAAACAATACCGAGAATAACATAGCCCCATGTATTATTTAAACCCAACACGATAAATGGCACATAACTTCCGGCAATCAGCAAATAAATGGCAGTATGATCGAAAATTTTCAATCGCATTCGTGTCTGATCCGATTTGGCATTATGATATAATGTTGATGCCAGAAAAAGTGTAAGAATACATAGGGAATAAATCGTATAGACTCCAAAATGAATAAGACTATTTAATTGTATCGATTTCACTATTAGAAAAGCAAATGCCAACAAACCGGCAATAAAACCAGCTAAATGCGAAAAGATATTGAGTCTTTCTTCGATTGGTGAGTAATACTTAACGTTGTTTTTCATAGAACGCAAATATAGATTAATATTAAAGGGAAAGAACCTAATCAAAATAAAAAATATCCGGCGTCATATGATAGCATAATCTAATAGCACCAAATTTATATGGCCCACTTTAATTCATCATATTCAAAAGGTTCACTTGCTTCAGGAACATCTCCCAATGCCATTTTTCCTCTCAGTGGGGCTACCGTATGAGCTTTTATCATTTCATCAGAAAATGGAAGAAGTACTTTATTAGCAATATTTTCATCCTTATTAATTAACCAATCTTCACATGCATCATCCTTAAGAATTACCGGCATGCGCGGCTCAGCTAATTTAGGACTATTGTGAATCTTGCTCATCAGTTCATTTGCCCGGGTTGTAACAATAGTAAATGTATTACACACTTCACCGGTTTGTCTGTTTATCCATTGATCATATAAACCTGCCAAAGCCATTGGCTGATCATCACTCCTGTAAATATAAAACGGATAGGTCTTACCTTTGTAATGATGATGTTCGAAAAAACCATCTACATAAACAATACAATGTTTTGATTTGGCAGCTGCTTTAAACGAAGGCTTTTCAAACATTGTTTCTCCACGGGCATTAATAGTTTTATTCCAGATAAGGTTCTTTTGTTTGTCGTCTTTAACCCACGAAGGCACCAAACCCCATTGATAAGGTTGCGGTTTAAAGGGTCTTTCAGATGTGTAAATTAAAACGGTAGGATGCATAAAACCAGAAGCATGATTAGTGTCCTTATCTAAATAAGGTCTTAGCTTGTTCTCCAACTCCTCAATCCAACGTTGATTGTTATAGTGCTTTGCCCTTTTCAATTGGGTTTCGAGCTTTGTTTTAATATCGTAACACATAAAACTATTAATTCATTTGCTTAACTAATTTAAGACTTTCTTGAAGATCGTGTATTCTTTGTACATCACACATCCACCAAGCCTTTCAATCTCACGCCTCATCTTATAATTATCTTTCATTATCAAATGACTATCCATCATTCTAAAATTTTCCATCAGAGCCGAATTAAGCAATCTTTGACCTAAAACAGCATCCAGTCCCTTGTTGCGCATATCCTGATCAATGCCACCTAATAATAAAACCAACCGATTTGATTTTTTGTTTGCTTTTAACAAGTGCCACCAACCAGTTGGGAACAACCTACCCCTTCCCTTTTTAATGCCTTCACTCAGGTCTGCCATAGCAATTACAGCTGCAACAACCTTACCATTAGAATTAGTAATAATCTTTATTAATCTGGGATTCAGCAAGGGTAAAAAGCGGTTTGCAAACTCACTCATCTCTTCCTTTGTCAATGCTGAAAAGCCATAAATTTCCTGATATGTTTTATTAATTAAATCAAAAACAGCATGTATATATGGTTTTATCTGACGTGTTGATGTAAAATCATGTACAGTCAATTGATTGTATTTTATTACCCTTTTGGCAAAAGGTTTAAAACGATCGACCAACTCTTGATTGATGGGAACTTCATACTGGCATAAATCAACATAACCGGAGTAGTTATTCTGAAGAATATATTCGGGCATGAAAGGAAAGTTACAATTGGTAACCATCATTGTAGGTCCTTCAAAACCGTTTACAACAAATCCCTGTGGTTCCTTATCAGAAAAAGCCATTGGTCCAACAATCTCATCACAGGCATTTTTGTTTCCCCAATCTTCAACAGCTTTAATTAGTGCATCAAAAATGATTTTATCCTCATCACATTCAATAAATGCAAAGCGAACATTTTTCACACCATTCAAATCATTGAATTTATGTGGAATAATACCCATGATACGACCTACAGCTTTTTTATCATCAATGGCTAGAAGTAAAATTGTATCACAATGTTTAAAAGCAGGATTACGTTTCTCAGAAAACAGCTTCTTTTCATCCATCAATAAAGGCGGTAACCACTCTTTATGATTTTTATGTATTCTTTCAGGAAGATGAATAAACTCCCTTAAATCTTGTTTGCTTTTAACTTCTTTGATTTCCATTGGTAACCCGGATTAAGTACTTTCATTTTTTGATAAAGCCATTTGCATAGCCCAAAAACAACCGGCATTGACAACATACCAGCAATGACATCTACAGCATAATGAGCTTTTATATAAACAGTTGAAAACAGCAATACCATAACAAATGGAAGATACCACCAAAATAATTTCAACCTTAATTTTTGAAGTATATATAAAATAAGCAGTGAGATTCCAACATGCGAACTTGGAAATGCAGCTGTTGGCGCTTCTCCGGCATATTGTATATGTTTTACCAGCATGCCAAACAACCCTTTGGATTCAATAATAGCATCGTTACCTGAAAAGAAAAACTGTGGACCCTCAGCAGGTAAAAAAATAAAGATGATATAATAGATAAAAAATGAACTAAAAATGATAAAAGCATATTCCTGAAAATGGATTCTTCTAACTCTTCCAATTGCTATTAGAGCTAACAAAGGCATTAAATAATAAGCAAAGTAGCCCATAAACATCAACTCACTAAATATTGTAGAATTGAATATTTCAGAAAAGATGAGTGCAGGCTGAAATCCAAACATCCATTGATCAACCCTAAGTAAATATGGATCTATTTTGGGATAAAACAAGGTATTTAAATGAGCAGTTTCGGTATAAAACAATCCTAATAAAATGTAAACTGCTCCTGCATCAAGAACATCTTTTACAAATTGACTTAATCTCTTTGTTATTAGAATTCTAATTATCAGTGCACCAATAATTAATAACCGTGGAAATATAAATGTATCAGAAATAAAATATTTCGGATCTCCGAATACTAAAGCCATTGTAACAATCAGTTGGTAAGCAAGTACAACATACCATAGAGGCGACAATTGATTTTTTCTCATTTAAGCTTTTCTGTGTATACTCAAAAATAAATTATTTTTAGATTAATCAACCTTTACAACATTTGTTTTTATCTATCTTTGCAAGCTAAATATTTTAGTATGATAGGTAAATACAATACGCTCAGAGTAGTTAAGGAAGTTGATTTTGGTGTTTATTTGGATGGTGGTGAAAATGGAGAAATTCTTTTACCAACCCGCTATGTTCCAGAAAACACTATAGTTGACGATGAGCTAAAGGTATTTATTTATCTCGATTCTGAAGACAGATTAATAGCAACTACAGAAAAACCATTTGCAATAGTTGGTGAGTTTGCCAATTTGGAAGTCAAATCAGTTACTAAAATAGGTGCTTTCCTTGACTGGGGCTTAATGAAAGATTTGTTGGTTCCCTTCAGAGAACAGGATGAAAAGATGGAAGAAGGAAAATACTATCCTGTTTATATCTACCTCGATGAGGAAAGCAACCGTATAGTAGCTACTTCAAAATTATATACTGTTTTAAACAACCTTTTACCTGAATATGAACCTAGTCAGGAAGTTGATTTGTTTGTTTATGCAAAAGCGGATATAGGATATAAAGTTGTAGTGAACGAACTTCACTCAGGTATGCTATACCACAGTCAGTTATTTCAACCTATTAAGATTGGTGATCGTTTAAAAGGATTTGTACAAAAGGTGCGTGAAGATGACAAAGTTGATGTCTCGTTGCAGAAACCCGGATACGAAGCCATTGAAGGACAAGCCGCTGAAGTATTGACAATTTTAAAAGAAAAAGGTGGTTACCTTGCTGTTTCGGATAAAAGTGCTGCGGAATTGATCTACAAAGTATTTAAAATGAGTAAGAAAAGCTTTAAAAAAGCCATTGGAACTCTTTACAAGCAACGCCTGATCATTATTGAGAAGGAAGGAATTAAATTGGTCAACTAAATTAAAATAATTTCAAAATAAAAAAAGGCAAAAGCTGAATTGAGTAATATTCACTTTTGCCTTTTCAGTTTTATATTTTGCCTTATAATACCAGCTGCCAGTAGCCAACGTCAATCCATTTATTAAACTTTTGACCAACCTCACTGAAATGAGCTATCTTTTTAAAACCCATTTTTTCATGGAGAGCAACACTGGCTTCATTAGGTAATGAAATGCCTCCAATAAAAGCATGAACATCTTTTCTTATCAAATCCTGAATTAAATGCTTGTATAGCTGGGTACCAACACCATTACCTTCATAACCCTTTTTAAGGTAAACTGTCGTCTCTGTTGAGTAACGATATGCAGTTCGTGCTCTCCAACCCGTGGCATAACAATATCCAACAATCTCGCCTTCTTTTTCATAGACAAACCACGAGTGTTGTTGCAAAACTTTTTCGATGCGTTCCTGCATTTCTGCAACACTTACATTCTCTTCTTCGAAAGTAACGATTGTGTTCTCTACATAATAGTTGTAGATATCACAGATTGCTTTGGCATCAGTTGTTAATACAGGTCGAATCATAGATAATGGATCGGATTACGAGTGCAATTTAGTATTTCTTTACGAATTTGGTAAGAATATAAATAGTTTGTCCATTAACTTTTCCAACAATATGCTCAGGATCATCAGCTGCCAAACCAATATTACGAACAGCAGTTCCTCGTTTAGCAGTAAACCCACCACCTTTAACATTCAGGTCCTTAATCAACACAACAGAATCACCGGCCTTTAGTTCAGCTCCATTACTATCAATATATTTGAGTGAATCATCACTACTCTCAGCCTTCGCCCAGGTTAATGTTTCATCATCAAGATAAAGCATATCCAATAAATCCTGTGGCCATCCTTCTGACTTGATACTATTCAGTAATCGATATGCCATCACCTGAACAGCAGGAACAGTGCTCCACATGCTATCGTTCAGGCATCTCCAGTGATTCAGGTCCATTGATTCAGGCTCATTAATTTGTGCTGCACAAGTAGAACACACTAATATTGAATTTTCTTCTGACACATCGCCAACAGGAGGCACTGCATATACGGTTAAATCCTGTTCTGATGAACACAATTCACATTTATCACCACTACGTTGCCTTAAAGCTTTTTCAACACTCATTTTAATCTGTTTATTTTTGGAGCGACAAAGTTATTAATTTCTAATTCCTTTTCGCTTGCTATTTACAACTAATTGATATTCTTCTTCCTATCAACAAAAGCTCATTTGAATACTTTCTATAATTCTATTCAATAAAATTCACCAACCTTTTTATAAGAAAAATGCCTCCTTTTCAGAGGCATTCTTATTTTATGAAATAGTCAATTTATTAAGAGTTTATCTCAGAATAGAATCAATACTATTTTTTAAAAAGTTCATTCATTACTTCCTCAACCTTAGCTAAAGGAGAATTAATTTCAAACACATAAGAAGGCTTTAAATAAACAACATCTTTATCCTGCTTGAATTTCTTTTCTCCACCACCAGTAATATTTAGCATGATACAGCTGTCTTTTTCAACCACACCATCCTTTACAGCATTGATAAGAGTAGCTGTAGCAACAGCCGCTGCGCTATGAATATCATTTCCTTCCAGTTCTTCAAACAATCGGGCAGCTTCAGCAGCTTCTTCATTGCTTGCCTGCAAAACATCACCACCAGCTTCTTTCATGGCATCGTATAAGCCACCGGTAATTGAATACGGAGGTTTACGATTCGAAAGAACTTTAGCATCTATTTCCTCCACCTGCTTACGGGCAACATCATCGTCTAATGGCAACATCGCTCTTGAATCAGCTTTCCATGCATCATGGATAGGTAAGAAAGGGTGATTTTGAGACACCATCAACTTCATAAAGTTTGAACCAAAACGTCCGTCTTCTATTAGTCGCTTATTGGCTTCCCATGCTGCAATTGCACCAGTACCGCTTCCAACAGCCTGAAAATAGTAATCAGGAATTCGACCAATCTCTGTTGCTGCAGATAAAGCTGTTGTTCCCATTCCATCGCGACGGGCAACATTTTTGGCTCCTCCTTCTGCAATAAAACCATCCAACTCACAAGCCAAATTTGACAAATGAATTGCATCGAAATAATCAGATCCTGATTTGGTCACCACCAATTTTACATTGTCATTGATAGGTTGATCAAACCATAACGCATCAACATTATCTTCAGGTACACAAAGCAACAGTGGTATATTGTTGTCAGAACAAACACGGGCAAATGCACGGGCGGTATTACCTGCCGAAGCAACCACCAATACTGTTTCACCATCAAGCTTTAAACGACCTCCCACCGAAAAAGCTTCGGTTTCTTTAAATGAGCAAGTACGAAAATTAGCACCTTTCTCCGGCCAGTAACCACTAAAGGTAATATATAAATCAGAAAGACCTAAGTGCTTCGCCAGACCTTCGCTTTTATATGTAACAGGCGCTGATGATCCTTCAAGCATTTTATGAACCGGTAACCAGTCAGCAAAACGGAATACACCGTAAGACGGATCTTTAACCTCAATTTGTTTCTTCTCGTAAACAGCCCTAACCAATGTTACTTCATTGGGGGCATCCAACGTCCAGCCTTCATCATCGAACTGCTTTCCACTGGCGACAGATTCTAACTTATAAAGTGTAGGTTTAATTTCTTTAACCATGATTGTTGCTTCGATTATTGCGCCGCAAAGGTAATTTTTTTGAGGATTTTATTAAAAGGATTCAACTAAAACCTACTAAAATTGTGTTGATTTATGAGTCCAGCCCCTCACTTAACCTCACATTTTTGCGGTATTTCAATTACTATTTAAATGCATTCTAATCTTATCTTTCATTCCTGTTCTCCATTACATGTTAATCTTAACTCAAATTTTTAAACTAATATGGAACGATTGAATTCATTATTAAAACAAAAACCCCGCATCACTGCGGGGCTGTTACAATATGTTTCTGTTATACTATATTAGTTTTGTTTATAGAAACCTAAGTCATCTATTGAAGAATTGAAGATAAATCCTGCCTTGGCATGATTATCAGCTTTTCCTCTTTTAATCATGATATCAGCTGAAGTTCGGAAACTATCTTCGCGTTGCGTATCCAATACCAACAGATAACCCATCACAATATTTCCGGCCATCTCAACTAAACGACGGGCATGAAAATCGACATACTCATTGTCTTTCACATCCACCACGGCTTTTACAGCACGTTCGTATTCATCTGTCATTCCAATCAACGTACGACGATAACCATGTAATTCCGGTTTTAACTCCATCATTTCAAATTCACGAATTCTGTCAAGATATCCACCTGTTGTAACCCCACGAATGGCCGCTACTACTTGCAGCTGTGTTGTTCCTTCATAGATTGAAGTAATACGTGCATCTCGATAAATACGCTCAACCGGATAATCTTTCATAAAACCTGAACCTCCATGAATCTGAACAGCATCGTAGGCCAACTGGTTACTGTATTCACTTGAGATACCTTTCAACAGCGGAGTAAAGAAATCAGCCAGTTTCTGATAACGTTTCATCTCATTACGCTCTTCTGGTTCCAGTTTACGTTCTTCTGAAATATGCATGTAGGTTTTATAGATATCTACATAACGTGATGTTTCATATAACAATGAACGGGAAGCATCCAGTTTTGCCTTCATCACAGCAAGCATTTCATAAACAGCAGGAAACTGAATAATTGACTTACCAAATTGCTTACGTTCCTCGGCATATGCCAAAGCCTCGCGATAAGCTGCTTCAGACACTCCTACTGATTGTGCACCAATACCCAAACGTGCACCATTCATAAGAGCCATCACATACTTGATCAAACCCATTTTTCGGGATCCAACCAACTCAGCCGGAGCATCTTTAAACACCAACTCACAGGTAGGTGAACCTTTAATACCCATCTTGTTCTCTAAACGACGAACAATAACTGCTTTATGATTGCGGTCATAAATAAACATTGATAAACCACGACCATCATGAGTACCTTCTTCAGAGCGAGCCAAAACCAACGAAACATGAGCATCACCGTTTGTAATAAAACGCTTCACCCCGTTCAGGTACCATTTGCCATCCTTTTCGTAAGCCTTTAATTCTACAGCCTGCAAATCCGATCCGGCGTCCGGTTCTGTTAAGTCCATTGCTGCTGTTTCACCTTCAGAGATACGAGGCAAAAAACGTTCTTTCTGATCTTCATCAGCGAACTCGTTAATGGTCTCTGCACAATCCTGTAATCCCCAAATGTTAACAAAACCAGCGTCAGCGCGCGATACAATATCGGCTGCCATTATATAAGGTACTATTGGAAAATTAAGACCTTTATATTTGCGAGGTAAGGTGATTCCCATCAACCCGGCTTTCACCAATGCATCCAGGTTTTCCTGGGTTCCCTTGGCATAAACCACCTCGTTATTAACAATTTTTGGTCCTTCCTGATCAACGCCTTCAGCGTTTGGTGCAACAATATCCCCACAAATCTCCCCTACTATTTCCAATACTTTTTCGTAGCTATCCATGGCATCTTCAAAATCCATGGGTGCATAATCAAAATTATCTTTGTCAGCAAAATTGCGCTCTTTAAGGGCTACAATTTTCTTCATCAACGGATGAGTCAGGTGGAATTTTAAGTCCTGATTATCTGTGAAAAAATTTGCCATTTTGTTTTTGTATTATTGATTCCCCTTTCGGGGTTTCATGATCCAACATTTAATTAAATAGATGATTAGACTTGGAGACAATAGATTATTAGAAACAGATTGTTCTGTCTAAACGTCTAATGTCTAACGTCTATTTCGTGTTCTGCTTATAGAACTTAATCAGCTTAGGCACCACTTCACCAACATCGCCTGTGATAGCGTAATCGGCAATTTTATTGATTGGTGCATTCGGATCGTTGTTAATGGCAATGATCATAGAAGACTCTTCCATACCTGCTGTATGCTGAATCTGACCTGAAATACCACAAGCAATATATAATTTTGGTCGAACTGTTACACCCGTTTGTCCAATCTGACGTTCATGCTCAGCAAAACCAGCATCCACTGCTGCACGGGAAGCTCCTACTTCAGCACCCAGAACCTCAGCAAGTTCAAAAAGCAGGTCAAAATTCTCTTTCGAACCAACTCCATACCCTCCTGAAACAATGATGGATGAGTTCTTAATATTAACCTTCGATTTTTCCATATGGCGTTCAATAACTTTCACCACCAAATCTTCAGGTTTCAATATTGCATCAACATCTATTTTATTTACTTTACCTTTATAGTTAGCATCGTAAATTTCCTTCTTCATTACTCCCTCCCGAACTGTAGCCATTTGTGGACGGCAATCGGGGTTAATAATGGTTGCAACAATGTTACCACCAAAAGCAGGACGAATCTGATACAACAGATTTTCATAAGATTTTCCTTCTTTTTTATCTTCATGTGGACCAATCTCCAATGAAGTACAATCTGCTGTTAAACCACTTTGTAAAGCTGAAGAAACACGAGGTCCTAAATCACGACCAAATGTGGAAGCACCCAATAATGCAATTTGTGGTTCTTCTTTTTTAAATAAATCGACAATAACAGAAGTATGTGGAAGAGTTGTATAAGGATCTAATCGCTCATCGTCACCAATATGAACTACATCAGCTCCGTAAAGATACAATTCTTTTTCAATTCCTTTTAAATTATGACCCAGCACCAATGCTTCAAGCTTACATTTTAACTGGTTGGCAAGGGAACGGCCTTTGGTCAACAGCTCTAAGCTAACATCGGCTATTTTTCCCTCATCTACTTCGCAAATAACAAATACGTTGTTCATGTTTAATGATTTCTAAATCGATTAGCCGATTGTGTGGTTAGCAATAAGTTCTTTCATTAATTCGTCGATTTCCTCATCAGCAGGCGTTAAGTGCTTAGCCTCTTTTGCTTGAAATACAACATTTTCAATCTTTTTCACCTTTGTTGGTGAACCAGACAGACCTAACCAGTTCATATCGGATTCGATATCATTAACACTCCACTCTTCAATGTTAAGATATGGACGATCAGCTGTTAAATCGATGTAATCTTCAGCTTCTCCCTGACGTTCAGTAATCGTACGGGCGTGCTTAAATTTCATTAATAATTTGGCATTTCGTGGACGACATTCAGGAGCACTGGCATTTACTGTAATCACACCAGGCAAAGGCATTTCAACAGTTTCAACACCTCTTTCCAATCTTCGTTTAATGGTAATTTTGCCACCTTCAGCCGAAATTACTTCCTCGGCATATGTTACTTGTGGTAATCCTAATTTTTCAGCGACTTGTGGTCCAACCTGAGCTGTATCTCCATCAATCGCTTGTCGGCCGGCGATAATCAGGTCAATCTTAGTCATTTTCTTAAGGGCACAAGACAATGCATAAGAAGTAGCCAATGTATCAGATCCGGCAAAAGCTCGGTCGGTAAGTAAATATCCATTATCAGCGCCTCGATATAAACCTTCTCTGATTATATCGGCTGCACGACCTGGTCCCATCGTTAGAATAGTGATTGTGGTACCCGGATACTTATCTTTCAATCTTAGGGCTTGCTCAAGTGCATTCAGATCCTCAGGATTGAAAATTGCCGGCAAAGCTGCACGATTAACAGTCCCGTCTGCTTTCATGGCATCTTTGCCTACATTTCGGGTGTCCGGCACTTGCTTGGCAAGAACAATTACATTTAATCCCATCGTTTCAATTTTTGGTAAAGAATTATTAACGGTTGACAAATATATTAAAATAAGCGAATTAACAATACGAAGCCTTTATATCTGAAATACTGACACATACAACATTTTATCTAGTTTTATAGTTTCGTAACTTTTTTATCAATTACAATCCTTTACCACATACATCATACTGTAATACTGCCCATTAGACTCATGCATCTATTTAGGTAAAACAGGTACTTTTAGCATATGAAAGCAATGAACAAAATCTTACCTGATTTGCTTTATTTATAATTAGTTTAAGTAAACAAAAAATGGTTGTTATTATATTGTAATTATTTTAAACGAGCACCCATGAAGAAGTCAGTATACATTTTTATCATTTCATATATTTTCACACTTCTTGTAACACCTAAAATTATGTCACAAAACGATACCAGCAAGATAAAACTGAATCCTTTAACACAAGAAGAACAACGAGTTATATTGCATAAAGGAACTGAACTTCCATATACTGGTAAATACACCGACAATAAAGAAAAAGGAACATACGTGTGCAAACAATGCAACGCTCCGCTGTATCACTCCAGTGATAAGTTTGATTCACATTGCGGATGGCCCAGTTTTGATAATGAAATTGAGGGTGCCGTAACCCGTTTACCTGATGCTGATGGAAGAAGGACTGAAATAATATGCTCAACCTGCAAAGGTCATTTAGGTCATGTTTTTTTAGGTGAAGGTTTTACACCTAAGAATACACGCCATTGCGTCAATTCTATCTCATTGATGTTTGTACCCGACAAAGAAAAATGAAATATGATGTTAAATAGTTTGGATTATATGGTATATTTAAAATATAATTCTAATCTAAACTAACATTCATGTTACAATTCTCCGATTACTTCGATGAAGTAAAATGTTATGCAGCCACTTTACTAAAAATGGCAAATACTGATAATAAATTAACTGCTGCTGAAAACATGTGGCTGGGATTTGTTACTGTAAGCATGGGGATCAAACCTTCGGAACTGGATGATATAAAAGCCAACCTCGACAAATTTAACTTTCAGTCACCCAGCACAGAAAAAGAAAGGTTCTTCATGTTTTTCAGGGTAATACAATTAATGAAAGTTGATTTAAATATTGACGAGAAAGAATTGGAAATGTGCCGAAATTTAGGATCCCGCCTCAACATTAATAAAGAAAAAGTTGACGCTGTACTTTCGTTTGTTAAAGAAAAGGAAAAACAGCTGATACAATTTGAAGAAGTAGAAGCATTATTAAGATAAAAAATAAGGGCGTTGTTTACGCCCTTGATTTTCTCTCCCCACAACATTTTCCTGTGATATGCACTACCGGACAAGATGATGCAAAAGAACAATCTTCCGGCAGATAATCACACATTTCCAGATCAACCAGTGTTCCCTCTTCGGGATAAACAATATGATCTATATACTCCCTTAACTGTCCGTATCGTATCGAATCCGTTATTTCATTCCAAAATATTGGATTCAAACCATAGGCTTTAAATACTTTAACCATTACATTGGTTAATGAACTTGCTTCTCCCTCATTTAAAAAACTAACTTTCGGAAAAACAAATTTCTCCATTCCAATAAGATCCGATAGTAAAATTCCCCCTTCATCATCATCCATCATTGGAAAATAATCTGAACTATCTGAAGAATCAAAGAACAGTGACAGCTTTTGCCCTGCCTTCTCTAGAGAAACCTCTAAATCCTCAATCAATTGTTCAACATATCTTTTCATCCACATGCAATGTCCCTCCTTTTGTGGCGTTGAACGCAAAAATTGTTTGGTTGTTACAAAAGTTGGAGGTCTCATTAAGTTATTGTTGATGAGCACATCTATATGTATGTCTAAAAGACAAATATTACATTTAAAAGAATTAATGATCGTGGTTCTGATTGTGTTTCTATCTTTGTTGTAGCACTTAATAAAAATGGAATGATTGTAGATTTATTTGTCCCCTGTTTTATTGATCAGATGTTTCCTGAGACAGCTTTTAATGTTATCCACCTACTAGAAAAAGCAGGATGCGAAGTAAACTATAACCCTGAACAAACTTGCTGTGGACAAGCACTTTTTAACAGTGGTGATGTACAGCATGCCTCAAAACTCGCAAATAAATTTGTAAAAGATTTTCCCAACAATCGTCCTGTCATAACACCCTCTGCCTCGTGTGCCGGATATATTCGAAAGCATTATGCAAGTTTAATTGATTCGAAAGAAGCAGAACGACTAAAAAACAGCGTTTTTGAATTAACAGACTTTCTTGTTAATCATATTAAGGTTGATGATTTTAAAGCCAGTTTTCCTCACAAAGTTACTTACCATGATGCCTGTTCGGCATTAAGAGAATATGGGATCTTTAATGAACCTCGTCAATTATTAAGCAACGTAGAAGGGCTGGAATTAATTGAGATCCAAAAGAATACTGAGTGCTGTGGTTTTGGCGGAACATTCATGGTAAAACATTCAGCTATATCAACAGCTATGACTGAGCAAAAAGTTGAAAATGCTATAGCCACAGGTGCAGAATACATTGTCTCCAGCGAAGCTTCTTGTTTGCTAAATATCCAAAGCTATATTAACGCTCAAAAACTTCCGATTAAGACCATCCATATTGCCGATGTATTGGCCTCCACCAAATAACCAGATGATGAACAAGTCCTTTATTAATTCTGATAGAGTGATTTTACAACCTATAAATGATGATCATTTAGATGCCCTCATAAAGATCTATAACAAAGAAGCCAATATGAAATATATTCCTGGTGCCCATAAAAAATGGACATTAAAGGAACTGAAAGCGAAATACCTTAAGTTTTATACGCATGACGAATATGGCATTTATGCTGTCATTTTAAAAGAATCAGGTAAAATAATTGGTGAAGCTGGTTTATTCGATTCTTATAACGATAAATATTTAGTTGAACTCGGATACATTATTGATCAGGATTTTTGGCATATCGGATTAGGTACTGATGTTTGTCGAACCCTAATTAACTATTGCTTTAATAAAACAGACTTCAAAACTATTATTAGCCGAATGTATGCCAAAAACAAAGCTTCAGCGAGGGTATCAGTAAAATGTGGGATGTACCTGACATCCACATTTACAGATTCAAATGGTGAACAAGGTATTGAATACAAAATAAGAAAACCAGTTATTTAATTCGCTTTAAAATACCAGCTGTCAATAATTCATAAATCTGAGACAACTCATCATTCGAAGCCAGAATATCTTTATGCTTCTGAATCGTCTGTTGATCATCACGCGAAGCAGGGCCCGTTTGTGTCTCAGATGGTTTCATTTTCTGAACTTTACTGGCAGTTTCAGAAATTAGCGGTTGTAACAAACTAAATGGTAAACCACCATCTGTCAGTACTTCATCAGCCACACGATACATCAGATTAACAAAGTTACAGGAATAAACAGCAGCAATATGCAGCTTAAGCCTTTGTTGCGAATCAGCTTTTAGAACAGTTTTACTCAATGTATGTCCTAAATTGAGCAATATCTCCGTATTTTTTTCAGTATTACTCTCAACCAAAACAGGCACATTACCAAAGTTCACTTTACTTGCTTTGGTAAATGTTTGAAAAGGATAGAATACTCCATGATTCTCGAATCTGCTTAGTAATTCAAGTCCCACACTACCGGCAGTATGTACTACCAAACCTTTTACAATTGGCATCTTATCTACTACCTCAGCCTGTGCATCATCTTTAACCGAAATAATATACACATCGGCAGTTGCATCAATCTTATTTAAATCAGTTATCCCTGTTGACTCAATGCTGGCCGATAAATTAATTGCATTTTCTTTGCTTCTGCTATATACCTGACTAATCTTATGTCCGGCTTCAAACAAAGCATTACCCATATGGGTTGCAACATTACCTGAACCAATCAATACAATTCGCATAACTTATATTTTTACGATGCGAAGATATAAATGAAAAACGAATGATCAGAGTTGCAATTTTCAATTGTTTTTTATCAATAGATAATCTGATTGTTAGAGTTGATATTTTCGTAATCGACGATACAACGAAGCCCTTGTCAAACCTAAAACATCAGCTGTATGTGTTAAATTTCCTGATTTTAATCGCAGAACTTTATTAATAACCTCCCGCTCTACATCTTCAAGATTATAACTGCTAAAGCTTATCTCATCATCATCATTTATATGAGCACGCTGACAAAGCTCTTCTTTTGTTAATCTGTCACCTTCGGCCAGAATAACCGATTTTTCAATAACGTGTTGTAATTCTCTTACATTACCTGGCCAATCGTAATTCTGCATGCAGGTAATGGCTGATTTTTCAATTTTAAGTAATGGTTTGCGATAAAGTGCACAATACATCGATAAAAAGTATGAGACCAGAACAGGTATATCTTCCTGCCTTTCCCGTAAAGGTGGTAATTCTATCTCAACGGTGTTTAAGCGATACAACAAATCGGCTCTGAATTCGCAGGCATCAACCATTTTGTGTAATGATTTATTGGTTGCTGATACTAATCTGATATCTATAGGTTTTGATGTATTGTCACCAATTCTTGTCACTTCTCTTTTTTCAAGAACAGTTAATAACTTAGCCTGAACAGCAATATCAAGATTTCCAATTTCATCCAGAAAGATGGTACCTCCATCAGCCATCTCAAATCTTCCTTCCTTATCATTTCGGGCATCAGTATAAGATCCTTTTTTATGACCAAACAACTCATTTTCAATCAACGATTCATTAAAAGCACCCATATCAACCGACATGAATATTTTATCATTACGTTTTGATTTTTGATGAATTGAATTCGCAACTAATTCCTTACCTGTTCCATTCTCACCTAAAATAAGCACATTCGCTTCCGAAGGAGCAACTTTATCAATGGTTCTAACAACCTCACGCATTTTTTCAGAATGATAAATAAACTCCCTTTTGGGAGGTATGAATATATGATGACTTAGTTCTTTTCCTTTATTCGAAGTTTCGTCTACAAATGAAAGAACCCTGTTGATTAGCTCTTTGTGTTCAAAACGGTTACTTATTACATCTGCAGCACCTTCCTTCATTACTTTAACAGCCGAACTTAAGTCATTAGGAGAGACTAGAAACACCACTTTAGCGTCAGGATTAATCTTTAAAAGATAGTGTAACACCCTGACACCCGATTCTATGTCAATGCAATCACCATTACACGAAAAAGGTAGAACAACCACATCAACTATATTAGCATGCACTATCTTTGGAATCTGGCATGGTGTTTTAGCAGTAATAACCTTTTTCACATAATCTTTCAACATTCCTTCAATCCATTGAAGAACGTTTTTATCCTTCTCTACAACCAATACATTTCCCGATTTTCCCATAATTTCCACTCATTGCACGCAATTTAATACCCAAGGGTCTTAATTAGCAAGTGGTTTTTTCTGATATAAATTAAAGAGAATGGCTAAATGCTAGTTACTAACACTTTAAAAATTCAGGAATTACTAAACTTATAAGTTGAATTAACATAAAGGAAAAAATCCTGTTTAAAATAACATTACTCCTGATTCTCTTTTTCCTCGGTAATCATTGAATCGGTATCCCAGGCACAATCCATTTCGCTATAAGGGTGCTTTTGTTGAAGTAGAAGAATATTTTCGATATGCTCCGAGAATTTACGGGTTTCCATTATAAAATGAGGATCATTCATACCATATCGTTGACGAAGGTTATCCATAAATTTTCGGTCGAGATGCCTGAATGTTGTGGCAGCCCTGTGAACTCTGTAATTACTCAAACCTAAACAACGTAAAGCATCTGCACCTAAGGCAACAGCTGAATCAAATGTTTCCTGCCTGAAAGATTCAATTTTTTTATTGGCCAACTCAAGACCATGAGCCACATCAACAGCTCGAACAACCAACTTTAAATGAGGAAAATGCTTTGCCGCCACATCAATCAGTTTATCTATCTGCTGTCTGTCTCCCATTACAATAACCAATACCTTTGCCTTAAGTGCTCCGGCAGCTTTTAACATATCTGCTTGCGTGATATCGCCATAATAGATTTTGTAACCGAATTTTTTTAAATATTCAATATTATGAGGATTGATGTCGATAATTGTTGTATTAATTCCATTGGCATTTAAAAATCGTCCCAATACCATTCCAAATCTTCCAAATCCTGCCATAATCACCGGATTACCTTCATCTATAATAGAATCCTGTTGTAATTCCTTCGCTTCTTTATGAGAGATTCGTGGTAATATGATTCGCTCATTCACAATAAACAATAGTGGAGTAATTAGCATAGAAAGTGCTATTACAATCAATAAAACACCAGATGTAAATTCATCGTAAATGGCGTTTTGTGAAGCAAAAGCGACTAATACAAATCCAAATTCTCCGGCTTGTGACAAACTAAAAGTGAACAATAGATTTTGAGAAGTATTGAGTTTAAAAATTCGCCCAAGAACAAATAAAACAAGAAACTTAATAAAAATAAGCAACACGAGTAATCCAAGTATTAAGCCGAAATGATCTAACAACAAGTTAAAGTTGATACTCGCACCTACAGATATAAAAAATAAGCCCAACAATAAGCCTTTTGATGGCTCAAGGTTGTTTTCGAGTTCATATCTATATTCGCTGTTTGCCAGAACCACTCCTGCCAAGAAAGTACCCAAAGCTGGTGACAAACCAACTGCATCCATACCAATGGCTACCCCAATAACCATCAACAAAGCTGTTGCCGTAAACAATTCACGCAAACCAGTATCTGCAATATACTTGAATAAATAATGAGCTACATAACGACCTCCAACAACTATAATTCCAACAGCAACCATAATTAACAGCAAATTTTTCCATCCTTCGTTGGTTAAAACAGTTGTATCCGCAACAGTTGAAGTAGCCACCTGATTAGCCAATAAAGCCAGTATAGCAAAGATCGGTACCACAGCAATATCCTGCATTAATAATACAGAGAATCCATGTCTTCCTGCTCTTGTTTGTAATAATCCCTTCTCTGATAAGGTTTGCAAAACAATAGCTGTTGACGAAAGTGCCAATATGAGTCCTGTTGTAATGGCTTGTGCTAAATTCAACCAGAAAAGAGATGAAATGAGCACTATAATTCCGGCTGTAAAGCCAATTTGCAATCCTCCCAAACCAAAAATCAAACGTTTCATACGCCAGAGCATACTCGGATGAAGTTCCAATCCAATCAAAAACAACATGATAACCACTCCAAATTCAGCAAAATGCATCACGTCAGCATCTTCAGCGCCAACAAGTCCAAGTGCAAAAGGACCAATAACAATACCTGCAATTAAATAACCCAAAACCGATCCTAAACCTATCTTTTTTGCAATGGGTACTGACACTACGGCTGCCAGCAAATACACCATCATATCAAAGAATATTGTATCTAAATGCATCCTAATCGTTTAAGTATTCGTTAGCAAACATGTTATTTTTAATCTCTTTCAATGGTTGTTTTCCATCGCGCAACAAAGAGATAAGCTTAATATAGTCCATCTTAGCTATGTCCAGATCTCTTTCGCTCATTAAATGTGTTCCGTGAAAAACCATAGGAGGTAAATACGTCATCTGACATAAACTGGAAGCCTGTTTGTAAGGAAGTAAAAACTGAGTTACAGGATATTGATTATGCCCTTTGTAATTATAGGTATCTTTTGATCCTCCTGTGGTAATTACCGACATACTGTATTTACCTTTCAGAGCTTCACCAGTGCGACCGTAGGCAAAACCATGTTCCAAAACCAGGTCGAACCATTCCTTTAAAATTGCAGGGGCACTGTACCAGTAAAAAGGATGTTGCCAAATGATTAGATCGTGTTGAAGCAACAGATCCTGCTCACGTTTAACATCAATAAAAAAGTCAGGATACTCTTCGTATAAATCATGAAAGGTTACCCCACTCATTTTTCTCACAGCCTGAACCAAGGCACTATTTACTCTTGATTTATGCGGTAATGGATGGGCAAAAAGTATCAGAATCTTTCTCATAAACTTATATTTTGCATTAAAATACAAGAAAAGCCCTTCTTTTGGAAGGGCTTTTAAAAGTTTATGATTGGAAATTTAAATGTATTAACCTAACCATTCTCCTTTCAATGCTTTTTCGAAACGCTTACTAACTGTTTTCCAGTTCACAATACTCCAAAAAGCGGCAATATAATCACCACGCTTATTCTGATAGTTAAGATAGTATGCATGTTCCCAAACATCGAGTGTCATTAAAGGAATACCTTTAACTTCAGCCAAATCCATTAAAGGATTATCCTGATTTGGTGATGAAACTACTTTTAGGCTTTTATCTTCTGTGAGTATTAACCAAGCCCAACCACTACCAAAACGTGTTTTTGCAGCCTTCGAAAACTCATCTTTAAATGCATCAAAAGAATTAAAATCCTTCACTATGTGACTTAACAAACGAGCAGAGGGTTCACTTTTTTCAGGGCTAAGATTTTCCCAGAACAGCATATGATTGTAATATCCTCCTCCATTATTTCTTATACCCATATCATGTTTTGAAACTTCTGCAAAAATATCGCGTATTGCCATCGTTTCAAGCGGTGAATCTTCAATTGCGGCAGTAAACTTCTTGAAGTATCCCCTGTGATGTTTATCGTAGTGTAACTCCATAGTTTCAGCATCAATATATGGCTCCAAGGCATTATACTGATATGGTAAAGCAGGGAAGAAATGACCAGATATCGGACTACTTTTTTGTTCACCTGATTGAGAAGCTCCTTGTTTGCTTCCTCCGGTTGTTGTGCATGCACCTACAGCTCCGAGTCCCAGTAAACTAATAAATTGTCTTCTTTCCATAAGTTATATCGGTTTAATCGGTTTATCAAAATAATTGATTAATCTGTCAATACTAATTAAAACTACTCAAAACCCTTTAAAAGGTTCAGCTGTAGCCTACTTACAAATAACACGTTTAACAGTTTTTTGTTTAGTTTAGTCACTTAATGTTTTTACATTTCAAAGCAAATTATTTTCTTTAAAGTCGTGCATTACAATAACCTGAATAATGAAACACATCTTTTTACTTGTTTTTACTTGTTTATTAAGTATAAGTCTGTTTGCGCAAACCAATTACAAAAAACGTGCTGACGACTATTACAAATACTATAATTACCAAAGAGCATTAAAGGATTACCAGCGCCTCTACAGAAAAGATAAAGACAATGCAGAACTGCTTACTCTGATTTCGAACTGCATAATAAAAGATAACACCCTAAGAGAAGAAGCCATCCCCTACCTTGAAAGGTTACTGGAATTAAAGCCGAATGATATTGAAGGCAACTATAATTTTGCATTGGCTCTTTACCATGGACATGAGTTTGAGAAATCGGAAAATTACATACGAAAAAATGAAAGTCTGTTTGCAAGTAACACTGAATACAAGAAAAAAAGCGAATTACTTCTAAACAACATTAAAAATGCAAAAGCTTTGATTCAAAAACCTATTGATGTTACGTTCATCAATCTGGGTGAAAATATAAATACGGTACGAAATGAAATTAATCCTTTTGTAACCATTGATGAACAAACACTCTTTTATTCATCAGATAAGAAATACAATAGTTTTGCAGGTATATATTATTTCAATGTTTATGTATCAGAAATGAGTCAAAACATTCACCAGGATGCAAAAATTATTGGTTCGAAGGTAAATAGCATTTACGATGAAATGGTTGCAGGTATAGAACCCAGTGGTAAAATGCTGATGGTTTATCACAACCGAATGAAAGAAGACAAAATGGCCTACGCCAATTACAATGGCAAATACAACTTTGATTTGTTACAGGATTTTGGTAATCCGTTAGATGGAAAAGGTTCGGAATTTGGAGTTTGGTTTTCTACTGGTGGCGATACAATAGTGTTTTCAGGAGACTCGGATTTTGGTGATACAGACCTCTACTATGCCATTAAACTTCCGGATAGCAGCTGGGGACCAGTTCGTGAATTACCCGGCAAAATCAATTCGAGATACAATGAGAATTTCCCGGTAATTTCAGAAGATGGTAAACGGATTTATTTTTCATCCGACAATGAGCATTCAATGGGTGGATATGATCTTTTTTATTCTGATTTAGATACAAAGACTGGAGAATGGAGTGAACCTGTTAACATGGGTTATCCAATTAATGACACCTATGACAATTACAATATATCGTGGGTATATGGTAAACGACATGCGTATATTTCAGCCATCCGACCAGAAGGATTAGGTGGACGCGATATCTACAAGGTAGTTTTCAACGAAAAAGATCCATATAACTACATCATCAAAGCAGACATAAGACTTGAAAGTGAAAAAGGTTTGATAATTCCTTCTTCGCGACCAAGAGTAACCATTACTGATACTTTAAGCAACCTGGTAGGCCAATACAGAGCTTCTGCTGATTCAGCAAAATTTATAATGGCCCTAACTCCCGGTTCATACATTGTAAGTATCGAAGGTGAAGGATTACCTGAATTTAGTCAACCTCTTGTAATACCAGAAAAATGGTACGACTCAAAAGCAGATAACTTCTTGTTTGTCATTAGAAAAAAAGAAGACGAATAATCGAAAAGCAGATTAGTTTTGAATTAATCCTTTAATCATAATGGTAAAAGGGTGAATTACTCTATTTTTGTGTTTCAACTATAAAAAATAAGAATGAAACTCCAGCTTAAGAACCCCATTGTGTTTTTCGATTTGGAAACCACCGGAATCAATATTGCTAATGATCGAATTGTTGAAATTGCCATTTTGAAAGTCAGCGTGGATGGTAAAGAAGAATCGTATTGCTACAAAATAAATCCTGAAATGCCTATTCCTCCAGAATCAACTGCTATTCATGGCATCACGGATGAAGATGTAAAAGATGCCCCTACATTTAAAAAAATGGGTAAAGAGATAGCAAAAATAATGGAAGGCTGTGATATTGGAGGATTCAATTCTAACAAATTTGATGTGCCACTTTTGGCTGAGGAATTCATAAGGGCTGAGATTGATTTCGACATGAAAAAGCGCAAGTTTGTTGACGTTCAAACCATTTTTCATAAGATGGAAAAACGCACTCTATCTGCCGCTTACAAATTTTATTGCGAAAAAGATCTCACAGACGCTCACACTGCCGAAGCAGACACACGAGCTACCTATGAAGTTTTGCTTGCTCAGCTTGAACGCTACCCCGAACTTGAAAATGATGTTGAGTTTTTAAATACCTTCTCTTCGTTTAATAAAAATGCCGACTTTATCGGACGTATCATTTTCAATGACAAGGGAGAAGAAGTATTTAACTTTGGAAAATACAAAGGTCAGTCGGTTGAAAAAGTTCTGGAGAAAGATCCATCGTATTATGGTTGGATGATGAACGGCGATTTTCCTCTTTTCACTAAAAAAGTACTGACTAATATTAAACTAAGAGGTTTTAACAAGAAGTAGTTTTAAATTCAGTAGTATGAAAATTTTATGCATTGGTCGCAATTACGTTGATCACATTAAAGAGCTGAACAACCAGATGCCCGCCGAACCTGTGATTTTTTCAAAACCCGACTCGGCGCTATTACTGAAAAATCGTCCATTCTTCATACCCGATTTTGCCCAGGATTTTCATCATGAAGTGGAAGTTGTGGTAAAGATCAACCGAATAGGCAAAAATATTGCTCCTGAATTTGCCCACCGTTATTACGACGAAGTAGCTTTAGGAATAGATTTTACAGCACGCGACCTTCAATCGAAGCTGAAAGAAAAAGGATTGCCCTGGGAAAAAGCCAAAGCTTTTGACGGTTCAGCTGTGTTATCGGAATTTGTATCAACAGATGAATTCGAAAATATTCAAAACATAGATTTCAAACTGGATGTAAACGGAGAAACCCGTCAACAAGGAAATACCTCTTTGATGATTTACCCCATTGACCAAATCATTGCACATGTTTCGCAATACTTTACCCTTAAAATAGGAGATTTGATTTATACTGGTACACCTGCAGGAGTTGGCCCTGTCAAAATCAATGATCGTTTACAAGGTTATATGGGAAATAAAATGATGTTCGACTTTTTGATAAAATAACTGATAAGTCAACATACAGGAGTTCAAAGTCCGATAAGATATACAGGATTGCATCTTGGCAGCCATTTTGGATGACAGATGCGATCCTTTTATTTTAAGAGAATCCAATGTAAAATCTTCTTATACCACATCTTATTGCTTATACCTGAAACAATTGGTTAAATGATCATTTATCATACAAGCAGCCTGCATAAAAGCCTATTTATTTACTTAATTCCTTGTACCTAAAACAACTTGTAATATGGTCATTATAAGCTCCCAATGCCTGCATAAAAGCATAACAAATAGTAGGTCCTACAAAAGCAAAACCTTCTTTTTTCAAAGCCTTACTCATTGCAATGGACTCAGGAGATGTAGCAGGCAATTCTTTTGAATCGGAATAGTGATTTTTTATGGTTTGATGGCCGGTAAACTGCCAGATATATTTATCAAATGAGCCGTGATTTTTCTGGATTCGCAGAAAAGCCTTTGCATTTTTAACGGTGGCCACAATCTTTTGCCTGTTGCGTATAATGGATTCATCCTGCATCAGTTCTTCAACCTTAGCATCATCGTAATTAGCAATTTTAGCTGCATTAAATCCATCAAAAGCCTGCCTGAACCCTTCCCGCTTCTTCAGAATTGTAAACCAGCTTAAACCTGCCTGAAAAGCATCAAGAACCATAAACTCAAATAATTTATCGTCATCGTGCAAAGGCACACCCCATTCTTCATCATGATATTTCTGCATTAATTCCGTTTGATCTACCCAATTGCATCGTGTTTTCATAGAATCGTTCTTGATGATAAATGTTTAATGCATTTATATTAACATAGCACTTACGTACTATACTTGTAAAGACGTCCCTTTGGGACTTGTAAATTATTAAGACAACTTTAAATACTAACCTTTACAAACTACGGACTCAATGATGCTGACCGCAGACTTTATTTCTTTATCTGCACCACATACAATTGCCCGTGGGAGAATCGTGAAACTTTAATGGCAGTTCCTTTTTCGATATAACCCGTTTCGGCCACAGCATCATAAACCTCATCATTTATTTCAACTTTACCCGATGGTCTGAGCGTTGTGTTAGCTATTCCACTCTCTCCTACCAACTCCTTCATGGATGCTTCCACCCCAATATATCCCAACTCAACATTTTCTTCTGTTGTTAAAGCAATTCTGGCTCCCAAACCACTGTTGGTTGTCAATATTTTTTTACTGATGTAAATAATCGCCAATAAAGATCCAAATAATCCTGACAAAACAATTCCTAATGCTTCCAACAGTTTATTAAAACCAACAGGTTCAAAATCAAATAAGTCATTATCGAGCATACTAAAAGTAAGTCCTAACACAACTAATGTTATACCAGAAACACCGGCCACCCCAAAACCGGGTATTACAAATACCTCGAGCCCTATCAAGACTAAACCGACAACAAAAAGAATTATTTCCCAGTTAGCAGCCAAACCATCGATGTACAAGGGTGCAAAATACAAGATAGCAGCTAAACCTGCTGCAGCAAGAGGAAAACCAACTCCTGGTGTTTGCAGCTCAAAATAGATACCACCCATAATAATCAGTATCAATATACCTTGCAGAATAGGACTGGTTAGAAAACCCTTTAATCCATCGTAAAACGAAGGTTCAAAGTTGTACATTTCATATTCTTCAATATCCAAATGTGTCAGCACCTCTTTCAGGTTGTTTGCTTTACCTTCGCAAAACCCGTTAAGGATAGCTTCTTCGGTTGTAAAGGTTAAAATTTTACCTGTATCAATAACACCTTCAATATAGATACTTTCATCTACCATAGCCTCAGCAATATGGGGATCGCGACGCCACACATAAGTTGTATCTTTTCCAATAACTACAGTATCTTTTCCATGTGCCTCGGCAGTTGCTCTGATGGTCGAACGCATGTACGACTGATATTTATCTGGCATCTTTTCTCCACTCTGATTCACTACAGTGGCTGCACCAATATTAGCACCGGGACGCATATAAATGCTGTCACAGGCTATAGATATCAGCGCACCAGCCGAAGCTGCATTATTATCAATAAACACATGTACCGGAATAGGGCTGTTTAAAATCTTGGTACGGATAGAGTCAGCATAAACAACCTGACCACCGTAGGTATTCATATGTAAAAGAATCACATCAGCATTCATCGCTTCAGCTTCAGCAAAAGCCTCCTGGGTATGAATCCATGAGGTACTACCTATTTCACGAAAAATTTTGAAGGTATATACTTTTTTAACTGAATCGTTCATCACTTCAGTGTTCTGTGCAAACACCATTATTGAAAGCAATAAAGAAAATAACAGGGCAAATTTTCGGTACATAGTGAGTTGTTTTATTTATAAAAATAGAAAATTTTGATGTTAATTATACAGTTTACTTCTACTACCCTTCAATAAATAATAACAACAGCCAATAATCAATTCATTATAAAACAAGAAACCTGAATTCCGTTAGAAAGAATTCAGGTTTAGAACAGGATAATGTTTTTTTAGTCTACATTTTAATTTTATGAATAATTATGACCGTGACCTAACTATTCAATCGCAATAACTAGGCAAATGCCTTATCAACTTGAGCTTTTGCTTTACGTGAAGCCACTTCATCAGCAACTGCTTTAGAAACACAAGTTTTATTTATTGGATTAAAATATGTTCCCAATGATTTTGCTAAAACCAAAGCAACAGGAATACCAACTAATGAAATAAACAATCCAACAATTTGAAAAATAGTCACAACTGCCAAAAACAATCCGAATGGGAAATAAAGTATTCTGACAATTATTCCAAAGGTCTTCCATGCTGCATTTTGCTCAACTTCCATATCACTTTGACTAATCATTGAATTTGAAAAAGGAGCCAGTAAAAATTTAGATAGTTGAATCAATCCCAATCCTATTGGAGCACCAATAACAGTTATTACAAATAAACCACCAATAAGAAAAGTACTCAACGCTGAAAGAAATCCAAAAAATGGGAAATGCCATAAAATGTTACCTAATGTTCTCATAAAAAGATTAATTTAAAATAATTTGGTTACCCTACTCATAAAGCTTTTCGGTTCCGCTTAAGTTTTTGAACTGTGCGCAAGGGCACTTAATTCAGTTCAAATCTATCGCGAGAAACCCTTGTGAACAAAGAATAGTTGTTTGAATGGATCTATTCGGACAAGTATAGATCGAGAAGTTTTACTATACCAATTCCACAACTTCGTTAGTTTGGCGATTCCGGTAATTGGATGGTGTATCTCCGTTTGAATTAACAAATGCGGTATAAAAAGAAGAACGGGATTTAAAACCAACTTCGATGGCTATTCCTTCAATTGATAGATGATCCTTTTCTTTATTTTGCAATAGTAGCATTGATTCTTCTATACGAAACTGGTTAATATATTGATTAAAGGACTTACCTGATTTTTCATTAATTACTTCAGAAAGGGTGGTTCTATTAGTCTTTAATTTCTGAGCTAATGAAATAAGTGTCAGATCAGGATCAAGAAATACCTTTCTTTCTGTCATGAATTTCTCTAGTTGTAGCCAAAGATTTAATTTCTCATCATTTAAAATTCTGGGCTTCGTTTTCTCAATTGAATTAACTCTGATACTTGCAAGCCATTTTTTCTTATTATGATGCTTAAGTCTAAAATGCAATACAACAGAAAATATTAAAAAACCAATAACAGAATAAATAATTTTCCACTTTATATTTTTTAAAATATCGGTAAGTCGTGTTATCGTTTTATTTTTTTCTTTAATCCCGTATTGTATTTGCATCTCACTGAGATCTGATCGCCAATTTTCTTTCTCCAGCGAATCCTTATAAGCATAGAAATACCTTAAATATTTATTACTTAGTTCATATTCATGCATTTTCTCATAAATCTCCGCCAAGCCTTTGTAGTTATTTTCAACAAATGGTACATAATTAGCTCTAATTGAATATGGTAATGCTTTATTATAATAAAAAAGAGCTGAGTCCAATTGATTATGTATCCCATGATATTGAGCAATTCCCAATAAAACATCAGACATCCCTAATGGCGAATTAGCTTTACTTTGCATGCTATAAGCCTGCATAAGCCAATATTCCACACTGTCTTCCTTTATTTCTTGGTAATATTGACTAAGATTAAGAGCTGCAAAGCCGGCATTTTCATAGACGTTATTCTGCTCATATAGGCTAAAAGAAGTATTGTATAATTCCTGAATTGAGATTTTTGAAGAAGTAAACTTACAACCTCTGAGTATATTCCCAATCGTTAAATAACAATATGCTTTTTCAAGTGGTGAGAACCTTGCCTGAATAGAGTCGAAGTTTTCGTTAAAAAAATTAATGGCCATTAAAGTATCACCAGCAGCCACACCTAACCCCACCATATTAAGTAACATAAAAGTTTTTGCAAGCTTATCGGGTTCTTCATTGATCGCTGTCTGATAACATTGATGTGATTTAATCGGGTCTCCCACATCATTATAACAGATGCCCAATATAACATTAGCCTTACTGTAATGATGGTCGGTTAAAACCACATATTGCGAATCGGCTTTAGTTGCCAACATAATAGCTTCCTGAATATTTCTTTCATTAAGATTTATTTTGGCTTGCTTGCACAATTCCTTATAATCAAAGGATTCTACTTGTGACAAATTCTTTACTTGTCCGGATAAACAAATTGAATATAACAGAGGCAGAAATACCACATATTTTTTAAATAATCTCATATATTCAAACTTGAGTCAAACTTAATTCAAGAAATTCCTATGATATTTGTAGCAAACAGAAAAACAATTTTACAAAATATTAAACAATTATCACTCAATAACAAGTTTCATTCATAAACAAAAAACGCAATTTAATGTAAAATTCAACCACTTACCCTCCTCATTTTCTAGTAACTGATCACAAACCATACAGTGTAGATAATGATATAAAATATTAGAAACTGATTGTCTGATTATGAATATGTACTCCATTTTTGCTCAAATATCCTCCTTTCAGCTAAACAAAGAGATGTACTTTTGTTAGGCAATTGGCATTTTTGGAAACAATCAAAAAAACAAGTTATATGAAAATGAATAAACAACTGTTGGTATTTGGATGTGCTCTTACTCTAGGAGCCATATCATGTAATCAACCACAAACAGAGAAAAAATCAACACCAGAATTAAGCACAGTAGAATTGGAGAAAATGGCTGATAAACCTGGCAATCCAATAATCACCCATAAATACACTGCCGATCCTGCAACATTGGTTTATAACGACACGGTTTATTTATATGCCGGACATGATGAAGCACCTGCCGGCCACAATGGATATGTACTAAACGAATGGCTGATTTTTAAATCAACTGATTTAAAAAACTGGGAAGAACACCCTGTTCCATTCCGTGTTAATGAATTTGAATGGGCAGCAGGAAGTGCATGGGCAGCTCAGACCATTGAAAAAGATGGGAAATTTTATTGGTTTGTAACCGCCTACCATGGTCCAACCAATGGATTTGCAATTGGCGTTGCGGTAGCAGATAGTCCTACAGGACCGTTTGTTGATGCCATTGGTGCACCACTTGTCACAACTGACATGACTCCGGCCCCATTCAAGATTGATGACGGTAAAAGAGATATGAACTGGGATGATATTGATCCAACAGTATTTACCGATGAAGACGGCCAAACCTACATTTTTTGGGGAAATTCATCGCTTAAATGGGCAAAATTAAAAGACAACCTGATTGAGTTGGACGGTGACATTAACTACCTTGAAGTACCTCATTTTGTTGAAGCTCCTTGGGTACATAAAAAAGGTGATTGGTACTACCTGACATATTCTTATAAATTTCCTGAAAAAACAGCCTATGCAATGAGCAAAAGCATCACCGGTCCATGGGAATTTAAAGGCATCATTAATGAAGTGGCAGGAAATTGCAACACAAATCACCAGGCTATACTTGAGTACAAAGGTAAAGATTACTTTGTGTATCACAATGGTAGCATACCTACCGATGGAGGCAGTTTCCGTCGTTCTGTTTGTATCGACAATTTATACTACAACCCGGATGGAACTATCAAAAAGATTATCATGACTTCAGAAGGAGTTGACACGATAAAATAAAATAATTAAAACACTAGTATAATGGAGGTTCATTTGAGCCTCCTTTTTTTGTTTCAAAAAATGTAGTAATCTAAACGAGAACTATACGAATGGCAAGACAGGAATGAATCATCAAAGACTAATTCGAAAAACATGAGGACTGAAAGTAATGAGCTGCAAACATTACTAAATAAAAAGGGGTAAGCTCTTTCGAACCTACCCCTTTGGCAATTATATATTCTGTATTTGTAGAGCCTATGCTTCTTTTGGTTCAATAACCATTAAAACATCTCCTTTTGAAACTGAATCACCTGAATCAAATTTGATTTCTGTAACAACACCGTTAACAGTTGACTCAAGGTTATTCATCATTTTCATTGCTTCTAAAACCACTACCGTTTCACCTACAGCAACCTCATCACCCACTTTCTTCTTGTACTCAACCACCATACCTGGTATAGGAGCATGCAAGCTACCACTGGCTTCCACTTCTTTCGCTTTGTCTTCTTTCTTACGACGCACACGACCTGGGGCTGCAGCAGCATAAGGATCGTTAATTTCAACAGTAAATGTTTCACCATCTACAGTTACTTCCAACTCACGACCATTACCGTTTTTAGCTTTAGAAGTTAACTCACCAGAAAGAGCTTTTTTAACCAACTCTTCTTCTTTCTTAACTTCTTCCATGGTTTTACCTTTCCATTCGGCTGGCACTTCTTCACCTGAATATTTCCATTTCAAGAAACGCTTACCAGTTACAGGGTATAAAGCAACCAATACTTCGTCGTCGATATCTTTAGCTAATTCAGCAAATTCTGTTTTAACCCCTTCCATTTCTGGCTCTAAGATACTTCCAGGACGTTCAGTAATTGGATTCTCGCCACGAGGATAGTCTTTCAAAGCTTTTTTCATTACTTCAGGATTGATTGGCTTGGTAGTTTTTCCATACAATCCGTAACAAAGGTCTTTTACCTCTTTGGTAATTTGAGCATACTCGCCTTCAAATTTATCAAACAACACATTGTTTACTGTTTGAACACCTACGATCTGTGAAGTTGGTGTTACCAAAGGAATACTACCAAGATCCTTACGTACTTTAGGTAATAAACGGAATACTTCTGGTAATTTATCCAATGCATCCATTGCTTTCAACTGGTTAACCAAGTTAGATAACATACCTCCTGGTGTTTGGTGAAGCAATACATTGATATCAGTTGTAGAATATTTAGGACTGTTATCAAGGTGCTTGTATTTAGGTATGTATTTTTCCATTTCATCAGCAATCGCTGTGATCTTTTTAATATCCATACCTGAATCGCGATTAGTACCTAATAACGACATGATGATTGGCTCAACAGCCGCATGAGAAGTACGGTAAGCGTAAGGTCCGATACAAGTATCCACGATGTCGATACCAGCCTCGATAGCTTTGAAGATTGCCAAATCACCCATACCCGATGTAAAGTGAGTATGCAGGTTCAATGGAATATCAGTGAACTGTTTAATTTCGCGAACCATGTTATAAATGTCGTAAGGAGCAATCAAACCTGCCATATCTTTGATACAGATTGAATCAACACCAAACTCAACTAATTCTTTTACTTTGTTAAGGTAGTAATCCATGTTATACACTTCACCACCTAAACGAGGCTCAGTTAAAGTATAACATACAACACCCTGAAAATGCTTACCATTATCTTTGATAACCTTTGCTGCAGTTTCGAAGTTACGGTAATCATTCAATGCATCGAAACAACGGAAAATATCCATACCATTATCGATAGCACGTTGAACAAATGCCTGTACAACATCATCAGCATAGTTACGGTAACCAACTACGTTCTGTCCGCGAAGAAGCATAGAGAACGGAGTCTTAGGCATGTATTTTTTTAATGTACGTAATCTCTCCCATGGATCTTCACCCAGGTAACGGTGCATGGTATCAAATGTAGCTCCACCCCATGTTTCAACAGCGTTGTAACCAGCGTCATCAATCATTTCAGCAACAGGCAACATATCTTCTGTACGGCCACGAGTTGCAAACAATGATTGATGTCCGTCGCGTAGGCTGACATCATTAATTTTAATTGGATTTTCCGCTTTAGGACGATCCGCGTTATATTGTACTTGGGTCATCTCCAGGACCCCGTGTTTATCGAATTTCATCTTTATTCCTTTTTTAAATGATTTGCATCGGTTTAAACCGACAATTAAACAGCTTTCATCATCAACCTACCTTTGCGTTGTACATTGGTACGGTTATTCATGATCATTCCTTTACCCATTGCAGCCCAATTGTTGGCAGGTTTTACAACTTCAGCAGCTGCTGCTTTTTCCTGTTCCAGATAATAGGCTACTGCTATCATTGCAGCTTTTCTTTTCTTTTCTCTTTCTGTCATGATAATGCTATTTTATAAAGGAATATTACCGTGTTTTTTAGGAGGCAACACTTCAGTCTTAGTCGACATGATTTCCATTGCATCTACCAAACGCTGACGTGTTTCACTTGGAATGATAACATCATCGATATATCCACGTTTAGCAGCCAAATAAGGTACACTGAAAGCGTCTTCGTATTCTTTGATTTTTTCCTCTGTTTTAGCGGCTTTATCTTCAGCCTCGGCAATTTGTTTACGATAGGTTGAAATTACCTCAACAGCACCTTTAGCACCCATTACAGCAATCTCAGCACTTGGCCATGCAAAAACCATATCAGCACCCAATGGTTTAGAACACATTGCAAGATATGCACCACCATAATCTTTACGAGTAATAACTGTAAACTTAGGTACAGTAGCTTCGGCATAACTCCAAAGTAACTTTGCACCGTGACGAATGATACCATCCCACTCTTGCTGAACACCTGGCAAGTAACCCGGAACATCCACGAAAGTGATCATTGGAATATTGAAAGCGTCGCAAGTACGAACAAAACGACTGATTTTATCTGAAGCATCGATATCTAAACAACCTGCCTGAATCATAGGTTGGTTTGCAATGATACCAACTGATCTGTTATTTAAGTGTCCGAAACCAACAATTGCATTTTCTGCATAATGCTCATGTACTTCCATGAATTCACCGTTATCAAGAACTGACTCGATGATTTTCTTCATGTCGTAAGGTACATTTGATGAATCTGGAATAATAGTGTTTAACTCTTCACATTCACGATGAGGATCATCACCCATAGGAACTTGAGGAGCTTCTTCAAGGTTGTTATTTGGTAAGTACTCTAAAAGTTCTTTAATACCATCTATTGTTTCTTCATCACTGTCGTATGCAAAGTGTGCGTTACCACTCTTAGAATTGTGAACCATTGCACCACCCAATTCTTCGAAGGTAGTTTCCTCACCGGTAACCGTTTTAATTACATACGGGCTTGTGATAAACATGTGACTTTTCTTTTTAACCATAAAGATAAAGTCTGTCATAATTGGAGAATAAACAGCTCCACCAGCACAAGGACCCATAATCGCTGAAATCTGCGGAATAACGCCCGAAGAACGTGAGTTACGCATAAAGATTTCACCGTATGCTTTAAGAGCATCAACTCCTTCTTCCACACGCGCACCACCTGAATCATTCAATCCTACCACAGGAGCTCCGGCTTTAACGGCTAAATCCATAATCTTACAGATTTTAGCAGCATGCATCTCACCCAACGAACCTCCACGTGAAGTAAAATCCTGTGAAAAAGCAAAAACGGGACGTCCATGTACTAAACCGTGACCAACAATAACTCCGTCGGATGGAACCTCTACCTTTTCCATACCAAAATTAACAGAGCGATGCTCAACAAACATGTCTATTTCCCTAAAAGATCCCTCATCAAAAAGATGATCAAGTCTCTCACGAGCAGAAAGCTTTCCTTTCTCGCGTTGTTTGGCAACGCGGTCCTCTCCACCCATCATTTTGACTTCCTCTCTCTTTTTTTTGAGCAGTTCAATTTTTTCAGACACTTTCATAAATACAGATAATTTATAATTACACCAAAATTTCTTTAATTCAATTTCGCCATCAAAATTAGATACAGCGATTGATTTTTAGCCAATAGAAATGTTAAAAATTAATAACAAGGCGGCGCAATATCTTAAAATTTCCAAAATTATAGAAATTTTTCTCTATTTTAAATTCAATCTAAACAGAACGGCTGAAAACTAAGACTTTTGTCACCTTTAAAACATGTTTTACAACATAGTTATACAACATAAAACCGATCAAAAGAGGGTAAATTTTTCGTTTTTAAGACTCAAAAAACACCCGTTCAAATATCAATGGCAAAACTTCAAATTTAAAGGACAATTAAGTTGAAGTCAAACACTGTTTTTCTGAAAACAGGAATTATTTGATAAAATGATAATGGAGTAAAAATTGGAGACCAGATTTATTTTATGAGTTGAATAGATAAATGAATAAATAATAAAGTTCTAAAAAGATTACGTTTACATTAACATCAATATTTTAGGTACAAAGACAAACAGTGCTATTATTATCGCAAAAAAGGCCGCCAACAACGTAGCTGCTGCACCTAAATCCTTTGCCTTACCCAATAAAGTATTGTAATCCTTCGAAAAAGCATCAGCTAAATTTTCAATTGCTGTATTTACTAACTCCATAATGAAGACAAGAATAATCGCCAAAACAATCCAAAACCATTCATTGACATTTAATTTTAGAAATAAACCTAATACAACAGCCAGAACTGCAGCAATTAAATGAATACGGGCATTTGCTTCATCTTTGAATAGTATGTACATTCCCTTAAAAGCGTATTTAAAACTTTCAAGTCTGCTTTGACGATGTTTCATAATTTAAATGAGATAGATTCATTACTAATTTAAAACAAAAAAGCGCGAAATAAATCCGCGCTTCCAAAAGAATTAAAGTGTAATTATTATTCACCAAAAGAATACATTGTTTTAGTAGGCATTCCTTCTGCATTAAAAGCCCCCTTAGTGTAACCATTCCAGTTATTATAACTTTGTGGTTCCCAATAAAAGATACCCAGGCATTCATCAATAGTCTGTGTACGGTTCATCAGATCTTTTAAAAAGTTATAACCAGCATCTTCTTGCTCCACGTCCATGCCAACTTCACAAATCATTACTTCACAGTCGTATCTGCTGATCATGTCGTTAATATTACTAATAATATCATCATTTAAGCTTTGCCAGGTATCAGCTTCAGGATAAAGTGACATTCCAATTACATCCCATTTGGCCCCATTATTCTTCAGACCATCAAATAACCAACGATACAAACTGTTTCTATTACCTTCCTGAAGATGCACAATCACTTTAGCATCCGGAAAAACAGCTTTAACAGCATCGTATCCCTTATTATTTAAGGTAGCATATTGCGCCATATTATCCGATGCTCGTCCATCATCCCACAACATGCCGTTTCCGGTTTCGTTTCCAACCTGTACCCATTCTGGTGTAATACCCCAATCTTTTAATGCATTAAGAACATCTGTTGCATGGTTGGAAACTGCTGTACTAAGATCTTCGAACGACAAATTCTCCCATTCAACAGGTTTGTTTTGACTGGAAGGATCGGCCCAAACATCACTATAATGAAAATCAACCAATATGCGCATACCTAAGTCATTAGCGCGCTTTGCCTTCACCAATAAATCTGCTGTATTGCACCAACCGTTTGTTGGATTTACCCATACTCTTAAACGAATGGAATTCATTCCCATGTCTTTCAGAAGTGTAAGACACTCGGTTTGAACTCCTGCTGTATCGTAAAACAAAACTCCTTGCGATTCCATTTCGGTTAACCAACTAACATCGGCACCTTTTGCATAACCACTCATATCCTTAACCGGAACATCTGGCACTACAGTCTTAACAGGTTTATCGTAATCATCTACACACGCAAATGTTATCAACACAAAAAGAAACAGATATAAAATCCTATTAAAATTCATTATTAATACTTTTTAATTTAATAGCCACAGGCTAAAACCTGCAGCTATTAATATTTTTTATTCAAATGTACAGGTGTTATTAATAAAATCAACAGTAACAGTATACGTTCCATTAGCTAAACCGCTCATATCAATATTTCCACCCAAATAGTCCATGGCGTCCAAAGAACCACCAAAGTAACGATTCCAAGACTGATCGACATGAATAGCAATACCCCATGGAACACCAGCCGTTACAGTTGCACTACCACTATAAACTCCGGTTGATTGTTTGGTAAGCACCACTGACGTAAAATCCCAAACATCATTCAATCCTGTAACATATACTTCATCGCCCAATAACACATAGTTTTGATTAATGGCGTCCGCAATTAAATCGTAGGTTCCCGGATTAATTGAGGCATCATCAGTAATACCTTCACCACCTAAGTACAGATTACCATCTGAACCACCAAAGAAAAGATCCCAGTTGCTATTCATATACAACTTGGCTCCCCATGGAGATGCTCCATTTATGGTTACACTAATCGAATAAACGCCTGCGTTAGCAGTTTCAGCCATTTGAACCATAGTCCAGTCATCGTTAAAACCAGCATAGCTCAAACTTGTAACTTCGGTATGGCTGTAGGTAAGATTTTTTAAATCTGCTTCTATTAGATATAAACCGGCTGGCGGAGGCGCAATATTATTTGGTCCTTTAAATACCAATTGACCTTCCGTATCACCCATCTTATAAACATCATCCCAGTTTCCATCTTCCAGAGTCATTTGATATCCCCATTCGGAGTTAACATTAATAACACCTGCAAAAGTTGAATCATCCGCACTTATCAGGCGAAGGTAATTATCAAAGGTCCATTCACCTGATATTAAATCATCAATACCTGGAAGATACAGAAACTCACTAATTGGATCAACAACAACAGTCGAACCTTCAGTTATTTCATAATACAAATTGGTTGGATCTGCCAAATATAAAGTTAAGGTATAATCGCCTGCTGTACCAAAGATAATATCTGTTGCTGCATCTGCCGACATTTCAAAACTTAAACCATTGGTACCATCTGCAACAAAACCAATTTCTTTGTTAATAGCAGAAGCATCATCTGTTCCGGTTGACAAATTATACAATTTAGCATCTGTTGAACTTACTTTAACCACAGCATTATCATTGGTTGTTGTTAAAGATATATACCATTTTACTTCTGATCGCACAAAAGTCATTTCACCCGTTACATCGCCTGAAACCTGTAAAGACGGAATATAAGTCGCTGTCCATTCTTTAGCTGATGTACTTAAAGTGGTATAGTAACATCCGCCAACACCCGGATACCAGAAATTCCACATTGACGCCAGTTCTGATGAAATTAAGAACGGTGTACCTGCCACACCATCATTACCCCAGATGGTACCATCACCTTCTTTCAGATACCAGTTATACCAGGCTGTTGAACCCGTAAAACCATGATAATTTCCATCGCTATTCGGCGAGTAAAGAGTAAATCCTGTATCAGTTGACTGATCTGACTCCAATATAAAACCAAGCGACATATCAATTTCGTAACTGGTAATATTAACAGCTATGATGTTACTGTAATACACCTCAGTATTTGAGCCATAAGAAGAAGTTACCCTAAAGTACATAGGAGTACTCTTATCCGCTTCAAAACCAAAATTTTTAGCCAATGTATTTAACTCTCCACCAGTCAAAGCCAGCATATTTTCTTCCGGTTGTCTGGTTTCATACTGATCAAACGTTTCAGTAGCTGAAATTTCAAGTATCATCTGAGGAACATCATCAGGTATACCATATAATTCATTACTGATGGACAATTCACTCTCATTCCATGAGAAACTCAATAATATGGCATCCTTATTATCCTGCGTAAGTACAACATCTGATCCACTGCTAACCAGGGTTGATGACTCAAGTCCTGCAAGAATCAGCTTATCGCCATCTTTTTCGCAAGCCAGTAGCATTACGAATAAAGACAATGTGAGATATTTAAATATATTCTTCATTTTTATCAGTTTTAATATTCAGCATTGTACAGATTAGGATTTGCTGAGATTTCGGCAGCAGGTATCGGATAAACATCAAATTTTGAGTCTACTGACTTACCGTCCTTAACTCCCCCTTTCCATTGCCATATATATTTATCACCTGTAAAAGAATTGAAGCGAATTAAATCTGTACGACGTACGCACTCCCAATACAACTCTCTACCTCTTTCATCCATAAAAAACTTGTAAGGTATGCCATCGGTAGTAGCAATCAATTCACTTTCTGATACCTGAGCAGCATTTCTGTTTGTTCTTAGTTCATTAACCAAACTAACTGCGGTAGCCATATTTGTACCTGTTCGTGCAGCACTCTCTGCATACATCAGGTAGGCATCAGCCAAACGGAACATAGGAAAATCGGTATTTACGCCATCACTCACCGTGTTTGAAGCGACTTCTCCTTCATCGGTAAGATTGCTCCATTTACGAACAAAATATCCACCAGTACGATCATCAACTCCATTATCCATATACTGTGATTGGTCCCCAACATAAAACATGGCACGATCATCATTATCCATATCAAATAAAGCAGGTATCTCGCCTCTTACACGAAACATACCCCATGCACTTCCACAGCCTACTTCCAAAGGATCATATCCATAATCCTGATCAGCCTGACCACACACAAGGTAAGTTGTTGCACCCCATGATACCACATTTACACCATCAACAACCAACGGATAAATAATTTCGTTACCACGTCCTACACGCTTATCGTTATCAGCATTAAACAAAGAGCTGTAATCGGATGCAAGGGAATATCCTTCATCCATAACTTTCTGGGTATAAATCATACAGGAATCATGCTTAGCACCTGCTTCATACACTTCGGCATTTAAATACAAACGTGCAAGCAACATCCATGCAGCAGCTCTGGGAGCTCTGCCATAATCACAATTATCAACATCGTTCATTTTCTCACTGCAGTCCTTCAACTCTGTTGTGAGGAAATTAAACAGATCGGCAGATTCAATTCGTTCAGGCAGTGAGGAACTACCTATGTGTGATTCATTAGCAAAAGCAACATCATGAAATAAATCCATTGCATGATAATAAGCCAATGCTCTCAGAAAACGTGCTTCTTCGCGATATACTTTTATTTCAGTTTGTTCAGTATCAGTAAAACCTGATATCTTTTCATCCGTAGCATTCTTTAAAAATTCATTACAAAGTGAAATGGTGTAATAGCATCTGTAATACATATCTGCCACCCATGGATCATTAGCATCCCAGGTAAGATAGGTAAGATTACCAATATTATCACCTTCGATCCAGGTAGAACCAATTTCGTCAGTTCCCGCCTCCTGTACATTAAAATAGCAACGCATGTAATCATATCCATTATTACTACTCAGGTCAGCATCGCCGCCACCACGTTCCTGCCCCGCTGTAACATACGATGCATAACATTTGGCCAATGCAGACACGTAATTTTCGGGCTTGGAGAATACAGACTGAGAAGTCTCTCTTACGTGCGGATATTGATTTAAATCATCGGAACAAGCCGATAAAATAAAAATAACAAAAACCGTTGATATATATATTATCTTTTTCATTTTCGTTCTGTTTGTGTCAATATTCAAAATATTCATCTCAATTATTCATTAAAAATCAACTCCGATACTTAATGAGAAAATGCGAGGGCGAGGATAGAATGACACATCTACTCCATTTGATATTTCGGGATCAACACCTGAATAATTGGTAATTGTGAAAACATTCTGAACTAAAGCTGTAAGATTCAGATTAAATAAATCGTATACTCTTCCGAAATTATAGTTAAGTGAAAGATTATCCATTCTAAGGAATGATGCATTCTCGATATAATAATCCGACAGATACTGACGGCTCTGAAATCCGGTTTCAAGATAACTTTGATGCAGATTATTTAGTTGAAACGCATTGTACGACATGGTTCCGAATGCACCTGTATTCATCGACATTCCATTATACACATAGTTATTCAGGTAAGAACGAATACTTGTGTTTAAGCTCCAGTTTTTATAACGTACCGAAGTACTAAAGCCCATTATATAATCTGGCATAGGATTGTGATAATGATACAAATCATCCGAATTAATCTCGCCATCATCATTCAAATCAGCATATGCTCCTTCAATGGGTTTACCGGATTCATCATAAAGCTGATGATACACATAAAACATGTAAGGTGAGTATCCTTCGGTAAAAGTCTGAAAATAATAGCTATCAATTGTAGGACCAACAGGCGTATGATTTACTCCTGCTTCAGGATTTAAAGACAGATTTTTAATGGTTTGCTGTTGCCAGGTTGCATTAAAGCTTAAATTCCATGTCCAGTCCTGATTATCTATTGGGGTAGCATTGATCGTCAACTCCAAACCTTCACTATCCACATTACCCACATTGGTAAGTATTTGCTTATCAAAGTTAGTACCGGCCGGAGATGGCACTGTAGCCAATAAATCCTCTGTAACTCTGGTGTAATACTCAACAGAACCTGATAAACGATTATTGATAAATCCAAAATCGATACCGTAGTTAAACGATTTGGTTGTTTCCCATTTAAGGTTGGAAACATAGGCTTCAGGTCTCCATGTATTAATAATAGAGTTACCAAAGATATACTGAGCTCCATCCTGACTGATAGTATAAACCGGTAGATAGTTATAATTACCAATGCCTTCCTGCTGACCTGTTACACCATAACTTGCACGTAACTTCAAATTAGAGAGTGCATCAATACCAGATAAAAATCCTTCTTCCGAAAGTCTCCAGGCGAGTGCCACAGAAGGAAATGTTCCCCAGCGATTATCTTCACTAAATCGCGAAGTACCATCCTGACGAACGGTTGCTGTTACCATATACTTCGATTTGAAGCTGTAATTCAATCTACCGTAATACGATAGCAAGGCATGTCGTTGATCGAATGGTGCAACTGAACTTTGTACCTCTCCTTCTACATTTACCTGATTATAGGCTGGAGTTGTACTTTTCCAAAATTGATAATCGTATCCTATAGTAACATCCACATTGCTATTTATCTCAGCCAAATCTTTTTTATAGTTCAGGTAAGTGGTTAACAAACGGTTTTCATTTTTCTGAGGACCATATGTATAGTTTCTGCCTCCTGTCAAATAATACTGGGCTGCCTCAACAGGTACTTGAATCGTTCCTTCTCCCTGGGCATAATCATATCCCAATGTAGCATGAAAACGAAGATCTGGTAAAAAATGGAATTTATAATCCATATCCAGATTACTTATTACCCTGTTCACCGTACTGGTTGATGAATACTGATTCAACAGTCCAACAGGGTTAAGAACAGCTCCGGTAACTGGCATTCCATCACCATCAATTGCCTCAGTATATCCACCATATTCAGATAAACCGGAATAGACTGGTATGGTAGGATTCATTGTTGATCCACCCCAAATGGCACCTGTATTGGCAAAAGTATTTTGATTGGTAGCTCCTTTTATTCCAACATTAAATTTTAAATGATCATCAAGAAAAGTTGGAGAAACATTTAAACTACCTGTTAGTCTTTGAGCATTATCAGTTATTAAAATACCATCCTGATTGTAATAACCTCCTGAGAATCGAACAGGCATATCCCATAATGTTCCTGACACACTAAAATTATTATCTGTTCCAAAAGCCAACTTAAAAATTTCATCATTCCAATTAGTACTACTTGATCCCAACAGAGCTTTTTGGGCCTCACTTCCCTGTGATTCAACCACAGCTCGAAAATCACTCTCCGAAAGCATTTCAGGTAATTTTGTTCTAACCTGAAGTAAGTTGGTTGAGTTTACATTAACTCTGAATTTGTCTTTTGAACCTTTTTTAGTCGTGATGATGATTACACCGTTTGAAGCGCGCGAACCATAAATAGCCGTCGATGATGCATCTTTTAAGACTGTCATGCTCTCTATATCATTAGGGTTGATCAGACTTAAAAAATTATTACTGTTACCACTGATGCCACCGGCTTCAAGAGGAACACCATCCAATACAATTAAGGGATCGTTACTGGCATTTAGCGAAGCACCTCCCCTGATACGAAACGAGCTGCCAGATGTTGGAGAACCACTACCAGAGACAATTTGAACACCAGATACCTTTCCGTTAATTAACTGAGCAGGTGAAGTTACCACACCGGGGTTAAAATCTTTGGAAGAAACATTGGAAACAGCTCCTGTTAAATCTCCTTTCTTGGTTTCACCATATCCAACTACAATCACCTCATCAACATTGATATAATCCTGTTGAAGAAAGATATTATAATTAGCGTCAGGCCCAATAGCAACTTCTTGCTGCTGATAACCAATAAAGGAGAAAACCAATACTTCACCCGAATAAACCATTATAGCATAAGAACCATCAGGTAAAGTTATACTACCCCGTTGTGTACCCTTCACATATACTGTTACACCCGGAATAGGTTCATTTGTTTTTGCATCTGTTACCGTTCCACTAACCTGGGTTTGCTGAGCCCATAGAGTTACTCCGAAACTCAATAGCAGAATAGCAGAAGTCAAACGCTTTATTAAACTATTCATATGTTTTTACTTAAAATTTAATTAGTCATTTTTGTAAATTTTGTCACACCACTTTTATCCATTGGCTTTATACCCGATAAATCAATAATTAATAAGTGTTGTAACTAATAGATGGATTAAACGATTTTTGGAAAACCGTATTCTGAGTTATCAAGTTCTGAAACTCATTAGCAGATGTTTGTTTTTCATAGTAGCTGATTTTAAGTTTTTAGTGTAAATTATGATTGTATGGTATTATTCAATATCAATAACAAGTTCATCTTTCTTCAAACCAGGAGATAAGGCCTGTATTTGAAGCGTACCAGAAGTCTCGCCGGCTTTTACAAGAACAGCAGCAATTCCGGCTTCGGCATTTACCGGATTCATTCCTATTATTTCACCATCACCTTTTAATGAAAACCGAATAGTATTTTCGGCTAAAGGAAGAATTGTACCATTCTTATCAACTATGGCAGCATAAGCAAAAACTAAATCATTACAACTGCTCTGTAGGGCTTTTCCACTTTCATCGATCCATAGTTTAATTCCATATGCCTGTTCAGGTGTTAGTTTAAGATCTCTGGCAACAGCTTTTCCATTTATATAACCAATAGCTTCTATTTTGCCCGGGATAAATGATGAAAGATGAAAGGTAAAAGGAGGATGATTCAGATGAGTTGAATTTACATCCTGATCTGGCTTTTGTATTGAAAAGATACTATCATTAACCAATAATTCAACTTCTTCACAATTACTGAATACTTTTACTTCTATAAAAGACGGATCATTATAATAATTGGCGATGGCCACAACAGGTTGATAAAATTCATTATCCAAATCAACATCGTTTTGGCTCTTGTAAAAATAGTAGGCAAACTTTGGTAAACGGAATATATCCATTATACCTGAAGCTTCTATGTCTGGAGCATAACCACGGTTATAATCAAACATTAACCAATTCGCATCACCTATTGCCTCACCCTGCAGATTACTATTATGTGCTTCCTGATAATTTAATGCCTGCTGGGCAAGTCTTTTTTGTCCGTCACCTCTTAGCTGGCGTGAGTTTCGTTCTTCATCAGATAAATTCTCAAATGACTTTTGATTAAAACCTGCATTCTGAGCATAATACTCCCAGTCGCCATATTCAGCAATAAATAAAGGTTTAGTATTATTATATTGATTCCAATAATATGGTGGCTTGGCATGTTGACGTGCCGGAATAAATACATCATATGCTCCATTGATCCAGCCACTGGTGTATACATTAGTTCCGGGATATTCCTCATGAACTATTGCATGAGCTCTTTCCATAAATTCAGTCGTCATCTGTGATTCATTTAAGGATGCTTCCCAAAGTATTACAGATGGATGATTACGATCAACCCTCACCATTTTACGAATATCTTTATAGGCATTTTTTTGAAAAACATCACCTCCAAAAAATTGCCAACCCGGAATAGCATCCATTACCAATATTCCCAGTTCATCACATGCATTTAAAAAAAATTGACTCTGTGGATAATGTGATAAGCGAACCATATTAAATCCGGCTTCCTTTATTTTTCTTGCATCCCTGTAATTGGCATTATCAGATATGGCGTATCCAACATAAGGGTATTCCTGATGCCTGTTGGTTCCTCTTAACTTTAATGACTTTCCATTGATTTTGAATCCTTTTTCTGAAGTTATTTCAATGGTACGTATTCCAACTTTGATGGACTCTGTATCCGTCTCATTTCCATCTGCAAAAAGTTTGACTGATAGAGTATATAAATAAGGCTTATCAACTGACCATAATTTGGGATTATCCACTATAAGAGATAAATCCAGACTACCTGATGACAAAGCATCAATTTGAAAATTATCAGAAGTGGCTTTAACTATCGAAATATCTTCATACAAAAGCTCAGCTGTGATATGGATCTTCTTCTTTAAATCCAGATCATTGTTAACATCTACCTTCACATTAACATCTGCAGATTGTTCCGATACATTAGTATAACTAACAAAAACACCACCACCTGCAATATGATCAACTTCAACCGGATTAGAAATATGCACCGGGTCTTTAACCAACAACCAAACATTACGATAGATTCCACTGTAAATATTAAAATCTAAAACATTCAATGCTTTTCCAGGAGGTACATTTACATTATCTTCATTATTTAACTTAATCAAAAGGCAATTATTCTCTCCAAATTGTATTCTTTCAGACAGGTCAATATAAAAAGGAAGATAACCGCTTTCATTTGTCCCAATCAACTCCCCATTAAGGTATACTTCTGCCACTTGCATAGCTCCCTCAAAGTAAAGCCCGACATGTGATCCTGCTAACTTTTTACTGACATTAAAATTTTTCTTGTAGAAACATTCACCTTGCCACTGATCACCTTTAATTATTAACGGTTCTATACTGGCAGTATGTGGAATAGTAACCTCTTCCCACTTAATTGCTTTATTTTTATTGTTAAATAAATCCTCAACAGAAGAATCAACATCTTTAACAAAAAGCCAGTTCTTATTAAAAAGATTTTTTCCTTTACTAATTTCTTCCTTACCAGACTTATTACACGAAATAAGAAGTAACACCATTAAAGAAGCTAAAACCAACCTACTTTTAAAAATCTTCATCCTTATTTCTTCTTTAAGTCATCCGTTGTTGAAGCATAATCAAAAGACAGATAGTCAATTGAAGCCAATGAGTTTCCCTCACGATCAAACAAAGTCGCATTGTCCCAGGCCGAACCATGTCCCCATAAATCTTTCATATCAGAAGAAACCCATGCTGGTTCCCAATACATCACTCCTTTAGCACCGGCAGTTCTCATATTTGTGACCAAATCGATTAAAAATGCGCGCTGTCCTTCTATTGAAATAGGATAACCTTCAATACCACTATGCTCACCAAAAATATTTCCATATTCATCCGCTTCTTCTAAAGTGTATGGATATGCCGTTTCAAGAATCACAAAATCTTTCTTTAATTCATTTGTAAGTCTCGACACAAGTTTTGGGAGTTCTTCAAATGAAATCTCTGTATGCCAGTGTGGGTAATATGAAAAACCAGCAATATCAAAATCATTGACCATAGCTTTTTCCATAACTCCTTTAAAGAACCATTCCAGGTTTTTCGGATCGGCAACATGCAAAGCGACTAAAGTTTTGGAGCCTGCTTTTAAGTCAATATCCCTCACAGCTTTAATACCGGCATTTAACACTTTACCAAAAGCCTCCCAGTTTCCATCACATATCGAAAGCTTTGGAAAAAGTGAATTAGCTTCATCCAACATGAAACCACAATTGGTTTCATTACCTATCTGAACCATCTCCGGTAAAAGATTACTTTTAAAAAGATCATCTAATACTGAATAAGTATAATTGTAAACTGAATCACAAAGAACATCAAGATCTGTTATATTCTTCCATGCTGAAGGAACCTTTTGATGCTGCGGATCAGCCCATATATCTGAATAATGAAAATCAAGGTTAATGGCCATACCATTTGCCTTTGCTCTTTCTATGGACTTCTTTACATCGTTGTAACCACTATATAAAGGTGTATCTTCTCCATATACCTTATTAATCCAATCGGGATTATTCCAGATTCGTAACCTAACAACGTTAGCTCCCTTTTTACTAAAAAGTTCATATGGATCTACCTTTGTACCTTCTTCTTTATAAATACCGCCATGGTCTTCAACTTGATTAACGTATGACAGATCAACCCCATTCATAAATTCATTAATCAATCTATTAGTAGGTTGAGCTGTTTTTTCGTTTTTTAAGTTACAGGCAACTATCAATAACGATAAGACTAATAAAAGAGGGATATAGAGCAAACTGGATTTAATCATTAATACTTGATTTTAGATTTTTGTTTCATTGTTAATTATTGTTATCAAAATTAGATATTAACATTTTTAAACATTAATTGAAAACATACAATTATTTGTCTATTTCATACTTGCGTTAATTTAATTTCATCTTTAAATTCTCATCTATTAGAACTTACGATATCTATTAAAATCTCATTTCATACCTATATTTGTTTAAATCATACATTTTTAAAACAAGCCTTAATTTTTAATTATCTTTACAACGCTATTTAAATTACAATGTAATATTGAAACCATCCAGGGTAATCTTCAATATCAAGAGACGCATTAGACTTAATAATGTATCTATCAAAATTGAGAAATTAGTCTCAATGCTTTTTGTGCAAATTATTGTTACAGTAATAATTGCCCAGGAAAATAGTATACATCAATCTATCTATTTTACAAACCTGAGACAGGAAGACGGACTTCCTTCAAACATGATCAATACCATTGAGCAAGATAAATTAGGCTTTATATGGATTGGCACTGATGATGGCTTGTGTAGATGGGATGGTTATCAAACCACAATTTTCAGAGAAAGTATCGAACCAGGATCTTTGCCTAATAGTAATATAAGAACCCTTCTTCTTGATGATGATCTATTATGGATTGGAACCTGGAAAGGATTATGCACTATCAATACACAAACATTTGAAATTACCCCTTTTAACATTGGAGAAAATGCATCTGTCAGAAGTTTGTATAAATCAAAAGATAACCGAATATGGATTGGAACTTCTAATGGTTTGATAATTTACGACAAGAGTATTAATCAATACGAATACTTTAACAATGTTAACAGTAAACTAAGTCATTCTACAATTCGGTGTTTGTACGAAACAATTGACAGCACCATGTGGATTGGTACCTACGATCAATTAAACAGTTATAAAAACAGCCAATTTCAGTCGTTTGACCTCAAAGGTTCGTATAAGCCCTTTCTAAAAAACAACCTTATTCTGGACATCAAACCACTAGTACCTGGTAACGATTCTATTCTACTTATTGGCACAGAAACCGGTTTGGCAAAATTTAACCGAATTACACATCACAACAAATTATTCAATAGCTCCAACACATCCATCAGTAATGAAGTAATAAAATGTATTCATCACGAAAACAACAATCTTTGGCTTGGAACTGATTTTGGATTAAATATTGCAACTCGAGACTTTAGTAAGATTGATGTATATTTCCATAATCCAATTTTAAATCAGAGTATTGCCAACAATGTAATCTGGAAAATATTTAAAGATAATTCGAACACACAATGGCTACTGACTTCTAATGGAATTAGCCTGATTAATAACGAAAACTCATTTTACAACTTACACGAAGAATATTACACAATTAACAATCAACAAGTTGGAAATCAGATCAGAGATATATTAATTAGTCAGAATGAAACGATGTATCTGGCCACAATACATGGTGTAATTGAAAAGAAAATGAATCAAAATAAGAACTATTTTACAGCATCTTCCAATTCAAGCCGCAAACTTCTTCTTGATAACACATACGCTTTACTTGAAGATCCACTAGGTAGAATCTGGATGGGAACAGCAGCAGGTATTAATATCTGGAATTCTAAAGATGAAACGATGAAAAGTGTAAGCTCGGATAAAAACAATGGTTTAACATCCAATTACATCAATAGCTTTGCAATAACGTCTGACAAATCAATTTGGGTAAGTGCCTGGGAAGGAGGAATATTTAAAATCACAGGCGATTTAAATTCGCTTGAAAACCTTCGCTTTTTGAGAACTGAAAAATCTGCACCTGACAGAATCTATTCATGTGGTAACGATATTTATTATTTGAAGTCAAATCAACTTTGGTCGGTCAATAATAAAAACCTTGAACCATTTTCGCTTGATGCAATTAACAATCTTATAAATAATGAAACGATTCTATGTTTAAACTCCATTAAAAATGAAAGCCTTCTCATTGCCACTAATAAGCTAATTATACATTATAAGCCATCTATTAATAAAACTGAAACCTATCCAATTAATAACCCGGTAATAAATAACCCTATCAGTATTGAGATGGATAGGCAACATCATATTTGGATGGCTTCCATCAATTCAGTTATTAAATACAACTTACAAACCGGAGACATCATATCAATGCCTCTTGATGCTAATAGTCCAATCAAAAGTTTTTATAAAGGGTGTTCCGCTGTTTCTTCTTCAGGTGTCGCTTATTTTGGTGGTGACAACGGATATATCAAATCTAATCCTGAAGAAAATGAATTGACAATTATGCCTCCCAAAGCAATACTATCATCCCTTCATATTAACAATGAGTTGTACCAGACAACGACTAATGAAAATATTCAAAAAGATATTCCTTATGTAGAAGAACTAGTTCTTCCCTATGCTAATAACTCCTTAACATTTTTCTTTTCCACCCTTAATTACTGGCATCCTGAGAAAAGTTACTTCAGATATCGTCTAAAGAATTTCGACAATGACTGGAATAATTCTCTCAGCACTAACTTTGCAACTTATCCAAATCTTAAACCAGGAGAGTACACTCTTGAAATTGAATCATTCAATTATGCAGGAATAAAAAGTAAAGAGATAAACTCCTTCTCTGTAATCATCCTACCTCCTCTATGGCTAAGCAGACCATTTTTAGGTCTTTATTTTGTTTTGATGACTGGACTGATCTACCTTATTTTCAAAATTTTTGTTGCCCGACAGAAATTTAATAATCAATTGCGTTTGGCTAATCTTGAAAAACAGCATAGTGAGGAGATATTAAATACTAAACAACAATTCTTCACTAATATATCGCATGAATTCAGAACTCCACTGAGTTTAATTATGCCCCCAATTAAACAGGTGATCGATTCAGGTATGGTTGCCGGAAAGAATCTGGATATGCTACAATTGGCAGAGAAAAACTCCAAACGACTACTTACATTGGTTAATCAGATTCTTGATTTCAGAAAGATAGAAACAGAATCAATACCTCTGATCAAAACTGATGTTGAGCTTGTTACATTTTGTAACGAAATATTTCAATCTTTTAAAGACATGGCTTCACGCCATGAAATCAAATACGAGTTTGAAAGTAATGCATCTCAGTTCTTCACTTCAGTAGATAGAGAAAAAACAGAAGCTATTCTATTCAATATTTTGGCCAACGCGTTCAAACATACTCCTGTTGAAGGTACAATTACCATGAAACTGAAAATTCCTTCGAACATAAATCATACTATTGAAGTTATAGTCCGAGACTCAGGTTCCGGTATACCAGAGCAAGAACTTGAAAAGATATTCGATCAATTTTATCAGGCAGATATCCATCGCAAACATAAACAAGGAACAGGTATTGGTTTGGCAATGGCAAGGCAATATGCACTACTCCACAAAGGTAAAATTGATGTTCAAAGTGAAGTTGACAAAGGTAGTACTTTCACATACTCCTTCTCCGCTGAAAAAGCAGAAGGCCGTATCTCCAAGCAAATCTATTATAGTAATAAACAAGTCAACACGTCAATTAAAACTGTTAAGTCTGATAATTTAAATAAGGTTTTAATAGTTGATGATAATCCAGACATATTGGATTACATTGAAATGAATTTGAACACTTTCTTTCAGATTTACAGGGCGTCAAATGGTCTAATCGGATTAGAAATGGTTGACCAGATCAATCCCGACATAATTGTTTCTGATATAATGATGCCCATAATGGATGGTATTGAATTATGTAAAAAATTAAAAAACAATGCTCAATATCAACGAATCCCTGTAATACTTTTAACAGCAAAAGCCCTCGACAATCAAAAAACAGAAGGAATTGAAAGCGGAGCTAACATGTATATAACCAAACCATTTGATATTGCATATCTGAAGGCTTGTATCAACAACCTGATTAAGACGGAGACTGTTATATATGAATACATCAGGAATAAAATTATTATTAATCCTCAGTCAAACCGATCATCAGAAAATAATCAGAACGAACAGTTTATTAAAAAGGTGATGGAGATCATAGCCGAAAATGTAAGTAATCCTGATTTAACTGTTGATTTTATAAGTTCTAATATTGGTATGAGTTCAACTCACCTGTATAGAAAAATTAAGGCTATTACAAATCAATCTACAAAGGACGTAATTAAAAATTACAGACTTAATATGGCAGCCCAAATGCTTACAAACAATGAAGGTAATATTACCGAAATAATGTATAATGTTGGTTTCAGCAGTTTATCAAGTTTTTCAAAAAGCTTTAAAGTAATGTTTGGATGCAATCCAAGCGAGTACAAAAATCAAAAGCCAGCCTGATCATTTTCGAGTGCCTTATTTACAGCAATGGTTGCACCAACAACCGACACAATTGAAAAGAAACCCGCCAATGTAACTCCAATAAGTGGTATCAGTAATACCAAGGCAAAGATCAATCCGTTCCCAATTGCCAGGCCTTTGTTACTTCTCATATATCGTACGCTGGATTGCACATTAAACTTGCGTCGTTCGAAAGTATAATCCATAAATGAGAAACCATAGAAATAGGCAGATATAAAAAACAAAACAATAGCACTAAACCAACCAACAACGGGTATAAAACTGATAATAAAAAGCAAAAGTGTAAATAACATTTCAACGGCAAGATTACGAAGTGCAAGTACAATACCCCGCCAAATATCTTTTAAAAACTGATTGGTATTAAATGGCACTTCACTTCCTGTCAGTATTTTTTCTGTACGTTCTGATAAAAATGCAAACACCGGTGACAATGCAATTAAAATGATGTAACCACCTATATAAGCATAAATCAAAAAAAACAACAAACGTAAAACAATCCAGATAAACCATTTGATGGTGCCCGCCAGAAACGACGCTCCCCAAAAGTCCCAAGATTCAATACCCATCCATTGGTTCAAATATTCGATTAAAACACTACCTAGACTACCAACTGAATAGAACCCTAAAGCAAACAAAACAACATTTAATAGCAGTGGAAAAATAAAAAACCACCCTAATTTATTTTGCCGTATAAATCGAAATGCCTCGGTGTATGAACGTAATCCTAGCTGGAAGCCTTGAGAATAATTCATTATAAACACAATGTTAGGTTAATGACAGTGATCCAAAACTAATGTTTTAGCGCAAATTTTACTACTTTTGCACAGCCAAAAATTCAAATAAAAGAAATGATGGATATTCAATTACTGACTGCAATTTCTCCGATCGACGGAAGGTATAGAAACAAGGTTGACGGCCTGGCATTGTATTTCTCGGAATACGCCCTAATTCGTTACAGAGTATTAGTTGAAATAGAGTATTTTATTGCTCTTTGTGAAGAGCCTCTTCCTCAGTTGGCTGATTTTAACAAAGATCTTTATGATGATTTACGTAAGATTTACAAAGATTTCCAGTTGGAAGATGCTGATCGAATCAAAGAAATTGAATCGGTAACCAACCATGATGTAAAAGCTGTTGAATATTTCATTAAAGAAAAGTTCGACACATTAAAGCTTGAAAAATATAAAGAGTTTATCCACTTCGGATTAACGTCACAGGATATCAACAATACAGCTATCCCTTATTCTTTGCGTGATGCCGTTCACGAAATGTACTATCCTTTGTTGGAAGAGTTAATACAGCAGTTGGATGACATGGCTACCGAATGGAAAGACATCCCAATGCTAGCCAAAACACATGGTCAGCCTGCCTCTCCAACACGATTGGGAAAAGAATTAAAGGTTTTTGTTGAGCGTTTAAACAAACAACTTGCTTTATTAAAAGGCATTCCATGTTCAGCTAAGTTTGGTGGTGCAACTGGTAACTTTAATGCACACAATGTTGCTTATCCTCAGATTGACTGGGTTGAATTTGGTAACAAGTTTGTAAACGAAACTTTAAAACTGGATCGTGAACAACTGACAACCCAGATTTCGAACTACGATAACATGGCAGCTATCTTCGATAACCTGAAGCGCATTAATGTTATCATGGTCGATTTGGCGCGCGATTTCTGGACTTACATTATGATGGAATACTTCAAGCAACAAATCAAAAAAGGTGAAGTTGGTTCAAGTGCAATGCCTCATAAAGTAAATCCAATCGATTTTGAAAATGCAGAAGGTAACCTGGGTATTTCAAATGCTGTTTTCTCACATTTGGCTGAAAAATTACCTGTTTCACGTTTGCAACGCGATTTAACAGATTCAACAGTATTACGTAATATTGGTGTACCAATCGCCCATTCAATTATTGCTATTCGTTCGCTGGCAAAAGGATTAGGTAAATTATTATTAAACGAAGATGCTATTAAGAGAGATCTTGAAAACAACTGGGCAGTAGTAGCTGAAGCTATTCAAACCATTCTTCGTCGCGAAAACTATCCTAATCCATACGAAGCATTGAAAGAGCTGACTCGTACTAACGAGCAAATCAATGCTAAAACAATGGCTAAATTTATCGAAGGATTAAATGTACCTGAATCAGTTAAGGAAGAAATGAGAACCATTTCACCTCAAACATACACAGGTATCTATAAAGTATAATTCATAAAATATGATACTAAAAAGCTGTCTTCGGGCAGCTTTTTATTTGGTTTTATCTGCAATTGTATCAACCTGTTTATACATATAAACCACAGCTTTCAATCATTATCCATCTTAAAATTCTCAAGTTGATGTCTTAATGCCATTTGTTCAATTTCTAATTCCATTTTAACATTTTCCTTCTTTAATTGCTTTATGGCATTTATCTCCTCTTTTGAAATAAAGTTAAGAACAGAATAAACTAATGACACTAAAAAATATATCAGAAAAACCAGCATAACCAACAGTTGAGCTGTCTCCATAATCTCAGTAAAAAATAAGGCTATAAGAATAATGATAAATATAATTGAGCCCAATAAATTGATTGCTCCTAAAATTAATCTTATATAATTTACAATTTTAATAACAACTTAAGTTCTATAAATTCAAATATACAATAACTAAATGGTTGTTCTAATTCAAGAAATGATCTATTCATCCGTTAAATAATCTTATCCATGACATATCCTTTCGGATGCCTGCATAATAATTTGTTATATTTGCGCCAATTGTAAATTTAAAAAATGAAAGATTTTTTTCGCGTACTAAGACTTTATATTCCACCCTATAAAAAGAACCTGGTTTTTGCCTTTATTTTCAATATTTTGGCTGCCCTATTTATTGTATTCTCAATGGCATCCATGATTCCAATGTTGGAAGTTATTCTTCAGGATGATAAAAACGTACATGAGCTGTTAACATGGTCATTTAACAATGGTTTCTCTGAATTTGGATCCACTCTTAAAAACAACATCTATTATTATATAACATTAGCTAAAGAAGATTACGGACCAGCCAATGCATTATTGTTCCTGGGAGTTGTTGTTGTTATTGCAACTCTATTAAAAACAGGCTTTACTTATCTAGCTTCGTACACTATGATTGGTGTAAGAAACGGAGTTACTCGTGATATTAGAAATAAAATATATCGTAAGCTTGTTGAATTGCCTTTGGGTTTTTACAGCGAAGAACGAAAAGGTGATATGATGGCGCGATCTACTGTAGATGTGCAGGAAGTTGAAGCATCAATAATGTCGTCTTTGGATATGTTTTTAAAGAATCCAATCATTGTTGTTGTGGTTCTTGGGTCAATGCTGTTTATAAGTTTTAAGCTTACACTTTTTGTCTTCATTGTGCTTCCAATAATGGGATTCATTATTGGACGGATTGGTAAGAATCTTAAAAAGACCTCTCGGGAAGGTCAAAATAAAATGGGTGAAATCTTAGGGGTAATTGAAGAAACACTATCTGGATTGCGAATTATTAAGGCTTTTAATGCTGAAAAAAGGATGGATAATCGCTTCTGGAATGAAACAGAAAGTTACCGAAGAATTAATAATCGTCTGCAACGCAGAAGAGATTTAGCTCATCCAACCAGCGAATTCTTAGGAACCATTATGGTCATTATAATTGTTTGGTATGGCGGATCTTTAATTATTGATGAAGATGCCAGTTTAAACATGGCAACTTTCCTTACATATTTGGGAATGTTTTACCAAATTATTAACCCAGCCAAAGCTTTTTCTCAGGCAACTTATAATATTCAGAAAGGAATGGCTGCTTACGAGCGGATCGAAGCGGTTTTAGATGCAGAACTTTCAATTAAAGAACATGATGGTTCTGAAGAAATTCAGGAGTTCAAGGATAAAATCGAATACCGCAACATAACCTTCTCATACAATAATGAAGTTGATGTTCTTAAGGATGTTAGCCTTGCAATACCTCAAGGAAAAACCATAGCACTTGTTGGTCAATCAGGGAGTGGTAAAACAACATTTGTTGATCTACTACCTCGTTTTTATGATGTTCAGAGTGGCGGCATTTACATTGACGGACATAACATCAAAGATTTAAGACTATTCGATCTTCGTGAATTGATGGGTAATGTAAATCAGGATGCAATTTTGTTTAACGACTCCATCTACAACAACATTACTTTTGGTGTTGAAAATGCAACTATGGAGGAAGTTATTGATGCTGCAAAAGTAGCTAATGCTCACGATTTTATTGAAGCTACTGAAGATGGTTATCAAACAAAAATCGGGGATCGGGGAAGTAAACTATCCGGAGGTCAGCGCCAACGTTTAAGCATTGCACGTGCTATTTTAAAGAATCCTCCGATTCTAATTTTAGATGAAGCAACCTCGGCACTAGATACTGAATCTGAACGTTTAGTGCAGGATGCCTTGGAAAAACTGATGAAGAACCGCACTTCACTGGTTATAGCTCACCGATTGTCAACCGTTCGTAATGCTGATATGATTTGTGTATTTCACGAAGGTAAAATTGTTGAAACAGGTAGTCACGATGAGTTAATTGCATTAAATGGTATTTACAACAAACTGCATTCAATGCAAATGAGTTAAATTTCAAATTAAAAAATCAGATTAAATCTTTTTAACATTCCATCTGTAACATTTAACGCTACTTTTCCATATTAGAAAAGCAAAGGGGTTAGATTATGGCGTGGAAAGAGATTATTATACTACTGATTGGTTTTTTAACAGCCACAGTAATGATTGCACAAGATGCTGGTGCAAAAAAAATTAAGAAATACAATAAAATAGGAAAATTGAAGGTTGATACAACCTTTCAAACTGCATACCTGAACGACTTCATGGTGCCTTTCAGTGAGTTTAGTGACTTACAGAATTGTCATATCAAAATCAAGAATAAAAAGCTAAAAACCACAATGGCAGCACGTCCGAATTTTCTTTCATTATTATTTGGAAAGAAAAACCGCCGCTATGTAATTGTGATAAACAGTGACAAAAACTTTAGCGGGGTAAAACTCGAAAATGTTCCTTCAAAAGCCAGAATAGGATTATTTGCGCATGAACTAATGCACATTCGCGACTACGAAAGTCGGAGGATTACAGGAATAATTGAACGTGGTTACCAGTACTTATCTTTTCAGGGTAAAACTAAAGTTGAACACTATACCGATGGATTAACCATTGCTGCCGGTTTTGGACAAAATCTTTACCACTGGGCAAACTTTGTACTGAATGACTCGGATGCTTGTGAGGAATACAAAGCTTTTAAGTCTGAAGTATATATGAAACCGGTAACAATACTTAGTCAAATGAAACAAACTTTTTAAGAAATAACTCTGTAGAACAAGATAAAGAGTTGAAATTTGACTTATTGCTTAATAAAAAAATCCGCTTCTTATTTGTATAATTCATTTAGAAAGCGGATTTTTTATTCTCTCAAGTATGTTTTACCCAACTTATCCTAGCTTATTATCAGCTACCCGATAATATGAATCTTTATAAAAATTAACATCAATTAAATCAGATGCATTCTCCAGTAATTGTTCACAGTCTTTACTCAAATAATGCAAATGAACTTTCTTACCTTGCTTGGCATAACGTTCAGTGAGTTTATTCAAGGCTTCAATGGCTGAATGATCAGCAACTCGTGATTCCTTAAAATCGATAATTACGTCTTCAGGATCATTTATCACATCAAATAACTCGGAGAATCCTGTTACAGAACCAAAAAATAACGGTCCTACTATCTCATAATGTTTAGCCCCATCTTCATGTATGTGACTTCGGGCTGTGATTCTTTTTGCATTTTGCCAGGCATAAGCCAAAGCTGAAATAATAACACCAATACCAACAGCTACTGCCAGATTATGGAAGATAACAGTTACTCCTGCAACAACAATCATTACAAGAACATCCGTAATTGGAACTTTGCGAAAAATCTTTAAGCTAGCCCATTCAAAAGTACCTATCGAAACCATAAACATTAACCCAACCAATGCGGCCATAGGAACTCTTTCGATTAAGGAAGAGCCGAATAGAACAATCAGTAATAAACCAACTGCAGCAATAATACCCGATAAACGCTTACGTCCACCAGAACTCACATTGATTACACTTTGTCCGATCATGGCACAACCTCCCATTCCACTGAAGAAGCCACAAACTAAATTGGCTGTTCCTTGAGCAATACTTTCTTTATTACCCCTTCCACGTGTTTCGGTCATTTCATCAATAACAGTCAATGTTAGCAAACTTTCAATCAAACCAACAGCTGCCATAATTAATGAGTAAGGAAGGATAATCATAAAATTCTCCCACGTAATATCAATCATTGGCAAATGGAATTCAGGTAGTCCTCCAGAAATTTTAGCGATATCACCCACTGTTTTGGTTTCAATTCCTAATCCTAAAATAATACCCGACACTACCAGAATAGCAGTTAATGCTGCAGGAATTGCCTTGGTCAGTTTTGGCAGAAAATGAATGATAAGCATAGTTAAACCAACAAAACCAAGCATGATTAGTAAAGGCATGCCACCCATCCATGATTTATTGCCTAATTCATCTACTATCTTAAATTGATCGAGCTGTGCCATAAAAATCACAATAGCCAATCCGTTTACAAAACCAAACATTACCGGATGTGGCACCAGGCGAATAAACTTCCCTAACTTAAGTACACCCACTAATATCTGAATGATCCCCATTAGAATAACAGCTGCAAAAAGAAACTCAACTCCATGACGGGTAACCAATCCCACAATAACAACCGCAATTGCCCCTGTTGCACCAGAAATCATACCCGGACGACCACCCAGTACAGCCGTGATTAATCCAATAATAAAAGCAGAGTACAATCCAATTAAAGGACTAACATGTGCCATCAGTGAGAAGGCAACAGCTTCCGGTACCAGCGCAAGAGCTACTGTTAATCCGGATAAAATTTCATTTTTTAAGTTCGAACCTTGACGTAATTTGTCGATAAAAATCATATGAGTATGTTAAATTGTTTACAATTTAGCATATACACTCTCGTGCAATGTAAAAATTTAAGGGGAAATTTTATTGTGGGCAATAACAAGGATTTTAACAGGTACAAAGGTAAGCATAATTGATTAATTGAAAAATTCAGTCAACATATTATAGAATTCCGGAATACAATAAACCGTCACTATCTATTTTATTTAAAGATAATGACGGTTTACTAACAAAGGTTAGATTGCTATTTCTTAGCTCCCGGATAAACCAGATAATTATTCAAAACTATTTCAGTTAGGTAACGAGTTTGTTTGTTTTTATCCTCGTATTGACGATATGTGATACGACCTTCCAAAGCCACTTCATTGCCTTTATGAAGGTTTTTAGCTGCAATCTCTGCCTGTTTTCCCCATGCAATAATATTGTGCCATTGTGTTTCTGTTCGCTCCTGACCATTCACCCCATTATAGGTTTCATTGGTTGCCACTGTAAATTTGGCTAGTTTTCGTCCGTTATCAAAGGCTTTAATTTCAGGATCCATACCTAAATTTCCTACTAACTGTACTCTGTTCCTTAAAGTTGTCATGACTCGTAAATTTTAGTTAATAATCAATTGACGATTCAAAGTTGCAACAGAGTCAAATCAATAGTCGGTATTTAATTATTTAGAGTCACTTAACATTCGCTTAAAACCACTTGCAAATGCTTAAAAACGTTTTTAACTTTAGTAATCTGATACTTACAAAATCTATCCCTATGGAAGAAAAACGTGTATGTCCGGTATGTGGTGATGCAATAACCGGTCGGATTGATAAAAAATTCTGCTCTGATCAGTGTCGTAACACATTTAACAATAGCCGTTACAGCAATGAAAATGTAATGATTCAAAAGATTAACCGATTGCTGAAAAAGAACTATCATATTTTGAAAGAGCTGAATACTGAAGGAAAAACGAAAGTAAAAAGAACCAAATTACTACAGGAAGGTTTTGATTTTGGTTATTTTACCAGTGTTTATAACACACAAAAAGGATCAACTTACTACCTTTGTTACGATCAGGGATATCTGGCTCTCAATGATGAAACATACCTTTTAATTCAGTGGCAGGAATAATTAGTTGTTACATTAATGAGCCAACTCCATAACTTTTAGTACAGTTTTCCAATTTCGTGTGGTTGCTCCTACTTTAAGTTTCTTCTCAAAGAAATCATTAGTAAGTTTTGATTGATGATATTTCCCTTCGCAATAAATAAAAGCTTCCTTACCAATAACAGAGAACTTATCAGGACTAGAATCTTCACTTTCAATGCTTCTTTTAACTTCAGGATCTGGTTCTGACTTTAGAAATGTAAGATGTAAATTCAGAATATCGTTGGGTGAAGTATAATACGGATTATTAGTAATAATCTTCTGTAACTGTTCAATATTTCTAATAATTACAGGCACATCAAAACCAAACTCCTTAAGTATCTGATCTTCTAAAAATAATTCTAACTCTTCGCTCTTTAGATCCGATTGAAAAATTATATTTCCGCTTTGTATATAGGTAGTGACATTAATAAATCCATTATTCTCGAATAATGATTTTAAGTCCGCCATCTTAATTATTCGTTTTCCTCCAACATTAATTCCTCTTAGAATGGCAATTTTTGTCTCCATAATTTTATTTAATCAAACACCTGATCAATTGACTTTGTTCTTTTGAAAAATGCCTATTAATATGGTAGCCTGAGTCAATGAACACAAAAAAGGCGACCCGTTTTAAGCCGCCCTTCATCCGAAGTATTAAAAAACTAATGTCTAATTATTATCTTTTTCATAAAAGTCTCTGAATCAGAAAACACTTTTAAAATGTAAATTCCTTCAGGCACATCAGATACATTCATAATCCCGTTCATCGAATCTTGAATTGTCTGATTTTTAACTACTGCTCCATTTATACCAAACAATGTCATTGAGCCAAAATTCTTCAATCCGTTGCTTACAAAACGAACATTTATCACATCATCTGCTGGTACTGGAAATAAATCTATTGAAGTTTCACCGCCAGTAGAAGGTTTATCAATATCTGTTGCCTGATCGATAACTTCGTTTATTTCAGTCGCTGATAAGGCATAATTATAAACCCTGAAATCATCTACATATCCATTAAATAATGCTGTTGTCTGATGGCTTCGCCCAATATAATTTAATGCAGGTTTAAAGTCTCCAGGTCTAACGGTAACAGCAGTTGATTCGGCTACCAATACCCCATTCATATACATACTTGCTCCATCAGCATTTAACGTAACGGCTAAATGAACCCATTCTGCCTGAGGAATCACAGAGGCATCCAAACGTTGTTCAGTTCCTTCATTCATAATTGAGAATCGTAAACGAGGTGTTAAGGTCATAAACTGGTTATCGTTCATACCAAACTCAAAAATAGGCTGCCAGCGGGCACCTCCATTCCAGTATACCCAGGTTGCAACAGTTATTTCTGATTGATTAGCTATTGTTGATGATAACTGCATGAAATCATCCGTTCCATTCAATGAAATAGCTGAACCACTTTTCCCATCAACATATACAGCTTCATTGAATGATTGTGCATGATGTAAATTCAAACTTTGATCCTTTGTATTATTTTCAAAAGTTAACTGAGCTATTAAAGTATCATCACCAAGAGCACTGGCATTTACCTCACTTGAATATCCAGAACGATTTAAAGAATAGTCAACTGCCCTAACTACGTAATAATACTGAACACCGACTTCAACCATATTATCAACAAAAGCTGTTGCTGTTATATTACGAGCAATTGTTTGATAGTCTCCTCCTGAATTCAATGAACGTAGAACAACATATTCTGTAACATCATTATCTGCACTGGCAGTCCAATTTAAACGTATTGATGATCCGTTATTAACAGCAGTCAACTCTGTAGGTGCTGCCGGCGCAACAAATTCAATTGGAGCATCAACCGGTAAAAAACGCCATTGCTGATTAGTACCTCCATTTTTCTCCCATTGATCTATATTTGCTCCTGCATAGGTAGCTGAATTATATACATCTAAACACAATGAACTATGTCGGCTACGAATATAAAACCAGCCATCACCTGCATAATCAAGGTACCATTGCTGATTAGCTCCCTTTGCATCGTCATAGCTAATAACATTACCTCCATTATCTAACGACCAATTCAAAATATCAGGTGATTTACCACTATGAACAGCAGTAATGGTAAAATAACTAAAATCACCTCCAATTCGAATATCAACCGGAGTTACATTCCATTGCTGGTAGGTTCCGCCATTATAGGTTCCCTGCTGAATATTGGCGCCTGAAGTATACGAACCACTGGCAACCTCCATTACTCTGCCGCTATTACGATTTACCAGAACATATTTACCATCAATAACTGGTTGAATATCATCTCCAGTAGTGATATTAACAACTGTTTCAGCATTAGTCTGTCCAACCTGATATCCGGTTCCTCCTGGCAGATCCATTACATACTCTCGTTGTGGTCCATAGCCGTTATAATAAACATCCCTGTCTTCTGCCACGAAACGATAAGATGTATTTACAGCCTGACGTTCTGAAGTTCCTCCAAACGCCTGTACTTTTCCATCTGGAGCACGATAAACTGAAGCAGCAGTCCAGTTTGCTCTATGTTCGGCATAACCCAGACGTACTCCATCACTGGCTTTACAAAACTCACCACGGGCATATTCGGCCCATCCCCACCAAATACCTGTCTGCATACCATATTCAACTCCCACCATGGCTTCCATAACATTGTGAAGCTCGTCGTTAGTTGCATGATGTCCATTGGCTCTTACGGCCTCATAAAAAGCAGCATAATTATCAAAAATACCAGCCAATTGATGTGTATTTCCTTCATCCAAACGAGCCTTTAAGTAAGTGTACCATGGTAAAGCCTCATCACAATTCAGAGTATTACCACCTGATATACGGATCGTTTCGAAATTGGTGTTATTCTTTAATTCTCCTGCTACAGCATAAAAATCATCGATAGTACCCTGTCCCGTTGCCGAGTAATCTGGTTCGTTAAATGGTGAAACAGTTATAACTTCTCGTCCTGCATCAACATGCATCTGACGTGTTATATCAATCAATTGTGCCCAATTAGCTGCTCTATCTGGATTTGTCGGACTAAAATCATCTGCAATCGAAGGATGATCCGAATTCAGAACCACTTTTGTTGAAGAAGGCAGATAATTATTTATAATATTAATCCTCAGATTAGTATTAGTTAATGCATCACCTGTTAAAGCTCCATCCACTATAGCATTTGTAGGCATAAATGATGAACGCACTACATCCACATTATCTGGCCCCATAAATCTGCTACCCCTGATAATATTAGAGGCATCCAACCATGCAAGATCCAACCCCCATATAATAGGAAGAGAAATACCTTCGTCAGACATGTTATAATAAACGGTTCGATCAGCAGAAACCTGAGGTACTATATAATCACTGGTACTGGCAACTTCATTTGAAGATTGAGCGTTTGCTATCTGTAAGCTTATTCCTGTCAACAGGAACATTAAAATAAGTAATCCTTTTTTCATAAAACTTTCTTTCCTTGAAATTGCTATTGCAAATTTCTGATTTAAAGTAATCGCAAATAAAAACGATTAAACAGCAACAAAGTTAATTTGAGAAACGAATCTTTAGGGTCACTAATTAGTCGAAATACTGAAAGAAACTCTGCAAATCAAACTTACATAATACTGACAGCGTAATAAAACTCAACTTACAAATACCTGCATATACCTGATTACATGATTCTTAAATAAAATAAACACAATTAATTCAACGGTATAGAATAAAAAAAAGCGACTCCTTAAGAAATCGCTTTATTTATTTAATTATTGCTGATTATTCAACTATCGTCATTTCATCTAAAAGGTAACCGGCACCTGCAAACTTATCAATCAGGAATAACACATACCTGATATCAAGTGAAATATTCCTGCATTGATCAGGATTAAACATCAAATCACTCATTACTCCTTCCCAGGCACGATCAAAGTTTACACCAATTAGTTGCCCTTCTGCATTTAATACAGGACTTCCTGAATTTCCACCCGTAGTATGATTGGTTGCGATAAAACAAACAGGAACTGTTCCATTCACTTCATATTTGCCAAAGTTTTTATTTCGATATAATTCCTTTAGTTTTTCAGGAACACGATAATCGTAAATATCCGGATTATCTTTCTCCATGATACCATCCAAGGTTGTATTATATTCGTAGCGAACAGCATCACATGCCTTATAACTGGCCACTTTACCATAGGCTACACGCAAAGTAAAATTAGCATCGGGATAGAAAACCTTTTCTGATTCAAACTCCATTTGAGCTAACATATATGCTTTGTTTAGCCTATTTAATTCTAGCTGCATGGCTTTATCCTTCACTGATACCTTGTCATTATAAAGATTCATAAAGCTATTATACAATTGATAAGCAGGATCTTTCTCCAGTTTTGATAATGATTTTTCTGAAAACTCATCAACAAAAGTCAATACAGATTCTTTGTTATCAAAGATTGATTTATTAAATAAGTGTTCGACATATTTATTAATATCTCCTTTGAATTTTTTATCTATTCTATTATAAATATCAGGATGAAACTCTTCAGGAATATTTGCCAGATACATTGTCAACAATTTAACACTTAATTCTTTGTCGATAGGTCGATAATAATCTTTAAAGAACAATTCAACGTCAGACTTAATTTGTTCCTTAATGCCGTCAAGTTTTTCTTCATCAGGCTCTATTCCTGAATCTTTAGCAGAATAATATAGTGTTGCTAATGGACTCAATTTATTTGCTAAAGAAGCTATTTCAATTCCATTACGATAACTAATTTCTAAAATATAATCTTTAGCCAATCGATAGGGTGTATATTCTTCATAAACCTTCTGATAATCTGATAAAATTGATCCATACACATTTGCACGCAGGTTATCGGCATTAACCCATTGCATGAACTCATTTTCGTAAGCTTGCTTTTTAATAATGGCATCTAAAATTTCTAAACCTCTGTTCTCACCAATCCATCGTTTCCAACTATTTGAAATACGGGCGTTTTTTGCCGCATACTGTATTCGTACTTTCGGATCAGCAGCCTGATATCGATTAAGGATATTCAGTTTTTCTGTTCTAACGTCTATTAACTTAGGATTCACAGTTTCGGTTAGCATTTTAAGATGATAAGATGGAACGTACTCATATGTAGATCCGGGATAACCAAAAACCATGGTAAAATCACCTTCTTCAACACCCTTCATCGATACAGAAAAATGTTTTTTAGGTTGGTAAGGAACATTGTTTTTCGAATATTCAGCAGGCTGATTATTTTTATCAGCATATATTCTGAACATTGAAAAGTCACCGGTATGGCGTGGCCACATCCAGTTATCGGTATCACCACCAAACTTACCAATGGCAGAAGGAGGAGCTCCAACCAAACGAACATCTTTAAACACCTCGTTTATAAACAAAAAATATTGATTCCCATTAAAGAACGGCTTTAATACAGCCTGATAATGTGTATCTTTCACAGCATCCTGCTTAATGGCGCTGATGTTTTTGTGAATTAGCTTAGCCTGATCTTGGTCACTCATTTCATCAGTAACACCTTGCATAACCTGTTCTGTTACATCCTCCATTCTTTTCAAAAAAGTAACTGTTAATCCCGGATTCACCAACTCCTCTTCTTGCGACATTGCCCAAAATCCGTTTGTCAGGTAATCATGATCAACTGAACTATGATATTGAATTTGACTATAACCACAATGATGATTGGTAATTAACAAACCTTTATCAGAAATTAACTCTCCTGTACAACCTCCTCCAAATATCACAACAGCATCTTTTAAGCTTGCCTCATTTACGCTGTATATATCTTCAGCAGTAAGCTTAAAGCCCATTTCCTGCATTTGTTCAATGTTGTATTTCTTTAAAAGCATGGGAATCCACATTCCCTCATCAGCCTTTACCTGGGGTAATAAAAAGGCCAAAACCATTAATACACACAGTATTCTTCTCATTATTTATTTATGGTTTAAAATTTCAATAACTCGTTATATAAAGCCTGAACAGGCAATCCCACAACATTAAAATACGATCCTTCAATTTTCTCAATTCCCACCATGCCAATCCACTCCTGAATGCCATAGGCTCCAGCTTTATCATAGGGTTTATAGGTATCGATATAATAGGTTATTTCTTCCTCAGTCAATTGTTTAAAAAACACTTTTGTGGAAACCGAAAAAGTATGTTTTCTTTTATCAGAGGATAAGCAAACACCCGTTATTACTTCATGCACTTTACCTGAAAGCATCTGTAGCATGCGTATTGCATCGTGTTTATCAGTCGGTTTACCAAGTATTTCATCATCACACAATACAATTGTATCAGCCGTTACTACAATCCATGAATGATTAAATATATCAATCTCATAAGGTCTGGCTTTTAATTCAGCAAGAAATACCGGCACATCATGCGGTTTGAGATCTAACGGATATACTTCTTCCACCTCTTCCTTAATTACTACTTCGAATGGGATGTCAAGATGTTTGACTAAGTCCTGTCTTCTTGGTGATTGAGAAGCAAGAATAAGTTTATAATCTTTTAATTTCTTATTAAGCATTATTATTTATTAATCCACAAAACTATGTAATTTGTCATCCTTCAAAAATGACATCTATTTTGATTCTGCGTCAATCAAATCAGACAAACACAGAAAATATTACCTTCAATTAAAATGCCTGACCGGCTAAAAGAATAAACAGTATACCTGACAGCATGATTATTTTACCAAAAACACTAACCCCATGAAAATGTTTTGATTCTCTGGCTTTCATCCAAAAATAAATAAGCAGTAGGTGTGGAATGGTAAAACCAACAATAAAATACACCAAGGCATATGGGATACGGGTAATTTCCGGAATCAAAATATATATCAGCCATAATATTGCTAAGGATGTTATCTCGAGTAATAACACAAAAAGCTTGGTAAGTTTCATCCCCATAGCTATTGGTAATGTTTTACAACCAACAGCTTTATCTCCTTTAATGTCTTCAGCATCTTTAATAATCTCTCTGATCAGATTTGTAATGAAGGCAAAAAATGCAAACCCTCCCGTCCAGAACCAGGCTGTTGAACATGCTTCTGTTTCCAAAATTTGTGGTCCATGTACTCTGGCTAGTGCTGCAAATTCAACAGAAACCACCAACAGTGCCACAATGGCCGTAAACATGGCAATGATAAGATTACCAATAAGAATATGTCGTTTAAAAGTAGTACTGTAATACCATAAAACCACAGGAATACCAATAAAGAATAGTGCATAGTTTTCTTTTCGTGTAACGTACGATATAAACAATCCAATTAGCATACCCGTGATGGTAACAAGAACATGCAAAAACAATGTAGATCTGCGACTGATTTTTTTACCTACCACAACTGAATCTGGCCTGTTAATCCGATCAATTCGTATATCAAAATAATCATTAATGATATAGCCGGATGCTGCCAGTAAAACAGTAGAAATAACTACAAGTATAAATCTAAAGTCAGATAAAACAGGAGAAATCTTAAACGAGTCAAGAATAGGTAATATAAGTCCATACCTTAGCAAAATCTGCAATAAGGCAATGATTATTAAATTCTTGTATCGAATCAATCTAAGATATGCCATGTTCAAATATTGTCTGACTTAATAAATATACTTGTTTCTAATAACATAGTACTACCACACATAATCCAAAGCCCACTTACCATGAGCTCTTAGTACTTGCTCAATCACATCACGACCTGCGGCTTCTCCACCTTTTCGATCAGAGATATACTTGCAAAGCGACTTTATTTCTTCAACCGCATCAGCTGGACAAGTTGGAACACCTACTCTTTTCATTACAGGATAATCAGGCAAATCGTCACCCATATATAATACTTCATCAGCACTTAACCCTTTTTCTTCAATCCATTTTTCAAATACAGGCAACTTATCAGAAACACCAAGATATACATCTTTCACTCCTAAACCATTATATCGTTTCAATACAGCCTCTGTATTTCCTCCACTTATTATAGCAACCGGATATCCTAACTTTACAGCTAACTGAATTGCAAAACCATCCTTAATATTTGCTGTACGCATTGGTACTCCACTCGTGTGCATAGGTATTGTTTGTAACGATAATACACCGTCAATATCAAAAGCAAAGGCTTTCACCTTCATTAGATCTTCTTTAAAATTGCTCATTCCAATATTTATTTATGGCGAAGATAAGCAAAAATGACTCCTTTTCATGAGCGCTTTTTAAGATTATTATGAATCTTGTTATCAAAGCTGTTACTAATTTGCATAACCTATTTGTGAGTTTATGAGAATCGATTTACAACACTCATCGCATGTCTGATTAGGTAAATTTATTTGATGCTCTATCGCTTTTTAGTAATTTCGTCGTCAAAGTCAATTTTCTGCATGTCAATTACCGATCAATACAAAACATTAAAAGAGCCTTCGGAAGGAATATATAAAGAAAAAGGAAGCAAATTCATTACGTATGCTTATCCAATTTATACAGAAGAGGAAATAAAACATATACTCGATGAGCTTAAGAAGCAATATTATGATGCCCGCCATCACTGTTTTGCCTGGCAACTAGGGACAGATGGAAATCGGTTCAGAGCCAATGACGATGGCGAACCATCCGGAACAGCTGGCAAACCTATTCTGGGACAAATACGCTCTTTTGAATTAACCAACCTGCTGGTTGTGGTCATTCGCTACTTTGGTGGTACCAAACTAGGAACAAGTGGTTTAATACATGCCTATAAGGAAGCCACAATCGATGCAATCAAAAATGGCATTATCGAGGAACGAACAGTCAATGATTTTTACCAAATCGACTTTGATTACGGAGTAATGAATGATGTAATGCGTATTATGAAAGAAGAAAATCCGAATATTACAGCTCAGGATTTTAACTTACGATGCTCAATAAAATGGAATACACGTCAATCAGAGGTTGAAAAAATCACATCCCGGTTAAGTAAAATTGAATCTGTTGAAATAGAATTTTTACATACAGCCTGATATTTAATGTATGTATCTTTCCTTTACTTTAGCAGCAGGGTTACCACGATAAATGCTGTATTCAGCCAAGTTACTCGAAGCAACACTATTTACAGACAAAACAGAATGACTTTTACAGGTTACACCACCAATTACCATACTATTTGCACCTATCCAAACACCATCTTCAAGAGTGATTGGCGCAACCATTAAATCAAATGTAGTGCTTTTATAATCGTGATTACCTATTAATAGCATGGCACCTTGCGAGAGGCAACAATTCTTACCTATTACTGTTTTATCCAGATTATCAATCCATACTTTTTCTCCTATCCAGGTATAATCTCCAACCTCCAGATTCCAGGGATATTTAATATTGACAGATGGTTTTATTACGACTCCCTTCCCAATTTTAGCACCAAACAAACGTAGTAATCTTACTTTTAATCCAGAGAATGGATTTAGGGGATTCATCAGACAAAGTCCGTTTACAAAAAGCCAGATAGTGCGCTTAAAAATACCTGCACCTTCATCAAACCATGAATTGTTGTATTTGGATAAATCTGTTTCTTTCATTCTTTAACAACTTGATAATACTGCTGAACAATTCCCGATTCATAGGATTTAGTTGTTTGCAATATTAGTTTCACCAATTTACTATCGATATTAAACAAAGGTATTCCTTCTCCTAAAACTACAGGTATAACAGTTAAAATTAATTCATCGATTAATCCATTTTTTAGTAGCAAACTATTTAAACGCCCACCTCCTACCAACCAAATTAAACCTTCATTATTATTTTTTATCTCATCAATTGTTGAGATAAAATCACCATTAATGAGAATTGTACTTGGAGAATTAGAGCTCTTTATTGATTCACTGACAACAAAGTTCTTTTTATCAGCATAAGGGAACGGCACATCAAATGAAAGAATTTGATCATATGTTTTTCTTCCCATTAAAGTAATCTTAACTGATTTATAAAAATCAGAATATCCATAATCTTCACCGTCCTCTTCAAAACCTTGTAACCAATCAATACCACCATTTTTATCCGCAATATATCCATCAACAGATACAGCTGAATACAAAACTATTTTAGCCATTATCCTTAACTATTTATACTTTTCCTATCCTGATTATTTAATCATCTAATATTCCTGATTTTTATAACATGTCAAACGAATCCATTATCACTATACTCAAAAAACATTCTTCATTCAATTTTGTTAAGTAAGATTAATTTTCAAATTCTTCGTAAAATCAGTTTTTGTATGATTAAAGTAGTAAAACGATTCATATACATTAATTATACCATTAAATATCTGACACTTACACTTATAAATCAGCATTAAATACATTCTTAACACAAAATGAACTTTTAAAACATTTTTTTGCATTTTTTTTGCTCTAGATTTGGTAAACACTGGAAATACTATATATTTGTAGAGGAAAGTTTAAGAATTATTAGTATTTAACCCTATAATTAAGGAGTATTATGAACAAGGCTCAATTAATCGATGCAATCGCTGGTGAAGCGGAAATTACAAAAGCTGACGCAAAAAAAGCTCTAGATGCTTTTATTAAAGTAACTAGTGATTCATTGAAAACTGGTGGTCGTGTTGCGCTAGTAGGATTTGGTTCTTTTGGTGTTTCTGAAAGAAGTGCTCGCACAGGTAGAAACCCTCAAACAGGTAAAGAAATTGAAATTCCTGCTAAAAAAGTTGTTAAATTCAAAGCTGGTAGCGAACTTAGCGATGCTATCAACTAATAAGAAAGCAACAAAAAAATATTCGGAGAGCACTTAGGTGCTCTCTTTTTTTGCCTAAAATTTTAACTTAAAAATTAGACTTATCGAATGAAACAAGCGCTTATAGAGTTTCTGGAAAAAGTGATGACTGAGGATCGTAGAGAAACTATGATAAACATAATTAATGACAGAACCAGATACCTAACCTTTGTTTTAGAAGATATATTTCAAACACAGAATGCAAGTGCTGTTCTTCGCTCTTGCGATTGTTTTGGAGTACAAGATGTTCATATTATTGAAAACAGGAATTCATTTAATATAAATCCCAAGGTAGTTGTAGGAACCACCAAGTGGCTGGATATCTTCCGACATAAAGAACAGGAAAACAATACACGTAAAGCATTACAGGATCTAAAAAAACAAGGCTACCGTATTGTAGCCACATCACCTCATCACAATGATATTAGTTTAGAAGAATATGATCTAACGCAAGGAAAAACAGCGTTGGTTTTTGGGACTGAACTTACCGGAATTTCAGACATTGTGAAAGAAGAAGCTGATGATTTTTTGAAAATTCCTATGCATGGATTTGCTGAAAGTCTGAATATTTCGGTTGCTGCAGCCATAACGCTTCATCACTTAACCTACAAACTACGACAAAGTAATATTAATTGGCAATTAGCCCCAGAAGAGAGAGATGATTTATACATCGACTGGATGAAGAAATCGATCAAGAAAAGTGATTTATTAATTCAGGAGTTCGAAGAAAGATACACCAATCAGAAATAATCATACATTTTTTAACATCTACAGTTTGATAGTGGTGATATTTTTTTAAATTTGACAAAAAACAGAATCTATGAATTGCATTATTATTGATGATGATAAGCTTTCAACGAAAATCATAAAAGAATTCATCGAGAAAACCGATGGATTAATGCATGCCGGAAGCTTTGATAGTGCTGTGACTGCAATTAATTTCCTGTCCAAACCGGACACCAATCCTATTGATTTAATTTTTCTTGATATTGAGATGCCAGAGATGAGTGGTATTGATTTTCTTAAATCATTAAGCAAACTACCTCAGGTTATTGTATATTCTTCTCAGGAAAAATATGCTATTGAATCATATGAATATGATGTAACTGATTACCTATTAAAGCCTGTACAATACGGAAGGTTTATCAAGGCAGTTAATCGGGCTAAAGAACGATTTGAAGAAAGCGATACTGTATCAAGAGAAAGTAGTGAGATATTTATTAAGAACAACAGTTCTTTAGTTAGAGTGAAATACGATGACATTCTTTGGATTGAAGCACTTGAAAATTATGTTGTGCTTAACACATTTAAAGATAAGTATACCATTCATTTCACTATGAAGGCTATCTCTGAAAAGATGCCAACTGATAGATTTGTTCGTGTTCACCGTTCATTTATCGTTAATATTACTAAAATTAAAGTAATTGAAGATAATTCAGTTATTATTATGCATGACGGAGGATCGAAAATAATTCCAATCGGAAAATCCTATAAGGATAAGCTAATGGATGATATAAATTTAATTACTAAATAAAATTCGAAAGCCGTCAAACGACGGCTTTTTTGTTGGAATTATATAAGGTTAGAATAATACCACAATATAAACGTTAATCACCTTAAAAGTTAGTTCTCCTATTAACATTGGCTCAAATTAAATACTTATTCTAAGAAGTGAAGTATCGGTACCAACAAAAAAAGGATGCCATCATTCTGACATCCTTCTCACTATATTAACTTAAACTTTATTTCAAATTCTTTATAACATCTTCCATCTCTTCCAACGATTTTCCTTTTGTTTCAGGTACCATTTTCCAAACAAAGATGGCAGATAGAATACTCATGATTCCATAAAACATATAAGTTGCTCCACCACTAAACTCCATCATTGCCGGATATGTAGATGAGATGAAATAGTTGGCTGCCCATTGAGCCGCAACTGCTATTGCGATAGCCTTACCCCGGATTTTATTTGGAAAGATCTCTCCAATCAATACCCAACATATAGGCCCCCAACTCATCATAAAAGAAGCAGTATATATAATAATAAACACCAAAGTACTGATGCCAATCACTTTAAAGAAGGCCAACATACCAATGGCAATCATACCTATTGCCATACCAATCGATCCAGTAATTAATAAGGGTTTACGCCCCCAGTGATCAACGGTAGCAATAGCCACAACAGTAAAAACTACATTCACCAGTCCCATTACTATGGTCTGAAGCATAGAGGCATCTTTTGCTGCGCCCATACTTTCGAAAATACGGGGAGCATAATATAAGGCAACATTAATTCCGACGAATTGCTGAAAAACAGATAGTAGAATACCAATGATAATGACGGTTTTTCCATAAGCCAGAACAGTTGAAGAACCGACAGATTTTTTCACGGTTTCCTTTATTTCATTAAGGATATTTTTTGCAGCATTTATACCGTTAATCTTTTCAAGAATAGTTAATGCCTTATCATCCTGACCTTGTAATGCAAGATATCGTGGTGTCTCTGGCACAAAAAGCAATAGAAAACCAAATAAACCTGCAGGAATAGCCTCAGAAATAAACATATAACGCCAGCCTACACTATTAATCCATTCAATATTTTGACCTTTTGCAATTGACCAGTTGACAAAATAAACAACCAACATACCAAAAATAATGGCAAACTGGTTAAACGAAATTAAACGACCCCTAATATGGGCAGGTGCAATTTCGCTGATATACATTGGACTGATTGCTGAAGCTAAACCAACACCAATACCTCCAATAATTCGATAAAAATTAAACATATAAAGCAACCCCATAGTTGGTTCTCCTTCTGCAAAAAACATAAATTCAGGTTTCCCCGAACCCAATGCAGAAATGAAAAATAAAATGGCAGCCACCATTAACGATTTTTTCCGGCCTAATCGGGAGGCAAGGATACCCGAAATTGCACCACCAATAATACAACCGATTAATGCACTGGATACGGTCGCTCCATGGGCAAACGAACTCAAATTAAGTCCATCTATTAAGAAGGCCTGAATGGATTTTTCAGCACCTGAGATTACTGCTGTATCATAACCAAAAAGCAACCCTCCTAAGGTTGCCACCAATGTTAACAGAATGATATAGCCAATATTTTGTTCTTTATTCATAAAACCTGGATTTAGAAAAATCCCGAAAGATAGTTGGTTTGAAGCTGACCTACCTGAATGTACTCTTAAGAAATGCACTAACCCAAACGATTAGTGCATTTATGTTCGGTATTTATATCTTTCGGGAAAATAAGATTAGATATACATGTTGATCAATTGCTCATAACGCTCTTGTTTACCACTGATCTGAGTTGGCTCACCAACTTCTTTAGCAATGGTTCTTAGATCTTCCAATGATAATTTGCCAGCTTCGAAGTCAGCACCATTACCACTATCAAATGATGCGTAACGATTTGTTTTTAATTTCAGATATTCACTATTTTTAAGGATATCATCAGCAATAACCAATGCTCGTGCAAAAGTATCCATACCTGAAACGTGAGCTATAAAGATATCTTCGGTATCAGTTGAATTACGACGGATTTTAGCATCAAAGTTAATACCTCCACCTTGCAAACCACCAGCCTGCAACACTACCATCATAGCCTGTACTGTTTCTGTAATGTTTGTTGGGAATTCATCAGTGTCCCAACCGTTTTGGTAATCACCTTTGTTGGCATCCATACTACCTAACATACCAGCATCAGCAGCACATTGTAATTCATGTTCGAATGTGTGTTGAGCTAAAGTAGCGTGGTTTACCTCAATATTTAATTTAAAATCCTTATCCAAGCCATAGTTTCTTAAGAATCCGATAACAGTTTCAGCATCTACATCATACTGATGTTTAGATGGCTCCATTGGTTTAGGTTCAATAAAGAAATTACCTTTAAAACCATTGCTACGCGCATAATCACGAGCCATAGTTAAAAACTGAGCCATATGATCTTTTTCACGCTTCATGTTTGTATTCAACAATGACATATAACCTTCACGTCCTCCCCAGAATACGTAGTTTTGACCTCCTAAAGCAATGGTGGCATCAATAGCATTTTTTACCTGAGTACCGGCATGAGCCAATGCATTGAAGTCAGGATTTGTAGAGGCTCCGTTCATGTAACGGGCGTTAGAAAATACGTTTGCTGTACCCCAAAGCAAGTTAACACCGGTTTCTTTTTGATATTGCTGAGCAATAGGTATAATTTTCTGTAAACGATCTTCGATTTCAAATACTGATCCGTCACCAACTACATCGGTATCGTGGAAACAATAGAAAGGAGCACCAATCTTAGAAAAGAATTCAAAAGCAGCTTCCATTTTATATTTTGCACGATCCATAGCATCCGCACCTTTGTCCCATGGAAAGTTCATTGTATCACCACCGAAAGGATCACCTCCTTTAGCGCAGAAAGAATGCCAGTAAGCGATTGCAAAACGCATATGTTCTTTCATTGTTTTTCCTGCAATCACCTGCTCAGGATTGTACCATTTAAATGCCAATGGATTTTTTGAATCTCTACCCTCGTACCCAATCTTTCCTATTCCAGGAAAATATTCATTTGTTGCCATAACTGTAACTATTAGATTGTAAGTTTTTTATTTTAATTGTGATTTCCATGATTCATATGCTGCTTTCAACGCAGACTCATTGTCTTTATTCGGTTCGATAACCTCAACCTTAGCCAATGATTCAAAAGCGACATCCAACGAGGCGTATAAACCTGCACCATAAGCAGCTCCTCTGGCAGCACCTAATGCTCCGTCGGTTTCATACAATTCGATGGTTGAGCCGGTAACATCTGCTAATGTTTGACGAAATATCGGACTGAGAAACATATTTGCCTTCCCGGCTTTAATAACTTTTGTTTCAATACCTGTCAGTTCCATTACATCCATTCCAAATTTAAAACTGAATGCAATTCCCTCCTGAGCAGCACGTAACATATGTGCTCTTGTATGATGATTGAAATTAAGATTAACCAAACTTGAACCCGGATTCTGATTTTGAAGTACTCTTTCTGCACCATTGCCAAATGGAAAGAATAATAAGCCATTGCTACCAGGTGCAACTGCAGATGCTTCTTCATTCATCTGCACATAATCCAATTCTGAAGCAATATTTTTTCGTAACCAGGAGTTCAGAATCCCTGTTCCGTTGATACACAATAAAACACCCAAACGCGGATCGCCATTGCTATGATTAACATGAGCAAATGTATTAACACGGCCTTTGGGATCGTATTTCAACTTGTCACTAACACCATAAACAACACCTGAAGTTCCTGCTGTAGCCGCCACTTCTCCAGGTTTCAACACATTTAAACTTAAAGCATTATTGGGTTGATCTCCGGCTCTGTAAGAAACTGCTATTCCTGCAGTCAGATTCAACTCTTTTGCAACTTCTTCTGTTAATGTACCCTGAACTTCAAAAGTTTCTTTTATAGTTGGTATTACACTTGCCTCAAAACCATAATATTCCAGAAGTTCCTTTGACACACTTTGCGTTTGAAAATCCCAGAAGATTCCTTCAGACAAACCACTTTTAGTAGTAACAATATCATCGGTTAAACGATACGCAATGTAATCGCCAGGTAACATGATCTTATCAATTTTATTGAAAACTTCAGGTTCATTTTCTTTAACCCACTTCAATTTTGAAGCCGTGAAATTACCTGGAGAATTCAACATATGTGATAAACAGTGTTCCTCCCCTAATTTATCAAAGGCATCGTTTCCATATTTGATTGCACGACTGTCGCACCAGATAATCGCAGGACGTAATACCTCCCCTTCTTTATCTACCACTACCAATCCGTGCATCTGGTATGAGATTCCAATTGAGTTAATTTGAGTAACCTCTAATTTTGAGTTATTAAGCACATCCTTTAATGCTAATTTTAAATTAGCCCACCAATCATTCGGATGCTGTTCTGCCCAATCGGGCTGAGGTGAAGAAATAGCCATTTCTTCTTTCGGATAGAAAGCTGAATCAACTGCCTTACCGGTATTTACATCCAGCAATGCAACTTTTACTGAAGAACTTCCTATGTCAAAACCTAGTGAATACATATTGCGTTTTATTAGTGTTCCGTTCTGTTGTGGTATGGTCCAAAGCTATAAAAAAGATTTATGTCTACAATGATTCTCTGAAAAATATTTTAGTTGGCACACAAAAATCCATCTTCATATCTTCCGAAGCAAAAGCTGCAGCCTTTTGTCCCATTAGCTTAAAATCAGTAGAGATAACAGAGATACCCTTATAAATAAATTTCTTCATCGGCGTTTCGTTATACGATAAAATTCCAACATCAACGCCCGGCTCCAATTTCTTTTCTCTACACTGTTCCAGTATCTCACCAAGTATTCGATCACTTACGCTAAAATACATCTCTCCAGCCTTCACATTTAAAGCACTAGAATCCTGTAAAACATTGTAATCAAATTTCTTTTCGTTGCAATATTGCTTAAAATAGTCTACCGTGATTTTGGGATGATTAGTAAATTCAGGATACACCATTATCAGTTTATTATACCTCCTTAGCAAATGCTCTGCTTCCGACAAAGCTTCAATAACAGCCTGTCCAAAATCCTGATATAACTTATTGGTAATACTTTTAATATTTGTATCCCAGTCAATAATAAGGGTCTTATCAGCAGGCAACATGCTTACCACCTCTTCCACTCCCTTATGAGCAAATGGCATAATAATATATTTACTATACCTCCCACGACTTTCGGTTATTAACTTTTTAAAAACATCAATATTATAATGATGAAAATGTACGTCCGCAATGGTATCCTTGTCAAGATTTTTAACAAAACTACCGTACAAAACCTCCTTATAAGCTTTCAATGTATCCAGAAACAAAAACACCTTACGCCCCTCTTTAGCAACAAAGTAACCTTTATTGGGCACCGATTCAATCACACCTTGTTCCTTGAGAATCCCATATGCTTTAAATACTGTATCACGCGACAATTTATAAGTCTGACAAATCTGATTCACTGACGGCAACTGATCCCCTTCAAACAATTTATTTTCAGCAAGTGCATTTATTACCTGATCAACCAATTGTTGAAATTTGGGAATATCACTTGCAGGATTTATACTAAACTCCATCATCTAAACTTTTATTTTATGTGTTCTGTTCTGGTATGGTCAAAGGTAAGTGTTATTTGTAAAAGATGCATCTTTTCTTAAAAAATTTATTTATTAAAACATAAAAAACCCGATCCTGCATCAGAATCGGGTCTTATCATTATTTGATTATTGAATTATTTCACTTCAACTTTTAAAGGAGTATTCAAACATTTAGCAAATACATTTAAATAAGCTTCCCACTGCTCATTACCTTCAAATTGCTTACTTCCACTCCAGAAAAATCCTGAATAAAACTCAACTTTACCATCAAGAACTTTTAAATGCAACAGACCTTGACTTGCATCAGGCACGTCTGTTTCAATTTTTGAATGGCCCGCATAATAATCAGAAGAAGCAACAATAGCATTACTGATCTCTTCGCCAAAATGAGGAGCATACCAGTTAATCCATCCCAATTCATCATTGCTCGAAAAAGTTCCTTTACGGTCGTGAAATGTAACACCAGATGTTAATGTATCAGCACCTTCAACGTACACAACAAATTTGGTCATGTTACTACCCAAATCTATGGAGATAACTTTTCGTTCTTTCACCATTGCTCCATCGACATCATAAGGCTTATAATCCAGTTCAAATTCTGTTGAAACAGGTCCGTTAAAGAAACTCTTGTATGCTACAAAGTTTTTTGAAGTATACAACACTCCATTTTTATAAACTCCTGTACCACCGCAACCTCGACTGGTTCCTACGTGATAATTATCCAATCCTTCACCATGATCACTGTGATAATACATATGATCATTCAGATAACCAGCATACCATTTATCGATAATTGAATAATCCACTTTCTTCAACCAGCAATCAACTCCACTACTTAACGTTCCTCCTGGAATATTCTCTTCAATCATTCGTTGTGCCTCAGGACCATATGTACGAAATGCAACGCGATCATTTTCCCAGGTATAATCATCAGTACGCTCAGGTACAAAGCGAGCAAATGTTTTCACCTCTGTAGGCTCTATTGAACTCTCACCTTCTTTTACCCAAAAGCTTTTCGATTCATTAGCCTTTAATTCAACCTGAAACAGTACAACATCTGACACTTCATCTCCATCTGTATCAATCAACTGACTTAAAACTTCTTTATCTGACTCCTGATCGATTACAATCGCTTTTCCATTTTGAATATTAACATCAGCCAGCTTCACTTCCACCGTTTCAATTACACGATTGAAATCAGCCGGATTCGTCACTGTAACTGTTGGCACTGGGGCACTGCATCTTGACAATACAAGGACCAATGCAATTGCTATAATTGGAAAAAATTTGTTCATCTTAGTCAAGATCATTTTCGCCTTTTACATAACCAAAGTTGGCCAAAATACCTCCATCAACATACAACACATGACCATTTACGAATTCACTGGCCTTTGATGCCAAGAACAATGCAGCATTTCCTATATCTTCAGGCTCACCCCAACGTGCGGCAGGAGTACGAGTCATAACTAAATCATTAAAAGGATGACCATTTTCACGAATTGGAGCCGTTTGAGAGGTTGCGATATAACCAGGACCAATTCCATTAATTTGCAAACCATGCTTAGCCCATTCGCAACACATATTGGCTGTTAACAACTTTAGTCCACCTTTAGCAGCCGCATAAGCCGAAACTGAATTACGTCCATAAACACTCATCATCGAACACATATTGATGATTTTACCTCCTTTTCTCTCAATCATCTTAGGAGCAACACGTTTAGCAACAATTAATGGAGCAACCAGGTCAACATCAATTACTTGTTGGAAATCTGAAATAGGCATATCCAAAATAGGAATACGCTTAATAATTCCGGCATTATTTACAAGGATATCAACAGGTCCAACTTCATTCTCGATCTGAGTGATTCCTTTATCAACATCAGCCTCGTTTGTAACATTGAAAACCAATGTATAAACATCAATACCATCCTTGGCATATTCCGCTTTACAAGCTTCCAGTTTATCTTCAGCCAGGTCATTCACACAGATTTTAGCACCTGCTTTTCCTAACACTTTACCGATAGCCATACCAATACCATGTGTTCCACCGGTAATAAGGGCTACTTTTCCTGATAAGTCAAATAATTCTTGTATCATTTTATGCAATAAATTTTATAAAAAATCTTCTCGTAAAGGGGTAAAACAATCAATGAGTCTAACAATCGGAGTTAACCGCTGAATAGTATGAGGAACACCTGACGGTATCGCAAAATGGTCACCCGCCTTAAGGTGCACCTTTTCCTCATCTCCCACCAACAAGTAAATTTCACCTTCGATCATATAGGAAACCTGTTCATGAGGATGGGAATGGAATGGATCCGGATTTTCAGTTGGTCCGTCTGTAAATTCAACATTCACCATCATCAGATGATCTGTTTTGACTATTCTACGCTCAATGCCATCAGCTACTTTTGTAACCGGCAACTCATCGTATTTACCCTCATATTTCATGTAATAATATTATTTTAATTCGTTTGGCTGACGAATATCCATATCGCCATAATCAAGATTCTCACCGGCCATACCCCAAATAAAGATATAGTTAGATGTACCAGCCGCACTATGAATACTCCATGAAGGAGACAACACAGCTTGTTCATTCTGCATCCAGATATGACGTGTTTCATCTGGTTGCCCCATAAAGTGACAGATCGCTTGTTTTTCAGGTACCTCGAAATAGAAATAAGCTTCCATACGACGATTGTGAGTATGAGCTGGCATAGTATTCCAAACACTACCAGGTTTCAATTCTGTCATACCCATTTGCAACTGACAAGTCTCAACTACTTCTTTAACTAAAAGCTGATTGATCTGACGTTCATTTGAAGTTTCCAATGTACCCAATTGTAAAACATTAGCATCTTTCAAAGTAACATGCTTAGAAGGTAAAGACTTATGAGCAGGAGCTGAATTAACGTAGAAATGAGCTGGTTTTGAAGCATCAGCTGAGACAAAAACAACATCTTTAATGCCACTACCCAAGTACAAAGCCTCTTTATATTCTAATTTATATTCAACACCGTCAGCAGTAACTGTTCCACTACCTCCAACGTTGATAATTCCCATTTCGCGACGGTTAAGAAAATATTCAGCCTTCAACTCATCATACGATCCCAGGCTAATTGGCTTTTCCGTAGGCACTACACCCCCCACAATGTAACGGTCGTACATCGAATAAACCAGACTAATTTCGCCGGGAACCATTACTTTTTCAATCAAAAATTCTTTTCTGATACGCTCTGTATCATAAGATTTAGCATCCTGAGGATGTACTGCATAACGAAGTTCTAAACTCATAATATTTTATTTTTAGTTATCTATAATCTTTCCATGAAGAGCTTCTACCTATAAACCGAACAGGTATAACTTCTTCTTCCGGCACTTCTTCCTTTTGAATAGCTTTTATCATAGCTGCGGCAACCTTATTCCCCATCTCCAATGCATTTTGCTCAACAGAAGATAACGCAGGATCCATTAATTCAGAAAATGGTTCATTTGCAAAACCAACAATCCCAAATTGATCCGGAATATGATAACCAAGAGACTTCAACCCTTCCATGGCACCCAGAGCACTATAGTCACCAGCACAAAATACAGCATCAGCACTACTGCGCATTACTAGTTTATGAATATGAGAATAACCTGCATCACGAGTAATTACATCATCCACAATCAATTTCTCATCCACTTTCATACCCGCTTCTTCCAAAGCAGCTATATAACCAGCCTTTCGTTCGCGATAAGCTCTTAACTTATAACTTCCACTAAAATGCGCAATATGTTTAAATCCACATTTAATCAGGTGACGTGTTGCAAGATAACCTCCCGTGTAGTTATCGTTAGTTATTTTTGATCCGGGAAGACTTTTTGTAACGCGGTCGAATTGAACCAACGGCACATTGTGTTTAATTACTTCCTGAAGATGTTCAAAATTGTTGGTTTGAAGCGATAAAGAAATAATAATCCCTCCAACCCTGTTCTGCAACAGAGACTCCACCGCCTTTACTTCCCTGCTGAGCATTTCACCACTTTGAATAATTACCAGATTATATCCGGCTGGATTTAATATTTCCTCAACTCCACTAATTACATTGCTAAAGAAATGACGATTGATTCGTGGTACAATCATACCAATGGAATCACTTGTTCCTTTGCGCAACGAAGCTGCCATAACATTCGGCTGATACCCCATCTCCCTGGCTGTCTCCTGCACTTTTGCCCGTGTACTTTCACTAACCCGTGTATTATTTGCCAAAGCCCTCGAAACAGTAGAAGCTGTCATATTTAATTTCCTGGCAATATCACTTATGGTTACTTTTTTCATTAGTTATATACTATAATCAGCAATTAATTTTTGCCTTAATAAATGCTATTCACATTAAAGCAATACAAAAATACAATCGTTTGCACACAAAACAAGTTTTATCTCAATATTTTTTCAACTTAAAACATTTGAATAATTCATTCGAGTGATTTACAGCTAAATAAAATTCATTTTAAATTAAAATTTTATCTTTCTCATTTCCTGTATTTTAAATATATTAACCAAAAAAATTTTCATCGTAAATATTGCAAAAATAAATTTTGCGTTGCATCTTCGTGTTCGTTAACGGCTAATGACAATTCAAATCTTTTTAGATGATGCAACCATTTATACACAAGGATTTCCTTTTGGAAACCGAGACTTCAAAAAAATTATACCACGAGTATTCAGAGAACCAACCAATCATTGACTTCCATTGTCATTTAAATCCACAGTTTATTGCTGAGGATCGTCAGTTCGACAGTCTGGGACAAATATGGCTGGAAGGTGATCATTACAAGTGGCGTGCAATGCGTATTAACGGCGTAGACGAACATTATTGCAACGGCAGCGCATCAGGTAAGGAAAAATTTATGAAATATGCTGAAACAGTTCCTTACACAGCAGGTAATCCTCTTTATCATTGGACACATCTGGAACTTGCCCGTTATTTTAATATCACAGATTTACTTTCTCCGGTTACAGCTGAAAAAATCTTTGAGACTACCAAAGCAATGATTCAAACTCCAGACTACAGTACCAGAAAACTTTTGGAGATGATGAATGTGGAAGTAGTTGGCACAACGGATGATCCTGCCGACGATCTTCGTTATCACAAACAATTAAAAGAAGAAGGTTATCATATTAAAGTCGTGCCAACCTATCGTGCCGATAATGTTATTAAAACAGAAGATCCTGTTCAATTCAAAGCATACATTGAGAAATTAGGAGAAGTTGCTGATGTATCCATCTCATCTTTAACAGATTTGATTGAAGCATTGGATCGTCGTCATGCATATTTTCATGAACTAGGTGCCCGTGCTTCTGACAGTGGACCAGACCGTTTTTTCTTTACTGCTTATAAAGAAGAGGAAGTTAATGCAATCTTCCTGAAATTAATGGCTGGCAAAATAATCGACGAAGAAGAAACTGAAAAATACCGCTGTTGCGTAATGGCTGAATTGGCCAAGTTAAATCACAAACGTGGTTGGACACAGCAATTCCACGTAGGAGCTTTACGTAACAACAACACCCGTAAATTCAACATAATGGGAGCCGACACAGGTTGGGATTCAATCAATAATTCTCAGAATGCACTTAAAATGTCGCAATTCCTGAACTTATTGGATACCACTGATCAGTTGGCAAAAACCATTCTTTACAACTTAAATCCGGCTGATAATGAGATGATGGTTACCATGTGTGGTAATTTCAACGATGGATCTACAGTTGGTAAAGTACAATATGGAGCAGCATGGTGGTTCCTTGATCAAAAAACAGGTATGGAAAAACACCTGTTAGACCTTTCTGCATTGGGATTATTGAGTCGCTTTGTTGGAATGGTAACCGACAGTCGTAGCTTTTTATCATACCCTCGTCACGAGTATTTCCGCAGAATTGTTTGTAATCACCTGGGTAAGGAAGTTGAAAAAGGTATGATTCCTAATGATGAATCTATCTTAAAGCAAATGGTTGAAGGAGTTTCCTATAAAAACGCAAAAACATACTTTAATTTTTAATAGAAATGTCAAAGAAAGTAGTCTCTTTTGGAGAAATCATGTTACGTCTGGCTACCCCTGGTTACCAGCGCTTTACTCAAGCTACATCATTTGAAGCTACCTTTGGTGGTGGCGAAGCTAACGTAGCTGTATCACTTGCCAACTATGGCGTAGATGTTTCATTTGTCACCCGCTTACCAAACAACGATATTGGTAAATCGTGCCAGATGGATCTTCAAAAGTACGGTGTTAATACCGACAAAATTCTTCACGTTGGAGATCGATTAGGTATTTATTTCCTTGAAACAGGAGCAGTGGCTCGAGCCAGCAAAGTTGTATACGACCGAGCTAACTCAGCCTTCTCAGAAGTTGGAAAAGGAATGTTTAACTGGGAAGAAATATTGAAGGATGCAGATTACTTCCACTGGACAGGAATTACACCTGCTGTTTCTCAGGGAGCTGCTGATGCATGTCTGGAAGCCATTCAGGTTGCCAATAAAATGGGAGTTACTGTTACCTGTGATTTAAACTATCGCAAAAACCTTTGGAAATATGGCAAAAAAGCTTCTGAAGTAATGCCTGAATTAGTTGCTGGTTGCGACATTGTTTTAGGTAATGAAGAAGATGCTGAAATGGTATTGGGAATTAAACCTGAAGGTGTTGATATAACTGGAGGCCACGTTGAAGCTGAAGCTTATCGCAGCGTATCGCAACAGATAATGAAATTATACCCACGCGTTAAAAAAGTAATTACTACCCTTCGTGGATCGGTAAGTGCTAATCACAACAGCTGGTCGGGTGTAATTTACGATGGTGAAAACCTATTTCAGGCACCTACCTACCAAATTACTCACATTGTTGACCGTGTAGGGGGTGGAGACTCTTTTATGGGTGGTTTAATTTATGGTTTAATTGCATATGAAGGCGATGACCAAAAAGCCATCAACTTTGCTACAGCTGCATCTTGTTTGAAACATACCATTCCGGGTGATTTCAACCAGGTATCAGTAGAAGAGGTAGAGAAATTAATGGGTGGCGACGCTTCAGGTAGAGTTTCACGATAAAAGTCTAAATTAAAAAGTTAAAAGGCAAAAGTTAAAATGTAAATACCAGGAAGATCTCAGTCATGAATGATTTAAGCCAAAGGCTATTTGAATTTGCTGTTAAGACAATAAAATTCTTAAAGAAAATACCTTACGATACCGAAAACAAAGTGATTAGGTATCAATTGGCTAAATCAGCTACATCTTCCGGAGCTAATTACGAAGAAGCTCGAGCGGGTTCATCGAAAGCCGATTTTATATATAAGGTTGAGCTGGCATTAAAAGAGATGAGAGAAAGTAATTATTGGTTAAGAATAATCAAAGAAACCAATAGTATGGATAATAATCTGATAAACGAATTAGAGCAATTAATATCCGAATCTGATGAACTAAAGAAGATACTTGGAAAAACAGTTGTTACCTCCAGGAAAAATCTTTAATGATTAATATCTTTTAAGCCTGACTTTTAAAATTTGATTTTCAACTTTTGACTTAAATAAAAAAAATGCTTGATTACAACAAGTCGGAGTACAGTAATTTCTTGGAGGAGCTTGTTAACATATACTTGCTCCGGCTTGTTTAATTTGATAAAAAAATGGCAAAATATTCCAGAACAGAAGTATTTATGGCGATGAAAGAAACCGGTGTTGTACCAGTATTTTTTCATGCCGACATAGAAGTGTGCAAAAATGTTGTAAAAGCATGTTATGATGGTGGAATTCGCGTTTTTGAATTCGTTAATCGTGGTGATTTTGCGCACGAACTATTCAGCGAACTAAACAAGTATGCTTTAAAAGAATTGCCGGGCATGATTTTAGGTGCCGGATCAATTGTTGAAGAAGCAACTACAGCCTTATACATACAGTCGGGTGCTAACTTTATTGTTTCACCATTATTGAATGAAAACATGGCCCGTATCTGTAACCGCAGAAAAATTATGTGGTCTCCAGGTTGTGGTACCATCTCAGAAATTAATAAAGCACAAGAACTAGGTGCAGAAGTAGTTAAAGTATTCCCTGCGTCGGAAGTTGGAGGACCATCTTTTGTAAAGGCAGTTAAGGCTCCAATGCCTTGGACTGACATAATGCCTACAGGAGGGGTTACCACTGAAAAAGATAACCTGAAAAAATGGTTTGATGCAGGAGTAACCTGTGTGGGAATGGGATCTAACTTATTTCCAAAGGATATTATGGACGCTAAAAACTATTCTGCCCTTGCTGATAAAGTGAAAGAATTGATAGCTAATATCCAAGAAGTAAAGAATTAATCCATGGAATTAAATGTAAAAAACAAAGTAGCGGTAATTACCGGCGGTTCAGGAATACTCTGTTCTGCCATGGCACATGGTTTAGCCACTAAAGGAGTTAAAACAGCCATTTTAAATCGTAATCAGGAGTCAGCTGATAAGGTTGCCAAAGGAATTGAAGATGCAACAGGTTCTAAATCAATTGGTATCTCTGCCGATGTTTTAAACAAGGAATCACTTGTAAAAGCATTGGAAATCATCCACAACGAATTAGGCACCATCGACTATCTGATAAACGGTGCAGGAGGAAACTCTGCTTCAGCCACAACACAGGCTGAGATGATTACAGAAGAAAACATTTCTGACCTTGAAAAAACCTTTTATGGTTTACAGATGGAAGGTTTCGATAATGTATTCGATCTTAATTTCAAAGGGACACTCCTACCCTCTTTGATTTTTACAAAAGATATGCTGGAGAAAAGAAACGGGGTTGTCATCAATATTTCTTCGATGAACAGTTATACACCATTAACCAAAATCCCGGCATATTCTGCAGCTAAGGCTGCTATTAACAATTTCACGCAGTGGATGGCAGTTCATTTTGCTCAAACAGGAATCAGAGTTAATGCCATTGCCCCTGGTTTTTTCTTAACTAACCAAAATCGCTTTTTGTTGGTTGATGAGCAAACTCAATCGCCAACACCTCGCGGACAGAAAATTATTAATAACACACCTATGGGACGCTACGGTGATGCAGAAGAACTGGCAGGAACCTTATTATATTTGGTTTCCGACTGGTCCAAATTTGTTACCGGCGTTGTTGTTCCCGTTGATGGAGGTTTCAGCGCCTTTAGTGGCGTTTAAACAAAATAAATTGCAATTATTGAAGTAAACTCATGGCAGTAGATGGTGAAATGCCATTTACTGCTATCTTCCCAGACAAATGTAAATACTATCAAACCCTTAGATCAGAAAAACAATGAGTATACAATTGAAAAACAACTGCAAATATGCTCTGGTAGTACCCACCAGTATGGGTGTTCGCATTACTCCACCAAACGGCCAGCCCGTTTACAGCAGCGATCAATTTACCATGTATGCCACCAGTGCCGAAACCAATGTAGCAAGCATTGCTTCTTACCTGGGTTTACCGGTAAAAGTATTAACAAAGTTTGTTCAGGGAAGCCCCATTGCTGAGTTTATTAAAAGCAACCTCAAAGGCCGTCATATGGACTTTGAGGGGCCGGAAGTACCTCAGGGAGGGCCATGGGGATACCGTCATCAGTTTAATATTGCTGATAGCGGATATGGTTCACGCGGACCACGTGTACAGAACGACCGTGCCGGTGAAGTAGGTCGAACATTAAGTGTGAAGGATTTTGATATTGAAAAATTATTTGGTCAGGATGGTGTACAGATTGTACATCTTTCAGGCTTGATAGCTGCCCTTTCGCCTGAGACCAGTGAATTTTGCCTTGAATTGGCAAGAGCAGCAAAAAAACACGGAACACGAATTGCTTTTGACTTAAATTACAGAGCTACATTCTGGAAAGGTCGTGAGAAAGAATTAGGAGAGATATTTTCAGAGATTGCATCTGTTTCCGATATTTTAGTGGGTAACGAAGAAGATTTCCAATTATGCCTGGGAATTGAAGGACCCGAAGCAGGTGGCGAAGGATTACAATCAAAAATTGATAGTTTCAAAGAAATGATCACCCGTGTTAAAGCAACTTATCCGGGCGCATCCATTTTTGCCACAACTTTGCGCGAAGTAATCAGCACCAACCAACATCTTTGGGGCGCTATTATGTTGGAGGATACCAACTGGCATGTTATTGAACCACGTCAGATTACGGTTTTGGATCGTATCGGTGGCGGAGATGGTTTTGTGGGTGGCTTACTTTATGGTGTTTTAAAAGAAATGCCAGCTGAAAAAGCTATGCAGTTCGGATGGGCCTCCGGAGCCCTGGCAACTACCTTCCTTACCGATTATGCTCAACCAGCTGACGAAGCTATGGTATGGAGTGTCTGGGAAGGAAACGCAAGAGTTCAACGTTAATCAGTACTCTTAAAACAACAGCAATGATTTACTATCAAAAAGGATCGGAAAATACAGTACTCAGTGATGCAGATTTGAAAAAAGGTTTGTTTGAAGCCTTGACAAAACTGGGTAACAAGGAAAAAGTACTGGCAATTCCTCCCGATTATACAAGATTTCATTCCAAGGCCGGTGAACTAACAACCTTCACTTATGAGTATTTTGGCGATAAGCTAAAAGATGTTTTACCTGCTCTTGGAACACATGCAGCAATGACTGCAGAAGAAATCAACCATATGTTTCAGGATGTTCCGGCATCGCTCTTCAGAGTGCATGACTGGCGAAACGACATTGTAACGGTTGGAGAGATTCCTGCCGAATATGTTTCTGAAGCAACAGAAGGACTGGTTAACTATACCTGGCCAGCACAGGTAAATAAATTATTACTTGATGGCGGACATGATCTGATCCTATCCATTGGTCAGGTGGTTCCTCACGAAGTAATAGGAATGGCTAATTATAACAAAAACATATTTGTAGGTACAGGAGGATCTGAAGGCATCAACAAAAGTCATTTTGTGGGAGCAGCTTATGGTATGGAACGGATCATGGGTCGTACGCAATCTCCAGTTCGCCAATTGCTGAACTACGCTTCAGATAATTTTACTAATCACCTGCCTATCATCTATGTTTTAACAGTAATAGGTAAAGACGACAGTGGCAAATCAGTCACTCGTGGATTATTTATAGGAGATAATGTTAAAGTTTTTGAATTGGCTGCAGCATTATCCTTAAAGGTTAATTTTAAAATGGTTGAACAACCGCTTAAAAAAGTGGTTGTTTACTTAGATCCGTCTGAGTTTAAAAGCACATGGCTAGGTAATAAAAGTGTGTATCGAACCAGAATGGCCCTGGCAGACAATGCCGAATTAATTGTACTGGCACCAGCACTAAAAGAATTTGGTGAAGATGCTACCATTGATCAGTTAATTCGCAAATATGGCTACTGCGGAACTCCTGCAACTTTAAAAGCCATCGAAGAAAATGATGATTTAAAAAACAACCTAGGTGCTGCCGCTCATTTAATGCACGGAAGTAGCGAAGGACGTTTCTCAATCACCTACTGCCCAGGCCATTTGACAAAAGATGAGATTGAATCTGTAAACTTTAAATATGCTCCTCTGGACGAGATGATAGCTCGATATAATCCGGAAAAGTTAGTAGATGGATTCAATACACTACCTGATGGAGAAGAAATTTATTATATTTCCAATCCGGCTATGGGTCTTTGGGCTCACCCAGATCGATTTAAAGATTAATAAATAAAAATAACCTTCAAGAAAATGAAAAATTTATCAGACATAGGATTAGTTGGATTGGCTGTAATGGGCGAAAACCTGGTTCTAAACATGGAAAGCAAAGGATTTACTGTAAGTGTTTTCAACCGCTCAACCGAAAAAGTAGATAACTTTCTAGCCAACCGTGGTAAAGATAAAAATATCAGGGGAGCACATACCCTTGAAGAATTTGTTGCGTCAATTGAACGTCCACGTAAAATCATGTTGATGATTAAAGCAGGACCAGCAGTCGATACGACCATCGAATCGATTCTTCCTTATCTCGAAAAAGGAGATGTTTTAATTGATGGAGGTAACACTCATTTCCCTGATACTAACCGACGCACTAAATATCTCCAGGAAAAAGGTATTCTTTATATCGGAACCGGTGTATCTGGTGGTGAAGAAGGAGCATTATTAGGCCCTTCCATCATGCCTGGTGGTTCGAAAGAAGCATGGCCTTTGGTGAAACCTATTTTCCAGGCTATTGCAGCTAAAGTTGAGGATGGCTCACCATGTTGCGACTGGGTAGGTGAAGACGGAGCCGGTCACTTTGTAAAAATGGTTCACAACGGTATTGAATACGGTGATATGCAGTTAATTACCGAAGCCTATCAGATTATGAAAGATATGTTGGGTATGTCGGCTGATGAAATGCATGAAGTATTTAAAGAGTGGAACACAGGTGATCTGGATAGTTATCTGACTGAAATTACCCGTGATATTCTTGCATTTAAAGATGAAGATGGATCTCCATTAGTAGATAAAATTCTGGATACTGCAGGACAAAAAGGAACCGGCAAATGGACTGGCGTTGCAGCCCTTGACCTGGGTATTCCATTAACCTTGATTGGTGAAGCTGTATTCTCTCGCTGTTTATCAGCTATTAAAGAAGAAAGAGTTGCTGCATCAAAAATATTAAGCGGACCAACACCATCATTCACTGGCGATAAAAAACAATTGATCGACGATCTACGTGATGCTCTCTTTGCATCTAAAATTGTATCGTATGCACAAGGGTATGCCTTGATGCGTGCTGCTGCAGAAGAATACGGATGGGAATTAAATTACGGAGGTATTGCTTTGATGTGGAGAGGCGGATGTATTATTCGCTCTGTTTTCTTAGGTAAGATTAAGGAGGCATTCGATAATAACAACGAACTTTCTAACTTGTTACTGGATCCTTACTTTAAAGAAAAAGTTGAAAAAGCACAGGCGGGTTGGAGAAGAGTAGCTGCTGCTGCCTTAACTAACGGTATTCCGGCTCCTGCTTTAACAACTGCCTTAAATTATTTTGACGGATACAGATGTGAACGTTTACCTGCCAACCTGCTACAGGCTCAGCGCGACTATTTTGGCGCTCATACTTATGAAAGAATTGACAAGCCTCGTGGCGAATTCTTCCATACTAACTGGACAGGAAGAGGTGGTGATACGGCATCGACGACTTATAATGTATAAACTTAAATAACTAACTAAATGGCTAGTAACCAAAACAAAATGACAAACTACAGATGGGCAATCTGTGCACTGTTGTTCTTTGCAACAACAATCAATTACTTAGACAGGCAGGTTCTGTCGTTGACATGGAAGGACTTTATTGCACCTGAATTCCACTGGACAGATTCAGACTATGGTAATATTACCGCATTGTTCTCCATATTTTATGCTATCGGACTTTTAGTAGCCGGTCGATTTGTCGACTGGATGGATACTAGAAAAGGATTCCTTTGGGCTATTGGAGTATGGTCTGTAGGTGCCGTACTACATGCATTCTGTGGTATTGCTACATCAGGTATCGTGGCAGGAGAATGGTTTGTAGGATTCGAAGGAGCGCTGCATGCAATAGAAAAGGTAAAAGATGTTGGACTCATAGTCAGTGTAAGTGTGACCCTCTTTATTTTTGCGCGTTTTGTGCTGGCCATTGGTGAAGCAGGTAACTTTCCGGCAGCTATTAAAGCTACTGCAGAATTCTTTCCGAAGAAAGACCGTGCTTATGCAACCAGTATTTTTAATGCCGGTGCTACTGTAGGTGCTTTAGCAGCTCCTATTTCAGTGCCTGTTATAGCTCATTATTTTGGATGGGAAATGGCATTTATAGTAATCGGTGTGCTTGGTTTTATCTGGATGGGATTCTGGGTATTTATGTATAAAAAACCAAATGAGCATCCAAAAGTAAATGCTGCTGAGTTAGCTTATATCAACCAGGATGAAGAAGTGATTAAAGAACATTCTGTTGATACAGAAAAAGCCGGAAATAAAATTGGCTTCTGGAATAGCTTTAAGTATAAGCAAACATGGGCTTTCATCGTAGGTAAGTTTATGACTGATGGTGTTTGGTGGTTCTATTTATTCTGGACTCCAGCATATATCAGTGATGTATATGGATTAACCTCAGATACTACCATGGCCCAGGTGTTGTTATTTGTTTTGTATGCTATCACACTATTATCAATCATTGGTGGTTGGTTACCAACTTATTTTGTTGATAAAAAAGGAATGAACCCTTATGCGGGACGAATGAAGTCAATGTTAATCTTTGCCTTCTTCCCACTGCTTGCTTTGTTGGCTCAACCATTAGGAGCTTATTCATACTGGTTCCCTATCATCATCATTGGTATTGCCGGTGCTGCACACCAGGCCTGGTCGGCTAACATCTTCTCTACCATTGGTGATATGTTCCCAAAATCATCCATTGCTACTATTACAGGTATTGGTGGTATGGCCGGAGGTATCGGTTCTGCAATGATTAATAAAGGATCAGGTCTTTTATTTGATTTTGCAGATGAATCTAAAATGAGATTATTCGGATTTGAAGGAAAACCATCTGGTTACCTGATTATCTTCTCAATTTGTGCGGTTGCCTACCTTATTGGATGGGTTATAATGAAATCATTAGTTCCACATTACAAGCCAATCGTTGTTGAATAATCATCTTTGATTATTCAATACTATTTCAATTTATAAAGAACCGGGAGATTTGAATACTCCCGGTTTCCATTCAGAATCTATGAACGGCAGAAAGACACGAATAAAGGACATTGCTGAAAAAGCAGGTGTTTCTATTGGTACAGTTGACAGAGTATTACATAATCGTGGCGAGGTTAAAGCTGAAACTAAAACCCGTATTTTAGAGATTGCGAAAGAGTTGAAATATCAGCCAAATATTGCAGCTCGTGTACTAAAATCTTCAACTGCTTATCGCATTGCCGTTTTGATACCTCAAAGTTATGGCGACAACCTCTTCTGGGATAAACATCCACAGGGGATACTAAATGGTGTTGAGGCAGTTCAGCCATTTACGGTTCAGACACAGTTTTACCGTTATGAGATGTATAATACTTCTGACTTTGAAGACAAAACAAAGTCTATTCTGGATTGGCAGCCTCACGGAGTTATTTTTGCTCCTATAATGAAAAAGGAATCGGATACTTTTTGTCATTTACTGGATGATGAAAATATTCCCTATGTTTTTATTGATACTTTCATTAATAACACCAATTGCCTGACATTTTTAGGCGAAGATGCATATCAAAGTGGGCGTGTTGCTGCAAGCCTAATTGACATGGGCATAACAAAAGACAAAGATGTATTGATTGTCAATATGTCGCTCGATTTGGAAAATACGCAGCATCTGAACAGTCGAAACAAAGGATTTCTGAGCTATTTTATGGACGCAGGAATTAATACGGGTGAAAAAATAAGTATTGAAATACCAAGTGCTCAGGCTAATGTAGTATCTGAAGTACTGGATCCAATCTTTGATAAAGACAATAACATCGGTGCCATTCTTGTTTCAAGTTCAAGAACATATTCGGTTGCCGAATATTTATATAATAAGGGTAAACGTGACATATTTCTGGTAGGTTATGAATTATTTGGGAAAAATGTAACCTACCTTCAACGAAGAGTTATTCAATTTTTAATAGGACAACGACCCGTTGAACAAGCTGAGAAAGCATTTAAAAAGCTGTTTGATTATCTGACTTTAAATACAATTCCTGAAAAAAAAGAATTTCAACCCATTGACATTGTCAATGCTGAAAACATGGGATTGTTTTAAAAATAAGGGAAAAGAAAAATAGCCTCCAGACAAGGTTATTACAAACTAAAAAAATCCTGATGCCTTGTGCATATTAGTTAAACTAAATAAAATCAACAGTTATGAAAAAATTATCTAAGTACTCCTTTGGTGTTGGCGACCGTTTTGGTCACCAGGGCAATGCCCAGCTAAAGGCTGTTATGAAAGTTCGTGATATGGGTTATGATATTTGCCCAGTCTGGAACAAATCAAACCGCGAACACACAACCATTGGAACTCATCCCGATGACGTTCGTGTAGAAGCCGATGCCAGTGTTAAAGCACTGGGTTGGGATAATCAATACTTTGTAGATGCAGATCATATCAATCTGGATACAGTTGATCGCTTTTTACCTTCATCTGACTTTTTCACCATTGATGTTGCAGGCTATATAGGTAAACCAGCCTCAGACGCTGACATTGATGCATTTATAAATAGTTGTGAAATCTATATTGGAAAAGTAACCATTACCGGTATAGATGAACCTTTTGAGGTTAAACTCGATGACTTAAAGAAACTGGCAGGTCAGTATTTATATGCAGCTCAAAAAGCCGGAGCAATCTATAAAATTATAGAAGATGCCAAAGGAAAAGGTAATTTCATCACTGAAGTATCCATGGATGAAGTTCCAAAACCACAAACTCCCATTGAGTTATTCTTTATACTAAAGATGCTGGCAGCTGAGAATATCCCTGTTCAGACCATAGCCCCTAAATTCTCAGGTCGTTTCAACAAAGGTGTTGATTATACAGGTAATCCACTTGATTTTGCAAAAGAATTTGAACAGGATCTGCATGTATTGGATCAATGTGTGGCTGAGTTTGGCTTACCTGCTGAAATTAAATTAAGTGTGCACTCTGGCTCTGATAAATTTTCTATTTATCCCTACATCGGTAATATCCTAAAAAAAATGGATAAGGGAATCCATGTAAAAACAGCGGGAACAACATGGTTAGAGGAAGTTATTGGCTTGTCGATGGCTGGTGGTGATGCTCTGCAGTTTATCAAAGATTTATATGGCAAGGCTTTGGCAAAAATAGATGAACTATGCGCACCATACGCTGATGTAATTGATATTAAAACAGATGAATTACCATCGAAAGAAGCTATAGCCGACTGGAGTGCAGATGATATGGCTAATGCTATTCGTCATATTCCGGACCATCCGCAGTACAATCCAAACATGCGTCAGTTAGTGCATGTAGCATATAAACTTGCTGCATTACAATCGGATGTTTACTTACCATTACTAAAAAAACATACCGATATCATTGGTGAGTGTGTTTACGAAAACATTTACGACCGACATCTAAAACGTCTATTTGATCGTTAATAGATTTATATTTTACTAAAAAGAGGTAACCTTTCGGTTACCTCTTTTTATTTTTTGACATTTGCATAAGTAATTTTAATTAGAAAAAGGAATCCTTTACAATCAAGGCTATAAAAGCAATACACATACAATCATTCTGATATTTGCCCCCCTTTTTACGATTAAATATACACCCTTGTAACCATTCATAAGCTTTAATTTTATGATAATAACTTTTAAAATTAAATCAGTATGAAAAAAATCTTTACAATCTTATTAAGCTGCTTTTTTATAGGAATGGTTAATGCTCAAACATGGACAATCTATACTTGTGATGTTATGCCTGATCAGGCAACTCCCGTGTGGGCAACTTCTGATTCCGGTGAACCAGCAACCGTTTATACAGTTGAAACTGTAGATGCTCTTTCTGTCATTCATGGTTTAGGTGATGCAACCAACACATCAGGTAAAGGATCTTGGAAAATTGATGAAACTACAAGTGGTGTTGCTAAATCTGATGCATTAACAGTAATGTTCAGAACAAAAACAGGAGGTTCAAGAACGGACGGAATTGAGTTTGAAGTAAACACCAATTCCGGAAGATTAAAAATCTTTTTGGAAGATGACAATGGACGCGTAAAGTTACAGGACGATGCAGGTACTTCAATTTATGTTAGTACAACTGTTAATACCTGGCATACCTACCGTATTACAATGAACGGTACTGCATGGAAAGCATTTATGGATGAAGATGCAACTCCAATTGCATCTGGTAGTTCTAATCAAAGTACCCAGTCAAGAGTTGTTAAATTTGGTGATGGTGGATCAAATGATACCGATGGTTACCTGGATTGGATTGCATGGGATACATCAGGAGAGTTTGAACCTGGAACTACCGTACCTACAGGTGTTGTTGTTGATGGTGTGTCAACGTCAATAAACAGAATTGATTTTAATGGTACAGTTGTTAAAACTGAACTTTATAACCTTGGTGGAGTTTATGTTGGAGATGAACAGAACTCTCTGAATACAGGTATTTACATCCAAAAGCAAACCTTTAGCAATGGGGTTTCTAAAGTAAGTAAGATACAGGTTATTAAATAATCCCGTTTTCCAACTAAAGATTTAAGGCTGTCCGTTTGGGCAGCTTTTTTTTACCATTATCAAACTTTATATTGAAACCGCTTCTCATTTAGATATTGCAAATAATAGTGGGTAGTTAACCTAAAAAAGTATAAATAATAAACCTTAAACACCTAAATCAACAAATTATAGATTTAATAAGTTTACCAATCATTGCCGTAAATGATTGCTTCATTCAAAGAAAGAAGGACTATTTAATGCTTTAAGTTCCTTTCACATTCAATCATTCTACTCTTACTACAATCGGGTTGAATAATCAATAAAAAAGCCTGCAGATATTAAATCCACAGGCATTTCTCTATTATTAATTATGGGTAATTATTGCTTAATAAACAATTTGCTCTGTATTCCTTTTGACGATACTAACTGAAGAATATACATGCCATTGGAACATTCATTAATATCAACTTCACCATAACATCTTGATGCTTTAGCCGGCAAATTAGTAGTTGAGATAATGCTTCCGTTAAGAGACACTACATTAACCGTCACTTTTAAAGGTAATTCTCCTGCCTGGTAGCTAAATCTCACTTTAGATGTAACAGGATTACCATGTAAAACCAGTTCGTAATCAATTTCATTTACCGGACTAAATATTCCAGTTTGGTTATAATTTGTTTCAAAGGCTCCTAAATCTGGTGCTTGATCATAAAAATCATAACCTAAATCAGTACCTCCATCTATCAGATCACTTCCCTGAACCAGTTTAAAAACATCCAGATCTGGAAGGCTACCATCTGCTTGTCGCGGACCTATAACACCCGTCGTATCGAGGCTAACAAAATCAGCTGAATTACAGGTGAACCCATTCCAGCTATTGGTTTGTTGCAAAACACTTGAGGTCAAACTTACTTTGCTGCTTCCTTCAACTGAAATACAATTTACAACCTCCGCTTCCTTGGTTGAATTAACTGCATATGGGATTGAATAATTACTTCCCTTATTGCGATAAGAGGTTCCATTGTAGAAATACATATCACCCTTATTGTTATTCTGATCAAATCCTTTTGCCTTGTTATCGAAAGCAACACAATTGATAAGGGTAAAATTATGCATCAACGTTTTATCATCGCTCCCACCAACTTTAAATCCATTTCCATTAGCACTAGCACCTGCATCTGTACCATTCAGGAAATATCCATTTCGCCAGGTCCAGCAATTCTCCAAAACAGTATAAACATCATCTGTTCCACGCAAATAACCGTCCCAACCGTCATCTACATTCAGCCAAGAGCGACATCCGTAGAAATAATTATTGTTCCCAACATCCATTTTACAGGCGAACCCATCAGCATCACCATAATCAGTAGGATCAGCATTTCCGTAACTATCGCAGTTGATAATATTATTTTCAGAAGCACCATTTCCCAGTTGTAGCCCCGTATCCTGATGCTCGTAAAAAATACAGTTTTCAACAGTGTTGTAACTTCCGGAAATAAACATACCGTTATCGCCTGCTCTACGGATGGTCAAACCTTTAATGATCCAATACTGACCACTCAAACTAAAGCCTCGGTTGCCACTATCAAGAGCCATCTGAGAAAAATCAATGATCACTTTTTCATTCAGATAAGCCATCATCTGAATAGGACTAGCAGCAGTTCCACTCCGACTCAGGCTAATTTTAGTAGAGTATTTATACTCTCCTTCACGAATATAAATTACATCACCTGCTACTGCCTTACTAATAGCTGTTGTAACATTAGCTAAAGGTGAATCCAACGATGTTCCGCTATTGGAATCGTTGCCCGTTTTTGCTACATAATAGTCTGTGGCATTTACCACTCCCATTGTCAGCAAAAACATAAATGCTGTCAGAATTATTTTTTTCATAACAATCAGGTATTATTTACAATTTAAGCAGGTTGTTGTAATTGCGCTTATAATGTAACACCACTTTTAAAAATGGCTATTTCCTTAAAATCTGTTATTTCGTGATTCAATTTTTTCCCATTAGCAACTTCAATCAAATAATTTGTAAAGTCTTTACGCACTTCATCCATATCCGCTCCTTCAACCAGCACACCAGCATTAAAGTCCATCCATTTGGATTTATGTTCAAACAGTTGGGTGTTAGTAGCTACTTTTACAGTTGGCACAAAGCTTCCAAATGGAGTTCCTCTTCCGGTAGTAAACAGCACTATTTGGCAACCTGAGAATCCCAGTGCAGAAGCTGCAACCAAATCGTTACCAGGTGACCAAAGTAGATTCAGTCCGTTCTTTACAATCGGATCAGCATAATCAAGCACATCGGTTACAATGGCTGTACCACCTTTCTGAACACAACCCAGTGATTTCTCTTCCAGAGTAGTAATTCCTCCATTCTTGTTTCCCGGAGAAGGATTTTCATAAATCGGTTGATCGTGACGACGAAAATAATCCTTAAAGCCATTAATCATCGAAACAGTCTTATCAAAAACACTTTCCGAATCAGCCCTGTCCATCAATAAGGTTTCTGCACCAAACATTTCAGGAACCTCCGTCAGAACAGTTGTTCCACCCTGACCAACCAACCAATCTGAAAATCGTCCCAGTAAAGGATTTGCAGTAATACCGGAGAAACCATCGCTGCCACCACACTTTAAACCAATACGTAGTTTAGACACAGGTTGGGCTGTACGGCTATCCTGCTTCATTAATTCGGCAAGTTCCTTAACAATCTCAAGACCAACCTCTACCTCATCTTCTACTTCCTGTGCAATCAAAAATCGAATACGACTTTCGTTATAATCGCTAATAACCTCTTTTAATGATGAGATCTGATTATTCTCACATCCAAGGCCTAATACCAGAACTGCTCCTGCGTTAGGATGCTTGATTAATTGCGACAAGGCTCTTTGAGTATTACTATGATCATCTCCCAACTGCGAACAACCATACTGATGACCTAAAACCACCACATCATCGATGTGTGATAAATCAGCTTCCTGTTTTAACTGATTGGCTATTAAGCGAGCCTGACCATTTACACATCCAACGGTTGGCACTATCCATAACTCATTTCTAATACCAACATCTCCGTTTGCTCTTTGATATCCATTGAATGTTAATCCTTCAGCAGAACTTTGTATTTCTTTCCTGTTTGGATTATAACAGTATGCCAGGTTATCACCTAAACCGGTACGTAAATTATGAACATGAATATGATCACCCACTTTTATATCGGCCTGAGCGATACCAATTGAGGCGGCATATTTTAATATATGCTCGCCTTTATTGATTGATTTTATCGCTATTTTATGCCCTTGTGGAACATCATCATTCACCACAATTTCATTCCCTTCAACAAAAATCAAATCCCCTTTACTGATTGCTTCAAGTGCAACCACCACACTGTCATCAGGGTGAATTTTAATACTGTTCTTCATTATTTATGCTACTTTTTTCAATACAGTTGCAATACCCTCTGTTAAGATGGCATTAACATATGTCGCTACTTCATTAATAAGGCCATCAATAGCAGTGAAATCAACACCCCAGGCGTCCTTATTTGCCAAAATAGTTTCTACTTTCTCATCCACACTTTTAGCACTACTCCACTCATTCTGGATAAATTCAACATATTCAGGTGTATCTGTAATATTAAATGATAAACCGTTGTATTCACCTTTATACAGAGTAATCAAGGCGGCCAATGATAAAGTCAATCGCTTAGGCAATTCTCCTGTACGATTACATGAATCAATTAAAGAAGGATAATCACGAGTTACCCATTTTGAAATAGAGTTTAATGAAATATCCTTCAGGTAATGTTTAATGTATGGATTGTAGAAACGTTCCAGAATTTCGTCTGCAAAAACTTTGAGCGCCTCTTTGTCTCCTGCGATATTAGGACTAACCTCATCACTAACCATGTTCTGGATAAATTCTGAAATAGTTTCATCATTGAAAGCTTCCATTACAGTCTGATATCCACTTAACATACTAATGGCAACCATTGCTGAATGTGAACCATTTAGGATGCGCACTTTCTTATCGCGGAATTTGGTCATATCATTCAACCAAACAACATTTAAACCCGCTTTGTCGAACGGAAATTGCTCACGCACATGATCCGGTGCTTCAATAGCCCATAAATGAAAATATTCACCTACCACAACCAGATTATCTTCGTAACCTAATTCGGACTGAATCTCTTTGATATTATCTTTTGGGAAACCTGTCACTATACGGTCAACCAAAGTACTGCAGAAGTTACAGCTTTCGCTTAACCAGTTAATAAACCCTTCTCCCAGGTTATTTTGTTCAGCCAACTCAAATACAATCTCCTTCAAAACTGTTGCGTTTTTATCAATCAGCTCACAGCAAAAGAAAGTAATGCCTTTATCAGCTGCTCCATTGAAATGTTCATATCGTTGATACAACAACTGACATACCTTGCCCGGAAATGATTTTGGAGGCTTGGCATAAATATCCTCATTCTCCACTCTTGAGATACCAGCTTCTGTAGTGTTTGAAACAACCAGTTCCAGATCAGGACTTAAAAAATATTGCTGGTACTTTTCGTATTCGCTATATGGATTTAATGCATCCTGAACAGCATCGACCAACTCTGTTTGTGTAATTGGGTTACCATCTTTCATCCCTTCGAGCTTTACATGGTAAAGACAGTCCTGTTCTTTCAGCATTGGCACCAAACCATTCTCTAATGGCTGCACTATTGCTACCCCTCTGTTAAAACCAATCTCTTTGTTTGCTTTATTGATCATCCAATCAACAAAAGCCCTTAAAAAATTACCCTCCCCGAATTGTAAAATTTTTACGGGATACTCCTCACGTTTTAATGTTTCGTTACTTAATTTCTGCATATCTAGTTTTGTTTGTTTGTCACTAGCCTATTAGGATCGAAGTGCAAATAAATACCCTTTTCAGATAAAAAATATGGAATTGCGTACAGAATAATTGGTATTCTGCCACAGATAAAAATTGAATACGAAGTGTTGTTTTCCCTTATAATAGTGTTCAGTCAAATCAGAACACATAATTAGCGAACAGTAACTATTTAGTTACTATTCTTTTGCTCAATTAAATAATTAAGATAAACCTCCAGGTTAGTAAAATTACTATCTAATGTTTTCCCTTTTTGATCAGATGGATCTGTTGGATCCAGACCATTTGCAGACTCCCATTCATCATTCATCCCGTCATTATCATTGTCTGTTATTTCATTATATTGTTCCAAAACCGGATATCCTTCGGTATCATTTTCCGAATCAATAATTCCCGGTCCGTAAACTCCTTCATACGTAGTTATACCCATTTCTGTTTCATGTACAATACGCGAATCCACAACATCTCTTGCTAAACTTGCTCCTGCATCTGCCAATACTTTAACAAAAGCATCCTCTGGCGAATCAGTATTAATAACACCAAAATCAAACGGTGTATAAGCTTTTACAACTGTACCGTTCTGCCCTTGAACACCTCCAGCCCAATTATCAGCTGTGATATCAGGATAACCATCCACATAATTACCATCAATATACCATTTACTGTAATATGGATAATCAGTATTTACATCTGTAATTTCAACTATTCTGTTTGGATATTTTTCATTAGCCGGACCAGATTTATAGTAGTTATTCACCATATTATGCTGCCCCATTTCACCACCATAACTACTGTTATAACCCCAATTATAAATCACATTATTTCGAAAATCCACTATTTCAGTATCTCTTGTATCAACGTGATACCTGGCTCCACAGAATCTTGGATTTCTGCTGGTATGATGAGCAATCAGGTTATGATGAAAGGTAGCTCCCATACCACCCCAGATACCTCCATATCCATGATCTCCTTTGGGATGAGTTGACCGATAAAAGCTCTCACTGATGATACACCATTGCATCGTAAAATCAGTATTGTCATAGAAACTGGCTACCTCATCATTACCCCAACTGAAAGAACAGTGATCGATAATAATATTTTTACAGTTACGTCCCCAGGCTGAATCATATTCACCTGTTCCTTTGGCTGCTCTAAAACGAATATATCTGATAATTACATTTTCTAGATCATCTTTTATCTGCATATAATCACCTGCAATGCAAATACCATCACCAGGTGCAGACTGACCAGCTATGGTTAAATTATTCTGACTAATTACCAAAGGTGAGTTTAAATGTATAGTTCCTGACACCCTAAAAATAATGGTTCGGGCACCCGACTGATTAATTGCATAACGTAAACATCCGGGTTGATTATCATCCAGCAAATTTTCAACAAAGAATATTCTACCACCTCTTCCTCCGGTTGTATATCGCCCAAAGCCTTCAGCTCCCGGGAAAGCATCTACAGTTCCAATAGGTTGCGGATCAACAGCTGTTGAGCTTTCAACATTAATGGTTAACGTTTCTGTTTTTTTCTGTCCTAACTCATCATAAGCCTCAACCCTTACACCGGTTGTAGTGCTTTGATATGACATTGTATAACTGAAATTGTATACCAATCTTCCATCGTTTATAGAACTTTCTTCTAAAACAGTTTCTGTTGTACCATTTAATTTATACGCTTTGATACTTACCAAAGCATTTTCGGATGTAATAACTCCAGAAATGACAGGCTTATATGTTGAAATATCAACTGATAGCGGATTTGGATTAGTAAACTCTATTTTGATTGTAGAAGGTTCTTCATTAGAATCCTTTTTATCTGAACACGCACTAAAAACAATCAAACAACACAATAGAACCTTTGAAAGATACCTTTTCATAAAATACAATGTAAAATTACTGCAATAATAGATGAGTAGTAAAAATGGGCACATCCAATTCGGATGCGCCCAAAAAATTATAAGTACATATTAATACCAACGTGGGTCACCTGCTTCAATTCCTTCGCTTATAAAAGAGAAATCTTCATTATCAGGATTCACCCATAATTCCGTTGATGTTCCTCCTGTAGAAGAGCACATTTCAACAATCGAATAAGTAGAATTGACAAAATCTGTTGTGGCAAAGCTATTGGAAACAGAAACGGATACTCCGTCAGCTGCTCTGATTCCAGATATAGCTGGCTCATCTCCATATGATGTATTTCCAAAAATACAGTTTGTTACTTCAATTCCTTCTGATAAAACTGCATTTCTAACGTCCATTAAGTACCTGCCAGAAGCAAATGGAACTTTATTAAATGTACAGTCCTCAACTATTATACTCTTGCCTAAAGTAGCATCATCATAACGAATAAAATGGCAAACAAAATTACTCAATGTAGAATTGGTGATTTTAACAACTCCAGCATTGGTATTTGTTTCTGTTGCACAGAATACACCATAACTACCACTGCTACGTCCTAAATCATTAATGATACAATCATCGATAACAAATTCACCAACATATTGGTCAGATCCACCTCTTAAACGCATAACTTGGCGACCCATGTTTCGTAATTCACAGCTTAAGAATTTAACTGCTCCAATATTACACGCCTCTGATTCCATATCGAATACACCTCGAATCTGACTTCCTCCATCAATATAGTCGACATATCCATTCATATGCAGTTTTTCAAAAACCAATGAATCTGAAGGCGTTAGACTTGACCCAACATAAAACATACGATCACCTGATGTTAAATATAACACTGGTAATTCACCGTCAAGTCCTTTGATTTTGATACTCTTATCAATTGTAAAATCACCAATAAAACCATATTGTCCACCTGCCTGAAGCATAATAACATCGCCAGGCGATGCTGCAGTAATTGCTGCAGTCAGATCAGCACCTGAATCAATCAAAACACTGCCTTCCAAAACGTAATCCTGAAATCCTCTGGTTTTTACTCCATTCATTAGTTGAATAGTATAATCTCCATTTGCAACATCTGTTAAACTCTTTGATCCGGCAGACATTTCTTCATCTGTAATATCTTCACTAAATACTTCTACACCAGCCCTGGTATAGAATACTAATGAAGTTACCGCTTTACCAGGAGTCCAACTGATTGTTAATTCACCTAAACCTGTCATTACGATATCGTAATTATTAAAAAGGTTTTCGGGCAAAGATTTAAATGCTAATGTTGCCCATTTCGAATCGGCATTTGTACTGCTTACTCCTTTTACACGAGTAGAATATTGGCTATCTCCTGCTGGTAAATCATACACATAAGGTATTTCTTCTGGTAAAATTTCAGCAGTGTGAATAATATTACTGTATTCAAGACTATCATCGCTAATCTCTAACACATAAGAATCAATACCTTTATTGTTAAGCCAACTTAACGAAACAGTGGTTTGATTACTTATTCGTGCTTCCAGATCCAGTGGCGTAAAAATCCTTTCGTACTCTAATTCTTCAATCACCGGATCAATATTATCATCACAGGCATTGAGTGCAAATAATGCAGCAACCCCCATCAATCCTATATATTTAAATGCTTTATTCATGTGTATCATTTTTAAATTTCTTTAATAAAACAATCTTATTCAAGAGGATCATTTGTTAACATTCCATTACTTGCATCAATAAACACCTGCCAAATAGGCCAAAATTGATTCTGATCCGGATCATTTGTATACAAAGAAGCTATTTTGTCATCATCTATCTTAGTTGGGCTAACCCATGTTTCCTGGAAAGTGTAATCAGATGATTTATCATCTGTTTCACCTCTTTCCAATCCATACCAATCCAACTCAACTGATTTAAATGACAGACCAAAAACAGTCTTGTCTATCACATTTTCGTTATAATATACAACAGAAGGAACATCTGCATACTCTCCGGTCTGATTTCTAAGATTATCCATCTTATCTTTAGCTTCGGCCATTTTTGATTTCAATAAACCCCAACGAATAAGGGCCATTTTGCGTTCCATTTCACCACAAAACTCATAACCATGTTCTTTTACTATTGCATCAAACATAGTTTCTTTAGTAGTGAATGCATTCACATAATCATCAACTTTTGAAGACCAATCTGAAGATGCAAATGCACGTTGTCTGATCTTCTTCAGATAAGGAGCTGCAGCACTTGGACCATTAATTTCGTTTTCCAATTCGGCTCTCATCAATACTACTTCAGCATAGCGCATATAGATTTTATTTAATCCATCATCATTGGTAGATGTCACCCTTCTTTTCATCCATTCATATCTCCACTTGCCAAAGTACCAGGTATTAACACCTTCCAATTGTTGAACTGTACCATTATCATTGTCATAACGATACCATCCGTATGGAACACATGTTACGTCTCTGCGTGTATCTTTAGCATCGTAATCATAGAAAACATTAGGAAGAGGACCATAGGTTCCGCCCCTTGGCTGAGCAGTATAACCATCCGCTTCATCATGTAGCACACCGTAAGTAAATAAATGACGACCACGACCTTCTGAGAATGGAACTTCCCATAAAGATTCATTTCCAGCACTGATATCTTCTTCACAGTTTTTTCTCCATACTGTTTCAAAATCAGATTCCAGAGAAACATAATCACCATCATGATCCATTATTTCTTTACACTCCTGTAAAGCAATCGGATATAATGTTGATACAGATAATTCAGGATCTGAGCTACGACTGATAGTTGCACCTCTTTGAGAGTATCCAGAAGCCCACAAACATAGGCGGGCACGGAAAGCTTTTACAAAAGCTTTATTTACATTCTCAGTGGTTGTTGTAAGTTGTGTTTCATTTGGCCAGGCCACTAATGTAGCAGCTTCTTCCAGATCGGCGATTAATTGCTTATAAATAACGTCTCTATTTGATTTAGGCAAATAAAGAGTTTCAGTACTTATAGGTTCAAAACGAGCAACTACATCACCATGAGCTTTCAATAAGTCAGAGTAATAAATAGCTCTTAATGTAAGTGCTTCACCTAATAACTGTCCCATCTCATTACCCGGCTCAGGGTTTCCATAAGCTCTTAAGCCTCGAATACAAATATTTGCACGCTCAATACCTCTGTATAACATCGCCCAATACACATTATCGCGATTCATATCTGTATTGGTAGTAGAATTTATATATCTTGATAAATCACCACGTGCACTGGCGCTTGTTGAATTAATCCATTCAATATCAGTATTTGATCCATAGTGGGTTAAAAAACGACCTCGATAAGAATTGGTCTGACCCATAGGTTCTTTTATTCCATCAATAGCTCCCTTTGCCAATTCAAACTTTGAAAAGATCAAAGACTCATCCATCGTAGATTGAGTTGGAGCATCCAAATAATCTTCACATGATGTTAGAACACCTGCAAAAAATATGATTAGTATATATATTATTCTTTTCATAACTAGAAAATGCTTCAATTAAAAATTCAGGTTTAAACCAAATATAAACTGTCTACTCTTTGGATAAGCTGAGTAATCAACTCCAGGAGTTAACGGTGTTTTTCTTCTTGTAGAAACTTCAGGATCAAATCCACTATAATTAGTCAAGATGAACAGATTATTAGCAGTTGCATAAAACCTTAAGTTACTAATCCTTACTTTTTCTGTTAATGATTTAGGAATGGTATAACCTAGTGTCAGCGTATTCATTCTAAGGAAAGAACCATCTTCAATTGCCCAATCAGTTAAAACTCTTCTGGTCATATAAGGTGACCACATGGTTGTATTGGCATTCATCGATGCTAATTGAGCAGGATCGTTTACCAATTGACCATTAGCATCAATATTAGTCCAACGTTGTCCTTCCGCCATAATATCAATCATATTATAATACTGACCATTTTGAGTTGCTGTAGTGAACTCAATTTTATTAGCATTATAAACATCATTACCATAACTATAGCTGAATACTGCAGAAAGATCAAATCCATAAGCTCGGGCCGAAATATTAAAACCACCAGTAGCCAATGGGTTCACATCTCCAATTACAGTAATATCATTCTCATCAATCAATTTTGACTCGTCAATATCAGGTGTACTTGGATCATCTACTCCAACATTAACATTTTTAATCTTCATAGAACCAGGTCGTACTGTACCAACAACTTTTGAACCGTCAGCAACACCCTCCTTTAAAATCCATTTTCCACTGGCTTCATCGTATCCTTCAAAATCAGAAACTTCGTATCTACCATCAGAAACATAGCCTCTAATCTGACCTACTGGGCTTCCAACAGCGATCCAATAATCTGTACCAATTTCGGTTGATGCCCAGCTTGAGGCAGCTCCAAAGTCTTCCATGATACCCAATGAATTAATATTGTTTTTATTCATTCCAATATTAAATCCAAAATTCAAACCAAAATTAGGCTTATCGAATATTACCCAGTTTACAGTACCTTCAAAACCCTGGTTTTCTGTCTCACCCATATTTCTGTATTGAGATGCGTAACCTGTACCCGGCGTTGGAAAATCAATTAGAAGATCTGTTGTTGTATTTTTATAATATTCAAACGATCCATTAAGTCTGTTATTAAATAAACCAAAATCCAATCCAATGTTACGGGTTACGGTTGTTTCCCACACCAAATCAGGATTTGCCATTCGGCTATTAACAGCCCAATAACTACTCACGTCATTAATATATGTAGTACTACCTGATTCAAATGACTGAATCAACTGACCTGATGGAATATTATTATTACCTGCTGTACCATAACTCAATCTTAATTTCAAATTACTAAGAGTGGTAGTAATACCGTCCATGAATCCTTCTTCAGAGATTCTCCATGCTAATGCAGCTGATGGAAAATAACCCCAACGATTACCCTCAGCAAATTTACTGGAACCATCAGCCCTAAATGTAGCAGATGCCAAATACTTTCCTTTAAAATCATAGTTGGCACGGCTGAAAAATGACAGCAATTTATTATCCGCTTCTATCTCATTCTCTATACTAAGAGGATCTGCCTGAGTTGTTAATCGAAATACCTCCTCAGATGTAAAAAACGATGGGTAACCATGCATATTAGTTGTTAAGGTACTTTCATACCCATAAATCAATTCCTGACCAACCAAGAAGTTTAAATTATGGTTTTCATTCTGTATAATTTGATCAAAACTATAATTCAAAGTGTTTGTATTACGTACTCCTCCTCTTTTCCTGTCTTCCATTTCTGCAGCTGGTAGTCCTTGTGTTTCGGCAGGTAGATTATTTTTCACATAATACGTACTTTGGCCATAGAAACGATCACGTTCATAATTATAGGTCTGAAAACCAACCTCTGTTTTCAATTTTAAGTTATGAACAACTTCCCATTCAAAACTTGCCCCCATATTTAAGGTAGTTCTGGTTTGTTGCTGATCATTATCGGCAACAGCTGTCAAAGGATAAACCCTGTTACTCGATACTTCTTCTTCATCAACATCATCCAAACCATTTAATGGAATTGGCGAATATAACATTGTATGTCTAACGCGTGCATCACTAGGTGTAGCAGTTGTTTGTTCAATAGCTCCACCACCGTTAATCTCTGCATCAGAATATCTTACCGAATATGAAATTTTAATCTTATCATTAGGTTTATGATCTAATTTTAAAGCTAAATTGGTTCGCTTGAAATCAGAGCCTAGCATTATCTCCCTGTTGTTAATTCCAGCATAACTAAAATTGTAGGAAAACTTATCTGATCCTCCTCTAATACTTAAGTCCTGACTGAATACTTTACCTGTACGACCATATACCTGATCCAACCAGTCATTTCCTGATTGTCCATTATACATGTCAATATCCTGATATTCTCCAAAATATTTATTATATGAATCTATTTCATCATCTAATACAGCGTATTCATATTGCCAATGCACATAATCTTCAACGCTTATAGTTTTTAATTTATTAGCAATATTCTTGATTCCGGTAAAAGCATTGTAGCTAACAGAAACCTTTCCTTCTTTACCACTTTTTGTTGTAATAATAACAACACCATTTGCACCACGTGCTCCATAAATAGCAGTAGATGAAGCATCTTTCAACACATCAATAGACTGGATTTCTGAAGCTGGAATATCTGAGATACTTCTTACCGGGAAACCATCCACAATGTACATTGGTGAATTATCCTGGGTGATAGAACCACCACCACGAACTCTTATGGTAACCTCAGCATCAGGCGAACCTTCAGTTGTTACAACCTGAACACCCGACATACGACCTGTCATAGCTTCAGCGGCAGATGTAACAGGTATCGCTTGTAAGTCCTCTCCTTTAACAGAAGCTACCGAACCTGTGATATCTTTTTTCTTTACCGTTCCATATCCAATGGCAACTACTTCATCTAATTGTGTGAATTCATCTTCTAATACAACATTAATGGTTGTTTTTCCCTGAACAGGGATTTCCTGTGTAACCATTCCAATGAATGAAACAACAAGAACATCTGTCTGAGCATCATTAACCGTTAAGGAATAATTACCATCCATATCAGTAATTGTACCCAAATCAGTAGTACCTTTTACCAATACAGTCACACCAGGCAAAGGTTGACGACCTTTATCAGTTACCTTACCACTTACTTTTTGCGCCCAACCTGTTGTGCTGCATAAAAAAAGCAGTAACAGACTCAGCAACATAAACCTGTTGAGCTGACGATTTTCTTTTTTCATAAAACTTGCTTTAGTAAACTATTTAAATACATTTCTAAATTGGTATACGATTTATCTAACTTGTAACTTGAACCATCACTATTATCTTCGGGGTTTAATCCGTTTTGTTGTTCCCATTCATCCGGCATTCCATCTTCATCGAAATCTGGTAAACCTGATACGGATTCAAATACTGGCCAACCACCAACTTCTTCCTGTGAATTGATAATACCATCCTGTTCTCCTCTTCCTGATCCATTCATCACATCGTCAATAATACTTTGATCTATTTCATCGCGATAAAGGTTAGCTCCAGCTGATTCCAGTACCTCCTCGTAAGCTTTTTCTGCTTTTTCTATTTTAATCTCTGAATCATATAATCGTTCTGAAACAAAATATGTGGATATAGAATCCTGAGGCATATCAACACCTAATAGATTATTCTCAGTAATAGAAATATGCTGATCAATTACATTATTATAGAAATTAAAAAACGCATAAGGTGAGTAAGGCTCCAAAATCTGCCTACCAGCCTTATCTCCGGTTGCTGGTCCTGGTTTAAAATAATTTGAAAGAATTGAGTAATTTCCTTCTTCTCCGGCATAAATACACTTCGATTTCCAGTTATAAATTACATTATTAACAATCTCCACTTTCTCACTATCCGGGTTTTTATGTCTTCTGCTACCTTGTAACCGCGGATTACGGCTTTTGTGATGAGCCAATAAATTATGATGGAAAGTAGATTTCTGTCCTCCCCATATTCCTCCATAACCATGCTCACCTTTATGGTGATAACTCTGATTCAGACTTTCGCTGATGATGCACCATTGCAAGGTCAGATTTTCATTGTCGTACAATGAGCAAACTTCATCAGTTGCCCAACTGAAACTACAGTGATCAACAATGATATCTTTCTTGCCAATTCCGGTTAAAGCATCTAATTCAACATGAGCAATATCACCCGGACGAACTCTTATATATCTAATAATTACATTATCAGCATTAATGCGTAAACCTTCTCCTTTGAGACATATCCCTTTTCCTGGTGCTGTTTGTCCGGCTATTGTAAGATCACCGTTATTGATTACCAGTTGAGATTTTAAATCGATATATCCAGCAACAGCAAATACAATAGTTCTTGGCCCCTTTTTACGAATACCTTTACGTAAACTGCCAGGTCCATCATCATTCAAATTAGTTACCGTATAAACATCTCCACCTCTACCACCTGTTGTAAATTTACCGGCACCATCAGCCCCCGGAAAAGCAAGAACCTTTTTATCGTTATTGCATGCAAAGGCCATCGAACCGGCCAGTACAAGTGATATGATTAGTAATTTCTTCATTCTAAAAACCATTCTTACTTATCCAATTCCAATGCAGCCAGAATAAACGGAGCAACACCCTTTGTATCATTAATTACTTTCTTCTCTGTGATATAATATTCAAATGAACCATCACGATATGGGTTTCCACCCAATCCACAGCCTCCGCAGATATCTTTCATCTCAATTCTTCCATCCGGATATTCAGTTATCAGATTGTTTATGATACCATCAAAAGTCTCTTCAGCATATTTTCTGTATTTAGCATCCAGGTAACCTTTATTGGCACCTTTAGCAAAAACATATGCAAACATTGCTGAACCAGAACCTTCCAGATAATTACCGTTGGCATCTCCCATATCCAAAACCTGATACCATAGCGAGGTATTTTCATCTCTTACTTTTAACAAGTCGGCACAGGTGGCATTTAAAATTTGAATTAAACTATCTCTATCAGTATGATTAACTGGCAAATAATCCAACACATCAACAATTGCCATTGTATACCAACCCATTGCCCTACTCCAGAAATGAGGAGATAAACCCGTCTCCGGATCAGACCAACGTTGTTCCTTACTTTCATCCCAGGCATGATACATCAGACCTGTTTGTTCATCTTTCGTTTTAGAGTATATTAATTTGATTTGGTATGTTACCTCATCAAACCATTGAGGTTCGTTAAATTCCTTGGCATATTGGGCTAAAAATGGTGTTGCCATGTAAATTCCATCCAACCACATCTGGTAGGGATAAACCTTCTTGTGCCAAAATCCACCAGAATTTGTTTTAGGATGATTCTTCATTTGCTCCACCAACTGATCAATCACCTTCTTGTATTTCTCGTCTCCGGTACGTTTGTATAATGTAATCACATTTTTCCCCGGATTAACACGATCGATATTATAAACAGATTGTTTATAAGTATTTACAGAACCATCTTCCTGAACAAAGTAATCGATGTAATCAGACATATACTTTGAATACTTGGGATCAATATTTCCCAAACGATCAATTGCCTGTCCAAGAAATGCGAAATCATACTCCCATTTTACTTTTGAAGGATTCAAATAATAAACCAGACTATCATAGTCGTGCATTACAGCATCAGCCATCTTTACAGACCATTTCTTTTGCGCAGTATCATTTGCTTCGGTACTACCTGAACTTTTTGTTTTGCATGCATTCACAACAAAAAGCACAGTAAGTACTAAAAGAAATGACTTAAATATTTTAGATTTCATTATCATATGAATATTAATAGTTTCCCTGATTTATTACTTTGGACTGATCATTTTCAAGAATATTTTTCACTCCCGGCAGAACATTATTAATTATATATACCGGATTAGAAACCGTTGCTTTAATGTAATTTACAACCTCTTCTGTTTGAAAGCAATCTTTGATTAGCACATTGGAACATTTGTTAAAAACAAAAGCATTTTTAGATGCCACTGGATTTAAGATGCTCACATTACGGAATTGCAGATTTGTTGAATTTTCAAAATATATTGGTTCCGATTTTTTGGCTTCGATCTGCAAATTCACAAACTGAATGTTACTTGCATGATCACCATAAATTCCTTTTTCTGTATCGGCAAATACATCATTAAAAGTCACATTTGTCACATCACGCTCAGTAAGTCCCAGAATATTAACAGCCTGTTTTGCTTTGTTGATTCTGATGTTAGAGATGAAAATATTTTTAATTGCTGGTGTTCGCTCTGAGACAGGCTCTTCCGGTGTTTCGTGATAATGCATATTTAACATCACACCTTCTTTTACTATATCATACATAACAATATTCGAAACACGAACATCTTCCACAACACCTCCACGACCTCTCATGGTTTTAATCCTGATTCCCCTGTCTGTACCCTGAAATACACAATTTGAAATAGTAACTCTTCTCACCGAACCAGACATCTCACTTCCTATTACAACCCCACCATGGCCATCAAGCATTGTACAGTTGGTGATGGTAATATTTTCGGTTGGTCTTCCAGCATCTCTGCCATCTTCATCACGTCCGGATTTAATAACAATACAATCATCACCTACACTGATATGAGAATTACTGATATGAACATTTCGGCAGGATGATGGGTCAATACCATCAGTATTTGGAGAATTGTCGGGATTTAATATTGTAATACCATCAATGGTTACATTCTCTGAGAATACCGGCATTAATGTCCAGAAAGGTGGATTTTGAAAGGTTAAACCTTCTACCCTAACATTTTTACATTCATAAGGCATAAATAAGGGAGGACGCAGAAATCGACCCATTTTTTGAATGTATTGATTATGCTTTAATAAACTATCATTTTCTTCAGCAAAAATCTTTTCCCATTTGGTGTTTGTCTTCTCACCTCTGCTAATGTTCATCCATAAATCCCACCATTTTTTTCCGCTACCATCAATCTTACCTCTTCCTTTTAAAGTAATATTACTTGCGTTATGCGCATATATATTAGATTTAAATGTTTTCACTCTTACTCCCTCCCAACGGGAAGTAATCATCGGCAAATAATCATCGAAATCATCTGTAAATTTTAAGACGGCCCCTTCGGCAATATTGAGAGTTATGTTACTCTTAATTTCAATGGGACCCGACAAATAAAGACCAGCTGGAAAGAAAATCTCACCTCCACCTGATTTACTTAACTGATCGATTGATTCTGCAATTATTTTACTACAAACATTTTTTCCGGAAGAATCACCACCCGCTTCCTTAATATTAATAAAACCTGATTGAGCAAATGAGTTGCTTACAAAAAGGAAAACAGACCATAATAGCAATTGGATTTTATTGGATTTTTTCAGCATATTAACATTTTAAATGGACATCAATTAAAAGTGTTCAAATTTGTTAATTTTTCAATTGCAATATAATTAATGTCAACATCTTCATGTAGGCCACACATTACCCAAATAAAGGGGTTAAATCATCACAAAAAAGTCACCCATCAAGATATTAATTTCTATATTTCAACATCTTACACAAACACCTACCAAATCACACAATCGATATAAGGAAGGTTAATTTAAGGTTCAAAATGTTATATTTGCATTACATATTATTCATATGAAGAGATCCGCATTAATATTTTTATACCTTATTTATTATTGTTATACATCAGTAGGACAAGATATTTTTAGATTCGAGCATTTCAACTCTACAAATGGCCTTTCGCAAAACACCGTAACCAGCTTATTAAATGACAATAAAGGCTATTTGTGGATTGGAACCATGAACGGCCTAAACAGATATGATGGCTATAACTTTAAGATTTATAAAAACAATATAGATAACCCTCTTCTTACAAATAACCGCATACTTTCACTTTGGCAGGATCAAAAAGAATTTATCTGGCTTCAGACTTACGACAATTACTATCACTACCTGAATCCTAAAACAGAACAATTTAAAACTTTACCTGAATACTCTACACACATTAACAGTAAGTATAATCATGCTTCCTGTTTTTGGCAGGAAAATCAAAATCTAATATGGGTTGGAACATCTAACGGAGGTATTTACCGATTAAATTATAATCAGGACAAGGACGTTTATGACCAGCAACATTTTTCTGACAAGGGACGTTTTAGTATTTCTAACCTGAAGGTAAATTTTATTTACACCACAAAGGATTCATCAGTATGGATTGGAACAGAAAAGGGCCTAAACCTCTTAACCAAAGAAGATGTAAAATCTGAATCCTATCATTTTCAACATTACTTTATAAACCTTTCTTTTAATTCAGCCATTGAGTTAACAGATAAAATATGGTTTGGCAGCGATAAAGGAATTCTGGAATATAGTAAATCAGCCGGAACCTTTACTTTATTAAACACAGTAAATACATCTGATCTTCCTCAAGACAATATCAAACAATTATTTCTTTCGAAACAAGGAATTGTAATTATTAGTCTGGTTGAAAACGGTGTAATTGCATATGATTCAAACAAACAAACCTGGCATACAATTCAAACGCATGGAAAAGATATTCTGGATATTTATTTCGACAGAAGAAACAATGCATGGATTACAGCCAAAGAACTGGGATTAACAAGACTGAATCTCAACGATTTGAGTTCTCATTTTTATAATCTTACTAAAAAAACATACCAATCCATTACCGATCTTGAAAGACATGTTTTTTATGAAGATAAAGACAATAACTTATGGATAGGTCTGCATGGTAGCGGTTTACATCTTTATAATGCTGAAAAAGATGAGTTTAAAGGTTATATCAATGATATCAATGATCCCAATTCTCTTTCCAGTAATATAGTTCATAGTATTATTGAAGATGCTGCAGGAATTATGTGGTTAGGAACCGGACAGTTTAAAGGTGGAATGGAAAAAGTAATTCGGAATAATCCGGCATTTAAGCACCTTGTTTTAAAAGAGAATCCTGATCAGATAAACGATAATGTGGTACGTTCCATGGTACAAGATAAAAATAACTGCATATGGATTGGAACAAAAAGTGGAGACTTACATGTAATTGATTCGAACCATAAAAAGATTCACAAATTCAGCACCTTTAATGGTCAGATAGACAATCCGGAAAATATAAATATATATAGCATCTATATCGATGAGGATCAATACATTTGGCTAGGATCTAAAGGAGAAGGTTTGTTGGTTAGTACTACCCCACTCCCGGCTTCTCCATCAGAATATAAGTACCTGCGTTTTATTCAGCATAAGCATATTGAAAATGATACCTCATCGCTTTGCAGTAATAAAATATACACCATTACTAAAGGAGCCGGCAAAGACATCTGGATTGGAACGTTTGAAAGTGGAATATCAAAGGCTACCGTAAAAAACTTCAAAGAACTAAGCTTTACCAATTACAACACCATTAATAGTAATTTATCCAACGATCTGGTTCGTTACATGACTTTTGACAGTAATGATAACCTTTGGGTGGCGACATCATTTGGATTAAACCTGTTACCTGCCGATAGCTTACAGCAAAACCGAATTAATTTTACGACATTCTACCACAGCCCGACCAATAAATCGAGTATAAGTTATAACGATATTGTTGTTATTAAGGAAGATTCGGAACAACGTATCTGGTTTGGCACATTTGGTGGTGGAGTAAATAATATTCAACTTCCACTGAGTGATTCTATTCAGTTTAATACCATATCGTCTCAACAAGGATTATCTAACGATGTTGTGTTTAGTATTGAAGAAGACGATGAAGGTTTTATATGGTTTAGTTCAGAGAACGGCTTAAGTCGTTACAATACAAAACTGAATTCGATAGAAGTATTTAATGAATATAATGGCCTTTCATTTAGTAACTTTTCTGAGAGCACTTCCATCAAACTGTCTGATGGAAAATTATTTTTTGGAGGATTCAAAGGCGTTGAAGTAATCAATCCTGATTTAATTGAGCAATCCAAATCACATAACAACATTGAATTAACTAATTTTCAATTGTTTAATAAAGATGTTAAAGTTGGTGTTCCTAAATCACCTTTAAAACAAAACATCTCTTACACCGATAATATAAAATTACTACATCACCAAAGTAGTTTTAGTATAGAATATTCTGCTTTGGATTTCCGTGATCCTAATAAGATTCAATATGCCTATATGCTTGAAGGCTTTGATCCGGAATGGATTACCGTAAACCATCAAACCAAGGCAACATATACTAACCTTAAGCCGGGCGAATATATTTTTAAGGTTAAATGTACCAGTAATACTGGCCAATGGAACAATACGTATCGCGACATAAAAATTGTGATAACACCTCCCTGGTGGCAAACCAATCTGGCATTACTTGGCTATATTATTATTGCTATTCTTACTTATTATATTATCCGACAGATAATTTGGCGAATTAATAAATACCGTAAAGAACTTGATCTGGAGAAAACAGTTAACACCCTGAAATTGAAGTTTTTTACCAACATATCACACGAGATCAGGACTCCATTGACATTAATTTTAGGTCCAATTGATGATCTGCTTCAACAGGATATTCAGGATAATGAAATAAGCAGGCAATTAAAAATAATCAGAAAGAATGCCAATCGAATGCTTCAACTTGTCAATCAGTTACTCGACTTTAGAAAAGTTCAGAATAATAAAATGACTCTAAAAGTTGAGACAGTGGAACTAAATAAATTTGCCCAGGGCATTTACGAAAGTTTTATCCCATTAGCCAATCACAAGGGTATCTTCTATACCTTTAAACCTAATGATACACCCATTGATATCTGGGCCGACAGATCAAAACTCGACTCCATTATTTACAACCTTATTTCCAATGCCATTAAATTCACTCCGGAGGGTAAAAAAGTGGTTGTTTCAGTTTCGGTCGACACACAAACATCCATGGCGCAAATCAAAGTTATTGATCAGGGGCCGGGTATATCAGATAAAGATATGTCTGAAATATTTACACGTTACACTATCCTGAGTGGAAACGAGCAGGCTGGAACAGGTATTGGATTATCGCTGGCTTACGAATTGGCCAAGTTACATGGAGGTAATATAGAACTTTCCTCTGTTGAAAACCAGGGTAGTTCATTCTGGGTAAGCCTTCCTCTTGATCCGGAAAAAATATTGAATTTACCTAATGTTCAGAAAAAAGAACATGCAGCAGAGAATAAAATTGATCATCATCTTGATTTCGATATTATAGAAGATAAAAGAGCGCTGAAAGAAGAATCAAATGATCCGAATCCAACCATCTTGATTGTTGAAGATAATTTGGAGATTGCCAATTATCTCAAAACATCGTTAAACAGTTATTATAATTGTTTGATTGCTGCTAATGGTGTGGAAGGAATCAGGTTGGCTAAACAGGAAAATCCGGATGTGATTATTACGGATATTATGATGCCACAGATGGATGGTTTGGAAATGACTCAGCAACTCAAAGAAGATTTTTCAACCTGCCACATACCTGTTATTATGATGACAGCTAAAACAGATGTTCAGGATCAGATTACAGGCATCGAAACAGGAGCTGAAGCATATATTACCAAGCCTTTAAATATCAAATACCTGAAAGCAGTAATTGATACCTTCAATCAACAGCGACAGCTATTAATTTCTAAATTCAGAAACAATAACACCATTGATCCCAAAACACTGAAAATTAATTTTAAAGACGAGGAATTCCTCAAAAAGCTTGTTGAATATATCGAAGAGAATTTCTCAGATGATTTGAGTGTGGAAGTTCTATCGAGCCATTGTTGTGTTAGCCGAACAGTATTGTATAATAAAGTGAAAGGATTGACCGGACTAAGCCCACTGGAGTTTGTGAGACAGATGAAATTAAAAATTGCAAATCAGCTCTTATTAAAAGGATACTCGGTTTCCGAAGTCGCCTTTAAAGTTGGATATAACGATATAAAATATTTTTCGAAACTGTTTAAAAAACAATACGGTTATCCGCCAAGTAAAACACCCAAACCAACTGATAATTAATTAGTAATTAATACAAAAACATCAGTTTTAAAGCTCAATCAAATGAGATCGTTATAGTTTTTGTAGTATTTATTAGAAAGTTGACGGATCGTTTCAATTACGGTGAAGTTCATTCATCAAACTATTAACCAAGCTATTGCAACAATGATTTAATAGCTGTAATCTTATAATGACAGCCATAGTTTCGTTATTTTAGCAGCTGTGTAATTGCCAAAACAATTCCAAATGATACAAATTAAACATTCTACTTCATTTCAAAAGACAATCTATTTTGTAGCTCTTATGCTACTTATCGGACTTACCAGCTGTAACCAAAGCAAACCTTATACCATCTACCTGGCAGGTGATTCGACCATGGCAGAAAAGAAAGCAGATAAGCGACCGGAGACAGGCTGGGGAGAACATTTGCAGGAGTTTTTTTCAGCTAATGTTACAGTTGCCAATCATGCACAAAACGGAAGAAGCAGTAAGTCTTTTGTCTCTGAAGGAAGATGGGATTCAATAATGAGTCTTTTAAAGCCTGGTGATTATGTATTTATTGAATTCGGACACAACGATCAGAAGATAAAAAGTGAAGAGCGTTATTCATCACCAGAAGATTTTTATACCAATCTCTGTCGTTATGTTGACGATACAAGATCAAAAAAGGCAACACCTGTATTATTAACGCCTATAATGAGAAGAAGATTTGATGAGAACGGACAGTTTTATGACACGCATGGCGAATATCCCGAAATGACAAGGAAAGCGGCTGCTGATAAAAAAGTTGTTCTATTGGATATGCATAAACTAACTAAAGAATTGATCGAGAACTATGGTGAGATAAAATCCAAAGAGCTTTTTTTAATTGCCGATTCAGCAGTGTGGACAAATTACCCTGATGGCATTGACGACAACACACACCTTAATGACTTGGGAGCTAAAGAAATAGCAAAAATTGCGGTTAGAGCAATTGAAGAATCTGACCTTGCAATTAAAAATGATCTGATCACTCAACCTTAACTAAAATGAGACTTTTCATTAGCATACTTTGCGTATTCTACAGTATTAATATATGGGCCGATAATCAGGCTGATATTGTTGTTGCTGCAGATGGAACAGGAGATTACAATACCTTAACTGATGCCATCAGTCAACTACCTTATTATAATTACGAACGTGTTGTGATTTTTGTAAAGAATGGTATTTACAATGAAAAGATTCGGATAGAAAAAGATTACCTGACTATCAGAGGTGAGAGTCGGGATAGCACAATTATTGAATATGCACAACTTCGTGAAGATTGGATTGAACATCCGGATATAATAGGACCAGCTGTAATAAATATTGAGGCGGATGATATTGTTCTCGACAATCTGACTATAAGAAATACACAGCCCGAAATTGGTCCGCATGCTTTTGCCATTTTAGGTAATGGTACGCGAACCATCCTTACCAATTGCAACATTACGAGTAAAGGAGGAGATACCGTTTCGCTTTGGAATTACAAACAAGGTATGTATTACCATGCTAATTGTTATTTCGAAGGATGTGTTGATTTTGTTTGTCCACGAGGATGGTGCTTTATTAAAGATTCTGAATTTCACCAGTTAAAAAACACTGCAACTCTATGGCATGCAGCAGTGGACGATAAAGAAAAGAAATTTGTGCTTCAGAATTGCAAATTTACAGGCGTGGATGGATGGCAATTAGGTCGCCATCACTATGAAGCCGCTTTCTATTTAATTGACTGTTCCTTTGGAAAAGGCATGGCAGACACGCCAATCTACTATGTTAGTTATCCCGACAAACCAGAGAAAAACCGCCCCTATTTCTGGAAAGACCGCTATTACTTTTCAGGATGTAAAGGTGATGGATTCCATTACAATTGGTTTGATGATAATTTCATCAGTAAAGGCTTAGTCAACCTCTCCCCTTCTGACTTATCTCCTTCCTGGACATTTAATCAACGATGGGATCCAGAATCAAAAGAGAAGCCTTATGTTTCTCAAATTAAAATAGTTGATAAACAGAATGTTTTTCTTGAATTTAATGAATCTGTGGGAGCAGATAATTCATTAAAACTACAAACTGAAACCGGGATTGAATTAGTTTTTATGCAAGGAACGGGAAGAAATATTTTACAGTTTAGTTCCCTTATTGATTTGAAAGAATCTGATTTAAAACAATCAATCAAAATAATTCAAGGCAAGATAGGTACCAATACAGCAAGTGTAACGGATAGAACAATCAATATTGGAGAAACAATATCCACTTCGAAGACTCAAATAACAGAGCTAAGTTGTAGAAAATAAATATCTCGTCCGTATAAAAACTAAACTCTGTCTGAATTTATTTTTCTTCTTATTTCGACTCAACGTATCTTTTAAAATTATCAAGTATTGCCTGCCAACCACTTCTTTGCAATTCAATTGAATTAATACTTTCTGCTTCAAAAGTTTCGATTATCCTTACACCATCATGTTCAACCAAGAACTCAATCGATACTTTTCTACCATCAGAAATTTCATATTTAATCATGGCATTTTCCTCAATTTGCTGGTAAGTTCCGGTATAATCAAATCCCATAGACCCGTCTTTGGCTTCCATTCTCCAATTTAATTCACCCTTTATTCTCAAATCATTCATTGCCTTAGGACAACACCACGTATCTGCAGCAAAATTCCAATTTACAATATGTTCAGGTAATGTCCATCGTTTCCATACAAGATCAATTGGTGCATTTATCACAGCCTCTACTGTTATTAATTCTTTAGATTTCATACCTGACCTTTTTTTATAAGTTCAACTCTATACTTAACCATTTTAACTATCAACTGTTTTGGCAATGACTGATCTATTGGAAACTGAACAGATCCTTTCCCTTTTTTATAATTTGAGAGTTCATTACTAAACTTATCCATTACACTTGGATGCGGATACAAGCCAACATGTTTTTTATATCCGGCTATCATTATTTGCTGATCTCTTTTACCACCTTCAACCAAACTATAGGCCGGTATATTATAGTTAATAACCTCAATTGCATTAGGTTCTGCAGTAAAAATATAACTTCTAAGTTCGAGCAGAACCTCTCTGACCTGTATAGGTTGACTATAAAAGTACTCATCAACCGTTTTAAACCTTAGTAAATTTTTCATGCAGATTCAGTTTTATAACAATATCGAATCTCAAGTTTTTGAAAATAAAATAAATGTATCATTTTATTTAGATTCTTTTCAAAAAGAATTATTCAATTAAAAAAGGCTACCTTATTAGATAGCCTTTTTTACTAGTGTATATTTCACTTATAATTTAATTAAATCGGCAGCCTCTTTTATATTTTCCTTTAACATATCAGCAATATCAGAGTTGCCATCTTCATTATCAGGATTAATTTCGATTAATCCATCTCCATCTTCATCTGTTGCCTGAGACAAATCTATTGTATTAAGCGAATTTAGAAATTTATCCATAACAAATTTAATATTAATCTCTACGTTATTGCCAGCAACAGTTATTCCTTCTACATATTCAAAATCGAAATTTTCACTTGTATCATGCCAAAATTCAAAAGGTGTTCCATCAATTGTTCCTTCCATATAAATGGCCCGATCATACAATGGATCTGACACCAACCTATCCATGTCTTTGTGAAGCTTGAATCTTAGAACTTTGTATATTCCATCCGGAATATCAACTGTTCCAATCGTTTGACTTAATGCATCTGTTTCACTCATTAAATCAACATCATACGGACCTCTAAATTGCACCTCTGAAGTATTGAATTCACTTTCATCCACTTTAAACTCAACATCTCGAAAAGAAAGTTTAAAATCAATTATCTTAACATCTGCAACGAGATTAATATTCGATGCTTTAAGGTTCTGATTAATACCCGATAAACTTAATGTCACACTACTCTTTTCCTCATCCTTACTACATGCACTAACAACAAGAATTAAAGCAAGTAATAAATAATTAATCTTTTTCATACGCCTCTATTTTAATCCATAACTATTTAAACTACGTCAATTAGGTAATTAAGGTTTTAATTACTTCAAGTAATAAATTTACTTTTTGCAAGTTTTTATACTTAATGGAAGATATAAAGGGCACCAGGATACTAATGCTGTAAAAACTGGAATCAGTCCAACCAAACCCCACCAGCTTTTAAAATATAAGCCAATTCCACCTATTACTATACCAAGAATTAAACGGATTATTCTATCTGTTTTACCTACATTACATTTCATGATTAAATAATTTTAGTTAAACATTTGATTTAATGTCACCAAAATTACTGAGTCCAGGATTGATTACTTTGTGATGTAGGTTACAATGGACGAATTATTTTAATAAATCCCCTTTCTAGCAATAGATAACCGTCTTTTTCCATTTGTTTTAATAGCCTGGAAATAACCTCACGTGCCGTACCTATTTGATTTGCTAATTCTTGGTGAGTAATTTTGATAGTATCACCTTCTAAATTCTGAAGCTTTTTTAATTTCTCGTATAAACGACTATCTGTTTGTTTAAAAGAAATACTATCTACTAATTGAAGTAAGGAATCAAGTCTGTCATAATAATGTTGCATTACAAATTTTCGCCAACTTTTAAAGGTATCCATCCATTCCCTCACTTTAGCAGCTGGTACCACAACCATTATCGATTCCTCTTCGGTTAAAGCTTCTGCTTTACTCTGCTTTTCGTTTAAACAAGATGTAATAGAAAGAATACAACTTTCTCCTGGATTAATATGATAGAGCACAATCTCCTTCCCAGTTTCATCGGATTTTATAACTTTTATTTTCCCTTCTATTACCAAAGGTACTTCTTTAATATACACATCCTCTTTAAGAATAATTGTTCCCTTTGGGATTTTAATCTCAGACAAATTTCTAATCTGTTCAAGAAGGTCAGGTTCAAATATGTTACTGAAATTAAGATCCATTTTTTTAGATTTAATAATTCAATTACAAAATTTCATTACATCAATATTCATTATAAAACCTTCTTAAATAGAAAATCTATTTATCAAGATCGTAGAATCTTTTCCATCTTTTTACCTTTAGCTAATTCATCAACTAGTTTATCAAGGTATCTCACTTGTTTGGTAATTGGATTCTCAATCTCTTCTATTCTATAACCACAAATCACACCTTTTATAAGGTCTGCATTTGTATTTAGTTTTGCTAATTCAAAAAATGATTTAAAGTTCACCTCGTCGTCTATCAATTCCTTGATTTTCTCATTATCAAAGCCGGTAAGCCATTCAATTACCTGATGTAATTCTTCCTTTGTTCTGCCCTTATTTTCTACTTTTGATAGATAATGTGGATAAACGGAAGCGAAGGTCATTTCAGCTATTTTCTTATTATGCTCAGGTGTTGTTTTCATGATAATTTATATACTAAACTCTAGGTTTTAATCCATCAACTTTTATTCAACGTTTTTAGTAATTCAGGGTTTTATTAAGGGGCAGAAATAATCAAAATATGTATTTACAGGATTGACAAATGTAGTAAATATACAATCTTGGTTCAATATTTACTAAAATTATAAAAGCTACTATAAGCCGCCAACTATACAACGTTTTATTCCACTACATTAGCAATATACTTTTATTCTAATGTAAGATGATAATACAAAATTGAGAACAAGTGAACCTTGAGATTCTTTATTCCAGGGGGGGTGTGGGCTGGTGTTTTTAGATATTTTTGGATAGTTAATCAAGTCCATTTATTCTATTTAGAAATTAGTTATTGAATATATAAATAAAACATATGTCATTATAAAGTATAGAATCACAGCTGATCTTTTTAATGTCAATGCTATATTCTTGTCATTGTGCCATTTGTGTGATAATTCTGTGTATTTATTTTTATATCGAATTATATTTAAAAGAACAATCAAAATATATGCAACACTTTCAATTTGAATATCATAACTCTTTAATATACTTAGTAAAGGTCTCCATATAAATAAAACGATAGTTACAATATTCATTAGTTGCAACATCCCAAATATTGCACTTACTATAAATTCTTTCTCCTTAAAGTATCCTATTTTTTCACCAACTATAAATGCAAATGTGTAATGAATATAATCAATTGATTCTAGAGGATTTATTATTTTGAAATTCTTTTTCACTAGGTTATTGATTTATAGTTCTGTTTCTTAGCACTTGCCCACAACGATTTGTATAAATTACAGTGCGTATTTGAAGGAATATCTTATCATTACGCACTTAGCTAATTAATTTTGAACACAATATTGCAAATAATAATTTCTCCGTGAGAAATTAATTTGCGCAGCTTATTACTTGTAGTTGCATTCATTTTAACTAAATAGCAGCATTGAATTTATACGTTGTTATAGCGTGTTTTTATTTGCATACTTCTTCAATTTCTTTAACAATATCTAATGTTAAATCAATTCCATATTTCTTTGCCAATTGAAATGATTCACAAGCTTCATCTTTTTTTCCTAAATCAATTAATATTTCAGCTTTTGTTATATGCGCATTTGCATAATCAAATCTTTCTTCGATTGATTTATTTATAAATTCAAGAGCTTTTAAATCGTCTTCCATTGACCTATAAGTTTCAGATATAGCATTATACAACTGAGCTTTATGTTTAGGTGGCATTTCCTTCAAAAGTTCAAATAAAATTCCTAGAGATTCATCATTTCTACCAATTTTTGACAAAGCCATTGCTTTATTGGCTTTTGAATAGTAATCGCTTGGAGATTTTGCTAAATGAAAGTTTAGATCATCTAACAGCAATTGATATTCTTCCGTTTTTAAATAAACACTAGCTCTTGACATTATAATTTCTTCATTGCCAGGTAAATATTTCAATGCGTTATTATAATCATTCAAAGCATTTGTGTAATCTTTTACTCTAAAATAACAATAACCTCTTCTATATAATGTCTCTCCTGTTTCTTTCAATTCAAGAGTTTTTGTATAAAATTCAGTGGCTTTTTCAAAATTCTCAAGATTTTCATTTGAGAAACCTGAATAATACAGGGCATTATAATTTTCAGAATTAATTTCTAATGCTTGATTAAAAAAAGTCAATGCTTTTTCATAATTGCCCTTCTTTCCTTGATTAATACCTTTTTGAGCCAATGCATTGTCTTTCTGGGCCAAACTAATTGTAGTAGTAAAAAGTAACAGTGTAATTAGAAAAGTTAGTTTCTTTTGTCTCATATTAGTTGATTTGTTGGTTTTTAAAATTGCTTACAACGTTTGCTGGATGAAGTCGTGGCGAATTGGTCGTGGTGTCGTGTCACCCGATAGGGGGACTAAGACGGTAGACAAAGGCGTCAGGACGAGCAAACCGAGCCATGCTTTATTTCCAGCGTGTTAGTGGCAGTTGTTTATTTAACTTCATAGTCGACGCTAAATAACCTTTCAATATTCTTTCCAAATATATTTAGGTTTATTTGTCCTACTATGTTATATGTTCCAGGTTTTTGTTTAGTTGAAGTTATTAATATTTGTCCAGGTGTTACAGCTTCAATTTTAGCAGATATGTCCCGATAAAGTGCATTGCTAGGATTATCAATATCTAAAATTGTCGAAGTTATAGGAGATGATTTTTTCCCAATTGAAATTCCTGCCATAGCTTGATAAGCTTCGTTAATTTTTATGACATTATTTTCAGGAATAATGAAAGCTCTAAATTCTAAACTATCAATTTCATTTCTTAACGAACTCAATTCATTTAATAGTAATTGGTTTTCCTTTTTTAATGATTCTATTTCTTTTTTAGAAGAAGAATTACATGAAGTCAAGATAACAATGAGTATGAAAAGTATATATTTCATGATGAAGTTACATTATTTATTGTATCCATTTTGCCTGATGTATAGCGTATTTTCAATTGCCACTAACGTTGAGTGTAAGAATAGTAGCCGATTGTGGGCGAATTACCTATCAAACTTTTACAATTTTGAAGCGGGCTAAAACCGCTCGAATATGCACTTTCCCGGCTATTATTTTTATTCATCGTAAAAAACCACATTCGGCTATTAATCAATACATTTGACTCTTGCCTTACCAATTTCTAACGCATTTCTAACGCATTTTTTGTTTTAACTCAATCTTTTATCTTAATTCAATCTATCTTTTTTAATCACCATAAATTCACAAACAGTTTCGCAAAACCAATCAGCACATTCACAAACTAGCTTGCCTTTTTTTTCTTCTTGACACTTACAGATTCGGTTCTTTGTTCCAATTCCTCTTTTTTTGAGTTATCCAACTCACTTTTTAATGCCCCAATTTGCTCGCTCATTATCTTAGCTTCAGCTCGCTCTTTTTCATAGAGCATTTTATAAAGCTCTAATTCTCTCTTCGTGGTGGATAGTTCTTGCTTTAGTTGGTTGAATGCAAGACTCTCTTCTTTTACCTCATTAATAATTGCGCTACCAACCTGATATTTCTTTGATGATTTCTCAATTATTAGCATCTCCCCCTTACCTGTAACCACCCAATCCATGCTCAATTCAGGGTATGCGCTCATTATCTTTTTTTGAGCATAAGTCCCTACTGCATTGGGATTACTGCAATATGAATTGCTCAGGCCACAACTTTTTTCGAAGCGATGGATTGTAATACCCAAATGCTCGGTTGCAAACTGAACTAATCTTTTCTTCATATCTCCCTGTTCCTCTGCCATATAAAACTACAACTCCATTTTTTACTGTAATTATTTAGAATTATATTTAGAACTTTCGCAAATAATTCTAATTTTGCAGCACTGATTAATTAAATACCGCAACAAAGTTACAGAATATTTCTGCAATAGCAAGACTATCTTGCTGTAATATTCAAAATGATGGTGTAATAATTGATTATCAGTGCAATTAAACATCTAAATAATATTTAGAATTATTCTTAAAACTTTAAATTTTAATTAATGGCAACATTTAGAGAACATTATCAGGCTATACCAAGCAAAAAACCAGTAACCCCGAAACAGAAATTCATTGATGATATTTGCGAAGCAACTAAAAAATGTGAGAAAACAGTAAGATGTTGGATTGCAGAAACACAAAAACCGGATGCACTTGCAAGGAGCATCATTTCAGAAAGGTTAAAGATTTCAGCAAAGGAGCTTTTTCCAAGTGAAAACTACACCTACGTGAGAAAACAAACCCCTGCTACCGAATAATCATGAAGACCAGTACTATTTGTGATTTATCAACGAAGAAATGGCTGAATTTATCTGAGGCTGTTACCTATTTGGGGTTTGGCTCTAAAAACACTTTTCAGCAATGGAGAGAAAAGGGTTTTCTCTCATTCTACAAACCCGGTAACACCATACTTTATAAACGAACAGACCTTGACAAGTTTGTTGAAAAGTTTAGGCATGAAGAATTTCCCAACAATTAAGCTATGATAATATACCTCTCAGGAATTGACCACGATACGGATATAAAAGAAATCGACAGGCTTAAAATAAAACTCTTCAACTTGGGATGCACCGTAGTTTCTCCCGAAGAAAAGACGCTCAATAAATTAAGTTGGTCGGAAAATTTACGATTACGATTAGGCTTCATTCAAAGTAGCAATGCCATTTACATGTTACCAAATTGGAAAGACAGCATATTGGCTCGGATTGAACTTACGGCTGCAATGGATGATAAATTACCTCTATGCTTCTCTCCCGAAGATATAAGAGATTTAATAACCACCCTTGATGATTAGCAAATGGTTCTAAATGGAGTTGTACAAGGGCAGCTCCATTTATTTAATCTAAAATTCAAAACTATGAAAGAAGCTCTACCACCAAATACAGTCTCAAAACTCTTTTACTTCGATAGCAGAATAAGAAGCTTTTACGAGAAACATAATTTCAAGTCCGTTCCTTTTGATGGACGCATGGTTCAGGAAATGATTGAAGCATCACGAATCGAACTTTCAGAGTTATTTCTCAAAATATGGGGTTCATCAATGGGTTATCACTTATTGGATAAATTCTATGATAATCGGGGGAATATTTACGAGTTCTTTATGTGTCTCGATAGTCAGAATCGTCAATTACTTACATCTAAAGACTGGTAATTGATGGATGCAAACAGAGTTATAGACCACATTAATGGAGATATTCTTAGTGTTATTTCCAATTTCATTGAGCTGAAGAAATCAGGCACAAACTACATGGCATGTTGTCCGTTTCATAACGAGAAAACTGCATCATTGAGCGTTAACCCGGCAAAAGGCATATTCAAATGTTTTGGATGCAGCAAAGGTGGCAATGCCATTGAATTTATAAAGGAACATGAGGGTGTTGATTTTAAGCAAGCCGTTGAGATTGCTGCAAAAAAGCTGAGCATCAATTTCCAGTGGAAGCTTAGCACCAATTTTGATGAAGCCAAACACAAACACATCGAAAGCCTACATATTGCTTGCAATATCGTGGAGCGTTTCTTTGCTGAACACCTAAACAATCCCGAAGCAGAGAAATACATCAAGAGCCGGAACTTCGTTATTCCTGAACAGGGTAGTTTTGATGTTGGCTATGCTCCTAACGGCAATGCACTACTCACCTATGCAAGAGCCAATGGCGTTAAAACTGAAATATTGGAAGAAATTGGCGTTCTGAAAAGCAACGACAAAGGCGTTTACGACTTCTTTAGAAACCGTTTAATCTTTCCTATTTCCAATTCAAGAGGTCAAACCATTGCCTTTGCCGGACGGGATTTAAACGAAAACACCAAAGTAAAATACCTCAATTCTCCCGAAACAAGTATCTACGTTAAGGGAAATGAATTGTATGCCTTGAATGCAGCACGATTCGCCATTAAAAACGAAGACCGTGCTTATTTGGTGGAGGGTTATCCCGATGTGCTTCGAATGCACTCCATTGGTATTTACAATACGGTTGCTTCGTGTGGAACGGCTCTTACCGTAGCGCAAGTTCAGTTACTCAAACGATACACCAACAAAACCACTTTGATATTCGATGGCGATACTGCCGGATTAAGAGCCACTGATAGAAATGCAGAATTACTTATTCAAAATGGTTTTCATGTATCGGTAATTACCTTGCCTGAAAAACAAGACCCCGATACATTATTTACCACCAAAGAGGTGTTTCTTCAGCACAACAAACAACAAGCTGATTACATACTATTTAAAACAGCACAGTACGCTCAAAAATCCGTTTCCGACCCTGTTTTAAAGTCGGAAGCCATAAAGCGAATGAGTAAGCTGATTGCCAACTACGACAAAACCAAGCAAGAGGTTTACATCGAGTTTGCAGCCGAACATATTAAACCAAAGAAAGCTTGGCAAGATGCTGTTAAGGAATTAATTCAAGATGAACCTAAAAAAACGCATCAATACACCGTACCCAAAGATGTTAGCCTGAATGATTTTAATCGTTGGGGTTTTTATGTGGAGAACAATTGCTACGTGTTCCGGAATAAAAAGGGTGATGATTTTGTAACGCATTCCAACTTTGTAATGGCTCCCCTATTTCACATCGAAAGCCCAATCAATGCCAAACGATTATACGAAATTAAAAACCGCCACAATCTTGTTAAAATAATGGAGTTGCCTCAAAGGGATATGGTAAGCATAACCGCCTTTAAGCTTCAAATAGAATCATTGGGTAACTTTCTATGGACTGGTGGCGAAAGTGAATTGAATAAGCTAAAAGCATGGCTTTACGAAAAAACCAAAAGCTGCAAAGAAATCATGCAATTGGGTTGGCAAAAAGAAGGTTTCTTTTGTTGGGGCAATGGCATCTTTAATGGCGATGAATTTATTAAAGCCGACAAATACGGAATCGTTCAACATGGCAACCGATATTACTATATTCCTGCCTGTTCCGACATTTACGAAAGTGATGATACGCTTTTTGAATTTGAACGCCATTTCATACATAACGAGGGAAATATTACGCTTTATGAGTATGCGCAAAAATACACAGCTGTATTCGCCAATAATGGCATTGTAACCCTATCGTTTTTCTTTGCATGTTTATTCTTGGACATTATCTCTAAACGCTTCGATAAGTTTCCAATCTTGAATATGTACGGACAGAAAGGTTCGGGTAAAAATACGTGTGCCGAAAGCATTTTGTATATGTTCGGTCGTAAAGGCAAAGTACCGAATCTACACAATTCCAGTAAGCCATCCATTGCCGACCATGTGGCTACAAGTGCCAATGCTGTTTGTGTACTTGATGAATACCGGAACGATTTGGAAATGGAAAAGCGTGAGCTGCTCAAAGGTTTTTGGGATAAGACCGGACGAACACGCATGAATATGGATAAGGACAAGAAAAAGGAAACCTCCAAAGTTAACCAGGGAATCATAGTCTGCGGTCAGCAAATTGCAACCGCTGATATTGCCCTGTTCAGTAGGTTTATAGCACTTGGATTTTCAAAAACAACCTTTTCTTTTGAGGATAAAAAGCTATTTGAAGAACTGGAGCAAATCAACAAACAGGGATTGACACAAATTACCCACCAATTACTCAAACATCGAGAAACCTTTCAGAAGCTCTACAACAAAACAGTTGATGCCGTGAGTGACCAATTCAGAGAGCTGCTTGGCACAAGCACCGTTGAAACCCGAATTTTTAATAACTGGCTCACCATTGCTTCGGCTTATGCTACTGTTTCAAGAATAGTTGAACTGCCTTTTAAATACGATGAAATCATTCAGCTCTTTGTTGATATGATGGTTGAGCAGAATAAGGAAACTGCCCGAAACGATGATTTAGGTATCTTCTGGAAAACGGTACAATACCTTATCAGCTCTAATATGCTATATGATGGAGGAGATTATAAAGTGGTTTATGCCGATAGAATTAATCGTGTGTTTAAGCAAGATAACGAATGGCAAAAAAGCGAAATCGTATTTCAAGAGCCACAGGATATTCTTTATTTATCGGTGAGTCGAGTGTTTGGTTTGTATAAATCACAAGCATTACGTGAGGGCGATAAACCCTTACCCGATGCCACCGTTGAATACTACTTAAAGAACAGCCCTGCCTATATTTGCGATACCAAAAAGGTAAGCTTTAAGAAAATAGATGCTAAAAGTGGTATGCAAGAATATGACGAAAACGGAAATAAGAAATTCACGAGTACAACGGCTTTCGTCTTTTATATCGACCAATTAAATTTGAGTATGGAAAATACCAAACGAGAAGTTATTCCCTAAAGACAATGAGCAGTTAAAAATATAAGCGAGAGATTCTAAGCGATAGAAACTCTCGCTTTTTTTGTGAGTAGAAATGAAAGCAAACTGTATCCAATTCTTTAAAACGGAAATATTCTTACAAAACAGGTTACTTATATTACTTACAATACTTATTCTCTTATTAATAACTAATTATTAGATAATTAGAGTGATGTTTTTGGGTTGGTCATGTTACTTGGAGTTACTTGGAGTTACTTAGTATTTTGATTATTTTCTGTTGGTTACTTTTGAGGTACTTAGTTACTTAGCAAAATGGAGTAATAATTATAGTATTAAAATACTCATTTCATGCATTTTAATACTGACTAAGTAAGGTCAGTAACTAAAGTCCTAGGATTGTAGGTATGTCTATTAAATAATTATTGTTTTACATATCCATCAATCATATTTATTTTATATATTTGACTAAAATTGACAAGTCAATCTTTAGAAAGATGATAATAGGACAAAAACTCAGAGAATTAAGAGAAGAAAAAGGATTACTGCTTCGACAAGTTGCTGCTGAATTGGAAGTCGATACGGCTTATATAAGCAAAATGGAACGTGGCGAAAAAAATATTAGAAAGGAATTCATAATCCAACTGGCAGATTTATACAACCATAACCAAGATGAATTATTGGCTCTGTGGTTGGCTGATAAGATATATGATACCGTGAAAGATGAAGCGATGGCTTTTGAAGCAATTGAGATAGCAAAAAAATACATATCAAAAGAAAATTAAGAAATACTATATGTCAGAAGACCAAAAAAAGCAGTTAGAGCAACAACTTTGGAATATTGCGAATGAATTGAGAGGTAAGATGAATGCCGATGAGTTTCGTGATTACATACTTGGCTTTATTTTTTATAAGTATTTGGCTGAAAAAATGGAGATTTATGCCAATGCCATACTAAAACCTGATGGTATTATTTATACCGATATTAAAGAGAATACCAAACAAGGACAAGAATACATTGAGGCCATCAAAGAGGAAGCTCTTGAAAAATTAGGCTATTTTTTAACGCCATCCGAATTGTTTAGTGAAGTTGCTATCCGGGGAAATGGAAATGGAAAAGAAGAGAGTAATTTTATTCTTGAAGACCTTCAGAAAATATTAAATAACATTCAGCTTAGTACGATGGGTACGGAGAGCGAAGAGGACTTTGATAATCTGTTTGAGGATATGGACTTAAACAGCACAAAGCTTGGTAAGTCGCCCGAAGCTCGAAATGCGATAATCGCCAAAGTGTTATCTCATCTTGATAAGATAGACTTTAAACTTGAAAATACAGAGCTTGATGTTTTAGGGGATGCTTATGAATACCTAATTGGACAATTCGCAAGTGGAGCAGGTAAAAAAGCAGGTGAGTTTTATACCCCACAGGAGGTGAGTATTGTATTGGCTAAGTTAGTTACTACCGGAAAAACAAAATTAAAGTCGGTGTACGACCCTACTTGCGGTTCTGGTTCTTTACTTTTAAGGGTTGCCAAAGAGGTTGAAGAAGTAAATAACTTTTACGGACAGGAATTAAATCGTACCACTTACAACCTTTGCCGAATGAATATGATTTTGCACGATGTACATTATCGCAAATTCGACATAAAGCAAGAGGATACTTTAGAACATCCACAACATCTTGACAAACAGTTTGAAGCCATAGTTGCTAATCCTCCTTTTTCAGCGAATTGGAGTGCTAACCAATTATTTACAAGTGACGACCGCTTTAGTCAATACGGCAAGCTTGCACCATCAAGCAAAGCTGATTATGCTTTTGTGCAACACATGATTTATCATTTGGCAGAAAATGGCACAATGGCGATAGTTCTTCCACATGGAGCATTGTTTAGAGGAAGTGCAGAAGGTCATATTCGTAAATATTTAATTGAAGAAAAGAACTATTTAGATGCGGTAATTGGGTTACCTGCGAACCTCTTTTACGGCACACCTATACCAACATCAATAATGGTGTTTAAGAAATGTCGCGAGAATCCTGATAATGTTCTATTTATTGACTCTGGTCAACATTTCGAGAGAGGTACACAAAACATGTTGCGTTCGCATCATATTGATAAAATTGTTTCTACATACCGAGAGCGTGTTGCAATTGACAAATACAGCCATATCGCTCCACTTAGTGAAATAGCGGAGAATGAATACAATCTAAATATCCCTCGTTATGTAAACACCTTTGAAGAGGAAGAACATGTTGATATTAAAGCCGTTTCATCACGCTTAAAGGAGCTTGAATTGGAGATGAACCAAACAAATGATGAACTATCTGCATTTTGTAAAGAATTAAACATTGACACACCGTTTTAGTCATGATAAAATTGAAAGACCACAATTTATATGTTGGTACTAAAGAAGAGTATCAAACAGCATTAAACAAAGGGATGAAAATAGTTTGTGCATTGAATAGGGCAAAAGGATATGTTACGCATCAATCTATTGTTGGTTGGCATGGAAAAGGCTGCGACCCATCTAGTCCATATTATCTATTCAAAAAGGATGAAGATGCTATCTACCTCAATATGATTGATGGTGACGACCCAAAGTATGTTAATGATGAAATGATAAATCCTACATTAGAATTTATTAATGAACATATTAGGCAAGAAAAAGATGTTTTTATCTATTGCAGCCTAGGCGAATCCAGAAGTCCTTCTATCGCTTTAATGTATCTGCTAGAGCATAATTTGATTGAAAAAAGCGAAAACACTTTCAATATTTTCAAAACTGAATATTATCCAAACTATTCTCCTAAAAACGGGAATTTATTATATATAAAAAGACGATGGGGAATTTAAAAAGTATACCTGAAATACGTTTCCCAGAGTTTAAAACAGAATGGGAACACAAACCATTAAATCATTATTTAAAGGAATCAAAAGCTCTAAATATTGATTTGAAATACGATAAAACCCAAGTGTTATCTGTTTCAGGAGAGTCTGGATGTGTAAACCAGATAGAACATCTAGGTAGGTCATACGCAGGTGAATCGGTTCATAACTATGGAGTAGTTGAAAACGGAGATATTGTTTATACCAAAAGTCCATTAAAGGCTAATCCTTTTGGTATTGTGAGACTTAATACAGGCAAGGCGGGTATTGTATCTACGCTATATGCAGTATATAAAGTAAAAGAGAAAAATGCAACTGGTGAGTTTATTGATTACTACTTTTCGTTAGATGCCAATACCAACCGATACTTACGCCCATTGGTTCGTAAAGGGGCAAAAAATGATATGAAGATTAACAACGCCTACGTATTGCACGATAAAATATTTGTACCATCTATTGATGAGCAAAAACGAATTACCTCATTTCTTGCAGTAACAGATAAAAGGTTAGCTCAACTCAAAGAGAAAAAGGCTCTTTTAGAACATTACAAAAAAGGGATGACACAAAAGCTTTTCTCTCAAGAACTAAGATTTAAGGATGACAAAGGAAATGATTTTCCAGATTGGGAAATTACAAACATTGAGAGTGTTGCAAAAGTAACTTCAGGAGGAACTCCCAGCCGAACAAATTCAACTTATTGGAATGGAAGTATTCCTTGGGTTAGTACTACTTTAGTTGATTTTAATACAATAAATGATGCAGAAGAATACATAACGGAAGCAGGTCTTAAAAATTCATCAGCAAAACTTTTTCCCAAAGGCACTTTATTAATGGCCATGTATGGACAAGGAAAAACTAGGGGAAAACTTGCCATTTTAGGAATTGAAGCTTCTACGAACCAAGCTTGTGCTGCAATAATACCTAATTTAAACATAGTCAATCAGGAGTACTTATTTCATAATCTTTCAAATAGATACAAAGAAATTAGAAATATTAGTAATACCGGAGGTCAAGAAAATTTAAGTGCTGGTTTGATTAAAAGCATTATTATCCCTTTGCCATCAATTGCAGAACAAAGCAAAATAGTAGATTTTCTTATTAAACTTGATGAAAAAATAATGGTTTGTCAGAGCAAGATTGAGGAAACAAAAGAATATAAAAAGAGCCTATTGCAAAAAATGTTTTGCGTTTAATATATATTAGAATATGAGAAAAACATTCAACATATACTGCGATGAAAGTTGTCATATCGAGAACGACCACAAGGACTACATGTTACTTGGGTGCGTTAGCTCGGCATACAATCAGGTAAAACGCCATACCGAACGTATTAAAAACATAAAAACAAAGCATAATTTCTATGGCGAAATTAAGTGGAGTAATGTTTCAACATCGCAATACCAGTTTTATAAAGAATTGCTTGAGTATTTTTTTGATACCGATTTACGATACAGAGCTGTGCTTGTTGATAAGAAGAAAATTAAGATTGATGCATTTAATCAGGATTACGACACCTTCTACTATAAAATGTACTACTACTTGCTCAATCACAACAAAAACAGCATGTATAGCTACAATGTTTATCTCGATATAAAAGACACCCTTAGTGCCTACAAAGTAACTAAGCTAAAAGAGATTTTAAATACGCAATTTGGTGTTTTTAATAATGTGCAGAACATACGTTCGCATGAAAGTATTATACTGCAAATAGCAGATTTAATCACAGGAGCATTAGCTTATAATTTGAACAATGCCGACAAAAAAGTAAAGGCAAAAACTGATTTAATAAGCCTAATAAAGAAACATGCGCCTAAAGGTTTAGACCAAAACTCTGACTATAACGAAAATAAGTTGAACCTGTTTTTTATAGAATTGCGATAGTATGCCATTTAACCAGCTAAAAAAATACAATCAACTTTTAGAGCTTGCTGCCTTAAATCCGGCACAGCAAAAAAAATCGTTACAGTCTATTTTTGACCGAGACATCACAAATAATCCATCGTTTAAGTTTAAACAAAGGCACATAACGCCCACACCCAAAGATGGAGAAATTAAGATGAGTACCCTTTATACACACCTTACAACGGTTATTGTTGATAAGGTGACCCGAAAGAGGGAGTTTGATAACGATAGAGCCATCCGATTACATTGGGTAAAATACCATGTTGATGAAAACAAGAAGGACAACATACTTATTTTCTCAGTAAAAGAACCAGAAGGAAATCGAACCTATATTTACGATAAAGACGAAAAGTATGTGGTGGTTTTAGAACCGCTTCGAGCTAAGGATGAGTACTATTTACTTACTGCTTACTATGTAAAAGGTAAAGATGCGAAACGAGATAAATTTGCAAGTAAATATAAAAGACGATTGAATGAAGTGCTATAAAACGCAAAAAACGCATAACATCAAGGCTATGCGTTTTTCGATTTCTTTCCTCCGAACGGAAGGATGAACTCGCTGCAAATATAAGACATATTTAATGACTACTCCAAATATTGGAGCATAATAATACGTTTAAACGCTTTGGAAGAAAAGATTAAGATACTATAAATGAGCCGACAAACAGAACAGATACTTGAAGACCAACTGGTTGAGCAACTGCAAAACTTGGGTTATGGTTTAGTGCAAATAAAAGATGAAACGGAGTTAATTGCCAATTTAAAACGACAATTGGAGAAGCATAATGGCATTTCGTTTTCTGATGGTGAGTTTAGTAAAGTAATGAATATACTTACCAAAGGTTCTGTTTTCGAGAAATCAAAAACGCTTCGTGAAAAACAACATATTGTTCGTGACAATGGCGATAATCTTTACTTTGAATTTATCAACTCCGAAAAATGGTGCCAGAACCAATTTCAGGTTACGCATCAAGTAACCATTGATGGCAAGTACAAAAACCGCTACGATGTTACCATACTAATTAATGGTTTGCCTTTAGTTCAGATTGAATTAAAGCGAAGAGGATTGGAACTAAAAGAAGCTTTTAACCAGATTAACCGCTATCAGAAACATTCGTTTGGGGCAAACTCAGCTCTATTTCAATACGTTCAGATATTTATCATTAGCAATGGCGTAAATACAAAATACTACGCTAATAACCGAAATCAATCCTTTAAGCAGACCTTTTACTGGACTGATAAGGAGAATAACAGATTAACCAATATACTAAACGGTTTTACAAGCGACTTTTTAGAACCATGCCATATCTCTAAAATGATATGTAAGTACATCGTTCTAAACGAGACACACAAAATATTGATGGTGCTACGTCCGTATCAATACTATGCTGTTGAAACGCTAATTGATAGAGTGCTGCATAGTCGGAAGAATGGATATATTTGGCACACCACAGGTTCAGGAAAAACACTTACTTCGTTTAAAGCAAGTCAGATATTGACCAGCGTTGATAAGATAAAAAAAGTGGTTTTTGTGGTTGACCGTAAAGATTTGGATTACCAAACAACCAAAGAGTTTAATAGTTTCAGTAAAGGCTGTATAGATGGTACTGATAATACACAGCAGTTGGTTAAGCAGTTTTCTGATGATACAAAGCTAATTGTTACCACTATTCAAAAGCTGAATACAGCCATAAGCAAAAAACAGTATTTAGCCAAAATGGAGAAGCTCCAAGGCGAACGTATTATTTTTATTTTTGATGAGTGCCACCGTTCTCAATTTGGAGAAACCCACAATAGGATAAAAACGTTTTTTAAAGAACCTCAGATGTTCGGTTTTACCGGTACACCTATTTTTGCTGATAATGCAGTAAAAAATGAAATGGGAAAAAGAACTACCACCGAACTTTTTGAAGACTGTCTGCATAAGTACGTTATTACAGATGCCATTAAGGACGAAAACGTATTAAAATTTTCAGTTGAGTATGTTGGTAGATACAAGCAAAAAGACGATAAAGAAACAAATATTGATATTGAGGTTGAAGACATTGACACAAAGGAGTTAATGGAATCACCCGTAAGAATTGAAAAAATTGCTGATTATATACTTGCACACCACCACCGCAAAACACATAGCAAGGAGTTTACCGCAATGTTTTGTGTAAGCAGTATTGAAACGTTGGTAAAGTACTATGACCTGCTTCAAAAGAAAAAAGAAGAGGGACTACACAATCTAAAAATTGCTACCATATTCAGCTTTGCTGCCAACGAAGATGATGCTGATGCCAATGGATTTCTTCCTGAAGAATTATCGGTTGTTGAAGAACCTAAAGCGTTATATGGAGTAAGCAAACACAGTCGGGAAAAATTAGACCTGTATATTAGTGATTACAATAAAATGTTTGGGAGTAAATTCTCAACAAAAGACAGCCAATCGTTTTATAATTATTACAATGATATTTCCAAAAAAGTAAAAGAACGTCAGATAGATATTCTACTTGTAGTAAATATGTTCCTCACAGGCTTTGACAGTAAAACGCTAAACACGCTTTATGTTGATAAAAACCTAAAGTATCACGGGCTAATTCAGGCTTATTCTCGAACCAACAGAATACTCAACGAGCAAAAATCGCAAGGAAACATCGTGGTTTTCCGAAATCTTAAAAAAGCTACTGATGATGCAATTACATTATTCAGTAACAAAGATGCGATTGATGTAATCATCATGGAGCCATACGAGGATTATGTCAGTAAAATTGATGATGCATTTAAGGAACTACTAAATATTGCTCCGACAATTGATAGTGTTAACGACTTAAAGAGTGAAGAAGATGAATTGAAATTCATTAAGGCTTTCCGTGACTTAATGCGAATAAAGAATATTCTAACCACTTTTGCCGATTTTGATTGGTCGGATTTAGAAATGGAAGAACAGGATTTTGAAGATTACAAAAGCAAGTACCTGGACCTTCACGATAAAGTTAAGTCAGACCGACAAAAAGAGAAAGTATCTATTCTTGATGATGTTGATTTTGAATTGGAGCTAATTCATAAAGATGATGTAGATGTAAGCTATATTCTAAAGCTACTCGCTAATTTAAAAGACACCAATAAAGAAGAAAAAGAGAAACGCCAAAAAGAAATACTCGACCTACTTTCAGGTGAAGCACATTTACGCAGTAAGCGAGAGCTAATAGAACGATTTATTCAAGAGAATATGCCAATAATTGAGGATTCCGATACTATACCGGAAGAATTTGAAAAGTATTGGAGTATTGAACAACTAAAAGCCTTTGACGCACTTGTAAAAGAGGAAAAGCTTTCCGAAAGCAAAACACAAAAGCTAATTGAGCAATACCTGTTTGCAGAACGAGAACCACTAAGAGACGAAGTGCTATCACTTATTGAAGGGGAACAACCATCGGTTCTTCAGCGCAAAAAGACAGGAGATAGAATATTAAGCAAGATTGTTGGCTTTGTTGAAACTTTTGTAAATGGTATGGTTGGGAAGTGATTTATTACTGCTAGATAAATATTTATAGATATTTTACCAATAATATTGCTGTGGGTAATATTATTTTGCTATATTTGCATTGTAGTTCTTTGAAATCTGTGTTAATCAGTCCAAGTGTTTTTGTAAAATAAAACAAATGAAGAGGCTTGCCTCCACCCTTAGGGGTTCTTGTAGCGGACACGAGCAATCATATAAATCAGATAAGTTTGTCTTATCAATGCTTGTTATGTTACGGTATATGCTTATCGAGAGAGTTGTTTTTACTTTTTTAAAAAAGCAGGAAAATGAGAAGTGTTTGAACGTATCTATTATGGACTGGTGCTATTGAATCAGCAGGCAATATTGCCAAAATTCATAAATTACATTAGTATGTTAAAACACAGATTAGACCGCCTTAAAAGTGGGGTTAGGTCATTATTGAATGAGAACGGGTACGAGTTCTCGGATGCTGATAAAGCTCTACTAGAAGAAATTCTTGAAGAGTTAGAAGGGATGTCAAACGATGAAAATGGTTCAAACCATAATCGCATGTTTGAAGTTCTCTCCTTGGTTATGCGATATTTAAGATTCTTCGGGGTCAATGATATTTCTGATTTATTCTAATTCCACACTTCTCTTTTTTTTAAATAATTTAATTCTAAAAGTGATGAATATAGGTAACGCAATAAAAGAGCTTCGAAAACAAAAAGGTTTTAAGCAAGTCGATTTTGCAGATAAATGTGGATTATCACAATCTTATTTGTCCTTAATTGAAAAAGGGAAAAAAGAACCTACACTAAGTCTTTTAAAACAAATTTCATCCACACTGTCGATGCCACTGCCAATTTTGGTTTTTCTTTCATTGGATATGGATGATATAGCAGATTCAAAGAAACAAGCATTCCAATTATTAGAGCCATCTATAAAAGGTTTAATCAGTGATGTATTTGTAACAGAGTCAGTATTATAAGTTTGAAAAAAAGGATTAAAGATTTAGCGTTTGCTCTAAAAATCAATAAAGATGAACTTCTTGATTTAGCTATGCAACTTGATTTAGCAGAATCAAAACTTTATAATTCATGGGATGAACCGAAAAAAGATGAAAATGGAAATCCCAAATATTTAGACGGGATTCTTCAAACAAGGCCAATAAACGCTCCAATAAAAAGGCTCAAAAATATTCAATCAAAAATTTTAAAGAAAGCACTATATTCATTCAAATTGCCTGATTATTTTTACGGTGGAATAAAAGGTAAGGATGCTGTTCTGAATGCCAAAGTTCATCAGGGCAATAAGTATTTTTTTCAAACTGATTTGAAAGATTTTTATCCATCAATTCATTGTGCAGTTGTTGAAGAAACTTTGAGAAAAATGGGTTTCTATCCAGATGTATCTCGTCTAATCACTAGGCTTAGCACAAAAGCTGGTGCTTTACCTCAAGGATGTCCAACATCATCATATATGGCTGCGTTGGTAGTATATTTCAATACTAATGACCTATTACAAAAATACATCACTCAGAATCTAAAAGTCACAATTTATGTAGATGACTTAACAATCTCAAGCCCAATTGATTTTAAAGACAGGTCTGTTATAATATTGCAAGAACTTCGACAGCGAGGTCTTAAAATTAACTTTGATAAAACAAGATACTATTCAAAAAACCCTTTAGTTACAGGTGTAGTTGTAAAAAACAATGGAATTACGGCTCCTAAAATATCCTTCATCAAATCAAGAGACCTATCACTCTCTGAAAACTCAAGAAAGGGACACCAGATGAGAATTGACTATATAAAAAGAATAGCTAAGAAAAAATAATAATCCTATCTTAGCTTCGCTAATCATCAAGGGTATAATTCTTAAATTATGCCCAACATACTTGAATACCCTCTACTAATAAGCCTAAGTTATGGGCTTATTCCTGTTTGTACCCATCTCTGTAACCGAACATTATCGGTTTTTAGTGCCATTTTCGGCAAAGTAATCCAAAGCATTTTAGTTTTTTTTCAAAGCTGCCTCATTCAGGCAATATATACCCTTCAAAAAAGTCAATATCCGAAAAAGCACTTTACATATTCTTGTGATGTCCTAAAAAGCTCGCTCAATATCAAGAAAAGCCATCAAAAGGAAGAAAAAGCACTCCCAAAGCACTATACAAGCTTGCATTTTTCAATGTATTCAGGGCTATTTCAGGCAGTTTCACGCTTAAATCTTATGCCATGATATTACGCAGAACCATATTAAAACAGGAATTGGTTAAAAAACTGTACCCTGATAGCATTTCGGTAAAATCGGCATTGCAACAGCTTCGCAGGGATATAGACTTATGCCCTGAACTCAAAGAGAAGATTTCGACTGCCGGACAAACTCGCAGACACTATTATAATTTGCAGCAACTCAATATCATACTCGACCATTTCTGCATTACTCACGAAGAATTTGAACAATTATAAAACTCACACAATGATTTACTTTCAGAATATCACAGAATTAGAACAAGCCAAATTGCAATACCGAACGTTGGCAAAGCAACTACACCCCGACAAAGGCGGTTCTGCCATCGAGTTCAACCAGATGCAACAAGAATACAAGACCATACTAATGCAACTGCAACAAAAACAAAGTCGTTCAATTAACCACCAACCTCAAAAGGAAAACGATATATTGTCCGAATTAGGAAAGCTTGCCAAGGTGCTGATTGAAAAACAAGTGCCACAAATGTTTTTACAGCAACGCATACAAAAAAGCCAATCCGCATTGGAAAAGGGTTTGTTCTCTGAAATTGTAAATTTCTTGGATGGAATAAGCTCAAATAGTAAAAAGTAAACATCTCAAAAATAAATTAGCAAATACTAACCACAAACAGCCACACCTCCGCCAAGTGCCTACTCTATGTTTGTTCCCACTATGGAAGCAAACACAAAGAAAATATTAGGCACAGTAGCCGTTGTAGCAGCCATTGGCGGAGGCTTCTACCTGATTAAAAAAGGAAAAAAACTACTGTCGGGTGCAAAAATGAACTTTGCACTCCTTGGTTTCCGCATTCACAAAATGGACTTGCAAGAAGTTCAGTTTGCAGTTAAACTTCGTTGCTACAATCCCACCAAAGCACCCATTACTTTAGCCGTAAATCAAGTTGTAGCCAAATACAAAGGTTCGGCAATTGCTTATTCCACTCCCGACATCAAAGGCTTAACCATTGGTGCAGGTAAAACACAAGAACCCGAAATCGTTTTTCAAGTGCCTTATCTTAATCTCATGGGTAAAGGCTTGTCAATGTCATTGCTCCAAAATACTGCACAGTTAAAAACTGATATGAGCTTTACACTTACTCTTAGTGTGAATGGCGAAACGATAACTACCACGCAAAATTTAACAGATGAAACCCACTCTTCCGTGGGTTCGCTGAATTCCTCTGAAAACAGAATCAATATGAAGCAAAATATGAACGGATTAGCATTGGGGCAACTCGGTATTGTATCTGGCCCACGAAATACCCTTGACGGTCGGAAGTTCAACAACCTAATAAAAAAAGCCACAGGAACGGAGGTCTTTGTAAAGAATGGCAATGTATTGGAAACCGTTGAAAGCTGCATTGATATAGTGGCATCGCATTACCGTGAAGTAGAAGATTTGGCAAAGAATTTAAAAGCTGATACGCTTAAAGATACCTGCCGTAACATATTCAACTTTGCTTACAATTATCTGCAATATCAAAAGGATGATGATGGTACAGAACAGCTCCGTACCCCTGCCCGTAGTTGGTTGGATGGTCAAGTAAAGTTCAAACAGTATGGCAAAAGCTCAACAGGTATTGATTGCGATGATTACAGCATTTTTTGTGGCTCAATTCTAAAATGCTTGGGCATTCCTTTTAAGTTCCGCATTACCAAGTACGATGGCAAACAACACTTTCAGCATATCTATGTCTTTGTTCCTGCCCTTGGCGATAGCGAAGATGAGATAATTATCGACCCGGTACTTTCCAAGTTCGATTACCAAAAGCCATACAGTTTCGAGAAATCAGACTTTAGCATGTCAGCACTTCAAATGGTGGCAGGTATTCATGGCATTGATGGCATGACAGGTACAACCAGTTTGGGTTTACCTATCTATGCTCTATCGGGTATTGATGTTGCAGGTGGTAGCGTAGCACAAGAAAGCCATACCGAACTAATGGCTATTATTTCAGGAGTTGATTTTGAAGATACCATGAATGGATTGGGTGAAGCCGATGATGCAGCTTATAAATACATCGTTCGTACTCGTGACTTCTTGCTGAAAAACAAGGATAACAAGGGAAAGATGTCGCACATCCAAAACCCTGACCAGTTCATTAGTATGCTCGACCAAGCCATTAAGTTTTGGAATACACCACAGCGTGATGCGGTATTGGATAAGCTTTCCACCATTGAAGATAAACTGGCTGAAAACGGTCTAATAAAGTACGATGCCGATGCCATTGAGGGGATTTATGAACTCGATGACTTGGATAATGAAATGGATGGTTTAGGTCGTAGAAAAAGACGTAAAGGCAGATTCTTCAAAGCCCTCAAAAAAGTAGGTAAGAAAGTTGGTGGAGTTGCTAAAAAGGTGGTAAAAGCCATTGTAAGGTTTAACCCATTAACCATTGCTATTCGTGGTGGATTATTGGCAGCCTTACGCCTAAATATGTTTGGCATTTCAAAGAAACTGCAATATGCCTACCTGCCCGAAAACTTAGCAGCAAAACACAACATTGATATTGCAAAGCTCAATGACTTGAAGAAACGCCTTGGAAAGGTTAAGAAATTATTCAATGGCTTGCAGGGTAAAGAATCAAACCTAAGAAAAGCCATCCTAAAAGGAGCAAAACAGAAAAGCTCTGACTTCTCACTTAAAGGTTTTGACGGTTTATTGGCTGATTTAAAAGGCTTGGAAGCCATTGGGGCATTGGCTGAATTGGGTGATTTAGGTGTGGTAGCAACCGCAGCATCAGTTGGAGCTGCAAGTGGTGTTTTGGCAACCATCAGCAAATGGCTAAAACCTGTTAAGGACATCTTCAATAAAGCCAAAGGCAAAGCAGCGGTAGCCAAAATGCTTAGACGAGAAAAGAAAGGCAAAGAGGTTGACCCTGAAACAAGACATAAAGCTGCCGAATATCAACAGTATGTGGCACAGCAACAAGGTCAAGAACAGATTGCGCCTCCATCAACAACCGATTTAAAATCGGGAAACTACTCAGCCATACAACCCAATATGAACGTTCCGGCAACTCCATTTATGGAACAACAATCTCCTACCAATATGGCACGAACGCCTACATCAATAGCTAAAGGCATGAGCAAAGGAGCTAAAGTAGGCATTGGAATTGGCGTTGCAGCTCTCATTGGTACAGGTGCATATTTCCTATTCCGTGGCAATAATAGTAAGCCTCACAGCACTTCAAAGCCTACCAAATCAAACAAAAAGAAATCGCTTGGAGCGATAGAACTTAGTTAATAACAGACTTTAAATTTTATAACAATGGCAGTACGAAAAACATCAAGAACACCTACCACAAGTAGGACACAGAAGATTGATTTTATGAAAGCTACTAACAACATCGGTAAACCCATTGCTGCCGTAGCAGGGTTTGCAGTTGGAAAGTATGCACTCAAAAAATTAGAAAAAAGCCCAACAGTCACAGGATTGCTTGGTACAGACATGAAACAATACCTCGTTCCGGCAGCGGTAACAATGGGTGGTTTGATTGCTACACAGTTTACCAAGAACGAGTACGCAAAAATAGCATTGGTTGGTGCAGCTGGTGCAGGTGTCGAGGCAATGATAAAGAAAGCCACAGGCAAAACCATTCTTCAAGGTTTAGAGGGCATTTTGGGAGATGATGAGAGTTATGACGACACAGAATTACTCGCATTGAATCCCGTAACTCAAGCTCTTCCGGCAGCCGATATTGACATCGAGCGTGAAATACAAGCTTCGGTTTCGGGAGTTAGTGATTTCAGCATGAGCGATGAGCCTATGGGCAATGCAGCTAATGACTTCTCAATGTCTGACGACCCAATGGGTTCAACGGACTATTCAGAAGATGAAGAGGTGGGTAATGTTGCCAAGTTAAATCCTGACAGCATGGACTTTGACATCTTCTCTGGCGATATGATGGAAAACTAATACACACGAATTAATCAATTATTAATAACAACAAAAAGAGAAAAATCATGGCAGATATTAATGAGCAAAATGATTTATTTCCTTCGGTAGATGAAATCGAAGGTTTAGAAGCAGCGATTCTTAACAGAGAAGAAGATGCACTAGAAAAAGAAGAAGACCAAGATGATGCCGTAGAAGGTATTGGTGATTTAGGACGAACTCGCCGTAGGCAAAGACGCAAAGTTCGTAGAACTCGCAGAAGTGCAGGGCGAAGAAGTGCGGTGCGCAGGTCGTACAATGCAGGTGCTAAAAGCACTGCGGTAAAGACTGGATTAACTCGTGATTTGACTTCTAAAGGTCAGTTTGAGTTACGCAGACAGCAATTACCACCAGAGGTTCAAAAAGCCTTAAAGGATGCACGTATGCAAACCGTTGATGCAGCCATCTATACGGTTAAGAGCATCAAGGACAAGTCAGATATTGATTTGATGGAAGCATCGGACGATAAGAAAGCAGGTCGTACCAACCTGAACCGTGCCCAATTAGATAGCGGTAAGTATTTCTTGCTTACGGACATTGTTTTGGAGTATGCTCATGGTGCATCAGATGCAGATAGCGACCCATCAGATTTCGCATTCGGTCAGTTTGCTTTTCCTCCACAGATTACCAACGGTACGTTTGAAATGACTTTGGGAACAAAGGTAATTGTACCCGAAGTATCATGTGCGGTATTCGATGATAGCGACACTACTAAGCGTAAGTTTCAGTACAAACTTTCCAATCCAAAGTGGTTAAAACCATCAATGGACATTACACCAAAGCTTAACATGCCAAAAGCAGTTACTGGCGATAAGGTGTTCCATCCAGCGGTTAAAGTGACCTTGTTGGGTACGATGACTGAGAAAGCGTAAGTCTTCAATAGCCCATCGCAGCAGAGAGCAAAACCATACTAACAAGAGGTTCAGCGCAGATGCGCTAATTGAAGCATCAATAAATGTCAAAGGGGCGGTAAAGCTACCGCCCCTTTTCCTTAAAAACACTCTGATATAATGGAAGAACAAAACAAAAATATTAAGAAACTGCAAGTCGTAAAGTTCGAGGTTAAAAAGGGCGACACCTTTGAGTTTAATGGCAATACCAAAACCGAACACGACCGCATTAAGGGCATCTTTTTACGCCTATCCAATGCTCAAGCTTTGCAAGGTGCAACACTTCGAGTTTGGATTGATGATACCGAGATTATTCCCGATGATACCGAAGTGGCTTTGCTTCATCACAACGATGACATGAGCATTAAGGATGTGGCTTTTCCAGTTGATGAAAAAGCCAAAAACAGTCCGGTAAGAATCATTTATAAAGACGATAGCGAAAACCTAGCAGTTGCCGATAGCTACCATGTAAGGGTTTACCTGCTTGCCGAAGTAATTAAAAAGTAACCGAAAACACCTCCTGAAAATGAAACGATACTTTGTAATAACTCATCAAGCTAAAGGTAATGGACATTTGAATGTTCAAGACCTACTCCCTGCATCTTGCAAACTCATAACTGGCATTGCGGTTAATGCAATTGTCAAGCAAGAAACCGAAATGGAGAAAATAACGGATTTGTTGGCTTTCCCCAAAGCTCTCATTACTGAATTGCTCCAACAGGAAAGTGTTATCAATCTTTTCTATTCCTATTTGCGAACACGCTCCATTGAAGCGGAAAGCAAGGACTTTTTTGAGAGTGATATACTTCCTGAAATTACCCGAATACTTAGCGATAGTATCAAATACACTTGCCTAAATGAAATAGAGCAACAAGAGCTGAAAGACAGCATTGTTACGCTTTATGAAACTGAGTTTTCGGATTATCTGTACAATGAAGTTAAGATTTTTACGAAAGGTAAATTCCTTACCGACCTCGATTTTTCGGACTTAATAGCCCAACAAACATTGGTGTTTGCTTATAGCAAAAGAGAGGATGTGTTTTTGAGAACCAAACAAGCCTACAAGCAACCAAAACCTTATGAGTGTGGCAATATCAGTTTACTGGTTAATGGCAACAGTTTTTTGCTTCGTGATTACATGTTAACCGCCAATCGCAAGGTTAAACACATGAGTAAAGAGATAATCCCTTTCCACGAACCTCTTGAAGTGAACAGCAATATCCATACGATTTTTAAGAGCAATAAGAATAGTGACGACCATATACTAACCATCAGAATCTATATCGAATATGAACACGAGTGAGCTATTACATACCATCGCAAAAGACCGTGTTGCAGGGATGCGAACCATTGACAGCTATCAGTTGAAACCGACCATTATTCAGGTTACGAATGCCGATATGTCAATTGATTTGAAAAACGATATGTGGATTCTGAATACCAAAGGTCTTCCTACTCATATTTCGGAACTAGAGCTAATCAGTAGCGATAATGTATTTATGGCTACTCCCGATGAATATGATTTTATGGATGAGTACCGCTATCAGGTTTTTACCGATTACATCGACATCAAAACCGATACCGCAAACTTTCAGCCATACAGATTAGAGTTTGTAAAAATAATCCCCCACCGAAACTAATACAGCGATGCTAGATTACAGAGAACAAATACAGAGTATTTACGATTTTTTAAAGCGTTCGGAGGCTGAACAAAAGTATCCATACGCTTATGAGATATACCTATTGACAGGTGTTGATGAAACGGCATTGACTTCAAGAACCTCCGGAACCTCAAAATTTAATCAAGATATTGAAAGTGCCATAGAAAAAGCAAAGCAAGCACATGGAATGCTTCGTGTTTGTGTTTATGGTGGTAAAAGTCCCAATGCCCGAAAACTAAATACCTACACGGTCAATGTTAGTGGCTTGCTATCGCCTCAAAAAATAGCTTTAGAAAAAGGAGAAATACAAACCTTGATAAAAGAGGAAATCAGTCAAATAAAACAGCCTACCAATGGCTTGGGCGATTTGAATAGCCTCCTTGGAATGGTTACAGGCAATACCGATGGTGCGCAAGGAATCGAGGGTTTGTTTGGTCTTTTCAATACCATATCAGGCAATAATAAAGAAATTGACCGCATTGCCTACCAAAAGCAATTGGACGACTTCAAATTCGAGACACGCCACACCATGCTTCAAGAGAAGTTGGAAAAGTTGAGCAATGAAAATGCAGAGCTTCGGGTGGATAGAGAACGCTTTTTGAATGAAAACAAAGAGTTGAAAACCGAAAAGTCGGAGCTTGAAAACCGTTTAGCCGGATATGCTCCCAATGAGTTGATGAAGCGTGTAGCGGTTGGTGTAATCTCAGGTATCGGTGGGCGAATATTAAGCAATTCTCCAAAGACAGCCGAACTGTTAGGGCTTAGTCCTGAAGAGTTAAAAGGAGCTTTGGGGCTTATAGATAATGTAGCTGAAGAAACAAGTTTCATTCCCGAAACCAATGTGGAGATTAATGAAATTGGAACGCCACAAACGCCCGAAGAAAAGAAGAAAGCTGCCATCATTAAAAATCTTTCCGAAGCCTTATATACTTGGGATTTAGAGGAGGTAACAAAGATTGCCAACATCGTTGGTTTGTGCTTGGACAAAGCAGAACTCATCAATAAAACCTTGGCATTTTTAAGTCAATCTATACAGGGAACTCAAGTAGAAGAACCCGAAAATCAGGATTTAGATAACGAATAGCAAAATATACGATTATGAAAAAATTCAAAGTAGGAATTACCATCGAAGCCGATGCAACCGAAACGGTTAAAAAAGTCGGCAACCTCATTCAGAATGCTGTCAACAAAGTGGAGCAAAAAGACATAATCCTCCTTTTAGAAAAGGTCGCAAAGAATCCTCAAATAGTTAAAACCGCATTGAAGTTCATTTAATGGATGCTACAAACGCAAATAAGGCAGCCATGATTGCAACAGGCATCAAAATAGGTGTTCCCATTGTGGCGATTGGTGTGGGTGTGATTTTGATTAAACGGATGTTTAAGAAAAATCCCGATGGCACTTCTACAAGGATAGCTCCATCTTTAAAAGATACGGTTATTCAAAAGGAAAACCTGACCATCACCCCCTCTGATGCAGCTCTATTTGCCAATACACTCTACGGTGCAATGCTTGATTTTGGTACAGATGAAAAGACCATTTTCAACACGATGGAAAGGATTAAAACCAAGGACGATATGCTACTTGTGATTAAAACCTTTGGTATGAAAATGTATTTGTGGGGTACTCGTGCAGCCTTTCTTGGTCAGGATTACAATCTGATTGGTTGGTTTCGCTTTGAGTTGAGTGATAAAGACATTGAGAAAATCAAGGTCAAGTTTGACCAATGGGGCATCCCGATATAGGAGACAAAAACATGGACAAAAAGCATAAGATATTATTTATTTCGGGAGGGGTGTTAACCACCGGGGCAATAGCAACTACCATTCTACTTATTCGAAGACGAAACAAGCGGAAACGTGGACTATTGCCCCCAAGTGGTTCTGATACCAGTCCGTCAAATTTCTTGACCACAAATAACAATCAGCTACCTGCGAATTTTCGCAATTGGAATGGTGGAAACACCTATTTACCCTCTGCTCCAAGGGGTATTAGAAACAACAATCCTGGCAACCTTATTTACACCAACATTGCATGGAATGGTAAGCTATCCAAAGAGCAAAATAAAGACAGGCGGTTTGAGATGTTTATTGCTCCTGAATTTGGTGTTCGAGCAATGATAAAAGACCTCAAGCACGACATTGAAAAGGGTAAGAATACAGTTCCCACTTTGATTAGTGAATACGCACCAAAGCATGAAAACAATACAGGTGCATACATCACAACTGTTTGTAAGGATTTAAAAGTGAGCCAATCCGCAAAACTTCTACCCACAAAGAATACACTAAGGCTTTTGGTACTCTCCATTGCCAAGGTAGAGAATGGAGGTAATTACGTTTCCAATGAGCTTTTTGAAAAGGCTTATTCAATGATTTGAAATAAATAAAAGACACAAGATTTATTCTTGATACTAATTACTTGATACTAAAAAAAAATGGCAACAATTAAAATGTTCAGCGGAACAACTCCACCAATTCTAAAGCAAGGCGAATGGGCAAGTGATGGCTATTATGCCTACCTCGGCATGAATCATGGACAATACAAAGTATTTCAGGGCGTGTTTGATATGAGTAAAGACCAACAAGTAAATGGTTTTGAATACGACCTCGACCAAAAGGCAATCATCATTCCAAAAGGCACGCCATTTTCAAAACTTCAAAGGCTTTTTGATACCTTACCCAAAGCTCTAAAGTACAACACCAACGAAAAAGCAAACATCGACATCATGTTTGAGGATGGCACGTACATCAACGATTTGGGGACTTTCCTTGTGTTGCGTGATTTCTCGTATCAAATCAATATTCAATCGTTGAGCAATAAGGTTGATGGTGTGGTTGGAACGTATGTAAAACCAGTCGTTTTCCAAAGTGATAAAGCCATTGAGATTTACAATAGTGCCATTAATTTCTCCGATATACGCTTTGAGTATTCCGATGCAGGGAACGGTGCAATTGCCTACCTAAACAGCACCACAAACATTGATGATTGTTGCTTTGATGCAAAGGTTAATCAGGCATGTGTTTTTGATAGAGGCTACAATAAAATTGTATTCTCCGACACCTATTTTAAGATGAATCGAGATGTGCAAGATTCCATTCTTAATAAGGCTTCGGTGGGTTCGTTTATCAATTTGGCTCGTTCCAAATCGTCTCCTGAATTTAGACCTAAAACCATTGTAAATTCGTTGAGTGGTGGGATGATTATTGCCGGAAACGTAGAGGATTTATTGATAGCTGAGAAAAGTCCGGTTTACATGCCCAATGGTGGTATTGAGGTGCATGGTGGTTTTGTGACTAATCCAGATGGTAACATTGATATTGCCGTTCCAACCAAGTTGTCTCAGTTAGAGAATGATTTGAACCTGACCAACGATTTTGAGCAGTTGGAAAACAAACCAAACACCATAACCCCCGAACAAGCTACCGCTATTGAAGCCAATAACCGCAAGAGTGGCTATCCACAAGCCGATGCGGAGAAACTGGCAACTATTGAAGAAAATGCTACGGTTGGAGCAGATTGGGAAAGCAATATTCAGAACAAACCAACTACCATAACAGCGGAGCAATCGGCAGCCATTGAAAGCAATACTGAAAAACGCAGCTATCCTCAAACTGATGAAGAAAAGTTGGCAACCATTGAGGAAAACGCCACTCTTGGCGCAGATTGGGAAAGCAATGTGCAAAACAAACCTGTTACCATAAGTCCCGAACAAGCTGCATCCATTGAAAGCAATAACCAAAAGGTAAGCTATCCACAAGCGGATGCAGATAAATTAGCAAGCATTGAAGAGAATGCTACGGTCGGTGCAGATTGGGAATCAAATATTCAGAATAAACCAACTACCATCACAGCGGAGCAATCGGCAGCTATTGAGAGCAATACCGAAAAACGTAGCTATCCACAGGCTGATGAAGAAAAGTTGGCATCCATCGAGGAAAATGCCACTCTTGGTGCAGATTGGGAAAGCAATGTGCAAAACAAGCCTGTTACCATTTCCCCTGAACAAGCAGAAGCCATCGAGGCAAATACTCAAAAGGTGAGCTACCCACAAGCCGATGCTGATAAATTAGCAAGCATTGAAGAAAATGCAACGGTTGGTGCAGATTGGGAAAGTAATATCCAAAACAAACCAACAACCATTTCAGCGGAGCAATCGGCAGCGATTGAAAGCAATACCGAAAAGCGGAGCTATCCGCAGGCTGATGAAGATAAACTGGCATCCATCGAGGAAAATGCTACGGTTGGCGCAGACTGGGAAAGCAATGTACAAAACAAACCTGTTACCATTTCACCTGAACAAGCAGCAGCCATTGAAAGCAATAGCCAAAAGAACAGTTATCCACAGGATGACAGAGAGAAGCTTGTAAGCATTGAGCGAAACGCTACGGTTGGAGCAGATTGGGAGACAAATATTCAGAATAAACCTGCCATGCTTGATGTTTTAGCAAGTGCCTTTTCTGATGCAGGTGTATGCGCTGTAAGCATCGACAAAAATGGCAATCATCTTGAATTAGAATTTGAGGATGCAGGCGGAAATAAAGAAACCAAGAAAATCACACTTACCTAAGCTCACCAGTTATGAAATTATTAGTTATCGCAAGCCTGTTTGCGGCTTTTATATCCTTAGTGGTCTACCTAACAGCCATTGTTTCGGCTCATGGTATTCGCAAGTCCATATCTGATACCAACTACTTCCTGCAAAAGCCCTACAAACTCGTATTTGAGATTGTGATGTGGATTTGTGGTTTAGCCATTATTATAACTGGAGTATTCATAAAAGGCTCCCCCGATTGGATGGTCATTGCAGGTGGATTGGGTATTTTCTTAGTGGGTATATTTTCTGATTTTAAGCGAAACCTGCTAATCCGAATCGCTCATTACACATCTGCTATTGGTGGATTTGCTCTCCTTGGATTAAGCTATTATTTCAGCTTCGGATATATCAATTACACCATCATTATTGCCATATCTGCATTGTTTGCAAGTGCCTTTGCAGATAAACGCATTTGGTGTTTGGAGCTAACCATGTCCGCAGAAATATTCATTGGTCTTTTCTATTTGGCTCACGCTATAATGTAGGTTTGGATGGATAAACAAGGCTACATATCAAGAATTCAAGCGGACTTAAAACAAACGATTCGCCATAACAAGACTTCCATCGAGAGCATTGCAAAAGGCTTTGGAATAACCAATAAGAACTTGGTAAAAGAGTTTACGGAATTGGCAATTGTGTTGAATGCTCGTGAGATTGCACAAGATGATAAGCTGACCACTTATGAGAAGTATCTTGATATTGTAGCCCTGTATCAATCGCAGGTTAATTTATCCATGCGAACAAGCATGAGTGTATTGATGCAGCAATATTCTACACCTGCACCCATCTCGTTTTTGGCATCGAGTTATGTGCTAAAATCACAAACATTATCGGGATACAAAGCATTCAAAAACATCGTAAAAGCCAGTAGTGACAAGATTGTTGGCAATGCACATGTTCATCCCAATTACCAGGGAACTCCACTTTACTTAGAACCCTCGGCAGGCAATGGATTATTGACCATTGCCTTGCCGTATTCTCAGACTTATGTGAACGAATTAGATGATGTACGATTGAGTAACTTGAACGAACAGCCATTTGCAAAAGTGAGTAGTTGGGATGCTTTAAATCCACCATATGCTTACGATAAAAAGTTCAACGGTGTGGTAAGTAATCCTCCTTTCGGAACGCTTTCAGAACCCATCCTTTTTGGCAAGTTTAAAATCAAACGATTGGAACATGCCATGTGTCTCAAAGCTCTTCGGTGCATGAAAGACAATGGCAAAGCTGCACTTATTATTGGGGGTCATACAACTTGGGATGACCAAGGAAGAGTAACTGCCGGACAAAACCGCATCTTTCTCAATTACCTCTATCACTTTTACAATGTGGAAGACATCATTCCCATCAATGGCAAGAAGCTATATTCTCGTCAAGGCACATCATTCAATACCCGATTGATTTTGATTGATGGGGCAAAGTTCAAACCTGATGGTGCAGCTCCACTCAAAAATGCACTCCACAGCACAATGGTCAATAGCCATGAAGAGATTTGGGATAGAATAGGATTAGAGAGCCACCCAAAAACTTCAAAGCCCGATAACATGAGCTTACTTAAAATCAGAGCTAAAGCAATTTTGATAAAGCAAAAACAACACTCTCTTGGTAGATTATCAATTGCCAAACCATTACGCATTTTGGTTGCTTGTGAGGAAAGCCAAACAGTTACAAAGGCTTTACGCAAAAAGGGACACGAAGCTTTTAGTTGTGACATTCTGCCCACTTCGGGAAAACACCCTGAATGGCATATTCAAGGCGATGTTATCAAGCAACTCGATAAGGGTTGGGATATGATGATTGCTTTTCCACCATGTACTTTCTTGACTGTTTCGGGTAATGCTTGGATGCACGACCCTGAACGCCAAAAGAGGCGTAAAGAGGCATTGGCTTTTATCCGAAAGCTGATGAAAGCTCCCATTGAAAAAATAGCCATTGAAAACCCTGTTGGTGTAATCAGCTCTATCATTCGCAAACCTGACCAAATTGTGCAGCCCTACTTCTTTGGCGATAATGCTAAGAAAACCACCTGCCTTTGGTTAAAGAACCTGCCATTGCTTAAACCCACCAAGCTATTGGATGAAAACAAATTGGAATACAAGCATTGGTACGATAAAAAATCAAGGCGATGGAAACGTCAACCTCTTTGGTATTACGAAGCATTCGGTTTGAGTGATGAAGACAGACGAAAAGTACGAAGCAAAACCTTTCAAGGTATCGCTGATGCAATGGCGGAACAATGGACACCAAAGAATACAGAATCCCTGAAATACTCTAAAAGCGCATAGTTATGAAGTCAGATATTAAGATAGAAAAGAACAGCATATCGGTAAAGTTCACTATTATACCACCCTCGCACATTTCATCCCGATTGATTGAACTTGGTTTTAGGACCAGGGACAACAAAGTATTTGTCCGCACTCAAAAGTTGGCACAAAACGAACATGAGTACCTGCAAGGTATGTTCGGACATAAAGGTTTAGGAATGGCTTACATTCCAACAGCCGAAAAAGGATTCATCCTTGACACCACCGTTCCCGATTCAATGGGACATGAAATGCACATCGCTATTCGTAAAATCAAGAAGAATATTGGGATGCCACTTTTTGATTATGTGGCTCGCAAACTGGATTACGACAATGACGAATTGGTTAAGTCGCTTTCGTGCGAACAAATTGATGCAGTATCTCTGGCCATCTACAACATTGAAAAACGGAATCAAGGCATTATCGTTGGCGACCAAACAGGAATTGGCAAAGGACGAACCGCAGCAGCTTTAATCCGCTACGGTGTTAAATCAGGGCTGCAACCTATTTTCTTATCAGAAAAACCCAACCTTTTTACCGATTTGTACCGTGATTTATCAGACATTGGTAGTTCTTCTTTAGTTCCATTTATCGTAAATGCGAAGGAAAGTAAAACCAATATCAAGGATAAAAACGGAGAAGTGATTTATACGGCTCCCGAAAAACCAACTCAAGAACGCATCATTAAAAGTCAAAGTGTACCGCATAGTTACAACTTTGTTTGTGCTACTTATTCGCAATTTAACCAACCTAAGAAACCTGCAAAACAACAGCTTTTAACTTCGGTTTCAAATGGCAACATCATCATTATGGATGAAGCGCATAATGCTTCTGGAAGCTCCAATACAGGAGAGTTCATGCAAGATGTGTTGCGCCAAACAAAAGGTGTTTGTTTCTTATCTGCCACCTTTGCTAAACGTCCTGATAACATGCCCATCTATGCGCAAAAGACATCCATGAGCGATGCCAATATGAGTAAGGAGGACTTGGTAGAAGCCATCACAAAAGGCGGTGTGGCATTGCAAGAAGTATTGGCTGCGCAATTGGTTTCTGAAGGGCAAATGATTAGGCGTGAACGCTCCTTTGAAGGTGTGGAAGTCAACTACATTGAGCTAAAGGAAAAAGCCAAAGAGCAAGCTGATATTGCTGATAAAGTAACCTCCATCATTCGTGACATTATAGGTTTTCAGGAAAAGTACATCAACAAACAAGTAAAGGAACTTGATGGAATTGCAGCAGCCGAAAGTAAAGAAGTAGCTACCCGAAAAGGAACAGAAAAAGCTGGCGTTGATAATATTCCCTACTTCTCAAAAGTATTCAATGTTATCAACCAATTGCTTTTTAGTCTGAATGCTGCCGATGTTGCCGACCATGCCATCATGCGTTTGAAAGAGGGTAAAAAGCCAATCATTGCTTTCGCATCTACAATGGGCAGTTTCCTTGAAGGAATGGCAAAGCCAGATGATGTGATTAATGGCGATTTCTCAACGGTTTTAGAGAAAGGATTAGATTCTGTGCTTCGTTATACCGAAAAGGATATTGACGGAGAAAGTGAGGGCAAAACCTTTAATGTATCTGACTTATCGGAAGAAGCTCAATATGCTTATCGTGATATTTTAAAACGTATCGAACAGGCTTCGACAGGCATTACCATTAGTCCGCTCGATTTAATCATTCAGAAAATTAAAGAAGCCGGATATACCGTTGGCGAAGTGACAGGACGAAAGCTTTGCGTTCAATACAACTCCACCAAAAAGAACAACACTACGGCATTGGTTTTAAGTCGGAAAAAGGAAAACACATCCGATTTGTTTCGTCAGTACAACGACAATGAGCTTGACTGTTTATTGATTAATCAGAGTGGTTCTACAGGAGCTTCGGCACATGCCATTGTCACCGATAAAGTAGCTGCAAAAGATGTGAAGCAGCGTGTAATGGTCATACTCCAACCAGAACTGAATATCAATACCGAGATTCAAAAGCGTGGGCGTATTAATCGTACAGGGCAAATAATGAAACCGATTTACGATTACATTATTTCATCCATTCCGGCACAAAAGAGGTTTATGATGATGCTTAAAAAGAAGCTGAAATCATTGGATGCCAATACCACATCGAACCAAAAGAGCAGTAAATCACAATTAGAATCGGACGACTTTTTAAATAAGTACGGTGACAAGGTAGTTCGTCAATACATGTTGGAAAATCCCGAACTAAATAAAGTATTGGATAACCCCTTGAAATTTGAGGGTAAAGACAGCGATGAAACACCAACCGAAGGCGATGCTTCAAAAGTGACTGGACGAGTAGCGGTTCTTTCTGTTAAGGAACAAGAGAAGTTTTATAGTGAGGTAATTGAGCGTTATAACGATTATATCGAGTACCTCAAGCAAGCCGATGAATACGACCTTGAAGTGGAAATTCTCGACCTAAAAGCAGTATCACTTGAAAAGCGTGTGGTGATTGCAGGTAAAGGCGGTCGCTCTGTTTTTGGAAATGATACTTTCTTGGAGAAGTGCGACTGCAATGTACTAAAGAAACCTTACGGCAAGCCTGAACTGGAAAAGCTCATCAAAAAGAGCCTGAATGGGAAACACCCTGATAGCATTTCTGAAGAAACCATTGCAGCTCACGAAAAGTATGTTCAAAGCAAGTTAAATGAGGATTTAAAGGAGCTTGAAAACAAGTACAAAGATTTAATTGCTGATGTTCCCAATGAAAAGGCATATCAGAAAATTGCTGTATTTGATAAGGCAGCTCAAAAGGCATTTATCGAAGAACGCACTGATGAATTGGAGACAGCAAAAAGAGAATCCATTTCGAGAACAAAAACGCAAAGTGAAAACCGAAAAACATACCTGAATGGTTTCTTTCGTTTCTTCAAAGTAGGTCATGGTTACCATTACCCTGCTCTTAGTTTTGAAACAACAAGTACCGATAATGCTTACTGTATTTTCCTTGGTTTTGACATCAATACTAAACGTAGCAATCCTTATGCACCATCTGCCGTAAAGCTTCGTTTTGCCATTGCCGATAGTCGCAAATACATTGTATTGGCTTCGTCGGGCGATACTGCCAAAGAGATTGAGCGCATTCAAGCACGAAGTTTTCAGTTAAGCACAAGCCAAAAAGAAAACTTGATTGATAAATGGGATGAAGCGATTAAGGGCTTTACTCTGGACAGACAAACTCGTTACATTGTAACAGGAAATATTCTACAAGGTGCTGCTGATTTTTCGGGCAAACTGGTAAGCTTTACCACCAAAGGCAAAGGTATTCAAAAGGGTATTTTAATGTCCGAAGCATGGTCGCCCGATAATAACGACAATAAGGCAAACAGCTATGTGGTTGCGCCAATAGCAAAACTTCAAAAACACATTCTTAGTCTTAGAAGTGGGGCAAGTATAGCCACCGAAAACAAGATTTCTTTTATACGGCATCACGATGATACCTTTAAAATCATCATGCCCAAAACCAAGAGTCACATTCCAATTTATACAGATAAGGAAGTACTTAAACTATTGGTCAATAACCGGGATGGTTTTGAAATGATTTCGGGCAATATGAAAGCATCGGTTACAACCGATAAAATGCCAAAACTATTGCAAGTGCTTGGAGAGCGGTTCAGCTTATCAGTAAAGATACCACGCCACTACTACGATGAGTATTTGGAGAAAGGCACAAAACCGTCCAACTCCAACGATAGCCTTACCCAAGAGGCAATGAAAATGTTTGAGACGGATAAAAAAGCTTTTCCTCAAAAATTGGCAATGCAAAAACATACCGCAACCAAAAGTAAATCTGTAAGCATCGACACATCCAAGAACATCAAGCTGATTAAACTTCGTGCAAAAGCCATTTTGATAAAGCAAAAGCAGTTGCGCAATGTGGCAGGTTTTGGTGGTCATCCTAAAATCAAAACCATCCTATGAGCAAGCGAACAAACATAAAGCTTCGTACTGACCGCTTTCCCGAATTAAAGGGCATTGATGATGAAGTTGAAAAAGCATTGCAGGACAAGCAAAAAAACCGTCAGTTTAAAGATGCAGGTAAACGAGTACATGGCTCACGAAAAGAACAGGCAATGTACAGCAAGCTCATTAGTAGTAGCGACCTGAATAGCATTGAACAAGATGAAGCTACCGCCATTGAACTCATCAAAAAAGACAAAGTTTTTCCAAAGGTAGATGCTCAATTTGAAAAGGAGAATGGAACGGATGCAGGTTGTGCGTACTTGAAAATCAAGATACGACAAGCATATCCTGCAACGCCATATCAAAACTCAAAGCAGGCAAGAGAGCAGTATGTGAAAATGGCGGAAGCAATTCAAACCATACTGAGTGAAGCCATTGTTATTGAAGACCTAAAAAAGATTTTTACCATTGCTACCAATGGAGAGATAATTGAAAAGACTGATTTCGGAATGATATTCGGTAAGCAGCTTCGCAACATTGTGTTTGTGCTTTATGGCTATTCCAATGGTGTTGGTGCAGCCAAAAAAATACTCATTGAAGCAAGGCAATATTCTGGTGTTTCAAAGGAAACCGCAGCTCCTCTTTTCAACAATCTAAAGGAGTATTACGACAACCTAACCAAAAGACAGCAAAAATGTATTGATTCTGCCAAGCAGATTCTATCAGCATCCGATTTAAAAAGGCATAAATCGGATGATTTAACCTTTCGAGGTGGAATGCTTAATAGTGCAAAAAGCATTGAGGAGTATGTGAAATATGTAACCAGTGTTTGCACCCGATTTATTAACGACTACCAAAGAGAATTTAATACAAAAAAGGAACAATTCCCTTACAAAGAATTTAAACCTGATTGGTCGTGGGCTGATACGAAGAAAACTACCAAAGCAAGAAGTAATGCAAAACCTACTCTTGAAGCCATTCCACTATCATACATCAAGCGCACAGGTGGTTTGTTGATTGAGGAAGCTGATGAACAAACGGTAATTAAGAACCTGCATTTTAAGTCGCTTACTCTTGGGAACTACGTTAAAGACACCGAAGCAAGAGAACACATTCGACATTTTGTGGCAGCCATCGTTGATTTATGCGAGGTATTGGACATTAATCTAAGCATGAACGAAAACTTAGCCATTGGCTTTGGGGCTTTCGGTCGTGGTGGTAAAGCTATGGCAACATATTATCCAACTCGGCAGCTCATTAATCTGACAAAACGAAATGGAGATGGTTCGGTAGCCCATGAGTGGGGTCATTTCTTCGACCATTTTATTAACTCCTTTGAGTTAAGTAAACTACCCTTACGTTCCGAAAATTATAATGAGTTAATCCTTGAAAAGTTTGGCAGTAAACGCAAGTATCTGACCAGTCCAAAATCATCTCTTCGAGCGGATTACTTTAAAAGTTTTGTGGCATATATTATCGAGAAATCAATTCCCGAATCACCATTTCATAAAAGCATGGCAGGGCTTATAGCTATGCTACGCTTTGGCTATAATCATTTAGATGATTCCTTGGTAAGTTTTACTCAACCAAATAGCCACGAAAAGAAACCAACCGATTCTTACTTGTACTATCACTCAAAACTGCAAGGTTCATACTGGAGTAATATTGCTGAAATGTTTGCCCGAAGCTTTGAGTGCTATGTGTATGACAAGCTGAAAGAACAAGGCAGGGTAAATAACTACTTAGTATCAGGCGGTCTGTTCTCCTTTCCTGTATATCCACAGGGTAAAGAAAGGGAGTGCATCAATAAATGTTTCGACCATCTTATTGATGCCATGAAAACGCATCTATCCATCAAACCATTTAAGCCATTCACTTCTGAACGTGCCGATGAATACATCGACCTAACCAACGATGGTAAGGTCAATAAAGGTGTGATAGTGGGTAAAGACCGCAAACTAAAACTTGTCAAAATAAGAGCAAAAGCAATCCTCATAAAACAGAAACAACTTAAAATATCATAGTTATGAAGCTTACAATAAACAATTACAAGGAAGCCACCAAGCATATTGATTTCTCAAAACTACCCGAAGCAGCAAGGGAGGCACACAAAGAATTCGATTCATTTGCCGATTTCTATAATGAGGATAAGGACATCAAAGAAATGTTGGATAATCACTTCAAGATTGTTGAGCCACATCTTAAAGATGAACCCAAGAAAAGCCCTTCAAAAGGGAAAGCTCCGGTAAAATCGGTAGCGAAAAAGGCAACATCTAAAACAAGTACCAGGAACAAAACGGCAAGGCAAAGATCAACTCCGAAAAAAGCAGTTCGCAAAGCCAATGAAGTTCCATTAATTCCTTTGGAAGTCAGGATTATTAAACGCTACCTGAACCTGCATGACAAAACGGTTTCAGAAAAGCAAGTATCGCTTTTGTATAAGGTTATTCAGAAGGCTGCAACGGAGCGAACCATACGCAAAACCAGTAAGTATGCGCTTGTCATAAAACGCATTGGTGATGACCTTGCAAGTACTTACAAGGAAATGAACAATACTGCAAAATTTGAAGTGCCAAATCAACTTAAAACAACGCTCGATAAGATTGTCGGCAGCTATGGTGTTACACCTGCCGTATCGTTGATTAAACGCTTTATCAATTTGTATGGAAACATTACGATGGAGAAAGCCCAAAGGCTACTTACAAGCATTAAAAATGCAAAGAAAAGCGATAAAGTATCAAGCAAAGATAGTACTTACGATAGGGTTAATCAGGTTCAGAAGCATTTGGAGGATTACCTTGATAGTGATAAGCTTCTTGTAACCGACATTCAACTCAACGGCTTAAAAGGAGTTGCCGGATTGGGAAAGTAAATGCCACTACTGCATCGCCCAAAAGTAGTGGCTCAATACCAAGGGCAAACACACAAAGAGAAACTAAAACTGCAATCATAACTCCCAACCAAGTTGTATCAGCAAGCGAGCTGGCCAAGATGAAGTTTTCGACCCTGTCCATTAGTGGCAAGTTCGGAAAACTACTTGGTCAACCATACAAACCTTTTTACCTGATGATTTATGGTCAGCGGTTTCATGGAAAGAGTTCAGTTGCAATGTTGCTTGCCGATGTCTTGGTTAAATCAGGCTTGAGAGTGTTGTATGTTTCAAATGAGGAAGGTGTGAAAGGTTCGCTTCAAGAAAAGCTTTTGCGACTAAAAATAAGCAACCCAATCGACTTTGTAGAGAACTACAATTCAAGTCAATTCAGGGGTTACGAAGCGGTTTTCTTCGATAGTACGCAAACCGTAGGTATGAAACCCGATGAGTTTAAAGCACTCAAACGACAATACCCTAATACTTCATTTATCCTTGTATTTAAGGCTAATCGTGATGGCACTTCAAAGGGCGGAAGCGATTGGGAACACGATGTCGATGCCATTATGCACATCGAGAATCAAACAGCCACAATGGAGAAAAACCGCTTTCCAAACGGCAGTAACGAAACCATAAAAATCTTTTAATCATGGAGGAATTGACAATAAGATTCTATTGGGTCGTAATTGCTGCATTCAGCTCATTAATAGTTGGAGTTCTGTCTTTTCTCATTCGCAATGCGCTTTCAAAAAATGCAACTAAAGAAACTGTGGAAGCCAAAACCGATTTACTTATAAAGGACATTACTCATCTCACAAAAGAACTGAATTCATGCGAGAGTAAGTTTACAGTTCTGCATAAACGAGTCTCTGATTTAAGAGACAGCTCTAAGGATATATATGTGAGCAAAGAACTATTCCACCAAACAATAAAACAGCTTAATGAAAAGCTTGATACCATCTTAAAATTTGTTGAACGATGAGAAAAATATTTTCAAAACTTACCAATGCTGGAGTAGCAGAAACCCTAAAAGAAGGGACTAAACTCATTGATGAAATATTTACTACAAAAGAGGAAAAGCTTCAGGGAAAAATGGAGCTATTTAAAATGGCAGTTGCCGACCGTGATTCAGCACGAGATATGTATTCCAAGGATAGTTGGCTGCAAAAAGTATTTGCCATTTTCTTTCTACTTGCATGGATTGGTCTAACCTCTTTAATGCTCAATTATTTTGTGTTTCAAACCATACAATTACAAGATTGGCAAATAGCCTTTGTAAGCAGTATCAACGGAGGAATTTCAACCAAACTAAGCACCATTATCGACTTCCTTTTCGGTGGAGCAATCAGCGGTGTAAATGACATTAACCTTAAATCAAAACGTAAAGGATGAAAACATTTGACGAACTCTTTGATGGTGTAATTAAGCACGAAGGCTACTATGCCAATGTTACTGGTGACCGTGGTGGAGAAACCTATATGGGAGTAGCCCGAAACTTGCATCCAAAATGGTTAGGGTGGTATATCGTTGATGCTTACAAGCAAAAAGTTGGAGAAATTGACCATAACGAAGAAATTCATAATTCTGAATTGACCCAATTAGTAAAAGACTTCTATAAAAAGGTATTCTACGATAAATACAATATCGAGCGCATTAACAATGGCTCCTTACAAGAAATCATCTTTGATTGGTGCGTAAATAGTGGTAGTTGGGGTAGTCGTGGTGTTCAGCGTGTGTTAAATCAGTCATTTTCTACTGACTTAAAAATGGATGGAATAATTGGGAACAATACTATCTCAGCTATCAACGGATGCAATGCCCAATCCTTATTTGATGCTATTAAAATGGCTCGAATAAGGTATTATTATTCCATTGCTAAACGAGGCGAGAATTATAAGTTTTTAAAGGGGTGGTTGAAGAGAGTTGGCTCAATTGAATTTGAAGATTAGAAAACTCATCTCCTGAAAAAAAAATTACATCTTGTTTCATCATAATGAGCTATTGAAAGTATATTTGTAAATTATGGAAAACGAAATAGATAAAAAATTAGAACAAAAAAACATTAGACCAACTGCCATGCGTGAGTTGGTTTTACAGGTTTTAAGCGAACAAAAAACGGCTATAAGTTTACCCGAACTTGAAAGGAAATTTGAAAAAGCAGACAAAGCAACTTTGTATCGCACACTTAAAACTTTTGAAGAAAACAAACTTATTCACAGCATTGATGATGGCTCTGGTTCTGTTAAGTATGCTTTGTGTCAGGATTCATGCGAATGCCATCCAGAAGACTTACATGTTCATTTTTTATGTACTAAATGCAAACAGACCTATTGTCTTAACGATATACCTGTTCCTCTATTAAAACTGCCTACTAGCTTTACTTTAGAAAGTGTAAATATGGTGGTGAAAGGTGTATGTTCAAATTGTAAAAAATAACTTTGCAACTCAGTTGCAAAAACTTTATCGTATATTTGTCGTTAAATAATAAATAGATTTAACTATTTAATGAAGAATATAGCAATCATATTATCATTTTTAATCGTTGTCCTAACAATCATGCCATGTGTGGATGTTGCAGCGTCTGATACTGATTGCTATTCTATTGTACAACAAGACCATGAACATAACCATTCAAGTGATGTAGATTTATGTTCTCCCTTTTGTGTTTGTCATTGTTGTCAAACTTATGCTCAAATTAGCTTTCGTGCTAGCTTGGATGTTAATTTAGTTGGCATTAATCAAAATCTACCAATCGTGGTACAGAATGAAATCAAATCTGCTATTTCATTCTGGAGACCTCCCAAAGCTTAATTCAGTTTTATACATTTTTACCTTTTTAGGTATAAGTTAATTACTTATGTCTAGGGTTCTTGTATTTATTCATTTCATAAAACTGAATTATCATGAAAGCAATATTTATAAAAGTATTAGCGGTGGTATTACTTCTTCTAAGTATAGAAGTAGCTAATGCACAATTCATTATAAAAAAACATGAATTGCAAAATGCCAATCTGACTTCGGAGATAATCTATATTCAAACTAAGCGATTAACTGAGAAGCAAACAAAATATTTGCAACGAAGCAATACTTTAGATACAGTTACAGCAAGGTATGAATCAGAAAATGAGTTTTTAACCAATCTTGTAAGCGAAAACTGGAATTTCAGCAATACTATTGAAGAGTTAGATGAAATTAGTATTGAAAACAAAATAAAAAACAAGGAGGATGTATGGTATATTTCATTAAACAGACATACCGACAGATTTTTTGATAGACGGGTTGTTAAACAGAACTATTACTATAATTATTCCCACTATGAACTATCTCTCTTCAAGAATAAGAAGGAAGTTATTTCTATTCCTTTAGTTGATGAAGAATTGTCAGAACTCGATTTAACTTTTGCTATTCATTCTATTCAAGTCTTGTTATCAGAATCAGAATCGTTTCAGAATCTTTGGCGTTATTCCAAAACTGTAAATGCCAATGCAAATCAGTTAGAGGGTAAAACCTTGTTGGTTTCAGATAAGTTAACGGATTATTCACAAGAATATCTGCAACAATTCTTTGAAGGTAAAATCAGAATAGTATCTGAAAAGGAAATATTATCTGCTATCCATGCTAAAGAGGAACAAAGTGCATACTTACTAATAACAATTAATGATTACTCTAAAGAACCTTCATTTAATCATCTAATTGTAGATTGTGCCACAAATATGCCTTTTTTAATCTATCGGAATTCCTCCGCTTACTCTAAACCTTGTAAACATTCTTGTATAGTTCATCAAGCTGACGAACAGTTAGAATTCTTATTTGGTTTTCATTTTAAAAAATATCAAAAATTAATAAAATCATAAGTAATGATAAATAGTATAATATCCTTTTCGATAAAGAACAAGGCACTTATTTGGCTGATGACAATCGGCTTAATTTTGGGTGGAATATATTCCGTTAACAAAGTGCCGCTTGATGCTCTACCTGACATCACAAACAATCAGGTTTTGGTTATTACATTAGCTCCAAACTTAGGTACAGAGGACATTGAACAGTTTGTAACCTATCAGGTTGAACTTGCTGTTGCAAACTTGCCTGACGTGGAAGAAATCCGTAGTGTTTCCAGATTTGGACTTTCGGTTGTGACCATAGTTTTTAAAGAAAGTGCCGGAACGTATCTTCCTCGGCAATTAGTTAGTGAAGCCTTAGCTGAATTGAAGGAAAAAATCCCTCAAGGATTTGGTGTGCCTTTTATGGCTCCAATTAGTTCTGGCTTAGGTGAAATCTATCAATATACCCTTGAGGTAGAGCCTGAATTTGATACAGTTTACAACGACATGGAGCTTCGAACCATGCAAGAGTGGATTGTAAAACGACAAATGGCAATGCTGCCCGGTGTTGTTGAAGTTAATTCCTTTGGAGGTAGAGGCAAACAATATGAAGTAGCTGTGAATCCTGATAAACTTCGCAGTATGAACATAACAATATCCGATATTTTTGATGCTTTAGAAGCAAACAACCAAAATACAGGTGGAGCTTACATCGAGAAGAACTTTCAGGCAAATTTTATCAGGGGCGAAGGATTAATGCGTTCATTGGATGATATTAAAAACACATTAGTAACTAACATTGACGGACAGCCTGTATTTGTAAGAGATGTAGCTGACGTTAAGTATGGCAGCTTTGTTCGTTATGGAGCATTTACTAAAAATGGCAAAGGAGAAGCTGTTGGAGGTATCGTGATGATGCTAAAAGGTGAAAACTCAAATGACGTAATCGAATCAGTTAAAGAGCGAATAGCATTAATACAAAAATCATTACCCGAAGGAGTAAGTATTAAACCCTTTCTCGACCGTAGCAAACTTATTAAAAGTACAACATCAACAGTTGCTGAAAATTTATCGTTAGGGGCTTTAATTGTGATTTTTATCTTAGTCATATTCTTAGGTAATATACGAGGTGGTCTAATTGTTGCATCTACAATACCCTTGGCTTTGCTCTTTGCATTTATAATGATGAATATTTTTGGGGTATGGGCAAATTTAATGAGCCTTGGTGCTATTGATTTTGGAATACTGGTCGATGGAGCGGTAATTATTATTGAAAGCATGATTTTCTACCTCCATAGCAAGAACTATATAGGTACTAAATTGGATAAGACCACTCGAAATGAGCTTGCTTTTAAAGCCTCCAGTAAGATGATGAATTCAGCCTTTTTCGGACAATTGATTATCCTGATTGTATTCATTCCAGTATTGGCATTACAGGGTGTGGAAGGGAAAATGTTTATACCAATGGCAATGACATTTGGCTTTGCTGTATTGGGAGTTTTAGTCTTGTGTCTAACCTATATACCAATGATGGCTGCCTCTTTTCTGCAACCTCCAAAAAATGAGAAGAAAAGTTGGGGAGATAAAGTAGTAGGGAAAATGGAAAGCATCTATGAGCCAATAATAACTTGGGCATTAAAAAGAAGTCGTTGGGTTCTTTCAGGAGCGTTAATTCTTTTAATTGCCGGGGGATTCTTGTTCTCACGCATGGGTGCTGAATTTATACCTCAGCTTGACGAAGGAGATTTTGCGTTTCAGGCATTTCTAAAACCGGGTACATCATTAACCGAAGTGCGAAAAGCATCAACTCGGTTAGAGCAGATTGTTTTGGAAAATTTTCCTGACGAAATTGAAAGTATTCAAAGTAGAATTGGAGTGGCAGATTTACCTATGGATCCCATGCCAATTGATATCGCTGATATTTTTGTCATATTAACACCACAAGACCAGTGGACAAGGGCAGAATCAAAGGAAGAACTGATTGATAAGGTCCGAGAAAAGGTTAGCGTATTGCCCGGAATTAATTTTGAGTTTTCACAACCCATTGAAATGCGCTTTAATGAATTGCTGACAGGAATTCGTGAGGATGTTGCGATAAAATTGTATGGAGACGATTTGGATATTCTGGCTAATAAAGCCGAAGAAATTTCAAAAATGATTGCTGGTATTGATGGCATTGCAGGTGTAAAAGCAGAAGCAACCCGTGGCTTACCCCAAATTACAGTGAGGTACAATCGCAATAAAATGGGTAGATATGGTTTGAATATCAATGAATTGAATACACTTATTGAAACTGCTTTTAGCGGTGGTGTAGCCGGAGTTATTTACGAAGGAGAGAAGATGTACGACTTAGTGGTGCGTTTAGATGAAGAGCATCGTACAAGTATAGATGATATTCGAAATTTATTTGTCAATTTACCCGATGGCAATCAAGTACCAATTAAGGAAGTTGCTGAAATAAGCTATCAACCTGGTCCTATGCAGATAAGTCGTGATAATACCAACAGACGAACTTATGTAGGCATTAATGTAGAAGGAAGAGATATAAAATCTCTGGTGGCTGAAATTCAGACCACCTTGGATGAAAAACTTGAATTACCTTCGGGATATTATATCCGCTATGGAGGGGCTTTTGAAAATCTTGAAAGGGCATCAAAACGTTTAGGATTTGTTGTTCCGCTTGCTTTGGCTTTGATATTTATGTTGGTGTTTTTTGCTGTAAAGTCGTTTAAGCAAACTCTAATGATATATGTTGCAGTTCCATTTGCTGCGGTGGGTGGTATTTTCTCATTATACCTAAGAGATATGCCGTTTAGTATTTCTGCCGGAGTTGGATTTATTGTTCTGTTTGGTGTGGCTGTGTTAAATGGATTGGTATTGATTTCAGGGTTTAATGAGCTGAAAGAAGAAGGTAAACTTCACATTAATGACATCATTAAAAAGGGAGCATTAAGACGTATCCGTCCTATCTTTCTGACAGCATCTACAGACATATTAGGTTTTATCCCAATGGCTCTTTCAACATCGGCAGGAGCTGAAGTTCAACAACCTTTAGCAACTGTGGTTATTGGAGGTATGCTTACGTCAACCCTATTAACCTTGGTGGTATTGCCTATATTATACAGGCTTGTTCATTCGGGTAAATTAAAAATAAAAATCCCAACCCCTAATAGTGCAATCATTGGAGTAATTTTAATTGTTGGAGGTTTGGGTTTTACAGGTAGCGTTAAAGCACAAAATCCAAGTTTAACCATGCAGCAGGTTATTGATAAAGCTCAGGAAAGTTATCCTGCTATTAAAGCAGCTCAATTAGATGTTGAAAAGCAACAAGCACTTAAAGCAACTTCGTATGACTTTGGAATTACATCTATCTATACTGGAAAAGAAGAAGTTGGAAATAACTTTTCTGGCGTTCACAACCAAATTGGAATTGGACAATCAGATATGGATTTGTTTGGCATTCCGGCAAAAAACAAATTAGCCAATGCTCGTGTTCAGCAAGCTGTTTCAAATCAAAATCTTACTAGTGTTTCAATAGAACGAGATGTAAGCATAACATGGTACAATGCTGTTTATGCTAAACAACAATGGTTGTTGTATAAACAACTCGATAGCCTTTATGCAAATTTTCAGAAGGCAGCTGAATTAAGATATAAAACACAGCAGACCTCAAAAATAGAATACCTATCTGCATCGGCAAAATATAAGGAATTGCAGATAAGCATAAAAAAAGCAGAAAGTAATTATATGGCAGCTTTGCAAATTCTGAATCAATATATTTTAATGCAAACGCCGTTTGATATAGATATTAAGGACGCTGATAAGCATGTTTTTATTGCGCCTTCAGTAACTGATTCTTTAAGTGAAAGTCCTATTCTTGATTACTACGCTTCAGGTATTAATGTAGCTGAATCTGAATGGAAAACTGAAAAATCAAATTACTTGCCCAAAGTTGACTTAGAATATAAGAAACAAACTGTTGATGGCAGTACTGGGTTTTATGGTTGGCAAGCGGGCATTTCTGTGCCATTGGTTTTCTTCTCACAAAATGGAAAAACCAAAGCGAGTAGGTTGAATTATCAGATTGCCGAACAAAACTATGAGCAAAAACTACTAGAGCTAAAGGCTGGGTATAACCAACAAATAAGCAGGTATCTTACTTTAAAAGAAGTACTCGATTACTATAAGAATGAAGCATTGCCATTGGCTGACGAGCAAATTTCGGCATCCAATCTGGCATATCGCTTAGGGAGTATTGACTATATTCAGTTTATTCAGAATATGGAAACCGCCATTAATACAAAGCAAGAATTCTTAAATCAACAGGTTGAGTATTTTGAATTATCGGCTCAATTAAAATTTATAACAGGTAAATAATCTTTAAAACAAGTATATAATGAAATCAAAAATATTTATAGCGCTTTTAGCCATAGCAACCCTCATGTCGTGTAACTCTGAAAAAAAGAACAATCACGATGGTGAAGAAAAAGAAGAACATGGAACCGAAGGAGTAGTAATCCTGAACAAGAACCAACAAGAAGCCCTAAAATTAAAATTAGGGACTATACAAATGCGAAATTTAACTACCGTTGTAAAAACAAATGGACAGCTCGAAGTACCGCCATCAAGCAGTGCCGATGTTACCGCTATTATTGGGGGTAATGTGAAAGCGATTAATGTTTTTCATGGCGACAAAGTAAGCAAAGGTCAATTGTTGGTTGTTCTTGAACATCCTGATTACATTGCTTTACAAGAAGAATTTGCTGAAATAGCAAGCAAACTCGAATTCATTGAAAAAGAATATGCCCGTCAAAAAGAACTGTTCGAAAGCAATGTCGGTGCAGGTAAAGATTATCAGCAAACTAAATCTGAGTATAATACCATTAAAGCAAAATATGCAGGTTTAAAATCACGATTACAATTGCTAAATCTTTCGCCCGATAAAGTTAAAGAAGGAACAATTACAAATACAATAAATATATACTCTCCCATTAATGGCTATGTTAATGAAGTGAATATTAAGTTGGGTACTTATGTTGATGCTAAAGACAAGCTTTTTGCAATTTCAGACAATAGTGAAATACACGCCGATTTTATGGTGTACGAAAAAGATGTTCATCTTGTAAAAGAAGGACAGAAAGTACATTTCACAGTATCCAATCGTCCTAATGAAGAATTTGATGCAACTGTTTTTGCTATCGGTAAAGAATTTGAATCCAGTTCAAGGGCTGTTCATATCCATGCCAAAATAAAGCAGAAAGTATCAGGTTTAATTCCGGGAATGTATATTTCAGGGCATTTACATACCGATGAGACACTTACTCAAACGCTACCAAATGATGCAATAGTAACAGAGGGTACAAAATCATTTATTTTTATTTTGGATAACGAAGCTCTTGAAGCAAACGAAGATGAAGACCATGATGAACATGAAGGGCATAATCATGAGGCAGAAGAAAAATCTGATGAACATACAGATAAGGATGAACATGCCGAACATGAAAATGATGAAGTACACAATGACAATGGCGAGTTAGCTTTCCGTATGGTGGAGGTTATAACCGGACTTAAAGACGATGGTTATACAGAAATACGACTAATTGACTCATTACCCGAAAACACACAAGTTGTATTGAATGCCGCCTATTATTTACTGTCGGATATGGGCAAAGAAGAAACTGAACATGACCATTAAAATTTGAAATTATGAAAGAAATAAAAGCATTTGTAAAACCTTTTAAGGTTAACGAAATAGCACATCAGCTAATAGATGCAGGCTTCCCAAATATTACCATTTCAATGGCTGAAGGAACAGGTAATTTTCAGGGTGAAGACCCCGGAATATCAACACATTTTTCCATTTCAGATAGTCCTATTGCAAAACTTGAATTGGTTTGCAAAGACCTTGATGAAGCAAAGATTGTAGCTATTATATCTGAACATGGGAAGACTGGAAATTCGGGGGATGGTCTTATCTATGTTTCCAATGTTGAACAAGTTTATCGTGTTAAAACAGGCGTTATAGCTGAATAATAAAACATGCTAATTTTTAAGGGGAGATTAAGGGAAAATACCTTCTTCCATCACTTTAACATCAGTGAATCTAGGTTATTAATTGATTGACAATCTCTTGATTTCCCCTTTCAAAATGGAGGCTTTTTCGGAATAATTCAGAATCTAACTTTGCAATCTGGTTGCACTAACAATAGCGTATCTTTACAAAGTATTATTCAAAATTTTAATTAGAATGTATCTGAATTTTAAGAAGTAAGAACAAGTAATTTTAAATGTTTAATTAAAAATATAAGTGATGAGTAAAATTAAAATCATTTCGTTAGTGATAATGCTTGTAAGCATACATTCATTATCTGCGCAGGGACAAGAAAATTTCTATTTCTCAAAAACAGTTGAAGGCTCATTCAAAGAAGTAACAACAAAAACAAAAGCAGTATTAAAAGAACAGGGTTTTGGAGTTATTACAGAAATTGACATGGATGTAAAACTAAAAGAGAAGTTAACCGATATTGAGATGAAACCCTATAAAATATTAGGAGTTTGCAATCCTTCTTTTGCATATAAAACAATGCAAATAGAAGAAAATATTGGTGTATTTCTACCGTGTAAAGCAATAGTCAAAGATATGGGTGATGGAAAGGTTGAAGTCGTAATTGTAAATCCTGCTGCATTGATGGGAATGCTAAATAAACCAGAGCTTGTTATAATTGCCAACGAAGTCTCTGATAAATTTCAGGCAGCTCTCGAAAAATTGTAATCATTTGTGCTAAAACAGAAAATATGTATCTATTCATTTTTTATTGCGTTTTTTTAACTGCCCTGTTTATCATTCCTAGCTATATTACTTTTAAAAGGACAGGCATTAATCCCTTTCAATTTAGTAAGGAAGAGACTGCAATAAATTATGTAGGCAAAGCGTATAAACTGATTTCATTGGTAGCTTTTATTACTATTTGTATCAATGCTTTTATGCCAAACTTGATGACTTATTTATTACCAATTGAATATCTACAAATAAAGAATCTGGTGTGGTTAGGTTTTGCACTGTTACATCTTTCTTTTATTTGGATATTTATTGCCCAACGCAATATGGCAAACGAATGGCGTATTGGCATTGATAATAAGAACAAGGTTAACCTTATTACCAAGGGATTATTTAGCATTTCTCGCAACCCTATTTTTCTAGGTGTAATTTTAGTGTTTTTAGGTTTGTTTTTAATTATTCCAAACACAATAACAGCTATAATACTTTTTACTGGCATACTAGTTATTCAGGTGCAAGTGAGACTTGAGGAAGAGTTTCTGTCGAAGGAGTTGGGTGAAGAATACGGTTTATATATGAAGAAGACAAAAAGGTGGTTAATATAACAACTTAAATTATGGCACATTCTCACGACCACTCGCATGGTCACATTCCATCATCAGGTTCAAATCACAATAAAGCCTTCGCCATTGGTATTGGTTTGAATATCGCTTTTGTCGTAATTGAATCTTTTTATGGAATTATAGCAAATTCATCTGCTTTGTTAGCGGATGCAGGTCATAATGCAAGTGATGTACTAAGCTTAATATTTGCATGGTTTGCTATTTGGTTAGCATCCAAAAAACCAAAAGGAAGATACACTTATGGTTTTAAGAAAACAACCATTTTAATATCAGTATTAAATGCGTTCCTGCTTTTTGGAGCTGTAATTGTGATTGGTTGGGATGCTGTTGACAAATTAATAAACCCTGAACCTGTCGCTGGCACTCAGGTTATGATTGTTGCAGGAATTGGAGTTGTAATTAATACCATTACTGCCCTTATGTTTTTAAAAGGTCAAAAAGATGATTTAAACATTAAAGGAGCTTTTCTTCACATGGCTGCTGATGCAGGTGTCTCGTTAGGTGTGGTAATATCAGGTCTATTGATTTTGAAAACTGGTCTGCAATGGATTGACCCTATTATGAGTTTCATCATTATTCTGGTAATATTATGGGGTACATGGAGACTATTCACTGAATCAATTAGTCTTGCATTAGATGCCGTACCAAAGAATATAGATTTAGACGAAGTTAAAGCGTCCATACTTAATCATGATGAAGTTGAAGCCATACATGATTTGCACATTTGGGCAATGAGTACATCTGAAAATGCCCTGTCTGCTCACTTGATTGCACCTCATGCTAATCAAGATAAACTATTGAATGACATTCAAAATATAGTTTCAAAGCAATACAGTATAACGCATTTAACGATACAAATAGAAAAAGATAACTCACAATTAAATTGTAAGGAATGCTAAAATCAAAATACCACATATCAAAAATGGATTGTCCATCCGAAGAAAACATGATACGCATGAAGTTGGATGGATTGGTGGTAATCAAGAAACTAGAGTTTGATATTGAAAATCGAAACCTAACAGTCTATCATTCTGAGAATGATGATGAAATACTTTCTCGATTGGAAGCGTTAAACTTTGGAGCGAAACTATCGAATTCCGAAACTATTGAGGAAAGCGAATTAGCATTAGAAGATTCCAATGTGCAGTCAAAACTACTTTGGTCTGTGCTTATTATCAACTTCGTTTTCTTTATAATCGAAATGACAACTGGTGTTATTTCCAAATCAATGGGTTTGGTTGCAGATTCCTTGGATATGTTAGCTGATTCATTTGTTTATGGATTAAGCCTTTGGGCAGTTGGTTCAACTATCGTGAGAAAAAGGAAAGTGGCTCGTTGGAGTGGCTATTTTCAATTATCGCTTGCTCTTTTGGGTATTATAGAAGTTGTAAGAAGGTTCATAGGTTCTGAAGAAATGCCGGATTACCGAATAATGATAAGCGTTTCTATTTTTGCCCTTATTGCAAATGCCGCTTGCTTGGTCTTGCTTCAAAGGTCAAAAAGCAATGAAGCACACATGAAAGCAAGCATGATATTCACATCAAATGATGTAATAATAAATGGAGGAGTAATTCTTGCAGGGGTTTTGGTTTTACTTACCCAATCAAAATACCCTGACTTAATTATTGGGGCAATAGTTTTCTTGATAGTAGTAAAAGGAGCGTTTAGGATATTGAAATTGGGGAAATAACTGTATTTATATTTTCAATAGAAAATCGTTGTTGAATATTCTTTGATGCTAGATGGTTTAAACAAAAACTCCCGACTACATAAAGTAATCGGGAGTTTTTAAAATTAAAATACAATTAGCTCAAACGGCTATGAACCGTTAGCTTCATAGCTGTTTGGCTTATCTACTTCAGTTTTATTCAACAAATCAAGCACCTTCCTATTCAAATCATCAACCAATTCATTGTCATAATCAAAATAGGTATCGGTTACGGTTGAAGTTCCATGACCAAGAGCCTGTGCAATAAGAGGCTTACCTGCCCCAATTGGCTTTTTAGCAGCAGAACCAGCCCAAGAGTGGCGAGCATGATACATGATTAATTCAGGAACTCCCACCTTTTTACCGATTGGTTTTAAAGCTCTATTAATCGCCTGTTGCAATGTTTCCGAACCTTTATACCGTTCTTGGTATATTAGAAATTTTTCTCTTCCTTTCCTTCGTTCAAATATTTCCTTTGCTTCAGGTTCAACTTTGATAGAATAAGGTTTAGATGTTTTGTTCCGGTTATATTCGATTCTACCTTCTATAATTGAGGATATATCATAGATGTCGGAGTTATTCATCCCGATTAAGTAAAACGAAAGCATGAAGAAATCTTGTGCTAAAGCTTCAAGTTCGTTTTCCGGTTCAACATCACGAATAGCTCGGATGGTAGCAATAGGCAGTCTCAGATTACGAGCCTGTATTTTTTCTATCTTAAACTTTCTAAATGGATAGCTATTCTGAGGAACTAATTCATCAACATCAATTGCTTGATTAAAAACAATTTTAATAACGGACAAGGTTAAGCTTGTAGTTGATTGTGCAACTTCCGCCTGTCTCCATCTCTTAAATCGGCTTAACCATGCAGTTGTAATTTCATCAAAATATAGTTTATTCCCATCACCAACGTATCGTTTTACAGCCTTTAGTGCTGCGGTATAGGTGTGTTGAGTGTGAGGATTACTTAGGAATGAAATGTAATCACTAAAGTATTGCAGGAAATCAACCCTTTCACCATGTTCGGCATCTTGCTTAATTGCAGCACCTTTCTTATGGTCACCCTCAATGCTACCATAGTTCTTGATGAAATCCGAAATATCGGAAACCTTCATACTGTCAAGCTTCCTTGAGTTCTTCAAAAATTCAATACAGTTCCAAGCTTTACTTAGTTCATCATTGAGATAATTATTAATTAAACGAAGGTTGTCATGTTGGGGACAGCCCTTTTTTACTCTATCCTTGGCATCTTTATCCCAAAAATCAGAATCGACTGATTTATTCAATGATATTTCTGTGTTTTTACCTTTGTGAGAAAGACCAAGAACAATGGTATTTGTTTTATCCGCATTCTTCCCTCTTCGTAACATTAATTTTGCAGTTGCCATATTAATTCAATTTAAGTTTAACAATCATTTTAAATTTCAATGATTGAGTTAAAACTTGTCCTTGGTTTAATCACAAAAGTAATATTACAGGGCAAAAATTCAACGCATTTCTAACGCATTTTTATACTTCAAAAAGGGCTTTTTTGCCCCAAATGGGTATTTTGTCGAAATTGGCGTAATAAGTTTTATTACGATGCAAGAATTTAATATTCAGTTAATTGATTGATTTTAAAGGGATGAAGTTTTGAGACGAATTTTAGTCGTTTTTTATATCACGGCTATTATTTTTACACATTGTTGGCGTTTCGTTATTTATTCTCATCTGTAAAACTCAATCAATACATTGAAAATTATCTTCATCTATTATTCTCAAAAGCTCTTTTATCATTTGTTCAAAATTAAGTCCTGTATAGATATATAGTTTATCACCAGCAATATTGTCCATATAATATTTATCATTCTCATCCACATAAAGGTACATGTTGTGGTCATGAGCTGACGCAAAGTATGACATTTCTTTTTCAAATCCATACTTACTCATGTTTGTGCTAACTGGGTCAATATTGAAATCAACCAAAGTCTGCGGATTATGACCACTTTTATCCGTCTCACAAATTTCTAATCCGCCAAACTCTCTAATAATATTTATAGCGGTTTTATTTATCGAAGCTTTCTTAAGCATTGATTTGCTTATCTCTATATTTCGTCCTTGATGCCACCCTGAGTCTTTTAAAAGTCTAATATAGTTCCAAGTCTCAAAATCATCTGTAGTTACAAAATTATCAAGAATCAATTTGCTAAAGTTATTTAACACAAATTTATCATTGTAATTAAACCCAATCAATTCATTATATAATTCACTTCCCAATCTAATCTCCATGTCAGGGTCGTTATTTAACCAGGCTTCAAAATCACCGATTGATTCATTTCCAATAAGAAAATCTAGGATTCTATCTTTATCATTTTCCTTCATAGTCAATCATAATAATTGCTTACTTATCAATTTAGCACAATGTCTTTTATGAACGCCAACGTTTGCTGGATGAAGTCGTGGCGCGTTAGTCGTGGTGTCGTGTCACCCGATAGGGGGACTAAGACGGTAGACTAAGGTGTCAGGACGAGCAAAACCAGCCATGCTTTATTCCAGCGTGTTATGCGCCTTTTTTAATTTTTCCGTAAATAATTATAAATACAATTAATTGTACGAAGACTAGGATTTTGACACCAAAGTCTTTTAATAAATCAACTTCTTTCCATTCGTCTATACGGAATTTTGGGTTCCATAAATCTCCATCACTGACTCTTTCTTTTCCAATTAAAGCCCCTTTAATGATATAAAGGTCCACGCCCATTGGATCTATTTCTGTGTTTGGCTTTTCTGTTACATATATTTCAGAGTAGTCCAAATTGTATTGTTTTAGGCTATCTGGAGTTATTGTTCTTAAATATAGTTGTCCGTTTACAACCTTTTCATCAGGACAAGTACAGGCTTGTCCACTAACTTTTATTTGATCCCATTGAATTGGTGAAATATAGTCTCGAAAAACAAATATTTGTCCAAAAAACAATATTCCAGCAATTATTAATACAGATAATTTTTTATTCAGTTTCATAAATATTTACTACGGCATAAATGGCGCATAACGTTTGCTGGATGAAGTCGTGGCGCATTAGTCGTGGTGTCGTGTCACCCGATAGGGGGGACTAAGACTGTAGACTAAGGTGTCAGGACGAGAAAAACCAGCCATGCTTTACTTCCAGCGTGTTATGGCTAGTATTTTATTGTTTTTACGATTTTGTTGTCACGGTATAAATTAAACCCTTTTTCATATGTTATATATTGCGGTTCGTAATCTAAACTTATTGTTGTATAAAGTAATGTCTTTCCAAATACGTCGGTAATTATTATGTCACATTTATTTAAATCCCACAATATATTTCTATAAAATACATATTCAGAGTTTCTTATAGGTTGAGGTAGTAAAGAAGTCAAACTACTATCTCCGTATTTAATTGTGTCTAATTGCATTACGAAATTGCCATTACTACTATCGTAAATCTTTAATTCTGGTTTTGTCATCCTTAAACTATCACGTTCCTTAATAAATATGTAATCTCCAGCGCCCATAAACCTAGGTCTATATTTAAATTTCAAACCAAGTTTCCACAATAAATTAAGGTTAGAATCATATACCCAAGATGAGTCTTTTGAATTAATTGAAAATTTTGAACCATCTTTAGCTACTTCTATACGTCTTTGGTTAGTGTCATTCTTTTTTATAGAATCCTTTAATTTATAATTACCTTTTGAATCAATTATTGAAATTTGGTCAATGTCATTTAAAGCATAATATTCGCTGCCGTAATCATTTATCAATAATAAATCATTATCTAAACGATAAATGTTATTAGCTGGAGAAATTGTATCTATTTCGTGACCGGTTTTGCTAAATGAAAATAGTCCTTCTATCTCGAAAAAAACTAAACTAATCATCAATTGTTCGTCATCCTCAAAAAAAAACACATCCCTAATGCCTGCACGAAGATTTTTCCTCCACAAAAGTGAGTCATACTGATAATAACTCAGGTAATTAGATGGGGGCAAATCATATCCTGTACATTTTGAAGCACCAATAAACATTGTATCAATTGTGACAAGAAAATATTTATTATTTTTTGACCCATAGACACATTTATTATAAGACCATATTTCATAATTGTCTAATGATGGTTCATAAATGGTATCGATTTTGGATTGTTTATATTCATTTTTGTAATCCAACTTTGATAAATCAAATGATATTTCCTTAAAGTCGATAACCTGACTAAAGCAAGGATATGACAGTAAGAGAATGATATTTATAATAAGATACTTTTTCATAGTTGTGAGTCAATATGTCTAGTCCTAAAATATGGCTACAGGTAAAACATGATATTTAAGCTATATTTTTAAAGACTGTATTAGGAGTTTTGTATCCTAAAGATAGGTGTAATCTTTTATTGTTATAAATATCGATTGCATTCTTGGTTGCATTGCTGGCATACTGCATATTAACGAAGCATTGATCGAGATAAAATTCATCTTTCAAAATCCCATTAACCCTTTCAGCAATAGCATTTTCACAACAATGGTTTTCTTCTGTCATACTGATGTTTATATTTCTCTTTTTTAGTTCATTGACATATAGATTGCTGCAATATTGAATACCTCTATCAGAGTGATGTACCAGTCCGGCCTTAGGCCGGGCTTGCTTTATGGCCATTTTAAAGGCCCGCAAGCATCCTTGCAGCTCCAAGGAGTTACTTATATCGTATCCTACGATTTTACGCGAATACATATCGGTAATTAGCGCCAGGTAGCAAAAACCGTTAATGGTTCTGATATAAGTAATGTCTGCTACCCATACCTGGTTAGGCTCCGTAACTGTCATATCCTTAACAAGGTTTTTATACTTGTGAAAACGATGATAGGAGTCCGTTGTTTTGCAAGATGCTTTTTTACGTTTTACCAGCATGTTATGCTCTCTCAGGATCTCAAAAAGTTTATCTCGTCCAACCTTAATACCAGCAGTATTAAAAGCGATTTTTAACTCTTTATACAGCTTTCTACCGCCCACACGAGCTTGTACAATACGTTCAGGTTTTACCAATTCAATAACAAGATTGGCGATCTCATCCTGCTTGCACTTTCGTTGCTTAGATTTATAATAAGCATCGCGATGCAAGTTGTAACACCGGCAGGTTTGCTCTATGCTTGCCTGCCCAGTGTGTCTTGTAGTTTCTACAGCCTTTACAAGACTTAGATGTTTAAGTTTTTTTTTAGTTCTTCAACATTCTTGTAGCCCAACTGTTCAGCAGCTACTTCAAGATAAGAATCTAAAACTAACTTATCCAAGTCCTTTTTAATCAATAACTCTTTGAGTTGCTTGATCTCGTTTTGTAAGGCTTTGATCCGGGTTGTTTCGTCTTTTGTTTCCACTAGAATACGGGTGTTCATAAGGTCTTTACGGTCATACTTTTTAATCCATTCATTGATAGTTGATCTATGGATTCCGTAAATGTCGCCTAGTTGTTTTTTGGAATAATTTCCAGTACTAAGTTCAGCTAAAATTTTGAGTTTAAAACCCTCGCTGTATCGTTTTACGATACCATTATTGTTATACATAATTGCTACGTGTTGTGTAGCCTTTTTTTAGGACGACTCATAATGTGTGGCAACGGTGGCGGTATGAAATCGTTGGGGAATGCGGACTTCTTTCCTGTCCAGTTACACAGAATTTGATGCGCGGCAGAATGCTCAAATAACCACCTAAAAACCAATGTTTTATACTGCATGTTGTGTGGCGTAATTTATCACATCCCAAATACATACTTTCTTAAATTATCAATTCTGAGTAAATATTTGTAAGTAATAATAAAAACTATTTCCAAGCTAATCGTTACAGTATAAAAGAATGCTAAACTCTCTGTTCCAATTATATGTTTGCATATCAAAATTAGAAGCACATGCCATAAATAAATTGCTAAAGAATTTAATCCAATCCATTCTATAGTCTTATTACTTCTAATCAAATTATGTACAGATATTTTAAGAACAAGAGATAGTAGAAGACTATTAAATAAAAAGAAATTAATACTTGAAAATAACTTGTTTGGGTTGTAAAATAAATAAATAACTGATATGAGACACATTAAAGGTAAAATGTATTCTAACACTTTAGGTCTTTTTAATTCTAATCGTTTGTATACAAGTCCAAAAACAAAAAAGAAATAGAAATATGGTCTAAAAGTATAAAGCACTAACCCTATTCCTGATTTTAGTATTCCGAAGCCTTGGTATATTTCAGGGTATTTTTGTAATACTACAGAACTCATGGATATTAAGAATCCAATAATTAATAATAGCTTGTCTCCCGTCTGTATTTTCTTTAAAAACCATGTCAATACAATCCAACTAAGAAATCCAGGAATAAACCATAAGTGGTAATATGGATAAATAAAAGCCTTCATTAGTCCAGTTAGAATATTTGAATTATGATTTTGGATTACAGAAACTGAAAAATAGAATACAATTGCTATAGTCCATGGAATAATTACTCTAAACAAATATTTTTTAATCAATGCAATCAAATTTATATCAACAAGTTTATCTACATTAAATAGAAATCCACTTATACCTATAAAAAGTGGCATGTGAAAGCTATAAATAATTGTTCTCCAAATGGCTTCATCCATTTTACCTTGAAGAATATGTCCAAGAATCACTAAGAAAATTAATAATCCTTTAAATAAATCAATGTTTTTTAATCTCATTCTCATCTTTAATTTTTATGTCCAGTCCTAAAATATGGCTACAGGTAAAACATGATATTTAAGCTATATTTTTAAAGACCGTATTAGGAATTTTGTATCCTAAAGATAGGTGTAATCTTTTATTGTTATATATATCGATTGCATTCTTGGTTGCATTGCTGGCATACTGCATATTAACGAAGCATTGATCGAGATAAAATTCATCTTTTAAAATCCCATTAACCCTTTCAGCAATAGCATTTTCATAACAATGGTTTTCTTCTGTCATGCTGATGTTTATATTTCTCTTTTTTAGTTCATTGACATATAGATTGCTGCAATATTAAATACCTCTATCAGAGTGATGTACCAGTCCGGCCTTAGGCCGGGCTTGCTTCAGGGCCATTTTAAAGGCCCGCAAGCATCCTTGCAGCTCCAAGGAGTTACTTATATCTTATCCTACGATTTTACGCGAATACATATCGGTAATTAGCGCCAGGTAGCAAAAACCGTTAATGGTTCTGATATAAGTAATGTCTGCTACCCATACCTGGTTAGGCTCCGTAACTGTCATATCCTTAACAAGGTTTTTATACTTGTGAAAACGATGATAGGAGTCCGTTGTTTTGCAAGATGCTTTTTTACGTTTTACCAGCATGTTATGCTCTCTCAGAATCTCAAAAAGTTTATCTCGTCCAACCTTAATACCAGCCATATTAAAGGCTATTTTTAACTCTTTATACAGCTTTCTACCGCCCACACGAGCTTGTACAATACGTTCAGGTTTTACCAATTCAATAACAAGATTGGCGATCTCATCCTGCTTGCACTTTCGTTGCTTAGATTTATAATAAGCATCGCGATGTAAGTTGTAACACCGGCAGGTTTGCTCTATGCTTGCCTGCCCAGTGTATCTTGTAGTATCTACAACCTTCACAAGACTTAGATGTTTAAGTTTTTTTTTAGTTCTTCAACATTCTTGTAGCCCAACTGCTCAGCAGCTACTTCAAGATAAGAATCTAAAACTAACTTATCCAAGTCCTTTTTAATCAATAACTCTTTAAGTTGCTTGATCTCGTTTTGTAAGGCTTTGATCCGGGTTGTTTCGTCTTTTGTTTCCACTAGAATACGTGTGTTCATAAGGTCTTTACGGTCATACTTTTTAATCCATTCATTGATAGTTGATCTATGGATTCCGTAAATGTCACCTAGTTGTTTTTTGGAGTAATTTCCAGTACTAAGTTCGGCTAAAATTTTGAGTTTAAAACCCTCACTGTATCGCTTTACGATACCATTATTGTTATACATAATTGCTACGTGTTGTGTAGCCTTTTTTTAGGACGACTCATAATTAAGCCCAACGGTTGCTGGATGAAGTCGTGGCGCGTTAGTCGAGATGTCGTGTCACCCGTTAGGGGGACTAAGACGGTAGACTAAGGTGTCAGGACGAGCAAAACCAGCCATGCTTTATGCCAGCGTGTTGGCGAGCGTAATTTATTGTAAAGCAAATTTTACAGGTTGAACATTCAAAACTCGAACAGTTTTTCCGTCCTTTTTTCCAGGTTCCCAATTGGGCATTTTCTTAATAAATTTTACTGCTTCTTTTTCCAAATATTTGTCAATTGAGTTTGTCGCATACACGTTTGAAATACTTCCATCTTTTTCAACAATGAATAGGACAAAAACAGTTCCTTGAATTCCCTTTTTCTGAGATTCCTCTGGATAAACAAAGTTGTCCTTATAGTAATTGACTAAAGATTCATGCCCACCTTTAAACTGAGGATTCTCATCAACTTTCCAATAAAGATTTGTAGTGTCCGTTTTTGCCAAGAATTTATGAAATTCTTCAGGAATTTGTGCGTTTCCTATGAAGCTATATGATACAAAAATAGCAAGTCCAACAAGTCTTTTTAATTTAGTTTTCATTATTAAGTTTGTCATTAAATCATTGTCAATTTTTCGTACGATTTGGGAATTCATTATGCTCGCCAACGTTGGCTGGATGAAGTCGTGGCGCGTTAGTCGTGGTGTCGTGTCACCCGCTAGGGGGACTAAGACGGTAGACTAAGGTGTCAGGACGAGCAAACCTAGCCATGCTTTATTTCCAGCGGGTTGTACCCCGTTTTTAATTGTTAGAGTTAATTTTATCAATGTCTAAAATACTTTTATTATGCTCATTATCTTTATATCGGATAATGAACTTGTTAACACCAAGATTCTTTTTTATTTCCTTAATACGATATGAGTTTTTAACATTGATTTTTATAAATGTTTCTCCGCCATAAGTAATGCTGTCCACTTGATAAGTATATTTTGCATTATATCCGATTAATATATGACTCATTCCTTTGAATCCTTGTGAATATGTTGTTAATTCAACTAATTCATTAATAGTCCCAATTGTCCTCATCGAATATTCAGAATTAGGATCTCTGAAAAAACAATAGGTAACTAAGCTGATTATTGTGCTAATAATTAATAACCTAATTGATAGTTTTAGGTAATTAGTTTTCTTTTTTTGTTCACTTTGATTTTCAGAAAGATTAACTGGATTTGATAAATTTTCAAATTCCTTTCTAAGTTTAATTTCTCTTTTTAGACGAATAATTAAGTCGCCTCGTTTTACTTTGGAATTCTCTAAAAGATTCTGAAGTTCTTTGTCTGTAAGATTTTTTAAGTCGTTCAAATCCTTCTTTATCATTCAACTTTAGCTTTCAAAATGTATTTTTTAATGGGGTACAACGTTTGCTGGATGAAGTCTTGGCGCGTTAGTCGTTGTGTCGTGTCACCCGCTAGGGGGACTAAGACGGTAGACTAAGGTGTCAGGACGAGTAAACCGCGCCATGCTTTATTTCCAGCGTGTTGTAAGCAGTTTTTTATATTCCTAATTCTTTTGAAACCGTCCACTTACTAAGTCCTTTCTCGACAAAAATTAACCTTGGTCGATAACCATGACCTCCTGGATCAATCATTTCATAAAGAAAACAACCATTATCATTGTTATCAGTAAATACTACCTTGGAAATAGCAATAAATCCGACATCCACATATTTGTCATTATTTTCCTTAATGTAAGTCCGCAAATCTAATTCCTGATTAGATGAATATAGTTCATACCTACCTATTGGTTGCATTTTTTTAAAGTCGAGAATCTCCTTTTTTGAACTTGAAGCAACAAGTTTCGAAACTAATACACTATCGCATGATGGAATTTCACCATATAACCTTGTGAGGTTAGGTATATCTGATTGATGGATTTCTAGTGAGCTAAAAACTTCTAAAAATAATCTCCGTTTTTCAATAGGTCGATTTTTTGCATAAACATAATCATTCCATAATTCTCGTTGTTTAATAGAATCATATTGAAAAATGCTATTAAATGGAATATGATAACGACTTGTTCCTATAACATCTAATAATACATCATTGTATACACTATATGAGTCCTCTTGTTGTCTACAAGTTTGTGTTCCAAGAATAATCGCAAAAATGATAAATACTTTTTTCCACATAAAACTTTCTCAATTATAGAATCCTATCCTATTTGGCAAAATTGCTTACAACGTTTCCTGGATGAAGTCGTGGCGCATTAGTCGTGGTGTCGTGTCACCCGTTAGGGGGACTAAGACGGTAGACTAAAGTGTCAGAACGAGCCGACCGAGCCATGCTTTATTTCCAGCGTGTTAGCGCTTGGCATTTATTATTCATAAATATATCCTTTATTTGTATATACTATTTCAAGGTCTTTATTTTTGACGTCTGAAATATGAATAAAGTTGAAATTATTCATTTCGTTAAATTTGTACCGTTTTCTGTCTATTCTTAATTCAAAACTGTTTTTTTTCCTTATCACGTTTAAACTTCACGGAAGAAGACCAACCAAGACTTTCATCTGTCTCTAAAGTGTCTATATATAAATTTTGATTGTTATGAATAAGGGTCACAGGAGTGTTATAAAAGTACCCATCAAAATTAATTTGAATTGAATCACGTAAAGGAAGAATTTCTTTCGAATTCCTGGAGATTCCAGAATTTAATGAATCTATTAATATCTCAACGTGTTTTAATTGAAAATTTAATGTGTCAGAAAGGAATTGATTAAATTTTCCTAATTTATTTGTTCGTTTGCAAGAGAATGTAATTACTAAAATGCTTATAACAATTAATAGTCTTGGCATTAACTTGAATATTTTATAATTCCTTTTCATTTACTCTTGAGTTAGGTTATTCTGCTTAGCGCTAACGGTTGCTGGATGAAGTCGTGGCGCATTAGTCGTGGTGTCGTGTCACCCGATAGGGGGACTAAGACAGTAGACTAAGGTGTCAGGACGAGCAAACCGAGCCATGCTTTATTCCAGCGGGTTGTGGGTAGTTTTTTATTTTTTCATCCAATATTCTTGTAGTCTTTTCTTTACTACGTCAAATTCCTTTCGCTTCATCCAATTCCGTTCAATCAAGTGTATTCCTTGTCGGCTTTCTATCTCAATTATATTGTCGTAGGTTTCGAATTCTCCAATGTCCAAAATGTCGTTAAAGTCTACTCTTCTTCTGTCTTTCCATCTTCCGGGTATCTCAATGAAGTCATTCCCTATTTTTAGGTTTCCAACATTAAATTTTCTGAAGAATATTGTCAAGAATACAATTCCCATAGCCAAAGTCATTAAACAGAATAATCCCATAATTATCGAGAACCATATTTCTTCTGCACCGATAACCATTCCAAAAATCACAGACATAGTTATTCCACCTAGTCCTACTAAAAAGTATTTAAGCGGTGGTCGATATTTATATTCTTCAGTCATTTTTTCAAATTACCCACAACGGTTGCTGGATGAAGTCGTGGCGCGTTAGTCGTGGTGTCGTGTCACCCGATAGGGGGACTAAGACGGTAGACTAAAGGTCAGGACGAGCAAACCGAGCCATGCTTTATACCAGCGGGTTGTAGCACGTACTTTATTTTCGTTGTTGTAATATTAGATCTTGGTTAATGCCATTACATAGAAAGCGAACCCAATTATTTCCCCAATGAAATGATTCAAGCTTGATTTCATTCGAGAATTCAAATTTCAGTTCTTCTCCATTATAGGTTTTGTCATTTGTCACTTTAATGATAGGTGTTATCTCAATTATTGCTTCGGGAATTTGGACAGTATCCGTGTCAAGATATGGATGCAATTCTCGGTTATACTTTCTTATTAATCTTTGCGATACATGAACATTCTCAATGAAAGGTTTCCAATGTCCTTCATGAGATATTATTCCTTTTACAGTATATTTCACTAAGGATTTATTATTGAATAGATTAAGTTTGCTTTCTACCAATTCAACTTTAAACGAATCAATTCTTAAAGATTCTTGATATGACCACCAACCAATTTGATATGTTTCCTTTATTTCTATTTTAGGATTTCTTGGTTCAGCAAATAGGATATCTCTATAATTTCTGTAAAGTATAAAACAAATAATTCCAATACTTATAAGAATTACAGTTCCAATCCAAGCAAATATTTTAAGTCTTCTCGTCATTTTTGTATGTGCTACAACGTTTGCTGGATGAAGTCGTGGCGCATTAGTCGTGGTGTCGTGTCACCCGATAGGGGGACAAAGACGGTAGACTAAGGTGTCAGGACGAGCAAGCCGCGCCATGCTTTATTTCCAGCGTGTTAGCAGCTGGCATTTCTGTTTTTATTTATTGTAATCAAATAAATTTTCTGCAATCCTAGTATAATTAAAAGAATCACAGCTATTACTCCTGAAAAGATTGCGGTATTTTCAACACCCGAACAAAAGTCAGTCACGGGAATATTATTACAATTTAATTTTCCTATTAGTATTAAGGTCAAAAATATGCGTATGAATATTTTAAAAGGTTTATTCTTAATAATGAATTCGTATAGTGCGATAAGCAAAAAAGATAATGCAACGATCCAACCATTAAACATATATTCAGCAAGTATGCTTTCTACCTCAATTTGAGCAATAAAATGCTTGAAGTCCCAATATTCAAATATTGTTGTAATAATTAAAATTGTGGACAAAAGAATTGAGTAATATTTATTCACGAATCTCATTTGCTTGCTGCTAACGTTGGCTGGATGAAGTCGTGGCGCGTTAGTCGTGGTGTCGTGTCACCCGATAGGGGGACTAAGACGGTAGACAAAGGCGTCAGGACGAGCAAAACTAGCCATGCTTTATGCCAGCGTGTTGCCAACCGTTTTTTATTCATTCTTCAATTCTTCTATTCCAACAATTAGTCCGTTTGCAATAAAATTATCCCCTGAACTAAGTTTTGAAATCGTATATGTTTCTTGGTCACCTTTTAAAAAGTCAATCGAAATCAATTTGTCCGTTCCGTTTGCTGTCAAAAAGAAGTCTCCAATATTTATTTTATCAATTTTTTCAAATCCTTTGTATTGTTTAGATTTCTCAGGTTTTATCGAAGCCCAACTTTTGTTTACAATTCTGAATGGATGGTCTTGTGTCACCGTAATTTCTAATCCGCTTTCAAACTTGTATTTTACCAATTCACGATGAATTACTTTTTCAAGTTTCTCAATTTTCGCTGATTTTAACTGATTTGTTTCCAAGTCCTTGTAAGCAATCAAATCGCCAATATTTAGATTTTCAATATTTTCCGTTGAGTTATTTGCTAATTGAATTTTTGTCCCTTTTGCAAAACAATGAACATCAAGCCCGTCAAAATTAATTTCAGAAACAACAACATCGGAATATTTTGTTCCTTTATAAACTTCAACAATCTCAATTTTTAAAATCAAGTCCTGATTTTTAATTGTTGAGTTAATTGGGTCAATCGAAAAGCTTTGTGGTGAATTTATATCCTGAAACTCAAGAATCGCGTATTGCTTTCCATTAATGTAAAGTTTAGCTTTTTTAATCCTTGAATTACTTTCCCAAAGATTTTGATTTTTAAAATATCCGTTATAAAATATTAGCTTGTTGACTCTTGGAGAATTTGGTTTGAAAAAGAATTCTATGTACTCGCCAATGCCATAATCACTTTTGCCTTCAACCCAACCTGTAAACAAATTAAAATCATGAACATTATCAGCTTTGTAATTTATACTATCCAATTCCGAAGATGCTAAAATTTTATAAGGTCCACCTCCACAATACCAGCTACATCCAACGCCTTGAGTCAACGGCCCCTCTAACATTTCTAATTTATCAATCAGGCTTCTTACATTATCAGGACTATTTTTGTAAGCATCGTAATCATCTAAGTTCAAAACTTCAATTGCTTTTTCCCAATCCTTTTGTTCTGAAACAGTATAACTAATTTTATTGCCAATTTCTGGTTTAAGCGTTTTTAAATCTTGGGAAAAACTGTTTATTGCAATAAAAATCAAAGTCAATATTGTAGTTATTTCTCTCATTGCAGAGTCTTTTTTAAATGGTTGGCTAACGTTTGCTGGATGAAGTCGTGGCGCATTAGTCGTGGTGTCGTGTCACCCGATAGGGGGACTAAGACGGTAGACTAAGGTGTCAGGACGAGCAAACCCAGCCATGCTTTATTCCAGCGTGTTAGCCACCGTTATTTTATTTTCATGATTTTTTGATTTCCATCTTCTAAAAGTCTTGTGTCGAGATACACTTCAATAAGTTCGTTTTTTTCATTGTAATGTAAGACTTTCGAAATAAGACCATATTCCATTCGAATAGTCTTAATATTTCCGTTTTTATAGAAATTATATTCGTAATAAACACCGTTAGAGTCATAAATTAGATATTCTTTTCCATTTATCAATTTGTATTCTTCAGGTAGAAATTTTTGGCTTGTAAGTGATATTACATTCTCATTAAAAATGACTGTTTGAGGTGTTTTTTCAAGATTCAGTATATCATAGAAGAGATGAAAATAACAGTCACATTCACTTTCTGCTATCATTATTACATAATCATTAATCTGCATCTCAATTGGTCCTGTCCAAATAAACAATGTGTCATTCGAGTAATTAATCCAAGAAGTGTCACCGATTGAGCAATTCCCATAAATATCAAGTTGTAAAGTCAGAATGTTTTTTGAAATATCTTGTTTTGCAATTCTATTATTTATTCGGTTATAATTCTCAAATACTTCATTCTCGTCACATATGGACAAATAATTTATTAGTTCAGGAATCTTATGGGGCTGTCCTGAAACACTTAATGAAACTAATAGTATTAATATGGTTATAATGTATTTCATAATGGTGGCTAACGGTTCGGCCATATGAAGTGGCACTGGATACGTGTGGTATATTCGCTTTCTTGTTTGTGCTAATGCTCGCGCGGGAGCTGAACTCCCCAATCGCACCAAAGCTAGGGCTACTTTATGATGGCTTGTTAGCGGGCGTATTTTACTGATAATTAATATTCATTGGAATATAGTATTTTTGGCGAATTGGCTTTCCATTCAAGTATGCAGGTTTCCAATTAGGCATGCCATTAATAATTTCAATAACCTGCTTATCTACATTTTCACTTATTCCTTTTATAATAAATGGGTTAATTGCTTTACCTGTCGAATCAATTTCTAGTTTGATATGTAATTTTGTCTTTAATTCTATTGTATCGGCATCTCCAAATTTCAATCTTGACAAAATGTACTTCATTAATTCCATTTGTCCTCCAATATATTCAGCATTAGAATTCCAGTTTTCACTTTGCTCTAGGCTGTCTGCTTTTAGTTTTGCTTGTTCTAAGAAGTCTGCCCCATATTTAGTCTTCAAATTGATAGTCATAACTGAATCGTAGCAATTATAATACTCAATTGAATCCGTAAAAAACCACTTTATATTGTAGTATTTATCTAAAACATATGTATATGAATTTACAGGTGGTACAAATTCAAGTGAGTGCAAAGAATAATTTGAATCTTCAAAATCATTCAGCGCAATAAGAGAAGCCTTTTCACAATCACTCTTTTTATCAATTATTGCTATCGTTACATGACCATTTTTAATATCACAATAAAATGTATTTGAATATATGGATTCCCAATTTTCTACATCAAATCTTAAAAACTCTCCAAAAACAGCTCCTATGTTTTTGGTAACCCAATTTGCAAAGACTTTTTTGTTATTAACCTTTTGTTTTCCAAACACCTGTTCAAGACTAAACCTATAATCCTCACATCCATTAACTAGCTCTATTAAGAACAAGCTATCATTTTCAATTTTCCAAGTTCCAATATGACCGCGCCAACAACTACTAGACATACAAGTAGTATCGGAATAATCGATAATTTTGTTTCTAATTATAGAATCTGACTTCATTAATTTCTCAAGAGGATAGAAATCGATGAATATGGTATCAGACTTATAAATTAATACATCCGGAGTTTGTTCCGTTGCAAATGTTATCACGGAAATCCAGAAAATAGTTGATATTAATAGTAACTTTTTCATTTGACATTATGCCCGCTAACGTTTGCAGGATGAAGTCGTGGCGCGTTAGTCGTGGTGTCGTGTCACACGATAGGGGGACTAAGACGGTAGACTAAAGTGTCAGGACGAGGTGACCGAGCCATGCTTTATTCCAGCGTGTTAGCGGTAGGCATTTATTATTTATAATCCTCTATTTTAAATTTCTTCTGTATCTGAAAAGTCTGTCCCGTTGTTTTAAAAACGGAGTCAAGATTTTCACAATAAAACATTGAATTTTCTAACATCTTGGTTGTTGCTTTGATTATAACCTTTTTATTTTCTTTTTGTAGTTCAGCCCTTTTATAAATTTTGATTTTGTCAAAATCAGATTTACTCAAATAGAGTCGAATTATTGAATCATCTTCAGTTAAAAGTTACACAAAAGGTTGGTATAGAAGGTCATGTTTTTGAAGCGTTTTATATTGATGGTAAAGTTTTAGCTCATCTTTTTTTGCTGAGTCAGGATTAATAGAATGGATGAAGTTCTCATATTTGTCTATTAAACTGTCAGGCTGATTGTAATAATTTCCAATTCTTAGAAAACCAAAATATAAGTCGCCCTTAATTTCAATTATTTTAGAATTATAGCTGCAAGAGCTTAATATTAAAAGTAAAAAAAGCAACAATCTATTCATAGTTTTTTATTTGCTTACCGCTAACGTTTGCTGGATGAAGTCGTGGCGACTGGTCGTAGTGTCGTGTCACCCGATAGGGAGACTAAGACAGTAGACAAAAGCGTCAGGACGAGCCGACCGAGCCATGCTTTATGCCAGCGTGTTGGTTGGCGTTATTAATTATAGTCAAATTAATAAAAGAATAAAACTCAATCCCCATGTTGCCAAAGGTATAAGTGATGTCTTGAATAGATGTCTCTGCTTAATTAAAAGAAATAAGGAAATTATCAAAGTCAGAACAAAGGCAATTAGCATAGGTCCTAATATTAAAATATACAAACCAGATGCAGGATTTGGATCTTGGTCACCTTTCAAAGCTTGAGTGAAATCATAATTCATTAAGCAAATAAGAACTCCAAAAGTAGTGTTGATAGCAAGATATGCTTTGTATACAAGGTTCCAAATGTTAAATTCTTTTATTCCCATCTACTCATTGTTCTTAAATTAGTCTGTTAAGTTTAATTATTTAATATTAGCTTTTGCGAGACACGGAATGCCAACCAACGTTTAGTATAAGAAACGTAAGTGATTTCGAAGCTCTTACCTATCAAGTTGCACTGAGCCAAATTTGCGTTTTGACACAAATTAAAAATATTAAGCAAGTCCGTCAAATCGCAGATTTGGCGGAGCTGATTAAATGCTCTAAAGCTTCGTAAACCACTGAACCACTTATGTTTTTTATACATTGTTGTACACCGTTTTTATCTATCTTTCATTATCTGTTCAACATATTTCCGGTGGTTCTCATATCCATTTTTCTCAGGATTATCAAGGTCAATCATTTCACCCAATCCCGTATCAAATATCTGCCAACCATACTGTTTGGCTAATTCTATCAATTCAAAAAGTCCATTCTCTCCGTATAGACTTAACATTTTGTTACTTTCAAGTTCTTCATCCGTAAAAAAGTCGATGGAAAAGTCCGTCCCTTTTATTTCTCTATGATTATCATCCCTAATAATATCACTGAATGAACTCTCAAGAATTTGAGAAAAATTAATTGGTTCAAATTGGCTCTCATCAACGTCCTCAATGGAGTCAATTTTTTGATTTGTATTGAAAAGTATTATATCCCAACTCATTGGTTTGATTCTTTTAAGTGTCTTATATAATTAGTCAATAATCCCTCAATTTGCTTTGCTGCAACTGGATTAGCTGAATGAACATTAAATTTTAAATTTATCAAATCCAGTCCTGATTCATATACTAACCATTTGGCGGCAGCATATCCGTCCGGTGCAACCTCTCCATCTTCACCAAGTCCTAAGTCATTATCGAAGCTGATAAAGTCCGGAAGTCCATTTTTTAAGATATAGTCAACAAAGTCCTCATATGTTCTTACAATGTCATATTCTGATTCCATTGATTTATCATAAACCATGTCAATTGTTCTTATGTCGTCAAGGAATAGTTTTTTCATTGCAGTATCGTTCTTTCAAATGGTGTACAACGTTTGATGGATGAAGTCGTGGCGCATTAGTCGTGGTGTCGTGTCACCCGATGGGGGGACTAAGACGGTAGACTAAGGTGTCAGGACGAGCAAACCGCGCCATGCTTTATTTCCAGCGTGTTGGCAACCGTTGTTTTTAAATATTCAGTGTTCTTAAAGTCAAATCAATTTTTGTCCACAAAGGTTTAAGTAAGAAATATTTTATTATTCCAACGATAAGCACTTCCTCTTCCTAAAGATATCTTAAATAAGACTATAAGTAAAAGGATGGTAAAGACTATAATTGGATTAATATATGTCTTTGAAGGCAATTTTCTCCAAAATAAGGTAAGAGTCCAAACAATATGAATACAAAGAAATACAGAATAGACAATCAAATAAAATAGATCACCAAGTCCATAACCAAATGACAGCGTTCCGAAAGGGGAATAAAAGAATGCAAGTAAAATTATTGTCTCAAAAACAATTAAACTCAGATTCAGTTTTTTCATGTGATATTTTTTCTTTCAAGTTAGTTGTAGCGGTGAATACTATGGTTGCCAACGTTTGCTGGATGAAGTCGTGGCGCATTAGTCGTGGTGTCGTGTCACCCGATAGGGGGACTAAGACGGTAGACTAAGGTGTCAGGACGAGCAAGCCGAGCCATGCTTTATTCCAGTGTGTTGGCACCCGTTATTTCTATTCGATAAAGGTTATAGTATCAGATTCTAATTCTTTAATATCTGACAGTGTTGTATATTCTTCAATATTCACTACTAATCTTATTGAGTTTCTTTCTAATTTTTCTTTTTTAGGAATATTAATTTCTTGTCCTGTTGATAATATTGCGCTATTAATAGAAGTAATAATTGTCTTAAAATTTTTATATAAGTGATTCTCCCATTTGTCATTTACATAATTCTCTATTTCGTAATCGAAAGTATATGTTTGAAAAGGAGAATTTTCATTTTTTAATTCCAATAAGTTTGAAGTAGGTGAATTTATGAAGTTCTTTATAATTAAATCAAATTGTTCTTTATTAATATCTGTAACCCAATAAAGAAAGTCCGGGTTGGGATTGTTGTGTTCACTTCTTAGGTAAATTTGTTTAGGTGAAATTATTACACAATATATTCCATCAATGAGTGAACTATGCCAAAATAATTCAATAGCTGTTTTTTTATTGGCAAACGATTCATTACCCGTTACAATGATCTTATAATTTTCACTTAATATATTTTCTGGGAATATCTGAATGCCAATTGTTGAATCCAGGTTACAAAATCCTATTTTAAGTGAATCTGTTAATATACTTTGTGAATAGACCTTTCCACTGAGCAAAAAAAATAAAATTAATATTAGCTGAATTTTCATAAACATCTCTGATTCATTTAATGGGTGCCAACGTTTGCTGGATGAAGTCGTGGCGCTTTAGTCGTGGTGTCGTGTCACCCGTTAGGGGGACTAAGACGGTAGACTAAGGTGTCAGGACGAGCAAACCGAGCCATGCTTTATTCCAGCGTGTTAGGGCGCGTTATATTATCTGTTCAATGAAGATTGTAACTAAAAAGGCAACAAGGGCAAATACTGACTCTCCAATAGATTTTATTAAAATCTTTTTAAATCCTACTTTTTTAATCTTAATGTTGAATACTATTCGGGAGCATAACACAAAAATTAAATATGCAATTCCAATTGTAGCAGCTGATAATTTCATATATAAATGAATAATACTACAAATATTCATAATTGCTAGTCCAAATACTGAAGAGTAACTGATTATTAGAATCGAGTACAAAAAATGAAATCTAAACTTGTTGCTAATTTCTTTAAATAACAAGAAGCCCAAAAAACTATATGTGATTAAGAAGGGTAGAGTAATAATTGGATAATAGTAAAAATGTTCGGTCACACTTCCAGGATTACCATATATTTTCCGATAACTCATAAACAAAGCAAATACTATTACAAAAGATGTTAGGAAGATTTCGAATATCTTCGAGGTTTTGTTATTTAAGAGTAATTGATTCATTGTGTCAGTTGGATGCTTATAAAATGAGATTAGTCTAGTTGCGTAATTCATAGATGTTTTTCTAAAATATGATGTTGTATGGAATTTTTAAGTTTGAAAAGGATGTTTTTATAACGTACCTAATGCGCCCTAACGGTTGCTGGATGAAGTCGTGGCGCGTTAGTCGAGATGTCGTGTCACCCGTTAGGGGGACTAAGACGGTAGACTAAGGTGTCAGGACGAGCAAAACCAGCCATGCTTTATGCCAGCGTGTTGGCGAGCGTAATTTATTGTAAAGCAAATTTTACAGGTTGAACATTCAAAACTCGAACAGTTTTTCCGTCCTTTTTTCCAGGTTCCCAATTGGGCATTTTCTTAATAAATTTTACTGCTTCTTTTTCCAAATATTTGTCAATTGAGTTTGTCGCATACACGTTTGAAATACTTCCATCTTTTTCAACAATGAATAGGACAAAAACAGTTCCTTGAATTCCCTTTTTCTGAGATTCCTCTGGATAAACAAAGTTGTCCTTATAGTAATTGACTAAAGATTCATGCCCACCTTTAAACTGAGGATTCTCATCAACTTTCCAATAAAGATTTGTAGTGTCCGTTTTTGCCAAGAATTTATGAAATTCTTCAGGAATTTGTGCGTTTCCTATGAAGCTATATGATACAAAAATAGCAAGTCCAACAAGTCTTTTTAATTTAGTTTTCATTATTAAGTTTGTCATTAAATCATTGTCAATTTTTCGTACGATTTGGGAATTCATTATGCTCGCCAACGTTTGCTGGATGAAGTCGTGGCGAATTGGTCGAGGTGTCGTGTCACCCGATAGGGGGACAAAGACAGTAGACAAAGGCGTCAGGACGAGGTGACCCAGCCATGCTTTATTCCAGCGTGTTAGCGGTAGGCATTTATTATTTATAATCCTCTATTTTAAATTTCTTCTGTATCTGAAAAGTCTGTCCCGTTATTCTAAAAACGGAGTCAAGATTTTCACAATAAAACATTGAATTTTCTAACATCTTGGTTGTTGCTTTGATTATAACCTTTTTATTTTCTTTTTGTAGTTCAGCCCTTTTATAAATTTTGATTTTGTCATAATCAGATTTACTCAAATAGAGTCGAATTATTGAATCATCTTCAGTTAAAAGTTACACAAAAGGTTGGTATAGAAGGTCATGTTTTTGAAGCGTTTTATATTGATGGTAAAGTTTTAGCTCATCTTTTTTTGCTGAGTCAGGATTAATAGAATGGATGAAGTTCTCATATTTGTCTATTAAACTGTCAGGCTGATTGTAATAATTTCCAATTCTTAGAAAACCAAAATATAAGTCGCCCTTAATTTCAATTATTTTAGAATTATAGCTGCAAGAGCTTAATATTAAAAGTAAAAAAAGCAACAATCTATTCATAGTTTTTTATTTGCTTACCGCTAACGGACAAGTATATGCAAATGTGGGCGATTGCGGCTTCAAACTTATCAAACCGTGAAAATTTAAAGCGGGTTACAGCCCTTGAATTTACTACTATCTCGCCCATTTTGTATATACAGTGTTACCCAACGTTATTCATCCCCATCTTTCTTTGGAATATTTGTAAAATTCAGTCATAGTTAGTGCTACAGAACTAGCATTTCTCCTAATATAAAATTCCTCAGAATTATTTTTCTCTGAATTTTTAAGAAAAACAGGTTCAATATTATAAGGTAATACATCTATTAATGCAATTGTTTTTTCATTTATAATTTCAAACGATGGTATTAAATTAAGATTCAGATTGTTTCCAAAATACTTTGAAATCAAATTGTCAAAATGTTTTAGAAACGCATCTCTTTTATCATTCTCCTTTATTGTTTTAAAATCAGTTGTTTCAAGTCCTAAGATTTCTTTATCGTCAGCAACTCCTATTATCAATTTACCACCATTTGAATTTAGAAAAGCACAAATGTTTTTTATTGCACTATGCTCAATATACTTTTCAATTCTCTTATTCTTCAGGCAATATCTCAAAGAACTTTTAAATTCTACATTTAGAGATTCTCCTTCATTTATGACATCTATTAAAGAGATTATATTTTCCTCTTCCGACAATATTTGTATTAGAATATCCTCATAGTTTGGAAATCCGCCATATTGTTGAACTAAATCACTTTTTATAAATTCTTTCAAAATCTCACTATACGGAACCTTAAATTCGTTTGCAAGAATGTTTAAACGGTCTTTAGGAAATACTCTCCAGTTTTTTTCAATCTTACTTAAAGTCACTATGTCAACATTTAGGCTTTGTGCAAGTTCTCTCATTGTCAATCCACGTACATTGCGACCACAACTTATATAATCCCCAAATGTTTTACTTAGTTTTTGCATTAGCTAGTTCCTTTTTAACTCTATTTTTATACAGAAGCATATTCCATTTATATCTTATTCCGCCCAACTCCCAGTTTACATCAAATTTTTCTTTGTCATTTTGCAAGTAAATAGGAATTGAAACTTTACAATGCAACATAGGCTCATTTTCCTTTACTTTTTTGAAATAATCCTTATCAAGAGATGATTTTGGATAATATTGTATTTCTATTATTGTCTTATTTTTTGTGGCTTTATAAACATAGAAGTTTACATCATATAGATTTTCGTAAATTTTATCAATTTCTTCTCTCGCTTGCTCTATGTTTAAAAGACTCTTTTTAGAGTTCTGCTTTTTCCTTTCAATCCGTTTTTCAAAAAAATTCTTGTCATCATTTACAATTTCAGAAATAATATACGCATAAGAATTACTGAAATCATTCCAACAAGAATTTCGGACTAATTCGATTAACTTATCTGATAATTCCTTTATGTTTATTTTAGCTCTGTCGCTCATTTTTTAATGTTGGGTAACGGTTTGCATATGGCTTGTGGCGGTTTCGTAGCACTTTCCTGTCCACCGAAACCAAAGCTGGCTAAGGAGCGAAAACCTTGTTGGCAGCCGTTCACCCGCCATATGCTATATGATTTGTTGTAGTGCGTTTTTTCCTTTTTTACCATACTCCAATCCAATTTTCAAGTTTCTGTTTGAATTCGTCAACTGCTAACCAAGTATTAACAGATTCTGGATTTTTCTTGTCATATGCGGATAAAAATTGAATGTGAATTTGTTCTCCAACGCGGAGTTCAGGGATCTCTGTTTCGAATCCTTCTTTCAACATTTTCGTGATTGATTGATAGAAGTCAACTGTGTTTTCTAGTCGCTTTGGAAGCCAATCATTTGATTTCGCTCGTGAATTGAGAATTTCTCCGTCTTCCGTCCCGATATGCAAAGTCCATTCTTCGTCACTGGCTCCAATTGCATCCAAATGTTCTCCTGTAGCTGTGTCGAAATCAACTTTATCAGAATAGTCGGTCAGAACACAGCTCAATTTCAGTTTTTCCTTGGATTCGTTGATTTTCTCAATTCTCCAAATCCACCCATTTGAATCTTTTACAGTCTCACCATTGTATAGCGGTTGTTTTATTTTGAATTCAATCAGTTCAATTCTGTGTCCGTTGGTTTTGTAGGAAACTGACTTTCCATTTTCATATTCTTTTGTTCCAAATGGTTCTATGTCAGGAGAGTCTGTTCTCAGTCGACAAAGAACTTGTCCGATTGGAGTATTAAACGTTCTATCTATGATTGGATTGGTCATTTTTAAATGCACTACAACGTTACACATATGTGGCGTGGGGCTATTTGAATTGAATCTCTGTCAAAATACAGCTTAGCCAAAACTTTGGGTTTTGGTTTTAAATTTAGCTTTTCATAAACAAAAGCCAAAGTTTTGGCGGTATTCAAACCACATGCAAACCACCAAAATTCAACTATTTGCCCCATGACATATTATGTGCTGTTAGCGGGTCGTAATTTATTGGTAATCTATGTTTATTGGAATTATATACTGCTGTCTTATTGGTTTTCCATACAGATATGCAGGTTTCCAATTGGGCATTTCATTAATAATCTCAAGTACTTTCTTGTCAGTCTTTTCTCCAATCCCTTTTTTAATTATTGGATTAATCGCTTTTCCAGTAGTGTCAATTTCAAGGATAATGCAAAGCTTCGTCTTTATTCCATTAGTCATATCAGTTGAGTCGACTGAGAGTCTAGTCATAATAAACTTTAGTAATTCATTCTGTCCACCAACATATTCAGCATTTGAAATCCAATTATCAGTCTGTTCAAGACTATCAACTTTTAGTCGAGTTGCTTTAAATATATCGTATCCATGTTTTTGAATCAAGTTAATAGTCATTATTGAGTCATAACAATGATAGTATTCATTAGAAAACAAGTCATTTTCAAATAACCAGTCTATTTTGTAGTCCATATTTAAAACAGCACAATAACTGCAGTCTCCAAAGAAAGCGGGAGAGTGTAAGGTGAAAGAATTGTTCTTAAAATCCTTATTTGCATTTATAATTGCAAATTCACAGTCAGATTTATTTCCTTGTTGAGCTTTCAATTCTAACTGAAGATTATACAATGAATCTGTTCCAAAGTCTAAATCGGCTGAATCAATTTCTTGAGCCAAACAAATTGTTTTGAATATTACAATTACAAATAATATAGATGTTAGTTTCTTCATTTCATTATGCCCGCTAACGGTTGCTGGATGAAGTCGTGGCGCATTAGTCGTGGTGTCGTGTCACCCGATAGGGGGACTAAGACAGTAGACTAAGGTGTCAGGACGAGCAAACCTAGCCATGCTTTATTCCAGCGTGTTGGCGAGCCGTACTTTTTCTATTTTATTAGGGTCACTATAACTACACCATCAATAGTCATGTAGTAGCTCTCAAAAGGCTGATTCTTCATAAAATTCTTATGTCCGTCATTATTTCATCAATTATATTCAATTCATTGATAAAATACTGTAAAAATCTTGCTTCTTTAACTTTTTCTTGAACTGTTGGAGTCCAATATGATTTTACAGAATAGTAATTTGGGCAATTAAATTCAGTTAGGTAAGTAGATCCGTCAAGTCCTTTTTCCCATCCTTGAATCTTGGAGTCACTTGGAAATTCAAAGATTTTAAAATCTGAAAATAATTCTAAAATCTTATTTATTGTATTTGAGTCTAGTGACATTGAACTAGAATATAATCTTTCTGATTTTTGGCTATCTCCATTGTGCTCTCGAAGAAAGAAAAAGACGTCCCCTTTACTGCTTTTGCTATTTTTTTCTATTTGAACAACTTTATTACCATCCCAAAATCTAAACACTGAATCATTTTGAAACGAAGTAATTTCATATACTATTTTAACAAGATTATTTCCTTCTTTTTTTAATTCAACATAGCCGGAGTCCACATATGCCATTAAGCGCCAATTTCCAGATAAACTAAACAAATGATTTTTGAATTTATATCCCAAATTGTGTTTAACTAGATTATTGACATGTTTCTCTTTTAATAAATCCTCAACATATTCTAAAAAAGAGATTATGTCATTTGAAGTGATTGGCTTTCTAATTGTCTTTGTAAAGCGAATTTTAAACGGAAACATATTTTATTGATTTGTGCCTTTTATGAGATGTTTTGAATGCATTACAACGTTTGCTGGATGAAGTCGTAGCAGAATCACGGTGATTGCCGTCCGCAGGACGATTAAGCAATTTGCGAGATTCTGTGAAGATCCTGGACCTTGAGCACTGCTATGCTTTATGCCAGCGTGTTGCCTCGCGTTATTTGATCTCGCGTTACGCTACGAATTTTAAATTAATATTTTGTCTTGAGTTACGTTTGTCAATCAACATTTGAAAAACTGGATTTTGTCCTTCAAAAATCCGAACTTGAAAAAGGATTTTCTTTCCGCTGTACAAAGGCTTCCTTCACATATAAACGTTTCGTTTTTCAATCAGTTTCTGCATGCTCAGTCATGTTATTATTTGTCCGCGTATTCAAATCCTTTTTCAGTAATGGCTTTATTTGTTGTCCTCTTGCCGGACTGGCATTTACTTTTTTCAGCCATAAAAAAGTAAACAAAAAATCTCCGCTGCATCCCGATTTAGCTAAATTGTTTTGACCTTAGCTAAAAACAAAGAACTCGTCCTTATAGTCCTTCATTTTTCAGGCCTAACGTTCCTCAAACACCTTTGTTTTTTATACGCTTCGGTCAATCCAATTCTTAACGCAATCGGCCTGAGGCGGTGTCCCAACAAAATGTTCTCTAGGGTCATTGTTCTTTTGTGCGATTTGCATAATGCGAGGCTAACGGTCTGTATAAGAGTATTAGCGGACTTCATAGCGGTTTCGTGTCAAGTTACCAAGTAGCCAAAGCTACACCTTTTTAATTAGTCAAATCGGTAGATTTGGCGGGGATGATTAGAACTGCTACCGTTCGAATACTCACAGAAACCGCTATTACTTTTATACTTTGTTATGCCCCGTTTTTATTCATCATCAGGTTGATTTTCATGTCTTTTACAATCGAAAAGTAGGCAACCACATGGTTCAATCCAAACATTTTCACTTAAATCTACCTCGGGTTTTGACATTCCCTTTGAAATCAACTCGTTTATATTTTTAATCTCCTTTTTTAGCTCACTTAATCTTTCATTTTTTTCATGTTCCGAATCAAAATCCCATTCATCAGGTTTTGTATTAATCTCAAGAATCCAGTTTTCTCTTTCCGAAATCATTTTCTGGTGTTGAGAAATCCACCTCTTTTTGTCACTTATAAATAGAGAATAAGACAATTCTTTCCAGTCGGTTAAATCAACTCCGTCTATTCCTTGTTTAATAAGTGATTCCATTGCTTTTTCAAAATCACTTGTTATGAAATATAGTAATCCAATTTCGTAGCCACCAATCATGGAAGCTGAATTGTTCTCAATATTTTGGAAAAGTCTATCAGCAATTTTTCTTGTACTTTCAGTGTCTTGCAATTCAAAATCCAAAACTGCCTGGTTAAAAGCACTTCTAAATTCAAAATCAAATTCAGTATTTGCAATTTTAAAATAATCTCGCGAGGTTTCTAAATCACCTAATTTAAAATAGCAAAATCCAATATTGTGTAAAATATCTCTTCGGTCAGATTTTTCCTTTGCAATCAGCAAATTTTCCAAAGCATTTTTATAATCCTCTTTTTCCAACAACATGAAACCAAGCAAATAATATGGCAAATAAGATTTTGGTTTTTGTTTTATTAGTTCTTGTTGAATTTCAATCGCTCTATTTTCTTTTCCCCACTCAAAGTAAAGATACCATGCTAGGTTATGAGATGATTTAATCGTCTTTCTTGTCGAATATGCCAATTCGAAATGTTTCAAATCCTCATTGTCTGTTAACATGGAAGGATTTTCAAAATATCCAATTGCTATTCTGTTAATCAAGTCAAGGTTTTTAGGAGTATCCTTGAGTTTGTCAATCAAATCTTTAAGTTCTATTTCTGTTGTTGCTGTCATTTCTTAAATGGGGCATAACGTTTGCTGGATGAAGTCGTGGCGCATTAGTCGTGGTGTCGTGTCACCCGATAGGGGGACTAAGACGCTAGACAAAGGCGTCAGGACGAGCAAACCTAGCCATGCTTTATTCCAGCGTGTTAGCTGCCGTTTTTTATTTTTCTACTTGATTTACCTTTTCTTAGATATTCAATTTCTTTTCCGTCTTTATCATATGGCTGTATATCCAACTTTATAAGTTTCATTCTAGATAAAGTATCACATTCAAATAAAAGTCTTCTATTAGTGCTTATTAAAGCATATGTCGTATCTGGACTATATTTAATAATTCTTGAAAACATATCAAGAGAATCTGAATTGTAAGCTTTCAATGATATAGAATCTATTTGTTTAGGACATTCACAATTCCATGTGTTTTGAAAGTTATATTTTAAAGAGTCCGATAGGTCCGATTCTTTTCTAAACATTAATTTAAGTGCTATTTTATATTCTTCAACGCTAATATTAACAGAGTCTAATTCTTTAATACTCACTGGAAATTCTCCAGTTTGCATTCTATAATAAATAATTTTTGCCGTTAGAATTTTTTTGCATGTGTCTTGTTGTGCATATGTTATAATTGCATTTGAAAATGTCTCCGCAATTGGATCAAGTATAGCTTTACAACTAAAAAACAATAATAGAACTCCAACATTTATTAAAAATCTCATATTTCAGAATGTAATTTCAATTTTTTAAGCAAAATGGCAGCTAACGTTTGCTGGATGAAGTCGTGGCGCATTAGTCGTGGTGTCGTGTCACCCGGTAGGGGGACTAAGACGGTAGACTAAGGTGTCAGGACGAGCAAAACCAGCCATGCTTTATGCCAGCGTGTTGTTTGCTGTTGTTTTTATTCGTTTTTATTTGCTTTATTTATAATTCTAAGTCCCAATAATGTGCCTGCAATAATTCCTAAAACAATGGTCAGAACTATATTAAAAGTTGATGGAACAGGGTGTCCTCCTTCTGAGGATTTAATTTCGTAAAATATGTCGAAAAGTTTAGTCGTGTCATGAGAATGATAATAGCAAGGATCTGGTATTATCCAATTTTCAATTAATAATAGGTTTAATAATAAGAATCCAATGATTCCAATAATGGCAAATATTATTAACTGAAATGTCCGAGTTATTATATTTCGAGTCATGAAATTTCTTGATCTGTCTAAAAAAGTCTGTTTAGGTTTACACTAATTCAAATAGAAGAATCCTAATTAGGAATGCTCCGCATCAATAGCAAACAACGTTTGGCTATGAAACGTACGGAATTGATTACTATTTCGTGTCAGTTTACTCATGAGCCAAGCATTTGTTTTACCAAAGTTAATTATTTAACCTAAATAGTCAAGACGAATGTCTTGGCGGAGCTAACAAGTAGCGTAACCGTTGAATTTACCGAGTAAACCGTATGTTTTATGAGCCGTTGTTGCACACCGTTATTCATCTTTATATTTATTTATCAATTCTTTCCATTCGTATACTAAATCTATTGCCATTTTACTATCATGCGGAAATCCAGTCCTTTTATAACGTAAAATTCCTTTCTTATCGATAATCAGCGTTACAGGATAACCATAAATGCCAAATTTTTGAGAAAATCTTGAGCACCGATTCATTTTTTGTTCTTTATCTGGGCTTTCAGGGAAAAGTTGATATTCAGGCACCGCATTCTTGGCGTAAGTTAATTTTAAAGGATCTGATGGTTTTTCTGGGGTAATTTTATTAATATATTCTTCTAATCCATATTTATTATACGGATAAATTCCAACAATACTAAAATCATCATTAATTCCATAAATTTCAAACAATTCATTTAAGTATTCATATTCAATGACGCAAGATTTGCAACCAATTCTTGAGAATTGAATTATAGTTACTTTATTTTGAAAATAATCTTTGTTTATTTCAACACTATCAATTGTAAAACCTTTAATTTCTGGCATAAGACTATCTACCACCAATTTATTTGCATTAAAATCCGTTGGCATTACTTGACCGAATCCTTTTGTGCTTAGAATAATTAAAATTGATGTAAAAAATATAAAACCATTTAGTATTCTATTCATTTTCTTGGGTTTTAATGGTGTGCAACGGCTCGAATATGCGTAGTGCGGGATTTCAAGGCGCTTTTCTATCAAACCGCTACGATTTTTATTAAATGCTCTAAAGTTCAAATTTACCAAATTGCCCCGCATTACGTATATTTATTGTTGTATACTGGGCTTTGTTCACTTTCAGGTAGTTAAGCTCTATCCGTGCACAGATTTTTGTTTTTGGGTTGGCAATCTTTCCGTGCGTTTGGGTAGCCATACTCTTTGACAAGTTTTGGTTTGTGTGCTGGCATTTTTGTGCGACTTGGCAATGTGTATGGATGCGAAGGGCTGGCATATCTATTTCATTAATTCTGCTAATTCCTCAAAACTTGATATTCCGTTTAATTCATTTGTATCAATCCATTCAATTCCATTGTTGGGAACATAATAACTAATTCCAGCTTTGAAATCTTTCGAGTCTTTGTTTTTGTCAAGTATAACTTTCCATTCCATTGGCAAATTATTAGTCCTAATAATTTCATAGAAATCATTTGATAATGGAGATGTGGATTTAGGTTTTAAAACAATAAATAGTACTCCAAGTTTTATTTCTTTTGCTACCTGTAAATAACCAACCAACTGAGAATACTCTGCCAATCCTAATTGGTTCAAGTGTTTTACCTCCAATAAAACAAAAGAAATCATATCCGAATCTTTTTGCTTAATTCCAAATAGTATATCTAATTTTAATTTTGGTATGTACTTTTCGGAAAGGTCACTTTTGCAATTAAGTTCCTTTTCAATATCAGCAACTAACTGAGGTAGAGTTTTATTATAAGCATATGATATTTTTGTTCCTTCTGGAAAATACGAATCAAGGTAGTTCTTAAATTTTTCACAAATCTCAGGATAAAAATCTATTTCTTTCATGCGGTAATATTAATAGACAATTCGTCTTTTTGAATTTTTTCGTTAATCAAACGTTGATTGAGTTCACTCTTTAAGGATGAAATGATACAAGCTCTACTATTTTCCTCATTTAATATTAGCAAAGGAAAGCCTTCGGCAAACTTAGTTTTTGTGATTGATAAATTCCTATCTTTATTGCTGTTTATTATTGCATCTTTTGAGCCTGAATGTCTTTTTCCATTAAGCTGCTCAGAAAACAGATATGCAAGGCCTTGTTCAAGTTCTAAATAATCTTTTAATTTTTCATCTTCAAGAATTTGTTCAACTGTATAAATTTTACATTCCAATTCTTTTCCCATGAAATACTTGTCTTTCAAAGAATCAAATGCTTGCCCCATTTCCGCTTTGGTTCCTTTCTCTGAACGAGGTAAAACAAAAATATATTCAGGATAAGAATCAACTATTTTTTTGAGTTCGCTAATTGGTGCATGTTTACAACCTAACACAGCACAAAAATGAAAATAATGAAAGAATAACCTATTGCGTACTTCTTCGGGTAAATCTGAAGAGTTAATGTCAGAATGAATACAAACGGGACTTGGTTTTCTAATTTTTCTTTTATGACAAGGTTCTTGAGCATCCTTTTCCTGATACTTCTCTAGATTTTTAATGTCAAATGCTTTTGCTTGTAATGCGAAAGAGTGTTTTGCCAAAAACGACTTGACAAGAAATCGAATTTTAAATCCTTTTTTCCAACCTTTATATGTCGGGTCAGCTGATGCATGTTGGCAAGGATGGTTATATAAAATTTGGTCTGTAACTGAACCAAGGTCGGTTAACCAAGAACAAATTTGAACAACGAATTGGAAGTTTTTGGTACTACCAGGTATTTCTAAAGATACTACTGGAGCTTCATCTGTAAATCTTCTATGTGATTTTGTTAAACTTGCTCTAGTATCTAAAATACCTGTAAGAAAGTTTTCGGTAGAAATCCCTTTAAGTTTAAGCTTTGAATTTGTCAAATCAGCTTTTTCAAGCAAAAAACCTTCGGTTGGAAGATTTAAACTATATAAATCACCTATCAATTCAGATAAGTCAGGTGTGCCAATTGGATTTATTGACCAAACAGAATTTCCAATTTCGTAGGAAACAGGAAAACCGTAACTCTTTTGAAATTTATCACATATTTTGGTGAGAATGTCAACTGCAATTTTATTCATTATGTCAGGATTCATTCCCCATTTCCTAAATGGTAACTTGATTAAGAAAGTACCATTTGAAATAGTACCTCCACCAACAAGTAATCCTAAAACATAGGCTTTGTCATGATTTATCATATTATTCTTCTGATAAGAATTTTTCAATTGATTTTGCTATTACCCAACCTAATACAGGAGGCACAGCATTTCCTATAACTTTATAAGCGTTCGAAATCGAAGTATATGGAAAAACAAAATCATCTGGAAATGATTGAATTCTAGCAATTTCACGAATAGTAAATCTTCGATTTTCATATGGATGTGTAATTCCACAATTTTCTGGTTGTGCCGATGCAGTAATAGTCCCATTTATTTCCCCTAATGCAAATCTTCGATAAAAATTAGGAGCATGATATTTTTTAGGATTATCCCATATTTTTTTAAATCTCGGCGTCATTTTATCATAGTCCATGTTTTTCCATGAACGTCCAGTAGATATTGTTTCTGAAATCTCTTCTAAAGGAATATTTTCTTTGAATTTTTTTAAAGCTTCAGCACCATCAACACAAATCCCAATATTCTCAATCATATGTTGTCCAGATGGCGAGTATTTCCAATATTCATCTTTTTGTGGTGCATCTTTAGGTATATCGGATAGCAAAGAACCTAAATACAATTCATATGGTTGGTGCTTATGATTAGGAATTTCATTTTCGAAAACAACTTCATCCATTAAATTATAATCAAAATAACCCAAGTCCTTTTGAAAACCGAAAATTAATAGTCGAAATCTATTAGAAGGAACTCCGTAATTACTGGCTTTTACAAGTTTATAGTTTGTTGCATACCCTAATTCTTCCATTTGTTTAACAATTTCATCAGGTACGGTTGTTCCATCAGGCATTTTTGAAGACATAATTCCTCTTACATTTTCAAACATAAAGCCAATTGGTTTTTTCCCCTTTTCAATTGCACTTTTGAAAATTTCAATTGCATTGCCAAACAAATTACCTCTTTCGTCATTTATACCTTTTCGAAGTCCTGCATTTGAAAACGGCTGACAAGGAAACCCACCAATTAAAAAGTCAAAATCAGGAACTGATTTACAATCTATTTTTGTAATATCCTCTTCAAGTATGTTATGATTAAAATATTTTGAATTTTCATTATAAACCTTTGTTGCTGCTGGGTCAATATCATTTGCAAAAACAACCTCGAATTTCGTTTTTGCATAATTGTTTTTCCGAAATTTAAAACCTCCAATCATTCCTAGGTCAAGTCCACCACAACCACTAAAAAGGGATAAAACTTTTACAGTTTCAATCTTGGTCTTGTTTTCGGCTCTAAAATGTGATGGTTTTAAGAGACTTGTTTGATATTCTTCAACAGTTTCTACATTCTCACTTATATCAATTGTATAGTTTTTCATATCTAAAAAGTCAAATTTCCTTGTTTTGCATTATTTGTTCTATAGTATTCCAGAATTTCTTCCGCAACTGTCAACGTTTCATTACTGCATTTGTGTTCATACAAAGTTCTTGCGACACAATCACCATAATATAGTGTTTTTAATGTCTTAAGGTCAGTTTTTATAGCATCTGATAGTAGTTCGAGCCTTGGCTCATCAATTATCATTTTACCATTTTCAATTTTGCTCAATTTAGCAGCATCCATGTCTAATTTAACAGCTAACTGAGTTTGATTCATTCCTAAATCTTTTCGTTTTTTTCTTAAAAAATGTCCAAAACTTTCTTTCATGACACTTGTTGATTATGAACTTGTCAATTTTTTACAAATATAAATCAAACAATTTATTTTGCAATGTGCGAATGGAAAAAAACAACTCTTTTTAAAATTTTGGATGTGGGTCGGCAAGTGAGATTTTAAAATGTGTTGTTTGTGTGTTGGCTTTTCTAATTTTCGTGGGGAGGCAAAACAAAAATTCTATCAAGTTTGCACTGTCGTTTCTTTTTTCTTGCCTTGCATACAACGTTTGCTGGATGAAGTCGTAGCAGAATCACGGTGATTGCCGTCCGCAGGACGATTAAGCAATTTGCGAGATTCTGTGAAGATCCTGGACCTTGAGCACTGCTATGCTTTATGCCAGCGTGTTGCCTCGCGTTATTTGATCTCGCGTTACGCTACGAATTTTAAATTAATATTTTGTCTTGAGTTACGTTTGTCAATCAACATTTGAAAAACTGGATTTTGTCCTTCAAAAATCCGAACTTGAAAAAGGATTTTCTTTCCGCTGTACAAAGGCTTCCTTCACATATAAACGTTTCGTTTTTCAATCAGTTTCTGCATGCTCAGTCATGTTATTATTTGTCCGCGTATTCAAATCCTTTTTCAGTAATGGCTTTATTTGTTGTCCTCTTGCCGGACTGGCATTTACTTTTTTCAGCCATAAAAAAGTAAACAAAAAATCTCCGCTGCATCCCGATTTAGCTAAATTGTTTTGACCTTAGCTAAAAACAAAGAACTCGTCCTTATAGTCCTTCATTTTTCAGGCCTAACGTTCCTCAAACACCTTTGTTTTTTATACGCTTCGGTCAATCCAATTCTTAACGCAATCGGCCTGAGGCGGTGTCCCAACAAAATGTTCTCTAGGGTCATTGTTCTTTTGTGCGATTTGCATAATGCGAGGCTAACGGTATATGCATGGCGCGTTTTAATGCGCTATCGCATATTGTTAAGAGCTGTTGTTCCCTGAGCGCCTTGTAATTCCAATCAGTTGATAGGCGTCTTGTGAATCTAAACACGCCATTCGTAGAATGGCTCAGCTCGCTGTTCAACCTTGCATACCATTTTGTCCAATGACGTTCGTTTTTTAACAATCTGGTTGATTTAATTCGTTGTTTGCTATTTATCTTCGATAAGTGGTCGTGCAACGAATGCAGGTAAGTTATTCATTTTTATTGTATTGATTTTGGTTTTTTTTGATAAAGTCCTTGACTTTATCCTCGCGTTCAGCGAACTTCTTCAAAGTCTTTGGACGTCGACTCGTCCTAAAAAGAATACTTTTTATACGGTTCTCCGTATTTGACTTTGAATCCAACCAAAATAACAATACGCTTTTACTTACCTGAAATCAACCTATTGTACTACGTCATGAAAGGTTGAATTGCTCTTAACTCTCCAATAAACGGAGTATTACTGTTATTTTTAATTTACCCATTTTTTTATTCCACTATACATACCGTATAGGGTTGTAAAGCGGACATTGTTTTATGTTAATTATATAAATCATCCAATGGATTTTTAATCCTTTTCAATTCTTTGTTACTTACGTAAGTATAAATCTCTGTAGTTTTACTCGAACTATGTCCGAGCAATTCTTGTATGTATCTTAAATCTGTTCCTTGTTCCAGTAAATGAGTCGCAAAAGAATGCCTGAGCATATGTGGAGTTACTCTTCTTTTTATTCCGGCTTTAAGTGCCGATCGTTTTAATACCTTTTGAATACTTGTTGTCGAATATGGTTCTCCAGGTGTAGCACCCTCAAATAACCAATACTTTGGCCTGTATTTCTTGTAGTATTCTCTTAATTCAATTAAAAGGTTCTTCGATAGTGTTGTATATCTATCCTTCTTTCCTTTTGCATTAATAATTCTAACCTGATATCTGTCCGAAATAATATCGTTAAGTTTTAAATGTATTAATTCACTTATCCTCAATCCAGCCGAATATATTAAAGATAGAACACACCTTTGTTTTAAATTGTCAGTACATCTGAGAATCTTTACTACCTCTTCTCTGCTTAGTACTTTGGGTAAAGTATTTGAAGATCTGGGACGCTCCAGTTTATAGTGTATCGGTTCTTGACCCAAAACCTTTTCGTAATAAAATTTAATGGCACTTATTCGCTGATTTTGTTCTGATGCGGATATTTTATTTTCGCGAATTAGTTTCAATAAGTATTCCGAGATTTGTTCATAGCTTATTTCATTAACATTTTGACCTTTAAATTCAAATACAAAATCCTTAAAGTAGGCCAGATATGTTCTTTTTGTGTTTTCGCTATATCTTTTCTCATCCAGATGCTTTGTATATGAATCCGGTATTTGAACCGTTTTTCGATACTCATACTTCATATTAACAGGCACCTTAATGTCCTTATCTATACTTTGAGTATCATTTCGTTTGAGTAAAGCTTCATAATTTACAAAAGCTTTAGATTTCAAAGCATGAAATACTGTATTTAAATTAAATTCTTGCAAAAATAAATACCAACATTTATTAGTATTACTCCAGTGCAATTTAAGTTCATCTTTTAGTTGTCGAATAAGTTCTTGATTAAACTCAAACTTAAAGAAAACTACTTTTTCACCTCGATGTATTCCTGGCTCAAGTGTTATAATTGGTTTGGCTGGCAAGAATCTTTAGTTTAAATTAATTATTCCATTTCTTATCTACAATATAACAAATTTTGATTAAAATCTACACAGCTTTATCTTGTTACAAACTCATCATTTTGCCATACATCTGCCCAAAAGCTGGATAAGTAAAGGAGGTAATATTTATTATTTCTGTTATGATTATGGATATATCCATCTACAGAACCGGGTAAAGTATTGGTGATACAACAATAGGATTATATGCAATAACCTCAGCTATAATTTCGTAACTAACTATCAAACTGCCCATCTATATCAATTACACTCTGATTGAAGTAATTTTTAAGTAATGCTTCGCCGCCTCACTCACAATTGCGTGTTAAGAGTAAGTCGATGTTTGTAAGTCAATGACTATACTCTTTATGCCCATCAACACTCATCTTGCTCCCACACAAACAGCAATTGTATAATTCCGACTTAGGTTTGATTACGAATCATAAAAAAACATATTTTTTTTTGAAAATTCAAATGATACAGTTAAATCGAAGGCCAAACATTTCTGCTATTTTTTAACAATTTTAGTAGCTTAACTTCCATAATAATATCAAAGGAGAACCTTTTCAGTTAAACAAATCATTAAACTTTAAATAACACAACCGGCCTAACTAATTATTTCTCAAACCATTTTTTAAATTGAGGTAACATTCTATAAACAAATACTAAATCGGTTGCCAATCGCACTCCTGTTTTCACCTTTGCTAAAATCAGAACTACTATAATATCTATTTACAATACAATTGAAAAAACAAATAAAGACAATAAGATATTTTTATTGAATAATAACGAATATGAGTATAGTAGGTACGAAAAGTGTATTTGTAATATGTAAACCATTTTTATTTAAGTATCTTCAGATGTGTTTTATAACTATTAATCGTAAAAGCTAAGTCATCATCCACCTAAATCATCCTAATTACAACAAAATGAAAAAATCAAATCTCCACCTCTCAATTGCCTTCGTTCTTTTCATCGTGTCCCATGGTATTTCAGCAAAAACAGAAATCAATAATCTGGTTACTGAGTATCTCACCAATCCGGTGGGCATCGACATAATAAAACCACGTTTGAGCTGGCAACTTATTTCTGCCGAAACCAACGTTATGCAGTCGGCCTATGAAATAAGGATGGCATCTTCATCTAATAACTTAACAAAAGGAAAAGATCTGATCTGGAGCAGTGGCAAGATCCTGAGCGATCAATCGGTAAATATCGAATACAATGGTCCTGAACTTCAATCAAAACAACGGGTTTACTGGCAGGTACGCATTTGGGATCAAAAAGATAAAGTAAGCAAGTGGAGTCAGCCTGCCTTTTGGGAGATGGGACTTTTACAAACATCAGATTGGAAAGCAAAATGGATAAGTGCTAACGAAGACAAAACTGATTCACCCCTTCCCTGCCCTTATTTTCGCAAACAATTTTCAACTGCAAAAACCATTCAATCAGCCAGAATCTATATTACGTCTCTGGGACTTTATCAACTGTTTTTAAATGGTGAGAAAGTAAGCAACGATTTATTCTCGCCCGGTTGGACGAGTTACAATAAAAGGCTTCAATACCAAACCTACGATGTTACTTCACTTTTAAAAAATGAAAATGCAATAGGTGCAATTCTGGGCGATGGCTGGTATCGCGGACGAATCGGATGGGCCCGAAACAAAAACTATTATGGCGACAAGCTAGCCTTATTACTTCAACTCGAGATACAATATTCCGATGGATCTTCCGAAACGATTATAAGTGACGAAAACTGGAAAACAAGCACAGGTCCTATTCTGGCATCCGTCATTTACGATGGCGAAACCTACGATGCCCGTTTGGAGAAAAAAGGCTGGTCAACCTCCACTTTTGATGATAACCAGTGGAGCAAGGTAATCATCCTCGATCATTCAAAAGACATGTTGGTTGCTTCGCAAAGTAATCCTGTACAAGGCACCATTGAAATTCAACCCATTGCCATCATCACAACGCCCAAAGGCGAAACAATTTTGGATATGGGGCAAAATATGACCGGTTGGCTTCGAATGAATGTAAAAGGAAAACCAGGAAACAAGGTAAGCATGAGCTTTGGCGAAGTATTAGACAAAGAAGGTAATTTTTATCGTGATAACATGCGAAGTGCCAAAACAACCGACACTTATATTTTAAAGGGAGACACAGAAGAAACCTTTGAACCGCATTTTACCTTTCATGGATTCCGCTTTGTTAAGTTAATTGATTATCCGGGCACACCTCAATTGGATGATTTTACGGGTGTGGTTATTCATTCCGACATGCAGCCCACCGGATCTTTTAGCTGTTCCGATTCGTTAATCAACCAGCTGCAGCATAATATTCAGTGGGGTCAGCGAGGTAATTTCCTCGATATTCCAACAGACTGTCCTCAGCGCGACGAACGACTGGGATGGACTGGTGATGCCCAGGTTTTCAGCATGACAGCTGCTTATAACTTCAATGTAGCACCATTCTTTACCAAGTGGGCAAAAGACATAGCTGCCGATCAGCACCCCGATGGAAAGATCCCTCATGTGATACCCGATGTAATGCTGGGGCGAGAAGGTGGATCAACAGCCTGGGCCGATGCATCTGTGATTATTCCCTGGACGGTTTATCAGGTTTATGGTGATAAACGAATACTGGAAGATCAGTACGAAAGCATGAAAGCATGGGTCGAGTTTATGAAGTCACAATCTAACGACGATAACCTTTGGACCAAAGGATTCCATTTTGGCGATTGGCTGGCTTTTGCAACAACCTGGTCTGATTACCCGGGAGCAACCACCGAGAAAGACTTGATTGCCAATGCCTACTTTTATTATTCAGCACAATTATTGAGTAAAGCGGCAAAGGTAATTGGCAAAACAGATGATGTACAGAAATACGAAGCACTTTGCAGTAAAATTAAGGAAGCTTTTAACAAAGAGTATGTAACACCAAACGGTCGTCTGGTTTCTCACACGCAAACAGCCTACGTGCTGGCTCTGGCTTTTGGTTTATTGCCGCATGAGTTGCAAACCAGGGCAACTGAATACTTAGCCAACGATGTAAGAAGATTTGGTCACCTCACAACCGGTTTTGTAGGCACTCCTCTCCTATGCCATACACTATCAGCAACCGGCCACAACGATTTGGCTTTTATGCTCTTAAACCGTAAAGAGTATCCATCATGGCTATATCCTGTTACACAAGGTGCCACCACCATTTGGGAACGCTGGGATGGTCAAAAACCGGATGGAAGTTTTCAGGATGTAGGTATGAACAGCTTTAACCATTATGCCTACGGAGCCATTGGTGAATGGCTGTACAGTTATGTGGCGGGTTTACAAATCGATCCTGAAAAGGCCGGATATAAACACTTTAATCTTTGCCCGCATATTGGTGGAGGATTAACAAATGCCAAAGCCGAATTTCAATCTATGTATGGAACCATCTTGTCAGCATGGACAAAAGAAGGCGATACATTCACTTATGAAATTAAGATTCCGGTCAATACAACGGCTACCATTGAGTTACCATTAGCCAAAGCCGATAAGATAGTTGTAAACAATAAAGAGTTAATGCAAACCAAAAACAATGGAATTAAAGAAGATGCTGACAAGGTAATTGTTAACCTGGGTTCCGGAAACTATACTTTTAAATATCCTTTAAAAGCCACAAAATAAATCATTTTCATCATTGAAAACATAAGGCTCCTTTTTGTTTAGATAAAAGGAGCCTTTGCTATATCACAATACAGTTATAATCCATATTACCTTCCTATTAATAGTCTTATAAATAAAGGATACCATTATTCTTGTAAGGCAATATACCCATAAACCTTATTGAGGTATATACATTTCTTATTATACATTAGAACAATTACACCCGTTAATAATGGAGCTATAAAAGGTTGTCTAAATTTATTTACAATTACCTCTTGATCAATTTTGCTATATGTCATATCTTTTAAGATAGGAAATCCCCCTCCTGATTTTTTATCCATACCAACCCATTATCATTTACACTATATAGTGTGAACATGTATAACTATTAAAAGGGAGGTTATGGTGAAAACAATTGTTATTTCAATGTTGGCTTGCATTCTAATCGTGCCGTGCAACCTGGCTCAGGATCAAAAAGAATTTACTCCAACATTAGAATGGAGTGGTTTTACTCACATGTGGATTGGTTATGTCCAGCGCGATAATCTGGATGTTCATTATGGTTTTATTCCCAGATATGTTCGTTTAAAAGCCTCGGGCAAACTAACACCCGATGTACAATTTGCTATACAAGCATCATACGACAAAGGAACTCCGGCTTTACTGGATGTTTTTCTATCATATGAACCTTTGCCATACTTTAAAGTCCGGGTTGGTCAATTTCCTGTTCCAGGCATTAAATCGGCCGTTCATTCATCACCCCTTTGGGGAACATCTAAAATGAAACTAAATGATCGACCTACAATTGCTCAAAACTGGAATTCTAATGTTGCCTTGTCGGGTTTTAGAAGTGGTGGACTGATGTTTTATGGAGGAATCACAGATGACAAAGTTCAATATTTTGCCATGATATCCATGCCGCATGCAGGACCTAACTATTACTGGAATCCGAGTGTTAAATCGCCCCGTTACGAAAACGATGAAAATGGTCTGGCACTATTCTCCAGACTTGAATTCAGACCTGCAAAAAATGTCGAAACGGGTTTTAGTTTTCATACTGGTTCCGGTACGGTTGGCGACACCATTAAAACAAACAGAAACTCGTTCAGCGTGTATTTCGTCACCCAGTATCATAAATTATACTTTATGACCGAATATATTGCCGGTATGAATAAGCAGTTTCTTAACGAAATAAAAGACAGTGAGTTTAATTATTCCGGTTTCTTTGCCGAAACAGGCTATAAAATTGCTCCAAAGCTGGAACCCACATTACGGTATGATTATTACATACCCATTAAAGATGCATTTGATGCCATTGGATATAAGAAATACAGCAACATTACAGTTGGTTTAAACTATTATGCTTCAAAAAACATCGCATTAATGACGAATTACGTTATGCGAACGGAAGACCCTGCAGAAGGTTATTCAACCATTCACAACGATCTGTTTTACGTTCAGTTACGGTTTAAATATTAATACTTCATTCAAATATCCAAAGTCATGAAAAATATATCTATTAAGTACAGGTTAATAACAATGATAAGTGTGTTTCTATTGTTCTTTCTGGTAAGTTTCATTCTATCCATCAACAATATGAACAGGATGATTGATAATACCGAGACTATATACAAAATAAGACTGGCAGGAATTCAAAACCTTGTGGAGGCCGACCGCGATGCTTACCAATCAAATCTGGCAATTAATCATGCCATCTTAAACAATGAGAGCTCCGATAATGAAAAATCAGTTTATTTTGATGATATAACAACCAACCTGACACAAATTAATGACAGGTTCCACATATTTTTAGATAATTATAAAAACTCATCGAGTACTCCTCATCCCGACCTTGAGCAAACCTATGAAGAAGGATATGTTGAATTGGGAAAGGTTACCTCAACAATTATAGATGAGATTAAAAGCAACAACTATGAAGAAGCTTTAAGAGTATACTTCACAGACTATCTTCCGATTTTTGAAGAAGTACGTTCCGTTCTTGATGAATTCACAAACATTAGTTCTGAAGAAGCTCAATTGGAATATGATACCATTACAGCTACCAGTTTAAGAAGCAAAATAACCTTCTTTGTAATTTTCATTATTATCATGGTTATTGCAATTGTGGGTGGTATTTTTCTGGTTAATTCCATTACCAGGCCCTTATCGCAGGGTATTACCTTTGCTACTGAGATATCGCAGGGTAACTTAGAAGCATCCATCGATGATCCGGGAAATAACGAGATTGGTCATCTTACTCACGCCTTAATGAACATGGCTAATAAACTAAAAGAAGTAGTTTCCAACATTATGGAAGGTGCCAGCTACGTTTCATCGGCCAGTGAACAGATAAATTCCTCGGCACAAACAATGAGCCAGGGAGCCAATCAACAGGCTGCTTCGGTTGAACAAATATCCTCTACCGTTGAGCAAATGGTTTCTAATATTGAGCAGAATACAGATAACGCACGACAGACAGAAAAAATATCTTCCACTGCACAATTTGGCATTGGTGAAGTTAGTCAGCACTCAAGCAATACAGTAAGCGCCAACAAACAGATTAGCGAGAAGATCGATATTATCAATGTCATTGCCCTCCAAACCAATATTCTTGCTTTAAACGCAGCAGTTGAAGCAGCTCGAGCCGGCGATCAGGGACGTGGTTTTGCCGTTGTTGCAGGCGAAGTAAGAAAACTGGCTGAACGAAGTAAAGTAGCAGCCCAGGAAATTGTTATGCTGGCCAACAGCAGCCTTGATCTGGCACAAAAGGCCGGAAGCAGAATGGATGAAATTCTGCCAGACATTGAAACAACAGCCAATCTGGTGAAAGAAATCACAGCTGCCAGTCTTGAGCAAAAAAACGGAGCCTCCGAAATTAATAATGCTATTCAGCAGTTAAACGGTGTGACCCAGCAAACCGCTTCGGTAAGCGAAGAGCTGGCTTCCAGTGCCGAAGAACTCAATAGTCAGGCTGAACAATTAGTTGAGTTGGTAAGCTTTTTTAAATTAAAAGCGAACTCAAAACCTACGACTTCAATGGCAGGATAACAATATTTAAATCATAAAACCATATCACTTAAACACCCGGGATAATATTCTTATTCCCGGGTTTTCATTTCATTTCAGATATGATTCTTTTTTAATCATTTAATTCTACTCCGTGCCCGATTCCTCTGTACAACGAAAAAGGTTCCTTAAACTCCACCTTTATGACCGACACATAACGGGCATCTTCAGCCAGACTGACGTCCATCACAATAATGCCGGGTATATCGTTCCAGGGTGTTGAATCCTGAATTTTAAAAGGTATATCCTGTTTGTTATGCAACAAGGTAATTTTTTCCACCTCGCCTTTAATACCTCTCAAAGTCATCATCTGATTAAACCTACCCATACAATATAAATAAATGCTTTTACCATCTGCCGACAAAGTTGTTTCTCCATCAAAATGACCGTAAGGAATTCCGGGCTGACCATAACGCACAGCCTCTTCATGTATATGATACCAATCTCCGATCTCTTCCAATAAATCAATCTGGCGTTGTTCGATTGTACCATCAGCTTTAGGACCCACATCAAGTAACAGATTACCACCTTTTGCAACCGATCGCACAAAGGTCTCGATCAAAAACTTAGGTGATTTATAATCATTATCATCTTTCTGGTAGCCCCACGATTCGTTCATAGTCAAACATAATTCCCACGGTCTTTCAGGTATTTTTATCGGCGGATCCTGTTCCGGTGTGTTGTAATCGCCATAAGAGTTCAATCGCGAATTAACCACTATATTAGGATTCCAGGTCAGCAAAGAGTCTTTTATCACTCGCGATGGCCATTCATCGGATTTGTGCTCCCAATCACCGTCAAACCATATTAAATCGGGTTGGTATCGATCAAAAAGCTCTTTCATTTGATTGAGATTAAACTGTTGAAAACGATTCCACTTCGTCCAGTAAGTCTGCATTTTTGGGTAAGGATAAAGTTTTCTAAGTTTCTTCTCAGGCCGGGGAAAATTCATGGGTGAATAATCAGGATGTGACCAGTCACATAACGAATAATAAATACCCACTCTCATTCCGGCCTTTCGCACAGCATCAACATAAGGCGTATAAACATCACGTTTAGCTGCACTCCAGTCTTTCGCATTAATCTTAGAGTATTTGGTATCCCACAAAGCAAATCCATCATGATGTTTGGAAGTCATCACCACATAGTCGGCACCCACTTTTTTAAACAAAGCAGCCCATTCCTTCGGATGATAATTCTCAGCGGTAAAAACAGAAGCCTTCCCTTCCATATAATCACTCCAGCTGATACTTTTATGATACATTGCCCACGACTCGGAAGTAGAACCCTCGGAATACAAACCCCAATGTATAAAAATACCCAGCCGGGCATCCCGAAACCACTCCATCCGTTGTTCATAGGCTTCAGAGGTTTCTTTCTGGGCAACAGCCATTGTTGTAATCAAGAAAGACAAGAAAAGGATAATGGATTTTTTCATGATTGAGTTTTTGTTTGAAGTTACAATTTCTGAATTAATGATACCATAATTAAATACTCACAAATCCAATAAAAACAATTCTGTAGGAATTAAACAATACAATAAGCGAAAGAAGTGAATCACTATAATTTAAATACTCTATTAATTAAATAAACTACCACAAATTTCACTAATCAACACAAACCAAATTCTTTTAGATTTTGTGAAATCTGTGTAATTTGTGGTTTAAGATTAAACCGTTAATTAATGGAAAGCATTTTGGTTAAAAAGGAAAAGCTACTAACAAAAAACCCCGATTCTAAATAAAAATCGGGGCCTGTCCTATCTTAAAAAAACCAATTAATACTCACAACCGGTTGCAATATAAACATGGTTATAGTTTAACTTCCAGTTATCGTATACCTTAAAGATATAGGGTAGTTTTCGATTCATATTTTCCCAGTCTCTCAGATCCTGATTGGTCCAGGCAACTTCTGATAACAATGCAAAACGAGGAAAGATTCTCATCTCGGCTGTTTCGTTGCTGGTAACATATTCAGTCCATAAATTACCCTGAACACCAATCACCTTATCGTGGTATTTAGGATCCAAATCATCAGGAATTGGATCGTAATTATAGGTTTTGTGCAGTGGAGTGGCATAAGGGAAAGCCAATGGTTCAAAATGCTCCTTATCGTACGATACATAAAAATCGAAATACATACGATGATTTAAGGTTGAAACCACCTCATTTCCTCTTTCAGCAGCTACTTTGGTCATGTTTTCCTTTGTCCAGAAACGCCAGTGATAAACAGTTGCTGTTTTGCTCATATCACCTTCCAAAATTTCATCCCAACCGGCAATCTGCTTGCCTTTGGCCATCACCGTTTTCTCAATTTCCTTTAAAAACCACGACTGAAGCTCTTCTTCATTTTTCAACCCAAGGTCTTTAATCATCTTCTGACAGGATGCACTTTTCTCCCATTGCTCCTTCGGACATTCGTCTCCACCAATATGAATTAAACGATAGGGAAATAAATCGCATACTTCGCTAATGACATCTTTAGCAAACTCCAGTGTTTTAGGATTACTTACATCCAGCACATCGTGCGAAACACCCCAGTACTGACGAACCTCGTACGATTCTTTAGGACCTAACTCGGGATAAGCGTGCAAAGCTGCCATCATATGCCCCGGCATATCAATTTCAGGAATCACATCAATACCCAGCTTAGCTGCATATTCAATCACTTCTTTAATCTGTTCCTGAGTATAAAAATAACCCTTTCCATACTCAACACCATCAGTAGGACAATCCATAATATCAGGCTTCCATCCTACCTGGGTTGCCTTTCTGATTGATCCTTTTTCGGTTAGAAAGGGATATTTTTTGATTTCTATTCTCCAGCCCTGGTCGTCGGATAAATGCCAGTGAAACTTATTCAACTTATGAAAAGCCATACGATCCAGAGTCTTCTTCACAAATTCCATTCCCTGAAAATGACGTGCTTCATCCAACATAAACCCCCGGTGTTTAAAGCGAGGCTTATCATCAATCTTAACCATTGGAATATAGTTGGTTACGCCATCGTTATCCTGTAGTTGAGATAAGGTAGCTTCGGCATACATCTTTGCCACATTTGTAGCGTATGTAATGGTAACGCCTTTTGTAGTCACCTCCAGCTTGTACTCTTCTTTACCAAGGTTGCTATCCTGATTATAAATAACATTGGGTGCTTCATCATAAGTGTAACGTCCAGCTGTTACCTCCATATTGTTAGGCTCAGGTATTACGTGCGTTTGATAAACGATGTCGTTGTTCTGGCAACAACTTGCCAAAGCAACAGTTATTAGGGCAAATAGAAAAAGCTGTTTCATATTTCTGATTAATATATAGTTCACTTAAATAGTTCAAAGTCATAAAAAAAAACACTTCTCATTTTTATTATTTAACCACAAATTGCTCGAATTTTCACAAATTCAATTCCTTTATAGCGGAATCTTAGTGTAATCAGTGTAATTTGTGGTTTTTCAATTAAATAATTCGATGAATTATAGAGTTTATTCTTAAGACTAATCTTTGTTTATTATAAATTTCTGTTATCAGCATCAATGGCAGCCTGTGACTTACCAAACTCTTTACCGGCCATCTTTTCTACTTTCGATATTTCAAAGGCCACAGCATATTGAGCGGTTCCTTTTTTCCTTGGCATATCTACCAATGTTGAATTACCCTGTTGTGAAAAATTAACCTGTTTACCAGTTGCAACATCAGTTACAACCGCATCTTTAGCAACCAAACAACCTGGTAACATAGCCTTAGTCATCTGCTCACCTTCTTCGAGCAAAACAATTGCATATACCTTTTTACCATCTTTCGATTTCGTGTATCTTACATTAGCCTCGGCATAAGGAGCAACTGCCCTGGTGCTGTAAATTGCTTTTCCGTTGATTTTTAACCATTCACCCATTTCGCGCACTACTTCCACCTCTTTTTTATTGAACCAACCTTCAGGAGAAGCTCCCAGGTCTAGTAAAAGGTTTCCTCCTTTCGAAACAATGTCGATTAGCTTATGAGTCAATTCACGGGCTTCTTTTACATTTGTTTCTTCGCTTTCTACAAAACGATAAGAGAAACAGCAGTTAACAGTCATACAGGTTTCCCAAGGAATAGCTTCTGCTTCTCCCGGAATATGTTGTTCAGGGGTGCGGTAGTTTTCCCATCGTCCGCCAACCCAACGATCAACCACCATTATTCCCGGTTGTTTATCACGACACATAGCTCCCACTTCATCCATTTTCATATCCTGGCCTCTGTTGGCTTTATCAGCCCAGGCACCATCTAACCAAAGAATGTCAATATCACCGTAGTTGGTCATCAACTCCTCTACCTGATTATAAAAGAAATCAGTGTATTTCTTCCACCAATCGGGGTGGCGTTCAATTTTATAGTTTACATTACGACCCGGACTTTCAAATGATGGTGACCAGTAGTAAGGACTGTGCCAGTCGGGTTTTGAGATATAAGCACCTATCATCATGTTTTTGCTACGCATAGCATCAAACAACGATCCTGTTATGTCAGCGTATTTAGCATTTGCATACGGATACTCTGGGTTGGTGATTTTATAATCTGTTTGCTTGGTATCCCACATGGTAAATCCATCGTGGTGCTTAGTGGTGAAAACAAAGTACTTAGCTCCCATATCCACTGCAAGGTTGGCCCATTGATCGGGACTAAATTTGGTAGGATTAAAACGCTTAGGTAAATCAAAGTAATGATCTCTGAATTCTTTCAGGTTTTCGTGTGGTGTTAACCAATCCACATCCTCCGAAACTACCGGCCAAGATTCACATAAACCTTCAACAGAATATGCTCCCCAGTGAACAAAGAATCCCAATTTAAGATCCTGCCACTCATCAAGCTTTTCCAATACCTGTTCATCTTCCTCTACCACGTATTCTTTTCCTGCCCATTGAGCAAAAGAAGCTGATGCAGCAAGTGTTAACGCTATTGATAAAAATATTTTTTTCATATCTTTTCTTTTAATGAACCACAGATTATACTGATTACTTTTTATTATATAAGAAAAAATCTGTGTTAATCTGCGTAATCTGTGGTTATAGATTAAAAAGCTTTTAGTCTTCTAACTGATAACTGTTCTTTAAAGTGAATTCTTCCTGTAATGAAAGATCATTGGAATTAGAACCTGTCATTACCCTGAATACACCTGCTTCAACGGCCCATTGTTTATCAACATTCCATAATCTCAAATCCTGTTTACCCAAAGTAAAGGTAAAAGTCTTTGTCTCACCAGCCTTGATCATTTGTTTATCAAATGCCTTCAGTGATTTAACCGGCGTAGTTACCGACGATTTTAAATCTCGAAGGTAAATCTGAACCACTTCTTTACCATCTACCATAGAAGTGTTGGTAACATCAACGCTCACATTCACTTTAAAGTCACCTGTAGACTCATCAACAGCTACTTTCAGGTTATTATATTCGAATGACGAATAAGATAAACCGTATCCGAAAGGATATAACGGCTGATCATCTTCATCAACATAGCGATAGATGGTTGTAGGCTTTTGATTGTAGTATATAGGTAGCTGCCCAACCGACTTGGCAACCGAAACCGGCATTCGTCCTGATGGGTTTGTTTTGCCAAATAAAACGTTGGCAATGGCATTTCCGCCTTGCTCACCTGCAAACCAAGCCTCAACCAGTGCATTTGCATTTTCCGAAACCCAGTTGGTGGCCAATGAACGACCGTTTTGCAATACAACAATATATGGCTTACCCGTTTTATGTACTTCTTTAATCAATTCTTCCTGATCAGAAGATAATCCAAGGGTAGCCACATCACGATTTTCATTTACTGTTTTGGTATTTTCTCCAACAGTGATAATAGCCAGATCAGATTGACGTGCCAGCTTAACTGCACGGGCAATACCTTCATTCTTTTTCGACCATCGCAAAGATGCTGTTGCATGCCATTGATTGTCGTAAAATTCGTAGCGAATATTGTATTTAACTCCTTTTTTGAAATTGTATTTAGCTCTCGTAATAGGAGTTGTTCCTTTCCAGGCATCAATCACCAACTCATCGTTGATGTACAAACGCGAGCCATCATCAGAGCTAGTACCAACCCAGCCGTTTACATCCACATCAGTTTTAATATATCCTTCCCAACGAGCCGAAAAGAAGTCATCTTCAATACCCGGATATGGATTCCAGGGCCATTCAAAATCAACCAACTCATCAACACGAGTCAGCACTGGTTCTCCTTTCAATTCCATATTATTATAGAAAGATGCTTGTAAACCTTTCTGACCATTTCCATGGAAAAGATACTTACTGTCAATAACTGTTCCTCGCTCAACAATAGTTGCTCCCTGTTCATAAACAAATTGTGTTTGTGGTGAAGCAGTTTTTAATCCATCCATCAACGAAACCCCTTCAGCATCAGCTGCGGTGTAACCACCCAGTTCAGCATAGTTGGCCAAAGGACCTAATACAGCAATCTTCTTATATTTATTGGGTTCCAATGGAAGGATTCCGTCGTTCTCCAACAATACTATACCTTCTTCAGCAATATTTAAAGCAGTTTGAATATGATCATCACAATGGTAATACTCATCAATTCTTTCCTGTGTAATAAAAGGCTCTTCAAACAATCCCAGGCGGAACTTGGTATAAAGGATTCCTTTTACAGCGCGATCGATGTATTTCTCATCCAATTTACCTGTTTGTACCAGATCAATTAAAGTAGCCTGATAAGTACTGTCTGTGAAATCGTAGAACTGCATATCCATACCAGCTTGTGTTGCTTTGCGGATTGCATCCTGTGGAGACTCTGCAAAGTGATGTACATTCCAAAGGAAACGCATGGCACCAAGGTCAGATACAGCATATCCTTTAAATCCCCATTCATTGCGCAACACATCAGTTAACAACCATTCGTTTCCGGTACATGGGATTCCGTCCAACTCAGAATAAGCCGACATCACATTTAAGGCACCTGCCTCTTTGATGGCACGCTCAAACGCAGGCAGAAAATCCATTCGGGCAGTACGCTCGCCTAGCAATACTGGTGAGGCATTCGATCCAGAGATAGGTGCAGAGTGAACCGCATAATGCTTGGGTCCTGCAACCATCGAAAAAGGTGATTTAGGATCCAGACCACCCATTCCTTGTATGATCTGCACTCCAATTTCTGAAGTTAAATAAGTATCTTCTGAATATAATTCGGCTACTCTACCCCAGCGTGGCTCGCGGGCAATACCTAAAGTAGGACCTAAAGCAACATGAGCCCCATGAATACGGGCTTCGGTACCAATAACCTTACCCACTTTATTCATCAGTTCTTTATTCCATGAAGCTCCCATACCAATTGGCATTGGAAAAACAGTTGCTCCCTGAGTCAGATAACCATGAAGCATCTCTTCCATCAACATCACAGGAATACCTAAACGAGAGTTTTCGATGGTAATACGTTGTACCGTATTATATTCCTCAGCTGTTTTAGGATAGAAATCATGAATAGATCCCAATCCCAGATCCCCAACCTGCTCTGTAACTTTTTCCTTATTAATCTCACCATCCACTTTCAGATAATCTCCCCGGGTCATGTTCATCTGACGCACCTTTTCCTGTAGCGTCATCTCCTTCAAAAGAAGTTCCGCTCGTGTCTCTTCCGGTAACGATGCATCTTTCCACCCCTCTGTCCTACCGCAGGCCGAAACCACCAGGGCAATTAACAGTAATTGTGCAATCCTTTTCATATATTTTGTTTATTATTATCTAAAACAGTTCTATTTCCGCTATAGCAGCCTGTTGGCTGTCTCCAGCAATTTCCTTTGTTGTAATTCTTACAAATTTAGCCTCAACCGACTCTTTGAAATAATGTGTACGAGTTGTTGGCATGTTTATCAGATTACCAAACTCAAAATTGTCTGCCTTAACCCATGATTTTCCGTTACTGCTTATCTCTACCACACCGCGCTGAATCATTCCAGCCTTGTTTTCTTTTTGCGGAGTATAAGAGAATCCTTTCAAGGTTTTCAACTCCGAAAGATCAATGGTAATAGTATGATTATGTCCGGCTTTTGTCAACCAGTATGTTTCAACATCTGCATCAATAGCAAGAACTGCTTCATGATCTTTCAGCTGAGAACTAGTGCTTTTCACTTTCCAATCTTTTTTAATCAACCCAACATTCTGAATCAAAACAGGACCCTGCTTTCCATTATTAAACGCACGGGCTTTCACTTCAGCTGATTCAATCAAAACAGGTACAGTAAACAGCTCAGATTCCATCGTTGGCTCAGATCCATCCAACGTATATCTGATTTGCAGATTTTTATTCAAATTAGCCACCGGATCCAACCCATGTAATTTCCAGCGAAAAACATGCTTACTGGGTTCAATGGTTACTTTTCCTTCGATATCACGTGTCAGCTGCAACTGAGGTGGCTGAACATCACAATAATAAGCTGCTATATTTGCAATTGCCGGATAATATCGCAAATCAAGAACAGTGAACCGGAACTTATCGGAAGTAACCTGAGGGAAACGAAGAATTCGTTTATAACCAATATTAGTTCCTTTTGCAATCTCCTTCCATTCACCTTTAATCCAGGCTTCCACCTTATGGTCAGCAACACGCTCGCCATGCGACTGAATAGCTTCCTGAATTACAAAACGATTGATGGTTACAGGCTCATTAGTGGTAATCTCAATGCTATTGTTTGTTTCATCAAGCAATTCAAAAGTGGAAGTATTTCCATCCAATACCTTAGTTGAACCGGCTGCTGATGCAAACAAATTAGTTCCGTAAGTATCTCTAATTCTTTCACCTGTTTCTTTCAATACTTTGACATCCTCATCAGAAAATAAACCATCCCGATTTGGAGGTATGTTTAACAGGAAGATTGAGTTTCCACCCACAGAACGTTCATACATATCAAAAACATCATCTGTACTTCGCACCATTTGCGTAAGATCATCACGATAAAACCATCCTTCACGAATTGATGTATTGGTTTCGGCTGGTTGATAATGCAAATACTTTCCTTGCACCAGCTTCTCCTCACTCGCAAGATCATGATCCATCAAATCCGGAAACATATTCATGGTTTGAGGATTATCCTGATAAGGAATAACATTCCACTCAGTATTGCGTGTATCCCCTTCCTCGTTACCACACCAACGAATATCTTCTTTACCAAAGATAACAGCATCGGGTGCTAACTCTTTAATCATCTTTCTCCAGGCGCGGTAGTTATACTTTTGACCACCTTTATGTTTTGGATGAGCTCCATCGAACCAAACCTCATGAATAGGTCCATACTCGGTGAGTAATTCAAAAAGCTGATTCATAAAATACTCATTATAATCATCCACATTGGCCGTGAAAGTGGCTTTGTTTTCAAACGGACGCCCTTCTACAGGTCGAGGAATAACTCTATCGGTATAAGAACTTAGATTTCCATATAAACCATCCGGATTTTCAATCTGGTATAAATCAGCAGGTGAAAGATAGATTCCCAGCTTTAACCCATATTTTTGACACGAGACAGATAAGTGTTTCAACACATCACCTTTTCCATTTTCAAAAGGAGACGACATCACACCGTGTTTAGTATAACGGCTTTGCCATAGAACAAATCCGTCATGATGTTTGGCGGTAAAAATAACCTTTGTCATGCCGGCTGCCTTAATGCTTTCGCACCATTGGTCTGTATTAATATTTTGAAGGTTAAAAACCATTGGATCTTCAAAGCCATTACCCCACTCTTTTTGGGTGAAAGTATTTGGACCAAAGTGTATAAAAGCAATAAACTCATCTTCTAAAGCTTTGATTTGCTCCTGAGTTGGAACAACGTGAGCTGCCTTTAAAATTATACTATCTGGCGTATCTGTCGCTGTAACAGCAATAGTATTGGCAGTTTTCATTAATAAACCAGACGGTCCATTACAACCGACAATTAACGACAAAACAAACAGGCAAAAGACAATGCGTTTTTCCATACTTTATTTCTTTTTTAAGAATGGTTTTAATATGATTCAAAAATCTGCTTTAGTTTGCTTAAAAACAACATTTCGAAACTAAATAAAAGTTAAAACAAACTATTTATAAGTATTTTGATTACAAATATAAGGTTTTAAAACAAAAGTGATTCTTCTTAAATTGTCCAATTATTCTAAAACAAGATCCTTTTAACCAGCTTACACATTCATTATCAATTTATTTAATCTTTCTTAGATATTCAATAATTGAATTTACCAGAATGAAATGATCATTTATTAAACAACAACAGAATTGCGATAAAAGGAATAATTACAAAATTTATCATCCACTAATTCATCACCTTACACAGACACTCCACCTTGAATCTATACTTAGCCTAAAATGAAAATAAACTCATTTCAATTCATGCACATTCATGCACTTACTAACACAAATATATGCACATAATTCGATTAACATACTATCAAAAATTGAATTAATTGCACGTTAGTGCATTTTATACCTTAATCAATAACATTAAATTATCAAAAACAGCATTGTAATTTCAGCATAAAAAAGACAAAACCAATCAGCACATAAATTTAATCCATAATACTATATATCTGTTCTTTAAAATATATAATTCCAAAACGAAATCCATATACATGTAGATTATTCAATCACAAAAACATTAAAATAATGCTTGTTAAAAGAAAAATTAACATCAAACATGCAAATACATGCAAATAAGAAATTAAATTTGCATGTACTAAATATCAAAACCTGTATTAATCATGTTTAAATATATCTTCATTTTTTCGCTGATCCTTACTCTTACATCATGTTCAAGCAAACAAGATGCAATTGGAGATAAAGAGATTGAAATTTTTCAGAATGAAGCTATCAACTTTAATCCAGAAGAGAACACAACCAATCTGAGTGATGATATTATCAAAATAGACAACGGCAGAATCATTCTCAAAAAAGTATCCTTACCAAAGTATTCAAAACATGTGAACATCAACATTGAAGCCGAAATTGTTTCAGCAGGTGATCCGTGGGATAAGACAGGATCCTTATTTATCATTCCATCGTCAAGCAGCATAAATTTTTTAACGGAACACAATGCTTTTATTGACATATATAAAGACACAAAAGACAAAGACTTATTTGCAGGAGTAATTCCAACAGGTAAATATTCGCCTGCAATTGAACTTTTACGTTTTATGACTCCTTTTGGCGTTGGCCATTTCTCTCACGATGAGCAAATTCTGAAACGCAAACCTGTTTATATTCCTCACTGGGAAGAAAAAGTAACCTGGACACAAGACATCACTCAGCTTTGCAGCGAACTGGAAAATGAAGTTTGGATAGGTGCATTTATTGATGTTTGGACAAAACAAGGTTATGCCATTTCTGCCAAATTAAAATATCTGGAGTCAAAGGCTGAAGTCTATAAAAAGGAAAATACTGAGGTGATTCCACTTGCCAATACAGTCCGTTATATTAGTCCTCAGCGATTATTCGATGGATTCAGCCGAAACGACATCACCTATGATTTTGAAGTAACAGAGGATTTTTCAACAGCACAGTTATATTACATTACAACCGGGCATGGAGGTCATAGCGAGGGAGATGAATTTGTTAAGAAAGAAAATATTGTATCCGTAAACGGAACTGTCCTTTATAAAGATATACCCTGGAGAGATGATTGTGCGTCATTTCGTCGATTCAATCCCCACTCTGGTGTTTGGACCATGAAAAGAACGGCTCGTGTTGGTAATCTTAGAACTGGCGATACCAAAGAATCAGAAATTGAAGAATTTATAGCTTCATCTGATTTATCAAGATCGAACTGGTGCCCCGGCTCTCAGGTCGAACCAATGGTTTTAAATGTGACAAACCTGAAAAAAGGTAAGAACAGCATAACCATCAGCATACCTGAAGCTCAACCTGAAGCTACCAATGAGTTGAATCACTGGAATGTTTCAGCCTACATTGTTTTAACCCGATAACCAAGCAAAAATACTGAATCGAACATGTTAAAAGAAGAAAGACAAAATATCATCTTAGAAAAAATCAAACAATCATCTAAGGTATTATCATCTGAGCTAAGCATTGATTTAAATGTTTCGGAAGACACCATTCGACGCGATTTAAAAGAACTTTCGCAACAAGGTTTGATACGTAAGGTGCATGGTGGAGCCATCTTAACTGAATCATCATCGTACATACCAATGAAATACGATGACAGAAAAACATTTGCAGCCAAAGAAAAACAATTGATTGCTCAAAAGGCTGTTTCATTGCTGAAAGATGATATGCTGATATTTATTGACGGAGGAACCACCAATCTGGAAATAGCAAAACAGCTGCCTTCTGATATTAAACTATCGGTTATGACCAATTGTCTGCCAGTTGCATCGGAATTATTATCAAAAAGCAATGTTCATACTTACTTCTTAGGTGGAGAATTTTTATCTGATGTACCCATCACAGTGGGCACAGATACTTTAAACCTGTTAAACGAAGTAAATGCCGACATATTTTTTATTGGAACACGAAGCCTCAGTATCGACAGAGGTCTAACTGATATTGACAGGTCGGAAGTATTGGTAAAACGTAAAATGGCCGAACGAAGTGCAAAAACTGTTTCAGTGGCACTGAGCGAAAAACTGAATTCCGTTCAGAATTTCAACATAATACCTATTGAAAAACTGGATGTTTTAATCACGGAACTCAGCCCGGATAATCCTATATTAAAACCATATATAAAACTTGGTTCGTTACAAATAATATAATGAAGCCCAAATATTAGTAGGCAACTACTTACTCAGATAAAACAGAAAGAAGTAAACAGAAGCAATGTATAAATTAGAAGTTAGCACTTACAGTATTGAAGGTGTAAAAGAAGCATTAAAATTGGGAGTTGACAGACTGGAGCTATGTGCCAACATTAAAGAAGGAGGTACTACTCCCAGCTATGGATTTATAAAGGTAGCCTTAAACACAGGCCACCCCAATGTTTTTATAATTGTTCGTCCTCGCGGAGGTGATTTTCTATACTCTAATGATGAATTCGACATCATTAAAAAAGACATCATCGAAGCAAAAAAAATGGGCGTTCACGGTGTAGTCTGCGGTATTTTAAATGCTGATGGATCAATTGACAAATGCAGAACACGACAACTGGTAGAATTAGCAGAACCAATGAAATTTACCTTTCACCGAGCTTTTGACATGTCGCGTGATTATAAAAAATCATTAGCCGATTTAATTGACTTAAAAGTAGATACCGTGTTAACTTCGGGAACAAAAGAAACTGCTTTAGAAGGAAAAGAAATTATTAAAGAACTGGTTGAAATGGCCGCAGGCAAAATAAATATATTGGTTGGAAGTGGTGTTAATGCCAGCAATATAGAAGAATTACAAGTTGCAACAGGTGCCAATGAATATCACATGTCAGCAGTTAAAATGGTTCAGTCAGAAATGACTTTTACCAACAACAATTTAAATATGGGTAACATCGAATCAGAAGAATACCTAAAACAAACTGTTGACAAAGAAAAGATTGAAGCCGCAATGAAGGTCATCAATAAACTGAATAACGCATTATAAATCTTACTAAACATCGATAAAACTCAGTCCTATGTTACAAAGATTATTACAACTATCATTCATATTCAGCCTCGCAATCCTTTATTCCTGTTCTTCAGGGGATCAGGCATTAAAGAGCTACGAATTGAAGGCAGACTGGACTTTTCGTCAGGCTGATGATGAAAGCTGGCATCCTGCCATAGTTCCTGGTAACGTGCATATCGACCTTGAAAACGCTGGAATTATTGATAATCCGTTTTATGGAACCAATGAGGATAGTGTACAATGGATAGAACATAAGGACTGGGTTTATCAGGGTGAATTTACAATTGATAGTGAAACATTGAATTTTGATAACATAGAATTAGAGTTTCTGGGTCTGGACACCTATGCTGATGTAACATTAAATGGTCAAAAACTATTCAGTTCGGAGAATATGTTTCTTGCCTACAGCAGTGAGGTAAAGCAGTATTTAAAGAAAGGTACCAATAAGCTTGAGATTCTATTTCACTCACCCATTAAAATGGCAATGCCTTTGCATAAAAAGGCAAAATATACCTACCCTGCCGATAACGACCGATCGGAAGAGCATTTGAGTGTATACACCCGCAAGGCACCCTATCATTATGGTTGGGATTGGGGACCCCGATTTGTTACTTCAGGCATTTGGCGTCCTGTTAAAATAAACGCCTGGAATGATGCCCGTTTTAACGATGTTCAGTTTGTACAAAACACTTTGAGTGAAGAAAAAGCAGAAATAACCTTCAACTACGAAATAGAAGCATCAACAGCTTCGAAAGCAAGCGTTTCATTAACTTTTGGAAACATCAATGCCAACAAAGATATTGAACTTCAAAAAGGTAAAAACAATGTATCCATCGATATCATTGTTGATAACCCAGAATTATGGTGGCCTAATGGTATGGGTGAACAAAAACTCTATGCTGTCACTTCAGAACTTAAAACAAAAGGGCAACTATTGGATTCAAAGAGTCAAAAAATTGGTTTGAGAACCATTGAAGTGATTAATCAACCTGATTCTTTAGGTGTTAGTTTCTACTTCAAGGTAAATGGTATTCCAACTTATATGCGTGGGGTAAATTATATACCAAATGATATCTTTTTAGGCAGAATGACTGATTCTGTTTACCAAAACAACTTCAATGATTTATTGGCCTCTAATATGAACATGGTTCGGATTTGGGGTGGTGGCGTTTACGAAGATGATCGTTTCTTTGACCTGGCTGACGAAAAAGGTATTTTATTATGGCAGGATTTTATGTTTGCCTGTACTATGTATCCGTCGGATGATGCGTTTCTGGCAAATGTGGCCAACGAAGCAGAATACAACATCAAACGCCTGCGTAATCACCCAAGTTTGGCAATCTGGTGTGGTAACAACGAGATAAACGTTGGATGGAATAATTGGGGATGGCAACAGACCTATGGCTATACCGAAGAAGATCAAAAAGAACTTCTGGAAGGATACAACAAATTATTTAATCAGCTATTACCAAATAAACTCAAAGAACTGGATCCACAACGTTTCTATTACGATTCATCACCCATCAGTAACTGGGGTGATATCAATGATATGAAGATTGCAGATAACCACTATTGGGGTGTATGGTGGGGCAAACATGAATTTGAAAAGATGAACGAATATGTTCCTCGTTTTATGAGCGAATTCGGATTTCAATCCTTCCCTTCAATGGAAACAATAAAAACTTTTTCGGAAGAAAAAGACTGGGACATTGAATCAGATGTGATGAAAACTCATCAAAAGAGTTCAATTGGTAATGTAACCATAAAACAATATATGCAACGTGATTATAATATGCCATCCAACTTCGTGGATTTTGTCTACCTCAACCAGGTAATGCAGGCTGAAGGTATGCGCATTGGTTTTGAAGCTCAGCGTCGCAATAAACCTTTCTGCATGGGTTCACTTTACTGGCAACTAAACGATGTTTGGCCAGTGGTGTCATGGTCGGGAATTGATTATTATGGTCGTTGGAAGGCCATGCAGTATTTCATCAAAAAGGCTTATGAACCGGTAATCACTTCAGCAGTAATGGACAAAGATTACCTTCAGGTCAATCTGATTTCAGATAAAATTACTGAAACCAATGTGACAAGCTCCCTACAAATAATACAACTCGATGGCACCGTTGTATGGGAACAAAATAAAGAATACAAACTGGAACCAAATGCAAACCAGGTAATTCTGAAAACTCCTTTAAAGCAATTGATCGGAAGTATAGCTAAAAACAAGGTTATACTTGTGATGAATACAGCATACGATTCCACCCAAACCGAGACAACGTTCTTATTCTCTAAAGTGAAACAACTTGCCTTGCAGTATGCTGATGTTGACATTAGGGTTATTGAGAATGGAACTGTAGCAGAAGTGACCCTTAAAAGCTCTGAGTTTGTTAAAAACATTGAGTTAGTAGCTGAAGGTATCGATGGCAAATGGAGCGATAATTACTTTGATATGATTCCCGAGAAAGAATATAAAATCAGTTTTAACAGCAACAATCCAATTCATGATCTGAAATCCAAATTGCAAGTTAAATCTGTAAAAAATACCTATTAGTCATGAATAAATCATTTTTGATTGCATTACTTGCCTTAGTAACCTTTTCGTGCAAAGGCAAGTACGACGAAGAATTAACAAAAGCTCTGCAATTAAGTGGTGACAACCGGGCTCAACTGGAAAAGACCATTGAACACTACGATGGAGAACAACAGGAGGCTGCTAAATTTCTGATCAGATATATGCCTGAGAGAGACCTGACTTCATTAACCTTTGAGTTTCTGACGGAAAATATCGATTATGCCTATGTTGCACGCGAAGAATTTCCCTGGGCTAAGGCTCTGGATAAGGAATCCTTTTTCAATGAGGTACTCCCATACGTTTCAATGAACGAAACCCGCGAACGCTGGCGTGCTGATTTCTACACCCGTTTTAAAAAATATCTTACTGATGCCAAAACCATTGAAGATGCCATCTGGGCCATCAACAATAATATTTTAAATGAGGTGAACGTTGAATACAATACCAAGCGTAATAAGCCTGATCAGAGTCCATACGAATCAATGGAGATAAACATGGCTTCCTGTTCAGGGTTATCCATTCTTTTGGTTGATGCCTTTCGTGCAGTTGGAATTCCTTCACGTGTTGCCGGAACACCCAATTGGTACAACAATTCAGGAAATCACAACTGGGTTGAAGTAAAAGTGAACGGCCAATGGCATTTTACCGAATATTATCCTTCCGGAACATTTGATGAAGCCTGGTTTTTGGAACGTGCAGGTAAAGCTAATGATGAAGATGCCTATCAATGGATTTATGCTTCCTCATACAAACCAACAGAAATAGCTTTCCCTCTTGTTTGGGACGAAAATATCAAATATGTATATGCTACCAACGAAACATCACGTTACAAAAGGCTTTACGCTGAACAAAATCTGGGTGTGGTTAATGGCATTCCTGTTAAGGTTATTATGTTATTAGGTGAACAATGCAGCATTAGTGGCAATAACCGCGTTAAAGCAGAAGTGAAATTACTTAACGATGGCTCAGTAGTTGACAGTGGTTATACCAGTGGACCTGAAGATGATATGAATCGTTATCTGACATTTCCTCTTGATAAGAATAAAAAATATGAGCTTCAGTTTATCAACTCAAAAGGTGAAACCATTACTCAATCGATTGAGTCTGAAGACCAGGAAGAACAAATTATTCTGAGTTATTAAAAAATCCTTCAAATAAATTGTTAGATTTTAGATAATTAGAAATTACAATTCATAAAAGTGAAACAGCATTGAAAAAGTTACTGATCATTCTATTTTTAGCAGCAACCATTGGTTTACAGGCTCAGTATTTCAACTTTATTGAACCTGAACAATACTTGTGTTTTAAAATCGACCATGACTTTACCATTGATGGAAACATCAATAAAACGGAGTGGCAAAAGGCAGATTGGACTCACCTTTTTGTTGATATTGAAGGAAGAAATTTTAAAAAGCCTTATTACAATACAAGAGCCAAAATGCTATGGAGCGATCAGTACCTTTATTTTGCTTTTGAATTAAAGGATCATCATATCTGGGCTAATATTACTCAGAAAGATGCTGTAATTTTCCATGATAACGACATTGAGCTTTTTATTGATGCCAATGGAGACACTCACAATTATCTAGAACTGGAACTAAACGCTTTAAATACGGTTTGGGATTTATTTCTAACAAAACCCTATCGCGAAGGCAGTCCTGTCTTGAACGAATTTGATTTTGTGGGATTACAAACGGCAGTGCAAATAAATGGCACGTTGAACAATCCACATGATGAAGATGATTCGTGGACAGTGGAAGTAGCTATTCCTTGGTCAAATCTGGTTACCACATTTACTCATCGTCGTTTACCTCATCATGGCGAAAATATGCGCATGAACTTTTCACGGGTTCAATGGGAAACACAGGTAATTGATGGCAAGTATGAAAAAGTCCGAAACCCGGAAACAGGCAAACCAGTTCCTGAAAACAACTGGATTTGGTCACCAATGGGTGTAATTGATATGCATCGTCCTGAGCTTTGGGGAATAGTAACATTTGTTGATCAACCAATTAATCAATCCTTCTTTAATAAAGACGAAGAGATATTACGACAGTTATTATTGCATATTTACAAAGCACAGCGAAGTGAGTACAGAAAAAGTGGAAATTACTTGCAAACAGTTGATCAGTTTAACATTACAAATGAATTACTTGAAAAATATAACATCCATATGGATGTACTCGAATATTCATTTGAAATAAAAGGATCTACTCCCGATAATAAAGTCAGCTATTATTGTAATACCGAAGGTCGTTTAGTTAAAATCCAATAAAGTAAAGTCTATGAAGTTACCTGTTTTATTTATAGCATTGTTTTCTTTGATATTCGTATCCTGTTCGACAAAAAAGCAGGAAGTAGAAACCAAAAACTGGATTTGGGTTTATGCCAATAAAGACAAAACAGCTGAAGAGTGGACTCAACAGCTGGAGCAATACAATAAAATAGGAATCAAAGCTATTTTACTTGGAGCAAATAAGGAAGTATTAAAAAAAGTAATACCATTGGCTCATCAGAAAAACATTGAGGTACATGCCTGGATGTGGACTTTAAACCGTAACGGCGATACAATAGCTGCCCAAAATCCCAATTGGTTTTCAGTAAATCGTTTGGGCGAATCGTGTTACGACAAGAAGCCCTATGTTAATTATTACAGCTGGGTGTGTCCTTCTATTCCTGAGGTACAAAAACACATTTTAAAACAGGTAGCCGATCTTCTAAAAATTGAAGGCCTTGATGGCATACATCTCGATTACGTAAGATATTCCGACGCTATCTTACCCAAAGGATTATGGAAAAAATACGATTTAGTTCAAGACAAAGTTTATCCGGAATGGGATTACGGTTACAACCCTTCCAATCTTAAATTTTTCAAAGCCTTGTACGGATATAACCCGGTAGATCTGAAAGATCCGAACACTGATGAAAACTGGGTTGAATTCAGACTAAATACGGTTACTGAATTGGTGAATAAAATTGCAGACTTGGTTCATAGTCAGAACAAACAACTTACGGCAGCAGTATTTCCTTCGCCCCGAATGGCTCGCGAAATGGTTTACCAAGCCTGGGACCAATGGAATCTTGATGCAGCTCTGCCAATGATCTACCACAATTTTTACGAAGAAGACCTTGACTGGATCGGTGAGACAACAGCCGAAGGTGTGGCTACAATCAATGGAAAATTCCCCATCTACACAGGTTTGTTTGTGCCTGATTTAAAAGACAGCGATTTAAAAGCTGCAACTAATATTGCTATTGAATCAGGCGCTGAAGGATGGGCATTGTTCGATGCCGGATCATTTGAAAGATTACATCAATCAAAATTTGACTAGTGATGAAAATATATTCAGCCATTATAATAAGCCTTCTTCTGTGGTCATGTTCAAATAAACAGATTGCCACCAATAATGATACAAGTTTACTAAGCTATGTAAATCCGTTTATGGGCACAGACGGACCTGGCAACACCTACCCCGGAGCCCAATTTCCCTTCGGTGCTGTTCAGTTAAGTCCGGATCATGGATTAAGTGGCTGGGATCGCATATCGGGTTACTCCTACCCCGATACCATCATTAGTGGCTTTAGTCATATGCATTTAAGCGGCACCGGTGCCGGCGATTTATACGACCTGCTCTTCATGCCCATCAACAATCGTAGTTCAAGAACTATCAAGGAGAATGGTAACCGTCCCTTTTCAGTTTTCTCCCACTCTGAAGAGGGAGCCTCTCCGGGATACTATTGGGTGATGCTTCAGGACTTTGGTATAAAGGCAGAAATGACGGCAACAACCCGAGGTGGAGTTCAACGCTACTACTTCCCCGCCGATGTGGGTAAGGCCGTTTTTCTCGATTTAGGTTACGCCTTAAATTGGGATGGTCCTAAGGACACCTACATCAAAGTTATTGATAACAAAACACTGGTAGGTTATCGCAAGTCATCTGGTTGGGCTGCCGACCAACGTGTGTATTTTAAAGCTGAGTTTTCAATACCCTTCAATTACTACCAGCTATTTGAAGAAGACAAAGAAGTTCAATCAGAAGCACATGCAAAACACACCAAAATTAAACTCAATTTCGTCTCTAACCAGGAAGAAGTTATTGAGATTAAGGTAGCATTGGCATCTTCTAATTTGGAAGGAGCCGAAGCCAACTTTGCTTCTGAATTAGCCAACAAAAGTTTTGCTGAAATAAAAGTGGAAGCGGAACAAGCATGGATGAAAGAATTATCAAAGATCTCCATTGAATCCGACGATGAAGAGTTAAAGAAAACCTTTTATACCACACTCTATCAAACCATGCTGAATCCGCGTGTTTTTTCTGATGTAAACGGATACTACAAAGCTCCGAATGGAAAAACAGAACATGCTGACAATTTTACACGTTATGAGTTATTCTCTCTATGGGATACTTTCAGGGCGGCTCATCCACTATACACGATTATGCACCCAAACAGGGTTCAGGATATGGTTAAATCGTTCATGGCTCATTATTACGAGAGCGGATTATTACCTGTTTGGTCGCTCGAAGGCAACGAAACCAATATGATGATTGGCTATCATTCGGTACCTGTTATTGTGGATGCATATTTTAAGGGTCTATTGAATGATTTAGATGCTGAAGAGTTATATACGGCCTGCAAAGCATCAGCCATGCAGGATGCTCATCGAATAGACGAGTATAAAGCAAAAGGTTTTGTTACGGCAGATGAAAAGCATGAAAACTGGTCGGTATCCCTGACATTGGAATATGCTTATGATGATTGGTGCATTGCCCAATTGGCAAAAGATCTTGATAAGCAAGAAGACTATCAGTATTTCATAAAACGATCTGACAACTGGGCAAATCATTACGATAGTGAAAGCTCATTTCTGAGAACAATTGAAGCTGATGGTAACTTTATCAAACATTTTATTCCTAAAGAATATACAGATGATTACTGCGAATCGAATGCATGGCAGTATTTCTGGTTTGTTCCTCATAATATTCAGGGCTTGATAAACAAATTAGGTTCATCAGAACGATTTGAAGAAAAACTGGATTCGATGTTCAGTTATTATCCCCAACCCGATGATAAACTTCCCATCTTCAGCACAGGTATGATAGGCCAGTATGCACACGGAAATGAACCAAGCCATCATGTTGGTTATTTATACAATTTTATTGGTAAGTCATGGAAAACACAGGCAATCGTACGTCAGATAACTGAAAGTCAATATTCTGCCACACCTAATGGTCATTGTGGAAACGAAGATTGCGGACAAATGTCGGCCTGGTTTGTGTATTCCGCTTTGGGCTTTTACCCGGTTAATCCGGCTGATGGTAACTATGTTTTCGGAAGCCCATTGATGAATAAAGCAACCATTCGACTTGACAATGGCAAACTATTTGTTGTAAAAGCAGAGAATCTGTCTAAAAACAATATTTTTATACAAGAAGCCATTCTTAATGGCCAATCACTGAAAAAATCCTACATCCGACACCAGGACATAATCAATGGAGGCGAGTTGATCTTTTTAATGGGATCGAAGCCTAATATTGACTTATGGACTGATACAAATGCTTATCCTCCGTCCGACGAACTTAAAGATTAGAACAATGAGTGGAAGAAGAAATTTTATTAAAATGGCTTTTATGGGAGGTGCTGCTATTGCTTCCCAGGGATTGAAAGCACGATCACTGAAAGCAACTGGTTTCAAAGGCAATAATGGAAATAAACCTTTGGTAATATCAACCTGGAACCATGGTATCCCGGCCAATGCTGAGGCATGGAAAATTTTAAGCACAGGCGGAAAGTCGATTGATGCAGTTGAAAAAGGCGTTATGATTCCCGAAGGAGATCCTGAAATACGCAGCGTAGGCTATGGAGGCTACCCTGACAGGGATGGTAACGTTACGTTGGATGCTTCCATCATGGATTATAACATGGATACTGGTGCCGTTTGCTTTCTGCAAGGCATTAAACACCCAATTAATGTAGCCCGGCTGGTAATGGATAAAACACCTCATGTGATGCTATCCGGAGAAGGAGCATTGCAATTTGCCTTGGAACAAGGATTTAAAACCGAGAATCTATTAACCGAAAAATCCAGAAAAGACTGGGAAGAATGGAAAAAGAAATCGGATTACAAACCGGTTATCAATATTGAAAATCATGATACTATAGGCATGTTGGCCATCGATAAAGAAGGTCGTGTAGCAGGTGCTTGCACCACATCGGGTGCATCATGGAAAATGCACGGTCGCGTTGGTGATTCACCGATTGTAGGTGCAGGTTTATTTGTTGATGGTGAGGTTGGAGGAGCCACAGCTACTGGTTTAGGAGAAGCTGTAATTCGTACTGCAGGTAGTGCTATTGTTGTTGAATTGATGCGTAATGGCCTGTCACCATTTGATGCCTGTAAAGAAGCCACTCATCGTATTTACAAGCAGCACAAAGGCCGTCCTGAATTTGACTACCTGCAGGTTGGATTTATTGCCATCAACAAACATGGTGAGTACGGTGGTTACAGCCTTCGCAAAGGTTTTAACTATGCTGTTTACGACGAAAAGGCTGGTAATCGAATGGAAGATGCTGTATATTATTACGAAGAATAAACAAGAGGATTGGTAATGAAGATATTTAAAAATAATGCAAAGTATTTAATCAAAAACCTCCCCCTTGCTCTCCTTTTCCTTTTTGCATCAACACTAAATGCTCAGGAAAAGGATTATACCCAATTTGTTGATCCATTTATTGGGACAGGTGGTCACGGCCATACTTTCCCCGGAGCAACACTGCCGTTTGGCATGGTGCAGCTAAGTCCGGATACCGGAGTGGAAGGCTGGGACTGGTGTTCAGGCTACCATGCTTCCGACAGTTCGGTTATTGGTTTTTCGCACACGCATTTAAGTGGAACAGGTGGAGCCGATTATGGCGATGTGCTGCTTATACCAACCATTGGAAAAGTAAATTTTGAACCAGGTACCAAAGCTGATCCTGACGCAGGTTATCGAAGTCGTTTTAGTCATCAGAACGAAACAGCTTCACCGGGTTATTACTCGGTTCTGTTAGAAAATTATAATATCAAGGCTGAATTAACTGCCACGCTTCGAACAGGAATGCATAAATACACGTTTCCGGCCTCTGAGGATGCTCACATCATACTTGATCTGAAACACGGAATTGCAAATAATGTAACCGATTCGGAGCTTAAGATACTTTCTGAGACTAAGGTGGAAGGAAAACGTTTTTCGCAGGGATGGGCAAGTAATCAACAATTATTTTTTGCCATTGAATTTTCTAAACCTTTTGAAAAAACAGAACTGGCAAAGGATGATCAGATCATTTCTTCCACTTCTGAAGCACAGGGTAAAAATATTAAAGCTGCATTCAGCTATCAAACAAAAGAAGGCGAAAGCATCCTTGTAAAAGTGGCCATCTCATCTGTATCATGCGAAAATGCATGGGCTAATATGAAGGCCGAAAACAGCGGATTTGATTTTGATACAACCTTGGCTAAAGCAAAAGAAACATGGAATAAAGAATTATCCAAGATTGAAGTGGAAGGCGGTACTGCTGATGATAAAATGATCTTTTACTCAGCATTGTATCATACCAAAATACACCCTAATACATTTCAGGATGTTAATGGCGAGTATCGAGGTATGGATATGAAGGTTCATAAAGCTGAAGACCGTACTCATTACACTTTATATTCGTTATGGGATACATTCCGAGCTTTACATCCACTTTACTCCATTATCGACACAAAATATAACAACGATTTTATCAAGGCGATGATTGCCAAGTATGATGAATCGGGTCGTTTGCCTGTTTGGGAACTGTGGAGCAACGAAACCAACACCATGATTGGCTACCATTCGGTACCTGTAATAGCCGATGCAATTCTAAAAGGATATTACACAGGCGATGTAGATAAAGCTTACCAGGCTATGGTAAGCTCAGCCATGGCTGATGGGCAGGGATTAAAAGACTATAAACACATGCATTATATTCCGCGCGAAAAAGAAGCTAACTCTGTTTCGAAAACCGTGGAATATGCCTTTGATGATTATGCCATTGCCCAGGTTGCTCTTAAATTAGGCAAAATGGATGATTACAAGGAATTCACGCTTCGATCACTTAATTACAAAAACGTGTTTGATCCGGAAACTAAATTTATGCGTGGACGCGATGAAAACGGAGTATGGAATCCCGACTTTAATCCAATGGCCATCACATTGTTTGGATCCGGAGATTTTACAGAAGGAAATTCATGGCACTATTCTTTCTTTGCTCCTCACGACATGAACGGGTTGATTGAGTTATATGGAGGGAAAGAAGCTTTCATTGCCAAATTGGATGAGATGTTCGGTCAGGAAGCAATAAACGACAATGAACATGCACATGATGTTACCGGACTGATCGGTCAGTATGCACAGGGTAACGAACCATCGCACCATGTAATTTACACCTACAATTTTGCCCAGCGTCCGGATAAAACACAGGCAATGATTCGTCGCGTATTGAAGGAGATGTATACTACTGATAAAGATGGTTATAGTGGAAACGAAGATACAGGTCAGATGTCTGCCTGGTATGTTTTATCATCCATGGGCTTCTACCCTATGAATCCTGTGAGTGATCAATACATAATTGGAAGTCCGGTATTTGATAAAATCACCATCAACCTCGAGGATGGTAAACAATTTATCATTGAAGCCAGGAACAATTCTGAATCGAATGTTTATATAAGTTCTGCCTCATTAAATGGTAAAGCTTATAAGTTTACCTACCTCAAACATTCGGATATTATTAAGGGTGGTAAACTAACCTTCGAGATGAGTTCAACTCCTCAAAACTGGGGAACATCCATTGAAGCTGCTCCTGTTGAATGGGCTAAAGAAGTGGGTATTGAAATCGAGCCTCGTCCGTTAAAAGCTTTTATGCCATATCCGGCTACTCAGGCACGTATTTTTGAAGATAAACTTTCGGTAGCATTGCAATGTCAAACTGAAGACGTTGTTATTTATTATACGCTGGATGGAAGCACTCCTACTACAAATTCAAAGATATACAACAAGCCCATCGTTCTAAAGAAATCAACAACATTAAAAGCTATCAGTGTTAAGGATGGTTATATCAACAGTGATGTTAAAAGCATTCAGTTCCGTAAAGCCTATTTTAACAACAGAACCAATGAATATCCTATACTTTCAAGCAATGCAACTATATCAGAAGCTTATAATCCGGGTATTCAAACATTGATTGATGGAAAGTTGGGTTCGAACAATTATCGCGATGGACTTTGGACTGGCACAAACGACGAAAAATTTGAAGCAATAATTGATTTAGGCAAAAAGAAAAAAATAAGTCAGGTGAGTGTGAATTTCACACAAAACACAGGTTCATGGATCTTTCCTCCAAAATCAATTACTATTTCAGGATCGAATGACGGTGAAAACTTTACAGAGATTGCAAAAGAAGAATATGAACTACCAAACGGTCATGTTGACATACTCGTTTTAACGAAAACACTGGTTGCAAAAACAAAAGCTTGCTATCTGAAGGTAGTTATCGAAAGTGCAGGTATGTTGCCAAGCTGGCACTCAGGTTCTGGTCTGCCATCCTACTTGTTTATTGATGAGATAACGGTTGAGTAAATTATTGATGAGTCGATTAATCGATTTTCAATGCGACAATTTGTAATTCTTTAATATCTAATGCATTAATCTTGATTGAGAATAAAAACATTCAAATATGAAACGAATATTAACCATCATAACAGCAGTTGGCTTATTGAGTTCTGTAAGTGCTCAAACCCCGGCTGAGTATGTCAATCCGTTTATTGGCAGCGATAACTACGGAACAACTAATCCGGGGGCTATTGTTCCCAGAGGGATGATCTCGGCTGTTCCGTTTAATGTATCGGGCCAACCCAATAAACATGAAAAAGATAGTAATTGGTGGAGCACCCCATACTCAAATGTAAACGAGACATTTACAGGTTTTAGTCATGTAAATCTTTCAGGTGTTGGATGCCCTGACCTGGGAACCATTATTCTGATGCCTACAACTGGAGAACTCAGAACAAGTCCCGGAGAATATGCAACAGCATACACCGACGAAGAGGCTGAGCCTGGTTATTACACTAACAGACTAACTCGTTACGATATTAAAACAGAAGTAACAGCAAGTGTAAGAAGTGCTATAAACCGTTATACTTTCCCGGCCGGACAGGCAAACATATTATTAAACCTGGGACTGGGATTAACCAATGAACAGGATGGATATTTGCGCATTACATCCAGCAACGAAGTGGAAGGCTTCAGAACCGTTGGCTCATTTTGCTACAACAGTCCTGAGGAGATTTACCCGGTTTATTTTGTAATTAAGCTGGATAAAAAAGCAGATACTTTCGGAACCTGGAAAAAACCACCACATTATAATGGTGTGGAAGGAAACTGGATGGGCTATAACGGTAAAACCCGCTTAATGGAAGAGTATACTAAACCCTTGGTTGGTGACAGTATCGGGGCTTATTTCACCTATCATTTTGATAAAGAAACTGAAATTGAGGTGCAGATTGGTGTAAGCTATGTGAGTATAGCCAACGCTCGAGAAAATCTTCAAAAAGAAATTGCTGGTAAGCATTTTGATGAGATACGCACTCAGGCCTATAATAAATGGAACGAAACCCTTTCGCGCATCAAGGTAAAAGGTGGTACCGAGGATCAGAAAACGATTTTTTATACAGCCTTGTATCACACCCATATCCACCCCAATACACTAAATGATGTAAATGGTGAATTCCCAACTGTTGGTTCTGGTAAAACTGGTCGGACCGATGGTAACCGTTACACTGTTTTCTCATTATGGGACACCTACCGCAACATGCATCAGTTAATGAGCCTTGTATACCCTGAAGAGCAATTAGGAATGGTTCGTTCAATGATTGATATGTATAAAGAAAACGGCTGGTTACCTAAGTGGGAATTAAACTCAACCGAGACTTTTACCATGGTGGGAGATCCTGCTGCTGTTGTGATTGCGGACACCTATATGCGTGGCTTACGCGATTTTGATACAGAACTGGCAATGGAGGCCATGCTCAAGAGCGCCACTCAAACAGAAAAAAATCCATTACGTCCGGAATTAAGCGAATACTTAAAACACAAGTACATACCTGTTCAGGAAGAATTTGATGGTTCTGTTTCAACCACCTTAGAATACGGCGCTGCTGACTTTGCTATTGCTCAGATGGCAAAAGAAATGGGACGAACAATAACCTATAAAACCTTTATGGATCGTGCCGGATATTACAAAAACATGTATGATAAAGGCGAAGGTGTGATGCGTCCCCGAATGAGTGATGGCAGCTGGTTTGCACCCTTCTCTCCTATGGATGGTGCCAACTTTAAGCCTGTTACAGGATTTATTGAAGGAACATCCTGGCATTATTCGTTTATGGTACCCTACGATGCCAAAGGTTTGATTAAACTGAATGGAGGAAGTAAGAAGTTTGTTAACAAGCTTCAAAGCGTGTTTGATAATGGTTTATACGAGCCTGACAATGAACCTGATATGGGTTATGCTTTTCTTTTCAACTATATAAAAGGTGAAGAATGGCGAACTCAAAAAGAAGTTCGTAAGATTATTGATCATGATTACTCAAATACTCCTGCAGGAATACCGGGCAACGATGATACCGGAACCATGTCGGCCTGGCTGACCTTTGCTATGATGGGTATCTACCCTGATGCTCCGGCTGTTCCTCAGTACACTATCTGCAGCCCTTATTTCGATGAAATCAGTATTCAGTTGAATTCAAATTTTTACAGTGGTAAAAACTTCACCATTGAAACAGTTAAAGCAACAAATGAAGCAACCACAATCGATAAGATGGAGTTAAATGGAAAACCTTTAAACAGCTATTTTATCAGTCACGATGATATTGTGAAGGGTGGAAAGCTCAAAATCTGGATGAAGTAATTAGCACCTACTACTATTCATTATACTATCTAAAGCAGCTTCTCTATTTCGGGAGCTGCTTTTGTATTTTATTTTAAACAGCTAAAGAATCAGTTAGATGGAATCACATCCAACACATTTTTCCGATGTGATGCTCCCCATTTTTGCAGTTGCAGAATTATTTTCACCAACTCATTTCCCGGAGTTGTTAACGAATACTCTACAGATTTGAGATTATCATTTAATTCTTTACGATTTACAACTCCATTGATCTCCAACTCCTTTAACTCTTTTGATAAGATACGCGGAGATATGCCATGGCATTTTTTCATCTCATTAAAACGTCTGGGTTCTGATGCCAGACAGAGGATTAAGCGCATTTTCCACTTTCCGTTCAACACACACATTAAATCATTAAGAGGCACAAAGAAACCATTACAGTCCCCTTGTCCTGAGCATTTAACACAAGCCATCGATTTCAATTAAGTAACCAGTTACAAAAAGAATACTTTAGCAAAGGTAACCGAATTAATTATTTACTTTGCAGCTCATCAGAAGAAAGAAAAATGAGCATTGCAATCGTTTCATTTACATCATTTACTATCAACCTGTTATTAGGTAGATGGAGAGCAAAATATAAGAAGTTCACCATAGCATGGTGGTTACTTATTCATGCATCTATACCTATCCTAATTCCTTTGCGCATCTGGCTGGATACTCCTAAAATATGGATACCTCTGTTTATTGGAATTGCAATTGCCGGTCAGTTTATTGGTTCAAGATATTTAGTAAACAACATAGCTTCTGATATGGATGCAGATAATTCAGAATCAACCCAATAACAGGAATAATTAATTAATTGTATTCGAGTTATATCTCAAATTCACTAATTCATTTATTAGTCCGTTAAAAATAAAGCCATGAAAAGGCATTACAGAATACCAGTATAATCTTCCGGATAAACCTTTGGGCCTAAAAGTGGCTGTTTGAATAAGAATATTGTCTTCTATTCGAAATTCAAGCCAGGCCTCGCCGGGCAACCTCATTTCGGCTAATAACAATAAGCGTTTCTCATCTTTATCAGCATAAAGTACTCTCCAGAAATCCAATGTGTCACCAGCATTAATAGTATTTACATTAGTCCGTCCCCTGCGTAATCCAACACCTCCAACCATCTTATCCATCACTCCTCTTAATTTCCAAAGCCAGTTACTATAGTACCAACCGGTTTCTCCTCCAATTCGCCAGATAGACTCAATGCAAGAATGAATATCAGTTACCTTTTTCTTCCTAATATCCTTATAACATCCATATTGAGGCACACGTATATAATCCGATATCATAAAATTCATTCGCCCACTTATGGTCGAGTCCTTCCAACTGGAAACAATTTCATTTTGTTCTATTTTCTTAAAAGCCCGTTGAATACATTCTTTGTATGAAAGAGGTTGAAATTGTAATAAGCGATTAATTTCATCGTCTTTCGCTATCACCTCAACTTTCATACTATCAACCAACGAGACAGCAAGTTTGTAGGACGTAGAAGTTACAAAATACAACCAATAGGACGATAATTTAGGAGTCATCACAGGAACGGTCCAAATGTACCTCTTCAGTTTCCTTACTTCTGCAAAGTTCAGCAACATCTCTTTATAAGTCAGAATTTCTTGTCCTCCTATATCAAAACTGCCATTAAAAAAAACTTTCTTATTAATCACACCTGTTAGAATAATAATAACATCAGAGATACCTATAGGTTGACATTTGGTTTTGAGCCAACGGGGCGCTATCATAACGGGTAATTTCTCAACCAAATCGCGTATAATTTCAAAAGAAGCACTACCCGAACCTATAATAATCCCAGCCCGAACAGTTGTCAAGGCATAATTACCTTTACTTAATTCTGTCTCCACCATTTTTCGAGATGAAAGATGTTTTGATAAAGTATTCGAATTAACAATCCCGCTCAAATAGACAACCTGCCTTACTTGTGTTTGATTTATGTATTCACGAAAGTTTATAGCCGACTGCTTCTCTAACTCACTATAGTTTTTTGAAGAAGACATTGAATGAACAAGGTAATATGCAAAATCAATATCCTGAGGAATAGCAGTTAAGGATTCTTTTCGAATTAAATCAATCTCAATTACTTCAATATATTTTTGTAAGGATTTTTCTGGGTGGAATTTATTCCGATCTCTGACACAACAAACCACATAAAATCCTTTTTCTACCAAAATTGGCAATAAACGTTTCCCTATGTATCCTGTAGCACCTGTCAGCAGAACTCTCATACTCCATTCTTTACCTAAACAACAATTTAATTTTATAAAAGTTATAAACGATTGATGCCCTAAAAAAATGGAAGTCGATTCATAATATTTTACAGCGATTGATTATTCAAATATTAAATCCCGAAATTACTTCCATGCTTTCCAAACCATACACCTTTGGGGAAAGGGTATTTATTATGCTGCGAAATCAATTGCTAAAACACTATTAAAGAAGTTGGCTTTTAAGAAAGTTCATACTTCAACCCCTTGTTTAAAAAATTAACCAGGCAGACTCAACTAGAGCTTCAGATAAGTGTGCTGGCATATATCCAAAATCATATCATAGCACAAATAAACAGACAGTTACTCAGAGTCAGACCATCAATTATTCCAAATCAGTCTTTAATTTCTGCACTTTACTTTTAAGTTGATTAAAGAACCGAAATCGCTCCCGCTCTGATGTACCACTTAATTGCATCGACTTGGATATAGTATTGTCAATCCATTTTTCTGTTTCATCATTAAATGCTGAATCAGCAGTAAAAATGGCATTAATGGTAAACAACTTTATGGATGTAGTAGTGCCGGTTGAACCTTTCATTTGAATAAAGTCGTTTTGCATATCTACCGGACTGAGGTATAAATTAAAACGTGTGGAGATACCTTTGTAAACTTTGGCTGCAACTTGTGTTTTTTGCTCAATATCACAAACCATATCATGTAATTGTTTAACCAATAAAACAGCTGTTTCTTTAGATTCAAAACTACCAATATCCCTATAATATCCTAATAAATTCAAAATTGGTTCAATGGTATGATCACTCCATATTTCGATGGATGGTATTTGTAAGAACGAATCAACTATGGTTTGATAGGCGACTTTAAGTTTATCCGGATTTAACTTTTTCACAAAAGCTTCATAGGTGATTACCTCGTTGGTTAAACTTCGAAAAAGGGCATAGACCTTAAAAAAAGTAAGCTCGGTATATGGCAGAAAATGAAATATGGGTATATCCTGAGCTGTTATCTTACATAAGTTGCCTTTATTTGCAGCTAAATTGGTATACAAAAGTGCCAATCTGTCCATGTACATTTCATAAACCTGTGCTGATGAAAAATCAAGTGGTGAATAGTTAAATGGTATTGAATCAACCCTATGATTAAACAAATGATCCAGGGAAATATTAAAATGCGAACACAATAATTTCAATTCACTTAACGACAACTCCTTATCACCTCTAATTCTGCGATAAGTTGAATCGGAACTGATCCCTAATAAGTCACCAATAACATCGGCTAACCTTAAGTTCGAATCTATCTTCTTCTTAATTTCCTCAAAAAGCAGTTGTTGAATCATTGGATTAATTAATGAAAAATCAATAAGTGAACTAAAACTATTTGCAATAATCCGTAAATATATAATATACATAATGGATTATTGCAAAAATCAAGAAGAAATGCTTCAGTTACCAACATCATAAAACCCATAATTTACTGAATATCCTTAAAAGACTCTTTATCCTTTTCAAATAGTCGTTTTAATCAGCCAGCCTTCCTAATTACTTTTGAAACTATCAAATCAAACTAACTACAAAAACAAAAGCCATGCTAAAGAATTTTCAAATACTCATGCCACTAATTATCTGGGGAGGATTTCTATTCGGGAAATATGAAGTTTCAGCTGTCAATCAAGATCAATCATCTAAAAAGGCAACAGAGATGCAATCAATGCACTTGAAAACTTCAAACGATCAACGACTAATTAAACCCATAAGGTTATGTGGTAATACAAGCTCAGATTTATTCTGACAAATGAACTTCCAGAGTAAGTGAAGTATTATAACTTTCCCAAAGTGTGTTATCTATCTTCTTATGTATGGTGACAAATAACAAAACAAGTCCAGCTTTTTTAGGTGTAAATGTAAACACACCTTCTTCGTTGGCATATATAGTACTTTCTCTTATGTCCTCAACATCATACAAGTCCTCTATCCTTTTCTGTTCGTAATGTTCGTTGTTATAAACCACCACGATACGGGCATTGGCTACTGGTATTCCATCATGGTAAACTTTAAATTTTGTTTGCTGATTAGAAATCATTTCATTGGGTGATGATAATGGTATTATTTCAACTCCATTACCAACCAAATGAGTCTTATAATTAGCTTTTCCCTTCTTCAGATAAGTATCAGCACTACTATAATATTGAAGACTGGTTAAGGTGCCTTCATGCTTTTTTATTTCATCAGAAAAATAAAGCTTGCCATCGGCTGTTTCTATTGCCTTGTATTTGGGTCCTTTACGCAAAGCAGCATGAATTCGATAGGTTCCTTCGCCAGATATTACCGGCTCGAGGTAGCAGGCTGCACGTGTTTTTGCTGTTGGTTCCACTATTTCTTCTCCTTCTGGACCAAACATAGTATAAAATGGAGCCACCATGGCAAAATCTGCCTGAAAAGGAAACTCAGTAAAGGAAGACTCAATTTGCAATCGGTTATGCAATATAATAAACTGGTTAGGCTTTAAAAAAGGCACGTGAGCATCAACAATAAGAGTATTGAAAACACCTAACAACAAAACTAAAAGCACTACTTTTTTCATTGACATTTATTAAATATTAAACATTCATAATAAAGCAGATGCGGGAAAATGAAAAGAACTTTTCGCGAAGTTATTATCTCATGCCTTTCTCCCGAAAGCTACGATACTTATATTCGGCAGGTCTTCTGACTTGTTCCTGTTTTATCGCCTTCCCATTTTTTCATCAGAACAGTGGCTTGAATGATAAAACATTTCATTGGAACTTACAGCTACGGGGATAGTTCCTGACTCTAACAGGATTCCCTTTTAATCGATAAGAACCGAATACAGAAACAAAAATATGGAAAGAATGTGTGAATTCAGCCTAATACAGTTATATATTTTAAAATTAGTATAGCTGACATTAATGTCCAATCTTATTTTTCTTACCCAAAACGTTCTTACACCAACATTCACTAAATTCTCACATAGCACCCTCCATTTTGGACATTCAATTCACAATAATTCCATTTTTTATCACAAAATATCTTAAATGAGGTACATTCTAAAAAGAAAACATCTTTTATAGCTGTGGCATTAAATTACTCTTTTTATCTTTGCACCTTCGAAATAGCTGTTTGGGGGGACATGGAATCGAACAGTTGTATTTAAGAAATTAAATAAAACACAAACAGTAACAGCTATGGAAAAAAGTATCCATAAAGATCAGGTAGAACGGTTCGGATCCATTCTACTGGAAATTGGTTCCTTACTTATGAGTTACGGAGCCAACAGTATGCGAATCAGAGTAACACTTAACCGAATAGCTAAAGCCTTTGGCTATAATCTTGAGTTATTGATTACTCACCGTGCTTTAATGCTACATATCGACGACAAGGACGATCAGCATTCATTCAACCAACTAAAACGCACTTCACCCCACGGAGTTAATTTCCGCTTGGTTAGTGGTATAAGCAATATGAGTTGGCGCATTGTAAGTGAGAAATGGTCGTTAGACGAAATTGAGAATGAGATTGCGCGATTAAAAAGCCTTCCACATTATCCCCGAATCATTATACTCTTACTGGTAAGTCTTGCTGATTTATCGTTTTGTCGTTTGTTTGGTGGAGGAATGATTGAAATGAGTGTAGCTTTCGGAGCCACATTCGTTGGTTTATTCGTTCGACAGGAAGCTGTTAAAAAAACCTTTAATCCATATCTATGTATCTTTTTTGCTTCTCTTGCCTCTTCTTTGATATCAGGCTTGGCTGTTAAATTCAATTTAGGAGATCATCCTGAGTATGCTTTCGCAACCTCTGTTTTATATCTGATTCCGGGAGTACCATTAGTCAACTCCTTTTCCGACATTATTGACGGAAATATAATGAATGGAATTGTGAGAGGTATGCACGGAATGGTAATCGTTCTGTCTATTGCATTGGGATTGGCTTTATCATTATTAATTTATCAGATTTAAGAGATGACTGTACTTTCAATTTTCGAACATATGTTATGGCCAGCATTGGCCTCCATCGGATTTGCTATATTATTTAATGTACCCCATCGTACCTTAATTGTGATTTTGGGCATGGGTGCTGTTTGTGGCCTAACGAAATATGTTAGTATGGAGTTTGGTATGCATGTAATTACTGCCAGCTTTTTAGCTGCAATTGTGGTTGGTTTTTTAAGTATCAGTGCAGCTCAAAATAAGCTATCGCCTATGTATGTATTTGCAATTCCATCAATCATTTCGATGATACCCGGAGCATTTTCATACCGTACTATGCTGGGACTAATACAGTTAACACAAGATTTATCAACAGATCAATACGTAGAAGTGCTACATAATGTAACCAGCAATGGTTTAAATGCTGTTTTTGTATTGTTATCTATATCAGTTGGCGTATCGATACCCATGCTGTTGACTCGTCATGAGTCAGCACGCGAAATAGTTGCTTTGGTTAAACGCAATCCATAAGATTTACATTGCCTTACCTTTTTTATAATGAAAGTGTGTTACAATGGTTTCTATGGCAATCTTGATGGCCTCACCAATTGGATACATCTTCTGAGCCTTATGATAATCAACAAACTGTAACCTTTGATAATAATCAGTTGCTTTGGGACCTAATGGTTTTGCACAAAGCAGCTCATTTGCTCTCGCCACCTCCTTCTGATGTTCTGTTTGTATGGTTTTACAAGTTGCAAGCACTCGTCGGTCATATTTATCTATGCGATAAGTATATCCAAAAATTCTGCATATCAAACCCCGTTGCTCATAAAACATGCACCCTATTCTTGAGCCATTAATGGAGAATGGATCCAAAAGAGGACAAATAGTAGAATTATTAACCTGATCTATTCGTGTTAGAATTTCGTTATATAAATTATTTTGAACCAAATAATAGGCCAATGGATAAAACTCAACAGCTGTTGCAACAATATTGGAGGTTGTACAACACTTTATGCAATTATCAGCACAGCTAATACCGGTGTGTTCCTTAAGTTTTTGAACGTCTTTTTCCAGTGTTTTGAATAATCTCTCAACAGCACGGACTTTGCGCACTATGGTCATAAAATATTCATCAATATGTTTCCCAAATATATGCGAAAGAACGATATCTGATTCCAGCTAAGTCAAATATTTTAATTCATCAAAATAATATTTTAAAACCACACCATATAACTTTGATATTCTGCCTTTTATTAAACACCACAAGCAGTTATATTGATAGACTTCGAGTAAGTAAAAAAGTGATACTTACCTTTTATTCAACCTTATTTTCAATAAAATTAAATTATCATAAAAAAGGTCAGGAAACCATTAATTATCCTGACCTTTCTATAAGTATGAACATTCAATTATTGAACGATTAATTCATCAACAAACATCCAGCTTGGGTTTCCAAAATCTCTGTGCCATTCAGGACATTGTTTCATTGATTTAGCTGTTACTTTTAAAAATCTGTATTTTTCTGTTTCAAATTGGATAGTAAAGGGTATTGACTGTACTAAAAAACCTCTGTCTTCATCCTTATTTTTTATCCTTCCCAACTCTTTAAACACTTTGCCATCAATTGATCCTTCAACTTTAACTTCTAATGGAAGAAAAGTCCAGGAATTAATAGCCTTCAAAAAGTTCATGTTCACTTCATGAACATCCTCCTGTGTTTCCAAATCAACAAGAAGAATCATATCATCACCTTCAAACCCTAGCCATTTCTGTTGAAAATCCAATTCTCCCACCACTCCATCGTTTAGGGCCAAAGCTCCTCCAACAGGATATTTATCACTGTACTGACTTAGTATTGTAATATTCTTTCCTTTAGCTTTATTTAATGCCGTTATTCGTTTTAACTTACTTAAAACATAAGTACGGTAATCATCTGTCTTAAAGAGTCGTTCGTTAATATTTACAGCTCCGGTATTAATTGAATTGATAGTAAATCGATTGAGATACTCTAACATTTCTTGTCTAACGACAATTGTATCAACACTTCTATCAAAATACGAAATTCCATCAGGTTCTTCATTTAATGCAATATCAAGATATGCAAAATCAACTGCTAACCGGGCACGCTGAACCCTTTTTAAGTAGACAGGTTCATTTTTAACTGCCTCTTCTGCCCTATCCATTATTTGCTTATATTCTTTCAGATACTGAGGCGCCAGATATGAATCCAAATAATCAGCAGGAAATCCGTAAATATCCAATCGTTCTGTTTGTTCGAATTTTTTCAGATTTTGTTGAGTTGCATCAAAATATGAACGAATAAATGGAGCTGCATCGCCATAATATTTAGCTATAAAATCATTAATTATTGAATCAGCATTAACATTGACATCCCACATTAATTTTGAAAGCAGGTATTGTTTCAACTCGTTCAAATCCGACCAGTTATGACCACTCCCTTGCTCAAACATGATTTTAACACCGTGCTGATGAAAAAACTGTAGATTAGGCTGCAACACACTAAAATTTGGAAACGGAGTTAAGTAGTTTTTAAACTGTACTACATAATCCCAGGCAAAAATATTATCCGATAAGCGACTCCAGTCTTCCATATCTTTGACAAAATCAGCACTACGCTCATCATCTGCCAATGGCATACTACGGTTACATTCAATGGAACAAAACATGATGTTAACGTTCGGTAATGGCTTAATATTTTCAGGAGCCGAACGTGTAAAATTATATGCCAATGTTGATATTACTTTATCAGGAAACTTAGATGCTATCTGATTGGCCATTTGAATGTAAGCTCCTGAAATATTCCCGTATTTCTCATATAAGGCTTTACAGTCTTCACATTCGCAATAATTAAAACAATCATTTTGCGATACCGACCAGTATTTCTTCTCCGGATGCTGTGCCATCAATTCACGCAAATTATCAATCAATGTTTTGATGGTTCCAGGATTACTTAAACACAATTGTCCATCTTTTAATCGATGATTACCAACCAGTGAAAAATACTCAGGATGACTGTCGAAATACTTTTCGGACGGAATTAAGTGTTGGAAAGTATGAACAAATAATCCCCATTCATCAAGATCTTCCAGCTTATTCCAATTCTTATAAGCATGAAACTCATCATCATCAAAACAAAGTTTACGCAAAGTAAAATCAGGTTCATACACTTTTACACCTTCGTTAAGAACAATCCTTTCTTTTTCAGGAATAAAGTATTCAGTTGGGGTTAGTATATTACATCCAACATATTCTTCCAGAAAGGTATATACAGCATACAGATTAGCTTTTCCGTTTTCGCCGCTTAAAATAATCGCACCATCCTTTATTGAAATGAAAAACCCATCTTCATCCAAAGAATCTATTCCCAGACCTTGTTGATGAAGCAAATCATTACCAATAAAAATAGTACCTGCATCAGCTATTGCTTCATTACTTACTACGAGACTTACACCTGACACTTTCTGAATAAACTCCTGTAATTGACGAGCAGCAAACAAGGTTGTACTATCAGTATTTGCTGCAACAACTATATGATAATCCGAATGATTATTTAGGATTAAATCAATAGTTGAAACTGATTTCTGACATCCATTCAATATGAGAAATACAAAAAACAGTATCAGTAAATTTAATTTCATTTTTAAGGTTTTATAAACGCTTAATATCATCTTAACTGTTCATTAAAGTTATCAATTATCACAGAGTAAAAAGAGGAAATCCTTCGCAGAATTTCCTCTTTCATTAATTATAACTGATAAATGGTTAATTTACATCCCACCATACTCTTACGCTACCTTTATCACCACCTGATAACGAACTTATTGCTTCATTAACAGCTGCTTCGTTAGTACTATACTCGGTAGGCACATAAGTTAATCTTCGCATAACTCCATAATTACCGTCAGCATCCTCAGTATACAATAGAGGATAAAGAATATCGGCATCTGAACGACGAAGGTCAGCCCATGTTTCCCATGACTCAGGGAAAAGAGCCAGATATTTTTGTACTGCAATTTGCTTTAATTGCTCAGCTTCTGTTGCTGCCCATGTTACAGGAACGTCTACCGGAGGAGTAGCACTACCACCTACTTTGGTATACTCAACAGCTAAAGTTGGTTCAACAGCAACTGTAGTTCCAGCCAGGTAAGTATCAATTGCAGATGCATCGCTAACACCCCATTGTGATAATGATAAACGAACACCTTCTTCATACAAATCCTTAGCAGTGCCGCTCATATTCCATCCTTTCAATGCACATTCTGCACGGTTGAAATAAGATTCTGCTGCCATCATAACTTCGATATCATGACCAGTATTGTCAGCAAAAGTAGTTTCCTGGTTCGACTGACTTAAAACAGATGTACTCCAGTCGCGGGTAGTACCACCACCATTTGGCTGACCAATGTACTCTCCTTCACCATTGGTACCATACCAGATCTCCATACGAGGATCATTGTATCCTTTCAAGATACTTTCCATGTCAGCAGACATATAGAATCCCCAATATTTAGCAATATCAACAAAGTTATTGTAAGTATCAGAAGTCACTGCAAAATAAGCACAATCATCATTGCTTTCCATTACACCAGCAGCCACAGCAGCTTCAGCTATTTCCTGAGCACGAGATGGATCGATATCTGAGATACGTAATGCCAAACGCAAACGCATTGAGTTAGCAAATTTTCTCCAAAGCTCAGTGTCACCACCATAAATAGCATCGTAATCTTTGAAAATACCTACTGTACCATTTAATCCACTAAGTGTTTCGTTCGCATTCTCTAACAATGCAAAGAAATCATCATACATATCTTCCTGTAAATCGTATGCTACTGAAGCACCTCCTTGTCCGGCAGCTGAATAAGCTATCGGTCCCCAAGAGTCGGTGAAACGGTGATACATAAATACTTTCCAGATATCCAAAACAGCTAATGCTTCTTCGTCGCCTTCGGCAGCTGTATAAGCATTTCGTAACGAAGGAACAGCTAAGGTATAGAAACGTAACCATCCACGACTTCTCCATCCATCGTTAACACCGTTACGTTCAGTTTGCCATCCAGTACTTCCACATGAGAAATAGTGAACAAAAAGCATAGAATGCAACATTGTTGCCAAACCATAAGTTCCGTAGTCATCACCTGAAATACTCCATGAAGCATTTCCTAAACCTTTGTATTGCGCATTAGCAAATGAAGGTCCTGCCATAGAGGCATCCAATTGATCAGAAGTAAGTGTATTAGGATTGGTATTGATTTCGTCGAAATCTGATGTACATCCTGTTACATACAATAGGAATACTGCTGAAAATATTGTTGCTATATATTTTTTCATATCTTCAATTTTTTAAAAATCCAATTTCACGTTAAAACCAAATTCGCGTGTTGCAGGGATGTTAAATGATTCAATACCCTGAAGGTTACCAACACCAACACCTTGTTCAGGATCGAAGTATTTAGCATTATTCATGAAGAACAACAAGTTACGACCTACAACTGAGAAGTTAACACCAGCAAAAGGACCGTTGCCTAAAACACTTTTTGGTAAAGAATATCCTAAAACTAATTCACGTAGACGAATGTTGGTTGCATCAAACACAAAGTCTTCAGCTGAGGCTGGGTCACGACTGGCAACTTTAGTCCAGTAATCTTCAGCTAAAACTGATGTTGTGTTAGTTACATACGATACTGCACCATTTGCATCTGTAATCGCGTTTACACCATCCACTACAAAACCGTCAGTACGACCGTTTAATGTGATATCGCTCACACCAGCACCAGCCATACGAGCCTGAGTATAAGAGATTACTTCACCACCAATTCTGAAATCAACCAGGAAGCTTAATGTGAAGTTTTTATAATTGAAACGGTTAGTTAAACCTGCTGTCCAGTCTGGATTGAAGTTACCAGCATACACATCAAATCCAGATGTTGTTTCAGGTAAACCTGTAAGTTCATTTACAATAATCTGTCCATCATCATTTCTTGCAAAACCTCTGATATACAAATCACCATACTCTCCGCCTTCTTTTACAATAGTTTGCGCAACACGCTCATATCCGGTTGTGATTGATAACTCATCGCGACCTTCCATAATGCTCAATACGGTTGTTTTGTATTTAGCAAAGTTAGCAGTCAGGTCCCATGAGAAATCAGCACGGTGCAATACATCAGCATTGAAAGTTAATTCAATACCTTTGTTCTCAATCTCTCCACCGTTTACATACTCAGTAGAATATCCTGATACTTCAGGTACGTTGATTGTAAAAATCTGGTTACTTGTATTGGTTTTAAAATAAGTAAAATCCAAACCAATCTTGTTTCCGAAGAAACGGGCATCAACACCAAATTCTGTTGAAGCTGAGATTTCTGGCTTTAGGTTCTCGTTATTTTTAACTGTAGATGAAAGTACTACACCACCATTAAATCCGTAATACAATAACTCATTACTTAAACGATAAGGATCAGTATCGTTACCTACCTGAGCATATGAACCACGTGCTTTTAAGAAGGTAAGAAAATCTGATTTGATATCAAACATATCGCTCAATACAGCAGTTAAACCTACCGATGGATAGAAGTAAGAACGGTTATCAGCTGGCAGAGTAGATGACCAGTCGTTACGAGTTGTTACATCCAGGTACAAATATTCTTTATAACCTAATTGACCAAATGCGTACAACGAGTTCATTTTCTTTTCATAGAAACTAGATGTCGGTGTTGATGTCTGAAGGTTGCTTAGCGCAAAGAAGTTTCTACGACTTAACTGACCACCAGCACTTAAAGAAGAACGTTTTTGGTATAACGAGTTACCACCCACGTTTAATCCCAATCTAAAATCACCAAAATCTTTGTTATATGATAGTAAGAAATCAGAGTTTAATTCCATTGTCTGTCCAGATGTTTCTGAATAGCTACCATAGTCGTTACCCAAAACTGATAAAGAAGCATATTGCTTAGAAACAGCTTTGTTTGATGCTTGATCGATACCTGAACGTACCATTAAGCTCAAATCCTTAGTTAAATCATATTTTAATGAAGCAAAACCGATAAAACGATTTCTTTCTTCTGTATAAGGACGATTCAATGCATACCAATATGGGTTACCTCCCAATCCACCAACTGATGTAGGGTTTGGCCAGTTATATTGCAATAAGCCTGAAGCATCAGTATATTGATATTGCTCAATTTGCTCAAAAGGCATACTTCTAATCATTGTGTAAACTGCCTCACCAACTGAACTCTCACCAGTGTTAAGTGGGTTTTCAATTGTTTGTGAGATGAAGTTAGCTTTTGAATCTAAATGTAATTTGTCAGACAAATCACTTGTTAAACGAATGTTTAAGTTGTGACGATCCAATTCGTTACCTTTTACAATACCTTTTGCTTCTGTATTGGTATATGAGAAATATCCCTGAATTTTTTCGTTACCCATAGATGCAGTAACTGTTTTAGCCCAGTTATAACCAGTTTCGAAGAAGCTCATTGCGTTATCAGGCTGTGGAGTCATCGAATAGGTAGATGGACCCGCATAATCAGGATTGAATGACAATTGCCATGCAGCTACTGATTGTCCTGTCATTTCAGGACCCCAGCTTAAACGACTTGTAGGATCGTAAACACCCTGAGAACCTTGTCCGTAAGTATTCTGTAGATTAAGCATATCATATGCTTTCGAAAACATCAGATTCGATGATACAGATACTTTAGCCTTTTGATTGGAAGAACCTTTTTTAGTTGTAATGATGATAACACCGTTACTTGCGCGTGAACCATAAAGAGCTGCAGCAGAAGCACCTTTCAATACCGACATTGATTCAATATCTTCAGGGTTGATGTTTGAAATACCATCTGAACTTGTTCTACCACCAATATCAGCAGACGCTGTACTAGCAACATTGTTATCCATTGGTACACCATCAATAACATACAATGGCTGGTTGTTTCCGGTTAAAGAACGGTTACCACGTAATGTTACCCTTGATGAACTACCTACACCACCACCAGTAGTTGAGAAGTTCAAACCAGCAACTTTACCCGAAAGTGAGTTGGCAACGTTCAAAGAACGAGCTTCGCTCAATTCTTCAGTAGAAACAGTTTGTTGTGCGTAAGTCAATGCCTTTTTCTCACGCTTAATACCTAAAGCTGTTACAACAACACCTTCTAACTCTGTTACATCTTCAATCATTGTTAGATTGATAGTTGTCTTTCCTGCTACAGGTATCACTTCCTCATTATAACCAATAAATGTAAAATGAAGAACGCTTGACTCTGATGGAACTGCGATTGAATAATTACCATCAATATCAGTAATTACTCCTTGTGTGGTTCCTTCAATTAGAATGGTTACCCCAATTAATGGATCACCGTTTGCATCGGTAATTTTACCAGTAACTGTTTTTCCGTCCTGCTGAAGGCTCTCATTATTATTTGCAATACTTCCTTCAGCACTCACCATTTGTGTAAAGCCTACTAAACACAGACTTAAAACCAATAGTAGTTTCATTCTTTCCTGAAACCTCCGTTTGGCTGCTTTAACAATTGTCTTTTTCATAGATTCCAACTTGTTAAGTGAATAAAAATATTAGATTTAATTTTTAAGATTTATCTCTCAGTTTATGTCTCTTTTATTGTCTTATTGTACTTATCTGATCTTTCTCATAACATCCAGAATTACGTTGGTTAAAATTTATTATCTTATTCTTTATCAACATATTCAGATACACCATCTCATTAAAAAATGATATATAAATAGCCTGTACACACAAAAAACTTGTGTATAAAATTCATCGTTGTTGGATAATCTTTTGGAGTCAACCTGTCGCGATAGCTATGCGCAACAGGTTGATCCAAAAGAAACTTACCACTCCGATATCTTTGTATTTCTTAAATTGATAACCATCCCCTTTGTGATGAAATATTATCGCCTCACTCTTTACTATGCAGTAGCTCCTTTACTGCTTCTTATATTTAAATGCAATCGCCTTCCCCAAAGGCAATTCCTTTATATCTTTCGGTAAAACAACACTTACCTTATCCCCAGAAACCTGGTATTTAACCCGTTTTCCATTAGAAACAAGTCTTACTGCACTTCCCTTTGAAGGAACATTTCCCTCCCAGGAAATGGTAGTTTCCAACGTATCATCTTCGTCATAACAAGCAATTGCATAGCAAGTCTTTTGATCCTTTGATTGAGTAAAAAAGACATTATCGCTCTGACAAACTTCCAATGATCGTGTAGCATAAATTGCTTCCCCGTTCTTCTGCATCCATTGTCCTATCTTTTTCAGACTTGCCACTTGTTCTGCTGTGAATTCTCCTTCCGGAGTAGGACCAACACCTAACAATAAAGAACCACCTTTAGCAACCACTTCAACCAAAGTTCTTATCACCTGAGAGGTTGGCTTAAATCTATCTTTGGGAGAATAACCCCATGCACCACCAAGAGTAATACAACTCTCCCATGGATGATCCAATGCTTTATCTGGAATTCTTTGTTCTGGCGTCTGATAATTCTCGTACAAACCACCAACCGTACGATCAACAATTAGCAATCCGGGTTGAATTTGTCGGGCCATATTAGCTATTGAAGGCATATCAATATCCTGACTCCACGAAGGTATGGGAGCACCCCAAGCTCTAACTTCATCTGTTACCGTCTCTAAAGGACGAACCCAGCCACCATCTAACCAAAGAATATCAACATCACCATAACCCGTCATTAATTCCTGAATCTGGTTGTAAGTATATTTTTTGAATTGGTTCCATCGCCATGGGAATTTGTCGGCATCGTAATTGTTATTCCGGTTAGGTGTCGCATACTTTTTCCACCAGTAATAATCAGAATGCCAGTCAGGTTTTGAGAAATATGCACCAACCATAAACCCTTGATTACGATAGGCATTCAATACATATTTCAATGCATCTGAATGATCGTTTGATCCAAAAGGTGAGTTTGCAATGCTATAATCTGTCTGTTGCGTATTCCATAAACAAAAACCATCGTGATGCTTGGTTGTAAAAACCAGATACTTCATACCGGCTTCCTTTGAAACTTCAGCCCATTGTTCAGGATTAAACTTAACCGGATTAAATTCATTGATCAATCCGAAATACCACTCTTTATAATCGTTGTAACTAATGGTACTATCACGCTCAATCCAATCCTCAGAACAAACCGACCATGATTCAATAATTCCCGGAACAGTATATAAACCCCAATGAATAATAATACCAAATTTAAGATCCTGCCATTCCTCCAGTTTTTGAATCACCTGCTCATCCTTCGGTGCCATATAATGCTCCGTTTGAGGATGTTCGTGTTGTGCAAATATCATTTGCGAAGCAACAACCAGAAGAAATAAAAATGTTAGAATAATTTTTCTCATAACCTTATTGTGTACAATCTGTTTCAATTCAAACCAGATTTTGTCTAATTCTATCAAAAAATTTATTTATCAGCCCTTTCAACTAACGTTATATGTATAATAGTTACTATTTAAGCCGTTTTTAAAATTTCTTCTACAACATCTTTTTGAAGATAATAGGGCACTAATGCCGCAGCACCTAAAACTGGTATTTCACTATTTTCTGAAGCTATCAAAGCTGTTGTCTGTAAAGCATTCTGATGAGGAAATTTCTTAAGTGTCTCTCTCATATTTTGCTCAAAAAGTTGATAAGCATTTGATAAAGAACCTCCCAAAATAATAGCTTCCGGACCATATGAATAAATAATGGTTTCGATAAGATGTGCAACATGTTCACCAAAACTATTAAAAGCTTCAGTCGACTCCGCATCACCTGCCATTGCCTTTTCAGCTATCTCTTTACCTGTACTTTTACAGGTACGTTGAAAGAACTTACCACTGCAATAGTTTTCAAAATCAGCATCCTTATAACCAATACCTCCAAATTCACCCGCCATTGATAAATTACCAATATGCAGTTTATCATTAACTAAAACACCGGCTCCAACACCTGTTCCCATAGCTAAGGCTACCAAATCAGAGTAAGCTTTACCTTTGCCGTAAAATTTCTCTCCCAATAAAAAGCAGTTAGCATCATTTCCGATGAACACAGGCAAATTAAAATACTCTGAAAGTGTTGACTTTAATTCAACATTCTTCCAGGCTGGTATATTTTGAACGTTATAAACAATTCCTTTTTCAACATCAATTAATCCTGGAACTCCAACTCCAACACCTGCAACCTTCTCGTCCATAAGATTTTCAATTCCCTTTATCAGATCATTTATAATCTCAGACTTACCCCTATATGCGTCGGTTGATGTTTTAAATTGTTTTACAACTTTCCCACCTTCAACATAGGCAAAATGCATCTTTGTGCCACCTACATCAACACCGATGTAACACTCTTTATTCATTATCTTCCTTTTCTTAAAAAGTTATTATGTATAGCCTGAAGCTATATCCCCTCATAAAAACTTAGGATCTTTCTAGTTAGTTAAATACTTCTCAAAAGCATTTTCCATTACAACCGCAACAGCACCCAACATACCGATATTTGCTCCAAATTGAGTAGCAACAATTTTCGATTGTTCACTTATCTGTTTCATTGCATGCGTATTGATACCCTGACGAATTGGCGTTGTTATTAAATCGCCAGATTGCGCCAACATTCCACATAAAACAATAAGTTCTGGATTAAATAGCTGTATTAATATGGAAATTGCTTTACCAAGATTCAAACCTGTTTCATGCAATATCTTTATCGCATACTGGTCTCCTCCCAAAGCTGACTTAATTATATTCTTTAATTCCAACGATTTTATGTTCGGATTTTTCGTATCGAGTTTAATAGAAGTTTTACCTTCTTTAACTCCTTCTTCTGCCAGTTCTAAAACTCTGATTCCTGAAGCGACAGTCTCGATACACCCAAGTTTGCCACATCGACACAACTTACCATTTTCCACCATTGGAATATGACTGAATTCACCCGCAAAACCTGAAGTTCCCCGATAAAGATTTCCGTTTAATATCATTCCTAAACCGATTCCCCAATCGAGATATAAAACCAGAATATCTTTCTTTCCTTTTGCACTGCCTAATCTGAATTCAGCCAATGCCATTGCTTTGGCATCATTTTCTACAAAAACAGGACAACCAATTGACTCTTCCATTAATTCGGTAACTGGTTTATCCCCAAAATTCAGATAGGTATAATTGATACCTTTAACTGAATCAACTAATCCGGGCATACTAATACCCACTGATAAAAACCCTGATTTATCAAGACCAGAACGATCGATATATGAATTGATCAATTCCAGTATTTCATCCAGTGTTTCTTTCTTGTTATTTAATTCAACCGAGTATTCTTCTGTTTCAGTAATCTGATTATTCTCAGCATTAAAAATAGCAATACTTACTTTGTATATACTCATTTCTACAGCCAGAATATAAAAGCTATCAGCTACCAATCCATATAAATCCGGTTTTCTTCCTCCAATCGATTTTCCCTGCCCCTTCTTTTCAAGAATATTACGCTCAAACATCTCAGCCATAATAGCCACCATGTTTGGCGTACTAATTCGTAATCTCTTACATAATTTAGCAGTCGTCTGCGGGCCATCTACATATAAAGTCTTAACAATTCGAATTTGTTGAATGAATTTCTTCTTTTCAACTCCTTCTAGTTGTTCTGCGACTTTAGTATCAAATTGTAAATATCCCATAGACTTTACTTATAATTTTCAACGATTAGATGATGTAAAAGTATATATTTTTATTTTTAAAACAAATCTTTTATTAATTTTTTACTAAAGTTCTTAATTCTTTATTAATATTTTCTACATTTGTCAATATCAAAACACACAATATAGCCAGTCAACCAGCTGTTTACAAGGGAATAAAAGGAATATTTAAAATATTTTAATAAAACCAGAAAAAAATAGGAACTTGAACTAAGGTTTTATATCAACTGATAAGCTATACTATATACATCGTTGATTTTTCATCAATTATAAAAACTGAAATAATGAAAAAAAGACTATCAATCATTCAACTTTTTATGGCAACACTCTCAATAATGTTGTCAAATAATATTTATAGCCAGCATTATAAATTCAGAGATTGTAACCTTTCGATTGATGAAAGAGCCAATGACCTATTAAATGCACTGACCCTGGCAGAGAAAATTTCACTCCTGGGCTATTCTTCGCCAGCAGTGGAAAGATTGCAAATACCTTCGTATAATTGGTGGAACGAAGGATTACATGGGGTTGCACGTGCCGGACAGGCAACGGTATACCCACAAGCTATTGCCTTAGCGGCTACTTTTGATCCTGAACTGGTTAATAAAGTTGCGGATGCTATATCTACCGAAGCCAGAGCCAAACACAACATGGCAATTGCTAAAGATAAGCGCCTTCAATATTTAGGAATTAACTTTTGGACTCCTAATATTAATATATTCCGCGATCCTCGCTGGGGACGTGGTCAGGAAACGTATGGTGAAGACCCATTCCTTACTGGTATAATGGGTACTGCTTTTGTAAAAGGGCTTCAGGGCGATGATCCAAACAGGTACAAAATATCAGCCTGTGCTAAACACTTTGCTGCCCATAGTGGTCCCGAAGCCATTCGTCATGAATTCAATGCAATTGTTGACGAGAAAGATTTGCGTGAAACCTATCTTCCCGCATTTAAAGTATTGGTTGATAACGGTGTTTCAGCAATCATGTGTGGTTACAACCGACTGAACGATCAGCCTTGTTGTACATCCGAAAACCTTCTGGAAACCATATTAACCAAAGAATGGCAATTTGACGGACAGATTACAACAGATTGCTGGGCACTAGACGACATCTGGCTTCGCCATAAAAGTATACCAACAAGGGTAGGTGTGGCAGCTGCAGCCATTAAGCAAGGTGTTAATATGGATTGTTCTCCTATCCTTCAGCAAGATGCCATGGAAGCCATTGAGAAAGGTTTAATTACTGAAGATGATATCAATAATTCGATATATAAAACACTGATTACCCAAATAAAACTGGGTTTCTATGATGATCCTTGTGAATCACCCTACACTACCTTTGGTCCCGATAGTATTAACAATGCCTACCATGTGGATCTGTCTATTGAAGCAGCAGAAAAAAGTATGGTTCTGTTAAAAAACGATGGTATTTTACCATTAGACAAGAGTAAAACAGGTTCGATGATGGTATTAGGTGAGAATGCAGCCAATATTAGTGTATTGGTTGGAAATTATCATGGCATGTCGGGTAATATGGTTACATATGCTGAAGGATTAGTAAAAAAAGCAGGCCCCGGAACAGCAGTACAGTATGATTTTGGCTGTAGCTATTCTGATACTACTCATTTTGGTGGAATCTGGGGAGCAGGTATGTCCGACGTTTCAGTGGTAGTATTAGGTCTTACTCCTTTGTTTGAGGGCGAAGAAGGTGATGCCTTTTTATCTCCAAGCGGTGGTGATAAAGAAGGTTTAAGTTTACCTGAAGCGCATCTTATGTTTTTAAAAAAGCTAAGAGCTTCGCACAACAAACCAATTATTGCCGTATTAACTGCCGGAAGTGCTTTGGATGTTGAGGAAGTAGCGCCATATGCCGATGCTATCATCTATTCGTGGTATTCTGGCGAACAAGGAGGTACAGCTTTGGCTAATATAATTTATGGTGATGTTTCCCCATCCGGAAAGCTTCCTCTAACATTTTATAAATCGCTTCAAGACCTGCCTGAATATACAGATTACAATATGGCAAACAGAACCTACAGATATTTTGGTGGTGAAGTAGCTTATCCATTTGGATTTGGCTTAAGCTACACCAATTTCGATTACACATGGTTAAGTAAACCAAATAAGACATATAAAAAAGACCAGGATATCACCTTCAAGGTAAAGGTGAGTAATACCGGTGATTATAATGGAGATGATGTGATACAGGTTTACATTGAGTATCCCAATTTGGAAAGAATGCCATTAAAAGAATTAAAAGCGTTTAAACGCGCAGGCATCAAAGCCAATCAATCTACCGATCTGACTTTTACAATAAACACGAATGATTTGCAAAAATGGGATTTGAAACACAGTAAATGGCAATTATATAAAGGCGAATATAAAATCCTTGTTTCAAAAAACTCAGCAGAATCAGTTCTTGAACACTCTTTTATAATAAAATAACCTTAAAATAGCATTTATAATGAATAGATTAATATACAAAGTCAGTATTGCAGTCTTTCTGGCAACTGTAATAATTGGATGCTGTGACAATCAGAGTAAACAACCTTCGTCACTGGTACAGTATGTCGATCCTTATATAGGAACTGATTATCACGGACACGTTTTTTTGGGTGCACATGTTCCTTTTGGAATGGTACAGACGGGTCCTACCAACTACACCTGGGGATGGGATTGGTGTTCCGGATACCATTATTCTGATTCCATTCTAACAGGTTTTTCACAAACTCACCTGAGTGGAACCGGAATTGGTGATTTAGGAGATATCCTGATCACTCCGTTTACAGGAGAAGTAAAATCAACACCTGGTTCTCAAAAAGATCCATTGGGAGGTTATGCATCATTTTATACGCATGATAAAGAAAAGGCTGAAGCCGGTTACTACAGTGTTGAATTACTTCGCTATAAAATACTGGCAGAACTAACAGCAACAGAACGCACAGCTTTTCACAAATATACTTTCCCTGAGAATAAGCAATCACACATAGCCATTAATCTGGCTCGTGGTATTGGATGGGATCGTCCGGGCCAATCATCTATAACTGTTGTTAACGATACCACAATTGTTGGATATCGTAAATCGAATGGTTGGGCTAAAGATCAGATATTGTTTTTTGCAGTTCAATCAAGCAAACCATTTAGCCAGACTCAGCTCTTCGATGGTAAAAAAACTGTAGAAGGGACCAGTGCAATTAAAGATAGTATTACAGCTGTATTGACCTTTCAAACAAAAGCCAACGAAGAAGTATTTTTGAAAGTTGGAGTTTCACCGGTAAGTACAGAAAATGCTTTAAACAATATCGAAAAGGAAAATGAAGGTTGGAATTTTAATAATGTAGTTGCTCAAGCTAAGGATAAATGGAATAAAGAACTTTCGAAAATAGTGGTTGAATCAGCTGATGAAGCTCAGCTTCGAACCTTTTATACTGCTGTATATCATGCATACACCGCGCCGGTATTGTTTAATGACGCCAATGGTGATTATCGGGGTACTGACAAAGAGGTTTATAAAAATGCTGAATTCAATAATTACACTGTATTTTCATTATGGGATACCTATAGAGCCGCACAGCCTTTGTATACCCTTTCTCAACCTGAAAGAGTGTCTGATATGATTAACTCTATGCTGGCCATCTACCAGCAGCAGGGTAAACTTCCAATCTGGCCCTTACATGGCAATGAAACAGATTGTATGGTTGGATTTCCTGCTATACCTGTAGTAGCTGATGCTATTTTTAAAGGACTCCCAGGTATTGATAAGACATTGGCACTGGAAGCAATGCAGGCATCATCTATGCGCGATAACTATGGAGTAAAATACCTTAAAGAGAAAGGATTCATCCCGGCAGAACTGGAAAAAGAATCCGTTTCGAAAGCTTTGGAATATGCTATTGCAGATTGGTGTACAGCTCAGCTTGCCACTTCTCTTAATCAATCAGAAGTAGCCGATTACTATAACACAAGAGCACAGGCATATCAGAAATATTTTGACAAGGAAAAGCAGTTTATGCGTGCCATAATGGAAGATGGTAACTTTCGTACTCCATTCAATCCGTTTGAATCGACACACGAATGGGGTGATTATACCGAAGGCAACGCATGGCAATATACCTGGCTGGTGCCTCATGATGTAAAAGGTTTAATCAACTTGTTTGGATCGGACGAAGCTTTTACTACCAAACTGGATAGTCTTTTTATTGTAGAGGGTGATATGGGCCATATGGCATCACCAGATATTAGCGGATTGATTGGTATGTATGCCCAGGGCAACGAACCGGGTCATCATATTCCATATTTGTATTCGTATGCCGGTCAACAATGGAAAACAGCTAAGCTTGTTCGCAGAATTATGGATGAAATGTTTACCGATCAACCCGATGGCATTTGCGGTAATGAAGATTGCGGTCAAATGTCGGCCTGGTACATATTATCATCCATGGGACTCTACCAGGTAAATCCTGCTAATGGTGTATTTGTATTTGGCTCACCTTTATTTGATAAAGCCACCATTACTTTGCCAGATAATAAATCATTTACAATCAAAGCAGTAAACCAAAGCAAAGAAAACGTATACATTCAAAAAGCTACACTGAATAGTATCGAATTAAATGAAACCTTTATTACATATAAAGAAATAATGAACGGTGGTGAATTAATTTTTGAAATGGGTAATACCCCTAACATGGAATACGGTAAAAATCCAGAAAACAGACCTTATTCTCAATTAATAAGATAATGACTAAAAAACAAGCAATATATCCTTTTATATTTATTATTCTCTTATTTAGCTCCTGTACAAAGAAAGTTGGAGTTACCGATGTGAGATCAGGCTTTATATTTGGAAGCTGTCCTACTGAAGCTTGCCACGCTGCAACAATAGAAGAAATCAGTCACAACCGACTTATTGCAGCCTGGTTTGGTGGTAGCTACGAAGGGGCTAATGATGTAGGTATCTATTTAACTAAGTTTAATGGTATTAAATGGTTGCAGCCACAATGCCTTATTAATCCACCCGTAATCGATGGAGATACTTTACCTTGCTGGAATCCGGTTTTATTCAAAAGTCAAAGTGATCGATTATACCTGTTTTATAAAGTTGGTAAAAATCCACGCGAGTGGTTTGGAGCTATGATTACGTCTGATGACGAAGGTTCATCATGGTCTGAGCCTGAATATCTGCCTGAAGGTATCTATGGCCCTATCAGAAATAAGCCTATTGAACTAACCCCGGGAATAATACTATGCGGATCGAGCACCGAAGGTATTGAGGACGATATATGGAGAGTGCACAACGAAACTTATAACGAGGCAACTGATTCGTGGGAGGTAATTGAAGTACCTAATCCAAAAGAACTGGATGTGATTCAACCAACTTTTATCCCGCATAAAAAAGGGCAGGTACAGATGCTTTGCCGTAGCAGACATAATAAAATAGTCTCATCTTGGTCGGAAGATAATGGTGCAAGCTGGTCGGCTCTGGATACTCTGGATGTAGTAAATTCAAACTCGGGTATTGATGCCATTGCCATTGATCAAAACCTGTTTTTGATGGTTAACAATCCGCTTAAACAGGGCCCAGACTGGTTTTACGGTCGTAATGTACTGGATGTTGAATATTCATTTGATGGTATCAACTGGAATCATTTGTTTGATCTTGAAAATAAGGAGAAAGGGCAATTCAGCTATCCTGCCATTATACAAACATCGGATAAAACCATTCACGTTTTATACACATATAATCGTGAAGGAATAAAACATACCAGTTTTCAACTTGAATAAGTTATATTAATACTTGATGATTGATAGATTATAATTACACCAAATCCCGGAACGTATAAACATGCTTCCGGGATTTTTTGTTTTCAAATCTTTTCAATCAATTCTAACCTCTTATGACATTTTAATATGCTGCCACAAACCCTTAGATAACAAAAAAGGCGCGGATAAATCCGCACCTTTAAATTATTTCTTAGCTCAAATCTAATTTGTAAAATCAATTAGTTCAATATCAAATATTAAAACAGAATTAGCGGGTATTACCCCTGCAGCATAAGGACCATAACCGTATGGCGAAGGAATAATCAATGTTAATTTATCTCCTTTACTCATAACTGGAATACCAATTTGCCAGCCAGCAATTAAACCACTAAGAATAAAAGAAATAGATTCACCTTCATCGGTACTGTCAAACACGGTTCCATCCAACAGATAACCTTTATATGCAACAGTGACTTCAGATGTACTGGTAGGTTTTTCTGTATCTGACTCATCCGCTATCTCATGATTATAATAATAAACCCCCGAGGCTGTTCCATTGTAAATAATTTCGGTTGCATCTATTCCATTATCTGCAATATAATCTGCTATTATTGCCTGATCAATTTCTAATTGCTTCAAGGCATCATACGTTTCAGTCACATCATTTTCTTTGATACAACTTAATGCAGTAATTGCCAATAAAAACACTCCCAGCGATCTTTTTACCAAACCAAACTTTTTCATTCTTCCTTTTATTATCATCCTTAATTCTAAATAATTTTAATCAGCCAATTGTTTTCAATATAAACTGAAAGTAGTACAAAAGTATAAGATTCTCGCAGATGAGAAAATCAGAGTTAGTTTTAACAAGCTTCTAGATCATCATTATAAATTACAAACACTTCCATCCTTCTTTTACTTTCACTAACGTGCCGGATTTTAATACATTATTACGATCTCTGAAAACGACATAGTTTGTAGGTCCATGAAAAACATTGTTAATATTTACTATTCCATCCGATTTCTGGGCTGTGTATATCAATAAATACTTTTCAGGATTAGCTGGATTTTGCATATTAAATATTGCTTTACCATCGCTAAGTTCATATTCTTTATCAGCTTTGATTGAAGATTCTGAAGTTATAATCGGAAGAGTAGTTTTAAACTTTTTCAATAACAAATTATTCTTTTCAGTTCCATAAATCATGAAAGAATATTGACTTATATCCATATCAAGCGCCTCTTTATCAGTAATAATTTGCTTATCCTTCATAAACTTATCTCTAACCATTATAACATAATTCAAAATCTCACCTTCATTACCATCTTCTTTTTCCGAAACAACAATGTAATCAACATTGGCAAAAGTTTGATTGATGCTAATCATAAATTGTACAGTATAGTCGTTTGTTTTTGCATCATCAAAGGCAGTCTTGATAAGAGTTGGATAATAATCGGCAAATGTTGAGTACTTGCTTCTGTTATTACTGTATATCTCCAGGGCTTTCATCATTGGCTCGGTATAAATAAAACCTCTGCCAACCTCTTTATACATAACTTTTTCAGCAATCTCATTTCCATATTTCTGTTTCGCTAAAAAGGTCGTTACCGCCCTAATCACCTGCTCATTTACAACAGTAGTCCAACTGCCATAGGCCTGTTTTTTCATTTGATCCTTAATGGGATTCAATAACTGTTTGTATCCTTCAACCAAATCATTGTTTTCCTCAGTCAGATAATTCACATATGAATGACCGAATTCATGCCAAACCAAATACTCAATATCATTTATCTGTCCAAAAACGGGCTGTCCGTTTTCTTCTTTTCTGGGCGACATGATATTGTAAATATCAAGCTTACCTTTAACACTTACACCTGGACCATAATTACCACTATTTAAACATGATAAGATAATATTATAGGTATTTTGCTTTTTACCATAGAACTTTTCGATGTTTTCTATCTCATTAAAATCGATTAATTGAGTAGCCATATTATCGACCAAACCTTTATAGAATGATTGATGTGACTCAATGAATTCATTAAAATGAGTATCCTCAACAAACTGTGCTAAAAGCGAAACAAATTTCTTTAGTTGCTCCTCCCCTCCAATGCGACGCAACAGATATTCAGGAATTTCCTTATCAACATTCAATTCATCAGACAGGTAAAGCATCGTAGCCGGCGGAGCATCATAAGTAAAACCTTTTTGCGAAAGCTCTTTCACAAACAAAACAGCTTCATGATCTTTATATTTCTCAAAGTATTGATCGATGGATTTTTTGTATTCGAGATTAAACTTATTAAGACGAAAGTAATCACCTAGATATTGCACAATACTTATTAACTCCTGGCGGCTGTCAATGGAAATTGAAAGGCCATTTACCTGGTGGGTTGCAACAATTGTTTTTTGACCTGCTTTTACAAATAATAAATTCGTAAATAAGAAAACACTACAAAATAGTGCAATTAATGTTTTGTTCATTTTTTAAGGGTTTAGATTTGTTGTGTGATATTCAGTAGTACTGATATACAAATCAGTATGCTATCTTACTCATTTATATTCCTACTTCATAATATCTTGTCATAGGTATTATAAGGGTGCTTGCCAGAATTGAGTGGGATCACTAATCCGGTAAGTAGTATGTTTCACAAGTGTTACCTCATTTGTCCAAACTGTAATAGGCTCCACCTTCCAGTCAATATTCTCAGGTAATAACTCAATATATTCAATGGTTGGATAAACACCTCTGGTTTCGGAATTATACCTGCTATTAACATGAACACTAAAACGATACAAATTCTTAGTCATGTATTTTTCTAGGTAATAATCCTTGGTTTGTGTTACCTGATTATTCCAGTTCGCATCAGGATTCAAGATTAAAGGTTGATCCTTAATCAGTCGTTCTCTTACCTCTTCAATGCCCAACAATTCACCTTTTTCATCCATTACATAGGCAGCAAATGTTGGATCCATCCAAATCCATTTATCTAACTGAGTTGAATAAACCATATTAATCACATGGCAGTCATCAAATTCTTCTTCTTTGGGCATACAGGTTATGTATCGGGATGGATAACCCATTGCCAAATAACACTCGTTTAGGATTGTGGCCATCATTCGGCAATTAACGCCTCTTTCCTCCGACTCACATGTGTTAATTAAATCGATCGCATTTTTACTATCCGGATTATAACTACTTCCTTCGTGCCTTACTTCGTTATGAACCCAATACATAAGATTAATCATTCGGTTTACTTCGCTTCCCCGTCCAGCAATGGAATCCAGATTATAATGTTTGCGAAGATTTACCAGAACTGAATCACTCTCGGATTGATAAGTAAAAGCGGGAAGATCAATCGTATCCACAAAACTATATTCAGCCGCAGCTTTGAGCTTATCGAGATAAGGCAAAACATACTTGATTCTTGTAAATGCTGTATCCTTATCATTTAATACAATAATAAAATCAACACTGTCTTTACCCGGTCCAACCTTAAACGTTGCTGAATCAAGGTCGGTGTAAAAGGTAACTTCCTTTGAGCTTGTTTTAAAGATGTCAGGCTTGATCTGTGGACTGATTCTCCAGTTTTGCCTGATAAGTCGGTTACCATCTTTTATATCTAATAAATCAGTGGTAGATTTGATTATAACCTTTGAATCCTGATGTGTACAATGAACCAGGATAGGTAATAGGAAAATAATTAAAATTAATTGTCTCATTATGGGTCTGGGTTTAAGATTAAAATAATTAATATAGTTTAGTTTTCGAACTTTATATCAAGAGGCAAGGCTGCTCCCATTCTTTTATTAATGATATCTCCATCAAATATTATTTCTCCGCCAGGCAAAGATCCATCCTTCCTAATCACACAAATATCTTTCATCATATAACATCTTGAGTTTTTTATTCTGGGATCTTTAAAGTTAATCTTCCTTAAGAGCAGATTTAGAGGTTCTTTTCCCCTGTAGAAATAGAGTATTTCATATTCCTTCCCTTTTAAACCGCTTAACCATGCTTCATGCATCATAAAATCAGCACAACCACAAGTCGATAATTCAAAAGTTTTATATTGCGGACCTTCAGGATTCGAAACTGTATCTGTTTCAAGAATTAAAAATCCATTCATTCTTAATGTATTCTCGTACATAGAGCGCACAAAATGCATGGTTGAATTGTAATATGCCTCTTTCCTGTTTTTTAAATACTTCTTTTCTTTTCGTTCTGAATTAATTTCCAACTCTTTAAAAAACGAGTAACCTACTATTCGAATTGAGTTACGCCGAATATCAGTATTAAACTGTTCACGAAAAGTTACCAGATCGTAGCGCAACTCATATCCTAAATCAGGTAAAAGAATTTTCAGTGGTTCAGTTGCCGTGGCAATAAATTTCTCATAGGGTCCTTTGCCGGGAATAAAGAATTTTTCAGCATATTGAACATCAAAATACAGAACACTATCATTTAGTATTTGAGCCTTTTTACCCCATTTATCAACACCCAGAAATACTTTCTTAAAATATTCCATATTGGCAGCCCTAAGATTAATGCTTTCTACCGTTACTTGCTGAATATCTATCTTTTTAGGATTTAAACGAATTGACAAATACTGTTCTTTTTTACTATCAATATCTACAATTCTACTCTCATAACTGATATGACTGATTACTATTTGAGAGTAATCCATATCATAAGTTAATTCAAATTGTCCATCCTCACCAGTGATCGTACCTATAGTGGTTCCATCAATATAAATATTGGCAAATTCAACTGGTTGATTGGTCAACGAATCTCTTACTTCACCAGATATGGTATATGCTTCAACTTGCAACAACACACCAAATAATAGGGAAACGATAAGGAGAAATTCTTTCATAAGCTCAAATTATTTGGTCTCCTCAACAAACCTGGTTACCTCATTTAAAAATTTAATTTGATTGATAATACTCAAGTCTGGCGGTAAAAGCTGATTATTCCTCCATTGAGCCGGGCTATATTCGACTTCTTTTTTCGTTTCGTTTATCTGATTCCACTTCTTTGGCAATTTATCCTTAAACACTTTAAATTCATCCTGAGAAATTGGTTTCCAAACCGTTTCCTGTTCAATCTTTTTAAGTTCTCCATTCCGATAGAAAGAAACATTATAAATGCTAAAGTCCGGATCCCATGTTTCTCCATTAAACTTCCAGGTCATCTCACGTTGTTCTCTTACCACTTCAAAATTTTCACTGCTCCGTGCACTCACAAGATACATATCAGGCATAATGTATTTTTTAGCTTTATCACTAAAGCGCCACGAAGCCCATGCTAGACCATATGTCTCCGCATCTATCAATAATTCACCCTGATAAAAAGCATAGTTGACATCATTATACTGATCGAAATGAATACGATACATTCTGCGCCCTTGAAATTGTGTTTCTCCAACAAGAATATATTCATACGCCTTCTGAAAATTAAGATCGAGAAAAGACTCCAAAAACCAAACAGGATCTAATTGAGGAATTACATCATTCCGTTTAAGAGGCGTGAAGTTAATTTTTCTACTATAATCGATTGAATGATATTCTTGCCTGCCTGTAATATTTGTCTCTATCGGAATAGCTTCTTCAGCCATATTCGGCCACATTTGTATAAAACCTAAATCTTTTAAACTATGCAAATAAGTATTATCGAAGATTTTCTCACGATAGGCACCTTTGAAGTATATCTTCTTCGAGTTTCTGTTTTTAAATCGACTCCGATAGAGCTTTTTAATAATTTCTAATGCATCATCTGATGAATGTATAATCTCTTCTTTTTCAAGGGTTTTATCAGTATCCAACAAATCCTGATAAGTACATTTTAAAGACTTGAATCCTGCTTTCTCAATCTTTATAGTACTGGTTGGATGAATTATATTTTCCTCAACAGGAAACAAACCATCAGCTGAGGTAAATGCGCTCCAATCATTCTGATCCGTGCTTATTTTCGCATAAGATACCGGGGTTCTGTCGGGTAAGAACAGATGAGCCTTATATAGTGGATCAAACGGTTGCTGATTTATCAGTTCCCTTTTAGGTTCCAACGTTTGTTGAGAAGTAAACAGAGAATCTGGTGTATAATAGAGTAAACTACCAACCTCACCTTTATCTGACACACCATTGATTTCCAACCTTATTTTATTGGACACATCTGAAGCATAAAACTTCAGTGGAGCTTTACCATTAATGTCAGTTTCCACATCAGGAAACCAGGCTAAGGTGTTTCTTTCATCAGAAAGTATACTATCCTTAATGCTTGTTGAGTAATCGAAATGATAAAATTCTTTTACTCTCTTAAATCCGTGTAATGTAACATTAGAAATACCTTTGTAGGCAATGGTACTATAAAGACCACCACCAGCCTGAGTATAAATCGAAAGAATCGCCACCGGCGTTGAAACTTCTTCAGTACCCTTAACGGTATATTCTATCTGACCTTCAAGCGTTGTCCAATCGATATCTTCATTATTAAAAAACTCAGCATCACCCGTTAACAAAGCCTTTGCATTGGGAGTATCCGGAAAGACTAAATCAACTGATTTAACTTCCATGGGATCCAGCGTTACCAAATCATCAATAGAATATGTTCCTAACATCCCACTCATTATACCCTTGGTATTCGAAGCTCCAACCATTTTGCCATCGACATAAACAAAGAAACGATGTCTTCTTTTTCCAATCAGTTGAAAACTAACCGTCGTTGTAGAGGAATACTCCACTATTTCCATTCCATTACTTGTTAACTCAACAGAGCTTCCGTCAACACCAACATTCGATGTTGTTATTCGCAGTTCAGGAAATGCTTCATAGAGCAAGCTGAATATGCCATCATACCAAGGCATCTCTCCCATTAATTCACCTATTTTGGTTTCTCCAACTGAATAATCTGGTGCACCATATTTCTGATTCATAATTCCCTTTGCCGACTTCTTGCTTTCTGCCTTCACATCAACCTCATCAATGGCTACATCTGTAGTTACCACAAAGGTGTCTTCAATCACAACTCTTGCTAATTCCTTTTCCAGCAAGTCTCTTGTTAATCGTATATCTTCAATATTAATTGTTTCTGCATTAGAATCAGAACAATAAGCATTGGTGAGATAACTGAACTGATCTGCAGGTTGTGGCTGATAGCTGGTTTGAATATCTATCTTATAATCTCTTTTTGCGTCCTTTTTATTTTTTGTTTGTACAACAACCCTTTTGCTATCATAGAAATCGCTCATTATAAAGGTAAACTCACCATTTTTATTCACTTTCTCATTATAGCTATCAAAAACACTACCTGCAACCATGGTTACTTCGGCACCTTCCGGCACTTTATCTTTCCCCCATAACGATCGAACTTTGCCTTTCACATATATACCAGGCTCTTCAAGATACTCAGGAATAGCAATGGTATCAGTTATAACCTCTTCCCATTTATATCTTCGCCATCCATTTGTCAACATTAATAATTCCGACTTAAAATTACCTTCACCAGAATCTTCGAAAAGCACCGATTCATTCACTTTCAAATCTGGCAAATCGGAATACAATGAAAGATATTGCATGATATTTGGTGATTGATAACTTTGATCAGGAACTCTTTCAGCATCGGTTGCCGAAACAGTAAAGTTTCCTTCAACCGGCAGGCCATCAGCATTTGTAACTTGAAGTTCCATCTCAACAGCATCCCTGCCAGAAGCAGGCAACTTAACTTCTCGAAGTGCAATATTTAGTGCATCATCCTTCTTAACAAACAATAATCGTTCTGCCTTTGGTAGTTTATTACAATCAAATAAAGTAAGCTGAACAATACCATTATTAAATTCTGTTTTCTCCAATAAAACAGCAACAGACTCTCTTTCTGTCAAATCTATCTTCATGGCATTCTTGGGTTGACCATTTTGAGTTGCCAAAAGAAAAGCAGTACTATCCGAGGTGAGTGCACCAATTCTGGATATCATTATTTGTACAGGCTTGTTCTTACCTTTATCTGTAACAGCCATGGTTAAACCTGACGTAAGAGCCTCAGGTAATGGTTCTTTATTTAAGGTTTCGATTTCGCCGGTTTGCCTTATAAAATACTTTTTACCAGGTTGAGGATTAAGCATAAAAAAACCTTTCCCTCGCCATAAGGTCTTTGCTGCAGCAACAATCTGCCCGGTTTCATCTTCTACCATACCCATAAAATCAATAGGTAAACCTAATTCATCTACTACCTCAAATGCAACTTTTGTATTGACACCAGCAATCAATTCACCTCCCTCGGGATAAAATTTAATATTAAACTTTGATTCAGTTTTTTCAAGCTCTACTTGCGATCCATCATCCATCACACTCGATGACAATACATTAGAATCGGCAGATACATTTGATCTGGAGCCAACAATGATTATTTCTTTCGAAAAATAATATGCACTCCCGGCATTACGCATCCAATTAGTATATGCTACCAAATAATATTTACCTGGCTTAACTCCATATCTTAAATCAATTTGGCCAGATACTTTACCTTCCTCAATTTTAAACATATCCTTTGAGGAAATCGATTGATCAGGTTTAAGCAACTCAACATGCAATACAACTTCGGTAAGATTTAATTTTTGCGATGCAGCGTTCATGACAAATGCACTGAACCAAACGGTTTCGCCAGGTAAATAAGCGGGCCGGTCGGTTTGTACAAATATTTTTTCGTTATGATTAACAGCCTGATGAAGGGAAAGTTTTTTTACAATATCTGATTCCCACGATTGGGCTGTAATAAAAAAGGCAACATGAAAGAAGAATAAGACTGAGATATACCTTTTACTAATAAAAACATTAGGGCCCGATTGGTACATAAAGATTTGAATTTAGTTATGTGGTTTTTCAAATCTAAATATAGCTAACGATATTCAGAATAACATAAAATATTCTGCTAGATACTAGTACAAATTTTATATTTTATAATGTTTTTTGGCTGTAGTTTCATTTTCTCAAACATATAAATTTCATAAATCTGAAAACATAATAAAATTGTGAAGTTAATTTTTTACATAAAAAAACTCCCGCCTGAGAATCACCGGGAGTTTTTGTTTGTGCCCAAGGCGGGACTTGAACCCACCTCATTATACGCTTATTACTAATAATTTAGAACTCATTAAAAACAGTAGGTCTCTATATAGTCTCGTTTTTAATATTTGACCTCAAACAAAGTTAATCTATAAAATAAAAAAACAAAGCAACCATTAATATTACAATTGGGAGCGATCAATATTATTATGGTTGCTTTAATTGTTAACTAATTGAAATTCTTTTGATTAATTCATGCTAATTTTTCACACCAAATATAAAATATTTTTTTAATCTTTACAATTTGTCATTTTTAATAACACATAGGCCCCATCATTAGTATTGCCATATTCCAAATTGCCATTTAAAAATTCCATAATTAATTTAGACAAATAAAGATCTAAACCTATATTTTGGTCGATATGTGTCTTACTCGGATTTAATAATGACACATCATTATCAAGCATTTCCTTTGTAAAACCTTCCCCATTATCACTAATAACAAGTTCCAAAGTGTTAGCCCTTCTTCTTGATTCAAATTTAATAATTGGATTATCATTAGAGTATACTATGGCATTTTCAATAACCCTCTTTAAAACCTCTTTTATCAATTTTTGATCGGCACAAAACTGATTATTTTTAAAATTATTTTCTATCTCCCAATGAATATGCTTTAGTGGAAATTTACTTTCCAAGTTAACACATATATTTTTTAGGACTTGGCCAATATCAATCAGTTCAATTTTTGTTTGATATCTTCCCGTTTTAATTGATGATATCAACAATGCATCATAAGAAAACTGTTGCAATCTATCAACTGACAATTCAAGTATTTCAAGAGACATAATAAGGTTTTCATCATCAATCAGATTTTTTAAAATTTCAGTTGAACCAATTATTCCATTCAAAGGTGTTCTAATTTCATGACCAATAATGCTTAGAAATTTGTTTTTTGCATCATCGAGCTGTAGAAGTTCATTATTGGCTCTTTCTAATTGTTTTTGAGTATGAATAAGTTCTATTGTTCTCTGCTCAACTTTTTCTTCCAGCATAACATTAAGCGTCAAAAGCTGATCTCTTCTTTTTTTTAGTTCAATATGGGTGGCAATTCTAGCCAATAATTCATTAACCTCAAAGGGCTTATACACATAATCTTGTGCTTTTAAAAGAAAGCCCTTTGCGGTGCTTTCACTATCCGTTTTTGCTGTAAGAAAAATAATTGGAAGATCATCAAACTGATTATTTTCTCTTATTCTTGAACATACTTCAAAACCATCCATCCCTGGCATCATAACATCTAATAATAGCAAATCAAAACTTTCATGTTCAATCCAACTTAACGCATCAATTCCATTAAAGGCAAACTCAGTGCTATATCCTTCAGCTTCTAGCAAGTTTCCTAAAATCTGAATATTTATTAAGTTATCATCAACAATTAGAATTTTCCCAATTGCTTCTTGTTTAGATTCCATGACTTGGTTATATGTAGCTATTCAATATATTCAGTATTTTTAATGTCTTTTCGATGTTATATGAGATAATGGCCGTTTCGAGTTCTTTTCCTAATTCAACAATATCTTTCACATCATTAACATTCCCAAACACCTGTAAATCATTAGCTAATTGTTTAATTTCTTTATTACCTCTTCTTGTATTAATGGATTTCAATACCAATTCAAATTCATCTTTAAACAATTCAAGTAAATCAGCTTTACTAAAAATATTACTTACATTTTTTTCATATTTATCAATAATCTTATGTGAAGAAATTTTTTGATGTTCTAAAAACTGACACAATAATTCGATAACCTGATCAAACATCAAAGGTTTAGTAAGATATCCATTAAATATTTTTAAAATTTCATCTTTTTGGTGAAATACTGATGCTGTTAATAATGCGATTGGTATCTTGTAATCCTTCAGTCTTCTTCTAATTAATTTAACAGCTTCAATACCATCTAATTTTGGCATACGTAAATCCATAAAAACAAAATCCGGTTTATCACTTACAATTCGTTTTACCGCAATTTCGCCATTTTCAATTTGTTCTACTTTTAAATTATATTGATGCAAAAATCCAGCTATCAGATCTCTATTTTCTTTATCATCATCAACGACAAAGACCTTCTGACCAATAAAATCTATTGAATCAGTATCAACAATTTTTCGTACTGGTTTTAAAATTTCATTTTCATAAAATCTAATATCTTTAATTTCAAAAGAAAAGGTACTACCTTCGCCTACTTTACTGGTAATTCTTATTTTACTATTATGAAGCATTAATATCTTATCTGAAATTGCTAATCCTAAACCTGTTCCACCATAAAACTTATCATCTTGACCTTCTTCTTGTACAAATGGTTTCAAAATTCGTAATAAACCCTCCTCTGAAATACCAATTCCAGAATCTTTAACACTAAATTGTATGTCCGCTGAATCGTTTGAAAGCGCTAATACACTTACATTAACCTGTACAAATCCTTTTGGAGTAAATTTGATGGCATTACTAATAAGATTCATTAAAACTTGCTTTAAGCGTAATTCATCTAATAGTATCTGTTTTGGCAGTTTATTATCAAGGGAAATAGAAAACTGCAGGCCTTTTTCAATAGCTTTAAACTTAAACATTTCCTCAATTTCCTGCATCATTACAATGAAGTTTATTGGAGATAAATGTAACTGAACCCTACCAGATTCAATTTTGGCCAAATCAAGAATATCATTTATAATTCCCAACAAAGTCTTACCACTTGATTTTATTGATTGTATATATGCTTTTTGAGTAGGATTTGTGATCTGTCGATCTAACAAATCAGCAAAACCCAGAACTGCATTCATAGGAGTTCTTATTTCATGACTCATATTTGCCAAAAAATCAGTTTTTGCTCTATTCGCTGCTTCCGCATTACGTATTGCAACTTCTAATTTTTGATTCGCTTCATGTAGTTTTTTTGTCCTTTGTTTTACTCTTTCTTCTAGTTTCTCATTTAATTTATTAATCCGCTCTAAAGCTCTTTTTTTATCTGTAATATCAAGTTTTACAGCCACAAAATGAGTAATCACACCTTTTTCATCAATCAAAGGAGAAATAGAAGTTGATTCCCAATAATATGAGCCATCTTTTTTACGATTATAAAATTCTCCTTTCCAAACTTTACCACTCTTAATCGTGTCCCATAAGATTTTATAATCAGATAAATTCATTTCACCAGACTTTAAAATTCTAGGATTGTTACCAATAACCTCATTCTTTGAATATCCTGTAATTTCGGTGAAACGTTTATTTACATATTCAATTTGCCCATTTAAATCAGTAATTAATACAATAGCCGGACCTTGTTCTACCGAAATAGATAATTGCTTATTCCTTTCTATAACATCTCTTCGAACTGATATATCTTCAATATGTACTATATAATATAAAGATTCATTATTGAGTTTTTTTACTAAAGATATTGTTAAAGATGTCCATATTACCTTCTTATCTTTATTTATCAACCTGATTTCCATCTCTTTACTTGGAAAATCAACATATCTATAACTAAAAAATACATTCTTAACAAATGAGATATCATTTTTAAGCATGTAGTTAAACAGATATGTACCTTCAAGCTCTTGCTCCTCTTCTTCAAGCATTTTGCAAAGCTTGGTATTTACTTTAATCAACTTACCATCCAATCCAACAATCGCTTTACCAATATTTGCATAATCAAATATATGTCTAAACCTTTGCTCACTCTCCAACAGCTTCTTATTTTGGATTTCAAGTTTATATCTATGAAATGAACTCATTAATAAATAAGGAAGCTTATTAAGATAATTATCTCTTTTAACAATGTAATCGTTTGCTCCAATGTTTAAAGCTCTAATTGCAACTTCTTCTGATCCTTGATGTGTTGTTATAATAATTGGTATATCTAATTTTCGTTCCTGTCGTATAATTTTGCTTAATCCAATGGAAGTCAAACCTTGTATATCATAATCAATTAATATAATATGGTAATCAGCATGATCATTCACGCTTTTAGGCAAAATATCAAGTAATTCTGATGAATCATTGACTAATCTAATGTTAAAGTTATATGCATTACGCTTAAAGTGCGCTAATGTTAATTCTATATCTTCTTGGTAACGATAGAGATATAAAACATTTATTTTCTCGTTAAAATACGTTTCACGTTCAATTCTTTTTTTATTATGAAATGAAATAACTTCTATTAACCTCTCAAGATAGTTTCCCTCTTTTATTATATAATCTTTGGCTCCATTTTTCAGTGCAATTACAGCAACCTCTTCATTTTCAGAACCAGTCAACATAATGAGTTCAGTTTGCTTTTTATTTAATGCAAAATCAGTTAATAACTCTGTTCCATATCCATCTGGCAAATAGTAATCAATTATTGCAACATCATAATCATTCAATAATAATTTTTTTGCATCTGAAACTGAATTTGCAACGTCAATACGACAGTCTTTTATTTCTGAACTTAACTTTTCTATTGTCAGTTCAGCATCCAGCTTAGAGTCTTCTATTAATAGAATTTTCATGATCTACTGATTCATTTTTAACATTTATCGTATTCCAGGCTTATTTAAAACTCTCCAATAGAGTTCAATTTGCACTGCTACCTCAATAAACTTTTCAAAATTTACTGGTTTTACAACATATGAAATAACACCAGGATTATTAGCCTGCTTTATATCATTATCTTCTGTCGAACTAGTAAGAACCACAACAGGAACAACATTTAGGAATTCACTAGGCTTTATATAATTTAAACTTCCAAACCTGAATATTTTGGTAATTTAAAATCAAGCAAAATCAGAACTGGTAAGGAAGTTCAATTCTTTAATTTATCAATCCAAAGAATAGCTTCTTCCCCAACTCTCAACACATTAACTGGATTTGTCAAATTATGCTCAAAAATTTATAATAGCAATATCTGTTCTGGTATTTTAATACACCTTAAATATTATATTAAAGCTAGCAATTCTTTAATTAAATTAAAACTTAATTGGATTAATTACTATTTATTTACATTATTATAATTTTTCAAATCGCTTATTATTATTTTAATAATTTCACCTCAAATCATATATAACAAGGCCTTCAACAAATTAGCATTTTCCCGATAAAATGCTTAACCTGTATTATATATTATCTTTCGATCAAACCTTAGCAATTATTGATGAAACCTTTGTTTCGAATTAACGTATTTAAACACATTAAAACAATTACACTTTTAACAATCAACTATTAATCAATTCAATAACAACCCAGAAGCTCATTAAATAGTATCTAAAAGTATCTAAAAGCAATACATTACTAATAAGTTTTAGCTTTTATCATTAATAAACATTACTATTTCTTAAATACTCGATATTATCAATTTCATAATGACTAAAACACCAAAAGTAATCAGCAATAATTAAGAATAAGACCAATAAAAACAGTATCAAGAATTAATTATTATCGACAATTAATTACATTTTCTATTAACACACCACTATGGAGGTTTTCTATAAAAGCAAAACAATTATAAGTATTATAGAGCTTTATACTGTTTTTAATAAATATAATAGCCTGGATTTTAACTCAATTGACATTTCTTATATTGACTCTTTTCTGACTCCCATTTTATCCACCAAAAGTAGACTTGAATATCTTGATTACTATAAATTTCAAACCAGCCATAAGAATTCAATCAAGGAAGCTGATATTGCTCAACAAATTTCAAAATGCACTGATATACTAGAGGAACTTAAATCTGAATTAGACACAAAGCAAAAATATGAAGTATACATTGCAATATTAGAATATGGCTTATTCATTATAAATGACAACAATAGGCATGAAGTTGAGTACTTATTAGAACTAATCTGCAATACATTTAATCTCAACCATGATGTTATTTATGATATAACATGCTTTTGCAAAAAAGATACAGATTTAATAAAAAACAGAGATAATATAATAGTTGTAGGAGATTTTAAACGAATTCTCCCAAAAACATTCAACATATATCAATGTAATTATATAATTGGTAATATATGGTTCCTTTATATTGAACCTATAGGTGCATTTCTATTTCAATACAACGGAAGTGACACTTTAGTTTTAAACAATCAATCAGTTTTTAAAAACCGTCTATACTATTTATCATTAGGAGGAATTATAGAAGGCGATAACATATGCCCAATATTTTATAGTGAACTTTTTATTAGTAAGACATCAGCTAGTTTTAAACCTATACACCTCGAAGTAAAGAACATTTCAAAAACCTTTAAAAATACGAATCAAGGAATAAAACCATTAAGCTTTGATGTGTCGTCAGGAAATCTAATGGCAATAGTTGGTTCAAGTGGAAGTGGTAAAACAACACTTATTAATCTACTTAATGGAAATTTAAAAGCAGATGAGGGTACAATTTTAATAAATGGTTATGATCTGAATTCGGATTATGAAACATTACGTAAACATTTGGGATATGTTCCCCAGGATGATCTGCTTATTGAGGAATTAACTGTTTTTCAAAATCTTTTAATTAATACACACTTATGTCGAAATGACTTAACTAAGAAAGAACGAGTTAATTTAGCATTACACACATTACGTGACCTTGACCTATATGAGGTAAAAGATTTAAGGGTAGGTAATCCGTTAAATAAAATTATTAGCGGAGGACAGCGCAAGAGGCTTAATATTGCACTGGAAATCATACGACAACCTACTATCCTTTTTCTCGATGAACCAACATCTGGATTATCCTCATCAGACGCTTTTTCTGTTATCAATTTATTAAAAAAACTAGCTCTTACAGGGAAAATTGTAATTATAAATATACATCAGCCTTCATCTGATATCTTTTATTTATTTGATAAGTTATTAGTTCTAGACCAATACGGATATGCAACTTATTTTGGAAATCCTATTTGGGCAGTCAAACATTTCAAAAAAATTTTACAATTTGAGGACTCAGCCTCAGAAGATAGCATAAGACTTGGAAACTTTAGTCCCGAAAGAATCTTTCATTTAATGTATTCCAAATCAAAGAATGAAAATGGAAAAACAACAGATAAGCGAAACATTGATGGTAAAGAGTGGAATAAGTACTATCAAGAGGAATACATCTCAAGAAAAGAAGTAAAAACAAAATCACCTTTACCTTCTTCATTGACAAAAAAACCATCAGTCGTAAAGCAGTTTGCAATCTTCACCCTTAGAAACTTTATGACCAGAGGTACTGATGTTTCATACATGTTTTTGCTTTTACTCAGTTCTCCGGTTCTAGCCATCATTATGTCTTTTTTTTTAAAGGCAACGGATTTTGAAACCCACCAATACAATCTCATAAACAATGATAATATACCGGCATACCTATTTATAAGTGTAGTAATTTCCATTTTTCAAGGTTTGATAATAAGCTCTGCTGAAATATTTAGAGATCTTAAGATATTGAAAAGAGAATCATTTTTAAATCTCAGCCCGATAGCTTATCTAAACTCTAAACTTATCTATGTACTTACAATTAATGCATATCAAATTAGCATTTACATACTTATTGGTAACGCGATATTAGAAATTAAAGAACTCTATTGGTTATATTTTATTGTATTATGGGTAACAGCAACATCATCAAGTCTAATTGGATTATTTATTTCAACAAAGTTTAAATCCATGCTATCCATATACATTACTATACCTTTTATTTTAATTCCTAAAATATTATTGGCTGGAGCAATATTGGATTATGATAAAATACATCACTCCCTTGCATCTCCTAAATATGTTCCGATATATGCTGATCTTACTATTTCAAGATGGGCATATGAGAGTCTGGTTGATATTCAATTCTCATTAAATAAATATGATAAGGATATTTACAATGAACTGATTAATAAGAGTACATTTCAATATTACCTTTATTTTACAATTCCTTTAATGAAGAGTGAAATTAATTCAGACAAGTTCAATAATGATTTAGGTACAATTAAAAAAGTAAAATCAATATTTGACGAAATATTGATTCAATTCCCAACATTAAATAAAAGTCAAAATATTAGTGATATAGACTTCTCAAATCAGGAAAATCTTAATCTAATAATCAATAAAATTGAAAAGTGGCTAAAACTTAATCTGAGAGAAACCAATAAGATAATTGATATATATAGAGTCAATCAAGAAGTTGAGAAAAAAGATCATTACAATAAAAAACTCGCTGAATTTGTATTAGTACAAGATGACATGTTGAATTATATTTTACAGAATGATAAATTGATTAGAAAATATCAACCTTGCTATCACCTGCCTGACAACAACTTTGGAAGATCGCACTATTTTGCTCCATATAAGAAAATGGGAGAATACTATATCAAGACATGGAAATTTAACACTCTTGTTCTTTTAATTTATGGATTATTATTTTATCTTCTTACACTGAAGCAATTAATAAAAAAAGATTTTAAGGTATAACAATTAAAATATTTAACTATGATAAGATTATCATTCTTCATTTGTATCATGTATCTTTTTACAGTAAACACTAATGCCCAAGACTGTAAACATTTATTTGATTCAACACCTCCACTGGGTGAAAAGTATGTTACTAAATCAGATAGATTATTTGAAATTTCTAACGGAGATACGATTAAAGTAGTTCGTTTTTTATACGGAAATAGTAATTATAATATAACCATAACAAAAGATAATCCTGATTTAAAAATAGGACTAAAACTTATTGATAGTAAAAATCTAGAAATATTATGGGATAATACGGATAAAAACTTAATAGAAGATCTTAATATCTCATTAGATAATTCATGTCGAGTTGTTATTGAAATTGCTTCATTAAATAAAATCAAAGAAAGAACAGAATGCATTGCATTAACAATTCGCTCGTATAAAAAGTATGTACCTAAAACATTAAATAACCAACCACAACTAAACAGCCCACCAGACGTAAATTGGCAATAATATGTCAGGGAATTTCAGTAACACCAACATTTTAAATAAATTCCTTTTAAACGCTTTCTATAATACTCGAGATTAAATTAATAAAAACATAAGATTTAGATGAAGAAGAAAGGGCGTATATTAATTATTGATGATAACACTAAAAATCTTCAGGTACTCGCCAATATTTTAAACAACAACAACTACGATGTTGAAATTGGCATTAGTGGTTTAGATGTTTTTAATTGGTTAGAACATGAAATTTTTGATCTGTTATTATTAGATATAATGATGCCGGAAATTAATGGTTTTGAAGTTTGTAGACAATTAAGAAAAAACAATCAATACGATTTAATGCCTATTATCTTCATTTCTGCAAAAACAGACTCTCAGAGTATGGTAGAAGGGTTTGACTCTGGTGGGCAAGATTATATTTCAAAACCCTTTGATCAAGCTGAGTTACTTGCAAGAATAAAAACACATATTGAACTTAGAAAGAGTAAGGAAACACTTAAAACATTAAACTCTAACCTTGAAAAATTAGTTAATGAACGTACTGAAGAATTAAATATCGCCAACAAAAAATTAACGAATCTAGGTAAGACCAAAGACCGATTTCTTAAATTCATTGGAAATGAAATAAGTAAACCATTAGTATCAATAACTAAGGTAATTGAAATTATTAAACATTCTTCTGAATCCAACCGAATGGCAGGAACCATTTCGCAATTAGACCAATCGGTTGAGAGATTAAGAAAAGTAACACAAATGGCCTCTTATATAACACAGATAAGTACATCTGATGAGTCACATGACAAAACACCATTCACGTTACTTTCAACAGTTGAATACGTTTTAGTTAAGATGAACTCGATACTGGAGCTAAAAAATCTTGAATTGGATATAGACATTGATGATAAAATGGTAATACATGGAAATAATAAGCTTTTTAGAAGTTCAATCCAATCCATTTTAACAATGCTATTTGAAGAAATAGAAAAGAACCAATTAATAAAAATATTTAGCACAAAAAATACAGATACAAGCCAATTAATTATTGAAGCATTTTTAAATTCATGGGATAATGACGATTCGATAACTGAAGAATTGTTATTATTAAACTCTTACAGTCAGACAATAATGCAGCTTGATGCCGGTTCATTTCAGTTGTTAAATGAAGACAAAAAAACCTTTAAGTTTGAATGGACTTTCTTAAATGAATAATAGTAATTTCTAAATTAATAATTATGAAATCAACTCTAAACTTTATAGTATTTTTCACAACTGTAATTCTGTTACAACTAATGGCAGGTTGTTCTGGTTGTGAGCAAAAGAAAACCAACTTAGGTGATAAGGTAAATTTTGATGATATCAATATTATTGATACAGTCGACGCAGTTATTATGGCTTTACCATCTCCGGAAGAAGTTCTCGAATACATTAAGAGTAATGAAGTTAAATTCGATAACAGCTTGCTTTTAAAAGGTAAAATTTCTCACACAGAATTATCTAACTCTCAGAAGAAAATTGCATTAGGCATGTATCTGGCCGACCTAGCTTACCTCTCATCCTTTTCTAAATCTGAATATATTTCAGAATACATGCAATTAATAGATGAGATTCTGAAGGATTTAGACTTAACTCCTATTGTTTCGAAAGAATTAAGGTCTAAACTCATCAACACAGACTTTAATCCTCATGAGATTTATAACCTCATAACTCAGTTGCATGACTCAGTTATTAATTATTTATTTGATGTTGATGATGGAAAGACTCTTACACTAATATCAGCGGGTGCTTTTTGTGAAATAATCTATATTTCTGTTAATCTGCATAATGATTATGATTTGTATCAAATGTCGATAAGTAAAATTACAGAGCAGAAATTAATTTATGACGATCTTTTATCAATGACAAAATCATTTGAAGATGCAGAACTAAGTGAAATACATGATAGAATAAGCACTTTAAACAATCACTTTAACTTAATGAATTTTGAATCAGAAATAATTAGCTCAAATATAGCAGAAGACGACACTCTCATCATAAATAGTGTTACAACTTCTGAGTTATCTAAAGAAAAATACCTCAACTTTTCAGAAGCAGTCAATCAACTTCGAGCTGATTTATTAAAATAATTCCTATTTCCTATCAATATCTTATTGATTAATATATTGGTAGGAATTCTTTTTCTTTTATAATCCATAAACGCAGATAATTATCTTAATCCTATAATTTCAAACTCGGTCCTTCGGTTTTTCTTCCGACCTTCAGGATTATCTGTACCATCAGCATTTTTGTTTGGAGCAACAGGATCTGATTCTCCTTTACCAACAGCTTCTAATCTATCAACTTCAACACCTCTTTCAACTAAATAATTGACAACATTTTCGGCTCTCTTTTCCGACAATCTTAAATTATAACGTTCACTTCCTAAATTATCCGTATGAGAAATAATTCTTATTTTAATTTCAGCATAATTTTCAATCAGCTTTAACAAAGTGGAATCCAAAGCTTGTTTGGCCTCGTTTGTTAATTCCATTTTATCAAACTCATAATTAATGTTATTTATTTCTATTGGCTGAGTTGGAATCGTTAAAACCGGCTTTAAATCAAGAGACAAAACATCCTTTACATTTTCATCTTTTGTATTGAAAGTAAATCCTCCGTCTACTACCAGGGTATCTTTCACTTCAATTCTATAATCGTTACCCTTATCAAGCCAAACACCAAACTCTCCATCTTCATTGGTAAAGGTTTCTTTAATTAAAAACGAGGCTGTAGTATCTGCCATCTGCGAGATAGCAATTATCTGATTAGCCAATACTCCAGTTGTTTCATTTCTCTCTGAAACTAAAGAGATGCTCTCATTTGTTAGAAGTTTCTGAGTCTTGATTTTACCACTAACAAAAACCCTCGCAACTTCGGTCTCAATAAAACCAAATATTTTATTTAAAAAAACATCTTTATTTGTTTGCAGGTATGTTAATCTATTAGAGCATAAAACTCCTTCACTTCCGGATTCATTGCGGTAATAATCAATATCATCATAAGGTGAATTGATCGGGTAGCCTACGTTCAATGGATCTTGCCAATTTACTAATTCTCCCTTGGCATAAAAAATATCATAACCTCCAATAGTAGGATGAAAATCCGAGCTAAAAAACAAACCATGTGATTCAAGTTCGTAAAATGGAGTTATTTCATTTCCACTTGTATTGATAAATGCACCTGCATTATAAACACCAGTATGTTTTTTTAATTTTTTATCATATATAGCATACCAAATATCTTTACCTCCCGCTCCTCCTTTTCTGTCAGAAACAAAGTATACTACTTCAAGTGAAGGATCATAACAAGTACCAACTGTAGGTTGAGTGGTAGAATAGCCTTGTTTATTAATATTTTTATTTAATAATTCAGGTGAACTCCAAACTCCATTTCGGTTTTCTGACATGTATAAATGACAAATGTATTTATTGTTTTTATCACGATTACATTTTGTGAAATAAAACCTTAAACCATCAACAGACATTGCTCCATCACCTGTATCATAGTCATCAAAATTAAAGTATGGCTCAGGCAAATCTGTTATTGTATTCCACTCTGATTCTTTTTTTACGGCATATAAAAAACCTCTTTTTGACTCATATGGCTTATTCAATTTCTCAATTAAATCATTAGTAATAACTCCACCGTAAATTAATTCAGTGTTACTTATCAGATTAGGTGCAAATTCAATTATTTGCTCATTTAAATCAATTCTCAAAGGATCAATTTTGGTGTATATAACTGTGTCAGATAAACTCAATGCTAATTCACAACCAGCCATAGAATTTTCAATTTTATCACGAGAAACATCTCCCATTTTAAGTCTCTTTGTCTTAGACCTCAGTTTTTTTAAGATATCTATTGCTTCAGTATAATTTCCCTTTACTTTTTCCAATTCGGCTAAATAAAAGGCAATTTCCCCATTTTCAAATGGATGTAAATTGAAATCAGAACGAAAAAAATCGTATGACATATTCCATTGCTTACTCAAATACAACGCCTTACCATAATACAACTTATACTTTGGTTCATCTTTCTTTCTCTTTAGTAATTCTGCCGCAATATCTAATGATGTCAAGTAATCCTTTAGCAAAACAGATTCTTTATACATCCTTATTAATTGCCAATTTTTATAACTCTTATAATCTAATTGAATTTGAGCTTTTAATGTAATTGCTATGAAAGAAATAGCGAATATTAAAATAATCCTCTTTATCATTCTTAGAATCTTTCAGTAGGGTGAATAATTTCTCGCAAGGAAGAATTGGGTAGAATATATACCAATCCAAATTCAATACCTGTATTGGCAGAATAATTTGACTTCAAACCTGAAATATCAAAATCATAGCTCGAAAAAAACTTCCATTTTGACAAGTCAATTCCAAAACCGAAGATTATGCTCTCAAAGTTATTCAATATTCCGTTTCTTAAAAAAAGCCCTCCTTGAATATTTCTTATGCTCTTATTTGCATTTATTCTATAACCAACATTAGAACCGATTATTGTTTGCCGTGATTTTCCTTGAGCAACAAGAACAAATGCTGGAGTGGTAAAAATAAATTTAGATATAGAATATTCAAACTTCGTATGAAATACATTTCGTATATCTGTTTGATTCTCTTCCCCAAAAAATGTTTCACTTGGTTTGTTAATGTTTTGAGCAGAATAACCCACATTTAAAACAGATTCATTAAAGGTTTTGGTAACCAAAATACCTATACCGGCAGACACATTACTTGAAGTATTAATATCAAATTGTTCTGACGTAGGTAAATTTCTGTCGAATGATCCTGTTTCTCTACTATATTGATCTGGGTAAGTTTCATTTAGGCTATTGAATGACCTTGATACATAACCTATTTGCAATCCTGCAGTTATAGCAACTGTTCGTGTAACAGCAACTCTTTTTGCAATATTTGCAAAAAAGTAATGTGCCGGAAAATTATACTTACCTGCATCATCATGGCTATAATAAATACCAACATCTATTTGTTCATCAAAAGGGAAAAACGGTTTTTCAAAGCTTGTATAAAAGGTTTGGTATGGCACACCTAAATTATAACCTTGAGCCCGATACATTGCAACAGCACGAAGATCTCCATCAAAACTACCAATGTTAGCCGGATTAAGAGTTAAATGTGTCACATATAAATTTGAGAAATGAATATACTGAGCTTGTACTCCCGGCAACAACCAAACATACAGCACTATAAAACAAACATTTATCAACAAAATAACAACTCTTTTCTTCATCCCATCTTATTTATTAAAGGTTAAATTAGAGGAACCAATTGAAAATAGCAATTTTTTTGTTATTTTGTGTATCCGCCAAACAAAGTTTAACAGATTATGAGATATATACTATTACTAGCTATTAGTACAATACTAATTAAAACATCAAATGCACAGTATATTATTGATTTTTCTTCGGATAACCAGAAAGGGTGTTCGCCCGTCATTATTAGTTTCAATAATCTTTCAACGTACCCTGAAGGCACAACTTATTTTTGGGATTTTGGAAACGGGAACACTTCAACTGAATTAAATCCTCAAACAACCTATTCTATTTATGGTACTTATACAATATCATTAAGTGCAACCTATAACGGTATTACAGAAACAATTGTCAAGGATAATTATTTACTTGTTTATGCGCAGCCCGAAGTAGACATTGAAGTAATTGGTAATAATAGAGGATGTGTTCCTTTAACAGTTAATATGCAACCCAACAATATAAATGGAGCAAACATTAATCAATATACATGGAGTTTTGGGGATGGCAATATCAGCACACATGAAATAACAGAACATACCTATGCTATACAAGGAGATTTCTCCATTACTCTATTGGTGGAAGACGATAACGGATGTACCGGATCTGTTACCAAAGAAAACTTTATTCAATCATTTAAACCGGTTGCAAAATTTGGTGCTGATAAAACTTATAGCTGTAACGGTGAAATAGAAGTAAATTTCAACAATCTTTCTGAAAGCATTTTAAATTTCTCAAGCATTTGGTCGTTCGGCGATAATGAGGAATCTGATCTAAATTCTCCCTTTCATAAATACAACAATAAGGGTTTATATGATGTTGCCTTAAAAATAACCGATGAATTGGGATGCTCTGATTCAATTGATGTAAGCGAATTGATTCGAATCGATAAGGTTAAAGCGTCATTTTTAACCAATAAGGACACCATATGCCTTAATGAGCCACTTACTTTTTTAAACTCAAGCTCTGATGCGATTAATTACACATGGACGTTTAGCGACGGTACTGAACTGAAAAGTAAAGATGTAACCAAAGCTTTTAATAACTATGGTAATGTAACAGTAACTTTAACTGCCGAAAACAACAATTGTAAATCAGACACATCAACCATCATCAACATTGAATATGTAGAAGCAGATTTTACACCCATCGATACCTTTTTATGTCAGGCTAATCAAAATTTACAATATTTTGATAAATCTGTAAATGCAGTTGAATGGAACTGGAAATTTGGAAATGGAGAAATTTCCAATAACCAAAATCCTCAGATTTATATAGAAAGCACAAAAACACTGGAAGAAAATTATCTTATAACCTACTCCGATACTCTTGAAGTTAAAAGCAAACACAATTGTAAAAGTAAGAAGATTGCAAATAACAACATTAAGATAAGAATTCCAGAAATTATTTTAGACAATTCTAACTTAACTGGTTGTGTACCTTTTGAAACAAACCTCCATGCAAATGTTCATTACGATACACCTAACGATCATATCAAATCAGTACATTGGTTAGTTAATAACATAGTTGTATCAGATAATGAGAATTATACACATTCTCAATCTGATATTGGCAACCAAAAAATTATTTATCAGGTCGAAACAAATTTGGGATGTTTGCATACATCTGAATTAACAGTAAGTGCAGGTGAGCAATTAACGCCATATTTTACCATACAACCAGAAGGTCCGGTTTGCGCCTCAGAAGTTGTAATGTTATCCGGAAAGGTTGAAGAGCCAGATAAAAAGTATAACGTTTTCTGGGACTTGGGAGATGAAAGTGAAATTTTACCAGCTAATATTATTCCACATCAATTCGAAGACACTGGTTATATGGATATAACATTTGAAGTTATAAACTTTGGATGCAAGAGTTCCATTACTAAAACAAATGCGATTTATATTAATGGTCCCTATATTGACTTAAGTTTAGTGAATGATTGTGATCTGCCTTTGGATTATAAATTTTTGGGTGATATAAAAGGTGCTGAACATTATACATGGGACTTTGGTGACGGTAGTAATTTAGTGGAAAATATAGATTCTCCAAGTCACAGCTATAGTATGTCAGGAGATTATATTGTTGAAATTAATGCATCAAATAATAATAATGGCTGTACCTTTTTAAAAAGAAGGTCAATAAAAGCAAGAGATTTAAAAGCCGATTTTAATATAAATACTGATAAAAGATGTCCCAAAAACCCAATTGTCTTTGATGGCAGGTCTTCAATAGATAATTATACATTTAAACAAAACAACATTAACACAAATTACCTTTATTTAATAGATAATAAAGAACTTATTACAGACACTACGCTTACCTACAGTTTTAATAGCAAAGGGGCACATACTGTTAGTCTGGTTGTACACGACATCAATCAATGTATAGACACCTTAACCAAAACAGTGCAAATTTTTAAGCCCGAAGTTAACTTTGAAAGCAATTATAAATTAGGTTGCATGCCTGTAACCTTTAGTTTTAATGACCAATCTGTCTCAGACACGCTTTTAACCAGTTGGCAATGGAATTTTGGTGATGGTCAAATATCAGAAGAATCGTCGCCTGATCATGAATATGATAGTTTTGGTAATTACAATGTAAGCCTTACGGTTCAAGATGCTGAAGGATGTATTTCAACATTAAAAAAAAATGAAGATATCCAGGCTATCTTTCCAGATGCTTCTTTTATTGCAGATGACACAACAGGTTGTGTCCATCAGGATATCACCTTATCTGAAAATACTACAAGTACAATCTCCTCATACAAATGGTATCTCAATGAAGAAATTTTATCTGAAATTGCTCAACCAACATTAAACCTTAATGACTCTGGTTATTATACAATTAGGCTTGATATTATTGATGAGCATGGCTGTGAGGCAAGCAAAATAAAAGAGAAATATATTCATATTCAAGAGCCTCCTCAAACTTATTTTGAGTCATCCAGTAATTATTCTGACTGTTATCCATTTTTAGTTAAATTTGAGGATAAATCGGTGACTGACTATCCGGGATCATGGTATTGGTTATTTAATCAGGAATCAAATAAATCAATTTTACAAAACCCGTCATTTATCTATTCTAAACCGGGAAAATATGATGTCACCCTTATTAGTTCAACGACTTATGGATGCGCTGACACCCTTGTTAGAAAGAATTTTATTGAAGTTAAGGGTCCTTATGCAAAACCATTAGTTAATGATACAATTTGTATTAACAGCCCGGTTGAACTTTCTGCAACTGACACCTCCGACATTTTTAAAATAGCTTGGGATCTTGGAGATGGTAATATCATTAACAATTTGAAGGTCACTCATACTTATAAAACTCCAGGTGAACTGTATCCCTCTCTTATCATCCAATCAGATAGTATTGGTACATGTAATGTTATAATCAGAGATACAATAAGAGCTATTGATTTTAAAGCAGATTTCTTAACTGATTTAAAGCCAGAATCAGGCTGTATACCCCTTGAAATTAATCTTAATAATCAATCAATTAATTCCGGTAATATTACCTGGCTTATTAATGATACTCTGCAAACAGAAAATTCAACTTACTCTTTTACTATTCATGAATCTGGAATAAATACAATTCAACTTATTGCACAGAACACACAATATAGCTGTATTGACACCAGTGATTTAAAAACTATTGAAGCCTATCCACCACCAAACATTACAACCAGTAATGACACTCTTATTTGTGTTGGTGATCAGATAATTATTAATGCTTACGGTGGGATAAAATATCTTTGGCAACCTTCATCTTCGTTGGATGATGAAACTCTAAACAATCCATTAGCTCAACCTGACAGTTCAACACTTTACAAAATACTGGTAACAGATATTAATCAGTGCTCAGCCATTGACTCAATCTATATTACAGTTCAACAGATTCCGGAACTTTCAATACCAGATACAACAATTATAATCGGTGAAAGTGTATCAATTCAAATACCTCAAGACGGTTTATTATCAGTGGAGTGGGAACTGATGGACGGAATTAACTGTACAAATTGTTTTAACAATGAGTTTAAACCCCTTGAGACCACAGAATATAAAGTCTGGATAACAGATACAAGCAGTTGTTTTACTGTAGATTATTCATATTTAATTAATGTAGATAAAAAATATTCCATCGATCTACCATCCGCATTTACCCCTAATGGAGATGGTGTTAACGATCTTTTATTTGTACGTGGCTGGGGCTTGGAGAAATTAATTGAATTTAAAATATTTAACAGATTTGGTGAACTAGTATATCAATCAGTGGATATTGATAAAGGATGGGATGGAACTTACAAAGGAAAACTATTACCTACCGAAACATATCAGTATATTGTAAAAGCATTTACATATGACAATGAGATAATCTCAAAATCAGGCAGCATTAAGATTATACGTTAAACCAAAAATTAAATACCTATACATGAATAAACTAATTAAACTTTCTGCATCAGTTATTTTTTTGATACAGTTTAGTTCACATATTGAATGCAAACCATTAGAGGTATATTCATCCTTTCTATTTAATGAACTAGATTCTACAAAAACAGAGATATTTTCATTTCCTAATCCGGATGAAATTATGACGTATATAATGGATGAAACATTCTCTTTTAATGAATACATATTAAGTAACCCGGAAGAAACCTACAGATATTACAACGATGAAGAACAAAACATATTAGTCGGTTTATATTTAGCTGATCTGGCTTATTGTTTCTGGTTGGATCAACCCGCAAAAGGAATGATCTATTACGATGCCATTGATAATCTATCTAATACCCAATCTCTTTTTCCGCATCTATCATTTGATATCAGAGACCGATTAATCAGTAATAATGGTAGTATCGATTCTTTAAAATTCATTTCAAATGATATCTATAAACTAACAAAGGATTATCTATTAGAGACAGAAAGATACCATACCTATGCTTATATTACAATGGGAAGCATCCTTGAAAGTCTTTATTTAACTTTGAATTCCACCGATCTTAAATATGCATCCAGTTCAATCCATCATCGCATTATTGAGCAGCAGAATCTTATTAATAATCTGGAAAATATGCTTAACACTTACTTATCCGAAAGTGAATCATCAGAGATTAAAAAGAACTTAAAACCTTTGTTAATAGCATATAAAAACATGGTTATCAAAAAGGGTAAAACAACAATATCAAATCAAAATGACTTACTAATAATTGGATCCGATCAAATTACAAATCCTGATTTGGAATCCATATTTAAATTTAAAAGTACTGTGGAAGAAATTCGAAACAATTGGCTTAAACAATAATATAATGAAGTTATTCAAATATTTATCACTACTTATCTCAATGTTGATCAGTTTCAATATTGTAGCACAAAACTGTCGTGATTACGAAAAGAAATGCCCTACTCCTCCAAAAGACTATAAAATCAGTTCGATGTCCAAGTCTTTTTCATTACGCAAGAAACAAACCATCTATGTTAAATTAACATTATATGCTGATAGAATTTATTTTCTTTCTGTTGGCGGTAAAAAAGCATTAGGTGATATACACATGCGATTTTTTGAAAATAATGAAGAAAGAAAGATTTTATATGACAATGCAATTAACAATTTTAATCAGACTAAATCAATTAGAGTCGAATCTACCATCAATTTAGTAATTGAAGTTTCTGCTCCCTCATATTTTAAAGATCGGGTAAGAGAATGCAGTGGTTTATTGGTTGCTTATAAAGACATATAATTGATAATATATAACATGACCATATAGATTTTCGTTAAAAGTATTTCTTAATTATATATAGAAACTAAGATAAAGAAAACCTAAAAATGGCACCTTTATCAGGTTCACTTTCAACCCAAATCTCACCGCCAAGAGCCTCAATTAAAGCCTTCGATATTGTTAAGCCAACTCCTGATCCTTCAAATGGATGATTATTATTTGTTTTGCCTTGCACAAAACGTTCAAAAATTACTTTCTGCATTTCTGTTGATATTCCTACTCCTGTGTCCTTAACGTAAAATTCCAGTTTAAATCCGGTATAACAAGTGCCAATTTCAACATAACCAGATGGAGTATACTTTATAGCATTATTAATTAAATTCATAAACACCTGAAATACTTTTTCTTTGTCTGTTTCAATCACAAACCCATTGGGCAAATCAACTCTTTTAAAAAACTTCAGGCCTTTATCTTTAATCCCAGGTTCAAATGTTAATATTATTTCATCCAACATTTCATTAAGATCTACCTCCTCAATACATATATCTATGTTTTGTCCTGAATCTATTTTAGAAAGAATTACCAGATCATTTATCATTGACATCATTTGCTCACCTGAGTGTTCGATCATTTCGATATAATGGATAAAATTTTCCTTTTCGTCGAAATTAAGTTTCAACAATTGGGTAAAACCAAAAATCCCATTCAGTGGAGTTCTTATTTCATGAGATAAATTTTGAAGGAAAATTGTTTTTAGCCGATCATTTCTTTCAGCTGCTTCTTTAGCCAGATTGAGTGCCCTGGTCCGTTCTTCAACTTTTTGTTCAAGGGTTTCATTCAGATATTTTAATTTATCTATATTTTTTTTCAATAAAATATGAGTTCTTACTCTCATTAGTAAATCGCCTCGGTTAAATGGTTTGGTTATAAAATCCTGAGCGCCTATTTTAAAACCATAGTGGACGTTATTGGTATCGTTATGTGCTGAAAGAAAAATAACCGGCAGACTATCCAAATCATATTTTTCTCTTATTTTTTCGCAGACTTGAAAACCATTCATATCAGGCAAAACAATATCTAACAATATAAGATCAAAACACTGTACCCCAATCCATTCCAAAGCTCCTACCCCGGAGGTTGCAAATTCTACAAGATATTGGTTCTCTTTAAGAATATTACCCAATACCTGAATATTTCGTGGATTATCATCAACAATTAAAATACGACCATTCTTTATTGGTTCAGCTAATGTTATACTCATTTATGATCTTCCTCCATAATTAAAGTTGGTCAATTAAGGTTTTATAATTTTTTAAATGAAGAAGTATTTTTTCAATATTAAAACTTTCTGCAGCAATAACCAGCTCATTACCTAGAATCTTTAATTCTTCAAAATTATGAAGCTGTGCTAATTCAACTAAATCATTTCCAAAATCTCTAATTTTATCAATTGGCTGCCTTAACTTAAACGATTCATATCGTCTGGCAAAATCATTGTTTAAGGTTGTGACTAAAACTTCTTTATTCTTAACATCAAGAGTTGAGGAAAGTACCTTATTTTTAGATTCTTCTATTGTTATAATTTTATTTGGCAAGTGTTTCATAAGCACGAAATATAGATCCTGAATTTGAAGTGGCTTCATCAAAACACCTGCAAAACCATTATTCTTTATCTTTTTTTCTTGCTCTAACATCACCGATGCGGAGTAGGCATAAACAGGAATGTGTTTAAATTTATCGTTATTTTTTAATTGAATAATCAATTCATGTCCGCTAACTTCCGGCATCATTATATCAATGATAAATAAATCTGGAGTATAATCTTCTAATTTAGCAAACGCTGTAATTGCACTATCTGCTTCTACAATTTCAATTTTTGTATCATATAGTATATCCTTTATAAATTGTCGATTCTCCCTGATATCATCAACAACCATTATACTGGCTCTATCAAATTCAATATTGGATGGATTAATGGGTAGTACTTCATCTTCATATCGATGATGCATCTTAAACTGTACATTTTTAATCGTAACACAAAACTTACTACCCTTACCTAATTCTGAAGCAACCTGGATATCACCATTCATCAGATTAATTAATTGCTTGCTGATGGCAAGTCCCAATCCGGTTCCTCCCTTTGTGTGAAACTCTCTGAGTTGAACAAACGATTTAAAAATATTATTCTTAAAATCATCAGGTATTCCAATTCCTGTATCGATTACTTCAATAATTACATCAACGATACCTTTATTTGATGTATTTTGATTCTTTCTGTTAATAACACTGGCTACTAATCTAACAGATCCTGTTTCGGTAAATTTAATTGCATTACCGATCAGATTAATGATCACTTGACGTAATCGGGAAGCATCAATATGGATAGAAATGCCTTTTTGAGCTTTAATCTTTATCTCGAATTTTAAGCCCTTTTCAGAAGCCGCTAAATAAAATATTTTATCAAATTCTTTAAAAAATGAAAATACTTCTATGAACTCAGGTTTTAAATCAATTTTACCTGCTTCTACTTTAGAAAGATCCAGAATATCGTTTATTAGGTTCAGAAGTGAATTACCACTGGTAATGATGGAATTCAAAAACTCTTTCTCTCTTTCATTTTTGATATAATTATTTAACAGATTTGAATAGCCTAAAATGGCATTCATTGGTGTTCTAATCTCATGGCTCATGTTGGCTAAAAATTCACTTTTAGCATTATTAGCCCTAAATGCTTCTTCCTGGGCATTTACTAATATTGATTCATAGTTTTTCTGTGCGGTTATATCACGAGCTGCTGCATATAATAAATTATTAAATGGCACAACATGCCAATCGAGGTAAAGATACTCTCCGTTTTTAGCTCTGAAACGATTTATAAATCCACCAAGTAATTGACCCTGTTGTAACTGAAACAAAGCATTTTTTGTAGTTAACTTATCATCGGGATGAATATAGTTTAACACATTCGTATGTAAAATCTCATTTTTTTCATACCCTAATATGTTCTCCCATGAATTATTCACTTTAATAAACTCACCTTCAATTGATCCAATACATAAAAAATCCAATGAAATACTAAAAAAGTTTTCCAATTCTTCAGATTTATCTCTCAGTGCCTCTTCAATTTGCAAACGTTCATTTATTTCATCCTTTAGTTTAATATTTAATGATTTCAGAGTTAAAGTTCGTTCCTCCACTTTTTGCTCCAGTTTTTCATTTAATTCTAGAATTTTTTGTTCCGTCTTTTTTCGTTCGGTAATATCCTGTTTTATGGCAATAAAATTTGTGATAATATCATTCTCATTTTTTACAGGAGTTATTATCATATGCTCCCAGAATAATGTTCCATTCTTCTTTTTATTTATTAAATCACCTTCCCATGAGTGTCCGGAATTTATCGTTTTCCAAAGATTTTTATAAAACTCATCACTTTGTTTACCTGACTTCAAGACGTTTGGTTTAATTCCTATAATTTCCTTATCATCATAACCAGTAATAATAGAAAAAGCTTTATTAACATAGGTAATTTTTGAATCCAGATCAGTAATAACAACAGAAACCGGACTTTGCTGTACTGCATGATTTAATTTACGAATTTCATTTTCATTATTAATTTGATCTGTTATATCTCGTACGAACCTGATTACTTTGTTTTTAATAAAAGGAACAGTACGAACTTCAAGGTTCACTATTTTATTATTAATAACCGGAGAAAAAACATGAGTAACTAATTCCTGTTTACTAATTGCTTCCCTTATTTTTTTGATATTTACTTCTCCAAGTTCTTGACCAAAAACATCAATAAGATTTGTGCCAATAAATTCAGACTTCGGCTTAATGAAATCATTTGACTTGGTTGTATATGCTTCTAAGAAATTACCTTCTTCATCATGTACGAAAAGTTTATCAGGTATTGAACTTATAATAGCAGATAACTTTTCATTTTGCTGTATTAATTTTGATTCAACATCTTTCTTCTCTGAAATATTAATGAAAACACCTGAAACTTCAACCATGTTTTTACCCTGATATCTGATAGCAATATCAGACTGAAGCCAAATTTGTGAATTATCTGGTAAGATATATCTGAATTGTATGGAGTAATCAAAATAATTGATGTTTTTCCAACTAAAGTTTTTAAAGTGTACTTTATCCTCTTCATGAACATGAATAAAAATCTCATCCAATGATTGCGGTATCTCAGAGTTATCAATTCCTAATAATTTAATACAATTTTCAGACAGATTAAATTTTCCGGTCACCAAATCTTTACTCCAGCTTCCCATTTTAGCTGTTACTTGGGCAAATCTTAACTTTTCCTCACTAACTTTTATTAGTTGATTTGCTTTTTCCCTTAATGTTATATCATTAAAGGCAACTATTCTTGCTTGCAGGTCTGAAATATTGAAGTTTTGTGAATAAGAATCAACATAGATAATTTCTCCATTTTTTAATATATATTTCCTATTAGGTAAATAATTATATCCTTTTTCCGAAGCCTGTTGTATATCGTTTTGAACACTACCGAATTCATCCTCTGGGAAAAAGTTTTTTAAAGGCAAAGACAAAAACTCTTCTTTTGTATACCCAAACTTTAAGCATGCAGTTTCATTAACATTTATCAATTTCATACTTAACGGGTCATACAAACACATAGGTAGTGGATTATTCTCAAATAAAAGGCGATGCATCTCCTCACTTTTTTGTAATCTCTGCTCCGTCTCTTTGATTCGTGTTACATCCGTTAATGTAATTACTACATTTTTAACTTTATTGTCTTCATCTAGTTGTTCTGGTTTTACATCTACTAAAATCCAGGTAAATCCTTCTACATACGGAACCTTAACACCAAACAATTTATTATTAATCGACAATCCCGTTTTAAAGGTAATATGAACGGGGCTTTGAATTTCTTCGCCCACTTGCCCTTTCTCAATTACCGGATACCATTTAATTTTTGAAAAAGTATTATCATTGATCCTGTCTTTCGACAGACTTAACATTTGCAGGGCAGCCGGATTAATATCAATCACTTCCTCTCGAGAATTCAGGTAAATAACTCCCTTTGACATCGTCTCAAACAAGCTCTGATACTGTTTTTCCTTAATATCCAAATCCTTTCGGACTTTTTTCAAATCAGATAAATCCATTAAATTTCCGTAAATACTACGGGTATAATCTTGGTTTCGATCTGCTTTAGCAACCAATTTCAGCCATTTACGATTGTTGGATCTATCAACTATTTCCAATTCTGTGGTATAAATACCACCAAATTCAAAAAGATTATGCAATTCTTCTTTTAAACAATTTTGATCTTCGCTCATAAATAAAGAGAGAAACAAATCATAACTGTTAAGAATATCTGTTTTAAAATCAAGTCCAAAAATTTGATAAATCCCGTTTGTTATTGAAAAGTTTTCATTGGTAGGATTATAATACCATCCTCCGATTTGAGTAACGTTTTCTGTAATTTCAAGTAAACTATTTTTGTATTGAAGATTATGAAGTGTCTTTTTATGTTGATCAATTTCTTTTTTAAGTAAGTTATTCTTTTTCTTAACTTGTTTATTTAAGATAAAAATCAGGAGAACCCCAATAATCAAAATTATGGGTGTAAGAATATAAAATATAGCTCTTTTAATATCATTATAGTTTATTAAAGGCTTATCTTTAGTTTCAAACCATTTAGAATGTATAATATCATATTCTCCATTTCTTACAATTTTTTCCAATCCTTCGTTCAATGCACTCAAAAGAAAATGATTCCCTTTTTGGACGGCAAAACCAAAATCATCAGTATAATTAGGCAAACTAAATTTAACAGGTTTTATATCGGTTAGTTCAAGTTCTTTTAATACGCTTTGTCCTGTTATTTGCTGAGTAATTACGGCATCACATCGTCCACTATCTAAAATACGGAAAGCTTCTTGTTGAGAAATAGTTGTGATAATGTTATTTGAAAGTTTTTCACGCTGTACATACTCATGTGCATTATCTTTTTCCATAACAAGCAATTGCTTGCCATACAAATCAACATATTTAAGAATTGAATTATCAAATCTCCTTACAAAAGCCGTACCTCTTAGTGTAATATATGGATGTGAGAAGTCATATTTTTTTTCTCTTTCTGAAGTTATAGCCATAATGGCAATTGCATCAACTTTACCCGTTGAAAGACTCTCCATATTATCAGACCAAAGCCCTAACTCTACTTTTACTTTTAAATTCACAGCATTTGCCGCTGCTTTAAAAATATCAATAGCAAACCCGGTCGCTTCACCGTTCTCATTTACATATGAAAATGGAGGGTAATTGGTTTCAGCAGAAATCAAAACAACATTCTTTTGTCCTACTAAACTATTTGTTTTCAGTATGTTTTGAGCAAAGCAATCGCTAAAAAAAAAGACTAAAAAAACCGCACACCAAAGGTGACTTCTATATTTCATCGAACCAAATACCATAATATTTCACCCTTCATGACGCACATTCATAATCAATAAAAACACATGTAATACATAATCATTTTATACACCTTTTTAAACCTTTTGTTACATAATAAGATAAGATAAACGAATTAATTTTAAATTAATTAATAACCTATGAATAAACCAATTAGAAACTTCAGATTGACAATTAATTGTGTATTATAAATAATGTAATTCTACCTTTCAAAATATTGACTGATATTTTCATTGATGGCTAAAGATTGTGTTCTAACATCTAATAAATAAGAATATATTGAAATCTTGAATAGAACATTTGCAACACTCCGTTTAAAGTAAAACGGTTAAAAAAGTTTGATTTCACAATTATTTCATCTAATTTTCTTCTTAATTACTGGCGGATAGTTTTTTTACATTGTTGGTATTATTTCTGTTAAAATTGCAATTCCAGCTTTGTTATAATATACACAAGTCATTTTATCAAGATTTACAATCCACTTCTCTACTCCTGTTTGAGCACAATGTTTACAAAAAGTGAAATAACTTGTTTCTCCTTTTTGATGATCTTTTAAATACTTTACAAATTTTTCTTTATCACAAGAATCCTCAATGGTTAGTTTGTCATATTTTGGTTTAGACTTTGTCTGAAAACAATCTTTTCCGAAATATTAGGTATGGCTATCCGAAACCCAGGTTTCAAATGCAACAACCCCAATTTTCTTAATATCTTGAATATAATTTGGAAAATCAGCACCTGATTTAATTTTAGCATGTGCAAATTCAATTTCTTCTATAGTGAACATTTTTCAACTTTTTAGCTATAACATATATATCATATTAGCAATCATGTCTAACCATATCATATTTAATCGTATAATATATTGAATTAAAAGTTTAACATCAAGATGTTAATTCACCTACAACTTTGAAGAAATAGTTTGATATTTAAGATTATTGTTGAGAAGACCAATTGTATCGATATTAATATATGATTTCGTTTAAATAAAGATATTAAAGTCAATCTGACAAAACCATGGTTATTCCATCTTATTAGTATTTGCTACTGTATACTTTCACCTAATAAAAGCATTTTGTTCAACCATTTATTTCTAAAACCCAAACTTGATTTTTTAATTGTTGCAATATAGGTTACTTTAACAGGATTAATACCGCAAAATTGCAATGTTCCCTTTTTAAACTGATTTATTGCCGGTCTATTCATAAATAAAAAATCGTACCATTGGGGGGTGTCAGCTGTGATAATCAAGCGTGCCGATTTTCCCTTCAGGAGCTTTTCGGGTAATGGTTTACCTTCAATGGGTTGATAGGTAATTCCAGGAAGAAAAGTTCTGTCTATAAACCCTTTCATTAATGCAGGATATCCATACCACCACATTGGGAATAACCATACAATATGATCTGCTTTTTTAATTTTATTAATAGCATTAACCAAATCAGGTTCTAAATCCATTCTTTGTCGATACCCAAATTTTAAATTTGGATCAAAACTTAATTCTGAAATGTTTATTTGCGACAGTGTATTTTCAGTTTTACTTACACCTTTTTTATAGGCCTCTGATAAAGCATAATTAAAACTCTCCTTATCGGGATGACCGTTAATAATAAGTACTTGTTTCATATTGTTCTTTGTTTTTCACAAAGAACTTCAGAATTAAACTCCTATGAAAGGACATTTGTCTAATTCTGTATCGACTTTCTTATTCTACTCAAATGTCTTTGGGTTATTCCTAAATAGGAAGCAAGGTAGCTAAGAGGAATTATCTGTAAATATTCTGGATGAATTGTGAGTAAGTTGCGATATCGTATTTCTGCTGTTTCTTTTTGCAACAAGAAAATTCTTTTTTCCATTTTCATATATTCTTGTTCTGCAATACTTTTAAAGAACTTCAACCAGTTAGTACCTGATTGCTCCAATTTCAAAATCTCATTTCTTGAGATGGACAATATTTCAACATCAGTTAAAGCTTGAATGTTTTCAACCGTTTTATTTTGAGATAAAAATGAAGAGTAAGCACTCACAAACGAATTCGCAAAAGTAAAACAGTACGTCACTTCCTCTTCAGACGATGAATAATAAAATGACCTGAAAAATCCAGAGTTAACAAAACCCACTTCTTTACTGGTTTGACCTTCTTTGATGAAAAAATCACCTTTTTTTAATTTTTTACGAACTACTTTCTTTTCAATTAAGTCAATTTCGTCTTCTGACAGTATATCAAATGTTTTTAAGTAATCTTTCATTTATTTATATTTACTACCGAGTATTTTTGTATTGTTTCGTTGTTACTGGTTGTGGGCTCATTTCATCCAATAGGGAGCCTAAGACAGTAGATAAGGGCTTCGGGACCAACAATACGGGCTTTGTTTATTTCCCTTGAGGCGCACTTAGATTTTAAAATTTTACAAATCGATTAATCCTCTTTAAGACGTTTCTCGATGTCCTTTTATCAAAAGACAGGAGCAAATTTCATTATATTTATTTCTTATTCCGGAAAACGTTCAAATTTATATATTTCTTCGAGTGACTCATCCCAATTTGCTTTATTTGAAATGAAAATATGTGCATTAGGTCTTTTTTCCAATTTAGTATCTAAACATCCTGCAGGAACCACTATAAGTTTCCCATCCATTTGCAAATTAGGCAGTGGGGAACCGCAATTTACACAAAAGGCTTTCACATGATTACTTTTATGAGGTTGAAATATTTTAATTTCAGTTTCCGTTTTTATCCATTCTAATTTAGCTGCTGTGGTAAACAGATTTGCAGCATGAGCAGACCCTGTATCTTTCCTACAATATCTGCAATGGCATAAATAAAAACTCTCAAAGTCACCTATAACTTTAAATTTAATTCCTTTGCATAAACAAGAACCCAAGTATTCCATATGATAAACTACATTTTTAATTATGAATTTGGTTGAAATCCATTTTCCACAATTTCTTATTTAATTGTTTATTCTTTCCAATCTTTTCTTTAAGAAACATGATCCTTCCCTTTAAATTTAGCACAATAGTGAGTGCATTAGTCGTGGTGGACTTTATAACTATTCATTATCAAACCTAGATGATGTTGATGCGAACTACAAGCCCAGTTTTAGTAAAATTCCTGATAGTTATACATAAGTTATAGCTATGTGCTTTGTTTTTTAGAGTCAAGTTGTTATTGAACTTTTTAAATTTTCGAAGTGCATCAGAATTAGAATCTCTAAATCGTCTTTTTTAATTGGGTTAGGTATGTAATCATTACAAACTGAATCAATCGACTTTTCTCTTTCGCCCTTAAGTGCAAAAGTTGTTTTGAACAATAATGATTTCATCTTTAGTTAACTTTCTTATTCATCTTGTTACTTCATATCCATTAACATCGCGGCATTTGAATATCCATTAATATCAAATAAATATCACAAAAGACATTTAGCATTCTGGCTCCACTTTTTTTTTATAATGCGGATATACTCTTTCTGTTGTTCACCAGACAATTCCGATTAATACCGCAAACCAGCAAATCCTTATCTGCCATTCATTGGAGTACGAATCTCATGATTCATGTTGGGCAGGAATGCTGATTTAAGACGGTTGCATTCTTCCTCTTTTAACTTTGCTTTTATCAATTCCTGTTCAAATCTTTTTCTTTCAGTAATTACATGCATTATGTAGAGCAAATACACAGAAATTGTCAGTTACTCTTGAATCAACTCAAAATCATGGATTTAATCTTTCAGAATTATGACTTTAAGCGGAAGTCCAATAATTTCATTTTCCCATGTCATAGTTTTATGCTGATGGAGGTTGCTCGTTAAGCATTGCCCAGAAAACGCCGATATGTTTAACTGCTTCCACAAAATCCTTAAAAACAACTGGTTTAACCACATATGCATTTACACCCAATTCATAACATTTTATAAGGTCAGGTTCTTCGCGTGACGAGGTTAACATGACAACTGGTAGAGTTTTCAGATTTTCGTTTTTTCGAATTGCATCCAAAACTTCGATGCCATCCATTCGCGGCATTTTAATATCTAGCAAAAGTACTGCTGGATTACCCCTTTTTCGGTTTTTGAATTGCCCTTCACAGTTCAGATAATCCAGGACTTCAACTCCATCTCTAACAGCAACAACATCGTTCGCAATACGATGTTCTGTAAGTGCTTCAATAGTTAGTTCCACATCCTGTGGATTGTCTTCGGCAAGTAAAATGGTTTTTAATTCATACATGGTTATACCTCCTCCTTATATTTTGGTAAACTAAAAAAGAATGTGGCCCCTATATTCAACTCAGCTTCAGTCCAAACCCGGCCATTATGCTTAAGAATAATTCGTTGAACATTTGCAAGACCAATACCTGTACCTTCAAATTCGGTTTGTGAATGCAGCCTTTGAAATACTCCAAATAGTTTATGTACGTATTTCATATCAAAACCAACCCCGTTGTCACGAACGTAAAATACTAAATTTTCTTTTTCGTTTCTGAATTCAATCGCTATTTCTGCATTATCCTTATGCCTTGAATATTTAACAGCATTATCCAGAAGGTTTATCCAAACCTGTTTCAACAGAGAATAATCACCAAATGAATCTGGTAGTTTCTGAATTTTCCATTTTATTTTTCTGTTTTTAATGTCTGGTTTAAGTTTTTCAAGGACTTCCATTACAAGAATGTTCGTATCAAAATTAGTTTTGTGAAGTTCCTGCCTGCCGGTTCTTGAAAACTGAAGCAGATCATCGATGAGCGATCCCATTTGCTTCGAAGCTTCAGTAATTGTGTTTAAATAATGCCTGGCTTTTTCCGGTAAATTTTCAAGGTACCGGTCATTTAATAAATCAACATAACCGTTAATATGGCGAAGTGGAGCCCGCAAGTCATGGGAAACGGAATAACTGAATGCTTCCATTTCCTTATTGGCCGCTACCAGTTGGGAAGTACGATCAATTACTTTTTGCTCAAGTGTTTCGTTGAGTTCTTTTATTTTATTTTCAGCCTTAATCCTGTCCGTTACATCAATAAGGGTGATGAGCAGATTGTCTTCAATATTTATCCCCGAAACAATCATGGTACGCACCATTCCATTTTTACATGTAATGTTGTATTCTATCGGTTCAATGTCGGTATTGGTAGTTTTCGCCTTTTTAACTGCCAATTCCCATCTTTTGATCACTTGCTGTCGGTATATTTCATCAGGATAGGACTTTAGATACCATTCATTAACCGTTGGAACCTCTTCGTAAGAGTAACCCAAAACCTGCAGAAAACGCTCATTTCTGAATGTGATTTCGCCCAAACTATTGGTATAAGCTACTGGCAATGGAATGCTTTCGATTAGTTTCCTAAATTTACCTTCACTTTCGCGAAGCGCTTGCTCTGCATGCTTACGATCAGTAATGTCCTGCATTGAACCGTGTACCCTTACCACTTTCCCATTTTCAATATCAGCATTACCAATTGTCCGCACCCATTTTTTTACTCCTTTGGCTGACATTATTTCAAGTTCCAAATCATAAGGCTTGGCATATTCAACGATTTCATTAACGGCTTGGCGAATAATGTCAATAGAATCCCCGTAGTAATAATTAATTCCTTTTTGGACTTCTATGGGCGCTTGAGGATCAAGGTCGTGAATACGGGCTACTTCTTCTGTCCAGCTTGCTTCACCTGTAACAGGACTAAACTCCCATCCACCAATTTTGGCAATACGACCAACTTCTCTCAGAAGCGCTTCGTTATTTTTGAGAGCTTCTTCGGCTTGTTTGCGTTGGGTTATATCCTGAAAGAAACCATAAACCCTGCGGTTTTCCAAATCGGCATTTCCAATGGTATGAACATTTCTTAAATTTCCTTTGGCTGTAATTATTTCAAGTTCCAAATCAAAGGGTTCGTTAAATTCAATGGCATTCTTTACAGCTTGTTCTATAATTGGCTTTGATTCAGGCGTATAATAACTTATCCCCTGATTTACATTGGGATTGTAATCAAAATCGACTTCATGAATCCTGAATACTTCCTCTGTCCAAATCTGCTCATTGGTGTCGACATTAAATTCCCAACCGCCAACCTTACCCATTGATTCAGTTTCGGAGAGTAGTTTCTTACTCTTTTTTAATGATTCTTCTATATGTTTACGTTGGGTAATATCTTCTATTATTCCGAGGTAAACTAAAAATAGACCATCACTATCATAGGTAGCTGTTAAAGTAAGCGATCCCCAAATTATCTCCCCGTCTTTTCTAATATATCGCTTTTCAGTTCTGTAAACCTCAATTTCTTTGTTTATCAGTTTCCTTAAATTAAATAGGTCTTTCGGCAGGTCATCGGGGTGCGAAACATCTTTAAATGTGAATTGCTGAAGTTCCGTTTCGCTATACATCATTATTTCACAAAACGCGGGATTTACTTTTTTAAACCGGAATTCTTTATCGGCTGTTACCATTCCGAAAGGACCGTTCTCGTACAACTTATTAAACCGAAATTCTGTTTCAAAAAGTTGTTGTTCCTGTTGTTTGCGTTTGGTAATATTCTGGTTGGTTCCACGGCGTCCCACGAATTCACCTTCATTATTAAATATTGGGCTACAATTGTGACTGATCCAACATACTTCACCTCCTTTGGTAATAATCCGGTATTCAATATGGTGTAGTGTACGATCAAGATGTGAATATTTATAATGTTGATTAATTTTTTCTTTATCAGCTTCTAAAACAATTTCTTGTATTAATTCGGGACGACTTATAAACTCATCAGGAGAATATCCGGTTACCCGTTCGCACGCCGGCGAAACATACTTCATATTTCCTTCAGGGTCGATCCAATAAATCCAATCGTCGGAATTATTGGAAATTAACTTGTATTTTTCCTCACTTTCGAGAAGAGCATTTTCCGCTTTTTTGCGCTCTGTAATATCGATCGACAAAATAAATACACCTTCCGGAACTGGCTGAATACTCAAATCAAAATATCCCTTGCTTCCATCCGGAAACAAGAATTCGTTTTCAAATTGATCTCGGACTCTTGTTTCAAGCACTTTTTTAATTCTTTTGAAAGCAATGGTATTTTCAATTCCTGGCCACATATCCTGGTAACGCTGACCTAATAATTCATGGTTCGGTCGCTGGTTGTGAATTTCAGCGCTTTGATTTAAATAGATGTATCGCCAGTCGAATCCAATAATCTGGCAGCCTTCGAGCATATAATCGAGGGCATTTCTGGAGCGTTCTTCACTTTTTTTAAGGGCCTCATTTAGCTCTATCTGTTCCAGTCTCTGGTATGTAATTTCGCTTATTAAGCGCGTCATATCCAGCAAAAAGTCCATGGCGACTTTTACTTTTTCTTTTGAAACAACCGGGACATTTTCGAGTTCTTTTAAATATTCTTTTTTGTCAAAGCCATATTTTTCGGCATGTTTTTCAAAAAAAGTGCGATTGGGTTCCTCAAAAAAGAACTGACCCGAAAATAAGTTGGCAATATGTTCTCCTTTAATAATTATTGGTACGGCAACATCAATTAATCCATTTAAACATTTATAGAAATGGTATTTTTCGTCGTGCCCCATTTCATTCGCCAATATTGTATCGCTAACCTTACAGTTTAAGGATGTTTCAGAATTAACCCGATGAAAATTAGTACAGATCTGCCGCCATCCTGATTTTGACATCACATTCCCTTGCAGGTCTAAAATGGCTGTAACAAATCCTGTAGATTGGTTAAATCCTTCAAGTAGTTTATTTATTTCGTCAAAATCGATTAAATTGAGAATGTTGATTTTTGCAATCATAAGGTTTTCAGTTTAATTCAAAAGATTACCTGACTTCCGAAAATACAAAATATATTCAATTGCTACACTGTCAATTTGTCTGTTCTTTTTAGCATGTCTAGTCCTAAAATATGGCTACAGGTAAAACATGATATTTAAGCTATATTTTTAAAGACCTTATTAGGAGTTTTGTATCCTAAAGATAGGTGTAATCTTTTATTGTTATAAATATCGATTGCATTCTTGGTTGCATTGCTGGCATACTGGATATTAAGAAAGCATTGATCAAGATAGAATTCATCTTTCAGAATGCCATTAACTCTTTCTGCAATAGCATTTTCATAACAATGATTCTCTTCTGTCATGCTGATTTTTATATTCCGTTTTTTCAGTTCACTAACATACAGATTGCTACAATATTGGATGCCTCTATCAGAGTGGTGTACTAATCCGGCCTTAGGCCGGGCTTGCTTTATGGCCATTTTAAAGGCCCGCAAGCATCCATGCAGCTCCAAAGAGTTACTTATATCGTATCCTACTATTTTTCGCGAATACATATCGGTAATTAATGCCAGGTAACAAAAGCCTGTAATGGTTCTAATGTATGTTATATCAGCTACCCACACCTGATTAGGCTCCGTTACTGTCATATCCTTAACAAGATTCTTATACTTGTGAAAACGATGATAAGAATCTGTTGTTTTACAGGATGCTTTCTTGCGTTTTACAAGCATATTATGCTCTTTCAGAATCTCAAACAGTTTGTCTCTTCCAACCTTAAGGCCTGCTGACATAAAAGCAACTTTTAACTCTTTATGCAGCTTTCGAGTTCCAACGCGAGCTTGAGTAATGCGTTCTGTATTTACCAATTTAATGACTTGTATGGCTTCCTTATCCTGCTTGCATTTACGATGTTTAGCTTTATAGTAAGCATCACGATGCAAGTGGTAACACTGGCAGGTTTGCTCTATGCTGGCCTGCCCAGTGTGCCTTGTTGTATCCACTGCTTTCACAAGACTTAGATGTTTAAGTTTTTTTTTAATTCTTCAACATTCTTGTAGCCCAACTGCTCGGCAGCTACTTCCAGATAAGAATCTAATACTAATTTATCTAAGTCCTTTTTAATCAATAACTCTTTGAGCTGTTTGATTTCGTTTTGCAAGGCTTTGATCCGGGTTGTTTCGTCTTTTGTTTCCACAAGAATACGTGTGTTCATAAGGTCTTTACGGTCATACTTTTTAATCCATTCATTGATAGTTGATCTATGGATTCCGTAAATGTCGCCTAGTTGTTTTTTGGAATAATTTCCAGTACTAAGTTCGGCTAAAATTTTGAGTTTAAAACCCTCGCTGTATCGCTTTACGATACCATTATTGTTATACATAATTGCTACGTGTTGTGTAGCCTTTTTTTAGGACGACTCAGCATGCCACACAACGGATGGCGGTATTAACCGTTTTCCATTTTTTAGATGTTACTTTTTGCTACCATTTATTTAGTTATCAACATTTTACACGTCTTCCAATTTTGATATAATACCGCATTTTTCTAGTTTTGGAATACAAAAGTATGGCAAATTTTATGGTACATGTTTTGGCGAACGACCATAGAAATCTGCCATACAAAGAACAATTGTATAACCAAAAATTACTTTTTAGTTATGTCTAACAAAGTTAGTACAGCCATTGTGCTTTTCAAAAAACGGCAGAAGAAAAATGGCAAGTATCCGGCAAAGCTGCGATTGACGCACGATAGAAAGCAGATGTATTATAACATCGACACCAAAGACCGGGTGTATGAATTTACCGAGGATGAGTTTGAGAAAATTATCGCTCCCAAGCCCAGAGGCGAATACAAAGAAATACAGCTTGAATTTTCGTTAATTGAGGAGAAAGCTCAGAAGATTATCAAGACCATGAGCGATTTCACTTTTGACAAGTTTAAAACACATATCGGCGTAACTGGTAGTGATATGAAAAATGTATATCATTATCTCGATATTAAAACCAAGGCTTACGATAAAAATGGATATGGTGATAAAACCGCCAAACCCATGAAAAAAGCATTGCAGGAATTCTTCAAAAGAGAGAAAGTTTTGGAGTTTAAAGAAATCACACCAACAAAACTCCGGGAACTGGAACAGTACATGCGTGATAAAGGTATCTCACCCACGACTTACCACCGATACATTGATTCACTTAAAAGCGTGTTCTTCATGGCTCAAAGGGAGAATATCATTTCTCACGATGTTTTTCCTTTCGGCAGAGAAAAAGACAAATACTTTGCACCTCGTGTGGTTACTGTGAAAAGAGCTTTGAAGTTGAACGAGATTGAGAAAATATACAATTACCAACCTACACCTTTTTCGCATGAGGACGAAGCCAAGGATTACTGGTTGTTTACCTACCTGTGTAACGGAATTAATATGGTGGATTTATGCAATCTCAAATACAAAGATATCGGTTCTGATTTTATCTCATTTATCCGAAAAAAAACCGAACATTCCTCCGCAGTAAAAAGACCAATTACCATTCCCATCACCGATGATATAAGAAGGATAATCGAAAAAAGAGGTAATAAGGACAAATCACCCGACAATTACGTTTTTCCAGTTATCTCAGATAATCTGACGTATAAACAGAAAAAATATAAGATTGCTTGGAGAGTTCGTAAAACTAATGTTCACATGGGGAAGATTGGAGAAAAGGTGGGCATTGAGAAACACATAACCACCTATACTGCCCGGCACAGTTTCGCTACCATCCTGAAGCGTTCCGGAGTATCAACCGAATTTATCAGTGAGAGTTTGGGACATAAAGATGTTACAATAACGGAAACGTACCTCGATAGTTTTGAGAACGAACACAAAAAGGAAATAGCCAAGCACTTAACAGCATTCAAAAAATAGATAAAAATGGCTTCCGTTCTTTGAAAAGCGGAAGCCATTCTTTTTCAATATATTTCACCGTTACACCTCATTTTCCTCCTACCTGCCGAAGAAAAAGTTATTAACAAAACACTAAATTTTAGAGGGCGAAATATATTAAACTTCCACCGTTAGGAGTATAATCATAAGCGAAATTTTAACATTTAATAAACTTATAAAGCTTATGAACGAAACAGAAATCACGACAGAGAATTTTGAGAGGGATAGCCTTGCAGCGTTTGAGAAGTTGCTTCAAGGTTATAAAAAAGCAAAACAATCCTTGGCTTGGGAATCCAACATGGACGATTTAATTGATAAACTAACACATCTTCCGACTGCTCCATTCCCCAACCAATTGATGAAACTATTTGATTACAATTATTTAGTGCTATCCGAAGATATTAATGCTATCATTGAAAAAGCGATGCAAATACGGGAACAGATGGAGCACAAGCAAAGGTTCATCAGGATTGACGAGCAATACTTCTCCCTGCCATTTCTGCCTAAAAATACACACCTTAAAAAGCTTGAAGTATATAACCACGAAGGGGAATTGTGCTATAAATTGGTTGGGAAACTTTATATCGAGTTAAACAGGTTATTGCACTACTTTAAACTCGGAAAAAATGTATCACTTAAAGATGTGATTACCTTCAAACAGAAAACCTTGGTAAATAGAAATTTGGAAATCTATTACTATTCCCCCTTCCTCGATTTAACCACCACAGACCCCAAGTGTTATTATGATTTCTTTTGTGATTATTACGGGAAAACCCAATTCCTTAAATATTTCAGCTCAAAAGAACTCATCAGCCTGACCTTAGACAATAATACCTTACACAACACCCCGAAAGCGTTAGAAGAAATTCTTCAACTCACCAGCTCCCAGCAAGTCCTTTGGGCATATTTCCTTTTTAGACTCATGGGTTTAAAACTACGGGTTAATGTCGAAGTCGCTATCATCACACGCTTTTTACTAATTGTAAACCGAAACGAACTTGAGGATTACAAAAAATCCTATTTCTACAAGTTGGTTTCCAAAGCTCCATTCGTTAAAGAAGACAAGAATCTTTTAGCCGATTTGGAAACCGTCCGGTTACATTTTCAAAAGAGCAATTTGCCCACCGGTGATATTGAAAAAGAGATACTGAATTTGATTACAAATTGATAACCCGGAGGCCAATTACCTTTTATTGCCATTTAGTACCGTTTGCATTATCTGACAGTTTTTCGCAAAAAGGGGTTTTCGGCTGAAATGGCCATTTGTATAAATCAGATTTATAATTGATTATAATTTTTCTTTAAAATATCGGACAGTCCGACAGCGGATTTTAGTGCTTTGATGACTTAAAATTGTCCAACAAATCTGTTTTCAAAAAACATCAAATATGGACGATCAAAAGAACATCAATGCGGCGGCATTAAGAAATCTTGAACTGCTCAATAAACAAGTAGCAGAACTATTACAAGTACAACGCAAAGCGGTATCAGGTTACGATTATCTGAATGCTAATGAGCTGGCCGACTTATTAGGCGAAAGTATAAAGACTATTTATGCAAGGGTGCATAACAGGCAAATCCCATTCTACAAGCCGGGAGGAAAGATTCTACTTTTCAAACTGGACGAAATTCGGGAGTGGATAAAATCCGGTCGCCATTCGACTATGGATGAGTTACGGCAAAATGTGTAATTGACCTTATTAACACCATGACACCCAAGTTTATGAAAAGAACAGAAAGAAATAGAATGGAAAAGGACAGCAAACAAGTTGTTAAGTTCTCTCTGGTTAAACTGGTTATGAAAAAACGTACCCATTCCCAGATAGTTCCTGAAAAGAATTTTTGCAAGTTCCTGAATCTGGTAAAATAGCATTGATTATGGCAACAATTTATATATGTGGTGATGATAGTCCCCAGCAAGAAAAGGAAGGCTTTGTCGATACTGAAAAGATTAAAGCCCGTTTGAAATCACTTAAATGTGCCGTGTTAACCCCATCGGATATGGCATTCTCAAAAATGAGTTGGTCGGATACGATAAATAACCGGGTAGAACTTCTTAAAAAGAGCCAAGCCGTTTATGTACTTCCCAACTGGAGAGAGAGCATCATGGCACGGATAGAACTTACCGTTGCAATGGATTTGAAGCTGCACACCTTCTTTCATCCCGTTAGCAATGCGGAGTTAAAAAAATTAGTAACCACCCTTGACGGATAGCAATGGTTCCGGTGGGGTTGTACAAGGGCAGCCCCACCTTTTAAAGCAAAAAGAGTTATGAAGACAATAGAATATTTATACAATAACCAGCGTATTGAGTTTCTTCAGGGTGATAGCAATATCATGGTGAATGCTACACAGATGGCAAAGGTATTTAATAAGAGGATTGACTTCTTTTTAAAATCCGATAACACCAAGGCATTTATTCAGGAACTTAAATTTCCTCCATTTGGAGGAAATTTAGAACCACTGGATGATGATAAAATCATAAAAACGAGAGGAAGGTCAGGAACATTTATGCACCGGATTCTTGCCTTAAAATTTGCAGCATGGCTTAGTCCGAAATTTGAATTGTGGGTGTTTTTCACCATCGACAAGATTATCTATGCCCAATACAAAAACATAACTGAGGCTACTAAGGAAAAGCTGATAATCGAAAAAGAAAGGGATATGATGCGTGAGGAATTGTTGCGAAAGCACCCTGACGATTTTTACAAGTTTCTTGAACTGGAAGGTCGGTTAACTAAGGCTGACCGGAAAAGATTAAAAGCTATCAGGGATTCAACAAAGGAACTAAAACTAAATCTCTTCCCGGAGGATATTGCAAATTTCAGAAAGTCTGATTGGTAAGGTATGGATGCAACCCAAATAATAGAACACATAAACGGAGAAATTGTAAGTATCATTTCCAATTTTGTGGAGCTAAAGAAAGCCGGAACCAACTTTTCGGCTCGATGCCCTTTTCACAATGAAAAAACGGCTTCATTCCATGTGAACCCGGCCAAAGGGATTTATAAATGCTTTGGCTGTGGCAAAGGTGGCGATGCGCTTAATTTCATAAAGGAACATGAAGGGGTTGACTTCAAACATGCCGTGGAGATTGGTGCGAAAAAGCTAAAGATTGATTTTGAGTGGAAGAAAAGCAAAGACTTTGACCAAGCCAAATATCAGCATCGTGAAAGTCTGCATATTGCCTGTAATATAGTGGAGCGTTTCTTTACCGAAAAACTTTCCCATCCCGAAGCTCAGAAATACATCCAAGGTCGGAACATCATTAACCCTTCACACGGTAGTTTTGATTTAGGTTATGCGCCAAACGGTAATGAACTGCTGGCCTATGCCCGGCAAAATGGTGTGAAAACAGAAATATTGGAAGAAATCGGAGTTTTGAAAAGCAACGACAATGGGCTGTATGACTTTTTCCGGAACCGTTTAATCTTTCCCATTTCCAATTCACGAGGCCAGACCATCGCTTTTGCCGGAAGGGACTTATCGGATAATTCCAAGATAAAGTACCTGAATACCCCGGAAAGTATCATTTACATCAAAGGAAATGAACTCTATGCCTTAAATGCTGCCCGGATGGCCATTAAAAACGATGACCGGGTTTATATAGTGGAAGGTTATACGGATGCGCTGCGGATGCACGCCATTGGCATTACAAATACCGTGGCCACCTGTGGAACCGCAATGACCAATGCACAGTCTGTTTTATTAAAACGGTACACCAACAAAGTTACGTTAATCTTTGACGGGGATAATGCCGGACAAAGGGCAACGGAACGCAATGCCGAAATCTTGATTAAAAACCAGTTCCATGTTTCGGTGATGGTACTTCCGGAAAAGCATGACCCGGATACACTATTTACTACAAAGGAGTTATTTCTTCAGCACAATGAACAGCAAACCGATTACATTATTTTCAAAACCCAGCAATTAGCTGAAAAGGCTGCTTCCGACCCGGTTTATAAATCGGAGGCCATTAAACGTATTTCCAAGCTGATTGCCAACTACGACAAGACCAAACAGGAGGTTTATACCGAATTTGTAGCGGAACACATCAAGCCAAAGAAAGCTTGGCTGGATGCTATTAAAGAACTAACACAAAACGAACCACAACCAACACACCGTTATTCCATTCCCCAACATGTCAGTCTGAATGATTTTAACCGTTGGGGATTTTATGTGGAAGATAATTGCTATGTATTTCGGAACAAGAAAGGTGATGACTTTGTAACCCATTCCAATTTTGTAATGGCTCCTTTGTTTCATATCGAAAGCCCCATTAACGCAAAGCGTTTGTACGAAATCAAGAACCGTCATAATCTGGTGAAAATAGTGGAGCTTCCCCAACGGGATTTGGTGAGCATTACCAACTTCAAGTTACAAGTTGAATCTTTGGGAAACTTCCTTTGGACGGGTGGAGAAAGCGAACTGAATAAACTAAAAGCGTGGCTTTACGAGAAAACCAAAAGCTGCAAGGAAGTGGTTCAAATGGGCTGGCAACGGGAAGGATTCTTTTGCTGGGGCAACGGCATTTACGATGGGGAACAGTTTATCAAGGCCGATAAATATGGAATTGTACAGCACAACGAACGTTATTACTACATTCCTGCCTGTTCTGAAATCTATGCCAGTGATGATACCCTGTTTGAGTTTGAACGGCATTTCATCCACAACGAAGGCAATATCACCCTTTATGAATATGCCCAGAAATACACGGCTGTATTCGGCAATAATGGCATTATCACCCTTTCGTTTTTCTTTGCCAGTTTGTTTCTGGACATTATCTCCAGACGGTTCGATAAATTTCCCATCCTAAATATGTATGGACAGAAAGGTTCCGGTAAGAATACCTGCGCAGAAAGCATCCTGTATATGTTTGGCCGCAAAGGAAAAGTTCCCAACCTGCATAATTCCAGTAAACCATCCATTGCCGACCATGTGGCAACCAGCTCCAATGCGGTTTGTGTGCTGGATGAGTACCGGAATGACTTGGAAATGGAGAAACGAGAATTACTGAAAGGTTTCTGGGATAAGACCGGACGAACCCGTATGAATATGGACAAGGACAAGAAAAAAGAAACCTCAAAAGTGAATCAGGGAATCATTGTCTGCGGCCAGCAGATTGCCACGGCTGATATTGCACTGTTTAGTCGCTTCATTGCCTTGGGTTTTTCAAAAACCATCTTCTCCTTTGAGGAAAAGAAACACTTTGAGGAGCTGGAACAAATAAACAAACAGGGATTAACCCAAATTACCCACCAATTGCTGAAGCACAGGGAAACCTTTAAAAAGAGTTACAATAAAACCGTAGATGCCGTTAGCGACCAGTTCCGGGAGCTGTTGGGAACCACTGCCATCGAAACCCGGATTTTCAATAACTGGTTAACGGTAGCCTCTGCCTATGCCACGGTGGCTCAAATTGTGGAGCTTCCGTTTAAATACGATACCATTATCCAGCTTTTTGTAGAGCTTATGGTTCTGCAAAACAGTGAAACAGCCAAGAATGATGATTTAGGCATTTTTTGGAAAACTGTTCAATACCTTATCAGTTCTAACATGCTTTTTGAAGGTGGCGACTATAAAGTAATTTATGCCGACCGGATTAACCGAACTTTTAAAGAAAACAGTGAATGGAAAAAGAGTGAGATTGTATTTCAAGAACCTAATGATTTATTATACCTGTCCGTTAGTCGTGTTTTCGGGTTATATAAATCACAGGCTTTGCGTGAAGGCGATAGACCTCTTCCGGATGCTACCGTTGAGTATTATCTAAAGAATAGTCCTGCTTATATATGCGATACCAAGAAAGTGAGTTTTAAAAAGATTGATGCAAAAAGCGGCATGCAAGAATACGATGAAAATGGAAATAAAAAATTCACCAGTACAACAGCCTTTGTCTTTTATCTGGATAAACTGAATCTTAGCTTGGAAAATGTGAAACGTGAAAACTAATAGCCATGATAAAGCAAAAATGTGAGGATTTCTTTTTAAAGGAATCCTCATTTTTTTTGATGAAGAAACGAAAAGGCTATGAAAACAAAATACAAAATCAATATTTATCATAGCTTTTGGGTACTTAGTGTACTTAGTGTACTTTATTTAGTCATAAACCTTTACTATCAGATCATTAAATAGGACTCTCAAATTAAGTTCGGTTACTTAGGGTTACTAAGGATTACTTAGTTTCTGGCCGTTTTTCAATATAGGTACTTAGACAAATACTTGGGTACTTTGTTAAATTTAGCAGATTACCAATGCGTAAAGAGAACATATTAAGCGAATTAACTATTACAAAGTAATCTAAGTAACAAATGTTCCTGAAATATAGTATTCAAATAGTATATTGAAGTGTATGTGCTGTAAATACTGAAAAACCTTCTCAAAATCTGTAAAAAAAAATTATATTCGTATCAGTTTATTTCAGTTGAATATGAATACACCCGATTACCTTTATTTTGATTATGCAGCTTCATCTCCTGTTTTTGATGAAGTAATTGAGGCTATGATGCCATTTTATCAAAAATACTATGGTAATCCATCAAACAATATTAATGGTATGGGTATCTTCATTGAGGATGCAATAGAAATTTCAAAAAATAATATTTTTGAATTACTAAATGCTCAAAACCATGATGTTATATTCAATAGTGGTGCTACGGAGGGAATAAATACATGTTTAAAAAGTCTTTACAGCCTATATGGAGGAGATAGAAAACAAATTATAACATGTAAAACAGAACACAAAGCAGTAATTGAAGTCTGTAATTATTTAGAAAATTTTGGAGCAGAAATTATTTATTTGCCTGTTGACAATAATGGAAATATAAAACTTGAAGACTTACAAAATGTTGTTAACAATAATACCCTCGGAGTGGTATTAATGGCAGTAAATAATGAAACTGGGGTAATGCACGACATTAAAAGAATTTCTGAAATATGTCTTGAAAATTCCATCCGTTTTATTTGTGATGCAACGCAAGCAGTTGGCAAAATAAAAATTGATCTCAATGCAGTTGATATTGATTATCTTATTTTATCTGGACATAAAATGTATGCTCCTAAAGGCATTGGAGCAATATTATATAAGAAATCTGAAAACTTTAATGCGTTAATACATGGTGGTGGTCAACAAAAAAACTTTCGTTCAGGCACTTTAAACGTTCCGGGGATTATTGGATTAGGGAAAGCAGCAGAGATACTAATTGGCAAGCAGAATACAGAATTTGACAAAATCCAGATAATACAAAATACATTCGAATCTAGCTTATTAAAATACAGAGAAAACTTATTTGTAGTATCGAAAGATGTTAATAGAAGCCCTTTTATATCAAACATATGCTTTAAAAATAAAGACGTAGAAGAGATATTGCTTCCTACTAGAACATATTTATCTATTTCAACGGGTTCGGCTTGTTCAAGTCAGTTAATAAAACCATCACATGTCTTATTAGCTATGGGATTTAGTGATAATATTGCGGATAAATGTCTAAGATTTAGTTTTGGAATTCAAACAACTCCAAAAGAAGTTGAACAATTACTTTATATTTTAAATTCATTATTACAATAATGTGTGATCTGAAAACAATAAAATATCCTAAAAGTCTTGAATATATAAGTGGAACGTATTATGAGCCTATTCTTTTCTTTTTAGATGCATTTAGCGAGTCCAAGCACTTTGATTTGTTATTGGGTTATTTCAGTTCAACTGCATTAAACGTTCTATCTTTTGGCATTACTAAATTTCTTGCCAATGAAGGAAAAATGAGAATTGTGATTAATAATGTTCTTTCACCTGAAGATAAAGAAGTTTTATTGACATCTGATAAAAATTTTACAAATGAAGCCGAATTTTCATTTAATTATATTTTAAAATTATTAGAAGCTCCGGGGAAACATACTCTTGAATGTTTTGCATGGTTATTAAAAAATAATAGAATTGAAATTGTTGCAGTAAAGCCAAAAGAAGGGAAAGGTATATCACATTATAAATCAGGTATATTCTCTGATGGTAATCAAAAAATTAGTTTTAAAGGATCATGTAATTTTTCAGCTCAGGCATTGTTAGAAAACTTAGAAGAGTTAAGCGTGAAAAAATCATGGAACTCAATATCGGATCAAACTGCAATTAATGATCATGAAAGTTATTTTGAGAAAATATTCAATGGAAGTTCTGATTTAGTTGAGACCATACCATTTTCTGAAATTGAAGAAAGAATTATAGATAAATTTGGAGGGAAAGACTTACCCACACTAATCGAGCAGGAGCAAAATTTAATTAAGAAAAGAAATCATCAATTTAATCAAAACCCAATATTAAAGGAAAGATTAGAGTTATTAGAAACTAAACTTGATGATATAATTTATGCTCCAAAATTTCCTTATAACGGATCTCCAAGGGATTATCAAGAGAAAGCGTATAACAATTGGGTAAGTAATAATCATAAGGGTGTTTTTGCAATGGCTACCGGAACCGGGAAAACAATAACATCTTTAAACTGCCTATTAGAAGAATATAAGAAAACAAAATTATATCAAGCATTAATTCTAGTTCCTACGAATGACTTGCAAAATCAATGGATTGATGAAGTGAAAAAATTTAACATTTTAAGAGATATAATTGTTGTTGGTCTTGATTCAAATTGGAAAAAGAAATTGAGTAAGCTAACTACTTCAATTGAATTTGGAGCAAAAAAATCTTATGTTATAATCAGTACTTACTCATCTTTCACACGGAATGCTCTTCAGCTATTTGTGAAATATTTAGATAAAGACACGATTATTATTGCTGACGAAGCCCATAATATTGGCGCACCAAGAGTTAAAGCTGTTTTAGATTCTATTTCATTCAACAAACGGATAGGACTTTCAGCAACTCCGAAAAGGATTTATGACGATGAAGGAACAGAAGCAATGAACCTATTCTTCAACGATTCTCCTCCTTATACATATGAATTTTCAATGGAAGAAGCTATTGCTAAAGGAATACTTTGTCAATATGACTATTTTCCTCATATAGTTTCTTTGAATTCAGAAGAATTAGAAGAGTACAAAGATTTATCCAAAAAATTATCTCAATTTTTTGATGCGGAAAATCAAAAATATATTGATAATGAAGTTGTCAACAGTCTTTTAATGAAACGAAAGAGAATTATTCATAAAGCTGAAAATAAACTACCAAAATTCAGAGAAGTTGTAAATTTGGAATTTAAAAAGAAAGGTAATCTTAAATTTTCTTTTGTTTACGTTCCTGAAGGATTAGACAATAAAAGTGAAGAAGAAGAACGAATAATTGCATATTATAATCAGGCTGTTATGTCTGTAAATTCAAATGTTAGAGTTTCAAGTTTTACGGGAGAAACTAATGATAGAGAAGAAATTCTTCAAAGTTTTGAAAAAGGGGATATTGATGTACTTACAGCAATGAAATGTTTAGATGAAGGAGTTGATGTTCCAAGAGCAGAACTTGCTATCTTTTGTTCAAGTACAGGAAATCCTCGTCAATTTATACAAAGAAGGGGCAGAATTCTCCGAAAACATGATGACAAAAAATTTGCTACCATACATGATTTAATTGTTGTTCCACATTTAGATTTTGACAATGAAAAAACAGCCACTTTTAACATGGAAAGGAATCAGGTCATTAGTGAATTAAAAAGGGTTGCTGATTTTTCCTTTATGGCAAGAAACCAATTTGAAGCGATTGAAAGAATACAATCAATATGCGATTATTATAATCTTAATCTTTATGAGATAAAAGAAACAATGAAATAAATTAGCTATGAATAGAAATCAGATATTTAAAAACTTTTTACTGAATCCATCTTTAAGGGAGCATATTGATATTTCTGACAAAGAACTTTCAGAAATCAATTTGCAATCAAATTTAGAGAGGCACCCATTATTAGAGGTAATTAAATCTGCAATTTTACATCTTGAAGATCAAGAATCAATAGATGTTGCTGCCAGAAGAATTAATCAGACACTTAAACGAATTAATTTATGATTATAAAATCTATTGCGATAGAGAATTTTCAATGTTATTCTGGTACTTTGGAAGAAAATACTTTTCATTTTAGAAAAGGTCTAAATGTAATTATAGGAGACAATGGTTCTGGAAAATCAAAATTATATGATGCATTTTATTGGGTGCTTTATGATAAGGTTTTTAACTCATCAACCAGAGACCTAGAGCCTACGTCACATGTAACAATTAACCTTTTATCAGATAAAGCAAAATCTAACTGTGAAGTTGGTGAATCTATAATAGCAAAAGTTGTTCTTACACTTGAAGAAACAAAAGAGAATACAAGTTTTCAAGATGAATATCGATTGGAAAGAAGTTATCGAATAAGAAAAATTAGTGAATCCAATGATTTTAATGATAGAACAATTTGGGATATTAGCACTCAAAGTATTACTAAAGTAGAAAAGAAGGATATTCTAAATTTCAAACCGGTAGGAGGTGATAGAGAATTTGAAAGAATCACTGATAAACTATTACCAAATGACATGAAACCATATTTGTGGTTCCAAGGAGAACAGGTAGATAGTTTAATTGACTTCAAAAAAGAAGATTCACTTACACAAGCAATCAACGTTCTAAGTGATATTACACATTATGATTCATTGATAGAAATTTCATCAAAGGTATTTAATCAGGCAGATACTGCCTATAAATCAGAACTCAGAAAGCATTCAAAATCTAGTCAGAAAACTGAAGAATTGCAATGGCAACAAGAAACAATTGAAAAGAAAATTGAAACGGATGAGATTAACTTAGTTCAGATTAAACAAAATTTAGAATACGCTGAAATACATAAAGAGGAATTACTTGGCAAAATTCAAGATGCACAAGAACTTGAAAAATTGAAAGTTGAAATTAAAAATGCTGAGGAAAATGTAAAAAGGATTAATAATCAGTTAGAAAAAGCAAGAAAGAACTACAATAGCAATATTTTTAGTAAAAAGTGGTTGCTTAGAAATGCAGGAAAATATGTTGATAAATTTGAGACTTTACTAAAAGATTACGAAGATACACGTGCAGAAGAAAAAGTAAATTATAAAATTGAACTCCAGCAAGAAGAAGCCAGAAAAAATAGACTTCCTGAAGACGTGCCAAATAAAGTTTATTTACAAGCAATGATTAACGAAAAACATTGTTTCCTATGCGATAGAGGTTTTGAAGAAGGAGACCACGCACATAATTACATTTCAGAAATTCTTAATAAAGCAAAAAGCAATAGAGTAAGATTTTCAGATTTCCTTAATAATGACCTAAATAAATATTTTACGCAATTATTAAGCAATGCCTTGTATTTAAACAATAATTTCATTCCTAGGGTTGATGAATCTATTAGAGAAGAATTAGAACGGATAGGCAAAATTGAAGATAAGAAAATTGGTGTAAAAGAGGAATTTGAAAGAATTGAAAACAAATTAAAAAGCTTATTAGCGACAAGCAAGATTGAACTTGAAGAATCAAATCATATTGTAAATCAATTTAATAGTTTTGATAGTTCAAAAGAAAGGTTTGTTAAAGAATTGGCACATACGGAAGATAGATTAAAAGAAAATAAACAAAAGCTTAAAGAAATCTTAGATAGCCTCAAAGAATCATTGGATAGTAATATGGATGAATCCTTTATTTTAAGAAGAGACTTATTGGAATCCTTTTACGAAATAGCTATTTCAACTAGAGAAAATGTTTATGCTGAACAAATTAAAAGAATTGAAATTGAAGCAAATAAGCATTTCAAAAAAATGACTGAGGAAAACAGTTCAGTAAGAGGGCATATTATTTTGGAACGCAGAGGAAAAAGTTATATGCCGAAAAATGTTGATGATAATGGAATAGAACTAACTTCTATCAATGATTCAAACTTAATTTTAATCAAATTAGCTACTATTATGGCAATTGTATCTGCTAAAGGAAGAGGAGATTTTTATCCCTTAATTTCAGATGCCCCAACCTCTAAGTTCAGTGATAACTATACTATTGGATTTTGCAATGCTGTTAGCGAGGTATATAACCAAAGTATTATAATAAGTTACGATTTCTATCACAATAATGCATTAAGAGAACGTTTATTTAAAGAGGTTAGTAACTTAGGTTCTGTGTATGAAATAACTCCTTCCATCAAAGAAGAAAATAGGGTTAATCGCACAGAACTATCAACAAACATTACGACTTTAAATTAAGAAAATGGTAGATATATTAGAAGATTTAGGAAAGAAAACTCCAAGATATTCAATGAAGCATCGAGAGCTTATTGAGGGGTTTGCCCGTAAAGGAGCTATTGATCATTATGAAAAAAGTGAAAAAAGTTATGATTTAGGCAAGTTCTTTACAAACTTTTATGAATTTTATGTATATGCATCATTTATTGGATTGTATATAGATAATCCTATTCCAATTTCTAAAGAGGATACAACTAATACATTTAGTGTTCCAATGAGAGATTGGACTTCGAACGAAAGCGGGCCATGTGTGCAATTTTTATGGATGGCAGTCTTGGTTGAGTCCGGCATTAATTTAAACGAGCTTGAAAAGTTAGATGATAAAGGAGTTGAAAGAGAAATGAGAAATCTAAAGGATAAAATTGAAGCATATGCAAATGGGGGATTTGACTACATAAGCTCAAAAGTTAAAGAGAATCCTGCTTTTTTTGATGATGATGATTGCTTTGTAAAATTATTAAGAGAAGTTGAATAACTATAAATTTGGTTTCCAAAACAGACAATCATAATAATGGACGTTTATAACATTACATATCAGATTGGAGAGGCGATGGATAACAATCCAGAATTTTTAAAAACCCTTGCAATATTTATTCCCTTGATTATTGCAGCAATCTCTCTAGCATTTAATGTCAGAAAAAATATTAAAGAATTCAAGTACAATCTACAATTACTTGAAGAACAAAAGATTACAGACAAGCGGAAAGAAATAGGTCGAAAATTGAATGAATTTTATGGACCTTTCATTCAAAATTTAAAAAAAAGTTCAACTTTATATCGTGCCCTACTTGAAAATAAAGAAAACAAAAAGGAATTCAGACTTTTGGATATTTTTCTTGTTGAAGAGAAAAGAAATACATTAAGTGATAATGATTGGGTATTAATTAAGGAAATAATTCAAATTGGAAAAAATCAACAAAAATTAATTGAGGAAAAAGGTGGATTAATTGATGACCCTACACTCTGTAATTATTATGTGGATTTAAAATCTATGGACAAATACCCTTTTGATCGGAGAGATTTGCATAATATTGGTTTGATACCAAGAGTTAATGCCCATTATAGAATATTGTATTTGGCATATAAAAGAAAATTGAAAGGTGATCCTGAAAGATTCAGGGACTATGTATTTCCGAGGTGGTTGTCGATGGAAGTTGAACGAAGAATTTTTGAATTACAAAATGAATTAGCTATGCTACGTTCTATACCCAAAAAGATATCATACAAAAAGGAATTGTCAGAAACAATAAGTAGCTATGATAACTATGCTTCTGAATATGATACTAATGTAAGAAATATTTATAACGAATATTATGAATCCTTTATTCTTAAATTAAAAGAATCTTTTCCAAACTTAAGTGAAAAGCAAATTAACATTTTAGACCTTGGATGCGGTTCTGGTCGAGATATTGATTTCTTTTATAAAAAGGGGTTCAATATTACTGGGATTGATAAATCAAAGAAACTAATAAAAATTGCAAGAAAAAAATTACAAAATGTCACTATATTAAATGAAGATATTTTAAACTTCAATACCATAGGAAAAAAATATAATGGAATTTGGATAAACGCAAGCTTACTGCACATACCTAAGATATATATAAGAAGTGTTTTGCTAAACGTTGTTAAGAGTCTTGAAATAAATGGCATAGTTTATATATCATTAAAAGAAGGTTTTGGAGAGCATTTTGAACCGGATAAAAGATATAATGATGCAATGAAATTTTGGGCGTTTTATACTGAATTTGAAATTATAAATAACCTTGAGAATATTGGAATGGAAATACTTAATAGTAATATCGAAAAAAAGAATACGACTTACTCAACTCATCCTTGGATAAATATTTTAGCAAAGAAAAAATAGGGAGTGTAAATTAAACTCTGTCTAGCTTATTTTTATTGATATTCAAACCTAATAATATTTTTTTGTTTTTCAACTCTTAAAAGCTTTTTTGAACCTGTTATGAAATTGGACAAGGGCGGCGGAGGAACGGAGCCGTTTATATACCCTTGACCGATTTCATAATGGGTTCTTTCTTTGCTTTTGAGAATGAAAAGTTACAAATCTATCTTCATCCTATCGCCAAACCTGATATGTAACTGCTGGGCAGTGATGGCCCAATTAGCAAGCGGCATTGTCCATTTTTTTGAGATGTGCTCAGAGGCCAGATAGATAAGCTTTAGTAATGCCATGTCATTGGGAAACACGCCCTTGGTTTTGGTCACTTTCCGGACCTGTCGATGAAACCCTTCCACTGCATTGGTCGTGTAAATCAGCTTGCGAATCTGAGCATCGTAGTTGAAGTAGGCTGTTAGCTTTTCCCAGTTTGAATGCCATGATTTGAGCACAACGGGGTATTTTTTACCCCACGTATCGTCCAGCTTTTGAAGTTCCTGTTCGGCCTGAGACTTATTGGCCGCCTGGTAGACACATTTTAGGTCTTTCATGAACGCCTTTTGGTCTTTCGAAGCCACATATTTGAGCGAGTTACGGATTTGGTGGACGATGCATGACTGGATTTCCACTTTGGGAAACACCGTAGCGATGGCTTCGGCAAAACCGTTCAGGTTGTCGATGCTGGCGATCAGAATATCCTCTAAGCCACGGGCTTTAAGATCGGTCAATACGCTGAGCCAAAAATTGGCTCCCTCGCTTTCAGAAACGTACATTCCGATTAACTCCTTCCGGCCCTCACTGTTGACTGCTAATGCATTATAAACAGCACGACTAACAACCTTGCCACCGTCCTTGACCTTATAATGCATGGCATCGAGCCAAACGATCGTGTACATTGCCTCCAAAGGGCGGCATTGCCATTCTTTAACATGGGGGATTACCCGCTCGGTGATTTCGCTCAAAGTACTGTGGGAGATTTCCACGTCGTACATCTCCTCAATGTGCGAAGCAATGTCTCGAAAACTCATCCCCAAGCCATACAATCCAATTATTTTAGGAGCAAGGTTATCGGCCAATACCGTTTCACGCTTTTTTACTATCTGAGGCGAAAAACTACTGTTTCTATCCTGTGGGGTATCAATCGTAATCTCACCGGCTGATGTTTTAAGTGTTTTACTGCCCCTCCCATTGCGCTTATTACCATTGGAACGCTCTATTCTATCCAAGTGGCCATTCATCTCCGCATCTAGTGCTGTTTCTAAAAATTGCTTTAGCAGCGGCGCAAATGCGCCGTCTTTCCCTGTTAAAGATTGCCCCGACATTAACTGATCGAGGGCTTTGGCCTGCATTGCCTTATAACTTTCTGAATCCATTTTGTGTTCCATCTGAGTACAAGTTTATACTTTTTTTCTTGTACTAGACAGAGTTCAGTTTACAGTCTCAAAAAATAGTAAAATTCCATGCTAACTATTCTTCAGCTGAATGAGTTTTCTAAATACCTCCGCAGTTATTTTCGCATCTTCCAAAGCATTATGATTTTTATTTCTTGATAAATTAAAGAATTTTATCAAGTCATCTAATCTATTACATGATTCAGGTAAAATTTGATTAAATTTTAAATAGTAAACAATTGATTGTATATCAATATGCCTATAGTGGATTTTATTATATAATCCCATCATTTTTTGAATATGGCACATCCTTCTGAAAAAAGTAACATCAAAATTAATATTCCAACCAGCAAAACGATAGTTAGTGCCGAGCGTTTCAAAAAATAGGTTTAATACTTCTTTTTGATTAGGGCTATTTTGCAATTTATCAAAAGTTAAACCATGAATTTCAATTGCTGAAGCTGAACTTTGTCGTCCTGTCCTAGGCTTAATCAAAGTGCTGAACGTTTTTTTTATATCACCAAATTCATTTGTAAGGACTGCTCCTATTTCAAGTGGATTGTCTTTAAAGACATCTATACCTGTGGTTTCAAAATCGACAAAGCAAATATCCATAACTCAAATTTAAATAAAACAACTCGCACATCCATCACCTTCGGCATCCAGTAACTCATCGAGCCAATTTGGATTTGATGTGATATTAGACTTTTTTACACCCAGAATTTCATCTTGCCAACTAATATTAGTCTGCAAATTCTGATATCTTTTTTTCATCCTTTTTAGATGTTCTCTTTTAATATTCTTAACTCTCTCCGGCTTTGATAATTGCTCCAAGCTTTCCCCTTGGATCCATGAATAACCATCCTTTTCATAGTTTTTCGCTTCTTCAAAAAGTTCTGGGTGTTGCTCTAATAACCAAACCCATTCAATTTTTTGTTGATAAAAGCAAAAAAAGCATCCGGAACGACTTCTAAAGTACTTTCCTTTTTCACCATCAACTTCATATTCTCTTGGAAGATAATAATTTGGTAAATCCACATTACTTTCTTCTATTAAATTGAAAATATCCTGCCGAATTAATATGTCCTTATTTTCAACAAGTGGAAAATAATCCAACTTGCCAACTGGATAATCTGTTGTTTTGAGCCAATCAAAAACTACTTTATTAAATACCACTACATCAATATCCAACAAATCATTCAACTTTTGATTAGTAGAATAGGATAATGAAATAGGTTTGCATACTAATTCTATAGTCTTGTCAAATAATTCATGAGAAATATGGTTCTTATAATATTTAGTTATGCTTTCAATATTATCATTGCTTAATACTTTTTTGATTACATCTACACTCCAGATATTTTTTCTGAAGGGGAATATTGATTGGATATTGGGTTTAGTTGATATGTATCCCTCTCTATCTTCATCGCCCCTAATTCCAACATAAGAAATTGTTGGAGAATCTCCTATTTCTGCCTCAAATGGTGCCAGCTTTAAATTCTTTGTACACCACCTAGCATTCTGAGCAGGTAAAAAGCCACCATACTTTTTCCAGAAATAGTCAAAAGGATTTTGTTCATTTGTACTCTTGTAATTTTTATCTTGATATTTCTTTATTGGTTGTTGTAACTCATGTTCCAATTGCTCAATTAAAACATATGTTTCGTCCAATTCTCTTCCGGTATCACAAGTATAATATTCAATTGGTAACACTTCTTTACTATACAGTTTATTAAGATATAATGCTAAAGCTGCACTATCTTTTCCACCACTTATACCCAATACATGTTTAACTTCAGTCATCCTATATTAAATTTTGAAGAGTTTTTACAAGCAATGCTTTTTGCTCATCCTTAGATAACTTTGACATTATCTCACTTAGAATAGACTCTGATTCTTTGTATTTATTTGATAGTCTTTGAGGTAAAACTACATTCTCATTTTTGACCTTACCATTCTTATCAATAATATCAATTGAATAAATACTTTCATTTTCTCGACTTTGATTCAATTCATGCAGGCTAAGTAATTTTTCTAATTCTTTAAAGGCATTTTTGAACTTACTAATAAAAACAGACACTTCTTCATCACGAATATCGTCAAACCCTTTGTTAAGAAGACTATTAAACAAACCTTTAATCCAATCAACTTTTCTATTTGAAGGCATTATGATTCTACTCAATAGCCTTTTTTGAGTTGGTGTGATCAGATCAATATTAACTTTACTAAAACGCTTTTCAAGGTTCTCTTTATAATCAGCGTAATTCTTATTCGGATTTCCTATTATTTTTTTAATTGCAGATTCAATTTGATTAATTAGTTCTTGTTCGCATTCTCTGAGTTCCCTAATTACATTCCTTAACTGTTTTAAATATTGCTCTAAATCAATGCTTTCATTTTTCAAATCAATACCGGAGTATCCAAGAGATTTTGGTATATCTTCAAAAAATGCTGTTTCTGGATCTGAAGCATTGGCAATAGCACTTCTAAAATTTTGAGCGTGTAAAGAGATATTTTTGGTCTGCTTTGTATAAAGAGGTAAATCTCTATAAAAAATAAATAAAGGTCTAATTGTTTCAATGTAAACAGAACGATCTCCAATTTCTTTTGGTGATTTATTGATTAAAGATCGGTAAGTATTTAGTAAATTAAGCTTAATGCCATCGACAGAGAATGTTTTAATAGTATATTCTTTATAAGTCTTTGGAAATACCTCAATTACTTCTTGAGTTAAAAATGGTACATAACCCTTATCATTAAATAGTGCAAAATTATCTTGATTTATATGCAGAAATGTTGGTATCCAGAATGATAAGAATCCTTCTTTAAGCTTGAATGGGGCGTTTGATAGTTCATCATAAAAAGTTTTAACATTAATTCTATCTATTTTTCCCCTATTAAGAATCTCCATTGATTTTTGCCACAATTGATAAAATGGAGTATCTTCTTTTGGTTCTATAAATCCCCACCTTTCATTTGAATCTTTCTTATGCAAGCCCGTATCTTTAAGAATACTTAAGTATATTGATTTCTCTGCGGGGTATTTATCTTTTGGAAAACCTAAATCATCAGAATCAGAATTATTAATCAATGCAACAAAATAGTTTTTCCTAGCACTTGAAATAGCAGCACTTAGCTTATGTTTATTTATTAGCTCGTTTCTTAAGAGAGGTGTTAATGAATAAACTCTTTGGCAAATTCGTGAAATCTCTTTGTTTAATTCTTTTTGAGAGTTTATTTTAATTTTAGCTCCATTCGAAAACCATTGTACCCCACTATTTCCAGAAGTCAGATTGGTTAGGATTTCAGTGGTTAATTCATTTTGAGTAGCTTCTTTTAATTTATTTAATTCTTTTATGGCAACTTTATCATCGGGATTTTCCTTAATTACTAGTTCAATTCTTGAAACATCAAAGAGAAGTCTTTTAATTTTACCTGTTCTTGCAAAATAAGCGTATAAAATTGCATTTTCAGAATCCGATTTTTGTTTAATTTCTTCATAAGTTATCTCCTCTGAGAATATCAAATTTAAATATCCGTCTAGTTCACCCTCTGCCTTTTTTATAACAGGTTTATCTGAAATTATATACTCAAAAAACCTAGGAGTACCTAATTTATAGCTTATCGATTTCGCAAGAATATAAGGAAGATGATATATTTTTTTTATTGCTCCAGCAACATCATTGATTGGGGCTATTCTTTTTTTTGCTTCCTCTAAAGCTTGATCAAAGTCTAAATCTGTTCCCTCAAACAAAATGTATCTTGAAGAAAATGACCTAAAACGAATTATTTGTTTCTTTTCAAGTTCTTCTATTGTAGAGATAATAATTTCAGAAGAATATGCAGAAAAATAATTAATTAGAAATTCAGAATCAATGTTGCTACCCTTCGGAGCAAAAATATTTAGTAGACCAATTGATTTAATAATTAATTCTGCTGTTTCATGCTCGCCATTAAAATTGGTCTCGATTTTTTCAAGAGCAATTCTAATTGCATCCCATCCGCTCTTATGAGGATTAGAACTACTAACTATAAAACCGTAAAAATTTTCAATAATAAAATCATGGACTTTTCCTAAATGGTACCATGTGCCTTGTTCTGCACACTCATACAAACTATTAAACCCCTGCCTATTAAGGAACGTAAACAAGGATCTTTCATTTTGGCCATAAAGTTGTAATGCAAGTGTTAAACAACTTGCAGATGACAAATCCAAAGGGAAAATTTTATTCCCAAATTCTAAATCAAATGCAGGAGAGTTTTTAATATTTTTGGATTTAAGAATTGCTTCATTAATCTTTAAACTATTTGATGGGATTTTAAAATTCCATTGTTTTATTCTTTCTCCAGCTAGAAATAGAAGTTGTTCAACGGGTTCATTAAAAGTTAAATCAATGAACCGGCCATTTACCTTATTCCATTCATTTTTCTCTTTTATTTCAAGAGCAGTTCCATATTGCGCAAAATTTTGATGTAAAGAGGTTAAAAATATGATGTTTCTCTCAGGTAAATTAAAATATTCAGCTAACTCTTGTATAAAATAAATACTTTCCTCTGAATTATTCTTTGCTGCATATTCCAAAAACTTACCATATTCATCAATTACAATAAAGAGAAATTTACCTTCCTTATTTAATTGATTATAATAGCTATCAATTGCTTGAATAATTTTTTTTGGAGTAAATTCCTTAACGTTAAATTTTTGACCGAGGACATCAATTATTGAACTATAAGATCCAACAAGATTAATAATTTCAAAGCTTTTAAAGTTATTTAGCCCAACAATTTCATTTGTAAAATAATTCTTATTTCCTAGGAGACTTTGTTCTAATCCCCATAAAAAGCTTGACTTACCAGTTCCATAAGAACCAATTATATTAAAACAATGACCGGTAGATTTGAAATTATTTACAATAGATTTAGCAATTTGAATTGCATTTGGAGTTACTATATAATTAAGATCTTTGTTATAGTCTCTGATTATATTAACAGAAGGTGAATATTGCTGTTTACTCATAATAAGCACTTAATATGTTCCACTTGTCATATTGATTATTAATTTGGAGCTCTCTTATTCCTGCATCTTCAGTAAAAGTGACACCTTTATATTTTTCCTCAATTTTTTTCAGCTTATTTATTATTCCATGTTCTGTCATGCAAAATATTTTGCCGGGACTATTCGTTGAAGTAATAATTTCTTCAGCTGAAATTGATTTTCTGTTTTCGAATCGATCCAATATGGCATAAAAAAATAGCTCTATTGATAATTCGTTCCTATCAGTATTTTGTACTACAATACTTTTTTTACCTATTTCTTCAAATAAATGCAATTCTTGCAATAGGCCAATAAATTCATCTTCAACATTCACAGGTTTTCTTGGTTGTAAATAATTAGATCGAAAAACCCGAATATCATTGTCAATTGTAGTAACATTTGACACCTCTTGTTTTGCTCCTTCAACGACATAAGTAATACCTCTTAGAATTTTCTCATTAGAAAACTCTTTATCTCCATTTTTCAGTTTATTAAAAAACAATGAATAAATAGATGCCCAACCCTTTTTTACTAAGTGATAATGTAAAAGCCAAATAGAATTTACATCTTCAAGATAAGGATCCCAACCATCATCTTCAAATAAGAAAACTCCTAAATCTGTTGCAAAACGATCGCTATCTTTATCATTCTCAATATCGAAAGCCTTTAGCCAAAATCTAATTGAGGTGACCATATTCTTACCTACACCAAGCTTTGTAACTGCGTCAGGTTCACTAAATTTATTACCTTCCTTTAAAAAATCATAACCTTTTTTCAACCAATAGTGACGACAATAAAAGGTTTCGTGTCCTGAAAAAGTATATTTTAACATTGAAAATATTTTTACTGGATAAAAATGCCCAGTAAAAATAGACTTTTCTTTTAAAAAGATACAATTTAATTTAAAAAAATATAGATTTTAAAATATTCTAATGAGCTTAATAAATTTATTATCATTTATATACAAATATTAATTAAAGTAATTATTTAATATAAATTTGAAATATTAATTTTTTTATCTTAGCTACGCTATCTGACAAGGGTATAATCGAAAGATTATTCACTACATATTCAATTGTTATCTTCAAGTAAGCAATATTTGGTTTTTTTATTTTATTCCCCACAAAGGTAGTTACACTACACTATTAGAGATATTTCTAAAAAATAATTCCCGTAAATCCAAATTATTATTTTTATATTTGTCGCAAACAGAGTAGTATGACTACCCAAAACGAGACATATTTAAAAAAACTATTTAAGGTATTGCAACCCGGCTGTGTGGTAACAGTTGATTGGTTGGAAAACTGTGGCATATCCCGAAATTTACAGAAGTACTACCTTAAAAGTGGTTGGTTAGAATCAATTGGCAGAAGTGCTTACAAAAAACCGGGTGATACAATAGAATGGCAAGGAGCTTTGAATGCCATACAAAAACAGACTGAATCCAAGGTTCATGTGGGTGGGTTATCCGCATTGGCTCTACAAGGTTTTAGTCACTATTTCCGCATGAACAATGAATCCTTGCAATTATTCTCACCTTTAAAAACAAAGCTGCCCAAATGGTTTGTCGAATATAACTGGAATCTCGATATACAACATCATTTAAGTTCCTTTTTACCATTTGATTTAGGCATCAAGGAATTGGAACAGAATCAAGTCAAAATAAACGTCTCCACTCCCGAACGGGCTATCATGGAATGTTTATATCTGGCTCCGCAAAAGATGGATTTGGTGGAATGTTACCACTTATTTGAAGGTCTGGTGAATTTAAAACCCAAACTTCTTGCAGCGTTGTTGGCCAGTTGCAATTCAGTGAAAGTAAAACGCCTGTTTCTCTATATGGCCGAAAAAGCCAATCATCAATGGTTTCAGTTTCTTGAAACCGAACAATTTGATTTGGGAAAAGGTAACCGAATGCTTGCAGAAAAGGGTATATACATCCCCAAATACTTAATATCAATACCAAAAGAATTAGCAGAATTATGATTTTACCCATATATAAAGCACAAGTAGATTTACTGTTACAGGTTTTACCCTATGTTGCCAAAGAGAATATTTTTGCACTAAAAGGTGGTACTGCCATCAATCTGTTTGTAAGAGATATGCCTCGTTTATCGGTGGATATTGACCTAACTTATTTACCATTTGATTCAAGAGAAGATGCCTTGAAAAATATTCAAGATGGATTAAGCCGAATTAAAATTGACATAGAAAAAAATGTGCCGGGAGTAAAAGTTCACCCCGTCCCGTTGAATGGAGGAACTGATGTAAAGTTGAATTGTCAAGGTAAAAATGCCCAGATAAAAATTGAAGTCAATACCATTACACGAGGAAATGTATTCCCCACACAATTAATGCAAGTAGTCGATTCTGTTCAGGATGAATTTGGCAAGTTTGCAGCCATCAATATGGTTTCGTTGGCCGAATTGTATGGCGGGAAGATATGTGCAGCCATTGACAGGCAGCATCCTCGTGATGTTTTTGATGTGAAACTACTTTTGGAGAACGAAGGGTTAACCGATGAAATATGGGATGGTGTAAAAATCGGCATGATTAGTCATTACAAACCCATCAATGAGTTGCTGTCTCCCATCCTAAAAGACCAGAAGTCCGCCTTTGACAATCAATTTGCAGGAATGACTTCGGTTGAATTTACTTATGACGACTACGAAAAAACCAGAGCTACGTTAATTGATACCATCCAACAAAGGCTAACTGATGATGAAAAAAAGTTCTTGTTAAGTTTCGAGATGGGAGAACCGGACTGGAAATTATTTCCACATTCTGTTTTGAAAGACTTACCAGCAATTAAATGGAAACTGCTTAATATACAGAAGTTAAAGAAGGATAATCCAAAAAAGCATGAACAAATGGTTACTGACCTGAAAAAGACCCTTGGATTAGTCTAAAATAAACAAATTGCCTTTCATTTATTCACTTTTCAGTCCAATAATTTCTATTTTTTCCTATCTTAGCTACGCTATCCGTCAAGGGTATAATTGAAAAATTATGCCCTACATACTCAATTGTTTTTTGCAAGCAAGTCCTATTCCGGGGCTTTTTGTTGTTTGTATCCCACAATTTCACCAAACACTTTCGGTTTTTAGTGCCAATTCCGGCAAAATAATCCAAAACATCTTATGTTTTCTGAAAAGCAGGACAATTCAAGCTCGTTATACCCTTCAAAATTGGGTGTATCCTAAAAAGCACTTGAATTATACTCTGGAAGTACTCAAAAGCACTTCAATTATCCTCAAAAGTCCAAAAAAGGAAGAAAAAGCACTATCAAAGCACTTGATAGAACTGCATTTTCAGGCTTTTTCATGGCTTTTTTTATTGTATTCATTGCTTAATCCGAACGTTTATGACCTTTCGTAGAACCGTATTGAAGCAGGATTTGGTTAAAAAGCTGTACCCGGACAGTACCTCCATCAGAAGTGCCTTGCAATTACTGCGCAATGAAATTGACCTGTGTCCGGAACTCAAAGAAAGAATCAGTCAGGCTGGCCACATGCGAAAGCACACCTACAATTTTGAACAATTACGGCTAATACTGGAACACTTTAGCCTGACAAACGAAGATTATAACCAATTATAAACGAAGCATGATTTATTTTCAAAACATCACCGACTTGGAACAAGCCAAGCAACGATACCGCACATTAGCTAAAGAACTGCACCCGGATAAAGGAGGTTCAGCTCTCCAGTTTCAACAAATGCAGGATGAATACAAAACCCTATTACTGGAACTACAACATATACAAGTAGCCCCCACCGGACAAAACTCACCCCAACAATCCGATATAATGGCAGAGCTGGGCAAGCTGGCCAAAGTCCTTATCCAGAAACAAGTCCCCCAACGATACTTGCAAGAGAAAATCAAAAAGAGCCAATCCCCAATTGAAAAAGGCATATTTTCGAAACTGGTGGATTTTCTCAATGAGATGGAAATTAAATAGCCACCATCGGTAAAAAATAAACCTCTTTAACCAATGCCGGACAAGACCAGCCAATAACGGCCAAATCCCAACGTGCCTGCTGTTTTAAGTTTGCTTCACTATGGAATCAAGCACAAAAAAAATAGTAGGCACATTGGCGGTTGTGGCAGCCATCGGAGGCGGTTTTCTCCTGTTCACCAAAGGCAAAAAACTACTGGCCGGGGCAAAGATGAACTTCGCCTTATTGGGTTTCCGCATTCATAAGCTCACGTTACAGGAAGTTCAGTTTGCAGTAAAAATCCGCTGTTACAATCCCACCAATGCACCCATTACCCTTGCCATTAATCAAGTGGTGGCCAAATACAAGGGTTCAGATATTGCCTATTCTACCCCGGATATTAAAGGGCTGACCATTCCAGCCGGGAAAACCCAAGAACCTGAAATCACCTTTCAAGTGCCTTACCTGAACCTTATGGGAAAGGGCTTAACAATGTCTGCACTATCCAATACGGAGCAACTCAAGGCTGATATGACTTTCACGCTCACCATCAGCATCAACGGGGAAACCATCACTACAACGCAAAATTTAACAGACGAAAATATGAACGGACTAGCATCGGGACAACTCGGTATTGTATCCGGCCCACGCAATACAAAAGACGGAAGACAGTTCAACCACCTGATAAAAAGAGCTGACGGAGCCAACACCTTTATCAAAAACGGCAATGTTTTGGAAACGGTGGACAGTTGTGTTAATATCATAGCCAATCATTATCGTGAAGTCGAGGATTTGGCCAAAGAGTTACAATCCGATTCGGTTAAGAATACTTGCCGGAACATCTTCAATTTTGCTTATACCTATCTGCAATATCAAAAGGACGAGGACGGAACCGAACAGCTCCGCACCCCAGCCCGTAGTTGGATGGATGGCCAAATAAAGTTCAAACAACAGGGAGATAGCAACTCCGGTATTGATTGCGATGATTACAGCATTTTTGTGGGTTCCATCCTTAAATGTCTGGGTATTCCGTTTAAGTTCCGCATTACCAAGTATGATGGAAAAAGTTATTTCCAACACATCTATGTATTTGTTCCGGCAGAAGGTGACAGCGAAGATGAAATTGTCATCGACCCTGTTCTTTCCAAGTTTGATTACCAGAAACCATACAGCTTTGAAAAGTCCGACTTCAATATGTCTCCATTGCAAATGCTCGGTGGCGTTCGTGGTATCAACGGACTGACCGGAACTTTGGGATTAGGATTACCTATTTACGCCTTATCCGGTCTGGATATGGATGGTGGAAGAATTGCCGATGAAGACCATACCGAACTCATGGCCATTATTTCAGGTGTCGATTTTGAAGATACCATGAACGGTTTGGGTGATGCCGAAGATGCCACCCTGAACTACCTCAGACGCACCCGTGACTTCCTTTTGAAAAACAAGGAGAACAAAAGCAAGATGTCACACATCCAGAACCCTGACCAGTTCATCAGTATGATTGACCAAGCCATTAAATTCTGGCACACTCCCCAGCGTGATAAGGTATTGGATAAACTGGTCGCCATTGAAGATAAGCTGGCTGAAAACGGATTCATTAAATACGATATTGATGGACTTGAAGGTCTTGATGAATGGGATGAAGATGAAAATGGAACCGCAGGTTTGGGACGTAGCAAGAAACGCAAAGGTCGATTCTTTAGTGCTATCAAGAAAATTGGCAAAAAAGTAGGCAGTGTGGCCAAGAAAGCGGTGAAAGCCATTGTACGGTTCAACCCTTTATCCATTGCCATACGAAATGGATTGTTAGCAGCATTGCGTCTGAATATGTTTGGCATTGCCAAGAAACTGCAATATGCCTATTTGCCCGACAATCTGGCATCAAAATACAATATTGACCCGGCTAAACTGGCTGATTTAAAGAAACGCCATGCCAAGGTTAAAAAGCTTTTCAACGGCTTGCAAGGCAAAGAAAAGAACCTTCGTAATGCCATCCTGAAAGGGGCTAAACAAAAAAGCCCGGACTTTTCAGTAAACGGAATGCAGGGTATTATTGCCGGATTACAAGGTTTGGAAGCTCTTGGAGAGCTGGGACAATTAGGAGAATTAGGCGTTGTTGCTACCGCAGCATCCGTTGGAGCAGCTACAGGTGTGTTGGCAAAAATCAAAAGCTGGCTCCAGCCTGTAAAAAACATCTTTACCAAAGCCAAAGAAAAGATGGCTGCAAGAAAGCGAGCACGTCAAGAGGCTGCCCAGCAACAAAACATGATGGATACCAGTCAGGACACGCAACAAGACCTGACCCCAATGACACCTATCTCTCCATCGGTCAGTTACAGCATTCCCAACACCAATTCGGAAAGTACCACAACACCCTATTTGCCAGCTCCTACACCCACTAATATGGCAAGGACACCCACAACTACATCCAGTCCTACTAAAAGCATCAGCAAGGGAGCTAAAGTAGGCATTGGTTTGGGATTGGCCGCACTCATTGGAACCGGGGCTTATTTCATGTTCCGCAAAAAAGACCACAAGCCCCATCCAGTTCCCAAATCAAAAGAAGCTTCCGAAAAGAAATCACTCGGAAAAATTGAACTCAGTTAATACCAGAACTTAAATTTTATTCAAAATGGCAGTAAGAAAAAAGACTTCAAGAACCCCGACTTCATCGTCAAGGGCAACAAAGATTGACTTTATGAAAGCCACCAACAACATTGGAAAACCCGTTGCTGCCGTAGCAGGGTTTGCCGTTGGGAAGTTCGCTTTGAAAAAGTTATCTAAAAGTCAGACCGTTACCGGGCTGATGGGAACCGATATGAAAGACTACATCGTTCCGGCAGCCGTCACAATGGGCGGTTTGATAGGTACACAGTTTACCAAAAACGAATACATCAAGCTGGGCTTGGTAGGTGCAGCAGGTGCAGGTGTGGAAGCCATCATCAAGAAAGCTACCGGAAAAACCATACTTCAAGGCTTGGAAGGCTTAATCGGTGAAGATGAAAGCTCAGACTTTGATGATGTGAACAGCCTTCGTGCTTTGAACCCGGTTACACAAACACTTCCGGCAGCCGATATCGACATTGAAAGGGAAATTCAACGCTCGGTATCCGGTGCAGCAGATTACTCCATGTCGGACGAACCTGTGGGCAGTGTTTCAACCGACTATTCCATGTCGGATGAACCAGTTGGAACTATGGATTATTCAGATGACCCGGTTGGTTCACTGGCTAAAATCAATCCCGACAGCATGGACTTTGACATCTTTTCGGGTGACATGATGGAATCCTAATGCCTTCCGGCAATACAATTCAATACAGTAAATCAATTTTTAAACACACAAAAAAGTAAAAATCATGGCAGACATTAATGAGCAAAATGATTTGTACCCTTCAATGGAAGAAATTGAAGGTTTAGAAGCCGCGATTCTCAACAAGGAAGAGGACGCATTGGAAAGAGAAGAAGACCAAGACGATGCCGTCGAAGGTATTGGTGATTTGGGACGTGCAAGGCGTAAGCAAAAACGTCAGGTGCGCAGGGCAAAACGAAGTGCAGGTCGCAGAAATGCGGTGAAGCGTTCGTTCAATGCCGGGGCGAAAAGCACCGCAGTAAAAACAGGTTTGACCCGTGATTTGACCTCCAAAGGTCAGTTTGAATTGCGCCGTCAGCAATTGCCTCCTGAAATTCAGAAGGCGTTGAAGGATGCCCGTATGCAGACGGTGGATGCAGCTATCTACACCATCAAGAGCATCAAAGACCGTTCAGACATCGACCTGATGGAAGCATCGGACGATAAGAAGACTGGCCGCACTAACCTGAACCGTGCGCAGTTGGATTCAGGAAAATATTTCCTATTGACAGACATCGTGTTGGAATATGCCTGTGGCTCGTCAGAGGAAGATAGCGACCCGGCAGATTACGCATTCGGACAGTTTGCCTTCCCTCCACAAATGACCAACGGAACCTTTGAAATGACCTTGGGAACCAAGGTGATTTTACCGGAGATTTCATGTGCGGTGTTCGATGACAGCGATACTACCAAGCGCAAGTTCCAGTACAAACTGGCAAACCCAAAATGGTTAAAACCATCTATGGACATCACGCCAAAACTGAACATGCCCAAGGCGGTAACGGGTGATAAGATTTTCAACCCGGCTGTGAAGATTACCCTGTTGGGAACCATGACCGAAAAAGCGTAATGCCATCCTGTTTGCCGTCAGAACAAAGAGAAAAACCATACTAAACTTTGGCTCTGTGATGACCGCAAACGATGCGTCCATAAATCTTCAGGGACGGTGATTGCAGCCGTCCCTTTTTTCTAAAAACCAATTCAAGAAATGGAAACAAAAGATATAAAAACGCCAAGCCCCATTAAAAAGCTTCAGGTAATAAAGTTTGAGGTTAAAAAAGGTCAGACTTACGAGTTTAACGGCAATACAAAGACCGAACACGACCGTATTAAAGGCATCTTCCTTCGTTTGTCCAATTCCAATGCGTTACAGGGAGCTACCCTTCGTGTGTGGATTGATGATACCGAGATAATCCCGGATGATACCGAAGTGGCATTGTTGCATCACAACGATGACCTGTCCATTACCGATGTGGCTTTTCCTTTGGATGAAAAAGCCAAGAACAGTCCGGTTCGGATTATCTACAAAGACGATAGTGCCAACCTTGCCGTGGCAGACAGCTACAATGTAAGAGTGTACCTGTTGGCAGAAGTAAACAAGAAGTAACCTTTCAATCCCTTCCCAAAATGAAAAGATACTTTGTCATCACTCATCAGTCGGAACATAACGGACATTTGAACGTGCAGGATTTGCTTCCGGCATCATGCAAACTGATTACCGGGGTCACTGTAATTGCTACGGTAAAACAAGCTGGAGAAATGGAAGACATCACCGAAGCTTTGGTCTTTCCACAGGCTCTGATTACTAATCTGGTACAATTGGAAAGCATTGCCGGATTATTCTATTCCTACCTACGCACCCGTTCTAGTGAAGCAGAAAGCCGTGAGTATTTTGAGGCTTCAATCTTACCGGATATTACCAATGTATTGGCTCAAAATATCAAATACACCTGTTTGAATGAGAACGAACAACAACAGTTAACCGATACCCTTTCACAGCTTTTTTTAATCGGGTTTGCCGATTACATCTATAACGAAGTAGGGCTTTACGAATTGGGTAAAACCATGACCAATACGGATTTTGCTGATTTCATTGCCCAACACACCCTGATGTTTGCCTACCTGAAAAAGGAGGAAGTATTTTATCATACCAAACAGGCTTACAAACAACCGGAACCCTACGAGTGTGGCAATATCAGCTTGTTAATCAACGGAAACAGTTTCTTGCTCCGGGATTATATGTTGACAGCCAATCGCAAGGTGCGCAACCTCAAAAAAGAGATTATCCCTTTCCATGAGCCTCTGGAGGTGAACTCCAATATCCATACGGTTTTCAAAAGCAATAAAAACAGCGATGGCAGTACCCTGACCATTAGAATCTACATTGAATATGAACACAAGTGAGTTATTACATACCATCGCCAAAGACCGCATTGCCGGACTGAGAACGATTGACAGCTACCAGTTAAAACCTGTGGTGGTCAATGTAACCAAAGCCGACCAGACCATCGACCTGAAAAACGATATGTGGATTCTCAATACTCAAAAGATTCCGACATCCATTACCGAACTGGAACTGGTAAGCAGCGACAACGTGTTCGTGGCTACCCCGGATGAATACGATTTTATGGATGAATACCGCTATCAGGTATTTACCGATTATATCGACATCCTTACCACTGCGGAGGAGTTCAAGCCCTTCCGGTTGGAATTTGTAAAGATTATCCCTCACCGAAACTAATAGACTATCATGTTAGATTATAGAGAACAAATAAGCAGCATATACAACTTTTTAAAGCGTTCGGAGGATGAGCAGAAATATCCTTACGCTTACGAAATAGTCTTATTGACAGGCATTGATGAAACCGCCCTTACTTCACGCACTTCCGGAAGCAGTAAATTCAATCAGGATATTGAAAATGCCGTGGAAAAAGCCAAACAAGCTCACGGGATGCTCCGGGTGGACGTGTATGGCGGTAAAAGTCCCAATGCCCGGAAACTCAATACCTATACCGTCAATGTAAGTGGATTACTGAATCCACCCAAACCAACTTTGGAGAAAGAAGAAATCCAGAGCCTGATTAAAGCAGAAATCAACCAGATACCCAAACCCCAGAACGGATTGGGTGACTTGAACAGCCTATTGGGCATGTTCACCGGGAATACCGAAGGATTGCAAGGTATTGACGGGTTGTTTGGTCTTTTCAATACCATATCGGGCAACAACAAGGAACTGGACAGAATCAGCTACCAAAAACAGTTGGACGACTTCAAGTTTGAGACCCGGTTCAATACCCTTCAGGAACGCTATGAGCAGCTCCGTTCCGAGAATGCTGAGTTGCGAGTGGAGAAAGAACGCTTCCTGAATGAAAACAAGGAGCTGAAAAGTGAAAAGGCTGACCTTGAAAACCGTCTGGCCGGGTATGCCCCCAACGAAATTATGAAACGGGTGGCTATTGGTGCAGTGGCTACCCTTGGAGGACGGTTGTTGAGCAACAGCCCCAAAACGGCAGAACTCCTTGGACTGACAGCCAACGAACTCAAAGGGGCTTTGGGTATTGTGGATGAGCCAATGGATAACACTGGAATTCCCCAAACTAATGTGGAGATAAGTGAAATAGGCGCACCTCAATCACCGGAAGACAAGAAAAAGGCAGAAATCATCAAGAACCTGTCCGATGCCCTTTCTACATGGGAATTACAGGACGTGGCCAAGATAGCCAACATCGTGGGCTTATGCCTCGACCGGGCTGAACTCATCAACAAAACACTGGCCTTTTTAGGTCAGGCCATGAAGGGAACCACAACCAGCGAAGAACCCGAAAATGTGGATTTGGATAACAAAGAATTGGAAAACTAAAAATATACCACAATGAGAAAATTCAAAGTTGGCATTACCATCGAAGCTGAGACACCCGAAGCGGTGCAACAAGTTGGAAACCTCCTGCAAAATGCTGTCAACAAAGTGGACAAGCAGGACATGATTCGCCTTCTGGAAAAGGTAGTTAAGAATCCCGGTATCGTGAAAACAGCATTAAAGTTCATCTAATGGAATTAGAACAAGCAAATAAGGCAGCCATGATAGCCACGGGAATCAAAATTGGTGTTCCGTTAGTAGCTATTGGCGTGGGTGTTCTTTTAATCCGCAGGGCAATTAAAAAGAAAAGCAATCCGGACGGTACTTCCTCACGGGTAGCCCCTTCGTTGAAAGATACGGTTATCCAGAAGGAAAACCTGACCATCAGCCCGTCTGATGCTGCCCTGTTTGCCAATACCCTCTATGGAGCTATGCTGGACTTTGGTACGGATGAAAAGACCATTTACAGCACCATCGACAAAATATCCACCAAAGATGACATGCTACTGGTGATAAAAGCCTTTGGCATGAAGCAATACCTCTGGGGAACCCGTGCCGCATTCATCGGTCAGGATTACAATCTGGTAGGCTGGCTTCGCTTCGAGTTAAGCGATAGCGAGATAGCCAAAATCAAACCCAAGTTCGACCAGTGGGGCATTCCGCTATAAAACACCGTTACAACTATGGATACAAAGCACAAGAAGATATTATTTATTTCGGGAGGGGTGTTGACCACCGGGGCAATAGTGACCAGCGTTTTATTGATTCGCAGACGAAACAAGCGTAAACGTGGCCTGTTGCCCCCAAGTGGTTCGGATACTGGCCCCGCAAATATCCTGACTACCAACAACCATACCCTGCCATCGAATTTCAAAAACTGGAATGGTGGCAATGAGTACCTGTCCTCAGCTCCAAGGGGCATCCGCAACAACAATCCGGGCAACCTGATTTTCACCAATATCAACTGGACGGGTAAACTACCCAAAGAACAGAACAAGGACAGACGTTTTGAGATGTTCATCGCCCCTGAGTATGGCATCCGTGCCATGATTAAAGACCTCAAGCACGACATCGAAAAGGGTAAGAACACAGTTCCGGCATTAATCACTGAATATGCCCCACGATTTGAGAATAACACCGATGCTTATGTCCAGACGGTATGCAAAGACTTAAAGGTCAGCACAACGGCTAAACTATTACCAACCAAGAACACCCTTCGGCTTTTGGTTCATTCCATTGCCAAGGTGGAAAACGGGGGTAATTACATCACCAATGAGCTTTTCGATAAAGCTTATGCAATGATTTAGAGTATTAACGAATTATCACAAGATAAATGGCAACAATAAAGATGTTCAGTGGAGATACGCCTCCACTACTAAAGCAAGGCGAATGGGCAAGTGACGGAAACTATGCCTATTTGGGTATGGATCACGGGGAATACAAAGTCTTTCAGGGTGTGTTTGATATGGCCAAAGACCAGAAAGTCACAGGCTTTAAATACAGTCTGGATGAGAAAGCCATCATCATTCCCAAAGGTACACCCTTTTCAAAGCTCCAGCGTTTGTTCGATACCCTGCCCAAGGCATTGAAATACCACACCAACGAAAAAGCCAGTATCGACATCATGTTTGAAAACGGAACCTATGTCAATGATTTGGGAACTTGGCTGGTATTGCGTGATTTCTCTTATCAAATCAACATCAAATCGCTTACCAATAAGGTGGACGGCACAATTGGTACTTATGTCAAGCCAGTAATATTCCAAAGCGATAAGGCCATCGAGATTTATAACAGTGCCATCAATTTTGCAGATATACGCTTTGAGTATTTTGATGCGGAAAGCGGTGCTATATCCTTTTTGAACAGTACCATCAACATTGACGATTGCTGTTTTGATGCCAAGGTAAACCAATGTTGTGCCTTAGACCGGGGCTATAATAAGATTGTATTTTCAGATACCTATTTTAAGATGAACCGGGACGTTCAGGATTCCATTATGGATAAAGCTTCCGTGGGTTCATTCATCAACATTGCCCGAAGCAAATCAGCTCCCGAATTCCGTCCAAAGACCATTGTGAAGTCATTGAGCGGTGGGATGATTATTGCCGGGAATGTGGAAGACCTTTTGATTGCAGAAAAAAGTCCGGTTTACATGCCCAATGGTGGTATTGAGGTACATGGTGGTTTTGTGACCAACCCTGACGGGAACATCGACATTGCCGTTCCAACCAAATTGTCGCAGTTGGAAAATGACTTGAACCTGACCAACGATTTTCAGCAGTTGGAAAACAAGCCCACTACCATAACGCCGGAGCAGGCAACAGCTATCGAGGCTTCCAAAACAAAAAACAGCTATCCACAAGCTGATGCACAAAAACTGGCAGGTATTCAGGAAGGAGCTACTGTTGGAGCAGACTGGAACACGAATGTTCAAAACAAGCCCGTCACCATTACACAGGAACAGGCCGCAGCCATTGAGACCAATACCGGGAAACGAACTTACCCCGAAGCGGATGAGCAAAAATTAGCAGGTATTGAATCCAATGCTACTGCCGGAGCTGATTGGAATACCAATGTGCAGAATAAACCTGTTACCATCAGCACCCAGCAAGCTGCCGACATTCAGGCCAACAACCAAAAGCGTAGCTACCCGGAAACCGATGAACAAAAACTGGCAGGCATTGAAGCCAATGCTACTGTGGGAGCCGATTGGGAAACCAACGTACAAAACAAACCTGTTACCATTTCACCCGAACAGGCTGCCGCCATTGAAGCCAATACAGCCAAAAGAAACTATCCCGAAGCGGACGAACAGAAGCTAGCTGGAATTGAGGCAAACGCTACCGTTGGAGCGGATTGGGAAACCAATGTGCAAAACAAGCCTGTCACCATTTCACCGGAACAAGCCGCAGCCATTGAAGCCAATATTGCTAAAAGGAATTACCCGGAAGCCGATGAGCAAAAATTGGCTGGTATTGAAGAAAACGCCACAGTCGGTGCAGATTGGGAAACCAACGTACAGAACAAACCCGTTACCATTTCACCAGAACAGGCAGCCGCAATTGAGAGTAACACGGCCAAAAGAAACTATCCCGAAGCAGATGAACAAAAGCTTGTCGGAATTGAGGCCAATGCAACCGTGGGAGCCGATTGGGAGACCAACGTACAAAACAAGCCTGTAACCATTTCTCAGGAACAAGCAGAAGCCATTGAAACCAATAGCCAAAAACGAAGCTATCCACAGATTGATGAAGAAAAACTTGCCGGAATCGAGGAAGGTGCTACGGTCGGGGCTGATTGGGAAACAAATGTGCAAAATAAACCCGTCACCATTACACCGGAACAAGCCTCAGCTATTGAAGAAAACACAGCCAAAAGAACATACCCGGAAGCGGATGAGCAGAAAATGGCTGGCATTGAAGAGAACGCCACTGTCGGTGCGGATTGGGAAACCAATCTTCAAAACAAACCTTCCATTTTCGATTTACTTGGAAATGCTTTTACGGAAGCCGGAGTGACTGGAGTTGAATTTGAGAGTACGAAGAAACACCTAAAACTGGTATTTACCATCGAAGGTGAAGGGGAAATTGAAAAGACAATAGAGTTAAAATAGAACCCTTAATCTTTAATGGATAAAAAAGGCTACATATCAAAAATTCAACAGGAACTGAAACAGGGTGTCCGGCATTCCAAAACCACTATTGAAAGCCTTGCCAAGGGGTTTGGTATCACCAACAAAAACTTGGTTAAGGAATTCACTGAGCTGGCCATTGTCTTGAATGCCCGTGAGATTGCTCATGACAGCTCTCTTACCACCTATGAGAAGTATCTTGATATTGTAGCCCTTTACCAGTCGCAGGTCAACCTGTCCATGCGTACCAGCATGAGCGTGTTGATGCAGCAATATTCCACTCCGGCTCCCATTTCCTTTTTGGCTTCCAGCTATGTATTGAAACAGGATGGAATGAGTGGTTACAAAGCCTTTAAGAACATTATCAAGGGTGATAAAAATGCCAAGATTGTGGGCAATGCCCATTTGCAACCGGAACGAAGTCATCAGGAACCGCTTTATCTGGAGCCATCGGCAGGAAATGGATTGTTGACCATTGCTTTGCCATATCATCAGACTTACGTGAATGAGCTGGATGATGTGCGGTTGAGCAATCTTAAAGACCAACCTTTTTCCAAGGTGAGCAGTTGGGATGCGTTAAAACCACCTTTTGCATTTGATAGAAAGTTTGATGGTGTGGTGACCAATCCGCCCTTTGGCTCTTTGTCAGAACCAATTCTGTTTGGCAATTTCCGGATTAAGCGAATGGAACATGCCATGTGTCTGGCAGCTTTGCGCTGCATGAAGGACGATGGCCGGGCAGCCATCATTATTGGAGGTCATACCACTTGGGACGAACAGGGTCGGGTAACAGCCGGACACAACCGCATTTTCCTGAACTACCTTTTTCATTTTTACAATGTAGATGACATCATTCCCATCAACGGTAAAAAGCTCTATTCCCGTCAGGGAACTTCCATCAATACCAGACTGATTCTTATTAACGGGGCAAAACAGAAACCGGAAGGTGCAGCTCCACTCAAAAACAAGCTTCACGATACTGTTGTAAACACCTATGAGGAACTCTGGGAACGTGTGGGCTTGGATAATCACAACACCAGCGATATGACAAAAATGAAACTCCGGGCAAAGGCCATCATGTTGAAACAAAAACAGCAATCCTTGGGCGGTCTCCGTGCCAGAAAAGATGAATACTGGACAGAGATAAAAGGCGACATCATTCTTGTAAAGAAACTCCCCAACGGAATGATTGAATATGATGATTACCACAAAGGAAAGGTGCGCAATATCCGAGTTAAAAGCGAACTATTTAAGCGCAAGGCCGATGCCATCAAATACTTTAAACACTCCTAGTTATGAAGTCAGATATTAAATTTCAGAAAGACAGTATAACCATCCGGTTCAGCCAAAAGCCACCCCGACACGTTGGCTCCCGTTTGATTGAATTGGGTTTTTCAACAAGAGATAACAAGAGCTTTGTCCGTACCAAAAAGTTGGCTCAGAACGAGCATGAATACCTGCAAGGTATGTTGGGTCACAAAGGGCTGGGCATGGCTTACATCCCGGCAGCCGAAAAAGGTTTTATTCTGGATACCACCGTGCCAGACAGCATGGGTCACGAAATGCACATTGCCATCCGTAAAATCAAAAAAAGCATCGGGCAACCCTTGTTCGATTATGTGGCCGGAAAACTGGACTACGAAAATGACGAACTGGTGAAAGCGTTGAGCTGTGAACAGATTGATGCAGTTTCATTGGCCATTTACAATATAGAAAAACGACACCAAGGAATTATCGTTGGCGACCAGACCGGAATTGGCAAAGGCAGAACAGCAGCCGCCCTGATTCGCTATGGTGTGAAGCAAGGGTTACAACCTGTGTTCCTTTCTGAAAAGCCCAACCTGTTTACCGACTTGTATCGTGACCTGTCCGACATTGGTAGCTCCGCCCTTGTGCCGTTCATTGTGAATGCCAAGGAAAGCAAGACCAACATTATGGACAAAAGTGGTGAAGTGGTCTATTCCGCCCCGGAAAAACCTACTCAGGACAGAATCATCAACAACCAAAATGTTCCGGGTAGTTACAACTTTGTTTGTGCTACCTATTCACAGTTCAACCAGCCCAAGAAGCCCGCTAAACAGCAGTTTTTGAGTGCCGTTTCCGGAGGAAATATTATCATCATGGATGAAGCGCATAATGCTTCCGGCAGTTCCAATACAGGTGAGTTTATGCAGGACGTATTGCGCCAGACCAAAGGCGTATGTTTCTTATCGGCCACCTTTGCCAAGCGACCTGATAACATGCCCATTTATGCGCAAAAAACCTCCATGAGTGATGCCAACATGAGCAAAGAGGATTTGGTGGAAGCTATCACCAAGGGCGGTGTGGCTTTACAGGAGATATTGGCAGCCCAACTGGTTTCCGAAGGTCAGATGATTCGTAGGGAACGCTCTTTTGAAGGTGTGGAAGTGAACTACATCGAGCTGAAAGAAAAAGCAGCCCAACAAGCAGAAACCGCAGATAAGATTACTTCCATTATCCGGGATATAATTGGCTTTCAGGAAAAATACATCAATAAGCAGGTGGAACAGCTTGACAAGATTGCAGCAGCCGAAAGCAAGGAAGTTGAAACTCGGAAAGGAACGGAGAAAGCCGGGGTTGACAACATTCCCTATTTCTCCAAGGTTTTTAATGTCATCAACCAGCTCCTTTTCAGTCTCAATGCCGAGGACGTAGCCGAACATGCCATCAAGCGGTTGAAGGATGGTAAAAAGCCTGTGATTGCTTTTGCTTCCACAATGGGCAGCTTCTTGGAAGACATGGCTAAGCCGGATGATGTGATTAACGGTGATTTCTCCATCGTACTGGAGAAAGGTCTGGATAGCGTTCTTCGCTATACTGAAAAGGATATTGACGGCCAGAGCGAAGGCAAAACATTTAATATATCTGACTTATCTGAAGAAGCTCAATTTGCTTACCGGGATATTCTCAAACGCATTGAAAAAGCTTCCACCGGAATTACTATCAGTCCGTTGGATTTGATTATCCAAAAGATTCAGGAAGCCGGGTATTCTGTTGGCGAAGTGACCGGACGTAAGCTTTGTGTACAGTACAACTCTACCAAGAAGGGCAATACAACCGCCTTAGTGCTGAACCGCAAAAAGGAAAACACAGCCAGCTTATTCCGTCAGTTCAATGACAACGAAATCGACTGTTTATTGATTAACCAATCGGGTTCCACAGGGGCATCGGCTCATGCCATTGTCACCGATAAAGTTCCGGCAGAAAAAGTGAAGCAACGGGTGATGATTATTCTCCAACCAGAGCTAAACATCAATACCGAAATCCAGAAACGTGGACGTATCAACCGCACCGGACAGATAATGAAACCGATTTACGATTACATTATCTCATCCATCCCGGCACAAAAGCGGTTTATGATGATGCTCAAAAAGAAGCTCAAATCGCTGGATGCCAATACCACTTCTAACCAGAAAAACAGCAAGTCACAACTGGAATCGGATGATTTTCTGAATAAGTACGGTGACAAAGTGGTTCGTCAATACATGCTAGAAAACCCGGAGCTGAATAAAGCCTTGGATAATCCTTTGAAATTTGAAGGTAAGGACAGCGATGAAACACCATCCGAAGGCGATGCTTCCAAAGTATCTGGTCGTGTGGCCGTATTATCAGTTAAGGAACAGGAGAAGTTTTACAGCGAGGTGATAGAACGGTACAACGACTATGTGGAGTACCTCAAACAGTCGGGTGAATATGACCTTGAAGTGGAAGTCCTTGACCTGAAATCGGAGACCATCGACCGCAGGGTAGTGATTGCAGGTAAAGGTGGCCGTTCCGTATTCGGTAATGATACCTTTTTAGAGAAATGTGAGTGCAACGTTTTAAAGAAACCTTATGGCAAAGCAGAACTGGAAAAGCTCATCCAGAAACATTTGGAAGGAAAACACACCGATGCCATTTCTGAAGAAATCATTGCAGCCCATGAAAAGCATGTTCAGGTCAAATTAAACGAAGACTTAAAGGAACTTGAAACCAAGTACAAGGAACTGATTGCAGATATTGTCAATGAAAAGCCGTATCAAAAGATTCCGGTATTTGACAAGGCAGCCCAAAAGGAATACTTAGCCGAGCGAACCGAAGAACTTGAAACGGCAAAACAGGAAGCCATTACCAAAACACAAACACAAAGCGAAAACCGCAAGAACTACTTAAATGGCTTCTTTCGTTTCTTCCGCACCGGACATGGTTATTTCTACCCGGCATTGAGCTTTGAAGCTGATAGTAGTGATAATTCCTATTGCATTTTTTTAGGCTTTGACATTAATCCCAAACGCAAGAACCCTTATGCACCGTCAGCGGTTAAGCTTCGCTTTGCCATATCTGACAGTCGCAAATACATTGTCCTTCCAGCTTCGGGTGATACAGCCAAGGAGATTGAACGGATTCAGGCACGTAGTTTTCAACTTTCCATTTCGCAAAAAGAAAACCTGATTAACCGTTGGGATGAAGCCATCAAAGCCTACACAGCAGACCGACAAATTCGCTACATCGTGACAGGAAACATCCTGCAAGGTTCAGCTGATTTTTCCGGTAAATTGGTGAGCTATACAACTAAAGGCAAAGGAGTTCAAAAAGGCATCCTGATGAGTGAAGCATGGTCGCCCGACAATGGCGATAGCAAAGCCAATGCTTATGTTGTGGCTCCCATAGCCAAACTTCAAAAGCACATCATGAGCCTTCGCAGTGGTGCGGCCATCAATACCGAAAACAAAATCAGTATAGTGCGCCATTATGATGGAAACTTTCAGGTCATCATGCCCAAGTCCAAAAGCCACATTCCCATTTACACTGATAAGGACGTGGTAAAGCTTCTGGTCAATAACCGGGATGGTTTTGAAATGGTCTCCGGTAACATGAAGGCTTCCATCACTGAAAACAACATGCCAAAGCTCCTGACATTGCTTGGAGAACGGTTCAGTCTTTCGGTGAAGATACCCCGTCATTATTTCGATGAATATCTTGAAAAAGGTTCCAAGCGTAATGATACGGTGGACAGCCTTACCAAAGAAGCTATGGAACTTTTTGAATTGGATAAAAAGGCATTTCCTGATAGGCTGGCCAAACAAAAGCAGAGCTTCCAGAAAAGCAAATCAGACAACGAGGATAAAACCAAGACTATGAAACTGGTCAAGCTCCGGGCAAAAGCCATCCTGATTCTGCAAAAGCAAATGCGCAACGTGGCTGGCTTGGGTTCTCATCCTAAAATCAAGACCATCCTATGAGTAAGGCTAAGAAGATACAGCTCCGTACTGACCGCTTCCCGGAACTTCGTGGCATTGACGATGAAGTGGAAAAAGCCTTGCAGGAGAAGCAAAAGAACCGTCAATACAAGGATGCCGGGAAACGGGTGCATGGTTCACGAAAAGAACAGGCCATGTACAATAAGCTCATCAGCTCCACCGACCTGCAAAGTATCGAACAGGATGAAGCCACGGCCATTGAGCTGGTGAAAAAAGACAAAGTTTTCCCAAAGGTTGACCCACAACTGGAGAAAGAAAACGGAACGGATTCCGGTTGTGCCTTTATGAAAGTAAAGCTTCGTCAGGCATTCCCGGCCACACCTTATGCCAATACCAAATTGGCACGAGAGCAATACGTGAAAATGGCAGAAGCTTTTAATACCGTATTTCTGGATGCTATAACAATTGATGACCTGAAAAAGCTTTTCACCATTGCTACGGATGGACAGATAATACCCAAGACAGACTTCGGTATGTTGTTCGGAAAGCAGCTCCGCAATTTGGTATTTGTACTGTATGGCTATGGTAATGGTGTGGGTGTAGCTAAACAAACACTGATTGATGCCCGGCAATACTCCGGTATTACCAAAGAAAGAGCCTTACCGCATTACAATAACCTCAAGGCGTATTACGACCGGATTATCGAACGCCAGCAACAGTGCATTGATTCGGCCAAGCAGATTATTTCTATATCCGACATGAAACAGCACCGGATGAATGACCTGACATTCCGGGGCGGCATGCTTAGTAGTGTTCAAACCATAGAGCAATACGTCCAATATGTAACGCAAGTATGTACCCGGTTTATAAACGACCATCAAAAAGAATTTAATCAGAAGAAAGAGCAATTTCCCAATAAAGAATTTAAACCGGACTGGTCTTGGTCTGATACCAAGAAAACAGCAGCAGCAACCAAGAGTAGCTCAAAACCAAAGATTGAGGCTGTACCCTTAGATTACATTAAACGTACCGGGGGATTATTGATTGAGGAAGCGGATGAAAAGACGGTTATTGAAAAGCTGCATTTTAAATCACTCACTTTAGGCAACTATGTGAAGGACAATGAAGCGCAGGAACATATCCGGCATTTTGTAGCAGCCATCGTGGATTTGTGCGAAATATTGGATATTAACCTGAGCATGAATGAAAACCTTGCCATTGCCTTTGGAGCTTTTGGCCGTGGCGGTAAAGCGATGGCCACCTATTACCCGACACGACAGCTCATCAACTTAACCAAACGAAATGGTGACGGTTCGGTAGCTCACGAATGGGGTCATTTCTTTGACCATTTCCTCAATGGTTTTGCATTGACCAAACCAGCACTGCGCTCCGAGCAATATTTAGACCTTATGATGGAGAAGTTTGGAAGCAGGCGTAAATACCTGACCAGTTCACGCTCCTCCATGAGCCGGGATTACTTTATCAGCGAAATGGAATACAACCTGAAAAATTTTATTCCTGAAAGTCCCATGCTCAAAAGTATAGCCGGATTGGTTGCCATGTTGCGCTTTGGGTATTACCACATCGAAGGAACAATGGTCAGCTACAATCAGGACACTATCAAGGACAAAAAGCCAACAGACAGTTTTCTGTATTACTATTCCAAGTTGCAAGGCTCCTACTGGAGCAACATTGCTGAAATGTTTGCCCGTAGTTTTGAGTGTTATGTTTCGGATAAGCTCAAAGAGCAAGGACGGGTAAACAACTATCTGGTTTCAGGAAGCATGTTCGGGTTTCCGGTATATCCGCAAGGCAAGGAACGGGAGTGCATCAACAAATGCTTCGACCACCTGATTGCATCCATGAAAAGCCATCTTTCAATCAAGTCCTTTACCCCATTCACCACTCAACGAGCCGATGAATACATCGACCTGACCCAAGACGGAACAGTGAACAAAGGTGTGATTGTAGGAAAAGAACGCAAACTGAAGCTGGCCAAAATACGGGCAAAAGCCATTATCATCAAACAGAAACAAGCCCTTTCTGAGGGCAGCAAAAAATAAAAACGTGTTAAAACTTAATATCATACAGCATGAGACTTACTATAAAAAATTACAAGGAAGCTACTAAGAATATTGATTTTAAAAAACTGCCTGAAGCCGCACAGGAAGCGCATAAGGAGTTTAGTTCGTTTGCGGAGTTCTACAACGATGATAAGGACATCAAAGAGATGCTGGATAACCATTTCCGTATAGTGAAACCTTTTCTGAAAGATGAACCCAAGAAGGCTTCGTCCTCCAAAAAGCCAGCCAAGAAATCTGCTCCAAAAACAGAAAGCAAGATCACTGCTTCCAAGTCACGACAGAAAAAAACTGCAACCCGGAAGAAAGCATCCCCAAAGCAGGCAAAACGCAAACCTAACGAGGTAGCATTAATGCCTTTAGAGATTCGGATAATCAAACGCTATCTGGCACTGCATGGGAAAAAGGTATCTGAACGTCAGGTGTCATTGCTTTACAAAGTCATCCAGAAAGCCGCTACTGAAAAGACCATCCGAAAAACCAGCAAGTATGCCGAAGAAATCAGCAAAATCGGTAACGACCTTGCTAGTACCTATAAACAGATGGGTTCGTCCTGCACTTTTGAGATACCGGATACTCTGCACAGCAAGCTGAAAAACATTGTGGACAGCTATGGTGTCAGTCCGGCCATTGCCCTTATCAAGCGGTTCATTAACCTGTATGGAAACATCACCATCGAAAAGGCACAACGCTTATTGGCCAGCATCAAAAATGCCAAGAAAAGCGGAAAAGTTGGCTCCGGGGACAATGCCTACGACCGGGTGAACCAAGTCCAGAGACATTTGGAAGATTATCTTGAAAGTGACAAGCTATTGGTGACTAATATCCAATTAAACGGATTGAAAGGAGTTGCCGGGTTGGGAAAGTAAAAGCCACTTCTACCAAGCCCTCAAGTAGAGGTGGCAATAATTTACATGGGCTAACAGGAATTGGAAACCATGTGGTTTCTTCGGGACAAGTGGTATCAGCTAACCAATTGGCAAAAATGAAGTTTTCCACCCTATCCATCGGTGGAAAATTTGGAAAGCTATTGGGCAAACCCTACAAGCCATTTTACCTGATGATTTACGGGAATCGCTTTAACGGTAAAAGCTCCGTGGCCATGCTTTTAGCCGATGAGCTGGTCAAAGGTGGATTGAATGCCCTGTATGTCTCCAATGAAGAAGGTGTGAAAGGCTCCCTTCAGGAAAAGCTATTGCGCTTAAAAATTAGCAGCCCGATACATTTTGTGGAAGATTACAACCCAAAACAGTTCCGGGGTTATGATGCCGTTTTTCTGGACAGTACCCAGACCGTAGGCATGAAACCCGATGAGTTTAAAGCACTCAAAAAGCAGTACCCGGAAACATCTTTCATTTTGGTGTTCAAAGCCAATAGAGACGGTAGTTCCAAAGGTGGCAGTGATTGGGAACATGACGTGGATGCTATCATGCACATCGAGAACCAAAGTGCCACAATGGAAAAGAACCGTTTTCCGGGTGGAAGTACCGAAACCATTAAAATGTTCTAAGCATGGAAGAAGTAACTATCAAACTCTTTTGGGTGACAGTCGGAACTATGGGGTCGTTAGTGGTTGGTGTAGTCTCATTCCTTATCCGCAGTGCTATTTCAAAAAATGCAACCAAGGAAAATGTAACCGCTAAAACGGATTTACTGGAGAAAGACATCACGCACCTTACCAAAGAACTGGAAGGGGCTGAAAACAAGTTTGCCATACTGCATAAACGGATTTCCGATTTACGGGACAGCTCCAAGGAGATTTATGTCAGCAAGGAACTGTTCCACCAAACCATTAAACAGCTCAATGAAAAGCTGGATACCATTTTAAAATTTGTTGAGCGATGAAACTATTTGGAAAAATAACCAATGCCGGGGTTGCAGAAACCCTTAAAGAGGGTACAAAACTTATTGATGAGATATTTACCACACAGGAAGAAAAGCTTCAGGGAAAAATGGAACTTTTCAAAATGGCGGTTGCAGACAGGGATTCTGCCAGAAGTATGTATGCTCAGGATAGCTGGCTGCAAAAAGCATTTGCCATCTTCTTTCTTTTGGCATGGTGCGGACTGACATTTATAATGCTCAACTACTTTGTTTTTCGCAACATCAAGCTTGATGACTGGCAAATAGCTTTTGTCAGTAGTATCAATGGAGGCATATCTACTAAACTAAGTACCATCATCGACTTCCTTTTTGGAGGAGCAATATCTGGAGTAAACCAAGTAAACCTTAAACCTAAACGTAAGAATGAAAAAGACATTTGATGAATTATTTGATGCCGTAATCCACCACGAAGGATATTATGCCAATGTTACCGGGGACAAAGGAGGAGAAACCTATATGGGCATCGCCCGGAACTTGCACCCGGAATGGGAAGGCTGGGCAGTAATTGATGTTTACAAATCGGAAGTGGGTAAGATAAAGCACAATACCAAAATTGAAATTACCGGGTTGACTTTCTTGGTAAAGGAATTTTACAGACATACTTTTTACCATACATACCGCATTGAATCCATTAACAACGGGGCTTTACAGGAAATTATTTTTGACTGGTGTGTCAACAGTGGTTATTGGGGAAGCAGTGGTGTTCAAAAAGTCCTGAACCGTTTCTTTGATTGTGACCTTAAAATGGACGGCATAATCGGGAACCAGACCATTGCAGCAATCAATTCCTGTGACCCGGAACAGTTGTTTAATGCCATTAAAGCAGCACGGATTCACTACTATCACGTTATTACCAGAAAAGACGAAAACGCCAAGTTTCTGGAGGGGTGGTTGAGAAGGATTAATTCATTTGAGTTTGCAACATAAATATTCTGCTCTTGGCATTTTGGTAATTTGATATATTTGTTAAATGAAATTACTATATTTGTCAAACCATAGTTAAAAACTCGCTTTGCGACCACTTTAAATTTTTAGCTATGGAATTAATTAAAGAAAGTGCTAAAGAATACTTTAGCAAGAAGGAATACCTAAAAGCTGTTGATGATTTATATAAATTAGGCATCAATGGCTTTGCCGCATTTGCGAAAAGAACCAATAAAGAAGAAAAGAAATTTAGTTGGTTTAAAACTCCTGAATTTTGCCAGTCTTTATTACAAAGACCAAACATCATTTCTGAAATGCTTCAATTAAAAGAAGCTGACGAAATACTTCATGATTATTTCAACTCAAATAAATTCCTACCAGAATTTGAAGAAAAAGTAGCCGCATTTCATCCCAAACTATTTGTTTCTAGTGTAAGAACAAATATGTCTTTTTTAGATAGGGAAAGATTGGTTTTTTATTCTCAAATATTGCTACCCGAAGAATTTGGAGCACATATGGCAATATGGAATTTCCTTAATGAAGCAGAATCAAGTATTTGGGAAAAAGTTGATGCTTATTTCTCAAAGATTTCAAACAGTTTATCGCTTGATGATATTTTATGTAATACGGTTATATGTCTTGAAGAGCTAAGATTCAAAGATAGCTCGAATAAGAAAATTCATCATATTTCTTCTGTATATAACCTTTTCATTGATGCCTATTTATTAAAATATGGCAGTAATCTTCAATTAAAATCAGATTCTCATGAAGCTTTTCTCAAAAAATTCATGAATGTACTAGGTTCACATGCTGATAAAGCATTGAAGAATCTCCTAAATCAAATAAGTAAATGGATTGACTTTAGAGACTCAATTCTATACCCATATTGTTTTGATTTGAATATCAAACTCGAAGAACAAAATAATATTACATATTTCAATAGGACACCGCAGGAATATTATAAATGGGAACTTGATGGAACTCGATATAATTTTAACAAACTCAACTATCACTTCAAAGCAGCAGATATTGTTGAATATCTTATTGATAAGAAAGAACTAGAGATACCTAAAGGGAAGTACGCTCAAGATGAAAATGGAAATTACCAATTAGCTATACAGGATTGGCAGCTTCGTATGTTTTTGGATGACTTAAAACTTAATAATTTAGTTTTCAAAGGAAATAAAATAAATCATCAAAATCTATTCGTTCCATTGATGACATATTCCAAGAACAGAAATATCAGATATGAACAAGGAATATTAAATCATTTTAGAACTAGCAAAAATTGGACAGAAGCATTTTTAAAACTATCGGTTGATGCATTACGTCAGATGATTGAAATATTGCCCTATTTCTTTATGACAAAAGAAGAATATATCCATCACAATAATATTTCTCTTTCCCAACTTCCAGAAAATTCATCGGAGGATATTTTAAATTTATTCACTTACTCACATAAATCAAGAAAATATTTTAATCGTTTTAATATTGGTTTTGATGTTTGGAATAAGCCTTTTGTAGAATTTGGTGATATTCTTTTTTGCCCGATGATGTTCTTTGCCAACAATGACTGGTTTTATGGTTTTGCTCAAGCAGGAATTGAAAACATGAATACTTCTACTAAGGTACGCAAAGAAACTGCTACCGAAATGGAATTATGGTTAGGAGAAATTATAGGAAAGAAAGATTGGAGCGTTAAGGTGATTTCTGATTATGAGGCTAGTAAACTTGATGGAGATGTTGATATTATCGTTTCAGACAATACTAATTCGCTATTAATCCAGCTAAAAAGAACCAAATTTCGCCTAGATTTAAGAGAAGCTTATTATGAATCAATTTTAACTGACCGGAAAGCTAGTCAACAGTTAAATGATGTCGAAAAATGTTTATCAGAAGATAATGATTTATATAAAATTACAGGAAAGACTCAAAAGTGGATTGTTTCAAATTCTTATGAAAATGTACTTGAACGTATTGATGGTTGTTTAAAAGTTAATTATTTCGACCTAATTTTTGCGCTAAATAATCCGGAGATAGAAACATTAGATAAGTTATTTTCATATATCGAAGAGGATAAAGTGATTAAAAACTGGCTTAAATTATTAGAGGAAAACAACATGCCTATTGAAGCTAGATTATTATTTCAAGAATCTGGTTTACCCATACAATTTGCAGAACCTCAAAAATTCAGCCAGCCAATAATTGCAAAGGACAAAAGTTTCAAGGAATACAATTCACTTTACGATAAGGCGATTGACTTAGCAACTAACCGAAAATTTGAGAAAGCTATAAGATTATTAACTAACTGTATTAAACGAAATCCTAATGATTTTCAAGCATGGGGTGACTTAGCAAATTACTATGCTGAAATTTCAGAATTTGAATCCTCATTTGAGTGTTTTGAAAAAGTGTTGAGTATAATTCCGGATGATCCATTTACAATAAGAAATTACGCTATTGTGTGCCGAGACTGTGGCAATGTAAACAAAACATGGGAGCTATATAACTTCTTGAAAAGCCAATACTGGTTCTTGGAACTGAACTAATTAATCATTTTCTCCAATGATTTGAATCCCTTGGGACAATTTTAAATCAAATCATTATGGAAACGATTAATTTTATTTCAAGTGTTAATTTTCACTTATGGGAACCATGTAACATGAATTGTGGCTTTTGTTTTGCCTCATTTCAAGATGTTAAAAACAGTGTTTTGCCGAAAGGTCATTTACCAAAGAAGGAGGCTATTGAAATAGTAAGAAGGTTAGCTGAGTTTGGATTTCAGAAGATAACCTTTGCCGGAGGAGAGCCGACCCTCTGTCCTTGGTTGCCGGAACTTATTAAGTTATCCAAGGAGATAGGAATGACGACAATGATAATCAGCAACGGAACTATGCTGTCTGACTTGTTTTTGAAGCAAAATAGGAAGTACCTTGATTGGATAGGTTTAAGTATTGATAGCTTGAGTGATTTATCAAACAGAAGAATTGGTCGAGCAATTCATAAAACAAAACCTCTATCAAAAGAGCATTACTTTTACCTTGTAGATAATATTAAATTCTATGGTTACAGGCTAAAGATTAACACTGTTGTCAACAGATTTAATAGAAATGAAAATTTCATGGATTTTATTAAGTACGCAAATCCTGAGAGATGGAAAGTAATGCAAGTACTTCCCATCGAAGGTCAGAATGATGAGAAGATAAATGATTTTGTTATTTCCGGTGAAGAATTTAATGCGTTCACAAATAGGCACCAAAGTATTAATTGCCTTGTGTCAGAACAAAATTCACAGATGATAGCGTCATACGCTATGATTGACCCATCTGGAAGGTTTTTTGAGAATAGTTCCGGGAAACATGAATATAGTAAACCTATTTTAGAAGTGGGTGTTAAACATGCCTATAATAGCATGGGATACAATTATACCAAATTCATTGAGAGAGGTGGTATTTATAAGTCATTGACTAAAACTGAAATTGCTTAATATGGCTAATAAAATTACATTAAGTGGATTTGCTGGTACAGGCAAATCCACTGTCGGTAAATTGGTAGCAAAAGCCTTGGATTTTGAATTTATTTCAGTTGGCAACTATTCTCGCAAATTCGCACTTGAAAAATACAACATGACTATAAATGAGTTTCAGGAATTAGTGTCAAGAAAACCAGAAATTGACAAAGCCATTGATTCTGAGTTTCAAAATTACTGCAATGCCAGAAACAACCTCGTGATTGACTATCGTCTAGGATTTCATTTTGTTAAAAATGCTTTTCATGTACTTTTGAAGGTTTCAGATGATGAAGCCTTTAAGCGTATATCACAATCTGGCAGAACAAATGAAGATTATAGCCTAAGTGCAATAAATAACCGGAATGAAATAATGAAAGATAGATTCCTGAATAGCTATGGAGTGGATTTTACAGATGAATCAAATTATAGCCTTGTCTTGGACACAAGTTTTATTTCTCCGGAAGAAGTTGTTTTTAGAATATTATCTGCGATTAAGTAGGAGGTTTTAACAAAAAACTCCCGGTTTTGATCTGGGAGTTTACAATTTCACTTCAAAATAAATGGTAAAATCAAAAAGTTATCAACAGCTTTGATTTTATTTTTTGCCAAAAAAATAATGGCAAAATGTATGTCCGCTGGGTTTTAAAATAGACCATAACATGCCTTGCAAATACCTGTTATCTAATTAGTTGTGAATTTTTATTTTGAGACCGTCATGGTTTGCGGTATGGTTAGTAAGGGATTGCGGGCTTTTTACTATCAAGTTACAGTAAATTTTGAGCGGGCTACTACGCCCCGAAAACCACTGAAACCCTTATTAACTATACCGCGTGTTGGCGTTTCGTTGTTTATTCTAAATTAAATTCGAAGAACAAATGATAAATATTTATAGCTTCGTTTTCTTTCCTATGATGTGAGGTGATAAATGAATTTTCAGCATTATAGGTTTTTGATTTGACAAATTCATTCTCATAATAGCTTTCTTCTTTACACTTGGTTTCCAATGAAGAACAAATTCTTTTTATGTCTCCGTTTACTACGAAACCCATCATGCCTGCATATGCTTCATTTTCTGAATAGTCTTTGTTTATGAAACGATGTAGACCTTCATCAATATACTGAGAACTAGCATTCTTCAATCTTTTGCATTCAACTATAAATTCGATACCAGAAATAGCAAAAGATAAATCAGTTCTACCTAAATCGACTTCATTTTTAAATACCCATCTTTCCCAGTTTACAAAAAGAATATTCCTATTTATTAAACCTTTGAGCAAGGCACTATCATGGTAGAAATCATAAATAAACCGATCTCTAATATCATTTTCGATTCCAATATTCTTATCTATGCGTTCAAATGTGTCGTGAATTGATTTAATAAAAAGGTTTTCAATTACATCTTGCTTAGATTTATAACCTAACATACCTAACACATTTAATACAAATTGATTTTTACTATTCATGTGTGTCAGGAAGGTTTAAGAATAACAAATCAATTTCTTCTTTGGCATCTTTGAATGCCTGGCGTTTAGTCCAGTCTTTATACTGGTTACTTTTTATAAGGTAAAAATGTGTTGGTTCATACAACTTTATTTTTTCTTCTTTCAGTAGTTTGTCAGTCTCGTTGATTTGTTTGTTTTTTACAAACTGAAGTACTTGTAGAGTATTGTCCTGTTCAATCTTTTTTTTAGAAGCTTTTTCTACTATTGAAACTTTGAGAATAGCCCCTATATTATGGGAAATAGAATAAGATGCATTTAAGGTATGATTTCCGGATAGAACAAGTTCAAAAGATTCTTTGAATGCTTCAAAATAGGTTTGTATATCTCTTGGTTGAACAAACTTCAATTTGTCACTTGCCCGTTCAACTTTTACTTGATAGAATTCATTGATGATTTCTTTTTCGTAATCGGTTAGTTCATAGAGCTTAAATATTTTCTCATCAATTTTATGCTGATAACTAAGAAGATTATCGTTTGTAATACTAGAAAGGTTAAACACTTCTAATTTATTTACATTGCAGATAGGGAGTTCTTCTATATCTTTAGTTCTTAAAGCAGCCCATTTTTCATCACCTTTTCCCCATTGCCCAGACACATGGTTTAAATAAAAACCAATTAGAGAAGAATTGAAAAGCAAATTATATTTATTATAATCCTCAACATATTGGCCTTCTTTCTTAATTTTTGCAAAAACAATGTTATCCTTATATACTATTCCTTTTGAGGCAATTGTTGCTTTTAACCTAATAGAATCTCTTTTTAATGGACGTCTTGCAATAGCAATAGAGTCTGTTTCAAATATAAAATCCCTTTTGTTTCTAAAATTTTGATTCCAATTAAATTTCTTTAATTTTTGAATTTTGTATTTATGAAAACAATCAATATCTAACCAATCTTTCCAAATTGGTTTCCCGGGTAATTCGCCTCCTTTTTTAGGTTCAAAACCCCTGCCACTCTCAATTGTTATATTTGAATCTCGTTTCTCTTTAATTTTCTGAACTAAATTTAGAGCATCAATATTTCCATTTGCTAAAACTTTCCAGAATAAATCATTCTCAAAAAAAACTGATTTATCAATAAAAGAGGACTCATTATCTGTGTACTGTATAATTTCAAAATGTTCTGCCAGACTTGTTAGTTTCGGAGCAATGTAATTAATCTTATAATCTGAATCATCAATGTTTGGTTTAAATATAACAATAGCACAGGGCTCACTAGCTCCAATTTCAATATTTACCTTTGCAGATTTAAAAGTTTTCTTCTTGAAAAGAATTTTGTTGTAATCAGACAATTCATAGAAAGTTTCAAGCTGATTCTTTGAAATAAACTCTTTTCTGAAATCAATAGCCTTGTCATTTAAGTAGATTGAGTTTTTAACTATCATAACGATAGTCGTATCAGGTTTTTGCCATCGCTCTATTCTTCTTAAAAAAGCTTGTGATCGTTCGTAATCTGCAACTTCATTGTATTCAGAATATGCTCCTGATTTATTATCGATTACTTCCCTTTCTGCAATGTGTTCTTTATCTCCATCCGTAGGAACAGATCCCCAAGGAGGATTAGAAACAATGAAATCGAACTTCTGTTCTTCAAATACAAAATCGATAATGGTATTTGCATGCATCAATGTGCCTCCTATAAGGCTCGGAAGAATTGGAGAAGAATTTTCAATTTTATTTCGAATGAACTCTGCCGATTCATCTTCAAGCAATGCAAGGTATAGACTAAAGGCAGATATTTGTAAAGCATCTCTATCAACATCCACACCCCAAAGCTGTTTTTGTAAAATCAGTTTCTTTTCGTCATACGACAACTTGTTTTTTCTTAGTTTTTTTGCTAGAGCATCCCTTATTATTTTGAAACTTTCCACAAGAAATGCAGCCGATCCCACTGCAGGATCAAAAACTGTAAGATATGGATTCTCCTCAGCTTTTTGTTTCAAACTTTGAGAAAGCATGAAGTTGACAACAAATGAAGGAGTATAGTAGACGCCTTTCCCTTTTTTGGTGTTATCGTTTAAGAATGCCTCATATACATGGCTTATGAGTTGAATGGGAATATTATTAAATTGATAAGGAAATAATGTTCCCTGTCCGCTTTGATAGTCAGCTGAAAAAAACAAAAGTAATTTATCCAAATATTCTGTCCTGATATCTTGAACCTTTAACCTATTTCCACCAAAAACATCTCCATTTATTTTGCATACCTCACCAAATGCAAGGATAAGCCTATCAACAGATTTACTTGCTAATATTTCTGATAGATAATTGGATGAGAATATTCCTCTATCCTCTAAGTATTTTACAAATAAGCACCTTAAGATAATTAAATGAACAACCTGTTCATTTCCATTTTCTAATAAATCATTTCTTAAAGCGATTAGATTTAACAGCAAATCTTTATCAACTTCTTGTTTTTTGCGTTGGTTCTGTTGAACAAACTTGAAAAAATAAGAAGAATCTATATAGCTCTTTGAAATTAAATCAATGTTAATATCTCCAAACCCTTCAGAATTTACTCCATAATCGAAAGTTTCAATACTTTGTTTTATTCCTTTTTGAGGTTTCTTTTTACAATCAACAATGTAAGTCTGGTATTTTCCTACAGCAACGAAAACATTATCACTATTTCTATTCCATAATCGAAGATGTTGTCTAAAAATATCTTCATCATCTTCAGTGAGAATATATTTTATCGCCGGGATGGTATTGTTGGGAGTGTAATTAAAAATATTTTCGCATAAAAAACTTGAAAATTCAGCATCTCCGAATCCTAAGTTTATCAAGTATTTACGAAAAATATCTTTAGTCATTTCTTTTCTTTCAAAGATAATTTAATAATTCTTTCTCTAAAATTTCTAAATGCTATTATTTTGCACAATCGCTCTTCGCAATGAACGCCAACTAGACACTAAACATCATTGTGTAATGTACTACATTTAACTATATGACATTTAGACTAAAAAACGATTTTAATTAATTGTAAACGTATAAATAAATTAAACGCATACATAAACGTTTATATCGATTAAAAATAAACAAAATAATTATTTACCTCAAAGTTGACTAACTAAACCTATGTTTTAAGTGACACTTTTTTAAGCCATTTATAAAATTAGATCAAGTAAAAACCAAGGTGGTTTTCTTTTATTATTCCTATTTGTAATAAACACCAAATTTATTATTGCAAATCACCCTAATCCAATTCAAATAATGAAGAGTTTCATTTTTAATAAATTATGGTGCTACAGAAAATTATTTATAAAGCTAAGAGAAGAAAGTAGCACTGCGACTTATACACAGTTTAGTTTGCTATGGACACAAGTCCATAAGATTTTGACTTTTTGTAATTATAAAAATTAATTTCTTTGCTAAACAATAAAATGGTCGATTGTAATTCCTCGTCATTAATTAGATCAAATTAAGTCAGTCAATTAGCAGATATATTGATGGGAATTTTAAAATAAAAAATTGCCCCTTTATCTTCCTCAGAGTCTAACCATATCTCTCCTTGCAACAAGTTTAGTAATTGCTTAACAATGGATAAACCTAATCCATTTCCTCCGTATACTTTGTTTTTTGCATTTTCAACCTGTCTAAACCGATCAAAAATAAGTTCATGAAATTGCTTCGGAATACCGATTCCTGTGTCTCTCACGAAAAACACTATTGAGTTTTCATTGATGAGCTCTATACCAAATTCAATTGTTCCTCTTGGAGTAAATTTAGTGGCGTTATCCAGTAAATTAATAAAAATCTGTCTAAGTCGCCCTTCATCAGTCTTTAAGTAAATCTGCCTATGTGAATTGTAAAGAACTAAATCAATTTCTTTATCAATTGTTGCTGTTTTGCCTTTATATATTATTGACAAATCATCCAATAGATTACCTATTTCAAATTGATTTATCTTCAAATTAAGATTTCCACTCTCCAATGCAGAAATATCTAGTATATCATTCACAATTTGTAATAGTTCGTCTGAACAATTTCTAATTATACGAGTGTATGACTTCCTTTCTTCGTCAGATAAGTTGTCTGTACTTAGGATAATATCGGAGAACCCTGTGAGACCATTTAAAGGAGTACGAATCTCATGACTCATATTAGCTAAAAATACGGATTTTAAGCGATCGCTTGTTTCTGCTTTCTCAATTGCTCTTTTTAATTCTTTATTAATCTTTTCAATTTCTCGCAGTGATGCATTCAATTCTTCATTTTTATTTTGAAGTTCGATTTCCGCAAGCTTCTTATCTGTAATATCTTGCATTGTGGCAAAAACAATGGGTGATTCATTATTGCCAAAATCAATAATCCCACTAGTCCTTACATAAATTACACTTCTATCTTTTTTGAATATCCGGTATTCTAATGGTACCAACTTATTGTGTTTTGACACAATTGCATTGTTGAACCAATTAACTATTTTAGATAAATCATCAGGATGATGAATTTCACTGTTAAAAAAATCAATATTAACTAAATCTGTATCATCATATCCCAAAAGTTCATACAAAGCTTTCGACCATCTAACCTTACCTGTATTACAATTCCAAACAAAATCTCCTAATTTAGCGATGCGTTGTGCTTCAATCAAATGCTCGTTGCTTTCATGCAATGCCAACTGAGCTTTCTTTCTTTTAGTTATATCGTAAGATAAAACATAAATTCCTTCTGGTACAGGTTGTATGCTTAATTCAAACCATGCATAGCTGCCATCCGAATAAAGAAATTTATTCTGCATTTTAAATTGTACTCTATTATCCATACAATTTTTTAAATGTGTAAACATCTCTGTTTTCTCAATTCCAGGATAAACTTCAGTAATTAATTTACCTGACATCTCCTCTATGCTTTTTTTACCATGTTTTGCAGAAACTGAGTTTAAATAAACATACCGCCAGTTAAAATCTATAATTTGACAACCTTCAATTAAGCAGTCTAGGGTTTTCCTTAATCTCTCCTCACTAGCAACAACTACTTGATGTTTATTTCTAAGTTTAATTAATAATTGAAGAACGAGAAAATATATGATACAAGAAACAGAGATAACAAAAAAACTTCCTTTAATTGTTTGCAATAAGCGATAGTGACCTACATTGGCTTGTATTAAGTCAACCAGATAGTCTGAACCATATATCCATGCTAAACCGATAATAGCAAAATATGCAGAGATTCTTAATGCATTTATATTTTCAAATTTGTTCTTCAACCTGCATTACTTTAAATTCTTAATATGCTTTCTACAATAGCAAATACATACAAGTAACTATTGCATTTGCTCATTGTTCAGAAATCAATAAAAGCAACTTGTCAACTTCAAAATTAAGAAGTAATTAGGAAATTCTGAACTTTACTTCATATTCATATCATTATAACAATGATAAGAATAGAATACTCTGAATAATCACAAAACTATTTCACTCTTTTAATCCTATTATGTATGAATGTCTTTTCTATAATCATGCAATATAATAAGGGAATCCGAACATTTATGTATGTATCTGTTCTAAATGTCTATCTATTTTTTCTAACCAATAATGAATAGGTGGCAAATTTGGATAAATTACCAATAAAAACATTTTTCCCAAATTTATCTAGCTTATTGTTTTATATACCAAATATTGCATATTATCTCATCAATTTCAAAGCAATTCCGAAGATTGAACTATATATTTTAACAACAACTAGTTCCGACTTTTTTACTTTTGACATATTCATACCTTCATGCATTAAAGCTATACGTGATCGCAATCAGGTTTGTTCTTGATATGTAAAGGTCAAGTATATTAACAGTCTTAAATTGAGTGGTAGTTCACATCAATTTCAATATTGTTGGTACGTTATTCAAAAACAAAAAATTGTCACTTAACCACCCCTACCAATGCGATATAATTCTTTGCTTTTATTAATACAATTCATTCCTAGGTATTGTAAACTTGAAAGCACTTCCTTTCCCTTCTCTGCTCTCAACCCACAATTTCCCTTTTTGTATTTCAATAAAATCTTTACACAAAATCAAACCTAAACCAGAGCCTTCTTTATTTTTTGTGCCATTAGTACTAGAATCTGTTGACAATTTAAAAAGCTCTTTCTGTTTTTCCTTGGTAATACCAACACCATTATCAGAAACTGTTATTTCTACCCAATTATCTTTACGTGAAGCATAAATCCATATATCTCCTTCATAATCTGTGAATTTTATAGCATTAGAAATCAGATTTCTTAAAACAGTTTCTAAAATGTTTTTGTCAGCAAAAACATCAATTTCTTCTAAATTGAAATAATTTAAGGCTATTTTTTTTGCTCTAGCAATTGGTTTGTAAAGATTAATTACTTCAGTTACAACCTCAGAAAGAATCATTTTTTCTGGATTGAAATTCAGCGTTCCCGTCTGAGACTTAGCCCAGTTCAACAAATTATCGAGCAGTATCAGCGTATTATTAGCTGAGTTATTTATAACTCTTAAATACTTTTCAAAATCGGTAAAGGTAGTGTCATTTAAATTCTCAATTAACAATTCTGACAGTCCTATAATACTGCTAAATGGACCACGTAAATCATGGCTAATAATTGAAAAAAGTTTATCTTTTGTAGAATTTAATTCCTTTAATTCCTTCTCACTTTTTTGTAAGGCTAATTCTGATTTTTTTCTTTCACTTATATCTCTCGCTAACCCTGTCGCACCGATAATCTCATTTTTTTCGTTTTTAATTGGATTAAAGAAACTTTCGTAGTAAGCCTTATTTTCATTTCCAAAAATTCTAATATTTGAATGTGATTCCCCCCTTAATGCACGGTCATAGTTTTCTTTAGCTACGATCCGGTCTTCTTCATTACTAATACATTCCAGAATATTCGCACCAATTTTAATTTCTTTATCATAAGCATATTTCATAACTTTTTGATGCGCTGAATTGAAATAAAGATATTCATAGTTCTTGCTTATGGAGAATAAAATGGTGTCCTTTTGATTTTCTAAACTGGCTCTTAAAAGTAATTGAGAATTTTTTAAAGCAACTTCATCAAGCTTTCGATTGGTAATATCTTTACCAAAAAACAATGCGCCAACAGTTTTTTCTTCTATTAATATAGGATTCATGAACACTTCGATATACAACGATACATTGTCAGTATTCACTTGGTCGATAAAAGAAAATGATTCATTATTTAAAGCTCTATCATATCTTGATTTCCAAATTTTTCTGATTGGCTCTGGTAATGATAAAAGAAGATTTGAACCAATTTTGAGTTTAATTCCGAAACTGGTATAAAAAGCATCGGCAAAAACTTTATTGACATATAGTATTTTGTAGTCGGCGTTAATTGCCCATATACTATCTGTTGTATTCTCAAAGATGGATGAAATATTTAGTTTACTTAACACTTCAAGTTTATGATGCTTAGAATTCTCAGTATTCAATTTTGCCATCTCTCAGATTTTTAAACTTTCGTTAATGATCTTACCTACGTAAATAATTAAAGCCTGATTTTTAAAATCTTATCAATTATTTCAAATTTAATTTTTTTGGTTCATTAATTCTATCATCTAATTTATTTTTTTGAAGAGTACTTAATCTCAATCCATTCATTATTTGAATTTAATTTTTTCTGAATAAAGTCCTAAAATATTGCCAAAGGTAAAAAGGCAAGGCAACATACATACTCATTACTATTAAACTTGACTATATTAAATTTAAGGTATTAATACTTTTAGAAAAATAAAATAGTATAAAACAACTTGACTTTAAAAATATATCAGATGAGGACTTTTATCCAGAAGAAATAAAATGGTCAATTGTTATATTATCTAGAGTTGGTGGACATATAAGTAAACACTAATTTTTAATCTAAAAATGTCGAAAAACTCTCAAGTCAAATAAAGAGACTAATGAAGTTATAAATACTTTGACTTCTAAACTTGGAAAAAGTTTACAACTAGAAATCAATTATTATCATACGTCCAACACGCTAGAATGAAGCACAGTGAGCTATCTGGAGCGGTGAATACGACGAATTCTCACCACATTCTTTTATGTTTCAGATAGTTAATTGGGCAACAATCCACCACGATCGAATACCACAACCGTTATGTGCGGATATGATAAAAAAATGTAACTTTTTATCCTTGTCATTTTAAGCAACTCAAATCCAAGGATATCAAAATGGCCGAAAAGAGGTTATCTATCACTGGAATATCCAACATGGATAACCTATGCTAATTAGCATATCTTTTTATTAAATTGATTGACTGCGAATTAACTGATATTTGAACCGCAGAATTATTTTGTTTTATGTTTAAATAAGAGAGAAACCGTTGTTCCATAGTTTGTCTTACTTCTTATATCCATTACTCCATTATTATTCTCTAAAAATTCGTTACAAATTAAGTATCCCAACCCTGTACCATTTTCCAGATCAGTTCCTTTTCTCGAAGGTATACTCCTAGCATGTAAAACTTTTTCTATCATTTCATTTGACATCCCAACACCTGTATCCGATATATCTAATTTTACAATACCATCTATCAAACCAATGTAAATATCAATTACACCTCCTGATGGTGTATACTTAATTGCATTAGAAATGAGGTTCTGAAGTATTATTTTAATCATATCCGGATCTGCAAATACTGCAAAACAATCACCTGTACATGAGTAATTAATGTTAATGCCTTTTTTTAAGGCTGCCATAGAATAATATGACTTAACCTCATTGGCTATTCTTGACAGATCGAACTTAACCGGATAAGCTTTAATCTTATTCGATTGAGTCTGTGCCCAACTAAGAAGGTTAGTCACCAAATCTAATCCTTGCTGAGCGGCAAGCCCCATGCTACCATGAATTTCCTTTAACTGACAAGAATATCCAAGACAAGAATTATTGGACAGGATATCAGTCAATCCAAGTAAGGCATTAAAAGGACTTTTTAAATCATGGGCTATAATGGAAAAGAGACGATTCTTGGCATCATTAGCTTCAAGCAATAACTTTTCGGATTCTAATAACAGATCTTTAGCTTCCTGTGTTTTTTTAAGTTCAATATTTAATTGTTCAAGAAAGTTTTCCTGTAAGGAGATCTGATTCATTAAATCAGTAACTTCTTCAATGGTCAATACAGCAAAAACCTGATCATTATCAAAACCATTAATGGAAGATATATTTAAATTGTAGTAAGCTTCTTTTTTAATATTTAAATTCATTGAGTCACCGTGCAGCACAGATGACATATAAATTGGCAAGCGATCGTTGAACAACATATCCAACCTCAATTGTAAAAAATCATTTTTAAAAATCGGAAATAGTTCTTCAATCTTAATTTGTTTTACCGACTTTTCAATTAGTTTGAAATTACATTTAAATGATTGATTAATATATAAGACCTCTCTTTTTTTATTAAGAATACAAATACTAAAAGGTATTGCGTTATAACTTTCAAACACTATAATATTACTCATATAAAATGCATAAATTATTTTAGAAGTGCTTTATTTATAAGGTCAATCAGTTTAGTAATAGAATTTACCTCTAAACCAATCAGAATATTACATTGTATTTTCTTGTTTTGTACCTTTAACTGGGTATTTGCAATAATCACATAATCACTCCTTAAGGTTGAATGCCACGAATTGACCTTTCCCTGTTCATATATTGGTACCGAATAGTTTAAATGTAATTTAAAAGAATTAGCTATACTGCCAATTACTCCATTTATCACTATATTCCCAACTTCCATAAGTACGTTCATCTTCAAATGAGAGAAATCCTTCATTGTACTAAGCCTGGGAGATATAACATGTACTAAATCAACAGCGCTGTCTGATGGAAATAATAAACTTGAGCGGCCTGTAATTGGTCCTGAAAAGTCCATTACTACAGAGGACGTATCTTCATTAATGATTATTTTATTTTCAATTTTAGAAGCCTCAAAAATTGATAAATCAATGGTTTTTATTTCAATTGGCTCCCGAACCAATCTATTAAGTACGTCAGCCCCATTACCGACTCCAATATTTATAATTTCTTTAATGAAATCTAATTGCAAAACGGATAAAATCATTATTTAGTCCTTTAATAATTCTTCAAACAAGTTAATAATTTCCTCCTCATCAATTGGTTTTGAAAGAAATGCTAAGGCCCCCAGATCCAGACATTGTATCCTTGTTGGTTTCTGAATATCTGCTGATAAAATCACAATCGGATAATTTTTACACTTGTTTTTCCGCAAATGACTCAACACTTCAATTCCTGTCATTTTTGGCATTAAGAGATCCATTATAATCAAACTGTGTGATTGTAATGCAATTAAACTTAATGCATCAAGTCCATTATCACACTCTTCAATTTCAACTTTGTATGGAGAAAGCAAATCCTTTAAAAATAACCTTGTGACAAGCGAATCTTCTACCAATAGAACCTTTTTCATAAAATTTAAATTAATGGTAACGGTCAGGGGCAGTTAAAGTATTGGTGAATTATTTAGGTACAAAAATATAGATTACCAACACTTAACAAGAAATGATAATTACCTATTTAAATACGTAAAATACTTATTCTTTATTCGCGTATAATTATCTATAGTTCACCTAAAATTGTAATAATCGATACAGGGACAAAGCAACATCCCCATTATTAGTACTTTTTTACAGTTTGCTATTAGACTAATCAGGTCAATTAATTCTAAAGAAAGTGATCAGTTGACTTAAATTATTCGCTTTTAAGGCCAAGTCATTTGCTTTTATCTTTCCTATTTCACTTGCCCTTGCATTCTTTTGTGAGACCTTATCCAGTTCATTAATGGCATTACCAATTTCAATTACTCCACTTAATTGTTCTGCACTGGCGTATTGTATCTCTTTCACCATCTTCAATGCCTCTTCTATATGTGGTAAGGTCTCATCAATAGAACTGCTAAATTGATTAACAATAAAGGCAGAGTCATTAGCCAGTGCTACAATCTCATCAGCTGCTTTTTTTGATAACTCAGCAAGTTGTTTAACTTCATTGGCTACTACTTTAAATCCTTTACCGGACGCACCTGCCTTTGTTGATTCAATAGAAGCATTTAATGCCAGAATATTAGTTTGCATTGCTATCTGGTTAACGATGTTAATTTTCTTTGCTATTAATGTTACAGCAACATGTGAATCATTTATTTGCTTATTAATATGCGACATTTGGGTTAAAGCAACATTAGCTATTCTTTCAGATTCCTTTGCATTGGTTGAATTTTGTTTAACCATTGAAGTATATTCTTCTATGGTTGCAGAGATTTGCTGTAAAGAACTTGCCTGCAGGAAACTTGAGTTAGCCAGATTAGATGCATCGACTGATAAATATTGACTTATCTTCTCCAGATCCTTTGAATTGGATTGCACTTCTGTCACAATCTGGATGAATTTGTCTTTTAAAATTATTATGGAATCATGCAGGTACTTTGTTTCATTTCTGAGATTAGACACTTCATTATAGTTATATTTTAAATTACCCTTGGATAACTCTGTAATACTATGTATTGCTCTTAATATTGGTTGAATTAATGAAATGTTTATATAATAGAATATGGAGGTACCTAAAACAAACAAGATTGGAATGGCCCAATAAAAATGATGATTACCAAGCTTACCAACAATATAAAACATCTGACACGATAGAAAAACCAATAATGCAACCAGCCTTCCTATCTCTACCATGATAGACTTTCCAAAGATTAATTGCAATATCAGATATGCCAAAGGGATACAAAACACCATTAAGGCACCACTTAGTAGGATATCATTCATACACTTTTTTTAACGACTTTGTAATTATGCACTTATTGCTCTCAATACGAAATCGCTCATTTAAAATTTCTTATCATTAATGCAATTCGTATTTATTAATTAAGCTAAGATTACTGCATTCATCTATTGTAAAATGAAGCATCAGATTCATCTTTTACATTCAGAATGACAGAATAGATCCTAAATCATCTTTCAATTTTTTAAAAAGAAGTGCAATATCAATATAAGCGTGATGAATTCTAAATATGGAGTAATAATGCAATGAATATACATTATTGGTTTGTGTAAATTGATACATTGTTTTCATAGATATGATCTTATATTTCATTTGTAAATATAAATTGACCATATCTCATTCAATGTATCAATTGAACTTAAATCAAATCAGTAATTTACCTAATTTCAGATACAGATTACACTTATAAAACCAGCAAATAAAGAATTTAAGAGGCTACCTGATCCAACAAATTGGTATCAATTAGACTATTCTTCAAACTGAAAAATATTAATTGCATTACATTTTTACTGTTTGTTTTCTTTAGTATATTTTCTTTATGCTTATCAACTGTTCGTTCTGAAATAAATAACCTGTTGCCAATATCCTTTCGTGGAATACCTGCGCATAATAATTTTAAAATTTGCAATTCTCTGGCTGATAAATTATGTGCTTCCTTATCATCATTGTCAACCATCTGATTATCCATAGCTCTTCTTGAAAGTTTAATGATAACCTTTGATGAGAAATAATTATTACCCTTCATAACAGCATCAATTGCTTTAAAAATAACATTTGGCGAGGCCTCCTTTAATACATATCCATCTACTCCGGCTTTAATCATCTTTTCAACATATTCTATACTTTCAAGTGATGAAAACCCAAGTATTTTAATTCCAGGATATTGATCTTTTATCTTAATTGTTGCCGTTATACCATCCATTAAAGGCATTAAAATATCCATAAAAACCACATCAAAATCCGCATCTTTCTCTAAATAATTGAGTATCTCCTCACCATCACTAAACATGAGTAGTTTATTGTTCTCAGTGGTCAAATTTATGATTGATTTAAATCCTTCACGAAACAAAGGATGGTCATCCACTATAGCAATTCGATATTTCATATTCCTCTTTTTAGTTATATTTTATACTGTTTTCTCTTCTAATAAATATTAACAAATAAAATGATATAATTGATCTTTAAATTTTACTTACATTCACATTAAATCTGAAAGTCGATTTAAAAAAAGACTGAGAATCCATTTTTTTTGCTTAGTTCAATAATGTAAATATTTATGGGACTCCTCTGCCAATCAAATCTAATAAACTAATAATTAACTAAATTCTTGACTTAATCTAAATACTTTCTAAATGCAACAGTACCTAACAAACAGATAAAGGTTTCAGTAGTATAAGACTTACTACCAATTTGCCTCATTAACTGACGGACAGCTTTATAAAATGACAATAGAATGTTATCAAAAGGTATTGGCGTTAGTGAAACTTCGATTTCCGACTTGGGATTAAAGTATTGCCCCGCTAACGGGTAAGACTATACAACCATGTGAAATGGCAAGAAAGTGGGACTGGAGTGTGTTTGAAAGCCTTTACAATAAATTGCTAAGCCATAAAAGTATTAAAAAGAACCATTTAAACTACGTTATTGAAGAGATAAGATGTCAATCTGTAAAACTTATTGATAGTTCAACTACACATTTTTTGCCTGTTTATATTCGATTGGTCCAAATTTCTATAGCTAAGGGGGACATTAAAGAAAAAACACTTTCATGGAACTTGATGTATTACTTCCATATGTTGTTAAAATATCAGAAGCCAGAGTGCATCACAAGCATGAAATATAACAGTTGATATTCCGTAAGAACATCATCATAGATGAAGACTGCGGATATTTTGATTTCGCTTTAATATTCAAAATTATTGCTTTCTCAAATTATTCTGTACCATTTTAAGTGAAGGCAACATATTAATATAAACAGTTTATGAGACTATCAAAGCCGGGGTGAATTGTAGAGCAGTGAATTGTCTCAGAAAAGGGTACTTTTATAAGATGCCGAAAAAAAACAAATAATTAAAATTATTTAATTTTAAAAAGACTAGCTATTTTCAAAAAAACTTATAATACTATATCACTGTATTCCCTTCCCTTTCTTTCTTCTTTTCATTCGACCATATAACTTGGGCTTTCCTGGCTCATCACTTCTACCAATTTGATTAACCACTTCCCAAATATACTGGTGTTTTAATCTTTCAAAACAATCCGGTTTTGAGTATAAATTCTCTACTAAACTTTGCTTGACACTCTTTTCTTCTGCCCTATCCAATAGAAAGTTTAAATGTGATTTAACTGCTTTCTCAATTGTTGCAGTCTGATTTGAATCCATTTCCGCATTCAGCTTTTTAAAGCTGTCTAATTTTCCGAAATCAAATCCATTTACGGCTGATTTCATTGCCCCAATATTCTTAAATGAATTAGAATTTATCGATAAAGAATGATTAAGAAACTGAGCTTCTTTTTTGTTAAAAATCAGAGCTCCGGCTTCCCGAATTAAGCCATAAAAATCATCAGAAGACAATACAAAATCCTTCAATCTGGAACGATACTTTTTAATTAAAAACTGAGCATCAATGGGCGCTTTATCCTTAATTGAAAATACAGTCAGATTCTTGTTCTTAGAATTTCGATACAGTAACAAGTCATTTCTAAATAAAGCTGCTTTAAGTTCTTCTTCAGAGTAAAAGCGATAGTCTTTATTCAGGGCTTTCAACACTCGTTCTATTTCTGATTGGCGTTGATTTATGATTTTAGACTCCGGTTCATTTATGATTGAATGCTCATAATCGGGGTAATCTTTAAAATCTGATAGTGAAATGGGATGTCTTAGAGGATTACCATTCTGATCAGTCACAAAAACACTATACCCTCTTTCACTTTCTTTGATCTCTAGGTTATATCCCTTTAGAATATCCAGGTATTGCTGTTTGCTATCCAAAGCTGATTCGTTGAGGAGCAAAAAGGTCGATTGAATAGTGTTGTATAATTCCTGACTGATATTATCTGGGATCAGCTGGTTAGTCTGAGTCAGCTTGGAACTATGATCAAGATGATAGGTTTGCTCCAGGTTGGTAACAAAAGTATTAATCCGTCTTTTTTCATTGTTATCTTTAATCTTTTTAAAGCTATGTAAGTCAATTCTTGTGCTTACGAGGTGAAAATGTTCCCTGTCAATGTCCTTATGATGATAGACAAAATAAGGTTGATCACCATAACCCATCTGCTTCATAAAACGGTCCATCTCCTTTTTAAGATCATTGACACTCATCTTTTTCATATCCTCCGGACCGGGATTAAACGAAACATGAAAACATTTTTGTTTGACCCGTGAATTGGTGGCCTCAATATTACGGATGGTATCCATACGAAAATCCTTGGGAACAGAAAATGGATTTGTGGCATTGGTGTTTTTATGATGAAAGAATTTTGCCTTCCCTTTCTCTACCTTACTTTCATTGTACAATAAGGCAGCTTCAGTACTTGTCGACTGATGCATCACAATCACCATTGTTCAATTTTTTAGATCCATCAAAATCAAATGTTTGGCCAGGGCTACATGACAGTCTTTGAGCACCTCAAAACTGGAGCGAATGGTAGACATATCCTCTTTTTTAAGCATATAGGTATTGTAAGCATTGAGCTTATGAGCCACCTGATTCAGGTTGGTGCCCAGCTTAACCAGGTCATAGTCCAGTGTTCTGAACAGAGTATAGAACTCATCAGTGACTTCAATTCGTTTAACCAGTCGCTTTCTAAAAATCCTTTCACGGATAAAATCACTCAGGCATCTGACATTTTCCTTTGAGAATAAATCCTGCAACTTTTGCCTTTCTGCTATAGTCAGATAAACTTTTAACTGCACATTTCTTTTGTTCTCTTCGTCTTTTTTTGGCCTCATATTCCTCTATTCTTATCCTGTAAAATCATCATCCCTCGAAGAGCAAGAAATCCGTTTTTCAGGTACTGAAAAACACATCTTGCATTTACTTCGTAGCTGTTATTCATTCATCATTTTTTATTGATAAAAAAAGGAAAAGTCCACAATTAACTTTTCCCTTTTTAGCTGAAGGTTGAATGGTTTTCAACCTACTTTGATCCCTTTACTTTTTTTTACCGTTTCGGTTTTGTCCTGTTTCTGATTTTGTCCTTTTTCTTGTTTAAAATCGGAAAACGAGATAGTACGTCCGGCAGGATCAACCTGGAGTGTAGCTGAGAATTTTTTATCGTTCTTTCCGGTCATACCATCCAGGCTGACTTTGCCACCTTCCATCAGGGTTTTCTTTTGCGATTCACTCAAACTAACCCCTTTAATAGAATCTGAAAGGGTAATATTCTTTTGCTTTAATGGAATGATCTCGTTGGTCTTAGGATCGACACCAATAAAATAATTGTCTTTCTTACCGTTCAGATCCTGCAGCTCAATCACTTTACCAATATTGCGGTCATTCAGCAAAGCCGCTTTTTCGTCAATGGTGAAAGTATGCCCCATAAACTGATCCGGGATATGCAGACGCTGAATAGGATGCAATCTGACTTTGATCTCATCGCCTTCCTGCTGTAAACGAATCTTGGCAGGTATACGGTAGTTTTCATCATTGATGCTGGCATTAACGGTATAGAGTTTCTGAGACCGGAATCCATTTAAAAAATCATTCAGTTCCCGCTGATCCATCTTTTCAATAAAATCCCTTTTGATCCCCACCTTTTCGAGTTTGTCCAGAGGTACGTCTTCCAGTTTGTAACGCGTGTTTTGTTCCATAATCCTACTGTTTTTAGTTCAACATATATCAGAGGCCCTGACCAATGACAGATGATCGGATGGCCTTTATTTCATTTTGTATTTTCAGCCGGTTGTTCTCTAAAACTTTCTTCTGATTATCAAAGCGATAATAAACCGGCATACTGAGCTCCAGCTTATCATCACCGGGATTCTCATTTTTAATAAAAGCATTGAAATTCTTGTGTTCTATTGGATAGCGAAAGCTGTCGGCCACCTGACCCACCATATGGCCTTGCGGCAATGTTGATATACGGCCTTCAGGCACCAGAAAATCCATCTGGGTAGAGATGGTTGAAGATTGTCGACTCCTGTCTATACTCAGGGACTGGCGTTGTTGCAAAACCTTACCCATCCGGTTTTGGATATATCTGGCAGTCTCTCCCGTAGCCTGTCCTGAGAATACATTACCAATATTGGTCAAGATGGCATTGGCGGCTTCCTTACCATAGTCTCTAATCAGCTGATCAATAGTCTGAATACCCAAAAGGGTGCTTATCCGGTTGCTTCTGGCTGTGGCAATCAATGTGTCCAGCCCCCTGAAATAGATGGTCGGCAGCTCATCAAAGATCAGGGAAGACGGACGTTGGTCTTTCCGGTTGATAATCTTCAGCATCCGGGTCACAAAAAGAGACAATACTGCGCCGTACATTTCAATGCGGAGCGGGTTATTAGCCAGGCACACTATCTTTGGCGACAGTGGATGATTGATATCAAGAGTAAAATCATTTCCTGAGCATATCCAGTAAATTTCAGAAGTGATAATCTTGGAGATGGCAATCTTAAGGCTTCCCAGCTGACCTTCCAGCTGCTCACTGGCCCCTCTCAGGTGAGCATTTACAAAGGGATTTATGATATTGGCCACATCAGACTCAGTGGACATTATGGCAAACAGGTCATCATAATCAAGCTGAAGGAGTTCAATTACATGCGGCAGGGTACAGAAACGCCCCTGTTCGTACCGTTTAAAAAACCAAATGACAGCTGCCAGAAAAGTCACAGCTGACTCAGAAAAGAACTCGCCCTGCTTGCGGATCCATTCTCTGTTCAGGTTATAGAGTATGGTTCTGGAGGCTTCAAAGGCATCCACCGGGCTATCCATTAGTTCTGGTGCAAGGGGATTACATCGTAAACTTCGGGTGACATCATCCAGATTAATAATACAAAAGCGAAGGTTCTCCGCATTTTTGCCATTGATCCGCTGTTTCAAAAAACAATAATAAGCCAGTTGTGAGAGATCTGGGTATTTAAAGTCATACAAACACATAGCAAAGCCTTTTTTCAGATGCTGCCTGATAAAAGGTTGGACCACACTAAAGGATTTACCTGATCCCGGTGTTCCAATAACCATAGTGGCCCTGAAAGGATTCACCACATTAATCCAACCGATCCGTTTCCTGTTTCGATAGGCATATAGTGTTGAAAGATTAACGGAATATACATTGTCGATCCGCTTTTCTTCCTGCTGAAAACTCTCATTATCCAAGTTAAACCGGTCTTTCATCAGGTTGACATTAATCAACTTAGATACATTGTCAAACCCAATATTAATCAGCACAAAAGCTCCTAAAGATGATAACTGGTAAGCAACAGGGTAATCCTGGTAAAACCTCAATACTCCCCAGTAAATGCCCAATCCAAAGAGTACCTGTAATACGATGGTTTGTACCGTCAAATCAGGATCTTTACGGCTTCGGGTGCCCACACAAGTCACAAATAAAACCGACAAGGTTACTATTTTAGATACAATGGGATCAGACAGAAAAGACATCTGCTGCAGTTTATCAAATGCAAAATCCAGCTCTTCCTGGTATAATCCCAGCTGCACATAATAGCCCTTACAAGAGATATACAGGGATAAGATAAGCAAAAGGTAGCACAGGAACCGGAATGATTCATGCAGTCTGATCAGGTATTGTCCTTCTGTATTAGACATTTTATTAAGGAGTTATTGGTTCAGTATTTCAATGGTATAGCCTTTTTAATGGCTTTGTTTTTAATGATTAGTTCCAGATCACGGCCGGTATAATTTTCTGATTCTTCACTTAGACTGATCCTGATGATTTTATGAGAAGGAATGGTAAAGGCATAAAAAACCATTACTATTGTCTGGCTTTCTCCCGGTAGTATCACAAACTCTTCATTGGATACTTTATAGGGTTCCACCGGATATTCCTGCCTGTTGGCTGCTTTTTTTGGTTTCTTGTCTTGCATCAGAAACACAGGTATGCCGGTTTTATAGATAATATTGGAATGGTTAACGATGGTCAGCCTGACAAACATTAGATCCTGAGCTACCCCTATCCCTTCCATTGAAAAAACAACATTGTCTTTTGAGGTATGTTTAAATTGTCTTCCTTTCTCAACTTTCAGCATTTCATCCATGCAGTCAATCACCCTGTCCGGAGGTAGTGATGAAGAGCTTACAGACTTGATGGGCTCTCCTATAAATTGTCTGATATCCAGATTCAGATTAACTTTTTCGTTGTAGACCACCTCCAGACAGTATAACTGACCATCACAAATAAACGTAAGGGAGCTTTTTCCTTCAAATGGTTCCAGGGCTTTAAAGCGTAATACATTGGGATAGTGATTCAGCGGTTCAGCCATCAACTTTTGGGGATCTCCGGCTTGAACATAGCTTATTGTTGAATGGCAAAGCAGATGAACAAAACTATGCTCATTCACCATGACCAGGTTTTCAGATATGGCTTTTGTTGATAAAAGCACTATCAGTAGTGTAAAGATCATTGATTTCATGATTCATGGATTAATTGTTTCTAAGGATGACAAGGGTGTTTTTTCGAAGATGAACTTTTTTTTCACGCACTGTTTTAATCATGGTTTGGGCCATATCACCGGCCACATTCAGCCCCATATAGCTCAATGGTTGTCCCTCAGGTGTTAACAACATGGAAGGATTAATATCTCCTGCCACATCTTGGTAAACCTTCCGGGCTGCATGATCAGGAACATAGAGACCACGGATCCCATCTGTATCATAAGCTGATAAATCAACAGGCAGGAATGATCCTCTCACCGGAATGGAACTTACCTGCAATTGCAGTCGTTCATTCTCAGTCTTACACAAACCATAAATCAAGCTTCCGGCTTTGACCAGTTGGTTCTCAACCTGAATATCCTTCTCAAGACGCATCAACACTCTATTTCCACTTCGAACGGTACAATCATCCATAATGGTGACCATAATTGCTTGCTGATTCATTGAAGTTGATTGGTTTGGCTTAACAGCCACTTTTGCTTTTATGGTCTGGCGTTCCGGATTGCTATTTTTCTCTGTTCTTGCGGCCTGCATTTGTTGCAGCTGCAATTGCAGACTATCTTTTTCCCTGGCCAATGTCTCATGACTGTTAATCAGTGACTCCATTGCCTCAAAAGAACTGGCAACAGATTTCTCTTTTATTGTATTATTAGTTGATTTTGGATCTATGCCAGGTCTTGTAGAACTTGTTTTGTCCCTTTGTACTCTTGCTTGTTTTAGGACTGTTAATTCAATTGTACTTTTGTTATCCTTAATAGTTGTTGGTTGCTCAAGTGCTGCCCTGACCGATTCTTCCTGTTTTTTCATATGGCGGGCTATTAATGCCTGTGTATCTTCCTCGCCCAGGTCATCAGAAAGATGAACCTGCTGTAGTACAGTGATGGTGTCCACATCCCACTGAACTTGTTGTTCTTCTTTCCAGTCCTCTTGTCTTTGGTAGGCTTCTTTCTTATCCAGAATGCCTATTTGACGATCGGCTTCCGGTAGTTGGTAGTTCGCACCATCGGCTTCCTTTCCAGATAATGTTTGATCTGTTCCCTGTCCTCCACCTAGCAAGTAAAATATTAGGAAAAGAAATGGAAGGACTATCAGCGGAGGGAACAGCCATTGTTTGTTTTTAGTCAGCAGATTTTTCATGAATATGTTGTTTTAAGAGTTGTTCAAAGGAGTCTGTTGGCAGTTCAAACGGGTTGCTCTTCATAGGGATTGAATCCGTAATTTGAAGCTGATTATTCTCTTGATCAGGTAACGCATGATGAACAATACTCATATTCCCTGTTTCAATAAAAGACAACCCAAACAGAAGCCCTATGCCACCAAGAATTAGTGACCATTTTCGTATCCTTTTGCGTTTGTTCAAATGCCTGTCATGATTGTCAGCTTTCTCAATCCAGTGTATTAGTGCTTGAATCGGTTTCATTGAGAGTGGTTTTTAATAAGTCGTTCTTCTGGTGGTTTCCAGATCACTGTTATCTTCAATGATCCAGCCTTCAATAAGGAACCCATGAGTATTGTTATCAGTCCGTGAAGTGTTTCTTAGCTGCCCACGGGTAATCAATTGCCGGATAGTGGTATTGCTTTTTCGAACTATCTTTTGCCGCCCGAAATAATGAAAGACGTAAGGGTATGATGAGAAGTCCACAGAGATGGAATCACTGGTCAATGTCATACTTACATTGGAGGCTATTAAGCGGTTGTATAGGTTGCTTTCCTTAAAGCTCCGGTATTGCTTCATGGCACTGTGATCTGCCAGGTACAAGGCTTCTCTTATATTACTTTCAATATAATCTTTATCAGGCTCCAAAGTAAAGAATAGCTCATGAAAACGCTTGATATGGTTCCTGGCTTCGGCCTCACGGTTTTCAGATATATCGGAGCGCAAAGCCAGCAATAAGGACTGACCGTTATCCAGAACATAGATCTTCTGCCGGGAGCGCTCCACCATCTTAAGGGCTTTGGTATAAGAATAGAATCCCAAACCAATGGACAGACAGGTGGTTACCAAAAAAACATAGACTGTCCACCTGAATTTCTGTTGTATATCAAAGATTTGTTTCATTCTGTGTAGTTGTATTATTAGTTTCCTTGATTCAGAATCTATTTAACGGCTCCTTTTGTCAGGGCCATCATTGCGGCTGTCCTTAACATACGACTGCCTCCTGTTGCGGTACCTGTTGCATTAATAATCCAGGTGGAGATCTTAGGTACCATAGCCAGGCCACAGATACCACATACGGGTACAATCAATCCAGTGACAAAGAAGAGGGAGGCCTCATAAATAACCATACTATTGATCAGGGCTATCTCATATCCCAGAACATATACCAGTAGTTGTTGTGTCAGTGACAGGACTATCAACGCAATGGGCAGGTAAAGATTCACATGGATAAATCGTGCTATCCAGTGTAGGTAACTATCCTGAAAACCATCAAATATTGACAAGGCAAAGACCAATGGACCAAATACAATGAGAAGCACACAGAAGACTGTTCTCAAAAAGGCAATAAGGTAAACCACCACTTCAAAAGCCACTTCAGCAATCTGTCTTAATCCTTCCATAATGTAATACATTACCTGGTTGCGTATCGCCCTGCCACTAAAAATATTATATGCTGTTAACAGAATGTTGACTCCCTTATCCCATAGATCGGCTTCTTTCTCCGGATTCTCCTGAAAAGCTGGCAGATCAACCCTCAGAATTGCTTCCTGCTTTTCTTCCAGTTTTTCACCAACCAGTTGCTGACGGTCCGCATAAATGGCTTCAGACAATTGGGTCAGTCCGTTGGTAGGTACCATTAGTAATTTGACAAATGGTCCCCAGAAAGTAATAACCAGGACCAGGGAAAAAGGACGAAGCAAGGGTAGGATCATAATGGGATTATCAGCTATCAACTGCTCAAAGATGCGTTTGGATATATACAAAAATGCAGCTATCCCACCTATAGCTCTGGCCATATCCACCAGTAAGCGGGCGTGACTAATACCGGCATCAATTAATAGTTCGGTAAAAGCAAAGAAATCCTCTAGATTCATTATAGTATTTTTATCATTTGAAATTTAGATAGTTATCGGGCCAGAAAATCCAGATATGTTTCTTTCATCTGATTTTTACTTTGCCAGTATCGGATCTTTTGAGCTGCATACAACAGGGTGCCATTCAGCTCACGCAATTCATGGTTGATGGCTTCTTCTGCCCTTAACTTATCACCCTGGCTGCAGTCCATTCTTTTGATCAGAGCAAGAGCATCTTCTTTCAATTCAATTTCTCTTTCAAAGAGTTGGTTCACCCACCCCGGAATTAATGGATCGTTTAGGTAACCCAGTGCATTTTGAGTATTAAGCAAGGTATTTTTGTTCCCCATAATATCGGGCAGGTTGACCAATCGGCTATTTCTTAGCAAACTTTCTATTGCCTCCATCCCCAACTTATTAAACTGGGTTCCGGTAATTTCTTCCAATGTTTTAGAGATGGTATTGCGGTCTATTTCCTTAATAACCAGCTTCAGCCCCTGGTATAACCCTATATCCACATAACCTTTTGTGTCATAAACAGGAACGGAATTCAGGTAGTAATAATAATGGCTCGGGTAAATACGAATAAAAAAATGTGGAATCGGAGGTAACCATCCTTTCCAGCAGACAAAGCTTATAGGATAATCATTATTCATCGTTGGATAACGACCGCTCCACTTCTTGACTGCAAAAACATCCTGTGCTTTAGTTGGAAATATTGATAAAATGATCAAAATCAATAAAAACATTATCTTTTTCATCATCAGTTCTTGAATTTATTATCATAAAGGCTGTAATAAAAAGCGAAGCTTTTAAGATCACCAAGGGTATAACTTCTCATGTAAGAAGCATACAGGATCTTATTGTAGAGGTAACAAATGGTACCGTAATGGCGGTGAACCTGCATATAGATGCCGTTAATTACATCATAGCGGGCTTTATCATCCATTAGAAAAGCCTTATCAACAGTGATGGTGTTCAGTACTCCGGTTACCAGGTCCCTGCTGTCAGTAAGTATGATGTCGAAAGCCTGCAAGATGGCAGCAGCCTGCTGAGGTGTAAAATTTTGGTCTTCTAATAACTTGGGTACCTTATTAGTGTAGATGTCCAGTATCTTGCTGAGCATATCCCTTGTTTCACGGATGCGTTGATAGTCTTTAATCAGACCCGAGACATTTTCAACAGCATCCAGCAGCTGCTGATCAATGCCCAGTAGTTCTCCGGTCAGGCCCTTAATATCACCATTAAGTGCACGGATCAGCATGTTATACCAGTTCATCTTGCTTAAAATACCTTTCTCCTGACTCCACAAGGCTTCGCGTTGAATGCCAGCTCCCACATCTGTTACAGGAGCTTGAGCACCAGATGGATGACTCACCAACAATAAGATCATTATCAATGAAATAGAAATTAAATGTTTCATGGTGTTTTGTTTATGGGTTACAATGATTTTAACAGTTCGATAAAAGAACCATGGTCTTTTAATTTTTGGAGCATAGCTTGCTTTTCTTTTTCTTCTGAAGTATAGCAATAGTATTCTTGCCGACTGGTCTCCAAGGCATAGACTCTTGAATGACTGCCCCAGGCAATAAAGCACTCTTTGAGCTTACGGTTAGTTGGCAAGTTGCGGTTGACTGAGAGTATCTGTTGTTTCTGAAAATCAGTAAGGCCCAGCACCTGGCTTATTGTATCAAACTTATTGGCAAACTTGCTCATATCCAATAGAATCTTGGTATCAGCATTATTGACAATAGCATCTCTTATCAATGGGCTTGAGATCACGTCTTCAATCTCCTGTGTGACTACTATGGCTTCACCAAAGAATTTTCGAATGGTCTTGAAAAAATATTTGATATATCCTGCCATCTGGGGCGTGGCTATGGCTTTCCAGGCTTCCTCGATGCAGATAACTTTACGGATACCTTTCAATAGTCGCATCTTTTGCATAAAGATGTTGATGATGATTAATGTAGCCACCGGGAAGATCACGGGATGATCCTTGATATTGTCCAGCTCAAAGATAATAAAGGGGCAACGAAAAAACTCATCGGTTTCCATCTGACGGTTTAAGAGATAACCGTATTCACCGTCAGCATAGTACTTGCTAAGAATAAAAAAGAATTCACCGGTATTAAAGCAAAGACCCTTTTCTTCAACAAGCCCGGGTATCCATTCTTTGGCAAAATCATAATAAGTGTCAAAACTATAATTCCCTGTAGTTCCTTTATAATAGGCCAGCACTGACTGGGCAATCACATCCTTATCGATCTCAGAAAGCTGTGGTTTGTAGATGGTATAAAGAACAGAAAGTATGGTTTGCTTACGCTCAGTACTTAGTCCGTCAGTCAGGACAAAAGGATTAAAGGAGATAGGGTGTTCATCTGTAAACTCCACATGCATGGCCCCTCCCTGGTCCCTGAGTTGCTCATCCAGGTAATGCACCAGCATCTCATAACTTCGTCCCACATCCAATAGTACGGTATGACAGTTTTGGCTCTCCCCATAATGCCTCAACAGATGATTGGTCAAAAAGGATTTGCCAGATCCGGATCCTCCGATGATGATTTTATTGCGGTTATGGACCCAATGCTTCTCCATGGGCTCATCTGATACATCCACTTTAATGGGGCAGCCATTCTGCCTATCCGAGAAATGGATGTAAAATGGGGAGTCACTGCTTTTAATAGCTCCTTCAAAGTTCATCAGACAACAGGCCTGAGGGGCCTGAACCAATACGGTCTCTGTCTGTGGCAGCTGTGTGCTGCCAGGCATACAGGCCCAGAACATCAGTGGCAGATCAAAGCTGTGTCGGTACGGCAGGCAGTTCATAGATGAAAAGGCGGTTCCGGCCTCACTCCGTTTTTGTTTCAATCCCTGGAGGGTATGATCAAAAACCATTAGGTTACTGTGAACCTGCACGATGGGCTCACCTGTTTGTTGCACATCTTCAAGAAAACTGGTCAACAGGGAAGCATTGAGTTTATTCTCTGTGGAAAAACGGGACAGCGAATAAATCTTTTTCTGACTGCTTTCCAGCTGACTTTTGATCGCAGTCTGGTTTCCCATGTAAATGAATGTATTGGTAATATGCGAAAAACCTAATCCATAACTGATGGGGTAAAACATAGACACTGGAAGATGATTATCCGGATGTGTGGCCGTTGGACTAACTTCGGAAGGCAGATGGGTATAATCACTCAAGCTGTAAAACTCTACAAAATGATCACCAGCTTTAAGGTGGTCCCTGAAGTCAAGGTTGCCCAGCATGGTGCTTTCAGTCTCAAAATCCAGTGTCTGATAGCGGTTAATTAGCCGCATTGTCACTTTTTCGTCCAATTCAGTAGATTCAATACCTGCCTGACTGAGTTGCCCCATAATATTGGCAATGGTTTCTCTGAGCTGGTCGTACTGCCCTTTTAGTTTTCGGTTTTGGCGCCCTGATGAAAGCAGACTGCTGCCCAGCCAGTTTTTAAGAAGCCCTTCGTTTAAAAGGGAAACAAACAGGTAACTCTCCTGATTCAAATGTGGTCTTCCTTCAAAATGACTCAGATAACAGTTTGTCAGGTAACTTTGATCATCATATTTTGTTGGTGTATAGGCTGATTCAATAAATACATCCTGACGATGCAATAGTGTGCCACTGGGCAACATCAGCACGATTCTTCGAAAGACATCATGCATACAGAGCAATTGCTCCCTGCTGCAGGAAAAGAGTTCGGGAAGTTTCAGCTTAATGCCTGCACTTAAATCCATATTGGTTGAGACCAGGATATTTTCCTGAAAACCTAACAAAGGCAGACAATCACTTAATGGTTTAACTTTCATTGGTCAGAATTCGGTTTTAAAGCTTAAATGCTTGTTTCACTTTTCTATTTTGTCCGGCAGATAAGTGGAGGGTCTGCGTTTGACACTGACAAAATCAGGCAAGCGACGTGACATCCTTCTTTTTTGGTAGCCTTCTGGACCATAAGTCTTTTGAAGGATATTCAAACGGTAAAGGATTAGGAGCAGTGATGGCACTACAAGCACAACAGCAGGTAAAGGGCCGGTCAGCAGGTAGAGAACTGTAAATCCACCAAAGGCTCCAAGGATGGTATACAGGGCTTTGTATACCAGTACACCCGAAAATCCTTTGATATAGATACGATCATCTACCTTGCTGATATGATAGTATTCTTTGCCCTTCATACTAACCAAAGAAGGCACTGATCACCACACCCACCAGAATCAGAAACAGACAGGCACCAAACCAACCCATCAGGGCTTTCTGTGTATCCTGGTCTCCACTCTGCCATTTGATATAGACCCTGATGCCACCGATCAGTCCGATTACAGCTCCAAGAGCAATGATCAGGTTAGCGATAGGATCAACATAAGACCTAACCTCCGAGGTGGCCTGATCAATTCCCTGAGCGGATTGCCCAAGCATCAGTGTTGTGGTCAAAAGCATCAGCACTATGGTTGACAGCCTTCTTTGCATTCGTTTTTTACGATTCATAATGATTGGTTTATCTGGTTGAAAAATTATGGTCTGTGGTGCTGTTGGGTCAGATGATTCAGGTCTTTGATAAAAGCTTCACGCTCTTTCTGATCCGGATTATCCAGATTCTCCAGAGCATAGCCCGAAGCATCAGGCTGGACTGATGGTCTGACCTCCAGAGACTGTTTGATAGTTGTTTTCAGATTCAAAGATTCTTTTAAAAGCTCTTCTGAGTTGATAAGACATGGCTCATGCCCCTCTCCTGTTATTTCTTCCTGTTCAAAGTAACCGGGCTTGCTTCTAGTCCGGCTTCTGATAAACAGATACAGTAGTATACTGAGATAGTAAAAGCCAACCAGAAAGAGAATGGTTTTAGCAAATTGCCAATAAGTGATGTTTTCCAATCCGAACATGTCTATTGTTTTTGGGTTTGACTACCCAAAGTTCATAAGCTTACAAGGATATTTTTCCCAACCTGTTCCCAAGTTGAGATAGATTATTTTTTAGGGTGTGATTTGTATAGATTTGAGATTCGATCCACATGAAAAATCGATAGTATTTGTGCTGATTTGGTCTATTTAAGAGCTATTCAGATGGATTTAGTTCGTTGTGATTTTTCCATTTTAAGGTTACTAACTAAATAGTTCGCTTTGATATGATCTGTCATCAGAACTTATTTCAGGTACATTTGTCGGCTTTTTTGTTCGCTTAAGCCACCTTTCATTTAAGGGCTGTCAGGATGCAAAAGGAAGGGGAATAAATGGACTGTGGGCAAGCCAATGATTGATGGGCATTACTTATTTGACTTACAAAACTCTTGTGCTTTTTGCAGACTTTAAATCATTGTTTTGAATCTATATATAGGTATGAATAAAAGCACATGTGTTTTGGTCAAAAACCGGCTCAATGCGCATCAATCAGCGGGTTTATGCCGAACGCTTTTGCGCCCTGACAGACCGGCTATATCTTGGCTTAAGCGTAACTGAAAAAGCCTTATCTATGATTAATTGATGGCTTTTAAGAAAGGTAATTTGTTTTATAGTATAAGCTAAGGAAGTCAAAAATAGCTTACAAAACCAGCTTTGTAAAACAGGAAGCCCAAATATCAACGGCTTGGTGGGGCTCCGGGCCAGGATATTTGGGCTGATCTGTTTTGTATAGCTTTTAAGGGGAGATGGTGCATTGACGGCTTTTTTGGCAAACCGTTATCAGGTGTTTCCTGTAATAGTCTTTAAGTATTTTGTGTTTGCCAAATGTGCCGGAGGGAAGTCTTATAAGACAATGCCTTCACTCTGAATTTTTTTATATATGGGGGTATTCTTAAACTGCTTATTCCAGTTTTCTTTGTTGTAAACGTAAATAGATAATGACAGACCTGATTCCAGTTCTACCTTATATTTTGTTTCTATATATTGCTGTTCTGTGGCATAATCAACTTTTTTAGGCAATAGCACAAATACCTGCACTTCTTCATGCATATTCTTACCCTGGGGGAATAACAGCACGATTTCTGCATTAGGATCAATGGACTGAATATATTCCCTTACAAGCTCACTAATGTCCTTTTTTTTTCTTACTCATGGTGTAAAAATACAAACATTTTTAAGGGTTATTCATTGTCTTTTATCATTGGAATCCGCCGAAAAAGCCACCAGGTTGAACATCTCCCTCATCCGGCTTCTTAAACGGTTGCCATACAGTTCTTCCAGCTTTGAAGCCGACAGATTGGTGGTGATATGGGTCAGCATGCCTTTTTTGACAAAATGATCATAACGTGCCAATAAAATCTCTCCCAAAACATTGCAATCATTGCCATAGTATTGCATAGGTCTTTCTGTCCCCACATCATCAAAGCAATAAACGTTTGGTAAATAGCCTCCTGATGTATATTTAAAAGACTGAGTACTGTACTGGCTGATTACTCCATAACCTTCAATGGCAAAACGCAGACTTAGTGATCTGGCCGATACCATAGCGTATTGATTCAGCCTAGGAAAAAACTGGGAAATCAACGTCATTAGTGTAGTTTTGCCGCAACCAACAGGACCGCTAAGTAAAATGCCTTTATGGGGTGATAATCCTAGCTTTATCATGTTTTCCCTGTCTCCAATGGCATATACCAAAAGTTTATATAACAATCGTTGATCAGCTTTTTCAATCCTGAAATGAGATCCAAAACGCTGTTTACCTTCTGACTCTAGCCAAAACAAACAGGCCGGAAAACTGTATTCCATCCTGCCGTTTTTCTCCTGCCTTATGGCATTAAAGTGGTTCGTCATAATGATTCACTTTGGGAGCTTATAAATAGTTAACAGACTCTGTCTTCTTGATTTTGGAAGAGAAACGCTCTGAATTGATGATCCAGTTCCGGACTGCAGCTTTCCAGTCTTTGATGAGGGTCTTACCTCCAACTTTCCAGCCATTGGATTCAAAATAATTGAAAAACCTTGTGGCCTCGTGGGCAGTTGAATTACACTGTTGAAAATAGGCAGTGAGTTCATTCACTGTAGGTTTGACAAATTGTTTTTTAAGCTGTTTGTGAGATGTGTCTGACGGTAATGAATTATTTGATTTCTTCTCATCATTTGATTTTGTTGACTGTCCCTTTAATTCTGTTTTTAATTGTTTATTATTTAATATATATCTATTAATAAAGAGAGTGTTATCAGTGGTACTATCACTACTTATATCAGTAGTATAACCAGTACTTGTATCAAAAGTGATAATAGTAACACCCGATCCGATCAGTGGACTATGAGATGGGTGATAACAGATATATCCCCATGCATCCAGCTCTTTAAGGCTCCTTATATAGGTATTTACCGAGCCAATCTTTGAAAGTGACATAACTTCTTCCCTGAAGAGCGAAACAGGATTAACAAATTTGATCCTGTTCCACAGCTGAAACAAGGCCATATAAAGACTGATATGCCTTGGTAAAATTCTGATATCCATTGCAAAACATTCAAAAACAGCATTGAGGTGTTTAATGTAATTCATCGTGAGAAGCGTGAAGGCGAATCCACCTTATTCTTGCTCAACATCTTCTGGATATCCTGGTAATCGTAAAACAACATGCCTCCTACCTTTGTAAAAGGAAGTTCACCATTGATACGCATGCTTTGAAGGGTTCCGGGAGAAATACCCAGTAGTTTTCTGACTTCACAACTTTTTAACCACTTCTTGGCACCAGGCTTGAAGTTTTCAACTAAAATATTTGAAAGTTCCTGAAGAAGATCCTTTTTAAATTCTACTAGGTCTGTGGTTGTGACGATTTGTTCACGGTACAATTTTTCCCGACCATAATTAAAGTCGCGTTCTGATTTAAGTGTCATGATAATTAGATTTGGTAAAAAATATTTCAATTTAAAGTTCTGTAGCATAATTGAATATTTTTCCCAACCTCTTCCCAACTTGGGACATTTTTTTTAATGTTTGCAACATTTGTACAAAAGCTATTAGACCAAATAGCAAACTGATCCTGCGCTGGTTGATTTATTTTTCATATTTATCAGAAATATTCTTTCGTTCGTCAAAGTGCAATCAAAATTCAATTGAAGGATTCTGAAGTTTATAATATTTAACCTAACTAAATTTAATCTCTAAATCCTAACCTTATATGAATAACGAACATCAAGAATGTCTTGAAATTTTAGAAACCTTTAATAAGCAGATCAAAGTTGTCAATGCTGAAAATCCATCAAACCTATCAGAAATACACAAAGGCATTAGAATCTGTCAGATTTTCATGCAACGTCTTAGATTGAAGGTTCTTAACGGTTGCTTAGAAACAATTCAGGATGAAATATATTTCTTTAAGCATGTGAAACCTCATATTATGGGACACTTGTTATTTCTTAATTACCTGCAAAAGATTTTTGAGCTTCGTCCATTGAGCACAGTATATGATCAACAGAAATTCTTGGAGGAAAATCTGGATCATTATAACAATTTTAAAAAGATAAATCATACTGATTTTGCCTATTTCGATAATGGAAATGATATAAGAGATGAACTATATTTTGTACGCTGTAATCTCGATGCAGAGGATTACCATTACCATCCGTATTCCATGGTGGACAGTGATTTTGCTACCAGTAAGGATTACCTGTTTGCTGATTTTATTGCACATAAGAAGATAGTTGATTACCTGGAAGAAGAATTGATCAGACTTAAAATAACCCGTAAAAAACGTATTAAATCACTTGAAGAACTATTAAGTGAATCGCCATTTTACTGGTCCACTTCCAAAATAGCATTAGTTGAATTGATCTATGGTCTGACTTACTCCGGATGCATCAATAATGGAAATCTGGATATTAAAGAACTTGCCAATGCTTTGTGTAAGTTTTTTCATGTTGAAAACCTCGATGTTTATCGTTTATTTATTGACTTGAAAGCCAGAAAAAAGAATCAAACTGTGTTTTTGGATAAAATTAGAATCTGTCTTATTAATAAATTGGAAGATGAGTAAATTGACAATTATTAAAATTGGTTTGAATATAGGACTTTAACCTGATGACTATCAATAATCAATACATTAATCATTTTACATTTAAGAACAAATTAGTAACACATAAAAAATACATTCTTTTTACAATTGTCCATTAGGCATTGTATGAAGAATTCTATATAATAAAATTGAAGATTAAATAAAAGAAACTACTTCTTCAGGTTTAAATATAAAAACAAAAATAAGTTGGCAAATTATAACTTTATTTAGAATGAAAAAACCAAATTTTAATTCAATGTAATGCGAGATAAAGGACTATTAAAGCTTGAGTTAACTAGTACAGTTATTAAGATTAACCATGGTTGGCACTTTATTGAAAGTCACTTTTTACAAAGTTTACATGATTTTATATATATAAGTTTAGAATTTGATAATCTATAAAAACCATTCAATACAACGGTTTAATCAGATGTAAGCAAGAAATAGCTATCTTGCATAGAATATTTCACTCAATCTAAAAAATTAAAAGAATGAATAAATCAGAATTAGTAAGTGCCATTTCAGAGGAAAGTGGCTTAACAAAAGCAGATTCCGAGAAAGCATTAAATGCAACTACAGAGGCAATCAAAAGTGCTTTAACTAAAGGCGAAAGCATTCAATTAATAGGATTTGGTACGTTTTCAATTAGCGAACGTTCAGCTCGTACGGGTAGAAATCCTCAAACCGGAAAAGAAATTCAAATAGCTGCAAAGAAAATAGCAAAGTTTAAGCCGGGTAAGGCTTTGGATGAAGCTGTTAATTAAAAATAAGATACAACAAAGACTCCCGGCAAAAAGAATAAGCCGGGAGTCTTTGTGTTTTACCATCTATCCCAATGAAGATTGGATTCGTTCCATTTATTTTTTGGCTTATCTTCTTCAGTTGGATAACCAACGGCTATCACATTAAGCGGTATTTTGTCATGAGGATTACCTAATACATTTTGTACCTGTTCCTCCCGTACCTTAATCGGATGGACACCTGTCCATACAGCACCAAGTCCCATACTTTCAGCGGCTAAGAGTATGTTTTGGGTTGCAGCCGAACAGTCCTGTATCCAATAGGGTTGAGCATCACCTTCCAGTGCTTTTGATAAATCACCACAAACGACGATTGCATCAGTTGCTTGTTTAAGCATTTTAGCATGAGGTAGTACTTCTGCAAGTTTATCCAACACCTCTCTTTTCTGCACTATTACAAATGCCCATGGACGTTTATCAACCGCAGTAGGCGCTGCCATTCCGGCTTTTGCCATCATCGATAATTGTTCAGTCGTTACTTTTTCAGCTGTGTAATGACGAACACTCTTTCTATTAAAAATTGTACTTAATGTTTCATTCATATTCATGTCCGGATAATATGAAGGTTCTTTATCGTCAACTATGATTTATAAATATCAAATGGTTTTGCCAATCTCTGTCCATAACCATAGTAAAAGTTGTGTTCAAAAATAATAGGTTTTAATTTATCAATATTCACCTTATTATCTTTGTCAAGAAATCTTTCATCCACTTTTGTATCAAGTACTTTTCCAATGAATTGAACGTGTGAACCCAGATTAATTGTATCATTTACTTCACATTCGATAACAATTGGGAATTCATTGATGTAGGGGGCGTTGAAAAGGGGTAATGCCTGCATAACCTTGAAATTCAGCATTAAAATCTCCTGAAAATAATCCTTTAGCCAAAAGGATGTTGTTTTTATCAAGTATGCTAATGGTTTTATCTGCATTCACCTCCAGTGTGGTTGCATTTAAATGAATTTTTTGAATATCATTTAATGAATATGTAGGCTTTTCCTGTGGAAAAAGCCATTCAAATGTAGCACCTCCTCTAATAGCAACAGCCACCAAAATCAGTATCACAACTATGCAATTATAGATACTATTGGCGGATATTTTTTTTGCTTTCGAAATAGAATTATACATTTACAAATCAGTATTATCTAATAAAGTTCATCATAATCTTATTTGGTATTTCCGGTTCCTCAACTGATGAAATAGCAGAGGCTTCTTTCATTTTCATTATCCAAGCCATGTTTTTACCAAGAGTTTCCATAATCTGTACGCCTTCCGTATCCTGTTCTGCTTCAGCAGGAGTTGTCCCGTGAATAATATTCCAATAATTTGATGTTGCCAGAATCATTTCTGAATACGCAAGGTAATGATAAAGGCAATCCAAAGTTGCCGAACCTCCACTACGACGCACAGCTACAACTGCAGCTCCTACTTTATGATGAAACAATGAATTATTATTGCTTGATGATACATACCAAACACGGTCTAAAAAACTTTTCATAGTTCCAGATATACCTGAGAAATGTACAGGAGAACCTAGAACAATGCCGTCTGCTTCCATGATTTTTGGAATGTATTCATTTACAATGTCAGTTGTAATTCCGCACTGATTATTTTTAGTTTTAAAGCACTTTCCACATCCCAAACAACCTTGAATGGCCTTGTTGCCTATATGTAGAATTTCAAAATCTATATTTTCTTTTTCTAATTGATTTCCAAGCATTGTTAATGCGTGATATGTATTCCCTTCTTTTTTAGGGCTGCCGTTTATTGCTAATACTTTCATTACTCTATGTTATATTCTAAGTGAAAATATTTATAAAAAAATTGGTTTTCACTTTTATCAAGAAGTGAAAACCATACAGTCAAAAATAAATAATTATTATTCGAAAAGTTTTGAAATTCCTGTCATGTTCAGGTCACCTAATCCATTGTCAATACCTGCATGAAAGATTTCAGACACTCTTTTTAAAAGAGATATTTGTTCATCCGCATCATTTATTGTTGAGATATAATCAAAATCCTTTGATATTAACTCAACAGGAAACTGAGGTGCAAAATTTTGATTAATAATAGTTGAACTAATAAAATTATTTATGGGAGCCCAGGGGCTTGTTTGTGATACAGCATTTAATATTTCAGTCACATCAGCATTGTTGCTTTTAATTACACCAATAAGTTCTGATAAAGCAGCAACCTGAATACCCAATAACGAATTAGTTACCAATTTTGTAATTGCAGCATTACCGGGTGCTCCAAGAAAATTAATTTTCGAACCCATTTTTTCCAATACAGGTTTCGTAATGTCAAAAGCAACTTTGTTTCCTGCAACAAAATAAATCAACTGTGCAGAATCTGCTTGCGGACGAGTTCCTGAAACAGGAGCTTCTAAAAATTTAATGCCTGCTTTATCAAATAAAGAGGACATTTCTTTTATCCATCCCGTTGTCAATGTTGAGCTCTCAATGGCGATTGCATCTTTTTTCATTCCGACAATTGCTCCGGTTGCATCATTGAACCAAACATCTTTCGATGCTTCATTATCTCTTACCATTGAAATTACAATATCTGCATCAATCACAGCCTCTTTGGGCGTCATTGCATGTTTTGCTCCATTTTTAGCAAACTCCTCAGCTATTTGGGTAGTACGGTTCCAAACGGTTAAATCATAACCTGCTTTTAGTAAGTTTAGTGCCATTCTTGACCCCATTGCACCGAGGCCAAGAAAGGCTATTTTTACATTTTTCATATCTCAAATGATTATGTTTATTTTTTACTTTGGGCATAACTTACCAATCCATCAAGCCACTCCTGATGACCATTAATCATTGGATTAGGCTTTGTTTTAGCAAGTTCCTGTGCTGGTTTTCCAATCTGGCTTTCCTGAGTAAGAATTCGAACTCTATCGCCTGGTAAATCTTCAATCAACCAGGCGTGGATAACATCCAAGCGTGTTTCTTCTTTACCTTCAGCCCAACCGTGCCAAGCTAATCGAGCTGCTTCGTTTTCACGAGGCGGAACAAATTCCGTTACCTGGGCTTCGATTGGGAAACCAAAAGTTTTAAAACGGAAACGCACATCGTCATATAATTCTTTGTCGTTAGCATTTAAAAACTCAACATCAGATGAATTTTCATAATACTCCGTCCAGATAAAAGGATTCACTAAGAATTTCCATACTTCTTGAGTTGTTAAGCCTTTAACAATTACCTCGTTTGAACAATAATTATCGGTTGTTCCGGGAGTATATTTCTCGGGGAATACAATTGCACTTTGTTTCATCTATTTAAATTATTTATTATTTTAAAATTTTCGTATCAATATCACACCTCCAACAATAAGCATCACGCCAACAATTCTCCAGATATTGATGCTGTGTTGCTGTGCTACCAGAATATTGAAATGGTCAAGCAAAACAGCAATCAACATTTGCCCTGCTATAACCAATCCGAAAGTCATGGCAGGACCAATTCTTGGAAAGGATAAAATAATTGCTGTTACATAAAAGGCACCTAATATTCCTCCTAACCATACATAGGAAGGAGCGGATTTGAATCCATTCCAGGCGATTTCTTGCTTAGTCAGAATTACAAAAAGGGTTAGAGCAATCACACCCACTGCAAAAGATACGAGTGAAGCATATACAGGACTTTCAATAGTTTTTCCCAATTTCGTATTTAGTCCCGCTTGTATCGGTAAAAAAGCACCCGATACTAAAGCTATCAGCATCCATTGCCATTTCATAATGATTTTATTTAAGAAGTTCTTTAATTGCTTCGCCAACAGCATGAGCTGATTGCGGATTTTGACCTGTCACCAATCGTTGGTCTGTCACAACATGTACCTGCCAAGGTGCAGACTTTTCAAGTATTACTCCACGTTCTTTCAGTTTATCTTCTAATAAGAAAGGAACAACCTTGGTTAATCCTACAATCTCTTCCTCTTCATTCGTAAAGGCATTTACTTTTTTGCCTGCAACCAGGTAAGAGCCATCACTCAATTTGATATTTACGAGTCCTGAAGGTCCGTGACAAACTGCACCAACAACACCATTCGCTTCATAAATCTGAGCAGCAATTTTTTGCAATTCTTTGTTATCTGCAAAATCCCACATAGTACCATGACCACCGGCATAATAAATGGCAGCATATTCATTTACCGTTACTTCCGATGGTTTCAAGGTATTTTCAACTTTATGCCTGTATTCAGTATTCTCCCAAAACTTTTTATTTACAGGGTCTGTCAAATCAAAACCGTCAACAGGAGCTTCTCCTCCAAGCGGGCTGACAAAGTCTATTTCGTAACCCGCATCGAACAACACCTCCCAGGGATGGGAAACTTCACCAAGGTAGTAACCTGTTTTCTCACCTGTGTTACCTTTTTCGCTATGGCTTGTAACTACAAACAATACTTTCTTCTTCATTTTTTTTGTGTTTTGTGCATTGGTAATTCCAACAACCGTCAAGAAGGCTATTATTACCAAAGTGATTTTATTCATTATCTTCATATCTAAACATTTAACGGATTATTCTTGAAAATTGTCAGATAGGTGCGACAGGTATGATTTGCGAAATTCAGCCACCCTTTCATCAGAAATGTTTTTCTCCACATCGTGGAAATGGAAACTACCAATAGGTGCATCCATACCTATAAAAGCATGCATGCGGTGAAAACCAAATAGAACACCATCATCCACACTTCGTCCCATAAAAAATTCATCAGGGATACTGAAAGCTGCCTCCGGAGCATTCCATGTTGTAGTTACCATATAGTTTTTACCTTGCATAAAACCACCTTTCCCGTAATTGCGTTCAGGATTGTCAGCCTTGCGACCATCACTGTAATACATCCCTTTTCTGTGACCTGCTGTTAATACATTATCGAGATACTCCTTTAATGTATAAGGCATGTTCATCCACCAGGCAGCAAAATGATAGATAACTACATCTGCCCATAGGAATTTATCTACTTCTGTTTCGATATCATAACCATCAGATAGATTTGTAATCTGTAATTCGAATCCGCTACCAGCAGTAAAGAACTCTTTATCCCAACCCGTAATTGTATTATTTAGCTTACCTCCGGAATGAGCAAAATTTTGTCCGGCATTGATTATAAATATTTTTTTCACTTTCATAACTATCATTTTTATAGTTGCAAAATTAACTTTAGTGATATACCTTTGCAATAACTATCAAATTAGATAGGTTAGAGATATGGGAAAAAACATTGAATTAAATGGAAAAACTTATCCATGCACAGTAAGTCTGGCAATGGATTTAGTGGGTGGAAAATGGAAATCTGTAATTCTGTATCACCTCAAAGATGAAGAAAAGCGTTATAACGAATTAAGGAAAGAAATACACGCCATAACTGAGATGACGCTCAGCTTACAACTAAAACAGTTGGAAGAAAGTGGTTTAGTCTCACGAAATGTGTATGGCGATAAACCCCCGATTAAAGTCATTTATAGCTTAACTGATTTCGGTAAAACATTTATTCCGGCTTTGGAAGCGATTAATGATTGGGGGAATCTGGTTGTCCAGGAAAAAGGAGGACTTGTTAAATCGGCCTCCAATTAAATTGGAGTTATCAAGAAAAATATGACGAAACTCTTTATCAAAAACATGGTTTGTAACCGCTGTATTATGGTGGTGCAAAATGAATTGGACAAACTAGGATTTAAAGTAGAAAACATCAACCTTGGCGAGGTATATCTTGAAAACGAACCTTCATTGGAAGAAAAGAAAAGATTGGATAATGCTTTAATTCAACTAGGTTTTGAAATCATTGACGATAAAAAAAGCCGTATCATTGAAAAAATAAAAAATACAATAATAAATCTTGTACATCATCAAGATAATGAAATAAAAATCAACCTTTCAGAAGAATTAGGCAATACACTGCATCACGATTATAATTATTTATCCAACCTATTTTCAGAGATTGAAGGAATCACGATTGAAAAATACTTTATCGCCCAAAAAATTGAAAAGGTAAAAGAACTGTTGGTATATGATGAACTTTCTTTGAGTGAAATTGCCTTCCGTTTGAACTATTCGAGTGCAGCCTATTTAAGTAATCAATTCAAGAAAGTAACAGGTTTGACACCAGGTCATTTTAAGAGAATAAAGGAGAACAAAAGAAAACCTCTGGATAAAGTGTAAATCTTACAAATCAATTCCAAAATTCTACAATAATAAACTTCGTTTAAGTTGCCAACTTTGTATTGTACAATTAAAACAATAGTAATATGGCAACGACTAATCAAAATACAATTACACAAACATTCCCGGTATTGGGAATGAGTTGTGCATCCTGTGCAAGCAGTGCCGAAAGTATTGTTACCCATGAAAATGGTGTGGTGAATGCTTCAGTTAATTTTGCCACAGGAAATCTTACAGTTGAATATCTTACCTCTGTAACAAATGCAGAAATACTTCAAAAAGCGGTTCAATCTGTTGGTTATGACCTATTGGTTGAAGACGAAACTAAGCAACAAAATACTTTAGAGGTAATTCACGAAAAGAGATTCAGAGAACTTAAAATCAAAACTATTTGGGCAATTATTCTTTCATTGCCTGTTGTGGTTATTGGTATGTTCCTTATGAACGTCCCCTATGCCGATGAAATGATGTGGATTTTTTCAACACCTGTGGTCGTTTGGATTGGCAGAGATTTCTATTTAAATGCATGGAAGCAGGCAAAACACAAATCGGCCAATATGGATACCTTAGTAGCATTGAGCGTGAGCATTGCTTATTTATTCAGTGTTTTTAATATATTCTTTTCCGATTTTTGGCTTCAAAGAGGATTACAAGCACATGTTTATTTTGAAGCATCATCAGCAATTATTGCATTCATTTTGTTGGGCAAATTGCTGGAAGAAAAAGCCAAGGGCAACACTTCTTCGGCCATTAAAAAACTCATGGGCTTACAACCCAAAACTGTTACAGTAATATTTGCAGACGGAACAGAAAAACTGACCAACATTGAAGATGTGAAAACCGGAGATGTTATTCTAGTAAAATCAGGTGAAAAAATTGCAGTTGATGGTATCGTAACTTCTGGGAACTCATACGTGGATGAAAGTATGTTAAGTGGAGAATTAGTGCCTGTTATGAAAGAAGAAAACGAAAATGTATTCGCCGGAACCATCAACCAAAAAGGCAGTTTCCAATTTAAAGCTGTTAAGGTTGGTAAAGAAACGGTTCTTGCTCAAATCATAAAAACAGTACAGGACGCACAAGCCAGCAAAGCGCCAGTACAAAAATTAGTAGATAAAATTGCAGGTGTTTTTGTTCCTGTTGTGATAGGTATTGCTATTCTAACGTTTATACTGTGGTTTATACTTGGTAGTGATACCGGTATAGTACAAGGATTACTTGCAGCTGTTACTGTATTGGTTATTGCCTGTCCTTGTGCATTGGGGTTAGCTACTCCAACAGCAATAATGGTAGGTGTTGGCAAAGGAGCTGAAACGGGGATTTTAATTAAAGATGCTATAAGTTTAGAGCTGGCAAAAAAAATAAATGCCATTGTTTTAGACAAAACAGGAACTATTACAGAAGGTAAACCAAGAGTAACAGATATCCGATGGCGAAATGATGACGATTCAGCTAAAAATATTTTAGTAAGCATCGAAAAAAAATCAGAACACCCTTTGGCCGAAGCGGTTGTAAAACATTTTTCAGAAATTGCCAATACCTCTATATCAAAATTTGAGAGTATTACCGGCAAAGGTGCTAAAGCCGATTATAAAAACGAGACCTACTTTGTAGGAAATAAAGAACTGTTGGCAGAAAATAATATCACTATTGCCGATGTGTTACAGGAACAAGCACGTGAATGGGAATTACAACCAGAAACCACAATATGGTTTGCAGATAGTAAACAAGCACTTGCTGTCATTTCCATATCTGATAAAATTAAAGAAACTTCGATACAGGCTGTTAAAGAAATACAGGAAATGGGTATTGACGTTTATATGCTTACCGGCGATAATGAAACTACCGCAAAAGCAATTGCCAAACAAACAGGTATCAGCCATTTTAAATCAAAGGTACTGCCACAACACAAAGCTGTTTTTGTAAGAGAGTTGCAGAATAAGGGTAAAGTAGTTGCAATGGTAGGTGACGGTATTAATGACAGTACGGCTTTGGCAACAGCTGATGTAAGTATTGCGATGGGTAAAGGTTCTGACATAGCCATGGATGTGGCAAAAATGACTATTATTTCATCAGACCTTACAAAAATACCACAGGCAATCAGACTTTCAAAACAGACGGTTGCCACCATTAAGCAAAATCTATTTTGGGCATTTATCTATAACGTAATCGGTATTCCGATTGCTGCAGGTGTGCTTTATTCAGTAAACGGATTTCTACTAAACCCAATGATTGCAGGAGCCGCCATGGCAATGAGTAGTGTAAGTGTAGTAAGTAACAGCTTGCGGCTGAAATGGAAGAAGTAAATCATACAAACCTAAACCAGAATTCCGAATTAAGCGAATCAAGAGTAAAAAGGAACTTTGTATCATAAAAATAATAAAAAGAACAAAAATGGAAAATCAAGAATTGAAATTCAAAACCAACCTTAATTGTGGAGGTTGTGTATCAAAGGTACAAGCAGATTTAGATAATGCTGAAGGCATTTGTCATTGGAATGTAGATATTGCCAATGAGGATAAAATCCTAACAGTAAATTCTAAGGGAATTACAGAAAATGAAGTAATAGGCATTATTAATAGAAAGGGTTTTACTGCTTCACCTTTAACTGCTTAATATTAATTTTCTCGGTGGTATTGAAATTATCTAACAACAATATTCATATACCACAGTTAATTCTATAAGACAACCATAAGAATAAGCACGAATAAAGGAAATAAGTATATCTTTTTCATTTAGGAGAAATTATCTACAACAGGCATACAATAACTTAAAACAAATCATACTTAATGGAAGTATCAAAAACGGAATTATTCGATAAAATTTGAAAAAGGCTGTATTTATCATAGCCTGTGAGCCAATATATTATTTCATCCACTTCTTTCTGTGTTCTGCCTTTTCTTTCGGCTTTTTAAATATAAAGCGGATAGACTATGGCAAAAGGCATCTTAAAGATTTTTATATTATCCATTCTCTATCCTGTTTCTTTACACATCACACAAGCACTCAATTCTTTTGAAATAAAACAAAGCATGGGTGCTTTCAACTTAAATCCTTTATAAACGTGCTCCTTAAAGGGCATAAATATGGAGTCACGATTAACACCATCTTTTCGTCCCTTTTTATAAACCATTATTGTACGGTTTTCTTTTGGAAGATTCGAGCTGTTGCTCAATTCAACAAATGCCTTTACATCTTCAATCTTATCAATATAATAGATAATGACTTCCACTTCTTTGTCAGTAGAATCAAGTTCGATTTTAATATCAGTTGGGAAATTTACAACCTTGATATGTTTAAACTTCTCAAGCCTTAATTTTGATAATTCCATATTTTAAAAGATTTAAGATTACCAATCCAATAATCGCTTTTCACCTTCCAAAGCCTTAATGCCCGAAATTTCCTGTGAGACTTCAATAACACCTTTGTAGTTGTCTGATTCATCACGAACAGCAAAATATTGAATAAGAATAAATTCACCTCTCATTTTAATCCAGAAATCAGCATGGTCTTTTTCACCATTTCTAAACGACTCTACAATTTGTTCTACGACATGTACGCTTTCAGGCGGATGGCAGTTACTTACTTCACGCCCGATAATTGCTGTTGTGCGAGGAAAAATTCGTTTAGGAGGTGTTGAGAAATAGCAAACCTTATTGTTCTCATCTACAAATGTAATATCCACCGGAAGGTGATTAAAAATGAGTTTGATTTGCTCGATACTTACTTTGCCCGTTCCAAGATTTACAAGGTTCCCTTCATAATCTGGTTTTACTTCTTTGTCCATCTTTAAATTAGGTTGAATAAAAGGATAGCCCAGCTCAAAGCCTTCACGATTCATCTTTTCTAACTGGCTTTCGCTGATAGTTGATAATATGCAAGGAAAAAGAATGCGTTCTTCTCTGAACTTTATGGCGTGCATATTAAAGAATATGTCGCCTACGCATTTATTGAAAACTTTTAGGTCGATGTTTCCTTCCTGTAATTGGGTAATTACAGCTTTGATATTTCTGCGAATATCATCGTGAAACGACCACATAATCTTTAAACAGCGATAGTCTGGCCATGTTTCTTCAATGATTGGGAATAGAACATTTTCCTTTATTGTATAATGTTTTGCAAAAATTTCAAGCCGGGTAAAGAGTTCTGTCAGTTTTTTCTGTAAATCAGAATTACTTGAGTCTTTCACAAATTCTTTAAAAACCGGACGGACTTTATTCAATAACAATTCCATTTCATGGTTATTCTGTTCTAACACACCAAGAAAAGAATCCGGTTTTGGTTCAACTCTTACATAATCACGAATAGGAACATGGAAAATATTCAGAACTTTATTTGTCAGCACTTTTATATCTTCCATCTTATAACCTTCCTTTATAATCTCGTCAAAGAGAGTTATAAAATCAGTAGGTATTACCGTAGAAATAAAATCCTTGTTTTCAGTAATGAATGAATGAGCATTACCTGTTTCCAAAATAAGTTTAGAAACCTCAAGCAGTTTTTTTATCCGTTGTTGTTTTGTATTTGTGAATTCCGACATATCAAAAACATTAATTAGCCTTATAATTTACAAATATTAATATTTTCTATAAGCAAAAACCGCTGCAAAATGAAATTCACAACGGTTTATGAGTAACGTTTAAGTTTTTGAGAACTTGTATTTATTATGCTCACAACGATTTATTTTACGATGCTTTAATCATTATCAGCAACATCTTAAACTTCTCATTTGCTTCCACAGCATGTGGAATATTCGCTGGCATAATTATCAACTGCCCCTCACTAACTGCATGCTCCTTTTTGTTAATGATAATTGTGCCTGCACCTTCCAAAACCTGAACAATGGCATCAAACGGAGCTGAATGTTCACTAAGGTTTTGTCCTTTATCAAAGGCAAACAAGGTTAAATTTCCCTTTTCATTACGTGTAATAATCTTGCTTACAGTTGAACCATCGTAATAATCAACCATGTCTTTCAGGTTGTAAACTTCTGCGGTATTAAATATCTTTTCAATCATAGCTAATTACGTTTTTAAACAGAACGCTACAAATTTGTTTTGCAGCGTCCTACATGAGTATGGTTTTTTAAGCTAAATGAAGCTTCAAATCTTCTTCAACTGTTCCAATTCCGGCTATTCCAAAGTTCTCAACTAAAACATTCACGACATTTGGAGAAAGGAAAGCTGGTAATGTTGGTCCCAGGTGAATGTTTTTCACACCTAAGTGTAAAAGAGCTAATAATACAATCACAGCCTTTTGCTCGTACCATGCAATGTTGTAGGCAATAGGTAATTCGTTAATATCATTCAGTTCAAATACCTCTTTTAGTTTAAGAGCAACAACAGCCAAAGAGTATGAATCGTTACATTGTCCTGCATCCAATACACGAGGAATACCACCTATATCGCCTAATGGTAATTTGTTGTAACGATATTTCGCACATCCTGCTGTAAGTATAACAGTATCTTGCGGTAACTGGTCCGCAAAATCTGTATAGTATTCACGTCCTTTCATTCTACCATCGCAACCTGCCATTACAAGGAATTTCTTAATAGCTCCTGTTTTAACAGCATCAACTACTTTGTCGGCTAATTGTAATACCTGGTTATGCGCAAATCCACCCACAATCTCTCCTGTTTCAATCTCGGTTGGAGCAGGTAATCTTTTAGCATGTTCAATAATTGCAGAAAAATCCTTTGGTTGTCCGTCCTTTCTTTCAGGAATATGAGTACAACCATCAAAACCGGATGCCCCGGTAGTGTAGACTCTGTCTTTATAACTGTCTTTCGGAGGCACAATGCAGTTTGTAGTAAATAGAATAGCCCCGTTAAATGACTCGAATTCTTCTTTTTGTTTCCACCATGCGTTGCCATAGTTTCCAACAAAGTGTTCGTACTTTTTAAATGCAGGATAATAGTGAGCTGGCAACATTTCGCTATGTGTATAAACATCAACCCCGGTTCCATCGGTTTGCTTTAACAGTTCTTCCATATCTTTCAGGTCGTGACCGCTGATAAGGATTGCCGGATTATTACGCACACCAATATTTACTTTTGTGATTTCAGGATTTCCGTATGATTCGGTATTTGCTTTGTCTAAAAGTGCCATCACATTTACACCATACTCACCGCATTCCAAAGTTAAGCCAACCAATTCATCAACTGTAATATCAGTTCTGGTAGTAGCAACTAATGCTTTGTGCATAAATGCAAAAACTTTCTCATCAGTATAACCTAAATTAAAAGCATGTTCGGCATATGCTGCCATACCTTTTAATCCGTAGGTTAACAGTTCTTTTAGTGAACGAATATCTTGGTTTTGCTCAGTTAAAATTCCAACAATCTCACTTTTTGCTTTAATTGCTTCATCACTCTCTGCAACCCATGTAGCATTAGCTGGAAGGTTTGGAATTTCTACACCCTTATCTTCCAGTTCTTTCTTTAAAGCATCACGAACCTGAATACCTTCAATAATTTTATCGGTGATTTTCTTATCATCGAAATTAGCGTTGGTTATAGTTACAAACAGTGCTTCAAATACAAATTTGTCGGCTTTGTCAATCGCAACAGAATTCTTCTTTGCAATTTCAGTAACCAATGATACTCCTTTGGTTACATACACTAATAAATCCTGTAGGTTTGCTGTTGAATCTTCTTTACCACAAACTCCTTTGATGGTACAACCTTCTCCTTTTGCAGCTTCTTGACATTGGTAACAAAACATACTCATAATCCTATCTTTTTTAAATTTTTATTCTAAATCAACGATACAAAGTTCAGTCATTTTGAAAGCAATAGCTGTAACATATGTTACAGCAGGGTCATTTTTTTCTAACTTTGTCGAAAATAAATATCTAAGTCACAGTTTATGGGAAGTACAGCTACGGAGGATAATAATTTCAATGAAAAATATATTCAACCTTGTAATGATAAGTGTAGTTTTTGCTTTTTAAACTATGTAGATGCACTGAAATCGAGCTATATTTTTAAAGATTTAAAGGCTGAGGCCATTGGTGAGATAATTAAAAAAGTACATCACCAGGTGAAAACCTACCAAAAAGATGAACTGATTGCAAGTAACGGTGATACATGTAACAGTCTTAGAATAATTGTTAAAGGTGCTGCTGTTGGTGAAATGATGGACTTTCAAGGTAAGTCCTTGCGTATTGAAGAACTTCATGCCCCTGATACTATTGCCTCTGCATTTTTATTTGGTGAGAATAATACGCTTCCTGTTGATGTGATTGCCATTGAAGAAACCAAAATCTTGTTTATACCGAGACAAGACCTGATGAACTTGTTTTGTAACGAAAATACTGTACTAAAGAACTATCTCGATATTATATCCAACCGGGCACAGAAACTCACAAAAAAGATTAAGCTTTTGGGCTTACAATCCATTAGAGGCAAATTTGCAAATTATCTGCTTGAACATGTTAGACGAGAAGGTAAAATGGAATTTACGATTAAAAACTCACAATGTGAACTTGCCAATATGTTCGGAATTTCACGTCCATCGCTGGGAAGGGTAATTCGTGAAATGCATAATGAGGGTATTATCGAAGCAGATGGACGAAATATTAAAATAGTGGATAAAAAAGCCCTTTCGGGATTGTTGAAGTAAAAACAAGCAATGACCTTTCAATCATTGCTTGGTAAGTTTATTCGTCCCAAAACAAGTGTAGTCCTTATTAGGAAAAGAAACATCAAATGTCGTTTCTATTTCCGTTTCTGAGAGCTTATTTATAATCCAACGAGCCTTGCCACCGGGTACAAAGTTTTCGATAAATTCGGTATTAAACACCAATGTTGTATCGTTCGATAAGGAATCAACTAAAACATACTGGTTATAATATCCTTCGTTGTTGAATTGCCGAAAGACAATTGCACTTCGGGTTTTATCAAAACTAATAAAGCCTTTGTCGATATGATGTTCACCTACCGGATTCTTTTCGGTAGGTTCGAATTTAGATTCATTGCTTACTTCAATGTAATTGTCATCCATAACCAAATTGAAACTGGATTCAATGATTGAATTATTATTACCGAAGCCGGAACCAGTTCCATGCCAATTCCCCAATAGAAATTCTAATCGTTTAAACTTATTGTCCTGAGATTGCCCCAATTGAACAATAAAAACCAGGCTTAATATCGTTAATAGTATTTGCTTCATATTTTCGTTATGAATGATTTCTGAAATACACAAAAAATTCTTCATTTCCTTTTTTATCCAACCAATGGTCATAGTTCAAACTTAATGACTTGTCAATAAGAGGAGCCGGAATGAACGGTGCAATTACTTTTAGTATTTTTCCTGCATCAAGTTTCTTCAATAAAGCTAAGACTTCATGCACTGGCTGTTCTCCGGCATTTAGCATTTCCCTAATATCAATTGATTCTGATATATTCGATTCATCGAACCAGTCAGGTTGTTTTGTAGTATAATTGCTGTCTTCTGTCTCAATTGAGTCGGTTGCAGTTTGCCCTACTTCTGCACGAAGCTTGTTTATGAGTTCTTCTACTTTGATACCACCAATTACAGATGCCTGACTTAAAGTTGTAATCTTTGTAATTGTTTTTCGCAATACAGGATTCTTCAACTTTTTGAATGGTGGAGCAACAGCTATTAGCACATCCTCCAATTGAGGATATGCTTCCAATAAGTCGAATATCTTCGTTTTGGGAGTAATTATCAGTTTATCCATTGTCTTTTTCTTTATCGTCTGTATATTCTAAAATACGTCTTTCACCTTCTAAAGCCCTGTTTTCTGATAGATCCTGAGAAACTTCAAGTGTACCAAGGTATTCACCATCTTCACCACGTAGAGCAAAGTATTCAATCTTAATAAACTTGCCTTTCATCTGAATCCAGAATGGAGCATGAGAAGCTTTACCTGATTTAAAATCTTCCAGAATTTTCTCGACAATATGAGTACTTCCGGGAGGATGGCACAAACGTACATCACGGTTGATTATGGAACGGTTGCGGACGAATATTCGCTCTTTTCCCTGGGTGAAATATTTAACCTTATCATTTTTATCTACAAAGGTCATATCGAATGGAACGGAATTTAGAATTGCCATTATTTCTTTAGCTGAGAAACTTCCGGAGGGCAATTGAATACTTCCATCAGAAGTAACTCCTGTTTCGTCTTGTTCTTCGGAAATTCCTTCGGGTTTCCATTCAACTTGTGGGTCGTAAAGGCAAAAACCAAATTCAAGGGTTTGTTTATGAATGCTCCACCAATCCTCTGTTGTGAGTACATCCATACTCATAGGAAACAAAATTTCTTCCTCTTTCTGTACCATATCAATTACGGCTTGTAGCGTAGGAAAAAACAACAAATCGAGAGAATCAACTAAGTCTGTTTTAGTAATTTCTTTCGTATTTAAAACCTCGATACAACCTTTCAATTGTTCCCTTATCTCATCGTGTTTGCCCCACATTACTTTGGGCGGCCCAGTAATTTCGTTTTTCTCTAAGTGTGGAAATACAAGGTACTCTTTACGAAGGTAATGCTTGTCAACATCCATCAATTGATTAAACACTCCTTGTAATCCAAAAATAAATTGCTGAAACTCCGAATCATCAACGGCACTTAACGCCTTTAGCAAGGCTTTTGCTTTTTCAGCTACTTTCTTCAGCTCAATATTCTCATTTTTAAATACATCAATCGGATGCCCGGCAGGAATATCTTTTGCTCCGCTTAAATCTACATTGCCTTCGAGAACCGAACCATGAACATCACATAATTTCAGGACTTCTTCTTCGGGCAAGCCTTCCTGCATTAGTTCCTGTTCTACTTCAACTACTTCACCGTAAGGAATATTTTTTAGCGTTTCAACCAGTTCTTTTTTTACAGCTTCTGCCGATTCTCCCTGGTGTAGTTTTAGAATCAGTTCTTTTAATCGCTCTTTACGATATTTTGAGTTATTAATAAGTTCGCTCATAACAATTGAATTTTTTTAATAAAATCATCATAGATACAAGTTATTGATTTAATGTGTCAGTTAAACAAAAACATGATTGTTATGTTTTGTCAAATTGTTCGTACCTGCTTATAGTCCTGTTATTTCAATCTTATACCACGATTGCAAAAGCCGGATTATTATTAATACTAATTCTGAATTTTGAAATTATTTCTAATAAATATTGCCTGTAATTGTGCAGTAATAATATTTTGAAAATTCTCTAACCAACCAGGATTGTTATATGATTTTAGAAAAATGGCTGTCAGTTCTTTATTCTCCCGAATTGTTTTTATTGCTAATTCATGGTTATACTTAAACTCACTTGCAATGAACCACGCTATTTCATATAGTTCAGGATATTCAATCCCTTGATTAATAGGATGTGATTTTTCTGCTTTATGCTTATTTAATGCATCAGACAGCAACATAATATAATCTCTAAATATCAATTTAAACAATTCATCTTTAGATTTATAATAGTAATGAACCATTGCTTTACTCGAACTGGCATATTTGGCAATTTTCCCAATTGTTGTTCCATGGTAACCAAATTTAAGGAATGCATGTTTTGCTGCATCGTAAATCCGCTGACTTGTTTCCATTGTAATTGATTGTTAGTTAAACACAAATAATTAGAATCGTAATTTTTCAGTCATTAGCCCAAAACGAATTATATTAAGGTAATGATCGTAATATATATTGTAATAATCCGAGCCATGATACATCTGAATAAACAAACCAATATCTTCTAAAAAATGGGGATGATAATAAAAAGTCAAACCAAAGCTTAATCTTTGAAAATCCAATGTATTTAAATTGTTAAACGATCCCAAAAACCATGTAAAGTCACCTTTTAAAGAAATTGCCGGATTTTTTTTATCCCTCACTAAATTTTCGTTCTTCAGTTTAAATATTGAAAACGCTGTATTCCAACGATAATGACCATAAACATCATCCAATTCGGGAGTTGTTGCACCATAAGGATGAAGTTCAAATGAAGTCTTAAAAAACTGGTATGCATTGAAGAATTGATTTTTATTGGTTGCAATTAGTCCTCCTTCAAAATAGTTTGTAGAAAAGCTTCCTGAAATTCTATTTATTCTCCCATCATCATATAGAAAATCACCATCCTGCCCATTGGAATGGTGAGCTAACCGCCCGTATGCACTCAGTGTATTATTCTTTTGATTTCTATTAAGCAAATAATACACAGTAACTTGAGGCATATAACTTGGGGTGCGAACTGGAAAAGAAGCCTCCTGATACATGCGAATTATAATTTGAGGGGTTAATACACCAATCAAACGAGAATTTGAACTTTGTCGAATATAGAAGTTAGGAATTAGATTTGCCTCGAACCATAAAGGTTCAATATTACCAATATCTGTAGGAAAAGTAATATAACTATTCCCTTGATTCACTTGTGCAATTGTTGTTAATGCGATGGAAGTTAGTGAATCGTTTTTTTGTTGACTTTTAACGGCATTTACAAAAAATAATGCCCAAAGCAGAATAACTAGTTTCCACATGTTTTTTACCTGTATAGTGCAATTCCAAAACCAAATTCAATAATATCGGCAATGGGAATCACTGAATTTTGTGCAATACTTGCTAGATATAAACCACGTGTTCCTACTCGCCAATAAAATGACATACCAGAAGCAGGGGTTTTAGTGGCTAGTAATTTAGTTTTAAGTTCTGCACCAACAAATACTCCCGCGTTACGACCCGGAGACCACCAATAATAATCATCGGGATAATTATCAGGAAGTGTAACCCAATATTCACTGCCGAAAGTATGATGTGCAAACCAACCAAAATTAAGAGGAAGCAATACCATTTCGTTTGATAATGGTATTTGTATCAGTTTTGCCGTTAATTGTAAACTAATACTATGTAAATTATCGAGACTATAAGCCTTTGGCACATAACCATAAAATAAGGTTACATCAAGCCTATGATTAAAAAAAGTATAACCTACACCACCCGATAAAAAGCCAATACCTCCCGCAAACTGAAACTTAACATAATCAGGTAAATAATTGTCTAACCATTTTGCTGTGTCTTTTTCATTATTTTGAGCATAAATAGGCATACTATGAACACAAATAAATATCCCAAATGGTAATAGTACTCTAAAAACTGTGTGTCTCAACCATGAAATCATGCCCTATTATTTTAATCAGATTAAACTTATTGTTTTCAACACCATAAACATTTACATAAGGAATACTATCACTATATGGTCTATAGTACTCATATCCATGCAAATGACCATGCGCTGTAAAAATTACATTATTATGCAGGGAAAGAATCTCCTCAAAATCAGATTCCAAGACTGTATCAAAATCAGCATCACCGGGAGGAACATGAAATATTACTATTGCAAATGTAAAATCGGGACTTGGCTGTATTTCATTATTAAGCCATTTTAAATTAGGGACTGAACCATCAAAATTAAACTCCCTGCTATTTGTATTAAGGAAAATAAACTTTATGCCTCTATATATAAAGCTTAAATCTATTGTACCAAACATTTCTTTATAAGCGCTTAATCCATTCCCTACTAAATCATGATTTCCAACCACTACAAAATAAGGAATTTCAAGTTGTTTTAAGATGTTATTACCCCATTGGTATTGCAGAGGTAACCCAAAATCAGCCAAATCACCAACATGAATTACTAAGTCAATTGCTTGTTCAAAGTTTTTTGAATTTACGGCTTGAGTAAAAGCGTTCAATTCATCATAAAAACGATGGCTGTCGCCTGTAAAAGCAATTCTCAATGTATCATCGTTTGTATTTTGCTCTATTAACTTATTTAGATTTTTCAGATGAACCTGTTTTTCATTATCTGAGAAATCAATTACATACGGAGAATAATCAAAATTAATTTCACAGGAATTAAGACCTATAAACACAAAACCTATAAAAAAAAGTATAATAGAATGTTTGTATTTCATTATATAGTAATGCTGATTTGGGTGATAAATTAAATTAAACTAACCTACAATATATTCCACTGCATAGTTTTGCTGAAGAAATATTTAGAGCCCTCTATTTCAATTTCATTTCTATTTATTGCAACTACTTTAAAATTGAAAACTATACCTTTTTCTGAACTATACATTTTGCCATTAATCCAATTCTTATCAAGTGAATTATATACCAAATCCTGAATAATTATTTTTCCAAGTAAAGGTTCATCTTGCTTTGTTTTATCAGAATTATGTATGTCTTTTAACTGCCCGTTCTCAAAATTATTAAGTGCTATTATTTTACCGTAATACTTGTTGTTATGTTTGTATATTTCTACATCCAGATCATTTGGCAAATGGTAAGTACCAATTATATCATCTGCTGATTGTGCTGCGGCAATGAATGAACCAAGAAACATTATAATGCCAATTAGTACAGACCTTTCCATTAAAAACTATATTTTATTTTAGTATAAATCATTGAATTATCCTGGTATTGCCCAAACTGACCGCCTTCATCACCTACAAAAATATTAGCCCCGAAGAGCAGCGAAAAACTATCATCAAAATCATAGCTTATTTTTGGACGTATCAGGGCATCGCTGTCAGACAAGCCTATATAAGAAAATAGTTCAAGGTGCAGCGTTTCCCGCATCATATCATATCGAGCCAGAAAGGTGGCTGTGTTGTGGAATTCATTTTCGTTTATTCCTTCTTCAAAATCTATGATATATTTCTGGATAAACTGGGCACTTAATTTTATGTCATTAATACTGAAATCCAGTCCAACGACATAGTTTAAATAATCTTTTTGCACCAAAGCATCATCGGCAATCGGGTTTTCTGTTTGAAAATATTTACCATTGTAATAAGCTCCTTCACCTCTTAGAATAATACCTTTTATTTCAGTACTAAATGAACCTCCAATCACAGAAAGTCTATGATGTTGGGGAGTTACCGCTATTCCGGTTAAAACAGGTGTAGGTACTCCTTGTATTGTGTCCATTGAAATTGTTTTCTGAACATGCATTGCCGGATTATCATCCCATGTGTAACCGCTCATCAGTTCAAAATCAATTTTTGAGGTCATAGCCGACCATTTAAGAAACAGTTCACTGTTTTCCAGTGAAGGATTTACCGCATTTTTACTCCAATCAAATGTAGGAGTAACAGGAAAATCAGGAGCTATATACCAATCAGAACGAGCATCGGGTCGAAGATTGGGAGAAAAAGCAGGAATCCAGATAGCCTCAATGGTACTGTTGCCAATATAATAGTCAATCTTAGACGCAATAACACCTTGGCGTATTTCATCAAAATCAGGAAGGAGGAACTCCGATAGGTCAAGAGGTGAAACAATATCAGTTATAAACACGCCATCAGCTTTGCCCCACACTATTTGTTGCTTACCAATACGAATATCAAAGTTTTTAAAGTACATATCCATGTATACCTCTCTTAGTCGAAGTTGCAAACTATCGGTATTATACAAGTATAACATTGGGTTAGCCTTGAAAGATACCTTTTCGCCTCGTTTTTCAAAGTTAAGACTGGCGGTTTGCTGGATAATAGAGAAATCACCTGTTTCCGTGTTAACACCTTCATAAGTTCTTACAAAACCGGAAATATCAGGGCTTTGTGCCATGGTTGCGAAACCTGACACTAAGCCTATTAGTAATATTGCTATATTCTTTCTCATATTTATTCGTTTTTAACAAGTTGCGCTACAAATCTTTTTATTGGTGACATGATTACTAAAACCAACGGATATGCCATTGAAAAAGCCATCCCCCACATTTGTATCCATTTTGTGATAAATCCTTGGCTTATACCATGATGCATTGCTATACTTGCAAAAGTTATAACAGATGTCATAATTGATACCATTAAAAAAAGAGTTAAAGGCACTTCGTATTTTTTGTTTATTTTCATTTCCTTCTGATTAAAATCTTAATATTATATTCCTCTCGTCATCATTCGCTCAGAGAAATTACTGGCTGGAATACCTCTGTTAACTTTCACGTTTGTTAATACCATACTGGTAGAATGATTCTTCTGAATATTCTTCATTTCCGAATTGGTGATAATCTGAAACCCTGAAATTGTCTCAACTTTTTTAATGGTCAGAATTTTAAGCAATTCTTCATCTTCATCATAGAACTCTTTCTTTACACCAATAAAGGTTTCTTTATCAATCCATGTAATTGTTTTGGAATACATATATTCTTCATCCTTGGAGATGCTTTCTACAACGTAACACGCCTTGCTATTTATAGTTTCTTCACGGAGCAGTTTATGTATATCTGCATTTAGCTTGCGGTCTCCCAAGTCGTCATACGTAAAATCAGACCCCATGAAGTAGTCGCTTTTGCTGTCGCTTGAAATCCGTTTTACCCTTTTTAATGCCGGAAGATAAATCCATTGGTCATCCGCTTGGTCGGTATCGTAGCTCCAGTTCATAAAAGACGTGTTCTTTACATCGGCAGGAGCTTGGAAAAACATAATGCTTTTTTCGTTGTCACCAAAATCTTTGGTGTATTGCTGAATGGTACGCACCCTGTTTTGCCCTGAAGCATTTGTAAGGGTCATGGTAAGTGTTGATGTTTGGTCGTTTCCGGTTTCACGGTTATACGCTTTCTCTACTATCTGTTCGCCTGTAAGCTGTGCATTTGCACTTAATCCGATTATTGTAAGCAATGCTATTGCTATTGATTTTATTGTATTCATAACTTAAAATTTTAATTGTTTTTATTATTATTCTTTTTGATAAAAATATTGCCGATGTATAGCAGTACAAGCATAATAGTGAGTGTTCCTGCGAAGCTGGTAAACATATTGAGCGATACTAACGCCCCAAGTTCCCGATTTGGAGGGAACACTGAAAAAAGTAATACCATAAAGCCTGCGATTACAACAATAGCATTAAATATTATAGCTTTACCTGAATGTGCCATAGTAAGTTGTGCCGCTTTATACTTATCGTTGTAATTAGCTGCATTTGAACGGTATTGTTCCAGAAAATGAACGGCATAATCAATACCGATACCTATTGCAATACTTGAAAGTAATGCTGTTGTTGTGCTAAGAGGAATATTCAGGAAGCCCATAATGCCGAAACTGATAAGAGCCGTTATAATAATTGGAACAGCACTTATTAAACCGACCACAAGATTTCTGAACATTAGAGACAACAAGATTATGATAATTAAAATGGACATGATTAGGCTTTTTATCTGACCTTCCAGAATGAGGTCTGTAAAAACAAGCCCTTTGTATCCGCTTCCTGCGTAATTCATTGAAATATCAAGTGTTTCAAAATCATCTTCATAAGAATTAATTATATCAAGTGCGGCATTTATTGATTTTGAATCGTCCTTCTTTAACTGAAATGTAATGTTGAGTTTGGCGTAATCGTAATCTGCTACTTTGGTTAGGTTCTCCGGGTCACCGGACATTTCATAAAGTAAAAGGTACTGAGCTATCATCTCATTGCTGTTGGGTATCGTATTAAATGCTTCGTTATCGGAATTCATTACCTTGTTCATGCGTTTAATGTAATCGGTAAGTGAGAATTTATTGCCAACAACCTCCAATTGGTCATCTACATCCTGTTGCATTCTATCCACAAGTTTGAGCACTTCCGGATTTTTAAAAACATCTTTTTTGCCATTGGCATCCAAAATGAGATTTAATGTACTGGTACCGCCAAAATTTTCATTGATAAACTTATCTGTTTGAACAATATCGCTGTCTTTCTCAAACTTATCCAGGAAGCTGGAGTTAATCCATATTTTTTGCATTCCAACTATTGATATTGCAACAATAACAACTGTTGCCAGAATCGAAACATATTTATTCTTCACTATCCATGCAGCAGAACTATTTGCCAACTTTGAATGCGAATGTCCTTCCATGTCATCATCAATATTAGCTTTTTTGACTTTTGGCAAACCAAAAATCATGATTCCGGCAGGCAAGAATATCAAGGAGAAAAACATGGCTGCCATTACTCCGAAAGCAGTGAAAATTCCGAAATATTTTACTGGATATACCTCTGATGTAAGCAATGAAATAAAGCCAACAGCAGTAGTAATTGAAGTCATAACCACAGGTTTCCACATGTGGTTGAGCATTTCGCTTACCGCTTCTTTTTTTAAAACTCCGGGATTGTGAGCCATATAGGTTTGAAGATGGCTATATAAATGAATGCCATCGGCTACCCCTATGGCTATGAGCATTACCGGAATCATGGTTGAAACAGCGTAAATTGGAATTCCTACACTCGCCATTAGACCAAAAGCCCAAACTGTTGAAAGAAAAACCACGCCAAGAGTGATGAAAGTGCTTTTAATACTTCTTAAAGTGATGAAAAGAACAATTAGTATTACCAATATCACGATTGGAACCATTTTTTTCATATCAGCAGGGGCAAGCAACGCCATTTCGCCTTCAACAATTGGACGACCAGCTACATGGATAGTTATATCATCTGTTTCTGATTGTTTTACAGTTTTAAGAATATTGTTATAAAACTCTTGAGAAAACACATCATCGCCAATTTCTGCAATAATAACTGCAACCTGCTCGTTTGTGGATACAAAGCGTCCATAAACCATTTCATTTTCTCGAACACTTGTTCTCAGTTCCTGTAATTCTTCCTCTGCTTTTGGAACACGTTTGTAAAAGCGTTTCACATCCAGACTCCCATCTGACCCCACAATATTATCGGCATTATAAAGTGATTTTACATCATCTTTATCTATTTCTTCAAACTTCTGTAAGCGTTTGGTAAGCTGTTTAAGCGTATCAAGTGTTGCAGTGTTGTAAATGCCTGATTTGTTTTCAACAGCCACTACTATACCGTCTTTAATATTAAACCAACTTTCAGCTTCGTCACTATAAACAAACGCTGGGTGGTCTTTGGGCATGTATTCGTCTAAGTCGGTTTCCATGCGTGTATTCTCTTTCATTTCAGAAATAAAATACACAGAAATCATTGCAATGAATAACATGGTAAGCCATTTGTAGCGTAACAATTTTGTCAATAAATTTTCCATAATTTTATATGTTTGTTAATACTCACTAACTATTTGTTTAAAAAAAAACGATTCTATAAATCGCTTTCCTTATTGAGCAGTATTTCAGTTATAACAGTTTTGTTTGTTCCATTGGTTTGGGTGCTTTTACAACAAGAACACGAACATTATTTTCTGTGTTATTCGCAAAATAATGTGTTATATTCTTAGGGCTTTCGACTAAATTATCTTGAGGTACAGTCTGCTTTTCATCACCAATAAAAATATCAGGACTTCCTTCCAATACATAGAAAAATACATCAACGGGAGTTTTATGAGGTTTAAGACTTTCTCCCGGTTTCAACATAATATGAACCACTTGTGCATTGTCGTGATTATAAAGCTCTCGTGCATCAATCTTATGCGGAGTTTGCTTAATTTCTGTTTCTGAAACTTTTACAATTTTCATTCTATTAAAATTTTATAATATTAGTTTAAATGAATTTACAAGTTTTGTTCCTTCTTCTTTCAAATTGAAGTTATAATTATTTAAATCCCAACGTTTAATAAGCAAGCGGAAAGAACCTAAAAATATTATTGCAAGCGATGATTTATCAATATCTTGTCTTACATCACCAGCTTCCTGACCTTGCTCAATTATTGTTTCTATTTTCTGTAAATTCAGGTTTTGTATTTCGTTAATTTTATTTTTTAGCATACTATCATTTTTGAATATTTCTTCTGCAAAAACTATCGGTATAATAGTAGGTTGCTCTGTAAAGACATCAAGCATTCTAAAAAATATAAAAGCAATTTTCTCAATAGCTCGCTGATTCGCATCAAAAGGTATTGATGACATCATCCCGGCCATCTCTTTGAAACTATCAAGTATTGAAACCAAAATAGCTGTTTTGCTTTCAAAGTGACGATAAATCGCAGGTTCTGAAATGCCAATTGCTTTTGATAAATTTTTTATCGTAAATCCCTGGATACCTTTTACGGCTATGAGTTTTATTGATTCTTCAATTATTTGTATTTGTCTTTCTGTTTGCATCATATATCTTATTACGAGACAAAGTTAGTTAATGTTCGCTAACTTATGCTTTTTTTTCAATTTATTTTCATTAAACCCTCATATAATACTGAATGTTAGTAATTAAAGAAATTATTTTATCGAAATTTCTTTCTCCAAAGCAAATATCCGCTCAATACAACCATAATACTTACCAACCCTGATAAGGGAACTAAGAGGATATAAAAATCACCAAGAAGAAAACGAAAGAAACGTCCGGTATGAATTTCGAGCGAAAAATTCCAAAGTGACATTTTCGATTCTTCAAGCACATTCTTAGGCATTGCTGGAAATATCTTTTCGTGATATAAAGGAACTACACCTTTGTCGTAGTCAATCATATACTGCTTACCTACCAAATCCGTAACTAATCCTGTAACTTTAAAATCACCAATAGGTCTGCCAGTTGTATTGCCAACATGTAATTTACCCTGGGCATAATTATAAACTTCAGGATGAGCCGGATGCCATAAAAACAAACCGCTGAACGAACCTATAATGTACGCCCCATCATTAAATGGTTCCAGCACATTAATTCCCATAACACTTACGGGAGGTTGATTAGAAAAAACTTTGGGAACAAGTTTATCTTTATCCATATAATAAATTCCTTCCGATGTAGCTAAAAGAAATTCGTTTCGCTCACTATCAAATTTTAAGTCCCTGAATTTATCATACCACGGATTAGGTTGGTCAAGATGTGAATGTTTAATAGGTTTTACCTTTGAGTATGCAATGGCAATTAGCAAAGGAGGGCGCAAAAACATTCCTGTAAAAAACAAAACTATTAAACAAACGAACAACCATGCACCTGTTTTATTATGCCATTTTGACGACCATCGGTTAGTCTGTACAATTGATGTTACCTTTTTCGACTTCTTCTTTCTTCTCTTTATCCATCCGGGGAAAAAGAAATAAATAATTCCTGTTATTGATAAGAAAATAGTTACAACACCCAATCCATCAACAAACAGCTTTCCGGGAATCCCAAAAATCTCACCTGAATGAATCTGCCACATGGTTTCAAAAAGTGAGACTTCATTTGTATAATCTTGTGGTTGTATCAGTTCAATTTTCTCAAATTGGGTATTTATTCCTTCCGACTTACCTTTAAACAAATAGGAACGATTTAATACATAGAGTGTATCATTGACACATTCAATAGCCACAAAGCGTTTAATGTCAACATCCAATTCAAACTTTATCCATTGCTTTTTCTCCTTACTAAAAGCAAACAAACCAAATTGCGTTGCTGTATATAGATTTCCGTCATTTGATTGATGCAAGTCAAAAATCTTACGGTTATCGCTTCCATTTGGGAAACCATTATTGAATGAACTATAATCAGTAAAATTAGAATCGGTAAGCCATACCCCAATATTACCATATATTAAAATGCTATCGGCATTTAAAATAAGATTGCCTTTAACTGCACTATTATTCCAATTCTGATAACGGAATTCTTTTGGAAGATTGTTACGTGAAATATCAATACCAGAAAAGAATTCACGATGATTCATAATGATACCTGTAACCGAGAAATATAAAAGCAGAAAGGCAATGATTAGCCCTGGCCATTTATGAAGTTTTTTATAAATTCTTGCCAATTTACCTTTTGATTTTCCCATCCTCAATCGCAATTTTCCATTTCAACAATATGATACCCCTTAGTTTCTATATCTGAAATAACTTCTTGCGTGGCTTTCTCGATATGGCAAAACTCACATTCTTTTGAGGTAAGTTTTTTCAATTTAACATCTTTATCTATAAGGTATTCATGCCCATATTGAGATATCACATTAGAATCCTTTACATTCTCCGGTACAATTATATCAAAGTGCATCTTTCTCCCATCGGTACGTTGCACATAAGTATCCCAAACGGCTATTTTCATTTATATTCAATTTTAATTATTCCTGTGGGACAACTTTCAACAGCCTCACGTATTTCATTTTCATCGTAATCAACACCAGGCATCACAATCATCTTATCGAATACTTTAAAGACTCGTGGAGCAAAAGATTGACATATTTTACACGCTACACATGTGTTGATATCATCGTCACGCCATACCTTATCAATTGCCATTTGAACAGGTTTTGATTATTGCATCTACATGTATCTTGGTTGTATTTAAAAAGGGTAATTCCAGATAATTGTCTTCGGTAAACATTAATGGAAATTCGGTACAGCCTAGAATTACTGAATCAACTTCATTTTGTTCCTTCATTTTGTTGACTATTTCAAGTATTTCCAGCCTAGTTGCGTCTTTAAATATTCCTAATTCAAGTTCGTTAAATAATCTTTGGTTTATAATCTCTATTTGCTTCTCATCAGGAACTACTATTTCAATATTGTGCAGATTGAATACTTTATGATAAAAGTCGTTTTGCATTGTGAATTTTGTACCTAATAATGCACATTTTTTCACTTCAATCTTCCTGGCTTGTTTAGCACATACATCAACTATGCTAATTAATGGTATGTTAACTTGCGCTTGAATTTCATTAAACAGCAAATGTGGAGTATTGGCACTTATTACAGCAAAGTCAGCCCCGGCATTTCTAATATTATCTACACATGAAGCGATATACGAAGCGGCATTTGTATATTTTCCTTCTTCAAGTAATCCAATAAACTTTGCCATATTAACGCTAAAAATTACGATCTCAGGATAATTCAAACTACCATCTCCGTTAATTTTATCGAAGCCTTTTATTATTTCTTTGTAATAATCCACGGTTGCTTCTGGTCCTAATCCGCCTAATATTCCAATTGTTTTCATTAGCTAAAGTTTTAATATTAATTCTGAATAATTGCTTGTTTGGATATGACCTGTCCCTCGGCAAATTATTTGTAATAAGTGCAATCAAAAGTAAAATACCAACACCAGTGCTTACAGGATAAAGAATATAAAAATACCCCAAGCTTAATACCTTTGGGGTTCCCAGATTTGCTATTAATGCAGTTGCTCCTCCGGGCGGATGCAAGGTTTTTGTACATTGCATTGCAATTATTGAAACGGAGACAGCTAGGGCAGCATTTAGCCACAAAACATCAAAGTTGGATAAAAGCTTATACACACTCACTCCAATAAACGCACTTATTAAATGACCACCAATTAAATTTCGGGGTTGAGCCAATGGACTATTGGTTGCTCCATAAATTAATACTGCTGATGCTCCAAATGACCCTATAAGAAAGACTTTATCACTTATCCCAAATGATGAAAATACTTCATGCGTAAATCCAATAATTCCAATACCTAAAAAAGCTCCAACAAACGTCCATAAGTGGTCTTGCGGATTTACTACGGTTTGACGATATATTATATACCTGACAACTCTATATCTTCGGTGTAAGTTCTTCATTATTTCGAATAGCTTTAAAAGATAATATAACAATCAAAATAAGCTTTATAGCCTCAAAAGAAATAAACACCATATGGACTGAGGAACTCGAAGGCTGATTCCCACCAATAATTTGCTCTGCTCTATGAATTAAATGAGGTAACAACCAAAAGGTTTGCAGCAAAAGAATGAGACTTATAATACATACCATAATATTAGTAACCTGTTTAAATACTTGTCTTTTATATTGTAGAATAAGTAGTAACCATATTAATGATAGAATCATTAATTCAATTCTGTTTAAAGTAGTAAATACTAGGCTACCTATGCTTAAACCTATTTCTATTGTCACCCCATCCGCCCTAAACTTTAACCAGGCTTCAAGAAAACTTATAGCACTAATTAATCCACCCCAAAAAGGAAATAAGAATGCAGTTATCTTTTTATAATTACCCATTAAATCATTTCTATCTTGTTTACACAAATATTAAATCATTAACATTAATTTCTTTGTTCAGCAATGATTCGATTTCTGTATATTTCTGATTTACCACATCCTTTTGTCCATCGCTTAATGCTTCTTCCGCCATTGGGTAAAGCACATTATCTTCCTTATAAATATGGTCTCGTAAAAGCATCCCATAACCTCGTGCATTGTCTATTATTTTACTTCTATTATTCTCAGAAATACCTTCTTCCATACCTTTTACAAAGGTTCGACCTTCATCATGCTCATGTAACATAACCGGAATAGGATTACAATGTAGATGTTCAACATTTTCCAACATGGCTTTAAAAAGAATGTCTTCTTCTTTTGCATGATGGAACTTGTCGGCATAGTTTTTTATAAAGTTGATTGTTTTCTGAAAAAAGCCAATGTCTAAAGTTTTACCTTTTTCTAGTTCGGCACATTCTGAATTTACAGCATCAATAACTTTTAAAATTATTTGGTGTTCGTCTGATAATATTTGAGTTATATTCTTCATTTTCTATTTTTTTAATCTATTTAAAACTGCTTCTCCCTGCTTAATCTTTTCCGATAAGGATTGTATTGTTTCTGTTTTCACTATTTCAAAAAATCCATCTCGAACAACTTTGTATTGCTCATGCAAAGGACAAGGATTATCATTATTGCATTGCTTAAGTCCAAAGCCACATTTGTGAAAACAAGCATCTCCTTCAACCACATGAATTACCTCATAAAGCGTTAAGTTCGATTGGTTGTCATTGAAAAAGAAACCTCCGCCACGTCCTTTCATCGAATCCATGAGTTTATTCTTCGTAAGCGTTTGGAGAATTTTAGCTGTATAAGCCTCCGGAGCTTCTATTTCTTTTGCAATTTCACCAACACCAGGTCTCTTTTGTTCCCAATTTTTTAGCTGAACAAAAACTAACGCTCTTATGGCATATTCTGTACTTTTAGATAGCATGTCTATTTATTTTAGTAATTCACTTTCCAAAAGTAAAGCTTTCTTAAACAGAATATTGTTTTCTAAATGAATATGACGATGTAAGTCGTTTTCAAATTCCTTTAATGTCTGATAAGTAACTTGGTATGTACCACATCCATCAGGGGGGCATGTATATGAAGAAGTCAATTTTGATATTTTCTCAAAACGCTCACCTTCTGTTTGATGTTCTTCATGCATGGTATCAATAGTTTCGACTGCATCACCATATTCATCTTTTGCTGTTTTACCCTCCTTTTTTGACTTTACCATTTTTCTTATATAAGGAAATAAAATTAATTCCTCTTTCTTCATGTGTACACTAAGATTCTCTGCTGCACCATCAAACAATGCTTTTACCTCGTGTAACTCAGAATGATTTTCTCCATGCACATCACAAAGTTTTTGTAATTTCTGTTGAAGAAATGGAATGGTCTCACTAACATAAGTATGATGTCTTTTTTCAATGTAGTCGCAAAGTTCATTGAGTTCCAGCTCGTCGATGTACTTTGAATCAGGGTCATTTTGTTGGATTGTATCAGTCAATTCAGGAATTAATTGTTCAATATTTATTCCACTCTTTTTACAGGCTTCATCAAGACTTATACCTCCTCCACAGCAAAAATCAATATTATTTTTTTCAAAAATTTGAGCTGTTTTAAAATTAGCTTTTACGATGTCACCTACACTGGTACTTGTATTAATATTCATATCTTTTTATTTTTTGTTTCTACAAAGATATAGAATTTTTATAAAAGGACATTGATGTCCTTTTATAAAAATGTTATACATTTGTTAACACATTTTAAAATCAGATGAATTATGAATACAAAAAAACTTTGGATTGGATTTATCCTGGTTATGGTTATCTCCTTTGGAATTTTAGGTTATTACGGAAGGGAAATATATAGAGAAGCCCCACCAATACCTGAAAAAGTAGTTGATGGTAATGGAAATCTACTTTTCACAGGACAAAACATTAAGGATGGTCAGAATATTTGGCAATCAATTGGAGGACAGGAAGTGGGTACTGTTTGGGGACATGGAGCTTACCAAGCACCTGATTGGACTGCGGATTGGCTGCATAGGGAAGCAGTGTATATTTTAGACCAATTTGCACAAGCCGAATTCGATAAAAATTACAATGACCTTGATGAAGAAAAAAAAGCAATGCTTGAAAAAAGGATTCAAAAAGAAATGAGAACCAATACTTATAATAAGGAAACTAGAACATTACATATTTCAAACATAAGGGCGGAAGCCTTTGAGGTTGTTAGTAAGCATTATACCTCCTTATTTATGGATGATGAAAATTTAGCAGAGCTACGAGAGGCATACGCTATTCCAGCGAATACTATAAAAGATAAAGAAAGAATGTCCAAAATGAATAATTTTTTCTTTTGGGCAACATGGTCAACAGTAACAGTACGTCCAGGGCAGGAAATAAGCTATACAAATAACTGGCCTCCTGAAAAGCTAGTTGCCAATGAACCTACAGGACCATTACACCTTTGGACAGGTTTTAGTGTTATTATCCTATTAGTAGGTATAGGATTGTTAGCTTGGTATTACGCTGCAAACAGAAAAGAAGAAGATGAACATGGCGATGTACCAGAGGTCAATCCTCTCTCTGGTATTCAGCAAACACCTTCAATGAAAGCTACGCTTAAATATTTTTGGGTGGTTACTGCTTTAATAATAGTACAAATTATTATGGGTGTAATAACAGCACACTACGGGGTTGAAGGAAATGGATTCTATGGGATTCCATTAGCTGATTATTTACCTTATTCTGTTTCAAGAACTTGGCATATACAATTGGCTATCTTTTGGATTGCCACCTCATGGCTGGCGACAGGTCTCTTTATTGCTCCGGCAGTATCCGGGAGAGAACCAAAATTTCAGAAACTTGGAGTTGATGTATTGTTTGGTGCATTACTTGTAATTGTGGTTGGTTCTTTAGCAGGACAATGGATGGGGATTATGCAAAAATTAGGATTAGCACAAAACTTCTGGTTTGGTCATCAAGGTTATGAATACGTAGATTTAGGACGATTTTGGCAAATTTTCCTTTTTGCAGGGCTGTTTATCTGGTTGTTTTTAATGGGGAGAGCCTTATTACCAGCTCTGAAAGAACGCAACGAGAACCGTCACTTGCTACTTATGTTTTTAATTTCATCTATTGCCATTGCTGCATTTTATGGGGCTGGCTTAATGTGGGGACAACAAACACACCTGTCTGTTGCAGAATATTGGAGATGGTGGGTTGTTCACCTTTGGGTAGAAGGATTCTTTGAGGTATTCGCTACTGTTGCTATTGCATTCTTATTTGTTCGAATGCAGCTAATCAATGCAAAGGTTGCCACATCTAGTGTACTTTTCTCAACTATAATATTTTTATCAGGAGGAATCATTGGTACATTCCACCACTTATATTTTACCGGTACACCTACGGCAGTGCTGGCACTTGGGGCAACTTTTAGTGCATTGGAAGTCGCCCCTCTGGTGTTTATGGGATTTGAAGCCTATCACAATTTAAAATTAAGTCGTGTTGCAAATTGGGTAAACGCTTATAAATGGCCTATTTACTTCTTTATTGCTGTAGCTTTTTGGAATCTTCTTGGAGCAGGAATATTTGGATTCTTAATCAACCCTCCAATAGCATTATATTACATGCAGGGACTTAATACTACGCCTGTTCATGGACATACCGCTTTATTTGGAGTTTATGGCATGCTTGGTATTGGTTTAATGTTGTTTGTATTACGTGATATGAATTTAAAGGTAGATTGGAAAGAGAAACCAATTAAAATTGCATTCTGGTCAATGAATATAGGATTATTACTAATGGTGTTAATTAGTGTTCTTCCTGTGGGACTTGCTCAGACTGTAGCTAGTGTTAAGCATGGTTTATGGTACGCACGTTCTGCTGAATTTTTAGGAACTCCCGTAATGGAAACATTGCGTTGGTTACGTGCCATAGGTGATACTATTTTTGCAATAGGAGCATTATACCTTGGGTATTTCATATTTGGTTTAAAGGGTGGATGGTCTATTAAGAAGTAATAGTATCTATTTTATAAGAGGGTTTCCTCGGATACCCTCTTTTTTGTTAATCATCAGCAATTAACCGTCATGAATATTAGTTTTATATGCTAGATATTTAGTGTTTTGGGGCACAAAACAAATCAATTTCAAGCCCTATAATTAAGGTCAAACTGAACTGCTCCCATCCCACCTTGATGAGTTTATTCCTGAGAAAGTACCTGTCCGTATTATAAGTCAAGTGGCAAGTAAACTTGATTTAGAGAATATTATTAGGTGCTATAAAGTCGTATATACAAAGGTTATCATTATAAGAATTTTCAACTATCAATTTCTTAATATTAATTTAAGTGTCAAAAAATGTCTAAACAAAAAAAAATCTACTATTCCCTAAGATAAACAATTACATACCTAATTTCTCTTTAAGAATCATCATATCTTGAGATATTTTGTTTTCAAGAACTCTAGCGTACACTTGGGTAATTTTTAACGAGCTGTGACCTAGAATCTTCGAAACAGTCTCTATTGGAACTCCATTAGATAAGGTTACTGTTGTAGCAAATGTATGTCTTGCCATATGCATTGTTAGATTCTTTTTAATTCTGCACATAACGGCCAATTCCTTTAAATAACTATTTAATTTTTGATTGGATAAAACCGGTAAAACTCTTCCTTTCAAAAGAGCATCTGGATAGTCTCTGTATCTTTCGATGGTTTGAACAGCATTTGGAAATAAAGGAATATAACATCTTGTTTTTGTCTTTGTACGATTGATAATAATCCATCTATTCCCATCATCTCTTTGCTGAATATGATCTGAATTAAGTTTAGAAATATCAGAATATGAAAGCCCTGTATAGCAAGCAAAAACAAAGATATCCCTAACAACCGAAAGCCTTTCTAAATCAATATCTATCGATTCCATTCGCCCTAACTCTTCTTTCGTTAGAAATTCTCTATTTGTTTCCTCAAGTTTTACTTTAAATCTTGAATATGGATTTTTCTTAATGTGATCCATTGAAATGGCTACATTAAGTACCCTTCTAAAATGCTTATGGTAATTCCAAGCAGTATTTTGACGAATTCCATCTATCGATTTAATATACATATCGAATCTATTTAAGAAGTCATATTTAACCTTGTTGATAGGATAGTCTTTTTGAGAACAATAATCGCTGATAAATTCTTCAAGTTTCTTTCTTGTAACCTTATAATGTTTAAATGTCTGATAAGCATATCCTTTGCCAAGATTACATTGTATGGTTTTAAGATAATAATCAAACACTTTCAAAACTCCAATGGAATCACTGACTCCAATATATCGTTTCTTAATCATTTCTAGATCAAAAGGTTTTCCAATGGATACTAACTGATTATAGATATCATTAATATCCGCTATGATTTTATTCAGTCTGTTGTTAAACACCTTAAAAGCATTTGCTCCCGGTTCTAACTTTTGAGTTACTTCATTCCAGTCATTTGGATAAACATAGATTCCGGTTGATAACTCGATTCTTTTCTGATGAAGGGTTAATCTTAGATAGAGTGGACATGTTTTATCCTTCCTTTCTTTAGTTTTCTTGATCACATAACTACTAATAAGTCTCATATCAATAAATTTTAGGATTGTGAAAAAATAGGTCTCGCCGACACTGTTAAATAAGGCCAATTTGATCACAATACCAAGTTCAAATTCAATCAAAATAAGTCAAATAAAACACTAAATACCAAAACTTTACATTTTGGCGAGACCTATTTTTAGACCAAATTTGAATAGGTCTCGATTTAGTCCCTTTTACCCCCTATTTTAATGCTTTTTTATGGTTTTGTGAGAAAATAAAAAAGCGCTTAAAACATTAGTTTTAAGCGCTTTTACTACTTTTTGGAATACTATCCAGTGCCCAGGGCGGGACTCGAACCCGCACGTACGTAGTACACGCGGCCCTCAACCGCGCCTGTCTACCAATTTCAGCACCTGGGCTGGTGACAGTATAATTATCTTTTTACAGAATGTTTCCGAATTGTTTCCGAATAAATTCCGTATTTTTGTTTCAAGTTCTTTTAAAACCTAGTATTAATCAGCTATTGCAGCTCTTTAACACTAAATTTTCGTAAATGCCCCTCAACCGTGCCTGTCTACCAATTTCAGCACTTGGGCGATAAATAAAAAAGGAAGTAAAACTTCCTTAATTCCGAGCGAAAAACGGGACTCGAACCCGCGACCCCGACCTTGGCAAGGTCGTGCTCTACCAACTGAGCTATTTTCGCAAATGCGTTGGCAAAATTATAAAAATTCCTGTTTTCAACAATAGATATTATTGCCTTTTTTAGAATACTGATAGGGTCTTTCCTTATTTTACATGAGCCATAAAGTTGCGACGAATACTGCTCTTGGTCTCAAGTTTAGCATAGAAATCTTCTATCTCACTCACACACCTTTGTTTACATTCGATTGACATTTCTGGCAAATCAAGTATCATATTTAAAACCTCTTCTTTTGTCTCGGTAAAATAGTCAACTTGCTTTCTTAACTCATCAAATTTTACACGGTCGCCTTTATAAATCTTTACAGTTTCAGCGGTTCCGGTAATATCTTTACGGTATGGAGGGTTTACAAAAAATGACATATCAAAATCATAAGGTATAGCAATATATGGTTTATGATTTCCATCCTTCACCAATATAACATTATGCAACATAGGAACAGACCAGTCTTCATTACCAATCATATATTGAAACATCGACATTTTAACCATTTCCTGTTCTTCCAGTTGATTCAATGTCACATTCATCACCTTATATTGTTCAATTCCCAAGCGGGCACACATATCATCTTTATCTTCTATGAAAAAACCAAATTTTGTAAAAGAAGATCCATCGTTTTCATCAACATAGTTTATCTCAACTAAACGCACTTTTAAACTGTATTCTGAAATGGAGTTATAAATTCGATAGGCAGAATATTCTCTGATGACACTGTTCAACATCTCTTCACTATCCTTACAGTGTGTTACCAGTTTAAGTTTTCTATTATTTTTAAACAAAGAACGACCAACATCCTCTTTACCAAATTTAAGCTTAAGTGGAGCAAAGTCACAGGTTGATTCTTTTAACCTGAAATTACCTCTCACCTTTAACTTAACAGGCAACTCTACATCTTTCTTATCGGTATATACAATTCGCCCATCCATATAATCGGCAGTTTTATCTCGCTCTGTATACAATTTATTAAAGTCAGCAATTAAAGTAAGCTTCAATACTTCATCCGAATCAAAAACACCATTGGGACGAATATTGTTAGCTGTAACACCCGACACACTACCAATTACAAAAAGCAAAAAAACAAATCCTATTTTAATCCTTGCAACTGTTTTCATAATCATGTTTATTGAAAAATAAATGATCTTAACTACCTATCTAATTTTTAACCTACGAGAGCAATCATCTCCCTTTCTTCAGCCATTAATTTATTAACACTAAGCAACCTTGGCTTAAACCGATTATACTTAACATCATTATTTAAGGCTATCGTACCCAAACAGTACTTACTAATTGACAATGGTGAATAACCATGTTTTTTAATCGTCCGTGCAAATGATGAATAAATGTCATCTCTATTCCTCTTAATCTCAACAATAGCACAATTATCAATCGCCTTCGACATACTTAAATTATTAAAGCCAACCTTTAAATCAATAGTAATCCGTTCACAAGTTGTCTTACTAACTAATGTAATCCTCTTAATATGTGTTGATAAAACAGGATTTAAATCGTCAGCTTTATATGGTGTATTACTATTAACAAACAATTTATCACCGCCATTAATATGTTTTTCAAACCCATTTACAGCCACTCTCATCTTATGGGTTCTACCTTTCTCTTTCAATTTAATTTCAAGAAATTTGTCACCACTTTCAGCGTATTCACGGTAACGAATTTTAAAGCGACGATTCTTTCCATTGTGATGCTCGTGATACATATTCAGGTTTTCTGTATCGTAATAAGTTGTGAAATAAGATAGAATTCTTTTATTATTGATCTCTACAACATCATAGTCATTAATATGCTCTGAAAGGCATGAAACCAACGATTGAGGAGACAATAAAAATTTTGTATCAATCCTGTTCATCAATTTCACGCTTCCCATTTCTTTAAGACCTATGGAATCGTATAAACTTATTACTTCATTTAAAACATTCATTCCTTATCGCTTTAATCGTTTTGAATAACTGAATATCTTAATCTTTCAATTTGAGGCTGCAAAAAAGAAATAATTACAAATTATAAATCATGATCTAAATCAACTCTCAAACACTCAAACTTCATTTTGTAACTTAAAAACACTTTTATAATATTTTAAAGAGTTTTATAATCCTCATTTTCTGATTATTAATATTAATTACATTTTATTACTTACTTTCAGTTTTTAATTGTTAATTTTTCTTAACCTGCTCTTAAACATCTTTACTCAATTAAAAATTGTAAGCAACATGATCGTTAATCATATATTCAGTCTAATTCAATGATTGAACCAAAACACACTAAACCCTATTTTTCAATACTTTACGATTTACAACCCAAATAAAAACCGTTCATTATCGAACAAGTAGATGCTCAAAAACGCACAGCAAATAAATGCAATGGAAATTTTCATTATTTTAGGTTAACCTTATTGCGATTATATCGTATCATTGTTATTTAATGCCCAAAAACTAATTAGATAATGGCCTCATTTTTAAGTTCTCTTTTTGGAAGTAAATATCCGCAAACAGCAAAGTATGAAGCTGAACAGGAAAAAGTAAAGAACGACTATAAGCGTTTCATCGACTTTGAAAATTCAACCAATTATAAAAGATATAAGGAACTGGATGAACTCGTTCACTCTGGTGACTTTATTAAGAAGGTTGATCTTTTAAAAACAGAAAAATTTAATAACACTAAGGAATACCGTCAACTTAAGGATTTTGAATCTTTGAAAAAGTCGAGCGATTTAAAAAAATATTTTAAATACAAGGCTTCACATAACCCCGAAAGAGTTTCTTCCATTAAAGACTCAAATATTCTTAAAGAATATACTGAATTAAAGAAATGGACAGAAAGCCCAGAATTCAGAGAAGAAAAGGGTAAGAAAGACTTTAAAAAATCAGAAGCCTACACAAAGTTCAACGAGTATAAAAGTCTGCAAAAAAACTCCGACATTAAGTTTTACTTCAAAGAGTTAAATAAAGCTGCTTACAAGAACTTTGTAAACATTGACAAATCAGAAAGGCTAGAAACTTTTGAAAAGTTAAAGCAACTGGTCGAATCAGCTGATTTTATTTCGTTCAAAAAGGAATTGGAAGATCCTAAACGATTTGCCAAATCAAAAGAATATGCTCTGCTTTCGGAGTATGAGGACATTAAAAAAACACCTGAATATAAATGGTACGAGAAAACTAAATCTCATAATTCGTTTAGTGAAATAAATAAATGGCATTTAACCTTTGAAGATGATTTTGACAGTTCTAAAATTGATCAAAGCAAATGGATAAATGGTTACTATTGGGGTAAAGCTCTTTTAAATGATGTATATGTTTTAAAAGAAGAGAAACAATTTTTCAGTGAGTCAAACATACAATTGAGAGATAGTGTTGCTCATCTTACCACCAAAGAGGAAAAGATTAAAGGAAAGATTTGGGACGATCAAATGGGTTTTGTTCCAAAAGAGTTTAATTACTCTTCTGCTTTAATTAGTACCGGACAAAGCTTCAGACAGCTTTATGGAAAATTCGAAGCTAAAGTTAAAGTAGAAAATTCTTCGCCTATAAACCATGCTTTCTGGATGGTTGGCGAAAGCATTGCTCCGCAAGTTGATATATTTAGATTTGCCGAAGCCGGTTCAAAACAATTTAAAGCTGGTAGTCACTTAATGCTAAATAACACAGCATCTCAGAAGCTTACTACTGTCAATGGTATTAAGTTCGATTCAGACTACTTTATATATGGATTGGAATGGACCAAAGAAAAACTGACCTGGACAGTTAATGGAGTTAAAGTACATGAACAAACTCAAAACATTCCAAACCAACCGATGTATTTAGTTTTTAGCTCGCATTTATTGAAGGATGAAGAAAAAGTTAAAGTTCCGTCATCTTTAAGTGTAGATTGGGTAAGATGCTATCAACAAAAAGCCTAGATAAAAGCAGAAAAAAGGGACTGAATAATTCAGTCCCTTTTTCTATTTATTTCTTTGGAATTTCAAATCGCATCCAGAAATCTTCATTTGTTTGAGAAGTTGAGTAATAAGTTCGATCAACACCTTGTTTACTACCTGATGTATAATCATAGCTCACCCAGTCCATTTTTAGTTTCTCAGAACCTGTACCTGAATATTCAATCTTACTCAAGGCATATTTATTATTACTTGTCTTACGATAAGAAGTAACAACCTTATATTCATAATTCTGATTTTCTGAAACCAATCCGGAACTGCGACCAGCATAATGATAACCCTTACTCTTAACTTCCAGCTCATTTCTTATAACCGCATAATCTTTCGAAGAAATATAAATAACACCTTTGTAGTCTATCACTTGTTCATCTCCCGTTGCATCAAAAGCTGGCTTATTCAAAGTATATTTTATAACCCATATCGAATCCGTATTTTGATTCTCCTGTTCAACAAGTTCTAAATCAAACTTATCAACCACACTAATATCCAAAACATTCCCCCTAACCCGCACAATATCAAATTCCAACAGATCATCAGTCCTCAACATGCCCTTAACAATCGGTTTCTGTTCAAAATTTCTTCTTACTTCCTGCACTTCATAGCCCCTATTCTCGTATGCATTGCTAAAACTTCGATCTCCGTATCCTTTCTCATCAAAATACTTCAAAGCCATCTCAGTTTTCTGATTCTCATTAACTAATTGCGAAAAATACACCCGTGAACTATAAGCTTCTTCATAATTATCAGAAATCATATTGGCAGCAGTTTTAATTATTCCATATAATCTTTTAGACTCTGCCTTCACCTCTACCTGATCGATTCCATAACTTTGCTGAATCATCTTTACTTTTACACCTTGTAAACTCATCAACTCATAGGCCTTTAATTCCTTTGGAAGGTAGCCCACTGCCGAAATTCTAACTGTATAGTTTTTATACTCCTCACTTATTGTAAGTTCAAATAAACCATTAAAATCAGTAGCAGTACCCATAAATGAACCAACAACTCCAAGGTTAGCGAACTCCACCGGCTTATTGGTTTCAGCATCGATAACAACACCTTTTAAGGTCATATTTTGAGCAAATGCAGAGCCAGAAATAAACATCAACAGTAAAACGACAGCTTTTGAAATTCGAATTTGCATTGTAGAAGTTTTTTATAATTTTGATAAAATTAAAAATCATTTTTAAAGTCTTGGCTATGCTTAGGAACATTTTCGTATTACTTGCCCTTTCATTTTTATTTACCTCCTGTGTTGTTTCTAAAAAGAAATATGAGGCATTACTGCTTGAAAAGAATGAACTTACTGATGACCTAACAGCTAAAAATAAGGAAAATAAAGAATTACAAAGCAATCTAAACCAAGCTATTAAAGATTTTGAAGAGATTAAAACTGATTTTGATAAGAGTAATGCTCTAAGATCTGATGAAATAGCAGATTTGATGATCAAAGTAACCCAATTGGAAGATCAATCAGCTGAACTTAATCAGAAATTAAATGAAACACTTGGTAAATTCAAAGCAAAAGAAAAAGCTGAATATATAGCTGAAGAAGAACTTAAAGAAACATTACAACTAATAACAGCACTAAAACGAGACACTGCCAACCTGCAATACTCAATTCGTATGGCTAAGCAACGTAGCCAAAATTTACAACAGGAATTAAGCGATACCAAATCAAAACTAACAAACACTAATGCTAAGAAATTTGAAATTTCAAAAGCTCTGGAGGCTCAAACCACTGAAGTGAAAAATCTGGAACAACGACTGGTTAAGAGTCAACAAAATCTGACTGAGATTTCTGATGCATTTATTGCATTACGCAAAGAGCTTCTTTCTGCCAAAACAAGTAATACCCCTATTGACCCTAATAAAAACAAATACATCGACCGTATTGCCAAATTACTGGGTCATTATTAAAACCTAAAAGTAGATATAGCTTAAAACAGCAACTGTAACTACCATATATATTACAGTTAAAGGAAATCCTATTTTAAAGAAATCTTTAAAATTATATCCTCCCGGACCATATACCATCAAATTTGTTTGATATCCAATTGGAGTTAAAAAGTTGGCCGCTGCTGCAAAGGAAACAACCAAAACAAAAGGCATTGGATCTAATCCCAGGTTTTTAGCAGCAGTAATAGAAATTGGAAACAGAATAGCAACAGAAGCCTTATTAGTAATATAAGCTGCCAACACCGATGTTATAAGGTAAATACCAACCAATAATGATATCCGCCCAAAAGGTAAGAAGATAGAAATCACAAAATTGGCAATCATATCAGCAACACCAGTTTTCATCATTGCTGTACCCAAAGCCAAAGATAAAGCAATGATAACACCCAGGTTATAATCAATACTTTTAGGTAAGTCCTTTGCCGACACAACTCTTAAGAGATTAATCAAAGCAAGTACAATCAAAAGCCCTAAAAATAAGGGGACCAATTTGATTGCAGAAAGAAATATGGCTAATAGTGTTCCACCAAACAACACCCAAATCTTATATCTTTCAGGTTTTCGCAGCTCTTTAACACGGGAGATTACATAGAAATCGATTTGATTCTGAATATGACTCGTAAAACTTTCACCTGCCAACAATAACAAAACGTCGCCAGCCTTTAATTTCACTTCTTCAATGGCTCCCTTGATTCTCTCACCATTACGATGAATCGCCAATAAAGCAGAATCATATCTACCTCTGAAATAAATCTCTTTAATCTGCTTGGTTATCAAAGAGCTATTATGCGAAATAACAATTTCAACAATCTGAGACCGCTTCAACTTCGACATCATTCCAACAGAAGGAACAGTTAAGTCACTGTTTTCAGAAAGAAGACTGGCCACATTGTTATTATCTCCAGCAAATCGTAGCAAATCACCCTCCATTAACACAAAGCCATCTTTTAATATTTGAAGAGTTTGCTTACCTCGGATAATTTCAACCAATAATAAACCGTATTTGCCGTTAAGGTCAGCCTCTTTCAGTGTTTTACCAATCAACTTGGAATTACGTCGCACTTCAGCTTCTACTAAATATTTTCTTTCTGATTCCTGAAAATCATCTATAGCCGTTGAACGATCAGGTAACAATCGATAGCTAAAGAAATAAAGGTAAAGAAACCCAATTACCAACATTGGAAAACCAACCCAGAAAAAATCAAACATTTCCAATGGTTGCATTTCAGGTATAATATCCTGATCATTAACCATACCTCCAACAATTAGGTTAGTTGATGTACCGATTAAGGTAACACATCCTCCTAAAATTGCGGCATACGATAATGGAATCAACAATTTTGATGAAGATACTCCATTCCGCTTACTCCACTGGTGTACATATGGCATCATTACAGCAACCAACGGTGTATTATTCAGAAAAGCTGAAAAGCCACCAACCCAAAGCATCATCCTACCCAAAAAACTTCGGTACGTAGAAGAAACCGGAAAAATTCTAGAAAAGAAAATTTCAATGACTGATGTTTGCCGGATTGCGTCTCCCAGTAGCAACAGCATTATTATCACTGCTATTTGTTCGTTGGCAAAGCCGGCTAAAATTTCTGTAGGGGTGAGTATTTTAAAAATACCCAATATCATCACAGCAACGAAAAATGTGAATGCGGCGCCCATTATTTCCTTATACAAGGACACAAGGATGAAAGCAATAACCACAAAAACTATGATCACATCAAAATATTGCATGCGTTAGAGGTCAAATAAATATGCTAAATTTGCGTTGTTTCAGGCCAAACCTGTAACTAACAAAAATAGAAATTATAAATTAATTACCGAATTTTTCATTTATTCGGTTTGCCTTGGTTAGAAATAAATGCAGCAAAATATAAGATTTATTGAACTTTTATCTCCGGCTAAAAACCTGGAATGCGGTATAACAGCTATCAATAACGGAGCAGATGCAGTTTATATTGGAGGTCCGGGTTTTGGAGCCCGCAAACAGGCTGGTAATTCTTTAGAAGATATCGCACAATTGATTGAATATGCTCATTTATTTAACGTAAAAATATACATGGCTATCAACACCGTTTTGAATGACAATGAAATTGAAGCTGCCAATAAACTGATTTATTCAGCATATAACATCGGTGTAGATGCCATCATAATTCAGGATATGGGTTTACTGGAAACCAACCTGCCTCCCATTCCTATTCATGCAAGTACCCAAACTGACAATCGAACCCCAGAGAAAGTTCAGTTTCTGGAAAAGGCAGGTTTTGATCAGGTTGTTTTGGCTCGTGAGTTATCACTTAAGCAAATTAATGATATAAGTAGCCAAACAAATGTTGCTCTTGAATATTTTATCCATGGAGCACTATGTGTTTGTTATAGTGGCCAATGTTACATGAGTGCATCTATCAACGGCAGAAGTGCCAACAGAGGTGAGTGTGCGCAACCCTGCAGATTAAAATACTCGTTAAAAGATAAGGACGGCAACCTATTGTACAAAGACAAGCACTTACTTTCGTTGAAAGATTTAAATCAAACACCGAATCTGGATGAGTTGATTGATGCAGGAATCACTTCATTTAAAATTGAGGGGCGTCTTAAATCAAAAGACTATGTTGCTAATATTACAGCTCATTACCGTAAGATATTGGATGAGATTATTGACAAACGGACTGATTTACAGCAAGCTTCTACAGGTAAAATCACGAATAACTTTCAACCCGTTCCTGAAAAAAGTTTTAACCGTGGCTTTACAAGTTATTACCTGCACGATAGAGATGAATCAGTATGGTCGATTGACACACCTAAGGCATTGGGTGAATACATTGGTGTTGTAAATAAAATTGGCAAAGACTTTTTTGAACTAAATGAGTCAATTAAGATTGCCAATGGTGATGGATTATGTTTTTTTGATCAATATAAAAACCTTCAAGGATTAAGAGTCAATATAAGTAATGGCAATAAAATAATGCCTAACGAAATGAAAGGTCTTAAACCGGGAACCATAATTTATCGAAATAATGATGTTGCGTTTCAACAAACCTTAATGCAGAAAGAAAGTGAAAGACGAATCAGGATTGATATGACACTTTTTGAAACTACCACCGGTTTGCAGTTAGTAATAAAGGATGAGAATGATTTCAGTTCATCCACAACTATTGAGTTAGAAACCAAAGAAACAGCCCAAAACAAGGAACGTCTGATTAGTCAGGCTGAGAATCAGTTAATAAAATTGGGTAACACACCATATTACGTTGATCAGATTCAACTTAATCATGAATTCTACTGGTTTGTTCCTGCCTCTATATTAAACGAACTGCGCCGATTGGCCATTGAAAACCATACTTCAGAAAGGTTAAAAGCCTATCAGCCTAAGAAAATTGAATTTACGAAGACATCACATCCTTATCCTGTTCATCAACTCGACTTTAAGGCTAACATTACCAATGGTAAAGCTAAAGCATTTTATGAGCGCCATGGTGTAGACAAAACCGAATGGGGATTTGAAAAACAAGTTGTTAAACATTCGTTTGAGGTAATGACAACCAAACATTGCTTATTGTATATGGCTGGAAAATGCCTGAAGGAACATCCAGAGGTAAAAAAACAGCTGCCAATGACCTTATTTAATAAACAGGACAGTTACCTGTTAGAATTTAACTGCAAAGCCTGCGAGATGAATATTATTAAGAAGAATTAGTATTTTAGTTTTTAGTCAGTAGTTAGTAGACGATCATTTCTTAATCAGGTAAATAAATACAACTTATCAAGTATATTAAACCAGAAATTGGCCACATTAACGAATCTGCTATACAGTATATCCCCATGCGACCAATTTGTGTCTTATTTATTGGTATTACTACCAATCTAAACTAACCTGCATGCCAGCTTTAATCCATCTTCCGGGTTGAGGAACATTCCCTAAATCGTAAAATGTTACATCAAACAAGTTACTGGCATCCACATAGATTTTATATTTGGATTCATTCCATTGTAACCACAAATCACTTAGCCAGAAAGGATTATAATCAACAGCAACCGATTCGCTTGCACTAATGTATTTGCGATAACCACCTTCCCGATCCTGCCACTGCACATTGATTCCGGCGCTAAGTTTCTTTAGCAACTGAAAATTGGCAGCTATATTTATTTTATGCTTTAAATAATCCATTACATAAACCGATTCATAATCAGCAGGTGCATTCTTTTCCTGATCAATATAAGAATAACCAAAGTCAATAGAGTTAAGCGGTGATGATTGCCATAAATCTTTTACATTAAGTTTCCCCTGAAAGTTCACTCCGTATGAATCCATATCGGACAGATTACGGGTTTTGTATTCCACTTCCCCTTCCAGTCTTCCCCAATCAATGAGATTTTCTGATTCACGATAAAACGCACTAACCTGTCCTTTAAACCAATCATTTATAAACTTAACTCCACCTTCATAAGTAAGAGCTTCTTCCGGTTTTAAATCAGGATTTCCAATATTGGTTGGTCCATCATAAAATAGATCAGTAAAGGTTGGTAAACGTAATGACTTATTAATACTTCCAAAAATCTTTGTATTGGATGAAGCCCAATAACTGATATCCAGACCCGGAAAGAAATTAACACCCAAATCGAGTGATGAGTTCCAGTTTATGAGCAGACCTGCCGAAACAGAAAAATTATTGTAAGTATAAACATGCTCCAGAAAGGTTGACATATTGGTACGTTGATACGATTTGGTGAATTGAGCATCCTCGCCCGGAACATCCATTGGATCATCCATATCAATTCCAATATTGTTACTCCATATATTTTCGCTTCGCAACTCGCCACCTAAAGAAGTTTTACCCAATACCCATGGAACTACAGCATTTACATTTGCTCCATATACATCAGTCAAATGATAGTTATGCTTTGTATACCAGGCTGGAGCTTCGTTTCTGAAGAGTTCAAACCGATCCTGATGACGTCGCCAATACAATGCAGGTGTTATTTTAACTCGACTACCTGATGTCATCTTAACCGAGGCAAATGTTGTTTTAGTCTGCTCAAATTGTTCAGGGTAAGCTGCAGTGTAAAAAGCATTAGCCCCAAAAGCCTTATCATTATATCCAAGCTGAAAATCCAGTTTCTCATTTCCAAAATCAAGTAGCCCCTGATAAAAAACACTATTATTTTTAAAATCGGTATTATTGATATAACCATCACTGCCAGCAGCACATGCCGATGCATAACTTTTCAATTTTCCGGTTTGAATGGTCGTATTGGCTGTTATATTATACAAACCGTTTTGCCCGGCCATAGCATTAAAAGTAGCATTATTGGATGATTTTGATCCGGTTATAAAATTAATGGCTCCACTAAAAGCACCAGGTCCGTAAACTCTTGCTCCAGGTCCTTCAAGTATCTCAACCCTTTCGATACTTTGCATATCAACCGGAAGATTAAGGTTATGATGGCCCGTTTGTGGATCAGTGATATTGATACCGTTAAAAAGTACCATTACCTGATCAAACGATCCACCCCGGATACTTATATCCGCCTGTGTGCCCAATGGACCACGCTGACGAACATCCACATTCATAGCGTAACGCAAAAGATCCTGAACACTAAATACTGGAAGTTCTTCAATTTCCTTTCGGGTAATCACCTGTAGTACCCGTCCAACCTCTGAATAGACTGCTGTTGAACGACGTGCAGTTACCTCCACTTCTTCAAGATTAATTTTCTTATTAATTGATGTAGTATCCGTTTGTGCAAGTGTATCTTTTAACCCAAACCAACTTAAATAAACTGCCAATAACGTTCCAATACGAACCAACTTATGCATACTGCTGAAGATGGCATAACTTCTTCCCAACCAATGTTTAAATGAAATGACGTTTTGCGAAAACATTACTTTTATTTTCATAACTAAATAGATATAATATAGAATGGTAAATAATAGACAATAGAATAACTTTCCGCTTCCATACCGAAGCAGATAAATTCATACTTAACACTGTCAAAGACAGGTTAAAAAATAATATATGTTCTAATGATATTTCCCCACAAAGGGACGGTAGATCAACAGCTAATACTGAAAATAAAAAAACAGCTAACAAACTAACTAATGTAGGCAGAACCAAATCTTCCTCCGAATCAATTTCAAAGTCATTATCTTGAACAAATTCATTGATGAGAATTACACCAGACAAAGAAGATTTACGCAGAGCCTGACCAACAACCGGCACATCTATGTGACCAATTGAAACCTCTCTTCCCAAACTACTAAAGACAGCCCAGCCCTTTCGACTCCATTGACTGAAGCGAAGACTGGTTGGGACGATATTTTTCTTTTGTTGAATCATTTATTGCTGGAAACAAAGATAAGTTTATTTTTAATGATCTATAGTAGAAATATATTCATCTCACAAACTATTTAGTAAGTTCAAACTACATTATAAACTCGCATTAAATATGAGATCTTACACTCACTTATTTAACATTTAAGTTAACAACAATGAGAAAGTATTAGCTTCAATTAAAATGATGATGATAATTCAACAATCATTTTTTAAATCATACCATTTCTTCGAAGACGAAAGCATAAAGTTAAGGACACTGTATTTTAAAAGCCTTGTTATTTTGCTTAAATTAGCCCTCTGAACATTGAAAGATATGATGAATCAATTTCACAAAATATTATTAAGCCTAATAGTTACTGCATTTATTTGCAGCTTTACAGGCACTGCTCAGGATTATGCAAAAACAGGTGATGGTTATGGTGTTAGAGAAATTCTTGAATTTGACGCAAGCCGTTACACAACATTAAAAATAACTAACCAACACGGCAATATAACTATTAATGGATGGGACCGCGATACAATTGAAGTTCAAACTTTAATAAATGTTCAAGCTCCTGGCAGTAACTCTGCAGAAGAGGTATTGCGCTTTATATCCATTGAAAGAGCCGATAGATCAGGCATGCTAATATTCCGTACACAGTTTGATGATGAGTTTTTTTCAAATTTTCCTTTCAGTATTGAGTACAACATTAGCTTACCTAAAAAAATGATGCTTCAGATCAGCAATAACTTAGGTGATGTATTAATTCAGAATATTGACGGCAAAATTAATTTACAACAGGATTATGGCAATATGCATCTTATAAATTCCAACAATAAACTTGTACATACTTTTAACCTGAATTTTGTAGAGGCTAAATTTGAATCGTGTAATACAATTAATGGAAAATTAAATAACTGCACGGTTACTGCAGATAAAATGAATCAGATGAATTTTAAAAGTGAATATTCCCTTTTTAAAATTGACAATGCAAGAAGTATCAGTTTAAATTCTAATACCGATAGAATTAACGTCAACCAAAGTGATAGTTTAAAGGTAACAGGTAAGCAATTAATTGTTAATTGTAAAAAACTTAATACTTATGGCTTTTTTGAAATTGACAGAGGCCAACTGATGGTTAATTCAGGTGCACTACTTTCGCAATTATCCATCTCTAATCAGATGGCAAACACCATTCTTTCTTTACCTGTCAATTATTCATATGTCATTAATGGTGAGGTTGCCAACGGTACAATAAATCATCCCGACAAAAACAAATTGCAAATACTAAAAGAAGGTACCAAACAGTCGTTTTCAGGTATGATTAATTCTGATAATATAACCACTGGCCAACTTATACTTTTCAATAAAAATTCTGATCTAACAATAAAAACATACTAATATGTCAGCTGCCGATCACTTATTCAAGTTAAGAAATTTCATGGCTACCATTGGAGTAGATGCATATATTGTAACCAGTAGCGATCCGCATTTAAGCGAGTATCTGGCTGATCACTGGAAATTTCGTGAATGGTTATCGGGGTTTACCGGTTCGGCAGGAACCTTGGTTGTAAGTCAGGAGCAAGCAGGTTTATGGACCGATTCGCGATATTTCTTACAAGCCGAACAACAGCTGAAAGATTCAGGAATCGACTTGTATCGAATGGGTGAATCAGACACACCTGATTATAAAGAATGGCTGACTGTTAATCTTCACCCGGGTTGTATTGTTGGTATTAATGGCAAAACAATAACTGTTAATGCCTATCGAGATTTAGCCATAACACTCAAAAAAGTTGATATTCGAATAGACGGGAAAGTATATCTTGAAGAAGATGTTTGGGAAGCCAGACCCCCAATTCCGGAGGATGGCATTTATGAATTAGAGACTAAATATTGTGGACTTAGCCGAAAAGAAAAAATTGAGTTAATCCGCAGAATGATGCTTGAAAAAGGGGCTACCCACTATGTTATTGCCTCTTTGGATGAAATAGCATGGGCTTTAAATTTCCGTGGTAAAGATGTTGCCTACAACCCAGTTTTTCATTCCTACTTAATTATTACCGAAAATCAGGTTAACCTTTTCATTGATCCGCATAAATTAACCTCTAACATTGGTAAACAGCTGGCTCAGGAAGGTATTAAGGTATACTTATACAGTGACTTTTATAAATTCATAAAAGACATGCTACAGGATAGTATTATTCTTATTGATCCCGACCGCGCCAATAGTTCGATTTTTAGTCATCTGCCTTCACAAGCTGCCAAGATTGAACAAGCCAGTTTGATAACTCAATTGAAATCGTGTAGAAACAATGTAGAAATTGAGAATATCAAAAAGGCAATGATAAAAGATGGAGTTGCTATGGTTCAATTCTTACATTGGCTAGAAAATGCAGTTGGTGATGAAGACTTGGATGAATATAAAGTAGCTCAGAAACTAGCTTCGTTCAGATCAATGCAGGAAAACTACATGGGTGATTCATTTACAACCATTAGTGGTTATGGTGCAAACGGAGCCATTGTTCATTATTCAGTTGACAAAACAACAGCTGCAAAAGTTAAAGCTAAAGGCTTTTATCTGGTTGATTCAGGAGGTCAATATCTTGAAGGAACAACAGATATTACACGCACAGTTGCATTAGGTCCTCTTAACGATCAGGAAAAAAAAGATTTTACTTTAGTTTTGAAAGGGCACATAGCATTAGATCAGGCAGTTTTTCCTAAAGGTACCAGAGGTGTGCATCTTGATATATTAGCCCGCCAAGCTTTATGGACAGGCGGATTGAATTACGGACATGGAACAGGTCATGGTGTTGGTCATTTCTTAAATGTTCATGAAGGTCCACAAAGCATTCGTCCTCAAGACAACGGAATTATCATTGAAGAAGGAATGGTAACATCAAATGAACCAGGATTATATCGAACCGGTAAATATGGAATCAGAATTGAAAACCTGATACTTTGTGTACCGGATCAAACAACTGAGTTTGGTGAATTCCTGAAGTTCGAAACTTTAACACTTTGCCCTATTGATATAAATGCTATTGATATTGAATTATTGACCATTACTGAAAAAGCATGGCTTAATAACTATCACAAAAAGGTACGTATAGCATTATCAGAACATCTGAGTGAAACCGACAAAAATTGGTTAATCGAAAAAACCAAGGAAATTTAGTAATGAAACATCGTTTACATGTTGTTGCATTAACAATTCCCTATCCACCTAATTACGGTGGTGCTATAGATATTTATTATAAGTTAAAGAAATTAGTTAAACACAATGTAGAAGTTATTCTACATTGCTTTAAGTATGATAGAGAAACATCAATTGAGTTAGAAGAACTTTGCACAGAAGTTAAATATTACAAACGTTCTAAAGGAATTAATAACCAATTTAGTTTCAAACCCTTTATTGCAATTACACGCTTCAATCAGGACTTATATAATAATCTAAACAAAGACGATTATCCAATATTAATAGAAGGTTTGCATAGCTGTGAATTAATTAATCACGTTAATCCATCACGAATTTTTGTTCGAACACACAATATAGAACACACTTATTATAATGAACTTAGCAAGTCGTCTAATAATATATTCAAGAAAACATTCTACAAACTAGAAAGCTATAAACTAAAACATTACGAGCCTATTTTGAAGAATGCTTCAGGATTATTCTGTATTTCAAAATTTGAGTTACCTCATTTTAAAGACATAAATCTTAATTCATTTTTTTTACCTCCATTTCATAAATATGAGGTTTGCGAAAGTAGATCAGGACAAGGAGAATATATTTTGATACATGGAAACCTGAGCGTGGAAGAAAATATTAAGTCTACCCTTTTTTTTATTAAAAATATAATACCAAATATTAATTTCAAATTTATAATTGCTGGTAAGAATCCTGATTCAAATATTAAATCAGCTGTTGACAAACTATCAAATACAGAATTAGTTGAGAATCCTACAGAAGATTCAATGGAAAAATTAATCAATCATGCTCAGATAATTGTATTACATACATATCAGGCTACAGGTATTAAACTTAAGCTTATTCATTCATTATTTGCAGGCAGGCACATTATTTGTAATGATGCCATTCTTGTTGGCACAGGACTTGAAGATTCTTGTTATGTTGCAAATACACAACATGAATGGATTAAACATATTGAAAACCTTAAAAATATTTCTTTTTCCAATGAAAACATATCACAAAGAAAGTCTCAATTAAAATTGAATTACGATAATGAAATCAATATTGATATTCTGATTAATAATATCTTCTATTAAGAAATTGAAGATTTATCTTAGTAAAACAGATATATTTACCAAAAATTTCTGAATATATGAATAGGAGAATTATTACTATACTACTTACACTTTTTACATATTTCTTTTCTTATAGTCAATCTTGCAAAATTGATATTCAAATAGATGAATTTAATAATGACACTATCATACTGGGGTATTATTTCAATAAACAAATGTTTGTTGAAGACACTATTCCAGCTAATTCGTCAGGGCGGTTTTTAATTGATAAAAAGGAACCCATAAAACAAGGTGTATACATAGTTTACTTAAACAGTGACCAATATTTCGATGTATTAATTGGAGAGGATCAAACTTTTTCGATTAGAACATCTACTGATGATCTGTTAGCAAATCTGGAAATTAAAGGATCTAATGAGAGTATAAATTTCTTAGATTATCAAAAATTCCTAAGAAACAAACAGATTGAAGCCAAAAGTATTCAGGATAAACTTAAGGAAGCAACGGACGAAGGTGAGAAAAAAGATTTATCCAATAAATTGCAGGGATTTGGAGATGAAGTAAAACAAAAAGCCATAAAAACCATCCAAAATAATCCTAATACCTTTTTAGCATTATTCTTAAAGGGAATACAGGAAATTGATGTACCTGAGATGGAAGCCCCAGCAGGAAGTGAAAATCCGGAACAGGAAGTTCAACGAATGCGATTTAATTTCTACAAAGCACATTACTTTGATAATCTGGACCTATCTGATCCTCGACTGCTTCGCACACCATATTTTACTGAAAAAATAGACAGATATCTATCTCAGGTGCTGGTTATTCCGGATACGATAATGATTGGTTGTCATAAAATGATTGCTGCAGCTGAAGGTAATCCTGAGATGGAGAAATACCTTATTCAATATTTATTTAACTGGGCAAACGAAAGTAAAACCATGGGAATGGACGCTGTGATGGTTGATATGGCAGATGCCTATTACCTCAACGGCAGAGCCGACTGGGTTGACGAAAAGTTTCTGACAAAACTTAGAGAAAGAGTCAATAAAATTAAGCCAACATTATTGAATAAAGTAGCAGCCGACTTTAAAATGCAGTCCTATAATGAACAATATTTCAAACTGAGCGAAGTCCGTGCACCCTTTACAATACTCGTTTTTTGGGAACCGGAATGCGGTCATTGTAAAAAAGAGATACCTAAACTATACGAAGAAGTTTGGCTAAAATATGCCGATAAAGGAATCAAGATTGTAGCTGTTTACACCCAACACAACAAAGACGAATGGGTTGATTTTATTACTGAACACCAGTTAGAGGAATGGATTCATTTATACGATCCATATAACCAAAGCGGCTATCGAAATAATTACGATATTTACAGTACTCCGGTAATATATATATTAGATAAGGATAAGAAGATTTTAGCCAAACGTTTAGGAGTTGAACAAATTCCAGGATTTCTTGATCATCATTTTAACAATTTATAGATGAGAGTATATTTAGCAGTTACGTTTTTTGCATTCAGTCTTATCATTGCTTCATGCCTAAATGATGACAAAGTCATCCCTGAGCCAACCATTTATCTTGATATGGATGAGGAAGGAATAGACGTTGATATAGACAGCACTTATACCATCGAGCCCAAAATTATATACGACATCTCATCTTCTTACGCCTGGCAATTAAATGGTGAAAATATTTCAACGGGAAAAGATTTTTTGTTTAAAGGATTTGATTACGGAACTTATGACTTTACCTTCATAGTTTCAACGCCATCAGGTTCTGACAGTATGAACATTCCAGTACATGCAATCGATTTTTGCACTTTTGAAGAAAATGAATTGTTAGAAGATAGTGGATTCTATTATTATTCAACAGAAGGTTATATTTCATTTAAACACATCCGATTTAGTAATAATTATAACGGAAATAATATTGATTGGAGTGGCTTTGCTGTTAGCAATAAAACAGACAAAACTTCTACAAAATTAAGTAATCAGTTTAGTGTTTATAATACTTCAGGAGCTGAATCGTCAGAGAACTTCGGTGTTTTTAAACAATCCGATGAGATCGTGCATAAAATTACATTCTCAGATGGTCAAGCTCATTCACTGAAATCAATGGAAGTAAACAACACCACCCTTGCTTATAGTACAATGATTGGAGGCTTTGAAAAGAAAGACACCATTGACTATTATCTGCTTACCATTAATGGGTATGATGATTCAAATACAATTATAAGTTCGGTTGACTTTTACCTGGCCGATTATCAATACCCCAGATCAACAGAAAGATATATAGTAACAACATGGAAACCAGTTGATCTTACTCCACTTGGTGATGTTTATTCGATATCCTTTCAATTGACCTCTTCGATGGACACATCCTCTGATTACACAATGCCAAAGTATTTTTGCTTCGACAATTTAAAAATCAAAAACTAAGGAAATATAAGTACTTTTTTAGGTATTGAACTAACTGAATTTTTAAAAACCATAATATACAAACCTTGCCTTATAGAAGGAGGAAGAGCCAACTTATCACTTTTCTCACCATTTCTTTTATAAACATAAGCTAGGGCACCATTTACCGTATATAACTCTATACTTGATAAATGCTCCATATTAGTTGCATAATTTACATAACCTCCCCTGGCAGGATTTGGTTTCACTGTAACTTGTGTTTCAAGCAGTGTGTCTACTTCTGTAGATAACTGCATATTCGAACCCAAAAAGTCAATCCAAAAAGCTCCTTTCTCTCCGGTTGGATAAAGTTCATCAAATCCTTTCCAACTTCCGTTTTCACGGATAAAAGCCCTGTTTTGGGTAAAGCTCCCAATGTTTTTCTCAACATTATACAAGGCAATAGTATCAGAACTGGCAGGATTATTCAATTCAATTCCTATAAAAAACTCCCCATTAATTTGTACTGGTTGAGGTAATTCAATCAGGTATTCGCGACGTTTCATTTGAGCCAGCGTAATTCCAGATTTCTCAAATACTACATCAGAAGGCGTTCCACCAATGCTATTCCAAATTTTTACATTAATGCTCGTAAAGGTTGAATAATCACAAATTGCAGGAACAATATAAACTCCTTCAATGGTTACTGAACTATAATCATAAAAATACTGAGCAAAACCATCATAACCTCTATCATTTGTACCTGACCAAGGGCCAGTAAATTCATTGCTATAGTGTAAAACAGGAGTCAACTCATCATTTGAGAATGTGACTCTTTCTACTTCATTACTGTAGAAGTCTAAACCTTCTGTTGAAAGCACACCTGAATTGGAAGGATCAAGCCAGTAAGCTAATTGCATTGATGGATCAGAATGGGTATCCCAGGCTTTATTTAAACGTGCATAATAATCATCGTGCTGATAAGTACAAGATGCATACCCACCAGAGAGAGTACCAATTAATTTATTCTCCTGTGTAAATAATCCAGCTCCGGATGATCCTCCTTCAGTTGTACCACTTACCCAATCAGAAATTAACCAATGCCCATCTGTTATAAATCCAAAGGCACTAAATGTGGTTGCTTCAGGTCCCCCACCCGACCAGGATAATTTTTTCACATCACCTTCAGGATGATGCAAAGTATAAACTGCATCAGATATCGTTGTTGAACGATCCCAGCCTGCCCAGTATGGACGATAGGATGCCGGAGGTTGAGAAGACAATCTAACCAGTGAAAAATCCATATTTTCAACACCAGCCTTAAAATCGGCTCCACTTAATTGTTGCTGATCAGTACCGGCAATGGAATCAATACATGAAGGTGATTCAAAATTGAAATAGAACACCATATTTTCTGCTTCGCTTTGATTAAGCACACAATGTGCTGCAGTAAGAAAATAAGGCTCACCATCGTTATTCGTATTATTAACAAGAGTACCTGAGCATAAAAATCCATTGGTTATGTATTTAACAACCGAACGTCTCATTTCTTCAGTAATACGTGCATCACATGTGGCATTCACATTACATTCACCAGACAATCCAAAATGTATATTATTTTTCAGGTAGTCGTTTATTCCCAGGAAATCGTGATAAACTTCACTGATAACGATCTCTTGCTGTTCAGCATTTTTCTGAGGTGTTTGTAACTCCACAATAATTTCATCTCCGGGAACTGGTGAAGTAGCTAATCTGCCAGATGGCTTATTATTATCACTTGTGAAACTTCCTAATATTACTGATCTGTCACTATTGTAAATAAAGACTTTTCCTCCTTCAGCCAATTTAAAACGACTAAAATTGATACTTAAGCTCTTGGCAGCATCAGAACCTAAGGCTAATTGCCAAACTAAAGTACCGTTTCCCAAATCGTACCAACTACCTGAATTTAATGGAGTATAATCTGTATAAATTGGATAGGCATATCTTAATGGTCCATTTTCTATAGCTGATTCTTCTTTTAAATCTACAATCGCTGGCTCACCAATTAATTGAAGAGATTTAGCGGGTAAAATATCAGAAGGAGACCCTCCGTGAGATATTTGTGCATATATTGAGCAACTACTTACAAAAAGCAGTGTAAAAAATAATTGTCTTAACATACTTCATTTTACAATTAATCCATCGAAAGGTTTCAGATCAGAATCTTTCAGAATATTCTAATCATTTCCACTCTCCTTATTTAATCCAACTCTCTTCACAGCTTTAAGCAGTGGCAATACGCGTTTTATCCTTCCCATTCGTCCTAACCTGTCGTGAACCAAAGCCCAAGCCATTACAATACTTGTCACCACAATTGATAAAGTTAATATCCCCAATTCAAAGTCGTTAATCCTAAATTCAATTGGTATGGCAAAAAACAAAAGTACTGATATTAAACCTCTGGGGGCAATTAAAAATTGTGGAAAATAGTTTTTCTTAAACATTATCTTAAATATCAACCATCTGAAGCCATATACACCAATCATAAAATAGGCGGTTAAAAACAATATTTTAGGTACAAAAACACCTGCCAACGTAATTGATAAGCCTAGCACAAAAAAGAAAAATGTACGAACAACAAAGGAACTCTCTTTTGTGATTAACTTAAAATCTACCAATACCTTTGAAACGTTTTCTTCGATCAAATATTTTCTAAGTTTGCCTTGAAAAAACAATTTCCTGTTTTCAAGGATTACTCCGAAAACCAAAATCATAAGTAAAGAAGACAGATGAAATAGCTTTCCTATATCATATATTAGTATTAAGACGGCAAAAAACAAGAATAATTTTACCTCAGACTTTATTTTCTGGAAAGCAAAAATCATAGCGAATGATAAAATGACGCTTAATAATATTGTTCCCCCAATATTGGAAATAATATTAACTCCAATCATTGTGGCGCCGTTCTCATTAATATTTTCGAGTAACAGATAAAAGAACATGATACCCAAAATATCAGATAAGGTACTCTCGTATATCAAAAATTCCTTTTTGTCTTTTTGTAAACCATTAACACTAGGTATTACAATTGCACTGCTTGTTATAGCCAATGGTATTGCATAGATTATTGCTGACAGCCAATCAATATTTCCAATAAAGTACTGAATACCTGCAGCCAAGAGAAAAGTATTAAAGAATAATGACAAGCCAGAAACCAGCAGAGCACTCAGGATTTGTTTCAGATTTTCTCTCTTTAATTCCAAGTCCAGTGCAGCTTCGAGTACAATTAGAACCAGTCCAACAATACCTAATAATTCTAAGGGCAGGAACCAATCCGCTTCATTAAAATCGAATCCCAGCATTTCTTTTGCCAAATAACCACTGGTTATAAGTAAAATAACACTTGGTACATTTGTTCTCTTTGCTATTAAATTAAAGAGATACGATAATATGATGATGATGGCTGCAGCAATTAAGATATAATATGCACTGATTCCTTCCATACGATTTGTTTAGATTATGAGCATAAGATATAAAAAAATTGCCGTAGAATATTCCACGGCAATACTTCAAGCTATTTTTTCTATTTATTATTCGTAGACCTTACATTCAACTTCACCTGCCAGAACACTGAATGCATTATCTGCCAACGCTTTCATCTCATCTTCGCCTGGATAGATTTTCATTGGTGCAATCCATCCAATCATTTCCTTTATATAATCAGTAACGGTTTTATCATGAGCAATTCCACCTGTAATGATGATACCATCAACCTGTCCTTTCAATACTGCGGCACAACTGCCAATTGTCTTACCAATTTGATAGGCCATTGCCTGCAATATCAGCATATGATGCTTATCTCCTGCAAGTGCCTTCTCTTCAACTTCATTCGCTTGATTAGTACCTAAATGAGCAACCAAACCACCTTTACCGTTTACCAGTTTACGCATCTCTTCATACGTGTATTTACCACTAAAACAAGCATCAATCAATGCTCCGGTTGGCAAAGTACCTGCCCGTTCCGGTGAAAATGGGCCATAACCATCCAATGCATTATTTACATCAATTACACGTCCATTTCGATGTGCTCCAATGGATATTCCACCACCCAAATGCGCTACTATCACATTTAGTTCTTCGTATTTTTTATCAATGGATCTGGCAAAATTCTTAGCAACAGCTTTTTGATTTAAGGCATGAAAAACAGAGCGACGAGGCATATCAGGATGACCTGTAATTCTGGCTACTTCCTCTAATTCATCTACTACTACAGGATCGGCAATAAAAGCCCTTGCTCCGGGTATTACCTTTGCTATGTCATCTGCAATCAGCCCACCCAGATTACTGGCGTGCTGACCTAATACACCTTTTCGTAAATCCACCTTCAAGGCTTCATTTACTTCGTATACACCTGAGGCAATTGGCTTAACCAATCCACCACGACCTACTATTGCATCAAAATCATCAATATCAATTTCCGCCTGAATCAATTCACTTAATATACACTCCTTACGAAATTCAAATTGATCTGAAATTTTTTCATATTGGGCCAATTGCTCAGCCGAATGTCTTAAAGTTTTCAGAAAAATAGATTCACTACCTTTAAACACAGCAATTTTTGTGGAGGTAGATCCGGGATTAATCACTAAAACTTTATTTCGTTTCATTACATTAAAACTTAAGAGGATTTTTATATGATAAGAAGACCTTGATCAGGCCATTGCAGCAAGCAAAATACTATTATATTTCGATTCTTCCGAATCACTTCTGGATGTCAGAACAATTGGGGCTGAAGCTCCTAAAATAACTGAAGCAACCTTTGCTTTAGCAAAGAACACCAATGTTTTATATAGTACATTACCCACTTCGATATCGGGCATTAATAATAAGTCAGTATCCCCAGCCACTTCACTTTTAATACCTTTATGTTTTGCACTCTCAAAACTTACAGCATTATCAAATGCCAATGGACCATCAATAATACAATTTTTAATCTGATCACGTTGATTCATCTTTGACAATAACGCTGCATCCAAAGTCGCCTGCATACTCTCATTAACCATTTCGATGGCACCTAAAACCGCAACTTTAGGCTTTGCAATGCCCATCTTATTCAAATATCCAACCGAATTATTTACAATATCGATTTTATCCTTTAAGTTGGGAGCTATATTCATGGCCACATCAGTAACAGCAATTAGCTTATGATAGGTATCAACCTCAAATAAGGCAAAATGCGACAGAAGTCTTCCGCTACGCAAGCCCCATTCTTTATTCAAAACACCTTTGAGTAAGGTTGGTGTTGCCACCTTTCCTTTCATAAGAATATCTGCCTTTTGATCGTGGACCAATTTAACAGCAATTTCAACAGATTTTTCAGTATCCGGCTCATGTATAAAGGTTGCGTGGGAGAAATCATAACCTTTTGCCGCAATAATGGCTTCTGTTTCCGGTTTTGATCCGATCAAAATCGGATCAATAATTCCGGCCTGATAAGCATTATAAACCGCGTCGAGGGAGTGTCCATCCTGCGACACGGCCAATGCTAATTTCTTCTTGACTTTATTTTGGAGAATAAGTTTTTGAAGATCATTAAGGGATTTAAACATAAAAATTGAGATTTGTTGATTGAGTTTTTTATATCATCGATTAGCTAATTCTTCAACAATATTTTTGGTATCCAAAGCAATAACTAATTCTTCGTTAGTTGGAACCACCATAACCGTTATTTTGGAATTATCAGTACTAACTACCTTTTCATCCCCAATAACGCCTATATTTAGCTCCTGGTTCACTTCAACACCTAAAAATTCAAGACCCTTGCAGATTTCCTGTCTTCTCATACCTGAATTCTCTCCAATACCACCTGTAAAGATCAAAATATCGATACCACCCATGGCTGCTGCATATGCACCAATGTATTTTTTAACACGATAATCATATACATCCAGTCCTAATTGAGCTACCTCATTTCCTTCAGCTGCAGCATCCTGAATTTCTCTCATATCTGATGAGATTCCAGTTAAACCAAGCAATCCACTGTGTTTATTAAATAAAACACTGGCTGAGCGGGTACCAATTTTCTCTTTATCCATGATATAAGTAACAGCACCTAAGTCAAGGTCACCTGCACGGGTACCCATCACTAATCCTTCCAGTGGTGTAAAACCCATTGATGTATCAACCGATTCCCCATTTTGAATAGCAGCGATAGAAGCTCCGTTACCTAAATGGCATGAAATTATTCGTTGCTCCTTATAATCCACCCCTAGCATATCACAGGCACGTTTTGATACATAACGGTGACTTGTTCCGTGAAATCCATAACGACGAATACCGTATTGATTATAAAGGGTTTTAGGAATTGCATACATATATGCCTTCTTAGGCATAGTTTGATGGAAAGCAGTATCAAACACGCCACACTGAGGTACACTTGGTAACAATTGAGTAATAGCTTCGATACCTTTTAAGTTTGGAGGATTGTGTAATGGAGCAAGGTCAATACATTCTTCCATTTTTTTGATAACATCATCAGTAATATATACACTGGAATTAAATTCTTCTCCACCATGAACAACCCTGTGTCCAACAGCGTCAATTTCATCCAGGCTTTTAATACATCCGTGTTTCTCACTAATTAAAACACCTAAGATATAGTCAATACCAGCCTGATGATCAAGAATTTCACCCTCAAGCAATACTTTACCACCGCTTTTCTGATGTTTTAAGAAAGAACCTTTCAAACCAATTTTTTCTACAACCCCGGCAACCATCACCTCCCATTCGGCGCCTTCCATATTGAATAACTGATATTTTATTGATGAACTACCACAGTTCAATACTAATATTTTCATGTCTATTTTCTTTGTTTTGACGATGCCAAGGCATCTTTCAACCATGTTTGTAACTCTGTTGGATAATTAAATCTTGCGTACAAGATCTTCATTTGGTAATATGTTTCCGTCTTTATCATATCGATAAAATCCTACACCCACATTTTTACCTAAACGCTTGGCTCTAACCAATCTACGAATCAATGGCGATGGTGTAAATTTTTGACTTCCAAACTCTTCATGAAGGTTAGTCATCCAACGCATCACTTTATCCAACCCAATAATATCAGCTGATTTAAAAGGACCAAAACGCATGCCCAATCCAATCTCCATAGTTTTATCAATATCCTCAAGAGTGGCAACACCCTCCATTAATGTAGCACATGCTTCGTTTAACAATGTAACATATAGACGAACACTTACTATACCAGCTGATTCTTCAACCGGAATAACATCGCGATTGATGAGTTTTACAAACGTACAAACACGCTGATAAACCTCATCAGAAGTATACAATCCTTTAACTACCTCAATAATACGTGCCTCTGGTGATGTTACAAAGAAGTGAAGACTCACACAACGTTCCCTTATCTTTAACTCTGAAGCTAATTCTGTAATTACAATCGTTGTAGCATTTGTTGCAATAATTGCATCACTGCTAACTACTTCTTCCACTCGTCTGAAAACTTCTTTGCGGGTTTCAATATTACGAACACCGGTCTCGTCTGCACGAATAGCTTCGATAACAAAATCACAGGCCGCCAGATCTTTATAATCCATAGATCCTTTAATACGACTCATGATAGCACGCTTATCACCAGGAGTTAACCCCCAATTCTCAATACGATTATCAAGCTCACTACCAATGTTTTCAATTGCCTGGGTAATTTTGTCTTCACTTAACTCTATGAAAACTACTTCCATTCCATGCCAAGCAGCAATACGAGCTATACTTTGCCCTTCTTTTCCACATCCTACAACCCCAACTTTTGAAAAAAGAGTTTTACCCTTCTTTTTCTGACCTAAAGCATATAATTCAATAGGTTCTACAAGAATTTCAGCCATTATAATTGTTTTTAATAATTTCCTGTTAGTTTTTATTTAATATTTCAAAGGTTTCTCTGGCTATGACAAGTTCCTCATTAGTATTAATAACCACAACAGTTACACTGGAATCTGATGATGATATCACTCCTGTTTGGCCGCAAGTACTTAGGTTTTGTTGCTGATCAATTTTCACCCCAAAAAAACTAAGCTTCTTACAAACCTCTTCTCTTACTTTAAAGGAATTCTCACCAACCCCGCCTGTAAACACCAATGTATCCAGTCCATCCATAACACCCACGAAAGAAGCGATCTTTTTTCGTACCCTGTAAATGTACATGTCTAATGCAAGTTTCGCTCTGTAAACTCCATCAATTGCAGCCTGTTCTATATCTCTCATATCAGATGATAATTCAGATATCCCCTGCAATCCACTTTCTTTGTTTATCAGGCTTGAGATCCCACGAATACTTAGCTGTTCTTTTTCTTCAAGAAACAACAACACACCAGGATCAACAGAACCACAGCGGGTTCCCATCATCAAACCGGTAACCGGAGTAAATCCCATGGATGTATCAACTGATTCACCTTGATCGATTGCCGTAATGGAAGCACCATTACCCAAATGACAAGTTATGATTTTTGATTTAGTAAAGTCCTTTTTGCACAATTTGGCAGCTTCCTGAGCGACATATTTATGACTTATCCCATGAAAACCATACCTGCGTATCTTATATTTCTCGTAATACTTGTAAGGAATTCCATATAAAAAAGCATGTTTAGGCATGGTCTGATGAAACGAAGTATCGAAAACCGCTACCTGAGGAACATTGGGCAAAAGAACTTCAACAGATAATATTCCTTTTAAATTGGCAGGATTGTGCAAGGGTGCAAGCTCAGCACACTCGGCTATTTGTTGCTTTACCTTTTCATTGATAACGATACTATCCTTAAATAATTCACCTCCATGAACCACCCTGTGACCAACTGCATCAATCTCGGATAGATCTTTTAAAACACCATCTGTTGAGTTTACCAGATGCTCAAATATTAGTTTTAAACCAACTGTATGATCAGGAATACTTTTTTCAAAAACTAACTGGGGCACTCCTTTCACACATTGTTTCAGGGCACCTCCCTCAATCCCAATTCGTTCGATAACACCTTTGGCCATTAACTTTTCCTGCCCCTCGATGTTGAACAATTGGTATTTTATGGAAGAACTGCCACTATTTAAAACCAATATGATCATTTACCTTGAAATATAAAGAGCCGGATAACCGGCTCTGAAATTATACTGTACCAGCTGCTTGGTTTGCTGTAATCGCTACCAAATTAACGATGTCACTAACCGAACAACCACGGGATAAATCGTTGATTGGTGCTGCCATACCCTGTAAAATTGGTCCGATAGCTTCGGCGTGCCCCATTCGCTGAACTAATTTATAAGCAATATTTCCTGTTTCCAGAGTTGGAAATACTAAAACATTAGCCTGACCAGCAATTTCACTACCCGGTGCTTTCTTCTGACCAATAGCAGGAATGATTGCAGCATCGGATTGCAATTCACCTTCTATTTTCATATCAGGAGCTTGCTTCTTAGCCAATTCAGTTGCTTTAACTACCTTATCCACCATTTCGTGTTTTGCACTTCCTTTTGTTGAAAAACTCAACATTGCAATCTTTGGCTCAAAACCAGCAATAGCTCTGGTTGTTTGACCTGTTGAAACAGCTATTTCAGCTAATTCTTCAGCTGTTGGATTTGGATGAACAGCACAATCAGCAAATACCATCATACCATCTTCTCCAAACTCCTTATCTTTCAATATCATAATAAAAGCACCTGACACAACACTGATACCAGGGGCTGTTTTTACATATTGAAATGCAGGACGTAAAACATCACCTGTTGCATTGTCAGCTCCGGCAACTTCACCATCAGCATCACCAGCCTTAATCATCATTACAGCCAGAAATAGTGGATTTTTAATCAGTTGCATAGCATCTTCTTTTGTAAGACCCTTACTTTTTCTAATTTCTACCATCAAATCAGTATAAGCATCCAACTTATCATGATTTTCAGGATCGACAATAGTCGCCTTATCAATATTTTGAAGACCCATTTTTTCGGCTTCAGTTTTTACTTTTTCCGGATTACCGATCAATATAATTTCAGCGAATCCTTCACCTAAAATTACATCTGCTGCTTTCAAAGTTCTTTCTTCCAATCCTTCTGGAAGAACAATTCTCTTTTTGTTCTGACTAGCCTTAAGCTTGAGCTGTTCAATGAATTCCATTTCTGTTTCTAAAAAAGTTAAATTTTAGCAATTTCCACAAAGCTACTGCGAAATTTGCATATTTCATATGTATTTTATCATCATTTAAAGATGTTTAAAAACAGAAAACAGCCGTAAAACAAAGAAAAAACTCAACACTTTCAATTTGCAACATACGATCTAATTTCGGCTATAAAACATCTAAAATTCGGGTAAATTTTTGTAATAATTTCAATGTTAAATTACAATTTGACATTCATCAAATTGTTTTCTAATTTGAAATCAAAAACAACATGATTGACAACACAACATTATTCGAACGATTATTTGATGATTATCAGAACCTGAATCCTTCAGTAAAATTGATTCATCAATTATTCAATTCTCATAACGAAGTAATTATCAATGATCACATCGCATTCCGAACATTCAATTACCCACTTGTTAACATAAATGCCTTGGCTAAGCCATTTCTTGAAAGAGATTACAAAGAAAAGGGTTATTATCGTTTTGAACAAAAAAAATTGACAGCAAAACACTTCGAAATTGAAAATAATCCTTCAGCGCCAAAAATTTTCATTAGTCAATTGATGGTTGAAGAGCTATCAAAACCTATTCAAAAAATATTAGATACTCATATAAATAAAAGCAATACAACTATTCCAGAAGGTGATGATATCCTTTTTGCAGGTAATATTTGGGGAATGCCAAGCCATGAAATTTATGAAACCCTTCTTGAAGAATCGGAATATGCTGCATGGCTTTATATTTTCGGATTCAGAGCAAATCACTTTACAGTTCTTGTAAATAGACTTCAGCATATCCATAGTCTCGAGGAACTAAATAAATCACTAAAAGACAATGGATTTAAACTAAACTCATCGGGTAGAGAAATTAAAGGTTCCCCTCACGAATTACTGGAACAATCCAGTACCTTAGCTGATATCGTTGAAATGAAATTTACGGAAGGTACCTTTAAAGTTCCTGCTTGCTATTATGAATTTGCCCGACGGTACAAAATGCCTAACGGTGATTTATTCAATGGCTTTATAGCCAAATCAGCTGATAAAATTTTTGAAAGCACTAATTTTAGAAAATAACTAAAAACCCCATCGATTAGATGGGGCTTTCTATATTTTTTAATAAACCGGAGGAGTACCTCTTTTGGAGGTAATAACTACAACTCCGTTTTTTGCTTTATCGCCATACAGACTTGTTGCTTTACTACCTTTTAAAATACGAATTGATTTTACATTATAATCTTCAATAGTCAGATACCCTTCTACCAATTTATTATCAAGCACAAATAAAGGAGGTGAATCCAGAACGTTAAACTCTTTCAACATATCTGCCAGTGCACGTTCGTCCTGATTCAATGAAAATTTAACCGGAACCATCATTTGAGTGTTCACTTCTTTTCCACCTTTTTTTCCAGGTTTCCACGGTCCTGTTTGCTTGACAAAATCCACCACTGCGGCATCCAACGTTTCGTCAACACTTTTATCGACCTTGACATCTTTAACAACACCGGTTGATGTTACAATAAAAGATACCCAGACATCACCTTCAACACCTCTTAATTTGGCATTAGCAGGATATTCAATATTTTTCGCAATATACTTATTAAAATTACTACCTCCCTTATTGAGTTTAGGAAGTTTATCCACAACAGATTCCACTTTTTCTTCACTAGAATCTGTTTGAGCAATGCTTTTTATATCAGCAAGAAAGAAGAGAACAAAAATCAAAATGTAGGAAAAAGACTGAAAGGTTTTCATCGGATTAAGTATTAAATAATTTCTTTCATCAATACAATAATCATACCACTAACAATAACTTAATACATTAAAGTATTACCCTTTGGCATTTCCTCTCATTTGTTCAATTTTCTTAAGAACTTCCTTTATACTGCTATCTTCCATTGGAATATTCTTTTGTCCTCCTTTTGACCCCACATTACTTTTGACTCTTTCGGCTTCTCCTTTCATCTTATTAGCCTCTTTCATTGCCTGAATCTCATCCTGGTATTTAATTCCTAACCGATTCATTAATTCGGTGAAGAATTCAACTTTGTCGTTTGATAAAATTACCTTAAAAGACCTCATAAAACTCTAATTTTATTTAACTTAACTCCATCTTAAATTAAAGTTAACAAAACTAAATCCAATAGTCAATTCCTTTTATCAATAAAATTTCAATCCTTTACTAATAAACTTATATAATGGTAAAATCATCCCTGTCTTTCCATACCGAAAACCTGTCCCGGAATTGAATTAGTTCATCCTTTGAAATCTCTATTGATCTTACAGCTTCCTGACCTTCTTCAAACTGTAATATCGGGTTTCCTTTAGGATTCACAACAACAGAATCACCACTATAACTGCAGTTCATATCCGTTCCAACTCTATTTACACCAACTACAAAACACTGATTTTCAATCGATCTGGAACGCAACAAAACAGACCAAACCTCTCTTCTGGGTTGTGGCCAATTTGCAACATATATTAAAAGATCATAATCAACAGTGTTTCTGCTCCAAACCGGAAATCGTAAATCATAACAAATTAATGGACAAATTTTCCAACCTTTATATTCGAAAATTAATCGCTCCTGTCCTGCCTCATAAAGCTTATTTTCACCTCCCATTCCAAATAAATGCCGTTTATCGTAATATTTGAATTCTCCATCGGGATAAAAAACAAATAAACGATTAAAGAACTTCTCTCCAGCTGTAAAAACAACACTTCCTATAAGGCAAACCTTTAAATCCTGAGCTTTATTTTTCATCCACGACAATACCTCACCTGAAAAAGATTGAGCTACTTTTTGCGGATTCATCGTAAACCCGGCATGAAACATCTCCGGCAGTACAACCAAATCAACTTTATCATCCAAGCTACCTAACAGCCTGTTAAGGTTAGTAAGGTTGTGATTCGTATCTTCCCAAACAATATCATGTTGTACTAAAGCAATATTTAAAACATTCATACCTATTAGAATTGACAATTAAATTACAATTAAAGCTAATTGTATGATCAAAACAAAATACCACAAAGTTATATTTTAAACATTTAGTAGTCTTTATGTGATATTTCATTTTTTATTTCGCAAAAGAGTATAATTTTGCGCGACTTAATTATGGACAACATGAAAATATCTAAGCAAATTTACGGTGGCAACAAGCGCCGACACCTAATTGACTATCTCCTAATCGCAATTGGATCCTTTATTTTAGCAGCTGGATTCGTATTATTTATAAATCCATATAAAATTGTTCCCGGTGGAGTATATGGTCTTGGTATTGTTGTTCATCATCTCATTCCTGCCATCCCTGTTGGAACATTTGGATTATTCTTAAATATTCCACTAACACTTCTTGGCATTAGGGTACTCGGACCTAAATTTGGTATTAAAACAGTTGTTGGAATGGTTCTAACAACCATCTTTATGGATTCTCTTACCTTTTTTTTAGGTGAGCAAGACCATTTAGGACTGCAAAACGACCTGTTACTTTCTTCTGTATTTGGAGGCATCGTTATTGGATTTGGTTTAGGACTGATTTTTAAAGCCAAAGCTACATCCGGCGGGTCAGATATTGTAGCCATGATTGGGAACAAATACACAAAGATATCAGTTGGACAATTTCTTATTATTGTTGATTCGATTATTGTACTTACCGGTTTACTTGTATTTAAAGACTGGAAAATTCCATTGTATTCATGGATTGTAATTTTCATCACAGGTAAAGTGATCGATATAACTCTAGATGGAATATCATATGAGAAGGCCCTTATTATTATTTCTGATAAACATGAACTTATAAAAGATAGAATTTTAAACAGTCTGGAACGTGGAGGTACCTATTTTACCGGAGAAGGAATGTACAGTGGTAAGGAAAAGAAAGTAATATTTACAGTAGTGACCCGAAGAGAGGTTACAACATTACAAGCCATGATTAGTCAGATTGACCCGGAAGCCTTTTTAACGGTTATGGATACATCAGAAATATTAGGGGAAGGTTTTAAATCACTTCAGGAAAAAGAAGAATAATTAAAAAGCATTATAACGACAACTATTAAGATTCGCTAATTTTTAGCGGATCTTTTTATTTTTCATATGAATCAAATTGACTAATTTGACATCATGAAAAAGAATCTACGTATATCAAATGAATTTGCTATTATCCTATTTTTGGGTTTCACAATAAATATTGGGACAGTAGCTCAAACTGACACAACTTACACAAAAGAAGGATTTACTTTTGGCTTATTACCAGCCATATCATTCGATGCCGATTTAGGTTTTCAATACGGAGGTTTAACGAATTTGTACTGGTACGGAGACGGTAGCCGTTATCCCGAATACGATCATTCGTTATATATAGAAGCCTCAAAGTACACTGCAGGCTCAACACTATTAAGGTGCTACTATGATTCACCGATGGCTATCAGAAACATAAGAACAACCGTGGATTTAACTTATTTCCGTGATTTAACAATGGACTTCTACGGCTTCAATGGTTATGAATCCGTTTATAACCCTAATTGGGAAGATGATTCATCATTTGATTATATGTCTCGCGTTTTTTACAGACACCATCGCGACATGTTCAGGATCCTTACAAACTTTAAGGGGCGTTTGGGTTCAACAGATTCACCCTGGAAATGGATGGCAGGTTTTACCTTCTTTGATTTTAACATTAATTCGGTTGATATTGAAAAGCTAAACAGAAAGCAAGATGAAGAAAATGCATTACCAGATATACCCGTGCTTTACGACAAATATATCGATTGGGGAATCATAAAAAAAGAGGAGGCAAATGGAGGTAGTCATGCCTATTTAAAAGCTGGACTATCATATGACACCAGGGATATATTGGCAAATCCATCTAAAGGTTTATGGACTGAAATATTTTTTATTTACATGCCTTCGTTATTCTCCAGTTTTGATCACTCATATACACGAATAAACCTGTTTCATCGACAATATTTTTCATTAAGTCCAAAACGAAATCTCATTTTTGCATACCGAATTGGACTGCAACACAAACTCTCAGGCGATATTCCATTCTATCTATTGCCACATATGGCCTCCAGCGTTTTAACCTCGGCCACTTCTCAAGGTCTGGGAGGAGCAAAAACACTGAGAGGTATTAGCAGAAACCGAGTAGTAGGTGATGGCAGTTTACTTGCCAATTTTGAATTACGTTGGAAAATGTGGAGAACAAAACTTTTTAAACAAGATTTTTATCTCGGCTCGAATTATTTTATTGACCTTGGAATGATCACACAGAAATACAAAATTGATTTAACTGAGGCCCGAAATCAATTAGGCAGTGATTACCCACTCTATTTCAAGGATAGTAATGACAAGTTGCACTTCAGCTATGGAATTGGTCTCAAAGGTGCTTTAAATGAAAATTTTGTACTCTCTGCCGATTACGGAATTGCAGCTAAAAAACAAGATGGCACATCAGGTCTTTACATCACACTAAACTATCTGTTTTAAAGCCAGCTTAACAACATAGCCATAGCATAACCAAGATAGTTTCCTAGTGCATAACCAATCAAGCCAATGGTAAGTCCTGGAACAATGATCTCTCTGTTTTTTAATGATCCTGCTACAACAGGTACAAAAGGCGGGCTACATATCAGTGCAGCAGAGGTAACGATAACTGTGTCAGCATCTACATTTTTAATTTTGGCCAATAAAACATGTAGCATCAGACTAACAAACACAACAAAGGTAATGTAGCCAAAAATGGATGGGTTTATATTGGTAAAATTATTCACACTTACTTTAGATGCAACAACAACACTAAAAATTAAAATCAGATACATGCCAAGATCAAATGTACCTTCTTTACTATTAATCTTTTTAAATGAAGACCCAATGATACCAAATGCAGTTATTAAAAATATAAATACCACCATTTTCATCGATTCCGGAACCAGTATCATAATTCCACCAGCTACAGCAACCAACCCTAGTGCAATTAGCAAAACAATTAGCAAGCTGTTTCTTTGAGAACTATTTTTCAGAACTAACCACAAAGAGGTTACATCATCTTCTTTCCAATCATACAACTTTTGAGGCTTATATGAAGGCAATACATAACCAAATAACTTTTGCCCCAATCCCATTAGTATAAAAAGATATACGGCTCCAATAGCCATATCGTAAGAATGGACTGCTAAATAAACCTCTTCATCTACATTCAAAAGCATTTTTAAAGATGCAAGATTGGGAGTTCCACCACTGTAAATACCTACAAGCATTCCTCCTACCTTGCTAAATTCTGGCAATGATTCACCATTAAACAGGAAGAAACCTAAAATCACTGAAACAAAAACTGCAACTAAGGCAAATATTAATGAATAAAATGGTTTGATGGCTAATTTTCTCCAACCTTTAACATTTGAAGTGAAAAGCATCAATGGAATTGCTAATGGAACCGTTACTTCCATGATAGTGTCCTGAAGTTTATAAAACTCTTCATTAGAAGCTCCTAAAGGACCTAAAATTAAACCAAAAACATAACAGAGAACTACAGTCCCTATTTTATTTAAAAACTCAAATTTATCACAAAGAAATATTGCCAATACTGGCAATAAAACATATAAGAATATCAAAACTAATCCCATAACGTGGTTGTATAAATGCAAAATTACAGTTTTCTTACTGATCCTGCATTATTTCTTTTAAGGCATTAGCAATATTCCTTCTTAGATCAGAAAAAGACTCCGTAAACCCATTGACCATCACACATACTGCTAATTCTTTATCCGATTGAGTTGTTAGGTATCCACAATAGCATAATACATTATTCATCGATCCACTCTTACCTATAAATCGTCCTTCAATTTCTTCAGTATTGAATAAGCTCTTAAGTGTACCATCTTCTCCAGCCACTGATAACGACTGCCGAAAATCTTCTGAAAAACTTTGATGATTAATATACCGTAAAGCTTCTACCATATCTCTGGATGAAAATCGATTAAAAGGAGATAATCCGCTTCCATCATTGAACGAACCGGTAAAACCATCAATTCTTTTCTTCCAAAATAAATTGAGTTCAGCAGATGCATTATCCCAATTTGCTTCTTTATCCTTTTCCATGGCCAATTGAAAAAAAACATGATCAGCATAAAGATTGAAACTCTTTTTATTGATCACCTTAACTATGTCAAGTAAGCTGGGAGATTCAAGTGTAAGCAACAACTTTTTGTTTTTAACATCATCGGTTTTGATCTTTCTAACATCTCCATTAACCTGAATACCATGTTTAGTCAGAAATTTTTTCAGGGTAAGACCTAAAGTCTGAGCTGGATCAGGTAATGCACCTTTAATAACAAAAGCTTTTCTACCTGCTGGTATTGAACCACTCACATACCAGTTATCCATCTCAGGATGTCCGTAGATGTATGCGCTATCTTTATTTACTGAAGAACTCAATACATAACATTGCAATTCTTTATAAATTTCAGGTTCACACTTTACAACTTGGCACAATTGCCCCACCTTCTCAGGCGATGACAAAGTCAGCTTAAAAGTATTATCCTTGAATGACAAACCACTTGGAGGAGCGCCATAATAATTTGCGATATCTTCCCAATTACGTTTGGATGGAAACTTAATTCCTGAGAATAAAAAATCATCGACAAAAACATCTTCAATTTCCTGAATGTTATTTTTTTTCAATTCATTCAATATTTTATTAAAGACAAATTCTTCTTTTGTATAATTCCAGCGATCAGAACCCAAGGTTGGATCACCGCCTCCCTTTACGATGATAGAATATTGCTTTTTAGAATTAGAAACAGAATAAATTTCTGTTTCATATTGAAAATCACTTCCCAATATTTCCAATGCGTCAGCAGTAGTAAATATCTTGGTTAATGAAGCAGGAATTAATCTTTTTTGCTCATTTAATAAAACCACAGATTCATTTGAGTTGATATCAACGACACAGGCACTAACAAAACCATTGGTACTTATTTGATTGAATGTCTGAGTATATTTGCCTTCTTCTGGTATAGAATTTGAACAAGCTATCAATCCCAGACATAATATAACAATTGATTTTTTTAATTTACTGACCACCTCCAACTTGTTCATCTAATCTTGTTATTTCGTTTTTACGATGAGTAAGATACACATAATAATTTTTCGCATCCTCCGATTCTTCTTTATATAGTGTATTACCCATGCTTTTATAAATCTCGTAACTCTTAAACGACCATATTAAGGCATTATTAATATCACCTTCCCTTTCAAGTGTAACAGCTATATTATGAGCAGCTCTGGATTTTTCCAATTCTTTACCTTTCTCGTAAATGTAACCCCACAATTTACGTGCTTCCTCTGTATTATCTTTACCCAACCACTCATTGGCTTCTACAAAATAGCTATTCCCTTTAATAAACAAATTACGTTCAATCCTATCCCATTCAGGCACTATCAATCTCGAAAATTCATCCCCCATGTAAAAGGCAAACTCTGTATTCGCTTTATCCAACGAAGGAAAACCAATTAATGAAATATCCATATTATAACCTTCACCGTACCAATAAATCGTATCTTTTTGCATTTCGCTAATTATTGACTCATAAGAATATCCATCATACATACGCCAATAATTAAAACCATAAACCCCCAAAGTTGAAAAGCATATTTCAGGATGATCTTCAATATCCAACTTCGTTCCGTAAACATAAGCTTCTAATGCCAATACAGCATCAGCATTATACTTGTCACAAATGTTTTTGATTTGCTCTTCTGATAATTTTTCGATCGGATTACTCGGCAACACTTTTTTATAATGAATAGTGTCGTAGTAGACTGTATCAAAAAAGTTTTTGTAAAGTAAAGAGTGCCTTAAACTAACCAAAACAGAATCGGGGTAACCTACAAATAAGGAAGTATCCAGCACCTGACTTTGTCCATCAATATTTGCAATATGAATATCCTTTCGCTCATAAGGATAGCTGTTATTAATTAATACAACTGACTTAATTTCTGGAGGAACGGTATATTTTGCCGGACGAAGAATTTCGTAACTTATAATAGAACTTGTTGAACTGCAAGCAACCAACAATACTACAAGGATTAAAGAAAGTGTATATTTCATCATAGAACAAGTATCTTACCAAGAGCTCATTGAATCACCAACCTCTTTACTTCCATCAGAACAACCTCTTGAATATTGGCTAAGGATTGAATAATTAGCATAATAACAAAAATCAAACCAAAGACACCATAAAAATAAAAAAGGGCGGTTAAAAAACCACCCTTTATCTATGATTTTGTATTTTTCTTACATATTCATTCCACCACAAACGTGAATAGTTTGTCCGCTTACATATGAAGACAAATCAGAACCCAGGAATACACAAATGTTTGCAACATCTTCAGGTGTTCCGCCACGTTTCAAAGGAATTTTTGCTTCCCAGTCTTTCTTAACTTCTTCAGGTAATTTACCAGTCATTTCAGTAATAATAAATCCTGGAGCAATAGCATTACTTCTGATTCCACGAGAACCTAATTCTTTTGCAATAGATTTAGTAAAACCAATCATACCTGCTTTAGAAGCTGAATAGTTGGCCTGACCAGCATTACCACTTACACCTACAACAGAGCTCATGTTAATAATTGAACCTGAACGCTGGCGCAGCATTGTTGGCTGAACAGCTTTGGTAAAGTTAAATACCGATTTAAGGTTAACGTTGATTACAGCATCCCACTGGTCTTCAGTCATGCGCATCAACAAAGTATCTTTTGTAATACCTGCATTGTTGATCAATACATCTACAGCACCAAAATCTTTCACGATTTCAGCAACTACTTTTTGAGTGTCTTCAAAGTTACTCGCATCAGAAGCATATCCTTTAGCCTTAACTCCAAGTGCTTCAAGCTCTTTTTCAGTTTCCTGAACAGCTTCATTATAGGCCAAATCGGTGAATGCAATATTACATCCTTCCCGAGCAAAGCGTAAAGCAATTGCTTTTCCGATACCACGGCCAGCACCTGTTACTATAGCTGTTTTTCCTTCTAATAACTTCATAATTTTGTCTTATTTAAGTTATAAATATGCTGAACTCTATATCTTCCGATTCAGCAATTTCATCCATGAAAATCTCATTTGAACATTCAACTTTTTTCGTCGAATTCGCCTGAGAATCAAATGCAGCAACAAAAATATAACAATTATCAGCTTTTCACCACATTTTTAAAAAAATGAATGCAATCGTCCTATTTTTGAGATTTGTCGCATTAATCAACATCAAAGGTATTAAACACAAATCAATTAAAAAGCCGAAATCAAACTAGTGACTCCGGCTTTTAATGTGAAGTATACGAATCTTTCTATTTGCCTAATGCCTTAACCATTGTTGAACCTAAATTTGCAGGTGATTCAACAACATATAAACCACACTCGCGCATGATTTTCATTTTAGCTGCTGCCGTATCATCTTTACCACCTATAATTGCACCGGCATGCCCCATACGTCGACCTTTGGGAGCAGTCTGACCAGCAATAAAGCCTACTACAGGTTTGGTTCCATATTCTTTAATCCAACGAGCGGCATCCGTCTCCATGCTTCCTCCAATCTCCCCTATCATAATAATACCCTCTGTTTCAGGATCATTCATTAATAGCTCAACAGCCTCTTTTGTTGTAGTTCCAATAATAGGATCTCCTCCAATACCAATACAAGTACTTTGCCCTAAACCTTGTTTAGTCAGCTGATCTACAGCTTCGTAGGTCAATGTACCAGAACGACTTACAACTCCAATCGTTCCTTTTTGATGGATAAATCCAGGCATGATGCCCACTTTAGCTTCTCCCGGTGTTATTACACCCGGACAATTAGGTCCGATTAAACGAACATCCTTGCCATCGAGATATTGTTTTACTTTAACCATATCCGATGTTGGTATTCCTTCAGTAATGGCAACAATTACAGATATACCGGCTTCTGCTGCTTCCATGATGGCATCGGCAGCAAATGGAGGGGGTACAAAAATAGCTGAAACATCAGCTTTTGTTTTTTCAACAGCCTCTGAAACTGAGTTAAAAACCGGCAATTGCAGATGACGGGTTCCTCCTTTTCCAGGTGTTACACCACCAACAACATTCGTTCCGTATTCAATCATTTGAGTTGCGTGAAATGTACCTTCACTTCCGGTAAAACCTTGTATAATAACTTTTGAATCCTTTTTAACTAAAACACTCATAGGGTAAAAGATTTATTAGCATTTAATGATTTAAAGAGTATCGTGTTTAAATTCTTAATGTAAATAACCGTTTACTATCCTGTTTGTTTCAATTTATTTAAAAAAGCCCTTTGACTGAAAATCCAAATTATAAGATTATCAATATCATTACTTATAATTTTAAATGATTATTAGTTATTTACATTGCTGAACAACAAGTTTTAATATCTTTACTGCTACAAAATAAAAATGATTAATCACCCTAATTTTTCGAGTTCAGATTATGACGTTCAAAAATTTGGCCCTTCAACTTTTTGCATTTCTTTTCAGTTGTTCAGTAATTGCTGAGAATCTACCGGATGAAATAAAAAAACATCTCTTATTGGCACATCCTACTCAAGGAACTATCGAAGTAATGTATGCACTTCAAAAAAGTGGACAAGTTGATTTCAGTAACATGAAATTATCAGGTGTGTATCACAAAGATGAAACATATGATTATTCTCAATCGGCCAAAATGCTTGATACCATAAGCTGTTTCAAAATGGATCTGATAAGAGTGACTGACACCTTATTTTTGGATAGTCTGTATTGTAAAAATCAATGCAGCGCCACCTTTAATAAGTTATTTACTAACAGCGACGGTATCATATTTTTTGGTGGGCCGGATATCCCACCAGCTATGTATAACGAAAACCCTCATCCCAGAACTGAAGTTACTGATCCCTACCGACACTATTTTGAAGCTTCCTTTTTATTTCATCTACTAGGTGGATATCAGGATGCAACCTTCAAACCTCTGTTGGATGCCAAACAAGATTATTTCATTCTGGGGATCTGCCTGGGTATGCAAACCATGAATGTTGCGACAGGTGGAACACTTATACAAGATATTCCATCAGAAATATTCAATAGCAGTGAAAAAAAGGGCTTGTCTAATCTAACCAATGAAGAGATTCATCGAAACTATTATCCTCATTCTACTGGTCAAAAAAAGTTGGCGGGTTCTCACTTTCACCGCATACAGTTTAAAGACTATTTTTTTGTAGACTTATTAGATATAGTTGCTACTGAAAAACCTCAAATAAACAGCTATCACCATCAGGCAGTTGAAAAACTAGGCAAAGGCTTTAAGGTTGGAGCCACCTCGTTGGATGAGAAGATAATTGAAGGTATGTTCCATTCGTACTATCCAAATGTTATGGCTGTACAATTTCATCCCGAACGGGCACAGTTCTATTTAAAAACCAGGAAATTTCAATTTGTACCCAATGGTCCGCAAAAAACATTAAACAAATGGATTGATGAGGAAAGTATGGAGTTTCATTATAAATTCTGGAAAGCTATCAATGCTATTCTAAACGAGAGTTTATAATAAAATGATTTCTTATGTCAGATTTACAACTGATAGATAAACTTAACAGTAAACTCAGAAATCCTTTAAAAGAGCATAAAAAATTAACATGGTTTTTAAAAGGTTATCAATTAGATGAAGATGATCAGGTAACACACCTGAATGTTTTTAAATCAGGTTTCGGGAATGATATACCGGAAGAGATTTTCCAATTTAAACATTTAAAACAGTTGGATCTTAGGGAAAACAACATTTCATCAATACCTGAAAAAATAAGTCAATTAGAAGAATTAAAAATTCTTGATATCAGACTCAATCAATTAACCGATTTACCATTCGAACTGGCTCAGCTTTTTAATTTAGAAAAGCTTTATCTGGCAAACAATCACTTTGAAAACATCCCAAAGGTGATTGTGAATCTGGAATCGCTGTGGCTAATTGATTTCAGTGAAAATATTGTTTCCAGTAAATGTGAGCATCTGTTACAGGCTGAAATGCTGACTAATATTTATCTAAAAGATAACAGAATAGTAGACTTCCCCTTTGACATGATTGAAGGATATATCGATGAACTTGTTCTAATGGATAATCCTCACAAAATTGTTGAGGGATTCACACACGAATTAATCAACAAGCTTATTTTGTAATGTCATAGCACTTACATTGGCAGAATCAAAAACACCTAATTAAATTCTTACTACTTTTGCAAAAAATTTAGTTATGCAATTCAACGATACTATTTGTGCAATTTCAACTGCCCAAGGCATGGGAGCCATTGCCGTTATTCGTTTATCTGGTCCAAAAAGCTTTTCCATTTGTCAAAATATTTTTGAACCTGCCAAAGAAGGTAAAGTTTTAGCCAATCAAAAAGCAAACACCATTCACTTTGGAACCATTAAAGACGAAGAAACAAGTATCGACGAAGTACTTATCAGCTTATTTAAAGATCCTCATTCCTTTACCGGTGAAGACATAGCCGAGATTGCTTGTCATGGGTCACCCTATATTCAGCAACAGATTCTTCAATTATTAATCAGACATGGTGCACGATTAGCCAAACCAGGCGAATTTACACAACGTGCCTTTTTAAATGGTAAGATGGACTTAAGTCAGGCTGAAGCAGTTGCCGACTTGATTGCCTCCAGAAGTGAAGCCGCACGACGAGTAGCATTGCAACAGATGCGGGGAGGTTTCTCAAATGAGTTAATCAATCTGAGAGCTCAGTTATTAAATTTTATCTCTTTGGTTGAATTAGAGTTAGACTTCAGCGAAGAAGATGTTGAATTTGCTAATCGTGATGAACTAACAAAACTGGTAGCAAATATTTCAACCTTACTGACAAAACTAATTAAATCGTTCTCTTTAGGTAACGTAATTAAGAACGGGATTCCGGTTGCCATTGTTGGCCACACCAATGCTGGCAAATCAACCTTACTGAACACTCTTTTACAGGAAGAAAAAGCCATTGTTTCGGATATTCACGGCACCACCCGCGATGTTATTGAAGACACCATTAACATTGAAGGTATTACCTTCCGTTTTATTGACACAGCCGGAATCAGGGACACTGCTGATAAAATTGAATCTCTGGGTATAGAAAGAACCTACAATAAAATTAGCAAAGCACAGATAGTGCTTCTGATGCTCGATGTGAACGATCCGGATGATAAGATTCATGAAGCCATTGATAATGTTAAAAGCAGGATGAATGAAAGTCAGCAATTAATTGTTGTTGTAAATAAAACAGACCTGCTTGAAGATATTGTTGTTGAGAATCGGTTCCACGAAACCGCATTCCGGGAACTTACAGGAACAGATGCTATTGTGCCCATCTCTGCCAAATTACATACCAACATTGAAGAATTAACTTCAGAATTACTTAAGACAGTTAACCTTACAGCCTTAGATAATGACGAAGTTATTGTCACCAACGCCCGTCACTATGAAGCTCTTCAAAATTCATATGAAGCCATCTTAAGAGTTTCAGAAGGTCTATCATCTGGTATCAGTGGTGACTTTTTAGCACAGGATATCAGAGAGGTGTTGCATTACTTAGGTGAAATAACTGGTCAGATCAACACTGATGAAATATTAGGTAATATCTTTAAGAATTTTTGTATCGGTAAGTAGTTTAACTATTTAATATTCAATTACTTACAAAGTATTCAAATATACATAAATAGGCATTAATTCCAATACTTTATGAAGTAAAAATGTAATTTGCGGGAATATTTATATAAACCAATACATGCTACATTTAAGCAGGTTATATTATTAAACCTGCGTTTTATGAGACGCTTCTGATGAAATTTCGTGCCCGATTTGAAAGCATTTTCTTCCAACATTCAATTTTCAGTAATTGTATAAATCTTTGCTAATCATCTCCTGATCATTAATATTTACATAGCATTTGGAGGTAGTTATTCAATTAATTTTCTTTTTAAATATTCAATTGTTCTTTGTATTGAAAACAGGTAGGGAAAACAAATGACAAATCATTACGAGTTAATTTAAAAACCCTAGTCTTAATAAGCATTACAGCCACTTTTCATATTTCCACTTTAGCACACATTAGCATTTTTGGACAAATGTTTGGTCACTATTTGCACCTCAGTTATATTTAATTTAAACGAGGTACAAATAAGGTCAAATTATGAAACATTCTGAAACAAATTTAGGAGGTTGAATTATAATCTCTGGAATATATGGAAATGAAAATATTCAATTTTATAAATGCTATAAACTGCAATCTTTCAATACTTCCTAAAAAAACAGTTTCCTTTCGTATGAGTAAAAAGCAATGTGGACTTTTATATTAATCAAAAAAAAGGCAAAAATTCATTTAGGCGATTTCTTGAATAACAACGAATGTATGCTAGAAAGAGTATTAGTTATTCAACCATAATCAGCTTGAAATGAAAGAACTTAAACCAGCTGTGGGATTAATTAAGATTATATAAAAAAAATGGAAAGTAAAAAGATAGAAACAAAGCCACATTATCAGATATTGGATGGACTTAGAGGGGTAGCTGCTATTATTGTGGTTATATTTCACCTTACTGAGCCACTTGCCAGCGGTCATCTTGACAATATTGTAAATCATGGTTATCTGGCAGTTGATTTCTTTTTTCTCTTATCTGGTTTTGTGATCGGTTATGCATATGACGACAGATGGAAAAAATTAACCTTTGGTGGTTTTCTTCGTCGACGACTTGTACGCCTGCAACCACTCGTTATATTGGGCATGACTCTCGGAGCTATGGGCTTTTACTTTACTGATTCAACGATTTGGCCACTAATTCATACTGTACCTGTTTGGAAATTAATCATTGTAATGCTGATAGGTTATACGATTTTACCCATTCCTCTTTCAATGGACATACGTGGTTGGGAAGAAATGCATCCTCTCAATAGTGTTGGCTGGTCATTGTTATTTGAGTATATAGCTAATATCTTATATGCAATAGGGTTAAGAAAACTATCGAATAAAGCATTAGCCTTGTTTGTTATGTTGGCCGCTGGATTGCTAATACATTTAGCTGTAACAAGCCCCAATGGAGACATTGCTGGAGGTTGGACACTAAATACAGAACATATGCGTATTGGAATAATCCGCACTTTGTTCCCATTTTTTGGAGGTTTGTTATTATCTCGTGTATCTAAACCAATCTACATTAAAAATGCTTTTTTATGGTGTAGTCTCTTGCTTGCAGTAACACTATTTGTGCCAAGAATCGGAGGAACTGAATATCTTTGGATGAATGGATTATATGAATCATTTTGCATCATCATTATATTTCCAATCATTGTATTTATAGGCGCTGGAGGTGTATTACATAATCAAACATCAAAAAGAATCTCTAAGTTCTTAGGTGATCTTTCTTACCCGCTATACATGACACATTATGTTCTTGTCTATTTTTATGTTGCATGGGTAAGCAATAATAGTGGTATTACATTATTGCAAGCCATGCCATTTGCATTATTGACATTTACAGGGGCCATATTATTAGCCTATGTAAGTCTAAAGTTTTATGATGAACCGATAAGAGCCTGGCTGCAGAATAAATTGAGGCAATGACAAATAATTTCTAAATTACATTTTTAAAGGGGTTCATGTAGAAAATAACATGCACCCCTTTAAAATCCTTATTTCTTAATAAACTTTGTCACCTGAGAGTCAACTTTAATCAGATACACTCCTTTGAATAAATTTGACACATCGATTTTATTTGCATTTATGCTTCCACTTTTAACCAATGCACCACTTAAAGAATAAACCTCATAGTTTACATTTTGCGATGTATTAATTAAGTAAAGAAAATCAACCACTGGATTTGGATAGAACTTCAACTTGTTTGCATGTGTTTTTGCAATGGCTGTGGCATTACCCAACACTGGTCCCATCAGATCATCGAAATAATATTTTTGCGCGTCATCTGTATTACCTCCATCTATAAAGAAAGACAATGTATTATATTCGGCTTGTGATAAATCGATGTTGCTATAGTCAAAATACAATGTTTCCCAGGTATTAATCGCTGTTATATTAGCATCAACTTCGTAGAATACACTTTCGTCGTTATTTGATAATTTTAAGCGAACATAGGTTGTCTTAGGAGAATAAACTTTAACTGAGATGATCTTATCTCCACTTGTATTTATTTTATTATTCAATTTAAACTGAACATGTTCCCATCCCCAGTTCTCAGTTCCACGGTTCCATTCCAGTGCATTATCATACTCATTGATAAAATCAGGATCCATACTTACCCAAAGATTCTCAACCGAGCTGCCAATCGAATAAACTCCATTAGGATCATCAAGACACAAACTATTACCGTCAAAATCGTTGTAAACAGCCATATTGGCTTCACGAACAGTGAAAGTTGCAGATAAGCCAGTGATATTTTCACCATTGTCTTCAAAAATCAAAGCATTATCAACCACACCATAATAATAGGTACTACCTACTTCCAGTTGCTCAACCGGAATAATAGTAATCTTTTTATTGTCAGCACTTATTGATGCAGAATATGCTATATCAGAACCCGTTGAACCACCTTTTTTTAATGCTAATTTTCCAGTAAAATCAGCAATTGCAGAATGATCTAAATTTTTAAACTCATAGTTTGAAGTGATGGTCATTTTTGAGAAAGAATAACCATTGGTTGCACCATCTGCCGGTAAGAAATCAACATTCAAATCAGGCATTGGAACATTAGGACCTTTAATATCATCGATGTAATAGGTCAATTCTTCGCCATCACCACCTGCCGGAAAAAGCAAAATATGTGAATAATCAACAGCTGTAAGATTAGAAAATTCGAAATATAAAGTTTGCCAGCCGTTCGCTACATTTACATCAGCATCCAACTCTTGGAAAGTTCCACCATCGTCTTTTTGATTTGAAAGCTTAAAACGTAAATAAGTTGTTTTTGGAGAATAGATTCTCATCGAAAAGGCTGCTTTACCATCGGTAACCTCAATAGGGTACATTAACTCGAGGTGAATACGTTCCCAACCACCCCAACTAGATTTCTTCTCAAATTTGAAAACCTGATTATCACTTGTTCCAATACCTTCATCTGATTCTGAAACGATTGAATATGCTGGTGAAGGATCACCAATAGTTTCAACTACCCTTGCTTTTGTATTACCGTCGAAATCTTCTATGTTATAAACCTGAGGAAAAGCATTGGCAGTAGTTGTAAACGAAGCAGAAATACCCGTTACTTCTTCGTCGGTGGAATATTCAATGGTACCTTCTTTTACACCATACCAATACGTTGTACTGGCATCTAAGAACATATCCGGCACAATTGAAAAACTCTTCTGATCATTGCTAATATATCCTGTAAATGGAATATCCGCTCCATTGACATCTGTCTTTTTCAAAACCAAAACAGATGAAGGATCTGATATAGGTGAGTCATCAATCATACGCAAAGCAAAGTTAGCTGTTAATTTTAACGGATCCTGCACCTTAATCTCCGTTGCACCCTCTTCCGGGCTTAACGAGAATTCTCCTGCAGGTGCACTATTACTGGCATTTATATCATCAAAGTAATATTTAGTGCCGGCTTGAGAGAATTTCATTTCCGGATCGAAATACAACACAATCTTATCCAGATCAGTACGAGTAACCTCACTGAAATTAAATGTTAATTCAACCCATTTATTGGTCTCATCATCTGTTAGTTGATATCCAACCTCACTATTAAGGTTATAATCATCAAAATTCTCAAGTTTGAATAAAATATAAATTGGACTGGATGCAAACACTTTCATTCGAAAATAAGGGGTAACGCTGAAGTCTATTGGAGAAGCCAGTCGTTGCGATGCACCAATACCTGTCCACCAGTTATTTCCTGCATGCGAGAATTCACCAACATTAGCTGAAGTATTAGTTGCATCGGTATCAGAAGTTGGGTTAGCCACTTTTGCAAAAGTGGCATCTCCCCAACTTTCGAAAACCATGTCGGTACTTTCAAAATCGGCATAAACTACCTGCGCCTTCAATTGGCCACAGATTAAAACGAGTACGAGACTCCATAGGATTGTAAATGTTTTCATAATTTTAAAATTTAGTTTATAGCTATTGTTAATTTCCTTCTGATTTCAAGGATATCTGTATCTTCTTATCACCAATTTGTAATTCAAAATCTCCAGGCTCACTTATCCATTTTCCAGTTGCATCTACAAAGGCGAGGTCACGTGCAGTTAGTCCGAATACCATGGTTACTTCTTCACCCGGTTGTAACTCAACCTTTTTAAATCGTCTTAGTCGCTTAATATCTGGTGTGACAGAAGCATACAAATCAGAACTGTATAACTGTACCACTTCTTTACCTACACGGTTTCCTGTATTCTTAACTCTCACCCAAACATTAACGGTATCAGTTAGTGTAAACTCCCGTGTTGAAACTTTAAGCTGACTATATTCAAAAGTGGTATAACTTAAGCCATGACCAAATTCAAACTGAGGATAAAAACCACCTCCATAATCATACATTCCTTCGGCAGTCTTACTTTCTTCACTGGGTTTATGATTATAGACAGCAAGTGAATTGGAGAACATTGGATAGGTATAAGGCAGCTTACCTGATGGATTTACATCTCCAGCCAAAATATCAGCCAATGCATCTCCGGCGTAATTACCTGATAGATACGTCTGAATTATAGCACCCATCTGATTGGCAAATGAACTGATAATGCGCGGACGCCCTTCGTTTAGCACCAACACAACCGGCTTTCCTGTTGCAGACAATTGCTTAGCCAGTTCTGCCTGATTTGTAGATATGGCCAAATCATGTAAATCACCTGGTTTTTCTGTGTATGAATTCTCTCCCAGGCATAAAATAATAACATCACATTGTTTTGCAGCTTTTACAGCCGAAGCAATATCAACATTTGTCTCTTCCCAGTAACTGCCATCCATCTTGTATTCAACGCCCGGAACAAAACGGACTCTTTCCATACCAAACTTCGCTTGAATAGCTTCCAAAATGGTATTGTATTCCTGAGCAAATTCATCTGTTTTTTCACCTTGCCACGAATAAGTCCAGCCGCCATTTAAAGTTCGCATGCTATTGGCATTAGGGCCACATACAAGCAATCGGGTTTTAGGTTGCAGAGGAAGTAAATCATCGTCATTTTTTAACAAGGTAATTGCTTCGCTAGCTGCCGTATAGGCAACTTTTTCGAACACCGAACTGCCAAATTTTGGATAATTATGACAATTATCTCCGTTCTGATTAAATAAGCCCAACTGGTATTTTACATTCAAAATCCGGCGAACAGCATCATCAATTCTATCCATTGAAACCTCACCTTCCTGAACCAATTCAACCAGGTCGTCACAATAACGCCCATATAGATAAGGAACCATGGCCATATCTATACCTGCATTAATTGCCAGCTTAACGGCTTCTTTGTTTGATGAAGCAATTTTATCCCGGGTATGCAAATTTTCAATATCATACCAATCAGTTACCACCAATCCCTCAAAACCCAATTCATTTTTAAGTAAATCGGTTATTAGTTTTTTACTTCCATGAACGGATTCTCCGTTGATGATACCCGAATTAATCATTACCGAAGCTGCTCCAGCCTCAACTGCTTTTTTGAAAGCAGGCAAATGATATTCACGAAGTGCCATTTCAGAAAGATATGCAGGAGTACGATCCTTACCGGAAGCAGCTGCCGAATATCCTAAAAAATGCTTTAAACAGGCAGCTACCTGATTCACACCACCAAGAGAATCCCCTTGATATCCTTTAATCATCTGCTCTCCCAATTGAGTACATAAATAGGGATCTTCGCCAAAGGTCTCCCACATACGAGGCCAGCGAGGATCAATACCCAAATCTAAAACCGGTGAGAAATTCCAGTGAATTGATGACGCTCTGACTTCATAAGCTGTTATTGCTGCTGCCTGACGAACCAATTCTGGATTCCACGTAGCTGCCATGGCAATTTGCTGAGGGAACATTGTCGCTCCGGATGTATAAGTAGCCCCATGAATAGCATCGATACCATACAATACGGGAATACCCAGCCTTGTATTTTTTCTCGCAGTTTTTTGTATCGTTCCAATCACTTCATTCCATTTCTCAACTGTGCGTGCTTTATTATTAGCAGTATTTAAAACCGAACCAACATGATAGTTTATTAAAACATCATTCAGGATGGCTGTATCCAGTTGCAATGGTTCGTAACTTGAGTAGATATTATCCCCCTTAGTTATTACATCTAAGGTTACCTGTGTCATCTGCCCTACTTTTTCTTCTAGTGTCATCTGACTAAGGAGCCTTTCAACTTCGGGGATGTATTTCACAGCCGGCTTTGTTTGTTGCTGACATGAGATGAAAAGAATCACGCTCAACAACACAAGAGATATTAATTTTAGATTCATAGATTGTTTAATTTGAGACAGATTTACTTTACAAAAGACTTTGTGAGATTACCACCATCAGATTCAACTTTAACAATGTAAAACCCTCTGGAAAGAGAGGCTTCAATAGCGACTGTTCCTTCTTCATAAATAACAGATTGACCGTTCTCAACCAGCAATAATTGCCCCTGAAGATCATAAACTTTAATTCGCTCCACCTTCATTGGATCTGAAGCTTCATTTAAAATGTTAATCTGCAATTGATCATTGCTGCACCGGATGTTCCCGATTAGTGATTCACCTTTTTTTTTTGTTTGACCCAGATCAGTGGATGGATTCAAATCAAACTTTATGTAATTGAGATTTAGTCCACCTTTTATTATCAACAAAGTGAGCTCTGCTGGTCCATCAGGCAAATAAATATTTTCAACAGTCACATCTCTCCAAACCTGGTATCCACCGGTTTGAGGAGTTACAATATGTTCCGAACTTATCAGCTGAGTATTAATCCTCAAATTAATTGTACTACTGTACGATGCCACACGAAAGGTTATATCGTAATAACCTTCAGTAACATTATTTACCGTGTATCTCAACCATTCACCATCTTCAGTCCAGGCAACATTAAACCCATTGCTAACAGCATCCGAACAGCCTTCGATATCAACTCCATCATTACGATATGCATACCCTTCATTCCACGCGGTATATTCCCCAGTGCTTACATGATTATTCTGATAAACCTTATCATACCAGGCATCCCTAACCTCTCCCATATCATAATCAACAGCATAAATGACACCCGGAATAGTATGTTCGGTATAAGGAATTCGTTCTTCACCTAAAGGTGAGCCTGTAAGCGCATAAACCACATCAGGATTAAACTTGCAGTTCTCAGTTTTTATCTTTTCAAGCATGTCGTCCATAGCGGCTGAGGCTACAGAAGCGCTTGGGCGATTGGCACCTGTTGAAGGATTATAATTGGTAATTGCTTTCCACTTATCAGAATAAATAGAAAACGGGTCATCACAGTCGATCTGCTTATAAGCCCATGTTGACCAGCCGATACCCAAACGTTCCATTTGCTTAACCATATCTGTCATCCAGGTGTTGGAATTCTCACCCGTTTCGCCCAGCCACAGAGGCACATTAGTTCTTTCGCGCATTTGTAAAAGGCCATCAATTACCTGATCGGTATTATATGTCCAGTATTTATGAAAGCTAAAAGCCAGATTATTGTCATAGGTAGCCAGCGATTCTAATCCGGCAAAATTATTTGCCCAGCAGTTACCCTCGATAAATATTAAGTGATTGGTGTCTACCTCACGAATGGCATCTATCAGATCGTGATACAAGTTCAATAAGGGAGTATTGCTCTGGCAACCACATCCATTTTCATTACCAGTATCTCCAACAAAACCCCAATTGGTCTCGTTTAACAGATCATATCCACCTATGTACTGTTTATCCTGGTAACGTTCTGCAAACTTTTTCCATAAAGCAACTGTTTTTGAACGATTGAATTCACTCTCCCACAAACCCGGCTTGGAAGGATCATAATCGCTAATATCAGCATTCTTACCTTGTCCTCCCGGTGCTGCATGTAAATCAAGAATTAAATAAATATCATGATTCTCGCACCATGATAACAGATTATCAACCATTACAAAACCTTTATCAAGCCAAGTATTCTCTCCCAATACAGGTTCCTGTTCAATGGGTAAGGTAAATAGGTTGTAATGAAGCGGAACCCTGATTGAGTTATAACCCCAGTCAGCAATTAATGCAACATCAGCCTCTGTAAAGAAATTTTCAAGCCATTTTTCGTAAAACTCGTCAGTAGTGGTTTTATCTGTCAGATCTTCGAGCATTTCCCGTATCTCGTGCTGAGTGCCAACCTGAGTACCAAACATGTAACCTTCCTGCAACATCCAACCTCCCGGCCCCATTGCTCTTATTATGAAAGGCTCTCCACTTGCATTCTCAATCTCCTGAGCGTTCGTTCTTAGAAATCCATTAACATTTTGCGCCCTGGAATAGGAACCAATAAGCACTATTAATAATATAATTGATAGTTTTTTCATTCTTACTCTGATTTAATCAATGTTAGATTTGGTTTATTCTTCACCATTTGGAAAAACATAAATTGTGGCAGGTACAGATCTGTTTCCATATTGATCTTCAGTAAATACTGAAATCTCATAACCTTTAATTTCCAGATCACTGATAACCGCACTATTCACCATTTCGTCGAACATCACTTTCTGTTCATCGTATTCGATAATGATTTTTTCAGCAATATTTCCTTCTGGATTTATCCAATCGAGCGTTACAGTTTTATAACCTGTCTGTGCCTGTAAACCTGTTACTCTGGGTGAGTAAATTCTGTTTTCAAGGTATTTCTCATAACTATCTTCCATATCCTCGCAGGAGAAAAACAGCGTGGAAAACAGAAACAATAATGGCATTACTACCAACTGACTAATTTTAATAATTTTTTTCATAGATTAGGTTTATTGCTGGGTTCCAAACAAGGTTAATTCTGAGATATTTACATATTCCTCACTTCCAAAATTCTCTGTAACAGAAAATTTTAGATATCGGAAAGGTTGCGGATATTCATCCAATTCAAAACCATGACCATTGATTGCCTCAGTTATGGCATCAGCCGGTACATTTCCATCTTCATCCTTGGGATCATCAATTGTATACTCACCAATCAGTTCCCAATTTGAGAGATCATTACTGGCATACAGATTGAATGACTTGAAGTTCTCCGACTGGTAGTAATAATATTCGCTTTCGTTACCATACCAATACGCCCTTTGCCAAACAACAAATCGGTTGATCACAACATTGGCATTCATATCAATTACAATATCCAGCGGATAATTTAGTTGTCCTCCATTATCGCTACGCGAAATCATGCAATAACTGTTGTCATCGTTTGATTCTTTAGTATCAACTACACCATCCCATAAAAATTCTGTTTGACCTTCCCAGGCATTTCCGTCAACACTAAGCGTATTGACCAAAGTCCATTTGGTTTTATCTATTTCTTGCTCAAAAAGTGGTGTGTAATCTCCTTTTGAAATCTTTTGCGTTTTGTTTCCATAGAAATCTTCCACCTGAATAAAACACTCAGTACGAATAGTATCCATACCTCTCACCACCACTTTTTCTTCTTCTTTTGATGACGGAAGAATTTTGGTTATCTCATTACCAACTGTATCGATATAAGAAAAGTATGTAAAAACTGTTTTGGCTGATTGATTTTCCCACTCTATGCGCACTCCTCCAAAATCAGGATTCAGAGTCATGCTCTCCTGTACTAATTGAATGTGTGATTTTAATGGAGTAAAATTTTGCCTCACCTCTTTGGATGAATTATTTGATCTGTCAACAACCACTAAACTTACTTCATGCTCATCCGTATCATTAAAGCCGTCAATTTCAATTACATCACTATAAAAGCTACTCACTTTAAACACACTCTGCCCCAATGAGTTGACATAAACAGCCTTTACAAATAGAATATCTTCATCTTTAGGAAGTTCGTACGTTATTTTTGCACCTCCGTTTAAAGGAGTTATTTCAACATTTGAAACGGTTCCGGGTGGGATTCGGTCTATATCTTCAGTTTTGTCTTCACAGCTCCATAACCCACATATTGTAAGCAGGGCAACGAAAATCTTTAATATTGAATTATATATCTTCATTTTATTGGATTAATTTGTTTTGTATTCTATTACCATCCAGGATTTTGAACCAGATTAGTATTCTTCGTCATTTCATCCAGTTGTATAGGTTGAAAATAATCACGGGGTGTTATAAAAGAGCGCTCCCCAACACGTGTTAGTGTGTAAAAATTCTGAATATCAGTTTCATCCACACTCCATCCCATAACAGGCGTTGCAAAATACTTTTCACCTAACTTTCTTCTTCTGATATCGTGGTATCTATGACCTTCAAAGGCCAGTTCGATTAACCTCTCCTGAAAAATGATCTCTCTCAAACCCTCTTGAGTAAGATGTTTATTTACATCTTTAGCAAGCTCTGCATTACTCCACACATTTTCAATATCAGGCAGGTTAACCCGCGAACGAACAGCATTCAAAGCATCGTATACTTCCTGCGATGGTCCTTCTGCCTCATTCAAAGCCTCCGCATAATTCAGGTATAATTCGGCCAGACGAATAATAGGCCATGGGTATTTAATAAGGTTATCATAAGTGCTTCCTTCTGATGAGATATGAGAATACTTTTTCAGCAGGTAACCTGATATTAGATAGTCATTTGAATTACCCTGACGACCACCCGGTTTTTCATTTTTACGCATTCTCAGCGGATAACGGGTTCCCCAAGATCGATTAAAGCCCCGATCGAATCCTACTGAAGCATAAAAGCGAGGTTCACGATTAAGATGTAAGATGGCTGTTTGCTGATTTGTCTGAGCTTCAAGTCTGTTTGAGGAAGTAACAGTTGTAAGATCGTAACGATGGTCAAAATCAAAACTCAGATCCTCATCAATAGGCAGTCCGTTTTTTGTGTAATACAGCTCTGCCATACGTAATGTTGGCGAAAGCCATTGCCACGCAGCTTCGTTACTGGATGAAGTAGGGCTTTTCATTAATGATGCAGCCTGAACCTGGTAATAACTAGTTACCGGGTTAGAGTTGCCCCAGATTAATTCAGCATTCCATTTTTGTGTAAACATATACCTGTAATTATACAGGCCTTGTAACATTGTACTTTGCATGTCGCGCTGATCTTCCACCAAAACATCACCTGTATATTTAAAAAGGGTGAGATTGTTATGTAATGCCAGATCCAATGCATTTTTAGCTGCATCCCTTGCTTGCACCCATTTATCTTCATCGTAAGTGGTATTGAAAAGCGATACACCTTCTTTATCTACAAAGTTCTGGTAATACTCTGCATTGCCATTAAACAAAGGACTGGCAGCATAAAGCAAAACCCGTGACTTAATGGCTTCGGCAATTACTTTATCAATACGTCCGAGATATAGATTATTACTATTTCGTTCTGGTAGTACTTCAATCGACTGATTAATAGTATTGACAATATATTCAAAAGACTCATCAACTGTATTTCGCTTGACTCTGATCTCATCAATGGGAGCAGAAATTGGGATATTTTCATCCATAATAGGAACCGGACCATAAGAGCGAACCAATAAGAAATGATAATAGGCCTTTAAAAAGATTACTTCTGCCTTCCATTCTTCCTTCTCATCATCTGTCATATCCGGTACCAGATGGATATTTTCAATAAAGATGTTGCAATCATTTATGGCTCTGAATAATGAATTCTGATATGCACCGCCACTATAGCCTGTCCATAATCCCAATAAAGGATTATTTACATTTTGCTTGCCACGCATAATCTCTATTCCATTTGTAACCTGCCTGATTGGTGTTGTTAACTCATCGGTGGTAAGTATTTGAGTAGCATACAAATCATCATTCTTTGGCAAATATGAATAGCATGTTGCCAATGCTTTATATGCCTGTTGCTGACGATCGAACAACAACTCCAATTCCTGTGTTTTATCGGGTACAATATCCAGGTAATCACTGCACGCATGAAGTAAAACAGTAATTATTAACAGGAACATTGTTTTTATATAATATAATATCTTTTTCATCGATTGATAATTTTGTGGTTTAAACACTGCATTTAAGTATTAAAAAGACAGGTTAACACCTATATTTATAAGTCTTTGAGGAGGATAGCCTAATCCATAACCACCCATTTCTGGATCCCATAGTTTGAATTTGCTAAAGGTTAAGAGGTTGTTTCCACTGGCATAAAACCTTGCTTCTTTAAGTTTTACAGGAGTCAACCATTTCTTGGGTAAGGAATAACCAATCTCAAGACTTTTTAATCGCATAAAAGCACCGTTACGTATCCACCAAGAAGAAGACTGAATGTTGTTTTCTACAATTTCAGTTGATAATCGGGGCCAAAATGCATATGGATCTGGATTTGTATCAGACCAATGATTCTCAGCTATTACATTTAGTGCATTACGCTCATTTACGAATGGAGATATTGCACTGGCATCGATGTAAAAGGATGAACGTGCAGATCCCTGAAAGAAGAAAGAAAAGTCAAAGTTTTTGTACCCCATCGAAAGTCCGAATCCATATACAATTTCGGGTGTTTGAGGATATCCGATAGGAACCATATCCAGATCATCTATTTTTCCATCGTTGTTAATATCAACATACTTGATATCACCTGCCATATAGTTATTTCCATATGTTTGCTGCGGTGAATTCAACACTTCCTGATCATCAACGAACAAACGCTCAGCAACCAGTCCCCACATCTGATCGATGGGTTTACCTATCCTGCTCATATAATCATATGGATATTCAGGTTCACCGTTAACTACAACCTCATTGGTTGCATAAGTAAAATTGGCTCTACCGGTGATCCAAAAACCATTGCTAAAAAATTGCTGGTAATCAACAGATCCATCAATCCCGTGTGATTTTGCTTCGCCTATATTTGACTGAATATCTGAAGATAATCCCATTGAGGCCGGAACATATTCATTAGCCATATAAATATTCGACCTGTATTCAGTGAAGTAGTCTGCCTGAAGTGTAAACTTTTCGAACAAACCAAGTTCAATACCAACATTAAATTTGTCTGCTACTTCCCAGGTAACATTTGGATTGGGATAACGGTTAATACTGGCACCATTATAATTGTTATTAAAATCATATCCCCAAGAATAACCTCTTCCTGAATCATCCAGATTAACACTCGACAAGTAAAGAAAACGTTCATTCTCTGCCGCTATGGCATCATTTCCCACTTTACCGTAAGTAGCTTTAAACTTTAACTGATTAACAACCGGCTTAATCCTTTGCCAAAAAGGTTCATTTGAGACTGCCCAAGCCAATCCGGCCGAAGGGAAAAAACCAAAGCGGTTGTTTTCCGAAAAACGTTCGGAACCATTATATCCAAAGTTGAACTCAGTAAAATAGCGACTGTCATATGAATAAGTCAGTCTTCCGGCTACACCCATATTACGTGCCGGAAGCGATGCATAAATCTCATTCCCGGTATAATCTGCAATGGTATTTAATCGCTCTTCCTGCGTGTAAACCAGTAAACCACCAATACCATGTACACCAAAGGTTCGGTTATACATGCTCGCTAATTCAAAATATACGCGACTGTTGGCATCAGTATAATTAACAGGTGCTTTCAGATAATCGGTACCTTCAGTAATCTGGTATAAATCATATTGATCACTTGTTGCATCATATGTTTTAACACCATAATAGTATGGATCAAAATTTCTTGTGCTTCCATAAGAACTGTAATTTTTTATGGATGCCATACCTCGTGCAGAAAGTCCTTCCGTTATAAATGCCAGATCCTGTTCAATTTTAAATTGAGATAAAATCGTTGAAGAAAAATCATCGGTATAGCCCTGAACCATGCTGGCATATGGATTCGCATAATTACCATTCCCTTTATTACCAAATAAAGTATGATTCAAATAAGATAACTCTTCTGTTTTAGGATAATACTTCGGAAAATTTACCGGATTAGCCTGCATAACCGAATTAAAAATATCAGAAGCAGAAGTAGATGGACCATTATGACGATCGAACAATGAGTAAAATTTAACCGATGCAACCGTTGTTTTGGTTAAATCAATATCAATATTAGCTCTTAGGTTGTAACGGTCAATATCAATATTATTATTGAAATTACTCATATTATCAACCTTCAAAAGACCAGTTTCGTTGGTATACGACACTGCCAGATAATACCTTACAACCTCACCCCCACCATTGACATTGACATTGGCTTTAGTATTCATGGTATAATCATTAAATAAGTCATTATACCAGTTTACATTGGGATAGACATATGGATTAACACCATTTCGGGTATTCTCAATCTTTTCTTTTGAATAGGTTAGTAATGCATTAGGATCACGGGTGCGAAGTGCTTTGTTGTACATTTCCATGTATTCAACACCACCTAAAAATTCATTGGTCATAGTAGGTGATGCAAAAGCAGTTTCAACACGTGCTGTAACTTTTGCTTTACCTTTCTGCCCTTCTTTGGTTGTTACCAAAATAACACCATTAGCACCACGCGCTCCATATAAAGCAGTAGCCGTAGCATCTTTCATAATTGAGAAACTGGCAATGTTATCCGGTTCAATACGGGCCAAGTCAGAGGAAGAAATTTCAAATCCATCCAAAAGAATTAATGGATTATTTTTGTATCCGAAAGAAGTAACACCCCGAATAAAGAACTCCGCATTATCAGCACCTGGTTCACCTGAACGTTGATATGAAATTACCCCAGCGATACGACCGGCTAATGCATTTGTAAGGTTGCTTGATGGCTGTTTTAATTCAGCCGGTTTAATAGTGTTGATCGAGCCTATAACACTTTCCTTTTTCTGCTTCTGAAACGCTACAACCTGTACCTCATCTAGTTCTGATTCATCGGCATACATTACTACATCAATATCAGTATTACTACCAACAATGATTTCTTTGAGTTTGAAACCTATATAAGAGTAAACCAATGTATCTGAAGCAGCAACATTTGAAATTAAATATCGACCATCAACATTAGTGATTGTACCGTTGGTTGTACTTTTTACATAAACGGAGACACCTATTAATGCCTCTCCCTGTTCATCAACTACCAGGCCCTTTACAAGCTTAGTCTGGGCTTGCAGTATTCCCTGGCTAAGCACAAATAGAGCAAAGAATAAATAACAGATTTTTTTCATTGAATATTTAAGATTTGAATTTTAAGCCACTGGTTATTTTTATTCAACTGCGATTTTAATCGGTTGAAAACAGATAGCCTAAAAAACAATCTCTACTAATTCTATACAACGATGATATTCCGGATTACTTCTTCTATACAGCCGCTGTTATACACCTATATATCTATTACTTACAAAAACAAAGAAAGATTATAAATCTATTAATTTCATCTCCTTAAACAGGTCAATAAAGACTTACTAAAACCTATTTATTTTCCATTATTAGATATAACGATTTAAGCCAGGAATAGAGAATTGGAGTAATTAAATTGATCAAATTACAATTCACGAATAAATTGATACAAATCTACCTCATGGGGAAGATTCATCTTTTTTCGGATACGATATCTGCTGACATCAACACTTTTAGATGAGATATTCATAAGGTTGGCAATTTCTTTGGTTCCAAGGTTAATTCTTACAAATGAAAGTGTTCTTATTTCATTGGCAGTTAAATCGGGATACTTTTCGGTTAAGCGCTGAATAAAATCCTGATGAACCTCTGAGAACAATTTATGAAAAATGAAATTCTTCTTCTCATTATTAACCTCATCAAGTATTTTATTTTCCCATTGCTTAGACTCACTATTTCTCATCTTCGCAAGTCCGTCTTTTAATTCCAAAAGAAATTCATTCTTACGACTAATAACCTCTGTATATTGAAGAAGTTGATCATTTTTCATTGAAATTGATTTTTCAGCAATCACCTGTTTATGACGGACTTGTTCTTTTTGCAACTTATAGCGATTGACTCTATTCATTATTCTAACTGTCAGGAGTATACACATTAGAAAAATAAGAATTATAGGTACAATGATCCAGTTGGTTTGATACCAATATTTATCTATATCGAATCCTATTGATTGTTCACTAATATTTCCGCCGTTTATTCTAAACTGTAGAGTAAACTTATATTGTCCACCTTTAAGCTGAGTATACTCTTTTATTTGTAGGTCCGAATCCCATTCAGACCAGTCTTTATCGTATGGCCATAAACGATATCTTGATTCTACCAAGTCGGTAGAAACGCAGTTATTACCAAAATGAAAAGCAATTTGCTTGTTTCCGGCTGGCAGTAGAATTTGATCAACTATATATGGATAAGTATAGACTTCAGGTAAAGTTTCACCTACTTGAGTTACTTCTATGTATGATATTACAGAAACTGATTTAGGCGTTGATTTTGTATTTGATTCAGGATTGAATGTCATCACTCCTCTATCAGTTGCAATACGCATCTCACTATTATACAAATCAATAAATTCATCACCTTCGATCAAACTACCTTTTAAGGAGCTTAATATTTTTTCATAAGAATAATAATTTCCATCGCGTAAATTTGTTAAAAGATTAGGAATACCATTTTGGACATAACCCACATAATTCAAATTTCTATCAAAATCCATAGCTGATATTCCACTTCCCTTTATATTTACTAATGGAACATCCGAAGCCTGCTGGAAATTTCCACTATTAAAATAAAACAGTGATTCATTATTATAAAAAACCAGCTTGTCTTCACCCACAAAATAGTTACTCATCTGCGGATAATCTTTTCTGATCAAATGATTATTTGAGTCCAGGCTGAGAGACATTACACTCCCCCATTTTGAATCAGCCCATATACAATCATTATCCTGATCATCAATAAGTTTGGGATTTCCCCAGATATTCAAATTCTCAATTACATTTAATTTACCTTTTTCATATTCTGCCAACCACAAGCCTGAATATGCTGAGACCAAATACATATCCGAATGATGAAATCGCTCTACATCCATGACTCCATCATTCAAATACTGGGCTTTTAGTGAGGAACCATCCCATAAGAAAAGTCCTTTGTTATGACAAACAAACATGCGATCATCAATTAATTTAATTCGCCATACCTGACCTTCACTGTTTTCTATTAATTCAAATGAATTATTACCGACTGATTGATAGAATCCTTTGTTAGTAGCTATAAATGTGCTATTATCATATTCAAGAATTGAGTAGGTAGCCCCTCTGTTAAAGATTGGTTTAATTGCATTTTGCATCTCCACATAGGCAATACCATAATCCAGTCCCAACCAAATATTTCCGTTGTTATCTTCTCCAATAGCAAGAACAGTGTTATCTATTAAATCAGTGGAAGAATTAACTTTTGTAATTATTTGTCCAGTCTGATTCTCAATCTGCACCATTCCTTCAGAAATGGTTCCAATTAATAAACTATTATCTCTGTATGAATATCCCGTAAAGAACGAATTTCCTTCTATTTCTTTCGAAATGTTAACCTTAACCAAATCTTGTCCATCATAACTCCATATTTTCCCATCAAACATGGTGATGTACAAACTCTTATTATGAACAAAAACCTTGCGAACTTCTGAGTTATTTAGTTGTTCGAAACGACTTACTTGAGAGAATTGTCCACCTTTTAGTACTCCTATACCTCCATTACGCATTAAAGCCCATAGGTTATCATTCCAAACCTGAATACTAAAAAATCCATAGTCGCATGTTATTCTTGAAATTTCTTTGGTAGCTTTATTATAAACAAGAATTAAACCTTGTGTCTGAAAAAAAACTTTATTATCAAAGCTAACAACTTCCCAAATCTGACCACCTTCAACATTACCCAGACGATGATACTTCAAATCATCCGGAGAATTTTTAACAAAGTATCCGTATTCGGTTACGCCACCTGTCCAAATAGTATCATTTATAATACAAATGCTTCTGATAGCATCATTATTATCAGTTGCAGTCAGTTGCCAATTACCGTAAATATTTCGTAAAAGACCGGAATTATTTCCAAAGTATAGAATACCGTAAGAATCAGTATCAACATCCCAGTTTTGTCTTCCCGCATTATAATTATCTTTAGTATAACACTTTACTACAGGAAGATAACTATATGCCTCAACAATCTGAGGATATAGTGTAATTAAAATAAGTCCTGATAGGATTCTATATAAGTAAGATTTCGGCACTTCAACTGATTTAGGTAGTGCAAATATATACTTTTCCGAAAATCTTTAACTTTTCTTATCTAGCTATCTGTAGGATAACATCAAATGAATTAATCGGAGAACTAATTCTTCTTTAATACATTCCCCTTATTAAAAAACTTTATAAAACCCGAATTAAAACCTAATGATAAAGCCTTTAGATTCTTTTCATCATATTTTCAACTTCTTTAATCTGAGCTGTCAGCATCTTTTGTTTATCCAGTTTCTTGGCGTCCATCAAGTGAATTTTAGCAAGCTTCTTATTTCTCTTTGATAAATAGAAACCTGCAAGACTTAACTTTGCCATTGCTTGGTCTGCCTTCAAATGTAATCCTGTCGACAAGGCCTTTTTCAGACTTTTCTCAGCCAAAGATAATTGTTGAGTTTGAGCTTGCGATAAACCTAACAAATAATAATGATATGCCGTTTGACGTTTTATCATATTTTCCGGGTTCTTCACCTTCGAGAGTACCTTTTCTGCTCTTGCAAACTTGTTTTTTCTAATAAAATAAAAAGCCAGCAGATTCATCTCATTTTTAAAATGAAATAATACGAACAGCAAGCCAACGATAACCGAAATTACTCCCCAGCCAATAAAGCCATAAATAAAAAGAAAAACTGATGTTAATACTAAAAGTGTTGCTATTATTAATCGAATGTATTTTCCAAACATGTTTCGTAATTATATATTTTACGATGCAAAACAATACAATTTTCGAAATAAAACAAGGTTTTTAGAGCAATCATTCTATGTAATATTCGTATTGATTTGTGATACAATATTCTAAAGTGCTTTTTTTATTCTTTCTTTTTAGTCTTGAAACAATAGAGCGTTCTCAAGAACGAAAATCAAATAATCCAATGTCATTGTTTGACTTGAAAGAAATATTTAATTAAAGTGCTATCATACTTCAATTATTAAGTATTTTGATTCCAGTAATTAAATAACCCCCTTCTTATATAAATTCTGGTTAATTGAGTTCGTATCCAGAAGAAATGCTATTTCTCCATTACCTAAAACACTTGCTGCTGAAATTTCTTCATGTTTTTTAACTAGCTCGCCCATTGGTTTTAATACTGCCTGATGTTGACCAATTATTTCATCAGCGAAGAAAGCTAGTCGTTTATTATTTTTTCTAATAACTACCATCTTAGCCATTCCAGGTTTTTCCTCTCTTATATCGAAAAGATTATGTAATGATACAAAAGGAGTCAGCTCATCTTCAAAATCAATAGTTGAAAACTTAATTCTTTTATCAACATTTAAATATGGCATCTGAGAACAGACCTCAATGTCAGACAGTGGAAGAAGAAACTTCATCTTACCGGAACGAACCAAAAGAGTATCCAATATTGCAATTGATTGCTGAAGCTTTATTGTAAAGGTTGTTCCTTGACCAGGTTTACTGCATATATCAAGCTCACCTCTCATTTCTGCAATTTTCTGTTTCACCACATCCATTCCCACACCTCTTCCTGATAAAGAAGATACAACATCAGTAGTTGAAAAACCCGATTTACAAATAACATTAAAAACCTGTTCCTCAGACAACTCTTCACCGTTCTCTAAAATACCTTTTTCAACGGCTTTTTGAATTATTTTTTTTCTGTCCAATCCCTTTCCATCATCCGAAACTTCAATAAAAATATCATTTCCAGAATTACTGGCTTTTAACTTTATGATACCTTTCGAATCTTTCCCTTGAGCCAAGCGTTCCTCAGGCTGTTCAATTCCATGATCTAATGAATTACGAATCATATGTACCAATGGTTCTGTTATCATATCAATTGAACTTTTATCCAATTCGGTTTCCATGCCTTCTGTTACAAATTCAACCTCTTTACCCAACGATTGAGAAACATCTCTCACTAATCTGTTAAATTTTGGTACTACATCACCTATAGGAATCAACCGAATATCTAATGCATTATTTCTGAATAATTTGGAAAGTCGATCTATTTTTTGAATATGTGGTAACATTGAAGCAACACTATCAACTTTACTCGATATATTTAGCTGAGAAGAAGTTGTTATTAACTCACTAACCAGATACATTAAATAATCCAACTTCTCAGAATCTACCGATATTCTGTTAATATTTTGCTTAATAGAGGCGATTACCTTATCTGTTTGAATATCCGGACTCTTTTGTGTGACCTGAGATGGAGATGGACTTGTACCTGCCTCTGCAATATGCTTTTCTTCTTCTTTCTGTAATTCTTGCTGAACTATTTCGTTTTGTTCATCATCAAAAATATCATAGTCTGCGACCTTTCTTATGATACAGTATTCGTATACAAACATTAAGGCCTCCTCAATATCATCAAATGAAAACTCTCCAACAATAAAAATACTCCATCTCTCTTCCTCATCATCCTGCACTGGTAAAGAACTGATATTTTTAATTTCGCCTATAACAGCCAAATCCTTTATGGCATAAAATAAGTTAATCCTGCGGTCCACAACACTTTGATGAGTATGCAGAATAACATTATATGTCACTATATTTGAATCGGACTCTACAGCTATTTTTTTGAATATTTTTCCTTTTGCGCTTTTCGTATATTGAACACACCAATTTATTAATTCATTCTGCCTTTGTACTAAAGAACCATCCTCTAATGTTTCATCATTAAGCAAGGCAAAAAGATGATCTACAACATTTAAAGTAGTATCTAAAATATCTTTATTTAGCTCGATTGCACCATTTCTAATTAAATCAAAAATATTCTCAACCTGATGAGTTAATTCTGATATGGCATCATAGCCATACATACCGCTAACACCTTTTATAGTATGCATTACCCTAAAAACCTCCTGAATCAATTCAATATTAGATGGATTCTCTTCAAGGTTAAGAATAATACTCTCCATCGAGTTTAACAGGTTCGTTGCTTCCTCAATAAAAAGATGTTTAAACTTTGACAGATCGTTAACGTCCATAATAATCACTCTTAAATACTTTACTAATCAAGTCCTGGCCACTTATGCTTCCAAATTTGGTAATAAAGACTCCGGTACGAAGTCTTTATTACTATATATTTAAAAACACATTCAATTGTACTAATTACATTGGTTCATAACCTGTAACATCCGACTCCAGACCACCTAAATCAATAATAGGACTATACTTATGTTCTTTTCCAAATCCATTTCCCTTTTCGATACCAACTTTATCTTTATTATTCAACTTATTAGAATTGGAATAATTAACTTTTTTAAAGCGACTTAAGTTATCTGTATCTATTGTGAAAAATTGAGTGATTCGTTCCAAATCTGAAGCCTGTGCTGCCATTTCTTCTGCACTACTCGCCATTTCTTCTGAAGATGATGCGTTTTGCTGTGTCACCATACTCAATTGCTGAATGGCCATGTTAACCTGGTCAACTCCTGACTGCTGCTCTTTACTTGCTGAAGCAATTTCCTCAACTAATCGTGATGTTTCCTGAATATCTGGAACAATTGATTTAAGCAACTTATTTGAATCTTCAGTCATTCTTAACCCTTTCTCCGCAAGACTAACGATTTCACTTGCTGCCAATTGACTTCTTTCGGCTAATTTTCTAACCTCAGCAGCAACAACAGCAAAACCACGTCCCTGATCTCCTGCTCTGGCAGCCTCTACAGCTGCGTTTATAGCTAACAGATCTGTCTTTTCAGCTATTTCAACAACCACGTTAATTTTTGAAAATATATCTCTAACAGCATTCATGCTATCTTCAGAAGCAACTGCAACTTGCTCTGCCGAGTTGGATACTTTACCTGAAATATCCATTGTTTTAAAGGCGTTTTCTGTATTCTGAAGAATATTTGAAGCCATCTCTTCCATTGACGAAGATACTTCTTCGGCAGCTGCTGCTTGTTCACTAACTCCTGACGAAATTTGCTGAGCTCCAGAACTTAACTGTTGACTTGCACCGGCAATATTATCAGCACCAGATTTAATATCAGCAACAATATCCTTTAATCTGCCAATCATTCTTTTTAATCTATCTGCTAATTCACCAATTTCATCATTCTGATTAATTTCAATAGTCGCTGTTAAATCACCATCAGCTACATCATTTGCAAATACCAATGATTTATTTATTGGATTAAGAAGACTTTGACTAATAAACCAGGCCAATATGGCTGCAATAACAACTGCAACTAAAACAAAAATGATTAATCCCCATCTTGTACTAGTTGCTTGCTCTAACATCTCTTGATCAGTAAGCAAATATTTATCTGAGTTATGCATGGTTTCTTCAAACAATTCACCCATCTCATTCAAATGAACCATTGTTTCATCCTGATAGATCTTATTTGCTTCCTGCATACCACGTAAATCTTTTTCAAACCAATCACTTAGCTCATTAAGCTTAGCAATAGTTTTATGGGTATTCTTTTCAATTGTATTTACAAAATACGATTTAGCCTGATCCCTGTTTCCATTAACCAGCAATTTATCAGCTTGCTCAATACTTAAATGTAAATCTTCATGAGCCCTCTCAATTTCGGCAATAATAGAATTTGTCTCAGCATGATCTCCTTTTAGTTTTCTAACTTCTTCTGAATTTAACCATTTACCAAAATTACATTGAGTAGGATCTTTAACCACATCAATAACCTTACTGTTATTAACAAAAATCTCATCTTTAACCTTCGAAAGCCAATTTAAATGATCTATTTCAGCCTGACGAAGTAAAACAGCAATCTCCCAATCAAGTTGTTGATAAACCTCTGAAATTTTAATAGCTGAATTATGTAACTCGGCATGAGGATGTTCAAATTTCTCAAATAAAGGCCCAAGTTCAGGGGCAAGTTTTACGGCTTCTTCTCTTCCACTACCATAATACCATTCGCCAAAGGCACATTTATGATAATCAGTTTCAACATCAAGTTTTGTAACTTTTTCATCCGTTAACAATTTGTTTACCTGGCTTGCCCATAGCAAATGATCCACATATTTATCTTCCAGTTCCGCTTTTAATTTATTTCCATCAATAACCTCTTCAGCATCTTTTACAATACCTCCGATACCATTGATTGCCCAAAAGGCTGTTCCAATCATTATAAGTATAATAATACCAAATGATATAGCGAATTTGCGACCTAGTTTAATATTATTCCAATTCATAACCTTATTATTATAGTGATGATGTTTTATGATTATTCATTTGAAGAATTTATTCTTCCGTTATATCTTCTTTTAATTTTACAATCTCATTTGAGCCAATTGCATTCTCTAAATTCAGAAGCATTATAAATTTACCGGACCGATTTATTACTCCATTCAGATAGTCTGAATTGTAACCTTGTCCAACTTCAGGAATTGGTTTAATATCTTCTTCATTAATTTCAATCACATCAACAACCTTATCAGACTGCAACCCTACAACATGCTCCTGACCATTTATTAATAGATTGAGAACAATAACAACGAACTTCTCATTATCTAAATAGTTATCCATGTCAAACTTTAGACGCGAGTTAACAACGGGTATAACTTCACCTCTGAAATTCACTACACCGGCAATTGAAGATGATGCTTTTGGCAGATGAGTAATATAATGCTCGTCTCCTATTTCAATTATTTCAAGAACTTTATGCACACTAACAGCAAATAATTCTTCCTGTAAACGAAATAGTAAATAAGAATTTGAAATTTTATTATCCATAATCTTATACTTTATATTTTCTGAGTATAAAATTATGATGAAAGATTATTGTTTAATAGATCTTAAAACACTAATAATATTGAACAAAAAGACCAGTTCTTACTAGTCCTTTTGTACTAAATAATACATATAAAGGTGTGTTTTAAAGTTTTGGAAACTTCACAAAACAAACCGTATAATCCTGAATAAATGACACTTAACGAACTATTTATTTTATCTAAACTCTTTTAAACAAGCAATATCAATTCCTTCGTTTAGCATAGGATAAAAAAGAATTTAATAATTTTAAGCAAATTACGTAGCTGACTAATATGTCTTACGTAGTTCTTTTTAAGAAATATGCTTAGGTATTAAAAATAGGCTTTACACAACTCACTACCTTCACAAAATTCGAGATGACAACTGAAGAAAATAATATAATTATAATAGAAGATGATAGAAATAACCTTCAACTGTATGAATTAGTATTCAAAGGAAAAGATTTTTCAGTTATTTATGCTAAAGACATCAAAGAAGCCCAAAATTATCTTCAAACAACTAAAATTAAATTAATAATATCAGACTATATAAATGCAGGTGGTGATCTGATAGAGTTTTTTGAAACCTTAAAGATCAAGCAACCCTTGGTTCAAAAGATAATTCTTACAGACCTCATAGATTATAACAATATTACCAATGCTATAAATCGAGGAGGAATTTTTTCATATCTATATAAACCAGTTGATCCTGAAAATATTTTAGTTGTTATACACAAAGCTATCTCTCAATATGATTTACAAATAGAAAATGAAATACTAATTAATAGTCTTCGTTTGAAAAATACAGAATTGAAAAAATTATTTGTGAATCTTAAATCTGAAGAAGAAAAATTCAGAAGCATTTTCAATTCCAGTTCAGATCCCAGCTTTATTTGTGACTTTGACGGCAATATACTAGACTTTAATCCAGCAGCTAAGAAGATTAAAGACAGTTTAATATTTCCTTCTGATAATGACAATATTCTTATCATGCTAAAACAAAGCGATAGAGATAATTTTTCTAAGAATCTAAGCTTGATAAAAGAAGGTATTGGCTTTACAATGGAAGTGAGATTTTTTTACGAGAAATTAGACATGTATAGGAGCTATGAGATAAAGTCATATCCAATCATTAACAAAAGCAAGAAGGCGGCAATGATATCGTTACGAGACATATCGGCCCGGAAGGAAGCTCTGAAAAAAGAAATGGAAACTATTATTTTAACAGAGGAAAAAGAAAGAAGAAGATTTGCACAAGAATTACATGATGGAATTGGTCCGCTGCTTTCAACCACAAAATTGTACCTTGAGTGGTTTGATAAACCCAATGCTAATATCAATAAATCAATCATCATAAATAAGATGAAAGAAACTATTGAAGAAACCTTTAACAGCATTCAGGAAATATCAAATAACATAAGTCCAAATACACTTAACAGTTTCGGTTTAGACACTGCAATTCATAAATTTATCCAGAGATTAAAAAATGTGTCAGATATAAATTTCAAATATCACAATGACTTTAATAGTCGTTTAAACATACAACTTGAGATTACTATCTACCGGATACTTTGTGAATTAATCAATAATTCAATAAAGTATGCGAACGCTAATAAAATATTAATGAAGATTGAGTCTAATCATGGTGTTAATGTACATTATCATGATAATGGCGTTGGTTTTAATCCATTAGAAATTTCGAAAAAAGGAAGTGGATTTGGGATTAGTAATATTAAAGCACGGGTATTATCTCTCGGCGGGCAATTTTCACTAAAATCAACTCCTGGTGAAGGAATGAATGTTAAAATTAAACTATTAAACGAATAATAATACACTATAACCAATGAGTACTGCAAAATTATACCTTGTCGATGATCATTTAATCTTTAGAGAAGGTTTAAGAAACTTAATTGAATTTGAAGGGATTGGAACTGTTGTCGGTGAATCCAGTGATGGAAAACATTTCCTGGAAAATTATGAAAAAACTATGCCTGATCTGGTGATCATGGATATTTCTATGCCCGTAATGGATGGGTATGAGGCTACAAAAGCAGCAATTAGCAAAAATCCTGACCTAAAAGTACTTGCTCTTTCAATGAACGGTGAAGAAGAATACTATTACAAAATGATTGAAGCAGGTGTTAAAGGATTTTTATTAAAAAAGAGTGGCATTAAAGAAATAGAACGCGCAATACATAATGTAATTAATGGAGAAAGCTATTTTTCAAATGAATTATTGAGAAAAATAATTTACAATATTGGTAATCCCATTAATAACCCTTCATCTTCAAAAATTACCCTATCTAAAAGAGAAATTGAGGTATTGAAAGAAATATGCAATGGTTTAACAAACGAAGAAATTGCAGAAAAACTATTTATTAGTGCTTTAACAGTAAAAGGACATAGAAGTAATTTATTGTCGAAAACCAATTGTAAAAACAGTGCCAGTCTGGTAATGTATGCGATAAAGAATAAGTATGTAAAACTGTAATTATTACCGTAAATAATATGCTTGAGGAATATAGGAATAACTGGAAGCTGCTTCTTCAGATGCTGGAGCAATCTGCTAAATGTTCATTGGTTGAATTAAAAATTCAATTTGAACAAGATTTTATCTTTTTACAATCCAACAACTCAATTCCTACTCCTGAAAATGATGATGAACTTTATGAGACATTAAAAACAAAAACTAAGTGTGCCGTTCTTTACAAAGAAGATTTTGGTAAAAGTCAATACACTCAGAAATTTACTAAATTATTATCATGTCCTGTTTTATTAGATTCAATTAAAATGGGATGCATCAGTATGTATTACGAAGATGATTCATTAATAGATGATCATGAAAAGCAGTTAATCCAAACTGTTCAGCAAACTATTAACGACCAAATTAAATTACAGACGCAAAAGAAAGCTCAAAAATCAACCTACAATGCCGATTCTATTAATCTGTTAATAAATTCATTACACGGAGTTCCCTGGAGGCTCAATTTTAAAACTACCGAATTTACATTTATAGGTCCTCAGGCTGAAAAAATACTTAGTTACAAACCTGAAGATTGGCCAACTATGGCTGAGTGGGGTAAAGCAATTTATCCTGATGACACTGCATATGCGTTGAATTATTGTACTACTGAATCATTGGCAGGTAATGATCATATTTTTGAATATAGGCTTATAAAAAAAGACGGTTCTATTATATGGATAAGAGATGTGGTTAAAGTGGTTATGGATGAAAACCATACGCCGATAGAGTTAATTGGATTTATGATTGACATTTCAGATTTAAAGAAAACCGAAAAAGAATTATCCAGTGTACATACTCAACTCCAGCGAATTCTAAACTCAACCAATACGACCCTTAATATTGTTGATGAGAACAAAAATATCATATTCCATAGTAGTGACGATGTATCAATAATAGATAAAAAGTGTTTCGAATATTTTTGTGATTTTGATAAAATATGTGATAATTGCCCTTCCAGAAGCAAACAATTTAAAGCTAAAACTTTTACTCGTAACTTAAATAATGCATCGTACCAGGTAACAACCTATCCTTTTATTGCTGAAAATGGAAAAACACATATTGCTGAGATCAGAGTAGATATAACTGAAAGAGTAAAAAAGGAAAAACAATTAGAAGAACTTATGGATAAACTGGAATTCTCTATGAATGCCGGCAATTTATCCTATTTCGAATATAACTTCAATTCCGAGATGTTCTATTGCAACTCTGTTTTTACTAAAATGACTGGTTATGAATTTAATGGAAAGAAAATAGATAAAAACTGGATCTTATCCAGAATACATCCGGATGATATTCACATCATTACGAGTGAAATAAATAAAATAAAGCAGAAATGCAATAAACATGTAGATCTGGAATTCAGGCTATTAACATTTAACAATCAATATGTCTGGGTGAAATTTCTTGGTCAGCTCACTCCCAATAATAATGTCAACCAAATAGGAATCTTAGTAGACATTACAGAATCAAAGGCACTTCTTGATCAACTGGTTATAGAAAAAAACAAAAGTAACAATGCCAATGAAATGAAATCCAAATTTCTGGCAAATATGTCTCATGAAATAAGAACACCCATGAATGCAATAATGGGTTTTTCGAATTTACTAAGCAAACATATTACAGAACCTCCATTAAATAATTATCTCAATGCCATTAAGGCAAGTGGTAATGTATTACTGGAATTAATAAATGATTTGTTAGATCTGGCTAAAATAAATTCAGGTAAATTAACTCTAAAATATGAAGATACTGATATCAGTAATTTGATTTCAGATATAAAATACACGTTTGAATTATTTGCAAAGAGTAAAAAAATAGAATTATCCATTGTACAAGAAACTCAAATACCAAATTCAATTGTAATTGATTCATTAAAAATTAAACAGATACTTATTAATCTTGTAAACAATGCAATCAAATTCACTGAAGATGGTGAAGTTAGTATTCATTATTCATTTATCCCTGAAGAAGAAAATCAATCTGGTATCTTAGTAATTAAGGTTATCGATACCGGAATAGGCATTTCATTAGATAAGCAAAACTCTATTTTTGATCCATTCACACAAGAAGAATCAATAAACAATAAGGTATATAAAGGAACAGGTTTAGGTCTTTCGATTGTACATAACCTTTTAAAAATGATGAATGGTAGCATAGCTATTGAAAGTGAAGTGTCTGTGGGTAGTAAATTTATTATTCGAATACCAAAGGTGAAATATTCAGAAGGATCTCATTTTCATTCACTTGAACCAAATGAAGTAAATATAGATAAATCAGATACCTTAGATAAAATCGAAGTAGAAATAAAGACTACTAAATTTACAGAAGATGAAGAAGCTTTAATAATAAAGAAGTTTAACAAATCAATAATCCCAATTTGGCTAGATTTAAATGATCTGATTTCATTAAAAAAATTAGAGGAATTCTCAAAAGAAATAACTGACCTTCTTTCAATTGTAAATTGGAATGAACTTAAGACCTATGTTACAAAACTAGACAATTCAATTAACGCATTTGACTTCGAAAATCTACCCAGAATTATTTCGCAGTTTGAAGTCTTTCAACGCCCATTTAACAAGACAATCGATTTTAATTCAAATAATACTAATAATAAATCATGAAAAGTTCGGTATTAGTTGTAGATGACAATCCTAAAAACTTACAAGTATTAGCTGCTTTATTATATGAAAATAACTATGATGTTGAAGTTGCTTCGTCGGGTATTGATGCGATAAAATGGGTTAATCAAACTGCATTTGATCTAATTTTATTGGATATAATGATGCCTGACATGGATGGGTTTGAAACAGGTAAGAAAATCAAAAGTGATAATAAGTTTGATAATATTCCGATTATATTCATCACAGCCAGACATGATATTGAGAGTATTGAAGAAGGCTTCAAAGTAGGTGGAGTAGATTATATTACCAAACCATTTAATCAAAGTGAGTTATTGGTTCGGGTAAAAAATCACATTGAATTAAAAAAATCAAGAGAAAAATTACTGGATGTAAATAAATGGTTAAAAGCAGAAGTTAGTAAAAAAACCATTGAATTACAGAACACTAATGAGCAACTTATTGCAACAAATGAACAACTTAGTAAACTAGATGAGGCAAAAAATTACTTTCTAAACTCAATTAGCCATGAAATTAGAACACCTTTAAATGGAATAGTTGGAGCACTTAGTTTATTGCAAGCCTATGATCATGATGAAAATGTAATTGAAATAATTAATCTGCTTGATTCATCCATAAAAAAATTGGAAAATTATTCATATTCAGCTCTTCAAATATCTCATTTACATTTAAAAGGCGATAGTCAATTAGTTTTAAAACCCATAAACTTAGCTACCGTTCTCGATTCCACTTTGAATCAGTTTAAGAAAACAAGGAATGAAAAGAATATTACTTTCACATTTGACAGTAAATGTCCAGACTGTAAGATCTCCGCTGATTACATGTTAATTCAGAAAGCAATAACAGCCTTATTAGAATGTTCATATACTTTTACACATGATGGTGAAATAAAAATAGTCTTATCAATAGAAAGCAATAATATACTTGTTGCGATAACCGATACAGGTAGCTTTTACGATGACATTAAAATACAGCATTTCTTTAATTCAATAAAGAATCAAAATTATCAGTTTAAACGAAATAACTCCATTGAACTTTACTTGGCTAACGTTATTGTTTTGTTGCATAAAGGCCAAATGGAACTAAATAACCTAAAAAATGAGCAAGGTACTTGTACCATGCTTTCATTCCCCATTTATGAAAACGTAAATTAAATTACTCAACTACTGTCAATAGATCAAGACTACTTTAATTTTTCATATGCATCTACTAAAGAAAACGTTACTCGTAAGAAAATATATCTTACTTTCTTTTTTCCTCCTAATAAATAGTATAAGCTGGGGAACTCCAGAAAACAGAAGAGTTCTGCTAATTCATTCGTATACATATAGTTTTCCAACATCAATGCAAGTAGTTAATGGTCTTCATTCGGTTTTCGATTCCTGTGGAGTACATCTTGATGTTGAATTTATGGACTCCAAAAGACATCCTGATAGTATAAATATATCCACTTTTTATAATTTGATGTCATATAAAATTAATAGTAGTAGTAAATATGATGCAATCATAGCAAGTGATGATAATGCACTGGAATTTGTTCTAAAGTATCAAAACGAATTATTTTATCATATTCCAATCATTTTTACAGGAATAAATAACAGTACATTAGCAAGTGCACAAAATAAAAACAATTGGGTAACAGGAATAGCTGAATCAGTATCAATGAAGGAAAATATTGATTTGATAATAAAACTATTTCCTAAATCTGACAAAATATATTATATAGTTGACAACAAAAAAACAAGCTTAAAGGATTTAGACCTTTTAAATTCATTTAAACACGAGTATAATAACATCAGTTTTGAGGAACTAAATCTATCTCAATCCACCTTTAATGAGTTTGGAAGAAAGCTTAATAAAATTCCTAATAACAAACCTGTCTTACTAATTTCAGCATACACCGACAGTTCTAACGAAAATTTTGATTTTGATCAAAGCTTAGCTTTTATAAAGGCAAATTTAACTGCTCCAATAATTCATTTATATGAACATGGTTTAGGAGATGGAATATTGGGTGGCAAATTGGTTTCACATGAGATAATGGGAAAGCAAGCTGCCTTAATGACTTATCAAATATTGAACGGTAAAAACATTAAGGATATTCCTGTTATTCTTGATAATAAAAACAGCTATCTGTTTGACAACATTGAACTTCATAAATATGGCATTAATAGGTCTCTTTTACCAGAAGGATCAATAATTATTAACAGACCGGGAATATTTTATAAGATATCAATCACATCATCAATATTGATAATACTTTTTATCATTATTCAGAGTTTCATTATTGCTTACCTAATCAGAAGTAACAGATTAAAAAGAAAGATTAAACAAAGTTTGCGTCAAAAAATTGATGATTATGTTTTAATCAATGAAAGGTACTATTCATTAAATGAAGAATTAAATACTAAGGTTAATGAACTCAATGAAATAAATAGAAAACTAGAAATAAATGAAGAACGATACCGACTAACTGCGTTAGCCAGTAATGATGGTATTTGGGATTGGGATCTGGAAACGAACAATGTTTATTTCTCAGAAAGGTGGAAAACTATGTTGGGATATTCAAAGGATGAACTTGATAATCAACTTAAAACCTGGTCATCATTAGTTCACAAAGATGATATTGACAATACATGGGAACTTGTGCAGAAATATATAAACGGAGATGTTAGTAGATATGAAGTTGAATTTAGAATGCTTCATAAAAATGGATCATATATAAATATGCTATCCAGAGGACTATTAATGAGAAATTCAAATGGAATTGCATACAGAATTATTGGAACACATCAGGATCTGACAGAAAGATACAAGTTTGAAAATAACCTTAAAAATCAAATTAAGGAAAATGAATCTTTATCCAATTTGTATAAGAGCATTGGCAAAGAATTAGCAGAAAAAAACAAAGAGTTAACTGAAATAAGCGACACATTAGATAGGAATTACCAAGAATTAAAACTGAAAAATGATCAAATAGCGATAAGTGAGAAAAAATACAAAATGTTATTTAATAACCTTAGTGAAGGTTTTGTATTGCACAAAATAATATTGAATAATAATAATGAACCCATAGATTACATTTTTATAGATGTCAATCCCACTTTTTTGATGCGGGCAGGGATAAAATATGAAGATATTATCAATAAAAAAGCTTCAACATTATATCCTAACACAGAATTGAAGTGGCTTAAAACCTTTGGTAAGGTTGCAATTACTGGGCAACCAGAACATATAACGGAATATTCTGTAGAGTTTGACAAGTATTATGACACTACAGTATTTTGTCCTGAACCAGGTTATTTTGCTGCAATTTTTAAAGATATCACCTCCGAAATAAATTCAAAAATTGAACTGGAAGACTCATTTAAGGAGATGCAAATAAAGGAACATTTGCTCCAACAAACTTTTAATAGTGTACCTGTAACTTTAATGATTCTTAATGAACATGGAGAGATCACAAAAATTAACAATACAGGATTAAATTATACCAATAAAACACTTCAGGATATAATTGGTAAAAGGGGTGGGGATTATTTATCCTGCATTAATGTATCAGAGCATAAAAAGGGCTGTGGGCATTCAAAACTCTGCCAAAAATGCTTAATTAACAATAGCATTAACCATGTTATATTCAGTAAAGAAAGTTTAAATAAGATACCTGTTGATATAACTATACTGGATCAAAATAAACCCAAAGTTCTAAATTTACTTTTAACCTCAACAATAATCTCTAATTCAAATGAAGTATTAGTCTGTTTGGAAGACATTACTTCACTTAAACAAAACGAAATAAAGCTTAAGAAATTTAATTTTGAAATAAAACAGTTACTTAGAGGTGCTAAAGAAGTTCTTTCCATAAATGATTTCAGTAAAACCATTACTAATTTATTTAATTACAGTTTTAATATTACTGAGGCAACAAGTGGCTTTGTTGGCTTGATAGATAAAAGTAACACTCAAATTCTCCATTTGGTCAGAGAAAACATTTCAATCTCCATAGAAGATCAATTCAAAATATCCAATACTGATTACATAACAGAATGTTACGAAACACTCAAAGCTATAAAGCTAAATAAATCAAAGATTCAGCAATTACAAGTTTTAAGTATTGAAATTAATAATGCTATTTACGTACCCATTCAAATAGATAATGTCCCAATTGGCATAATTGTTTTGTTAAACAAAAAGCAAAACTTTACCCAAGATGATATAAATATTGTTTCCGCTTTTAGTGAATTGGCTGCATTAAGTTTTAATAATACTAAGGTAAATAAGCTAATTGAAGAAAGTGAAGAAAAATTTAGAACGGCATTTAACATAGGTCCTGATTCCATTAACATCTCAACCTTCGATGGAATATTAACATATGTAAATCAAAGATTTAAAGAGATTTTCGAATACTCTACCAAAGAAGTGATTGGTAAAAATGTTACTGAACTACAAATTTGGGCCAATCCTAATGATCGAATTAAATACATTGAAGAACTACAATCGAAAGGCCATATTGAAAACTTCGAAGCTGTTTTTAGAACCAAACACGGTAAACTTAAAACAATTTTAATATCTGCTGTCACAATCCATATTGATCATCAAACTTTAATCTTATCAATTGTAAGAGATATCACCAGCTTAAAACTAGAGCGGTATTATTTAGAGAAAGCGCAGGAAATAGGTAATATCGGCTCGTGGAAATTTGATATAAATAGAAATGAATTTACCTGGTCACAAGAATGCTATAAGCTATTTAACTTTGAGAAAGACACTGAAGTTTCATTTGACCTGTTCTTTTCTCATATTCATCCTGATGATTTAGATATGGTGAAGGATGCATGGAAAATGTATCTGTCTGGTAAGAAGAAAAGTATTGAATTCAGAGCCATTATTGATGGTAAAACTAAATGGTTTTATGAAAAAACGGACATTGAATTTGATGCGAATAACCGACCATCCAGAGTTATGGGTATCAAAATGGATATTACTGAAAGAAAGAATGCCGAGAAACAATTAAACCAGATAAATAAACGATTTGAAGGTCTTGAAAACATTATTAATTATAAAGCAAAATCCATTCATGATCTGATAGGTTATACACTTAAAAACGTTATTAACTATACCTATAGTTCTTTTGGAGCAGTCTATCATTATGACGAAAACAAACAATTATTTTTTCTCAACAACTGGTCTGAGGAAGTTGCATTAAGTGTTGATATTTCAAAAGAAGAACATAAGCTTAACTGTTTAAGTAAGGCCGTAATCACCAAGCAACCAGTAATTACCAATGGTTCAGAAGAAAATTACTCATTTTTAAATTCTAATTTAAACAAAGACAACTCACTAAAATCCCTAACCGTACCGGTTATTGTTGACAATAAAGTAGTAGCAATCTTTTGGGTGGCAAACTATAAAAATAATTACCAGGATTTTCATGCTAAACAAATTATGTTACTACTTGAAACAACCTGGATTATTGTTGAGAAACAGAGACTACAGCAGAATAATATCAATTAATTGGTTTGGGATTTCAGTTTAGCCAAAATTGTAGTCCCGGCCCTTACTTTTTGCCTTTCGTTTACAAGAATCTCAATGGTATTATCCTGATCCAGAATGAATAAATCAACCTGTGATCCCATTTTTATCAGCCCAAAAACATCACCCTGTTTTATTTCTTCTTTATTCCTGAAAGTGATTATTTTTCTAATCCAGTTGTCAGCAATTTGAGTCACATACAATTTTAATCGATGATTGGATATAACATATGATGCTCTTTCGTTAGAAACAATATAATCGCAGCCTTCATAGTAAGGTTGTAAATTAAAAAACATGTTCTGCAATGCAGGAAACATCGTTTTATTGCCTTTGAGGGTTGAAGGAAAATCATGTTTAATTTTTGTGAAATATCCTCCAATCGGTGCCCTGTTATAATGTACATTAAATGGTCCCATACAAATGCCAATTAGCCACCCTTCGTGACTTAAAAATTCTTTATCATCAAGAAACATAATTTCATCTAACAGAATCTTCCTGCCTTTTTTATTTGCGAAAATATCTTCCCCCGGTATTACCTTGCGTATGTAAACAATAAAGCCATCTGCAGGTGATAGAATGTTGTTTTCATCATATTGTATGGTACGATTAGGATTCCGGAAGAAAAACCAAAACCGCCAGACAATAAAAAGTACAACAACCAATGATAATATGACAAATAATATAATCATTTCAAGATCAAGCTAGTTTACGGACTATTTTATCTAAATAACGGAAGATCTTTGTTCCCAGAAAACGATCAAAAAAGCGAGCCACCAATAACAACATCACCCCTATCGTCCAATAGATAACGATCAGAATAAAATTATAGAAGTCGATTAATATGTTTTTAATCCGTAAGAACATCGTTTTATAACATGGCTATATCAATATATGGCAGATTGACTTTAGTCTCATTTAGAATTTTCTCATCTGCTACACTCAAAATAATATGCGACTTAACTGATTGTTTAAAGAATCCTTGTGTTGCTTTTAGTAATGGATCATCTTCACTGCTGCCAAAAATAACACTGTTGTACTTCTTATTTCTATATTCATTATAAATACGAACAAGCAAAGCTTTCATAATATCAGGATTCCTATCCTTTACCGCATAATCTGTCAGGTATACCTCCTTAAAACAGTTTCCCTTATTGGGAAGGGTTGGAAATCCAAACCAATATGCTAAAACAAAATAGACAAACCTGGTCATTCTAAGATTCAAACTCAACTTTAATACACGTGTCTGCTTAAAAGAACCAGTATCCCATGCTGCACATACACCAACTACCTTATTATCTTTTTCTGCCAAATAATAATTTTCAATTGTTAATCCTGGCTTTTTATCTAAATTAGCTCTGAATGTTGATTCATCGACACACTGTCCGAAAAGGCGATTTGAATATTCTGTTTTTAATAACTCAATAATCGCTGGAATATCTTTTTCAGTTGCCTTTCTAATATCATATTTCAGGGATTCTTTCTTTTTAAAGGTAACCAGAATATTTCGCACATCCAGTGTTCCAGTTATTTTTGAAAAAGGAACGTATAGAAATTTCTTGTGTCGTCGCGACACATGACTCAATGCGTCATTGTTACCCTGCATGATTATTGCATAACCTACAACAGCATCCTTAAAAACCAACTCCGAGGCTTTATAAAAAAAACCTTTACTCCTGGCTTCTTTCATTACGTAATAATCGGTGAAGTGATAAACTTCACGGGCATTACCATTGATATAGGCCTGATGATAACCCATCAGGATAAACCCTACTAATTTCTCATCCTTAAAGAATCCGATATATTTGACAGGATTATACTTTAGATCTGCCAATTTAAAAACATCAGGCTCCCTGTCGAAACATATCTCAAAACCACCTGATTTGATCGGACACGACTTCAAAATATCAAGCATTTGCTGATTATAGGAACGATCTAAAGGTGCAACTGTATATTTTGATCTGTTTTTTATCATATCTGATTTCTTGGACTCGATCTTGTTTTCAATACCTTTATTCGGATCGAATCTCATTTGTATGATAGTTTCTGAGATTCGATCCAAAGTATCCTATTATTTTTTAATCACATAAGGTATAATATTATAAAAAGGATAGCGATCTGTTTTAATAATCTCATTCCCTAAAAATCTATCAGGAATAACATGCTCTGATATTTCATACGGCATTGTATGCAAATAATGAATAAACCTTGAGCTGATTCTTCCATTGTTTGCAGATACTTGAAAGACCAATTTCATTAGATCATCAAATTCCTCTTTATTAACCCAATCGCTAATATTGGAGAGATGAAACTTATTAAAATCTCTAGGCTGACTTTTTTCAAGAAACTGTTTTATTGCTATCGTTTCAATAGATAATTCCGGGAGATTTCTTTTGATATTTTTCACTCCTGCTTCAGTCAGATAATCTGGTAAAGCATCTTTAAATAATACTTTTCCAAAGAAAGTATATTGTAAAAAGTAATTCTTATAAGCCAGAGTAGAGCAACAAAAGTCTCTGAATCGTTGAAAAAAGAACTCAGCAATATTATTCTTACCTGAATTCATAAATCCTTGCTCAGCTATTGCATTTCCCTTATAAATTCTGGGGTGAAATATTATTTGAAATAGTTTATTGAGTCGTTTTGTATTGAGCTTTTTATCGAAGTATGAATATTGATCTTTTACATCATCCAACTCCAGTAATCCTTGTATCTTTTTCTTTCCTACAATGGCCAAACCAATAGTATTAAAACGCGCCATGTATTGCTCAAATCTTCCGGCATTAATTACTCCTTTTTCTATTGCCAATCTGTTTCTTTCCCAAAATTCTGATTCATGAGTGGTAAACGAGGTTGATAATTTATTGTAATATTTTAACCTAACGTCCTTTTGTTGAGGGATAAACCCTAAAAAACCAGCGGCTTCTGCAGGTTCAAGATATTGAAGTGCTTTAATTTTAAGCTTTAGTAATTGATTTTGATTCTCATTTATATCGATACATTTGATTTTAACACTATTTCGGGCCAGTAAATTTAAGGCTACATCTCCTGCACTTGTGATTGATAAAAGGTAGTCACCATTCTTCAGTTTCAGTGCCTTTTCTTCTGACTCGACGTCTTCCTGAGATAATCCAAAATCAAACAGAGGATTCATATTATGTTGTTTTAAATGTTTCGGCATCCTCTATCTTGTCAAAGAAATGATACTTCCGGGCTAACCGGGTCACTTCTTCGACTCCTTCTCTGCTTATTTTGCCTATTAATGACGATTGAATAGGTTCCAGACCATTTAAAATAGCTTCAGCACCGCAACAGTAGATAGTCCCCTTGGCTGTTTTAGAGCCCATGAAAAAATCCTTTTCTCCTGGTAATGTAATTCTTGAACCAAAAGAAAGATAAGTAACATTTTCCATAATCTGCACATCTTCAGAAATTGCAGAAGGAACTGAAACATCACAAATTACAATCTTTTCGTTGTTACTTACATGATGTGGATAAACCAACGGATCATTTGTATTGGAAGCAGTTATAATCAGGTTGCAGTTTTTCAATTCATCCATCCCTACACCGATTCTTACTTTATCGACATTATCATTTAACTCAGTTTTAAGATCACCCAATAATTGATTTAACTTGTTTTGATTTCTACCTAGCAAGATGATTTCTTCCCAATTAATATCTTCTCCAACTAAGCGTTCTGTAATAATGGATCCAATATTACCGGCAGCACCAATTATGGCACCTCTGATTTCCTTATTCATCTTCATTGCATGAATAGTTTCCACGATTCGCTTAATACCGCAGGCTGCCGTAAGAGTGTTTCCCGTGATGATCTTAATATCATTAGAATTTACCAAGGACAATCCGTTATTACTTATGATTGAGGTGTATGCTCCCAGACTAATGGTTTTAATGCCTAAAGACACAGCCAGATCAACACATTTCTGAACATGTTTAATGATCTCACTCTGTTTATTCTGACGATAATATTTTTCAAGAATGGCTGAATCAACCGGTAACAATATCAGGCTAAAGTGGATCTTATTTTTCAGAATGTTTTTTGAAAACAACACAACCGGTTTCATCTGCATTAACACCTGAAGTTTATTAAACAAAAGCCAAAGACCTGTATCAGAAGCCTTGCAATATTCCTCACCCAGGTTTCGGAGTTCCAATGTGGGATGCACAAAATGAGCAATCATAGCGACCTTTTCAGCTCCTTCCGCAGGTTCTTCTATTTCTGTATTCAGAAAATCAGAAACTATCATTCCTTTATTGTCTAAAAATGGATCGTCACTCATCAATGACTTTACCAGACTATACATATTGTTTTCGCGAATGTCATTGCACAACTGATCAAAGGCTTCAACCAGTTTTAAAACCTCTTCGTTGGTTATATAGGCAGATGGCTCAACCCTTAAAACATTGGGTGCTGATAAAGAAGGCAGAATGCGGATATTGAACCTGTTTAGCAGATATGATGAAAATAGTAAACCTAAATTTTTCTCATTGTAAAAACATCGTAAAAGGAAATTACTTTGCTTTGAGAAATCACAAAACCAGATACCCTGCATTAATCCTTTTCCTTCTATTTTTTGAATGATTTCGGGATATCTATGCCTAAGTTTATCCAATTCACTTTGGATAAAAGCTCCTTTTTCTGTACATTTATCAGCCAAGTATTCTTTTTCAATTATATCAAGAGTTGCTATGGCCATTGATGCAGCCAAACCTGAATTTGCAAAAGTTGAACTATAATAATCAGTAAATTTCTCGTAATAATGCTGCTTATCAATCAAAACAGCAGAAATCTTCTGATAATTACCTCCGAGTGCTTTTGCAAACAGATAATAATCGCCCTTAATACCTTCAGAAGCCAGAAACGAACCAGATCGTCCCAATCCACTTTGAATCTCATCGATGATGAGTGGAAATGAATATTCTGAAAGCTGTTGTAATACATTATAATCGACACAACGGATACCTCCTTCACCGACAATAGGCTCTGCAATAGCACCAACCACAGAGTCAAAAGCAAACTTTTCGACAATCAGTTCCTTATTACGATATACTATTTGTTTAAGTTGAATGGTATAAACACCAATAGCTTCTTCCAGTCTTTCTTTCCAGTCTTCAGCTTTATCATCAATAAAGATTGTATTGAAACCTAAAATAGCCGAGAATTTTTGTCTCTTTTTGTTATTACCTAAGAAATTGCGAGAACCAAGTGTATGACCATGAAAACCTTCTTTTAAAGAAATAAAGGATGGTTTAGTTTCTTTTATAATCGTATAATTCTCATCCCAAATTTCGGAAAGCAAGGAGCCGGCTTCTGCTCCAAATTGTCGATACTGGTTCTCCTTTATTTTATCGAATTGATTTACCCACTCCAGATAAGCATGATGTAAAGCTAACTCAACGGCCTCAGAACCTGTTGAGCCAAACAAAACATTAAACACTTTACCTGTAGATTTCCCAACGATGTCATTAAGTTTCTGAGCCAATTCACCAATGGGCCTTTGAATACTTCCCTGATCAGATAAAGGTATTTGATCATGACTAATAAAGTCCGATAAGGTCTCTTTTAATTGTGAATTGTTGTGACCAAGCAAATTGGTTCCAAAGCCCCCTGTAAAATCAAGAATCTCCACTTCCTCATCATTTTTCATGGTAAATAATGAATCCTTCTTTGCCCTGTGATAAGTATAATCCATACCTAATGCCTTAAGCATCTCTCCCATCCTTGGATTATGATAATAGGAAAACGAGGTAACCTGCTCTTCTTTGTTTTTAACGAAGTTTATTATTTCTCCGTTTGTAAATATCTCGGTTAGACTACTAATCTCCTTTGAATAATGCTTTCGTAGCAAAAACCTCGAAACATTTCCCTTTACTGTTGCCGGAACAATATCATTAATCAATACAAACCGAATAATTGTCCGATGACGAAATTCGAAAGGCTCTAAAGTACTGCTGAGTCGGTTGTTAATTTCTGTTATTCGAGCCGAATATTTATCAATTATTCTCTTTTCAACAACTTTACCTCTTTCTAATTTATTTTCGTCTATAAAAAGTAAGGCTGCTAATCCGGCAATTCCTTTGATAGGAAAAAACTCAATATGTTTACTTACCGATTCAAGTGGTTGATAATATCCGTATAATACCTTTATCGGAATCTTAACACCAAATCCATCTTTAATAAAATCAGATTTTTTTCTTCCTTCATAATAAATCAGATTGTCTGTTTTTAAACTAACAACATCACCTGTTTCGAAGTAGCCAACAGGTGGCACTGAATCGTCAAAAGCATCATCACTAATACAACTCATCCCAAATTTTGACTTCAGAAAAAGCTCATATTCATCTTTCGATCCTTCTATCTTCTTAAGTCCCAATTTCACACCAGGCAGGGGAGCTCCCAATGACTCACGATACTTAAGACTATCATTCTTATGTAACAAAGTATTTAGTACTTGCTGTGTTTCCGTTGTACCAAGGGCATTGTGTATTTTTATACCAAATGCTGATTCAATTTCCTGAATTGTATTTTCATCAATCCTTGCACCACTGGATATTAAAGTTTTAAATGATTTTGACAAGACTTCCTTTAACTCAGGAAAGAACCGCATCAACTCCAGAAAAAGTTTATATACTGAAGGACCTCCGGTAATATGTTCCGGTTTCATCTGTAAAAGAAAATACCTGACAATTTCAGGCTTTTCAACAAACCATTCTGTATTAATGATACAGATCGGATTACCAGTCCATATTGCATTAAAAAAGGAACGAATGCCCATAGTGTGGTTAAACATTGGCGTAAAACACCTGCCACCCATAACATTGTGATTATAAAAACCCGCTTGTTGCCAGCTTAAGCAGTTAAAGATGAATCCCTGCTGGTTATAATGGATCAGCTTTGATTTGCCAGACGAACCAGAAGTTGTAATTAATAAAGCCTCTGTTTTTAGCGATGTCTTTTCTTTGATCTCAACATAGATTGGACTACAGGTATAATCAGTGTCATCAGGTTCTTCATCAATCAGCTCATTCAACTTCAGATCCTTGTTGATATCTAAAATTAATAATCCGAGTTCATTGGCAATACCCTTTAGACTTTTTACCTGCTTTTTTTCGTTGTCATGTTGATGTAGTCCGTTTATTTCTGATTCCGGTAAAACAATACACTTGCAATGGGTTTGTTGAATCCACTCCTGCACATCACTAACCTCAACGAACATAGGCAATAAAACCCTGATTCCATAGGACGTAAGAGCAGCAAAAAGTAAAGCGATATATAACTCATTATTCCCGGCTATACTGGCTAAAAGAACTGTATCTCCAGCAGCTAAACCTTTATCTTTAAAATGCTTATATAGCTCAAAAAGTATGTACCGAAACTTTGGCAGGTTAATCTCTTTGTAGTAATTGCCTATATGACTCAGTATAATATCAGCATTCTCATTTCTTTGCTCCTGAACCTCGAAAATAAGCTGAGCAAGGCAATGTGGATAATCCACAGACAAATCCATATCGTTTTCAAGTACAATATCAAAAAAATCGCTCATTTGTCTGATCCAGTTAGATGATTGATTTCCCTAATATATAAATTACGAAAACAAATACGATATGGAAAGTCTATTTACAATATAATTCACTAGTTATTAAGATTATTTGACTGAATGCAAAACTTTACGTTATAGAAATAAAATGAATGTATTTCTACAAAGTCAAAAACTTATTTTTTTGCTATTCTCTCTTCAACAAAGTCTCTTAAATCATTCATATCAAAGCCATAATCTTTCTTTAACCTGCCCAATCGCTCACCACTCATTGATACTGGCACATCAATTGCCGATGCTAAATCTTCAACAGGAATAAGGTACTTATCTGCAACTTCCTGAAGTGACACTGAACCATAAATCTCAACTGTATAATCTTCGTGTTCGGATTTATTAAATGTAGTTCCTTCATTTATTGAATGATCATTACGTCTTAATTCATTTCTATCCTCACGACCATGACTACTGCTGCCTTCCACAACCTGAGGTTTAAGAAAAAGAGGAGCAATTACAAGCAGAACTGTAATAATTATAATGGCTATTGTTAGTAAAATTCTTAAAACTCTACCCTCAAACATTCTTTTATAAATAGCTACAATTAATTTCCAGTGAAAAACAATATGAAGGATCAGTAAGAATACAAGTGTCAAACCTAAAATAAGGTGTACATCACCCCATTGATGCCGATCGAAACCCCAATAATACAGTTCAACATTTCTACCGTAAACATCATGACGTTGTGAACCGGGAATAAGCATATATTCCATTAAAAAACCGACACCTACCACCATCATCATAACGATGAACATAACAATGTCGATAATAAAATTAAGCTTGATTTTTGTGAGTCTCATAGATTTAGGGTATTAAGGTTATATACAAGGATAAATGAAAATTATAAGTTTTATTAATTCTGATTTTGCAGATACCCCGATTAATTAAGGTAAATATCATACTTAATAATGAATCAACCAACTAATTGCCTGATTACAATTATTTTTAAATTCTTAATCATTCTTTAAAGTATAGTTAGATCGAATTTTCTATTTTCACCCTTTCAAAAGAAAAAAGATGAAAAGGAGAGATTTTATTAATACCGGATTATTAACAGCAATAACCGGAGCACTGGCAACGCCTACAATACTTTCGAGTTGTAAAAATACAGTTTCAAAAAAAGCCCGTAACATCATTTTTATGGTGAGTGATGGTATGAGTTCTGGGACTTTAAATATGGCTGATTTGCTACTTCAGAAAAAAGAAGGAAGAGGCAGCACATGGATTGATTTATATCGTAATAACAGAGTCACCAAAGCCTTTGTAGATACGGCTTCAGCCAATTCGCTGGTTACCGATTCGGCAGCAGGTTCATCGGCCTGGGGAAGTGGACGAAGAGTTAACAACAGCACATTAAATGTTAATCCCGACGGATCGTTTAACAAACCTATTCTGCAGAAATTTAAAGATGCGGGCAAGGCTGTTGGATGTGTTACAACCGTTCCCATTACTCACGCTACCCCTGCAGGGTTTTCTGTCAATTTCAAACACAGAAACATGCAGGATAAAATTGCCTCTAAATACCTGGAGCTTCAATTTGATGTTATGATGGGTGGAGGAACTGAGTATTTCGATGGCAGTAAACGGGAAGATAAAAAAGATATATTTGGCGATTTTGAAAATGCCGGTTTTCAGGTGGTTAGAAACAAGCAACAAATGGCTAATGCTACTAAAGGAAAACCTGTTATAGGTGTTTTTCATGAAGATGGTTTGCCATACAGCCTGGATTTGGAGAATGATGCTGAACTAAAGGCAAAGATACCTACATTAGCTGAGATGACCCGAAAAGCTATCGAACTTATGGGTGATCAACCTGAAGGATTTGTTTTACAGGTTGAAGGTGGTAAGGTTGACTGGGCAGCTCATGCAAACGATACAACAGGCTTGATTTATGAGCAAATTGACTTTGATAATGCTGTTGCAGAAGCCATCAAATTTGCAGAAGGACGTGATGACACTTTGGTAATAATCACATCTGATCACGGAAATGCCAATCCAGGGCTTATTAAAAGTGATAAGGTGGATACTAAATTTGAAACTTTGTTTAATGTTAAACACACCAACGACTGGGTTTTATTTGGTATCACTAAAAATGATAAACCATCGCATGTGATTGAGCGAATTCAACATGCCCAAAACATTGTGATTTCAGAAGATGAAGCCAGACAACTTCTAAAAGCTTACGATTCGCATGAAGAAGGATTATATAATGCTTATAACCTTCCTTTCGAGCCCCTGGCGCAGATCCAGAAAAATTATACATCAGTTGGTTGGTCGGGCATGAACCACTCAGCTGATTTTGTTGAATTAGCCATGTTTGGTGCAGGCAGTGAGAAGCTGACACCTTTTATAAAAAATTATGAGTTACATAATTTTATGCTTCAGGCTGCTGAAGTAAATGAACTTGCGATAGTATAAAACTAAATTTAAAATATGAGAGGAGACTTCCTCAAATGAAGAAGTCTCTTTCTTATTTCATACAAAACTAATTTGACTATTCTTATCATAAAAGAATATTTTTTGTATATTACAATTGTGTAATCGCAAATTCATTTGCAGGGTCATTAATTACAAACCATAATTAATGATACCATTATGAAAACAAGAGAAACACAAGAAGTAAACGCCGGCTCAATGGCCGACATAGCGTTTTTATTATTAATCTTCTTCCTGGTAGCAACTACCATGGATACCGACACTGGAATTGGAACACTGCTTCCACCCTATCAGGAAGAGCCGGATCCTACCAATCAGGCAAAAAACGATCGAAATGTATTTGAAGTTTTGGTAAATGCCGATAATCAGTTGATGGTTGAAAAACAACTAATGGATATTTCTCAATTAACTGAAGCCACCAAAAAATTCATCCTCAACCCCGAGAATGATCCAAAATTATCGGAAAAAGAAATTAAAACAATTACGTTCTTTGGACCAAGTGAAGTTAGCAAAGGGGTTATTTCGCTGCAAACAGCCAATGATACTCAATATCAAACCTATTTGACCGTCCAGAATGAAATATTAAGAGCCTTTAATGAGTTACGTAATGATCTGGCTAAAAATAAATTTGGTAAAGAATACTCAAAGTTGAAGAAAGAAGAGAAAGATGCTGTAAGAGAGATCTATCCGAAGTTAATCTCAGAAGCCGAACCTGTAAGATTATCTACCAGATAATATGTAAAAAAAGGACATGATCTCTAATGAATCATGTCCTTTAAAATCATTTATAAAATAGTTCTTTACATTTTCCAGGAAACTGAAAAACAATAGCTATTATTAAGTGCAGTATCACCTAACAAATAAGCGAAATCAATATGAAAACCACCTAAGCGAGCACCACAACCAACACTGTAAAAACTCAACCCAACATCTTCATGACTATTATGATATCCGGCTCTTAAATTAATCAGCTTCTTGAAACTATATTCAACACCAAGTCCAACAGTTTGCCCTTTTTCATTTTCGTTTCCACTTAAATAAGCGGTCTCTAACTGACCAGTAAGAGAATGATTTTCAGATAAATTCCGTTCATACCCAAATCCGGCAGCAAAAGTTAACGGCAGACTGCTCTCTCCTTGCGAATAACTTAATTTTGAACCTATATTACGAATCATAACTCCATAATTCAACTGCTTATATTTGCTTTTAAAACCTAAATCAGCATAATAAGCATTGGCTGAATAACTTTCATACAAGTCACTATTCAAATAATTCAGAGTTACCGAAAAAGCAGTTACTTCATTTATTTTATAAGCATAACCCAAACCTATCGAAGACTCAAACGGAGAATACTCACCATCGATATTACCATTAGCATCGGCAATAGGGAAAGAAGGCATTGTAAATTTCTTATAACCAACAGAAAAATAATGCTTAAATCCAGATGAATAGGCTGCAGTAAAACTATTTAACGAATATCCATCATACAAATCATTTAACCATGGTCGGTAGGTATATCCAACATCCAATTTATTATTTTCTAAAGCATACGCTGCCATATTGGTATAAATTCCATTGGAAGGAGAAGAAGTAATATAAGTATTACCTAAAGCCACACTTCTAGCATCGACAGGTACCGATAAAAACGATCCTGACTGTGCATTAGTTGTGCTGATAAAAAGGGTTAGCAATGCTGCTACTATTATTGATCTTATCATAACTTCACAATATTTCTTTTAAAGGTTTGAGTGTCGTATTTTATCTTTAAGGTATATGTACCACTTATAAGGCTACTCATATCAATCTGAGCCGGTGAGAAAGTAGAAATAGCAGCACTTTTGATATCTTTTAATACACCATTACTATTATATATCTCCACATTTACATTCCCATCGACTGATTCACCCATTCGTATATTTAATTTATCAACCACAGGTGTTGGATAAAGATCAATCTCATTTGAATCATCCCTAATCATTAATTGAAACGATAATGAAACCGTTTCACCTAATGCATCTGAAGCATTTATTGTAAACGTTGATAGTCCGTATGAATCCGGTTCAATTGTTAATGCACCGTAACTTACACTGGCCGACATCATAGATTCATCATAAGACAAAGAATATGATAGCGTCTCACCATCTTCATCAGTAAAGAATTCAGTTAAATAATATGTATATCTATCTCCGGGATCTCCTAGATAAGTATTCCCAAACTGTTTAATTACTACAGGCGCATGATTCTCTTGAACTGTATAGGTGAAATCGAAAGTTGAAGATCCGCCCCATTCATCCAGAGCTGTAATAGTTGCTGAATAAGTACCAGCTGGTGTTGTCAATCCAACAATTGTAATAAGAGCTTCTGTATCGTTGCCAGAAGCTACAGCATATCCGGATTCATCAGATAAATTCCAGCTTACATCGTGTCCTTCAGGATCATCAATAGTGAATTTAAACTGTTTGGTTTCATGAGCTTTTTGTGTAAAAACTGATCCACTTTCTGAACTTATTACAGGTGCCTGATTATTTTCAGGTGGCGTTTCTGATTTTAAAGCCGCAGCGGCATTTATTATGCCTGCACCTAATTGTCCAACATAATCCGGATTGTATGAATCAAGATCAACAGCACCTTTCAACAGCCTCTTTTTAAGATTGGTTGGAGTAAAGCCTTCACCTCCATACTCTGAAGCAATTAAAGCTGCCACACCTGAAACATGAGGACAAGCCATTGACGTTCCCATACTCCAAACATAACTGTTATCAGGGTAAGTACTTGCTATCATATAATTTGCTTCCTGATATCTTCCATTATCATCATAAGTACCTCCAGGGGCTGAAATATCCACCCAACTCCCGTAATTTGTATAATAAGCCGCTTTATAGTCAGGTGCAATAGCAGCAACTGACACTACAGGCTCATAACTTGCAGGTATGCCTATCGTAGAGGCTTCATTACCCGCAGCAAAAATCACTACTCCGCCTTTCATTGGTCCAACCTGAATTCCATTTTCATCCACACCAGCATACTCAATAAAGTAGTCAATGGCATCTTTCATATGAGTTGGAATAGTTGTTATTCCATCATAACCCCAACTATTTTGAGAAATTATGGCTCCATTATCCGCACCATATTTAATAGCTGCTGCAAAATTATCTGCACTTATATCATCACCGTTTTCATCACTTTCAAAAACCTGGCACGACATTAACCGAACTCCGGGAGTTGTACCATCTCCACCTGCTATTCCACAAACCCCTATACCATTATTATTTACTGCTCCTATCGTACCAGCCACATGTGTTCCATGCTCGTGAGCAGCAATTGTTCCTGTATTACTTACGAAATTATACCCATGAATATCATCAGCATATCCATTTCCATCATCATCCAGATCATTTTCGCTTTCATTTTCGTTAATCCAAATGTTATCTGCCAGATCCTCGTGGGTAACATCTATTCCTCCATCCACAACAGCAACTATAACATCCGCTGTTCCTGTCTGAATTTTCCATGCAGCAAACAGGTTAATATCACAACCGGCAATTGCATCATCCAGGCTACCATCATTATCGTAATGCCATTGTAACCCAAGAAAATAATCATCAAAAGGATAAGTTGCTGATGATGATTTTAAAACAGCTGCTTTTTCTACAACTTTTTCAAGTGACTTAAATTTATAACCTGTAGATTTAACGGTAGGTACACCTTCCGATATTGAAACCTCAGTTAGATTCGTAAACCTGTTTAAAACACTGGCTAACCTAACTTGTGTTGTATCATATTTTACATCGTACCAAAGATCCAATCCACTGGCAACCGTTCTGGCTTCGAATTTACCGGCATAAGGAAAGGTTCGTTTGAAAGAAGTTACACCAATGGAATTAAACAATGTATCCATATTACTGATGTCAGTTTTAACCTTACCTGACTTCAAGGATACATTCATTGATTTTGATGTTGTTCTTTGTAGTTTTATCCGAACAATTCCCTGAACCATTACAGAAGCATCTACTTGTTGCTCATTGGTTTCATTTTCATTCAGATTCACTTCATCTCGTTCACACGAGTATAAAAACATAAATGACGCAATTAACCCATAAAGGGCAATCTTGATTTTTTTACATTTCATTGATACAGCATTTACTTCAAGACTCTCGTTAAAAAATCAATTCGATTAGATCTGGATTTTCTTAAACGAAGGGTATTTTTAATTGAAGCCAAAACTAATATTTATTTTCAATCCTTATCATTACTTCATGTGGAAACGGTTATTTTTTACATTAAAACAGGAAAAATTCGGGTAGACCAATCAGTCTGTTTAATGTAATTCACAAAAAAAGAGCACCAGATAAATCTGATGCTCCATGAATGAATCTTTTTCCCAATTTTATCTAATAATTATCTTCTGTGAGAGTTCTTTCTGCCCTTCCTGTAAACGAATCAAATACATTCCTTTGTTAAGATCAGACAAATCAAAATCTTCAACATACTGACCCGGCGACATTTGTCTGTTAATTAAAGTTCTTATATAGCGACCCGACATGTTATATATTCTTACATCAATTTTTTCTTCCTTCTGAAGGTTCAATTTAAGTTGTATCTGGCCTCTGGTTGGATTAGGATATATACTTAATTTTACATCATCAAAAGTACTATTATCTGTCTGCGTTGAATTATCGATATATACATCTTTCTCGACCATCTTTACAGGTGCTGACATTCCATTCTCGACATAAAGATCATAAAATACCTGACCTGCATTGTTGGTAGTATTCTCATCCCTTAAAAATTCAGCATATTCCTTTGAGATGGTTTGATACATCAGTTTTACATTGACACGATCTGTTTCAAGCGGTAAAATATATTCAGTCTCGTCCCAGAACTGGCCATCATCGTATTCGTAATCCACAACAGGAATCTGAATGGCTTCAAAATTGGTATTGGTAAATCCCATGGGTGGTATTCTGTTATCTTTCACTACCATATCATTTAAAACAAAATGAAAAGATTCCCTCGCTTGATATTCTTTTATTCCATCTTCACTGGCCAGTGTTGCCACATCTTCACTCATTCCTAACTTAATTTCATAAATCTTTGTATTTTCCTTAGTTAAAACCCCGGTTGTATTGTCATAAGCACCCGATTCGTATACTAACGCCCCCAATGCATTGAAAGCCTGAAGTTGAATCCACATTCGCCTTCCTTCGGGATAACCTGAAGGTAATTTGTGACCTGTTTGATTGATCACCATCACCTCTGCCTTTATAGCATCATCTTCATTAATAAGTTCCAATTGAAGCAAAGCTGCATTATTCAGCATATAGTTGGCTCTTATTTCCCCTGCAGTCAAAGCCAATGGATCTATTATATCAGGATATAATTGAGCTACCATTTTTGAAACAAATGTATTTCCTCCCGTAAAATCGTGTAGTGGCAAATTATTACGATACGGAGTTCCACTTTTATTGGCTCCGTAACCTGATACATCCTGCATATGACAATCCTGACAAGTTGAAACATTTGCCTTATTGCCACCAAATGCTTCGGAATAAACTCCTTCCGGGGAATTAAAAGAACTCATTAACCACTCACTATAAGTACGTTCACTGGGAAACATCGTGTACTTCGAAAAGTCAGAAACAGATTGATTTAGCTGATTGGGTACATAAATACCGTCATCGTTCCTGTTAAATACCGGATTACTTACATCATGGCACGTTCCACATATTGCTGCCTGAGAATGAAAGGGTGAATAACCCATTTGATGTTTAGCAGCAGCATCTATAAATGGCCCTCTTTTATCAGCACTAGAGTGTACGGCATACATACCGTTACCTTCGTGTGGTGGTATATCTGTTATAGTTGATAGGTAATCCTGATCTGCTGCATAAGTCTGTTCGGTATAATTGACATCATCCGGAAAGGGATTAACACCTATGGGAGTTGGTTTTACTAATTTATGACAGAAATCGCATTGTACTCCTTCCATATCACCATCTGTTAATGCTGAACCATCTGTTGGTTCCGACCGGTCGCTTAACCATCCTACCGGTGCATGGCAGCGAATACATAAATCTCCAGACTCGGGAGCATCCTGGTTTGCAATAACCAAATTTGCCAGATACAAAGGATCTCTGGCTGCCTGCGACATCATGCTCCCACGCCAGTTATAAACAGGCTCAACCAACTGATCATAACCTCCATGACAGTTATTGCATTGATTTGGGCTTTCAAAATTTCCTGATTCTCCGGGTTGTGAACCAGCTAAAAAATAATCATTGAGAGTGGTATTAACTGCACCTACAATGATGACGAATACAAGCCCCAAGATGGCGAGTACAAATGGATTCTTTTTCATGATAACTGATTTAGTCGTTCAAAAATATCCCCGTTCACTGTACGTCGGCCTTTATCTAACAAAAGATACAAAAAACATTTTAGTCAATCAATTATAAACCTTTACACTGGCACCTTATGAATACAATACGATTATTCAAACCAAAAAAGCCCCGGAAAAACCGAGGCCTACACATATTATTTTTACTCAACTTAATTTCCAAAAACAATATCTATCTGTTCGTCTTCTGAAGACTGTTTGATAGTATAACTTCCTTTAAATTCAATCTTAAGATTTTTGGCTTTCTTACTCTCAAGCAATTGTTGCTTAAGATTCTCTTTAGCTCCATCCTTTAACTCACTATTAAAATGAATGAAGTAACTAAACTTCTTTGAATCATCGAACTGAACCAAAAATGCATTGCTGTCGATAAAGATCAAATCATCGTAAGGATACGAGATGGCGAATCCCAAATCTTCAATTAAATCTTTAATTTCTGTTAGTGAACGATATGTTACATTAGTCATTTTCCATTTGTTTTTAGGTTAATAATGCTTATTGCTCCTGCAATACAAGTTTTAATAAGTTCAAAACATTGTATAATCTGTCGGCCTGCTCTTCAAACTGGCATTGCGTATGCAAGTGATTAAAAGCCTCTTCAAATTCATCAGGTGAATAAAACAGGTCGCGTTGGTGCAGAAAATTATTCAATCCATCCCAACCACCCTTAACACGGTACAGTGACTTGCGAAAACTATCGTCTGTATCAACTGTTTTAATAAATTTAATTGCATTTCCGATTGACATAGGCTACTGTTTTACATTTTTGTTTGACACATTTCCAAAAATCCTACATTTAAGTAGGAAGAGTAAAGTTTAATTGCCCATTTATCAGCAGTTATAGCCAAGACAACACTTTACTCTTACACGTAGCGCAATTGCAATGCCAAGAAAGATTAATTACGAAAACAAATCCTGAATATCATCCAAACCAATGTTCTTCATAATGTTTTCATCAGTCTGAACAATATCATTGGCAATCTTTGTTTTCTTTTCCTGAAGTTTCAGAATTTTTTCCTCTACTGTATTCTTACAAATCATTCGATAAGCAAAAACCTTTTTATCCTGTCCAATGCGATAGCAACGGTCGATGGCCTGGTTCTCTACTGCAGGATTCCACCATGGATCAACAATGTAGACATAATCAGCGGCAGTAAGATTAAGACCTGTACCTCCTGCCTTTAAACTTATTAAGAAAACACGTAGTTCCTGATCATCCTGAAAATTGTTAACCGAAGCTTCACGCTGTTTGGTTGAACTTTGTCCATCCAGATACTCAAACTTGATATTTCGTTTTTGTAATTCATCACGAATTAAGCCAAGCATCTTTACAAACTGGGAGAAGATTAACAATTTATGATTGGCCGTTTTTTCGGTGATATGTTGAACCAATTCATCAATTTTAACTGATGCATTGGTATCAATGCTCTCATCATTTAACAATCTTGGAGAATCACATATCTGACGCAAACGGGTTAAAGCTTCCAAAACCATCATTTTAGACTTGGCCAAACCATCAGTTTCAATCTGCCCCATCAGTTTATTGCGAAAATGGTTTCGATAGGCATCATACACCTTTCGCTGTGCAGGTTCCATCTCACAATAAATTACGTCTTCTGTTTTATCGGGCAATTCGGTTGCCACCATCTCTTTAGTCCGGCGTAATACAAAAGGATTGATCAACTTCTGAAGTTCTGCTGCCCGGATATCATCACTATCCTTATCAATCGGATTTGAATAGTTTTCTTTAAAAGCGGTTACACCTCCCAAAAAACCACGATTCACAAAGCTCATCTGGGCATACAAATCAAAAGTACTGTTTTCAATTGGTGTACCAGTCAATGCCAATCGGTTATAGCCTTTTAACAAACAAGCAGCTTTGTAACGACGTGATGAAGGGTTTTTAATAGCCTGTGATTCATCCAGAATGATATAGTTAAAATGAAAGCTACTCAACATCTGTACATCGCGAAGCAGTACTCCATAGCTGGTAATCACTACATCATACCCAGTAAATACGCTTGAATCAGTTGCCCTCCCAACACCATAATGATAATAAGCGTTTAATTCGGGAGCAAACTTACGTATCTCGTTTTCCCAGTTAAAAAGCAACGATGTAGGTACAATAATCAGGTTGGTATCTCTGTTTTTCTTAAGTACATGTTGTAAAAAGGTAAGTACCTGTAATGTTTTACCCAAACCCATATCATCGGCAAGAATTCCACCCCATTTCATCTCATTCAGAAAGTTCAACCAGTTTAAACCTTCTTTCTGATAAGGACGTAATTCTGCTGTGATGGATTCTGGAATGGTGGTTTCTTCAATTCTGGTAAAATTTGATAAACGTCGATGCTTCTCACTTAACTCCATCAACACATCATTGTTATCGATACTATCAAACAATTCATCAATGATAGAGAATCCAAGTTTTGAGACTGTCAGCTTATTATCCTGCACCTCCCCGTGACGGAAGTATTTTTCAAATCGATGATACCATTCTTTGGGTAAGATACCCACTGATCCATCGCTTAACTGAATATAGCGCTGGTTGTTTTTAACTGCCTTACGAATATCAGCCAGTTGTACAAAGTTATCACCAAAGCTAACCTGCACATCCACCTCAAACCAATCGGTACCCGAAGATATTGTGGTACTTATTTTACCTTTATGTGGCGAATATTTAAACTTCTTCAGTTCGTTCAGGCCAAATACTTCCACATCGTTTCTTACCAATGAATCATAGAATCGGTAAAACCATAAGCCATCTACAAACTCATTGAATTGCAGATAGAATTTACGTTCGGCAATCTGTTCTTCAAACTGCGGATGCAACGAACTTAAAAATTCGGCAAATCCTTCTTCAAGTTCAAAGTTTCGTTTGTACTGAATCCATTTACCATCTTCTTCAATTAATATATCACCTGTATTTATCAAGGGTACAGAAACCATGTGATGGTACTCAACCTCGGGTGTTACAATCAGGTAATTTTCTTTCTCACTCAGGTAAACCCTTTTGTTATGAAAATCAAGCTCAATAACCTCAACAACATATGCTCCTGAAGAAAAATCAATTTCAACATGTTGTGCCAATGGACGAACCACCTTTTCCCAAAATAAAGCTTTTTGGCTGCGAACCATTTTTACATCATGCAAGTGATTATTAATCAGGTTGGCCACTCTGAAATCACGAGGAATGCAAAACTGATTACTTATTTCATATACATATTGACCTTTATAAACATGACTAATAACCTCCTTCGGCAAAACTTTTCCATCCATCCTCAGTTTTAACTGAAGCATGATAAAATCGCTGTCTTCAACCACTTTATAAAAAGCATCGATAGGTTTGGTTGCGATCTTGATGTTTCTTAAATCAGTTTTTCTGATTTTATAGGAATTGCTGGTTTGCATGTAAATATATGGCTCAAGAGCCAGCAACTGCATAACCTTACTCTGCCACATAAAATACTCATAAGGATTATCTTTCGATTTTTCCTGCTCAAGTAATGTGAAAAGTTCATCGGTAGTAGGTTGTTTTTCTACATTGAACGTACCATCGTTACCATCATAAAACTCCAGATTTGATGATATTTGAGTACGTGCCTTATTGGGTTTACCAATGATTGCCTTTACTTCGAAATACGGATCCTTATCCCATTCTGATGTTTCTTCACGCAATTCCATTAAAAAGCCTACTACACGCTCTTGCTTCAGATCTACCTCTGTGCTTTGCAACTTTAATTTGGGTGGTTGAATACCACTGATTAAAGGTTGCAAAAAGCTGTTGATCGGATTATTAACCGGCAACAAACCTATTGTAGTATCCTTATTTACAGGAATTAATCCTTTATCCGGGTGAAACTGGAATTTAAAGAACTGATGAAAACTTGAATTGGATGGCAATCCATATTGTTCCATCAACTCACGACTGTTATCTATGTATTTCTGATTTAACAGTTCATCCAGCAGATCAGAAGTTTTACACTTGGCTATCTTTAACAAACAGATAATCTCTGATTCACCTAACCCTCTTCCAGTTGTCTGATTTTCGGAATTGATAAAAACATTATCACTCTTTTTTTCAAACCATACTGTATCTTCTTTGTAGCCGTAATTTAGAACGAACTCCACCTTATTATTTTCTATCTCACCAATTTCCATTTGGATAGAACCATAAGAATACCTAAAACGACTAAATAAACTGGGTAAAGTATTTGCACGGATAACATCCAGTGTAATTTGCTTATATCCTTTGAGTAAGTAACCGTCGGGAGTTCGCAAGCTTAACTCTTCTGATTTAACATCAGAAAGTTGTGTAGTAGCCTGTGCACCACCAAAATCCATTAAATGATAGATGGATGCAATACCGTGCTTACAGATATTACCCCAGATAAAAGGGCAGGAACAATTACATTTTAAGTTATTTGTACTCAGATTACTCAATTGAACCTTGTAATTCTGACCTCCTTTTACAGAGTATATGTATGTATCTGTTTCTTTATTGTACAGTCTATAGTTGACTTTACCATCGAGGTACAGCTTTTTGCCCTTCGCCTTAATTTCCTCATTAGCATAAAGATCAATCTGCTTTTGTAAATAGTCTATTTTAGCTTGCTCCACTATCCCGTATTTTAGAAATTGGTCAATCTTGTAAAAATAGCAAATGCTGTTGGTTATCCAACAACTTTTGCTGAGATAAAAAATTGGAGTCATCAAAGAAAACACCGTATTATATAATACAGAAACAGATAGCTATTGCAATTTTTATCTGATCTATTAAATGCAGGATTGAATACTCATATCCATGTGAAGAAAACCTAAATGTTATACGTTTAAAATTAAAACAAACAATAATGTTATAATGACACGTCGACAAGTACACTTCAGACTTCTTTCTTCAATCTCGATTTATTAACTTTGCCGCAAAAACAGGCCAATATGAAATTTAAAAAATTGATTCCTGAACTGGTTTCAAATATGATAAATCTGGGTTTAGATAAAGAACCTCGTGAGATTCAGAGTTTAGCTGTACCCAAAATTAAATCAGGTGCTGATTTATTTTTGATTGCGCCTGAAAAAAGTGGAAAAACAACTGCTTTGCTAATTGGCCTGATTCAACAATTAAAAGAACCTTTTGAAGAAGCACCAAGAGCTATCGTCATTGTATCATCAAAAGAAAAAGCATTCGAAGCTGAAGAGCAATTTCAGAAACTTGCTAAAGGATTAGAACTTCGCAGTTTTGTTGCTTTTGACCATGGGTTATTACAATATCAAAAAGATGAAATATATGACGGTCTGGATGTACTTTTTGTAACAACCAAACGTTTGCAGGAACTGGTAAATATCAACGGAATTCCATTAACCAAGGTTAAGTTAATAATGGTGGATGACGCCATTGATTTTTTCAAAAATTCAAGTCACTCCATACTATATCGTATAGTTGACGGAATAAAAAATACACAGTTAGTGGTATCGTCAGATTCATGGTATTTTAAATTTGACGATATGGAAGAGCGCATCATGAAGAATCCAATGTTAATTGAAGTAGAATGACGAATTGCTATTGTGGCTCAGGTAAGTCATTCGAAGATTGTTGCCATCCCATCTTAACCGGTAAAAAGCCAGCATCTACTGCAGAAGCATTAATGCGTTCGCGTTATTCAGCATATGTTGTAGCTGACATTAATTACCTGATGAACAGCCATCATCCTTCAACTCGTCCAACTAAGGAACGTAAAGAAATTCTACGCTGGACAAAATCGGTACAATGGATTAAGCTGGAAGTAAAAAACAGTATTGCAGGCAACGAGAATGATACCGAAGGATGGGTAGTTTTTATAGCCTATTTCTCGGATGGTGGAAAAATAGAAACGATCCATGAAAATTCGCGCTTTGTTAAGGAAAATAGCAAGTGGTATTATATTTCGGGGCAACATCAATAAATCGCGTCTGTTAGTCAACTGGCAGCAGGCAGTAGTGAAAATCAACAAAAAAAATTCTTAAATAAACAAGCCTTTGAAACTGTACTGATTAAGTAATCAGAGTAAAATTAAGAGCAAAAACCAATTAATATGAACCTCGATTCTAAATATTACGGATTACATTCACGCATTCAGTTAGAAGAGCTTGGTAGCAAACACATTGGAATAGTAAAATTGATTAGAAGTAGAATTATCAGAAAGGATGCTGAAAAAATTATTGAAATAGCAAAAACTATTCACCAAATTGAACCCGAATTTAAAATAAGCCTGATTTGCACATCTAACATTTGCTCCAAATCGCTGGCTTTATTAAAAGAACATAACATTGATGTCCAAATAAAAGAGCATGTTTAATTGCAGCGTATTTTATAAGTGTTAAGCATTTAAGAAATCCTGTTGAACCTTTTCTTCGATCAAACCTTAAATTAATATATTTACACTCTCAAAAAATCAGAAGAGTATGTCGTTAGATATAGAAAGATATGAGAAATTAAGAGAGCTGTTGCTTGAGAACAAGAAATGGCCGCTGTTATATATGTTTAAGTTTATTGTACCAAACAAAGATGGCATGGTTGATAAGGTTAAGGATATGTTACCAAAGCATGGTTCATTAAGCTTTAATCACACAAAGAGTTTCAGTCATGTTGCCATTACCTGTAAAGCCAGTATGAAAAGTGCTGATGACATTATTAAAATAACACACAAAATTGCTTCAATAGAAGGAGTTATAAGCTTATAAATTGATTCATATAATATAAAAAAGGCCGCTAACCGCGGCCATTTTTTATACCAACCAGGTTCTTATTCAACTTTCAAAACCAATGATTCCAATGGTTTTAGATTTAATTCAATTAGACCAATTCCTTCTGTTACTTCCATCTCATATTCCTTGCCATAAAGCTGATCTGTTAAAATATAAAAGCTATCTGTCAGTTTCCACTCTTTAATCAGATCTTCAGGCAATTGCAATGAGAAGGTTTTTGTATTAATCGCATCAAAATTTGAAATCACAATCAGTTGTTCATCCATACTCCATCTGGCAAATGAAAATACTTTAGTATCATAACCTTCTACTTTTTTACGGTTATAATCATGAATCTCTTTGTATTTACCCATTAATGCCTTGCTGGTAATGGTAAAATTCAACAAACGCTTATAAAAATCACGTAAAGCTTTTTCTTCAGGCAATAATCTTCCACCATCGAATGAACCTCCATTCATCCAGCGCTGATGATGGGGCACTCCTATGTAATCAAAAATAGATGTACGCGATGGATCACCAAAACCGCCATCCTCAGCTCCGGGTTCTCCAACTTCCTGACCAAAGTAAATCATAGTTGGTGAAGTACTGATTAATGAAGAAACGATCATGGCAGGCTTGCCCTTTTCGGCATCTCCGGCAAATTCAGCACTGGCGATACGCTGCTCATCATGATTCTCAAGAAAATGCAACATATGATGTTCAATATCCGATAAACCTTCTTGAATTTGTGGGATGTTATCAGTTAACCCATGCCCCTGCATCACATGCTTTAACGTATCATAAAACTCCACTTTATCATACAAATAATCCATCTTACCCTTTTGAATGTAATCGCGGTACAAACCCGGATTATAAACCTCGGCCAATAAAAACGCATCGGGATTAACATGTTTAATTGATGAATTCATATAGCTCCAGAATTCAACCGGAACCATTTCCGCCATATCAAACCTAAATCCATCAATTCCAAAATCAGTCCAGAACAAGGCTATATCACGAAACTTAATCCAGGAATCAGGTACTTTTTTATCCTTCCAAAACTGATAATGCTCTTCTGTTCCTTTGGTAGCATATTCTTTAGGAAGTGTATCAAAATCATTTGTACCATCAGGTCGAACTCCATAATTAACTTTAACGGTTTCGTACCAATCGTAAAAGTGAGGTTGTGCTTTTCTAGAACCATTACCGGTCCATTTGGCAGGATTCTCTTCAAACTTACCATCAATCAGTGTATTTTGCTCTCCTCCTAATGGCTGATATCCATTTAAAGGTTCCGGCACCTCAAAAGGTTGACCAGGTATATAGTAAAAGTTGTTATCTGTTGAATATTCCACTGTAGTATCATCATCAGTCCCAAAATCCTTAACTCCTTCAGGATTATTCAAACCTTCATAATGTCGGGCCACATGATTGGGCACAATATCAATAATCACTTTCAGACCATGCTGATGAGTACGATCAACCAATGCTTTAAACTCCAGCAAGCGATTTGCCGGATCAACAGCCATATCAGGATCCACCTGGTAATAATCTTTAACAGCATAAGGTGATCCTGCTCTTCCTTTTACCACATCCGGATCGTCTAAAGAGATACCATATTGAGTATAATCAGTTACCACTGCATGATGCGGAACACCCGTATACCAGATATGAGTTACTCCAAGGTCTTTAATTTCAGTTAAAGCCTTATCAGTAAAATCATTGAATTTACCAACTCCGTTTTCCTCAATGGTTCCCCATGGTTTATTGGTTTCGTTGGTGTTACCAAACAAACGGGTGAAGACCTGGTAAACGACAGCTTTTCCTTCAAAATCGTTAGTCGTTCTTTTCGGGGTCTTATTACAACTAATGAATACACTTACTAAGATCAGGCTGAACAGTAATCTGAATTTCATACAAACGGGATTTATTTATTAATTCTGATTCGGGTAAATATCAGATGGCAAGTTACAAAGCCTGTTGATCAAATGGAAAAGAGTACATTACTTGTCTATTAGCTTTCATACAATAGCATCTTTACTGCATCCCTTACCAAACAAGGAGCAGCAACAAAAAATAAAACAGATTAATAGGTATTAAACAGATTATATTTCAGTTAAAATTCTTCAATCCCACAACTCGAAAACGTTTTCGAAAAATTGGATTCAACCAATAAAATAAAGGTTTAGCGAAAAAATTACTGTACAGTATGCTAATAAAACAACAGACAGTTCCAATCCTCATGTAATAACAATCAGGCACATTTTAAATGATTATTCTATATTTGCGCTGATATTTATGATAGAAATAACAACGTTCAAAATAAAAAAAGATGAGTAAAGTAATCATCAAAAGTTTCGATGAACTGGAAAAACTAATCGGAAGTGAATTGGGAATTTCAGACTATCACCAGTTTACACAGGAGCAAATTAACCTTTTTGCCGATGCAACTTTGGATCACCAATGGATTCACGTTGACGAAGAAAAAGCAAAAGAAGGTCCTTTCGGTTCAACCATTGCACATGGTTACCTGACAGTTTCAATCCTTCCTCACCTTTGGAATCAGATTGTTGACGTTCAAAACCTAAAGATGCAGGTTAATTACGGAATTGAAAAACTTAAATTCAATGCTCCAGTAAAAGTAAACGACAAAGTTCGTCTTGTAGCTACTGTTGTTGATGCTAAAAACCTTAGAGGTGTTACAAAAGCAACTATTGGTATTAAGCTTGAAATAGAAGGAGGTCGCAAGCCTGCCTACGAAGGCGAGATTATTTTCTTATACCATTTCAACGCATAAGAATAAATAAAAATGCCAGGGATCGCATCTTAATTTAGAAGAAGCATATTAAGATGCGATCCTTTGAATTTTATTTCCATTCTTTCAGAGCCTTCTCCAATCGAACTAAACCTTGCTCCAGTTCAAACGAAGCCAAAGAAATCCGAAGGTATTCAGGTGCCCCAAAAGCCTCCCCGGGAATAACCACTACCCCTTTTTCTTTTCCTGCTGTCTCAATACAAAATTCTTTGACTCTGTCACCCAGAAGAGATGACACTTTGGGAAAAATATAAAAGCTACCTTGAGGTTTATTAAATGGTATATTCATCTTTTCAAGAAAGGCTACCACCTTATCTCTGTTTTCCAATAGTACTTTGTTATATTTCTCAATAGTATTTTTTGTTTCTCCCTCTACTATGGGTATTGCAGCCCACTGATTAGGTGTAGGGGGTGTGCTGATAACCGTTGCATTATTTGATGTAATTGCCTTTGCAAGTTTTTCATTCTGAGTAATGACCCAACCAACACGTAATCCTGCCACTGCTCCACTTTTTGAAATGCCATCCGCCACTATAGTTCTGTCAAAATATTTTGAAAAAGAAGTAAATTCTTCTCCATCGTATACTAATTGTCCGTATATCTCATCGGAAATTACATAACCATCAGTCAGTTTATACTTTAACACTTCTGATAAAGAAACCAATTCATCCTTTGAATACACCTTACCTGTTGGATTTGAGGGTGAATTCAAAATCATTACATCATCCTTCTGCAAAAGAGTTTCCAGTTCCTTCAGATTGATACTGAAGTCATCATTTAATGGATAAGTAATTACTTCCAGACCAAACTCAGAAGGTATTTTTTTATAAATACCGAAATGTATTGAAGGAATCAAAATTCTTTTGGCACCCAGTTTGGCAAGAGTTTTAATGCTTGAATACACAGCATTCTGAACACCTATAGTTACAATTACATTTTCGGCAGTATAGTTATAACCATCTTCTTTTTGCTGGCGTTGGGCCACAGCAGAACGTAATTGAGGTAATCCTGCATTTTGAGTATAGCAAGCTGCTCCATTTCCCCAGCTTTCAGTCATGGATTGTTTTATCTTTTCATCAATCTCAAAACCTTTCAATTCACCCAAACCCAAACTAATCCCTGTTGCATGCTTTGCCATATTTACCTGTCTGATGGCAGGCAACGGGAAACTAGTATTTGCCAAACGCTCGTCAATACTCATCTTATAAATTTTGCACAAAGATAAAGATTAAGGCGAGACAACGACTCGTAAAAACTAGCAATACATATTAAAACCTGAAGGTAAATCCAACTTGCAAGACATTGCTATCAATGGAGTTATTTGTATTGTAAGCACCTAATTGCATATTAAGTTTTAGCATTGACTTTTTAATCTGATAATGTCGTGATCCACATATTGCCCAAGTTATGACCCCTCCTATAAACATACCTGCACCAATAAGAATAACACCATCAGCACTTTCTAAATCACTACTTTTTTCTGTCGAGAATGGAGAAAAATCATTAAGAGCCTGATTGACTCCAATAATGGAAATGCACGGCCCTAGAATAGTAAAGATAATTCCGGCATTACGGTATTTGCTGTAATAATCTTTCTCAATCTGTAACTTATCAATTCCAAGTTCTTCCAGTGAAGAAACATTATATCTTGATTGATACCACCTTGGATCGCTCTGCTGTGCATCAATATTAACAACAAGTAAGAAGATTATTATAGAAACAAACCACTTCATCTAACACTTCTTTCATTCCCTATTAAATTTACGAAATATGCTCTGACAGCACAATAGAGATCTATACAAGAAAGTTATCAGCCTGAAGGATGGTAGTTTTATTTTTATGAATTACAACTTTGTTAAATCATAAAATTTGTTTTTAGATACAATTACCAACAAAAGTATCCAACCTGTTATCATCAATAATCCTCCCACAGGTGTAATTGGCCCCAGAAATGATAATTGTAAACCAATTGAATCGGCTATACTTAGAAAATAAATACTAACAGAAAATAATAAAGTACCACTTATAAAGCTCCATGCCATAGCTTTTTGCAATCGATTATTAAATTCAAATACAAAGCCAATTATCAATAATACCAAAGCATGAATTATCATATAACGAACACCAGTTTCAAAACTTTGCAATTTATCTATACTTAAAATACTTTTTAGTGCATGTGCACCTAATGCACCAAGAACAACTGACAATGCGCCGAATATAGAGGCAACTATTAAAACGAATCTTTTCATGCCTAACTCATATTAATTCCTAATTAAGACAATTATATATGGCGATAGTTCAAGCCAAGTCCTGGTTTCTTAATCTATGAATTAATTCAATCTAATAATATCAAACAATTACGATCATTGAATGCATAATACATCTTGATTTCGGAAGAATTATTCATTAACTTTTAGTGTACTTTAAAGCCATTTCATTATGAAAAGGTCACTAACTAAATTTCGGCACAAAAGGCTTATTCCTTTCCTTTTATTAATTGCATTTTTAACCCCAACTCTTTTACCTGCTCAAACTTCAATTAAAGGTGATATGGGTATCGGCGGAGGAATAAGTTATGGAGGAATAGGGGCTCAACTCACCTATAGACCAATTGAAACCTTAGGTATCTTTGGATCGTTGGGATATAATCTGGATGCAGTGGGTTATAACCTGGGAGTTAAATTAAATCTCAAATCTGACAAAAAGTTAAACCCATACATAACTGGTATGTATGGATACAATACGGTACTTATTATTGATGCCGAATCGATGGAAACCCGAACAACTTATTATGGTATTTCAACAGGTTTGGGTACAACATTCCAATTAAAAGAGAAGTCATTCTTATCGTGTGAAGTACTATTACCCATTCGACCTAAGGTCTATAAAGATGCGGTAAATGATCTTGAGTTGGTTGGATTCGAAATAAAGGATCCTTTGCCGGTGGCTGTGTCTATTGGTTATCACATCAAATTTTAAAGGTTATGCAAATGCTTACTCACAGATTGCTATATAACGACAACACAAACAGAAAATTTATATTTCTTGTTATGTTTTGTCTCATACCATTGATGAATGGTTGTCTTAAAAATCCTTTTCCTCCAATTCTCACAACAGAACAGATAGAAATAGTTGACGGCATAACAATTATTAGTGGTGGAATAATTAGTGATGATGGAGGAACGGATATTTTTCAGAAAGGTATCTGTGTTAGCACCAGCAATACACCAACAGTAAAAGACTTTTATACAATTGATGGAACCGGAAATTCCGATTTTAAAACAACACTTTATGTGGAACCGGAGATTACCTATTTCATCAGGGCTTATGCCATTAATGGAGCTGGTATTGGATATGGAGATATACTTACAGTAAAACTGGATCCTCTACCGTTCACTTACGCAACTATAGTTGATTTCGGAGACATTACCGGCACTGAAGCTTTTATGAGAGGCCGGGTTGAATCAAACCAAACGGTTACAGCAAGAGGAGCGTGCTGGAGTACCAGTAACAACCCTACCATTAACGATTATAAATTAGAATCGGGAAGTGGAACCGGTATTTTTGAAACTACAATAACCGGACTTAATCCGGGTACAACATATTACACACGTGCTTATGCCATATCCGGCTCTGAAACTTATTATAGTTCTGATTTTGAATTCACAACAAAAGATTACCCACAATTAACAACCCATGAAATCAGAAATTCAGGCACTTTTATCATTTCCACAGGTGGTGATATTCTATCAACAGGTATCATTTATAATGCCGGTGTATGCTGGAGCACTGAACCATCTCCAACAATAGATGATAATAAAACAGAAGATAATTTGATATACTCAACTTTTTACAGTGACCCTCATGATTTACTTCCGGGCACAACCTATTATCTAAAAAGTTATGCAACAAACCTGGTGGGTACAGGTTATGGAAATGAAATAGTTTTTACTATGTCCGAAGCCACTGTTTATGATATCGATGGTAATCCTTATTCTTCAGTTACCATTGGCACCCAAACATGGCTAACTGAGAATCTTAATACAACAAAATTCAGTAATGGTGATGAAATTCTGCATATAACCGATGGTAATGAATGGCAGAATACAATGGCTGGCGCCTGGTGTTTTTTTGAGAACTTATCTGAATTTGAAGTTCCCTATGGAAGACTTTATAACTGGTATAGCATAACCGATTCCCGAAACGTTTGTCCCGAAGGATGGCATGTACCATTCGATACTGACTGGCAAACACTTTTTACCTACCTGGGAGGAAGTGAAACTGCAGGAAATGCATTAAAAGAAGCCGGAGCTGCCCATTGGGCAACCGGAAGCGATTATGCAACTAATAGCAGCGGCTTTACAGCATTGCCCGGCGGCGGACAAAGTGCCTTACAGGGTTATTCTTATCCTGCACAAAGTCTTGGTATGTTCTGGGGTACAACAATCATTGATGAACAAAATGCCTACGGTTACTATTTATTTGATTCGTACCAGGCCATTAATAAACAATCATATCTCAAACAAACCGGATTATCTGTAAGATGTATGAAAGATGAATAATATTGATGAGGATAAAAGAAAGACTTTACATCTTTACTTTTACCAAATCTCTGATTTCGAATCGCATTTCTTTTGAAAAGTCAATTTTGAGTGACTCAAATTCTTCATCCACTATGAATTGGTAACCTTTTATTTTTTGACTGGGTAAGGGCTTTTTACCTTTATTAGCTTTATGGTAAGCTTTGATCTGCTTACAATCATCACGTTCTATTGCCACAAAGCAGTCCAGGCTTTGGTTTTCGTACATTTCGTAATCGCTCTTTATGGTTCTTAGTATTCCCATTTTATAAAATTTCTTCCAATTCGTTTTCGTAATCTAATCTTAAATCCTCATGTAGTGAATTCATCGCTTTTGAAATGGCCACTATCTGACGGTCATACAAATTCTTTAAAACCTTGCTCCTTTTGTAATTTACCTTACAGCCTTTCAGTTCCTTACAAAAGTGAATTAATAATTCAACCTGTGTAGTTTTCTTACCCGAATACCGAATATACTTACTTACCATTCGATATACTTTTTGAATCCCTTTTTTAGCATAGTACACCGAAGAATAATTAATTGACGCAAATTCACTTTCAATTTCTTCCTTGACCTCCTTTATATAATTAACCTCATCATGCTCTTCAAATAAAAGATAGCTCAGCAGCTCTTTACTCTCTTTCTTGTATTTCGCTAATCGTAATAAATGATCCACCAACACCTCTTTTGGCAAGCGCTTTAATTCATTTTTTATTACACTGATACTTCCTGTTTCCAAAGCCATTATTGGTAAGTTTAGTTGGATAAGTAGCCTAAAAACATAAGCCGATCTGATGCTGCCATACCGTTAGGATTACAACCGGGTTTTCCTTCCGGAATTTCTATCCCCATTTTTTCATAGTGATCAATCCAACCCTGATGATATTCGCCACTTTGTGCATCTTTAAACGTCATGGGATCTAAGGTGAAGATGCTATCCTTTTCAAACAGGGTATATACAAACTCCGAACAGTAAAAACCTTCGCTTTCCATAATGTATGTATAATCGTAGGGCCGTCCCCTATATTTTTCAGCCAGCTTCAAGGCTTCATTAACCTTTTTATTGGTAATACCCTTTATTCTGAAGTGTCCTATCATCAATGAATCTTCTTTATTGGTCGAGCTGAACTGCTGAAGACTTTCACAGACAACACCTTTTTCAGGTGCAGCATGCCAAACCATCACCTGTCCATCTATCATTTCAACAACACCCATATGTGTAAAATGAAAGTCATGCCCTGTTTGAGTCACATCATCAATGGCAGATGACAAAGTTCCGTTACTCTTTCCTCTGAAAAGAATATCTCCACTTTGAATGTCTGTCTCACTCTGACATGCAGTTAAAAATATTGTCATTAAAATTATTACGTATTTCATTTTAATCTATTCGAATAAGAATTTTGAAATCAAACATTTATTTAAAGTCTAATTTAATCACAATTGGCTTGGTGCTGAAATCATTCATCATAAACCGAAAACCATTCATTGATTTTATTTTTACTTCAGGCAACCATTTTTCCAAAGGTTTTCCTTTGGCCTGTCCATCAGTATCAATCACCTCCAATAATATATCTTTACAGCTACTGCGCGAAACTTCAATTTTCACTTTAGAAGTGCCATCCGGCAAGGTCACTTCTCTGTTTCTATTCTGAACATTCAATTCAAATTCCATAATACAAAGCAACAGTTAATTATTGGTAAATGGAAATTAATTCTAATAGCACTTGGTAGCAATCCCGTCCCAGCAATTTAGCTTTTAGCCAGGTATAAAACACCGATGCATGTAAGTCTTCTTCGGCAATAGGTTGCCAGTCGAACGACTCTTCAACTTCATTATAAAAAACTTTTGATTGAGCCACTTCCGGATCTTCAACTATCTTTCCGATTAGTTTAATAAAAACCTCTACTCTTTCATATTGTGGTTGATTTCTGAACAATTCTTTTTGTCGAAGCAAAGCTCTTACCCTGTTGGAGGCAATCTCGTAATGTCCCAGTTCAAACTGAATAAACACATCCAACATATCTTTCTTTACCACCCATTCTATGCCTGCCACTTTTGCGCACCATGCATTGGAGTGACCAACGGAAGCCAGCACTTTTGCAGCCTGCCTGTAATCATGATTAAAAAAATGATAGATCGATTGATTCAGTTTTAAGTTCAGGCTGTCTTCCTGTTGAATACTCAACTTTTCAGTAAAATTAGCATCCACTATTCTTATGGCATCAGAAATCTTCCCAGTAAAAAATAAGTTGGCTCCATACAATTGTGTCAGTTTGGGCAACATACGTACATATTCTGTTTTAACTAAAGTTCGCAGGCTTTCTCGTAATAATTTAAGGTATTGTATCGACTCACTAAATTTCTTATTTCTGAATAAAGTATGAGCAACCATGTATTGAAGACGAGCCATCATTACCCGATTCGATTTTTTTTCGGCGGCCTCAGCATCAATCTGATGATAATAGCTCAACAATAAAGGCTCAAAGTGATAATAATCTTTGTTGGATGCCGCCACACTGCGTAAAATAGACATTAGCTTGTAAACTACCGACGGACGATTCGAAAGAGCTTTGTTTAACTGATATTGTTCAAAAATCCATTCCACTTCTTTCTCCAGATTAACCTCTTCAGATGACACCTTGGCTTCGCGGTTCAAATGTTTGATGATTTTATAAGCCGTATCTGCATTTTCATCTTCAACTGCCAAACGTAAGTAACGTTGTTTACGTGCCAATAATGTTTTCAAATCCTGCTTGATATCCTTAAGCGGCATATCCAGTTGCAAACTCACTATATTATTGGCTAAAGCGTAATGTTCCGCCCCAACCGCCATCTTCTCTGCTTTTTGCAAATACTTCCAGGCCGATCCTATAATGTTATGCTCTTTCAGGTATCTTGCCATGCTCACCTGGGCATTTATCTGTGATTCAAATGTATAATCATTTCGTACCTGCTGATGATAAATAAAGTCATTCAGATGTTTATATAACTTCTTCCGTAGAGCATGATAAGCCTCTTTATTACAATCGGGATAGATATGATTGATTATCTCATTAGGCGAAGCTGTCCTGTTTTTATACAAATATTGAAAGAGTTGCAAATCTTTGCGCCCTTCCTTTTGCTTCATCCGGTGAATAAAGGCTGTGAAGTCACTTACATCACTCTTTGTAAAAGTATTTATCAGTTCAACAAGTGCATCCATTTTACTCCTTTTAAAAGTCCGTATAGTTACATTATATGCATTATATATTATGCAATTTACAATATTTATACACTTTTTAAAAGTCCGTTTATCAACAAAGTTGGTTTGAATTAACTACACAACCATCCCTAAGTTTGTACCGTCAAATAAGTAGTAACCTAAATTTTTAATCATGATTGACCTGATAAAAAAGCATTGGATTACGTCACTGGGAATTCTGTTTTTGTTTTCGGCATTTACATATTTCCTGAAAATAGCTTTCGAAAACGGATGGTTTCCTCCTGAGATTCGCGTCCTTTCGGGCTTTGCCATTGGAGTTACCCTGCTCTTCAGCGGATTTACCTATTACCGCAAAAGCGCTCTCTACACATGTCAGATTCTGGCAGGCTCAGGCATCAGCATTATTTATGCAACTTTTACCTATGTGGCCTTCACCAATGATTTGAACTGGCCCTACAACGTAATGTTGATTTCTGTTCTGGCTCTTTCGGCACTTACTACACTAATCAGTTATAAATACGAACTGAGAGGTTTGATATTTATTAGTGTATTGGGCGGATTACTTTCTCCAATCCTAATGAAGGCTGAGGCAAAACACGACATGGTTCTGTTCAGCTATGTACTAATCATTAATCTTGGATCGCTTTATGTGAGTATTGCAAAAAAATGGCAGGAACTACGCATAATGACTTTTATAGCAACCGTTTTGGTTTATGCTACCTATTACATCTATTTCGATCCAACTTCGTGGGGCAGACCGTTTTTCTATGCTGCAACATTGTTTATGGTTTATATGGGTGGAATCATTTTTGCTTCTCATAAAGAAAAAGATCAGTTCACAGGCTGGAACCTCTATTTGAGTTTGCTAAATGCGATGTTGTTTATCTTCTGGTCGATTTATATTCTTGGAAGTTTTGACATCACGTTTACGGTTCCTTTGCTGGTAGTTGGCTTTACCTTTATGATTGCCTCCGTATTTGTGTATATTCTATCGGGTAGAAACATCTTTCCGGGACTGATATATGTTTGCTTAGGTTTGGTTCTATTTGCTATTTCGGCAGCCAACATCAAACCTATGAACATATACGGAATGGAGTATGTTGTAACCACACTTCTTTGGTTTATGGTCATTACAGGAGCATACTCCATTGGTCAGTTTGTAAAATCATACGAACTACGATATGTTAGCTATGCAGCCTGGATGATGCTTATTATTTACTGGTTCACCGTAGCATGGGATGTACAATGGATTACCATTTGGGGAATCAGGTATATACCTTTTATTAATGCGGGTGCATTTACCTGGATGATTCTGGCTGCATTTGGTTTCTACATGGGTAAAAAGGAACAGAAGGATAATCCGGTACTGAGTAACCTGTTTGCCATTGTATCCAATGTTATTGTAGCGGCGCTATTTACTGTTCAGATACGTAATATATGGACAGCCTATAACATTGATCATTTCAGCAGACCATTGGCAATTTCAATCTCTTACATTGTTTATGCTTTGTTGATATTCCTTTGGGGAGCACATACAAAAGCAAAAACATTCAGAATATTGGGAACAATCGTAATCCTATTCACATCAGCCAAAGTATTTTTCTGGGATCTGTCAGGATCAGCCAACATCAGTAAAATGATTTTCCTTATGATTATTGGCTTACTGACTCTTGGAATCGCACATATCAATAAGCGCTGGCTCGACAAGGAAGAAAAAGATCTTCCTGAACATTCAGAAAAAACTGATGCTAATACTGAAAAAGCCTAAGCATATTAAAGGGTAATTTCATATTTTAGCTGAGTATGCAAGGCGATTGTAACATCAGTCGCCTTGCTCTTCAATAAAAAGAAGCATAAAACAATTGTTATGGAACATTCTAAATTCAGATGGATACCTTTGTTTATCACCAATTTCTTGGGTGTACTAAACGACAATTATCTGAAATACCTGATCATATACATTGGAATAACATGGAATACGTACGAAAAAGAATTCATACTTTCTCTGGCTTCGGCCCTTTTTGTTGTACCCTACATTCTGTTCTCGCCTATTGCAGGAAAGTTAGCAAGAGATCATTCAAAGGCTAAAATTATTCAAAGAGCCAAATTATTTGAAATCCCTATTATGATAATTTCTGCAATTGGATTCATGAGTCACAATATGATTATTGCCATGACAGGAGTGTTTTTAATGGGGTTGCAAAGTGCTCTTTTTTCTCCCGCTAAATATGGTATCATTAGAGATATTGGGGGTAAAGAAGGTATACCATATGGAACCGGAGCTATGGAAATGTTGACCTTTCTGGGGGTTCTAATCGGAACTTACTCAGCAGGTGTAATTTCAGACACTGTTTATAATGAATCCTTAGCTTCTTACAGAACAATTATAGTATGCACAACCATTATTTTAATTGCGATAATAGGATGGTTAACCAGTTTAAAAATCAATCCTAAAGAATCGGTTCCTGATGAAGAAGACCCCACATCATTAAATCCTTTTGTTTTCATGAAGAAGTCCTTTCTCTGGAGTAAAAAAGTGAAAGGATTAAATCTTGTTATTCTTGGATTGGCATCATTCTGGGCTATTGGATCCCTTTTACAACTTAATGTAATTCTGTATGGTCAGGATTTCCTTCATCTATCTGATTCAGAAACCAGTATTATAATGGCTCTTGTTGCCATTGGTATTGGTGCAGGTTGCTATTTTACAGGTGTTATTTCAAACCATAAACTAAAAATGTATCTGGTACCCATTGGTGGATTAGGAATGGGAATCAGTGTAACACTGATTTACCTTTTGAATCCATCAACAACATTGTTTACAATTTTAATTATTTTAACTGCTTTTTTTGCGGGAATCTTTAAAATACCATTGAATTCGTTTATTCAATCGAAAGTAAAAGGAAGAAAATTAGGGGAAATATTAGCCTATAATAATCTGGTTTTATTTAGTTTTATACTAATTGCATCAGGTATATTTTTTATTGTTAGTAAATCAACTAATTCTGTAACAGTATTTGCAACTATTGCTGGCATCATTTGGTTAATAACCATTATTACATGGTTGAAAATACCGGGTTCCAGACAATTAAATGCGGAAAAATAATATTGTAATTTGCAACAAATGAAGCAACATCATCCAATTATATTGAAAATAGTCAAGGTACTTTTTGGTTGGTTAAGAGCCATATTAAGCCTTCGTTATACAATTGAGGTGAAAGGTGAAGAAGTTTTCGAACAGAAATCCCCCAAGCTGATTCTGCCCAACCATCAGGCAATAATGGACCCTATTGTACTTTTTGCTCATTTGTATAAATACACAACAGCTGTTCCGGTAGTAACATCCGGATATTATGATATGCCACTGGCTAAAACCATGTTTTCGTCATGGGGTGCAGTTCGGGTAAGCGATCTGGAAGCTGGTAGTCGTAACACCAATGTATTGGAAGAGATTGTTCATTCTGTGAATCATGGGTTTGCTCTTAAAAAAAATATTGTAATCTATCCCAGCGGTCAGATTGCAACTCAGGGGTATGAAAAGATTCTGAACAAACAAAGTGCCTACCGGGTAGTAAAAGAATTACCTCAGGATGTTGAAGTGATAGCAGCACGCATAAGAGGATTTTGGGGTAGTCGATGGTCAAAGGCATGGACAGGTAAATCGCCTGGTTTCTTTGGAATGATATTGAAAACAATTGGCTTTCTTCTGATCAACCTAATCTTCTTTATGCCACGAAGAAAGATTACCATCGAATTTGAAAACATTTCAGAAAAAGCAAAAACAAACAGTCAGATAGGTAAATCAGAGTTCAATACATTTTTAGAAGAGACTTATAATATACATGGAGAAGAACCGGTTAATTATCTCAAATCACATTTCCTGGCATCTAAACTTAACCGTAATTTACCAACCAGAATAAAAGATGCGCTGAAAAAAGTTAAATCCAAAAGAAAAGAGACGGAAGAAGATACAATTCCTTCAGACACATTAAAATTGGTATGCTTATGTGTTGGTGAAATTCTGGATATCCCATCAGAACAAATTAAAGAAACTGACTATTTACAGGTTGATCTGGGTGCTGACTCTTTGAATCTTGTGGAGATATTGTCGGAAGTAGAAAATAATTTCCCTACTTTTTCGGCTCCTCAGATAACCGAAATACGCACTATTGCTGATTTGTGTATGGCAGCAATGGGTAAATTTCAGAGTGATTCAGATCTGCCTGAATGTAATCTGGATCAGAATCTAACTCAGATCGAAAACATTAAAATTAATCCTCACAGAAGTATATCAGATCTTTTTGTGAACACTTTCAGCAAACATAAAGGTGATCCGTTTACTTACGATGCTATGTTAGGATCTGTAAACCGAAAGGAATTCTTTTTAAAAACATGCGTAGTAGCTGAATTAATAAAAGACAAAGTACCCGAAAAGCATGTGGGCATTATGTTACCTGCTTTACAAAGTACCACCTTGCTGATTGGAGCCTGTTATCTGGCTGGTAAGATTCCGGTAATGCTTAACTGGACTGTTGGTAATAAAGTGCTTGAACACTGCATAGAAACCGCTGAGGTTAAAAATATCCTTTCTGCCGGAGCATTTATTGATAAGATAAAGGAAATGTTGCCAGAAAGTATCCATTCGAAGTTGATTCTTTTGGAAAAAGAAATTCCGAATATTGACATCTTAACAAAACTGAAAGGTGTTATTAAATCATATTTTCCATCGTTAATACAAATCAACGAACCCGATGAAACAGCCGTAATACTGTTTACTTCAGGAAGTGAAGCTTTGCCCAAAGCAGTTCCGTTAACACACAAAAATATTGTAAGTGATCTGGCTGGCGCTTTTGACATGATAGACATAAACAATAACGAGGTTTTTCTTTCATTTCTGCCACCTTTTCATAGTTTTGGTTTTACGGTTCTAAGTATTTTACCACTGATTTCAGGAATTAAAGTGGCCTACACATCTAATCCCACAGATGCACGAGAGGTACTAAGGGTTCTCAAGCATGTACAAGCTAATATTCTTATTGGTACACCTGGTTTTCTTAAGTTACTACTTTCACAGGGAACACCATACTTTTTTAAATCGATAAAATATGCCATCTCAGGTGCAGAAGCGATGCCTCTGGAACTAAAGGAAAAATTCGAAAACATGACTCAAAATGCGCTAATATTAGAAGGTTATGGTATTACAGAATGTTCACCGGTTATTTCATTGAATCCTTTAGAATTGCAAAAAATAAATAGTGTAGGGAAATTGTTACCCGGATTATCAGGCTTAATTGTAGATATTGAAACCGGAAAGAAAATGGCTCCCAACGAAACCGGTATGATATACATCAGCGGAGATAATGTTTTTGCCGGATATCTGAATCAACCGGAACTAAAACCTTTTAAAACCATTGATGGCAAACAGTATTACAAAACGGGTGATTTAGGTTATTTTGATGATGATGGATACCTGTTTATAACAGGACGTCTGAAGCGGTTTATTAAGATCGCTGGAGAAATGATCAGTCTTCCGTTTATAGAACAGATTCTGCTAGAGAAATATGGAAAAGAAGATGAGCAGGTATTGGCTATTGAAGGAAGTGATAAGACTACGCCTGCTGATATAGTATTGTTTACCACCGAGGAAATTGACCTGGTAGAGGCTAATAATTATTTAATAGCCAATGGAGTTGCGCCTATTGCCAAAATCAGAAGGATTGAAAAGGTGGATGAGATTCCATTACTGGGAACAGGGAAAATTAATTATCGAACACTGAAAGAAAGAGTTGAGAAATAAGATTTAATGCATAATTCTAAGTCGTATTTTTAAATTAGCCATTAACAAATTACTTTCACTTACGTGTCTTGAAAATAATTTGAGAGATTATCGATTCAAAATTGTATTTTCGAACTTATAAGTATAACCTTTTATCGTTAGAATGAATCTTATTTTAATAGCCTCAGCACCTGTTTTAATCATACTCTTTTATATCTATTACCGCGACAAATACGAAAAAGAACCTTTTGGACTATTGATTAAATCGCTGATTGCAGGAATGATCATTTGCATCCCCATTATTATTGGTGAACAATGGACCAGTTCTTTTCTAATACCACTTAAAACCAACCAGATGACAAATGCTTTTCTAGATGCTTTTTTTGTAGCATCATTTTGGGAAGAGGCTTTCAAATTGACTGCCGTTATGCTTTTGGTTTGGCGAAACAAAAATTTTAATGAACGTTTTGATGGCATTGTTTATGCTGTTCTTGTATCGCTTGGTTTTGCATTGATTGAAAACATCATGTATGTATTAAACACCGACAATGGCATTCAAACAGGTTTAGCAAGAGCCTTTACCGCAGTGCCGGCTCATGCCATGTTTGGTGTTATGATGGGATATCATCTTGGCCTGGCTCGTTTTATCAGTAAAAAACAAACTTATCATTTGATCAATGCATTTTTCTATCCATTTCTGTTTCACGGTATTTACGATTTTATTCTGATGTCACAAAACAAATGGTTATTACTGACATTCGCCCCTCTGATGGTATATCTCTATATCCGAATCAAAAAAAGATTATTACAGCACTCCGAAGATTCAGTGTTTAAACCCATAAATTAGTTGGATGACTGAGTTAGAACTTAAAAACAGAGACTTTACATCAGAGCTTAATTTTTCATCATCCCGCAGTGGTGGACCCGGTGGACAGAATGTAAACAAAGTCAATTCAAAAGTAGAATTACGATTTCATATTGAATCATCACAGCTATTGAATGAGCATGAAAAGTCGATACTGCTTCATAAGCTGGCCAACAAACTCAATCAGGAAGGCGAATTGATATTAACAGCTCAAACAGAACGTTCACAATTAAGAAATAAACTGATTGTAACCGAACGATTCTATCATTTGTTGGCTGCTGCTCTAACTCCAAAGAAAAAACACAAACCAACACGCCCAACAAAATCATCGGTTGAAAAAAGATTAAACAGCAAAAAAAAGCAAGCAGAGAAAAAAGCCAACAGGCGGTTTACATCTTAAAACCATTGCTTACCTTTGGCCCAAATAAAAAAAACAGTCATGCACGAAATAACACTTGGACAAGGATTAGGTCAGTTGATTTTTGGAATGAAACGCGACGAGGTATTGAAAATAATGGGTGAGCCAAGTGAAAAAGAAAAGTTGGCTGGTGATAATGAATCGGGTGCCATGGAAGCCTGGCATTACGATGATCAGGATCTTTCTCTTTCGTTTGAAGAAGATGCCGACTGGCGTTTGCTTTCTATCACAACAGCATCACCCGATGTACTTTTCGAAGGATTGGATTTAATTGGGCTAAGTCAGGGAGAGGTAATGGAACAGATGGAAGTATTTAATCTGGGTGAATTTGAGATGGAAGACCTTTCGGAAGATGGTAGTGCAATGCAAATGGTAGCCACTAATAACGATTTCAGTCTGAATCTGTTTTTTGATAATGACCTACTAACAGAGATACAGTACGGCCCTTTCTTTGATGATGAAGATGGTGTGGTTATCTGGCCTGATGAAGAGTAAGATTCAGTACATACATTTTTATTCATTTATCTTCGATTAAAGTATATTACTTACGAAGCAGTATAATTGATCATTTTCTAATTGCGTATTGCTGCAATAACTTTATAATTTACAAATATCAATTCCTGAATAGTACTTTAATTTCGATTAACTGCTTATTTACTAAAATCTTTAGCCTTTCTTAACACCATTCAATTCATTAAGTCAATTAATTGTGTTAATTTTGCAGCCGCTTAAAAACGCATAAACAATGATTACAGTATCAAATCTGGCCATTCAATTTGGCAAAAAACCTTTATTCTCCGACGTTAATTTAAAGTTTACTCCAGGTAACTGCTATGGTCTTATTGGTGCCAACGGTGCAGGTAAATCAACCTTCCTGAAGATTTTGGCAGGTGATTTAGACTCAACCCGAGGAACCGTAAAAATGGAGCCAGGCGAACGTTTATCAGTATTAAAGCAGGATCACTACGCTTTTGATGAATTCACAGTACTGAACACGGTATTGATGGGTCATAAAGAAATGTGGGATGTGATGCAGGAAAAAGATGCTTTGTATCTGAAGCCTGATTTCAATGAAGAAGATGGTATGAAAGCTGCCAAACTGGAAGATGACTTTGCTTCAATGGGAGGATGGACAGCAGAAAGCGATGCGGCTGGATTGTTAAGCGGATTAGGCATTAAAGAAGAGCTTCATTACCAAACCATGGGTAATCTTTCAGGTAAGGAGAAAGTGCGTGTATTACTGGCACAGGCCTTATTCGGTAATCCTGATAACCTGTTACTCGATGAGCCTACCAACGACCTTGACCTTGAAACGGTTCTTTGGTTGGAGAATTATCTGGCCAACTTTGAAAATACAGTAATTGTTGTATCTCACGACCGTCACTTCCTTGATAACGTATGTACTGACATTGTAGATATCGACTTCGGTAAGATTCGTAACTTCTCAGGTAACTATAGTTTCTGGTACGAATCAAGTCAGTTAGCTGCTCGTCAGCAGGCAATGCAGAATAAGAAGGCAGAGGAGAAAAAGAAAGAGCTTCAGGAGTTTATTTCGCGTTTTAGTGCTAACGTGGCTAAGTCGAAACAGACTACCAGTCGTAAGAAGATGATTGATAAACTGAACATTGAAGAAATTCAACCATCTACACGACGTTATCCCGGAATTATCTTCCAACCTTCACGTCAGTCGGGTGATCAAATATTAAAAGTTGAGAACCTAAGCTATTCAATTGATGGTCAGAAATTATTTAATGACGTAAACTTCACCATCGAAAAAGACGAGAAAGTGGTGTTTATCTCGCGCGACAACCGTGCTGTAACGAGCTTATTCGAAATTATCAATGGCAGATTAAAACCAGATACAGGAGAATATTCCTGGGGACAAACCATTACCTCGGCCTATCTACCAATGGATAATACAGAGTTTTTCCAAAAAGATATTAAATTATATGATTGGCTGGCAAATTTTGCAAAAGACTCATCTGAAGATTACATGCGTAGTTTCTTAGGAAAAATGTTGTTTACAAATGACGATACTGAGAAAAATGCTACTGTTTTGTCTGGAGGTGAAAAGATGCGTTGTATGATTGCCCGTATGATGATGGAAGAGCCAAACGTATTGATTTTAGATCACCCAACCAACCATTTGGATCTGGAGTCCATTCAGGCATTTAACAACAATATGAAAACATTCCCGGGTCAGATTTTAATGGCATCTCATGACCACGAATTTATTCGCACAACCTGCGGACGTGTTATTGAGTTAACACCAAACGGAATTGTTGATAAATTAATGGATTTTGAAGAGTATCTTGCTGATGAAGACATTAAGGCTGTACGTGCTTCAAAATATAATTAACGAGTAACAACTCAAATTATATTTCAAAGGGTCAACTCATTCAGGGTTGGCCTTTTTTATTTAAGTCCCAAGCTCGAAGCACAAAGTACGAAGAATAATGTATATTCTTAGAATGCTTCGCTACTTCACAGACTACGGACTCTGTACTACATACTCAAGCCGAAATTCTAAAATCATTTCCTATATTTGATTAAATTAATTGACTCAAACAGATGCAAGTACTCAACCGAAAAAAATTAAATCCTGCAATAGCTCTTTACACGGGCAAAGGTCAACAAGAAAACATCAGCATTCAACTTTTTGATTACAATGCAGAAGGGTATACCGAAGATGTTGAGTACGATTACAAATCAGTAAAAGAATTTGCAAAGGATCATCAATCGCACTGGCTCAATATTCATGGAATACACGAACCAGAAATCATCCAGTATATTTGTAACCAATTGGGTATTCATCAGCTTGCCTTGCAAGACATTCTTGATATTAACCAAAGACCTAAGTTCCAGCAGTACGATGATTATTGGTTCTTTTCATTAAAATCCATCCTGCCATCAGATAATAACCATGTTAACCTGGAACAAATCAGTTTCATCCTGGGAAGCAATTTTTTGGTATCATTTCAGGAGAAAAAAGCTGATCACTTCGACCATATTCGTGAACGTATCAGACAGGATATTGGAATTGTTCGTCAGCGTGGTACCGATTACTTACTCTATCTACTATTAGAATCAATTTTGGATAACTATTTTAAAACCATTGCTAAAATTGAAGAGAAAGTAAATGATATAGCCATCACATCCAAAAAAGTTGACCTAAGTCCAGATCTTCTGGAATATATCGAATCATTCAAACGTCAGATTTACCAGATCAAACGCACGGTGACTCCAATCAAAGATTTTGTGGCAATGATTGAACGTGAAGAATTTTTGATGATAGAACCCAAGCATGTTAAATATTATTTTGAGATTAAAGACCTGTGCCTGACATTAATTGACGAATGCGAACAGATTAATATTCGATTAGAAAGTAATATCAACCTGTTCTTTTCTGTTCAGGGAGATCGAATGAATCAGGTAATGAAAACCCTTACCATTGTAGCAACATTCTTCATTCCACTTACTTTTGTTGCCGGTATTTATGGCATGAACTTCACAAACATGCCCGAACTAGGTTGGAAATATGGCTACCTGAGTGTTTGGATATTGATGATTGCCCTTACCATTGTGATGATTATATATTTCAGAAGGAAGAGATGGTTTTAACTTTAACAGCTTAGAACTCTTTATCTATTAAAATTAAGAAAGGCCATTCCGTTTTATCAGAATGGCCTTTGCATTTGAAGCAACAATTCTTAACTATCTAATTTTTAACAATTTTAATAATCTTAGGCTGTTTTTTGTCAGCAATAATTTCAACCAGATAAAATCCAGACTTTAAGTGATCCATCTTAATAGTTATCTCACTTACATCCTTTTGACTTACTTTAATCAATTCCTGACCTGTTAAAGTCAGAATTCTTGTTGTAATATTTACATATGTTTGATCTGGAATAATGCTTAAAATATCATCAACCGGATTAGGATAAATTTGAATATCTGATAAAACTGAATCATCTACTCCAGTTGAAGCAACCACTGATAAAACACCATTGTCAAACTGCCACTCAAGCCCATCACCAGGAATTGCAGGAATAATCTCCTGAAAAGTTCCTGAATAACTTGAACCTGTGAAAAGCGTAAAAGAGTCACCCGCACTTAATTGACCTGTGATGTTCAGATTCAATATGCCATTATAAGTTACACCAGCTGTACAACTAACTCTGTCATATGTCATCGAAGTAGCATTAATATCCATGTTGGCAGTACTTCCACTGTTCAAATTTAAGCTGGCCACCCTGAAAGTTGCTATACTCTCATCACCAGGCTCCAATGATGCACCTGACCTTACAATAACTGTCCCGTATAAACGACCCGTCCCAGCCAAAGTTCCACCTTCCACAGTAGTATAGCCATACGATGTTTGTGTTCCGTTAATAATCAGTTTACCATCGGTAACTCGTGTTGTTCCGGCATACGTATTATAACCTGTTAATCGCCAATACCCGATTCCTTCCTTAACAATACTTGTTGTTCCATTGTACTTGTAATTCGAACACTCATTATTGATAACACCGTTAAAAGTTTCGTCTGTTCCGGCACCACCAACTACCCATGTCATGGTAGCTGCATTGTTTTGCTTATCAGCTCCCGATAATTTGGTTCCTATGTCACCTGATAAACCACCCAAACGCATGGTACTGGCATTTTTCCAACAAATTACTTTAGTTGTTCCGGTTGTCATTAATCTTCCATTAGGTATACCATTTGTATTATTCAACATCAACTGATTGCCATCGCTGGTTGTTCCTAAACCATTGGCATATAAAGTACCACTGAACTGCGACCAATCACCTTGAATGTATTCACGAACGTAATAAATATCGTAATTAAGAATACCCTGACCACTAACATTACCTTTGAGGTAGCAGGTTCTGTCCATTTGGAAATAACTGGTTGTATTACCTTCAACCTCCATATCAAAAGTATAGGTTTCATAATTGGCACTCTCTCCACCCCATAGTTTTAATCTTCCACCACCGAGAACAACCTTGCCCGATGTTCCCATACCAGCAGTATTTGTAAGAGACGTCATACCATTTAATTCCAATGTTCCGCCAACAATCGCTGTTTGACCTATATATGGATTCTCTTTTGTTAAAACCAGGTTTCCATCGCCTGATTTTATCAAACTACCCTGTCCTCCAATATTACCAGCAATGGTAACAGTAGAACTAATGTTTCTGACTGAGAATTCAGTTGCTTCATCCAAAGCAACACTGCGATCTGTAGAAACCGATGCTCCCGTATAATCGATCTTTCCTCCTAACCATACCCAGTTAAAATCATAGTTCTGAGATGTACCGATGGAACTTGCTATTCCACCATTAGCCAAAGTGCTAATTTCCATAACTCCATCATGAATCACAGTTGCTCCGGTGTAATTATTACTACCGGTTAATGTTAATGTTCCTGATCCTGTTTTATTCATTGAAGTTGTTCCTGCAATCGCACTTCCTGAGAATGTATAGTTATTATCAGCATTCACAACAATAGCAGCAGGCTGAACTTCCTCTGAAACATTGATTACCTGATCTCCTTCCATCGTTGCAAAAAGCACAGAACTATTATTGGTATAACTTACTTGCCCACCATCAGCCAACCAGTTAGCTGTAGCAGTATTCCAATTCTGATTTTCATTTCCATTCCAGCTCATATCTTCTTCAAAAGTATCGATATCCAACACTTCTACCGGAACAGGCTTTGTTTTGCATGTTAACACTGTCGAATACTCGGATTCAATGCTCCCGTTGAACGCTTTTACTCTAAATACACCTTCCTCTTCGGGTTGTAAATCAGAAATTGTAAATACGAACTCATTGACATTTGTAACTCCTATCTGAGTATAAACACCGTTTATTTGCCGTTCGATAATATAGCCATCTTCCTGTTCTGAATAGTCGTACCATTCCAAGGTAAGAGATGTTTGTGTTGAAGAGGCCAAACGAAGATTTAAAGGCTTTCGCAGATAGGCCTGAGTATGTGTAACATCAATACTATTAATGTAATTCTCAAGATTTGTATAACCATTCGCTGCCAAACTCATTGCATCAGAGGCTGAGCTGGCATTCAAACCATTGTCAGTCTCCCACCAATCAGGCATGCCATCACCATCTGTATCAATTCTGCTTTCACCAGTCCATAAATTCCAACCGTCAGGGGCCCCAAACGGAAGTTCTTCTTCTGAGGTAATGATTTTACCCATCTCTCCAAGCGACTTCACCTCATTAACCAAATAATAATCAACATAATCGCGACAAGGTAAAGATGCCCCAACATCAGGCAATAACGATGCATATACTTCCTGAGAACTGACAGTGGGTAAAACCGGATAGTCGAATCGCTCATCCATAAAAGTGGGACCACCCGCATAATCTGAATATGGTACCAGAGCACCATTCAGATTTCCGTCTTTATCTCCATCATACCAGTTATCATCGGCATAAATATTAAAATTAGCATTGGCTCCGCTTAAAGGAACATTCCCATCATCAGGACCTTTGATAAAATAATTACTGACACAATTGGCATATGATAATCCTTCAGAATCTCCTCCCATGATATACGCAGCACTACGCCAATTGTAAACCATATTATTAACATATTGGTTTACACCTTTTATCTTATTATTTCGTGTATCATTATCAACATAAAGATTTCGGTATAATGTTACACCGCCATTTGTCTGAATCAATCCACCGGCAGAATGGCTCATCAAACCTTGCGCTATAATACAATTCTGAATAGTTATATTGGTTGGTTCAGTTCCCTTGCCATCCCAGCTTACTGAGAAAGTCTCATCGCGTCCCCAGGATATTGAGCAGTGATCAAAAATCATGTTTGAGCCATTGGCAACACCCAGAGCATCTTTACCACTATCGCCATACTTCTCTCCCATCCGGAACTTCATATAACGGCAAATACTATTATCAGCTCCTGAAAACGAAACCCTGTTTCCATAAACAGTTATACCTTCGCCCGGGGCAGTCTGACCAGCTAAATATATGTTTGATTTAGCAATGAGCACAGAGTTTAATTTAATAACTCCAGCCACATCAAATACAATAATTCGATTACTCTGACTCATTGCATCTCGTAAAGAGCCTGTTCCTGAATCATTCAGATTAGTCACATGATAAACAGAACCATACCGGCCACCAACGGAATACTTTCCGAATCCTTCAGCTCCGGGAAAGGCCAATTGTTGACCATTAACTGAAAGAAATAACATTGAGGCCTGCAAAAGTAGAAATAGGTAGATTTTTTTCATTGGAAATTTGTTAGCTTAGATTACAATCAAACATACTTATTTCCTAAAATCTTTAGTTGTCAATCCATTTTTAAACATGGAAAATTGTTCATATTCTACCTTATTTCAAACATTCATCTCCCATTCAAACCGAGGCCTCTGGCCTTTAACTCCATTGGCATTATGCAGCTATAAACAAACCGGTTAACCGGAACATCAATTCCATATTTCTGAGCAAGTTTCACAACAATTCCGTTCTGATAATCAATCTCAGATGGTTTGCCTTCCCATACATCCCTTGTTAAAGAAGAAGTGGATTTATATGGAAAGGAATCAATAAAAGAAACCGTTTTATCAATAAAATCAGGTTTAATATTTACACCCTTCTTTTGTGATAAGTCATATACCTCATTTAACAAACTAATCATCATCTGACGTGTTTCTTTTAATTCACACATTTCACCATAAGTTGTTTTTGTTACAGCAAGCAACGCACTTACACAAATAGAGATGAACTTTTTCCAAACATCTGCTTCTATGTCTCTTGAGGCCTTACTGGCAATACCTGCTTCATCAAAAAGTTGATTTAAAATATCTACCCGAGAACTCTGCACTTTATTCGTTTCACCAAAAACAATTTCAGGCTTTACTCCAAAATGATTAATCACACCAGGAGCCTCAATTTTACTGATAATCCGACAAAGGCCATTTAATACATGGGAAGGATCAATCACCTCACATAATTCTTCAGCAGCTAAAACTCCATTTTGCAGCGGTAAAATCATTGTATCAGAATGAATAATTTTATTGATATCCTCGCGAATTTCCTTTATCTGCCATGCTTTAACAGCTGTAATAATTAAATCAGGATTTTTAATATCCAGGATATTATCAGTTGCAGCAATATCTTCCACTCGAAAATCGCCATCAATACTTTTTACCTTCAGTCCATTTTTTTGTATCGCTTTAAGATGTTCTCCCCTGGCAACAAATGTCACCTTATTTCCAGCCTGTGCCAGTTTAGCCCCAAAATATCCTCCTACTCCTCCGGTTCCTATTATAGCTATATGCATGATAAATGTCGATGTTAGTTTACTATAACAAAAATAACAGAGTGATTTTTATAAACACAAATAAATAGCACATATGAACCTTCATATTTTAGTTTTGTTGATGTTTCAAGTACTTTTGCATCTCAAAAATCAGGAAAGAAAGAATGGAATACAGACGATTCGGGAAAACAAATAAGAATATTAGTGTGATTACATTGGGTGGAATGCGTTTTAAGCATGTATGGGATAACCCCAGACAGGAGATTCCCTCGGACACTCAGGACCATTGTAATCAATTGGTAGATCAAGCCATTAGAAGTGGAATCAATCATTTTGAAACTGCTTACGGTTATATAAAAAGTGAAACTGCTTTTGGTCGGTCATTGAACGACGAACTAAAAATTGATCGCTCTTCTTATTACCTGATGACCAAAGGAAATCCTAATACTGCGGAAGAAACCCGACGCCTGGTTGAAGAGCAACTAAAAACGCTGAAAACAGATTATTTTGATTTTTACGCATGGCATGGTATTAACACTGACGATTTGTTAAATTCTGCGTGCAAATCAGGCGGGCCGGTTGAAGAACTACTTAAAATGAAAGAGGAGGGCATCATTAAACATGTTGGATTTAGTACTCATGCTCCTCTTCAAACGATTCTAAATGCCATCAATACCGATTATTTCGAATTTGTTAATCTTCACTATTACTATTTCTATCAAGGTAATGAGGCTGCAGTAAAACTAGCTCAGCAAAAAGATATGGGTGTTTTTATTATTTCACCCAACGACAAAGGTGGTCAGTTATACAAGGCTCCTGAAAAAATAAAAAAAGCAATTCCCAACACAACACCTATTCAATGGAATGCGCGATTCTGTTTGAGTAATCCTGCCATTCATACTTTATCGTTTGGAATGACTGAATTAGCCCATTTTGAAGAGATGAAAGGAATCTTCCCAACCCATGTTCCATTAAATGAATCTGATCAAGAGATCAAATTCAACCTTGATCAAATGATAAACGATGATCCTTATGCATCTTTTGATGCTTACCAACTTGAAGAGGATCCATCGGAACTGGATATCCCCTTGCTTCTTCATTGGCGTAAACTATGGAAATGTTACGATTTGCTTGACTTTGCAAAATATCGCTATAAAGAATTGAAGACTCCCAACCATTGGGTACCAGGAGTATATGCAACCCCCGATGCCATCGATAAGATTGATTTCTCCAAAGTCCCGGACAATCTTCCATTACGTGAAATGTTGAATGAGCTGCATCATGCATTATACCAAGCTCCAATTGATTTTTCTAATCTTAAAAACTCAAAAATATCACTCGTAAAAAAAGAATAGTTCTCATAAAATCGACTTAAAACCTTCATTAATCAAAACAATATGAAGTAAAGTCGATAAATTTAAATACCATTTGATTTTTTTATAATTTTGATGCCACAAGACATCCCAACGCTGAAAGTATAAATCGAATCATATTTGAATGGTATTAAATCGTCTTGCCAGAAGATTTTATCTTTCTGATAAAGAAACTGATAAAATTATTCTGGAAAAATATTATCAGTTTCTTCCACAATTAATACTTAAGTATTACAAGGTACTACTACCTTTTATGCTAACAGTATTTATTAGCTACTGCTTTACAGATCATTACCTTCGTAAAATACCAGAGTTAACGTACACACGTATTCCCGCGATAGTAATGATTATTTTCTTAATGGTTATTCAATATTCACCACTTAAGCAAAAAAGAAACCTTGTTGTTACAAGTAATAACCTCTATGTATTAAGTATGTTATTTATGGGAGTAGGAATTATTTCCATCACGATAAAGCATAACTTAATAAATCCAGGTATCACAGCTTTTATAATGTTAAATGTTGGTTCATATTTCTTCATAAAAGGCTTTCGTTCTATCCTTTTGGTATATTCTATTCCATTAGCCGTCTCCATTTTAGCTTTAGTTTACGGCTTACCTCATTACAAAGTCAAACACGTCGAATTCATCAACCCATTGGTAATATATATTGGAGTTATCGCTGTTAGTATTCTTAGTGAAAAGGCAAGGTTTAAAGAATTTTACTACAAAACCAAACTGGCTGAAGAAAAAAATCGCACCGATAACCTTTATAAAGAAGTTGTAAATCAAAATTCCGAACTGATTACTTTAAATAAGGCTAAAAAAGAGGCTTTATCAGAGTTAACTGTGGCAAATACGACCAAGGACAAACTATTCTCGATCATTGCTCATGATCTGCGTCAACCTTTTTCGGTATTAATTGGACTATCAAAAGTTCTGATTGAAGATCGCAAGTTCTTGACGGAAGAAGATTTAATAGAATTTCATAAACAAATTCATTTGGCATCTGAGTCAACCTATAAATTGCTTGAGAACCTGCTACATTGGTCAATGACCCAAACTAACTCTTTAGTGTTAAATCCTTCATCTTATTCAATTAATGCGCTAATTCAGGAAGTTGTATCTGAAGTATTTCCGTCATCTGAACAGAAGCAGATAGAAATAAAGATTCAACTAAAAAGTGACGAGCTTGTTTTTGTTGACAGAGATGCATTCATGGCAATTACAAGAAATATTCTTTCAAATGCAATTAAATTCTCTGAGCCAAAAAGTGAGATTCATATAAGTACATTGATAAAAAATCAAAAGATAGAATTATCAATAAAAGATTATGGATCAGGCATCAATAAAGATACATTAGATAAAATTTCAAATTCAATTATTGTTGAATCTAAACCGGGAACCAAAAATGAAAAAGGTACAGGACTTGGCCTAGCACTCTGTCGTGATTTAGTATACAGATCCAAAGGTTCCATTCTATTCGAAAGCGAGCCAGGACAAGGAACAACGGTTAGGCTTGAACTGCCCGTCACATCTTATGAGAACTAATATATTATATCAAAACATGATTACTGCTCTTCAATACGCAATGATTGATATGCTGTAAATGTTCTTCCATATCGATCTTTAGCCTCTACTTCAATAATATATCTGCCTGCATCAAAATCAGTTCCTATATTTGCCTCCCAAATATGATTCGTTTTAGCTGGTCCAATCAATGGAGATCCCGGAAAATCATGTACAGTCAGAGTTGAATCTGCCAACCATACTTTATCCAGATTAATTTTTTTAAAGTTTAGCCAACGTTGTGCTATCTTTTCGTAATAAGGATCAAATTTTTCAACCCTTTTCATCTCCTTCCAGTTCGTTTGTCCCTTAATCCGATACTTCACTTGGGACTGTTCACAACCTTTAAAGAAATTCACGGTTAGTAATGTTGTATCTGATGAATGTGCAACTACACCCCGTGGCACATATATGTTCATTTGATGATCTTCAGCACCTCCGGCAACTTTCCAGTCAATCACATAATCAGTTCCATTGAAATTGACAAAAGCATAACCATTGGGCACTCCATCCCTCATCATTGTATGTGGTACATCATTTTCGTTACGTAAACCACACCACCAGCTTCCACAGGTTGCTCCAGCATTAAAATGATGATGTGGCGCATTCTGTTGCCAACTACTATTTGCTGTATTAAAATAATAATTGTTCAATAAATGAGTGTGACCGGAAATTGAAAGAGTGTTTGGAAAATCTTTTAACAAATCAAATAATTTATCCTGATCGGCAGAGCGAAAACTTCTTCCCTGTAAATCAAATGGAATATGCATATTGAGCACTACCAAATCTTCTTTGGGAACTTCTTTTAAATAATTACTTACAAAAGTTAATTGTTCTGGTCTTAATCCACCTTCATACTTTGTTGAACCCACTTCTTCGTGATGAAGAATATCATCTAAAACGATGAAATGGACTTTACCATAAACAAAAGCATAAGTTGAAGGCCCATAAACCCTTTTAAAAGTATCATCAGACTGTTTATCATCGGGTGACATATAATTCACATCATGGTTACCCATAACATTATACCAAGGAATACCGATCTGATTAATAGTCTCATTTAAAGGTTTATATAAATTCAGATTGTCTCCGACCACATCACCCATTGTCATCCCGAATAATATATCATTTTTATCTACCAATTCTGTTATGATATCCTCAGCTAAAAAATCAACCTGCTCTAAATTATATGGTTGAGTATCACCAAAAACAAGAACTTTAAATACGTCTGATTCTTGTTTTGGATATAATGGAAAATTAATCAAATTGGGTAATTCCCCAGTAGGTTCTATACCTTTAAATTTATAATTATCTGGTGATCCTTTTTCTTTACGTAGATAATAAAACTGAGGTAAGTTATATTCATTCAAAGGAGTCATCCACCCGGCAGGTTTTATTACAAAAATGACTGCATCATCCGATACTGGTATTTCGTATTTTCCTTTCTTATCGGTTTTTACAATATCAATTCCATTTGATACCAACACACCTCCTATTCCCTTCTCGCTGTTATCTTTTACCCCATTCTGATTTGCATCATTAAAAATGAAACCTTTGGCTTGTAGAACAGATTTAGTTTCTTGGTTGCTATCTGACGCAGCTATATTTTCTTTTTCCTGACCTACAACAAATGATAACACAAAAGAAAATGCAATAATTAATTTAATATATTTCATAATGAACTGTAATTGACAATAATGCAAATTACACAATATGAATCAACTATTTATGAATTATAGCTTATTAAATTGTAAAAATCACAAAAGGTTAATCCTCAAAGATGATGAAGACTAACCTTTATACTTATTTCCTTGTAAAACAATAAATCAAACTACTTAAAAAGTAAAGCGAGAATCAAACTTTGAAATAGGAGATATTTTTCTTTAGAATTTTAACTTCATCTTCAATATCAGTTGAATTATTCATCATTTGATCTGCAACAAAAGTTGCTCCGTTAGCTTTTTGTGATATAATCTGCATTGCTTCGTTCATTTGTTCAATTCCCGCATTTTGTTGAAGTCCGGCAGACGATATTTCGTGAATCGATTCAGTTGATTTTTCTATTTTCGGCACTACCTCTTCAAACCTATCACCAACAAAATTTGTAAGTTGCAAACTATTTTCGGCTTCTTTGGAGATTGATGCAGCTACTTCTTTACTTTTATCAGCCAGTTTGCGAACCTCTGCTGCAACAACCGAAAAGCCTTTACCGTTTGCACCAGCATTTGCAGCCTCAACTGCTGCGTTTAGTGATAATATATTTGTTTGAAAAGCAATATCAGTTATCATATTTATTTGTTGAGCAATAGCAGAAACTGCAGTCAAACTTTTCATGGACGCATCGTGCACTGCAATAACTTCCTCTTGTGTTTCTGAAGCATATTGCGATGCTTTTTGAGAATTTAAATTGTTACTGGCTATATTACTAGCCATTTCTTCCATTGTTGAAGAAAGTTCCTCTAAAGAAGATGCTTGCTCATTTATTCCACTGGTTACATGAATAGATGTAGTTTTCAGCTGTTTAGCCAATTCCTCAAATTTATTAATACTTTTGTGTGTATCAGTTATAATGGTCATTAGTTGAGATTTCAGATTAAATAGTGAATTCGTTAGTACACCCAACTCATTTTTCAATTCACTTTTTTCAATATTAATATTGATTTCACCATTTGCCAAATGATTTGCTTGTTTGATTGCTTCATCCAAAGGTTTACGAAGCAATTTATTTAAATAACTAAATACAATAAATCCTATTGTTATATTAATAACCGTAACAATAAAGGATTGCCAACCCTGTAATAAAGGTTTAAAATAGGATGTATAACTTATAAATAGAATAAATAATACTATGTAGAAACTAAACGTAAACATTATTGATTTACGAAATATTATTCTTAAAAGTAAATAAGCAACAGGAATTGTTGCAATGGCAATTATACCTTGCTTAATAAATTCATTCATTTTTTCAAATATTTAATTATCTCCTGATTATTTATCTGACTTTAGTTTAATTTGATGTGGAAATGCATATTGCGAATCACTAACTATATTTAAAACATCGCCTATTTTATTCGCAACATGAACTTTACTTACAAACCCTCTGAAACCTGAAGTAATTAAGTCTTGTAAATAAACTTCTTCCTCATAAAGAGATACTGCAACCAACTTAATTCTTGGATTTATAAAATTTATTTGTTTACCAACATCGATACCATTCAAATCAGGCATATTAATGTCAATAATTGCTATATCGGCCAAGAATAATTTAGGATGCTTTAAAAGGTCAATCCCACAATTAGCTTCACCTATTATCTGTAGGTGTTTAAATCTTGACAAAAGGATTTTAAGACCAACTATAAAATCTTGATTATCATCAGCTATAATTACTGAAAAAATTTTATTCTCTTCCATGTTGAATTTAACGATGGAAGTATGGCATAGTTTGGAAGAGAACACTAATCTATATAAGAATACCCCTAAAAATAAATAGGGTAAACCCTATTGTTATAATTTTACTATCTTACTTTTAACTGCCCAAACGATTAATCCTGCATTATTTACAGTGTCAGTTTTTCGCATTAGCTTACTTTTATTCTTTTCAATGGTTTTTATACTAACACACAATTCATCAGCCAATTGCTTATTCGAATATCCTTTACAAATATTGGTTAACAAAATCAAATCGTCTTCATTTAATTCGATTTTATTATTCTTTTTCCTATCAGCCTCATTCTCTATAACGGCTTTGTATAACAGTTCCTCAGAAAAAAAAGTTTGTCCACTAAAAACTCTACGAATACCTTTCTCTAAATCAGTAGAAGAAGACTGTTTTAAAATAAAACCTTTAACACCTGCTAAAAGAGCATCATAATAATAATCGCTTTCCATATGCATCGAAAGAATCATTATTTTCAGGTCAGAATCCATTGCTAACGCCTGTTTAGTTGCTTGAATTCCATCCATCTGGGGCATATCAATATCGCATAAAACGATATCAGATTTAACGGCATTAAAATTATTTATCCATACCAACCCATTGGAATATTCTCCAACAATGATAAAATCCTTGATTTTATTAACAATCAACTTAATACCTTCCCTTACAATTGCGTGATCATCAACCAGTAATATCCGAATCATAGATCTTTATTTACATTCATTTGAATAACAACCTTCACCCCCCTACCTGGCTCTGTTTCAAAGATAACCTTGCCTCCAACATTGTCAATCCTATTGTGTATATTATTCAAACCATTCCCCTTTTTTATTCCTTCAAAATAATCAAAACCAATTCCATTATCCAAATAGGTTACAGTAACATTATCATCCATTTGTTTGATACTAATGCTAATTTGACTGGCTTTACTATATTTTAATGTATTATTAATCAACTCTAAAATAGCACGATAGAGTGCAAATTCAATTATTTCCTTATTAAATTCTAGAGCCGAAGACTCTAAGTGAACTTTAATACCAGACACACTATTAATATTTTGCAAAAATGTTTGTATGGCCTTTTCTAAACCGTATTGTTTCAATATATGTGGGCTCTCATTATTAATAAGCATTCGTAACTCATGTAACGCATCATTCAGCAATTGATTAAGTCTGCTAAGATATTCCTCATTAACTTCTTTCTCATCATTCAGACTATGCACATAGATTTTGGCAGTTGTCAATAAAGGCCCCAATCCATCATGTAACTCACGACCAATACGTTCTTTCTCCTTCTTCTCTGTTGTAATAATACTTTCAATTATTTCCTGTCTCTTTTTAATCCTTTCCGTTTGATCAATCAAGGTGCATATTACTACATCTTCGGTTAAAGTATAATGTGCCCGAACATTTTTCTTACCATTATATTTTGTAGTAATCTCATATTCAATGATATTTTCACGAAAAACCTCAAAAGATTTAACTTCATTTAATATCTCTTTCCACACCCTATTTCGTTCATCAGCATCAGGATATAATTTAATCATCCAATCTTCAATGGTTGGTGTTTCAACTATACTATATCCAAAATACTTTTCATACTCCTTATTAATCATAGTTATTTCCCGGTTCTTATTAAAAGTTGCAACCGGTACAGGCAAATACTCTAGAGTATGTTTAATCTTTTCTTCAGTATTAATATGATTCATTAATTCAATCTTATAAGCATTAAAGAACTTAAACATCGAAAAAACAGAAACATAGGATATAAAAATGATAATCAGTAAATCAACAATCCAATTTAAATGACTATATGAAAAATAAGCTCTCGTATAGTCTAACGTTATAACACCTTTTACAAATAATGATGCTAAAAAAATATAACTAAATGAGATTATTAAAACGGTTAAAACAAATAATTTAAAACGCAGAAATAAGAATGCTATTGCTACAAAAACTACAATAAAAATGCCTGCACTACTATAAAATCCAAATCGATAAAATCCTGAGACAATCAAAAAATAAAGAAGAGTCAAAAAAACTCCAACTTTAAAACTGATATTAAAACTATTCCTCCATATAGAAATTACGATAATGATAACAGCCTGTATAAGTTTATAAAAAAATTGAATATTAAAACCATCCCAGAACAAGTAAATATCGTATAGTGTAATAGGCAAAATAAAAATTACCAACCCAATCCAAACTTGATTAATAATCGAGCTCCTGATTTCGAGTAAAATATTAGTAAAACTATTAGGAAATGAAAAGTAATTTTTCTGCATTTCAATATTATTTATCCGCTATTCATTAAAATAGCATTCCTCACTATTACTATCTTTCTTAACTGTCAATTAGAACAAAAAATATAAAATATAGTTGAGTGAAATGAGAATTCAAGCTTGAATAATTAATTATATAAGATTAAATCATATGCGAAATTCAGAATCATATTTTTTTTGTCAAGCAGGTTATAGTCCGGTTTTACTCCCTCTTCTGGGCTATCACCGCCAAACTGAGTAAACTTTTTAGGTGCAACGAAAAATGATATTTTGGTAATCGGGGTTTCCTGAAACCAATAATCACCATAAAACTCTGATTTACCACCTGTTTCTTCGCCAACAATAGTTCCTAGGTTCCAGTTCTTAAAGACTCCGGCAAAAGTAGAAGCGGCACTGGCTGTTCCTTTGTTAATGAGTAAATATAAGTCTCCTACAAAACGATTCGACTTATAAGGTGGGATCTTAATTTGTACAGGAATCAGGTTAAGACTATCCGACTTTGATTGCCTTAACATCTCGTACTTTTCAGGATAGTTTTGTCGATAATATTCTAATAATTCATTACTTACCCTTGTTTCGATCAGTTTATACTGAGCATAACTCTGATCTGTAATATAATTCATTAGCGAATCTACTACTATGCTTCTTCCACCTCCATTATCTCTTACATCAATGATGAGATTACGTAAACCTTTATTATTTATTAAGGCAAATGCACTATCGGCAAAAGTGCAAAATTGATCCAGATTTCCAAATGATCTGATGGTCATCAGGGCAATTGAATTTGATTCGTCTAATTCTAATGAAAAAGGTGTCTCTTTTACCTGACTGTTACGATTTTTATTAAGTAGAAACACTTCACTGGTGACACCCGGAACTTTTACATGTTTTAAACGATGTTTACTATTAGTTATTAATAAATCATAATCACCTTCCCAACCATAAACTATCCATATCAGAAACCTAAAATAAGATGCAATCTGCTTTTGCCTTAAGTAGGAAGATTTATCTCCAAAGATAATTTCCATCTTCTCAATTATCTCCTTGACATTAATGCCATTTATATTTAAAATCTCTTCTCCTCCAATAAATAAAGTAGAGTCATTTCCACAATAGTAATCCACATACAGGGAGCCTTCTTGTATCTTTACATAAAACGGAAATACCAAACCTCCTGCTTCCGTATAAATCTTTCGTTGATCAAAAGGAATCTGAACCCCACTATGACCATCCTCCAAATTAGTCATTAGATTAGCCATCAATAAATAGCACTCATTCTGAGTAAGACTATCAGGCAATTCATTTTTAATCTCTTGTACCGTACTGTTCCACCATTTAATTTTAGCGTCCTTTAACATGAGTGGATGAATAGCACAAACTTTTTTAGATAAATAATCAATATCTGATTCAACTTCTGCTTTTGAATAATAACGGTAATTAAATTGTCCGAAGACAATTGATGGAAGTAAAACAAATAATAAAAGCAGCCTATTCTTCATAGTTGGATTTTGTAAATAGTCAGATAATATAAGGGACTGTAAATATAGGCACTTATAAGGAAAAATGAATAGCCCTATAATATTTAAAGAAATTTACTACATGTGTTATTGACTCAAATGTGCCAATACCAACTTAATATCTCCATAAGTAACTTTCGATCCCATTGCTTGTTTAATTTCGTTCAATACTGGCATCTCATTTTCTTTACAGTATTTTACGATTTTCTTAGCCACTTTTTCACTAACTAAATCAAATACATCTATATCACCAATCTGCACATAATGTGCCAGATGAGTTTCTATTGTTGACTCTGTTAAACCACGTTCTTCAGCAATCTCTTTAATGGTTTTACCATCCTTATATAAGGTGTAGGTTATTTCTTTGGTTGAAATTTTGGGAGTCTTGGTTTCTTTTCTGTGTTTAGTCGAGTTCCTTTTAGTTCTAGTTTGTGTCGACTCAAATAAAGGCATCTCTTTTAGTGATTCCTTATTAACCTCTTTCTTTTCTATAGCTGATTTTAAAAGAATTTCGGCTTTGAATACATGTTGTAACTGACGGGCAAATAAACGATCCACCTCATCCAGTTCTTTCACATATTTCTTTAATCCTTTGGTTCCTTTCAAGTCCTCTGCATGTTCTTTGACTTTTCGTGATAAGGCCATCAATTCTGGTTCGAAATAAACTTTGGCATCTCCTACCCTTTTATAAAGATGCTCTAACATGTCTGGTTTATTCTCAAAAACAATTTTTCTGATTTGCAGTTTAAACTGATCACCCACTTTACGCAGTGGCAAAAACTCCTGTAACAACTCTTCTGCCCACTGTTTATATTGTTGTTTTTCTGATCGTTTCTCATCCTTATCATACGAATCGATATGAAAGGCCAAACCACTATTCAACCATCCAAAATCAAAAGCATCCAAAGCCATTTCTGAAACATACTGAATGGTAGCTGTTTCCAATTCATTTGTTAACATATCTGCAGGCTGAACATGTGATGTAAACTCGGTTACCTGCTGATCACACGCCAATCCTTGAGTTGGCAATGGTGCCGTCAAAGTCAACCCTTCCAGACTCGTTAGCCTGGATAAAGCTACATAAATCTGACCAGGAGCAAATGCCTGCGAAACATCAATAACAGCCTTATCAAAAGTCAAGCCCTGACTTTTATGAACAGTTATAGCCCATGCAAGTTTAATCGGATAATGAGTAAAAGTCCCTATCACTTTTTCTTCAATTTCACCTGTTTCAGCATTAAGCGTAAAACGCTTATTTTCCCAGCTATACGTCTCAACAATTGCTGAAGGTGATCCATCCTGAAAAGTCACTTCTATAAAATCATCATTCAACTTATTTACTGAACCAATCTTTCCATTAAAATAGCGCTGTTCACCCGAGTAATCATTCTTTACGAACATTACCTGAGCCCCTTTCTTCAGAACTAGTTTTTCTTCGATAGGAAAAGTAAATTCATTAAAATCACCGGATATTTCGGCATTAAAAACGAACGACTTACCAGGAAGTTCAGCCAATGCTCTACGATTTATATCATCAGCTTTGTAATTATGAGTAGTTAAATAGACATTTCCTTTGTCGCTTAAATGATCAAAATCGGGCTGATAACATTTATTCAATAAATCAACATCTGCACTGGTAAATTTATTGTCGCGCAGGTTATTTAATAAGTTTACAAATTGAGTATCTGATTGCCGGTAAATTTTTTCAAGCTGGATAACAATTGGAGCCTGTTGTTTTAATGCAAGGGCATGAAAGAAATAATAGCCATTGTAATAATTGGATAAATACCTCCATTCATCCTCTTTAACAACTGGCGGAAGCTGCAATAAATCACCAATAAATAAAACCTGTACACCACCAAAAGCAATATCACGCTGCCTTCTCACTGAGCGCAAAATAGCATCAATAGCATCCAATAAATCTGCACGCAGCATACTTACCTCATCGATAATCAACAACTCCATTTCTTTTAGCATATTTCGCTTTACCTGATGGAGTTTTGTCTTACTCAATAAACTTTTAGGCGTATTTATCTGTGTTGATGTTTCATTGGAAAAACGAATGTTATTATCAGGGATAAAAGTTCCATAAGGCAACTGAAACAAAGAATGCAATGTGACACCACCTGCATTTATAGCAGCAATTCCTGTTGGTGCAGCTACAATTGTGTTTTTATGCGTGTTTGCAGTAATCTCTCGAAGTAAAGTAGTTTTACCGGTTCCGGCTTTTCCGGTTAGGAAAATACAACGGTTGGTATTATTGATATATCTTTTGGTTAATTCTGCAATCTGATTGTATTCGGTGGCCATAGTCACTTTTTATTGTAAAGCAAAGGTCGGCATTTTACCCGAAGGATAAAATTCTTCAAATCTTTCAATTATCTATTTCAATGAAGCTATTGCCTTTTTTACAATGGAAGTATTTATTCCATCCTGCACATACACAGCATGTACTCCAAGTGAACCAACCTCTTGAATATTTCGCATTTCATCATCAAAGAATACCATTTTCTCGAAAGGAATTCCGCTATCTGCTTTAAGTTGATTAAAATGGGTAATCTTACTGCTTGGATAAATCTCCTGATAAGAAAAGAAGTCTTCAATTTCAAATAAATTAAGAAGTTGACGGGCCCAGGTTGGAGCACTCGTTCTGGATGCTAAAGCCATTTTAATATTCTTACCCTTCAAATTTTCCAAAATACTTCTTACTTCGGGATACAAAACGATTTGAGAACCATACGAATCAACAACATGATTATTTACCCTTTTGTATGGAGGATTGGTGCAATCACACCAGGTACCACCGGCATCCCATAAAGTAAAGTCCAGATCAAAAACAACTAACTTATCCATGCAACAAAAATAAAAGTATCAAACAAAAAAGGAAGTGTGATAAAATAAAATTCCCGGATTACAAGCTGACTTGCAATCCAGGAGATTATATTTTTAATTACTATTCGTTTTAAACTTTAACGTTTATCGATTCAGAATTTGTTATCAAAAATCTATTATTTGGTTTTAAAATATGAAATTGTTGATTGCAGCTCTTCTGCTTCGCGTGCAAACTGATCCGTTAACTGAGAAATACCTTCGGCTGCATGAGAGTTACCCTGCGTAACCTTATCCAACTCCATCAATGCGTTATTAATTTGTTCAGATCCTCTATCCATTTCACTTGAAGCAGCACTTATTTCAAGGGTCAAAGAAGCTGATTTTTGTATCTGAGGCACTAACTCATTAAAAATGGCTTGTGCTTTCTCTGCAATTTCAACAGAAGAACCTGATAAATCACCAATATCCAATGCCGCCTCTCTGCTTCTTTCAGCTAATTTTTTCACTTCAGAAGCCACTACAGCAAAACCTTTACCTTGCTCACCTGCCCTGGCAGCTTCAATTGCGGCATTCAGTGATAACAAATTAGTTTGTCTCGAAATATCTTCTATTATTTTAATCTTCTCAGAAATGTCAATAATTGCCTTTACTGCATCGTTTAAGATATTCCCTCCTTTTTGTGCTTCCTCTGACAGCTGATGTGCAATTTCTTCAGCCTGCTTCGAATTAAAGGCATTCTGTTCAATATTAGAACTCATCTCTTCCATCGAAGCAGAAAGTTCTTCAGTAGATGATGCCTGTTCCTGAGCACTCTCTGATAGTTGCATAGCAGATGAATTCAATTGTTCACCACCTGATGCAACAAGATTTACAGAACTACTTACCTTTACAATGACTTCTGAAAGTTTGATTTTCATCAATTCAAATGCGTTACCCAGCTCGCCAATCTCGTCAACACGATTTAATACCCTGTTATCTAATTTCTGATTTAATTGACCATCCGCCAAATTCCTGGCTACTCCTGTAATATTAACAATTGGTTTCGAGATACTTTTTGCCAGAAAGCTTACAATAAATAAAGTAATACCTAAAAACAATAATCCAAAAACCATGGTATTATATCGAATTGGATCGAGGATATCAATTAACTCATTCGTAGGAGCTACAGCAATAATCTTATAATCAGTTGAACCAACTTTTCTAAAAGCTACTTCTTTGTTGGTACCATTAATATTTTGATCACTAATAACACCAGATTCTGACTCACTTAAAACAGCTTTTACAATACTTTCTGGTAAAAACTCATTAATGGATGAATTCACCTCTTCTGTATGTTGAGCCATAACCACTTTGCCATTGCTATCAATCATCCAAAGATCGCTGTTGGCAGTTAATTTCCTATTCTGGAATTCCTTTACAAGAATTTCAGGATTAAGTCCGACACCTGCAGTACCAACAGGATTGGATCCATCTCCCATTAATACATTTATAAATAACAAAGTCTGATCTAACTCCTGGTTATAATCGAAATTCAAAGCTACCTTTTCTTTATTGCCAATAAAACCAAAGAACCAACTATCATCTGGATCTTCTTTTGAAACAACATCCAATAGTTTATAATCTTCCTGCCAATAATGATAGGTAATATTACTTACTGCAAATACCGTAAAATATTCATATTTCTTTTGCAAATCATCCAAACGTTTCAATGCAAGATCTTTCAAATCATCATCTGATTCATTGTTGATAAACCATTTGTTTATCGTTGGATCTTCAGCTAATATGGTGGAAGTTTCAAGTGCCTTTTCAAGCATCGATTGGACTGTACTTTGTGAAGCTTCAACAAAACTTAATAACTGTTTTTCTCTGACATCACGAATCAAAGCATTTCGAACCATGTAATAATTGATAACTCCAACCAAAAGAATGATACTTAGTACCAGCACCCCCAGAGTAACCCATAACTGACTCTGCATCTTTTTAAATCTAACCATTTCCCCAATACTTTTTAATTAGTTGACAATCCTTCTTCGAAAAGGAAGGTAGAAGGTTACAATAATATCAAAGGAAATTCATACAATTTTCTAATACTTAATTTCATTGTTAATATAATGATTATCAAATAATATAACATAAATAAAATATCAAGAAGATAGACAATCAAATCCTAAAAAAGATTGTATTTTTACTACCTATTTAAATTAAGAATGGATTACCGCGATAAAGTTTTTATAAGTGTTGCTGAGAACTTAAGCTTTTCAAAAGCTGCCGAAGAATTATTCATCAGTCAGCCGGCAATTACAAAACATATTAAAGAATTAGAACGCATACATAATATTACCTTATTCGATCGTAAGGGAAACAAAATTTATTTAACAAAAGCAGGAAAACTTACCTATAGTCATCTTAAAAAAATTGAACAGCAATACAGAGAATTAGAATTTGAAATTGGCAGAATAAATGACAGTTTTTTAGGTGAGTTAAAAGTAGGTGCCAGCTCAACTATTTCTCAGTATCTTCTGCCCAAGGCAATGGCCAGTTTCCATAAACGATATCCTAAAATTGAACTTTATCTTTCAAATGGAAATTCTTTTGAAATGGAGCAATTGTTGTTGAAGAATGAGATTGATATGGCTCTGGTTGAAAATGCATCTTCACAGTCAAGCATTAAGTACCTCCCATTTATGAATGACGAGTTAATTGTGGTAACAGGTTCTGATAGCATTTACGCCAAACAAAAAAGCATATCTTTAACTGATTTTAAGGAAATACCTCTGGTACTTCGTGAAAAAGGTTCCGGTACTCTAGATGTTATTAAAAAAGCACTTCAAAACAACGGTGTAAGCATCGAAAACTTAAATACTCTTATCCATTTAGGAAGTACAGAAGCCATTAAGAACTTTTTAAAAGACTTTGATGGAATAGCTGTTTTATCGGATAAAGCGGTTACAACAGAAATATATCTAAATCAGCTTGTACAACTATCGGTTAAAGGTTTTGAAATTCCGCGCAAACTGCGTTTTGCCCTGCACCAGGGGCAGCCCAGTCATTTAGTAGAGTTATTTATGAATCACCTTAATCAATATAACTTTTAGTTATTGACTATAAATTTTTACTATTTGTTTTGATTATATCGTAACGTTATTTTTGTTTCAAAATTTAGCGTATGACGGATGTCAAAAAATATAGTCAATATCTGTTTCCTCTTTTTATCATTCTGTGTTTTACACCGATGATAACACCTGCAATAGCATTGGTTTCAGGAATTGCATTATCAGTCATAGGCATCAGACATGAAAAAGTTAATAAGTATACGTCGCAAGTATTACAATATTCCATTGTCCTGATGGGCTTTGGAATGAGTTTATCAGAAGTAATAAAGGCTTCTAAAAGCGGATTTGTCGAAACAGCTATTTCTGTAATAGTTGTCATGACCAGCGGACTTCTATTGGGACGCTTATTAAAAGTAAAAGGAAAAATTGCATTACTGATTTCTGCAGGAACAGCCATTTGTGGTGGTAGTGCCATTGCTGCCATTTCACCTGTATTAAAAAGTGAAGAAAATGAAAGTTCAATGGCACTGATTGTTGTATTTATACTTAATGCGGTTGCCTTATTAATATTTCCATTTATTGGTCATTATTTTCATCTGAGTCAGGAAGTTTTTGGAAACTGGGCAGCCATTGCAATTCATGATACCAGCTCTGTAACAGGTGCTGGTGCTGCATACGGTTCAGAAGCTTTACAGATAGCAACAACAGTAAAATTAATAAGAGCGTTATGGATTATTCCATTATCGATAGTTATTGCACTATTTAACAAGAAAGAGGGCGGTAGAAAAATTAACTTCCCATGGTTTATAGTATTGTTCGCCCTGGCCATTACAATTGCTAATCTATTTCCTACCATGAATGAAACTTATACTCATTTAAACTGGTTGGGTAGACGAGGAATTGTAGTGGCACTTTTTTTAATTGGCTCAGGTTTTTCACTTGAAAGCATTAAAAAATCAGGCTATCGAAGCTTTTTACTGGGAATAACATTGTGGTTAATAATTGGAGTTGGTTCTTTTTTAATATTAACATTATAACTATGCTTAATGTCGGAGGATTTCTGGTTATAATACTTGCCAGTCTGGTGAAGGGCATCACTGGTTTTGGATTTGCATTGGTATCATTGCCTTTGCTAATGATCTGGTATTCGCCAAAAGAATTAATTCCGATACTAATGATCTGCAATCTGATCTCGTCCATTCTGATTGTCCTCCAGAAAAAAGAAAAGAAACTGGTGAATAAACAGTTTCAGACTTTAATAATATATGGAGGAGTGTTTACAATCCTTGGAGTAATCACCTTAAAATTAATTTCTGAAGGATTTTTGATCAAACTGTTAGGAGTATTTTTCATTCTATTATCAATCATTACCTTGATCAACCGCAGCATTACTTTTAATATTTCTAAGAAATGGTATAAGCTGGCTGGAGCCTTTATAGGATACCTGACTGGAAGCATCTCTGTTAGCGGACCTCCATTGGCTTTATTTCTGAATATGGCCAATGTTAGTAATCAGGAATTTCGTGAAATATTCTCGTGGTTTAATATCGTTTCGGCAACAATAGCCATCATCGGCTATTATCATTTAGGAATGATAACCAACCAGATGCTGATAACAACCTTATATGTAACACCAATATTATTACTAGGCACCGTAATTGGGAAACGTTTAAATCATATATTACCTGCTTCATTATTTAAGAAAATCAGTTTATATATAACCCTTTTGGTAAGTATTTTTCTATTAATTAAATAAGCTCTACCTAATAACAAAACAAATAACAAACTGGTTTTTAAGAGCTTAAAAAATAAATTTAATATAATATATTCCTTCATCTCTTAATTTAGAAATGGCTTTTATTTACGCTTATGGTATAATTGTTTTGTAAACCAAATATTCAGTAAAACTTTATTAACTTACAGCTCTAATCATTAAAATAGGTTCATTTTAACTATAATAATGAAGTTTTACATTTTAAGCGTATTTATACTTTTTAGTTCAGTATCTATTCAGGCTGTCTCTATTAAAACCGGTCATCCTTTTATCACTAACTACACTGAACATGATTATGAAGTCTCCAATAATAATTCTGCAATAGCACAGGATCATAGAGGTATTATGTATTTTGCCAATGAATTTGGTATTTTGGAGTTTGACGGTAAAGACTGGAATATTATACAAATTGCTTCTAACCGTTCAAATATTACATCACTGGCTATAGATAAAGGTAATCGTATATATGCAGGAGCACAGGACGATTTCGGCTACATTGACTGCATTGATTCACAATCTTTAAATTTTGTTTCATTGTCTAATCTCATTCCTAAAGGCTATGAGAGTTATGGAATCATCTTTAATATTATTATTCAGGAAAACAGAGTAATTTTTCAATCCCGTGAATCAATATTCCTCTATGAGAATAATAAAATTGATGTTATTCAAACTGGTAAAAAAATAAACGGAATATTTGATGTAAACGGTAAAATCCTCATTCATGATGAAGAACAAATATATTCTTTAGAATCTGACCAATTAATACCATATGAAGCAGGTGCTTTTTTTAAAGGAAAAGACATCAGGTTTATATTGCCATTTAAAAAAGATCAACTTTTGATTGGCACATATGAAAACGGTATCTACTACATTTCAAATAACCAGGCTTATCCATTACAATCAAACTCTGTTTTTTTTAATCATCAATGCCATATATTGAATGGACATTTAAGACGTAATGGTAACTATGCAATTGGAACATCAACTAATGGTGTTTGTCTTTTAGATAAAGAAGGTCAATTGATTAATCAGTTATCAACAAAAGAAGGCATTCAGAATCATGAAATCAGATGTATGTTTTCAGATCAAAACGACAATTTATGGGTTGCTAATAAAAAAGGTATTGATTTAGTAGAGTTGGCTTCTCCATTCTCACGAATAATACCTGATCCGAAAAACCCCATTGGTGTTTATTCAACTGCAATTTTTAAAAACAAACTATATTTTGCAACTCATAATGGTGTCTTGTATACCACAACCACCGATTTAACTAATCCCGTCAATGAAAAGAATCAGTTTAATAAACTATCAGGTTTGCCCGAAATTAATTGGTCGGTGAATGTTATAGACAGTATAATGATTATTGGACATGTTGGTGGATTCAGTCAAATTATAGACAATAAAATTCTTCCTCTTTTTGATCAGGATGGTGGCTGGATGGTAAAAACACTTCCTAATCATCCCGGATGGCTTATTGGTGGAACCTATTCTGGTCTGGTTCTATTTAAAAAGAAGAACAATAAATATGAATTTGTAACCAAAATCAATGATTTTAACGAGTCAAGCAGAATTATAGAAGTTGATTCAGACAATTCTATATGGGTGGCTCACGGTTATAAAGGAATATATCGTATAACTTTGAATAATCTCGAAGGGAAAGCTTCATATGCTTTTTATGATAGTTTAAAAGGATTACCAACCAATTTTTATAACTCTGTTTTTAAAATATGGGATCAGATAGTGATTGGTACTCAATACGGGTATTACAAATACAATAAAACATCAGATAAAATGGAGCCTGATAAGGAATTATCAGATTTAATTGGTTGGGAACAGGGGCGGAAATTACAGGAGGATGGAAATGGAAATGTTTGGTTTATTACAGGCAGTGAAACCGGTTTACTTACTAAACATGCCAATGGTAGTTATTCAATTAATAAAAATCCATTTTATAAACTTAACAAACATTATATACCTGGATTTGAAAATATTTATTTTCCTAATAGTGATGAAGTGATTGTAGGGTCAAAAGATGGAGCTATCGTTTATGACTCTGATTACAGGTTATCCAATTATCAACCAATAAATTGTTTGATTAGAAAAGTTGAACTTCAACCTGGTAAAAAATTAATCTATAATGACAATTTGGAATATTTATGTGATACTGTCATTAATAATGAGTACATTTTTAAATACTCTCCAAAAAATAGTTTTCTTTTCTCGTTTGCTTCTGCTTTTTACGAAAACTCAAACGACATTAGATACCAGGTTTTTCTTCAAGGTTTTGATAATGACTGGACAGAATATAAACCAGAGTCATTTAAAGAATATACTAATTTAAGTGAAGGTGAATATGTTTTTAGGGTAAAAGCAAAAAACATCAATCAATCAATTAGTAATGAGGCAACATTTAGTTTTACTATACTTCCGCCCTGGTATAAAAGTATTATTGCATATTTAATGTATTTTATATTGTTATCAGGACTTGTTATTCTATTCCTAAAAGTGAATAAGTCAAAGTTTAAAAAAGAAAAAGAACGATTTATTAATGAACAGTTACAGCTAAGAGAATTGGAATTAGCCCATTTAAAAGAGCAAACCCTAGAAGCAGAACTGATTAGTAAAGATCAGGAATTATCAGGAATTGGAATGCAAATTATTTTAAAAAATGAAAAGCTAAATGAATTAAAAGATAAAATAGCTGGCATTACATCACTTGCTTCTGATAGAGTTGCTATGAAACTAAATGGTTTAATTAGTTTTATTGAAAATGAAATAGAAGATCAGGATTGGGAGGATTTTGAATTGCGTTTCGACCAATCTCATAATAATTTTTTAAAGAAACTTAAAGAAGAGTTCCCGAACCTCTCCCCTAAAGACTTAAAAATTTGTGCGTATTTAAAAATGAATATGAGTAGTAAGGAAATTGCTCAAATACTAAACATGTCTGTTCGTGGCGTGGAAAATGCTCGATACAGAGTCAGAAAAAGAATGGGGCTCGATTCATCTATTAATCTAACCGAATGGTTGCTTATAAGAAAATAAACATTTTATTTCCTTAATTATTTAAACTCAAATAAATTTGCCATTATAAGGAGAGTTTGTTTGAAAGTAGAAAAAGTGAGGTAATAAGTAAGTATTTGTGGTATATACATAATTTGTTTACAACATCTGATACTTTACTTTACACTTTTAACAGTCACACATAAATCATTGAAAAATGTTCAAATTTCAATTTCTCCTTTTAATCATTTTCCTCATATCTACAAGTTCTGAAACCTTAAGAGAAGAAAGTGTTAGAACGGATAATCGACAAATACTGCTGAACGGAAAAGCCTATCTTATTAAAGGAGTATGTTACAATCCTGTACCAATTGGTGAAACTTCGAGAGATTTCGGGAATTTGAGTGAAGATCTAAAACTTATGTCAGAGGCTGGAATTAATACCATAAGAGTATACAAACCTATAACATCAACTGAAGTACTGGATAAAATTGAATCAGTTGGAATAAAAGTTATTATAGGTTTTGGATATAACCAGAATGGCATATTTGATATTCATTCAGGTTCTTTTATCGATTACATTAAAAAGTATAGAAATCACAAAGCAATCTTATTCTGGGAATTGGGTAATGAATACAATTATCATCCTGAATGGTTCGAGAATGACATTAAAAATTGGTACAAAGCCTTAAATAATGCTGCAAAACTTATACATGAAACAGATCCAACTCACCCTGTTTCAACAGCACATGGTGAAATGCCTGATAGTTTAACTCTTGTGCAAAATAAAAATATCGATATCTGGGGACTAAATGTATATAGGTGGGATAATCCCGCAAAGTTATTTGATGAATGGAATAGTTTAAGCACTAAACCAATGTACCTCTCTGAAGCTGGTTCAGATAGTTATATGAGTACAATTCGGGATAACTATATACAAGGAGAAAATGAAACAGCACAGGCTGATGCATTAAGGAATATACTTAAACAAACATTTTCAAGAAAAGATATCTGTTCTGGTCTCACAATTTTTTCTTTTATTGATGAATGGTGGAAAGCAGGTAACCCTGCCACACTCGACCCAGGAGGATTTGCACCTTATAGTAGTGGAGTACCCTATGACGGCGCAGCAAATGAAGAGTACTGGGGACTGGTAAAAATTAACAGAGAACCCAAAAAAGCCTTTCTGGTAGTTAAAAATCAATTCCTTCAAAACAACTAAGTTTAAGATATTCTCCTTGAAGTTTTCATCTGGAATTAGATAGTCTATTCAATTTCATTTATGAAAATATATATTCTATAGTAATAGATTCAAAATATCCATTACTATCTATTCCATTGATATTTATCTTTTGATGCCACTTTTGCTCAATACTAATTTCATCATCGATATTAACTCAATTATTTGTATTCAAAACATCATCTACAGGTTTGCCTTTCAATTCAATTTTAAAACTTGGCATTTATCATTAATGATTGATTTAAAAATACTTACCAAATTAAAACGTAGTAATAATGAGGTCCTAAGTAAATGGTAGTGTAGTCAAAAAAAGCCAAAAAAAAACATTCATTTTTAGTTTTGTTAACAATGATTTCAAAAAACAAAATCATTGTAGAAACTAATTAAAAATAAGAATTATGAAAAAAGCTTTACTAAGTCTATCATTAGTTTTATTATTTACTTCAACAATTTTAGCTCAGAGTATTCCAGTAACATTCGAATCTGATATTACCGTTGGTGATAATTGGAAAGCAGATAGTGGTTTAAGTTCTGTTGCTGTTGTTGATGATCCTGCTGGAGCAGGACATGGAAAGGTTGGTGAGATTACCAGTTCAGCAGCTGGTCTGAAGTGGCAAAATGCTCAGCTGAATTTAATTACCAATTACATTGATTTAACAACAACTAAAACCATCACTTTTGATATTTATACAACAGCTGCTCAGGATTTCCTTCTTAAACTGGAGCAGTCGTTAAATGGTGGAGGAAATGTTGAAGTTCCGTTTAGCACCAATGGCGGCGGATGGGAATCTGTAACCGTTGATTTTACTTCTGTTGGAGTAAACGATCAATATAAGTTATTGGTTTTCTTCCCTTGTTATTCTACTGGCTTCGCAAATGATCCTTTTGATGGCGTGAGCTATATTGATAATGTTTCTGGTGTTATTGGCGATCCAACCGTTCCTCCTGCGGACATTAACTTTCCTATTGATTTTGAATCAGTTCCAACCACTTCTGATTTCAATAATTTTGACGGAGGTATAGCAACTGTCATAGACAATCCTCAAGGTTCAGGTAAGGTTGGACAAATGGTGCGTAATGGAGGACAAATTTGGGCTGGTAGCTGGATTGGTTTAAGTGGAAATATTGATTTCACAACTAAGAAAATTATCTCAATGAAAGTATTTACTGAAGCTCCAATAGGTACTAAAATTGCCATGAAAGTTGAAGGTGGAACACTAAAAGAGGTTCCTGCCTTAACTACAAAAACAGGAGAATGGGAAACCATTTCCTGGGATTTCACAGGCACCTCAAATGATAATTTTAAACTAGTTTTCTTGTTTGATTTAGGTAATGTTGGCGATGGGACAGCTACTTCAACGTTCCTATTCGATGACATCACTCAAACTGAAAGTATTCCAACAGAAATTAACCGAATTAATTTGAACAAGCATAAATTGTATCCTAATCCTGTAATTGATGTATTAAACATTCAAGGTTCTGAAGACGGACAACCTGTTGAAATTTATAATGCTGCTGGTAGTCTTTCTAAAAAAGTGCAAATATCTGGTGGTACAGTAAATATTGCAGACCTTCCAAAAGGTATTTACTTTGTTTCAGTTAATGGATCTACTTCAAAAATTATCAAGAAGTAGAAGAATCATTAAATAAATTTCAATAAAGGGAGGTTTAGTTACCTCCCTTATTCTTAAGCTTAATTATTGTATCCACCTTAGGGTTAATTTATGAAATGTTAAACCAAACGACCAATCACATTTCTAAATAATATTTAAGCACCTATTAATTTGTATTAACCTACAAAAAACCAGGTAAATTCAATATCTGAAATTAATCGTCAACTATTGATAGTAGACATCCTAAGAATAATTTTTTGAATACAACCAACCTTCAATTCTTTCAAAAATCAGCCATTACAAAATACCTGGCAATGAGACTGAAATCGTAAATCGTTTCAACCAATATTAAAAAATAAAAATCTACAACTAATGATTCTTCGAAAAAGATGTATACAAGTAACAGTAGTGTTTCTGATGCTGTGTATTACAAATATTTTTACACCTGATATTCAAGCACAGACTGTTACTATTGGTAATGGAAGTTATACAACATCTTTTCCTGGTGTTGACGCAGCCGGACGTAATGGTTATCCCAGCGGATCACCTCAGATTACAGGTAATGCCATTGGAAAGCCTGTCCCAACAAATGACTGGTGGTCACAATTGATTAAAGAGAATCATGCAGCCAACATGTTTAACTACCCTTTAGCCTTGCAAACGAAAAATGAAGGTCTTGTAGTAAGTTATATCCCATGGGGTGTATATGGTGACCAGGTACCGATTGTGATAGGTCTTGAATCACTGAATGCCAGCATGGCAACTGTTTCTGATTATTCCGATTGGACCGTAACTATGGATTGGTATGACGGCACCCATAATATGAAAGCAACAGCTGGTATTGGGATGCCATTTCTGTATTTCACCAAGACTTCAAATGATGTAGTGAAAATTACAGTTAACTCAGGTATTGCAGTTGTTTCCAATGAAATGTTAATGGTAACTGACGCAGCCAGCGGAGCTGACTTTGTTGTGTATGCTCCAACAGGAAGTACATGGATAAGCTCAGGTAATGATTATACATCAAATCTAAATGACCAAAATTATTGGTCGATGTGTATGCTGCCCCTTACAACAACTGATGTACCTGCTACTGCTGCAGAATATAAGAAGTACGCCTATGTGTTTCCAACTGGCACTGAAACCTCGTGGTCATTTAATGAGACTAGTTCTGTAATGCGTACTGATTTTACAGTAACAACGGAAGTTAAAGAGGGGAATGAAACAGATATGATCCTTGGCCTTCTACCTCATCAATGGGCTAATCTTGCCACAGACTCACCACAACCCAATGGCGATAGTTATCCTTCGATTAGAGGCGAACTAAAAACATTGGCAGGTAATACTTTTAGTGTGGAGAATACCTTCAAAGGAATCTTACCTACTTTGCCTTATTTAGCCAATTACAGCGAGGGTTTTAGTCCCTCTGATTTAGCCGACAAAATTAGTTTGATTGAAAATGATGGTTTAGCCACATGGACAGATTCATACAACGAAGGTCAGGTAATGAACCGACTGATTCAAACTGCTCGTATTGCTGATCAGATGGGTAATACTGAGGCAAGAAATAAAATGGTAGCTACTGTAAAGGAACGTCTGGAAGACTGGTTAACATACCAATCAGGAGAAGTAGCCTTTTTATTCTATTATAATAGCACCTGGTCAGCAATGTTAGGATACCCTGCCGGTCATGGTCAGGATACCAATATCAACGATCACCATTTTCACTGGGGCTATTTTATTCATGCCGCTGCATTTATGGAACAATACGAGCCAGGTTGGTCCGCTCAATGGGGAGATATGATAAATCTCTTAGTTAGAGATGCCGCATCTCAGGATCGAAACGATGATAAATTTCCTTTCTTTCGTAGCTTTAGTCCATATGCAGGCCATTGCTGGGCTAATGGTTTTGCCAGTTTTCCTCAAGGCAATGATCAGGAGTCAACATCTGAAAGTATGCAGTTTAACTCATCCCTTATTCATTGGGGAAGCATCACGGGCAATGACGCCATTCGTGACTTAGGCATCTACCTGTACACCACTGAGCAAACAGCAATTGAAGAATACTGGTTTGACATATATGAACGTAATTTCAAACCCGATCAGCCATACAGCCTGGTTTCACGCGTTTGGGGCAACTCCTATGATAATGGAACTTTCTGGACTTCTGATATAGCGGCTTCGTATGGCATAGAAATGTACCCCATCCATGGCGGATCATTGTATCTTGGTCACAACACAACTTACGTTGAAAAGTTATGGAATGAGATAAAAGCCAACACAGGCATACTAAGCAATGAAGAAAATCCTAATCTTTGGCACGATGTGATGTGGGAGTATCAGGCTTTTATTGATCCGCAAGGTGCTATTGACTTGTATAATTCATATCCCAACAGAACTTTGAAGTTTGGCGTTTCTGATGCACAAACCTACCACTGGTTGCACAACATGAATGCGATGGGTACTGTTAATACAAACATTACAGCTGATTATCCAATTGCGGTTGCTTTCGAAAAAAACGGTAATCTTACCTATGTGGCCCATAATTACACAAGTAATGGGATAACAGTCACTTTTTCTGACGGTTATAAATTGGCTGTTCCGGCCAACACCATGGCTACCAGCAAAGATATTGATGCCAGCGGAGTAGTCTGTTCTGATTTTAACAGGGCTTACGTCAACGGCAGTGTTAATCTTCTGGTTGAAACAACTGGAACAGTTATCACTAAAGTAGAGTTTTTTGATGGTCAAAACTTTCTTGGATCATCGACAGCTGCTCCATATACTTTTAGAGCCGAAAATCTGTCGTTAGGTTTACATGGAATGTATGCTAAAATTTATGTCGGAGATAACTTTTTTGTAACCAACATTATATCCATTCAGGTGGGCGAACAGGCTCCATTCTTGGATACACCATATGATCTACCGGGTGTGATTGAAGCCGGTAATTACGATAAGTTTGAAGGCGGAGTTGGTCAGAATATTTCCTACCTGGATTTATCGCCTGGTAATGCAGGTGACTACAGAATGGATGAACAGGTTGATGCATCTGTTGATAATACGGAAGGTAAGGTAGTTGGATGGATTGCTGCCGATGAATGGACAGAATATACCATTAACGTAACTGAGTCGGGATTATATTCAATGGCGTTTCGTTATGCTTCAGGAAATCCTTTAGGTGGAGGCCCTTTCTCCATTTTGGTAGATGATGAGGCATTAGCAAGTAATATTTCTGTGCCTTCTACTTCCACAACCAATTGGGATGTATGGGCCACTAAAACAGTAAATGATTTGGCTTTAACTGAGGGTGAACATATTCTGAAAATAGCATTTGCTGGCGGTGAATTTAATTTTGGTCGCATGACGTTTACCCGCACAGGTGATATTCCTTATTCATTCCCAATCGCTGCAGCAGGAGCAGATATTAAAGTGCTGTGGCCTGCTTCAACTGCAATGTTGGACGGATCAGGCAGCAGCGAATCTGGCTCACAACCTTTATCATATTTATGGACCCAGGTTTATGGACCATCAGTTGTAAGTTTTGATGATAACACTTTGGCACAGCCATCTATAAATGGATTACTTGAAGGGATCTATCGCTTTAAACTGGTAGTGACTAATCCTGACATGCGTGTGTCAAGCGACGAAGTATTAGTGATCGTTAGCAGCTCTGAGAATATTGTACCTACCATATCAATAACCGGACCTACTGATGGCTCATTCTATCCTGAAGGAGAAGAGATTACTATATCTGCCAGTGCAAGCGATCTGGATGGTACTATTCAACAGGTCGACTTTTACCAGAATGATGTGTTAATTGAATCGGATTATACAGCGCCTTATTCAATTCAATGGACCAGTAGTGCAGGTGATTACACCTTAACCGCCAAGGCAATAGATAATGGTGGTGCCATTGGCGAATCTCAAGTCGTTAATATCTCATATCTGGCAGTACGTTCTTGCACTGAAACCTCAACAGAAGCACAACAGGGAACATTTGATGTAGGTTATCAATTTACCTTTGAAACAGTTGGAACTGACGTTACTATCACCTGTGAATTGTATGATGATAAAATTGGTGTAGTAGCATACCTCTGGACACAAGATCCTTTCTCAGAAAAAAGTATGAATCATATTGAAGGTAAAACCTTTACAACAATACTTTCAGGTCAGACACCAGGAACAACTATTAATGTGGCTTGTAAATTTGCTTTTGCCGGAGGTCTCGCAGTTACAAAATATGCATCATACGTTGTTGGAGATAATTGTGAACCAGATAACGAAATACCGACTAATTTTAATGCTTCCGTAGGAGAGGTTACCCAATCAAGTGTTGAATTGCTTCTTAGTGCAATTGACAACTCAGGTTCTGTTGTTTATACAATAAGTTATGGTGGCATAACCAAATCCGTAACAGGCGAGTCCGGAGTTGAATTAGCGTACGATGTAACCGGTCTTTCAGCCAGTACAGCTTATTCTTTCACTCTAACAGCATCAGATAATGCGGGTAATGAGGCTAATAACAGCCCTCTGGTATTGAATGCAACAACTTCGGAAAGTACTAATAATGGGTGTTCAGGCATGTCTGCTGATGCTTCTCAAGGCAGTTTCACTGTGGGGTATAACTACAGTTTCTCCACTTCCGGATCGGATGTTACTATATCGTTTGAACTATTGGATAATAAAGACGGTGTCGTAGCCTATCTGTGGAATACTACTTCAGGATTTGTCGAAACCCCGATGGTAAATAACAATGGCGTATTTAGCACTTCCTTGTCAGGACAGACTGAAGGAGTAGCACTACAACTGGCTTGTAAATTTGCCTATGCCGGAGGTATGTCAGTTACAAAAACATTTAGTTATACGGTTGGTGACAATTGCTTATCAACTAACATTGAATCAAATAATAAGGCTTTAAAGGTGCCATTTCCAAATCCTGTAAAAACTATATTGAATATTAACTTACCAAACAATGAAAGTTGTTTTGAGATTTTTAATATGGGAGGCAAATCAATAGAAAAAATGGTGCCGAATACAAGTCGATACAGATATGATATGAGTCATTTACCGGCAGGCATATACTTTTTGGTCATAAATAATAAAATCCACTTTAAGATAGTTAAAGCTGGAAACTAAATGATTAATCTTATTGATTAAAATGATCATTCATGTTTTTAATTAAACAATGACTTATTAATTAAGAAAAGTATTTAATGTGTTATTAAAATAGTTCCAGGGAGGGTGTTCACTAATCGAACACCCTTTTTATTTACACCCAAAACAAAACAGCTAAATCGTTAAATTTTAATTTATTACACCAATTTTAAAAAACCACCAAACTCAAGATCTTTTATAAAAATATACTTTGATAGTAAAAAACCTGTCATATTATACCCTATCCACCACCATCTGCCTATTGACATCTTTCGTCTAACAAAAAGACATCCGATATTTTTGTCAAACCATTTTATTTCATCCACTCCGACGGTGGAAATAATAAAAATTCGTTTGTACCTTTTGTTAAAAACAAAACTATGAGAACAAACTCAGATAAACATTTTGTAGTACTCGGGGGAGGAATTGCAGGTGTTGAAGCAGCAATTAAACTCAGAGAAAAAGGATATAAAGTTACATTGGTTTCGAACCGGGATTATTTCTTTGTATATCCTATCTCAATCTGGATACCGGTTAACGGAATTAGTTTTGAAGACAGTTCAGTTAAACTCAAAAAGCTTCAAAAAAAGCATGGTTTTGAATTAATTATTGATCCGGTAGTTCAAATCCATCCAAAAAACAATAAAGTACAACTACAGAATAGTGAAATCAGCTACGATTACCTGTTTATAGCTTTAGGTATGCACAAAGTAAAAGCTCAGGGAATCGAAAATACATTATCAATTTGCGGAGCTCCTGAACAGGCACTGGAAATTAAAGACGAATTAGAAAAACTGGTACATCAAGGTAATGGTAAAATTGCGATCGGATTCGGAGGTAATCCCAAAGATGAGAAAGGTACGGTTGTAAGAGGTGGACCGGCTTTTGAGTTACTATTTAATATCAGTACTTATCTAAAGAAAAAGGGTTTGTTAGACTCATTTGAGCTCAATTTCTTTGCTCCAATGGCTGAACCAGGTAAAAAAATGGGTACCAAAGCCTATGGTAATCTGACAAAATTCTTTCAACGTTATAAGATCAACCAACATGTAGGAAAGAAAATACTTGGCTTTAATAAAGGTGAAATACTGTTTGAAGGAGATAAAAAGCTTGAGAGCGATTTGATCATTTTTATTGCTGGTGGATCTGGTCACTCGGTTCTTCAGAATTCTGATCTTCCTTTAACTGAATCTGGTTTTGTAAAAACACATCCTACCTGTCAGGTCGAAGGATACGAAAACATTTATGCCATTGGTGATTCTGCTGATATGATAGGACCTAAATGGGCTGCAAAACAAGGTCATATGGCTGAAATAATGGCTGATGTAGCAGTCTACAATGTACACCAGCAAATATTAGGAACCGGAAAAACCAAGGTCTATACCGATAAGATAAGCATTATTTGTGTAATGGACTCCGGCGATGGTGCGGCTTATGTATCCAGAACCGATAAAAAAGAAACCATGATAATGATGCCAATTGTAGGTCATTGGCTGAAAAAAGCCTGGGGATTTTACTTTAAGAATACAAAACTTAAGCGTATTCCACGAATACCTGGTATGTAATAATTAAAGGTTGAAACTATAATGAATTGAATCATTTCAACCATATAACAAAAAAAAGCAGGCCTTAAAAAAACAACATATTATAGAATGGAGAGTCAGGAATACACAAAATTATATAACGAGGAAGATAAAGCCATTTTGAAAATCGCTGAAGATTCACTCAATCCGAAAATAGACAGAGTAAGCGAAATCATTGCATACTGTCACGAAGCAGGAATTAAAAAAGTTGGAATAGCCAATTGCATAGCATTTGAAAAACAAGCAGAATCATTGGAACAAATTCTAACTCTGAATAATCTTGAAGTGGCTAAAGCTAATTGCAAATTAGGTAAGGTTAAGTTTGATGATTTGGTTCCTGGTTATAAAGGTATATCGTGTAATCCTGCAGGTCAGGCCGATTTTCTGTCGCAAAACAAGACTGAACTTAATATTATGATGGGGCTTTGTGTTGGACACGATATGATATTCAACTCAAAATCAAAAGTGCCTGTAACTCCCCTTGTTGTTAAAGATCGTAAGCTAAAGCATCATACCTTAACTGCATTAAACACTGAAAAAGAATGAGTACAACTTTAATAATTATTGGCGCAGTTGTTTTGATATTAATCATTTATGTAGCAATCAACTACAAAAAGATGAAAAATATGCCTGACACACCAGCCAGTTCAAAAATCAGAATATTAGACAATAAAAATTTCAAAACGCAAATCAGATCAGGAGTCACTTTAGTTGATTTTTGGGCACCCTGGTGCGGGCCCTGTAAAATGATGTCTCCTGTATTAAACGAGGTTGCTGAATCACTTGATTCTAGTTCTAAGGTAGCTAAGGTTAATATTGATAATCATCAGCCCATTGCAGCCAAATATAAAGTAAGAAACATACCTACTCTTATTTTATTTAAAGATGGTAAGGAGGTTGACCGTTTTGTTGGTATCAAAACTCAAAAATTCTTGTTGAAGGAGATAGAAAAACATCAGCAGACAGCTTAAATAGCTATTTAAAAACAATATTAATTAAACAGAAACGATTCTATTCTTATTCTATTAAAGAAAGAATATTGTAAATTACAACATCCGTAAGTCTTACATCTTTATCGTTTCTCAACGATCAGAAAATATTAAAAATATTCAAATGAATACTCAGAAAATTGAAATCAGATATTCAGAATTGGCTGAAGGAAATTGTTGCCTTTCATGCGGATCAGCCATTGAATATTCTAAAGCAAAACCCGGAGAAGTTTGTGTTGACCTGGGCAGTGGTCGTGGTACCGACGTTATCAGACTCGCTCAGGAAGTAGGTGAATACGGTTTAGCCATTGGTATTGATGTATCAGAAGGCATGCTTAAAAAAGCGGAAAAGAATGCAGCAAAGCTGGGTGTTAGCAATGCCGAATTTCGTAAATCAGAATTGGAAGATATTAAAGTAGATTCGGCTACAGTTGATTTGATTATATCCAATTGTACCATCAACCATGCTAAAGATAAATTCAAGGTATGGAGCGAGGTGGAACGAATCCTTAAAAACAGTGGTCGTTTTGTAGTAAGCGATATTTATGCTACTGCCGAGGTACCGGAAGAGTACAGAAACGATCCTCAGGCTGTTGCTGAATGCTGGGCTGGAGCAACCACCAAAGAAGATTATTTGAACACCTTAAAAAACGTTGGGTTTGTGGATATCGAAATTATTGAAGAGTCAAAACCTTATCCCAAAGGTCAAATACAGGTGGTGAGCTTTACCATTGCTGGACGCAAGAAGTGTTGTGGTTGATTTTTAATTCCTTAATTTAATAACAAATGAAGTCGTTAGTTAAGAAAGCTAAGAAGAGTGACAACAAAGTAGCACAATGTTGTGCTAAAAACTCGAAAATAGTTGCGGGTTGTCACGACTAATTTAATCGGGGCCGGCTTGTTCTGCAGGTCGGTCCTGTTTAACCAAATTATCAAAAATGGAATTCTCCAAACATAATATATTTTCAAAAATTGCCGATTCCGACAATTACTTTATCGTAAATCCGCTTTCGGGTAATGCTGACATTCTTGAACCCCATGAAGCAAAAGCGTTCAGGGAGCAATCAGGCGACAATCTGAATGAGTTTATTGAAAAAGGTTACCTTGTCGATCTTCAAAAAGAAGAGCAACTATTTAAAAGCAAGTATCTTGATTTTGTCGATGACAGGGAGGAAGACGAAGTACAATTATTCTTTACTCCCTGGTATGCATGTAACTTCAACTGTTCATATTGTTTTCAGGATGAATATACCAATCCGAACGAAACAGTAAAAAACGAAGTGATCGATGCTTTTTTCAATTATGTTGACCATCAGTTTGCTCATCGCAGAAAATACATTACCATTTTTGGTGGTGAGCCATTACTAAACAACACTGTTAAGAAAGAGAGTATCGAACGAATCATATGTGAAGCCAATAAAAGAGAGTTGGATATTGCTGTTGTAACGAATGGTTACAATCTTATTGATTTCATTGAGGTACTGAAAAAAGGAAGGATACGTGAGATACAGGTAACAGTTGACGGAACTCAGGAAGTTCATGACGCACGTCGTATGTTACGCGGAGGCAAAGGTAGTTTTGAACGAATCTCAGATGGAATTGATGCATTGCTGAAGAATCAGATACCAGTAAATCTGCGAATGATTATCGACAAAGAAAACGTTCATGATCTGCCTGATTTCGCAAGATATGCCATTGCAAAAGGATGGACTAAAAGTACTCTTTTCAAAACTGCTTTGGGTCGTAATTACGAATTACATCATTGTCAAACCAACAATAAGCGATTGTTCTCTCGCATCGAGATGTACCAGGAGATCTATCAGCTCATCAAAGAAAATCCTGAAATATTGGAGTTTCACAAGCCTGCTTTCTCCATTTCGAAGTTCATTTTTGAAAATGGTGAACTGCCTAACCCATTGTTTGATTCGTGCACAGGTACTAAAACAGAATGGGCATTTGATTACACTGGTAAGATTTATTCCTGTACCGCCACTGTTGGAAATGACGGTGATGAATTAGGAACATTTTATCCTGAAATAGAACTCTATCACGCAAAAATTGAGGAATGGGAAGAGCGTGATGTTTTGTCTATTACTGAATGCAGCAATTGCGCTGTAAGGCTGGCATGCGGTGGTGGTTGTACTGCAGTAGCGAAGAACAGAACTGGCAAAATTAATTCACCAGACTGCCGACCCGTTCAGGAATTATTAGAATTAGGAATTGGATTATACTCAGAAATAAATATTTGAACAGATGAAAGAAATTACCCAAAAAGAATTTGATCAGGAGGTAATTAATGGTGGTAAAGTAGCAGTTGATTTTTACTCTACCGAATGCCCTCCATGCGAAGCCTTGGCCCCAAAATTTGAAAATCTTTCAAATCTGTATGGCGACGAAATAAAGTTTGTAAAGATCTTCCGCCAGGAAAACAGAGAACTTGCTGAAAGCCTTGAGGTAAACGGCTCTCCTACAGTTATCTTTTATGAAGATGGAAAACTGGTTGGTGATAAATTAACGGGCGGTATCAAACGTTCTGATTTGGTTAAAAACCTGGATGCTTTGATTCATCACGAGAAAGTGGCAGAAATCAAAGGAAAAATTCAGCCTAAAGTATCGGAATATGATGTACTGATCTTAGGTGGTGGCCCTGCAGGTTTAACAGCAGGATTATACCTTTGTCAGGCACGTATCAAGGCAGCTTTGGTCGACATACAATTACCCGGCGGTCAAATTTCTACCACTCACAAAATATCAAATTACCCAGGTTTTGTTGATCCTCAGCCTGGATATATGCTGGCACATTACATGTCGGAGCAAACAAAGATTTGCGGAACTAAATACAAGGTAGCTGTTGACGTAGCTAAAGTGGATTTAAAGAATAAAACCATAGTGGTTGATGAGTACGAAACCATTCATGCTAAGAAGATTATTCTGGCAACTGGTGCTTCTCCACGTTATTTGAATGTTCCGGGCGAAAAGGAGTTGAAAGGTAATGGTATTTCATACTGTGCAACCTGCGATGCCAAGTATTTCAATGATAAGGATGTGATTGTTATTGGAGGTGGAAACACAGCTATCGAAGAAGCAGACTTCATCTCAAAATTTGCTAAAAAAATCACTATCATTCATCAGTTCGATAAACTTCAGGCCAATAAAGAAGCACAGGAGAAGGCATTCGCCAATCCTAAGATAAACTTTGTATTTGAGACTGAACCACGAGGATTTGAGAAGAATGGTAACAAGATGTTTGTAAAAACAGAGAACCTCAAAACAGGTGAAACAAATACCTTACAAGGCGATGGTGTTTTCATTTTTGTTGGAATGAAACCAAATACCGACTTCCTGAACGGCGGTCTGGCAACTGATGATTGGGGTTATATTACCACCAATGAAGATATGATGACCAGTCTGGAAGGCGTATACGCAATTGGTGATATAAGAAGTAAGAAATACCGTCAGATAACCACTGCTGTGGCTGATGGTACCATAGCAGCTATTGCTGTTACAAGAGAACTGGACGTATAGACTATATAATTACATTTATCCGAAAAATCCGCTTTTGAAAAGTCATAAGCGGATTTTTTGCATTCTACCTTTAACTACAACTACATAAATATCAATCAATAATAGATATCAGAACATTCAATTCTTATTTAAATTATTAGTACATTTAATGAACTAACTTCAACTATACATCCGTTATGAAGTGGAAAGCTATTAACTACTTTATTACGCTGACAGCATTGATAAGCTGGGGATTTTGTCTAATTCAAAATTCCTCGTCAAGCATGCAACAAAAACTGGATGCTATTTTCATTTCTGATAAAATCACTATTACTATAGAGCATCATGGAGGTTTTACAGCTTCCAATCTTGGTAAGAGCACCTTACTTATTCATAAAGTTAAAAACGATTCAACTTATTCTGTTAGCTATAAAGATGCCATTGACCGCAAAAAATTAGCCTATACAATTAATCCAACTGAACTAAAAGAACTTAAAGATTTACTCTCTGAATTGATTTTACAACATGACCCTAACAAAAAACTTTCAGGCGACTGTTTGACAATAGATAAAAACTACAAGCTTCAATCACCGGATGAAAGCCTTATAATTAAACCCGCCAAAAACTATTGTAATTCATATTGTGTGATTAACTGGATTTATCAACATGATCTATCAGGACATTAACTTCTCTGTTTATAAACTCCATTTCAGACATTACTATCTTTTTTAGTTCCTTTTTATTATATTGTGATATTCAGCAAGTAAATCCTTTACTGATTTATTTATCACCAAAATAATAATCGATGAACACCTTAAAAAAACACTCCCTCGCACTTTTACTATTCCTAGGAATAGTTGTCAACCTATTTGGCCAGAAATCATTATTAACAGACACTCTTTTTGAAGGTCTGAAACTTCGAAACATTGGACCCGCACTTATGTCGGGACGTATTGCTGACCTTGCCATTCATCCAAAAAATGATAATGTATGGTATGTAGCTGTAGGTTCTGGAGGTGTTTGGAAAACCATCAATGCAGGTACTACATGGCAACCTTTATTCGATAAACAAAAAGTGTATTCTATCGGATGCATTAGTATCGATCCGGTTAATCCTCACACCATTTGGGTAGGTACAGGTGAGAATGTTGGTGGACGCCATGTAGGTTTTGGTGATGGTATTTATAGAAGCGATGATGATGGTGCCAGCTGGAATAATATGGGATTAAAACACTCTGAACATATCTCGAAGATAATTATCCATCCTAAAAACTCTGATATTGTTTGGGTTGCTGTACAGGGGCCACTCTGGAACAAAGGTGGTGAAAGAGGCTTGTATAAAACTACCAACGGAGGTCATACCTGGAAAAAAACACTGGGCGATAACGAATGGGTTGGCGTAACAGATGTTGTAATTGACCCACGTAATCCGGATTTATTATATGCTGCAACATGGCAACGAAATAGAAATGTAGCGTCATACATTGGTGGAGGCCCTGGCACAGCCTTGTATTCATCCAACGATGGAGGAGAAACATGGTCGAAATTATCAAAAGGGCTTCCTACATCCAATATGGGTAAAATAGGATTGGCAATATCTCCACAAAATCCAGATGTATTGTATGCTGCCATAGAATTGGACCGCCGCAAAGGGGCTGTTTATCGTTCCACCAATCGCGGACAATCATGGCAAAAAATGTCTGATGCTGTGTCGGGAGCCACTGGTCCACATTATTATCAGGAGTTATATGCCAGTCCTCATCAATTTGACAAGCTATACCTGATGGATGTACGTGTTCAGGTATCCAATGATGGAGGTAAGACCTTTTCAGTAATGAAAGAGCAATATAAACATTCTGACAATCATGCTTTAGCTTTTTCTGATGATCCAAATTTTCTACTAATTGGCACCGATGGAGGAATATACGAAACGTTGGATGGAACTCAAACATGGCGATTTATCTCCAACCTTCCTGTTACACAATTCTACAAACTGGCACTTGACGATTCTGAACCTTTTTATAATATCTATGGAGGTACACAGGATAACAGTACACAGGGTGGACCATCGCGCACTGATAATGCCATTGGAATTGCAAACCGGGATTGGAATTTAACCTTATTTGCCGACGGACATCAACCAGCTGTGGAACCTGGAAATCCTAATATCATTTACAGCGAATGGCAGGAAGGAAACCTGGTTAGAGTTGATAAAACAACTGGTGAAATTGTACATATTCAGCCACAACCTGATAAAGGTGAATCTTATGAGCGTTTTAACTGGGATGCTCCCATTCTGGTTAGTCCACATAAACCTACACGTCTTTATTATGCATCACAAAGAGTTTGGCGCTCTGATGACAGGGGTGATAGCTGGAAAGCCATTTCTGGTGATCTTACCCGTAATCAGGAAAGAATGAACTTGCCTATCATGGGAAGTACGCAAGGATGGGATAACGGATGGGATTTCTTTGCTATGTCAAACTATAATACAATTACCTCATTGGCTGAGTCTCCACAAAAAGAAGGACTAATTTATGTAGGTACTGATGATGGATTTATTCAGGTAACTGATGATGATGGAAATAATTGGCATAAGATTGAATTAGGCTCCATTAATGGAGTTCCTGCAACAGCTTTTGTGAATGATATTAAAGCCGATTTATATGATGAGAACACTGTATATGCAGCTCTCGATAATCATAAATATGGCGATTTCAAACCTTATCTGCTTAAAAGTACAGACAAAGGAAAATCATGGAAATCAATTAAAGGAAACTTGCCTGACACTACCCTTGTTTGGAGAATTGTTCAGGATCATGTAAAGAAAAATCTGCTCTTTGCTGCTACCGAATTTGGCATCTACTTCACCGTTGATGGAGGCAACAAATGGATAAAATTAATGGGAGATGTTCCTACTATTTCATTCCGCGATTTAGCTATTCAGCGTCGAGAAGAAGACTTGGTAGGTGCATCCTTTGGACGGGGGTTCTTTATTTTTGATGATTATACAGCTCTGCGCCAGGTTAGTGAAGAACAATTACAACAAGAAGCCACTTTGTTCCCTGTTCGAAAAGCATGGAGATATATTCCTCGTGCAACAGTAGGTTTTGAAGGTAAAGGCTCACAGGGTGCTGATTACTATGTAGCTCCTAATCCTGCATTTGGAGCCGTTTTTACTTATTATTTTTCTGATGGATATTTTTCTTTGAAAGAAACACGTCAGAAGAAAGAAAAGAAACTGTTGAAAGAAGGTAAACCTCTCGCATTTCCAGGATGGGAAACTATAGAAGCTGAAGCTAATCAGGATTCGGTTCTAATCTGGCTTATTGTAAAAAATGCCAATGGCGAGGTGATACGAAAAGTTAAGGGTGAAACAGGTAAAGGGTTTCATAGAACAGCATGGGATTTGCGATATGCATCCAAAAGTATAATTAAAACCAATGGCAAATCAACCAATAAGTTAGATATGCTTGTTCCTTCAGGTACATACTCGGTTACCTTAATCTTGTCAGAAGATGGAAATGTTATCAACCTGTCAGAACCGGTAGAATTTGAGGTTGAAGACCTTCGCAAAGGATATTTACCTGCACAAAACAGCAATGTCATTGAAGAATTTAACAAAAGACTTTTAGAAATGGATAAGAAACTTACAGCGGTAACTGTATCTGTTATTCAATCATTGAAAGAAGTTTCTGCCATGCACAAAGCACTTCAACAGGCTGGTATGGATGCTGGCGAATTAAACTCTAAATTAGATGAAGTAAGAACAGTTCTTCTTGAAATGCAAAAGAAGATAAATGGTAGTGCTACCAAAAATGAAGTTGGTGAAAAATCCATGCCTTCGATAAACGACAGGTTCGGGGCTGCTTCAATTTCTGTTTATAATACTTATGGTCCTACTTCAACACAAATCAAAAGCCTTGATATTGCTGAAGAAGAATTATCATCATTGATGGAAAAACTATCAAAGCTTCAAAAAGAAGAAATCATTTCGATATACAAAACATTACTTACTAATGGAGGTCCTTATATTGAAGGAATGCCAATAATGGAATAAAAAAAGGTAGAGGCTGATTAATCGAATCAGCCTCTACTAAATTAAATATTAACATTCGATAATCTTTTCCTGGAAATTAATTCCATATTCTTTCAATTCTTGTAAAACAGGCTCGTATATCTCCTTAATCGTTGGTATTTGTACTCCGGTAAGTTTGATTTTACCTTCAAGATAAAGCCTGACGATAATTGCCAGGGGTAGTCCCACGGTTTTTGCCATGGCAGTGCGCACGTTATTTTGCCCTTCAACCACAAGAGATGATGTCAGGCAGATATCTTTTTCATCTCCATCCTTACGGTACAAAAATTTATGCCACATCACCACCATATCTTTTTCGTTGGGATGAAGAACCCATTTCTCTGTCAAAAGCTTTTCCAATACCTGGGCAGGTGTTGCTTTTTTTAGTCCAATTGGTTTGTTTTTCAGTATTTCCAGCCAATCTAACCTTTCAATTATATCCGAATCCTGATCAATGTGCATGTAATGATATAATTTGGTTTCAACAGAATCGGACGGATGATAATAAAGAAATGAATTGATAAATTCGCGGTAGGTCATTCCATCTGCCAAATCCATTTCGAATGAGTCATCGGTAATGCCCAGTTGAACAAACACATTCCAGGCCCTGCAAAATCCTGGCCGACGCAGAGTGCCCCGATAAATAGTAGGAATATCATGCAGATTATACTTTTCTATGTATTTAAGCGAATCTCGATTGGCATACCCTTCAAACTTACCATATCCATCTATTTCAATTATTTCGGTACGACGAAACAATCGGTTGTAGGGAATATACTTATATTTTCCTTCCTGAATAAACTTAGCCGTTCCACCTTGCCCTGCCACCACAACATTACGTGGATTCCAAGAGAATTTATAATGCCACGGATTATCATCCGATTCCGGGGCTACCAATCCACCAGTGAAAGATTCAAAGGCTTTCAACTCATATCCATCAGCCTTGATCCTGTCCAGTATCTGCATGGCTGACATGTGATCAATTCCCGGATCCAGTCCAGCTTCATTCAAAAACAGCAATCCTTTTTCCTTCACCTTATCTTCCATACTCTTTATTTCTTCCGATTCATAGGAAGCTGTAAAAAGAGATTTTCCTTCCTCAACACACACTTTAGCCACAACCGAATGTAATCGGGCAGGCAATAATGAAACGACCACACTGCTGTTTCTTACCTCTTTAACCAAACGTTCAGCATCAAACAGATCAAGCCTGAGAATATTTGTCTCACTACTCACCTGTCCCTGAATATTGGAAATATCCTTATCTACAACAGTTACTTGCCAGTTATTATCAGATGCATAAGTTTCCAGGTAATTTATCAGCGCAATGGCAGATCGTCCTGCTCCAATTATAAGTATGTGTTGCATACGATTTGTTTTTATGTATGATGATGTTTACGACTTGAAGCAAAACCCTCCAGATATTTGAATCGCTCAGTCAATTCTCCATCTTCTGCAATTGTTGCTCGTTCTATCACTCCTTCTCTGTCAGCCTTAATAATAAAATCCATAATTCTATTTAATAGATGACTACCAAACTCCCGCGATGCATCTTTGGGTAGCTCATTGGGCAGATTATCAATTGTCATCATCGTTACGTTGCTCTCTGATGAAAAAGCAGGTTCCTCACTCATGGTAAACGGATTGAAATCGTAATAGGGATCTCCAATTCTACAAGCTCGAATAGTGGAAGGAATTGAACCACCTATATCACATGTTATATCGGCAATCACCCTGATTTTAAAATCATCTTCACGTATATCATTCATGGTAAATAAAACTGGTGCCTGTGGATCCCAGTATGCTGCAGAAATGAGCATATCGGTATGCCTACAAAAACGTTTAAAATTACCTTTATACTCTTTAGGATGCCTGAAAAAATGAAACAAGTCAAAATCAGCCATTCCCTTATGAAGATTATATTCACCTGGATACAATTGTACGTAACACACCTCATCATACTGATTATTAAGATATTCTTCAACAGACAAGCGCCTTACTCCCAATTCCTCCATGATTTCAATTACCCCGCCGGCCACACGACCACTTCCTGTAATGGCTATTTTGATTGGAGGCAGTTGAACTCTTTTCAACTCTTTAAATAATTCAACCTTATCTGCACATTGATGTGCAGGTTTCAGATTGTAGAAGCCATAACGATTACCATAAGTAAGAAATGCATTGTATGCTCCTACCAAACCTGCATATTTTCCAAACCCTATTAAACGTATTCCTTTTTTATCGGTAAGCAACTCGTAATCAATCAAACGAATATGCTTATCTAATACTGTCTGCAATAGTTTACGGTTATGTTCCTGCTTTTTAATTGTATGAGAGAAAAATAGATATGACTTTTCTCTTATGAGATTCTCAACAGGTACTTCCTTTACTCCCAGAAAGAAATCACAGCTACTTATATCTTCCTTCACTGTAATACCCTGACGACGATAGTCCTCGTCAGTAAAACATCGAATCTGACTCGATTCAACTTCAATGCTCAGTTTAGGATATAAATTCAACAGTGTCTTACATTGCTGAGGCGTCAAAGGCACACGCTTATCAGGCGGTATCTTACCTTCCTTGAGAATTCCCAGTTTCATGATGTATAATTTTATGTTATTTCTTTTATTAGCTTGAAGTGGCAAGTCCACATGTTAACTTTCCACTTAAAACTTTCGGACATCAGACTAAATATCTAAATCTTAAACTCTATCCCTTGCGCCAAAGGCAAATCAGTACTAAAGTTGATGGTATTGGTTTGTCGACGCATATAAGCTTTCCAGGCATCAGAACCCGATTCACGACCACCACCTGTGTCTTTTTCACCTCCAAAAGCACCACCAATCTCAGCACCCGATGTTCCAATATTCACATTGGCAATACCACAATCCGATCCTTCATGAGACAGGAAGTGTTCTGTTTCCAGCATATTTCGTGAAAAGATGGCTGATGATAATCCTTGAGGCACACCATTATGAAGAGCAATGGCTTCATCCATATCATTATATTTCAGTAGATACAATAGCGGAGCAAAGGTTTCTTCCTGCACAATCTGATAATGGTTCTGAGCCTCAGCAATAGCAGGCACTACATAGCAGCCTGATTCATATTCCTTACCACTCAACACATCTCCTCCGTAAAGAATGGTTCCTCCTTCAGCTTTTACCTTTTCAATGGCATCCTGATAAGTTTGAACAGCCCCCTTATCGATCATTGGTCCAACCAGCGTTTTTGAATCCAATGGGTGACCGATATGAATGCTCTTATAAACACTGATCAGCTTTTCTTTCATCGATTCATAAACCGATTCATGAATAATGATTCTGCGAGTAGAAGTACATCGCTGCCCACAGGTACCAACAGCTCCAAATACGATGGCCCGCAAAGCCATCTCCTGATCAGCATCAGGGGTAACAATTATGGCATTATTTCCACCCAATTCTAAAATATATTTTCCTAGACGTTCACCCACTAAACGACCAACTCTCTTACCGATGCGAGTAGATCCGGTAAATGAGATCAATGGAATATTTCTGTCACTAAACAATTCATCTCCCAGATATTTCGATCCGGTTGCCACCAGATTCAATACACCTTCCTGAATATTGTTTTCCTTTAATACCTTCTGCACTATTTTATGAACAGCAATGGCACAAAGCATTACCTTAGATGAAGGTTTCCAAACAACCACATCGCCACAGACCAAAGCAATCATAGCGTTCCATGCCCAAACGGCAACAGGGAAGTTGAATGCTGAAACCACACCTACAATTCCAAGTGGGTGATACTGATCGTACATTCTGTGTTTCGCTCTTTCGGAGTGCATGGTTGAACCATATAACTGTCGGGACTGGCCCACGGCAAAATCACAGATATCAATCATTTCCTGAACTTCGCCCAGTCCTTCCTGATAGATCTTTCCCATCTCATAAGAAACCAGCTTACCTAAAGCTTCCTTGTGTTTTCTCAACTCCAATCCAATCTGTCTAACCAACTCACCCCGAACGGGTGCCGGTACCATCCTCCAGTCTTTAAATGCCTTTTGTGCAGTCTGAATCACCTGATCATATTCTTCTTTTGTGGCCTGTTTAATGCCAGCAATTTCTTCTCCGTCTGCCGGGGAATAACTGGTAATCACATCCCCGTTTGTTTGCATCCATTTGGTACCCGTGCAAATACCGTTGTTAATCTTCTCGATTCCTAATTCTTTTAGTGCTTCTTTAATTTCGTACATGCTATATGTTTTTATATTTCTTAATTTCTTGTTTTTGACATACTAAGTGAATTAACTAATCCCCCTTTATTTAGTATTTCCATCAATTTATCGGGTAGTGGTGCAAAAGTGAAATCTAGTCCATTAATTACTACTTTACCCGCTTTAAAATCAATTTTCACCTCATCTCCTTTTTGATATGCTTCCACTGCTTTGGGTAAAACGATAATAGGTAATCCCTGATTAACAGCTGAGCGGAAGAAAATACGTGATACTGATTTTACAATGATGGCTTTAATACCAACATACCTCAAGCCTACAGATGGATGCTCGCGTGAACTGCCACATCCAAAATTTGTCCCGCATATGATGATGTCACCTTCATGCACTGTTGCCGCAAACGATTCATCAAAATCGCGAAATAAATAAGGCGCTATCTTTTCAGGTTCAGAACTGTTAATCTCATAGGTCAAACTACCTGCAAACATCTGATCAGTATTCATATTATCTGCATCCTGGTATGCCCAAACTCCATTAATTCTTCGATTATCATTTTTCTTTATTACTATGGTAGAAGCTTCTTTCTTCTCATACGAAAACTTATGATTTTTCTTTCTCATAGGTGATAAGATACGCCCATGAATGGCAGATAAAGCAACAGTGGCCGGCGATGCAAGATAGATAGATGCATTCTTATTTCCCATTCTCCCCAGGAAGTTACGATTGGCAGTACTGATAACAGTAACGTCATCAGCCGGAATACCCTGACCAGTTCCCAGACACGGACCACATGATGGTGACAAAACATTGGCACCAGCTTCCATAAAAATATCAATGAGCCCTTCCTTGTTGGCTTGACGATAAATCTCCCTGGATGCAGGTATTATCAATAACTGAAAACCATCAGGCACACACTGGCCTTTAAGTATCGATGCTGCTTCACGCAGATCTTCAATTCGTCCGTTCGTGCATGTTCCGATTAATGCCTGCTGCACTTCGGTACCGGCCACCTCATCCACACTTTTAATATTATCTACATGGTGAGGATATGCCACTACCGGGAATAACTCATCCAGTTGAAGTGTAATCTCTTTTGTATAAATGGCATCTTCATCAGCCCAGACTCCTTCAAAATCTTCCTCAAGGAATTCTGATAATACCTCATCGTAAGGAAAAACAGCATTTTTGGCTCCCATCTCCGAGGCAAGATTAGCTATGGTCATTCGGTCAGCAATAGTTAAATTACGGATACCATCACCATGATATTCAATCGACATATAATCAGCACCTGCAGAACCAATCATACCAATAATGTACAAAGCCACATCCTTGGCAAAAACCCCTTGCGGAAGTATACCATTGAGGGTTATCTTTATCGTCTCTGGCACTCTGAACCATGTCTCGCCCTGTTTCCACAAACCTGCTGCTTCTGTTCTATCAATGCCCGTTGCAAAAGCATTAAAAGCTCCGGCTGTGCAAGTATGACTATCACTACCCACGATACACATGCCTGGCAATGCATATTCAGCCATCATCTGATGACAGATACCATTACCTGCATCATGAAATTTTCGAACCTTGTTTTGATACACAAATGTTCTGATTTGCTGATAGTCATTTGCCAGCTTGGCATTCGTTGGTGGTGCATTATGGTCGAGAACCACCATCAACTGATCTCTATCTTTCAGTTGATCGCCACCCATCTTCCTGAATATCTTCTCAATGGCAGCTGTATTATCATGAGACAATACAATATCAGGCTTCTTAAAAACGATCGATCCCTGAGGTGCATCAAATATCTTTTCAACAAATGTTCTTCCTGACATAACAATTAGCTTTATGCAGCTAGCCTTTAGCTTCTAGCTTATTATTTTTGATTATTACTGTATAGCTAACAGATCTCCTTTCTGATAAATCATCATTTGAACTTCTGAGAAAGGTCGAATCATCATCATTTTATTATTCTTCAAATTGGTGATTTGTCCCTTCTCCAAATCAATTCTGATGGTATCTCTGTTTTCCAGTTCCAGTTCTGATAAGTCATTATAACTTAATACCGGGAATCCTGCATTGATGGCATTACGTTCATAAATAGCTCCGAATGATTTGGCCAGAACACATAAATTTCCCAGCGACTTAAAGCAATCTACTGCCTGTTGACGCGAACTCCCTGCTCCGAAATTCTGACCTGTAATAACGATATCACCGGCTTCTGATTTCTGGGCATAATCTTCCCATCCTTTCAGGTTGTCAAAAGTGTATTGACCCATTTGATCAATATCTGTAATGGCCAGGTATCGATTATGAAAAATCATATCCGTATCGATGTTATCTTCATCAATCAACCACACTTTACCTTCCAGGATCATTGGCTTTAATTCTGTTTTTTCTTCTCTTACAGTGATTTGGTATTTTAATTCGGACGATGGTTTAAACACGCTCGGTTCGGCAGGTAGTGATGAAGGAGTAGTAATATGACCTGCAACTGCAGAAGCTGCAGCTATAGCAGGTGATGCAAGGTACACCTCACCTTTACCTTGCTTTCCGGCAAAATTGCGATTGCCTGTACTTACAGTCTTCTCTCCTGGTCCGTTTTGCCCAACCTGACCACTTGCACAACCTGCACAACCTGCATTCCCAACCAAAGCTCCAGCTTCTTTAAAAATCTTTATCAGGCCTTCTTCCATGCAGGTATTCCAAATATCATCTGTTGATGGCACAATCTTCAATACAATACCGGGAGCTATTTTCTTACCATTCAAAATTTTGGCAACTACTCGCATATCCTCCATTCTGCCATTGGTGCAGCTACCGATAAAAACAGAATCTATTTTAGTTCCTAGAACCTCTTTTACAGATACCACATCATGAGGCTTACCCGGCAATGCAATTGCCTGATAAAACTCGGATACGTCTATCTTTTCTACTAATGAATATTGAGCATCCTCATCAGCAAAAACTGTAGATACAGACTCACCACTTCGATCTTTAATATATTCTAAAACTTTCTCTGATGGAATAAAAAATATAGCTATTGCTCCCATCTCAGTTGCCATCGAAGAAATAGTTAGCCTTTCATCCAATGTTAATTGATCAGCTACTTTGCCAACTATCTCGACTGACAAACCCAACAATGAGTTGGCTCCGAATCTCTTAAGAAGATTCAAGGCAATATCCTTGGCTGAAATATTAGTTGGTCGCTTACCTGTTAATTCAATTTTAGCTGATTCGGGCACTTTAAACCATACTGATCCTCTTGCCCAGGCTGCAGCAATATCCCTGTCACCCATTCCCTGACCAAAGGCGCCAATGGCGCCCAGTATATTGGCATGTGAATCAGTGGAGACAAGTGTTGATCCGGGAGTAGCCATACCCTTATCTATAGCCAGATGCGTTCCGATACCACTGTTGATATCATATACGCCAACTCTCTCCTCTCGTGCATATTGTCGACATAATTGCTGATTGGCAGCATATTTCTGATCCGACCCGGTGGGATTACAGTCGAAAGTAAAAAACGTCTTTTGAGGATCTGCCAATCGCAAACCATTATCCTTAAGATTTTTCACCACATTAGCACCTCCAAAATCACGGGCCAGACGAACATCAATTTCAATGTCAACAATACCACCCGGCAGTACCGAGTTTTTATTGGCATGATTCGCTAATATTTTTTCTATGATAGTCATGAATAACAGTTAATTAATAGTTGTTAGTCGTAAACTCATTCAATTCCTTCATTAATAATTGATAATTAATCATTAACAATCAGCTTATTTTAGTCGACTCTTAAATGGCAAAAAGGTCATAAAGTCGGCATGATGTACAACATAAGCTTCTGTCGATCTTTTAACCATATCGCCCTCTCCGGCATGGGTTGCAATGATATGGCACACTTCGGCAGGCATCTTACATTCTTCAGCAAGCGAAACACCCGAAAAAGAATGACGAAGGTATTTCCCATACATTCCCTGAACAGCTTTTCCGTTTTCATCCAGTTCGTATTCCAAAAGTTTACCCACATCAGCCAGAATAGCTCCTGAAACCAGCACATCCATATCAACCGGTAGTTCATCCTTGAAGAATTGATTCATCTTCAAACCACTTTCGTAGGCTATATGAACCACAGCCCTTTTATGATCCATAAATGTTACTTTCAAATCCGGACCACACAAAAGAGTAAAAGGAATGATATTCAAATCATCTGCAGATAGCACACTTCGATCCAATGCCAATTCCCAGGTTTTGGCAACCTGCGAGCGCAGCTCCTCATCTTTTATCCAGTCTAACTCAGGCCAGAGTTTTATCACTTCATTATGAGCATCCATTACTTTTTCAATTATAATTTAGCTATTATGGCATCTGCCATTTGTTCGGTTGTCGCCGCACCTTTATCAATAACATCAGGCTTTCCTGGCATCTTAAGCATATCATAAGTGCGAACTTTTCCTTCTTCAATCACTGCAGCAATAGCTTTACGGATTTTCTCTGCCATTGCACCTTCATCAATATAATCGAGCATCATGCAAGCTGATTCAATCATCGCAACAGGATTCACAATTGATCTTTGGTAGCCAGCATATTTGGGAGCAGAGCCATGTGTTGGTTCAAAAACAGCCACTCCACTCTCACCCATCTGCGCACTGCAGGCAAAGCCTAAACCACCAATCAATCCGGCAAAACCATCGGAAAGAATATCGCCAAACATGTTGCCGGCCACCATCACACCATAAGTTTCAGGATTCTTTGTCAACCACATCATTTGAGCATCAATATTGGTATTCCACAGTTCTATTTCCGGGTAATCATTCTTTTGAAGTTGTTGTGCCATTTTATACATCATACCCGATGTTTCGCGAATCACGTTGGGCTTTTCGCAAACCGTAACCGATTTATAACCATACTTCCGGGCATGTTCAAAAGCAGCCCGAAGAATTCGATCAGTGGCATGTTTGGTAAAAATGCGGGTTGAAACCGATAATTCTTCTTTAGGCGTACTTCCAAAATTCTTTACAAACTGAGGGTGTGTCATCAAAGCCTCATAAACAATTCCATTGGGAGCACTCCATTCTACTCCTCCATACAATCCTTCGGTATTTTGGCGAAAAATAGGCACATCAACCATTGGTTCTTCCACCTCACCGTTAGCACCTCTTCGGATAAAATTCAACGGATTACCTTTATATGTTTTACAAGGTCGTAAGCAAATATCCATTTTAAAATGCTGACGAAGTGCCACTATGGGGCTTTTATAAACCAACCCTCTACCCTGTAAATCAGCATTTAATTCAGCACTGGCTTCGTCTTTTGGCTTAGATGTAATGGCACCAAACAACCCTATTTTATGTTCTTCGAGTAACTTAATAGTTCTCTCCGGCAGCGGATTGCCCTCATTACACCAAAATTCCCAACCAATATCACCCTCGACATAATTGGCATCAAAGCCTGCTGCACTTAAAACTCTTATTGCCTGATCCAAAACAATGCGTCCGATTCCGTCGCCTGGCATTGTAACTATGGTTCGTTTATTCATAATATTGACTGTTAGACTTTTATAAATTAGATAATAGAGTTGTTTACAATCGTTGCTTTATATTATTGATCAGCCACCTGACGTACCACATCAATCACGGTTCCGTCAACCCATTTGATGGCAGCTACAATTTTATCATTTGACATTGGCCGCTCGGGTTTGCCACAAATATGCTCTGCCTCTTCTTTCAGTTGTTGAATGGTTTTAACAGGTAAAGCTGAATCTTTCACCTTATCAATCAAATCAGATCGTAATGGATTTATGGCGATACCACGTTCAGTTACTATAACATCAATTAATTCTCCAGGTCCGCAAAGTGTGGTTACCTCATCTACAATGACAGGAATACGATCACGGAATAAGGGTAACGGTAGAATGACTGTTTTTGAGAATAAACAATTCTGCCATCCACCGATACCATGCATCAGATAACCATCGGAGTGGGTTACCACATTAGCATTGAAATTGACATCAACCTCAGTAGCACCCAAAATCACTACATCAACCAGTCCGGCGAAGTTACCTTTACCATGGTAGTTATAGCTGGTAAAAGGACTTGTCCAGACATGATTCGGATTCTCTCGCATGGATCGTACTCCTTCCAAATCAAAAGTCTGACCATCCAGAATGTATTCCACCAGACCTTCTTCCAGCAGATTTACTAAATATTGGTTACTTCCGCCACGGGCAAAACGGGCCTTAATACCCTTTCGACGCATGATATCACCAAAATAAATACCTATGGATAGAGCTGTTCCGCCGGCGCCTGCCTGAAATGAAAATCCATCATGAATGATACCTGTGACCTCACAGAATTGGGCTGTCATCTCAGCTATAAGAAGCCGATCGGGGCTTTTTGTTATCTGGGTAGTTCCCGATACTATTTTTTCAGGTATGCCTACTTTATCAACTAAAACAGTAAAATCAACATAATTGCCTTGAATCTGCCAGGGAACACATGGAAATGGGACCAAGGTATCTGTAACTACAATCACCTTATCGGCATATTGCGAATCGGCTAAAGCAAAACCCAGCAATCCGCTGTTTGATTCACCATTAATACCATTGGCATTACCAAAAGTATCGGCACACGAAGCTGCAATCACAGCTATATCTATCTTCACCTCTCCATCCTGAACAGCTTGATAACGACCACCGTGAGAACGCAGAACAGCTATCTTTGACATTTTACCTTCACTGCAAAATTTGCCGAGTGGCCCGTTCATGCTTCCCTCTATATGACTGATGGTTCCATCTTCGAGATAGGGAATCAGATGATTATGACAAGGAAAAGAGGCTGATGGAAACCAACGCAGGTTCTTCACACCCAACTTCTTTGCTACATCAAACACCATATTGGCAACCAAATCACCATTTCGGAAATGATGATGAGTCGAAATAGTCATACCATCCTTTAAACCGGCTCTTATCAAAGCTTCCTCCAGGTCTTTAACCTGTTTATTTCCATCCAAAGGATAATCTGCACATGACGATATTCTGGGTGCCATTTTATTTCCTTCAGGCTTATATTTTCCAACACCCATAAATGGAACGATTTTCTCCCCATTTACCGTTTCAGGTACCCAACGTCCGGCAGCATTCTTTATTAATTTATCCGACATACGCTTCCCTCCAGTCTTTTGATAGCTTTCCGGTTAGAACAGCCATATCAATTAATTTCTGTGCACGTTTTACTACAGGAGGGTCAATCATCTTTGACCCTAGAGCCACAACTCCACTTCCATTCTCCAAAGCAATTTGAAAAGCATTTACAATCTTCTTGGCTTTCTCAATTTCAGTATCATTGGGGGCATATCCCTGATTGATATAACTAATCTGACGTGGATGGATACATCCCATGCCTGTAAATCCCAGAGCTTTCGATTCTGCTATATTTTTGGTCAAGGCATCCATATCTTCAATATCGGAGAAGACAGAGTCGATTGCCTGCTTACCAGACGCTTTAGCCGCATTCACAATTGCTGATCGGGCATAAAATGATTCTCTGGCTTCGTTGGTTCGTTGAGCTCCAATATCAGCTGTATAATCTTCCAATCCAATAGCAAGAGCTACTACATTTTCTGATGCTGATGCAATCGCATAAGCATTTTGAACTCCCAATGCACTTTCAATTATAGGCATCAAGTGAATAGCAAAAGTCTTATCCTTCTTCACTTGTTTTATTCTTTCCTCTGCAAGATGAATATCATTAGCACTTTCGCATTTGGGTATTAATATCAGATTGACTCCTTCATTGGAAATCCAGTCTATATCATCCAATCCCGAAGGAAGTTGATTAATCCGGACCATCCGCTCAGCTCCATAAAAATTAACTGATCGTAAGGCATTTCTTACAAGGATACGGGCTTCTTCTTTCTTATCCGGAGCCACACTGTCTTCTAAATCAAGAATTACTCCATCAGCCCCATAAATGCCAGCATTAAGCATCAACTTTGGATTATTACCCGGAAGATATAAACGAGATCGACGAATAAGATCCTGTGGGGAAGCCATTTTATTGCCATCCTCTAAACTTGTGAGATAGGTTTGATCAGTAATAATAAGTTGATGTATGGCTGCTTCAATACGTGCAGCAATCACAAAAGACAATGCTCCTTTGTCTTCTAAACTAAAAACTGCATGTTTTAAACCAAAAAACTGTAAAATCTCGCGACACAGTTTGTTAATTTGATTACCATATAGCTTACCAACTTTACTTCTTACATTAACACAAATACCTCCCTGCTCTTTAAGTTCAAGTCGAACAAAACAATCAGAACGTATTGCATCACCCATATTTCCTGCTTGTGCAATCATATTGATATGATTAATAATTTGCCATTCACAGGACCGAATCTTCGGTCATAATTCCACTAAACTTCCTTTCCCCAAATTCAGCTTAAATGATAAAATGACCCACGAATTCAAAAACTTATTTTATTTTGAATACATTGCAATGTATGTTTATTTTAAAACTTTTACAATACTTTTTGTTTATTTTTTAACTATCATGTATTTGTAGTTATATTTTAAACTTAATTAAAATAATTAATTATTAAATGAGTTATTACCTTTGCTGGTAAAAGAACAAGGAATGAATCCTGAAATATTAGTTAAGCTTACTAAAATGAGAATGCCGTATGGTAAATACCAGGGGCGAATCTTATGTGATCTACCTGAACCTTATCTGGTTTGGTATCATCAAAAAGGATTTCCGGAAGGGCAATTGGGAATGTTACTTCATACCTTATATGAAATTAAACTTAATGGATTGGAGTACCTGTTAAAACCATTACGTTAGTTCAAACCTTTCTATTTCATATCTGTTTTCATCTTATGAATCAAGACATCATCAATAAATATTTAAATCCTGTAAAAAACACAGAACAACCATTTTTGCTGGTGAGTGAATTACAGCAATTGTGTTCTGCTGCACGAGATGCTAATAATACAGAGCATTCACATGATTTTTATACTATCTATTTATTGAAAGAAGGAGATGTGAATTATAGTACGGCTCATTTAAGCGAAAAAATTCCAACTCCCGGCCTACTGTTTATTGGTCCCGGCATTTTACACCGAATGGAGATTGCACCAACTTCTATGGGAAGCACTGTGATTTTTAACAATGCTTTTATCAATCTTGAACAAAGCACTTTTTTTAAAGATCTTCCTTTCTTTAGTGATGATCAGATTTATTCTCTGTTGCCATTAACTTCCAAATCAGCAGATGAATATGAGAATTTGATTCTGATGATGAAGAATGAATATAATGGTGAACTGAATGGCAACGGATTATTATTGAAGAATTTCTTAAATGTGTTATTATTGAAAGCACAACATCAGTTGCATGAATCGCCATTGCATTCCGGTGCTTCTATTCCATCTTCTCACCATTCAACATTATTACAGTTTAAGAAGTTATTAGGTGAACAATTTACTCAAACCCGCCAGGTAGCAGATTATGCACAGCAATTGAATATTCAACCCGAATGTCTGAACGAGGTTACAAAAGACCTGGCAGGAATAACAGCCAGTGAATTAATACGCAACAAAATACTTAACGAAACCCGCAAGCTATTATTTACTACCAATCTGAGTTTTAAAGAAATTGCATTACAACTGGGCTTTGAAGATACGGCCTATTTCAGCAGGTACTTTAAAAAGCATACAGGACAGACAATGAAGGAGTTTAGACAACACATTCAGAATTTGTCCAAATAAAGCTGGGATTTGTCCATTTTCTGACTCTCTTCCATCCTCTACTTTTGCTTCATAAAATAATTAATAACAATAAAAATTTAAGAAATGAGCAAAGTAGCACTTATTACCCGTTACATTTTAGGAGTATTATTGGTAATTTTTGGATTGAATGGATTTTTTAATTTCATCCCAATGGATGCCCCTACAGGTGTGGCAGGAGAATTTATGATGGGATTATTTAAGTCGGGTTATGTTTTTCCGGTTATTAAACTAATTGAAATTGCAACCGGAGTTGCCTTCTTAACCAATCGTTTTACTGCATTGGCATCGATAGTTTTTATGCCAATCGCTATTAACATTTTACTATACCATGCTGTACTTGAACCAGCGTCAGGCCTGATTGCTTATGTAGTATTTGTATTTGCCTTAATACAATTAATTGCTCACAAAGCTTATTATATGCCTTTATTAAAACCTAAAACACATGCAACATATAATTCATAAAGCAGAAGATCGTGGCCATGCCAATCATGGCTGGCTCGATACCTGGCATAGCTTTAGCTTTGCCGGGTATTATAATCCTTCCAAAATTCATTTTGGAGCCTTGCGTGTAATTAATGACGACACCATTGCTCCTGGTATGGGATTCGGAACACATCCACATGATAACATGGAGATTATCACCATTCCATTGGAAGGAGCAGTTAAACATGCCGATAGTGCAGGTCATGAAGAAGTAATTAGAGTTAACGAGGTTCAGGTGATGACTGCAGGTTCAGGCATTCAACACTCTGAGTTTAATGCGTCACAATCAGAAACGCTAAAACTACTTCAGATCTGGATTTTTCCTGATGAAAAGAACCTTCAACCGGGTTATTCACAACATAAGTATGCTGAATCAGAATTTCATAATCAAATTAGACCTGTGGTAGGAGGTCGAAAGTTAGATGCTCCCTTAAAGATTCATCAGAATGCTCTTATAAGCATGGGTAAATTCGATGCTGGTCAAACAGTTGAATATACCTTTAGTGATGAAACAAATGGATTGTATACCTATTTAATTGAAGGAGAAATTGAAATCGATGACAAAAAACTAAGCCGTAGGGATGCCATCGGAGTTTGGGAAACTGAAACCATTAAACTGAACATTTCAAAAGATGCACACATACTATTTCTTGAAATACCGAAATAACAACAAAAAAGGCAGTGATTATTGTTTTCACTGCCTTTCTATAATTGATTCTTTCTGTTATTTTCCAAACTTATAACTCAAACCAAAACCGAATAATTGTTTAAACTGCACCTGTGGTCCTTGATTTACCCCGTCACTATCAGTATAATCGATATCATCATCATAAATCAGGTTAAACGAAGCAATAGCGCTTAAATAATCATTTACCTTGGCATTGAAAACCACTTCCCAGTTGACATCAACATTTTGAGGATTATCAGCTAAATTAGAGAACAAATCCAGACGGGTAGCCACATCTACATTTTTAATAACATTCGCTTTTTTAGCAGTTAATTTAACTGATGCACCATATTCTGCTCTAAGATTTTTCTCCTTTTTAACGCCATAAGCCCCAACACTTGAAAGAGAATCATCCAGCACAATAGTCATTTTTGAAGTTAATGGCGAAATGTATAAGGAAAAATTATCTGAAGGTTTATAATCCATACCGAGTGAAAGATTCAGGTATCCAGGTGCCATAAATTCCGATACTTTCTTCGTATTTGCCGGTGGATCGCTAAAACCATTGTCAAACTGCGTTTTAAAATCAAGTAAACCAGAATAGAACCAATGCTTACCAGCAGAATATCCATACTTGGAAACTACATAGATTTTATCTTCCGATTTGAAAGCGTTATCAGTTCCTTGTTTTGTCAATCCATAACCAAGATCAATTAAATTATCCCAATTGACCTTGTCTTTCTTATAATTGAAATGTGTATTGAATAAAGCTGTTCCGGCAAGTGAGTTTTTCCCTCCGGCAGACCAGTTGGTTAAAGTTACCTGATTGAAAGTAAAAGAAGAGGTACCTCCAATAGTCCAGTAAGTAGTATCCTTCATTGCATCCTGTGCCGACAACGACGTACTAATCATGCAAATCAGTCCAAAAATTAATTTCTTCATGAGTCAGGGTGTTTATTATAAATAAGTAATAGTTCGTAAAGATAAGACTCTACAAACCATTACTTATCTCAAAATATTTTTTTTATTAATTATTCTTTAATGATATGCACATCTCGTTGTGGGAACGGAATAGAAATACCTTGAGCATCAAATTCCTTCTTCACGTATTCCATCATATAAAAATAAACTCCCCAGTAATCAGACGCATTGGCCCAAACACGTGTTACTATATTCACAGAGTTATCACCATGTTCGATAACCGCAATGAACGGTTCCGGATCATTTAATACTTTATCGTTACGTGAAATAACTTCCGCAATTACTTGTTTTGCCTTGTCAATGTCATCACCATAACCAATACCAAATTTAAAATCAACTCTTCGGGTTTCCTGAGCAGAATAGTTGATCATAGCACCTGTTGAAAGACCTCCGTTAGGAATAATTATTTTCTTGTTATCAGGAGTTAAAAGGATGGTATTAAATATTTGAATCTCCTGTACACTACCAGAATAACCCTGAGCTTCGATATAATCACCCACTTTAAAAGGACGAAGAATTAATAAAATAACTCCACCGGCAAAATTTTGTAAGGTTCCTGATAATGCCATACCTACTGCCAAGCCAGCAGCACCGAGTATAGCAACAAAGGATGTCATATTTACACCCAGATAGGTTATAACACTGATAACCAACATTACTTTAAGGGTAACACCAACAATGCTAACCAGGAAAGGTACGAGCGTGGCGTCAATACTACGTGCAGTAAGTACCTTTTTAAAACCTTTTACTATTAGTCCTATGACCCAAAGACCAATAATAAGAATCAATAATCCAATAATCAGCTTACTTCCATAAGTAATAACCAGTTTCTGGATTTCCTCCATTTCAATTGTATAACCAAATAGTTCCATTATGATTAAGTTAAGTTAATAAATGATAATTCTTATAAACAACAAAATTCTACTATTGTTTTTACAAGTTCAAGTCAGGCTTAAAAAATATAAGATATTCATATAGAATAATTACCTTCGCAACCCAAAATTTAGCTTATGAAATTAAACAATAGTTCCTTACTTGGTACTGTTTTAGATAAAACTGAGATTGAAGCACTAATATTTGATATGGATGGTACATTGGTGGATACCTTGCCTGTTCATTATGCTGCATGGCTAAAGGCATGCAGCGAACACCATGTTCATTTCTCAATGGAATATTTCATTAAGCTAACCGGGAGACCTGCACTGGAACTTAGCAAAGATATTATTCGGGACTTTAATGTACCAATGGAACCAATGGAACTCTGGGAAAAGAAAGAAGCTCTGGTAAAAGGACAGTTCAATAAGATGGAAGTATTTCCAGCCATTGCAGAAGTGATCAAACATTTTCATAAAAAAGTACCAATGGCAGTTGGAACAGTCGCTACCAAAGCTATGGCAACAGACATTCTGGAACTAACCAAAATAGATCATTATTTCGATTACATAGTAACCTCTGATGATGTTAAGAATTACAAACCTCATCCAGAAACCTTTTTAAAGTCTGCTGATTTCTTTGGTGTTGATCCATCAAAATGTCTTGTTTTTGAAGATGGACAACTAGGTATTGATGCAGCCAAAGAAGCCGGAATGATGGTTATTGATGTAAAACCTTTTTATTCGTAATATTGAACTAAAAATAGGGATGGACCCAATTATTATCTTCGATTATATCGGAACCATGGTGTTTGCGATTAGTGGTACCCTAACGGCAGCTCAAAAAAGGCTGGATTTATTTGGTGCTATGTTTATTGGTTTTGTAACCGCAATTGGTGGAGGAACCGTGAGAGATATTATGCTCGGGAATTTACCTGTTACCTGGATTAAAACCTATGAATATTTCCTCCTTATCTTATTGGGAATTGTCCTAACCGTTGTGTTCAAAAAGATTGTAATCAAATTAAAGAATACCTTATTTCTTTTTGATACCATTGGCATTGGAGTATTCACCGTATTAGGAATGGAAAAAACACTTGAATTAGGTATTTCACAACCCATTGCTGTTGTGATGGGATTAATTTCGGCGGTTGTGGGAGGTATTATCAGGGATACACTTTGCAACGAAGTTCCTTTGATTTTTCATCGTGAGATATATGCCACTGCTTGTATTGCCGGTGCAATTGTTTATTTGGCTTTGCGAAATATTGGATTTCCTCCTTTGGCATACACATGGATTACAGTTGGAACAATCATCACCATTCGTTTGATTGCGGTACGATACAAACTGGCCATACCTCTACTAACCATTAGTGATGATCAGTCTTCTTCAAATCCTAAATAATCTGCTATACCTCTATATTCAGAAGCTTTATCATCATCACCCATTTTATAACAGGCCTCACTCAAATAATAATACGCTTCAGCACTTTTCTTTTTAATGTTGATGCATTGCAGAAGATCATTGTATGCAGCTTCGTATCTTTTCAACAATAAACGATTAACTCCCCTATTGAACAATACTTTATAGGATCTTTTTTTGAGACTCTGGGCTTTACAATAATCCTGTTCGGCTCCCTCCAGATCACCAATTTCACTGCGTAGCTGTCCGCGTCGGATTAAAGCATCCAGATAGACAGGATTAAGCTTAATGGCTTTATCCAGATTACCCAAAGCGGCTCTTCTGTCTTTGTATTTAACCACACACTCGTTGGCCATTAAATAATACTCGTGAGCAAAATCCTCAACATTCTCCTGTCGTGTCTTTATTTCCTGTTCAAGGTCATTTATTTTTGACTTTAACTCACTTATTTTAGAAAGCTTGATACCAATCAATCGCTGAACTGACTCAACAGACAAGGCCTCCTGTTTCTCGTTAGCCAATGCAAAACTTTGAACAGCCTCCGTAAATTTATCCTGATCGAACTTACGCATCGCATCAACAAATAAGTCACGCGCCTCAGCCTTATTCATCTCTTTCTCAATAAGCACCTTATCATTGGCGGTCCTGGAAAATTGAACCACTTCAGGCTTTACAATTACATCACGCTCACTTACATTGGTTTTAAGGATGATTCCATTCAACGAACGACAACGACTGAGCGCTACATACAGCTGACCTCCGGCAAAAGCGCCTCCCGAAAAATCAAGCATTACCTTGTCGAATGTCAAACCCTGACTTTTATGAACCGTTATTGCCCAGGCTAATTTTAAAGGGTACTGCGTAAATGATCCCAGTTCTTCTTCGATGATCCGATTGTTTTCTTCATCGTATTTATATCGTATATTTCGCCAGACTTCTTTCTCAACAAAACAAATTTCATCGTTCTCGAGCCTAACATGAATTCCATCTTCATTCATCTCCTCAATACGCCCCAGGCTGCCATTATACCAGCGTTTCTCCATATCATTTTTCACAAACATCACCTGGGCATTTTCTTTCATCACCAGGTTCTTTAATGTTGGCAAAGCAGATTCGGGGAATTCCCCTGATATTTTACCTACAAATTCTTTTTCCTTGCCTTCCAGCTCCTCCAATTTAGAATCATTGATATAATCAACCGTATCACGACGGGTTGCCAGAGTAATAAAAAACTCATCAATTGGCGTTGAAAACCCAGGTATACATCTTGCATTAATAGCATCAATATCTTTTCGTCCGGCTTGTTTTAAACGTACCCGATCCAACAGATTTACAAAACTATCGTCTTTCTGGCGATATACTTTTTTGAGTTCAATTTGTATTAATGGTATCTTCTGAAAAACACGGGCTGAAAAGAAATATGGTGTTTGATAGAAACGACGAAGAATTTGCCATTCATCTCGCTTTACAACAGGCTCCAACTGAAAAGCATCCCCCACCATAAGTAATTGCTTACCTCCAAAAGGCAGGTTCATATTTTTAGTATAAACACGTAGTACACGATCAATAAAATCTAAGATATCACCCCTTACCATCGATACCTCATCAATAATAAGCAGGTCTAACTCTTCGATTAATTGTTTATGAGCTTTCCTATATTTAAGAAAATCAAAGATTCGTCCCTTGGCAGTTGATAAATCCGGATCATCTGGAAGAATCGGCCGAAAAGGCACTTTAAAAAAGGAATGTATGGTTACTCCACCTGCATTGATCGCAGCTATACCTGTAGGAGCTACCACCACAAACTTTTTATGCGTATGCTGACAGATGTATCTTAAAAACGTTGATTTACCTGTACCGGCTTTACCCGTCAGATAAACAGATGAGCTGGTATATTGAATCAGCTTAAATGCATCCTGAAACTCATCATTATCGGTATCTATTACCTCCGGAAGGGGATTCATCTACTACTCTTTTACTTCGGTTGAATCAGTAGCTACCTTCTCCGTACCATAGCGCTTGATTACATTATACGCTTTGTAAATACCCAACTCACCAGACTTACTCAAATCTGCGGTTCCTTCATCTTCTTTCTCAAGATAAATTAAAGTCAACCCTCTGTTAAAAAAGGCTTCTGAAAATTCCGGATTGAGTTCAATGGCTTTGGTAAAGTCCTCCACACCCTGAAGAAAATCTCTTTTTAAACAGTTTAGAATGGCACGATTGTAATATGCAAACTCAAATTCAGGTGACAATTCGATAACCCGATTCAGGTCTGCCATGATTAAATCATAATCAATCACATATTCCAATCCTTTATCTTTGTCAGATATATTAGTATCAGAATTATTATCCTTAACCCTCAATGGCCCCTGCAATTTTAACTCCGACATTTGAGCCTTTTCTTCTTCCATGGCTCTGATCTCTTCAACCATTTTGTGTCTGATATAAGCCCTATTGAATAAGGCTAATACATTATTTGGTTGTTCAGACAAAAGTTTATCATAGTGAGAAATTGAGTTAGTATAATTGGCAACTGAACCATACAAAACACCGCGCACAAGTAGAAGTTCCTGATCTGCATCCTTCTCATCCAGTTCCTCAGCAATTTCATTAATTGAATTGAAAATGCTCATACTACGAACTCCCTGGGCTTCAATTTCACGGTTGGTGATTTTCAGCTCTTCAGAATATAACTTCTTCTTGTTGAAATCGGCTACTTCTTTTTCATAGTATTTTGGTCGGCTAATAATAGTGTCAGCGGAGAAATACGACAAACCAAAAACAGGTTCCAAATCAATAAAAATATTTCGGTTCTGTACCTTACCTCTAATATTGGCAAATTCCTGTTCATCATTATCTTCTTCGTTAAAGTCATCAAGCACCGCCAGTTTATTAGCATTTCTGATGTCTTTATCCGACTTCTTACGTGTAGCTTTTGCAGGCTTACCTTCCGAGTTTTTATCATCATCCTGATTAGAGTCACTTACCTCAGCTATATCTGATTTATCACGACGATCCATCTCAATTTTTGCTGCAGTCATATAATCAAGTCTGGCTCCTTCTGTATCATTCAAATGCTCTTTGGCAATTGAACGTACCTGATAACCAGCACCAAAGTTTGGATATTTGGTGATTACGATATTCAAATCATTTAAAGCCTGACGATACTGACCAAGCTCAACTAACAATTGAGCTCTTTGGAAAAGAACGATATAGTCATCGGGATTAATGGCTAAAACACGTGAAAAATCTTCAACCGCACGATTTAAATCTCCCACCTGGGCTCTAAGTATTCCACGGTTATTATATGCCATTGCATTTTGTGGTTCCAATTCAATAACCTTTTCAAAGTCGCTCATTGTACCCCGCAGGTCGTCTAACTGGTAACGAATACTACCCCGAATCATGTAATACTGGGCTTCATCATTTTTTAATCCAAGCACCTTATCATAGTCCTGCAATGCCTCTTCATATCGTCCCATCTGGTAGTACAAGTAACCCCTGGTTGCAAAACCATCAGCCATATAAGGGTTACGCTCAACAACCGTAGTGAAATCTTCCAGTGCACCAATGCTGTCTTTTGCATGAATCTTCGCCATACCTCTGGTTAAATATGCACTCAACATGGAAGGATTTTTCTCTAAAACCGTATTATAATCTTCAATGGCTGATTCAAAATCATCCAATGCCGATTTACTTTGCCCTCTATTAATCAGGAGATTGGCATTATTTGGCTCTACTTTAAGACCTTCACTATAGTCTTCAATGGCACCTTCGTATTCTTTTCTTTTGCTCTTGATAATTCCTCTCACGTTATAGGCATCAACCAGAAATGGGTTTTTACCTAAAGCCGTATTCAAATCTATCTCAGCACCATTATAATCTTCCAGATAGTATTTCGCCAATCCTCTGAAAAAATACGGTTCTGATAAATAAGGCTTAACTCTGATAACTTTATTAAAATACTGTATAGCAAGAACATAATCCTCAAAATATAAGGCATTCTTACCAACAGCCAGCATTCTGTCTGTATTAATCTGAGCTTTGGCTTTTGGAGCTCCAAAACTCAATATCACTAATAGGAAAAGTATATATCGTTGAATCATTAATGGTCCAATCTATTCATTTATAGTATTGACAAATATAGTTATTTATCAAATGTCACCTTATTAATTAAAATTAAAGTTAAGAAGCTGCGCTACATTAGAGTAAAAACTCTTTGCCTATCTGGTAAACTCAACTTTAAATTCTGACTGGTTATTTTTGCCATCAGCTACTTTAACAATCAATTCATGTTTTCCAGAGCTAAGTGCAAGATCCTTAAAATTACCGGTTAATAAATTTTGTTTAGCATCATATTCAAACAAAGCCCATTCTCCGTCAATCATACATTCATAAGTATTTACTCCACTAAAGTCATCTGATATTAAAACATCGATTGATAAACTTCCACTATAGTTTTTTGCCGATGGTACTTTTGTAAGACGAATATTTGGAGGTACGGTGTCAATGGCCAGACCAACTCTTCCAAAATTACGCGTTGAAGTTTTGATATAACCATCTTCAAATTTACCACCGCGGTAAAATATCTTATTTGTAGCCGTTACACCTGCCATGCATAGTTTTTCCTTAAATGGCAATAATGAGTCGTTTACCTGTATACCAAACGACATGAACTTATTAACAGGAACATGAAAGTCGCCGATTGTATATACAGAAGATAATAATCCTTCAACGACTGTATCCTGCTTATTGATTAACAATTCTACATCTTCATATAGTGTGTAAGACGGAATTGATACATTGAGTTCCAAAGTGTCGAGCTTAAGCGACTGATTATATTTAACCACCCTATGATCTTTTACCTTTTCAGTAAACGATGACGGTTCGTCACCAATAATAGTAAAAGCCAACTCTGAAGTATTACCGGTAACATCTGTAATAACATACTTCATATTGTATGTCTGTCCTGATTTTACATCAACAGAATAACTATTGGCTTTTTTATTAATGCTAAGTTTATTATTGGGCAACAGGTAACTTCGTTGAATCACCTTACCTGTCCTTAACTTTTCAGCATAGTCAATTTGCGCATTCAGATACCTTGTTTCGGCAAAACTAAATTCATTGATCAACGAATGAAAAACCAACGTATCATTAGCGAATAATTGAATAGATGAAACTCCACATTTACGCCAGCTATTACTTAGATAATCTAAAACTTGTACTCCAACACCAATTTTACCATAAGCTTTTACCTGTTTCCAACCTTTCGGATGAAATTTACCTTCATAATGGACTGATGGTGAATAATAATCCTCAGATTTGCTATTAATACTGGATTCTGACGACAGAGCATAAATTTTAACACCCTGAATTTGTGGCTTTACATCATCTTCTATATCATGCCTAAACAACATCGGATCCATGGGACGTTGTGACGCTTTATTTCTGATTTCATAATGTAAATGAGGTCCACCTGAACTTCCCGAATTACCACTATAACCAATAACCTCTCCACGTTCAACAGGCACTTCTCCATTCCTAAAAAACAGTTCTACCTCAAATGATTTTTCTGCATACTGCCTGGCTCTTACAATCGAATCTATTCTATCACTATACCGCTCCATATGAGCATACACCGTAGTATGACCGGATGGATGATCAATATACAAGGCTTTTCCGTAGCCGCCCGATGAAACTTTAATACGCGAAACACTGCCCTTATCACTTGCATAAACCTTATAACCTGTTTTTCCATTGGTGGTTAAATCCAATCCAGAATGAAAATGATTAGATCGTAATTCGCCAAAACTACCACTAACGACTGCTTTAATTTTTAATGGTAAAACAAAATCAGGGTAAGAAGTATTCTGAGCAAGCACACCAATAACATAAGAACAACAAGCTATAACCGACAAAAGTATCTTTCGCATATCTCTCTTTTTCACTTCAGGCAAAAATAAAAACTGACCTTTTAATTAACAACTGATAAAGGAAGTTGTTATTGCGTAACTGACGCAACCTCATCATTAAAATTTCATCATAAAGTTAAACTGTAATAAACTAAAACAATGGCATGTTTTTTCATTTCGCTCACTTACAACACATAGCATTTAGTGTGTAAAATGAAGAACTATTTTGGAAAATCATTGTCTGACTTTTAAAACTTTTACAAAATGAAAATATTTGGATTTGTTTTTTTAATGATCTTATTGGAACTTTTGACTCAAAGCTGTGACGATTCCGATGGCTATTCTTTGAATGATATTTGGGTAACCATTGGAAATATTGAAGTTGAGGATGACACTTACATCATTGTTACAGACGGTGGAACCAGATTATTTCCATCAGCAACTGCTATGCCTGATTATGGATTTGAAGATGGAGATCGAATGTTTATCAATTTTACTATTTTGGGCGATGGATCTGAAGAATCGGGGATTGACCACTACATAAAACTAAACAGCTACCGAAGGATCTTAACAAAAGGTTTAATTGAACTAACTGAAGAAAATGCTGATTCGATAGGAAATGATCCGATCTGGTTTGCCGATACCGAAGAGGATGTATGGATTTCGAATAATTACCTTAATGTAGGTTTTATCTATGAGGGATCTCCATGGATTACTCATTATATCAATTTAGTTGTTGATATTAATAACCCTACCAATGATGATGGTATTCCGGTATTTGAAATCAGACATAATGCCAATGAAGATCCCTATTCGCAGCCTCCATTAAATGCGTTTGTGTCATTTGATTTGACGGAATTGCAAGACCCGGAACAAACAGAAATTACTTTTATTGTAAGATCAACAGGCCGAAGTGAAAGTGAAAATTTTGAAAAACAATTTACCTACACTTATCTTTCAGAAGAAATTATCTCGATGCAAAATATGGTCATTAATGATACAGATGTATCTATTAAATAACCTTTATAAGGTGCAAATAATCTTACAAAGAGCCGGAAACTAATTTAGTCCGGCTCTATGCTTTTAAATAAAGCACCTATTAATTAACCAATTGCAATACCAACCTGATTTTTTTGCATTTTTTAAGGATAATAATTTTGTTGCAAACAATCAATTTATCTATATTTGCACCGCATTTACGGCAAGTGCCTGATAAAATGCATAAGATTGGTTCCGTAGCTTATCCCGATAACTATCGGGAGGATAGAGCATTTGATTGTTCAAGTTATCGATCACGTAAATGGAATTAAAGAAAAATTAAGACATATTGGTTCCGTAGCTTAATTGGATAGAGCACCTGGTTACGGCCCAGGAGGTTAGGGGTTCGAGTCCCTTCGGGATCACAGATTGAATATTGATTTCAGTTCAAAAGCACTTAAAGTTAACACTTTAGGTGCTTTTTGTTTTTTGTGAAGGTGTCAAATTTAGCCATAAAAACACATGCTAAACGAGACTAAATCGAGACCCTTCTATCAATAAGCATGATCCCTCCTATAGGTCTCGATTAAATAGATTAACACTCTGATATTTTGAAATTTAAATTAGCGTGTTTTGATGCGATTTGGGTTTTAAAATTGTATTTCTCCTGCATAACTTAGAGACCATCAGAACACAGAATCTTTAACTTTTAAAACTGTGTGTTATGAGAATTACAACAAACTTCCTTTTAAAAAAGGCAAAAAGAAGAAGTGATGGAACCTACCCTATTTACATTAGAGCTACTTTGGATGGCAGGCGTATCGAATTGTCAACAGGAGTCTTTGTTTCTGATGAAAGCTGGAATAAAACAGAACAGAAAATCATTAATAAATATCCTAATGCAAAATTATTAAATAACCGACTTTCTAAAGTTGTTAATAAACTAATCGAAATCTATTATCAGTTGGAAGCGCTGGGCGATGAATACGATATTCAATCCATAAAAGAACATTTTAGCGGAACACCCAAATTTTATTTGGTTAATACCTTTCAAATAGTAATTGACTCTATCGAAAAGAAAGTTGGGTTTGGCTATTCATACGGAACCTACAAACACTATAAAACCACACTCAAACGTCTGAAGTTATTTTTAAATGATTCATACAATAAACAAGATATTTCGCTTAACAAGATTGATTATAACTTCCTTAATTCTTTTGATACCTGGCTGAAAGTGAAACATCAGGTTTCGGGACATACCGTTGGGAAATATCACAAACAGCTTAAGAAAGTGCTTAATGATGCTATAGCCCTAAAATTATTGGACAAAAATCCGTATACCAACTTTAAAATTAAGAGTTATCAAGGAAAGCGGGATTTTCTAACCATGGAAGAAGTCAATACCATTGAAGGAAAACAATTTGAGTTCGCCAGAATAAATGTAGTAAGGGACATTTTTATTTTTGCATGCTATACCGGATTATCTTATTCAGATATAGCCAATCTCACATTAAAGCACATTATGCGAGGTGATGATAATGAAGAATGGATTGTAGTTGATCGCAAGAAAACAGATAATCGTTGTCGTATACCCTTATTACCCAAAGCTAAATGTATCATTGAGAAGTATAAGGATTATCCGGTCAGTAATAATAAAGGCAGACTTTTACCTGTTAATTCCAATCAAAAAATGAACGCCTATTTAAAAGAGATCGCAGATATCTGTAAAATCAATAAGAACTTATCTATGCATGTTGCCAGACATACTTTTGCAACTTCTGTTACATTAGCTAATGGTGTACCTATTGAGACAGTCTCCAAAATGCTTGGGCATGATTCGCTTAAGACAACTCAGATTTATGGAAAAATCATTGATTCTAAAATCAGTAAGGATATGAAAAAGTTGAAAGCACTTTTGTAACTTACCAGATATTTTGAATAATTAGCTCCTCGCTTTGATTATAACTTAAGAGTTTTTTTATAGACTCTCGGAGAGCAAGATTTTCGTTTTCAGGTACTGAAAAACACATCTTGCATTTGTTTTTAAGCAGGTAACTTTTCAGAATCAGTTAGCTAAACTCTTTTTCTTTTTATTCCGGTTTCTATCTTTAAATACATACATCATTGCTTTTTTACATGCGTAAGCCACCCATCAATTAAGGGTTTGGTTTGGCAAAAGGAAGCGGAATAAAAAGCCCTTGCGTTGGCAGGAGAAATCAATTCAAATATATTTTGAGCGGTCAAAGCAATGGGCTTGTATTATGAGGAACGAGATAATAACAAGCTTTTTGCTGTCGGGGTTGTGTGTTGGGTAAGAAAATTTTTTTGATTGATTTCGGCGGGTTTATGCCGAACACTTTTGTCAGAACCATGACCGAAAACATTTTTGCTGAAGCATGGATAAAAAGCGTGTCTAAAAATAAGATTTTCGATAATTATTAAATGTAATTTAATCCTGTGTATTTTGAGGCAATTATCACCTTTACACTTAATTCTTTAATTAATAATGGTAATTAAACAAATTCTTTCTATACCAATAATCAAACACCTTTGAAACTTATGCATTCGAGCGAGGGGGAAATCCCTCACTTGTGAATAATATGCCATTAGAGGTTGTACCAAAAATTTTAGTCCATTCCAATGCAAAAATGACTCAACGTTATGCAAGAACAACCGAGAGTTTGATTAAAAAGAATATGGATAAGATTAAGGATTTATACTAAAAAACAATTGGCTCCTAGTTATTAGACTTGGGAGCCTTTATTAGATAATCAAATTACTATCATTACTTTCAACACCCACAGAAAATACAATAATATGGAGATTACTAAATGAATGTTCTACCGTCTGTGATTACATTCATCTTATTGAATAGCAAAATTACACGGGTCAATAATGGATAATAAAAATTAGTGCTTATTCTAGACATTTAATATCACACTATTTTTCCTTTTCATTGAATAAATGCTTAATACCTGAAGAAGTATCTTGATTGGCCTTTTTTTCTCTTTTATCAGCCCTCTTCTCCTTTGCACTTTTCTTAGGCGCTTTCTTCACATTTTTAAGTGTTTCATGAAACTTTGACATGGCTTATCAATTTATAATGAATATAGTAACTCACGAATACAACATGTAAATTTACATTAAAACAATTTATATAATAAAAAAAGAATGAAAAAATATAGATATTATTATCCAACTAAATCTTTACCTTTTTCTAATCTTTAAAACATTGATCAACCATACAATTTTAGTTTTAAAAATCATTCTGGTGTTTTGAAATTTCATACATTCGCAACTGTCAATTCCCGTTTTATTTATTGCAGATTAGAAGCTAGCATTTGTGTTTATTTTTTGTATACGGTTTATGACAGACAAATTTAGAAATGGTAACACTGTTTTACCTCCTATTGCAAATCGTTATGATAGAACATTATTGGAACACGGCCATAATCGTAATGATCCATATTATTGGATGAGGCTTACTGATGACCAAAAACACAATAATGAACCTGACGCACAAACAACTGATGTTCTTAATTACTTAAATGGTGAAAATTCATATTGTGAGCAAATATTAAAACCTTCCGAACAATTACGTGACGACCTCTATATCGAATTATCAGAACGTATTCAAGTGGATGTTGAATCCATTCCTGTTTTTGAAAATGAATATTGGTATTACACGAGATACAACGAAGGTTCTGAATATCCTATTTATTGCAGAAAGCATAAGACAATGGAGGCAGAAGAACAAATTTTACTTGACGCCAATATTAGAGCCAAAGATGTTTCTTTTTACAACGTGGTAGGACTTACTGTAACCTCTGACAATAGAATTTTAGCCTTTGGTGAAGACACAATTGGACGACGAATATATACCATTCGTTTTATCAATCTAGCAACCGGAGAAATATTACCTGATAAAATAAAAAACTCCACTGGCATTGGTGTTTGGGCTAATGACAATAAAACTTTCTTTTACACCACTAAAAACAGTGTTTCTCTGCTTTCCAATAAGATATGGCGACACAAATTGGGTACGGTAAAAAAGGATGAAAATCTGGTATTGCATGAGAAAGATTCCTCTTTCTACATAGGTGTCAGTAAATCTAAATCGGGCGAATATATTTTTATTCACGAACAAAGTACACTATCAAGTAATTTCTATTTTATCAATGCCAATACTCCCGATGAAACATTTACACCATTAACTCCATTACTTAAAAACCACAAATATTATATTGACCATTATCATGATAGGTTCTATATCAGAACCAATCTGAATGCAGAAAATTTCAGGTTAATGTCAACCGACATACATAATCATACTATCGAAAACTGGAAAGAAATTATACCTCATGATCCGGAGGTCTTTATTCAATGTGTTGAGATTTTCGAAGATTTTTTGGTACTAGAAGAACGATGTGATGCTCTACCCCAAATTCGAATCATTAATCAGCGAACTGGAAAAAAACATTATATTAAATTTAATGAAGAAGCATACAAAATAAGAATCGAAACCAATCCGGATTATTTTACTCATACATTGCGATTTAAATACTCTTCAATGACAACACCTGATACAATCATTGATTATGATATGGAAAGTCGCGAGCAAACCTTTCGTAAATCAACCCGGGTTCCAGGACATAATTCAAATAACTTTAATACTCGTAGACTTTATGCCAAAGCCCGAGATGGGGAATTAATACCAATTAGTTTGGTTTACAAAAAAGGATTAAGTAAAAGTGAAAATAATCCCTGCTTAATGTATTCCTACGGAGCTTATGGCGAGTCCGTGGAAGCCTCCTTTAATGCTAATATATTAAGTTTACTAAACCGAGGTTTTATATATGCTGTAGCCCATGTACGGGGAGGACAAACCAAAGGGAGGATCTGGTATGAAAACGGAAAACTATTAAATAAAAAAAATACATTTTACGATTTTCAGGATTGCGCCCGTTTTTTGATTACAGAAAGATATACATCCCCCGATCATCTGTATGCTACTGGAGAAAGTGCAGGAGGATTATTAATGGGTGTGACAGCCAATATGGCCGACTGTCTTTTTAACGGTATAATTGCTGAAGTTCCTTTTGTTGATGTGGTAACAACAATGTTAGATGAAACTATTCCACTCACCACCAATGAATTTCATGAATGGGGTAACCCAAAAATTCTGGAATACTATAAATACATGCTTTCATATTCTCCTTATGATCAGGTGAAAGCTAAACCTTATCCTAATTTATTGGTTACAACTGGTTTCCACGACTCTCAAGTACAATACTGGGAACCTGCCAAATGGGTTGCCAAATTAAGACATTATAAAACAGATAATAACCTTTTACTATTATCAACCAATATGGAAACTGGTCATTTTGGTGCTTCCGGAAGATTTGAACGGATGAAAGAACTTGCTATGAATTATAGTTTTATTCTGATGCTTGAGCAAAAAAATAAAATTACATCTGATTGCATGAAATCTGAATAATCAGAAAAGGAGATCTAATAAACTGGAATTTCTTTACGAATTGTATATAGTTAAAAGGGAATACAATGATCAAGCACAGCTATTCTAAAAATGATAAATAAATTGAAATTACCTAATACAAGATTCGGATGATTAAATCAGAAATCTTATAACGTATAGCTTAGTGTTTTAATATTCTAACTTTGTAACCCTAAATTTTATTTCGATTGCTATACAATTACGGGTTCTTCTACTAATTCAGGAGGATTTAATAATGTATCATTATTAAGAGTATCCAAATGTTCTTCTATTAATTTGGTTTGTTGAGATTTGCCAATATGAAATAATGCCTCACCTTCGTAGATTAATGGAATATTAGTTCTACCGATAATAATACCATTAGTTGTTGCTTCCACAATGGTGTCCGATTTACTTGCAGGATTGGAAATATACCCGATGACATCTCCTTTTTTCACCAAGTCACCTAAAGTTACAATTGCCCTTAAAATACCACTAGTAGTAGCTCTTACCCATGTGCTCGAACGTAAAATAACTGGAGGCTTTTGTTTTCTATGTATTGATTTTGAATGCATTTCAAGTTCATTCATTACATTTAAAATACCTCTTACACCAACTCTTATCGATAATTCATCAAACCTAAGCGCTTCACCTGATTCATAAACCATAACAGGAACATTAACCTGATTAGCTGCAGCTCTTAACGAACCGGATGGAGGAGCAGAATGTAAGATAATCGGAGAACCAAACTTATTCGACATAATATTCAACTTTTCATTATTTAAGTCTGCTCGTATTTGAGGCAGGTTATCGCGATGTATCGATGCCGTATGAATGTCAATACACATATCAGCAAGAGCAACAACTTCAGTCAAAAAAATATGCGCTAGTCTACCTGCCAGAGAGCCAGAACCCGCCCCAGGAAAAGACCGATTCAAGTCACGTCTGTCAGGTAAATATCTTGAATGAGAATTAAATCCATAAATATTAACAATAGGAACTGCCAGCAATGTTCCTTTCATACGCTTCATAGCATCCAAGGATAAAAGTCGTCTGATGATTTCCACTCCATTAATTTCATCTCCATGAATAGCTGCACTAACCAACAATACAGGACCATCTTTTTTTCCATGAACTACGTGTACGGGCATTGTCACCATCGTTTCTGAGTGCAAAGCTGGCAAAGAGAAATGAACCACTTTACTTTCTCCAGCTTTTACAATCTCATTATTTATTCTAAAATCTTTTCTCATACATATATAATTAGCACAACCAAGGCTTTATATCCCCAAAACACTCACAATATCAGTATTGGCTTTTAGCCTAACACCAGTCAGACCTTTGGGGCTATAATCTATGTTTTCCAGCACATATCTCATGGCCTCTTTTCTGGCATTATCTTTATTATTTCCTTTAACAACAATCCAAGGGCAAGTTTTTGTTCCTGTTTTTGCAAACATCAATTCCTTATATCTGGTGAAATCATCCCATTTTAATTGAGCTTGCATATCAACAGTACTTAATTTCCATTGTATCAAAGGATTACTCTTCCTTTCTTCCAACCGTTTTTTTTGTTCATTAATATCGATACTAAACCAAAACTTAATAATTATAATTCCATCTTCCACTAACATGCGCTCGAGTTGTGTTACCTGCTGTAAAAACAAGTTATATTGGTCTTCCGTGCAAAAATTCATTACAGGCTCAACCACTGCTCTATTATACCAACTGCGATCAAAGAATACAATCTCACCTGCATTTGGAAGTTTGTCAATATATCTTTGAAAGTACCATTGTCCAGCTTCTGATTCTGTTGGTTTAGCCAAGGCTACAACTCTGTAATACCTGGGATTTAAAAATCGTATAAATCGCATAATGGCACCCCCCTTACCGGCAGCATCTCTTCCTTCAAAAATAACAAGCAGTCTTTTATTTGAATCTTTAATCCACTGTTGCATTTTTACCATTTCTGCCTGAAGATTAATGTATTCCGGATCATTCTCAATTGTATGCAATACCATCTTTACAATACTTTTTTTAAAAAAATTAATCTAAAACTCATTTCTAATTCTACCAGATACTCATTTATATTTCATTTGATTTTTTTTTAAGTACTCTTAACAAAGTCCTTTGTTAAAATTGAAACTAAATTTTAATGTGATTTTCAATCAAGGAGAACTAAAAAAAATCTGTTTACAATCGTCCCAAAGTCCACTATTTGTATTTAAATACATATTACAATTGAAGATCAATCCTTATTTTTATTATCATTTTACACTAGTCAAATGTAAATCAAAAAAGTATGCTAATTGTATTATAATAATAAAAAAAGACATAATATAGCCACTCAATTAACACAGTTTAAAAATGTATTAATTCAAAACTTAACAACCTAATATTCTTAACATTGTATGCAAACTAGAATCAACAGAATTATATTAATTATTATACTTCTCTTACCTGCCTACTCTGTCTTAATTTCTCAAAAACATGATGATATTAAGATTAAGATTCAAGAATTCAAGAGTGATCCTCGAGGACCATATAAAGATATCAGATGGTTCTGCCCGGATGGTTCCGTTGTTCCTCCTCAAGAAAGATGTCCCGACAAAGGAGGTGTGCAGAGAGCCAGATATAAAGATTATATTATAGAGTTACAAAATTCAGAACATTTATTTTTGGGCCAAATCCTATCCACAACGTCATTTATAGATTTCTGGGATGCAGATCACAACAACTCAAGGTTAAAGCAATATCAGATTGAAAAATATTTGAGAAGTATTGATAATGGGTGGATTAACCGAAAAGCTCAGTTTTACAGAGGAGCTTATCAAGCAGAGGATGAAGATACCTGGGGAATTTTGTTCTTTCAAAATATTCTTGCAGATCAATCCATAATCAACCAACAATTTTTTCTGATTCGACAAGCAGCAAAAGATATTCCACATAGAACTGACGATAATTTATCGCAAAACATACGATTACTTTCAAAAGAAATATCAGATTCTATTCCTGAGTTTCTAAACATAAGGGTAAAAATTCATGGTCAACCTGATAATAATGATTTAAATCTCGTTAAAAACTTTATCTCTTCAAGAAAAAACAAGTTAAATCAATCAATGACCCAAAAACTGGATTTACTTATAAAAAACCTAAATATACTTTACAAGCAGGACCAATTTGAATCAATAAAAATCTATTTATCAAAGTTGAAATCACAAAAACTTAATGAAAAAGGAAAGACCTTTGATTTAGCCAATATCAATAACTTGTCTATAAACGAGAAAATTAAATTAATTTCTGAAATACTTGTCTGGACTCGTAAAGAAATTCAAAATTCAAATGCTGCAAATGATAAACTAATCCTCATTGATATATCAATAAAACTTGAAGAAATAATTAGGGTAGAATCCTCTCAATTGAATGCAAAGACATTAAATGATGCTATCCAGAACGTTAGAATATTAATGAATACTATATATGGCTGCGGTTATCTGGAAGAATGGGAGTGGGCTTATTTAGCTGAAAACGATAATATTACATTAAATGATTCTATTTCAATCAAAGAGGTTTCACAATTTTATAAAAACGCATTAGCCTCCATTGAATGGAGCAGTAACCAATTTCTGGCTAACTATGATGAAATTGTTAATAAATTTATTGATTTTGAACCTCTAACTCATGGATTTATTGATGAAAAGATAAGAAATAGTTGTTTATTAATTTTGGGACAGCAATTAGAACCAATCAACCAAATACTTTCGGTAAAACAAAACAAGACCAATTCAATTTTCAACTTAAATACTGAGTCTAACGCCCGTGGTTTAAATACAGGTTATGCAAAAGGGAAACTTGTTATTATAGATAACAATAATGAATTAAAAGAAGTAAACAGTAAGAATATTTACATTTTTAACCGCCCGCCAGCTGATCTCAAACCAGTAGCCGGTATTATGACCGTAACAGAAGGAAATATGGTATCTCATGTTCAATTACTGGCACGAAATCTGGGAATTCCAAATGCAATTCTGGCGCCTCAGTTAATGAATGATTTAAAACAATTTAACGGCAGTGATATTTTTTATGCGGTGAAAAAAGATGGATCGATTATTATGAAACCTGCCATCGAAATGACAGAAGAAGAAAATAATCTATTTAAAAAAGCCAATACAAGGGGCAAAGAGGATAAATTATTGGTACCTGTTGATAAAATGAATTTATCTGAAACTTCTGTTTTGAATTTGAAAAATCTGAATGCTACTCACTCTGGTGTATATTGTGGTCCCAAAGCTGCTAATCTGGCACAGCTCAAGCACATTTTTCCCGAAAATGTTGTAGAAGGAATTGTTATTCCCTTTGGAATATTTAAGATGCACATGGATCAGATAATTCCGAAGAGAAATATATCGTATTGGCAATATTTAAATAATATTTTTCAACATGCAGCAGAATTGAAAAATAATGAAGTATCAGAATCTGAAATAGAAAATTATGTTTTAAGAGAACTGGATCAATTTAGAGATTTAATTAAAAACATGACTTTTATTCCAACTTTTGAGACTGATTTAAAAAACATGTTTCAAAATACATTCAATAAAGAGCTGGGACAAGTACCTGTTTTTCTTAGAAGTGATACAAATATGGAAGACTTAAAGGAATTTACCGGCGCTGGATTAAATCTGACTCTTTTCAATATTCTTGATTCAAAATCCATAATGGAAGGTATTTTGCAAGTTTGGGCATCTCCTTATACCGAAAGAAGCTATAAATGGAGACAGAAATTCCTTTTGAACCCTGAAAATGTATTTCCTTCAATACTTATCATACCAAGTGTTAATGCTGATTGTTCGGGCGTTGTCATTACAAAAAATATTCTTAACGGCAATTCGGATTCAAATACGATCGCATTCAGTAAAGGAGTTGGCGGTGCTGTTGAAGGGCAAATTTCAGAAACATGGATCGTAAATGATCAGAATGCGCAACTGGTATCTGTTGCCCGAGAACCTGAAATGACTTTTTTGCCAGAGAATGGGGGTATACAGAAAATATTTACGGGCTTTAACGAACCTGTTTTAAATGCAAAAAAAATTGCGATGGTTATGAATATTGCAAATACAGTTACTAAGGAACTTAACAATGCAGGAAAAACTGAAAAAGATATGGCTTATGATATCGAATTAGGAATTAAAGATGACAAAATATGGTTATTTCAAGTCCGCCCATTTGTTGAGAATAAAAAAGCTAATGCTACTGAATACCTTATTAAATCCTCAGTGTCCAATAACAACTTGAAATTACCACTGAACGAAATTATCAAATGAGTATATTCTAATAAATTAACTTAATGTGATGAAATCCTTAAGACATATCTTTATATTTTTTGTTTGTTTTTTATTAACAACAGCTTCGACCAACCCCTATCCCATTGACGGTTATGACAGTACCGGAATCAGAAGATTAAAAAGATTGCAGCTAATAATTGATGGGACCATAAAAGAGGCTAAACCCATTAGTGGTGCTCTAAAAACGTCAGCAAGTATTCAATTAAATTTATTGGGTATAAAAGGTGATAGCTTAAATAGTATTCCTAATACAAACCCTCCACTTCAAAAAGCCATATCTTCTTTATTTCCATTGCTGGATGAAAGTTATTCAATAGCTGTTTTAGATATCACAAAAAACAAACCGATTAGATATGCCTGCCTTAAAGAACACAGACAATATCAACCGGGAAGTGTTGGAAAAATTGCTGTTGCAACAGGTTTCTTTAATGAATTAGCTCGCTTATATCCTAACTCAGTTGAAAACAGAATAAAACTTCTAAAATCAAAAAAAGTAATAGCGGGCAAATGGGCACTTTATGACGAGCATACGGTTCCTTTTTTTAATATTGAAAACCAAACTTTTCTGAAAAGAACAGTAAAGGCTGACGATGTTTTCTCATTGTATGAATGGCTCGACCATATGTTATCAGTTAGCAATAATGGAGCAGCAAGTGTTATATGGAGAGAAACAATATTACTTCATGTATTTGGGTCTGATTATGAAACCTTGACTCAAGAACAGGCAGAACTATATTTTACCAGCACACCAAAACAAAGTTTAAGCGACCTTGCTAATACTGTTGTCAATAATCCATTGCGAGAGATTGGAATTGATAAGAACGAATGGCGCCTGGGTACTTTTTTTACCAAAGGAGCAAGCTCATATATTTTTGGACAAGGAGGTAGTACTGCGACACCATATGCTTTAATGAAGTACCTAATCTCGCTGGAAAGAGGAATCGTAATTGATGAATTCTCCAGCCTTGAAATTAAAAAGTTACTATATATGACTGACAGAAGGATTAGATATGCGTCTTCACCAGCACTCACCAATGCTGCAGTTTATTTCAAATCAGGCAGTCTATATAAATGCAAACCAGAAGAGGGGTATGAATGTGCAAAATACAAAGGTAATGTTGATAATTATATGAATTCTGTTTGTATAGTTGAACATCCGGATGGCACTACCTATTTGGTAGTACTAATGTCTAATGTATTAAAGAAAAACTCAAATATTGATCACCAAACACTTGCTACATATATAGATCGAATAATGAGAAAAAAATTGTAATCTGTTACTTCAAATTATATTTCGTTAAAAGTGATTGGTATGAATCATCCTCACTTAAGCTGATTATTTGTATAAGTATTTGTATTATTTCGCCATCAAAACGGCTTAAAATCATATCATAACATTCATATTCAGTAAGTTTATTAAGACTCAACGATTTAACTATTTGATCAGTATAATTTTCTAATACTGCCATTTCAAGTAGTGGCAACAGTACTCTTTTGAGATTATTATTTAATGTTCCTTCAAGATACTCAATGGCCAGATACCTCTGTTCTTTATTCTTACTTTGTATTCCGTTATATATTGTGTAGATATCGTTGGGTGGATAATGTAAACCTAATAATTTAAATATGTGCTCTAAAGTATCATCCAACATATTCTCCAATAATCCTATTAACCTGATTCTTAATTCATCTATCTTGTTTTGCTCTATTTGTTTGGTATTTGATTCCTTCTGTTGCAAATATAAAACAGTTAAGATTTCCTGTAAAAGCTGGGTTTGATCTGAAACGAGATTAACAACCGTTTTCTGATTAACCATCAAATGAGGATAATTTAATCTGAGCTTATTAAGTGAGTTAAGCGATGCTTTGTGAAGATATGGATCAATTAAAAGATTCATTAAAAACCTGACTGAACTAACTGAATTAATATTCTCCACAACGATTAGTATCAGTTCTTTCTCTTTATGACTTACAGTTGAGTTTTCACATACTTTCTGAAGATCGGATAATATTGCCGGACCATAATTTGCTAAAGCAAGTGCTGAGACATTTGAAAAGGCCGATTTTTGCAGAAATGATAATAAGATTGGAATAAAGTAATCATTGATTGTATTCCCGGCTGACTTTATGGCTTCCTTAACAATTACAATCTCTTTCTTATCATGTAAGCACGAAATAATAAAAGAATAATATTGAGAAAGGTTTCCTAGTCCTATAGACCTCAATATCATTACTTTATATAATTCACACTCTTTATTATCCTTAATTAACTTCAAATAATCAATTTTATCCTGAATAAGATTATTTATTTGAAAAAGTCTTTTCATTTCTGCATTATCTCGCGACTCTGTAGCCAAAGCAACTAATGCAGTATTACTAATTAACGGATCCTCATTTTGTAAATAGCGTTGAATAAATTCAACTCTTCCTTCAGTAGAGTATCTTAACAGAATATCAAATGTCAGGAGCCTGATGTCAATATTATCGTCCTTTAAAAACCTAAATAAAGTTGACTCATTAAAAATCATTGGCATAAAATAAAGACAACGCATGGCTGCAATCCTTACTTCATCATTATCACTATCCAATAAAGCAATAACTTGTTTTGAAAAACGAATATCTTTTAGTTCATCAACTTTCCTTAAAACATAAAGCTTCTGCTGCTCATCGCCATGCTCTAATACCTTTTGTAAACCAGCAACGACCGACTTTTTACTAAAATCAATATCTAATTTTGTTATTTTCTTATTCGTTTTAATTAGTTTTTGTTTAAATGCAAGTAAATACTCAAACCGGACTTTTTTAGCGACATAAATCCATATCACAACTATTACACAAATCAACAAGCTAACCGCAATCAATGATAAATCAAGTCCTTGAATAACAAAAATTAATAATAAACCACTGATACCTGTTGCTGCTGTATCCACAAAAATATCAATGAAGCTTTTAGTTTGAGTCTTAATACCAGATGGTATGGGTAACGCCAATAACTCTGTTGCGGCTTTGTTGATACTCTGTTTTATTGATATATCAAACATTTTTAATAAAACAGCGACAGCTAAAACCGGAAATATAAAAAAGAGAGAGATTGAAAAAAGAAGAAAGGAAGGCAATATAAACAGTGATGTGCCTACTCCAAAAGTCCCAACTACACGCCTTGTTATAAACAACTGAATAACAAGCGATAATAAGTTAAAATTAGAAAACCAAAACCCAAAAAATGCAGCCAATTGATCTGGTTCAGTGTAATAATCAGACGCTAATGCACTAAACTGATAATCAACCAACTTTGAAACTACAACCCCTAATCCGACTATTATTGCTAGATAAGTTAAATGTTTTGATTGGCGAATGATCTGCAAAGGATGCTTTCCTTCAAGCTCAATTCTTTTATGTTGTTGATAAACATTTAACTTTTCAATAAATAAATGCCATATTTTACTATTCAACCTTACATTAAACAGTAAGATTATAGCTGATAGATACAACATATTTTCAGCAGAAATGATGGGTGTTAAGATGGTTGTTAAATACCCACCAAAAATTCCACCAGCAATTGCACCGGCACCTACAATACCAAATAATCTTTTTGCCTGACGAGCATTAAAAACAAGATTAGATAAAATCCAAAATTGCGAGGTTGTAATTAAACCAAAAATAGCAACTCCAATATAAAAAAGATAAAGAATCCATGTTTCAAGAAAATCGAAAGATAAAAAAACAGAAATGAGAATTAAAATAAGTGCCGAAACAATAAATGTACGGTTAATAACTTTGATAAATGATTTTCGAACAATGGTTGATGAATACAATTTAGATAAAAGAAGTGCAGCAATAGCAACCAATACAAAGCTGTATGGCAATTTTTCTACACCCACATTTGCAAGAAAAAGTGCATTAGCAACAGGTTTAATCATTAACAAAGTAGTAACAGTAATAAAGATATTCAACTGCATCATGAAAACCTTCTTTACCTCTCCAGGCTTAATATCAAAAAAAGCATTTACAAAATAATCAAGGTACTTTCTTCCTTCTATTCTTAACTCCATTAATTTCCTAAATTGGTTGTGCTCAAAAAATATTTATTTGGGCATCATCATATTATCAATCTCTGCAATTAACTCTCTTAAAATATTTTCACCTTCTGCATCATGTACTAATGCAACTACAATATACCTTCGCCATTGAGGCCCCCAAACAAGTACTGAATCAGAATGATACTCCTTCCAGGAACCTGACTTACGAAATAATTTGGCTTTGGGTGCTATTCGATCTAAAGTATTGACAAATTTATGATGTAATTCTGGATCTGACATATACCACAACATTTCTTTAGATCTTTCAAAATTTACCAACTTACCATAGGCCAACATATAATAAAATCTACAAACCTGAGTCGCCGTAGCACCATGGCTGATCCCCTCTAAAGGATCTGGTATTCGCTGACCTGTTTTGGCATATCTTTTACCTACCCAAATACCACCTCCTCTTTCTTCATCATACAAATTATATTTCGGATCCTGTAATACATTAGCTATTTTATTAAAACCAATTAAATCAATTAGGCGAGTGGTTGATTGATTATTCGACTTACTCATCATAAGTCTCATATCTCTTCTTATTGAATCATTTTCTTCAATTTCTCCATTCTCTAATGCATCTTCCATAGCTAACAGAACTGCAATTTTTGGTAAGCTGGCAGCATACATCATATGATTACCATTAATCCGTGCGAATCTTGGATTAAGAGGTGAGCTTAAATCCACCACTCCAATAGATAATTGTTGTGCACTTATTAATCTGTTCCATTTTTTATTAGCGGAAACAATATCTTGTAACTGTTCCTGAAATTCCTCATCAATTTGATTCCTTAGTGGTTTAAAAAGAGAGTCACTTATTACAATTGGTAATCCAAAAGGTTGAATTGGTAAAGGTAAATTATATGGCAATATCTCACCTCCCTCTCTCTCATATGCTGAACTTTCAGTATTTATTCCAATACATGTTAGTAAATAAATAAAAACTGCTATTACTATGTACTTCCTACTCCGCATTTCTTCTATAAAATATTGCTTAACAACTTAAATCTATTTCAAACTTTGAAGGATTACTGCAATAATAATACTCACAACAAGACCTATGTTAACTTTGTATAAATCCTTAAAAAGTTTTTTATAAGTTTCATTTATGGCACCTTTATTTAGTAAATAGGTGATTGCATATTCTCTCCCGGCTAAAATTCCAACAAATGTCCAGGTGGTACTCATTGGGATGGGATTTAAAACCGTAAATACATACAGAACTACACCATATGTTAAATCAATGAGGGTTGCTGACCTTATATTAGCAGAATTTGTTTTTTGCTTCACTACATCCTGTATTTTTCCTCCACGTTTTCTAAATACATAGGCAAGTAAAATTAAAATAAAGGACAACGAAAGTAACAACGATGATAAGTCAAGTGAACGTGGTAAATACACATAAATATTAGCAAAATCCTGTATTAACCATTGCGACCATAAAAAACCAGTTGAAAACCATTGAGCGATCATCCAATATTTTTCTTGCTTTTTAACATGATCTTTATCCAATTCCGACTTTGACTCAAACTTCTTTGCAATCAATAAATAAATACCAAATGCAAAAGCGAAAGCAACGGCATAACCTGTAACAGACTTAATTACCATTTTTTCAATTACCTGACTTGAAGAAAAGACACTAAGAATCATAAAAGTTGTACTTACAGGTAATCCAAATTGAGTAATTAACATCAAAATTAGAGGAGGCAAAATATACCACCATGTTATTTCTTCAGGTAAAGGTATTTTTGATAATCTACCATAAGTAACATCACCATCATTTAGTTGCCAGCCAATTATTAAGGTAATACTTAAAATAAGAGCTGCATACAACCATAAGTAGAACCAATTTCTCTTCGAATTTGAAGATAAAAACGTTCCTAATGTTTGAATAACATCATTGGCTATTACGGAATATGCAGCCAGCATAAACCCAATAATAGAAACTACAAAAGACAAGTTCATAAAATTATTATTGAAGATAAATTGACTTATTTGGGACTCGTGATTTGCTTTAAAAATTAATAGTATAATAACTGGTTAAAGTTTCTTTTCATCTTTTATTACCCCTATTTCAGAAAATAACACTAGATACCTTTTTAGCGATTGGTCTTTAAGGATAATTTCATATTCAATATTATTCCCTTTGTTTTTCAATACCGAATTCATGATTTCTCCTTTTGATTGAGCAATTGTTTTAATTTGTTCTGGAAGAAAATCCTTAGGTAGATTTTGTCTATATTCTAATAGGTTTCCATTACTATCAATTAAGGCAATATGTTCTATGTTATTTTTATAAAAAATAGCTTCATAATACTCTTCTTTATTAATCCATTCAACATTTATTGCTTCTGTAAAATTTTCTTTAAGTGCTTGTTCACACAAACCGGGAGGTGTAAAACTGCTACCTTGTACAATTTTTTTTAAAAAGTTTTCCATAATTTAAAATTGCTCAATCATTTTGACGAGATTAATTAATAAAGTAACAACATCATTATAAAAGAAATTTTTGGGTGTATAAAAACAGAACCCTGGCTCTAGCCCTTTTTAATCTCATTTTAGCTGCATCTTCACTTATTCTTAATGCAGTTGCTATCTGTTTCATTGATAAATCATCCTTATATTTCATTAATAACAAAGCTTCTTCTTCAGGATGAATAAGCTTCAACACTACAAGCAGATTTTCATAATTAATATCTTCAATAATTTCATCGGTATCATCAATTATTTCAGGAATTTCATTCTCTTTATCCCAACTGGGATAGTGCAACTTCTTTTTTTCTCTAAGATAATCTATGCAATGATTGTATGTTATTGAATAAAGCCAGGAAGAAAAAGAAGAGCGATTCTTAAAGGAGGCTAATTTTTCATAAACCTTAGAAAAAATATCTTCTGTTATTTCTTCTGCTAATTGCTTGTTTTTTACAAATGAATAGCATTTATCTAAAACTTTTGAATAATACCTTTTATACAATATTCCAAAATATTTAGAAGAATTTTCATCTATAATTAAAGTGATGATTTCATCATCTTTTAAATTAGATAATTTATCCATATTCTAAGATTTATATTACTCAAATCATTGTAGGCTATATAAAGGTAAGACAAAAACACCTTTATATGATACTCAATATTAACACTATAGAAAATATTTTAAAATTTCCTGTTACTTAATTTCAATTGCGCGTCATAATATCGAATTAAAAACAAAACAGTATGTTTTCTAACAATAAGAAGACACTTTTAAGAATAAACAAATAAAAACAATTAACATTTAAAAAAATGAAAAACAGATTCTTTTTTGGTATTACATTAGTAGGTTTATCAAGCATTATTTTATCAAGTTGTTCAAGTGTTCCTCAAGCCGAAATTGACACAACCAAAGAAGCTATAGAGCAAGCTAAAGCTGCTGGAGCAGAAGTGTATGTTCATGAAAATTTCATTGCATTACAAGACTCAATGGATCATGTAATGATTAATGTAGAATCGGAAAAAACAAAACTATTCAAAAACTACACAGCTGTTAAAGAGCAATTAGCAAATGTCGCACTTTACGCTGTTGAAGTAAAGAATCTTTCTGAAGTTCGAAAAGAAGAATTGAACGTAGAAATACAGAAAACTATCACTGAAGTAAAAGGTCTTATTGAATCAAACAGAAACTTGATACTTGAAGCACCTAAAGGTAAAGAAGGAACAACTGCATTGATTGCAATTAAAGGTGAGATTGATGCGATTGAAATATCACTAAATGACGCAACAACTCAATTAGCCACTGGCGATTACATTGCTACATTAGATAAAACAAAAGCAATCAAAGAGAAGGCATCAGCTATCAATACCGAGCTTTCTGAAGTAATTGCTAAATACAATAAAGGTAAAAAGTCATAATCGGGGAAAATTAAACCTGCAGAACCCCGATTCCAATAACGGAATCGGGGTTTTATTTACACTAAATTGTCAATGAGAACTAGACATTTTCTTCTTTTATTCATGTTGACAGGTATTTTGCTTCTATTTGTTTTGATTAAAGTTTATTCCATTAAAACACCAGAATCAGAACTTATGAGGGCAGGCTCTTTGATATCACAAGCCCGATATGAAAAATGTTCTGAGTATGCCACCATTGCATTTGAGAAATCGGAAAACTATTATGATTCTGCTATGATTGAATGGAAGCATCAAAATGCAAAGTTTTTCTTACTTAGAAAATATGACAAAGTTTTTGAGTTATCCTTCAAATCAATCGAAACCTCCAATATAGCTATCGAAAATTCAAAAAACATAAAAGCTGATTTTGAACAATATCTAAGAAAGAGATTAGCACAAATACATTTTAAAATTAATGATTTCGAGAAAAAGTTTGGAAATTTCCCTCTACTTCATGAACATAGGGAAGAATTGGTTAAATGTAAGCTACTAACTTTTGAAAGTGACCTTACATACAAGAACAATAATTACCAATTATGTAATCAACAACTTGACTCTGTTGATTTAGCTTTAGACAAAATATTTGATTACTACACCATTAAGCTAAATAATTATTTTCATGATTATCCACAGTGGCAGAGATTAACAGAACAAACCATCTCTCACTCCAGAAGGAATAACAGTTATGCTATAGTTATAGATAAAATTGCGAGAGAGTTGCTTATTTATAAGAATGGTAACGAAATAAACAGCTACACAATTGAACTAGGACTTAATTGGATAGGAGATAAAAAACATCAAGGCGACAAAACCACTCCTGAAGGATTATATAAAGTATTGCAGAAAAAACAAAAAGGTGAAACAAAATACTATAAAGCCTTTCTCATAGATTACCCTAATGCAGAAGATAAGGTTCGATTCTTTCTCAATAAACAAAATGGTACTATAAAAAGTGATACAAAGATTGGAAACCTAATCGAGATTCATGGAAATGGAGGAAAAGGAATTGATTGGACAGATGGTTGCATAGCCTTAAAAGACGCTGATATGGATAAAATATTTAATATATGTCCAGTTGGGACAAGAGTTGTAATCGTCGGTTCTGTTAACGCTTTAAATAAACTATCTATCTATTCAAAATGAAAACAAATAATCCTCTGAACTTAAAATTATTAAAGAATATTCATAACTCAGTTACATTATCCAAGTATAATCGCTTGATATTCTATACAATAAGCCATCATACAAAACAATACAATTTATATATTTTAAGTTTAGTACTCCTAATTTTAATTCCACTTTCAATAAGAGGAATAGTATGGATGACAATTACCAATAACAATAAAACACTTCAGGTAGAAGAGATACAATTAACCTCAGTAAAACAGATGCTTACTAAAAAAATTTTAATGCTTGATAAAAAACTTGCAAATAAAAAACCAAAATCAAATTACCTGGTAATCAATAGTTCATCTAATATTTTCAGGTTGTATAAAAATAATGAATTAGTAAAGGAAGATAAATGCTCAACGGGAAGCTATATTCTTCTTAAAAACGGAGAAGATCAACAATGGATGTTTAAAACACCAAAAGGAGAATTTAAAATACTTGGTAAAACAACTTCACCGGTATGGAAAAAACCTGATTGGGCTTTTATTGAAGAAGGTTTACCTGTTCCTTCTCTAAATCATCACTCTCGATATGAATCTGGTGTTCTAGGAGACTATGCCTTAAGCCTTGGAAACGGATATCTCATTCATGGAACTCTTTATCAAAGATTTCTGGGTCTTCCAGTAACACATGGATGTATCAGGCTCAATGACGAAAACTTAGAACTTGTTTATAGATCATTAACAACAGGTTCCAGGGTTTATATATACTAGCTTAATTATTAAAAAAATAACAAATCCTAAAATGAAAAATATTAAAATAAAAACATTGAAATTTATTTTCCTTTTTTCAGCAGTTATACTTTTAATTTGGCTCATAAGTATCGCTGTTGCTCCTTACCATAAATTGAATGAAATACAAAAGATAACGAATCAGGACTCTTCTCTTAATGATAAATTCGACAATATATACTACCATAATGAATTAGATAGCCTGATAAAAGATAAAATCTATAAAGAGTCATTATTAAAGCTGTCTGAAAATGACTCAATACATTTGGCTATTAATCTAGTTGATAGCACTGTTAACTTAAGTATTAAAGGAATTTTTATTCATCAGGCAAAAATTGCTAATCTGAAAACAGATAAATTCTGGAACTCACTTTCAATTAAAGAAGAACTAAAACTATTTTCAAGGCCGTTAATGGTCCAATCAATATATACTACAATTGTGAAAGAACCTGTAGTTGTAAGGGAAGCTCCTAAGGATACATTAGAAGCATCTCTAAATGCATGGAAACCTGATACATTAATTCAAAACCCGGCTTATATAATGCTTCAAACTGAAAATAACTTCAGAATAATTATTGAACAATTTGAGAATGAACCTTCTTTTTTTAATCGTGTGAAATTAAAGTTTCGTAATCATTTAAGATTTGAGAATCTCAAAGAATCAGCATCGAATTTTTTAACTTTTAGAAGACAGGAATATATTCCAACAATAATTATAGAATTACCTACTGAAGATATCAGATCCATATACAGAGCTATACCAGCTAATACTTTAATAGCTATTAAGATGTGATACACCAAATCTTTTACTAAATTTATAATAAAAGTGAAATAATTATAGCTAATCCCATGACAATCATCATAGTTAATGGTTTCTCTTGGTCAGAACCTGTGATTTCATTCATGGTTCTTTTTGGAGCTATTTTCCTTTTTCCTCAAATATTAAAATTTATAAAAATACCAGATATTGCTTCCTACATTATTGCAGGAATCTTATTGGGTCCACATGTATTAAAACTTATACCTCAAGATTCAAGTATTGAACTTCTTGGGACAATAGGGTTGCTCTATATTATGTTTTTAGCAGGTATTGATCTCGACACTAAAAAATTTAATTCAAACAGAAAGAATAGTATAATATTCGGATCATTTACTTTTTTAATACCTTTTATACTTGGATTTTTAATTTCCCATTTTTTTTTAAAATTAAGCATAAAAGGAACATTATTGGTTTCATTAATGTTTTCTACACATACATTGATTTCATATCCAATTGTAAGAAAACTTGGAATAAATAAAGATATTAGTATTATTACAGCAGTTGGAGGAACAATAATTACCGATACACTGGTACTTATTCTTATCTCATTTATTACAAGTGACGGTTTACAATCCAATATTATTCAGCAACTTCTCAATCCGTTATATTTCATTATTTTTATCCTCTTAACATTTTTTTTGATCCCTAGAATTGCAAAGTGGTTTTTCCAATATGTAAAACAAGAAAATTCAGTTCAATTTGTATTTCTTCTTTTTTTGGTCTCAAGTACATCAGTTATTGCCAAATTAATAAATATAGAACCTATAATCGGGGCGTTTATCGCAGGTTTATCATTAAGTAGAAGCATACCAAAAAATTCATTACTGATGAATAGACTTGAATTCATCGGTAATACAATTTTCATACCATTTTTTCTAGTGCAGATAGGTCTGATGATTAATGTTAAACTAATTTTTACTGATAATCAAACCTGGATAATTGCGTTAATTTTAACATCAACGGCTATCATTAGCAAATGGATCGCTGCAATTATTACAAAATACACTTTAAACTTCAATCCAACTCAAAGTAAAGTATTATTTGGATTAACAACCTCTCACGCTGCTGCAACAATTGCTATCATTCTTTTAGGATTAAACAACCAAATTATTAATCAAACAATATTTAATTCAACCATACTAGTAATCTTCTGTAGTACCATTATTTCTTCAATCATCACTTCAAAATTTGGTAAGGAACTAGCAAAAACAATTCAAGACTTTAGCCATATAAACAAACCTATCAACACATTACTACCGGTTTCGAATTCCAATAACATTTCAAAGCTTGTTAGAATCGCTGGCATTTTACATCAAGAGTCTGATTTCAATTCATTGTATATTTTAAGTGTCATTAAAGATGATAGTAATACACAAAATAATATTACCTCCTTAAAACAAGCACTAACAAAAATATCTGCAAATAATTTTACAGAAGGAGCCTCAATTCTAACAAGAGTTGATGTGAATATAGCTAACGGTATTATCAGAACAGCTAAAGAACATTTCACAACACAGATAATTATTGGATGGAGTTCAAAATCTAACACTTCTAAAAGAATATTCGGAACTATCTTTGACCAAATTTTGGATAGTCCTTTTACCATATACTCTTGTAACCTAAAAGAAGATTTTTATTTATGCCATTCAATTAAAGTTGCTTTACCACAACATATAGAATCCGAATCTAATTTTCAGAACATTATTTCAAACATTACAAAATTATCTGAGAAATTGAAAATGCCACTTGGATTAGAATACAGTTCTACCGAATTATTAGAAAAAATAAAAGAATTAATGAAAGATAAAAAAAGAAATATGGTAAGATATGTTTATTGTGATCCTCAATCTATACCAAGCATGAATTCCAGTATCCTAAATGTATTTTTTATATTAAAAAAACAATCCTATTATTATTCTTATGCAAACAATAATAAAATTAGAAAACTTGCCGATCTTAATTTAAATACTAACTTCATTTTAATTGTACCCTAGTTTATTAATTATTTCTAATACAGACTATTTCTTTAATTAACTGTACTTTATAAATATTTATAAGCAATTAAATTACAATAGAAAACTCTGATTTATTCTAATCATTTAAAACAACAAATTCACTATTATCAATTTTTGTCTTATTTAAATCTTTAAAAATGATAATGTCAATTCTTTTTGTATTCCTTGGTTTTGCAGCCTTAATATTTGGGGCGAATTGGTTGGTTGACGGAGCTTCTTCGTTAGCAAAAAAGTATAATGTTTCTGATTTGGTTATTGGGCTTACAATAGTTGCTTTTGGTACCTCTGCACCAGAGCTTGTTGTCAATTCTATTGCATCAGCTCAAGGTTATTCCGATATTGTTTTAGGTAACGTAATCGGTAGCAATAATTTCAATCTATTTATTATACTTGGTATTGCCGGGTTAATATATCCAATCAAAGTCCAATCATCAACAGCATGGAAAGAAATACCTCTATCCTTATTAGCTTCTGTATTGGTAATACTATTTGCCAACAACTACTTCATTGGTTCAGATAATTTGCTTGTCGGCAGGCTGGATGGGATTTTATTGCTTTTAACATTTGCCGCTTTTCTCTATTACGTATTTTGGCAAATGAGGAAAGAACAAAGCAACACCATAGATACTAGTGAACCAGAAATTACTTCCAATTTAAAAATTTGGGGATTTATAATTATTGGACTAGCAGGTTTAATTTTGGGTGGTCAATTAGTAGTTGATAACAGTGTAAAAATTGCAAGTCTTTTAGGTGTTAGCGAAAAAATAATAGGATTAACCATTGTCGCAGCCGGTACTTCATTACCCGAACTTGTAACTTCAGTTGTGGCGGCATTAAAACGAAATAGTGATATTGCAATTGGTAATGTTATTGGTTCAAATATATTTAACCTGTTACTCATTCTTTCAGTTAGTTCTTTTATTAATCCCATTAGTTTTAAACCCAACTTTAATCTCGACCTAGTCGTCTTGATTTCAGGTACAGTTTTTCTTTTCCTAGCAATGTTTACAGGCATTAGAAAGAAACTTGATAGATGGGAGGCAGCAATATTACTTGTACTGTACCTGTCGTATTTGTTTTACCTAATTAAAAACTAAAATTGTATTTTTTAAATTCTAACAGCCAACTTAAAAATTAATTATATCATTTAGTTAATATTTATTTTATTCATATTGGTCATAAAAGTATCTTATTGGATTTTATTGAATTATAGAAAGAATATAATTATTCATATTATATTCTTTCTAAATTGAATATATCTGTTCTTCTATCCTTTAAATTTCTTACACTTCAAAACTGGTTTAATTCTCTTAAAGAATTAATATCAACATCAGAAAGCAATATCATTTCGGTATTTGGCGTCACTTCTGCCTTTATACCATTTGTTGGAAATGCACAATCACTTGGTGTAAATACCATTGATTGTGCATATTGAATATCCATATTATGAACTTTTGAAAGATTACCTACACTTCCAGTAATGGCAACAAAACATTCATTTTCAATTGCTCTTGCCTGTGCACAATTTCGTACTCTTGAATAACCATTTTGTGTATCAGATAATAATCGACTCAATTCAGGAAACTCAACATTATACAACTCATTGTCTATTAATTCCGGCATACTACTTCCAAGGCGATCCAATTTCCATACTACAATAATATCCCCTTCACGAGTATGTTCCAACATTTTCTCAAGTTCCGGACGTTCTTTTAATGCACTTTTTGTTCCCTGAAAGATTTTAGTACAACCTGTTTTATTCAATGTTTCAATTTGCATCTCCAAATTCTGATCTTTGGTAGATACCCTTGCATAACCAATTTTCATAACTGTCTCTTTAAGCTTAAACCATGAGACACATTAATAAAACCAGTTTTTGAGACTGTCAAAGCCCAAATGGGATGCAGAAGGAGAAATTGTCTCAGTAAAGGGTGGTTTTAAAATATCATCCAAGTATTTTTTCACATTGCATACATTCATTGTATATTTGTAATATAAAGTTCTCAATATCAGAAGAGACTATATCGAGACCTTGACTTTAAGTGCTTTACAACTATTTAAAACAAAATAGATTACGAAATTTAAAGAGTCCCTTCGGGATCACATTAAAACCAGTAAATCAATGATTTACTGGTTTTTTTTGTTTTAACAGATTAACCATATAGTCTTCCAACTACATGTTCAGGTAGTTTAATTCCAATTGAATACCTTATACATTATTGCTACCATACCTATTTAGTAACTAAAAATTAAGCAAACGTAATATTGCAACCTTCCTATAATATGTAAACCTCATACATACATTTGCTCTTTTGCTGTATACAAAATACATCAGATGATTTCAATTTCAATGTTATTTATTGTTTCTTTTCCACTGGCATCCTTAAGCAAAATACTTACAATGTAAGCACCAGAAGTACAATCCACAGGAACGGTTTCATCAAATAATACTTTTGCATTTATATCCTGTTTCATTCCCGAGAGTTCAATTATTTCAGATTCAGGCTCCCAAGGATTTTCTATTCCAAAAGTACTTTTTGCAGTTGATGGAGAAATGAGTGTAATTACTAATTCTTTTAAATCTACATCATCGGTAAAAGTTCCAGTAAGAAGTATCTCTTCTCCTTTGTAAATAACCGTCTTCTCTATCGGAGCTGAGATACTCATTTGTGGGTTTTCCTGATCACCAGGAGTGTTTTTCTCATCACTTTTTGCACAACTTATCATCAGAAAGGTTATTAACGATAAAAACCATATATTTTTCATAAGTCTGTAATTTTCACGCTCATCAAATCAAACATTTAATACTTTGATTGCTGTATTATTTTTTCACAAACTTTTGTGACATTGTTTCACCGTCCATGTCGATTATTTGCAAAATGTATGTTCCTTTTGGTAAAGCCGTAACATCTAATTTATTACCAATTAAATTTGTACTTTCCAATTTGGTCCCGGTTATTGAATAAATGGATATTGATTGAATGGAACTACAAAGGTCTACATTCAACTTATCCGCTACTGGATTGGGGTAAATGATTGATGCATTTGTTTTATTTCCTTTTATACGAGTACTTACTTCACCAACTTCAACATTATCCCAATACCAGGTGTCTGCACTTACGGCTCCATGATTAAAATAAATAGAAAAAGCTGAAACTAATGCATCCCGATTGCCATTCTCGGGGACTGTAAAATTAAATTCAAGTGTTTGCCATTTATTGGCTGATGTGTATTCTGCATAGGCTTCAATAGCATCACCACCGCCTCCACATGATTCTAACTTAAGCCAAACTCTACCCTGAATAGCCGAGTAAACATCCATGTATATTTTATAATTTCCTCCCGCTAAATCAATGTTTTCTCCTGCACAAAAATGGTAAACACACCATTGTTCTTGCTGAATATAAAAAGCTACATTAGCGCTACTATTGACATCATCAACAGAGGGGTTATTGGCAACACCATTAGAAGATGCTCCCCAAATAATAGCGTTTTCCTCCATAGGAAAAACAGTTTCAAAATCGGCGTATACCTGTGCACTTACACTAGTAAAACAACCTAAAAAAATAATAAGTATAAAGTTTTTCATAGTAATGAAATTTTAATAGTTAATAAAGTAAAGAGTTCAGATGCCGTTACATCTGTAGATCTTTATCCCTCAAATCAGATATTTATTATATAATTAGTCCATTAGCCTAAAGGATTTTTGTTTGGTATTTTGCGAATTGGTTCCTATTTCTAGCATGAAATCTCCTGGTTCGTATACCCATTCCAGATCAGCATTGCAAAACTTCAAATCATCAACTGTTAATCTAAATTCAATAACTTTAGATTCTCCCGGTCTTAGCTTTACCTTTTTAAAGCCTTTCAACTCTTTAATAGGTCTTGTCACTGTTGCTACCATATCACGTATATATAATTGTGAAGTCTCCACCCCTTCATACATTCCTGTGTTTTTTATTTCAACGTAAGCTACAAGAGTATCATTGTCGTATATTTCTTCAGAATTCAGAGTAATATCTCCATATTCAAATGTGGTATAACTTAATCCATAACCGAATGGGAAAAGTGGAGTATTAGGAACATCGAGATAACGACTGGTATATTTAACCTGCTCAATAAAAGGACGACCTGTTGTTTTGTAATTGTAGTACAATGGTATTTGACCAACAGATCTTGGAAATGACATTGTTAGTTTGCCCGATGGATTATAATCTCCAAATAAGATATCAGCTATAGCCTTGCCACCCTGAGTACCTCCTGACCAACATTCAAGTATAGCAGAACAATGTTTACTTTCCCATTCTAACGTTAGAGGACGTCCATTGATCAAGACCAAGACGATAGGTTTGCCAATTTTATAAAGCTCTTTCAATAAATTCTGCTGACTTTCCTGAATATTTATATCAGCCAGAGAGGCAGCCTCTCCGTTCATTTGAGCATTTTCACCAAGCACCGCAATAATTACATCCGATTTTGATGCTACATCAATAGCTTCCTTCTGCAACTGTTTAGAATTTTTTGGATCAAACTGATAATTAATCAACTTGGCCATACTTACATTATTAGTTATTTCAGCTCCTTTAGAATAAAAAACTTCAGTTCTATTTCTTAAAGCCTCCAAAACTGTTAACGTCTTGTCCAAATCACCATTTAATACCCATGTTCCCAAAATATCTTCCTTCGAATCAGCTAATGGCCCTACAATGGCAATTTTCTGACTGGTTTTAAATGGCAAAACCTGTTGATCATTTTTTAACAAGACACAAGACTGGAGAGCAGCATGGTAAGCCAAATCCATAATTTTACCTTCAGACAACGAATGCCTCCTTTCCTCTTTTAGTCTGATAAATGGATCATCAAATAAGCCTAAACTATACTTGGCTTCTAATATCCTTCGACAAGCCTGATCAACCTGACTAGCTAAAAGTGTTCCTTTCTCCACAGAATTTTTTAAAGTATTCAGGAAACCCTCACCTACCATATCCATATCAATTCCGGCATCCATTGCCAAAGTTGATGTTGTAGACAAATTACCCAAACCATGATTCCCCATCTCATTAATAGCTGTATAATCAGTTACCACAAAGCCATTAAAACCCCATTTATCACGCAGTAAATCATTAAACAACTTCTTATTTCCGGTGGCTGGTATACCATTAACATCATTAAACGCTGTCATTACCGATTCTACACCTGCATCCACAGCCGCTTTATAAGGTGGCAAATAGACCTGATGCATTTTTATCTCGCTCATATCAACACTATTGTAATCACGTCCTGCCTCTGCAGCTCCATACAAAGCGAAATGTTTGACACAAGCCATCACGGATTCCGGATGATTCAAAGAATTGCCCTGATAACCATTAACCATAGCCTGGGCAATTAAAGATCCAAGGTAAGGGTCCTCACCAGCTCCTTCAGCCACTCTACCCCATCGTGGATCGCGAGAAATATCAACCATTGGTGAAAACACCCAGTCTATTCCGTCAGCAGATGCCTCAATGGCTGCTGCTTTGGCTGTTAGTTGTATCAATTCCATATCCCAGCTGCAGGATAATCCTAAGGGTATAGGAAAAACAGTTTTATGTCCGTGAATCACATCCTGTCCAAACAATAATGGAATACCTAAACGTGATTTTTCAACAGCTAGTTGCTGTATATTTTTTCTTTCTTCCTTAGTTTCGATATTAAATAATCCACCAACTAATCCTTTTTCAACCTTCTCACTTACACCAGTATTCTTCACCGAACCGGTTTGTAAACTTCCGTCCCAGACCAGTAGATTTAATTGCCCCAGTTTCTCTTCAAAGGTCATTTGAGACATCAAACTATCAATAAAAACTGCTTGTATTGATTGTGTGGAATTGATACCCAACTCACAACCAGACAGCCAGATTAAGGACATAAGAATACTAGTAAGCAATAGAACCCTACTACTTTTATTCATTTCAAAAAATTTAAACTGTTTGGTAAACGACTATCTACTATTTTTTAGCAGATAGTCGTTACGTTCATGTATTACTTCTGGAATATCTCGGGATATTTTCGAATAAAATAGGTTGGAGTACAGCTCCATGCATGACAATAACTGTTTACCGGATAAAAATGATAGGGTGATAAAAAGTCATCAGTCGAACTGTAAACCTCCCAAAATGTATCAGCTCCCTTTTCGACCATTCCACCCCAAAAATCAGTAAGTAGCTTTTTTGCTTCATTATCCATTCCAACATTTATCAATGCCTGAATAAAGTAGTGATACATATAGGGGCCTCCTGGGAAAAGAGCATCTTCAGACTTCATTACATTTTCTAAAGCCTTTTTTCCTTGCGTATCTGACAAAGCACCTCCCAGAATCATCCATACCTGTGATGCATAAGATATTTGTTTATCCACACCACTTTCAATCATTCCTGTTGATTTATTATACATTTTCTTTAGAGCAGCCTTTTTCATTTTCTTCACCAAAGCAGGAATAAAACTAACCTCATCCTGCTTACTAAGTTGCCTTGCCAGTTCATAGGTTTCATTCAAAGCAAACATCATCAATCCTTGAATACCAGCTTCTTTATTTAATCCATCTTTCCAGTCAAAGAACAGCCACCACTCCTTATTCGCCTTTTCATAATCCACCATTCTCAAGTCAGAAACATATTCCCGAATGATATCCAGTTGTCTTTTAGCCACAGGCCACAGATCATTTGCGGTTTCTTTATCACCCGTTGTCAACAGGTATTCTTTTAAAGTACAGTTATACAGCAATGAATAATCCATTAATCGCTGCCCCGCCTGAGCATGAGGTTCCGGTGTTTCAAAAACAGTTCCCAAAACAAATCCCTCATCATCAGATAATCCAGCCAGTAAATACAAACACCGTTGAGTCAATTGGTGATTTTGAAAGGTATACTGGTTAGCCAATGACTCGAGATACATGTCTCCAACCCATAAACGTCTATCACGCTTTGGTCCATCCTCGTAAACTGTTTGCATACATTCTTTCAATGTCTTTTGGCTAATAACATCAATGGCTTTTATCTTTTTCGATGCTGTAGCAGATAATCCTTCAGGTACTTTTTGAGCTGAAGTAGTAGCATTAAATCTTACCTCACTAATTCTGAAATCGAAATATTGAGATGCACCTAGTAATTCAATTTTCATATAACGACCAGCAATTCTTCGTTCTAATGTAAAAGTCGATGGAATATGCATTACAGTAACCACCTCATCCTGAAGCCATGCCCGACTCAAATCGCCCTTATACGGATCAAAAGGTGTTGCCAGTTCTGCGGGTACTTCACCAAAGGTAATTTTAAACCGAACAGGTGCATCACATGTTCCAAATATGGGTTTTATATCCATTGAGAAATGGCCAGTATAATGATCACCAAAATCAACTATTATACTTTTTTGTTGACGAAAAGATGTCTTATAAAATGAATCTAAATCACTTATTTCAACAGCTTCCCAACCTTGAAAAGCCTCTTTGCTGGCCTGCATTTGAACTAAACCTATTGGCTTGATAATATCTTCGTTCAGTTTAGGTTTTAATTGTTCTGATCTAGTTATCCATCCATTGCCTTCCGGATAATAATTTTGAGCTATACTACCTGTTAAAGTTACAAGTAGAAATAATAAAATATATACGATTCGTTCTTTTTTCATAGCTATATCATTTTGTAAGTAGAACTGCCATAGGTAACTGTATCATTCTTTTAAGTCTGATATCATCAGAAGAGGCTCCAATAAGAATTTCATAATCACCTGTAGGTGCTTCCCATTGATTCGTCTCAGCATTGTACGAAACCCAATCATTGGTATCCATATTAAACTCTATCACCTCTTCATCACCAGGTTTGATTAAAGCTGTTTTGGTAAATTGTTTCAACTGGACAAATGAATTTTGAGGAGTTTTTACATAAACCTGCACAATCTCTTTACCACTATATTTACCTGTATTTTTAACTCTCAGATTTAACTTATAAGAAAATTTATCAAGAGGCTGAACCCCTAATTCTTTGTATACAAATTGAGTATAGGACAACCCAAAACCAAAAGAAAAAGACGGTGTTACATTTTCAGCATTATAATAACGATATCCCACTTCTTCACCTTCTAAATATTCAACTCTTTCAGGTGTTTGTTCCGAACTAGGAAAGAATTCTGATGATGGAACATCAACATAGTGGAAGGGAAAAGTCATTGTTAATTTCCCTGACGGATTAACTTTTCCTGATATAAGATCAGCTACAGCATTACCCCCTTCCATACCTGGTTGCCAGGCTAAAAGTATTGCGTCAGCCAAATGTTTCCACGATGCAGTTTCAATCACACCTCCTATATTAAGCAATACAATTAACTTCTTTCCCTGAGAATGAAATACCTTAGACAGTTTTGTAATCATCTCCACCTCTTCTTTGGTCAGTTCGAAATCATCCTTGATTTTTCTATCGGCAAATTCACCAGATGTTCTCCCAATGGTGAACAATGCTATTTCAGTCTCTTTTGCAAGATTCAAAAGTTCTTTTTCATCCCAGTTTTTTTCTTTTAGCATGATATCAGGATCAAAATAAGACGCTTTCTCTCCTACTCTTGCTTTTTCATCTAGTATGTATTGCTGATAGGCACTTCTTAACTCATCAGAAAGCTGATAGCCTGCTGCGTTTAACCCGGAATAAATTGTTGTTGTATATTCACTATTTACATTACCACTCCCTGTTCCCACCGCAATTGTTTGATATGTACCAATTCCAAATGCGGCAATTTTAGAGTTATTATGTTTCAACGGCAGAACATCTTCATTTTTTAGTAACACCATACTTTCGGCAGCAGCTCTGCGAGCCACCTGTGCATGTTCTTTCAAGTCAGGTTGATCACTGTATTGATATTGTTTGAAACGTGGAGTTTTTTTAATCAAATTTAAAATCCTTTCAACATTTCTGTCTAAATAAGCTTCATCCAACTCTCCGCTTTCAACAGCATTAATAATTAGATCAATAATATAAGTACTTCCCGGCATCAATAAATCATTACCAGCTCTCACCTGTTGAATTCTGTTACGACCTGCAAACCAATCTGTCATAACCAATCCCTTGAACCCCCATTCCTTACGTAAAACAGAATCAAGTAAATATGGATTTTCAGAACAATAAGTCTTATTAATCTTATTATAAGCCGACATTATAGTCCATGGATTCGATTTTATCACTGCTATTTCAAAACCTTTAAGATACATCTCGTGTAATGTCTTCGAATCAACCTTAACATCAATATTCATCCTGTTGGTTTCGTTATTATTGGCAGCAAAATGTTTTAAAGAAGTTCCAACGCCCATCGATTGAACACCATTAACCATTGCAGCAGCTATCTCTCCCGAAATCACAGGATCTTCAGAATAGTATTCAAAATTCCTTCCTCCTAAGGGATTTCTGTGAATATTTAAGGCAGGTGCCAATAGCACATCTACACCATATTCCAAGGCCTCCTTCCCCATGCATCGACCTACTTCATTTACCAATTCTTTATCCCAGGAACAGGCTAATAATGATTCAATTGGAAATGTTGTAGTATAGTATGTTTTTGTAGAATCTTCTCTAAAAGGATCAATCCTTACTCCTGCTGGTCCGTCTGCCAAAACAATGGCAGGAATTCCTAACCGAGGAATCGGATAAGTTGTACCTGCTGCTCCGGGAACCAACTTTTTTGTATTACCAGCTGCCGGTGGTTGAGTTGCAAATAAAGAATCTGCTCCACCAAAAAAAGATGGATATCCCCGTGGAAAACCTGTATCAGATCCCACCAGAAGCATGGCCTTTTCCTGCAGTGTCATGGCCGCAATAACTTCCTTACTACTGTTTATTCCTAACTTTACTTCTGTCACTTTCGGTTTACAGCCCTCAAACAAAACCGAAAGAACAAGAAGTGCCAGAACTATATTTAGTTTGTTTTTTTTCATCTTATATTTTTTCCTTAGTAAATCACCAACTTCTCCTTTCGCTGCCCCACCTTTATTAGGTAAATACCCGGATTTAATTCTGCCAAATTGATTTGACCTCCTCCACTTATATCTTCACTATAGACTTTTGCTCCACCAGTATTATAAACAGATAATTGATACCTACGATTATCAGTCATAGAATAGTTTAGAATTTTATCAGTTCTCAAAGGATTTGGATATAATTTGAAATTGTCAGCCAACATTTCATCTTCTATTCCAGTACTTCGTTCAGCCCAGTTGAAAACTTCCCAACCATCAATATTGGTGCGATTGGCAGTAATAGGAATACTTCCTCCTTCCATTGAAACAAAACCTCCTACACCTAATAAAGCAAGCTGATTATTAGCTAAGTCCACCCAATAGAATTTTTCTGATTCTCCAATTTCATCTTTATCGCATGTCATTGAAGAGATACCATTATTAGAGCTAACATATTTACCATTGTTACCTTTTAAAGCAATCTTTCCTTCTCCGGCATCTTCAACAGTGAAACATTCTAAATCAGTTAGTTTAGTTGTACTACAGGTCATCGCCGACACCCCATTCTCTGAACTTATATAAGTACTGTTATAAGCCTTCAAATAAATAATTTTCCCTATTGCTTTATAAGTATTACTTTGGGTATATGAACTAACTGTATCTATTAAATCAGCGTTTCTATAAAACTTATTTGTTGTAAACTTATCCCACTTTTCTTTTATCATCTCCTCTGAATCTAAATTCAGGTCCGGCACCACATTACTATTTCCTAAATACAAACCCCAGTTTTTATCTGATGTCATATTTTTATAGGTCCAGTTCGACCATGATCCATTAAATCCGTTAATGCCATTCATCCACTTTGCCCACAAATCAAGAAACCCCCAAAAGTTATATTCTCCAGCCAGTACCGGTATATTCCAATGTTGTTGATGCCAGGCCATATCCCCCAGTGCATAATTGATAAAACCATTTTGGGAATCCCAATTATAAAAATCCGTATTGTAATAATGAGCCTGATATAGCATATTTTCCCAACCTCGGGTTGATGGATCATCAATCATTGAAAAGTTATAAAAAGCCTGAACTGAAATCATATGATCGGTATCAACTTCTCGTACTGCCTTATAAATTATGTCATACATATCACTAATAGTAAACGAAGAATTTGTACTGACAGGTTCGTTCATCAAGTCATATGCCGCCACCGCTGGCTCGCCTACAAAATGTTCAGCTACTGCCTTCCATAAATTAATTGTGCGTTGTTGCGATTCCTCATCGTACCATAGATCATTGGTTACTGCCTGGCCACTGGTAATATATCCGTCTAAACCTCCGGGTGCTCCATGCAGATCAAGCACTACATAAATCTGACGTTGAGAACATTCGGCCACTACCCAATCAAGTTGCTTAAATGCATCAGTTTTGATTGTTCCATCATTATTCATGATTTCCATCCAGTAAAACGGAACACGTACCATATTCATCCCCATAGCTTTGATGCTATCAAGATCTGTTGTTGTTATCCATAAATCCTGATAGTAATCCCAAAGTTCATCGGCTTTAGTCACTCCAAAACGATTATATGTTGCGTTTCTGACGGTAAAATCATCATTCATATAAAGGTTAAACTCTGCAATAGACCAATTAAATTCAGAATCACCATTTTGAGCAATTCTGACATATTGTGCTTCAATAGCTCCAATATAAACATCCACATATTTACTGGTTCCATTACCCCAGGATACTTCTGTCCAGGCAGATCCATTACCAGATACTGACACAGTGTATGATACCGGAGCTTCATCTGCATTTTGTGAAATAAAACTGATTTTATCAAATACTACTCCTTTTCCACAATCAATAATTACATATTGCCCTTCGGAAGAACTTTGCGGCACTCCTGAATTCCAGCAGGTAGCATCATCGCCATCAAAGATGTAATTCATATTATCCTTTGATAACGTTTCAGAAAAAGAGCAGCTCCAGTCCGTGCGATCAATCATGCCATATCCCAATGGTCCAATCCAGTATTCCATACTCAGCCACGATCCCAGATTAGTTCCTCGCAAAGGAACCACTTCGCCTAACTGATTTTTAATAACAGGACCATCTGCATTCAGAAAATCATCAGAAGTGAATCCTTCCTGCGCCTGCAATGGCATAACGATGACAAGAAGTAATACTAATAATATACTCTTACTTAAATATTTTTGCATAACAAACAGTTGTTTTAAGATGGAAATCATTCACTTCAACGGCCATGATTTCATTTTATTCAACCAATAGTTTTTGTGAGAATTGACCTTCTTCACTAATTATGGTGGCTATGTACAAACCTGGATCCAAAACTGATAGGCTAATCTGTGAGTTTTTACTTAATGAATCCAAATAAAGAACCAATTGCCCACTCAGACTGTAGAACTGAACACTGTAATCAGTTAAAGAAGTTTCAATATGAAAAACTTTCTCGGCTCCATTTACTATTGTTGGATATAATTTAATGAGCTCATTAGTGGATTCAAGGTCTTCTAATCCGGTTGAAGAATTAATTGATAATTTCCACCAATTCAGTTTCCAACCACCATTATGAGTAACTAACCGCAAAGTATGATTCCCTTCAGTTAATGGAATATCAACTCCCAGATTATAAGTTTGCCATGTCTCTAAGCCATTTGTATTAGGTGTTGTAAATGTGCCTAACAGATTATCACCTTCATAAAGGGAAAAAGAAGATTCCCAGACAGAAGTAATTCGAATACTCACATTATAAATTCCTGTGGTTTCAACATTAATTTGATAATCCATCCAATCGAAACTATCAAAATCGTGAGCAGCCAGTATACCTTCACTATCTTCAACAACAGTAAGATGAACTCCCGACATATCAACATAATGTTCAGCCTCAATTGGAGCTTCGATCTTATGGTAATATTCAGAATCGTAAGATGACATGTTGGTAAATATCAATCCCAGATCAGTTAATACACCCGTTTCTCCGGTTGTGTAAATATTGGTATTCTCTTGTGTACTTCGCGATAAAAACCAAGCGTAGCGAAATACTTTAGGTTCAGTTTCAAGATAGTCAAGTGCCTCAACCATGTAATTTTGCTGCGAAGTTTCGCTTACCCAGCTTGCACTGTGGTTAAATTCAGTGAGCCAAAGTGGCTTATCATACTTATCGTACAAACTAACGTACCAGGGCAATGCTCCTGCATTATCGAAATAACCATGTATAGCGATATAATCAACCCTACTCCCTTCAGGAAGTGCAGCAAAAAAATCATCCAAATATTGAATGGGATCGGTGTATTCCACTCCGTTTTCAATAACAGCACCTCCCGAGTAACTGAAATTCAATGCAGGACTTACCAACTCCAATCCGAAATCATCGGCAATTGATTCCAATGCAGGCCATAATTGTGCCGCTGCAACAGGTCCCAGATTAGCTTGCTCGATAAAATTAGGTTCGTTAAATCCAAGTAAATATTTTACTTCAGGATGATTAGTCAGATATGTTCGCAAGGCAGCTTCGTTATAGTTCGATCCCCATGCCATTGGGGTATAATCAATATAGTCTTTTACATCATTTACAATTGAGTTTGCCGGTGATTGCCCCCAGTTGTAATACCAGGCACAATTAGCCACAGCTTGCAAATCAGCCATATCGGAAACCGGACCACCAAAGCCTCTTTTGGGACTCGTTGTCTGAGCAAGGAGCACATTTCCTATTAGAGTTAATATGATGATTAAATTTATTTTCATAAAAATTGGATTAGTTTTTAAGAGTTACAGATACATTGTTCCCACTTACTTATAGTTTTATAAGCATCATATTTTTTCAAGAAGAGGCAAGTAGCACAAGTTTGCTACTTGCCATGTGATTTTTTAATATCCTGGATTTTGTTCAAGATCTGGATTTAATCTTATTTCTCTCTCTGGAATCGGGAACAGTAAGCGTGATTCTGTAACATTATATGAAGTACTTACCGGATCAACACCATCAGGATAATAATATGCCTGAGGATCTGCTTTTACCTTCTCTCCATGAACATTCATTACTTCAATTGCCAATCCCCAGCGAACCAAATCAGGCCATCTCTTATTCTCAAAGGCCAATTCCACCCTTCTTTCCTGGATTATAGCTTCTCTTAAATTTGTTTGATCAGATACAGTTAAAGCACTTAAACCGGTTCGGGAATGAGCATGCACCTGATTCAGATATATCAATGCCTCCGGAGCCCTGCCTTGCTCGTTAATAGCTTCAGCCAACATTAATAAAACTTCAGAATATCTGTAAATAGGCCAATCATCATTCGTATTAGGAGCAATGCTGGCACCATGAACGTACTTTTTTACATAAGGACGATTCACATAGCCTTGTCCGGTATAAAATCCAATGGAAGCATCTAAACGCATATCTCCATCTTCGAAGGCTTCAATAACATCAGGAGTTGGTGTATTCCATCCTGCATAAGCATTTGAATTCCCATTAGGAAAACCGGGTATCACACCAGGATTAGATAGTCGTGGTAAAAAATTATAAGCAAAACTACTAGCTGCATTAGCTGTTGGATCATCTGTATACTGAACAGAGAAAATTAATTCATTATTATTTTTATTATTAGGATTAAAAACGGCAGCATAATCAGAAAGTAATGAAAAACCTTCGACATTCAGAAGTGCATTTTCTGCATTAGCCCATTCTTCCAGAACTAAATATACATTACCTAATAAAGTATATGCAGCTCCATTTGAAACATACCCTCTCGTTTGCTCACTAAATGATGGTAAAATACTAGCGGCCTCACTTGCATCAGCTATAATCTGGTTATAAATTAAGTCTTTTGATGTACGTAAAGCCAATGTTTGTTCATAACTGGTAGGAGGTGTGGTTATTAATGGCACCTCACCAAAGTACTGAACCAAATCAAAATAAGCAAATGCCCTTAAAAATAACGCCTGTCCTTTATAATTATTTCTTGCTTCATCTGAAATTTCAGCATTATCGATTCTACTTAGTATTTGATTTGCTCTACCAATAATTATATAGTTGTTATTATATTTTGTTGATACACCTCCACCATTGGAATCATCAATAAACAGGTCATAGTATTCAATACCTGCATAACCGCGATTATCAACATTATAACTAAAAGTAGTATTATCCGAGCGCATTTCACCCATGGTCCAAGCCCCATAATCTACTAAACCAGATCCAAATAATGGTCTCAAGTGTTGGTATGCTCCTATAATGGCTAGTGAATAATCTGATTCTGTTTTGTAAAAATCCTCTGCCGAAACAACCGTTTCAGGAAGTTTTACCAAGTAATCATCACCACAAGCTGTTAATCCAAACACAGCTATTAAAAGTATGTATATATAATTAGATGTTTTCATTTCTATTGAGTTAATTAATTACAAATTAATATTTACACCAAAAGTAAAGGTTCTAGGTACCGGATATGCAGTGTAATCATTACCAGAATACAAACCACCTGCAGCAGAAACTTCAGGGTTATTACCCGGATATTTGGTAAATACATAAGCCTGTTGTATACTTCCATACACTCTCAAACCCTTGATATAATTACTCTTAACAGGCACCTGATAACCAAGTGTTATATTCTTAACGGACAAGTAACTTGCATTATAAAGAAACTTTGAATTCATCCAATCTCGCTCGTATTGAGTTGTACCAGAAATAACCTTACCATAAATACCGTCACCTGGATCCTCAGGAGATCGCCATCTGTTCTGAACGGCTTTATACACATTAAATGCGCCATCTAAGTTAGTTGAGAAGCGTTCAATATGATTGAAAATTTTATGACCGTAAGCACCTTGTATTACTATAGACAAATCAAACCCTTTGTAATTAAATGAATTGGTCATACCATAAACACCTTTAGGTGTTGAGCTTCCTAAAACTGTTTTATCCCTGTCGTCATTATAAACCCATCCATCACCATCCTGATCAACAAACTTAACAGTTCCAATTTGAGCTCCTTCCCTTCCTACTTCAGCAACTTCATCTTCGGTATAGTATAATCCATCCCATTCCAAAGCATATAACTGACCAAGTGGTTGTCCAACTTCCGTAATAGTATTATCCCCATATATAGCAGCATTGGAAGTTCCTAACTCAAGTGCTTTATTACGATTAAAAGCTATATTAAAATCTGTATTCCATTTAAATACTCCTGTTAGGTTTTTTGTACTTACAGACAATTCATGCCCCCAAAACTCAATCTTACCAACATTTGTTGTGAAATTGTAAAAACCCGATGAAATAGGAATATCTACAGTGTATAACAGGTTATCAGTTGTTCGCTTAAAGTAATCGTATGTAAAGTATACTCGATTATTGAAAAATCCCAGATCAAGACCAAAATCGATTTCTGTAGTTTGTTCCCAACCCAGCTCGGTATTATTTAATCCTGCTAAACTTTTACCATTAACCAATGCACTATTGACAGGATTATTTGTCGCTACCATATTGGCATATTGAGTATAATTACCAATATTATTGTTTCCTGTAACACCATAACTGGCTCTTAATTTAAGGAAAGATATCTGCTCAATACCTGACATAAAACTTTCTTCAGATGCAATCCACCCTACTGATGCTGAAGGGAAGTCACCCCATCGATTATCAGCTCCGAAACGTGACGAAGCATCACGACGGTATGCCAGAGAAACTAGATAACGTTGCTTGTAGTTATAATTAATTCGACTAATCAGAGATAGTAATGACCAATCCTGAATATCTGTAGATCCTGTAATAGTAGTTGCAACATTTAATGTCTGGATTCGATTATCGGGAAAACCAGTTCCACTTAAATATCCTGTTTCTCCATGAGCACTCTGAGCTGAATAAGCTCCTAACACCTCGAATTTATGGTCATTAATATCCTTTTTATAAGTCAGTATATTCTCCCATAGCCACGAGTACCCAAATGAATTGCTATGTGAACCAGAAATCCTAGAAAAATCAGTTTCACTGCCTGGATTGAAGATGCTTCCGGCAGTTGATGGATAGAAGAAATCATTAATACTATTTCCTAAATCAACACCAATAGATGATTTGTAGGTAAGGCCTCTTACAGGTTCAAACTCCAAAAATCCTGTAGAAAGGAACCCTACATTTCTGGTTTTGTTTTTCACAACCTGCACCTGATTATACCAGTTTGGCCCAGGAGCAGTACCATAGTCATTTCCCCATACACCGGCATTAACCGGAATAGTTCCATCTTCATTAATATAAGGTGCCAAGGGAGATGTTAGTATTGCTGATTGAACAATACTTGGGGTATTATACCAAATACCATCACTCTGAGGAGTATTGTTTTTAGTTACTGTATTGGCAACATTCACACCCACTTTTAATTTATCGTTGAATTCATATTCTGAATTAACACGTACTGAAAATCGATTGTAATCTGAATTCAGTAAAACTCCTTCTTGCTTAAAATATCCGGCAACAATTGATGATCTGAATTTATCTTTACTAACGCTGTAGTTTATTGAATAATTTTCAATGGTTGCATTGCGGGTAACTGCATCTAACCAATCTGTTCCCTCTCCGTATTCTTCAGGGTTTTGAAACATCTCTGGTACTCCCCAACCGTTTTCTTCCTGAATTTCCTTTTTAAATTGGGCAAATTCCCGCGCATTCATCATCTCAGGCATTAAGTACTTTGGGATAACCTGCATACCTGTATACGCACTGATAGTAAGATTGGATTGTCCTGCTTTGGCTCTTTTAGTTGTGATAACCACAACACCGTTTGCTGCTCTGGAACCATACATAGCAGTAGATGAAGCATCTTTTAATACAGTAATGTTTTCAATTTCATCAGGGTTGATATTGGCAATATCTCCAGTTAACGGAAATCCGTCAACCACATATAATGGATCACTTCCTGCAGAAATTGATGCCTGTCCACGTACACGAATCGACATTCCTTGTCCAGGAATACCGGTTGTTTGATTAATTTGAACCCCAGCCAGCTTTCCTTGTAACTTTTGCGACAACTGGGCAGTTGGTATACTTTCCAATTCATCTGCATCAAGGTTTTGAATAGCACCTGTAATATTACGTTTTGATTGAGATCCGTAAGCAATAGCCACTACTTCATCAATACCTATCACCTCCTCAATCATGGTTACATTAATAACATCCTTATCACCTACTATAATTTCCTGTGATTTCATACCAATAAATGAATACAATAACACATCTCCTGATGAAACATTGGATAAGGAGTATTGTCCATTTATATCTGTTATTGTTCCTGTTGAAGAACCCTTTATGGTAACCGTAACACCAGGTAAGCCAATATTATCTCTATCTTTAACAACTCCCTTTACTGTAAATTCCTGTATTAAATTGTTTGGAGTTGATAAAATTATTTTGCGATCAATTATAGTAAATTGAACATCTGTCCCTCCAAAAACCTCATTTAATATGCGATTTATCTTCTGATTTTCGACTGAAATGCTAACTTCTCTGTCAAGATCAATTAATTTCTCATTGAATACAAAGTAAAACTCTGACTTTTCTTCAATTTCATCTATAACTTCTGATAATTTCTGGTTATTAATCTCCAGGGATATGCTCGTCTTTTGGCTATAGCTATTATTTGCCATAGCAGTAAAAGCAGTTACGAACAGTAAAAAAATGCTTATACGCATAATTCTAAGGATTTTGACATGACAGTGGCAATCACGTTCATGAAAAGTTGTGAATTTTTTCATAAATTTGTTCTTTACTTTATTAAAAAATGGATCATTTTTTAGGAAGTTGTTCCCGCAACTTCCTTTTTTAGTAGTCTTTTAATTTGTTATTTGCTTGCGTTTACTGATTTAAGGTTACCTATTCTTTATATAATAAGACTTTCTTTTTGCTAACAGTCCCGTCCTTCTGCAGTTGACGTTCAGTTATTTTATATTTTATTGGTGAAGTTAAACTTAAGTACTTAAGTACTTCTTCCAAGGTATCATCCTGAAATGTTCCCCTGAACACATACTCATCTAATTCTGGATTCTTCAATTCAATGTCCACATTATACCATCTTTCCATCCTTCTAATTACTTCTTTCATAGGATCACTCCTAAATACCAGCTTACCTTCCTTCCAGGCTGTAAATTTCGATGCATCTACCTCACTCACATTTAAAACGTTATCTTGTAAAATCAATCTTTCATCTGGCTTCATAATAACATTATTTTTTAAGCCTTTTGTTGAAAATTCGACTTTCCCTTCCTCTAAAATAACTTCCATAAAATGATCATCAGGAATGGCATTACAATTAAACTGAGTTCCTAATACCTTTATCTTTGAACTTCCTGATGATACTTCAAAAGGATGATTCGGATCATGTGTAACATCAAACCAAGCTTCCCCTAATAAATTTACTTTTCTACTATTTACAAAAGGAACATGGTACTCAAGAGTTGAACCACTATTCAGATAGCCTGTTGTACCGTCGGGCAAAGTAAATTGAACTCGAGATCCCATAGGTGCCATCACTTTTGATAACAAAGGCATCTCATATTTTAATCTTAAGGTTTCCTGATAATCCATGAATAACTTTATACTTCCTGCTATTAATAAAGGAATTAGCAGGATGGCAGCGGCTCTTGAATACCATTTCAGGAATTTGTTAACTGGTTTAATCTCCAGATGTGAACGTTCACTGTTTATTTTATGATGAACCCGATCTAAAATATAACCCACATCATGAGGATAATCTAAATCATTATCAATAAAACCATTGAACTTCGTTTTAAAATATCTTCTTAACTCTTCATTCTTCTCACCTTCTGCCAATAAAGATCTTACTTCCTTTTCTTCAGGCTCACTCAGTCTATTCTGAATAAATTGTTCAAGTATTTCTTTATTTAGTTTATTATTCATCTGATCTTAATTAGGCTACTGTTATTACTTGGATTCATTTAGCCTTTCATAAAGTAATACACATGAAAAAACAAAATCTAACATTCATTAACATGATTTTTTGAAATAAATTCTTCAATTAATCACATATTAACTATTAATCAATTACTTATAATGTGTATTTATTTCTACAGAAATAGAAAATAATAGAGGATTAACCCCAAATTTGCTTCTGGAATATGTTTACGAAGAAATTTTAAGGCAGTTGAAATCTGATTATCAACAGTAGCAGGAGATATCTGTAATTCCTCGGCTATTTCACGAGAACTTTTTCCTTCTTTTCTGCTTTTTATAAAAATCTGTTTTTGCCTTTGTGGTAATAAATCAATAATCTTATCTATTTCGTTAAGTGTTTCCTTAAACTCAATTTGTTCTTCCAGGTTAATTGTTCCTTCTTTCTTATACTCTTCTGAAAGAATATACTTATCATGCTGCTGTTTTTGTCGAAACAGATTACACATTTTATGATAAGCAATTGTAAATAAATATGATTTTAAAGATGATTCTTTTTTTAATTTAGACTTGTTCTCCCATAATTTCAGAAATACATCCTGCACCAATTCCTCAGCTTCTTCTTTTGATTTCAAATAACTAATGGCAAAAGCAAATAAACGATTTCCGTATTTATCAAAGATTAAATCAAAAGCATCCATATCTCCTCCATGAAGCTTATCAACGAGCAAAATATCCGATAAACGTTTTGATTCAGTCATTATTCAATTTTATTAAATCTATTCCAAAGATTAATTTTCTTGCCGAAAAAACAAAAATATTTATAATTATAAATTTTTGTTAATTTTTGTTTCATGAAAAAACTACTTAGGTCTAAGGCTTCTATTGGAAAAATGGTATTCAATATCTTTAATGTGGTTTGCTAATTTGATATGTATACTATCAATCTTCCAAATATTTAGATTTCTGATCTTTCTCAAACAACCTTTTGAACAGAATTTATTGGCCAATATTTTCAGTTTGATTAAAAAGGAAGATTTATTAAACCAGTTATGGAATTTTTTAAACCAGGCCTTAAATAAAGAGACATAAACACTTCCATTCAAAATAAGTATAATCTTCAATTGTTACATTTTAAACACACCTCAACCCAAATATAAAACCATCACTATTTCTAGGATTTTCATTAAATTAAACCCAATACAATTTCAACAATGGACTTAAAAAAACAGAGGCTGTCACGAAAATATCGGACAGCCTCTGTTTGAAAGCTAAATATAAAATAAAAATTATTTCAAAAACACTCCATCAGCATTAACATCTGGTTCAACTTCAGTAACTGCCTTCACCTCTTGGCCATTGGTTACATTAATACTAACCTTATCAGTTAATTCTCCCATTATACTGATCGCCACATCACCATTCTGATTAAAATCAAATCCTTCCATAGTTATTGACTTGCCATTATAAACAGACAATGCATTTCCTTGATCAGCAATCACTTTTACATTCTCAAATACCATTCCGTCAGCATCAACTATGGCGATACCTTTTCTACCCCTTAAAACAGCATTTTTCAGGTGCACATTCTTCAGGTTCATTTCGGGTAATCCCATAAAGAAAGCCGCATTTCCAAAACCATTGGCAGTGATATTCTCCATAAAAACATTTTTGAACGAAGGCGTTTCTTCACTAACCGGAACTATTTCAGGCTGATCTTCTTTACTTACCTTTTTGTTTTCATCATCAGGTATTGGCGACATACCTCCATAAAACAAATTAAAGCGAATGGGTTCAGCCGGAATATCAATCATATCAATATTAGAGATATACACATCTTCCACTACTCCACCTCTACCTCGGTTGCTTTTAAAGCGAAGACCAATATCAGTTCCCATAAATACACAGTCGGATACATGAATATTTTTTACACCTCCCGACATCTCACTTCCAACCACAAAACCACCATGTCCATGATAAACGATATTGTTTTTAATAATCACATTTTCGGTTGGCATGGCACGATCGCGACCATCCTGATCTTTACCTGATTTAATACAAATAGCATCATCTCCAACGTCAAAACTATTGTTATAAATCAACACATTCTTACACGATTCCAAATCCAATCCATCGCCATTTTGAGAGTACCATGGATTTCGCACATTCAGATTTCTTAGTATCACATCTTCACTCATTAACGGGTGTAGGTTCCATGCTGGTGAATTCTGAAAGGTAGGTCCATCTAATAAAACCTTCTTACAACTGATAATACTTACCATCACAGGACGAAGAAAATCCTTTACAGCTTCATACTCCTCAATGGTGTCATAATGTTTTACATTAAAATTATCGCGTGCATCACCAGCTTTTGATTTTGCCGTTGGATACCAGATTCTTCCATCATCGCTTAAAACACCTCCTGACTTAAGTAAACTTTTCCACTGAGCATCAGTCATCTTACTTTTTTTCACAGGACGCCATGCATCACCATTTCCATCAAATGTACCATTCCCTGTAAAAGCAATATTCTCCAAATCTTTTGCATATATCGGAGAAATGCAACGATAAGTATTCAGTCCTTCAAAACTGGTTTCAATAATTGGATATTTATCAAAATCGGTACTAAAACGAATCACAGCTCCATCTTCAACATGAAGATTAATATTACTTTTCATGATTATAGGGCCTGTAATAAAAATACCACGTGGTACAATTACTTTACCCCCTCCTTTACCTGATACATGCTCAATAGCATCAACAAAAGCTTTTGTATTATCCGTTACACCGTCAGCAATGGCACCAAAATCCTTAATATTTACAGAATAGTCCGGAAAGGTTGCCTCAACAACTTTTGGCATATCGAACTCAACATTCTGGTAAATGTCAGGTTCAACTTCACAAGTCATCTCCACCTTATTGGTACAACAGCTACTAAAACCTGCTAACAGAAAGCTTAAAGCAGTTATTAACAGTGGTATCCGAATTTGTATCCTATACGATCTCATATCTGATTTTTTATTGTTCTTTTTGTTTTTTACTCTATACAAGCTTTATAATCCCACTCATCTTCTCCTTTCAATATTTTATCAGGAGTATATTTTTGTATTTCATCATCCGATAACTGAAAAGACCAGTCTACCCTGTTTTTTGATAATGCACCAGGCCCTTTCGAATTATATTCAGCATAATATGCTGTTTTCTCTTTTTCTGAACTTCCCCAATTATGCCATCCTTCAGGCTTTATTTGTTTATCGAGATAACAATTAATAAACACTGTTTTTGCGTAAGGTCTCCATGGCCGTCCTAAATAGAATGTACTGTCTTCTGCGTTACCAGTGATTTTACAATTCAGAAAAACAAAACCATATTCCTGATCTTTTTCTGTAGAAGCAGCCGTAACATATCCCTCTTCCTTGCAAAAAATATCGCACCTATCAAAAACTGCTACCGACCAGCCAAAGATAAAATCCACCGTCCCTTCGATGTAACAGTTTCTATAATACTGACGACTTCCCTTCCCGTGAGGATAAAGAGTATCCTGATGACCAAGAAATTTACAATTATCAAAAACAACCCGATCCCCCTCCACTCTAACAGCCACTGCCTGCCCGACAGGTCCTGCAGAATTCTCAAAGGTTAGATTTCGTGCTGTAAAGTCATTTCCGAAAACAAAGAAACCTGACGAACCCGTTGTGCCAATTTCTTCGCCGAAACGATTCTTTTTTGACGCATAATCATCATAGGTTATAACTGTCTGTTCTTTATTTTCCCCAATTAATGTGACATTAACTTTTGAAGCTGCCAGAATCAACTTTTCTTTATAAGTACCCTTCTTTATAAAAATGGTAGTTACTTTCTTCCTGAAATCAGGCACAGCATTAATAGCTTCCTGAACTTTTACAAAATCACCACTCCCATCTGACGCAACCACAAAATCATAATCATTTTCACATCCTAAAGCAGAATAAAATACCGAAGCAAATAGAAGAAGCAAGAGACTCTTCTTGATATTTTCTTTACGTTGAAGTGTTAGTTGTTTTCTACTTAAAATGACTTTCATTTCTTCATCGGTATGAAATTCCAATATAAATATGCATAAAAATCACCTTTAGTTCCAAAATCAGCAAAAACACTCTTTCTATTGAATATCTGCAACTTAAGTAATTTAAATTAAAATCACCCACCTCTTTTAGTTTATTTACCCCCTATATTTTTTTCTTCAAAAAGCATACTTCATGAGTGTATAGCCCGATTTTGAAGTAACGAAAATGCATTGTCCAATAAAAAGACAATGTAATTTTTTCAACACGTGGTTGCATTTATTTGAATGTAACTAGAATTTGAATTTACTCTGTCCTTCTTTGGATGAGCTTTATTAATTATCTTTGCTTCATGCGCAAAGTATTATTTTATTTACTACTGTTTACTGGTTGTCAATATTCTATAAGCCAGGAAGGTAACAAAACAGATTTATCAACTATTCAATCATTGATTGAAAAAGGAGATTTGGCTACTTCAGCAAATGATACAACCACCGCTATTTCCAGTTTTAACAGTGTTTTGGACATTTACAACCAAAATTTAAACACAAGTATCGCTAAGCAATGTGGGTATGCTGCGATGCGCTTGTCCAAAATTTATTTTGATATTGGCAATTACACAAAATCGTTAGATGCTTCTATCAAAGGCATTAGAATTGTTGAAAATACAGATAATGATGCTGAACTCCTCTCTAATTTATATCATACAGCCGGTAATGTTTATTCGGTATTTGAAGATCACGAAAAAGCGCATATATATTATAATGAAGGGTTAAAGTATGTACGAGAAACGAAGGATTATGAACTTGAGTCTTTCTTTTTAAATAATTTAACTGCCATGTGCTGTTATACTAAAAACATTGAACAAGCTAAAATATATAACAACCAGGCAAAACAACTACCATTAAAAGACACTATTAAGCAACTCTATTATTACTCACTAAATAATGGTTTTATCACACTGGCTGAAGATAAATTACAACAGGCAATCGTTCATTATAAAAGATCAATCAACTATGCTTCTGAACCAGGCATGAGTCCGAAGTTTCTGGCAGCTTCGTATTCTGAGATTTACAAAATATACGAAGAAACAAATGAGATTGACTCGGCTCTTTTTTATCTGGAGAAATACAAGACCCTTTCAGAAAGAGAGAATTACACCTATATGATTATTGATAGTTACAAAACCTTATCAAGACTCTATAACAAGGCAAATGAACGAGATAAAGCTCTTTTATACCAGGATAAATATTTTCTACTTGCAGATTCTATGATGAATAATCGTGAGTTTAATCGTGTGAGAAACAAACAGTCGGCATATGAAAAAGATAAAAGCAACAGCTATATAAATGAATTAACAACAACTATATCAGAGCAAAAACTCATTTTAACTATCATCATTTCATTTTTAGTAATACTGATAACCTTATTAACGTTACTATTGGTTCAAAAGAGAAAACTACAACTTGCCTATCATGATATATTTGAGCGTAATAAAGAATTAATTACAATTGAAGAAAAATACTCTCAGGCGAAAAAACGGATATCAGAGCTTACGATTGAAGAAACCATCAACGATGAAGAACATAAATCCAGCGGATTAAAAGAGGAACAACGATCTGATTTACTAAAAAAGATTAACCAGATCATGGAATCAGAGAACTATTATTGCAACCCTGATTTTAGTCTTGCTGAGTTGGCCAGTCTGGTTCAATCAAACACCAAATATGTATCTCAGATTATCAATGAAACTTACGGCATTAATTTCCGCACCTTCATAAATGAGTACAGGGTAAAGCTTTCAAGAAAAAGGTTAACGGATACTGAAAACTACGGTCATTTCACCATAAAAGCCATTGCCGAAAGTGTTGGTTTTAAATCACAATCCAACTTTATTCTCTCTTTTAGAAAAATTACAGGAATCACTCCTTCCATCTATCAAAATATGGCTCAAAAAGAAAATAAATCTTAAATTTTTCTCACATACCCCCCTATTTTGTATTATTGTTTCACCGATTCAAGAATCAGTAACTATTGTTTTTTTATAAAATACCGGATACAGCTACTTTCGCCAACGATTCGGTTTTGAGACAGACCGACCTTTATACCATTAATTACACAATTTAAATCGTTCATTTATGCGAAAGAGTCTACTTATGATGGTGGCGTTTTACATTTGTATTTTGCCATTTAATTCATTCGGACAAAAAACAGATAAGACGTCACCGACACTTATCAAATCTGTTCGGAAAGGAAATCAGATGATGCCTGTTTCACCTGCAAAGGCAAAGGGCAAACCACTTAATTCAGAATTCTATCTTCAAACCTATAAACCTCTACCCGCTTCTCCTTTTACTAAATCACAGATTGGATTTAGATTAAAAGAGCAGGAAGTATCATTAAAACTTGCTGAAGAATTGGGAGACCAAACTCTTTATGCCAACGTGGTCTATTCCGACACATGGACAGATTATGCAATTTATGAAATACCTTATGGTATTTACTCATTCACCGCTTCTGAAACTACCGACTTTACTATTCATTATGAGGATATTGGTCTGGCATGTAATGCGGGGGTACATGCAAATGGTAAGTTTTATGGTATTCACCCAATTACGTTATTCGGTGCAATGACAGGAGTTGGCTATTTTGTCGTTAACACCGATACCTGGGAAGATGAGAAAAATTACATTGTTGATGAAGCTGGTTACGATGCCATGGCCAGCAATATGACTTTTGACCCTACTACCAATACTATTTTTGCATTAAGATACAATGCAGACTTAACCGGCTTTAACTGGGCAACTGTTGATACTGCATCATTCACCTTTAATAACCTGGCAACCTGGACTGGTACATTTTCGACGATAGCACTTGCAACAAGTTCTGAAGGAACCATTTATGGAATTGGCAGTAACGGAAATTTATACACTTTTGACAAAGCAGATGGAAAGCCAACCTTAATAGGAGCTACAGGCGTTTATCCTGCCAATTACTCTCAATCTGCTGTATACAACGGACAAACCAACGAATTACTTTGGTGTGCATTGACCTATACAGGTTCGCATATGTATACGGTTAATTTAACAACCGGAGAAGCCACAAAGCTATTCAGTTTTCCAAACAACGAACAATTGGTAGGATTATATACCAATACTCCATCAGCAAAGGATGAAGCTCCTGCTGCAGTGGCAGACTTAACTTACACTCCAGATTTTGATGGTGCCTTAACAGGTAATATTTCATTTACAGTACCTGAACTTTCGTTTTCGGGGAGCAGATTAACAGGTAACCTTAGTGTAATAACCAAAATTGATGGTATTGTATCAAACGAACAAGACTTACCTGTTGGAACTACAGTTACTCTACCTGTTAGTTTGACTAATGACAATCACACTTTCTCTGTTATTACCACAAATAATATGGGTACAAGTCCGCTGGCTACATTAACCAAATACATCGGAAATGACAACCCAAAAGCGGTTACCAATCTTACTTTTAGTATTAATGAAGGCATAAGTCAGTTAACCTGGGATGCTCCAACAGAAGGTATATACGAAGGTTATATTAATCCTTCAGAATTGTATTATACTGTTACCCGATTACCTGATAATGTTGTTGTAGCCGATCATTTAACTACAACATCCTATTCAGAAACAATGCCTACAATTATGGCTCGCTATTCATATGAGGTGGTTACCTATAATGGATCTGAAAAACCTGGTGTTAAAGCTACTACTCAGGAGTTTGTATTTGGCGATGGTTTTGAACCTCCATATATCCAGCCTTTTGATGATTCTAATGCACTTGAATACTTTAATATCGTTGATAACAACGGAGATAATTCTAGCTGGCAATTATTATATCAGGTTGTTGCATACTGGCCAAATACCTATGAAAACAAGGATGCTGACGATTGGTTGATTTCACCGGCTATGGCCTTAAAAGCAGGTATCAAATATAAGCTTGATTTTTCCACAAAATCACTTTGGTCTCCTGGAATTGAGAGCATGCGTGTGGCCTTGGGAACATCGCAAATTGACATCAGTACATTTACTCAGGAACTTTGGAACAATACTTCAATAGATTTTTATGAATATACCGATCAATCTGTTGAGTTTTCAGTTGACACAGATGGTAAATATTACATTGGATTTTATGCCTATTCTCCGGTTACAACAAGTAGTGGTTTATATTTAGATTATCTGAATATTGAAAAAATAGGTGCTTTTGAAGCTCCGGCCAAAGTTAATGACCTGACTCTAACACCAGATGCAGCTGATGACCTGAAAGCTACCCTTTCATTTACTGCTCCAACATTAAATCTGAATGGGGAATCTTTGTCTGAAATTACTCAAATTGAAATCTTCAGAAATGATGACTTAACCAATAGTGTATATACATTCTCAAATCCAGTCCCTGGTGCAAACCTTACATGGACAGATGAAAACGTTCCTTATGTAGGTTATAACTCTTACACTATTATTCCATCTAATTCAGGTGGTGAAGGAGAACATGCATTTATCAGAGACTTTATTGGTGTTTACACAGCACCATACAGCGAATCCTTTGATAACGAATCTTCAATGGAGTTCTTTTCATTCCAAAGTTTAGCTACCGAAACAAGCAATTGGTCATACAACGCTTATTACCAATGTATAGAAGGTGCAAACTGGTCTAACATTGCTGATGAATGGCTATTTCTTCCTGAATTAAAACTTGAAGGAAATATGGTTTATGAGATCTCATTCAGTTACACAACATATGGTATTGGAGATTTTGATTTAACATTAGGAAGGTCTGCAACTACAGAAGCTCAAACTGTTATCAACAGCATTCCGTCTGAGCCTGTATATGCTGCAAAGAATGTGTCCCTTTTATTTTCCACTGATGATGAAGGTAACTATGTACCTGCATTACATATGACAGCTGGTGATGCTTACTGGTACTTCTTTATACAAATTGATAATATAAGTGTTATCAAAAAAGCCCCAACACAGTCGCCTGGCCCAATTCAGAATGCAGTTCTACAGGCAGATGCAAACGGACTAAAACAGGTGAATATCACCTTTAATGCCCCAAGTGAAGCATACAATGGTGGGACACTGGAATCAATAACAAAGATAAACATCTTCAAAACAAACGATATTATTGCCTCTCAAAGCTTTGAATCACCTGCTGTAGGAGAAGAATTAAGCTGGACAGATAGCAATGTAGCTTATGGATATGTAAAATATGCTTTCACCTCTGAAAATGAATACGGTAAAGGAGCAACTGTAATTGATTCTGTTTATGTTGGTCCCGACACTCCAACCTCAATAAGCGGTTTAACACTGACAGCTGATGCATCAAACGCAAATGCCACTCTTAGCTGGTCAGCACCTATTGGTGAGAATAACGGGTACATCGATTACAATTCTTTAACCTATAACATTTATTCATATGACCTTGACAGAGGTGAATTTGTACTGCAAGTAGAAGGTATTACAGAAACTACCTATAATATGCAGGAAAATATCAGCGGAGAAATGCAGGTGTTGTATTATGCTGTTAGTCCTGTATTAAATGAGTATGAAGCTCAACCAATAGTTGGTCATGTAGTATTGGGAACTCCTTATAAATTACCTTTCAATGAGTCGTTTGCTGAAATGACAACCTCTACAACACCATGGGTTATTGCAGGCAGTGAAAATAGCGTTTGGACAATCACTAGCGACATTTACACAGCAAGCGGCTTAACGGTTTCTTCTCAGGATAATGATGCAGGTATGCTATTCTTCTACAACCCTTATGGTTATGGAAGCGGTTATATTGAATTACCGAAAGTTGAATTGTACAAAAAGAATGTTGCAAGTAATCGTTTACGTTTTTGGTTATACCAAAGTCCTTCACTTGCGACTCAAAGTTCGGTGATGTATCTCCAGATTTCAGCTGATGACAACGAGTTTGAATCATTTACCGAAGAAATTCCTCTGAATGATGGTGAAGGATGGACTCCTTATACATTCAACCTGGATGCTTATAAATCTTCGCAATATATTAAAATAAGGATTTATGCATATGTGAACAGCTACACAGAAGCTATGTTACTGGACAACATCAGTATATACAGCGTCTTCCCTGAAGATCTTTCTGTAAGCAGTATTTCTGGTCCCGAATCAATGATAGCCGCTGAAACAACGGAATTTACTGTTGGAATTCAGAATATTGGTTCAAACGATGTATTAGGAAGTAATTATACCATCTCGCTATACAATGGCGAACAACTTCTTGCAACGCAAAATGGAGTGGATCTGACTGCTGAAAAAACAGCATCTATTAACTTCATGGTAACACCTGATGTAACAGAAGTTGGTAATACATGGAATCTGAATGCAACGATCGATTACAGTGCAGATCAGGTTACCAATAACAATTCAAGCAATAATCTCGATGTTCTTATTGAAGCAACAAATCTTCCTGTAGTTGATGATTTAAGCGCAATCAGTTCTGAGCAGGGTGTACTATTAAACTGGACTCAACCAAACCTTGATTATACAATTCCTGATGTGGAAGGTTTTGAAAATCAAATTTCATTATCCATTGATAATTTCGAAAACTGGAAAACAGTTGACCTTGACGGACAATATACAGGAGTAGTAACTGGACTGGATTACGAAAATGCTGGTGAACCAATGGCATTCCAGATCTGGAACTACATTGATGCAAATGCAGCGGAATACAGCGAATATGTGTCACCTCATTCAGGAGATCAATGTATTATAAGCTGGACTTCGGCTGGTGTATTGGCATCTGATGAATCTCCTGTTGATCCTGAGAATAACGACTGGCTTATTTCACAAGAAATCAAACCAGGTTCGCAACTTAGCTTCTGGACAAAACAGCCAAGTTCTAATTATGGAAATGAAACATTCGAAATCTGGGCTTCGTCAGTAACAGATGCAGTAGAGGATTTTATCATAGTAGATAGCAAAGAATTAACAACAACCGATTGGGTACTTTATACGGTTCAACTGCCAGTAGATGCTAAATACTTTGCAATCCGTCATACTTCGGCGAGTTTTGCATTAATGATTGATGATATTTCATTAACCCCGGCAGGTGCTGAAGTATTACAGTACAATCTTTTAGGCTACAACATCTATCGTAACAACCAAAAAATGAATGATGTTTTAGTATCTGAAACTACATTTACAGATACTCCTGATGCATCATCTTCATACTCATATGCAGTAAACGTAAGTTATGAAAAAGGTGAATCAGCCTTATCAAACATCGTAGTTGTTGATTTTGTAGCAACCGGAATTAACTCGGATGCAATGCAAAACGGATTGATCATCGGAGGGAAAGGTCAGGTGACCATTAAAGATCTGCAAGGTAAGAATGTTAAAATCTATGCTGTTGACGGCAGTCTGATTGATGACTTCGCAACCATATCAAACAACGAAATCAAATACCTTTCAAAGGGTGTTTATGTTGTAACTATTGAGAACAAAGAGTTGTCAACAAAAATTATTGTTTACTAAAACATCAACACCGATACTTGCTGGTAAACAAGTATCGGTGTTAACCTTACCCAATTAATCGATATAATTTACACTAGATGAATAGAATAAGAAAAATGCTGGTTTTGGCAGTTTTGGTTCAATTATCTCTTTTGAATCATTTAGAGGCACAAATCAGCTTTGGGGGAACTCCAATTAGTTTCAGACAAGCAAAGGCATTACCTGAGATAACTAATGTGGAAGTAAATATTAATGTGGAGCAGTTAAAAGCGGCTAACCTGTTAAGTCGTCAGGAGTCAAATAATCCACCATGCATTGCAAAAGCCATCCCGGTGTCATATGATATGGAAAATTCGGGTACCTGGACAGCATTGGAAAATGGTGGTGAGATGTGGCAGCTTAGACTAAAAGTAAAAGATGCATTGGCCATTATTTTATCCTATGACGATTTTTTTATTCCAGAATCAGGGGAACTCTTTATCTATAGTGCTGATAAAACACATATTTTAGGAGCTTATACATCAGAAACACACCCGAAATCTGGATCTTTTTCAACTGAAATGGTTGCCGGTGATGATATCATTCTCGAATACACATCTTCTTATAGCCACAAGGCTATGATAGCAAATGAAAATTTCGATAATATACCGGTTATTTCTATTGATAATATCGGTTACGTTTTTGATAATGTTATCATTAAACGCTTCCCTAATTTATCAAATGTAAACACAGAAATTGGTGAATCTTCCTCATGTATGATTAATATTAATTGTACAGAAGGTGATAACTGGCAAACAGAGAAAAAAGGGATCTGCCAAATGGCTATGTACATTTCTGGTGGTGCAGGTGGTGCAGGATGGTATGTTTGTTCTGGTGACCTTATAAATAATACGGCACAAGACTTAACACCTTATGTTATTTCAGCTTTTCACTGCTATGAGGGTGCATCAGCAAACGACTTAACAAAATGGCAGTTTACCTTTGGTTATGAATCTCCTGGTTGTGAAGACGCTACTCCTTTAGAAACTCATACCATTACAGGTTGCTATTTACGTGTAGCAACTCCTATCGAAGCTGGTTCTGATGGTTTATTGGTAGAATTATCAGAAGACATCCCTGCCGAATGGGATGTTTATTACAACGGTTGGGACCGACGAGACATTGTAACTGAAGGAGGTGGCGTAGGAATCCATCACCCGGCAGGTGACATCAAAAAAATATCAACTTTTGAAACCTATATCTCCGGATCATGGCCTGGAGAAGTTTATGGAGCAACCGATGCACACTGGAATCTTCAATTTATTGAAACAGCCAATGGTCACTCTGTAACTGAAGGAGGCTCATCAGGCTCTTCTTTATTCAATAGTAATCATTTGATTATAGGAACCTTAACCGGAGGTAACTCTTCTTGTTCTTATCTTTCAGGCAGCAACTACTATGGTAAATTATGGTATCACTGGGACCAGTTTGGAAGTGATGAAACTACCCAAATGAAAACCTGGCTTGACCCATTGGATCTGGGAGTGGAAACGTTGGCAGGAACAGCTTACAACCCTACCAGTCCACGTATCAGCAGTCCATATAAAACAATTGAATTAGAAGGATCTGATGTTATTGGAGTTGCAGGAAGCGCAACTAAAGTTTTAATTGAAGGCTATAATCTGGATGATGTAATTTCCGTGTCGTCAGAAGAACAGTTTGAGGTCTCTGCAGATAATGAAAATTGGTCAAATAGTGTAACCCTTCCACTGGATGGTGGAGCTTTATATGTTCGTTTTCTTCCAACAGCCATCGGACATCAATCTGGTTTAATAACTTTATCTAACAATCTGGCTCCTACAATTTACATTAACGCAAAAGCCTCCAGTTGTCCTGAATTTGTTTTTGATAATAGCGAATTACCTGTTGCAACATTCAATCAGTCATATTCTGTTTTTGCAACTGTCAGCAACACAACTACCAATCTTGCAAACTACGAAATTGTAGACGGTCAATTACCATTAGGTATTGAAATTTTGAGTGAAACAGGAGAAATTGCCGGAACACCTCTGGAAGCTGGTTACTTTGACATTACCTTATTGGTGACTGATGAAAATGGCTGTTTTGCTACCATCGATTACCAATTATATGTTCAGTGTGTTACTATCAATGAATTTCCTTTTATCGAAAGCTTTGAGTATGGTTTCCCTTCATGCTGGTCGGAAATAAAAGAATCTGGCAAGTATTACTGGAGTAATCAAACAGGCGGAAATATTGGTAACGAGCACCCTGACAAAGCCTATGACGGAGACTATAATATGATATTCAGAAGTGAAGATTACAATTCAAACATTTCATATCTGGTAACACCTGCATTCGACATTACATCTTTATCAAACCCGGTTCTGTCATTTGCTCACACACAAGAAAATTGGTTAGGCGATCAGGATGAACTAAAAGTTTATTACAAAATTTCAGCTTCTGATGAATGGATCGAAATGGCATCCTTTACGGAGGATATTAAGGATTGGACCGTTGAAAGCTTTGTATTACCTGAAAAGAGTTCTGAATTAACAATTGGATTCAAAGCCATTGGTGGATATGCTTATGGTGTTGTAATGGATGATGTAAGAGTTGGTAATCCGGTTATTACTCCTGCCACAAATAATCTAGCCTTGAGCGAATTTACTGTAACTGGCAATCAGCCTGTCGCTGAAATTGAAATTGCAGCTTCGTCATTGGCTGAAAACATAACAGTTACATGTTCCGAACCTTTTGCTGTTTCATCAGACAAGCAAAACTGGGGATTAACATGCGAGATTGAGAAAGATGGTGGCATACTTTATATTACCTACACTTCTGCTCCTGGTAATGCAAACGAAAATGTAATCAACCTGCAAAGTACGGCCACTGAGACTGATATCACCATTACTGATACTACAACAGGATTGGACGAACTTTCTAATTTCATAACAGGCGTTTCAGTTGTGAATCCGTTTTCTAATCAATTGGAATTAAGCTGGACAGCAGATTTAAAATCCATTGAAATTATTGATTTATCCGGTCGTAAGATGTATGAAACAGCTTCTTTGGCAGGATTACAATCCATTTCGATACCTTCATCTTCCTGGTCACCCGGCTTATACTGCGTAAACCTCCGATTCGGGAAGGAAAGTAAAATTATAAAAGTAATTAAGAAATAATTCATTAAGAGGCCATCACAAAAGATGGCCTCTTTTTTTATCTTAATATATAGATTTCAAACCTTTTACCTTATCTTTTGTTTTTCTAAAAACGTCTTCATAAAAATTGGATATGAAAAACATTTTAACAGCCCTGCTCCTACTACTTTCTTTAAATTTGTTTTCCGCTCAGGATGAAATAAAAACTCAAAACGGTTCATTTACCATACATTTTGTTGGGCACGGAACACTTTATATCGAGTATAATGAAATGATCATACATATTGACCCATGGTCAAAATTGAGCGATTACTCTCAATTACCGGATGCTGATTTTATTTTGATAACTCATCAACACCGTGATCATTTGGATGCCAGTGCTATTAAAGAAATTATAAAAGAGAACACTCAAATATTTGCACCCTCGGTTTGTAAAGTAGGATTGGATGAATTTAATCAGGTTGCTTACCTTAAAAACAACGATAAAGTTCAATCTACTTTTGGCGAATTAATGGCGGTTCCAGCCTATAACATAGTTCACATTAGAGATAATAATATGCCATATCACCCAAAAGGAGAAGGCAATGGATATGTTTTAAATATTGATGGTACAACAGTTTATATAGCAGGTGACACTGAAAATATTCCGGAAATGAGTCAGCTAAAAAACATAGATATCGCTTTCCTTCCGATGAATCTGCCTTACACCATGACGCCCGAAATGGTTTCAAAAGCTGTTGAAATGATTAAGCCTGATATTTTGTATCCATATCATTACGGCGAAACAGATACTGATATTCTTGTAAATTTATTAAAGGATAACCCTACAGAAGTTAGAATAAGAGACATGAAGTAAATCTGTTTTAATTAATTTTCATTTTTAATGAAATTCCATAAGCAATTATTTATATTTCTATATTTCAAATCATTACCATACTTTTACATAAGTATTCAATCAAAATAATTTACTTTAATTTGGAAGAAATTATTATTTAACGTATGTTTGACGTAATATATTAGATCCATGGGTGAAAAAATTATCAACTTATCAGTAGATTGTGCCATTTTCGGTTACGAAGATGGTAAACTAAAATCATTGCTGATTAAGCGAGATAAAGAACCCGCACTCAACCAGTGGTCCCTGCCCGGATCATATGTTTATCTGGAAGAAACAATAGACGAAGCAGCCAAACGGATTTTATTTGAATTAACAGGTATTAAAGAAGTATACCTTACTCAGGTAAAAGTTTTTGGCGAACTGGATCGCTATCCTGATCGTCGCATCGTTTCTATTTTATATTGTGCCTTAATCAAACCCGAACTGTTTGAATTGATGGCAGGTTCGCATGCCAAAGAAGTAAACTGGTTTGAAACAGATCAGATTGGCGAGCTTCCATTCGACCATAATAAAATGATTAACAAATCATTAAGCTGGCTAAAAGAAGAAATATGGCGTAAACCTATTTTACACAACCTTTTGCCAGAGAAATTTCCATTAAACCAGCTGCAGGAATTATATCAAACCATATTGCAGGAAGAAATTGACAATCGTAACTTTAGAAAGAAGGTTATCAATATGGGTTTGGTCGAGAAATTACAAGAAAAAACCAAAGGTGGCCAGCAACGTCCGGCTTTTTTTTACAGACTGAGAAACACAGTTTAAAAAATTTTACCTTGTTTATATAACGTACACATAACGCATAATAATAAAATCATGTTTGATCTATCAGGAAAAGTAGCTGTAGTAACAGGTGGTGGTGGTGTTTTAGGAGGAAGCATTGCCCGCAGTTTAATCGAGGCCGGTGTTAAAGTTGCCATATTAGATATACGGGAAGAAAACGTTAACAATCGGGTTGAAGAATTAAAACAAATTGGAGGTGACGTTAAAGGATTTGTTTCGAATGTTCTTGACATGGATATTCTTAAAAATACTCGTCAGGAAATATTGGATGAATGGGGACGCATTGATATCCTGATCAATACAGCTGGAGGAAATCTTCCGGGTGGTACCTTGGAGGAAAACCAGACTGTTTTTGATATGAAGATTGAAGATTTTCAGCGTGTAACCGATTTAAATTTGAACGGTACAGTTTATCCCAGCCTCGTATTTGGAAAAGCGATGGCTGATCAGGGAGAAGGAAGTATCATAACCATTTCATCGATGGCAACCTATTCAGCCATCACAAGAGTTCCGGGATATTCGGTAGCTAAAACAGGCATCAATATTTTTACTCAATGGATGGCTATGGAAATGGCACTCAAATTCAATGAGAAAATAAGGGTCAATGCTATTGCACCAGGGTTCTTTATCGGGGATCAGAACCGCAGAGTTTTGATTAATCCGGATGGAACCTATACCGAACGCAGTCAAAAAGTGATTGCCCGCACACCTATGAGACGATTTGGCGATATCAAGGAATTAAACGGGGCAGTGCAATTTTTGTGTTCCGATGCTGCGTCATTTATTACAGGAGTAATCCTACCTGTTGATGGTGGTTTTAGTTCTTTCAGTGGAGTGTAATAAAATTCACCATTCTTAATTGAAGGATGAAGTAATTAAAATTTAAGACATTTTCTGTTTAGAATTATGATTGCCTCCCGATATCCCACGATAGCTATCGTGGCGGGATAACTTAAAAACTAACAAACTAATATTATGGCACTGGAAAAAACCTGGAGATGGTTTGGGGAGAAAGATCCTATCACCCTTGACATGCTTGTTCAGATGGGTGTTGAAGGAGTTATTACAGCCTTACATCATATTCCAAATGGAGAGATATGGTCGACTGATGAGATCAAGAGAGTAAAAAACCTGATTGAAAGTCATGGTTTGAGATGGAGTGTTGTTGAAAGTTTACCGGTGAGTGAAGGCATTAAAATATGCAATGACGATCGTGCCCGACTGATTAAAAACTATCAGCAAAGCGTAAGAAATCTGGGAGCATGTGGCATCGATACCATTTGCTATAACTTTATGCCTGTGCTGGATTGGGCCCGAACAGATTTACATTATAAAATAGCAAATGGAGGCGAATCAATGTATTTCGACTTTCCAACATTTGTGGCCTTTGATGCCTTTATACTGAAGCGTCCGGGAGCTGAGAAAGATTATCCTGCCGAAATTGTTGAAAAAGCAAAACAGGTTTATGCCTCCATGACCACTGAGGAAGCTGAGGAGTTGGCTTATAACATTATTGTTGTTACCCAGGGATTTATTGATGGTGTTATCGATGGTAGTGTACCCGATCCAAAGAAATTATTTCTTGAATTTATTGACCGATACAAGGGATACGATAAAAACAAAATGCGTGAAAACCTGAAAGCCTTTCTGGATGATGTAATACCAGTAGCTGAAGAAGCAGGCGTTCGCCTTGCAATTCACCCAGATGATCCACCATTTCCGGTTTTAGGCTTACCCCGTATCATTGGCCAGTTAGACGATTATGAATGGTTGTTTAAGGCTAACTCCTCTCCTAACAATGGCGTTACTTTTTGTGCCGGATCACTTTCTGCCCGAAAAGAAAACAACCTTGTTGAGATCATAAATCACTGTAGTGAGCGGATACATTTTGTACATTTACGTAATACTCAGCTTCTGCCTGATGGCAGCTTTTATGAATCAGGACATTTGGCAGGCAGTCAGAATATGGTTCAAATAATGACAGCTCTTTTAAAAGAACAAAAGAGAAGAGAAGGTGAAGGAAGAAAAGATACGAAAATGCCGGTTCGTCCTGACCATGGTATTAAAATACTGGATGATTACAACAACAAATATAATCCGGGTTATCCGTTGATTGGAAGACTTAAAGGTTTGGCGGAGCTGGATGGTTTGATGGCTGGAATCAGCAACTTTATTTAATTTAGATACGATGAAGAGAATCTTATTTATTGCAATTTTATCCACACTATTGGTTCTGCCTGTTTCAGCTCAGATCAGGCTTCCTAAATTAATAAGTGACGGTATGGTTCTTCAGCGTGATGTTCCAATAACCATATGGGGATGGGCTTCACCGGATGAATCCATTAAAATTGAATTTAAAAATAAGATTCTCACTACAAATGCAGATAAAAATGGCAAATGGCAGGTAATAATGCCTGCCCAAAAGCCAGGTGGACCATTTTCCATGAAGCTAAGCGGTTCCAATCAAATTAATTTAAATGATATTCTGATCGGCGATGTTTGGTTATGCTCGGGACAATCCAACATGGAACTATCCATTAAAAGAGTTGAACCGAGGTTCCGTGATGAAATAAAGAAAATTAATAATACCGGAATTCGGCATTTCAGAGTTCCTTACAAATATGATTTCAACAAACAACAATGTGACTTAACCGGTGGGCAATGGAAATCTGCTACACCAGAGAATATTATGGATTTCTCGGCTGTTGCTTATTTCTTTGCCAACAAAATTCAACAATCAGAGCAAGTGCCGATTGGAATAATAAATTCAAGTCTGGGCGGTTCGCCTGTTGAAGCATGGATAAGCGAAGAAGATCTAAAACCATTTAAAGACGCATATAAAGAACTCCAGAGATTCAAAGACTCGACCTTAATCAGTAATATTGAAGCAAGTGACAAGCAGAGAACAGATGAGTGGTTTACAAAACTGGCTTTAAAAGATGAAGGTAATAAGAGTGGCTGGTCAGGATTGAATGTGGATGACAATAACTGGAAAACTACCCACTTGCCTGGTTATTGGAATGAAGGTGAACTATTGAATGTAAATGGTGCAGTCTGGTACAGAAAAACATTTCAACTTTCTGCTCAATCTGCAAACCAGCCGGCTGAATTTGATATGGGTAGGATTGTTGACGCAGACTCAGTTTTTGTAAATGGTCGTTTTGTGGGTACTACTTCATATCAATATCCACCCCGCCGTTATCAGATTCCTTCAAATATTCTTCAGGAAGGTGAAAACACAATTGTTGTTAAGGTAATCTCGCAGATTGGTCAAGGTGGATTTATTCCTGATAAACCATATGAGATTAGAGTAAAAGAAGAAACCATTTCTTTGGCAGGTTTATGGAAATATAAAATTGGAGCTACCATGCAACCATTGGAAGGCCCTACTTTTATTCGATGGAAACCGGCCGGATTATTCAATGGTATGATTTCACCACTAACCAATTATGCCATGAAAGGCGCTGTTTGGTACCAGGGAGAATCTAATGTTGATAATGCTGATCAATACGAAGAAAGATTAACGGCTATGGTTAAAAACTGGCGAAGAGTATTTAATCATGAAGACCTGCCTTTCATTATCATTCAGCTTGCGAATTACCTCGAACCGGATAGTATTCCGAATGAAAGTAATTGGGCACAATTAAGAGAAGCTCAATTCAATGTTGCAAACAACCAAGCCAATTGTGCCAGTGTAAACATCATCGATCTAGGTGAATGGAATGATATTCATCCATTAAATAAAAAAGATGTAGGTTATAGGGTTGCTCTTGCTGCAGAAAAAGTTGCTTATCAAAAAGAAGTGATTTCTTCAGGCCCGGTGATAGATGGGTATCAACTTAATGGATCAAAGGTTGAATTGAGCTTTAAGAATATTGCCAACGGACTCTCAATAAAAAAGGGTGATAAGCTAGAAGGATTTTCTATTCGCGATAAAAATGGAAGTCTGATTTGGGCTAATGCTAAAATTAATGAAGATAAAGTTATTGTATGGCATGAAAACGTTACTCATCCGGTTGAAGTAAGATATGCGTGGGCCAACAATCCGGATAAAGCGAATCTTTATAATTCAGCAGGATTACCAACTGTTCCTTTTAGGATTATTATCAAATAAAAAGGAGCCAGCTACTAACTGACTCCTTCAACTAATCCCAACACAACCACTAATGTGGTTACTATCATTATTTAAAACCTACTTTTCATTATTTCTTCGTTGAACCAATTCCTGTTCAATCTGCACCTCCATTGACTTATTTATCTTGTAAAAGAACAGGAGGATAACTCCAATTAAGAATGGAATTGCAGCAAATACACTGATCAACATTTTTGATCCAGTGGACACTGTTTCGGGCTGAATCAGTTCATTACCCGAGCATGATGCTGCATTTACATATCCGTACAATCCTAAAATCCATGCTACCAATGCCCCACCAATCGATAATCCAGCCTTTAAGCCCATCATCATGGCTGAAAAAATAATAGCTGTGGCCCTTCTGTTATTCTTCCACTCTGAGTAATCAGCCACATCAGCAATCATTGCCCATAATAAGGGGGTGGTAATGCCATAGAAAAAACCATGAAAAACCTGTGACACAAACATCCAGCCAACTCCTTTAGGTGGAAATAAAACAAAGGCAAGGATGAACAAAGTTGATATAAACAAGGATATTCCGAATACATCTCTTTTTCCAAACCTGTCGGCTAATCTCTTTGAAAAGGCTATTCCAATCAGCATAAAAATTATGCCTCCGGCATTAAAAAGTCCAAAGCCTGCTGATGTTGGATCAGAACCAAAGAAGTTCATCCCTACACTATCAAAAAAATAGAGAATAGGACTTATGAATGACGCCAAAGCAACTTCATCAACATAGTAATTGAAATAATAAACATACGAGCCACCTTTCATTGCCAGTGTTACAAACACTAAAACAGTCAGGATAAGCATAATGATCCATGGTCTGTTTTTTACCAAATCGGATAAATCATTTTTTAATGAAGATTCCTGTTCTGATGAAGGAACGATTCTTTCTTTGGTAGTAAAAAATGTAATTAACAACATGATGGTACCTACAATAGCCATCCAGGTAATTACCTGTTCAATTCCGGCAGCTTTATCACCTCCTCCGGCATACTCAATGATGGGCAGCATAAAAACCTGAACGAAAAACTGGGCGAACATAACCGCTACAAAACGAATTGAAGAGATACTGTTTCGTTCAGCCATGTCACCTGTAATCACTCCACTTAATGCTGAATATGGAAGGTTACTGCTGGCATATAATAGGAGCAACAAGGTATAAGTTACTGCTGCATAAATCAATTTACCTTTGTAGGCAAAATCAGGGGTACTGAATGCCAACAGTGCCATTACACCTAAAGGCACAGACGAATATAAGATCCATGGCCGAAACTTGCCCCATCTGGATTTTGTTCTGTCGGCCAAGACACCAATTACAGGATTAAAAGAGAAGGCAGCCACCAAGCCAACAATCAGCATAATCAGCGAAGCATCATTATTCTCCAATCCATAAATATCAGTATAAAAAAAGGCCAGATAAGTGATTAAAGTCTGAAAAACAAGGTTAGCAGCCAGGTCGCCTAAGCTATATCCAATCTTCTCGCCTAACGAAATCTTTTGTGATGCATTACTCATATTATATGCTTCTAATTATGCTTATTTATTTGCTCTTGACTTTACATGTATAAAGTGATTCTCTCTACTAATGAATAAATTCATATCCATCAAAGATTTTAAAGTATGGCAAAGGATTATCGCCGGGGTATTTTCCTGGGGTATGTATCCAATACGATTTAGCTTTGTATTATTCTACAATGGAAAAATTTTTGCGACTTTCCTTTGCCTGTTTCTATCTGATCTGATTTTTCAAATGCTCATCATTAAAGCTGCCGACAATAATGCCGGCAGCATAACACTGATACTACTAATAATCTAATGCACCTGAAAAATCTTCACTTACATCTTTTCCTGCCAATCCATCCGCTGCTCCTTTATAAGCATGCTTGCGATTGTAACTTGCATCCCACAGGTTTGGCGACTCCTCTGGTAACCAGTATTCATGTTCCTGTTCGCTATCTGAGATGCCCCAGATTGTAATTCCATACCGCTGAGCTTCCGGAATATATTGCATAAACATATCAATCACGTATTGATACATCTCAGACTGTGCAGCTAATTGAGCAGCTGTTGGATTCTTGGTTCCTAAGCGAACATCCAACTCCGAAACCTTAATCAACTTGCCAGAAGCCGCTAATTTCTCAAACATACCTGCTATCATATCCTTATCTGTATCTGCAGAGATATGCATCTGAGTGCCAATCCCGTCTACCTGGGCTCCCTGTTGTTCGATATACTGAACATAGCTGATTAAACCATCCAACTTGGTATGGTTCGTCTCCAGGTTATAGTCGTTGATAAACAATACATCGGTTGCGTTACCATACTGACGAGCAAGGTTGAATGCCTTCACAGCATAATCTTTACCCATATATTTTTGCCAGTAAAATTCATCAGTGGCCGGATCAGAAACATTGCCATCTCTTACTTCACCACTTTCACGCATAGGTTCGTTTACAACATCCCAGGCAAATATTCCATCTTTATAATGACCAACCATTTGCGATATCCAGCTTGTCATTGAATCCTCAATAATCTGGGCTTTTTCCTCATCTGTTTTTTCAATGATAGTTGGTCCGGAAGCCCCTGTTGATCCATCGGTTAGAACAATATCATCGATGTAATATGTTGCTGCTGTTTCACCAAAGTCAATTACGAACTTAGTACGATCAGCTGTTGTTGGAGTCATTTTCAGTGAAACCTGTGACCAAGCAGCGCCAACACTTATACCTCCAAAATAATTGGCACTGTAATCATCGCTTTGCAACTGTAGTTGAATTGCAGCTGTAGTTGAAGCCTTAATCATAAATGTACAGGTGTATTCTTTATCTTGCTCCAGTGCCGAATCAAACCAGTATACCTGTTGTGCACTCCATAAATTAGCTGCCGATGGATTGGTTAAAACCATACAATATCCTGTTCCGCCAAAACCTTCGCCTTCAGCTGACACTTCACGTGTGGAGCTATTTCCCCAACCGCCCCATGGATCAAGTGTTGCTGATTCAAAATCACCATTTGAAATGAAGTTAACCTCTTCAACAGGAGCGTCAAGATCCGTTACTTTAACATTATCCACATCAATATAATAGGTAACACCTGGCAGATAACCTAAATCGAAAGCTATTTTGAAAGAAACATCATTAAAATCATTGACAGTGATTTTAACCTGTTGCCATTGTGTTGATGTTTCGAAAGCTTCGGTCCAGCTGCCACCCGTTGCATACCAGTCTTTCCATGGATAATTATTAACTAAACCGCTGAATGATAATCTTCCTTTTCCTGCCTGATCTGATTTAATAAAGAAAGATATTTCATAATTATGGCCTGAAACAACAGGTATATCAGGAGTTATCAATTGAAGATTCCAAGGATTGGCAGCAGTGGCTGATGCTATTAATTGTACAGCTTTTGCCTCTGATGATAAACCAGCACCCTCGACTACTGTAATTCCATCACCCACATTTGCAAGATTCCATCCTGAAAATGTTCCATCCTGCAAACCTGAAATATTCAGCGAATTTGAACCTCCCGAACCTGGAATAACAGTTGGAGCAATTAAACCATTGAGGTAACTGGCATTCTGATTTGAGTGCCAAACCAATGTATGCCCAAACACACTTAATCCAGCTTCCTGCGTTTTCGCCATAAAGGCATCGGCAGCTTCAAACTCAACCTCTCCCTTCGAATTCACCATCGGTCCATGTTTCATGGCATAGCCAACTGTGAGTTCATCAAAGTTTTCCTCTGCCAGTGTGCGATAGGTATCATCAGTCATATATAATTCCATGCCGACACCAACACCTAAAGTGATATCAGTATAAGTCTTAAGAGCATCGTAGCGGCTAATTTTTTCAGCCAACTTTAAAGGAAGCTCATCAATCGTAACATCGCCATGAGTGGGATCATCGTACCACTCCATCTTCTGATCATCACATGATGAAAAAAGAAGTGAAGACAAGGCGAATATGGATAGTATTTTTTTATAATTCATTTTTCTATTTTTTGAACAAACCATTTTATCTAGCTTTTTCTTTTGTTCTTCTATTCCTCATCCGGAAAATCACTGTACGTTGGAGTTAGTAAGGAAACCACTCTCCAATTGTCAGTATACACATTAACCGATGTAGCTGAAGAAGGAAATTCAATCTCACTATCTGCTTCATCTCCTGAAAGCTGTCCTAAGTTGAAATCAGAGTTTTCGAAATAGAATCCAAAGTTCTTCCAACTGGCACTTTCTCTGACAGCCAGTAGATCTTCGAAAGTCCAGTCTTTCTGATTTGCTTCCTCTAATCGATCATTATCAAAACCATAGAATTTTGTAAATGGAATTGTTACCGTTAACCACCCATCAGATTTTACATTAACAGCTTCACCTTCAATTACCCACGGAACATAATTATAGCAATACCCTGACCATTCGCCACCGTTAAATCCATTTACCAGGCAAATTTTCAGATATCCTGATCCACCCCATGCTTCCGGCACAAATATGTCAAACTGAAATCCTACTGCATCCAATGGGGTTTCTGCCGGAATATATGATGTTAGCTGTCCACGCCAGTCATCAACATCATTCCCTGCGGTCCATACTTCTGTACAGCGATTCTTACCTGCTTCAAATCCTAACAGTCTCGATGGCCGATGAGGCACATAGGTGCCCTGTGAGACGTTATAATTTCCAACAGAAGTTGATTCCAGATCATCAGCATTAATCATACTGCCGGTTTCGCTCCAACTCCAGAATCCCTGTGATCCGTTACCATCAAAATCAAGGATAACACCCGGTTTGAAATTAAAAAAGGCCGGTGAATAAGCTCCTCCATTGGCACATTCAATCATCAAAGAACCGCCTTCATCGGATACTCCTTCAGGAACTATAACCGTGAAGAACTCTCCTTCATCATCAGAGTAAATACCCGATGTAACTTCCACTCCTCCCGGAAAAACGACACGTGACACTTCCAATAATCCGGTTCCGTAAACTGTAATTGGTTCTCCTGCCAATGGAAGTGTATTTGAGATATAGATAATGGTTGGAGCCGCTGCTCTGATTTCAAAATCAATAGAGGTCTCACCTCCATCATTCATCAAACGAATGGTATTTCGTTCCTCGGGATCAGCTTCTATAATTGGAGTACTGCGTGAAACACTTACCAACATAGAATTATCTGATACCATTACCGGATTAAAATAAGTTGATACCCCGTTAATGTATACTTTTTTTACATCGGTAAAACCAGATCCTTCGATACGTATCAGCTGGCCTAATCGGGCAAACTCCACTTCCCTGTCGGGCACTGATGATGAGGCATCCTGTAAATATATTTTACTAATGGAGATCGGACCACTGTATGTTGACTCTTCTTCGCATGAGGTAAAAAGCAGCATGAGTGCTGCCACACCAACGAATGCCAAAGCGATCCAACGACTTATATTTATTTTTTTATTCTTCATATCAAATGATGTTTTCAATTCTAGCAGTTTAGAATAAGTCAGTAATTCTTTCTTCGGTAAACACATACGGTACCGGATCAGCTTTTAACAATGGATTCTGAACCACTTCCGATTCGGGATAAGGCAATAAGAATACAGAAGCATCTATGGTACCGATTGATCGTGAACCTCTGTCGCGTTCGGAATCTTCAGTTACTGTATTGGTTGCTGTATTATACAGAATAGGCACAATGGTACCGCGATCCTGACCTATGATATAATTGATAACCTCTTGTTGCTGATAATACGAACGACGAACCAAATCATACCAGTACTGACCTTCCATACAAAGTTCAACCCTTCTTTCATGTATGATATCTTCATAACTAATTGAGTTCTTTGTATCAACTCCGGCGCGAATTCGAAGCTGATTGAAATAAAACAAGGCAACCTCATCGTTTGTACTTTCGTTATTTCCCAAAACAGCTTCGGCATAATTAAGATATACTTCTCCCAAACGTAACATATAGGTATTTAAGGCTGAGTTCATTCGTGATATATTTGAATTATCCTTGGTTGAACCCACAACCCCTTTCTTAACATTTAAAGCCTGCTCGGTTTTCTCGTAAGTATATCCTCCATTGGCAACACCTATTTCTGGATAATAATCTCCATAACCCATCCAGGTTGCTTTACGACGAACATCAGATGTTTCGTACTCTAACAGAATATCATACGATGCTCTTGTCCAGTAACCCCAGGCTGCATCATCACCGGTTATTTCCGATCCGGCAGCAAAATAAGCCTGCTGCGTATTGGTATAACCGTAATCGCCATTTGGAACCCATTGCAAGGCAAACATGGATTCTGAATTATTATTATTCTCAATCTTAAATAATTCAGCGTAATCCTCCATCAATTCATAAGGTCCGTCAGCAAGAACTTTTGCAGCTGCCATTTTAGCTAACTCCAGATAATCAGCATCACGGGTTCCGCTATTCGGATTATCACTATATCCGGCATACGACAAGTAAATTCGAGACAACATTCCGTAAGCACTGTAAGAAGTCAAACGTCCTGCCTGTCCCACTGCTGCCGGTAAATATTTAGCGGCATATTCCAGATCACGCATTACAAATTCATAAACGTCATCCAGTGGATTGGTGTTGACAATGGGACTGGCAACCAAATCATCAGGATTTTCGCAAAGGATTACATCACCCCATAACGAAGCCAGATACCAGTATGCTGTACCTCTCATAAAACGGGCTTCAGCAATGTATTTCGATTTAACTTCTTCTTCTACAGTACTGGATGTAATGCCAATGATTACCTTATTTGATTGTTGAATAACATTATAAAACGATTGCCAGGCCGAAACCAATGGTCCGGTTAATCCAGTCTCTGTTAAATCAGAAAAAGGATAGATATAATCGGAATAAGGAGCATAAAGATTATACGATCTTCCATCCCCCAGTCCGTAATAGAACTTGTCGTTAAAATCGAACCATACAACATTGTATAATGCAGCTGTAGCAGCTTTGAAGTCCTCTTCCGACTGGTAGAAATTCTCTTGTGTAATTAAATCATTGGGTTGCACTTCCAGAAAATCCTCACAGCTTGTTCCCAACAACGAAAACACTACCAGCAGTATTGAATATATGATATTTTTGCTTTTCATAGTCTTATCTTATTTTCTGTTAGAATGTTACATTAACCCCGAAAGTATAAATACGCGGAGATGGATATCGTGCATTATCAATACCTGTTAATAATGCGTTTTGATTCATCGAACCAATTTCAGGATCGTAGCCTGAATATTTCGTGAAAGTGTACACATTCTGAAGGTTGGTATAAACTTTCATACTCTCGATACCAATTTTAGAAAGCAGACTAGCTGGCAGGTTGTAGGCTAATGATATATTCTGAATACGCAGGTAGGATCCGTCTTCAACAAACTTATCACTGTAACGATAGTTAGATGTAGAAGATGCAGATGATGCTCCGATACGTGGCATATAAGGATCACCACCTACAATCTGAACATTTCGGTAATCATTTGGACCGGCCGGATCAATTAAAGCCAGTTGAGCATATCCCAGGGCATCCGTTAACAGGTTAGTATTCTCTCTTGGATTCTCTAACCAACGACGCTGATAGTTTACCACATCGTTACCGTACGATCCGGTTAAAAAGATATTTAAATCAAATCCTTTGTAACTGAAAGTATTACCAACACCAAAAATAAACTTAGGCTCAGGATTTCCGATATAGGTGCGGTCTTCTTCATTAATCACTCCGTCATCGTTAACATCCTCAAAAATATAATCTCCAATCCATACACTGTTTTCTCCAATCTCCATATCTTCGGGCAAAGCAGTAGGCACAATGTTACCAGAAGCATCCTTATAATAGAAATCTGTAGCGCTCTCAAAACGTCCAATCACTTTATAACCGTAATATTGTCCGATTGGCTGACCAACAGCTGTTCGGGTAACAATGGTTGTTTCTGATCCCTGACTGATTGTTTCATCCAGAATACTGGTTTCGGTATTCAACGACAACACTTTGTTTCGGTTCATTGAATAAACGAAGTTAGATCTCCACATAAAACCGCGGGTATCAACGTTTACTGTATTTAAGGTTAGTTCAATACCTTTATTTTCAAGTGATCCGATATTAACCCAGGGTGGCGATGTTGATCCTTGTCCTGAGGTACCTACATAAGCAGGTAATGGAAGTTCTAACAACAGGTTTTCTGTTTTCTTATAATAAGCATCGGCAATAAACTCAATTCGGTTCTGAAACAGGTTGATATCAAAACCAACGTTGCTCGAATAAGTCGTTTCCCATTCCAGATCAGGGTTGGCTGTATTTAATGCTCTAAGGGAAGTTCCCCAGTTGGCAGTGGCTCCTGAAGTGTATGTTGAAGTATAAGCATATGCTGTTCCTGGAATATTTTCGTTTCCAACAGTACCCCAGCCTAAGCGAAGCTTCAGATTGTTGATCACTTCGTTATCCTGTAAAAAGCTTTCGTTTGATACTTTCCATGCAAATGCTGCTGATGGAAACAATCCCCATCGATTATCTTCGTGAAATTTAGACGATCCATCATAACGGAGAGTAGATGTAAGAAGATATTTATCGTTGAACGAATAGAACAATCGTCCGAAGTAAGAAAAGATAGAAGAAGTATTACTACTGTTGCCATTTCGGGCTGTTGTAGCATCTCCCATATTCAAATCCGTTGAACTGTTGGTCAGATAGCCAGAGCGATAGCCATATAAATACTCCCAATGCGATTCCTGCATTTCCTGACCCAACATCACATTCAAATTATGAATTCCGAATTCCTTATTATAAGTTGCAATGTTTCTCCAGGTCCAGAATTTACTGTATGACTTCGATCGTGAGCCTTCTCTTACTTCATTAGTAATAGCACCAAAAGTATAGGATGGATTGAATGTGTAAGTATTACCCACTCCGTAATCAAAGGCATATTCAGTTTTAATTTTCAACCCTTCAATAATTTCAGCTTCAGCATATGTGTTTCCGCGAATATTCATACTTTCATTGCGGTTGTCTTTTATCATTGCCAGACCAACAGGGTTGTTTTGTACGTATTCATCTGTATCAGGACCGTCAAACGAACCATCAGCATTACGAACTGCCACATTAGGAGTCTGTTTTAAGGCTGTCATAATCAGGTTATCATCCGAAACGGTAGTATTTTGTTTTGAGTTACTAAATGCGAAATTGATTCCTACCTTCAGGTAATCTTTTACTTGTGAATCAAATGTTCCTCTTAGGTTTAAACGTTCAAAGCCTGAGCCAATGGCTATACCATCCTGATCGAGATAACCGGCACCCAAGGCATAAGTACTTTTTTCTGTACCACCTGATACAGACAAGTTATGACTTTGCATCATTGCCTGTGTAAATAATTCATCCTGCCAGTCGGTACCGGCACCCAATAAATCAGGACGAACGAAATTATTATCCCATTGCACAATACCCATTTCAGCGCGGGTATTTTTGTGAATTGCATATTGTTGCAGATTTAATAATGAGAGTTTCTTTGGCATTTCCTGCCATCCCATATAACCATCGTAGCTTATTCGGGCATCTCCTTTTTCACCTTTTCTTGTTGTTATAATTATTACACCATTGGCAGCTCTGGAACCATAAATGGCAGTTGCAGAAGCATCTTTAAGGATATCCATCGATACGATATCAGCCGGATTGATTGAAGACAGTGCATTGGAAGCACTCGATCCGGTATTACCATCGATTATTACGCCGTCAATAACAATGATGGGTTCGTTTGAACCGTTTAATGAACTGATTCCCCGAATCCTGATGGAAGAACCACCTCCGGGCGCACCACTATTTTGTTGAACCTGAACACCAGCAGCACGTCCTTGCAGCACCTGTTCAGGAGAAGTAGTTACTGTTTTTTCAATGGCATCACTGGCCACCGACACTACCGAACCGGTTAAGTCTGTTCTTTTCATCTGGCCATATCCAACCACTACCACCTCACCTATCTTGGCCATGTCTTCTCGCAAAGTAACATCAATGTTAGTCTGATCCGTTACTGTTATTGTCTGAGAAATAAAACCAATAAAATTAAAGGTAAGCTGACTTCCAACCGGAACCGTTAACCCATAATTACCATCAATATCTGTTATTGTTCCTTGTGATGTGCCTAATATTACAATGTTCACGCCAGGTAAAGGTCCTCCTCCGGAATCAGTCACCTTACCCTTAACTGTAATGTTTTGTGCCCATAAAGGCACTGAAATGATCAGGAAAAGCATCAAAAGAAATCTTCTCCTTCGTCCATAGATTATTTTCATAAATATTTAGATTTAAAAACAGATTTGTCTAAAATGTCATAGCAACACATCATGCAAACCGTTTGCTTTAGTTAGCTTGCTGCAAGGGAATAACAGATCAAAAGGCTGCCGATCTGATTTATTATCAGCAGCCTTTTGCACTATGAAACTTAAATGGTTAGTTTTTAATAAACTTAATCGTCCTATTGTCAGTCTTTATGAAATAAATACCTTTTGCAAGTTCAGAAACATCCATTTGAGATTTACTGTCACTTAAGATTTCACTTTTTACCAATGCACCTGTTACACTGTATATCATCAGGGTTTTACCGAGTGTAACCCCATCAATGGTTAACATATCTTTTACAGGATTTGGGTAAAGATTAATTCCTTTAGCACCCTTGCTTTTTATGTTTGTAGCAGCTGAAATGGTTACATCATATTTTGTACTGATTCCTATCCAGGCCCAGTTCTCGCCGGATACGCCAACTTCAATCACATATCTTTCCCCGGAAGCTAAATCTGTTGATAAAGGAAAATCACCTGGTACCTGAAGGTCAAATTGCTCATTTATATAACCCGTAGCAGGTTGTCCGTCAAAGTTCTCAACCCAATGTCCAATCTTATCAGCTACATAGGTATACCCGTTGTAAATTGATAATGCAACTTTCAGACAATATTTTGAATCAGTCTCTGCTCTGTATCTGTAATTTAATGTTATTGTCTCTCCCTGTTCAATAGTACCTGGCGGATCAGCTGTTAATTCTGCCCATGTATAAGGATTAGTTGTTTCGGCTATTGTCATAACATTTCCGTTATAAGAACCCACTGAATAATCACCAAATTCCAACACCAACAAATAATTAATACCATCATCCAGATCATTTGAATTTAATCGCTGAGGCAGGTTAATAGCGATATCTGTTTCAACATCAGTACCTGCTGTTATGGAAACTTCATTATTAACCCATGCCCACTGAGTGCCCCAATCGACACTTGTTCCATCACTGGTTGAAGAATAAATGGAATAAATAAGACTACGATCTACATCAGATGTATATTTAATAGAAACCGTAAGACTTTCTCCGGCAGTACCATTTGGAATATTGGTAACGTTTAAATAGTTATCTGCCATTAATTGTGCAGTAGAAATTACTGCCAAAGCAACAATTAGTAAAAGTTTTTTCATAAAATAGATTTTTAGGATTTAATACTGTTGATGAATATGTTTTCACACAAACAAACCAACTCACCTAAATTACTATGAGAATGAGTTTTATACTTTTCTATTCGTTACAAAACTTTTAATACAGGTAACAATTAACAAAATGTACATATTCTATTATCATTTTGATACCAGCAGAAAAACCAAGGTAACGCAGACCAAAAATTGAGTTTGTAAGTCACGGAATAACACATAAAAAAAGGCGATTGATTTAAATAAAAATCTATCGCCTTTGTATTAATGATTTTAAAAAGTCGCTACAATTGCATTTTTAGTATTTGTCTTACATTATCAATAGTTAAATCACCCTTCTCACCAAGTGCATTAACACCTCTTTGTTCAAATCTATTGCTAATTTCATCAACTGTTGCTTCTGTTATACCATATTCAAATCCCCGGGTTTTGATTCCTAAAGACTCGAAAAAGTCAACAGTCTTTTGAATAGTTGCGTTAACTTTCACTTCTTCTGTTCCGTTGGTAACATTCCACACGTTCGCCCCATATTGTAATATTTTATCCTTTTTATTTTGCAGCATCACCTGCATTACCCCAGGTAATACAATGGCTAAGGTTCGTGCATGATCAATTCCATGAAGAGCTGTCAGTTCATGACCAATCATATGTGTACTCCAATCCTGAGGTACTCCGGTTGAAATTAATCCGTTCAGAGCCATGGTTGCTGCCCACATAAAATTAGCTGCTGCTTCGTAGTCCGAACTATCCTTCATTACTTTAGGACCTTCTTCGATTAAAGTACAAAGTATACTTTCGGCAAAACGATCCTGAATAGGTGCATTAACCGGGTAAGTAAGATACTGCTCCATCACATGAACAAAAGCGTCTACAATACCATTAGCCACCTGTCGTTCGGGTAAAGAAGAAATAACTGTTGGATCCAGCACTGAAAACTTAGGCATTACCAAAGGAGTACCAAACCCTAACTTGTCTTTTGTTTCACTTCTGGTTATAACCGAGTTTCCATTCATTTCGCTACCTGTGGCAGGAAGTGTTAATACAGCACCAATTGGCAGTGGATTGGTTATACTATTTATATCACCTTTCGAAAGAATATTCCATGGATCACCATTTGGATAATGAACAGCCGCTGAAACAAATTTTGTTCCATCTAAAACCGATCCACCCCCTACAGCCAGCAAAAAGTCAATTCCTTTTTCTCTCACAATCTCCACTGCTTTCATAAGTGTTTCGTAGTGAGGATTGGGCTCTATTCCACTAAATTCAATTACTTCAAAATCTTTTAATTGCTCCTGCACTTTTTCATATACCCCATTTTTTTTGATACTTCCACCGCCGTAAAGCATCATTACTTTCGAACCAACCGGAATCTCATTTTTAAAATTGGATAACTCACCTTTTCCGAAAAGGATTTTCACCGGATTATGGAAATGAAAATTATTCATGACTTAACTGTTTTAGTTTACTCTCAAAGATACACTAAATTGATGTATGATGTGAGATGTTTAAATGTATGATATTTGATTGGGGACCAAAGATGGAAGCAATTAATCTATCAGTCATATCGATTATCAATGGAAAATAGCAATAAGATAATGTTGACCTGGATAATTCGAGTTGTTCTGTATCATATTTACATTTACGAAATAAGCTAATAACCTTATAATTAACTACTAGCTACTGACTACTAGCTACTGACAACTGATTATATACTATTGCCTAATTATGCATTCCTTCTATGGTTTTTATGCTACCATCTTCATTATATTCCAACTCAACCACTTTCAAACTGCGCAACCAGGTTTTTCCATTTGAAGGAACGCAATCATGATGAAATAAATACCACTTTCCTTTGAATTCAACAATTGAATGATGTGTGGTCCAACCTACCACGGGTGTCAGAATAACTCCCTGATAGGTGAAAGGTCCGTATGGATTATCACCTGTAGCATAACACAATAAATGAGTATCTCCGGTTGAATATGAAAAATAATATTTGCCATTATAATAATGCATCCACGAAGCTTCAAAGAATCTTCGATCATGATCGCCAGCCTTAAGTGGTTCTCCATTTTCATCCAGTATAACAAGATCTTTTGGTTCTTCGGCAAATTCCAGCATATCATCAGCCAGTTTCACAACCTTTGCACACAAAGCAGGTTCCTCATCAGCAGGTTCTGCCCCGCACTCCTGTGCTTTATTATCACGATAGCGTTGCAGCTGACCGCCCCATAACCCACCAAAATACATGTAATAATCTCCGTTTCCATTATCAAACACACATGGATCGATACTGTAACTTCCTAACATAGGATGACTTTCGGGAATAAAAGGACCTTCGGGTGTATCACTAACAGCCACACCAATATGAAATATGTCGTTTTTATCTTTGACCGGAAAATACATATAATATTTTCCATTTTTACAGGCCACATCAGTATCCCACATCTGACGACCAGCCCAAGGCACGTCTTTAACATCAAGTACTTTACCATGATCGGTAACCGGACCATCAATATCATCCATCGAAAAAACATGATAATCGCGCATATCAAAATGATCTCCATTATCATTTTCGGGGATGCCCGATTCAATATCGTGTGAGGGATAAATATAAATTTTTCCATTAAAAACATGAACTGCAGGATCAGCAGTGTACATATGATCAACCAGATATCTCGGATTCTTCATTTTTTTATGATTTAATTATTTTGACTTGCTACTTCTTTGATTATTTCATTTACAATTGTTTTGGGTTGATAGCTACGATCGAACAACAATGGGTAATCAGTTCGTCCTTTTATAGGCCAGTCGTTTTTCCATGTATCATTATCTGTTACACCCCAAAGAGTCACACGAGATATCTTATCCTGATGATTGAGAAACAATTTGAAGAAATCAAGATATCGCTGCGTAAATTGCGCTTCGATGGAATCTGTCATGCCATTTTTTATTGGATCCATACTTTCGCGATAAGCAAAGCGATCAGCAACATTGGCTCCCATTGTCTCGTAAGGTGATGGCAGTACCGATAGGTCAAGTTCTGTTATCATTACCTTTACACCTAATCCTGCGAAAAAGGTAACTGCATTCTCAAATTCAGTAATTGACGGATAATTTAACCCATAATGAGCCTGCATACCAACAGCATCAATCCGCAAACTATCATCTTTCAGCATTTGCACCAAACGTTCAACTCCCTGTTGTCGACCTTTTTGAAACATCGAATAGTCGTTGTAGTATAATTCAGCATCAGGATCAGCCTCATGAGCAAACTGAAATGCCAGTTTCAGATATTCTTCCCCAATGATAGTATAAAACTTGCTTTTCCGCCATGAGCCATCATCCTCAATAGCCTCGTTTACAACATCCCAGCCTTTAACCTTTCCTTTATATCGACCAACAATGGTATTGATATGATTCTTCATCCGTTCGATTAACACTTCGCGACTAACATCATTTCCTTCCTCATCAACAAAAAACCAATCGGGACATTGTGAGTGCCATATTAAGGTGTGGCCAACAATAAACATGCTGTTAGCCTGCCCAAAAGCCACAAACTGATCTGCTTTGGTAAAGTTGTAATCATCTTCTTTGGGATGAATCACTTCACTCTTCATGCAATTCTCAGCTACAACCGAATTAAAATGTTTTTTGATAATATTGATACCAGCAGAATCCGTTCCATAGATATGATTGCTATTCAATGCTGTACCAATAATAAATTTATCACTCAGTACATCTTTTAAACCTTCCTCTTTCATGGGAGTTTGGCATGAAAAAATGAGTACTGAAAATGAAATTATTAGTAAATACTTGCTACAAAAAAGTTTCTTATTCATGGTTAGTCTTTTCATCAGTTATGATGTTTCTTATCAAATTTAAGTTCTTTTAGTTCTTCCAGTTTGTGCACAGGTTTGTCAATGGCATCGGGGAAAGGCAATTTTGAGAAGGTCTGAAAATAAAGTAAACAGGCTTCTTTCCACCAAATGGCTTCTTTTAGCTGAATTGCTATCTTTTGTTTAACCTCTTCAAACCGTTTTTCATCAATAAATGGTTCCATCGTATTCCACATCTCCTGCGATTTTCTTACCTCATCAACACCCTGCTGGTATTTCAAACACAGTTGATTCCAAAGAGTGAGGCCGCTTTTCATTTGATAATTCCAGGGTACATGATGAAACCACAGCAAATATTCTTCGGGACAGGTAGCTACATTATCAAACATACTTTGTAATGGAGCCTGATACTGCTCTAAAGCATTACTACCTGAAGAAGAACGATCAAAACCAATACCCAAGGAATCAGCCTTATGATAATAGGTTGGCAACCAATCAGGCCTTGCAACTTCAATTTCGCACCAGGGTTCAGGTCCGTAATGATGATCCCAGCCCATAAGATGATGCAGGCCCAAAGGAGTCATATAATTGACAGTTGCCTCCCGCGATTTCATCATTACCTCAACAATCGCTTCAACAGCCTTATCGTCCTGAGTTAATGTCTGACGGGTCCATTCATCTGCAATCATCTTAACATCTAAGTCAGGATTCCATGCCAAACGCCCGAAAACATACCAGTTAGCCTGAGCAAAATGATGTCCGCACCAATTATTATCCTGGCCAATGTTTGCCACCCCGGCAATACCATTCAAATGATCATTACCTTTTGAACCTACAGTTACCCTTGCAACAGTTGCTCCTTCACCATCTGCATAGGTATCTGACTGTAAAAATTCCTGATACAAAGTACCCAGATAAACCAGGTGATCAGAAAATCCAAGATATTCCTGTGTAATCTGTAGTTCAGGCATTAGTTGAGTTTCGTTCATAGCCCCGAATAAAGGACTGAAAGGTTCCCTCGGCTGGAAATCAACAGGTCCGTTCTTCACCTGAATCATCACATTTTGTCTGAACTGACCATCTAAAGGATAAAATTCCTCATAGCCTTGTCTGGCTCTGTCATTTCCTTTGGGATTATAAACAAATGCACGCCACATAACAATTCCACCATAAGGTTGCAATGCGTCTGCCAGCATATTGGCTCCATCGGCATGGGTGCATCCGTAGTCCATCGGTCCGGGCTGTCCTTCTGAATTTGCCTTGACCAGGAAGCCACCAAAATCAGGAATCAGATCATATATTTCCTTCACCTTTTCCTTCCACCATTCCTTTACCTTCTCATTCTTTGGACTCGCATTTTCCAAACCGCCTAATACAGCAGGTGATGCAAAGTTCACCGACAGATAAACTTTGATGCCATATGGTCTCAACACTTTTGCAATAGCATTGACTTTTTGCAAATATTCAGTTGATAATATCTGAGGATTGGCATTTACATTGTTCAGTACCGTTCCGTTAATACCAATTGAAGCATTTGCTTTTGCGTACTCATGGTATCTCGGACTGAGTTTTTCTGGCAGTTCATTCCATCTCCAAATCGATCTTCCCGCATAACCTCGTTCAACAGATCCATCCAGATTATCCCAGTGATTAAGAATTCTGATTTTATATTTTGGTATTTCAGTAATAATTAATTCATCCTTATTTACCTGCATTGTCTGCAACAATCGTAAATAATGAAATACTCCATACAAAACAGCAATTTCAGTGTTTCCAGTTATCAAAACTGATTTCTTTTCATCGATATACTTAATGATAAAGCCATCGGAGCCTAATTCATCTAATTCTTTCGTATCAATCAACTTTCTAATATCCGAATTAACAGATAAAGAAAGCCATACACTCTCCTTACTGACTTTATGCTTAGTTTTAATTGATGTTTTAAAAAGTCTGTTTAATCCATGAAGCAGCTCATTCGAAGCAAGTGTAATTCTACCTTCCGCATCCGATACAACAACAGACTTAGGTTTCAATAAATAATTCTGACTATTCAGAGTACTTTCTGTAAACCATAAGTCACTTCCATCGATTTGAGCTTGCAACGAAAATTGAAATATTAGAGCTAAGAGCAGCAATTGAAAGTTTTTCATATCGTTATTTAAGAACTAATACTTCGTTATTGATTAGCTGAATATTTACGTCAGATTCAATTGTATTCTTTTCAATAATCGATTGTTCCGAAGGCTGACTTCCACCAACACTTATTTTAAAGGCTGTTCCATCGATAATGTATTGATATTTATCAGTCAGAACTGCCATATCTTCCGGCTGAAGAACCATTGATATATTTTTAGTTTCACCTGCTTTTAAATGAATTCTTTTAAATGATTTCAGACTTCTGATAGCTGTTTTAAATTCCATATCTGGATGTGAAACATACAACTGAACCACCTCTTCTCCATCGTATTTACCTGTGTTGGTTACATCAACAGTAACCGTCATTGATGAGCCTGCAAAAACCTCTGAAGGCATTAACAAATTGGAATATTCAAAAGTGGAATAACTTAAACCATGTCCGAAAGCATACAGCGGCTCACCTTTGAAATAACGATAAGTCCTTCCTTCCATATTATAATCTTCAAAATCTGGCAGCTGTTCTGTTGATTTATAAAAAGTAAGAGGTAATCTTCCTGAAGGATTGTAATCACCAAACAATATATCTGCAATAGCTTGACCACCAGCCTGACCTGGATACCATGCTTCCAGAATAGATGGTACATTTTCATTTTCCCAATTAATAGCTAGGGCACTGCCATTCATTAATACTAAAACAGTAGGACGTCCCAAAGCAACAATTTTCCTGATCAGTTCTTGCTGTACCTTTGGTAATCCAATTTCAACTCTGTCGCCGCCGGCAAACCCTTCTACTTCCACTTTCATCTCTTCACCTTCAAGCAGAGGGCTTAACCCCATGCATAAAATTACAGCATCAGCATTACCAGCTGCTTTTAAGGCTTCAACCTGTAAGTTATCATTAGGTGCCTCCCATAATAACTGAGCGAAAGCGTACTCAGAGTTTTTATGACTGAAATTACATTTGATTTTATATTTCTTTCCTGCTTCCAAAACCATTTGAACGTACTTTTTTGCCGGATCATGTTCACTTTCCTGCTCACAAATCGGTTCATCATCCAGCCATACATTAAATGAATTAAAACCTTGTCCTCCAATTGTATATTCACCCGTTTTCTCAGGCACCAGAAAACCAGTCCAGACAGCACTGAATTCGTCACCGTTCACCGATTCACCAGGACCTTTATCCCACCATTGGAAATCCAGATTTGAATCAATTCGGGTAATCACAGGCTCTCCTTCAAAAACCGAATTATTGAAATACTCAGCTTTCAAACCTTTTTCTGTTAAAGACTCATCTGAATACAAGAATTCACCAGGAATAGCTTCCAAATAAGGCAGTTCATTTGCATGTTTACAACCTAACGCATAAATAACATCAGCATCCGGTAATTTTTCACTGATTCCTTTAAACGGAGTAATCGGTTCAGCAGGATAACCATTGTAGTTTCCTAAAAGAGCCTCCTGGTGTTCGGCATTGGGTCCAATCACAGCAATTTTCTTCAAACTTTTGGATAAAGGCAGAAGGTCATTATCATTTTTTAATAATACCATTGATTTCCGTGCTGCATTCAGAGCTAACAGACGATGTTGTTCCGAATCAATAATATCTTCAGAAATTGAAGCATAAGGCACTTGACTATCATCATCAAACATTCCCAATTTCATACGAGCTAAAAACAATCGCTTCACAGAGATATCAATGTCAGATTCATTCACATACCCTTTTTCCACTGCCTCAACTAAAGCAGGATATGAATTTCCACAATTTAAATCTGTTCCTGCTCTTAGCGACATTGCTGCCGCTTCTGCTTTCGTATTAACAACCTCATGTGCATTCTGAGTATAAAAATCAGCCACAGCCCAGCAATCAGAAACGATATAACCATCGAAATGCCATTGATTTCTTAACAAATTACTCAATCGCTCATTTCCACAACAGGGTAATCCATTCAACCTGTTATAGGCACACATAACTGAATAAACATCCGCTTCTTCAACTGCTTTCTTAAACTGTGGAGAATAAGTCTCCAGAAAATCATATTCTGATGGTATGGCATTAAAACTATGCCTGTTAGATTCAGGTCCGCTGTGTACCGCAAAATGCTTGGCTGTTGCTACCAGTTTAAGATAAACATAATCATTTCCCTGAAGTCCTTTAATATAGGCCACACCTAGCTCTCCTGATAGATAAGGATCTTCTCCGTATGTCTCCATACCTCTTCCCCATCGCGGATCACGAAAGATATTAATGTTAGGCGTCCAAAATGTCAAGCCATGATAAATCCCTCTTTTACCTTCTTTCTGATATTTATGGTATTTAGCCCTTGCTTCATCTGAAACGGCATTTGCTATCTCATACATCAATTCATCATCCCACATAGCTGCCATCCCAATTGCCTGTGGAAAAACAGTTGCCAAACCCGAACGACCAACACCATGCAAACATTCATTCCACCAATTATATTCAGGTATATTCAAATGAGGTATAGCTGGCGATTCATATTGCAATTGACTTACTTTTTCTTCCAAAGTCATTTTAGCTACCAAATCATCGACTCTTTGTTCAAAACTTGAAGAACGATCTGTGTTTTGATTTGAATTATTGCATCCCCATAGAACAAGAAAGAGTAAAAAACAGATTTGAAAACACCTTTTAGTTAGCATAAGCGGATTTTAAAATTTTGATAAAACTGAATACTTCAAATTTAACAGCAATTAACCAATTAACTATTTTCTTAGCGTAACAACAAGTTTACATTTAGTTAAGCCATTTATACTCTCGTTACATAAATTTTAATGTACGTTACATTAGTTGCAAATAGCAGTAAAAACAAAAACGGCCTTCTTTTCCTATTGTTAATTTTTGTTACTTTAGAATTCAGTTTTTCCAAAAATGGATTATGCGATCAGCTTTCATCTTTCTGTTTATTGTTTTTATTTCAATTTCAACATCCTCTCTAGGTCAGAAAAAAAGACTTTTCGATTTCAACGAAGGTTTATCCAATAGTCTGATAAATGAGGTGTATCAGGATCATATTGGATTTATATGGGTAGCAACAGAAGATGGATTAAACCGATTTGATGGTATTAAATTTAAATCGTTTAATGGAAAACAAAAAAGCTTAAAAGCTAATTTCGTCACAGCCATTTATGAGGATAAAACTGGAAAACTCTGGGTAGGTCAGATTAACGGATTACAGGTATACAACCCAATAACTGAAACATTCGAAGAAATTAAAGTTTATATCAATGATCAGCAAATCCACCCCTATATTAGTGGTATTGAAGAGGCCTCAAATGGAGATATCTGGGTAACAACATCCCGCTATGGTCTGCTAAAAATAGAAAATGAATCAAAGCGTCCCAGATATTCAACACGATTGAATCAACAGCTTTGTAGTTTTTATCTTGAATGTATTCATATCGATCGTGACGGCATAATCTGGATTGGCTCTGACAACAATGGGGTAAACTCATATAACCCTGAGACGGGAGAAATTTTAAAGTTTTCAGAGACAGAGAAAGAACCCAATCACATTCCGGGAAACGACATAACTGACATTAGCGAAGATAACAGAGGCAATATTTACATTGCCAGTTTAAAGGCAGGTCTAACCAGATATAACAAGCAAACAGGTAAATTCAAGAAAATAACAACTGCCAACAAACAAAACTTACCGGTTAAATCACTTTTATTCGATTCAAAAAAAAGACTATGGGTTGGAACCGATGGGAAAGGATTATTACGATTAAATAATCAAACTGATGAACTGGAGCAGATGAATCCGGGTAGTTCTTCATTCGATTTCTCAAGAAGTAAAATTCACTCAATTATTGAAGATAATGTTGGTAATATCTGGTTAGGCATATTTCAAAAAGGATTGTTCCTGTTTCCTGAATCCCCTGAGATGTTTAATCATTATGGATATCGTGCATTTAGTGCGAACAGTATTGGTTCTAACTGCATCACTGCACTGGAGGGATCGGATCATACTTTATGGATCGGAACAGACGGTGATGGCATTTATAAATTAGACCGCACAAAAAACAGTATTGAACCCATTGAACTTAGAAATAAAAAAGGCGAAAGAGAAGGAAATAACGTATTGAGTTTATATGATTCAGAAGATGATAATTTATGGATTGGAACCTATTTTAACGGATTACTTCGTTATAATACAAGAACTAAACAGCTAAAATCTTATACAAACGATCCTGAAAACAAGCTCTCGTTAATAAACGATAAAGTTACAGCCATCAAACCAGGTAAAAATAATGATCTTTGGCTGGCTACTTTAGGTGGTGGAATATGCCGTTATAATGCCAATGATGGAACATTTAAAGTAGGTTTGAACTGGTCCGACTCACTAAACCAATTAATTCCCAAATGGGTTAACGATATTCACATTGACAATGAAAATAACTTCTGGATTGGAACTTATGATGGATTAGTTTATGCTCAACCCGAAAAGAATGAAATAAAAATTTTTACTACAGAAAATAACTTCCTCCCGCACAATGTTGTTTACAGCCTGGTTTCAGATTCAAATGAAAATATTTGGGCAGGCACTTATGGTGGTTTGGTTCGAATAAACACTCATAATTTTACTTCCGAGTTATTTACTACCGAAAATGGTTTAGGCAGCGATGTGATTTGCAGCATTATTGAAGACGAGAGAAAACAGGTTTGGATAAGTACACATAACGGTTTAAGTCGTTTTAATCCTTCCGACACCACCTTTACGACCTATTATGCATCGGATGGTTTACAGTCCAATGAATTTTCGAGAAATGCAGTTTATCAGTCAGATAACAATGAATTGTTTTTTGGAGGTATAAATGGTGTAACTGAAGTTAAAAAAGATTATTTCAACTATTCCAGGAACATCCGTGATGTAATGCTTACTGAGTTTCATCGTTTTGGTAATCCTGTTGAGATTGGTGAAAAAACAGGTAAACATATCATTTTGAACCGTTCCATTGTAATGGCAGATACCATCCATTTAACTGAACGTGACAATGTTTTCTCTATTAGTTTTACATCTGTTGAATTAGCCAATCAAAGCCGCATCAGCTATGAGTATAAAATGGAGGGATTTGACACCAACTGGAATGCCAGCAATTCATTAAGCCGTACAGCTACCTACACCAATCTAAGTCATGGAACCTATCATTTTTATGTTCGGGGTGTTGATAAAGAACAATATTCCACACCCCGCAAACTGACAATTATAATATATCCACCCTGGTACAAAACATGGTGGGCAAAGGTGTTATGGATTGCACTGGGATTTTTCTTTTTGTACGCAATTATCTTATTCAATAAAGAAAAAGTTTTGCGTGTTGAGGCTGAAAGAACCAACGAAAATAAAATGCAATTTTTTATCAATATATCCCATGAAATTAAAACTCCTCTTACTTTAATTTTGGATCCGTTGGATAAACTTTTGAAAAAGAAATCCAACGATGAAACAATGCGTTTGTATCAAACAATGCACCTGAATGCCAATCGTATTCATCGTTTGGTAAGTCAGCTATTGGATGTTAGAAAAATTGATAAGGGTCAACTACTTATCAAATACCAGAAAACCAACCTGTATGAGATAGTGAAAGAAGTTGCTAATTCTTATGAATTACTAGCTGAAAACAAAGGAATAGATTTTCGTATTGAATGTAATCACAAAGATTTGGAAGTATGGATTGATCCCTTAAATTTCGAGAAAGTTATTCTGAACCTTCTTTCCAACGCTTTCAAATATACTCCCTCCGGAGGAACAGTAGAGATTGCCATTGACCCGATTACCAGAAAAAATTCAAAGAAGGAAGAATTCAGCCATGTTGAAATAAAAGTATCAGATACCGGTATCGGCTTGAAAAAATCCGATCTTGAAAAAATATTTAATCGCTTTTATCAGGCTTCATCCAAAGAAAACCTGTATAATACCGGCACCGGCATTGGCCTCCACCTTTCAAGATCATTAGTTGAATTGCACAAAGGAAAACTATATGCCGAAAGCAAAACAAATGGCAATGGAACCAACTTTATTGTTGTTTTACCTCTTGGCAATAGTCATCTACCCAAAAGAGATATCTTACAATCCGATAATTTTATCCCAACACCCGCAGATGTTCTTCCTGTTGAAGATGCAGTTATCCCAATACAATCAAACAACAACGAAAAGCATCTGACAAACTACAAGATATTAGTAGTGGATGATGAAGATGAGATTAGAAATTATCTTTTGCAGGAATTAAGCGCATTGTATGTTGTAACTGTATGTGAAAATGGTTCACAAGCCATGGAAATTATCAAAGATGATAAACCAGATTTAATCATCAGTGACATAATGATGCCGGTTATGGACGGTATCACATTTTGCAAAAAGATAAAAGGAAACATCGCAACCAGCCATATACCGGTAATTTTATTAACTGCTTTATCAAAAGACGAAGACCGGGCCGAAGGTATTGAAACAGGTGCTGATATGTATCTTCTTAAACCATTTAACAGCGATTTCTTAAAGAAAACAATAGCCAATCTAATTGAAAACAGAAGAAGAATTTATCTTCAACTTTCACAAAAATCAAATAATCATCCAATTGAAGAAATTAAATTAAAATCGCACGATGAGGTATTAATGCAGAAAATAATGGCTGTAGTAAAGGAAAATCTTTCGGATGGGGAACTGAATGTTGAAATGTTAGCCGATGCTGTCGGAATCAGTCGTGTTCATATGCATCGTAAACTAAAAGAACTAACCAATCAATCTGCACGGGATTTCATTAAGAATATCAGAATGAAGCAGGCAGCCTATATACTTACCAATAAAAAACTGAATATTAGTGAAGTGGCATACGAAGTGGGATATTCCAATCTATCCCATTTCTCCAGCTCATTTAAGTCATTTTATGGTGTATCCCCAAAAGAATATGTGAGAAATAACGCAACCGAAAATTATTCTTAGCTCATAATTTAAATAATATGACACTTTTTCTACTAAAGTTTCAACCTACTTATTAAGTGTTAAATATTTTTAGAGAAACACTAAATTCATTTACCACTGCATTACAGATAGTTACGCCAGGATGTAACTATTTATACTGATTGCCTTTATCCTACATAATCAATTAGCGCTCCAAATTATAGCACATTCATTTATTGAATTATTACTACATTTAATATTAGAAAACACCCTCCATTTGAACATTAGGAATAAATCCAACTGAATGAAAAAACTTTTACTTTTACTTTTATTGCTTACTTATATTTCAGGTTATTCGCAGGAGCAGCTTACAAATATTCCAACCTTATATATAGAAACACTGAATGCTGCGCCTATTGAAAGCACAGAAGAATATGTTCCGGGGACTGCAACTTTACTTAGTTCAGATGCCACTGAAGAATTTACAAATAAAGAGATAGAAATACGAGGCAGAGGTAACTCAACCTGGGGATTTGAGAAAAAGCCATATCGACTGAAATTCACAAGCAAGTTCAACTTTTTAAACTTACCAGCCAAAGCTAAAAGCTGGGTTTTATTAGCAAATTACAGCGATAAATCGTTGATAAGAAATGGAATTGCTTTTGAAATAAGCCGTTTCATTGATATGCCATTTACTTCATCGGCCCGTTATATCGATGTTGTTTTGAATGGAGAATTCATTGGTAATTATATGGTTGCAGATCAAATTGAGGTTCGCACCAATCGTGTGGATGTTGAAACCTTAACCATTGACGATACCGAAATGCCTCTGATAACAGGTGGTTATCTTCTTGAACTGGATGGCTTTGCCTATACCGAAGATAATTGGTTCGAAACCAACAGAAATACGCCGATCACTATCAAATATCCTAAAATAGAGGATATCAACACACAACAACAGGAATATATCACCAATTATACAAAAACATTTGAAGACCGTCTCTTTGATTCTCCTTTTGATGATCCGGAACAAAGTTACAGATTGATGGTTGATACAGCTTCGCTTGTAAACTGGTACATTGCTTGTGAGCTTACAGGTAACTCCGACTCATTCTGGAGTCAGTATATTTCAAAAAAGAGAAACGATGATAAGTTCTACTTCGGTCCGTTATGGGACTTTGACATCGCCTTTAATAACGATGACCGACTGGGTGACGCCACTGAAAAATTAATGCGTGAATATGCCCATACTCTTGTTTCAGGTCAGACTCTTTGGATTCAACAAATGTATAAAGATGTTTGGTTTGCTGAAGAAGTGATTAAACGCTGGAACACCATTGTTGATAGCGGAATTGAAGAATACCTGCTGGACTACATTGCCCAGACAGAAGAATTGCTGGATGCATCTCAGCAACAGAACTTTGTTAAGTGGGATATATTAGGAGAAAAAGTATACCGTAATCAATTCTGGTTTCCTACTTATGCTCAGGAAATTGACTTTTTAAGAAGCTATGTAATGGACAGAATTGAATTCTTGAATTCACAATTTACCTACGACAATCTTCCATCGCAACCATTTGAAGCTGAAGAATATTATTACCGCATCTACAACAAGCGAACAGAAAATTCTATTGATGTTAACAATGAAAGCCTTAATGGAAAGCTTGTTTCATGGCAATCAGACAATAATATAGAAACCCAGAATTGGGAAATTAATAAGGTTGACGATCAATATTTTCAGATTGTAAACAAACTAACGGGTTATGCCATGCGCGGAAATGGCAGGGTTAATTCATTAATTCAGGTTATACCCGATACAAATGATGATGCTCAGTTATGGGAATTCGAACCTATTTTAACAGGCAATGTTTATGGAATCATTAATAAGCAAAGCGGCTATTCCATTGATAACAGTGGTGGCTCTTATGCCAATGGTAATCCGATAATAGAATATGACAATCAAATAGATGCGAATCAAAATCAACAATGGTATTTTGTAAAAACCACAGCTATTAATGGAGGAAGTACTCCTGTTGACGTAACAGATATGACTGAAATTAAAGCATGGTACGATAGAACAAGCTCTTCCATTATGTATGAAGCACCAGATCAGTTAACAGATTTAGCTGTTTACCAAATAAGTGGTAAACTACTAATTTCTGAGAAAGTCTCCGGTAAAGGTTTTATTTCGGTTCAAAACCTTGCAAATGGAGTTTACATTATCAAACTTGGAGGTCAATCGTTTAAATTTGCAAAATAACAATTTTCCTTTTAGGATATAAAAAATGGGATCGATTCTGATCCCATTTTTGTTTATTTAAATATTGATTCCTTACAATTCAATTATCTCATTATCCTTTGTTTGTGCATCAACCACTGTAATCGAAGCCATATCCACAATTTCCCGAACTGAACTCTGCATCTGTAATACATGTATTGGTTTACGTATGCCCAAAAGTACAGGTCCAATGATTTCTACCTGTCCCAATTGTTGCATCATTTTATAGGCAATATTACCGGCACTCAGACTTGGAAAAATTACTGTATTTACTTCTCTGCTACCCAATTTGGTAAAAGGAAACTTCTTCATCCTTAACTCAGCATTAAATGCATAATTGGCCTGCATTTCTCCATCGACCAATAAGCCCGGATAATTCTCATGAAGATACTGAACCGCTTTTCGAACTCTCAATGGACTTCCCTGACGTGTCGATCCGAAATTAGAGTATGAAACCAACGCCACAACCGGTTCGATATTAAATTTCTTTACCTCATTTACTGTTAGTAAAGTAGTATCGGCCAATGTTCGTGATGACGGCTGATAGTTAACCGTTGTATCAGCAAAGAAGTAAGGCCCTTTCTTGGTCATCACAATGTACATACCCGCAATGTGATTCAAGGTATTATTGGAACCTACAATTTGAAGTGCAGGACGTATGGTATCGGCATATTTACTTGCAAAACCTCCCAGAAAACCATCCGCTTCGCCAGCTTCCACCATCATAACACCAAAGTAATTACGATCATTCATCAAACGACAGGCATCTTCCTTGTTTAATCCTTTACGCATCCGCTTTTCAAAGAGCATTTGCGCATATTTTTCTTTTCTTTCCTTCTGCTCCTGTTCTTTAGTGTCGATGATCTGTAAACCTTCAACACTTATTTTATTTTCCTCAGCCAATTGAAGAATGGTATTCCTGTCACCTAACAGCACCGGCTGAGCAATTCCTTCATTACGAACAATATCAATTGCTTTTAACACTTTAAAATGATCAGCATCGGCAAAAACAATTTTCTTCGGATCAGACTTTGCTTTATAGGTTACATCGCGTACCAGCTTATTGAATAAGCCCATACGTTTCATTAATTCAATCCGATAAACTTCCCAATCATCTATGTTCTTGCGTGCAACACCTGTTTCAATAGCTGATTTGGCTACTGCAGGAGCAACAACAGTGATCAAACGTGGATCGACTGGTTTGGGAATAATATAATCACGACCAAAGATCAGATTCTGACTTTTATAGGCAGCATTAACCTTTTCAGGAACATCCTGTTTTGCCAGATCAGCCAATGCATAAACGGCAGCTTTTTTCATTTCTTCATTAATGGCTTTAGCCCTCACATCTAAAGCGCCTCTGAAAATAAACGGGAAACCTAAAACATTATTGATCTGGTTAGGATAATCGGATCGTCCTGTTGCAATTATAACATCTTCACGCGCAGCCTTTGCTTCTTCGTAGCTTATTTCCGGAACAGGATTAGCCAAAGCAAATACAATAGGATTATCGTTCATCGACTGAACCATCTCCTTTGTAAGGACATTACCTTTTGAGAGACCTAAAAATACATCAGCATCTTTAACCACATCCTCCAGATGAACCAAATCACTATCCTGAGCAAATTCAACTTTGTATTTATTTAAATCGTCACGACTTTTAGTCAGGAGACCTTTACTATCAAGCATGTACACATTTTTGGGTAAAACACCCAGTGAAATGTACAACCTGGTACACATGATGGCAGATGCTCCGGCTCCATTAACCACAACCTTTATGGTTGATATATCCTTATCAACCAGTTCAAGCGCATTAATCAAACCAGCTGCTGAAATAATAGCTGTTCCATGCTGATCATCATGAAAGACCGGAATATCCAATTCCTGCTGCAGGCGTTTTTCTATTTCGAAACATTCAGGAGCCTTAATATCTTCAAGATTGATTCCTCCAAAAGTGGGTGATATAGCTTTCACAACTTTCACAAATTCATCCACATTGGTTTCGTCGACTTCTATATCGAAAACATCAACATCGGCAAAAACCTTAAAAAGCAATCCTTTTCCTTCCATAACCGGCTTACCGGCTGCTGCTCCAATATTTCCCAGACCAAGTACTGCTGTTCCATTTGAAACCACTGCAACCAGATTGCCCTTAGAAGTATAACGATAAATGTCATCAGGATTCTTTTCAATTTCAAGACACGGCTCTGCTACTCCGGGAGAATAAGCAAGTGACAAATCATGTTGGGTACTGTAAGGTTTGGTTGGTACTACTTCGATTTTTCCAGGCTTGCCGTTTTCGTGGTAATCAAGGGCATCCTGCTTTGTAAATGAAGCCATAACAGGTGAATTTTAGTTATTGGGTAAATAAACATACAAGTTATACATTAATAACTCACCAATCTATAACATATATCAATTACCATTGTTTTGCTAACTTTTTACTATCATAAAAAACAAACGGTTGCTCAGAATTAACTGAACAACCGTTTGCCAATTTAAATATGTTTATCTCTTAGTAAATCTCTGGTAAATCAGATACAAATAAGGTTTCTTCACTATTGTAGAACTCTTTAAAATCAGGAGTACTGGGTTGTCCCGGAAAAGTAAAATAATACTGAGCTGCTTCAAGGTTAATCCAAATTAATGCCCATCGTATTCCGGACCCTTTAGTAAATTCTAAAAGTGAATTGGTCCACCATTGAGCAGGTTTTTCATTTAAATAACCTGTTTCGGTTAAGGCATAAGGTTTGTTCTTCTCCAAAGCTACTGACTTCAGAATTTCAAGATTTCGGGGTAATACTTCGGCATAATTAATGCCATAATGTGGAAAATCATAAACATCAACCCCCATTATATCAACCCATTCATTGCCGGGATATTTGGCCAGGTATTCTTCTTTTGAACCTACAATATTAGGTGAATATGCATACAGCACATTGTGCACACTCATAGTATCGCGTAGATAACTTACTGTATATTTCCACAACTGGGTATATTCATCTACCGAGCACAATCCATCACCCCACCAAAACCAACTTCCATTATGCTCATGAAAAGGCCTGAAAATAACAGGAACACTTTGTCCTTTTGAATCTTTTAAATCAGAAAAGAAGTTACCAATAGACGAAATCCATCCATTGAATTTATCATTTAAAGCCCCGCCAGGTAATAACTGATTTACAACAACAGTGGTATCCCAGGTTGAGCCACCAGTTAAAGGATGTGTTGGATGCCAGCTAATTGTATTGATGCCACCCATTTCATGAGCTTTCACAATAAATTTCTTCATTGATTCGAAGTTCACCGTATCAATATTTACAGGCGATCCTGTTTCGATATGTCCCAGATCCCAACCGAATACAGCCGGAAAATCACCGCATATTTTATAAACATCCGAGGTATATACTTCACCATCATGTTTCCAACCGATACCATATGCAAAAGTATCTTCATGCCCTAACATGATACCCAAAGTATCACTCTGCATTAAAAACTGATACAATTTGATTACGTTTTCGTCAGCATTTTGATCTACTACTTTTACTGTTTGTTGGCATGGGACACTGCATGCCGAGAGCATCGTAACAAAAAGAATTGATAAACAAATGTTTGTATAATGTCTGAATTTCATAACTGTTAAATAATACTAATTTATTTGTCCTAATATACCTAATTAGACTTTGTATTATTACAGATGGCTATAATAGTATTATACTTTAATAAGATTGTATCAATTGCATCCGTCTGGAACAAAAGTTCATTAAGTCGAACAATTATTTACATTTGAGGTTTGAATATTAATTGAAACAATTATATGGATATACTTACACATGGTTTAACCGGAATGGCATTATCAACTGCAGTTGCAGCACAGACCTCATCAAGTTGGAAAGGTAAGCTTTGGATAGGTATTGCAGGTGGATTTGGAGGTATTCTGCCCGATGTGGATGTTATATCAAAATGGGGTGGTTTTGATACTACCTTTGGTAAGTGGTTTAACCTTCAACAAAGTGGTCATGAAATATTCTGGGATACTCATTGGTATTCGCATCATGTTTTTACCCATTCGGTTGTTGGCTCATTATTTTTTATTTTAATAGGTAGCCTCATTTACATGGCTTATGCTAAAGCATTTGGAATAACGAGTCTAAATCGATTAGTTTGGTATTCAATAGCCTTTTTTATGGGTTATATGGGACACCTCACAGAAGATATGATAACACCCGGAGGATCATGGGATGGAATAGCTTTCTTTTGGCCATCAGCCCATTTTACTGGTGGCTGGGGTAAAGTTTGGTGGTGGAATAATTACGATTTATTTCTGATTGTTGTGGCTGCGCTTACTATCAATACAGGTCTTATTATTACCCGATATAAAACCGCTTTATTAACAAAAATCACCATACTGGCAGCCATATTGCTCTTTACTATTCAGATTGAAAGACGCAATCACAATTTCAACCTCAGTGAAAACAAGGAAGAACTTTCTAAAGAATTACAAAAACAATATTTGGGTGAAACCATTTTCAAAATAATGCAAAAGGCAGATGATATTATTCCGGTAGCTTTCTAGCGGCATATAGCTGTTAATTTAAAGAAAGCAGCATGATTATTAATTTCTAAGTAACTACATTCCATTACTATTCAACAGTATAATCGCTTCCAATATTAAAAACCCGCTTTATTCCATCAAAATTATTCATCCAAATCAATTCCCCTTCCCAGATAAAAGAACCCGACTTATCTGTTTTAATATTTAATACACTCTCGCCATTGTTATTAATTTCAATGGTGTGACCTTTAACCTTAGTAATTGAAGGAGCCAATGTATCGACAGCAGCCATTAATATACGGGCTCTATAACCTTCACCTCTTTTCAATACTTTGCTATTTTCAATCACAACAGGATAAATTTTATTAAAACTAAAATTACCCCTTGTTGGATCTTCCAATAAATTTCTAAGACAATAATTCTGAGAACGCACGATACTTAATTGTAAGTGATGATTCACGTTAACATCAAGTATTTTTGATTCTTCAATTAATTCATGACAAAACTGCTTTTGATTATTTAGATAAGTATGTGAATTATCAAATGGAAAAATAATGGAACTAAGCCAATCAAAATAATAATTCAGCGAGTCTGTTCCTGTTGATGAATAATCTGTTTGATTTAACTTATTTAAAATATCATCGGTGAATTCTGATAGTTTACTCGCATATAACCGATACTCTTTATACCTAACAGGATTTATAAATTCTTTTTTTTCAAACTCAACTATTAGATCGTCTCTTTCACTTAATTCCAAGTCAATCTGCTTTTGAATATATGGATCTGATTCCGGCAGGGTTTGACATGCTGAAATAAATATCAAAAATAATGGTAAAAATCTTCTCATTCGTAAACTTATAATCCTGAAATCAAAATAATTAATTATAAGATCCTTCTCCCAGGGTAGAAGGATCATCGCTAAGATAAACGGTGTCATCATCGGGAGACGATAAAACCAGAACTCTACCATAATAATCGGGTAAGCCCAACTGTTCAGCCTGTTTCCAGTTCCCTTTTCCATAAACAGCTACTTCTTCCCCTTTTTCAAGTACCCCTTCTTTATATCTGATGGTTTTATTCATTCCCAACATATTCTCACTTTCCAAACCATGTTGGTTCAGATAACGTTCCAACACATCTGTTGCATCGTTTAAAAAGCCTGAACGATAACTTTTATCTTTAACAATGTAGCTTCTCAATTCACGGTCATCAACCATCGCATGTGCATTCCCATCACGAATGAGATATTTGCAATGCTTTGTTTCATTAATTATAGTATGCCAATTTGAGTTTTTACCGGATGATGTTTGCTGTTCAACTATAATATGATAACAGGCACAAGGGCGACCTGACAATGGGGCTATTAATGGCTCATCTACCAATTCAACTTTACCAACCACCTTAGCGACATCGCCGGCATAAAAAGAAGATACACGCTTAACAGGAGCCTTTTTGAGTTTTCGCTTTACTCGGGCATTATTGTTAAAATAAGCAATCAGAAAGATAATTAAACCAACAACTGCAATAATGATGATAAAAACCGGATCAATAGAAAAGGAAGTCATATTTTAAAAGTTATAAGTAACACCAATTCGAGTACCTGATTCCGCTACATGTTGTTGATACCTTTCGGTACCTATTAATGCACGAAGTTTAAAGTAAGGATTGACAAAAATAGCGGCGCCACATTTAAAATCATACTGCGCTCCAATTCCTATTACCCCTCCTAAACCATTCTGACTGTCAACCGACATTGTAGCGTTGGTATCAAAACTGATTAATGCTCCTCCGTTAATGAACAAATACTTTAAAAAGCGCAGTTTCAAAAGCACCGGAATTTCAATCAGTCCAAAATCCTCATTATAGGGTTTTATTTCATTTTGCGGATCGTAAGCAGGTGTAATTAAAATACTTTGTTGCGAGTATTCCAGTCCTGTTTCCAATTCAAGCCAAGAATTCAATGGCTTACTAAATATCAACCCGATGTTATAGAAACTATCACCGTCATAACTGGCAGCTCCTATCAATTCATTAAACCGAAACACATCATTACTCCCAAACGATGAATAAGACAAACCAAGTTTATATTTGGTCACCTCAGAATCGGATGATTGAGCATGCAAATAAGTATTTACTGAATACAGCAATACAAATAGTACAATTTTTTTTGTCATAAATAAGGATTTAGGATAGGTTTTTACTTCTGATATCTATAGTTTACGCTTTAGTGGATAGCTGGTATGAAAACTTCTGAAACTATTTATCTGAGTCAATATCTGACTGTTTGTTTTTTCAAATAAAGTAAGATATAACCTCCAATGCGCAGGATCCTTTAAAATAACCGGATAAGCTGTATCAATGCCGGTGTTAACCGTCTTATCCTCTACCCAAACATTTCCGGAATAATGCCCCTTAAAAAATGCCTGATACGACAAGTTGATAAATTCAAATACAATCTTCTCATCAATAATAGTAATGATACCTGTATAAAAACCTGTATAGTTGTCGATTAATTCGAAGCTATTATCGAAAATGATTCGTCCATCCTCCTTGTTCGCATACATGAATGAAGGATAAAGGCCAAACTTAACGGCCAGAAACTCCATCGACTGGTTGAACAAATGATCTTTATTGACACCAGGGAAATCACTTACATAGGTATAATGAACCACACTATCTTCATCTAACGGCAGTTCGGGATACTCTTTGAAGTCGTCAATAATTTTATTCCATCGCACAGCAAAAGAAGAATACATCTCCTTTGACAATTCTTTGGACATAAACTTATTGTACAATGCATTTTCTTCCAATTTCGAAGTCTGGCCAAACATAGTTGTGGCAACAAACATTAGCAGGATTAATAAAGGAAATTTCTTCATAATATATTATGCTAGGTTGTATTTTATGTTTATAATTTTAAATATAATTATTTCTTTAACTAATTAACCGTCTTGTATTAATCTTTAAACTGAACAAATGGTGATAATCCAATAAATTTCATGATTTAATTTATCTATGAAAGATTATAAATCAAATCATTAACAAAACACTCTTTTAGGTCAATTTTGATTAATTTTTGAAGATATGCTCTTATTAATCATTATGCTACAAACCGATTAATTTCAAAACCTATTGATAGACTATTCATTTAAATCAACCACTTTTGGATGATCTGTTATTTTTAATATTACATCTAATTAATTAACCATTCTTAACACAAAAATCAGGCCAGAACAATTCGATAACTTTACAATATATTTTCTTTATACGATAAAACACTATTTTACCATAACAGGTTTTGTTGAAACTGAAATACCATTTTCGTTAAATGCCTCTATTGAGAAATAATAACCGGTTGCTTTATCCAGCGAAGGTATTTTAAGTTCTGCCTGATCATAAACCAACCATGAGTGATACAACTTATCAGGTGATATCCCCCAACGTACATTGTACCCCTGAGCCCCCTTTACAGCATTCCACGACATTACAGCTTCTCTCCTGTCTGCCTCACGGCTGATTGTATAGTTGGATACTTTGGCCGGCTTTTTACCTTCACCTAATCCAAAAACACGTATCTCCGACATGGCCAGATTCTTACCCGGCACCTCAATGTTTTTATACCGTATATATTTAGCTCTAACAGGTTGTTTCAGTGTAATATATGCATTGGGCGTATCTTTAAAACTATTGCTTTTATCTACAATGGTTTGCCAATTAGCACCATCCAATGAGGCTTCAATTGTATAACGATGACGTAAACCGTCAACACGAGTATAAATACCTGATTCATGATCGTGATAATTGAGTTGCAAAGCATATACATTACCAATTTGATTCATTTCTATCTCTACCCATTGGTTGGCATCATTGGAGCTGGCTACCCAAAAGGATTTAGGACTCTCATCTGTCAAAACCTTTGATATGAGCTTACCATCCGTAGTATGCTCTTCTTTCATTTCCTCAATATCGAATTCTCCATCATCAGCAGTACTTTTCTTTATTTGCAAAGCCGAACTTGATACGGTGGTTTTACCTTTGTACGATAAAAGCATCCAGCCACAATGCTTTCCTGCTTTTGTAGGATGATCCGGTCCAAAGCGTGGGTAATCGCCATAATGTGTGTTGCAATGCATGATACCTTCCGCATCAAAATAAGTTGGAAACATACACAAACGACGCTCCCAGTGAGAATTGGATGCCAATGCCATGGTTGCAAAATGCCAGTATTGATTATCAGTAGCTTTTACGGTCATTCCATGCCCGGCACCATTGGTGAATCCACCGGGTTTAAAACTCACCGGATTGCCTTCCATGTAGGTAAAGGGTCCTTCTGGTGAATCTCCGATATAAGCGCCATCGGCATACACATTAAATTGCGTGCCGGGCGCAGCATACTGAAGATAATACTTGCCATTATGCTTGGTCATTGAAGCACCTTCCATATAACCTTCTTTTATGGTAGGATGAAAGTTATTCTCACCGAAGCGTTCCCATCCATGCTCTTCTTCATTAAGATTGATCAGGTCCTTTGGCTCACCAATCTGTAGCATCCGGTCATCTTTATTAAGTTGTTTTACTTTAATAGGATGAACATTTGATGATCCCCAATACAAATAAGTTTTTTCATCATCATCAATAAAAAGCTCTGAATCCTGAATATTATTTGAAATGGATGCAACAGAAGACCATTTGCCGGATTTTGGATCATCGGTATAAAGAATGCTTCCGTAACCTGCCGGATCACCGGCAAAATAAATTACAGAGTCTTTATAATTAAATGCCGTAGGTGCATTGGAACCTTCAAAAAACCATTGTTGCGGACGAATAAAATCCCAGTTAATTAAATCAGTTGAATGCCAGTAACCAAACGAACGCGTTACAAACATATAGTATTCACCTCTGAACTCAACAACTGCCGGATCAGCTCCCGAGCGATAAGAAATATTCCAGGCGGAGTTATAAATCATATAAGTGTAATCAATATCAAGCGGATTACAATAGGTTTGAGGTATCGGATCCTGAGCATATACAAGTGAACTAACAAAAAGTAAGGCTAAACGCAAGGCATTCTTTATCCGGTTCATTGCTAATTTGGATTTAATTAAACTTTTAAAATAGATTCAATGAGGCTGTTTTGGTTTTTCATATTTGCGATTACCAACTTACATTAAATTCCATAAATAATCCAAAACTTTTTCTTGAAGTTAGTTAATTGACTAGTGATGAATCAGTAATATCAAATCCTTCACATGTATTTTAGCCTGGTAATTTTATAAAATATACTACCCCCTTAAATTTTAAGTTTGCGCATTAAAAATCTTTTCTACCTTTGCGACCGATTACGGTAAATCCGGTCATTCAAATCGGATTGAAAGGGAATCAGGTGAAAATCCTGAACAGTACCCGCTGCTGTAAACTCCATTTTGATGAAAGGCACTACTTGCCACTGATCGTTTCACGCGATTGGGAAGGCGTCTTTCAGGAGTGAGTCAGAAGACCTGCCATAGTCAAAGGTATCGTAGCTTTCGGGAGTAAAAGCGAAGAGACAGACAGGTAATTCTAGACAAATCTATCTATCTTCTCCATTTTCCTAACTGCTACAAATAGTTTAACCATTGAATAAATTATTTGTAAAATGAATTATTTAAAACGTCTCCTTATTGGTGGCTTTTTATCAGGCATGGCATTTTTGAAGCCAGTTGCCCAATCAACCGACACATTAATTGTGATAACTGAGGTGAATATCACCGAAAACCGTTTGAGCAATTTCAATGCTGGCAGCACTGTTTATCAGCCTAATCAACAACTTTTAATGCAAAAATCAACACTGGGCATGGATGAAGTTTTACAATTCCTTTCTCCCATGAACATTGATGCTTACGGAACAGGATCATCCAGTATTAATGCCCGGGGTGCAGGAAGCAACCGAACCCCTATCCTATGGAATGGTTTTAACTTACAAAGCATCGCCAATGGCGGCACCGACATATCAACCCTTCCCCTACTGTTTTCCGATGATATTAAAATGGAGATGGGTGGAAACTCTGCCCTTTTTGGAAGTGGAGCCGTTGGCGGTGTTATTTATCTTAATAACAAAGCCCGTTACAATGAAGCTAAAAAATCGTTTATGACCATCAATGCCGGTAGTTTTGGACGATTCAACGGAGCTTCAGGTATTCAGTACGGCAACAAAAATTACAGCGGTGTTTTACGAACTTATTATCAGCAGGCAGATAACGACTTTCCGTTTACGGGTGATTACACTTCTTCAGGTGTTACAACTACTGTAGATAAAGACCTGCCTAATGCCAATATGCATCAGTTTGGGGTGATGTCGAACAATCATTTCCGATTTAGGAACGGACAAAACATCAGCGTACATTTATGGTACCAGGATGTGGATAAACAAATAGCTCCAACAGTACGCGACATGGGCAGAGGCAGAACCTCTGATGCAGAACAACGCGACCAGGCCATACGTGGAGCAGCAGAATGGAAAGCTCCCATCAAAAATGGAGTTGTTACCATTAGAACAGGTTTATTCTCTACCGAAACCAATTATCAGAAACCATCTACTTCTGATACCACCAAAACAACAGGACTTTCTTCTATCAACGAGGCGGAGTTGGATCTTAACTTCACCCCCTGGTTAAAGTGGAATTTAGGACTAAATTACACCTACGAAAAAGCTGAGTCGAGTTCTTACGAAGACGAAAAAGGACGTAATCGTTTTGCCACATTTACTTCGTTTGGTATTAAGAACAAAAAAAGCGGAACCTTTGTGACTTTAAACGGACGTGGCGAAAAAGCAGGTGACAGCGATTTCACCATCACCGGTAATATTGGTCTGACACAAAAAATAGTGGGTGGATTATCAGCCAAAGCAAAAGCCGGATCGAGCTATCGTATCCCAACCTTCAACGATTTGTATTGGTCGGGGGGAACTCAGGTTGGCAACCCAAATCTGGAAACCGAAACCGGATTTAACTTTGAGGCCGGTTTACATTATGAGCAAACTGTTGCTTCAACCGAATTTCAAGTGCAGGCTACCTGGTTTAAAAACAGCCTTGAAAAATGGATTAGCTGGGGACAACTTGAAGATGGTACCTGGACGGTTTTTAATCAGGATAAAGCCGAGATTCAGGGACTGGAAATACATGCCGGTATAAACACCAAAATCAACAAAGCCAGCATTGGTTGTAACATTAATTATACCAACCAGGATGCTGTTGATCCTGACACGGAAAATCTGCTGCCTTATGTTCCAAAATCAAAAACAGCTGCTGCCGTATTTGGAGAATATAGAGGTTTGCGCTTAATTTACGCTCACAGTTTTGTCGACGAACGATATACATCAGCCAGCAATTCTACTTTAATGCCAAAGTATAACATTGGTAATCTGTCATTCGAAAAACGATTCGATGGACAGGTAGAAACTGCACTGACCTTTAAAATCAATAATATCTGGGATACAAATTATCAGACCCGACAATACTACCCAATGCCAGGCAGGTATTTTTTACTTGGCATTCAATTGAGTTTAAACTAATTTCATTGCATGATTACATCTGCCAAATATAAATGGATAGTAGCACTAACACTGGTAGTGTTAGTGCTACTTTCTTTTATAGCATTAACACTGGGGCCATCTAATGTCTCTTTATCGCAGCTTTGGATGAGCTTTTTCAACCCTAACGAGGCTGATGCCGGAATTGGGCAGATTGTACTTCAAATAAGATTGCCACGTATTGCAATGGCATTACTTGCCGGAATGGCGTTATCAGCGTCAGGTGGTGCTTTTCAATCGGTATTTCGCAACCCCATGTCCGATCCTTATGTTCTGGGCATCTCATCCGGTGCATCAGTTGGAGCAGCCATTGCCATTGTTCTGGGACTTCAGGCAGGCATATTCAGCATTCCTTTCTTTGCATTTCTGGGTTCAGCATCTGCACTGGCCATTGTCTACTGGTTTGCCTTTAACCTCAAACAGTCGGAACAAAACACCTTGTTACTGGCCGGTATTGCCATGAGTTTAATGCTGGGTGCCGTTGTTTCGTTGTTACTGGTGATTAATCGCGAACAAATGGAAAGCATCTATTTTTGGATGCTGGGCGGATTTAATGCCATCAGCTGGAAACAGATTTACATTGTTTGTCCGGTGGTACTTTTTTCACTGGTAATGCTTTTCAGATACTGTAAAGATCTGAATTTACTGGCCATGGGAAACGAAACAGCCCATTCATTAGGAATCAATGTAAAACAAAAAGTGGCCATCATCCTGCTTATTTCTGCTTTATCAGTTTCCATAGTGGTGTCGTACAGTGGCGTAATCGGTTTTGTAGGATTGATTGTACCGCATATGGTGCGCTTCTTAATTGGTGCCGACAACCGTCGTTTATTACCTTTATCAGCCTTATGGGGTGGTGTTTTTCTGATTATAGCCGATACATTGGCCCGCACACTGGTTCAACCGGGCGAATTACCTGTTGGCAGCATAACCGCTTTGTTCGGAGCTCCTTATTTCTTCTTTATTCTAATCAAAAAAAGCCGTCGCCATGTCTAAAGTAAAGAAGGAATTACAAAAACGTTCCATCGTGCTTGCTTTCGAAGATCTCTGCTACAAAGTGGGTAATGAAAAAATTTTGGATACCGTATCGCACGAGCTTTATAAAGGTTGTTTTTACAGCATAGCCGGATGCAACGGATCGGGCAAAACCACCTTATTACAATCGCTGCTGCAAATCAAAAAACCTTCATCAGGTAAGATATTTTTACCGGAAGAAATTGAAAACAAAGCACATTATTTCAGTTATGTTCCGCAAAACACCTTGCTTGAATTTGACTTTACGGTTGAAGAAGTAGTGATGATGGGTCGTTACCCGTATTATTCGGGTATTACCGGACCAAGTAGGGAAGACAAACAAAAAGTAAAGGAAGCACTTCAGCTTACTGATATCGAAAACCTGCGTCATCGATCGGTAATAACCCTTAGTGGTGGCGAACGTCAGCGGGCCATCATTGCGCGCGCACTGGCACAGGATACTCCTATTATGTTTCTGGATGAGCCGGTATCACAGCTCGATGTTTATCATCAGATTGAGGTATTGAAACTTTTGCGTGAGATTGCCGATACTCAAAACAAAACGGTTGTTACCGTATTGCACGACCTGAATCAGGTGAGTGAATTCACCGACCATGTGATGGTAATGGATAAAGGCAAAATTGTGGCCAATGGCACTCCAACTGAAGTTTTATCGCCGGCACTTTTAAAAGAAGTATTCAGGGTGAATGCCGAATGGGTTTGCTCAGAAGATATGAAACCACACCTGATCTTTCATTACCAAAGCAAGAAGAAGACTGATTGACGGTTAGACAATAGACCGTTAGACTAATAGACTGATAGACTTTTAGAAATCCAGATTTACATTATACATCAAAAATCTCACATCAAAACATCAAACATCCAATGACCAAAGGATTAACCATAGTAATAACCGGAAACGGAAAAGGCAAAACGACTTCTGCCCTGGGTATGCTTATGCGCACGTTAGGACATGATAAAAAAGCCTGTGTCATTCAATTTATGAAATCACCTGAATCGGGTTATGGCGAAATAAACATGATGAACCGTTTAGGAGTTGAGAACTACCAGGCTGGTGCCGGTTGCACCTGGACGGTTTCAAAAGAAGATACTGTTGAAACGGTTCAGTCGGCATGGGAGCTGGCTAAACACAAAGTAATGGCTGATGGTTATGATTTTATATTGTTAGACGAAATAAATATTGCCCTGTCGTTACCTGAGAAATTTGAAGAGACACTGATCACTGCCGATGAATTGATTGAGCTGATAAGACAGATGAGAAGTCGTTTTCCTGAACGTCACCTGGTATTGACAGGCAGATATGCTTTACCTGAAATCATTGCAGAAGCAGATCTGGTTTCAGAAATAAACAATGTTAAACACCCATACAAAAACGGGGTTATGGCCCAGGAATGTATCGAATTTTAATGCCTTATGAAGATTAAAAACATCACCATAGTATTGATTGCTATTCTGATAGCATCGTGCCATTCAAACAATTGCAGCAACGAAAAATCGGTTCAGTTTACCGACAGCAATGGCAAAGAATTAAAACTGGATAAAGTGCCTCAACGTATTATCTCCTGTGCACCAGCCATTACCGAGGTAATGTTTGCCTTGCACGAAGAGAAAAAACTGGTGGGTCGTACCTCTTACTGCTATTATCCTCCCGAAGTAGAATCCATTCCGGCAATTGGCGGATTAATTGATCCTTCACTGGAGGTAATGATCAAGCTTAAACCCGATCTGGTGATGGCATCCACTCATTTCAAAAAAGAAACTGCCAACCGTATCGAACAGTTGGGTATGCCCTTTGCCTGGTTGCTGAGTCAGGAATCAGTTAGCGGAGCCGGCGATCTGATTATGAATGTTGGCACCCTGATTGGCGAAAAAGAAAAAGCTGATTCGTTATGGAAAGCCATCCAGGCCGATATGAAACACACCGTTGAATTGATACCTGCCGACCAGCCCAAACCTCAGGTTTATTATGTGGTGGGATTTGGTAAAGGCGGAGATTTTACTGCCGGAGGTGATACCTTTATCTCCGAAATGATCAATTTAGCCGGAGGTATTAATATCGCTCAGGATGTTAATGGCTGGAACTATAACCTGGAAACGCTGATGCAGAAAGACCCTGACATTATTTTGATTGAGCCGGGCATGCTGGAGGCTTTTTGCCAACACGAACATTACAAAGAACTCAAAGCCGTTAAAAACAATCGTGTTTATGCAGTTGATCAACATATGGTGCAGCTAAACGGACCACGGGTCAATCAATCGCTTAGGGTATTTGCAGAAATATTTTATCCGCAGGTGCAATTCTGAAACCCTTGATTTTATTGTCCTCTCCAGGACAGAACCCTTCCTGGCGATGTTTGACCTTTCCTGGCGAGGTTTTCTCCGTCCTGGTGCTAAATTTTTTTATCCTCGCCAATGTTCTTTACATCCTCGGGAAAGGAATCCCGTCCTGACTAATATTTTTTGAAAAACCACCACTATTACTCCTCTCCTGATCAACTTTTCCTCTTCCTGGCGGAGTATTTTGCATCCTGTGGCAATATTTTTATTTAAATCCCTCCTATTTTACCTTCCCTCAGTAATTTTTGTCCTTCCCTTATTAAAAGTGAACCCTCCCAAGCAGTAAAAGCATTTTTTTTCTCATTACTGTTAAACTTAATAAATGTTTGATTAGCATAATTGGCATATTCTGCTATTTTTGTAGTTATCAATACTAAACCAAACACGATGAAGCTTAACTCAATTACCTCCCCATTTACACCTAAAACAAGGTTGACAATTTTATATCCGTTTATAAACGATACCTTTTTAAAAAACGCTTACAAGTATTAATAATGTTTTTGTACTTGTAATACAGCAATTTGATAAAGATAAAATAGCAATAGTGGATATAAGGTAGTTAGGGGCAAGTTGAGAAAACAGAAAACTACTATTATAAATTCTAAACTATTAAAATTATGGCATCAAATTTTGACAAGACTTTTGAAAGTAATAAAATAACTTTCAAACAAAAATTCGGTAAAGACTGGAATACTGACCCTCAAATGTATCTTTCTTACTTAAATACTTTATACATTTCTAGCTTGACAGAAATTGCAAACAATGGGCTCGGACAAATAATTTCTCGTCAAGATGAATCTCATCGATTACTTCAAAGTATTTCGCAAAAATTAAAATAAATTATGCCAAATTTAGAACCCTCTCTAAAACTAAAACGATGTCCACATTGTTCAGTCGATAATCCGAACCTAATCGCAGCTGTTCAGGAATTTACTACCAAGGCAGACAATGGTAGTAATCAACGAAATTGGATAGCATATCGGTGTGTACGTTGTGGTGGAGTTGTTACTGCAAGTTGCAACCCAAACAATCGATTAGTTCAAAGTATTTATCCAGAACCGGCATCGGTAAATGAAGTACTACCAACTAAAGTGAAAAATTATCTACAGCAAGCTATCGATAGCGTATTTGCTCCTGCTGGTTCAGTAATGCTATGTGCCAGTGCAGTTGATGCAATGTTGAAAGAAAAAGGACTTACAGATGGAAGTTTGTATAATAGGATTAACAAGTCAACAGAAATTGGATTACTAACAAACGAAATGTCGATATGGGCACACCAGGTTCGTTTAGATGCAAATGACCAAAGACATTCTGATGCAGAGGCTTCATTGCCAACAGTTGACGATGCTAGACAATCAATTGAATTTACTCAAACATTAGCCGAATTTTTGTTTGTTTTGCCTTCAAAGGTTACTCGTGGAATTGAGGCAACGAAACATTGAGAAAACAACCTGCCCCTAACACGCTGGAATAAAGCATGGCTGGTTTACCTCGTCCTGACACCTTTGTCTACCGTCTTAGTCCCCCTATCGGGTGACACGACACCACGACTAACGCGCCACGACTTCATCCAGCCACCGTTGTGTTTTATTAAAAAGAAACTGCACTAAATGAGATAATGATTATGAAGAAAATTATATTATTTATTACTGTTTTAGTAGGTTTTAATTCATGTCTAAAATATGAGTTTGATGGTTTCCCTGATGAGTTATTATGCTGGATACCTTATAATATTGGAGATAGTTTGCTTTACACGAATGACGTAGATACAATTGTTTTTGAAGTACAAGATTTTTTTAAAACTGGTTATGATTCATTTCGAGGTTTAGCAATGGATGTTGAATGGGATTATGAAGGATATTACATTACTAATGAGCTTGAAAACGGATATTTAATTAGTGAAAAATATAGTGAAGATGGAAGTTCAAATGAAGATATTTTTTCTATTAAGTTATCAGACAATGATATTTTTACATTCAGCTTTTGGGAAGATTACTATACTTCAGAAAATTACTATAGTTCAGTTTCTGATTCAATAAATATTAGTTACGTTTCTGACACTGTAATAGGAAATATGAATTATTACGAAGTGTATAAACTCAACAAGACTTCCATGAAAAATTCAGAAAGAATTAAATGGATAATAAAAGCTAAAGACAAAGGTATAATTCAGTTTTTTGACAATAAAACAAAAGAAGAGTGGCGATTAATTAACTAGAAAATAACAAAACACAATCGAGTAGCCAGCCCCACTAGCAAGCACTAGCAGGGAGAAACAATTCGAATTAAATCAGGCAAAATAGAGTTGGTAATAGAAAAGCATGACTAAAAAAGAAATAGAAACATTTACCCCTAAAAGCAGAGCAGAATGGCGCCAATGGCTTGATAAGAATCACGCCGCAAAACAGGCCATCTGGCTAATTTATTATAAGTCATCAGCAAAGGCGTCTTCGATTAGCTGGAGTGAAGCAGTTGATGAAGCACTCTGCTTTGGATGGATCGACAGTACACGAAAAACAATTGACGACGATCGGTTTATGCAATATTTCAGTAAACGAAAGCCCAATAGTTCCTGGTCACTTATAAACAAAAAGAAAGTTGCTAACCTCATTGAAAACAAACAAATGACCAAGGCAGGCTATGATAGTATAGAAACTGCCAAGCGAAACGGGTCGTGGACAAAAATGGATGAAATAGAAGCACTTGTTATTCCAGCTGATTTGACTGAAGAATTGAAAAAATATGAAAATGCGACGGAATACTTTGATACGTTAAGCAAGTCGAATAAAAAAATATTGTTGTACTGGATTGGTTCGGCCAAGAGACCTGAAACCAGACTTAAGCGAATTAGTGAAATTTGTCAGTCGGCAAGTCAAAAACAGAAGCCAAAACAGTTTCGATAAAATAATACATCATAAGGTTTGCTACCCATAAATATTGACGGTCACCCCAATTTATTCTTATATGACAAAGCCTAAAACAGTTGAAGAGTATTTAAAAGCCGCACCTGATTATGCACAGGAAAAGCTAAATGAGATTCGATCTATTTTAAAATCTGTTGCACCCAATGCAACTGAAGAATTGAAATGGGGCCACCCCGTCTTTTTTGAAAAGAGAATTTTATTCTCCTATTCCGCTTTTAAAAACCATATAACCTTTATGCCAACCGGTCCGTCACTGGAACCTTTTAAAAATGAATTATCCTTATTTAAAACCGGTAAAGACACAATTCAGTTTCCATATGACAAATCCTTACCAAAGGATTTGATTTTAAGAATTGCCCAATACAGGTATAATGATGTAATACAAAATGATGCAAAATGGATGTATTAAAGGCATTTGGTTCATAATGCGCAATTATATCCAATCGTTATAAGGTAATTTGGTATTTTTTGTCACAAACCTATGTTTACGATTTGATTAATTTGGTCTATAAATTTTAGTTTAATATTGATAAAAGAAGGTTAGTATGCATTTTGATAATCAGGCATTGGAATGGGATAAGGATCCGCAAAAGGTAGAGAGAGCTGAAATTTTCGCCAAAGAAATAAATGATTTTATTCATCCTGATAATAAGATGAGTGCGATGGAATTTGGTTGTGGAACAGGATTATTAAGTTTCAAACTCAAAGACAACTTTAAATCGATCATTCTCGTTGACAATTCAGAAGGGATGATAAATGTCTTAAAGGAAAAGATTGATAAAGGGAATATTAAAAACTTCACTCCTCTTAAAATTGATTTGTTCAACCATGAAATCCCTATTCCTAAAGTTGATGTAATCTATACATTAATGACGCTTCATCATATGACCGATATTCACAAGACGTTAAAAGTATTCAATTCCACATTAGCATCTAACGGATATTTATGTGTAGCCGATTTGGTAAAAGAGGATGGATCTTTTCACTCACACCTCAATGATTTTGATGGTCACAATGGATTTGATAAAGATGAATTAAGTGAAAAATTAGAAGAGTCAGGTTTCAATGTTGTTTATTATAAAGAGTGCTATGCAATTGAAAAAAAGATGGGTGACAAAACAAAGAAATACCCATTATTTTTAATGATTTGTAAAAAAACAGATATAAAATAAAGCAGGAAATAAATAATAGTAAATAGCCTTTAAAATAATGCATGGATGTTTCTAAAGTTGCTATTTGTTTACTTTGCTTTCTAACTAATAAGCACTTTTACACCCTTACCTTTAATTCCTTCTTAACTTCTTTGATTAAGCGAGGAAACAAAACTGACAACTCATTAAGAAGCCGCTGAATGGGTTTTCCTGAAAAATCATGTTTACTAAAATCTTCAATAACCTCAATTAACTGGGCTCTGAAAAAAGGTTCTGTGATTTTTCCTTCACTAAATAATGCCAAATGCAGATATGCAAAAATCTTTGGAGAGTAACGTCCTGTTTTCAGGTACAGCTTTTCTTTCTCAAGCAGTTTAAATTTCCTTTCTAAACTTATGATTCGCCTGAAATTCTCAAGCTTAAGCAACACCTTAAAATAGGATGAAAAGAAGACATGCCACCGATGTTCGAATATTTCTTTCTGATAGCTTTCCAGATAACTTTCGGCAAGATTTGCTGCCGTTTTAAACCGATCGTTCTCCCCCAGGGTTTTAATGTAAAGGGCAATAAACCCAATGTAATTATAACGCGAAGCTCTTTCCTTCTTGCGCTTATCTATCCCTTCCATCAATTTTAAAGCCTCTTTATTTTTGCCTTGCCGCAAAAGTATTGAGCATAAATTATTCACATACAACAGATAATCAACATTCTCCTTACGGATAGCATACCTGCCAAACTCTGCAGCCTTTTCATACTGTTGCATCTTGGCATACATCATCGATACATTATTGTAATAATTTGCCAGTATACGCTTTGAATAAAATAACCCGGATTGCAATTCGAGTTTAAACAAATCCAGAAGTTCCTTTAACTTATTGTATGTTTTATAATTATAATAAAGATAACTCAGCCTTATCATCGCTTTATAACGGGTAAAACCATCCAGTTCTTTATCCTGTGAAGTACGAATTAAAAAACTTTCCCAATGAATGGAAGTAATACTTTGCGATTTACTTTGTTCGATAATATCGACCGTAGCATTATTGAGTCGTTTATTGATCTTTTTTGCGTAACGATAAGCTTTATAGTGCTGTTCCAGAAATTGCTTGACTCTATCGTAATTTACAGTAATACTACGAATTAGAATATAATCTCTATAGCTAATCAGTAGTTCATAAAAACGAATAAAATAATAGGAAGTAGATGTCATGGTATCCAGATAAGTCATCATCCGTTTTCCTTCTTCCCGGGAAAAAGTATCATTATGTATCCATCTGTCTGCTTCAAGCATCCAGTCGAAGAATACATCCACATCCATTTTCTCAAGCTTTCCCTGCATCCATTTCATCATAGCTGAATACTTTCGTTTATCTATGGATGTATCAAAAGCCTGATGTGCTCCATTGTCATGCCTCTTAAGCATAATTTGAAAGATAGCCTGACGATCCTCATCCTGAAACTGCTGAACAGATTGAAGCATTTCAATTTCATGAGGATAAAGGGAATCAGCGAATGTGATGAATTTATCTAGCATCATAATGATAAAAATAAAAAAACCTGCCGGCTTACAAAAAACTGACAGGTGAAATCATTACAAAGAATTTTTACTGAACGAAGTCTTTAATAGCAGTTGATACAACATCAGCTTTTTCAAAACCTACAAAATGACCGGCTTTGGGCACCATAATCAGTTTACTGCCTTTAATCTGCTGGTGTCCATACTCTGCAATTTTAAGTGTAGTACCCGGATTCAGGTAACGGTTTGGAATGAGGTTATCATTCTCACCGAATATGATAAGCGTTGGTAAGTTAATATCCTTTAGTTTATCTCTTATGGGTTCGGTAACCATTCCTTTAACCGAGCGACTGACAGCCAGACAATAATTCGGAAAATCATCTGCAGTACGCATTGCCAATCGATCCTCTGTCATAAAACGAGCATCATCAGGCAGATTATAGAAGTTAAATGCCAAATTACTCTCAATGGCATCGGCTGTTGTCAAACGAACCAGTTTTGGTGTCATCACGTCTTCAAACCAGGCACGTTGTCCATCGGTAAATTTTTCAAATCCGGCAGGAGCCACTAATACCAATCCATTTGCCTGATCAGGAAACATCAAACTGTAAGTCATGCTTATTTGCCCACCCATTGAATGGCCAACCAGAATGTAGTTATCAATATTCAATTCTTTAATAAAAGCATGGAGTGTTCGTGCATAATATGACATCATACCCGAATGCGGAGGTTTATCAGACTTTCCATAACCGGGTAAATCAATTGCAATGCAACGATATTTATCGGATAACAGTTCTATTTCGTGGCGCCAGGCGGGTAAATAACTACCTAGTCCATGAATAAATATCAAGGTCTTTTCCCCTTGCCCTTCATCCACATAGGCAATGTTTAAATCATCAGGTAGCTTTACATACTTTACCGGATAATTATATTGAAGATCTTCAGACATGGATTTCATATTGGGAATATGCTTATAGGGATTACAAGAAGTTAATACCATACCCGTGATGATCATTAATAAAATATTTTTCATAATCATTAGAATAACAACCATTTATAAACAATAAACGCAGTCCATGGATCAACCGGACGACCTTCACTTACAGCTGTACCATTAATATCAAAACTATAAGTATCATCATTACTTTCATAAAAATTACCCAATTTCATGTAAGCACCATGTAACTCAACACTCATAAATGGGCCAAGAGAATAAGATATTGATCCGTTCACTTCTGAACCTACTACCTTACCTCCGCCGGCAGGTTTTACCATACTATTAGCATATCCAATACCAACCTTAGCATTTAAACGATGAGGTATTAAATCTTTTGAAGCTTTAAAACTGAAACCGGCCAATCCGTATCCCATATTAGATAAATCGGCCACTACAGGAGTAAAACGATTGACTACATTAGCATGAGGAAATAAAAGATAGGTACCTGTTCCAACAAAAATACCGGCAGGTGCTCCCCAGGAATTACCTGTAATTACTCCCGAATACTTTTTATCTTCCAAGGCATTATCATCACCACTTGCAAATATTCCATCCATTGAAATATAATCGTTCAGCGTTTGCCCATGTCGATATGCTACTCGGGTATTGGCAGAAAAACCACCAATATCAGCTCCTTTAACCCAAGCCCCACTATTGGCTACTTTTGCCTGACCAAGGTTATAATTGAAAAAGCCTGTCCATTGCCAGCGATCCATCATAAAATCTTCATTACGGCCAAAATAACCTCCTATCCATGTAATATCTGCTTTATAAGGACTGGTACCAAAATCCTGGAAACGGAATGTACCATTATAGCCATTTAATTTACTATTAAGTCCTTGTGCATAAATACTTACACCACCTTCACCATTGGCACGATCCTGAAGATGATATACAGATGTTCCAACTTTCCAAAGGGGTGTTATTTTACGTTGATAATGAGCTTCCAATAGAAAAACATCATCCAGTTCTTCGATATTATTTTCATAAAATTGATAAAAACCAACTTTAAGGTTACTGATATCATCGTCCCGCCGGGCTGTTATTCCCACAGCATCGGTTCCCCAGTAACTTAAACGATAACCTGTCTGCAACATTTTGTCTACATAAACCCGATAAGGATTATAAGGAGTATCAAACATTCGCATTAATCCCAGGTTAACTTTCCAATATTTGTTTGGAATTAACTCCAGTTCTATATTTTGAGTTTGAAGATTAACAAAATCAGCTGAAATGGCTCCTCCCAGGTTTCCGCCTGCACCATAAGATGCATCCCCCCAGGTAAAATCTATCTCAAAAGAAGCTCTCAATAAAGCTTTACCATCAAACAGTTTAGGCTGATAAATGAAGAATGGAATCAAACGTTGTTCAACGTATCGCGTAGTATTTGATTTGGAAGTTTGTGTTGTATTATCTCCGAATAAACGGCCAATAACCTGCCCCTTCATAAATACATTTTCGGGATAAAAGTTTGATGCAACACCCTGGTTTATGAAGAAAGCAAAAAACTGCAATTCTTTGTTTTCTTCTTTCGGAACGTCATCCTTGAAGATGTCCTTACCTTGTTCTTGTGCAAAAAGATGCATCACACAAAGTAATAAACTAATAAGCACTGTGATTTTCTTCATATTCTAGTGTTTTATGTTCCTCAATGAACATAGTCAACGACAAAAAACTATAAAAAATGAGGTCATTCATAAATGATGAACACCTCATTTTCAATCATTGGATAGTGTTTATTGTGTAACTTTTACATATTTCTGTATATTTCCTGTTCCCCAGGCTCCACCACTGGTACTTCCAAATCCACCTTCAACAGTTGGAGGGAATACTCCTGATATTTCAGGATTTGTTTGAGCAACCTCATACCACATGGAAATTGGTTCATTTTCATAGATTTCGAAAATACCTTGTGATGTAATTTCACTAGGCGCTCCATTCATACTGGTTTGGTTAAGTGTAATCTCCCACAGTCCGGTATCCTGATCTTTTGTTTGCACAAAAGTTCCCACTAATTTGTATTCAACACCACCAATGTAACATTTCACTTCGTATGTTTGATCTTCATTAAAAGTTGCATATAACATATCGTCGTAACCCAATCCGGTTAATACAGCAGATATATCTGTTGCTTCCCAATTACCAACAATTCCTTTTTCATCCACTGCCGGATCCTCAACAGGATCATCTTCAGAACAAGCTGTGAATACCATTGTAAATAACATTACAAACATCCAGATATTGATTCCTCTTTTCATAATTCTTAAATTTAGTTATCTATATAGATTCAAAAATAATTTTAAGCTTTAAGTGTTAAAATATGTTTCACAATATTAGCTTCATGACTTTTTTATACAAAACACATTATAATTCTATTTATCAATTAATTAAGAACACATATACACCTATCGACTTTTAATATTTCCCCAACGAATAACATTGGCATTCCAGGCATAACCAATTCCGGCTGCAATCATCGCTACAATGCTTCCATCACTCAATTTTCCCTGTTCGTTAGCCAGATGAAGTGAAAGAATCTGATCCACTTGCCCAATATGACCATAATCAGAAAGATAAATTGTTTGGTTGTGCGCCAGACCTAATTCATCCAGTAAAAAGTCATGCATCGATTTTTTAAAGTGTAACGTAGCCAAGAAGTTAATATCCGATCGCTTTAAGCCCGATTTCTCAAATGCTCTGTCAATACAAAACATCCAGTTACTCATCGACACTTCATTTAGCCGATCTTTCATATGTTTTTCATTAAATACTCTGAGCGATTTTGAAGCCTTTTCACAATTTTCCAAAGTAATTGGATTAACTGTACCTCCGTACTCAACTCCCACATCGCGAGACAATGAACCATCTGTCATTATATGAGTTCCCAACAACTCGTTAGCATGATAATTCTTTTTAAGAATTATGGCTCCGGCACCAGCCCCCAAGTTATACATGAACGAAACAGCAGGGTCGCGATAGTCGATAAAATCGCCATTCCGATACCCACCAACGATCAATATTATATTAATTTCTTCATCAGCAATCAACATATCTTTTGCCATTTTCATGGCTGAGATGGTTGTTCCGCATCGCTGTTGTACATCAATACCCCAGGCATTTTTTGCTCCAATTGCCTCTTGAATATAAATAGCTGAAGTGGTTAATGGGTATTCCTTATATTCTTCGCCCATGCACATTAACAAATCAATATCAGCCGGATCTACTCCCGTATTTTTAAGTGCATCCAAAGCTGCTTTTACCCCCATCTCCTGGGTACCGTCTTCCGGCCCCGGAACAGGTTTACAACAAATACCCAACTTATTTATAATGGCATCTTCACTCCAAACTCCACCTGTTTGTTCAGAGATTTCGCGGGCGCTTATTGAATGTTTCGGAATGTATACTCCAGTACCAACAATTCCGACTTTAATATCATTAGTCATCATTTCTAATACACCAATAAGTTACTACTAACTGCCAGACCGGCTCCGGAAGCCATCATCAATACTTTGTCACCTTTTTTTATTCTACTTTCCTGTATGGCACGATGCATGGCCATTGGTATACAACCAGAACCCGTATACGCATATCGATCCATAATCATGGTAGTTTTTTCCAAAGGTTGATTTAAAATGCCCATTACCCTTTTGATAACATCGGCATTGATCTGTGTAAAAAAGAAATGATCCACTTCATCAACGCTCATTCCGGCTTTATCAAGTAGCTTTTCTGTCAGATCAGGCCAAAGATCAACATTACGGTCTCCGGGCAATGGCTTCAGACTCTCAAGTCCATAAGTTTTTGCTTCAATATCTTTTATAGTTGGCTGATGACGGGCACCACCCTTATAAATACCTATAAAATCATATTGCGTACCGTCTGTTAACATCTGACTTGCGAGATGCAATCCATTTCCCTGATTTTTGATTACAACAGCGCCTGCACCATCAGAAAAAACGGGTAATGTATACTTACTGTCATCATGAATAAAAGATGGCATGTTGTAAACTCCTACCACTAAAGCATAACGAATAGTTTGATCTGTTGCCATAATTCGTACTGCATTGTCATAGGCCAATCCAAAGCTGGCACATCCTGCTGAAACATCATATGTATAGCAATACTGCTGACCTTTTTGCAATCGTCCCTGCACAACAACTGAAGTTGCAGGAGAGATATATTCAGGAGTATCAGTTGCAACTATAATCATATCCATTTCCTCAGGCTCCAGTCCTGCATTTGCTATTGCAGCCTCAGCAGCTCTTGTGGCGAAGTCGGCAGTTGTTTCATTTAATCCCCGATACTTTGCAATATGTCTGCTCTTAATGCCTAACTTACTCTCAAACTTCTCCACATCAAACTCCACCCCGCTTAACTCAATGAGTTCACTGTTAGTAATTGCCTTTCCGGGCGCATAAATACCTGTACCAATAATTTCTGTTTGTATTTTCATATCAGTCGATATATCCCATTTCACGGGCTTGTTGTGTTAACTCTTCTCTAAAATCAGGATGAGCAATACTAATTAATGCCTTGGTACGCTCTCTTATTGTTAAACCTTTCAGTCGTACTGCTCCATATTCTGTTACAACATAATCAGTATGACTTCGATGCAAGGTAACGGCAGTACCCGGCGGTAATAATGGTGTTATCGTAGAAACAGTTCCGCCTTTGGCTGTTGAACGACAAGCTATGATTGATTTTCCCAATCCATCCAATCCTTCTCGTGCTCCCACCGCTGTATCCGTTTGTCCTCCTGTACCCGAATATTGATTAATTCCAATGGCTTCACTGGCAACCTGTCCCTGAAAATCAACCATAAGACAGGTATTAATAGAAACCATTCTGGCATTTTGCCGCACAACACAAGGATCATTAACATAGGCTCCCCTTAAAAACTCAACCGCCATATTGTTATTCAACCACTTATACATTTTCTCCGACCCCATTGCAAAAGTGCAAATGAACTTTCCATTATGTATACTTTTCTGTTTATTCGTGATCACTCCCTGTTCATATAGCTCCATCATCGAATCAACCATCATTTCGGTATGAACACCAAGATCTTTTTTATCTTTTAATGAAAGTGCAGCTGCATTAGGTATTTCGCCAATGCCCAATTGAATGGTTGAACCATCATCTACCAATTTAGCAATATGATTTCCAATCTTCATGGCAACCTCATCCGGGACAGGTGAAGGTAAGGTAGGAGGTAACTGATGATGCTCAACAAAAAAATCCACATCTTTTACATGAACATGCGTATCTCCTAGTGTTCGTGGTAAATGTTCATTTACCTCAAGAACAACTATCTCTGCATGTTCCAGAATATCTTTCTCATAGGTTATTCCCAGCGAAAGTGAAACATAGCCCTTATCATCTGGTGGTGTACAGGTGCCGCAAAACATATGAGGTTTGCGAACTGATATGCGATCAAATCCTGCTGTATGCAGCATATTAGGCACGTAGGTTACTGTACCTGTTTTATTTTTGATGGCTTGCCTACTGCCGTCGGCATGAAACCAGGAACACAGTTCAAAGTGCCCCTTCATTTCTGGTTTCATGTAAAAGTCATAGGGTTTTAGTGTTAATACAGAAAATACCTTAACGTCTTTGACTTTGTCTTTTGCCTTATGAAACTGTGACATACACCCCTGAGGCTCTGAAGCACACTGGGCTACAATCACATCTGTATCACTCTTTAATAAATCAGCCACCTTTTCAAGTGGAATAAGTTTACTGTTATAGAGTTGTATTATATCATTCATTCTAAACCGGATTTTTCATTTTTCTGGATTCAATTAAAAATAGCACTAAACCAACAAAGGCTGAAACAGTAATAGCAACAGCTGATGCAATAGCAGGATTACACACCTCACCTTCAAAATACTGAGTTACATATCCCATCGACACCCCATAGGTTTGAACTATCCATGGAATAAAATAATATACCCCAAAGTGTGTTATCAAGGCTACTATAGAAGCTGAGAAAGCCAGTTTCCAGTTAGTTACTTTAGTAAATATACCCATAATAATTGGTACAAAAGCTACCGAGAAATATGCATACACACCATTCTGAGCTAAAATTGCCACACTTAATTTTGGATTAATCAACTGATCTCTGGCCATCAAAAAAGAAACAAGTGCCAATATCACAATCATTATCTTATTGATCCTAAAATACGACCAATGGTTAGGAATGAAAGAGCCCAATAATGGTCTGATAATATCCGTTGTCCAGGTGGTTGAAATGGATTGAATGAGACCTTCCAATGTTGAGAAGCCGGCACTTAACAGTCCCAATATAACAATGAGACCTATTACTACAGAGAACCAACCCTGGTTAAATACCTGAATCACATAACTTGGAATAATATCATCTGTTTTTAATACAGTTCCATTTACTTCTAATTGCGGGAAAGTCAGTCGGGCATATAAGCCTACGAATATTACTGAAAAGAAGAGAATTTCTGCAATAACAGCTGTAACCAAAAAGCGGTTAACATCACTTTCTTTTTTCAAAAATAACGATTTGGTAATGATGTGAGGTTGAATAACTACTGCTATTCCAACCACTATTTGTGCAAATGCAATCTCAAACATATCCCTGAATAATGGGCTATTAGCATTTGTATTTTCTACTAATAATGGATTTATCAAAGCCAGACTATTCCAAAACTCATCTATTCCGTTTTTTAAATGTTCGTAACCAGAAAATAATAAGATTACTGCAACCAGCAACATTACAATTGCCTGGATAGAGTTGGTATAAACCAGAGAGTTGGCTCCCCCAAACATCATATAACCAAAAACAAACACCACAACGCCTCCCAAAACAAGCATTTCATTGGCTGCAATTCCTTTTGATAAAACCTTTGTTATAGCCACCAGAATCAATACAATAAATGTAATGAGCAACACAGACATTATACCCATAAAAAGCAGATACACTTTACTGTTATAACGTGTTCCAATCCATTGGGCCAATGAAATTGCTTTTACCGCCTGACCATATTTACGAAAGCTTTTTGTTAAAACCACCAACGAAACAAGTGTTGCAAGCGGGAAGAATAAGCCAAAGGACAGGACGCCACTCCACCCATACATAGCAATTAATCCCGGATTAATTACAAAGGTTGCTGCACTTGTCATTGAAACAGCAAGAGACAATCCTACAAATGCCGGTGAGAAATTTACACTTCCAACTGCATAATCCTGCATTGATTTTGTATTCAGGGCACCTTTAATTACGAAATACAGGACAACTGCCGCGTAAATAATAATCAGAATCCAGGTGCCCACTATCTGTTCGGTTGAAGCCATATTATTAAATTACGATTCCACCATCTACACTTAATACTGTACCATTAATATATTCAGCCTCCTCGCTGGCTAAATATGCATATGCTGAAGCTACATGCTCAGGTTTACCAAGCTTACCAACAGGTATTTTAGCTTCCATCATATCAATTACATTTTGTGGCATTTTCCGAACCATCTCAGTTCCTATAAAACCAGGGGCTACAGCATTCACAGTTACTCCTTTCCGAGCCAGTTCTTTCCCCATTGTCTTTGTCATACCAATCACTCCCGATTTTGTGGCGGCATAATTGGTCTGTCCAAAATTACCATACAACCCAACTACAGATGAGGTATTAATAATACGGCCATATCCGGCAGCTACCATATATTGTGATATGATTTGTGAGCAATTGAACACACCCGTAAGGTTTACATCAATTACCTGCTGCCATTGGTCTGGTGTCATTTTCTTCAACGTAGCATCACGAGTGATTCCTGCATTATTGATGAGAACATCTACTTTACCATATTTCTCAATAACTTCCTTGCTTGCTTCCATTACTTCATCATAGACAGCAGTATTTACTTTGCGGAACATGGCATCACTCCCTAAACTCTTTAGCTCAGCCAGCGTTTCCATACCTTTTTCTTCATTCAAATCCCATATTATCACAGAAGCTCCTTCATCGGCCATTTTAATAGCACCAGCCTTACCAAGACCATCTGCACCTCCAGTAATTATAACTACTCTATTTGTAAATCTTTCCATTTTTATCTGATTTAGTCTGTTATACGTTCTACCAATAATGCACTTCCCATTCCTCCTCCAACACAAAGTGTAGCAAGTCCGGTTTTAACCTGACGCTTACCCATTTCATATAATAATGTTGTCAGAATACGTGCACCTGAAGCCCCAATAGGATGACCTATTGCAATTGCCCCACCATTCACATTTATCTTGTCTTTTGGGATTTTAAGATCGCGCTGAACAGCTATTGACTGAGCTGCAAAAGCCTCATTTGCCTCAATCAGATCGACCTCATTAATATTCATGCCTGCTTTTTCAAGCGCCACCTGAGTAGCTTTAACAGGTCCGTACCCCATTATTGCCGGATCCAATCCTATATTGCCATAGCTTACAATCTTAGCCAATGGTTTCAGACCTAATTCATCAGCTTTTTCTTTAGACATAATCACAAGCATAGCTGCTCCATCATTTATTCCTGATGCATTCCCGGCTGTTACTGTACCATCTTTTTTAAAGGCCGGACGAAGTTTAGATAGTTTTTCTGCAGTCACTCCGGATTTAGGGTATTCATCGGTATCAAAAATTAATGGATCGCCTTTACGTTGAGGTATTTCAATTGGAACAATCTCATCTTTAAAACGACCTTCCATAATTGCTCTCTCTGCTTTATTCTGACTGTCAGCAGAAAATTCATCTTGATCTTCCCTGCTTATTCCCCAACGTTCAGCAATGTTTTCAGCGGTAATACCCATATGGTAATTATTGAAGGCATCCATTAGTCCATCATTAATCATAGAGTCAAGCATGGTTCCATCACCCATTCGATAACCAAATCGAGCTTTTGGTAATATATATGGAGCATTGGACATACTTTCCACCCCACCTGCCAGTATCACTTCACTGTCTCCCAAAGCTATAAATTGAGCTGCCATAATCACAGTTCTTAAACCGGAAGCACATAACTTATTAATGCACATTGCCGGAACAGTATCCGGTAATCCGGAATGGATTGCAATTTGTCGTGCAATATTCTGACCGGCACCAGCCGAAAGAATATTACCAACTAAAACTTCATCAATCATATCGGGTGAAATGTGAGCACGATCGATGGCTGCTTTTGAAGCTGCAACGCCCAGTTCAACAGCACTTAACTCAGCAGCCATGCCTCCGAAATTTCCAACAGCTGTTCGGGCAGCAGAGACTATGACAACTTCCCTTGTAGTATTCATAAAATGTAGATTTAATTAGTCGATAGTAAAAAGTAACAGCACCTTTAATTGTCTGACTTACTATCACAAATAAAAATCACATTAAAAAAAAACGAAAAACGGAGTATTAAAAAACAAGGGTTGACTTATTAACACTCAAATCATTATTTAACAACTAAACAATTAAATATCTGACGATTACAAACAAACTTTACTCTATAGACACTTACATAATGGAGTTCCTTTTAAACACTTCTAACAATTAGCTTACTTACCATTGAATATCAATTAAATAACTAATTACATTGCTGTTTTATTCTTTATATAATCATTCAGTGATAAAAAACTCTAAAGCATTTTATCATATCATCCTAAATGATAAAACAGGCTACAGCTTATTTATAAGTGAAATTATTCCATCCCACAACTTCATTTCGATAACAAGCTTTTATTCTTATACTTATCAAAAAATCGAACTATAGAACTTTCTTCAGTTGCCTTAAAACTCCACCTATTGGAATCAATTCTCCACCGTAATTCGAAAATTACAATCAATCTTTGTAGGTAGGAGATGATCTAACTTTTGTGGCACCATATAGAGAACCAATAAAAATGGTATAAGTAACCTTTAAAAAAGTTACTATTTTAGATATACTCCATTAGCTAAATGAAAAACAAACTTTTATAATCAATTAATGAAAAATCAAAAGTTAAGTATTCTCGAAAAAATCGGATACGGATCGGGAGATGCAGCGGTAAATGTTGTGATTTCTTCCATGTTTCTAATCATAACCTATTTCTACACTGATATATTCGGCATTTCGCCCAAAGACGTAGCTCTTATGTTTTTGCTGGTGCGCCTGATCGATGCCATTAGTGATCCATTGATGGGAATCATTACTGATAAATATAAATCAGACAAGTGGGGTCGATTTCGCCCTTATTTCCTTTATTTATCGGTTCCTTTTGGTTTGGCAGTGTTTTTTACCTTTTCAACACCCGACTTTGAATATGCAGGTAAATTAATTTATGGCTACGCAACCTATATCTTTGTTACCTTAATGTTTACTTCAGTAACCATTCCATACATTTCGTTAATCGGTGTTCTTACCAACGATCCTAAAGAACGGTTATCGGCCAGTGGATATCGCTTATTCTTTGCAAAGGTTGCCGCTTTCGGTGTTTCGATATTAGTACCTATCATGGCAAAATTTGTGGGTGAAATAGATTGGTCTACTTTTTCGATCAATGGCTTAAACCTGGTATACGAAAAACTCGAAACTCCCAATTTAAAAACTGGTTACCAGGCTGCTATGGGTGTTATGGCTTTTTTAGGCACAGTACTGTTTTTATTTTGCTTTTTCACGACTTCTGAGCGTGTAGAGCATGAAGTTGAAAAAACTCCGTACTTAGAACAGTTAAAGTATCTGTTTAAGAACAACCAATGGGTACTATTGCTGGGCTCTTGCCTGTCAGGTACTACCGGTTATGTAATACGTGCTTCTGTAGCTATTTTTTATGCCAAATACTACCTCGGAGGCGATGAAACAGTTCAATCAACCTTTATGGGAACCGGTGTTGCTGCGGCTATTTTAGCCATGCCGGCATCCACTTTAATTACCAAACGATTCTGTAAGGTAAAACTATTCTGGATGTCTCAGTTTGCAGTTGGTATTTTGAGTGTATTAATGTTTGTTCTTGTTCAACCACAACCAGAAAGTATGATGATGGCATATGTTATGTATTTCATTCTATCTTTTGTTGTTGACGTACATGCTCCTATCTTTTGGACTGCCATTGCCGAGGCGGTTGATTATGGTCAGGCAGAAACAGGTGTTCGTGTGTCTGGTTTGGCTTTCGGAGGTATTTCATTTGCTCAGAAAGCAGGTATGGGTATCGCCGGTGCCGTTGTTGGTCTATTGCTATCATGGTTTGGTTACGTAGCTGCAACCGAAGAAATTCCTAATCCGGTACAATCAGAAACAGCCCTATTGGGTATATCATTGATGTTGACAATTATACCTGGCGTTTTCCATGTTATTAATGGAATCCTGATACATCGATATAAAATTACCGACAAATATTACGAAACAATCAAAGCAAAAATTCATATCTAAAATGGCTACATACAGCAATAAACCTTTGGTGGAGCAACGAGCTGATCCGTTTGCATACAAACATACCGATGGCTATTACTATTTCACAGGTTCAGTACCTACCTATGATCGTATTGAACTGAGAAGATCAAAAACATTGGAACGATTAAAAGATGCTGAAACTTTTGATGTTTGGTTCAAACACGAGTCAGGTCCTATGAGCCGCCATATATGGGCACCAGAAATTCATTACCTGGATGGGAAATGGTATGTGTACTTTGCCGCCAGTGAAGAAGATGACATTTGGGCATTAAGACCCTATGTGTTGGAATGTAAAGGTCAGGATCCATTAAAAGATGAGTGGGTTGAATTGGGTATGATGCAGGCTGCAGACGATGATCATAAATCATTTATTGACTTTTCGCTGGATGCTACCATTTTTGAAAACAAAGGGAAACGTTACTTCTGCTGGGCTGAAAAAACGGGTGGTCAGTTTGCTGCATCCAACCTCTATCTGGCCGAAATGGAATCACCTGTTAAACTGAAGACTGTTCAGTTTATGCTTACCACCCCTGATTATGACTGGGAAAGAGTTGATTTCTGGGTAAATGAGGGTCCGGCAGTGATTAAAAATAACGGTAAGATTTATATTACTTTTTCGGCGAGTGCCACAGGTGCTTGTTATTGCATGGGCTTGATGGAAGCGGATGAGAACTCAGACCTGCTGGATAGAAATTCGTGGAAGAAATCTAGATATCCTGTATTACAAACGGATTACGATAAAAAGATTTATGGTCCGGGACATAACAGCTTTACAGTTGCTGAAGACGGCGTTACTCCTTTATGTATCTATCATGCCCGTGATTACGACAAAGCAGTTGGCGATCCTACAGTTGTGCCTAAGAGCGATAAACGTCCATTGGAGGAAATCGTTGCTGATCCTTTATACGATCCAAACCGACATGCCAGAGTGATGGAAGTAAAATTTGACAATGGTGGAAGACCTGTTTTTGAACTTTATTAATCAGGTAACATTTAATTTATTTGATTAAATATTAAAGTATTCTTACCCTGAGGGGTTCTAATAGTAGTTTGTTAATAGTAAGGTGGAGCAATCCACCTTTCTTTCTTAATAGCCATAGATCTTTTTAGATTTGTGAAAATTGTGGTTGAAAAATAATATTATCCCGTCGCAATAGAGCTATCTGGCAAAGAAGGTTACTGGGTGCCGAGGATTTACAGCTCACTTATACCGTGGGTTAAAACCCACAACTTTTGCAGTCAGGCTTTCAGGCATTTTTAACGATTTCTATGGTTTAATTACATTCGGACTAATTCCATTTGATTCTGTCCATAGAAAATCTGAAATTGGCGCTTCGCCCAAACCCGACTTCATTTTTTGTCTTGACACAAAAAACGGAAGCAAAAAAAGTCAAGGCTACACCTGCTTCACTAAAAAAACTACGTTCGATTTACTGAAATAGTTTAAACTCGTTGGCTTCACTCAACTCAAACAAAAACGATTTATAATCGTCAATTCAACCTTGTTTTTTTGTTCACCAGCTGAGGCCGCCATTTAACTGCAACCGACTACTTGCAACGGATTTACAGGACTCTCATAACGTGGTTTAAAACCCACGGCTGTTACAGTCAGCCTTTCAGGCTTCGTCAAACGGCTTTAAAATTTAAAAACACCTTTAAAATTCAATTCGTGTAATTTGCGTAATTTGTGGTTGAAAATTAATTGATATTTAATCACTTAAGCTCAACTAAAATGTAAGCGACATTATAACAGTGATGCTGTTATGAAATTTGATTGCTGTACACATCTTATTGATCTTCTCACATCTAAAATCCTTTACCTAAAAATGTTAGTTCAGTTTATCATTCTCTTAGACTGGACAAACCATAAATCTGGGAGTAACTTTGCTGTTCACTAAATATTTCCAATCATGAAAGCAAAATTGTTTTTTCTTATGGTGTTTTCTATAATCATCATAGGTTGCGAGCAGAAAACCAAAGATCCTATTGAGGGTGTTTGGAAAATGATTTATATGGAGTTTCCTGATATGGCAATTTCCTATCCAGGAGGAGCTACCGGGGAAGCAACAAAATCATGGTCTACAGGAGGCTTCACTATTGGCGGAGAATGGCAAATAGATACCATTCATTACAATTATCATGGTTGGGGCACCTACACGTTAGAAGACACACATTACACTGAAACCATTATCAATCATCCAGATGATGCTCTTGTTGGTGAAACAATTAAGATGATCATCATAGTACGTAACGATACATTAATACAAAAGTGGCCGGTTGATAGTAATTGGATTCCTGTTGACAATCACAATACAGAAAAATACATCCGATTAAAATAATCAACTTTTAAAGTCGTAAATATCAGGAAGGAACAAGTATATTATTCCTTCCTGTTTTTATTTTTATCAGCCTGAATTACTTCTCTTAGCCAAAACAATTATTCTACTATCTTTGCAGCTTCAAAACAATTAACAGAAGATGGTTCAGATTGATGATAAGATAGTAAGCACTGATATTTTCACGAAACGATTTGTTTGTAATTTATCTGTTTGCAAAGGTGAGTGTTGTGTTGAAGGAGAATCTGGTGCTCCTTTGGAAGAGAAAGAGACTGCTATTTTGGAAGAAATCTATCCGATTGTTAAACCATACCTTAGCGAGGTTGCTATTGAAGAAATAGAAAACCACGGTAAATGGGTTATTGATGGTGATGGAGATAAGGTGACACCTATCATCAATGGACGCGAATGCGTTTACACTTACTTCGATGAAGAAGGTATTTGTAAATGTGCCATCGACAAAGCTTACCAGGAAGGTAAAATTGACTTTAAGAAACCCATCTCGTGTCACCTCTATCCAATTCGTGTTGCCAAATATCCAGATTTTGAAGCCTTGAATTATCATACATGGCCTATTTGTGCTCCTGCCCGCGAACTGGGAGGTCAGATTGGTGTGCCCATTTATAAATTTCTTAAGGAACCTATTATCCGCAAATATGGAGAAGCTTTCTATGACGAATTAGTCGATGTTGAGGATACTCTTAAAAAGCAAGGAATAATTTAAACAATCAGTATAATACTGATAAATAAACCGATATATTATTTTATTAACCAGACCGTAACCTTTGTGTTTTGTTTAAGTAAACAGCCTAGCACTTAAACTAAAACACATATTTATGAATAAATTCTTGCTGATTGCGTTAACATTTGTGTTAACATCTACTTTATTTGCTCAAAAACCGGAAAAGATAAAGTACAAAGGTTATTTCAATAATATTCCGGCTTATCAATTAAACATCAACGGTTATTCCACATCATATAATATTCCTGACTGGACCAGAGAAATATTAAAGAAAGACACCTTAGATTTACAAATAAAAGGGTTTACGAAAGGAAGTGATCTTACCATCGTTTTTTATTGTTCCGAGCCACAAATTAAGGCAACTGTTGAAGAAGAAACGAAAACTGTAGATAATCAAAATGTTACCTTATATTATTCATTAGTAACCGCTACTTCTGAGAACCGTCTGCTAATTCTTAACAAAGATGGTTTACCAGTTGAAATAATTACCACAGAACCCGATTTAACCTGGGCTAATGAAAAAGGTTTTAAAAAAGGTAACCGAGCCGAAGCAGCCAAGGAATTGGAAAGTGCCAAAAAATCATCAAGTGAAAAAGTAAAAAGAGGTTATTTTAAAGCTTTGGCCAAAGCGTATCAAAAAGAACTTGACAACAGATATAGTCATTTCCAACGTGATGAAACGATACGTGTTTTCTCAATAAAGGCAAAGAAATTTGATTATAACGATTTCAACGAGGCTACACAAAATTTTGTAGATGCAACAAGTAATCCCGATCTAAATTCTGAGGCAAACATCCATAAAATCAATGCTGCCATCAAGGTTTGGAAGCAATATGAAGATCAGTATAAGCCAGATAAAAAAGATAAAGTATGCGATGACAACATCGATGAGATCTATTTTAACCTTAGCATGGGGTACTTAGCCCTTGGGCATGGTGAAGAATTAAAACACTATTGGGAAAAATGCCAGTCTGTTAAAGGTAATTACACTGCCGAAGGCTATGCTCAGAATTACTTACCTCAGATGATAGAAAATTACAATACCTACTTAGCTAAAAAAGACGAACCATTTAAACCTTTGGATTTATCTAATCCTGAACAGAAATATAATAATATGATCCTGCTTAAAGGATTCTTAAATTTCTATTTCACACAGAAACATGGCAATCTGGGTGTTATTGCTGATTACTTTCCTTCTCAACCTCAATACGTAAAATCTGTTAAAACAATTAAAACGTTCGACGAAGGTACCAAAGAATCAATCAAGCAAACCTATGCTCCATATGGAAAAATAACCAATATGGTTTATTCTGTTGAAGGTGGCATGGAAGATGACAAAACCCGAACATATCAATTTAATTACTCAAATGACATTGTGACAAGTGTTATTTTAAATGGAAATTCAAGGTTATTTGAAATCAGTTACGAGAATGGTGATATTTCAAAAATAGAACATTTGTATTCGAATAACCGAAAAATAGTTTATCAGTTTTCCAAAGCAGAACCTGGTAAAACTGAGATAAAGATCACTATGGTGGATGGTGAAAAGAGTCAGGAAAGCAAACGTATTAACTGGATAAAATACGATGAAAATTACAATATTACCGGCATGTATTTCTCACCATTTAGTACACGCGAAATAAAATATGATTCGAACGGTAATATCATTGAATTAACCGCTTCCAATCTGGCTGATAATCTGGTGACAGCTCCATTTACCGTCATTATTGATGCAAAAGGCAATGCTACTAAATCAGAAACCAAGGGTATGACTGCAATCAGCGATTTTGAGTATATATTTTAGAAGTATAGCACTTATAACAAAAACGGCAGCCCAATCGGACTGCCGTTTTCTATTTATCTCAATTCCTAGGTTTCTCTACTAACCATACAAAATAGCTTTCAACTCATTTTTCTTAAATCTTGAAACAGGTATCTGAACTCCATCTTTCATTACCAGTACCCCGCCATTACTTTTGACATATGACTCCAGAAAACGAGTGTTAATCAAATGGGACTGATGAGGACGAAAAAAACCATATTCCTGAAGTATCTCCTCATAATCTTTCAGGGTTTTACAAACCATTAATTTTCTTTTGTCATTCAAATAAAACTCAGTATAGTTATTATCCGATTGACATCGAATAATGGTTTCCACTTCAACAAACTCAACACTATTTTGAGTAGGTAAAGCCAATCGCTTACCTCTGGGTGAAGAACCTATATTATCAATCAGATTCACTAATCTTTTATTACCATTTTTTTCAATCAGCCTTTGCTCTACTTTATTAACCGCTTCAATTAATTCGAGATAATTAATGGGTTTAAGAATATAGTCGAGTGCACTAAACTTGATTGCCTGAATTCCATAATGATCGTAAGCAGTAACAAAAATTACCTCAAATTCCTGATGACCTAAAGCCTTTAATAACTCAAACCCATTACCTCCGGGCATTTCAATATCAAGAAATACCAGATTAGGTTGCTTCTCTGAAATTAATTCAGCTGCCGACTGAACCGAATATGCTTCACCTACTATATGAATAGATGGACAATAGCGTTTAAGTATTTCCCTTAAGTTGACTCTGCCATTTTCTTCATCATCAACAATAACGGCTTTGATTATAGTTGGTTGCTCCATTCTTATTTATATGCTATTGTTATAAAAACTTCAGTTCCTTGTTCCAGTGAGTTTATGCTCATTTTAGCAACATGCCCCTGTTTCGATAATATTCCCAATTTTTCGTTAATTAAGTTCAATCCCAAACTGTGCCCATTCGTATCTTTTTTCTTAGCACTGTTAAAACCTACCCCGTTATCAATCACCTTTATTATCAACTCTTCATTTTTTTGCTCAAAGCGTATTGTTAACTCTTTGCCCATATCTTTATGAATAAATCCATGGAGAATGGCGTTTTCTACTAAAGGCTGAATCAACATTCCTGGAATACTTATTATCTCTGGCTCCACACCTTTGTCTATCATTATTTTCCAATTAAAAGGTGTACGTAATTGCTCCAACTCACAATAAACCGAAATCATTTCAATTTCCTCGCTCAACTTAACTAGAAAATTTTCCGATGATTTTAAAATACGCCTTAATAACAAAGCAAACTTTGACAAATACAAGTTAGCCTTTTCTGTTTCATTCTGATTAACCAACGACTGAATGCTGTTTAAAGCATTAAACACAAAGTGTGGATTCATTTGGGACCGTATCGCCCGATTCTCTAATTCTATGATTCGCTTATTAAAAAGTTCTTTCTTCAATCGTCTTTTCATTAAATAACGATAGATCAGCAAAGCAATCAATAAAAAAGCAATAACACTAAAAGATATTCCTAAAACAAATTTTGTATTGACAAGCTTCTTTTTGATTGGATGATAAGGCATGTTAACCAATTCTTCACCCATGGCAATACTTGCCAATACAAATGCAGACCATTGAATTGTACCATACTTATCCAAAACAAATGACCGGTTTCCATTAGATCTCCAAATTGCCATCTCCTTATTCTCAACAGCAGGATCAGCCCAAAGTACAACCTCATCCTTTCTTATATCAGAAGATTTTAATACTTCATAATATTTTTCTTTATCAGCTATAATTACATTAATTTCAACAATATCTTTTAGGTCTAAAAATGGAGCCTCAGAACGCTCTTTAAACTTTTGGTTATTTGATAATTCATAACTCATATTCCAAAAGCGCAAAGCTACAACCTTACCGCGAAAGTCTGATAATCGAACGATCTTGCCTTTGGTATCCGGCAATTTTAAATCAGGAGCCATCATTCCAATTGCAGTATTCCTTACCCATTCATATTCATGTTCCAGCTGCTCTTCAAGTGAACTTCCTTTATATTCTTCTATGAATCGTTTACTCAATTGATCTCCTATTTCCCAATCAGAATGTAATATCCTTGTTGCTAACCTATATCTATAATAACCACAAAGGGGTTCATTATATACTAATTTTGCCAACTCATACTGTCCAAGCAATCTGTCGGCTTTTGCTGGTATGTTGAATGTTGTCTTTCTAATATCCTCAATAACTCTTTCATGCATATAGTGATCAACAAAGCCCATATAAATTGGAACATTAGATCCTAAATTATTGCTCAATGTTATATTATCAGTCGAGTTCAGTTCTTTATTATCACTTCTTAGATAAGGTAAATACTCTGCTTGTATTAAGTTATAAACAAGAAAATCAGGAGCTAGCCTATATTTATCTTCAATAATCTCATCTTTAATTCTTTTTGCATACGAGCCAGTGCTTGTCATTCGTAAATCAGATAGTTTATTATTGTTCTTAATATGCCATTCGACATTACTTGCTCCAATACCGTTTACTTTTAACCGCGATTTACGTTCAAATAAATCTTTTTTAATGAATAAACTATCTCCAGGTAGAACTGTAAAATTTAGTACTTCAAAAAGTGGATCTTTGGGAGAGGACTTCCAAATCATATAAACCGGATAAGGACCTTGCTGTGAATCCAGGCTTAATTCCATTCGAAGCTTATTCTCCGATTGTAATTGATATGCTCCATCTGATGTGCTAAAATAGATTAGCATACTTCCCAAAGATAAGCTATCCACCTCAGCACAAATAATGGTATTAGTTTTTTTAATATCAATACTATCAGGTTCAAAATCTTTATTTTGTGCTACTGTAAAACTTTCAGAAATCTCAGGAATGTATCTCTGATGATTCATTATCAAATAACAGGTAGGTTCTTTTTTATTGGAAGGAAGAGTATACAAATAGTTATATCTCTTTTCGCGGATTAATCCGGTTTCTTTATCAATATATAGAGTATTCACCAAATCTTTCCGATACTGTTCTTGGCTTACATAATTAGCTTTGAGTTGTACACAATTGGAATCTTCGTTTACCAAGGTGTAATTCACATTGTCACCTTCCCAAGATGATGCATTTACAGGAGTTGGACTTTTAAAAAACAAATCATCTAATTTGCCTTTTATAATGCCTTCATCCCAGTTATAAAGCTCAAGTTTGAGTCCTTCTTTGGTTCTGCAATTATTATAATCACTTAAATCGATTGATAAAACTTTGCCTGATTTAGAAACTTCAACATACATCTTTATTTTATTTCTGTTCAGATTAGTAATTGCAGAAGTATACTTACAAGGAAAACCTGTTTCATATGCCTGCTCTTCTATCCAACCTTTGAGGTAGTGATTATTCTGCTTGGCATACTTATAATAATCAAGTACTATTTCTAATTTGTAATATTGTTGTTCAACTTCAAAAGCTATAGGAGTAATAGTGTAAATGCTTTTCTCATAGCCGAGCATTTGATGTGTATTACTACTATCTGAGTAAGATACAGTAGACACCTTATAAGATTTCCCAATTTGAAAATTTAATTGAGGAATCTCAGTTGAATAAACATCTAAAACGAAAAAGGCAAAAAAGAGGATAAAGATTAGTGTTCTCATAATATCAAATATAATATTTGAACACAATATATAATCAGATCCTGTTGATTGATCTTAATAATTAGAATACGGTAGGTATGATTTAGAATTATACATTACTTGAAAAAGTATCTATAAATATTATACCAATAATTTTAAATAAGCTAGTAAAAGAGCATAAAAAACGGCAGCCCGATGGACTGCCGCTGTGAATATCTAAAAGCTAATAATTAGCTTAGTTTAATCAATGATTTTCCAGTCATTGCTTCTGGTTGTTCAACACCCATCAACTGAAGAATAGATGGAGCAACATCAGCCAATACACCGTTTGAAACTTCACCTTTTTGCTCAGTAACCCAAACAAATGGTACCGGATTCAATGAGTGAGCTGTGTTTGGTGAACCATCAGCGTTAACTGCATTATCAGCATTACCATGGTCAGCAATAATAATAGCTTCGTAATCGTTTGCCTTAGCTGCTTCAATTACACTTTCAACACATGAATCTACTGCACCAACTGCTTTTTCAATGGCTTCGTAAACTCCTGTATGTCCAACCATATCGCCGTTAGCAAAGTTCAAACAGATAAAGTCATATTTTTTGTTGTTCAACTCAGCTACCACTTTATCTTTTACTTCGTATGCACTCATTTCTGGTTGCAAGTCATAAGTAGCCACTTTAGGAGAGTTAACCAAGATACGATCTTCACCTTCGAAAACAGCCTCGCGTCCACCTGAGAAGAAGAATGTTACGTGAGCATATTTTTCTGTTTCTGCAATGCGTAATTGCTTCAAACCGGCTTTTGAAACTACTTCACCAATGGTTTCTTTTACGTTTTCTTTATCGAATAGGATATGCAAACCTTCGAATGTTGCATCATAAGGAACCATAGTGCAATAGTGCAATGGAATTGTTTTCATTCCATGCTCAGGCATATCTTTTTGAGTCAATGCAATGGTTAACTCTTTCGCACGGTCGTTACGGAAGTTAAAGAATACAACTACATCACCTTCTTCAATTTTACCATTAACAGATATATTAACAATAGGCTTGATGAACTCATCAGTTACTTCAGCATCATATGAAGCCTGGATAGCATCCAAAACATTAGTTGTTTCAGATCCGATACCCGATACCATTACATCGTAAGCTTCTTTGACGCGCTCCCAGCGGTTATCACGGTCCATTGCGTAGTAACGACCTGTAACAGTTGCTACAGCTCCTGTTGATTTAGCCATATGATCTACCAATTCTGTCATAAAACCTTTACCACTGCGTGGGTCAGTATCACGACCATCCATAAAAGCATGAACGAAAACATCATTCAAACCATATGATTTTGCAACATCTAACAAAGTGTGGATATGTTCCTGACTACTGTGTACACCACCTTTACTCATCAAACCCAATAAGTGTACTTTTTTACCGCTTTCTTTAGCGTAAGCATAGGCTTCAGACAATGCTTTATTTTCAGCAATTGAACCATCAGCACAGGCACGGTTGATTTTTACCAAATCCTGGTAAACCACACGACCAGCACCAATATTTAAGTGACCTACCTCAGAGTTACCCATCTGACCATCAGGCAAACCTACGTTTTCGCCTGAAGCCTGTAATTCTGAATAAGGATATTTAGCTAATAATGAATCCCAGTAAGGAGTTTCTACTTGTGAAATTACATCTGATTTGGATTTATCTCCAAACCCCCATCCGTCTAAAATGACAAGAATCGTCTTTTTACTCATGTTATGATATTTTATTTTTCTATATTCTTTTCTTTCTGTCTATTATAAAAAGCTGCGCAAAAATACTTAATTAGTATTCAATGTAAAAATGTACAGCCATATAATTAGCAATTGAATTGTTACCAAAAGTAAACAATGTCGGTCTTTACTTGGTTTATTGGGCGCAGTGTAAAAATCGTTAAATGTTCTTAATGAAATGGCATACTTAATTTGAAGTGACGAGATAATATCTTTGCAAAAAAAATGAGCAAACAATTATAGCCTGCTCATTCTTTATACCTATTTAAATATTATTTCCTAACAAAAATCGGATACAGTAAAAAATAACGGTTTGTAAAATAATACTTCCTAAATACAGGAGCTTCAATCCATCCCAACTTCACAAAAATCGCAGTAATAATTAGTATTGTAAGCATTGATCTAAAGGTTTGTAAGTGATTATTCAAGGGTTAAAACGTCAGATTTCACATAAAAGTTTCAGGAACAACAATCAATTATAATTAATTAACACTCAGTAACCTTTTTAATTGTTGTTTTATATCTATTGATAATGGATGTAATACAACATGTAAACACGAATCGATAATTATATTATCTATTTACTTCCAATTGAGACTGCTCACTACACACTACTGACTGCTAAATACTGATTACTCACATTTTATTTCCTCGGTAAACATTATTATTTTCATGCTCCCAAAAACAATTAAGCATGGATGTAAAAATAGAATCGAGTTGGAAAGAACTTTTAAAAGATGAATTTGAGAAAGAGTATTTCAAACAATTGACTGATTTTGTGAGAAATGAGTATAAATCACAAACTATTTTTCCTCCTGCTTCAAAAATTTTCAATGCCTTCGATCTTTGTCCCGTTCATTCAACCAGGGTAGTGATTTTAGGACAAGATCCTTACCATGGTCCAGAACAAGCTCACGGCTTATGCTTTTCAGTCAACGATGGTGTTAAAATCCCACCATCCCTGGTAAATATTTATAAGGAGATTCATGCTGATTTGGGAAAGGCAATACCGCAAAGTGGTAATCTTGAGAGATGGGCTAAACAGGGTGTATTACTACTTAATGCCACCTTAACAGTTAGGGCTCATAATGCAGGTTCTCATCAGAAGAAAGGATGGGAAGAATTTACAGACAGTGTAATAAAAACCCTGGCTCAAAATACAGAAAATATTGTTTTTCTATTATGGGGATCTTATGCTATCAAAAAATCAGCATTGATTGATAAAAGCAAACATCTGATTTTAACCTCTCCGCATCCATCGCCATTGTCTGCTCATCGCGGTTTTCTTGGAAACAAACACTTTAGTAAAGCAAATCAATACCTGGCTCAAAAAGGACTGAACGAGATTGACTGGTAATTTAAGTTTGTAAGATTTAAGGCAGTAGTCAAGAGTAAACTTCTGCCTTCTTCCTCATAACTTATTGCCTTCTTTCTATTACGTTTTCAAACGCCTGCACAATATCTTCGCTAATTGCTAACCTTCCGTTAATTAAACTGGTTGTTGTGATGATGCCTTTTAGGCAAAGTTTATTATCCGGCAGACGAAAAATATCCTGATTGAAAATATATTTCACTCCCTTGTGTTCCACCCTTGTCTTAACAACAAATTTATCATTACTGCACAATGGAGATTTGTAGGATAAATCAGCACGTGCTACTACTGCCACAACACCTTTATCATACAGTTCCTTAAAATTTAATCCAATTGAATCCAGAAATTCATGTCGTGTGTGTTCGAGATAATTCTGGTAAACTGAATTATTAACGATCCCCTGTAAATCACACTCATAATCACGAACCTTAAATTCTAACTCAAAATCATATTCCATAGGTAACTTATTGAATTGATGATATTATAACACACTTATTATTATTTACTATCGTCCTTTGCCTCTGATTCAGTATTTACGGGATAAATATGCAAATCACGTTGTGGGAAAGGAATGGTTATATTAGCCTCTTTAAATGCATTATCAATGGCAATACCAACTGCACTTATAGTCTTCAACCCTTCATCAAAATGTGTCCAGAACATTACTCTGAAATCAAGTGAACTATCTCCGAAACCTCTGAAAATAATTACGGGAGCAGGATCTTTCAGTACTCCATCCTGATTCGCAACCACTCTTTCCAATATTTCTAAAACAGTCTTTAAATCTGTGCCATAACTTACGCCAACCATTATTTCCTGACGTCTTCTTCTGTCAGACAGCGTCCAGTTAACCATCTCATTGGAAATAAGATTTCCATTCGGAACGATTACCTCTGCTCCATCAAAAGTTCTTATAACACTGGCCCTGATTCCAATCTCTTTTACTTCTCCCATTAAGTTAAGGCTGCTAATCTGTAACACATCCCCCACCTGTATAGGGCGTTCAAAAGCTAATATCAATCCTGACACCAGGTTATTAAAGATATTTTGCAATCCAAAACCAATACCAACGCCGAGTGCTCCAAAGATGATGGTAATATTACTGATATCAATATCGGCTGCTCCAAAAGCCAGAATGAAACCAAATCCCAATAATATTAATCTTACCATCATGGTAATTGCACCACCTATACCCCTTGGCATTTCAAAATGAGTATATACCTCATCTTCAAGAATAAATCTTATAAATCTTGAAATATAAATAGTTGCCGATAAGGTGATAGCGAACGCAACAATATTCCCTAAAGAAACACTTACGGAACCTAACTCCAATTTATTTGTCAGGATAGATTCGATCCAATTATATATCGGCAAATAAACCAGGTAACTTTTTGATGTAAAAACAATCCAGAATACTAATGCAGAATATTTTAAAATTTTAAAGACCCATTTCAGAATATCATCAGGATAATTTCGAAAAATGTGTAAATCAACTAATAATTTATGACGAACAATTAAGTCAAAAAGACTTTTAAAAACTTCAACTGTTGAGAAGATAATAAGTCCTCCAAACACGAGTGCAATAGCTCCGTTAAATAGTACAAGAGATAAAAAATTATTACCTATAACATTAATAATAACAGAAAGTCCAACAGAGATTAATCCAATAAGCAATACCTGTGAACTAAAAACCTTCAGTTTAATTTCTTTGTTCTTCCTTAAATATTTCCAAATAGAAAGAAAAATAACTGTTGACAAAATACTATTGATCAATACTAACAACCTGCCCAATAAGCCAAAACTACTTAGTAAGTCGGTTAATATCATTAATAGAAAAACACCTGCTGACAAGTAAAAATATCTGGTTGGTAGTTGAGGCCACACAAAAGGTAAAAGCCTCAAAAGCGGAATGATCAATAATAATTTCAAAAGATCTTTTGATTCAGGAGTAAGTCCTGGAAAAAAGATTAAAACAAAAAAGCTGGTAAAAAGAAGTGAGGAAGAAAATGGATTCGATAAAAATAACAATGGTACTTTTATGGTGTCACATTTCATTAATTCATCTTTGTGAACCAACCTTTTTCTTAGAAAAATAAAAAGAGATAGCAATGCTACGAATAGGAATACAAAAATTAATGTTGTATGAATCAATGCATCCTTATGACTTAGTATTGAAAGCCTTCTCTGTTCCAGGGAATTTAAAATCTTCTTTACAAATGGTGCTGGATCTTCCTCACCTGAAAGGGCAGACCATAACGGAGGGCTATCCAGTACATAAATCTGTGTTCTGAATCTCTCCAGTGTATTGTCTAAATTCGTAAGAATCTCATCTAAAAAAAGAATGGCACCGGTAATCTCGTCTTGTCGGGTTAATGAAATATTATTCTGCTTATTTATTTGGGATAGCAATTGATTTAAATCTGAAATATTGCTACGAATTCTTTCAATGACTCTTTGAGGCGTATTCTGGTTTTGTTGATTTTGCAGTGTTTTTTCCCATTTGCTTATTAAACCTTGTATTTCATCTCTATTAAGGTTTAATTCAGTAGATATAGTTGCCAGCAGCTTTCTTGTTTCTTCAAGTTGTGATTTTAAATTCGATAATTTATTTCTAAGTCCGTCAGTTTGCCTGAAATCCAACTGACTTAAAGCTTCAATAGATAAATTTTTTCGATAATCAGCAACTCTGTTCAAACGAAATTGAGTTAATGAATCAATCAATTCCTTTTGCTTGTAACTTTCCAGCTTATTGGCTATTGTTCGTATTAAAGCTTGTGTCCTCTCTGATTCAGTTCCAATATTCGCTGTTGAAAACGACAAAACTTCCGTTTCAAGGGTATCCTTTCCAAATAAATTTACCTGAGATGCCCCGTCAAGAGTATAAAACAAACATATATTGAAAACAATAATTCTTACCAAATATTTGAATCTCATAAATATCAATTATATAATCAAGCAACTGAATACAAAACAAATACACACACTTTCAATCGTAAAATTGAGTCAATCATATTACTTGTTTCGCTTTGACCGTATAAAAATAACAATTAAAGAAAGAGGAATGATTAATAATAAGTAATAGAGATACGAACTATTTTTTTGTTCGACAGGGCTGACATTACCCGTTATAACATAGTTTGCCCAATAATAAGGATGCGCTTTAATAGCATCTGAGGTTTTAATAAATTCTATTTTTGCCTTTCGTAAAGCTTCATCTTTAAACATTGCATCTTTCAACTGACTATAGAAGAGTTCTGTCAGTTTCGCTCCCGATTCATCATGAACTGCCCACAAAGTAAACACTTGTGTTTCAACACCGGTAAACTTAAATGCTCGTGCCAGACTAATCAATCCTTCACCCGTTTTTCGTCGACCCCTTCCGGTACTGCACGAACTTAAAACAACCATTGGAGAATTCAGATCATAGTTATACAGTTCATAGGCTTTCAATACCTCATTAGAATCATTAATTGCTGAAAATACCAATTGAGAATTTAACGGTAACAACTCATCATTTAAAGAATGCATGGCCAAATGCATTATATTGCCGGAATAGGCATTATTCAGAAAGTTAGTTTTACTGGCATCTCTTCCTTCATACACCTCTGAATCAAATATCTGACTAATTGTTTCAATTTCCTTTTTAGCAGAGGCTAATGGCATTAAATAGTCATTTATAGCCTGACGAATATTGACCAGAATTGAATCTTTCATTGATTCGTCGCCATAATATTCAGGGGCAAATGAATAAACCTTATTAAAAGATCTTTTCTGCTCACTGTAACAACTTAATATAGCAGCATTATACTCATAACTTATATTAAAACTATTCACCAACCATGGATAGTTTCTCATATCCGGTTTTTGTTGCGAAACCTCATCTGTTAGAAGTGACTCAAATGAAAGATAAGCAAGTTCAGCATGCGGAATTATAATTAAATCTTTCCCTTCAATATTTTCTTTAATGGTTCCAATAAGTTTAGAATATAAATGATATGAGGATCGGGCAAAATTGCGAATACGATCAACAGAATTTCCATCTGCAATAAAAGGTGTTGTAATTTCTTTAATAACAGAATCCAAATCATCATAAAACAACTCACCAATTTCAACTTCATTATATTTAAAATCTCCTTTTGAAATAACAAACTGTATCAAACGATTATCGGACAAAAAATAATCAATTAATACCTGATTGGGACCCAACTTTTCTTGAACCTCTTCAACATCTGTTAATTGCGGCTCATATTTTAACTGATAATATCTAGGATAATTAGTTGAAATGATAAGATTTAAACTATCTAAATTTTTTAAGAACCGATCACGATTATTCATTAAATATTGCAAATCATCAGCATTAGGATCTGCACTCAACTTAAGATGATCCAACTCATTCTGGTAAAATGACAATCTACCTTTTAAGTAATTCTCCTTTTGAATCAAAGAATCGGGAATACCTGCCTTAACCTTAATTTGTTTATCATTTAAGCCAAGCAATAATGAATATGATTTGCCTTTCTGAACAAATTCAAAAGCCTTTTTTAAATATATATTCTGATTTGATGTATTGTATAGATCAAGGTTAATCTTAACCGCCAATTCAATATATTCAGCATATAAATCACCCGTTGCTAATCTGTCCGTATCAAAACTAAGTTGTGATTTTAAAGTTTCTATAGATTGATCTGCCTGTTCTAAATGTTCTATTGCTTTTTGTAAATAATCGCTTTTTTGGGTTTGTTCATAAATACCATAATATGCCTTTCCCAAATTAAGGTTAACTCTTTTAAACAAACGCGATACCCGTGATGAATTTTTTTGCTGAATCTCATTTACATACTTAACATTAACCTGCTGATAAATATCTTTCAACAATTGAACAACTCTTAAATAATCTTTTTTCCCTAAATAAGCCAGAGCCATATCATTGGTATTATCCCAATATTCGTATGGCGCATAATTATCATTATTTTTTAATATATTATCAAGTTGCTCAAAAAACTCTATACTCTTATCATAATCCTTCAAGGTCAAATAAGTCCATGCAGCTTGGTTATTAAACGAGTTACTTTTTAAATATTGATCTTTCTCCCTAGCCAAAACGACAGCTGTATCGAGATATTCTTTTGCTAGGTAAATTTCATCAAGACTTGCGAATAAAAAAGCAATACTGGCATAACTATTATATAATGTTTTTGCCTTCTTAATCTTAGTTTCAGCAATAGATTGTTTTGCATATTGAATACTCAATTTTTTATTATCCAAATCTTTATAGATTCTGGCTATTTGCTTACATGATTCAGGCCTGAAATTTCTATAACTTACAATTGGTTTAGTTATACTCAAAGCCTTTTGATAATAATTTAATGCTTCTGTATATCTTCCTCTTTTGAATAAATAAAAACCTTGCCTGTTATATAACAGACTTAATTCAGATATGTAAGAACTTATATTAGAAAGGTAAAATTCTTCAAGCTTTTTTGCTGTCATATCAAATTCAACTGACAACCCTATATCATTGCAATAAAGTAAATATGTACTATATAAATATTCATTATACCTGTTAACGGATTTATTAAACTCTTGATTTAAAATATTTTTAAATAAAAAATCAGCTTCCTCATATCTTTTATATTTAATACCTATAATCTTAAGGTAAGCTGCTGATGAAATGTTATAACCTTCAATATCTTTATTCTCAATGAGAAGTTTCTTTGAAAGCTCAAATGACTTCTTTAAATTCTCTAATTCTTTTACTCTGTTTTTGTTAGTATAACAAATAGCTAAATTGTGATATATCTTTCCCTGAATACTATCTGGCAACTGATGTTTTGAAGGTAAAGTAAGCAGATTTTCAAAAATAGGCAAAGCAATTTCTTTCTGATTATTACCAAGAAAAGCACATGCTGAATAAAAGGATAAATATCTAATAAACTCATCATTAGCATGCAATTGATTTAACTCTCCAACAAACTTAAGTGCTTGCTCATTTTCATCTAGTTGTATTAATGCTTTAAAAACATGTGATAATATTACCAGGTCTTCCTTACTGGACAAATAGTTTCCTTTTTTAGTGAGATAATTAACACCTTTTTCTATTACAATACTAAAATTATTACTGTAATATGCCGAGATAATTTCTCTTTCAATAGAATCTTTACTACTTTGAGCGCACAGACTCATCACTAATAAAAGATTAGTAATCAAAAATATACACCTATGTAAAATATTTTTTTCAAAAAAATCATTTTTTTTTTCAAAAAAGGTGTTACGATTTCAATGTTTTGCAATTAACCTATAAACTAACAAAAAAATAGGTGATGAAAACAATTAAAACAACCCAGGAAAAACGCAATCAATATATAAAGTTCACATCTAAAGATAAGGCTTTTTTAAAAAAGATTATAGGTGGCGAAGGAGAAGATCAAGAAACTGATGATCCTGAATGTAAAATGAGGGTATAATTTTAAGATATAAGTGCTTTGGACGAAGAAACTTATTCGATTATCTCAATTCAAGTATAAATTTAGTCTGAACGCAGACGCAGTTAGTGAAAAGAAGAAAGCGGAGCCCCCCAAAAAGTTTCCCGATACAAGCTTCGCTTCTTCTCTTTCCTATATTTAGAAACGGGAAAACTTGAAGTTATGGCACTAGCAGAAATTAACAGAACTATCAATTGGATAGATCAGGAAATACGTGACCAGCAAACCGGAACTCCAAACCAGTTAGCTGGCAAATTAAGTATGTCTGTACGCATGCTTTATTTTTATTTAGACATGATGCGTGCTTTAGGTGCCGATATAACATATTGTAAAACAAGAATGACTTTTGCATACGCAAAAACCGGGCATTTCATTAATGGGACCAAGTGGGTCGAGGATTAAATTACCTCTTACCATTCCATCATAATTTCTGCTTATGGATGTTTCAATAATAAATAGTATTTTAACATCGTTGAAACATTATCATGCCTCAGACTACCATTTGGAAAAACAATAAATACATACTATTTTCTCGCTTTTATTACAAAGGCATAATAATTTATTGGTTATTACTTCTTTTATTTATTGCAACCATTATAGCTTTACCATTAATTAAAGTTGACGTTAGCACCCAAAGTAGAGGAATCATTAATACCGTTAATAAATTAAGCCCTATCTCTACCGGTGTAACAGCCAGGGTTATATACCTGAATGTTTTTGAAAATAAAACAGTTAGTTCAGGAGATACTCTAATAATAATGGAGCAAACGGGCATTAACAGTGAAATTATAATAGCCAAAGATCAAATTCAAATATTTGAAACCTATCTTTCCGATCTTGAGAAGTTAGTTAAGTTTGAAGGACTCAACCTGACTACTCCCCTGTATCAACAAGAACAAGCCGATTTTATTAATGGAATCACCAAACTAAAGCGATCAATTAGTAAAAAACAGTTGGAATATGAACGTACAAAGCAACTCTTTTATGATGACGTTCTACCAATATCAACCTTACAAGAAGATTCATTTCAATTAAAGAGTGCTGAAGATGAGCTTTTGGTATTCAAAACTAACACTTTGGCTAAATGGGAATTGGATAAGAAAAATTATACACTTAACATCCAGGACCTGCAAATCAAAATTGAGAACCTTCTGCAACAAAAAAACCAATATTTTATCACAGCCCCTTTTGATGGCAATATCATTTCTTTTAACGGAATAGCTGAAGGAAGTATTGTTAATGAGAATGATATTATTTGCATGCTATCTCCTGAAGATGATTTACTTGCGGAGTGTTACATTTCTCCTTCAGACATTGGCTTAATTTCGAATGGTATGCAAGTTCGGATTCAGGTAGATTCGTATAATTACAATCAATGGGGATTAATGGATGGTACAGTTGTAAGCATTGCCCATGATGTAACAGAGAAAAATGGCCAATTTGTTTATGTTGTTAAAAGTAAAATGCATTCCGATCATCTTATTTTAAGTAATGGATTGAAAGGATACCTAAAGAAAGGCATGAGCATTACCGGCCGTTTTATAGTAACCCAAAGATCACTTTTTCAATTGCTTTTCGACAATGTGAACGACTGGCTAAATCCTAGAATCATTCATCCAAAAGACAACAATGAGTATTAAGGTTCAACAATTTGATCATGCTGATTGTGGTGCTGCCTGCCTCGCATCGGTTGCCAGTTTCTACAATCTGAAACTCCGTCTTTGGAAAATACGTGAATTAGCGGGTACAAACATAAGTGGAACCAGTGCTTACGGTTTATTAAAAGCAGCAGAAAACATAGGATTTGAAGCTAAAGGAATCCAGATTGAGAAAGATGATTTACAGGAAATACCTTTACCTGCCATTGCTCATCTTAAATTACCTGAAGGAGGACATCATTTTGTAGTTATCTACAAAGTAGGCAAGAAAAAGATAAGAATAATGGATCCTGCCGAAGGTCGGTTAATAAAAATGCCTATTTCAAAATTTCTTGAAAAATGGACAGGCATTTGTATTTTATTGCTGCCTTCATTAGATTTTAAAAGTGGAACACATAAAGAGTCTCCGGCACAAAAACTATGGAAACTCATCAGGCCTCACAGTCATATTTTTGTTCAATCGGGAATAGGAGCTTTGGCCTTTTCCACATTAGGTATTTCTACAGCAATTTATATTCAAAAACTCACAGATTTTGTATTGGTTGGCCATAATAAAAACCTACTCAATCTGATGGGTATTTTAATGCTTATCATTATTGGCGTTCAACTAATATTAGGAATGCTTCAATCCTGGTTTGTGCTTCGGGTCGGTCAGAATATCGACAGTACATTAATTACTGGATATTATAAACATCTTCTGAAGTTACCTCAACGCTTTTTTGACAGTATGAGAGTTGGTGAACTGATTTCGAGGATTAACGATGCTATTAAAATAAGGACATTCATTAACCAGGTGGCTGTGGAAGCAACTGTTGATGTTTTAATCATATTGATTGCCTTTTTAGTGATGGCTTTTATAAACTGGAAACTATCATTATTGGCATTACTTGTTATACCTGTTTACTTTGTTGTATTTTTCCTCACCAATAAGGCTAACCGAAAAATAGAACGTGACAAAATGAAGAAGACTGCCAAACTGGAAATTCAGTTGGTTGAATCGCTAAAAGCCGGAAAAACAATTAAACAAATGGGAGCCGAAGATTACTTCATCAATAAAACCGAAACACGATTGATGGAGGTATTGGAAGAAGTTTATAAATCGGGCAAAATTGAAATATTATCTTCTTATAATCTAATCGGTATCAACCGGCTCATTACCATTTTAATACTTTGGACAGGCGCATTGAGTGTTATCAATCAACAGTTAACACCCGGACAATTGATGTCATTTTTTGCTATCACGAGTTTTTTTACCGGACCTGTGTCCCGTTTAATTGGTATGAACAAAACAGTTCAGGGTGCCATAATTGCTACAGATCGTCTTTTTGAAATACTTGATCTTGAAAGAGAAACAGAAGGAAGAGACGAAAATACTTCAGAGGAAAAACTGACTATTGGAGACATCAAATTTCAAGATGTACATTTTCAATATACCCTCGAACAGGACTTATTTAAAAACCTCACCTTTACCATTAAAAAGGGCAGCATCACAGCTTTGGTTGGAGATAGTGGCTCTGGCAAATCTACAATTGGATACCTTTTACAAGGTCTATACCCTGTCTCTTCAGGTCATATTACCCTTGGACATGAAGATATAACGCAGGTTAATCTTACCCGCCTTCGAAAAACGGTAGGTATTGTACCTCAGAACATTGAACTCTTTGCCGGTAATCTTATTGAAAATATTGCATTAGGAGATTATAAGCCCAATATTAAGCGAATTCACGAAATTATAGATCTGCTCAAATTAGATGATATCATTGAAGCCCTTCCTGAAGGGCTCAATACATGGTTGGGGGAAAATGCCAATCAGCTTTCTGGTGGTCAACGGCAACGTTTAGCTATTGCTCGAATGCTATATCTAAATCCTGAAATCTATGTCTTTGATGAAGCAACATCCTTTTTGGATGACAGAACTGAACAGGGTATAAAAAACCTCATTACGGTACTTAAACATCAAGGCAAAACCATTATTATGGTAGCCCACAGAATGAGCACTATTAATATTGCCGAGCAAATTATAGTTTTTGAAAAAGGAAGAATAATTGAATCGGGGACTTACGAAGAACTCCTACAAGTAAATGGCCGATTCTTTGAAATGGTTCAACACCACAGAAAGAGCTAGTCTAATAGTTTATTCTTCATTTCTTTGTACTTTTGCGCTTCTTTCAAACTCGAAATGAAGTTAAAAAACCGCTATAATCAACATTATTGGCCCAATGCAAAGTTGGCCACTCCTATAATATTAGCTCAAGCAGGACAAATGCTGGTAAACCTTGCTGATACCTTAATGGTCGGGCAGGTTGGCACTACTCCTTTGGCTGCAGCTTCGTTTGCCAACAGCATCTTTATTAACATTTTATATTTAGGAGTTGGTATCTCTTTCGCTCTAACACCTTTGGTAGGCAAAGCTTTTGGCGCAAGAAACAATCAGGAATGTGCTTTTTGGTTAAAACAAGGACTTTGGGCGAACCTAATTATAGGAGGTATTTTAACCCTCATTGCCGGAAGTTTCTATTTTGCACTACCCTATCTTGGACAAGAAGGAAGTGTTTGGAAAGAAGCCGGCCCATACTACATCCTAATGGTTTTATCTATTATTCCACTGCAGTTTTTTAATACTTATAAGCAGTTTACAGAAGGATTGAGCAATACTAAAATAGCCATGGTTATTACTATTGGGGGTAATATCTTAAATGTTATTCTCAATTTTATATTTATCTACGGATACTTTGGAATGCCAGCACTTGGTTTATTCGGAGCCGGCATTGGCACACTAGTTTCTCGTATTGCAATGTCATTATCGTTTGCACTTATATTACCCAAAATAAAACGCTTTAAAAATTACATCAAAACAGACCACAATCCAATTTCACTAATCGCATTTAAAAAAATCATCAAACTGGGCATACCCATTGGATTACAATTTGTTATTGAAATATTCGCTTTTAGTCTGGGTAGTATAATGATGGGATGGATAAATGCAGAAAGTCTGGCTGCCCATCAGATTGTATTAAGTCTGGCCAGTTTAACCTACATGATGTCATCAGGATTAGCTTCAGCAACCACTATTAAAGTAAGTATTTTCAGAGGTAAAAAACTATTCAACGAAATTAAGAACACCGCCTTTGCTTCGTTGCATCTGGTTATCATGTTCATGAGTTTTACAGGTCTATTATTTTTTACGCTTCGCTACCTTCTTCCATCACTATTTGTGAATGATCAGGAAGTTATCATACTGGCTTCAAGTCTCATGATGATTGCTGCCTTTTTTCAGATTTTCGATGGCATTCAGGTTGTTTCGCTTGGCATTTTAAGGGGTTTGGAAGATGTTGTGGCTCCGGTTGTCGGAGCTGGAATTGCCTATTTACTATTATCTGTGCCAACGGGTTATTTGGTTACTTTCATCTTCGACTTTGGTCCCGTTGGAATTTGGATTGGATACCTTGTAGGACTGTCTTCTGCGGGTACATTTTTATTACTAAGATTTAGAATGCTTTATCGAAGAAATTATGAATAAGACTTACATAGATGTTATCAACACTGCACAAGAAGTCACTTTTGAAAAAGTTCAAGGAAAAACAGTTGTTGTAATCGATGTTTTAAGAGCAACTTCTGTAATGACTACCGCCATACAAAATAATGCAGAACAAATCATCCCGGTATTAACTCCTGAAGAAGCCTTCAAAATCAAAGAAAAGATTGGAGATAAAGCCGTTCTTGGTGGTGAGCGTCATGCTGAATTAATTCCGGGTTTTGACTATGGTAACTCTCCACTTTCGTATACAAGTGAAGTAATCGAAGGTAAATCACTCATCATCACAACTACCAATGGTACATTAGCCATAAGAAATGCTTTAGCTGCCGATGAATTATTGATTGCATCATTTTTAAATGCTCAGGCAATAGTTAATCATTTACGAAACACTGAAGATATTATACTGATTTGTTCGGGAAACAATGGCGTTTATACCCTGGAAGATAATTTATGTGCAGGATATATAATTAGCTTATTTGAAAATGAATTGATAAACTTTCAACTATCTGATTCTGCATTATCATCCTTCAATCTGTATTCGAGTACTCAAAACGATGTACACAAACTTGCCTCCAAAGGCCATCACTACAACGTGTTAAAAAACAAAAACTTTGATAAGGATTTGAAAGAATGCTTTACAAAAAGCAAGTATAATGTGGTTCCTAAATGGGATGGAAAAAGCATAATAAAGGCTGTTTAGTATATTTTTAAACAGCCTTTCAAATTTTATTCAATAATCCGGTTCAGAATGATATGAGCTACAATTCCTCCCACCATTAAGAACCCAGAAAGCACTAATAAACCATTACCAACTGGAGTGTTCATCATGTATACCAGTAAAATGACAACTCCTAAAAGAATTAACAAGATTCCGAAATTTTTCAATATTTGATTCATAGCGATTTATTTAGGTACGATTAAATATACCAACAAAATCGAAAATTTAAAACAACCATCTGTTAATAAATAAGATTTCTAAGAGCAACTGATATTTATATCTTTGCATCACTCGTTGGTTTTACAGACTTGAATTTTCAAAAATGTGCATACCAGCATTTGAGTAAAAACATTAAATTTTTCAACATTGGCTAAATCAAAACAAGATACTGTTCAAACACCATTAATGAAACAATACTATAGCATTAAGGATAAGTACCCTGATGCCATTTTACTTTTCAGAGTTGGTGATTTTTATGAAACGTTTTCCGAAGACGCAATTAAAGCTTCGGAGATTCTGGGTATAACACTTACCCGAAGAGCCAATGGTTCAGCTTCGTATGTTGAGCTTGCCGGTTTTCCTCATCACGCCCTTGATACTTATTTACCTAAACTGGTACGTGCAGGTCAAAGAGTTGCTGTATGCGATCAGTTGGAAGATCCTAAGGCAACCAAAACCATTGTAAAAAGAGGTGTAACTGAGTTGGTGACACCAGGTGTTGCCATCAACGACAATATTCTTGAACACAAAGAGAATAATTTCCTTGCAAGTGTTCATTTTGATAAAAAAGTAGCTGGTGTAGCTTTTTTAGATATATCCACGGGTGAATTTTTAACATCAGAAGGCTCATTCGAATATGTTGAAAAGCTTCTGGGTAACTTCAAACCTAAAGAAGTTTTATACGAAAAAGGTAAAAGAGCCATTTTTGAAGAAGCATTCGGACCCAAATATTATACCTATGCTTTTGATGACTGGGCTTTTGCCCCGGATTCGGCTCACGATAGATTATTAAAACATTTCGAAACTAATTCGTTAAAAGGATTTGGCGTTCATAACCTGAGTTACGGCATCACGGCTGCCGGCGCTATTATGCACTATCTCGATCTGACTCAACATCATAAAGTTCAGCACATAACTACTTTAGGTCGAATTGATGAAGATAAGTATGTTTGGCTGGATAAGTTTACTATCCGTAATCTTGAACTTTTCAGTTCCTTAAACGAAGGCGGACGATCACTAACCGATGTTATAGATCATACAATCAGCCCCATGGGATCGCGCATGTTGAAACGTTGGGTGGCACTTCCGCTAAAGGATGTTAAACCAATCAATGATCGTTTAAGTGTAGTTGAATATTTCTTTAAAGAACCTGAACTCAAAGACTCTATTATGGATGCTTTGCATTCAATAGGAGATTTGGAGAGATTGGTTGCAAAAGTTGCCGCCGGCAGAATCACACCTCGCGAATTAATACAACTTAAGATGGCCTTATTTGCCATAGATCCCATTAAAGAAGGATGTTTATCAAGCAGTAACGAACATTTGAAGCATATTGGAGATCAATTAAACGGATGTGCAACCATACGCGAACGAATTCATCGTGAGATTCAGGCTGAACCGCCTGCTTTACTTTCAAAAGGAGGAGTCATTCAGGAAGGTGTGTCTGTTGAATTGGATGATTTAAGAAAGATAGCCTATTCCGGTAAGGATTATTTGGCTAATCTTCAGCAACGATTGAGTGAAGAAACCAATATACCCAGCATAAAAATTGCATTTAACAATGTATTCGGTTACTATATTGAAGTACGAAACACACACAAAGACAAAGTACCACAGGAATGGATCAGAAAACAAACTTTGGTAAGTGCTGAAAGATATATTACCGAAGAATTAAAAGAGTATGAATCCAAAATTCTGGGAGCTGAAGAGAAAATACTTGCAATAGAGACCAGACTTTACAATGATTTGATTGTAGCTGTTTCTGAATTCATTACAGTCATTCAATTAAATGCAATGTTGTTATCCAAAATTGATGTAATGGTTGCATTTAATAATCTGGCAGGAGAATCTAAATTGATTCGTCCGGTTGTTAATGATTCACTCGAACTGACAATTAAAGCCGGTCGTCATCCTGTTATAGAAAAACAGCTTCCTATTGGCGAATCATATGTACCAAACGATGTTTATCTTAACAATGATACCCAACAGATAATCATTATTACGGGACCTAATATGGCCGGTAAGTCGGCATTGCTTCGTCAAACTGCTTTGATTACTCTGATGGCTCAGATAGGATGTTATGTTCCGGCTGAGGCCGCATCAATTGGAGTGGTTGATAAAATATTTACCAGAGTTGGTGCTTCAGATAACATTAGTCTTGGTGAATCTACCTTTATGGTTGAGATGAATGAAGCTGCCAGTATTCTGAATAACCTTACTAAAAGAAGTCTTGTATTATTTGACGAATTAGGTCGTGGAACCAGTACCTACGATGGTATATCCATAGCCTGGTCAATTGTTGAATATATTCATGAAAACAAAAAATCAGGAGCTAAAACTTTGTTTGCCACCCATTATCATGAATTAAATGAAATGGCGAAAACCCATAAACGTTGTAAGAATTACAATGTATCGGTTAAAGAGGTAGACAATAAAGTCATTTTCCTTCGTAAACTGGTTCCAGGAGGAAGCAATCACAGCTTTGGTATTCATGTTGCACGGATGGCCGGAATGCCAAAGAGCGTTGTTAAAAGAGCCAATTCAATACTTAGTGATTTAGAAAAATCAAATCGTAAAGGTGATTTAAGTAAACCAATGAATGATATCTCAAATCACAGAGAAGGAATGCAGCTAAGTTTCTTCCAACTTGATGATCCGGTGCTAAAACAAATACGTGATGAAATAGCAGATTTAGATGTAAACAATTTAACTCCTGTAGAAGCATTAAATAAATTGAACGAGATAAAAAAATGGATAGGAGTTAGTTAGGCTCTTATCCCATATTTTTTACTATTAATCGCGAAAATTTATTTTGGAGAAACAAAAAATAGGTCTATATTTGCATCCGCAATCGCAAAAGAAAACAACGCTAACAACGGATAGATAGAGGGATTGCGACAGTTTGAAACGCGAAAATAGCTCACCACGATAGTTATCGTGGGGTAGGCAACAACTTGCCAAGCTAATTTGCAAAAAACGCGAAAATAGCTCAGTTGGTAGAGCACGACCTTGCCAAGGTCGGGGTCGCGGGTTCGAGTCCCGTTTTTCGCTCACAAGGATGCCCGAGTGGTGGAATTGGTAGACACGCAGGACTTAAAATCCTGTGACCATTAGGTCGTGCGGGTTCAAGTCCCGCCTCGGGTACAAAAGCGCTTAAGACGAAAGTTTTAGCGCTTTTTTTGTTTTATAATTATTGGAATATCCTTAAGATTACAATCAAAATCTTTGATTATTATACAAATGAGCATTAATAAAGCAAGATTCAACCTAAAAAGCTCTTAACCTTACATATTGTATAGATTCTTCAAGGCATCAACATCATTTCCTGAAAGAATCTGTATTGATTGAGTGATTTTTTCGATATCCCATTCCCACCATTTGAGTTTTAGAAGTATTTGAATAGTCTCTTCAGAAAACCGTTTTCGAATCAGTCGTGCCGGGTTACCACCAACTATTGAATATGGTTCAACATTTTTCACAACTGTTGAGTTCGATGCAATAATAGCGCCATCTCCTATTTTCACACCAGGCATAATAGTTGTATTATAACCGAGCCAAACATCATTTCCTATTATGGTGTCACCTTTATACGGATAAGTTTTGTCTTTCATTGCATCTTTCCAGTCACCTCCAAAAATTGCAAAAGGATAAGCACTTATAGATTCACTTAGATGATTACCCCCATTCATAATAAAAGTAACATCCGATGCAATCATGCAAAACTTTCCAATAATTAGTTTATCACCCACAAAATCAAAATGGTACTTAACATATCGAATAAAATTTTCTGGATTTACAAAGTCATCATAATAAGTATAGTCGCCCACCACAATATTAGGTTGGGAAATGATATTTTTTAAGAAAACTAACTTATTATAATAAGCTAATGGAAATTGATTGTCTTTGTTTGGTATATCCATTCAAATGTATTTTTAATAAAAATAAAAAATCTTCAAGAGAGTGCAGATAATTATAAATTTTCACTGTTTTTTTTCAGATCCAAATATAAAAAATAGTCTGTTAGTTGTTTGGAACCATATTGCTGTTCTACCATATATGTAGCCATTGCTGTCAGAAGAAATTCTATTGGACCATAAGTCTTCGACGATAAAAATAAACGCAATAACCGTAAAGATACAAATCTGATCCAATCAGGGAAATGCCTCATCTTTATAGACATATTCAAAGACTTAATGGTCATTTTTACAATTTCTTTTTAATACACTTTATTAATGAAGAATTAAGAAACTCATACTTAATTTATCCGATATTGAAGAACAAGAATTGTCTTAATAAAGACAATACAGTAATGTAACAAAGGGTGTACTATGGAAGTTTAGATAATATACTTATCAAAATGTATAGCCTATAGAAAGTTCCCCTAAAAAACCACTCATAAAGGTATATTCATCACGAAATACTTCAATGGCATCAAGAGCTTCCATACTAGAGTTATTTACTTTAAGATTGTCGAATGAATAACCGTACCCGAGTGCAAAATTTAGTGTTATTCCGCTTTTCCAAATCCATCGTTTACCTGCATTCAAGCCAATTGTAAACTCTGGTAAAGAAAAGTCAAATCCATCAGTATCAATCATTCCTTCTCCTTTTATCTTACGATATCGGCCATAGGTGCCAGCATAAAAGGAGTTTAAACCTCCACCAATATGATATCTGTAATTAAGAATAATTGCTTTCCCATTAGCATCAATGTTTGCATCTGAATATGTACCAGGAATTGTTTCTAAATCACCTCTCAATACAATACCATGATTTTTTCCAATCAAATGTTCTATATTCGCTGAGTAAAACCCAAATACTATTCCTCCCGGACAAACATTAATCGCAGTTTTGGCTGGACTTATCCATTTTTCCACTGACGTTACTTTTTCATTATCCTGATTTTGGGCTTCGGTTATTCCATAAACCAGAATAATATAGATAAGGATCAATACGATTTTTAAAATCGTCCTTTTTTGTTTTAAACTTCTTCTCATCATAATTGAATTAAATTGTAGTATTTACTTTCAATAACTAATTATACAAAGCTGCAACTAATAAAAGATGTAATCGTCCGAATTTATAATTCAGGACAAATCAATGAGAATTAGGACCTTTTTAAGATATGAATTAACATTTTTTTTGCCTAGCCTTTTTAAGCCAGATATTAGGTGTTGTATTTTCTACCTTCTTAAAAAATGCATTAAATACGGATTTTGAGTTAAAGCCACTTTCGTAAGCTAATCCTAACAGGGACAAATAATTATACTCTATATTCAATGCAATTTCTTTAAAATACGCTAGTCTATAATGATTAACGAATTCGTTAAAATTCATTCCTGTTTTTTCATTAATCAGATATGATAGCTTATTGGGATGAAAATTAATAGCTTTTGCCAGAATAGTCAGGCTCATCATAGAATCCAGGTAAGGTTTTTCTTTATCAAAATAATGTTTGAGCATATTCATTTGCTCATCCAGTTCTGCCAAACTGGTATTTGTTTTATTTTTAGAAACTGAATGAATATTTGATTCTACCTCAAGTAAAAGTTGTGATGGATATAAATGATGAAATTCATCATTCTCCTGAAGTTTAACCAGTAATGGGTCAAACCGGAAGTTAATTATCTGGCCTCTTTTTTGCTTAATATACAACCTTAATAACTCTAATGCTTCTAATCTATGCTGAGTATTGGCTAATATATATAATTCATAGGGAACCAACTGTTTAGTGTCATCAATAACAGTCTTCCAGTTATTCAAAAGTTCTTCAGATAACAAATTTGTTCCATTGTTGATTACCTGATACAATAACCTTTGTAATTCTGAATTATCATAACTCTTCATTAATTTTTCAAAATCATTCTTTCTACCTAACCATATAAAGCATAAAGCTTTTAGTTCTTTTGAAAGGGCAAGGTCAGGATTTATCGACAATGATTTTTCAATAAAAGTCAGAGCGAGATCAAATTTCTTCTGATAATACTGAATATTGGCCAAAGTATAAAAATGATTGGCTGATAAAGGATCTACATCCATGGCACGCCTTATATAAACCTCGGCCATTTTCCATTTTCCATGAGCTATAAAAAGTTCAGCCATGGCCTCTAAACCATCCGTATATTTGGGATACTGTGATAATGTTTTTAATAACTGATTATAGGTTGCCTGAAAATCCCATTCCATCCAAAGTGCTCTACCTACAAAGGATTGTCCATATTCCGGAAGTGATTTATTCAAATCACTGGCTATTAAAAAATTGTCGATAGCTTTTGCAAAGCCTTCTGATGAATGCATATACCCCCATGCTGCCAACAGACCATAACATTGTACTAAACCATAGTAGGAGCGCGCAAACTTCGTATCTAATTCAACTGACATTTGATAATATTCAATAGCCTTCTTTATTGAATCAGCATCCCATTTTAGTTGGTAGTAATGACCTTTAAGATACATTTCATATGCCGTAACATTGCTTGTTTCTGTAATTACTAAATGCTCCTGAATATTAAAATGACCAAAATTATCACGTATCTGATTGGCAATTAAAAGGCTAATTTCATCCTGCAACTCAAAAATATCATTCAGTTCACGATCGAAATTTTGCGACCAGAAGTGAATACCATCCCGGGCATTTATTAACTGTGCAGTAATACGTACACGATTATTTACTTTTCTGACACTACCTTCTAATATAGAGCTTACGCCCAAGGCTTTGCCAATGCTTCTTATATCCTGATTACTACCCTTAAATGAAAACGAAGATGTACGTGCAATCACCTTTAAACCATCAATTTTAGTAAGAGCATTAATAATCTCTTCAGTAATCCCATCACTAAAATATTCGTTATTGGGATCTGCACTAAAATTAACAAAAGGTAATACTGCTATTGATTTATCTATTTCAGAATTATGAAGCTTACTAATAAATTCCATTATTTAAATAAAGAGCTAATTATTCATTTTCACAACAACTATTAAATTCTTATAGTTTTACAGTCATATGAATATTTCTCAGAAGCCATAAATCATTTATAGTAATTCGTTTTTTTAAAATACAAGAACTGTGTTTTGAAACCAGATTCAATTCTAATAAACCCAAGCAATTTCAAGTACGCATATTAAAACAAAAATAGAAAATTGAATAAATTGCGAACCTATTTCTTGCGCAAATAAAAAATAGAACTATTTTTGCATCCGCAATAAAAATTCAGCAAAGGTTGAAAGCCAAATTGCAATTATTGAAACGCGAAAATAGCTCACCACGATAGCTATCGTGGGGTAGGCAACAACTTGCCAAGCTAATTTGCAAAAAACGCGAAAATAGCTCAGTTGGTAGAGCACGACCTTGCCAAGGTCGGGGTCGCGGGTTCGAGTCCCGTTTTTCGCTCTTTCGAGCCTCGTCGTGATAGTTTTCGCGGTTCGCTCACAAGGATGCCCGAGTGGTGGAATTGGTAGACACGCAGGACTTAAAATCCTGTGACCATTAGGTCGTGCGGGTTCAAGTCCCGCCTCGGGTACAAAAAGCGCTTAGAACGTAAGTTTTAAGCGCTTTTTTTGTTTTAATGAACCACAAGTGTAAAAATCCATTATCAAAAATGGTGTCTTCCTGAATGAGTATTTATTAAGCTCTAAGTGTATATAAGTTAGATTTTAAGTGACAGTATTGTCAATATTTATTTAAAACAACCACTTATATGCAAAGATTCACAATTACCCTTTTATTCAGCTTATTAATATCATCCATTACATTTGCCCAAAACATAGACAGGGTTGAAGGCAGTCCATTTCCAGCAAGTAGCATGCCCGACACACTTTTTATTGCTGATAGAAATATGTCAGCTTCGGAACAGTTCACAGTTGGATCACTAAGTGGTATTCTGGCCAGAACAAAACCTATGATATTGCAGCAACAATATTTTCATGAGGAAATTGTTAAGAATTCAGATTTCGACATTAAATATTATTCCATTACAAGTAATAATCTTACCAATATCCTAAGATTTTTTAAAAGCAAATTGGATGGCTACATCTTATGTGATCCACAAAGCAGAAGTTCTAATGTTGCAGCATCGCTTTCCGGTATTTTAAATGCAGTTGCCATTCCAACAGATATTGAATCAAAAGCTATTACTGCAGGTCTAACCAAGGTTTTAGATGTCACCGGCAAAAATGAATTATGGGCTTATATGAATTATAAAGATCTGTATAATAAAGATGTCGCCTTCTTTCAATCTCCGGACGACTGGACAGGTCTGGTTGACTATACTGCATATACTGGTGGATTCCGTTTTTATGATTCTAATATAGATGGTTCACTTTCAAATATGGTGTATAGTAACCTAAATCCGGGAGCAATGTTTTATGGATGGTGGGTTTCCGAAGATGGATCGGTTGGCAAATTATCCGAAAATTCATATAAGATAATTCCTTCAGGAGGATTGAAAAACCTGGCAACCTTTACAAATCTTGATGTTCCCATTAAGAAACAGAAAGAAGTGATCACTCCGTATGAATCAAAAGACAATGTTCATACTGTTTGTTTCGTAATTTCAGATGGAGATAATATTTCCTGGCCTGTTGGTTCTGCTTACTGGGACTTGTGGACCTGGAAAAATGAAAATCAGAGTCATATAAATTTAGGTTGGACTCTCTCTCCTGCTCTTACCGAGCTAACTCCGATTATTTATAATGAGCTGGTGCAGGGACTTCAGACTACACTTGAAGGACGTAATGTAGCTATTGCTTCTCCATCCGGTTTGGGTTATTATTTTCCCAGCTTAAGTCCGAATAATCCTGACCATTGTGCTGAACTTAATAAGTTTATGCGTAAAGCTGATATGAACATTGTTAATGTGATTGATACAGATGATGGTGCACATAATCCTGATGATTATCTTAAACAAAGTAATATTGATGCCTTGTTTTACTACACCTACGGACAGCAATACCAGGGAATGCATGGGGCGATTAGCTGGTATAAAGGCAAACCAAGCATCGGGGGCCGCTATGTATTTTGGGGTAATTCCGAAGATCGTAGTGCAGAAACTCAGGATGTTATTGCACAACGATTAGCTGATTTATTAAATACCCAATCAACCGACATCCATTCAGAAGAAGGCTACAGTCTGGTTCCGGTTCATATCTGGACAATGAATCCGCATGATGTTGCCAATGTTATCAGTAAGCTCAATCCAAATATCCGGGTTGTTGCTCCTGATGAATTCGTGTGGCTGATTAAGAAAAATATTGGTGGTTTGCCAGTGGGAACAGGTAACGGGCTTAATGCTGAATATTTCAATGATAATAGTTTTGGAAATTTAGCAGAGGTAAAGGTCGATAAGAAAATTGATTTTGACTGGGGATTGAGTACACCAACAAATACAGAAACATTCTCATCGAAATGGACAGGGCAAATTCAACCTTTATATTCAGACGATTATACATTTTATATCACTTCTGACGGAGGCACAAAGCTTACAGTTAATGGTTCTGTGTTATTCGATTCATCAGATGGAGAAAGCACTACTACCAAATCAGGCAACATAACACTTTCAGCAGGCGAAAAATATGATATCAGTATTGAATATGCAGAAGGTTCTGGCAACAGTATGTGTTTATTAGAATGGGAAAGTGAATCACAACTTCGCCAAATAGTTCCATTCACGCAGCTTTATGCACAACCTATCTCAACAACTGGTGTTGTTACAATTTATGACGAAACAAATAACAATGGATTTTCTGCTGGATTAAGAATCGGAACCTACACTGCAAGCCAATTGGCTGAGCTGGGTATATCGTCTGATGACATATCATCCATTCAATTAATGGAAGGGTTTAAAGCCATTCTGTTTGATGAGGATAACTTTTCCGGCGACTCTATTGAAATCACTTCTAATGAAGCTGATCTATCGGCTATTCTTATGAGTGATAATACTTCAGACTGGAACAACAGGACAAGTTCAATAAAAATCAGAGCCAATGGTGATCCTACTATCTCTGGTGCATTCTTCCTCAAAAATAAATCCAGCAATTACTACATGGATGTTCGAGGGGGCGAATCTGCAACCGATTATAACACAACGATTCAACAATATAGTTTACTAAATAACAACAACCAGGTTTTTCATTTTTTCCATAAAGGAGATGGTGTTTATGAGTTGATGGCTCGCCACAGTAAAATGATGGTTTCAATTGCCAAAACAAGTATGGAAGAAAATGCCAACGTTCATCAGTGGAAAGACTTCGGATCTTTAAGTCAGAAATTTATTGCTGTTCCGGCTGGTGATAATACCTACAAGTTTGTTTCAATCTATAGCGGAAAGGTAATTAATGCAGCCAGCAACAGCTTAGAAGCTAATGTTCAGATGAACAGTAACATTGATCAGGATTTAGGAAAATGGGTATTACAAGAAACAATAAACCGTGAGGGAACAGGAAATGGTTTGAAAGGTGAATACTTTAACGGTACCAATTTCTCATCGTTACAATACACCCAGATAGATCCGCAAATTAAATTTGACTGGGGAGAATCAACCCCGGGAGCTCCAGTCAGCGTTGATAATTTCTCTGTAAGATGGACAGGATATATAGAACCTCGATATTCGGGAACTTACACTTTTTATATCGACAGTGATAATGGTAGACGATTATGGATTAACAATCAACTGGTAATTGATAAATGGATTGGCGACTGGGGAACTGTTTATACAGGAACTATTTACCTGCAGGAGATGACTAAATATGATATCAAACTAGAATATTTTGAAGAAACAGGTGGGGCAAATATCAAATTTTACTGGAGCAGCAGTAATGAAGTTAATGAAATAGTCCCACAAAGTCAGCTATATTCTGAATTACCAACAGAAATTTCAAATAAGCCGACTACTGAGTTAAAAATATATCCAAATCCGGTTTCTAATACATTATTTATTGATGGTTTGAATGAACCAACACAATTGGAAATATATAATCTACAAGGGTCTAAGGTATTGCAGTCATTAGGAAAATCGATCAATACAGAATCACTAGCTAAAGGCATGTACTTTTTAATAATATATTCCGAAGACCAACCCAAAACCTTCAAATTCATAAAAAAATAATTAGTTGAGTAATATTTAATATTAAACCAATCAGATATTCATCAAACATGATTATCTGGTTGGTTTTCTTTTTATCTATCGTTTATTCATTTTCTTATGAGCAAATTAAGGTCTCATATTGTATTGGGTATAACAATAATATTGAATTAAACAGCTAATACAATTACTATGATCCTAAAAAAATCTACAACTCAATTATTAATCTTTATCATACTTCAAATAAGCTATTTGGGCTATTCAAGCGCTCAAACGCAGCCACTTCAGGACGGCAGTATTTATACCATTGAATCTGTTAAGTCGGGGAAATTAATAAGTGTTGAAAATTCATCATTAAACGATGGTAGTAAAATTGTGATCTGGACTGATACCCAATCAGATGCTCAAAAATGGAAATTAAATAAGATTGATGATAACACTTTCAATTTAGTAAATCTGGCAAGTAATTTAGTTATTACTTCTAACAGTGGAGGTACAGCACAGAAATCTGATTTCAGCAGCAGCATTGCAAAATGGCTAATAACAGATTCTGGCAATAACGACAATACGTTTTACATACAACTTCAACCTGTTCAAACTTATTCTTTATGTATTAAAGAGACAACAGCTGAGGGTTCGCCTGTACAATTAAGTCAATTAACCACACCTGAGAAATGGAAATTTACCATTCAGGAACCATCTAATTCGGCTCCTTCAACCGTTGCAACAACTGAATCTTTTGATGCATGGATAAATACATATTACGAACCAAGAGGCGACAATGAGGTATTTATTAACGAAGGTTTCTGGGGCAACGCAGAAATGCTTGAGATCGTTGATGATGCTTTTGAAGTCACCGGTAATTTTGACTACATACTTCTTTTCAAGGATATGTACAATGAATTTGTAACCCGGGAAGGCACTGACTGGAGTTGGAACGAGTATAATGACGATATAACATGGATGTGCCTGGCTTGTTTGAGAGCCTATAATTTTACAGGAACAGCGTCTTATTTAAATGTAGCTAAAGCCAACTTCGATATGATGTACGAACGAGCTCATACTGCAGATGAATTGTTAGGCAATGGTTTAATTTGGAAACAAGGCACCCGAACCAAAAATGCATGTATAAATGGCCCGGCAATGATAGCCTGTTGCTACCTGGCAAAGGCAACAGGCGACAACACATACTATGATAAAGCTATTGAACTATTTGAATGGTCAAAAGGTCGTTTATTTGATACCAATGATGGGCATGTTTATGATGCCTATTATGTAAACGAAACAGGCGAGGTCAATACGAACTATTGGGCATCAACCTATAATCAGGGTACCTATTTGGGAGCTGTAACAATGTTGTATCAATACACTAAAGACACCGAATATTTAAAACATGCCAATCAAATTGCGAATTTCACCCGAAACATGTTTAATAATTCAGTAATCAACACAGAAAGTGGTAACGACCTGGAAGGATTTAAAGGAATATACATGAGATATGCCCGCAAATATCTGCAGGAATTTAACCGGGCTGATTATATCCCATGGTTACAGCTCAATGCTAAAGTAGCCTACAATAATCGTAACAGCCGTGGTATTATTCACACACTTTGGGGAACGAAAACTTCTGAAACAGACTTACCCAAAGCTTTCAGTGCTTCAACAGCCGTTTCATTGCTTACGAATTGTCCTGTTTCATTAAAGACCGAGCAAGACCCTTATCAAACAATATTACCCCAGGATTTTGATGCCATAGCAAGTTCTTTTATGGTTGACGGACCAGCCAATGACAAATCATTACAAATAAGAAACAATAATTGGGTGGGTTTTCATAATCTGAACTTTGGTACAACCGGTCCATCACAAATTGATTTATATATTGCTTCGGGTAATAATACCGGAACAATAGAAATCCGATTGGATAATGAAAACGGTGAGCTGATTGGAACTGCCGATATAACACCAACTGCTGATTACAACACTTATCAAACTATTTCATGTGATGTGAATAATATAAAAGGTCTTCATCATATATACCTGGTTTATAGTGGTACTGGTAGCAGTTGTTATTTAAATCAATTTGTTTTTATTAAATCTACAAATCCAGAGAGAGGAAACGGCCTTTTAGGAGAATATTACAATGGTAGTAGCTTCAATACGCTAATTTCAGAGCGTATCGACCCAAACATATACTTTAATTGGGGCACAGCCTCTCCCCTTTCAGGAATTGATAATGATTATTACTCGATACGTTGGACAGGTCAAATAGAACCTCTCTATTCAGGCGAATACACATTTTACATTACATCAGATAATGGTCGACGCGTTTGGATTGATAACCAGCTGATCATCGACAAATGGATATCTGACTGGGATATTGAATATTCTGGAAAAATAACACTTAATGCTGGACAGAAATATGATATTAAAGTAGAATACTTTGAAGCAGTAGGTGGAGCTAATATCAAATTAGAATGGGAAAGCCTGCAACAAGTAAAAGAAATCATTCCTTCTTCACAATTATTCCTTCCTGAAGATAACAGTACTGATATTGCTTCTTTTAACAAAATAGAGGAAATCAGAATTTATCCAAACCCTGCGTCTGAGATTATTAACATCAAGGGTAATGAGGCTATTCATTCAGTTTTAATAACAGATATGAATGGTTCTATGGTTTACTCTAATAAAAACATGGATGAAAGTAGCTTACAAATTAATGTCGGCAATTTATCAGCTGGTGTTTATATTGTTCATCTTCAGACTAAAAATCAATTGAGTCAAAAGATAAAATTCATCAAAAAATAAGTAGATCTATAACATTTAAGTAAATATTTGAACGAAGGACATTTGTGTTCTTTTAATCTTATACACTCTTTTTTTCATGAAATTAAAATCATTTTCAACATTACTTTTCATTGTTCTTGGAAGTCTTAACTTTCAATCATTCAGTCAGAATTGGACAATGAAAGAAGCAGAATTACCAACGCAATGGATGAAAGATATTGACATCAACGATCCTCTGCCTGAATATCCTCGGCCTCAATTAGTAAGAAACGAGTGGCTGAACCTTAATGGTTTGTGGGAATTTGAACCGGGAAAAGCCGATGATGCAACACCAGTTGGAAAAACACTGTCGGAAAAAATTCTGGTTCCTTTTCCTGTTGAGTCAGCTATCTCTGGAATAAAAGAACACTATGACAGACTGTGGTACCGAAGAGAATTTTCAGTACCCAAAAATTGGAAAGGGAAAAGAATCATTCTTCATTTTGGTGCTATTGACTGGGAATCTGAAATTTTTATTAATGGTGAGAGCGTTAAGCTACATCGTGGCGGTTACGATGCCTTTGATGTGGATATAACTTCGTACCTAAAAAAGGGAGACAAACAGGAACTGATAGTACGTGTTTTTGATCCAACAGAAAAACAAGGTATTCCAAGAGGAAAACAAGAGAATCCTCCTCATGGATTATTAATCATGTATACACCAATTACTGGTATATGGCAAACGGTTTGGATGGAAGCTGTGGACAAAAACGGCATTGAAAAAATCAAAATAACACCCAATGTAGATGAGGAAAAGCTGACTCTTCAAGTACAACCTTACAATGAAAATTCCGATAATATAACCATAGAGGCAAAAGTACTGGATAAAGGTAAAGTAGTTTCTTCCGTAGAATCGATGCCGGGTACAGATATTATTCTACCTGTTTCAAATCCTAAATTATGGTCACCTGAATCTCCATTTCTGTATGATCTGGAAATTGTGATTAAAAGAAAAGATAAAGTTTTGGATAAAGTAGATAGCTACTTTGCAATGCGTAAGGTGGGTATTAAACAACAGGATGGAAAAACCAAAGTATATCTCAATGATAAAATTGTTTATAACTATGGTCTTTTAGATCAGGGTTACTGGCCAGATGGATTGTATACGGCACCTACTGATGAAGCCCTTCGTTACGATGTAGAAATACAAAGAAAGCTGGGTTATAATATGGTTCGCAAACATTTGAAAGTAGAACCTATGAGATGGTATTATTATGCTGATAAAATGGGCTTAATGGTTTGGCAGGATATGCCTTCTGTTAATTCATATATCCATCATAAACCAAAGATTGATACCCTTCAATTCCAGAAAGAATACATCAGAATGGTTGAGGGCTTGTATAATGTACCTTCCATAACCAGTTGGATCATTTATAACGAACTTCAGGGACAGAAAACAGCCGACGGATTTAATCCAACCACAAGAATGGTTGAATTAACCCGCAAACTGGATCCTACCCGATTGATAAATGCAGCCAGTGATAATCATCATCATGATTATGTAGGTGACATTCTTGATTATCACTCTTATCCTCCCCCAAAAATAATTGAACCAAACTATGGTATGGCAGGTGTTTGTGGTGAATTCGGTGCCATTGCACTGGAAGTGCAGGGTCATGAATGGAAGCCGGGTGAAGGTGTTGGAATGCTGAAAGTGAACTCCCAAGATGAATTGGAAGGAATCTATGATGAATATGTTCACATGCTTCTACAATACAAGACTCAAAACCATATGAGTGGAGCTGTTTTTACGCAGTTAACAGATGTGGAACAAGAGATTAACGGACTACTTACTTATGATCGAATACCTAAAGTTGATATTGATAAAATAAAAGTTTTAAATGAGAAACTTATTTATCAGGATGTTGAAAAAACTGAGTGTTTTTTAAGTGATGCTATTTCAAAACCCGGTGAGTGGAAATACACCAATGAAGAACCAGAATCTGATTGGCAAATACAATCTTTTAATGATTCAGAATGGCAGATTGGTTTAAGTGGTTTTGGTAATGGAAACCCTCCTAATTCAAATGAACAAACCAACTGGAATACCACTGATATCTGGCTAAGAAAAAACATTGATATACGTGAGCTTTCAACCGAAGAGTTAGATAAACTAACCATGGTTGTTTATTACGACGAAGACTGTGAGATATACATTAATGGTGTTTTGGCAGCTTCAGAACAAGGCTACGTATCGAATTACAAAACAATTAAGATCAGTGACGAAGCCTTGAATGCAATTAAACCCGGTAAAAATGTAATTGCAGTTCATTGCAAGCAAACAACAGGTGGGCAATATTTTGATATGGGATTAAAACTGGTTACCTATACCCAGAGACCTATAGCAAAGTAAAATACTTTATAAAATTGAATTGTTGCTGATCAAATACACGAACAGCAACAATTCAAAATTCTTTCTTAAAAATTAAAATTGAAATTATTCATTGGCATTTGAAATCCCATAATCAGGGTAGATAAGCCAATAACGGCCATTCCAATTCCCAGAATCATGACAAAGATTCCAATCCATCTAATAACTTCTTTCATCTTTTCATAGCTATACTTCTCTATTCAATATTCAGGAATAGGTTTCCAAATAAGAGTTTTCAGTATATTTTCAAATTGATCCATAAATAAGAACGCTATAATTATTCGTCGTTATTTTAGTACAATCTTCTGACTTAACATTCCAGATGCTGTACTTAATTCCAGAAAGTAAATACCCGATTTTAAATCGGCAACATTAACCTTACCTGATTGAGTCACTTTTAGTTTTTTAATCTCTCTTCCTCTTATATCGTATAATTTTAAAATTCCAGGAAAACACAATGTATTGCTTAGTTGAAGACAATCTTCCACAGGGTTTTGAATTACAATAAGATCATCTTTACCAGACTCATAAATTAGCTGTTCCACATCTGTAAATAATTCATCTAAACACCCATTTGGTGTGATAATTTTTTGATTGGTTATATAAACCTTATCCAGTTTAGTCCCATTTTCTCTTCTCATAATCTCCAAAGTATGTTCTCCCGGACTCAAATTAAAAACAACCGGATTTTCGCCTGTATCACTATCTTTTACAACATCCCAATTCCAACTTTCACTAGGCTCTATATTATTAAATTTATGAGGATTGCCATCCATAATCACCCAAAATGAATCATCGGTATCATTAGGAGCAATTGTTCTTAACCAAACTATAAATTCAGCCTGTTCCTTAACAGTGAAGTTATATTCTACTTTCCCATCAACTCCAACATTACTATTAGTAACATCGCATTCAATGTATTTACCTTGACAGGCATCCGGGTCTTCTCTTACAATAAATGGTGCAAATAGTTGCTGATCGGAATAATCTTCAGGTTCAAAAACAAAACCCTCTTCTTCAATATTATCTAATGAAGGAAACGCTATATTCTCATAGTCACCAACCTGAAAAAATACATTACCCGTAAAAATATTCTTGTCCAGATTAGCTTGTTCAGCACTATACATTAACTCATCTCCAATTTTTAGGTTTGTGAAAATAACATTACTGATTGTTCCGTATTTATGCCCCACAAACCGGCTGTTATTAGTTCCCCATGAATCGAAAGAACAATTGGTTATTTCAACATTTGTTACTTTACCTCCATCCTCTACTGATGCAACAATAGGTCGGGGTTCCGATGGTGTAAAATAGCTTAGATTTTCAACCCTTATATCTCTAAAATGTATATCATTCCATTCCCCTGTTCCATCCTGATGAAGCAAATCAATGCCATAGCGAGCGTTAAGGACATCAATATTGTTAAACCAAATATCATACATTTTATTATATGCCTGCATACCACATTTCACCCCTCTGGTATTAGAATAAACAACTATATCTTCAAACCTGATGTCATAACAATCCTCATGGTTATCATCTGTTCCTTTTGCGCATACAGCATCATCTGAAGTAAGCACAAAACAGTGATTGGCCCGAACATGCTGACATGCAGAAAAATCGATACCATCATTATGCTTTAAAACTCGTTCGTTGATCACTTTTGTCGCATGAACATTTATATTGTCACTATCATAAAAACTTTGTGTCCATGATGAGCACTCTCTGGTAATAACATTTGAAACATCAACATTACTACAATTATGAATACTCAATGCTCTGATTTTCATAATGGCATTATCTATATCTGACGGTTGTGTACCCGCAGAAGTCAATCCGGTTAGATTAATTCCATTACCATCAATAGTTCCAGGTCCCCAGATTTTTATATTGCTTTGATTTTCGGCATGAATACAATAGGTATAATCAATTTCTCCACCTGCCACATATTCATCATAGTCCTGTGGATTACCTGTTCCTCGTAGTACTGCTCCCCCATCTAAATAAATTTCGATATTACTTTTAGCATTTAAGCGGGTTATATTGTAAACACCCTGAGGAATATAAACGATTCCTGTTCCGTCAGCATAATTAGAAGCATCATCAATAGCTTGTTGTATAATTGACGTTACAATTTGAGTTCCGGTGTTATCTGCATTATAAGGTTCGGCATTAACATTAAAAATAGCAGGGCCTGAAACTGCAGGTTTTTCAATATCTTTCTTATCTGCAAGTACAACAATATCCGTTCCGTCAATAGTAACCATTAAATACTTTGATGATGCTAAAGTTAAATTAAGAACATTATCAACTACACTTGATTCTATATTATAACTTTTAGGACTTATTGAATGATTATAAATTGTAGAAGTCTTGGTTATTTTCAAATCCACTGATTCTGTAAAGTAAAAATTTCCATAGGTACAGTTTAAAACACCCCGGGTAGTATGATCAATGAGGGGAACCGTCAACCATTCCTGACTACTGCTAGGTTTAACATGTAATGTGTACTGATTATTCGTTTGATAACAGGAAGGAACCGGAAATATCTCTATCAATTCGCTGGCTTCACTATATGAATTCTGCCTGCCATCCACGTTTTTTATCAGGCTATTGCCATATCCATTGGTTACCGTTAATAAGGCAATTAAAAGGATAAACAAATAGCTTCTTCCTTTTGGGAACACTTTTTTATTGAAACTCATTTTCGTCTGGTTAAATATTATATTGGTTATTAAAAGTATTTTGTATTGATTATGGATTTATCAATTTTATTCTTCTTCATTAATAATCAACTCTCTATTATCGTTACAATCATTATCGATTATAACATTATCCATCTGTAGTCCGTCTATGTATTTAAAATAAAGACCTGCACTGGGTAAATAATCCCAAACATGAGATGATGGGTACTTTGATTTTTTTTGAATAAAAAGTGCTTCAAAATCATTGCTCCGATCCACCTTTTCTCCTTCAACATCCAAATGGATATGCACATTATTTAAGTACACATTTTTTATTTTGTAGGATGAGTTTAATCCTGTTAGAGATGAAGTTATTGGTCCTGCTCCAATGGCATTAAAGTTTGAGATTCTGATATTTTCTATTCTTCCTATTGCAGGTTTGGGTGCCGAATCGGTATGCTTTCTGCTTCTATTTCCTAATGTTACATAAATGGGCGTAATACAATCTATTGCTTCTATTTTATCAAACCATACATTCTGCATTGTACCGCCATCAGTAATAATTAATGTTATTGCTGTACGGGTAGTTGATACACCATTTACATGATGTCTACCTGTAATGGAAGGCATCACCTTACAATTTCGATAAATTACATTGATAAATCCTCCGGTAGTTTCTGTCCCCAACTTCAATGCATTACAATGACTTGATGCAGTACAATCCTCAATCAAAACATTTTCACAAGGTGCCACTCCATTACTTTTCAAACAAATAGCATCATCGTCACTATCGATGTAACAATTACGAACGTAAACATTTCTACAACCATCAATATCCATTCCGTCATTATTTCGTTGAGCATGATTGAACACATTTACATTTTCTATCATCAGATTCTCACAATCTAAATAGTGCTGCATCCATTGCGGAGAATTGATTAACATTAAATCACTCACATATATATTCTTCGAACTAACAATGCGAATACCGAATGGTCGACGAGGATCGTTATTTCCTGAATTTAAATAAATGGCATCATCTCCTCTGAAATTAATTACACCTTTCCCCGTAAAGCTTATGTTTTCGATTTTTTCTGCATAAAACAAGGCTTTATTTACCTGTCTGTCTGTATTGTTTTTATACGCAGGATAAATAACCTCATAATCATCCGGATTTGCACTTCCAATTATTTGAGCACCTTCAGTAAATTTTAAATGCACATTAGACCTCAGAATAATTGTGCCTGTTAAATACATGCCTTTTGGAAAAAATAATACACCTCCGCCTATTTGAGAACAGGTGTCTATTGCGTGTTGAATTTGACTTGTTGTAATTTCTCTGCCATTATTATTCACTCCAAAACGATCAACTATATTGAATTCTGAAAGATCTTTATGCATAGTTGTCAACTTCTTTTGAAGTTGTAAAGACATGTTTTCCAAATCTCTTTCAAGCTTCATATAAAAGAAATCATCTGAATTATTATTGTTAAAATTCAATGCAAAAACGTTTCCTTGAAAGATGTTGAGTATAATTATTACACCTACAATAAAAAAGTTTCTTTTATCATTAATGTACTTCATTTGTCTTTGTAAATTAGTATGAAAGTTTATTGTTAACTCAGCTTTTCTTTAAGGCTTTAAAAAAGGCACCGGTATTTGTTTCTCCAGTTTTTTATAATAATCCAATGAGTATGGAGGTGTTTCCAAATCTTTTGGAATTGGCATTTTTGACAATGACTGAAAGTATAACACACAAGCATTTCTCCATTGAAGAGCATCTCTTTTCTGAATTTCCAGTAAAGCCTTCACATGGTTAAATCTGTTTATATCTATTTTTCCCTTTAAATCGTTCCAACTATTCTGCATCCGTTCTACTTCATCTACTCCCTGATAGTACTTTCTAACCAGTGTTTCCCATAAAGTCTTACCTGAATGCATTTGATAAGACCACGGCAAATGATGAAACCACAATAGCAGATCATCGGGTGTACTTTTGGGGTTGGAATATTTATTTTTTAGTTGTGGCTTGTATTGAGCGATTGCATTCGATCCAGTTTCTGTCCTATCAAATCCAATACCTTGTTCATTGGCCTGATGAAAATTTCTGGAACGAACAGACCAGGGTGCCGGTCCGTAATGATTACCTGTACCAATGTGTGTAAGTCCCAATGGTTCACGATAATTAACAGCAGCATGTGCAGACAACATCATCATTAGCTTGATCTTTTCAACAACATCTGCATCATTTGAAAAGGTCAATCGAATCCACTCTTCTGCTAATTCTGTAGTGTTTTCAGTAAAATCCCATGCCAATCTTCCGAAGGCATACCAGCTTGATTGCACAAAGGGATGAGCAGTCCAGTTTCTTACATTTCCAGGATTAATAACTCCTGCCATACCTGTTAAGGAATTATTAAACACCTTTCCTTCCAGAATATGCCCTACTGTTGTTCCTTTTCCTTTTGCATAGGTATCCGACTGAAGAATATCAGAATACATCGGCCCCTTATAAACCAGGTGATATCCATTACCCAGGTATTCTTGTGTTACCTGAAATTCAATCATTGTGTTGGTTTTCGACAAAGCACCAAAGAGTGGAGAAAAAGGCTCATGTGGCATAAAATCAAGAGGTCCTTTCTTTATCTGCACTATCACGTTTTCATCAAACTGTCCGTCCAAAGGCACAAACTCATCGTATGCTTCACGGATTCGATCTTTCTGATGATTCCCATAAACAAAAGCGCGCCACATAACAATACCATCATATGGTTTTAATGCTTTTGCCAACATATTAGCTCCTTCGGCGTGGGTTCGTCCATAGGTATTAGGCCCCGGTTGGCCTTCGGAATCAGCCTTGACCAAAAAGCCACCAAAATCAGGTATATAGGAATATATCTCTTTTACTTTCTCCTGCCACCACATCTGCACTTCTTGATCCATCGGATCTGAAGTATTTAATCGTCCTAATTGCTGCGGAGAATTAAAATTAATGGATAAATAAACCTTAATTCCATATGGACGAAACAGGTCTGCCAAAGCAGCAATACGCTCCAAATAATAAGGCGTTATAAAACATGATTCAGCATTAACATTGTTGATAACTGTACCGTTGATACCAATTGACGCATTGAGGCGGGCATAATCTGTATAACGAGGATCTTTAAAATTAGGTAAAGTCCCCCAATCCCATAATGAAATTCCGGCATATCCTCTTTCTACTGATCTATTTGCATTGTCCCAATGGTTTACAACCCGGCATTGAATCTTTGGCTTACTAACAATGTTTAAATCATTAATCGATCGATTTGTTTGCAATAACTTTAAGAAGCCAAAAGTACCGTATAACAAACCCAAGTCATGATTGGCTGCTACAACAATGGCACGATGACCATTAATCCTTATTGTTTCAATGATATACCCATCATCTCCAAGTAGTTTAAGTTTACTTTCAAAGTTTAATGATTGAATAATCTTTGAGTTCTCAGGAGTACCAATAACTAAAACACCATCTGCATCAACTTTTGATTTCCACTCAACTTGATTATCCAACAAACCCGATAATCCAATATTTAACTCTTCTCTTACAGAGTTCATTATAAAGGAGGTTGAAGAAACCAAAACTCCTTTTATGTCATTTCTATAATTCTGAAACAGATCGTTATCTTTCACCTTTTCATATCGTAGCCACATACGGTAACCATCTTCTGGCTCTGAATAGGTATCCTGGGCAAAAAAATCACTATTGGGCAAATTCAAGATCAATAAAAAAACAATAAGCTTTAAACGAACCTTTTTTATGGATACAAAAAATCCTAACATGCTTTATTTTAGTGTTTAATGATATTTCTATTGAAATATAAACTAACGCTCATAACTTCATTAACAACCATTCCTTTTAGAACTGAAAATTGAAATTATTCATTGGCATTTGAAATCCCATAATCAGGGTAGATAAGCCAACAACGGCCATTCCAATTCCCAGAATCATGACAAAGATTCCAATCCATCTAATAACTTCTTTCATCTTTTCATAGCTATACCTCTCTATTAAATCTTCAGGAATAGGTTTCCGAATAAAAGTTGACAGTACCGTTTCAAAATGATTTTTAAGCAGAATGCCAAGTCCAATTAACAAGCCGGCTTTAGCCAGCGATGTAAGGAATGTGATAAATAAAATAAATTTCATAAGTATATAAAATTGGTTTAGTTCTTCGATTTATATTTCTGTATAACTTCGTTCCATGGCAAAACCTTTTTGTCGGATGCCCATTTCAAGTACATCTTTTCCATTTCAATAACTTTATCAGGCATTGATTCTGCCAGGTTATGCATCTCTGTTCTGTCGTTTACCATATCATAAAGTTCCCATTGAACTGTTCCATTATTTTTCCATTTTGAAACCAACTTATAGTTTCCTAATCGAACTGCTTTATTCCCTTCATGCTCCCAAAAGATAGGTTCTGTATGTATTTCCTTTTCATCACCCTTAACAACCGGCAAAAAGCTCTTACCTGAATGAGGGTGAATTCTCTTTCCTTTATAATCTTCGGGATAAGTTGCACCGGTTGCATCCAGAATGGTAGCCATAATATCCGGTAAAAACCCATATTGAGAAACTAATTCTCCTTGCACATTTTTTGAAGTCTGTTGTGGCCAATGAACAATTAATGGAGTACTTATTCCTCCTTCGTGTACCCAGTGTTTATATTCCTTAAAAGGAGTATTTGATAGATTGGCCCAGGCCTTACCGTAAGTGAGGAAATAACCCTCTTTTGTTCCCAGTTGATATGCCGGACCACCACCTAACATACCTCCTTCTTCGCAGCCTCCATTGTCACTCAGAAAAATGATTAATGTGTTATCCAGCAAGTTATTTTGTTCGAGATATTCTGTCAGTTTCCCAATATTATGATCCATCTGATCAATCATGGCAGAATAAATGGCTCTTCGAAGATCCATTTCATTTTTCTTATCCTCCGAAAGCGAATTCCAATCAATGCCATCATCACCAGATAATAACCAATTATCATCTAATATACCCAGTTGCTTCATCCGATCATATCTCTCAGATCTCAATTTCGACCAACCTTCTTTATAGTGACCTTTATATTTTTCAATAATTTCTTTGGGAGCATTTAAGGGCCAATGAGGAGCGGTATAAGCCAGATATAAGAAGAATGGCTTGTCTGATTCTTTCTCCGATTCATCAATAAATTGAATGGCATTATCGGTAAATGCATCGGTGGTGTAGTAATCATCATCATTTATGGATATCGTATCATTCATATATACAATCCCTCGGGGATATTCAGGTTTGAAAAAGTTGGTTGCTCCAACGATACATCCATAAAACTTATCAAAACCTCGCTGTAATGGCCATTTAGTTGAATCTGAAATGCCCAAATGCCATTTTCCTGTCATCAAGGTTGAATACCCCGACTGTTTGAGAACCTCAGCAATGGTTACACAATTCTGATTTAAAAATCCACGGTATTCATCAACACCCAAATCGTGCTGTTTGAAATTTTCAGGAGTATTTGTCATATGGCCAATACCGGTTTGATGGGGATAACAACCAGTCATTAAGGATGCACGTGTAGGGCAGCAACGGGCGCCATTATAAAACTGAGTAAACCGTACCCCTTCATTAGCTAACTTATCAATATTAGGTGTTTGAACATCCCCTCCGTAACATCCAATATCGGAATACCCCATATCATCGGCCATGATAAGAATAACATTTGGTCTTTTTTGATCTTGCTTTTCAGAACAAGCACTTAAAATAGCAATACCTATAAGACAAATAATTTGGATGATGGAAATGGGATATTTCATATTATTAATTTTTATATAATCACTGATTTACTTATTAATTTTAGATTTTTTGAGCTGAAAATGGCGTCCTTCTTTTTGTGCCTCAAACTCCTCTTCCGAATCAAGTTCAGAGCCCGGATCACTTTGTTCGTCCATCCATTTATTTAATTCTTTGGCCAACTTCTTGTGGATAGATGTGTAATCTTTTTGCCCTGCCAAATTGATTCTTTCATATTTATCCTGAGAAGTATGATATAATTCCTCTTCAGGTCTGAGCATATAGTTAGAAACACGATTAAAATCTTCTTCGCTGCGAGTAATATTTAACATCCACGACGACCAGTAACCCGAATGTACAGGATGTCCCATTAAATGCTTTTCCACATAAATATTTTCATGATTCAGATTATGGACATAATGAAATTCACCGTCGGTAATGGAACGAATCGGATAGGATGGTCCTTCGGGATAGTTGTTATGCATAAAATAAGCATAATCACGATGATGATCAGCTTCACCTTTTAAAACAGGTAAAAAGCTTGTACCATCAAAACCAGATTGTTTATTACCCATTGCATCCAATAAAGTTGGCAAAACATCATTATATTGAATCAATGCATCGGTTCTGCTACCTGGTTTGGTTACCCCATTCCATTTAACTACAAATGCAGTATGAACTCCATTATCGTAATTGGTCCATTTACAATAAGGAAACTGCGCTCCTTGCTCCGAAGTAAAAATGATTATTGTATTATCATAGACATTCGCTTTTTTAAGCATGTCAATGGTTTTACCCACCTGTTGATCCAAAACTTCAATTTCGGCCAGGAACTTTGAATAGGCAATACGTGTTTCCTTTGTATCAACAAAATAGGGAGGTAACATCAAACTATCCGTATTAAAATGAGATGGATCACCAACAGTCCAGGGAACATGTGGACATGTCAATGCTGTAACTAAACAAAATGGTTGGCTGTCATCCCGGGAAACAAAATCAAACATTCCTTTTGAATCATATTTTGCAGTATTACTCACACAATTCCGCTCTACCCCTTCAACTAATTCAAAAGGAAAAACACTTTTCATAGGATTAATATGCAACTTACCAGCAATGCCTGTTCTATAGCCAAGTTGACCTAAATATTGAACAATGCTTTGAGTTCCTTCACGAGCCTGAGCATGATTCCAGCAAACCCCACTTTGTGTTGGATACAGACCAGTGTATAATTCTGAACGACTGGGTGTACACATCGACATGGTTACGTATGCTTTGTTAAATGTTAAACCTTCGGATGCAAGTTTATCAATAGCTGGTGTCTTAACATTTTTACCACCATATAAAGCTAATTCGTTATGTGTACAATCATCAGCTATGATTATAACGATGTTAGGCTTTTTATCTTGAGAATAAGCTGACAAACAAGACCATAAGAATAGAAACAGATTTAGGTATAAGGATTTTTTCATCTAATAGGTGTTTAATTAAATATAATCTAAAGTATACATCAGACTAATATTAAAGAGTAATATTAGTCTGATGATCTATTTGTTCAGGCTTTTATTCTCAGTTTAAGCGAATCCTTTTAGGAGTATCTTTCAGAAGATTTCTATTTTTGCTGTGATAACAAATTATTTACCCATAGCCTGTTGCAAGGTTACTCTATCAAACTAAACTATATTACTACCACCTGAGAATTTATAACTTCCTTATCTGATTCAATTTTTACAATGTATGTTCCTGCCTTCATTCTTTTTCGATCAAAAACAAATTCGGTTTCTTCCTGATTGCGTTTACCTGATTGCATTAATTTACCAGCCTCAGAATATAATTTGATCTGACATTTTCCTAAATCTGATTCACTAAAATTAATGTGAATAGAATCATTTGCAGGATTAGGATAAATTTTAATTTTATGATCTGATGAGACGTTTTTTACTTGTGTAGCCGAAGAGCTTATCACTTTAATATCGTCCCATTTTGCCAAAGCAGAATAGGTTCTGACTCCAATACTACCCGAAGTAAATGATGCATCATTATATTCTATTTTTGGCGAGGTCATATCATTAACAAATATCTTTAGATTATTGCCTTCGGCAATCACCCTGATATTATACCATGTATCGTTATTAATTGTATTAGATATAATTTTTAAAGCCTGCCAACCTCCATTGGCCTTCCCTAATATCAATTCATTTCTTTCGGCGCTCAAGCCAAAGTAATAACCATTATAATCGTCCGGATTAAATGAAAGATCACTGGCTCTGAAGATGATTCCTGCATCGCCGGTATTCCCAACCTGCATTCTTACATCCAATGTAAAATCGGCAAAAGAAGTGGCTGACTGAATAGCTTTCGATCCAGGTGTACCAACGGTATTGGTCGATATAAACTCGTTATTTCTTGTCATAAAACTACCACTGTATTCAACCCATCCTTCGTAATTACCATCATTAAAATCATCTTCAAATGATTCTGTCAGTAACTGGCTTTCACCAATTACAGGAAAACAGGTTACTCTTATATTCTCTGATCCAAACGGAACTAATTCTACCTGTTCGGTTACAAAATCAGAAGAAATGGATCCAAAAGGAGGATCACTTGCCATTAAGCCGTTAATTGTATATTTCCACTTATCCGTTTTTTTGGCATTTACAGTTAATGTAATAGGAGTTGTCGCTTGCAGGAATGGATTTTCTGGCATTGCGTGATTATTGACTGAAATAGAACTTTCAGGATTATTTTTATCCAGAATTAGAGCATAATTCCAGGCTGTTTCCGGCAACACTTCATATTCTTTAAAACCATTGCCAAAGTCATTCTTAACCGACCAGTTTTCATCTATTTTTAATGAATAAACTATTGGACCTCGTTGAACACTTACTGACTGATTAACTTCATCATTAATGACAATATCCATCGGTAAACTTAACTCAACCACATCATTGTTACTCCAGTTTCTGTCAATGGTATAGAATTCACCTGAAACGACATTTGTCTGGACTTGACCATTAACCGTTATGTGAGGATTAGAACACCACTCAGGAATCCTTAATTTCAATGGAAAAGCAACGTTCTCTGAACTTGTTAATTCAAACACCAAAGATTCAGCAAAAGGATAATTTGTAGTTTCTTTGATTGTCACCTCAACATGATCAGCAACCATAGCCGTTACTTCACTAGGTCCGTAAACCAAGGCAGCCAATCCATTATCGTTGGTCGCTGCCCACATAGTTTTTACATAATAAGGCCAACCCATGTGTAAATTAAAACGGCAACATCCATAACCGGAATATGGCCCTGGCATCAAGCCATTATTATATTGTTGACCAAAGCCATGATGACCATCTGCACTTTTTACCTGGTTTGCCTGCGTGTAATACTGTAACCCTTTAAAATCTTTACTTACCCCACCCGGCAACGCATTAAAGGCAACCTTTTCCAACTGGTCACCAACACTAACATCACCTGTTATCATTTGTACAGTCTCACAGCTTTGCATCTGCTCAACAATACTACACATTTCCAATCCGGTTAATGATGATTTACCTGCCAGCATTTCATTACCCGACTGCATACCTTCAGGTTGTCCATGATCATGCATTAAATGATCCGTTCCTTCACTAAATGCTATTTTATCATTATCACTTTGCGATTTCTGGTAATAAATAGCTGGCATTTTAATTCCCTGAGGAACATTCACATTATGTTTTGGATAGAAATCACCACCAAAACCATTGAAATAATTTGCCTTCAAAATATTTCTCCAGTCGTAGGCCTGAGATTCTAACTTATCAGCTAATTCCAATAGAAACTGGTCACCCGTGCGATTGTAAAGCCATAAAACAATCTCCATATTGTCACCGGCACGTGCTTTTCCCCAATAAATAAGTGGAACCTCATCCAGATGGTTTAACTCATATTGAAAATACTTGGTAAAGAATGGCAAAACCCTTGAATCCTGAGTAGCCTCATAATAATCGCGGATTGCATAGAGCATTGGCATACGAGGCCACCATTCCGTATTATTTGGAGGACCAAAAAATCCATTCTCATCCTGACTATTTAATGACCAATCAATCCACTTTTGAGTGCGATTTTTTAGTGTTTCGTCGTTTAATGTATAAGCCAGAGCTATTAATCCTTTTACATAATATGGAGCTCTCTCCCAACTATTTCCGGTACCTCCTAACCAATCGCAACCAGCTCCCAGGTCATCAGCACTACTATACAATGTCTCAGAATAACCTGTCAATCCGTCTTTTTGAAGCTCCAATTGTTTCAATAGCCATCCATCAGCTTTTACTGAGCCCAAAGGCAAGGCATAGAAAGGAACATCAATCAAAGGTGATTGATTGGTGATGTAATTATTGTTCTGAGAATTGACATGAATTACATTTAAAGAAGCTACCAATAGAAAAAGTAGTTTGGAGAATAAAAATTTCATTGAATTGGATTTAGATATTTAACTGCTTTTAATACAAAAAGAAAAGTGTTTTTACTCATTAAGCATAGAAAATAAAAAAAGGGTGCTAAATGGATCTACAACCATTTCAGCACCCCCATTTCAAAAAATGATACTTATAAAAAAGAAGCAAACGACAACTTCTTTTTTATAAAACGAATCGATCATTTTTTATAAAACTTTATATTCTGCACTATCCCACCATCATTCACTTTTAAAACATACAAACCCGTTTTCAAACCAGAAACATCAACATGATCAATCTGACCTTTTATTTGTTGCATTTCCTGACCTTTCAAATTTATGATACTTGCATATGCATCACTTGAAAGTTCTTTAGATATGGTCATTGTATCCTCAACAGGGTTTGGATAAAGATTTAAATCATTTAAAATTTTATGATTATTAATAGCTGTTGGATATTGATAATCCAGACTGCGTAATGATAATCCAACATCCATAAATTGGCCACCTGCAGTTTGATTACAATGTACAGCAATTAAATTAGTTCCATTTTCAATCAAAGCAGCTTTTGCTTCAGCAGATATCGGTACCGTAATATATTTGGTCGTATATCCTGTTAAAGAAGTTGCTAAAACTCCATTAATATATACTTCACAGGCTTCATCATGATGAATATACAAATACACATCATCCATATTAACAGATGATAAATCACCTAATTCAAACTGACGACGCATCCAGATGTTATTTGTATTCCACTCTGTTCCAATAACAGCTCCTGGAGTTCCATAAGTTCCAAAACCACCATTACCAGTTGACCAATGACTATCGGTGTAGGTTGTTTGATACCAGGTTGTAGCAGGTTGATCAGTTCTGTATTTCCATACCTGTGGTGATTTTTCTGAAGATGGTACTAACTCATAGATGTAAATATTATTATTGATTACTTTTTGATTAGCAGCAAAGATTCTACTCATTTCTGCTTTATCAAGGCGATCATAAGTCATTAAACCATTAAGCTCTATTTCTACATCAGTAATTTCTGTATAAACACCAGCACTCAACCCATTATTGGTCTTATATACTGTAAGCTGATCCATGTATTCCTCATAAGTTGAAAGATATTCTTCTTCGTTGTCAACAGTAATATACTCCATAAGTCGGGACGGATCCCAAAGATGACCATCGATATTGTAACCAATTCCTCCAAACTCCCCACAAGCACGCACCTGTGTCGATGATTCAGGAGCAGTTGGAGGAGGATAAGAATGATAATCAAGAATATGTCCGGCATTTTCGAATGGGCCACCACTTCCCTGGTTAACCATTCTTGTTGGATCCATATCCATTACCAGATTAACGAGATTAACAACATCATGTTGTCCTTGGTATTCATTGAACACAACCCACATTACAATACTTGGGCTATTCCAATGCTCTTCTACCATTTGAATCAACTCAGTTTCGAATGCAGCATCTTCCCTTGGTTGAGGATTAGAAGTGTAAGAATTCATAGAAGGCATATCTTGCCATACCATTACACCCAACTTATCAGCCCAGTAATACCAGCGTTGTGGTTCAACTTTTATATGCTTACGTACCATATTGAAACCATAAGCTTTTATTTTCTCAATATCTGATTTAAGCGCTGCATCTGTTGGTGCGGTGTATAATCCATCAGGCCAGAATCCTTGATCCAATGGTCCTAAGTGAAACAGGAATGCATTATTCAGATACAATTTTTGAATACCTTCCTCTTCAACCATGGCAATTTTTCGCATGCCAAAATAACTGCCTATCTGATCAAGAACGGCTCCATCTTTTTCGATAGTAATATCAATATCATACAGGAAAGGATCTGTTGGTGACCACAACTTAGCGTTCGGCACTGAAATATTAAATGCCTCATTAGCATATGCTGTTTGAGTTGAAACAGTTGTTTCTCCATCTTTAACCACAGCAGTAACAGTAACCCCTGTTGCATCACCTTCAGTGTTAACAGTTAGATTTAATACACTCTGGTCAATATCCGGAACCATTTTAATGGTTTGAATATTAGTGTCAGGCACTGGTTCTAACCAAACAGTTTGCCAAATACCTGTTACCGATGTATACATGATACCACCAGGATACAATGTTTGCTTACCTCTTGGAAAACCCTTGCTGTCTGTTGGATCATATACCAAAACAGCTAATTCCTGATCACCCGATCCTGTTAAAGCATCAGTTATATCAAACGAAAATGAGTCATATCCACCCTGATGTGTTCCAACAGTAGTACCGTTGACAATGACTTTACACAGATAATCAACTGCTCCGAAATGCAATTTTATTCTTTGACCACTCCAATCTGTTGGAACTGTAAAGCTTTTCTTGTACCATAAATATTCATGATACTCCATGATACCTGAAATAGCAGACTCAATAGCAAAAGGAACCAGTACTTCATTTGCCAGGTTTCCAGCAGGAGTTGATTCACTAATAGAATAAGCCGGTTGATATTGCCAAATACCATTCAGATTCTGCCACTGTTCTCTGACCATTTGAGGTCTTGGATATTCAGGCAAAACATTTGCAGGATCAATGTCATTCGAAAATGAAGTCATCAGCGGAGCCTGCTTCATTTGCCAGGGTTGCTGTGCCAACAAATTCAATGGCAGCAACAACAGCATTAAATAGATTATAAATTTCATAAAAGATTCATTAGTTATTGATTAATAATTATAATTCTTTCCTTTTCACTCCTTCAAAAGTGATTTTTACAGGTTGTATATATCCGTTTTCATCAAATGTTAGTTTATCAATACATGTCACACGGTTATTGGCATCTGTTTCGCCCAATGGTCTACGATGATAAACTATGTACCAATCGTCTTCACCAGGGATTTGAATTAATGAATGATGACCTGCACCTGTAGCAACCGTAGGATCTTGCTTTAAAACAACACCAATGCGTTTAAAAGGTCCAAATGGTGAATCGGCAATTGCATAGGCCACCTGATAATGAGGACCACCCCAACCACCTTCGGACCACATAAAATAGTATTTGCCATTGCGGATAAACATAAATGGTCCTTCAACATATCCCTCAGGTGTTATTTCTTTAAAGATGGTTCCATCATCATAAGGTATAAATCCGGTAAAATCATCTTTCATCTTAACAATATTACAGTGTCCCCAACCACCATAAATCATGTAATACTGACCATCCTTATCATGAAAAATAAACTGATCAATGGGTTGAGCTCCGTTATGAATTTTATCCAACAGAGGTTTACCAAGGTAGTCTTTATAAGGTCCTTCAGGCTTAACTGCTATTCCAATTCCAATACCTCCGGGCTGCTCGTTGTTTTGTATATCATTGGCAGCAAAAAACAGAAAGTACTTATTATCTTTTTTAATGATTGCAGGAGCCCACATGGCATATTTGGCCCATTTAACCTCTGTTGTATCAATAATACTTTTGTGCTTCTTCCACTTCACTAAGTCTTTTGATGAAAAAGCATCCATAAAAACCTGCTCGTGATAGGGGGCTGAGTAAGTAGGGAAAATCCAGTACTCATCATCAAATATTATTCCTTCCGGATCGGCATACCAACCTTTAAAAACAGGATTACCTGCTGTTTTAACTTTTTGCGCCGAAGCACTTACAACAAATGCTAACAAAATAAATCCCAGAATATAAATCTTTTTAAAATCCATTATTATTTTTTTATTGCTTTTCAGACACACTAAATGGTCTGTCTACTAATTGAATACCTCTTTCCCGATTTGGTTTATCACCCATTTCAAAAATCATCTTACCCCCTTTAATGATATCCTGATAACTTAAATAATTCCTGGTATAATTTTCGCCATTGAGCTGAGCTGACTGAATAAAAACATTATCAGCACAGTTATCTTTGGCCTCCATAACAAATTGATTTCCATTCTCAAGTGTTATGGTAGTTTTCTTAAAGACCGGACTACCCATAACATATTGTTCTGTCCCCGGACATACACTGTAAAATCCCAATGCACTTAATACATACCACGACGATGTTTGTCCCTGATCTTCATCTCCCGGATAGCCATTTTCAGTAGAATTATATAACCGGCGCATCACTTCTCTGACTCTTTGTTGTGCCTTCCAGGGAGCACCAGCATAATTGTACATATAAATCATGTGCTGAATAGGCTGATTACCGTGGGCATACTGTCCCATTTCGGCCATTTCCATCTCGGTCATTTCATGTATTTTATAACCGTAAGTACCTACATTCACTTTATTGGGAACCTCAAAGACAGAATCCATTTTAGCAACAAAAGAAGCATCACCACCCAGCAAATCAATCAAACCTTTTGGATCATGAAAAACCGACCACAAATAATGCCATGCATTACCTTCGGTATAAGGACCACCCCATTCATATGGATCAAAATCTGTTTTCCATTCACCTCTGGCATTTTTACCTCTCATAAAACCCACAGAATGATCAAACAGGTTTTTATAATTATACATTTGCTTGCCAAACACCTCGCTGTAGAAAGTATTACCTGTTGCTTCAGCAAGCTGATAACCACAAAAATCGTCGTATGCATATTCCAAAGTTTTAGCAGTAGCTTCACCATATTTAGGATAAGGAACATAGCCTAACACATAGTACTCTTTCCAACCATCCCGACCATTTGCAGGCCCCCATGGACCTTTATTTGTTGATTCGTGATAATAGGCTTCCAAAGCTTTTGTCGGATCAAACGTACGAATACCTTTTGCCCAGGCATCTGCCAATAGGGATATGGCATGATTACCAATCATGCTTCCGGCCTCACCAGGAAATGACCAGGAAGGTAGCCAGCCACATTGATCGTATGCATCCAGCAGAGCTGCAACATATCTTCCATGCATCTCGGGATAAAGAAGCGCGTTCAAAGGAAACTGAGCTCTGAAAGTATCCCAGAAACCCGTATCGGTAAATAAATATCCTTTGTGAATGGTTCCATCGTATGGACTGAAATAATATGGTTCACCATTTTGATCCAACTCATAAAACTTGCGCGAAAACAAACTGGCCCTAAAAAAACAGGAATAAAAAGTTGCTTTATCCTCTTCTGAGTCACCTTCTACAACTATTCGATTCAAATGATCATTCCATATCTCCCAACCCGCTTCCTTTGTTTGATCTAATGATTTAAAACTGCCTAATTCATTTTTTAAATTGTGCTGTGCCTGATCAAAACTAATATAAGATGAGGCTACTTTTGCCTGAACGCATGCTCCATCTTCGAACTGAATCCAGGCACCCACTCCTTTACCTTCCTTCTCTTTTTCTCCTTTCCAATTCTGATTCTCCTGATTCTCCCATATACCATAAGTTTTAAATGGTTTGTCAAACTGAATGATGAAGTAGTTTTTGAAATTCTTCTGAAGTCCTCGTCCATTATGAACATAGCCAAGAATCATTTGCTTCTCAGGCAAAATCTTAACCATACTTTTTCCTGTATATCCATCTAATGTAAGAAAGGATGATTGACCAGCAGGAAAAGTGAAACGCAGATGAGCTCCTCGTTCAACAGGAGCCATCTCGGTGATTATATCATTATCAAGCTTTACTTTGTAATAATGTGGCTTAGCTATTTCATTATCATGTGAAAAAGATGCTGCCCGACCATATTGATTCAATTCCAACGAACCTGTTTCAGGCATCAATGAAAATACAGCATAATCATTGGTCCATGAACTACATTGATGAGCTTGTTGAAATCCCCGAATAGAATCCTTAAAAAACTGGTATTTCCATCCATCTCCGTTAACACCTGTTTGAGGTGTCCAGGTATGCATTGCAAAAGGCATTGCAGCTGTTGGATAAGTATTTCCTCTTGTTAACTCAAAACTCGAATTGGTCCCTTGTAATGTATTAACATATTGAACCAAATCGGGTTTCTTTTTAGCAAAAGAATCACACTCCCAAACAAAAAATAAAACAACTGCTATGAAGAACTTTACATTCATGTAATCTTAGAATTATCTAATACTTACTTATTTGAAAATGAATAAGGGAATGCTGATTTCTTAGAACCTCTTTTTTGATTCGGATCTTTTGTCATTTCGAATTCAATCGCTGCTCCATTCATCAAATCTTCGTACTTCAAATAGTTTTTATCGTACGCCTTACCATTCATCATCATCTTATTGATGTACACATTATCTTTTCCGTTTTCAGGAGCTTTTATTTCAATTGTTTTACCATTCTCAAGTGTTACTGTAATATTTTTGAATAATGGAGCACCCAAAACATATTCATCCACAGCTGGTGTTACAGGATAAAATCCCATTGAGCTGAAAACATACCATGCCGAAGTCTGACCGTTATCTTCATCACCACAATATCCATCTGCATTAGGGTTGTACAAGCGATCCATCACCTGACGAACCCAATATTGAGTTTTCCATGGTTGTCCGGCAAAATCGTACAGGTAAATCATGTGCTGAATAGGCTGATTACCATGAGCATAATTACCCATGTTCATAATCTGCATTTCTCTTATCTCATGAATAACACCACCATAATATGAATCATCAAAGACCGGCGGAACGACAAAAACTGAATCCAACATTTTAACAAAGTCTTCTTTTCCACCCATCAGATCAATCAAGCCCTGAACGTCATGAAAAACAGACCAGGTATAGTGCCAGCTATTTCCTTCGGTAAATGCATCACCCCATTTAAAAGGACTAAAAGGAGACTGAAAGGTTCCATCTTCGTTACGGCCTCGCATCAGTTTGCTTTCTTTGTCAAACACATTTTTATAGTTCATACTGCGTTTGGCATATATCTCAATCTCACTTTCGGGCTTACCCAATGATTTACCCAGTTGATAAATACAGTAATCGGCAAAAGCATATTCAAGTGTACGGGCTACATTTTCGTTTACGCCCACATTATAAGGAACATACCCCAGTTTGTTATAATATTCTGCACCAAATCGACCAACTGAATGCAAAGGCCCAACACTCTGTGTATTTTTCACAACAGCATCCCATAAGGCATCAATATCATAACCTCTACCACCCTTTAACCAGGCATCAGCAACAATAGTAGCTGAGTTGGAACCAATCATACAATCGCGATGTCCGGGACTTGCCCACTCCGGCAACCATCCGCTTTCTTTGTATGTATTCGCCAATCCCTCCTGAATTTTCTCATTGAGTGAAGGATACATCAGATTAAAAAATGGAAAGACGGCCCGGAAAGTATCCCAGAATCCATTATCGGTAAACATATAACCAGGCAATACCTTACCATTATAAGGGCTGTAATGTACTACCTTGCCGTCTTTATCAAACTCGTAAAACTTACGAGGGAATAACAAAACTCTATATAAACATGAATAAAAGGTTCTGATTTGCTGCTCACTACCACCATCTACCTTGATACGTGACAATTCCTCATTCCATACTTTCTCTCCTGCTGATTTCAACTCATCAAAACTGTTATTACCCAACTCTTTCAGGTTTAACTCCGCTTGTTCAAAACTGATAAACGAAGAAGCAACTTTGGCATGAACCTGTTCACCTTTTGCTGTTTTGAATCGGATAGCAGCACCTACATGATAATCTTTTAATTCCTTAACTTCCGGAACCAGCTGATCTTTACTCCAAACATCACTTGTTTCAAATGCTTTATCGAACTCTACTACGAAATAGTTCTTGAAATTCTCGGGCACTCCACCACTATTGCGTGTGGTGTAACCAATAATCTTTTTCTCTTCAGGAATAAGTTTTATATATGATCCGTGATCGAAAGCATCAATCAATACATAAGACTGATCATTTTCCGGAAATGTAAAACGAAACATTGCCGCACGCTCAGTGGGTGTTATCTCAGTTGTTACATCATAATCGGCTAGATAAACCTTATAATAATGAGGTTTAGCTGTTTCGGCTTTATGCGAAAACCAACTCTCCCTGTCATCACCCTTTATTTTCAGATCTCCTGTTAACGGGAAAAGTGAAAACTGCCCATAATCATTAATCCAGGGGCTGGGTTGATGGGTTTGTTTAAACCCTCTTATCTTATAGGCATCATAGTTATAAACCCAACCATCTCCTATTCGCGAAGTCTGTGGAGTCCAGAAATTCATTCCCCAAGGCAATGCGATTGCAGGGTAAGTATTTCCAGCCGATAATTTAAACTCCGAATCGGTACCCATTAATGTGTTAACAAAATCTACAGGAGCATAATCCTGTGCCTTTACTCCGAATACGGATATATTAATAATCAGTAATAAAAGTGCGATTGATCTTTTTACCATTATTGACAAATTGTTTAAATAGCTGATTTTACAATGTGTTTTCATCTTTAATAAAACTTTAAGGGGATTTTTACTCATTCTAAAAGTTCAGAAAAAACCTATTCATTGTAAAATAAATATTAGAAATCAATCATTATCCCACCCTTAGATTTTAATAGATACCTCTTAATTCTTAGTAATGAATTTGAATGAGTAAATAACACCTTCAAATTGTAATAAAAACAACCTGTTAATCTCAATTTTACAATTTAATAGATGAAGAAATTATACTTACTATTTACATTCATAGTGATCAGTTTTTCAGTAATGGCACAAGGTGTTTTCACTAATCCCCTTTCACCTAATAGTCAGGCTGATCCGTATGTAACCTATTACGAAGGTTTTTATTACTACACATACACAACCGGTGATCATGTAGAAATCAGAAAATCAGCTACTCTTGAAGGAATTACAGCTGCACAGCCTGTTGCAGCCTGGAAATCATGGGAAGAACCTGCCATGAACGGACCTTGCTGGGCTCCCGAGTTACATCATATTAATGGCAAATGGTACATATACACAACAGGTATTGTTCCCGGGACTGACCAAATGAGGGTAATTGTTCTGGAAGGTGATAATCCACAGGGTACATTTAGCTATAAAGCCAATCTTGCAGGTGGAATAGATGCAACAATATTAAAACATCCTGATGGTGGTTTATATATGATTTGGATGCGCCACGAAGGAACCTCCTTAACAAATATTTCCATTGCTCCAATGAATAGTCCCACTTCATTGGCAGGTGAATGGACTCAAATTTCGTGGCCAAATATTGACCACTGGTATGACTGGGAAAAACGGGATCAGAACTGTAACGAAGGTCCTCAAATAATTCAGCGAAACGGTAAAATATTTCTTATTTATTCGGCTAGTGCCAGCTGGACGCAATGGTATTGTCTGGGTATGTTTACATGCAGCGATGGTAATGTTATGAATGCATCATCATGGGTTAAATCACCTGAACCTGTATTTCAAAAATCCGATGCCAATGGAGTTTATGGTGTAGGGCATGCTTCATTAACTATCTCTCCTGATGGTAAGGAAGACTGGATCTGTTATCACGGCATGAGTACTCCCAATGCAGGCTGGGAAGGTCGCGAACCACGCATTCAACGTTTTACATGGAATTACGATGGCACACCTAATTTTGGCATCCCGGTGGCGAACGGTGTACCTATTGCAGTACCCGCCAATGGCAGGTTTGTAAAGTTAGAATCAGCAAGTAACCCGGGATATTTTGTACGTCATATGAGTTCGAGAGGACGAATTGATGCAGAGATCTCTATCCTCCCTGATTGCCAGTTCAAGATTGTTCAGGGATTGGCTGATGAGAATTCTGTTTCAATTGAAGCATCAAATTTCCCGGGCAATTATCTTCGTCATCGAAATGGTGAAATATGGATGGATGCGAACGATAATTCAACACTTTTTAAAAATGATGCTACCTGGCATCTTCGTTCTGGTCTTTCTGATGATGAAGGAATCAGTTTTGAATCATTCAACTTCCCGGGAAGATATATTATTCAAAGAAATTCGTTGCTCTACAATGAAGATCCTAATACTAACCTTAACGATGCTACCTTCTTTGATATTACAACATCGGTTAATGGTGGATTGAATATCGGCAATGACCTTTTTATAGAAGCAGAAAATTACTCATTATCAAATGGTGTTGTAAAAGAAACATGTAGTGAAGGAGGATTAAACATTACTCTTAATTCATACAAATACACGAGATATGAAGTTTTCATTCCTAAATCTGGTGAATATCAGGTTGAAGTGCGAGTAGCAAGTGATCAAAACGATTGTGTATTAAATATGATGAATGAAAGTGGTTCTCAACTTTATTGTGATTTCACGATTAATTCAACCGGAGGATTGCAAAACTACAACTCTGTTACAGCAAATGTAAATCTGCAAGAAGGGCTTCAAACATTCACCTTTATTACCAGTACAGGAGGTATCAATATCAACTGGATCAAGCTCACTGAGAATCCAATCAGCACTGGAATTAATGAATCTGAATTACCAAACACTGATGATGAATTGATTAAATTATATCCCAATCCAACGGATAATTTCGTTACGATTGAAACCGACAGTCCTTTAAATATTACCATTTTTGATATCAACGGACAAGTTGTAAAACAGATTCATATTAATAAGACTCAAAAGGTTGATCTATCCTACTTAAGCCAAGGAATTTATTTTGTTATGGCTGAAAATCAAACTAAAAGAAGCACACATAAATTAATCATCAATTAATAAATACCCTATCCCTAATGAGAAAGCTACTCTTATTGATCTTTTCAATTGCCATTTTATATGGATGCACTGATAACAAGCAAAAGTCACCCAACATTATTTTAATTTTTATTGATGATATGGGTTGGGCTGATTTATCCTGCTTTGGCAATTTGGATGCTCAAACCCCAAACATTGACAAACTTGCATCAAAAGGCATTTGTTTTGATCAGTTTTATGTCAATTCTCCTATATGTTCACCTTCACGTGTAGCCATATCAACCGGCACATATCCACAACGATGGAACATTACTTCATTTCTGGCTGAAAGCAATTATAACAAGCAGCGGGGCCTTGCCAACTGGCTTGATCCGTCAGCACCAATGCTGGCACGCAGTTTAAAAAACGCCGGATACACAACCGGACATTTTGGCAAATGGCACATGGGTGGGCAACGCGATGTTGCAGATGCTCCAACCATTGATCAGTACGGCTTTGATCAATCGCTCACCAATTTCGAAGGGATGGGAGCCAAATTACTTCCTTTAACTAAAGATGAAACAGGTACTGTTGGTAAAATCTGGCAGGATGCTGAGAGATTAGGTACACCATTTACGTGGATGCAAAGATCGGAGATTACGAGTGGTTTTATCAATTCTGCTATCGCATTTATGGATGATGCTTTTAAAAACGATAAACCATTTTATGTGAATATCTGGCCTGATGATGTACACAGTCCCTACTGGCCACCATACGAAGAATACGGAGTAGCAAAAGAAGCCGGAAAAAGAGGATTATATCTGGCAGTACTTGAAGCGATGGACAAACAATTCGGACAACTATTTGATTACATCCAAAGCAACGATGAATTAAAAAACAACACACTTATTTTATTGTGTTCTGATAACGGACCCGAACTGGGTGCTGGTCAGGCTGGCAATCTAAAAGGGTATAAAACTCATTTATACGAAGGAGGCATACGCTCTTCTTTAATTGCCTGGGGACCTTCATTTATTTCAAAAGAAGCTGAAGGTACACGGAATCAATCATCATGTTTCTCGGCCATTGACATAACTCCATCGTTACTGGAGTTTGCTGATGTAGCCAACACTAAGCAAAACTACGATGGCGAAAGTATGATTCAAACCATTCTTGGAAAAAGTAATCAATCACGACAAGCTCCTATCTTTTACAGTCGCCCGCCAGACCGGAAGAACTATTACAACTTTGAAAACCTTCCTGATTTAGCTATGCGCGATGGAGATTGGAAACTTTTATGCGACTATGACGGAAGCAGACCTGAATTATACAACATTGTAAATGATCCATCTGAATCCACAAATCTTGCTGTTGATAATCCTGAGAAAGTTGAACAGATGGCACAAATGGTGGTGAGTTGGTATCGATCCATGCCTGTACTGAATGATACGATTAAATAATCCTTATTAATAAGGATATAAAAAAAGCAGTTTACCTTTATTCAAATTGAGGTAAACAGCTTTTTAATTTTATTGGTATTATAACTTGAACGAATACAAGTTCTAATTCTTAAGTATTTTTTCTATTATTCTTCCTTTAGAAGATATAATTTCAACAAAATACAAGCCGGAAGGTAATTCTGAAATATCGAGCATATTAGTAATTGTATCAAAATCTTTCACCTTCTTTCCATAAATATTAAATACGTTATAATGTTTTATCTGATCAGATAATCCTCTGAAATGTATCACCCCATCAGTAGGATTTGGATACACACTCACTCTTTCTGTTTTGTCGTCTTTTAACCCGGTACTGGCATCATCTGTACCAAGTTGTTGAAAGGTAGCATCTGCCTTATCAAGATCAGAGGAAATGGTTTCAACATACAATAAATTGTTTCTATGTCTGATGTATTTGTCAGTATACTGAAAAGATTGGAATGAAACCATCTTTGAGTTTGCAAGACCCGGTTGTTTATTAAATGTAGCTTCTGCTTCAAAATCTACACTATTATCATCTTGTGCCAACCACAATTCGCCATTCTGATATCTTAAATATTGTATTGGAAAATTTTTTGATTGAAACGATACCCCTGTTCCCGCCAAGCCTGGAACCATTTTCCAGTAACTATCATCAGCATCCGGCAGATAACTATCCATTCTCGCACGTGAGCTTTGATGACGAATAAATTTACCCGGCATATTATAACTTTCCCACGACACATAACCACCTGTTGGGTTAATCAACTCACCTTGCAACACAAAATCAAATTGCTGATAATCTGCACTTATCGAGCTATTTTGCTGAAGATTTGCTCCACTTTGAGTAGATCCATCTGCAATCTCAAGAACTTTGCTACTTCTCTTCGAAACAATATAATAATACCCATCTCCATTCTGATAGATGGAATACAAGTGACAATCTGCCGCATTTGGTTGCCACATCCCAACATTTGCACCATTTTCAGTAGAACAATTACTAATATCCAATGCTAAACCACCGGCTACAGCAACTATTGTATAATATCCACCTTCAGTTGCCTGTACAACCCATTTCTGACAGTCCAATCCATTATCGTCCCATTGATGTACATTGGCACCCGGTTTTTGCGAACAACCCGCTACATCCAAAGCTTTACCACTATGACGAGCCAGAATTTTATAAACTCCATTTGCCAATGTGCTCTTTTCAGGAAGTGTAGGTTCGCCTGAAGGAGCTTTCATCCGAAGTCCGGTAGGTATGGCCTCTCTGAAATCCGGTGTCCCATCCTCGTTCCAATATAATTGTTGCGCTCTCACAGATCTGGTATAATCGCAGGCACCTCCTTCTTCAGTAGTTGCATGATAGGCAAACCAGTCTTCTGTTCCATCAGGTGAGGTAAAAAAACAATGATGACCGGGTCCATAAACCTGTATTGACGTTTTCTTCACAAAAACAGGAGACGAATGTTTAGTCCAGGCAGCTGCATTTAATGGATCCTCTGTATCATCCATTGAAACCATTCCTAACAAATAATCAGGGGTCCAGCAACCATTAGCTGAATATACAACAAACACTTTACCACTTTTCTTAATCACCTCCGGTCCTTCGTTTACAGCACCGTTTGATTCCCAGGATTGATCAGGGCTGCTTAGTAATGTTCTTCCAGGTTTAAGGGTATAAGGATTAAGCATCTCAGCAATGTATATTCGCTGTGGTTTATCTCCATCAGATGGATTAGCCACACCTGACCAGATAAAATAATTGACATCATTCAATGTCAGAACTGTTCCATCAATTGCCCAATAATCAGCATATGAATCATATATTCTTCCTTTATTAACCCAATTCTGAGAGGTTGGATCGTCGTTACTATTTTCAATAACATATGTTCTTTGGCCACTGAGATTATTAATATCATTAGCTGTATAATAAATATACCATTTGTTATCCAACCGATGTAACTCCGGCGCCCAATATGCACAGCAGGGGCCACCTTTGGCAGGAGAGAATACTTCAACAGCAGGTGAAGATTTAAGTCCTTCTATGGTTTTTGATTTCTTTAAAACCACATTTCCTCCACTGGTTCCGGTGGCATAGTAGAAGCCATTGTAGGTTACAATATGCGGATCAGCCAAGTCATAAATTGGGTTGGTAAAATTCTGTGCATAGAAACTAATGCTCAGTAATAATGATATTAAACACAGGTATAATTTTTTCATAGAAAACTGATTTCGTGACGATTAAAAAGTTTAGTTTAAAACATTCTCAAACACCTTATTACAAACTATAATCAACAATAATTGCTGCATCACAAAATGTGAATGCAGCAATTCATAAAATCAGGGTTAAGTTTGACTAAAAGTTTACTAAGTGGATACATGAACCTTTTTTATAAGGGAATTGGCTCATGTATCCGATAAGCACTATTCTAAAAGTTTTATATAATATCCACCTACTACCGATCTGGCCTGGAATCCAACATGGCGGGCATCTGGTGTTTCATACCAGTCAGTCATTGGTACACGATCCTCGGTTTCAATAACAAACAAATGCAATGGATCGATAAACTGTTGAAACTCTTCCTTAGTATTTGCCATGGTAGCCGTCCAAACAATCCAATCCGATTTAGTATAGGTTCTACGGTTATCTAATGGCAAACCATATTTATTCTGTTTTGTCAGATAATAATCAATCTCTGTTTGAATAACTTCCTGAGGGAAAAGATTAAATCCAAGTAGTTTATCCCAAACCAGGTTATATTTCTGACTCCAGGTACCTGGCTTATCAAATGTCAGCTTATAATGATCACCATCTTTAGCCATTTCAATCCATTTACCAGCCATATCTTTGGCAGCAGTCATGTATTTTTCAGCTACATCTTTTTTATTCAACATAGAAGCAAGACGACTATAACCTGCAACACCCATAATTGCCTTAGCTGATAAATTCACATTATGTGCAAAGTGACCGGCAAAATCATCAGTACAAAGCTGGTTTTCAGGATCTAATCCATTTTCCAGCAAGTAATCAGCCCATACCGTTAAAACATCCCAATGTGCTGCTGCATAGTCAGCATTTCCTTCTGCATTAGCAATAGCAGCTGTTAATACAATCATATTACCACATTCTTCAACCGGCATATCACCACCATAAGTTTGGCCATTGGCTAACGGATAAGTACCAACATCGTGCGCAGCAAATGGCTTAGTCCACTTTCCACTTTCAGAGTAATAAAAGATTGGGTTTAACATTCCTTTTAATAAATCAGGATTGTATTTCAAATAAAGCGGTGCTGATGGATAAGTAACATCCACTGTTCCGATTGAACCATTACTAAAATTCTCTTTAGAAAGGAACAATATGTTACCACTCTTATCTTTTACTAATTTATGTGCAGCAATCGATTGACGGAAAGCCAGCACACACAAATCGGCATAATTTTTACCACCTGCTTCTAAAGCCTCATTCCATATTTTATTATCAAGATCACTACATTTATCTGAGATTACAGAAAAATCCTTTTCGGCAGCAACCATGGCATCTTTGAAAGAAACAGCTCCATCATTTGTCCACCATGCTTTAAGGTTATCGCCAAAATATTGGATTGACTCAACGTCATCATAAGCAATCATTAGCATTCCCTGGCTTGAAGAAGATTGAACCTTACCGAGGTTATCAACCAAATACATCGAAGTCATTTCTTTAACCGGACGATTGATAGTTGACTCAACATCAGAAGTGATTACACCATTGGAGATAAAATCCTGCTTAACGCCAAAATAATCACCTAATCCCATCTTCTTTGTCTCCGATTGGTGAGAAGCCAGATAAGCATATCCCCAATCAATACGCACGTTATCACCTTTGCGTTTTAGAACAGCTTGTTCTGTTGTACCAGCTTTCACATAACTGATTTCATCAAACTGACCTTTTGAAACCTCTACCTCTTGCGCAGGTTGATTCACTGCCCACTCCGGTGTCATTTCAAAAAACACCTGTACTTCGTGAGCTTGTCCGTCTTTAGATTCAACATCGTAGGTAACATAGTTAACCGGACGTGACAAGATATCTAAATCACCAGGTAACAATGGTGAGATAAATTTTACCTTTAAATCTACTGGCCCACAAGTAAATGAATAATGTGTTTGAGTAGCAGTTAGTTCAACCTTATTTTGTACTGCTGTTTGAGCAAAAGCCTGTGATTGATCATTTTCGACATAAATACCAAAGTCAAGATAGGACAAACCACCTCTGTCGCGACAATGAGCTGCAAATACATTTTCACCTTCACCAGAAAGGAAGGAAGGATCAATCTCAATGATTTGTTTGTCACGAGCTCTGTTACCTGTGTTCAGAATCTCTTTCCCATTTAGATATAATTCAAAATCATCGTCGTGCGAATATTTTAAGTAAGCTTTGGTTACATTGGATAAGTCAATAGCAGGAACAACTCTTCTCACCCAGATATTTTCTGTTTCCCAAACAGTTTTAGCATCCTGATTACCAGCGTTACCAAATGCACCTACTCCTGATTTCCACGATTTATCATTAAAATCATTGTTAATCCAGTTTTTAGAAGGTTCGTCCATTGTATATTTACCTTCCCATGCCACTTCATCAGCCATTGGAACAATAGATTTTAATGGTATATCTTCTTTCCCCAGAAAACGATAAACCTGTCCATCCACTCTAATTGCTCCAATCAAAGAATGAGTTTTACCTGTCCAGTGACGTACCGGAGTATCAAACAACTGATCAGACATTGACCAGGCACTTGTATACGGGTCAATGGTAACCAATGGGTAGGCTGGTGCCCTTAACTCGGTTGTTATTGACTCCTGTTTCGTTGAGCTCACATTACACGAGGTGAAGAAAGCACATAATACAGCAAAGCCATATGAACCTTGTTTTATTAACCTTTTTACTTTCATTACTGTTAAATTAGTTTTATACTTTTTTAATTGTTGATTGATCTTATTTCATAAAAACAACTCTGCATTTAATACAATTAATCACCTGAAAACACTCATCGAAAAAGGTTTTATTCAAGTTGTATTGAAAAAATCAACAAAAAAAGCCGCACAATCAGGTTTGTGCAGCTTCTATAAATAATAAATGATACAGGTTCTAAGAGATATGTTTATCTAAAAATTTTATTTGATTACTTGCATTAACGCCGGACAACCACTTGCGTCATATACTTCAACATCTCCTTCAGGGCAAGGGATACCAAAATTTTTGAATGTCAGATTTCTTTTATCCCTGTTACTCCATGCTGTATTTATATTTTTAAGTAACCAATCACGATACTGAGGCTGATTACAATTGCTTAAATCGGCAATGTACTGTGCAAAAATGGCTGCATAAATACCCTGTTCAATGCCATTTTCAAATGGAAAGAACCCATTAGCATCACACATACTATTTTTCACATAATCAGCTGCCAAAACAGCATTCTTCAAACAACTATCCTGTTCGGTTATCTGATATAAGATAACACCTGCTCCAATACACGTAGCCTGATTATATAGATGCATTCTCCAGGCAGGTTCACCATCTCCATGTTTTGAATCAGCCACCGCACCTGTATGTTTATTAAATAAATTATCGTTGGACCAGTTATAAATCTCTTTTGACTTATCCAGATAATGCGTTTTCCCGGTTATCTGATACAATAAGGCTGAAGCAATAACAGTTGGATAATTAATACAAGCCATCTTTCCTTTCCATTCATCACGTTTCCATCCCCATCTCATTCCACCTTTTTCTGTATCATACGATCCTCTGTCATCGATTCCTTTTGAACCATACCATACTCTATCGAAGCCTGATATGGCAAGTTCGAGGTACTTTTTTTCTCCGGTAATAACATAGGCTCTGCTTAACGATATTACCCACCACATTATATCATCGTAGATAAACCATTCTGTTGTGTTGTTCCAATTGAAATTATCATACTGCCCACATGCACCTTCATAAATCTCATGAATCAGATTCAGGTATTGAGGATCGTTCGTGCGTTTATATGCATTCATAATCATATCCCAGTATATAGCCTGTGTCCATATTGCCGCTCTATCTTTTACATCTGTGGATTTGTTATATACTTTTGTTGTTTCATTATAAAAAGCATTATTAAAAGCTTTCAAACAAACAGTTGCATCATCATCGGTAAAACTTTGATTCTTTTCTGAACCAGAATTGTTATTACATTGATTACCGGAAATCGTCAGTACCAGTAACAGAGAGAATAAGAATTTCATTTTTATATTATTTCTTAGATTTTTATTCAATATCAAGATATATCACACCTCACACAATTTATTTCTTTCTGGTTCTAAAGACCATTAATTGAATACCACATACGATAATGATGATAACCAGCATCAATGATCCAGTTAATTGAACGCCAAAAAATCCAAGTCCATCACTGATCCCTGACTTTCTTGCATTATAAGACATTAATATTAACATGAAAGCAGAAGCCAGAATTTGACTCAAAACACTAATTGCACAAACCATCCGGAATCTTAGTTTTATCTTTCTTTTTAAAGCTTTATTACCTGCAGCTAGTTGAAAGATTACTGGTAAAATGAAAAGAACAAGAAGAACTGTGGCAATAAATTTTATCATCATAGAAAGAAACTAAAAATTATTAAAGCATCTCCTAACTCTTTTGAGTCGAAAGAATAAGTTTTTGGCAGTTCTATCATCCAATAAAAAACACAGGGTGCTGCATAACTTTGCAACACCCTGTAAAATATTTTAAACAGATAATTACCATTCTATTGCCTGATCCTCATCCGGAATCTGTGTGTTTATACTTCTATGAAGAATAACTGTACCTCTCACGGTATAATTAATCTCAGCACCAACAACAGAAGTGTAATCAGTAAAATTATAATCTATATTACTTATTGTAAGATAACGATCTATGATATATGGATAATCGTAATTAGGAGTTTCTTCAATACTATATTCAGGAATACTGTTAGAAATAAAATTGATATTTGGATCATCTGCAGTAAGAGTTACTGTATTGTCACTATTAAAGGTTGCAACAATCTTATAATGTCCACGATCAATATTATCTTCATCCACTGTACCAGCATAAAAGAAAGCTGAAGATTCATCTACCACATAAAACATGGTTGTATTACGAACAATCGCAGCTTCTTCCTCATAACCCTTAAGATATATACTTAATGCAGTACTACTGTATGAACCCGAATAATCATTAAACGGCATAATTCTAAGTAATGCTTTTCTGTAATGCATATTAGGATTTGCAGTATAATTATAGGATGCATCATCAAGTATTGTTAATGGTAGAATCCATTTATCAACTAAATCAATATTTTTCAATGAATAATCAATATTCAATAGTGAAGTATTTTCTCCACTCTGAATATCAACAGTGGAAGGCATTTCAAAATATTCACTTCCCAATTCTCTGTAATAAAGTTCTTCTCTACTTTGAAAGCGGGCATAATTATGATCTGTTAAGGTATCTGTATCCACTCCAATATGAACTTGCAGGTTTTGATCATTATCTTTAGAACCACTGACAATTAGTGGAAGCTGGTATGTTACAGCTCCATCAGCCTTATATCTTACATAAACAGGAGTAACTCCATTATCGTCAAGAGGAGCTTTAAATGATACATAGTGTACATATTGCTCATCTTCCCACTCGTCATTACATGCACTATACATTACCAGTATTCCCAGTAATAATAGTATTTGATATATATTTTTCATGCGCTTATGTTTTGAATTTAATTTGTATGAAACCCGCATAATGCTCTCATCATCTTATATGAATAAGCTTTGATCAGGCGAGTTTCATTCAAATTCAGTTTTGGTTAATTATAATATGTCCATCCAGGATTTTGTGTTAAACGCTTGTTTCTTCTCAACTCACTGTGTTTGATTGGCCAAAACCACATTTTATCAGAAAAAGTTGTTTGAAGAGCAAAAGCAGCTACAGGCGTATGGAACAAGTCTCTTTCTCCTGAAGTCATTAAAACATTACAACCGTAAATCTGAATAGATTCTTCAACGGGAGCATCCTTCCATCTGCGCAAATCATAGTATCTTTTTCCTTCTCCCATAAGTTCAATTTGTCTTTCGCGCTTCAATTTAATTCTGAACTCACTCTGACTGCTATAAACATCATCTGTATAATCAGGAACACCAGCTCTGATTCTTACCGGTTGAATACCTTTTTTCATTTCACTGATATCACGACTTATGTTATAATTTTGAGATCCATCCCAGGATGAAACTGTGTATGATCCGTTTAATTCATTAAGAGCCTCAGCGTACATTAATAATACATCTGCATAACGAATAGCAGGTTCCGTTTTATCTACAATATTATTGATATCACCGTTTTCATAGGTGTCTCTTGGATGTACAAATTTCATAACTCCAATACCAGTACGAAGCCAGAACATGGTGTTGGTATAACCATTACCGTCTCCTCTGTAATAAAACACTTGTTTCTCACGGTTAGCAGGCAGCGCTTCATTTTCCAGATGCCAAACACTACCATTATAGGCAACAGATGCATAAAAACGAGGTTCTCTGTCTGCGTATTGAAGTGATACGCCTCGGGCCAAAGGTTTATAGTTTCCATAATATGCATCATAAGCACTCACATAGCCAGCAACTCTGTCACTACCATCTCCACGACCGATTTCCTTATCTTTACCAGGACAATCAGTACCATCATTCATGTAGTAAGCATCACATTGTTTTTGTGTAATACCGTGCGTGTTCCATCCTGAAGCAATACGTGGTAACTGGTGCGCAACCATAGCATCTGGAGTTTCACCACCATTATTAACTCTTGAGAAAATTAATTCAGGGTTATCAGAAGCACTAATTGTACCATTAAATAATGCGCGATACGATTCAAATGGATCAATATTTGCCCAACCTTCCGGCCAATTCTTATCAGAAAAATCAGCACTGTATGGAGGCGCAATAGTTGCAGGATACGAAGGTGTTCCAGCTGCTTTAAAACCAGCCACATACAAATCATATACTCCTAATTCCATAACATCTTTGGCTGCAGCAGCAGCTTTAGCCCACTTTTCTTCGCTATACTCTGATGATAATAGTTTTCTACCCTGATCATCAACTAGCTCTTGAGCCACAGCATCCGTATTACCATTAGCCAATGGACTTGCTGCATATAAAAGTACCAATGCTCTTGTTGCTAATGCTGCACCACGTGTAGGCCTTGCCATAGATTGCTCATCCCTATAAACTTTTAGATCTTTTGCTGCAAGAACCATTTCGTTACTGATGAAGTCGGCACATTCCTGATAGCTGCTTCGAGGGATAGCTATTTCTTCATAACTATTGGTGTAATCAATACCTTCTTCCGGAAGTAATGGAATAGGACCGTATTTACGAAGTAATAACCAATAATAATATGCTCTTACAAAACGGGCCTGTGCTTTATAATCGGCTATTTCTTCTTCATTAAGATCTTCATTTATATCAATATTATGGATGAAAATAGATGCATTACGTATACCCTTGTAACACTGAGTCCAGGTATCTTGTTTGGTATTTTCATCATACTGACCCATATGAAATTGATTATATGATAAAGCGTTGCCCTCCTTATTATCATATTCAATATCCCTATCTCCGTAATACATATCATCAGCAAAACAGTGTGGTGAATAACCTTTACTGCAAACGTCAGCACATTCATTTTCTAAGAATGAATAGGTATGAGCCAACCATTGTTCAGAATGAAGTTTACTGGTAAATACCGTTTCATCTGTCACCCTATCTTTAAAGTATGCATCTGAATCCAGATAATCTGTACAGGAACCAAACAGGCCTGCAAAAATGAATACTATTGAGAATATTTTTATTTTATTTATCATCGCTATAAGTATTATAAATTTAGGCTTAATCCAAAAGTTATTGATCTGGAAGGAGGATATTTCTCTCCTCGTGGACTACCCATCTCCGGATCCCACAATTTAAATTTAGACCAAGTCAGTAGATTTGTACCCACCAAAGAAATACGTACATTATCAAGATGAAATTTGTTAACAATTCTTTTTGGGATTGTAAAACCAAGATCAACCGTTTTAAGACGTAGATACGATCCATCACGTAACCAATATGTAGAATTACGGTAATTATTGTTATTACCTCCATAACTCAATCTTGGATAGGATGCATTTGGATTCTCAGTCGAAGGATCACCAGAAATATCAGCTGAAATCCAACGATCTTCATTAACTAGACCAGCCAACACATTACCCCACATTTGTTCACTAAATGCATAAACTGTTTTTCCATAAATAGGAAACGTACTTTTTCCTGCTCCCTGAAAATGAACATTCACATCCAAATTCTTCCAACGTGCAGTGGTACCCATACCGTAAATTAAATTGGGTGTTGTAGTAGATCCAATGGCAACAATATCATCATCGTTAATGACTCCATCTCCATTTACATCCTTATATTTAATATCACCAGGTTGATAAACACCAAAGGTTTGAGTAGGACTATTTCTAATATCATCATAATCCTCAAATAAACCCAATGCAATCAATCCTTTGTTTTGATTAACCCTGTAACCTTCTTCCAGCTGATAAGGATAAATTGTATTTTCCTCATCTTTTTCCAATATCTCATTTTTACTATAGGTAATAGTACCCCTTACAGTTAATTCAACAGCTCCAACCTTATGTCTATAGTCAAAGCGACCATCAAAACCTTTAGTTTCTACGATACCAACGTTAGCACTAGGCGTACTTTCCAAACCTACCATATCCGGCAAAAAGTTTCTAGCCATATAGATACCATCTCGTCGTTCCTCAAAGTAATCAACGTTTGCAGACAATTTATCATCAAATAAAGAAAAATCCAATCCTAAATCCTTCTTAGTCGCTATCTCCCAGCTAACATATGGAGAAGCCACCTGTGAGTAATAAGCACCAGCATAAGACTTATCATTACCATATTCAGCCCACTGATAACCGCCTCCTTCTAAACTGATCGAGTACAAGTATGGAAATCGGTTATCTCCAAGATTATCATTACCAATTTTTCCATAAGAGTAACGAACCTTCAACATATTCACCCAAGGAAGATTGTTTTTTACAAATGATTCCTCTGCAATATTCCAACCTACTGAGAAAGCTGGGAAAAAGCCAAACTGATGTCCCGGTGCAAAATTTTCAGAACCATTATAACCGAAATTTAGGTCAAGAAAATAGCGTAAACTCCAATTATAAGTCAACTGACCAGCTAAGCCCTGATTCCGTCGGGCTACACCACTTTTAAGATCTTCTCCTAACCCTTGTGTATTAATGAAAGCATCCTGAGTATATCTAAAAGTTCCTCCTACATGATGGTTATTAAAAGCTCGATCATATTTCATTGTTAAGTCAAGGAATTCTCTTCTGTTGCCCGATGAACCACTTGATTGTGTCATCACACTGGCTTCCGAGATTCTTTTATAATCAAGGTCACCATTCGCATCCCTTCTTTCGGCATACCATTGCTCAGGCCACTTACGACGGTCAATATTATTACTGTTATTGGTATCATACCCAAACATACCTCTAAAATGAAGTCCTTTAGTTATGAAATCAAGTTTTTGTTCAAGTGTAATGTTCGTTTGAATATTATTAAACCATTCTTCATTAAAACCAGTTTGCGTAGCTGATACCCATGGGTTAGTCTGATTTCCTGTACCATAAGCAGGCACACGTCCATCTGAATATTCTACTGGAGAAAGCAATGGAGTATATCCAAATAATTCTCCCCAAAGATCACCACCTAAACCAGGGGTATTTACCTTTGCCAAAGAGCCTGACACACCTACTTTAAGAAGTGTAGTTTCAGTTACATCAATATCTGTATTTAAACGATAATTCCATCGTTTGTAATTGGCGTTTGTATCATATTCCTTTTTTATGGCTTGATCTGTTTTATACATACCCTGCTCTTCAACATAGCTGGCCGACACAAAATAACGTGCTTTGTTGCTACCTCCACTAATATTAATATTAGCTCGATGGTTAAAAGCTCCGTCTTTTAATACTTTATCCCACCAATCTACATTTGGATATAGATCCGGATCAAGTCCATATTTTATAATCTCTAACTCTTCGTTCGAATACTTAGGTATAAGATTTCGGGTAACACGAGCCTCATTAAGCAAATTTGCATATGTATTTCCGTCTACAAATTCAGGAGTAATTGTTCGGGTATTATAAGTACTTTCAACTTTTGCACTAATATGAACCTTACCTGCCTTACCGTGTTTGGTAGTAATTAAAATAACACCATTTGCACCTTTTGATCCATAAATGGCAGTTGCAGAAGCATCCTTTAATACAGAAAACGATTCTATATCTTCAATATTGATATCGTTTAGATCACGCTCAAATCCATCAACTAAAACATAAGCACCTGTACCTGCACCAAAAGTAGAAATACCACGAATCCAGAATTCGGATACGTTTCTACCCGGTTGTCCTGAAGTTTGCATTGTCATTACCCCGGCCACATTACCTGCCAAACTATTTACAATACTGGAAGTAGGATTGGCTTTCATTTCTTCAAGCTTAACAGTTGTAATAGCACCCGTTACAGTTACTTTCTTTTTAGCTCCAGTTCCTGTTATGACAATCTCATCCAATTTACTTGCGGCTGATTCTTGCATCACAACATTGACAACCCGTTGCTCCTTTATCAGTATTTCCTGATTATCAAATCCAATAAATGAAAAAACTAATTTGTGATATGGTTCCATAGAAATTTTAAAATTTCCATCTATATCGGTAATGGTTCCCAAACCGGGCATATCACTAATAATTATATTAACACCAACCAAAGGTTCATTATTGGCATCTTTTACATTTCCTGTTACTACAACTTTTTCCTGGGCTAATGCATTACTTGTAAAGCATAACACAAGAATAATTGTATATAATAAATTCTTCATGTATTTCGTGTTTAGGGTATTAATTAATCAACAACTATGGTACGAATTACGTGATTTTGGCAATCACCAATATAAAAAACCTTATTCTCCTCATCATAAGCCAATGCCTCAGGTCCATTAAAGCGAGCTTCATCTCTCAGGCCTCCGTCAATGTATCCAAATGGATCAGAGTTAACATTCTCACTTCCTCTTCCGGCATAAGTAGTAACTTTACCTTCAGGTGTTAAAATTCGGATATCATGATTACCTCTCTCTGTAAAGTAGAAATCATAAACATCAGTCTTTCCTTGTGCTACGTAATCTTCATTTTTAACAAAAACACCTTGATAAGGGGTACTTAATCGAGCACTGGTTCCGGCTCCATCTACCCAGGCTGCACTTCGGGCTTCTCCACATACCACATAAGGCGAGGTGAATTTCTTTGTTTCCCAATTGTAATCAGATTTGAGAATGTAGTGTTGATTAATTACTACTATATAAGCATACTCACCACTTGGGTGTATACGAATATTAAATTCCCATGCGTTATCCTGTATCTTAAACAACTCTTCATAAGCTTTAACATCCAATCCTCTTGAAAAATATTGATCCAGATCAAAACGGAAAAATTGTCCTTTCTCATAGCTGTTAAAATACAATTCTCCATTTACAGGATGAATAGCAGCCCCGTTACATTGCTTATAAGAAGTTAATATTTGAGGATCCTGGAAATAATTAGCTCTTGAAAGAATGGATGTACTGATACCATCTTCATTTCCCTGATCGTTAGAAATGATCATATATTCTCCATCAAGGGTAAAATCAATAGTTCTCATTCGTCCCCAGTTACCCATTGCTCTGGTAATCGGTGTTGAAACTGTTTCTGCATCCATGTCAAGCAAACGAACATCTCCTCCAGCAACACCATCCTGTGTTACATAAAGTAAATTTGGGTTTTGAGGATCGAATGTAAACCAACTTGGATTAAAGAAACCTCCACAGTCATCGAAAGTGCCATCCTTTGTTTCATATTCACCGTCGTCGTTAACTTCACCACACAGGGTAGATACAAGGGTTCTTTTAATATATTGCAATTTTTCATCTATTGTGGCTACAGCTGAAACATTATCCCCTTCCCCAATCTGAATTTCAAGTGTTCCTTCGTCAGCTTGTCTGGGAATTAAACAATAAATGATTTTATCTTTCACCCCAATTACTTTAGCTTCTTCACCTCCAATTGTTAAATGAATTATGTCAGCATCACTACCAAAATTGCTTCCATAAATAATCATTTGCTCATTAGCTCCACCTGATTTAGGGGTAAAATCTGTGATTGTCACTGGTTGTGTAGGATCATAAGCCTTTTCTGTTTTCTCAACTGTATCATCCTCACAACTGACAAAACAAAATGTTAATGTCACTAACATCCAGTAGAAAATTTTGTGACCTCGTGTAAATAATTTTTTCATTTTTAATACTTTAAAAATAAATTAGACTGATTCTTTTTCATAGTTACTCATCATGGCATTACCAATTCAAAGACACTTAATAACCTATTAATCAATACCTGTAATTCTTTTCCCTAATTATCCTGATTAATAAGTATCTCTAAGCCGAACACCTTCATATTTTAACTTCTTATTTGATTAATCCTCTGATTCCACTCTCTTGTTATTCATTCCCTCTATCCTGTAAATAACTTAAAAGACATAGAATGCAGAGTCCTTTCACCCTCTAATACAACCAGTCATTTAATACTACTCATCGAACTTTATCTTTTTTTAACAATTAATACAAAATTCTGAATATTCCACATATATACGATTGTATATCTGATACTTATGTAGTACGAATAAAAATTAAAATCGGAAGGAATAATCTAATAACTCGTTGTATGTAGTAACTTAAGTGTTAAATAAAGTTATCTATAAATAACTATTATGAGATATAAATATCAATGTGCAAAATATTCAATTGCAGATAGCCAATTTTATAAATACAAATTGAGATAATAAAAAATAGGCTATCGTAAGAATAAAATAGACAGCCTCTTATAATTTTATGAAACAATATCTTTACACTTTTAAAAGATGCTGCTTCCCTTCGTTAACCAACTTCAAAATTAATTCACCAAATAAGGTATTAGCCCAGGCAAACCAAGATCTGGAAAAATTAGATGGATCATCCTTATGGAAAGTTTCGTGCATAAAACCAGTATCCGCATCAGTATTTCTTAATGTAGTAACACATGCCTTTATTTCAGTATCATTTGTACTGGTCATCGCCTTCATAATAATACTCATAGGCCATACCATATCATAACCAACATGCGGCCCACCTATACCTTCAGCTACTCTCCCCTTGAAGAAATATGGGTTATCTTCACTCCAAACTAACTTACGGGTATTCTGATATACCGGATCATTTTTATCAACACATCCCAGATACGGAAGTGCAAGCAAACTTGGAACGTTAGCATCATCCATAAACGTTGCATTGCCATAACCATCTACTTCAAAAGCATACACTTTGCCATATTTTGGATGATTCACTATGGCATATTCTTTAATGGCAGCATCTACCTCTTTTACCAATTCCAAACAAGTGTTTGCAAATGCAGATTTGCCTGTTACCACATTACTAATTTCTGCTAATTGATTTAGAGAAGTGACAGCAAACAAATTGGATGGGATCAAGAAACCATATGTTGCAGCATCATCTGAAGGACGAAAAGAAGAATTAATCAATCCAACTGGTTTTAAAGGTCTGCCCAATCCTCCATTAGATAAGGTATCTAATTGTCGGGTTGTTTCACGTTCAAAACGATAAGGACCCAGTCCATTTTTTCGTTGTTGCTCTTTAAATGTTTGTACAATTAATTGAGCAGCCTTTTGCCAATCCGCATCAAAAACAGAGGTATCACCTGTTACTTTCCAGTAGTGATATGCTAAGCGAACGGTATAACAAAGTGAATCAATTTCCCATTTCCGCTCATGCAAACCTGGTTTCATATCCGTTTTATCCGTCATCCATTCACCTTTTTCATGCTCATCTTTATTAAAAGCATTCGCATAAGGATCCAAGATAACACATTGTGTTTGTCGATGAATAACACCTGCCAGAAGTGACTTTAGTTCATTATCCTGATTTGCCAATGGCAGATATGGCCATACCTGAGCTGTTGAATCCCTTAACCACATAGCATGAATATCACCCGTAATAACAAAAGTATCGGGTTTGCCATTTTTCATTCCATACTCAACCGTTGTATCAAGTGTATTAGGAAAACAATTCTCAAACATCCAGGCAAGCTTTGGATCTTTTATATTTTTAACTGTCTTTTTAATTGTTTTCTCAACAGCTGAAGAAACAAAATGTCGTTTGCTCATTTCAGGTCTGTTAGAAACATATGATTTATCAAAGAAAAGAGTAGCTCTTGCTGATCCGGCAACAGCTAAACCTGCAACAGCAATACCTCCTTTTTTAAGAAAATCTCTTCTATTAGTCATGCTTATAATTTTTTATATAAAATCAATAAATATAAACTCTAATCAAACTCTGTATTCAATACAATTTACGAATACTTTTCACTCATCATAATTTCAAACTCATCAGATCTATTGAGTTAATAAACAATATGACAAAAAAAGAGACTGCCCAATTGAACAGTCCCTCTTCTCTTTGTAATACTTCTAGGTTTTATTTTTTAATCACTTTAAATGTCTTCATTCCATCTTCACCTTGTACTTTTACAATGTACATTCCAGGTTGGTCAATAGAGAATGAACCTTTTGCAGCAGCTGGTTGTACTTTTTTAACCAGGTTACCTGCTAAGTTATATACACTGATAACACCTGGTTTTCCAGTAAATTCAACAGTATAATCACCTGATGAAATAGTAGGATAAACTTTGGTATTGTTGACTTTTTCAGGTCTGATAGCAGTTGCGATTCCATATGCTTCTGCTCTTGTTTTTACGGTTGCAGCATCCATTTCGCCACTGTAAATATTAAATTCATCTACATCTGCCTTTAACAATGGATCATTCCAGGTTCCAACTCCTAAATAGGCAACATCCGTTCCAATGTTTGAGATAAAATTAGCAGAACTTGTAATTTGAGATTCTCCAACCAAGAATCCATCTAAATAATACTTAATAGATCCATAAGTGATAACTACCACATAGTGATGTTCAGTAAAAGCATCAGGCTCAGGAGTAGCTACATGAGTAACATTATTATCGGCAGAACTAATTTGAGCCCAACTTTCACTTGCACCTGAACCATCAGTTAAACGCAACAATGTAGCATTATTGTTTCCATCACCTCCAAAGTAATATAATATGGTATATCCAGGATTTTCTCCCAATGTAACATGCCCTTCAAAAGTAATGGATGGATATGTATTTATAGCAATTCGCGCAGGATCTAAAACAATTTTATTTCCATTAACACCATCAGCATGCCATGCACCATCAAATATATTAGTAAAATCACTAGTCTCACCATTCACACCACCAACAACATCAGTTGCCAGAAATGCTTCGTTAAAATCATACGAATGCTTTAAAGTCAATTCAGTATCAACTATATATTTTATGTTATACTCTGTTAGATCATCACCATTCAAAACAGTAACTTTGTAATCTCCAGTCTCACTGTCTATAGTAACATCAGCGTTACCAATAATACCAGCAGCAGCTTCAAATGCAACTCCGGTAACGTTCATAGTAGTTGTTCCAGGATCCAAAATTGCAACATAATCTGTAGTAGAAGGATTAAATGCTGGATATAATGAACCATTTGTAATGGTAAGGCTTTCCAACAAGGCAGAATTACTTACAACACCAAAATCTTTTGCATTACCATAAATTGTTGCATCATCCATTACTCCCTCATAAATATTCCACTCATATAATGTTCCTTTGAAGCTTGCATCAGGCCAGGTACTTTTACCTATAAATGCAGTAGCAGGATAATCCGGATGAGCACCAATTGTAGAAATCATATCACCTGATGTTGCTTTTTTATTAACCAAAACGCCATCAATGTATAAGCTCAATGATTCTTTTGTAAGAATTGACACATAGTGATGTATCTCATCATTTAATGGCTCAGGACCTGCAACACCCATACCATTAACTTCTGTCTGACATGAATTGCTACCACGAACTATAGACAATAAATAATCATTACCTCCTCTATATCCATTAAAAGACCAAACAGCATTATATTCGTTATCACCATTTGTTCCTCTTTTCACATATGTTTCTACAGTTATCGCTTCATAAGTATTTAAGGCCAACGCAGCAGCATCAAACTCAATATATTCATCACCGTTAAACATGATATATGTTCCATTTTCGAATACTCCACCTGAAACAGTTCCGTTTACATTTCCAACAGCATCATTTGCATTTCCATCAAATGTATAAGAGTGCTTCAATGTTTGTGCCATCATATTTACACTTCCAAAACCTAAAAGAAGCATGAATGCAAAAAGCATTTTAAAAAGTAAAGATTTTCTTTTCATAATAATTGAATTAATTAATAATTAGATTTTTAGGAAAATTTGAATCTCAACTAACCACCTTTATCTCTTACTTTCAAGAGCATTTTTAAAGGTTTAATAAATTAGTTTTGACCTCAACGTACTTAATACAACTGCACAAATAAGATTACTCACACTATTCACTAACTTTTTTTATTTTTTTTACAATTATTTACACAATTCATCATATTAACCTCATTTAATGATGCTTACACAAGAAAATATTTATAAAAAAAGGCTGTTATTTCTCAAATACCGAGAAATAACAACCTTCCTAATTCTTTTCGTTTGAAAAATACTACTCTTCGAGTAATTTTATAAAGTAACCGCCTACAACGGACCGGGCCTGGAAAGCAACCTTATTCCCATTGGTTGTTTCATACCAGTCAGACATGGGTACTCTGTCTTTAGTTCTCACAACAAAACGGTGAACAGGTTCAATAAATTTTTGAAATGTCTCCTGGTCATCTGCTAAAGTAGCTGTCCACATTATCCAGTCTGATTTTGTATAGGTACGGCGAATATCCAACGGTAATCCATAACTATTCTGAACAGTCAAATAATAATCCAGTTCTTTCTTAGCCACTTCTTTGGGGAATATATTCATATCCAATAATTTATCCCAAACCAGATTATACTTTTGGCTCCAGGTATCTGGTTTGTCAAAAGTTAAACGATAATGATCACCATCGTCGGCCATCTCACACCATTTTGTTGCCATTTCTTTGGCTGCCTGGGTATATTGTTGAGACAATTCGCTATAACCTAACATTTCAGCCATTTTAGCATAAGATGCAACTCCCATTATTGCTTTCACAGAAAGGTTTACATTATGAGCAAAATGCCCTGCAAAGTCATCGGTACACAATTGATTATCTGGGTCCAAACCATTTTCCAACAAATAATTTGCCCAGGTTGTTAACACATTCCAGTGTTGTTTGGCATATTCGGCATTTCCTTCGTACTGAGCAATGGCAGCTGTAAGAATAACCATGTTACCACATTCCTCAACCGGCATATCTCCCCCATACGTCTGACCATTGGCCAATGGATAAGTACCCACATCATGAGCAGCAAAAGGCTTGTTCCATTTACCACTTTCGGAATAATAGAAGATTGGGTTCATCATTCCTTTTAACAGATCAGGATTGTATTTCAGGAATAAAGGAGCTGAAGGATAGGTAACATCAACGGTTCCGATTGATCCATTACTGAAGTTTTCTTTTGATAAGAATAAGATATTTCCTTCGGTATCCTTCACCAACTTATGTGCTGCAATAGCCTGACGGTAAGCCAACACACACAAATCGGCATATTTATCGCCACCTGCTGTCAAGCATTCATCCCATAGTTTGGCATCAAAAACCTCACAGCTATTAATTACCTGATCATATTCCGAAATTGATTTTTCGAAAACATCATTGATAGTCAGGCTTCCATCCTGTGTCCACCAGGCTTTTAGATTTTTATTGAAGTATTGTATCGATTCAACATCATCATATGCAATCATAACATATCCCTTGGATGGTAATACTGATACTTTAGAGACATTGTCAATGCATACCATAGCTGGCATGGCAGCAACCAAATTAGATTTAATTTCAGTTTTTAATTCAGGTAATTTTCCATTCTGAGCAAAAGCTGACTTCATATCAAAATAATTACCTATACCAACTTCGTGTGATTGATCTTTTGCAGAAGCCAGATAAACATAACCCCAATCAATTCTTAAATCATCACCTTTTTTAGCTAAAACAGGTTGTTCAATGGTACCCGCTTTAGTAAATTGAACATTAGCTGTTTCACCCTTTGTTACTTTCACCTCCTGAATCAGATCATTAACAGCCCATTCCGGAGTAGTTTCAAAATAAATTTGTACATCGTGCTCTTGTCCATCGTTAGATGCAACCTGGTAATTAATGTAATTTACCGGACGAGATAACAGATCCAGATTATCCATTAATAATGGAGAAACAAATTGCACATCCAGATCAACTGGTCCGCATGTAAAGTTATATTGAGTTTGAGTAGCAGTTAGTTTAACACTGTTCTGCTTGGCAGCCTGACCAAAAACCTCCTTTTGTACGCTTTCCTGATAAACACCAAAATCAACATAAGCCCCACCTGTACGATTTTCACAATGCGCCGATATCACATTTTTACCACCTAAATTCAGCAATGATCTATCGATTTTAATTTCTACATCATTATGCCATTCGTAACCAGTTCTAACTAATTGCTTACCATTTAAATACAACTCAAAAGTATCATCATGTGAATAAACAAGAAACAGATCATTATCAGATAAATCTGCTGGTATTTCAAACTCTCTTCTCACCCATATATCATGCGATTCCCACGGAGTGGAAATAGCTTGCATATCACGGGTACCAAAGGCAGCATCACCGGTTTTCCATCCAATAGCATTGTAATTTACTGCTTCCCATCCAGTTGATGGTCTATTGAATGTATATGTACCTTCCCATGGCTTAACCTTGGCCATCGGCACAATCGGATCAAGAGAAATCTGCTCTTTACCCATAAAACGGTATGTTTTACCATCCACCCTGATTGCACCAATCAATGAGTGAATGCGACCTGTCCAATGACGAATTGCATCATCATATAAATTATCCGTAACCGACCATGCACTTGTATAAGGATCAATTGTGATCAAAGGGTAAGCCGGAGCTCTCAACTCGGTTGCCACGGTTTTACTCTTCTCATGGCATGAAAAAAGTGAAAAACCAATTGCTATAAGCAATATAATCGTTCGAAAAAAGCTATTGTTTTTCATTTGTTTTAGATCTTAATTGTTTAAAAAAAGGCGTATAAATTCCTAACCAATCATCATACAGATGATCAGGCATGTTTGATTAAATATGTTTTTTTCCTAAAAACTAATTCTTTGAACCTGGGAAAAGATCATCTTTTCCACTCCATTTATTTTTAACCCTATCCTGCCAAAAACAAAATCCTGGGCAGGTGTCAAGTCAGGTACAGTTACTGTTAACGTAACTGAAGATAGATCTTCTATTAAGCCTGCCTCCATTGAAGCGTCGGCAATATTCCATTGAAGATCTACAAACTGTACTTTATTGATATATAAATAAACTTTTTCAATACTCTTTGAATCTTCCTTTATGATTTGATTTATTGAGAAATCTGCTGATATCTCTCTTGCATTAACAGAAAAATCAACATCTTGAATTAAATAATAAGGTAACACTTCAATATCAAGATGCTTATCTCCATTCAGTTCAACAATTATAGTATCTGAATCGGTTAATTCATTTACTATCGTTTGAAATGGATTTTGAGAAGAGGGTATAACTAATTTATAAGTTGAATTAAATAAATTAGCCGAATACGATCCATCCTGTGTAAATGATACGTCAATAGCATTTTTTGTTTGCCAGCCATCTTCCCATAATTCAATGATAACCTCGCCATTACCCAAATTAATGGCTTCTCCTTCATAAATCAGATTTCCTGTCAGAAATGATTCAGGTTCATTGTAATTATCATATTTACATGAAGGAAGCATTCCGAAAATTAAAAACATCAATATTATCCAACTCCTCATTTTCATAACTACCTATTGATTTGGATTAATAACGATCAATGGATTATTATTCCTCACTTCATCGCTGATATAAGAATAATAATTCCCCATTCTGAAATAATCAGCACCGGTTACTTCTGCCGGTAATACAATCTTAAAAATATATTTACCATCATTTTCATCACCCGGATTATAATATTTGTATGGCCACAATGCATAAACTCTGTTACTCACTTCATCAGCTTTCCATGGTTTTTTAGTTAAATCTACTTTATCACCGTTCCAAATTTTATGTGCCAGGCGCCATCTTTTCATATCCCACAGCTGATGACCTTCGAAGGCCAGCTCAACTTTTCGCTCATGCACAATTCTGTCAAATGTTATATCTCCCTCTGTCAGAACTTTTGTAAACCCAGCTCTGTAACGCAGTGTATTTAAATAATCTGTGGCACTTGATTTATCACCCAATTCAAAGGCAGCTTCAGCAGCATTCAAATACACTTCTCCCAAACGATAACGTACCCACCATACCTCACTTTTTACACCACGCTGTCCTGAGCCTGTTGTTGGATCGAGATATTTACGACAATAAAACCCGCTTTGAGCTGTAAATTCCAAACTATTTATAGGCCCATCCATCCCTACAACTTTCTCTTCTTCGTTTTTATCAGGCAAAACTTTTCGGGCACCATATGTATCGCCGCTAATTACCGTTCCATCATCTAAAATGTATCCGGCCCAGATATCCATGCTTTTATTTTTAAAACTACTACCAGGTACCAATACAGTACCCATTAAACGGGCATCTCTATCTTTAAATAAATCAATGGGATCATCATAGTATAAATAATCTCCGTTTTCATCCTTTAGTTCTAGTAGTTCGAAAGTGTTATCCAGTTTTTCGAAAGACTGAACAAGATTTAATGAAGGATTCATTCGTCCGCCTTCCATATCTTCGGCACCCGACCATGGTTGATTCTCCACTGTAAAATTATTGGTCACACCGCTCTGTAATTGAAAATCTTTCACAAAGATTACTTCACTATTATTCGTCTTCTTAAGAAAAATATTTGCAAAGTTCGATGACAGATCCTCTTGATCTTCAAAATAGAGTTCATATGAATAAATACTGCTTTTCAATAACTTCTCTGCAGCTTCTAAAGATTTTCGGTAATAATCGTTTGCTTTGGATTCTTCAATACCCACTTCTCCACCTGGCAATGAAACCTCAGGAGTATTGGCTCCATACTTTGCTATGGAAGCGGCATACAATGCTACCCTGGATGACATAGCCAAATTAAGGCCTTGTGTGGCTCTACCCTTTATATCAACGTCATTTGGCAAGTAATCAAGTATACTTTCCAATTCTGACAGAATAAAATCATAGATTTCTGATTCTTTAGCTCTTGGGTACTCAAGATAGGTTGGATCGCCACTAAAATCATATGTTAATGGTTCCGTTATTAAGGGGACTCCACCAACACGTTTCACCATTTCGAAATAGAGCATTGCACGTATTAACTTCGCTTCAGCAATGTATCTATTTCTATCATCCTCATCAAGCCAATCTGCCAAATCGGAATCGGCTTTTTGTATAAACAGATTTATTTCGCGTAAATAAGTGTAATAATTATCCCAGTTAAACGCCCACTCATCGTAATTCCATTGGGTATTTTTTTGTCTCCAATAATCAGAATAGGCAGAACCAAATACCTCATCGAAATCGCTATAGTTCCACCAGTTTTCAATGGTCTGATATTCAGGAATTCGGTTGTACAAATCAGCCAATAATCCTAAAATTAAGGTTTGATCACTCCACACCTGAGCTTCGGATAACACATCATTAGGCTCCTCATTAAGAAAGCTGTTATCCTGACAGGCTTGACCACCTAACAGTATTATTAAAAGAAATATGTAAGTTATCCTTTGCATCATCAGAAAGAAAGATTCACACCAATATTCACAATTTTATTTTGTGGATACTGAACTCCGTTAGAACTCATTGTTTCCGGATCAATACCAATCTTTTTCAAATTATCAATCGAAAACAGATTGTATGTATTTAGATAAACCCTGCATTTTTCAATACCAACTCTCTTCAATAATGTTTTAGGTATTGAATATCCTAATTCCAATGTTCGCATCCTCAGGTAATATACATTGGTAAGCCAAAAGGTAGAATTTCTGTAATAATTACTATGCGACCCATTATTAAACCGCAGTGCCGGATATTTGCCGGGAATCCATGCACTATTCACATCAAACGGATCCTCATGGTGCCATCTGTCTTCGTAAATAACCTTTAATAAATTACCTCCACTTTGGTATGGTACTCTCATCTCAGACAACTGGTTGTATGAATACAATGCACCACCTGAGAAATCAATCCTAAGATCAAATCCTTTATAGGTTGAAGAAAAATTCAAACCAAAATTAATCGCCGGATTACGATCATTGGGATAACCCATGGGGCGAACATCACGGTAATCAATGATCTTATCTCCGTTGGTATCTTTATAGATCAAATCGCCAGGTAGAAGTGTACTATTACCATATCCGTCAATGTCAACATCATAATTATTAATCTCTTCCATCGACTGAAACTGACCTTCAACCTCATATCCCCAAAATACACCTGTCCATCTTTCTTCTGACGAATTCCGGTAATAATCCCAGGAATTACCCCACTTAGGTTTGTATGAGTGTAGAAATTTCTCCCTGGCAAATGAAAAATTTCCACCAATGGTATATTTTAAGTCCTGTAATTTACCATTATATGCTAAAGTAAATTCACCACCAATTATTGCATCACTGCTAACATTTTCATCCGGCAAATTATAACCAATCTCACTAGGAATCAAAATATCATATTTACTTCCTCTAAGACCATCTCTTTTTCTTCTGAAAAAATCAACTGATCCATTTACCTTTCCATTGTCAATAGTAAAATCAGCACCGGCATCAATTATCTTACTTGTATACCAGGTAATATTAGTTATGGGTTCTCCTTTATCTCTTACTCCGGTTATTACATTACCATCCATTATAACTGTAGATGATCCATAGGTATACCCTGATAAATAATCAAAAGCTCCCAAACCTGCAATATCATCATCTCCCAACTCTCCATAAGATAATCTCAATTTCAAATCAAATAATGATTCATTTAAAATTGACTTTACAAAAGGTTCCTCCGTAATCATCCAACCAGCAGAAACAGATGGAAAAAATCCCCAACGAACATCTGGAGCAAATTTCCACGAACCATCCATCCTACCAGATAACTCAAGGTAATATTTGTTTGCATAATTGTAATTGATTCTTCCCACATAACCAATTCTAGCTTCATTGGAATCTCCATCATCATAGGTATCCATGTCTTCAAACTGAATTAAGGTAAGATCATTGGTTGTTGGTACAGCGTGTACCCACACCGACTGATCTCGTCTATGTAAACGTTCATTTACAAACGTGGCCTTAATGTCATGTGTTCCAAACCTACGATGATAATTAAGCTGCAATTGTGTTACATCTTCAATCACTTTTCGTGTACCTCTTTCTCGCCATGGATTCTGCATGCTAAAGGTCACAACATATTGCTCTCCTTCCGGATTCTCAGGATAATAAGTATAAGTATCGTAGGTATATTCATGTCCATCCATCAGCCTGTCGGCAAAGTAATATGAATATGTTGCCTTGGCCGTCAAACCTTTAACAGGAAATTCATACTCTCCCGTAAGATTAACCTGAACAACCCTCCAGGTCTCGTTCCAGTAACCTGAGAGATCTTTATTCAGCAATGCCCAATTCTCAGAATTATGACCAATATTATTTATATAATTGGGATTATCATTTGCATATGGTCGCTCGGTTGGTCTGTTTCTGAAGAGAGCATAAATAGGAGCCCAGTAATCATCTGTTCCTGGTACGCCAGGATAATCTCGCTTCTCTACTCTTCCGTTTAACTGCATTCCCAACTGAAAACGATTTGTTACATCAATGTCAATATTTGACTGAATGTTAGATCGATTAAAAATAAATTCATCACCCAATACAGAGTTTTGATCCAGCTGGGTAAATGATAAATAGTAGCTGATACGATCGGAGCCACCGGTTGTATTTACATTAATTGACTTCTGTGGTGAATTTTTTTGAATGATAAAATCATACCAATCAAAACTTTTATATCCATTCTCAGTTCCCTTCTTCCACCTGGCTAATTCTTCTGGTGTGATCGATGTTTGTCCGAATTCATTCATCTCAGCATCAGCCTTACCAAGCATCCATTGATAGGCATTAACTGTTTGAGGAAAACGTGACCAATTCTGCCAACCCATATATGCATCAACATTGATGTGGTTTTCTGTCCTCTTCTTTCCTCTTTTAGTAGTAACCACTATTACTCCGTTAGCAGCTCTTACGCCATACACGGCAGCTGAAGCATCTTTTAAAACAGAGATACTTTCAATGTCATTAGGAGCTATGTTATTAAACTGACCAACATCTTTGGGGATACCATCGATTACATATAACGGACTTCCCATGTTACGAATCTGAATAGAAGCACTCGATCCGGGTCTGCCATCAGACATACGGTAAGAAATCCCTGCCATTTTTCCGGCTAACGATGTACTTACAGTAGTAGCATGTGTTTGATCTATATCAATATCCTTTATGGATGAAATAGCACCAGTAATAGAGCCTTTTTTCATGGTTCCATAGCCAACGGCTATTATTTCACCCAATCCAAAAGGAGATTCTAGCATCACAACATCAATATTTTCATTATTTGCAATTAGTATTTCCTGCGATTGCATGCCAATAAATGAAAAACTCAATGATGCATTGCCATCGTTTACATTCAATGAATAATTACCTTTTATGTCTGTAATTGTGCCTATCGTTGTACCTTTTATAAGAGTTGCAACGCCTGGTAAAGGATTACCCGATCTATCTGTAACTCTTCCATAAACTCTCAAATTTTTCTTGTCACTTTCTGTTGACAAAACAATTAATCCGCTCTCCTTTATTTCATATCTAACTTCTAAACCTCTAAATAATTTCTTTAATACTTGTTCAATACTTTCGTTATTGAATCTCATATTAACCACTTTATTGGTATTAATGAAGTTCTCATTAAAAAAGAATCGATATGTACTTTGACTTTCAATCAAGCTAAAAACTTCTTTTAAGGTTTTACCGGAAAAATTGCCACTTATCTTTTCATTTTGGGCATCAATTGTAATATTTACCAGAAGAAAAAATACCATAGCAATCACTGTTCCACGCTTAAAAGCTTGAAATTTTGATTTGAGTCTAGCTCTTCTATAAATTACAGATCCCCTAAGATTTTGCATCACAGTAAAGTTAACGAAGTTTATACAATTTCTATGGACATTCCAAGTCATAGCTTACTGTATAAAAAGAAAGAACAAAAAGTTTAGCTGAATATACGGGGATTTACTCAACTAAACACTGGTGCCTAATATTTTGTAAATTTTCGGCTACGTTGCTCATCTCTTCTTACATAAACATCGTTTCCTTTAATGTTATATTTAATTGGAGAAGATATTTTAATTACATCCATTATTTCATTCAAAGTCAAATTATTAATCGACCCTGTAAATTCATAATTTCTTATTTCATCAGCATCAAAATGAAATTTACAGTCGTACATACGTTCTAACTTAACAGCCAGATCTTTTAATAATTCTTTATCTAAAATCAACTGATTATCACGCCATGCAATAATTGGAGTCAGATCAACATTCGTATTAATAACTAAACGAGGTTTGCTTTTTTCTTGTGTATCTGACTTATAGAATGTCGCCCTGTGATTAGGATTTAGATAAACATTTTTAGCAATTTTCTCGGTTTTATGATTAAGTTTCACTTTACCTTCAACCAATGAAGTAACAATGGTCTCTTCTTCTTCATATGCCTTTACATTGAACTCTGTTCCCACAGCTTCAACCAAAAATCCATATGCATCAACTACAAAAGGTAAATCTTTGTTCTTGGCTACTTTAAAGTAAGCCTCACCTTCCAATAATATTTTTCTGTTACTTTCGTTAAAAAGATTTGAATACTTTAAACGACTTCCTGCATTTACCCAAACAATAGATCCGTCCGGTAAAACCACTTTTGTTTTAGCTCCCAGAGGAGTAACAATTTCGCTGAACTTAACTACCGGTACTTCTTTATTAAAATTATTTTGAATCAGATAAAAAGCTGCACCTCCTAAAACAAAGGATATAATTATGGCTGCAACCCGGGTGAGATTAATGTATAACTTTCTAACCTTGTTAATCTTCTCACCTGATTGTGAATCAATTTCACTTTTTATCTTCTCAAATAATCCATCTTTATTAAAAGCACCTTCTCTGACGAACTCCTCCTTCTCCAACTCAGAATGCATTTGGCTCTTAATACTATTGGCAGATTCATGCTCTTCCATCAGCGCATCTAACTCTTCCAATTCGCTGACAGAACAGTTCCCCTCCACAAACTGCTTATGAAGTATCGTAAACCTATCTTGTATTTCTTTTTCGCTTCTCATTTCTACTATCTAATACAATCACCTTTCCTTTTTTACTCACATAAATCTTAAATTCTTCTCTTTTTTATTCGTTATCTAGTTAAATAGCCAAATAATAAAGAAGAGAGCCAGGTGATACTCATCTTTTAAATGTTGCTTTAAAAATTTAGTTGCCCTATATATTTGATTCTCAACAGTCCGAATTGACAACCCCAACTTCTCTGAGATTTTTGGATTAGGCATCCCTTCAATTCTACTCAGGTTAAATATATTCCTTTGCTGATCGGGCAACTTCTCCAACAAAGAGCAGATTTTTTCGTCCAACTCTTTATAATCCATACTTGTCTCAGGTGTTTCAGAAAATGAATGATTATAATGAAGAAGATAGTTTTCGTATTTTTGCTCAACTACCTGATGTTTTAAATGGTTATAAACCTTATTAATAGTCATTTTATACAGATAACTCTTGAATGACTTACTTTCATCAATTTCTTCTTTAATTTCCCATATTCTTAAAAAGACTTCCTGTACAATTTCTTCCGATTCCGCAGTATTTTTGAGATAATAAAAGGTAAAGTGAAAAAGACTCTCACTGAAACTTTCATATATCTGCTTGTAGGCACGCATATCCCCTTCCTTAAGTCGTTTGATCACCTGCGGACTTATGCTACCAGATCGATTCGTTTTCAAATTCACAAATTTAGATTAACATGATTCAGAATCTTCAATAATTATCTCATTTAATAATCATTAAAGTTCAGGGCTTTACTTTCGGGCATTTACATCTCAATTATTTCGTTTCTCAACTTCATCTTTGCCCTAGATTTTACGTTATCGTTTGTAGATTTTCTCAAAAGCACCTCCTTAATGCTGTTAATTCTTTTTACTATTATTATCCCTTACAACAATATTTTAATTCGTAACTTTTACTCTTTTTATATTAACAAATTCATTGTTCTCACCTTTGGCTACCAAACCCAATCGATACCCCATTCCCCACGGCACAAAAACTGACGCATCAACCGATTCAATAATCTTCTTCCACTGTCCGTCCACCTTTACGTAAAAATCGATAAAATGTCCTTCAATTACTTCCATTTTTAAGTCTATGATATCATCACCCACTTCCATAACAGAAAATTCTCCAAGAATTGAAGTTTTAGCATTGCTTGTTTTCCAAACTTTGATCAAATCATGACTGGCTGAAATACCAATACCTGCAAGTGGTGCATAGAAATCATTATTTACAGCACCAATCAATCCAATCCCACCCTCTGAATTTAAACCTGAATTACCTACATCAACTGTGGCAACAAACTCATAATGGATTGACTTCATAGGTTGAACCAACAAGCTACCTAAATCATAGTTCTCATGAGAAGCTCCCAACATAAGCCCCTCTTCTCCGGTTGCATAGGTTATATTCTGAGTAACACGCCATTGCCATATCAAATCCAATGCATCTTTAAAATCATCCTCGAAATTCATGTTCTCTTTTGGACGATTGAATGTTTGTGCATTGCTAAAATAAGGCCATTCATCATCAGTCCACAATATTTTTTCCAACACCCCCTGACGTCCAACATAAACGCTTCCTTCACGACTATAGGCATGATATAATAAAAAATGATCTCCATCTTTTGTAACAACAGCACCTTGTCCAGGACATTTCCAGTCAACATTGGCTCTTAGAATTGGATTACTTTGATATTTTTCCCACGGACCTAAAAGATTTTTAGCCCTTGCAACACCTACTTTATAGTTACAATTAACCGCACAACATTCGCCTGACGAATAAAACATATAGAAATAATCATCCTCTTGAAACAAGCATACTCCTTCAACTTTACCATTTTCCCATACCTGATCATTTCGTATAAGTTCTACTGGTTCTCCTAATAACTTACTCCTTTCTTTGTTTATTTCCTGCGCAAGAATAGGCGTTGGTAAACCTACACTACTACCATCTTCTTTCCAGATCAAATAAATTTTCCCATTACGATCCTTCATTTCAAAGGCATCAATAGATCCAACTTCCTGTGAAATCAAAGGACCATGATCAGTAAATGGTTTTTCTGGCGAATCTGCCGAAGCCACGGCAATTGACATTCTGTTAGTTAGTTTATCACGGGCAGAATAATATACATAAACTTTATGCTGATCTTCATCATAAGCCAATTCAGGCGACCAAAAGTTTTTATTGGTCCAATCCGGTGCTCCTCCTGGAAAAACATATGATATTAATTCCCATTTTTGTAAATCATACGATTTAAATATAGGAAACAAAGGTGACCATTCATTACTGGTTGCCGAGGCGTAATAACAATCATCTATTTTCACTACCGTAGGATTTGGATAATCACCAGGCAAAACAGGATTAAGAATCACATCATTATTTCCTTCCATCAACCCGCATCCACTTAAACCACCTAACAGGATTATTAAAACAGAAACAGCAATTAATACTTTTTTCATTTCATCAAAAAATTAAACCTCTTCTGTATGAATGATTATTCCAGAGAAATTGCCAAAATCACTAACAAGCATTACCCCTTTAAAACCAAACACATACAACACACCTACACCTTAAAAAAAACATTTCCTCAAGTTGTATACAATTTTCTTAGCTAGATTACTCACGCGCAAAACGTAATTTTTTGAATTTTTTTAAGAAAATATTGTGCATACTACGAAAGTATAAATTTCCTGTCAGTTTATTCACTTTAACAAACATTATTGTACATCCTGTGAATCATTGATTTTTAAACCAACGTTTGTCATACTGCTAAATTCGAAGAAATACATTAAAAAAAAAAGAAAGGTCACTGAACTTTTAAGTTCAATGACCTTTCTCTTTACTTACCTTTCTGATAACAGAGATGGTTATTACTATTTACTGGACAATTACTTTCTTATTAGTTGATTGGCCTTTTTCGTTAAATATTTTAAGAATATACTGCCCCTTTGAGACATTCTCAATATTCATTGTATTTGAATTAACACAAGACATAACCATGTTTCCCGACATATTAAATAATTCTATCTTCTGACAACTAACTCCCTTTATGGTAATTATATCATCAGCAGGATTAGGAAAGATGATAATCTCTGATTCCAAAGCATTCGCAACATCAGTTGATGGTGACCATTGATCATTCATTACGTCATTAATCTCCTCCTGACTTAATAAACCTTTAAACAGGTAAAGCTCATCAATATTACCTCCCCAAAAGTTCTTATCACCCGTTTTATGAGCTCCAATTCTGAAACCACCTGTACAATTCTCAAATGCAGGAGTATAGCAAATAATATCCTTTTCTCCATTAATATAGTATTTTACAGTCTGGCTTTGAGGATCGCATTGCAGTGCAACATGTATCCATTTATTTCTCTCAAAAGAACCACTGGATGACAGATTAGCATTTGCTCCCAAAAAGTTATTAAAACTTCCACTCTGAGATAATAACCTGTAATAGGTAAAGATTCTGCCATTACCGTCACTTGATCCGTTTTTTTGAGCCAGAATCACTTCTTCATAAAAGCTATCCGATCCCGGAACATAATCAGATGTATTATAAACCCAGGCACAAACAGTAAAAGGTGTAGATTGCGGATTAACAAGATTTTCAGTATTTAAATCCAGGTATTGATTGGTACCATTTAGCAACAACGATTGTCCATGCTGACCTGCACTAAAGTCATATCCATTAACAGATTGTAACGTATTTGCATTTCCTGAAGCATCATCGATATTTCCATCAAACGGATAATGAAAAACCATTTCAACAGGCACATTCACTGGAGCTTCTCTTAAGCCTACTTCAATAGCCCACTGTTCCCATAACTCGGCCAATTCAAAAACCTTTTGAGGATACTCTGAAGCCAGGTTAACCATTTCAGAAGCATCTGAAGAAAGATCATATAATTCCCATTGTCTGTTTGGCAATGAAACTAACTTCCAATCATTAACTCTTACAGCTTTACCTCCTTCATGCTCCCAAAAAACAGTATCGTGTGTATTAACAGATGTTTCATTTAATTGCGATATTAAACTTTTTCCTGAAGGAGCAAGAGTAGTTTCTCCATTGATAGTTTCAGGATAAGTTGCACCCGCCAATTCAAGACAGGTCGGTAAAACATCAATAACATGAGCAACTCCCCTGTTCAAAGTATTCTCTTTTCCCTGCAAGCCATTTGGCCAATGAACAATCATTGGGGTTGTGGTACCACCTGCATATGATTCTTTTTTCCAATAACGGAAAGGTGTATTCACTGCACTTGCCCAAGCCTGACCAATATAGTTCCAGGTAGTTTCTGGTCCTGGATTTTGGGCATTGTAAACAATGGTTGTACCATCTCTGGTAAATCCGGGTCGATCAAATCCGGGAGGGTAACCTCTTTCATAAGAGGCTCCGTTATCGGACAAAACAAAAATGATGGTGTTATCATATTCGCCAATATCCTTGAGGTGTTGTATAATCTCACCAACACCTTGATCAACTCTGTCAATCATTGCAGCATGAACTTCCATACAATTAGCTTCGTATTCTTTTTCCTGACAGTCAGCCCAACTTCTTCCTGATGAATTTTCAGGTAAAGCACATGTTTCACTGTTCAGAATACCCATATTAACCATATTCTGGTAACGTGTCTGTCTCAGAACTTCCCATCCACTATCATAATTACCTTCATATTTGGCAATATCTTCAGGTAAAGCATGCAATGGCCAATGTGGGGCTGTATGAGCTACATACATAAAGAATGGTTGATCATCCTGAGAAAACTGATCCAATAATTCAATTGATTTATCTGTAATGAAATCAGTCATATAAAAATCATCAGGTACGTCAGCTATTGGCGTTTCATTATGAACCAGACTGAATGGGTCGAAATAGTTAACCACACCCCAAATAACACCCCAATGCTCATCAAAACCACGGTTAGAAGGATAGCTTTCAACAGGGGCAAAAGGGCTATGATCAACCTGATTAGCCAGCCATCTTAAATGTTCTTGCGCATCGCTTAATGCTTTTGTCTCTGACAAGTGCCATTTTCCGGTCATCCCGGTATGATAGCCATTTTGTTTTAAAACCTCTGCAATGGTAGCTGCATTACGATTCAGGTTAACTCCCATGGCATTAATACCTGCCTGTTGTGGATAATGACCTGTTAAAAGAGATGCACGGGTTGGACAGCAACGCGCACAGTTATACATTTGAGTAAAACGAACTCCTTCAGATGCAAGCTTGTCAATATTAGGCGTTTGAATCTCACCGCCATAACAGCCTAAATCTGAATATCCCATGTCATCAACCATGATGATCATGATATTTGGCTTTTCCTGGGCATTTAAGATTACCGCAGAACAAAAAGCCCACAGTATAAACAAATATTTGTACATCCTAATTACTTAACCATAAACTTACTAGATACAACACCCTCTTCAGAAGACACCTTTAAGATGTATAATCCTTTTCTAAGATTTACTGGTATAGCATTGGTCTTTGTTGAAATATTATCTTCTAATAAACACTTACCTGTAACATCATATATTGCATATGAAGCAGCAGAAACATCGCCACTAAACGAAAGATGGATCTGGCCATTTGAGTAATAATTATTTGCCTGCAAAGGCATTTTCTTAATAGAAGTCGAAGTCATTGCTGCTGCAACACCATTATTCATAATTGAGTTAATTGTTGTTGCATCAAGTACTTCATAAGTAAGCAGCAATTCATCCATTAGTCCTCCTTTAACAAAATATTCGGTCTCATTCTTTCTGGCACCTAAAACAATTTCACCGGTATTACTTTCATTTCCACCATTCACTTCATTAACTAAAATACCATTCACATAGATATATCTTTTACCAGCAGAAGCATCTTTTACTACTGCACAATGATACCATGTACCTGCAGTAATTGCTGTATTATCATCACATCGGATTCCATCCGTATAAGAACCCAAAAAGTTTACATCTAACACCTCCATATGAATACGTCCGGGATTCTGGCCTGAAACATCCTTTTGGTGCACCCAGGTTTGTGGAACAGAAAGCTGATCCATTTGAACCCATGCCATTAATGTAAAACTGTTGACCGGATTGAAATTAATTCCTGATGATACAACAGCCATATTATTGAAATATCCAGCCTGACCAAATTTACCAGTATCATAAGTTAGATCATTTCCAACTGTTTGAGAAAATGTAGCTCCACTTGTTGACGAATTGTCAAGATTATTATCAAATTTCAAATAACATTTAATTTGCTCAGTACTGATCTGTTGAGCATTAAGAAAGGGAATTGTTGCTAAAAAAATAATTGAAATAAATAGTAGTCTTCTAACATTCATAATTTTTGGATTTAATGTTTAACAATAATAAAATGAAGAAACCTATGAAACCCTCTAAAAACCTAAAGTTGAAATCATAGACATCATTTATTACAATGAGACAAGACTATTTACTCACATAAAATTTCATAATGTTTAATTAGATATAATATTTAAAGGAAACAGGAGGTAAAGCAACCTTAACTTAATAGATTGACAAGACATGAAATTAATTCTGAAAATTGTATACTTCTGGCGTTAAATAATTTTACTATCACCAACAGTTACATATACGAGAATAACTTATTCAGTTATTATACAAAAAACAATTGCAATTAAATATCCATTTAAAACAAGAATTACTATAAAATTCTGAAAATATTATTACACTTTGATAGATATGAAAAATGTTATTCCTATCTTTGAATCATATGTATTACAACATACATATTAATAGTAATTCGAACGCACACATATTGAAATTCATATTCTATTATAAAGTAAAAGCCATTGCTAATTAGGCATATAGTAAGATAAGTATTGGGTTGACGAAAGGATTAGTAAAATTTTTACTTGTATCAATGGAGTCATTTAATACACAAACATATGCCTATGAAAAAAATCATTCTACTTTTAAGTTTGTTTCTATGTAGCTATAGCCTTATAGCACAGGATCTACTCATTAAAGGAACAGTTAAAGACGACAATGGCGAGTTTTTGCCTGGTGTCGCAATTTTAGAGAAGGGAACTTCCAATGGAACCATCACCGATGCTTCTGGTGTTTACAGCATTAGAGTCAATAAAGGTGCTACTCTCGTTTATTCTTTTGTTGGAATGCAAACAAAAGAAGTCAGTGTTGGCGAAAAAACAGAAATTAATATTGTATTAAGTGGGGATGTTTACCTGGATGATGTTGTAGTTGCGGCATTAGGTATACGACGCGAGAAAAAAACTATTACTTATTCTATTCAGGATGTTAAAGCTGAAGAAATAGTTATTGGAGCAGAACCGAACCTTGTTAATTCACTTGCCGGAAAAGTTGCAGGTTTAACAGTTACCAACTCTGGTGGAGCTCCTGGTGCCTCTTCTCAAATAATAATCAGGGGTGGAACTTCGCTACTATTTGACAATCAACCTTTATTTGTTGTTGATGGTGTTCCAGTAGATAACACTACTGCTGTTGGTAACTCATTAACCGACGGTCTGTCCGCTTCCTCATTGGATATGGGAAATGCTATTTCCGATTTAAATCCGGATGATATTGCTGAAATGACAGTACTAAAAGGAGCTGCTGCTTCTGCTCTTTATGGACTAAAAGCCGCAAACGGCGCTATTGTAATTACAACCAAAAAAGGAAAAGGAAAAGCAAAAGTTAACTTTTCTTTCAGAACTCGTCTGGATCAGGTAAATCAATTACCTTCACAACAAGGTGTTTATAAAGCCGGAACAGCAGATCGTGATGGTGGCAATTTCACTGATCAAACACATTTATCCTGGGGTGAAGAGTTTCAAAGTGGTGATACAAGATACAACAACATGGAAGACTTCTTTGAGAACGCCTGGACATATGAAACTTCCTTTAATGTTAGTGGTGGTAATGAAAAGGGAAGCTATTACATTTCTTTAGCTCACACAGATCAGGACGGCGTTGTGCCAACTACCGATTATCAAAGATCTTCATTCTTAGTTAACCTTGAAAGAAAAGAAGGAATCTTCACCTTTGGCACAAAGTTTAATTATGTTTCAACCTCTTCAACTAAGACATTAACCGGATCAGGACTGTACGGGACCAATGATGGATACATGCAAAACATCATTAATTATCCTCGGAGTTACGACATGAAAGTGTATGAAGATGAAGAAGGCAACCTGATTCATTTATTACCTGATGGACTTGATGCCTGGGAATATCCTAATAATCCATATTGGAAATTAAATACTTCACCACAAACCACAGGCAGAGAAAGATATATTTCCAATGCTCATATTGATGCTGATCTTACCTCCTGGTTAAAGGCATCGTACCGTGTTGGTCTTGATTATTACAATAACAATTACAAAAGTATCAGAGAAGTTGGTACTACTTCTCTTGACTGGTACAGAGGTGGTATTTCTGAAAACAATACACAAAACAGTTTAATAACCTCTTTATTTACCATTTCCGGAAATAAAGAAATAACAACTGGACTTCAATTGGATTATGTTGCAGGTCATAATGTTGAAATTCTGGATAATAAGTCACAATCGCTGGTAGGACAGGTTTTTATTGAACCAACCTTCAAGAGCCTGAATAACATTGCCAAAGAAAACAAAGACTTGACAGTTGCTCACAGAAGACGGCGTTTAATTGGTGTGTTTGGTGATTTAAGATTGTCATACAACAATACATTTTTATTTGGAGCAACTTACAGAAATGACTGGAGTTCAACATTACCAAAAGAAAATAATTCCTTTGATTACTATTCAGGAAATGTGGGTGTTATAGTTTCAGAATTATTGCCTAAAAACGGAGTTCTGACTTATGGAAAAATCCGAGCATCCGTTGCTCAGGTTGGTAAAGATGCTCCAATGTATATGACAACCACAGCTGTTAAACAATGGACTGGTCCCGGTGGAGGTTATTTAAATGAATGGAGTGCCGGCAACTCAGAATTGAAACCTGAAACGACCACATCCATTGAAGCAGGTTTTGATGCAAATTTGTGGATTGATCGCTTAGGCGTTAATTTCACATGGTACCGCGAACGAAGTGAAGATCAAATTATACAACCAAGGGTTAGTCAATCAACTGGATATATCTTAAAATATATCAACGATGGCTCCATTCAAAATAAAGGTATTGAACTAACCATCAGTGCCAAACCCATTAAAAAACCAAACTTTTCATGGGACATTATTGCCAACGTAACTAAAAATGAAGGAACAGTTCTTAAACTACCTGAAACACTTCCTATTCTTTATGTAACGGATACTCAATTTGGATTTGCCAAAGCAGGTGCTGTTCTTGATGGTCCTTTCTTAGGTATTATCGGTCAAAAATGGGAAACTGTTGAAGAAGGTGAATATGCAGGACGTGTGGTTATTGGAAGTGATGGTTATCCTGTTACAAATAATGATTACACTAATCTTATGGGTAACAGAGAGCCAGACTTAATGTTAGGAATCACCAATCAGTTCACCTATAAAAACTGGTCATTTAACATGTTGTGGGATCTTCGTTTTGGTGGAGATGTACTTAATGCAACAGAATGGGCAATGGTTAATTCAGGCCTAAGCGAAACCACACTTGACAGAGGTACAACCAAAGTATTCGACGGAGTGGTATTAAATGGCGATGGAACGTATTCTGAGAATACTCAAAGTGCTGTGCTAAATCAATACTACTATCAAAACATCTACACCCAGGAGGCGTCTCATTTCATCGAAAATGTTAATTGGGTTAGATTACGAACTGTTAATCTTACATATGTTCTTCCCAAAAGTTTAACAACCAAGCTTCATCTGTCAAGAGCTTCGGTTAGTTTAATCGGAAATAATTTGTTACTGTTTACAAACTACTCAGGTATGGATCCTGAAGTAAGTATGAGTGGTGCCGGATCAAAAGGATCAGGTTCATCTGGAGTTGATTATTGTGGTGTACCAGCTACAAAATCAATGAGTGTAGGTTTAAATATTTCATTCTAAATTGAATATCAAGAAGGTATGAAAAGATTTAAAAATCAATTGAAACTCAAAAAACAATTACGAATGAAGAAACTTATTTATATACTTTTTTTCCCGTTGGCAGCCCTTTTAATGGTGAGTTGTGAAGACTTTTTAGATGTCAACTCCGACCCTGAAAACCTAACGGATGATAAAATTGATGTTAGTTTACGTTTAGCATCAGTTGTTGAACAAACCAATGATGCATACGGTAGTATGGCCTTTCGTATTTCTAATATTTCACAGGAATTATATAGATACAACAGTGCGCGTAATGGAACACGAATGCCCTATTGGAATCCAGTGATAAGTGACTTTACATGGCCATGGCAGGTAATTTTTGTGAATGTTGGCTCAAGTAATAGAACCATGATAAAAATGGCACTTGAAGAAGGGTCTTATCATTATGCAGGTGCCGGTATGATTATGGAAGCTTATGGCATGGATTTTCTGATGGCAGTACATGGCGACCTTATTTATGAAGAAGCTTTCCAACCGCAAATAATCATGCCAAAATTCGATGATCCGGAGCAATTATATTATACTTTAATCGACAGAGTTGATGAAGGAATTGCACAATTGCAAAAGGAACAAGCCGGTGGAGTTTCATCATTATCGGCAGGAGATTATCTGTTTGATGGAGATGTTGACTTGTGGATTAAGTTTGGATATGGAGTTAAAGCCCGCTTATTACAGAAAATAACAAAAAAGGCAATCTATGATGCCGCTGCCGTTATTGACTGTGTTAATAAATCTTTTGAGTCGGTTGAAGAAAGTCCGCGTGTAGATTTCCCGGGAGGTGACAACACAAACCTTAACAGCTTGTATGGTCCGCGACAAATGGGAAGCAGATGGGTTTTTGGTGATCACTATGTATCTTATTTCACCCATGAATACCCTGGAGCTCCTTCACCTCAGCCAGCATTAGATCCAAGAGCTGAATTTTTATTAGCTCCTAATATTAATGGAGAATACAAAGGTTTGGATTTCCATGCAGAACTACCAAATTATTTAGGTTACAGAGATTCATTGGAATGTCATTTGGCAGGAACCTACTATTTTGGTAATGAAAAATCAAATGAATTATTATCGTACGAAGAATTACAATTCATTAAAGCAGAAGCGCTTTTCCTTCAAAACAAAAAAGGTGAAGCATTAACAACAATGCAAAATGTTATTGAAGCCAACATGCGTAAATTAGGTGTAGCAGAAGCTGATATTACTGAGTACTTGTCAAGTAATGCACTTCCTCAAAGCGCAGATGAGGTAACATTAATGAATATAATGACTCAGAAATTCATTGCACTACCTTTGGGCTCTCCTGAAAGATGGGTTGATTTAAGAAGGTATGATTACAGTACTGATGTTTTTCCTGCTTATCAAAAACCAACTGCTGCTGAAGTTCCGGTATGGTATGGTGAAAGATATATGAGAAGAGCACCAACTCACACCTACGAGTTACAATATAATGAAGCCAATGCCATTGCGATAGGCGCAGCTGAGCAGGATTATTTAACTAAACATTGCTGGTGGGACGAACCTTAATAAAACAAAGTTTAAGTTGATATTTTAGTATCCGGGGTTGTCATTACGACAGCCCCTTTTTTAATACATTTTAAATCATAGAACACACTCACCAAACAACATAATTACTCCAGAAAACCGGAATTAAAAGACATTCAAAATCCGTCCATATTTTCTTCACAGAAAGAACGTATGAAAGTGACATTAATACTTTGAGATTGATTAAATCGTTTCTATTTTTAATATCTGTAATACGTAATACAACATTTTAAAATAAAATGATTTATTTACTATCAGTCTTACATAAAAACAACCAATAAATCACTCATAAGAAATATATTCTGATATGGCCATTATCACTAAAGTTGAAATCATAAAACTAAATATCCCATACAAAGAACCATTTGTAATTTCTTTAGGGGTGATTCCTGGTGCAACAAATGTTGTTATTAAACTTCACTCTTCTGATGGTTTAATTGGCATAGGCGAATGTGCTCCCTTTGTATTTATTGTTGGAGAAACTCAAGAAACAGTTTTTGAACTTTCGAAGATGATAGGAAAAATGCTTAAAGGAAAAGATCCATATTGTCTTCAAGAAAGATTAATGGAAATAGAAAAGGCGGTTCATAACAATTATACCATGAAAAGTGCCTTTGATATGGCCTTATATGATCTGGCAGCTAAAAAAGCAAAAATGCCGCTCTACAAATATCTAGGAGGTTCAAACAACAGGGAAATATTTACTGATATGACAATTAGCATTGGCAGCCCGGAGAAAGTAGCAGCTGATGCTAAAAATTTTAAGGAGGCAGGATTCCCGGCCATTAAAGTTAAATTAGGAACTAATCTTAAGGATGATGTTGCACGGATTAAATCCATTCGGGAAGTGGTAGGTAATTCTTACCCAATTCGAATAGATGCCAATCAGGGATGGGATGTGATTACAGCTATTAAAATACTAAAAGCTCTTGATAAATTTAACATTGAACATTGCGAAGAACCAATACCTGCATGGAATTATTTACAGCTCCCAAAAGTGAGACAACAAAGTCCAATTCCAATCATGGCCGATGAATCACTTTTCACACATTACGATGCTATGAAACTTGCCAAAATTGAAGCCTGCGATTATTTCAATATTAAATTTTCAAAATCAGGAGGAATAAATACAGCTCTAAAGATAAACTCCATCGCCGAAAGTGCTGGTATTAAATGCCAGGTGGGTTGTATGTCCGAGTCGCGTTATGCTTTAACAGCTTTGATGCATTTTGTTTTGGCATGCCCTAATGTTGTTCATTACGATATTGATTCATCATTGATGTTGGCAGAAGATCCGGTAATTGGAGGAATAGAATATCAGGGTAAAGGACAATGGACTATTGGAGACTCAATAGGCATTGGTGCTGATTTCAAAGAAGATGTATTGGCCAATTCTGAAACTGCTATTCTATAATTATGAGCCAAATTAAAAATATTACCAACGAACTTATTCTTGAAAGCAAGGTAGATACGGAAGTTGTTATCAACGGACAAAAGATGCTTTATTTTGCAGGTGTTGGCTATTATCAGTTGCAAAGTCATCCAAAAATAATTGAAGCTGGCATTAAAGCTCTTTCCGAATATGGCATTACAACAGCCACTTCCCGATCAATTAATGGGACTAATCCAATTTTAAAGAGTCTGGAAGTTTCACTGGCTGAATATTTCTTGTGCGAAGATGCAGTTTATCTGCCATCTGGTTACATGAGCAATATGGCAGGTTTATTGGCTTTAAAAGATCAAAACAAATTTACACATATCTTTATTGATGAAGATTCGCATTATTGTCTGGAAGATGCAGCCATTCTCTGCCAGGTACCCATCAATACTTTTCTCCATTGCCAGCCGGATGATCTGGAAAGACAATTACAAAAACTAAATAAAAGCCATAAACCTATAATTCTTTCGGATGGTATGTTTCCTGTGTGGGGAGAAATTGCTCCAGTCGATCAGTATGTTGGTTTGGCTGAAAAATACAATGGTTCGGTTTGGATTGATGATGCACATTCTGTTGGTATTAATGGAGAATATGGTAAAGGCACTTACGAGCATTTTAAAATTACATCCGATCAATTGTACATGGGAGCCACATTATCAAAAGCCTTTGGAACTTACGGCGGATTTGTGGTTGGTTCTGAAGAATATATCTCAAAGGTAAGATCAACCAATATTCCCAAAGGAACAACAGCACCTCAAAACGCTGCCATAGGAGCATCTATTGAAGCTATCCGTCTTTTAAAGGAAAATCCTCAATGGAGAAAAGATTTATGGAACAATGCGCTCTACCTTAAACAGGGATTGCAAAAAATTAGAATTAACATGGAAGTAAATGCTATTCCAGTTGCAGCATTTCGTCTAAAGGATGCAAGTTATATGAAAATGATTCAATCCAAACTAATGAAAAAAGGGATTTATATTCAATTCCTGAATTACATAGGTTCGGGGGCTGAAGGAGTACTTCGAATTGTTGTATTTTCAACTCATACCCAACAACAAATCGATTGTTTAATTAATGAACTGAAGGCTGTTTTATAGTTTACCAGGACTGATCAAAATAAAGAAACGAGCACATCATCAAAAGATATGCTCGTTTTAATATAGTCTGTAATAAAATAAACTAGTTGGTTCGATAAATTAACTGCCCCATATTTAGTGGCGCTCTGTCTCCCACTTTTATATCACAATTACGAATTTCAACATCAGTTGCATTATCAATATAAAAACCGGAAGTCTTGGCTTTTACGATACCTTCCATCTGACATGGTCTTCTGTCGTACATACCCCCTTCATAATCAGTTGACCTGTTAAGACGTACCGTAACGCCATCAAAAAGAATATTTTGTATTTTATCATTCGATTCAGCACTAACGTAAACACCATTTTCACTTCTGCAAACAATATCACGGAATACAATATTTTTTACCTGCCCAACTTTTCCTTCTGTTGCACCTTTGGGGAAACGCCAGCTTGCATCCTTATGATTGATATTGGCTCTTCGGTAAGCTGTAACATATAGAGGTTCTGATTTACCCCACCATACATCACTAAAAAACTGACTTTCGATGATAATATTTGAAAAGAGTACATCAGATACCACTCCCTCATCCCTGTTTTGAATACCAATACCTCTGTTACTTGCTAAAATTGTACAATTATTAACCGTTACATTTCTTATGGTATCCATATTCTCCGATCCTATCTTTAAAGCACATGATCTGGAAGACATCAGACAATTGGTAACCACAATATTCTCGCAGGCACCATATTCCTCAAACTCGCGTCGGTTTTTAAGACAAATACTATCATCGCCACTTTTAATGTGACAATTGCTGATACGAACATTCTTGCTATGATCCAGATCAATACCATCACTATTTCTGATTTTCAAGCTATTATCAATGGTTATTCCATCAATAACAACATCATCACAACCAATTAAATGAACCGTCCAATAGGCAGAATGACGAAATGTAACATCCCTGATACGCAGATTCTTCACATTCGTCAATGTCAAGACATGTGGACGGGGATCTTTTACTGTAAATGGCAATAATTCGTATGAATCGTCCAATTCTTCACCCATAAAAGCAATACCATTTCCATTGATCACTCCTAATCCAGTAATAGAAACATCTGTAAGATTTTCGCCTCCTATCCAAATCATTCCTTCACCTGGATTATATCGGAATGCACTTTTCTGATACACCGAAGTATCAGGGTTAGCAAGCAAGGTAGCACCACCTTCTACACAAAACTCCATCTTCGAAACCAGATCAAATGGTCCGGTAAGAAATACTCCATCACCCGGTATAACAACTTTACCTCCACCAGCTTCCTGGCATGCCTTAATAGTTTTACTGATTGACTCAGCATTATCTGTCATACCATCGGCAATAGCACCATAATCAGTAATATCAAAAACCTTTTGTTTTTCAACTTGAGGCTGACAAGCCCAAAGTGAAATTATAAAAAGAGCTGCCGCACCTAATCTGAAAGCATATAATTTTTTAATAATTAAATTTCTTTTTTGAAAATGCATAGTATTTATTTTAATCATTGACATTTATCTGTATTACAATAAATTACTTGGTGGAAAACCAAATTGTTTACGAAAACAACGGCTGAAATAATAAGGATCGTTAAAACCCACCATGGTAGATACCTCTGATACGTTATTCCTTTTTAGCTTCAATAATTCAACCGACTTTTTAAGGCGAATGGTTCGTATAAACTCATTCGGTGACAAATCTGTAAGCTCCTTCACCCTTCGATAAAGAGTAGATGAGCTGATTGCCATTTCGGAACAAATCAGATCACCCGTCAGTTGAGTATTACTGATATTCTTTTCAATTACATCTTTCACCTTTAATATAAACTCTTCGTCAACAGGCGAATGGGCAAGAATCTGAATATCACTTTCAACATCCTGTGAGAATTTTTCTTTCAGGTCCACCCTGTTTTTGACAATATTTTCGATACGGGTTTTTAACAATGGTGGATCAAAAGGTTTGGCCATATAAGCATCGGCCCCCAGCTTATATCCTTTTATCATATTATCATGATCTGACAATGCTGTTAAAAGAATAACCGGAATATGACTGATTCGCTCATCACTTTTCAGGTGGGTACAAAACTCAAATCCATCCATAACAGGCATCATAACATCAACCACACAAAGGATCGGTTTTTCCTGATTACAAATGCGTAATCCCTCTTCTCCATTCTCTGCTTCATATACTTTGTAAAACTCCGATAAATATTCTGCAGCATATTTACGCAGTTCAGTATTGTCTTCGACCAACAAGATTTTTTCTTTTAGCTCTATCGATTTTGAATCCATCTTATTTTCTGCAACCTGAACTTCGGTTGTAGCACTGGATTTCAACTCATAATCGAAAACTTCATCATCACAGTAACATTCTCTGTCGATTGGGATTATTACATAAAATACACTTCCTCTATCCGGAACACTTTGTACTTCAATACTGGCTTTATGTACCTCAACCAATGACTGAACAAGTGACAGACCAATTCCCGATCCTGTGTTTTCCTGTTTACTGCCTTCAACCTGATAGAATCTGTTAAAAATCTTTTTCTGACTTTCGAGTGGAATTCCAACTCCATCATCACTTACTTCTATCTTCAAATGACGTATTTTTCTCTCATCACTAAAGACTGATGCATACAAATCAACATGACCATTTTTATGGGTGAACTTAATGGCATTTGACAACAGGTTAAAAATTATCTTATCGTATTTATCTCGGTCTATCCAACCTGTAATTTCATCTTCTTCGCAAGTAAATTGATAGTTTATCTTTTTGTCTTTTGCATATTCTTCAAAAGACTGAAAAGCATTATTTGTGTACGAAAGAATATCTGTCTTGGCCACTTTTAATTGCAACTGGCCCGATTGTGACTTACGGAAATCCAACAGTTGATTAACCAAATACAATAACCGGTTCGAATTCTGCAAAATGAGGCTTAATCTATTCTTTTGATATTCGTTAGCTCCACCTTCCTCTGCCAATTGTTTGGCCGGACCTAGTATTAATGAGATAGGAGTTCGAAGTTCGTGTGAGATATTTGTAAAGAAACGAAGTTTTTCATCGTTTAATCGCTCATCATTTTCATGCTGCACCTTTTGAAATTGCAACTGCTGCCTTAACTCAATACTCTTTTTTAATTGGCGATAAACCAGGAATAATGTAATTGACAAAACTGTAAAAACCAATAAGATGGCTTTAAAAGTCAACCAAAAAGGAGGATTGATTTTTATCTGGTAGACAGATTCATCACTCCAGTACCCACTACTGTTAGAAGCTCTTATTTTAAACTGATACTCTCTTGGATATAAGTTGGTATACTGAACATTGGCTAAAGCACCATCTGTTGTAATCCACTCTTCATCATATCCTTCCAACATATATTGAAATTTGTTCAACTTATTATTTACATACGACGGGGAAGAAAATGTAAATGAGAAATTACGATTAGCATACGCCAGTTCCATTTCTTTAGAGAAATTCAAATCCTCCTTCATTAGTACCTGACGATTAATGGTATCACCCGGCAAAACAACCTTGTTCTGAATCTTCACTTCTGTTATAAACGGAGGCTCAGAAACCATATTATCTTTTAATCCCTTAACCGGAAAACTTATAACACCATCTTTTCCCGTTAAATAAATAATTGAATCATTGAACAGCAGGAAACCTTTGCTACTGAATATATCCAATCGATTTCCGCTTCCTACATCATACACATTTAACTCTGAATTCTTAGGATTGAATTTCCCTACCTTTCCGTTGTTGAGATTTAGCCATAAATAACCATCTGGACCTGTAATAATATCCGTTATCCAATTATTATGCACTTCAGGCGGATCGAAAACCGGAACAAAATCCTGCTTTTCACCATCAAAATAATTTAACCCTAATGTTGTTGTTAACCAAAGAGTTCCCAAATCATCAATACAAAAATCCTTCGCATAATCATTAGATATACCACTCGCCTTATCCGGATCTGCATTAAACTTTTTGACTTCATTCTTCTCAATATCATATCGCACAACACCCGTTTCTGAAGCAAGCCAGATAATTCCATACTTGTCGACAATCACATCGTTTATTTCAAGGTCAGGAAAAAACCGCTGTAACTGACGATCAATTTTTTTGTTTAAAGGATCGTAAATAATGGCTCCAGAGCCATGAGAACCAATTAAGAGTCTGCCATCACTTAGTGGAGCAAAAGCGAAAACGGGTTCAGGATCAAATCCAAGATCCAATAACTTTGTGGAGTTAATTAAATAATTATATATTATAACTTTTCCATCCCACAATCCACAATAAAACACTTTTCCATCCTGTGTATATATTCCTGAAATCTCTTTAAACTTATCCTCCAGCAATTTAAAATAACTACCCTGTTCAATGAATAAGCCATTATTATGAGTAGCTATAAGTAGTTTGTGGTCGAAGGTTTCGGCATATCCTGAAATACGAGGTAGTTGAATACCTGCTTCTCCTAAAAAATTCTTCTTTATTTTATATTGATTCTTGAAAGGATCATATTTATCCAATCCATTCTCTGTACCTATCCAAAGCACTCCAGATCGATCAAAATAAAGTGCAGATATTGAATTATCAACCAGTGAGGTCTTTTCTGTAACATTGGCATAGTGCCTCTCAAACTTACCAATTGAAATATCTTCCAGACGATCGCAAACGATTAGTCCGCCGATTGTACCTAACCAGTATTTACCATCAGGAGCTTGAGTAATACAATTAAAATACGGGCCTAATATTTCGCGAACAGTCTTATCATGAAAAGGTAACGGATAGAATACGTCTTTATCTTTATCCCATTTATATAAACCTTCGCGGGTGCCGGCAAACATGTCTGATTTATCATCCTGATAGATGAAATTGAGATATGGGTTTTGAACCACAGAACCTTCAATGGGTAAATTGTACTTTTTAATGGTAATGATATTACCTCTTTCATCTAATGTCAACCTGGCAATACCACCCGTTTCATAACTCCCAATCCAGATATGGCCGTTAATATCTTCAAAAATCGATTTTATATAGTTAAACCCATCAATATTGATACGTTCAAATCTATCTTCCTCAGTAGTAAAAATACAAAGACCTTCATTTTTAGTGCCGATCCAAAGTCTTTTTAAATGATCGACATACAACGATCTGATTTCAAAATCAGGTATCGAATTAGGATCATTTGCATCAGGTAAATAGTTTTTAAACTGATGAGTTTTGTAATCATAACTCGACAGACCACCCCGGGAACCAATCCACATCTGATCGGAATCATTATCAACAATCACAGTTGTTATATCATTAACATAAATACTGCTGTAAGGCTTATAATTTCTGATATATGAAGTAAAATTCTCTCCATCAAAACTATTTAGGCCCTTAAAAGTACCTAGCCATAAAAATCCATTTCTATCCTGTACAATCTGACGAACCGAATTATGTGACAGGCCATTTTCAACACTGTAATGTTCCAGTTTAATATCATCAGCCAAAACATTTACTGAGATACAAGAAAGGAGTAATATGATTAGAACCCGAATCATTTATATATGCTACATTTTGAGTTATACTCTAAGTTACTACTAATCCATTTAGATTAATAAAATGATTTAAATTTTGATATAAATACGTTTACGATGCAGTATCCAACCCAGTAACCAACATACTAAAACATAAGCTATAGCTGTTAGTAAAGAGCCAAATGAACCAGGAAAAATATTTTGAAAAACTTTTTCACTTACCCATTCAAAAGCATCCAGTCCTTCACTCACAGGAATAAGTCTTAGTGTAACATAGAACAATTCTGAAAACAGGTAGATAAACAAGGGATTTTTACCAAACACATCAAAAAAGGAAATTCCGTATTTGATATTTTTTATCTCAATTAACCAAATTAAAACTGCCATTATCGACAAATCGAGGCCGACAGTATAAAGTACAAATGGACTGGTCCAAAGTTTTTTAGAAATAGGAAAAATCAGATCCCACCATAAAGCAAGCGATGTCAATAAAAACCCAATAATCAATAAGCTGGCAATACCCTCAAATGACTTTCCCTTTTTTTGAATAAAAATACCAGCTATGTAACCCGCAATCACATTAACAATAGCCGGAAGTGTACTTAAGATTCCTTCCGGGTCAAACGGAATACTATCTTTTTTGTAAATATGACCTATACCCAGAATAGATAAATCAAACTTTGCTGCAGCATTGGTTGCCATTTCCAGTTCAACTCCTTTTTCACCAAAGACATAAAGAATAGCCCAATAAGCTATCAAAATTACCCCGGAAATTATCAGTGCAGTTTTTTCTGACAGATAATAGAAGATGACTGATGCAAAAAAGTAACAAAGAGCAATTCGTTGTAAAACACCCATAATACGGGTTTCGGATATAGGTTTAAGAATAAATGAGCCATCATCACCAAAAGTAAAAAACGGAAACCAATACATCAGGTATCCCAATAAGAAGATTATTAAAGTACGTTTAATAATTTTCTTCCATACTTCAGATGGCGGAGCAACTTTCATTTTCTTCATCGAAAAACTCATGGCGTTCCCAACTGCAAACAAAAAAGAAGGAAATACCAGATCGGCCAGACTAAAACCAAACCACTGAACATGTATAAAATAGCTATATATTTTTGCACCAGTACCCGGAGTATTTACAATAATCATTAATGCAACTGTTAAGCCTCTGAATACATCCAATGCCAGAAAACGTTCCGGCTTTTTAAGTACACTGTTTTCCATACTAATAGTTGTATTTTATTACCGGCTGAGCTTGGGTTAAAGGCACAATTCGGTTGCGATATTTCTGATGAAGCTCAATTACAATAGCATTGGCATCACCTATTGCTTCAACCGGATAATCGGAACGTTTGGTTACCCATTGCCACTCCCATTGTTTAATCTGTTCATCAAATGCGTCCTGATCAAAGTTCTTCCAATAAACCTCAACCTCGTCGAAAAATTGTTTCCATCTAGGTTTATAAAAGTCACTGATTAATCCGCTCCACTGACGATTACTATACTCATGTAAACGATTATCAGCACTTCCCCACAGGGTAATCAAATTACGTGCATTTTGCTCATATATTGCTTTTTCGCTTTCGGTATTGCCACAGGCTCGTGCATCACTAATCCAAGGCCCAATCAGAAAATCCCTGCGTGTTGCCAATAGGCGATCCATGTCATCAAGCAATTCCAGAAACTCTGTGCTGTACCGTTTAAAATTCTCTTTGTCGTTGTTTTGATAAGCTAAAGTAATCTGTTGTTGCAATGGCAAAGCATAATTAGCCAATACCTGACGGGTTAAATCCACAAGATCGTATTGAAATCCATCGTAATTACCACATTGATCAATAGATTGAACGAATAAATCCCAGGCTGGCAATAATTCTTCAGGTTCATAATTCAGCTTGGTTCGAGCCCATCGACGGTATCCATCAAAAGTAGGGCGCGAAACAATGATTGATTCAGCTCCATCTCTTATAATCTGACCATTGTATGCTGTCTTCACCAAAATATCCCAGGCTTCTTCCAATATTGAATTGGATTTTCCATAACGATTCTGAATATAATTTCTTAACCATGGCTTTAATTCTATTGATGTATTGCGCCATGTATTATCTGTCATCAGCTCGTATAAGACAGGATTTTGTTCAATGGCTTCCATGGTTAGTCCAATACCTTTTAGTTTACCAGAGTTTGCATCATTTAATGCCCTGGCAGGATTTTCAGCAACCTTTTCAATACGCCCAAACATACTTATATTACCCCCAAAATTATGAAGCATATTCCAGATCCATTGTTTTCCATAATAAGCCTCTGTCCGCTTCCATACCGGTTCAATCTCTGTTGCTAAATCCAGAATAATCATATTATCATCAGGAATGGAGCTTAATAGTCCTTTTATTTGTGGGGCCTTCCAAAAATCACGATGACTGTAAAACAACCAACCCTGCATTACCCAAGTGGCATTAGGGTCAACAGCCTTCATTCCCTGGTAAACTTTATAGCTTATTTTTGAAAGATATTCCGGATCATCAGATGGTGGTTCGTTCTCATTAAACGTATCGGCAGTGTACAGATGATCTGTCCCATAAACTTCAGTCTGAACTTGAAGAAATTTCATCCCAATCTCCGCAAACAATGGATCATCAGCATCGAGTATGTAAGTATCTTCAAAATCGTTGCCCCAATTGGTCTGCTTTAACTTTGCATCGGGAAAAAACTTTTTAAAAGTAGCCGGCACATGTCCTGTAAAGGCAGGTAATACAGGTTTCATTCCTAATTCGCGCTGACGTTGCAGGATTTTCAATTGTAAATCGCGATGCGACTCTTTCCAGCTTTGCGGAAGTGGACCTCCCCAACCATCCAGATTACCCATCCAGAACCATGAAAAATAGGCTGGTCCGCTAAAGAACGGATCTAAATCTTCATCGGTAAATCCATAGGATCGATAAACCTGATCCCAGATATATTCCTCGCCGGTTATTGCCAGTGGCATATTGATTCCGTGCAAAGCCATCCAGTCTATTTCCTTTTCCCAACGTTTCCAATCCCACCAGCTCATACTGTAATTAAACGTACAATAATTCAAATAGTAACGGTATTGATAAGGGCTTTCTTTGCGGATTTTAGAATCAATCACAGGAAGTTCAGCAGGTAAATTAAGATTAGTTCCGTTCCATGTAATCTGGCAATGACAATAGTTTTTTAAATAGTAATAAAAAGCCGATGCTACAGAAACTCCATTATTACCACGAAGCAATATCTTATTCTGAACAGATTCAATTTCAAACCAATCTGTTGAATCTGTCTCAACCACCTCAACTTCAAAATCATTAACATATTCAGGAAGAACACGTTCAATTAATCCCTTTACAGGATGATCTTCCTTTTTTTGTTTATCATTTGAACAGTTTATCATCGATAAAATGATAAAACCAATAATTACATATCGAAGAAATAACCTCATCACCTGCGTTTGTTTGATTTAAATTTCTTTGTCTGATTTTGATGGAGGAAGATCTTTTAATCCCCACTCCTTTGAAGGTTTTGATCCCATATTAAAAATCAGGGTTCCTCCTTTTTCAATATCACTATGCTCAATCCAGGATTTTGAATAATCCTTTCCATTCAATGTAACTGTTTGGATATATTTATTATTCTCTGAAAGATTTTCAGTACGAATAATAAAATCATTACCATTTTCCTGATGAATAACCGTTTTTTCGAAGTAGGGCGCATTTATCAGATAATAAGACTGGCCAGCATTGGGATACAAACCCATCATATGAAAAGCAAGCCACGATGACATGGCACCCGAATCATCATTCCCAGGTATTCCATCTGCTCCACTATGATAATTTTCATCTATGATGGAATGAATACGTTCGTTACTCAGATCAGGTCGACCAATCCAATGATAAAGATTAGGTGTAAGAAATGACGGTTCATTGGCTACATTATACAATCCCAAATCAAACAAGGTATTCAGTCGCTTCTCAAAAGTCTCTGTTCCACCGGATAATTCAATCAATTTAGCCACATCGTGCGGCACAGATAGTGAATATTCCCACGAATTTGCTTCATAAAAAAAGCCACACCACCAACAAACACATATTGGCCAGTCCTGCATTACCGGTGTGAACGGAACATAGGATATCCTTCCGTATTTGGCATCACACTGAATACTATCTACCCAGTTTCCATGGGCATCTTTGGGCATAATAAAACCACGAGAACCATGATCTTCAATATCGCGCCACAGATTCTGCCAGTTATCTGATTGCTTGATAAAACGCCAGTATTCGCCTCGGCGTTTAATATTTTTGGCCACAATTGCCAGACAGTAATCATTATAAGCATATTCGAGCGTTCGGTTTCCGGCACGAACATAATCTGTGGATACGTAGCCAAGACTGTTATAATCAACCAAACCTCCTCGTCCTTCAGCCTCTTCATTACCACCCGGAGGTATAGTGGCATCTTTCAACATGGCCTCCAGAGCCAGTTTATAATTAATACCTTTCAATCCTTTTACAAATGCATCGGCTATAACCACTTCTCCGTTTGATCCACCTTGTGTTCGTCCGTTGGAATTCCCGCTGCGGGCATCAGGCATATAACCATCTCGCTTATAAATCTGCAACATAGCATTAATGATATCAACTTGCCGCAATGGATCTAACAATGTAATAAGGGGACTTGATGATCGATAGGTATCCCAGATAGCATAAAAATCATCATAATAAGGACTATCGTTCTCCCATAATGGATTCTCACCCGTACGATCAACAGGCATAAGCATGGTGTGATACAAACCTGTATAGAACATGGTCTTCAGCTCATCACTTGTTTTTTCATCCACTTCAACTCTGCTTAAAACATTCTCCCATTTATCCTGCACTTCATTTAGTGTCTGATCAAAATTCCAGTGCGGTATCTCCTTATCGATATTGTCCCGCGCTTTTAAAGGACTTAAAAAAGAAATTCCTATTTTCATTTGAACATCATCAGCCATATCAGCAAAAGTCAGTATAGCACCGGTTTTACAGCCTGTATCCAGTTGTATTTTCTGACCAGAAAAGATCTTACCATTGTTAAATGTGGCATAATCAGAAAAAGGTTGATCAAAAACTGCAGAGAAATAAACAGTGTAGGCTCTTCCGTTATTCCAACCACCTCTGATACGGCTGTAACCTCTTACTTCTGTATTGGAAACTATCTCAATTTCAGAACCCACAAACTGTTGGGCCTCTCGCGAATCTGGGATGGGTCGTTCACCCAAAAATTTTCCAAGATCAATCTTAACCCGTTTTGTTACGTCATGTGGATATGAAAAATGATAAAACGCAGCACGGTCTGAAGTAGTTATCTGGGTTTGAATCTTCCATTTATCCAGTATCACACTGTAATAACCAAGCGATACCTGTTCATCATTTCTTATGGATGACTGTTCTAATGAAATCTGATTGTTTTCTGATGCAAATGGCATCACTGATATATTTCCGTACTTCGGCCCTCCTCCAGTGCCGCTTACATGCAACTGGCTAAAACCATAAATTTCGCTTAACGGATCTGTTGAATAACCGCTGTTTGAGGCTACATCATTATCGGGCCCCGGCTTTACCATTCCGTATGGAGCAGATGGTCCGATAAAAACATTGCCCAAGCCTTCTGAACCAATCAAAGGATCGACAAACTGATAATTCTGTGCATTTACTGATACTGGTAATATCAATAAAAACAACAAATAGAAAAAAATATGTCGTTTACTAATTCTCATCGCTAATAAATGGTTTTAACTAAAATAAATAGTTCAGAATATTTAATTGGTTCAATTAATTGTCATTTAAAATCCTGAATACCTTTAGGATTTATCTTTTTGATGTTATGCTGATCATCGAATTTTAAACTGTCGATACATAGTTGGCGCAACACATATTCTTCACCTTGAGGAAATATGCGATGATACAAGACATAATCCTGACCACCTTCAGTAAATATTGTATGATGTCCGGGCCCAACAGTTGTACTATCTGCTGTAGTTGTCAGCAATGGACTATTGACTCCTACTGTAAATGGTCCCATTGGAGAATCGCCCACTGCATAACCAATCTTATACGTATCATCAATGGCTTTACCATCTGAGAACATCAGATAATATTTACCAAAACGTTTAATCATATGAGGAGCTTCAAAATAATGTGGTGGTGTTACATCAACAGGTTCATCTGCAAACGAAATCATATCTTCATTCAGTTTTGCTGCCATGCAAATACCATTTACCCAATTAAAACCAGAACCCCAATATAAATAAGCTTGACCGTCATCATCCAGAAAACAATCAGCATCGATATTATGAACCTGCGGATAATCACCTGCTGCTATTAAAGGTGTATTATCTTCTTTTCCGTTTTTCCATGGACCTAATGGACTCTCTCCAACTCCAACCCAAACTTCACTACCAACCGACACATACATGTAATACTTACCATTGGCAGCTTTTCGCACGGCAGGAGCCCATACCATTGAATTATTTGAACTCTCGCTTGTACAGGCATCTTTGGTTGGCCAGTTTAAATGATGGCGTGTAAAAGTTTTAAAATCATTGGTTGAAAAAACGGCTAATTCCTCGCCTCCCCATGGATCAATGGTTGAATAGATATAAAAAGTATCGGCTTCTTTTACAATACAAGGATCAGCGAAATAACCTTCCATGATTGGATTGACAATAACATTCTTTTCCTCCGATGCTGATTGCTTTTTGGGAGAACTACATGCTGATATCAATACTAAAAACAAAATATATTTCAGATTTCTTTTCATACTAATGATTTCCATATATTTATTCGATCTTGTTGATTATTCTTTATGGGGTTGATCACTCATCTCAAGATGAAGAGTTCCACCCTTTACCAGCTCACTCTGAAGAATTGACCAGTTCATCAACTTTGTTCCCTTCCAGCTTGCTTTGCTGATGTAAACATTTTGAACTGAATTATTACTGGTTTCAATTATCAATTCCTTTCCCAGATAATATTTCTGATTGAGTTGAATAGTAACCTTATCAAAAATGGGTGATCCTAATTCAAGTTGCGGATCCATTGAACACCCACCTTTCATCGAAAAAAGGCCCATTTTCATTAATACCGCTAATGATCCCATTAATCCCTGATCTTCATCACCATTATATCCTCGTTCGGTTGATAAGCCTTCATAAACGGTTTCGACCACTTTGCGCGACCAATATTGTGTTAACCATGGCTGCTCGAGATAATTAAAAATAAATGCTGATTGAATGGATGGCTGATTCCCATAATTAATGTGTATTCGGCTATATTCTGGATGGGCTTCTCTATCGTGTGAAGTACCAGCCGTAAATCCCATTTTCTCAGCTTCAATAAAGGATTGATTTAATTTTTCTGCTGCCTTCTCATTACCTTCCATCAAATGAGCCAGTCCATTTAAATCATGCGGAACATACCAGGTAACCTGAGCTGCATTGGCTTCAATAAAACCGTTTTCCAACTGATATGGATCAAAGTCGGACTTCCATAGTCCTTGTTTATCTTTAGGTCTCATCCACCCACTGATACTATCATACAAATTCTGATAGTTTTTACTTCTTTGTATAAAATATTTTTCATCTTCATCATATCCCAGTTTTTTTGCCAACTGAGCTAATGACCAATCCTGATAGGCATATTCAAGAGTCTGGCTAACACCATCCTGATGAGAACCGTATTCTATATCTGAAAGAGGATAAGGAATATAACCTTCTTGCATATAATACGACAATCCTCCACCCAGATTGGTAGCGTGTTCGTATCCTGCCTTTTCCATCAAACCACCCATGTGGTTCTTCTTCAAAGCCTCATAAATTGCTTCAAGACTATCTTTCACTATTCCTTTTTGAATAGCACTAACAATAAATGGTGTTGATGAGGCACCAGTCATAACGTAGGTGTAATTTCCTCCTGAAGGTCCACGGGGAATCAAACCTCCATCTTTGTAATACTGTAAAAGTGAATGAGTAAATTCGTCAACCACATCAGGATAAACCAAACCCCAAAGGGTGTTAATGGTCCATTGTGCACCCCAGAACGAATCTGAATTATAATGATTAAATTTTGGCTTACCATTCTCATCCAATGGCAACTGACCTATCCTGAATTCGTCTCCGGTATTATCGGGATATGCACCATTTACGTCACTGATAATGCGACGGCCTTGTAGCGCATGCCATAAATCAGTGTAAAATCTTTTTTGTTGTTCGGTAGTTCCACCTTCTATCTTAATCCGCGAAAGCATTTGATTCCATTCAGCAGCTGATTCCTTTACGGTTTGATCGAAATCCCAACCCGGCAATTCAGTCTTCATATTAATCGCTGCATTCTCTGCAGAAGTATACGAGACCGCCAGTTTCATTAAAAGTGTTCCACCTTCAATGTTTTTAAACGAAAGTTTATAATTACCGGTCTGTATGTCTTTTTCAATTGTATCAACCGGCAAGCTAAAATCAGCTATAAAGTAAACCGTACAATCTTTTGGGCGACGAATCGTCGCACTATTGGTTACCTGTCCAATAATTCTTTGTTTATCTGCTTTTGGAATAACAAGACCATCTTTCATAAGAGAAGGCCCTAATTCGCCATTCAAATTAAAAAGTATAGAAAGGTTGTTTGTATTTTTTAATTGATAACGATGAAAACCAACTCTTTTTGTGGATGTGAGTTCAGCTTCAATATTATATCTTTCAAGGTAAACTTTGTGATATCCGGGTGTTATCTCTTCTTTTTGATGACTGAATGCTGAAAAGTAATCCTTAAAACCGGCATCACCATTAACCGGCATTACTGATGGACCTGCCAATTGCCAGGCATGAATATGACTAAATCCTTTTACAGTATCCACTTTATAACGATATCCACTACCCCAGGCCCCTGCAATTTCGCTATCCGGACTCAGATTAACCATCCCGAAAGGCCTTGATGCTGAAGAAAAATAAAACCAGCGGGAGTTTTCGGTATCGAGAAGTGGATATACCTTATCAATATATTGATTCTCTGGTTTATTATCCACATCAACTATTACACATGCACTCGCAAAAAAGAAATAAAACAGAATTCCAATAATCCGGAATGAATAATATTTGTATAAAAAAATCATAAACTCACTTTTCATCAACAATCGCGAATACTGAATTTTATCAGAACAAGGTCAATAAATACTGGATCCAGAAACGATACATGATCATTTTTGAATGTAAACAGAAATATCAATGTTAAAATATTTAGGGGATGCAGAAGAAACACCCCCTAAATTTGAATACATTCTATATTTTAATATCCGTTGTTTTGAGACCAGTTGGTATTTTCATTTAGTACACCTGTTGGAACAGGGAAAATACGCTTGGTATAATCAGTTTTAGCACCTGGATTGATTGTATGTTTATAACCCCAATCATCTTCAAAGTTACCAAATCGAATCAAGTCATTTCTACGCCAGTTCTCATCAAAAAACTCACGGCCACGTTCATCTAACAGTTCTCCTAAAGAAGGATCTGAACTAATAGTTGGAGCATTAACATATGAACGTATCTGATTGAATAATCCCATTGGTGTATCTCCTTTAGTTGCAGTAGCCCCGCGAAGTATTGCCTCACATTTGGTTAATAAGATATCAGCATAACGGAAGATAGGTACATCATTATCCTGACAACGGCTATACAATCCATAATCTGTTGGATCCATAATAAACTTATTAAATCGATATCCTTGTGACCAACCTGAAACAGTATTACCAACATTCAGATTCTCATCCACAGTAGATAAGGCAACATCTTTAGTTAAAACCACCTGTTCACCTTTATATTCAAAAGGAGTTGTTGATTTTTGATAAGTTGATGGATCGTATTGATTCAAAGCCCCACTAAATAATGCTTCATTACGACGGTCACCTGATAAGCTAAACAAATCAGCAAACTCTGGATTGACCGCAAAATTACCTGCAGCTGACTTACCCAATACCATTCCATATAGTCCAGGACCACCATTTCCATCAGTATCACCCTTACGCCAAGTACGAAAACGTCCATAGGTCAATCCATCCTTATTAACCGCTGTATAAGGCATAGCATAGATAAAATCTTTTATATGAGAGCCATTGGTAGGATAAAATTTCTCCAGATAGTCGTCGCTAAGATCAAACAGACCTGATTCAATTATATTATCACAAACAGCCACACAATCATCTAACTTTTCATTAGTTGCTGTTGCCGACCAGCCTGAACTTGTAACATCACTGGTATAAACATTCCAGTTGATATATAATTTAGCCAGAAGTGCTTCAACCATCCATCGGGTAGGTTTACCATACGTCGCAGCATTCACTTCAGATGACACATTATCTCTTACAGCTAGTAATTCTGATTCAATCCATTCTGCAACCTCAGCGCGAGGACTTCGTTCCAAAGCTTCATCTGCCTCAAGTGCATGATCAAGAATCGGCACATCGCCATAACTATCCATCAATATAAAATGATAAAATGCTCGTATAGCTCTTATCGGAGCTGTAACAGGCTCCTCTTCACCTCCAAAATCAACTATAACCTGATTACACTTTGTGATACCACTTGATAAATCACCCCAATAGCCCATACATGCATCATCAGCCATGAAGTTATGTAAGCTTGGATGTGAATAATTACCAGAGTCATAGTAATCGCCATCATAACTTACCCCCATACATTCATCAGAAGAAAAGGTCATTGCTTCATTATATCTCCGTCCCAAAACACCTCGAAAAGCATAATAAACATCTGATGCTTTCGCTTCAACGGCAATTTCTGAATCAGGATATGATGTATATTGAGATTTTACATCAACATCCAAATCTGTACAACCACCTGCAGCAATTGCTACCAATGCAGCTGACATAAATAGTTTCATATATGTTTTTTTCATAGGATATTAATATTAAAAGTTTACATTAAGACCCAGCATAATTGTTCGGGTACGTGGATAAAAATATTCGCGACTATCAATTCCTGGGGTAAGCCCACCTAGAGAAATTTCTGGATCAAGACCTTTATAGCCAGAAATAGTAAATACGTTATTACATGTAGCGTAAACATTTAAACCGTTAATGTAATTGCCTATCTTACCAAAGTTATAATTCAATGAAAGGGTTGACAAGCGCAGATAGTTACCTTTTTCAAGATATCTGTCAGATGGAGCTTGTGCATTCACATCAGTAAATTTCTGCTCTGTTGCTACTTCATTTAGTACATTCTTACCTGTAGAAACCAAAGCAACATAATTGTATTGAGCGCGGGTTGAATTCAATATCTGATTACCTGAAACTCCTTGTAAGAAAGCAGTTAGAGTCCAGTTTTTAAACTTCAGGGTATTATTCCATCCATAAACCAGTTTTGGTTGAGCGCTACCAACTTTTGTACGATCTGATTCCTGTGGACTGGTAGTCAACTCACCTGTTCGTTCTCCGGTTTCAGCATCGTGTACATAAAACTGTGACACACCATTTTCGTTGTATCCTGCCCACTCCCACATATAAAATGTACCTATTGCTTCACCTTCCATGATACGCTGTACATTAGCTGTTGCAAAGCCACCAATATTAGGATTACCAGCATTAATATAATCAACTGAGTAAGTTTGATTGGATAGGCTTATAACCTCATTTTTATTATGTGATAGATTGATTGTTGATTCCCAACGTAACTTATCTGTCTGAACAGGAATGATATTCAGTGAAAATTCTATCCCCTTATTGCTGATTTCACCAACATTTGCAAGCATACTTCCATATGGATAACGGTTGGTTGATACTGCATAACTATAAATCAGATCATCTGTTTGTTTGTTGTAATATTCAATTGTACCCGTTAATCGATTTTTAAGGAATCCCAGATCCATACCTATATTAAACATACTTGTACGTTCCCATTTTAAATCAGGATTTGCATTGCTCGTTGCGGCAAGAGTTCTGTAATCAGAAGTGTTTCCATTTTGATCGGTATAACTAAACCAGCCAGAAGCACCATACGTTTGAATGGCTGTGAAAGCATTAAAACCTAATGAGTTTCCACTAACACCATAGCCAACTCTGAATTTAAGATCGTCAAATAAATTTAAGTTTTTAATAAAGCCTTCTTCGCTCATACGCCATGAAGCTGATAAAGAAGGGAAGGTGGCCCATCTGTTGTTTTCACCGAAAGCTGAACTTCCATCACGACGTACAGTTGCCTGAAACAGGTATTTACTATTATAACTATAGTTTAAACGACCGTAAAAAGAGATCATTCGTAAGGTAGAAAGCGTATAGCCACTATTAATTCCAGTGATATCCATGCTATTGGCATACCCTAAATTATAGTACTCTAACGAATCATCATAAAAATTATAAACAGTAAGTCCAAAACCATCATTATTATCGTTTTGCTCCCACGAATAACCTGCCATTAATCCAATCTTATGCACATCTTTAAACGTTTTATCATAGTTTAAATATGTTTCAAATACGGTTCGCTTATTTTCCACTGATGTGCGGCTAGCCTGTCCATTCTGAGATGAATAAATCTGTGATGCAGCCGTATTATAATTACTGTAAATGTATTGCTCGTTCTGGTATGAAAGAGACAGGTTATAAACCAAACCATCAATAAGTTCTAATGAAGCTTTAGTGATTCCCTGCAATCTTTTACTCTCAGTATTATACCTGTCCTCATAAATCATCGACATTGGATTGTAATTCTGCGAGATACCTGAACTCTGGAACCATGTACCATCTTCATTTCTTACCGGTGATAACGGAGAATAATAATTCATGGCATCAAGCACACTTGTACCCTGATCTCCCATTGGAACATTTTGATTATTGGTAATACTACCATTAAGTCCAAACGAAAGAGTTAAATGGTCTTCAAGTGTTGTTGTTTGTAAAAAAGAACGAGCCACAATACGATCTTTTTCAGTGTTCTTGACAACACCTTGATTGTTCAGGTAGTTAATACTGGCATTGTAACTGGTTTTTTCATTACCTCCATTAATTGAAAGATTATGATTATGACTAACACCAGTGCGTTGAACTTCTTTCTGCCAATCTGTGTCGCCTCCATCATCATTAGGTAAGGTAACTCCATTGGCTGATGCATACGCACGAAGTTCGGTTGCTGACATCATATCCAAATTCTTTAATACATTGTCGAATGCAACGTAAGTACTATAGTTTACATTTGCTTTTCCATCATTATTACCTTTTTTGGTGGTAACAATTATAACTCCGTTAGCAGCCTTTGAACCATAAATAGCCGTTGCCGAAGCATCGCGCAGTACATCAATACTTTCGATATCTTCTGGTGCAATCAATGATAATGACATTCCCGGCACCCCATCAATTACATAATATGGCTCTTGCGCTTCGCCTGAACGCAAAGTGGAAGCTCCTCGTAAAGTAATTGATGAACTTCCATTTGGATCAGAAGTTTGAGTGATGGTTAAACCGGCTACTTTTCCCTGTAACATTTGAGAAGGATCGGAAAATACTCCAACATTCATATCCTTTGCCTGAACAGTGGTAATTGAACTGGTAACATCTTTTCTTGTCATCTTACCATAACCAATTGCAACAACCTCATCCAAACCTATCACACTGGGCTGAAGTTGAACATTATATGAAGTGGTAGACCCTTCAATATATATTTCTTTGGTATCAAATCCTACAAATGAAAAAACCAATACTTTGGCATTGGTCGATACATTTATAAAAAAGCGGCCATCAATATCTGTAATGGTACCATTAGTAGTTCCTTTTTCAACTACAGAAACACCAGGAATTGTAGCTCCTGTATCATCTGTTACAACACCCGACAACTTCAAATCTTGTGCCCGGGCATTTAATGTAAAGCCTATTAATAAGGCTAACATCATTAATTTAAGATTGATTTTTTTCATCGATTTTACTTTTCATTAATAAACCTTTGTTTCAAAAGTAAATCGATATAATTCGGAAGGCCTAGATAATTCATTCAAACACCTAGACAATTCAATCAGGCTATGTAAATAGCTTTAAAACAAGATGTTTAAAATTGTTAATTTTATAATTCCCTCTGTAGATTTAATCCCGCATAAACCCAAATTGCATTAAATATTATTAACATTTTTATCTGAAAATATCTTAAAAATGGAAGATCAATGACAGATAATGGTTTCAGGAATAAGAATTCATTATTGTCTCCCTGCCATCTCCATCAATCAAATGGAATTGTTTTGTAATAAATGCAGGAAAATCCTCCTCATTATGCGTAACCATTATAAAAGCACGATTGGTAGCATAAAGTTCAATCAGTTCTTTGGCTTTATTAACCAAATCATCATTAAAGCCCTGAAAAGGTTCGTCCAATATTAATAGCGGTGCATTCTTAACCAAAACTCCACATAGAATAACAAGCTTTTGTCGTGCAGGACTGAGTTCGTAGAACATTTGTTCTAAACTACTGAATAAACCAAAGTATTTTAAAACCTGATCTCTGAATTGGTATTCTTCAATATTTAACGCCCTTTTTTTATAAGGATTCTGAATTACCAGCGAACGGATTACATCTTCAACCTTTTGTCTTTTATTCAGATAACGATGAAGTTCAGAAGAGTAATAACCAATTTGTTCTTTTATTTCCCATATACTTTGACCCGTTCCCCTCTTACGGCCAAACGAATACACCTTGTTGCTGTAAGATTGTGGATTATCGGCATTAATTATACTCAGCAAGGTTGATTTTCCAGCACCATTCCTACCTGTCAGTGCCCATTTTTCATTGGGTTTTATTTTCCAGTTAACTTTATCTAATACATTACGATTTTGATATCGCACTACAACATCTTGTAATTCGAAAACGTATTCACAGTCTAAATGCTTATTTAAACCTGGCACTTTAATATCAGCAACTGTAAGTGAACTTTCATCCTCTTTTATTGAACGATTTATTTCAATAATCTGCTGATCATTCACAGGCCATTTTTTTGTACTTGTAAACACAACAACTGAAGTATCAGTATCTGCAAGGTGATGAAATAATTGGTTTAAATGATTCCTACTCTCTTTATCAACACCTATTCCCGGTTCTTCCACAAATAATAAATCCGGTTTTTCATCAGCTGCTTTTATAGTCAATGCTTTTTTAAATTCACCGGTCGACAGCATATTAAGTTTTTCATCCATTAATCTGGTTAAACCAAACCACTCCATCATTTCCTTTAGAAATGAATCATTTATTTCTCCCATAAACTGACCTAACGTAATCAAATCGTCATTTTCGGTAGCATGATAACGTTGCTGATAATAATCTCCAACAAGTTTACTCTTTAGCTGAAAACGTAAAACTTTTTGACGTTTCTTCAATTCATAAAGGCTTGAACAAATTTCACCATCATTAACAAATGATACAGAATCTTCCAATATTAGTTTTTCGCCATTAATCCACATTAAAAAATCATTTATTAACTGTGTATCTATCGTATAAACAACACTATATTGATTCTTCTGTATGGTAATATCTCCTGTTAAATGAGAATGGATAGAAACTGGAAACGGCATTTCGATTATTTTATGATTACCCCTCAAAAATAGAAACAATAACATCACTCTGAACAATATTATCAAATCAGCACCCTTAATTTACAAACTCATTATTATAAATGATGTGAAATGATGGTAATATAACCTAACAGTATACAATTACTTGGAGTGTTTTATTACATTTGGAATGTTTAAAATAAAAGACTTAAATCATACTTAATGAAGAAGAAAAAAACAATTGCCCTGGTGGCTCACGATAATAGAAAAACTGATTTAATTGACTGGGTTGAATACAACTGGAAAGAATTAATATCGCATGACCTTGTTTGCACAGGTACAACAGGTTCAATGGTTTCTGAAGTGATTGACAAAAAATGTTTAGAAAACAATGCTGTACCACCTTCAATTACCCGTTTTAAATCCGGTCCATTAGGAGGTGATCAACAATTGGGAGCCTTAATTGCAGAAGGAAAAGTTGATATTTTCATCTTCTTGTGGGACCCGATGCAACCGCAACCGCATGACGTAGATGTAAAAGCATTGCTTCGAATCTGTGCGCTGTATAATGTTGTTACTGCAACTAACAGATCAACTGCAGACTTCGTTGTTTCAAGCGAACTTTTCCATCAGGATTATAAACCCGACGTTGTAGATTATTCATCGTACATTAATCGTTTTAAATAGCTATTGAAATGCATAACACCCCTTTTCTCAGGGGTGATTTATTTTTTTGCTTTTACAAGCAGGCCTTGTATTTCTTCCAAAGAAACCCCTTTTGTCTCAGGCATCAAATAGTGTGTAAACAATAGTTGAAGCACCATAAAAAAAGCGAAAAAAGCAAATACTATCCAAGGGGCAAAAACATTTATCAAAACTGACCCGAATAAGGCAATTATAGCTGCAAAAACATTAAGTAATCCAGCTCCCCACGATTGTCCGAATGAACGTATGCGCGTTGGAAATATCTCAGAAATAAACACCCAAATAACTGCACCCTGACCAACCGCATGAGATGCAATAAACAATAGCATAAAAAAGAGTTTAAACCATGCTGTGGTGGAAAAATAAAAACCAACAGCTACCATCGAAAGGGCAATAATATATCCAACAGAACCAATATACATCAATTGCTTTCGCCCATATTTATCAATGAAAGAGATACCTACGAATGTAAAGATCAGGTTTACAACACCAATTGAAACAGAGCTCAATAAGGATTCAGAAGTCACCAATCCGGCTTTCTCAAGAATCTCCGGCGCATAGAATAAAATAAAACTGATTCCTGAAAACTGATTAAAAAAGGCGATCAGGAATGAAAGCATTAATACACGATTGTATTTACCCGAAAACAAACCTTTTGCATCACTGGCTACTGCATTGTCTTCTTTTTGCAAAAGAGTTATTAAATGATTTGCTTCATTCTTTGACATCATTTTACTCAAGGAATTCCTGGCTTCTTCAATATTTTTTTCATTCACAATAAGCCAACGAGGGCTTTTGGGAACAAACAAAAGAGCAAGGGTAAAAACACATGCCGGTACCGACTCTATCCCCAGCATTAAACGCCAGCTATCAACTGCTACAGCTTCTGCCAGTAAATAATTCGAGAGGTAAGCCAGTAATATTCCAAATACAATATTGAATTGGAAAAGCATCACTAACCTTCCCCGATTATTTGCCTTTGCTATTTCTGATATATAAGTTGGAGCAGCTATGGATGCAACTCCGGCACTGATTCCTCCAATCAATCTGAAAAAGGAAAACATATACGGCCCAGTGGTTAATGCAGCACCCAGTGCTGAAATAAGAAACGTTATACCTACCCATATTAACGTTTGCTTTCTGCCAAATTTTTGGGTAGGATAACCGCCTGCCAAAGCCCCAATAACCATCCCCCACAAAGACATGGAAATAATAAACGCCCCATGAAACCAATCAGAAGTGTTCCAGAGATTTTTAATGGGCAGGTTAACACCAGATATTACAACTGTATCAAAACCCATTAAAAAGCCGGCAATGGATACGGCAAAAACATATTTAAATATTTTATTTTTCATGTTGACTGATGTTACTGTGTAGTCGGCAAGGTTATACCTCTGTAACTATTTTGACTTCTTAGCTGATGAGCTACGTGGAATAAGATTGGTTGATAATGTTACCATCTTATTGACTTTTTTCTTTTTGGAGTTTTGTAACCGTTTTATTAATGTATCAATAACGGTTTGAGCAATCTCTTCTATTGGCTGAGCTATTACAGATATATCAGGTTTGTGGATTCGAAATAAGTCATGATCGTCGAAAGATACAATGGCCAGATCCTGAGGAATACGAAGTCCTAACCGATTAATCGCTTCCAGACCACTTATCCCAAGGTAGTTGGTACCAAACACCACAGCATCAAATTCTTTATTTTCTTCAAGAATCATTTTAATATCAGCAACATAATCCTGAAAATTACTTTTAAAAGGCAGTGGAAAAACATGAGGTTCTAATCCAAAGTCAGCCATGGCATCTTTGTATCCTATGATACGTGCCTCTTTATCAGGATGATCGAGAACCAGGGCAACCATTGCAATATTACGATACCCCCTGCCATATAAATGCTTCACTGCACCGTAAGTACCTTCTTCGTTATTCACCATTACAACATCAGTTGACATATTTCGAAATTTACGGTCGAATAAAACCACATCCATCCCTCTTTCCACCAAATTTCTAATATCATCTTCCATGCCCATGGTTGGGGCTATGATACAACCATCCACGCCAAGCGTATCAAACATTATTAAAAACTCCCTGGCCCGGTCTTTATCATTTTCGGTACTACAATAAATAATTTTATAATTGTTCTTATGCGCCTTATCCTCAATTTCTTTTGCAATACTTGCATAAAAAGGGTTGGAGATATCCTCCACCATTAAGCCGATAATGTTGGTCCGTCCAGTTCTTAGTCCTTTAGCCAATTGGTTTGGCTGATACCCCATTTCCTCAACTTTTTTAAGAACACTCACAACCAGTTTGTCGCTAATGCGCTTTTCCTTGGCCTTACCATTAAGTATAAATGATACAGTAGTTTTTGAAATATTTAGTTCGGAAGCAATATCGTTGATGGAAACTTTGGTCTTAGCCATTTTAACTTGAATAATAAAATTTAAATATAGTTCAATTTAGCTCTCTACTCCAAATATTTTAGGAACTCTTGACTTCTTTTTAAAGTAATTCAATAAAAGTGAGACTGCTACCACGAACAGTCTCACCAAAGGTTTACCTCTTCATGAATCGTGTAACCAAATCTGCTTGATCTCCTTCTAAGCGAAGAAAATATAAACCGGGCTGAAGATGACCCACATTGATGCTGTTATGACTTAAAAATCCATTATATACAATCGCTCCCTGGCTATTATATATTATCACTTCAGTAGCTTTTATATCATTTGTAAGCTCAATTTGCAACCAGTCATCAACCGGATTTGGATAAATCTTAAATGCTAATTGTTTGCTTTCATCAGTACCTGTTGATACTTTTGAACCGTAGGCTTCCAACTCAAAAATTGAATATCCAAACCAGGTTCCTCTTGCCGTACCATAAATACGCAAATATCGTCCTGCACCAGTTAGGTTACCAAATTCATTTTCCAAAGAAGAATTACCTGAGACATCCTGAATCGTCACCCAATTACTTGCATCATCTGAAAGCTGAATTTTATAGGCTGATCCATAGGCTGCTTCCCAGGTTATTTTCACCCGATTGATCAGGTATGTATCTTTAAGATCGACATAAATCCATTGAGGATCACTATACTCACTCGACCATCGTGTACCATAATCCCCATCAACTGCTTTGTTGCCATAGTTCGTTCCAGCCTCGGTTGATGATACTGTAGCGGGTTTATTCAAAGCTAGATTCATCTCTTCCAATGAAATAACATTTAGCTCAATGGCTTTGGATGTTGTTGTAGCCCCTGAATTATCATAGGTTATAGCCGTAATGTTATAATTACCTTCTGCAAGATTATCCAATGCCAGGGTGAATGGACTGGTATTAGCTGTTCCAAGTAATGCATCCCCGTTAAAATAGTCCACTCTGGTAATGAAACCGTCCGGATCATATGTATCTACTTCAAAAGTAATGCTTTCTGCATCAGTAAAGCTACTTCCATTTGCCGGTGAAGTAATCTCTATTAAGGGTACAAGATTAGATGTATGTAACTTACCATTTACAATCAATTCATTTATTTCGCAACCTTCAACTGTCAATGGGTTGATGCATTTGACGCGAATGTATCGTCCAATAGCCCTTAAGTTAAAAAAGGAAGTTTCCTGATCGATGTTATTACTTTGATTTTTTATGGTTTTCCATGTTGAAGCATCATCAGACACTTCAATCATAAAATTATTTGCCAAAGCATTGCCCCAATGGATTTTAATCTTTGAAATATCATAGGTCTGTTCCAGATCCACATAAAGCCATTCCACGTCATTATTCTGGCTGGCCCAAAAAGTAACAACATTACCGTCCACAGCCTTCGATCCCACATTAACATCTCCTTCTGTTGAAGAAACCGTTACTGTTTTGTTTAAAGCAATATTTGGTTCTGTAACTGTATGAGGCGATAATCCTAATAAATCAACCTGAATATACCGCTGACGATACCAATATTTTTCAGCAAACGACCAGGTCGAAAAAAACAATGGCATGAAAGCATTGGACGAATAAGAAACACTGTAATTACCATTCTCCAACTGTTCATGAATATTAGGCATATATGCCCAATAAAGGTAATCATCCGGACGAGTATAAACAGTCTGAGGAGATGTCCATGGACCTTGTGGAGCCGGTGCAAAAGAAAATTCTATACTTGCATCAATTGCCGACATACCACTGACCATTGCATAGTTATTATCCTGAAGTTTCACAACACCATCGGGCATTATATCTTTTAAAACTGTGACTGATTGAGTTGGATCTGTAATCCACGATGAGCCGTTCCAATATTCCCACGTCTCATCACCAATCAGATTGCCTACAGTTGTACGTGCTACGTTCACACCTAAACCACCAACTCCATCTTTCTTTCTATACAGATAAATTATTCCGTCGTCTGCAATAAAGGTCTCATAGCCATAACCAATATCAGCCTGTTCTTTAATATCAAGTAACTCAAGATTAGGATAAGAAAACTCGGCTATTGCACTGCGGGCTTCTCCAAAGACTTCGATCAAATAAACTTTCACCTTATCTCCTTCCAGTATGGCATCTCCTACCCAATAACAGTTCACCTGTCCACCACCTGCATTATATATCTCATTTCCGGGAATAATTTCGAAAAAAGCACTTTGTCCTTTACCATTCGAATCCTTTCCTCCTAAACTTACCAAATTACCTTGTTTGTCCTGAATAACACATGCATTTCTTATAAACCCACCAATTGGATCAAGAATATTTTTTGTTGTATCATTGGCTGCACCATCAAACGAATCGTTAAAAAACCACATCGTTCGTCCATCAGGCAGTTCAAAAGACACATCGTTATCGCCTGCTAACCAGGTTCCATCAACTGTTGATCGTTGATTATTCCATCGATACGTATTTAACACATCCAGCCCACCATTTCTGCTTTGATCAAGCAATTCGATGCCATCAATAAAATACTGGCGACCCGCCGTTTGAGGATGAAAGCTAATGGTAAACTGCTTATCGAAAGATTTGAATGGCAGATGAAATGTTGTTGGTCCATATCGTAATGCATATAGCACCTCGTATTTCTGACCTGATTCTGTTGTGATCTTTACTATCATTCTGGCAAAATCGGGATTATTAGTATAAGTTTTCCCTCCCCTGCTTTGATTAGAATCATATTCAAAAAACTCACTTTCGCGTGCCCAGAATTTCAATAAATAAATAGAATCATTACCAACAGTTACAGTGGTTGATGAAGACACTGCATATTTATCAGCTGAGGCAGCTGTCAGATCAATTTTAAGTTCTTTACTGCCTTCTCTTGGACCTAAAGATGTATTATCAACACCTTTTACTACAACTGAATTTACAGCAAACGAAGCATCAGCTCCCACTGCTGAATGGGTCCAATTTTCATCTATTCCGTTTTCAAACCCTCCATTAACCAAATAGCTTTGAGCTACCAGCAATGAAGGAATGAAAAGTAGAATAGTTAATATTAGATTTTTATTCATGCATGTCCTCCTTATTTTTCCGTAATTCCTTTCCAGGTATCAGTTCTAAATGGTGAAGCCAATAACCCATCACTATTAATCAAATTGATCTCAATTGGATTATTGGCCCACCCGTAACGAACTGACACAGGATCTTTTATTAAATCACTAAAAACAACTACTTTATCATCTTTGATATAAGCCTGAGCCCATACAAACTTCTTATCACTACCAGCAATTGCAAATCCTTTCACATAACCATATTTGCTTTTATCCTGAGTGGATAAGCCTTTGCCAATATTTTTAAAAGACAGAATCAGCTTATTACCATCTTTTTCCATTTTATCGAATTCGGGTCCCGAAGGTAGAACATCCTTACCATAGGCTATATTCAGGGCAGAATGTGCCAAACGATATCCCACATCTTTTTTATTTCTTGGATGAATATCAAAGGCTTCACCTATATCAGTAATCACTGCCTGACCAGTATTAGGCAAAGACAAGGTCATATTTTGAGCTTCCCGTAGTTCCGCCCATTCACTCTCCTGAGGCTGATCATCCAATGCCATAAAACTAGCCAGCTGCACCCATAAAAACGGAAAATCATACCCCCATTGTTTTCTCCAGTCGTTGATCATATTTGGAAACAACTGACGATAACGATAGGCCTCCGAAGCATTATTTTCTCCCTGATACCAAATGGCACCTTTTATTCCATAACCAACCAATGGAGATATCATTCCATTATACAAAAGGGAAGCAAAACTATTTGGACCAGTGCCCCTGCTCTCAAAACCGAAATCAGAACTTAATACAGAAGGTTTATAATCCCACTCTCCGGCCAAAGAATATTTTTCACCTCCAACTTCAAGGTATAGCTCTTCCGGCTTTCCATACATACCACCAACAACATTGGTATCTTTTATTCTAACAATAATTGTATTTTTTCCGGCTTTTAAGATTCCTGATTTGATCGGATAATTACGGTTAGCTGCCCAAAAAGAAATGGCACCTACCTGCTCTCCATTAATCCATGTAATATCTTCATCATCAATGGGGCCCAGATTAATAACACCTTCTTTTCCTTCGATACTGCCAGGTAGTTCAATAACCTTCTTAAACCAGATAATACCATCTACTTTTTCGAGTTCTCCATCCCATGCCTTTGGCGCCATCATTTTTTGCCAGCCTTTTACTTTCGCATTTGGATCAAACCACTTCTTCTTTAAAGCAGGATCATTCTCCAGGGCTTTTTCAAATCGTTGAATATCTTCGGTGTTAAAGCCAATTGCCTCTTCACTCGTTTGTCCTTTATATTGAGCGTATTCAGAATTATTCATTGATGCTTCCCAGCTTGTCCAGGTCTCAATATCGGTTCCACCCCAGGATGAGTTGATTAATCCAATTGGAATATCCAATTCTTCTTCCAAACGCTTACCAAAGAAATAGCCAACTGCAGAGAAAGTAGCTGCTGTTGCAGGATCACATTCAGTCCATGCAGATTCTTCAATATCAAATCTCTCCCTGGTCTGAATAACTTTTGGAACTGTTAACAGACGAATGTTTTGATTAGTCGAATTTTTAATCGCTTCTTCTGCTGTCAGGTCCCCATTAAGGTTGAATTCCATATTAGACTGACCACTGCATAACCAAACATCACCTATCAATATATTTTTAAACGTAATACTGTTGGTTTTCCCTACAATCTGCATTGTAAACGGACCACCATATTTCATTGGAGGAAGTTCGACCTGCCACAAACCCTTATTATCAGCCTTTGTAACAGCATCACTTCCATTAAAAGTAACTTTTACAGTTTCTTTTTTATCAGCCTTTCCCCATATTTTTATGATTTTATCTCGTTGCAAAACCATGTTATCAGAGAAAAAATGCGGCAAGCTAACCTTGGCATTTACAGCAATGGTTGAATAAAAAATAACAAATAATACTCCTAGTTTTAAATACTTCATTATACAATAATTTAGAATCTTCATTAAGCAGAAATAGTTTATAAGGAAGAGGATCTTAATAAAGAAACCTCTTCCTTAATACACCCTTGTAATTATAACCACTCACTAAAATGACACTTGCAATCCAAGATTTACAACCCTTTGATTCATATAAGCATCCCCTGCTGTATTTGTTGATATTTCAGGGTCTTGCTGATATTTATCATAGCTTGTTAATGTTAACAGGTTATATGCGTTAACATAGAATCGTGCCGAACTAATGTTAAAAGGCAACATACGCTGTGGCAGCTGGTAACCAATATCAACCGTTTTTAATCTCACATACCATGCATCAACCAACCAAAAATCAGACATATAAGCCGAACTACTATTAACTGTGGTTGGGTTGGTTGTTAACCTTGGGAAAGTAGCTGTTTCAGCTGTTTCTGGTGTCCAACGATCAAGGTGAATTGGTTGAAACTGACTTTTGAATGGTTCAATACCAGTACCCACAACACTAAAGCTATATCCGAAGGTGCCCTGGAATAATACGTTGACCGATAAACCTCGATAGAAGAATCCAAAAGACCAACCCAAAGTAGTATTGGGTAAATTAGGTTTACCTATTGGGCCTCTGTCAAAATTATCAATAACTCCATCACCATTTAAATCGGCATATTTTAAATCACCGGCCTGAATAGGTACATCGCTGATTGGCACAGCCACATTATTATCTGGATTTGCATCATTATTATTAGCGATATCCTGCTGCGAGTAGAATCCTAAATAGGTATAGCCAAATGGCTGATTGATAGGATGACCTGTTTCGGCCAGCCAAGGATAAGCCTGCTCAGCCTCTGCTTTGTATATCACCTTGTTTTTAGCATATGAGAATACAAAATTGGTATTGAAATGCACTTCTCCAAAGCGTGTTTGATATCCAACCTGACCATCAAAACCTTTATTCTCTGTTTCAGCCACATTACTTGGTGCAACACCAATTCCCAGAATATTGGATACATCTTGTTGGGTTACCAGCTGATCGTAACGAAACTCATGGAAATAATCGATGGTAAAAGAGAATTTGTTGTAAAGATTCGCATCGATACCGACATCAAACTTTCGGGCTTTCTCCCAGGTCACCAGGCTATTACCCATATCCCCTTCATATATTGTGGGATAAACAGTATTATTATCTTCTCCAAACACATATCCTCCTCCAGACTGATAAACCTGACGATATAAATATCGATTTCCAAAAGCCACATCGGATCCAACTAAACCATAAGATGCTCTAAGTTTCAACAGTTGGATGTTCCCAAAATTATTCTTAAAAAACGATTCTTCAGAAATGCTGTAGCCCACACCAAGTGCAGGAAAGAATCCAAAACGATTATCTTTTCCAAATCGGTCAGTTCCATTGTAGGCTCCACTAAAATCAAATAAATATTTGTTTTTATAATTATAATTCAGTTTGGCTGTATAACCTTGTGAATTCTCAGGAACATCAGCTTTTGACTGAGGACTCTGACGATTATAAATCAATCCAAAACTTACATTATGATCCAACTGAAATGTTCTGTTGTAGTTCAAAAAGCCCTGAATATTTAAATCGCGATAAAACTGTTCCTGACTTACATTCACACCATAACTCCCATAGGCATAGTTACCTCTTGGATCGATGGTGTAAATATCGTTTGCAGCATCGTAATGATAAGTCGGATATTCATTCCTAACCAGTTCTCTTTTGTTTTCTTCAATACTTGAGTAAGCCAAACGTCCTGAAAGTTCAAGACCTTCCAGAATAAAATCCAGCTTTTGTGTGGCCGAGAATAAAATGTTATTATCGGTACGACGAAATCGTGAGTAACCTTCATTTGCAATCCTTGCATTGATGGTTGGAAGTTTCTCATCGGTATCGTAAGCATAAGTATAGCTTCCATCAGGATTGAGTACCGGTGCCGAATAAGGATGAATCTTAGCAAAATTATAAATTTCGCTTACCACATTTTGTCCACGAGGCTCGTTAATATTTCCAAATCGTGAGGTTATATCCAAACGTAAGGTTGTGGTTTTAGTCACATCAAAATCAAGATTTGAACGAAAGTTAAATCGACGATAGAAATAATTGTTATTCAACTCGTTAAAAGGATCATTAAAATCACGAACCAAACCATTCTGATAAAAGGCTCCTCCTGAAATAAAATACCTCAGTTTTTCTGTTCCTCCTGTAAAATCGAGGTTTGCATTGTGCTGAAAAGCTATCTTCTTGAAGATCTCCTCATACCAATTTACGTTTGGATGTCCGTATGGATCCTCTCCACTTTTGAACAGATCGAGATCTTCCTGTGTAAACTTAGCTTGCAAACCATCATTCTCGTATGCTTCGTTCACCAACATGGCTGTTTGATAGGCATCTAAGAATTCGGGTGTACGTACCGGCATTTGAAGGCCACTTTCAACCCTTAGGTTTACCTGTGGTTTACCTTCTTTTCCTCGTCGAGTTTTGATTACCAATACACCATTGGCTCCTTTAATACCATAAATAGCCGTTGTGGAGGCATCTTTCAGGATAGAGATACTTTCAATCTCATTTACATTGATCTGCGAAAGCTGATCGTATGAATATTGCACATCATCAACAACAATTAAAGGTTTGTTTCCTTCATCATTCAAAGAACTGGCACCTCGTATAAAAAAGTCGGAGGCATCACGTCCGGGCTGTCCAGACCGCTGCTGGGTAAAGAATCCCGGCATTCTACCGTACAAGGCATTTTGAACACTTGCTGTTGGAATAGTTCTCAGTTCCTGTGCCTGAATACCACTAACCGCACCGGTATTGGTGATACGTTTGGTTTCACCATATCCAACCACTACCACTTCATTTAAATCGGTGATATCAGGTATTAATACAATATTCAGCACTTTACGATTACCAATTACTCTTTCTTCTCGTTTGAAACCGATAAAGTCAAATAACAGTTTGTCTCCTGTTTTTACATCTAGCTTAAACTTTCCATCATAATCGGTGATAGTACCAATGGTTGTTCCCTCAATGTAAACATTCACCCCAGGGAGCACCTCTCCATCATTTGCTGATACACTACCGGTGATGGTTATTTGCTGGGCATACGACAAACTGATTGTCAGTACACCTATAATAAATATAATTATTCGTTTCATATTCAATATTTTATCACTTATAAAAATTGATAAACATTCGCTTTACCAACCCGGATTCTGCACCATATTATCGTTCTTAATAACCTCATTGTATGGGATTGGGTAGAAGTATTGACGAGTTGCAAATGAAGGCTGCAATATTTCAATCTCCCTCATATTAAGATCCGACGCGCTTTTGATGATTTGTAATCCTTTAATGGATTCATTCATTACATCCTCAGCAATTTTCCATCGTCGCACATCCCAATATCGTTGCTCTTCAAAAGCCATTTCAATGCGACGTTCATTTTGAATAATCTTACGCATTTCAGCTTTTGACATACCTGCCTTCAGACCATACATTTCATCATCGCCAGCCTCAATGCCAGCACGATTTCTTAAGTCGAAGATTACCTGATAAACCTCATCGGTAGGACCTGCATACTCATTTTGTGCTTCGGCATAATTCAAAAGAATTTCGGCATACCGGAATAAAATCCATTCATGCAATGTATTTGAGTATTCTTTTGAACCTTCGAAATTCCCCATAAACTTGCGCATGTAGTAACTCGATTTGGTTTTCTGATTCGCAATATTTGGATTGTTTACACCTCCATCAAAAGTTTCGATGGTTGTTGACAGCCAATCTGAACCATTGTGAATAACCGTTTTGTTCATTCTTGGATCGCGATTATCATACATATTAAGCATGTTATAGCCCGAGGTTTCATCATCGATTGATTTACCATTCAGCATTGGGAATGCATCAACCAGATTTTGAGAAGGACTGGTTCTGCCATTGCCCATCGCATTTCCTGAAAACCCAACAGGACCATTGGTGTATTCAATACTTGTGTTTTCTCCACTCTGTCTGTAAAAGATTACTTCTTTATTGGCAGGTGTTGTAAACACATCGTTGAAATTTGGCAGAAGCTCAAAATAGGTATAGTTATCAATGAAGTATTTAGCAGCATCAGCAGCTGCTTTCCAACGTTGAGCATCTTCATCAACATAGCCGGTAAGAGGATTTGATGCATCAATATTGCCCCCATTAAACAAAGGACTGGCAGCATATAGTAATACCCTGGATTTAAGCGCCATGGCTGATTCGCGTGTTACTACGTGTCCATAGGCTGACAAATCTGTGATAGGTGCAATTCTCAGACTATCACGTATCTCATCCAACTCATTAACGATATAGTTTACACATTCTTCAAACGTATTACGAGGTAATTCCAGGTCATCACCCAACTGACGAACCTCATCTCCCATAATAGGCACGCCACCATAGCGTTTAATCAATTCGAAATACAGAAAAGCTCTGATAAACCTTGCTTCACTTTTCCAGGCACTATTGAGTGGTAAACCATCATTAAAAGTTTCCATTAACGGAACCACATCAATGTTACTGATGAACGTGCTTGCTATTCGAATACCATGATAATAATCGCCCCAGGCCATATCTGAATAGATAGTGCTGGCTGAGGTGTATTGTCCGGTTGCCAATTTTGCTACAGCATTTTCGGTAATGGCCGACGATATGGCATCATCAGATGCCGCATCAAGATAATCTCCTCCAACCCGATTATGACCGTTTGGAAGTCGGGAATAAACCGAAGTAAGATATTTATAAGCCTGTTTTCCCAATGAATCGGTTGTAGAAAACACAAAATCAATGGTGAACTGTTCCAATGGAACCGTCTCGTAATCATCCTCACACGAAGAATAGAATAAGACGATTATGCCAATGAACAGGAATATGATTAATTTCTTAATTTTCATTATCCATAGAATTTAGTTGGTTATCAAAACTTGATATTAACACCTGTGCTCAAAACCCTTTGCAAAGGGTAATTCACAAAGCTCACTTCCGGATCTACCAGATCAAAATCAGCTTTTGTCAACAGGTTCTGACCACTCACAAAGAATTTGATTCTGGTACCTCCAAGGTATCTGTGACTTAATGATTCCGGTAACGTATATCCCAGGTATAGATCTTTCAATCGGAGGTAATTTCCGGAACGAATCCAGAAAGAAGTCCACCATCCGTTGGGATTCATATTGTAAGTATTTCCACCAGCAGTGAGACGTGGATAAGTAGCTGTTGCTGCAGTTTCTGGGGTCCATCTGTCCTGCATATGGCTATAAGCCTGTCCATAACCTTGACCAACACCCTGGAATCCGGCCATCAACACATCATCACCCATATAAAGGTCACGATTGTATGCACCCTGGAACAAAACATTAAAATCAAATCCTTTGTAGTTAAATCCCAGTGTTATTCCATAATATGATGTTGGTTTATCACCTCCAATCATAGTCATGTCAAACTGATCAATAACACCGTCGTTATTAAGATCTTTGTATTTAATATCGCCAGGTTGAATATCATAGCCCTCTATTACAGGACTGCTCTGAATTTCTTCAACCGAATTAAATAAACCATCGGCCTGTAAACCAAAAATAGCACCTGCCGGTTTTCCGGTAACTTTATTATATTCTTCCTGGCGGTATTGCTCATCAATAAAAACCAGTTCTGATGCATTTTGCCCCCAATTGGCAGTGATGAAATAATTAAAGTCGCCCCAATTATTCTGATAGGTTAAACTAAGTTCTCCACCATAATACAGCTTCTCTCCAATATTTTCAGCCGGATAACTCATCCCCATCAGTTCAACACTTCGTCCTCTGATTTGAAGTAGATCGTAATAAAAATCTCTGTAGTAATCAGCTGAAAGTTGCAAACGGTCACCGAACAATGAGATATCTGTTCCTACATTAATTTTATCACCTTTTTCCCAGGTTAAATTTGTATTAGCAAGAGCATTATCAATATTTGCTTCTCCTAATCCATGATTAATTCCTTGTGGATATGAATAATCAAAAATTGTGGTTGTGTAAGTTGATCTCCATCCATAATAGCTTGAATTATCGATGCCATTACCTGTTTTTCCATAAACGGCTCTTAATTTCAATTGATCTAACCATGTAGCTTCACTCAGAAAATTTTCTTTACTAATATCCCAACCTAAACCAACAGCATAAAATGTTCCCCATTGATTACCCGGAATATATCTGTTATAATAACTCTCTGTGACTGCCGCTTCAGCAAAATATTTATTGTCGTAATTATAGCGCCCCCTAAAAGCAATATTGGCCGGTTGCTGTGGCAAATCATAGTTAAGAGTCACCACATGCTGATCGGCATGAATGCTGGCATCCAGCTTATGTTTGCCAAATGCTTTTTTGTAATCAAATCCAACCTGTCCATACCAATAACGTGAGCTCTGAACGGCAACAAAGGAGTTTATCTGTGGTGATAAAACTCCAAAAGGATCATATCGGCCATCTTCACCCTCCTCACCAGCAATATATTCATAAACCAGACTTTGTTTATCACGAACAACTGCTGATGCATTTTGTGCTGATAAATTAGAAAAGGCTTCAAAACTCAATCCTTCAACAAATCTTTTAAGATCGTAGGTTAGATTAAGACTGGCAATAATATCGCGTGTCTCATCTTTGATATAACCTGAGTTAATGGTTTGAGACATGATGTTGTTATAAAACGAGATATTACCTCCATAGGATCCGTTTGGATTATAAATAGGATAGGCATTATTAGGAGTATTGTAAAGTGCTCTAAGAATTGTAGAATAGCCTGCACCCGGTTGATTTCCTTCTTCCACTCTACCAATTACCGTAACACCAATATTTAAATCTTCTGTAACATCCACCTCTATCTTTGAGTTGATTTGATATCGGTCGAGAGTTAAATTGGTTTCATATGAATTTTGCTCAGATGTTTTGAAAAATCCTTCCTGATTAAAATAACCAACACTAACAAAATAGCGGGCTACAGCTCCACCACCGGCCACATTCAGATTATATGACTGAATGGGTGCATAATCTTCCATAACCTCATCGTACCAATTCACATCCGGATGAGCGATTGGATCAGAGCCATTTCGGTATGATTCAAAATCCTCATATGAATAAGCCGGTGTTTTACCATTGTTCTGTAATGCTTCATTCAAAAGGTAAGCATATTTATAGGCAGGTAATGGTTTTGGCGTTTTAATAGTACTCTGAATACCATAACGGCCCGTAAACGACAAACGAGATTTACCGGACTGTGGCTTTTTAGTGGTAACCAGCAACACACCTCTTGAACTTCTCATTCCTAAAAACATAGATGACAAAGCATCACGCTGAATAGAAACAGATTCGATATTTTCGGGATCTAAAGAAAAAAGTTCACGTTGAATACCATCAACCACTACAACAGGTGCCATTCCTCGTGAATTAATACTAAACATGGTATTATCACTTGGGGCTGAATTGCCCGTTACAGGAGCATTTCCTCCAATAACAGAAACAAAATTAGAAGATGTATTGGGAGATTTAAAACCCTGATATTGCGAAATATTTAACCCCGCTAATCGACCGGCAAAAGAGTTAACTATGGTGTTAGCCAAAGGAGAGGCTATCTGATCGGTATAGATAGTGGATGAAGCACCTACAAAACCGTCCTTCTCAACAGTTCCGTATACTACATCCAATTCATGAGGATCTCTAAGGTATTTTTCTGTTAGCGAAACCGAAATAACACCTTCAGTCAGATCTTTTGCGGTAAGTTTCTTTTCACGGATATAAAAATTATCGTGTTGAAAAACCAAAACCTGACCAGATTCCAGTTTAAGATCGAATAAACCTGAAACATTGGTAGTGTCCTGCTGCCCGGTTTGTTTTATCTGAACCACCACATCTGCAACCGGACTGCCATAGCTATCAATAACAAGTCCTGTGCCTGGTGATGATACAACCGATTCTTCCTGAGCATATGTAAACCCAATCGAAACCAGTATTATTAGAAGCAAAGAAAAAATTCTCCTTGCCGATATGTTATTATTATACATATAATTCAATTTTAGATTACAATATTGAATAGCACTACTTACACATAAAGATGTACTCAAAAGGAACCTCTGTTTCATCTTCCAGTACTTCCTGAAGTTCAACTGAACCATCTTCATTTTTGAAGGAGTACAATATCTTCACAATACTTTCGCCGTCAGGAATATCGAAGTAACCAGCTGGCCAGAATGTAAGACTGAAAGTTCGTCCAAACTCATGCTCTCTTCGCATCTTGGTTTTGTCGCTAACATCGCAAAACTCATAAGTATTTCCATTGTCTGTTACAGCAGTGGCGCATAAGTATATCTCATCGTAATCATCAAGTACATTTTCAAGAATATCTCCCTGGTATCGAATAGTTACAATGTCATCCTTAGTACAATAGATAGGCTGTGCATTGTTAATGTGTAACTCGCAATAATCAATTACGGCACCCTCACCTTCTATTACCTCAAAACAATCCAATTCTATTATATCCCATCTATTCTCCTCTTTACTCAAACCATCACCACTATTATTGATCATGAAATTAGGTTTAAACTTCAGGTTCTCTGACCCAGCAATTGTTTTAACAGTGATAGTAACAGGTATCTTCTCTCCATTTCTTACATTATAGATGTCATCAGTCTGATAGGCTATCCATTCCATATCATCAATAACATTCGTTCCAACACCCCATTTTTCTTTTAACGCTTCAGGCCAGGTACGCCCCTGCATATTCTTGGGTTGAACATCATCAGGTATTAACGACATGGTTTTAGTTATCTCATCAATGCTACTGGTATAAGTTACAGTGGTATTTTCTGCGGCATTCCAACTTTTAGGCACCAGAAATCCCATCATCAAACGTTCACCACCTTCATCAGAATCCTGATTTGGTTCAATTCGACAATTAAGAATAAAAACAGCCTCTTCACCGGCTATTACTGTAGGTTCATAATCTATCGAATCAAGATTAATACAACATGCCAGCACAACAGAGAAGAAGATATATGTAAGCCATGAAGGCCTTATAAACTTTCGAAATATTTTTCGTGATTTCATAAATTCTAATTTGTATGAGTTAGTTCTCTGAAACTTTCGTAAGTATGTAGGTATAGGAATTACTGCCGCATCCTGGACTAAAAGTCAAGCCAATCTGACGCTCAGCATCAACTACAGAATAACTCAGTGCTGATTTTAATTCAGAACCTTCTCCACTTTGTAAGAACACAATATGAAATGGATACTTAGGATCATCAAGACTATAATTACCTTCTTTCTTTACAACAAAAGGAAGATAATTGGTCATAGTATAGGTTTCATCCTGATTAAAACGGATTTGAAACTTAGTAAAATCCATCATATCAGTTATATTAACATCATTCCGGTAGGCTTCTGCGATTTGCCAGGTACCAGTAATGTTTTTATTGCTCTCGGTATAAATCATTTCATCCTCTTCGAATAGATCACAAGAGATAGCACTGAAAATAAGCAGTGTAGAAATGATAATCATACGGGTTTTCAATAATATTTTCATGGTGTAGATTTTTTATCTCAGAGATTATCGTAATAAGGATTCTGCTTCAGGTTTGGAGATTTAGCCACCTCAGAATAAGGTATCGGCCATAAGTACATCGCCTTTCTAAAAACACGCTTTCTCACTTCAAATTGAACATAACTCACCTCATTACCATCACGATTCACCTCCATTCCATGCATCATTGAATTTTCTGTTTCCTCGGCTATCATCCATCTTCGAACATCCCAGAAACGATAACCTTCAATGGCTAACTCTACACGTCGTTCATTTCTTATTATTTCGCGCATTTCATCCTGACTCATTCCTTCAACCAATCCATACATATTGTCATCACCAGGTTGAATTCCTCCTCTTTCGCGAATGAGTTTAAGTGCTTCATATACTTGTGCTGTTGGACCTTCATATTCATTCTGAGCTTCAGCATAGTTTAGCAACACCTCGGCATAACGGAGTAATGGCCTAGATTGAGGTCCACCAATCCAATAGTTTGGAGTAATAGCCCTGTGAAGCATTTTGTTTCCATAGTAACCTGTTGGTGTACCTGTATGAACCGCATCTTCTCCGGAAGGAACACCCTGATATGTACCCAGATAAATATCTACCGGCACTCCCTCTGTCGGGCCATTTCGTAAAGGACTTTGATCATGAACAATTGAATTGTAAAAACGAGGATCGCGGTTTGTATACGGATCATTAGGATCATATCCGGATTCGGGATCTGTAATGGCTTTACCATTAATCATACAGAAGGCATCAACCAGTTCCTGGTAAGGCCATCCGCCACCGCCACCGCCATGTGAAGGTGGATGAAACAAGGCTTCCAGACCTGTTCCTTTAGTAGCCATTTTCTCAAAAATGGTTCCATTAAATGCACCGTCTGTACTCCAGTCACTTGCTTTAAACAATCGATAAAACCCGCGTCCAGCCTCTTCTTCATTATCTACATAAAGCGAATAAGTACCCATTTCAATAACATCTTGGGCTGCATCACGCGCCAACCTCCAACGATCCGCACTATATTCGGGATAACCAACCAGAGGTTTTAGGTCAGAATATTCGGCTGCAAAGTCACTTCCATTGAATAAAGGACTGGCAGCAAATAATAGAACACGGGCTTTCAATGCACGACAGGCTCCGGCTCCGGCTCTTCCATAATCCCTTCCACTTGGTCGGTTTGTTAATACCTGGGCTGCTTCGTCACACTCATCAACAATGTAATTAACAACCTCTTCATAAGTATTTCTCACAGGATTAATCTCGTCACCAGCATTAAAAATTGTATCACCAATGAGTGGTACACCACCATAATGCTTTAGTAAAACAGAATAATACCAGGCTCTCAGAAAACGGGCTTCTGCAGTAAAACGTCTCTTTCGGGCTTCGGTTAACGGTGCTTCAGGGAGATGCTTTAAGAACTGATTAACCTTACGAATATTTTTATAAGGCACATCCCACGAATCAACATTAATTACAACCGCATTTACTGTACCGGTCGCAAACTGAATATCTGTTGTGATATCCTTCAGAACCCGGGGTTCTGCCTCATCACAAGCAGTCTGTAGTCCTCCACTCGTAGTTGGAAAAAACAACGCACCGTCGTTAAAACGGTCAGGATTACTACCGAACCCAACACTTGAATAAATGTCGGTTAAAAAGGCGGTAGTATAAGTACTATCGGAGAATACTATGGTCTCATTCAGGTCGGTGGTCTCAGTCTCATCCAGAAAACTTTCTGACTCACAAGCTCCCATCATCCATATTCCCACGATTAGTAGAATCGCATACAGGATTTTTTTCATAGACATAGTTATTAGTTATTGAACATTAAGGGTTTACTTTTATTGAATTTTTCATAAATCGATTTAGCATTTTCTCATAAAGAATTATATTGTTGTACAGTTATTTGTGCATTCTCTTTATTTATTAGTTCTTCGTCCACTTCGATATGGATCACCTTCGTTTCACCCGGCAATAAACTGAAATAGTTGTCATCCATAAATGCAGGTAAAACCTGTTCTCCCGTTCGTTTATCAACAAGTAAAGCTCTGATTGCAAAGGCAACATTTTCAGCCTTATTAGGAGAAGATATTGTTGCTGTAAAATGATGCTTACCTTCTATTGTTTTTGCACTTGTTTTAACCTTTAGCGGCACCTTCTGCAGATCACTTAAAGCGGTATAATTTAAATACTCATTACCCCTCCAATAAAAATTTTCAGAAAGAAGGTCTCCATCGCTATTGTGTAATTGGAGTCTGATAAAATGAACTGCAGATAAAGGATTTGTTTTTTGTTTTGAATAGTCGATATTATAAACTTTCATCTCCCATAATGAATATCCCCACTGAGTTGCTCTCTTTAATCCAAGCATTCGAATATAACGGGCAGAAACCTGATCGATTTTTATTTTTTCACTACCTCCTTTTGAATGATCATCTGAATAAATATCATTCCAGCTAGTACCATCATCCGAAATCTGCAGTTTATAAGATTTGGCATGTGCCGTCTCCCAGCTCATATGTATTTCATTAAACGATTGCTTCTGTCCTAAATCAATGTAAATCCATTGATCGTCATTGTATTCACTACCCCAACGCGACCCTACACCGCCATCCACAATATTTGAAGGATCACCTGCTTGTTTATCTGTTGATGAAGCGATTACCTCTCTTCCTAAAGCAAGATTCTCTTCATCTTCAAATTGAATAGAAAAACAGGTTTCAACATTATTAGATGCAACATCCAGAACAGATTGTTCAGCAAATTGCTCAACCTCTTTTCCATCCATATTGAAGATTTTAACCGATGCTTTTGCCCCTTTTAAATCTTCATTGGAAGTATTGGCAACTCTTACCTTATTATTGGCACAGTTCCACAGGATATGAATGGGTTCGCAAGCTTTTTTAGCACCCCAGTAGGCTCCTGTCAGATCGTAATAGTAATCGTATGTTTGCCATACAAAAGATGGATAGGCGCTCTGGCTCATCCAGATAAGAATACCCGAAGCATCATTCCACAAATGATCCACCCAACCTTCATACATCGCTTTGTTGGTTTCGATATTCAGAAGCTGCGCTTTACGGCAGAAATCCTCAATACCATCGGGTTCACCATATCGTTCGTATATTGATTTGAAGTACCTTTTGGGACCTGCATTACCTGCCAAAGGACCAAAATAATGCTTGTTCCACATCTCATTCCACGTTGAATCATTAATGCGGGCAAGCCACCAGTCTTTTTCAGGCATGAACTTTTTGAAACTCTCGAAATTGGTAAAAACGGCTGTACCAATCTCTGAACGCAGGCCCCACTGGTTTGATTCTCCTCCAAAGCTTAAAGGTGCCGAGGCAAAATAACCTGAAGGCTCAAGATTAACCCATATTCCACTTCCTGAGAGTGCATCCTTATTAGACCTTGGCTGATACCTGCGATCACCACCATCAAAAACAGCAATATTTTCCTTTAACCAATTATTTAATGGAGGTTGAGGATAACCTTCATTATCTCCACACCATATGGCAATACAGGCGTAATTGCGTAATCGTTTAATCTTTTCAATTGCATTATTATTGAAAGCCTGCAAATCATCCGGAAGGTTAGCATGAGAATTTAACCAGAAATCATCCCATACCATAATACCATATTTATCACAAGCCATATAAAATTCTTCATCTGTAGTGGAACCAATCCAGTTGCGTATCATGTTGTAGTTCATCTCCTGATGCAACCTGATTTTTGTAATATATTCATCACCCCTGCAGCGCAACATATATTCCGACATACCCCAGTTTCCACCTTTCAGAAAAATTCGTTTACCATTGATCGATATTTGCAGCACATTATCAACTATATCGTAATCGTATTTTCTGATGCCGAAAGTAATTTCTTTCTCATCTGACACCTGATTATCTACTACAAGCTGAAGTTTACAGGTATACAGATTGGGTTTACCGTAACCGTTGGGCCACCATAATTGTGGATTTTGAATTACAAGTTCATTTAATTCTTTCTTTGACAAGGATATATGATCCAAATCCTTCACATAGTCCTTATCTCGTCCACCTAACTTTAGCTCCTTTGTGAAGGTGATGTTACCAGGCATAATAGTAGCTTTCAGCTGCCCTTCATTTCGCTTATTTGTATGATTAACAATATCTACACTTAGCTCCAGATCAGCTTCTGCATCACGAATTTCCTTTGTCCTGATCCATGGATCCACCAACTCAAATCCATTGGTTGTAGTTAAAAACACATCATCCGTAATGCCGCTTAGCAAACCAGGAACATAAGGCATCCAGTCCCAACTGGCACTCGAAATGTAGGTTGGGCTCTCGAAATTAGGAATGGGAGGTGTTGGATATTCAACCAACACTGCAAGGGTATTAGTTCCCAAGGGATCAATAAGTTTTGTAATATCATATTTCCCTCTCTCGTAAAAACCATTTAGTTTACCCAGACAGGTTCCGTTCAGATAAACTGTACCTCTCCGGTTTATTCCTTCGAAGTTGAGCCAAAGATGATCTTTTGATAGGCTTTGGGGAACAGTAAATTGAGTTCGGTACCAGAAGTTTTTATCATATTTCTTCTTGTCAACCTGATGGATATTATCGCCAAAATTAGGATCTGCCTCCAGCCCCTCGTTAACATACGATCCGAATACAGTACCCGGTACTGTAGCTTTTACACCGGATTTATTAAAATCAGATTGAAACAAATCTTTCCACGAAGAAACTTCATCCTGAGGATAAACATACCATTTTTGGTTTTCATTGCTGTTTAGAGAATATTTGACCTGAGCATACAATGCATTTACATTCAACAACAGAATAATCAAATACAGAATTTTAATATGTTCTTTTATTACTTTCATTTTTAACGCTTAATAAACTTTTCCACTTTAACCTGGTTTGCCTGAGTCACTCTTACCAGATAATAACCCGGATTTAATTGGCTAACATCAACCTGATTTCCTTGATGCAACTTTATTTTTTGACCGTTCAATGAGAAAATTTCTATTTGTGCATCTCCATTCAAACCTTTCAAATAAAGTATATCATCAACTGGATTTGGATAAAGCATAAAATCCTGAAGTTTCTTATCATTCTCTTTTATCTCTGTAGTTATTGCTTCTTCCTGTCCATTGTAAGGAGTAGCCAACACCCTGTAATCAGCGCCATTCAACAAGGCTTCATCAAACTCTATGGTAATAGTTTTTGACTCACCCGGCATTAACGAGAAATAACCATCACTTATTAAAGCTGGTAAAATTCTTTCTCCTGTAGTTGCATTAACCACTTTGATATAATTAGCAAAAGCTACCACCTGATTTTCAGTCGGATTCGTAATTACTGCTTCAACAAACTTTTTACTGCCTAATGTTTGATCTGTAACAGCAATATCCAACACAACTTCCTCAAGAGAATTTAAGGCACTAAAATCATTCTGAGTTGTACTTCTCCAGTAGAAATTATCAGAAAGTTTTTTATCCTCCTCATCTAATAATTCGAGTTGAAGGAAATGAACAGAATCTAATGTAACTGCTTCATCATTGTTATGTAGCACCTCAATTTCAAAAAGAGAGAATCCAAATTTGGCCCAACCAAAGTCGACACGTTGAATACCAAACATCCGCACATACCGGGCATCAACAGTTTCAAAGGTATGCTCATCTGTTCCTCCATTTCCATTTGTTTCATGAATCACATCTGACCACACAAAAGCATCATTCGAAACCTGTATTTTATATTCGGTTCCATAAGAAGCTTCCCAAAATAAATTCACCTGATTAATTGGTTGAACTGATTCGAGATCAACATATATCCATTCGTTATCGTTGTATGAACTCGACCATCGATATTCATCACCGGCATAAATACCATCAGTTGCCTTGTCGGCAGTATGAATGGAATTTTCATCCGAGGATGAATAAGCAGGTTTTCCTTCCGCCAGATTATCTGCCGTAAAAGCAGGGCTAAAACAGGAAGTAACAGAATTAGATCCGGAATTCACAACTACCGAATTATCAAGTGAGGTAATCTGAGTACCGTCCAAATTGAACACCTTCAACTTTGCGGTAAGGTTGCTATAATCTGTTCGTGAGGCATTCACCACCTCAACCATATTACGTGCTGCATCCCACTGAATATGTATAGGTTCGCAAGCTTTTTTTGCACCCCAATAGGCTCCTGTAAGGTCGTAATAGTAATCATAGGTTTGCCATACAAAAGAAGGATATGCACTCTGGCTCATCCAGATTAATACTCCTGAAGCATCATTCCACATATGATGTTGCCAGCTTTCATAAATGGCTTTATTGGTCTCGATATTCAGGATCTGTGCTTTTTTACAAAAATCTTCAATTCCGGTGGCTGTTCCGTAACGACTTTCAACACTTTCGAAATAATGATCAGGCCCGGCTCCGGCTGCATTAGGACCAAAAAAATGTTTATTCCACATTTCATTACGAGGCCACCAGTTTTCTTCCGGCATAAATTCTTTAAAACTATCGAATGTGGTAAATACAGCCGTTCCAATCTCAGAACGAAGACCATAAGTGTAGGTGCCGCCATGAGCCGTTGTAAAATATTCTTCGGGAGTAAAATTCACCCACCAACCACTACCCGATAGGTTACCTTTATTTGAATTAGGTTGAAAATGTCGATCGTTATTATCGAATATAGCAATTGCCTTTTCGTAAATCTCAATGAATTCGGGTGTTGGATCAAACTCATTCATTCCGCACCATATGGCAACACAGGCATAATTCCTTCTTCGTTTGATCTTTTCAATTACATTGTCTTCAAATATTTGTGGGCTGCGCGGCCAGGTTATATAAGTTGTTATCAGCCAGAAATCATCCCAAAGCATTATTCCATTCTCGTCGCATTGCTCATAGAACTCATCATCAGTTACAGCTCCTGTCCAGTTTCTGATCATGTTATAATTCATCTCTTTATGCAGGCGTAGTTTGGTTTTATATTCATCACCCCTGCATCGCAACATATATTCTGACATTCCCCAGTTTCCTCCTTTCAGAAATACTCTGGTTCCGTTAACGCTCACATGCAAAACCCCACCCTCAGTATCGTAACTATACTCTCTGATTCCAAATCGGATTGAAGTGCTGTCAGACAATACTCCATTTACGGAACAATTTAATTGGCAGTTATATAAATTAGGGTTGCCATATCCGTTTGGCCACCAAAGCAATGGATCATTAATTATTAATTGTGCAAATGAATTTTTATTAAACACAATACTATCGGTGCTTTCAGCGTCTAATAATACCTGTTGAGAAAATTCAATATTACCGGGAGTAATAACACCAGTTATGGTAGCATATACAGATTGATTCGTTTGATTTTTTACTTTGAGTGACAAATCAATTTCTCCGGTTGACAAATCCGGAACTTTGGTTCTGATCTAGGGATCAATCATTGTGACATCATTGGAAAAACTCAGAAATACTTCATCCGTTATACCCATATTCAAGTCGGGCACATAAGGCATCCAGTCCCAACTGGCACTGGCAATGTATGTTGGACTTGCAGAGCAATTCATGGGAGGTATCGGAACATAAACCAACAATGCCAAGGTATTTGGACCTTGTTGTACAAATTCAGTGATGTCATATTTTCCGCGGTAAACATGCCCATGAATGCTTCCCAATAAGTGCCCATTAAAATAAACATCTGCATCTCTGTTGATTCCAGCCAGGTTTAACCATACATGATTGAATCCTTCATGAGACGGAATTTCAAATTCGGTTCTGTACCAGTAATTATCTTCATAAATACCTTTGCCATCTACTCTGTCCTGATAAACATTATCACCATATTCAGGTGTTTCTTCCAGACCTTGCTCAACATATGATCCATAAACAGTGCCCGGCACGGTTGCTATAACCCAATCAGCATCATCAAAACCAGATTCCTTTAAAGCATCAAATTGATTGCCTACATCGGTACTTGATTTAATTCGCCAGTCCAGCTGTTCGTTAGAACTATTTAATGAATAGCGGTTCACTTGTGCATTTAAACTAACTGTTAAACAGAGTCCTGCAAAAATTAAAAAATAATATTTTAACCTGACTTGCATCATTATTAATGAGTTTGAGAATCTGGTGTTAATGAAAAAGGTTTGTCTTCATTCTTGATACCTCTCTTAAAATTAGGTTGGTTATCCATCTTAAAATGTAAGACCCCTCCATTAGAAATATCAGAATAAGTGATCCAGCTTTTGGTGAACGATTCACCATTTAAGGTTGCTGATTGGATATAAACATTATCCTTACTGTTACCTTCTGCTTCAATAATAAATTTCTTTCCATTCTCTAATGTGATAGTTGCTTTTTCAAATACTGGACTGCCAATCACATATTGATCTGTTCCCGGACAAACGCTGTAAATTCCTAATGCACTTAATACATACCACGACGAAAGTCCACCCTGATCTTCATCTCCTGGATATCCATTTTCGGTGGCATTATAAAGTTCGCTCATCACCTTACGGATTCGCTCTTGCGTTTTCCAGGGTTGACGGGCAAAATTGTACAAATACGAGACATGTTGAACAGGTTGATTTCCATGTGCATATTGCCCCATATTGGCATCGAGCATTTCTTTAATTTCATGAATTACCTGTCCATAAGTACCTACATCATATTCATTGCTACCATAAAAAAGAGAGTCAAGCTTTTCAACAAAATTATCTTCACCTCCCATCAGTTGAATCAATCCCTCTATATCATGAAAAACAGACCAGGTATATTGATATGAATTCCCTTCGGTAAAAGGGCCTCCCCATTCGTATGGATTAAAGTCTTCGAGCCACTTTCCATCATTGTGTTTTCCTCGCATAAACCCAACCTCATCATCCCAAACATTTTTATAGTTGTACATTTGACGACCAAAAATATTGGCATAAAAATCATTACCAATAGACTTTGCTAACTGGTAACCGCAGAAATCATCATAGGAGTACTCCAGTGTTTTAGCTGTCGCTTCACCCACTTCGGGATATGGAATATAACCCAACTCGAAATATTCTTTATGAGCCTCCCTGCTACTCGATCCTTTCCAGAAATTTTCGTTGGTTATTTCATGCAAATAGGCTGCTAATGCCTTTTCAGGATCAAAATTTCTAATTCCTTTAGCCCATGCATCTGCCAACAATGAAATTGCATGATTACCAATCATTATCCCAGATGGACCAGGACATGACCATGTTGGAAACCACCCACTTTGTTCCTGAGCATCCAGCAGCGATTGCATATATCTTCCCTGCATTGTAGGATGTAAAATATTGGTCAACGGGAACTGACTACGAAAAGTATCCCAGAAACCATTGTCGGTATACATATAGCCCTGGTGAATTTTACCATCATACGGACTGAAATAGTATGGCTGACCATTTTCATCTATTTCATAAAACTTATGAGAAAACAAATTAGCCCTGAACAAACAGGAATAAAAAGTAGCTTTATCGTCTTCAGTACCTCCTTCGACCAAAACACGACCTAATAGTTGGTTCCATAATTTAGCAGCAGCCTGTTTGGTTGTTTCAAGTTTCTTATGTTTACCAACTTCCTGTTGGAGAGTTAATTCAGCTTGCTCAGGGCTGATGTACGATGATGAAGTTTTAACCTGCACGGTGGTGCCAGGCTTGAATTCAATATAAGCTCCAACACCTTCACCTTCATCTGTCAGATTACCTTCTTTAATCTCATTTTTTCTGTTTTCCCAGGTACCATAAGCTTTAAAAGGTTTATCAAATTGAAGCACGAAATAACATTTAAAATTATCCGGAATCAGCAAACCATTGCGCACATATCCAGTAATTCGTTTGTTCTTCTCATCTATCTTAACCTGACTTGTTTTTGTATATCCATCGAACACCAACCAGGCTTTTTCTCCTTTAGGAAAAGTAAAACGCATGTGTCCGCAACGCTCTGTTGGGGATATTTCTGTTTTAATACCATTCTCAAATTCAACGCTGTAATAATGTGGTTTGGCCGTTTCTTTCCCGTGAGAAAAGGCTGTTGCCCGCTCTTCTTCATTAACTACTAATGAACCTGCTATTGGCATTAATGAAAATGTTGCATAATCATTAACCCATGGACTACATTGATGTACCTGCTGAAAGCCTCTGATAGTTGTTGCTGAGTATTGGTATTTCCAACCATCACCATTTTTACCGGTTTGTGGTGAGAAAGCATGCATCGGATAGGGCACTGCTATGGTTGGGTAGGTATTACCATTGCTATAACCCCAATCGGAGTTCGTTCCCTGTAAAGTATTTACATACTTAAGAAGATCGGTACTTTGACTCCAAACAGAAGTAAATATTGAACTTACTAACAGAACTGAAATTAAGAATTTGGACTTATTCATATAAACTTATCTAAAGGCTTTAACACTCTTTTTACAGGTCAATTAAAGTTGGAAAAGAATCCCTAAGTATTTGAAGGGAATCTTTTCCCGGGTTTAGATTACTATTTCTGTAAAAGAATTTTCTCACATTTTTTATTACCGTTGCTTTCAACAACAACGAAATACATTCCATTTGTCAGGGCAGATAAATCAAACTGATTGATTTGCGATACAGATTGAGATTTCATTACTGTTGCTCCAACACTATTAAGAATTTGTATCGTAGCATCTGCAGAAAAATCAGAAAGTTCTACCGACAATTGATCTTTAACAGGATTGGGATATAATTTCACTTTTCCTATCTGATCTTTTTTAACACCGGTTGGTGTGTTCGAAACTGTAATATCATAGAAACCACCATCACCATTGTCACCAATGATTTTCGAATCTCCGTCTCCAATCACATATCTAAGTTGGAAATCACCAACCTTATCATCAGTAACAATCGTAGCTGTCAAATAAGCAGAATCTAATTCAGCAAAATTCATATTCGCATCTGAAACACCGCCCCACCAATGATATCCTTCCGGGGCTGCATAAGCACCTTCATCCAATGCCTCAATACCATCAACCTGGGCCTGACTATAACGTATGGTACCTTCGTCATTAGTACCTGTAGTACCTTCTTTAGCAACTTTATAAGCTGTAATGGGTTCCTGCACAGTCCAACCGTCAGGAATTAAAATTCCAATACGTGCCAACTTATCCGGTTCATTAACCGTTTGACCATCCTGCATTTCAACAACAAGAGTGACATCAAAAGTACTATTAGGCTCTACCGTTTTGGGTTGGTAAATTACTCTGATTACATAGCAACTAGCCATTACCAGAGTTAGTAAGAAAATAATGGTTATTTTCTTAAGTGTTTTGAAAGATGTAGAATTGGATTTCATAAACTTAAATTTTAGTTAACTAACTATTATTGTCCCCAATCTTTATTAGGTGTATCAATCATTTCAAAGTCAAGCTGACCTCCTTTTTTAAGTTGTTCAAAACTGATGTAACATTGTTTATATGGTTCGCCATTCAGCAAGGCAGATTTGATAAACATGTTTTGCTGACTGTTATTTTTGCTGTTAATTACAAAAGTCTTACCCGATGCATATTCTTCATCCAAATGAATGGTGACCTTGTCAAAAACCGGACTGGTTAATTCCATTCGCATATCTCCAGGACAAACAGGATGCATGCCAATAGCCGATAAAACATACCAGGCCGACATCTGACCAACATCTTCGTTACCAACCAAACCTTCCACCTTATTCTTGTAACCTCTTTCACAAATCAAACGAGTCCATTTCTGAGTTAACCAGGGTGCACCCAATCGGTTAAATAAGTAGGGTACATGATGAACCGGTTCATTAGCATGATTGTAATAATCATTCCACTTGAGGTCTTCCGGTGATTTTTCAAAGAAATTTTTCAGATCCTCCAAAGTCCTTTCTGTTCCACCCATCAAATCAACCATTCCTTCAACATCATGCGGAACAAACCAACCTTGTTGATACGGGTTACACTCCACTGTGCCATGCCAATCCTGAAGTCTTCCCTTCTCCGGCCATTCCTGCCACGATCCATCAGCATTTTTTGCTCTGAACCATCCCACCTCTTTATCAAATACATTCTGATAACTTTTTGATAAGGCTGAATACTTCTCAAAGTCATCGGTATGATAAATCGATTTAGCAATTTGTGCAAAACACCACTCGGTATAGCTTAATTCAAGCGTATTAGAAATGGAATATTCATTAATGGCAAAACCGGCACTTCCACTATCTATTGAATCGCATCGAACCGTAAAACCGAGGTGTTCATTACCACTTCGTTCACAGGTTGCCAATGCAGTTTTATAGGCGGCATTAATATCATAGTTCCTGATACCTTTCAGATAAGCATCTGTCAGAACCGAAATAGCAGGATTACCAATCATACAGCTACTATAGGAATTCAGCATTTCCCAACGTTCAAAATATCCATTACCCGATTCTTCCGACAAGGTTAATAATGAGTTAATCATATCGTTAACAACCGAAGGATTGATGATGGTCTGTAATGGAAACTGGCTTCTAAAAACATCCCATCCACTGAAGATGGTTCGCTTGGTAAAATTCTTTGAATAATGTACTTTCCCATCTCCGCCAATGTATCTGTTATCAACATCCTCAAAAGTCCTTGGATCTATCATTGTATGATACAAAGCAGTATAAAATACCGTCTGCTGATATTTGGTTCCACCTTCTACTTCAATCTTCAATAATGCATCATTCCAGGCCTCATGGGCTTTATCTTTAACTTTATCAAAATTCCAGTCATTAATTTCAGCTTCCAGATTTTTTCTGGCACCATCTATACTAACGAATGAAATACCTGTTCGCAAAAGCACTTGTTCATCCTGTTTTGTAGAGAAATTTGTAAAAAAGCCCAAATGCTTCCCTTCAATTTCATCCGGGCTTTTTACAATTTCTGCTTTCGCAATCTGATCCTGATATCGTTCGGAAGCAACATCTTCATTCTTCCGATTCCAATCATCAGGTATATGAGCTTTCCAGACTCCATATTCATTTAAAGGCTTATCAAACTGAGCATAGAAATATACTTTATAATCAGCCTTGCCATCTCCATTGCCCCATCCTCCACCATTTGGAGGACAATACATCCAGCCTTCAATTGTATTTTCATTAACCACTTTTACATACTGACGTGTTGATGTGCCTCCCACTCTGCGAGCCAGATCAATCTGAATGCGCGCTTCCTCATTTTCGGGAAAAGTAAAACGATAAAAACCGCAATGTGTCGTCGCTGTCATTTCAGCCTTTACTTTATAATCGTCCAATACTACAGTGTAGTATCCGGCTGACGCATGCTCTGATTCCTTTGAATAACGGGAACGATATCCTTTGTCCGGATTATCCTCTTTACCAGAAGAAGTTTTTAATTCACCTGTTGCAGGCATCACCAAAAAATTACCCAAATCACCATTCCAGCCAACACCACTCATTTGAGTCATGGCAAATCCCTCAATGGTTTTATGCTCATAGCTATATCCCGAACCATTATCTCCACCTGTAATGGTATTAGGACTAACCTGAACCATTCCAAAAGGTACAACAGCACCCGGAAAAGTTTTTCCTAATCCGTGATAAGCACCTGCTGCATCAATATTTGTGCTGGCGCCAATAAATGGATTAACCAATGATGCATAGTCTTTGTCACTTGCCCTTTCGTTGGAGCAGGATGAAAAAATTGCAAATAGTAATAGTATGTATGTTATTCTAATTGTCATTCTTGTTTGTTCTTACATTTGTTAATCTCATTGTCTGAATTCCAAATTGTGGCAGTTTTAAATAGGTAATCATCTGGCTCTTTTCATATTCTGGCTTTAGTTGTTTCTGTTTTTTATTATTCAGATCTGTCAATTCTATTTCATCAGCCACACAATTCCATTTGATCACTTTTTCATCATTATTTGATGATGTGCTAAAAAAGCGGATAATCAAATCTTCACCATCAATAATCATAGACGAAACATGAAGATTCTGATCATCTACTTCGAATAAACTTTCTGAAATAACATCCTCTTTATTGTCAATAATTGAAGCTATCATTGGTTCGTTCCACTCATTACTTAAATGCTCTATTCCGGCTTCTTCCCAATCGTCATGGTGTGCCATCAATGCATAATGCATTCGGGTTGAACCATCCACTCCATAGTCTCTCCCCCACAACCCCTTTCCTATATAATTCACTGTTAATCCAAGGGATAAGTCATCAGAATGCAAGTAAGATGTTGTGTGATCAGTAAATAACGAAACCCCATACTCACTCTTGCTATCGGTTAAATCAACCCAATTAAGAATAACATTGTGTTTGATACTATCCCACGACGAATACAATGTATTATTCAACTCACTTTCAAATACATCAAACGGTGCATTTTTAAATAGTCGTTTTCCCACTTTGGCCAAAGGAAACTCAACGTGTAATTTACAGGCATCGTTATAAAATGCCTTTCGTCGATCTTCAGCCCGATAGTTTTGGCTATGGTCATAAGCTCCGATTCCTGGCTGACCATTCCAATCAATATGTAAATCGAAATCAATGATTGGGTTGTATTTACTGATGGTGATAAACTGCTGATATTTATTCCCTGCAATTTCATTCTCAACCTTCACCTTTACAAACACTGCACCATCTTCAACTACAGTAACTTTTGCTTTCGATTCAAATCCATTATGGAACTGATTTTCGTTGTAGAAGAATCCTTTGAGGTTATTCAGATACCTTCCGGGAAGAAGCAATTGTCTATCATTATTTGATTTATCAACTAAGCTTGTGATACAACCTCCCTTATCCGCATCAAATTCAATCTCATAATAGTTGGTTTTAATCTTGAGTGTACCTGAATATTCTTTACACTTTTCTATCTGATGATTACCAGAATTGACCTTTCTGATTTCAAAAGTCTCATAACCCATGGAAGGTACCACTGCCATAAATGCTATACATCTGTCACCCTCTTGATCTGTATAAATCTGACTTGGCAATTTATCACCCTTCATTGTATAGACCTCAAGATGGGACTGTTGCAGATCTTCATTTAATAACAATGAAACCATTTTATTTTGATGATGAGCCAAAGTATTATAAACACGAACCAAAAGCTTTTCAGAATTCGAGTCGGTTTTTACTTTATCTTGCTTAAATAGTTCCGTTTTTACTTTTTCTGAAACCCTATTAGTTGTAGCAGTCCATCTGGTCACTTTATGGGCCCATGTATCATTAGGTTTACCATTGTAAGGTACAATCCAGCAGTCGTGATGCTGAGCCAGCATTAAGGTTCGCCAGGCTTCATCAAAATCAGCCTGTAACCAGGGTTTCTTACCATACACATAATCCAGTACAGCCAGCTTTTCGGCCATCACAATATGGTTCTCAGCTGTCCTTACCTGTTGCGCAATCTTCTGCAGCACCTGGGCTCCCCAAACCAAACCAGGCTTAACATCTTCGACGGTAAAATGCCAGTCAGTTGGTTTAACCTTATGCTCAACCATTTTAAAATATTCCGTCCAGGTAGTATAATGCGTTGGTTGATATTTGTTACCCCAAGGACCTCCATCCCATCCTGCATCCTGAAAACACATACCCACAGGATATTGTATTCCATTCTCAAAACATGTTTCTATGAATTGATTCGAGTTGGTCCATGAGTCTGTTTGCCAGGTTGATTCATTTGACAATTCCTCACAGGCATAGCGAGGTACGGCTAATATTTCGGTGCCATCAGGACCGATCCAATTAACCAAATCCTTACCGAATGAGCTTGTATAACCTCCCCAACATGTATTAGGATTGCGTAATACTGCATATTCGTAACCAAGCCCCTTCAATATTTGTGGCAGGCAACTCGTAAAACAGGGTTCTTCACAAGCATAAGTCGTAAAGGTAGCTTCAGGAAAATACTTCACTGTTTTAGCCATTCCATACTGAAACTGGCGAATAATACTTTCTCCAGATATATTATAACAATATGGTTGAGCATACGAAGGATTTACAAATTCAATGCGACCTTTATGTCCTTCATTAGCGTAATACTTCTGAAATCTGATAAAATTCTTTTTATCACTGATAAATACAGAATCCCATGTTTCGGGCTCAATTTCAAGATTAATGGCCCAATCAGCATATTGATTCAATTTATCAACCATGAATTTTGCCTGCCAATGAGGATAATGTCCATATACACCACCATGATAACCATCGGTAAACCAGGCATCCTGTGCAAATCCTGATTGAATCAGAACAAACAACACAACGAGAATCAGATTATATCTACCAGTACTGTTCAACTCTTCTTTTTTAATTTACTCTAATCAATTCAATTTTATGAAGCTTTGGCTGAGCTAACTCATACATCTCGCTCACTATATCATCCATCTGCTTCTGCCATATTTTTCTGATTTCAGGATTTCTGGCTCTTTCATATGCACCAAAATTACCTCTGATAAATCCATTTTCCCAGTTAGAAGTGATTGAATCCAAAGCTGCTTTATTATCAGCAAGAGCTAATCCCTTATCCTGAAGAAATGAGAAATTCATCCAGGCATAATCTCTAAATCTCTTCTCTATCTCAAAGCGTTCTTCATTCAGCAGTAATATTTTATAAGCCTGCATATATTGTGGAGTATTTTCACACTCAGCCATATTGATACCATTTTGCAATTCCTCATTGCTAAAACGTTTTATCTTTATCCCGTCAATCACTAAATTGTAGTACCCTTTCTTTAGATTAGTCACCTTTAATTGTTCCTGATTTATATCCTCCATAATAGGTAATAACTTACAGGCATCTTTTTGTGAATTTTTACTTCCCCAGCCTTTAGGTATTGAATCCATTGGATATGGAAGAGCCTTAGCCAAATACATAAAGTTGATTTGATCATCACCTGATTTAACATCAGAGATAAAGCAATTATCTGATTTAACAGTCTCTTTTTTACGTCCGTCTATTTCAATGTCAGCTACTTTGTTTCCTATCATTCCCTGAGCTTTCAAAAACAAATAAGCCATCACCATATGACCATTATTGTCAGGATGAATCCGATCGCCACCGCACAATGCAAACAACGAATCCTTAGCTTGTTCCCGTTGATTAATTTCCAGCATTGGACCATGAAAATCAACAAAACCCCAATTATTCTTAGCAGCCGATTTCTTTTGAAAATCAATCACTTTTTGTAAGGCTGCATCTTTAGTTGGAAATATCTGGTTTTCAATCTTTGAAGTTTCGTCATAAGGTGATCCACCGATCAAAACTTTTGTAACATCAGATGCCTCTTGCATTCGCTCCTCAATTTTCTGAAAGCTTTCAAATGATCTCTTAATCTGTTTAGCAGCTATTTCCTGGGCATTATCTTTATAAAAATCGAAGTAGCCAACATCATTCATACCAAAAGTCATGGTCATATAAGTAGGATGCTTACTAAAAACATCCTGTTCCAGTCGTTCCTCAATATCCCAGGCTGTATCACCACCAATACCAGCATTCATGATGGTAATAGGCATATCTGGAAATTGAGTTATGTAATACAACCAAATAAAGGAGTGATAATGGCCGCCATGTGTAATACTATTACCCACAAAAACAACCCGTTCTCCTTCTTTAAATTTAGGAATAGAATTCTGAGCCATAACCTGATGAGTAATGGCAATTAAAAGTATCAAAGCAAAAATCTTAGGCAATCTCATAATATTTAGTTTGATTATTTTTTGTTTTCATCATAAACTGCAACAGCAACTCGCGAATCGGCGCATCCATAATACAAAAACCATTTCTGATTCTTATAAACCAGACCTTCAACAAAAACAGTTCCAGCCGGATATTGTCCACTCTTCTCAAATGATTCCTGAGGGATAAGAAATGGTGAATCCAACCTGTCAATTACTTTATAAGGTTCCTTTTTATCAAATAAGATCTGACCAGCACAATAGGCATTGGAAGTATAAGTAGTATCACCTTCCAAACCGGCTTTATTTTTACCATTATAGATTAGTACAATCCCATCGTTAGTTAGAACAGATGGAGGCCCACACTCTGTTAATTCACTATCGAAATAACCTTTTCGGGGTGATGCCAACGGTATCAGATCTAAATTTTCATCCACAACAGGATACCAATTGATTAAGTCTGATGATGTGGCAGCAAAAATATTTTTTTCACCCCAATACATCAGGTATTTATCATTTACTTTCGTAATAACCATCTGACCATTTTCAACCTGGGTTACAATGGAAGCCGACTTACTAAAGCGATCTGCAAATTTACCATTGTATGCTTCGCGAAAAGCCGGGCCAAATTTTTCCCAATGAATTAGATCTTTTGAATGAGCCACAGCCAAACGGGCCTGTTTCCGGTTCCATTGTGTATACAACATCACATAAGTGCCATCAGAAGTAACAGCTACTCTGGGATCTTCGCAACCACCGGGCCACTCCAATTCCGATTGATTATCATTGGCAGGGTATAAAACAGGACTTTTTAATTTTTCGTTTATGGTAATACCATCAGCACTTTTTGCAAGACCAATGCGCGATGTTCTTTGTCCGATCCCCTGACCAGATTGATCTTCAGCTCTGTATAAAACACAAATTGTATCATTAAAAACAGTGGCAGCAGGGTTGAATGTATCCCCATTTTCCCAAGGAATAGCACCTCCTGATAACTCGCAATAAAAAGTAGTACTGTCAGGTGTTATGATAGGATTCACATTTTCAGGTCGTTCAAAAGGACCTATTACCCATTTGGGTAAGGCCGATTTTTCAACTGAATTTGTGCAGGCATTAAAACAGACAATAAGTAGTAAAGTTATGCCTCCTGTAACTCTATTTATTAAGTAGTTAGTCATTTTCAATTACTTTGTTGGTATTCTAATGATGTATCTTTATAAATTTATGCGTACTATTTTCAGATCCCTTGATTATCAAAACATAAACACCCTCACTAAGCGTACTTACATTGATTCTGTTATTTTCAATTTTACCTGAGTTCACGATTCTTCCACTCAAATCAAATATGTCGTAAAATGATTCAACTAATAGTGAAGTTGACTTAATATATAGTTCATCAACAACCGGATTTGGAAATATCTCTGTTTCTGAATTAACATCCTGTAACGCTTGGATACTGGAAGGAATATCATTTTCCGGAATGCCGATTGCCGAATAAGGAACCCTCACACCTTTCACCCGATAGAAGTAAGGATCGATATAATCTCCTTTCGTAATCACATTACCATCAACAATCTTTTCTCCATATTCATTGCAGGAAATATCCTGATCCTGGTTAGCAGAATAATTCAAGCTATATGTAACCAGCAGTTCATTTCTACCATTATCAAAAACAGGATGAATATTTGGGGTATAGTATTTTGCCTGTGTTCCGTAAATATTCTCACAAATATCATAAACCGGTATCTGGGAAGTATAGTTAGCGTTGGGCTCATCAGAAATGGCTGTCCGTATTTTATGATCTTCAGTTTCCCAGAATCCCTGATCCAGTGAAAGAACGACATATTTACCATTTACATATGAGACAGCTACGGATGCACCCTGTCCTTCGAAAATCCTTGCTGCATTTAATTCATTTTCATTGGAGGGAGGGTTAGCTGACCATGCGGAACCATTCCAGAAAGTCCAGGTGTTTAGTGGATCATCTTCTGAAAATCTTGCCACATATAAACTATAAGCATTAATAATAACACTTGTCCCAAAAACATAGACATAACCATCCTCCGCATGAACCATTCCTGCCGCATACGTAATACTTTTATAATCACTTATTGTTGGAATTAAATGCCGAACTACATTCCACACCAGGCTTCCATCCTGTTTAGGCCATAACTCATATAATGATTGTCCTTCGGCTGATAAATCGTTTCCTTCACCGCAAATAAGATATACCTTATTATTTAACTCAACTCCATTGGATGGCCATGCAAATGATTGTCCAGGCTGGATATCACATATCTGCCGGGGTTTATTCTGCAAACTATTTTCTCGTGTTATGTTATATGCTACATCCGGATTCCAGTTATCCTTGCTTGGCTGAATAAACATTGAATTTCCATAATTAAAAAAATAATTACTGTAAAACATGTTATTGGCTGTTAGCTCCCATCCGTCCCATGAATCCTGAGTTATCCACAGAATACTTCCGTCTGATAACGGAATACTTGAACCCTGGTCAAATGCAGTTGATCCAGAACTCTTATCATTCCGTTCAAAAAAACGAACTACCTCATCGTCACGATATGAACACAAATCATACGGAAACAATTCCCATTGTTGTTGTTCTGAACCTGAATATGTAGTTTGAGTTATTGAACCACCTATACTATTACTGTTAGCAGTTAAGGCCAGTCCGTTTGCTTTATTGATAATCTTATAACTTCCATTAGAAACTTCGGTAATCTGCCACAGTTGAATATCCTTTTGCGACTCATCCATGATTGAATATTGAAGCAGTTGAGAACCCGGTCCGCTTAGGAACTTTCCACTCATGGCATTCATAATCTGATAATACTTTACTTCGCCTATCGTTTCTTTATAAATAAAATACCATCTAAACCATTTATCAGGCAGGTTTTCATAGTCCAGTGAAGTATCATGCTGGTCTATTTTTGCATAATCTTTAAATTTCTCATTGAACAGGATATCTCCTTCAACTTCCATGTAATAATTACTAAATACATTTCCGACTGTAAATACACTGTAATCCGGCAACTCTCCTTCTGTTGCTTGAACATCAGAGGTGTAATCGATTAATTCATTTGTACCACCAGTAACCCTCAATACCTTAGATTTTGCATTCGATGTGTAAAATGAATTATCCAATCCATGGCTCTTACCACAGAAAAAATATCCCATCAAAAGCTTGATATTGTCGTTACCAGTAGTGAGTTTTATTTTTACACTGGCTGAAATCAGATTATCAACATTATTATTGATACTGAAGGTTGAAGCAGATTCAAACACAACCCATTCGACCGGTCCCAGATTGCCCATAAAACCAATTACATTTTCCAATGAAGTTGACCAAGACATTTTAGTTGCAGGTTCCATTTCAGAATCTGATACCAATATCATTGATTCATCCATTACATCACCAGCCGAATAACCATTAGTTGTAAATGTTAAATTGGCATTATCTGCTATATTCCAGCTAACGGGAGCCAAAACAGCAAAAATCAGTTTTGTCTGATCACTGTTGATTGGCGTCAGCTTTACATCTACTTTTATTTCAATTTCACTATTAACCAATGCATTATCAGGATGCGTAATGTTTTCAATGGTCATACACATCGTTAGCACAAACGGTAGAATGCAACTGATCCAGAATCTTTTATGATATCTTAAAACTTTCATTCAAATTATTTTTAAGCCTTTTATTGAATATCTGTAAATACTGGTGGAGATATTTTTGAACCCCATATAGAAGGTGTTTTTGTTAATGAGAATTGAATTACACCTCCGTTTTCCACTTCTGACAGTGGTAACCATGTTGATTCCCATTCTTTCTCATTTATTGATAGCCCATCAATGTATTGCATTTGCTCAGATCCACCGGAGATCAATAATTTCTTACCATTTCCGAGTGTGATGGTTGTTTCCGGAAACATGGGACTGTTAACAGAGTACCCACCAACTCCGGGTATCATAGGATATAAACCAATATTGGCAAATACATACCAGGCAGCCATTGCTCCCATATCATCATTGCCAGGCAAGCCACTGTCGCGATTTGAATATTGTTCATTGACAATTCTCCGCACGATGGATTGAGTTTTAAATGGTACACTCAACCAGTTGTATGACCAAGGTGCCTGAAAACTTGGCTCGTTACCTGCTGCAAAAAACTCCTCGTGATAGTTGGCATTTAGTTTCACAAAAAACTCATCCAAACGTTTCTCTGCCACTTCAGCACCTCCGATAGTATCTACTAACGTTGGTAGATCATATGGAATCATCCAGAAGTAATTTTTATAACTTGCTTCTCTCCAATCTTCAGTCTGAGCTTTCCAACTACCATCAGCAAAACGTGATTGAAGCCACGTTGATTCGGGATTGTAAATATTTTTCCAATTCTCAGATCTTTTCAGATAGTTTTGATAAACCGCTTCATCACTAAAAGCCTGGCGGGCAAACTGAGCAATTGCAAGATCAGCATTCGTGTACTCCAGCATGATAGAAGCACCCATCCATTCTGATATATAGCCTTGTTGTAAATACTGGTCGAGATGAGGCCTGGTCTCTGTCTTTTGAGATTTTGTTCCAGGCTGTTCAGCACCTCTCCTCATTATTTCCAGGGCCTTGGATGTATCAAAATTCTTTGCTCCAAAGGCATAAGCATTCGCAATTAAAGCTGATGACGGATCACCTTGCATGATGCCTGTCTCGAAGTTAGCACATACCCATCTGGGAAGTCCTCCGCCTGATTGCTCTGCAAATAATAAAAGACTGGAAACCATTTCAGAAGCACGTTCCGGAAACAACATACTTAACAACTGAATCTGTGTGCGATACGTATCCCAGTTACTAAAGGCTGTGTAATAATTACCATCTTCAACCTGATGTATAGTAAAATCAGATCCTATGTATTGGCCATTTACATCATTAAAAATACTGGGATGGGCAAAGCAATGGTATAAACTGGAATAGAATAAGATGGTTTTATCTTCAGATCCACCTGAAACATCAATCGATTTTAATACCTGATTCCACTCATCTTCAGCTGAATTTCGAACTGTATTAAAACTCCAATCCGGATTCTCAGTTTGCAAATTCAATTTTGCATTTTCTATTGAAACGTACGATATACCAACTTTGTACAAAACAGGTTCATTGGTTTCGAATGTAAAGTAGACACCCGAATTATTGCCTGAAGCCTCTGATTCTGATTTTAGTGTATCATTCATCCATACACCCGATTTAAGAGCATCTGTATTAAACTGACCAGAAAAATAAATTTTGTAGTTACTGTCAGCACCGCAGAAATTACCGCCATCAGCATATCCTTCAAAGCTGTTGGGTCCGGTAATTTTTACCTGAGCATCAGTGACAGTAGTTGAATTAATTCCGCTACCAATTAGTATTGTCCCTTTATCAGATTCATTAAACTGAATGCGGGCAATCCCTGTGCGGGTTGTTGCAGATAATTCGCAGTTAATAGATTTAAAAAGAGAAGCCTGATAATAACCCGCATGAGCATCCTTGATTTGAATTTCAGGAATGAATCCCATCATATCATTGGGTGATTCAGTGATTTCTCCGGGTATAGGCAGCATGGGCAGGTTTCCCATATTATGACATCCGGCACCACTCATTTGATTGATTACAAAACCTTTATTTTCATCAAAAAAAGTAGTTGTGAACTGAACCATTCCAAAGGGCAACATCGGACCCGGGAAGGTATATCCAGCTTCGAGGTATCGTTCTGCTTCTCCAAATCCTTTACCTTTTGATCCTAAAGTTGAATTGACCAACATGGCATAATTCTTTTCTTCTTCCGTCTGGTTACATGAATAAAGAGAAATTGTCAATAACAATATAAATCCAAGATATTTGAAGGTATTCGTATTCATACAGTAATATTTCTTTTCAAACTGGGTTCTCTAATACTTTATAAAACTTAAGACAATTCCTTACTCACTGCACCTTTTAATAAATACCTAACCCTATACAGAAATGTATCACACCCTCGCTTAAACCGCCTTAATGTTGTAAATATTTCTTTTTCTCGTTAACAAACGTAAACAAACTAAATCGGTTTAGCAAATCAATTTTAACATTATTTTTGATTTTAAGATCTAATTATTACAGCAACATCATATCAAAATTGAATAAAAGCCAATCAAATCAGGCTTTCCGAATTTCAGATCATTAGTAAATAATTTTAAGAAGATGATTCAAGGTTGATAATATCTTTTTACTTTGTAACAATCTTAAGTAAGCACTTAATAATTGAATCGAAATTATGGAATTAATAAACTACTTCAAGTCACATTTAACACTAACTGATGATGATGAGCTATTTATTAATTCAATGACTCAAACCGAGACTTACAAAAAAGGAGACATTATCAGAGAACCCTACTCCAAATCGAAAGTTATACATTTCATTCACCAAGGATTTGCCCGCAATTATTACGTAAAAAACGGGAAAGACATTACTTACTTTTTTCTGAAAGATAATTCCTTCACCTTTTCAGTCGACGCGGTATATTTTAATGCTCCAACAAAATATGGTTTACAGGCTGAAGAAGATTTGATTCTCACTTCTTTCAAATACGATGATCTGATGAAGATGCTAGAACGAATTCCTAAGATGGCGCATCTTTATGAGATTGAAATGGCAAAGTTCATTAAGCAGCTAAGCGATAAATATTATCTTATACAATTTCAGTCAGCGCAAGACCGTTATAACTCCATGCTGAAAAGATATCCGGATATACTTCTGCATGTTTCCTTAGGACATGTAGCCTCTTACCTGGGTATCACTCAAGAGACTTTAAGCCGAATAAGAACAAAGTAATTCTCTTCAACTTATATCCGCTTATTTAATAACAATTAACATCTCCAATTCATTTTTTGATTTAGGTCAAAAATTATCCTTTTTTTTCATCAGTACTTTGTATTCATAAATTTGAATACAGTGGAATCGGCAAAAACAAATGCACTCACCTCAAAAATTAAAGATCTGGTATTAAGGATCTTTCACCCTCGTGTGCACTATGTTTTTATAACCGATGAAAATGGATTAAGCGATCATTTTAACGAACTAAAAAAGAAATTAAGATTGAAAGTTCCGATGGTTAGCCTGGTTTATCTTCACGAAAACAAACCTGAAGATTCGCTTTTCATCAGTGAACTAAAATCGTTTCGAAAAAGATTCAGACAACAGTTTATACTTCATTTTATCAAATATGAAAGGGCAATTCCCGAAGATGCTTCTTCATCAATACAACGTGTTCTGGAATTGGAAATCAACTGCAGTCTGCGAAAAAGAATTCAATTCCGCTTTTACGGAAGCTCTGAATTAGCCGAAATAGTTAAGGATAAAATAGAATTATTAAATAACCATGATGGTATTTTCAATACTAAAATAATTCAAACCACTCCTTTTTAATGATTTAATACAATAGCTAATAAATATGCAATATAAAATGAATAAGTATTTAATAATGATGTTACTTGCCCTTTGGGGAGTAAATGTAATTGCGCAAACAGAGGATACGCCAACAGATACACTGTATTTCGGCTTTAATGAGTCGTTGCAGTTTTTGTTCAGCAATAGCAAAAGTATTCAGGTTGCCAATTTTCAGAAAGAAGTAACTGAACACGAAAAGAAAGCAACCAATGCTCACCGCATGCCACACATTGGTGTAACAGGTGCTTACACCATTATGGATGATGATATAGAGATGCATGCCGATCTTTCTGAAATAACTGAGCCATTAGGTCAGCTTTTACAGGGGGTTGGTGCTATTCTCCCTCCCGGAACCCTGCCTGCCATAAGTATGCCTACTGACTTAGGTCTGACACTACAGGAACAACAGATGGGTGTTATTATGGGAACTTTCTCTATGCCTTTATACACAGGTGGTAAGATCAATGCTGCACACCATGCTGCTGAAGCCAAAGTTTTTGAAGCATCAGAGAATCTGAGAGAGGTAACCAATCAGCAAATAACCGAATTGGTAACCCGCTATTTTGGTTTACAGTTAACTAACAAGGTATTGCAAATCAGAAATGATGCTTTGAAAAATATTGAAAACCACCTTAGCAATGCCAAAAAGCTGGAAGAACAAGGGCAGATTGCTCATGTTGAACGCTTACATGCCGAAGTTGCATATGCCAATGCATCGCGCGAGTACAGATCTTCTGAAAAAGATATGGAGATTACACAGAAAGCACTTCAGAATACCTTAGGTACCGATCAGGTGATTGTTCCAATGGATGAACTATTTATTCCCAAGGATATACAGTCTTTGGATTATTATCAATCATTGGCAATTCAAAACAGTCCGTTATTAGGCCAGATCGATGCTAAAAAGACGTTGGTGAATCAAAAGCTAAAAGTAGAACGCTCAAAATATTTACCCGATGTTGCATTGATGGGTGGTGCCAACTTATATGACTATCAACTGACTGAAATGGCACCCCAATGGTTTGTGGGAGTAGGTATTTCTATCAACATTTTCGATGGTTTTGAAAGAGAAAATAAAATCAGAGCAGCCAAAACTCAGGCTCTTCAGGTTGATAATTATTATGGTAAGGCATCAGACGATATTAAAATGGTTGTTCAAAAACTTTATCAAACCATGGAGAAGGCTTTTGATGAATATGAATCCCTGGCCACAACAGAGGCTTTTGCTGCCGAATATCTGGATGCTCGTGAAAAAGCATTTACCAACGGTTTGGCAACTTCTACAGATGTAGTCGACGCACAACTGAACATGGAGAAAGTAAAAATTGCCAAGTTGCAGGCAGCTTATGCTTACGATGTTGCTTTGGCGTCAATGCTTCAGTATTGCGGAGCCAGTAACACTTTTGAGCAGTATCGATAAAACAAGTCATTAGTAGAATGAAAGAGTCAAAAGTATTAAACTGAGCTTGTCGAAAAATCTTGTGACTATTCTCTACTGACTACAGATTAGAAATAAATAAAAAGTAAAATACAGTCAAATACATTTGACCCAAAAAGATTAAGCATTATGAATAAAAAAGCTTATAGCCTGATAATCCTTATGGCTGCACTTCTAATAATTAGTGTATGTGGTTGGTTTTTCGTTAGTCCAGACCCTGTTTTGATTCGTGGTGAAGTTGACGCTAAACAAGTTAGTATCGCTACCAAAATTGTAGGACGCGTTGCCCGATTAGATATAGAAGAAGGGCAACATGTACAAAAAGGTGATACTCTGATGATTATTGACAGTCCTGAAGTATATGCAAAATTGATGCAGGCAGAGGCTGTTAAAGCGGCTGCTACCGCCCAAAGCGATAAAGCACAAAAAGGTGCACGCGATGAGCAAATTGAAGCTGCTAAAAGTGTTTGGAAAAAAGCTGAAGCAGCATCTGACCTGATGGCAAAAACATTTGAGCGTATCCAGACTCTATATGAAGAAGGTGTTGTTCCGGCTCAAAAAAGAGACGAAGTTGAAACTCAGATGAAAGCAGCTCAACTAACCGCAAAAGCAGCTGAAGCTCAATACCTGATGGCAAAAAACGGTGCCCGTACAGAAGATAAATCAGCGGCTGCTGCCCTGGTTAATCAGGCTAATGGTGCTGTAACCGAGGTGGAATCATACATAAAAGAAACAGAAGTAATAGCTGGTATCAGTGGGCAGATTTCAACCATTATTCCAAACGAAGGTGAACTGGTTACACCGGGTCTGCCAGTGGTTACTATTACAGATTTAAGCGATGCCTGGATGACTTTTAACATTCGCGAGGACTGGTTACCTAAAGTAAAGCAAGGAAAACAATTTCCTGTGAGCATCCCTGCTTTGGGTCTTGAAGATGTGATGGTTGAAGTGACATACATTAATTCATTGGGAAATTTTGCTACCAACACAGCAACAAAGTCTGTTGGTGACTACGATTTAAAAACCTTTGAAGTACGCATGAAACCAACTCAAAACATCGATGGCTTATTGCCAGGAATGAGCGTTATTGTTAATTCAGAATTGTTTCAATAAAAAGAGTTCACCTTGTTAAATAAAGAACAATATCAAGGAATGAAAGGATTGATGCTTCGGGAGTGGAACGAAATACTTAAAACCCGCACACTACGCATGTGTCTGGTTTATTTCCCCATTCTTGCACTCATTTTCTTTACCTGGTTTTTCAAAGCTCAACAGCCCGATAATCTGCCTATTGCTGTTATTGACACAGACAACAGTTCAACCTCATCAAAGCTTGTTAAGATGCTGGATGCGGTTCCTGAATTAAAACTGGTTCGCAGCTATACAGACTTAAAATCAGCTGAAACAGGATTAAAAGAAGGTACTATTTATGGGGTGGTTGCCATTCCTGAGGGTTTTGAAAAATCAGTAATCAAAGGCCAACAGGGCGACGTGGTTCTGTTGTATAATAATGAATTACTCATTCCTGCAGGAACCATCAGTAAAGCGGTTAATAAGGTAACCATGACAATGGGTGCCGGCATCAGTATCAAGCGTAACATGATGAAAGGCGATAGTTATGAAACCGCACTAAAAAAGGCACAACCCATCGTGATTGATTCGCAGGTAATGTTTAACTCAACCGTTAATTACCTTTACTTTCTTGTTTCGGGAATTTTACCAGCCATACTTCAAATATTTGTTTTAATGGTTGGAGGTTTTGTTTTAGGTCGTGAATTGCGACAAGGAACAGGAAAAGAGTGGCTGGCCTATGCAGATAACAACATCATAAAAGCAGTTGTTGGTAAGATGGCACCTTATGTTGCTATTTTTACTTTAGTGGGAGTTACCTACAACAGTGTGCTTTACGATTACCTGAATGTTCCGATGAATGGAAGCAGATGGATTATTGAAATAGGACAGATACTGATGATCCTGGCATATTTTGGCATCTCATTCACGCTGGTTGCATGGTCGAGAAATATGCGGTTTTCAATAAGTATTTCTGCCATATTTGGTGCGCTGGCTTTCAGCTTCTCTGGTCTGACTTTTCCGGTATCAGGAATGCCAGATGTAGCCCAATCGTTAACACATATGTTCCCATTTACACTTTACCTGGAACTTTTTCTGAACCAAGCATTTTATGGTGCATCAGTCTTATCAGGGCTGGCCCGTTTGGCAATTATGTGTGGATTTATCATTCTTCCATTGCTTTCAATTAAAAGAATGAAGGAAGTAATGAGTGACTCAAAATTCTACGGTCGATTGTAGACAAAAAGATCAGTACAATGAATGCAATTTTAGATAAATTTAAACAGATCATATACTTCGCCGCACAAGAGTTACACAACATTGTGAAGGATTCGGGGGTCATACTAATCTTTTTTGTGGCTACCCTTCTGTACCCTGCTCTTTATGCTTTTGTATATCAAAAAGAAGCAATTGATGAATTACCAGTGGCGGTTATTGATAATGACAATACACAAACAAGCCGGAAATTGGTTAAGATGCTGGATGCATCATCAGATATTGCCATAACCGAGAAGATTAACGACTTTCAACAGGCCGAACATTTGTTTCTTGAGAAAAAGATTTATGGAATCATTACTCTGGATAATGGTTTTGAGAAACAAGTAATGAAAGGCGAACAGGCTCATATGGGTGTATATTGCGATGGTAGTTACATTATGCACTATAAAACGGTATTGACAGCTGCCACGCAAGCCGGGCTAACCTTCGGAGCGGGTGTGCAGGCCAAGAAGCTGATGATGAAAGGAACGCCTAAATCACAACTGATGGCACAGATCAGTCCGGTTAACCTTGTTTCAAAACCATTGTTTAATGCTACAGGTGGCTACGGAACTTACCTGATGCCTCCCATTATGGTTCTGGTTATTCAGCAGCTTTTACTGATAGGCATTGGAATGATTGGTGGTACACACCGTGAGAAACACAAGGGGAAATACATTATTTCGGAGGAAATTAAAGAACGTGGCTGGGATAGTTGGTTTCTGGGTAGAGCCCTAAGTTATTTCATCATTTTTATGCTCGTGGCCTATTACCTTTTTGTACTTACTTTTAAATGGTTTGATTTCCCTATTCATGGTACATCCAGTGACGCAATGGTGTTGCTTATACCAATGATACTTGCTTCTGTTTTTCTGGCAATGTGGATATCCACCTATTTTTATTTCAGAGTGCAATCAATGATGCTATTCCTGTTTACCTCATTCATCTTTTTATTTCTGAGTGGAATAAGCTGGCCAGTTGAAGCATTCCCGGCATTTTTCAAATGGTTTGCCCAAATATTACCAAGCACACATGGAATTCAGGGAATTATGAAAATCCAGATTTTTGGAGCAGAACTTTCTGAAGTACAAAATCATATAACCGCCTTATGGACACTTACTGCTATCTTTTTCGCAGGAAGTAGTCTACGATTCTGGCAGTTATCAAAAATGAAACATTGATAGTTGAATAATTTGAAAAAAGGCTGATTCATAACGTTGAATCAGCCTTTTTCTTTAAAGGTCTTTTATAATTCAGGATAACTGACTGGTGACATACCGGTTAATTCAAAATCACCCAATAATGCTCCTGCCAATGCTCTTTGTGAATAACTATCAATGTTATAACAATTGATACGAGTTTCTATTCGTGGCAAATAAATGATGTTTTTATAAGGATCGCCAAAGCCTAAACTGATAACCTTATCTTTCGGAAGCATATTGGAAGCCCACATGGTTAACGCCTCCGGACCACTTAAGGATAAATCGCCCCAAGGTACACCCGGTAAACTATAATAGGCAAAAATGATTTTATCGTATTCCAAAGCCAGGTTGGTAAGCTCTGAACCTGATTCAAAATAGCTTAAATTTCTTCGTACAGTTACCTCCAACCCTCTTTGTTTCAACTCATTTACTAACACATCAAACACACCTTCTTTGTAATCCTGCATTACCTCAACCAACAATATTTTCTGATCTGTTGGTGATAAAAATGGTGAATCAATTTCTTTTTTACTGATGAGAGTTAAAGCTTTTTTCGAAATTTCAAATGCTGTCTGATGATGTTGTTTCAGCAGTGAGTCACTTAGAGGAATGATGGTCTGATAATCCTTTTCAAACAATCCCAATTGCGCTTTCAGATTCCAGATTCGTTCAACGGCATCATCCAACCGGCTCATCGCTATTTCGCCTCTATTTACTCGGGCCTCTATTGTATCGATAACAGCCAGCGAAGGCCATAATAAAATATCAGTGCCGGCTTTAAAACACTCAACCTCTGTTTCAATCTGACTACTGTAATATTGTGCAATACCTGCCATATTTAAGGCATCACTTACTACTACTCCATTAAAGCCCATTTTATCCTTTAATAAGCCCTGAATTAACTCAGAAGAAAGAGTAGCCGGGAGAAATTCATCATTCAGCTTTTCATTCTGATAGGCAGGAAATGAAATATGGCCTGGCATAATCACCTTAACCCCATCATTTATCAGAGTTTGAAATACCTTACCGTATGTAGAATTCCATTCCTCAACAGACAGTTTATTCTGGGAAGTAGAAAAATGCTGATTGATAAAATCGGTACCGTCACCCGGAAAATGCTTTGCCGTTGCAGCAACACCATTTGTCTGCATTCCTTTGATCTGAGCTGGTAACAATTTCATTGCCAAATCAGCATCTTTACCGATGCTTCTAACATTGGTTATGTAGCTGTATGGATTGATATTTAAGTCTGCTACCGGATGTAACAACCAGTTAATTCCGATACTGCGCGCCTCTGAAGCAATGATAGCACCGTATTGCTCAGCAAGTTCTTCCGATCCGATGGCTCCCAGTCCCATTTCTGTTACCAGTTGTGTATATCCGTCAATAACAAAACCTAAACCGGTTTCAAAATCTTCGGTAAATAACAACGGATTTTGTGAGGCAATCTTACACTGATTTACAATCTTTATATACTCGTTTTTAACCGAATCGGCAGAAACAGCACCGGCAATATTCCAGTTAGCCAAAAAGATCGAGCCAATCGGATACTTTTGAAAGAATTGCTCATAAGAACCATCTCCCAATTGAAGCATCTCATTTATATTAAACTGATAGCATACCAGTTGTCCCACTTTTTCGCGAACACTCAGTTTTTTCCATTCTTTATTAACTGATAATGAATCGGTCTGCTTTGGCAACTCTTTCTTAGTTGAAGGTTGACAGCTGGCAAAAAATAGTCCGGATAGGATTATAATGGATAACAAAAGATTTTTCATAGTCTGGATTAGTTGGTTCAAGCAAAGTATTATAATTTTTTCACTTCAATTACTTTCACTAAGGTAGGTTTACTGGAAGCCACTCCTTCCCCGTCGACCTGATCAACTTTTTGGACAAACAAATGGAGCTGACCTTTTTCCTTCCATAGTTCAGTATCGAAGGAAGGTTCCCACAAACCAACTCCAAAGTCAGTAATATCAGAAAGCTCAATCTTTGTTTTCTTACCTAGAGTTACCTTAGCTAACGATACTTTTTCGTCACGCTCCTGATCTCTGAAAATGATACAGGCTATTGTTTTTTTTCCTTTCGACTGAGCCACGATCTGCGGTCGTGAAATAGGTATACGTTTGGTTCCACCTCCGCTTAACGAAAAAGCCGATGATCTGAATCCCAGGTTCTGATGAAACCATTCGCCATTTAGGAAAGTCACTAACTGATATTGTGGCACATCAGAATCCTGCTCTCTCCAATAAGAAGCTATATAAGGTTGTCCTTTATCATCAGCCACCATAGAAGTCTGGTTGATCAACTCACTTCGCTGAGGAATGCGACAAGCATATTCGGCACTTTTAGCATTAACCGGTAAAACATATTTATCACCGTTGGTTTTCTCCCAGGTCACGCCACCATCTTTTGATCGCGCATAACATAAATCATGATTGGATGACACATCCCATGTTTCGCGCCATACCCATGACAGATGAATGGTTCCTTTTGAATCAATACAAGCCTGCCAATACGCATTGCGCTGACCTTCACCGTCAATAAGGTTAGTGTGTAATACACTCCATTTTTGCGCTTTAGTATCATACTTCTGTATTGCCAGGTTTCCTCTGCCCGACATACCATCACGATACATGAAAATCAGATTGCCATCAGGCATTTTAAAAAACTGAGGATAAGTCACATTGTCTTCATTGGCTCCAGCCATTGATTGTTTATTACCTAATTCCAGACCATACGGTACTTTGCTTCTGGCATATCTTAGCGGATGTCCGTGATGATCCCAGGAAACATGCAAATAACCATCTCCATCCACCATAATACTAATACAGTTATGGGCATCTTTTACATTCCCTTTGTATTGTGTAACGTATGTTTTAAATGTTGTTGATTTAATATGACGTTTACCTAAGGTGAGATAACCATCGGGATTGTAAAACGCTATAAACTGAGTATCAATTACAGTTACCAATGAGTTTTGTCGAAAAACAACTGCATTTACCGAGTTATTGGACCATCCATCAGCTACGTCAATAACATTCTGAGCTGATAAATTTATACTGGTAAAAAACAATACAACTATAAGGCTTAAGGATCTTATCATTTTGTCAACTAATTTTAATCAAAAATAAGAAATATGGTTATAGAGAAATAATATAAATACGACACATTGTGTTAGAAATCTAAAAACAGGTTGGTTATTCCAAAATATTATTACAATTTATCAACCAACATTTCAAACCCTTACAACAATTTTTAAACCAATTTAAAACAACAACGTTTTTACAGCAGTTATACTAATATATCACACAATCATATTAACCATCTGAAATGGGATTATTAACATCATTATTTAAAAAAACGCCTAAACCGTTAAAACTAGATACTTCCAAAAAATACCATTGTCCAACGGCTACCATTTTATATGGCACTAAAACCGGTAATGCTCAATTGGTTGCTCAACAACTGCAAAAGACATTGGAGCAATATAAAATTGATTCGGAATGTTATAACATAGCCAAATATGACGTTAACCGTATCTTTTCTGAGAAACTGCTTTTGATTGTGATGAGTACTGATGGTGAAGGAGAACTTCCGCCTAACAGTAAGAAGTTTTTTGGTTTCCTAAAACATGATAAATTTCCTCAATTAGCTGATTTGAAATATTCAATATGTGCACTTGGTGACTCGAGCTACGAATATTTTTGTGGTGCAGGCAAGTTAGTGGATGCCCAACTACAGGCACTGGGTGCTCAATCAGTGATACCACGTGTAGATTGTGATGTTGACTTTAAGGGAGATGCACTTGACTGGATTGAAAAGGTTTTCCATTTCCTGAGTAATAACACTCAAAAAGAGCTCACCTCATCACCATCCATTGATTTTAAAGAACCGGATATGCTGGAAGCTTTGTTAACCGATCGCTACATGTTGACCAAAGGTGATCAGGATAAAGCTACATGGCATATTGTAATGGATAATTCTGAAAATAAAGTTGAATACCAAAGTGGAGATTGTATTGAAATCATTCCAGAAAATCCAGACCAACTTGTGGCAAAAATTCTGGATATTTTGCATATCGATTCAGAGGAATTTATAGATGACAGTAAACAATCTGTTTTTGAACTTCTGAAATACAAATATGAACTTACCAAATTAAACCGAAAAGTAGTCAGAAATTACTATGCTGCTACCTCTCAGCTTTCCTTATCAATTCTGATTAATGATCAGGAAACCTTGAATAAATATGTATCTAAAAAAGACGTACTTGATCTTATAACAGATTATCCATCAGATATTGATGCAGCAACTCTGACTAAGATTCTCTCACCTTTGCAATCGAGATACTATTCCATTGCTTCAGGATATAAAGCCACACCAGATGAAATTCATCTGACCATAAAAACCATCCGTTTTGAAGAGCAGGCCCGTTTTTACGAGGGAGCGGCTTCGGTTTATATGAACGAAGGATTACAAAAAGGTACCAAAGTACATTTCAGATTAATACCCAGTCTCGGATTTCATCTTCCGGAAGATTCATCAACCCCTGTTATTTTAATAGGTATTGGAACAGGAATTGCACCCTACAGAGGTTTTTTACAGGATCTAAAAAAAGAGAACGTTAAAGACCAGGCCTGGTTGATTTGGGGAGACAAAAAACAGGCAGAAGACTTTTTGTATGAAGATGAGCTTCAAGAATATCTTCAATCAGGATACATAAAGTACCTTGACACTGCTTTTTCTCGTGATCAGGAAGAAAAAAGATATGTACAGCATCTTTTAAAAGAAAGAAAAAAAGAACTGATGCAATGGATTGATATGGGCGCTCATATCTATTTGTGTGGTCATACGCATATGGGCCACGATGTCAGAAGTACCTTATCCGATATTTTTATGGAAGAGAAGGGTTTATCAAAACAAGATGCCAATCAGCAAATAGTTAATATGCAGGAGAATGGACTTTTACATGAAGACTTATATTAAAATATGATAGATTAATTGAAGAAGTAATTTCTTTCAGTTTAATGGCAAACATATTTATCCTCTTAAACAACTATGTTTATTAAGTCATTATTGCTATTTACTGATGTCATAAGGCTTTAAGAAGATTTTTTCATGGTTTTTAAATCAAGCTGGCATTGACAAATAGCTATTATTTAAAATTAATTCGTAGCTTTACGAACAGATGTTTTTTTAGCTACGATTTTGAAAAGAAGCAAACAAACCATAATTTAGAATTCTAAACTCAAAATTCCGAAATCGATATGAGTACGGATGCATTAAACAATTCACTGGTTCAGAACTGGGGAGACAAAGTGATTTTAGTTGTTGAAGATGTTGACACCAATAAAATATTTTTTGATGCTGCACTTCGAAAAACCAATGCCAAAATTCTATGGGCAAAAGATGGCAAAGAGGCTATCACACTGTTCCAGGAAAATAGAATTGATTTAGTCTTGATGGATCTTCAACTTCCTATTATGGATGGCTACACTGCTACCCGTGAAATAAAAGCTATTAATTCTGAAATACCAGTTATTGCACAAACAGCACATGTAATGTCTGGCGAAAGAGAAAAATGTCTGGAAGCAGGTTGTGATGATTATCTGGCCAAGCCAATCCGACTGCAGATTCTTATGGATACGTTATCAAAATACTTAAATAAATAAAAGCTGCCTTAGGGCAGCTTTTTTATTACAATATCTTCACTTCCGTTCGCCTGTTATTAGCTCTTCCCTCTTCCGTCTCATTGGTATCTACAGGCTGATTAAATCCATATCCTTTGTATTTCAATTGTTCCGCTTTCACTCCTTTACTTACCAGGTAATTATATACCTCTCTGGCACGTTTCTGCGCTAAATCCATATTGTAAGCAGCTGTTCCAATATTATCAGTATGTCCTCCAATTTCAGCCTTTACTGTGGAATTAATCTTTAGTAAACGAACCACATTATCCAACTCGAGACTCGATTCTTCCTTTAATATATAAGAGTCTGTTTCAAAGAATACATTCCTGAGCACAATACGTTCGCCCGGCTGGATACGGCTCAGGTAAACATCTAATATCTGAGGATTCTCAACCGAACTGACATCATTCACATTAAAATGACTCGAATAAAACAGGTAACCTTCTTTCTCTACATTTAGTCCATACTCATTTCCCAATGGAAGACAAAAAAGAAATTCACCTGAAAAATCAGTAGATTCGGCATACATAGCTGTTTTACCCTTTGCCAGATCTGTTATTTTCAGAAAAGCACTAAGTTGTTTATGGGTCTCTTTATCAAACACACGCCCCTTAACGTAGGCCGATGGAACAGGCCTGATTCGTTTAGGCATTACAAACTGGTACAGATCTTTACTATCCTGACCATTATGCTTACCATCAGAAGAAAAATAACCCATATCTCCTTTCGCATTTAACACCAGTCCAATTTCGTCGGCAGCAGTATTTAAAGGATATCCTAAGTTTACAGGTTCCGACCACACTCCTTCTTTATTCTGACGAGTCAGGAACAGATCCATCTTCCCCATTCCGGGCCATCCATCAGAAGAAAAATATAAGGTTTGATTATCGTGATGAATAAACGGAGAATTCTCATCTCTTGGCGTATTAACATTGCTTCCCAGGTTCTCAAGATCACCAAAGAAAGGTGTCCCATCTTTTTTGTATCCCTGTAGTGTAGCCTTCCAAATATCTTTTTTACCTATTCCACCAGGGCGGCTGCTAACAAAAAACAGGGTTCTTCCATCTGCTGAAAAACTGGGTTGCGACTCCCAGAAAGGAGAATTAACCGGGCCACCAATGTTAACCGGTTTTGTCCAGCCATCACGAGTTCGTTTCGAGAAATACAAATCACAGCTTCCTTTGCTATCGTCTCGTCCACAGGCTGCAAAAAACATCCAGTTGCCATCGGCACTTAGGGTTTGCGCACCTTCATTACCATCGGTATTAACTGAGTAAACAGCCTCACGCATGGTCCATACACTGTCGACATATTCCGAAGTATAAAAATCTTCCCTAAAATTTAATGAATTCTTTTGCAGAGAACTGTTCATAAAAGCCAAAGTATCTCGTGGCACCAGCACTGTATAAACCAGTTTCTGACCGTCGGCACTGATGCTTGGCCAATATTCGTCGTACAAACTGTTTACATGATCACCCATATTTATAGGAAGAATCTCAACCGGATCAGAAACAGCTTTAGCAGCAAACTTAGCCCTCTGAATATATGCTCGGGCTTTATTTTTCGACTGCTGACTTCGCACCTTCTCAATATATCGGTTCATCCAGCCTTCAACAGCAGCATACTCTCCAATGTTAAATTGGGCAACACCCATATTATAAAAAGCCGAAACAAAGTACATGCTATCAACCTGTATGGCTTTGCTTATACAATCAATTTCTTTTTTATGCTGACTGGTTCTGAAATAAATATCAGCCTTTAATAAATAAGCCTCAATAAACTCCGGATCCTTATCAATTGCATCATCCAAAAGCTTTACCGACTCGTCGAGTTTATCCTTGCTGTACATCTCTTCTGCTGAAGCGAATAAGGCAACAGCCTTTTTAGATTTTGTATGTAAACTCCATTTACCCTTTTGACCGGATTGAGCATTAACAGACCAACAGGTAACAATACCCAGCAAAACTGAAATGATTAAATATTTCATTCAACTAACATTAAATATACCGGCAATGAAATTATTACCAGGTTGAAAATCGCAAATTTACTGCTTAATCCAAAGTTAAGAAAACAAATACACTAAAACACCTAATTAGTACCTTAACCCACAGGTGTTAGAACCTCAACTTTCTTATGAGTTAATGCCGAGGCAATTGTTTCACGGGTTAACTCCCGTAACTCATCTTGTCGATCGTGATATTCAGATGTATTGATGGGTTTATGAATATGCATTTCCACTGAACCGGGTAAAAGATTAAATCCTTTGTTATAGATTTTGTGGGTATTAACCAGTGTAACGGGTAATATAGGTAAGTCAAGTTCAAATGCTATTTTAAATGCGCCTTTCTTAAAACTACTCATTTTGTTTGATCCACTTCGGGTGCCTTCCGGAAAAATAACAACAGATGTTCCGTTGATTAGTCTCTGTTTGGCTTCGTTAATTGACTCCATTGCAGCCCTTGGTGATGATCGATCCAGAAATATATGTCCTACCTTATAACTTGCATATCCTATGGCAGGAGCCTTACGCAGTTCTTTTTTCATGATCCACCTGAAATCAATACCGATCCATCCATACAACAGAAAAATATCATATCCGCTCTGATGATTGGCTACTATTACATACGATTGGTTCTTATCAATATTTTCCCTACCCTTTACAGTAACAAACATTGGGGTTATATAACCTGTGAATTTTGCCCACGAAGCTCCCCAAAAGCTGCCTACCCTGGGATTAATCAAGATTGAAAAAGAGGCAGCCAGAATCGAAAACAGCAGGCTAAAAACCAAAAATAAAGGTATAAATATTAAGAATTTATAGGGTTGATAAAGCCAATAACCAATCTTTTTCATTATGCACTATTAGAATTGATATTAATGATGAAAAAAAACCACTAATTGAATTTAATAAACAAAAATAGAAAATTGGATAAATTATCTTATCGCCTGATAATGTTTAAAAGTACTTTTTTGATGTATCTGGAGATTTTTATGTTCTGCAAACAATTCTGTCCTAATTATTTTTCAAATTGGCGCTTCGCCCAAACCCGACTTCATTTCTTGCCTTGATGCAAGAAACGAAGCAAAGAAACTCGATAGCTATCGAGTCAAGGCTGCACCTGTCTCACTAAAAAAACTACGGTCAATTGACTGAAATCGTTTAAACTCGTTGGCTGCGCTCAACTCAAACAAAAAACGATTTTTAATCGTCAATTCAACCTTGTTTTTTTGCTCGCCAACTGAGGCCTTTTATAAACAGTTGCTTTCTTTCTTCATCAAATATTATTTAGGACGCTATTGTTCTGCAAAATAGTATTTACAGATACTGTTGAAGGATTTTATCTTCTTGCAAATCTACTCTAACTAAAAACAGAGGCTGTTTCTTTATTCCTTTCTAATTATTGAAGTCATTCACATTTACGGTAATTCCTTCCAGCTCGGAAAGAATTTTGAAGGCATCTTTTTGGGTATCTCCACAAACCAATTTCTCGGCAGTAAAACCACCACATACGCCTGGTCGATCAGGATGACCGAAAATTTTACAGGAAAAATCATCGCTTAAATTCACACATTTAACCCCGGCAGGTTTACCCTTAGGCATGCCCGGGATGGGCGAAGATATGCTTGGCACAATACAACAGGCTCCACAGTTTGCTCTACATTCCATCTATTTCCTCTAACTTAAAATATCTTGCAAAGTAAGTACAATTCAAACTTATCTCACCTCTTTTTTATTAATTTACTTTGAATCCTTCACAACCTCCTATCAAGGTAATTTTTTCTTTTCCAATCCCACCATGGCTTTTACCGCATTAAAATTGTTTTATTAATAAGTCTAAGAGCGTTTGCTGTTTTTATTTAGTATTGAGCAACACCCAAAATTCCAACGAATACAATTTACATAATACCTAATAAATAATTATTTTGTTTATATTTAATCGTTTTATAAACGTCTGGTTTATATAACCAATTACAATTAATTATAAACGATTTTGATGCAATATATCAGGCAGTTAATTTATTTAGTTTAATAATAGCGTTTATAAAGTAGTTGTGCCGCATGCAAGAAAACCTGTACAAACTAACAGATAAGTGAAAAGGATAATAGATTTAAATGAAAATAAAGCCAGAGAATTCCTACTAAAAGAGGAAAGCTATGTCAATTTTGATTTACCAGTTTATTTTAAATTCCAAGATTTGATAAACGAGGTAGATAAAAGCTTGACAGGAAAAAGACTTTCTGATTTAAGGAAAACTAATCCACGAGAATTTGACGATATTAATTATCGAATTTTGACAAATAAAGATGGAAAATACTCTTGGAGACCTTTTCAACTGATAAATCCTGCCTTGTATGTATCTCTTGTTCATAAAATCACTGAGAAAGATAATTGGCAAACTATAACAGATAGATTTTCTGAATTTCAACTAAATGACAAAATTGAGTGTCATAGCTTACCAATGATTTCAGAAACTGAGGATAAAACTGATAGAGAATCACAGATTTTTACATGATGGCAAATGATAGAGCAAAAATCAATAAACCTATCATTAGACTACCGATACATTTTACAAACCGATATAACTGATTGCTACGGTTCAATTTATACTCATTCGATACCTTGGTCTATTCACACGAAGGAAATAGCAAAGAAAAAGAGAAAGGGCTCTTTATTAGGAAATGTCATTGACAACCATCTGCAAGACATGAGTTACGGTCAAACGAATGGCATACCACAAGGTAGTACATTAATGGATTTTATAGCAGAAATAGTTCTTGGGTATGTTGATTTACTTTTATCGGAGAAATTGAATGACCTAAAAATTAATGACTATAAAATTCTTCGATATAGAGATGATTACAGGATTTTCACCAATAATCCTTTTGAGGCTGAACAGATAACCAAAGTCCTGTCTGAACTTTTAACCGAAATGGGACTAAAATTGAATGCTGGAAAAACTGAAGCTTCTGATGATATTATTAAAAGTTCTTTAAAACCTGATAAACGATATTGGATAGCAAATCAACGGATTACAGGTAATAAACAAAAATGGTTGATACAGTTACATTTATTATCGGAGAATTTTCCGAATTCTGGAACTCTTGATACTCAAATGCGTGATTTCTTAAAAGTTGCGAAAGAGAGCAAACGGAAAGATGGAAACGTAGAAACATTAATAAGCATCACAACAGAAATAGCATATAGAAATCCAAGAGTTGTTCCAACATCGATAGGAATCATAAGCTATTTACTAAAACAAATTGATTCACGTAAAGAGAGAAAGAAAATAATCAAACGTATTTATGATAAATTTCAACAGATTCCAAATTCAGACTTGTTACATATTTGGTTACAACGACTTACTGTGAAAATAGATACTTCATTGAAGTATGAAGAATTGATTTGTAAAAAAGTTCTTGATAAGAACGAACAGATTTGGAATGTTGATTGGTTAAATGATGCATTGAAAAACAAAATTGAGAAAACACCGATAATAATTGAGAGTAAAGTGAAAACGTTAAAAGCTGTGATTTCAAAATCCGAGCTTAAACGAATGACAAGAAAGAAAGCGTATGATTATGAATAAGCACGTCGGCACAACAAACAATAAAAAAAATAGCGCGGGAAAGTGCTAGTATTTAACTAAATAGCAATTAATTAGCGGCTGGTATACCAGGATAGTGAAACGCAATAAATAGCGCTACTTTTCTTATTGCCATCCGTTACCAACAAGGCAAAAAACACTACAATTAAGAAAAATATTATAATACAATGGGCATAACTAAACCTTATAAACGTATATATCGACCAGTCAATCCAAAATTATCAAATGCGGGTTATAGTAGTTGGGCATATATCATTGACAAGGAATATTGTAAATCTGGACATAGTTATGTAAGAGCATTTCTATTAATTCTCGAAGACCTAGAAAAATTATTTGAATATATTGAACCGAGCGCAGAAAGCTTTAACTCCTTTTCTTTCAGAATTCATGAATTATTCATGAGAACATGTATAGAAATAGAAGCTAACTTTAAAGCAATACTAAATGAAAATAGCTTTGAACCTGACCTAGACAGATTTAAAAACCCGATTTATAATATTAGGGTATATAAAAAAGTAAATTCTAGTCATCATCTTTCAGATTATGAAGTTGGACTACCACAATGGGCTACTTCGGAATTAATAAAATTCAGACCTTTTAAAGCTTGGTCCACTAATAATCAATCTCTAGAATGGTATCAGGCTTACAATATGAGTAAACATGATAGACATGACAATTTTAAATACGCAAACCTTGGTAATTTATTGAACGCAGTATCTGGATTGCTTTGTCTTATTCATTCTCAGTTTCGTAGCGAGAACTTCTCTGCCTCAGAAGTTGGATTAAGTGCAAGCGGTTATGACTTTTACGAAATGGAATCTTCAACAGGGGGAGTTTTTAGAATTAAGGAACCTACAAACTGGACTGAAGATGAACTTTATGAGTTTGATTGGAGCGACCTTGAAAATGAAGAAGAACGCTTTCAGAAATATAACTACAACAATTAAAAAAGCCCAGTTGGCAACAAGCTGGTATAAAGCAAGACTCGGTTTACTTGTCCTGACGCCTTTGTCTGTAATATAAAAAGAGAACCTAACGTTTACATTTTAATATGATTAAAAGAGAAATTCACTTATCTAAAGAGTTTAAGAGTCAGGCAATAAAAGCTATATTAGCAATAAACCTTTTTGCATTTACGTATTTAATAATTTTGTTATTAGCAGTATTGCTAACAGGTTTATGCATAGCTGGAGGAGTGTTTTTAATTTTGATTAAGCCAATGCTTTTTACAATTGCATTGGGAATAGGACTTGCCAGTCTGGGGGTATTGATTTTAATTTTCTTATTAAAATTTATTTTTAAATCTCATAAAGTAGACCGATCACATCTAATAGAAATAAATGAACTACAAGAACCTGAATTATTTAAAATGATTAAGGAAATAGTTCAAAATGTGGGGACTAACTTCCCTAAAAAAGTATATTTATCATCAGAAGTTAATGCCGCAGTATTTTACGACTCAAGTTTTTGGAGCATGTTCTTGCCAATTAGGAAGAATCTATTAATTGGTTTAGGTTTAGTTAATACAGTAACAAAAGAAGAATTAAAAGCGATATTGTCACACGAATTCGGTCATTTCTCGCAACGTACAATGAAAGTTGGAAGTTATGTATATAATGTAAATCAAGTAATTTTCAATATGCTTTTTGAAAATGAATCTTATAAAAGTCTTGTTCAAAAATGGGCATCTGTTAGTGGTTATTTTTCAATTTTTGTAATAATCGCAGGTAAAATAAATGAAGGTATTCAGTGGATATTAAGGAAATTATATATTGTTGTTAATAAAAACTATCTTGGACTTGCAAGAGAAATGGAATTCCATGCAGATGAAATTGCAGCAAGTATAACCGGATTCGAACCTCTGAAAAATGCATTATTAAGAATATCATTGGCTGACCATTCTCTCAACGAGGTTTTAAATTTTTATGACGATAGAATTTCCGAAAATATCAAAAGTGTAAATTTATATCAAGATCAATCTTTAGTTATTAATTTTCTTGCCGAATTAAATAGTCTTCCATTAACAAATGGGCTACCAGAAATTTCTATAGAAGAACAAAGTAAATACAACAAATCGAAATTAATTATTAAGGACCAATGGGCTTCACATCCAACGACAGAGGAAAGGGTAAGCAGATTAGAAAAAACAGGATTCTCTGTAAAATATGAATCGGATTTACTGGCAAATAACATATTTAAAGATATTTCCAAAACACAAAACCATATTGCCAAAAAGCTATTTGAATCTGTTAATTATCAAGGTAAAACTCATGAAATCACACATGAAAAATTTCTTGAAGAATATAAAAAAGAAATATTAGCTAATTCGTTTTCAAAAATTTACAACGGCTATTATAACAGTAAGAATCCTTTAATTTTTGATTTGAAGGATGATAAACTCATTAATAATAAAATAACGATAGATGAATTATTTTCTGATGAAAAAGTAGACTTAGTATATACATCCGTTGCATTACAAAATGATATTCAAATACTAACAAATATTTTAAACAAAATAATTTCAGTTAAAAGCTTTGATTATAACGGACTTCGGTTTAAAAGCAAAAACTCTGCGAAATTAATTGCAGAACTAAACCCACAGTTAGAACAACTTAACGAAATTATAAAGAATAATGATTTAGAAATATATAAATACTTTAGAAGCATAGAACAACAACAGGACATACCAAATATATTAGAACAACTTTATGTTGAGCTTTTTGAATTTGATAAAATCTTTGATTCTAAATTTGAAACTTATACCAAACTTTTAAACAATCTGCAATTTACTAATGTCACAACGCCATTTGAACAGATTAGAGCTAATTTCGAAACAATAAAACCTTTTGAAGAAATATTGAAAATAGAACTAAATCAATTATTGGTTGACCCTATATTACATTCTGAGATTACAGTGGAAATAAAAGAAAAACTTGAAAAATATACATCTACAACACTTGAATATTTTGGTGGAGTCTCATATTTTAACGAAAACCTTAATTTACTTTATACCGCAATAAATAATTATGGCTTCCTGTTATCCAGAAAGTATTTTTTAATAAAACGAAAACTATTAACATACCAAGAAGAATTACTAAAAAACCACACTCAACATACTGTAATAAAGCAAAGCTCGGTTAGTTCGTGTTGACGCCTTTGTCTACTGTCTTAGTCCCCCTTTCTGGTGACTCGACACCACGACTAACGCGCCACGACTTCATCCTGCAAACGTTTACCTGCAAGCTTAAAAAATGAACGACATCGTAAAAAATATCATCAATAAGATTTCACCTATTTCAGACAAATCATTTCAGGAAATAGAATGTTTACTAAAATTTGAAACTTTCGAAAAAGGAGAAACTTTTATTCAAAGAAACAAACGAAACGAAAAGGAATATTTTATTCTAAGTGGAGTTTGTAAAAGCTATTTAATAAATCCAGATGGAGATGAAATTACTATATCATTATTCACAGAAAACAGTATCTTATCACCTTACCAAATAAGAACTACTAAGAATATTTCAAATCTATACTTCAAGGCATTAACCAATTTAGAATTAGCTTCAATCAGTGCCAAAGAATTTGAAAATTTAATGATTGAAAATATCGAAATAAGAAATTTTGCAAATACAGTTCTACAAAATGAACTTATATCAAAAGTTGAAAAAGAAATAGGATTAGCATCATTTACCGCAAAAGAAAGACTAATTGAGTTTCGACAAAAGCATAAAGGATTAGAGAATTTAATCCCACATACAGATATTGCTTCATATCTTGGGATTACAAATATATCATTGAGCAGATTAAGAAAAGATTTGATGAGTTAATTGCTTTTTATCAAATGTTAATTGAGCACATTTTTTATCGTTCTAAGTTTGAAAAGAGTTTAAACGATTAAAAATGAAAGAAATGAATTTATCTATTAAAAATTTGAAACCATTATGGTTTTTACTGATTGGAATAGCAACTATTTCAATGACACATATGTCATTTGGTGTTGACTTCTTTGCGTGGTTTTCTGTCGTTCCATTTTTGTTATATCTAAGTAATACAACGGGTTGGAAATCAAGATTACTTTTTATTATTGCTTTAATTATTGCGTGGTCAATTGTCGTTCTGAAAATTGTTACTCCACCAATACCATTTTTAATGATTTTCCTTTTTTCTATTCCAATAAGTCTGTTCCATTTACCAGCTTACTTGATTTGGGATAAATTTAAAAATCATAAATTGTCAATACTGCTATTTCCAATAATCCTGATAATAATGGAATGGATACAATATACCTTTACACCTTTTGCAAGTTGGGGAGTAATAGCATATTCACAATCGAATAGTTTAAATGTTATGCAATTTGTTTCTGTATTTGGAATGGCAGGATTAAGTTTCCTAATATATTGGGTAAATGTTTCAGTTGCTCAATTAATTACAAGGAAGAAAGCAAATTTATTATCATTCTATATACCACTTTCAATTCTAATTATTGTTATTGTTTTTGGCTCAATTCGTATTGACATTGTAAAATCAAAAGGAGTTAAAACAATGACTGTTGCAACAGTAGGGACAAATTCAACAGTTAGCGGTTTGCCTTTACCAACAAAAGAAAGTAACGATAAAGTAATATCTGATTTACTCAAAAAAACGGAAAAAGCTGGTGATTTTGGTGCGAAAATAGTAGTGTGGAATGAAGCTTCATTTTTCACACTGCCAAGTAATGAAAAAGATATCCAAAACTCAATAAAGGCAATTGCAAAAAAGAAAAACATTTCAATCGTTGCATCTTATGTAATACCTATCTCTGAAAATCCATTTAAATATGAAAATAAGTTTGTACTTATCAACGGAAATGGAGAAATCGTATATTCATATCTAAAACATCAACCTGTTCCTGGGGAACCTGCCATTCAAGGAACAAAACCTTTTCAGACAGTTCAGATATCTGAAAGTAGAATTGGCGGAGCAATTTGCTACGATTATGATTTTCCGTATATCGCACAAGAATTTGGAAAATTAAAAGCTGATATTGTTGCAGTTCCAGCATCAGATTGGCGTGGAATAGACCCATTACATACGAAAATGTCAGCTTTTAGAGCAATAGAGCAAGGACACTCAATAATCCGCTCGACCAGATTTGGACTTTCTGCAATAATTTCGCCATATGGAGAAATGATCAGTCAATCTAGCAGTTTTGACGACAACAATAAAGTAATGATAGCCAACATACAAGAAAATGGAATTAGCACGATATATTCAATAGTTGGAGATTTATTTATTTATCTTTGTTTTGGATTTTTGATAGCGTTTATTTTGGTATTAACGATAGGAAAGCCAGCAGGTAACCAAGTATAATAATAGCCAAAATAGTAGTAAATAAGAAATTATAGCCCGTATGGAATTTGGCCTTAACTTGAAAAGTTCAAGTTTCGCAGTCGGCTAATATTCTTATACAAACTGTTGGGCTTTAACCAGATTGCAATTACAATATTAAAGCGTAACCATAATTCTGAAATATGAGATACTCTTATTTAATGGTGATATTGCTAATTTTTATAAGCTGTATATCAAAAAGAGAAAATGAAAATTCAACAAAATCCCCAAAAGAAATCTCCGCTGAAATCACTAAGGATTCTGTAAAACAAAACCTTAATGAAGAAAAACAAGAAATCAAAGAAAGTTATAGTATTATCAATCCTGACACTTCTTCTAATTTTAGGTACAGCCACTTAAAGACATTTAAATACGGTAGCTATAAATCGAAATATTTGAAGAAAATTGATAAAACATACTTCAACAATATTTTAAAACAGATAGATGGTAATAGCTATAATTATGACTCAAGACTCCCAAACTTTTATATTTCGAAGCAAAACTCTATTTATGATTTAAGATTGGAAACCATATCTCTGTTTTGGGACCTATGTTACGAAGGAATTGAACTATTAATTATTGACAGAAACGGAAAGTTACTTAACACAATTTCATTAACAGAGTGGAAAAGCACTTGCGAATCTACAACTAACACAACAACCACATTTGTTTCAGACAGTGTGTTTATTCAAGAGGTCAATGGATTTTCTCCAGGAGGAGAAACTGATTTTTATTCAGAGTATAAATATAAAGCTGTAATAAAAGAGTCTGGACAAATTGACACATTGAAAGTTTTTTACAAAAAAGAATATGAAAAATAACGCCACTCAACACGCTGGAAATAAAGCATGGCTTGGTTTACTTGTCCTGACGTCTTTGTCTACTGTTAAGTGACATCACGACGAGATGATATGACTTTATCCTGCAAACATAGGGACCATTTAAATTAACAAACACGAATATGGCAAAAATCTATTTTATTACTTTAATATTTGCTTTTCGTATGATTGACTTTTCATACGCTCAAAGCAAACAACTATTCAATTCAGATTGGAAATTTGCCCTTGATGAACATGAAGGAGCGCAAGAACCCGATTTCGATGACAGCAATTGGGAAATTGTAATTCTTCCCCATGATGCCAGTATTAGTGGAAAGTTTGATAAAGATAATTCAACCGATGCAAATGGATGGCTTCCTTATAATGAAGGTTGGTATCGGAAAACATTTACTATTCCTGGAAGTGAGCAAAACAAAAATGTATTAATTGATTTCGATGGTATTTACCGAGATTCAAAGGTGTGGATAAATGGCCAATTATTGGGGAGAAATTTGAATGGGTATTTAGGATTTGAATATGATTTAACACCTTATATAAAGTATGGTCAAAAGAATGTGATCGCTGTACATTTCGATAACAGGGTGAAAGGTACATCACGCTGGTATACTGGTGAAGGAATTTATCGTGATGTTTGGATAAAGAAGGTCAATCCTGTGTATGTTGCCCATAATGGAACATATATAACCACTCCTGTAGCAACTGATAATTTTGCAAAAATTATAGTTGAAACCGATATCGTTAATAACCATGGCAAAGAAGGCCAAATAACATTAGAAACAGAAATAATTGATTCCAATGGAGCAGTGGTAGCTGCTAAAAAAGACGTCGTGTATCTTCAGTTTTTCAAAAATCATACGTTTCATCAGGAGTTTAAGGTGACTAACCCCGAGTTGTGGAATACACAATCGCCTAAGCTATATTATGCAAAAACAAAAATATCGTTTAATGGAGAACCACAGGGAGATCATCAAACCCGTTTTGGAATACGCAGTATCGAGCTTACTCCCGATCAGGGATTGTTATTGAACGGCAAAAAAGTATTTGCTCAAGGTGGAGATGTGCATCATGATCTTGGTTGTCTGGGTGCAGTGGCATTAAAAGAAGGCTATCGTTATCGCTTACAGCAATTAAAAGATCTGGGATGTAATTCTATTCGGTTAAGTCATAATCCACATGCACCTGTATTATTGGATCTTTGTGATGAGATGGGCATTCTGGTGATAGCAGAAGCTTACGATAAATGGACGTCACAGTATTATGGTGGTGAAATAGCATTTCGGGATATATGGAAAGAGGACATGGAACGTTTCATCAAAAGAGATAGGAATCATCCATCAATTTACATATGGAGCGTTGGGAATGAAGTAGATAAACAGCGAAAAGTAATTGATAAAAGATTTGAGACCGAAGAAGATGTTGCAATGCAAGGAGCCGATGTACTGCAAAAATTGGTTTTATTCGTTCATAAACTTGATCCTTCACGAAAAGTTACTGCCGCTCTTTTTCCCGCCAGAAAAGATATTCAATGCGAATGGGATAACTGGAATAACCACGATGAATTTATGAAAAGTATGCCACCGGCCATGGCTTTTAATATGGATGTTGTAAGCTGGAATTATACCGGTAATTTTTTCGACATGGACCATGAGAACTATCCGCAAATGATGTTCATAGCATCAGAGACGGGTACAAATCTTGACTTTGGACCCCGAAAAATATCCATGTTGGAATTTGACAAAGAACATGTTATTGGTCACTATTACTGGACTGCCTTATCTTATTTGGGTGAATCATTATGGCCAAACAAAAGCTGGGAAAGAGCCTTTTATGGTATGGATGAGCAAATAACTCCGATTGGTCATATATACCAATCGCTATATACCGAAAATCCTAAACTTAAAATAATGGTAAAGGAACCTGATACGGTGAAATATAACGCATGGGATAAACACTATCCTAACAAACGCTGGAGTTGGTATCCGATGTTGGATCATTGGAACTTTAAACGCGGTGATAAACTGGAGGTTCAGGCTTTTACAAATTGTGACGAAATTGAATTAATATTAAATAATACTTCATTAGGAAGTAAGGAATTTAAACCTGGGGAAGAGCCTATTCTTTATTGGGATGTTAATTACCAGCCTGGAGAATTGATTGCAATAGGTAAACGAAACAATAGAATTGTTGCAAGCGATACACTTGCTACATCCGAAAAATCAACCCATATTGTTCTGTCTCCAAATAAAAAAACATTAATGGCCAATGGATCTGATTTGGTTTATATTCAGGTAAGCCTACAGGACAACAAGAAGAATGTTGTTCCCGAAAATAAACTAATCAATTTTAGTGTGACTGGACCGGCAACAATAGCAGGGGTTGCCAATTCAGATATCTTCTCAGACGAATCCTGGCAGGGAAATAAACGAAGTACGATTAATGGGAAATGTCTTATTGTGTTACGTACATCCAACAATAGTGGTAAAATTGAAATTATCGCTAAAGCAAAAGGTTTAAAAACCGGGAAACTTGTATTCAATGCGACCAAAGACAACTAATTGAAATGATAGATTAATAATTCTTAGATAAACAAAAAACGGTTTGTATCATTTTGTATAAGTTATAGCAGGCGATGTGCTAAATATCAAGGTTTGTAGCCAATTCAAACTACGTGTCGGTTTAACAGGAATTCACAAGGTAATCGGCCTCTACTCATACAATTTACTGTTGGTGGTAATTTAAAAAACAAGTAACATGAGACGTATTATTGTATTGGAATTTATGTCATTAGACGGTGTAATTCAATCACCAGGTGGACCTAAAGAAGATATTTCAGGTGGCTTTGAATATGGTGGGTGGACTGTACCCTATGGAGATGAAATATCAGGAAAAATAATACAAAAGCAAATGGAACCTGCTGATTTATTATTAGGAAGAAAGACATTTGAAAATTGGGAAAATTTCTGGCCTAATAATTCAGAAATGTGGCCAAAAATAAATGAGGTTAAAAAATACGTTTTATCAAATACCAGAACTACTTCTGAATGGAATAATTCATTTTTTATACAAAACGTAGAAGACATAAAAAAGCTAAAAAACACAAGTGGTTCTGACATTAAGGTATGGGGAAGTAGTGAACTTATCCAATTGCTTTTAAAAAATGATTTAGTCGATGAGCTTTGGTTGAAAATTTTTCCTATAACTCTTGGTAAAGGAAAAAAATTATTCGGTGAGGGTGTAAAACAGGCAGGATTCAAGTTAATTGAAAATACAATTACACCAAATGGAGTTATCATAGCAAACTACAGAAGAGACGGAGAAGTTAAGACTGGAAACTTGGGAGAATAAAAAACTACCGCCAAGTCACTACAAATTAAGGATTACCGATTTACAAGTTCTAAAAACGTTACTGGCTACACAAAGGAAAACTACACAAAATAGTTAGTTAACTATATTTAATAGTTGTATAACTAAATATTATAGTTATATTTGTTTTGTAATATAAAATCTGATAATATGAAACTGACAAATCGAGAAGAACAAATCATGAATTATTTATGGGAGAATAATGAATCATTTGTAAAAGATATTATTTCATCTTTCGACGATCCCAAACCTCATTACAACACTATTTCGACAATCGTAAGAAACCTGGAACAAAAAGGCTATATCGGACATGAAGATTTCGGCTCTACCTTTAGATATTATGCCTTAGTTACAAAAGAAGACTTTGTTAAAAAGAATGTTAGACAACAGGTTAAAAAATATTTTAACAATTCATACAAATCCTTTATTTCCTCATTAGTTGAATCGGAAGATTTATCAGTTGAAGAAATCAAACAACTAATTGAATCTATAAAAAACAAATAATATGTCGGCTTTAACATATTACATATATGCAAATGTTTATATCCTGATTTTTTGGTTCTTTTTTCATTATGTTCTAAGAAAAGAAACGTTTTTTCAGGGTCAACGGATGTATATTCTAAGCTCGGTGATTATCTCTTCTCTTTTACCCTTATCTGCATTGTATTCAAACTTCAACGATGTTGTTTATACATTGAATCCAATAAATTTAGTAGTTACGAATGATTTTAATATTGTTCATTCAGTAATAACACCTGTTTCAGTTTCTAAATTCTCATGGAGTGAATTAATTAAATATATTACAGTTTTAGGTGGTTTATTAGCCCTTTTAGTTCATGTATATAATCATATCCGTATTTATTCTTTGATAAATAAATCGAGTATTACCACCTATGAAAAGTTCAATGTCATTATATCATCAGAAAATATTACCCCATTCTTATACCTCAGAAATATTGTACTACCAAAAACCTTATCAAACCAAGAGAAGGAAATTGCTATACAGCACGAAATTCAGCATTACAAGTTGGCACATGGAATTGACAATATCTTATTCCAACTATTTCAGACGATCTTTTGGATCAATCCTGTTATCTACCTACTAAAAAGGGATTTAAAACAAATTCATGAATTTCAGGTCGACCAGAAAATGTTAATATCAAACATCGATGTATCTATATATCAATTGACACTAATAAAATTTAGTGTTGGTTGTCAGAAGTTTGCAGTTGCAAACGGATTAGCTAATAGTAGAATTAAAAATCGAATAAAAATGATGAATAGAAATATAACAGTAAGCTGGAAATGGAAGTTTCTGCTTTTTATTCCGGCATTTATTGTGGTTTTATCTTTAGTTAGCTTTAGTCAAAGTACTATGAAGAATGGTTCTTTAACTATGGTACAAAGTGATTCAAGTGATTCCATTGTAATCGAAAATATATTTGTTCCTGAATCTTTTTTTAATGACATTAAGGTTAATGATGCAGTAATAGTTACTATGAATAAGAATTCTCAATTACTGATTGATAATCAAGAAATTTCATTAGCAGAAGTCCGACAGACCGTTTATAATTATTTTGTCAATAAAACCTTGAATAAACTTGATTTAACTGCGCCAAATTTATTAAAGACAGGCTATCAGGAAACTAAAATCTATGTAAAACAAGACTCAAGAACTAAAGAAGATGATTATAAAATGCTAGTAGAAAGTTTAAGTTCATGCATTTTACAGCTGCAGGATTTATATAGTAATAAAGCATTTGGAAAAGCTTATAGTTCGTTAAGCGTTGATGAAAAGTCGCAAATACGTAATTTAATTCAACCCAGACTTTACACAATGGAACTTCATCCAATAGAGAAATTTAAATAAATACTACCATTATCGAGTAGCCAGCCCAGCTAGCTTTTTCTAGCTGGGGGAAGCTCTCACTCCCATCTTAAAGCTTCGGGATAGTTTTCTCCTATACAGCAACAAGAGCTGAAGCATTTCTACATTATAAGGAATATTGGAGTATATTAAAAAACGACAGAGTCAATAACCTTTTAAACAAATAACACGACATTGTTAGAATTGGAGATAGACTTTCTGGTGCATGAAACCCAATGCGCAACTTAATATACCGTGAGCACAATGGATTTTTCTATTCTCTCAATGGATTTTACCGGTTACACAGTCTATTTTACTGGTCGCACAATCAATTTTACGGGCTGCACAATATATTTCCGGAGCTCTCAGTGGATTTTACCAACTGCGCAATGGATTTTACCACCTCCACAATATATTACCGTAACTCTCAGTGCATTTTACCGGTAAAACATACTATTGTATCAGATAAAATATGCAATATTGGGTGAGAGAACTAAAGATTAATCGATTATAGTAATAATCACCCGTTGATATCTTGTTAATGAAGGGATTCCTGTATCGGAAACCTCACATATCATATGAATAGTTTCACCAGGTTGTGCATCATCCGGCACAGTAATTTTTGCTTTTACTGAATCGAAATCCTCTATGGTTTTTCCTTCATAGGTACCTGCCTCATAATAATGCCACCATCTATAGTATAGCTTATCTCCATCAGGATCTTCTGACCCGGAAGCATCCAACTTTATTGTAGATCCTGCTTTGGCTTTGATGTTCAATGGTGTATTTTTTAAACCAATTACCGGATGAAAATTGGCCAATTGAAATAATTACAAAAATGGGAAGATTGGATTGTTGCTCCGTTGATTGGGCGGTGCAGTTTGATGGGAAATAACGTTCAACCAAGTTAATTTATTTCGTTTTTTCTCCCATCGCTCAAAGACAAAGAAACCCAACCACAAAAAACAACACATCCTGCAAAAACGCCTCGGCCAACACACGAAACCATTTTTTTCGGGAAGAGCTGTTTTTTTTTTGCCGACGCTCCTTTTCGAATTTGTTATTTTAGTGCTTTATTAAAAATATAAAATGATGAAACACACGAATCTATTTTGGTTATCAATAATCATAATGATAATCTCATCATGCAATAATCCAGATAATCAATTAAACCTTAATGATACTGATAACTTTCAACCTCCTATAATGGGTTGGGCAAGCTGGAACAATTATCATGTTAATATAAACGAGGATATTATCAAATCACAAGCTGATGCTATGGTTGACTTAGGTCTGACAGACTTTGGGTATCAATTTATTAATTTGGATGATGGTTTCTTTGGTGGTCGTGATGAGAAAGGGAATCTTATCTGCCATCCTGAACGCTTTCCCTCAGGAATGAAAAGTCTTGCCGATTACATTCATTCAAAAGAATTAAAGGCAGGTATTTATACCGATGCTGGTATCAATACCTGTGGTTGTCATTATGATAAAGACACAATTAGTGTTGGCAATGGAATTTATGGTCATGAAGAACAAGACCTAAACCTATTCTTAAAAGAGTGGAATTACGACTTTTTAAAAGTTGATTGGTGTGGTGGTAAGTGGCTCAACCTGGATGAAGAATCAAGATATACTTATATCGCTGAAATAGCACGAAAAATTAAACCTAATGTCGTTTATAATGTATGCCGTTGGCAATTCCCAGGTAAATGGGTTACCAATTTAGCCCATTCTTGGCGTATTGGTGGAGATTTACGTGCCAACTTCAATTCTGTTTTAGGAACAATTGATGCCAATGCAGATTTATGGATGCACTGTTCTAAAGGACATTACAATGATATGGATATGCTACAGGTAGGACGCGGAATGACTTATGAAGAAGATAAGACACAATTTTCCATGTGGTGTTTAATGCATTCACCATTGATTTTAGGTAATGATTTAACTAAAACTACAGAGCAAACTTTATCCATTATTACTAATCAAGAGCTTATTGACATCAACCAATCAACATTTGTATATCAGGCACGAAGGATAATTGACAATGACAGTATCGAAGTTTGGGCAAAACCTTTAGTGTCTACAATGAGCGGAGAAATAACAGTAGCTTTGCTTAATAGGACAAATAATTTACAGAATTACAGTTTTAATATAGAAGAAATCGGTCTGGATATTAAAGAAGGCTATTCAGCAAAAGATTTATGGACAAAGGAAGAATTTGCTGTCTCAACATCCCCGGAGATTAGTAAAGAAATTCCACCTCATGGCGTTGTGGTACTAAAAATAAAAGGGAAGGCACTTCCTTTTAATGTATTTCAGTATGCCGATAAATAATTTGAAAATTACAGAAAAATGCAAATAAAACATCTGGTATTTATTGCCATCATTTTTACAGCTTGCTCTGTTCAAAAAAAGGAAAATTACCAATCAATAATTAGTGGTATACCTTGGTATACTGAGGATGGAAATAATGTTTCAGCTCATGGAGCAAATATTATAAGGGAGGGTGACAGATATTATTTCTTTGGTGAATATAAGAACAATGAAAATAATAGATTTGAGGGTTTTAGCTGCTATTCATCATCTGATTTGATGAATTGGAGGTTCGAAAGCATTGCAATGCCTCCAAATAAAACAGGAAGATTATCAGGTACTGAATGCATTGGAGAGCGTCCTAAAGTTATGAAATGTCCAACGACAGGAGAATTTATCATGTATATGCATGCCGACTCTAACCACTATAGAAATCCAGCTGTAGAATACGCTGTTTCCAAAAAAATTACAGGCCCATATGAATACAAAGGACGATTGATGTTTGGTGACACTTACATAAGACGTTGGGATATGGGAACATTTCAGGATGATGATGGTACAGGTTACATTATTATGCACCATGGTGATATTTTTAAATTGGCTGATGATTACAAGACTGTGGTATCACAGACATTAAAACATGACACAATACTCCGTACTGAATCACCAGCGGTTTTTAAATGCAATGGAACTTACTATTGGATTGGTTCTGGTTTAACAGGTTGGGAACGTAACGACAATATGTACTTTACCGCAAAATCTCTTGCAGGCCCTTGGGAAATGAGAGGAGTGATAGCACCTGAAGGTTCACTTACCTGGAATTCGCAATCTACTTATGTTTTTCCTGTGGTTGGGAGTGAAACTACAACATTCATTTATATGGGCGACCGATGGTCATTCCCTAAGCAACGTGCTACCGCAACTTATGTATGGCAACCACTGGTATTTAATGGCGATGAAATTTCGATGCCTGCGTATCATGAAAGTTGGACTATTGATGTTGAGACAGGTGAATGGAAAGACGTACCTCTAAAACCTGATTATGAAATATCAAACACTGATGATGCTGTAAAGTATGAAGGAAGCTGGGAAGATACCTCAGGTGACAACACAAAATCCAAACGAGCAAATACAAAGGATGCAATTATTTCAATTTCATTCAAAGGTTCAAGAATAGCATTGCGAGGTGTAGCCTCTATTGACTGTGGCTATGGTCATGTTGTAATTCAAAACATAAAAGGAGAGATTTTACACGATACATGGATAGATATGTATTCGAATAAAACAGTTGAAGGGTTGCAATATTTGAGTCCAATTCTACCCAAAGGAGAATATATTTTAACTTTTTCACCGACCCAATCACATTGGTACTGGACAGAAAAGTCAGGAAAACAATGGGGAAGTAAGGATACATTTATATCATTTAGTAAAGCTTGGGTGTTCTAGTATTTGAAATATATGAATTAATTGAAGAAACTAAATGATAACAAAATACCTCCGCACTTCATGCTAGAAATTTATCTAAATGAATTAAGGATTTCCCAAAACTGATTGACTAAATAGTCTGAATTGTAATCATTTTTATTTGTTAACCACCATTCAATTAATCCTGCCCCGGCGCAAACAATAAACTGGGTAGCTACTGTCTTATCAAGATTGTCTTTGAACTTTTTATTTTCAAAATATTCACTCAATCCGATATGAAGTATTTCTTCCATCTTTTTACGAAAATAGGCATTGTCATCGCCAGTAAGCATGACCCGATAAAATGAACTATGTTCCTCTAAGTACTCAAATGTTGATAGCATTGCATTTTTCGATGTAAAACCGCCACCATGATTTCCGGTACACAGAGTCAAAATGATATCCAGATGCATTTCGATACATTGGTCGCGCAAATCGTTTTTGTCTTTAAAGTGAAGATAAAAAGTGCCCCGATTGACATTAGCAGTATCGGTAATCATTTTAATGGATATTTTCTGAAATGTATTTTTCTCCATTAAATCTGTAAAGGTATCGAATATGACTTGTCTCGATTTTTGAATACGTCTGTCCATAATTCCGTAGTAAACAATTGAAAATTAATCAACAAATCTTAAGCATGTGTTCAATAATAGACAAAACAGCCTAAGTATTTGTTAAAAGTGACTGCAAAGTAAATAAACATTTGTCTATAAATCAACACGTGTCTATTTTTGTGTCATTAATTTGAAAATAATTCAAAATGACAAACAAAAATTATAAAAACAGAAGGGTCACAGTTCTTGTTTTAATAGGCTGTTTTGCGCTTGTTACAAGTGCAATAGCTTTGTCAAAAGCAAGTAACTCAGAGCCGATAAGCAGTGATAATAGTAAGGTGATATCAAAAAATGGAGAAATGGAACATAAATCAAACATGCTTATAGAAGTTTGGTCGGACTACCTGTGCCCGTGGTGCTATATTGGGGAGTCCAACCTTGAAAATGCAATCAAAGAATCGGGTATTAACGCTAAAGTAGTTTATAAAAGCTTTCAGTCTAACCCTACATTAAAGGGTGCTTTTACAGTAAGTGAAATTGCTCAACAAAGCGGATTTTCATTGAAGCAGGCTCAGGAAAAATCCAAATATATTGAAAAAATGGCTCAGGCTTCCAATGTAGAATTGCATATGGATAAAGTTATTATGGCTAATACCTTAGATGCGCACCGATTGGCATTTATGGCTAAACAAAAGGGATTTGGTAAGGAAGTATCGAAATGTCTTTTCGAAGCTTCATATCTGGAAGCAAAAAACATTGCTGATGAAAATGTTTTAGCCGATATAGGTTCAGAATTTGGAATTGAGCGAGAAGAGATGCTGGAGATGTTACGAACAGACAAATTTAAAGAAGAGATTCAATATGAAATAAAAGAAGGACTTAACAATGGTTTACAGGGAGTTCCATATTTTGTTATCAATAAAAAATATTCACTATCAGGAGCTCAACCTAAGGAAACTTTTATGGATACTTTTTCTGAAATAATAGAAAAGGATGGTTCATATACATCATTAATTAATAAAAGTGAGGCTGGATACTCTTGTGATGAAAATGGGTGTCATGTTCCTCAAAAATAATTTTTCAAACAGTAAAAAATAATTTTATGATACTAATAACAGGTGCAACAGGAAATTTAGGTTATCTAACCATAACAGAATTATTGAAATTAAAACCGGCTAAAGATATTGCGGTTTTAGTAAGAAAAGAAAGTGAAAAATCGAAAGCTCTAACCGCTCTTGGTGTAGATGTAAGAATCGGAGACTATAGCAATTACGATTCTTTATTGCAAGCCTTTGAGCAAATTGAAACGTTGTTTTTTGTTTCAACACACGAGGCTGCACAAAATTTAGCTGTGCATGGGAATGTGATTAAGGCTTCGATTAAAAGTGGTGTAAGAAGAATTGTTTATACCAGTACCCAAGGGGATAAGACGCAAAATACAGAATCGAGTTCCTCTGCTGATTTACATGCCTGGACAGAAAGTGAGATTAAGAATTCAGGCTTAAATTATACCATTCTTCGAAATGCTCCATACATGGAATCATTACCGTTAATACTTGGTGAAAAAGTACTGGAAATAGGATTCTCCATGCCGGCAGGTGACGGAAAACTTTCATTCGCAGCAAGAACTGATATGGCTATTGCTTCAGCAAAGGTGTTGAATTCCGAAGGACACAACAATAAGACTTATGAATTTGGCGGAACTAAATCGTACGGATATAAGGAAATATTAGCGATTCTTTCAGATATTACAAACAAAGAACTTTCCTACATTTCACCAGAGCCAGAGATTTACAAGAAACAATGTGAAGATGCAGGAATTCCAGAACCATTTATTGCAGCAAATTTGGGATTTGCAACGCAAGTTAAAGATGGATATTTTGACCATCCAACACAGGATTTAGCTATAATATTAGGCAGAGAACCTGTTTCAGTTAAAACATTTTTAAAGAAAATCTACAAATAATGAATGATTTTGCTCTGTGATAGAAGATAGAATATTGATATTTACCACCTCCACAATATATCTTCATAACTCTCAGTGCATTTTACCGGTAAAACATACTATTGTATCAGATAAAACATGCAATATTGGGTGAGATAACTAAAGATTAATCAATTATAGTAATAATCACCCGTTGATACCTTGTTAATGAAGGGCTCCCCGAATCGGAAACCTCACATATCATATGAATAGTTTCACCAGGTTGTGCATTATCCGGCACAGTAATTTTTGCTTTTGCTGAATCGAAATCCTCTGTGGCTTTTCCTACATAGGTACCTGCCTCATAATAATGCCACCATCTAAAGTGTAGCTTATCTCCATCAGGATCTTCTGACCCGGAAGCATCCAACTTTATTGTAGATCCTGCTTTGGCTTTGATCTTCAATGGTGTCTTTTTTAAACCAATCACCGGATGATGATTGGCCGATGCATAATCTTTTACACACCATTCGGCCCGTGCAGCAAAATCGTTCTGTATGGCAGGCAACCATCGCCAAATAGGTTTGAAGTATTCTGTTCTCATGATCACTTCATCCGCTTGATTCCAGTTCTCCATCATTTTCGACCAGCTATTATGAATACTTATCTGTCCGTCAGCATGTTTATAACCGGCGCCAGGTAATGGATCCATCCAAACATTGTTGCGTACCGGCACATATCGGCCACCCCATCCACCATAACCAGGGTTCTCCATATTGCGAAGTCCGGTGGGAATACTGTGTAAAAAAGATGGCGTATCACCTTCAGCATTGAACGCTCCTGCATTATTTTCATAAATAGAGCATAAAGGACCATGATTAGTCAGGATATTTTTCTTCATCCAGTCAGTCTCAAAATAACTTTTCACTTCACTGGGCAAAACTTTGGGCCATATATAAGCCATACAATCAAACTGATCAGAAATGATTGTAGGAATATTGAATTTTTCCCAGTTAGGTCGGATATAATCCTGATAGGTCTGATCTTGTTCCCAGATTAAAAAAAGTCGCATTTTGGCAGCCGCTTCTTCCATCCTTTCAGGATAATCTTCCTGAATGATTTTTAATGCACACGATATCGTATTACAACCACCCCAGGCCTGCAACCATACTGGACGATCATCAGTTTTATCCAGTAAAACCTTTGCAATCAGTTCGGCACCTTCAGTTCTTATATCATCCTCTCCAACACTTTCTATATTACCAACCTTCCACCTACTCAACAAGTAATCAGGAGAAGGATAATCAGGTGAATGCAGCCTCAGGTTATCGTAAACCTCTCCATACAATTCGATATATTCTTTTACCCATTCAACAGGATGAAATGCATTCCATCCTTGTCCTCCAACCCAATGAAACTGAGAACTGCTATTGATGATCCCTTCAACATCAAATTCATTGCAAGTTAATAAAAAACGCACCATCGATGCCCTGTCATCGGCTTCACCGTCGGTAGTCACAATCACTCTTGGCCGATTATTTCTTATTCTTTTTTTCTTAGCAAATGATTCTGACACTAGCGATACAATTAGTAAGGCCAGACACAAAACAACTATCCTCTTTAGCATCATTTTTCCGGAACTATTTTTTCAATTACAAAACAGATAGATTATGCCTTAGAAATTCTATTTAAAACATTCTATGGTTATCTGTTTATCTACATTTATGCAATTTCAAAGTTAGTATAGTTACACTTCAGGGAGCATCTCTATTTCGTCAATTAACAATAGTAAAATGAACAGGATCTGATATTGTAAAAAATACAGATCCTGTCAAAAATTCAATTATTTACTCTCATAATATTTTTGCAGCACATAAAAGGCCTTTTTCTTCTGTCCTTTTTCAGAGATTAAACCTTTACGGTTCCATCCATCCTGAACACCCTGCAACTGACGCAGTGGTGACATAAAATCAACCAAAATCCAGGGGGCCATACCAGCTAATCCGTCAATTTTATCAAACATATCAATGCTTTCGATATACAAATATTCCTGAAACTCTTCGCTCCAGCGGGTTAGACTGTCACCATGAAATCCCTGAATAGCACCACCGCCAAATTCACTAACGATAACCGGTTTCTCCTGCCCCATTTTAAATGATTTATTTCGGCATTCATCCGGATTACCTCCATACCATCCCAGGTATTCATTAAAACTTATAACATCCAGCTTATCCATAATCGGATCGTTATAGGTATAAACACTATCAGGATGGCCATCCAGCTCCTGATCCTTCTTGCAAGCAGCAGAAAGCAAACGGGTATCATCAATGGTACGGATATAATCTGCCAGTTCTCCCAGGAAGGCATTACGATCAGGTATGGGTGCTGTTTCATTGGCTATTGACCAAATAATTGAACTGGCACGGTTATAATCACGATTGATCAACTCGGTATATTGCTTTTTTGCTTTCTTCAACACTTCGGGGTTATTCCACTGAATACCCCAATAAAGTGGTAACTCTTCCCAAAGTAAAATCCCTTTTTTATCTGCCAGTCGAACAATATTCTCCTGATGCGGGTAATGTGCGAGGCGTATAAAATTACATCCTAATTCCTGTGCCCAGTTCAAAACCAATTCAGCATCTTCAACAGAATTGGCCCGGTCTTTACGAAGTGGATTTTCATCGTGGAGGCAAATACCTTTCAGAAACACAGGATTTCCATTCAAAAGAATTTGTTTCCCTTTTGTTTCAATGGTTCTGAAACCGATTTCATCAGCTACCTTATCATTGCCTGCTTCAACAATTACTTTGTATAGTTTTGGATTTTCGGGTGACCATAATTCCAGTTTCTTCACATCTACCGAGAAGTTAGTATCTCCTTGTTTGTTTACATTTATCTCGTGATTGACATTTAACTCAGGAATAATAATACGTGCCTTTTCAGGTATCACATCACCGGCTATCTGCAGTTTACCATTAATTCGTTTTGTCTTTGACTTGAGTGTTTCCTTGTCAAGCGATATGAAATAATTATTGATAAAAGTTTCCGGCACTTCAATAAGTTTAACATCACGCGTAATGCCCCCATGGTTGAACCAGTCTGATACTTCGGCAGGAATAAAATCAGGTCTGCGGCTTGCATTAACACCAATAATTAAAAAGTTACCGGTCTCCTTCACTAAATCGGTAACTTCGAAACTAAAAGGTGTGAAGCCTCCTTCGTGTTTTCCCAGTTCTTTACCGTTAAAAGTAACTGTTGTTATATAGTTGGCAGCACCAACATTAACAAAATAGCGTTTGTTTTTCGAAAGATCCGGCATGTCAAACATTCTCCGATACCAGATATTTCCTTCAAAATAAGTCAACACAGGCTCCTGAATATTCCAGCTACCGGGTACCCATAAAGTCTGGGCCTTATCAAAACTATACTCTACCCGATCTGTTTTTTCTTTGGCAACCGCATTGCGATAAACAGCCATGCCGCCCATGCCGCCCGTTTTAAAAGGATCTAACACATACTCCCATTTACCATTCAGATTGGTAAAATCTCTGTTTTGAGTATTTGTGATAAAGATTTTCTGGGCTTTTGCTGATATCAGTGCAAAAACTATCAACAATAGCAACAGAACTATTTGTTTTCTTCTAATCATAACGATACTTGTTTTGCTTATTTTAATGGTTGATATTCAAAATTCTTAAAAATTACCTTTCCTTCACCCATAGAACATAAACCTATTCGCAAACTCATAAATCCACTTAACACATTGTGATGATAGGCTTCTGAATTAAAGGAATTTTCAATTTTTATCCAGTTCTTTCCATCAGTACAGTAAAACATATCTACAGTATGTTCATAGTTTTTCAATCTTAAATATACTTTTCGATTTAAAACATTGGGTTCTGTAACAAACTGCCATCCCCGTAAATTAGCTAATACATTTTCCTTATCAGCCAAAATTCCTGAAAATGCCCTTTCATTATAAAACAAGACCAAACCACCGATTGCCTCACCTACTAATTCCATTTCCACCTGTGCAATATATGAATGATCTTCAGGGATACATAACATTGGTGAACAAGCCGCAACATTATCACTTTTACCAGTGATTATTACACTATTGTTTTTCACCTCATACCTGTCAGGATTACCTTCTTTAAAAAACTTCCAGGATGGATTCAGTTTATTGCCAGAAAAGTTATCTGACAAAGAGAATGCATCCTTACTTTTCTTTCCTTTTGGCTTCTTTACCGGAGTTTCAACCGTATATCCTTCAGGTATTTTATACCAGCCATCAGCAGTCCATTCGATGGGTGAAAGCATCGTTTGGCGCCCCATATTGTAATATCCGTTTTCGTAACCATGTAGTACCATCCACCAATCACCATAGGCATCCTCAAAAGGAGTGGAATGCCCTAATGACCACCACCTCTCATCTTTACTTTGTGTTCGTAATACAGGATTGTAAGGAGAATTCTCCCAGGGCCCCAAAGGTGATTTAGAACGAGCTGAAACTACCATATGTCCTGTTGCGGGACCAGCTGTTCCTCCTTCAGCAACCGTGAGGTAATAGTATTCTCCCCTTTTAAATAACTTAGGACCTTCCATACAAAAACACTCGATAGACCATTCTCTTGGAATTTCCCAACCTCCATAACTATGAACTACCGGACCATCTATGGTTAAACCATCGCGGGTTAAGGGTACATAACTGCCACTGCTAAAATACAGGTATCTGTTACCTTCATCATCCACCACATGGCCGGGATCAATCATGGTTATATCCAATTCAACCGGATCGCTCCAGGGTCCTTCAATCTGATCGGCCCAAATAACATAATTAGTATTGGAAGCCGGAAAATAGATATAGTATTTATCATCATATTTTACCAGATCGGGAGCCCAAACCGATCCAACATATTTCTGAAGGCTATTGACCACAGGGGTCCAGTTATTTAAATCAGTGGAATGCCAGATTAACAATCCCGGATAATATTCAAAAGAGGAATGGACCATATAATAGTCTTCTCCATCAACCAGAATACTGGGATCGGGGTAATCACCTGCAAAAATGGGATTTGTATATTGATTATCTGATTGACTCTTATTCTGTGCATCTGTTATAGAAACCCAACACAGCAACTGAATAATCAGCAATAACTTACTAAAACTCTTAATCATTGTTTACAACTTTTTTAATGTAATCAGATAAACATCATTTTCGCGTAATGGGAATGTTTTATCCCATTTCCCTTTTGAATCAATTTTAATCAATTCGCTTTGCACTGGTTTTCCGTCACTATTTCGTTTTAAAAACTCAACCTGACGTTTGGTTAGTTGATCTGGTCGGTTTAGCTGAGCATATAAAGTGTATGGGTCGTTATTCAAATAACCAACTAAGAACACTTCCAACTCATAGTTTCCTTCCTCAACACCCTCAATTTTAACACTTACCTCACCTTTCTCTTTCGAAGGCAAATCCTTTATGTAATATTGCTGATTATTGATAGAGTCATCGGGCAAAGTATAGGTGTAATCCCAAAAAAGTAACTGAATATCTCCCTTATTATTCTTACAGGCCCATGATGCTTTATCCTTATTTGTCAATTCAACATCGCCCAATTGATTTAAGAAAGAATAAGCATGATATGCTGGCTTTTTTATACCCTGAGTATTCATCAACCCAAATCCACCATGAAAGGGAGTAAAGCGTGGTCCGGCTTCTTCAAAAATATCGGTGAATACCCAGTACGACATTGAATTGGCAGCATCTCCAATCTGTTTTAATTTATTCAGGATATAAGCAGCCTGATGGTAACTATCGTGTATCGGATCGGCCGGTGTATATGACGAACTCCACTCGGTATAATGCAATTCAAGATCAGGCCTGGTTGACTCAGTAATTTGTTTTCGGGAGGTTATTACCTCATTGCTTACTGCCCATTCATCAGGGTTAAGAATAGTTCCTGTTGTTCCAAATTCGTCGAGATAACCTTGCTGAACTCCATAAGCATGCGTACTGATAAAATCAATTGGCACCCTGTTTTTCTCACAAAATTCAATGGTTTCAGGAACCCAGGCAGCACCCGCTGTTGCCGGCCCTCCAACCATATAGTGAGGATTAACCGCTTTAACTCCATTTACCGCATATTTATAAAGCTTGAAATATTCTTCCTGTGTTCCGGTCCAGAATCCCGGTGACAGATTGGGTTCGTTCCAAACTTCAAAATACCAGGTAGCAACCTCTTCTTCACCATAACGATCGGTAAAATGTTGCACCAGGTTCCGAATCAGATCTTCCCATTTTCCATAATCCCAGGGTGGAGTTACATTACCATTCCACCAAAAAATAGTTTGATCACCACTAGCCAGAGCTTTTGGCATAAATCCCAGCTCTACAAAAGGCTTCATACCAATTTCAAGGATATAATCGTACAACACATCAACATATTGATAGTTATAAACCGGATTACCCTCCCTGTCAATCTTGTATATACCCATATCATCAGTTAACAAACCATGCATGCGGATATACTTAAAATCGCAGTCTTTTTTAGCAATACGAAGTTGCTGCTGCCAGTCAGCTCTTAATCCTTCATTGGCTCTGCCGGCACCAATGCATTCTTTAAACATAGTATTTAACGGACCTCTTTCGTTGTTAATATCAACAGCTATCAACCTGTTCATCTTACCCGATTGAGCAATACTATCCGGAATCAGAAGTAGTAGGATAAAAAATAAAGTAATTGTGGATTTTTTCATTGATGAATATTTTTAATGTAGTTTATTCTATTCCTGTCATAAGAGCATCAAGAGCCTGCTGATCAAAGACTGAATTATTTTGTCTGTTGAAAAGTGCTGAGGCATTTTCACCCATATTACCGGCATCCCAGTAAAATGGAAGCATTCCATGTAATTTAGCCTGATATGCAACATATTTCAAGTAATAAGCCCTCGAGTTGAGATGTAACTGCAGATCATCACCTGTTAGAAAAGTTCTTTTGATAGCTGCAAACTCGCCTAATATCACAGGAATTCCTTTGTCAACAAATTGACTTTTCATCAAACCAAATAATTCTTCAATGTCGTCCTCTTCACCCCAGTTGGCATTTCGGTTTGTTAAATTTGTTGAATGATAATTTGCTCCCCAGAAATAAAACATCTTGCCCCAATTGGCATCTTCTGTCATCAAACAGAACTGATAAGGTGTGTAGTAATGAATTTCAGCCATTAATCGATCATCAACAATATCCTCAGGCATTGATGTCATTAGCTGATTTGTTTTTTCAATATCGGTGGAAGGTCCCTGAACCACTAATACCCGATATGCATTCTTCCCTCCGGTTGCCCTTACAGCATCAATAAAGGTCTGATGATACGACATCAGAACATTCATCTGGGTTTCATTTTCGACATTGGGTTCATTGGCTCCTGCAAAAATCAGATGTTCATCAAAATCACGAAGATGTGTTGCAATCTGCTGCCAGAAAGCCTTTTGTTTGGCATTATTCTCATATTGCGCCTCTATAGTGCAATTATTCTCCATCCATCCACCATCCCAATGGATATTAAGTACAGCATACATATCATTATCAACGCAGTACTTAACCACCTCTTTTACTCTATCCAACCAAACAGATTTGATTTTAGCCGTCTCTGCATTTTCTAAATACTGATTCCACGAACACGGTATACGAATGGCATTAAAACCATTGGATTTTACCAGTTTTATCAACTCTTCAGTAACCATAGGATTACCCCAGGCCGTTTCTCCACCAATTGCTTCTAATGTGTTTCCAATATTCCATCCTATTTTAATTTTGGAAGCCAATTGTAATGCTGAACTCTCCATTCCAGTCTGATCCGGGGCTATTGGTGTGGTATTATAATCAGGGTATAATCCTGCTTTCTGGGTGATAGTTATCTCTATCGAATTAGCATTTTCGCCCGAAATAATCAAAGAAGTTGAGCGTTCATTTGTTCCCGATAATGCATCAACTGCAATTTGTATTTGTGTTTCACCTTCACCTCCTGATGTGCCATCTAACACTACCCAATTTGCAGATTTTTGAATAGTCCATAATGGAGCTGTTGATGTAATAGTAAACGAGCCTGATATATTCTTCTCAATAAAATCAATCTTTGCCAAATCAGATTGAAGCGAGTACAAGTATTCCGACGATGGTTGTTGGACAATTACTTTTACAGGATCAGCAGTACCTGCTGAAATAAGTAGTGTATCGTAACGATTAATCAGTGTTCTGCCTGTAACATTAACAACGATACTTTCTACCGAACTGGTACCCTGATCATTTGAAAGTTCAATTTCTTCAGCATTAGAATTATATATTTGCCAGGATGGCGAATTTGTTTTGATATTAAAGGAATTACTTCCTCCATCTGCAGGTATGCTAATTTTGGTTGGAGTTACCGTTAATGTTTGCTTGATTTCATCTTTCTCGCATCCTGAAAAGAGGAATAGAATCAGCAGAAACCAGGAGAAATATATTGGATTAGTAGAACTGGTTTTCTTGTATCGTTTTGGATTTTCCATTAACAACTGAAGTAAAAATTGAATTCAGTTGTAATGATACATATTTCGATGAATTTCAGTTTGACAAAAAATGAAAAACCTTTTACAAAAAATGTTATGCCTGAGAATCACGATATTCAGATGGGCTCATTTGTGTCTCAACCTTAAAAACCCGATTAAAATGGCTCTGATTATTAAAGCCAACTTTAAAAGCTATTTCTCCAATATTTAAATCAGTTTGACTCAATAAACGCTTTGCTTCATTTATTCTGATTCGATTGATGTAGGTTTTAAAATTGCAATTGAATTGTTCGTTTATAATCTGAGTAATTTTTCTTTGTAGTATACCGGTTTCTTTTGCAACCAGGTCAAGAGTCAAGTCATTATTTTGAAACGATTGATTGATATAATCAATACATATCTCATCATTTGATTGGTTGCCTGTTTCTATTTCAACGGGTTTATAAGCAATGGTTATTTCTGCTTTTTTCGTCTTTCGAAACATTTTCCAATAATTGAAAAGATACAACAGCATTATTACAGATAAATAGATTACTGCCAATGCAATAAAAATCAACTTATTATTTCGCGTAAAAGAAATAGAATATACGTTCAATGTTTTCTCTTTTTCTATTTCAGGAGCATAGGCTGATCCAATATTTACATGAATAATCTGACTAAAATCCGGCTTTATTATTTCTGATTCTGAAATCTGATGCAGATCTAACCACCATTCCGGATGCTTCAACTGATTAAATGGAATTTGATAATTAGTTTTTTTCTCTGAGATACTCAGATAAGAATGATGCAGGTTTTCATCCTCTGAATTGATGTTATATTCATCTGGAATTGGTGTGTAGAGAGCAATCCCTAAGCGATCGATATTTGTACCCGACAAACAAAGATTGATTTGATTGTATTTACCGGCATCAATTAGTTTGCTTGCAGCAGGAGTTACCCTAAATCCAGCATAGGGGCTATAAAATCCTTCTTTCAACTGAAAACGAAACACAAACACAGAATCGGAATTACTCATTTCTGTAATCTCGCTTCGCCCTCCGTTAACATCATCAGTATAATCTTCAATTATGTACTGATCAGAAACAGGCAAAATAATCAGATCTTGTATCGAAGCTAAATAAAGGATAACGGATATTAATAAAACAGATAAAACCGCAACAGGAATCACGAAATATTTTGATGTAATTACTTTTTGGGCTTTACCTTGAATCATTAAGAATATTGTTTTAATCTGTATACGACAAATATACTTAATTAACAGAAACCTGTTTTAACCTCAACACCTGTGTTACCTAACTTCTGCTTTAAAAAAAATATCCCAGCGCAATTTATTATTAAACAGGGTTAACATTTTGTCTGGGAACCAATGGCTACCATACCATCCCCCCCACCGGGCAGTTGCTGCTAAAAAACAGGCGGTAGTATGTAATTAATGCTAACTTCCCTCGGTATATTACCTCCCATCCTGTCTAACAATAAAATACCACAAAGTATTATTTCATTAATCATTAACAATTGATAATTAATTTAATAGCATTTATCCACAATATTACTTCGTTAAACTAAAAAGGCGTGTGTTTATTAGCATAATACCGGTATTCTGCTATTTTTGTAAGTACTAATTATTAAAGCCAAACACTATGAAATCCAATATTGCCTTACGTGTATCCTCCTATATACTTATAGTTAAAAGCTTAAAAACAAAAAGCTGTGATAAGACCTATAAGAAATAGTTACGTCATACAATGACGGTTACAGGGTAGTTGGGCACAAGTTAAACTCACCAACTTATGAAAACAACACTAGATGAAAACATCGCAAAACAAATTTTAGAGAATAACCTTAGAAAAGAGTATAAAACTCTATCCAGACATGCCTGTTTTAGCAATATTGCTCAAAGATTTGAAAAGGAGAAAGTACCTGATAGAATAAATATTAGACCAGCTTTTTTTCATGATACAGATAGAATTATTCATTCTCTCGCTTATACTAGATATATTGATAAAACACAAGTGTTTTATTTGTTTGAGAATGATCACATAACACATCGAGTATTACATGTTCAATTAGTTTCAAAAATTGCGAGAGTAATTGGGCGTTGTTTATCTCTAAATGAAGACTTGATAGATGCAATATCTTTGGGACATGACTTAGGACATGTTCCTTACGGTCATGATGGAGAAAGAAAACTTACTGAAATTCTAAATAAATATACCGGAGAATATTTTTGTCACAATGCTCAAAGTGTTCGTTCACTTCAGATGCTTGAAAAGAAAGGAGAAGGATTAAATCTAACAGTTCAAGTTTTGGATGGAATTCTTTGCCACAATGGTGAACTTATGCTTAAGGAATACAAACCTAATTATAATAAAACCTCAGATGAATTTTATAAAGAATATCATAATTGCTGGAAGATTAAAGACTTTAGTAAATCAATTATTTCGATGACATTGGAAGGTTGTGTTATGAGAATTGCGGATGTTATTGCTTACATTGGTAGAGATTTGGAAGATGCAATTACTCTAGGTTTAATAACTAGACAGGACATTCCCAAGTCCGTATCAGATTTAATTGGAGACAACAATTCTGATATTATAAATAATTTCTCTTTAGATATTATTAATAATAGTTTTGATAAAGATTACATACAGTTATCAGACGAAAAATTTGAAGCAATAAAAGAGTTTTATGATTTTAGCAAAACAAATATTTATCAAAATCCTTTAAAATCAACTCAAGACGATAAGATCCGGAATATGTTTGACGTACTTTTTGAAGAATATCTAAATGACTTAGAATCTGGCAAAAATAAAACATCTATAACTAAGAATTATTTGCCAAGAATGAATGACTACTATAAAGAGAATTATTCAAAACCAAGAATTGTTTGTGATTACATAGCAGGTATGACAGATGACTTTTTCAATAATGAATTTAAGAATTTACTTATTCCTCAAAGTTTTGGATATAGTTTAAAAAAATAAAAACCTATGCCTAACCGCTAAAAATAAAGCACACCACAGCTTAATCCAGTAAACGTTGGCACCCATTAAGAAAACAAACTATGAGATTTTTACTTATTATTTTATCTATTTGCATTTGGACTAGTTGCTCTGAAAAGAAAGAATATACTTTAATTAAGGGAACAATTAAAGGTGAAATACCAAATGAAATTTTCTATACCTTACCTGTTGAGGGCATTTGCAATCGGAATTTTGTTGAAACAATAAAACCAGACTCATTTGGCAATTTTAGCATCAAAATTAATAACACAAAACCATTGTTTTTAAAAATCTCAACAAAAAGGAGAAGTCATTCCTATTTCTTAATAGCTGAACCAAGTAACTATTATGAAATAGAACTCGAAATATCCCAAGAGGACAAGACTGATTTTATAAATAAGAAGGTAACTGATATACAAACGTTTTATGATGGACTTCCAAAGGAAGATATGATGAATTGTAGATTTTTTACTGAGCAAGACATTAACAACTATATTGAAATTATAGATAGTTTAAATCATGAATTAAATAGTGAATTAAGTCATATCAATCAGTTAAAAGGGTCAAGTCATATGTCTCAAGAAGTGTATGAACTTATTAAACAAGACAGAAAAGTTTATTATGCAACAATGATTTGTCGTCTTATCTCAGCTTGCAATTTTGATTTTATTAACAAAGAGCATAAGACCTCACAAGAAATTTTAAAACTGTGGGAAAATGCAATCTCTAAAGTTGATTTAACAGACGAAAGAACTCTTCAGGCAGTTCATATTTATGATTTGCTAGATTTTCAAATTTGGTATAAAATGTATCAAACTTATAATATGAATGAAATAAAGGAATTGAGGGCAAACTATCGCAAAGAAGGATTAATTCATTCACATACTATATCATTAGCAAAAGAATATCTACCTGTTGAAACCCTGGAGTTTTATATTGCTTCTTATATTACTTTTCAATCAAACCAAATAAAAAATCAAAAAGAAAAGGAATTAATTGAAGTAATGCAACAATACAAATTAGACTATCCCCAAAGTCCTTTTATAAATAGCTTAGAGAATAAAATAGAAAGAATCAGAAAGCAAATTTTAAAAGATTAATCACGGGTGGTAACCCGCTGGCATAAAGCATGGCTCGTTCGCCTCTTCCTGACGCCTTTGTCTACTGTCTTAGTCCCCCTAGCGGGTGACACGACACCACGACTAACGTGCCACGACTTCATCAAGCAAATGTTGTACATTAAATTGATACATTAGACTTTAATTAACCAAGCAATGAAAAAACTTATTATTATTACACTACTTACAGCTCTAACTCAATTTTTGTTTTCACAGAATACAAGATTTGGACTTGAAATTTATGGTGGACTTTCAAACTATATGGACAAATACAATGAACTCACTGACTATAAATTTAAGATTAGCTATGGAGCCTCATTGTTACTTGACTTTAAATTGAAAGAGAAAATATATTTGCAATCCGGGATCGGATATATTAATAATGGTAACTCTTCTGAAGGGAAAGGAAATTACACTGATGGTACTCCAGTTGAGGGCACGTTTAAAATTTCTTATAGCCAAAACTACATAACTTTACCAATAAACAGCTGCTTTATCAACCTAGGTAAAAAGGAGAAGATAGGAATAATAGCGGGAATATATTATGCCTATATGCTATCTACCATTTCCCGGTTAAATTATTACAATGAAGAAGGATTAAATACTTGGAGTGATAAGCGTAATATAACAAACGAATCAATGAATCTAAATCGTCATGATTTTGGATTGAATGGTGAGATTAATAGACATTTAACAACAGTCAACAATTTTACTTTTTCAATTGGGCTTTATGGAAAACTAGGATTACTTGCAACCCGAAAAAATGATTCTGATGGCTATGGCTACTCTAATTACTCATTTGGATTAAAAACAATCGTTCGGATGAAGAATAAATAACGTTGTCCAACACGCTGGAATACAACATGGCTTATTGCACAACAATAAAAAGATAAATACTATATAAAAGAAAAGCCCGTTCAACAGTCGAACGGGCTTTTCACCTATTATTAAAACTCTATTTCAAGTTCTCTTTAAAGAATTTCTCTAATTTATCGAATGGAATAACATCCACTTTATCATACAGATCGGTATGCACTGCACCCGGGATAATCATTAATTCTTTAGGTTCGTTTGCTGCTTTATAAGCATCTTCGCTAAAATAACGAGAGTGAGCATTCTCACCGGCAATAATTAATATCGGACGAGGAGTAATCTCATTGATGTAAGTCAACAACGGCATATTCATAAATGATAATGCATTAGTTGCTGTCCATGATCCGTTTGAGTTGATTGAGCGTGGGTGGAAACCTCTTTCAGTCTTATAGTAATTAACATAGCCCTGAACAAACTCTGGTTCTTCACCTGTTAATTGTTCTGGTTCAGGCAAACCGGCAGTACCGTAAACTGGTTGACCCGCTTCAGCATCCTTCCAGCGTTGCTCACCTAATTGTTTTAGCATACCATCGCGTTGTTCAGCAGTCATACTATCAAAATAACCTTTTGCAGTTACGCGCGACATGTCGTACATACTTGCTACCGCAGTAGCTTTAACTCTTTTATCAACAGCTGTAGCATTTAAGCCCATACCACCAAAACCACAGATTCCCATGATACCCACTTTTTCTCTGTCAACAAATGATTGTACGCCTAAGAAATCAATGGCAGCACTAAAATCTTCTGTATTGATATCAGGAGAGGCAACATTGCGAGGCTCACCTCCGCTCTCACCTGTGAATGACGGATCGAATGCTACAACAGCAAATCCACGCTGAGCCAACTCATTGGCATACAAACCTGACGACTGCTCCTTTACGGCTCCATAAGGTCCGCTAACTGCAATGGCTGCTAATTTTTCTTCTCCTCTGTTTTTTGGCAGATATAAATCACCTGTTAATGTAATTCCGTAACGATTTTTAAATGTTACTTTTTCTCTTGTAACATCATCGCTTAATTTAAATGTATAGTGTTCTTCTTGTTTTGTCATTTCTTCTTTCTTTTGTTCTTGTTTAGGACTTGAACAAGCCTGAGTCATTAGTATAAATGCCCCGGCCATCATCATTGATATTGTTTTTACTCTGTTCATGTGTTTTGCTTTTTACAATTTGTTATACTCTTCATCTGTCACAGGTCCATTCCACTCTGTTGTAGAACCTTCTACTGGAACTGACAGAGCTACGTGCGCAAACCAACTGTCTTTTGCTGCACCATGCCAGTGATTTACACCAGCAGGAATATTTACAACATCACCCGGATTTAATTTCAGTGCTGGTTTTCCTTCTTCCTGGTACCAGCCAGTTCCGGCAGTACATAATAAAATCTGTCCCCCTCCCTGGTGAACATGCCAATTATTGCGACATCCTGGTTCAAAAGTCACGTTAAATGAAGGTACCCCTTCAAGTGTCAGTATCGATATATAACTTTGTCCAATAAAATACTGAGCATAGGCATCATTTTTCTGTCCCAATGAGAATGGTTGTTTAAATTCACTCATCTTATAATCTCCTCTATTTTTAAATTTTTACTTGTTTTCTGGTATCATTTCATTTATGCAGGCTAATGCATTTAAGGTTCGCGGAAAACCCATGTATGGTAAACATTGTGTTACAACTTCCAGCAAGACATCTTTTGTATTACCTACCTTTACATTTCCCACAACATGCGATTTAACCTGATTTTCGCATCCCCCCAAGGCACTAAGAATACACAGGGTTAACAGCTCTCGGGTTTTCAGGTCTAACGTGCCACGGGTATAAACATCACCAAAACAGAAGGCTGATAAATAGTTTTGTATATGCTTTTGATTCTCTGGTGCACCCTGATGCATCTTGTCAATCACGTCTCCAAAAATCTCTTTCTGCACTTTTAAACCCTCATCAAAACGTGTTTCTTCTGTAACTGTTTTCTGACTTTCAACCGGAAGTGAAATACCTGCCTGTTTAAAAACCTCGTTGGCTTTATTAATAGCATTTAGCGTTTTAGGAAAACCTAAATATGGTGTACACTGGTAAATAGTTTCTTTTATCTCAACAGGGCTAACACCAATATTTAAGGCACCAAAAACATGTGCCTGCAATTGATCTAAAGTTTGGTTGGTTGTTAAAACAACCAGAGTTATTAACTCTCTTAGTTTATCACTTAATGAACCATGATAAAATACCTCACCGAAGATGAAACGATTTAACATTTCCTGCAGATCAGTATCCGTTTCAGCTAATGGTCCTGTATGACCACCAAACAACTCCTTAAATTTCTTTTCACTTAATTCTACTCGATTCATAACTAATTACATTTTTATTGGGATGAACCAATTACAATGCAAATGTCATTCATCTGGCATAAATAAAATTACCCCGATAACGGATTCAGTTACCCATATTACTGAATCGATTATCGGGGTATTGTATTGTTAAGATTTACCTTAGCTTATGCTACTTATTGGAGATGCGTTTACTGAATACAAAATATAACAAAACAAATATTGCACAACATAAACCCAGAATAGTAAAACTTTCATTCATTCCAACCCAACTTTGAATAGGTTCAATAATGATAGGAGATATAAACATACCAATGAAAGTGGCTGTTGTAATTCCTCCTACATATTTTCCTCTGCTGTGAACAGGTACCAGATTAATTACCCAGAGATTGGCATTGGGCATCATCAATCCCACACCCAATCCACAAAATATAATACCCATAATTACCTGCCAGTATAATTCGCTTAAACCTATGATGGAAAATCCAATTGCCATTGGAATAAACCCTAAAACGAAAATCATGACATAATCGAATTTCATTTTCACTTTTTTGTAGAAGAAAGATGCCAATGCCTGTGCAATGGTTAAACCACCCAGAGCCATACCTATTTTATTACCGTTCATCCCATCAAAACTTTGCAGGAAATATGGTATTTGCACAGGTATTATATAAAAACATACCGTTACAATAAAAGCACTGATGATTGCCAGCCATACAACTTTTGGAATCACCTGATTTTCAGAAAGAGTGAATTCTGATTTCTGGCTATGAATTTTAGGCTCATATAAAGCAAAGGGCACCAAAATAATAACAACAAGCGAAAACCCATACACCAGAAAAGTTAAACGCCAATCAATATCTGTCAGTACTCCTGCAATGGTAATAAATACAAATCCTCCCAGCGCTATAAAGGCGCCTTGCAGCCCCATAAAATATTCACGTTTGGCACCGGTAAAGTAATCTCCAATCAGAGTGGTAGCAACAGTCATGATACCTGCAACACCCAAACCCAGTACAACACGCCCAACCAGAATGGAATATAAATCTCCCAGCCAAAAACCTGATGTCCCTCCCAACAAATAGATAATCAGCGAAACAAATAATACCTTAATACGGCCGGCTTTATCCAATAAACTACCTACCAAAGGAGCACCTAAGGCAATTATTAGCGCAGGCAAGGTAAGCATCAGTTTGGTAAGTATCTCAGCATTTTTTATATCACTAAAAGCATTACTAATCTGAGGCAAAGCCGGAGCTACAATTGCATTAGCCAGAATGGTAAGTGCACTGGCTAACAAAAGTGTTACCTCCAATAATCGTTCATGTTTTATTGCTTTTTCCATAATTGAATTTGATTTCAACATACTTGATTAATACAATTACAGCAGCGTGCTGATAAATACACCAAACTGATTATCCGTTATCTTATTGGGGCCATAACAATCGTAGTTATAAGCAGCACCAAATGAAAAAGCTTTATAACTTACCCCAACTCTTCCATAAAAATGACTACGATCGTGCATGCTATCCACAGTATTCTGACTGTACATACCTTGTGCACGTGTGTATAATGACCATTGATCCTTAATTACCGGACGGTATTCAAGCATAGCAATCGTTTCGAAGTTTTTTGTTTCGGTAAGATGAAATCCGGAATTTACAAATCCCATAAAAATCTTACTATGATATGCGTATTGAGCTCCTGCATATGGTCGAAAACCCCAATGTGAATTAAACATTGCACCAGAAAGAACACTGAATCTTTTTAAAACATCATATTTCAGCATAGCCAGATTCGTCGACTCCTGTAAAAACTGATCGTTATCGTAATTGGCTTTTAGGTATGATAAACCAAAGAATCCAAACTTATTACTTCCATGAAATTTCTTATCCATTACAATTTGAGAAGTCCAGCTCTCAGAGCCCATAAATACTTCTATTGGAATAGGTGAAGGCGGATGATTACCTGCTTCATTATTTTGTGCTTTTACCTGGCTTACCAATAAGATTAAAACCATAATAAGTATTTCTCTGACTTGTATCTTAAAACTCATATCTTACATTTTAATAGTTGAATAACATTTTTGATTCTAGAAGGCTAAAGCTGTTTCTCTGGCTTGTTCCATTGCATTATTTAACAGGACTTCTGTATCTTCAGTGATCATATCCAGACGATCTACAGCAATACTTGTAAAATCTGTAATACCCATAAATCCAAAAATGTTACGAAGGTATTTATCAGCCATTTCAAGAGAACTTTTAAACTCTGACGAATAATCTCCACCTCGGGTAATGATGTTAATGGCTTTTTTATTCAGGCATAATCCCACAGGACCTTTTTCGGTATATCTGAATGTGATTCCTCCAATTGCAACAGAATCAATATACGCCTTAAGAATGGCAGGTATACCCAGATTCCAGATTGGTTCTGCAATTACATATTTATCAGCTTCGGCAAATTGACAGGCGAATTTCAATAATGGATTATTCTTATCATTCATTCCTGCTCCTCTCATCTCCATCACTTTACCTTTAGGAAGAAATTGAATTCCTGATTCATATAAATCAAGTTCAATAATTTCATCCTCAGGATTATTCTTTTTATATGATTCAATAAAACTGTCAGCAATACGTACAGTTCGTGACTCACCTTCAATTTTTGCATCGGCTTTGATATACAACACTTTACTCATAACTTCCTTTATTACCTAATTACTATTTATTTACATAGCCTTTTGCCACCGTTAAAGCATAGTTATCCCATTAGAAATCATGTAATGATTTCTTCAGTACAGACAAACTGTACATTACTTACAATCGATATCGAAACTTTTGAAAAAGACTATGATACAAATCTACAGAGGTGAGATCAGATAGTTTTTTACAAATGTAAAAAAATCACTTCCTGGAGCGGATACGACTTAATGAGACTTGCGAGATTCCGAGAAAGGCAGCCGTATCTCCTAAACTAATCCTTTGTTGAAGATGTCCGTATTCATTTAGAAATTTTGCATAACGGGCTGTGGCATCTAAATACAGGAGTCCTTTTAAATTTGAAATGGCGGTATAAGCAACTATTGAAACAAACTTTCTGGCAAACGTTTCAAAACAATGATATTTACTGCAAAGATTTTCAAAATCTTCATACTTTAAATAACTTATTTCTGAATCTTCCAATGCTATAGTTGAGTAGTGCGCAGGTAAATTATTAAAAAAGCAATCTGTCGCAATAAAGAATTGGTTATCCTCAAAAAACCGAAATATAAACTGACTTCCTTCGTGAAAATACTGATGCTTGGCAAGTCCTGACTCAACAAAAAACAAATGCTTACAAATCTTTCCTTCCTGATGAATGGTTTCCCCTTTTTTAAAGTCTGCTGAACAGAGACACTCTGATAGTTCATTGATAGCATCCTCTGATAAAGGAGACAGTTCACACACACTTTTCAAGAATCCGTTCATAATACATTTGACTTTTCACTAAGATAAGGCTAATTATAGAACAACAAAAAACCTGCAAGGTTACCCAAACAGGTTTAATCTGAAATACAATATGTCTTTGTTTATAATGATAAAGTAACTGTCACATCTCCTTCTCCCAGTACTTTTTTTAACTCCTGGGTAGTAATATCATCAATTCTTCCAAGCCTTGTGAAATTCCATGAATTAGGAGCATAGTATATAACCAATGCATTACCCTGATATAGGATAATATCACAAGACTGAGCTGTTATTTGTTGATCATTTCTGGGTAAGCTCTGACCTATTGATCCGACTTTTTCCATATTGGCATAATCCCTCATCTCAATGGTCAGGGACTGTTCTTTAAGTAATGCCACCAGGGCTTCAGTGGATGAATTATCAACCAGAGTGGCTGTCAATATACGTTCTCCGATTTTTATTTTCATTTTATTTGTTGTTTGATTTACATTATCAGTATCTCCTGTATCAATTATCTCATTGGATGTAGAATTTTGTGTTTCATTTTCTTTCGAACAGGATTCTGTAACGATTAGAAGAAGGACAAAGAATATCAGTAAAGATCGCTTCATAAGTCTTTGTTTTTTAAATTTTATCCAGATCTAAATAATTGATTTAATGACTTTAGCAGGCACACCTGCTACTAGAGTATTATCCGGCACATCACGATTTACAACTGCTCCTGCTGCCACAATTGAATTCTCACCTATTGTAACGCCCGGCAAAACGGTAACCGCAGCTCCTAACCAGGCATTCTTTTTAATTAATACTGGCTTTACCTCCAAGGCTCTCCTATTATCAGGGTTTACAGGATGTCCTTCTGTAATCAGGTTTGATTTAGGACCAATCAATACATTGTCTTCAATTGTAATTTTTCCCAAAGCCAGCATTGAACAACCATGATTGATGTAAACGTTTTTACCAACCTTTACAAATTCGGCATGATTGATCATTAATGGTATTTGAATATAGCTACTCTCGTCTAACACAGTACCTGTAAGATTTCCCCACAGCTTACATAATTGATCTGGATCGGACGTAGCATTGTATTGAATAAGTAATTCTGTAGTACGAATTCCTGATTTACTTACCAGTGAATATTGAGGATCGTTGAATGGAACGACTTCACCTGATTGCAACCTCTCAAAAATATTTTTACTCCCCTCTTTCATCCTTCCACCATTTCTCATATTGTTTTGTTGAATCACTCAAAAGGACAAGTTCTCCAATTTTAGGAGTCTTAACCGAAATAACTGAATCAGTATGATTCGAACTTATCTTATTTAAAGGTTCATCCCACTGATGACTGGCTAAAGCAAATCTGGAATTATGAACGGGCAGTATACTTTTTGCTTGTAAATTTTCAGCTGTTTTATAAACCAGATCCGGCATTAAATGAATTAAATTCCAATTCTTATCATATTGTCCCTGCTCCAAAATAGCCAGATCAAAAGGTCCGTATTGAGTTCCAATAAGCTTAAAATGTTCATCATAACCACCGTCGCCACCAATAAAGATATTGTATTGAGGGGTTTGTAAAACAAAGGATGTCCATAATGTTTTATTCCCGCGTAATCCTCTGCCTGAGAAATGACGGGCAGGAGAAGCAGTCATAACATTTCCTTGTCCAAGATCCGTTGCTTCATACCAATCCAGCTCAGTAAGGGAAGCAACATCAAAACCCCAGTATTCAAAATGCTGACCAACACCCAGGCCACATACAACATGATTTATTTTTGGCTTTAAATCCATTACTGTCTGATAATCCAGGTGATCCCAATGATCGTGTGTTATAATTAAATAATCTATGGTTGGAAAATCATTATGCGTATAGATATTTGTGCCTTTAAAAGCTTTGTTTATAAATGAAAAAGGAGATGCATATGAGCTCAAAACAGGATCAACCAAATAGGTTTTTCCGTTTATCTGCATAAAATAAGATGAATGACCAAACCAAACTAATACATCATCCTCTTTACTGAATGATTTAAGATCTGTTTTTACAACCGGAAGCATACTTTCGGGGGTAACTCGAACTTTCCTGGTAAACAGAAAATCCATCATCACTTTAAAACGGCTCTTATCTCCTGATATTACTGGAGTCTCGTTAATATTTTGAAACTCTCCGTTACGATAATTTGGAGATGCTTTGATCCTTTCCAATCGTTCACCTCTCGGTAATTGTCCAAATTTGGATTGATTTAATACACTCATTCCTGTTCCGGTTACTAATACAATAAAACCTATAAATATTAATATTTTTCGCTTCATTCTCATCCCCTCATATATCTTTAACTATAACAAGAATAAACCCACAAAGATTAAGTCTTTATCCTGTGGGTTCATTAAAGATTAATTCCTTATCTGGCATTTTCAAATACAGTCGACAGCATTTCTTTCGAATATAATGCCCCGGCTCCCATCATTTGTGCAATGGCAAATAGTTTCTCAACCATCATTGCAACACCTTCTTCCGGAATATTACCTTCTTTTAAGGTTACCGGTGCTCCAATTTTTGTATACCAATTTTTTAATGCCTCTATCCCTTCATCAGCCGTATCAAGATTGAATATCTCTTTGGCAAAACGTTTAAAGCGTTCAGGTAATAGGTTCTTTTGCCATTTCATCCAGGCAGGAACAACAATTGACAAACCTGCACCATGAGCAATATTATATTCTGCCGACATGGTATGTTCAATAAAATGCGTATCGAAACGATTATTTTCTATCCCACAAAAAGTGGTAAAATTTAAGGCATTTGTTGCAGCCCATGCAAACTCACCGCGTGCCTCATAATTATCCGCATCTTCCAATAAAATCTCAGTAGTGCGCATAACCGTCTTAAGAATATTTTCAACGTAACCTGCAACGTATTCAGGCAAATAAGTAGCAGTTAGATACATATCTAAACTATGTGCAAAAATATCAGCGGCTGAGTATGCCAGATATTCTTTTGTAACAGTAGCCTGCAATTCAGGGTTTATGACTGAAACTGTTGGAAATGTTGCCAAACCGGCAAGGTTTAATTTTGCTTTATCATCCTCTTTGGTTACAACGGCATAGTTATTCATTTCACTACCCGATGCAGCCAGAGTCATAATGGAGAATATTTTCAAAGCCTTATCCGGAACTGCTTTAAAGGTAAAAAAGTCCCAAACATCGCCTTCGTAAACTGCGCCTGCAGCAATCGATTTTGAACTATCCAGCACAGAAGCGCCTCCAATACCTAAAACAGCTTCTACTTTTGCACTTTTAGCCAACTCAACACCTTCATATACCTTGCTTAAAACCGGATTACTAATAACTCCTCCGAGTTCTTCGTAGGCAATGCCTTTATCATTAAGTGATTTTACCACTTTATCGAACAATCCACTCTTTTTAACACGATCTGAACCATAAACAATTAATACTTTTTTCAGACCATATTCAGCAATGTATTGTCCAATATTTTCCTCTTTCCTTTTACCAAATTCAATTCTGGTAGGATTGTAAAAACTAAAATCCTTCATCTGATATAATTATTTTTGACTGTTATATTCTTCATCTGTTACGGGGCCATACCAGTTAGCTGGTCCCTCTGAAAGTCGGGTACTAATTCCCAAATGAACAAATTTCAAATCTGGACCTGCCCCATGCCAATGCACCACATCCGGTTTAATTTCAACTACATCACCTGCTTTTAATGATCGGATTGCTCCGTCCTTTTCCTGATATCTTCCTTCGCCCGAAAGACAATAGAGAATCTGCCCACCTGGGTGCGAATGCCAATAAGTGCGACTTCCTGCAGCAAATGTGACATTATAGCTCATAGCATCGAAGTTTTCACCGTCGACAGTAAGCATCTGCACCCATGTTTCTCCGGTGAAGTTTTGGGTCACTTTCTGTCCTTTTTCAAATATCTTATTTGATGTTTGCTCTGTTTGTGAACAGCTTGTAAATAACACAAGTGAACTGATTATAATCGAATACATTGTTATTGTTTTCATATGATTTCATTAAAAAAATTGATCCATACAAAAATCAGTTTTATCCTGATGATAAAACTACCCGAATTACGGAGGCTCTTACCCGAATTACAGAACTGAATAAATGTCAATAACAAAGCTATGAATCAGCAGAATCTGGATAAAATCCGGCCTTTAAACGGGTAATTGATCAAACACCTTTTTCATACGATTTAATCCTTCTTTTAATACAGCTCTGGGACATGCAATATTTATCCGAATAAAACCTTCACCTGCCTTACCATAGATTGTTCCTTCATTGATTTGAATATTTTCTTCCTTCAGCATTTTTACTGCCAATTCATCAGATGTTATCGGAAGTTTAGTGCAATCGATCCATAATAAATAAGTTGCTTCCAAAGGCAAAATGGATAAATGAGGTAAATGTTGCTGAAAAAAATCTTGGACAAAAAGGTAATTAGTCCATAAGTATTCTTTCAATTCATCCAACCAATGCTCTGACTCCAAAATGGAATATGCAGCTTTTAATCCTTCTATAGCAAATGGGTTGATATCGCAAACTTCATTAATATTAATAGCTTTATCTATCTTACTTCGGATTTCGGCACTATAAGCAAAGATGTTCGCCACCTGTAAGCCGGCCAGGTTAAATGTTTTACTGGGGGCAGTACAGGTAACTGAATTTTCCATAAATTGCTGTCCTAAAGAAGCAAAGGGAATATGTTTATGCCCTGCATATACTAAATCACAGTGAATTTCATCAGCAATCACCAATACATCATTTCGAAAACAAATCTCACCAACTCGTTTCAGCTCCTGTTTTGTCCACACCCTACCCACCGGGTTATGAGGATTACATAAAAGCATCAGTTTAACTTCAGTATCAGATGCTTTATGTTCCAGATCTTCAAAATCGATGGAGTAGGTCCCGTTTGAATACAATAAATCATTCGAAACTATTTCACATTGATTATTTCTGATTGATGAGAAAAAGCAATTATAGACCGGCTCCTGCACCAGTACTTTATCTCCGGGAGTAGTTAATGCCAGTATGGTTGCTGATACAGCTGGTACAACCCCCGTTGTATAAATTATCCAGTCTTTTTCAATTGCCAGAAGATGTCTTCGTCTAAACCAACTTATAACGGCTTCATAATAATCATCCGGAACCTTTGCATAGCCAAAAACACCGTGTTGTACACGTTGAGATAATGCATCAATAATTGACGGAGCTGTTTTAAAATCCATATCAGCCACCCACATTGGAATCATATCAGCTTTATTGACAGAATCCCATTTATAGGAGTTTGTTCCTCTGCGATTAATTATTTCATCAAAATCATATGTCATAATTATCAGACATTAACTGCGTTACTAACTCTAATATTACATTCACCCGGATTTTTACAGTTTGCATCGATAATAATTTCACCAATACTCTCAGCTGTAATTTCACCCTTACCCGGGTTTTTAACACTGGTTATGTGACTATTAATTACTGCCTTCAGAGTGCTGTATTCAAATGCCAGATCAGCATGCTCGAGCATTAAACAATTTTCCATAACCAGATTATGCGCATAACAAAGGGGCTGTGTTCCGTTTATTTTACAATTAACCAGACGTAGATTTTTGGAATGCCAACCTAAATACTCCCCTTCAATTACAGAATCATATACAGTTACGTTTTCAGTATTCCAGAAGGCATCTTTAGAACTAATATGAGAATTCCGAATTACGACATTTTTACAATATTGAAATGAATAATTGCCTTGTAATCGCAGGTTATCAACAGTAATATTCTCACTACTTTTAAAAATATAATCTCCGTTTTTGATCTTTGTATTTTTAACTTCAATATTTCGGCACCACCAAATACATTCAAGTGCATCAGACAGTTCGACATTATCAAGATATAATCCATCAATTTCGCGAAACATCTTTGGAGCATCTACATGCGTTTGAACCATACGAATATCTTTTCCATACCAGATGGCAGCCCTACCCATTGGTGTAAAAAGGGAATTCTTAATGATGGTGTTTTGGTTATGCCAGAAAGGATATTTACAATCAAACACACAGCTATTAACCTTTATAATTTCACATTCTTTTAAAGCTGATTCGCCAGGATTAAATCTTACATTATTCAATTCCACGTTTGATGAAGCAAATAAAGGTCGCTCTCCTCCAAATTCTTCGTCTTGTATCAAAACCATATTCTTCATTTATTTTGAATATTTTATTGATACAAAAATGAAATCTTTAACTCTGATAAAATGACCCCGATTACGGTAGTTCTTACCTTTATTACTGAAAGAAACCTGATAACTATTACTGATAAAAGATGTAACTTACCCAAATTACCGTATTACCTACCCATATTACGGATTCTATTGTACGACCTGAATAACCTAACAATTAGTTCCTTACTTTTGCCTTGTCATTAATCTTTTGGAGATGAGTAATATTATCAAAATAAACACGGTTACCGAATACAATAATATGATTGGGCAGGAAACATTACACCCCCTGGTAAGTATTATTGATTTTTCAAAAATTCAGCCTTTTAGTTTCTATAAAACACAGATTAACCTTTACGCTATCTTTCTGAAGGATGTTAAATGTGGCAACATCATCTATGGAATTAATGACTATGATTACGAAGAAGGTACGTTGATTTTTATTTCACCGGGACAAGTATACGGCATAGACAGTAACGGAGAAAAAAGGCAGGCCGCCGGAAATGCAATTGTTTTTCATCCCGATCTAATTCATGGTACATCACTGGGTAAACATATTGATGACTACTCGTTCTTTTCATACGAAGTAAACGAAGCATTACATTTATCAACAAGAGAAAGAGCCGTAATAAATGAGTGTTTCGCCAATATTAAATATGAGCTGGAACATGCCATTGACAGTCATAGTAAAACGCTTATCGTTTCCTATATTGAATTATTCCTAAACTATTCAAAACGCTATTACGAACGTCAGTTTATAACACGCAGCCATGTCAACAAAGATATTCTGGCTCGTTTTGAAAATGTATTGAAAGAATATTTTGCTTCTGATAAAGCCCTGGATGAAGGGTTACCTTCAGTTAAATATTGCGCCGATAAATTATTCATCTCTTCTAATTATTTAGGTGATTTGCTAAAGAAAGAAACCGGTAAATCAGCTCAGGAGCATATCCAGTTGAAGATGATTGACGTAGCAAAAGAAAAAATATTCGACACACAAAAATCAATAAGCGAGATTGCTTATGAGTTGGGGTTTAAACATCCGCAACATTTCACTCGAATGTTTAAAAAGCAAGTTGGTATGTCGCCCAATGAGTACAGGAATATGAATTAAGAAGAATCTGGCAATAACTCCTTTTTAGAATAGTTTTAGCTGATTCTCTATTGTGAAATATCTGTCAACTCACTAGCGAAAATCCACTTAACAGGTAGCAAACCATAATATTGAAGCGGGTCCTTTGTCTATATAGTTGATATTCATTTTCTATTTACAAAATTGGGATTTTAACAATCCGAGCTTGTCGTTATAAAATTATCACCATTGTTGTGACTTAACCTGTTTAATCTTTCTATTACTTGACCTGAGATATATTCGATTTCTAAAATATTCCTGAAGTTATGTCTTGATCATCCAAGAGTGAATCAATAGGTTCTTTTTTCAGAAATTAAATATTATTCATTAATTCTCATACCTCATTTTACATTATAAACTTTTCAATATGAATCTGTTAAACACTTGTATTTCACATTCCAATTTCTTACTTTTTCACTACTAACAAATTCACCTTTGCAAACCAGAAAAATGAATCGTCATGAAAGCAAGAAATCTTTTATTAATCATCGGAATTGGAATATTTTTCAGTTGTCAGAATGAAAAGAAAACAGATGATCCAGAAGTATTGGAGAAAGTATTAATCACTTATTTTGATGGCATTAGAGACAAAGATCTGGCCAAAATGAATGCAGCAACAACAACAGATTTTGTCTTATTCGAAAATGGTAAAGTTTGGAATAACGACAGCCTTTATTCTTTCTTAAATATATTACCCCCCTACGCTGCTACTTTTGACATATCGCCTATAAAAATTAGTATTGATAAAGAGATTGGAAATTTATATTATCTCAATCATATGGATATGATACTAAACGATTCAATCGAAGATAACTATGATTGGATAGAAAGTGCCACATTTAAAAAGGTTGAAGGTGAATGGAAATTGGATTTTCTTCATTCAACTGTTAAAAAATAGGCGCGTAAAACCTAATTATTTTCTCAATATCTTATTTGAAAATGTTAATCAATGAAATGATTATTTATTGTGTCAATCTATTTCAAGACTAGACAATTGATAAAACAAAAGAGGCTGCCTTTTTAGACAGCCTCTTTTAATATCTTTTAGAATTTTCAGTGCTTATTGCACTATCACTTTTTTAACTACCTGTTCCCCATCTGATTTTACTGCTACCAGATAAACTCCCTTTGGAAGTGAATGAGTGTAGGTCGATACAACATTTCTCTCTTTCACTATCGACACTCCTGATAAATTATAGATTGTAATATCTGACTTTGATTTGATATTTTCGACCGTTACCTGCTGATGATCAGCAAATACTTTTACCTGTGAAACATTATCCAAATCATCTGGACTGTCAATTGAAGTAGCTAATTCTATTTGTCCTACCTCGTCACCAGACAAGATTAACCATCTCTGTTTTGTTGACGTATTGCCAATATTAAAGCTACTGGTCATGGTATAAGTTGTAGTACTTGCATAAAAACATGCAGGTGCACTTTTTGCCTCAGGACGAATAATCCAATACCCTCTTTCAGTAAGTGTTTCAACTTCTACATCTACCCTTCCCTTCATAATCTGAAAATACTCAGAGGTGGTTGGTGAAGTTCTTAAAGCTGTTCTTATACCATTAATACCGGTAGTTACATAAGTAAAATATCTTCCTGTACCCACGTTTTTAAGTGTATAATAACAATTAACCGGATTATAATCTATTTGCCAGGCTGCACTATCGTTAGCCAGTGCCTGTTCTGGTGTCATTATTCTATTGATCAATGTTCCGGTTGAAGAAGGAACGATAAAAGAGGTTAATAAACCTGTTTGTTCATCTTCACTTTTAAGATAATATTTGGTATCATCAGCAATCTCAAAACAATAAGCTGGTGTTGCAAAACCTCCGGTCGGTGGTAATCCATCTTCACCAAGAGCCTGATGAACTAATGAGTTGGCCATGTATAAGAACTCACTTCCGGTATCTTCATTTGCACCATTAACACCATAAGGCCACATATGAGTATTATCTCCTGTCAGGTAAGCCGATGTATTATTATCTATAAATTGCATCAATTTCTTTGTTCTGTCACCCAGCCACAGGCCACTTGAACCATTTTCTCTTAATGATGAGGAAGGTCCATACCACATACTGTGGGTACCTACACCAATGGTATGTCCCATTTCGTGCAGTGCTGTTCCTGTTTGTTGATAAGCTGAATTCGGACCGAATCTCATCCAACCTCCATAAGAAGCTTCAGCCGTAGGAGTTCCTGAACCGAAATTAACATTCAACCAATGACCTTGAATACTGGTAAGGTTATTAAAATAATTAACAGCTGACTCCATAGCCGCCCCAATACGCTCACGATCTTCTCCTGATACATTGTCGGCCAAAGTATAACTAACGGTACCCTTAGGTAAGGTAATAACCTTTATCACATCTCCATAACCCACGGCATAACCACTTGTTAAGGCATATGCACGAACGTAATATACTGTTGAAGGCAGTAAATTTTCCATTACATATACATATCCCGAATTGGAATAGTATTTCGTACTACGATTATCCAAGATGGTTGGTTCTGGATTTGTACTCCAGCAAAAACCATGTTCCATCAGTGTTGAAACGATCACTCCGGATATACTGCTTCTTCCAAAAATCATAGTTGAACCGCGGGCATAATTCGTATTAGTTGTCACCGTAGGCACAGTTCCGGATGCATTGGCTAAACGATATACCCATATAGCCTTCTCCACTTCAGCAGTTGCATTATTGATCTCTTCCAGTGTTAGCGTATAATCGATCAAAACAGCACTGGCAATATCAACGGCATCCGATAACGATTCTGCATCATTACCATTACCATCTCCATACAGTTCCGTTGCTTCGTTTATTGCATCTTGCAAAGCGGTGTATGCCGACTGTGATATTTCTGCTTCTTTTATAGCAGCTTCTAACTGAGTTATAATGGCTGCCAAAGATTCCTCTGTTGCTGCCTCATCTGCTAATTCTACTTCAGCAGCAGAAATTGCAGTTGTCATATTGGTTCTTACTTCATCCTGCAATTTACCTTCTGCCAATGCATTGGCAATATCAATTTTAGATGCCAGGTATTCCTTGGTTAGGTCAATATCAAATCCTTTATAAAGTAATCTGAAATTATCACATGTAACCCAGTTACCGGTTGCATTCTCGGCTTTGTAACCTATTTCAACTTCTCCGTTAAAAACCGCAAAACTTACCGAACGATCTTTTAATGTATCAACAGCTGTTTTGTTATCTCCGGCATAAATAAATACACCCGTTTGAGGAATAGATGAATTATTCTGGGTACTACCAGAAGCTAACTGTTGTATATTACCCGTTGCAACAGTAAGAATATATGCTCCATTTGGTAAATTGGTTAAAGTCTGACTTACATTAACATCAGGAACTTTTGATCCTCTGTCCACCCATCTTTCGATATATAAATTTCCATCTTTTCCGGTAAAAACTGTATTGGATTGTGTATACAATCCGTTGTTAACCCAGCCATCAAAATTATCCTCAAAACTATTATTAACTATATAACCCGTAAGATCCAGGGGATTGCTAGCTGTAGCATTTAATAACTTATAATCAAAGATAGCATTCTCCAAATCTTCAACAGCCTGTTTTATTTCATCAGCAGATGTGCTTTCTAAAAAACTTTGAGCAGTAGTTATAGCAGTCATTAACTCAACCGCTCCTTCTGCCGTTTCATCATATAATAGCTGGGCTTCATCTATTAACGATTGTAAAGCTGAATTATCAGCTACTTCAACTACTTCGTGTAATGCAAAATTATCAAAACCAAAACGGTTGCTTAACCACCTGAAGCGGGCAACTACATATGAATAGGAAGCATTTGTGAAACACACAGTATTCTGAGTCCATGCTCCACCTCCATTAACGGTTGATGGGCCAATTAAAATTAGGGGTTCTTCTGCACTGGTTTTATTATTGGTAAGACTTATTCTAAGATAATCTTCAGTTCCAGCCTCAGCTGAGGCATCCAGATACTTCACATGATAAGATAAATAATAGGTTTTTCCAGCCTCAATACTCCATCCCGTTCCAATTGAGCCAACAGAAGAAGAATTCTGGTTTGTTGTTCCAACCAGGTATTGAGAGTCATCTATACCACCTGTTTGAATTAGAGAAAAATAAGTAGATGATAACTCTGCAGCAGAAGTGGTTGCATCAGTCCATCCTGTATATCCATCCTCGAAACCAGGATTTGAAATTAAATTATCACTGGTTAACAAATAAGTTGCATCACCATAATAGACTGTATCTCCGAGTTCTTGCGAAAACCCACTTGTTACTATTGTAACCAGGCTCAGAAGAATCAAGTAAATTCGAGATAGTTTCATAAAATTCTAATGTTAATTATATAAATTCCATGGCACTGCTTCCATAACGTTTAGGCGAATAATCAACAGTACCATTTAAAATATGCTTTTATCAATCAAATGCTATCAACCGATAACTTTTTAATTCATCATTACAAACTAAATAAAAGTGCCTAGCAAAATGTGTAATATTTTCGAAGAACATTAGTCCATATTAATAAAAAAGCACAATTTTATATTTACAGAATTAGACGAATTACCTATCTATCAACCAATAAAGCTGAAAGTCCACTTTTATGCTTTATACAAAGTTTGAAAATGGATCGATAACTATTTCAAGTTAAAATATTATTGTTCTGAACCATTTTAATGGTTAATCATTTATACCTTTCAAAGGTTGTTTGAAACAAAACAGTTAAGATTAACTATTCAATATTGGTAAACACAAGAAACATTTATTCAGAATGAAATTTGAAACTCCGCTTATTCATGGACGACTTATTAAACGCTACAAAAGATTTCTTTCCGACATATTACTGGATAATGGAGAGATTGTGGTAGCCCATTGCACCAATAGCGGTTCTATGAAAACCTGTTTGGAAGAAAATGCAGAAGTATATCTCTCTCCGGCCAAAGATCCTAAACGCAAAACACGTTACACCTGGGAAATGATTAAAATAAATAATCAATGGGTAGGAATAAACACTTTGCATCCCAACCAAATTGCATTTGAAGCGATTAAAAACAATGAAATTCCGGAAATAAGTAATTATGAGCATGTTCAAAGAGAGGTAAAAGTGGGTAACAGCCGTATTGATATAATGGCTCAAAGAAAAGATGAAACATGCTTTATTGAAGTGAAGAATGTAACCATGAAAGTTGACAATAATGCTTTATTTCCGGATGCTGTAACAACCCGTGGCAAAAAGCATTTGAACGAACTTATGCAACTTAAGAAAGAAGGATTAAGAACTGTGATGCTGTTTATAATTCAGCGCATGGACGTGGAAGTCTTTGGGCCGGCTGAAGCTATCGATCCTGAATATGCTCAAACATTGCGACTGGCTTATGAAAAAGGAGTTGAAATCATCCCGTTACAGGTTAGAGTATCACCTACCGAAATTCGCATTGAAAAGAAACTTCCCTTCCATCTGTAACACTCAATATAGTTAATAATCAAAACATCATTCTTAATTCTAAAGTTCTATTATAATAACTCACAATTTCAATTATTAGCATTTAATTATCAAACATTTAATAAAACAAAAACACAAATAGAATCAATCTAAATTAAATACAGTAGGTACTTTTAAGTTTATCAGCATTGAAACATATTGTTTTTCTTTTTTATATTTAAGTTGAAAACTAAAAAACCTACCTCAATGAAAAAATTGATGTCTATACTATTGGCAATTCTTGCCAGTAACTTCACTGTGTGCTTTTCAAAAGCTCCCATTAAATTCGGAAAAGTTAGTTTAGAAGAATTGGAGATGACTACTTATGAAGCCGATACATCTGCTGTTGCTGTTGTGTTATGTAAGTATGGTCATCTTAATGGAGCTGACCTTACATTTTCTGAAACAAGAAGAGTCAAAATTTTAAAGAAAGCTGGTACTGAATATTCTGAGTTTACTTTTTCGGGAGACGACAGAACCATGGTAAAAGCAAAGATTTTCAATTTAGAGAACGGTGAAATTATTGAGGAAAGACTTAAAAAAGAATCAATTTTCAAAGAAAAAGTTACTGAAAACTATTTTCGAATTAAAATTGCTTTACCAAATATCAAAGTTGGATCAGTTTATGATATTGAAGTTGTGCATGAATTCCTTCCATCAGAATTCGCATTTCAGGAAGAATTACCTGTTGCTCATAGCGAACTATATCTTGAATCTTCCAGTTATGTAGAATTTAGAAAAAGAAAGGTTGGTTTCTTACCAATCCAAACAGAGAATGGATCTGTTTTTTACTGCGACAATGTTGCAGCGTTTAAGCCAGAACCATATATCAATTCAGTTGAGAATTATAAGACAAAGTTTGAATTTGATATTCTAAACATTAGCCTTCCAGGATTTTACAGAAGCTACACTACATCATGGGAAGCTGTTAATGATCGTCTGGCTGCCAATGCATATTTTGGTCATGCTATTTTTAATGGTTCAGGGTATTTATCTAAGATAAAAAAGGAAATTGAAGAAACCTGCACAACAACGTTAGAAAAGGTTGAGGCCGCATATGAAGCCATAAAAAAAGTAAAATGGAATGAATATGAATCTGTTTACACATCAACAGAAGTATTAGCATCTGCTTATAAAGAGGGAAAAGCCAATTCGGCTGACATTAATCTAATGCTGATGCAATTACTTTTAAAATTAGATATTCAAGCTCTTCCTGTTGTATTAAGTACACGAGATAACGGACTATTACATATTATTTACCCAAGTTTAGAGAAGCTAAACTATGTAATTGTTTGGACCATGATTGAAGACAAGGAATATTTACTTGATGCCACTGACGAACTTTTACCTTTAGGAATGCTACCCAAAAGATGCCTTAATGAAAGAGGCCGTTTGGTTACAAATCAGTCTGGTAAATGGATAGACCTAAAAACTGATAAAAAAGATCAGGAAACCATATTATATGACCTAGCAATTGATGATGATCTAAACTTAGAAGGAAACATATCCTTTGCAAAGTACGATTATGCAGCATATGATTTTAGAAAGAATTATAAAGAATATGCCAGTGAAGAAGATTATTTAACAGCATTAGAAACCAGTAATCCTGGACTGTTAATAAAAGATTTTACAGTAGAGAATATCGATAATCTGAATGAACCAATTAAAGAAAAATATGAAATTGAGATTAGCAACAAGATTGAAAAAATTAATGATATGATTCTTGTTAATCCTTTCCTATTTGAACAAATTGAAGAAAATCCATTCAAGCTAGAAAATCGTGAATATCCTGTTGATTTTGCTTATCTGAAAACAAAATACCTCATAACAAAAATTACTTTTCCGGAAGGTTATCAGGTTGAATCAACACCACAACCAATCAGGGCATTTCTTCCTGACAAAAAATCAAATATCTTAATTAACTATAGCGTTATTGGTAATGTAATAAATGTCACCTATAAATTAAACCTCGCCAAAGCACAATATATGGCTGACGAATATCCACTTCTTAAAGCGTTGTATGGTGAGATAATTAAGAAACAAGCTGAACCAATTATATTAAAACCTATTCAAGATGAGGCATCTCTTTAGTATTCTAATATTATTTTGGGTTGGTGTTACCATTACTGAGGCAAAAGACAAAACAAAATATCCCGTTTCTGATATTCCAGCTGAATTATTAGTGAATGCTGACGCAGTGATCAGAAACTCAACTTATACATATGAGTATCAATCAATCAATAAAGCAGAAGAACGGGTTAGTACAGCAATAACCATCTTAAAAGAAAGTGCACTTTCAAGATCAGTCCTGTCAGAATATTACGACAGCTTTACCAAAATTTCTGACATTGAAATGACTGTCTATGATGAGAATGGCAATAAGGTTAAAAAACTTTCACAAGAAGACATTTTTGACCGTAGTGCTATATCAGGTTTCTCGCTGTATGAAGACAGTAGAATGAAGATTGCAGATCCTAAATATTCAACATATCCATTTACTGTGGAGTATTCTTACACAAAAAGATATAACTCAACCTACCATTTCCCATATTGGTATGTAGTAGATGGCTTTAATATTTCAGTTCAACATTCAGAGTTCAAAGTTGTCACTCCAATAAACTATAATTTAAGGTATCTTGAAAATAATATGCCTGTAAATGTTGAAAAAACAAATGTAGAAAACAGTAATGTTTATACATGGAAAATAAATAATTATAAGGCTTTTAAATTTGAACCATTATCACCTCCGGAGGATTTATGGGCACCACATGTAATTACTTCTCCTGAGAAATTTTCAATCGATAATTATGAAGGTGACCTCAGTACCTGGAGTTCTTTTGGTTATTTCAGAACAAAACTTAACGATGGTAAGGACAATATTCCTGAAGAAACCATTACGAAAGTAAAAGAACTTCTAACCGATTCTATGTCAATCTACGAAAAGGTTAGTACGGTTCATAAATATGCCCAAAATAAGAACAGATACATAAGCATTCAAGACGGCATTGGTGGTATACAACCCTTTGATGCGGAAACGGTTGACAGACTTTCTTATGGCGACTGTAAGGCTCTTACTAATTACACCATGTCGCTACTGAAAGCATTAAATATTGATTGCTTTTATACATTGGTTAATGCTGGCACCTATTCACCGATAACTCCGGATTTTAGTATGCCATACTTTAACCATGCTTTTTTATGTGTTCCAACTCCCAAAGACACCATATGGGTTGAATGTACAAATGCACATTCTCCTTGCGGATTCATTGGTGATTTTACTGATGACAGATATGTACTTATCCTGGATTATAAAGACTCAAAACTATTGAGAACCCCTTCTTATCAGGCTGATGAGAATCAACAAAAATTATTAGGAGAAATAAAGATTGGCACCAGTGGAGATGCTTCAGCAAATGTAAGTTTTATTTATAATGGAGCTCAATATCCTGACCAATTCGCACTAACTCTATTGGATGAAAAAGACAGAAAGAAAGCGATTACACAGACAATAAGTGCCCCTAATTTTGAATTAGAATCATATGATATTGAAGTTAATTATAACAGAAGTCCTGAGCTTGAAAAAAAACTCAATCTCTATTTATACAACTTCACTACAAAAATGGGTGATAAGTTATTATTTAAACTTAATACTTTAAATTCTCAAACTTTCGTCCCTCCTTATGCAAGAGGAAGAAAAACACCATTATTTATAGCAAGAAACTACAGTGAGAAGGATAGTATTAAATATATTTTAAACGAGGATGTCATTATCGAAGCAGTTCCTGATCCTGTTGAAATTGAATCTATATTTGGTCTATATAATTCTAAAACTGAAATAAAGGACAATACTGTTGTTTACAATAGATACTTTGTAATCAACAAAGGAACATATCCTAAAGAAAAATACAACGAGTTCAGAGAGTTTCTGGAGAAAGTAGCAAAGGCTGACGCTTCAAGTGCTATAATAAAGCCTAAAAGCTAACTATTCGCCATGCTATCTTATTTAAAATACCTCGAAATTCATTCGGGGTATTTTTTCTACTACCTATCAGATAATCCAAATCGTAACATCTTCGTCTTATCGTATCATTAAATTACACCTAGTTCTTTAATTGACAAGTGGTTAAAAAAACAACCTAAACAAAAGAAAAAGCTCTAGGATAATGATTCGGAATTTCAATATCACACCTTTGATCCGATAGACTTTAATATTATAGTGTTTGACATCTCACCAGTATTTGTCATTAATAATATGCAAAAAAAAGAGCCCATAAGGGCTCTTCTTAATTATTCAACTATTATAAACAGACTATAAGCACCTACTTACTTTGTAGATACCAATTATTTTCATCCATTAATTTTGCTCTGATAGCTTCTTTATTATCATATTTTTCAGCAACCTTATCAGCCAGATAAGCATTATCTCCTCTGCGTTTAGCTATACGCATTAAATCGTGGAAACGATTACCTTCAAATGCTGTTTCAAGGGCAAATTCTTCAATAATCTTATCTTCTACATAGTCCATTGAATCCTGCATTGTTTCAAGTTCAGGAATTATAAAGGTTGTACTTGTTTCAATATTTCCACAACCGCGACCATGTATACCAATATTATATTGAGCTGAATATGTATTCTGATCCTCATCAATAAATGTTCCAATCCATTTAGATTCAGAAAAGTTGGTATATGGATAAAAAGTATATGACGTCTCATCATACGATATATATTTTTCATCCCTCGGAATTAAATTGTCATTAGCCATTGTAAGTGGGCCTAACCCATTCTTTAATACAGCGAAAGCCATATTTGGTTTTTCCAAACGATTCAATGCCTCTGCGAATTTAAGATACAAATGAGCAGAACGATATAGCACCAATGAACGGTATGATGTTCCATTCATAAAGGCAAATTTCATTATACGACCTTTTTCGATGTTATACAAAGAACTGTTCTCATATAATTCAGCAGGCACATAAGAACCATATGCTCTGATTCCACCTCTTAAATCACCTTCGATTGTAACAGTAGCCGTCTGATAATAGGTTTGTGTTTCCCAATTATTAATAGCAACATCCGAAGGAGCCAGTTGATTCATATAATAACTATTCAATGAGTCCAATGGTGATCCATCCTCTTTATATTCAACAGATGCAATTAATTTTGTAATTGTGTTAAATGAATTACCATACAAATTAATATCCCAATTCCATGGTGAATACGTATCTTCATCAATAATCCCTTCATCTTCACCATCGTACTTATTAACATACCTGGGATGTATATAGTACATCTCATCATCGATTAAATCATAGTACTCACGAGCTGCATTTTCATACTGACCAGTCCATAAATATAAATCACCTAACAACATACGCACATCAAAATACATATAGGAAGAGAATGCTTCAGGTTTTTCTATTGATTTCCAAGGAGAAAGATCATCAATTAACACTGGTGCAAGCTCATCGAACGTATATACTTTATATCCGCTATTTGCATCAGTTACATCCAGAATCGGTTCTTCAAAGTATTTTGCTTCACCATAGTTAAGTGCCAGTTGCATATATGTCCATGCTCTAATTGACTTAGCTGCAACATAATCACGATAATTAACTTTCTCGCCCTGAATAATAATAGCTGTATCTACGTTTGCTATTAGATAATTACAAAGATTGATTACAGAGTAATAAGCTCTTGAATCATTAAATTTATTATCCGAGCTAATATCGAAATTATAAATCTCTCTTAATTCCTCATCTGAAAAAGATGTAGTTTCCATCAAATCACCTCGCAACTCCCCTAAAAGGACATATTGTTGTGATAGTAATTCCAATTCATTCAATATTCCATTAATAGAATAGAAATCCTTATCAGGAGATGACAGATCAACTTCAGACGGAAGTAATATCTGATCAGAGTCAGTACCTAATAATCCTTCACAGCTAACCAAAGTGACGCTCAGTATAATTAATCCGATCGCTATGCTATATATTTTTTTCATACCTTTTATCTTTTTACATGTATGTAGCATGTTCCAATATTCTTTTCTGTTATAGATCTATTTTAACACCCATAAAATAACTTCTTGTGAATGGTAATAAACCTGTATCAATACCTTGATATAATACCATATTAGAACTTGAAAACTCTGGATCCGATCCAAGATAGTTAGTCCAGGTGTATAGGTTATTAGCCGCAACCCAAACATTTAACCCAGCAATCACATTGGATTTTAATGGCACTTTATAGTTTACAGTTAATGTTTTAAACCTTAGGAATGAACCATCCTCAATCCATCTGTCAGAGAAACGGGCATTACCCATTGGGTCACCATATGTTGCTTTCGGTATTTCAGTTTGCTGTCCTTCGAAGAACCAACGGTTGGTCATTGCAGTTGATTGATTCATAAAATCACTTCCAGATTCAAGCAATGCCCTTTGATAGTTATAGACATCGTTTCCATAAGAAAAGGTAAATAATGCATTAACACTTAAACCTTTAAATGAAACATTTGTAAAAAATGAACCATACAAGTCAGGATTTGGATCACCAATAATTTGTCTGTCTTTTTCAGTAATATAGTGATTTCCATCTACATCATCGAAATACATATCACCAGCTCCAAAACTATGCTCAACACCATAACTATCTACAACTTTTAAATTAGCAGCAGTGGCTTCTGCCTCTGTTGAGAAAACACCTTTTGTTTTATATCCATAGAATACGCCAACAGGATTACCAACAGATGTTAAGATTTCAGCACCATATAATTCATAAGTGTCTTCATTCTCTGACCAAGCCTCAATTTTATTGGTATAATGTCCTACTGATGCTCCAGTTTCCCATTTAAGATTTTTCAGGTTCAATAATTTTACATTTGTAGATACTTCAAATCCTAAATTGGATAATTCACCATCATTACTCCAATACATACCAGAACCTGCAACTTCAGGAAGTTCTTTCAATGTCAAAAGATTCGTTGTATAGCTTCTATAGAAATCAGCATTTAAAGCCAATTTATCATTGAACCATATTGATTCAATTCCAACATTTGCTTTAGCTGTAGTTTCCCATTGTAATTCTTTATTACCAATATTACCAAAGATTAAACCATTGGCTCTGTTATAATAACGCACCGAAGTAAAATAGGATTGATTTGCATATGGATCCAGATTATCATTACCGGTAAAGCCAAATCCTGCTCGCAATTTTAATTGATCTACAAAATCTACATCGCTCATAAATGTTTCTGATGAAATCAACCAGGAAGCTTCTAAAGAGGGAAATACAGCAAAACTATAGTCTCCTAATTGAAATCCTTCCTTGGTTTCAGCACCAAAAACACTAGAACCATCAATCGCTACTGAAGCAGCTGCAAAATACCTATTATCATAACTATAACCAATTCTGGCGTAACCTGATAGATATTTAATCTCATCGTTGATACCTTTTGTAATTTTATTGGTCAAACCTGTTGATAAATCACGGTCCTGATCAGTTCCGGTATTATGTCCTTCTCCAAAATCAGATTCATAATAATTATATAAATATCTGAATCCTGCTAATACATTTACACGGTTTATTCCTTTTTTAAGATAATAATTAAGATAGGAGTCACTATAAATAGCAGTGTTACGCATCTGTTGGTTTCGGAACATATTCTCAGACCAACCCACATTATCAATGTATATATCAGCTACACCAACAATAGGTCTGTAATAAGTTTCTTTTACCTTATTAAGACTGTAATCAAAAAGACTTGTAATTGAAAGATTATCAAGTATTCTGAATGTTGGCTTAATTCCCATATTAAAGCGATACTGCTTACTTGTGTTTAAGGCATTTTCGATTACTGCAGTTGGGTTACTTATTCCAAATACATCACTATCAGCAGGATCAGTTGTTAATGTTCCTGAGGATGTATATAAAAACGGAGATAGATAAGGTGATTTGATAAGTGCATTAAATGTAGGTGAAGTATAAAACTCAGTACCATCATCCATTAACGTTCTGTCAGTATTTGTATAACCAACATTAACTGCCAAATCAATTTGATCTGTCAAAGCAATATCAGCATTAAATCTGGATTGTAAACGATTCAAAGCTGTTGTATTAACAACACCTTCATTACCGGTATATCCAACTGATAAGTTATATAATGCTTTTTCATCACCACCATTAACACTAATGTTACTGCTATGAAACATTCCTTGCTGATACACCTGATCTGCCCAGTTAGTATTGTTATGATAATCAAGATATGAGGATTTATCAGTATCCAAATTAAGGAAAGGTAAATCTTCAACTTCCATCCCAAATCTATCTGCAACCTGTTGCTTACTCATTGAACTTAATACATCAGATGCATAGGTTGTAAACTGTTCAACATTCATTGTTGGCAAAGAACTTGGTTTTTCAATAATACCAAACATTGAATTCACTTCAATCTTGGTTGCCATACCCTCTCCTCTTTTGGTTTTAATGATGATAACACCATTACTACCTTTACTGCCATATATAGATGTACCATCTTTCACAACACTTACGCTCTCAATATCATTCAGGTCGATATTTATTAAACTATTACCAAAGTACCCCGAATGCAATGACTCAGCATCGTATTGATTATTCCATATTACCCCATCAACCACAAATAAAGGTTGTGAATTGGCGTTAACAGAATTGTAACCTCTTATAAACATTGATGAGCCTATTCCGGTAAGACCAGAACGACCAATGCTTCTAACATCACCACCTAAATTAGTTTGAATAAGTTCATCAACTGAGGCATAATTAGATGGATAAAACTCGTCTAATTCAACCACTGAATTAGTTATGTGTGAAGCTCTTTGACTACCTAACAATGTCTCTTTATCCTTGTACAAAGCATTAAATGCTTCAGAATAAAGAACTATTTCAAGTTCTGTTTTACCTTTTACAGATATTTCGCGTGTATAGTAATCAAATGCCTTTACAACCAATACCTCAGTATCTTCAGTTACTCCGATTGAAAACTTTCCTTCAGCATCGGTAGTAGCTGCTGATTCAAAATTTACAGTACTAATTTGTGCTGCAATTATTGGCTCTTTTGTTTTAGCATCTTTTACAACTCCTTTAATAAAACGTACCTCGTCAATATCCATATCCAAATCGCTCAGATCATCCTGAGCAATAGCAGGGATAAAAAATAAGGTACAAACCAAAGCCAGAACTAAACGAGTAAGAGCCTTATATTTTACTGTTTTAAACGATATCATTTGTTTCATTCTATTCATATTACAGTTTATACCTTACTCTAATACTGGTTCTAATTTTATACAGTCAATTCTCATATTTCTTGTGAGTTTTAAATCTGCATCGGAAGATTCAGCATCAGTTACTTCGTTGATTACTTCTAATTTAACAGGGAATTCCTCAATTGTAACATTATCATCTTCATCATAAGAGATATAAGGATAATTGGTAAATTCAAAATCAAACTGTGTAACAAGCATTTTGGTTAATCCTTCAGCCTTAACAACATTATCAGAAGGAGTTACTCTTAAACGACGTACACGACCTGTTGTTGAATTGATATAAGTAAGAACAAAGGAAACTTTCGTTTTTATTGTATCAGTCGCAACAATTGTTTCAGGAACAAACACGCAGTAAATATTATATTTTGCCGATAAAATGTTATCCAATGAGAAAGTAACACTTGGTTTTGCATTCGTACTGCTTGGTTCAACGTACAGATATGTGTTTTCAGAAATATCCAATCCGGAATGATAACTTGTACGAATAAACGGATAACTATTTGAATTATCTCTGGTAGCAGTTGCTTCAGCTTCTAGTTGAATTTTATTGAACCAACTCACTGTATCGCTAAATGGCATTAAATCTGTTATATAAGCATACCCATTACTTGCTTCCAACATTTCAGTATTTGCAAATAATTCTGCCGGGTTATAATACTTAGTATCTGTAGTTGAACTTATTGAATCATAAGCAGAAGGATTTTCTATTTTATTTCTAAAAACCATATCCTTCACCAAAAACAACTTGGTCATCTCCTCACTATAATCTTCTCCACCTAAAATATCAGGAAAATTAAAATAAGGTTTGATTCTGTTATAAGCCTCAATCCAGGCAGTATTGGTAGGATAAATAGTTGTATAAACACTATCTTCATTTCCTAAATCACCTATTGCATCCAAGATTAAGTTTTTATCAATGAAGATAGAATCATAAATTCTTCTCCCTTGTTCATCAATGTCAATAACCGTACTGGCGGCTGGATTAAAAATATGCTGATCGTTACCGTAAATATAACTTTTCAATGAATCAAGACCTTCCAGTTCACCAATGTACTCTTTTAGATTATTCAGATAGGGAGCGTATTGATTTAAAACATGCGATAAGCCATTATTTACAGGTATGTTTTGTTGTAGTAATTCAGCATGTCCAAATGTGAATAAATCACCGGATTTTTCAAAACCAACGTTCTTACCACTTTGCATTTTAATTAAGCTCTCTACAATACCTGAAGTTCCTACTCGTCCTCTGGCAATATGATTGGTAACAATATGTTTTACCAGTGTTTCATCTGTAAGGTCTACATCAACCAATGCATCATTAACAGGAGCCCAAATGGTGAAAGATTGAGAAGTTTGTAAAACTTTGTCATATCCAACGGATTTAACCATTGAAGTGAAAGTACTAAGGTCACTGTTAGCTTCAAGATACTCCATCATTGAAATATCAGCTCCATCAAAGGTATCTTCTTCGTAGTGCTTATCCCATTCATCATTACAGGATACAAATGCAATACCTAATGATAATACCAGGAGAAAAGCACTTTTATAAATCGTATATTTCATATTCTTTTAATTTCAATAATGCTTTAAAGTACATCTTCTGATTCTAATACCTCCACAGGAACAAACTCAAGGTAATCAAACATGAATTCACCAGCCTTAGCAGCTTTTGCCCGTAATACATGTGTTGTATCTTTATCAAAAGTATATATCCCAAGTATTCTTCTTAAGGCACGCTCACTGTCTCTGGCAATTGGTCCACCATACCCCCAGGCATCTCTGACAAGTTTAAACGAACCAGGTCCTTTCATATAACCCCGGTTACGCATCATTTTGTCATTCTCAAATCCGTCGGGATCACTGTAATTTGATCCTGGTTTTTCGTATCCAATTTTAGGATTGGTGGCAGTAATGGTTAAATCCAAAGGAATACCACAAGGTTTTCCATCCCAGTATAATTGAACTACACCTCTTCTATTAGTAGGCTGCCAACCAAATCTAACTTCATATGTTCCAGCAGGTATCGGTAAGGTAGTTACCTCAAAGTCATACATTGTTTCACCTTGTTCACCTCCTAAAAACACTTCATCACCCTGGTAATCCAGGAATCGATCATCAGATGTTAAGTACCCAAAACTTGTACCCGGTGCAACAGAAACCCTTTCAATATAACCAGTAGGAAATCTCCAGCTTTCATATGGATAATCATCACGTGCTTGTCCAACTCTGATGTTGTTATTGGCAAACTCAGGGAAGAAACTGGCTGCATCCATTCTTAAACGTTTGGTCGATAGCATCTGCTTTACTTCTACAGAATAAGCCAGTATATTATCAATTTCATGGTACACACCATTTAAGGCATCATTATCATAGTTGTCAGTCAGTTTAACTTCAGTCCCATCTGCTACACGGTTAAATATATCATACGGATCCAGTACGTTTGTCCTGTCGGTTCTTACCTCCAATAAAGTGTTTGGACACAAGGTTTCGATATATTCAAACATATCATATGCTTGTACTGAATGCGTACCACCATCAACATCATAATTTTCACCAGTCTTATCAAACTTCTCTATAAAGAAAAGCCTTGGAATTTTTTTATCAAGAAGGTGATAAGCAATAAATCTGTTCAAGCTGTTTTTTCGATCAGTAATATCTGTTATACCAGCGTCCTCAGGAAATACTGGATCGTAAATTTCTTTAGCTTTGGCTTTCATATCTTCTAAGTCGAAAATACTATTATCAGCCAAAACCTGATCACTCTCTGCCAAAATGGTAAATCCGTATTTACGTTCGAAAGGAACTCTGTTGATGGAACCATTACCTCCAGCAGTATTCTCTCTTACTTCCAGATCACTTGGGATTACATAAGAATCATCTTTTATTAAACCCAGTTCACCAGCCAAACCAGTTGCAACAAGTGCCTCTGAAAACAACTTAAAGTTTTCATCTTCCGATATTGCTTCAACAACTGTACTTTCTGTCGGATTCAAAACCTTATCTAATACATGAACAATACCATTATGTAACTCAATATCTTTAGAAATAATTTTGGATTCTGAATTTACCAAATAATAAAAACCTCCTGAAGTCGTTTCAACTTGCGTTTTAAGATATCTTCCACTCATGGTTAATTTTGATAAGAAACCTATTCCAAAATCTGTGGTAGGAATCTCAAAATTCTGAATGATATGATCATGTGCAATCTTTATTAAACTATCCATCGGGAATTGATCAATTGATGTTTTACCCTTTGATTGATAGTAAGTAAACATGGCTTCATTATCCGGCAAAAAACAGGTATACATCCCATAGGCATTTAATAACCCTTTAACGGAAGTTGTATCTAAAATTTTTGAGAATTCTGAAAATTCATCCGGACGCGATGTAATATATTCTCCAATAGTTTCGCCGGTAAATGTAAAATAGTTATTACCCAGGTTATCATCGTAACATGAAGATAACGTAAGGATCATAAGACCAATTACACCAGCAAATAACTTATTGCTACGTCTCTTTAAATAAAAACTGATTTTTCTGTAACTATTCATAACTCACTGATTTAATTACCTGTTGAACTACTGGAATTAACCTGGTAAAATGGATTCTGCTCGAGCGCTGAGTTGGCTTTTATTTCATCAATATGAATTGGAAGATAAAGTGCATCCATGACTGACATTTTAGCTTCAACATTATCTCCTGATCCACCAAACTTCTTCAGAACATAATTCACTAATGTTGATGGAGAGTCTTCTCTTCGTGCCAAGCGCATAAGATCAAACCAACGTTTTCCTTCCCACATTAATTCTCTTTGCCTCTCACGCAATACTAAATTCCTCAAGTCAACACCCTGATAATTTGATAGTCTTAATGAATCCTGAGTAATAGGATTTGATCTTAAGAATGTTTCATTAACCAAATCAATTACCCCCTGATCATTATTACCTATTTCATACAATGCTTCTGCTTTCATTAGAATAATGTCCGACAAACGATAAACTACCCAGTTTGACCAATCAATACGATAAGAATAACCATATGATGAACCATCAGAAGAAGTTGATTCATATTTTAACCCAACATATTTAAACGGATAGAAAGTTTCATCGTCAATTTGTTGTATGTAATCTGTTTTTCGAATATCGTCTTCTCCTTCAATTACTCCGGCAGAAGCTTCATAATTAAAAGGACCACCTTTCTGAGTCATATTGAAAGGATACTTCCAATAACCCAATTCACGACCATAATAACCTAAATAATCACGTACTATATTATTTGTAATTCCTGAGCTCATATATTGTAATTCAAATATACTTTCAGTGGAATTACCCAAATAGAAAACATTATCCAATACATCTTCTCTTTCTTCAAGATAAAGGGTTTTATCAGCCAAAACAGCATCACAATAATTTACTGCTGCCTGATAATCATTGCGCCAGAGAGAAATATCAGCTAATAGAGAGTTGATAAGATTTTTTGTAACACGACCTTTATTATAATCCTCAACATCATATTCATCAGTAATATAATTCAAAGATTCTCTCAAATCAGAAGAAATTGAATCCAGTACAGCATCCTCTGACGATTTAGCAATATTATAATCCTGACTATCATCTATACTAGGAGTGCTAATCCATGGTACTTCTTTATAAGTTCTTACCAAGTAGAAATATGACAAAGCACGTATAGTTAACACTTCGGCTCTGGCCATCTGATACTTAGCCTTTGTGAAGTTTGGATCCAGATCCATAACATCAGGAGAAAAGTACAACCAGTTATTACAATAGTTGATGGTTCGATACATTGGAGTCCAACCAACATAACCATTACTGGTTGTAATATCCACATTGATCATACGGAACATATCATCTGGTGTATCACTTCCACTTACAACATTATCACTTCTCAATTCGCCCCACACCATAACTCTTGCCAGGAAATCATCTTCTAACATTGAACGATAACAAGCTGCAAGTACCTGATTTACCTGTGACTCATTCTGCCAGTAATCTTCCAATACCTGATCACTTTCTGGTCTTACATCAAGCCAATCAACACATGATGTAAAACTAACTGATATGATAAAAGCCAGGAGTACTGAATAGAAACTACCCAATTTTAATCCTTTTATATTCTTAGAAATTACTTTTATCATTACTAACCTGTTTTTATTAAATTTCATCAAATTCATCCTACATCATTGATTAAAAGGTTACTGATAATCCTATCATACAATCCTTTGATCTCGGAGTTTGACCTGAATCGGTTGTAACACCTAATCCACCGTATCCAATCTCAGGATCAACTCCTGAATAATTTGTCCATACATAAATATTATTAAGAGTAAGGAAGAACCTTAAGCTTTCAATATTATACTTATTCAGTTTTTCTCTCTTTACTGAATAATTAAAAGACAAATATTTGAAACGTAAGAATGATCCATCTTCAACATAACGATCACTACCAAGCCAGTTATATCCATACTGATATAATGCTCTTGGCATTTCAGTCACATCTCCATCCTTGCGCCAGCGCCAGTTAACTGATGTACTCTGATTGTTATAACTGTACATATTTTCAGCATACATACGGTTCGCATTCACAACCTTATTTCCATAACGGAAGTTAAAAAAGGCTGACATACCAAATTGTTTGAATGTAATCTGAGTACCAAAACCACCATTTAATTTTGGGTTGGAGTTACCTAAATACACAATATCCAGCTCATCAATATTTCCATCATGGTTAATATCTTCGTAAATGGCATCACCACCTCTAAACTGATATTCGTTACTTAGGCCATAAGCAAAATACATTGGCAATGCATTACCTCTTGAATCAGTAATTACATTACCACTGCCATCGCGTGCCACGGGTGCACTTTCCTGACTTCCTTCAATATAATCGTTGTACTGATATACACCTTTATATCTAAATCCATAAATGGACCCAAAAGCATGTCCTTCCTGTAATCGAGTCATGTACTTCCCATTTTCATAGGTATAATCAGTATTATACTGATTCAAGATATCATCTCGAAGCTCGATAATTACATTTCGGTTATTTGCCACGTTAAAATTAAAATCAATTCTCAGATCCTTGGTTTTTATTAGATTATTGGTTTGCAGATTAATTTCATATCCCTGGTTATCCATGGTTCCAACATTCTGAGTTGAAATAGTATTATAACCCGATGTTGATGAAACTTGCGTATCATTAAACAATAAATCTTCTGTTCTTCGTTTGTATAAGTTCAAATCAAAAACCAAATTATCATTTAATAAACCAAGATCCATACCCATATTCCATTGAGTAGTTGTTTCCCATTTTAAATCAGACAATCTCATGTTAACAGGTCTGGTAGCAGGTAATCCCATATAATTACCATAATCAGAATAAATACTAAAATGCAAGTATTCCTTTCCGGGAGGGTTACCACCAACACCCCAGCTTGGGCGAACAGCTAAGAAACTAAGCCATCTGCTGGTTGACTGCATAAAAGGTTCATCAGATATAATCCATTTTGCAGAGATGGCAGGGAATGTACCAAACTTTCGGTCTTCACCAAACTGAGTACTACCATCACTTGTCAAAGTACCTGATAAAACATATCTGGATTTAAAAACATAATGTGCTCGAGCTAAGAACGAAACGCCACGATAGGCCCATCTGCTCGAACCAAAATCAGCATCCGGCACAAAATAACCTGGTATTGAAGCATCAATAAATTCGCCTGGTAAATTTGTTTTACCAATGGTTTGGCTGGCTCCATTACCTGTTCTAATTCTGTTCTTGCCCTGAATCATTAAACTGTGATTAGGATTTGCAAAACGTGATTGCCAGGTTATATTATTTTCGATATAAACACTTGATGACTCGCTATCAGAGTTATAACTTCTATTAACTCCATCTTCAGCCCATGGAGCATTACTGGCTTCTGCAGGCAAGAATTGTGTATTCTTTGTATTACTAATATCAAAATTGACAATTACATCATACCTTAAATACTGTGTCTCTGGATTTAAGATATCATATCTAAGTCTGAATGTCGGAAGAATACGATAGTTAGCCTGATTATTGGTAGCTAAGTTAGCCAAAGCAACAGGATTGTATAAGTTCTTCTGATCATCGTGTAATGATGAGGATCTGGAAATATTATAATAATTGTTTGTATTAACGCCATCAGCATCCTGCTCATAAACACTTACGTTAGGCATCTTTCGATATGCAATATCCAGCAAATTAGTATAACTCTTATCATTATCCGTATAAGTAAATGAGATATCAGAGATAAACTTAATTCTTTTAGATACATCATATTCAAAGTAAGCTCTTGATGATAATCTGTCAAGTTGTTGACCAATAACAGTACCTGTTTGCGTTAAGAAACCACCAGAAATCCTATATTTTGCACGATCTCCACCACCAGATAGACTTAAATAATGATCGTGTTTAAATCCAATCTGAGAAACTTCTTTCACCCAATCAGTATTATTATTGAAATTCTGATATTCAGAGAAGTTTGGATTATACATCAATTCCGAAATATCCGCAGCAGATTCATTTTGTTGAGGGTTAAAAAGAGCTTGTTTCATCATCATGGTATAATCATCACCATTAAGCATATTTAAACCTCTAGGCTGTACAACCCCTGTTAAACGATATGAATACTGTAAATGAGTAGGTCCTTTTGCACCTCTCTTGGTTTTAATAACAAGAACTCCATTAGCACCCTTTGTTCCCCAAACAGCAGTAGAGGCAGCATCCTTAAGTACAGTAATCTCCTCAATATCGTCAGGGTTAATACTTAATAAAGTAGCAAATTCATCTTCCGTTGCATTGGCAAAATCAAAATTAGGATCAACATCCATTTCAAAAGGCACATCGTTTACCACAATTAATGGTTCACTACTTGCATTTATAGATGTTGTTCCCCTAATTCTCATAGAAGTACCAGAACCAGGGTCACCTGAGTTAGCAACGATATCTAAACCTGCAATACGTCCCTGCAGTGCATCATCAATAGAAGTAGTTGGCATACCTTCCAGTTTTTCCATATTCACGGTCTGAACGGCTCCTGAAACTTCTCTTTGGGCAATTGAGAAAGAACCTTCACTATGCCTCTTCTGAGCGATTACCGCAACCTCTTCAATAGATTGACGATCCTCCTCCATGGTAACATTTATCAGTGTTTTATCTCCTATTTGTCTGGTAAGGCTCTTAAAACCAATAAATGAAAACACTAAATCATGGTTGGTATTCTTTACTTTCAACACATACTGCCCATTAAAATCTGTAATGGTAGCAGTGATAATCCTTTGTTGAGCATCCATTTCAACAACCGTTGCGCCAACCAGACCTTCTCCATCAGTAGCAGAAATTACTTTCCCACTAATTACAACCTCTCCACCTGATTGTCCAATAGCGTTGACTGGTAACAAAACAAAAGCCAACAAAATGGTAATTATATAATTTAATTTCATATTCATATCGGATTTACTCAAACTTCAAGACTTTATCTATTTGGTGAATAACTGCAGTTGAGGAAGTAATAATTCTAGAACTATTAAATGCAGAGCTTCCTGAGCCACTACCATCTATCTCTCTGAAATTACTTGGGTTATTATTAAACACATAATCCCTTACCAAAATATTATATAATCCAGATGTTTTTAACACCTTGGCAGTGTATGGATCTTCATCTACCCCTGGCTTCCAATCTGTTGTCAGATAGATATCCTGTCCATCCTGATAAACTCCAATTTTAAAATACTTATTAACGTAGGTTCCAAAGTATGTATCACCGGGTGCTTTATCCAGATTAATGGTACTCGACTGATATGTATAAGGTTTACTGGCAGTACCAATTACTGGTCCACCTACAAATACAGAATTATCCTGGAAATGATATCTCAGAAAACGCTCCATTTTTTCAATCTCATTTTGCTTTTCTGTTATATCTGATATGGCATCAATAACATCCCAGGTACTCAGATCACCAGCATCAATTGCAGCCTGGATAGCCTCATTGGTTGGAACATATACTGTATAATTAAAAGTATTGAAGAAACGGATGTTATAATCAATTCCGAAGTAGTTGGTTTTCCTAACAAATACTACTGATGTAGAAGTAGATGGAAATCCATTTAATAATTCGAAGAATTTACTGAATTCAGGGGTTTCACTCAATACTTTATAAACCGAACGAACCGGAGTTTGAAGTGGCTTATCAATTAAATATGTGTTACCATTATTTTGTCCATAGACATCCAGTATATTAACATCCAAATTATTTGCAACATCAAAACCAGCTTGTACTTTTAGATTACCGTCGTTAGAAACCTTAAGAACATTGTTTCCTTTGGTAAAATAAAAATTATCACCTGTTTCAACATCACCAATTACAATGTGATTATCTAACAGATCAAGTAATCGATTAGAAATAAAATCTGTATTAGTGATTACACTTAATGAATCACCAATAACTCCAGTACTGATATCGTAACTATATACAGTTGCATTTACTGCACCGGTTGTTTCATTATACCAATATTTTAATGCTCCAGGAACATCTTTACTGTATGCAATTGGATCTATATAACGACTAAAGTACTCATCAGAAGGCACGAAGAAAGAATAAGTATTTTCAAGTGAATTCAAATATAATCTGAATTCATTCTGACGAACAGCCCAGTTAAATACTTTAGTTTTTCTACCAAACAATACAGGAGCATATACTGAAACATAATCATCGGGAGGAAAAACTTTATTGGTATGATAAACCAAACCATTTACTCCAACATAAGTGCTTTCGATATCAGCATCAGAAATCTCAATTTTTGAGTTCTCTGTATCCTTCATATCTTCAAACTGTGAAGGAATACTACCATTGAAAGACAGTCGTAAGTGACGGTTCATTAATAATGCAAGAATGTCATCAGGCACATCTTCCCACGAACCATAACGTTCATTTAAGATACGGCCAGTACCATTTTCCCAATAATCATTCATAGCAGCATCGGTTGGCACAAGCAATGTACCCATATCAGCCTGAAGTCCTGTATTTTCAGCAGTATATCGATTACTACCTGGGCTAAAATTCAACAAATACTCGTCCCCGATAGTATTTCCGTCAATAGACCATGTATATCCCTCAGGGTATTTATATAAATAGGATTTTACAAAAATACTATCATCTGTATTATGTTTTAAGTTATAGGTTTCACTTAAATCCTCATCATACCATCCAAAGCTGAAACGATCCAGTAATTTTGAAAAAACAGTTGAGTTAGCGTAATGGTGCACATGTTCAGCCATATTATCGCGAGGCAACATTACATCCTGCAATACATGTACATATCCATTCTTACAAACTATATCCCTTTCAACAACAGGAATGTCAAAAACATGGGCATCATTTGTACTTCTTTCCTGACCTGTAATGATTTTGAAATCAGAATTGCTAATACCTTTTGTCTTTAGCATTTTTTCGAAGAAGTAGACAATTGGTGCTGATTGATTATCTTTTACAATCTTCATTCCAGTATTTCTGTAACGATCCCAGTAGCTAACCCAAGGTCCTTGAACTGGCAAATCGGTCCCAGAGTCAAAACTAACGCTGTCAACCGGATCACTAGCAGTCGTTCTTCTTAAAGCAGAACCGTATTGTAAAGTTCCACCATAATTAAAATTAGATAATGTTTCAATCAAATAAGCATTATCAATCATACCGAATTTCAGAATCATATTCTTCTCCGTAAGAGTTAAATCTTCATAAGAAGTTACTCCCCAGGCATTGTTCTGAAAAAATCTCTCGAATGCATCGTCATCAGCAACAAAAAGAGTCTTACTACCGGTTCTTGACAAAATTTCTTTGTAATCCTTCGTATCCTCTATCAGTTTCACATATGTCTCGAAATTACCGTTGGATTTCAGATAGTCATAGATACTTGCTCCCAACCATTCAGGTTCTTCTTCATCGTATCTGAATACATCATCCTTACAGGAAATAACTCCAAAACACGTCAGTAATATAAAAGCAAATAATATTGCCTTACCGACTTGCCATTCCCTAAAATTATTTTTCATCCTTTGAATTAATTTCATAATCTACTTTCATAAAATTATGGACAGTTAATACATGATTTTTATTTATTTTTTAATTCTTAACAAGATTAAAATTGGCATATCATCATTTTACCATGTCAAAACTATTTGACAGCTGTTAATTATTGTTACATTTTTTCGATTATTACTATACTGAATTTGATTCTGTGTTCATTTATATTCATTTAAAATAACTTCACCACCTTTTAATTACCTTATTATCTGTATGATTCGAATTGATTTTATTTTACATCTTATCAAATCGATTATCAATAAAGAATAATGTCGTTATTTGAACATTTTTGAAATAGTGAACATTTTTTATACTTTTTAAATTGGACACAGATATAGAACAATAATGTTATTTTAACGTTTCACAAGATTATTTAAATTAAGATTTACAGACTATCAATTTTTCGTCAGTTAAGCATACAAATTCAGCAGAGCCAATTTATCGTCAAACAACTATATTAAAGATCTGAATACATAGACCTTAAGATTTAAAATCATTTTAAAATAAATATTTAATTTTCTCATTTTGCAGCAAAAACATCTCTACAAAAACGAAATCATATAACTAAAAAAAGGTTGTAAAAGTGAAATCGTATCACCTTTACAACCCTCTTCTACTTTAATATTTATTGTTTAATGATTTTTTGCAAATAGTCTTCACCAACTTTAATCAGATAAACACCAGGCGATAGTTTGCTCAGATCAATTGATGCATTTACCACTTCTTCAATAACCGTTTGCCCGGCCATATCAATTACCTGTACCTTTAGTTCATCTGTCAGGTCGATGTATAAAATATCTTTTACCGGGTTCGGATATACATTCAAACCCTTATATTTACTCTCTCCTAACCCCGTTATCACCTGATCGGCGGACAAATCCATTATCATCCACCCCATTTTATCCTGCAGTACAGACGAAATACCATTTGAGGTTTCTCTTAGTCTGGCAATTTTAAATGCATTACTTACACTTGTATTTGGATAATATCTAACGTTAGAAGCAAATGAATTTGATTTTGTTAACAAGCTTCCAAAAACAACAGGATCAGCATAGGTTTCATCATATGTTACTGAAATAGGTGTTGTAACAATACCAGCACCATCTTCGGTTGATCCAACTGTTACTCTTTTGGTACCAATAACTCCTTGTCCTTTTTCAATGGCTAAAAAGTCAACATTCTCAGCAAAAGTAGCCGTAGTAATGCTCTGTTCACTCATTAAACACAGTTCGAAACCAGTTGTTGTCACATTCTGAATAGCTACAGTGGTAGGAAAGAAAGTTCCGTTACTCACTTGTGTGCAAAATACCACCGGCACGGTTTCAAATTCTTCAGTAAAAGAAACAGAAACCCAATCTCTTTGAATTCCGCTAACTTGACCTACCTCACCTTTCAATCCTCCAAAATCATACACCCCACTATTTAAAGCTAAAGCTGCTACATCATCCGTTGAAGACAATGTTGGATCATTCAGGTATGTCCATGTATCTATCTGAAACTGGAAAGTAGTTGTTGAAACACTATTTACTCTTTGTGTCATTGGGTAGACATTATTAAATGTCTGTGCACCCATAATTATACGAGGAGTAGTAGTAAACTTCTCTGAGAAATAACATGAAGTCCAGTCTGTATTATTCAACTGCATCTCACCGGTCTGTATGGCATTGATTCCTCCTGTCTGAAAATATGAAACTTCATTTGAACTCAAATACTCTCCATCACTTTTCAACAAACTTATTCTATAAGTAACTCTTCCACTATTAGTTGGATCAACTGGATCTAAGTAATACAACACACTTACATCGTCACTATAATATATTTCTTCATAAGATCCATCATTGATTTTTTTCTCAATTTTATATGCCTTACTTAGTTCACCATTCGGATCTGTCCATGAAAGACGCATATTATTTGATAATGAAAGATATCTGAAAGTTAGTGTTGGATCGCTATAATTCCATCCTGGTATAATATCATATTGTCCTGTATAAGCAATTGGAGCATTATGATCTCTGTAGTACTCACCAAAAGGCGTAAGCACAACATCATATCCATTACCATCCTGATATAACACAGGTGCATCTTTAATCCAGTCAGCTCTTTGATTACCTGTACTTATCCATTCTGAATAATCAGCATCAATTGTAACTACCATAGCCCGGCAATCCTGCACCCAGTCATAAAAATAATAACGTTCGATAAATGAACAGGTATCCAAAACATTAAGAATAGCCTTCATATTACTAAGTTGCTTGGCAACGTTATTAGTTGTCGCAAGTCTGGTATCATTATCCGGCCAGGTTTCTGTTGTCCAGTTGGCTCCATTATTCATCTCTGTAATCCATATCGGACGTCCACCACATCGGTCGTGATAATCTTTTAGAGTACTATACCAACCTGAAGCAGAACTATTCCAATAAGAGTGAACAGCAACAAAATCTACCCTGTAGTTTTCGTCTTCACATGCTGCAACATAATCAAAAAGGTTTTTTCCAGTATTACCCGACCATGCATTTGCATAAGCAGGTGATCCAACACGTAAGCCTGAACCATACATACCAGGCCAAATAGCAATCATATCAGCATGTGTCATGTTTGACTGGTCCGATTGATCTGGTTCATTATAACCCAACAAATGAGTAATATTCTGTTTATTATTAATATCAGTCCAACCTGGCCATCCTCCATTCTGACGAATGGCAGCATATTCATAATTATCTGAACTAGCACCTCCAATATTCCAATCGTAGTATCCTGTACCATTAATAATATTCGGATCCCATCCAGCTTTTCCTTTTTTAGTTACCCATTGATGTTTAAAGACTCTTATAAAAGAAACCGAACCAAGTAATTCGCCTGGCATATTAATTTCTATATCTGCATCATGAGCAATAAAAACACGGCTATAGCCAGATCCATCAGCATTATTTGCAAAAGTAGCCTGATATCCCCTCTTTAGTTTAAAAGAACGAATAGAATTATCAAAATCACCTAAACTATTATAATAGGTATGTATTGCATACTGATAAGAATCACCCGTAAAATCATCACCGGTGTAAACTGTTAAAGGTTTAAAAGATGAACCGTGTGGCATTAATACAGCTCCATGACCATAAATAGCCACTCTACCATTTGTACCCTGAACAAAAGGTGAACCATTAACCATTACGTTAGCAAGATAATTAGCAATAACGTCCGAAGGCTTTATATTATCAAAGAAAACCCATGCATCTACATTATTCAACGACACAGTACTATTTACAAAAGGTGCATCACTTGAGGTAATATGTAATTCCTTTGCTACATCAAGAACTCTTGTTTCATCTGTTAACTGCGCTACTGTCTCTACTTCTATAGCCATAACCGGCATGGATATTAAAGTAAAAAACATTAAAAAGGTAAAAAGAATTTTTTTCATCATTCAAAACTTAATCTAGTTCCTAAATATTTTCCCCTAAGCGTTAATCAACAAACTCAACATTAAAAATTAAAATGAATATACTAATGTTAATATTCGTAAAATTAACGGCTGCAAATTAGCATCTCAAACACATAAACTCTTGAACAAATCAATAAAAAAGTGTCACTTTTTCTCTATTATTATTACAAATCAAATATCAAATCACACATCTTTTACCAACGAATTCAAATCCAAAAACCCTATACCACAATGCATTTCAACGCTTTCTACCCAACTCACAATGATGAAACTCTGATTATTAAACAACCAATAATCTATAATGTTAAATAATTAAAATAAAAAAGCGATGAACCAAATCTAATTCATCGCTTTAAATATTTTAGGTGCAATTATTATTTGTATTGCTCTGCTTTTTCTTTTTCACCTAAACGTGTATAAATATTAGAAATTGCTGGTTTCAAGTTTGTTTTACCATCGTTATAGGCCACCAACAAATACTTTAAAGCTTCCTGGTACACAGCTTTAGCCTGATCCTGAGATTTCAAATAATTTGTATAATCAACTCTCGTAGGAGCTTTCTTAGCTTCATACTTCGCCTTTTCTTTTTTAAACATCTCAGAACCTTGCTTGTACAAATAAATACCTGCGCCCATATTGGCACCTACATGATCCGGTTCAATTTTTAATATTTTAGCATACATTTCGTACGCACTTTTTTCATCATCAAGATTCTGGTATGCTACTCCCTTATAATATAAAAACTTTGTTTCTTCAGGATAAATAGCAATTAACCCATCTGCTTCTTTTAAAAGAGCATCATAATTCTTAATTCTTAAATAATGTTGAGCAAGGCTTTGAGAAATCTCTGTTTTGAAATCCGGAAATGATTTCATTTTTGCCATTAAAGCCCATTCATAATTTTCAGAATCATCGACATTCTTGGTTAAATTGATCAACTGATCATAGATATCCAAACGTGGCACATTATAAACTATAGCTTGTTTATAATTTTCAATGGCTTCTGCAGGTTTATTCAAATTTTCGTAAGATAAGCCAGCATAACTATATGCCATAGAAATATTAACACTATCCAAACTCTCTTTTGAACTAAGTACCTTATTACTTAACTCCAGAGCTCCCTCATACTTTCCATCGAGAAAAGTTGATTTAACTTTATTTAAATCATCATTCATTTCCTGTGCTCCTATACTAACCGCAATAAACAGAAGTACGAAGCATGCAAAAGATTTAATCATATTTTAATTGTTTTGGTTCTATTTCACAAATCAAAGTAACCACTTTTCTTTTAATAATACAGCCTGTACATATACATACAAGCTTGGGATATTGACAATTCGCCATTAAAATGTTCACTTATCCAACAAAATTAAGAATTCACTACAAAACAAGCAGACAGATTAAAGAAACGAAGTTAACAGATCGATTTTGTATTATTATTTATCGATTTGATACTAGCGCAGCCAATTATGTGCTATTTATTCGATGAATATATTCAAGCAACAATAAACCTTCTTATTTAACTTTGATTAACATTCCTAAAGGTATTTTTTCAACTTGAAAACAAATACAAAAAGGATATAAACCAATGATAATTTATTTATAATCTAATTCACATTTTTATGAAAAAAAGATTTTTACTTTTTACACTACTGTTTGCAATGACACAGTTTTTTGTCTTAAAAGCTCAAACAGATGTTACGGATACATATTTAACAAATGCAGGTTTTGACAGTAATTGTACTTATACAATTAGTTCAACAGATACAAACCTGGGAACATCAGATAATACAGGAGCTACTGTAATAACTGTAGATGGTTGGACTAGCAACTATGCAGGTTGGTCTGCTGGAGCATCATTCGAATATGGTACTATAACTACACTCAATGGAAATACAATACCTTCAACAGATCCAGATGGAGCATCTGGAACAAGTGAAGGTGGTTTAGGAGTATGCGCTGCATGGGCAGGAAGTACTTATTACACCCAGAGTGTGACTCTACCTGCTGGTACATATACTTTAAAATATAAAGTAAATAATTTCGGGCCGGTAACAGCAGGAACAAGTCTTGCAGGCTTTACTCCTGATGCAGGAACTGCTTCATTATCTACTCTTTCTGATATTGTAATTGATGGTTCTTGGGTAACAGATGAAATAACATTTGTTCTGACAACTGAAACTACTGGAGTAATACAGATAGGTATCTTAAGTGTTAATGCAGGTTCAGGCGGTAATGGACGATTTATATTTGACGATGTTCAATTATTTTTCACGGCTGAAGTTGACAAATCAAATCTTCAATCATTAGTAGATGAAGCAACAACCATGTACAGCAACCAGGAAGCAGTGCCTGATGGATCAACTGTTTATGCCGATCTTAATACAGCAATAGTAGCTGCTCAGGCTGTATTAGATAACACAGATGCTACACTTGCCGAAGTTGTTGCAGAGGAAGAAGCTCTTCAAGCAGCAATAACTGATGTTGAAAATGCCGTTGAATTGCAGCAAAAGATTACAACATGGACTACTCTGCCTTATGATGCTACTTCCGAAATTGTTAACCCTAGTTTCGAAACAGGAAATACGGATGGATGGGTTAACATTGGTGGTTTCGTAGGACAAAACAATACTTCTTTTAGTTTAAAAGCCGGAACGTATTATGTTGAAAAATGGCAAAGCTCAGGTAATTGGTCAGGTCTTAAACTTTCTCAAGTAATTGAAAATATCCCAAATGGAGTTTACAAACTAACCGCTGCTGCTCTTAATAACCCTGAAGGTACAGGTGGTGCATTTATTTATGCTAATGATATTAGAGCTGAGGTAACAGGAACCGCAGATTATACACTTGAAGTAACTGTAGATAACAATACTTTGGAAGTTGGTTACGACATTGTTAACTCAGGTAATTACATTGCTGTTGATAATTTCCGTTTATCATATATAAGTGATGGCTCACCTGTTATTGATATTGCAGAATCTTACCTTGCATTCGATGAATTTGAAACCACCGCAACATTAACTGTAACAGGATACAACCTTACTGAAAGCATCGCTCTAACTGCTCCAACAGGATTCTCTTTGGATGTTTCTTCACTTGCATCGGATGCAACAGGTGAAACAGTTACAGTTACTTTTGATGCTTCAGCAACTACTTCCGGTAATATTGAACTATCTAGTGGAACAGCATCTGCTTCAATTCCTGTATATGCTCGCTTAAATTCAGATAAATTCACTCCATATTTTGGTGACAGAGAAAACCTTGTAGCCGATGCATATTGTTCAGACAGAAGTTTGTATGGAGGATGGGGATCAGTTGTTACAACTACAAATGAAGCTGAAGTATATTGTGGTAAAGCTTCAATTAAATTAGGTACTGGTGGTACAGGTTGTGATGCAGCATTTGATATTAATCCTTTTGCATACAAAGCTAATACTACCTACAGAGTTAGGGCAATGGTTAAAACAGTGGATGGTTCAATTGGATTTTTAGCAAATAGTGCTGATCCAAATTATAATGACGCATTTGACACTGGTGGTGAATGGCAACAAATTGATTTCTACTTCTCAACAGGGGCTGCACCTTCTGCAAGTTTTGTAACATTCAACAAATGTGATAACGGTTCAAATTGTACATATGCTTATATTGACAATTATGAAATTTACGAAGTAAATAATGATGCCACACTATCAGCTATTACATTAAATGTTGGTGGATTAGATATCGCATTTGATCCTGCAACAACTACCTACACTGCTACTGTTCCATCAGGCACAGAAACAGTAACTGTTGACGCGACTTTAAGCGATGAAAGTGCAATGATTTCTGGCACCGGCGATGTTGATGTTTCAACCGGAACAGGTGTAGCAACAATAGTTGTAACTGCAGAAAGTGGTGCTAAAACAACTTACACTGTTACAATCAATGTTGATTCAGCAACAAAATTGTCAAAAATTGGTCAGAATGCTGTTAAAGTTTATCCAACATTAACAACATCAGGTATCAATGTTGAATTCAGTGATAAGCCAGGCATGATTAAACTTTACAGCTTATCGGGACAATTAATTAAAACAGTTAAAGCAACATCTCAAATTGAGACTATTCAATTATCAACAGCAGGTATCTACCTTGTTGAAGTTGAAAGTAATGGTGCTAAAACCATACTTAAGGTTGTTAAAAAATAAGATTAACAATAGTACTGAAAAAGGGTTACCAAATGTGGTAACCCTTTTTTTATTTCCTTATTTCTATTATTGCCCGAATTTGTAGTAGTAATTTTAAATTTTATACACTCCTTACTTATCTGTCCTTCCTACTTTTACGATGTTAACTAAAGTGCAATATGAACTATTGCACTATTTTTTTAATACCTTTTGTAAACATTATCTATGAAAACATTCATGAAGCCTTATAACACCTGGCTAATTTTAGTAATCATTGGAATCATTGGTTCTAATAATATCTTAGCTCAAAGTGTTACACTAACCCACTCATATACTTTCGAGGATGGAACTGCAAAAGACATTGCAGGCAATGCAGATGCAACTGTATATGGGGGTACTATTTCGGATGGTTTATATACAACCTCTAATCAAGGTGAATATATTTCACTACCCGCATCTGATATTGCTATTAACGGATATACAGCTATTACCATTGAGGCATTAATAACAGCCGGAGATGGAACCAATCCGGGTAATACAATGATGTATTATCTTGGAAATACAAATTCATCTGGTTATGGAACTTATGGCTATTTTGCATCATTGGCCAGAGCCGATAACAAGAGTCGTGCAGCAATATCTTGTTCCGATTCATCACCCTGGAGTTACGAAAGTGGTGCAGACGGTACGGAATTAGATGATGGTGAATCACATTATATTGTGAGTACGCTGACTAATGATGCTATCACCCTCTATATTGATGGTCAATTAGCTCAAAGCACTACTCTATCGTCAACCAATAAAATTGAATACCTGAGTAATGCTTTTGCCTATTTATGCAAAAGTGGATACAGTGCTGATCCAACCTGGTTGGGTTCAATTGAGGAATTTAATATCTATAATGGTGCTTTCACTGCCGACATGGTTACTAATAATTATACCAGTGCTAATCTTACAGGAATTACTCTTGGTGCTGGAGAACTATCCCCGGCTTTTGATCCCGCTATTACCGAGTATACTGTAACCTTACCTGAAGGTACATCATTTGTAACGGTTGAAGGTGCGAAAGAAGTAAATGCCGCCAGCCTTATTGGTGAAGGTATTATTAATACATCTTCCGGTACAGGCATGGCTAATCTTGAAGTAACTGCCCTAGATGGTTCAACTGTAAAAACCTATACTATAAACTTTACTGTTGATGGTAATTATGGCATGTACCTTCCGGGAGGAACAGATGGAAGCTCAAGCAATATTGATATCTCAGGTCTTTCATTAACTACTTTGCCTTTGACAGTTGAAATGTGGATTAAACCGGAAGGTGATCAAAATGCATACGCTGGATTGTTTTACCATAGAGGAACAAGTAATGCTGGTTTGCAATATGCTGCCGGATGGCAAGGTACAAATCTTCTACGTCTTAATTTTGGTGGTAATTCGTTATTAACCGATGCTGTTAAACCCGATCAATGGCACCATGTGGCTTGTGTTATAACAAGTACCTCTAATACTATTTATCTGGATGGGAAAGAATATACTCAGACTGGATTAAGTCAATCAGCTTATGACTTTAGTGCAGACAACCTCTTTTTAGGATGGGACATGGCTGTGGCAGACAGAACATTCAATGGCACCATCAACGAAGTTAGAGTATGGAAACAAGCCAGAACAGCAGAACAGATTCTATCAAATAAATACGAAGTTTTGGTTGGAACCGAAACTGATCTTGTTGCTTATTACAGTTTCGATGATCAGGCAGCATCATCTATTACAGATTTAACAGCAAACGCTCACGCTGGTACCATTAATGGTGGTGTTTATGTTCCTGCTTATACAACAACTGACACCGATGCTGATGGAATACCTGATTTTATTGATAACTGTCCTTTTAATGTCAACTACGATCAGGCAGATATAGATGGTGATGGAATTGGTGATGTTTGCGATGACGATCGTGATGGCGATGGCATTGCTGACAGCATAGATAATTGTCCTGAAGTGGCCAATGCTGATCAGGAAGATCTGGATGAAGATGGAATTGGTGATGTATGTGACCCTGAATTCCCTTCAGATTTAAATTTCGCCATGAAATTACCCGGTGGTTCAGATGGTAGTTTAAGCAACATTGATATCTCAGGTTTGAATCTATCCACCTTACCTTATACTATCGAAATGTGGATTAAACCGGATGGATCGCAGATTGACAATACGGGTATAATTTACCATAGAGGCACTGGAAATGCAGGTATACAATATTCATCAAGCTGGCAAGGATCTGGCAAGCTTCGATTCATGACTAATATTTCAGGCGATTATGGAACGGTGACCGACGAAGTTACTACTGACACATGGCATCATGTTGCTGTTGTTCTTACTTCAACAACAAGAACTGTATACATGGATGGCAAATCGTATTCTCAGACAATAAACAACAGTGCTTATGATTTCTCCACCGGAGCTTTATATTTAGGTTGGGACAGCGGGGCTTCAAACAGGGCTTTTAAAGGTATTATTGAGGATGTTCGTATATGGAATACTGCCCGTTCAGCACAGGAAGTGGAAGACAACCAGTTTACGCTTTACACTGGAGACGAAGAAGGATTAGTTGCCTATTATAATTTTGATGATCGAAATTTATCTCAGGTAACAGATGCAACCTCTAATGCAAATCATGGAGTTATAAATGGTGGAATATATGTATTATCCAATATTTATACTTCGATGCAGTATGTTCAATCTACCACATCACAACCTTCAGGATTTGTGAATACTGGTGAAAGCGTTATCATGTGTGTCGAGATTGAAACCAATCATTTTCAGGATGCAATTTCTGTAACTCAATTTGATCTTTCTGCAATCGGAACAACCAACTATTCTGATATTGAGAATGTGAAAATTTATGCTGCAGGTACCGATTCTCTTTTCACAACAAATACTCTGATTGGAGAAACGGGTTCTTCTTTAAGTGCAGCTGATTTCACAGTTGATTGTGATTATTCACTTGAATATGGTAAAAACTATTTCTTTGTTGTTTTTGATGTTGCCAACAATGCTACCAATGGTAATCAACTTGATTTGGTTTGTAACAGTATTACAGTTGATGGCATAGTTGAAACACCTTCTGTTACCTCACCGGAAGGTGTTCTGGAAATCAACTCTGATATATTTATACATAACCAAAAGTTCTCATTCGATGTAGTTAGTTACGATGCTTATACATCATCTAACGGAACCAACTTTGTATCCTTTCAGCAAAATGCATTGATGACCTACAAAGGCTATCAATACATTACCTATTGGAACCAGTCTGCTCATGTTTGTATGGCTCGTAAAAAATTACCTTCTGGTAGTTGGGAAGAAATTGAGTTTACTGATTTCACCTCATCGCATGATTTAAGTGATAATCACTACAATATTTCATTTGGAATATGTGCTAATGATGGAACTATTCATATTTCCTATGATCATCATAATGATGCGCTACATTATCGTAAATCAACAGTTGATTTAACAAACGATCCGGATAATGCCAATTGGTCAACTGCTTCATTTGGAGCTAATCAGGGATATTTAGTCAGTGGCAGTTATATTACTGCTAGTTCTCCTTATTACGGAGGAGTTACCTACCCTCGTTTTATCAGCAAGCCTGATGGAAACTTATTATTCGAATACCGAAGCGGTATTAGTGGAGATGGGAACTCTCATTTGTATGAATACAATGGAGAATGGACATACATTGGTGAATATATGCATGGCCGTACTGGCACCAGCACTGATTATTCTTCAAAATGTGGATATATTAACGGTTTGCATTACACACCAGGAGGAACCAGATTACATGTATCTCTGGTTTGGCGTGAAACACCAACCGCATCGACTAACCACGAAGTATATTATGCATACAGCGACGACGACGGACGTACCTGGTACGATTGTGATGACAACCTGATTGCAACTACTGGTGTCACTCCGTTACATTACGATATGCAAGGTTTTAAGATTCTTTCTGTAGGTCAGAACCGTGGGTTAATTAATCAGGAAGGTCAGACTGTTGACAGCGATGGAAATATTCACATTCTTCAGTCTTATATGCTCGATAGCGAAGGAGATGATTCGAACTGGTATAACTCAAGAGTTAAGGCTTATTTACGACATATTTACAGAGATGAGAACGGAGAATGGCAAAGCGATGTAATTGCACCTTCCATTATTGACCGAAGTGATATTGCTGTAGATAAATTTGATAACCTTTATGTTGTTGCTCCTGGATACCGTGTATTCTTCGCTTCGAAGGCTGATAATTGGCAAACATGGACAGAATTTGATCTTTCTGAAAGTAATTCAGCCACTGCTGAAGGAATAATCGACAAAGATCTGCTTCTTCAGGATAATGTCCTTTCTTTCTGTTTTGCCCACAGCGATATGGATGGTAAAATTATTGTACCTTATTATTTGCTTGAAAACACTGATAGCAATGGTAATGGAGTTAACATATCTGTTTTTGATGATACACAGTTTGTAAACCTGAATACACAGTCACTGGACAACATCAATATAACCAATGAGGATATTTTGACATCAAGTGATGAATTTAGTATTCTTTATGATGGTAAGCTGGAAACAAAATATGTTGAAGAATACACTTTGTACCTCACTACTACTGGTAGCGTAAAAGTATGGATTAACGATGAACTGGCAATTGAAACTGGCTCTTTGGTATCAGCAACTGAGTTTCAAACTACATTGCAATTAGTTCCTTCACACATTTATAGTTTGAGAATTGAAGGCTTATACACAAAAGGTAACGTTGAAACGAAGTTAGAATGGTCAAGTGACAGTCAGACTCGCGAAATAGTGCCTTTAACATCATTTTATGGAGCATTAAAGGATTATTCTACCAATATTGATATGACAACAGAAACAATCAAGGTAGAAACAATTCCAAACCCATTCCATTCTGCATTTACTGTTAAAGCAGATGGTTTTAATGAGTATCAGCTCTTTAATTCTGCCGGAGCACTTATGGAAAGTGGCGAATTCGAAAATCAAAAAGAAGTAGGAAGTATGCTTGCCTCAGGCATCTATTACTTAAAAGTAACCAATGATAAAACAGAGAGCACTGTTAAAGTGATTAAACAATAACAGGTTGTAAAAGACCATAAAAAAGCCCGATGAAATATCTCATCGGGCTTTTATGTTTTATCTGGTTTAATACTCAATTAGAAATGATTTCGAACTATAATTACATCAATAAAATTGTGATTTTAAGACCTTATTGTACAACTAAACCAAGTGTAATATTTTTGATACTATTACTAACCAATAATTGATATAATCCTTTTGTTAAACTTAAATTAGAAACAGAAAAAGCACCATCGAAACCAGGCAACTTTTTACCACTAAAAACTTGCTTACCGCTTAAATCAAATATTGACAAATTCCAGAATTGTTCTTCTGTATATGGAGTGTTAATAGTTAGTAAACCTGACTTATAAGGATTTGGAAACACTTTCCATCCTTCAGAATAAGCAGTACTATTAATATCTGTTGCCGTTTCAGTATTTATTTTAACCTCGGTAATACTGTTCCAGGCATTCGAATTGTTTCCCATTCCTATTATTCTTACATATTTAGCCAATTGATCTGCAAAATCATAGTTTTCCAATTCAAGAGTAGTACCACTTGACGATCCACTATAAACAGTGCTAAAATTCTCTCCATCAGTTGATAACTGAATAGAAAAATATCCCTGACGTTCATTCCCTTTAAAAAAAGCCAGGTCTACTGAAGTAACCGTTTTTTCCTTTCCCATATCAAACTGCAGCCACTCTCCTTCACCAAAAGCAGACCAACGGGTGTCCAAGCTGCCATCCATGGCTTTTTCGGCATTATTATCTGTACCTGACTCAAAACTGCTTGCAGTAATAGTATAAGATCCAAAATAAGAAAAGCCGATGTATTCACCGGCTTCTACTTTATTTCCTGAAATCCCCTGAATATTTTCTATGGAGAGATAATGATCTCCAAGGGACAGACTGTTAAAATTTAAGGTTATGACTTTTTTTTTACTTACATCAAGATTGGAACTTATCACACTCACCTGATCAATCGAATAGTTAGCCGCTGTTTCAGCTGAAGTCTGCTCTAGTTCTTCGTTGAAATATACCATCAAAGTATTTTCATCAACCACCTTAACTGAATCCATATATACCATTGGTACTTCAGGCATCTCACCTTCTGCAAGATGAACCATCTGCGATGCTGCCAGTAAGAAAGCACCAACACCAAAGTCAGCTGTTGAATTCTCATCAACAATCTGGCCCGGAATAGCCTTTTCTCCGATAGGTTGAACATATCCTACCCTACCATCAGCCTGTAAAGCTGTATTATGAAGATAAGACCACGATTTTTTAACTGTTGGTAAATAGGTAGCTTCATCGAGGTAACCATTATTTATTCCCCAGGCAAAACCAAATGTAAAGAATGCTGTACCGCTTGTTTCAGGTCCCGGAGCATGCTCTGGATCCAACATACTGCGAGTCCAGTAACCTTCTTCCTGCTGACAATCTTTTAAACTGACAGCCATTTTAGTGTATATCGAAATAAATTCATCACGGTGTTCATAATCCTCAGGCATATCTTCAATTATTTTAGCCAATCCGGCAAATACCCAGCCATCGCCACGAGCCCAAAAATCTTTAAAACCGTTTACTGATGTATGTGCAGGATATACATATTTTGCATCTCTAAAGAACAGCCCCGTTTCTTCATCATACATAATGCTTTGAGCATATTTGAAGTATTCATACAACTTAGTAAGGTACAAATCATTACCTGTAACATTATATAATTTTGTCATTACTGGCATTACCATATATAAACCATCAGCCCACCACCAGTAATCATTATTCTCAGTACTCATTTCATACTCCATCACCTCACGTGCACGGGCAATCATATTTTCATCTTTCGTCTCTGATAGATTGTACAAATCGATGTAAGTCTGAAAACAAATTTGCCAGTCACCAAAAAGCACATAATCATCAGACTCTCCGTATGAATATTTCCAATTCTCCTTGATATCAGATTTAGCACCTTTCCACTCATTATACTCAGCCCAATCCATCGAATATTTTTTATATCGATTGATGCCAGTTAACTGATAGGCTGCCATGTTACCTGTATGATAAGCTGCATGATCCCAAAATGATCTTATATTGGTTGAATTATTCATTTGCCAATAATCATTGGCTTTTTTCATGTCATTAATAATTTCGCTTTTCGTTGGCAATTCCTGTGATACCAAACTACACGACGATAATACTATTGAAACAAAAAACACTAATCTATTCATATAACTATTTTACTAAATTTCTTTATCAAAAAAAGACAAATCCCACTGATCATACCATTTAATTACAGGCAGATTATTTTCAAATATGACAGGTAACCAAATATAACGTCCATCAATGGGATTGCGAGGCATCCACCTGTCTCCCATAAAGATAAATACATCTTTCTTACCCGCAACAGGCAAAACATAAGTACTCTGGGAATGAAATGTCAATTCTGCATCTTTTCCCTGACAAGGATTACCCTTGTACTCCCATGGTCCCATCATTGAATCAGCCACCATCAAACGTGCTTCATTCGGATCCCAACCTGTGCAACCCGATGTAATCATGTAGTATTTATTCTGGTGCTTAAAAACTGCAGGAGCCTCATTATGTCCTCCAGGAGCAACACGAATCCACTTTCCTGTAAAATCTTTATAATCGGGTGTTAACTCTGATATATGTAATGTAAGATTCTCTTCTGCTGAATGAATATGATATGCCGTTCCATCATCATCAACAAACAATGTCATATCACGCGACATCTGTCCTTCTTTAAAATTGAGAGCCACAAACAGGCCATCTTCCACTTCTTTTCTCCATTCGGGCGTCCACCAATCATACTTTGTTTCACCTGAGTGCGATTTCATTACTTGTGAGGCATCCAAAGGCCATACATTGGCATTTACTCTTGTACTCTTTACATAGGTGAATGGTCCGGTAGGAGTATCGCTAACAGCTAAGGCTGTTCGGGCAGCAGCATATCCCTGACCTTTTAATTCGAGATGAAACCACATAATAAATTGCTTGATTGTGGCATTATAAATTACCTTTGGTCGCTCCATTACACAACCATGAGTTATTTCTGATTCCGGATCATCAACTGAAGCCAAAGCTATTCCTTCATTCTTCCAGTTATATAAATCATCAGATGAATAACAACGAAGTCCTAATAAACTGGTATTTCCACCTCTTCCTGAAGTTTTGTGTTCACCATACCAATAATAAGTTCCTTCATGATAAAGCAGGCCACCACCATGCGCATTAATATGAACACTATCTGAATCCAACCATAACTCTCCCGGTTTAAAGGATTCAGATATTTCTTGTGCATTATTATTTCCAATCATCGTGCATCCTGCTGATAAAATTGCTCCTAAAAATAAACCAGCAGATAATTTCTTAAATAAACGCATTCCCATAAATTTAACTTCCACCATTATCAATGGTAAAACAACTGTTTTCCTAATGATAAAAGTATTTAAAAACTATGCCCGTTTATGTAAGAAATCAATACATAAACTAGTACATAATCGAGAAGTATAGCACTTAACATGCAAATACCTCATAAATTCTATACTAGTCTATATATATCTATAATTTAAGCCTGATCTATCTTTCCATCATTAGCGATGTATTCTTTTGGAGTACACTTGTAGAATTCTTTAAAACACCTGGTAAAATATGACGGACTTGAGAATCCAACCATATAAATAATTTCTGATATAGACCTTTTTTTCTGCAACAACAATGACGCCGCTGTTTTCAGTCGCTGATTACGGATGAATTCTTTTACTGTTTGCCCGGTTAGTGCTTTAATCTTACGATATGCCTGATTGGCACTTAAACCAATCACTTCACTAAACTTTACTACATCAAAAGTTGGATCATCCAGGTATTTATTAACTGCATCAACTGCATCCTTCAGAAGCTTTTCATCCAGTGATGTTAATTCAATATTCTCAGGTTCCAAGATCTGCTCTTTACGAATATGCTCATGCAATTTCTTTCGACCTTGTAATATATTATGAACCTTTAACTGTAGCGCATTAATATTGAATGGTTTATGAATATAGTCGATAGCTCCTAATTCCAATCCTCGTATCTCATCCTCTGCCATTGTCTTGGCTGTTAAGAATATAACCGGAATATGAGAGGTAGAAATATCACTTCTTATTTGTCGACACATTTCAAATCCATCTATGCCCGGCATCATCACATCCGTAACAATAATATCTGGGTTTAGTGCTTTAGCCTGCGCATATCCCTCATTTCCATTAAACACACCTACTACATTGAACTCGTTTGATAAACCTGAAACTATGAAATCATTTAAATCCGAATCATCTTCCACAATTAAAACATCAAATACTTTACCGCTTTCGTGAGGCATCACAACTGGTACATTTTCTAACTCATTAACCTCAACGTCAAATTCAGCTTTGGTTGGTATTGGATCGTCTGACATATGAGATATAAGTTCATCACCCCTGGTTGGAATTACAACTCTGAAACAACTACCCTGACCATAGTCACTGTCTACATCAATGGTTCCACCATGTTGTTCAACAAATGTTTTGGATAAGTACAAACCAATACCACCTGTACTATGTGTGCGTTTCTGATGAGTCTGGAAAAAGCGTTCAAAGATTCGCTTTTTGTTTTCTTCATCAATACCTATACCATCATCTTCCACCTCTATTGCTAATACCTCTTTATCTTCTTCATCTTTCTCAATGGCTGCTCTAATGGTTATTTCTCCGTTGTCATCAGAATACTTAAACGCATTTGAAACCAGGTTGTACATGATTTTTTCAAGTTTATCGCCATCGACATAAGCCATTAACTTGTCCTGGGTCATTTCTAATTCAAGATCAATTCCCCTGGTTTCAGCCATTCCTTTGTACGAATCATATAGATCCTTCATTAACTGACTTACATTGCAAACCTGCAGTTGCAAATCCATTTTGCCTCGATCTATTTTCCTAAAGTCCATTAACTGATTGATCAATCGCAACAGACGGTTAGTATTTTTAAGTATCAGATCAGCTTGTTTTACCATATATGGAGATTCCTTGCCCAGCTTTTTCAATTCTTCTGCCGGACCTTGAATCAAGGTTAAAGGTGTTCTGAATTCATGGGTAATATCAGTAAAGAACAACGTTTTCAACTCGTTCAAGTGCTGTTCCTTTTCTTTCTGTAACAACTCCAGTTTTATTCTACTCTTCTCTCTGACCTGAATTAATGAGTATTCTTTAAAGAAATAAAGGGTTGCGATAATAATAATAGCATATCCTATTAATGCCCAGATAGTTTTCCACCATGGTGGTGTAATACTAAAACGTATCGAATAGGCTTCTTCACTCCAATGCCCGTCGCTGTTTGCCGCATTTACATGAAAAATATAATCTCCCGGAGGTATATTGGTATACGTTGCTGAATTTCTGGTACCTACTTCATTCCAAATATTATCGTATCCTTCAAGAAAATAAGCATATACATTTCGCTTTGGATCTTTATAATCCATGGCCGAAAACATGAATGTTATTACCTGATCTTTATAAGAGAAATGTAAATCGTCTAAAAAAGGTACTGAATTTACAATTGTATCGCCCAGAATACGTTCCCTGTTTTTATGATTAAGAACACTTTGATTTAAAACTATGCAATCGGTAATGCAAACTTTTGGTGCCATTGAGTTTTTAAAGAGGCTATCTGGATAGAAATAGATAAAACCTTCATCCTCTCCCAGAAAGATTTTCCCGTCAGAAGTTCTTAATCCTGCATTTGTCTCCACCGACAAAGTCAGGTATTCCTTTGTCATATAACTCTTGATAACCCGTTCTCTTTGAGGACTAAACTTCACAATGCCCCGATAAGGTTTAATCCACAGCAAACCAGATTCATCTTCAAGAATATTGGTGATAATGCTGTTTCCAATTTCAGCCGCGTGAGGATAGCTTTCAAAAGCAACCTTCTCTGTTCCATCAGGTAACCTATCAATATACTTACGATTTAATCCTGAATTAGTCCCAACCCAAAGATTACCGCTTTGATCCTCATATAAGACATTAATCACATTATCATTGATGGCATTAGCCTCATGAAAAGAGTGAAAATACTTTTTAATTTCTGCGGTCTTAGGATCATAACAGTTTAACCCGTTTTGTGTGCCAATCCACACAAATCCATCCCTATCTTCATAAATGGTTCGAATATTATTATCAGAAAGATGCTTATTGTCAGATCCGCCATATATAAACTCTGTTGTAACCTTATTGTCCTGATAAGTTAATTTAGCTACTCCGTTTTGCTGAGTTCCAACCCAAAGAATATTCTCATTCTTTCGCGATGATTTCAGCACATTAATTTTATTACTGGGTAATGCCGGATTGGTAACAGTGTTGAAATAGCTGAAAGAAGGATTCTTTTTTTCCACAGCACTCTTTCCCGGATAAAAAATCAAACCTGCATCATCGGTTCCAACCCACAATCCATGTTTATTATACTCCAATGACACAATTGAACTGGAAGCAAAATTATAACCGTTATGCTGATAAGAAAAATCAGGTATGTCTTTCACATATTCATACCCTTCATTATTTTTTTTGTAGAGTTTTAATTCAACTGAAGTACCTGCCCATATATACTCATCCTGCTGTGCAAAGGAACGAACATTTCGAAAAGCAAACTTGCCGGCTGTTTTCCCCTCTATTTTAAAGCGGTTAATTCCATTCTGCACAATAGATGTTCTGTCAATCTGAGCAGCACCCACCCAGAGTATTCCTGTTCGATCGACAAATAAGGAAGATATATTATTACCTGACAAACTACTTAGATCATTGGCATCCTGTTTATAATGCGATATTACAATATCTGCAGGATCTTTCTTCTGTTCCTTCACTTCTATCAGAATTAAACCAGAACTCCATGTTCCACACCAGATATTCTGAAAATCATCAATAAAAATCCGATAAATAACATTAGAGGGGAAATTACCGTTTCTGGGATTAGAGTTATAATGAGTGACATGTAAACTATCTACTTCAGGATAAACCTCTATTCTGTTTAATCCTCCTCCCCATGTTCCTATCCACAGTTTACCGTCTGCACTTTCTTTGACCTGGGTAACCGTATTATTACTAATTGAGTTTTCATCATCTTCATCGTGATAATAAAACCGATTGCTCTGATTTTTTTTATCAAATCGAATTAACCCATTGTATGTTGCCAGCCAAAACAAACCTCTCGAATCCTGGCAAATATCACTAATCGTGTAATTACCCAAATATTGCCTTATCTCACCTGTTTTGGTGTATAAAATATGCAGACCACCATTTGTTGTACCAATCCAAATATCACCTTCATCATCTTCCATTAAAGAAATGATTCTGTTCTGGAATGGATACGAATGTATTCGGTTGGTTTTGAGATTCAGACAATTTAATCCCGAAGTCGTTCCAATCCAAAGATTATCATCCCTACCTTCACATAACGAAACTACCTCTCGGTTACTTAGCGTAGCAGAATCACGAAAATCAGGGATATACTCCTTCACTTCATATCCATCATATCTATTCAAGCCATTCCAGGTACCAATCCATATATAACCATTCTTATCCTGAATAATTGAATTAGCCCTGCTGGATGAAAAACCATCTTTAATCGATAACTTATCAAATTCAAAAATTCTTTGAGCCTTGATACTGAAACTTAATATGGAGAGAAATACTATTAATTGAAACCGATACATAGTGAAAGTAGTTTACCTTTTTTTCTGTAAGACTATATAAACCCGGAGTAGTTTGTGGGCCTAAGATATAGAATAGTGGCCTGTTAAAAAAACTATTCTTTAAAAAATGAAAATTTTCTCTATTAAATAAGAAAACCTCTCAACAAGAGGTGAGAGGTCTCGCAATATTCTTTCTATCCTTTACTAAATTCTATGAACATTCAAAACTCTGTAACCATAAATTGATATAACCAGAAAACTTAACAAAGGCAATATGAATGAGGCATTTACTGCTGGCAACCAGGCGACTTTTCCAAAATCAATAATTAATCCCTGCAAAGGAGGCATTAATGCACCACCAACAATCGCCATTACCAAACCTGCGGCACCCAATGTTGAATCTTCCTTTACTTGTTCCAGAGCAATTCCATAAATAGTAGGAAACATCAGTGACATAAATCCAGAAGTAACAATTAAGCACCATAATCCTGTCATTCCACCAATAAATATTACTCCAGAAATTGATATCATTCCTCCCACGCCAAATAAAAACAGCAATCGCTCACTGCGTATATACTTCATTAATAGGGTACTCAAAAAGCGACTAGCGATAAAGATACCCATAGCAATCATATTGTATCTCTGTGCTGTTGCTTTATCAATTCCCAGATTCTCAGCATAATGTATAATGAATGTCCAGCACATAATTTGCACTCCCACATAAAAGATCTGTGCAATTACACCCTCACGATAAACTTTATTTTTCATTAATCGCCTAAATGATTTCATCGGTTGAATTTCGTTCTGATGACCAATCTTAGGCATCTTTGTCACCATAATTACGATAAACATCAGGATGACCACCAAACCCAGAATCACATACGGATTGCGAATTACCATTAAATCATGAGTACGCTGAATAGCTTTGGTTGCTGAATCCAAAGCAGAAAAATCAACATTGTTTTTTTCCGATTGTAAAGAAGATAAGATAACCTCCGATGCTACTGTCATTCCAAGAATGGATCCTAATGGATTAAATGATTGTGCCAGATTCAATCTTCGGGTAGCAGTTGTTTTATCACCCAAAGAAAGAATATACGGATTGGCAGTTGTTTCAAGAAAAGCTAATCCGAACGTGAGAATATACAGTGATAACAGAAAAAAGCCAAAGGCCTCGAACTGAGCTGCAGGCCAAAACAAAAGAGCTCCGATTGCATACAAAGCTAAACCAAGTAATATTGCTTGTTTGTAACTGTATTTTTGCACAAATAAAGCAGCCGGAATTGCCATAGTGGCATATCCACCATAGAAGGCAAATTGAATTAATGCAGATTCTAAATTAGATTTTTCCATTATGGTTCTGAAGGCTGCCACCAATGGATTGGTAATATCATTGGCAAAGCCCCATAAAGCAAATAATGTTGTGATTATTATAAAAGTAAGCAGGTATTTTTTTTCAACTACCTTGGCTTTTGATGCATTCATATATGGATTTTTTAAGGGATTTAAGGGATTCTAGAACATTAGACTTATATAATTTAGACAATTAGACTATAAAAATTCCATATTAACTTACAGGAGTAACTCCTTTTTTCAGAATTATATTACCATATTTAGCTGTTTCACCTGTCATTAATACAGCAAAAGCTGATTTTGTCCGCTCGTAAAATGCAAAACGGCCAATCCGTTCAATGGGCGCAACTTGTGGATTTGTTTCTTTAATCGCCTTTAAATAGGAATCTTCCACCTGAGGATCCAATTCATCACCTTCAACAGCAGCCATCATAATCAAAGGTGACTTAACGTAAGCATCCAGTTCAAATAAAGGAAGGATAGCTTTTAGTAATTCAGCAATTTTTATTCCATCTGCTCTTAACACATTCGAATTAAAAGTCTCTCCTGGGAAATGGGCATCAGCCAGAACAATTTCGTCGCCATGTCCCATTCGGGCGAGTACAGCTAATAAATTAGGGCTAATTAGTGGTGATATTCCTTTCAGCATTTGATTAATCTTTACGTTTACACTTTAAATATTCCATAAATAAACGGTCCCACAAAGAAGATTCGTCATTTTTAGGTAAAAAGATTTCTGAATTACTTTTAATTACATTCAAAGCCTCTTCAGCAGAAAAGTATAATCCTGCTCCTTTAAAAACAAAAAGTGCAGCACCTAAAACGGTGGTTTCTTTTTGATCGACAACATACAAAGGTCGTTGAATTGCGTTAGCTCTTAATTGATTCCACAAAGCATTTCTGGAACCACCTCCCACACAAAGCACACTCTCAGCTGTAAAACCACCAGCCTTCTCAATTGCAACTAATCCTTCGCGCAAACGAAGGGACATACTCTCCAGTAAAGCCCTGTAAATTTCCTCTCGTTTCGTATTAATTGTTAAACCATAAATTATTCCACCACCTTTACCTGTACCATCATCATAAAAAGCTGGCGAAATAGTAAGTCCATGTTGACCAGTTTTGATATCAGAGGCTTCTGAAATCATTGTTTCGTATAAATCCTTTCCTTTTAATTCAGAATAAAAGTTGGAGGAGAACCATTCCAGCACTCCTGATCCCAACCAATTCTGTCCAATATCAAAGAAACCTTTAACAGCATCAGCTTCCATTGTGAGATTCTTATCCAACTCAGATTGTGTAGCTGTGAAATGATCCGTACGAACCATTAATACTTCCCAGGTACCGGAACTTAAAACAGGTTGATTCAACTTAGCACCCGAACCGAAGATGGCAAACTGGGTATCGTGGCCTGTAAAATAAACAGGCGTTCCTTTATGCAAACCTGTTGTCTTACTTCCTCTTTCGTGAATGACTCCTGCTAATTCTCCAGGTTCAGCAATCTCTCCAAATAAACTTTTATCAATTTCCAAACATGATAATATCTCATCCGAAAAGCACCTGTTAGAAAGATCTGTCATCATTGAGGTTCCCATCATGGTGGCATCATTCTTCATTACTCCTGTTAACTTTTGAATCAACAATGAAGGCATAAATAAAAACCGATACGATTTTGTAATAAGTTCCGACTGATTCTCTTTTAACCAAATTAACTTATTGATGGTATTAAAGGCATATGGATATGTCCCGCTAAGTTGGTATAATCGATTTAAAGGGCAATACTTTTCAATATTATCCATTATGGTTTTAGTTCGGTCGCATTGCCACGAAATAACAGGATATAAAATATCTCCATTTGCATCAACCAAAGCACCGTCCACTCCAAAAGTAGTAAAAGTTACACCTGCAATTCTCTTTGGATCTATCTGCTTCATCACACCTTGAGAACATTCACATAACTTGCCCCATAATTTATTTAAATCCCAAATCCTTCCACCTGACCAATAGGGATCAGCATCCGTTTCATTCGACCTTGACTTAGATGCCAGTATTTTCCCATAAATATCCATTGCTATGACTCGCAGATTGGTTGCTCCGCAATCAAATACTATGGCAATATCTTTACGTTCCATACAAGTAAAATTAAGTAATCCCCGAGTCATCATAAAAAAATCAGACCCGGGAATCAACTGAGAGATAGATTAAATGCCATAGAGTGGGCCGTAAGTATTACAAGCCCTGTAATCTGCTCCTTCCTTATCTTCACCAAAAGAAGCCCAGGCGCTTGGCCTGAAAATATCATTGTCGTCAATATTGTGCATGCAAACAGGAATACGTAACATGGAAGCAAGCGTAATCATATCAGCACCAATATGCCCGTAACTGATGGCACCATGGTTAGCTCCCCAGTTTGCCATTACAGAATATACATCTTCAAAAGCACCAGTACCATTGGTACGAGGCACAAACCAGGTTGTTGGCCAGGTTGGATCTGTACGCTCATCAAGAACCTTATGAATATCATCGGGTAATTCAACCGTCCAACCTTCTGCTATCTGTAATACCGGCCCCTGACCTTTAACCAGATTAATACGGCTCATGGTTACAGGCATCTCTCCTGCCGTTTTAAACAGGGAAGAAAACCCTCCACCTCTGAAATACTCGCGATTAGCTGGAGGCCATATAGTATTCTGCAGACAAGCTTTTACTTCATCTTCTGAAATATCCCAGAATGGTTTCATTGCTGGTTTTCCTTCAGCATCTTTTTGCTGAGCAGTTGCATCCAGAGTAGTTGAACCCGAATTAATCAAATGTATAATACCATTTTTAGCCTTACCTGTTAGTTCATTACCTGTAACTCGCTTTACTGCTTCGGGACTCCAATACGTTCGCACATCAGAAAATATCTGAGAAGTATTCGTTAATAAATGACCAAATAACATGACAACACCATTCAAACTATCGTTTTCAGTGGCTAAAACAAAGGCCTCACGAATACCATTCCAATCAAACGATGAATTTAAGATAGCCTCAGTAAAATCAGCGTTCGGCTGATAGTCGGTCCATTGACGCTGTCCCTGAAAACCTCCAAGAATAGCATTCCGACCAAGGCCTTCTTCACGATATCCCATTTCAATCAGTTTAGGGTTACCTATCATCATATCCCGACAAATCAAAGTCATCTTCACCACGGTTTCCCATTCATGATCTTTACGTATTCTATCCGCCTGAATTTCAGGCTTATTTCTATCATCACCTTCTTTGCAATTTTCCTTTGTCCAATGCAATGCCTTTTCAAACTCAACTTTGTCATATATTCCTTCATCAATCCGACGAAGAATTTCTGTACTATCAACAAATTCAGTTCTTATACCCAGATAATCCTGAAAGAAATCTGAGTTCACCATTGATCCGGCTATTCCCATCGAGCTATAACCAATTGATAAATATGATTTACCGTTCATTTGGGCAACTGCTAAAGCTGCTTTTACAAAACGAAGAATTTTAACCTTTACATCATTCGGGATGGTTGTATCACCTGCATCCTGCACATCACGTCCATAAATTCCAAAAGCCGGCAATCCTTTTTGAGTATAACCGGCTAAAGCAGCTGCCAGATAAACAGCTCCGGGTCGTTCTGTTCCGTTAAAACCCCATATTGCTTTTGGAATCAAGGGATCTGTATCCATCACCTCAGTGCCATAGCACCAACATGGAGTAACCGTAAGTGATACCCCAACCCCTTCTTTTTTAAATTTGGCTGCACACATAGCTGCTTCAGCAACACCTCCAATACAGGTATCAGCAATAACACACTCAACTTTTTCTCCGCCTGGTAATCTTAAATTGGATTTAATGAAAGTTGCAGCAGCTTTTGCTAAATTCATAACCTGCTGTTCTAATGATTCTCTAACCCCTCTTTCTCTTCCATCAATAACTGGTCGAATACCAACTTTGGGTACATCGCCTATTAATCTGTTTGCCATTTCACTTGTATTTAGATTGTAACTGATATGGTCAAAAATCACGTTTACCCATAAAAAATAAAATATCCAATATTTGTATATTTGTATCTATTTGAAACATTCAGCAAATGAAAAACTCCCTTCATCTTCCATACAAAGGCGATCCATCCGACATTCTACAATACTTTCCTAAATACAATCTGCAAATACATTGTTGTCGATATTGGTGGTTGGAAAGATGGCAATACAGAGAGTTATCCTTTCCATACTGGAGAATTTATTACAATAATAAAAAAGGAGCTTTTATTACATCTGGAGATAAAACCATCGAATTACTTCCCAATAAAATTTATCTGATTGCACCAAACACATCCTATTCCACGCATTTGTTTAATCATAAAATACCAATAAAAGGTTACGATTTAAAAGGTGGTAGAATTACCTCAGAATACAGATCAACAAACCCAAATACATCCCTTTTTATAGAACATTTGTATATTCATTTTAACATTGGTTTCCCATACGATAATATTTCACCCAGTATCTTAACCTTTGATATTAGCACGCATTTAATGAATAAGATTAATGCCATAACGAAACACCTCGGTATTGATAATAAAGAATTTAGTTTCTCCACCTTACTAACCATTCAATCATTAATAATTGATTTACTTGCAGAAGTAAATACAAAACAATGGGAATTACCCACTGGAAATCACCACATTCTTGAATCTCTTAACTTTATCGAGAATAATATTCATAACCAATTAAGTAATCGTACATTGAGCGAAAAATGCAGGTTAGCAACTAATACATTCACTCGATTATTCAAGCAAGAGACAGGAATGTCTCCACAAAACTATGTGAGACAAAAAAGAATTGATACCGCTTGTATACTTCTGCATCACTCTGATGAAAGCATTGATGAAATTGCAACCAAAACAGGTTTTACAAACAGATATCATTTCACAAGAATATTTAAACAAGTAACCGGGATCTCACCGGCTAAATACAGAAAAGAATTTAAGATCAACTAAGCGTAAGCCTAAGACAATCTTCAATATTTACTTATCTTAGCACTTCTGTTAACCCTACTCTATCATTATTATTTTTAGACTTTATTAAAATGCAATATCTTCTTTCTTTACCGGAGAATTTGGTTTCTGTTTTTCATGATATTACAAAGCATTCAGTTGAAAACTGGTTTGTTGCATCCGACCCAGAGGGCACAAAAATTGGTTCGGGTGGTGGAACAGCACACCTGATAGCGGAACATATTAAAACCCGGAAAGATGCAAATCTTGGGAACTACCTCAAACAGGAAAAGAAGATAATTATACATGCGGGAGGACAAAGCAGACGATTACCCGCATATGCTCCGGCAGGTAAGGTATTATCTCCCATACCTGTCTTCAGATGGAGTCGTGGACAAAGTCTGGATCAGACTTTGTTGGATTTACAAACCCCGCTTCTTGATAAAATGATGGAAGCATCCAATAAAAACCAAAACACTTTAATTGCCAGTGGTGATGTAATGATTTTGGCTGATGACCTGCCCTTTGAATTACCCAATGTAGATGTAGTTTGTCTGGGCATTTGGGTTGATCAACATCTGGCATCGCGCCATGGTGTTTTTTTCACCCCCCGAAACAATCCGCAACAGCTGGATTTTATGCTTCAGAAACCATCTCACAAAGATATTGAAGATTTAACAGGAAGCCATCTTTTTATGATGGATATTGGCGTTTGGATTTTGAGTGACCGAGCTGTTGAATTATTGATGAAGAAAAGCGGCTGGACCGGGAAAGGATTTGTAAACGACATTCCAAACTTCTATGATTTATACAGTTCGTTTGGAACCTGTTTAGGGGATCATCCCACACAAAACGACACTGAAATAAATGAATTATCGGTTGCTATTCTACCACTTGATAAAGGAGAATTCTACCACTTTGGAACTTCGCGCGAATTAATTTCATCAACCGAAAAAATTCAAAATCGTGTTCAGGATCAACGCAACATCTGGCACAATAAAGTAAAAGCACATCCTTCGCTTTTTGTACAAAATGCACTGACGGAGATCAGCTGGAACAAAGAGCATAAAAATATATGGATCGAAAATAGTCATATCCCATCTGGATGGAATCTTCATCATAATCATGTTTTAACCGGAATATCTGAAAACAACTGGAATATTGATATTCCTGCCGGAGTCTGCATTGACATTGTTCCGGTAGGCGATGAACTGTTGTGTATTCGTCCATATGGTATTGATGATGCATTCAGAGGTGATTTATCTGATACGTCAACTTTATGGATGGGCCAACCTTTCAGTCAATGGTTAGAAGAGCGAAACCTGACATTCAGTGATATAAACTTTGGAAAAACAACAGATCTTCAGTCTGCCAATATTTTCCCATTAATTAAGTCAGATGAAATTAGTGAGCATCTGATTAACTGGATGATTAACTCATCGAAGGACGAAGATATAAAGCAATTATGGTTACAATCAGAACGCTTATCTGCTGATATGATTAGTTCAAGGGCAAATCTTGCTAGAGCAGACAAACAACGCAGACTTTTCAGAAAAGAAAATCTCAAATTTTTAGCAAAGAATTACTCAAAAAGTGTGTTCTATCAGGCAGACTTAAAAAGAACAGCTAAGGAGTTTGCGTTACATAACCTTGATGTACCAAACATATGTGCAGAAACAACATCTATGATGATTCGTTTTTCTGACTATATGTTTCGATCAGAAGTAAAAAAGAATAAAGGACTGGAATATGAAAAAGATGAGCACCTTGCTTTTAAAATTCTTCAAAACGTCATAAAAGATTCATCAACATCTAAGGTAATCCCACAGCTAAATATATATTCCGATCAGATTATTTGGGGCCGCAGCCCTGCTCGTTTGGATCTGGCAGGAGGATGGGCTGACACTCCACCTTTCTGTATGCAGTTTGGAGGAAGTGTTATGAATCTGGCAGTTGAATTAAATGAACAACCTCCAATACAAGCATACATTCGATTGTCATCAGAGAAAAAAATTACTCTTAGATCCATTGATAATGGAGTGTCTGAAGTTATAACAACGTATGAAGATCTGGCTGAATATAATGCTGTAGGATCTGCTTTCTCCATTCCTAAAGCAGCTTTAAGTCTTGCTGGTTTTCACCCGGATTTTTGTGCACTCAAATATAAAAGCCTTGAAGATCAACTGAGCGACTTTGGAGGAGGCTTTGAAATATCGATGTTGGCAGCCATACCGAAAGGGTCTGGATTGGGAACAAGTTCCATTTTGGCAGCCACTCTTTTAGGCACTTTAGCCGATTTTGCAAGCTTATCGTGGGACCATCAAACCATTTGTCACCGCACACTTATCTTGGAACAATTACTAACAACTGGTGGTGGATGGCAGGATCAGTATGGAGGAATTTTACCAGGAGTTAAGCTATTGGAATCAGAGCCGGGAACTCAGGAAAAGATGAATGTTCGCTGGTTGCCTGATCAGGTATTTACCGGAACCGATTATAAAGAAAACTGGTTATTGTACTATACGGGTATCACGCGTGTTGCAAAAAATGTATTACAGGATATTGTCCGTGGGATGTTTCTGAATGAAGGAAAGCGGCTACAAACTCTGCAGGAGATAAAACAACATGCCTACCGAACAGCCGATGCTATTCAACGCTATGATTTTGAAGCAACCGGCAAGATGGTTCGCCATTCCTGGAAATTGAATCAGCGTCTTGACTCTGGAGTAAATACTCCAGAAGTACAGAAGATTGTTGATCAAATTGATGACCTTGCCTATGGCCATAAACTATTAGGAGCAGGCGGTGGTGGTTTTATGGTAATTTGTGCAAAAGATCCTGAAGCTGCAGCACGTATCAAAAACACATTAACAACAAATCCGGTTAATGATCGTGCCCGTTTTGTTAAAATGGATATCAGTCAATCAGGATTCAGAATTTCGAGATCGTAATAATAAACCTTCCAAAATTAGAATGGAAGGTTTTATTCTATTTTAGGTTATCCAAAGGAACAATAAGAACAGGAATTACTGATTTCTTAATAATTTCTGTTGACACACTTCCTAAAAGTGCCTTATAAATAAAACCATGGGCATGATAACCTGCAATGATCAAGTCGGCATTTAATCTTTTAGCTTCATCAATCACCATTTCAATTGTTGCGCCCTGAACCAGTAAACCTTCAGCATCAATACTTTTTTCTTTTAGTTCTGATGTGTAATCAACTAATTTATGGTGCTCTTCTCGAAGTTCATTAGCACGATAATCTCTTATGTATTGTGGCCCTACATCATATCCAACAAAGTCAGGTGATGGAGCAGCAATATGAACAATCCAAACCTTTGATTTGAAAGCTGATGCTAACTCTGATGCCTTGTTAATTAAAACCTTATCCCCTTCATTGAAATCCACTGTAACCAATATATTTTTCATCGCTCAAAGTCCATTATAGATTATCCATATCTTTATTCAATCAACTGCCATATAATAAATTTACAAATCTTCGCACTAACAAACAAAGGCCAAGAATATTAATAAATATTCTTGGCCTTTGTTATAAAAATTACTTTTTTAAAAATATTATTGTGGCTCTAAAACCAACACTACTTTATTAAAATCGGCTGCAGCATTAACCACATTTTTAAATCCTTCGAAGTGGTTTTCTGGTACAAATATTTCCTTATAATATTCGTCAATTTTAACTTTATAAACCTGACCTTCATATGTATATTGCGAGTCAAAAATAAATATGGTTTCATCTCCTTCTTTTTCTATTACTGATATCACAGAAGCTTCCGGATTTTTAATTTTAAACCCATCGGGAACTGTAAATACAATTTCTCGGTAATAAGAACGATTAAATTCGTTTTCTGCTCTCGGGTTTCTTTCATCCTCAAAATACATTTCTGTTTGCGGCCCAATGGTACTTCCTAAGTGAAGCAACAATTTATTTCCGGCTTGCTCAACAAATGAGTTGGTTTCAACAATTGAATGGATCACCATATCGGCGTCATCCATTTTATCCTGACCTGACTGTGGGTGTGACAATTCCAAAAGACTAGTCTCTGTTTCAGGAGCTTCAATGGTCATCATATTCTGAAGAATATTCTTTTTTTGCTGTTCATCGGCCATATTATAAATCTGACCAATAAATCCACCACTTAAACCCTTAAAACCAACCCAGGTGTCAACCTTCGCCTGAGCCTTATCCACATCAACCTCAACATTAATGTACATATTGTGATAATTATCATCAGCACTACTTGGTTGTATGTATTTTATTTTAGCAATGGCAGATTGAAAAGTACCGATATTTACCAATTCAACAAACAAACCATAATTGGCCGAACACATTCCATCGAAACAACCTAATCGATAAGAATAACTGGACGGATCGATATACGTATCTGCATCAGGTAAATAAATCAGATATTCTTCCAGATAATTCCACGACTGAAAAACCGGATCGAATTTTACATTATCCCGCTTTGAAGTGAGAACAATCTGATGATTGATGCCATAATTATTAAATAGTTTGGCCATCAATCCTGCCATACCTCTGCTACTGGTAACCTTGTTTTCGTAAACAAACGAAATATTATCAAACTCAGGAGAATGAAACTCCTTAACAAATACATTTTTCTTCAGATAGTCTTCTATCTTAGCCGCTTTGCTAAAATTATCACCTTCCAAAGTTCCAATATCATAAATCCACTTTTTTAATGTTTTTTCATCATTGTTCAAATACATCATCTCGTAAATACGTTGAGCTGCATCATCCCATGTAAGCGACTGACTTTTACTTCTGCCCAGATTATAGTCCAATCGATAATCAATTCGTTGACGACGAGGTGTATCGTAATTGAATTTTTCTCCTTTTAAAGCATCTATATTTGTTTCTTCACAGATATAGCAATTACGCTCATCCTCCAATACGGTATGACTAATATTTGAAATTCCATTGTATCCTTTGAAATCAAAAAGAATTGTTTTGGGAGTAATCATCTCAAAATATGCTTTTTGTACCGGATATTTATATTGAAAATACAGGCGTCCAAAGTTATCGGAACTGACTTTATTAATGACATAATACTCTACGTCATCACCTTTCTCAATTCCGTCAATGGCAAAAATCTTATAGGCATTACCACTTCCTTCTTCTTTAATTTCTTTGATATTGCTCTGATCAAATTCTACTACTTTCCCATCCGGCTTCACCACCCTGGCTCTTATCTCCTGTACATCAATTACATCTCTTAACGAAACTGAAATCTTATTGAAATCATTAATTGATTCTTCATTATTTAGCCGATACTTGCGATGTATTGTATGTTTACCTACAAGGTTTCCCTCTTCATCATGATAATAATCCAGTCTTTCATCGAGTAAAAGCCCAACAACATTTTCGTTCTTGTATTCAGGCTCAATAGCTGAATATTCTGGTTTTGCCTCCCATAGTGAAGTTTCCTTATCTTTTGTATCAGCTAACGCTGTTACCAATGAAAAACTTAAGGCTAGTAATATCAGGTATTTCATCTATATAATTTTAATGTCAGATGGAACAGCCAAATAAATTGGTAAATCAAATCTAATATGGCCGTTTCATTTGTATTGTTGTTAGCTTTATTCTATATCTTTTTTAGTACCAATGTTGATCTGTACTGTTTTCTTAGTTTATTCACCATATCATTCCAAGTATTCAAATCATCACCAATCAGGTAAAAGAAATTAAACCTGATTGTATTGCTCATGATCACTTTATCATTCTGCTTCTCATAGGTGATATTAAAACTGCAGAAATCTGAAGTAAAATCAGAATCTTCAGGGACATAACTCACTTCGTAACCCTCAGGAATTTCAAAAGCTGAGATGTAATTTTCAGTACAATAAAAGTCATTCTGGATAGGTCCGTAAATATTACTGGTGTCAATCACCATTTCCATGTATGGTTTCTCCAAATGCAGATTCACATATATTTCATCTTCGAAATGCTTACAGTAATCCTGCAATTTAAATTCGTAATCAATCTCGGCAGGTTTATCATGCTCAAATAAGTTATAAACCTTATAATCGTCAACGTTGAATTTATTATTTCCTTTATTGAATAATCGGCTAAAACTTTTGTCGTATTTATCAGTTTTAACACCATCCATAGCATATGCCAATTCAACTTTATTAAAACCAGTCTGAATTCGCTTGGCTTTTCCTTTTATGGTATCATTTTCAAGCGTAATATTTACTGAGTCTTTTATAACGCTGAATTCAGCAGGTGACACAGGCATTTCAACTATCTTATAATTCTTATCCTGTTCAACCAATATTTGTTTACCCTGAATGTGATAAGGAACGATTCCATAATCGAGGTATTTAAAAGTGCCATCCATAACAATAATTGAATCACCTTTCTGATATCCTGCAATCATGTGGTTATCAACCGAAGTTAATGGGGTTTCGGTATATTTATAAGGAAGGTGACGTGTGCCTACCCAAACAAATTTACCATCTAAACCGGATAATGTCAGCATCTTACGAATTAAGCTAGACATCCCTTTACAATCGCCAAAACGTTTTTTAAATACATCAACAGCTTTCATTGGTCTAAAACCATCATAACCATCTTCGTAAGCAATGTATTTAATGTTATTTTGAACCCAATAATAAATCTGACGTGCCTTCTCATCATCATTCAATCCTTTGGTCAGCTTTTCAACTAATTGCGTTAGTTCATCCGAATCATCAGTATTGGCATCAATAATATATTGGTTCATATAGCCGTACAAATCATCTACCGTTCCAAAATATTTTTCTTTTGTACCATTAAGGTTCACTTCTTTAATGTAAACCATTATATGTGGACTAAAATGTCGTATTGAAAAATATTTACCTCCGTAATATTCAAAGCGATCAATTTTATTAGCTTCCAACTCAATGTAATTATACTTTCCTTTCGAATATTCCTTTGTTATCATATTAAAACCATCAGTATTGCGAAGAAAATAACCAACATCAATATCACGGTTTATTTTCAATACCACCTTTGATTTTATTACCGGAATATATGACTGAAAATATGCACTGCGTAAAAAATGAGCATCGTTATATACAAATTTGTATTCAAGTGATGTAAGAGCACCTTCCTTTAACGAAGGAAATGAGAATTGTACCAGTTTTGAATCATCGTAAAACACACTACCGTCCGTATTGTGTGTTTCTTTGAAATTATCAACGGTCACTTTCTGATACTTATTGCCATTGGGAACCATTGTATAGGCATCCTTATCAACCAGTTGACAAAAAGAACTGAAACTGATTAAATCATTGGTAAACTCTTTTGAATACTCATTCAGGATTAACATTTCGCGTTTCACTGTTTGAGTAACATATAAACTGTCATCAACAATATCAAATACATATAATTCCTCCTTTTCAGTTATGACAGCATTATACTTCGAGTATTCTTTTTTTAACTTTTCAAAATCGAAGCTCTCTTTTGCATTGATGGCAACTGAAAGTGCTATAACGATCATTAACAATAATCTCTTTCTCATGCTCACTAGCTTTTCACCTCTGTAAATCGTCCATTTATGTAGTTCACTTTCCTGGTTACTTTGCCAGAAGTGTTATAAAAGGTCGTTATTCCATGTTCATTATCCGATTTCCAGTTAATAGTCTTCTTCAGCTTACCTGTTTCATAGTATTGCTGTTCTTCCCCTTCTCTTAAATCGGCAATGCTGGTATATCTACTTTTTAATGTTCCATTACTGTAATACACTTCCGTAATTCCATCAGACATTCCATCTTTCATTTCTTTTTTAAGCCTGAGCTGACCTTTACTATCATACTTTATAAGTCTTCCATTTTGCAGGTAGTCTTTATATTCTGAAACGTAGCTCTTTTGACCATTATCATAGTATGACTCAATGGTAAAGTCTCCTCCTTTTACATATATGGTATCACACAAAGTGCCTTGTTTTTTATATTGATATCCTATTAATTCATCTGCATCATAAATTAATTTGATCATTAGTTCGCCGTAATCATCATATTGATAGGAATCTCCTTGTAATTCACCAATAAAGTATTCCTCTTTTTCTTTCAGTTGACCATTTTCGTGCCATGATGTACAAATTGAATCTTTTTCGTCAGAATAATAATTACATGTCATTTCCTTTGCACCATTTTCGTGGTAATACTCCCAAATCCCTGTCTGCTCACCATTCAGATAATTTCCTTTAGCTGCCGGTTTACCATTTTCGTAATAACGAACATAATCACCTTCTGCAACACCAATTTCCATCATTCTTTTTGAAAGAACATTTCCATTAGGATAAAACCAGGAAAGTGGTCCATTAAACATACCTGCCAATGTGTTTATCTCACAATTCTTAGATTTTCCATCGTCTCCCCAAAGATTGACAATCGACTCCTTAGCAAGATCTGTATAAGAAATAGTATCTCCATTCTCATTCATTTGTAAATAATCAAGAACCTTTCCCTGAAATAGCTTTCTCTTTTCGGTAAGTCCTCCATTTAAACCATATGAATAATCATATCCTACCGATTCTCCATTCAGATAATAAGTAAGACCTTCTAACTCTCCTTTAGAATTATATTTAAACCAGTTATCGTCGGTATTATTATTTTTATAATAACCTTCTGTTTTCACTTGTCCGTTTTTCTCATAAGCGATGTATTTACCTTCCAGTTGTCCGTTAACATACGGAGTAACCACACTTATCTTACCATTTGGATAATAACTGATCATATCTCCATTCAACTGATCATCTGCATATTCATATTCGCTTTTGAGTTGCCCATTTCTATAATATATTTTCCACTTACCAACCGATTTACCTTTATTTAATTGCCCTTCGGTTAGTTTTCTACCGTTTATGTCATAGGTAACAAAGCTAAAGGTTCCTTCATCATCTCCCGAAACAGCATACCGTTCACCTTTGCTATTAATGGATGCTACCTTTACAATAACACCATTTTTATATATTTCTTCGAGATATAACTCTCCATTTCGATTGTAAAATGCCAGCTGTCCTTCTATTTCATCTGCAGAATTAAAGTTGCGAGTTGATTCAATCATTCCATTATGATAGAATACTTTATACTCTCCATTTAATTTACCATCCACGTAATTGGCCTTTGAATTGAGATTACCATTGCTAAAGTAAAAACTCCACGGACCATCCTGATTGCCATCTTTGTACATTCCGCTTGCATAAAGCTGACCATTCATAAAATATTCTCGTGATAATCCATCCAGTTTTCCATCTTTGTAATATTCAACCAACGATGTATCGCCTGTACTGAAAAAGCGATAATAAGATCCGTCCAGCTCTCCTTCTTTATAGTTAAATTTATCTCGAACCTTACCGTTAATGTGATAACTTACTCCTTTGCCATTTCTAACACTGTTAGTAAACTCCACCTCGTCGCTTTTCATTCCGAAATAATTATACCAGGTTACCAAACCATTTACTTCTCCTTCTTTATAAGGAATCTCAACGCTTTTATTTCCATTATCGAAGTAACCTATGTAGTAACCATTCAACTTACCTTCAACGTATGTCTCGGTCGACTCCAAATCTCCTTTAGCAGAAAAATATCTCCATTGCCCCACCTTATTTCCCTTTTCAAAACTACCCTTGGCCTGCAACATTCCATTTGAATAAAAGTACTCCCAAGGTCCTGTTTCTTCATCCTGATCATTTACATCACCTATGGAATAAATCTTTCCATTGTCGAAGTAATCAAAATCATATATTTTTTCTTCCCCATCAAGATTGGCCTGACGTTTTTGCTTTATATATGATAACTGAGATCCGGTTGAATAAAAAGCCTTCAGTTCCTTCTCGTTTTTTGAGAAATATTTCTGCACTGATTCGGCATTTGTTGAAAGCAACAGAGTATTCAACAATGGCACCAAATGTCCACCTTGCTTTATCGATTGAAAGAAAGGATAATACATCTTTACCCAAAAATCATCCTGCATTTGATCTAATGGAAGTACATCAAATACCATTTGAGTTTGCTTAACCAGATTGGCATTAAAATCAATCATTGAAGGATATCGATTGGTTAATACAATCTTTGCCTTGATATAATGATCCACTTCTTCGAATAATGAATTATCTATTATTGGCTCGATAAACTGCCCCATGGTAGTATCAAGGTAGTTTCCTGAAAAATTCTCAAGATAAACCAGCAATGCATTGCTTCGCTGACTATTGGGTTCTAGAGCCAGAAAGGTCTCTAGTGATAACAAAGCACGGGTGTACATCTTCTGTCGTGCAGCCATAATAGCCAGCATCCGATGACTTGAAGCATGATATGGATTGCCAGTGGCTGACTCCTGAAAACAGGCTAAAGCATCTTCATAGTTTTCCAATCGATAGTAGGTAATTCCAAGGTTAAAATACAACAATGGTTCAAAAGGAAACTTTTCAATGGCTTGCTTATACACAGCTATTGCCCTATCTGTATCACCTATATTATCGTAAGCAGTTCCTTTGGTTCGCATCAGGTGCATTACATTATCACCTTTTAGCTTCAATCCCTGATCAGCTATCATAATGGCACTGTCATTCTCACCTTTTTGCATGTATGTCATGGCCAGTTCGGCGAGCATCCATTGGTAATTCGAGTCGTTTTCATGAATGGTTCTGAACTGACTGATCGCCAGGTCATACTTTCCTTCGTCATAGGATTTCATGGCTTCTTCCATTACTTGTTGCGAAGGAATCTGTTGAGAGAATGCTGCTGAAACAAAAGTAAAGAATGTAAGAACAAAAAATAATTTAGGCATAATAAATGCGTGTTTCTGTTATTAGTAAATACTAATCGCAATAACAAGAGATACAAATAAGAATCTACCTTCCACAGAAACAAATAATGTTACTTTACTTACCCTTACAAATATTTGACAAATTGTTATCGCAACATGTCGCTAATGCAAGTTGAAAATACATTAATTTAGTTAAATTAAAAATCACTTAGCTTATTTAGAAGAATTAAAAAGACGCTAAATGAAGGATAAAATCTTAGCAAATATTATCACTTAGTGCTTTCTGATTTAATAATAATTTGAATATGATGCAGAATATGAGTAAGCTATAACTCGCCTTCCCTCTTTTTTAGTTTCCATCTTCGATGACTCCACAACCAAAACTGAGGTGCATATCTGATATTTTCTTCCAAAGCACAGGCAAATTCTTTGATTCCTCCATTATCCTTTATCCCATCCTCACTATTCGTAAGCTTAATAAAAGTTACTTCATAATAGCCTCTTTTAACAACCTTAATAAATGGAAATAACAAGACTTGTCCAGTTTTGGAAGCCATAACTTCAGCCCCTTTCAAAAATGCGGTTTCTTTACCTAAAAACTGAACCCAACTTCTTGATGCCTTATAATATGGACATTGGTCTCCAATAATCAGATTAAATGATACAATACCATCTCTTTTATATTGCAATATAGTTTTGTATCCATATTTAGATTCAACACATTTAACGCCAAAACGGTTACGCATTTTAAGTATCAATTCATCAAAAAATTGACTGGTTTGCTCCTGATACAGGGCTGTAAAACTATAAGGACGCACTAACGGAAGACTACTAAACCACTCCCAGTTACCATAATGAGCAGCATAAATAATTGCACTTTCATTATTTTGTTTTAACTCATCCAATAGTTCAGGATTCGTTATTTTAAATCGCTTAAGCAATTGCTTTGGAGATATTGTTAGAGCCTTTAAAGACTCAAATACCAAATCGCAGAAATATTTATAGAAACCCTTTACGATTTGTTTAATCTCTTTCTCATCCTTTTCCGGGAAAACACTAGTTAAGTTGCTTAGGATTATTTTCTTTCGGTATCTAATTACATAACATAAAATAAATGCACAAGCATCCGAAATCAAATAGAATATCCATAAAGGTATGTATGATAAAGAATATAATAATATCTCTAATAGAAAATTAAGAAACTTCTTCATTGTTTTTTCATTGAATAAAGCGCCGGATAAAATTATACTTATTAAATTCTCTATCAAAAAATCTAACCATGATTTACTTTACTCCTAATAAAAACACAAAAACAATATTCTAAACATCAAACACTTGCGTATAAATAAAAAAATAGCCGACAGAACATCTCCTGTCGGCTATCACAACATGTTTATCTAAATTAACCCAATAACGTCTTAACGTTTTTGTATACAGCGTCTGCTGTAAAACCAAATTTCTCATCCAACACAGTGTATGGTGCTGAATAACCAAAATGATCTAAACCGGCAACAAAACCGTCGGCACCTACTAAACCTTCAAGGGTTACAGGTAAACCGGCAGTTAATCCAAATTTAGCAACTCCGGCAGGCAATACTGATTGACGATATTCTTTTGATTGAGATGTAAATAATCCTTCAGAAGGAACTGATACGATACGTACTTTTACACCGTCGGCTTTTAATTTTACCGAACCTTCAACCAAGGTAGCTACCTCAGAACCACTAGCCAACAAGATTACATCAGGAGTACCTTCGCAATCGTCAACAATATAAGCTCCTTTTGCAGCTTGTAATGCTTCTTCGTAACGGTTACCCGATGCAGCTGGAAGATCAGTGATATTCTGACGAGAGAAGATCATTGCAGTTGGAGTTTTTGTGTTTTCCAACGCCATTTTCCAAGCTACAGTTGTTTCGATAGCATCAGCAGGACGAAGAACTAAAGTTGAATTCTCGCCATGGTGGTTTTTCAATTTCTCCATCAAACGGATTTGAGCTTCCTGCTCAACCGGCTGGTGAGTAGGACCATCCTCTCCTACGCGGAATGCATCATGTGTCCAGATATATTTAACCGGCAATTGCATCAAAGCAGCCAAACGAACCGCTGGTTTCATATAATCAGAGAATACAAAGAAAGTACCACAAGCAGGAATCACACCACCATGCAATGCCATACCATTCATGATAACAGCCATTGTTAACTCACAAACACCAGCCTGGAAGAATGCTCCAGAGAAATCACCTTTAGTGAAAGCAGTTGTTTTCTTTAAGAAACCATCTGTTTTATCAGAGTTAGCCAAGTCAGCAGAAGCAACTATCATGTTTTCTACTTTATCAGCCAATACAGATAACACCGTAGCTGAAGCACCACGAGTTGCTGAGTTAGCTTTTTGCTCGATACCAGCCCAATCGATTTCAGGTAATTTACCAGAGAAGAATTGATCTAATTTAGCAGCTAATTCAGGATTGGCAGCAGCCCATTCTTTTTGAGTAGCTGCTTGCTCTGTAGCCCATGCTTTCAACTCTTCCTTACGTTTAGCGTAAGTTTCAGCAACCTCAGGGAAGATAACAAATGGATTATCACCGTCGCCACCTAAGTTAGCGATAGTAGCTTTGAAATCGGCACCAGCAGCAGAAAGAGGCTGTCCGTGAGTTGATGTTTTACGCTCGAAGCTTTCGCCTGCAGCAGTGACAGCACCTTTACCCATAATTGTTTTACCAATGATAAGGGTTGGTTTTTCTGTTTCAGCTTGCGCATCAACAATCGCTTTGCGGATTTGAGCCTCATCATGACCGTCGATAGTTACAACACTCCATCCCCAGGCTTCATATTTTTTAGCAACATCTTCAGCAGTCACTTCAGCAACAGTAGTTGACAACTGGATGTCGTTTGAATCGTAATACATAATCAGGTTACTCAAACCTAAGAAACCTGCGATACGACCAGCACCCTGGCTGATCTCTTCCTGAACACCACCGTCAGAAATGAATGCATAAGTTTTATGAGCAGTCCACTCACCGAAACGAGCAGCTAAGAAACGCTCAGTAATAGCAGCACCTACTGCCATTGTATGTCCTTGTCCTAGAGGACCAGAAGTATTTTCAACACCACGTAACACATCAACCTCAGGGTGGCCAGGTGTTACACTATCCCACTGACGGAATTGTGCTAAATCGTCAGTTGAGTAAAATCCTGACAACGCCAAAACACTATACAACATAGGTGACATGTGTCCCGGATCAAGGAAGAAACGATCGCGGAATGGATTTGTCATGTTTGCCGGATCGTACTTTAAGAATTCAGAGTACAAAATGTTTACGAAGTCAGCTCCACCCATTGCTCCTCCCGGGTGACCTGATTTGGCCTTTTCAACCATTGCTGCCGATAAAATTCGGATATTATCAGCACCTTTTTGTGCAGCACTTGCCATAGTTCGATTCTTAGTTAATGTTTATAATAATTCAATTTTTTCTATTCTACACTGGTGTCTTCCACCTTCAAAGGCTGTATTTAAAAATGCTTCAATAATTTCGATACAAAGCTCTTTTTCGATGAATCGGGCAGGAACAGTACATATATTGGCATCGTTATGCTGACGAGCCAACTGTGCAATTTCTGTTTTCCAGCAATAAGCTGATCGAATCTTTTTATGACGATTCAAACTTATATTGATACCATTACCACTTCCGCAAAAAGCCAGCCCTAATTGATTTACTCCACTCTCAACAGATTCTGCCAAGGGATGAGCATAGTCGGCGTAATCACAACTATCTTCACTGTTTGTTCCATAATCATTCACCGTAAAACCTTTTTTCTGAAGGTATTCTTTTACAAATTCCTTCATTTCGTATCCGGCATGATCAGAGGCTAATCCTAACACCATCTTTCAATCAGATTTTTAAGAAAAACCGGGAGAAGTTAACGGCTCCCGGTAATTATGAATCAAGCGAGTGCAGGCCTAAAATCCTGCTTCAGTAAGTTTTCCTAATTTGATATACTTTTCGTAAAGGGCTTTGTAAGCCTCTACATTTTCAGCAATTGGGTAATATTCTTTTTCGAATCCCTGTCCCATTGCTTTTTGAGCATCAGCAATTGTAGCATGTGCACCAGCTGCAACGGCTGCAAACATAGCAGCTCCCAATGCCACACTTTGCTCTGAACGAGCCACTTTAATTGGCATACCCAACACATCAGCCAATGTTTGCATCACGAAGTCTGATTTTTTAGCCACACCTCCGATAGCCACAACCTGATCAACTTTAACTCCGTTTTCAAGGAAACGGTCAACGATAGCTTTTGAACCATATGCAGTAGCTTCAACCAATGCACGGAAGATACGTGGTGCAGTTGACCCCAGGTTCAATCCAGTGATCGTACCTTTTACATTTTGGTCAGCATCTGGAGTACGACGACCGTTGAACCAGTCAGTAGCTAGTACAGTTGACTCTTCCATTGGAATTTTTGCAGCTTCATCAGCTAACGCAGGTATAATTTTATCCATGATGGCTTTCTTCTCCTCTTCGTCTTTAACGAATTGCAAAGGCCATTCCAATACACGTTTAAACCAAGCATATACATCACCAAAGGCCGACTGACCTGCCTCTAATCCCATCATACCAGGAATTACAGAACCATCGACCTGACCACAGATACCAGGAATTAATTTGTCTCCCAATTCATCTTCAGGAGCCACCATAATATCACAGGTTGATGTACCCATGATACGAACAAATGTATTAGCTTCAATCTCAGCACCTACAGCACCCATATGAGCATCAAATGCACTTACCCCCACAACAACATCAGTTGACAAACCTAATTTGGCAGCCCACTCAGGTGTTAGAGTACCGAAAGCCTCGTCACTTGTATATGTATCTTCAAATAAATTTTCACGTAATCCTTTTAATTCAGGACCTAACTCTACTAAGAATTCTTCAGGAGGAAGACCATTCCAGTCGGTATGCCATAAAGCTTTATGACCGGCAGCACAACGGCTTCTTTTCACTTCATTCAAAGCTGTTTTACCGGTTAGTACAGCTGGTAACCAGTCGCAATATTCAATCCATGATGCAGTAGCAGCTTTTACCGCTTCGTCTTTACGCAAAGTATGCAATACTTTTGCCCAAACCCACTCCGATGAATAAATACCTCCTTCGTATTTTGTAAAGTCTACATCCCATTTGCGTGCCAGTTCATTTATTTCATCAGCTTCTTTAACAGCAGTATGGTCTTTCCACAAAATAAACATAGCATTAGGGTTCTCCTCAAACTCAGGCAACATTGCCAAAGGTGTTCCGTTTCCATCAGTTAACGCAGGAGTACTACCAGTTGTATCAAACGATATACCAACTACATTTTCTGCAACTGAAGAATCACAATTGGCTAACGCTTCTGTAATAGTAGCTTCCATCACCTCCAAATAATCTTTTGGATGCTGACGGTATTGATTTTGAGCAGGCACACAGTATTTACCTTCCATCCAACGTGGGTAATACTTTACTGATGAAGCCATTTCTTCACCTGTATTTACGTCAACAATCAAAGCTCTCGCTGAGTCAGATCCATAATCCAACCCTATTACATATTGTTTTTTCATTGTTCTATTTTTTGAATCAGTTAACTAGAAATTAACCATTGCTTTAATTACATTATCACTATAAGCGGCTACCTTTTCGAAAGCTAGTCCAGCTTCATCTACAGAATAATTATGAGAGATCATGTTTTGAAAATAATCCGGATTACATGCTATCATGTCGATAGCTTCTTCAAAACTATTGTTCTGACGACGGACATTCTGAACACAGATCTCTTTACGACGCATCATATCCATATTAAAACTCAGCGACTGAGTTTCCGGGATACCAACAAACATTAACTTTCCTCCTGGGTTAAGAATTCTCAAAGCCTGATCGAGAGCTTCCTGTTTTCCACAACATTCATACACCACATCATACCCAAGATCCGCTTCCTTTTTTATTTCTACTTCCTCATCAGGAGTAAAAGCTGAAGCTGCTCCGCATTCTTTAGCAAAATGCTTACGATAATCCAGTGGTTCAATAACGGTTATGTGTTTTTGCTCTCCATGCAGACAAGAAGCCAGCACTGTTAAACCGATAGGTCCTGCTCCTAAAATGGCAACTTTAAAGTCTTTTTGATGCATCGCTGAGAGCTTGTATGCATACAATCCAATTGAAAGGGGTTCTGCAAATGCTGCCAATTGCGGAGTCAAATGATCAGGAACTTTTACACAACATATTTGTGGTAATACAAAGGTTTCACTCATACAACCTTCCATCTGCCCGGGACAACCTAGAAACTTTTGATTTAAACAGGTATGTCTTCTGTCATTTAAACACTCTGAACAAACACCACAATATACTGTAGGTTCGATGGCTACCTTATCACCAATCTTTAAATCTTTTACTTCGGTTCCAACTTCCAGCACCAAACCTGAAGCTTCATGGCCAACACCCCAAGGATATTCAACCACTTGAGAACCGATATTTCCTTCGTTATAATAATGAATATCAGAACCGCATACTCCCACGGATTTGATAGCCACTTTTACATCATCAGCTTTTACAATGTTCGTCTCGTTAACATTATAAACTCCAATTTTTCTAATTCCGGAAATCTTAACTGCTTTCATTTTTTTAAATATCAAGTACAGAGAATTAAGTATCAAGACTAAGCACAAGATAATATGTCTTAAACTTATGTCTTGATACTAATTTCTTCACCTATCCTTGTCCGTAATAAGCATTAGCGCCATGTTTACGGTTGAAGTGCTTTTCTGTCAGATACGGATTCATAGTAGCACGTGGATTAATTTGAAGAGCCACTGAATTCATTTTGGCTACTTGCTCAATTACCACACTATTATGAACAGCATCGTGTGCATCTTTACCCCATGAGAATGGAGCGTGGTTTTTCACAATTACTCCAGGAACATGCATTGGATTAATATTCTTGAACGTATCAATAATAACCGTGCCTGTTTCTTTTTCATATGCTCCTTCTATTTCTGCAGGAGTCATATCACGAGTACATGGAATATCACCATAGAAATAATCAGCCTGAGTAGTTCCTAAAATTGGAATATCACACCCTGCATGAGCCCATGCAGTTGCATAGGTTGAGTGTGTATGTACTACTCCACCAATCTCAGGAAATGCTTTATAAAGCTCAAGGTGAGTAGGTGTATCAGATGAAGGTTTCAGGTTTCCATCAACCACTTTTCCATCCAAATCAACAACCACCATGTCTGATGCTTTCATTACATCGTACTCAACCCCACTAGGCTTAATCACAACCAATCCTGATTCACGATCAATAGCACTCACATTTCCCCAGGTAAAGATTACCAGGTTATGTTTTACCAATTCAAGATTGGCTTTAAAAACTTCTTCTTTTAATTGTTCTAACATCAACTAAGTAATTAAATGTTACCAGAAATAAATATAGAACGCAACTGTTAATGAAATGATAATTACAGTGTGAATTACATCCCACTTACCCCAGCTGGCACGTGTAGCAGCCTTTTGTTCAGGTGTAGCAGTACCAAATACCAAGCCCTGAATTTTTTCTGCACTTGGAGCTTCGGTTACCAAACTCACTACAAATACCACAACCAAACAGATTAACAACATCCAACCACTGAAGAACAGCCAGTTAGTATCATAAAATACTGATTTAAACAAACTATCTGCAGCATCAGCAGTTGATGAGTAATATACTTTCGCACCTAGACGGGTTAATCCGATAATGAAACCAGATAATAGTCCCCACATACCACCTTTAGCAGTTGCTCTTTTCCAAAGAACTCCCATTAAGAATGCAGCTGCGATACCTGGTGCCAATACCGATTGAACATCCTGTAGGTATTCATACAATACATCACCAATGCTTCGCATAATTGGAATCCAAAGAATACCTAATAATACTATTACAACAGTTGCAATCTGACCAATTTTCACTAATTTCTTCTCAGGAGTTTCTGGTTTGAAACGCTTGTAGAAGTCAATGGTAAATAACATTGCTGATGAGTTAAACAAAGATGCCAATGAGCTCATCAACGCAGCCAAAATACCAGATACAACTAAACCTTTAACACCAGCAGGCAACAACTGTGTTACCAACGATGGGAAAGCAGCATCAGCACTTGGTAAAACATACTCTTGTCCGTTTAAGATAATTCCACCTTTAGCACTCATAGCATAAGCAATCATACCCGGAATCAGGAATAAGAATACTGGAGTTAGTTTCAGGTAAGCACCAAAGATAGTACCTCTACGAGCCTGAGTCTCATCTTTACCCGATAACACACGTTGTACAATAAACTGGTCAGTACACCAGTACCAGAAACCAATTACTGCAGAACCAATCAATGCTCCCAACCACGGGAAATTTGCATCACGGTTATCTCTGATTAGGTTAACCATGGTATCTCCATATTCATTGGTTTTGGTAGCACCGGCAATTTCCAATACCTGTTCCCAACCACCAACTGCTTTCAAACCTAGGACCAGAATAATTAATGATCCTAATAAAAGAATCGGTGTTTGTAATACCGATGTATAAAGAACTGATTTCATACCACCAAAAATGGTATAAACAGCAGTTAAAAGAACCAAACCAACAGCTGAGATCCAGAAGAAATCTATACCCCAAAGTTCTTCGATACCGAAAACCTGCTGGAATACCAATCCTCCTGCATAAACAGTTACAGCTACTTTTGTTAAAACGTAACTAACTAACGAAATAAGTGAAAGAATAGTACGGGATTCAGGATTGAAACGTCTCTCAAGAAATTCCGGCATGGTTAATACCATACTACGCGAATAAAATGGTACAAATACCCAACCGAGTATTAATATCATCCATCCTTGAATTTCCCAGTGTGCCATTGCCATACCTGATGATGCACCAGCTCCGGCAAGTCCAATTAAGTGTTCAGATCCAATATTGGATGCAAATATAGAGGCACCAATAGCAATCCATGTTGCATCACGTCCTCCCAGGAAGTAATCTTCTGAGTTGTTAGATTTCTGACTGATAACCCAAATAACGATACCGATCAGAAAGACAAAAAATAGTCCAATCACAACCCAGTCTAATGTTGTCATCATAATAGTTTGTATTTAGTTGTTTAAGAAAGAAGGAGTTGTACGGCCCCTTCTTTCCTTATTTAAGAGTATTATAATCCTTTAGATAAATGATAATACAAATCGTTCCAGCGAAGTTCTTTTTTGAACTCAGGAATAGTAGTGTTTTCGTCAATCAATACCAATTCAACACCTGTCATCTCAGCGAAATCTTCCAAATATTCAACTGTTAAGTCATATGAGAAGCTGGTGTGGTGAGTACCACCTGCCAAAATCCATGCAGCAGCACCAACTTCGAAGTTTGGTTGTGGAATCCACAATGCACTTGCAACCGGAAGTTTTGGAAGTTTTTTAGACTCAATACAATCAACTGTATTTACGATCATACGGAAACGGTTACCCATATCAATTACAGTTGCAGCTACACCTGGTCCGGTTTTACTAGTAAATACCAAACGTGCAGGATCTGCTTTTCCACCAATTCCCAATGGGTGAACTTCTACGCGAGGCTTATGATCAGCAATAAGAGGACAAACCTCTAACATGTGAGCCTGAAGAATTGAGCTATTCTCACCATCGAAGTTCAAAGTATAATCTTCAAGGAAAGAACATCCTTTGTAATCAGGTAATTTTTGACTCATAAACCACATGTGGCGACATAAAGCAGCTGTTTTCCAGTCTCCTTCAGCACCAAATCCGTAACCATCAGCCATCAAACGCTGAGAAGCCAAACCTGGTAACTGGTCAACACCCTCTAAATCATCAAAGTTAGTAGTAAATGCTTTAGCACCTTTAGCTTCAAGGAATCGACGCAATCCAATTTCGATACGGGCAGCATTTTCAACCTGACCGCGGAATTCTCCACCTGCTTTACAGTTGTCAGCAAAATCGTAATCCTGTTCGTAAACTTTAACCAACTCAGCAACTTCTGCATCAGTCACCTTATCCTGATAAGCTACCAAATCAGCAATAGGACTATAGTCTACGTGATACCCAAATACTCTTTCTGCTTCTACTTTGTCACCATCTGTTACAGCAACATTGTTCATTTGATCACCGAAACGGATAATCAACATATCACGAGAATCAGCATAAGCAGCAGCTACACGAGCCCAAGTTGCGATCTTATCCAATGTTTTCTCATCTTGCCAGTGACCAACAACAACTTTACGATTCATACGCATACGTGCCATAATGTGACCAAATTCTCTGTCACCATGAGCACTTTGATTCAGGTTCATGAAATCCATATCAATTTCATTCCATGGAATCTCTTTATTGTATTGTGTATGTAAATGAAGAATTGGTTTACGCAACTCCTGTAGACCGTGAATCCACATTTTTGCAGGAGAGAATGTGTGCATCCAGGTAATAACACCCACACAATTCTCAGCACTATTTGCCTCTTTACAAATATTATGGATTTCTTTCGATCCGGTACCGGTAGGTTTTACCACTACTTTCACAGGAATTTTTGACGATGCATCAAATGCAGCTGCAATTTCTTTTGAATGTTCAGCAACTTGCTCTAATGTTTTTGGTCCGTAAAGGTGTTGGCTACCTGTTACAAACCACACTTCTAATTGATCTAATGCAATATTCATCTCTTTTCGATTTATAAATCAGATTAACGTTGTTTTACAAATATGATTAGATAATCTGATCATTAGTTTTTACTTTTATTAAATATACAACTTGTTATAGTACTTTATACTATCATTCTGTTAAAATCAAAGTTTTCCAAGCCGATCAAAAGACTTATCCTTCAAATCTTTTTTAAACTGAAAGTAATAAGCTCCTCTTCTCGATTCGGTTGTATTTTTCTCCTCCAGACGCTCCAAAACATTCAGAGACAACACCTTCTTTCGAAAATTACCGGTATCTAAATCATGTTGAAATATAGCTTCATACAATCGGCGTAGCTGAAGAAGAGTAAACTTATCCGGAAGCAACTCGTTTCCAACTAACTCCAAACCTGCTTTAAGTTGCAATTTTTCAAGAGCGTTGTCAACCATCAGCTTATGGTCAAAGACCAGATTTGGCAAATCCTTAACCGACCACCAATGTGCACCGTTCTCACGAACCTTATCTGAATTATGCTTATCGATTCGTATTAAGGCATAATATCCAATACTCATCACCCTGCCTTCAGGATCACGCTTGGGATCGGTATATACTTGAACCTGTTCAAGATAAATATCTTCCAAACCGGTAATTTTCTTCAAAACTCTATGTGCTGCATCATCTGAAGATTCTTCTTCCCCAACAAATCCACCCATTAGTGACCATTGTCCTTTGGCTGGTTCAAAGCCACGATGGTACAACAGCAATCTCAGATCACCATCTTCATATCCAAAAATAACACAGTCGATAGCGACATAATATTTGGAAAACTTATTATATTTTTCTCCCTGGTTCATCATTATGCAACAAATGTATAATAGTATTTTGTACTATTATAATTTTGAGAACATTTTTTTACTATTTTTATTAATTCTATTTAAAATGATTTAAATGATTAATTATTCATTTTGACATAGAGCCAATAACAAACCGCCATCACAACTCACATAATGCTCTATAATGGTGATATTTAAACCTGAATGAAAATAACCTTACGGGATAAAAAACTGATTTACCTTCACGCGTCATAAAAACACGCTGAAATGTTAACTTTTATAAAAAAAGAAAGAAGTGAAAACGAAGAGATTGATTAATAATTGTACAAACTACTTCCATTATATTTAAAATTCCAACAGAATAGCTTATTGCTCCATTATCCGTTTTTGAACAATGTCTTTGTACGACTTGCCAATAGGGATATATTTATCCAACCCGGCAAGTTTTATTTGATTTCCGTAGAAGGTTGTTATTTTATCAATATTGATGATATATGACTTATGAACACGGAGAAAATCTTTCTCAGGCAACAAACCTTCCAGACTACGCAATGATTCCAAAGCAACATATTTCTCTTTGTCACAAAAGTATGTTACATATTCGCGCATTCCTTCAATGCAAATAATGTTATTGAATTTTATCCTATGAATCTTATAATCTGCCTTTACCAATAGATAGTCTTTTGCTGGCTCCGGTGTCTGTACCGTAACAACTTCCGGTTGAACCACTACCGTTTCCTTATCTGCTACACGATCAAAAGCTTTGTTGACACTTTGCATAAATCGATCGAAAGAGAATGGTTTCAAAAGATAATCCATCACATCCAGACTATAACCTTCCAAAGCATACTCCTGATAGGCAGAAGTAATAACAACCATAGGTTTATGGCGCAATGTTTTCAGAAAATCAATTCCTGAGATCTCTGGCATCTGAATATCGATAAACATCAAATCCACTTTATTGGATTGTAATACAGCCAACGCCTTTAATGGAGAATCAAAGCGATCCAAAAGTTCCAGATTAGGAACCTTTTTTATAAAATCGGTCAGTAATTCTCTGGCCGGAAACTCATCATCTATTACAATACAATTAAGCTTCATTTAAATCAATCTTAAGTAATACTCTAAACTCACTCTCTGTTTGCCCAACATATAATTCATGCTTTTCAGGATAAAGCATTTTTAGGCGTTGGCGTGTATTTTCCACCCCAATACCTCCAGGTTCTCCATTTACGTTTTTCCCCAATAAACTGTTTCGAATTTCGAACCGTAATAAACCTTTTTCAGTAGTCAATACCATTTTAAGCCATCCTTTCTCAGTATCCTCCAACTTACTGTATTTAAAAGCATTTTCGATAAAAGGAATCAACAACATCGGTTCAATCATTAATTGCCCATCTGCTCTGTCAATATCAACATGCAAATTTGGAATCCCCTCAATTTTAACACGCTGAAACTCGATGAAATTTCGAATATATGCTACCTCCTTTAACAGTGGTACTTTCTTGCCTTCAGAATCATATAAAACATAGCGAAGCATTTCAGATAATTTTACAATCATATCCGGTGTCTTCACTGAGTTTAGTATTGATAATGAGTAGATATTATTTAAAGCATTAAACAGAAAATGAGGATTGATCTGCGATTTCAAAAACTTCATCTCATTCTTAAGATTCTGATTCATCAGAGTCATCTCATTCTCATGTTGTTTGCGCGATTCCCCAATCACCCAAAACAAAATACTTATAAATAATATACCAATGGACGAAAGTGTTCCCATACGTATTCCCGGTGGAATTGGCACCCCTAATATTTCTTTCGAAAATGGTGGTTTGCGCCTTTCTCTCATAGCTAAGGAATCACCTTGTTCAAATTCGGGTTTCTGCCTTTTTTGCCATTCGTTATAGTCTTGTTCCCAAACCAAACTATCATTTAAATTTGAAAGTTCTTTGGACATAAAATTACGATCACGACTAAATTCAACCTGATGATCTCTGTCGTCCGGTCCTTTTAAACCAATGTAATCATCAGTTACATAAAAAAGTACCGATGACACAACTAATACCACACCAACAGATAATACATATGAAGTATATTTACTTTTACCCAACAGACGTGGCAACAAATAATAAGAGTTGAGATAAAAAAGAATGATATGCATAATTATGGTCCTTCCGGAAAATAACAATGCAACTTTTCTCTCCATCATTACAGATGGGCCATAAAACAAAAGCAGACTATATCCAATCCAAACGATTAAATGAATAATAATACTTGAAATTCTAGGCGGAACTCTCATCTCTCAACTACAATCAACTTAAATTTTAATACAAAAACGGGGAATAATTTTACTTATCCCCCGCAAAATACACCTTTTTAATCTAAACCCAAACAGAGTACTTCAGTTTACCGTTTCATGCTGAATAACCCCTGCTTTTATAAGCTCTTCTCCGCTAACTGTAGGCGACTCGTCATGAATCAATTTGTTCACAACCATGTCAGCCACTATTTGCGCTTTATCTTTTGATTCGAATAAGTTGTACCCTTTAATGCCAGGTATATATTCCTGATGAATAAATACTTTACCATTTACCATAATCTCATACCCATATCCTTTATCCATGGTAAACACCTGGCTGGAAAATTTTGCATCTGAAGTAAATTCGGCGAATAACAGTGGAATAAAATATACCATTACTACTCCCAATACAATCAGATAATGAAGTTTATATTTCCGAAACAGACTAGTCATTATCGTCTTGCTCTGCGTTTGGATCGAATTTATATACATCATCGAAATATGCACTTGAACTACGACCTGTACCTACAAACGGAACATCATTTAATGTAAATGCTACTGCACCATAACGAGCTGAACCTTCAAACTCACTTCTCTCTGTCCACAAATCAGTTGATGGATCATACTCCCATGTTCTGACTCCAGGATAACCAGGACCACCGGTTGCCACATAACCTAATCCACCTGTTGTGAAAGCTGAAGCATAAACCCCAACGATTTCGTAGTCATCATCGTAACTTTCATCTTCGTTAGCATCATTGGCAATCTTTCTTTTCTCAGTCCAGGTATCAGTGTCTGCATCATACTCCCACAAATCACCCAAATACTCACCGTTATCGGTTCCCATGCAAACGTATGCCAGATCATTAATCACAAAGGCTGTACCATTACGTCGTTTACTACCTCCAATACTGGTTACTTTCTCCCACGTATTTGTTGATGGATCATATTTATAGAAATCCTTCAATAAATTACCATCATAACCTGTCCCAACGTAACCTATATCATTAACTGTAAAAGCAATGGCGTCATATCGTCCGCTACCCGGGAAATCTGCTTTTTGAGTCCAGGTATTTGCTTCAGGATCATATTCCCAAAGGTCTTTCAGTTTATTTTTTCCATCAAAACCGGTTGTTACATATCCTTTACCAGCTGCACTAAAAGCAACTGCACTGTTTCGTCCTACACCAGGAAATTGAGCAACAGATGTTGAATCCCAGGCGTCTTTCTCAGCATTATATCTCCAGAAATCAGTCAATCGCTCATCCTCATCACCATTATATCCGGTTCCTACATAAGCATAATCACCAATTGTAAACGAAACAGCATCGCTTCGTGGAATACCTTCAAAAGAACCTTTCTTTATCCAGTTACCATATAAATCATCATCATCATCATCATCGCTACACGATACAATCAAAAGGGCCATTATGACCATTAACCATGTATAAAAGAAATTTTTTCGCATTGTTATAATTTTGAATTTGAACCAAAACTATAGGCTTGAAAAATCTACATAAAAACTTATCAACGAAAACTTCTCATTTATCCATATTTATCCATTCTTCTTCAACAAAAGTCATTCTTGTTGTTTAGGGAGAATAAACTGACATTCATTGAATTTTATATTTCATAGATAGAGATACGGCCTTCATTTGTTGAATAGATTTAATGACTACACGGCTTCCTGTTTTATTTGCATCATCAAATAATTCAGATTCTAAATTGTATGTCATTAATATCGACACATTATAAATTATTTCTTTTTACAGCTCTTACCTTTATTGTTGGACTTTCAGCGTGCGACGAAGGTGACCTGGATGTAGCAAGCGGATTTGTTAGATCATCAACTTATACTGCACTGATTGATACCGTATCGATAAACTTATCCAGTATTAAGGCTGATTCTGTGCAGACTTCAGGTCGAGATGCCGGACTGGTTGGTTATTATAACAACCCGTTGATTGGAGGACAAAAAACGACCTGTTATTTTGCCATCAATATTCCTGAAAGCTTTTCGTGGGATAATGAAAAGCAAATTATTGATTCAATTTCACTTTTGGTTAAACCCAATGGATACAGTATAGGTGATACCACTTCACTAATGTCATTCAGGGTTCACCAATTAAATGAATTAATTGATAAAGATAACAGTGCTTATCTTTATAATACAAGTCATTTTAGTTATGACGAAGATCCTCTGGGACGAAGAGATGTTCTTTTATGGCCCGGAGAACAAAAAAGCATTGCTATTACATTAGACAAGCAATTTGCTTCTGACATTATAGACTTTGTTTTAGAAAATAAGAGTGTTTCTACCTATTCAACATTATTCAAAGAAGAGTTTAAAGGTTTTGTTCTTGAAACCGACACAACCATTACAAAGGCAATGATTGGTATAAACACTGCGTCTGACACCTGTAAATTGAGGCTTTATTCACACATAATCAATCGTGAAAAAGAAAACTACACCATGGATTTTAGTTTACAAAGCTCAACTTATCAGTTTACTCAGATCGAAGAAAACAATAACAAAGAACCATGGAATAAACTAACAAATGGTACAATTAAACTTTCAGAGACAGAAACTAACTCTGAATGTTTAATCCAGAACGGAAATGGTTATTGTATCCGAATTGACTTCCCATTCTTAAATAATCTACTGGAAATCAAACAGCAAGGTAGAATCATAAAGGCTGATTTAATTCTTCGACCAGTAATGGATTATATGAAATATGCAGATTTGCCATCAACTATTTATATTAATGAGATTGATAAGATAAATGGCATTGGAGATTTCCTATATAATTCAAGTGGCGAATATTTAACTCCAACCTTAACCAAGGATATCTTATACAATAAGAATACCTATTATTCATTCGACATTACAAATTATTTGAATGACAGACTGGAAGAAACCATTGTCGACACTGATCAGGGCTTAGCTATTTCTTTTACCGATGATCAGGCCGGAACACAATTAGACTATATGGTAATTGGAGGTCAGTACCATAAAAACTACAAATCGCAGTTAAATATTTACTATTACTATTATGATATTCAATAAAAGGCTGATTTTTGCTATCTGCATAAGTCTTCTATCTATCCCGGCATTTAGCCAAAACAATACAGCTTCTCCCTATTCAATGTATGGAGTAGGAAATATTGAATACAAAGGAGACGTTACTAATATGGGGATGGGTCACACAGGGTTGGCTCTTCCATCATCTAATTATATCAATACCATAAGTGCAGCATCGCTAAGTAAAATGGATAGTCTAACCATGCTGTTCAACCTTCAGGCGAAAGCAAGCTTGAGTACTTTTGAGTCATCTTCTCAAAAACAAAGCAATTTTAATTCCAATATCAATGGAATTTCAATGGCTTTCAAAGTGAATCCAAGTTGGGGTATGGCTATTACGATATCTCCATATTCAAATGTTGGTTATAATATCCAATCAGAAAAAGATATGATTGGTACCAACACAACTTATCCTGTAACCTACACTGGTGAAGGAGGCATTTATGAGTTGGGTTGGTCGAATGGAGTTGAATTATTTAAAAACTTCTCCCTGGGATTAAAATCTTCATTGCTTTGGGGTAACATTGACATCATTGAAAAATCAGAATATCCTTACATTCTGGGTCAAACGATTTATAATGAACATTCCTATCATGTCAGTAATTTTAATCTTGAATACAGCTTTCAGTATTACATTCCCATCCATAAATATACTTTAAGCTTTGGAGGTAACTATATGTCGGAAACCAGCTTAAACACCTGGTTTAAACAACGTGTATACACCGATGGTGACTATGAATATTACTCGGAGAAGACAAACGCGGATAACCTGTTCCTGCCAACCAGCTATGGAGGTGGAATTGCGCTTCAGAAGGAGCAAAACTGGATTGTTGCTTTTGACTATCACAAGGGAGACTGGAGTAATATAAATTTGGCCAACACAACCAACAAAACTCGCGATACTCAACAATTCAATTTTGGTATTCAATACAGCCCCCAAAGAAATATTCACCGTTCTATTTTTAAACGAATGCAATATCGTATAGGTGCCTTTTACGCCGATAATTACTTGAAAATAAAAGATGTTGAACTTAGTGAAAAAGGAATAACTGCTGGTTTTACCATCCCAATGAAAAACCAATCGTTACTTAACTTTGGTTACGAATATAAAGTGGGCGGGAGTTTAAAAAACGGACTGGTTAAAGAGAATTTTCACTCAATAAAATTAGGTTTGACCTTTAACGAAAGCTGGTTTAGAAAAAGTGTTTTTCAATAATTAATGATAGATTAATATTTGCCCATAATCGTTGTTGCCGACACTGATTATGGGCTTTGCTTTTTTATATAATTTAGATTCTTCTCAAACATTTCCCTGTAACCAAATAAACATATTCTCACACCTCCAATAATTGCCCAAAGAGGCAACTGACAATTCTTCAATATCCAAAAAATCTCTCTTCAGGATTACTGAATAAATTGATTTTTACTGGTCTAATGAAAAATTTACAGGAGTAAAAAAAAGCCCATTTATCGGTAAAAAAGCCCTGTTCTTCTATTTTAATTTCAGTCCTATTAAATAGGATCTACTTTCGAAATCGATATTGAAACTGACACGAAGAGTAACTCAATTTAAACTACAGTTCATCAGATTCAGAATGATCAAACAACAATCGAAAGTAAAATGAAAAATATGAAAATAATTAGTACTCTGCTTATTCTCCTGATTGGAATAGGCAATTTATTAGCCCAGGATACTAGTTCCAACACATGGACTCTGGAACAATGCATCAACCACGCACTTTCACAAAACATTCAGGTTCAACAAACCCTACTTTCTAACTTATCAAACCAGGTTGATGTTGAACAGGCGAAAGCGCAGAAGCTGCCATCACTAAATGCCTCGGTAAGTTATACTGCCTCATGGTCGGGTTCTGATAACACCAACTCATGGGAGAGTGATTACAGAGACAATCAAAGCAATAACTTCAGCCTTAATTCCAGTGTTACTTTGTTCAATAGCGGTAAACTCACCAAGCTGATTGAGCAAGCCAAAATTGATATGGAAGCTGGTATTTATGATTCGGAGGCTGTTAAAGAAACGGTTTCTCTGAATATTCTGAATGCTTTTATGCAGGTAATCTTTAACAAAGAAAATGTTGAGAATGCCAAAATTCAAATGGAAGCAACACAGGAACAGGCAGAATATGCCGAAGCCAGATATGCTGCCGGAGCTATTTCGAAAACAGATTATTTGCAGGTTAAATCTCAATTAGCAACTGAAAAATCGAGCCTGATCAGTGCACAAAGTGAGTTGGCAATTTCAAAGGTAAATCTGATGCAGATGATGCTTTTACCTGTAAGTAACGACTTTGATATTTCATACCCTGAACTAGCTGAAAATATCAATCAGGATTTGCTTCCGGATGCAACCGAGGTTTATGCAATTTCGGCTGACATCAGGCCAACATTAAGGAGTGCAGCATATCAAAAGCAAAGTGCTGAGCTTAACGAAAAAATTGCAAGAGCCGGATATATGCCTGTTCTTTCAGCAAATGCTGGATTGTCTACTGGATACAGCAATACTTTGGATGCAACCTATACCAATCAGTTAAACGACCGTTTTACTCCAAACGTGGGATTAACTTTATCGATTCCAATCTTTCAGAATAAACAGGTTAAATCGAGTGTAGCAAAGGCAAAGATTAGTTATCTGAATGCCGAATTGACTGAAAAAGATGAGCAAAACACACTTCGAATGAACATTGAACAGGTTTGTCTGGATGTGATGACTTCACAATACGAGTTTGAAGCCTACAAAGAAGTATTTGAAGCCAACGAAGAATCGTATGCTCTGGCTGAAGAAAAATACAAAAACGGTTTGATGAACTCAGTTGACTTCATCTTTGAGAAGAATAACCTGATACAGGCTCAAAGTTCATTTTTACAATCGAAATACAAATTACTATTCAATTATAAGATCCTTGATTTTTACAAAGGACAATCCATTACTCTTTAAATCAAACTATCAAGTAGTAAGACATTAGTATCAAGACAAACAAAAGACTACATACAAAAAATAATAAAAAAATATAGAATCATGAAACGTAAAATTATTATTATATCAGCGTTGGTTCTGGCAGCCAGTATCACTACCTTCTTCATTCTTAAACCAAGTTCAATCAGTCCGGATCAGATTGATATTGAAACCGGTGTTGTAAAACTGGGATCTATCAGCAGTACAGTAACGGCAACAGGTACACTGGAAGCTATTACCACTGTAGAAGTGGGTACTCAGGTATCAGGTATTATCGAAAATATTTATGTTGATTTCAACTCATATGTAAAAAAGAACCAGCTGCTGGCCAGAATTGATACAACTAACCTGGCTGCTGCTGTAGAACAGACACAGGCAGCTGTAGACAATGCCAAAGCTGAACTGGATTACAAACAGGCCAATTACAACCGTTTGAAACCGCTTTACGAAAAAGAGTTGATTGCACAATCGGAATACGACGAAACAGTTTATAGTCTGAATGTTGCAAAGGCCAATTATAAAAGTGCCATTGCTCAGCACCGTAAAAACCTTATCAATCTTGATTTTGCCTTGATTTATTCTCCCATCGATGGTATTGTTTTGAACAGGGCAGTTGAGGAAGGACAAACTGTTGCAGCAAGCTTTGAAACCCCCACTTTATTTACCATTGCCAACGATTTAACACAAATGCAGGTCGAAGCCAATGTTGATGAAGCAGACATAGGTCAGGTTAAAAAAGGACAAAGAGTTGAATTTACTGTTGACGCTTACCCTAATGAAATTTTTCAGGGAGAAGTTACTGAAGTACGTCTGGAACCAACTGTTACGAATAATGTAGTTACCTATACCATAATTATTATGGCTCCGAACCCTGATTATAAGCTGATGCCGGGCATGACAGCAGAAACAAACATTTTTGTGATTGAGAAAAAAGATATACTGACTGTACCTAGCAAAGCTGCGCGTTTTGAAGCCGATGAACAATTGATGATGAGTTATATGCAAAACGCTCCAAAACCTCCAATGCCACAAGGTGAACCATCAGAAGGATTTCCTCCAATGGACGACAATGGTCCATCAAAAGACAAAAAAGTGATATGGGTAAAAAGAGACTCAATGCTACAACCAGTGCCGGTGAAACTTGGTATGGATGACGATATCAATGTTGAAGTTCTGGATGGATTAAAAGAAGGTGATGTTGTGGTTTTAAAAATGGAACAAAAGAATGCAGAAGCTACTGTTCAGGCAGCCGGAGGCAATCCATTTATGCCTAAACCACCACAACGTAACAACAAGTAATCAGATTACTCATTAACAATTGATTATAATGCAAAAAACTATAATAGAAGTCAAAGACTTAAGAAAAGATTATCATGTTGGTGAGGTCACTGTTCATGCCCTTCGAAAAATCAACATGCAAATACAGGAAGGAGACTTTGCGGCAATTATGGGCACCAGTGGTTCCGGTAAGTCTACCATGTTGAATATTCTGGGCTGTTTGGATAAACCAACTGATGGAACCTATCTTCTTGATGGAGTAAACATGGCTGACATGAACAAAAACCAACTGGCTCAGCTACGTAACTCTAAACTGGGTTTTATCTTTCAATCATATAACTTGTTGCCTCGTACAACAGCACTTGAAAACGTTGAATTACCCTTGTATTATAATTCAAAGGTAAAGTCGAAAGAAAGAAAAGAAAAAGCGATGTATGCGCTGGAACAGGTTGGCTTGGCTGACCGTTTCCATCACATGCCAAATCAGCTCTCCGGAGGTCAGCAGCAACGTGTGGCTATTGCCCGTTCACTGGTAAACGATCCGGTTGTTATTCTGGCTGATGAAGCAACCGGCAACCTCGACACCCGCACCTCCTACGAAATAATGGAGCTGTTTCAGAAACTCAACGACGAAGGCAAAACCATTGCTTTTGTAACCCACGAAGAAGACATTGCGCGTTTTATGAAACGCAATATTGTTTTCCGCGATGGTTTAATTAAAACAGAGATGACTGTGGACAAACGTCACAATGCAACTCAGCTGATTGCTGAACTTCCACACGAATCAGATATTGACTTTTAAAGAATAGGTAATGAACTATATAAATCTCACTAAAATAGCCATCAACGCACTGAAGCGAAATAAATTCAGAGCTATTTTAACAATGCTGGGGATCATCATTGGTGTAGGTTCGGTTATTGGAATGCTTTCGATTGGTGAAGGATCTAAAAAGAACATACAGGATGAAATTTCAAGCATGGGATCGAACATGATATTTGTTATGCCCGGATCTCAGCGACGAGGTGGTGTTATGATGGGTAACTCCGACTCAAAATCGCTAACAATGAAAGATATTGAACAACTGGAGAAAAGCTCTCAATACCTGAGTCGCATTTCACCACAGGTTTCGAGCAGTGGACAAGCCATTAAAGGAAATAAAAACTGGCCGACAAGCATCTATGGTGTCAATACCGAATATCTTGAAATCAGAAAATATGAATTGGAAGATGGAAGGATATTTACCGACAAAGAAATCACCAGTTTAGGCAAAGTCTGTTTGGTTGGTAAAACAGTTGTTGAAAATATTTTTGGCGACAGTGTTGACCCGGTTGGTCAAACCATTCGCTTTGCCGGAATACCACTTAAAATAATTGGTGTGCTGAAAGAAAAAGGTCAGAATGGGATGGGTATGGACCAGGACGATTTAATAATTGCACCCTACACCACTGTTCAGCGCAGAATATTAGCTATCACACATATTCAGGCTATCTATGCTTCTTCCATCGATGAGGAAAGTACAGATCAGGCAATTGAAGAAATAGAAACAGTTTTACGCAGTCAGCATAAACTGAAAGAAGGTACGAGTGATGATTTTGAAGTACGTTCTCAGGCCGAAATGGTACAAGCCTTTTCATCAGTAAGTGATATGTTGACAATGCTACTTGGTGCGATTGCCGGTATTTCGTTATTGGTTGGTGGTATCGGTATTATGAATATCATGTTTGTTTCGGTAACAGAACGCACCAAAGAAATTGGATTACGAATGTCGGTTGGTGGAAGTGGAACAGACATATTAATGCAGTTTCTTATAGAAGCAGTTATTCTAAGTATTTTCGGAGGAATCATTGGAATTGTATTTGGATTACTGATTTCAGCAGTTGCCACCAATGCTCTTAATTTACCATTTATCGTTATGCAAAATGCAATCATACTCTCATTTCTGGTATGTACAGCAATTGGGGTGTTCTTTGGATGGTATCCGGCACGTAAAGCTGCCAATCTGAATCCAATCGATGCCATCAGACACGAGTAAAAAAGTAAAAATTATAAGGGCAAAAGTGAAAAGATTAAAAGGGAAAAGAGACTGAAACAACTGATCAAAATCACTTTTCATCTCCCACTTCGGGCTTCTGCCTTCTTACTTCTTACTTCTGCCCGGAATATGATCTAAAGGTCAAGATTAAATGGTTTCCACTAAATTAATAGTGACTTAGCTTTGAGTGAGACAGAAATTTATACGATGATTGGATAATTAATATGGCTATAATATGTATTTTGGCAAGAAAGAAATAACTGTTAATTCAGATATGATCAAAACACCGCATAATAAGGCTTTAACGATTGTAATGCATTTATTGGCATGGCTGGGACTGGTAATTCTGCCCCAGCTTATTATCAATCGGTACTGGGGAAACCAGAATTTTATTGCCTGGGGCTTTTATCTGGCAGCTACCATCTACGGAATTATATTCTATATCAATTACTTATTTTTAGTTCCCCGCTTTTATCTGAATGGAAAAAAAACACTTTACTTTATTATTGGTGTTGCTTCTATTCTTCTTTTCTATTTCGTTTCGGAACTCTTAAATGAATCCTTTATTCATAATCCGGAAAGAGATCAAAAAATTGCCGAGGCCTTTAAAAAATTAAGTGATGAAAATATAATTCCAAAAGCACCTGTAAGACAAATGCAGGTCTATTTCTTTGGCCTCACCTCTTTAATTATAAGTGGATTTGCATTAGGATTAAGAGTTATAGAAGAACATATTGCCACCGAAAAAAGACAGAAGGAATTAGAAAAAGAAAAGCTGAATTCAGAACTTGCCTTTTTAAAAAACCAGGTTAGTCCTCACTTTTTCTTTAATACGTTAAATAATATTTATGCCTTAATTGAAATCAGCACAAAAGATGCACAGGATTCGGTATTAAAATTATCTAAGCTGATGCGTTATTTGCTTTATGATTCGGAAGATGGTAAAACAGAATTAAAACAGGAAGTTGATTTTCTTAATCATTATATCGATTTAATGCGGTTACGCGTATCACCAAAAGTAAACTTTGAAATTAGCTTACCCAGTGAACATCTGGGCGTGAAAATTCCACCCTTATTGTTTATTCCATTTATCGAAAATGCATTTAAACACGGAATAAGCTACCGTGAGGCTTCCTTTATCCGTATTGGTATGAAAACAGATGGAAACTCATTGTCATTTCATTGTGTAAACAGTATTAGCAAAGCTCCCGAAACTAAATTGACTGAAAATCATTCTGGCATTGGTCTTGAAAATGTAAAAAAACGATTACAACTATTGTATCCAAACAGACACCAGCTGGAAATTACAAAAGAAAATGATGAATTTAAGGTTGAATTAAAAATCGAATTAAACTAAGACATGATCAGAACCATTGCTATAGATGACGAGCCTCTTGCACTTCAACTTCTGACTAATTATATCGAGAAGACTCCCTTTCTGGATTTAATCGGAGCTTTTGATAATCCAATCGATGCAATGGAATTTTTGAATGAACAGGAAGCTGATCTGATGTTTATTGATATTCAAATGCCTGACCTTACCGGAATTGAATTTGCACGCATCCTTGAAAATCCACCTAAATTGGTATTCACTACAGCCTTTGAGAAATACGCTATGGAAGGTTTTAAACTTGATGCCATTGATTATCTTTTAAAACCATTTGGTTACGATGAATTTCTGAAGGCAGCAAAAAAAGCACAAAAACTCATTCAATACCAGTCACAGGAAACCGTAGAATCCAACAATGCTTTTTTATTTCTCAAATCAGACTATAAGATTCGTCGCATTAATTTCAACGATATATTATACATTGAAGGATTAAAAGACTATGTAAAAGTTTTCCTTCAACATCAGGATAAACCGGTAATGTCGCTTAATTCACTTAAAGCCTTGGAAACAAAACTCCCTAAAGAGAAATTTATGCGGGTACATCGCTCGTTTATTGTTAATCTCGAAAAAATCGAAACCATTGATCGCAGCCGAATTGTATTTGGCAAAGAATATATACCTGTAAGCGATCAGTTTAAAAAGCAATTCAAAGATTTTCTGGATAAGAATTTTATTTAGCATTTCCACATGTTTTAGCATCCTTATATGGACATCCATCTTAAAAACCATTACATTAGTATAGAACAATTGTAAGTTTATCGACCTGATTTTTTGAATAGTTACACAATAATTTGAGGTCTTCATCAGTTTTATAGTTAGCGTCTGACCAAACACCTCGTATTTAATCACTAATATGTTGGGATATGAAAACGATACATTTCATTATCGGTTGGGGGATGATTCTTTTGGTGATACTCCTGTCATGTAAGAAAGAATCTGATGAAAATACAAATCTACCTGAATCAAATAGTGAATACGTGATTTTGGCGTTCAATGATTTGGGAATGCATTGTTTAAACCCCAGTTACAATGAACTGGTGATATTACCTCCTTACAATACCGTTAATGCACAGGTGATAAAAAAGGGTAATCCTCCACAGTTAATAACCAACGGACTTACAATTGAATACCGAATAAAAAACAATAGTTTTTCATACGGTAAAAAGGAATATAGTGGCTTTTGGGATTATTTTACCGAGCTGTTTGGTGGGGATGCACCCAACCATGATATTGGCATTTCCGGAGCTGCTTTATCAGGAACAATGTCAGTTAATGCTGATCACTTTACCATTGAAGGCATTCCGCTTGTACCAATTGATGACGATGGTTATTATGATGCATACCAGGTAATGGAGTTAACACTTAAAAATGCAAATGGAACGATTTTAACTACCACAGAAACAACAGTTCCCACATCTGATGAGATTAATTGTGCCAAATGCCATGGTGATGGAACAACAAGTACATTTGAAGATATTCTTAAAAAGCACGATGAATCAAACGGCACCCAGTTACTGGCCAATCAACCGGTATTATGTGCCAGTTGCCATGGAAGTCCGGTTCTCTTAGGCACCAATGACAAAGGTTCTTCAGGCCATTATTTATCTGAAGTCATTCATAGTTTCCATGCAACAAAAAACGCTTCCTGCTACGATTGTCACCCCGGTAACAACACCCAGTGCAACAGAAGTCTGGCGCATATGGGCACTAGCAATGATGGAAATTGCACCACCTGTCATGGTACAATGGCAACGGTAGGTTTAAGTATTACGCAAGGTCGTATACCATGGATTGATGAACCGAAATGTGTCACTTGTCATCAAAATGTTGATGAAGTTGAAACCAATAGTATATTATATCGCAACGCCAAAGGTCACGGTGATCTGTTTTGTGCATCCTGCCATGGAAGTCCTCATGCCATGTATCCATCAAACCTTGCAAAAGATAATTTTCAACCAAAACAACTTCAGGGAAGTAAAATTAAATCCATTGGTAGTTGTGGTGTATGCCATCATAATTCGCGCGGAGAAGATGATGGTCATGAGTTTGCAGAGGAGCATGGTGGATTGAATCCTGAACACAAAACCACATGTAACATTTGTCATACTGCAGTACCGGATAATAAGGGTTCATGGCCTCATTCTTATCAATGGCATAATTCAAATTAAAACCGTAAGATAATCAGCCGACAATTTATCCTTTTAAATACCTATTTTAAAGGATATTAAAACAATCACCTGCGACTTAAAATTTTCTGTTATTCTGTTAACAAAGTAAGTTATTACCCCTGATTTTTTGAAATAATATTAAAAAGAGAAAATATGAGGCTATTTTTTTAATAACCTCATATTTCTCAATTATAATAAGTTAATTGATTTTTAAAGGGATCAACTTAATCCGAAGTCAATTGAATATCCTTCTCATAAATAGCAACATTTACCTTTTCTTTTTCTTTCCTATTTCGAATGATCCCTCAGCCAACTTAATAGCATTTAAAGCATTTATCAAACCACCAGTATTTGAAAGCTTACCGAACTTAGTTTTTTTCTTGGTACCTCCTGTAATATTTGGTTTATAAACTTTCAGTTTTGAATAAGGCTGCACCGAGTTTATAAGTATTGTTTTTAATTGTGAAGCACTTAACTCGGGGTAATAGGCCCAAATTAATGCGGCCACTCCTGAAACGACTGGACAAGCCATACTAGTGCCGCTATTAATGATATATTTATTTCCAGGAAATAATGAAGGGATATCCACTCCTGGCGCAAACAAATCAACTTTATCATAACCATAATTCGAAAATACACCCACAAAATCTGTGTTTAGATAAGCTGCTGATGCTCCCACCGAAATCCAATTATTTGCCAACTCTCCATTTTCATACTCTTTATCCGGATAGCTAACGACTTCATCAAGATTTGACGCATCATTGCCGGCGGCATGAATAATCAGCACATTTTTTGAGTCTGCATATTTCACAGCCTCATCAACCAAATGCTTTTGAGGTGAAAACGCTTTTCCAAAACTCATATTAATAATCTGTGCACCGTTGTCAACAGCATACCGAATTGCCAAGGCCACATCTTTATCATATTCATCCCCATTAGGTACCACACGAACAGGCATGATGACCACATTGGATGCCACACCCTTTATACCTAATTCGTTGTCCCGGTCAGCTCCAATTATTCCTGCCACATGCGTACCATGATCGGCTCGTGGTCCAATAACATCATTATTTCCATATCCCAGATCATCAATATCTGAGATATCATCTCCAATTATCCGCTCTCTTCCTAAATATTTTAAATTCAATAGGGTGTCCAACTGAAGATCCACTCTCCCCCGAATGGATTTAAAGGATTCATGAGAAAAACCTTTGTTATATAAGGAAAGCATATAATTTTTAGCCGTCTCAACCTGACTATCCGAACTTCGTACTTTTATGATATCTTCTACTTTAATGTGGTCTTTGTTTAAGAACTTTTTTAGTATACTTTCCTCTTTATGAATCCTCGAAGCCAATCTGATTAAATTAGTATTAAGCTTATCATATTTGTTTTTTTCAACATCAAACATTGATTTTGCTCTCAGGTAGTACTGATACTCCGTTTCCTGATCATCTGGTATTTCCTTAGCATCCTTACCCAAAAATGACTTGAAATACTTACGGTATATTCTAACAAACTCCAGGTTTTCATATTCCACATTACTGCCGTCAGAGGAGCCCATAAAATTCCATCCATTTACATCATCTACATACCCATTGTTATCATCATCTATACCATTACCTGGAATTTCACTTTTATTAATCCAAATTTTATCTTTAAGATCTTCATGATTGATGTCAACCCCACCATCAATTACCGCTACAACAATATTTTTAATTGGTTTTTTCCCTGCCAAATACTCATAACAAGCATCAACACTGGCACCATAAAAGTCACTTGTATTACCATCCTGATTATACCAATTTACCATTTTCTGATCCAGAGAATCTACAGAAACCACTGGTTTGTTGTCATTCTTTTTAATTTCTTTTGCATGACTAAAAAAGCCCGTACATGCTAATAATAACAAGGTTAAATTTCTTCTCATAAAATATTGATTTAGATTAAAAATATGAAAATAACATTTTAAGGTTTTTAATATGTTAGATTGCACGACTCTTTTTTAGATTTTTTGAATTAATCATTCATTTTGTTTAAAGGAGATTTATTAGATCACCTTTCAATCTCTTAAGCATTTCAATGAAATCCATCATTGCAAGTATTAGTATTAGAACAGATTGCAAGTCAAACAAAGTTATTCTCAACTCTGATTTAATCGTCCTTGTCAGAATGAGACAAGCGCGGAGACAATGTTTACTTCCGCAGGACCGGCCAGGCAATGGTCGTACCAATCATTATAGCTTGTTTACACAATTAGTAAGGGATTTAATATTATAAAATCATCGATTAAAACAGTTCAAAGATTTTTAGATAAGAATTTTATATAATAAAAGCCTGACTTAGCTATTAGCTATGCCAGGCTTCTAACATTTGAATGTTCTCTTAAACATCCAAACCTCCTAAACCCAATTTTTTTATTTCCTAGTCAATACATTAATTTCTTTGGTTGGTTTTAAGGCATTGGATACTTTTTCAACCACAGTATACTGAGGCAGATTAAACTGGCATTGCCCTTTAATATCAGCACTTGAACTTCCTATTAAAATATTGTAATTGCCTTCTTCAGCTATCCACGCCGATTTTGATACATCAAATGAAGTTAGATCCTTAGCAGTAATTGTAAAAGATAAGGTTTGTGATTCACCAGGTTTAAGCAAACCTGTTTTTCCAAAATTAATCAACACTTGTTCTGGCTTCTCCATACTTCCTGAAGGAGCATTCAGATATACCTGCACCACTTCCTTGCCATCTACTTCACCTGAGTTTATAACATCTACCGAGACTTTTATTCTTTCATCAAATACATCTTTATCTGCTTTAATATTTTCATATTTAAAAGATGTATAAGACAACCCATAACCAAACGGATATGAAACAGTCACATCGAAAGTGTTATAATAACGATAGCCAACATAGATATCTTCCTCGTGAAAAACTTCCCATGGTACACGTTTCATAAATGAGAACCCGGAAAGATCTTCAGCATCGTCTGTTTTTCCTTCAATTGCATGTCCTGGGAAAGTTGTATATGTTGGTGTATCATCATATGAAACAGGGAATGTAATAGCCAATTTACCTGATGGATTTACTTTACCGGTTAAAATATCAACTACCGAATTACCTCCTTCTTGTCCTCCTTGCCATGCCAATAATACAGCATCAGGAATATTTTTCCAGGACGCAGTTTCAACTACGCCTCCCACATTCAAAATAACAACTACTTTTTTACCTGCTGCATGAAATGCTTCCGTTACGGTCTTAACCATTTTTATTTCGGTTGAACTCAAATAAAAATCACCCTCTACAGCTTCCCTGTCTCCACCTTCACCGGCGTTTCTGCCAATTGTTATCAAAGCTATCTCGTTAACAGCAGCCATTTTTTCAGCTAATAAAGGTGTCACTTCCATTTCCTCAACCGGTATTTTTCCTCCCAATAAAATAGTTAACCAGTTATCTGATTTATTCCCTTTTGCCCGTTCTTTTTTGATATACTCTGTATAAATCGAAGTAAGATCATTATCCGCCGAAATATTGGCATTAATTAAACCATCCATCAACGAAACAGTGTAAGCTTCATTTACATCACCACTACCAGTTCCACCGGCAATAAAATCATATGATGTGGTTCCAAAAACTGCTGCGTTGCTAACAGAGAATGGGAGTGTTTTTGCTTTGTTTTCCAACAACACCATTCCCTCTGTTGCTGCCTGCCTGGTTATTTGTGCATGAGCTGTTAAATCGGGCTTATTACTATTCTGATATCCTTTATACTTCGGCGATTTGAACATTATTTTGAAAATATGTATCAGATTTTGATCCAGAACTTTTTCATCCAGTTTGCCATCTTTTACTGCTGTCATCAGATTCTCAATCTGTTCGGGTGTTCCGGGCATAATTAAATCATTACCGGCATTCATCTGAGCAACCAAATCACTTCCTCCACCCCAATCGGTCATTACATATCCTTCAAATCCCCAATCATCGCGTAACACCTTAGTTAATAAATCATGGCTTTCAGAAGTATAGGTTCCGTTTACTTTATTGTAAGATGACATTACAGTCCATGGTTGTGCTTCTTTTACAGCTATCTCAAATCCTTTCAGGTAAATCTCGCGAAGTGCACGCTGACTAACATTGGCATCGACTGATAAGCGATTCGTTTCCTGATTATTTACTGCAAAGTGCTTAACAGATGTTCCAACTCCGTTTGATTGTACTCCGTTTACCATTGCTGCAGCTATTTTTCCTGTAACCAAAGGATCTTCTGAATAATACTCAAAATTACGACCGCAAAGCGGGTCACGCTGAATATTCATTCCGGGTGCAAGTAATACGTCAGCTCCATATTCCAATACTTCATTACCCATTGCCTTCCCTACATTGTAAACAAGATCAGTATTCCATGTAGATGCTAAAACCGTAGCAATAGGAAAAGCAGTGCAATAATAACTTGCTTCATCATTCTTTCTTTTGGGCTGAATTCTCAATCCGGCAGGACCATCGGCCAAAACCTGCGAAGTAATTCCTAACTCAGAAAACTCACCAGAGAATCCGGCAGCTCCGGGAAGATATGTTCTGATTCTATCCACCATCTTATAATACAAAGAATCACTTTCGTCTCTTTCCGGTTGTGGGAACATTGATTTTATTGAATCAGGCAAATCCATGTACATGCCTGTCCCAATTAAAACCTGAACTTTTTGCTCCAACGACATTTTTGCAACGATGGCTGCCGCTTTGTCATCAGGATTTTGATCCTTAATTGATGGACTACAACTAAATAGTTGAAAAGAAAATAATACTGCCGAGCAGAATACTGCAATTTTTTTAAAGGAATATTTTTTCATTTTTTCTGATTTAACAATGAGCTGATTCTATTTCATTGTGTCTTAATTACGCAATGATAATAACAATTTACTAATCATCAAAATAGAGATTCATATTTTTTCATATTTTTGTAATAAAAAGGTTTGAATACATCATCTTTAAACAACCAGGAATTTCTTTCTCACATATCTATCGATTGTGTAATCTTTGGATTTCACGAAAATGAATTAAAAGTTCTTCTACTGGAATTAAAAAATTCTCATCAACTATCATTACCTGGCGGTTTTGTCAAGAATGATGAAACAATTGAAGAGGCGGCAACCAGAATATTAGAATGGAGAACTGGTTTAAATGATATTTACTTAAAACAATTTAAGGTTTTTAGCGCCCCTGAAAGATCAAAAGCAAATCCTGCCGTACAAATCATCAAGACATTAAAACCAGATATGGACATATCCTTTTTTGATTCACGTTTCATATCAATCGGCTTTTTTGCCTTGGTAGAATTTACAATGGTAAATCCTAATCCGGATGACTTTTCAATAAGTTGCAAATGGGTAAATATCGATGAGATAACCAATACAATTATTGATCATGATCAAATTATTCAAGAAGCTTTAACGGCATTAAGACAGCAACTTAATAATTCACCCATTGGACATAAACTGCTCCCAAAGAAATTTACAATGCCGGAGCTACAAAAATTATATGAAACAATACTTGGCAAACAGTTAGACAGAAGAAATTTTCAACGAAAAATACTCTCTTACAATCTGCTTAACAGGCTAGAAGAAAAAAGAGTGGGTGTGGCTCATAAATCACCTTATTTATTTGAGTTTAATCTGGAGAATTATGAAAAAGCTCTGACTGAAGGTTTAAAAAACGGATGGTAGTGAAATTTATTGATTAGTACAGTGCATAACAGAAGTATATATTCTTCAACCAAATACAACCTACCAGATTCTTGAGCTTAAAAATAAAAAGGAACAGCTCTCTCATTCAAATTAGAAATAAAGAACTGTTCCCAATTAATATTCTATTTTACTTAAACAACAAAGGCACAAATTCAGTCAGATAATCTCTCCAGTTCTTCCAGATATGACCACCTTCTGATTCAACATATGTGTATTTCATTCCTATAGAATCCAGCTTAGCACGAAATTCAACTCCTGATTGATACAGAAAATCTGTTTTACCCATTCCAATCCAATATAATTGATATCCATTCTCTGATTGTTTCTTAAGAGTGCCATCAATATCCTGGTAAATCTTTGACTGAGTATCTTGTCTGGGCAAAATAGCAGCAGAAAACAGTCCAACATAATCAAATTTGTTGGGATAATATCTTGAAATATGCAACGAATGATATCCACCCATTGATAGTCCTGCGATGGCTCTATGCGACTTATCAGCCTTAACTCTGTAATTACTTTCGATGAAATTAATCACATCCATAAAAGTCTCTTCATACTTGCCGTCCATTGTATGAGGCAATTGAAAAGTTGGCTTATACAAACCTTTTGGTGATTCTCCGGGTGCAGCCTGCTGAACAACATTACCATTTGGCATAACCACAATCATAGGTTCAGCCTTACCTTGAGCAATTAAATTATCCAAAATTTGTGCCGTACGTCCTAAAGCAATCCAGGCTTCTTCATCACCACCCATACCATGTAACAGGTATAAAACCGGATATTTACTTTTGCCATCTTCATATCGCGGAGGAGTATAAATTGTTATTCTTCGAGTCATCTCATTGCCCGGAGAATTATACCATCGACGAGCAACAGTACCATGAGGCACATCATTAACACTATAAAAATCAGCCTTTCCTCCACCCACAATAAAAACATCCGTTATTGAGGCCACATCTCTGATCATGTATACATTATTCGGATCACTTACAGTTAATCCATCCACAACAAATGTATAACTGTATAAATCTGAAGCTAACTCATCGGATGTATAAGACCAAAGACCATTCTCATCTTTAAGCATCAATGCTTTAATTGGCATATCTGCTTCGCCAAATGGAGTTTTCACCTTTTCAGTAGGTAAAAAATCACCAGTCACAAATACCGAATCTGCCGATGGAGCAAAAAAACGAAAAGTGACAGTTTTGTTTTCATTTACCTCTGGCGACACAATTGGAGCACCACCCCACAAAGCTTGTTGCGCTTTTATTGTAGAAAAAGCAAACAGGATTAAACAGGTCAAAAACAGGAATCTTGATTTCATAAGTTATTTAGTTAGATAATTAATTCAATGTGTCAACATCACACTAAAGTAATAATATTATTTAAACATGTATAAATGAAATGCTGCGATTATCAAAAAAGCAACGCTAAGAAACATTCTATTATTCAATATCAGATCATTACATTAAAATATTTTAAAAATAACCTTCTAAAAATGAATGATTTTCAATGAAAAATGAATAAATTCAAAGAGTACACCGGTTTCCTGATTATTAACTTATTGAATTTTTATTTTTTCGACCTTCTGAATTATTCCACATGAATTCAGCGCTCTTATTTAAAAAGGTAGAAAAACCTTTTTGTTTTAAATTAATTAAACCAGTTAACACTAAACTTCATTTTTATGGAAACATTAAAATCTGCAATTAATCTGCAACAATATGGTATTAATGATGTCCAGGAAATTCTCTACAATCCCTCTTATGAAGAACTATATCAAGAGGAAATGAATTCAGATTTAGAAGGCTATGAAAAGGGACAGCTTACTGAATTTGACAGCGTCAATGTAATGACAGGAAGATTTACCGGACGATCACCCAAAGACAAATATATTGTATATGATGATACAACTAAAGACTCCATTTGGTGGACTTCTGAACATGCTCCGAATGACAATAAACCCCTGCCGCCTAAAATCTGGAAAGAACTAAAAGATGAAGTTTGTGAAGATCTGTCGGGCAGAAAGCTTTATGTGACAGATGCCTATTGTGGTGCTAATGTCAGTACTCGTTTAAAAGTAAGATTTATTACCGAAGTAGCCTGGCAGGCACATTTTGTAAAAAATATGTTTATCCGCCCTACTAAGGAGGAATTATATAATTATGGAGAACCCGATTTCGTTGTTCTCAATGCTTCCAAAATGACTGATTATAAATGGAAGGAACACAATCTACATTCTGAAGTCTTTACTGTTTTTAATCTCACTGAAAGAGTTCAGCTGATTGGTGGAACATGGTATGGTGGCGAAATGAAAAAAGGAATATTTGCCATGATGAACTATTATCTTCCCCTAAAAGGAATAGCCGCTATGCATTGCTCTGCCAACAAAGGTAAAGAGGGCGATGTTGCCATATTCTTTGGTTTATCTGGCACAGGCAAAACAACCCTTTCAACAGATCCACACCGAATGCTTATTGGCGATGACGAACATGGCTGGGATGATGAAGGTATATTTAATTTCGAAGGCGGATGCTATGCCAAAACAATTGATTTAAATGAAGATAGTGAGCCTGACATTTACCATGCGATAAAAAGAAATGCTTTATTGGAAAATGTTAGTGTTTCAGAGGATGGTTCTGTTGATTTTCACGATCGATCGGTTACAGAAAACACCCGTGTTTCGTACCCAATCTACCACATTAACAACATTGTTAAACCTGTTTCCAAAGCGGGTCATGCCAACAAAGTAATATTCTTAACAGCTGATGCATTTGGTGTTATGCCACCGGTATCTATACTCAATCCGGAACAAACCCAATACCATTTTCTTTCTGGTTTTACTGCTAAATTAGCAGGCACTGAACTTGGAGTAACAGAACCTGTTCCCACTTTTTCAGCTTGTTTCGGAGAAGCTTTTCTTTCTCTTCATCCAACAAAATATGGTGAAGAGTTGGTTAAGAAAATGAAAAAGCACAATGCAAAGGCATATCTGGTTAATACTGGCTGGAATGGATCGGGTAAAAGAATCTCAATTAAAGATACCAGAGCCATTATTGATGCAATTTTAGATGATTCAATCGAAAAGGCTGACACAAAGACAATTCCGATTTTCAATCTGGAAGTCCCTGTATTTTTGCATGATGTAGACCCACATATTATGGATCCAAGAGATACTTATTCTAATCCGGAAGTATGGATAGAGAAAGCAACAAACCTTGCAGAAAAATTCATCCGTAACTTTAAGAAATACACGGATACGAAATTGGGTAAAGAACTTGAACAAGCTGGGCCTAAGATTCATCAAAAAGCTTAGTATATAAGGGCTGTAAAATAAATTTTCAAACTAATAGACAGGTTTACTTCTAACAAAATAAACCTGTCTTTTATCTTTTATTCAACCCATACCGTTACTCCGGCAGGTGGTAATACCTTTTCTCCAATCAAAATGGTTGCCTTGTTATCCAGATTCAACTCATAATCTGTTGATGAATAATTAACAGATACCCAAAAACCATCACGATACTGAACAAATATTCCTTCAGGATAATTTTCCACATCAATATCATTAGCGTTGAAAGCACTCTTAATAATATCTTTTTCCAACTGACCATCTGTTGATTCAACTCCCACATACCAAACAGTACCTTTTTCGATTTTATTTTTTAGCACGCATGCCGTTCCTTTGTAAAACTGATCTTTGTATGATGCCAATACTTCGCTATCCTTGTATGGTTTAATCAAATCACCCCATGAACTCCATTGATAGATTTTATCGTTCATCACAATGTTTCCGGATTTACCTCCGGGCAACATATCAAATAGCTCAATTTCTCCTCCAATCAGATCATTCATGATACCGGAGAGATTACTTTCCCATAAATGAGCATTTTTATCTTTGGCCCCGGTTCTCGTAGAAACAATCAGATTACCTCCATTTTCAACATATTTCTTCCACTTTGCTACCAATGCTTCATCAACCAACTCGTAAGCAGGTACCACAATAAAATGATAGTTTTCAAAATTATCTAATTCGGTGATAAACTCAACTGGCGCACCCAATGAATGAAGAATCTGTTGATAACGTTGCATGTGCCCCCATGTATTCCATTGATATGTCTGGCGCTGACGATCCAGATTCCACAAATTATCAAAGGACCACATCAATCCTGTTTTACGCCTTTCCAATTTCTCAGGTGTTTTGGCTTTCTCTGAGTATTGCTTTCTCAACTGATTCATTTCATTAATAACCTGCACATATTCCTTTCCACCCTGACTTAAGGTAATACCGTCAGTAGTTACAATACCATGATGATATTGCTCAGCTCCATATAAAACCTGACGATAACGATATGTGCAGGCAAATGAACTACCTCCAGCAAAGCAATGCCATAACCACATTCTTACCGTTCCCGGCTTAAGAAGTGAATTATGATTGGCCCAGTTCACCTGCCCCGGTTGCAATTCCATTACACCTGTTACCCCCCCAACAGACTTGTAATAATCGTTAGCATACATCAAAACAGAATAATCACCTAACCGGAATCCCAAATCGCCCAGATTATTGCTCCCATAATTCGGATAAGCTGTAAATGAAGCAAAATCCATTTTTGTGCTTCTTCGAGGATCTGTTTGTCCTCCTTTTGCAACATAATTGGTTGTGATATACTGTGATGGAACGATGTACTTTCTCAACTCTTGAGCTTGAAAATCGAGAAAAGCAGCTTGTGTGTCAGCGGTAAATCGTTTATAATCGAGTAAGGCAATTGGGTTTGCGCCCCACCATCCGACTGAAGTGGCATTGTAAATATGAACCTCTTCAAACGATGCAAACAACTGACTCCAGAATCGGGTTCCCCAGGCCTCATTTAAAGCATCAATGGTTGTATATTTCTTTTGCAACCAATGTATAAAAGCCTTTTGAGTCGACGGGCTATAATCTTCTTTAGCCTCTGGTTCGTTATCAATCTGCCAGCCAATTACTGTTTTATTTTTACCGTATCGTTTGGCCATTTCAGCAACAATCAGTTGTGTTTTTTCCAAAACAACTGGATTTGACAACGACATATTGGCACGTGTACCGTGCTGTTCGCGTTGATAGTTGGCATCCATCAGATATATTTCGGGATATTTGATGCCCATCCAGACAGGAGGACAAGGAGTTGGTGTGCCCAAAATAACCTTCAACTCATATTTATTAGCCAGCTCAATGACTTTATCCAACCAGGCAAAGTCATAAACACCTTCCTCAGGTTCCATCATAGCCCAGGCAAATTCAGCCATATGGATAAATTCAAATCCATGATTGGCAATGTTTTTAATATCACGTTCCCATTGATCAGGATTCCAGTGCTCAGGATAATAATATACCCCGACAGACATTAAATCTTTCTTCTTAAAAAATTCTTGTGCATTGATACATAATGAAAGTACAGCTACCAACGACAGAAATAAAATCTTTCTAAAATTCATATCTTATTTAATCTCAATATTCTTTGTCAATCTGATATTATCCGATGAGCTTCCAACCATAACACTAACTGATCCTTTTTCTAGTACCATTTGCTTTTTCACTTCATCCCAATAACAAAGATCTTTTAATTTAACAGGTATTTCAATTCGCTCTGTTTTTCCTTTTTTGATATTAACACGTTGAAAGCCTTTTAATGCTTTAATCGGTCTGATCACTTTAGTTTCAGGAAACGAAACATATACCTGAACAACCTCTTCTCCATCAAAATCACCAATATTGGCAATATCTAACGACACTATGATTTGATCATCCAATTTATTTAACTCCAGATTTTCATATTCAAAACGGGTATAATTTAAACCATAACCAAAGGCATATAAAGGCTGTTGAGTTGAGTACATATAAGTCCGGTTATTCCAGATATTGTAATCCAATAAATCGGGCAACTGGTTTTCATTCATGGGCCATGTTTGTACCAGTCGGCCTGCAGGGTTGTAATCACCAGAGAGTACATCCGCCAGGGCATGTCCCATCTCCTGACTATTGTGTGTGACATGAACTATAGCCGGTAAATTATGGTGTGACCAGTTGATGGCATAAGGAAAGTTACTCACCAATACCAAAACTGTATTTTGATTTTGCTCAAAAACCTTTTTAATCCATTCTTCATCTTCAAGATTGATGGATTTTCGATCAACCGACTCTTTCCCGTAACTATCGCGTGTTACCTTAGCCCATCCGGCATTTCCTGTCGGGTGATTTCCACCAAACACCAAAACCAAATCAGCTTCTTTGGCTGCAACAATTGCTTCGTTCATTAATGAATCAGGAACATAGGTAATTTCGATATCCTCTCCGAACCGTTCCTTTAAGCCTTGCAATGGAGTTACTAGATAGGGCGCAGAACCCGAATACCAATCCAATAAAACCTGATCAGCCAATTGTCCAATCACAGCTATCTTTTGAACTTTCTTTTTGGTAATAGGCAGAGTTGAATTTTCATTTTTCAGTAGCACAATCGACTTCTGTGTTGCTTCTCTTACTATTTGTTTATTCCTATCATTCAACCAAGGTTCAACTTCATTATTCTTTCCGATAGTGGCATATGGATTTTCAGATTCTTCATCCAACAAACCTAACTTTATCATCACCCGAAAAACGCCACGTAAAACCTCATCAATCTCGCCTTCCGAAACAAATCCTTTTTCAACACCATTGATAATGGCTGTTTTATAATCATCCAAAAACTGATTAATACCGGATTTAACTGCCATGGATGCTCCCATCTCGATTGATTCATAGTATTTATGATCGGATATTAACAATTTCAGAGCACCTCCATCAGTACATATAATTCCGTTTTGCCCCCATTCATCAACTGTTAATTCCTTTAACAGCGGACTAACCATCATTGGAATTTCGTTCACCTTATTATAAGCAGCCATATAAGCTCTTGATCCACCTTCTTCTACTCCCATTTGAAAAGGTAAAGCATAATACTCACGCAACTGACGTTGATTAAAATTGGAACTAGACCAGGTACGACTATCCTCGTTGCTGTTAGCCAGAAAATGCTTCATTAATGAAGCTACCTGCCAATGATCAGGATCAGGGCCTTGTAAACCTTTGATAAAAGCCACCGACATAGTTCCGACTAAAAAGGGATCTTCGCCATAACATTCTTCTGTTCTGCCCCATCGCGGATCGCGACCAAGATCAGCATTAGGCGCACGCACAACCAATCCTCCTCTTTTATATTTGGGAGATTGAGCCATATATCGAACTTCATACCCTTCAATTTCACCCATTTGACGCATCAGGGTAGTATCCCATGTTTGCCCCATTCCATACGATTGAGGAAAAGTAGTTGTGGGAACTGGATTCCCTCTGCCCCAGTTACCCGGTTCCCCCATTGCCAGTCCATGCAATCCTTCAACGTGACCGGTTGCCTCCATTCCCAAACGAGGCACAGAAGGATTTGTGCTTAAACAAACAATTTTCTCTTCCAGCGTCATCAACGAAAGCAGGTTGTCAATCCTTTTTTCTGTATCAAGTTTTGGATTTTTAAACGGATAAGATTGAGAAAACAGCGAGACCGGCAAAATAAAACAAAGCAATAGGAATACAGTTCGTATCATTAATATTAAAAATATGGGAAGTCCTGTTAGAACAAAACTTCCCGGATTTATTCTTATTTATTCTCAGTCAAGCTGAAGGTGACTCCTTTAACCGAACCTTTGGTTAATGATAGTTGATTATCTTTCTTTTCAACACTAACCTCAACCAATTCATTGTTCGACGGCAAACAGATAAATCCACTTGCTTCTTCTGAATCACCGAAGAAAGCACGCAATTCCAATTTTGACCAATCCATATCTTTGGTACTCTGAGCCAGTTTAATATGAGGAATAATGCTTCCTTCGCGCACCAGCATTACAATTGGTATATCGCCTGCCTCAATGGTATGCCAACCTTCTGCATATAATTTACCTGTCTGATAATCTATCCAGTTTCCTTTTGGCAGATACACATTACGTTTGGTTACTTCTTCAAAAAGTGGAGCCACCAAAATATTGGAACCAAACAAATACTCATCATCCACTAACCAGGCACCCGGATCATCAGGAAACTCAACAAACAAAGCACGCATCATAGGCAAACCTTTCTCTGTACATTGTTTTGCCTGAGCATAAATATATGGCATCAGCTCGTAGCGCATATTATCGACTTTCTTAAAATCTTCCAGAAAACTTTCACCATATTCCCATGGCTCTTTTGGCGGTGCTCCATGGCTGCGGGTATGAGATGTTAACATGCCAAAAGGAGTCCAGCGACGGTATAGCTCATCAGGTGTTTTTAAAACAAAACCTCCTATATCGTGACTCCAGAATGAAAATCCACTCAGACCAATGGATAATCCACCTCGTAAGGCAGCGGCCATAGCAGTATTTGTATTGGCAGGATCGCCTCCCCAATGTAAAGGATATCGCTGACTACCGGCCCAGGTGCTACGTGCCCACATTATCTGTTCACCTTTAATCTCTTTGGTAATATCTGCAACGGCTTTATTATATCGCAATGGATACAGGTTATGCTCGTAAAACCCTGTTCTCCCGGATGCATAAATACCATTGTAAGGAGCAGCCTCGCCAAAATCAACTTTTATGCCACCTACACCCAACTTCAATAAACCACCTATCTTCGCCTGATACCACTCAACCGTTTCAGGGTTCGAAAAATCCAATACCGCATCTTCGTATGGTAGATTTCCTTTGGCATTTTTTACATACAATTCCTTTTCAACAATCTCGTCAAACAAGGTATTTTGAGGAACAAAATAAGGCAATTGCCACAAGCAGGTTTGAAAACCCTGTTTTTTTAAATCTTTAATCATCGAAGCAGCATCATCAAAACGTGACTCAGAGAATTGATAATCGCAACGCCAGTCTGTTTCGAACCAACCCGTATCAAAATGAATCACATCACAAGGCACTTCATTATCGCGAAGTTTTTTAGCTACTTCTCGCCCTTCCTCTTCTGAGAAATAAGTTATACGACTCATCCAGAAACCAAAACTCCATAGCGGAGGCATAGCTGCTTTGCCTGTCAGATCGGTATACTCATCCAAAATTTCTTTAGGATCGCCCAGAAAAACGAACAAATCCAGTGTTTCATCTCCAATCATCAACGAATTAACACCACTGAAATACTTACCAAAATCACAGGTTATGGGAGTTGATGTATGCATAAACATTCCGTAACCACGGTTACTCATAAAAAACGGAATAGGTTTATACATTGTCTCATTCTGTATACCGTTGGCATCATCGGTACATAGCACCACTTTTTGTCCGTGCTTATTAAATTCAGTATATGACTCTCCACAACCAAAAATCATTTCGTTTGGCTCCAATGTAAAAGCTGCATTCACACTACGTGAATAATCCGAAGCCCTGCGCACAAAAGAAAATGGCATGATGGGCGTATAAGTGGTTTCGGCATTATCGATATGATGATTGGTATGCGTTAATAACTTTCCTTCAGCATTATAAAAAGAAACGCGCCATGGATTAACACTGACAACCACCTTTCCATATTCTGATACATAAACATGCTTACCATCTTCAAAAGAATACTTCCACGAATGATCGACCGGAGCGGTGCCATTAACCAACATTAGTGATGGCTGATTAACCGTTTTATCCATACCTGTTTGCATCTGCAAACGCACTGTTCGAGGTGATGCAAATTCAAGCTTAAAAGGCAAAGTTGGTGATGCCTGGTATTCACCTTCGGGAAATTCATTGGGCGTTACCGGGCGTAATACACCCAGCATATTATTGAAAGCATAGCGGGTCTTATATTCATACCTCGAATATTTAACCTCACCGGCTCCGGTCTTTGGATCGAAAGACGAAAGTTCTTCAGCAAAATAGTAGGTATTTTTAAAATCGTAGAAATCTTTACTGATATCGACAGGCTCATTTACCAGGCCATGATTTTGCATTTGGGCAAAGATTTGGTGTGATTCGAAAAGCAAAACACAGAAAGGAATCAACCAATAGAATTGTTTCTTCATTACTCTTAAGATTTAGTTCTTTGGATTTATACCGTAAAATTACATCTACCTGCAAGTTATGAAGTGTATAAAATGTTAACAATGGCTGACATTAAGTTTCTGAAAAACAAAAAGCAGAAGAACCGGAATCCTTCTGCTTTCATATAAATTGAGCTATACATTAAAACAATTATTCAACCGTAATAATAAGTTTTGTGCTTTTAAGTCCGTTGGATGTTGCATTTAAAATAATTTCTCCTGACCCACTCTCATCTGGTTGAACGATAATCTGTGCTAATCCATTAAATAATTTTCTTTTCCACTGATCAGCAGTTTTCACCATTTGAATATCGCCTAAATGTTTATTTGGTTCGTCCCATTGATTTGGTGGAGCTAAAGGTAATCCAACTAAAACAAGATTATTAGTACCTTCTTTCAACAACGAATTATCAATCTTGAACACTGCCCTATTATCTAAATCTCCTTCAATAGGTTGAATATTTACTCCATTTAAATATGCCTGCAGATTATCTCCAACTTTTTTAGAGTACCAGATGAATTGGCCGTTGGTCACATATTCTTTTGAAAGATCAAATTCTGTTACCATCATTTTATTCTTCGAATCTTTCTCTAAAACAGCTGTTGCAGCTTCTGGCAGATCCACTTCTATTTCTCCTAAATCGTATTTCCTAATCTTAGGCGTTTGAATCACTTTATAATCATCGATAAATTTATCTTTTTCCAATGAAGTTGGATTTCCGTTACCAACGCCAATTAGTTTTCCTAGTCCTTCTATCGTAAACTCTATTAAATTATCAGCTACTGGCACTGCCCGGCCTTTTTTATCCAATACTTTAACCGTTACAACAGAAACATCGTTAGCGCAATTTTTCAACATGGTTTTATGCGCTGCTAACTCAATCTTATATGGATCAGTAGTTGTTTCAACAATTTCCTCCATTATTTTTTTCCCGTTGGCATAACCAACCGCTTTTAATTTTCCGGGTTGATAAACAACAGGCCACTCCAAATGACCATTAACCTCCATTTTTTTTCGACCTTGTGTTTTACCATTCAGGAATAACTCCACTTCCTCACAGTTGCTGTATGCCCAAACCTGTATGGTATCACCTTCTTTTCCAGTCCAGTTCCAGTGAGGAAGCAAATGTAAAACAGGCTCATTACCCCACCACGATTTCAGGTAGAAAACATTGTCTTTGGGAAAACCACATAAATCCATCATCCCAAAATACGAGGTTATTGATGGCCATGCATAAGGTGTTGGTTCGCCTCGATAATCAAAACCAGTCCAGATAAACATTCCAGCCAGGTAATCACGTTCAGCATAATGTTTCCAGCTGGTTTCAATGGTTTCCCATGAAGGACGTGGTAAATGATCGTAGGCTCTCATATAGTGCTTTTCAGGATCATCAAAATATATCCCACGGGTTGCCCAGGTAGAACCTTCCTCTGTACCCATTGAAGGTTGATTTGGAAATAACTCATGATGCTTATCCGTATCCCATTGTCCCAGGTAATTGTACCCCATCACTTCAACTGCTGCAGAAACACCCTGATTACAACCTCCACTTACAGCAGCATTCATCGGACGGGTTGGATCAATGGTTCGCGCAAAATTTTGCATCGTAGTGGTGATTCTCTCACCCAAAACATTACACTCAATGCCCCATTCTTCATTACCCATCGACCAAACAAAAATACTAGGATGATTACGGTCACGACGGATCAATCGCTCTACCTCATCAAAAGCTTCCTGATGGCTTCCCATTAATCGATTTTCGTCGATAACCAAAATTCCCATTTCGTCACACATAGACAATAATTCAGGTGTTGCCGGATTATGTGAACTACGATAAGCATTGCTTCCAAAATTCTTCAGTTGTTGCAAACGCCAGCGAATTAACTCATCAGGCATAGCACAACCTACACCAGCATGATCCTGATGATTATTGGTTCCTTTTAGTTTTACATGTTTACCATTTAAGAAAAATCCTTTATCAGCATCGAAATGAACTGTTCTAAAACCAGTACGGGTCTTATATTCATCAATTACTTTTCCATCCACTAAAATTTGAGTAATAACGGTATGTAAGTATGGATCCTCAAGTGACCATAAATGAGGATTACTAACAACCATTGATAAATCCACTTCACCTTTTGCCATTGCTGCTAAAGTATTTTCTTCACTTTTAGCCTCAGCCAAAACTTTACCCTCAGCATTGATTACTTGCTGACTAACAACAAATATTGATGAATCTATTCCTCGATTTTCAATCTCTGTTTTAACGGTAACGTTGGCTTTATCAGCATCGATATCTGCATAAACAAAGGTTCCGTCTTTTTGAACATGTAAAGGTGATGTCTTGCGCAGCCAAACGTGGCGATAGATACCTGCTCCTTCGTAATACCAACCTTCTTCGATGGTAACATCAGCCCTAACAGCAACAACATTCTCTCCGCCATAATTTATTAGGTCTGTAATATTATAACCGAAGCTCTGATAGCCGCTTGACTCATTCCCCAGATAATGTCCGTTAACCCAAACCATAGCATCCCGCGAAACTCCATCGAAATCAATAAAAATCTGCTTGCCAAAATCCTTCTCATCAATCGTAAAATGCTTACGATACCAACCCACACTAACATCCGGAAAATTTCGACCTATTGCCTTATAACCATGGCTATGGCTACCTTTGGCATCAAAAGGAACTTCAACTGCCCAATCGTGAGGTAAATTCAAAGGACGCCATGTTCTGTCGTCGAATGAAACAGCTGCAGCTCCATCACCAAAACCTGCTTTTGCCAGATAGGTAAAATAGCTTGTTCCGGTGTTAAAATCTTTTTCAACATCAGTCGGATGTCCGTATGTAAATTTCCAATCCTTATCAAAATTGATTCTTTCTCTAACAACCTGGGCATATATACTCGGTATTAATACCAATAACCCTAATAACAAAGCAATTTTTCGATTTAAACTCATAATGATGCTATACTTTTTCTATTCCAGAAATTTACTCTTATTGTTAATGACGATTTAATGAAAATCAATCGTTTTATTGCAGGATTGTATCAAACCAACAGTCATTAAATTAATTATTTAAATTGTTGCATGCAATTGAAACCTCATTCTATCGACATTGGCAAAAATAATTATGGTGAGATTGCTTTAGATTATATTTTGTTTCCTGTTGGGTATGAAAATGTTAATTTAACAATCATCCAATAAACCTATGCAGATAATTAATCAACTAATATTTAGCACTTAGCACTAAAATATTCAAATAAAAAAAATGTCACAAGACAATCAAAGTCCTGTGACATATATTTCTTAAATATTATATTTACTTAAAGGTAGAAGGTCTACCTGAACTACCATTTAAAGCTATTCCAAAGTAATCAAAACAACAGATTTTGCAGGAATTTTTAATTTCACTGTACCATTCTTTGGTTTGCCAACTTTAAATTCTTTTAATGATACTTGTTCCGGTTGATCAAAATCGTTTAACGACTGTAATTTTTCTCCTGTAACAATCAGTCCTGTAGCATTTTTATATTTCTGATTATCAAAAGTATATTCAATTTCCTCGTCCTTGTTTGGATTCAAATTACAAACAGTCATGCTTAGTTTACCATCTTTAATGGATGCTGAAGCATTTAATGCCGGAACCTGTTCATCATCCACTTTGTACATTTCTGTTTGAACATCTAAAGGAACCAAAGTAGCATCCTGATGAACACTGTACATTTTAAAGATGTAGTAAGTAGGTGTTAACAACATTTTATCCTCACGCGTTAAAATAACTGACTGTATCACATTAATCATCTGGGCAATGTTTGCCATTTTAATACGATCAGCATGATTGTTGAAGATATTCAAATGAATTCCTGCCAAGATTGCATCTCTCAAGGTGTTTTGTTGATATAGAAATCCAGGGTTTGTACCCGGCTCACAATCATACCATGCTCCCCACTCATCTACGATCATATCTATTTCCTTCTTTGGATCATATTTATCCATAATGGCAGAGTGATTATTAATCAACTCCTCCATATATAAGGTTTTTCTCATGGTAAGGTGATACTCGGCTTCATCAAAATCTCTGGCAGATCCTTTATGTGACCATCCTCCGGGATGAGTATAATAATGAAGCGAAAGTCCGTCAACAATATGCTTATAGTGCTCAAGCTTCTTCATCAACACTTCTGTCCAGTTATAATCAGCAACATTAGCGCCTCCAGCAATTTTATAGTCAGCACCATGGCAATAAGTTGCATAGTTGCGATACAGGTCGGCATAATACTCTGGCGTCATATTTCCACCACAACCCCAGTTTTCGTTACCAATTCCCCAATATTTTACTTTCCATGGTTCTTCCCGTCCATTTTGTTTACGCCACTCAGTCATTGGACTTTTATTGGATGAAGTCATATATTCAACCCACTCTTTAGCTTCGCGCACCGAACCGGATCCAACATTCAGATTAATATAGGCATCTGCACCAATCAACTCACAAAAATCCATAAACTCATGGGTTCCAAAACTATTATCTTCCGTTACGCCTCCCCAGTGAACATTAACAATGGAAGGACGCTCACTTTTGGGTCCGATACCATCTTTCCAGTTATATGTATCGGCAAAACAGCCTCCAGGCCATCGCAACAAAGGAATTTGCATTTCACGTAATGCATTAATCACATCTACACGAAAACCTCGGACATTTTCAATAGATGAACCTTCGCCAACATAAAAACCATCATAAATACAACGTCCCAAATGTTCAGCAAAATGGCCATAAATATCTCTGTTGATAACAGTTTCAGCCTTTTCAGTATTGGCCGTAATTTTGTTTTGAGCAAATACTGTTGTTGACATTAACAGTACTGCAAGAAGAAGAATAGATTGAATTCTCATTTTTTGTAGCTTATTTAAGAGGTGTTACTTTTTTACCCCAGATTCCGTGACCGCTTGGCAAAATACCACTGAACAGAATGGTTTCACATTCCTGTTCCCAATCCCATCCTCTGAAGATAGCACATTCAATTTTGCTTGTTTCATCACCCGCAAGATAAAGAACTCCATCCTTTAAATCAAAATTTTTAATTTGTTCCATTTTTTCAACTCTCACTTCACCATTTGTTGTAAAAGTTGCTTCAACAGAAACATTGAAAGCTTCTGGTTTATACTGCCAACCTCCGGGAGTATATAATTTTTTATCGGGTATATTCTGCAACTCAATAATTTCCCATGATCCGGTTAATTCCTCCTTTTCAATCTTATCTTTATTCTCAATAATATTATATCGTTCTGGTGACAACACAGGCCAGCCATTTGATAACCAGTTCACCTCACGCACATGCATTTGCAGCGCCAGATTTTCGGGAGCCAATCTACCCTGATGCATTACATAATACTTTCCAATATCGTTTAATACAGCACAGTGGGCATTTCCATTCCATCCGGGATGATTCTTAAACATATAACTATGAGTTAGAATTGGATAGTTATCTGTGGTATCTTTCAAATCGTTTCCAAAATAATCCAGGAAAGGACCCTCTGGTGATTCAGAACGACCAACACGCAGATTATAAAAGCTGAATAAAGAGTCATATGATACAAAGAGATAATACATATCCAGTTCTTCGTTGTATACAATCTCAGGGGCTTCTATCACCCGATCTTTTCCATTTTCAAGACGAGCTATCAAATGACCTTTATCTCCGGGAGTTAAAGCTAAACCTGTTTCGGTATTCAGTTCCATGCAATATAACCCTCCAAAGTATGATCCATATACCATCCAGTCTTTACCAGTTTTTTTGTCTGTGATTACGGATGGATCAATTGCATTCATTTTACTTTCACGAGTGGTTTTCACAATTTCACCCTTATCTTCCCATGGTCCTAAAGGTGATTCGGAAGTTGCCATACCTATAAAAGATGCATTGGATCCAAAATAAGAAACGGAGTAATATAAACGATACTCATCACCCACTTTACGTATGAAAGGCGCCCACATATTATCAGCTGCATGACCACCGTTCACACTTTTCACATATGCAAAGGCTTCATTTGGTGTCTCATCAAATACCCATCCTTCAAAATTCCAGTTTACAAGATCTTTTGAACTTCTTATCGGAAGTTTTCCTATATGAACACTGTCATCCTTAAAATTAATATTAGGAGGTGTAAAATAGGCTCCTGTTGCATACACATAATATGTATCACCTACTTTTATACAAGATGGATCATGAACATTGGCCGCATTCCATTGATTACGATGACTTAAACTTGAAATCTCAGTATAATCATCAGTGTATGGATTACGTTTCTTTTCAACAGGTTTCATGCTGCAAGCCTGTAGCCCAATAACACTTACCAAAATTATTAAGTAGGGAAAATATCTCATCTTGTTATTTCTGTTACTATTCAAAACAAAATTAACCTGAGAGATAGTCCATAGAGAGGACAAACGTTTTTATAAAGTGGATAGATGTAGAATATACCAACTAAATATTCCACCTAGTTCTGTAAAAAATAATCTGTATGTGCTAACAGCTAGAGTATTTTATATGATTACACAATTATGCACCTGTGTATTCACTTGGCGAACAATCATAGAATTTTTTAAACACTCGGCTAAAATATTTGGGGTCGTTGAATCCAACCATTACAGCAACTTCGGCAACCTGATATTTTTTAGATTTAAGTAATGGAATCGATTTTTTAAGTCGAAAAACATTGATGTATTCATTTGGTGAAACATTGGTTAATGCTTTCAGCTTTTTATACAACAGGCTCCTGCTAACAAACATTCTTGACGAGAATTTTTCAATATCAAAAGTTGGGTCAGCATATAATTCAGAAACGACATTATTCACCTTTTGCATAAATTCATCGTCTAACGAACCTCCTTTTAAATCCAATTCTTCAGCGCTATTCTGCAGATATATTTTCTTCAGTTTTTGCCTGTTCTCAATCAGACTTTTTATTTTGGCCAATAATAATGCAAAATTGAATGGTTTGGTAATATAATCATCTGCACCTACACCCAGACCTTCCACTTGATTCTCTTCCATGCCCTTGGCTGATAATAATATGATGGGAAGATGACTGGTATTAAGATTATTTTTTAATTGCTTGCATAAATCCAAACCATTCAGCCTTGGCATCATAATATCACTGACAACCAAATCTATTTCCTCTTTCAAGGCCTGATCATAACCATCCTGGCCATCTATAGCCGTATAAACTTTATAGGTATCACTTAATGATTCACTCAAGAAATTACGTAAATCATCATTATCTTCCACAATTAAAAGCTTTACTTTCTCTCTATCGTCATCATCAGAAATATCGGTCTTCTCATTCGTAGCTTTCATTAAATTGACTTTCTCAATCAACGAAAGTGAATCTCCGATTTCTTTTTTGACAATAGTATATTCTTTAAAAGCTGCTTCTTCTATTGGCAGTATTAAAGTAAAAGCAGAACCTTCACCAAATTCGCTTGACACTGAAATTTGACCACTTAGCTTAAGTACTAATTCTTTTACTAATGAAAGCCCGATACCTGTTCCAAAACCCAAATTATTATCGGCACGATAAAAACGATCAAATACCTTTTCTAATGTTTCCTTTTTAATTCCCTGCCCTGTATCTGTCACAACTACCTTGATGCATTTACCTAATTCTTTGTCATTAAACTGCTGCAGTTCCAGATCAACTTTACCATTTTCGGGGGTATACTTAAAGGCGTTCGACAATAAATTAAAAAGTATATTTTCAAGTTTTGATTTATCATACCACCCTTCATAATCTCCTTTGCTGACATTAATGGAATAGGCTATATTTTTATCTTCAGCTAATACTTTAAATGCTTCACCAATCTCTGAAATTACTTCATCCAGATTACCATCGTGCAGAAAAACCTCTAATTTACCAGCTTCTAATTTTCGGAATGTTAATATCTGATTGGTTAACATTAACAATCGCTCAGCATTTCTTTTAACGATATTAATTGATTTCTGCACATTCTCTGGCAGTTGATACTTTGGATTATTTAATATCCTTTCAATAGGAGAAATAATCAGTGTTAACGGGGTTCTGAACTCATGCGAGATATTTGTGAAAAATTGCATCCTCATCTGATGGATACCTTCTACCTCTTTATTTAAGGTAATTAACTGATCACGCTGTGATATAATTTCTTTATTCTGATCCTCTAATAAACTTTTCTGATTCTCAATTTTCGCTCTTCTTCTCTCCAGTTGCTCATTATTATCCAACAACCGCTGTGAAGTTTCTTCAAGCTGTTTGTTCTTTTCGTTAATTTCTAAAGTTCGAGCCCGAACAAGTTGTTCCAGTCTTTTCTTTTGCATTGAAATGCGGAAAGACCGATAACGGGCATAGGATGCACCCAATAAGATGATAAATGCAACCACCAATAGTTTAAACCACATTTCCTGCCAAAATGGAGGTATAACTTCAATATACACCTCTGTGACATCATCATTCCAGATTCCTTCGTGATTAGTGGTTTTTAACTGAAATGGATAAACTCCACCAGCAAGGTTGGTGTATGACGCAATTCTCCTTTTTGAATCCACCTCAATCCAATCTTTATCAACTCCCAGTAGTCGATAGGCATAAGTTATTTTCGAGGAATGAAGAAAATTTAAAGCTGAGAACTCAAGCGAGAATACATTGTCTTTATACGAAAGCGTAATTGTATCATTGGCAAAAGAAGCCCTTTTTAAAGGTATTTGTCCATGATATTCTTCACCAGGCTGAACAATCTCGTTATAGATATTCAGTTTGGTAATGGACGCTTTTGTATTGTATGAAACACTCTCAATGCTGTCTGGATGAAAATAATTTAGACCGCTTAATCCTCCAACATATAAATAACCATCCTTGTCTTTATAAGCAGCAGACCAGTAATATTGGTTATTTCTTAAACCATCCTGTTTGTAATAGTTGATAAAGTGATTATCCTTTTCATTAAATCTTGAGAGTCCGTTTTCAGTAGTAATCCAAATATTATTTGAATTATCATTCAGAATGGAATACACTACATTATTAGCCAAACCATCTTTTTGATTATAAATCCTGAATTCGTAGTTGCCATTGGTTGTTTCAATACATTTGGCTATTCCGCCTCCATAAGTACCAACCCAGATATTCCCATTTACATCTAAATTGAGTGAACTTATGTAACTATTAGGCAAACTATTGGCTTCATTGGTTTCTTTATACCACACCTGCTCATAACGTGAGATTACAGTAGGTTGGTCATTTTTAACCAGCTTACCATTAAAACGATGCAGACCATTGGTGGTACCAATCCAGTAAAACCCATTTTTATCTTCAGCCATGCATCCTACTTCCCAAACTGACATACCTCCATCCGGACCAATCGGATAGAAACAATCCTGTAACTCATTATAGATACATAAACCTGATTGTGTTCCAACAATTAGCTCACCTGCCTGATTGACATACATAACTGAAATAAAATCACTTGGCAATCCATTCTCAGAGTGATAGGTTTTTAATATTCGATTAGATCCTTTTTGCAGTACCTGAATTCCCATTCCCCAACTACCAGCCCAGATATTGTTCTTTTTATCTTCATAAATGGAAGTGATAAAATTACTCTCGATTGAATTTCTATCAGAAATAGTACGATAAAACTGAATATCCTTTCCATTTGTATTAATTTTTGCCAATCCATCACCGGCTGTACCAACCCATAGATTATTTCCGCTTTTAAAAATGGAATTGATAATATCCTTATTCAAAACCTCGAATTCAGGATTTAAATCGCCAAGTGAATAAAAACTCTTTTGATGAATATTGTAGTAAGCTAATCCAATTTTATCGGTCCCAACCCACACACTGCCAAACTCATCGGCAAAAAGTGAGCGGATAAATTCAACCTGATTTATTTCTTCACGATTAGTAAAAAGTCGGGAACGGGTAACTAATTTATTATCTAGATTTAAGTTACAAAATCCTCCCAGTGTACCAATTAGCAACATATCAGAATCGCTTTTTGCCAAGGCTGTTACATTTGCATGGCTTAAAGAGTTTTCATCGTTGGCTATAAAATTAAACCATTCGACTTCTCCTGTCTGTTTATCTAATACAAATAATCCATTATTAGTTCCTTGAAAAAGATAATTTTTATCCTCAAGAATACTTTGCACATAGGTTGGAATCACAACATCTGGCTGATATTGATAAGGAATAAAATTATCAACCGAGGCATCAAACACAAATAAACGTTCGCTTGTGCCTAATAAAATTTTACCTTCCGAACCTTTTTGAATACTTAATGGCCTTGGGGTTTCTCCTTCATACAAATAATGCCCAGCAATTTTAAAAACATTATTCTCACGAGAAATTCTATATATTCCGTTGGTTTTAGTAACAACCCAAAGAAGTTTATCGTCACACAGAACTTTAATAACGTCTTGCTTAAAAACCGACATGATCTCATTCGGTAAAACAGAAACGAACTTACCCTCCAATAGATTAAATATCTGCAGTCCTTTTTGTGTGGTTACATAAAGAGATACCTTGCCATCAAATGCCAAATCTAAAATTCTATTGTCCCACAAATTATCATCAGTCCCCTTTGAAAAATAATATTCAAACTCATAACCATCGTAACGACACAGTCCATTATCGGTTCCTATCCAGACAAATCCAAACCCATCTTTTATTATTGACTGTACAGTATTCTGAGGTAATCCATCATCAATATTAATATAATCAACACGTGGGTTAATTTGTCCCAAAAAAGATGAAGAGGATAGAATAAATAATATAAATATGGTAAATCGTAAGAAATTATCTTTCATATGCTGCTGTAATACTTCCAAACAATTGAAATATTTCTGATTAGGGCCGATCAGCTTTGATTCATTACTATTGTATACAAATATAAGAGAGCTGAGTATTAAAAAAAAGAAGGCAGTAAAAATACTGCCTTCTAAATCATTTATATTCTTAATAATCCTTATTCTGCTCTGAAAGCATATATACAAATTGAATAATACTCATCACCTGGATTTACTAAAGTTGAAGGAAATTCAGGTTTATTAGGTGTATCAGGAAAATGTTGAGTTTCTAAACACAAAGCTTCACGATAATTTAAAGTTTTACCATATTTTCCTGGGTATTTTCCATCCATAAAATTACCACCATAAAACTGAATACCAGGTTCGTTTGTATACACGTCCATAACACGCCCTGAAACAGGTTCTTTTAAGGTAGCAGCTAAAGTCAAACCATCTTCTGCCTTATTTAAAACCCAGTTATGGTCATATCCACCACCTTTTTTTAGTTGCTCATCATCTGCATCTACTCTGGCTCCGATAGCCGTTGGTTGTCTGAAATCAAATGGTGTTCCTTCAACTGGAGCTAATTCTCCGGTTGGAATCAAGCCATCATCAACAGGAGTATAAGCATCAGCATTAATCATCATCAAATGATCATTAATAGTTCCGGAAGCCTCACCACCTAAATTAAAATAGGTATGATTTGTCAAATTAACGTGAGTTGGTTTATCAGTGGTAGCAAAATATTCAATCTTTAACTCATTCTTATCTGTCAGTTCATAAACAACTTTAACTTCCAGGATACCCGGATATCCTTCTTCACCGTCAACTGAAGTATAGGTTAATTCCAACTTGTTTTCACCAACCGGTGTTGCAGCCCAAACTCTGTCGAAGAAACCTGTTGGTCCTCCATGTAAAGTATTCACTCCATCGTTTTGGCTTAATTTAAATGTATCCTCTTCAATAACAAACTGAGCATTTCCAATACGATTGCCGTAACGACCGATTAATGCACCATAAAATGTTTCAGGATTATTTAAGTATTCATCAGCTGTATTATAACCAAGGCTAACATCTGCATAATTTCCTTTTTTATCAGGAACCCAAAGGTTAACTACCCTACCTCCCAGGTTAGTAATCTGTGTTACCATACCTGTATTATTCTTTAAAGTATAAAGCTTGACTGCTTCGCCATTATAAATGGTTGAAAAGGAAGCTTCGTTAATTAAAATTACGTTGTCAGTTTTTTTGCTGCATGATGCAATCATTGATGCAATCATTAAAGCAAATACCAATTTTTTCATATAATTCTTAATATTAGTTTAACATTAATAGAGCAATTCGAATCTAAAATATTAAAAGTAAAATTAACTTTTTTTCTTAATTATATGGATGAGATCCGGATAAAATAAACCCTGGTAAAGGTTTTAATTCTCTACCAGGGTTCATATGAATTTTAAAGTAAAACTGAGAGTGTTACTTGCAGAAACTTCTTTTAATCAACTTTTTTACCCCAAATTGAGTATTTTTTGTCAACCGTAAGACCAGAAAAAACAATCGTCACTTCACGAGGATTGGCTTCCCAGTCAACTTCACGCTCAATACATAAAGTGACATTGCCGATTGTTAAAGTGTTGGTTGAACTTTTAAATGACCAGCTTCCGGTTAAAGCACCCGTCGCAGTACCATCTTCATTTAAAATCAATTGAGTTGATTTTTGCATATTTGCATAACTATATCGTAATGTGATGCACTCCCATGAACCTACAAGTTCATCGTTTGTAATAGCAGTCACAGGCACACCCGTATATCTTTCAGGCATTACAACCGGCCACCCGCTTGCTGTCCAACGAATTTTTCGCACATGCCCCATCATAATTGCATTGGCATAGGCATTACCATTAGTTCCGGCAGGAAGACGACCTTGAGAAGCATAAAACCAATCACCATCTTCGTTTTGAAACACAGCACAATGTGAAATACCAACCCAACCAGAATGATTGTTAAACTGATAAGGATGTGTAACAATCGGATAACAATCAGCACCTGCAGTTACATTGGCACCATCACTGCCATAATATGGTCCGTCAATTGATGTAGAACGACAAACACGAGTATTATAAGGAACATCAAGTCCGTCATAAGCCATAAAAAGATAGTAATATCCATCTTTATAAACTATTTCAGGCGCTTCACTACCTTGCCAACGAGAATAAGATGATCGTGTGGCAATTCTTTTTCCATATCGTGATGTAAGATCTGTTACATTGTTTGCATAGGGTTCACCTAAAGTGTTGACTGGCTTACCTGTTGACGCATTTAATTCTAAAATGGTGAAGCCACTATGCCATGAACCATGAATAAGGTAATGTTCCCCGGTATTGGTTACAATGTACGTTGGGTCAATTGCATTATAATAGAAATAACCACTCCAATCGTTAGTACTGGCTCTGCTATAATCAAGGCCTCTATCTGATGAAGAACAAGTCACATAACCTTTGTCTTCCCAACTGGCTCCTGCAGGATCAGTAGATTCACACATACCAATAAAAGCACGTTCTGACCAGCTTCCATCAAAAGGATCTGATAATGGATTTCCTGTTTTAATATAGTTATTAATTACAATGCTATAATACATGCGTAATTTCTCTTGTCCTCCAACAGTTATTTTACGCACTACCGGCGCCCAATAACCATATTGGATATCGTCAGCAGCAATAGCAGAAAGTCCCATTCGAGAACGCATGTTGTTTAATGAATCAGCTACCCAAGTTGGTGGATCATAAAAAGGTCCTCCAACCCATTCCCAATTAACTAAATCGGTAGAGCGTTTACCCTGGAAGTGTCCATGACCTTCGTGTTCATTACCAAAAGAAGCATCGGTATTATACATGTAGTAATATCCATCGTAAAAAGCTACTGATGGGTCATGCACATTGGCCAAATTCCATTTAGATCTGTCACTCCAAGATGCGATATCATCACCTGTCCAGGTATAATCATCATTGTAGGTAGGAATCACGTATTCCGGATCTGGATTAGGATCTGGATCTGGATTAGGGTTGGGATCTGTTCCTTTATCCGAACATCCCATCCAGGCAAACATCATTAATGCACTCAATCCCCAAACAAATTTCTTCATATATTCAAACTTATAATATTCTTGCATTCAAAATAAACTAATAATTGACCATTAAGGGTGGACTATAACTTATTTAATGTAGAAAAATAGATAACACTACACATTCTACAACACCATAACTAATTTCATATTAATGCATTATAGCAAATATCGACAAATAAATACATTATTCTTCTTAACAGTCTGAATATGATATGAAGTCATACACTCTTTTATTCATGTTACCAGCAAATAAAAAACTCCCTTACCAATGTGAATAATCACATTGATAAGGAAGTTAAGTAAGCTATAAAATAATTGTTAGTCTAAATTATAAACCGGTCTAACAGCATATCCTTTTTCAAAGAAAACTGTACTATTATCTGAATTTTTGTTTGCTGAGTTACCAACAAGATTAGGATTGGTATCCAGGTTTGTTTGCCATACAGGGAAGTATTCATGTCCTGTAATGTAAGTATCATACGATGAACCACTTGAGCCCACAGCGCTAAGCTCTTCTGTATCAACTACTACAAATTCCTCTTGCTTTTCAACACCATCTTCTACCCAGGTGTATAATTGTTTAGGTGCTAACTTATAATATGCATGCTCTTTAATTTGTTGCATACGACCTGCATCATAGAAGAATCCCCAACGAATTAAGTCTGTTCCACGACCATTTTCGCAACCAAATTCTTTTGGACGCTCAACATTTGCAATTTGCTCAAAAAGAGCATCTGCTGTTGGAAAGTCTGTAAGTTGAAGATCTGGAAGAGCTACGCGTCGACGAACCTCGTTTATATAATCAATAGCTGTTTGTGTAGGACCATTAATTTCATTTTCACATTCTGCAGCTCGCAATAAAACATCGCTGTAACGCATTAAACGCAAATTAATACCTGTTCTTAAACCTACAATTACATCTTCAGATATGTCTGTTCTTGCATAAGTCCACTTTGCAATAGAAATACCTCCTTGAGACGTATTAGATCTAAACTTAAGTATCCAATCATTATCTTTATCACCTGTAACAGGCATCAATTGATCTTTATAAGCTACATTTTGGCGAGGATCTCCATTGGGGTACGCAGCTGTAGCAACACCTGTGATCGCATCATATTCTGCCTCATAAGTAACCAATGTCCAATATAAACGTGGATCTAGGAAACCATCTGTACATTTCTCACCTTTATAAAGGTTGTATAACCATGGTGATGCAGCACAGTCACCCCAGCTACCTTTATCCTGTGGAGCGTAATTACTTTCAACAGCATGCCCTTGTGTTGCTTCTGAACTAATGTTTACAGGAGTCCACTCTTCATCTGTACCACCCGTTCCATAATCCATAAATTGAACTTCAAAAAGACTTTCTTTATTATTTTCTGTGTCTTCTCTGAAATTATCACCAAAATCAGCAGTTAGTTCATAATCACCATATTCACCAGCAATGATATCCTTAAGAATAGTATATGCTTCTGTAAACTTATGACGGAACATTAATGTTCTTGCCATATATCCGGCAGCTGCACCTGAAGTAGCTCGACCTGATGCCCACTCTCCACCTTCATTACGCGATGGCAAAATTTGCATTGCTAATGTAAGATCTTCCTCAACTTTATTTAATACTGAATCCTGACTGGCAGTTTGTGCATACATTGTACTGATATCAGAATAGTCATCATAATTGGTAATTAATGGTACATCCTGATATATCGTTGCCAAATTATAATAAGCTAAAGATCTTAAGAAAAGAGCCTGTCCTTTAATTTGATTATAAGAGTCTTCCGACATCTGAACACCGTCTACTTTTGACAAAACAAAGTTTGCACGGTTTACAACATGGTAGTTATCACGCCATGGCCATTCAGCCATAAAATAAGCTGATGTATGATTAAGGTTATCGGCATCAATATACCATTGTTGAGATGAGTTCCATACCTCATCACCACGCACAGCATCAATAACATAACCTACACGGGCAAAAGTACCTTCCAAACGAATTCGATTATAACACGATACGATAGCTTCCTGAAGTTCCGACTCTGTATCTCCGAATTCGAATGTAGTCTGATTATTAGGATTGGTAACATCAAGCTGGTCATCACAGGCAGTCAACCCGGCGATTAGCGTGAATATTACTAGAAATATATTTAAACGTCTCATATTGCTTCTCTATTAGTAGATTATAAATTTTAGAATGTCATGTTTAATCCAACCATAAATGATCGTGGTGTTGGATAAGAGGCATAGTTGTAACCAGGGGTGAATGTACCGCCTGAAAAGTCTACGTTATAACCTTTGTACTTTGTAATTGTAGCCAGGTTTTGAGCAGATGCATATACACGCACATTACTTACTGTACCTTTAAACCATTCGTTAGGGAAATTATATCCTAATTGCACATTTGCAATTTTTAAATAGCTAGCATCCTGAATGTATCTGTCGCTGAAATAATTATTTGTGGCATTAGCCGATTTATATTGAACGCGAGGTACATCCGTGTTTGTGTTTTGAGTTGTCCAGGCATTTAAAAGACTTACATCCTTGTTAGTTGCACCATAAGAACTTCTTAACTCCCCATCAACAAAATCAACTGCTTTAAACCCTGCAGCACCAAATGTAGCAATGCTTAAATCGAAACCATTCCATTCAACACGGGCATTTAAACCAAAGTTCACATCTGGTAAACCACTTCCTAAGAATGTTCGGTCCTCAGCATTAATGGTACCATCATTATTAAGGTCTTTGTATAACAGGTCACCCGCTTCAGCTCCTGGTTGAGAAATAAACATACCCTCTTCATTTTTGCGGCTATCAATAGCTACCTGATTTTGAGCTATACCATTTCTGATATTGTAAGTACCATCTTCATTCTGAACATCATCTTCAAGTACCCAACCATAGAATGAACCTACTTCACGACCAACTTCTGTGCGACAAACGCCATTATTTTGTGGCTCATTGGCAACACCTAAACTAGTTACTTCGTTTGATAACGTTGATATGTTTGCAGAAATATCAAATTTAACTGGGTGATTATAATTACGATAAGTAAATAAGAATTCCAAACCTGTGTTAACCATGGTGGCTGCATTCATTTTTACTGTTTCATTTGTAACACCTGCTTCTGCGGGAACTCTTACATTGTAATGCAAGTCTTCTGATGTTGATTCATACCAGTCGAAATTAAATTCAAACTGATTATTAAACATGGCCAAATCAAGACCAAAGTCCAGGGTTTTCTTAATTTCCCATTTTAATCCTGTATTTACATAGTTTGAAATAGCAGAACCTGTCACCTTATTATTGTCGAAACTATAAGTATAATCTCCTCTTGCCATGGTACCCATATAGTCATATGGACCAAGATTTTCAATACTTCCTAGTTCACCATAACTACCACGAAGCTTAAGCAAACTGATAGTTGATTCACTTACAGGGAAGAAGTTCTCACGTTCAATACGCCAACCTGCAGACACAGATGGGAAAATATCAAAACGATCTTCAGGAGAAAGACGGCTTGAACCATCGCGACGTGCCGTTGCTGAAATTAAATATTTACCATCGAAGTTATAGTTAATACGACCAATATAAGAAGCCATCATCCAATCGCTTTCGTAGCTGAATGAATTATTATCTGTTGCATTGTTTAGTTGCAGATAATAAGGCTCAGACATATCATTACCAGTACCTGTTAGTGAGTGATAATAAACACTCTGATAGGTCTGACCAACAAGAGCATCAATATTATGCTTGCCAAATGTACCATTATAATTAATTGTGTTTTCAATCAACTGATCGCTGGTATAACGATATTCTTCACTAAGTACTTCACTTTCCTTTGGCAAATAGTTTGTGGTACTTGAAATAAATGCCGGAATAAATGTGTAATTCTTAACTATTGTCTTGCTGTAAGCTAAGTTAAGGTTGTAAGATAACTTTTGATTACTGCTTTCAAGGCCAAGCATATCCAAAAGATCAAAATTTGTATTAGCAGAACCTACAAAACGATCAACTTTTACATTTCTTTCCAACAAGTTATTTGTCATCAATACATTAGTCATACGTAAGTCACCATGAACATCGTCGTAGTATGTACCATAACCAAATGCATCGTAATTCCATCCAGAAGCCGAAGAAAGTTTATCATCAAGCACCCATGTTGACTCATCATAAGCCTTAATGGTTGAAGGTAAAAGAAGAGCCGAAGCCATTACCGGATACTGACCACCATAAAGACCTTGCACATATTCATTTGCATTACTAAGGGCCATATTATCCTGATCGCTGTGACTATAAACCAAACTTGTTTTGATTTTAATAAACTTCACATCCATCGTATTGTTGATACGAGTAGTGAAACGGTCGAAGTTTGGACCAGCACCTTCCATGGTTCCTTCCTGGCTAAAGTAGTCAAGACCTATATTGTAGGTGTTGTTATCGCCACCACCTGAGAAGTTCACATTATGATTCTGACGAATACCTGTTTTAAATACCTCATCAAACCAATCTGTGTCAACAGTTGCAACTTCTGATCCATCTGCAAGTGTAGTCCAAAGATAATTACTACTTGAAGGATTATAACCACCCGGAAGTTCTACATCACTGTTGGCATATGCCATTGTTAAGTACTCTTTGTACTGATCTGCATTCATAACATCGTAAACTCCTTTTTGAACCTGATCAATACCGTAGTAACCAGAATAATCAATCTTCATTGGAGAATTCTTCTGCCCTTGTTTTGTTGTAATTATAATAACACCATTACCTGCACGAGAACCATAAATAGCTGCTGCAGAAGCATCTTTTAAGATCTGAATTGATTCGATATCGTTTGGAGAGAAGTCACGAATGGTTGTTCCCATTGGCACTCCATCAATTACATAAAGAGGATTTGTGCTACCAAAAGAACCAATACCACGAATACGTACAGTTGGATCAGCACCCGGCTGACCATCTGAAGTAATTTGAACACCAGATGCCTTACCCTGCAACATCGTTGAGATGTTTGAATTCGATTGTTTCTTCATCTCTTCAGCATCCACAATAGCTACAGAACCTGTTAAGTCAGCTTTTTTCTGAGTACCATAACCGATCACAACTACCTGATCAATTTCCTGCATATCAGAAATCAATGAAATAGTGCCCAGTTGAGTGTTTCCTTCAACAGGTATTTCAATTGTTTTATATCCAATAAAAGAAATAACAAGTGTAGCATCGGATGATACGTTCAGAGAGAAGTTTCCATCGATATCAGTTATGATACCATTGGTCGTACCTTTTTCCTGCACTGTTGCACCCGGAACAGATTCTCCGCTATCGTCAACTACTTTACCAAATACAGTTATATCGCCTTGCTGGATCATCGATATCTGATCTGTATTACCGTTTCCTACAGCAAATGCTGATGGTACAACTACCAACAATGCCAACAGGATTATATATATATATTTCATAATTGATTTATTTATCTTAATAATTATTCAGTAATTACGACATAAGCTCCTTCAATAACCAGGGCACAATTCAAGTCAGAACTGTCAATAGTTATACCTTCATATTTCTGGAAATGTGTTTCTCCTGAAGCATAGGTTACATCATAATTGATATTGGCAGTGTTATCACCATTATTAGTTACTGTGATTACAACCTTGGAACCATTAATATTTGATGTGAAAACATCCCAGTTCCAGTCGCTTGAAAGAACCGCAGTACCATAACCGCCACCCCATCCAAAGCTATCCATACGAACAACACCATACTCGGTATTATCAGCTTTTCGAAGAATCGTACATGGACTATTCCAGTTATTAACTTCATTTGAATAACAGTATGTAGTAAACACTTTACTAGAACCAGCTGCAACAGTAAAGTCGCTCGAGAATTCAGTCCACCAGGCTGTTGAGAAGTCTGTTGCTCCCACCTGACTGGTTCCTTCAATAATTGTAAGCGGACAAGTGGTAGTTACTGTACCTGTTGCTCCAACATAAGAAATAATAGCATCCTGAGCACCGGCAGCTAATGGAATTTCGAATTGAAGAGTTGCATTATCCATAACACTAGTCGTACCATCTGAATAGGTGGCTGTCACAACTAAACCTTCAGTATCAAATGCTGGAGATTCAGTTCCAAAGAATGCATAGGTTGTCATAACCGGCAATGATGTAACCTCAAGATTTGTCACTGCATTGGTTACTTCAAGAGTATAACTGGTTGTTACTGCTGGACCATAATTTCCTTGCTTGGTTTTACTGTATGCCACAGCGACTGTCTTTTTACCCAGAGTAGACATATCTGGAATCACACTGAATGAAACATCTGCAGTATCAACAACAGTCGATGATCCATCAGCAAATGTAACAGTTGCTACTCCATCTCCCCAGAAATCTTCGTCACCAATTTCAACAAATGTAGGTGTTCCGGTAACAGTGATTGAAGCAGGATTAACATCTTCAACAACTGTCACTTTTGAAGGTATCAAATAAGCCTTCTTCATCTCAAAATAACTACCATCACAAATCAAGAAAGCCGAAATATCATCACTTGCAGAAACAGCCTGATGATATGTTTGTACCAGCTCAGTACCATTTGTACCAACTGCAGTTGCGGTTATATAAACGTTACCTGTAGCTGAGTGATCAATATCCAAACTAACTTTGGCACCATCCATTGTGGTGCGGAAATCATTCCATATATCACCGTCTCCATCTGTATCAGGATAGTTTTGAGATATTATATTAAGATCAAAATCATCATTACCCCAACCATAAGCATCCGATCTCAAAACAAAATACTCTGAATAATTTTCAGCATCCCGATCCGGAACATTCACAATGGCTAAATTCCAGTTATTCCAGTTATTAGAACTACCACCGTTATGATTGATAAATTCAAGATGTAATAATTTGTTTGTTGGGATTGTAAAATAATCAGAGAAATAAGCCCACCATGCGGCACTATTATCTTCCGGACCAACAATTGCGGTAGCAATGGTCACATAGGTAGTATCCCCTCTATCAATACTTGCATTTGCATTAGCAATTGAGTCGATCTGGTCTTGCAGATCAGAAGGTGCATTAATCATATACACGTCTGACTGCTCACACCCAACTAAGCCAAATGCTGCAAAAACTACTGCGAACAAGGCGCGCCTGATCAGTTTGTTTGTTATTTTCATTACTATAGCTTTAGTTAACAATTAATATCAATATCTTTTCATTATTATAGTTATGCTTTCATTCCAAGAGAAATTCCGCATTTTCATTATTCACACTTTTATTACTTTCAATGATCGTAAAAAGGAAAATCGTTAAATCATTTTTGCAACTCTGCCAATTTTCCCAAATCTCATTTTAGAAATTTTCACATTCACGTTAAATGTGTTTTAAAATGTTAAATCAAAAGTACACTCCTATAACAACGGAAAGGTTCATTAATATTTTTTTTTGGTGGATATTTAGTGACAGAATAAGTGATAGAATTCAATACTTATAAATATTTCATTAACTGAATAATACAAACACATAAGTGCACAAATAAATAATACATTTTATAGATTTGTCCACTTTATTGATTGATTATTGACAGTAAGAATTAAGAATATTTTCCAACTTTGCTTACTGAAAAATGTAAATACAACTAAATTAATATGAATAAATTCATTGTTTTTTTAACAATTGTTGCATTTGTTCTTGGGTGTGAAAAACCAGCAAAAATGCAAACGTTTTCTTTAGAAGATGTTAGATTAAATTCCTCTCCTTTTTATAATGCTCAGAGAATTGACCAGAAGTATTTATTAGAACTTGATATTGACCGCTTATTAGCACCATATTTTAAAGAAGCAGGATTGGACGTTGTTAAGGAGAACTACACCAATTGGGAAAACACCGGATTAGATGGTCATATTGGTGGACATTATCTATCAGCATTATCAATGATGTATGCATCAACAGGTGATAAAGCACTCCTTGACAGAGCTAATTACTTTGTAACCCAGTTAAAAAAATGTCAGAATGCAAGTGGTAATGGATATTTAAGCGGCATACCTGGTGGAAAACAAATGTGGAACGAAATTTCGGAAGGGAAGATTGATGCCGGTAGTTTCTCATTAAATCATAAGTGGGTGCCTTTATATAACATCCACAAAATATTTGCAGGACTGCGGGATGCCTATTTGTATGCACATAACGATGAAGCGCTGAATATACTTATTAAGCTTTCTGATTGGTTTATGAGTGTTACAGCTCATTTATCTGACGAACAATTACAGCAAATGCTAATTAGCGAACATGGTGGAATGAATGAAGTATTTGTTGATGTTGCAGAACTTACAAAGGATGATAAATACCTCAATTTTGCACGCAGATTCTCAGATTACTCAATCTTAAATCCTTTGCTAAACAAAAACATCAACCTGGTTGGATTACATGCCAATACACAAATACCTAAAGTAATAGGATTTAAAAGATATGCCGACGTGGCGAAAGATTCTTCGTGGAATAATGCTTCTGAGTATTTCTGGGATTTAGTTGTGAATGACATGACAATTTCAATTGGTGGAAACAGTGTTAGAGAACACTTCCATTCACCTGATGATTTCTCCCCTATGATTAAGTCGGAACAAGGTCCGGAAACTTGCAATACTTATAACATGCTTCGATTAAGTAAGCTGCTATTTTTGAGCGAAAATGATCACAAATATCTTGACTACTACGAAAGAGCCCTTTACAATCACATTTTATCTTCACAGCATCCCGAAACAGGTGGGTTTGTTTATTTCACTCCTATGCGTCCTCAACATTACAGAGTTTATTCTCAGGTTCATACTTCGTTTTGGTGCTGCGTTGGATCTGGTTTGGAAAACCATAGTAAATACAGTGAATTAATTTACACTCATACTCCAAATAATTTATTTGTAAACTTATTCATTCCATCAACATTAAATTGGAAAGAACAAGGCGTTCAACTTTTAATGGAAACTCAGTTCCCATACTCCGAAGAAATAAATTTTGTGATACAAAAATCGGGCGCGCCTTTTAATCTGAATTTACGTTTGCCATCATGGTTGGGAGAAGAAACACCCATTGTGAGTTTAAATGGCAAGCCTATTCGTTCTGATATAACCAATGGTTACATACAAATCAATTATTCTGATTGGAAAGAAGGTGATTTAGTTACCGTTAAAATGCCTATGCATACATCCATCGAATATTTGCCCGACAACTCTAATTATGCATCGGTCGCATTAGGTCCTATTGTTTTAGGGGCCAAAACAGATACTATAGATTTGGATGGATTATATGCGGATGATAGCAGGATGGGACATATTGCAAGAGGAGAAATGAGACCATTGGAACAGGCTCCAGCAATTATTTCTGACCAGAAAGATTTCAAAGATCATATTCATCCGATTGAAAATAAACCAATGCATTTCTGGATTGATGTTGATGGAGGTAAAAAAATGGAGTTACAACCATTTTTTGAAGTACACGATGCAAGATACATGGTATACTGGCCTGTATATACCAAAGATGAATTTAATAGTCAGATGGAGAAAATTAAGGCTGAAGAGGAAGCTCTAATGGCTCTTGAAAAGAAAACTATCGACAAAGTGGCGCCCGGAGAACAACAACCTGAATCAGATCATTTCTTTAAAGGTGAAAAAACTAACTCTGGTTTAAATGGCGAGAGATTCTGGCGTGATGCATCAGGTTGGTTTAGCTACCAACTGAATGATAAAAAATTTCAAGCCAAAACCTTACGAATAGAGTATTTCAGTGGTGATGCAGGTCGTAAGTTTAGAATTGAAATGAATGGACATATCTTAGCCAATGTTTCTTTAGAAGCAAATAAAGGTGGTTTCTATTTTATAGATTATCCGTTAAATAATATTAAAGACAAAATCAACACTGGTAAAATAGAATTGAAATTTATTGCAGAACCCGGTTCAATAGCAGGAGGAATTTATGGAGTGAGACTAATGAAATAGTATCTCAACTGTATAAAAATAAAAAAGTGGATTTTTCGAAATCCACTTTTTTATCTCTTTCTCTTATTGATACAGAATCAACAGATAATCTCTAATTCTATAATAAGAGACTTAAATATTTTTTTCTATTTCACTACGAATAAGATTCATATTAAAAGGCTTACGAAAATATTTTACAATCAGATTTTCGTTTAAAGCTTGTTGAATCTCGGTTGAGATGTCAAAGCCTGTAAGAATATAACATTTCAGATCCTGGAATTTTCTTTTGGCCTCTTTTACAAAATCAATTCCATTCATTTGAGGCATTCTCATATCACTAAAAATAACTTTGATATCAGGATTTTCCTCCAAAACCTGCAAAGCTGCAGGACCATCGTCGGCTGTTATTACGTTATATGTTTTAGACAAGTTTATTGAGAATAATTCACGATTAATAAACTCATCATCTACAAATAGGATCTTCGTCATTTTACTTGATTCACTTTATCGAAATACGGAAGCTTAATTCTAATATTAGTTCCGGCCCCAAAATTAGAAGTTATTTCTAACATTCCATCATGTTGTTTAATAATATTATAGGTTATTGCCATACCTAATCCAGTCCCTTCTCCGGGAGCTTTTGTAGTAAAAAAAGGGGCAATCACTTTATTAAGGTTTTCTTCGGCAATACCAATACCAGTGTCTGCAATATCAATAATAATATGCTTTTCTTCCCTATAAGTTTTAATGGTGATTGTGCCTTTTCCATTTATTGCCTGACAAGCATTCAAAAATATATTCATAAAAACCTGGTGCATTTTACCCACATTGCCTAAGGCAATTAATTGATTAGATGCGTATTCTTTTATTATAACGATGTTATTCTTTAACCTATAATTAATCATCACCAGGCAGTCATCAATAACAGCATGAATATCAACCAACTCATTACATCCATCGACATTCCTGCTAAATTGATTTAAACTGGAAACAATAGTCGAAGCTTTATCCACACCTGTTTTAATATGCTTTAATAACATTGGAATATCACTATCCATTAACTGATTATCTTCCATTATACTTTCCAAGGCTGTACAGGCTCCTAATATAAAATTCAATGGATTATTTATCTCATGAGCAACTCCTGCAGTTAAAACACCTAAAGAAGCCATCTTTTCTGAATCAATTACCTGCTGTTGTGCAATCTTCAGTTGATTAATTATTTCCTCAAGTTCAGCATTTTTCCTTTGTAATTTCTCATTCACAACGCCTACCTCTTTATTTGCAGAAATTAAGGCCTTCGTACGTTCATTTACAATCAATTCTAAATTTGCTTTGTGCCTTTCAAGCTCAAGTCGTGCATGTTTAATTTCAGAAATTTCTCTTCCTTCAGGAATAATATATAATAATTTCCCATCATTATCCATGATAGGCTTAAAGGTAACGTCGAAGTGTAACAGCTGATTATCCCTGGTTGGATGCGTCGATTCAAATCGTATTGTTTTACCTTTTCTGGCTTCTTCGATAGCTTTCCTAACTTTTTCCTGTTCTTCTTCTGAATGATGCCACCAATATGTTTTATCAAAAGGTTGTCCAATAGGATTATATTTATCATCCTCCACAATCTTCATAGCAGTTTCATTGGCTTCAATCAGCTCCCCTTTTGCATTTAATAAACCCATAAAAGAAAAAGATTGATTAAATAAACCTTTGAACTTTGCCTCGCTCTGATTTCGTTTTTCTAATTCAGTATTTAATATTGAAGTATGTATTGAAAAAATAAGAATAGGTAAAAAAAGCAAGGCAATAAAATCCTCAAAGTCTTCTGCCGCATTAAAATCAGCAAGATATTCGATAATATTTACAAAGGCAGATAAAAACAAGGGAAGCATTGCAAGTGCCAATATCAACTGCGACATTCTTTTGTTTTTCCTATACCTGAAACCCAATGTTACCATTGCATATAAAAGTGCAATCGCTGCTATAACTTCCTGAAATATGATAATATACTCTTCCATTATAGTTCCTTCTGATAAATACTGATTGCAAACATTATACTGGCCAACATAAACGAAAAATGTTCAATAAGATTAATCGATACCGGTATAAAAAACACCTCAATAACTGATAAAAACTTAGATAGAAGAATTAATAAAATCCCTAAAAACCAAAAAGACTTTGTATTTGCTCGTGTATCTTTTATTAATTTAAGAAGATAAACGGTGAGCACAACACTGGTAATCAAGTCTATTAATTCTCCAATCTGAATCATATTATCTAAATTGTTTCCAATTAAAGTAAATGAATATTAATGCATTAAGATAAGAAGTATAAAGTATATCTCTATATAATTATAAAATTATTTATACTAGTGAAATTCTTACAACAGCTTGATCATTTGAAATAAAAAAAAGAACAATCTTCTTTAAATCGAAGTAAAGTCAATAGATCTTAAGTATCATTCAATAAAGGATATTGAGTAACTAAAAATATTAGCTTATCTTTCAGAACAATTGAAAAAACAATTTAATGTCTGGAATAAAGTTTTTAACTGTATTTGTAATCACAGTTCTTATTTTATCATGCTCTTCACAAAAGAAAAGTATTGCAGAAACTTCGTCTGAAAATATGGGCAGACCTGCTGTTCCATCTGAGCAACCTATTGAAATGAATTCAATTTTGGCTGAGGGCCAAATAATAATGAAAGAAGATAAAACCTTCTTTATTGTTTCAACTGTTTTGAAAAGAGGCAGACAAGCTCCTGTTATTTTAAGGGGAGAAGAGTTACTCTTATTAAATGACGAAATAGATGATTCACTAAAAGAAAAAAAAATAAAAGCCTTATTAAAAGGCGATGAAAATCAACAAGAAAACAAACATTGGACACTTATTAAAATTGACTAAATCTTAAACCTAAAAATGAAAAAACATTTATTTAAATACTCCATTCTTTTTGCAGCAAGCATTCTTGCTATTTTGGCAATTTATTTTCTAAATCAAAAATCAGAAATTAAGGACGGTTTTGCTGCAACCAGAATTAAATCCAGTTTTTCTCCCAAAGCCACTCCCGGCTCAGCCGAAGAAAGAGATGAATTCTTTTTCAATGTACTTAGAGATCCTTCCACTAATTCAATTCCAGAAGGAATCAGAACAAAAGAAGTAGCACTTTTCAATCAATTTAAAGCATTAAATCTTAAAAGTACTCAAGCTGATAATTACACCTGGTCTGAAGTTGGTCCTGGTGATGTAGGTGGCCGCACTAGAGCTTTAGCAATTGATATTCGAAATGCAAATCATGTTCTGGCTGGTGGTGTTTCCGGTGGAATCTGGAGATCTACAGACAAGGGACAATCATGGTCGCTGCAAACCACTCAAACCGAATCATTCGCTGTTAATTCCATCTGTCAGGATACCCGAATTGGGCACCAGGATACATGGTATTATGTTGGTGGTGAATTTTCGGGCAACTCAGCTAATGCCCGAAGTGCCTATTATACTGGGTATGGCTTACATCGATCAACAGATAATGGTGTAACGTGGGAAGCTATCATTGATGATACCAATCCATATTCATGGAATAGTTTACTGGATTATGCATCCAAAATAATGGTTGATCCTATCACGGGTACCATTTACATTGCAGCACACAGCTATGGTATAATTTATGCCTATGAAAATTTGGGTGAATATAAGATTGGAGCTGTCATTGGAGGTAGTAATGATCATTATTATTCCGATTTTGACATTGACAGCAACGGTAATATGATTGTTACTTTGTCAGAGTATGGTTATGATGCAGATAAAACTATGTCAGCAGGTGTTTATTATCGTCCGGTTGGATCATCAGTTTTTACAAAAATTGAAATGGAATCGACTAATCCGGATGGATTCCCAACAACTTTTTCACGAAGTGTAGTTAAATTTGCTCCATCCAACCCTAACATAGCCTATGTTTATACGGTTGATGGTTCAACACCATATTTTCATGTTGTTCATATCAATCAGTCAACTGTAGCAAATTCATATTTGACCGATCGAACAGCCAATCTTCCAACCTACGGTTCTTTAGGAAGCCAGGGCAGTTACAATATGACATTAGCGGTTAAACCTGACGATGATGATTTTGTAATCGTTGGCAGTACATCTTTATTCCGATCAAGTGATGCCTTTGCCACAACACCAGATATCAATTTTGGATGGATTGGCGGATATGGCCCAGAAGGTTCCAATGTCTTTTTTTATCCAAATCACCATCCTGATTGTCACATTACTGTTTTTGATCCTTCCAATGCTAATGCTGTTTGGAGCGGTCATGATGGAGGTTTAAGTTACGTATCTGATATTACCCAAAGTATTACTATTCCTGAGTTACTTCCCTGGCAGGATATGAACAATGGATATAATGTGACGCAATTTTATACTTTGGCAAATCCCATGATGGCTAATGAGACTCGTTATCTTGGAGGTACTCAGGACAATGGTTCCCCCTTCTTTAAAACCGGCAGTTCATCTTCTGTTGACATCAGTACGGGTGATGGCTCCTATTGTTATTTATCTCCAAATTACGCATATATTTCAACTCAAAACGGAAGTTTAATGCGAACAGGATATAATCAAACAACGGGTGATCCATTAAATCCATATTCTTCTTCAGGCCCCTATAATTGGTCACAAATTACACCAACAGATGCAACCGGGCAGCTTTTTATCAATCCTTTTTGTATCGATCCAACCGGTGATACAACCATGTATTATGCAGGAGGAGAGCAACTCTGGATTAATCTGAACGTTGAAAATATAAGTAATTATAATTCAGGAACCACAACGGAAGGATGGTATGCTCCTGCGGTACTTGATGTACCAGGTGAAGTAATTACCACCATGGCTTCGTCTAAAGTCCCAAGCCATATTTTCTATTATGCGACATATACCGGGACATTCCCAAATTTATACAGAGTGGATAACAGTGTAGCTGAAGAATCTGCAATCAGCAGAACAACAATTACAATGAGTGCTGCCTCTGAGGGTTCGTACCCATACTATATCGCTGTTAATCCTTATGATGCCGATGAAATTATTGTGGTGTTTGCCAACTATGGAGTTCCTTCTCTTTTTCATTCAACTGACGGAGGAGCAACTTTTACTATTATAGATGGTAATCTAGCAGCCACAGAAGCCTTACCTGGTCCATCCATAAGAAGTGCAGCTATTTTAAACTGGAACGGAGTAAAAACCTATTACGTATCAACCAGTATTGGTGCATATGAAACCAGTACACTGGCTGGAGCCTCAACTCAATGGACTAATATAGACAGTAATAACCTTGGCAATGTTGTTTGCAACCGTGTTAAAGCAAGTGAATTTGATGGTAAGGTTATTGTTGCAACCCACGGAAGAGGATTGTTTACAGGTGAATCAGCGAATCCACTTTACATCAGCGAAAAATTACCTAACCTTGACAGATTGACCACATCTCTGAGTGATGCTATTAATATCAGCAATGTATTTGGACATAAAACAGGTGCCGATATTACCTTAACATTAGCCAGCAACTCAACGCCTTCTGCAGTTTCAGCATCGATAAACAACAATACATTGATGCTTAGTTATGAGAACAGCACTGCGGGATTGGCTTTAATTACCCTTCAGGCAACTTCAGGGACTGATGTGGGCCAGGTAACATTTGCTGTTACAGTTAAAAAAGATGGTTCAACAAATGTTGATAATCTTGTGAACAGTGGAAATGATGATGAATTTACCATTTATCCAAACCCAACAAATGGTATATTTAAGATTAGATTAGAAGAACTGAATAATAATGCCGCTGATGTAAAAATTTATAATATGCGAGGACAGCTAATTGATTCAAAATCCTTTGAGAATATTAGCGAGATATCTGAGTATGAATTCAACATCAATCAGGCAGCAACAGGTTATTACCTTGTCGTAATAGCAACGACTGATGGTACGAAGAAAATGAAGATATTTAAAGAATAGTAAACAAGAAAAAACGCCTTCCGAATCTGGAAGGCGTTTCTTTTATGATATCATCACTATTTTATTAAGCTTATCTTTACTGTTAATCCGTATTTCGTTACGACTAAAGGTAAGAATACCGTCCTCCTTAAATTCAGTTATCAATCGACTTACCGACTCTTTTGAAGTGCCAATCCAACGAGCCATATCAACCCTTGAAATGACCAGAGGAATAGCTTCATCGTCTTTCGCCTGGAAAAGCTCCTGTAACTTTAAAAACAGGTTAGCTAATCGGCCACGTACTGTTTTTTGCGATATTTCAAGCATTGAATTACATGTCTGCTTTAATTCTTCACATGTTTGTTTCATTATCAACTCCGATAATGCCTTATCCTTTTTCATCGAGTCTTTCAACAAATCACCCGGAATAATACAAACCTGAGCATCATTTAAACTCTCGCAACCTGTTACTTCGGGCTCGTCAGAAAGCATTGAATGAAATCCGATTAAGCTTCCTTCTTTCACTAAGCGGACAATCTGCTGTTCGCCCCTGGCACCACTTCTGTATATCTTTAGCAAACCGCTCTTCACGTAATAAGCATGGTTCATATTGGAATCCTGAGCATAAACCAATTCACCTGATTTATACTTCTGACATTTTTCATAAATCAACTGCCCCAACTCGGTATTCTCATTAAAAAACCTGGAATAGTTAAACACTGCCATACTTATATTGATTTAAGTTAGAATAATAATTCAAAGGTAAAATATTTTTGATTGTGCAATCAATGACTAATTGCATCTCTTCATTTAACACATAGTATCGAAAATAGTTACAAAAGATGTTGATAAAAACAATAAAGTCATGTGTCAATTTATTTCAGCTTATATTTACCAAAACATTTAAATGAAAAAAATAATAGACCCATTTATTCTGGCTTTAATGGCCATGATTGTATTAGGTTGGCTCGCACCTGAACCAGCATTGTATAATGGTTGGTTTTCATTAGAAAAGATCACTCAAATTGGTATCGCTCTTATTTTCTTCTTTTACGGTTTAAAACTAAGTCCGCACGAAATGCGGCAGGGTATGAATAATATCAAACTTCACTTATTGGTGCAGTTAACTACCTTTGCTTTATTTCCTATACTATTATTAGCCTTTTATCCTTTGCTTACAAGTAATGAGTCAAAACTGATTTGGCTCGCCATCTTTTTTCTGGCAGCATTACCTTCAACAGTTTCTTCATCCGTTGTAATGGTTGTGATGGCAAAAGGAAACGTACCCGGAGCTATTTTTAATGCCAGTTTATCAGGATTAATTGGCATATTGATCACCCCTCTTTGGGTTGGATTATTTATAAACACTACCAATGCTTCATTTGAATTATCCGGAATCCTGATCAGCCTTTTCCTTAAAATTCTATTGCCTGTATTTATTGGGTTGCTTTTACATCGATATTGGGGAAAGTTTGTGAGAAAAAACAGTAAAAAGCTGGCCTTTTTTGACAAAAGCATTATCCTTCTAATCGTATATAAAAGCTTTGCCAAATCATTTAACAGTAAGCTTTTTGAATCAATACCATGGATTAATTTGCTGATTATTCTGGTTTCTGTATTGGCATTATTCAGCATTATCTATACTACAATTAGTCAATTGAGTAAATGGCTAAAGCTAAGCCGCAACGATCGTATCACAGCCCTTTTTTGTGGATCAAAAAAATCGTTGGTACACGGATCTGTTATGTCAAGCGTTCTGTTTAAAGGAATGGCTGCTCAAGGATTAATGTTGCTTCCTATTATGCTATACCATGCCATTCAGCTGGTTATTATCAGTTTTATCGCCCAACAAATGGGCAAAAAAGCAGATGAATGAGCGATTCCATTTCAACTTTTCAGCGAACAGTAATAGTCGTCATCAGATAAAAACTACAACATTATAGCAAAGCTTGGTTTTTATGAGTTACTGAATATTATTATCATTGCAGCAACAAAATTCAGGATGGAAGAATTAGCTAAATTTTTTGCAGTTTATATTTCTGGAGCTGCAGGTTTTTACAAAGGTGTTGCTATGGGTATTGCTGTTGGATTAAGCCCAATGTTAACAGCCCTTTCAACCTCATTAGGATCCATTTCTTTTACATTCATCTTATTCTTTGCCGGAGATAAAACCAGAAACTGGATGATGAACCGATTTGGTAAAAACAAGCTGGAGAATAACAAAAAGAAGTTTACCCTATGGATGGATAAGTATGGTATTGCCGCCCTTGGATTGATGGTAAGTGGCTTAATAGGCCCTATTCTCGCTTTATTAATTGGTTTGGCACTAGTAAGTGACAGACGAAAGTTTTTGTCTTATATGATTATCGGAATACTTTTATGGACCTTTTCACTGACATATCTTGCAGATCCACTTGTTCAATGGGTTAAACAATTATTCTGAATCGTCGTCTTTTTTAACCTTAAACTCAATTCTACGATTGATTTCGTGAGCAACCCGTTTATTATTATTCCCTTTTATTCGATTGATATTAATCTCAGTCAACTCAGTTCCTTCAGTTAAGAAGTCATATCTTTCAGCCAGTTTAGCATCTACTTTAACAGGTTGACTATCTCCATATCCTTTAGCCGATAAACGCTGTGTTTTAACACCTTTTAAAAGCAAGTAATCCATTACGGCTTCAGCTCTTTTCTGACTTAATACAATCGATTCTGTTTCGTCACCCTCACCCGAAGCATGAGCTGCAATATCCAAAACAATATTCTGATTCATATCCAGAATAGCAACCAACCTGTCCAATTCCTGCTTTGAATCATTGTTCAATTCATATTTACCGTTCTGGAAGTAGATATTTTGAAAAACAATGGCATCTTCCATTGGCATCATTGGCACTTCAAATTCAAACTCCTTATTATCACTTAATCCTACCGTTGTAAATTTATACTTATAATTAAAGAAGCCTTTTGAAGCCACCATAAAAACATAATCAGTTTGCTTCTTCAACTGAAGGCCAAACGATCCGTCTTCCTTTACATTTAGCTTAATATTGGTACCATCTGTTCCTATTAATCGCACATAAGCATTGCTGATAGGCGTTTCCTCCTTCTGATCAAACACCTTACCTCTCATACTGAATTCAAGCTTTGGAAGAATAAATGAATAGATGTTGTCCACACCTTTTGAACTACCTCTTGAGGAACTAAACAATCCTTCTTCTTCCATCCCTTTGAAGATAATACTAAAATCATCGCTCTCACTGTTAATCGGGCGACCAAGATTTGTTACTTTGTAATAACCTTCTTCTTCATCAAAGACAGCACGATAAATATCCAGTCCTCCATATCCAACAAGACCATTGGAAGCAAAGTAAAGGGTACCATCATTTCTTACATAAGGATATAATTCATCTCCAGGAGTATTTATAACATTACCCAGGTTAACAGGTTCTTCCCATCCACTTTCACCCCCTTTTTGAGCTTTCCATAGGTCTTTACCTCCTTCTCCACCCGGCATATCACTAACAAAATAAATGGTTCCTCCATCAGGTGAAACAGCCGGATGAGCCACCAATATGCTATCACCTCCAATGGTTATTTGCGTTGGCTCTCCCCACTTACCTCCCGAACGACTCACTTCAAACATCTGAGCAGTCAATGGTTCTTCATTGTTATATGGGCAGCGTGTAAAATACATCGTCTTACCATCAGAAGACATGGTTCCTGCACCTTCATCAAATTCGGTATTGATAGTTTCGTCAAGAGGTTCGGGATCCGTCCATTTACCTTTTGCATCTATGCGTGCCATATAAATATTAGAGGCTCCCTGACCAGTAATGCGGTTTCTCTTTCTCGACTTCTTCTCAGTACGCATCGATGAAAAATATACCTGATCATACTCAGTGCTGGCATAACAAGGTGAGAAATCACTAAAACGAGTATTACTTAAGCCTTTAACTTTATCAACCAGATATCTGGTTTTAATCGAATCAGATTGAACCAACCGAATGGAAGCCTGACCATTCTGTGCTCTTTTGTCAAGTGCCTTTTTATCCAGGTAACTTTTAAAAGCTTTTTCTGCCTCATCAACCTTACCTGATGCCAGATAACATTGAGCCAGATACAATTCAGCTTCTATGTTTTCGTATTTATATCTTACACTTTTACTGTAACTACTGGCTGCTTTGCTGTATTTATTTGTATTCCTATAACATTCGCCCAAATAAAACGAAATTTCACCTTTAGTATACCTGTTTTTTTCTTTTCGGTAAGCTTTTTTGAATTGTTTTACAGCCCTGTCATATTCCCCAATTAAATATGCTTTATTGGCATTTCCCATTTTCTTACCTCCCGAGCAGGAAAATAAAACAAACAGAATCAGAATGAAAGAAATATTTCGGTAAGTATTCGACAAAAAGGGCATTAACTCCAATGTTTAATAAAAACTCAAAAATAAACAATTATTATAAAGGAGAAAACGACTCCCTGATTGAATTATTGCCCGTCTGAGGTATGTTATACTAAAATAACAGCTGATAAGGGCGGGCAATGGCTTCATCAATTTGTCCCAAGCCAATATTTCTACTAAAGCGGTAGTACTCTTTGCCCTGAAAATAAACCAAAACAGTAGGAACTGCAAACACCTGAAAGTTGGCCGCCAATTCAGGCTGCTCCACTGTGTTTACATAAGAAAATTCGCACTTAGGATACTTTTCAACTATTAATTCTTTCACTTTTGGTTTAAGCACCTTACATACATTGCATGCATCGTGCGAAAAGTAAAGTACAATCGCGTCTTTATCCTGAACTAATTTTTCTACTTCATTCATGACTTATTATTTTGAAATCAATACAGTAGCATAAGCCGCTATTCCATCTTCTGTTCCAACAAACCCTAGTTTTTCGGTTGTTGTTGCTTTTATGGCAATATCTTCTATATCAATTGACATGGTTTCGGCCAAAACCTTTTGCATCGTTGGAATATGATCTTTTAACTTAGGTGTTTGCAATGCTATGGTTGAATCAATATTACCAATTGAAAAACCTTTTCCTTCAATCAATTCAACAGTCTTTTTCATTAGAATCTTACTGTCTATTCCTTTCAAAGAAGGATCATTATCAGGAAAATGATAACCAATATCTCTCATATTAGCAGCTCCTAATAAAGCATCACAGATGGCATGTATTAAAACATCACCATCTGAATGACCTATACTTCCTTTAATATGATCGATTTTTATACCTCCAATCCATAGCTCTTCGTCTTCACCCAGCTTATGTACATCGTATCCAAATCCTACCCGTATTTTCATAATCCAGTCTTAACGTTTTCTCTTGCCGCCAGCCATTTCACTCAAATCGAATGAAAGAGAGAAACGCATGGTATTGGCAAGTGGATTATTTGCAACCATAGGAATAATATAAGACGCATCAAGTTGAAACATATTAAATCTCAGAGCTGCACCGGCAGAAGCATACTTTCTGTTGCCTTGACTTTCGTGTTCATGAAAATAACCTGCACGTAAAGCAAATTGTTTATCATACCAGTATTCGGCTCCTAATGAGAATGTCAGCTCCTGTACTTCACCCGACATTCCGTCCGGATGATCACCAAAAGATTTAAAAATGGCCGCAGGCACTGATAAGTTTTCAACATCCTCAGTATCGTCCTGATTTAACTGAGCTGAAGGCACTAATAATTTATTCACATCAAAAGCAAATGAGATAGAGTTATACTTATCCATTTCCATTTCATAACCAACACCTAGTCTTAAATTAGCCGGAATAAACTCTTTATTAACACCATCATAACTAATTTTAGATCCCATATTAGAGATATTCATACCGGCTGTAAAAGCAGCATCATTACGATTTACCTTCAACGGGGTACGAAAATAAAAAGCCACATCAGCTCCAAAAGCATTACCAGCCTGTAAATCTTCAGCAGTACCACTGGTTAAATCCGATCGTATATAACGAAAGGCCACAGCACCCGAAAATTTTTCTGATAAAACTCTTGAATAAGCAGCATCCAATGCAAACTCGTTAGGATTTCCAGTATAGGTTGCAACTCCGTCTGCTCCGGTAAAAGTAATCTGTCCAAGAGAGAAATAACGCAAAGATGCACTTACTGTTTGCATTTTATCAATACGATAATGATATGTCAAATATGACATATTAATATCGTTCACTAAAGCTCTCAACCATGGTGTAAATGAAATAGATACACCCATACTGCTCTCAATGAAAGCATATTTTGCCGGGTTAAGATACTGCGAGTTCATGTCAGGCGAAGAAGCTACACCGGCATCTCCCATACCTCCTGATCGCGATTCAGGATTGATATTTAAAAAAGGAACAGCCGTTTGTATAGAGGTTTGCGCCTTAATGAATATAAAGTTTAAAGACAGGATGAAAATTACTGAACCGATCTTTAATAAATTTTTCTTCATACTAATTCTATTAACTATTTTGAAAGTTCAAATTTACACCAGTTTTCCCCAAAGTGATATAGATGAAACTGTAAAATTTGATAATTATTATTCAACTACTAATATTTTTTTGGAAAATAGGCCTGTTTGGCCTTCGTCTCCAACAAACTCACATTGTAAAATATAAAGGCCTTTAGGTACAAATGACGAAAGCTGATAATCGAATGGTGATACAGCTCCTCCAACAGATGAAACCTGTTGTTCTGTTAAATCAATTAAGCGACCACTTAAATCAAACAATCGCAATGTGGCGTCCAGCATCGAATTAGGAGCATCATGATCAAACGAAATTTTGATTGTTTCGCCTGACATAACCGGATTTGGATACAGCATTGTATTATTAACATTTAACTCACCACTCAACTCAACCACAAACTCTATAACAATTGAAGTAGAATTATTCAAATTATCCCATGCTTTGAGTTCCAGCTTATGTCGCCCAGTTTCCATTTTACTCAACTGATAAGACAAAGTTCCTCTTTGATAATCATTATTATTTGAATTATAATATTCGTTTAATACTGAAGAACCGGCTCTTTCATCATCAATCGTCAGGGTTATATCATGCCCGATACCAACTCCACTGGTATTAATTCCACTTTGATCATAAAATGTTGCATGCAGTATCGGGCGTGTTCCGGTAATATCACCACTTTTATACCCTTCATTATTCAACCATATTGCTATTTCCGGCCCATCCTCATCATTAACCTGATTATCCGTAACTCCGCCGACCATTATTTCGTTATTGGCTCCGAATGCCTCGACTTTATTAATATCAGAACCATAAAAACTAACTCTTCCGTTTCCAACATGGTATCTGATATCCTTCGGTACCATAAAAGAAACATTAAATGTATCATTCTTTACATCTACATCTCCTTTGAATATTCTGTTTTGATAAACCTCAAATTCAAAAGGCACCGTACCGCCATTTCCTAATGTGGTTATAGTAACAGGCTTATCAAAAACCTTCACAGTTACTGTGCCATCCTCAAACATATTTTCTTGTCCTTCACCTATAACACCTTCAATTGATATCAGATCCAAAGCCTTCAGAGTATCCTGTTTGGCAGGATCTATTTCATCGTTAATTTTGTTAATTGAGATATTGTTTGTAGGATAATTTAATTGTAAGGCAGGATCTCCTAATAAAGTGAAGTTTAATTTGTTGATCGTATTACCTGATGCATTTTTTGTTGACTTTATTATATCCCCTAAACGTAGCTTCTCTCCATTAGCATCTTTTTCAAAAATGTAATTGTAAAGATTTGTGTTAATATCGAAATTGGAACTCGACCAGGCTACTCTTGTTGTTGTCAAAAGAGCAACACCTCCGCCATTTGGAGTTGTCAAAACAGCTTCCCCGGCAGTCCCATCCGTCATTGTCCAATCATCATATCTGCTAAATTCACAGGTAGCTGTAACAAATAAAGGTAACACACTAAAATTAGACAAACTTTGTATAGCTGATTTATCCAGGATATTCTCATGAGCCAAGTACCTTTCACCGCCATGTCCTGTATAATTAAAAATTAAAGTGCCTTGATTTAACGCTTCAGCTACAGCTTCATTCACACCAGGATAGCGATCACCCGATGAAGTCGTCACCTTATCATATGCATCAAAATAGATTTTAGTCATGTCGAATCCAGGATGGGCCAGTTTAACTTTTTGCGTCAATAATTCAGCCTGCCTCATATGCAGATTATTATCACCATCATCTCCCACAAAAGTCAATGTTGATTTCCAGTTCGAGAACACTGGATCAAACATATACTTCTCTATTTTATCAACCACTATTTTAGCTTGTTGCAATGTATTAACAGGAAAACGACCGATACCAATATCCAGTTTGTTACTTTGAATATATTCACCTTCAGTTGCATCAAGCAATCCAAAAAAATCATCTGATGTATATGAATTTGAATAATTGATTGAGTTTTCTGATTGATAGGTCAATATAAAGTTAGTGTTATCTGAGTCTGTACTTTTGTTATCAAATGAACCATTGCCAAATAGTAATAAATATTTGAACTTTTCTTTACCCTTATCATATAAATAACGCGCAAAATCCCTAATAGCACTTACATCTGGCTGCCCGGAAGAAAATTCATTATAAATCTGTTCTGGTTCAACAATTAAACACTGTAAACCTGTTTTTTGATTATGAAGTTGAGCTAATCTTTTAGCCTGCTCTATAAACAAAGGATGAGAAACAATTAACATTTCAGGTACTGCCTCACCATGTAAATCCTGATTTTCTATTTCTTTTACATAAGTAGGTTGCGAAAAATCAGCTGCAGTAGGATCAAAAACAACAAACTCTTTAATATAACCTGTTGAAGTTGTAAAACCGCTCTTAGCACCGTAATCTTCAATTTTCAATTGAACAGGTGCTATATGATTACTTATATCCCACAATACAGAAGAACTATTGGTATTAGAAATGTAGAATCTGGTTGTATTACCATTTCCAACTACATCCTTATTTCTAAACTCAAGTTGACCTTTTAAAACCAACGATTCTTTAGCATTTAAACAATAATAATCTAGGTTTCCGTAAGCTCCGCTGGCGGATGTATTATATTGTAATACAAGTGAAACATCAGGACTATTACTATAAAAAGAAGATTGTCCAATTCCCTCCTGAGCTACACTCCCTGTTGTTGTCCCGTAATCAACTGAAGGGATAGAAATAGATTGTAATGCTGTTAGTGATCCATTAACAAAAGTCTGAATATTTGAACTTAAGTTAGATCGGCCAATAACACTTGTTAAAAGTTTAATTGGTTTATCTTTAATTAGATTTGTAAAAGTAAAATCATATTGTTGCTGTCCACCAGCTAAAATTCTCTCTCCATACCAAGTTCTTCCTGATTTAATTAAATTATACATCTCTAACTCAAAGAAAGTATAACTGTCATATTCACTCGTTTCATTTGTATAGGTTTCGTATGATTCAGAAGAAGTTTGTACCATTTTACCTTCCCCAACATCCTCCGTTAAAAAATAATATGCTTCATCTGCATAATCGTGTATTTGATGAAGAAACATATCACGTTGAGAATTATATGTCCATTTTACCGGCCCCTGAGCATAAAAATAAATTGCATTATTGTAATGCATTACAGCATTTTCTTGCAAGTCATCCAATCTACTTGCTCCATTAAACTTCGGTAACATATTTCCACCATTACCAAAAATCTTAACTTTTTGTCCACTACTAAAGCCCCAGGAAGTTAAAACAGAATATGGAATTTTATAAACTCCCGATTCACTAATCGAAACTTTAACCCATTTACCAGAACTTAATACTGAATTAGAAGCTTTTTTAATACTTAATTCTGATTTTAAATTTTCTTTTAAAGAATCTACTTCAGGAAGCACTACTTCTAATTGAAACCTTGATACCTTATTATAGGCCATCAATTGTTCATTGTGTACAATTGGTATTATTTCTAATTCAAGATAATTTTGCTTGCTGATGGTAACAATATGCTTTTTAATAGTAGAAACAGCTTGTTGGCTTATTTTTCCCAAAATAGTCGCTTCGAAAGCATTTAATGCAGATAATTCAATTGGTTTAAATTGAACATCAATATTATCTATCGAAATATTTGAATGAATTGGATATTGTAATAATAGCAATGGCAATCCTTCTTCTGATTGTCCTGATTGTTTATCGAAACTCAGGGATGGTTGATATTCATTACAGATATTCCATTTAATATCAATTGATTCGTTAAATGATTGAGCATTTAATCCAACCAGGACAAACAAAGTAATAAAACTTAAAATGATTTTTTTATTCATTCTCTTTTCAACTACGTAATACAAACGTTACTAAAGCATTAAAAGTTTATCCTTGCATTGTCAGAACACAATATAAACCTTCTAATTCCACCATCCTTTTAATAAAAGACACAAAAATAAATCTTTCAGCATAAGATTTTCCTATATTTAACGTTTAGACTAAAGAAAAATTGCTCTTAGTTATATTGTGAACAAAAAAATAGAACTAAACCTTCGTTTGGTATAACCTTTTTTTATTTTTGCAGTATAACAACGTCAATTGAACTTTACTTTTAGTTTATTTGATTCATAAAAACGTGAATAATAGAATACAATACTATAAAGCTATGAGGATTAAAAACGGAATTATTCTGGCTGTTTTTGCTTTAAGTATGATAGGTTTCTCATCATGCAAAGGTGGTAAAGGCAACCAAAGTGTTTCATCTGCTACAGGATGGGAATACAATACTCCTGATAACGGTGGATTTGAATACAAATCTGGTTATGAGCAAGAAACAGGACCAGGTCTTGTATTTATTGAAGGTGGTACCTTCATCATGGGTCGTGTAGAACAGGATGTTCTTTACGAATGGAATAATTCTCCACGTAGAGTAACCGTTCCTTCATTTTACATGGATGAAACTGAGGTAAAAAACGTTGATTACCGTGAATATCTATTCTGGGTCAACCGTGTATATGTTGATTACCCTGAAGTATACAGAAAGGCATTGCCTGATACATTGGTATGGCGTCGTCCAATGGCTTACAATGAGCCAATGGTTGAAAACTACCTCCGCCACCCAGCCTATTCTGAATATCCAGTAGTTGGTGTAAACCACAGTCAGGCAAGGGATTATTGCAAATGGCGTACTGACCGTGTGAACGAAATGATTTTGGTTAACGAAGGAATTCTTGAATTTGATGTTAACCAACAAAACGAAAACGTATTTGATACAGAAGCTTATTTATATGGACAATATGAGGGAATCCAGGGTAAAAGACCTATGGAAGACCTTAATCCAAATAACGAAAGTCGAAGAGTAAGATGGGATGATGGTTTACTTTTACCAAAATATCGTCTCCCAACCGAAGCTGAGTGGGAATATGCTGCTCTTGGATTAATCGGTAACTCATATGACGAAAGAATGACAAACCGTCGTATTTATCCTTGGGATGGTCACATTTTACGTAATGCTGATAAGAAAGAACGTGGTAAGATGATGGCTAACTTCGTTAGAGGAACTGGTGATATGATGGGTATGGCTGGTGACTTAAATGATGCTGGTGACATTACTGTTGATGTTCATTCATATTATCCTAACGATTTCGGTTTGTACTGTATGGCTGGTAATGTTAACGAATGGGTAGCTGACGTTTATCGTCCATTATCATTCGAAGACATGGATGAATTCAGTCCATACCGTGGTAATATTTTCCAACAAAAAGTATTAGACGAAGAAGGATTTATCGTTGAAAAAGACAGTCTAGGACATATCCGCTACAGAAACGAAACGGATAAAGACATTATGAACCGTAAAAATTATCGTACTGCTGACAACCGCAACTTCGAGGATGGAGATGCAGTAACCAACATTACTGAAGGTTCATCTTGGGTAGATTCACAATCAGGAACTGGAAATATGTACTCAGGAGCACCAAACAGTAGCTTAGGTAGCTTGGTAAGCGACCGTTCAAGAGTTTACAAAGGTGGAGGCTGGAGAGACCGCGCCTACTGGTTAAGCCCTGGTGCACGTCGTTATCTGGACGAACGTGAAAGTCGTGATGACTTAGGTTTCCGTTGTGCTATGACACGTGTTGGTAGTCCGATAAAAGGAAAACAATAATAAAGAACCAGATAATTCCATAGATATAGAGGTTGACTATTCAAGTCAGCCTCTTTTTTTTTATTTTCGCTATCGGTAAATTAACTTTTGAGATAATGGCAGAATTAACAGATATCTATAAGGCATTTTGTGACTCTTCAGAACTATCAACAGACAGTCGAAACTGTTCCAATGGCGCAATTTTTGTTGCCCTAAAAGGCGACAATTTTGACGGTAATAAATATGTTGAAGAAGTTTTATCCAATGGTGCCCGATATGCTATTGCCAGCGATGAAAAACTCAGCCACTTACAAAACGTATTTATAGTTAATAATACACTTGAGACACTTCAAAAACTAGCACAATTCCATAGAAGAAAGCTTCCATTTCCTATTATCTCAATTACAGGTACCAATGGCAAAACAACATCAAAAGAACTAATAAATGCAGTTCTTTCTGAAAAATACCATTGTAAAGCAACTGCAGGCAATTTCAATAACCACATTGGCGTTCCATTGACATTATTATCTTTTACTGATGAGTTAGAAATAGGTATTGTTGAAATGGGTGCCAACCATATAGGAGAAATTGAATTGCTTTGTAATATTGCAGAACCGGATTATTGTTTAATCACTAACGTGGGGAAAGCTCACCTGGAAGGTTTCGGATCATTTGAAGGGGTAAAAAAGGCTAAAGGTGAAATGTATCAATATGCCTTAAAGAACGATAAGCCAATATTTATCAATAAGAACAACCTCCATCTCAAGGAGATGGCATCCTTAAATAATAAAAGAATAGAATACGGGGTTAACGCTGAAATCGAGGCACAAATTGCGGAGTTAACACCATTTGTAAATATTAAATGGTCTGACAAAAAGCTCAATAAGGAATTTGAAACCCAAACCAACCTGATAGGATCCTATAATCTCGAAAATATAAACGCTGCCATTGCAATAGGAAGATATTTTGATGTTGATCCAACTTCAATTAATGAAGCTTTAAATAAATACCAACCAACTAATAACCGCTCTCAGTTGATAAAAACTGATAAAAACAGAATTATCATGGATGCATACAATGCCAATCCTTCAAGTATGGCTGTTGCATTGGATAATTTTGACCGGATAAAAGAAAATAATAAACTTATTATTCTTGGGGGAATGAAGGAGTTAGGTTCAGATTCTGTTGAAGAGCACAAGAAGCTGATTAACATTCTGAAAAAATGCAATTTCAATTCTGTAATTCTTATTGGGGATGAATTTAAGAACTTAAATTCCAACTACAACCACTTCTCAACTAATAAAGAGTGTATTGATTACCTAAAACTAAATCAGCCAAATGACTCATACATTTTAATCAAAGGTTCGAGAAGTAATAAATTGGAAGAAATTCTACCTTTTATATAATCTAAAGTGTTTTAGCTGACTAAAACGAGTTATCTTCTTAAAGTAAAATGCCCAAATAATACTTTGAGGATATACTTCAATATGTTTCGATTTCACCCAAAGGGACTTTTGCTCACGACGTTTTTTTAAGGCTGAAGGTATTCTGCTGTAAAAAGCCATGTGAGCATTAAAAACGGCCATAAAAAATTTCCATTCGCCTTTAACCCCAAAATGAATGGCTGCCACTCCATCTAAAATCATTCGAATAAAAAGTATAGGTAATAAACTTTTCGAACTAAGATTCTTAAACATCATCACCAGGTTATTTCTGAAGTTTAGGTAGGTTTTACGTGGGTGTTGCTGATCCAGAGTTGCGCCGCCAACATGTATAACTTCCGCCGCTGGAAAAACCTTAATCTCGTACCCCATATTTTTTAAACGCCAACACAGATCAATCTCTTCCATGTGTGCAAAAAATGATTCATCTAAACCACCGGCTGAACGATATAAATCAGCTCTTATCATTAGTGCAGCACCTGTTGCCCAAAAAATTGATATTGAATCATTATACTGCCCCTTATCTTCCTCAATCTCATTCAAAATCCGACCGCGACAAAAAGGATATCCAAACTTATCAATGTAGCCTCCTGAGGCACCGGCATACTCAAACTTATGAGGATCATTAAAGGCACGTATTTTTGGCATACAGGCTGCTAATTCTCTATCCCTATCCATTTCATCAATTAGTGGATCAAGCCAATGAGGTTCTGGAGAAACATCACTGTTCAGAAGCAAATAATAGTCAGCATCAATTAGCTCCAATGCCTTATTATATCCACCTGCAAATCCATAATTACGGTCTAAAGATACAACACGTACACTTGGATGATTATTTTTAAGATAGTTCAGACTATCATCAGAAGAAGCATTATCTGCCACAATAATTTCAACATCCGGACGATCAGAATATTTAATGACTACTGGTAGAAATTTCTCTAGCAGAGATTTTCCGTTCCAGTTTAAAATTACGACAGCAGTTTTTGACATTCGTTAGCTAACAGTTAATTCGTATATATTCTTTCTTCTGAATATTTCCATCGGCGATGCGACCATAACCAATATTCAGGCTTATCAATGATAACTTTTTCTAAATACCGAATGTACTTTTCGGTAATTTCATAGGGTTGAGTTTTATCCGGATCTTCAACTAAAGGAATAATATCAACCTCATAATAACCCCTTTTTACTTTCCTCATATCAAAGAATACAACCGGTGACTTTGTTATTTTTGCAATCTTCTCCGGGCCTGTCAATACAGCTGTATTCTGATTTAAAAACCTGGTCCAATATTGAATTTCAGGTTCACCCGGACTCTGATCAGCAATTAAACCAAGAGCAAAACGCTCATTCTTTTGCTTTAACTTAATTACCTCTTTCAATGTAGCTTTCATTGTAAAATTACGATTACCCCATCGTTCTCTTAACTTTAACATGTAAGCATTAAAGGGTTTGTTTTTTAGTGGTCTGTATACATCACATCCTAAAGCCTTGCAATGAAGGTTTACGCTTGGAATCCATTCCCAATTATTATAATGAGCCAAAACCGCGATTACGTCCTTCCCCTCATCATATGCCTTATCCAACAATTCAATATTATTGAATTTCACTCTTTTCTTCATTTCAATTTCTGATATCGTCTGAAGCTTTGTTGTCTCCATAAACGTATCACAGAAATGACGATAAAACCGGTTTCGAATTTGTTTTATTTCTTTAGCTGACTTTTCAGGAAAAGAATATTTCAGATTTTCATCAATAACAGAACGACGGTATCCTATCAACCGAATTAATACATAATAAAAATCAGAGAAAACATAAAGAACACGCAAAGGTAATAAACAACCTAACCATAGTATTCCTATAGCAATATTAGTAAAAAAAGACTGCATTTAGTATACCATCAACTTATTCACTACCTCACTTAATTCATCGTGAGTGGCTTCATTACTGGCAACAATCTCTCTTCCGAAAATATAGTTATCACCTTTTTTGAAATCACAGACTCTTCCTCCAGCCTGTTCAACAATAAATGCTCCTGCAGCAACATCCCAGGGTTTTAAATCATATTCATAGAATGAATCAAACCTTCCACACGCAACATATACCAAATCAGTGGCCGCAGATCCAAGTCGTCGTAATCCATGGGAATTTTTCATGAAATAATCCATGGACTTCATAAACCCTTCCATTAGGCTATAGTTTGAATATGGAAATCCTGTTGCAATTAAACTATCGGCAACAGTGGCTGCTTTAGATACTTCTATTGTCTGATCATTCAGAAAAGCATCTCCTCCTTTCCAGGAATAAAAACATTCGTCGAGGCCCACTTCGTATACAACACCAATCACTATTTTATCATCTTCCATCAAAGCAATACTAATAGCATATGGAGATAATCCATGAATAAAATTAGTGGTCCCGTCAATCGGATCGACGATCCAGTTAAAACGATCGCCATGCACATCTTCTGTACCTTCTTCGGCTATAAAACCTGCTTCTGGCAAAAGTTTCTTTAAGCCTTCTACAATTCTTTTTTCGGATGCTTTATCGATATGTGTTACAAAATCGTTACTTCCTTTGATTTCAATATCTAGTTTTGCATTCTGTCTTTCTTCCTTGATGAACAAACCAGTTGATCGTGCTATTTCACAAACTGATTCACAGATAGCTTTGTAATTCATATGTTATGATTTATGCAACTCAACACTCATAGCCATATCATTAAATGCCAGATGTTTTAATCTGACTTTAACTATTTGATTGACCAAAGTTGAATCGTATTTAATTTCTGATTTTAAATAATTAGGTGTATAACCTGTCATGTATCCTTCATGCTCTGCTTTTTCGAACAAAACTTCGGTTTCATATCCAATATGCTTCTTATAAAAAGAAAGCGTTTTTTGATCAGATAAGTCATGAAGCCTCTTACTACGTTCCTTGCGAACACTCACAGGTACCACATCTTCAATTTTAAGAGCCTGCGTATTCGGTCTTTCAGAATAAGTAAAAACATGTAATTGAGAAATATCCAAACCATCCAGAAACTGATAAGTTATTTCAAAGTCTTCATCCGACTCACCTCTCACTCCGGTTATCACATCAACTCCAATAAAAGCATGAGGCATCACCGACTTTACCTTCTCTACTTTTTCTTTAAAAAGTTGCGTATCATACTTACGTTTCATCAATTGTAATATTTTATCACAACCCGATTGAAGCGGAATATGAAAATGAGGCATGAAACGTTTTGATTGAGCCACAAAATCTATAATTTCATCCGTTAACAAATTGGGTTCAATAGAAGAAATACGATATCGTTCAATGCCTTCCACTTCATCCAATTCCTTCACTAAATCAAAAAAGGTTTCATCTGTACCTTTTCCAAAATCGCCAATATTAACTCCTGTCAGAATAATTTCCCTAGCCCCTGATTCAGCTGCTTTTCTTGCCTGCTCAACGGTATGAGCAATCGTTTCACTACGACTTCGCCCCCGTGCTAAAGGAATGGTACAATACGAACAAAAATAATCGCATCCATCCTGCACCTTTAAGAAACAACGGGTACGGTCTCCAAAGGAGAAAGACGGTTGAAACTTTTTGTTTTTACCTATATTACCGGCATGTATTTCGGTAGCAATGTGCTTTTTGCCATCCTGCATGTATTGAAGGATATCAAATTTCTCATCAGATCCTAAAACCAGATCCACTCCCTCAATATGAGCTACATCGTCAGGTTTAAGCTGAGCAAAACAACCCGTAACCACAATAAAAGCCTCCGGATTTTGCTTGATGGCTTTACGTATAACCTGCTTACATTTTTTATCAGCCAACTCGGTTACCGAGCAGGTATTAAAAACATACACATCGGCTTTTTCACTAAAAGAAACTTTCGAAAAACCTGCTTCCATCATCGTTGCTGCAACTGTTGATGTTTCACTAAAGTTTAATTTACAGCCGAATGTGTGAAATGCTACTTTTCTGTTTTTAAAAACCGATTGGTCAATCATCTGCCTAACTATTAGTCGGCAAAATTATGAAAAAGTAAGCGATTAAGAGGCTTTAAATATAAAAACCCGCCCTTAAGAAATGTTAAGGACAGGTTCTACTCATCTAATATATTTCAATTTATAACAAATTCGAAGCCAATTCAGCCAGATAACTTCTTTCTCCTTTAATCAGGTTAATGTGGGCAAACAGTTCCTGACCACGCATTTTGTCAGTCATGTAGGCTAATCCGTTAGACTGCATATCCAGATATGGTGAGTCAATCTGTTGCACATCACCAGTAAAAACCAGCTTTGTTCCTTCACCAGCACGAGTTATGATCGTCTTTACTTCATGAGGGGTAAGATTCTGAGCTTCATCAATAATAAAAAAAGCATCTGATAAACTTCGGCCTCTGATGTAAGCCAACGGTGTGATAACCAGCTGTTCATTTTTCACCATTTCATCTACCCGATTTACCTCTTTACTCGTTGGTTTAAATCGGCTTTTAATAACTCCTAAATTATCAAACAACGGCTGCATATAGGGTCCAATCTTTTCATTGACATCACCCGGAAGAAATCCTAAATCGCGATTGGCCAATGGTACAATTGGTCGTGCCAACAATATCTGATTATACATCTGAAACTGCTGCAATGCAGCTGCCAGAGCTAAAAGAGTTTTACCGGTTCCTGCTTTTCCGGTTAATGATACAAGTTTAATATCGGGGTTAAGAAGAGCATCCAATGAAAAAGTCTGTTCTGCATTACGAGGTTCAATTCCATAAGCAGTATTCTTTTCTACCCTTTTAATCAAACCGGAGATCTTATCATGAAAAGCTAACACACTCTGATTACCATTTCGTAATACGAAATACTGATTTGGCGGCAAATCTTCATCAGCAGGAAACTCACTCACGGGAATACCTGGATGTGTATATAACGCCTCAATCATTTTTTTATCAAAGTCTTCATGAATCTCAACTCCATTATTAAGAATATCGATATCCTTAACCTTATCATTTTCGTAATCTTCTGACTTCAATCCCAGAGATTTAGCTTTCAATCGAAGATTTATATCCTTGGTAATCAATATCGATTGTCGACGTGGAAATTTTTGCTTAACATGCAATGCGATGGCAAGAATTCTGTGATCGGCAGTGTGTTCACTAAACGAATCCTTCATCTCTTCGGGTAATGGCTTACCTGTGGCCACAAACAGCTTTCCTAAACCTTTACCAAGTGAAACGCCGTCTTGAAAAAGCTTCTCCCCTGCAATTTTATCCATCTCGCGGGCAAATTCACGTGCCTGAAAATTAATTAAATCATTACCTTTCTTAAACTTATCCAACTCTTCCAGTACAACTATTGGAATGATTATATCATTTTCCTCCAAGTTGTATATACATTTGTGGTCGTGAAGAAGAACATTAGTGTCGAGAATAAATATTTTTTTAGCCATATATAAAGGGTTTGTGTTGCTATTAAAGATAAGGAAATTTCGACGTGATGTACATTTGGCAATTATTAATTTTGATAAAAGATGAAGAGCTATAAAGAGACATTGGATTATTTATTCAGCCAACTTCCGATGTATCAGCGTGTAGGTAAAGCAGCATATAAAGCCGACCTATATACCACTTTAGAATTAGATAAATATTTTAATCATCCGCATACCAGCTTTAAAACCATTCATATTGCAGGAACAAATGGTAAAGGGTCTGTTTCGCACTGTGTGGCTTCTGTCTTACAACAAGCTGGTTACACAACAGGCTTATACACTTCACCTCATCTGATTGATTTCAGAGAACGTATTAAAGTGAATGGCGAGATGATTTCGGAACAGTCAGTTATTGATTTTGTCGAAGATCATCAGGAAATCATTGAAAAACTTCAACCTTCTTTTTTTGAGATGACTGTTGCCATGGCTTTTGAATATTTTAAAGCACAACAGGTTGATATTGCTGTGATAGAAGTTGGCATGGGTGGAAGATTGGACTCAACAAACATTATATCACCCGAAATTTCAGTAATAACCAATATAGGATTAGACCATACCGCCTTTTTGGGTAATACATTACCAAAAGTAGCCATTGAAAAAGCAGGGATTATAAAAGAAGAGATTCCTATAATAATTGGGGAGACACAGGAAGAAACCGCTTCAGTTTTTATCGAAATAGCTAAATCAAAAAATGCCCCGGTTACTTTTGCTGATCAAAAACTGAAAGCTCCCTATTCAACTAATAGTATTGACGAAAAACAAATATTTCAGATTTTATCGGATAACAAGGTAAAATACCCTAACCTTAAACTTGATCTACTTGGCAATTACCAACGTAAGAATATAATTACAGTCCTTTGTACTATTGAATCTCTTCAACAAAATGGTTTTACTATTTCAAATGATGACCTTTACAAAGGGCTTGAACAAGTTGTTGTTAACACTGGTTTAAAAGGAAGATGGCAAACCATTGATTATAATCCAAGAATCATTTGCGACACGGGGCACAACGCGGAAGGCATTGAATTAATCGTACAACAAATTCAAAATACAGCCTATAAAAAATTGCATTTTATTATCGGCATGGTCGATGATAAGGATCATTCTAAGGTTTTATCACTGCTGCCAAAAGAAGCAAATTATTATTTCACCAGAGCTGCTATCCCAAGAAGTATGACTCCTGCTAAACTTCAAACATTGGCAATAGAGCACCAGCTTAAAGGCAATTGTTACGACACGCCAAATGATGCCTTAGAAAATGCAAAAAAAATAGCAGATCCTAATGATTTGATATTCATCGGAGGAAGCACTTTCATTGTTGCAGATATATTACAAAAACTCAAATAATATTTGGAGGTAACAAAAAAGAGATATATTTTTGCATCGCTTTTCTAGAGAGATCTTAGAAAAGGGCGATTAGCTCAGTTGGTTTAGAGCACTTGGTTTACACCCAAGGGGTCGGGGGTTCGACTCCCTCATCGCCCACTCAACAATCAAATGTGATTGTGAGGTTTATTTCATAACCTGAAACTTTTTCAGGGCGATTAGCTCAGTTGGTTTAGAGCACTTGGTTTACACCCAAGGGGTCGGGGGTTCGACTCCCTCATCGCCCACTCAACAGTCAAAAGTGATTGTGAGGTTTTAAATACAACCTGAAAATATTTCAGGGCGATTAGCTCAGTTGGTTTAGAGCACTTGGTTTACACCCAAGGGGTCGGGGGTTCGACTCCCTCATCGCCCACTCAACAGTCAAAAGTGATTGTGAGGTTTTAAATACAACCTGAAAATATTTCAGGGCGATTAGCTCAGTTGGTTTAGAGCACTTGGTTTACACCCAAGGGGTCGGGGGTTCGACTCCCTCATCGCCCACTCAAAGGAGAGGTCTCATTTGATTTCTCCTTTTTTATTGACAACAAAAGGTGCTTTATGCACTTCACGTATATCGACTTGGAGACCGTGATAACTATCGCGGGGCAGAGTGTAAACTCTACTCCATTAACATCTGGAGAGATGGCAGAGTGGTCGAATGCGGCGGTCTTGAAAACCGTTGTACCGCGAGGTACCGGGGGTTCGAATCCCTCTCTCTCCGCTGAGTAAAACAGCAAAACAAAACCCTGTAAGTTTTGACTTACAGGGTTTTTTATACACTTAATAATTTACGAAGAATACAATTTGAATAAAGGCTAATCTTGTCCAACAATTTCACTTCGTTTTTCAAAAATTAAATTGTCTTTCCACTGACCATTTAACTTGCCAATTTTTTCTCGATATCCTATTAACCTAAAGCCAACACTTTCGTGAAGCTTAACGCTTGCAATGTTTTCAGTAAATATTCCGGCCTGGAGTGTCCATATACCATTCTTCTCACTATCCTTAATAAGATCTAATAGTTTTTTTCCTATTCCCGTACCTCGATATTTATCCGATACATAAACACTCACTTCGGCAACTCCACCATAAATACATGTATTAGAAACAGGGCTTAGAGCAGCCCAACCTGCTATTTCATTATTTATTGCAATAACAAACCTGCCAAATGGCAAATGTGACTTATCCCAGGCCTCCCAATCTGGTGAAGACTTTTCAAAAGAGGCAACACCTGTCGCTATGCCACTTTCTTAAATTGCCTTTACCTGTTGCCAATCCTCTGGCAACATGGCTCTAATTCTTACAACTTCCACTTTCACAAGTTGTTTCTACATCATCACGTTTAGCTGTTTTTCCATCATTACCGGTCCATTGCTCCATTTCTTCAGGTGCGGGTCTTGCGTAGATTCCTTCACCATAAACAGTGGCTGATCCATGTGTGTAAAATGCCTCCCAATCAACCCCCTGAGGATCGGTTATCCAACTTTTCTGCGATTTTGAATAACAACAAGTACAATTTCCTTCTTCTCTAATTGTACCTTTTGCCTTTTGCATATTAGCAAATACTTCAGAAAGCTCGGCTTCATTCTCCATTTGTAAACCTAAATGTTCTATTCCTTTTTCTGAATGACCGGTTGAAATAGCATAGTTTATTCGTGGATCATCTAACATCCATTTGGCATAATCAACTTTTACCACAGCTGGTTGAGCATTAAACAAAGCAGAATAGAAAGCTATACTCTCTTCAAGATTTTTCACTCTAACGTGTACATGAAATCGTTTCATATTTATAATTTTTAATTGTTACGACTTCAAGACGAAAGGAGTGAAAAAAAGACGCAAATTATTTTCTAATTTCTTTTTTAAATTTTTGCAAAGACTCGCAACTCTCCTTTATTTCAAAGGAAATAATTTTACCTTGTTTGTCAGTTTCGATATTACAGCAGGTAATAAATTCGGCCTTCAGAAGATTTCTTGCTCTTTGTATTCTGGACTTGGTTGCTGATAGATTTATATTTAGTTTTTTGGCAACATCCACTTGTTTCAGGCCTTCAATATCGGATAATCTTAAAGGTTCTGCATATTTCTGTGGTAAGAATTCAAGCATTGGATTAATATAATCCAATGCCTCGTGAAATGCTTCATTCTGATCTTCCTCAATAATCTCTGTTAACTCGTTATGATGAGTAATTTTCGTCGCCTTGCGATAATGATCAACAATTGTATTCTGAGCAATTTGAAAGAGCCAACTTCGAATATTATTAACACCCGATTTTGATATACAAAAGTTATAAACTTTCAATAATACATCTTGTAATATATCATTCGTAAGATCATCGTCTTTGACCCTCTTAAAAATATAATTCCTTAACTCATTTTTGTGTTCAAGCCATAAGGCAGGAACATCACAATTTGTTTTTATATTATTCAACTGATTATTGTTTATTGATTAAAAGCTTGGTTAATGAAGTAAGTATATTTAAAACTTGATACTTGTATATAATATTAAATTTCTATTTATTAATGTTCCAACTGAAACCCAAAGCCAAATAATTCATAGTTTGATTTAATCCCAGTCCAAAGGAAAGATCCAACTGAAAGTTCGATTTCATCAAATAGGTTAAGCCGGCATCAAAATTAGATATCCATTGATTCATATTGACATATTCTCCATAAACTTCATAGTATGAGCCGAACTTTTCTGTTAAACCAACACTTAAAACTGCCGAATAAAGAAAATCTCCACTTCCTTCTCCATAAATGGCATAACCTAAATTAGTCCCTACTCCTAAGACATCAGTTAATGGTTGTGAGATGGACAGTTTACTGACTGAACCAACTGAATTGGAAGAAATCCAGTCTGCCCCTGTTGGTATAATTAAATGCGATAAAAAAGCAATTTCTGTATCAATCTGTTCTTTTCGAAGAATCTGTAATTTAAAGCCCAGCTCTAAATCACTGAAGGCTGTTTTACCTGAATAATTTACCAACTGCTCTCCCAACCTTAATTCAAAAATTCTGCTTAGTCCATATCGAAACAGGTTTGTTGGAATAAAATAAGCTCTATCTGATGAGCGATTTAAATTTTCAATCATCAAACCTGATTCAATCTGAAAACTTCTGATTGGAATGGTTGATGATGATTCTGTCTGGTCTGGTCGATCAGTTATAATATCCTGTGAAAAAACCTGTAATCCGGCAAACAGGCAGCTTGTCATTAGTAATAGTATTTTTTTCATAGTTTAATCAGATTTACTATTACAAACTCTAAAACGACCTAAATGTTTGTCTGACTACCTTATTAAAATTGAATAGTACGGCCTGTTGCATGACTTTCAACTGCAGCATTTAAAATCCTTACAGTTTCACGAGCCTGCTCGGGCGGTACCGGGTTATTACCACCTAATGCAATGCATTGATATAAATCTTGATAAAACCCCGGATAATATCCTGCTTCAGTTTCAATATTACCTTTATAACTAAGTCCATTATAATCTGTCACCAGCAATCCCCAGTTACTTTCATCTTCTTTGCCCCAATCGGCACCTAATGGCAAATATCCTTTGTCTAATAATTCTTCCTGAGGATCACCTCCATATTTAATAAATGAACCATTAACACCATGTAAAGTATACATTGGTCCGGGTACTTTAACCAGATATGATGATCGCAGAACAACCTGCAAATTTTCATATTCCAGGCGGATATTCATATAATCATTCACTTCTGACTGATCTCTTACTTTTGCCATTTTTGCATTGACCGCTGTAGGCATCCCAACCAGTTGTACTACTTGATCGATCAAATGCGAACCCAGATTAAATAAAACTCCTACCCGTTCATCACCTTCTTCTTTCCAGCTTCCTTCACGAATCTCTTTACGATAACGATCGTAATGAATCTCCAGTTCCACCAATCGACCTAACAATCCCTGATCAATAATCTTCTTTACCGTTTTAAAATTACCATCATATCTCCTGTTTTGATAAACGGAAAGTACTCTGTTCTGCTTTTTAGCAAGATCAATCAGTTCATCTGCCTCTTCTACTGATAAAGTAAAAGGCTTTTCTGTAACCACATGCTTACCTGCCAGTAAAGCTTCTTTTGTCATTCCATAATGAAGATGATCAGGCGTATTAACAATCACTAACTCTATTTCAGGATTAGCCAACAAATCAGCAAACGACCGATATATTGTTGCCTGTGGAAAAAGTCTCTCTGACTCATTTTTGGTTCGTTCAAATACACCAACAACCTCATATTCACCAGATAAAACCTTTAACGATGGACCATGAAATATCCTACCTGACATGCCGTAAGAAGCAATTCCTGTTTTGATAATTTTCATAATGAAGGGATTTTTATGCAATATCGGTTTAAAAACAAACTCATCCAAGCATAAGTTCTATTCAAAAAAAATGCTGCCCTCTTATGAGAACAGCATCTTTCATATTTATTAAACACAACTACTTAATATATTTTTTCCATGTTTCAATCCATTTTTCCACTTTACCTTCAGTAAACGGTATCAGATAGAATGAATATTGATATTTCCTGTTTCCCCTCATCATATATTCTTCCTGAGGACTGGCATACCAGCTGTCATCACCTCCAACACCACGCTGATTCATGTCAATATTAACCTGTATCAGATCTTGAGGTACAATATCAATGGTATGCTTACTTATATTCACTTCAGGAATACCATCAATCCGGTATACATGCTCAATATCTGTGTTAGCACCATAATCCAATCCTTCTGAACTATCAAAGTCCTCGTTTGGCACATTATGAGTTGTTACTGACACATTCTTCTTCCGATCGGCCGACACTACCATCAAGCCATTACCCGAAGCATTGGTCCAACTTGCCCAGCGAATATCTGTTTTGTTACCATTTTCCTGAGGACGAATATATGGAACATACTGCTCTGCTACTGTTGATTGATACAAATCAACAAACGAAGCCGCTTTTCTGTCGGTATAATTCTCCCATGGACCACGGCCGAAATAAGTAAATTGTTCATATTCCAAAGGCATCATAAACTTCAATCCTATGCGAGGAATATCTGGTTTATACCCGGTTTCGTTTAATGTATTATCTACCTGAACAACACCATTACCATAAATAGTATACACACTCTCAAACTCAGTTTCAACACCAGGTAATTCATAAACCACCTTTACCAACACTTTATTTTCAGCTTCTTTTTTAGCACTGATTGCTTTTACTGATGCAAACAAGGTCGCCTTCTTCCATTCGATGTTATTCACATGCATACGGTTACCAAAGTCATTATCGGTTACAGCATGCCAAAAGTTAGGGCGGGGTCCGTCACCATTCAGAATATATTCATTGCCTTTATATAAATAGGAAGTGATATGGCCTGCAACCTTATCAAACACCACCGATACATCTTTATTGAAAACATTGATATCACTCTTTGTCTGCTTTAAAGTCAATGCATCACCTGCTTCCCAATCCAATTCTTCCGCCTGAAATTTCTTTTCAATAGCAAACTGTTCATGTGCGACCCTGTAACCCTTCGGAAGCAATCCCCACGACTCTTTGGCACGAGCTTCAATTACCATAAAATACTCGGTATTAGGTTCGAATTTTACATCTTTTAAAGGAAGATGAATTATCTTGCCCGTATTGGGTTCAATATCAAGTTCAGGTAGCACATAGGTTTTGATTACCTTACCATCAGCTTTTATAAAAGCGGTAAAGTCAAACGCTTTTGTATTGGTAAAATCATATCGATTGGTAATAACCGAGCGGAACTCATTTGCCCAATTAATATCCACATCACTAAATTTAATAAATTCATGCACCTTACGAACTTCTTCCAATCCGGGATGTGGCGTTCTGTCAGGGAATACCAAACCATTATTTAAAAAGGCATTATCACTAGGCAAATTTTCTCCAAAATCACCGCCAAAAGAATAATATCTTCTTCCTTCTTCATCAGTCTTCCAAATGGATTGATCTACCCAATCCCAAAGAAATCCGCCTTGCAGGTTTACATGCTTATCAATGATGTCCCAATAATCTTTAAAATTACCTGTACTGTTACCCATGGCATGCGCATATTCGCTGGGAATAAACGGGCGATCGGTTGGGTTATCGGCAACCCATTGAAACGCTTTCGGACTTGGATACTGAGGACAAATGATATCTGTATCCCAATCCTGATTCCAATAGGTTCCGTCGTATTCGCTATAAGGTCTTTCGTACTGAACAGGTCTTTTGGTAGCATCAGCCTCTTTCATGGCTTTGTATCCGGCATAAAAATTAACTCCGTTTCCACCTTCGTTACCCATCGACCAGATAATGACCGAAGGATGATTCTTATCGCGCAACACAAGATTACGCATACGAGTCACATGAGGTATTTCCCACTCCGGACGTTTCGCTAAAGAATATTGTCCATAGTACATTCCATGAGACTCAACATTGGCTTCCGCAACAACATAAATTCCATATTTGTCGCATAATTCATAAAATACTTCCGGTTGAGGATAGTGACTGGTGCGAACCGCATTGATATTATTCTCTTTCCAAAGGGTGATATCCTTCAAAATCTGTTCTTTGTTAATCACATGACCAGTTTCAGGATTTGTTTCCTGGGTATTTACTCCTTTTAAAGTAACAGGAACTCCATTTACTAATAATAGTCCGCGCTTTATTTCTACCGATCTGAATCCAATATCTGTTGCTAGAGCTTCTCCTTTTATTTTCTTTCCATTCAGGTAAAGCGACAATGTGTATAGGTCCGGATGCTCTGCATTCCACGATTTCACATTGGGAATAATGGCCGAAAAATGAATTGAACCCTCAGCATCACCTTCAACCAATATCTCTTTCGATTCTTCCCAAACAACCTTTTTATTCTCATCCAGCAACTGAGCAACGATACTTGATTTTTGTTTTTTATCCAGATGATTTTTCAAATCAACCTGTACCTCAAGATTTCCATCTTTATAATCATTGGTTAATGTTGAAACTACTTGAAAGTCGCGAATCCGCAATTTGGGCTGACCATACAAATATACACTTCGTTCAATGCCACTGATTCTCCAAAAATCCTGACATTCCAGATATGAACCATCCGTCCAGCGAAAGATTTGAATTGCGATTGTATTATCACCTTTTTTCAAATATGAAGTGATATTAAACTCTGCCGGCAACTTACTGTCCTGCGAATAGCCAACAAACTCACCGTTTATCCAAACAAAACCTCCTGCTTTCATAGCTCCGATATGCAGAAAAAACTCATTCTCCCCGGTACATCCATCAAACTGAAAATGTCTGAAATAGGTGCCAACCGGATTAATATCATGAGGAACTTGACCGGGATTGGCAGGTATTTTGCCATTGATAAAAGTTATTTCCTTTGAAATTGGAGCTTTATAATCGGCAAACTCATACTGGTGGTTTACATAGATAGGATCACCGAATCCGTGTAACTCCCAGTTGGCAGGGACAGGAATACTATCCCATCCTTCAGCAGAAAAACCTTCCTTAGTAAAATTAACCGCTCTTTTCTCCGGATCTGAAACCCAGTGAAACTTCCATACTCCATCCAAAAGCTGATAGTAGGTTTGATTAGCCTCTTCTCTTTTCAGAGAACTTGCAGGATCGGAATACGATCGAAATATAGCATGGGAAGGTTCTTTGTTCCATTCCAAAACCGTAATATTCTCTGTATAATACCAAGGATCTGATAATGGATCCGGAATTTGAGACTGAGCCATCCCAAGCTGCATACCCATTAAAGCAACTACACCAAAAATCGTTCTGCGCATTTAAATAATTCTTCTAGGTTTATATCTAATTCAAACAGTTTATTTCAAGCACTTGTCCTTTCTCCAGACTTACCTGTATCAAACCATTTTCTTCTCTCACTTCCAGTTTCTTTCCATCAACCTTAGCTTCTATTTCTTTAACTGATTCTGGATTTAGTATTTTAAAATCACCCTGTCGTAAAGCAATCAATTTAGCTGTTATTAACTTATTTTTCTCCCATTGGGCAGATACCAAACCATTTCCTCTCACCTTAAGTCCTTCAAATGATCCGGTATCATAAACATCAGGCAACGCAGGTAAGAATTCAATATATCCTTTATGACTCTGTACCAACATTTCAGCAAGTCCTGCAGTATAGCCAAAGTTTCCGTCTATTTGAAAGGGAGGGTGCGAATCAAAAAGATTAGGATACATTGATCGTTGAAATAATAACTGCATATGATTATGGGCCTCATTTCCATCCAATAAACGTGCATAAAGGTTAATTAACCAGGCTCTGCTCCAACCAGTACCTGCACCACCATTATCCAAACGAAACTGCAGTGTTTTTTGTATACTTTCCATCAGTTCCGGATGGTTAATTTCGTTTACACCAATACCAGGGTGAAATCCATACAAATGCGACATATGACGGTGTCCGGATTCTACTTCTTTATACTCTCTGTCCCACTCCAAAATCCTGCCATCAGATCCAATTACAAAGCCCGGACGCAAACGAGTCAGTTGTTCAGTTACCGTCTGAAGTAACTCATTATCTTCTTTTAAAATTTCGCAAGCTTTCACATACTCACCAAAAACCTCGGCTATCACTTGTTGATCCATGGCACTTCCTAAACAAGTAGCAACAGCCTTTCCATCTGTATTATAAAACTGATTCTCTGGCGAAGTTGATGGAGCTGCTACCAAAGATCCATCACGTGGATCTTCTATTAACCAGTCGGAATAAAATTGAGTGACCTCTTTAATGGCAGGATAGGCTCTGTTTCTCAAAAAATCCTCATCCTGGGTATACTCATAATGTTGCCAGTAATGTTGCATCAACCAGCCACCGGCACCAAATGAACCTCCCCAATAAGCAGTAGGAGCACGCAACCAGGTTACAGCCCATAGATCAGTAGCATGTGGAATAAATGATCCACGACAACCAAAATTCACTTTAGCCGTTTCTTTTCCATTTTCTATCAGGCGATCAACATAATCGAACAAGGGCATATTTAATTCATCCAGGTTGGTATTATTGGCCAACCAGTAATTCATCTGCAAATTGATATTTAAATGATAGTCACCATTCCATGGCGCAAAAATATGAGGATTCCACAATCCTTGCAGATTAGCAGCTAAAGTTCCTTCCCGCGAACAACCAATCAATAAATATCTGCCATAATTAAACAACAACTCTTCCATTCCCAGATCTACTTCTCCCTCCTGAATTCTTTTTAATCTGATATCTGTTGCCAGAGTATCCAACCTGTTGTGATTGACTTGAAAATGAACTCTCGAATAAAATTGCTGATGATCCTTAATATGTTCAGCTTCAACCTGAGCCAGATTTGTTGCTAAAACATTTTGAAGTTCTTTTATATTTTGACCAACATAGTCTTTGTGGTAAAATGAACTGTTCGAAACGATATATAAAAAAGCTTTCTTTACTCCTTTCAGTTCCAGATAGTCATCACCAGGAATAAGTGCCCCATCGTCTATTTTTGCTTTTAGTCTAGTCTGAAATTTCACTCCGTAAGCAATCGGATCAGGCTTAGAATCAAATGCTCCACCATATTGGGTCACTTCACCATCCATCAATAAATCACCTGATTCATCCACATGTACTTTAACCGTTGGATGACCTTCATCCTCAGGGCGTGATAGCATTATTTTTCCACTTATACCATTTTCTGCTTCTGATGTCAATTCTACAATAATAACTTCATGCGGATGGCTTGCAAACACTTTTTCAATGAATAAATTACCATTTGTTGTATATGTGGTAGTTGCAATGGCTTTTTCCATATCAAGTTCTCGTCGATAATCAGTTATATTATCATGATTCAGCTCGATAAATAAATCACCTAATGTTTGGTGAGAACGACCTACACTCTTATTTGAAAACTTCTCAATCAATAAAGCATCTGCCTTGTCATTTTTACCTTCGAAAAGATATTGCCTTATTTTCTTCAGATCCTCGGGTCTTCCTGGGGGATTATCCCATTCCATTTTACCGGGCCACATTGAATCATCATTCAACTGAATATGCTCAGTATCTGTTTTTCCATATATCATGGCACCGATACGACCATTACCAATTGGCAGACTTTCTTCCCATTGCTGCGCTGGTTGAGCATACCACATAACATTTTCGTATGTTTTGGTGTTAGTTTGGGTAGAACACGAAGTCAGTAAAAAAACAACCAGATAAACCAGATTATTGAATTTCATAATAGCTGATGTAAATATTATTCAAAATTATTTGCCAATACACATGCAAATAATGCAAAGATCAATTTATCGGAAAGAACGAATGTTCTTAATGGTGGTAAGTAAGATTCAAACATAACAAAAATGCAGCATTTTCAGAGCCATTACCCTTATTATTGACAATATTTAACATACATTGTTAACAAATAGATCACATTAAAAATTATACCTCATTTGAACTAACCAATGTATAACAACTTAAGCAATTACTCAACCAAAAATTAGTATCTTACAATACACACTATAAATTTAAATCAATGAATCTGTTATTAATTAGTAATTCTACCATGGCAGGTGAGCCTTATCTGGATTACCCTAAAAATGATATTGCCAGTTTTCTGGGCACCTCATCCATCAAATGTTTATTTATTCCTTACGCAGGTGTAACAGTGAGTTTTGATGAGTATGAATCAAAAGTAAAAAAGCGTTTTATTGAAGTTGGTCACGATATTATCTCTATACATCATTTTGATGATCCGATAAAGGCAGTGGAAGAAGCAGAAGCGATTGTTGTTGGAGGAGGAAACACATGGCAATTGCTAAGAATGATACACGATCATAATTTAACTGCACCCATTAGAGAAAAGGTTTTAAATGGAACGAAATATATTGGCTGGAGTGCCGGATCAAATCTGGCTTGTCCGACTATTAAAACTACCAACGACATGCCTATCATTGATCCATTGGGATTGGAAGCCTTGAATCTAATTCCTTTCCAAATAAATCCCCATTATTTGGATGCAAATCCTGAAGGCCATGGAGGTGAAACCCGAGAAGATCGTATTCTGGAGTTTGTGGAAGTAAACCAAAAAACAACAGTTGCCGGCTTGCGCGAAGGCTGCATGTTTATTGTGAACGATGGAAAATTATTATACAAAGGGATTCACTCTTTGCGGATTTTTAAATATGGAATCAAGCCATACGAAGTTGAGCAAACAGAAGACTTTGATTTCTTATTAAAATAAAAAAAGAGGCTTTCGGGCCTCTTTATTCTTCCATTTCTTTAAGAATTGCTTCAACTTCTTCTTCTGTTTTATGCAATTTATCTTTACATGTTTTTATCAAAATACTAACTCTTTTTACTTTCTCAGATAAATCATCCACATCCAACTCTTCACTTTCAATTTGTTGAAGAATCTCTTCAATCTCTCCCATGGCCTCTGAATAGCTCATTTTCTTCTTGGTCATAATCACAAATTATTCAACATTATTAATGGGTAATGTAAAGGTAAATGTACTACCTTTTTCCAATTCACTCTCAACCCAGATACTTCCTTTGTTTATTTCAACAAACTCTTTACACAACACCAACCCAATACCAGTTCCTTTCTCATTAAAAGTTCCCTTTGTGGTAAAAGCAGTATCAACCTGAAAAAGTTTTTCTATGTTTTCCTGTCTGATTCCAACCCCTGAGTCAGAAACAGATACTTCGATCAAATCATTATTCTTATGAGCTATTACATAGATAACACTTCCAACACGCGAAAATTTGATGGCATTACTAATCAGGTTGCGTAAAACAGTACTAAACAAATTCAGATCGGCCCATGCAACAAGATCCTTTTCTACTTTCGGACTGATAACAATATCTTTTTCTTCAGCATTTAAACGAAGCAAAGAAACAATGTTATGAGTGTGAATAGATACATCAATCTGCATGGGTTTATATTCTGTTGTACCCAACTGTGTTCGCGACCACTGCAATAGGTTTTCGACAAGGCCTAACAAACGTTTGGTTGAGTTATGTATAACCTGTGCATAATCAATAACTTCTTTTGTATTTTTTGTCTCGGCATGCAAACAAAGCATCTCGGCAAATCCCATTAAGGAGCTAAACGGACTTTTTAAATCATGAGCTATGATTGAAAAGAACTTATCTTTAGTTGCATTTAATTGCGCCAGTTCTTTATTCTTTTCTTTTAGTTGAATAGATGTTTTTCTCTTTAAACGGAATAACAAAATCAGGAAAATAATGGAACCAAACAATGCAGCACTGATTATCAGATATAATGTGCGGGTTTCTTTCAACCTTTCCAGGTCTTCTTCTTTCGACATGTTATCCTGCTCCAACTTTGAGATAGTTGCATCCTTTTCAAGCAAATTATAAACAGCTTCCATACGAGCAGAATTAATTAATGCCTGTTCGTCCGTAATGGAATCTTTCAGAGAAGAGTATAACTTCTGTGACTTCAAAGCCTCTTTAAAAATGCCTTCTTTTTCATATAAACCGGATTGTGTGTTGTAACAATCTGCCAATATCGTCTTCTCACCGATTTTTTTAGAAATAGTAATTGCCTTATTTAAATATTGATGAGCTTCTGAATAATTCTTTGAAGCAATAACTGTCTGAGCTAAATGCAAATATGTTTCTGCCTCAAGGGAGGCGTCTTCATGAGTAATCATTATCTTCAAGGCTCTTTCAAAATAAGAAACAGCTTGCTGATATGCCTTATTACTTTGATGCGCCCTTCCAATATTAACATATGCAACAGCTATTGACGAACTATCATCATCCTTATTAACAAATTGAAGAGATGTTTCGTAACTATCAAGGGCTGCACCAATATTTCCTAACTGCAAATAAACCTCACCCAGATTGTTATGACAGCTTCCAATGCCTGAATTATCCTCCAGCATTACATAAAGCTTCATAGCATCGTTGTAATATCGTAAAGCCAATTGATATTGTTTCAATGCATAGTGAAGATTACCCATATTATTCAGCAAACTTGCCCTGCTGGCATCATTGCCCGAAACTTGATTAAGTTCCAATGCTTTTTCCAAACAGCTTAATGCTTCGGTATACTGTGCCAGCTGATTTAAAACAACACCTTTATTAGTAAGTCCTTTTAAAATCAATTCGGTATCATCACTTTTAACACCTAATTCATATGCCTGATTGAAATAATTGAGTGCCAATGCATAATTTCGCTGATACCAATACATAGCACCAATACTATTGTAAGTATTACCCTGACTAATGTATTGTCCGGCTTTTGAATAATATTGAGAGGCTGCCTGAAAATAACCAATGGCTTCACCATATGAATTATGATCAGAAGCTAACCATCCAATGTAATTATATAATCTTCCTAATTGACTATCTGTTTTTTCCTTTGAAGAGATGGCTTTAGCTTTATTAAGATAGATTCCGGCATTTTCACTATCCATCAAATCATACAGTCTGATACCAGTCTCGAGATAAAGATTAAATTTATCGACATTTGATAATTCTTTCTTTTCTGCATTTTCACAAGCCAGCAATACATCTTTTGCATCCATGAGTTTGTTCATCTGATCTTTATAATCAAGCGATGAACCTATCCCATCAACAGTGTCTGGCTCCTGATGCATAGTAGAATCTTGTGCATTAAAAGTCAGAAATGACAGAAGAAAAAGAAACGTTACCAGGTAACGTAATTGATTTGTAATCATTTGTCCGTTAAATACTCCCCGTTAAAAATCGATTTAAATTTATAAAAAGCCTTTAACAATCAAATGATCTACTTGATTATTTTTTCTACTTTACTAATAATTAAACCTTTTTGAAGTTTAGTATGTAGTAAATCTCCTTCTTTTATTTTATCGGTTGATTTAAGTGGAAGTTGTTCTTTAAAGGTAATTGAATAACCTCTTTCAAGTACATTCTCAGGATCAGATAACTTGGTTGTTTTTTCAGCCAACAGCAACTTTTGTGAGGCATTTTTAAGATATGCTGCCACTTCAATCTTCAATTGGGTTTGATGAAACTGGCATTGTTTTAGTCCACTGTTCACCTGCTTTTTAACAAGGTAATGCACCGATTCCTTAACGTGAGTGAAATACAATTGCTGATTATCAAAATAAGATTTCACTACAAAATTCAATCGCTGAGCAGCTTCTAAAGGCTGCCTTCTTTTCTGAGTGATAACCTTACTAACAATAGGTTGCAGAGTATTAACAGCAATATCAAGACGATGTTTCTGATTTTTTAACTGATCCGTCACCTCATCAATAAAATGCTCTTTTACATCTTCGAGATACGCATTAAAATCACTTATTCGATCAACTATAAATTCAGCAACAGCAGTTGGTGTTTTTAAGCGTGTATGAGCAACCATATCTGCAATTGATTCATCCCGTTCGTGACCTATACCAGTTAGTACAGGTAATGGAAATTGAGCAATATTAAGTGCCAGCCAGTAACTATCGAAACACATTAAATCAGCTGTTGATCCTCCACCTCTAATAATAATCACTGCATCAAAAAAGTCTTCATAAGCATAAATCCTCTCCAGTGCTGAAATAATTGATTGATCAGCCTCGTTCCCTTGCATGGTTGCCTGAAAGAGTTTATGGTAAATCTTAAATGCGTAAGGGTTATTTTCCAACTGATTAATAAAATCTTCATATCCGGCTGCTGTTGGAGATGAAATAACGGCCAACTTTTGAGGAACTGTAGTAAGTTCAACCTCTTTATTCATTTCCATCACACCCTCCTCTTCCAGTTTCCGGATAACTTCCAGTCTTTTCCGGGCAATATCCCCCAGGGTATAGGATGGGTCAATATCTTTAATATTTAAACTAAAGCCATAAACTTCCTGAAATTCAACACTTGCTCTTATCAGCACTTTTAAGCCACTGGTAAGTTCTTGCTTAGTGGTTGTTTCGAAATAAGGTTTCAGCATCCGGTAGGTAAAAGCCCAGATGGTAGCTCGGGCTTTAGCTTTAACAGTATCTGTTGCATCATCCTTTTCGATCAACTCAAGATAACAGTGTCCGCTTCTTACAGTTCTAATCTCACTAATCTCAGCGATAACCCATACAGTATCTGGGAAAGACATACTTATTGCCTCTTTGACCTGACTGTTTAATTGAGATAGTGAAATGTGTTCGGGCATAACTTAATTCTTCAAGACCTTATAATACTTCTTCCCAAAATCCGATTCAATGATAAGAATATATATTCCTTTTGAGGTATTATAAAAACCTTCCAACTTAATCATTTCGCCAACCTCGCTATGACCCGAAAAAATAATATTACCTGCAATATCGTATAAACTGATATTTACGTTATTAATGAGGTTATTAGTGATCGAAGGTTTTATCAACAAATAATTATTAAACGGATTGGGGCTAACATTCCATTCTAATTCTTCATCCAATTGACTATCAATATCGGTTTTCAATGCCAAATTAAAATCAGGTATTCCGTAACCAAAAGAATCATCGGGGTTAGTAAAATTTGAAGAACTACTCGTGATCAGATTTATAATATCCAACGAACTATAATTTGGCAATGCCTGCCATAAACTCGCAACTAAACCTGCAATAACCGGTGATGAGTATGACGTTCCGGCACCAAATTCAATACCGCCACCCAAACTTTGAACAGCAGTATAATAACCCACTGCAGCAACTTCAGGTTTCACCCTTTGATCATAACTTGGACCGTAAGACGAGAAATACGCTCTCGTACTATCAGGACTCATGGCTGCCACCGATAAAATATTTTTAGCATCTGCAGGCACACCAATATAATGCCAGTTATCATCCCCTTCATTACCCGCACTAACCACCACTACCATACCTTTAGAAGCTGCAATTTCAGCAGCTTTCGATGCTCTTGATGTTCCATCCAGTGTTTGATAAGTATATGATGTAAAAGGCGAATCAAACTCATAATATCCCAATGAACTATTGATGACATCAGCACCCACACTATCGGCAAATTCTGCAGCACAAACCCAGTAATCTGGTTCAACAGGTGTTTCGGTTGCAACATCTTCTGTTCGTAACAACCAGTAGGAAGCTTTTGGAGCTGTTCCCAAATATGAACCCGATATTTCTCCACCCATAATGGAAAGAACCTTCATTCCATGATAATGAGTGCTAAAAAAATCGGAATGAGGATTTACAAAATCTTTATATCCAATAATCTGTCCATTATCCCATAAGTGCTGCAAACTTGGCATGTTATCAGCCGAATTAAAACCAGCATCCAAGACAGCTATTTGAATTCCTTCTCCTTTATAACCATTCTCATGAAGATAATGACCGTTTACTTTTCGTATCTGATCCCATGCATACCCATATTCCTCTTCTAATTTTGATTTAAATACTCCTTGCCCCTCATTAAACTTCACAACCGTACTAACATAGTTACTTCTTGTTGTCATCTCTACAAAAGATACAAAACCATAGTTGGATAAAGTATCCATCAATTCAGAGTCGGAAGAAAACACAACTGCACCGTTCAACCATTTTGTGGTGTATCTCACATCAATTCCCAGTGACTTCAAACTATCGATATATTTCTCAGATACCGGCAGGTCTTCATCGGTAATTTCAATATTCTGTCTGAGCCGCCTGTCAATTGCTCTTTGAGTTAAAAATTCTGTAGGTTTATCGAGACTAAAGGATGAATTATTTTTATCTGAGAATTGCACAAAATACCCATTACTTTGACCCAGCAAAGCATAAGTGGATAAAAAAAGTAGGAGTAAAAGAGTATTTAGTTTAATCATGCAATTTTATCTATAATATCCTTCCGGATTATTTTGCATCTTTTCCGGATCTTTAATCTTTCCTTTATTTTTTTCGAAATCTGCCTGCTCAGCAGCTCTTATAGCATCCAAAACTTCAGGGTTTAATAAAGTTCCTTCGCTGTATTTCAGCTCATAATTAACTTTTCCATCCTGATGAAAGAAAGTCCACTTGCCATCCTCTAAATTATTTTTATAATTGGCTTCAATTTCAAGCTGACCACTTTCGTAGTAATACAAATAACTCCCATCAAGCTTATCATTAACATAATTAGCCTTTAACATAGGAGCTCCACTTTTGAAAAACTTAAGCCACGGCCCATGTTTCAACCCATTAACAGAGGTATATGATTCAGCAACTTGACCACCCGGATAATATATTATTGTTTCGCCATGCGGTTTGTTGTTTTTATACTCCTCGGTTGAGGCAATCACTTCTTTAGAAGAATAATAGATCCATTTACCATCTTTATCCTTTCCAACAAAATTACCAGATGACGTTAGTTCCTCTGCGTCATTAAACATTTCGGCATTACCATTCACGCCTGACTCATCATAAATAATTCGCAGACTCATTTTTCCATTCGGGTAATAACGGATATACTCACCTACAGGTTTATCATCCTTAAAGGTTGCCTTGTATAAAGGCGCACCATTGGTATAACGCTTTTCCCATAGCCCTTGCTTCAACCCTTTTGCATCTGTTTGATTGTAGTTATCTGGAACAGGCACAACCTCCTTTTTCTTTGCGGGAATTTTATTACCAAAAACATCTGTAACCTGAGCGTTCATATTTAATGCACAAAATAAAATTACCAATGCAGATAAAAAGCGTTGTGAGTTTTTCATTTCCTAATCCTTTTTAATGAATGATATTCATCATTCAAATCTTATAAATGATACTTAAGTGGGTAAAAACAGTTTCAAAAATATAAAAAAAAGTCCTCAGTAATGAGGACTTTTTCAATGAGTCATTATTTACGGAAAATTATTTTACTTCTTCGAAATCAACATCTGTAACTTCGTCATCTTTTCCACCCTGCTGAGCTCCAGCATCTGGTCCTGGTTGAGCACCACCTTGTGCATCAGCCTGAGCCTGACTTGCATTGTACATTTCCTGTGATGCAGCCTGAAAAACAGTATTCAATTCAGTTGTTGCAGCATCGATAGCAGCAATATCCTGAGCTTTGTGTGCTTCTTTCAATTTGCCCAAAGCAGCTTCAATTGGAGCTTTTTTGTCAGCTGGCAATTTGTCACCAAACTCAGTCAATTGTTTCTCTGTCTGGAAGATCAAGCTGTCAGCAGCATTCAACTTATCAATTTTTTCTTTGGCTTGCTTATCAGCATCAGCATTTGCTTCTGCCTCATCTTTCATGCGCTTGATTTCGTCATCAGACAAACCTGAAGATGCCTCAATACGGATACTTTGTTCTTTACCTGTTGCTTTATCCTTAGCTGTTACATGTAAAATACCATTTGCATCAATGTCAAAGATCACTTCAATTTGTGGTGTTGCACGTGGTGCTGGTGGAATACCATCCAAGTGGAAACGTCCGATTGTTTTGTTATCCTTAGCCATTGAACGCTCTCCCTGCAACACATGAATTTCAACCGAAGGCTGATTATCTACAGCAGTAGTAAATGTTTCAGACTTTTTAGTTGGGATAGTTGTGTTGGCTTCGATCAACTTAGTCATTACACCACCCATTGTTTCGATACCCAATGAAAGAGGAGTAACATCCAACAATAATACATCTTTTACTTCACCAGTTAACACACCACCTTGAATAGCAGCACCGATAGCCACCACCTCATCAGGGTTAACTCCTTTTGACGGAGCTTTTCCGAAGAAGCTTTCAACAACTTGCTGAATGGCTGGAATACGAGTTGAACCGCCTACAAGAATTACTTCATCAATTTCTGATGGAGACATTCCAGCATCTCTCAATGCTGCCTTACATGGCTCCAGAGTACGTTGGATCAGTTTATCTGCCAATTGCTCAAACTGAGCTCGTGACAAGGAACGAACCAAGTGCTTAGGAATACCATCAACCGGCATAATATATGGTAAGTTGATTTCTGTATTTGTTGAAGATGACAACTCGATTTTAGCTTTTTCAGCAGCATCTTTCAAACGTTGAAGAGCCATTGGGTCTTTACGTAAGTCAAGATTCTCATCTTTCATAAATTCATCAGCCAACCAGTTGATGATTACATCATCAAAGTCATCACCCCCCAAGTGAGTATCACCGTTGGTTGATTTTACTTCGAATACACCATCTCCTAATTCAAGAACTGAAATATCGAAAGTACCTCCACCAAGGTCGAACACAGCCACTTTCATATCTCTGTCCATCTTATCCAAACCATAGGCCAAAGATGCAGCTGTAGGCTCGTTGATGATTCGGCTAACTTTTAAACCGGCAATTTCACCAGCTTCTTTGGTAGCCTGACGCTGAGCATCGTTAAAATATGCAGGTACGGTTACTACGGCTTCAGTTACTTCCTGTCCCAGATAATCTTCAGCAGTTTTCTTCATTTTTTGAAGTACCATAGCTGAAATCTCCTGAGCTGAGTACATACGATCATCAATCTTTACACGAGGAGTATTATTGTCACCTTTTACAACTTCGTAAGGTACACGTTTTACTTCGTTTGGAATTTCATCGTACATAGCGCCCATAAAACGCTTGATAGAATAAATGGTTTTATGTGGATTAGTGATTGCCTGACGTTTTGCAGGATCACCTACTTTGCGCTCTCCACCATCGATGAATGCCACGATTGATGGCGTTGTTCTTTTTCCTTCGCTGTTAGGGATTACAACTGGCTCATTACCTTCCATTACAGATACACAAGAGTTGGTTGTTCCCAAGTCGATACCGATAATTTTTCCCATTACTATATAATTATTTTATTTTTTAAATTCTTAAAATGATATAAACTCTGGTCCCTAAACTTCAAATGGTGTGCCATTTGGTTTTTCAAGAATTTTCAGGAAAAATTGACACTACAAAGAGAAAATTCAACTTTAACGTGACAGTTTGATATGACAGAATGACAAAATCCAGGCGTTAACCTGGATTTTGTGTCATTGAAGTTTTTATACTCTAATTATTACTCAACCGAATCAGAGTGATTTCGTCCGGATCCTTATCGTAGTTAACATAAACCTTATCTCCTTCTTTTATACCTTTATTGATGCTGTAAAACAATTCATTTTCCTGCCCCAATTCAACTTCCTGCTTCACAACGCTTAAACCATCCTTTTTAATCACATATCGAATAGAATCATTTCCAAGAATAGCTTCCTTCTCTACAAATACCGCCGTATCAATACTGTTGGTAACAATTGTATTCGAAGAGGTCATACCAGGCAAAAGGCTTTCTTTATAGTCGACTATTTTTACAATTACCTTAAATCCGTTTTGAAATTCACCAGCCAATTCTTGCCCGACATTGGCAATACTTATAATTTCTCCATTGAATATCTTTTTTGGAAAAGCATCAATTTGAATCTTGACTTTTTGCCCCAATTCAATTTTGGCAATATCTATTTCTTTCACCTGAATTTCAGAGATAATTGTACTCAAATCCGGCAAAGTCGCAATCAGAGGCATCCACATACCCACACGTGAACCTACTCTTACTTTCTGACCATCATAGCCATAACCATAAATAACCATTCCATTGGCTGGAGATTTAATTCCCAGTTCACTTTTTAATTGCTCATACAATTTTTTCCGGTTCTCAAAACGGTCTACTCGTTCCTGATTACGGGCAATTCTTCTTTTATGATTTTGAGTTTGTGTTATTAAATCTCTTTTTGCCTTTGCTAAAGCACGTACTGATTTTTCATATGCGATCTGACTCTGACGCTGAACAGCCTTTGATTCATAGGATGATTGTTGAACCTTTAATTCGGCATCTAAGACTTCATCCTTGTGTTTTTGAATTTTTTCACGAGCCGCCATTAAGGTCAAGCTGGAGTCAATTTTGGCATCTTCAACCCAGGTATACATTTCATTTAAACGGTCATTCACCTCCGTAAGTCTTTCTTCCACTTCAGTAGGATCAAGTCTTGCTACTTCGTCTCCTTTATTAACAATTTTACCTTCTTCAACAATACTCATTATTTTGAGTTCCCAGATTCTCAGCTCACGGTTAAAACTAACTTCCGGTATGGTTATATCCATCGCATCCTGCGCCTTTAATTCTCCCATAGCTGTAACAGAAGTTTCAAAAGCTCCTTTTTGTACCTGAACGATACTAAACGTTTCGTCAGTGGTTTTCCAGGGCCTCCAGATCAGGATTACAATCACCAACAAAACGCCCAGACCAATTCCTATCTTTTTTTTATTCATAATCATTAATTTTCAAGTAGGTAGTCTAATTCTTTTATCAGTGATTCTTTTCCCTCAAAATCATAAAGCGTTAACTCTCTTATACGGAAATACATCTGCCAGTATTGAGATAATGCACTTATATAAGATCGCTTAGCCTGATCATATGAAGATCGCGCAGCATTCAACTTAATAACATCTACTTTATCAATCATAAAGCGTTGTTTCGTCACATTAAATCCTAGTTGAGCTACAGTATCAGCTTTTGCAGAGATATTTACCTGTTCTTCCTGTAGGTTAAATTCAATGGCCTGCATGACCACTTCCTGTTCAAAATCTATCAATGCCTGATCAACTTCGGCCTCTGACCTTTTAAGTTCAAATTTAGCCATTTGAATTTGTCCTTTGCGAGTACCCCAATCCAATATAGGAGCATATAACGATATCCCAAGACCTCTATCATCACCATATGGAGTTTTATATACATCTTCCAGATTATAGGCTTGTCTGTTAACACCAACGTTCGCACTTAAACTGGCACTTAATCCACTTGTTGCTTTCTTCTCGGCTAGATTTTGTCTCCTATTAATTAAGGTTGCTTCTAATTCCAGTATTTGCGGATTATTCTCCTTTGCCAGATCCAGTACTTCATCTGCTTCAACTTTAAGCTCTGGAATTTCATTGGGAATTATCGGGAGAATTACAACATCCTTATCAAAGCCTAAAAACGAGTTCAGCAAATTTCTTGCTTGCTTTAAACTAACCTGAGCTTTTGTTTTAGCCATTTTAGCATTCAGATAACTTAATTCCAAATCAAGTAATTCATCTTGTGTAACCGTTCCAATATTGAAACGACCTTTACCAATATTAAATAAGGTATCGGCATTTGCGAGGTTTGTCTCAGCAATTTTTAAATCAATCTCAGCACTCACCGAATTAAAAAACACATTTACCGCTCTTTGTGAAAGAGCTTCCATATTGGTCAGATAGGTCTTTTTTGCCTGCTCATATTCTAATGGCTTTAACTTTGACAACCATTTAAACTCATTATAACCATTTAATGGTTGAGTTAACCTGATACTAATAGGTACCGAAGTATAACTGGTATTATCATATTCAATATCCTGCAATCGCCTTACATTTGAAGATAAACTTAACTGCCCTCCTGTAAATGTAACATTTTGACTAAGAGATAACCCCACCTGAGAGCTTACATACTCATTGAATACAAACTTATTCTCTCCGGTATTTGGATCGACTAATTGAGTAACTGAACGATCATAATTAATTGGAGTTGTGTTTAATCTTAATCCTGGCAATTGAGAAGCTTTGTAACTTCTGAAATCCCAATAACTGGCCAAGTACATATTTTTATATCGAAAGCTATAAAGCGATTGTAACTTCGCCAGTTGAATAGCTTCGTTTAATGTCAATTGCATTTCGGGCCCATTATTCTCAGTTTCCTGGGCTTTACTATTTGTAATAAATAAAACAACTAAAATCAGGGTTAATATACGGTACATATTTTAATGTCTTAAAGATTCTACAGGATCCTGGGCAGCAGCACGCTTGGCAGGAATATATCCAAAAATAATTCCAACGGTAGCCGAAACACTAAAGGCTACAATAACAGAGAAGAAAGAAACGATGGTTTTAATATCGGCAGTCAGATGAATTAGATGAGCTAACAGCACACCTAATAATATTCCAATCAATCCACCAGAGATACTAATCAAAGTTGATTCGGCCAAAAACTGAACGATTATATCTTTTCGGGAAGCGCCGATTGCCTGACGGGTTCCAATTTCACGAATTCGTTCCCAAACTGATGCCAGCATGATATTCATAATACCAATACCTCCAACAATCAGTGATATACCGGCAATGGCACCTAATACGATATTAAAGATTTCATTCGTTTTTTGTTGCTGTTTTAATAATAACTCAGGAACCGTTACTTCAAAATCAAAAATATTTGAATGCCTTCGCAGGATCAGTCTTTTAATCACATCTGCAGTAGCAGAAAGATGCTCTGTTTCATCTACCTGAACAATAATCTTATCCAGTTGATTAGTAGTCTTGCTTTCCTTGGCCGAGCTTCCTTCTTCTTCTCCTCCACCCATAAAAAACACCATACCACCACCGGCCATATTATCCATTACTTCAGGATTGATTGAGCCCTTGTCTTTAAAACGCATTAACATGGTTTTTATAGGAATGATAATGGTATTATCGGTACTGCTGATTCCCATCTCATCCGAAGCAGAAGTAGTGAAATCACGCTTTTCTATAGTTCCGATAACCCGTAACCAAACCTGTCCACATTTAATATACTGACCTATTGGATCATCCTGATTGAAGAACTTCGAACGGATATTATCACCAATGATACAAACGGGCACTCCTTTACTGGTTTGTTGTTCACTAAATATTTCTCCGCGATCAATATTTATATTGAGCATTTCGAAATAACTGGGAGAAACGCCTTCTAAACTTACCGGATAACTCTTACCATCTTTTATGGCATGATAGTTTAGTGATACAACTGGAGTAATTTTACCCACCGTAGGGATGGTTTCAAATATAGCCTGAGCATCCATCTGATGCAAGCCTCTTGAGAATTTCTTATTCTTATTATTATCGCTATCTGAATCCTGATTATTGGCTTCGATAGATTGATCAACCGGAGTGATAATTATATTATTCACCCCTACCAATTTAATTTGCTCCAACACTTCCTGTTGGGCTCCTTTACCTATTGCCAACATACTAATTACAGCAGCTACACCAAACATGATACCTAATGCAGTAAGAAAAGACTTGACTTTATTAGACAGAATGGCTTCAACAGCTATTATAACATTATGCGAATAGCGTAAATATAATTTACTAGGTGACTTAATCTTTTTCATGATAAAAAATTCAGATGAGATTTAGTTAACAGTCAGACTATCTTTTTCCATCGACTTCAAACGAGAATAAATCTCTAATCCTTCAAAAGGCATCTCATCTGGTTTATCAGGCTGATTCATCAGAAGGATCTCTCCTTCATTCACACCTTCGTTTAATACAACAAAATTTTCATTGGCGGCTCCCAAGGCTACTATTTGTTTTTTTACCTGACGACCTTCAACAAAAACATAACTTAATGTATCATTTGAAAATACAGCTTCCATTGGAACATATAAAACATCCTCAAGATCAGCTGTATTAATAATATTACTGGTTGTCATTGCAGGACGTAAATCCTTATCGTAACCTTCCACTTTTACAGTAACCTCAAAAACTTTTGCATCGCCATTAGGTATAACCTGTCCTATGTTGGCTACTTTAATTACCTCTCCATCAAAACTCTTTTCTGGAAAGGCATCAATTCCGATTGTCACCTTCTGGCCAATCTTAATTTTCGAAATATCAATTTCATTAATAAAGGTTTTGGAGATCATACTGCTCAAATCAGGTAATTCAGCAATTTGAGGACGCCAGCGACTGATGGTTGCACCAGCCTTAATTTTCTTCCCAAACCGATCGTAACTATATATGACCAAACCTGGTTTTGGAGCTTTTACTTCAAGCTGATCAAACAATTTATCAATGTCATCAATACGCTTTTGCTGCTTTCTAACTTGTTCAAAAGCTCTGAATACTTTGTACTCATCTTGCTTTTGCTTCAGTGAATAATTGCTTTCTTTCTGATCCAAATCGCGTTTTGTCCGCTCCACATCCAACTGTGCCTGACGGCGAACTGCAGGAGACTCATAAACGGACTGATCCAAAACAATTTTCTTTTCTTCAAGATCAACCATCGCATTTAATAATTCATCACGAAGAGTACTTAAATTAAGATTCGTATCAATCTTTGCATCTTCGTAGGCATTATAAGCTGTCTCATACTCTTCTGCTGCTTTGGTTCTCAATTCTTCAACAGCAGCATGATCAAGTGTGGCAACATACCCTCCTGAATCAACTTCTGTTCCTTCCTCAACAATGCTCGTAACCTTAATCTCATAAAGATCAATATTGCGACTGTTCATCTCCTGAGGTAATACAATTAATTCGGAGTTTTCTGTTTGGAGTTGACCGGTTGAGTATACTTGTGAAATAAAGTTACCTTTTATAACCGGTGTACTTAAGTAATTTGAAACATCTGTTTTGGCAGGGGTGAAAATAAAAATTGCCAAAAAAATTAACACAAGGGTGCTAAGGATAAAGTAGGTTTTCTTATTCAACTTCATTTTTTAAGGGTTTAGACTACGATGATAGCCAAAATAAATTATTATTAACATAAAAGGCTCGTTAAAACAACGAGCCTTCCTGTTAAATATTGTTAACTACGAATTAAATTATTGACTTTATATCCGAGATAATACTCTGAGCAAGCTCATTTGCATCTTCCATTGTCTTTGCTTCAGCATAAATACGAATAATTGGTTCGGTGTTACTTTTTCTTAACTGAACCCATTTTTCAGCAAAATCAATTTTCAATCCATCAGCATCATTGATTTGCTCATTTGAATATTTGTCCTTGATTTGTTCCAGTATCTTATCAACATCAATTCCAGCGGTTAATTCAATCTTGTTTTTAGAGATACAATACTCAGGATATTTAGCGCGTAAAGCAGAGCAACTGATTCCGGCTTTAGCAAGATGAGTAAGAAACAAACCAATACCAACCAGCGCATCTCTACCATAATGACTTTCGGGATAGATAACACCTCCATTGCCTTCACCACCAATTAACGCATTTGTTTCTTTCATGGTGGTAACAACATTTACTTCTCCAACGGCAGCTGCAGTATATTCACCTCCATAAGCCCGTGTAACATCAGCCAGTGCACGCGTTGATGATAAGTTTGAAACGGTATTACCTGTTTTATGAGCCAAAAGATAATCAGCCACCGCAACCAACGTATATTCTTCTCCAAACATCGAACCATCTTCATTAATGATTGCCAAACGATCTACATCCGGATCAACAACAAAGCCAACATCTGCCTTTTTCTCTTTAATCATATTTGAGATATCTGTCAAATGTTCTGGCAGCGGTTCAGGATTATGCGGAAATTGTCCGCTAGGCTCAGTATATAACTCAATCACTTCTGATACACCCAATGATTTAAGTAAACCAGGAAGAACAATTCCACCTACACTATTTACACAATCAATTGCTACAGTAAAATTGGCATTTTTAATAGCCTCAACATCAACCATCTCCAGATTCAATACATGCTGAATATGAAAATCATTATATGAATCTTTTTCTTCTACTTGTCCTAATTCATCTACATCGGCAAATACAAAACTTTCTTCTTCAGCAATTTTAAGCACCTCTGCTCCATCATTGGCACTTAAAAACTCACCCTTCTCATTTAAAAGCTTTAAAGCATTCCATTGTTTTGGGTTATGACTGGCAGTAAGGATGATACCTCCGTTGGCTTTTTCTTCAGTAACAGCAATCTCGGTGGTTGGTGTGGTCGCCAATCCGATATTTACTACATCAATACCCAAGCCTTGCAAACTGCCGATCACAAGGTTTTTTACCATCTCTCCTGAGATGCGGGCATCACGGCCAACAACAACCTTGAGTTTCTTGCCAGGATGACGAAGCTTAGCCCATTGTCCGTAAGCCGAAGTAAACTTAACAACGTCCAATGGAGAAAGGCCTTCTCCGGTTTTTCCTCCGATTGTTCCCCTGATACCTGAAATAGATTTAATTAAAGTCATAAATAATGTATTTGTTTTGCTGAGGCACAAAATTGAATCATTTTTTTAACAATGCAAATGATATATGATAGGCTTTTCATTCTGTTTGACAGGATTTCACATTTAATTAACGAATAAAAATACCAATTATTGATAAAAAGACTTCCAATCAAACATTTTTTCATTAAAAGCTAAGGTATGGCAACTGTTTTTTTATCAACTTTGCATTTTGCAATTTATACATACAAAACAAATGCGTAACGAGCGTAATTTTAAGCGAAAGCCAGCGCGTAAATTTGGCGAACAGGAGGAGAAAGAAGAGCGTAGACATTCTGCCAAAAAGGTGGTTAAAAAAAGTCAATCTGAAATCGCTAATCAACCTCCTAAAAATAACGAAACAGACAAACCGGTTCCTAAAGATAAAATCCGGTTAAATCGTTTTGTGGCGAATGCCGGAATATGTAGTCGTCGTGAAGCAGATAAGTTAATTGCAGGTGGTGAAATTACTGTTAACGGCAAAGTGATTACTGAAATGGGCGTTAGCGTATCGATGAAAGATGACGTTCGTTATCAGGGCAAGAAGCTGAATGCTGAAAAGAAAGTTTATGTTCTTTTAAATAAGCCGAAAGATTACGTTACAACCGTTGAAGACAAGCATGCCAAACATACAGTAATGGAGTTGGTGCAAGATGCTGCATCTGTTCGAATTTATCCAGTTGGCCGACTGGACCGTATGACAACCGGACTTTTACTTTTGACCAACGATGGTGATTTAACCAAAACACTTACACATCCTAAGTACAATGCGAAAAAGATTTATCATGTATTTACTGATAAACCTGTTTTTTCCAGTCACCTCGACCAATTGGCAAAAGGTATAACTCTAGAAGATGGTCCTATACATGCAGATGCCATCAGCTTTGCTGATAAAGATGACAAAACACAGGTAGGAATCGAAATCCATTCGGGTCGTAACCGTATTGTTCGTCGTATGTTTGAGCATCTGGGATATAAAGTTGTGAAGCTCGACCGTGTTTACTTTGCCGGTTTAACAAAGCAAAATATACCCCGTGGCAAATGGCGTTACCTGACTGTTAAAGAAGTAACCCGATTGAAAGCCGGGATGTTAAGATAAAATTAGAAGAGCCTTTATATTGGCTCTTTTTTTGTATTTTTCGCTTACTAACAAATATCGAGAAGTTACTATGCCTACCAAAGCTTCAAAATATCTGACATATTTCTTTCTCTCAATCCTCATAGCAGGTTTTACAAAAACCACCGCTCAGGAAATAAACGGGGTTGTAGTTGATGCCATAACCCGTCAATCGATACCTTTTGTAAATGTATCTTATGGAGATCAAAAAGGCACCATCACGGATATTGATGGCAAGTTTAAAATTGCCCAAATAGAATCAAATGACAACATTCGTTTTTCTTGTCTGGGTTATTACCCGTTTCAGCTAAAAAGTAATGAGATTGATCCCTTTCTAACCATAAAACTACAACCAATACAATACGAACTTGACGAAATTAATGTAGTTCCAGGTGAGAACCCTGCTGTTGCCATAATGAAAAATGTTATTGAAAACAGCGACCAACATAACCCTTCCTTATATCAACCCTTTAGTTGTATTCTCTATCATAAAATGATTGTTGAATATGATATGCTGGAAGAGATTAGAGAGGAAGAACTACCCAAACTAATGAATGATTTGGGATTAAGTAAAGACAGCTACCTGATGTTGTTTGAGTCGGTTTCGGAGAAAAGACATTTTAAGAAAGGAATGGATAAAGAACGGATTCTATCGGGGAGAGTCAGCGGCATGAAGAATGCTACACTTGCATCATTACCTGCAATGCTTCAACCATTCTCATTTTACGATCAATATCTGAAAATACTTGATAGCGACTATTTAAATCCAGCCTCGAAACCGGGTTTAAATAATTATTACTTTCAATTGCTCGACACTATTGTAGATAGCAAAGGAGATTCTATTTACTACATTTCGTACAACCCAAAACCCACTCAAAATTTCAGAGGACTATCCGGTACTTTTCATATACAACAGTCTGACTGGGCCATCAAAAGTGTAGTTGCCAAAACAGCAGGTTCCAACAAAGGTTTAAGTTTATACATCAAACAAAATTATCAACCAAACGAAGACGGATTCTGGTTTCCTCATCAGCTGGAAAGCAGTCTCGAATTTAAAAGCATTGGATCGTCTCAGCAACTTCCCTATCCTTTGGTTGGCAAAGGGAAAAGTTATGTAACAGCAATTAATACTAAACCTGATTTTACAGCCCGGGATTTTGATAATGTAGTTTTTGAAGATGCCACCCTGGCTCAAACATCACCCGAGGTCGGATTATACCGTTACGAGCCTCTTACAGCGCGTGATTCATTAACTTATCACTTGCTTGATAGCATAGGAAAAAGAGCGCACCTGGATGCCATTATTAATCTTCAGCTTTCAATGATTAAAGGTTATTTGCCCGCTGGTAAGTTTCAATTAGACCTACGACGTTTTTTCGATTACAATGATTTTGAAGGGTTCAAAATAGGTTTGGGTATTTATACGAGTCCAAAAATTTCAACAAAATTCTCAACTGGTGGATATATAACTTATGGCTTTGGAGATAAGGAATGGAAATACGGAGGATCTTTTTTTCTAACACCTTTTAAAAGAGATGAGAACCGATTTATTATCGATTACAAAGATGATGTATTTGCTACCGGAGAGCTAAGCTTTTTGGATGGTGTTCAAAAGAATTCGGCAGAGATATTCCGTGGCTTATTAACTGAAACCATGGATCGAACACAAGAAATTAAATTGGGTACTGAATTCCGCTTTCTGAGGTATTTTAAAACCGGATTGTATTATAAAAAAGCGTCAGTAACTCCGAAAAAAAGTTATCGTTTTTTAGAAACAGATGAAGTTGCTCCTGGATTTGATTTTCAGGAAGCCTCAGTGAAATTAATATGGGCAAATCGCGAAACATTTACCAACTCAGCACTTGGATTTCTTTCGGAAGGAACTAATTACCCAAAAGTATGGATAAACGGTACCTATGGAAAATGGCAGCAAAACGGTACTTTTAATTATCAGAAGCTGGAAGCACAGGTTGAAAAAACCTTTAACTACCCCAATGCCATGTATACAAATTTAAGAATACAGGGAGGTAAGTTATTTGGTGAATATCCATCAACTGTTATGTACAGTTCACTGGGATCGTATAAGAGATTTACCATTTTCATCCCTAACTCTTTTGCTACCATGCGACTGAATGAATTTGCAACAGAACAGTTCTCAGCTGTTTATTTCTCACATGGCATACCACTTGCATTAAATACCAACCAACGCATTAAACCAGAGATTATTCTTACCACAAATGCCGCCTGGGGTGAAGCACCCAATGGTATCAGTTCAATGGAAAAGGGCTATTATGAATCGGGATTCTATATACGAAACCTGCTTTCTAATTTTATTTTCCGATATGGGTTATCGGTTCATTACCGATATGGTCCGTATAAGCTGGATAAAGAAATTGACAACTGGGCTTTTAAACTGGGAGTGGAATTTGCTCTATAATCAATATGTCGATTATTCAATGAAATAATTCCGATTACCCAATGACAAAGTTTTTAAAAAGATGATAGTTTAACGCCTAATATGATTATTTTTTGAAGGCCGGAGGCCTGACTATAACAACATAGTACGTCAGTGCTATGTTTCCGGATAATTGCAGTAAACGGACACAAACAAAAAGGGCTGCGAGTAAACACAGCCCTTTCCTTTATTTCAAATTACCTCTTTTTATTTTTCCAAACGAGCAATACTTTCAGTAAGGGTTTTAATCTTAGCCTCAGCATCTGCTTGCTTCTGACGCTCTTTGGCAACCACTGCTTCAGGAGCACTACCTACAAAACGCTCGTTACCAAGCTTCTTCATCACTCCATTAAGGAATCCTTGCTGGTGAGCCAGTTCTTTACGCAATTTTTCCAATTCGGCTTCTACATCAATCATGCCATCCATCGGAACAAAATACTCATTTGTACGAGCCATAAACGACACGGCTCCTTCAGTTTTTTCAGATACCATTGTCATTTCACTGATGTTTGCCATCTTTACCAAAACAGCATCAAAGTCAGCAGCGTAATTCTCACCTCCCAGTACATCCAGATTCAAGGCATCTTTCATTGGAATATTTTTCTCCTTGCGAATAGTACGAATTCCTCCAACAGCCTCTTTCATGATCTCAAACTTATCCAGTAAGTCAGCATTCAAAGGCTTGGCAACAGGCATATCTGATACCATTATACTCTCTCCCTCTTTACGATCTTCCAAAGTCTGCCATATTTCTTCTGTTAAGAATGGCATGAAAGGATGCAACAATCGTAACATCTTATCGAAGAACTCCACTGTTGCTTTGTAAGTTGCTCCATCCAATGGTTGCTGATATGCAGGCTTGATAGCCTCCAGATACCAAGATGAAAACTCCTGCCAAAATACAGTGTAAACCGTCATCAAAGCATCAGATATACGATATTTCGAGAAATGATCGTTTACTATTTCAATGGTCTGATCCAGTTTGGCATCGAACCAGCTAATTGCTTGTTTCGCATATTCAGGCTGCTCAATAGAATTATCAATTTCCCAACCTTTCACCAAGCGAAAGGCATTCCATATTTTATTGGCAAAGTTACGTCCTTGCTCTGGCAGACTTTCGTCGAACAATAAGTCACCTCCTGCAGGTGAACACAACAACATACCCACACGCACACCATCGGCACCGTATGTTGCCATCAGATCCAATGGATCGGGCGAGTTACCCAACTGCTTGCTCATCTTACGGCCTTGCTTATCGCGTACCATACCTGTGAAATACACATTACGGAATGGGAAAGTACCTTTGAACTCGTAACCCGCCATAATCATACGGGCCACCCAGAAAAAGATAATATCATGCCCCGTAACCAAATCGTTGGTTGGGTAGTAATAATCCACTTCGTTATTCTGATCGAAAACTGACATCGGCCATAACCATGATGATGCCCATGTATCAAGCACATCTTCTTCCTGAGTTAAATCAGTAGTAGTCAATGCACTGTTTCCGGTAGCAGCTTTTGCTTTTTCAACTGCATCTTCGATGGTTGATGCTACAAAGAATTCTCCCGATTCCAAATAGAAAACAGGGATTCGATGTCCCCAGTAAAGCTGACGTGAGATACACCAGTCTTTAACATTCTCCATCCAGTGTCGGTAAACATTCTTGAATTTAGCAGGATGAAACTTAACCTCATCATTCATTACAGCATCCAGGGCAACTTTTGCCATATCGCTCATTTTCAAGAACCATTGGGTACTTAATTTAGGCTCAATAACAGCACCTGTACGCTCCGAACATCCTACTTTGTTATCGTAATTCTCAACTTTCAGAAGGTTACCAGCTTTTTCCAGTTCAGGAATAATCTCCTCACGAACAACAAAACGATCTTTATCAACAAACAGTTCAGCCTTTTCGCTTAAAGTACCATTGTCGTTTAAGATATCGATGCTTTCCAGATTATGACGCATTCCGATTTCGTAGTCATTGATATCATGTGCAGGTGTAATTTTCAAACATCCTGTACCAAATTCCATATCAACATACTCATCCTCAATGATAGGAATTGAGCGGTTTACCAAAGGAACCAGAACACGCTTGCCTCTTAAGTGAGCGAAGCGTTCATCATTTGGATTGATACAAACAGCTGTATCACCCAAAATCGTTTCCGGGCGGGTTGTTGCAATGGTTACAAACTCATCTTCGCTACCTTCAATCTTATAGTTCAGGTAATATAGCTTAGAGTGAACTTCTTTATAAACCACTTCTTCGTCCGATACGGCTGTTAATGCTTCCGGATCCCAGTTTACCATACGAATACCACGGTAAATCAATCCTTTCTCATACAAACTTACGAAAGTGTCAATTACAGCCTTGCTTCTTGGTTCATCCAAAGTAAAACAGGTACGATCCCAGTCACATGAGGCACCCAATTTCTTTAACTGTTCCAAAATGATTCCACCATGCTCTTCTGTCCAGGCCCAGGCATGATTTAAAAATTCATCGCGGCTTAAATCAGCTTTATCTATTCCCTGCGTTTTTAAACGATTTACAACCTTTGCTTCAGTAGCAATTGAAGCATGGTCGGTTCCAGGCACCCAACAGGCATTTTTACCCATCATTCGGGCACGACGAATCAAAATATCTTGAATGGTATTGTTAAGCATATGTCCCATGTGAAGGACACCTGTGACGTTTGGTGGTGGGATTACAATGGTGTATGGTTCCCTTTCATCAGGTTCCGACTTGAAAAATCCCTTGTCCATCCAATACTTATACCACTTGTCTTCTGTAGCATTAGGACTGTACTTGCTTGCAATTTCCATATTCTAACTTTATCTACTGTATTTGCATTCTCTATAATACCGATTATTCACTAAATGAGTCCTGTTTCAACAGGTTTCCACCACATCCTTATTGATATTCCGGCATTTAAAATTGTATTAAGCAAAATGGTATTCAACACATTTTGTTATACAATTTGTATAAGATTGCAAAAGTAAGAAAAATTAAGAAATGGTATCGTATAGAAAAAATATATAAATAGCTTGTATATAAAAGAAACTAGATAACCATAAAACATTTCAAAAAGTTGATAATGAAGCCTTATAAAGAGGAGTTGAAGTTAGCTTGCCTCTTAAATTTAGTATTGACACCTTTTTAATCAATAAATGTTTTGAAACTTGAAGTTTCTCTTTTATATCTCCTGAAAACAATAGTTTCTCATTTAAATTATTGCATTCGGATTGAATACGTGCTGCTGTATTTACAGCATCACCCATGTATGCTATTTCAGTTCTGATATCACCCAAAATTCCAACAATTACTCTACCAATATGAACCCCAGCTTTTAATTCCGGAACAATTCCATATCTATTAATGTACTTATCTTTTTCAACAATTAATTTATTCTCAACCTCAAAGTACAAATTAATACAGTTATTATTTTTAACACCGTTCTTTTTAGACCATGTAATAATAATTTCATCACCAACATATTTATAAATCTCCCCATCAAATTCAAGTATCAGATTAGTTATATCATAAAGAATATCATTTACAAAGTTGAAGAATTGTTTATGTCCAATTTGTTCAGCAATAGCAGTAGATGACTTTAAATCTAAAAACATAAATATGCGCTCTTCTTCCTTTGGTGTATGATAGTTCCCAGTAAAATATTTTCCTAACACATTATAACCAATCATTCTGTTTATGATAAAAACCATAGAAACAACCATACTAACCAACCAGGAATAGATAACTAATCGTATCAACAAAGCTAAATTCTCGTTTGCCAGAATAAAATTGTCCTCTGTGTAGTAAAAGAAAGTTCCTAAAAATAGAAGTATTAACAATGCAAGTGTTATCACCTTAATAATTTGTAAATGGACAAAAGGAATATTTCTAATATTAAACGAATGAAGAATCCTGTCCATTTGAGCTGTAATTCCCGCAGCTAAAGTTATGGCTGCACTAAAAAGTAGTATTACATAAAACTGTTCAACATCCTTTCTAACATATAAACCAAGTATTGCACCAATAATCGATGTAGGTATAAAATAACGAAGTCCAGCTCTAAAAACGAGTTTTATTCTTTTTTCTATTTTCTTGTTTTTATAGATCATCTTCAAAATAGAAGAAGTAATTAAAAATAAATTAAAATGTCAACTATTGCCTTATGCAAAGCATAAAAAAGGCTACCCAATTGAGTAGCCTTTGATAAACCGTGACAATCTATTAACACTAAAACAAGCGAAATAATTTTTGAGCTTATTTATTTTTTAATTCCAAATCGATATACCGATTGAGAAGTATATTTCTTTCCGGGTTCTACTTCAATTGAAGGAAATTCAGGATGATTTGGTGCATCAGGAAAATGTTGAGTTTCCAAACAGAATGCTGTTCTAAAATCATCTTTTGAACCCGTTTTAAATGTATTTTTTGATTGCATGAAGTTACCACTGTAAAACTGCAAACCTGGTTCCGTTGTCAGAATCTCCATTGAAATACCCGTTTGATCGCCAACAACTTCAGCAACCTTAAGTAAACCTTCAGAGCTTCTGTTTAACTTGTAGTTATGATCGTACCCTTTACCAAACAACAACTGTTCGTTAAGCAAAGTATCAATACGTTCTCCAATGGTTGTAAATTCTCTGAAATCAAAAGGTGTAGATTCAACAGACAACATCTCTCCTGTAGGAATTAAAGTTGCATCAACAGGTGTATATTCATCGGCATCAATCATTAATTGATGATTAAGAATGGTTCCACTACCTTCTCCATTCAAATTAAAGAATGCATGATTGGTAAGGTTTGCCACAGTAACAGCATCAGCTTCCCAGGTATATTTAATATCCAGTGCATTAGCAGCGGTTAAGGCATAAATAACTTCTACATTTAAGTTCCCGGGAAAATTCTCTTCTCCATCTGGTGACAGATAATTTAGTTTCAAGGTTGAATCATTTAGCAGCTCTGCATCCCAAACCACATATTGATAACCTTTAGGCCCCCCATGTAAAGTATTAGGACCATTATTTAAATTCAATTGATACTCATTCTCATTCAACATGAAATGTCCTTTACCAATTCTGTTTCCAACACGACCAATTAAGGCACCAAAATAGGGTTCTGTTGCATTTTTATAATCATCTAGAGATTTAAATCCTACAACCACATCTGTCATTTGGCCTGATTTATCCGGAACCCAAAGTCCTACTACACGACCTCCATAATTAGTTATGGCAACTTCTGTTCCTGCTGAATTCTTAAGTATATACAAATCTGTTTTCTTACCATCTATAACAGTTTGAAAATCTGCTTTATTCAAAAGTTGAGAAGGACGAATACTATCGCCCTCCCCTGATTTATGAAAGTGACAGCCTGCCAGCAAAATTGTCAGGCTTAAAAGGATTGATCTCATCAGATACTGATTTTAGTTAGTTTATATTATTCAAATACTGGTTTCTTCACCAATGTTGTTCCTGGAGTACCCTCAACTTTAACTGCCGGCCAACCATCTGTCCATGTCAGTCGATCCAACATTAACACTCGTCCATGCGGATTATCTTTGTCTACCGCATGATAAAGCAACCATTCAGAACCTTCGTCATCAGTAATAATCTCAGAGTTATGACCAGTACCCACAAATCGTTCATTTGCTGAAATCACAATCTCGTACTGATTATCCATCATCGATTCTCCATTTTTATTTAAGTATGGCCCAAGTAGGTTATCCGATTTTCCAACAACTGTTGTATAAGTGCTCTCGACACCATTGCAACAGGTACCAATGGATGCAAAAAAGTAATAGGTATTTTCTTTCTTATAAATATAAGTCCCTTCATACGCTGTTCCGGCAACCTGTTGTTTATGGGCACCTTCCTTAATACTTAAGCCATCATCACTCAACTCAATGGCATAAATTCCTCTAAAGCTACCCCAGAAAAGATATTTCTTACCTCCATCCTCAATATAAAAGGGATCGATTGAATTCTGAACATCAATCTCGTTACTTCTAAATAACTTACCCTGATCGGTAAATGGTCCTGATGGATTATCTGCCGTTGCCACTCCAATACCACAAGTCCATTCGCCACCCCATACCGACATGGAATAATACATCACAAATTTACCATTGATGAAGTTTATATCAGGAGCCCAAAGCCCACCCCTGGGCTCAAAATCAGGTCTTGTCTCATTAGTAAAGGCAGTTGCAACAAATTCCCAATCAGTTAGGTTACTAGATTTATAAATAGGTAAATTACGTATATCCTCAGTTGCATATAGATAAAAATTACCATCAGAAGCTTTTATCACCGTTGGGTCAGGAAGACTTCTGCCAACAACCGGATTTACGTATCCGGTTGTCTGATCTAATTCTGTGATTATTTCTTTGTTGCTCTTAGCACTTTTTTTGACAGAACACGCTGAGAAAAGCAGCGTTACTGACAATAACAATATTGATTGAATATGCATATATTTTAAAATATCTTATTTATTATACATTCTTTCTATCAATATTACTCAATTATTTGCTCATAAATTTTTGTGCACTACCTGTACTTAACAACTCCCATAACGAAGCAACTGTCCAGCCCGGAGCAAAATAATTGTTATAAAAACCTTTCCCGTTACGACCATAATCCCAATTTGTATGCTGTACTACTTCAGGATAATAACCCACACGCTCAATACCACACATATGACCTTCAAATGGTAACAATTGCATCATGCTGGTTTTGATTACCTCGGCAAAAGCGGTAAAACGAGGTTCGTTTGTTGTTTCATCCAACCAGGTAAGAACATCGGCTAATTCAAAAATAAATACATCAATATGGTTGTTCTCAACCGATACATTTCCCCAGCCCCTTGACTTCAGACCTATGTCTCCTAACATTTGTCCCTGAGCAAATGGAACATCCCAGGTATAATACCACGACAAAGCAAAATAAGCTGCTTTCTTTGCCAGGTCTGTATAATGTTTGCTTTCCTTTCCTTTTGTTGCCAGAGCCAAATAATACATAGCTGTTGATGCATATAACGATGCTTCTTTATCTTCACAATTGGCATCTAAAGTAGAAGAGAAATAATCTGATTTTGAGATGATTTCACTCTCAAGATAGGCACCTGTTTTTTTAGCACTTGCCAAATAGGTCTTATCTTTAAAATATTTTGATGCCATTACCAATGGCAATGTTGCTGACGGTGTACTACCTCCACTGGCATCAATAATTTTACTGTTTTTATCGAACTTGCGTGGAAAACTTCCATCCTCATTTTGTATCGCTAAAAAGTTACTTAAGATCTTATGCATACGATCTTCCCACTGCGGATGCTTGCGACCTTTTTCCTGCTCATACTTTAAATAATGCATGATGGCATAAATACCTTCTGACTGACGACGAATGCTGTAAACATTAGGTTCATCATTATGATCATAATGGATAAATTCACGGAAGAACCCCGTTTCAGTAAATCCATTCTTCAGGTAACTGTCAAAAATGCTAATGGCATCATTTTTTATTTTCTCATTTCCTGTTTGTTCAGCATATTCCAATGCGAAATAAGCGTTTAGTAAAACACGGCCGATAAATCCAACTTCGGCACCGCCATTATTATAACACTCATGTGTTAAAAGATGAATTCCCGAATAGTATTTTAAATCATGGTTAGAAGTATAACTTTCCACAAAAAAGTTTGACAGAACTTCTTTTACCTTATCAAATGAATAATCAAGTTTTACGGGTTGTGGTTGATACGAATCGTATGAATACTCCCATACTTTTGCTACGAAATCGGAAAAATCATCAGCCTGTCCTTTGTGGAATGTCCAGGTAAGTGTTTTTTCCTGACCTTTTTCAAGTTTTTCGAATGCAACAACAGAAGGAGCCAGATTTAATTTTCGGATATATGTTTTTGGTGCTTCCTGAAAAGGAAAGCCATATGAAATCCAGGTTTTACCGTCTCTGTTTTCAAAACCTGTAAAACCGATAGAACTAGGTTCTGAAAGTATTACTTCTCCCTCATGAACTGCAGTATAAGCAGCTTTGTTTATTTCATTAGCTCTCAAAACAGTATAAAACTCTCCTGTTTTCTCATTGAAAGCACCTGTTAAAGGTGTACTCAATCGATCTTCGCGAACCAACCATGAATCACTTGAATGGAAAGATGGAGCTTCTTTTGGTGAGCGAAGGTTGCAACGATACCAGAATCCCGGCATTAAAAACAGGCAATCATCGTGGTTTGATTCGCCGGCTGCAACACTTTGCTTAAAATTAAAATAGACATCTTCATTTGCCTTTATACTGATTACATATTTCTCATCAGCACCTTCTTTTACAATGGTACCACTTATACTTACAGGTAGCTTATCAGAACTTTGGTATTCCAGCTTATCAGCCTTTGTATTAATTTGCAATGTATGAGTAGTAGCCTTGTTGCCCGGTGATTTTAATTGTAACCACGCTTTCAAATTATTATGTTGCGCTTCAGCCATTGTACCGGTTAAAAGCAAGGTCCCGGTCAAAAATACACTTAGCTTATTTTTAAATCGACTTTTCATATTCGGTTTCTTTGATTCAAGTTGTTTTCTATTTTATTTCTATTCGATATCTGTCACTACTGGAAATGCTGAGATGCGCAAACGAGCTGCTCCCATAGGTATTAATTCAATTTCTTCTAATTTTCCGTTTGATTTAACAGGATATTTTGGCAGTACATCTGCCAGACCAAACTGATCTATCTTCCATGAAGGAATCTGAGCTCCTTTAGCAATCAGTTTTATGGGCACATTCTCAGTCGAGAAAGGATAATTATCTATTGGCCAATCCTTTTCAACTACCTGAAAACTATGCGATGGATTAGACATATTCAATCTTAGACCATAATTCCATGGTGATGAAGGGCTAATTTCATAGGATGGCCATTTCTCAGGATCTGCATCTTTTTGCCATTTTGAATCATAAATAGCCGTCTCAATGCTGTTCATTTCTTTATAATCCTCATCTATCTTTAACGAAAATGTCAAAGCACCATAATCAACCGAAACACTGTTCTGATTTACCTGCCATTGACGTATTTTTATTTCACGTGGCAATGATAAAACTACTTTATCTCCCGATTTCCAGTTTCGCTCTACCTTAAAGTATGAACCTGATTGCCCTGCAGTATTGGACTCCAAACCGTTAATCATCACTTTAGCATTTGAGCACCAGCCAGGTATTCTCAAATAAAACGGAAATGAAACTTCACTTTCTGTATTGATTGTAAATTCAATTTCTTCCTCGAAAGGATAATTGGTTTCCTGATGCACCTCAACCTCTGCTCCGCTACCTACTTTCGCCTTTGTAACACACGAATTATACATGACAGCTGCCAATCCATTATCGTTGGTTGCCATCACCAGATTCTGCAGGTAATAAGGAAGTGCATGTCCATGATTATGCTGACAACAACGACTACTGAAAGGATTCATTGCCAGGAAAGGACCGGCATTGGCAATTCCCGGAGCATGATTTAACCCATCGGCTGTTACACCATTCGGACAGGTGATATAGCGCAGACTTTTCATATCAGTTGTGAAAGCAGCAGTAAAACTGTTAAACAAAACATCTTCACAGTTATCTGCCCAGAATGTATCACCTGTAATAGCAGTTAATATTCCATCAGATGTCATTTGCTCGGCAAAACCACATGTTTCGGTTCCTTGGCGAGGATCTATATAACCCATTCGGGCATTTTCATCAGATCCAAACATACCTCCCGGCACCTGACCAAAAGTTCTTCTAATTAGGTCATAATCATTATAACTGGCAGCTAAATGCAACGAATCACCAGTTTGCATAAAATAAGTGGCAGGCTCTCTGAAACATTGAGCAATGTTTACATTGTGCCAGTTAGGCAAATTGGACTTTTGGGTCCAGTCGGCAGTGTTTTTATGAATTTTATGAGCCAGTTCCAAAAGCCAGTCCTCCTGTGTTATATTGTACAACCAGTAAACGCTGTATAAATTGTCACCACCCCGGCTATTCTCCCAATAACTTGACAAAAATTCTTCATCCGTCAAATTCAACTCATATTTAAAATAGGATTTCATAAAATCGAGAACCTTATTATCTCCGCTATACTCGTAATAATGCTGGAGGGTGAAAAGCACAATCATATTTGGCCAGTAATCAATGTGACCTGTCTGTCCAGATCTTACTTCCGGTCCAAACCATCCATTTTCCTTCTGACTGTCAAGAATAGCTTCAATCCAAAGCTTACTTTCTTCCATCATGGCTTTATCTTCAAAAATGAAGGCCATATCGGCATAACCTCTTAACCAGTATGGAACCTCTTCCCAACCATGATCACCTCCTTCGGCCAACCAGGCATTATTATCTTTTTCCAACCAGGCACTAATCTCACCTAACTGTCCACACAATCCATCTTTTTGTAATTCAAGAAGCTTTAAAATCCAACCTTCTGGTTTGATACTACCCAATGGAAGTTTTATCAAATGAGCCTTTTGAAGTGGAGTTTTATTTCCCCAATAAAAGTCATTATTACCATTCAGTGGCAATTGATTTACACTGCTCACTTCTTTTAATTCGGGTGAGGTACATGCAAATACTAAAACTGAAATAATCAGTGTTAATGATTTAAAGAGTATTGTTTTCATAAACTGAATTTTAGGGTAAAAAACAGGTTCTGATACTCCCCCAAGATTAGTATCAGAACCCGAAAGGTTTACTCAAGCATTTTAATGAAATAACCACCGACCACAGATCTGGCCTGAAAACCAACTTTTTTCCCAGAATTAGTTTGGTACCAGTCCGTCATCGGAACTCTGTCAGGTGTTTCATTCAAAAATTTATGTAAAGGATCTATTAAGATCTCAAACTTCTTCTGATCGTTTGATAAGGTTGCAGTCCAGACAATCCAATCCGACTTGGTGTATGTTGCCCTGTTATCCAGAGGCAAACCATAGGTATTTTGTTTCTTCAGATAATAGTCGATTTCCTTTTCAGCCACATCCTGACTAAATATACAGAAGTCAAGTAGCTTATCCCATACCAGATTATACTTCTGACTCCAGGTGCCAGGTTTATCGAAAGTCAACCTGAAATGATCTCCATCATCGGCCATTGCAATCCACTCATCAGCCATTCTTCTGGCTTCAGTAAGATACTCATCAGCAATATCGGTTTTCCCCAAAGTATTGGCCAAAGTGCCATAACCGGCAATACCCATAATGGCCTTTATTGATAGGTTAGTATTGTGAGCAAAATGACCTGCAAAATCATCGGTACACAATTGATTTTCAGGATCCAATCCATTCTCTTTTAAATAATTTGCCCAGGTAGTTAACACATCCCAATGTTGCTGCGCATAATCTGCATTTCCTTCTACATGTGCAATAGCTGCAGTAAGAATTAACATATTACCACATTCTTCAACCGGCATATCACCACCGTATGTTTGTCCATTTGCTAACGGATAAGTACCTACATCGTGAGCAGCAAAAGGCTTGTTCCATTTTCCACTTTCGGAATAATAAAAGATTGGATTTAGCATCCCTTTTAGAAGTTCGGGATTATATTTTAAATATAACGGAGCCGATGGATAGGTTACATCAACAGTTCCGATGGATCCGTTACTGAAATTTTCTTTCGATAAGAATAATAAATTGTCCTGCTTATCTTTAACGAGTTTATGTGCGGCTATAGATTGACGAAATGCAAGAATACACAGATCTGCATAGTTTTTTCCACCTGTCGTTAACGCATCCTGCATAATTTGTCTGTCAACCATCAAACATTTTTTCATCACACTTTCATAATCTGATACAGCTGCATCAAATGCTTGCGTGATTGTTGGTGTTTTACCGTGTTTCCATAAGGCCACGAGGTTATCACCAAAATATTGTATTGCTTCTATATCATCATAACCTATCATAACATATCCGGTAGATATTTCAGCAGAAACATTACCCAAATCATGAGAAAGTCCCATAGCTGGCATCACCTGACTCATATTAACAGGATTATTTATATCTCCTGAATGGACTTCTCCATTATTGGCAAAATCTTTTTTGCCGTTAAAATAGTCGTTGATGCTTGTTGAATATCCTTTGTTATTGGGAGCAGCCAGATATTGATATCCCCAATCAATACGAATATCATCACCTTTTTTACCCAATACATTCTGCTCGACAGTTCCTGCCTGTACAAATTTTACATTTTTGGTATCACCGATTTCCACATTCACCTCCTGAGCAAGGCCATTTACAGCCCATTGAGGAGTTGTTTCGAAATACATCTGAACGTAGTGATTTTTTCCATCCAAAGATTTAACCTGATAATTAATGTAATTGATTGGTCGGGATAAAAGATCCAAATCATCAGGTGTAAGGGGTGCCACAAATTGCACATTAATTTGAATCGGACCACATTCGAACTCATATTGGGTTTGTGTAGCCGACATGGTAGCTGCAATTTGAACAGCCGTTTTGGGAAATATTTCAGTCTCTGTATTATCCTGAAAAATTCCGAAATCAACATAACCTCCACCCACTCTGTTATGACAATGGGCAGCAATCACATTTTCTCCGTCTTTATTTAAAAGACTTCTGTCTAGTTCTATTTTTACATTATTCTTCCATGAATAGCCTGTTTCTACCAATTGATGGCCATTCAGATACAATTCAAAAATATCATCGTGTGAATAAACAAGGTAAACTTTATCATCACTCAATTCTGATATTGTAAAATTACGTCGAACCCAAATATCCTGTGTTTCCCACAAGGTATGTAGTTCAGGCATATTAGGTGTACCAAATGCACCTTCTCCGGTTTTCCATCCACTATCATCAAACACTACATCTTTCCAACCTTCATTTGGTTCTTCAAAAGTATATTGCCCTTTCCAAGCTCCATATTCAGCCATTGGCAATACAGCTTTCATAGGTATTTCTTCTTTTCCCAGAAAACGAAATACCTCACCATCCACGCGAATTGCACCAATTAAACTGTGCACTTTACCGGTCCAATGTCGAACTGCATCTCCATACAAAAGATCACCATTTGACCATGCACTGGTATATGGATCAATTGTAACCAAAGGATAAGATGGTGCTTTTAGCTGGCTAATATCTGAAGAAACAAAGGTTTTTACTTCCTTTTGACAAGATGTTAAAAACATTGCCACCAGAAAAGTAAAGGATAGAAATAATGAGAGTTTGTTCATCTTGAAGAAGTCTTAAAAAGAGGGCTGATTGATACAGTTATCAACCAGCCCTGAGATAAATAGATTACAAATCAATTTTCTGAACAGCTGTGAAGATCATATCTTCAACACCTGCCATTTTTACACCAACACGAGCGTAAACATAACTTTGATCTATGCGGGTTTCCGGTACAGTTACACTCATTGTAACTGAAGATAAATCAGCTATATCACCACCAGCAACTTCTGCAGAATTAATTTTTGATTGAATATCAACGAACTGAGTTGTATTGATGTATAAATTAACTCTTTCGATACTCTTGGCATCTTCATCAGTAATGATTTGTTCCAAACCAAAACTTGCTGATACAGTACCTCCACTCTGAGAGAATTGAGCATTACGAATCATGTAATATGGCTCTACTTCAATATCCATTTCCTTATTACCACTCAATTTCACCATAATAGTATCCGATTGTGTTTCGGCATTAGTTATATTTCTGAATGGTCCCTGATGTGAAGGAATAATTAACTTATAAGTTGAAGGGAATAACATGGCTGAATATTCGCCATCCTGATTTACATCAACCTGAATTGAATTGGACAATTGCCATCCTGGTTCCCAAAGCTGAAACGTTACTTCATGTGCCTCTACATGAATAGCTTCACCCTGATACACTAGCTTACCGTATAAACGGGCACTTGGCGCATCATAGTTATCTTTCTCACATGACATAAATATCAATGAGAAGATAAGCGGTATATAAAATAATATCTTTTTCATGTTCATCACTCTTAATTAGTTATGATTTGGATTTCTTACAATCTGTGGGTTTCTATTAATTACATCATCACTAATGCTTGAATAATAATTACCCATTCTGAATCGGTGAGAAGCAATCACGTTCGATGGTTTAACCACCTTGAAAACATACTTGTAGTTATTTTCGCTTCCGTTCTCATCGTAATATTTGTATGGCCATAAACCAAATACTCTGGTTTGAATTTCATCAGCCACTCCGATATTAGTTGATAAGTCTACTGCCTCACCGTTCCAAACCTGGTGTGCTAAACGCCAACGTTTCATATCCCATAATTCATGACCTTCAAATGCTAACTCAACCTTACGTTCATGAACAATACGATCAAATGAAATTTCACTTTGATCCAAAGGAGTTGTTAAACCGGCACGAACACGTAAAGTATTCATATAAGTAGCAGCCACATCAGGATTTCCTAATTCAAAAGCAGCTTCTGCAGCATTTAAATAAACTTCTCCCAAGCGGTAACGCACCCACCATACATTACTTTTCAGACCACGCTGACCAGAACCTGTTGCATCATCCATAAATTTACGAACATAAAAACCGGTTTGTGCACTAAATTCACGTCCATCAATTGGTCCGTCCTGACCAACAACCTGTTCAGACGATGTCTTTCCTGGAAGAATTTTTGTCTCACCAAAATTTAAACCTGAAATAGTTGATCCATCGGCCAACATAAAGCCGGCCCATATATCCAGAGGCTTACCTTTAAATGTTGTTCCGGGTAAAAGGATGGTTCCTGCCAAACGAGCATCTCTACCTGCAAAAATATCCATTGGATTATCATAGTAAATCCAGTCGCCATCTACAGCATTTGTCTGGAAAGGCTCATATGTATTATCCAGTTTTTCAAAAAGCTGAGCAAGATTTAATGATGGATTCAAGCGTCCTCCTTCCAAATCTTCAGCTCCTGACCAAGGTTGATTAACCAGAGTCCATGGATTTGATTCGTTATCATTTACACTTTGTACATAGTCCTTCACAAAAATTACTTCTGAATTATTTGCCTTATCCTGAAATAATTTTGCAAAGTTCTCTGAAAGATCTTCCTTTTTATTGTATAAACTGTAGGGTCCTGTTCCAATCAACTCCTCTGCTGCATCAAAAGCTGTCTGATAATAACCATTAGCCATTGAGGCAGGTATACCAACCTCGCCATTCGGCAACGCTACTTCCGGAGTATTTGCACCATATTTTGCTATTGATGCCGCATACAAAGCGACTCTTGATTTCATAGCTAAAACTAATCCCTGTGTTGCTCTTGACTTTACATTTACATCATTAGGAAGGTCAGCCTTAATAGCATCCAACTCAGAAAGTATAAAATCATAAACTTCATATTCTTTTGCACGAGGATACTGCAAATATGTTGGATCACCACTAAAATCATATGTTAATGGCTCTAAGATCAGAGGAACACCCCCCATACGTTTAACCATTTCGAAATAAAGTGTTGCTCTGATAAAACGTCCTTCTGCCAGAAACCTTGCTTTAGATGTTAATATGCTTTCATCGGCAGCATCGCATTTCTCAATAAAAAGGTTTAGTTCACGCATATAACCATAATCCCACAATCTCCACCAATCATAATTATAATCCCATAGATCACGATGTCTCCAGTAATCACCTCCATTTGAAGCAAAACCTTCATCAAAATTCGTGTATTCCCACCATGATTTCACCGACTGGTAATCATTGATTCTCCAGTACAAATCAGATACAAGACTAAACACAAGGCTTTCGTCCTTCCATACCTGCTCATCCAACAAAAGATTTGTCGGTTCTCTATCCAGGAATGCTTTATCATCACAGCCAGGCATTACAGCCAGAATGATGAGAGCGAATAATATAAATTTTTTCATTTTTTCCATTTTTTATAGCGTAAGATTCACGCCAATATTCACCATACTGTTTTGTGGATATTGCAAACCATTCTGATCCATCACTTCAGGTTCAACACCTGCATCTTTCAGATTATCAAGAGAGAAAAGGTTATAGGTACTTACATATAATCTTAGGTTTTCAATACCTACCTTACCAACTAAATCTTTAGGAAGAGTATATCCGAGTTCCATTGTACGAAGTCTCAGGTAGCGAACATTTGTCAACCAGAATGTAGATTGCTTATTGTAGTTACTATGGCCACCTTTGTTATAGCGTAATGCAGGATATTTACCTGCAATCCATTCACTATTGATATCGTATGGATCTGCACGATGCCATCTGTCATTATAAAAATCAGCTAATAAGGCTCCATCTCCCTGATAAGGCCAGCGCATTTCCCAGTTTCTGTTATACGAATACATGGATCCACCTGAGAAATCAGCTCTGAAGTCGAATCCTTTGTATGCCATACTTATATTAAACCCATAGTTTAAAATCGGGTTTTGATCCAAAGCATATCCAATCGGACGCTCATCTCGACCATCAATGGTTCCGTCACCATTCACATCCTTATATATTAAATCCCCAGGAAGTAAGGTACTATTACCTGAACCATCAACATCAACAGTGTAATTATTGATTTCATCCATCGATTGGAACTGACCAATTACCTCATAACCCCAGAAAGTGCCTGTCCAACGATCAATATCCGCTGTCCTGTAGTGTTCCCACGAGTTCCCCCATCGAGGTTTATATCTGTCAAGAAATTTATTTCTTGCATATGAGATATTTCCGCCAACTGAATAATTAAGATCACCTGCTTTACCATCATATGATAATGAAATTTCAGCTCCCATTGTAGCATCACTATTCACGTTTTCATCAGGCAGACCATATCCCATTTCAGCAGGGGTTAATATATCCCACTTTTGCCCTCTTAATCCCTCACGTTTTCGATAGAAATAATCAACTGTACCATTTAAGCGACTATTCATCAATGAGAAATCTGCTCCAATGTCAGTAATTTGCGAGGTAAACCATGAAATATTGGTAATTGGCACTCCTTTATCTCTAGAAGCAGCAACAGTAACTCCATCCATTACAGCTGTGACCGAATTATAATTATAACCTGTCATATAGTCAAATGCTCCAATATGAACATTATCATCACCTAGTTCTCCATATGATGCACGCAATTTAAGATCGAAACTTGAATCGCCTAAAAGGTTCTTCATAAATTGTTCTTCGGTAATTCTCCAACCGAAAGATGTTGATGGGAAGAATCCCCATCGTTTATCATTGATAAATTGCCAAGAAGCATCCTTACGACCAGCCACCTCAACATAGTATTTATTGGCATAGTTATAATTCACACGACCAACATAACCAATACGAGCAGATTCCCAGTCAATATCTCTGTAAGAATCCATGTCGGCAAAATATAGTAACGGCAAAGCATTGGTTTTAGGAACAGCATGCACCCAAACGTCCAATTCTCTTCTTTCAATTCGTTCAGCCACAAAGGTTGCAGCAACATTGTGCTTACCAAAATCTCTTACGTAATTTAAATGCCCTTGATATACCTGTTCTATATTCTTATGTGTTCCACGTTCTCTCCAAGGATTCTGCATGCTAAAAGTAACATCATACTGCTCTCCTTCTGGTCGATCAGGGAAATAGGTATAGGTTTCATAGGTATACTCATGGCCATTCATCAAACGATCTGCATAATAGTATGAATACATACCTTTGGCAGTTAAACCTTTTACCGGAAATTCATATTCTCCTGTAAAGTTTAATTGCATCACTCGCCAGTCTTCTGTCCAGTAACCTGAATCCTTTTTATTTAATAATCCCCAGTTGGTGTCGTTATGTCCAATATTATTAATGTACATAGGATTATCGTTGGCATAAGGACGATCCATTGGTTTATTTTTAAATAATGCAAAACGAGGTGCCCAATAGTCATCACCACCCGGTACTCCAGGGTTATCGCGGGTTTCGATACGTCCATTAATGCTTGCACCTACCTTTAATCGCTTAGCAATCTGAGCATTTACATTCGATTGAATATTCTGACGATTAAAAGTAAACTCACGACCTAATACTGAGTTTTGATGCAGTTTGGTATAAGACAAATAATAATCAATCTTATCTGTTCCACCCGAAGTACTAACATTAACTGAGTTTTGAGGCGAATTTGGCTGTATAATAAAATCATACCAATTGAAACTTTGGTATCCTGGCTCTGTACCAGCTTTCCATTTAGCCAACTCTTCCGGACTTAGCACATTGTTTACTGGTACTCCATCATTAATATCAGCTTCTACCTTACCCAATTGCCATTCATAAGCATTGGTTGTTTTTGGGAAACGCGACCAGTTTTGCCAACCATAATACGCGTTAACATTAATCCTATTAGTTTCACCTTTTTTACCCGATTTTGTCGTAACCAATACAACTCCATTGGCAGCACGTACTCCATAAATAGCAGCTGATGCATCTTTCAATACAGTTATACTCTCAATATCGTTTGGAGATATGTTATTGAACTGACCAACATCTTTTTGAATTCCATCAATAACAAAAAGAGGTTCTCCCATGTTACGAATAGAAATAGTAGCTGAAGCTCCCGGGCGACCATCAGGCATACGGAAACTAACCCCAGCAATTTTACCGGCTAACGCAGAACTTACTGTGGCAGCAGGAACTGCCTCCAAATCCTTTGCACCCACACTTGAAATTGCACCAGTTAATGACCCCTTCTTCTGAGTACCATAACCAACTGCAATTACTTCGTTCAATCCAATACTGGATTCCTGCATTACGACACTAATCGATGTTCGACCTGCAACATTTTCTTCAACGGTTTCCATCCCTATAAAAGAGAAAACCAAAACACCATCACTCGGAATCCCTTGTAATGAATAATTACCATCAATATCTGAGATGGTACCATTACTGGTAGATCCTTTTAATAGAATTGAGACTCCGGGAACAGGATCTCCCATAGAGTCTTCAATCTTCCCTGCCACAGTTACCGTCTGAGCCAATAACCCAATCGGTACCATAAGTAGCAATAGAAAAAAGATTTTTTTCATAATTAATGAATTTGAGTTTATTTAAAACACGTTTTTTAAATCGGGGAACAATACTCTCCCTCGATTCAAAGGAAGCTGCAATAAATAGAATGGTCTGCTATGTATTAACCAAACAATACAATTTTCCGGTCAAACCTTAAAATGTCTTAAAAAAGAATTATTTAAGCCTATTCTGTTTCATTTTATGACCAATATTTTTCATTTAATTCAGGTATTTTATACCTTATTGTTACATTATTTTGAATGCAACGAATTAGTATTTTCATGAACATTCCAATTATTATTAAAAAGAGTCTTCTGTTTCTTTGGCTTGCATATTCAACTGTTTCTGCTTTTGCAGATGCCCACAATATGACATTCAGGAAGTACCAGGTAAATAACGGACTATCAGAAAACTCAGTCCAGTGCATCCTTCAAGACAGACAAGGCTTTATGTGGTTTGGAACCAAAGATGGACTCAATAAATACAATGGCTATGAATTTAAAGTATTTAAAAACGATCCTTTAAATCCTAATTCCCTTGGCAATAATTTTATTCGATCACTTTATCAGGATAATGAGGGTAATATTTGGGTTGGAACGGATCAACGACTCTATATATTCAATACTCAAACCGAAACATTTAGTCTGTTTGATATAAAAACTGAAAATGGCACGAATATTAATAGTACCATCACCTCTATCGTTGCTGAAGACAAAAACACAATATGGATTGGAACCGCAACTCAAGGTGTATTCGTTTATGATATTCAAACTGGTAAATTAAGCCAATACCTTAAAGGTAACGACTCTACTACCTTGCACTCGAACCTTATTTGGCGTATTTATAAAGATGCATCTAACACTGTTTGGATAGGCACTCGTAACGGACTAAGCAGATATTATAAGGAAACCAACAGTTTTGTAACGTATGGATCGCGTGAAAATCCTGAATATATTGATGACCCTGAGATACTTTCCATTTATGAAGATTCAGATGGAATTATCTGGCTCGGAACCTGGTCTGGAGGTCTTGTGAAGTATAATAAATCAACCAACACATTTAAACATTATTTCGGAAAGTCAGACAAAAACTATGTCACGCATATCAGAAGCATTCTTGAGTATCGTAAAAATGAATTACTAATTGGCTCTGATGACGGCCTCTATCTGCTAAATAAATTAACTGAAGAATATCAACGATTGGATGACCAACGTGATCCTAATAGCCTAAGTGATCAGAATGTGTATGCATTTTATAAAGATAAAGAAGGCGGAATCTGGATCGGAACTTATTTTGGCGGAGTCAATTATATGTCGGCTAATAGTACCATTATTGAACATTATTACCCAAGTTATAAGAGCAACTCCCTGTCGGGGAAAGCAGTCAGCCAGTTTTTAGAAGATGAAGATGGGAATCTCTGGATTGCAACAGAAGATGGAGGCTTAAACTTTTTTGACACAAAAAATAAAAGCTTTAAAACTTATTTGTCGGGTGAAAAAGGAAAGTTTCTGAGCTACCATAATCTTCATGCTCTTACCTTTTATAAGGATAAGCTTTGGATCGGAACTTTTTCACGTGGGTTGGATGTGCTTAATCTCGAAAAGCAAACTTTCAATAACTATCAGTACAGCTCAACCGACTCAGCTACCATTGATGATAACTGTGTTTTTTCATTATTTAAAAGTTCGAACAATGACCTTTATGTGGGTACACCATTTGGATTAAGTAAATTCAATAGTGATAAAAACAACTTCGAAAGAATAAAGCAGGTAAGAGGCTTTGTTTACGATATTATCGAAGATTATATGGGTAACCTTTGGATTGGTTGTTATGGCGAAGGCATTTACCGATACAACAGGCAAAACCAGAGCTGGACACATTTTGTTCATGAACACGGTAATCCCAATTCACTTTGTCACAATAAAATCATTGATATTTATGAAGATGAAAAGCATCGTTTATGGTTTGCCAGCGAAGGTGGTGGATTAAGCAAATACAATTACGATACGCAAGATTTTACCACTATCAACCGGAGTAAAAATCTACCCAACGATGTTGTTTATGGAATACTCGACGATAAATATGGTAATATATGGGCGAGCACCAATAAGGGTATTTCTAAAATCAATCCGGTAACATTGGAAATAACAACACTAACTCAGGAAGATGGATTACAGAGTAACCAATTCAACTACCGTTCAAGCTATAAGGCATCTGACGGAAAATTTTATTTTGGAGGGATTAATGGTTTCAATGCATTTTATCCTGATCAAATCAAAGATAACAGTTACATACCTCCTGTTCATATCACCAATTTCGAACTTTTGGAAGTTGACCAACCACTTAAAGCTGACTCAGCTTTTAATACTGATTTTAATATCAGAAAGAAAATAGTTCTCAATCATGATCAGGCTTCTTTCAGAATTAGTTTTGTGAGTTTAAGTTTTCAAGCTCAGGATAAGAATCAGTATGCCTATTATATGGAAAACCTTAACACCCGATGGGTAGAAATCGGAAACCAACGTCAGGTATCATATATAAATCTTGCACCGGGAGAATATACTTTTAGGGTAAAAGGTTCGAATAACAATGAAAAATGGAATCCTAAAGAGGATTTCTTAAGTGTTATTATTCTGCCTCCCTGGTGGAAAACCAAAACCGCCTATTTTATGTATTTCCTGCTTATAATGGGTGTAACTTATTCTATTTTCAGATATTACCTAAACATTGTTAGACTTCGACAAAGAATTAAATTGGAAGAATTTCAAAATGAAAAAGAGAAAGAAATTTACACTTCAAAGATTAATTTCTTTACCAATATAGCACATGAAATACGTACGCCAGTAAGCCTGATCCGTGCACCTCTTGACAGTATTCTGGCTTCAAAAGAAGGTAGTGCTGAAACAAAGGAAAACCTTTCTGTTATCAATAAAAACACAGAAAGACTCATCAACCTTGTTAATCAATTGCTTGATTTCCGGAAGATTGAAAAAGACACCTATTCTATTGAAGTCTCTAAAATAGATCTGAATCAATTAATTACAGATACATGTTATCGGTTTACACCCGCTGCAAAAAAAAGAAACATTCAGTTGTCCTCCCAGGTACCTGATAAAACAATTACCATTGATGCAGATAAGGATGGGATAACAAAAATTATAAGTAATCTGATTACCAACGCGCTTAAATTCACTAACTCTATAATTACAGTTGAACTTGAAACTAACCATGTTCAGAATAAAGTTCGTGTTAAAGTTTCGGATGATGGACCCGGCATTGATGAACAATACAGAGAAAAAGTATTTGAACCTTTCTACCAAATTGACAAGGATATTAAAGATGATAGAAAATTTGGTACTGGCATCGGTTTAGCTTTATCAAAACAATTAGTTGAGCGCCATAAAGGGAAGATATATATTGAAAGTAATTCAAAAAATGGCTGCACCTTTATAGTAGAACTAAATACCCAACTATCCTTGCCTTCTACTGACTCTAAGGAACCTGAAAAAGCCATTGATGAGAAAGTAGTAAAACAGAGTGCAGCTATGATTGACTTTGGAAGCAGATCGCAACAAACTATTATGGTAGTTGAAGATAATGAAGATCTGTTGAAATTTCTCAAAAACAATCTAAAGAGCGAATTCAATGTTTTAACTGCACTAAATGGTAGAATTGCACTGGATATTATCGAAGAAAATGCCATTGATTTGATTGTGAGTGATATTGTAATGCCTGAAGTAGGTGGATTAGAGTTGGTAGAAAAAATCAGATCAAATCAACAGTACAGCCACATACCCATTATTATTCTTTCTGCCCGAACCAATCTCGATACAAAAGTTGATGGTCTGGATCTGGGAGCCGAAAGTTATATTGAAAAGCCTTTTTCCATAGAGTTTTTGAAAGCTCAGATTAAAAGTTTATTGGCTAACCGTGCGCGATTAATAGAAAAGTTTGCCCAATCGCCGTTTATTCCATATGGAAGTATCGCAACCAATAAGAAAGACGAAGAATTTATTGAAAAACTAAATCAGGACATAGAACTTCACCTCACTGATCCTGAGTATAACATTGAAAGTATAGCCTCAACCTTATCCATGAGCCGCTCGAACCTGCAAAGGAAGATCAAAGGTTTAACCGACATGACACCAAATGATTATGTACGTGTCTATCGTTTGAAAAAAGCGGCTAATTTAATTACAAGTGGTGAGTATCGAATTAATGAGGTATGTTACTTGGTTGGCTTCAACAGCCCATCGTATTTCTCAAAATGTTTTAAAAAGCAATTCGGAGCTCTGCCCAAAGATTTTGTAAAAGACAATAACCAGGAATAAAAACTAGCCGGTTTAACTGTTATCAAACCGGCTAATTTTCTATTTTTTGAATCCAAACTTTTGCCAGATCATCCGCGTTTCATCTGAATTCAAAAATTCATAAAAATCAATTACTGCAAGTTTTGTATTACAAACACCGGCAACATAAACAATGGGTTTATGTGTTTCTTCAGGAAAAGTACCTGCAATTTTAACTTTTTTCGATTTCAGAGCATCAGTGCGATAAACAATACCCAAAGGTGCCTCTCCCAGTTCCACCATCATCAGAGCAGACCTGACATCTTTAGAAGGAAGTAACCTATCCTTCAAACCATTATAAACATTAAGATAATCAAGAGATTGTTTGGCATACCTGCCAGCCGGAACATGCGAGGGATCACCAATGGATAAACGATTCTGTCCCAGCAATGAAACAAAATCAGTTTCGTTATTTATATTTAAACTATCTAACTGAGAATTAAGAGGTACAATTAAGACCAATTCATTTGCTGCAATATCAGTTCTTAATTTTTGTTTGATAAAACCCAAACTATCAACATAATCAGCCCACGACTTACTGGCCGACAGAAAGATATCAGCTTCTCCTCCTTGTTCTATCTGTCGCGCCAATGTACCGCTGGATGCCAGATTTAGTTTTATTTTAACAGCGTTTTCTTTTTGATACAATGTTACAATCTCAGAAAGAACATCAGTTAAGCTGGCAGCTGCAAAAACCATTACTTCACCTTGTGCTTCGTTTTGAGTCTTTCCATTACTTCCTCCACATGAACTTAAGAAAACTAATACAAAAAGAAACAATACAACCTTTGACATATATTTCATGATCATTCTTTATTATTTTAAACTTAATCTGATTATTTATTTCTTACAACTTCAACTATAATCTTAATTGAAGAGCCAACCCTGCATAGTCACCGACTCTACTGGCAGCCGATCCACTCTGCAAAATATAATGAGCAGACATTTTTAACCTGTCTTTATTTAAGTACCAGTTAACTCCAATATCCCAGGTTTCATCGTTGCCTATATGTTTAAATAACTCTTTTGGACCCTCTCCTTCATAATAATCGTATGTTATCGTAGGCTCGAGATATTTATTGGCAATAATCAAATTATAGGAAACACATAGATGAGCCTCTGTACCTTTAAAATCATCATACCCCTCTGCTGTCCTGCTCATTTTATAATACTCTCCATCTATATGCAATCCAACATAGTCAACGGCAATATCACCTCCATATGTCTGTGTCTGATCGAAATACAGAGACTCATTCAGGTAACAATTATTTTGGTTTGAACCACCAATAGCAACAGAAACTCCTTTGCGATTTCTCCACTGGTTACCAGATAACATATAGCTGTATTTGGATTGCTCGGGATCTCCAAACGAAAACATTAAACGTCCTGTTAAAAGTCGGCTAGCATAATCAGGGTTCTCGAAGGCCTTGGGCTCATACACCCCAATCCTGTAATTTATTGCGAATCCTTTCCAGTTTTTAAAACCTCCCAACCCGATACCACTCTCAATACCATTGCCTTTTCCCGTAGAAAAAGAGCGCATATACCAACAAGCTCTTGTTTTATCAAATCCACTTACTGCCCAGGGTGATGTATTAAATTGTCGGCTGGTAGCTGCCCAGAAATATCCTGCATGAACATTTAACAGATCACTGTTTTTTAACAATTTAGCAGTAATATAGGCATTCCACACATCAATACCTCCGTAAGATCCTTTGGTTGATGAGTAACCATCTTGTCCTAAACGATCGAGCTGAAGTTGAAAACTGTATCCTAGAAACCAATAGGGTTGCCCCTGTGCTCCTGCCCGAAATCTGCGTATCTGAGTATCATTTCGATTTACATATTCATGATCCTCATCTTTCTCATGTGAACTATACGTAGCCCACGTTTCAATCGATACAATCGGTTTAAAAACCTTATCCATATCAGGTTTCAGCCACACTGATTTATCCTTCGGTTCAGATTGCGCCTGTAACTCTCCCGAAAAGAAGCTACAAGCCAATACAAAAATCAATACTTTGAAACAATTAAACTTCTTCATTCATCTGGTTTTTATATTATTCTGTTAGATTCAATTTCCGATATTCACAACTCCGAATAACGAGGATTAAAAAAATCATTATTCATTTATCTGAATAACGACATCAAAAAAAATTTCCTTTATTCACTTTCATGAATAACGCTACCTAAAAAAAAGTATCAGCCATTTTTTCATTTATTTTTTGTTTACAATTATTGATCTCATCTTTTATCATTTCAAACCGCGCAATAATTTTAATCCCAAATTTGGTAACTTCAGCTCCTCCTCCATTACTCCCTCCTCTCTGTCGCACCACCAAAGGTAAAGGAGATAACTCATTCATCTCTTTAATAAAATACCAGGCTTGTTGATATGACATTTTCATTTCTTTAGAAGCAGCATTAATCGATCCTTTGTCTCTAACCAGACACAATAAATCTATTCTTTTCTGATTGATAAAAAGTTGATCAAACTTATAGATCTCAATATTAGTATTAATCGAAAATGGTGATTTCATAACAAAACTTTAATAAATACAATGCCAGTTTTATTATACTTTTGAAAAACTGAAACTTAACCTCAGCAGCATCATTTTATTTCATACATTGTTGTAGGATAACGTTATGATTTTATACTAGATTGTTAATCGTTTGAAGTATTTTTTAATATAAAACCCCTATTTATTGGTATTTGATCAAAACCAATAAGTGCCTAGTTTTGTTAGCTTACCAGCCAGGAATTATAATTATGCATCAACACAAACACGAAAGAAAGACTTTTTGGGTAGTATTGCTAACAGCTGTGACAATGGCTGTGGAGATATTTTTTGGTTTAACAACCAAATCTATGGCTCTGTTGGCTGACGGAATTCATATGGGATCTCATGTCCTGGCAATAGGTCTTAGCTGGCTGGCTTATGTATTTGTCCGAAAAGTATCAAAAAGCAAATCATTTACCGGCAATTCCGATAAAATCTTATCCCTTTCGGGCTACAGCAGTGGCTTAATGCTATTGATTTTTGCCGTTGTTATAATGGTTGAAGCTATTGAACGTCTTTATAATCCTCAAGACATAGTATATAAGGAAGCAATCTTAGTAGCGATTATCGGTTTAGTTGTAAATATTGCGAGTGTCTTTTTATTGCATCACGATCATGAACATTCAGACCATAATATACGTGCAGCATATATGCATGTAATTGCAGACGCTTTAACGAGCCTGTCTGCCATTATTGGATTAACTGCAGCAATGCTTTGGGATATACCATTTATTGACACTATAGCTGCACTTATCAGCTCGGTGGTTATTATAAAATGGTCGGTTGGATTATTAAAAGATTCAGGAGCTTCGTTATTGGATATGGAAAAAAGTGAGCATTCGCATAACCATCACCATTAATATTGATCAATCAGTTCTTGAATCTCTTTGAGATGTAAATAAAAATGCCGTGGAAAATCTTCCACCATTTCTTTTAATGAAACCATTCCATTTCCAGAATCCCACTGATTATCCAGTTTTGCGACATTAATCTGGGCCACTACATGCAGAAAATGCAGATGTCCATATTTCCATGTTTGTACCAGGTTAGACCAATCTTCATCAAGATAGTTTTGAATGGCAATCCATCTGTCATTATTTCCATTACTTGCATAACATGGAAATTGAAATGGGCTTGGCTGATATTGCAAATGAATGATGCGGTGAGTGTTGTTCGATGCAGAATCATACATATGACCAACTATTTCTTTGATCGTTCTATTCTGGCTGTTTCTTCTATCCTCTAATAAATCGTGATTTAAACTCATCAAACGAACTTCCCATTCTAAAACACCCGGTTTTATTGATTGAACAACATCTTTAAAATACATATCAGTAGGGTTATTTTTGAAATTGATAATGACCAATTATTGTATATCTAAACAAACAATCTTCCAATACCTGACCTGCTCCAATGTTATGTATAATCTGATATCGTGTTTGATTAGTTGATTTAATATTGGATACGATTCCAATATGAGTAACACTGCCACCTAAATTCCAGCAAACAATGTCTCCCGGATTGTAATCCTCAGGATTTTGTGATTTTGAAAGAACAGTACCATACCTTTCAAAATATTTCATCAGATTGGGCACCCTTCTATGATCGATATTTTTATCTGTGGTTGTTAATCCCCAATTTTTAGGATATAAATTAAAATTAGCCTTCATATCCTCATGTACCTCTTTCTGCAGATCAATCTTAAACATTCGATACGCCCGGATAATAACATCGGTACAAACACCTTTGTCGGCTGGAACATCTCCACCCGGATAAGATATGCTAAAATAGGATGGATCATAAACCACATGCTGGTGGGTTAACAGCATAGCTGAATCTGCCAGTTGTTTGAAGAAATTATTCTGACAATATAAGGATGGAATAAAAGCAAATACAAATCCAATAAACAGAGTTATTTTCTTCATGAAGTATGTTTAAAAGAGGTAAAGCCTCATTAAAAATACAATTTCTCCTATTAAAATAATAATGGAGTATACCTTAATCCTTCTCTTTGCTAAATAGTATCTTTAATGCTGTAATCTTCTTTTCAACAGTATTCTGATCCAAAACTTTTTTAATATCCTTTTTATCAAGTTTAGTGGTTGTTTCAGCTATATCCTTAAAATTGCCTAACAAAAAATTATCAGAGAAGATGGTTTCCTGATCACTACCCATTTCAAATATTCCTTCAACGTTATCCTCAGTACAAAATATATTGTTTTGAATATTTGTTTTCACAGGCCATTTATTACCCCAATCACCCATTTTAATAATCCGATAATCGGTTGTATCAAAATCTCTTTTATTTACTACTATCAGGTTATTACTGATCTGAGTATTCTCAACCGGACCGGTTATGTGGATTGTTGGAGTAAACCAACCCGCCTGTTTGGTTGGATACTTTCGAAGTCCATCATTTACACTTATGTTGTAACGAATAATAGTCCCGGTGGTACCTTTATTCCAGTTTTTTCCCAACGAATAACCATCATTACAAATTAGTAAAAACCCTCCGGCATTATCATGACTGTAATTGTATTGAATAATAGTACCATGGCAATTATAATCGGCATCAAATCCCTGCCCGTCCCATTTGGCATTATGGCCACTGACCTCATTGTATTGAATAATGGTATTATCGCAACTCCAGGGCCAGATACCGGCCGCTGCTTCTTCGTATGATAATATATCAGGACAATCACGCATTATATTGTACTCAATCACTGCTCCATCGCAACCAATTGGCACAATTCCATCTCCCGGCACACCTTCAATAAGATTACCAACAATATGAACATTCAAATTGGGGAACCAATTATCACGACCGGCATATCCACCTGAATAAATTCCATTTCTACCACAATTAAGTACATGGCAATCTTTAATAACTAATCCATCAAAACAAGTATTGATACTATCGCCGGAATTCTCCCAATAGATTCCTCCACCCGCACCTTTCTGCTTTACCAAACTACCATTTACTTCACGCACCAGAAGGTTCTCAATTTTCACCGAATGACGAATTCCACTATTCCGAGCCTTAATAAAAACTCCAAATCTATTTACCTCCCTTTCTTTTCCGGTATTGGTTATTTCCAAATCATGAACCTCACAATAAGCAGGATTCTCTAGCAACAAGCCATATTGCTCTTGCCCCAGCCCATTTATTACGGGTCTTGGCAGGTTATTATCTCCATAAGTACCAACGTAAATTGGTTGATCTTTTTCTCCCTCTAATTCTAATTTCAGAGGTTCATTAAACACGCTTCCTTTCTTAAAAAAAACCGAATCACCCGCAACCAATTTTATTTGGAGCAGATTTTTCATACTTATCCAGGGTTTAGTAATGGAAATGCCAGTATTCGAATCAGCCCCTTCTTTAGAATCTATATAATAATTGGTTGCATTCAGATGAACTGTAAATAAACTGGCAACAAAAAGGATATTTATAATAGCTGACTTTTTCATTGGATTATATATTTAAATCAGAATGCGAGTTAGTCAATAAAATGTAAAATAAATGGTACAAAAAAGCAGGAAACTAATACATTTCCTGCTTGTAATTATTTTCGGCCGTTTTCTGTTAATCGACTAATATCATTCCCGGATTATTTCCGGAAATGCACCGTCCACCTTGAGGAGTTACCACAAACGTATTTTCGATACCTACCATTCCTACTCCTTCAATACCTTTTTTAGGTTCTACAGCGAATACCATGTTCTCTTCAAAAGGCATCTTAAATCCCTTAGCCAAAACAGGAGCCTCGTCCATTGTTATTCCTATACCATGTCCCAAAAATTTAACTTTCCGATTCCCAAACCCCATGAAATTTTTCTGGAAATCAGGCGATAAACTATCCATTATGGTTTCATAAACCATTTCACCAGAATTGCCGGGTGTTAACATGGCTGCAATTCTATTTTGGATTTCAACACATTGCATATGAATTTTGATTACCTCATCAGGTAGTGAATTACCAAACATATAAGTAACTGTTTTATCAGAATGATAGCCGTTAACTCCGACTCCCATGTCTACAAATACCAAATCACCTTTCTTTAGTTTACGATGACGACTACCCAAGCTTGGAACGGCAGCATTCAAACCTCTGTTACCACCCGGACCATCAAAGTTAGTTGGCATTAATGAACTGGTTCCAAATCCTAATTGGGCAACAACAAGATCTGTATCGTGCATCGCAAATCGAGCTGTTCCCTGATGCCCCTCCTTCACTGCAACTTCATATAGTTCGGCTGCCAAATCAGCTTCTGTCATTCCTTCGCGCAATATTGCAGGTACTTTCTCTTCTAAAACGTGCTGATGTATTCTTCCGGCCTGCTCCATAAAACTTAGTTCCCATGCACTTTTTACAGCACGTGTCATTGACAACTGAAAATCCAACCCTTTAAACGTCTCAAACAAAAAATGCTTTTGAATACGGTTAAACATAGCTAGAGGAACAAACTCACTCTCAAGATATACAACAGATGGCTTTTGCATATATACTTCAGCTGCATAGCGGTAACTACCCATTGGACGAATGTCTTCAAAAGCGGACTCTTCCAAAGCTCGTTCATAGCTTCGACGAACCCAGTAAACAGCACTTTTATCGCGCTCAACCACCAACATACCTTCTGACATTGAACCCGTAAAATACAGTAAGTTTACTTTACTGAATATCATTGCCATCCTCCAATCCGGGTTTTGCTCATTCATCAACCGGCAAAACGAATCCAGCCTCATCTTTAACTCCGAGGCAGGTGTTTTTTCACTCATAAGATTGTATTTTTGAAGCGGCAAAGATAACAGCTATCTGTTTTTTAAGGAATAAATAGGAAAGAATTATAATAGCTATTCATTCAATACTTTTATCAACTTCCGGGACTGATGAGATATATTCTTACTTTACATTGAATTATCCATCACAAATGGCTATTCTTTTTTTTGAGCATCTAAAAATTCAAAAATCCTTGTCCGGTAAGATTCCCCACCAACTCTCCATACATTCAAATGGTTAGCATCCGAAACCTCGATAAACTCTTTATCTTTTGATGCCAGATGCTCAAAATTTGTTCTTCCATAATTTATTTTAATTCTATCATCTTTTGTTCCATGCACCATTAATATGGGTTGATGTACATTTTGGGCTGACAAAAAAGGTTTAACATCTGATGGAGTAAAATCAGCAATCCTGCCTGAGCGATAAATAAAATAATCGGTTAGTAAAGGAATATCAAATCCAATAAAATTAGGGGTATAATCATGTACAATGGTTTCAAAATCAGAAAACGTACTTTCAATAATTCCAAACTTAATTTCAGGTTTTACTGACATAGCCTGCAAAGAAACAGCAGCCCCTAGTGATTGCCCCCAAATACCAATATTATCAGTTAGTTTCTCATTATTCAACAAAGTATCAACTAAAATAGAAAGGTCTTCTTTTTCGTGATAACCAAATGTACAATATTTACCTTCGCTTTGTCCATGAGCCCTAAGATCAAATAAGACAACATTATAGCAACTATCAGAGAGAATTTTGGCCATCGGTAAAAAATATTCTTTACAGGATCGAATCCCATGAACCATAATAATAGTTCCTTTCTGGCTATTTCTATTCGAATAAATAATATACCCTTTTAAGTCTAAACCATCGCTTGTTTTGATCACCAAATCATCTGAATTCAAATTGAAATCTGCCGGGGTTTTCAATCTTATCTGATTTGAAGATTTCAACAAAGAAATAACCCCTCCTTTGGTTTGAATAATCAATCGGGGACCAAAATAATTAGCAGTTATAGCAAATGGAATTATTATTACTAACAGAATTATTAAAAACCGGTATCTAGTTTTCATCTTTCTCTGAAAATCAGATTTAATTACTTAGTCATTACTTTCTTCTTCACCACAAAAACATACTCTTTATTTATTAAGCTGAGGATGAAGTTTAGTCAGATCTTTAATAAGATATTCCAATGGAGTTCTTTCATCTTTCGGTATTCTTTTATTATCAGCATTGATAACAATAACCAGATCAAGATCAGGAACAATATTAATAATCTGACCTCCATTGCCCGGAATGAACCATGAATCAAAACCAAATTCAGTTTTTACCATTTGCCACTGATACCCTCCATAAAGTGGATGTTTAATTTCAATGTGAGGGGTAAATATTTTATTGATCCAATCAGAGGACACGATTTGCTTATCCATCCACATACCTTTATTTACGTGAAGTAACGCATATTTAACAATATCTCTTGATTTTAATTCCAGTCCTCCTCCTAAATCATAGATCTCATTCTTTGAAAACCACTTATAATTGTCTATTCCCAAAGGTTTAAACAGGTTATCATTTGCAAATTCTGCAGCATTCTGCCCGGTTGCAATTTTAATGATCTCGCCAATAATAATATTGTTAGGACCACTGTAGGCATATTGGGTTCCGGGAATGTTTTTCATGGGCAAATTTAAAGATGCATCTAACCAGTTATCCATCATATCCATTTTTACACCCATATTTTCAGGATCGGTTATAGGTAACGAAACTTCATCCCAGTCAAAACCCGAAGTACTGGCCAATAAATTATGAATGGTAATCTGATATTTTAACGAGTCAGCCTTTAATGATTCATATTGAGGAAAATAATCAAGCATCTTTTGATTAACGTCTTCGATCTTTCCCTGATCAATTGCAATACCTGTTAAAATCGGGCTAATACTTTTGGTTGTTGAAGCCATATAATGCACTGCATCAGGATTCCAACCATTATAATACTGCTCAATAATCAACTCATTATTGTGTATAAGTAATATACTTTGCAGTTTGCCATACTTGCCATCTGCAACCTCATAATTTATTTTCTCGAAGTTATCTTTATTAAAATGATGTTCTGTGAGAGTTGATACTTTTAAACCATCATTTTTGTCCAAGGGTTGATTGTATGAAACACCTGAATGTTGTTTACAGGAAAATAAGTTAACAACAATTAGAATACTGATTAGCTTTTTCATTTTGTTAGGATTATGTCTAAAGATAACAAAACTTTTTAAGCACAAGTAATAAACAATTTGATTAATAAATCCTCTACTCCCAGGTTCCAGAACAAAGTAAGCTGATTATAAACTCCAGCCTAGCAATATTTATTAATAGGTAACTTGGTAAATAAGAACATCTACCTAGTGTAATAAACAAAAAACCCGCCTCAACATTACACCATTTCGTTGAAGCGGGTCCTATTCCTTTTGGTTTGGCCGTTGCCTGGTTAAGAAGTTGAATAGGAATAGGTTGGTTATACTATCCTGTAGTATAGGGTGTTAATTCATTGGTTAGATATTTTATCCATTAAATAATCTTGCATGAAATTAAAAAAATAATCTCATTAAACAATGCCATTTAATTGATATTCAACGAATATTTAATGTTTTAAGTAATAATCCAAAACATTTGCATCTATTTATACAAATTCTTATTAGCAACATTTTCTTAATCCCATCGATTACAGCAATTCCTTTTTTCTTATTTTTACACAATCAATTCTGATATCGTGTTTATTAAAACATACAAAAAACTGTTTGAGTGCCTGATAGTCTATCTCGGGTAAAATCTTCAAAGGGAAGAAGGTAAGTTCTTTTATATGAAATTACCTTCAGGAATTTCTTTTATCATATTTCAATTCACACGATTATTTTTCAAAATGAATACTAAACAATCTATTGCCGCTCCTCAAAGAGCAGCTAATTCTGATGGCAATTATTACAACGAAAAAAGTAAGTGGTCTAATCCCGAAATGAATGACCGAATTCAACGTCTGCGTCAATTGTCTGTCGAAACTGAACCATCACTTTCGATCGAACGAGCATTGATTGAAACAGAGTTTTACAAGGAGAATTATGGCAAATATTCAATACCTGTATTAAGGGCTCTTAATTACCTTGAGATATGTAAAAAGAAAACCATTTATCTCGGTGAACAGGAACTGATTGTTGGTGAACGCGGACCAAAACCTAAAGCTGTCCCTACATTTCCCGAGTTAACTTGTCACAGTGTTGAAGATTTACATGTGTTGAATACAAGGGAATTGCAACGATATACGATTAGCCAGGAAGATATTGACACATACGAAAAAAATGTCATTCCTTACTGGGAAGGACGCACTCAACGCGAGCGCATTTTCAACCATGTACCCGAAGAATGGAAAGCTGCCTACGAAGCCGGTTTATTTACCGAATTTATGGAACAGCGTGCTCCAGGTCATACCACGCTTGATGGAAAAATCTATAAAATGGGATTGAACGATTTCAAGGCACGCATAGCTGAAGAAATTGATCGTCTTGATTTCATGAACGATGTGGAAGCTACCGACAAACTGGAGCAATTAAAAGCAATGGATATTTCATGTGATGCCACCATTATATTTGCCCAACGTCATGCCGAAATGGCAGAAGAATTGGCACAAAAAGAAGGTGATTCCAAACGCAAAGCTGAACTATTAAAGATAGCAGAAGTTTGCAGATGGGTCCCTGCCAATGCTCCTCGTACATTCTGGGAAGCTATTCAAATGTATTGGTTTGTTCATCTGGGAACAGTTACTGAACTTAATGGTTGGGATGCTATGAATCCGGGTCACTTCGATCAACATCTGGCTCCTTTTTACGAAAAAGAACTGGCTGATGGAACATTAAGTCGTGAGGAAGCTAAAGAATTACTTTCTTGCTTCTGGATTAAAGTAAACAATCACCCGGCACCACCAAAAGTGGGAATCACTGCCCGCGAAAGCGGAACCTACAACGATTTTACCAACATCAATATAGGAGGAGTAAGAGCTAATGGTTTAGATGGTGTGAATGAAGTTTCTTATATTATGCTTGAAATAATTGAGGATTTACATATTCTTCAACCGGGAAGCTCCATTCATATCAGTTCAAAAACACCTGACCGTTTTCTGAAAGAAGGATGTAAAGTTATTCGTCAGGGACATGGTTATCCTTCAGTTTTCAATCCCGACATTTATATACAGGAATTATTGCGTCAGGGTAAATCATTGCAGGATGCCCGCGAAGGTGGTTGTAGCGGCTGTATTGAAGTAGGTGCTTTTGGTAAAGAAGCATACCTTTTAACCGGATACCTGAACGTTCCAAAGATTCTGGAAGTAACATTAAATAATGGTATCGACCCGGTTACTGGCAAAAAAGCTGGTATTGCAACAGGCGACCCACGCGATTTCAAATCCTACGATGAACTTTACGAGGCCTTTGTGAGACAATTGAATTTTGTGGTTGATCAGAAAGTAAGAGTTAGTAACTACATCGATCAGATGTTTGCTAAATATGCCCCTGCTCCTTTCTTATCTGTTGTGATTGATGACTGCATCAGCAAAGGGAAAGACTATTACAATGGCGGACCTCGATACAACACCAATTATATTCAGTGTACTGGCCTGGGAACTGTTACTGATAGCTTGTCAGTATTGAAACACCATGTATTTGATAAGAAAACCTTCAGCATGGAAAAGATACTTGATGCTGTATCAAAAGATTTTCAGGGAGAAGAAATTCTTCACCAGACCATTATTAACAACACTCCGTTTTTTGGTAACGACGATCCTTATGCTGATAACATTGCCCTGGGTGTTTATGCCGATCTGCTAAAAGCTATAGATGGAAAACCAAATACAAAAGGAGAACAGTTTTATCTGAATATGCTGTCAACCACTTGCCATGTTTATTTTGGCAAGGTGATGGGAGCAACACCCAATGGAAGATTAGCAGGCAAGTCAATTTCTGATGGAACATCACCATCACATGGTGCTGATACACATGGACCTTCAGCTGTGGTAAAATCACTAACCAAACTCGATCATACGATGTCGGGTGGTACCTTGTTAAACCTGCGCTTTTTACCAAGCTTGCTGAAACGAGATCAGGACATTGCCAAATTAAGCCAGTTAATCAGAAGCTACTTTGCTTTAGGCGGCCATCATGTTCAGTTTAATATTGTTGACACAGCTACTTTGTATGCAGCTCAGCAAAATCCTGAAGATTATAAGGATTTATTGGTACGAATGGCTGGCTATAGCGACTATTTTAACGACATGAATGCGGATCTTCAGCAGGAAGTGATAGACCGTACTGAAAACGAATCGTTTTAATAAAATTAGATTTATAGACTGTTAGATATCAGACAATAGACTGATTAGCAAAACTCATAAAAAATATGCTCATATTCTAACATTCTGAATAGTAAAAATAAGTGCCAAATTCTTTGAGGTTCTCATAATCTCAAAGGATTTGGCTGACATTTTCATTGACTTTACACTCTCAACCATGAGCAACAGTCTTATTTTCGACATAAAACGTTATGCCATCAATGATGGACCTGGTATACGGTTGACTATCTTTTTTAAAGGTTGCCCATTAAACTGTAAATGGTGCCATAACCCTGAGAGTATTTCACCACAAACGCAAAAAATGTATGCCATACAAAAATGTATTGGTGCACAGGCTTGCATTGAGGTTTGTCCAGAAAATGCTTTAAGCCTTACTCCCGAAGGTATTATTACAGACTGGAATTTGTGCACAATTTGTGGTAAATGTGCCGAGGTTTGCCCAACAAAAGCCATCGAAATGAGTGGTCAACAAATGGATATCGATCAACTGATCAAAACCATCGAAAGCGAATCACTTTTCTTTGATCAGTCAGGTGGTGGAGTAACTTTTTCGGGTGGCGAACCTTTGATGCATTCCAAAACACTGCTTCAGCTTTTAGATGAATGTGGCAAAAGACATATTCACCGGGTGGTTGACACTTCTCTATTCAGCCGATCAGAAATTGTGAAACAGGTTGCCGAAAAAACGGAACTTTTTTTGGTTGATCTAAAACATTTGAATGATGAAAAGCACAGAAAATACACAGGTGTTTCAAATCAGTTGATCCTCGAAAACATTCATTTACTTTCGGATATTAATTCTGATTTCTGGATTCGTATTCCCTTGATAGATGGTGTTAATGCCGATGAAGAAAACATCAAAAAGAGTGCGGAATTTCTGAGTAAGTTAAACTGGAAATCAAAGTTGGTAAACCTCTTACCTTATCATGATATTGGCAGAAACAAACATTTAAAACTGGGTTCTAATTATAATGGTGATGGCATGACGGAACCCAACCAAGCAATAATTGAACGTAGCATTCGTATTTTTTCTGATTACGGGATTGAAGCAATCGTAGGAGGATAGAGGAATAAAAGAATAAATATAAAAACAAAGGCAAAGTATGGCATAAAATCACATTTAATCTTTCTTCTTTAATCAATCCTAATCCCAAACAAATTTCCAGTTACCATCAGGCTGGCGTTTCCAAACAGTATGAAAAACACCGGTATCTGATTTTATTTCACCCAATGAATCAATAACCGAATATATGTACTGCCCATAAGTGTATGCCAAATCTCCAGAACCTGACACTTCAACAAAATCGGGTTTCCAGCTAAGCTTTACCTTTTCTGAGTTGAATACACCATACTTAGCAGCTATAGCCTCCTTACCCTTAATGAGTTTATTTGAGCGCATCAAAACAGCATCATCTGCTGCATAATAAACAAAGGCGTTTCCTATTCCCTCCTCTGCTGCCATGGCGGCAAAGTCAGTTTCAGTTTGAATCACTTCTTCTTTCCAGCGAGTCTTTTGTTCAGAAATACTACCTTGTTTGCAAGCAGATAAAAGAATTACTATTCCGAACAGAATCCTTGATAATTGAAAGGCTATTTTCTTCATATAATTTTATCATTAAGCAACTTAAAAATAACATTAATCCTCCATAAAAGCAGTAATTTTAAATAATTATGAAGGTTCCTCCAAAAGGTATAATGTCATGAAGTGCTCAGTTAAGATACTGACACTATTCAAACTTAACCATAGCAATAGGAGGTTTCAAGGCTAAACAACACTGCATCATACTCAAATTCAACAGTATTTACGATCATTCATATTTTTGTATCTTATTAACTAAACCGCTCTTGTCTTATGCTCTAAGTTTAGTAACTTTGCAGCTTGTTTAATAAACGAGAAACAATCTGGGTGAATTAATTCACTACTACATTATTACTGATTTTAGAGCATGCAATTATTGATTAAAACCTTCCACGGACTGGAAGGTGTATTGGCCGAAGAGCTAAAAGGGTTAGGTGCATCGGATGTGAAAGAATTAAAACGAGCAGTATCGTGCACCGGGGATAAAGAACTAATGTATAAGGCCAATTTGCATTTACGCACAGCCCTACGTGTTTTGGTTCCTATTGCTAACTTCACTGCAACATCAGAAGACGAATTATATAACGAAATCAAAAAACTGGATTGGTCAGAATACATGTCTACCAAATCTACCTTTGCAATTGATGCCGTTGCTTTTTCTGAGATATTTAAACACTCTAAATTTTTGGCATTAAAAACAAAAGATGCCATTGTTGACCAGTTCAGAGAAAAGACAGGAATTCGACCATCTGTAAAAGTTGAGGATCCTGATTTGCAGATCAATGTACATGTAGCAAAAGATCAGTTTACAATCTCTCTTGACAGTTCGGGTGAATCATTACACCGCAGGGGTTATCGCGATCCGAATCATAAAGCACCATTGAATGAAGTACTGGCTGCCGGAATGCTAAAAATTGCCAAATGGCATAAAGAAATTCCGTTGATCGACCCAATGTGCGGAACCGGTACAATTTTGATGGAAGCAGCTATGATGGCCTGTAATATGCCACCTGCATTCAAAAGAAAGAAAATTGGCTTTATGAACTGGGCCGATTTTGATAAGATTCTTTGGAATAAAATATATACCGAAGCCGAGAACCAGATTCGCTTTCCACGTGTTAAGATTGTAGGTGGAGATAACAATCCTCAGGCAGTAGATATCGCTAAGAAAACATCGCTTGATTTCCGTTTGAACCGTATGATTAGTATTGTTCGCTCTGATATGAAAGAACATATGCCTCATGCCCCACGAGGAATGATGATAACCAATCCTCCGTATGGCGAACGTTTGAAAAAGGATGACCTGAACGGTTTTTACAAGTCAATTGGTAGCCACTTGAAAAAGAATTACCATAACTGGCAGGCCTGGATGATTACATCCAACACCGAGGCTTTGAAACATGTAGGTTTACGTCCGCAACACAAACACACACTGTTTAACGGACCCCTGGAATGTAAATTTGTTGGATACGATATGTTTGAAGGCGAAATGAAGGAATTTAAACAAAAAGTCAACCGAAGCAGAAAAACTGCTCAGAACTGAACCGAAGCAAGTCATAATTTATGAACCGAGTTACAGAATTATTTAAAATTAAATATCCCATTATTCAAGGTGGAATGGTATGGTGCAGTGGATGGAAACTGGCATCAGCAGTCAGCAACAACGGAGGTTTAGGCCTTTTGGGCGCAGGATCGATGTATCCGGAAGTACTGCGCGAACACATCCAGAAAATGAAGAAAGCAACCACCAAGCCTTGGGGAGTAAATGTTCCGTTATTATATCCAAACATTGATGAACTGATTCAGATTTTAATTGAAGAAAAAGTTCAGATTGTATTTACTTCAGCAGGTAATCCGGCAAAATGGACCGGTTTGTTGAAAGAAAACGGAATGACTGTGGTTCATGTAATTGCCAATGCTCGTTTTGCAAAAAAATGTGAAGAAGCAGGTGTTGATGCCATCGTAGCCGAAGGATTTGAAGCCGGTGGTCATAACGGGCGTGAAGAAACGACTACTTTGACATTGATCCCACATATCAGAAAAGTCACCAATCTGCCCTTAATAGCAGCAGGAGGTATTGGCAGTGGTAAAAGTATGTTTGCTGCCATGGCACTGGGAGCTGATGGTGTGCAAATTGGTTCTTTATTTGCCGCTTCTGAAGAGTCATCTGCTCATCAGGAATTTAAAAAGTGTATTCTGGAAACCGGAGAAGGTGGCACCTTGCTTTCACTCAAGAAACTGGCACCTGTTCGCCTGATTAAAAACGCATTCTTCGATCAGGTATTCAAAGCTGAGCAAGAAGGCATGTCAACGCTTGATCTTCAAAAACTATTAGGAAAAGGAAGAGCTAAAAAAGGAATTTTTGAGGGTGATATGATTGAAGGTGAGTTGGAAATCGGTCAGGTGGCAACATTGATTGATGAAATAAAACCTGTTTCAGACATTTTTAACGACTTACTAAACGAATACAAAGCTGTACGGGAAGAAACAGCTCAAAATAACAGATTCGAATTTTAATGATAAACATTGAAAAACGAACACTGTCCAACGGATTAAGGGTAGTAGTTCATGTTGATAGAAGTACGCCATTGGCTGCCATCAACATACTTTATAACGTGGGTGCCAAAAACGAGCATCCCGACAAAACAGGTTTTGCTCACCTATTTGAACATCTAATGTTTGGTGGCAGTAAAAACATCCCTTCATACGATGCACCTTTGCAACGAGTAGGCGGGGATAACAATGCCTGGACAAACAACGATGTTACCAATTACTACCTTACTCTTCCGGCTGAAAATTTAGAAACCGGATTCTGGCTTGAATCAGACAGAATGCTGGAACTTGACTTTTCAGAAAAGAGTCTTGAGGTTCAGCGTAAAGTAGTGATTGAAGAATATAAACAACGCTATCTGAACCAACCTTATGGTGATATCCCATTGTTGGTTGGTCCAATGGCTTACAAGGTTCATCCATATAAATGGCCTACTATTGGAAAAGATATTTCTCACATTGAAAATGCCACTCTGGAAGATGTAAAACAATTTTTCTTTAGTCATTACGCTCCCAATAATGCAATAATGGTGGTTAGCGGAAATGTTGATACTGATAATGTCTTTAAGCTTGCCGAAAAATGGTTTGGTGATATTCCGAGCAGAAAAATCGATCACAATCTAATCCCTGGTGAACCTGATCAGACTGAAGAGCGTAAGCTTGAAGTAGAACGGAAAGTGCCAGCCAGTATGATTCATATGGTTTTCCATATCGGCAGTCGGACTGATCAGAATTTCTATACAACCGATCTTCTTTCTGATGTATTATCCAACGGACCATCTTCACGTTTAACACAGAGTCTTATAAAAGATCAGCAATTATTCAGCGATATTAATGCATACATTTCAGGAGACCATCATCCGGGATTATTCACGGTAACCGGACGATTACTTCCTACAACCAATATGGCGCAGGCAGAAGCTGCCATTCATAAAGAACTGGATAAAATCTGTTCTACGAGAGTTTCTGACTACGAACTACAAAAAGTAAAAAACAAGATTGAATCAACATTGGTATTTTCAGAAATAAACTTTTTGAATAAGGCTATGAATCTTGCTCAATTTGAACTTTTGGGTAATGCTGAAAATATCAATAACGAAGTTGAAAACTATCGTGCCGTAACGGCTGATGGCCTGCTTGAAACAGCTCAAAAAACATTTAAGGTAACGAATCGTTCCACACTGTATTATAACGCTAAAGGATAATGCAAACGCAAATACATCGAAATACCGCCCCAGAATTTAAAACCGTATCAAGCTTTAATCTTTTACCCGTTCAGAAATTTGAATTGGATAATGGAATAAAAGTTCATTTATTAGAAGCCGGTTCACAGGAAGTGACCAAAATTGATTTTCTTTTTCCGGCAGGATCTATACAGGCAGCCAAACCATTGCTGGCATCCATTACCAGTAAGGCAATGATTGAAGGCAGTGAAAAATACAGCGCTGCTGAGATTGCTGAAAAGGTTGACTTTTACGGAGCTTATTTAGGGCAACAAACCGTATTTCATCAGTCTGTTATTACGCTGGTCAGCTTAAGCCATTTTCTGCCTGAGACTTTGGAAATTCTAGAAGATATTATCAAACACCCTACTTTTGACCAGAAAGAAATCGACACGATACTGGGGCGTCGCAAACAGGAGTTTTTAATTGAAAGTGATAAAGTCAAAACACTTGCCACAAGAGCATTAACGCAAAACTTATACGGTAAGGAACATCCTTATGGCAATTATGTTGAGCTAAGTGCCTTTGAGCAGATATCCCGCGATGATATTGTAGATTTTCATGAAAAATCCTACATCCCAGCCGGAACTCATATTATTATCTCGGGTCAGCCGGGTTCCAACATTAAGAATTTATTAAATAAACATTTCGGGCAAATATGGAATCCTAATACTCCTTTGAAAGACTGGCAGCCTGAAATCAATAAAGAATTGAAGGGCGAAATTTTTGTACCAAAGAACGATGCACTTCAGTCAGCCTTAAAAATTGGCCGTCCACTATTTAACAAACTTCACCCTGATTTTCATGGGATGCAGATTTTAAATACGGTACTGGGAGGTTATTTTGGCTCAAGATTAATGACCAATATTCGTGAAGAAAAAGGCCTTACCTACGGCATCTCTTCTTTCATTATGACCTATAAACACACAGGCTTTTTAGTGGTTAGTACTGATGTTAAGGCAGAAAACAGAGAGGTAGCTGTTAAAGAAGTATTCAACGAACTGAAACGTTTGAGAGAAGAGCCCATTATGGAAGATGAATTAACCCTGGTTCGTAATTTCTTAAGCGGTGATATGATTCGTAATTTCGATGGCCCTTTTGCGACATCGGATAATTACAGAGGCCTGATCGATTTAGACATTTCAACGGAATATTTCCACGACTTTTTTGAAGTTTTAATGAACATCACAGCGAAAGACTTACAGGATTTAGCTCAAAAGTATCTGAAAGAAGAGGACTTTATAACAGTGATTGCCGGTAAGTAAAAGATTCATATTATCAGATAAACCTCTGACATAATTGCGTTTATAAGGTTCATTAAAATATTTGAACAATAAATTCTTTAATCATCCGCAATCAATACCTCGTTTGGATTGTTTCAATGCTATGAAATAAGTATTTTAGTTCGCTTTAAACAAGACTTTTGAATGACAGAACGGGAAGAAGAAAAAATGATCAGGGATCAATTTGAAGCATTGATTGATGCTTGTCCCAAATGCCAGACTGAAGAGAACAGAAAACTCGTCACCAAAGCATTTGAACTGGCTCATCATGCTCACAAAGGAATGCGCCGTAAATCAGGTGAACCTTATATTCTTCATCCCCTCGAAGTTGCTCGTATTGCTGCCGAAGAAATTGGTTTAGGTACCAAAGGAGTAATTGCATCACTTCTGCACGATGTAGTTGAGGATACCGACTATACTGTTGAAGATCTGCAAAACATGTTTGGTGAAAAGATAGCCTCTATTGTTTCAGGACTAACCAAATTGGAAGAAGTTTTTGATCAGAGTTCATCTCTTCAGGCTGAGAATTTCAGGAAATTATTGCTTACAATGATTGAAGACGTCCGTGTAATCCTGATTAAACTTGCCGATCGTCTTCACAACATGCGCACCTTAAATTCGATGCCCGAAAGGAAAAGACTTAAGATTGCCGGTGAAACAATTTACTTTTATGCTCCTCTTGCCCATCGACTCGGCTTATATGCTATAAAATCGGAACTCGAAGATCTTAGTTTAAAGTACGAACTACCTAAAGTATTTAATGAATTAAGTGCCAAGGTAAAGGAAAGCGAAGAAAAGCACGAAGAGTTTATTAACAGCTTTAAAGCACCTATTGAGCAACGACTTGCCGGTGAAGGTTACGAGTTTGAAGTATTCGGCCGTCATAAATCCATCTATTCGATCTGGAGCAAGATGCAGAAGAAAGATCTTCCTTTCGAAGAAATTTATGATATCCTTGCCATAAGAGTTATTTTCAAACCCAAAAGTCACTTACCCGAAAAAACACAATGTTGGGCCATTTACTCGATGATAACCGACATTTACAAACCCAAACCAGATCGTTTACGCGACTGGGTTTCTACACCAAAAGCTAACGGATACGAAGCACTCCACAGCACAGTAATGGGGCCAAACGGCAAATGGGTTGAGATACAGATCAGAACCACCCGAATGGACGAAATCGCAGAAAGAGGATTTGCTGCCCATTGGAAATATAAAGCGCAAAAAGAAAAAGAATCAGAACTTGATAGATGGCTTAACATGGTTAAAGAGCTGCTCGAAAATCAGGAATCTGATTCGATGGAGTTTTTGGATGACTTCAAACTAAACCTTTTTGCCTCAGAAATGATGATTTTTACTCCTAAAGGTGATGTAAAAGTATTACCAACAGGAGCAACAGCTCTCGACTTTGCTTTCGACATCCATACCGACATTGGATATAAGTGTATTGGTGCCAAGGTTAATTTTAAGCTGGTTCCATTAAGTCATCAATTAAAAAGTGGCGATCAGGTTGAGATAATTACTTCCGAAAAACAACAACCAAAATACGACTGGCTCAACTTTGTAACTACTGCCAGAGCTAAAGCGCGTATTAAGGATGCCTTCAAAGAAGAACGTAAAGAACTGATCGTAAAAGGCGAGCAAATACTTGAAAAGGCACTTAACAAGAAAAAACTAACCATCAATTCACGCATCCTTCGAAAAATTATGAATCATCATAATATATCGAAACGCGATGAGCTGTATTTCAAAATAGGTAGAGGTTCTCTTAAACTGGATGATCTGCCTAAAGTTTTAAGTACCAAATCGAGCAACAAATGGATTCGTTATTGGAAACTTTCATTTGGTAAAAATTCAGGTAAAGAAGATTTGGAAGAAGAACAGGTTGAGGTTCCAAAGAAAAAAGAACTGGTTCTTTCTGATGCTGATGAAAAAGACCAGTTTACTATTTCTGAATGTTGTAATCCAATACCCGGTGATGATATACTTGCCTATGTTGATGAAGATGAAAAACTGATTCTTCATAGTCGCAAATGTCCCATTGCAATTAAACTGATGTCAAGTCAGGGCGATCGAATTGTATCCGCACAATGGGAATCTCATAAAATACTATCATATCTGGCATTAATTCATTTATCAGGAATAGACCAGATAGGTATCGTTAATAAGATCACCAAAGTCATTTCTGAAGATCAGAATGTAAATATGCGATCTATTAATATTGAAAGTCACGATGGAATTTTTGAAGGAAGCATCTACTTGTACATCCACAACACCGAGGATTTAAATAACCTGATTCTTAACCTCATGAAAATAAAAGGTGTTCATAACGTTTCTCGCCAGGAAAGAATTAAATCATGATTTTTATTTAATCTAAACAAGAGTTTCAATTTAATTAGTTTTTATATACTTTTAAGCACTATTTTAATTGAGACTGCATATGAATAATGTAGAAAACAAAGATGTAGTAAAGCAGATTTTCACTGAATATCTTCAGCGAAACGGGCACAGAAAAACACCCGAAAGATATGCGATACTTGATGAGATTTATAGTCGTGAAGGCCACTTTGACATAGAATCTCTATATATTTTTATGAAGAATAAAAATTACAGAGTAAGTCGTGCCACCTTATATAACACCATCGATTTGCTTTTGGATTGCAAATTGGTTATTAAACATCAGTTTGGTAAAAATATAGCACAATTCGAAAAAGCTTTTGAATCAAAACAACACGACCATTTAATATGCACCAAATGCGGTAAAGTAATTGAGTTCTGTGATCCTAACATTCAGAATGTACTAAATAACGCTGCCGGTTTTAACGAATTCAGAGTTTCGCATCATTCATTGTATGTTTACGGAACCTGTAAATCCTGCGCTGAAAAGGAAGTTAAAGATTAACGAAATTTATTTTAAAAATAAGACCTAAAAAAGAATAGCTTTTAAGGGATTATCCTTAATTTTACCCATCGGAATTTCGGGACAACCGGGAATCCGATTTTTTATTGTTTAAAACGAAGAGAATACCTACAACAACTCTACGTAGTTAAAAAATTAAGGCCTGTTGGCCAATGACTTAAAAGCACAAAAAAATGAAGGTTGATGTTTTACTTGGACTTCAATGGGGAGACGAAGGAAAAGGAAAAGTAGTTGATGTACTTACTCCTAAATACGATGTCATTACCCGTTTCCAGGGCGGACCAAACGCTGGTCACACCCTTGAGTTTGACAATTTCAAACATGTATTGCACAATATTCCCTCAGGAATATTCCATGCCAGTAAAGTAAACATCATTGGAAATGGAGTAGTGTTGGATCCAATTACTTTCAAAAAAGAAATTGATTCATTAAAAGAAAAAGGCTACGACATCACTGATAACCTATATATCTCAAAAAAAGCTCACCTTATTTTACCAACTCACCGTATTCTTGATGCTGCTTCTGAAGCTTCAAAAGGCAAAACCAAAATTGGTTCTACCCTTAAAGGAATCGGCCCTACTTATATGGATAAAACCGGCAGAAACGGTTTAAGAGTAGGTGATGTATTGCTTAATTTCGATGAAAAATATGCTGCATTAAAAGATAAGCATGAGAAGATGCTTACAATGTATGATTTTGAATACAGCATTGAAGAATTTGAGACTGGATTAGCTGAAGGTATTGAGTTATTGAGAAGCTGTAAATTAATTGACAGTGAACACGAAATCAATAAATACATCAAAGAAGGCAAAAGCATTTTAGCAGAAGGAGCACAAGGTACTCTTTTAGACATTGATTTTGGTTCTTATCCTTTTGTAACATCATCGAATACCATTTGTGCAGGAGCATGTACCGGAATGGGTGTGGCGCCTAATAAAATTGGTGAAGTATTCGGTATTTTCAAAGCATACTGTACCCGTGTTGGTAGTGGTCCATTCCCAACAGAACTCTTTGATGCTGATGGTGAAGAAATGCGTTCAGCAGGTAATGAGTTTGGTTCTACAACTGGTCGTCCACGTCGCTGTGGTTGGATTGACTTAGTTGCTTTGAAATATGCTGTAATGATCAATGGAGTTACCCAGTTGATTATGATGAAAGGTGACGTACTTAGTGGTTTCGATACTATTAAGGTTGGTACCGCTTACAAAATCAATGATGTGGTAACTGATGAGTTCCCATATGAACTTCCAGAAAATGTAGAGGTTATTTATGAAGAACTACCTGGTTGGAAAACCGACTTAACAGGTATTAAAGCTGAAGCTGATTTCCCTAAAGAATTGTCAGACTATATTACTTATTTGGAAGACAAACTGGAAGTGCCAATTAAAATTGTATCTGTTGGTCCCGACAGAGAACAAACAATTGTTAGATAGTACATACTATTTTATATCACAAAGCCAGATAATTAATTATCTGGCTTTGTTTTATATTTCATTATTTGTAATAGAAAATCGGGCAACCAAAACAGGCTCTTTAAAAAGTAAAACCTCTTTTCTTTCGTAAGAATATAAATCCTCCTCTTTTACAATTTCAAATCCCATTTTCTCAAACAGATCAATAGATGCCTTGTTATGGATTCTAATTATTGCAATTACTGAATTATATTTTTCCTTTCGCAGAAATTTAATAGCCGATATAATTAATTTTTCAGCAATATGTCTTCTCCTGTAAATTGATTTAACAAACACATCATAAATTAAACAGTACTGGAATTCTGCTTCCTGAAAGATCCCTATCATCACGCTAAGATTTCCCACCAACTTTTTAGATGCAGTTAAAGGGGTAAAAATTCGCGAAGGAACACGAATATTCCGATACTTGTACTCCCCCAATTCTGATTTGATAAGTACTTTCTTATTTGCCTTATTACTAATACGGTAATAAAAATAAATAGTACTTAGTATAGCTGTTTTAATAAATGAATAAAACTTAGTCATATAATAAAAGTAATTCTTCTCCTATGTAAAACCTATCTTTGCATAAAATTTAGACGCATGATTACTCGTCCAACACTTTTACTTGATAAAGATAAATGTATTGCCAACATTGAAAAAATGGTAAAAAAGGCTCACGAAAACAAGATTGTATTTCGTCCTCATTTCAAAACTCATCAGTCAGCCGAAATTGGCGAATGGTTTAAACAATATGGAGTTGAATGCATTACTGTTTCATCAGTAAAAATGGCCGAATACTTCGCAGCAAATGGTTGGAAAGATATTACGATTGCCTTCCCCGCCAACATTTTGGAATGGGAAAACATCAACCAGCTGGCAAGCAAAATAAATATTAACCTGGTTGTTGAATCTATTGAAACAATTCAGTTTCTTGAAGAAAAAATTAATTCTCCTATCGGGATATACATTAAAGTCGATACAGGTTATGGACGAACAGGTATTAAGGCTGATGATTTTGTGACAATAAAACACTTATTAAATTCACTTAAGACCTGCAAAAACCTGATTTTTATAGGTTATTTGTGCCATACAGGCCATACTTACAATACAAGATCCAAGGATGAGGTAGTAGCTATTAATAATACTGCAAGCGAACAATTACTGGCATTAAAAATATTTATGTCTTCTGATTTTCCTTTAGCTGAAATTTCATTTGGTGATACTCCCTCCTGCTCTGTTTTAGATGATTTTGGTGATTACAACGAAATACGACCGGGTAATTTTGTTTTTTATGATGAAACTCAACATAAAATCGGGTCATGTAATCGAAATGAAATTGCTGTTGCATTGGCTGCCCCAATTGTTGCCAAGCATCCCGAAAGAAATGAAATAGTTGTACATGGAGGTGCCGTACATCTGTCAAAAGACACAATAAAGGATGAAAATGACAATAACTATTATGGTATAGCTGTTGAATTAAATAACAATGGTTGGGATACTGATAAAGTAATCGGAACGGTCACAAAGATTTCTCAGGAACATGGTATTATTGCGGTTGAAGACAATGTGATGAATCGTGTTAAAGTAGGAGATCTAGTAGCAATTATTCCAATTCACTCCTGCCTGACAGCTAATTTAATGAAAGAATATCTGACTACAGAAGATAATATAATAAAGATGATGACTTAAATTTCTAATATCATTATCATATGAATGGTGTTTAAATTATTTGATAATAATTAATAATGATAAGGTTTCAGCTAATAAAATACCTGATCATTTAGAAATCTAATTTTATAGCATAAAAACGGAACACTTTTTGCTTTTTACCGTTGAACTAGACAATCTAAGAAAATAATCATGGGGAAATTACACTTTTTTATCATAATCGTAAGTATCATCGCTTTTTCATCTTGTAAAAGTAAACGTCTAGTCAATCAGGCAACAAAATTTGATGACGCCGGATTATATATGGATGCGGCTAATCTTTATTATAGATCATTATCTGCTAACAACAGCAATATTGACGCTAAACTTGGACTTCAACGAACCGGTCAATTGGTGTATGAAGACAAAATAAAATCATTTAAAACCCAATATAATAACGGCAACACCAAAGATGCGGTCTACGCTTATCTTGAAGCTGATAAATATTACAACATGATATCAGCCGTTGGTGTTAAATTAATTGGTCAGGAAGATCAAATTACCTATTACGAGGAGGTGAAAGATAAATACCTTGGTGAACTATATCAAAATGCCAGCCAAGCACTAAGTCTTGAAGAGTTCAATCAGTCGGAAAACCTGTTCAACGAAATATTAAGTATTGATTCGAATTACAAAGATGCCAAGAGTCAGTGGATCATTGCAAAATACGAACCTATTTACCGACGAGGAAATACTTTGTATAACACTCAATTATTCAGAAGTGCCTATCATGATTTTGACATCATTAACAGAGGAACTAAGGGATATAAGAACAGTATCGAACTGCAACAAGCTGCTTTAGACAATGCTCGTTTAACAATTGCCATTTTACCAATGCAGGTTTATTCGAAGAGTTATCAAACAAATGCCAATCTATGCTTGCAATCAATATTTAATGGCATTCAAAATATTCAATCTCCATTCTACCAGGTTATCGATTCTAAAAGTATACTATCCATTAGAAATTGGGATCAGATAAAGGATGCTGACATGGCAATACAGTTGGCAAAGAAATGGGGACACCAATTTGAAGCTAAAAGCATTCTGGAAACCAATTTGATAAAATTCAATGAACGTCAAGGCAGATTATCAAAAGTTGAAAAGAAAGGTTACTTAAAAAGAACTGTGGAAGTCACTAATACCACTACTCAACTTAAAGAGAAAAAAGTTATTTATGACAAAGTCCGTTATTTCGAATACAAACAAAGTAATAGCCTCTTAATGGAGCTTAACTATTCTCTAACCAGAATTGACAAAGATGAATTAGGGGTATCAAATTCTTTCTCAGCTAATTTGTCAGATGAAGTAAATTATGCTCAATTTGAAGGTGACTATAAAAACCTTGTTCCAGGTTATTGGAAGTCAATTTCTAGTGATTCTGATGCCGATAAGATTTATGATGATAGTAATTCAGTAAATAAATTGCACGAATTGTTTAAAAATCCAAAGGAGCTTAAATCTATCTCCGATCTAAAAAAAGAAGCATTCGAAGCATGTACTTTACAAATCACAGAAGATATTAACAAGTATCAACCTGAAAACTAACCCTACACCAAAATGCGATTATTATATTTTCTTTTAATCATTGGTTTGCTTACTGGCTGTCAATCAAAAAAGAAGCAGGCTGAAATAATTGAAATGTCTAAACCGAGCTGGCTAAAAAATCGCCCAGTTTCGGAAAGCTATTTTTATGGTATTGGAATTACACCTAAAGTGGGAGGATCTCAATATTATACAGACAGAGCTAAAGATAAGGCATTGGCTGATCTGGCTCAACAGATTAACACCAGGGTTAAAAGTGAAACCAGTTTCATAAAAACTGAGAACAATCAAGGAGTATATGAATATATTCAAAGTAGAATAAACGCTACCTCCAATGAATTTTTAGAAGGTTATGAATTTGTTGATAACTGGGAAGATGAATCTAATATGTACGCGTTTTACCAATTATCCAAATCAGAGTTCTATACTCTCAAAGAAGAAAGAAAAAACAAAGCCATAGAACTGGCGTGGTTAAAAATAAGTCAGTCCAACGAACAGGAAAATAGTTACAACTACGTTGAAGCCATTGAACTTTACGGATCAGCCATTGATGCTTTAAGTGGATTTTTAAACGAGGAAACATCAAAACTAATTGATGGAGAAAAAATTGACCTTTATGAAACTTCCAGAAACGGAATTCTGGAAATAGTGAAGCTACTTTCTATAAAGTGTTCTGAAATTGAATTAATTGGTCAAAAGGAGTCTTCTATCAATAGTGATGCTTATCTATCTGCCAATTTATTAGACAAAAAAGTCTCAGGACTACCCATAAAATTCACTTACTCGGGTGGTTACATTATTAATGAAACCATTGAAAGTGATAGTAACGGCAAAGTTCCTATACCAACTTTAAAATATAACAAAAAGGATACAGAGTTATTAACAGTTGAAGTTGACTTTGTCAATCTGGCGAGAAAGGTTAGCAAAAACCTATTGGTTCGTCAGTTAATAGAAAATCAGAAAAAACAATCGTGCCTCATAGATATTCGATTTAAATAGAAAAAGGCTGTCAATTGACAGCCTTTTTCATTTATATCTTTGAATACTAATAAGCTTTTAAACTTAAATCGAGACTCTTAATATGATGGGTCAGTGCTCCAACTGAGATATAATCCACCCCACACTCTGCATAATCACGCAGTGTATCCATTGTTATACCACCTGAAGATTCTGTCTCGAAACGTCCTGCAATTAATTCAACAGCCTTTTTTGTATTCTCTATTGAAAAATTGTCTAACATAATCCGGTGTATACCACCAACGTGAAGTACTTCATTTAATTCTTCAAAATTACGTACTTCAACTTCAATCTTCAGATCTTTATTTTTTTCTTTAAGATAAAGCTGAACGGCTTCAACAGCTTGTTCAATACCTCCGGCAAAATCAATATGATTATCTTTTAGCATAACCATATCGTACAACCCCATCCGATGGTTAACACCACCTCCGATCCTGACAGCTTCTTTTTCTAAAATACGCATTCCCGGTGTGGTTTTACGGGTATCCAACACTCGGGTTTTTGTTCCTTCCAACCTCTTAACATATTCGTTTGTACGGGTTGCAATCCCACTCATTCGCTGCATTACATTTAAAACAATACGTTCCGCCTGTAAAAGCGACCAAACTTTACCTTCTGCATTCAATACGATATCTCCGGGCTGAATCAGGGATCCATCTTCAATTAGTTTTTCAATCTTAATCTCTGGATCAATTTTATGAAATATGCTAATTCCGATTTCAACTCCGGCAAGAATTCCCTCTTCCTTGGCAAGCAATTTCATTTTTCCACTTGCACCTTCTGGTATACACGAGCGCGACGAATGATCACCATCGCCAATATCCTCTTTAACAGCAAGATTTATAAAAGTTTCAATCAATTCATTATTCATCTTGTTTCTCAATTCTAAGTTGGTGAATCAATAATTTCGAATTCTGTACTTTAGTGAGAAATGTAAAACGAAAATGGTTATTTGATGAATCGTAATTACCTATGGCAAACGAAGCATTTTCTTTTTTGCCTTCATGAATTATATTGAAGTGATCAACCGGATATTCATTAAAGAAATCCTTCATTACCATTTCCGCCTGATTTTTACTATATACCCCTGTTTTAGATGGTAAAACAAGTTCAATATTTCCGTAAAAATTTTTGGATAATGATTCTGAATCGCCCTTTCTAATCGCATTAACCACATCCGTTGTAATAGCATTATTAGATTGTGCACTAACATCAGCCATTACCATGAGAGCTGTAACCGAAAGGATAAGATAAGTAAGAATCTTCATATTATGACATTTGGTTTGTGTTCTTACAATCAAAAATCACGCCTTTTCTAACTTTTTCCCAACTAAAATCAAAATTACCCAATTGTTTTTTACGAACACTCACTAACTTTAGCAACAAAAGTATTGAATTAGCATTATTAACCACCAATTTTATTGTATTATTTTACAAGTCGACGGCTAAAACTGCATACGTATGAAAATAGAATTAGTTATGATAGGTAAGACAGATGAAAAATATTTGATCCAGGGAATCGAAAAATACCTTCAAAGATTAAAGCATTACATTTCATTTAAGATGACCACCATACCTGATCTAAAGAATACAAAAAACCTTAGTGAGGACCAACAAAAAAAATTAGAAGGAGATCAGATATTATCACAACTTCTACCTGGTGATCAACTGATTCTACTTGATGAAAACGGGAAAGAATTTAATTCGGTTGGATTCGCCGATTTTATAGAGAAAAAAATGATTTCAGGATTAAAACGTTTAGTATTTGTTATTGGTGGTCCCTATGGTTTCTCAGACGAAGTATACAGTAAAGCAAATCAAAAAATTAGCCTTTCACAAATGACTTTTTCTCATCAAATGGTAAGACTATTCTTTACTGAACAAGTTTACCGGGCCATGACTATATTAAAAAATGAACCCTATCATCATCAATAATTCTGTTTTAAAGAGAAATAGCATAGTTTTTGCATACCTTTAAACTTAATGATGAAAATTTACTTTAATCTAGTTTGATATCAAGCTATATGGCAAGACAAAAACCCCGAATCATCACCTATTTTATAATTGCTGTTTTACTTTTTTCAATTGGCAAAGTCACTAATGCTGTTTTTGATACGGAATATTCCAGGCACGAAGATGTTAAGTCTATTCAAAAATTAATCCTACAGACTCAACAATCTCTTGAAAAAAACCTTTCTGCACTTTCAAAAACAGACGTTTCAGATTACGATAGAATCTGGGCTTTAATGGATTCGCTATCCAACACAGAAAATATTTACTATTTATTTCATGATTCGGTTCCCCTTGGATGGTCTTCGTCAAGAATACCGATGAATGGATTTTACACAGAACCTGGCCAGCTTAACATTAAAAAATTTGCTAACGGCTGGTATTTATCACAAAGCATACAATCGGGTGATTATGTTTGGCTTGCAATCAATTGGATTAAAAAAGAATACAGCTACCAAAACAAATTTTTGTCCAATAGTTACTCCAATCATAATTCACTCAATTTTGAACCAGGCATTACACTTGATAAATCAGATGATGAGAATTTACTGATAAAAGATAACAATGGTAACTATCTTTTCTCTTTAGTTTTTGATTCAAAGGATAAAAATCTTCCAAAGATCAGTGTTTTCATATTTCTTATTAATATCCTTTCATTGATACTTATTCTGGTTGGTACTGATAAACTTTTTAACTTATATAGCAAAAATAAAAACAGTAATTACCTGTTTATTCCAGCTCTTCTAATCCTGTTTTTAATATACCTGCTATTTCAATACTACTGTATTCCCGATCCATTTTATCACACAACATTTTTCTCGCCATCTACTTTTGCTGTTTCAAAGTGGCTGCCATCGTTGGCAAATCTTGAAGTATTTGGTGTTTTAATTCTATACTGGAGTTATTGGTTTTACAAATACTTTAAAAAACCGAAAGCCTTAGATAAATTGGAAACCAACAGAAAGGCCTATTACCTAAGCATTCTCTTGAGTGTTTTCTTCATACTAAGCTACTTCCTCTTTATTAATGATTTGATATACATGCTGGTTAGAAATTCTTCTCAAGCATCTATATTCTTTAATATTGAGGATCTTAACGAAGTATTTGTGTTTAAATTACTGATTCTTGCACAATTGTTTTTAGCTTTTGCTTTTGTCTTTGAGAAACTTGTATCCGTTTATAAAAAGAACTTATCCTATGTTGGTTTTTTCCTGATTAGCTGTTTGAGCTACTTTATAATATGGTTATTGAGTAACGTTCTACATTATGATATTCATCCCAGCAGTCTGGCCTTCTTTCTTTTTTTGGGAGGTATCTTATTCACTACCAAAAGAAATATCCAAAACAAGCTCAATTATGGAACCTTTATTCTCATTGTTTTTCTCATATCGGGATTCAATATCTATCAGTTATATCACTATAACATTGTAAAAGAAGCAACAAACAGGGAATTACTGATCGAAAATTTATCTTTTCAACTATTGCGCGAGGCTGATCCGGTAGCTGAAATGTATTTATCCGATATCGAATCTAAACTGAAGGAGGATGAAACACTAAAGGAATTACTGCATAAAAATCATATCAACGAAGATCTCATCTATGATCATCTAAAAAAGAACTATTTCCTCGGATACTGGCAGCGTTATGAAGTTCAGGTAACTCCTTGTTGGCCGGATCTGAATCTGATTATGGAGCATAATGATGAAACAGCCAATTGCTACAACTATTTTCAGGATGTAATGAATAATTACGGTGAATTAATACCCAATAGTAAGGTATTCTATTACCTGGATAATGACAATGGACAAGTATCCTATTTTGGACGAATGTGTTTTTTTGAAAATGATCCATCATACGAAACAACATTGTTTTTTGAAATTAATTCGAAACCTACTTTCTCAGGTCTTGGATATCCGGAATTGTTAACAACGGCACAGGAGCAAATAAACTTAAGCAATTTGAGGAATTATTCATATGCCAATTACATTGATGGAAAACTTGTTAAGCAAAGCGGAACGTTTAACTATCCTTCAAAAAACACTAAATACATGGCTAAAGAGGGTGAGAAAATATTTATGATGGAACAAAAGATGTCTCACTTAATTTACAGCCCAAATAAGAACACAACTATTGTTTTAAGTCGCCATCAGGTTCGCACTTTTCATATAATGATGGCCTTTTCAACCTTCTTTATCTTATTCTTTGTATTGGCATCAACCATGCTACTTTTTACAAAGTTCAGAAAGAACAGATACAAATTCTCCTTTTCGATACAGGAACGTATTCAAATAACATTTGTTAGCCTCCTCGTAATGATTTTGGTAATTATGGGTATAAGCTCTGTATACTACTCTGTTTATCAATTCAAGCAAAAAAATAATCTAATGCTTTCGCAACGCATTCGATCTGTATTACAGGAAATGGAACAGAAAATCATTAACGAGCCTGAATTAGATGAAGGACTTGAAGATTACCTGGAATATCTACTTCAAAAATTCTCAAATGTTTTTTATAGTGACATTAACCTATATAAATTAGATGGTCGCTTACTGGCTACCTCACGCCCTGAGTTATATGACAAAGGATTAACTGGGCGTAAAATGGATCCTCACGCATATAAAAAGCTATTTGTTGATAATTATACAGAATACATTCACGAAGAAACCATCGGATCATTATCCTACACTTCGGCATATATCCCTATTTACAATTATGAAAATAAAGTATTAGCTTACTTGAATCTTCCCTACTTTGTTGGTAATAACGAGTTAAAAACTGAGATTTCATCGCTGATTGTTGCTGTTGTGAATGCATATCTATTGTTTGTGCTATTTGCCATTGGACTGGCCGTAGTTATTTCGCGCCGAATCACTCATCCTTTGATTTTAATTCAGGATAGAATGGCTCAGATTAAATTGGGGCAACAAAACAAAAAAATCGGTTACAAAGGAGAAGATGAGATCGGAAGCCTGGTTAAGGAATACAACCGGATGGTTGATGAATTATCAGAGAGTGCTGAAAAATTAGCCAAATCAGAAAGAGAATCAGCATGGCGTGAAATGGCCAAACAGATTGCTCATGAAATAAAGAATCCACTTACACCAATGAAACTTAGTGTTCAGTACCTTCTTAGGGCTTGGGATGAGCAGCAGGATTTTGAATCATATCTTCACCGGGTTTCTAAAACATTAATTGAACAGATTGATCAATTACATGTTATCGCAAACGAATTTTCAAATTTCGCAAAAATGCCACAAGCCAATCGCCAGAAAGTCAATGTGGCAGATAAATTGGAAAGTGCCCTTTCATTATTCGAAAAGTCAGAAAAGAACATCCATTTTCAACTTCATATCGAAGGTGAGAATTTAACAATATTTGCAGACAACGATCAATTAACGAGTGTATTCAACAACCTGCTTAAAAATGCAGTGCAGGCAATTCCTAAAGGCAAAAAAGGCAATATCAATATTTCTGTATCGAAAAAAAGTCCTAATGTTCATTTAAGCTTTTCTGACAATGGAAGGGGAATGGATGATGAGACAAAAAACAAAATCTTCATGCCTAATTTTACAACCAAATCATCAGGTATGGGATTAGGGCTATCAATAGTTAAAAACATTGTAAAAAATAGTGGCGGAGAAATCTGGTTCGAAACAACACCTAATATTGGTACTACTTTTTATGTTGATTTTCCTCTTTATTATGGTTCCTGATCAACAGTTGAGATGACTTTAGTTTCCGACCATTTTTCACCTAAGCGTTGTTCAGCGAATAGGAACAATAGTATTTCGTAAAGATTAAGAATAGGTATTAAAAAGATAATATTACGAATTAAAGCCTTCTCAGGATATTTCTCCACTGATTCATCGTGTGGATTCTTAACTAATTTGATTTTAAATAGACGACGGCCATAACTTTGTCCTTTAGTAAAAGGCATTGCATCCTTGAAGAGGAAATATATAAGGCCAAAAATCCAACCTATTCGGGGAAATAGACTTATTCCAATGGCAATTATCAAGTCAATACCAAAAGCAAATAAGCGAGGGTAAAAATTAGCTGTTTTACCAATTTTCATAACTGAGTAATAATAAAAGTAATTACTTTATATCATTCATGTGTATAATGTTATTAATAATTGCGTAAACAGTCAAACCCGAAACGGTTTTAATGCCTAATTTGCGTGTAATATTTTTTCGATGAGATATTACCGTATGAGTACTGATAAACTCTTTTTCTGCAATTTCTTTATTAGTTAAACCAAGAGCGACGCATTTTAAAATTGACTTTTCTCTAGGACTTAAATCTTCTGTTTGATCTTCTTCTTCCTTATTCTTTTCTACTTCCTCCACCATTGATTGTAGTTTATCTACAATAGCAGCTTTTGGTTGTAAAATCGAAAACTGATTGCCTGTTACATCATCCGGTAATGCTGAATACAATAAATATTGAATTATAGTATCCTTACCAATTAAATTTTTAAACTGATCATACTCATCAACATTAAAAATTGAGGCATTAATAAAAATAATATCAAAATCTATATCCTTTAATAATACAAAACATTGTTTCGAATTATCAGTGGTTTTAACCTGATGAACTTCTCTCAATTGGTTAAGCAAAGATGCCAAAGCCGAAGTTACCAGAAAAGACTGATCCGCTATTAAAACATTAACCATAACGCTAACCTCGGTTTTTTATAATATTATTGAGTAAGTTTTCCATTTCCTGAACGCGGGGAAACAAAACACCTTCTTCCATATCTGCATGATCAAGCAAATCACTTTCTAAACGAAAGATATCATAGATAAGGTTATTATATTCACAATTTTCAACAGGAGGAGGAAGATATTTAAGCAAAATATTCTTTAAATCGAATAACTTCTCTTCAATATTATTGTGATCTTCCAAATAACGTTGCATTGAGAATGGTTCTTCTCCCAAATTATCAAATTGGCCTTGTTCAATCTCAGATACACGTTCATATAGTTCAATTATATAAGGAAAAACATTTGCTTCTTCCTGCTGAATATGTAGTGTAAATTCTCTAATATATTCCCTGAAGAAATTAAGCAAAAGCTCCATGTTATTTTCGTTGGGATCTACCTGCTTTTCTAAGTTGATTATTTGTCTTTCAATTTCAGGAATACGATAATCAATATAGCACTTATGAGCACTCTTGAGATAATCTATTAACCAGGTTACCGGAAAGTCTCTAAAATACTCCACTTTGAAATAATCCTTATCATGAAATGCATTTGCTAGACTAAGAAAGAACTGCAAATCTACACCTCTATCCAAACATACTTCTTTAACCGATTTCTCACGAAATCCCAAGGGGATCCTTAATCGCTGAATCACTGCTAAAAGTTGAATGTCCTTCTGAACAACATCAACCATTTTCATCTCTCCGGTTATATGCATAGAATTATTTTTTGACGAAAATACTCTTTATTTAGAATTCATACAAATAAGAATCCTTAATAAATTATATAAACACAAAAAACCCGTTGCTCTTGTTGAACAACGGGTTTCTTCCAAAAAAGGGCGGCGACCTACTCTCCCACTTCTACGCAGTACCATCGGCGCTGCAGGGCTTAACTTCTCTGTTCGGAATGGGAAGAGGTGGGACCCCTGCGCAATAGCCACCTGAATATTTTCTTTTTAGCTGACAGCTATTAGCTAATGGCTATTAGCTAATTTTAGCTTCGCTAAAATTTATAACATAAAGGCTTACCAAAACCACATCCACCGATACTTGATGTGTTTATGTAGTGCTTAGTTAATTGTACTTAGTGCTTGGCACTTTGCACTTTCTTCTAAAGCACTGTTCGTTGAAAGTCTCGGGCAATTAGTACTGCTCGGCTACGTATGTTACCACACTTACACCTACAGCCTATCAACGTCATCGTCTCTAACGTCCCTTAAGGGAAATCTCATCTTGGAGCAGGCTTCGTGCTTAGATGCTTTCAGCACTTATCCCTTCCACACTTAGCTACCCAGCTATGCTCCTGGCGGAACAACTGGTACACCAGCGGTATGTCCAACGCGGTCCTCTCGTACTAACGTCAGGTCTCCTCAAATTTCCTACGCCCACAACAGATAGGGACCGAACTGTCTCACGACGTTCTGAACCCAGCTCGCGTGCCACTTTAATGGGCGAACAGCCCAACCCTTGGGACCTTCTCCAGCCCCAGGATGTGACGAGCCGACATCGAGGTGCCAAACCGCTCCGTCGATATGAGCTCTTGGGAGCGATCAGCCTGTTATCCCCGGAGTACCTTTTATCCTTTGAGCGATGGCCCTTCCATACGGAACCACCGGATCACTATGTCCTAGTTTCCTACCTGATCGACTTGTCGGTCTCACAGTCAAGCGCGCTTATACCATTACACTCTGCAGACGGTTACCAATCGTCTTGAGCGCACCTTTGAAAGCCTCCGTTACTCTTTTGGAGGCGACCACCCCAGTCAAACTACCCACCAAACGGTGTCCTCATCGCTGAGTTAGGCCCCAGATAAGCAAAGGGTCGTATTTCAAGGATGACTCCACGAATCCTGGCGAATCCGCTTCATAGTCTCCGACCTATCCTACACATTACTTACCCAGAACCAACGTTAAGCTGCAGTAAAGGTTCACGGGGTCTTTCCGTCCCGTTGCGGGTATCCGGCATCTTCACCGGAACTACAATTTCACCGAGCTCATGGCTGAGACAGTGCCCAGATCGTTGCACCATTCGTGCAGGTCGGAACTTACCCGACAAGGAATTTCGCTACCTTAGGACCGTTATAGTTACGGCCGCCGTTTACTGGGGCTTCAATTCAGAGCTTCGCCGAAGCTAACCCCTCCTCTTAACCTTCCAGCACCGGGCAGGTGTCAGGCCTTATACGTCATCTTTCGATTTTGCAAAGCCATGTGTTTTTGATAAACAGTCGCCTGGGCCATTTCTCTGCGGCCACCATTGCTGATGGCGCCCCTTCTCCCGAAGTTACGGGGCTAATTTGCCTAGTTCCTTAGCCATGAATCACTCGAGCGCCTTAGTATACTCAACCCAACTACGTGTGTCCGTTTACGGTACGAGCCGCTATACTCGCTTTTCTCGGCACCGGCTGCTTATGCTCGCTTCGACCGAAGTCTAGGCTCAACGTACTATTCCGTCAGTACGTGCATACCTCACCAATGCGTCACTTTTATTGTATAGCAGGTACAGGAATATTAACCTGTTTGCCATCCACTACCCCTTTCGGGTTCGCGTTAGGTCCCGACTAACCCTGATCCGATTAGCGTTGATCAGGAAACCTTGGTCTTTCGGCGTGGAGGTTTCTCACCCCCATTATCGTTACTTATGCCTACATTTGCTTTTCCAGCCAGTCCACTGTGACTCGCGTCTTCAGCTTCAACCCAGACTGGAATGCTCCCCTACCACTGAACTAATGTTCAATCCATAGCTTCGGTAGTATGTTTATGCCCGATTATTATCCATGCACCGCCGCTCGACTAGTGAGCTGTTACGCACTCTTTAAATGAATGGCTGCTTCCAAGCCAACATCCTAGCTGTCTAAGCAGCAGCACCGCGTTTGGTCAACTTAACATACATTTGGGGACCTTAGCTGATGGTCCGGGTTCTTTCCCTTTCGGACATGGACCTTAGCACCCATGCCCTCACTCCTATAAATCATTTTGCAGCATTCGGAGTTTGTCAGGAGTTGATAGGCGGTGAAACCCTCGCGTCCTATCAGTAGCTCTACCTCTGCAAAACTAATATAAGGCTGCACCTAAATGCATTTCGGGGAGTACGAGCTATTTCCGAGTTTGATTGGCCTTTCACCCCTACCCACAATTCATCCAAAGACTTTTCAACGTCAACTGGTTCGGTCCTCCACTGTGTGTTACCACAGCTTCAACCTGATCATGGGTAGATCACACGGTTTCGCGTCTACTCCCACTGACTATGTCGCCCTATTAAGACTCGCTTTCGCTTCGGCTCCGATCCTTAAAATCTTAACCTTGCCAGTGAGAAGTAACTCGTAGGCTCATTATGCAAAAGGCACGCTGTCACAGAATAAATCTGCTCCAACCGCTTGTAGGCGCACGGTTTCAGGTACTTTTTCACTCCCCTGTTCGGGGTGCTTTTCACCTTTCCCTCACGGTACTGGTTCACTATCGGTCTCTCAGGAGTATTTAGCCTTAGCGGATGGTCCCGCCAGATTCACACAGGATTTCTCGTGTCCCGCGCTACTCAGGATACTCGCCTCGCATAAAACGTTACGTATACCGGACTATCACCGTCTCTGGTTGCTCTTTCCAAAGCATTCTACTTCTGTTTTACTTGATTATGCAAGTCCTACAACCCCAACAATGCCTGAACATCACTGGTTTGGGCTAATCCGCGTTCGCTCGCCACTACTTGCGGAATCACTTTTGTTTTCTCTTCCTCCGGGTACTTAGATGTTTCAGTTCCCCGGGTTTGCCTCCTTGCGGATAGTATATCTTCAATATACTGGGTTGTCCCATTCAGAAATCTGCGGATCAATAGTTATTTGCACTTCCCCACAGCTTATCGCAGCTTATCACGTCTTTCATCGCCTCTGAGAGCCTAGGCATCCCCCGTACGCCCTTGTCTACTTTCTTTTACACACACCATAGTTGGTGTATATGGTTTTGGTTGTTGCCAATATGTCAATGATCGTTTTGCTTGTTTAACGCTGATAGCTCTTGGCTATTAGCTCCTAGCTTGTGATACTTCCAGAATCGAACTGAAATTATTAATCCAATGTATCGCTTTTTCATTAAGATTTTGAGACTCTTAGACAATAGACCATTAGACATTTCTAATCCTTATTATCTATCTCATTTTTTTGTTTTCTAATAGTCTATGTTCTCATAGTCTATCTTTTTACTTCTGGTGGAGAATATCGGAGTCGAACCGATGACCTCCTGCGTGCAAGGCAGGCGCTCTAGCCAGCTGAGCTAATCCCCCATGTTTTTTTTAAGCTGTTAGCCAATAGCTATTAGCTGATAGCTTTTTTATGGTAGTCCCGGGCAGACTTGAACTGCCGACCCCTACATTATCAGTGTAGTGCTCTAACCAACTGAGCTACGGGACTGTTGCAGTGTCGTCTTTTTCCCTTGACTAGCAGACTTTAGATGCTTAGACTTTTAGATCTTTCTAATTATCTATCGTCTAATGGTCTATCCGTCTATAGGATGTGCTTGACGCTGTTTAAATAGGCAGTAGTTTGTTAGACTGTAGTCAGTAGTGATTTACATTGTGTATCTCTTTCTACTTTTCCTTTTGCCTTTTCTACTTTCTACTTATTCTTTTTAAATAATACCTAAAAGGTGAAAAGTGCCTGAATGGCATAAACAATTTCTCCAGAAAGGAGGTGTTCCAGCCACACCTTCCGGTACGGCTACCTTGTTACGACTTAACCCTAGTTACCAGATTTACCCTAGGCCGCTCCTTACGGTGACAGACTTCAGGTACCCCCGGCTTCCATGGTTTGACGGGCGGTGTGTACAAGGCCCGGGAACGTATTCACCGCGCCATGGCTGATGCGCGATTACTAGCGAATCCAGCTTCATGGAGTCGGGTTGCAGACTCCAATCCGAACTGAGACCGGTTTTTGAGATTCGCATCATATCACTATGTAGCTGCCCTCTGTACCGGCCATTGTAACACGTGTGTAGCCCTGGACGTAAGGGCCGTGCTGATTTGACGTCATCCACACCTTCCTCGCGGTTTACACCGGCAGTCTCTCTAGAGTGCCCACCATTACGTGCTGGTAACTAAAGACGTGGGTTGCGCTCGTTATGGGACTTAACCCGACACCTCACGGCACGAGCTGACGACAACCATGCAGCACCTTGTAAGCAGTCCGAAGAAAAGAATATCTCTACTCTATGCAGCCTACATTTAAGTCCAGGTAAGGTTCCTCGCGTATCATCGAATTAAACCACATGTTCCTCCGCTTGTGCGGGCCCCCGTCAATTCCTTTGAGTTTCATTGTTGCCAACGTACTCCCCAGGTGGATAACTTAATGCTTTCGCTTTGCCGCTTATTGTCTATCACAAACAGCTAGTTATCATCGTTTACGGCGTGGACTACCAGGGTATCTAATCCTGTTCGATCCCCACGCTTTCGTGCATCAGCGTCAGTTACAGTCTAGTAAGCTGCCTTCGCAATCGGTGTTCTGTGACATATCTAAGCATTTCACCGCTACATGTCACATTCCGCCTACCTCGTATGTACTCAAGAATAACAGTATCAAAGGCAATTTTACGGTTGAGCCGCAAACTTTCACCCCTGACTTACTATTCCGCCTACGCACCCTTTAAACCCAATGAATCCGGATAACGCTTGCATCCTCCGTATTACCGCGGCTGCTGGCACGGAGTTAGCCGATGCTTATTCATACGGTACCGGCAAATACCCTCACGAGGGTAACATTCTTCCCGTATAAAAGTAGTTTACAACCCATAGGGCAGTCTTCCTACACGCGACATGGCTGGTTCAGGCTTGCGCCCATTGACCAATATTCCTCACTGCTGCCTCCCGTAGGAGTCTGGTCCGTGTCTCAGTACCAGTGTGGGGGACCTTCCTCTCAGAACCCCTAGACATCGTTGCCTTGGTGAGCCGTTACCTCACCAACTAGCTAATGTCACGCATGCCCATCTTACACCACAATGCTTTAATAATTAAACCATGCGATTCAATTATATTATGGGGTATTAATCCGTTTTTCAACGGGCTATCCCCCAGTGTAAGGTAGGTTGCATACGCGTTACGCACCCGTGCGCCGGTCGTCAGCGGTCCGAAGACCCTGTTACCCCTCGACTTGCATGTGTTAGGCCTGTCGCTAGCGTTCATCCTGAGCCAGGATCAAACTCTTCGTTGTATAAAAATTTTTAATGCTTTCAAAATTATTTATACCATTGACTTCAGGTTCACTTTTTACCTTTTCATTTTAGTATCAAGATTTCAGTATCATGTATCAAGATGATTTAAATCAACCTAATTCATTATACTTCCCTCTCGATTATGGAACGAGCTTTGCTCGTTTAGGTACTATTCAATATTTTCAAAGATCTTTTGAGCTCGAAGTTCTTAGCCTTCTCTTTTTCTCTTGTGACATATTCAGAATCGAACTGAATTTTTAGCTAACCATTATGTCTTTTTTATCCGAAAATCAACGTTTGATCTTCATTTCATTGCCATCCCTCGTTTGAGAAGCGGCTGCAAAGGTAAGTAGTTTTTGTTTTATCTTCCAAATCTTTTTTTAAGTTTTTTTCTTCTTTTTTTTCGAGTCGCTCATTTTCAATCCCTAACTCTTCCCTCGCCTCTTAAAAACCTTTTTTTTGGAGCAGAATGACAAGATATGAAATCTTCCCCTTCTGTCAAAAACTTTCTTTGCTTTCATTATTTAAAGACCAGCCTATCGCCCGCCCCGTCTGCTTTTCATGACAACCGTTGTTCTCAAAAGCGGGTGCAAAATAAGGCAGTTTTTCCCAAACTTCCAAATCAAAAAACATTCTTTTTTGATTATACTCTGTTAATTTGTGTTGTAACTTTGAGGATCTGTTACTTATGTCATAAATTATTTTTCGCTTATTTTAATTACAAGCTATAAAATACCGTTGATATGGATTCAGAACCTAAATTATTCTGGCATTTCATTACGTGTTTAATACAACTTATTGTTCTTATTTGTGCATAGGCTATTTATAATTATCAACACAAGCCGTATTTCGTATTAAAATTAAAGCGGATTTTTAGCACCTTTGCAAAACTATTAAACAGATTGCCATAAAATGACATTAAGGACATTCTTACTATTAGCTATACTAACAACTTCGTTTGAATTCTCGTTTAGCCAACAAAAGTCTAAAGTAAAAGTTGAACATTCTGATGTTTTGAGAGGAAGAACAGAAGTGGCTCCTAATGCGAGACTATTCATTGGTAATGTAAAAATAAGACATGAAAATACAATCATGTTTTGTGACAGTGCCTATTTATATCCTGATTCCAATTATATAGATGCCTATCACAATATTCATATTATACAAAACGACTCTATTCATTTATATGGAGATTACCTCACCTATGTTGGATCTATTGGTCTGGCAAAAGTCAGACAAAACGTCAAGGTGGAAAAACAGGACATAACATTGTACACCGATTTTATGGACTTTGATCGCATAAAGAATATTGGTTATTATTATAATGGTGGTGAAGTATTAAGTGGAGATAATAACTTAATTAGTGACTGGGGTTATTACTATCCCGATTATAATGAAGTACATTTTAAAGATTCAGTAGTTGTAACCAATCCTAAGTACACTATTTTTTCAGACACACTTAAATATAATACCATCACAGAAGTATCAAGCATACTTGGACCTACATTTATTGTAAGCGATGACAATATTATATATAGTGAAGATGGTTATTACGATACCATGCACGACAAAGCAAAGCTTCAAAAAAACAGTTACATCCAAGGTAAAGAGCAATTACTATTGGGCGACACTATTTTCTACGATCGAAATGATGGTATGGGAGAAGTCTTCTGTAATTTTGAACTTCATGATACAACAAACCATATTATTATAAAAGGTGATTATGGTTATTACAACGAAAAGACTGAATATGCTTTGGCTACCGACATGGCTCAATTGCTGCAAATCTATAGGACCGACACCTTATTTTTACATGCCGATACCTTAAAAGCGGTTCCTTTACCTCAGGACACAAGTAAAATTCTCCAGGCCTATTATAATGTAAAGTTCTTCAGGAAGGATATGCAGGGACGTTGTGATTCGATGGTTTATGATTTCAGAGACTCAACAAATACCTTTTATAATACACCTATATTATGGGCTCAGAATAACCAGATGACTGCCCAAACAATTAAGCTTTACACACGCAATCAGGCAATGTACAAAGCTGACCTTATTAATTCGGCATTTGTGGTTGCACCCGACGACAGTATTTTCTATAATCAGATTAAGGGAAGGAATATGACGGGATATTTTCGAGATAACGATATTTATAAAATAGACGTTGACGGAAATGGGCAAACCGTTTACTATCCTAAGGACGACCAATTAACAATAGGAGTTAACAGAGCCGAAAGCAGTAGTCTTACTATACATCTAAAAAACAGAGCTATTTCTGGCATCATGTTGAAAGGAGATCCTTCGGGAAACCTGAATCCACCTTTAATATTACCAGTTGAAGATGTTCGATTACAAGGATTCATTTGGCTGGATGAAATAAGGCCCAAGAATAAAATGGACATATTCCGAAAAATTGGATTGCCTGAAATGACCGAAGTCACAAAAGTGTATGATGATTATAAATTTGGAGACGAATAAAGAAAATAAAAAAAGGGGCAATCGCCCCTTTTTTGCTCTCTTTAATATTCATCCTCATTAAAGAAAAAGTCTTCCTTACTCGGGTAATCTGGCCAGATATCCTCAATACTCTCAAAAACTTCTCCTTCATCCTCTATTTCCTGAAGATTCTCAATAACTTCAAGAGGGGCGCCTGAACGAATTGCAAAATCGATCAACTCATCTTTCGATGCCGGCCATGGCGCATCTTCTAACTTAGAGGCTAATTCGAGTGTCCAATACATAACAACTCAATTTAACATTAATAATATTGTGTTACTTTATTCTTTTCTTATGTGCGAATATAAAAAAAAAATCTATTCTTACAACTCAGGCAGCCATGGAATTTCATCAACGCCATAATAGTTTGACAAATGACGCGATAAAACAAACAAATAGTCAGACAGTCTGTTAAGATATCTCATAACCCAATTATCTATATCAAATTCCTCAGCAACATCTATTACTCTTCGTTCTGCTCGGCGACAAACAGTACGAGCAACATGGCAATGTCCAACTGCGGGATGACCTCCTGGCAAAAGAAAACTTTTTAAGGGCGGTAAATTATTCTCCAGATGATCCATTGACAATTCCAATTCCTCAATATGCTCATCACTATATTTTAATTTACTCCTCATATCAGAAACAGATGTATCTGTAGCTAAATATGCTCCAATTGTGAATAGTTTAGATTGAACAGAAATTAAGGTCTTACCATCAGAATCAGGAATATCATATGACCTTATTAATCCAATAAAACTCATTAGTTCATCAATAGTACCATAAGCTTCTAATCGGGCATGATTTTTTGGAACTCGGGTACCACCAATCAAACCGGTCAAACCTTTATCGCCGGTTTTAGTATAAACAACACTTTTCTTCATTTAATAATATGTCTACGCTAATTGCTCGACTGGTTTATTAATTGTATCAGATTCAATTAATCCGTCTCTTAGTCGTATAATGCGATGAGCATGTTGGGCAATATCCTCCTCATGCGTTACTAAAATAATGGTATTACCTGCTCCGTGAATTTCATCAAACAGATTCATGATATCCACAGAAGTTTTCGAATCCAGATTACCAGTAGGCTCATCAGCCAAAATAATAGATGGGTGATTAACCAGTGCCCTGGCAACAGCAACCCTTTGTCGCTGACCACCCGACATTTCATTAGGCTTATGCAACATTCTGTTGGTAAGCCCAACTTTCTCCATTACTTCTTCTCCTCTTTTTAAACGATCATGTTTTGGAACACCTGCATAAATAAGAGGTAACATGGCATTTTCAAGAGCTGTATATCGAGGTAGTAAATTAAATGTCTGGAAAACGAACCCAATTTCTTTGTTTCTAATCTCAGCCAAACTATCATCACTTAGATGACTAACATCGGTACCATTTAAGATATACTGCCCGCCTGTTGGAGTATCAAGTGCTCCAATCATATTCATCAAAGTTGACTTTCCTGAACCTGAAGGCCCCATAATAGCCACATATTCACCGCGATCTATTGAAAGGGAAACACCTTGAAGTGCTTTTACTGTCTCAGTTCCAACATGGTAGAACTTTGTAATGTTATTGATTTCTATAACTTGTTTTTGCATCTCATAATTTTAAGTATTCCAAATATACTTTTTGTTGACAAGAACAACAAAGTCACAAATTAATACTTTACAACAAAATGTTGCTTTTTACATTCTTTTCGAAAGAAAATAATTCCAATCTGAAATAAATCAATTGAAACAGTAACCGAAGGATGACTGTATATAATTTCCCATGCTTCATCCATTCCTTTTGACCAATGAATATCATCAAAAACAAAAACTGTGTTATTCCATTTTTTTAGAAGACATTGGTTAAAATAATCAATGGTTGCAATCTTTTCATGATGTCCATCAAAAAAAACAAAGTCTAATTGATCCAATGAAGCGACTAAATCTGGCAATACATCCTGAAACTGCCCATTAATCAACTCAACTCCATTACACTTCATTTCTTGCAGATTCTTTCTGGCTATATTTGCCGTATTTTCGCAACCTTCTATGGAATACACTTTGCAATTACTATCAGGCATTGCCAGATAGCAGGTACTTATGCCTAACGAAGTGCCCAGTTCAATAATATTTTGTGGTTTAAACTCATTCACCAGACGAAATAATATTTCTCCATATTTTTTATTTACGGATGATTTTTTTTCTAAATCAGACACTTTACGTATCTGCGATGAGAAAGCAGTACTGCCGGCCCCATAATCACACATTTGAATTGTTGCCTGAGAAATTTTTAATTTTTTTCTTAATGCATCCATTCTTGGAAAAGCATAGAAAGGTAATTTGCAATAAATCAGTTCACGAACCAAATTAAAAACAAACGGACTATGTAATCCATACCCTTTCCTATAACGAGAACGAAACCAATATTTTAGATAACTTTTAAAAAGAAAATAATTCATTAACGAAAATTTTCCGAATATAGCAATTAAACCTATCAGCCGAAACCCAATTTAGAGAATTCTATATCTTTGTTCTTTTTAATAATAGCATGAGCAAAGGGAAAGGCAAGAAACACAATAGCGGATCAAGTGGACAAAACAGAAAGAAGACTGAAGACTTTCTGCTTCAAAATAAAAACAAACAAGGTATTTTCGAGACATCATCTGGATTACAATACGAGATAGTTATTGAAACAAAGGGTCCTAAACCATCAAATAACAGCATTGTTAAAGTGCATCAGAGGGCAATGTTATTGGGTGGCAAGATATTGGACGATACTTATAAAGATGCCACTCCATTAGAATTTAACTTAAACGAAACAATAGAAGGATACACCGAAGGACTACAGATGATGTCGGTTGGTAGTCGCTACCGCTTTTTCATCCCACCGGAATTAGGATGGGGTAAAAAAGGATCTGGTGGAAGAATCGGTCCTTACGCTTTGACCATTTTTGACGTAGCATTATTAGAAATTATCGACTAATTCGAACTTATTTTCAAACTTGGTAAACACTTATTAGTTCACCTTGTTTAAGTTCAATAACAAAGAAGACAATAGTGAGGTCGATGAATGACTATATAAATCAATTAATTGAGCAAATTAATTCAGCTTTTAACAAATCCAATCATTGTAAGCATGACATTGATGATGATGATTATATCAATGAATTTGCAGATCAATATATTAATGGTACCCCTGTTAAAATTTCAGAAAAAACGGGAATTGCAAAATTTCAATTCCCACCTGTGGAAAAGCTTTCAAATGATCAAATTGATATAATCTTACCAGTAATCGAAGATTTATTACATAGTTACAATTGGGAATTTGTATTTCCTGAGAATGTATCAAACGATGTAAAGTATGGATTTATCACTGGCAAGTGGGACACTAAGCATGTTTATTGTCAGCAAGGTATTGTACAAATCGAGACTTGTAAGTTTGATGACGAAGACTGTCCTTTTCCAATGCATTGTTCAATCTGCAATAAGTTTAAAGACAGTGCCGATACTGATCATGTTCTTTGTAAAGGAGAAGTAGACTTTGATTCTTTGACTCCTGATTTTAACAAAGAAACAACTCCCGAAATGCGGAAAAATATTGACCGCTTCAAAGACTTAATGCGCAAAAGCAATTCTTCATCTTTCATTACGGGTATTCATAATTACTGCGATGGCAGATGCAACATTTGTAAATTCACCAATCAATGTAGTTCATATGCTCTTAATGAAGAATTAAATAATGCTACTGGTAAGCATGGTGAAGATTCAGATGATCAATTGATGGTTATACTTAAGGCAACAACCGAATTTATTGAAGAAGAACTAAATAAAAGAGGTATTGACGCTGCTGAAACAATAAACGAATTATCTAAGGCGGAGGCTGAAGACAATTCAACCAAACATTCTCTTGAAATAAAATCCGAATCTTATGCCGAAAAAGTAAAAAGGTGGCTTGATTCCAATCAAAGAGAAATCGAAAGTCGCATCATTGCTGATCAGGACTTAATTAAAAATTGTTTTGAAAGTATCACCTGGTTTCAGTTATTTATACCGACAAAAATAAGTAGGGCATTAATTACTATCAAAAATAATGATTCGTCTTCTATTGACACATACGATAGCAATGGATCGGCAAAGGTTGCATTATTAGGTATTGATGAATCTATTTGGGCCTGGAACAATCTGATGGATGCCATACCTCAAAAGGAAGATAGTATTCTTAATATTTTAAGAAATCTTTCAGAAATAAGATCAGAACTGGAACAATTAATACCCGAAGCCAGAAAATTTAAGCGACCGGGATTTGATACGGATGAAGACTAAAAACAAAAATCTGAGAGAAACATAGTGGAAAATTTAAGAATTGCTATAAATTCAAAAAAGTGTCTCTCTCAGATATTAACGAATCTTAACGATTCGATTATTATTGCTTACCGTTGCAAGCAATGTCGCAGCAGCGTTGTGCCACATAAATTTTCGTGTCTGTAAAACTATAATTTTATTTGACAGATTGAACCTCTTGATTCAAATATTTGTTTAAAAAGCTTAATTTTTTCTGATTCTCTTATCTAATCTACAACAGAACCACATTTTGCAGTTAAAAACAACATAAATATCAGAATCTATCCTTTCAATAAAATCCTATTTCAAAGATAAAATCCATTATTTGCAGAGTTACATCTTAATTGCCAATATATAAATCAGTTAGCAAGCACAAACTACTCAATATATTTATTAAATGCAAATTTACTTTGTAACGCACTTAAACTTATATCTATGGTCTATAATTACAAATGATACAACATTTGATCAATTGCCTGAAAAACCTGATGCCCTTCATCAAAAACCCTTGAAAAATGATCTCTTGATTTTTTAAGTAATCGTTTAGTCTTGCCTTTATGTCCCATTTCATATTCAAGTTTTGCCATATGAAACAGTAAATTTCCGAACGCTTCAGCATCATTATCGGCCTGTTCCAAACTTTCCCCAAATATTTTTTTCAGCATTTCCTGTTGCTCTTCCTGTTTAAACATATCCAAAAGCTCCTGTAGCAGATCTGGTGAATAAATGTTTTGTTCTACAAGCTCCCTAGCCAGAGCAGCAGCTTCATCAAAGCGATTTGCATGAAGATATGATTTCAAAAGATACAATTGGTTAGGTTTATAATCAGGCGAAAGATTGTTAGCCTTGATAAAATAGGATAAAGCCTCCTCGTTTTGTTCCAGCTTACCATATAAAATACCGGTAATGCGCGCTGCATCACCTTTTTTTAATGAATCTGTGTACATTTCATATGCTCTTGCCGCAGACGTAACACCTTCAGAAAACATTCCATCAAGTAAACATGATACTGCAAGGTTATAATGGGTAAGAGCATCTTCTTTCAATTGTAAAGACTTATTAAACCAATAACGTGCTTCATGATAATTCTCTGTCAATGTATTGAAGTATCCTATTGCATATAAGCTGTAATAATCATAAACTCCATTTTTATATGCCTCAACAAAGTAATATTGACTCTGATCCAACAACCATTCAGACTTTCTACCCCAGCGATCTCCAAACTGAAGAAAAACGGCATTATAATATTTAGCAAGTTGCAATTGAAGCCTGAAGTTTGAAGGATGCAACTCTATTTGTTGCATTAATAAACTATCCACCGGAAGATACCATTGTGTTGAATTATATTGTTCACTTTTCCTTATTTCCTCCAAAGTCTCTCCCGGACGTAAATTGACAAATCCAAAACTACGATGATAGTAGCTTGATGCATAATAGTCAAGTACGAAAGCTGATTGAGCAAGGATTAATTCCAGTGAATCTGATTGATATTTTTGATTCAGTAATTCAAAAGCATCAGAATATTGCTCTTTGGATATTAAAGTATTCAGCTCGTTATTAGAATACTGAGCCATAACCGTGGTATACAATCCACCGAAAACAATAAATATTAGCACCTTATACATTAACACAATATACAACTATTATCAAGACCTTTGACAGCACCTTTAAACAACTTTACATTCTGCTTTTTTATTTTCATTGAATGATGAATAATTAAACAATAATTTTCTATCAAACATTTGAAATTACATTAATTATAAATCCTAAAACAATTTCCACTTTTTTACGTATTTGATCCAATATTGTCAATTTTACTATTGACACTGCGACAAAAGGGGGATTTCATGTTTGAACAGCTGGAGAATATAATAAAAAAGGAAGTAACTTTTTCATCAGAATTTTGGGAGGAGTTGAAAAATTGTGCTGAAAATATATACATTAAAAAAAACGAACATCTTATTCATCAAGGTGAAGTTTGCAGATATGGATATTTTTTAAACAGAGGAAGCCTGATTCATTATTTTCAAAGCGAGAATGGTAAAGAAACAGTATTAAGTTTTTATGTTGACCATTATTATCAATTTTTATCCTCCCCATTAAGTTATTTTAATGAAATTGGAAGCACCTTTGAAATTAAAGCACTGGAAGATTGTGAATTAATTGCTTTTCATAAAGATAACTTGGAGAAACTCTCACAAAAATATCCCGACTTCGCAGTATTCTATCATAAAATTACAGCCACCGCATTACACAATATGTATCTGTATACAGCCATGCGGCTATCTCTTTCTGCTGAAGATTTTCTAATTTATCTTATGAAGAATATGTCTGCGATTTTTGATCGCATACCTGATAAATATATAGCCCAATTTGTGGGTGTCAGTGGCGAATGGCTGTGTAAGGTGAAAAAGAAAATATTAATTACCAACAATATTTAATTTTCCATTTTAATACGAAATTGAACTAGTTCAATTTTCACCGGATTTGCTTTTCCTACTTTTGCCTCACCTCCTTAACCATTTGTCGGTAAACAACTAAAAAAAAAATAATAGCTTATGTTTCTATTCGATTCAATCTCATGGCAGGCAGGACTAATGTGGTTTGCTGTTGTAGCAGGTTTAATGCTTATCAATGAAGTAACAAGATCAAGTAAAGTACTATCTTATCTATTTTACATTGCTTTACCCATTGCTCTTACAATTTTCATATGGCCCCAAACAGCCGGTGCTAATTCGAGCACAGGTACATGGTTTCATTGGGTTAAAGTATATTCATCACTAGCTGGTGTTTTAGGTTTTATGTATCTGCGTTACAACGAAAACGCATCTAAAAACAAGTATTTATTACTTTTCCCACCGATTATTCTTTCAGTTAATATACTAGAAGCCGTTATTCGCGATTTTGAAGTCTATGCCCTGTTTAGTGGAGACAATTTTGGCACTGAAATTAATAATATTGTTATGCAAGGTGGATCATGGAATATTATGAATGGTATTGCCGGAATTCTAAATATTCTTGCTATTTCTGGTTGGATGGGAATATTTATAACAAAAGGTAAAAAATATAAGGACATGATTTGGCCTGATATGTTATGGTGGTGGATTATATCTTACGACATCTGGAATTTTGCCTATGTATACAATTGCGTATCAGATCATGCCTATTATGCTGGTGCTGGTTTACTAATTTCTTGTACCATACCAGCATTCTTAATGGGGAAAGGAGCATGGTTACAACATCGTGCACAAACATTAGCTATTTGGATGATGTTCACAATGAGTTTTCCGGCTTTTTCTGACAGCTCCGTTTTTGCAGTCAAATCATCACACAGCACGACTGCTTTATGGGCAGTTAGCTTCCTGGCCTTATTAAGCAATGTTTTACTAATTGTTTTTCATATCTATAAAGTAGTGAAGCACAAACGCAATCCATTCAAACAGGAAATTTACACTGATGAATTAGCATACAAGAAATTACTGTTGAAAAAATAAATGTATCAGAATCCGCTAATGCAGCTTGTTTAGTCTAGTATTATTGATTAATTCGATTAGCAAGACAAGCTGCATTAGTGGATTTTTTATTGAAGTAAAACCTTATAAAAATACATTTGACCTCCTAACTGAAGCCTTAAAATCACAACCTGTTTTTTCCGGTTGCCAATATTAAATGAAGCCCTTCCTTCTAATAAATTTCCGTTTCCTTCTTCAATCTTTCGGCCTAAAAGATCATAAACCGACCAGTTAAAATTTGTTGTGTTTACATCAATTGAATTCAACTCAATCATATTATTATAAATACGAATCTTTGGTTTATCTTCATTGTAAACAATGTCTGTAACAATATCAGCAACCAGATTTATATTATCGATAGCAGCCCCCATACCCCTTTGGTAATAATCATCGTAATAAAATGCTATCTGAATATTAGATTTCGCAAATTCAGGTGGAAGCGGCAGTTCATAAGATTTCCATTTAGAGCTTTGCCCTAATTCTGCTATCGTAGTCCAGCTTTCATCTCCAGTCTGCCTGCATAAAATAAACAGATCATCTATTACTCCGTATGACTCTGTCATCAAAATATAATCAAATGACAGTCTTATATTTTCCACATTAGACAAGTCTACAGGAGGTGATATGGCTTTATCAGTAACATGAATACTACCAGACATTATTCCGGAATCAATCCATAAAAATGGAGTTTCATTTTCTTCAAACCGCAAGTAATAAGATGTCAACGAATCTCTGTTGCCCCATCGCCATCCTGTTTTATCTTCCTTGATTAGCCATCCATCCTTTCCTTCATCAAAGGTTGTTAAAAAAGGAATATGTTCTTCCCCTGAAATTGAGACAATGATTGTATTAGTAGGAAGACTTTCCTTTATCGTTTCTTTTAAATAATTAGCAGTAATAAAGAATTGATAATCTGCCCCTTCTTGTATATCACTAATGATAAAACAAGTATCATCACATTGGTTGAAATTTTGATAATTCACATAGATATTATAATCAACTGGCTTGTTATCCGGAGCATTCCAGGTAAGTATCACTGTTCCGTCTTCCAATCGATAACCCAGATTTTTGGGAGGTTGCATTCCACTATCTACCAATTGACCATCACAAATTAAACTAAATGACTGATTGGATCCTTCCAAAATTTTTGCTCCATTCACCTTTATCTGATAGACTCCTGATAAAGGATTATTTAAAACTATTTGTTCAACATTATCAAGATAGTTAACACCATGAATAGCTGCTCCATCAGGATTTAATGGGTCCAGAATCCAAGGATAATAAATATTGCCCTGATCGTCTTCAAGAGTTACATCCAAATCATTAACCAAATTGGGAGTAACATTTTCCTCTAACTGGTTATCAACGGGACCAGGAAGATCTGTCCAGCAAAGAGTAATTTTTAATTGTTCAGTATTTTCTCCAACTTCAATCTGATAAGTATTAGACTCATCACTTATTACCAAACCCTCAGTGATCATTTCACCACCAGAATCAACATTCTTTTTTAATAAGCTGGCTGCCTTAAATGCATTTATCAATCCATAGCCATATTTGTAATCCGGACCATCACTCTCACCACATTCATCTGCAGTTTGAATTAGTAACCCCTTAACAGTGGATGACCTTAGGTTTATTTCTGGTTGTAATTGTTGTTGCAATTGCAGTAATAAAGCGATAGCTCCTGATGCATTGGCTGCCGACATCGAAGTTCCGGAATATGATATATAATCCGATTCACCACTTGCAATACAGGAATAAACACCAGAACCATTAGCCACAACATCGGGTTTAATTCTCCCATCAGATGTTGGTCCCCACGAACTATATAATTCAATCTCAACCGACTCCGCATCCGAATAACCATTGGGTAAATCATTTACCGCACCAACAACAAGTGAGTTCTTTGAAACAGCCATTGAACTAATCGTTTGATATCCCGACTCTCCTCCATCAATAGCATGAGCATCGTTCACTTTCACCCAGCCTTCATTCCAGTCATAATGAGTAATTGGTTGCTCTGAAGGCCCCTCACCTCTATCATTACCCGCTGATTTTACAATAAGAAAGTTTGGCGCATTGTATGTGATATAATCTAAATCCCAACAAATGGAATCGTAATAACCAAAATCAACGTCCTTTTCCTGATCCAAAGAAACATCACCGTACCAAAACCAATATTCGTTTGATGCATTATAGCTCCACCCGCAAATTTTTCCATATGAATGATTTGACAACAATAAATTCTCAGATGCCGCTACTGCCATTTCTGAAATACTATTATTAAAATCATAAGCTAATATTTTGGCATCTGACGCAATTCCCTTACTAAGTGGATCAACTCCATCTGCTATAATTGTTCCAGCTACATGCGTTGAATGGTTCAAAAAAAATGAAGGATTATCTCTTTGCCAGATTTTTTCTGGGTTCATTACAAACTCCTGATGTTCCTGATAAACCTTTCCGCCATCCCATAAACCAACCTCAATCAGATTACCATTTAATGAAAACTCAGAATCCACATCAGGCCATAACAGATTAGCAGAAACAGTATGTGAAGCATTAATATTATCAGTAATGAAAAAGAAAGGTTTGCCATTGATAAAATATTGAAGAATGATAACTCCACCATTGCGGGTTGGCTGAATCATGTTTAATCCATACTTTTTAGCCAGTATTTGGGCTCTATTATTTTGCTCTACAAACCTATTTGATTTCTCTGATGCAAATTTTTCGAGTTTATTTTTTTGTGTAACACTCAATCCTACAGCATCATTTTGTGCATGACAAACACCATACATAATGCAAATAGCGATTATAAGAAAAGATAATTTCATAATAACTTAAAAATACCAGCCATTATATAATGGCTGGTTAAAAGTATGATTACTGTGATCAAGGCTGGTTTGGTAATCAACGTACCCAAACTATATTACTATCTTCATGTACATATTCCAATACCTGATTACAATCGTCAGCAAATTGAGCAAACCCTCCAACATTATCGTACTTCGCCCACTTATGATCCGATCTGATGGTAAATGATGGAGCCTCTCCATAACCCATATCTACACCAAAATCAAAAAGATCCAAAACACTAAACACGGCTAATGGTTCTGAACTATATTCTCCATTCCACACAAGAAATCCGATCTTAACATCCTTCCAAAAATCTTCTCTTTTATAGTTAAATGCAGTATAATCGGCATATTTATTATTTAGATCATCTTCAATGAAGGTTGGTCCTATAATGGATTTAAAACCATTTAAATATTCCAACTTATTTACATTTACAGTTCCTGTTTTATCATTGGCTGCAGAAATACAACCTGCTGCACAATTCAAATAGCTATACTGCCAATTAGAAAAGAAATTAACCAAATTTTGATATCCTTTTGCTGTGCAGTGGTCAATTATACCGCTGTAACCACCTTTCATCATCAAATTTTGATAGATTGCCATGTTCTCCCTTGGAGAATCGATTGTTTTTTCACTACCATCAGGACGAATACCAAATAATCGGCCACAGAAATCTACTTGCAAAGAACTTTCTACCACTTCTGACAAACCCAACAAAGCCTCTTCAAAAGCCTGGTCCAATACACTTTGAGGTGCCCTAAAGATACTTGTCCTGCCAAAATCAACTTCCATTGGACCATAAACGTTTCCATCATCAGCAGGCGTGGAGTGTTCGGTCCCTAATAAATCTGCAAATAAATTAGGTATAATCTCACCCTCTTCAGGATCAATTACACATACATACTGAAGAAGTTCTTCACCAACTTCATAGGTATATGGTTCACCATTAATGTATGCCAATGGTTGAACAAATCCTGATCTATAAATTGGTGCTCCATCTTCATTTCGTAAAATGAAATATAAATCACCATACAAAGTACCTAAATCAGTAGATCCTTTATTACCTCTCTGACCATATTCCGGACCAACATCAGATGGGCGATCACCCTCCAGACTATTCATTCCTTCTCCCCACTTTTCGCAACCAACAAAAGCAGCAGCAAGAAACATTAACCAAATAATAAATCCCGTTTTCTTCATGACCAACAAATTTAAATTAGCAAGATGTATTAGTTTATTCTATTTATCTTAATTACTATTGATTGAATTACAAACAGCAATCATCTAAAATTGAAGTAAACCGTAATTATCTATAAATTTAATTGGTACTTGAATAGTCTTCAATACGCAGTAAATTGAAACAGACTAAGTATTTTGTTGATTATAACTACCCAATAAGTGCAGATTCACATTTAATTCTTTTACACCCAACACAAAATTTTTCACCCGGAGAGTCCAGGATACCCTCCCTGCAAGCATACCGTAATAATCCGATGTAGTTTTTAGTTCCGAACTTATACATTATATTTTTTCGGTGAGTTCTAACAGTTGCTTCACTAATATTGAGTTTCTCGGCAATTTCTCTTGATCTTTTCATACAAACCAATTCTACCAAAACATCCTTCTCTCGTTCGGTTAATAAAGGTTTTGTATTTTTTTGATGAAGCTTTTTAGTTAATAATTCAGTAATTGGGCCACAAAAATATTTAAATCCATTATTAACCTTATTAATTGCTTCAAACAAACTATCCTTACAACAGGTCTTTAAAACAAATGCATCCAGCCCTTCACTAAGTAACAATTCAACAAACTCATTATCTATCAAATACCCTAATAAAATCACTTTGCCTTCTTTGTTTTTCAACAATCTCACACTACTAAGTGTCTTAGCATCCGGATAGGTTCCTTCTAATAAATAAATTGGATCGTGCCCATAAACCCATGTGTTTATTTTACTTTGATGAAAAACCTTAGAAACCCTTAAGTCCTTTTTTGCATTTATAAGAGCATATAATGCATCACCCCACATCTGATGGGTGTAAATGATGGAAACATTAAGAGGCATAATTAAAAAGTTTATTCTTTTCAAATTACCAACAATATTTTAAAAAATCCAGCTTAACAACTTTTTAATCAGTATTTATATGAATTATGAATACTATTTAAGAAATTACAATACTTAAATTGACATTTTTAAAATTCCATCTTAAATTGGCTCTTAATTATTAACAATATCATATTTAACAATTAAGCACTATACATATGATTATGTATACATTATAAATTTTCCGCATTCTACTATTTTAGATGAGAAATCATGTTTTAATTTTTAGTACTTGCATTTATTAACTAAATCTAAATAAATCATGAAAAAAATTCTTTATCTGCTGCTTATTGGCTTTATTCTATTCTTATCATCATGCTCCGAAGAATTAGAACAAGCTGAAACACCGGGTAATATTCCGGGCATGGGTAACACTCCTGGTTCAATCGAGGTTATGGGTCAGATTACTTTACCTGACGGTGTAGTGATAGATGGTGATATTAAAGGTAGCTCAGAATTTACAACCTCAGCCTCCGCAATTCTAAAGAGCGAAGGAGGCGGAGATGACCATGAAGAAGGGGGAGGTTGTGATCATGGATCAGAACATCAACCCGGACAGGAAGGAAGATGCGAACATGGAAGCGGCGGACAATGGGTAGCCGTAGATCTTACCATTGTTAACACCACCGATCTGGAGAAAGAAATCATTTTACCGGCCGGTTGCGTATTTGAATGTCAGGAAGATGGTTATCAGCATGGAATCCTTATCCAGGAAATATTCATCAAAATTATGGGTCGGGGAGCTATTAATATCAAGCTTAACTTATATTGTCTTAATAGAGGAAAAGATGGCAGTAATGCTACCCTGACTTATCAGTTACGTGGGATTGCATCATCAAAGAATATGGGCCATCTGACAACTAAATTAGAAGGAAAGAAAATAGATGTTATTTACTTTAGAGATACTCCAGAAGAATACCAAAATTTAATATCTGAATTACAAAAACTTGTTTGGGCTATTACTAACGATAATGGTATTGATGAACATGGCTGGAATTTTATCGACTCTATTCCAGACTTATAAATATTAACAAACACTAATTTCATGTGAGGTGCTTTTTTTTTAATTAGCGCCTCTTTTTTGTACTTCTTAGTGATATAAAAATAAATGCTCGGTTTTTTATTATTTTTGCTGCATGTCAGAATTGGCGGCGCTAAATATCACATATCTTCCGGGAGTTGGTCCAAAGAAAGCAGAGCTTTTACAAAAGGAGCTTAAGGTTGCTTCATATGAGGATCTGTTATACTATTTCCCATATAAATATGTTGACAGAAGTAAGTTTTATTCCATTCGGGATATTAATTCCAAGTTAGCCTATATCCAGGTTAAAGGCCGTTTTACCTCTTTAAAAACAGTTGGAACAGGCCGACAGAGTCGTTTAACAGCCATGTTTTCTGATGGAACCGGTGTTATTGAGTTGGTATGGTTTAAAGGACAGAAGTATGTAAAAGAAAACATCAACCCAAATGCCGAATATATCATTTTTGGAAAGCCTACTGCCTTTAACGGACAAATAAACATTGTGCATCCCGAGATGGATAAAGTTGAAAACGGTCAGTATAAAATTGCAGCAGCTTTGCAGGGATTTTATAATACAACCGAAAAAATGAAGAAAGGCTTTTTAAATTCGAAAGCCATTCAAAAGCTTCAGCAAAATATCTTTTTATCCTTTCAAGGTAAAATACCTGAGACATTACCAGCATTTCTAATTCAAAAATATAAGCTACTAAATTTACACGAGAGCCTTAAAATTGTTCATTTTCCATCCAATACCCAAATATTAGAAAAGGCTCAATTCAGGCTTAAATTTGAGGAGTTGTTTTATATCCAGCTGAATATTCTGAAACAACGAAACCAACGCGGTAAAAACATTATTGGTCATAACTTTTCCAGAGTTGGAGATTACCTGCATTCTTTTTACGAACAGAAACTACCATTTGAACTCACGAATGCACAAAAACGTGTCATCAAAGAAATACGACGCGATATGGGTTCCGGAAAGCAAATGAACCGGCTACTTCAAGGCGATGTTGGTTCAGGTAAAACATTGGTTGCTCTAATGGTCATGCTAATTGCTTTAGACAATAATTTTCAGGCATGCCTGATGGCTCCTACCGAAATACTGGCAACACAACATTTCGAAACCATTTCGGAAATGCTTGAAGGTTTAAACGTGACTTGCGCTCTTTTAACAGGATCGACAAAAAAGAAAGAACGAAACCGCATTGATGCAGAACTCACATCCGGGGAATTGCAAATTTTAATTGGTACGCATGCTCTTCTGGAAGATAAAGTAACTTTTAATAACCTGGGTTTGGTGGTGATTGATGAGCAGCATCGATTTGGTGTTGCTCAACGCGCCAAACTTTGGAAAAAGAACCATCAGCCACCTCATATACTGGTCATGACAGCAACCCCAATTCCCAGAACGCTTGCCATGACTATTTATGGTGACCTGGATGTCTCTGTTATTGATGAGCTACCACCAGGCAGAAAGCCAATTGAAACTGCTCATTACTTCCATAACAGAAGAAATAACCTGAATAAATTTATAAAAGGCGAGCTCGATAAAGGCCGACAGGTATATGTTGTCTACCCCTTAATTGAAGAATCTGAAAAAATGGATTTTAAAAACCTTGCAGAAGGTTATGAATACATGCAACGGATTTTTACCGACTATAAGGTAAGCATGGTACATGGGAAGATGAAGCCTGCAGAGAAAGATGAAGCCATGCAATTGTTTTCTTCAGGTCAATCTCAGATTTTGGTTTCCACAACCGTTATTGAAGTAGGAGTAAATGTACCCAATGCTTCCGTTATGGTGATTGAAAGTGCTGAAAGATTTGGTCTTTCACAACTACACCAGTTAAGAGGAAGAGTGGGTCGCGGAGCTGAACAAAGTTTTTGTATTTTAATGACCAGCTATAAGCTATCGGAAGATACGCGCAAAAGGATGGACATTATGACCCGTTCAACAGATGGTTTTGAAATAGCAGAAGCAGATTTAAAACTACGGGGACCAGGTGATTTAGAAGGTACTCAGCAATCAGGCCTACCTTTTTCTTTAAAAATTGCCAACCTTGGTAAAGATGGTCAGATACTTCAATTCGCCCGTCAGGTTGCCGAAGCAATTTTAAATGAAGATCCATATCTTGAAAAGGAAGAACATGGTATTCTTAACAGACAGTTAACCAAGTTATCAAGAGAAAAATTGAATTGGAGTTTAATTAGCTAATTTTTTCTTTATTTAATTAGAGATTTTTTTCTTTATAATACAAAGAACACCAATAAGTTAAACACTTTCCGCCTATACTATTCTATCTTATAGCTATTTAACTGTAAGTAAATAGCCTTATTTTTATTCATTCTAAATACAAATACCTTAACTGATTTAAAAGAAAACCTTTACATTATTACATTTGTGGCGCTACGAATTCAGGGTTATCATGTCAGAATTGGATTACATAGAACACGAAGGAATTGTTGAAGAAGCTAATCATCAACACATTAAGGTTCGAATAGTTAATGAAAGCGCCTGCGCTTCCTGTCATGCTAAAGGTGCATGCACCACAGCTGATCTTCAGGATAAACTAATCGATGTTTATCAAACTATAAGTAATATATCAGTAGGTCAAAAGGTAATGTTACTAGGCAAGAAATCGCTTGCTCCTAAAGCAGTTTTGCTGGCCTACGTATTTCCTCTTGTTCTGATTTTAGCCACCTTAATAATCGTTTTTTATGCTACCAATAACGAATTGATAGCTGGCATTTTTTCACTCCTGATATTGGTTCCTTATTTTACAATTATCTATTTTATGAGGAACAAACTTGAACGAACATTTTCATTTACAATAAAACATCAAATCAACTAGATATGAATGTTGTTCTGATAACTATAATCTCACTTGGTGCATTAGGAACTTTGTCGGCCATAATATTATACTTTGTGGCTCAAAAATTCAAGGTTTTTGAAGATCCCAGGATTGACCAGGTTGAAGAGGTTTTGCCCGCTGCCAATTGTGGTGGATGTGGATTCCCGGGCTGTAGAGCTTTTGCAGAAGCATTGGTGAAGGCCGATGACATTTCGAATCTTAATTGTCCGGTTGGTGGAGCTGATACCATGAGTGCTGCTGCCGGTATTTTAGGAAAAGAAGTTGCTGCTGCTGCCCCAATGGTTGCTGTTGTTCGATGTAACGGTACGTGCGATAACCGTCCGAAGACTTCGAAATACGATGGTGCTTCATCCTGTACCATTGCTTCTTCGTTGTACGGCGGTGATACTGGTTGTTCCTATGGTTGCCTTGGTTTGGGTGAATGTGTGGATGCCTGTAATTTTAATGCCATGTACATGGATGAAAAAACAGGTCTTCCGGTCATTATCGAAGACAATTGCGTGTCATGTGGAGCTTGTGTTACAGCTTGTCCTAAAAACATTATTGAATTACGTAAAAAAGGACCTAAGAGCCGACGCATCTATGTTTCATGTGTTAATAAGGACAAGGGAGCACCGGCTAAAAAAGCTTGTTCAGCAGCTTGTATTGGTTGCGGAAAATGTGTTAAGGCATGTCCTTTCGAAGCAATTACCTTGGAAAACAATCTTGCATACATCGATTACGAAAAATGTAAGTTATGTCGCAAGTGTGTGGATGTTTGTCCTACCAATGCCATTACTGAACTGAATTTTCCACCTAAGAAACCTAAGGTAGAAACTGCAGAAGCAGCAGAATAGAGATAATTAAAGTCATTGAAAACAAAAATAAAATAGGAGGACCAATGTTAAAAACATTCTCACTTGGAGGGGTTCATCCGGAAGAAAATAAATTCTCTGCCGGTAAAAAGATTGAAGTCTTGCCCATCCCCGAACAAGTTTCGGTTCCTATTGCTCAACATATCGGAGCTCCGTCCGAACCCGTTGTACAAAAAGGCGACGAGGTAAAGGTGGGTCAGTTAATAGCCAAATCAACCGGATTTGTATCAGCCAATATTCATTCTCCTGTATCAGGGAAAGTATTTAAAATTGATGACATACTGGATGCAAGTGGATACAAGCGTAAGGCTATCATCATTAATGTTGAAGGCGATGAATGGGATGAAACCATCAATCGTTCTGATGAACTAATTACAGAAATCTCATTATCTCCTGAAGAAATCGTTAAAAAGATTGGAGAGGCAGGAATAGTTGGTTTGGGAGGTGCAACGTTCCCGGCTCATGTTAAGCTTTCAGTACCTCCGGGTAAAAAATGTGATATTCTGATTTTAAATGCAGTTGAGTGTGAACCTTATCTTACAGCCGACCATCAGTTGATGATGGAAAAAGGTGAAGAGATAATGGTAGGAACTCAAATTTTAATGACGGCTTTAGGAGTTGACAAAGCAGTTATTGGCATCGAAAATAACAAGCCGGACGCCATTGCTCACATGAGCGAACTGGCCAAAAAATATAATGGCATTACAGTCGAATCATTAAAAGTTCAATATCCTCAGGGAGGTGAAAAACAATTGATTGATGCCTGTATCAAACGCCAGGTACCTTCTGGCAAATTGCCTATTGAGGTTGGTGCAGTTGTGCAAAACGTCGGCACAACCTATGCTGTTTACGAAGCTATTCAGAAAAACAAGCCTTTATTTGAGCGAGTGGTTACAGTAACAGGTAAATCGGTTACCAAGCCTTCTAACTTTATGACACGGGTTGGTACACCTATCTCGCAACTAATTGAAGCTGCAGGTGGATTACCTGAAGATACAGGTAAAGTAATTGGTGGCGGACCAATGATGGGAAAGGCACTTACTTCGATTGACGTACCTGTTACCAAAGGAAGTTCAGGTATATTAATAATGCCTGAAAAAATTGCTACCCGCAAACCAATTGAAAACTGTATCCGATGCAGCAAATGTGTTTCTGTTTGTCCAATGGGCTTATCTCCATATTTGTTGATGACTGTTTCGGATAAAGCCATTTGGGACAGAGCAGAGGAAGAAAAAATCATGGACTGCATTGAGTGTGGCTCATGTAGTTTCACCTGCCCTGCCAGCCGACCATTACTTGATTACATTCGTTTAGGAAAAGGCAAAGTTGGTCAAATCATGCGAAGCAGAACAAAATAAGTAGAACGAATAATAACATACTAATATGAACACGTTAACCGTATCACCTTCACCGCATGTACACAGTGGCGACTCTGTGAAGAAAAACATGTACGGGGTGATTTTAGCCTTGCTTCCGGCGCTGGCAGCCTCGCTCTATTATTTTGGGTTAGGCGCATTGATTGTGACGCTGGCAGCTGTGATTTCATGTGTATTTTTTGAGTGGGCTATTCAAAAGTTTTTATTGAAAACTCAACCATCAATTATAGATGGATCAGCAGCTTTAACCGGACTGCTTTTAGCCTTTAACTTACCTACCAATATGCCAATCTGGATCATTATAATTGGTAGTTTGGTTGCCATCGGTATTGGTAAAATGTCTTTTGGTGGATTAGGAAACAATATTTTTAATCCGGCTTTGGTAGGTCGTGTATTTTTATTGATTTCTTTCCCGGTCCAAATGACATCATGGCCGGAGCAAAGTAAGAACTTAACAACCTATTTAGATGCCACTACCGGTGCAACACCGCTTTCAATTATGAAAGAAGGATTGGCCAATGGCGAATCTGTTAGCACATTAATGTCTAAAGTTCCTTCTGTTACCGAACTCTTTGTTGGAAATATGGGTGGTTCAGCAGGCGAAATAGCAGCAGTTGCACTTTTGATTGGATTGATATTTATGTTGATTCGAAAAATCATAACATGGCATATTCCTGTTTCAGTGATTGGTACTATCATTATTTTCACCGGGATATTGCATTTGGCGAATCCTGAAGCTTATGCCGGTCCTTTGTTTCACATTTTAACGGGTGGTGTAATGCTGGGAGCTATCTTTATGGCTACCGATTATGTTAGTTCTCCCATGTCAAAAAAAGGAATGATAATTTTCGGTATTGGTATTGGATTCATAACAGTTATCATTCGTATTTTCGGAGCCTATCCTGAGGGAGTATCATTTGCGATTCTTATAATGAACGGTTTCGTACCGTTAATTGATAAATACATCAAGCCAAAACGTTTTGGTGAGGTAGTAAAAACAGCAGGTAAATAAATAATCATGGCAAAAACAGAATCAACTCTAAAAAACATGGTTCTTACCCTGCTGGTCATTACAGGTATAGCAGGGGCCTCGTTGGGTTCGATGTACGAATTAACGAAAGAGCCTATTGCAGCTGCCAAATTAGCTAAACAGCAGGCAGCTATCAAACAAGTAGTTCCGGAATTCAATAATAATCCAGGAGAAGAAGTATTCGAAGCCACATCAAAAGAAGGCTTTACACTTAAATTCTTTCCTGCGAAAAAAGATGGTGAATTGGTTGGAACAGCCATCGAAACCATGACTAATAAAGGATTTGGTGGAAATGTTCGATTAATGATAGGTTTTAAACCTGATGGTACCATCATTAATTACCAGGTATTGGAACACACGGAAACGCCTGGTTTAGGAACCAAAATGGATGAATGGTTTAAAACGGATAAAGGTAACCAAAGTGTTATCAATAAAAATCCAGGCAAAAACAAATTAACAGTCAGTAAAGATGGTGGTGAAGTAGATGCAATTACTGCTGCTACCATCAGTTCGCGTGCCTTTTTAGATGCGGTACGTGTGGCTTTCGAAACTTATAACCAAAACAATAACAACCCTAAAGCTGATTCGGCTCCTGCGGTTGAGGAAGGAGGTAACAATGAATCAGTGGAGTAATTTCTCAAAAGGTTTCTTTAAAGAAAATGCCGTATTTACCTTGCTATTAGGTATGTGTCCGACATTGGGAGTAACCTCTTCGGCATCTAACGGATTAGGAATGGGACTAGCCACTACCTTCGTTTTGGTGATGTCTAACCTTGTGATTTCTTTAATCAAGAATTTAATTCCTGACAAAGTTCGTATTCCTGCTTTCATTGTGGTTATCGCAACCTTTGTAACGGTAGTTCAAATGGCAATGGAAGCTTATGTTCCAGCATTATTCGAATCACTGGGATTGTTTATTCCTCTTATTGTGGTAAACTGTATTGTTTTAGGTCGTGCTGAATCATTTGCATCGAAGAACAATCCTATCTCATCTATTATTGATGGTTTGGGAATGGGACTTGGTTTTGCAATGGCTTTAACCATTTTAGGTTCTGTACGTGAGTTATTGGGCAGTGGTAAAATGTTTGGTGTATCCATCTACCCGGAAGACTATGGTATGCTGGTATTTGTATTGGCTCCAGGAGCATTTATTGCTTTAGGATACCTGATCGCCTTTATTAATCGTGTTAAAAAAACAGCTTAGGAGGATAGATTATGGAATTTGTATTGTTAATGATTTCGGCCATCTTTGTTAATAACATTGTATTGAGCCAATTCCTTGGAATTTGTCCATTCCTGGGTGTTTCAAAAAAGATATCAACGGGTGTAGGTATGACAGGTGCTGTTACCTTTGTAATGGTTATTGCCACTGTTGTTACATACCTTTTACAGAAATATGTTCTGGATGCGTTTGGGGTTGGATACCTTCAAACCATCTCCTTTATTTTAGTAATTGCAGCCTTAGTACAGTTAGTAGAAATCATCTTAAAAAAAGTGAGCCCTCCATTGTATCAGGCTCTAGGAGTATTTCTGCCTTTAATAACAACTAACTGTGCTATCTTAGGTGTTGCAATTATGACCATTCAGAAAGACTATGACTTAGTTCACGCTGTTGTATTCTCAGCTTCTACTGCACTAGGTTTTGGTTTAGCATTAATTACCTTTGCAGGAATTCGCGAGCAACTGGATTTAATGGATGTACCAAAAGGGATGAAAGGTACCCCAATCGCCTTAATTGTTGCAGGGTTACTTGCCATGGCCTTTATGGGTTTCTCTGGAATTGTTTAAGAATAAAAAAGTGTTTAAATAGATAGATAAAGAGAGGTCATTTGACTTCTCTTTTTTTAGCTTAAAACACGAGGAAGAACAAAGCTAAACTCAGTTCCTTCATCAACTTTTGATTCAACATGAATATGGCCACCTAACAGTTCAACATATGCTTTGGTGATAGCCAAACCAAGTCCGGTCCCACCCTTCTTGACATCTGCATCTTTGGCTTGCCAGAAACGGTCAAAAATAAAATCCACATTATCTGCATCGATGCCTACTCCAGAATCTCTCACAAAAATACGAACCTTATTATTCTCAAGGCTTTCATAACCAAATTCAACATGTCCAAAGGTTGTAAATTTTATTGCATTCGAAATCAGGTTTGTTAAAACCTGTCTAAACTTAACCTCATCGGAAAACACTTCCATCTCGTCACTTTCATCATTTACAAATTGCAGCTTTATTTTCTTTGCATCTGCATTAGGCATAAATAATGATTCGAGACTTATAAAAACCGAATTCAGATCGAAAAAGCCAGAATGAACTTCGATCTGACCAGACTCAATCTTAGAGATATCAATAATATCATTAATAATATTCAACAGTTGACGCGAGCTTTGATGAATCAAACGAATATATTCTTTCCGATCATCAGGGGTTAAACCTTCATATTGTAATAACTCAGCAAAACCAACTATCCCATTCATAGGTGTCCTGATTTCATGAGATAGATTTGCTAAAAAAGCCGATTTTAAGCGATCACTCTCTTCTGCTTTTTGCTTAGCCATTCTAAGCTTTTTCTCTAAAGCTACATGATTCTGAATTGACTTGGCAAGCTTTAAGTTATTATATCCCAGTATGGATAATTCCTTACTGAGAACATTGAGCAACTTTAATGTTCGATCAAATTGCAAAGGAGTCACCTCAACCAGGTTAGCAAATTCCTTTTCAATAAACTGATCCGATATGCCTAATTGACGGGTATATTTTTTTACATTCTCTATTTGTAGTTCCTTCGGCCGAACTTGTCCAATTGCCCAATTTCCAAGGTGATGTCCGTCAATAATAATGGGAGCAGCAGCATCAATGAATCCACATGAACTACAGGATTTAGATACAGGTTTAAGTTGTTCTGCTGCCATTTGCCCAAGTTCTCGTCCACTTTGTTGACACATCTTATCTCCTTCTTCAGAACTTCGTACTTTCTTACATATTTCGTTTGAGAAAGACATTTTTGTTATTGGATTTCCCTTGGTATCTGTAATCAATGATGAAATACCTGTTGCAAATGAAAAAGCATCCTGCAGTTTTTGTAGTTGGTCAATATCGAATAATTCCAGGATCGATAATTCACCTTCATTCAATCTTTTCTTTTGAACTTCTAAAGAAATATCATGTGAATCTGAAGCCAGAATATTACTCACAAGCTGGTTATGCCCTGAAATATCACGAAATATTGCAATAGTATGAGCCGTTCCTTTATCCGAAAAACGATTTAAACTTATTTCAACTTCAAAATCACTTCCATCCTGTCTCCTTAAAATCCATTCGAAAAATTGTGGAGCTCCTTCCAATGCATTCTGATGATATACATTAATATATGTTGGTGATTTCTCATTAGACTGGGTAGTAGCTGAAAGTTCAACCAAACTTTTATTCACTAAATAATCGCGCGAACAATTCAGATCTTTCAGTAACTTGGGATTTGCATCAATACATACGCCATGCTTAAAAATTGCAATGGAATCATTGGCTGCCATAAACCATGTTTTATACATCTCTTCTTGTTCCTTAATCCTCCTTTCCTTTCTTTGACGCAAAAGCATATTAGCAAATGCCCTGGCTAGCAATTTCAGGTTTGAAATTTCTACAGCTGTCCAGATTTTTGAAGTTCTAACATGATCTAATCCAACGAAACCAATTACTTCTTCTCCTTCAATAAATGGTATTAACAAAATCGATTGTATTCCTTCTTTCGCAAACTCCTCCCTTTCATTTTTTGCTTCATCAGGCAATTCATTTACATCATTTAGACAAACAATTTCTTTATTTAAAAGATGCCTGGAGAGATAAGCAAACTTATTGCTGGGAATATTTTGTAATTCATTAATATAGGGTTCAATCCCATGAGCACACCACTCATTAATATTAGAATGAAGTCTTAAATCTTCAGAATATTGAAACACATAACTTCGATCACAATGAAAGAAATTACCAACCATGGCAAGCGAATTATCTATCAACCAAGGTATTTTATCAGCAGCGACTATTGTGTTATATGATAGAAGGTTATCCAGCATATCCCTGAAACCAATTATACTATCAAGCTTCATCAGACTTTCCTTCTCCTCAGTATTATCTCTGTAGGTTACTACTATAAACTCATTTTCATTTTCGATATAGATACTAATAAAAGCTGATAACCAGCGAATATTACCCAGACGAACCGGCCAATCATATTTTTGAGAATAATTGGTATTGATTGATGCAAAAAGCTCAATGGCAGATTTTTCATTGAAACGGTCAGCTCTGCTACAAAAGTTACGAATCCTAATTTCGTCTAACGGAATTTCATTCAGATTAAATAATTGTCTGGCACGATTATTCATATAAACTACCTTATTAGTATTTCTGTCAAATACTACGGTAGCTTCAAAAGAAGACATTGCAACTTGCTCGCAATTTAATATTTTACTCATTTTTTAAACTTAAACTCTCAAACGAATACATGAAAACAAATCACATCGCTTAAAACAATTATTACAGACAACTTACTAACAATATATTAATAGGGCAATAAATAGCAAGAATGTTTTGACCAATCATTTTTTTTTAGTCTTGGGGCAAACATTTTTATTAGATAAGCGTACTATCTGAAAAGAATTTTAATGGTATACTTTTTGGTTTCTTAATTGCGATAATATATTTTTGAAACCACCGTTAAATAAAGGAAAGGGCCGGATTATGAGAGCGAATTTTTATACAAAGTTATTATCAATTTCAAGTGCATTTATTGCAATAGTTTTAGCATTTCAATTATTTACATTCTCCTCTGAACCAGAAACATCAAAACAGGATGAGAAGGAATTAAGCGATTATGCTATCTATTCTCTGGACATTCCTTCTTATATGACATTTGCCAATGAAGCTGTGCCCATCGAACGTTCTGATATTATGGAAAGCTTCGACAGAGAATTATTGGTAAATACATACTGGCAATCACAAACAGTATTATTCATCAAAAGAGCCAATAGATATTTCCCAATCATTGAACCTATTCTGAAAGAAAATGGGGTGCCAGATGACTTTAAATATTTATCACTTATTGAAAGTAGTTTTATGCCACGCGCACAATCACCGGCTGGGGCAGTTGGTTTCTGGCAATTCTTAAAAAGTACTGGGGCTGAGTATGGTCTGGAAATTAACAACGAAATTGACGAACGATATCATATTGAGAAATCAACAGTTGCCGCATGCAAATACTTGAAGAAAATGCATGATCATTATGGAAGCTGGACATTAGCTGCTGCAGCATTCAATGCAGGCAGAACTGGTATAAATCGTCAGCTTGATCGTCAGAAAGTAGAAAATTATTACGACCTGCTTTTAAATGAGGAAACCGGTAGATATGTTTATCGCATTTTAGCAATCAAAGAAATTCTTTCGAAACCCGACAACTATGGATTTCATGTTAAAAGCACTGATTTATATCAACCTATAGAAACAAAAGAGATAGAAATCAATGATAAGATTTCAAGTTTCCCGGATTTTGCACTGGAGAATAACATTACATATAAAGAATTGAAAGATTTGAATCCATGGTTACGTGAAACATCTTTGAGTAATCCATCGAAAAAAGCATATTCAATTAAACTGCCTTTAAAAAGTTCAGAGCAAAAAGAAATAATCGTTCCTAAGGACTCGACACAAATTAGAAGTTAATTTATATAATATTAAAGAATTAAGTGAGGCAACAGGTATTAATCCTGTTGCCTTTTTTTATTTACAATCCTGATTTTATGGTTAATAATATTCTATGACTATTTTTATAGTAATATAATTATTAAAATAGTTGTTAAACTATTTTAATAGTCGTATATTTGTTGTAAACATTTGGGAAATGATTGAGTTAACGAAAGCAGAAGAACAGGTTATGCAGTACCTGTGGAATATTGAAAAAGGATTTTTAAAAGATATTGTAGAGCAATATCCTGAACCTCGCCCGGCGTATACTACCGTTTCGACAGTGGTTAGAGTATTGGTAAAGAAAAAAGCCATTGGATTTAACACCTATGGCAAGGTGAACGAATACTTTCCTTTGCTTAAAAAGAAAGACTATACCAAACGTTTTGTAAAAACACTGGTTAGTAACTTTTTCAATAATTCGCAGCAACAATTTGCCTCTTTCTTTACAAAAGAAAGCGATCTCTCTCTTTCGGAATTGGAAGAATTAAAAGCGTTAATTGATCAACAAATTGAACAGAAAAAGCAATGATCTCAATTGGATATTATCTGCTGAAAACAAGTATCGTTTCTGGTATTTTCTTTTTAATATATCAGACATTACTTCGTAAAGAATCATTCTTTCAAATGAACCGATTTTATTTGTTGGTCAGTTTGCTCTTTTCTTATCTCTTTCCATTTGCCAGGCTAAATATTTATCCATTTACAAATACACAATCACCAATCATTAATTCTATTCAGAGTTCCATTAACCAGTTTTCGTTTGGTGAAGAAATTTCACTTAACGAAATATCCGGACCTGATTCAAATTCAATACCTAATGAAATTGGATTGTATATTCTAGTATTTATCACTGTAATTTTAATATTCCGATTTTTAAGACATCTTACTCAAATAATAAAAACAATTCAATTCAATGAGAAAATAAAACATTCTAAATTCACCCTTGTGCTTTTAAATAAGCACAACACCTTTTCTTTCTTTCGTTATATATTCATTTCCCAAACGTCCTGGGATTCAAACAACAGGAATTTAATTCTCAAGCACGAACTTAGTCACATCAAGCATAATCATTCGTTTGACAGACTCTTTGTTGAAGTACTAATGATTTTATTCTGGATGAATCCTTTTATTTACTTGTATCGAAAGGCTTTGGAAGAGGTTCATGAATTTCAGGCTGATAATGATGCTATTACTAATATCGAATCAATCAGTGACTACTTCCGATTGGTTATGCAACAATCAGCCAATAAGGCATACATGCCTCTGATGAGTCCTTTCAGTTATCAACTCATCAAAAAACGTATAATCATGTCAAATTATAAATCAAAATCGATAAAAAAGTTCTTTCTTATTTTACCCGTTACATTGGCTTTTATAGTGGTTACAATCGCTAATACCAATTCATTCTCTCAGTATAAAGTTGAGGATGAGTTTTCACAGAAGCTAACATGGCCGGAGTCACCCGAAGAAGCAAGTTTGTTATTTTACATGCAGCCGGAAGAGAATTTAAAGGAAAATAAAGCCTTGCCAATTCTAATTAACGCTAAAGGACAATTATTACTGAATGGCAATAAAGCAGAAATGAATAAAGTTAAATCAGCAGTATTAGATTTTCTAAGTACATCTGGGTTATCTGCAGCAGATTTAAACAAGGCTAACAATTCAAATATAAGCTTTGTATACTTACAAAGAGATATTAACACTCCCGATAAAGATGCAGATGCATTATTAAATGAAGTAAGTGATGCTTTTTCTGAATTACGAAATAATATTGCAATCAGCCATTTTAATAAACCTTTCAAAGATTGTATTTCAAGTGAGAAGGAAGCAATTTTAAAATTTGCTCCTAACAGAATATACATTGCGGAACCAAAAAACATGCTAGGAACTGAGAAGGAAAGCAAGAATTTAAGTTTCATCTACCCAATAGAGAAAAGTAATCTAACAAGAGTAAGCTCGGGTTTTGGTATGCGCATGCATCCTATTTACAAAGAAAAAAGGATGCACAAAGGAATCGATTTTGTTGCAGGATCGAATACTCCTGTTCTAGCGATTGCAGATGGTATCGTTCGAAAGGTTGAAAACAATTTCAAAGAAGGTGAAGGATATGGCAAATATATCATCGTCGATCATGCTGATGGCTACTCATCGCTTTATGCTCAGTTAAACGATTATAAAATAAAAGAAGGTGATACGGTAAAGCAAGGTGATGTCATTGGTTTGGTTGGTTCAAGTGGAATGTCAACCGCACCACATCTTCATCTGGAAATCATGAAAGATGGTAAAAACATTGATCCGATGAAAATAATTAAATAACAGAATCAATAAAATGAATATTAACGCATGGTTACCCCCGGTATCCATGCGTTATTTATTGTATTTATAAACAAGGATACAAGTCTATGCGTTTATCTTTCGCCTAAAAGATTGTTATCTTTGGGCTTCCAAAAACTGGTTTATGGCAGAAAAAAAAGCAGCAGATCAAGGATCTTTTGTTGAAGATCCGGGACAGATAGATGTATACGGGGCAAGAGTTCATAACCTTCAAAATATAGATGTTAGCATTCCGCGTGACAAATTAGTTGTTGTAACTGGTTTAAGCGGAAGTGGAAAATCATCACTTGCTTTTGATACTATCTATGCTGAAGGTCAGCGTCGATATATTGAAACCTTCTCTGCCTATGCCCGCCAGTTTTTAGGAAATATGGAACGTCCGGATGTGGATAAAATTACCGGATTAAGCCCAGTAATTTCAATAGAACAAAAAACCACCGGAAAAAACCCACGCTCAACAGTTGGAACAACCACAGAGATATACGATTTTCTTCGTCTTTTGTATGCTCGCGCCGGACAAGCATATTCTTACAAAACAGGTGAGTTAATGGTAAAGTATACTGATGAGCAAATTCTGAAACTGATACTGGAACAATTCAACAGAAAGAAGGCATACATTGCTGCTCCGTTGGTTAAAGGACGAAAGGGCCATTACAAAGAATTATTTGATCAGATACGAAAAAAAGGATTTTTGCATGTTCGTATTGACGGGGAAATTCACGAAGTGGTTCAGGGTATGAAAGTAGACAGGTACAAGAATCACTTTATCGAAATGGTTGTTGATCGGGTTAAAATATCTGATGATGACACCAAGCGACTAAAAGAAAGTATTCAGCTTGCCATGCAGCATGGGAAAGGAATTATGATGCTGGTAGATGCAGAGTCGGGCGACCAACGATACTACAGCCGTCAGTTGATGTGCCCAACAAGTGGAATTTCATACAACGAACCTGCACCCCACTCTTTCTCATTTAACTCTCCTCAGGGAGCCTGTCCTAAATGCAAAGGATTAGGAACACTTGACGAAGTTGACTTCGATAAGATTGTTCCGGATCCTAAAGCCACCATTAAAAATGGAGGGATTGCTCCTCTAGGTAAATACAAGAATAACCTCATCTTCTGGCAAATTGAAGCTATTGGAGAAAAACATGGCTTTACCATAAATACACCCATTAAAAACATTCCGGAAGAAGCAATTGATATTATACTTCATGGCTCCAGTGAACCTGTCACTCTTAAGAACACTCCATTAGGAGGTTCTTCTAATTACTATTTGAGTTTTGAGGGAGTGATAAAATATATTCTTGACCAGCAAGATAATGACACATCAATGCAAGCCCGCAAATGGGCTCGTCAGTTTATTAAGCATACGCAATGCGATGAGTGTAATGGGCAAAGATTAAACCTCGAGGCATTACATTTTAAAATTGACAACAAGAATATAGCTGAGCTGGCTGATATGGATCTGGGACTACTTCATACCTGGTTTGACGGATTAGAAGATCGCTTAACACAAAAGCAAAAAACCATTGGTTATGAAGTTTTAAAAGAAATAAGGAGCAGACTGGGATTTTTAATTGATGTTGGATTGGATTATCTATCATTAAATCGAGGCGCCATGACTTTATCTGGTGGTGAAAGTCAACGCATAAGGCTGGCAACACAAATTGGGTCGCAGTTGGTAAATGTTCTTTATATACTAGACGAACCAAGTATCGGTTTACACCAGCGAGATAATCATCGTTTAATAAACTCTCTTTGCCAACTACGTGATACAGGAAACTCTGTTTTGGTAGTTGAGCATGATAAAGACATGATGCTGGCTGCCGATTATGTAATTGACATGGGACCACATGCGGGTCGCCACGGTGGAGAAGTTGTAGCTGCAGGAACTGCAATGGAGATCATGCAAAAGAATTCTTTAACGGCAGATTATCTGACAGGTCGTAAAAAGATTGAATTACCGGTTAGAAGAAGAGAAGGAAATGGAAAAATACTTTCAATAAAAGGAGCAACTGGCCACAATCTTAAAAGTATTAATGTTGATTTTCCTTTGGGTAAGTTGATTTGTGTAACCGGTGTTTCAGGAAGTGGTAAATCTTCGTTGGTTAATGAGACGCTCTACCCCATTCTTAATCAACATTTTTATAATGCTGTTAAAGATCCTCTACCATACAAATCTGTTGAAGGGCTGGAACATTTAGATAAAGTAGTTGATGTGGATCAAACACCACTGGGTCGAACACCAAGATCAAACCCTGCTACTTACACAAAGCTATTTGATGAGATTAGAAAACTGTTTGCTGAGTTACCCGAATCAAAAATCAGGGCATACAAACCAGGCAGATTCTCGTTTAATGTAGCCGGTGGAAGATGTGAAACATGCAAAGGTGGAGGTGTTCAGGTTATCGAAATGAATTTCTTACCGGATGTTATGGTTGAATGTCCCGATTGTGGTGGTCGCCGATATAACCGCGAGACATTAGAAGTAAGATACAAAGGCAAATCAATTGGCGATGTGCTTGATATGACCATTAATCAGGCTGTTGAATTTTTTGCCCACATACCTAAACTTATTAAGATATTAAAAACTTTACAGGATGTTGGCCTGGGATATATTACATTAGGTCAACCTTCAACAACATTATCAGGTGGTGAAAGTCAAAGAGTGAAACTGGCTACAGAACTGGCTAAGCGTGATACCGGACAAACCATTTATATTTTGGATGAGCCTACAACAGGGTTACATTTCGAAGACATTAGAGTACTTCTGGATGTATTAAAACGACTTGTTGATAAAGGCAATACTGTATTAGTGATTGAACACAATCTGGACGTTATAAAAGTAGCTGATCACATCATTGATATTGGCCCCGATGGCGGACGATTTGGCGGCGAACTGGTTTGCAGTGGAACACCAGAAGAAGTATCCAAAAACAAGAAGAGTTATACAGCTAAATTTTTAAAAGAGGAATTAAAAGCATAACTGATCGATATTCGCAAAACTTAAAACAGGTATTCATATAAAGAGTCCCTGTTTTTTTATTTCTTATTATGCCTTATACATGAATAATATAATTTTCTGATATTAATCCGTATTTTTAATTCCCTAAAACCTTAACAATATGAAACGCACCGTACGTATTAAGTGTCTTAACAATAACCTCCAGAAAGAATATCCACTTGGCACCACTCTTCAGCAAATTGCTGATGATATGAACATTCAACTTCAGAATCCTATTTTAGGTGCCTATGTCAACAACACATTAACTGAATTATCATACGAATTATATCATCCTAAAAATATTCGTTTTATCGATATTACTGAACCCGATGGTATGCGAATGTACATTCGTAGTCTATCATTTGTATTATCATTAGCTGTGAAAGAACTTTATCCACATGCTACCTTACGCATCGAACATTCTGTATCTAAAGGCACCTATTGCTCATTGGAAAATATTGAAGAACTTCAGATGACCGAGGTTTTAGAGATTGGTGATAAAATGCGTAAACTTATAGATGCTGACATTCCATTTATTCGTAAAGAAAAAGAATCGGATGAAGTGATAAAACTTTTCGAGGCTGAAAATCAATTTGATAAAACTGATTTAATTAAACACCGTGGTCAGGTCTATACTACCTATTATACTTTGGATAATCATATTGGCATGTATTATGGCTACATGGTCCCATCCACAGGCTATCTAAAGGTTTTTGATCTTATCAAGTATTATAATGGAATGCTACTTCAAATACCCAAAAGAACTCAGCCAGACCTACTGGAAGATATTGTGATCCAAAATAAGATGTTTGATATTTTTCAGGAATTTGCAGAATGGAACAGAGTATTAAAAGTTAGTAACCTGGCTGATATTAACTCGGCATGTAACAATGGCAAAGCTGAAACATTGGTTAAGGTTTCTGAGGCCCTCCACGAAAAAAAGATAGGACATATCGCAGACATGATTGCTGCCCGGAATCATCAGGTAAAATTAGTTCTTATCAGTGGTCCTTCATCTAGTGGCAAAACCACTTTCGGCAAACGTCTGGCTATTCAACTGATGGTTGCTGGTATGAAGCCATTAAATCTTTCATTGGATAATTACTTTGTCAATCGCGAGCAGACACCCTTGGATGAAAATGGTGATTTTGATTTTGAAGCACTCAATGCTTTAGATATAGAATTATTCAATCAACAGCTTGTTGATCTGCTGGCCGGTAAAGAAGTAGAAATTCCAAAATTCTCATTTGAGAAGGGTGAGCGCTTTTATGATGGTGAGAAATTACAGATGGGTGATGACAATATTTTGATTGTTGAAGGTATTCATGGCTTAAATCCCGAATTGACTCACCTTATTCCCAACGAATCTAAATTTAAGATTTACGTCTCTGCCTTAACATCTATCAATATTGATAATCAAAACCTGATTCATACAACCGACAATCGTTTAATAAGAAGAATTGTTCGTGACTATAAATATCGTAAATATTCTGCGCAAGACACTATCTCACGCTGGCCAAGTGTAAGACGTGGCGAGGATTTGCATATCTTCCCGTACCAGGAGGAAGCTGATGTAATGTTTAATACAGCATTGCTTTACGAATTATCTGTTTTGAAACCATTAGCAGAATCAATCTTACTGGAAGTTCAACCTAATCAAAAGGAATATTCTGAAGCCAGAAGATTATTGCGTTTCTTTAGTTATTTCAAACCTTTATTAAGTTCTGACATACCACCAACATCAATATTACGCGAATTTGTAGGAGGCAGTAGTTTTAGTTATTAATTATTATATTTGATTATATTATTAACCTCTCTTCTAAGTAATATGAAAATCAAACTTTTCCTTATTATTTCCATAATGACAATTGGAAATATAGCCAATGTTATGGCGCAAAACGAACAAGATTCAACTGAAGTGTATAAAATTGCTGACCCGGTTTCTCTCGGCCTAGGATTTGGACAGGATTATGGAGGTCTTGGTGCAAACTTTTTAGTCTATCCTCAGGATAATATAGGATTCTTCTTTGGTGGTGGATATGCAATAGCCGGTTTTGGTTATAATGTGGGTGCTAAAATTAGATTTTTTTCTAAAACCAATCCCCGCACAAACTTCTTCATAACAGGAATGTATGGATACAATGCGGCAATAAAAGTTCAGAATGCTTCAGAATTTGATAAGTTGTTTTACGGCCCCACTATCGGATTTGGTTTAGATACTGGAAAAAGATCATATAGAAATGGATACTGGTCCTTCGCTTTGCTTATCCCTTTCAGAAGCAGTGCAGTACAGGATTATTTTGACGACCTTGAAGACAATCATGGCGTTCAATTTGAAAATGAACTTTTACCTATTAGTTTTTCAATTGGCTATCGCTTTAGACTAAATTAACTCAGTTATCAATACTAAATCAAAATCAATATGAAATCAGTTCTTATAACTATTTTACTTGCTCTATCATTGACCTTATCTTTTGGACAATCATCTGACAAGGCTACAGTTTATATTATCAGAACTTCAGGACTAGGGGCAGCAGTAAATTTTAAATATTTCGTAGGAGATCAATTTATTGGAAAAACCAATTATGGGAAGTACTTCAAACTTGAGTTGGATCCCGGTGAATATGTTATTTGGGCCAAAGCCGAAAACAGAGATTATGTTCATGCAACGGTTGAAGCAGGTAAAACCTATCTCATTGATGCTGTGCCGCAAATGGGTGCATTCAAAGCAGGAGTTAATTTAAAAGCTTTAAATAATCCAACTGAAAAAGAATGGAAAATAATCAATAAATACTTTGAAAAGAGAAAACTACTTGAATACGATGAAGAAAAAAGGGCACTTGAACAAAGAGACTATGCTGATATTATCATTAAAGGACTTGATCATTACAATAATAAAGTAGTCATGGCGAGAGATCTTCAAAGATTAACAACTCCGGTAGAATTATAATAAAAGTGCCTTCCGGATATTTAGTTAAAATTTAGTTTTAGAATATTATAAAATAAATGACCTGAATGAATAATTTCTTTCAGGTCATTTTGCTTTTTATCATTTTATTACCTTTGGCCTATTCATTTTAATAAGTTCAGATGAGTAAGAACCTGGTTATTATACCGACTTATAACGAGAAAGAGAATATTGAAAATATAATAAGGGTAGTTTTTGAATTACCTCGTGAATTTGAAATCCTGATCATTGAGGATAGCTCTCCTGATGGCACCGCAGATATTATCAGAAGGCTTCAGCAGGAATTTCCATCGAAGCTTCATATGGTTGAGCGCAAAGGAAAACTTGGATTAGGAACTGCTTATATAGCAGGTTTTAAATGGGCTATTGAGCATCAATTTGATTTCATATTTGAGATGGATGCCGACTTTTCTCATCCTCCAAAAGACCTGATTAGCCTGCATGATGCTTGCCTTAATCAGAATGCCGATCTGGCAATCGGCTCCAGATATATTTCGGGTGTTAATGTGGTGAACTGGCCAATGGGACGAGTTCTCATGTCTTACTTCGCATCAGTATACGTTCGCTTCATAACCCGTATGAAAATAATGGATACCACTGCAGGGTTTAAATGTTATCGTAGAAAGGTTCTTGAAACTATTAAACTGGATAAAATTCGGTTAAAAGGATATGCGTTTCAGATTGAAATGAAATTTACAACATGGAAGTATGGTTTTAAAATAGTGGAAGTCCCCATTGTTTTTACAGACCGTACACAAGGAACTTCAAAAATGAGTGGAGGAATTTTTAACGAAGCAGTGTGGGGTGTTATAAAAATGAAGATTGCAAGCTTCTTCAAAAGCTATGAAGTTTGACTTTAAGCCACACTCTTGGTAAATTTATCAATTAACGCGAAAAACAAAGATATGTCAACCATACTGATTAAAAATGCAACCATCATCAACGAAGGCATTCAAAAAAAAGGAAGTGTTTTAGTTGAAAATGATCTGATCAAAACAGTTATTTACAACGGTGAATTACCATTGGCTGATGAAACGATTAATGCAGAAGGATTACTTTTACTACCTGGTGCAATTGACGATCAGGTGCATTTTCGTGAACCGGGCTTAACTCACAAAGGTGACATCAACAGTGAATCAAAAGCAGCTGTAGCAGGAGGAATCACTTCTTTTATGGAAATGCCCAACACTAATCCGCAGGCAACTACTCAGGAAATATTAGAAGAAAAATATAAGATAGCAGCTAAGAATTCTGTTGCAAACTATTCTTTTTACATAGGAGCTACAAACGACAATGTTGAAGAGCTACTCAAAACTAATCCAAAGACTGTTTGTGGCATTAAGATCTTTATGGGTTCATCAACAGGAAACATGCTGGTTGATAACGAATCGATACTGGATAAAATTTTTGCAGAGAGTAAGGTTTTAATCGCGACTCATTGCGAAGATGAAGCTACAATCCGCGAAAACACAACAATCTATAAAAACAAGTTTGGCGATGATATGCCTTTCAAATATCACCCGGTTATCAGATCGGCTGAGGCCTGTTACATGTCGTCGAAAAAGGCTTCAACTCTGGCTCGTAAACACAATGCCCGACTGCACATTCTTCATTTGAGTTCAGCCGAAGAGCTCGAATTACTCGATCAGGGTATGCCATTGAAAGATAAAAAGGTTACCGGTGAAGTTTGTGTGCACCATCTTTGGTTTAGTGATAAAGATTACGACTCATATGGTTCGCGAATCAAATGGAATCCGGCTGTAAAATCAGAGCATGATAGGGATGAGTTACGCAAAGGTCTGGCTGATGGTCGCCTTGACATTGTTGCCACAGACCATGCTCCTCATACAAAGGAAGAAAAAGACAACAAGTATTTTAAAGCTCCTTCCGGGGGACCATTGGTACAACATGCCTTAGTAGCCATGTTGGAAATGGTGAAACAAGGTCATTTTACCTATGAAATGGTAGTTGAAAAAATGAGTCATAATCCGGCAATTTTATTTCATATTGAAAAGCGTGGCTATATCAAAGAAGGCTTTAAAGCTGATCTGGTATTAGTCGATCCTAATCAAACCAGGGAAGTTAAACCAGAAAACATTCTTTATAAATGTGGCTGGTCGCCTTTTGAAGGAACTCCATTTTCTCACACCGTAACCCATACTTTAGTAAATGGTCAGTTGGCTTATTCAAATGGTCAGGTAAATGAAAAGGTTAGAGGAGAGCGTCTTTCTTTTGACAGATAAAACATCAAGACTATACTTCATGAATAAAATAACCACCTTAAAGCACATCCTTATTATTGCGATGTGCTTTTTGGGTTTATTACAAGCCTGTAATAATCCAAAAAACTCTAGTAATTCTACTACAAATGAAAAAATTAGTGGTGAGCTTTTGGCTGACACTATTATCTATAGTGTAGAAATCAAAAACTATGATCCTAATGACCATTGGAAAGATGAATGTTTAAAAAGTCTGGATCGAAAAAAAATGGTTAATCAGTTATTTGAATCTGTTTATGATCATAAAGCACAAGCCTTTAATTACATGACTGAAGCTCCAATGAGTATTTCAGAGGTAAAGGCGATTGAAGAGCAAGAAGGTTTTTCAAGAGATCAGGTTGGGAAACTTCAATTTTGGGAATCGTGGTTCTACGATGAACAGCAACAAATAATGACTAAAAAGGTGCTATCAGTTTTGGTGTCGTATGAAGCAAATACTGATGACGGTGTTTTTCTGGGACACAAAGCAGCGTTTTATATCAAATTGAAATAGAAAAACCCGAAAAAGGCTTATCAGAAGTCTTAACTTCTTATCCAATCAAAGAATTAAAAAAGGTGTTTATTCGTAAATAAACACCTTTTTTAATTTAACAATATAGTAACACGAACAAATCGTACATCTGTCTTCATTAGAAAATAATCTATAATTCAACATTATACCAAAAATCTACTTGTAATTTGTCACTGCATTATATTCTTAAAAATCTAATATTACAATTTGTTTTTATTTAAACCAAAGAATGATTTCAAAAAAGTTAGCATTTATTATTCACTATTCTTTTAATCTTTATAATACATGTTGTTTGGAATATTAATTATGTCTGTTAATTTTAAACATTATATTTAACCTTAGAATAACTCAAACCCTAATTCCTAACATTATGAAGAAACTATTCTTTATATCTCTTTGTATTATTAATATCACTTCCTGTTCATTCTCTTATGAAGGTACTGGCAATTTTCTAACAGACGTTCAAACTATAGACGGAATAGATTATTGTTTCTCAGCCATGACACGACTAAAAAACATAGAAATAATAGGAGCCAAATCTATTCGTATAGAAAGTAAAATAATGTTTCAGGGTTTAAATAAAACCATTGATATGATGATTTCTGATTCGGATTTTTCAAAAAAGATTAATCGAAAGAAATTAATAGACATGAAAGTTGAGAAAGTTTCGTTTCTAATGAATGAAGAGAAGAATAAAATTGATTTATATTATTTAATTGATATTGAAGAGCATAAAGACACAATTGCTTTTACACTTCTTCATGTTGACGATAACTGGTCTATCAATTAAACTGACTAGCAGTAATTTATCATAAAAAAGTAATCAGCATCTATTTTAATTCATTAACATGAGAAAATTAGTTTTATTCATCTTTTTTGTGAGCTTTCTGAAAATTTCAGCACAGGAATATCGAGACTTTGTAAATAGCGGTAACATGCTTGATTTAGGATCTTTGGGTTATAATAGGCGAATTGTTGAAGTAACTAAATTAACGTTCTTTATTAGATATGTTGAACCAATTGACACATCCATGATTTCAGCTCCATGGATAAAAGCAAACAAGCAAATCAATGAATTGAAATTGAAAGGTGGATAATAAATACATTTATTACTGCAACCTCTCCTTTCGAACAGGTGCCGCAGGATAAAACTGAAGTATAGTAATTTTATCTCCATTAAAAATCAGATGTAAAATATTCGACTGCTTATTATAAACATCAAAAAGTAAAGTATTTTTTATTGTTACCGTTTCAAACAGTCTCACTGTTTTCAAATCACCGCTAAAAGTAACCTGACAAACATTTTCCTCAATCATCTTTACTTTTAACAATTCTAATTTAACCTCTTTATCATCAACAGATAGCAAAAACTCCCCCGACACATAATTCTTAATCGTTTCAATCATTTCGGGTTGAGGATTATCATAGTTAAATGACGGTTGAGGGAATTCCGACTGTAAAGCAGATTCAAAATCATCCGCAAAAAAATTAATAGTCAATTTGCACGACTTTGATTCAACATCTATCTCCAACTTCCCTGTTGTCATCTTAATTGGATGTGCACTTACTGAAAAACAGTTAAATGTAAATAAAGCGGCCAGCAGCAAGTTTTTTAATCCGAATTTCATTTTATTAAATCATAGCTTTTATAATCATTGTCAGGGCAATGCCTCCACCTGCACCAGAAACAACCAGATTCCAATCTCGATGCTTAATGGTGAACAAACGCGTCATTATTAAATTAACTAACATAAAAACACCTACAATAATAATTTGTCCTACTTCAATACCCAGATTAAACAAAAACAATGGGAAAACAATTGACTCATCAGATATACCCATCATCATTGAGCGAAAAAAATTGGAGAATCCCATACCATGAATCAAACCAAAAGCTAAAGCCAGAAAATAGTTGAACTGTATTTTCTTATCCTGAGTCGACTTTTGGGCTAGATTAAAAATGCTGGTCAATAAAATAGTTATCGGAATCAAAGTCTCAACCAGTTTCTGATTCACACTTATTATATCCAACCCTGCTAATGCAAGTGTAACTGTATGTCCAATAGTAAATGCAGTGATGAGAATCAGAATTTGTTTCCAGCGATTCAACTGATAGACCGCACAAAGAGTTATTATAAAAACCATATGATCCAAACCTTGCAGATCGGTAATATGGTCTATTCCTTGTTTTAAATAAAATAGAAATTGATCCATTTATTGAGGTTATTTTAATAAGTTGCGGCAAATTAGCATTAATATAATAAGCAAAACTGGAATATTGTTCCAAAACCTGAATATATATATGAAATTTCATCTGCTTTTGATCATATTTTCCTTTGGGTGTCTGAAGCTTTATGCTCATCGCGAAGAGACTTATTACCTAAAAGGAAAATTACACGATAAGGAAATTGTATTTCAACTGGATGAATACGGTGATGTTTGCATGGCCAGATACATAACTGAAGACAACCTTTTCGATCAAACACTGGAAGGAAAGATTCTTAGAGGAGGAAGATTTATTCTGACTACATCACATTTTGATGATGAGAAAAGACAAAAAGTAGTAACAGATTCTCTTTTTCTTCACGAAATTGAATTGAATAAATGGGAAGGTGAATGGATAGATAAAAATGGCACACAATCTGTCTTTAAATTAAAACCTTTATTGGTTGATGAACTCAATCATCCATATATTAAAGCCATTAAAAAGTACCGCGTCACTCCCTACCTGGCATATAAAACAAGAGCAATACAATTTGAAACCATCAAAACAGAAAAAATAGGTAAAAATACTTTTATCGATTATCTCAAGGAACCAGAAAGTGGTATAACATGGTTCAGAGTCAAAACAAATAAAAAAGGAAGTATGGACGTTGATTCGATCAACACCTGGCTCGAAGCCGAACAACTGGATGCAATTAACATGACTTATAGCTGTGTCAACCTGGGTAAACAGGGTAATTATTCAACTTCTTTTAGTATTCATTATATAGATAATCAATTTCTTAGCTATAGCATCATCACCAATTCCTCATGCTATGGAATACAGGAACCAGAAAAAAAGATGTACCGCACCCTTAAAATGGCTAATGCTGAAGCATTTCAATTCGAAGAACTCTACTGGTTTGGGGAAGAACAACAACCAACATTCAGTCCCGGTGAATACCAGTGGTTTCAATACAGATACAAAGTATTTGGCCCAAAATTACTGGATTTACTTAATGAGCTTTATCCTGAAAAAATGAATCCGGATGACAAAACAGCTTTCAGTTATAATAATGTCAAACTATGGCAATTCCCCGACTGGTATCTTACTCCTAAAGGAATTTATTTCGAATGTAAGTCACCTGCAATTACTAAATCAGAAGATTCTTTTCCGTGGTCGGTGATTCCTTATAAAAAACTAAAGTCATACTCAACGGGTAAGTATAAATTAGCAAAGTAACATCTCACTAAAAAAATCCGATAAAGAAAACAAGTAGCACTATTCATTAAAACTCCACTCCGATCCTTTCATCACATAACGGGCTGTTTTTCGACTAACCTGAGAGTCGACTACTTCCTTATTTTCTATTACCTCATCAATTGCTTCTTGTGTGTAATGACGAATGGTAACCAACTCCATATTTGTATTATATAACACACCGTAATGGTTACTTAATTCTCTTATTACAGCATCAATATTTTTATGATGATCTACACAAACAGAGAAATTAAGCGCCGAACTCTGCATCAGGTTAATCTTAATCCTGTTTCTGCTGATTACTTCAAAAATTTCACTCAGATTTTCTTCCAGTATAAACGAAAAATCCTTGGGTGAGATACTAAGTAATGTCTGATTGCGCTTTAACACATAAATAGGTGGTAATTGCAGGTTTTGCTCAGTTGCCTTGATAGCAGTTCCAGCATTATGCGGATGAATGAAGGACTTTACCAATAATGGAATTTGTTTGTTTTGTAGCGGTTTTATAGTTTTGGGATGAATAACCTGCGCACCATAATAGGTTAGTTCAATGGCTTCCCAATATGATAGTTCATCCAGCATTTGAGCTTTTGGATACCATCGTGGATCAGCATTCAGTACCCCGGGAACATCTTTCCAAATAGATAAATTTTCAGCGTCCAAAGCATACGAAATAATGGCTCCTGTATAATCAGATCCTTCCCGTCCAAGTGTTGTGGTAAGATTCGTGTCAGTTGATCCAATAAATCCTTGCGTTATATATCTTTGAACACCATCAAAACTAAATATTTCCTTCATTAATCGCGAAGTTAACTCCCAGTTAACACCGGCACTTCTGAACAGATCATCCGTTCTTAAAACCTTTCTTATATCTATCCATTTATTCTGCCAATCAGTTTTATTCAAGTAGCTACTCACAATAAAAGTACTCATCAGTTCACCAAAAGGCACAATCTGATCATATTCGAAGTCAAAGTTAAGTGAAGGTTCTGTTTCGAGTTTTAATTGTATGATTTCAAACCATTCATCCAGCAAATCACGCTCCGATTCATCAAATAAATCGGCAACTATTTTCTGATGATAATCCTTTATCTTATTGTAATGCTCTTCAATTCCATTTCCTTCGAAATAGGCTTGTACCAATTCTTCAAAGGCATTGGTCATTTTTCCCATTGCCGAAATAACCACTACCAACGGGTCGCTATATCGATTCACAATACTGGCCAGATTTCTGACACCATCGGCATCTTTAACAGATGCGCCTCCAAACTTAAATACTTTCATAAACTACTCGAATAGATAAGTAAAATTAAACGAAAGGTTCAATAATTTCATATTTATCTAAAAAAATTCTACTACTATCAATTCATAACTGACTTTAATCAATTGAAAAAACTTTCGATAGCAAACCTTGTTAATTACAATACCTGAACACCCATTACAATTTAAAACCAAATACTATGACAAAATTCGAAGTCACAACGTTGAGCGAGTATATCCTCAACAAACAAATGTCTTTTCCTCAGTCGCGCGGAGGCTTCTCTCATCTGCTTCATCATGTTAGCACTGCTGCCCGAATTGTTAATCGAGAAGTAAATAAAGCAGGGCTGGTTGATATTCTTGGTGAAGCAGGAAATACCAATGTACAGGGCGAAGACCAGAAAAAGCTGGATGTTTTTGCCAATGAACACTTTATTGATGCAATCAGAGGTTGTGGTGAAGTTTGTGCCATTGCCTCAGAAGAAAATGAGAGTTTTATCTTCTTTGATGATGAAAAAGGGAGAAATGGCAAATATGTTTTCCTCATGGATCCACTTGACGGCTCCTCCAATATTGATGTTAATGTTTCAATCGGCACAATATTCTCAATTTATAAAAGAGTTACTCCGATTGGAGAAAAAGCAGGTATGGAAGATTTTCTGCAACCCGGAACAGCTCAGTTGGCAGCCGGATATATTTTATATGGCAGCTCAACTATGCTGGTTTATACCACTGGCAATGGTGTAAACGGTTTTACACTGGATCCTTCCATTGGCGAATTCTGTCTTTCTCATCGCAGAATAACCACTCCGGAAAATGGTCGAATATATTCCATCAATGAAGGTAATTACAAGAAATTTCCTAAAGGAGTTAAGAAGTATATAAAATATTGCCAAGAACGGGATGATTCAACCAGTCGTCCTTATACTTCAAGATATATTGGATCCTTGGTTGCTGATTTCCATCGTAACCTGTTAAAAGGAGGCATCTTTATTTATCCTGAAACTGAGTCCGCTCCATTAGGCAAACTCCGTTTGCTTTACGAATGTAACCCTATTGCCTTTCTGGCTGAACAAGCCGGAGGTAAAGCATCCAATGGAGAAAAACGTATAATGGAAATTCAACCCAAATCGTTACACCAACGCACTCCCTTCTATACAGGTTCAAAAGATATGGTTGACTTGATTGAGGATTACCTGAATGATTTTGCACATAAAAACTCAAAACGATTTAAAGCAGCTCAACAATCCGTTCAACACAATTGATGTAAAATATAGTTGTTTCTTAATATGGCTTTCCTTACGGATAGCCATTTTTTATATGTATAGTCAAACAATTAGCCTGTTCTATGCTTTATTATTGAATGAATTATTTCCGTTACCTTTGCAAAAATTTTTAGAAAGTGGAGCTAAGCCGTATATTATCTTACTATCAGAACGACGAACGAATCATTCAGGTCAAATCATTTTTTGAAAGCAAAACAACATCTATATACCTGGATGGCCTTGTAGGAAGTGCCAAATCAGTTTTGATGGCTAGTCTTTTACAAGATGGTCCACATCTGATAGTAATGAATGATCGCGAAGAAGCGGCATATATCTATAACGATCTTGTTCAGTTAAGCTCTCAAAAACATGTATCTTTCTTACCCTCTTCTTTTAAACGTTCGCCTGAATATGGTCAAAAAGATAGTCAGAATGTTCTGTTACGCACCGAGGCCTTAAGTCATCTTCATTCTGAGAACAAGTCACTTTTTGTATTAACCTATCCCGAGGCATTAATTGAAAAAGTAATTTCGGCAGAAGAGTTGGACAATAATCGTCTTGTAATAAAAAAAGGAGATCATCTTGATATCTCCTTCATAACAGAAGTATTAACCGAATACCATTTTCAACGCGTTGATTTTGTATTTGAACCAGGACAGTATTCTGTTCGTGGTAGCATTATTGATGTTTATTCTTTCTCGGATGAAGACCCATACAGGATTGACTTCTTTGGAGATGAAGTTGACAGTATCCGAAAATTCAACCTTGAAAATCAATTATCAAAAGAGAAAATTGAAAAGGTAATCATTGTTCCTAACCTAACCGAGAATCAGGACAATCAATCGCTGTGTGCCGTTTCGGAATATTTGCCAGCTAATACTAAAATATGGATGGCTAATCCTCAATTCATTCAGGATAGGTTAAATGATATTGAATCAAAATTAAAAGATATTCCTGTAATTGAAACTGAAGATGAAGAAGATACTCATCAATACCTTCTTTCAAATCAGGTTTGTTCATATTCTGATTTCAAATCAGGACTGAATAACAAAACTGTATTGGTATTTGGAAGTAAAAACTCTCTAAACAGCAATTCGATAGTTAATTTCGACTTATCGCCACAACCAGTATTCCATAAGAACTTCGATCTTTTGGAGAAAGATTTACAGGAAAAGCGAAACAACAGTTTCGAAAATCATATTCTCTCTGATAACCCTAAGCAGTTCGAACGGTTGAAAGCTATTTTCCAGGACAGAGGAATTAATGTCAAATACACCGAAATTGATCACAGTCTACACGAAGGATTTATTGACAATGATTCTTTTCTTGCTTTTTATACAGATCATCAGATTTTTGAGCGTTATCATAAATTCTCCTTACGAACTGAAAAGGCTAAAGCTGCTCAGCAAGCCATTTCATTAAAAGAACTTAACCGTTTAAACCCGGGTGATTATGTTGTACACATCGATCATGGAGTTGGACGATTTGGAGGTTTGGTAACAACCGAGGTAAACGGAAGACCTCAGGAAGCCATTCGATTAATATACCGCGACAATGATGTGTTACTGGTTAATATACATTCGCTTCATCGCATCAGTAAATTCAAAGGTAAGGACGGCACTCCACCCAAAATTAACAAACTGGGAACACCTGCCTGGCAAAAACTGAAAGATAAAACCAAGTCGAAGGTTAAAGATATTGCCCGTGAGCTGATTGCTTTGTATGCCAAACGGAAAGCTAATCCTGGGTTTGCTTTCTCACCTGACACTTATTTACAAACTGAATTGGAGGCTTCCTTCCTTTATGAAGACACGCCTGATCAATATAAATCCACTCTTGCCATAAAGGACGATATGCATTCATCAACTCCAATGGATCGTTTGGTTTGCGGTGATGTTGGTTTTGGAAAAACAGAGTTAGCCATTCGTGCAGCTTTTAAAGCCGTTACAGACAATAAACAGGTTGCTGTATTAGTGCCCACCACCATTTTGGCCCTACAGCATTTTCAGACTTTTAAAGATCGATTGAAAGATTTTCCAGTTTCCGTTGATTACATCAGTCGACTTAGAAAGCCTAAAGACATTAGGGAAGCCATTAAAAAACTCAAAGAAGGAAAACTTGATATTTTAATCGGAACACATCGTTTAATAGGTAAAGATGTTGAGTTTAATGACCTGGGACTTCTGATTATTGATGAGGAACAGCGATTTGGCGTATCTGTAAAAGAGAAGCTTAAGCAGCTGAAAATAAACGTAGATACACTTACTCTTACAGCCACTCCAATACCCCGCACGTTGCAATTTTCTTTGATGGGTGCGCGCGATTTGTCTATCTTAAACACAGCACCTCCCAACCGTCATCCAATCATTACGGAGTTACATGTTTTAAACGAAGAAATAATTAAAGAAGCCATCCTATATGAAGTTGAACGGGGTGGACAGGTTTTCTTTATTCATAACAGGGTTCAGAATATTATGGAGATACAGGATATGATAAACCGTATTCTGCCCGACGTTAAAACCATTGTAGCTCATGGTCAGATGGACGGACCTTCCTTGGAAAAGATTATGCTTGACTTTATCTCTGGTGAGTATGATGTTCTAATTGCAACAACCATCATTGAATCTGGTCTCGATATTCCCAATGCGAACACTATTATTATTAACAATGCCAATAATTTTGGTTTAAGCGAACTTCATCAGTTGCGTGGTCGTGTTGGACGATCAAACAAAAAGGCTTTTTGTTATTTGATGGCACCACCTCTCTCAACATTGACTCAGGAAGCTCGTCGAAGATTAAAAATCATCGAAGAATTTTCTGACCTGGGAAGTGGCTTTAATATTGCCATGCAGGATCTGGATATACGAGGCGCAGGTGACCTCTTAGGTGGTGAACAAAGTGGATTTATTTCTGACATTGGCTACGAAACCTATCAGCGAATTTTAAATGAGGCTTTGTTAGAATTAAAAGAAACAGAATATCAGGATTTATACAAGGAAGAACAAGAGAAAGATCTTGAGAATGCAGAATTTGTAAAAGACTGTATTGTTGAAACAGATAGCGAATTAAGACTGCCTGAATCGTATATTGAAAATATTGCAGAGCGAATGCAGCTATACCGCGATTTAGATAACATTGAAGAGGAAGATGAACTGAAGGCTTTTGAAAACAATCTCATTGACAGATTTGGTCCTATTCCTGAATCAGGTCAGGGTTTATTTGAGATAGTTCGTATCAGAAAAACAGCCAAGAAACTGGGTATTGAAAAGATCATGTTGAAAAACAACCTGCTTTACCTGTATTTTGTATCAAATCAGGAATCTATCTTTTTTCAATCACAGGTATTTAGTAAAATCTTATTATGGCTTCAGAATAATCCTAGAAAAGCGACGATGAAAGAAGGAAAAAGTAAGCTGTACCTAATGATGAAAGACGTTAACTCTATTGAAGAAGCAAGAGAAATAATTAATCAAATGCATCAATCAACTTAATTATTTTCCCGGATAGAAGAATATTTCCATTACTTTTCCGGAAGCATCTTTGATGATATGACTTTTAAACAAGGTCGGCACCTTATCTTCGGCAACCAATTTGTAAGACAAAACTGATTCTTCTGTAATTTTTTGAAAATAATCAGAAAGACCTTCAACATTCTTACCGTTTAACTCCAAACCATCAAAAAGAGAACTGTGGCTAATTTCTTTAATTTCAAGATCAGCATTAGTGATAAAATAAGGAAGACCAAATGAATCAATCATGGTTTTATAAGCAAGTGAAGTCTTGTTGCTATACTCCATATCCGAAGCTTCCACCATTGTTACCTGCAACGACTTCTTTTTGTTAAAAACAATAGGTGATCCAGATATCTTTGCATAGAATACCTGCCCGTGCACATCCTGCATAGCCAATAATTGATTCTGAAATCCTTGTCCTTTATCTTTAAACTCTTTAAGAAGTTGATCGACCATTTCTTTATATTCCGGTTCAACAAAATTCAGATAAGGAAGTGTAATCACATCTTCCATATAATGAGTTTTAAATAAATCCAGAGCTAAATGATTCAAATATTGTATTCTGCCATCCTGTAAAATCATCAATGGCATAGGTGCATCACTAATAAACTGGCGATATCCCCTTTCTCTTTCACGCTGTTCCTGATCTACACGATGCTTATAGAAAGCCAGATCAATACTAATCCCTAATTCCTTTTTATTAACAGGTTTAACCAGATACCCATACGAATTAGACACAATGGCCCTTTTAATTACCTGGCTACTGGTGTCAGAAGAAACATAAATTACCGGAATATCAAGTTCACGACGTAATTGTTCCGATGTTTGAATTCCATCCAACTCTCCATCAAGATGAATATCCATCAACACCACATCAGGTCGAAGGCGATGACAAAGATCAATTGCCTCAGCACCGGTTGAACAGCGTCCAACCAATTCGTGTCCAAGTTCACGCAGAAACATCGTAAATATGGCTGCAATAAACTTATCGTCTTCAACAACAACTACTTTTCTCATAAAAATCTTCTCTCAGTTAGTTCAGGTTCTTAGCAGAAATAATATTCGTATCTTTGAATCGTTCTATCAACCTTAAACAATTAATTTAAGATAATTTAGCGTGAATTTAGTTATTGATAGAGGAAATACCCATCTTAAATATGGTATTTTTGACCAGTGCAAGTTAGTTGCTACTGATTCAACCAATTTTCTTGATAAAAATGATATTAAAAAACTAGTAAAAGAATTTGATATCTCAAATACTATATTATCATCTGTTGTTGTAGACAGAAATGATATTTTAGCAAAAAACCTTCAAGAAGAAACTAATTTCTTTTTGGAGCTATCGCATCTGACGCATCTTCCATTCTCATGGAACTACAAATCAAAAGAAACCATCGGTAAAGATAGGCTGGCTGCAGTAGCTGGCGCAATAGAGCTGCACCCAGAAAAGGATTTATTGGTTTTTGACGCCGGAACAGCTCTTACTTATGAAGTAATCGACCATAACGGAACTTTTTTGGGTGGAAACATTTCGCCCGGTATGCAAATGCGTTTCAAAGCACTAAATACTTTTACCAGTCGACTACCATTACTTCAATCAAATCCTGATGCACCCTTTATTGGAACATCTACTAAGGAAGCCATTGAAGCAGGTGTACAAAATAGTATTTCTATAGAAATAGATGGGCTAATTGCTCACTTTAGAGGCAATTACCCTCACCTTACATCTATTATTACAGGGGGAGATGCAGAATTTTTTGCTAGAAGAGTAAAAAATCCCATCTTTGTAGCTCCTAATTTAGTACTTATTGGACTTAATCGAATTCTGGAATATAATGCACAACACATATAAAAGTGGTTTAACCCTAATAATCATTGCATTACTGACGTTTTCAGCTACTGCTCAAAAACGAACTTACTCACCTTATTCAAGATATGGTATTGGTGAATTGCAAGATGGAGGTTTCGGACGGAATGCAGCTATGGGTAGAACCGGTATTGCACTTCAAAATTCATACAACCTTAACAATATAAATCCAGCATCATACAGCGGATTGGATTCTATGTCGTTTTATTTTGAAGGTGGTTTGATGAATTACAGTCAATCATTAAAGTCTACTGATGCAAGCTCGGACTTCTCTGATATGCATTTCGACTATTTCGCAATAGGTTTTCCTATCGCAAAATGGGGATTCATGTCTTTTGGACTACAACCGGCATCGGCTGTTGGTTACGACTTTTATGAAGAAAATACCAATACCGCTAATGTTGGTGATTATACCCTTTCATCTGCCATGGGTAACGGCAACACAACTAAAACATATGCAGGTTTAGCTTTAAAGCCTTTTAAAGATTTTTCTCTTGGCGTGCATTCTGTTTATTTGTTTGGTAAAATAAGAAATTCAAATATTGCCCAATTTCAGAATGATCCATTCGCATCTTATCTGGGGTCTGAAGAAGCTTTACGTATAAATGATATTTATTTTGATTTTGGCGTCCAATATAAAATTGATATCAACCAAAAGCAGGAACTTGTTATTGGAGGTATCTACAGACCTAAAACTGGAATAAATGCCAACATGACTAAGTTAGTTGGTCAGGGTACCAGTCTGAATTCAGATGGTTCAATGGTTAATACCATTGACACACTTCAATTCATAGAAGATGAATTAAAAAGAACTGCGTTTGAGATGCCTGAGAAAATTGGATTTGGAGTAGCCTATAATATAAAAGATGCAGTAACTCTAACTGCTGAATATACACTTGAAAAGTGGAGTGAAGCCAAATTTCCGGATGAAATAACAGAAACATCCGACTTGCAAAAGTGGGCATTTGGAGGAGAAATTATTCCTAATGAGCGCGCTACATCCTACTTATCACGTTTGCGTTATCGCTTTGGAACGTACTATAAGAAAGACTATTTAATTTTAAACGAACACCAACTAACTGACTTTGGCATAAGTTTTGGTGTAGGTTTACCATTGAAAAGAACAAAAACGTCATTCAATTTAGCTTTTGAATGGGGACAACGAGGAACAACAGATTATAATCTTGTAAAAGAAAACTATGCTAAATTAACAATGAACCTTACTCTTCACGAGTTCTGGTTTGTTAAACGTAAATTTGATTAATAAAAGATAAACCGCAATACCATGCCAATGAAAATTACTACATTACTAATTACAGCATTGCTTTTAAGCACTGCTACATTTGCACAAAAGGGAGTTGAAGATGGGTCCAAATATGGACATGGAGAAGATAGCGTAAGATGCTTAGAAAACCTTTCGCTTTATGCTGAATATTATAAGCAAAAAAACTTAAAAGAAGCATTTCCATATTGGCAAATTGCATTTAATGAATGCCCATTGTCAACCAGCCGTATTTATTCTGATGGAGAAAACATGGTTAGTACCATGTTGAAAAAAGAAAAGGATGCTACTAAACAAGAAGAGCTTTATCAATTATTGATGAAGGTTTATGACCAAAGAATTAAATACTTTGGAGACCACAGTAGATATCCTGCTTCCTACATCAATGGTAAAAAAGCCGTGTCGATGTTACAGTTTAAAAAGGATGATCCTGAAGTAGTGAAAGAAGCTCAGGCTTTATTAAAAAGCTCAGTTGCTGATCGTAAAGCAAAAGCACAACCAGCTGTTTTACTATCTTATATGATGAGTTCAGTTGCTACTTTCAAATTAAATGCTACTTCTGCTGAGGATTTGGTTGATACTTATATTGAAGTTTCAAACATTTTCCAGAAGCAAATTGATAGCGATTCTAAAAATGCGCAAGTATTAACAGATTATAAAAATCAGGTAGAAGCACTTTTTGCGCAAAGTGGTGCTGCTGACTGTGAAACTTTAGCAGGAATTTTTGGTCCTCAATTACCAGATCACACTCAGGATTTAGACTGGTTAAAGAGAGTAAACCGATTATTGGCAAGAGGAGATTGTACAGAGTCTGATTTGTTTTATAAGTCTTCGGAGCACTTGCATAACATTGAACCATCTTCTTCTTCAGCATTTGGTTTAATGCAGATGTATTTGAAAACAAATGACCTTGACAAAGCGATACAATATGGTAAAGAAGCTGTTGAATTAGAAGAAGACATCAACACAAAAGCTAAATACCATAACTACCTTTCAATAATCTATTTGTCGCAAAAACAATATGCTGCTGTACGTGCAGAAGCAAACAAAGCTATTGCGCTTCGTCCTGATTGGGGTAAACCTTACATCATGATCGGTAAAGCTTATGCCGCTGGTGCAAATAACTTTGGAGCTGATGAATTTGAACACAAAACAGCTTATTGGGCTGCTGTTGATCAATTTGCAAAAGCTAAATCAGTTGATCCTGAATCAGCAAGCGAAGCCAATGATTTAATCGTTACTTATTCGCAATATTTCCCAGGTACAGAAGAAATCTTTTTCCGTAACTTCAAAGAAGGAGATGCTTATAAATTGGGAGACTGGATTAACGTTCAAACAACAGTTAGAGCTAAAAAATAAGAACTTGATACCTTATTTTAAAAATACTAAACACATTATATATTCAGCAAGCAGTATATTACTGCTTGCTGTTTATGTTTTATCGAGTTCATGCTCAACCAACAAACCCGAAGAAATTCAAGCTATCAGTAACAGGGAGGAAATACCTTCCCTTGTGTTTCGTGATTTAGAGAGTGTTTTTACCGACTCCGGAAGAGTAGAAAGACGTGTGATTACACCTGAAATGAAACACTTCACTTATTCAAAAGATGAAGCAAGAATAGAATTTCCGCAAGGACTAAATGTTATTACCTACAACACTGACGGAAGTGTAAAAGGACAAATTAAAGCCCGACATGCCATCTATTTCGAGAAAGACGAACTGTGGGAACTGAACAACGATGTGGAAGCCGTAAGTGAAAAAAATGAGATTCTGAATACAGAACAATTATTTTGGGATACCAAAAAAGAAATTATCTACTCTGATAAATTCGTAAAAATTACCAGCGAAAGTGGAATTTGGATGGGTACAGGATTTGACGCTGATCAGAACATGGATAAATGGGAAATCAGAGATATATCAGGCGAAATGGAATTCGAAGATGATGGTTCCAATTAATTTTTCCTATCTTTCATACTGAATAGTCGCATTGCATAAATGAACACTTACACAATCATTTTATTAACCTTAATTTTCTCAGCCTTCTTCTCAGGTTGTGAAATGGCCTTTTTCAGCTCTAATAAATTATTGCTGGAACTAAACAAAAAAAAATATCCTTTTCCTGCACGAATCATTGATCGATTTGTCCAGAACCCAGAAGTGTTTCTGTCGACCATTCTTGTAGGTAACAATGTAGCCTTGGTTATATATGGATTACAAATGGCTGATATTTTGGAGCCATTTATAAAATTGCATATCACAGATTCTGATAGTGGTATTTTACTTCTGCAAACCTCATTTTCAACATTAATTATTTTAATAACAGCCGAGTTTCTACCAAAAACTCTGTTCAGAATACATCCAACGATGCTACTGAATGTTTTTGCTTTGCCTTTGCTGTTTTTTTACACCATACTTTATCCAATCAGCCGATTTACCATGTGGCTTTCAAATATTGTGATAAAGGTAATTTTACGCTCAAAAAACATTCAACCCAGAGCCAAATGGATGTTGGGAAGAGTAGACCTCGATAACCTGTTAACCGAGCATCACGACAAAATAGATAAAACAGACGATGCCTCTCATGAAATCAAATTATTGAAAAACGCCCTTGATTTTTCAAAACTTAAAATCAGAGATTGCACTGTACCCCGCACCGATCTTCAGGCAATTGAAGTGCAGGAAGAAATTGAACCCTTGCGACAAAAATTTATCGAAACAGGTCTTTCAAAAATTTTGGTTTTTAAAGATAGTATCGATAATATCATCGGATACGTACATGTATCATCGCTCTTTAAAAATCCTAAAAAACTTCGCAACTGTGTGAGTCCTATATCCATTGTTCCGGAAACAATGACGGCTAATAAAGTTCTGGAGCTCTTCACTAAAGAACATAAAAGTATTGCTCTTGTAGTTGACGAATTTGGTGGTACGGCTGGGGTTGTAACTTTGGAAGACATTTTGGAAGAAATATTTGGTGAGATTAACGATGAGCATGATGTTTCGGAACATGTAGAGCAAAAAATAAGCGAGACTGAATATATCTTCTCAGCTCGCTTAGAAATTGATTACCTGATCGAAAAATACAAAATAAACCTGCCCCTATCTGACGAGTACGAAACAATAGCCGGATTAATTCTGACTCATAATAAATCAATACCAGAGGTGAATGATATAATCAACATTGGTAGTTTTACCTTCCAGATTCTTCAGGCAACTAATGCCCGCATCGAATTAGTAAAGGTTTCTATTTCCTCTCAGTAATTTATTGAAACTTTATTCATATAAAGAATCATCGTCAGAATGCATAATACTATGTTTTTTGTATATTCGTAACCTATTTTGAAAAAAGACAATAATTATAAGTAATAAAGAATGGCAACATTAGAAAAAATTAGGAGCAAAGCCGGTTTAGTGATCGTTGTGATCGGTGTCGGTATGGCTGCCTTTTTGTTGGGAGACTTAATGAACTCAGGGGGTTCTATGTTTAGAAGCAATCAGATGGAAATTGCTGAAATAAACGGAACTACTGTATCATTACCTGAATATCAGGCTTATTTAACTGAATTAGAAGATTACTATAAACTTAATTCCCGTTCGGCCGGAATGGATGAGAATACTTCTTATGAATTAAGAGAAACAGCTTGGAATCAACTGGTTCAGGATGTGATTATGAATGAGAAGTATGATGAGCTTGGAATAGAAGTGACATCTGATGAAATTTTTGAAATGGCTACAGGTAAAAATGTACACCCTCAGATTCGTCAAATGTTTACAAATCCTCAAACAGGAATTTTTGACAAGCAACAAGTAATCAATTTCCTTAGTCAGAAAAACAATGATTCAAATGCTCGTTTCTACTGGATGTTTCTTGAGAAACAAATCAAGAAAGAGCGTTTAATGAAAAAATATAGTGAGTTACTAAATAAAGGAATGTTTATCACAACCGCCGAAGCTCAGGCTGAAGCTGAAGCTAAGAAAGCTGTTGTTGATTTCGATTTTGTTGTAAAACGTTACCGTTCTATTTCAGATTCAACAATCATTGTTTCTGAAAGTGAAATCAAAGATTATTACAACAAAAACATTGAAAACTACAAGCAGGATGCTACCCGCGAAGTTGAATATGTTTCTTTTGAAGTAAAACCTTCTGCGGATGATAAAGCTGCAACGCTTGATTGGATTACTAAATCAAGAGCAGAATTTGCAAATCCTGAAACTGACCCAATTCAGTATGTTAAAATGAACTCAGAAACTGAGTACGTTGATCGTAACTGGAAAAAAGAACAACTGAGTGTGCAACTACAGGATTTTGTTAGTGGTGCTAAGGTTGGTGAAGTATACGGACCATATCTGGAAGCCGAAACTTACAAATTAACTCGTTTGGTTGATATTAAAGAAATGCCAGACTCAGTAAAAGCACGTCACATTTTACTAAAAGATCCTGCTGTTGCTGATAGCTTGTTTACTCTTGTTAAAGGTGGAGCTAATTTTGCTGATATCGCTCGTTCTAATTCACAAGATCCTGGTTCAGCTATTAATGGTGGTGACCTTGGATGGTTCAACGAAGGAACCATGGTTAAAGAATTTAACGATGCTTGTTTCAATGGTAAAAAAGGTGATATTGTGAAGGTTCAAACTCAATTTGGTATTCACATTATCAACATACAGGATAAAGGAACCCCTGTTACTAAATACAATATTGCAACACTTGATCGTCAGATTACATACAGCTCTAAAACTAACCAACAGGTTTATGCGCAGGCAGCTAAATTTGCCTCTCAAAATAAAACTTACGATCAGTTTAATGAGAGCATTCAAAGCGAAAACCTGATTAAAAGATATGGACGAAATATCCGCCAGGCAGACCGCAAAGTTTCTAATCTTGAGAATTCAAGAGAAATGGTGCGTTGGGCATTCAAAGCTGATATTAAAGACATGTCAGAGATCTTTGAATTTGGTGATGAATATGTAATTGCATACCTAACCGGGATCAACGAAGAAGGTTACCAATCTTTAGCTTCTGTTAAATCTGCTATTGAACGCCAGTTGCGTAATGAGAAAAAAGCAGAACAATTAATAGCTGAGATTAACAACAATAAAAAAGGCAACGACCTTAATGCATTGGCTTCGGCAATTAACGAAGAAGTTCAATCTGCAAACGATATTACATTTGCTTCATACCAGGTTCCTGGTGCCGGTGTTGAACCAGCCTTAGTTGCCTTGGCAACAACAGCAAAACAAGGTGAAGTTAGTGCGCCAGTGGCAGGTAACAATGGTGTTTTTGTTGTTAAAGTTACTGATATAACAATGGATGAAACTGATGTTGAAGCTGCTAAAGCTCAAATGAAGCAAAACAATGCTTACAAGGTTTACCAGGCATACCAGACTATTAAAGACAAAGCCAGCATTGTTGACGAAAGAATTAAATTCTACTAGAATTTTTTAAGCTATATACAAAAAGCAGAACATTAAGTTCTGCTTTTTTTTGATCCTATTTCTACCATTTATCTGAACCATCAAAATCCAATTAACAGGATACAAAAAAACCGGATTCTTCCGAATCCGGTTTTCATATATTGAATAACTATAACTATCCTAACAGTTCTTTAACAACAGCAGAAATATCTTTTCCATCAGCTTTACCTGCCAGTTCTTTAGATGCTACTCCCATCACCTTACCCATTTCTTTCATTGATGTTGCACCTGTTTGTTCGATGATAGCCTTTACAGCAATCACCAATTCATCTTTACTCATTTGAGCCGGTAAATAGCCTGAAATAGCCTCTACTTCGGCCAATTCCTTTTCAGCTAAATCTGATCTGTTTTGTTGTGAAAAAAGAGCCGCTGCATCTTTACGCTGCTTCACCATTTTCTGTATAATCTTTACTATATCCGCATCAGTTAATTCACCACTTCCATCCTTGGCTGTTTTAGCTTCAAGAACCTCTTTTTTAATACCACGCAAAGCTTCCAAACGGATACGATCCTTAGCCTTCATGGCTTCTTTAATATCATTATTAAGTGTTACTTCTAAACTCATTGTATTTTTGATTTAATCAACATTATCATGTAAGTATGGATTATCCCTGCTAATGCGAGGTCCATTCTTTGAATCATCAGATAAAGAGAAACGACTTACCTGCGACTGTGTGTTTACTTCCGGTTTGGTTTTACCCAAAGCCATCTGTTTACGTTTATAAGCCGGTATATTTTCCAATTGCTCAATCATTCTTTCATCTTCCATCTCCTCCTGAGTCAGCTGAACACGACGATGCCCATATGCAGCCGCACTTTGCTCCATTCCATAACCATTATCAAACAGGTTATCGTCCAGTTGAAACTTCTCAACTTCAGGTGCTTTATTTGTGTTTTGAGGAACAATTGGTTTATAATATTTATCTATACGTTGTTGTTTTTGTTTTTCGATCTTTTCGAAATCTACAACTCTACCAACCCCTTCTTCATCATCAGAGAGCTCAAAAGCACTTTCTTCTTCATCATTAACAGCATCTGTAACTTCTCCATTCTCATCGAGCGAAAAACGGGTAACCGCATCCTGTTTCTTTTTTTCCTGATGCTCGATTAACTGACCAGAAACAAACCCGGTTGCAATAATGGTTACACATACCTGACCTGCTAAAGATTCATCGTTACCAGTACCCCAAATAATTGAAGCACTATCACCAACAACCTCTTGCACATAGTCAGTTATTTCACCCACTTCATCCATGGTTACCTCATCACTTCCTGAGGTTATATTCAGAAGTATATTTTTAGCTCCTTTAATATCATTATTATTCAACAGTGGCGACTCCAATGAAGCCTGAATAGCATCGATGGCACGTGTTGCACCTTCTGCATAGGCCGATCCCATAATAGCTACACCACTGTCTTTCATCACAGTTTCAACATCAGCAAAGTCCACATTTATATATCCATGAACCGTAATGATCTCAGCGATACCTTTTGCTGCTGTAGATAAAACATCATCAGCTCTGGAGAAAGCATTGGAAAGCTTCAGGTCACCAAACATCTCTCTCAGACGCTCATTATTGATAATGAGCAACGAATCGACGTTTTTCTCCATTTCTGCAATACCATCAAGAGCCTGATTGATTCTCAGTTTACCTTCAAAACGGAAAGGAATGGTTACAATACCCACTGTTAAGATGCCCATTTCTTTTGCTTTCTTGGCAATGATCGGGGCTGCTCCGGTACCGGTTCCTCCACCCATACCAGCTGTTACGAACACCATTTTGGTATTGTTTTCCAATACCCGTACAACATCTTCGAGGTTCTCAATGGCTGCCTCACGTCCTCTGTCGGGACGGTTACCTGCACCTCTTCCTTCAGTTAATGATTCACCTAATTGAATTTTAACAGGAACAGGGCTATTTTCTAATGCCTGTGCATCGGTGTTACACACCACAAAACTAACATCTTTTATGCCCAGACTGTACATGTAGTTGACGGCGTTGCTTCCGCCTCCTCCTACCCCAATCACTTTTATGATCGAGGAATTATTCTGAGGCATATCAAAATTCATCAAATCTTCACTCATTTCCGTCCGTTTTAATCACCACTACATTTCAACATCTTTCTCATCAAAGATGGTCTCAATCTTTTTAGTCAAACCACTAAAAAGGTTTCCGGTCATATAACTACTTTTCTCCTTCTTAGGTTTTTCGCGTTTCATTGACTTATTATTGAAATCCTGTTTCTGAGGCTCTACTTCTCCAAATAACTCAGGTTCAATGATTTTACGTTTTGGTCGTTCCATTGCACTTAGCACCAACCCAATACTTGTTGAGTAATTAGGAAGATGCGCCATTTCAGGCAAATTACCTTCGATAAAACGATCAGGTAATCCCATACGAACATCCAACCCGGTTCGGAATTTAATTAACTGCGGCAGATCTTTCAAAAGAGAACCACCACCAGTTAAGACAATACCGGCACCCAATTTGTCGTAACATCCCGAGCTCTCTATCTGGAACAAAACGTAATCGATAATTTCTTCCATACGAGCCTGAATAATGTAAGAAAGACTCTTGAATGAAATTTCCTTAGGTTCCCATCCGGCAACTCCAGGAATGGTTACCACCATGTCCTCACGGGCCATATCTCCTACAGCAGATCCAAATTGGACTTTTAAAGATTCGGCTTGTTTATACAAAACCGAACAACCTTCTTTTATATCAGACGTCACCACATTACCACCAAAAGGTATAACGGCTGTATGACGTATAATTCCATCGTAAAACACAGCAACATCGGTTGTACCTCCGCCAATATCAACCAATACAACACCCGCTTCTTTTTCCTCTTCAGTTAAAACACTTTTTGAAGATGCAAGCGGCTCAAGAATCAAGTCGTTAAGTTGTAAGGCCACTCTGTGAATACATTTCTCAATATTTTTAACTGAAGCAATACGTCCTAACACAATATGGAAATTTCCTTCCAATCGACGTCCTGACATACCTACCGGATTTTTAACTCCAGTTTCGTTATCCACAATGTAATCCTGTGGAATAACATGCATAATTTTTTCACCAGCCTCAACCGGTATTTTGTAATTATCATCGAACAGTTGGTCCACATCTTTCTGATTAATCTCGAAGCCATTTTCGATAAACCGATAGGCACGATTTCTCATACTCTTTATGTGCTGTCCAGCAATACCCACAAACACTTCGGTTAGTGTGATATTTAATTTCTGTTCAATTTTGACAATTACCTGTTTTATTGACGATACTGTTTCATCAATATTTAAAACAACCCCACGCTTCACTCCTATTGAAGGCACCTGTTCCATGCCCAACAAACGAAGTTTTCCTTCTTCTGTCTTTCGCCCTACAATGGCAACAATTTTAGTTGTACCAATATCGATGGCGGCAATTATGTTAGGTTCTTGATTCATACAACTATGCTTTTGTGCAAACGACTTGTCCTTTATACTTTAAGTTGACTCTTTTATACAAATTCCATTCACGGGAATCCCATCCCGATTTATACAATGCTTTCAGGTTACGAAATTTATTTTCCATCCGATCAATTCCTCCAAATTCAATCAGGTGATCACCCACCCTTGGAACCAAAATAAATTCACCTTTATCATTCACATAAACCTGTTCGATCTGGGCTCTTAAAAACGAATCGTTAATAATAGCCTGAGATATCATTATCAAATCATCTCTCGAATCAAGTTTATTTAAATGACCATTCGCAACCAAAGTATGTGCGGTATGATTTTTAAACAATGGCATCTTAGTACCTTTTGTATCGAGGTAGTAAGATGAATTACCTTCAAAAACACGCAACATTGGTTCGCGCTGCGAAATATCAATATGAAGCGCACCACCATAGGTAAAATACACTTCGCAACTTTCAATCGCCGGATGCTTCCTGAAAAAGATTTCCATATCCTCACAGTTCACATCACTAATTCTTCTTCCAAGTATGCCCGGATATTTTTCCAGAGCAATATCGGTTATTTCTTCACTGTTGATAAAACGGTTCTGAACACTGTCGCAGATTGCAGGAACAATCTCACCACAAACCAATTGACTCTTACCAACCGACACAAAGGAGAAGATGATAGGGAAATAAATTACCACTACCAGAATTAAAACTATGTTTTTCCACTTCTTCATGTTCTCAAAACACCCATTATACCGTTTAAATATAGCTTTTTCAGCCTTTCAACTACCGAAAATATTTCAATAGTTATTAACAATTTGTCAAAAGCCTATTCATTGAGGATGAATAGTTTTAAAAGCCCTTCCAAATCATCTGTAAGCTTATCTATATCGCCTGCTCCAAGAGTTAAAATAACCTCCGGAACATCACTCTTTAACTCTTCTTTTAAATCATCAAATTTCAACAACTTAACTTTTTTAAGTTGCATCCTGTCTACTATCATTTGAGACGTAACACCTTCAATTGGCTCCTCCCTTGCAGGATAAATATCCAGCAGAAATACCCTGTCGCATTTATCCAAAGCTTCTGCAAATCCATCTGCAAAGTCTCTTGTTCGTGTGAATAAATGAGGCTGAAAAACAACAGTAAGTTGCTTATTCGGATACAAAGCACGAACAGATGCAACCGTCGCATTTATCTCTTCAGGATGATGAGCATAATCATCAATATAAACCAGGTTTTCTTCTCTGATTCTATATTCAAACCTTCTTTTTATCCCTTTAAAATTTGGTAATGCATCTCTGATTTCATCTTCGTCAACACCGGCCAGGAGGGCCAAACCAATCGCACCAACTGCATTTTCGACATTTAACAAACCAGGCACTCCCATCCTTAGATGATGAATCTTACCAAATGGAGTTCTCAGACTAAACTTATACAAACCATCTACCAGCTTCAGATTAAAAGGATAGAAATCACCTTCTTCCTTTGCTGAATAGGTAAAGACTTCAACATCATCATCTGGCAATTCCAGCGGAAGACCTTCTTTATACAACAGAGCTCCACCAGGAGTAATCAATTGCACAAACTCATTAAATGCCTCGTAAACTTTCGAAGCCTCTCCATAAATGTCCAGATGATCGGCATCCATCGCCGAAACCAATGCCAGATGCGGAGTAAGCTGCAAAAACGAACGATCAAACTCATCAGCTTCCATCACCACATAAGAAGAATGATCATCGTGCAGAAAATTGGTAGCATAATTTCTCGTAATTCCCCCTAAAAAAGCATTACACCCCACTTCTGACTGCTTCATCAAATGAGCCGTCATGCTCGATATAGTTGTCTTACCATGTGTTCCGGCAACGCATACACCTTCCATTCCACGGGTTAACAGACCTAATACCTCAGCTCGTTTTTTTACCTGAAAATTATTCTTCCTAAAATATTGTAATTCAGCATGAGTAGATTGAACAGCCGGAGTATAAACCACCAAACAAGATTGCTTATCTTTAAATTGTTGTGGCATACCTTCAACATCATCATCAAAACGAACCTCAATCCCCTCTTGCTTTAAAGTATCAGTTAACGGAGTTGGAGTCCGATCATAACCTGCAACATTCATTCCCTGCTGTTTAAAAAAACGAGCCAAGGCACTCATGCCAATTCCTCCTATTCCAATAAAATAAACACTTTGTATGTCTTTCAACTTCAACATCTACTTCTTGCTTTTACCTAAGTTGATAACTTCCTTTGCTATTTCTTTAGCTGCATCAGGCTTTGCCAATTTCTTTATATTCTCAGCCAGATTACTGATCAGATGTTCATCCAACGCTAATTGAGATGCTTCATGAATAATCCCTTTCACCTCACTATCCTTTACAATCATAGCTGCATCTTTTTCAACCAAAGCCATTGCATTTTTTGTCTGATGATCTTCCGAAACATTGGGAGAAGGCACAAAAATGGTTGGCTTACCTAAAATGGCAAGTTCAGATATCGTTCCTGCACCGGCTCGTGAAACAACCACATCAGCCATTGCAAAAGCCATATCCATACGACTTATAAAATCAGTTACAATAACTCTATTCTTCAGACTTTCCGGCAGACCAGCCTTCATCTCTTCAAAATAAAATTTACCAGTTTGCCAAATTAGCTGACACTCTTCGGGCAACTGATCAATACCATGCAAAATTCCATTATTTACAGAACGTGCACCCAGACTTCCGCCAATCACCAATATTGTTTTTTTCTCCGGATCTAACTTCCAGAATTCGGCAGCCTCTTTTCTATCTACCCATGTAATCAAATTACTTCTTACAGGATTACCTGTTAATATTATTTTTTGTGCTTCAAAGAAGCGATCCATCTTATCGTAAGCCACACAAATTTTTGCCGCTTTTCTCGCCAAAATCCGGTTTGTTACGCCGGGAAAAGAATTCTGTTCCTGCAACAAACAAGGGACACCTTTTTGAGAAGCCACTCTCAAAACAGGACCACTGGCGTAACCTCCAACCCCAACTGCTACATCAGGATTAAATTCTTTAACTACCGAACGAGCTTTAGCCAAACTTTTAATCAACTTTAAGGGAAAGGATAAATTTTTAAGAGTGACCTTTCGTTGCAATCCGGCAACCGGTAATCCAACAATCTCATAACCAGCCTCAGGTACTTTCTCCATCTCCATTTTACCCTGAGCTCCTACAAATAGAATTTTTGCATCAGGTAGTTGCTCTTTTACCGCATTGGCAATAGATATAGCAGGGAAGATATGACCTCCGGTCCCACCACCGCTGATTATTACTTTTAATTCGCTCATTCTTCTTCTGGTTTTTCTTCAGCCTCCAAAGCTGAACGTTCTTGCATATTATTTCTGCTTACACTCAGTATGGCACCCAAAGCCAAACAGGTAAATAAAGTTGATGTTCCTCCCATACTAACCAAAGGCAACGGCTGTCCGGTTACCGGAAAGACACCTACCGCAACACCCATATTAATAAAAGCCTGAACAGATAGCAAAGTAGCCAAACCAACAACCAGAAAGGCCGGAAAAGTTCTTGAACTGGCCCTGACAATCACTCCGGACCGGAATAGCAATATCAGATAAGCCAACATAACCAGTAGAGCTCCTATCAATCCAAATTCTTCAGTTATAATAGCATAAACAAAATCACTGTAAGGGTGAGGCAAAAAGTAACGTTGATGACTATTACCCGGACCTTTACCTATAATACCACCCGTTGCAATGGCCATTTTTGATCTCTCTGCCTGATAATCGGCAGTTCCTCCAGCATCTTCTTCACTTTCTACATGACGCATTATACGAGCCTTCCAGGTACTGGCCCTGTGTAAAAAAGGAACATATTCAGCTGAGAAAATAATAACAGTAACAAAAAGCAAAACAGCCGCAACTGTTCCAAGTATATATTTTAACGACACCCTTCCAATAAACATTACAATTAAAGCAGAAGCTCCAATTAGTCCAGCCGTTGAAAAGTCTTCTTTAAAAATCAATCCACAAACAATACCCACATGAATCATGATGGGTTTAAAGGCTTCATCAGCATTTTTATCATCGCGCTGATACTGTGCTAAAATTTTAGCGATATAAATCATCAAAGCCAATTTGGCCAACTCCGATGGCTGAAAAGATATACCCACAACAGGTACTGTTAACCAACGACTTGCCTGATTCAAACTCACACCAGTCAGCAAAGTAATGAGCAACAAGGCTTCCGATAAATACAGAAATACAGATGCAAACCGCGCAAACCATTTGTAATGAAGATGATGAACTCCAATTATAATTCCAATACCCACCATTAAAAATTTGGCATGTCGGAAAAGGTAATAAATAGCATTCCCATCATGGTGTTTATAAGCCAGGTTAGCTGTGGCACTGTAAACCACCAGACTTGAGAAGATAGCCAATGCTATGATAACGAACCAAATGATTCGATCTCCTTTAATATATTTGCGTAAGGTTTCGTTCATTTCAATTTCTTACAGTTCTCTCACACACTCTTTAAACTGAATACCTCTGTCGATATAGCTATTAAATAAATCAAAGCTGGCACATGCCGGAGACAAGAGTACAACATCTCCTTTCTTACCCAGATGATATGCAAGTTCAACTGCCTCCTTCATCGATTTGCTCTCTTTAATTGTTGGAATAACATCCTGAAATGATTCAATCAGTTTTGCATTATTTATTCCTAAACAAATCAATGCTCTCACTTTGCTTTTGGCAAGAGGCATCAAATCTTCGTAATCATTCCCTTTGTCAACCCCACCTGCTATCCAAACTACAGATTTATTCATACACTCAAGTGCATACCATGTTGAATTTACATTGGTAGCTTTTGAGTCATTAATAAATTCAATCCCCCTTACAGAACACACTTTTTCCAGCCGATGCTCAACCCCTTTAAAGGTGGTCAGGCTTTCGCGAATAAATGTCTTTTTAATCTTTAAAACCGAAGCAACAATTCCGGCAGCCATCGAATTATAAAGATTATGTTTGCCCTGCAATGAAAGTTCTTGTGATAAAATACTCATTGTGTCGTGGTTGTAATTAATAATGACCTCGTCATTCGTGACGTATGCCCCACTCTTCAATAAATCTCTTTGAGTGAAGGGTATCAGGTTAGATTTATAAATATGATTTCCTAATTCTTTACTAATGTTTTCATCATCTTCGCAGTATATAAAGTAATCCTGCTCTGTTTGATTTTGAAGAATTCGGAATTTACTCTCTATGTATTTTTGCATACTGTACTCATAGCGATCCAGATGATCCGGCGTAATATTCAACAAAACAGCTATATCTGCCTTAAAGTCAAACATTCCATCTAACTGAAAGCTACTCAACTCTATCACATACCATTCAGGCTTCTTTCCATCAGCAATCTGACGGGCAAGACTGGTTCCAACATTTCCAGCCAATTCAACATTTAACCCTGCATTTTTCAGAAGCTCATATATCAATAAAGTAGTTGTTGTTTTACCATTACTACCTGTAATGCATATTGATTTCGCTTCCATATACCTTCCGGCAAACTCTATCTCTGAAATTACAGGAATACCTTTCGCCCGAGCTTTTGCTACAAGGGGAGCAGTATCCGGTATCCCCGGACTTTTCATTATCTCATCAGCCTCTAAAATCTTTTCCTCAGAGTGTTTATTGTCCTCAAATTCAACACCGGCATCATTCAGTTCTTTTTTATGTTCCTGCGAGATGCTTCCTTTGTCAGAAACAAACACACTCCATCCCTTCTGCACAGCCAACAGAGCTGTACCTACTCCACTCTCACCAGACCCTAGAACAACCAAGCGTTTCATTTCTTATCTGACTTTTAAGGTTACAATAGTTAATACTGCCAATATGATACCGATTATCCAGAATCGGGTAACTATCTTCGACTCTGTATATCCTTTTTTCTGATAATGATGATGTAAAGGAGCCATCTTAAAGATGCGTCGTCCTTCTCCGTATTTCCTTTTGGTATATTTAAACCAGCTAACCTGCATCATTACAGATACATTCTCAACCAGGAATATCCCACATAGAATTGGAATTAAAAGCTCAATCCGTAGCAGAATGGCAAAAACAGCAATGATTCCACCTAAAGTCAAACTACCTGTATCACCCATAAAAACCTGAGCTGGAAAAGAGTTATACCACAAAAAGCCGACCGTTGCACCAATAAAGGCAGCAATAAAAACAACCAACTCTTCCGAATTGGGTATATACATGATATTCAGGTAATCAGCATAGATAATATTACTCGACAGATAGGCAAAAACACCTAATGTCGTTCCTATAATCGCGGACGTACCCGTTGCCAACCCATCGAGTCCATCCGTAATATTGGCTCCATTGGAAACGGCAGTAATTATAAAAATAACAGCAACAGCAAAAATCAACCAACCCCATTTTTCAGCCTGATCACCCAAAAACCAAACAACTTTTGAGTAGTTAAACCGATTATTCTTAAGAAATGGAATATTGGTAACAGTTGACTTTGTATCTTTTGTAGCAATTCGTTCAACCATCGTTCCATCTTCAGCCTGAACAGTGATTGTTTCATCTGGAATTCTTTCTCTTACAAAAACATCATCACTTGCGAATAAAGTAATGGCAACAATTAAACCTAAACCAACCTGTCCTGCAATCTTGAACCTTCCGGCTAATCCTTCTTTGTCTTTTTTGAAAACCTTGATATAATCATCAATAAAACCAATGGTACCTAACCAAAGCGTAGAAATAATCATTAACAGGATATATACATTATCCAGTTTACTAAGTAATAGAACTGGAACCAGTATGGCAGCAATAATTATCACACCTCCCATGGTTGGTGTTCCTTTTTTTGCATACTGACCTTCGAGACCTAAATCACGAACAACCTCTCCGATTTGTTGCTTTTGAAGAAGTTTGATTACTTTTTTACCAATTATGGCACCGAATAATAAAGCAATAATAACTGCTAAACCTGCACGAAAAGAGATGTATTGAAAAACTCCAGCTCCGGGAAAGTTTAATGTTTCAAGATATTTAAACAAATAGTACAACATTGGCTTTAATTATTCTGCGTTAAAAATTTCGTTTACAATTTCCCGATCATCAAAGTGATTTCTTACACCTTTGATTTCCTGATAAGTTTCATGACCTTTACCCGCCACCAAAATGATATCTCCTGGTTGAGCAACGATACAGGCTGTTCTGATTGCTTCTTTCCGATCGACAATCGACAGCACTTTAATACGTTCTTTGAAAGAAACCCCTTTCATCATTTGCTCTATTATTTCAGCAGGATCCTCACTTCGTGGATTATCTGAAGTTAGAATCACACGAGAACTACCCTGAACCGCTTCTTTAGCCATTTCGGGTCGTTTCATCGGATCACGATCACCGCCTGCTCCAACAACTGTAATTAATTGTTGCTGCCCTTGACGTACCAGATTAATGGTTGCTATCACATTTTTTAGTGCATCAGGAGTGTGAGCATAGTCAACAACAGCTGTTTTTCCTGTTTTTGAACGAATAGTCTCAAAACGACCATCAACCGATTTAAGTTGGCTCAATGCAACTAGTGCTTCCATTTTATCAAACCCCAATAAAACAGCAGCACCATATACGGCTAAGAGGTTTTGTGCATTAAAATGACCAACAAACTGAGTCCATATCTCATGCCCGTCTACCTCCAACTGCATGCCCTCAAACATACTTTCAATAATCTTAGCCTTAAAAGTTCCCATCCCTTTAATGGAATAGGTATTCTTTTCTGCCCTGGTATTTTGCATCATTACCATGCCATTCTTATCATCTGCATTCACAAGGCAAAAGGCTTCTTTATCCAGATTATCGAAGAAGGATTTTTTAGCCTCAATATAGGCTTTAAAGGTTTTATGATAGTCTAAATGATCGTGCGTAATATTGGTAAATAAGGCTCCATCGAACTGTAAACCAGCCACCCTGTTTTGATCGAGCGAATGCGAACTTACTTCCATAAAGCAATAATCACAGCCAGCTTCCACCATTTGAGCCATTAAACTATTTAAAGCAACAGCATCAGGTGTTGTATGGGTCGCTTGTATTTCTTCTGAACCGATATAATTTGCAACAGTTGAAAACAACCCGGCTTTATATCCGAGAGCTGTGACCAACTTATAAAGTAAAGTAGCAATAGTAGTTTTTCCGTTAGTACCGGTTACGCCTACCAACTTAAATTTCCTTGATGGATAATCATAAAAAGCGGATGCCATCTTACCCAAAGCAAGTGAACTATTCTCAACCACTACAATGATAGCATCTTCAGGATATGATTCAGGTGTTTTTTCACAGATAATACATCTGCATCCGGCTTCCAGAACCTGCTTTATATATTGATGTCCGTCATTAACAGTACCTTTAACTGCAACAAATGCCGAACCCTCTTTGGCTTTTCTTGAATCGAAGCAAATATTAGTTATCTCAACATCACTTTCGTTAATGATATTGACAACCTCAACCTCTCTTAATATTTTATTTAAACTTCTCACTTCTCAGATTTAATATTTAGCTCATCTGCAAATAAATTGTTGATCCTTTTCTAAAATTCTGACCTGCCGTCATCGATTGCTGACGAACCCGTCCTACTCCACTTAACTCAACCTTTAAGCCCATATTTTCAAGAATAGAAACCGCATCTTTTGCACCCATTCCTAAAACATTAGGCACCAAACCTTCCGGAAAACTTTTTGATGCCAGGTGAATATCATGCTCACGAGCCTTGGTCGACGCCCATTGCGCATTTATTTCCTGACCTTTTACATTGATTCCAACCTCAGTAAAAACAGTTAAAAGATCTTCCTTCAGACCACCTTTTGCATAAGGCTGATATTCACCAACAGGTATTTCATATTCTTCTTTAATATCCGGATGATCGTAATTTTGCGCATAAACCCGATCGGCGATCTCACCAAAAACAGAACCAGCCACAAGATTACCGTAATATACGTTATTCGACGGGCCATTGACAACCACAATACAACTGTAAAGAGGTCTGTCAGCAGGAAAATATCCAACAAAGGAGGCCTGATACTGAACCCCGCCTTCACCTTTATAACCAGATTTTCCTTTAGCTATTTGAGCTGTTCCGGTTTTACCGGCAATTTTATATCGATTATTTTTAATGTTTTTAGCTGTGCCATTTTCAACTACACCCACCAGCAGTTCATGAACTTTTTCAATTGTCTCCAATGAACATATAGAAGGGTTAATCACTTCTGTTTCTCGCTGTTCAATTATTTCACCATGACGCGACACTGCTTCAACAAACAAAGGCTTCACCATCTTTCCGTTATTGGCAATTGCATTATAAAAAGCCAAAACCTGCAATGGAGTTAATTGCGTTTCGTAGCCAATCGACATCCATGGCAAGGTAGTTCCCCACCAATCTTTCTCCTTGGGATATTTTATTCGAGGAATTCCTTCTCCTTTAATCTCCAAACCAAGCGGATCATTTAACCTCATCGAATACAAACGATCTACAAAGCGTCGTGGATTATCCTTATAATTATTAAAGATGATTTTTGAAATTCCCACATTGGATGATTTCTCAAAAGCCTGACGAACTGTGATTGTTCCAAAGCCTCCATGATGGCTATCGGTCATTTTCCGATCATAGAAATAACAATAGCCTTTGCCTGTTTCAATGCTATCTTCCAGTTTTACCACTCTATCTTCAAGAGCAACAATCATTGAAGCCAGTTTAAAAGTTGATCCCGGTTCTGTAGCTTCACCAATAGCATAATTATATTGCTCGGAATAATCACCTGAAGAAGTAAGGCCCAGATTAGCTATAGCCTTTACTTTACCTGTTCCTACCTCCATCAAAATTGCACAACCATGATCAGCCCTATGTTCTCTTAATTGTTCCAATAAAGCCTGCTCAGCTACATCCTGCAAACCAATATCAATAGTTGTAATCACATCATTACCATCAGTTGGCTCAATTTCCTCTTCCACCACCCAATTGCCGGCAACACGTGTACGATTACTTATACCATTAACACCCTTAAGGGTATTATTGTAAGCCATCTCCAGACCAAATCGTCCACCCAGATCTTTCTCAGCATACAAACTACCTATAGTTCGAGATGCTAAATCACCAAATGGAAGTCTACGATTCTCATATTTCTTTTCGATGTATCCACCTTTATTTGGCCCTAATCTAAACAGTGGAAATTGCTTCACAATCTTAAGATCAGTAAATGAAATCCTGCGCGGATGAACCTGATAATAACGCTTACCCTGCGCTCTGGCCTTTTTTAAATTATTACGGTAATAACTGGCCGAGTTATCCTTATAAAACTTGGATAAACAAATAGCCAGACTATCTACATTGGCATTAAAAACTTCATCAGTAAGACCATTGGCCTTCATATCCATATATACCCTGTAGGTAGGCACTGAACAAGCCAGCTTTCGAAGATCCGAAGCAAGAATATCTCCACGGTTAGCATCAATAATAATATCTTTATTATTGAGCTTCATTTCTTCCTCAGCCCACTTGTCTCCCTCTATCAATTGCAAATAAAGTGCACTTACAATAATCCATGCAGCAAGTAAACCTATACTAATATAGACTACTCCAAATCGTAATATGATACCTTTCTTAATCTGCATGCTTTTACTTTCGCACTTTTAATTTTCGTGGAGGTTCAGTTAATTCCTCCAAATCCAAATTTTTAGCTCTCACTTTCTTTAACACTTCACTTTGCTTACTCATAAACATCAGCTCCGATGAAGTAGTGATTGCTTCATATCGCAATTCCTTTAATTCTTTATTTAAACCAGCGACTTTACGCATTAACTCTTCCATTTTATAGTGATTCCCTATGTATAGAAATCCCATAAATGCCAGATAAATAAAAAATGGCATTTGCTTCGTAACCAATGTTCTGGTAAATATTCTACCATTAATAATGTCGCGAAACGAGATACCCTTTATCTCTCCAAACTCCTCTTTGGACTGAATAAACTCCGTGAATTTATTTTTTCTCCAATTCATACCCTCTCAGCAATTCTTAACTTTGCACTTCTGGCTCTCCCGTTTACTTCAATTTCTTCATCGGTCGGTACAATAATCTTTCGATTGACTGCTTTAAATGGAACATTTGTCTGACCGTATATATCCTGTTCAGCATTTGCTTTATCACAACTACCTGAACGAATAAAGTTTTTCACCAATCTATCTTCCAGACTATGATAGGATATCACACTCAACCTTCCACCAATTGCAATTGCATCAATAGAAGCATTAAGAACTGCTTTGAGCACTTCCATCTCCTGATTGACTTCAATTCGTAAAGCCTGAAAAACCTGCGCTAAAAATTTAGATTGTTCTTTTTTAGGACCACAATTCTCAGCAACTTCTTTGAGATCAGTTGTGGTTTCAAATAAATTAGCCGAGCGTCTTTTAATGATCTGACCTGCTAATTTACCGGATTGCTTAATCTCTCCATATTGCCAAAACAAACGCTTCAATTCCGATTCATCATAAGTATTTACAACATCTGCCGCTGTTTTCTGAAGCTGCTGACTCATTCGCATATCCAATTTTCCATCAAAACGAAATGAAAATCCACGATCAGCCTCATTAAAATGATGCGACGACACACCTAAATCACCAAGTATACCATCTACCTTATCAACACCTATGTATCTTAAAAAATGAGTTAAATACCGGAAGTTATGACGAACAAAAATTAATCGCTCATCGTCAGGCCGATTAGCATAAGCATCCGCATCCTGATCGAAAACAATTAATTTACCATTATCTAATCTGCTTAGAATTTCACGACTGTGACCTCCTCCTCCGAAAGTTAGGTCGACATAGATACCGTTTGGTTTTATAGCCAAACCATCCACCGACTCTTTCAACAACACTGGTATATGATATTCTTGTTCCATGCTCTTATGATTACCCTACTCTGTAAGCGGAGAATCCTTACCCAACAACTCTTCAGCTAAATCACCCAACTCTTCTCCTTCTAGGTCACCTGCCTCCAACTGCTGTCTACTCCACAATTCAATACTACTTCCAACTCCCAGCAAAACCACCTCCCCGTCAACACTAATCATATCCATCAAACGCTTTGGTACCAAAAAACGACCATTCCCATCCAGTGCAATTTCTGCAGAAGAACGATACATTGCTCTTTTTAATCGACGATCCTTCTGACGATAAGAACTCAACCTATCTTCCCACACTTTCACTTCTTCCATCCAACGATCATAAGGAACCAAAACCAGACAATCTTCAAACAAATCTTTACTGATCACAAAACACTGCTGACCACCATCACTCATTGCTTTTTTAAACAGTGATGGCAACACAATGCGCCCTTTTGCATCAGGCTTACAAACAAAATCGCCTATAAATGTGATCATTAACAAAATGAAATTAGTAATGTAAAAGTAAGTAAAAAAGAAACCACTTCCAACCACTTTACTCCACTTTATACCACATTGTTAATAACTTTTCTTACCTACATCCAACAATGGCCAAATGATTTCAGTCAGCAACTAGGGTTATTTCTAATATTTTTTCTAAACTTTAAGCTCAAATTTGTTAACAATCATCATGAGTGATAAAGAAAAACCAGCTAAACTTATTGATATAGACAAGGTTTTTGAAGAGAAGAATCCGGAACTTAAAAAAATCATTCCTAAATTTCTTATCAAATACCTGAAACGAATCACCCATCAGGATGAAATAAACGAGTTCATCGTTAATAATTCTCACATTTTTGGGATAGAATACGCGGAAGCTATTGTTAAAAATTTCGGCGCAAGATACATCATTCAGGGTGAAGAAAACATACCTAAAGAAGGAAGATTTGTATTTGCAGCCAACCATCCATTAGGTGGAATGGACGGAATGGTGTTTGTAGCTGCTGTAGGTAAGTTTTTTAGCCAATTGAAATTTCCGGTGAATGATATTCTGATGCATTTAAAAAATTTGAATTCAATATTCTTACCTGTTAACAAACATGGGGGACACCCTAAAGAGGCTGCCCGATTAATAGATGAAGCATACGCCAGCGATGACCAAATGCTAATGTTTCCTGCAGGATTGGTTTCAAGACGTAAAAAAGGCATCATCAGAGACCTGGAATGGAAAAAGACATTTGTAACAAAGGCTAAACAACACAAACGATCAATAATTCCGGTTCATATTTCGGGTGAAAATACCAATTTCTTCTACAACCTTGCCAATTGGAGAAAAAGGTTAGGCATCAAGGCAAACATTGAAATGCTTTATTTGGCAGATGAGCTTTATCAACAATACAACAAAACAATCGTGATTACTTTTGGCAAGCCCATCCCTTCAGAAAATCTGAATAATGGAACCACTCCTTACGATTGGGCTCAAAAAATAAGAGAGGAAGTTTACTCCTTGAAAAAATAAACTAAATTTGTAAGTCATTAACAAAACTAGTGAATGAGAGCAAAAGACATTATACCTCCTGTGCCTAGCGAAGAGCTTGAAGCTGAATTAACACAGGAAACTTTTGTTAGGAACACCAACAAGGGGAATAATAAAATTTACGATTTTACAGCTCACGAAGCACCTGCTTTAATGAAGGAAGTAGGCAGATTAAGAGAAGTCAGCTTTCGAATGGCAGGCGGTGGAACAGGTAAAGATGCTGATATCGATGACTATGATATTGCTGAAGTTCCTTATCGTCAATTAATCGTTTGGGATCCGGAGGAAAAAGAAATTCTTGGCGGATACCGTTATTTATTAGGTAATGACATACCTGTAGATGAAAATGGCCAAGTTAAATTAGCTACTTCAAGACTTTTCCATTTTTCGGAAAAGTTCATTAAAGAATATTTACCAACCACTATTGAGCTGGGTCGCTCCTTTGTTCAACCTATTTATCAGTCATCAAAAGCAGGTGCTAAAAGCCTTTTTGCACTTGATAATTTATGGGATGGGTTGGGATCATTGATTGTTAGTCATCCAGAAATGAAATATTTTTTTGGTAAGGTAACCATGTACACTCATTACAATAAATCGGCCAGAGATTTGATTCTTGGCTTTATGAGTAAACATTTTGGAGACCCCGACAACTTGATTTATCCTCATGAACCGGTTAAGATTGGATTAACTCCAGAAGACATTAAGGTTATTTTTCCAAATACAACCTTTGCTGAAGATTATAAAATCTTAACTAAAAAAGTGCGTGAATTTGGTGAAAACATTCCTCCATTGATTAATGCTTATATGAACTTATCTCCTTCTATGAGAACCTTCGGAACTGCGATCAATGATAGGTTCGGAGACGTTGAAGAGACTGGCATCATAATCACTATCAACGAATTATATAAACAAAAGATCGGCCGTCATGTTACAACTTTCAAACCTGACGAACCACACATTTAAAAATATCATAAAATAAAGAATGAGCTGCTTTCAAACAATTGCAGCTCTTTTTTTTTATATATTTATTGATAATTGAACCAATATGACAAACCAATTTGACTTAGTTGTTATCGGAAGTGGACCTGCTGGTTTTTCTGCTGCAGTAAGAGCTCTGGATTACGGATTACACGTATGCATTGTTGAAGCCAAACATCTGGGTGGTGCAGGCATTATGAATGGTGCCCTAACTTCAAAAACCATGTACGAACTTTCGATGGATTATGCCGTTGCTGCCAGAATAGACAGAGGTTACCGGGTAGGTGCTCTCAGCGTTGATTTTAATGAAGTGAAAAAAACGGTTATTCGGGCTGCTAAAGAAAAGCAATACCAAATGTTAAGTCAGATTGAAACTTTCTCTCCCGAAAAAAGTCAGAAAGGTTCCTTATCTATTGAATACGGATGGGCCAAATTTAAAACTTCCAATTCTATAGAATTAAAAAACAACAATACTATAAAGGAAATATTTGCCAAAAACTTTGTTATTGCAACAGGCTCAAGACCCAGAGAATACGAACAATTACAAATTGATGGCGAGAGAATTATCACTTCAGATGGTATTCTTGATCTGAAGGAGTTTCCTGAAAGAATGTTGATTATTGGTTCGGGTATAATAGGCTGTGAATTTGCTACAATTTTTTCCAATTTTGCACAAACGGAAGTGCATTTATTAGACAGATCCAACAGGGTATTACCATACGAAGATGATGACGTAAGTACCTTTGTATCGAAAAATCTGGAAAAGAATGGTGTTTTAATTCACCACACAGCAACATTACGACATATTAAAAAACATCCTAAACACCTTGAAGTGGTCCTTGATTATCAAGACGGTCACAGTAAAGTGATTGAAGTTGACGTTGCATTGGTCGCAATTGGCAGAGTTCCCAACACTGAAGGTTTAGGACTTGACAAGTTAGGTATACAAATTAATTCAAACGGTACAATTCCTATTCAGGATGATTGTGTTTTACATGATGATACGGGCAATTGTCATGTTTATGCTGCCGGTGATGTAACGGGGCATACGCAATTATATAGCGTTGCCGAATTTCAGGGAAGGCTGGCTGCTGAAAAAATCGGGGATGTACCTTTATATCCTCTTGACTATTCACACATGTCAACTTTAATGTTCTTTAAACCAGAGGTAGCAGCTGTTGGAGCCAACGAAAAGATGTTACAACAGAAAAAGATTCCATACAAAGCAGCCTTCTACTCCAATAAATTGGTTAACAGAGCCATTGCAATGCGAAATACAAATGGATTTGTTAAAATCCTGGTAAGCAACGATGAAGAACAAAGAATTCTTGGCATGAGAGCTGCCGGTCCACAGGCATCAGCTTTTATTGTGTCAGTGGCGCATCTTATTAACCAAGGAAATAGCTTGCAGGAGGTGTTAAAAATATTCTATCCTCACCCAAGTATACCGGAAGGAATACAAGAATGTTTGAGAACTATCAGTAACAAGTCGATCTATAAAAAAGAAGCTTTCCCTGATTTAATCCATATACGAGAGTGGTTTCCTGACTAAATCATATTAATCATGGCTGCATCAAAAAAATTTCGTTTCTCATTCATTCTGGTACTTTTAATTGGTGTATGGTTTTTCCTTCCACACCATTTACGCATGGCTTTTACTTATTGGTTCCCTGGCATTGAAGACTACAAAATATTCGATAATCGGGAAGTAAAAGCCTCTGATACTCCTTTTGAATGGCCGGTCAGTAAAACCTATAATCAATTTGACTTTTCACAACAACAAAGAGACACATTAGAGCACTATAACACTGTTGCCTTTCTGGTAATACAAAACGATAGCATCTTATACGAAGAATATTGGGATGATTACGGTCCGGATTCATACTCCAACTCATTTTCGGCCTCCAAAAGTCTGGTATCATTTTTAATTGGAGCTGCCATTGACGATGGTTACATCTCATCAGTTGATCAGAAAGCAGGTGATTTTCTTCTCTATATGAAAGATGGGATGAATTCCGAATTAACTATACGGGATTTATTAACCATGAGTAGCGGATCAAATTGGGACGAAAGCTATAGCAGTCCAACCTCAATGACAACAAAAGCATACTATGGAAACGATTTGATTGGTCTTGCTGAAGATATCACAATTGTAGAAGAACCTGGAAAAATTCATTCTTACAAGAGTGGCGACACCCAACTATTGGCTCAGATTATAACACGCAGCACTAACAGAACTTTAAGTGACTACGCATCAGAGAAGCTTTGGAAACCACTTGGAGCAAGGAATACAGCCCTATGGTCTCTCGACAAGAAAAATGGTACGGAAAAAGCATATTGCTGTTTTAACTCTAACGCTCGCGACTTTGCATTAATCGGAGCTCTTATTAATCATCATGGTTTTTGGAGAAATCAGCAAATTATCAGTCAAAAATACATAGATGAAGCGATAACACCAGCAAGCTACTTAAAAACAGACAATGGTCAAGATCTGGATTTTTATGGTTTTCAATGCTGGATTATTAATTACGATGGCTTTAAAATCCCTTATGCACGTGGTATTCTTGGTCAATACATTTTTTCTATTCCTGAGAAAAATGCAATTATTGTACGACTTGGTCACAAACGGAGTAAGGCACAAATAAATCATCACCCTTCTGACGTATATGCATATCTTGAGATGGGACTTGAGTTTTTGCAATAAAAAAGGCCGGAATAACCGGCCCTTTAAATATTATTCTATCATATTTTAATATGCTCTTCCACTTCTGCCTTCAACAAAATTGATAAAAGAAGTATTCACTACCTTATTTCCTCCTGGCGTTGGATAATCACCGGTAAAGTACCAGTCTCCTCTGTCATCAGGACATGCTTCATGAAGATTTTCAATGGTTTGATATACTAATTCAACTTCAGCATCTATATCATCAGGGCGAAGCATTTTAGCAATCTGATCAGAAATCTGTTCCGGTGTAAATGGTTTGTAGATTTCCTTTACATAGTTCACAATCTCTTCTTTTGGAAGATTTTGCTGATCCTTACATTTTTTATAAACATCATCGATTACCTTCTCCTGACCTGTTTCTCTCAATAATTCAATAGCAGCCGAGAAAGCACAGAAATCTTTCAATTTAGCCATATCAATTCCATAACAATCAGGATAACGAATCTGCGGTGCCGATGATACTACGATAATCTTCTTGGGATGCAAACGATCCAAAATTCGAAGAATACTTTTCTTAAGAGTTGTCCCGCGTACAATTGAATCATCGATGATAACCAAGGTATCAACACCATTTTTAACGATACCATAAGTAACATCATAAACGTGCGCTACCATATCATCCCTGCTATTATCATCAGCAATAAAGGTTCGCATCTTAACATCTTTAATGGCAATTTTCTCAACCCTTGGTTCAACAGCAAGAATTTCATCCAACTCTTCAGGAGTGATGTCTTTTCCTTTTTCAAGAATCTTCCTTTTCTTAACCTGATCCAATTCCTGACGAATACCATCCATCATACCATAGAAGGCTGTTTCTGCAGTATTCGGAATATATGAAAAGACAGTATTTTCAACATCATAATTAACCTTCTCAAGCAATGTCTTCGCTAACAGACGGCCAAGAGATTTACGCTCAAGATAAATCTTCTTATCACTTCCCCGAGAGAAATAAATGCGCTCAAACGAACATGAAGTACGTTTTTGAGGTACCCTCACCAACTCTTCAGTTACAGCTCCATTTTTCTTAATAATAAGTGCATGACCCGGTTTTAATTCCTGCACCTGAACTGAACGAACATTCATTGCAGTTTGAATAACCGGACGTTCAGAGGCAACCACTACTATTTCTTCATCCTGATAATACCAAGCAGGACGAATTCCCCAAGGATCGCGTGTTACAAAAGCATCACCATGACCAATCATTCCGGCTAAGGCATAACCTCCATCCCAACGACGACTTGAGCGCTCCAAAATTTTTCTTACATCCAGTTCTTCTTCAATTCCAAATGAGATTTCGCGATTTGATAAACCTTCATTCTTATGTTTTCGGAACAACATTTCATTCTCTTCATCCAAAAAGTGACCTACATTCTCAAGAATGGTTACTGTATCAGTGTAATCTTTTGGATGCTGCCCTAAATCAAACAGAGACTTAAAAATCTCATCTACATTGGTAAGATTAAAGTTACCTGCCATTACAAGATTACGCGATCTCCAGTTATTTTCGCGCATCACAGGATGCACATACTCAATACTATGATTACCGAAAGTTCCGTAACGTAAATGACCTAAATATAACTCACCGGCAAAAGGTAAATTCTCCTGCGCATATTTCGGATCCTTCAACAATTCAGGCTCATGATCCTGCAGTTTTACAAAGGGTTCATTTATTCTCTTGAAGATATCCTTAATAGGATTTGTCTTGTTCGATCTTTGTCTGAAAAAATATTTTTTTCCTGCTTCCTGATCAAGTTTTAAGTTTACAGCCCCTGCACCGTCCTGACCACGATTGTGCTGTTTCTCCATTAACAAGTATAGTTTATTCAAACCATACATCCACGTACCGTACTTATCCTGGTAATACTCCAACGGCTTCAACAAACGAATTAGAACGATACCACACTCGTGCTTAATCTGATCACTCATGATGTTTACTTAAAAAAAATGATGCGCAAATTTAAATTCAATTTTCCAATCACCCAACTTGGATAAAACAAAAAAAGAAGCCGGACTTATCCGGCTTCCTATTATTTAATTACAAATTTTCCATTCTTACAGTTCCCTTCACAACATAGCAGTTCGGGAAAAACTCTTTCATATCCTTCAGCAAAGGCAATGCCTCATGCTTATGTCGATAGTTCCCTACACGAACCCTCCAAAAAGGTGGATTATAGGTGGTTGATATTTTAGCATCCGGAAACTCCTCCAATACTTTCGTTTTAACATCCATTGCCTGACGCTTTCCGTTAGGACCTGATCCCGAAAAGAGTTGTATCTGATAACCATCGACTCCTTCCTGTCTGGCATTTTCTTTCACCATTGTTTCCATCAGAAAATCAATGCCCTGATCCTGATGAATGGTTATTATACCTTCTCCTTCTTTTACTGTTTGTACTTCTTCTGCCAAATTTTGAGCTTGTACAAATACAGTAAAACCAATAAATGTAAAAATGAGGGTAACAAAATACTTCATTCTATTCCTTTTTGGGAAGCCACAAAGATAAACAATCTTGCCATTAAAAAATCATTCATCACAAGATTATGCCTTACTCGTATGTAGGCACCACCAAAACAGGCTTCGATGAGTTATTAATCAACTCATTGGCAAAGGGTTTAAAAATATTAACAAAAGGATTATGTGTGTGATTAACATGCACTGTAATTAAATCTGCATTTTTTTCTTCTGCAAAAGAAATCAGCCTCTGAACTGGTTTTTTACCCACCAAAACTGATTTTTCCACTTCAACTCCGGCACGTGTCACAAAATACTTTTCAACCTGACGATTAAACATCGCCACACGCTTTAATAAATATTGTAATTTTGATTCACGCACAGCCACCAAAAAAATTCTCGATTTAAATACTGATGCAATACCAGCAATTACAGGAATCTTTTTTCTGCTTGCTTTTGTGTAATCAACCGGAACAACAATTTTTCTAATACCTCCATTCCATTTCATTTCCTGATTAAGAACAATAACGGGACAGGGTGCATGAGCCACAAGACTATAAGCATTACTCCCAATCCACTTACTCTGAAATCCGGAAGCTCCATGAGAACCCATCACAATCAGGCTCGAATCATCATATTTTGCCTGATTACTTATCTCGTGTACAACATTTCCCTCCCTTACCTTATAATCAAACTTACCACCAGGAACAACATAATCATCATCATATTTCTTAATCAGATCCACTAGCCATTCATCCACTTTTTCATTAACTCTGTATTCTGCCTGATTTTTTGCATAGGTAGGCGCATAATGCAAACCTGTTTTAACATGCATTATGCGAACATTAGCATTGATGTGATTGGCAACCGCAATACCATATTCCATTGCGTTTAAAGCAGCTTCTGAAAAATCAATCGGGATTAAAATACGTTTCATGGATATCGGAATTAGAATTAACCATTATAAATATAGTAATTTTTTGATGGATTTATTGACCGACCAAAACATTATCAATAGACATAATGATAACATTCCATTTTTTGGAACAATCGTTAATATCATTTAAAACAATCCTTTATATTGGTCATTCATGAAGGAAGCATTACATTTGCAGCCTCAAACTGAGAAATGTAATATTTCCCGATATATACAAAATGGACTTAAAGAACATTAAACCATTGACATCGAATAATTCTGGTAAAAAACTTTTTATCGAGACATATGGATGTCAAATGAACGTAGCTGATAGTGAGGTTGTAGCATCAGTGATGGAGATGGATGGCTACGGCATTACACACGAAATGGAACAGGCTGATGCCATATTTATTAATACCTGTTCAATACGAGATAATGCAGAACAAAGAGTCATGGGGCGCTTGCAGCAATTAACTGCAATGCGAAAAAACAATCCGGATCTTATCATTGGAATCATAGGATGTATGGCTGAAAGAGTGAAGGATCAGCTATTTGAAAAAGGTGCCAACATTGTTGTCGGACCTGATGCCTATATGGATTTACCCAATTTGATTGGCATGGCCGAAAATGGTGATAAAGCCATCAATGTTGAACTTTCAACGAATGAAACTTACTCAGACGTTATTCCTTCACGCATTAGTAAAAACCGTATATCCGGTTTTGTTTCAATCATGCGTGGATGTAATAATTTCTGTTCTTATTGCATCGTTCCATATACCCGAGGGCGAGAAAGAAGCAGACAACCTGAAAGTATAAAAAGAGAAATACAGGACTTACAAAATAAAGGTTTTAAAGAAGTTAACCTCCTGGGACAAAATGTTAATTCATATAACTGGACCGGGAATGAGTGTAATAAATTAAATTTCCCTGGTCTGTTAAATTATGTAGCCGGTAATTTCCCTGAGATGCGAATTCGTTTTACAACATCTCACCCTAAGGATATGTGTGATGAGACTTTAAAAGTAATGGCTAAATATTCCAACATTTGCAATCACATCCATTTACCCTTGCAATCGGGAAGCAGTAAGATTCTTAAATTAATGAATCGTAAATACGATCGTGAATGGTATATGGAACGAATCACAGCTATTAAAACCATTCTTCCTGACTGCGGTTTATCAACTGATGTTTTCTGCGGATTTCATAACGAAACAGAAGAAGATCACAAACAAACTCTGGAATTAATGCAATGGGTTGGCTACGATTCAGCCTTTATGTTTAAATACTCTGAACGACCAGGAACTTATGCGAGTAAACACCTGGAAGATAATGTTTCGGAAGAAATCAAATCAAAGCGACTACAGGAAATAATTGATCTTCAAACAGAATTATCTATTAAAAGTAATAAGGCCGATATAGGAAAAACCTTTGAAGTATTAGTTGAAGGAACATCTAAAAAATCGAAGGAAGAACTTTTTGGAAGAACCTCACAAAACAAGGTGGTTGTTTTCCCAAAAGAAAACTTTAAAAAAGGTGATTTTGTTATGGTAAAAATAACAGACGCAGGTTCAGCAACTCTGAAAGGTATTTCAATAAATTAATAACAAGCCCAATTATGAACGATAAAATTAAAGAATTCAGGGAGTATCGCTCTGCTATGAACGAGAAGCTTTTAGCAAGCAACAACAAGGTTATTAAGAGAATTTTTAACATTGACACCAACACATACATGGAGGGTGCTTTATCTACCAAAGTAAAAGAAATGTTGGGTTTGGTTAGTTCGATGGTTTTAAGATGTGATGATTGTATCAAATATCATCTGGAGAAATGTTACGAACAAGGTGTGACCAATGAAGAGATGATGGAAATTTTCTCTGTTGCGAATCTTGTTGGAGGAACAATTGTTATCCCACATACAAGAAGAGCAATCGAATATTGGGAAATACTAAATGAAGAGGAATAAATATTAAAATAAAGTTCTCTTTTACTATATTTCGGCTAACCTAAGGCCATAACAAATCATGCAAAAATCTTATTTCAAAGAGTACTTATACACATTACTTTCGCCTAATAAGATAGTAATGTGTTTCTTTATTGTTTATTTACTCTTCCCTACTCAGAATTCATCAGGTGATAGCTGGGGCTATGCTACAGATATTAAATTTCAAATAAATCTGTTCAGACCACACCATTTATTGTACAATAGTTTTGGCTTAATAATTTACAAAATATTAAAAATTATATTTGGTAATATTGATGTTCTAGCAATGATGAAAATGCTCAATGCATTCTTTGCTGCATTGTTATTAATTATCACCAATAAAATTCTCAAACTCCTAAATAAAAATACCGAACAAAGATTTGCATGGCTATTTTTTATTGGTAGCTCGTTTGGTGTATTTCGTTATGCTACAGATAACGAAACCTATATAATACCAATATTTTTTTCTCTCTTAGCTAGTTTTTTTTACATCAATTTTCATAATCACAATAGGAAAATCCATTTATTTTATAGCGGTGCATTTGCATCAATTGCATGTTTATTTCACCAAATAATGTTTTTTTGGTGGTTAGGAATACTTATTGGCTTACTAGCTTCTACAAATCGAAAATATTTTTTCTATTACATATTACCATCCCTTATTGTCCCAATTGTTTATTGGGTAATTTTCACTTCCGTACATAATGATCATTCAATAATTCACCTACTAGGATATATTTTCCATGACTATCTTTCAGGATCAGCAAAAACAAATATTGGATGGCAAAGTTTTCTTTTGACACCAATCAACATTTTTAGAACATTTATTCAAATCCATGGAAATATTCTCTTAATTATTAAAAACACCAGCGTTCTACTTATATTTTTATTACTTATATTAATACCAATTACATATTTATTTAAGGCGAATTGGAAAATAACCATAAATCATAACTTTAATAATAATATTTTTCTTACTCATTTAACCATTTTTATACTCCATTTATGCTTTGCTTTTTTTTCAAGTGGCAATGCAGAATTCATGGTTATGATGCCGTTTCTCATAGCTATAATTACCCTTGAAATAATCAAATTTCCATCAACAAATATTAGACTTATTGCTTCTATAATGTTTTTATGGAACTTCGGACTATCAATACTACCTTCTTCATTATATAATTTTTACGACACCAGTAAACTTATTGAAACAATCAAATTAAATCCTAATAGTATATTCATTCTACAAGATAATCTCACAACTGCTTCTGAATATGAATATATCTACGGAGAGGAAATTAACATGAGGATAATTAGCTTTGAAAGTTACCATGTTAACAAAACAGAATTTGACTCAATTTATACAAATATTTACACCGATATATTTGATAGACCTACACCTTTAAACAGGGCTAAACTAACAATCCAGTCTGCAAATATAAGTGAGTTCCATAAGGATAAAGTACTTATTACTTTAAATGGATTGTTAGGTGAATATGGTATCTATTCTATTGCTAAGTCCAGTAATTAATTAAAACAAATTAACAAAGTCAATTCGCTGCTTCATAAGCGTTCAAGTATTATTAAATATGTATACCAAAATCGAAAATAAATTCTTGTTTGTTCATCGCTTAATGGCAAGAACATGGTACTGGGGAATTATTATTTCAACTGCTTATTCAGCAGTAGTAGTATATCTTGACAACCAAAATTTAGACTGGCTAATTTTTCCTTCTTCCATACCGGCAATATTGGGTACTGCAGTTTCCTTACTTTTGGCTTTCAGAACCAATTCGGCTTACGACCGATGGTGGGAAGCAAGAAAAATATGGGGATCCATTGTAAACGACAGTCGTTCTTTAATTAGACAAGCAACTACCTTTGTTGATATGCAGGATTCAGCTCAAAAAAAACTGGTAACTGAATTAACAAAACTACAAATTGCCTGGTGCTGGGCTTTAAATAAAGAACTACGAAAGCAAGAAGTACTTCCTGCCATTAAGAAGTTTCTTAATCAAAAACAAATTGATTATGTTCTTGCACATCTTAATGCTCATAATGCCATACTTCAGTTGATGGGAGAAAAAATTAAAGATCTTTATTCAAAAAACTATATTAATGTATACCAATATATGAATATGGATAACCTATTAACAAGTCAAAGCAATCATATGGGCGTTTGTGAAAGAATCAGTAATACTGTATTTCCATTGCAATATAGTTTCACATTACACCTATCTGTAATTGCTTTCACCTTAGTTTTTCCAATGGGAATAGCATCAACTCTTAGCTGGACAGCAGTACCCATAACGTTTATTGTGGCAACAATCTTTTACCTGATCAAATCCATTGCCAGCAGAATTCAGGATCCTTTCACCAACTACTATAGTGACACTCCAATGGATAGTATCTCACGTACAATTGAAATAAATCTTAATCAGCAAATAGGTAATTACGAAAATTTACCTTCCGCTATTCCTGCTGATAAGTATGGGGTTTTATTATAAAAAAACCGGAAACAAAATGCTTCCGGTTTTAATTAATTATATTAAAATGCTTTATAAAACCGGGAAGCGCTCTTCCCGGTTATCCTTTACTAATTAAACCATTAACAGGTCATCAGAAAAGGGCTTTGGACGGTCACAAAAAAAGAAATAATGATCGAGATCATACTTTCGCATTGACTTAAGTACTCCCTCCCTCACGTTAAAGAGACTCAGTTGACTTTGATTTATCTCTGACAAACGTTGAACAGCCATTAATGCATTCAAACCTTCATCATCAACCTTCTCAACTTTTTCAAGATCCACAATTAAATTAGTGAATGGTCGCTTTAATATTTCCATCATGCGAGATTTAAGATCTCCTGAATTTTTAATATCCAAATTCTCTTTGCTCTCAAATGATACTAACGTGGTATTTTTAAAAACTTTTATCTTTATCATGGCTATGGGTATTTATGCCAATCAATAAAACAATGCATGTGCCATAAATTTTATTTCATTGATTTACTACTACTTAAGTCATCTAAAGAAAACCTTTTTTCCAATAATTATATTTTTTTCCATATTTTGGATTTATTCCATAATTTCAAACACATTCATAGATTAATAAAAGCATATATTCTTTCTATTACGGATTGATTGAGTTAATTTTGTATCAAACAATTTTTTGTACAATATGGTCAATGAGTTAAACTTTGATTCGATACGTCCTTATCAGGACAACGAAATACACGAAGTTTTTGAGCGATTAAAGAATGAACATGATTTTCTAGAATTAATCAAGTTCTTATATCCCAACTTTTCAACTGAAAATTTTCTTAAAAAATTATTAAGTATTCAAAGTGTAAATGAGTTTCAAACAGAAATCATTTATCCATATGTAAAAGAGGTATTACGCACCACAACAAAAGGGATTACCCATTCAGGTTTAACTGATCTTGATCCAAAGGGACACTACCTTTTTATATCCAACCACCGTGACATTGTTCTTGATTCTGCCATACTGAATATATTAATGGTGGAAAACAAACTAAATACAACTGAAATTGCAATCGGAGATAATCTATTGATTTTTCCTTGGATTACTGATTTGGTTAAACTGAATAAAACATTCATTGTAAACCGCAATTTGCCAGTACGCCAAATGTTGGAAAGCTCAATGCGTCTTTCACATTACATTAGAAAAACGCTTGTTGAACGAAATCAAAGTATTTGGATTGCTCAGCGTGAAGGACGTTCGAAAGATGGCGATGACCGCACGCAAGTTAGTCTTTTAAAAATGATGAATATGAGTGGCGCTGGTTCATTTGCTGAAAATTTCAGCGAATTAACGATTGTTCCACTATCAATTTCATACGAATACGATCCTTGTGACTATTTGAAAGCACTGGAATTTCAAATGAAACGTGACAAACCGGATTACAAAAAGACACAGGCTGATGACCTGAAGCATATGGGCGCGGGATTAAGAGGCAGAAAAGGGCGTGTACATTTCGGCTTTGGGAAACCGATTAACAAAACCCAACTAGATAAATTAAATGATTTACCCAAGAATGATCAGTTACAAGCTTTAGCAGAAATGATTGATCAGCAAATCCATAATAACTATAAGTTCTATCCTGGCAATTTTGTAGCTGACGATTTATTTACCAATCATACCAGACATACCGATAAATATACTGAAGAAGATAAATCGATTTTCTTAGGATATTTAGATGAGCATTTGTCTAGAATTGATGGTGATCGTGAGTTCCTTCACAAGGCTCTTTTAGAGATGTATGCCAATCCGGTGAAGAACTTTTATACTTCAGAAGAAAAATAATTGTACGAGCATAAAAAAATCCGCAAGAAAAATCTTGCGGATTTTTTGTATAATGTAAATTTCTACTTCTCTTTCTTTGTTAATGCAATATTTAATTCCTCCAATTGCTCCTTACTAATAGGAGATGGAGAATCAATCATCACATCTCTACCAGAGTTATTCTTAGGAAATGCAATAACATCACGAATAGAATCAATTCCTGCAAATAAGGCAACTAAACGATCAAAGCCAAAGGCTACACCACCATGAGGAGGAGCACCATATTTAAAGGCATTCATCAAGAATCCGAATTGAGCTTCAGCTTCTTCTTCAGAAAATCCTAATATCTTAAACATCTTGTGTTGCAACTCATCATTAAAGATACGGATTGATCCACCACCTATCTCAATACCATTAATCACCAAATCATAGGCATTAGCCCTTACATTTTTTGGATCAGTATCCAACAATGCCAAATCTTCTAATTTTGGCGAAGTAAATGGGTGATGCATGGCATAAAAACGATTAGTATCTTCATCCCATTCCAATAATGGAAAATCAACAACCCAAAGAGGAGAAAATTTATTTCTATCTCTCAATCCTAAACGGGTTCCCATTTCCAATCGCAACTCACAAAGTGCATTTAAAGTTTTATTTGTTGGTCCTGCAAGAATTAACACCAAATCTCCAGGTTTAGCATTAAAATGCTCTCCTAATGATTGTAATTGCTCTTCGGTATAAAACTTATCAATTGATGATTTTACGGAACCATCTGTATTGTATTTGATATAAATTAATCCACCTGCTCCAATCTGAGGTTTCTTTACAAAATCTGTCAATTGATCAAGTTGTTTGCGTGTATAATCAGCACACCCATTAGCACAGATACCACCAACATATTCAGCAGAACTAAACAATTTGAATTCTGAGTCTTTTACTACCTCTGTTATATCAACAAATTTCATATCAAAGCGAGTGTCCGGTTTATCTGATCCATAGTACTTCATGGCATCAGCATACGATAATCTAGGAAAATCGTAATCCAGTTCTACTTCCTTGATTGTTTTGAAAAGATGCTTTGTCATCCCTTCAAATGTATTTAATATGTCATCTTGTTCAACATATGACATTTCACAGTCAATCTGTGTAAATTCTGGTTGACGGTCGGCACGTAAATCTTCATCGCGAAAACATTTTACAATCTGAAAATAGCGATCGAAACCACCCACCATCAATAACTGCTTAAACACCTGAGGAGATTGAGGCAATGCATAAAATTGTCCTTCATTCATACGAGATGGAACTACAAAATCTCTCGCACCTTCAGGGGTTGATTTTATTAAAACAGGTGTTTCTGTCTCAATAAAATTTTGTGAATTAAGATAATTACGAACCTCAAAACCCATTTTATGACGTAGCACCAAATTATCCCTTACCGGAGCTCTTCGTAAATCAAGATAACGATATTTCATTCTTAATTCATCTCCACCATCGGTATCATCTTCAATAGTAAAAGGAGGTAATTCTGATGCATTTAGAATAAGTAATTGCTCAACTAAAATTTCAATTTCTCCGGTCGCAATTTTTGCATTCTTACTGCTACGCTCAGCAACTTTTCCCTTAACCTGTATAACAAATTCTCTACCTAACTCATTAGCTTGATCACACAAATCTTTATGAGACTGCTCATTGAAAACCAACTGAGTAATACCATATCTATCGCGCAAGTCGATAAAGGTCATTCCTCCTAAGTTACGTACTTTTTGAACCCATCCACTTAAAGTTACAGACAGGTTAAGGTGATCCATTCTTAATTCACCGCAGGTATGTGTTCTGTACATTGCAATTCCTTGTTTACTACTGTAAATCTATTATTGAATACAGTATTTGTCGCGTTTAAATTTAACTTTGCGAAAATAGTAAGAAAAAAAGGAATTATATAATAGCAAACCAAAGGATTAACAATAAAAATGGATCAAATAAATTTTTCTGACCAATACTTTATGAAACAAGCTTTTATAGAAGCAGAAAAAGCATTTCAAAAAAATGAAGTACCTGTTGGTGCTGTGGTTGTTTGTCAGGGGCAGATAATATCCAGGTCACATAATTTAACAGAAACTCTTAATGATGTTACTGCACATGCAGAAATGCTTGCAATCACATCAGCATCCGAGTTTTTAGGTGGAAAATACCTCAATCAATGTACGCTTTATGTAACACTAGAGCCGTGTACAATGTGCGCAGGAGCCTTAAACTGGTCACAGTTAAAAAGGTTGGTTTATGGCGCCAGTGATGAAAAAAGAGGTTTTGAACGATGTACACCATCTTTAATTCATCCTAAAACAGAAATTACATCTGGAATTATGGAAGAAGAATGCAAAGAGATCATACAAACTTTTTTTAAGAACAAACGATAGTCCTTAATAAATCATATAAACACAAAAAACCCGTTGCTCTTGTTGAACAACGGGTTTCTTCCAAAAAAGGGCGGCGACCTACTCTCCCACTTCTACGCAGTACCATCGGCGCTGCAGGGCTTAACTTCTCTGTTCGGAATGGGAAGAGGTGGGACCCCTGCGCAATAGCCACCTGAATATTTTCTTTTTAGCTGACAGCTATTAGCTAATGGCTATTAGCTAATTTTAGCTTCGCTAAAATTTATAACATAAAGGCTTACCAAAACCACATCCACCGATACTTGATGTGTTTATGTAGTGCTTAGTTAATTGTACTTAGTGCTTGGCACTTTGCACTTTCTTCTAAAGCACTGTTCGTTGAAAGTCTCGGGCAATTAGTACTGCTCGGCTACGTATGTTACCACACTTACACCTACAGCCTATCAACGTCATCGTCTCTAACGTCCCTTAAGGGAAATCTCATCTTGGAGCAGGCTTCGTGCTTAGATGCTTTCAGCACTTATCCCTTCCACACTTAGCTACCCAGCTATGCTCCTGGCGGAACAACTGGTACACCAGCGGTATGTCCAACGCGGTCCTCTCGTACTAACGTCAGGTCTCCTCAAATTTCCTACGCCCACAACAGATAGGGACCGAACTGTCTCACGACGTTCTGAACCCAGCTCGCGTGCCACTTTAATGGGCGAACAGCCCAACCCTTGGGACCTTCTCCAGCCCCAGGATGTGACGAGCCGACATCGAGGTGCCAAACCGCTCCGTCGATATGAGCTCTTGGGAGCGATCAGCCTGTTATCCCCGGAGTACCTTTTATCCTTTGAGCGATGGCCCTTCCATACGGAACCACCGGATCACTATGTCCTAGTTTCCTACCTGATCGACTTGTCGGTCTCACAGTCAAGCGCGCTTATACCATTACACTCTGCAGACGGTTACCAATCGTCTTGAGCGCACCTTTGAAAGCCTCCGTTACTCTTTTGGAGGCGACCACCCCAGTCAAACTACCCACCAAACGGTGTCCTCATCGCTGAGTTAGGCCCCAGATAAGCAAAGGGTCGTATTTCAAGGATGACTCCACGAATCCTGGCGAATCCGCTTCATAGTCTCCGACCTATCCTACACATTACTTACCCAGAACCAACGTTAAGCTGCAGTAAAGGTTCACGGGGTCTTTCCGTCCCGTTGCGGGTATCCGGCATCTTCACCGGAACTACAATTTCACCGAGCTCATGGCTGAGACAGTGCCCAGATCGTTGCACCATTCGTGCAGGTCGGAACTTACCCGACAAGGAATTTCGCTACCTTAGGACCGTTATAGTTACGGCCGCCGTTTACTGGGGCTTCAATTCAGAGCTTCGCCGAAGCTAACCCCTCCTCTTAACCTTCCAGCACCGGGCAGGTGTCAGGCCTTATACGTCATCTTTCGATTTTGCAAAGCCATGTGTTTTTGATAAACAGTCGCCTGGGCCATTTCTCTGCGGCCACCATTGCTGATGGCGCCCCTTCTCCCGAAGTTACGGGGCTAATTTGCCTAGTTCCTTAGCCATGAATCACTCGAGCGCCTTAGTATACTCAACCCAACTACGTGTGTCCGTTTACGGTACGAGCCGCTATACTCGCTTTTCTCGGCACCGGCTGCTTATGCTCGCTTCGACCGAAGTCTAGGCTCAACGTACTATTCCGTCAGTACGTGCATACCTCACCAATGCGTCACTTTTATTGTATAGCAGGTACAGGAATATTAACCTGTTTGCCATCCACTACCCCTTTCGGGTTCGCGTTAGGTCCCGACTAACCCTGATCCGATTAGCGTTGATCAGGAAACCTTGGTCTTTCGGCGTGGAGGTTTCTCACCCCCATTATCGTTACTTATGCCTACATTTGCTTTTCCAGCCAGTCCACTGTGACTCGCGTCTTCAGCTTCAACCCAGACTGGAATGCTCCCCTACCACTGAACTAATGTTCAATCCATAGCTTCGGTAGTATGTTTATGCCCGATTATTATCCATGCACCGCCGCTCGACTAGTGAGCTGTTACGCACTCTTTAAATGAATGGCTGCTTCCAAGCCAACATCCTAGCTGTCTAAGCAGCAGCACCGCGTTTGGTCAACTTAACATACATTTGGGGACCTTAGCTGATGGTCCGGGTTCTTTCCCTTTCGGACATGGACCTTAGCACCCATGCCCTCACTCCTATAAATCATTTTGCAGCATTCGGAGTTTGTCAGGAGTTGATAGGCGGTGAAACCCTCGCGTCCTATCAGTAGCTCTACCTCTGCAAAACTAATATAAGGCTGCACCTAAATGCATTTCGGGGAGTACGAGCTATTTCCGAGTTTGATTGGCCTTTCACCCCTACCCACAATTCATCCAAAGACTTTTCAACGTCAACTGGTTCGGTCCTCCACTGTGTGTTACCACAGCTTCAACCTGATCATGGGTAGATCACACGGTTTCGCGTCTACTCCCACTGACTATGTCGCCCTATTAAGACTCGCTTTCGCTTCGGCTCCGATCCTTAAAATCTTAACCTTGCCAGTGAGAAGTAACTCGTAGGCTCATTATGCAAAAGGCACGCTGTCACAGAATAAATCTGCTCCAACCGCTTGTAGGCGCACGGTTTCAGGTACTTTTTCACTCCCCTGTTCGGGGTGCTTTTCACCTTTCCCTCACGGTACTGGTTCACTATCGGTCTCTCAGGAGTATTTAGCCTTAGCGGATGGTCCCGCCAGATTCACACAGGATTTCTCGTGTCCCGCGCTACTCAGGATACTCGCCTCGCATAAAACGTTACGTATACCGGACTATCACCGTCTCTGGTTGCTCTTTCCAAAGCATTCTACTTCTGTTTTACTTGATTATGCAAGTCCTACAACCCCAACAATGCCTGAACATCACTGGTTTGGGCTAATCCGCGTTCGCTCGCCACTACTTGCGGAATCACTTTTGTTTTCTCTTCCTCCGGGTACTTAGATGTTTCAGTTCCCCGGGTTTGCCTCCTTGCGGATAGTATATCTTCAATATACTGGGTTGTCCCATTCAGAAATCTGCGGATCAATAGTTATTTGCACTTCCCCACAGCTTATCGCAGCTTATCACGTCTTTCATCGCCTCTGAGAGCCTAGGCATCCCCCGTACGCCCTTGTCTACTTTCTTTTACACACACCATAGTTGGTGTATATGGTTTTGGTTGTTGCCAATATGTCAATGATCGTTTTGCTTGTTTAACGCTGATAGCTCTTGGCTATTAGCTCCTAGCTTGTGATACTTCCAGAATCGAACTGAAATTATTAATCCAATGTATCGCTTTTTCATTAAGATTTTGAGACTCTTAGACAATAGACCATTAGACATTTCTAATCCTTATTATCTATCTCATTTTTTTGTTTTCTAATAGTCTATGTTCTCATAGTCTATCTTTTTACTTCTGGTGGAGAATATCGGAGTCGAACCGATGACCTCCTGCGTGCAAGGCAGGCGCTCTAGCCAGCTGAGCTAATCCCCCATGTTTTTTTTAAGCTGTTAGCCAATAGCTATTAGCTGATAGCTTTTTTATGGTAGTCCCGGGCAGACTTGAACTGCCGACCCCTACATTATCAGTGTAGTGCTCTAACCAACTGAGCTACGGGACTGTTGCAGTGTCGTCTTTTTCCCTTGACTAGCAGACTTTAGATGCTTAGACTTTTAGATCTTTCTAATTATCTATCGTCTAATGGTCTATCCGTCTATAGGATGTGCTTGACGCTGTTTAAATAGGCAGTAGTTTGTTAGACTGTAGTCAGTAGTGATTTACATTGTGTATCTCTTTCTACTTTTCCTTTTGCCTTTTCTACTTTCTACTTATTCTTTTTAAATAATACCTAAAAGGTGAAAAGTGCCTGAATGGCATAAACAATTTCTCCAGAAAGGAGGTGTTCCAGCCACACCTTCCGGTACGGCTACCTTGTTACGACTTAACCCTAGTTACCAGATTTACCCTAGGCCGCTCCTTACGGTGACAGACTTCAGGTACCCCCGGCTTCCATGGTTTGACGGGCGGTGTGTACAAGGCCCGGGAACGTATTCACCGCGCCATGGCTGATGCGCGATTACTAGCGAATCCAGCTTCATGGAGTCGGGTTGCAGACTCCAATCCGAACTGAGACCGGTTTTTGAGATTCGCATCATATCACTATGTAGCTGCCCTCTGTACCGGCCATTGTAACACGTGTGTAGCCCTGGACGTAAGGGCCGTGCTGATTTGACGTCATCCACACCTTCCTCGCGGTTTACACCGGCAGTCTCTCTAGAGTGCCCACCATTACGTGCTGGTAACTAAAGACGTGGGTTGCGCTCGTTATGGGACTTAACCCGACACCTCACGGCACGAGCTGACGACAACCATGCAGCACCTTGTAAGCAGTCCGAAGAAAAGAATATCTCTACTCTATGCAGCCTACATTTAAGTCCAGGTAAGGTTCCTCGCGTATCATCGAATTAAACCACATGTTCCTCCGCTTGTGCGGGCCCCCGTCAATTCCTTTGAGTTTCATTGTTGCCAACGTACTCCCCAGGTGGATAACTTAATGCTTTCGCTTTGCCGCTTATTGTCTATCACAAACAGCTAGTTATCATCGTTTACGGCGTGGACTACCAGGGTATCTAATCCTGTTCGATCCCCACGCTTTCGTGCATCAGCGTCAGTTACAGTCTAGTAAGCTGCCTTCGCAATCGGTGTTCTGTGACATATCTAAGCATTTCACCGCTACATGTCACATTCCGCCTACCTCGTATGTACTCAAGAATAACAGTATCAAAGGCAATTTTACGGTTGAGCCGCAAACTTTCACCCCTGACTTACTATTCCGCCTACGCACCCTTTAAACCCAATGAATCCGGATAACGCTTGCATCCTCCGTATTACCGCGGCTGCTGGCACGGAGTTAGCCGATGCTTATTCATACGGTACCGGCAAATACCCTCACGAGGGTAACATTCTTCCCGTATAAAAGTAGTTTACAACCCATAGGGCAGTCTTCCTACACGCGACATGGCTGGTTCAGGCTTGCGCCCATTGACCAATATTCCTCACTGCTGCCTCCCGTAGGAGTCTGGTCCGTGTCTCAGTACCAGTGTGGGGGACCTTCCTCTCAGAACCCCTAGACATCGTTGCCTTGGTGAGCCGTTACCTCACCAACTAGCTAATGTCACGCATGCCCATCTTACACCACAATGCTTTAATAATTAAACCATGCGATTCAATTATATTATGGGGTATTAATCCGTTTTTCAACGGGCTATCCCCCAGTGTAAGGTAGGTTGCATACGCGTTACGCACCCGTGCGCCGGTCGTCAGCGGTCCGAAGACCCTGTTACCCCTCGACTTGCATGTGTTAGGCCTGTCGCTAGCGTTCATCCTGAGCCAGGATCAAACTCTTCGTTGTATAAAAATTTTTAATGCTTTCAAAATTATTTATACCATTGACTTCAGGTTCACTTTTTACCTTTTCATTTTAGTATCAAGATTTCAGTATCATGTATCAAGATGATTTAAATCAACCTAATTCATTATACTTCTCTCTCAATAATGGAACGAGCTTTGCTCGTTTAGGTACTATTCAATATTTTCAAAGATCTTTTGAGCTCGAAGTTCTTAGCCTTCTGTTTTGCTCTTGTGACATATTCAGAATCGAACTGAATTTTTAGCTAACCATTATGTCTTTTTTTATCCGAAAATCAACGTTTGATCTTCGTTTTGTTGCCACCCCTCGTTTGAGAAGCGGCTGCAAAGGTAAGTAGTTTTTGTTTTATCTTCCAAATCTTTTTTTAAGTTTTTTTCTTCTTTTTTTCGAGTCGCTCATTTTCAATCCCTAACTCTTCCCTCACCTCTTAAAAACCTTTTTTTTTGGAGCAGAATGACAAGATATGAAATCTTCCCCTTCTGTCAAAAACTTTCTTTGCTTTCATTATTTAAAGACCAGCCTATCGCCCGCCCCGTCTGCTTTTCATGACAACCGTTGTTCTCAAAAGCGGGTGCAAAATAAGGCAGTTTTTCCCAAACTTCCAAATCAAAAAACATTCTTTTTTGATTATACTCTGTTAATTTGTGTTTCCTGGCTGGTTTGATGCGGGTTAGAGAGAAATAAAAGTTTGGATTATTTTTGCTTCCATTATTGCTGGCCACAAAAGTTCAATTATTCTGCCAATTTAAATCCCCTAAAACAATTAAAAGTCCTTTACTAAAATCATCATGTATTAACCATAACCCGGAAAAATTAGTAAAAAAAAGGCTGCTTTAAAAAGCAGCCTTTCATTATAATATTATTTACTATTCATTTTTACCAACAAACAATTTCTCAACCTTTATATGGTTTAGTGATTGGGCTTTCACAATATAAACACCCGTTTGCTTAGGTAATGTCAAAATTGTCTGTTCAGAAACAATCAACTTCTTTTCAATCATATCTCCATTAATCGAATATAATCCTACCAGAGCTTGACCATAACTAGAATTTAATAAATCACTTGTGACTTTGACAACAGCCTTACTACCTAACTTGTAAATATTGATATTCTCATTTTGGGACAACTCTGCATCATCTAAATCAGAAACTTTTGTTGTAACATCGGAGAAATGTATAACAAACCGATCATTACTTTGACTTGCCATTGGTGTAAATACATATTCTTTATTTGTTCTTAGATCAATAAAAAGATCCAAATCCTTATCTTCAAGATAAACCAATGTTGAAACGTCAAAATCATCAATATTTGTTACTTTAATTCTCAAATCACCTTCCCAATTATCATCTATTTTATAACCCAATTCTACTAGTCTGATGGTTGAAGGTTCAGGCAAGATATTAATTGCAACAAAATTACTTTGTTTTAGAGTATAGAAATAAGCAATATTTGGATTATCACTAATCTTTTTCTTAGAATCAACTTTACTAAAGATATGGCTTCCTTCCTGAGTACAGACCATTGCAATTTCATCCTCAAACAATCCATTATCCAACTTCAGCCTTAAAACATTATCCTCATTTTTTGTTGACTTCAACAATGCAGAGTGATGAACCCTGGCTCCTTTATTAACCCCAAATTCTCCATTGGATGTACAGTTAATCCAGAAAGCCTGCATTGGAGCAATGTACTTAGTTCCTCCATTTACACCCTGACCAGTTGTTCTATTATAAGTGGCCAAATCCCGCTCTCCTGCATATGTTGTTCTTGTATAAATTGTTTCACTTATATTTGAAAAATTCCATTGATTTGATATACTCACATCCAGAAAGGCAGGATACGGGTTAGCAACCAGTTCCCATCCTTTTTGTATTGAATAAGTATAATCTCCATACCTTGCTCTTCCTTCAAAACTTATTGTCTCCGGATCTTTATATATCACACTATAACCCTGAAGTGGCTCCTGATCAAAATCATATGAATCGTCATCCATCTCAATCCAACCTTTATTATATCTATAAACACGAGCTCTGTCATTATCAGAAGCATATAAATCGGCTGCCGTAACACCATCGACAGGTGATCCAATATACCAGTAACGACGTGAATCAAAAGTAAAATCAACTTTTTCCACTCCATTACCACTAATTGTTCCATTATTGATAAAAGAAGCCATCATCTCTGAATTATTATTCTGAATGATAAATTGTCCTTCATTGGTTAAATCACCATCTATTGTAAACTGACTTCCAGGCGACATAGTAAGTGTTGCTCCAGTGTTGATTGTTAAATCAAGTGCAAATGCATTGCCTCCAATAACAGGCTGGTAAGCAGTGGTACTAATTTCAACTTCTGAACTAATATTCGGTACAGCCCCCTGACTCCAGTTTTCTGATTTAAACCAATCGGTTTCAAAACCTGAAGCTCCACCTAGCCATTCGTATACAGAACTTGGAGTTATAGAACCCCATGTAAATATATTACCACTCGCTGTTTCATTAAACTCACTTTCAATTGTTGAAGTAATGGTGCCGTTTGTGGCACCGCCATCGATTATATTATCACCGATTTCATTCCACTGGTCAGTTGTTCCCAACCTCCATTCAACAATGCGTAAATTATCTCTCTCATCAGAATCAACTGATACTCCACTTTGAGAATCCCAACGAACTGTAACATTGGCTTCAGCTGTTTCAGGGCCTTTTACTTTCCAATATTCTCCATGGCTCACATAGTTAAGAGGAGAAAGTAATTGATCTGGATCATAACCTCCTGACAATGGATTAGCAGCAATATACTCGGCCTCCCATATACCCGTTGTACCTGATTGAATTCCAGACAAACTCACTATACCAATTCTTCCATTATTTCCAACTGGAAAATCAAAAGTATCATTATTAGGTATTCTTTTTCTTAGAGGACCATTAACGTATGAACTACTACTTCCTCCTTGCACACCCGAAGATGCGGGATTTGTAATAGTGAGTGTATTTACTGAAGTTGTATTAATCACACCTGAGGTTAATAATAATTTATTTCCAACCTCGATAGGATTGTTGATAGTTAAACCGGCAACATTGCTAATTTCAAGATTATTGAAATCATTAGAACTAATAAAATCACCAGTTAACTCCTGAGGATCTGCACCTTTAAAGGTAATTGTAGCATTATCAATACCAGCAGAAAAGGACCCATTATTTAATACCAAATCTTTTTCAAGCAAATATGATTTATTATAAAGGTTAATTAACGCAAGATTAGCATCATCTCCATCAATAATTACATCACCATGAAAAGTCAGGTTACCATTTGGCAGATTTCTTTCTTCTGTTCCTGTAAAAATCACATTATTTACCTCAACAAAATTACTCAGAACAGAATATCCAATAGTTCCGTCAAACTCAAATGTTCCCCCATTACTCTTAATAAAATCATTATATGAGGCCGAAGGCATTGCTCCATCATAAATATGAAGAACACCGGTTCCAAAAATATCACCCAAACGATGACCATAGGTACTACCAAGACTTAATCTTCCAGAGCTATTGATAGTTGTAGTATAAGCCGTAACAAAATTTGTAGACATTGTTACATTATGGTTAATTTCCACCCTTGCTCCTCTTGGCCCTCCTGCAGGGGCTACAGGCGACCAAATTGCATCAGACCAGTTACCATCAGCAATAGTTGTATACACTGGAACCTCATCAGGTATAGCTCCTTTCTTTGTTACTGTCTGAGGTTCAACTCCTGCTGTATAATCTCCTGATATTCCCAAATCATTTGTTCCGGTAAAAGTAAAGGTTAAATAATCATTGGTTTCATCATAAGAATCCTGATCATATTTCGTCCATTGATAAGATCCGTCGTTTAATAAACGTGCAGTTATGTAGTCAGACTGATCATAGGACGGACTATTTACCAATGCTAAATCATCGTTTGCATAGAAATTAACCGTTGCATCAAAATCAGTTATCTCATCACTTCTCAGAATCCAGTAAAATTGCAATGCATTTTCATTATCAACAATCTCTACATCCGGAGATTCATCATCCTCAATTAAAGTAGGATGAACCTCATGTGACGCTTTTACGGTTATACTTCCAGTAGTCGATGTAACTGAATTAATCGACATCTCCACCGGAGTATACACACCATTTGATCCCATTGGAAAAATCAACTCCTTGGTTCCCGGACCAGAATAAGTTCCAAATAACTGTTTCACTCCAGCGTCAACATAGGACTTGGTAGTCTGAATCATATTTGTTTCTCCAAATGCATTAACAGGCGTTATTAAAGCATCTTTACTTAACGTTAAAAGATTTCCACCTATATCAAACACTCCATTCTCCAATTCTAATCCGTGCTCAATATATACATCAAATCCATCAGTAACTTTTATGCCATTAGAATTATTTACTCTAAGCTTTCCAATTGAACCATTACCTGATAAATTTTGCAAGATTGATCCATCCATTACAATGCCAGCACCACTACCACCATAATTATGCTCACCATTATTCACAAAATTTCCTTTTAAGGTAATAGTATGATCATTATCGTTTAGAGTTCCCGATAATTCAAACTCATCATTTACCTGGATATCTCCATTTAAATCCAATTGCCCATTACCTTCCTTAATCAGATTATTAAAGGTGACGGCAGATGTTCCAGTTATATTCTGATCTATATCTCCAGTAAATGTAACAGTATTATCTCCTGTTTCAAATGATCCATCATTTTGTAAATCACCACCAATAGTGACATCTTGATCGTTACAATCAAAAGTTGACCCAGAATCAATAATCAGATTATTTAAGATCAAATCCTCTACCCAAATAGTTGCAGACGGGTTATGAATGCTTGAATTATCAACTTTAACATTCTCTAAACCTATAGAAGATCGTATACCAATATTTTGTGCAGTAGGTGTAGATGCATTTCCTAGCTGAACAGTTACCCCATCCCCTATAGTACTTTGGTCTGGCTGCAAAAACAAGGCCGCTCTAACGGGAGATGATTGCTGTCTGACTATCTGCAATGTACCTCCTGTGAATGTAAATTCACTACCTGTATTATGAACTTCTAAAACACCTCTACCACCTTCGGTAGCCGAGGTTTCACCCAGAATAACATCACCACCTGTTTGACGATACTTTAAGATTCCTTCATCTGCAGTCAGGGAACCTCTAACCTGACCTCCAACAACTAATGAACCTCCTGTCGCTATTGACAGAACTGCATTACCTGATGCTGAAAATTCAATATTGTTATTTGCCCCAGACATATCTAACGTACCACTATTCACATCAAGTGTTCCGTCGAGTATTATATTTGAATTTCCATTTGCATAAGCAACTCCTTGTAAAAGTTTAAGACCAGATGTACTTGGAATAAAGAAATCATCATCCCCTGTAGTGAGATTAAGATCTACATCCGGATTATTAACTATAAACATTCCATTCGTTAATTCCAAAGCCTTTTGTATACCGACTCCTAAGGTTGGCCCATTTAGATTAAAATCTGTATTAAATGTTGCTTCAATTGAATTCGACGAACCTTTATCTATGATAAGTCTATAAAGATTAGCAATATCACCATTCACATATGAATAGGTCATATTAGTGTTCCCAACAAGATTTAATACAACCTTGTCTTCATCAGCGGCTGTCCATAACTGTATCCCATCAGATCCTGAACCTTCTGATGCCTGATAAATATTTCCATATACATTTAATGTATGTTCAATTCCATTTGTTGATGGATTATCTATAGCTAAGAGACTTGAGGCGTTCGCCATTATAATATCCCCTTGAACAGTTATGGTTCTGCTTGTTCCATTATTAGCATATAGCAATTGCGCTCCACCGCCTGAAGGAGAACCTTCAGATGGATCTGATTCGAAGAAGAGAAGATCACCTCCAATTAAGAAATCACCTGTTATACCATTATTTAGTAAAAGATTAGCATCGCCCAAAATTTCAAGATTACCATTAATATTCATATCCTTTTCAATGGTAATATCATAATCATTTCCTCCCCATCCACTATTGGCCAACAATAAATTAGGTACCTCTTCAGGAATATTATTAATTACTCTTGGATTAACACCATTTTCATAAGCAATGTAGGATGAATCATTATCAACAAATTCTCCCAGATCCATAAGCGTAAAATCCGGATCACTATATCTGTTCCAGAATAATCCCTCTCCTCTTACCAAGCCAGCTGTTAACTGACCTGAACCATTATTAATACAAAGGGTTGGTCTGAATTGGAATGCAGATCGATAGACTCTCTCTGTTGGATTTCCATCACTATCCTTCATTTGAGTAAATATTAATTCAGCCACTTCTTCCTGCGTATTATCAATCCAAACACCATGTGGCTGTCCTTGAAGAGTTGGCTTCTGAGCATCTTCCCAAGGAACCCAACCTATTACTGCAATATCACCTGCTTCGGGATACTCATTATTACCATTTGGACATTCTGGCTGACGACTGTCATGATATTCATAAGAATCGATTGTTCCATTTCCATCTAGGTCATTAAGAAGATCATTTCTTGTCCAAGTATAACGATCAGTCCAGCGAGGTTCCCTGGCTGCTCCACCTGTTGAAGAGCCATGATCTCTTGTGTAGAAAATAGAAACACTACCTGTAAAACGATTTTCCCGACCTGCTGTATAATTGGCAACATCTAACGGGAATCGCCCACCGGAACCATCATCATAGGTTATTATATTGTTTGAATCATCTACATATCCAGTATCATCGATGTATAATCTTGAATAAGGATCAACTGACAATACTTTTCCTGGCACGCACAAATTTTCCTGAGATGATACATCATCATCATCATAGTAAAATAAAAATTTAACATCTGGCGAATTTGAGAAACCTTCATTATCCAATTTCCAATAATATGATAACATATTTCCACCATTCTGTACATCTGTTGTTTGTAATTCGCCATCCACCGGAACAATGGTTATGTATCCACCACCTGCTGGAACATTAGCAAGATTTATACTTACCGGTGTATATTTATCAAGCACTCCAATTGGGAATACGACATTGGTATTATCAGCCAGTCCATCTTCAATTAAACGGGTCAGTCCTCCGTCCGAAGCATTACCATCTCCATAAAACATTTCTGTAGAAGCATTACCATCAGTAACCCGATAAACATTTGTAGTTCCACCTCTGTGCAAATAATCGACCTTTAGATTATATGGTCCCATGTTTATACGACCTACATAATAGCTAATACGCTTGATGGTAACATCACTTGTTAATGTAATAATTTCAGTATCAGGTGCCGGATTCATTTTGATGTTTCCAAGAACAGCTCCATCTTCCGTATTAATTTCGATATCAGCATCTTTAAACATCACCAATGCATCAATGTTTGTAACACCATGCTCATAAACACCACATTGTGCATTCGATTTTACATTTAAAGGCCCGAAAAGACGTATAGAATGTTCCCCCTGATCAAACATTCCAGATTGAACATCCATCACATTAGATACTCGTACTAATCTGGCATGCCAATCTGTACCTACATTGCCGGCTTCTTTATTGGTATCACCTTTTAATATTACTTTTTTACCATCAGGTTTATTAATCGAAAGGTTATACAAGTATAATTCATATCCATCATCCACATTATGACCAATATAAAATTCTGAATCTTCATCTCCATTAAATGTTAGTGTATTGTATGCACTTGCATTATTCCTAAACCATAAACCATAATTGTTTGTACCATTCTCACTTTGTAGCTGAGCATCTTCAGATATAGAGAAGTTATGCCCAACGGTAATGTCCTGGCCATTATGATATAAAAAAGCATTTGTTTCAATAGTCAAATCATTAAGCACTATCAAAGGCTGTGCACTAAGATTTTCAGAACCTGCAACATTACTGGCATCTGCTAATACATGATTGTACGTATTACCGGCAGAATTTGTAAGTCGCAAGTTATAAAATGGAGCTTTTGATGTAATATTAAAATCACTACTTGAACTAACATTACAAATAACAGTACCTCCGGTAACATTTATATTCTGTGAATCAGAGTTGATAAAAATACCACCCAAGCCTCCTGTTTGATGAACATTTAATGTACCACCACTCATGTTGAATACATTTCCAGGATAGGTCATTGAAAATCTGTAATATTCGCTATTCATTGAACCAGCGATCAGATTCACGGTACCGCCACTTTGAACATACCCACCTACATTATCAGAACCTAGTACAGATGTACGAATCACATTTGTATTTACAATTCCACCTTCAACCTTTATTAAGCCATTTTTTCGTGTTGTGATACCACTGGAAACTTTTGATTCGAAAAGCCCTCCTGAGACCTGCAATGTACCATAAGGAACCGTAGCATTACCATTATTATTTAATACCGTAGCTCCATCGACCCAAAGCCTTGCTCTCTCTGGTATATCAAAATTCCCACTGTTACTAAGTGTTGATATACTAATATTAGCTCCTAACTTAACCGTTCCTGCAATCAGACCTAATGCATTATTATTGGATGTACGATAAGGTTGATCACCGGAGTGACTTTCACTTGCAAATCCAAATAGATTGAAATAAGAAGCATCATCAGCATCAACAGATGCAACATAAGTCTGATCAATTCCTTTATTTATTTCAATGCGGTAAAAATTAGTGACACCATTTAATTGTAAAGCCTGGTCAGATGATGTATTAATCAGATTTAAATCTACAATCCCATCTGTCGCCTCGCTGTTTGCAACTTGAGAAGTTCGATTGGTAAATTTTACAACTCCATTGTTAGTAAAATCACCCATTAAATTTAATTCATGCCTGATATTACCTGTTCCGGTTGTAATACTACCATTGGATTGCACCCAAAGATTATTCCCAATATCAATAGTCAATCCGCTGGTTGAAGCATTATCATTAATTTTAAGCTCACCTCTATTGATGTAACAACTTCCATTTACCTTAATATCATTAAGAACAGTTATTGTATTTGTCGAACTATTTAGATTTATTTCCAGATTATAAAATTCTCTTGATGTCAAATAATCAAATCCACCTCCTGTATAGACGACCGTTCCTTCATCCAATCCTTCACTAACAAACCTGGTTGCATCTCCTTGTGGAAATTCATCTGATTCCAGGACTAAACGACCACTTCCATTTATTGTACCCCAATTATGTCCTGAAGTAGCACCAAGATCCAATGTTCCCCTTATTTCAATAATTGCATTTGATTTATTATTACTTGTTACATCAACTGTAATACCATTTTTTATGATGACTTTGTCAATGGCTGAAGTTGGTGATGTGGTTGGAGTATAACCATTGGGAACATGAGTATTCTCTTGCACTGACCAAGTATCAGGATTATCCCAATCATCATTCAGCCATGCATAGTAAGTAACACCAGCTATACCTTCCAATGGTGCTGCAGATAAATCAACAGAACCAAGTGTAAAAAAGCCATCTGCCCAATCAGCACTATTGACTGTAAAAGTTAATTTATTTGCACTTGTTAGGGTTGCTGTGGCCGGCATCACAATATAAGTGCCTCCTTCAGCACTTTTATACAACAAAACATAATCAGCTGTTCCGGAGAAATACTTACCATCCTCAAATCCTGTAAGATCAAATGTTATCTGAGGATCAAATGTTCCTGTTCGCTGGATGTACCAACTTCTTCCCCAGGCGCCTGCAGCATTGGACAATCCGGTTTCGACGTTTGAAACGTTATTAGAAACTCCGTTATGAGCTGCAAATAAATAGTTTCCTGATGACAAATTATCAGTTACAAGTTCTAATCCACCCAAAGAATAAATCAGCGATGCCCCATCACTTTCAACACCAACACCTCCAAAATCATTAATATGCGAACCAACATTAGCATTGGTAAAACCATCCTTTGATATTGTAAAATCAGTATCAAACTGAGCATATTTTAAATTGAGATAATTATTGACTATGGAAACTTCTGCTTGTGAAAGTTGTCTATCATATACGATTACCTCTGCAATGTCGCCTTCAAAAGCCTGATTAGCCTGATATCCTCCGTCAACATCATCCTGTTCTCCTCCAATAGCAAAACAACCAAGTGAAGTAAATAGAGTAGTACCCAGCGAATGATTTAAAGGGGTTCCATTATCTTTATAAAAAAACGCGTTACCATCAGAACTAGACCATGTTTGAGTTAATATATGCCAATTATTATCATTTAAACTTTCATTACTATCCCAACCACTTCCTTTTATAAATGTATTTAAAGAAGAGGCATCGTATACTAGGTATTCATTATCCTGAGATGCTACAGCATATGAAATAAATGCTTCTGTTGAATTTGCTGTACGCGCGACAATAAAAGTAGAGATCGCCTCATCTGGCATATCGAAATTCAACCTCCTTATTCGGTTGTTAGACTGACTAAATTCTGCAATTGAGTTACCATTTAAAACTCCTTCTCTAAATATTGGAGATAATATCTCATCTGACTGGGAGAGATCATTCCCATTTCCAGATAAATCAGTCCAATTGGTAATGTAATCATTCTCAGACAATCCTAATGATTCTCCATCAAGCCACAAAACAATTCGCGGATTTCCATCCGATCCATCTTTATTTCCAATTCCACCAGGCCCATTCTGAGCCGATATTAATAAATTAGCAGTAAGAAAAACGATACTAAAAACGACTTTAGTAACTTTTGTAACCTCAAAAAAACTTCTCATATAGTTGGTTTAATTCCTTTTAGTTAGGTCGTAATTGTTATTTAGTTAATAACAAAACGCGAAAATAGTATGAATAGAACAAAAAGATCATAAAGTCAAATTCATCTTTGACTAACATTTAAATATTATTGATTAATACTCTTGACATTAGATTTTAATCAAAAACATTTAAACGATTCAGTAACCTTTTGAACATTTCATCAATTAATCCTAATGAGTAACTATCTTTTTATTTTCTAGCATTGATTTAGCAAAAATCAATTACTAACTTTTGAAACGAATCTAAACCAACTACTCACGGATATTATAAACACTCAACATGAAAAAAATTCTAATCATTGATGATGCCGATGACACCAGAAAAACCTTAAAAACACTTCTAAGAGATCAGGACATAGAAATTTTGGAAGCTTGCAATGGCGTTGAAGGATGGGACATTATCATTAAAGAACATCCTGATCTTATCTTACTTGATTTACACATGCCTCAAAAAGATGGCTTTTCAATTTTAGAGGATCTTGAAGAAGAATGGATGGGCATTCCTGTGGTTGTAGTGTCAGGAGATACAGAAGAAGAAACTATTGCCACCTGCAATTTCTTTGGGGCTAAAGCCTATTTAAAGAAGCCTATAGCTCTGGAGGAATTTAAAAAAGTAATAAAGGTTATTGAGGAGGCATAATGAAAAAGGGCGATCAAAATGATCGCCCTCTCTTATCTTTCACAATAAGATTACTTACCTATCTTAACTTTTTCCTGATATGTATTTATACCACTGGATAATTCAATTATATAAATACCACTTTGAACATCAATTAAAGAATTATAATAATCTTCCTTGAATTTATCAGTAAAGACAACCCTTCCATCAACAGAATAAACTGTCAAGGTTTTAGTATCAGCCCAATGGCAATTAATTACAAGATTATTTTTATTAATCACCTCAACATCAGGCTCAATACCATTTATAATATCATCTTCAGATGTAGCAACTTTATTAAAGTACAGAACAAACCTTGGTTCATCAGCTGATGCATTATTAACAAAATTATACTCTGAAGTTTGTCTTAAATTAACTATTTCACCAGTTAATACATCCTCGAGCAAAACTTCAGTATTTGAATCAAACTGCTCAATATTTAATGCCTTAAAAATTGTTTCACCAGAACCGTCTTCTCCAACTGAATTATACAATTGAATTGAATTAGAACCAATAATTTCAGGATAATAACCTATAACAAGATCTTGTCCTTCCTTCTTTGCGAATAAATAAGGAATACGATTATTTGTCTCAAATCTTTTAATAGCATCGTTATCAACTTTATTATAACTACCATCTGCAGTAAAAGCAAATACTAACTCATCTCTTGTATATTTATTTTCCAATGCTACTTTTAAAACCTGCTCACTGGTTACAGAGGCAGATTTCAGAGTTCCCGTACTATGTGTTCTGGCTGTAGCGTTTACTGCTATTGTTGCACCTGCTGACGCACTTACCCAGAACGACTGCATTGGAGCAATATACTGAGACGCATTATTCGTTGAGGTTTCAGGAGCATCAATTGGATAAGTTGCTAATACTCTTTCAGTACCAACAGTAGTACGTATATAAACAGTTCTTTGGATATTTGTAAAATCCCAATGAACACCTGTTTCAGTTCTTTCCAAATCTAAATCAACATAAGACGGATAAGGATTTGCAACAAGATTCCAACCTGCATTTAAGCTCCTCGAATAATCTCCTCCATGAATAGAACCTTGATGACTAATCGTTGACGAATTCTTAAATATAACAGCGTAGCCTTCCATTGGATCTGTAAAAGATGTACTATTATTTCCAATATTAACCCAACCACCGTTATATCTGTATACATAGGAATAATCTGTATTAGCAGCATCATAATCAGCACTAGTTGCTCCATCAACAGAATGACCAGTATACCAATATCTACGCGATGGATAATACATAACTGTTTGAACTTCACCAATACCAGATTCAGATGTAGATATAAAAGACGACAAATTATCGTAACGGCTCTTTAAGATCATTGTTCCATCATTAGTAAGTTGATCTACTGAAACCTGAACACCTTCATTAATAGTCATTCGAGCTCCTGTTTGAACATCTAAATCTCCTAATGTAACATTTGAAGTAACAATCGGATAAAAACTACCTTCAATATCAGCTGCAATTGTAACATCTTGTCCGGATGTTGGCGCAGCCCCACTACTCCAGTTAGTTGTTACATCCCAGGTAGGAGTTAAGCCTAACCATTGATTATTTGTAATATTTACCGTATAATCTTCAGTCTCGCCATCAGCATTATCATCTGTTGCATCAGGATCACAAGACGTTAATAATGAATTTGAACTTAACATTACCCTCATAGTTGTACCACCAATCGAAGCTGTTGCAGGCACTGCAATAGTTATCGGCATTATTTCAGATCCACCGGCAGCAGTTCCTAAAGTATATTCTTCAGTAAATGTTCCATCTTCAAGAAGACCATTTTGATCCCAGTCAATCCATACTTTTAAAATTGCCCCTGCAGAAGCATTTATTGCAACAGACAAGTTATAACTTACCTCTCGGGTAAGATTAGTAGATTGATCCAGATAAAAATTAACACTTGTCCCATCTGCTCCGGTATAGTTATTAATATCCCCTAAATAGACCATTGAGATATAGTTACTATTACTTGCCATTACAGGTGTACAATAACTTGAGAAATAGACTGGTTGATATGTTCCCTCATAAGTTCCATCAGATGCGGTTATTACAACAGGACCTCCTGCCACCGAATAAGTATAGGATGGGAATACTGCCACTCCATTTTTACTGGTATTACTATCAACATTACCCGAGGAAGCCAATCCAAGATCATTCGTTAAAGTAACCGTTCCCTGATAATCTATATCAAGATTATTATTTGCATCGACAGCCCAAACCTCAGGTGTAGTTAATAATACCTGATTAATTGGATTATAGTTTGATGGCTCTACAGCAAAATAGAATTTAGTTACATCAACATCTATTGGAGTCGTATTTGTAATACTTTCTGATACTCCACCACCAAAGCCGGATCCATTATAAGCAACTAAATCATCTTCAGTTAAATTTAGCTTAATTGTTTCATTATCCCCATCAATATCCATTGTTGTTTTAAGATACAGGTATAATTCATATGTTTTAGTTGTTCCATCAGCAACAGTAATTATGTCTTCTTGCTGAAACACTAAAGTTGTAGAATAAACAGTTGCATACCCTAAAATTGCTCCATCCTTTTCTTTCAGGTAGGCACCACTTACTACTTCAGTCAAATCAGTAATTGTACTGGTTCCATCCAAAGAAAAAGTTAATCCATTAACAACAGTTGATTTACCATCTGCAGTACCTTCATCTGTTATATCGAAATCCATTAGCATTGTTGCCGTAGCGACTGAATTTGACAATGATGATATTTCTGTTGCTCTACCACTAATATCTAATGGATTAGTTAATTTACTATCATCATCATAGGCTCCTGTAATGGCAATATTATCAATGCTCCATGCAGGCTGCGTTGCGCTAGAACCACTCGCATCCCATTGAAACTTTAAAGTTAACGGAGTATTAGTAATATAAGACGAAATATCCACTTCTCTTTTAGTCCAAGTGGCATCACTATAAATATTAGTTATAACAGTGGTTTCAGCTAATCCATTGCCACTTATTATTACTGATCCTTCACCATTATTATTTGAACCACCAACATAACTATAAAATGACAAGTAAGCAGAAGAAAAACCACTTAAATCAATTGTTTCCCCACTCAATTCAAAAGTTATGGTTCCTCCACCTTTTGTATACGTTGCATTAACTCCTCCATCATTTGATACAAACATCACCTCACTGCCAGAGAAAGGAGTAACATTACCAGGATTTTCCTGAACAAATTGATTACTTTTTCCATCTGCATCGGAAATTAACCAACTGTGTTTATAACCTGAACCATCATTCTCAAAATCTTCAAAGAATCCTACATTCAATGGTGTCGTTGCATTAGCAACCAAAGCATCCACATCATCTGTATAAATCAAGCCTGACTTATGCCAGATTTTATAAGCATAACGTGTATTTAATTTCAAACCCGAATGAGAGTAACTTGATCCTGTTCCTATGTATATAATTGTACCTCCTCCCGAAAGAATATCTCCTTCAGAATAGGTTGTACCACTTGTCAATGTTCCTGCGACATCTCCACTCGTCAATTCTTCAGCAACAATAACCACTTCGTCTAGTCCAGAATAACTAGTCCAACTTAAATCATTGGCATTTGTATTGCCGTTAACAGCAGCAAAAGCTGTTGGAGCATAAATACTACCTGTAAGTGAAATATCATCAACGCAAAAGCCTGGATTTGCCCCTGTTGTTTGATAATTTTTATACATCCTAAATTTTATTTCACTTACATTTCCCAAATAAGATGAATTAATTGGTATAGATGCTGTTGTCCAGGATGTTTGATTTGCATATTGCTGGCTACTAATATTATTTGCATCAATAAAAACCTGACCATATTCATTATACAATTTAGCATCTGACATCCATGCAAAATCTAATTGGGCACTTTTAAATCCTTTTAAGTTTACTGGCAGAACCAAATCCACACTGTAATCATGACTCTCTAAAGAGTATGAAGCCGTTAATCCATTGTCAACAGAAACATATGCTGACTTACTTCCTCCATTTTTAACAGCACGCCCCTGTTCCCATGCATGATATTGATTACTACCAAATGAAAAGGAAGTAGCATCCTCTTCAAAATCTTCAACGAATGGCAAAGTCACAGGCATTGAAGTACTGGTTGAAACTCCTACTGAATAGGTATTTCCAGCGCCAACCGTCCAGGCTTTATAATAAGCAACACCCGCAGTTACACTTTCATGCAAAAAAGTCTCATCAGTACCTTTATAAATAACTTGTCCTCCTCCGGGAAGATAATCATTTACACTGTAACTGGTACCTTTTACCGGATCTCCAATTAAAGGATCTCCAAATGTTCCACTTGATGAATAAGCCAATAAAACAATATCACCGGCTGTGTCAGCATTCCATGTTAAACTAACATCATCTGTCCCTGAAACTGAAGCTGAAAAATTCTGAGGTCTGGCAACAGTTCTACCTGTTACTCTTACATCATCAATACAAAAACCAGGATTATTAGGAGACACTTCCCATTTAGTATCCCACATAAAATAAAGAGTATAAGTCCCTCCAGCAACTAAATCAATATAATCAGTTATATCAATACTTTTTTCTGTCCAGGTTGCTTGTCCTGCAAATTCCTGAGCATTACTGATTAATGTGGATGTATTTCCAAAATACACTTCTCCAAAATCACTTCCTTCATTACCTCCTGCCTTCCAGAAAAAGGATAACTCAACACTCTTATAGCTTCCTGCCGGGATTGTAATATCTCTATATAAGTAAATAGGATTATGATTTTCAGCCCTATATGAGGCTGTTGTACCAACGCCTCCATCATTAGTAGTGATATATGAACTTTGACTGCCTCTATAAGCAGTTGCCGAGCCAATATACCATTCATGATTTTGGCTTGCACCCCAACTGGTAGACTCTTTAGTCCAGACATTATCACCGGTTTCATCTTCAAAGTCAGCATAAAGAATAGTTTCTGCTCCTGTAGTTGTCGCATTCAATTCAATACCACTGTATGAGAAATTATTCGATGCGTCAACTGACCATATTTTATAATAATAGGGTGTAAATTCTGTCAGACCGGTATGAGAGAATGGAGACGCTTCATCATACGTTATGTCTCCAACATAAAGAATGGTACCTCCCCCAACAATACTATTATTAGTAATCGGGTCGTATGCTGTACCATCTATTGGATCTCCAAAAACTCCATCAGTAGAGAAAGCTACCAAAACATCATCAGAATTATCATTTTTATTCCAATACATTCCTATTTCCGTATCTTGAACCGATGAAATAACAAAACTATTGACTTCAAGCACATCACTACCATCGACAATTACACTAGAGATATTCCAATCTTCACCTTTTATATCTGGTAGAATCCTTACAAAAGCCAGGTAAATTGTCTCGCCTGAAAAATCACTCAGATCAATTGATTGAGTTGTATTAAACCCTACAGTTCCTGTATAGGAAAGTAATGTTGTAAAAGAGCTAACATCTCTGGTTGTTGTTGAAATAAGAATTTCAAATTCAGATTCAGCACTTGTTTTAGTTTGTGACTGTACATAAATTAATTCATTACTTCCATCAGCTAAAGTGATCTGTGGACTTATTAAATAAGCCTTTACTCTATCACCTGGCTTTGCAGCTTCTTTAGTAACCGATGCAACTCCAGAAAAGGTCCAGTGTTTATGATTACCTGAAACATTAATTGTTTCATACCACAAAGCATCATCCGGAGTATCACCATCCGCTACCAAACTTGAAGGCAAAAATGCTGTTTCTGTAAAAATCTGTGCATTTAATCCAGACATGATTAAAAGCACTACTAAAACAGCTGTACACCTCTTCATAAATCCCTTGTACAAATATTTCATAGATCAACAATGTTGAGTTATTAAAGTGTAATCTTTCTTACACATATATATCTATCAACATTTGTACGAATAGAGATGTTTATGGTTACGCAATAATTTACAATCCAATCATGAGTTAGAACTAATTTTCTCTAATATATTTATCCGTATAAATTATAGAATGCATAAAATCAAAAAGATCCATTGAAAAAGTCAATGGATCTTTTTGATAATAAGTTGTGAATACTCTTATTCTACAAATATTTTTTGGGTATGTATTTGATTAATACCTACAACCTTTATGATATATACACCTTGTTTATTCCATTCCATTCTATGTTCAGTGCCTGTAAATGAGGTGGAATTAATTAATTGACCATTCAAATTATATAACGAGACTCCTTTGCTTTGTTCTTCCCAATTACACTTAATGTAAATATCACCTTTAATACAACTTACACTAACATCATTGTTCTTATTACTTATTGAAGTAGGAACCTCATCTTCAGCATCAAATGAACCAATTAATAAATGTAATATAAATCTATCATCACAAAGCCCTTTATTGGTAGTAAAAGTATAATTATTTGTCAATCGGAGATCAACGAATTGACCTTTAACCTTATCTTCCAGAATGATCTCTTTTTCAGCATCAAATGTACTAATACCACCAACACTTAAAACATGCTCTCCATCACAAAAAGCCTTAAATCCAATTTGAATAGCACACGAATCGAACTCTGTTGGAAGAACATTAATTACAGCCTTATTATCTGACTTTAAAGAATAAAGATATGATAGTTTATTATCTGATTCCATCCTTATTTTTGAATCCAACTTACTAAAATCAAATGTACCATTATCCCTTAATGCCACAACCGATTCGCTTGAAGTGAATTCATTTTGCAAATTAATTCGTAATGTATTTTGGTTTCTATAAGAGGACTTAAGTGCTGCAGAACCATGTATACGCTTATCAGCATTCATAAAGACATCACCATTTGCCGCCTTTTCAACCCAAAAACTTTGCCCCGGTGCCAATATTCCATCAAATGTTTCCGGAGTAGTAATACCTGTTAAAACATTGTAGGTTGCCAAATAACGACTATTCCAATCGTCTCCTGTGCGGACATAAACTGATCCTTTAGTATTTCTAAAATCACCTGTTATATCATCCTCTACAGTTAACTGATAATATGAAGGATAAGGATTAGCCATTAATTGCCATCCATAAGATAGTGTTTTTGAATATGAGGTGTTGTTATTCAGTTCTCCCGTATGAACAAACTCTGTTCCTTCATTCTTAACGATTAAAGAATAGCCTTCCATTGGATCTGAAAAAGAATAAGGATCTGATAATACATTCCATGAACCTATGTAATTATACAAGAAATAAGCATTATCACCAGAAATTGCATCATCGTAGTCACTAATATCAATTCCTGTAACGGAATGACCTATATACCAATAGCGTCTGCTTGAATAAGTCCAGTTAACAGTTACATCACCTGTAACGTTTCCTCCTGTTATAACAGAACTTGGAGAAACATTAGTATTTTTAATCACTAAACCTCCATTAGTAATTACATCTCCGTTAATGTTCACTTTTGAGCCAGCGCTAATTGTTAAAGATGCATTTTCTGCTATTTCTAAATCATTCATTGAAACAGTTCCTGATATGATTGGGAAAACATCATTATAATAAGGATGTTCAGGTATATACACATCAGTTCCTCCATCAGGAATAGCTCCTGATGACCAGTTTTGCGTTCTGCTCCAAACATTTGTCTGACCTAGCCAACCTTCTCCACTTATTATAACAATATAATCTTCCGATTCACCTTCTGTTGCTAATGAATTAATACATGCTGTATTACTATTACCTCCATCGATTACCTGAACTCTCATACGAGTAGCCCCATATTGCAAATTGACATTAGATGCAACATTAACAGTCCCCTCTAAAACAGTTACACCACTTCTACTAACAGATCCGGTATACACTTCTTCTCCTGCTTCAAATACTTCATCACCATCCCAATCTATCCAAACAGTTACGTTACTGTTACCATCCGCATCATAAACACCTATAGAAATACTATAATCCACATCAACGGTTAGTGATGCTTCCTGATCAAGATAAATACCATACCCATTAGATGAATAGCTACTGGTATTGTTGATGGTATTTATAATTACATTACTAATATATAAGTTTGCATCGCCGGCAAGTATCGGCACACAATATTTCTGGATATTTATTTCTTCTGATATTACGTTATCCCAATCAGAGTATGAGGCAGTAAGATATACGGTTTCCGAATCGCTACCAGTAAAGGATAAGTTGGAAAATGTAGCTATACCACTTGATGCAACGACACTTGTTGGGCTCATGATTAATGAACCATTACTAACCAAATCTATTGCGCTACCAAAATCCAGATCAATATTTCCATTCGCATCTACGGCACTAATCCGCGGAACAACAGCCAATGCCTCACCAATAGTTGCATATTCCGATGGCTGTTGTATGATTTCAATAGCCGTGGCTACCACATTTATTGTTACAGCCCCACTCTCTACCAGTTGATCTACCACAAAATCGTCTCCTAAACCGGTTACAATATTATTACTGTTTACAGCAAAATCAAATGCATCATTGTCATTTACACCCAATGAATTTATATCGGGCATTAACCACACCTTTAAGGAATAAGTTTCTGCCACTCCTTCCTGTTCTAATAATATAAAATCTGTTCCTGTAAATGTTATTGCTCCACTGGTTATTACGCCTTCTATTCCTGCAGCGTCTATATCCGGCCCAAAAAGTAAAGCTCCACCTAATACATCCGACCAATCATCGATTTCATTGGCTGCTCCCTTGCTGATTACCAATTGTTGAATTCTTGTTATATCAGAATACAACGAAGCCTTATCTGTTAAATCAAATTCAAATACAGATATACCAGTACCTGAATCATTTAATACAGAACTGATACTGGTTGCAAGCCGATTGCTGTTATCGACAATAGAAGTAGCTGCATAAATACCACCAACCTCAATATTATCGATACAAAAACCAGGATTGTTCCCATTATTATTGTTATCATTTACCCATCTAAACTCCAGGGTTTGATCACCAACCACACCACAATAGGCACTTAAATCAACAACTGCAGTTTGCCAGGTAGTTTCCCCAGAATACTGTGGTGATCCTGTAATCTTACTTCCACCTAACCATACTTCTCCGTAATCCCGTCCATTCTCACCATTACTCTTCCATGCAAACGAAAGACTTGCCGACTGTAGGGTTTCCAGATTTATATCTATGGCTAACTGGGCATTCCTAGTTCTGTTTTTTCTGTAACCAGGTGTTGTACCATCATTTGTTATATAAGCAGAATAAGTCCCTTCGTATGGATCAACCAGCCCATTTTTAATCCATCGTGTATCAGTATTTGTTTGAGTAAGAACCCAACTTGCATCGCCACCACTTTCCCAATCCTCACTAAACACCGGCACCTTAGCAGGTGTATTGGCACTTGATGTTACACCTGCAGAGTATATACCATTACGTGTTGACCATGCCTTATAATAATAGATTGTACCATATTTAAGTGGTTCATGATCATAAGTGGTTTCACTTCCATTACTAAGTATGGTTCCTCCTCCAACGATTTCATCACCAACTTCATATATGGTACCTTCTACAGGATCACCAAACACCCCATCACTAGACCATGCAACCATTACATCATCTCCATACCCGCTTAAATCCCACGACAGATTATTTAGTAATACATTATTATTAGATGCTGTAAAATTATCCGGATCATCAATAGTGCCCGTGATATAAACATTGTCAACACAAAAACCCGGATTACCGTTATCACCAATGTCAATCCATTTGAAACGTAAAGTCCTGATGGAACCGACATAATTTCTTAAATCCAAAGTTTCTTCTCGCCAGGTTGTATTCCTATCCAAGTCATTACTCACCTGCCATCCATCAATAAAGACCTGTCCATATGAATCTCTACCATCACCATCGCATTTCCACCAGAAATTAACTGATGCAGTAGTGTAATTACGCAGGTCAACCTCTACATCAAGATATGTAATAGCCCAATCTTCATCAAAATCAGTAGTAATACCTTTGGTAGTTGAAATATATGCAGATGAAGTTCCTTCATAAGAAGTTGCACTACCCACTACCCATTCGTCTAAATATCCGGCGTTATCAAAACTCCAGCTATTCCCTCCAGTTTCAAAATCTTCTGCATAAGGTAACGCAACAGGAACCTGAACTTCAGCTGTTAATGCACTTGAATATACTACTGTTCCGGAACTAACAGACCAAATAGAATAATTTAAACTACCTTCAAAAACACCCGTATGAGTGTATTCTGTGGCTGATCCAACATAAATAACCTGTCCACCTTCTGAAAAATAATCCCCAGCTGTATATTCAGTTCCTCCTTCTGGTCGTCCAATGGCGCCATAAGGCGAATAGGCAACAATCACATCATCATCATCTATACTCTTAGTCCACGATAAAGCAATTTCTGTGGCAGAGTTCGCAACGGCATTAAATACCTCAGGACGTGCCACCTCACTACCTGTAATGCGCACTTCATCAATACACAAACCCGGATTGTCACCATCCTGCCAATCGTTCTCCCACCTGAAGGTTAAATTAAAGGTATTGCCAATTTGGTTCGTTAGATCCACTACCCTTTCAACCCATACATCCTGTCCGTAAAGAGATTTTGAATTTATAATATTGGTATTATTAATCCGTACACTTCCTCCATCATATCCTCCTTCACCCGTTGCTTTCCAAAAGAATGACAGCTCTGCACTTTTATAATTAGATGGCAAGGTTACCTGTTTTGTTAAATCAATATTATTAGTTCGATTCACATTATAAGATGCTGTAGCACCATTATCTGTAGTAACATAAGCAGCATTACTTCCTGAATAGGAAACTGCTGAACCGATCCACCATTCAGTTCCACTATTACCCGTTTCTAAAGACCAGCCATTGGTACCATTCTCAAAATCCTCGTACAATTCATCATTTGCACTTAAAGCTTTTACCCCAATCGACTCACTAAATGAATATTTTCGTCCCGATCCTGAACCAGAATATGACCAAATTCTGAAATACGACCATGTATTAGCATCTATTCCAGTTTGTTGATAAGTTTCTAAATTTCCAATATATACAACCGTTGAACCATCATCCAATACATCGCTTACACTATACGAACCGTCATCTAATACTCCAGATAGTTCCGAATCTGCCATTGTAATCAGTACATCACTGTTTCCATTTAAGTCCCAGGAGAGATCAACTGATGTGGATGTTAAATTAGAATAACTAAAATCCAGCACCCGACTCAGGCTACTTCCCACAATACTAATATCATCCAGATACCAATTACGATTATTGTTGTTATTACCTGAATAGCTTATCTCGAATCGAATATTTATATCCTGCCCTACATAACTGCTAAGATTCACTTCCCGTATGGTGTTGCCGGTATTATCAACATTATCTAATCCATATGTTAAAAGGATATCATAATTAGAACCTCCATCTGCGGTAAGACTTACGGTACAAGTAACCCCCCAGGTATTATTATCTCTATATTCTTTGAAATAAAGATAGTTTTCAACATCTCTCAAAGTAACAGTTTGACTCTCAATGTATTTTGTTCTATTATTTCTATTTACAGAACCTATAATATCCTGATTATTATAACTGAATCCTCCATTATCGGTCCATCTGGCAGTACTAATTGATCCGCTGGAGAAGTCATCTTCAAACAATTTAGACTGCGCTTTAACCAGAGAGAAAGATGAGACAATTAAAACTAAAATTAAATAATATATTCTATTCATAATCAATTATTTTAGACTCTAATACAAACATTGTTGCCAACATTCGTGGATTTGTACGTAAAATCTGGATAAGGTTAATACAAATTGGATAAATGATACTTTTATCTTGATTCATGTATACTTTTTGGTTACCAATCTCTAAAAACGATGTCGAGTCATTGTATTTTAACCCAACTAAAAAAGAATCATTCAATTTCAAAATGCGAAATTATGATTTCTGTTTGAATTATTTAATGGATTTTGTCAATCTGTAATCAAAAAACGCAAGTCGTCCAATATTAAATCTTCAAATCATATAGATTAAACGCATAAAAGTAAATGCCATTCCACTAAATAGTAAATTAATATTCTCCAGAACTTTCATACCATAACGATCTGATGAAGTTTTGTCACTTTCTGATGTAATAATACTCCAAATGGAATTGAAATGCTGTAACAGCCCTGTTGTTAGCATTCAACTACATTAATTTTGAGGATTACCGATGCAATATACATTCAATAAGAAAATAAACCTTTCAACATCAATGAATAGTAATATCAATAATTATTGAAAGTGATTTACTGCTCAGCCTTTAACAGCCAAGCCCTATTGTTAAGCCAAATCAAAAACGCATATAAATTTAATTAACACATAATAAAACAAGTGCACCTATTAAATTACATTACAATATTTATATCTAATTAATTACTTATCTTTTTTACTGTTTACTATTGATTTTAATATTTATAAACAATATCTTTTTTTTACTATTAACTTTTAAACCTAATTATCATGATTAAAAACATTAAAATTTACCAGCTTCGCAACAATGAATTTATCCAGTTCATCAAGGACACATTGCAACTTTTCGACGCTAACCAAACTATTAAAGAGAAAGTGAAAGAAAGACTAGAAGCGCTAATAAATGTGTTCAATCTAATACTTAGTAATTTCAAAGAGAATAAATCCAACACTATTACAGATGAACTGGTTGAAATTGATAACAAACGTGATGAAGCCTTAAATGGAATTTCCAGACTATTGGAAGCCTATACTCACCATTACCATGCAGACAAAAGAGATAATGCCCGACTTCTATTGGAATCAATTAAAATACATGGAACAGGTTTAACTCGATTGAATTACATGGCTGAAACATCAGTTATCGACAGCCTTATCAGTAAATGGTACAGTGATAATAAAATGACTGAAGCACTGGACAAAATGAATCTCAAGGAATGGGCAGAGGAGCTTAGTACCGAAAACACATTATTCAACCAAAAATACCTTGATCGTAATCAACAGGAAGCCAATGCTCCCGCCATACGTCTGGGAGAATCAAGAAAAAGCACAACAGAACTATACCATCAATTGATAGAACACACCAACGCTCATATTTTACTTAATGATGATGAGGTTTTTAATAATTTTACTAATGAAATCAACCGGTTAATCGACCAATACAACAAAATCATTGAAATGCGATCAAAAAGCAGTTCATAATAATCTATAAATTAATTTGGGAGTTTTGTGGGTCTGCTATAGTGGCAGGCCTCTTTCTTTAAATACAGATAGCGTTCTGTATAAAATTGTCTTTCAATTAATCATTAAAAAGATATTACAAAATTCGTTACTACATAGGAAATAATAATGTAATATATAATAAAAAACATAGTTGTATATTAGACTAAGGAGCCATCTTCTACATCACAAAAATTTAGTGATCTAATCGAACTAAATTATCTCCACCTTCCTCAAAATCTTCCATTCCGCAACGCAACAAATAATTCCGGTAAGGGAAGGACATTTATCTTCTAAAACTCTTTCGACATCCGAAGGACGTTTCAGATCACTAAATAACTCGACAGGGAAAGCGATATCACCCAGATCCATCTCTGTATCCACATTTCTAACACCAAATGTAAGAAGGGTTAATTCCTCAAAACCTGGCATAATCTGAGCTACTTCTTTTACAAAACTAAAGGCCCCGATACGATCTTCCGCAACAACAGGCACTACATGGAAAGCTCTTACAATCTCGGGAGATAGCAACTGACGAAACTCACGACTGGCAATGCTAAGAACCATCGAAACAACAATACCACCCGAAACAACGATCTCACCCGGTTTATATCTTTGGTAATTATAATGTATGGGATGCGTATTTTTAAAGTAAGTCGCCCAATACAGGTTCTCGCTTTTTCCTACAGGACGAACAAAAGGATGCAACATAAGGTCACCAGGCTCAAAATCCTTAATCTTATTTTCGAGTTCTATCCCTCTTACTCTGGCTAAAATCTTTTCTTTAAAATGGTGATTCTTTAAATTACTGTTTCCTTTAGCATTTTCATCGCCACAACCATCAATATAAGGGAAAAGGGTAACCCTTTCAAGCGAAAAGATACGTTCCCCTTTTTGGTTCGAAAGCACGTGCTCAGAAATTATAATTGAATATCTGTTGTTTGACGTGGGTTCAACCGACTTTATAGTTATTTCACAGGTTAAAGTATCACCCGCAAAGGCAGGATTCAGATATAATGCATTTCGTATTTCAAGATGCAGTAAACTTGAATGGGCGAAATTTTCAACTCCCAAACTCAAGGTCAGGTTCAATAAAAAGCCATAAGGAAGATATAATTCATGAAAACCAAGGATTCCAGCAAATTCACGACTATTTTCAGTATAAGATGAAGTAGGCATAAAACCACTCCATAAACTATGAATAGATTCATCAGCCGTAATACTAAAATGACTAACTATCTCCTGACCAACAACAACTTTGTTAAGATCCAGCCCGTAATTGACTTTTTTATTAGGTTTGATATAATCCTGCATCTACATCTAGTTTGATAGAACAAAAATAGGCTAATTATAAATAAAACAAGCACCACTTAAGACCCAGACTATCTTAAAAATTCCTAATCCTTTCGATTTTTTAAGTTATAATCCATATTTACTTTCAGTTTCGAACATAAAAGCAAGACAAAATGCATATTTTTCAAATTACCCCCCTATATTTTTATACCTCCAAAGCAATATTTAACATTTTCACTCCCAAACTCCATCAATTCTATCTCCACAAATATGGCAACTTCCATCACTTCTTAAGTTAGCGATCCTTATGCCTCCATCACGATTAATCATTTCTGTCTTGCAATTCGGACAAAAGGTTGAAGAAACATTCTGTTTGTGCACATTTCCTATATAAACATATTTCATGCCGACTTCTGCTGCTATTTGCCTGGCCTTCAAAAGAACCTCCAATGATGTCAAATTTAAATCTGAAAGATGATATGTTGGAACAAAACGGCTAAAATGAAGGGGCACCTGTCCAAAACCTTCTTTTACAAGCCATCTGCACATCTTTTCAATCATATTGACATCATCTGTCCATCCAGGTATAATCAAATTGGTTATTTCAAGCCAGGTATCAGAATCATTAATCAACTGCAATGCTTTCAATACAGGCTTAAGTGATCCTCCATTTAATTTGTTATATATTTTATCATCAAAACACTTCAAATCAATATTAGCTCCATCTATATATGGCAACAAATTATTCAAAGGTCTGGAGTTCATATAACCAGATGAAACCAAGACATTTTTTACTCCATGATCTTTTGCCTTTTCTGCAACATCCAACATAAATTCGTAAAAAACCACCGGATCAGTATAAGTATATGAGATACTCTCGCAATTTGTATCCAATACCATCTTGACGATCGATTCAGGTGCTAACTTTTGTGCACTATGCTCATCGACAGAATTTTGTGAAATTTGCCAGTTTTGACAATTCAAACAGGATAATACACAACCATTGGTACTGATTGAAAACGACTTGCTACCGGGCAGAAAGTGATAAAGTGGTTTTTTCTCAATAGGATCAACATGCATTGCAGAAACCATTCCATACGATAAAGAAAAAAGGGTTCCCTCTATATTTTGCCTTACCCGACATAATCCAATTTGACCTTCTTCCAAAACACATGTATGGGGACACAAAACACATTTAACCTTATTCAGTTTTGATATATAAAAGCTAGCCTCTTTCATTTTTTATGATAAATCATCATCAACCTCTGAAACAACTGTACACTCATAAATATACAGTTTTGCACTTTTTAATTCTTCACTTGTTAATCCAGCCTTATTTTTAGCACAGTATGAAACAAATTCTTCCTTAGTCCATCCATTGCGAACAGCCACTACAGGCAAGAAAGTTCCTGATTTAAATTCGTTGCAAACATAAATACCATGCCTTCCGATTTCTATTTCTTCAATTGAAGAAATTGGAATTAACGGTCCCAGCACTGATATCTCAAGAGTAAGCTCATCTAACTCATCTTTACAAACCTTTTCAAATCTGGAATCCCTACTGGCAGCATCAACAGCTAATCTTTGAACTAAATTCTTTAAGGGTTGATTCGGACTAAATGTGCCAATACAACCTCGCAATTTGCCAAAAACATATACAGATACAAAGGCTCCTAAATATACATTCAAGGGATAATCCGGATATTCAATTTCTTCAGCATCTAAATGAAAGTAATTATACAATCCTTGCCGAGCATACGATAACAACTGTTTACGTGCATGGATTGAAAGATCAAAACCTTTTTTTTCAAAAACAGCTATCGACTGATAACCCACCACCCGCGAATGGTCTCTCATTATTTTATCTCCTGAATTTTGATATAAGACAGGACGATATTTTAAACCATTTACATCCTCACTCAATGACTGAAATAATAAAACTGCTGTCCAACCGCATAAATTAGTTACAAGTCCCGGAACCAAACTATCCTTTTGATCAATTATAAATTTTCTTAAACCATCCGGAGAATTTTTCAAAATAGCTTCTGTTGTAACTGAATCAATCCGAACAGCATCATCATAATCAGGATAATGGGAAAAATCTGTACTGATTATAAAAAGGTTGTCATTACTAAAAAGATATTTCAAAACATTTGCCACTTCTTCAATCACTTCTTCATCATCAGCTCCTACTATTATTGGAAGAATTTTAAATTTATTATTTAATCTCCTTTGCAAAAAGGGCAATTGAACTTCCAAACAATGTTCCTTTTCATGTGCTTCAGGAAGATATCTTAGATACTTACAATTTTTTATTAGTTGATTAGCCAAATCAACATCAACTTCAACCAATCCCAGGGGTGTTTCATAAGCCTCCTTCAAACAAACTGAAACACCTTTGAAACGATGATAATGACTTGAACCGATAAGTATTATTCGCTTATACTTTGCATCCGGGTTGATTTGCACATATGCACTGGCAGCAACTTCTCCTGAATAAACATAACCGGCATGAGGAACAATCACAGCTCTTAATACTTCATCATGAGTCAACACATTGTTTACCTCCTGTAACAAAGAATCAACCGAATTACGCAATTCCACGGCATTATCACTATAAAACATTCCACTAACGGAAGCCCTTCTAATATCAATCTTTTCCATAATAATGCAGACCTATCTTTATAAAGTTACGAAGAAAATTCACCAAATAAGATTTTTTAACATCCCATAAAGTTATCCTGAATTCCAACCTGATATGAATAGTTGAAATGACACAACGCGATCTTAACAACAAAATCAAGTTCTTTTTTTTGCAACAGAATTTGGAATAAAAAGAAAAGGATGTATCTTTGCACCGCAATTGAGAAAAACGGATGATTCAGTAGCTCAGCTGGTAGAGCACATCCCTTTTAAGGATGGGGTCCTGGGTTCGAACCCCAGCTGAATCACTAAACAAACAAGAGGCGATTAAGATAACTTTTTAGTCGCTTTTTTATCAGCGTTGATTCAGTAGCTCAGCTGGTAGAGCACATCCCTTTTAAGGATGGGGTCCTGGGTTCGAACCCCAGCTGAATCACAAAAAAACAAGAGGCGATTAAACACAGTTTTAGTCGCTTTTTTTATCAGCGTTGACTCAGTAGCTCAGCTGGTAGAGCACATCCCTTTTAAGGATGGGGTCCTGGGTTCGAGCCCCAGCTGAGTCACAAACAAAAAAGAGATTATTCAAATTGAATAATCTCTTTTTTGTTTCTATAATAACTTAAACTCTATCTTCCCTCCAATTGCTGAATCACCTGATTCAGATCCTGCGAAGCTTCAGGATAACTATTCAGCATATTACGAGCAAAAGACAGTGCTTTTTGTTGCATACCGTTATTCAAATAAAACTGTAATAAACCGGCATTACTGTTATAATCTTTCATCAGATTAATTTCCTTTTTCAGATAAGCTTCAGCCTTCCCCTTATCGCCCATAAAATCATACATCATTGCAATATTATGTGCCACTCTTGGACGACTTTGATCTAGCAAATATGACTTCTCCAACATTTGCAGCGACTCATTATACTTCTTTATCTCAGAAAGCAACAAACCATACGAATACATTGCATTTGCATCATCTGGCTCATCCTTCAGGTAATCATCAAAAAGCTCTACCGCCTTATCATTCTCCCCCTGGCGATTATAGGCATGTGCAAGATTAAGTTTCACAAAATGCAATTCTTTGTCTTGTTTTAAAGTTTTCAAATACCACTCTACAGCCAGTTCCGTTTTACCCTGATTATAATAAAAGTTACCTAAATTGAATTTACCGGTTGGAAAATCAGCACTATAAATCAACACTTGCTCGTATTCATCCAATGCTTTTTGATAACTCTTCTTATAATTGGCTGGTACATTACTCTCTCCTGCAGCTAAAAGGATGCGGGCAGTCTCTGTGCGAACTGCCTTTGTTTCATCATTCAGCATGGGCATCATCATTTTAATATCTTCCTCAGACTGCACTGTTGTTGCCCGAAGAGCAGCCAACCTTATTGTAGGATATAAATGATGAATGTAACTATCAGCCTGCAGCTTTAGTGAATCCTGAAAATATGTTCCCATATGCTGTATAGCCAGAGCACGTATACTCATCGGGTACAATTCATCAGCAGCAATAATATTCAAGTGCCTGATAGCAGAAGTATCTTCACGACGTGCTTCACTGAAAGCTTCTGCAAAATGATATCGACGACTTTCACCAAACCATTTTTTAATATAGTTTTCTGACCATTGAGCACTTTTATCAACATGACATTGATTACAGGCATTAGGCACACCATATTTCATGGTCAGATCAGGCCTGGGAATCCGAAAACTATGGTCACGACGATAATCCACTCCCATATAATGACGTCCATGCATATGACAATTGATACACAATGCACCCGAACCAACATCCATCTTAATTCCGGATTCCGAAATCAACGACTCACCTTCCATTCCTTCTGTTTTATGAAAATGATGCTCTGGAGTATCGTAAATATCAGGCACATGACACTGAGCACACAACTGATTATATTGTTTACCCTTATTTCCAAACAATAATTTACCACTGTGTACATTATGACAATCATTACATTGTACCTCTTTCATATGCATTTTACTTTGCATAAATGAAGCATACACATAATCTTCATCAAGAATTTGCCCATCAATATACCACGTTGGATCTTCCGGTAAATTTGGGATTACATGGTCATAAATATTTTTCGAATGATGATCAAAATCCTGTAAAGAAGCCCTTCGACTATGGCATCGAACACAATTATTGACATACTGAGTATGATCAATTCCACTTGTTTTTACAACAAGTCCGTAATTATCGATATCTTCCTGGGCATATTCAGGCAAAGAGGCCCATTCAAGATGTTTTGATGCCGGACCATGACATGCCTCACAACTCACATTAATCTCCGACCATGTCGTATTGTACGTATCCGTTTTATGATCGTATCCTTTCTTTAAATTAGTTGAATGACAATCGGCACACATACTATTCCAGTTCTGCGCCTGATTCGTCCAATGTAACCAGTCATCATTCTTTATTTGCTGACCAGCATAAATATAATCGGCCATATGATACCAGCGACTACTGTCGCAATCCCAGGTAAGAGCGAGTGTCTGTAATCGTCCTCCAGGAAATTCAACCAGGTATTGTTGTAACGGATAATTCCCAAATACATACTTAACTTCAAAATCCTGCATTGTGCCATCTGCACCATCTGTATTAACCATAAATCGGCCATCCTTTTTAAAGAATCGATGATTCATGCCCTGAGCCTCAATAACAACATTATTAAAGTCACCTAAAACTGATGAATCAGTAGCATCATCCATAGCCTTGTTATGATGCGATTGCAACCATTCATTATATTCAGGCTGATGGCATTCAATACAAGTTTCAACACCTTTATAATCAGCCTTATCAACTGTAACCTCATCATTAGCAACATAAGTTTTAATCAACAAATATACAGGCAATAGCATTAGAGTCACAATGCCCAGTATTCGAATAATCTTACTATATTTTAAAATATTAGTCATCTATACATAGGTTACTTGTGAGTTCTCATATTTATTTCTCCTTACCGGATTATTAACATCCACTAATACCTTGTCATCCTGAATAGAAATCGGATAAATATCCAACGCCCTGGTTGCCGGAGGAGATAAAACCTCGCCGTATTTATTAAAAGAAGAAGCATGACACGGACACACAAATCGATCTTTATTTTGATTAAACTGAATAGCACATCCCAGATGAGTACAATGAATCGAGATAGCTATAAGGCCACCATCTTCCAAACGAGACAAATAAAAATGTGCAGCCCCAAATGGATATACTTTCCCTTTTTCGAAAAAATTGATGTTCCCGGCATCAAACCAACCATCTGAAGCCCTATTATTTTTCTTCTTGCGCAAAACTCCCGTAAAAACATAAATTATTTCAAGTGATAAAAGTGCATATACAGCTCTTTTAATAAATGTTCGTCGGTTTAATTTAAATTTCATTAATCGCATTCTTAAAAATTAAGCAAACAGATGCATTCCTTCTCCCCTAAATAAGCTTCCCACAATGGTCATTACAATATAAGCGACAATTATTATCGTAAACATGGCCATTACCAAATCAACTTTGGAAGCATTGTATTTCGATTTTAAAAAATATAGGAACGCAGCAGCGGGAACCAAATATAAAAGCAATAGCAATAAGCCTGTACTAATCAGCAACGGAACCTGTGGCATCCAATCGCGAAGATCCAGAAAGAATTCGCTTGTAATAATCACAAGTAAAGTCAACACCACAGCATAAGCAAATGAAATAACAGTTAGCTTCTTACCTTTATTAGAATTAAACCAAACACCAACATTTAAATCTGTATATTTTATAAAAGGAATATAAACTAAAAAAGCCGTCACTAACAATGGAATTACAAATATTCCGAATCCGGGATGGATATGAAGTAGCAATTCCTGAAACCCCATAAAATACCATGGTGCCTTACTCGGATTAGGACTAATTAATGGGTTTGCCTTTGTTTGAAGAGGAGCATTTACCATCATAGACAAAAGAAACAAAACAATAATTACAATCAGAGCCACTACAATCTCCTTAAATAATAGATTTGGATATGTGGGCACCATAACTTTTTCATCATTATTCTGAACAGTAACACCTTTAGATTTACGTACCAACCAAAAGTGAACAGACATAAGAAAAACCATCAACAAAGGCAATAAACCAGTATGGAAATGATAGAATCGAAGCAAAGTTATTTCTGTCACTTCATCACCCCCTCTAACCATGTCGGCTATGACGTCTCCCACAATAGGAATATAGCTTAACATGTTGGTCATAATGGTTACTGCCCAAAAAGACAATTGATCCCATGGCAACAGATAACCTGTGAAATTTGAAAACACCACCAGAAACATTATAAACATTCCATACATCCAATTCTTCCTTCTTTCGTGATAAATGGATTGAGTATAAAACACTCTTAATACATGTAGAAATGAAACCAGCACCAGAGCCATACCACTCCAATAATGAAGATTTCGCAATAATTGGCCAAACAAAACCTGATTCTCCAATTCTATAATGGAATCATAAGCTCCTTTAACCGATGGAACATAGGCAAAACGCAACAACATTCCTGAAACAAATAGCAGAACAAATAACAAAGCTGCTATACCTCCCAAACCAAATGTTCGTGTAAATTTAATTGATTGCGCATCTACCTTATTAGGATGTAGATGTAAAAGTAATTTTGTTATGGCCTTAGAATGCCCGGCTGTATTCATTTTAAAACTTGTGTTTGGTTGCAGCTTACAGTAAGATACTTCTAATCATTTCAACTCAAAAGTAACCATTTTCATCATATTTGAAATTGATTTATTTATTGACTGACTATTTTATGGAATCACTTATTTTTTTACAATAAATGATTCCTTCTTTTTGTTTTTTTCACTTCTCTCGTTTATTATTTGCTTTATTCAATCACTCAATATCATTTTATCAATAAAAAATGCATTCAAAAATTCAAATTATAACTAATCAATTCACATTTACATCAAACATCAATCAGAACCGCCATTTTTAACTAAAAGCCATGAAATTTTCATCAATCAAGAGTACAACACCCCATTTAAACTGAAATTAAAAGACAATAAATGTCTTTTAAAACACATCACCCCCTTTATTTCATGTTATCCTTTTATTTTTTATTGTTTTTTTCACGCCACCCCCCTCTAATTTTAATGTTTTTATATTTTTTAACATATTTTTGTTTGTACAATTCAAAATAACCCCCATCTTTGTAATGGATTTTTTCATAAAACTTGGATTTAGTTAGCTGATTTAAGGGTAGGGACAGATAAACGTATCTGTCCTACTTTTTTTTAAAATCAAAACTCAATTTAGGTTTAACAAATAATTAGTCTGTTGTTAACTTACGCATAACACGACAATAAAAAAATCCCACCAAATTTGCATTGGATTTTTTCATATAACTGGGATTTAGTTAGCTGATTTAAGGGTAAGGACAGGTAAACGTATCTGTCCTCTTTTTTTGTCTAATTTTGAGAAATAAAAAAAGGCAGCAAAGCTACCTTCATCATTAATATTATCATTTACAATCAACTACCCAACAATTCTTCCAACACAACCATCACACCATCTTCATCATTCGTTTTCGTTTGAAACCTGGCAATTTTCTTTATATCATCATGTGCATTTCCCATTGCATAACTAAACGCAGCGGATTCAAGCATCTCAAAGTCATTAAGATAATCACCAAAAACCATTGTCTCTTCATCCGAGACACCTAACTTATTTTGAAGAAACTTAATTGCCTCACCTTTATTAACTCCCAATGGCATAACATCCAACCAAATTGAACTTGAAGTACTAATCTGAAACTGATCTGAAAATACCTGTACTGACTTCAGCGTGGTAGATTCAAGATTATAAAAATCATTAACCGCTATCTTCAACACATCATCCTCTACAGTTAAAAGGTCCTCAACAAAAGTGCAACGATGATAATACAAACGAGCTTCTGCAAGAAAACGCTCATTACGAGACTCTACATAAGCACCTTCTTTACCACACAAAACAATATCAGCACCCTCAATATCCCTTACATGCTTAATTAATTTTTCAACATTAACGGTTTTCATAGGCTTTAGCAACTGCACATCCTTTCCCCATTTGATATATCCGCCATTTTCTGCAATAAAAAACATATCATGATCGAAATGCGCAAACTCTTCCTCCAAAGTATAAAACTGCCTTCCACTGGCCACAACAAAATAGATTCCAGCATCACGCAATCTTCCGTATATTGATTCAAACCCAACAGGCAACTTCTTCTGAGAATTCAAAAGAGTACCATCCATATCACTAGCTATCAACTTTACCATACCCGGTTCCTAATTCAAATTAAAAATTCTTAACTAATAATTAAAAACCCCGTCATATATTTATTCCGGGGCTTTGTTTTTTTTTAATTCCTTTACTTGACTTCAAACTCAAATTCAACATCCGTTGGCGGCAAACATGTTTCATTATCACAACACATGAATGTAACATAGCCTTTTATTTTTGAAGGTTTTTTTGTTACCCTCACATTTTGAGTAAAAACAGCCTTTTCCTTAAAGAAGGGTACATCCAAATCAAAAACCTCATCATGCTTAACTGTCGCTTTTTGAACTTCAACAGCCGTTTTTAAAGGACGATAACCTTCACCTTCTTCAAAGGTGATTGTTGTAGCCACAGGTCCACCTTCAGGAACATTCAATCCATATATTTTCCACCCCTCATCAACAGTTGCTGTTGCAACCACCTGAACTTCATATTGATTTACCTGTTTTAATTCAATCTTCCATTTTACCGGCTCTTTAATTTGGGCGTTTACCGACAATAAACTCATGACTATTAGAGAAAACAGTATAATTAAACTCTTTTTCATAAAATATCTATTTTTTTATCATCCATTAATATAATTCCAAAGATACAGCATTTTACCTTTCCGGATCATTTTTAGAAAAACAAACCCAGCAAATAAAAAGTTAAGCCGTTGTTAAAAAAACATTCTCTTCATTAAATAATGAGCAAAACTTGATTACTTAGGTACAACATTTATTATTTTTATTTTTCCAGAAAAATAATCAACTAAACAAGAACACATGAAAAATTTATCCATCCTTACATTGATGTGTATTATCGCATTATCTGCATGCAATTCAACTTCTCAAAAAAATTCATCCGAACAAGCTGATGATATAATATTGGTAGACAATTTACTTGACAGCGCGGACCAATTAGTTGAAAAACAAATAAAACTTAAAGGTCATGTTACACACACTTGTAAACACTCAGGTAAAAGAGCCTTTTTAGTGGGCAATGATGAGAATTTTACAGTTAGAGTTGAGGCAGGTGGCGAAATTAACGGCTTCGACCAAAACCTGATTGGCAATACTTTAGTCGTTAGTGGAACTTTAAAAGAAAGAAGACTTACCAAGGAATACATTGATCAATGGGAAAACGAATTAAAAGACAAAGCTGAAGATGGATCTGCAGAATCCTGCTCCACTGAACTAAGCAACATTAACGACATGCGTGACTGGATGAAAAAACACGGTAAAGATCATTACTCAATTTACTTTGTAGAAGGAACAAGCTATGAAGTTATCGAGTAAGAAGATTCGCAAATGGCTTCGCATCCTACATCGCGATCTTGGCTATCTTATGGTTGGCATTTCACTTATCTACGGAATTTCAGGATACATCATGAATCATATAAATGGTTCAGATCCTGCATTTAAACAAGAAGAAGGAAGTATACAGATTGATAAAAACCTGAATACCAATGAAATTATTCAAGCCTGGAAAAACATAGATGATATACCTGAGATTAAAAGGGTTTTAATACTTGACGAAACTCATTATCGAGTTATGCTTGATGGCGGCCTTGGCATCTACGAAGTAAATTCAGGTATTATTGATTATAAGTGCAACACTAAAAAACCAATTGTATATTTTATAAATAAATTACACTATAACAAGGTAAAATACTGGATTTGGCTCGGAGATATTTTTGCTTTTTCACTTATCTTCTTTGCTCTTTCAGGTATTTTTTTAGTCAAAGGTCCCAAAGGACTAAGTGGTAGTGGGAAATGGTATCTGATTGCCGGAATCATCATCCCACTACTGTTTCTGTTCTGGATTTAAACCAAGATAAACACTATAGAATTAAAATAAAAAATTATCAAACGGAGTCATTCTTGGCTCCGTTTTTATTTATCTCTTTTGAAAAAAAAGAGGTAGCTAACCGAAGGCAAGCCACCTCTACACACAGGAATTGTTGGGAGGAAAAATCTCTCGTAACAATGCCAAAGGTCTCCTTTTTAAGCAGTATAGCCGTTACGGGTTTGTTATTTCTATCTTAAGTTAAGATTATCCTTTGCCAGCATTTAATCCTCATTAATGCAATTCCAAATCATTATTTGATCTCGATGTAAGACATATCAGCCATTTTGACGTAAATAAAACTTCAATTAAGTCATTTTGACATGTTTGTTTTAATATAATAAAGACGAATTGTCTTAAAATACCTGTTGGCATTAATGTTGAAATATCTTCTCCAAACAATGAAAAAAATTAAAAACTTAAAAAAATAGGAGATATAGTTATGAAACTTGTACGAAAATTTAACGGACAATTACCAGAGACAAACGATTGGTTTAACAACTTCTTAGGAAGAGATTTTTTTGTAGAACCAGATCAATATTTTGGCACCAGAAATAGTCAACCTAAGGTTAACATTAGAGAAAGTGAAGAAAGTTATCAGATTGAGGTAGCTGCACCGGGATATCAAAAAGATGAATTCAAAGTTGAAATTGACAACAACATCCTGACAATTTCGGTTGAAAAGAATAATGAACCAACAGATGAAAACATTAAGTATTCTCATTATGAATACAAATACGGTTCGTTTAGCAGATCTTTTACATTACCTAAAGGGAAAGTACAGGAATCTAAAATTGAAGCTCAATACACAAATGGGATTTTAACCATTTCAATTCCTAAAACTGAAGAGGCTAAACCAAAACCCAAACGAATACTGGAGATTCAATAATATAGTCTGATTTCACTAAAAATGCCGCGGAACAATTACGCGGCATTTTTATTTAAAATATTCTTCTTCTCTTTTTGCGATATTTACCACCGCTACTATTCGGGTTAGCTGTTTCACTACAAGGAACTGCTGGTCGCTTACCGCCCATACGAAGATTCCCTTTCTGATTAAATTCAAAAATCATCGAAAGTTCGTGAGCTCCCTGAGTTGCCCAACCTAAATTTGATATTGTAATATCATAACTATATCCTACGCGCACCATGCCAAAATCATATGCCAGTAATGCCACAATTGCATCCTGGTTAACTGCCGAGCTTTTTGCTTCATTAAAAATTGGTAACCCTCTATACCAAAAACCCAGTTCAAGAGGACCATTATACCAATAAAGTCCTACATCCAACTGATTTTGATTTGCCTGATTCTGATATCTGAATGATGTTGAAAAAGCTCTGTTCATGCCCTTGTTTCTGCGCCTTTCTGTCCATATATTATATCCTCCAAAAACCACTGACTTTAAATCAACCTCAGCTTTTTCATTCATAAATGAATAATTCGGCTTAGCCAGATGATCAACCGTTACTCCAATCCAGTATTTTGAACTGTAAAAAAATACAGAAGCAGCCAAATCTATATATTGAACCTGTTCATTGGTTAACCGATCCCAACCACCAGATCCACCACCAGACCCAGGCGGTTGATCAGGAAAAATAATTTTACTGAAATCGACGGCTTTATTTCCGTACGAAAACTGAATAGCAGGAATCACCTGCCAATCGCTCGACAATAAAAGGTTATAAGAATATTGAAAAGCTGCCTGTGTGGTAGTCAAACCAGCACTACCCGCTTTATCCTGTATCAAATAAAAACCTATTCCACTATTAAAACTGGAAAAGAAATTATCAAAAGAAACAGAGGCAGTGGAAAAAGCTTCATTAATTGCTGGCCATTGATTACGGTAATTCATAATAAGCCTACCTCCATCTGTTGCTCCTGCTAACGAAGGACTTAAATACAAAGGATTGGCATAGAACTGCGAAAAATGCATATCCTGCCCTTTTGCACCAACAAAATAAAAGAGACTTATTATTATATATATACCAACTCTATTCTTCATTATCTAAACAAGGTTACATCACCCGTGCGGGTTTCAATGGTTCCATTAGAATATTTACAAACAACTTTCCAGATATATACGCCAGCAGCACATAACTTACCCCTGTAATAACCATCCCAACCAATCTTAACATCTTCACTTTCGTAAATCAATTCACCCCAACGGGTAAATATCTTCAAATTATATTCAACAACACCATCCTGAACAAATGGGTAAAATACAAAATTATCAGGATCACCTGCCGTATATTGCCCACCATTGGGACCATTGGGATTTGGTGTAAACGCATTCGGAAAATCAATCTCTCCGGCAGCTTCAGCCACAACTGCGCTCCTTATAATACGTTCGTTTGTACAACCTTTATCATTCTCAACCAGCAGTGTAACATCGTATGTGCCGGGTTCCTGATACAAATATTGAATGGAATGTTCTGTTGAAGTATTACCATCTCCAAAATCCCATAAATATGCAACTGCACCTTCTGACTTATTGATAAAAGAAACAGTTTGTGGCAGTTTAACTTTTATTGGTCTTACCTCAAAATCAGCTACCGGAACTTCAAAAACAGTAACCGTTACATCATCCGCTTCAATTACTCCTCCTGACCCTTCAGCAGTTAAAGTCACCTTATAATCACCGGTAGTATAATAGGTATGAGTTGGCTCTTTCTCTGTTGAAATATTTCCATCTCCAAAATCCCAAAGAAAAGTATGAGCATCTATACTATTATTATAAAATTTAACAGTTAAAGGTGGACAGCCCAATGTATCAGGGCCGTAATCGATGGTTGGTAACATTGGCAGAATTTCAACAGCTTCATAAGTTGAATCGGAACAATGCTCACCCTTCACAACTAATTTAATATCAAAATCACCTGATTCGGCATAAGTATAAGAAACAGGATTTTGTCCTTCATAACTATCTCCATTGCCCCACCACCATGTATAATTCCATCCTGAATGAGCCGTTGTATTTTCAATAGTAACCGTTGAATTCGGCATTTGCTGACTCTTTGGACTGGCATTAAAAGAAGCATCAGGAGTTTTGTAAACCGTCACATTGGTATAGGCAGTATCTTTGCACCCAAACGAAGATTCTGCTATCATCGACACATCAAAAACCTGATCATTTAAGGTAGAATTCAAAAAGATATTCTTACCTGTATAAGAAGTCGATGAATTTCCATCTCCAAAATTCCAATAGAACTTATTAGCTCCTTCAGAATTATTAATGAAACTTTCTTCATAAGGAGAACAGCCTTGCTCACCATCACTAATCGATGCCATAACTTTAGGAAATACCTGAACAATCGTTTCTGAAGAATCTTTACATGCATAGCTATTACCCACCACCAAACGGGTAGTATAATTTGCCATGGCATATTCATCGTTATCATAAACATGGACTATATTAGAACTTCCTGCAACCTCCTGTAACGTTCCATCACCAAAATACCACTTGCTATATTCAGCACCAATGGATGAATTAGTAAGCTCCACATTCAATGGGGCACATCCTGAAGAAGGTGTGGTTTGAAAACTACTAACGGGACTAGGATTTACTGTTACAGTTGTGTATGCAGTATCTTTACATCCATACGAAGAAGTAGCAGTCATTGCTACGTTAAACACAGAAGGCTCAGTACCCGTATTTATAAATTCATTTATTCCGTTATAGCTATTAATTGTATTGCCATCACCAAAATCCCATGAAAAACTAACTGCACCAGCTGATTCATTTAGAATTGTTTCCACAAATGGAGAACATCCAATACCTCCATCAGAGATACCTGCCTGAACAGCCGGAAATGCTTTTACTACTGAAGTTGACGAATCTTTACAACCAAAACTATTTTCAACCAATAGTTTTGCTGTAAATGTTTTCAAATCCAACTCTTCATTTAAATAGGTATGAGAAACCGATCCAGCAGCAGCTATGTCAGTTGACTGCCCATCTCCAAAGAACCAATGACTTGTACCAGCACCCTGTGATTCATTTGTAAAATCAACCAATAATGGTGCACATCCTTCAGTTGGAGTACAAGAAAACATACTAACAGGACTTGGATTAACAGTAATAACTACCTGAGCCGTATCAAGACAACCAAACACTGATGAAGTGTATAAATTCACATCAAAGCTTTTACTACCTGCTGTTGTATTTTCAAAAATATGAGATATAGCATTTATACCAGACACTATCGTTCCATCGCCGAAATCCCAGTTATAAGAATAAGCACCAGGATCACCTGAAAAATCTACTTTCAACGGATGACACCCTTCAATAGGTTCAGCAGTGAAGTCATATCCAACCAATGGATAAACGGTAATATAGGTACTAGATGTATCCGGACAACCATAGGTATTATTCACTGCCAGTTTAACCTCATAAGATTTTACAAACGTTTCGGAGTTAATAAAAGTATGCGATACATCTTCGTCTGCCGAAGCTGAAGAACCATCACCAAACGTCCATTCATATTCAGTAGCACCTACCGATTCATTTGTAAAATCAACCAATAACGGACTACATCCCGGTGCCGGATCATTACTGAATTTTGAAATTGTATTTGGATTAACGGTAATGGTATATTCAACCGAATCTCGACAGCCATAATTACTATATGCTAAAAGCTTTAACGTATAATCGGCCGGCACCTGTAATGGATTTGAAAAAGTATGTGATGGATTAACCTGATTAGAACCAAAACCATCTCCAAAATCCCAAAGATAAAAATCCGCATTTTGAGATTGATTCACAAATTGATTAGAATAAGGGCTACATCCTGCATCATCAAAAGGACCTACTTCAGCTGTAACCACCGGATAAAAATCAATTGTTACAGTATCGCCACTTTCGCAGATATCGTTTATTTCTACCCAGGCAAACTTATATTTACCCGCAAGATCAACTGACACGTTTGTGTTTGCATCCAGATTATTATCAAAAGTTGAAGATCCAGGCCCAGTAACCTGTTTCCATAAACCAGCACCAATATCCGGAGTTGCCACTAATAACATATCCAATCCACAGGTATCTGCATCATTCATTACCTGAGGATTTGGAATTTGCACAAACGACACCTGCACCTCATCAACATCTGTACAACCATTGTTATCTTCTGTCCATTGAAATATATAATCACCATAGGTATCAACTATAACCAATGAATTAGGATCTCCCAAATCAGAAACTGAAGCATTACCTGGTCCGGTTACAAGAGACCATGTGCCGGAACCTGTTGTTGGAACTGCCTCAAAGTAATATCTCAACCCACAAGACTTAGAATCAGGTCCTGCATTTGCAATCGGTGTTTCATAAACAACAACCGTTATACTATCAGAATCCTCACATCCATGACTATCTAAAACATAGTATTGAAACTTAAACGTTCCGGCTTCGGTTGCATTAAAAACAGGATTTTCAACATCTGTTGCCGAAAGCAGATCAGTTCGGTCTCCAGTCCATGTATGTTGTATATAAACTCCAGATCCACCAACAGGATTAGGTTCAATAGCTTTAGACGAGCCTTTACACAATTCAATATAATCATTGGCAAAGATGATGTCTACAGAATCTACCATTACTAATATAGTATCTTCATCATAGCAAGAATTATCATCTGTTACCCGATAAATCAATTCATAATTACCTTCAACAGACGTAATAAACTGAGGAGTTTGTGAATTTACATTATTTAATGGTGCCGTATCTCCTTTCCAGAGATGAGTATATGGCAATGCTCCACCCGATGGATTTCCATCAAGATCAAGCTGTGTTCCCGGACATAAGTAAACGGGAGATCCCGTTGTAATACTTGCTGATGGTGCAGCAATTACTTCAACAACAACCTGACCTGTTGCACTACAACTATTTCCATCTTCTACATAATAGTCGATTGTATGTGTACCAGCTCCTGCTGCAGAAGGGTCAAATATTCCTGCATTAGTATCAATAATCCCAGGTCCAGACCAAACACCACCTGATGTAACAGCAGTAAGGGTAACAGGGTCTTCATTCTCACAGAAGGGACCGGCCGGATTCACTGTTCCATCCGGAATATCAACTATTAAGGCAATTGCAGTTGTTATTACAGGAGGATGATCTCCATTTATCGGATCGGCGGGAGTTCCCGGAATATTCGGATCATCATACGGATTACATTGATTCCAGTTCCGAAGTGTTATTTCGAAATAGTCTCCAACATTATAATTATTTGGAATATAAATAGGTAATGCAGTGTTTAAAGGCGGTACCGGACCATAAATAGGTTCGGTGGTAACATCAACGGTGCCAGTCATTGGATAAGTTTCTAAAACCCCATTTACCAAGGCAGTGTTAATATTAGTCCCTCCTGTTCCGTATATCCATTGAATCCATCTTTTACGTTCGTTAATAAAGTCATTTTCATCTGGTGGAGTACAATTCCACTGACTGTTATCTACAAAAGTAACCGTACCATCATTACCAACACAAATAGGAAAAACCAAAGGATCAATGGCCATTTCTCCGCCATTATATTCATCCGTATCCCAAACAGTTACATTCTGTGTTTGTATACTACTTGTACACTCAACACCATTAACAACTAACGAAACATTGGGCTCGTAATTACATTTATCACCCGCTATAGGATATACATGAGAATATGTTAGTGTCCACTCATTACCACTTGTATTGATAGCAGGAATAATTTCAGCCGGATTACCATCATCCCACCGAAAAATGAATTCAACACTGGTTCCTGCATTATTAACTCCTCTATAGGTTACAGTCCAGTCAACAGTTACCGGTGCACATAGTTTATCCGGTATTATATCGTTTGCTTTTGATATAATATTACAATCCTGCCCCTTTCCAGTAACAAATAGAAAAAGCAGGTAGAATAATATTAAAAGAGCTCTTTTTTTACCGTCCATAAAGCCTTTCTAATATTAGTGTCGTACTTACATTGGCAAACGATAAAGAAACTATTGTATTGTTCAATGTTGGAGTTATCGTTAAACCGTGATTTTTGTCAGGTTTGATATTTTTCTGCAAAACGCTGAGTTTAATCATTTTTTAAACCCCGTTTCCTTGCAAATTTTACACAACCCAATTAACATACCCAACCGAAAAAATTCCTTTATCGGAGAGCATTGACTGTAGTACGGCATATAATGTATTATAGTTCCGTTTAACAGGTTATTTTTTCGTTGTGTTTACAAATATATCAAGCTATGATCAATAAATTAATTGCACAGACGATACCATTCTTCCCCAAAAAATTCGTGTGGATTTTTTCAAAAAAATACATTGCCGGGGAAACAATCGAAGAAGCAATATCAGCCTCCAAACAGCTTAATGACAAAAACATAGCTGTTACAATTGACCTTTTAGGCGAATTTATTAAAAACATTGAAGAAGCAAAAGAAAATAAAGATAATTACCTGAATATTATTGAGCAATTTGAGGCTAACAAGGTGCGGGGAAATTATTCGCTAAAACCTACCAGCTTTGGCCTTTTAATTGATAAAGAAGTATGTTTTAACTATATCAGGGAGATTGTAGCAAAGGCTGCTGAATATAATAACTTCATACGAATTGATATGGAGGATTCGGCATGTGTAGATTTAGAAATTGAATTATACAGAAGATTAAAGGCCGACTTCCCTAAAAACGTTGGTTTGGTGGTTCAGGCCTATCTTAGACGTACATACTCAGATCTGGAGAAGTTAATGGATATTCACAACGAAGAAACGCCATTAAACTATCGTTTGTGCAAAGGAATCTATGTTGAACCGAAAGAAATTGCTTTTAAGGATCCTAAAAAGGTAAATGAAGCATACCTGAAGAATTTGGAATATTTACTTACTAATAAAGTATTTGTTGGTATTGCCACACATGACAGAAAACTTGTTGAAGGCGCTTATCAGATTATTGAAAAGCATAACATTCCTAAAAATCAGTTTGAATTCCAAATGTTATATGGCGTTACACCTGAATTGAGAAAAGAAATTCTTGATAATGGATACAGTATGCGAGTTTATGTTCCATATGGTAAAGATTGGTTTGGTTATAGTACACGAAGACTAAAAGAGAATCCGAAAATGGCAAGCCATATTATTAAATCTTTGTTTGTTCGAGGTTAGCACCTAAATATTTAAACCAAGTAAAAAGGCTATTCAATAATTTGAATAGCCTTTTTTTATGATTAACATCTTCCTCTTGAACATGGACTATTTGTGACAAACAAACCAAATAACCCTCCCACAATAACATGATTTAATACTTCACCCATCTCTATAGCCGAAACAGTTTTGGCATCTGTCAAATAATAAACAACAAAACCAATTACTGCACCACCAACCATGTAAATGGCAGTTTTTTGAATATGTTTAGATTGTAATGTTCTTCTTAACCAAGAACCTTCCGGTTTTAAATCTAATTTTTTAAATTCCATATCTACATATTTAGATTTTTCAATACAAACATAAACATTCCATTTGAATTCAAAAAATCAAATTACAATTCACCTGTAAACCAATGAAATGCTAAAACACGTTAAATTTTATTATCTAGATATTTACATTTTTATATTTATCTTACATTTGCTCAAAATATTAAACATTACTCTATGGAAATTTATAATTATTTCGAGTACAACAATACATTATCAGCTGGAGGCCAACCTACAGTAGATCAAATTCAAGAATTAAAAAACAAAGGTTTCGAAGCCATTGTGAGTCTATCTCCTGTAAGCACAAAAAATTATCTGCATAACGAAGCTGAACTAACTGAAAAATTAGGAATAGATTTTATACATTTCCCTGTTGACTGTAGTCAGCTTCAACCAATCCATTACACAACCTTCAAAGGAATTATGCATGGTTTGAATGGGAAGAAAATATTCGTCCACTGTGGAGGAAACATAAAGACATCAAACCTGATTCATATGTATAAAGTATTAGAATTAGGTGTTAATGAATCAGATTCATTAAACGAATTGAAACAAATTCAAAATCCTGAAGAAAAATGGTTCAGCTATTTTAAATCATTCGGGATGCAAGGATTAAACTAATTTCAGGGCTGTCTCATGACAGCCTTTTTTATTACTTAAGAATGGGTAATTTCCTAAATAACAAAGTTTGAAACAGTCCTCTCCCAAGCATAAAACTATTCATGGCTAACCACAATGCATGATTCCCAAGGTTAGATTTTAATAACAAAAATATCGCAAAAAACACCAAAGTTGCCATCAGCATAGTGTTCCTCATTAGTCTTGAGGCTGTAGCACCAATATAAATTCCATCCCATATAAATGATGAAAAACCGGTCAAAGGCAAAATAATCAGCCATGGCAAATATTGCACAGCTACTTCTATCACTTCATTCTGATTGGTAAACAACAACAATATTGATTTACCTCCAAAGGCAAATAATAATACGAACAGAATGGCAAAACTTCCTCCCCACACAAAAAGCAACCTGATTACCCTTTTTACCTGTATCTGATTACGACTACCTGTAAACTTTCCAACAAGTGCTTCGGCTGCATAAGCAAAGCCATCCAGAAAGTAAGAAAACAAGAATAAAAATTGCAATAAAGCACTATTGGCGGCAAGAACCAAATCACCAGTACCGGCTGATTTAGATGTAAAAAAAGTAAATACAATGATCACACACAATGTCCGAAGAAAAATATCTCCACTAACATTCAGAAAAGATAGCAAACCCGATCGTTGCAGAATATTCCTGATATTAAAATAGGAGAGTATGTATTTATATTTCTTCAGAAACAATATACCTGAAAGAATAATTCCAACGTATTGCGAAACAACTGATCCCAATGCTACTCCTTCCACCTTCATATCGAACCCTTTTACCAAAATAAAAGAGGTAATAATGTTTACTACATTAATAGTGACTGAAATAATCATTGGATACATGGCATTTTGCATTCCCAAAAACCACCCATTAATAACCATTAATGCAATAGCTGCAGGAGCCGCCCAAATACGAACATAGAAATAATCACTTGCCAGCGCTTTCACTTCTTCACTTCCTTCCAACACCAAAAAGCTTAAGCTAATGACCCCTTTTTGAAGAATGAGCAAAATAAATCCGGCTGATAATGCCAGGAATAATCCTCTGAAAAGTAGCATTGACATTTCTGATTCACTCTCCTTTCCATAAGCCTGAGCAGCCATTCCACTTAAACTCATCCGCAAAAAAGCAAATCCCCAATACACAAAATTAAAGATCACTCCTCCCAGTGCTACTGCACCCATAAAAGAAGCACTATCCTGATATCCCATTAAATGCATATCAACCATCCCCAGTAATGGCACTGTGAGATTGGTTAGAATGTTAGGAATAGCCAGGCGTAATATTTCACGATTCATTCTTATTTTTTAATTGAGCCACGAATATAACCATACAATTATGAATAAAAAAAGCCCGTGTATATTGCTGAATTTCTGAAAGAATTAAAAAAAGTTGCTTTTTTATTGAACATTTTAGGATGTTTTTATCTTTATTATTTGGACTGAATCTAATTAAATAATATTTTTGGATTCGTAAGTCTTTTAATTTGATAACCTAATAAAATATAAAAAGACATGGCATTTGAATTACCAAAATTAGATTATGCATACGACGCTTTAGAACCAAATATCGATGCTAGAACTATGGAGATTCACCATACAAAACATCATGCTGCTTACACAACAAACCTTAATGCAGCAATTGAAGGCACCGATTTAGCAGGTAAAAGCATTGAAGATATTTTAGCAAACATTTCTGACCTATCGGCAGCAGTGCGAAACAATGGTGGCGGATTTTTCAACCACAACCTGTTCTGGAAAGTTATGTCACCTAATGGCGGCGGCCAGCCATCAGGTGATTTGGCAGCTGCAATTGACAAAGCCTTTGGATCATTCGATCAGTTTAAAGATGCTTTTTCAAAAGCTGCAGCAACTCGTTTCGGTTCAGGTTGGGCATGGTTGGTTAAACAATCCAGCGGTGAGCTGGTTGTATCATCAACTCCAAACCAGGATAACCCTTTAATGGATATTGCTGAAGTGAAAGGAACACCTATTTTAGGTTTGGATGTTTGGGAACATGCGTATTACTTAAATTATCAAAATAGACGTCCTGATTATATCGGAGCATTCTGGAATGTGATCAATTGGGACGAAGTAGCAACACGTTTTAAAGTTTAGTTTGTTCATTTTGTCTGGGAAAAAGGGAAGCTCAAACGAGAGTTTCCCTTTTTATTTTATTTTTTTTTGAGCCTTTTAAAACACTATTTTGAAAAGTTTGTTTAACCTTTAGACGAAAATTAAAAACAAACTTTATTATGACTTTTGAATTACCTACTTTACCGTATGCACTTGATGCATTGGAGCCTGTAATATCTAAAACTACATTGGAATATCACTACGGCAAACATCATCAAGCCTATGTAAATAATCTGAACAACCTTATTAAAGGAACCGAATTTGAAAATGCTGATTTAGAAACGATTGTTAAGAAATCAGAAGGTGGCATTTTTAACAATGGTGCTCAGGTTTGGAATCACACATTTTATTTCACTTCTTTCTCTCCTAATGGAGGTGGCTCACCAAAAGGTAAATTAGCTGAAGCAATTGATGCAACATTTGGATCATTTGATAAATTTAAAGAAGAATTTTCTCAGGCTGCAGCTACTTTATTCGGATCAGGATGGGCATGGTTGGTAAAAAAGGCTGATGGAACACTGGCAATTACCAAAGAAAGTAATGCTGGTAATCCTATGACCAGTGGACATACACCAATTTTAACCTGCGATGTTTGGGAACATGCTTACTATTTAGACAAACAAAATGCTCGTCCGAAATACATTGAAGATTTCTGGAAGATCATTGATTGGGATGTTGTTTCGGAAAGATTCTAAGATCCTCAAAAAATAAAGAATTTTAAAAGAGACTTGATTGCATTTTTTGTATATTAAGTCTCTTTTTTAATATCCGTATATCAACTAATTAAATTCCATTTTATGCTAAAAGACTTAATTAAGAAAAACCGCAGTTACCGGCGCTTTCATCAGGAAAAATCAATTGCCAGAGAAACTCTGATTGAATTGATTGATTTAGCCCGTTTATCTCCGTCTGCAAGAAATGCTCAGCCTTTAAAATACTATATTTCCAATGATGCCACCACTAATGATAAAATTTTCCCTCATCTGGCATGGGCGGGTTATTTAAAAGAATGGAACGGACCAGCTAAAGGTGAGCAACCATCTGCATATATCGTTCTTTTAAATGACACAACAATATCGGCTAATTACTTCTGTGATGATGGTATTGCCTCGCAAAGCATTTTACTTGGAGCTGTAGAGAAAGAATTAGGAGGTTGTATAATTGGTTCGGTGAACAGATTGCAGTTACAACGTGAATTGGGCATCAACGATCAGTACAAAATTGTTCATGTTATAGCACTGGGGTACCCCAAAGAAGAAATTGATCTTGAGGAAATGAAAGATAACAATCATGTTTATTGGCGGGATGTAAATGATAAACATCATGTTCCCAAAAGAAGTATTGATGAAATTATCATAGAATAACCGGATTCCGGCTTAAATAGCCGGATTTCTTTTTCTTATGCCCGGCCAACCAAAACAAATGAATATTGTTATAAAAATATAGAGACCAAACAAAAATGATCATGAGAACATTTTTATTATTCATATGTATAGTATTTGCTACTGGTATTAGTCAGGCACAGATAACAAACATTGATTCTTTAAGGATTTCCGGGGTAGTTTTTGAGCAAGACAGCCTTCAGATATTACCCTACTCTCAGTTTAATATTCACTCTCAGAGATTTACATCTAATGAGCAGGGACAGTTCTCTTTCTGGGCAAAAAAAGGAGAAATCATTAAGTTTTCGTATCTGGGTTTTAAAGATACTTACATTCAGATTGAGGATTCTCTGGACTTAAATAATTACATTATGGGTGTTTTTTTAACAAGAGATACCATTCAAATAAGTGAAGTAATTGTAGTTCCTCGTTACGAAAACCTGACAGCTCAGGCACGTAACATGCCTTTATTAATTACACCTGATCAGGCCTATGCGCAAAATAACATCAAGTCATCGACGAATCAGGCTTTAACACAACCTCCATTGAAAATGGACCGCGAGATGAATCAGGATATGGTCTTGCGCGAACAACGATGGGGAACGGTTTATAAGACGCAAATCCCGCCCGACCGAACAATTGGAATAACTTCTGAAAATCTGGGCACGATGAGTTTATTTGTAACTCCTAGAAAAGAAAAAATCAGAGCTACAATAGACCAACCATTAAACCGTCATGAACTTGATCTGATTCTTCGTATTTATGAAGAGAAAGTAAAAGCAATGTTGGGAAATCAATAAAAAAACAAAATAAAAATATGCTTAATTATCTGATTAAAAATGCAAATTTGCAGGTCAGTAAAGAAAAGCTCAAAGAATAGAATATGGAATTTACTTTAAATGGGAACAAAGGTTATTCAAAAGTGGAAACCTACGATGATGAAACAACTGACAAATTATCTTCCAATTACAAAGATATTTTAGAGTTACTGGGTGAAGATTCAAAACGCGAAGGACTGGAAAAAACACCTTTACGTGTTGCCAAAGCCATGCAGTTTCTAACTCAGGGCTATAACATGGATCCAGAAGAAATTATTCGCTCAGCCATGTTTCGCGAGGATTATCAACAGATGGTTGTTGTGAAAGACATTGAAATTTATTCGATGTGCGAACATCATATGTTGCCTTTCTTTGGCAAAGCTCATGTTGCATATATACCTCGCCATCACATCACCGGATTAAGTAAATTGGCCCGTGTTGCAGAAGCTTTTGCCCGTCGCTTGCAGGTTCAGGAAAGACTCACAACCCAAATTAAGGATTGCATCCAGAACACACTAAACCCGCTAGGTGTAGCGGTTGTAATTGAAGCACAACATATGTGCATGCAAATGCGCGGAGTTCAAAAGCAACACTCCATCACCACAACCTCTGATTTCACAGGTGCTTTTCAGAAAAACCAGGCTACGAGGGAAGAATTTTTTAATATTATTAATAGCAAATAATATACAAGCCATTAGCTAAGCTAATGGCTTTCTTTTTTTACCTCATAAACCTAACAGAGTCTACTGTATAACTATAAGTATTAAAAAAACCAAGAGCACCGTTACTGATATTTCCTTTTACATTTGCCGGAGGTCCGCTAAACAATGGTGCTTTAAAATTCACTTCTTCTTCCAGAGCTTCCAGGTAATAATAAAACTCCACTGTTATTCCCTGCATATATAGTTTTACCCAATCACCTTCCATCAATGTCAGCTCCATATCTTCTTCGTCGATTGTCTGAACCCAAACACCACCAGCATAATTTCCATCAAAAAACTTATCATCAACAAAACCTAGTTCTGAATATCTGTCAGTTAGTAAACTATCATTTAAGGCTATTGAAAAACTGTAAAAATCCTTTGTTTCTGATGGTTCCTGCGCATACAATAACACTTTCCACAGATCCCATGTGCTTTCATATTCCAATCGCACGGAATCGATTGGTGCAACGGGATTTATTTTAGATTCTGCCTCATACACTTCATATACTCCATCATTATCAACATCTACATTTTCTATGGTAAGGTGATAAGATCTTCCGGGTAATCCATAATAATCAGATGGAGTTAGATAGTAACCTGGGAATTCGGTACTCTCTTCCAACAAAATTGTCTGAACATCATCCTGAATTGTAACTATCGCGTCTGAGATTCCTACAGGCTCGGTATTACTGTAATAAGTAGCTGAAGAAGTTAACCGAACAAAATGAGATGTTGTGTCAGTTGAAATTTGGCCATCTACGACGAGTCTTGGCTCAGTGTTATTAAGTTTGATAGTCATATCTTCAGTACAGGCAATACTTATAAATAGAAGAAGCACACTTCCGATAACAGGATATATAATGTTTCTAGCTTTCATAATCAAAATTTAAAGTTGTAGGTTACAGAAGGAATAAAAGAAAATAAATAAGTTTTTTGAGCCTTGGTAATGTTTGGATCATCTTCATCCCGAACAAAATTAATGGTCCATGCATTTTTACGACCATAAGCATTGTATACCGAAAAAACCCATTCTCCCTGCCATTTACGGTTTGGTTTGTTCTTGCCAGCCAGTGTTAAGGATAAATCCAGACGATGATAATCAGGCATACGTTCAGCATTCCTTTCAGAATATAATGGAACGATGTCACCTCCAACTACGTATCGCCCCACAGGGAAAGTAACCGGAGCTCCCGTATAAAACACCCAGTTGGCCGACAAACTGGTACGTTCAGATAATTTCCGGTTTAACACGATACTACAATCATGAGTATGATCATAAGGCGAAAGATAAGGCTTCCCTCCATTGATTTCAGGTACCGTACGTTCAACCCTGGATAAAGTATAACTAATCCAACCATTCCATTTAGGGCGATTAAAGCGAAGCATCATTTCCAATCCATAGGCCTCTGCCTCACCAAATCGAAGTTCGCCTTCCAGATACTCATTCAGTAAAAGATCCGGATGATCCTTAAAATCAATACTGTTGTCCATCTTTTTATAAAATCCTTCGATGGATGTTTCAATTGTATTTTCCTTAAAATTCCGAAACACACCTAAAGCAAACTGATCAGCCTTTTGAGGTTTTACATTAGGTGATGATGGAAACCAAACATCTAAAGGCGTACCTGAAGTTGAATTAGAAGCTAAATGCAAATACTGAAATGTTCGGTTATAGGATGCTTTGATTGATGAATTCTGACCAACTATGAAAGTGGCTCCAATGCGAGGTTCAATACCATGATAAGTATTATACACCTCACCAGTTCCATGTTTTTCCTGATGGGTGAACTCATAATTTTCGTTGTAATAAAACTGAGTACCAGCACCGATGTTATGAAACAAAGACCACCTTAAACCATATTTCAACATCAGCCAGTCTGATACTTTTTGAGTATTCTGGGCATATATTGCATGTTCCAGCGACCTATTTTCCGGCACTTTTATTTCATTATAAAGAGAGTTCTCATCGGTTCCGCGAGCCAAACCAGGAAGAATTTCACGAAATATGGTCTGACCTCCAAACTCAACTGTATTTTCTGGATTTATGTAATAATCGAAATCGAATTTGGCACTCAAATCATACAAATCCGATTGCCATTCGAAGGAATCAGCACCTCCTTCAACAGTTCCCAATGCATAATCATACTGAGATCCAATCACCGTAAAGTTAGAAAACAGCTTTGGCGATAAAATATGATTCCATCGGAAAGTAACAGTTTTATTACCGTAATCCATTTTTGAGAAATCATTCTTAAAAATATCACGTCCAAAATATCCACTCAAATAGATACGGTTATTTTCATTGATGGTATGATTCACTTTTGCATTTAAATCATAAAAAAACAATCGGTTATCACGAACAGCCTCATCAGATGCAAGAGGCAGAAACAAATCTACATAGGTACGACGCCCACTAACAATGAAGGAGGTTTTATCTTCAACTATTGGTCCTTCCAATGTCAAACGTGACGAAATGGTTCCAATACCACCTGTTCCGGAAAATTTCTTTGAATTACCGTCTTTCATTCTGATATCAAGCAATGATGCCAAACGTCCTCCGTTACTGGCAGGTATATCACCCTTGTATAACTTCACATCCTTTATTGCATCATTATTAAACACCGAGAAAAAACCCATTAAGTGCCCGGCATTATATACACTTGCTTCATCTAAAAGAATCAGATTCTGATCCGGATTACCTCCCCGAACACTAAATCCACTGGAGCCTTCGCTGGCCGGAGATACTCCCGGCAATAGCTGTATGACCTTAACCAGGTCCGTTTCGCCCATCAAAACAGGAACGTTTTTAATTGTTTTACTTTTGAGTTTTTCAACTCCCATTTGAGGTTCCCGCACGTTGGCATCTTTTTTTTCCGAAGTAACCACAATCTCTTCAATAGATTCGGAGGATGGCTGTAAATCAACATTCATCACTCGATTTTCAGACAAAGTAAATTCTACTTTATATGGATCATATCCCAGGTATGCAAAAACCATATGATAGTTGCCGGCAGGCAATGAAATAGAATAAAAACCATATAGATTGGAAATGTTACCTCCTTTGGTTTCTTCAACATAAACAGTTGCACCAATAAGTGCCTCACCAGTTTTACCATCTTTGATGATACCACTTATTGTTATTAAATCTTTTACTACAGGATCCTCCTCAGCAAAAATGGTGTTCGTAAAAAGGAACAGGAGTAGAAAGGGTAAGATACGATTGATCATTTTAGATTAATTAGGTATTAATTGTGCTTTTCATTATTCATATATCAAAGTCATATAAAATAAATGAAGGTTGCACCAAAAAGAAAATAGTATATAATCTAATAACGTTTAATTAACATCAGCAACCCACATATTGCTGATTATTAAACATTAAGCTGATTATATAATTTTAAAGATTTTCTATTAAAACTCAAGGATAAGTGTCACCAATACAGGAACCAGTAAGGTTAAAATAATACCACTAAAGATGGCAATGATGCCATAATCTTTACCTGTAAATTTTACAATCACCGGCAAAGTTGTATCCATAGATGTTGCTCCACCGGAAGCTATTCCGGCAAGCTTTCCAAAAAAACGTACCAAAAGAGGAACTGCCAAAAGTGTAAATATTTCTCGAAAAATATTTGAAAGAAGAGCAATAACACCTAACTCCTGCCCACTTATTTTACTGATAAATATACTGGATAAAGAATAATAACCAAACCCGGATCCTACTGCCATAGCCTGCTGAATGGTTATATCATTTAAAAATAATGCCACCACAGCAGTACCTGCCAGGCTACCAACAATCACTAAAAGAGGTACCAGCACTACCTTAAAATTCATTTTTCTTAACACCGAAAAAGCCCCTTTGTCACTGCCAATACTTATACCCACTATAAGCATCAAAAAAAACAAGGCATAAGTAGTCAGATCATCATTCAATAACCATTCAGGGAACACATCAAAATATCCTCCTAATAATCCTATCCCGAAAAAACCCAATATGATTAAACTTCCTTTCATTGCAATTACTTATCCTGATATCTCTTAAAGAAGAAAACATAAACGAGTTTGGCAAGCAATACACTTCCGGCAACTGCACCAAAAGTTAATAACAAAGCTTTATAGCCAATCCTAGAAAAATTATGAATGATATCGTCGTTGATACCAACTGAAATTCCAAGTAAAAACAGAAGCAGATAAACTGCGTATGTCACAGATTTATCTACTTTCTTTCTTATTTTTTCCTTGTCTTTTAGTTGTCGCCCAATTATGATTCCAACAACAAAAAGAAAAATTACAATGTATGAGGTCATCGCTCTTATTGTTAATCAACAGGAACTCCCTTTTCATCAGGGAAACGATCTTTATATTCAATCCAAAACGACTTTACTTCACTTTTCATTTCCCGGTGTAAAATTAGTAAACCAATCAAGTTGGGAATTGTCATTAAAGCAATGGTTATACCTGATAATGTCCAGATAATAGTTGTATCAACAAATGATGCCAGGAAGAAACCAATTACATAAATTAAATGATACCATATGACGGCTTTTGATCCCCAAAGATAAGTTATGGCCCTATCACCATAATACGACCAAGAAATAGCTGTTGAAAAAGCAAATAACAACAAACCAATAGAAACAATATATTTTCCCCACGAACCAAACCAGCCCCTGGTAAAGGCAACTGTTGTTAAAGGTGCGCTATGTAAAAGAGATTTACCTTCGAAAACAATTTTTTTATTATTATCATCCGTTGAGAATTGCGCTTTAATGCGGTCAATTAGACCCATTTCTTCTTCCTGTAAAGTCACTACTCCATCGTTAACTTCTATTCGACCAGTATATGGTTTCTTACCCTTCTTAATAACCACACTTTCAGCTAAGGATCTGGCATGTATCAGCTGAACATCAGATGTAATCGCACCATTTTCCACTTCCATATTACCAGTGAACAAAGGCAATGTTTCTTCACCCTTTATATGATTAGCCAATGCCAATCTTCCTTCCGGAGTTTTGTCATCATACTCAGCACCTTGAATAATCTGTAAATCTGCCATCTGAAAACGATTATCCAACTTCTCGTTCCAGACTCCAGAAGCAAGCAAAGTAAGTCCTGTTAACGTACAAATGATGATCGTATCAATAAACGGCTCGAGCAACGCTACCATACCTTCAGAAACAGGTTCATGAGCACGTGCAGCAGCATGTGCAATTGGTGCCGATCCCTGCCCGGCTTCATTTGAGAATAAACCACGATTAACTCCCCGATTAAAAGCAAATGCCAAGGTTGCCCCCAGAAATCCTCCTGTCGCAGATGATCCTGTAAAAATATCAGCAAAAATAGCTTGAATCGAAGGCCAGATATTTTCATAATTCATACCAATTACCGAAATAGCTCCAATAAAATAAATAAGAGCCATTGCTGGTACGAGTCGTGATGTCACTTTAGCAATTCGTTTTATACCTCCAATAATTACAAACCCCAATAAGATAGCAAGAACGAAACCAGTAATTACATGAGGTAAGCCAAAAGTGGCAAAAATAGAATTGGAAATACTGTTAACCTGTGGCAAACTACCAGTACCGAATGAAGACAGCACTGTTGCAAAGGCAAAGATTGCGGCAATCCATTTCCCTGTTTTAATGAGTTTACCAGATGGCATTTTAATATTCAGACGCTCCCGCATAAAATACATTGGTCCACCAGCTATTGATCCATCAGCAGCCTTTTCTCTGTATTTATGAGAAAGCGTTACTTCAACAAACTTTGTAGTCATACCAATCATTGCGGTAACCAGCATCCAGAAAAGTGCTGCCGGACCACCTAAATGAACAGCCAAAGCAACTCCTGCTATATTACCGGTTCCAACTGTTCCGGAGAGAGCTGTTGTCAACGCCTGAAAATGTGATGTATCTCCTTCATCACCTTCTTTATCATATTTCCCTCTAACAATGCGTAAGGCATATTTAAAATATCTGATTTGAGGAAATTTTAGATAGATTGTAAAGAATAGACCGGTTCCTAATAATAACCATACGAACCAGTAATGGCTTCCAATATAAGAATCAATTAATTGTAGAAAATTATTCAGCTCTTGCATAAATTTCGGGCTTTTGAATTAACGAAAATATAATTCGGATTTTTTCAGGTTATGCTAAAAAACAAATTTTTATTCGATTGACCTTTATTTTAACGATATTTTTCACCATTCTTATCCATTTCTTTTTATATCTCATAAAAAAATGAGGTATTAAGGATACTTAAAAAAATCAAATCCCTTATATTTGAATTTCTAATACCTGAAATGCAAAAACCTAACACACAACAGTTCCGAAGTCTTTTTAAAGATGATGCCGTTTGGGGAGAACAAAAAGTTATCCACTTTCGCTGGTTTCTTATAATTGTAATCCTGTTTTTTGTAAGCTACATCTACCTAGAAGGATATGAAGAAAGAGCTCTTATCTCATTACTTCTTTCGAGTGTTTATATTTTTTACAATGCTGCTCTCAACTTCTTATTAAAGAGATTTGGCAGCGCTACCTGGATTCGTTTTCTATCAGCAACATTTGATATCTCAATTTTATCATTACACATATTTAATTATTCCTATTATTTTCAACCAATTGCAGTAACCACAGCTGCTTCAGTCTTTCTTTATCCTGTATTGATTTTACTGGCAGTGTTACGATACGATGGTAGGTTGGTGATATTTTCAACATTGTATTCCATTTTCTGCTTTAATCTTATTTACTTCTTGCGATCGCCTCATATCTCTCCCGAACTACTTGAACAAGTTGCTTCAGCAGATTGGGCGGGACAAATGTACAAGAGCACTTACTTATTACTAATGGGGTATTTCTTATTAGGAGTACCTGAGATGATTAAAAGGTTAGTAAGTAAACAACTGGTTTCAATAGAACAACAAAATTCTGTTAAGATTGACCTGGCTTTGGAAAAACAGAAAAACGAAATGACCCTTTTTCAGCTAAGGAAAGAAAAGATTCTTAATAAAAAACTGGAAGAACATAAACAAACTATTGAAGAGCAAAAAAAGAGCCTTGAAGAAGCGATTGAAATAAAAAACAAGTTATTCAGTATTATTGGTCACGATCTGAAATCTCCTTTTGCAGCACAAACATCCATTGTAGACCTGTTACTGGCAGATTTTAAATCATATAACAATGAAGATATTATTTCCATCCTTAAGTCTATTAAACGATCATCTCATCAGGGTTTGGAATTATTAGAGAATATACTTGATTGGTCGAGGCAGCAAAATAATATGATTAAGGCTCGAACGCATGCTATCTACATCATGGATGTCGTTAACAATGCTCTTGGCCATCTCCATAACAACATCAATCACAAACGCATACGCATCCACACATTCATTAACCCCAATGCACAAATAATTGCAGATGAGGACATTTTAAATACTATTTTAAGAAACCTGATTTCCAATGCTGTTAAATTCTCATATGTTGATGGCTCGATAAAAATAAGTACGCGCGAAAAAAACGATATGATTTATATAGAAATCAGTGATGAAGGAATAGGCATGAGTCCTGAACACGTTAGCATGATATTTGATCCCGGGCAAAAAATATCTACCCGTGGCACACAAAATGAGCCTGGTACCGGACTTGGATTATTTCTTTGTAAAGACCTTGCCTCAATGATGGCTGCCAATATTGATGTTGAAAGTGAACAAGGGAAAGGAAGTACTTTTTCAATTGCCTTCCCTTCCATTAAAAATCCTGTTGAAAAGAAATTACTTAATTCAAACCTTTCATAGATAGCTGAATTCTTTTACGCTGACGATCAACTTCCATCACTCTTACCTTCACTTGCTGCTGAAGTTTAACAACCTGTGAAGGGTCACTAACATACTGGTTCGACAGTTGTGAAATATGCACCAACCCATCCTGTTTCACCCCCACATCAACGAAAGCACCAAACTTGGTAATGTTGGTTACAAGACCGGGCAACTCCATTCCTTCATGTAAATCATCAATCGAATAAATTCCTTCAGCAAATGAGAAGGCCTTGATTGCAGCCCTTGGATCTCGTCCCGGTTTATCTAGCTCCTGCATTATATCATTTAATGTTGGCAAACCTACTTTATCATTGACATACCGCTTTAAATCAATTTTACTTCGAAATGTTTTATCCTTTATTAAATCAGCCACTTCACAATTTAAATCCTTGGCCATAGCTTTTACCAACGGGTACGATTCAGGATGAACAGCTGTATTGTCCAATGGATTTTTGGCTGATGAGATACGAAGAAATCCTGCACTTTGTTCGAAGGCTTTTGCTCCCAAACGAGGCACTTTCTTTAATTCATCACGAGAACCAAAAGCTCCGTTGGCTGATCGGTAATCAACGATATTCTGAGCCAGCTGAGGACCTAGTCCGGATACATAAGTCAGTAAATGTTTACTGGCTGTATTAAGGTTAACTCCAACCGAGTTTACACACGATTCAACAACCGTATCTAATGACTTCTTTAATTGTGACTGATCCACATCGTGCTGGTATTGCCCCACTCCAATAGACTTAGGATCTATCTTCACCAATTCGGCAAGCGGATCCATCAATCGACGACCAATAGACACTGCACCACGCACGATTACATCGTAATCAGGAAATTCCTCACGAGCTACTTTACCTGCAGAATAAACCGATGCACCATCTTCACTAACTACAAAAACATCTACTTTTTGAGTAAAAGTAAGGCCTTTTGCAAAAGCTTCTGTTTCGCGCGAAGCTGTACCATTACCAATAGCTATAGCTTCTATCTTATGCTTATCTGCCAGCTTTAAGATCAGATCTCTTGATTTTTGATATTCATTTTGAGGTGGGTGTGGATAAATGGTGGCATTCTCCAACAAATCTCCATACTGATCAAGACAAACCACCTTACACCCAGTTCTGTATCCGGGATCTAAGGCCAGCACACGTTTCTGCCCCAATGGAGAAGCCAGTAATAATTGTCTCAGGTTATCAGCAAATACTTTTATTGCTTCTTCGTCTGATTTCTCTTTAAACAGATTTGAAAATTCAGTTTCGATAGAGGGAGCCAATAACCTTTTATAAGCATCTGTAACTGCGTCTTGAACCTGAGCAGCCGAATCAGTATCACCTTTCACAAAATAGCGATCCAATCGCTCCATTGCATTTTCTGCATCAGGTGCAATGGTAAGTTTCAAATAACCTTCTTTCTCACCACGACGCATTGCCAGGTAACGATGCGAAGGACATTTTTTCAACGGTTCAGACCATTCGAAGTAATCGTTATATTTTGCAGCTTCCTCTTCTTTACCTTTCACCAATTTAGATGAGATAACAGCCTCTTTCTCAAAAACGGAACGAACAATCTCACGTCCTACCTTATGCTCATTAATCCATTCTGCTATAATATCACGTGCTCCTTGCAATGCATCTTCAACCGTTGGCACATCAGCTTTAACAAAAGCAGCAGCCCTTCCTTCTACATCACGTTCGTGTTGTTTCATGATTATTTTAGCCAATGGTTCAAGGCCTTTTTCTCGGGCCATAACCGCACGGGTTTTACGTTTAGGCTTATAAGGCAGATAAATATCTTCCAGTTCGGTAAGATTATAGGTAGCTTTTATTTTTGCCTTTAAATCATCTGTTAACACTCCTTGCTCTTCCATCGACTTGAGAATCGTTTCCTTACGTTTCTCAATCTCCTGAAGCTTTTCATAACGTTCCTTTACCGAACCAACCTGAACCTCGTCCATGCTACCAGTCATTTCTTTTCGATAACGACTGATAAAAGGAATTGTGGCTCCTTCATCAAGCAGGGATAAAACATTGGCCACGCCACGGGTTGCCAAATTCAGTTCTTTGGATATAATGTCAACAAACAAATTTTGCATGGTTCGATATATTTAGATTTAAACACAAAAATTGCCTGAACTGGTTAGAGCAGGCAAAATATGTATGCTTCAATATAAAAACGTTCTTTTTAAGAATTATTTCTTGTTATCCTTCTTTTTGAAGTTATTTTTCTTGTTACCCTTAAATCCACCTTTTCGTTTTCTGCCTCTTTTCAGCTCTTCCGGATTATAAACAGGTGCTTCTCCCAAATCGGGTGGCAATGGGATTTTATAGATATTGGTTTCGATCAACTGTTCAATACGATAAAACTCGAGAATCTCCTTATCATTAATTAATGTAATTGCAACTCCCTGAGTGGCAGCCCTGGCTGTTCGTCCTACACGGTGCACATAATCCTCAGCATCGCGCGGCACATCAAAGTTAATAACCAAATCAATCTTTTCTATATCAATTCCACGGGCAATAATATCAGTGGCAACCAATATCTGAACATTACGATTACGAAACTCACGTAATACATCTTCTCGTTCGGCTTGTTCCAGGTCAGAGTGAATAGCTTTGGCGTTAAACCCATTATTTAAAAGCGAACGGGCTATTTCTTTCACCTTAACTTTGGTGGATGAGAAAATAATGATGCTTGGCAGATCTTTGTCTTTCAGTAATCCATTGAGTAAAGGAATTTTCTGCGTATCATAAACCATGTAAGCCGCCTGTAAAATTCCTTCTGCCGGTTTACTGATGGAGATATTCACTTCTTCCGGATTATTCAGAATATTCTTTGCCAGTTCCCTTATTTTAGGAGGCATGGTAGCAGAAAACATCAATGTTTGCCTCTCTTTTGGAAGATGCGTAACAACCTGCATAATATCATCAAAGAATCCCATATCAAGCATACGGTCAGCTTCATCCAGAATTAAATGCTGCAAGGTTGACATATTAACATATCCCATGCTCAGGTGCTGTATCAAACGTCCCGGAGTGGCTATAACAATATCAGCTCCGGTAGTTAAAGCATTCTTCTGACGATTCCATTCTTCCTTGTCATTACCTCCGTAAATAGCCGTAGATGAGATATCCAAAAAATAACCAAAACCTTCCATTTGCTGATCAATCTGGATAGCAAGCTCTCGTGTAGGCACTAAAATCAAAGCATTGATTTTATTATGTCCGTTACGAACCAATTTATCAAGTACCGGAAGAAGATAAGCTGCTGTTTTACCGGTTCCGGTTTGAGCACAGGCAATCAGATCAATTCCTTCTTTGATCACAGGTATTGTTTTTTCCTGAACAGGAGTTGCTTTCTCAAAACGCATGGCTTCTAAACCATCAAGCAACTCATCGGCAAAATTGAATTCTTTAAATTTCAATGGTATCGTATTACAAAATCTTATTCTACATAAATCACCAAACCTTTCAGATATTCTCCTTCCGGATGATAGATATCCACCGGATGGTCAGCCGGCTGAGTTAGTTGCTGCAATATACGAACTTTACGATTAGCCTTTGCTGCTGCTGAGAAAACCATGGTTCGGAATTGTTCTTTACTGATAACCTGAGAGCACGAGAAAGTAAAAATAATACCCCCCGAACGAATTTGTTCAATAGCCTTGGCATTTAATCTGCGATAGCCCTGAATAGCATTCTTCACTACATTCTGATGTTTGGCAAATGCCGGCGGATCAAGAATTATCAGATCATATTTATCTTTTATACCTCCCAAAAATTTAAACGCATCTTCGGCATAAGCCTGATGTCGTTTATCATCAGGGAAGTTTAACTCTACGTTATTATTGGTAATGTATATGGCACGTTCTGAACTATCAACAGAATGCACCAGCTTAGCGCCACCTCGCATGGCATAAAACGAGAAACCTCCTGTATAGCAGAACATATTTAGGACTTCACGCCCCTTACTATATTTCTCCAGTAATGCTCGGTTATTTCGCTGATCTACAAAAAAGCCTGTTTTCTGGCCTTTCTCCCAGTCCACATGGAACTTCAATCCGTTCTCTAGGGCAATCTTCGCTGTTTTAGTTCCAAAAACATATCTGTTAATAGCCGTAACATGGGCTTTGTATGGTAATGTGCCTTCCGATTTACTGAAAACCGATTTTAACCGATCACCCATCACTTCTTTTAAAGCTTGAAGAATGGTTTCTTCAATGCGGTACATACCTACTGTATGCATCTGCACCACTGCAGTACCATTGTAAAAGTCAATGATTAATCCGGGCAGATAATCACCTTCAGCATGAACTAAACGAAAAGCATTGGTATCAGGATTATCAATCAATCCAACTGACATTCTTAAATCAAATGCATTTTGAATTTTATTTTTCCAGAAATCATAGTCAATCTCTTCCTGATTAAAAGTGAGTATTCGAACAGAAATTGACCCTATAATGGAATGACCTATGGCCAAAAAATTCTCATTATGATCAAGGACTTCTACCAGATCCCCCTCAACTAAATCACCTTTAATTTTTTTGATGGCTCCTGAAAACACCCAAGGGTGAAAGCGACTAATACTCTGCTCCTTACCGGGTTTTAAAACTAACTTTGGCAACTTTGCCATATATTTTTAAATACTTAATGTTTGTACTTCTTTTTTAGGAAACAAGGTGGTTAACTTGTTATAAAGTTCAATAGCAACCCATGCATCAGTAGCTGCATAAATAACCTGACTGGTTGACAAATGTGGAGCCTCCCAATTAGACAAACGCTGACGTTTGCTCACTCTGAAATGAAGCAGCAAGCCTGCCAATTTTCGCAAACTGGTATCTTCAATTCCCACTTGCTTCACATAATCCTGCAACTCAACAAAACCAGCATGTTTAAATGGTATTAATCGTTGCAAACCTCTGATATCATCTCTAATTCCTACTCCTATTTTAGAAATATCAGGATTTTCCATTAACCTGATTAATGCCGGATGCATACCTGTTTTATTTAATCTGAATAGATATCCCTGCTCGGTAGTTGCAAATTGCAACAGCGAAACTTTGTTTACCTTACCTTTCTGAAACGAAGGCTTTGTTTCGGTATCAAAACCAATGACTGAATATTGTTCCAATTCATGCACCAGTTCATCAATTTTTGTTTCATCTTCAACCACCACTACATCACCTTCAAAATGCTGTAATGGCAACTCGCTCAATGCCTCCTTCGAAATGGTTTTCTGCATTCAAATGTTGTTTTAGCTAAGTTCTTCATCGTCATCCGACCATTCCTTCTGGAAACGATCGAACCATGATTCTTTTCTTTTTTCCTCTTTTACTTCTTCCTCGCCTTCTTCCTCATCCAGTTCATCCTCACCGTAAAGCAAAGCATGAAGTGCCCGTAAGGTATTTACGGCTTTTTGCCCCCAGTAAAGCTCGAAGTTACTCTGAACCACGGATACGGCATCATTCATTATCTCTGTAACACCAATCCGATAGGCTGAAATAAAATCTTTTAAATCCTGATACATATCTGCCAGGTCTTCGGCAATGTATGAAATAACAGGAGTATCACTTCGCTGCATATCCTGATTAAATACTTCAAGATAATCATTAAAGCGGCCCATCAGTAATTCAAGTTTATTCTGAATATGAGCATAAGTCATCTCATCAACTGTCTTTTCCAGCTCATCTTCCATTTCGGCATCTAACTTTGGCAACATGCTTGCCTTTAAATACAAAAGAGGAATGATGCGGGTAGTAATTGTAATAAATTCTCTTCGAGGATATTGTTCGGCACTTTCCAGGAAATCGCAAAACTCTTTTGCTACCGTCACAAATTCAATTACATTCTTCGAATAAACTACATGCTTTAAAGGCTCTTCCATAATGTGATAATAATCTCCCGCTCTACGTTCTGAAAACTATTTATTGTTGAGCAAAAGTAAGAAAAAAAAAGCAGAGTGCATGATAAGTAAAAGCTAATACCTAATGACTGATTGCTTTTAGTTGAGCACAATAAGAAGTAATGGTTAATGAAGAGTGATGAATGAATTTTTTGTACCGATTACAATGTATACTTTTGGTTAATTGATAATCAACATTACTTTTCAATTGCGCCACCACTCATACTCACCCTGCTCATTTTCACCAATAACTTCATATTCTTCGAGCCAACGAATTACTTTCATTAAGTTATCGTCATCAATCTTCAGGTTGACAGATAACTGATTGAGAGTCATAGCTTGTTTTTTTAACAGCTTTTTAACCAACCGCTCTATTTCGTCAAAGTCCTTAACCGACAATTCTGTTTTCTTCATTTGCTGGCAAACATCACAATGGCCACAATTCTCAATATTCTTCTGTCCAAAATAACTTAACAACAACTTACTGCGGCAGATGTGATTTGTACTTCCGTATTCAATCACACTTTGTATACGATCTTCATACCGGGCCTTTCGATCCTGATAAACCTCTTTTCGTAATTCAATGTACTTATCATCTTCGCGCGAAGTTGTATAGGTAATCAGAGGTGTTTTTCGCTGCGGTATAAATTTGATTACTTTCAGCTTCGATAAAGTTACCAGGTACTCGTAAATTTTTTGTCGGGTAACATTCATACGCTTTGCTAAGACCTCTTCATTGATTGATACATACTCGGTGAACAATCCGGTATAAGAACGAAGCAGAAGCTTAATGAAGTTATCATAAACTTCATTGGCGACCTGAAATTTATACAACTCATCACGACGCATTATGAATATTACCTTTGATGATAGGTTAAGCTCTTCCGTAAATTCGATATAACCAGCCCGCTGCAATATTTTAAGGCTGTTAAAAACAACCATTACATTTAGTTTGTAAGTGCTGCAGAATAATCCCATATCAAAGTCGTAAACCATACCAAAACCACTCCCCACAGCCAATTGAAAGAAATTACCCAAAGCTTTGTATACATTTATAACGGTTTCTTTTTCGGGAAATGAAATGGGTATACTTCTTTTCAGACGAGCTTTATCATTGTTAGACCAAAGTAATAAAGCATAAGCTTTTTTCTCATCCCTTCCTGCTCTACCGGCCTCCTGAAAATAAGCCTCCAGCGAGTCAGGAGCATCCATATGTACAACCAATCGTACATCCGGCTTATCAATGCCCATACCAAAAGCATTGGTCGAAACCATTACCCGAACCTCACCATTGGTCCATTGTTTCTGTCTCTCATCCTTCACTTCCTGAGGCATACCTGCATGAAACGATGATGCAGAAATACCATTTTTCAATAGCAACTCGGCATATTCCTTCGTCTTCTTACGGTTACGAACATAAACCACTGCACTACCGGGCACTTTTTGCAACACCATAAGTAATTGCTCTTCCTTATCTTCAGCATAACGAACTACATAAGCCAGATTATCGCGTTTAAAGCTCTTTTCAAAAACATTTTCTTGCTTAAAATGCAGTTTCTGTTGAATATCTTTTACCACTTCGGGTGTGGCTGTAGCAGTTAATGCCAGTACCGGAACATCAGGCAAATGCTCTCTGATTTTTGCTATTTTAAGGTAAGATGGCCGAAAATCATAACCCCATTGTGAAATACAATGTGCCTCATCAATGGCCAGCATAGAAATCTGCATGTGCGGTAGTTTTTCCAGAAAAAGCTCAGTCCCGATGCGTTCAGGCGAGAGATACAAAAACTTGGTTCCACCAAAGATGCAATTTTCAAGAATGGTATTTATTTCATCGCGTGTTAATCCCGAATGAATGGCGGCTGCCTTCACATCGCGACGGCGCAGGTTCTCAACCTGATCTTTCATCAATGCAATGAGTGGTGTTACCACCAGGCAAATTCCCTCCTTGGCTAAGCCGGGAACCTGAAATGTCAAAGACTTACCTCCTCCGGTTGGCATTAAACCCAGTGTATCTTTACCTGATGCTACCGAACGGATAATATCTTCCTGCAAGGGCCTGAATTGCGTATAACCCCAATATTGTTTTAATATATGATGAAAAATGTCCATTTGTGAGGATAAAGTTAATCTGAACGATTGATATAATTTAAAAAATTTATCAACATCAGAAATTTTATTGGCTCCAATTAATCAGGATTCACTTTTCAACATCAAGTACAAAAGGATGAATAAATTAGAAGTTTTAAATCACAAATCGTAAAATCAAGTGACATGAAAACATTATTCATGCCACTGTAATATTTTATACAAACAAAAGAACTACTGCGATAACCAGTCCGACTGCCGTAAAAATCATTCCTCTTTTGAAAAGTCGTGAACTGACTTTAAACATCCAGAAAGAAGAAATGGCCAGAAAGAACAAACAAATTCCATAAATTAATCCAAACCAGTGTACAATGCTTTTGCTCGAAGTTTTATGAAAACCGTTCAAAGTATTAATCCATCCCGGTAAAGAATTTTCGGAATATGTAGCCTGGCCAGTTGATTTATTGTAGGTTCCATCTCCATTAAAAACAATGATATCTCCTTCTGTTTTATCTACTTTGAACCTACGCATGTGCAACTCCCTACCCAGATCTGATTCCGAAATTCCCGGTTCCAGTTGCTTCTCAATTACCTTCTCTGACTTTAAAAAGTTGGTGTCGCGATAAATTAGAACCACCCCACTAATAGCATAAATAAGTGTCATCCCAATTACGAGGAATCCAATGTCGCGATGTAAAGCACGCATGATCTTGTTCAAAGACATTTTTCCTTGTTTCTCCATTTTTGTCTAATTAAAATTCTTGTAAGCAATTTGGAAGTAGCTGATGAAGGATTTAATTGATAGACTCTCTTAATCGTCATTTCCTGCGTTCATTCAGGGAAAAGAATTTAATCTTTAAGAATAATTAAATAAAAAGCTCCTTCTGAGACATTTCAAAAGGAGCTTTCCAATTCTGTTTTTATTATTACAAAGCTTTTTTAATAGCCTCTTCAGCCAAAGGCCCCATAACTTCATAACCAGCTTTCGTTGGGTGAACACCATCATCAGTCAACTCACTTTTCAGACCTTTCTTTTCATCCACCATATGAGAATAATAATCGAGATATACCATCTTATTGGCTTCAGCATATTCTTTTATCATTTTATTTAACTCAAAGATTTTTTCGGCAGGCTCTTTTCCAGGGCTCCAGGCATATTCAAAAGCTGGTAAAACTGAACAAAGCACTACTTTTATTTTATTTGCTTTTGCCAATTCAGCCATCGACTTAATATTATCCATAATCATATCCAGTGTAGATGGACCTGTATTACCTGCTATATCATTTGTTCCAGCCAGTATCACCACTACTTTGGGTTTCAGATCTATCACATCAGGCCTGAATCGAATTAGCATTTGAGGTGTTGTTTGCCCACCAATTCCACGATTGATGTATGGCTTTCCTTCAAAAAACTCAGGATTATGAAAACTCCAACCCTGTGTTATGGAATTCCCCATAAAAACCACCCTCTTTTCTTTTTTTGTCGGCGAGTCTAACTTTTCATTCTCAGCTCTGAATCGTTCAAGATTAGCCCAATCCTGGGCCTCACAATATTCATTTGATAGGATCATTGAAACTAGAATAAGGATAAAAGTTAAGTTTTTCATTCTGCTAACTATTTAAGGTTTATAAATATCTCCAACTATCAGCTGATCTCCTGACAAATCTACCTTGAATAGATGTGGGACTCTGACATATCTTCCATTCACTACTTTATGACTATGAACCGACATCAACCACTTACCTTCCAGACTCTGAAATATCATTCCATGTCCAAAATTCGGAGGTGTTATGGGTTTTTCTTCCTGAACCCAGGGTCCATCAAGTGTACCACTTTCAGAGTAGGCTACTCCCTGCGTATAAACATCATAAACCCAACTGGTCCAAATCATCCCTAAGCGACCTGTTTTTGTTCGAAAAACAAATGGACCATCAGTAACTTTATTAAACGTGATGTTGCCATTGTTGTCCTTTTCTCTGCTCCAGGGCGAATCACTGGCTCTAAAAAGAACTGAACCATTCCCCAATGATCCGCTCAAGTCAGGCTTCAATTTAATTTTCTCCATGGTTCCATTCCAATTCTTCAGCCATTCACCACAATAAATCATATACGGCTTATCATCTGTATCAACCCAGAAAGTTCCGTCTAATGTTGGTATATCCGATGGTAGATAAATTGAATCCTTCATTGGTACATAAGGGCCATCGGGTTTGTCACTAACCAATATGTGTGAAGCCCTTCGTTCAATCACATTACCCGCAACCGTATCAATTTTCACATCCCGATTTGTGAAGGTTGCGAAGTAATAATACTTGTCTCTATAATGAAACAATTCTGCTGCCCAAATCATAGGTTTAGGTCCCATCCAGGAATGCGGGTCTGTTTCGGCAACCTTAAAAGGGCCTTCCCACAGTTTTAAATCAATACTTTTCCACATACGACCGCCTGTACCAGTCATATAATACATTTGTGAAGAATGATCAGCCAAAATAAAGGGGTCGCTAAGAATGATAGAATCCAAAGAAACATTTTGGTTCACAGACTGATTCCGCTGTGCATCAAGTCCAACAAATACAATAAAAAGAAATAACAGAGAGAGTAATAATTTCATAAATGAATCCAATCTTAAAATTGCGAGTCGTTAAAAATAACCAGAAAAATATTTATAATAAAAAAAGCAGAAGAATCTTCTGCTTTTAATCTATATTAAACTTTAACCCAATTACAATTGAACTACTGCCAACTGATTATCCTTTAATAATTGCTCTTCAAATGTTTTTTCTTCCGCCAATTCAACGTATCTTTTTAAAATATCGTTCATCATTTTTTCATTTCCCTGTAACTCACATACTCGAGCCTGCCAGAACAGAATTGACAAATCATCCGGTTTAAATTGTTCGGCATTACTCAAATAGTAATCGGCTACTTTAATCCTCCTGTTTATTTTTTTTGATTTCTGATTCTCTGATAAGTAAAGATTTCCATCAATGGCATCAACCAGAATAATTTGCTTAATCGCCATCTCTAAATTACTTCTGGCCATATCCAAATGAGATTGATTACCGGGCACATCAAACTTAACATAGATAGTTTTATCCATTGAGGTAACTTCTCCGTTAACTTTGCCAGCCATCCATTGATTAGTACTTTTATTTACAACTTTAAGTACAGCATCATCCAATAGTCTCGACACCGAGTTGGTTACTTTAGCATTTACAACTGCTCCATTCTTATCTATTTCAAACTGAACTACAACAATTCCTTCATCACCGAAGAAATCCAGTTCTTTAATAAAACTCAAATTTGCAACCAGATACTTATTGAAATCAGCTGCATCTTGTTCCATATTATCTCCAATAAACAAAGGTGCTTCCACCCGTGTTTCTTTAATAAACTTTTGCTTAATGTTTTCCTCCTGGGCAAGAAGACCTGATGTAAACAAAATTAGTCCTAGCATTAATCCTAACCGTCTCATATTATTAATTTTTGTTTTCATCATGGACAGTACAACCACCAGACCAAACCCCACACCTCACTATATTACTGAACATTACGATAAAATTCACTTCTAAACATCTGTTCATAGATGAACTATTGATGTTCACCAATGAACGTTTAGATGAAATTTTTAAGATCCCGAATAATTTGACAAAATAAGAAAGAGTGTAAGAAACTAATACATATATTTCACCCATTAAACAGCTAATATTTTCAATGTTAGTCACAATTGTGTATATTTTATTAACAAATTGAACTAATTAACCTATCAAATAGTTGCTGATAGAAAATACACCATTCTCTTAATAATGGCAGTTATGAGCAAAACCATCGTTTTCTTTTTTCTTTTATTCTTTACTGGTCAGATCTTATACGGACAAGCTGATAGCATTACTCCTACCCAAGACAGCTCAAAACTGTTATCTGACACGATTAATCTTAATGTGCTATTAGATATTAGTGAACGCTTGCAGGAGGTGGAACAACAAAGACTAAATGACTCATTGAAAAAACTGGAACTAGAGAAACAAATAAACCGACTTAAAACAACCGACAATCTCGAAAAAGAAGAATTACTAAATCAGTTAAAAACTATTGAACTTGCCGAAAAGCAACGTAAACAGGAAAAAATTGCACACATCGATTCGCTGCGAAAAACAGCCAAAGGCTACCCTATATTAGGAACACTTAACGATACAATATTAAATATCTATTCCAAATTCGGAGCACTTACTGCAAGAGAGAGAGTTGAGAATATTAATAGAAAAATTGAGCAGTTATACGACAACGACTTTTTCAATCCCGACTCCATCCTGATAAACCCTTCTGAGACTTCATTTGATATCATTTATGGTGAAACCATTTTAATGAGTATCTCAGAGATGGATGCTATTTGGTATGGATGTGATATGCATTCATTGGCAAATCAATTAAGAGATTCTATTAGAACTTCTGTTATAGAAGCAAAAAAAGAAACTAAGATTGCCAAGATAATGGTTCGTATTGGGCTGGTAATATTGGTAATTTCGATCACCTGGTTTATAATCTGGTTAATAGGCAAAGGTTATGCCCAATTAATGAATTTGATAATGTTGCAAAAGGAAAAGTGGTTAAAGAATCTAACCTATAAAGATTATACTTTTCTTACCATTGAGCAGCAGATTAAAACTATTGAAATATTAATAAAATTAATACGTTGGTTTACCTATATATTACTGTTATACATAACACTACCAATCGTTTTCAGTATATTTCCATTTTCACGACATTGGGCTGATGCCTTATTTCAACTAATATGGTCACCTTTCAAAGGTATTATTCTTGGTGTTTGGAATTACCTCCCAAATTTATTCAGCATACTGGTTATTTACCTGGTGATGCGCTATGTGATAAAATTTGTAGGATATATTTTTCATGAAATTGAATTAGAAAAATTAAAAATATCTGGCTTTCATGCGGATTGGGCCATGCCAACATACGGTATAATAAGGTTTCTATTATATGCTTTTATGTTTGTCATGATATTTCCTTCCTTGCCTGGATCAGATTCACCCATTTTTAAAGGAGTATCTGTATTTATAGGAATATTATTTTCTCTCGGATCTTCATCTGCTATTTCAAATATGATTGCCGGTTTGGTTATAACCTACATGCGCCCATTCAAAATTGGCGATCGCATTAAAATAGGCGAAGTTTCGGGAGATGTAGTTGAAAAATCTATGTTGGTTACCAGAATAAAAACCATCAAAAATGAAATGATTACCATCCCTAATTCATCCGTTCTTACAGGCAACACAACCAATTTCACCAGTATTGCAAAAGAGAATGGTTTGATTGTTCATACAACCGTTACAATTGGCTATGATGTTCCATGGCGAAACATGCACGAAGCATTGATTGAAGCGGCCTTAAAAACCGAAATGATATTATCTGAACCACGTCCCTTTGTACTTCAAACCAGTCTGGATGATTTCTATGTATCATACCAGATTAATGCTTTTACAAATGAAGCCAGTAAACAAGCTGTAATTTATTCAACTCTTCATCAGAATATTCAGGATGTATGCAACGAAAGAGGTATTGAAATACTATCACCTCATTACAGGGCTGCCCGGGACGGCAATACAACCACAATACCGGAAAGCTACCGTCCAGATAATTACAAGCCGGATGGTTTCATAGTTAATATTGATAAAAAAAGAAAATATATAAAACACCCTCACGAATGAAAAAAATTGACAATATAGAATTAGTTTTCTTACAGATAGATGATTACGAAGACATAAAAGCTGCAATGATTGAAGCCTACTCCAATATGCCGGGAGCCTACTGGAGAGAAGAACATATTAAAGCATTACTTAAGAAATTTCCGGAAGGACAAGTAGCTATTAAGATTGATAACGAATTGGCAGGCTGTGCTCTTTCCATCATTGTTGACTATAAAAAATTTGATGCGGGTCATACCTATCGGGATATAACAGGCAATTATACCTTTAGCACACATACCAATAAGGGTGATGTACTATATGGTATTGACGTGTTTATCAGACCAAAATTCCGGGGACTAAGACTGGGAAGGCGATTATATGATTACCGAAAAGAGCTTTGTGAAAAACTGAATCTGAAAAGTATTGTTTTTGGCGGCCGAATTCCTAACTTTCATAAGTTCTCACAGGAAATGACACCCAAAGGATATATTGAGAAGGTTCGTAAAAAAGAAATTCACGATCCGGTCCTTGACTTTCAGATGTCCAACGATTTTCACCCAAAAAAAATTCTTAAAGGTTATTTGGAAGGCGATAACGAATCAAATGAATATGCTGTTCTTTTGGAATGGAACAACATCTTTTACGAACAACCTTCTGTTACTGCTACAACAACCAAAACTATTGTAAGATTGGGGTTGATTCAGTGGCAGATGCGTTTGTATAAAGATCTGGATGAAGTAATGCAACAGGTAGAATATTTTGTTGATGCTGTTTCGGGTTATCGATCAGATTTCGCTTTATTTCCTGAGTTTTTCAATGCGCCATTAATGTCGGAGTTCAACCACTTATCGGAACCGGAAGCTATCCGCAGACTGGCTGAATATACCAGTGCTGTCGTACAACGTTTCTCGCAACTGGCCATCTCTTATAATATTAACATTATCACAGGCAGTATGCCCGAATTAGTGGATAACGAATTATTTAATGTTGGATACCTATGCAAACGAGACGGAGGTATAGAACGATTTGAAAAAATTCATGTTACTCCTGACGAAGCCAAGGTGTGGGGATTACAAGGCGGAGAAAAACTAACAACCTACGACACCGATTGTGGCAAAATTGGAATATTAATTTGCTATGATGTTGAATTTCCCGAACTGGGCCGTTTACTGGCAGATGAAGGAATGGACATACTCTTTGTTCCCTTCCTTACAGACACTCAGAATGGTTATTCCCGTGTACGCCATTGTGCTCAGGCCCGCGCCATCGAGAACGAATGTTACGTTGCTATAGCCGGAAGTGTTGGAAACTTGCCAAAGGTTCATAACATGGACATTCAATATGCTCAATCCATGGTTTTTACGCCTTGCGATTTTTCCTTCCCAACAAATGGAATAAAAGCAGAAGCAACACCCAATACCGAAATGATATTGATTGCGGATGTTGATCTGGGCATGCTTCGTGAACTCAACCAGTTTGGAAGTGTAAAAAACCTGAGAGACCGAAGAAAAGATATCTATTCACTTACTCACCTGAATAAGAGTAAGTAGATAATTAATTGGTAACTGATTCAACCCCTTCTCTTATTTTTTGTTACATTAATAATCAATAATGGGATTATATTTATAACTCAAATTAAAATAGTACCGATGGATATTCAGCAAATATTTAAAAACAACCAGGAGTGGGTGCAGGAAAAATTAAAAATGGATGAAAAATATTTCGAAAATCTTTCGGAAGGTCAAAATCCAGATATACTTTACATTGGTTGCTCCGACAGTCGGGTGACAGCTGAAGAGTTAATGGGCATGAAACCTGGTGAAGTATTTGTTCATCGTAATATTGCCAACATGGTACCAAATACAGATTTAAGTGCCATGTCAGTTATAGATTATGCTGTTGTTCACTTAAAAGTAAATCACATTGTAATTTGTGGTCACTACTACTGCGGTGGAGTAAAAGCTGCCATGCAATCCGAAGATCTGGGCATTTTAAATCCATGGTTGCGCAATATCCGGGATGTTTACCGTCTGCATAAAGATGAACTAAATTCTATAAATGAAGAAGAAGATCGTTATAAAAGATTGGTGGAATTAAACGTTCAGGAACAATGCCTGAATGTGATAAAAACAGCCGAAGTACAACGAGGATATCGCGATCGTCACATTACTGTTCATGGTTGGGTATGGGATATGCATACCGGGAAATTAATAGATCTTGAAATCGATTTTGAGAAATTATTAGAGAATGTGATGGAAATATATCATTTAAAATAAAGTATCACAGTTATAATCAACACCTGACTTTAACGATGAATATAAAAATCAGACCTTGGAATGAAAGTGATCTTCCAAGCCTGGTTAAATATGCTAATAATCCTATTGTAGCTCAATATTTAACCAATCAATTCCCACATCCATATACTGAAGAGGATGGAAAAGCATTTATTGAATTTTCCAGAAAGGATGATCCCATACATATATTTGCAATTGAAATAGATGGAGAAGCCATTGGTGGAATTGGCATACATCCGAAAGAAGATATTCATTTTAAAAATGCTGAACTTGGTTACTGGATTGGCGAACCCTTTTGGGGAAAAGGAATAGCCACTTTTGCACTGAAACATATAGTTGATTTTGCTTTTGAAAATTACGATATTAATCGCCTTTATGCTTCGGCTTTTGGCCCCAATAAAGGTTCTCAAAGAGTATTGGAAAAATCCAATTTTCAATTAGAGGCAACCTTCACCAAAACAGTATTTAAAAACAATGAATTTTATGATGAACTGTTCTATGCAATCAGAAGAAGTGAGTGGAAATCACTGAAAAAGAATCAACAATAGATGAAGTACGATTTTGAATAAATAATTGGGCTTTTATTCTTCATTTTTTTTTAGTCATATTAGTACACTGACGAAGTGTATTTATTTAATAAGACAATTTCTTGAACTATGAGTTTTGATGTTATTTTAGAATATAATCCTATTTTATTAGCACTGATTGCGACCATATTCACATGGTTAGTAACCGCAGCCGGAGCTTCAATGGTTTTCTTTTTCAAATCCATTAATAAAAAGATATTAAACTCTATGTTGGGATTTGCTGCAGGTGTAATGATTGCAGCCAGCTTTTGGTCGCTACTAAAACCGGCCATTGAGATGGAAGAAGGTAACGGAGGAATTGCATGGTTGCCTGCGGTTATTGGTTTTCTCTCAGGTGGAGCATTCCTTTTATTGGTAGACAAAATATTACCTCACTTACACATGGGCTTATCAACAGATAAGGCAGAGGGAATTAAAACCTCGTGGCAAAGAAGCATTTTATTGGTTTTAGCAATTACCTTACACAATATACCTGAAGGTTTAGCTGTTGGGGTAGCATTTGGAGCATTAGCCAATACTCCCGAACCAGGCATACTGGCCGGAGCCATGGCTTTGGCTTTTGGTATAGGCTTGCAAAACTTTCCGGAAGGAGCAGCCGTCTCCATTCCATTACGTCGTGAAGGTTTCTCAAGATTAAAAGCATTTAATTATGGACAATTATCAGGTATTGTAGAGCCAATTGCAGGTGTTATTGGAGCATATTTGGTATTAAGCATTACTCCTTTATTGCCATATGCATTATCGTTTGCAGCCGGGGCTATGATTTTTGTAGTGGTAGAAGAATTAATTCCGGAATCTCAAAGTGGTAACGAAACGGATTTATCCACGATTGGTGCCATGTTGGGATTTGCTACCATGATGCTACTTGATGTTGCGCTAGGATAGGAAAACTATAAAAACAGATATTTTTCCTATAATCATTTAGTTCAATAGAATTATCAAAATTGATTCAAACACATTTCTTAATGAACTAAATAAAACCAATTCTGCATTTTAACAAATCAACCCCATCTAGACCAATTGGTCTGCTTGTTTTTATTAAACCAAGTTTAACATTTATACAATGTTTTTGTCTGCTATTTTTTACTACTTTTGCCAAAATTTTTTAATCCCAAAAACAAGGTTCCATGTCATTTACTGAGGATAAAATCGTTTCGGAAGGTTTAACTTTTGATGATGTTTTACTCATCCCGGCTTACTCGCAAGTTCTCCCAAGGGACGTAAAATTGAACGGTCTTTTTTCAAGAAATATTGTTGTTAATACACCTATTGTATCCGCTGCAATGGATACAGTAACAGAAGCCCGATTGGCAATAGCAATTGCTCGTGAAGGGGGTATTGGTGTTATTCACAAAAACATGACCATTGCTGAACAGGCACGTCAGGTATTAACTGTTAAACGTGCTGAAAATGGTATGATTTACAATCCTGTTACCATTCTGCAAGGAAGTACAGTTGGTCAGGCGTTAGATTTAATGAAGGAATATAAAATCGGTGGTATTCCTGTTGTTGACAATGCAGGATATCTTGTTGGTATTGTTACCAATCGTGACCTTCGTTTCGAGCCTGATATGGCAAGAAAGATTGACGATGTGATGACAACTGAAAATCTGGTTACAACCAATCAAAGCACCAACCTGGAGAAAGCTGCCGCTATTCTTCAACAATATAAAATTGAAAAGTTACCAGTTGTTGATAACAACAATAAATTAATTGGACTGGTAACTTATAAAGATATTACCAAGGCAAAAGATAAGCCATTTGCCTGCAAAGACGAAAAAGGTCGTTTACGTGTTGCTGCCGGTGTTGGAGTAACAGCTGATACATTTGACCGAATTCAGGCATTAGTTGAAGCAAACGTTGATGCTATTGTAATTGATACAGCTCACGGACATAGTAAAGGAGTTTTAGAAACTCTTCGGGAAACAAAAAAACGTTATCCTAATTTGGAAGTAGTAGTGGGTAATATTGCTACTGCCGAAGCAGCTCTGGATCTGGTTAAAGCTGGGGCAGATGGGGTTAAAGTGGGTATTGGTCCGGGTTCAATTTGTACAACCCGCGTTATTGCTGGTGTTGGTGTTCCTCAGCTATCCGCAATTTACGATGTTTCTAAAGCATTAGAAGGAACAGGAGTACCTGTTATTGCCGATGGTGGATTGCGTTACTCAGGAGATATTGTAAAAGCTTTAGCTGCCGGTGCTCATGCTGTTATGGCGGGTAGTATGTTTGCAGGAGTTGATGAGTCTCCGGGCGATACTATTATTTACAACGGTCGTAAGTTTAAAGCATACCGAGGTATGGGATCTGTTGAAGCTATGCAAAAAGGATCGAAAGACCGTTACTTCCAGGATGTAGAAGACGATGTAAAGAAATTAGTTCCTGAAGGAATTTCAGCTCGTGTACCATATAAAGGAACCTTATTCGAAGTAATCTACCAGTTAATCGGTGGTTTACGTGCAGGTATGGGATATTGTGGTGCTGCAACCATTGATGATCTTCATCAGGCTAAATTCACAAAAATAACCAATGCAGGTATGAATGAGAGTCATCCACATGATGTATCAATCACACGTGAGGCTCCTAATTATTCAAGATAATTAAATAACAACGCATATTACAGAAGCCTGGACCGTCATTGGTTCAGGCTTCATTTTTTTACATCTGAGAAGTGCCCACCAGCAACAAATAAGTATAAAGTTCAATTGCATATTAATAATGAAACCAAATTTTAGTTTCATTATTATCCATTACCATCAATAATATTTTACATTTGCATCCGTTAGTTTATAGATGTTCAAATTCCAAATTGTATATAAAATGAACAAAAGTAAAATCTACCGTATTTTATTTATTGCCCTTATAACCTTAAGTTACGTAACTGGAAACGCGCAAAATAACAACTTATTAGTTGTTGGCGATCATCAATATAGTGTTGATGAGTTCAATTACATTTATAACAAAAACAATTCGCTGTCGCAAAATCCACTTAGTAAGGAAGAATACATTCCACTGTTTGTCAACTATAAGCTTAAAGTTTTAGAAGCTATGAACCAGGGTTACGATACCATTCCCAGCTTCAAAAATGAGTTGGAATATTATCGCAATGAATTGGCCAAACCATACCTGACAGATAAAAAAGCCACCGAGGCTGTTATTGAAGAAGCATATGATCATCTTAAATACGAGATAAATGCTTATCACATTCTGGTAAAACTACCTCAATCACCAAGTCCCGAAGATACATTAGCTGCCTATAACAAGATTAAAGAGATTAAATCTCAGATTACCGATCTGCCATCTTTTGAAACAATGGCTAAAAAGAGCTCTGATTGCCCATCTTCAGCTAAAGGAGGTAATTTAGGATACTTTACCGGTTTTATGATGGTTTATCCATTCGAAAAAGCAGCTTACGACACCGAAGTTGGACAAATTTCGGACATCGTTCGAACTTCTTTTGGCTATCACATCATTTATATAAAAGACAAAAGACCTAATAAAGGAGAAATAAAAGTGGCTCATATCATGAAAATGTTTCCACAGAATGCTCCTCAGAATGTGAAAGAAGAGAAAAAAGCTGCAATCGACTCTATTTATCAGGCATTGCAAAATGGTGCTGACTTTACTGAGATGGTAAAAAAACATACGGATGATAAAAATTCGTTGAGTACCAATGGCGAATTACCTTGGTTTACGACTGGCCGCATGGTACCTGAATTCGCAGAAGCTTCTTTTGCTTTGACAGAAAATGGTCAGATTTCAGCACCTATTCAAACAGCTTTTGGATGGCATATCATCAAACGCATGGATCAAAAACCAATGAAAAGCCTTGACGAAAGCAGAGATGAAATCGAACAAAAAATCAAACGGGATGAACGTGCTTATGCAGGTAAAATGGCAACTATAGCTCGTTTGAAAAAAGAATATTCATACAACCAGGATGATGAAGCATTGACAGATGCTTACAAAATCATTTTGGAAAACAAAGACAAAAACAGTGATGATGTGCTTGCGATGATTTCATCATCTGATTATACTTTAGCAAGTTTTTCAGATAATAAAATAAGCACCGAAGATTTTGCTGATTATCTGAAATCACATAAAGTTGTTCTAAGCAGGATTAACGAAAAATCGTATGAGAACCATTGGAACGAATGTGCTGAAGAAAAAATCATTGCCTTTGAAAAAAGTGTACTGGAGGAAAAATATCCTGAATTCAGGTTCCTGATGAATGAATACCACGATGGCTTACTGATTTTTGAGATTAGTCAAAAAGAAATCTGGAATAAAGCATCTGAAGATACTACCGGATTAGAAAACTTCTTTGCTAATCACAAAGATGACTATATCCTTCCTGAAAGATTTGAAGGAACCATTATTCAATGCAATAAAAAGAAAGAGTTGAAAGAAATTCAGAAGATATTATCCGCTCCTGAATTTGCATTGACAGATTCTTTAAAAGAAATGATTTCTACTTTTGGTACCATTAAAGAAGGTGCTTTTACAAAAGGTGAAAATGCCCTTCTTGATCAACAGGTTTGGGGAATTAAATCTAAGACTAAAAGCGATTTCAAATACCTGCTGAAAATAGGAGACCTTAAGCCATTGGCAAAACGTGAACTGAGCGAAGTTCGTGGGCAGGTTCTTTCTGATTATCAAAAAGAATTGGAAGATCAATGGATCGCTAAGCTGAGATCTAAATACAACCCTGTCATCAACGAATCGGTAGTAAAAGATAAAAAATAATAATTCCAGGAGCGATCTAAGAATTGTATATTTGTATCAATAGCATCTTTTTCAACTATTTATAATGAGATATTCAATAAAATATCTGGCTTTACTTTTAACTATCAGTTTAAGTGCAATGTATGGTTGCTCTTCTGCACCTGATGATCCGGGTGCCAGACCACTTGTTGCGGTTGGCGACCATCAGTTAACATATCGAATGTTGGGCTCAGCAGTTCCTAATCATTTATCTGTTGAGGACAGTGTTGTATTTGTACAGGATTATATCAACCGCTGGATTCGGTCGGAGTTGCTACTGCAAAAAGCAGAACTAAACCTTAGTCCCAAAGAAAAAGATGTTGAAAGGCTGCTTGAAGAATATCGTCGATCGTTGCTTATTCATCAATACCAACAAAAATTACTGGCCCAGAAATTCAGTCCGTTTATTACTGGTAATGAAATAAATAAGTGTTACACCGACATGGAGGATAACTTCCGTCTGGAGGATGTAATTATAAAAGGAACATTCGTTATTGTTCCTAAAACAGCTCCGAACATTAACACTCTGGAAAAACTTTATCGATCAGAAGATCAGGAAGATCTGGTAAAGCTGGAGACCTATTGCTTTCAGAATGCAAGGAAGTACGAGATCTTTCTGGATCATTGGTTGCCTATGGAAGAAATTAACCGTGCATTACCTGAACCAATCAGCAGAACCGATCAGTTTGTAAAATACAATAAAATTTACAACACATCTGATTCATTAAATCAGTATTTCCTGTCAATTAAGGACTATAAGCTTCCTTCAGACCTGGCTCCAATTGAGTATGTGGAAGAAAAAATTAAATCTATTCTGATAAATAAAAAAAGAATGGAATTTCTGAAGCAATTGGAGACTGATTTGTATGAAGAAGGACTGAATAATAAATCGATTAAATTTTATTAAAAGCACAAACATCTTGCAATTCGCCTTTTTAAGGTTAAAAAGCTAATCTTTTTTTTATATTTGCAAGTCAATAATACACCTTTGTTTATACTATTTAACTGGCATTAATATGCCCTCATTAAAACAAGGAATTTCAAAAACGATAACATGCGAAAAATAATTATACTTAGCTTGTTTGCTTCTTTTTTAGTTACTTTTAATTCTGCTGCTCAAAACAATATTATTGACGAGGTGATAGCTGTTGTTGGTGATAATGCAATTCTGAAATCAGATATTGAACACCAGTACGAACAGGCTCTGATGGAAGGAGTAAACTTCCCTGGCGACCTAAAATGTAACATCTTCGAACAACAATTGATTAGCAAATTATTACTGAATCAGGCCAAGCTCGACAGTATTGAAGTAGGAGAAAACCAGGTAGTAAACCAGGTTGATGCTCGTGTCAACTATTTTATCAATCAGATTGGTAGTAAAGAAAAACTGGAAGAATATTTTAACAAGTCGTTGCTTCAGATCAAACGTGATCAGATGGAGATGGTAAGAACTCAAATGCTAACCGAAAGTATGAAAGGAGAAATTACCAAAGACATTAAAGTAACACCTGCTGAAATCAGAGCGTTTTACCGTAATGTTGATAAAGACAGTTTACCAATGATTCCAACACAATTTGAATTGGAACAAATCGTACTCTATCCTAAAATTGAGCAAAAAGAAATTGACAGAGTTAAAACACAACTTCGCGATTTTCAACGTCAGATTAACGAAGGACGTGACTTTGCTACCTTAGCTGTATTATATTCTGAAGATAAAGGATCGGCTGCCAGAGGTGGTGAATTAGGCTGGATGCCACGTGCACAGCTAGTACCTGAGTTTGCCAGTGTGGCTTTTAACCTGCAGGATAAAAACAAAGTATCTAAAATTGTTGAAACAGAATTTGGATATCATATCATTCAGTTGATTGACCGTAAAGGAGAACGTATCAACTGTCGTCACATATTGATCAAACCTAAAGTGTCGGAAGCTGCCCGTAAAGAGACGCAAGCCAATCTTGATACCATTCGTGGTTTGATAATGGACAACACCATGTCTTTCGAAGAAGCTGCTCTTCGTTTTTCGATGGATAAAGACACACGTACAAGTGGTGGTTTGATGCTAAATCCACAAACCGGAACAGCAAAATTCGAGATGTCGCAAATCCCTGTTGCCATCAACAAACAACTGCAAACAATGAATGTGGATGATATTTCACCATCGTTTTATATGTTGGACGAAGCAAAAGGAAAAGAGACCTACTGTCTGGTTAAACTAAAAAAGAAAACTGATCCACACAAAGCAAATATTAAAGATGACTATCAGATGCTTCAATTGATGCTTGAAAATAAAAAGCAACAGGAAACTCTTGATAAGTGGATTAAAACAAAGCAAAAAGAAACCTACATTACCATCGATAAGAATTGGGCGAATTGCGAATTCAATTATGATGGATGGGTAAAAGAATAAGCGAATGTGAACCTCATTGGATTCCATAAAAGATTTTTAACAGGAATACTTTCAACAGTATTCCTGTTTCTTTCTTGTTCGAAAGAATCCTATAATATTGTTTGGAACGGAGTATTGCTGGATGCAGAATCTTCTCAACCCATTCCATTTACCAATATTCAAACCAAAGCTGTATATCAACGTAATATTGATCACTCTGAAGAAGAAAGAATCAATCTGATTACAGATGAGACCGGTAATTTTTCCTGCCTTATTAAAAAAGCCTATCTGGTTTCTGTATTTATTGAGAATTCACGATACCAGACATATACCAACTCATTCCTTACTTATAAAAAAACACTTCCGGATACACTTCTTCTACAAAGATCAAACCACTCCAGCGATCTGTTTCTAAGTATTAACGAAGACGGTTTCGACCAGAACACACCTTTTATAAGTCAGAAATTACTTTATTCAAACCTTAAACGAAAACAGGTCATAACACACGAACAATCCGGATTTGACTTCATCAATAAGCAAAGAGACGTCACACCATTTGACTTATCGCTCAATCTTAAAAATGTGGATAGTAGTTATGAACTGGAATTATTAAGTACTGAAAAAGGAGGTATACTACCAATATACAAAGAACAGATTAGTGAGTCTTTCTTTCTTGAAATGGAAATAGCCCCCTCCTATGGCTATCAAAGAAACTACAAAATAAATGGTAAAGAAGCAGGCTTTTTTGTAAGATGTCTGGATGGTAAACACTATGCCAAAATAATATTTAAACCTCAATTATATCAGCTCAATTGTAATAGCGAAAAGGATTCTCTGGTAGAACAGGGACTAAAGTTTAGTTACATTTTACAGAAAGACACTATCCATTCCCGATATTTTCCAACAGTTGCCATAATTGAACAATTAAACGATCAGGAATTAACTTCTATTATGAACACAATTAAAGGTTCGAATCAATAAAAAAATTATTTTTGCGCCTAAAGAGTGAATAACAGAATTTTTTCATTAATTTAATATCGTTAAAAGCTTTTAGGTGGTAAAGATTAAGTATCAGTTTCGAAAAGGTCATATTGAAGCTTATTTCTGGATCCTATCTTTGATATTACTCGCATTTACCAATCCTGAAGCTGATTCCCATTATTCACTTTGCCTTTTTAAAAATCTGGGCTTTGATTTTTGCCCCGGGTGTGGTTTGGGCCATTCTATTGCATTCTTTTTTAAAGGACGCTTTTTAGAATCATGGCAGGCACATCCTATTGGATTTTTAGCGATTGTTATTTTGATTTTTAGAGCCTATAAAATACTTAAACCGGACATTAAACTAAAAACCTTTAATTCGACAAATTATGAATAGAATTTTTACTTTACTACCAGAGGCTGAAAGTGAAGAGGCCATCTTTCTTGAATCATTATTAAAAGACAGTACTGATGATCAGGTTCAGAACTTTATTTTAATCTATCGTGGAAGAAGAAAAGATCCACAAACCATTTTATTAACAGCACTGGTTGGATTCCTGGGAGTATCAGGAATACATCGTTTTTTGGTCAACCAGATAGGAATGGGAATTCTTTATTTATTAACCGGAGGATTGTGTATGATCGGAACCATCGTTGATCTTGTCAATCATAAAAATCTGGCATTTGAATACAATCAAAGAGTTGCTCGAGAAATCAAGATTCTGATATAAAAAAAGGGGCCTTAAGCCCCTTTATATTTATTTGTTTATTTATTAAATATGTATCACTTCGCCATAAGCAGCAGCTGCAGCTTCCATCACAGCTTCCGACATAGTTGGGTGTGGATGCACTGCTTTAATAATTTCGTGCCCGGTAGTTTCAAGCTTACGAGCAGTTACTAATTCAGCGATCATTTCGGTTACATTGGCTCCAATTAAATGAGCACCTAACAACTCACCATATTTAGCATCAAAAATCAATTTTACGAAGCCATCTTTATGACCGGCTGCACTTGCCTTACCTGATTACAGAAAGACACTATCCATTCCCGATATTTTCCAACAGTTGCCATAATTGAACAATTAAACGATCAGGAATTAACTTCTATTATGAACACAATTAAAGGTTCGAATCAATAAAAAAATTATTTTTGCGCCTAAAGAGTGAATAACAGAATTTTTTCATTAATTTAATATCGTTAAAAGCTTTTAGGTGGTAAAGATTAAGTATCAGTTTCGAAAAGGTCATATTGAAGCTTATTTCTGGATCCTATCTTTGATATTACTCGCATTTACCAATCCTGAAGCTGATTCCCATTATTCACTTTGCCTTTTTAAAAATCTGGGCTTTGATTTTTGCCCCGGGTGTGGTTTGGGCCATTCTATTGCATTCTTTTTTAAAGGACGCTTTTTAGAATCATGGCAGGCACATCCTATTGGATTTTTAGCGATTGTTATTTTGATTTTTAGAGCCTATAAAATACTTAAACCGGACATTAAACTAAAAACCTTTAATTCGACAAATTATGAATAGAATTTTTACTTTACTACCAGAGGCTGAAAGTGAAGAGGCCATCTTTCTTGAATCATTATTAAAAGACAGTACTGATGATCAGGTTCAGAACTTTATTTTAATCTATCGTGGAAGAAGAAAAGATCCACAAACCATTTTATTAACAGCACTGGTTGGATTCCTGGGAGTATCAGGAATACATCGTTTTTTGGTCAACCAGATAGGAATGGGAATTCTTTATTTATTAACCGGAGGATTGTGTATGATCGGAACCATCGTTGATCTTGTCAATCATAAAAATCTGGCATTTGAATACAATCAAAGAGTTGCTCGAGAAATCAAGATTCTGATATAAAAAAAGGGGCCTTAAGCCCCTTTATATTTATTTGTTTATTTATTAAATATGTATCACTTCGCCATAAGCAGCAGCTGCAGCTTCCATCACAGCTTCCGACATAGTTGGGTGTGGATGCACTGCTTTAATAATTTCGTGCCCGGTAGTTTCAAGCTTACGAGCAGTTACTAATTCAGCGATCATTTCGGTTACATTGGCTCCAATTAAATGAGCACCTAACAACTCACCATATTTAGCATCAAAAATCAATTTTACGAAGCCATCTTTATGACCGGCTGCACTTGCCTTACCTGATGCAGAAAATGGAAATTTACCTACTTTAAGCTCATATCCTGCGTCTTTGGCTGCTTTCTCAGTCATACCAACAGATGCCACTTCGGGTACTGTATAGGTACATCCCGGAATATTTCCGTAATCAAGTGCTTCAGGTTTATGACCTGCAATCTTCTCAACACAAATAATTCCTTCGGCTGAAGCCACGTGAGCTAATGCCTGTCCTGGAACAATATCACCGATTGCATAAATTCCATCAACAGATGTTTTATAGAATTCGTCTACCTTAACACGACCATTTTCAACCACAACTCCCACTTCTTCCAATCCAAGATTTTCAAGATTAGGTGCAATACCTACTGCTGACAATACAATATCAGCTTCCATCTCTTCTTCACCTTTTTTGGTTTTAATAACAGCTTTTACTTTAGCACCTGATGTATCCACTTTAGTTACCTCAGCTCCTGTCATTACATCAATACCAGCCTTTTTAAACGAACGGGCCAATTGTTTTGACACTTCTTCATCCTCAACAGGAACGATGTTTGGCAAATATTCAACCAAAGTAACTTTAGTACCAATGGCGTTATAGAAATAAGCAAATTCACTTCCAATAGCTCCGGATCCTACCACGATCATTGATTCGGGTTGCTTATCCAAAACCAGTGCTTTTCTATATCCAATTACTTTTTCTCCATCCTGTGGCAGATTAGGAAGCTGACGGCTTCGTGCTCCTGTTGCCAATATAATATGATCAGCCTCGTATACTTGTTTTTCACCACCTTCGGCAGTTACTTCCACCTTTTTATTTCCCAATAACTTACCAGCACCTTTAATGACTTCAATCTTGTTCTTTTTAAACAGATACTGTATTCCGCCACTCATTCCTTCAGCAACGCCTCTGCTTCTTTTTACCATAGCAGCAAAATCAGCTTTAGCTTCACCTTCAATTGTCACTCCGTACTCCTCGGCATGTTGTAAGTATTCGAAAACACTGGCACTCTTCAGTAAAGATTTAGTAGGAATACATCCCCAGTTTAAACAAATACCTCCCAACTCAGAACGCTCAACAACAGCTACTTTTAATCCTAATTGTGAAGCCCTGATTGCAGCAACATAACCACCCGGACCACTACCAATGACAATAACATCGTAATTCATATGATTGTGTTTTAATTCTTATTTAGACAAATTTTAAATAGCAAATATATAAAGATATCTATTAACTCAAACAGATACCTGTTACATAACAAATTTATCCACGGGTGGTTTGAAATAAAATGATAAATCTTTCTGAAAACAAAAAAAGGGAGCAAATTGCTCCCTTCTTCTATATTTTAATTGGAATTGCTTAATTCAACAATTCAGCTAATTTCTGATCCAAAGCTTCACCTCTAAGATTTTTCGCAATAATCACACCTTCAGTATCTAACAACAAGGTTGTTGGAATACTTTGAATGCCATATAACTTACCAACTTCTTTTTCAGTATCTCTTACCTGTGTCCAGATTAAACCATCAGCTTCAACAGCTTCCAACCACTTTTCTTCACTGTCATCAACTGATACACTGAAAACTTCAAATCCTTTTTCATTGAATTTTTTGTAAGCAGCCACCACATTTGGATTCTCATTACGACAAGGACCACACCAGCTTGCCCAGAAATCAACTAATACATATTTTCCTTTGAAACTGCTTAAGCTAATATCTTCACCTCCTTTTGTTTTCAAAGTAAAATCAGGAGCAACAGCACCTACTTTTGTAGCAGCTACACTGGCTTCGCGCTTTTCCATTGAATCCAACATTTCTTTTAACTCAACAATATATACATGCTCGGGCATAGCAGCTTCTAATTTCTCAACCAATGGTTTAAGTTCTTCCAAAGGCATCTGCGAACCCATATTAAGCGCCAAAAATGCACCTAATGCGTTACTGGTATTGTCTTCTAAAAACTTCTTATAATAAGCTTGCATATCACCCATGATGCTGTTAGCCTCTTCTTCTAAAACAGCTCTTTTTTCTTGATCCTGAGTCATCTGAGCCTGCATATATTCTTGTTGCAATTGCTGCATACGATCTTTTCCAGGAACACCATCATTAAATGTCTTCCAAAGGTCATTTACAGGTGACCCGGCGATTTCAACATTTGCGATATCCTCTGCATTACCAGTGATTGTAATGTTAGCATTCTCAATAAAGAATTGAATTGGCTGTTGCTGTCCTTCAATAAAAATTAAAGCAAATTCAGGTGCCGCAACTTCACCTTTAAAAGTAAAAGTACCATCCACAATTTTTGCTGAATCCATCAATTCAGGTCTTCCTTTGCGAATATTTTTTAATACAACATTTTCAGCCGTAACACCCTCAAGCGTTCCTGTAATCTGATAATTTTTTGGTTGACAAGAAGCCAACAATGCAACACTTAAGATTGCTAACATCCAATTTTTCATTTCTTCTCTCTTTTATAACCTCGCGGCTTTAGTTATTTAATATTCTTAAAATATGTATCCAACAAATCTTTGGCTGCCATAAAGGAACTCTTTTCATCGTTCAAAACCAATTTTTCATTCAAATCTAAACTATTTTTTATTAGTTCATGATGATAAAAATGATTACGTAGCTGTTCATTAATGCTTTCGTACATCCAATATTTAGCCTGTGATCTGCGGTTTAAGTCAAAGTAATTATTTTTTTTAGTCAATTCTATATATTCCAATACCATATCCCATATTTCAGGGATTCCCTGATGGTACAAAGCCGAACAGGTTTTAACTTCCGGAGTCCAGCCCGATTTTGTAGGTGGGAACAAATGTAAAGCACTTCTGTATTCCGCCTGCGCAAGATTAGCTCTTTCTTTATTGGAGCCATCGGCCTTATTAATAGTTATTGCATCAGCCATCTCCATAATACCTCGTTTAATACCCTGCAATTCATCACCGGCTCCTGCCAACATTAATAACAGGAAAAAGTCAACCATCGAATGAACAGCTGTTTCAGATTGTCCCACTCCTACTGTTTCAATGAATATAGTATCAAAACCAGCGGCCTCACACAAAATTATAGTTTCTCTTGTCTTACGGGCAACTCCACCAAGAGATCCTGCTGAAGGAGAAGGTCTGATGTAAGCATCCTTCTCACCCGATAATTTCTCCATTCTTGTTTTATCGCCCAAGATACTTCCTTTAGAACGTTCGCTTGACGGATCAATTGCCAGTACTGCCAACTTACCCCCATTACGAATAATGTGCATTCCCATCGACTCAATAAAAGTACTCTTACCGGCTCCGGGAACACCTGTAATACCAAGACGAATACTTTTACCTGCATGAGGCAAACACCTTTCAATAATTTGTTGAGCTATCTCCTGATGATCAGGCTTCGAACTTTCAACCATTGTTACAGCTTGACTTAAAACCGTAACATTCCCTTCCATTATACCATTCACATAGTCATCGACGCTTAACTTAGGCTTGCGCTTTTTCAAAAAACGCTTGGCTGCATCAGGATTAACAGAAGGTGCTGACTGCACCCCTTTATTAACCTTCAAACCCTTAAAGGTCGGATCATTTTCTATATGATGATGATCATCAAATGTTGACATTACACTTTTGTTTTTTACACAAAAAGGAGAGCCGGCATCAAACTGACTCTCCCGATATTATCATTAAATCTTACTTATTGAATCGCAACGTTTCCGCTGATTCGCAATAATGTAGTTGTTGTCTTTGGATCGTTGGTAACTACTGTTACTGACTTATTCTGGCGACCGCTCTTACCCGTTGAGTTGAATTCTGCCATTATAGTTGTTTCTTCACCAGGAGCTAAAACAGTTTTTTCCGGCTTGATGGCAGTACATCCGCAAGAAGCTTTAACTTTTCGAATAATCAACTCGCTTTTACCATCATTTTTCACCACAAATTTATGTGTTACTTTATCACCCTGGTTGATATCGCCAAAATTCCAGGTTTTCTCTTCAAAACTAACAATCGGTGCTTTAGCCAACTTTTCAGGAGTCCAGCTATCAAAATCCTCTTCGATTGAAGCGCTTAAAGTCAGTCGATTTTTGTAATCTTTCGTATCATTAAAATTAATAAATACATTATCGGTAACAAATCCCCAGTCATTTTTAGCTGCTGCATCATATGTAGCAGTAATTACACCTGCCTGATTTGGTTGCAGTACCTCAGGAACTGCTTTAATTGTTATATGCTTTGGAACATTAGCAAATGATATTTTCAAAGGTTGATCTGAAGTACTGATAATCTTTAGTTGTTCTGATTTCTTTTGATCAGGCGTCATCTTCGTAAATGCCAGATGCGACGATTCCAAACGGATAACATCCATATTACGTGGATAAATATCCTCCACGGTTTGCTCGCGTGGAATTACATTTCCGGTGATACGTAAAACTACGGTTCCATTTTCAGCATTTGACTGAACGGTAATGGTTTTATTGAAATTACCCGGACGATTTCGTGGATCGAAAATAGCTTTCACTTCACCATTGCCTCCCGGAGGAATAGGTGTCTTTGTCCATTCAGGTGTTGTACAACCACAAGAGGCCTTAACATTATGCAATACCATTGGTTGACCACCATTATTGTTAAACTTAAACACATATTCAACTTTGCCATCCGACTCCTGAATATCACCAAAATCGTGTATGGTTTCACTAAAACTAAGATTTGCTTTTGCATGCTGTGCCATTGAAGAAGTAACACCTGCCAATGCAACAGCTAAAATTAAAAAGATCCTCTTCATAGTTAATTATATTTTATACTAACCAGTTAATGTTAGAGTTTAATGTCCAAACTTTACTACGTAATATTAATTAAAGTGTTCAAAAAACAGGCCATTTTAAGAAAACTTTAACACCGGGCACAAATCTAACAACAATTTTCTATGACATTACAAAATAAACACTATTTATTGGGTAAAGGGCCCTATTGACGACTTTTAGGTATTAAATTGTGTTTTACTGCTTATATTTGCCTTCATAAAACATTAAACAAAAAATGAAAATCACCCGATTTTCAATAATGTATAAAGCATGAAAGCAAAAATTCAGGAACTGACTCAACAGTATATCAATGATATTATAGCTATTAGAAGACATCTTCACTCTAATCCGGAATTATCATTTGCAGAACATAAAACCTCTGCCTACATCAAAGAGCAACTGAATAAAATGGGTATTCCCTATCAGGATGGTTTTGTTAAAACCGGTATTCTAGGACGTATTGAAGGTAAAAATCCTCAAAAGCGAATCATTGCTTTACGCGCCGACATGGATGCTTTGCCAATTAAGGAATCGACCCAATTGGAATTTACATCCCGAAACGAAGGCGTAATGCATGCATGTGGTCATGATGCACATACTTCTGCCCTCTTGGGAGCTGCCATGATTTTGAATGAGATAAAATATGAATGGGAAGGAACCATCTTACTAATCTTTCAACCAGCAGAAGAGGTTTTCCCCGGAGGTGCAAAATTAATGATGGAAGAGGGACTTTTTAAAGACTTTGAACCGGAGGTAATAATTGGTCAGCATGTATTACCCAATATGAAAACAGGACATGTTGGATTTAAAAGTGGCATGTACATGGCATCGGGCGATGAAGTATACATAACAGTAAAAGGCAAAGGTGGTCATGCAGCCATGCCTCATACACTGACTGATAATGTTTTGATTGCTTCTCATATCATTGTTTCGTTGCAACAGATTGTTAGTCGTATTGTGCCGGCTCAGATACCAACTGTACTCTCATTTGGTAAGGTCATCGCTAATGGTGCCACCAATATCATTCCTGAAACCGTTGAAATTGCAGGAACTCTTCGTACTATGAACGAAGAATGGCGTGCGAAGATAAAAGATAAGATACGTGAGATTGCCACAAGCATAGCTCAATCTATGGGTGCTGATTGTGAAATCGATATTAAAGATGGTTATCCGGTTGTACACAACAACGAAGCCATTACTGAACAAGCTATTTCATTTTCAAACGAATATCTGGGCAAAGAGAAAACCGAACTAATGGATATTCGAATGACTGCTGAAGATTTTGGATATTTTTCACAGAAATATCCATGTACCTTTTATCGATTTGGAGTTGAACAGGTTGATACAGAAACAGGCAGTTTGCATACTCCACAATTCAATTTAAATGAAAATTCGTTAGAAACTGCGGCTGGTTTAATGGCTTATTTAGGATATAAATTTATGTCGAAATAATAACAATCACCATTAACCATCTCCTATTGTAGCCTGACTTTATGCACATTACCATAAATAAGACCTCGAAGCCTTATTTATATCCGTTCAAAATTAAGTCGTTTGCAAAGGAATTCTTTTAATTATTAAAAAAAGCAAATAATTTTGCTTGAGTAATAATAACCATTAAAGAATAAAAAAATGGCCTACGTAATTAATGAAGACTGTATTGCTTGCGGTACTTGTATTGATGAATGTCCAGTAGATGCTATCGCTGAAGGCGATATCTATAAAATTGATGCAGAAGCTTGTACTGATTGTGGTACTTGTGCAGATGTTTGCCCAACTGAAGCTATTCATCCAGCGTAAGTAAAGAAAATATAAAAAAGCCCCGTTTGGGGCTTTTTTATTATGGATGAATTATTTTATCCATCTTAATATCATGAGGTTCAACCGGCACTTTATTCACCATCTGAAAATCAAAAGCTAATGCCAGCTTTTTAGCCTGTGGAACACGTTTTAAAATACGATCGTAATAACCAGCCCCTCTACCCATTCGATTCCCTGAATTATCAAAAGCCACACCAGGTACAATTACCAAATCAATTATACTTTCATCTTTTAATGGCTCACCAGTAGGTTCGGGAATACCATATTTAGCACCAGGCATCAGGCATTTTTCACCGGTAAAAAGCACTATATCGAGGTCATCTCCTTTAATAACCGGCAAATAAATATTCTTGCTATTATAATAAGACAAAATAAAGTCATGAGTCGATACCTCATCATTCATCGACCAGTAGAGAAGGATATTCTTTGCGTCTTTAAAATCAATTGAATCGATAAGTGTATTATAAATCAATTCTTCCTGATATGCTGCATCTTCTTTTGAAAAATTTTCTTTTAGCAGACGGATCCTTTTACGTAATTCTTTCTTTTCAAACATCAGTTGAGATTTAAATCGCCATAAACATCAGAACGACGATCATTCAAAGCATGGTTACGAGGAGTAATTTGTTTGTTGAGAGCCTGCGAAAGATCCACTTCAAGCTTTATTAATTTAGTTTCTTCGTCATCTCCCCTCTTTAACACTATTCCTTCTGGTGACACCAAAACCGATTGCCCTGTAAATTTTAGATCCCGTTCTTTACCCGTACGATTAGCAGTAGCGATAAAAAACTTATTTATTATGGCATAAGACTGAACCACTCCCTGACAATAAGACAGAACCAGATTAGCAGGATGAGCAATCAACTGAGCTCCTTTCATGGCCAAAACCCGCCATGTTTCAGGAAACATCCAGTCGAAACATATTTGCATACCAATTTTTCCCAACGGTGTATCAAAAACCGGTAAACCTAAATCACCGGTTTCAAAAATATCTTTCTCATCCAGAAACAAATGTAGTTTGCGATATACACCAATTAATCCTTCAGGTCCAATCAATACCGATGAATTATAAAGCTTATCTCCCGAGCGTTCACAAAAGCCTGAAACCAAATAAGCTTTCTTTGCTACAGCAATGGCAACCAATGCGTTTAGAAATGGGCTATTAGTGGTGCGTTCGGAATACAGAACCGCCTCATCTCGGTTTTTAAAACGATAACCTGAATTAGCCAACTCAGGCAACACATATAAATCACATCGTCTTTTAGATGCAATCAACTCATTAATTGTTTGAATATTTTCGCTGACTTGCCCCAACTTAGGTGCAAACTGAATAATCCCAATCTTCGCCATATTCACTTTTTTATGGACGATATCTTGATTGTTGAAAAATCATATGTCCATCCTTTTGTCTCATCAAATCATCCAACGTAAGTTCGGGATTATTTTTCATATATGCCTCTACTATCTGATATCCCAGATAAACAGCTGCTCTTCCCGGCGAATCCTGTCCAAAATAATAAGTAAACGGACTGTCTCCTGTATATTTCTGAATGGTCATCCGATCGGTATTAAACAAGTCTTTTCGCTCTACCATGCCGGCCCATATATCAGCTTCAAATTTTTCACACCATTTGACTTCCTCCTTCGACATATCAAAAAGAAAGGTTTCCTTAATAGCTGGTACCATATGATGAACAAAATACAAGACTTTCCCTTCTTCAATCATATTACTGATCACATCATTATTATTCATCCCACCAGCATAGGTAGTGAGCATCACAGCTTTCATAATATCAGGTACAATTTTCTCACGTACCATCCGCTTGCGCATATATTGTGGTTCGGCTAACCATTCATAAAACTCACAATCCTCACCAAGATATTTTTCAACACTCACTGATATCCAGCTGGAATCGACGGCAACAAACTGATTAAACCCTGATATATGAAAGTAAATTTCAGGCACTGTAATATTTGGAAAATAGTATTTATAATATCTGAATGCCTGCTCTGCATCTTTTACGATATCATCAACCTCAGAATACTGTTCTTTACACTTTTCAAAAACATCCCTGTTAGCATCATAATCTAAAAATGCTTTAAGATTCTCAGGAAACTCGGGTTGATCGGGATTTCCTATTCGAATGACTTTTTGACAATAGGCATAAAAATAAGTTCCATACTTCTCTTTCAGATTTTCAGCCTTCTTTTCAATATCTTCGCTGCCATTCTCAAATAAATCTTTGAAAAAAAGATGCGACTCCATTTCAACATGAATATCGCTTACATCCGGAGCCTTTATTCCTCCTCCGCATGATGATAAAACTAAAATCAGAACAGTATAAACCCAATATTTTTTAATAAAAGCTTGCATGGTGTATTCTTTAATTTGCCATAAAAATAAGTAAGTTTGTAGAGTTTTCAACCATTAAAACATTACTCGATGCAAAGAAAGCTTTTAATAATGGCAGGTTTGCTCATCTGTATCTTAACCAACGCCCAAACTGAGAAAAAAATACGTCTTGGATTTTTGTTAAGTCCTCAAATCTCATGGATGACTTCTGATGCTAGTTCTGTCAACTCAAACGGAAGCTTATTCGGATATAATTTTGGTGTATTAGTAGATCGATTCTTCGATACCAATTATGCATTCTCAACAGGATTAACCATCAATACAGGTGGTGGCAAATTATCTTATGATGCTACCAGTGAGCTTGATAAACTTAATGCTACTTATCGCTTAAAATACATCGAAGTACCACTTAGCCTAAAATTATTAACTAACGAATTTCATCGTTCACGTTATTTCGGACAGTTTGGATTATATTCGCAATTCAATATCAAAGCCTCCGATGTTGATGGAAACAGTATTAGCAGTGACGTAAACTTTTTTGACATGGGTTACCAATTAGGAGGCGGTATGGAATACTCATTGGGCGGCAACACATTCTTAACAGTGGGATTGATTTATTACGGCGGATTTTTGGATGTAACTGATTATAGAGTTGATGACAAGTCGAACCTTAAGCGATTTGCATTTCAATTTGGAGTAATTTTTTAATAGCAGATTAAAGAGATAAAGGGAATGAAGGTTGTATTGGCGCAATTGAATTATCATATTGGAAACTTCGAATCCAATTCAGGAAAGATTATCAGTACCATTGAGAAAGCCAAGGAAGAAGGAGCCGGATTGGTTGTTTTTTCAGAACTGGCAGTATGTGGTTATCCATCATACGATTTTCTGGAACGAAAGGAGTTTATCGAGAAGTGTAACGAATCAATTGACAACATTGCCAAAAGTTGTGTTGGTATTACTGCTATTGTTGGAGCTCCTGAAATTAATCCTGAACCACTAGGTAAAAACCTTTACAATGCAGCCTATGTTTTGAGCAATGGCAGTATTCAGCAAATCGTAAGAAAAACTTTATTACCAAATTACGATGTATTTGATGAGTATCGCTATTTTCAACCCAATAACCAATTTAATTTAGTTGATATAAACGGCAAAAAAGTAGCCCTTACTATCTGTGAAGATATTTGGGAAGATCAGCCTGTGGCCAATGCTTTTGCTAGAGATAAACTCTATACTATCTCTCCGATGGATGAGTTAATGAAACAAGGACCAGATTTTGCCATTAATATTGCAGCTTCTCCGTTCTCATACACTCAGGTAGATGTTCGTCAGAATATAGTTCGAAACAAAGCAAAAAAATATCAGATCCCATTCATCTATGTAAACCAGGTAGGTGCTAACACTGAACTTATCTTTGATGGGAACAGCATGGCTGTTAATTCAAAGGGTGAAATAATTCAGTCAACCCAGGCATTTGATGAAGATGTTGTGACGATTGACATGGATACTATTGATCAGACTGCCGGAACTGAACCTGAGAAAAAAGAAACCATCGGCTTAATACACGATGCCCTGGTTTGCGGTATTCGTGATTATTTTGCCAAGATGGGCTTTACCAAAGCTACTTTGGGACTTTCTGGTGGAATTGATTCTGCCGTAACAGTTGCCCTGGCTGAAAAAGCTTTGGGTAAAGAAAACATCAGAGTATTATTATTACCATCTCAGTATTCTTCACAACACAGTATTAAAGATGCTGTTGATCTGGCCAATAACCTCGATATTGAATACAACATCGTTCCAATCAAAGAAATATTTGACACGTACAACTTCATAATGGGGCCATTATTCGAAGGCAAAGAAGAAGATGTAACAGAAGAAAATATGCAGGCCCGTATTCGCGGAACCTTATTGATGGCTCTTTCGAATAAATTTGGTCACATCCTTTTAAACACTTCCAATAAGAGTGAGGCTGCCGTTGGATACGGAACACTTTACGGCGATATGAATGGAGGACTTTCGGTATTGGGTGATGTATATAAAACCGATGTTTTCAAATTAGCCCGTTACATCAACCGGAACGGAGAAATTATCCCTGAGAATACTATTGTTAAACCACCTTCAGCCGAGTTGCGTCCCGATCAGAAGGACTCTGACTCATTGCCTGATTATGATGTACTGGATGCCATACTTTTCAAATATATCGAAAAGCATGAATCACCGGCCGACATTATCAATGATGGCTTTGATGAGGCGACCGTAAAAAAAGCAGTTCGATTAGTTAATATGAATGAATACAAACGCTTTCAAACAGCACCTACATTAAGGGTTTCGGGTAAGGCGTTTGGCATGGGTCGCAGAATGCCTTTAGTAGCCAAATACTAACAATTCTATACCTTGAGTATCAATTTTTAAAAGAAATATGGTACTCCTATACATTTTTATTAATTTTGTGTTATACAACATTGTTTTACAACATAAATATGCCGGTAAAGAAGAAATCGGAGGGATTAGATCCAACCATCAAGGACATTACCAAACTCTATAATATCCTTAGTGAGGAAGAGAAAGAATATCTTCTTGCGAATCATTCAACCTTGTACTATAAGAAGAACGATATTATCTATCGTGAGAGTGATAAACCAACTGGCTTGCTTTGTCTGGGTTCAGGTAAAGTAAAAATTTTTAAAGAAGGTGTTGGTCGCAGAGAACAAATCGTAAGGATGGCCAGTGCCCCTGATTTCATTGGATACCGTGCCCTTTTTGCTGAAGACTTACACATTGCAGCGGCTGAGGTGATCGAACCATGCATCATTTTTCATGTTCCCCGTAACGTTATTTATAAATTGATGCAAACAAATCCAGCCTTATCAATGGCTTTTATGAAGTCGATGGCAAAGGAGCTGGGCTTTGCCCGATACAGAACGGTTACCCTTACCCAGAAACATATCCGTGGTCGTCTTGCCGAGAGCCTTTGTGTATTAAAGGAAGTATATGGTTATGAAGAAGACGGTGAAACCCTGAGTGTTTATTTATCGCGCGAAGATCTGGCGAATTTTTCAAATATGACCACATCCAATGCCATTCGTACTTTAACTACTTTTGTAAACGAAAAAGTTCTGGCAGTAAACGGACGGGTAATTAAGATATTGGATGAGGATACCCTTGAAAAAATATCACGCTTAGGTTAAGCCCATATTACTCAAGAAAATAAACCCGTTTTACCCTTCGACTGATTCCGGTAAGTATTTCGTATGGGATGGTTCCAAGTTGTTGTGCCATCTCATCCATGGTAATGTGATTGCCGAATATTTCCACTTCATCACCTTCTTTAACAGATAAGCCGGTAACATCCACCATACACATATCCATACAAATATTGCCCATCAAGGGAACTTTGTGTTGGTTAATAAACAATTGGCCTACGCCATTACTTAATAGTCTGTTCAGGCCATCGGCATAACCAACAGGAACTACAGCAATGGTTTTATCTTCCGATGCAACTCCTCGTCGTCCATACCCGATGGTAGCACCTTTGGGTACATGTTTTAACTGCGACACATAAGACTTTAGAGTTGCTACCGTTTTTAAATCCTGACCGGATGCCGAAATTCCATACATTCCAATACCCAAACGAACCATTTCCATTTGCAACTCCGGGAAACGCTCAATTCCTGCCGAATTTAAAATATGACGGATAAAACCATACCCAATGCCATCGGCAAGTTTTTCACAACAAAGTTTAAAGATTTCTCCCTGTTTACGGGTAAAATCATCATGGAAAGCTTCGTCACTTCCTGCCAGATGCGAAAAAACCGAGGCTACTTTTAACAAAGGTGCTTGGTTTAAACGAATTATCAGTTCATCCATTTCATCAGGCAGAAATCCCATACGATTCATCCCTGTATCTATTTTGATATGAACCAATACCTTTTGATTCCCTTGTCGTTCGGCTGCATTAAGAAAAGTATCAAGAAGATGAAAACTATATATCTCCGGTTCCAGATCGTATTGGAGCATTAACGGAAAGCTGCTCACCTCGGGATTCATTACGATAATAGGTAAATTGATTCCGGCCTCACGTAATTCAATTCCTTCATCAGCAAAAGCAACACCCAGGTAATCTATTTTCTGACGTTGCAGCACATTAGCAATCTCAAACGATCCACTTCCGTATGAAAATGCCTTCACCATTGCAAGCATCTTTGTTTCCGGCTTGAGCACAGAGCGAAAAGTTTGCACATTATGCATCAAAGCATTTAAATCCACCTCAAGAATGGTTTTATGGCGTCGTTGCTCCAGAAAGGATGAGATATGTTCAAATGAAAAAGAACGCGAACCCTTTAACAAAATGGCTTCATCCTTGAAACTATTAATATGAGCGTGACTTAAAAACTCCTCTGTCGAACGATAAGCATTTTTTCCGTTCGTTGCTTTGTATAATTCAGGACCAATACCAATGAAACGCTCTATATTTTTCAGTTTCATCAGGCGCTGAATCTGCTCAAACCAGGCTTCTGATGACATTCCGCTCTGAAAAATATCTGAAAGTATTAGTGTTTTGCTTAATCCTTTTTTAGCTCCCAGCTGATCCAGAAAATCGAGGGCCAACTCCAACGATGTTAAATCAGAGTTGTAGGCATCGTCAATGATGATACAATTATTTATTCCTTCTTTTTGCTCGAGGCGCATGGCCACAGGCTGCAAATTTCTAACAGCATCTGTAATAGCCTGTTTGTGCATGCCCAGATGCAACACTAATAAAACAGAAATCATTACATTTTCAACCGATGCATCATCATTAAAAGGCAACTCAACCTGAAAAGTATTACCCTGATAACTACATTGAATACTCCTACCCTTCGACGTATTTTCCTGACTGACGATATGCAAATCAGCATGTCCGGAAGAGCCGTAAGTTAAGGTCTGCAGCTCTGGCAACAGCTCTTTAATACCAGCATTTATCAGTTGATCATCCAGGTTGTATAATAAAATCTCAGCCTTTTGAAAAAGCTTTAATTTTTCGTGTAATTTGTGTTGGAGTGATTGAAAATTCTCCTGATGTGCCTGTCCGATGTTGGTAATGACCCCAATTTGAGGATCAATCATTTTTTGAAGCAACTGCATCTCACCGGGCTTGGATATACCTGCCTCAATCAAAGCTACATCACAATCGGGATCTAACATAAAAACAGATAAAGGAACTCCCAGCTGACTGTTATAACTCCGGGGTGAACGCCCCACTTTAAACTGCTTTTCTAAAATACGGCTGGCCCACTCCTTCACAATGGTTTTACCATTACTTCCAGTAATGCCAACAATGGGGAAACGGAAAGTTTCTCTTAATTGCGCAACTACTTTATGAAGTGCCTGCACAGCATCATCCACTAAAATAAATCCGGCTTCGTTAAAAGCAGAAAAATCAAAATCCTTCTCAACCAAAAAAGCCCTGACACCTCGTTTATAAAGATCCGGAATGTATGAATGACCATCGTGATTGAGTCCTTTAATAGCTATAAAAAGAGCCCCTTCAGTCAATAATAATTTTCGACTGTCGAAGGCAATACGCTCAATAATTGAAGAAGAAGAACCGATCAATGTTCCTTCGGTATAATCGGCAAATTGTTTGAGCGTAATATGAGCCATTTTATTTCAATTTAGAATAACATTTGCGGCATAAGGGTTCATATTCAGCTTTTTCGCCTAAAAGAACCAGTTTGTCATTTTCAGAAAGACGATGAGAAAAATGAGCCAGATCGCCACAGCGCATGCAAATCGCATGAACCTTAGTTACATATTCGGCAGTAGCGAGTAATCCGGGCATCGGACCAAATGGTTTGCCTTTAAAGTCCATATCCAAACCAGCCACAATCACCCTGATACCCTGGTTGGCCAATATTCGGCACACATCTATCAGTCCATTATCAAAAAACTGGGCTTCATCAATACCAACCACATTAACATTGCTGCTTAAAAGCAATATGTTACCCGATGATTCCACAGGAGTTGAACGTATGGCATTGGAATCGTGCGAAACGACTTCTGTATCGCTGTAACGCACATCCACCATCGGTTTAAAAATCTCAACTTTTTGTCTTGCTATCTCTGCTCTCTTTAATCTTCTTAATAATTCTTCGGTTTTGCCCGAAAACATTGAACCCACAATCACCTCAATCCAACCTCTTTGAGAGTCTCTATTTGCCTTATTTTCAAGAAACATTTAGTGTACGAAGTTTTTTAAATTGCAATCACTACCTTTGCAAAAGTAAGTAAAAAGCCACGTTTTTCACTATGGAAAGAGAAGCACTTATCGACATAATTTTGAACGACCTTAATGAGATGCGAACATTGGTATCTACATTTAAAGGTAAACCGCTTATTAACTCAGCTTTTATCAACCTGGCGAAAACCAAGTTGAATAATATAAGCGAGGAACTCAATTTGCTCGAAGCCGTTCAGAACGAGCCAGCCCCGGTAAAAGAAAATACAGAATCATCGATGACTTCAGCGGCGAGAACCTCAACTCCGGCAGAAGATGCAGAAGAAATTGCTGAATCTTCGAAAAAATTTGCCAGTGGTGAAGCCAGCGAAAAGCCTCAGGAAACACAACCTGTTGAAGAGGTTAAAACAGAAGTAAAAACGGAACCGGTTGCAGAGGTAAAACCCGAACCTGTTATTGAGGTTAAGACTGAAGAAGTTACCAGGGTGGTTGAAGAAACGAAAGTGATTACCGAAGAACCTCCTAAAGAAACTGTTGAAAAAACAGTGGAAAAGAAAAATACGGTGTTAGGTGAGCAAATTCATACCGAAGTGAAATCGGTAAACGAGCAGATTGCTGTAAAAAAAGAAGGCAGCCACTTTACCCAGATTGGAATGCCCGTTGATGATGTGCGAAAAGCCATTGGTATCAACGACCGTTTTTATTATCAGCGTGAATTATTTGGAGGCAGTATGGAATTACTGAACCAGACACTTGATCAGCTAAACCAAATGGACTCATTTGAATCGGCACGACAATTTCTGCAGTCAAACTTCAAATGGGAAGAAGACAATGAGGTAAGTCAATCCTTTATTAAAAACATTCAACGACGATTTATATAAGCTGATATGGGTAAATTATTTGTAGTACCGACTCCCATCGGCAACCTTGAGGACATAACACTTCGCGCTATCAGAGTGCTGAAAGAGGTTGATTTTATTCTGGCTGAAGATACCCGAACCACAGGCTTTCTACTGAAACACCTCGAAGTATCAACCCGAATGATGTCGCATCATAAATTTAACGAACATGCCACGGTTGAAAATGTGGTAAACCGACTGATGGCCGGCGAAAATGCAGCCCTGGTTTCTGATGCCGGAACACCTGCCATCTCCGACCCGGGTTACCTGGTGGTTCGTAAATGTCTTGATGAAGGTGTGGAAGTGGAATGTTTGCCGGGTGCAACAGCATTGGTTCCTGCCATTGTTAATTCAGGATTGCCAAACGATCGTTTTTGTTTCGAAGGTTTTTTGCCTCAGAAAAAAGGGCGTAAAACACGATTGGATTCTTTGATGGAAGAAAGCCGTACCATGATTTTTTACGAATCACCTTATCGCTTGGTAAAAACGCTTACTCAGTTTGCCGAGCATTTTGGAGGCGACCGAAGAGCATCTGTTTCAAGAGAATTAAGCAAGTTACATGAAGAAAATAAGCAAGGAAGTCTTGATGAACTTGTACAATATTTCTCATCTAAAACCGTTAAAGGAGAAATAGTGATTGTAGTAGAAGGAAACGCACAAAAATAAACACCCATTTAATATTCTACGTATGAAAAGACTTATTCCTATTGCTTTGATAGTGCTGGCTACGGCCTGTAACTTAAGCGAAACAAAAGAAGTCAAGCAACAAAAAGACTCTTTGATGATGGAAGTTGCAGAGAAAGACCGCCAGATGAATAGTTTGGTAACAGCCATGATAGCCATTGACGATAACCTGCAACAGATAAAGGAAAAAGAAAATATCATCAGCATGAATGTTTCCAGTGGAGAAGCATCGGGTAAAGCACTGGAAGACAGAATCAACAGTGACATTCAGTTGATTTACGATTTAATGTTGCAGAACAAAGAGCAAATATCAAAGCTTGAAAAAGACCTGAAACAATCGGGCACCAACAATGCCAATCTGAACAAACTGGTGAATCGTCTGAATCAGCAGTTAAAAGATAAAACGCTTGAAATTATCAAGCTGAAGCAACAGTTAGAAAGTCAAAGCCTTGAGATTACCGAATTAAACTTCACAATCGATGGCTTGCAAAGTGTTGTTGATTCGCTCGAAAGTGTGAGAACAGCTACACAACAACAACTGGCCCAAGCTACAGAACAGCTTTACAAAGCGCATTATGTTTTTGGCACTAAAAATGAATTAATGGATCAGAAGATCATCGAAAGCGATGGCCTTTTCAGCAAGAAAAAAGTTACCGGCGAAGGATACGATGAGGAGTATTTTACAACCATCGATTACCGCGAAATCGATTCTATACCTTTGTTCCGTCCAAAAGCTAAGATTTTAACCGTTCATCCTGAGTCGTCGTATGTTTTGGAAGAAGGAGCTGAAGGAAGCATGGTTCTTAAGATTGCCGACAAAGAAGCTTTCTGGAGCAGATCACGTTATTTGGTGATACAGGTAAATTAATTAAGCATTAGTCAGACGTTTGCCTAGCAATGTCATTGGATGAAAATCACTTGACAATTCGAATCAAACCGAAAACAATAGAAATTAGATAAGTAATGAAAAGGCGATCTCAAACGGGGATCGCTTTTTTATTGCTGATTCTAAACTATCTTTGTAACCAGAAACACTGTTATGGAAAGAAAATACAAACATCTATTTTTCGATTTAGATCATACGCTTTGGGATTTTGAAGCCAACTCTGAAGAAACCTTGCTTGAGTTATTCGACACCTTTGAGCTAAAGAAATATTTCGACGATTTTGATGATTTTCATAACCGATACGAATACCATAACCTTTATTTGTGGAGCCAGTACCGTAAAGGCAAGGTGGATAAAAAAACGCTGAATACACAACGGTTCTATCTTCCTTTTGCCGAAGTAGGTTTCGATGATATTGACATTGCGCGTAAATTTGCCGAGCAATACCTAACCATCAGCCCCACAAAAACAAGGCTTTTCCCAAACACCCTTGAAGTACTTAAAAAACTGCAGCCTCATTACCAAATGCATATCATCACCAATGGTTTTCGTGAAGTGCAGAGTAAAAAACTGAAAAACAGCGGCCTCGCTCCTTTCTTCAAAAATATCTTTATCTCTGAGTTGATTGGCGTGCAAAAGCCCAATCCCTATTTTTTCGATTACTTTATTAAAAGCTGCAACATCAGTAAAAAAGAAGCACTGGTTATTGGCGACAGTCTCGAAGCTGATATTGAAGGAGCTATCAATGCCGGTATCGACCAGGTATTTTTTAACAGCAAACAGCTGCAACACGATAAAAAGATTACACACGAAATTAGCGATCTGGATCAGTTGCTGCCCTTACTTCTATAACATCTCACTTTATCAATTCTCTTTTTTAAACCCCAGATCCTGTCTGTGCCTTATTGATAGTAAGCTTTCCCAACTATTACGGCAGGAATCTTTCTACACTGTTAAACTTAATAAATGTTTGATTAGCATAATTGCCTAATTCTGCTATTTTTGTATGTGTTAATTCTAAACCAAACACTATGAACCTGCACATCCATCTATCCACACCACAGCTGCAATTAAAACAGACTGCCCGCTTAACTGTTTTTAATCGATTATTTTTTCTGAGACGTTTATAAGTATTTAAAAAGCATTTGTACTTATCTAACAGCAATTTAGTAAAGATAAAATAGTAATAGTGGATATAAAGTTGTTAGGCTTAATAAGTCCTAAATTGAAACATAGAATGATTAGAATCCCACAACATAAAAAATATTGAGATGGAAGACTTTGTAAATTCATTTGATAAAATATTTGGAGATAATTATTTGAGGATGATTATTTCTATGCTTTTTTCTATTCTTGTTCTAGTATTAGCTCCTAGATTTTTTAGGTTAATGTTTAAGGAATTGAGTTTTTATAAAAAAGAACAAGGTTTGAGTACCGATAAATTATTTAAACTTCTAAATACGAACTTTGAAAGGGAATTGATAAAAAGCAAAGAGGATATAACAGTTTTACTTAATTCAGTAAGCAGAGAATATTATAAGGATTTTTCATTGGCTCCAATAATTGAAGATTACATTGCCCATCTTTCTGAGAAAGATGATAAAGGTATTTTAGAAAAAAATTATGAGCTATTAAAAGAAATTATAAGAAAAGAAAATGAAGAGAAACCGTTTTCAAATTTACCTAATGAGGAAAGAAGACTTCTAATGGCAATAGACGATTCTGTAAAACATAATGACATTAACTCAATTAAATTCAATTTAAATGAACTAAATGCAGTAATATCAACACGTACAAAGATTTATAACAAACTGATTAGAACAAATAGATGGTCAGTACCAATTGCTGTAATTGGCATAATATTGACAATTTTATTTGGAATTCTAAGTGTACGACCATCTATCGATTATGATAAAATAAAAAACATAAATAAGGAAATAGTAAACTCAAAATCAGATTAATTACTAAGCCTAACAATAAATATACGGTATTGTGAGAGTGAAAGTAAATAATTTATAATGCACTAAAATACAATGCTATACAGAGTCTATTAAGCAAGGTTTAAAAAATACCTATCATACAAACTACTATACTTTTTAATGCAAAATAAGGGAGTAAAAAGAAATTAATTTTTTTTGATTTTTTTTCAATCAGGTCGTTTTTGCATTCCATTTTTATTTCAATTGTATTCAATCCGGTTTTTTCTGCTAATAAATTAGTTTTGCAGCCAATGAAAATTATTTACCACAAAATTTTTGCTTATGGTTAAACTCATTGGTACAACGAAGAACGGCAGAAATAAACTTATTCAAAAAATAAGACTTATAATATGATGAAATGATACAACTTTCGATTGAGCTTGAGAATAATCATAAGCCATTAATTTTTAAAAATTTAAAAGAAGCTTATGATGATAGAACAGAAAATTGTTGCGGAAAACTTTGAGAAAGATTGCCTTGCTGTATTTGAAAATTTACTGCAAGGCTACAGGAAGGCGAAAGAATCGACAGTTTGGGAATCCAAGATGGATAACCTTGTAGAGAAATTAACACATTTACCTACAGCTCCATTCCCTACTGAGTTAATGAAGCTCTTTGATTATGATTTTCTCGTACAATCGGAAGATATAAATAGTATAATTGAAAAAGCCCTAATCGTCAGGGAACGGATGAAGCACACCAAAAGGTATGTTACCATCAAAGAACGATACTTCTCATTATTATTCCTACCTCCAAATACTCATCTTAAAAGACTTGAAGTATATAATAACGAAGGAGAACTTTGTTATTTACAGGTCGGTAAAATCCGAATAAAGCCAAAAACATTACTTCAATGGCTTATACCAGGCAAAAGTCAAGTCAAATTTCAAGATGTAATAAATTTCAGGCAAAAGACCTTTAATATAAAGGCATTAGAGATTTATTACTACTCACCGCTCGTTGACCTATCGTCAACAAATCCACAGGACTATTATAATTTTTTCTGCGACTACTTTGGGAAACTCCAGTTTCTCAAGTATTTCAAATCCAATGGAAATCTTGAAGCATTTCCAACCCTCCAACAAATTAAGCCAAGAACGCATGATGCAATTTTAAAACTTTCCAGTGCCCAGCAGGTGCTTTGGGCTTATTTTCTTTTTCGGCTTCTGGGCTTAAAACACCGGGTAGATGTTGGAAACTCAACGCTTGCCCGATTTTTATGTGTGGTAAATGGTATTGATTTGGATTCTTACAAAAATTCATATTTCTATCGGCTTATGGATAAAGCTCCATATATAAAAAACGATAAGAATCTTTTGGTTGACCTTGAAGTTATCAAGTTGCATTTTCAGGAACGTAATTTACCAACAGGTGACATCGAAAAAGTAATCATTGAAATTGTAACCCGATAATTTGCAAAAATACCGATTACCATTTATTGCTTTTTATTGACATTTCAGTTAAAAAAGTATCCGACAAAATCAGCGAAAAGTATCCAACAAGGCTAAATAAGACCCTTGTAAGGTTTTGAATATGTGATGTATAAAAATTATTTGAAAAATGTCGGATAGTCCGACGTTGGAAATTGCTATGCACCTATCCTATACTTGCTATCGAAAATTTTAATAAAAAAATAGCAAGAAAATGGATGAGCAAATAGAAGAACAAATAGAAGAGCAAATCGACTTTAAAGCTGAAACTTTAAAGAATCTTGAACAGCTAAACAAAAAGGTTTCAGAGCTAATAAAAGTACAACATAAAGCCGGAACAGGCTTTGACTATGTTAATGCTGCTGAACTTGCCCTGCTATTGGGTGAAAGTGTTAAAACCATTTATGGCAGGGTGTATAATAAACAGATTCCCTTCTATAAACCGGGTGGTAAGATATTACTGTTCAAGCTGGATGAAATAATGGATTGGATTAAAGCTGGCCGTCATTCTTCCTTGGAGGAAATAAAGAGCAATGTGTAATTGGTTATATGCAGTTCTAATAATCTAAAACTCCAATGAAGGAAAAGAAGGAAAGAAAGTCTCAAGGTAAAAAACAAGAAATAAGGTTCTCGTTCTTTAAACTTTTGTTGAAGAAAAAATCACACACTCAAGTTCTGCCGGAGAGCCAGTTATGTAATCATTTGAACATAGTAAAGAAGTAGAGAATGCCAACTATTTATATATGCGGTAGTGATATACCCGAAAACAATTCCAAAGGCTTGGTTGATACCGATAAAATTAAAGCCAAACTAAAGTCAATGAAATGTGCAGTTGTAAATCCAACTGAAATGCCCTTTGCAAAAATGAGTTGGACGGACAAACTGGATAACCGTGTTCAGCTTTTAAAGAAAAGCCAGGCGGTTTATGTTCTGCCCAATTGGAAAGAGAGCATAATGTCACGCATAGAGCTGACTGTTGCAATGGACTTAAAGTTGGAAACCATTTTTCACCCGATGAGCCATAAAGAGATAAAGCAGATTATAACCGCCCTTGGCAATTAGCACGGTTCCGGCAGGGTTGTTCAAGGGTAGCCCTGCCATTATATAAATATCAAATTCAGAACGATTATGAAAACAAAGACAGTAGCAAGAATTAAAGATGTTAGCATCATGCTCATTGATGATGCGGAAAAGTTAGTACCCATTAAACCAATATGCCAAGCTTTAGAAGTTAATTACTCAAGTCAGTTAGAAAAAATCAAGAGTGATGAAATATTAGGTTCAACTGTACCGCTCAGGGGTATAGTTGCTGCCGATGGGAAAGAACGAGAGATGGCATGTATTCCTTTTAAGCTTGTATTCGGTTGGCTATTTACAATTAATCCCAAGAATGTCAAGGCTGAGGCTAAAGAGCAAATCATTAAGTATAGGCTGGAATGCTACAATGCCCTTTTCAATTATTTCACCGACCAGGGAGAGTTTTTAGAGCAAAAGCAAAAGGCTTTGGAAAAGCAGTTAGAAGAAGTGGAACGAATACGAAATGATTATAGCGACCAAAAGAAGCTGCTCAATGACGCACGAAAGACACTTAATGATATAAAGGAGTTGACTTTTGAAGAATGGCAAATGAATAAACGACAATTATCACTGGACTTTCCAAACTAAAATACATGACAGCATTAGCACCGAATACGTTATCGAAGTTATATTATTTCGATAACCGCATAAAGAGTTTCTATGAAAAAAACGGCTACACCAACATTCCGTTTGATGGCAAAAAAATTCAAAAAATGATTGAAGATTCACAGCTGGAGCTGAATGCTCTCTTTTACAAAATTTGGGGTTCAGATATGGGCTACCACCTGTTAGATAAGTTTTACGATTTCAGGGGTAACGTTTATGAGTTCTTTATGAGCCTTGACAGCAACAACCGTGAGTTATTGACAGGAAAAGACTGGTAGCCGATGGATGCAAAAAGGGTCATAGAGCAAATCAATGATGAAGTTTACGAGGTAGTCTCCAATTTTGTCACACTAAAGAAAGCAGGGATTAATTACAAAGCTTGTTGTCCGCTTCATAATGAGAAAACGGCTTCGTTCAGCGTTAACCCGGCAAAAGGCATTTTCAAATGCTTTGGTTGTGACAAAGGCGGTAATGCCATTGAGTTTATAAAGGAGCATGAAAATGTTGATTTTAAAGAAGCCGTTGAAATTGGCGCAAAGCTTTTGAACCTCAATTTTGAATGGAAGAAAAGCTCCAATTGGGATGAAGCTAAATTCAAACATGAAGAAAGCCTAAAAATTGCTTGTAGTATTATTGAGAAGTTCTTTTTGGAACAGGTTAATCACAAAGATGCCCAGCAGTATATCAAGGAGCGTAATATGGCTATTCCTGAAAACGGCAGCTTCAAAATTGGTTATGCTCCAACAGATAATGCTCTACTGGCCCATGCACGAGAAAAAGGATTAAAAACAGAGATACTTGAAGAAATTGGCGTACTTAAAAGCAATGACAAAGGCGTTTATGACTTTTTTAGAAACCGATTGATATTCCCTGTTTCCAATTCACGAGGTCAGACCATTGCTTTTGCAGGGCGTGACCTGAATGAAAATCCGAAGGTTAAGTATTTGAATACACCTGAAAGCAGCATCTACATCAAAGGCAATGAGCTGTATGCTTTAAATGTGGCTCGCTTTGCCATTAAAAACAATGACAGAGCATATATAGTTGAAGGTTATTCCGATGTACTTCGGATGCACGATATAGATGTGGTAAATACAGTAGCCACTTGTGGAACTGCACTTACCAATGCACAGGCAAAGCTCCTGAAAAAATATACCAACAAGGCTACTCTTATTTACGATGGCGATAGTGCCGGGCGAAATGCCATGTGCCGAAATGCTGAAATCCTGATAAAGAACCAATTTCATGTTTCGGTATTGGTACTCCCGGAAAAACAAGACCCTGATTCTCTATTTACCGACAACAAAACGTTTCTTCAGTACGATGAACAACAGGAGGATTACATCATCTACAAAACGGCTGAATATGCTGACCGCTTTGCAAATGACCCTGTAAAGAAATCGGAAGTAATAAAACGGATGGCTGCCTTGATATGCTGCTATGATAAAACAAATCAGGAGGTTTATCTTGACTTTGTTTCTGAACAGATTAAACCTAAGAAAGCATGGCAGGATGCTTTAAAGGATTATAGTCAGCCTACGGAGAAGAAGGTTAAGAAAAAGGAAAATATCAGCGATATAATCAAGCTAAAAAAAGAACAACAGGAAAACCTTCTGACCAATCAGTTTTATGAAGAAGGTGGAGCTTATTGGACGGTTGAAGGCAAGAATCCGAAGCAAATATCCAACTTTACTTTTGAAGCCCTGTTTTGTGTGTTCCATAAAGACCCACAAGGCAGAACCGACCTGAAATATGTTTTGCGACTGATGAGCCAATATGGAAGAAAACGCCTGGCTATTATTTCATCCGATGATTTTTGTACCCCTGCATCTTTCAAGAAACAGGTACACCGCCGTCATGGATTCTTTTGGTATGGTAACGATAGCCAGCTCGACAACATTAAAAACGTGAAACTACTTGGAATACCTGAAGCCAAAGAGTTAGAGCGTGTAGGTTACAATGAGGAAAACCGCTTTTGGGTATTTGCAAATGGTTTGTACTACACTAAAAACTTTCATCCAATTGATGAATACGGAATCACTACGCACGCTACACAAATAAACAACATGGATGAATTTGAAAACATTCCTCCGGAAAGTCAGATACGAATTAACGATACCTTTCATGTACTCAACACCACCGCAGAGTTTATCGGTAAGTATGGAAAAGATAAGCTAAAGGAGAATATTAAACAGGGCCAGGTTCATTTGTTGCATTTCTTCTATCTACCCTATGGTAAAGCTCTTAAAATAGGTAGTTCCGATGGTGGTAATCCATTTAAAGAAAACTCAAAGTATGTGAAGCCAATAAAAGGCAGCAATTGGAACTTTGGAAAATGGGCAACATCAATGAGTAGTGTTTATCCCGGTAATGCCGAATTATTGATTGCCTATTACATATCAACCGTTTTTAGTGACCTTATCTACAAAGCCAATTTCGGGTACTTCCCTTTATTGTTCCTTTTCGGGAAACGCCAATCAGGTAAGAGTACCGCAGCCCGAAGTATCATGTATATGTTTGGTAAGCCACCAATGGAAGATGGTATCAACCTCGCATCGGGAAGTACAAGTACAGGTATGCAGCGTAGTATGGATTCTACGACCAATCATCCGTTTTGGGGCAATGAGTACAAGAATAGCATTCACAAGAATACCATTGAAGCCTTAAAAGGTATTGCCGACCGTAATGGAAAATTGACAGGTGTAAAATCGGGAGGCAACGAAACACGTATTGCAAAGCCCAGGGGTTCGGGTATAATTAGTGGTCAGGACTTACCTACACAAGACCCTGCTTTATGTAGCCGTAGTTTGTTGGGCGAATTTGATGATACCAACCGGGGGAACTATTCCGATTTAAAATCATTCAAAGCAGCCGAGGAAAGTTTGCAGTTTACCAATATAACATGTACAGTATTTGATTTTCGGTATTTGGTTGAAGAACATTACTCAAAAGAGGAACCGGGAGTAAGTTCAGAGGTCATGGATGAACTGACCCAAGAGTACGGCAATGTTGACCGTAGGACGGTACTCAATATTTCATCGGTTCTTACGCCAATGAAAATTCTTATGGAGCATTCCGATTTGGAGTTTCCATTTGATTATCATACAGCAAAACAAGCTTTGATTCGCTCTGCAAAACTTACCATATCCGTACAGCATCAAAGCGATGAAGTGGAGCAATACTTCCATGTGCTGCAATCATTGGTTAACCTCTACAAACTCACCGAAGATGTACATTACAAGATTGTTGTTGGAGAAAACAACAGTAAACAACTTTACCTGAGAGTTGGCTCGATACATGGACTGTACAGAGAACAAGCACGGAAAGAAGGATTAACTACGCTTGACCAGGCAGTTGTTGGTGAGTACCTGAAGAAACACCGCTCATTTATAGAACACCGTAGGAAAAATGTATTGTTTGGCAAAAGCCGGACAAGTGCCTACATACTGAATTATGACATGCTCAAAGACCAGGGCATTGAATTGGAAAGGATAACCTTATAAAATAGGAAACTATGCAGTTTTACTTTAGCAATGGTATTAAAGCAAAAACCGTCCTCATTTCCTCAATCTCTATGAGGATAGATATTAATAGATTGATATTTAATACTATATATTTCTTTACTCTAAAAATAAGTGAGGACGGGTGAGGGATGAATGAGGGATAAATGAGGGACGAGTGAGGGAAAAACGGCTCTCGTCCCTCACCTGTCCTCATTGTCCTCAATTTATTTTGCTGATAATAAGATATATAGATAAAATGTGAGGGATGAGGACGGTTTTATAAAAAAACCATAGCTCACAGAAAAGCATTAAAAAAAAATCAAAATAGCATTAATTAAAACATTTGTATCGAATGAAAAAGAATGATAACGTACAGAAAAACAATAACATTCACGATAATTTCTTTAAAAGCCTCTTTTCAGTAAAAGAGAATCTTGCCGATTTGCTTCATGGCTCTTTGCCTAAAGATGTTTTGCAAGGACTTAAAATTAAAAGTCTGGAGTATGACCCAACCGAATATGTTGACCAGGAGCTTGCACCGTATTTCAAAGATATTTCATGCAATATGCTATTTGGTCATACGGATATTAAAGTCTCCTTACTGTACGAACACAAGAGTTATCCCGATAAAAACATACACCTACAATTGCTACGGTATATTTTGAATGTTTGGGAGAACCAGGTAGCCAATAAGCAAAAACTTACTCCTGTTATTACAATGGTATTCTATCACGGTAAACGAAAATGGAATGATTCGGGTTTTGTTCAGGTTCCGGAGGTGCTTAAACGCTTTGTGCCTTTATTTGATTATGCTTTGTTTGATACAAAAGATATTGAAGACCATGCTATCATCCGTCACTTTAAAAGACCTAGTGTAAAAGTAGCTGTATGGTTTATGAAGCGCAGCGATAATCTTATTGGCTTTATCAAGAATAACCCTGATTTGGCACGAGAAATGTTCAGTCAGCTAAAGGAAATTGACGAAACTATTTTCCAAAAAATAGCGTTATATTTGTATAAAGTTTCTGGTTTAGAACCGGATAAAATAGATGAGATTATGGAAACAATTTCACCACAAGTTAAAGATGCTTTTGCAGAAGCTGCCAACGAACTGAAATACTTAGGTAAGAAAGAAGTTGTAGTAAAAATGATTGCAAAAGGTTATTCGGATAATGAAATATCTGAAATAACAGATATTGCCATTGAGGATATTCAAAAGATTCGGACAAACAACTCTCATTAAGCGTAGTTAATTTAAGATATAGCCCGGTATCAGTTTTTGGTATCGGGTTTTTTATTGCCTTATTTTTCCATTTATTGCCTTTTGAATATTACTTTTGTATAAATATTAACAGTAAAACTGAAAATTTGATATAAACAAAAAGGAAGCGAACATATAATCTTAAAATATTAAGACTTAATCTCTTAACAATCGAAAATCGCCAAATTTTAATTGCAGTAAAGAGAGTAGGTACGGGCGTGGTCTGTACTACTTTACTGCGTGGGTGTTTGGCGATGCCTCGATTGTTGGTGGTTTCAGTGCCACGCTCCTTTTTTATACCATAGAGAATGAAAGATTTATATGTTTGGTTACAAAGTGAGGTAAACGAATCGCTTGAGTTATTGGATAATGAAATCATAAAAGACGGAGCTGATGAAATTGTCTTTTCATCAAGTAAAGAGTTCCTGAAAAAAAGCAAAGATGTATTGAGTAAAATGGTTGACTTATTATCTGAATACGATTTGGATATAATGAAGCTGATAAATTTGATTGCCAAACTAAAGACCGAGGGTAATGATGCCGATGAAGATGCCGTCATTCAATCTATGATTCTGAAAATGTTGGAAACAAGCTCCCTGGAAACCAAATCTCGCTAAATTTTTCTATCTTTATATAGCTAATTGTCAAGGGGATAATGTTTAAATTATGCCCAAAATATATTCCAATTCATTAAAAATGAGCCTCCTATTGGGGCTTTTCGTGTTTATAGCCTTTTGTGGTTTTACTTTTTATTGCTTTATCCTTTGTTTTGTTCTGTGCAATACGCTGGTATTATGGTGGTATTCTCATAGTATTACCTACTTTTTTCAAAAGCAGTCTTTCTTTTCATCAAAATATCTTAAAACAGCATCTAAAATCCCTCATACATCGGCAAGTTGGCATCAATTTTTTAGAAGCTTGATAAACCACATGAAAAGCCCTCTTTATTTTTTCCAACATTCAAAAAAGTTTTTGAAATATTATCTCAAAGTACTCAAAAGCAGTCTCAATAAGCTAAAAAGTATTCAAAAGACCTCAAAAGCAGTTGAGATATACTCTACAAGGCTGCTATTCTCAATATTTCAGTTGCGTTATCGCTCATTTTTTAACCCAAATCCAACGCTATGATAATACGCAGAACAATATTAAAGCAGGATTTGGTGAAGAAACTTTACCCTGATAGTATTTCCACTAAGTCAGCTATGCAGCAGCTCCGTAACGAAATTGACATTTGCCCGGTACTCAAGCAACGTATTGAACAGGCAGGAAATACAAAACGCCACTACTACAACAAACAACAGCTCCTTTTAATCCTGGAACACTTTTGTATAACACTTGATGAATTTGAACAGCTATGAACTATTTCTTAGGCATAACCGATATTGAACAAGCCAAACTACGTTACCGGAAATTAGCAAAGCAACTGCATCCCGATGCAGGAGGGACTGCCGTTGAATTTCAAAATATGCGCTATGAATATCAAACCTTGCTACTAAAGCTCCAGCAAAGTAACTCTACTTCTAATCCACCAAAACAAGTATCTCTTGAAAAAGAGTTAATCAACGAATTAGGTCATATTGCCAAAGTGCTGATAAAAAAACAAGTACCTCAGAATTATTTAAAACAAAAAATCCAATCAACTCAGTCTCCTCTAAAGAAAAGTTTGTTCGGCAATTTGGTCGATTTATTGGATAGCCTTAAATAAACCTCATATTATTTATTATTGCCTTTTATTACCATTTAGTGCGATATTTTTTTAATTTTGACACTACTTGACAAATGAATAATGCAATTTTGTTTGTCAATTAATGGAATATGAAAAAGACAGTAAACCCGTTAGGAACCTTCTTAGTTGAAAGAAAGGAAAAACCTGTTGAATTTATCTGCGATAGATGTTCAGAGACTAAAAAATCGAAGAATATTGTGGAGTGGCAAACTATTGAACAGGAAGCAAAAAAGATATGCAATGGTTGCTATGGATACTTGTTGTCAACATTAAAGCAGAATAAATAACCTATGAACCAAAACGTGTTTTCAATAATACCGGACGGATACACTAAAGAGTGTAATTACCTGTATAATTTCCTTAGTTCGGTAGAAGATTTGCCTTACGTGGGCAAAGACGAAGATGATAATTTAGAAGCCTTGCTATATGAAACGGCTTTTGCCTTATTATGCGAGGAATACCTGAATCAAGTTGCAGAAATGCCTAAGCATGACGATTTCGAGTATTTAATAGAAGAAATTGGCTTTGAAGAAGAAGAGGAAGAAATGGATTGGTTCTTTGAAAAACATTTGGAAGAAAAAAGTAGCGAAGGTTTTGAGGAAAATATGTTCTTGCTACTTGAAGAATACAAAAAGAAAATTGCCACAAGCATTTTCAACTTTTTTGGTTCGGAAGATAAAGTGAAATTATTCTTCGCTTCAATCTTTACTATGGATAGACAAGGACACGTTCCTCACGGATTTGATGCTGCATTAAGCAGTAATGGTTTTGTTAGTGATTTAAAATTGATGGTCAGATAATATGGCAAAGAAGAACGGAAACGGAGCAAACGAATCGCTCGAAAAGAAGTTGTGGACTACCGCAGACAAATTGCGTAAAAATATTGATGCAGCCGAGTACAAACATGTTGTGCTTGGCTTAATCTTTTTAAAGTATATATCTGATGCGTTTGAAGACCATTACGCAAAGCTCGTAGCCGGAGAAGGCGAATATGCAGGAGCTGACCCCGAAGATAAAGATGAGTACGGAGCAGAAAATGTGTTTTTTGTACCGGAAAAAGCTCGTTGGGCTTATATTCAATCACAAGCAAAGATGCCTAACATCGGTAAGTTGATTGATGATGCAATGGACTTGATTGAGGCTGACAATGCTACCCTAAAAGGGATTCTTCCTAAAACATTTGGACGTTCAAACCTCGACCCACAAACTTTGGGAGGCTTGATTGATACTATTGGTACAATAGCTTTGGGTGATGAGAAAGCAAAATCTCAGGATGTATTAGGTAGGGTTTATGAATATTTCTTAGGTCAGTTTGCTTTGGCAGAAGGTCAAAAGGGAGGTCAGTTCTACACGCCAGAGAGCATTGTAAAGCTTTTGGTGGAAATGTTAGAGCCATACAAAGGACGTGTTTATGACCCTTGCTGTGGTTCAGGTGGCATGTTTGTTCAGAGTGAAAAATTTATTGAAAGTCATCAAGGACGATTGGATGATATTTCGGTATATGGACAAGAAAGCAACCAAACAACATATCGCTTGTGCCGAATGAACCTAGCTATACGTGGTATTGATGGCTCAAACATTAAATGGAATACAGAAGGTTCATTCCTAAATAACGCACACAAAGATTTAAAAGCTGATTATATAATAGCCAATCCACCGTTTAACGTAAGCGATTGGAGTGGTGAATTATTGCGTGATGATGCACGTTGGCAATACGGCGTACCTCCAACAGGCAATGCCAACTTTGGTTGGGTGCAGCACTTCTTGTATCACCTAAAACCCGATGGTGGACATGCAGGGTTTGTTTTAGCCAATGGCTCGTTAAGCTCAAATACAGGTGGCGAAGGTGCTATACGCCAAAAGTTAGTAGAAAACGACTTGGTTGAGTGTATTGTAATGCTACCTAAAGCCCTGTTCTTTAATACTGGTATTCCGGCTTGTTTGTGGTTTTTACGCAGAGGCAAAAAGCAACGCAATGGCGAAACCCTCTTTATTGATGCTTCTGACTTGGGCGTTATGATTAACCGTAAAAATCGGGTATTAGAAGCTGAAGATGTTAGTAAAGTTGCTGATGTCTATCACAATTGGTTAAAACAAAGTGAGGACTACGAAGATGTAAAGGGCTTTTGCAAATCAGCTACCATCGAGGATATACAAAAACACAAGTTTGTATTAACTCCCGGGCGTTATGTTGGTATTCCAGATGAAGAGGATGATGGTATTCCCTTCCAAGAAAAGATTGACACACTAACCACTCGATTACGAGAGCAGATGAACCAAGCCCAAGAGCTTGACAAGGAAATTAAAACACAACTGGCTAAAATTGGGATTGAGTTATGAGTGAGTGGAGACAAGTAAAATTAGGTGACGTAATTCAACTTTCAACCACCAAAGTTGAATCTAAAAAAATTTTACTTGAAAGGTATATTTCGACGGATAATTTATTACCTAATCTTGGTGGTATTGAATTAGCAAAGAGTCTTCCTAAACAACCAAAATATACCTCTTTTCAAAAGGGAGATGTGTTGTTTTCTAACATCCGGACATACTTTAAAAAGGTTTGGAAAGCTGATTTTGATGGTGGTTGTTCAAATGATGTTCTAGTTTTTAAATCTATTGACAATAATGAAGTTGACCAAGCATTTGTTTATTATGTGATTAGTAATTCAGTTTTTGTTGACTATACTGCTTTTACTGCAAAAGGTACTAAGATGCCTCGTGGAGATAAAGAAGCAATTAAAAACTACTCCCTATTATTGCCAGGTATTACCGAACAAATAGAAATAGCCAAAACACTTTCAAACCTTGACAAAAAAATCACCCTACTCCGCCAACAAAACCAAGACTTAGAAGAATTGGCACAAACGCTTTTTAAACGTTGGTTTGTGGAGTTTGAGTTTCCTAATGAAAATGGTGAGCCTTATAAAAGTTCTGGTGGTAAAATGGTCGAGAGTGAGTTGGGCGAAATTCCGGAGGGGTGGCGATTAGGTAGTTTAGATGAGTTTTCTACTCTCAAATCAGGTTATGCATTTAAAAGCAATGATTTTGTGGATAATAGCTTAGTTAAAGCCATAAAAATAAAAGACCTAAAAGGAAAGGGAATAGTTGAAATCTCGGATGCATCAAGCGTTTCTGAGCATGTTACAATTATTGATAGAGTTAAATATTTTAAATTAGAAGAAGGTGATATAGTTCTTGCAATGTCTGGTAATACCACAGGTAAGATTGGAATAATTCCACCACATGAAAATGAATTGTACTTAAATCAACGTGTTGGGAAATTCTTTTTGAAAGAATCTTCTTACAAAAGTTTCGTGTACAACTTTCTCATGTCTGGCAATTATGAAGAAAGAATTCTTTCTATGGGATATGGTTCAGCACAACCTAATATCAATCCAGGGCAAATTGAATCCATTGAGGTGCTTATTCCTAGTGAAAAATTATTAACTGACTACATTAAAATCTCAGAACCCATTTTCAATAAGGTTTTAGTGAATAATGAAGAAATTCAATCACTTACTCAATTGCGAGACACTTTGTTGCCAAAGTTGATGAGTGGGGAGTTGAGAGTTAATGAATATTAAAATCCTATTCAAAAAAAAATAATATGAACACGTCCGATACTTTTAAACAGTTTGTTTCAAACATAAAGATTCCTGAGGATAAAGCTGGAACTATTTCTTACAGGTATGGACGAATCACAAAATCACTAAATACTAAGTTTAGAAACACAGATTCTAAAACAGCAAATTCGTTACAGGTTGGTTCCTATGGAAGGTATACTGGTATCAAAGGTATTTCCGACTTAGATATGCTTTATATAATGCCTAGTGCAAAGTGGGACGATTATAATAAAAAAGGCGGACAAACTAAATTGTTACAAGATACAAAGATAGCGGTGTCAAGTACGTATTCCTCATCTGATATAAAGGTAGATAGATGTGTTGTTACAGTAAAGTTCTCCGACTCTCATATCGATATCCAACCTGTCTTTGAAATAGAAGACCAAGATTATAAATACCCTGACACATACAATGAAGGTTCTTGGAAGGTAACAAAACCCAGAAAAGAAATGAAGGCTATGACTGAATCTGAACAGGATAAAAACAATAACTTGAGAAGATTATGCAAGATGGCAAGAGCTTGGAAAAATAAGAATGGTTTATGTATGGGAGGCCTATTGATAGACACCCTTGCATATAATTTTTTAAATTCAACAAATGATTATGATGCAGTTAGCTTTTCTTCATACGATAAAATGTGTAGGGATTTTTTCAAATATTTATATGACCGCCCTAAAGACCAAAAAGAGTATGGTGCTTTAGGAAGTAATCAAAGAGTAAAGGTTCACAAACCATTTAAAAGAAAAGCTAAAAAGGCTTATGAGAAGTCATTAGAAGCAATAGAAGCTACTTCTGATAATGCAGCACACAATAAATGGCGAGATATTTTTGGAAATGATTTTCCTAAATATCAACGAGAAGAATCAGAAGCCAAACAAATCAATGAAAGCTATAATAACACTGAGGAATTCATTGAAAATCTTTACCCTATTAATATTTCATTTGATTTAAAAATTGATTGTGAAATAAAGCAGAATGGATTCCGTAATGGATTATTACGTGATTTTTTAGTAAACAAAATCAGATTACTTCCCAATAAGTCATTGCGATTCTACATTGATAAAATAGATATCCCATATCCATATGAAATTAAATGGAAAGTAACCAACCGAGGTGAGCAGGCTATTAAACGGAATTGTACGAGGGGGCAAATTGTTAAAGATGCTGGTTTTTTAGAGAAAAAAGAATCTACAAATTTCAAAGGAAGCCATTTTGTTGAATGCTATGTAATTAAAGATAATATGGTAGTAGCTAGAGATACAATTGATGTGCCAATTTCTGAATAATAATAAATGTGATTATGACGGATAGTAAAGTTTTATTAGAATCTCAAATTAGAGAAATATATGGTAGAGTAATATATACTCATAAGACCCATGAAAAATGTGCTGATGTTTTAAAAACAAGGCATGACTGGTTAAAGTTTGCTGAAATAATTTTGTCTGCTGCAACTACTACCAGTGTGTTAGTTATTCTATTTGGTGATGGTAAGGCGTTTCAATTGATTGCTGCGTTTTGTTCAACTATCTTATTAGGGTTAACCCTTTACTCAAAAGATTTCAATTTGCTTGCAATTGCGGAAAAACACAAACAAGCTGCTTTAGATATACTCGAAGTAAGAGAAGCTCTACTTTCTCTTTTAATTGATATTAGGATTGGTAACAAAGAAATTGAATTGCTGCAAATTAGACGTGATGAACTTAACGAAGAGCTAATTAATACGTATAGAGGTGCACCAAAAACTATCAACAAAGCTTATCAAAAAGCATCAAAAGCATTGCAAGAGAATGAGGAGTTTACGTTTTCAGACCCTGAAATAGATAAGTTTTTACCTGAAAATCTAAGAAGAAGTAAACAGTAGTGTGATTAAATTGAAATTTAACTATTTAATGTATGACCAAAATAACTGAAAACGATATAGAACTTTGGGCAATTGAGGAATTGGAGAACCTTGGTTGGAACTATATGCACGGTGCTGTTATTGCCCCTGACGGTGAAGAACCGGAACGAAATTCTTTTAGTGATGTAATTTTAAAAGGTCGCTTACAAGAAGCTATTGCCCGAAACAATCCTGAAATACCTTTTGAAGCCCAACAAGAGGCATTAAAAAACATCGAGCGAATTGTTTCTCCGGAACTCATGGTCAATAATCAGAACTTCCATGAGCTATTAGCAGAAGGAGTTCCTGTTGAGTATCGTAAAGATGGTATTCAGCGTGGCGACCGGGTTCAGTTGGTCAATTTTAGTAATCCAAAGCAAAACGACTTCCTGGTGGTAAATCAATTTACCATCATTGAGAATAACAATAACAAACGTCCTGACCTGATTCTGTTTGTGAACGGTTTGCCCCTGGTAATATTTGAATTAAAAAATGCTGTTGATGAAAACGCAACTTTGCATTCAGCATTTAAGCAGATTCAAACCTATAAAGACACAATACCAAGTCTGTTTACATTCAATACTTTTTGTGTACTTTCAGACGGTGCTGATGCAAAAGCAGGTTCTTTATCGGCTGGATATTCTCGTTATTTAGCATGGAAAACAAGTGATGGTATTCAGGAAGCATCTACCCTAACAAGTCAGTTAGAGGTATTAATAAAAGGTTTAACCAATCCTGAAACATTAATAGATTACATACGCCACTTTATTGTTTTTGAAGAAGACAAACATATTGACGCAAAAGGAATAGCTACAATTAAGACTATAAAAAAGGTAGCTGCCTATCATCAATACTATGCCGTAAACAAAGCCATTGAATCTGTAAAAAAAGCATCGGCTGATAATGGTGACCGAAAAGGTGGTGTAGTTTGGCATACTCAAGGTAGTGGTAAGTCTCTCTCAATGGTGTTTTTTAGTGGTAAGTTGGTTTTACAGCTTAATAATCCAACCATTTTAGTGATTACCGACCGTAACGATTTAGACGACCAATTATTTGATACATTCGGTTCATCAAAACAACTGTTGCGTCAAGTTCCAATCCAAGCAGAAAGCAGAGAGCATTTAAAAGAATTGCTAAAAGTAGCCTCCGGAGGAATTGTATTTGCTACCATACAGAAATTCCAACCCGAAGATGGCTCGAACATATATGAGCAACTATCAGACCGTACTAATATTGTGGTGGTTGCTGATGAAGCCCACCGTACTCAATATGGTTTTAAACCAAAAACTATTGATGTTAAAGACGATAATGGTAATGTAATTGGTCAGCGTTTGGTTTATGGTTTTGCCAAGTATATGCGTGATGCTTTGCCCAATGCAACCTATTTAGGGTTTACAGGAACTCCTGTTGAATCTACCGATGCAAATACCCCTGCCGTTTTTGGTAACTATGTTGATATTTACGATATAGCACAAGCCGTTGAAGATGGTGCTACCGTTCCTATTTACTACGAAAGCCGTTTGGTGAAAATCAATCTTTCAGAAGAAGGAAAACAGCTTATCGAGGAGCTTGATGAAGAATTGGCGAAGGATGAATTAACAGAAACCCAAAAGGCAAAAGCCAAGTGGACAAAGGTTGAAGCTATTATTGGTAGTGAGGCAAGATTAAAGAAGGTAGCAGAAGATATTGTTTTTCACTACGAGGAACGTACCAATAGCGGTATCGAAGGTAAAGCAATGATTGTTACCATGAGCAGACAAATAGCTGCTGATTTGTATAAGGAAATCATTAAAATACGCCCACATTGGCATGATGATGATTTGGATAAAGGTGTGCTAAAAGTAGTGATGACTGCTTCTTCATCCGATGGTCCAGAGTTAATGAAACATCATACATCAAAAGACCAACGAAGAGCATTAGCCGACCGAATGAAAGATACCTCTGACCCGATGAAATTGGTAATTGTTCGGGATATGTGGTTGACCGGATTTGATGCGCCAAGTATGCACACTTTATATATCGATAAACCAATGAAAGGTCATAACCTGATGCAAGCAATAGCAAGGGTTAACCGGGTATATAAAGACAAGCCGGGTGGTTTGGTGGTTGATTATTTTGGTATTGCTTCTGATTTAAAAAAGGCACTATCCTTCTATTCCGATAGCGGTGGAAAAGGCGACCCGGCAGAGGCACAGGAAAAGGCGGTTCAGTTAATGTTGGAAAAGCTGGAAGTTGTTTCTCAAATGTTCTCAGAAAATCCTAGTGTACAACATGCTGATTATGCAATGGCAGCAGAACCTAAAGTGCCTTACGGAGATGGCTTTGCTTATGAGAATTATTTTGATGCTCCAATAAAAGAGAAGTTGGAGTTAATAATTTCTGCGGTTGAGCATGTGCTTAGTTTGGATGATGGTAAAAACAGATATGTAAGAGAAGTAACTGCTCTTTCAAAAGCCTTTGCTATTGCCTTACCTCACGATGAAGCTATGGATGCCAAAGACGAGATTGCATTCTTTCAGGCAGTAAAAGCCCGAATCCAAAAGATTGATATGGGCGAAGTTTCAGGTGGAAAAACCGATTACGAGATTGAAACCGCAATTAAACAAGTTATTGATGAAGCAATAGTTTCGGAACAAGTAGTAGATATTTTTGATGCAGCAGGAATTAAAAAGCCGGAATTATCTGTATTAGATGATGATTTTCTTGAGGAAATGAAAGACATGAAGCATAAGAACCTTGCTTTGGAAGTCCTCAAAAAACTACTTAACGATGAGATTAAGGTAAGAGCCAAACACAATATAGTTCAGAGCCGTACCCTAATGGAGATGCTAGAATCATCCATTAAACGCTACCAAAACAACTTAATCACTGCTGCCGAAATCATTCAGGAAATGATTGAATTAGCAAAAGAGATAAAGGAAGCAGATAAGCGTGGCGAAAAAATGGGCTTATCAAAAGATGAGCTTGCATTTTATGATGCAGTATCATCAAATGGAAGTGCCAAGGATATGCTTGGCGATGAAGTATTGTTAAAACTTGCAAGGGTACTTGTTGAACGTGTTAAAGCCAACGCCACAATAGACTGGACTGTAAAAGAATCTGTAAAAAAGAAGTTGAAAGTAATCGTAAAAAGAACGCTTCGCCAATATGGTTATCCACCGGATTTACAAAAATTGGCAACAGAAACAGTATTAAGCCAGGCAGAAGCTTTGGCAGATTTTTGGAATGATTGAATTGTAAATAACTTTTAAAATAAGCAACACGCTATTATTCACACAATATGCTATACTTAAAATCAATTCAGCAGCTAACTAAGCACCATTTTCGTGTTGACAAATATCAGAGAGGTTACAAATGGGATGTTCGTCAGGTTTTGGATATTTTGGAAGATATAGAGTCTTTTGAACCGTTAGGTAAACGCTTTTATTGTTTGCAGCCCGTTGTTGTTCGTTCGATTGAGAATAAAAATATCAATGAATACGAATTGATTGATGGGCAACAACGATTGACTACAATTTTTATAATATTATCAGCCTTGAAGACAGAACTGTATAGTATAGATTATCAAACACGAACAGAAAGTGCGCAATTTTTATCTTCGATAAGTAGCCTCATTGAGCGTAAAGAAATTGATGTTGCTTTAGATTCAGAAATACTGGAAAAGAAATTAGATGAGCTTTGGGAGAATTATATTTCTCAGAACTCCACTTACGATAACATAGATAATTACCACTTTTTTAAAGCATACCAAATTATTAGTAATTGGTTAGCTATAAGAGAACAAACAGAGATTGATGTTTTTAAACGTAAATTAGTCTCCAATACTAAGCTAATTTGGTATTTAATTGAAGACCAAACAGAATCATCTGAACAGGTTTTTATAAATATTAATAGTGGGAAAATTCCCCTTACAAATGCAGAACTAATAAAAGCTCTTTTCCTTGTGAATAATGATTTTCACAATAATCCATCCGCTTTTTCTTTAAAACAAAATGAAATAGCTCTCGATTGGGATAGAATTGAATATAGTTTGCAAAATGATGAGTTTTGGTATTTTTTAACGGAAGAAGATAGTAGCCAAAATCCTACTAGAATTGAACTTCTTTTTGATATTATCCAGAATAAACCTTCGAAATCCAAAGACCCATTTTATTCTTATAGGAAATATGCTCAACAAACTAAGCTTGATTGGGAAGAAGTAAAAAACCTGTTTCTATTACTTCAGGAATGGTTTGAAGATAGGTTCTTATATCACCTTATCGGTTATGTAGTTAGCCGTAAAATTGCCAATATTTTCCATATTATACAGATACACAAAAATTCAAATACAAAACAGGATTTTGAAGAAAAGATAAAAGACTTAATTAAAGTAAGATTCAGAAAAAAGGATAAAGAAAGTGATACTTATATCTACGATATTGACCTCTTGCATTATGAAAGAAATCCAGGGGCAGTAATTGATGTATTATTGCTTCACAATATTATGACCTACCTGACTAGTGATAATAATTACAGATTCCCATTCAATCATTTTAAAAAACAAAAAGATTGGAGTATTGAACACATTCATGCACAAAACTCAAAACCACTAAATAAACCGGAAGAGCTTAGTGCATGGGTATTTCAAAATTCATCCTTGTTAAAGGAATTACAGGCAGATGATAGAGAAGAGAAAATAAATGAGCTATTACTTGAATTAGAGAAACTTCACGTTGAATATGGCTTGAAAGAAGTTCCAAAACAAACAAAAGAATTGTATGTCTCAACTCAACAAAAAGTATTTGAGTTCTTTGGTGATATTAAGGATGAAGACCAAAAGCACGGCATCGGTAACTTGGCTTTATTGGATAAAAACACTAACAGTGCATTAAATAACAGCACATTTTCTATTAAGCGTCAAAAGATGTTGACTATAGACAAAGAAGGAGGAATATTAAGGAATGGTAAGAAAATGAAAGCTTTTATACCAATTTGCACGAAGAATACATTCCTTAAATACTACAGTAAAGATATTTCACAAATGCATTTCTGGACAGAAAAAGACCGTGAAGACTATCAAAAAAACATTTCTCAATTATTAATTGATTACCTCCCTGTTAATTAGAAAAATATGCTAGATAAAAGCCAAGTTCAATACCTTCAGGAATTACAAGAAAGCTACCCTAATAGTGCCGATTTGATAAATTTCCTACAGAATGGGAAGACAAAGTATTATTCATTTTGGTCATTAATCGGTGAATACGAAATTGAGATACCAATTATTCAAAGGGATTATGCACAAGGGCGTACCGACAATAAAAGTAGTCAGATTCGCAGTTCATTTATAAAATCATTAATTAGTTCGGTTCTTGAACAAAAAAGGCTGCACCTTGATTTTATTTATGGTTCTTCAAAACAAGGTAGCCCATTAGTTTTATTGGATGGTCAACAGCGGATTACAACTCTATTTTTATTGCATTGGTTTGTTCTTTATAAGCTTAAAAGGATTAGCGAACATGTAGAACTAATGCAAAGATTTACATATAAGACACGAATTAGCTCGAAGGAATTTTGTAATGCAATACTAAACAGAACTATAAGTGATGAGTTTTCAGAGAATCTTAGCTTCTCGGAGAATATAAAGAATCAAGCCTGGTTTTTTCGCTCATGGGAGAAAGACCCGACAATTAAAGGCATGTTGGTAACACTAGATACAATATCAGAATCTCTGCCAGAAACAGATGATGCTTTGTTTAAAAAGATGCTGTATTCGCTAAAAGAGGAAAATATAATTGATTTTCAATTCCTAAACCTTGACGACTTTGAATTGACAGATGAGTTATATATCAAGATGAATGCTCGTGGTAAAACTCTTACCAACTTTGAGAATTATAAGGCTTGGTTAATTCAGAATGTAGAAGAGAAACCAATAAAACCGGATAATTGGTCAACACGATTAGATTTAGAATGGACGGATTTATTTTGGTCACATAAAGCTAGTGGCGATTATGAAATAGATACCGAGTATATGCAGTATTTTCGAGGTATGTCCCAATATAAATATGCTTTAACTATCAATGAAGCGGAACTATCGGATTTACAAAAAGATAATCTGTCTGAGCTAATAGATTCACAATATGTGCCTTATTCATTATATGACGAGTATGCTCTTTTTTCTCCTGACAATGTAAATGACTATTTCAATATTCTTGAAAAATTGGAAGGAGATAATATTGAGTTGCTTAAAGAGATTCTTGATACTAAAGATAATTCAATATTTAAGAGGTTCATTGATACACCAAACTATTGGGATAGAACTCTGTTTTTTGCACTATGTACTTTTCTTTGGAGTGAAAACGAACTTCCAGTAAACTACACTATCGAAACCAAAGAAAATTTGAAGAAATGGATGCGTGTTTGGCGTAATTTCATTATTAATACAACGATAGATGACCCAAGTGCTTTTGTTAAAGCAATTAATGAGATTCATACTCATAAGAATCATATTCATTCACTTTATGATGAAATAGCAAGTCTGCTTGAGATTAAATTCTTTTCTGAGAATCAACGCAAAGAGGAAAAACTTAAAGCAATTTTAATTAATGAAAATTCAGAGTGGGAGAAAGAGTTTATCAAATATGAAAAGCACAAATATTTTTATGGTCAAATTGGTTTCTTAATTGAATATTCCAATGTAAATGATAGGTACGACATTGAGTTGTTCAAATCATATGCAGAGAAAGCTTCAGTATTATTTTCAAAGCATTTGAATTCTGATGATTATATTCTGGAACGAGCTTTATTAACTAAGGGCAATGGCAATAGTAACTATTTGATATGGAAGAATAGTAACTTATCGTTTTGCCTTTCTTCCTCAGGAACATTAAGGCAACGTGAAGAAAATTGGCGTAGAGTTTTTCGAAATATGGATAAAAACAGAGGTAATCAATGTCTAAAAGCTTTATTAGATGATAACAGACCATTAAATGATATTATTAAAGATGCAGATGTTATAGAAGATTGGAGAAAGTATGTAATTAAAGAGCCAAAGCTATTACAGTATTGTAATCAGAAGATGTTACGTAAGGATAGTGATACTTCTGTGAGGTTACTAGGTTCTTCAAGATTAAGTCATTACCATGTAGAACTCTATACCTATTTCATTTACCATTCGTTAAAGAAAAAGAATAAACATGAGACAATTAAGTATAAATATGTTGATGTTAGGGGTGGAAGTGAATATGCTCACCTTACAATTGACAATTGGAGCTATAAACGAAAAACATATTCTTTAAGTTTATACTATGATGAAAGTAGTAATGAATTTCTTCCTAATCCTTTTCAAATAAGATTCTATAAAAAGTCCGAAAGGAATGTTGCCGAAGAGGACTATGACAAGGAGCTATTATCAAAACTGTTTTCAACATTTGACTTCAATGATGAAAAAGAATGGCATGGCTACTGGAAGTCTGTTAAAACCTTAGATGAAGCAAAATCTTTGTTTTATAAGCTTTGTTCGGAGCTTGATACATTGAACTAGATTACTAGCTAAGCAATTAAAAAATATTGATAACGTTTTCTTATGGCAGACCAGGCAAAGTTTCAAAAGATGTTAGAGATTCTGCTTATACTTGATTGTAAGTATGGCAGAACCATTCAGGAAATATCAGACCGTTTTGATGTTTCCCCAAGAACTGTGTATCGCTACTTTGACACTTTCAAACAAGTAGGGTTTGTAATTGAGAACAATAACGGCTACTTCAAAATTGATAAAGAAGAATCCACTTCACAGGATATTAGTCAATTACTACACTTCACCGAAGAAGAGGCTTTTATTTTGGGAAAAGCTATACACTCTATTGAAGATGGTTCAGAATTAAAAGACAAATTAGCAAGAAAGCTGTACAGCCTATATGATTTTGACCGGGTAATTTATGCCATTTCTAAAAAAGAGGAAACCGATAATATTTTTAACCTGATACAAGCCATTAAGCAACAAAAGCAAGTAGTACTAAAAGAGTATAAATCCGGGCATGGTAAAGATATACGGGATAGATTAGTTGAGCCTATTGATTTCACAGTGAACTATTTGGGTATTTGGTGTTATGACACAGAAGACAAAAGCAATAAAATTTTTAAAACTGCAAGAATTAAAGAAGTTACTGTAACCGATAATTGTTGGCAAAATAAACCGGGACATGACAAAGGAATTATAGATATTTTCAGAATGCAAAGCTATAAGCCTATTGAAATTCAGTTAAGGCTTTCCATGTTGGCATGCAACCTATTAATAGAAGAATTTCCGTTAAGTGAAAAGTATATAAAAAAAGAAGAGGATGATAAATACCTACTTACAACTGAGGTTGGTAACTATTTAGGTGTTGGTAGGTTCGTCCTTGGATTACCGGAAGAAATTGAGGTTATCTACCCTCAAACTTTTAAAGAATATCTTAACTCAAAGAAAAAGAATACGAATTTTTAATAATAATGACGCTACTTGACAAACGTTTATAATTTCTTTGTTGTATCAAATTTTAAGTTTTCAAATAGTAAAAACAAATAAATCATAGAAATTATGTATTGTCAAAAATGTGGAAGAGAAATAAATGATGGTGTGGCATTTTGCACCCATTGTGGTACGAAAGTCAATGAACCTGCTTCTGTCAAAACAACAAATGAGAAACTTTTAAAATGTCCGAAATGTAAGTCCACAAGACTAACTGATAATAAAAAAGGGTTTAGTGCAGGAAAAGCGGTTGCTGGAGCAGTTCTTGCAGGAGGTGTCGGCATTTTGGCCGGGGCAATTGGTAGTAATAAGGTTCAAATCACATGTTTAAATTGTGGTCATAAATTCATGCCTGGCGAAGATGCCGATAATGCTAGAGCTAAACGTATTGAAAAAGCTAAGGCGCAGAAAGCCTCTCAAGAGCTTCAGTGGAAAATGATGAAGAGCCCTATCTTTTGGATTATTTTAGTAATTGCAGTTGGCTTATATATTCACTTTATTGGATAGTTCGCAAAAGTCAAAAAAAACGTAGCACAAATACCAACTTAATTTAAAGCAGGAATGAACTTATTGTATACTTTAACATTATGAGTTAGTGTAAGAGTGAATGAAAGATTATAAGCATCCTGATAAGTTATTATTAATTATTTAATTACAAATATTATGAAGAAATATATATTGTTATTGTCACTAAGTTTAATTACAATGGTTTGTTCTTCTCAAAAGAAAGATAAGAGAGAAGGAATCTATTCTGCATATTTATATGAAGTAAATGTCCCTAATGGAATACAAAAAGGCGCAATAGATAGCATAAATTCAATTTATGAAGATTCTATTATTAAAATAGATTGGAATTATGCTAATTCTCAGATTGGTTTTGAATTGACAAATAAATACAAAAAAACAATTAAAATAGTTTGGGATGATGCAGCTTTTGTATCATTAACTAATGAATCTAATAGAATATTTCACAAAGGTGTAAAGTATATTGACAGAGAAAATCCACAACCACCAACATCTGTGTATAAAAATACAAAATTGACAGATTTAATAGCCCCAACTTCCTATACAACATATGTATCTGGACAATATGGAGGTTGGAGGTCAAAGCCGTTAATTCCCATCTCCTCAACCGTATGGTCCAAAAAAATTGAATATGTACAAGATTTAATTGGACAAACAATGCGAATAATATTGCCAATAAACATTGATGATGAAGACTTAATATATGAATTTAGCTTTCGAACTGAATTCATTGAGAAAAAGAAAAATAGATGAAAAAGGGTTATATAAAAGCATTACTAATCTTAAATTAGGACAATTTTTCTATTCTTATTTAAAATAACAAACATGGAACTTAAAGAATTTATTTCAAATACAATCAAGGAAATAACAGACGGTATTATTGAAGGAAACGAATATGTTAAAGGCAAAGTATCTAATTCTGGCATTTACGATAATGAGTATATAACAATTAATTTTGATATGGCAGTCACAACGAATGACGAAGCGATTTCAAAAAAAGGAGGCAAAATATCTGTTGTAAAGATGTTAGATTTGGGAGCAACAAGTGAAAATCAAAATAAACATTTAATTGAAAATAGAATTAAATTTGATCTCCAGCTTTACATAAAAACTGGCACATATAATAAACCTAAACTACCTAATATTTAAAAGTTCTATTAAAATTAAAGTCGGTACACCACCGACTTTTTTTGTACCCTTCACCTTAAAATAACCAAAAGCAAACAACTCCGGCAAATCCTAACCAAACACAACCAATCCCCCACCATAAGACTACTATATGTTTGTTTCCATTATGGAAGCAAGCACAAAGAAAATCTTAGGCACATTAGCAGTTGTAGCAGCCGTTGGCGGTGGTTTTTACCTTATCAAGAAAGGCAAAAAGCTTCTTGCAGGGGCAAAAATGAATTTTGCTCTTTTAGGATTCCGCATCCACAAGATGAACTTACAAGAAGTTCAATTTGCAGTAAAGCTTCGTTGCTACAATCCTACTAAAGCACCCATCACATTAGCCGTTAACCAGGTTGTTGCAAATTACAAAGGTTCGGCAGTCGCTTATTCTACCCCCGATATTAAAGGACTTACCATTGGTGCAGGCAAAACACAAGAGCCTGAAATCGTTTTTCAAGTGCCATACCTGAACCTTATGGGTAAAGGTCTTACGCTTTCCTTGCTTTCCAATACTCAGCAGCTTAAAGCTGAAATGACATTCACCATGACCATCAGCGTTAATGGAGAAACTCTTACTACTACGCAATCATTATCAGAGGAACAAAATATGAACGGATTAGCATTGGGCGAATTGGGCATTGTATCCGGCCCACGAAACACCCAAAACGGTAAACGTTTCAACCACCTTATAAAAAAGGCAAACGGACAGGACACATTTATAAAAAACGGTAACGTAATTGAAACCGTTGAAAGCTGTATTGATATAATCGGTACACATTTTCGAGAAGTCGAAGAACTGGCAAGTAACCTACAAGGCGGTTCACTCAAAGAGACTTGTCGGAATATTTTCAACTTTTCGTACAACTATTTGCAGTATCATAAAGACGATGACGGAACGGAACAGCTCCGAACTCCATCACGTTCCTGGTTAGACGGACAAATCAAGTTCAAACAAAAAGGCAAATCAGATGCAGGAATTGACTGTGATGATTACAGCATTTTTGTGGGTTCGCTTTTAAAGTGTTTGGGCATTCCGTTCAAGCTCCGCATTACCAAGTATGACGGTAAAAAGAACTTTCAGCATATCTATGTGATTGTTCCTGCCGTTGGTGATTCCGAAGATGAAATCGTTATCGACCCTGTTCTCTCAAAGTTCGATTACCAAAAGCCATACAGTTTTGAACGTTCTGATTTTGATATGTCTCCTTTGCAATTGGCAGGACTTAGAGGTATTGATGGTATCACAGGTACAAGTGCTTTAGGTTTACCCATATCGGTATTATCAGGTATTGATTTAGCTGGCGGTGTTCAGGCACAAGCTAACCATGAAGACCTTATTGCCATAGTTTCAGGTGTTGACTTTGACGATGCCATAAACGGCTTGGGTGATGCAGATGATGCCACCTACAACTACTTAGTCCGTACCCGGAATTATCTTTTAAAGAACAGGGATAACAAGGATAAGATGGCTCATGTCCAAAACCCTGACCAATTCATTTCCATGTTAGAACAGGCTATCAAGTTTTGGAATACTCCCCAGCGTGATAAAGTTCTTGAGAAATTAGCTCAAATTGAAAATCAGTTATCAGCTAAAGGCTTAATAAAATATGATTCGGATGCTATTGATGGTTTATCAGAATTGGATGATTATGATGAAGAAATTGATGGGCTTGAAGGTCAAAGAGGTCTTGGTGGTTTCTTTAAATCATTGAAAAGAATTGGGAAAAAGATTGGAAAAGGTGTAAAAAAAGCTGCTAAGAAAGTCGGAAAGGTGGCTAAAAAAGTAGTTAAAGCCATTATTCGCTTTAATCCCTTATCAATTGCTATCCGAAATGGTTTGTTGGCAGCTCTTCGCTTAAACATGTTTGGTATCGCTAAAAAACTCCAATATGCCTATTTGCCAGATAACCTTGCCAGCAAATACAAAATTGACTCAACAAAACTAGCCAAACTCAAAAAAACTCACCGCAAAGTCAAGAAACTGTTTACAGGTTTACAAGGGAGAGAAAAGAACCTTAGAAAAGCAATCCTTAAAGGTGCAAAACAAAAGAGTTCCGACTTCTCCCTAAAAGGAATTGACGGTTTACTTGCTGATTTGAAAGGTTTGGAAGCCATTGGTGAGTTAGCAGAATTGGGCAATATGGGTGCAGTAGCCACAGCAGCCTCAGTAACCGCAGCGAGCGGTGTATTGGCAAAAATAGGAAGCTGGTTAAAGCCCATCAAAAACATCTTTACAAAGGTTAAGAGTAAATTCAAAAAAGCAGCTCCTGCAACAGAAGCGGTATCTCAATTTACCAATCAGGCAGCTCCTACAACCGAGGCTTATGCTCCACCAACAAACAGCGTGATGCCTCCATCCAATAGTATCATGCCACAATCAGGCAGTTATACTCCCCAACCCATAATGAAATCCGGGAACTACACGCCGCAATCGACTACAACAAATCCTACTGCATCAGGCAAAAAGAAACTGAGCAAAGGCGCAAAAGTCGGTATTGGTTTAGGTGTTGCAGCTCTAATTGGTACAGGAGCTTATCTCATGTTCCGCAAAAAGGACAGCACTTCGGCTAAACGGAAGTCATCCCCTAAGAAAACCACCAATAAAGAAGATTTAGGAAGTATTTCACTTCAATAAATAATTGTGAATCAATAATTAAAATTTAGAAAACATGGCAGTTAAAAAATCAACGTCAAGTACCCCAAGGAGAAGTTCAAGAGGTACAAAAATTGACTTTATGAAAGCTACCAACAACATAGGCAAGCCCATTGCTGCCGTAGCAGGGTTTGCAGTTGGCAAGTACGCTTTAAAAAAGTTGGAAAAGAGCCAGACCGTTAGCGGTTTGTTGGGCAACGAAATGAAAACCTACATTGTTCCGGCAGCCGTTACTATGGGTGGTTTGGTTGGTACACAGTTTACCAAAAACGAGTATGTAAAGCTGGGCTTGGTAGGTGCAGCAGGTGCAGGTGTTGAATCCATCATCAAGAAAGCCACAGGTAAAACCATCCTTCAAGGATTAGAGGGCATCATCGGTGATGAAGATTACAGCGATGTGGATGAAATGGACGGACTACGTGCTTTAAACCCAATTACGCAAGCTCTCCCGGCAGCCGACATTGACATCGAGCGTGAAATTCAGGCTTCGGTATCAGGTGCAGCATCGGACTATTCGATGAGTGACGACCCTATCGGCAATGCAGCCAGCGATTATGCAATGAGCGATGAACCGATTGGCAGTTCAGATGATGACGATGAGCCTGTTGGCAAAATTCAAAACCTCGACCCCGATAGCATGGACTATGACATCTTTTCGGGCGATATGATGGCATCCTGATTCTTACTAAATAACATTTAATCAATTTATAACAAAGGCTAATAAGCCACAAAACAAATTATCATGGCAGAAATTAATGAGCAAAATGATTTGTACCCTTCGATGGAAGAAATAGAGGGTTTAGAAGAAGCGATTCTTGAAAAAGAGGAAGATGCTTTAGAGAAAGAAGAAGACCAGGACGATGCGGTCGAAGGCATTGGCGATTTAGGTCGTTCACGCCGTAGAACAAGACGCAGAGGGCGAAGAAGTCGCAGAAGAACCAGCCGTAAACGTGCTGTACGTAGGTCATACAATGCCGGAGCAAGAAGTACGGCTGTAAAAACAGGACTTACCAAAGACCTGACTTCTAAAGGTCAGTTTGAACTTCGCAGACAGCAGTTGCCACCGGAAGTGCAGAAAGCATTGAAAGATGCACGTATGCAAACCGTTGATACGGCAATCTACACCGTTAAGTCGATTAAGGATAAGTCCGACATTGATTTGATGGAGGCATCGGATGATAAAAAGGCTGGTCGTACCAACCTGAACCGTGCGCAGTTGGATTCAGGAAAGTATTTCCTGTTAACTGATATTGTCCTTGAGTACGCTCATGGAGCATCGGAAGAAGACAACGACCCGGCAGATTTTGCTTTTGGTCAGTTTGCTTTACCTCCTGCAATCCTGAACGGTACTTTCGAGATGACGTTAGGCACGAAGGTTATTGTACCTGAAATCTCATGTGCGGTGTTTGACGATACCGATACCACAAAACGCAAATTCCAATACAAGCTTGCCAATCCAAAGTGGTTGAAGCCATCAATGGATATTACACCAAAGCTGAACATGCCGAAATCGGTATCAGGTGATAAGATTTACCACCCTGCCGTTAAGGTAACGCTATTGGGAACTATCACAGAGAAAGCATAAGAGCTTGATATGTCATAATCGTTCGGGGGCGGTCAGCGGTTGTTAACCGCCCCTTTTTTCTTCTTAATCATTTCAAAAATGGAAGTACAAGACAATAACATACGCAAATTACAGGTCGTAAAATTTGAGGTCAAAAAAGGTCAGACTTTTGAGTTTAACGGCAATACCAAAACGGAACATGACCGTATCAAAGGCATTTTCTTACGCCTATCCAATCAACAGGCATTACCCGGTGCCACACTTAGGGTTTGGATTGATGATACCGAGATTATCCCCGATGATACCGAAGTGGCATTGCTTCATCACAACGATGATATGAGTATTAAGGACGTGGCTTTCCCTGTGGATGAAAAAGCCAAGAACAGCCCTGTACGTGTCATTTACAAAGACGACAGCGAGAACCTGGCTGTTAATGAAAGCTACAATGTTCGTGTGTATCTGCTTGCCGAGGTAGAGAAAAAGAAATAACCCTAAAATCTCCCGACAATGAAACGATATTTTGTAATTACAAAAACCTCAGTTGGCAATAAACACATCAACGAACAGGACTTGCTCCCTGCTTCCTGTAAACTAATTACAGGCATTGCAATAAACGCCCTGGTTAAAAAGGAATCGGAATTGGAAGATGTAACACAGGATTTAGCTTTCCCCCAAGCTTTAATATCCGATTTGTTACTGACCGATGGCATTACCAACCTGTTCTATTCGTACCTACGCACAAGGGCAAGCGAAGCGGAAAGCAAGGACTTTTTTGAGACTGATATACTTCCGGCAATCGTTGATATTTTGAGCAACAACATCAAATTTACTTGCCTCGATGCTGACCAACAAAGCAACCTGAACAACAGCATTGCAGAGCTATTCAATACGCAATTTGCCGATTATCTCTACAATGAAGCCGGACTTTTTGAAAAAGGTCAAACCATAACAAGCCTTGAATTTGCCGACTTGATAGCACAGGAAACATTAACCTTTGCCTATCTGCATAAATCCGATGTATTTCTTCGACCTGTTAAGGCATACAAACAGCCTGAACCTTATGAATGTGGCAATATCAGCCTATTGGTAAATGGCAACAGCTTTCTATTGCGTGATTATATGCTGACTGCAAACCGAAAGGTTAAGCATCTGAGCAAAGAGGTTATCCCTTTCCATGAGCCTTTGGAGGTAAACAGCAATATCCATACGGTTTTCAAGAGCAATAAAAACAGCGGAGAAAACACGTTAACCATTAGAATCTACATTGAATATGAACACGAGTGAGTTATTACATACCATCGCAAAAGACCGTGTTTCAGGGATGCGAACCATTGACAGCTACCAATTAAAACCAACGGTGATAATGGTAACAGGTTCGGATATTTCTCTGGACCTGAAAAACGATATGTGGATTCTGAACACTAAAGGTCTGCCAAGCTCCATTGATGAAATGGAACTTATAAGCAGCGATAATGTTTTTACCGCTACACCCGAAGAATACGACTTTATGGATGAGTACCGTTACCAGGTATTCACCGATTACATAGACATCAAAACCCAAGCAGAAAACTTTAAACCTTACCGATTGGAGTTTGTAAAGATTATTCCCCACCGAAATTAATACGACTATGTTGGATTACAGAGAGCAAATACAAAGCATATACGAGTTTATCAAGCGTTCGGAGGACGAACAAAAGTACCCTTACGCTTATGAAATATACCTGGTTACCGCAGCACAGGAAACAGCACTCACTTCAAGAACCTCCGGAACGGATAAGTTTAACCGAGACATTGAAAGTGCCATTGAAAAAGCAAAGCAGTCTCACGGTTCACTAAGGGTTGATGTGTTTGGAGGCAAAAGTCCCAATGCAAGAAGCCTGAACAGTTATACGGTGAATATCAGCAAGCTTTTAAACCCACCCAAAGAACCTATTGAAAGAGCAGAAATACAAACCATCATCCAGGAGGAAATGAAACAGAGCCAAATCCAAAACAACACCAATGGATTGGGCGAACTGGATTCCTTGTTAGGACTGTTTTCAGGAGATAACCCTGCCGTAAAATCAAAGCTTGATGGTTTGTTCGGTGTGTTCAATGCCTTATCGGGCAACAACAAAGAGGTTGAGCGAATCAGCTACCAAAAGCAGTTGGATGATTTTAAGTTCGAGACACGCTACAATACTTTGGAAGAAAAGTATGAGCGTTTACGCAACGAGAACGCAGAACTACGAGCCGAAAAAGACCGCTACCAAAGCGAAAACAGGGAACTGAAAACCGATAAAACAGAGCTTGAAAGCCGTCTTGCCGGGTATGCTCCCAATGAAGTAATGAAACGAGTTGCCACAGGTGCATTGGTGGGTATCGGTTCACGCTTACTTACCAACAGTCCAAAAACAGCAGAGTTATTAGGGTTATCAGCAGAAGAACTCAAAGGTGCTTTGGGAATGCTTGATGATACCGAGGAAGAATCAACGCAGCTACCTGAAACCAATGTTGAGATTACCGACATAGGCACGGCAAATACACCTGAAGACCGCAAGAAAGCAGAAATTATCAAAAAGCTATCCAATGCACTTATGACATGGGAACTGCAAGATGTAGCCAAGATTGCAAACATCGTTGGCTTATGTCTTGACAAAGCAGAGCTGATTAATAAAACCCTTCTATTCCTGAATCAAGCCGTGAATGGCATATCAGAACAAGAATCGGGAAACGCAGAGTTTGATAACGAAGATTTAGATAACGATTAAAACATACGATGATGAGAAAGTTTAAAGTAGGAATCACCATTGAAGCTGACAGTACCGAGGTAGTTCAGCAAGTAGGAAACCTTTTGCAAAATGCAGTCAACAAGGTTGAGCAACAGGACATGATTAAGCTTCTGACCAAGGTTGCCAAGAACCCAAAGATTGTGAAGACCGCATTACGATACATCTAAAAACAATAATACCGTGCAATTAGATAAAGCAAATAAAGCAGCATTGATTACAACAGGAATCAAATTTGGTGTCCCGGTTGTAGTAGCCGGAATTGGATTCTTCGCTATCCGAAAAATTATCAAAGGGAAAAAGAATACGGATGGAACATCATCCCGGATAGCTCCATCCATAAAAGATACAGTCATTGAAAAGGCTAATCTTACTATCTCCACTTCTGATGCTGCTTTGTATGCCAATACGCTGTACGGTGCAATGCTCGACTTTGGTACAGATGAAAAGGTCATTTACTCCATCATTGATAAGATACAGAGTAAGGATGATATGCTATTGGTGATTAAAGCCTTTGGCATGAAACAGTATTTGTGGGGAACCAGGGCAGCATTTTTAGGTCAGGACTTCAACCTGATTGGCTGGTTCAGACAGGAATTAAGCGAAAGTGAAATTTCCAAAATCAAACCCAAGTTCGATAGTTGGGGAATCCCTCTCTAAACTCTAACAATAAAGCTATGGACAAGAAGAAAAAGATATTATTTATTTCGGGAGGGGTGTTAACCACAGGGGCAATAGTTACCACAATTGTAATGATTCGCAGACGAAACAAACGCAAACGTGGGCTATTGCCTCCTCGTGGTTCAAACGTTTTGACTACCAACAATAACGAACTGCCCTCAAACTTTCAGAATTGGAATGGTGGCAATACCTATCTATCCAATGCACCCAGGGGCATCCGAAACAACAATCCGGGAAACCTGATTTTCACCAATATCAAGTGGAATGGTAAACTACCCAAAGAGCAAAACAAAGACAGGCGTTTTGAAATGTTCATTGCTCCTGTTTATGGTGTTCGTGCCATGATTAAAGACCTCAAGCACGACATTGAAAAGGGCAAGAATACTGTGCCGTTATTGGTAGAAGAATATGCTCCCCGATTTGAAAACAATACAGACCATTATATCCAAACGGTTTGTAAGGATTTAAAGGTCAGCAAGAGTGCAAAGCTCCTGCCTACAAAAAATACACTTCGCTTATTGGTGCTTTCAATGACAAAGGTTGAGACAGGTGGTAATTACGTCTCCAACCAATTGTTTGAGCAAGCTTACGCAATGATTTAGCAATTAAAAGACTTTAGATATGGGAACAATAAAGATGTTTAGGGGAACAACCCCACCGTTATTGAAAAAAGGCGAATGGGCTTCGGATGGCCAGTACGCTTATTTGGGAATGGAACACGAACAATACAAGGTGTTTCAGGGCGTGTTTGACATGAGTAAAGACCAGCAGATAACAGGTTTTGAATACGATGTTGAACGCAAAGCCATTATTATTCCTTCGGGAACTCCTTTTTCAAAGCTTCAAAGGCTGTTTGATTCCCTGCCCAAAGCATTGAAGTACCACACCAACAAAAGTGCAAGTATCAGCATTATGTTTGAAGATGGTACTTACATAAACGATTTAGGTACGTTCCTGGTCCTTCGTGATTTCTCCTACCAAATCAACATCTGCTCATTGAGCAATAAGGTGGACGGTGTGGTTGGAACATACGTTAAGCCTGTGATTTTCCAAAGTGATAAGGCTATTGAGATTTACAATAGTGCCATCAATTTTGCAGACATACGCTTTGAATATACCGATGCAGGAAGTGGTGCAATAGCTTTCCTAAACAGTACCACTAACATTGACGATTGCTGTTTTGAAGCAAAGGTCAATCAATCTTGTGTATTTGACAGGGGCTACAACAAGATTGTGTTTTCTGATACCTACTTCAAGATGAACAGGGATATTCAGGACACTATACTCGACAGGGCTTCGGTTGGTTCATTCATCAATATTGCACGTTCAAAATCCGCTCCTGAATACAGACCAAAAACCATTGTTCAGCAAATTAGTGGCGGACTGATAATTGCAGGGAATGTTGAAGATTTATTGATTTCAGAGAAAAGCCCTGTGTATATGCCCAATGGTGGTATCGAGGTACATGGTGGTTTTGTAACCGACCCTGATGGTAATATCAACATTGCCATTCCAACCAAGCTTTCACAGTTGGAAAACGATATGAACCTGACTTCCAATTTTGAGGAACTGCAAAACAAACCAACGACCATTAGTGCAGAACAGGCAACGGCAATTGAGAACAACAACAAAAAAAGCAGTTACCCACAAGCTGATGCAGAAAAGCTTGCAGGGATTCAGGAAGGTGCTACTGCCGGGGCTGATTGGAATACCAATATTCAAAATAAGCCAACTACCATATCGACAGAACAATCGGCAGCTATCGAAACGAATACAAAAAAGCGTTCCTATCCCGAAGCCGATGAAAACAAATTGGCAGGGATTGAAGAATATGCCACCGTTGGAGCTGATTGGGACACGAATGTGCAAAACAAACCTGTAACCATTTCGCCACAACAAGCAGCAGAAATTGAAGCCAATAACGCAAAACGCAGTTATCCGCAAGCCGATGAAGACAAGCTTTCAGGCATAGAGGAAAATGCAACTGCCGGAGCTGATTGGGAAACAAATATTGCCAACAAACCAACTACAATTTCAGAGGAACAGGCGACCGCTATTGAAGCAAACACAGCAAAACGTACTTATCCAGAGGCGGATGAAAACAAGTTGGCAGGGATTGAAGAAAACGCTACTGTTGGAGCAGATTGGGAATCCAATATTCAAAATAAACCTGTTACCATATCGGCAGAACAGGCAGCAGCCATTGAGGCGAATACCGAAAAACGAAGCTACCCACAAGCCGATGAAGACAAGCTTTCAGGCATAGAAGAAAACGCAACTGCCGGGGCTGATTGGGAGACAAATATTGCCAATAAGCCTACCACTATTTCAGAGGAACAGGCAACCGCTATTGAAGCGAATACAGCTAAACGTTCCTACCCCGAAGCCGATGAAAACAAATTGGCAGGGATTGAAGAAGGTGCTACTGTTGGAGCAGATTGGGAATCCAATATCCAAAATAAACCTGTTACCATATCGGCAGAACAGGCAGCAGCCATTGAAACCAATGCCCAAAAACGAAGCTATCCACAAGCCGACCAGGATAAACTTTCGGGTATTGAAGAAAACGCCACAGCCGGAGCGGATTGGGAGACGAATATCACCAATAAGCCTACTACCATAACAGCGGAACAAGCAGCAGCTATTGAAGCAAATTCAGCCAAGAACTCTTATCCACAAGATGACAGGGAGAAACTTGTAAGCATTGAGAGAAATGCTACAGTTGGGGCTGATTGGGATGTCAACTTGCAGAACATTCCTGACTTTCTGAAAAAGTTCTTACAGGTGTATGCTGATTCCGGCATTTTCTCAGGTGAAGATTGGGAAGCAAAGCTAACCGAGATACTGAGCTTCCAAATCAACTTCATGAAAAACTTCGTGGATGCCGATGTGGATAGCCTTTCGGTAGATGTTGCAGGGAACAACCTGAAGCTCACATTTAAAGACGAAACAGACAAAACCATTACACTCCAATAATTATGAAAGCATTAGTTATAGCAAGCCTTTTTACGGCATTTATAGCATTGGTAGTTTATCTTACTTCCATTATAGCGGTTCATGGCATCCGTAAATCAATTTCCGATAGCAATTACTTTTTACGCAAACCTTACAAGCTTGTATTTGAGATTGTGATGTGGGTTTGTGGACTGGCCATCATCATAACAGGTCTTTTCATTAAAGAATCTGCCGATTGGTGGGTTATCGGAGGCGGTATCGGAATCTTTTTAGTTGGTGTATTTTCTGACTTCAAGCGAAACCTGTTAATCCGTATTGCTCACTATGTATCGGCAATCGGTGGTTTTACACTCCTTGGATTAAGCTATTATTTCAGTTTTGGAAATATCGAATACACCATTATCATTGCTATTTCAGCTTTGATTGCAACAGGCTTTGCAGATAAACGCATTTGGTGTTTGGAGCTGACAATGGCAGCGGAGATATTCGTAGGTCTTTTCTATTTGGCTCACACAATCATGTAGTTCTGGTTTTTCATGGATAAAAAGGGCTACATATCAAGGATTCGTGAGGATTTAAAAGCGGAGCGTAAACACTCTAAAACCACTATTGAAAGCATTGCCAAAAGCTTCGGTATTATCAATAAAAACATGGTTAAAGAATTTACCGAACTGGCAATAATCCTTAATGCAAGAGAGATTGCACACGATAGTTCGCTTACACTTTACGAAAAGTACCTTGATATTGTAGCCCTGTATCAATCACAGGTTAATCTTTCCATGCGAACAAGCATGAGTGTACTCATGCAGCAATATTCCACTCCGGCACCTATTTCATTCCTGGCATCGAGTTATATTTTAAAACAAGAAAGTTTATCAGGTTATAAGGCTTTTAAGAACATTGTAAAAGGAAGCACTAAGGGTAAAATTGTCGGCAATGCTCACCTAACCAATGACAAAAACGACTTTCCAAAGTATTTAGAACCATCGGCAGGGAACGGACTTTTAACCATTGCTTTGCCTTATCATTTTACCCATGTTAATGAGTTGGACGATGTAAGGCTTGCCAACCTGAAAGAACAACCTTTTGCAAAGGTCAGCTCTTGGGATGCTTTAAAGCCTCCGGCAGCGTATAACCGAACCTTTGACGGTATAGTTACAAATCCTCCTTTCGGTTCACTTTCTCAACCAGAACTTTTCGGGAAATTTAAAATCAAGCGATTGGAACATGCAATGGCATTAAACGCTTTGCGTTGCATGAAAGATGACGGTAAGGCAGCTATTATCATTGGCGGTCATACTACTTGGGACGAACATGGTCGTGTAACCGCAGGAACGAACCGTATTTTCCTGAATTACCTCTACCACTTTTACAACGTAGAAGATATTATCCCCATTAATGGCAAAAAGCTTTACTCCAGACAAGGAACATCAATCAATACAAGGTTAATTTTGATTGATGGAGCAAAGGCAGTTCCCGATGGAGCAGCTCCGCTTAAAAATAAATTGCACAGCACCGTTGTCAATACCCATGAACAACTTTGGGACAGGGTTGGTTTAGGCAACAACACAAGTCCAAAACCACAAACCAAAGATGTGAAAATCATTAAGCTTCGTGCGAAAGCCATCCTGATAAAGCAAAAACAGCTTTCATTATCACTTGGTAATCTCCCAACGGCAAACCGACCATTACGCATTTTGGTAGCTTGTGAAGAAAGCCAAACCGTAACAATGGCACTCCGCAGTCGGGGGCATGAAGCTTATAGCTGTGACATTCTTCCGACCACAGGAAAGCATCCTGAATGGCACATACAAGACGATGTATTGAATCAATTGGATAAGGGTTGGGATATGATGATTGCTTTTCCTCCATGCACCTACCTGACTGTTTCAGGCAATGCGTGGATGCACGACCCCCAGCGACAAAAAGAACGCAAGAAAGCATTGGCTTTTATCCGAAAATTGATGAAAGCTCCGATTGATAAAATTGCCATTGAAAACCCCATTGGTGTTATCAGTACCGCAATACGCCAGCCTGACCAAATCATTCAGCCCTACTACTTTGGCGACAATGCGAAGAAATCAACTTGTTTGTGGCTAAAGAACTTACCGCTTTTAGAACCAACCGATATGCTTGATGAAGACCAATTGGAATACAAGCATTGGTACGACAAAAAGAAAAAACGTTGGAGAAGGCAACCGCTTTGGTACTATCAGGCAAGGGATTTAAGCGATGAAGAAAGACGTAGGGTTCGCAGTAAGACCTTTCAGGGGATTGCCGATGCAATGGCTGACCAATGGACGGTAGAACAGCAAGTAAATAACAGAAAAACTGCCTAACCATGAAGATACTGAACTTATATAGTGGCTTGGGCGGAAATCGCAAATTGTGGAAAGGCGTTAGTGTTACTGCTGTTGAGAATAACAAGCAGATAGCAGCCGTTTACAAAAAGCATTTTCCTAATGATAAGATTGTGATTGGTGATGCACATGATTACCTGGTCCGCAATTTTCGTGACTATGATTTTATTTGGAGCAGTCCACCGTGTCAGAGCCACAGCAAAATGATGAGAGCCACACGGCACACCATCAACAAATATCCTGACTTAAAACTCTATGAAGAAATCCTTTTACTCAAATACTTCTTCAAGGGCAATTGGGTAGTTGAAAATGTTGCTCCCTACTACGAACCTCTTATAGAACCGACCGCCAAAATCGGAAGACATCTGTTTTGGAGCAATTACCATATCGAGGCAATTGACATTCCGGGGATGAATGGCATTTTTTCTGCCACTACGCAGGAACTCAAAAAGCAATTAGGCTTCAATTATAAGGGCAATATCTACTACAAAGGTAATCACGATGCAGGGCAAGTGCTTCGCAATTGTGTACACCCGAAGCTTGGGCTGCATGTACTCAATCAGGTTAGTAAAGGCAAAGCAAAAAGGAAAGCTTTCATTCAGCAACATCAAATAAAGGCAAAGGCAATCGAATTAAAACAGAAGCAGTATGAAACAGGAAATAACATTTACTAAGAACAGCATTACCATAAAGTTCGGTAGCGTTCCAACAAAACATATATCGGCAAGGCTTATTGAATTGGGTTTTAAAACCACCAATAATAAAAGCTTTGTCCGCACCAAAAAGCTGGCTCAGAACGAGCATGAGTATTTACAAGGAATGTTCGGTCATAAAGGGCTGGGCATGGCTTATATCCCGACAGCCGAAAAAGGTTTTATCCTGGATACAACAGTTCCCGATTCAATGGGTCACGAAATGCACATCGCTATCCGAAAAGTAAAGAAAAGTATCGGGATGCCTTTGTTTGACTATGTTGCCGAGAAACTCGATTACAACAATGACGAGCTTGTTAAGTCGCTTTCATGCGAACAGATTGATGCCGTTTCATTAGCCATTTACAATATCGAGAAACGTGGCCAGGGAATCATTGTTGGCGACCAAACAGGAATCGGTAAAGGTAGAACCGCAGCAGCTTTAATCCGCTACGGTGTTAAAAGTGGTCTGCAACCTGTGTTTTTATCAGAAAAGCCCAACCTGTTTACTGACCTTTATCGTGATTTATCTGACATTGGAAGTTCTGCCCTGGTTCCGTTTATCGTGAACACCAAAGAGAATAAAACCAATGTGAAGGACAAAAGTGGTGAAGTTGTTTATACAGCTCCCGAAAAGCCCACACAAGAAAGGATTATTAAGGGTAAGCAAGTACCCAACAATTACAATTTTGTTTGTGCCACTTATTCGCAGTTCAACCAACCCAAAAAGCCAGCAAAGCAAGAGTTTTTAAGTGCTGCAAGTAGTGGTAATATCATCATAATGGACGAAGCTCACAATGCTTCGGGAAGCTCCAATACAGGTGAGTTCATGCAAGATGTATTAAGGCAAACCAAAGGCGTTTGTTTCCTTTCAGCCACCTTCGCAAAGCGACCTGATAACATGCCGATTTACGCTCAAAAAACCTCAATGAGCGATGCCAATATGAGCAAAGAGGATTTGGTAGAAGCCATCACTAAAGGCGGTGTAGCATTGCAAGAAGTATTGGCTGCACAGTTGGTTTCCGAGGGGCAAATGATTAGACGTGAACGCTCCTTTGAAGGTGTGGAAGTTAACTACATTGAGCTAAAAGAAAAAGCCCAACAGCAAGCAGAAACTGCCGATAAGGTTACTTCCATAATCCGGGATATAATCGGGTTTCAGGAGAAGTACATCAATAAACAGGTTGATGAGCTTGATAAGATTGCAGCAGCCGAAAGTAAGGAGGTTGAAACTCGCAAGGGAACTGAGAAAGCCGGGGTTGATAATATTCCATATTTCTCAAAGGTTTTCAATGTCATTAACCAATTGCTTTTTAGCTTGAATGCTTCCGATGTTGCCGAACATGCCATCAAGAGACTGAAAGAAGGTAAGAAACCAATTATTGCCTTTGCTTCAACGATGGGAAGCTTTTTAGAGGGAATGGCAAAACCCGATGATGTGATTAACGGTGATTTTTCTACCGTTCTGGAAAAGGGATTGGATTCTGTTCTACGCTACACCGAAAAGGATATTGATGGTGAATCACAGGGCAAGCAGTTCAATATTGCCGATTTATCAGAAGATGCTCAATTGGCTTACCATGATATTATCAGGCGAATAGAACAAGCTTCAACAGGTATCACTATCAGTCCGCTTGATTTGATAATTCAAAAAATTAAAGAAGCCGGGTATTCAGTTGGTGAAGTTACAGGGCGAAAGCTTTGTGTACAGTACAATTCCACCAAAGCAAAGAATACAACCGCACTCGTGATGAGCCGAAAAAAGGAAAACACAGCAGACTTATTCCGTCAATTCAACGACAATGAAATTGACTGTTTGTTGATTAATCAAAGTGGTTCAACAGGAGCTTCGGCACATGCCATTGTCACCGATAAGGTGCCAGCAGAAAAAGTGAAGCAGCGTGTGATGGTGATACTCCAACCTGAACTGAACATCAACACCGAAATTCAGAAACGTGGACGTATCAACCGCACAGGGCAGATAATGAAACCGATTTACGATTACATTATCTCATCCATCCCTGCACAAAAGCGGTTTATGATGATGCTCAAAAAGAAGCTGAAATCATTGGATGCCAATACTACCTCTAACCAAAAGAGCAGTAAATCACAATTAGAATCGGATGACTTTCTAAATAAGTACGGTGACAAAGTGGTTCGCCAATACATGTTGGAGAATGAAGAGCTAAACAAAGCCCTGGATAATCCACTAAAATTTGAAGGAAAAGACAGCGATGAGACACCATCCGAAGGTGATGCTTCAAAAGTAACAGGACGTGTGGCTGTTTTATCGGTAAAGGAACAAGAGAAGTTTTACCAAGAGGTTATTGAGCGATACAACGACTATGTGGAATACCTCAAGCAAGCCGATGAATACGACCTTGAGGTAGAAGTCCTGAACTTAAAAGCGGAATCACTTGAAAAGCGTGTTGTGATTGCCGGAAAAGGTGGGCGTTCGGTATTTGGTAACGATACCTATTTGGAAAAATGCGAATGCAACGTACTCAAAAAGCCATACGGCAAACCAGAACTTGAAAAGCTGATTCAAAAACAACTTGAAGGAAAACACCCCGACAGCATTTCTGAAGAAATAGTTTCGGCACACGAAAAGTTCGTAGATGACAAGCTAAATGACGATTTAAAAGCGTTGGAAGAAAAGTACAAAGAGCTTATAAATGGTCTTACAGAAGAAAAAGGCTATCAGAAAATTCCTGTGTTTGACAAAGCAGCACAAAGGGATTACATCGCTGAACGTACCGAAGAAATTCAGGAAGGAAAACAAGCCGAGATTACCAAAACTAAAACACAAAGCGAGAACCGTAAACGCTATCTGAACAACTTTTTTAAATTCTTTAAAGTCGGTCATGGTTATTTCTATCCGGCAGTCAGTTTTGAAACCGATAGCAGTTCCAATTCATACGGTGTATTTCTTGGCTTTGATATTAACCCCAAACGCAAGAACCCTTATGCTCCGTCATCGGTAAAGCTTCGTTTTGCTATTTCGGACAGTCGTAAATACATCGTTCTCCCTGCATCGGGCGATACCGCCAAAGAAATTGAGCGTGTAATGAGCCGTAGTATGCAGCTCACAACAGGGCAAAAAGAAAGCTTGATTGAGCGTTGGGATGAAGCCATTAAAGACTTTACAGCAGACAGACAAATCCGCTACATCGTTACAGGAAATATACTTCAAGGTTCTGCCGATTTTCCCGGTAAGTTGGTAAGCTTTACTACCCAAGGCAGAGGTATTCAGAAAGGTATATTAATGAGTGAGGCATGGTCGCCTGACAATAACGATAATAAAGCAGACAACTATGTTGTAGCTCCAATAGCCAAACTGCAAAAGCACATAATGAGCCTTCGTAATGGGGCTACCATTGCCACCGAAAACAGGATTACAATAGCCAGGCATTATGATGGCACGTTTAAGGTCATCATGCCAAAAACTAAAACCCATATTCCTATTTACACTGACAAGGAAGTGGTGAAGCTCCTGGTTAATAATCGGGATGGTTTTGAAATGGTATCGGGCAATATGAGAGCTTCTGTGGAAGAAAGCAAAATGCCCAAACTTCTTAATCTGCTTGGTGAACGGTTCAGCCTTTCTGTTAAAATCCCACGCCATTATTACGATGAGTTTTTGGATAAGGGAACGAAACGCAACAACTCTACTGATAGCCTTACCAATGAAGCAATGCAGATGTTTGAGCAAGACAAAAAGGAATTTCCTAAACGACTGGCCAAACAAAAGCAATCCGCTCCAAAAGGCAAGAAAATAAGCATTGACAAGGGTAAGCAATTGAAACTTGTAAAACTTCGTGCCAAGGCAATCCTGATTAAGCAAAAACAGCTTCGGGCAGTTGCCGGGCTTGGCACTCACCCTAAAATCAAGACCATACTATGACAGAGAAAGAGTTTTATAAAAAGTACAAAGCCATTCACAAGGATATTCGAACCAAAGGAAAATCAAAGGCTTCCATTATAGCCAATGGTTTTAAAGAGGGCGTTAATGTCAATGCTTTGCCCATCTATAAAGGTTTTGAAAAAGCAACCGATATTATTGCCACTCGCTACAAACCTAGAAAGGGTGACTTCGTTTGGATATTGCCCAAACAAGGCTTTATCGAAGGTCGCAATGGCTACAAAACAAAGCAAGGTTACAAGCCAAATTCTAATGATGGTTTCTTTATTATCAGCGATGATTGGTCGTTGTATGAAAACTACTGTGCCAACTTAGTTACACCCAATGATGACCTTGGGGATATTGATACAGAGGTTGAAAAGGCTTTACAGGAAAAGCAAAAGAACCGGGAGTTTAAAGATGCCGGAAAGCGTGTTCATGGTTCCAGGAAAGAACAAGCCATGTACAACAAGCTTATTAGCAGTAGCGATTTAAACAGCATCGAACAGGACGAAGCTACCGCTATTGAGCTAATTAAAAAGGATAAGGTATTTCCAAAGGTTGACCCACAGGCAGAAAAAGAAAATGGTACGGATTCAGGTTGTGCATTTCTGAAAGTAAAGGTTCGTCAGGCATTCCCGGCAAAACCACATGCCAATACCAAAGAAGCCAGGGAGCAATATGTGAAAATGGCAGAGGCTTTTACAAGTGTTCTCAACGATGCAATTTCAATCACGGATTTGCAGCAGCTCGATACCATTGCCAATAATGGTGAGATTGTGGGCAAGCATGATTTTGGGATGATATTCGGTAAAGCACTTCGCAATATTGTCTTTACGATTAAGGGCTATCGGACTACATCTGCGGTTAAGGAAACCTACATGAAAGCCCATCAATATTCAGGTATCACCAAAGAACAGGCAGCTCCCCATGCAAAACGGTTGAAAGAATACACAGACAAGCGGATTAAACGCCAGCAGGATTGTATTGATTCAGCAAAGCAAATCTTTTCTCCTGCCGATATGAAACGACACAAGCAAAACGACCTGACTTTTCAGGGAGGTATGTTGAGCAGCGTTCGTACCGTGGAGGACTATGTAAGGTATGTTACTCAGGTTTGCACACGGTTTATTAATGATGCCCAAAGAGAATATAACGAGCAAAAAGAACGATTCCCTTACAAAGAATTTAAACCTGATTGGAGCTGGGCAGAAACAAAGAAAACAAGCAAATCTCAAAGTAGTAGTAAGCCTAAGATAGAAGCTGTACCACTTTCATACATTAAACGCACAGGCGGTTTATTGATTGAAGAAGCGGATGAGAATACGGTTATTAATAAGCTTCATTTTAAATCGCTCACATTAGGAAACTATGTGAAAGATGATGAAGCCAGGGAACACATTCGCCACTTTGTTGCAGCCATCGTTGACTTATGCGAGGTTCTTGACATCAACCTATCCATAAACGAAGCCCTGGCTATTGCTTTCGGTGCTTTTGGTCGTGGTGGTAAGGCAATGGCTACCTATTACCCAACACGGCAGCTCATTAACCTGACCAAACGAAACGGTGACGGCTCGGTAGCCCATGAGTGGGGACATTTTTTTGACCATTACCTGAATGGTTTAGAATTATCAACCAAACCGCTACGCACGGAAAGCTACCTGAACACCATCATTGAAAGTTTAGGGTACAAAAAGAAGTATTTCATCGGTGGTAATTCATCACCAACAAAAGATTGGTTCAAGGATATTTTAAAAACCACTATTCAGAAGGTTGTACCCACATTTCAGGAGAGGCAATCGGTGGTACATGCAAGCATCGTTTCGCTTATCCTAATGCTTCGCTTTGGGTATTATGCGTTGGAAGATAAGGCGATTAGCTACAATGATTTTGACAAGACTAAGAAACGGAGAACCGACAGCTACCTGTATCACTACTCCAAACTTCAAGGTGCTTATTGGAAAGATATTGCAGAGATGTTTGCCCGAAGCTTTGAATGCTATGTGTATGATAAGCTAAAGGAAAAGGACCGGGTAAATAACTATCTGGTATCAGGTGGAATGTTTTCTCATCCTGTTTATCCGCAGGGTCAGGAACGCATTTACATCAACAAGTGCTTCGATAACCTGATTTATGCAATCAAGGAGAACTTATCCATTAAATCATTTGAGCCATTTACTGATAAACGAGCCGATGAATACATCGACCTGACTGAAAAAGGCAGCGTGAATAAAGGTGTAATAGTGGGTAAAGAGCGCAAACTGAAACTTGCCAAAATCAGGGCTAAAGCAATTCGCATTAAACAGAAACAATTAAAAATATCGTGATATGAAACTTACAGTTAAAAACTACAAGGAAGCCACCAAAAATATTGACTTCAAAAAGTTGCCGGAAGCAGCACAGGAAGCACATAAAGAGTTTGATTCATTTGCCGATTTCTACAATGAGGATAAGGACATTAAAGAGATGTTGGATAATCATTTCAAAATCGTTGAACCTTACCTAAAGGATTCAGAAAAGAAAACTGCTGCACCTAAGAAAGCACAAGCGAAGAAGAAGACTACTTCGTCACAAAAATCGTCAAAAAATGTGACGAAGAAAGTTGCACCAAAGCGAACTGCTTCAAAGAAAACGACAGCTCCAAGAAAGGCTCAAAGGAAACCCATCGAGGTTGATTTGATGCCATTGGAGATTAAAGTAATCAGACGTTATCTAAATTTCCACAATAAGAAAGTAACCGAACGTCAGGTGTCGCTTTTGTATAAGGTTATTCAAAAGGCAGCTACCGAAAAGACCATCCGTAAAACAAGTAAGTATGCCACTGAAATAAAAAGTATCAGCAATGACCTTATCAAGACTTACAAGGATATGAATGGAACTTGCAAGTTTGAAGTTCCGGATTCATTGTACACGAAGCTGAAAAAGATAGTAGATGACTACGGTGTTACTCCGGCAGTAGCATTGATTAAAAGGTTCATTAATCTATATGGCAATATCACAAAGGCAAAGGCTCAACGCTTGCTTACCTCAGTTACCAACTCATTGAAAAACGGTAAGGTTGATAAATCCGACAAGGAATTTGAACAGGTTAAAAACGTTCAAAAGCATTTGCATGATTATCTGGAGAGCGACAAGTTGCTTGTTACCAATGTTCAGCTAAAAGGACTTCAAGGCATTGCCGGATTGGGAAAGTAAATGCCACTACTTCCATGCCCAAAAGTAGTGGCTCACAAAACAGGGCATTCAATCCCGGCACCACAAGAACCGCAGTCATCGCATCCGACCAGGTTGTTTTGGCAAACGACCTTGCCAAGATGAATTTTAAGACCATCTCAATCAGGGGAAAGTTCGGGAGGCTCTTAGGTAAGCTGTATATCCCATTCTATATAATGATATACGGCTCACGCTTTCATGGAAAAAGTACCGTAGCCTTGATGTTTGCTGATGAATTGGTAAAACAACACGGTTACAAAGTCCTGTATGTCGCCAATGAAGAAGGTGCAAAAGGAACAATGCAAGAAAAGGTTGTGAGACTTGGCATAAATAGCCCGATTGGAATTATTGAGGACTATAACCCGAAACTATTCAGGGATTACGATGTGGTTTTTATAGACAGTACCCAAACGACTGATATTTCTCACGAGGAATTTAAAGAGCTGAAGAAACAGTTCCCGAACACCTCATTTGTAATCATCAATCAGGCAAACAGAGATGGAAGTTCCAAAGGCGGAACAAAGTGGGAGCATATTGTAGATGCCATTATGCACATCGAAAACCAAAGTGCAACGATGGAGAAAAACCGTTTTCCGGAGGGTAGTACAGAAACCATTAAAATCTTTTAGCATGGAAGAAATGACAATTAAATTCTATTGGCTGATAATTGGAGCTTTCAGTTCGCTTATCGTTGGTGTGGTTTCCTTCATCATCCGAAATGCCATTTCAAAGAATGCCACAAAGGAAACGGTAGATGCCAAAACCGATTTATTGGAAAAGGATATTCAGCACTTGACTAAGGAGCTTGCTTCATGCGAAAACAAATTTACGGTACTGCATAAACGCATATCCGATTTAAGGGACAGCTCCAAGGAGATTTATGTGAGTAAAGAGCTATTTCACCAAACCATTAAGCAACTCAACGAGAAGCTCGATACCATATTAAAATTTGTAGAACGATGAGAAAGATATTTGGAAAGGTTATCAATGCCGGAGCTGCGGAAACCTTAAAAGAAGGAACTAAGCTGATTGATGAAATATTCACCACTCAGGAAGAAAAGCTCCAGGGGAAAATGGAACTCTTTAAGATGGCAGTAGCTGATAGGAGTTCGGCCAGGGAGATGTATCAAAAAGACAGTTGGCTTCAAAAAGCCTTTGCAATTTTCTTCTTGCTTGCTTGGTGTGCATTGACTTTCGTAATGCTGAACTACTTCATTTTCGATACTATTCAGCTTGATGATTGGCAAATCGCTTTTGTAAGCAGTATCAACGGTGGAATATCCACCAAACTAAGCACCATTATTGACTTCCTTTTCGGTGGTGCAATATCAGGAGTAAATGATGTCAAACTTAAAAACAAACGTAAACAATGAAAATATTCGATGAGTTGTTTGATGGCGTAATCAAACACGAAGGCTATTATGCCAACGTAACCGGAGATAAAGGTGGGGAAACCTATATGGGTGTTGCCAGGAATTTACATCCAGATTGGGAAGGATGGCAATACATTGATGCCTACAAAGAAACCTATGGTGGAATACCTTGGAACTTTAAGATTGATGTTCCTCAATTAACACAGCTTGTAAAGGATTTTTATCACCAGACCTTTTACAAAAGATTTAAAATTGATGAAATCTCCAATGGCTCACTACAAGAAATCATTTTTGATTGGTGTGTCAATAGTGGAGTATGGGGAGCCAGAGGCGTTCAGCGTGTATTAAACCAGTTCTTTGAAGCTGATTTAAAGATGGACGGTATAATTGGTAAAATGACACTTGCAGCAATTAGCAATTGCCAGCCAAAAGAATTATTTTGGGAAATCAAAAAAGCTCGAATCCGCTATTACCACAAGATTGCCAAGAAAGGCAAAAATCATTTGTTCTTGGAAGGTTGGTTAAAAAGGATAGGCTCGATTGAATTTGATGATTAGATTTAATAACCCTCCCGAAGTTTATAATAATTTTGATATTTGACTAATTATTAAGAAATTGTATGAAAAATATAATTTTAATAAAAGCCAAAAATCATGGGAATTAAACCTGGTCCAAAACGAACTGCAAAATCTACAGGGAAACCTGATAGACGACAACGAGATAATAAGGAAACTCCGGGCAATACGCCTTCTCTCAAACCACACAAGCATAAGAAAGGAGATTAATTTTTCATCCCTTTTAGAATGCAGTCAAATGTTTAACTACTTCTTTTTTAGTTTCATCCTCAAAGCTATCAAGGTAAAGTTCAGTTGTTCTGAGATTATTATGCCCTAAACTCTCGCCAATAAACTCCGTAGATACCCCTGAACGTTTTAGAACTGTTGAAAAGCTATGTCTTGCTGTATATGTAGTTAAAGTCTTGTCAATACCTACGTCTTTTGCAATTAATTTAAGGTTGTCATTTATTCTATGAATGAGCAGATTTAAAGCTAGTCTTACCTTTTTTTCGGACATTTCATCATCTATGTATTTAAACACATAGTTATCAGGTGAACGGTCTTTATTTCCCCATTTATTAATTATTCTTTTTAAGTCATCTGTTAAAACAACGCTTATTGGTTTGACTACTTTACTTGTTTTCCGTGTTTTTCTGCGAATAAAAGTAATGAACTCACTATCAATGTTATTGTATTTTAATCTTACAATATCATTCATGTTTGCTCCATTCATAAGGTAACTGAATAACCACATATCTTTAGCTTCATCACGATATGAAAACTCCTCACATTCGTAGTAATATATCTTCTTAATTTCTTCCATTTTCAAAGCTCTTTTCAAGTTTGAACCAGAAGGAAGCTTGTATTTTCCTTCGCCAAAAGGGTAAATATCCTTAGAAATAGCACCTTCACGATGTGCAATTTTAAATATTGCTCTCGTTGAACCCATATAGGTATTAATTGAAGACATTGAAAGTCCTCTTTTATCTACCATCCATTTCTCATACTTTTCAAGTTCCTGAACTGTTAGTTCCTTAAAGTCGATTTGTTTACTGCCAAAGTAAAGTTTTAGGGTTCTCATCGCAGTAGTGAATTGTTGCCAACTACACCATTGGTCATTTTCTCCAAACTCTTTTATACGCCTTTCAAAATAATATATGATATTAGTAAGGTCGCCTCCTGCAATACCAAATTTTGTCTTAAACTGCCTAAATGAGAATGTTTCCATTTTAGCAATAATCTTATTTGCTTTATCTTCTATTAAAGAAAACTCTAATTTAATATCCTTGTAAATTCCTCTTGGCTTTGGAGCGATAACTTTATTAAATTCCTCTGGCGTAAATTCATAAACACGCTCTTTATTGTCAATGCTGTAATACATTTGTTTTCGGTTGTATGTAACCCTGAGTTTAGCAGGATGCTTACCGTTCTTCTTTGTTTGACTTTTATATAAAACTATTGCAGTACTAACTTTTGCTCCCATACAAACTGTTTTTCGTTTTTTTACTATATTGTACAACCCTTTATTTACTGGGTTTTATGTATGTTTTAATTCATATACATTCTAACATACAAATGCATGTCAAATATAGGAATTTTGGGTAATATAACGAAATTGAAAATGTGCTAATAAGCTGTATTTGAACTATTAAGAAACATTAAGAAATAAAAAGAAAGTAATGTACAATGTATATACGTAATGCGGGGCGATTCGGTAAATTTGAGCAATAGAGCATTTAATAAAATAAGTAGTGGTTTGAAAGTGTAGTGCCTTGAAATCCCGCACTACGTATATTCGAGCCGTTGTATGCAAGGCTGGAAAAACGAACGATAGTGCAAACTTGATGGAATTTTTGTTTTGCCGACCCGCAAATAAAAGGAAAAGCCAACGCACATTTGGCACATTTGCAAGCCGGTGCTTCAGCTTGCAAAAGAGCCAAATTTTTGCCGACGCTCAACGGACAGATTAACGAATGAAAATTGTAAATTGCAAGATTTTGAAATATAAAATTGAGATTTAAAAAGGATTATATATAGTATGCCAAACGAAACGAGTTATTTAAAAAGTGCAAAAAAATCAAAAAAAGATGAGTTTTATACTCAACTATCAGATATTGAAAAGGAGCTAAAACACTATAAAGCATACCTAAAAGATAAAGTTGTATACTGCAATTGTGATGACCCAAGAATCAGTAATTTTTTTCATTATTTCTCTTATAATTTTGAAAAACTTGGACTTAAAAAATTAATTGCCACTTGTTACAAAAATCAAAATATGGATTTGTTTAGTCAAAATGACTCAGAGCAAGCCATTCTATTAGAATATACGGGTGATAAAAACCAAAATAATATTCCAGACCCTGAAGAAATTGGTATCAAAAACTTAAAAGGTGACGGAGATTTTCGGAGTAAAGAAACATTGGAACTGTTAAAGCAGGCTGATGTAGTTGTAACAAATCCTCCATTTTCATTATTTAGAGAGTATATTGCTCAACTTATTGAGTATGAAAAGAAATTTGTAATTATTGGACACCAAAACGCTATTTCATACAAAGAAATTTTCAAATTAATTAAAGAAAATAAATTGTGGTTAGGTTATGGTTTCAATCGCAATATGGCTCATTTTATAAATCCACATTATGAAGATTATGCAAATGATGCAGACCATAAGGAGGGGATGATAAGAGTTTCAGGAGTAGTATGGTTTACAAATATTGAAATTAAAAAACGACATGAAGATTTAATTTTATATAAGACTTATTACGGAAATGAAATCGAGTATCCTCGATATGAAAACTATGATGCAATTAATGTTGACAAGGTTAAAGACATTCCATTAGATTATGAGGGAAATATTGGGGTTCCTATAACATTTATTGATAAATATAATCCTGACCAATTTGAAATTATTGCATTAGGTATTGTTGGGTCAATAGAATTTACCAGCAATAAGAGAATGGAAATAATGGATAAAAACGGGAAACCAACAGGGAAATTTACAATGAATGCAAAAGGTACTTTATATCGAAAATTTAATCCCAAAACTGATAAATCACCAGCATTTAGAGATTGCGAGACAAGTGAATTATATTCAAGCATTTATGCTCGTATAATTATTAAAAACAAAAAGTTATGAATATAGAACTCAAAGAAATTACTGTTAGAGAATTAACTAATGGTTATGAAGATAATGAGGAGGCGGGTGTAGTAGGCTATGATGGTAAATTAGATATTCGACCCCAGTATCAGCGTGAGTTTATTTATAAAGACAAGCAACGAGATGCAGTAATTAACACTATTACAAAAGATTTCCCTTTAAATGTAATGTACTGGGCGGTTCGTGAAGATGGAAATTTTGAAGTAATAGATGGTCAGCAGAGAACTATTTCAGTAGCACAATTCGTGGAAGGTGATTTTGCTTTTAATAACAGGTATTTTCATAATCTGCAAAATGATGAAAAAGAACAAATCCTGAATTATAAGTTAATGGTTTACTTATGTAGCGGTACTGATAGTGAGAAATTAGAGTGGTTTAAAACAATCAATATTGCTGGTGAAAAACTAACAGACCAAGAATTGAGAAATGCAGTTTATTCAGGCTCTTGGGTTTCTGATGCAAAAAGATATTTCAGTAAAAATAGTTGTGCAGCTTATGGATTAGGCGGTGATTATTTGAATGGTTCTGCAATTAGACAAGACTATCTTGAAACAACAATCAAATGGATAAGTAATGATTCCATTGAAGATTATATGGCTAAAAATCAAAATGAACCTAATGCAAATGAGATTTGGCTGTATTTTCAAAGTGTAATCAATTGGATTAAAGCAGTATTTCCAAAGTATCGCAGGGAGATGAAAGGTATTGATTGGGGGTTTCTATACAATGATTACAAAGACCAAAAGTTTGACTCAAAGAAACTTGAAACAGAGATTTCAAAATTAATGGAAGATGAAGATGTTGGAAGTAAAAAAGGGATTTATACATACATCTTAACTCGCAAAGAGAAATATTTAAGTATAAGAGCTTTTAGTCCTAATCAAAAACGAGAAGCTTACGAAAGACAAAAAGGGATATGTCCAGTCTGTAAAGAGGAGTTCAAAATTGAGGAGATGGAAGGAGACCATATTACTCCTTGGCATGAAGGTGGAAAAACGACTGCTCAAAATTGTCAAATGCTTTGTAAAGAGGATAATAGAAGAAAATCAGGAAAGTAATTATATTCTAAGACATAATGCCTACGCTTTGCAGTCATACACATTGCCTAGTCGCTCAAAAAAGCCGACACACGGCCAAAACTTGTCAAAGAGTATGGCTGCCCGAACGCACGGACTGATAGAGGAAATAAAGCACAAAAACACAATCGTGTAGCCAGCCCCACTAGCAAACGCTATCAGGGAGAAGCTCTCACACCACTTCCGAAGCTTCGGGATACGGATCTCGTATACGGCGGTTCTCTAATACAACCAGGAGCAATTGGTGCATTTTTCAACTGAATAATATATTGTAACCAATAATTTGTTTTTCATATCTTGGTAAAAAAGGAATGGCTATGAACATACAAGCTGAAAAACTCGGACTAATAGAATGGATCGCAAAGCTTAATGATTCTGCAGTAATTGAGAAACTGAAAAAGATTCATGATGAATATGCTAAATCATCAGACTGGTGGGATGAGTTATCAATCAATGAAAAAAAGTCAATTAAAAGAGGTTTGCACGACATTGAAAAAGGCCGAATTCATTCCCATGAATCTGTAAAGAAACTATATGAAAAATACTTATAAAATCGTTTGGTCTGAAGAAGCACTAAATGGTTTAAAAGAAATTATTTCATATTTAGAAAGTAAATTCTCAGAAAAAGAAATCAAAAATTTTGCAAAGAAACTAATCAAATGGAATACTTGGGTTCTTGTTTATGCAAAGGAATTAAATTTAAAGTTATAGGTGACTTTGAGAGTTTTTATTTATGCCATTGCAGATATTGTAGGAAAGACACAGGGTCTGCTCATGCTGCAAATTTATTTTCCACTACAGCTAAACTTGAATGGATAAAAACGGAAACTAAAATTAAAATATTTCAACCACATAAGAGTAATCATGTGAAAGCCTTTTGTTCAAATTGTGGTTCAGCTTTGCCCAATTTACAAATGGACGGTAAACTTTTAGTAGTTCCAGCAGGATGTTTAGATACAAAATTAGAAAAACGACCTAATGCACATATTTTTATCTCAAACAAAGCAAGTTGGGATGACTCGTTGGAAGAAATAAAAAAATTTGGACGCTTCCCAGAATAAAGAATAGATCAAGAGATTTGCTCCAGTTTTTTGATACACATAGACATCGAGAAACATTTTAATGGAGATTAATATAAAAAAACTAAGCATAACATGTGTTTATAATACAGGCGAAATAGTAGTAATTTCAAGGGGCTGTAGCCCGCTTTAAATTTTCGCAGTTTGATAGGTTTGAAGCCCCCAATCGCCCACATTTGCATATATCTTTCCATTAGGGGCAAGTATATGAATATAAATGAAAGCATTGAAGCTTATAAATCAGAATTGAAACAATTAGCCGCCTAATAACAACCATCAATAAAATTCGTTATATTTAACATTCAGTTCTAAAATGTAAGATAAAGAAAAGCAGTGTTAGGCTGCTGTGCATAGAAGCAAAAGGAATGGATTCGGAAGCAAGGGCAATGTAAATCGAAGCAGCCCAACTACAAGAGGAAGCGATAGAACTGTAAGTCGAAGCACTAGAATTGCAATGCGAAGCAACGGAAATGTAACCCGAAGCAACGCATTTGTAAATGGAAGCAGAGCAGTATCTGTCCCGAATGATCGGGATGTAAGTCGAAGCAACTAATTTGTAATGATTAATAACCCGTTTGCTGCAATGGCAAACCTAAAAATCAAATTATATGGCAACCAGACCAAAAAATTCCGAAGCAGACACATTAGAGCTTTATCGAGTAGCATTAGAAAATGCAGAAACACAGTCAGAAATTGCAACTGTTATGGCAGAGTTAGGCTACGACTCCGCAAAAATAACAGAAGGCAAAACCCTTTTGACCGAAACACGTTCAGCCTACGATTTCAACAAAACCGAAGATGACGAAACCTCTGCCGCTTCAGCCTCATTCTCCGATAAAAAAGCAGAATTGGAGAAAGTTTTTAAACTGCAACGCAAAAAAGCAAAGGTTATATTCCGTAACGATAGTTTAACAGCCGATAAATTGGCAATTTCAGGCGAAATGCCACGGACTTATATCAAATGGCTAGAAGCTGCAAAGAAATTTTATAGCGTAGCAACCACCGATACAGCTATTCAAACCAAATTGGCAAGATTAGCAATTACCGCTGACTCATTAGCTGCCGCAAATACATTGATAACTGAACTGGAAGCAGCCAGAGCAGAATACTTAAAAGAAGTTGGAGAATCACAGGATGCAACAAAAGCCAAAGATGCAGCCTTTGCAAAGATGGATGATTGGATGAGCGAGTTCTACGCTGTTGCACGGATTGGATTGGAAGATAATCCACAACTATTAGAAGCGTTAGGCAAAGTAGTTAGATAATAACAATAAGGCCAACTCAATTTGTAAGCACATTGGCAAGTCACACAGCCTGCCCCGACCCCTCGGGAAGCCAAACACAAACCAAAACTTGCCAAAGAGCTTACAAAGCCAACCCTAAATACCGCCTTTAAAGGCGGTTTGGGATTTCCCCACCCACAAAAAACAAAATAAATTCATGCTTCTAATCAACATAAATGCAGTTTAATAAGATAAAAGATTAGACTTATTAAACTTGAAAAAGATTTGATTTAGCATCAAAACTGCATTCTTTTGGCAAATTGAATGAGTGCAACAATATCCAATCAGGTATTATTAGGGAAAGTAATCTAATCTAGGTATTCTGCCACAGCAACGGAAGTATAACAACGATAACATGAAAAAACTTAATTACCTCTTATTACCTGCCCTTCTTCTAACTTTTGCCATCAATACAATACATGGACAAGCTCCTTCACCTGATAAAATCAATTTTGTAAGACAAGGTGTACAAAGAATGATATTTGATGAGAATCAATCCATTCCACTGGCAGATTTAATTCCTGAAAAAATAATTGGCTTGCAGGCAATGCACCCCATTGCTAATTATAAAACGGACCATGCTGATTTTTCAATAAATAAGAACAAACTGGTTATTCAATCAAAAAGTGCATCACAAACCGGAATATGGTTAGGTGGTTTTAATCCTTTTGCAACCTATACAATTGATTTAAATTCTACTGAAGGTAATGGAGAAGTGGGTTTTCAATTCACTGCAAATGATCAAAAAGAACAATTAATTGTAACAGTAGGATTTAAAGATAGCCTCCTTACCAATGCAAAAATAAAAGTCATCAAAGATGCCAGTGAAATACATCAACAGTTCATTGCTGTAAATCTCACTGAGCATGATCAGCTTAAGGGTAAAATTATCCTTCAAATGCTGGGAAGTGGATTTGTACTCTATCAATATAACAAAGGGCTTCCGAAAGTAATTGGACAATGCGATTTTAATAAATACATCGACCTACGACAAAAAAATCACATTCATTCCTTTCAGTCACGGCTTTTTGTTGAGCTAGCAATTGGTAAGGTGCAAATCAATAAGGCAGCAGTGGCGTTTACAACTGGCGTTGGGCAGGCTGATATACGCGCCATTACCTACGAAAACGGTGAGCCTTTACTCGACCGGGGCCGTTTATGGTATACCATGTCAATTCGTGGTCGTGCGCTACCTCATCATATTCAAGGTGTGTTTAGTATGAATCCAAGCGCTTTCGATTTGAAATTGGAGGGTATCATCGTTTTTGATCGTAACGATGGTATTCTAAGAAATGAAATTGCCTCACATATTTTTTACGATCGTAACGAAAATATCTGGCGAGGAACAACAACCGGTTTTAGTGCCTATGCCAATCCCGAAAAAGAGAAAAAGCAACTTCTTGCAATAGAAAGTAAACAGGATCCCCGCTTTGGTTTTTCTGTTATGAAAGCCAGTACCTTTGGTGTGGTTGGAGATATTGAGGATCCTCATATCATTTATGATTCAGAGGTGAATAAATGGCGAATACTAACCTGTATTAACAAAGATGGATATAAAGCAATTATAATGGAATCGGATTTCTGGAACAGAGATTATAAAATGATTGCAGGTCCGGTTAACCATAATTCAACAGGCACTTCCATTCAAAAGATAGGCAATCAGCGATATTGTTTCTCAGGCAGTAACGAAAAAAAACTCTTCATTTACAGCTATCCCGAATTGAAAGAAACAGGTACCTTAAAGATGGATCTGCCGCCCTGGGATGCAAATTCCGGATCAAGAGTTTGGCCAAATGTTGTTCAGCTGCCTGATGGATATCCGGTTAAATATGTAGCTTTAATGATGGACAGATTTAATTATCCGGATATGCAGGGACCAAACTGGACATACGGAGCAGTCTATCTCTATCATGGATATGATGAATAAATTTTTAACAGGATTTTTTATTTAAAGTTTGCACTATTATAGATGAAAAAGAAATAAATGAGATATTCACTACCCTGGATCGAATAACTGACTATCCCAAACTAATAATTGAATATGAAACCAATGATCAGCAAAATTAAATCCTACTTAAAAGAACTTACGATTGTTACTATAGGTGTTTTAATTGCCTTATTAATTAGCAATTACAAAGAGAAAAAACAAGCAAAAGAATATTACAACGCCTCTGTGGAAACAATTAAAAATGAAATCGACTTCAACTATGAAATCTTGAAGGATATTATTGAAAACCAATCCCGATTATTGGATACCATCAACGCTCACAAGACGGATCATATTACATTAAGTGATCTCATTGTTGAAAAAGGAGGTGGATTGCCTGCTGCCAATGTAAATAATTTTGGTCTGGAATTTTATAAAAAAAATGAAATCAATTCCGTTGATTTTGAGATGATGTCACGATTGATTCGATTTGAATATTTATCAAAACTCATAGATATCAAAATGGAAAAGTTAATGGATTATTTATATCCAAACCTTTTTATCGATTCCGAAGAAAGCAAACAGTTAACCATCATATATTTAAATAATTTATTAGAAAGTGAGATTACTTTAATGCTTTCTTATGAAGACTTTATCAATAAGGCTAAAGAATATAAAAACACTGAAAACAAACAGTTGAATAAATAAGTTTTTGCCATTTATTTGTCACAAACAACTTGCTTTAAAGCTTTTGCATCCAACACTTAAAACGTAATAAAAGAACATATGACTGATATAAAGAATTCAGCAATCACAGGAATCGTATTTGGAGTATTATTCGGAACGTTTCTGGGACTGTTTTTCGATATTAAAACAGGCATTATTTTTGGCTTAATATCAGGTTTGATATTTGGTATTACTATATATTTATTTATCACTTCTAAAACTGTAAAAAAACAAACTCAGATTGCAAATACTGAGGATACAGAAATTATTCACTCCGGAGGTGCCAATCATTTAAAAAATGGAGAAGGTGTAGGAGGAAAACTATATTTACTTAAGGATAACCTTCAATTTAAATCACATCAATTCAATGTACAAAATCATAGTCTGAGCATTGACCTAAGCGATATAACTGAAATTAGTTTCTTTAACTCACTAGGAATCATTCCTAACGGACTTATTGTTCATACTAGTAATGGAATACCAGAAAAGTTTGTAGTCAACGGTCGACGCACCTGGAAAGAACAAATCGAAATACATAGAAAAATGGTTCAATATTAAGCTTAGATAATTCATTTCTGTTCATTTTATTATCTCCGTTAAAATCATTCATATCGCCTGTATACCTTTAATACATTGATAATTTCGACAGGATTTTATACCTTAAATTATCTTTAACAATAGCATAGATGCATTTTAAATATCATATATTATCTGATTTAAATCTTATCCTTGAATCTTATTCAGGAGAATATGAATTTAAAGATATCTTTGAATGCAAGAGAAAAGAGATGCAGGATCCGGAATGGAAAGATTACTATGATGTTTTAGGAGATATTAGAAAAGGAAAAATCACCTTAACTTCTGAGGATTTGATAAATATTCATAGCTATCTAAAGAATCATAAAGAAATAAATGCAAGAAGAAAATCTGCTATTTTAACTCATCTACCCAACCAGGTAGTGTTCGGCACACTTCTAAAAGGATACAATGATATAAATATGTCTTTGGTGATACCCGAGGTATTTAGTACCATTGAGGCTGCCCTTTCATGGCTGGGTATCAATTTAAGTGAAAGAGAAAGAGTAGAGAAATTACTTTATCAATTATCAAAAGAAGAAAAGTAAAGTATATATATTCAGGCTTCTCTAGCCTTAAAACACACTCATTCCCATTAAAAATCATTACTTTATCAAACCAATATTTTAAACGATAGATTACCTGTGTCACAACAATATCACATTTTAAATGGAGATGCATTAAAGCATCAGTTTCCTGATGCGATTAAAGGTAAGCTTATAGTGGCTCGTGAATGCCTTGTGGATGGCAGTGTAGAAGGTGAAAATTTATCTGAACTATATGAGACAAGAGCCCGATTTATAAGCCAAAACTACGAAGGTTTTGAAATCAGCGAATACTATGAGAAAACGGTTACTGAATTTACCAAAATACAAAACATACCCTCACATTCTGAAATTAACCTTTGGTTTGAAGAGGATTTGTTTTGTCAGATAAATTTATGGTTTGTTATTAATCTTATATACACTAGCTACAACAATCAAACTATTTATTTAATCCGTCCCAAAGCTCATTTCGAATATAATTTTGGAGGAATGAATAACGAAGAATTACTTAATGCTTATAGTAATAAAACCAGGATTGAGTTTTCGGAATTAAAAGAATTAAGCAGACTATGGGCACTTTATCAAAAGAACGGATGTGATGAAATGATGAGCATTGCCCAGAAGTTGGATCATAAATTTCCTTTTCTGAAAAAAGCAATCAACGCACATATTGACAGATTACCTCAGAATGGTTCACCTGGCAGACCTGTTAAAACCTTAATACAGATAATGGATGGGTTACAAACAGAAGATTTCAATACAATTTTCAGAGAATTTAACCGAAGGGAAGCCATCTACGGACTTGGTGATTTGCAGGTAAAAAGAATTATGAATGATATAATATCCAACCGTTTATAAAATGCAGTTGATGTTTCATATAGCTTTCTTCAATCTTTAAACACTTTAAATTAATAAAAGTATTCAACCATTATTTAGGGCTTCACAAACAATCAATTTGTTTTGAAATAGAATGTGATAACATCAATCATTTGGCAGTTTCATTTATAAATCTATATTTGCACATATGATTTATGTAAAAATGAATCATTACCAGATTTATTCAACAATTGTATTTTTAGAGCAAAAAGAAATCCCGGCGAAAACCGGGATTTTTTGATTACAACACTTTTTGTGTTATGATTTCTTTTTAGCAGTGTCGAGTACAGAAGTTGCAGTAGCAATAATACTTGATATATCAGCCATATTAGACGGAATGATCATTGTATTATTCGCCTTGGCCAATTTACCAAACTCACCCAGATACTGTTCGGCAATACGTAAATTAACTGCATCATCACCACCTTTTTCATTAATTGCAGAGGCAATTTCACGAATACCTTTTGCCGTTGCACTGGCCACAAACTCAATTTCAGCCGCTCTACCTTCAGCTTCGTTAATACGTTTTTGCTTTTCACCTTCCGAGCGTGCGATTAATTCCTGTTTGTCACCTTCAGCCACATTAATCTTAGCTTGTTTCTGACCTTCCGATTGAGCAATCATGGCTCTTTTTTCACGTTCGGCACGCATTTGTTTCTCCATAGCGTCCTTAATACTCTGTGGAGGTGTAATGTTTTTAACCTCATAACGGGTTACTTTAACACCCCATGGATCGCTGGCCTTATCTACTGCATCAACAATACTTGTATTAATGGTTTCGCGTTCTTCAAAAGTTTTATCCAGATCTAAACGACCAATCACACTTCGCATGGTAGTTTGGGCAATCTGAATGGCAGCAAAACCATAATTATCAATACCATATGATGATTTCATGGCATCAATCACCTGCAAATACAAAACACCATCAACCTCAACCGCAATATTATCTTTCGTAATACACGATTGTGAAGCAACATCAATAGCCTGTTCTTTCAGTGTGTGTTTGTATGCTACCTTATCAATAAGAGGTATCAAAAAATGAAATCCGGCCGTAAGGGTACCAGTATATTTTCCCAATCGCTCAACGATATAAGCTGATCTTTGTGGAACAATTTTAATACACGAAAGGAGTATAAAAAACACAATAACGCCAATCCCAATGGCGACAATAGCAGAAGGATTCATAAAGTTTAGTTTAAATTTTAAATATGTTTAAACGGGTTCAACCCGAAGAGTTAAGCCATCTTTAGAGATAATACGAACTTTTTGATTCGCCTCAATTGCAACATCTGATACAGCTGTCCATTGAGTACCTTTAAATTCAATTCTACCCGCTTCCTCTTCATTAATTGGAGTGAGGCAGGTTCCCTGATGTCCAATAAATTCTTCGTCCGCATCAACTTCTACATTTTGCGTCTTTTTCATGATAACTTTTCGAAGAAATACCAGCGAAAGAATAGAGGTGGCACTAAAAATCAGGAACTGAATACCCAATGAAGGCTCAAAAAGATATACACACAACGCTGTTATCCAGGCTCCAATACCAAAAAACATGATAAAAATACCAGGGATTACAAATTCGAGTAGAAGTAATATTACTCCGGCAATAAACCAGATTACGGCAGCATTAGAGAGTATTTCCATAGGTCGTAGATTAGTTTGTTATTTTCATAATAAAGATAACATAACTATAGTAATATTCGCTTCATAATTATGAATTATTCATCTATACTTTTCTTTATCATACATCTAATAAAAGTTTGTCACTATAATGAGTTCGATTGGTTGATTTTGGATAATATCCTTAGTAAATTTAATTAAACTCAATCCTCTGGAAATATGATACATCCAATCTCATCTGCTACTATTCATCATTTAGCTGATCAATTTAACGATCAACCTCAAAAAGTGAACAACTCCGATTACTGGAATCAATATTTAAAAACCGGAACAAACCTTTGGCTCGACACGGGTGATATAGAAGCATCATCAAAGTTATGGAACAGTGCCTTTACAGCATTAACCACCAATAACACATTGCTAAATGCTGAGGTACAAAAAGGTCTTTATGATCAAATCATCCCGGAGTTATCATCTAAATTAAGTTACCTGAGCGATGAAGAGAAAGTGAAAGAAATAGCATTTTGCCTGAATGCTATTCATGGGTTACGCATTGCCAAGATATTTAATTGCAAAGTAAGTGTTGAACTGCACACCGATCTTGCTCATGATGTTAACGGAATAGCAACCATTGGCAAACGATTATTCGATATTAACCCCAGCGATTTTATTATTAAAGTTCCATTTACCGCTTCTGGGTTATTAGGAGCACGCAAATTGCACGAAATGGGAATACCTGTAAATTTCACATTGGATTTTAGTGTTCGTCAGAATGGTTTTGCTGCTGTTGTAGCCCAACCAGCCTACACCAATGTTTTTCTGGGACGGTTAGGTGCTTATCTGAAAAATAACAACCTGGGAGACGGGCAGTATATAGGTGAGAAGGTGACCCTTGAATCGCAAAGAAGTTTATTGGCTCTTGCCAACAAAGGAATTAGTAAAACTAAGTTAATTGCTGCCAGTATACGTTCAAAAGATCAACTATATCAGTTACTAAGCTGTGATACTTTTACCATTCCGGTTGGTGTAGCAGCTGATGCTGTTCAAAATTTCATTCAAATTTCTAAAACAGACATTGTTATCCATGAACCAACTCTTTTTGATTCAACAGATGCTCAAGCTGTTCGTCTGCCAAATTTATGGTTGGTTGAAGAGCATGAAAAAGAAGTAATCCATCGATTGAATGAAAAAATTCCGTCGACAGCTCAGGAGTTGATTGAATATGCATATGAACGTGGATGTCACGATATTTTTCCCATTCTTACTAAAGAAGAACATGATTATTTAAGGTCGGATGGAAAAATACCTGTTCATGAACGTTGGGCAGATAAGATAAAAGACGGGGAAGTTGGGATTGATTCTTTGCTTAACCTGGCGGGTTTATACTCTTTTGAGAAGGATCAGGCTGATCTGGATAACCGCATTAAATCATTTCTATAAAAAAGGAGTCCGATTTGGACTCCTTTAAATTTATATCATGGATTGATTAATCTTCATATTCCTCTTCCGAGATTTCATCCCCGATCACTTCCTCTTCTTCTACTTCGTCTTCCTCTTCTACCTCAGCTGTCACCTCATTTCTTTCTATTGGCTTGAGATGAGAAGGAATTTCGGTATTGACATCATCACTAAAATAGGCGAAGAAATCCATTATTGGACTCTCAGCAATGGCATTAATCTCAAAATCAACAGTCATACCACCCATGCCTTGTTGAATTTTATCGTAAGCATCCTTTACATTACTGGCCATCACCAAAATCTGGTTACTTACTTTCTTCTCTTTACCCGACTTTTCGTCGATCGATGCAAAAGAGATTTTACTCTTAAACCAACGGTCGCCGTCTTCATTATCAAAAATCTCAGTATAATTGGCTTTTCTGATGTTTGTAACGATAAATTCACCACGAACCATCATTTCCATCTCCTTGTATATTCGCGATTCAGCTTCGGTAAATGATACAGCATCAATTAGGTATGTCTCGCTTACTTTTTTCTCCTTACCCGACTGTTCATCTATCTTCTCGTATTTAACCTTACACTCAAATAAATTTTGCATACTTCTCTATTTTAAGGCTACAAAGATAAGATTGAATCGGAAGTGCAAAAATTTCTAAAACAGTCGGTTTAAGAAAAGTTATCAACATCTTCTGTAACTCACGGCAGGCTTAAAAAGCTTCAGAAAAAGTTACATAAGCTCCTGCTTCACCTTTGCCTAAACCATAATCAAAACGCATATTCATCCTGGTCTGAAGTTCCAATCTCAAGCCCAATCCACCATTGGGTAACCAGCCATTAAACTCATTGATTGAATGAGATACCGTTCCGGCTCCCAACCAGGCCACATATCCCAGGCGGCTATTGTAATTACCTCTTTTATTCAAGGTTCGGCGCTTAAACATATGCCGATACTCAGTAGTCATGCTTAAGGCATTCTGATCGCGAAATCGTCCGATAGTATAACCTCTCATATTAAAAGGACCACCCAGCATAGCCATATCTGTCCAGGGTACTTCATCACCAAACGAAAAACGTGACTTTACATTCCAGGCAAGTGTTCTTCTTTCCCTTTTAACTTTCAAATATTGTCGGTAATCAACTTCCAACGCTTTAAAACTGGTATTACCCCCAAGATAACCTTGAAAAAACATCATAGAGGTACTAATAAAAACTCCCTTGTACGCATTTTGAACAAAATCACGGGTGTCATACTCAACAGCCAGACCAATTCCTGTATTGTTGATACCTGTTCCATTGGATAGTACATATTCATCTGTTTCCATCCGTGGATTTAATTGTGATGCTTCTGTTCCGTTCATATCAACAACAACACCAATGAACAGGTCGCTGAAAGTGCGAAACATAAACTTCTCAAAAAAGCGCCAGTAAATTCTTTGATAACCAGTATTAGCAGGTGACTTTTCGATATTTATTCCGTTATCATAGCCAACTCCCCAATAATTATCAGGCATATCTTTATAAAGAAACTCACCTAACATTCTGATTTTATCATCAGTAAGATAAATCACATTCTGAATATTTACTGAGATGGCTCCTGTTGAACTATATCCGAAAGAAAAAGGAATGGATGATCTGTTCAGCAAATTATTCCAACGCTGAGTTTTAAACGTAATCAATCCTCCGGCAGTCAGTAAATACTCTGTTTCTGGAGTATAAGCAGGTGCCAGGTAAGGCATAATTCGAAAATTCTTATACTCAATTTTCGCAATTCGTAACGAATCAATGTTATTTATAATCAAGTTGGTCGAATCCTGCTGTCCAACCACCGATAACGAGATATAAAAAAGAAGAATGACAACAATTGTCAATTTCTGCCACCACCTATTCACAATAATGATCCTTTGTAAAATTTTAGCTTCTCTGGGTGCAAATGTACATTTTTTATTTACATTTTTTTCAACCTGATTTACAACTACTTAAACTATACTTGCTAAGTTTTTTGAATTTTTTTCGAAAAAATTCAAAAAATGCATACGTCCAAATGCTAATTAGTTTGTCCTATAGATGAATTGATAATAGAATTTAGTTATGAATGCAAAAGCGATAAGACGAAATTTGTACAAAGTTTTAAGGAAAACAGGTGTACCAAAGAGTCGAATTAGTGAAGATGCCACCTTTCGTGATGAGCTTTTTGTTGACGAATTAGACATGAATTGTTTCTTATTTTATTTAGAAACAAAATTTGACTTGAATATAAAAAACGATGAAGTATTGCAATTAACCTCTGTAAAATCAACTATTGATTATTTGCAGAAACATTGCGCATAAGATTTTTTTCAATGACCAATCCCATGAGGTTGCTTTCGGAACAGGCAATAAAACCACTCATTTTATCGTCCCATCAACTTTTTTGAAAGCAACCTTTTTTTATTTCCTTCTACTTCCTATCCTTAAAAACTTTCTCCAGCTCATCATCGGGTTTAATAATGTTGTAGTTTTCCCAAAACTCTTGATCGGTTTCTTTTATTTCATCGGCCAATATGTAATTGGATTTATACAGTTCTGAAGTTTTAAAACGCTCTTCTTTATCAACTTTACAATCACTCACCAATAACTCGGAGATACCAACAAACTCAGAATTTATTTTCTCATCCTTATCGTTGATATAAACAGCAATCTCACCACCTATTTTATTTACTATCCATTTATCATTCAACCTTCGATAATCAATGTAATATCTGGCTAATCTGGGTTTGGCCTTAATTCGTCGGGTTGATCTTTTTATTAACGCTTTACGACTATTTTTTAAAGATCTTTTGGTCAATTCAAAGTCTACATGTACAATGGCATACGATTGAGAATGAACCATTATAATGCCTTCGTACTTGAGTTCTCCATCATCTTCGATTGGTTTGAAGCCTATCCGATAGACCATCTCATCATTTAAATAATCAATTCCCTCGTACGAATATTGATATACATCGTCATAACCATCCTTTGGCAAAAACTCCAGATATCGAGCCACATCAATCCTCGAAAACTGATAAGGTCCACCCTCCAATTTAAAATTTACCGATTCCATAGTCTGCAAACCAGATAGTTTTCTACCTTTTACAAAACGTACCCTTTCAAGATTTAAAAACTCATTATACGATGGTTTTTGAATTTCGATAATGGCTTCGGATACCTGAACAAATTTTTGATCCTGCTTTATTGACTCACGGAAGAATCCTGTGAGAATAGTTTGTTCATTAATATAATTCTTTGATCTGTTTTTGATGATTCCATTGATGATATCCTCAATTGCTTCGTATCGGACTTCAATCTCCTGCAGTTTAATATCATGACTTCTCAAACGAACAGTCAGATTACTTTCAATATTTTTTATTGGATAAAACTCATTTGAATAACCAATAAACGAAAACACAAGCGTGTCGTTTAAACAATTGGCTGGCACCACAAATTCAAACTCTCCATCCATATTGGAGATCGTACCCAATGCTTTATTCTTAACAGCAATATTTACCATTGGTAAAGCTCCACCTTCAGCATCGTCAATAACTTTACCCTTAAATCTCAGGTATATAGAAACATCCTCCTTAACCTGCTCACTAATGACTATTTGATTATTCCGAAAGGAGATATGTAAAGGTCTGTCTTTTAAAACAGATTTAAGCAAATCAAACGGATGCGTTTGACTAACATCAACCTGAACCAGGCTATCGACTGGAACTGCCCTTGCATCGTAGGAAACTTTTATATTGGTTTTGGCTGAGATCGAATCCATTAATGCAGAAACAGTAATAAGTTTGTAGCGGAAGTTATAAACCTGAGCATTGACTGGTAACAAAAAGCCACAAATCAATACACACAAACACATTTTCCTGTTGATGGATTTCTTCATTCATTAGAACTTAGGATTGAAATTGTCATAATTACCCGAAGATAACTCAGCCTTAAAATACAATTTTCTTTCCAGCTATCTAACTGATTGTATCTGATATTTATCGTTTTGTTGAGTGTAAGTCAAATTAAAGGTTTGACAAACTACATTTAAAACATGCTCTAAATCATCGTGACTAAACTGAGCCTTCAACATCAAACTATCTGGTTTAATTTCATTATCTGTCTCAATCTTTATATGATAAACCGACTGAATCACGGCAATAGCTTCGGTAAGCGTTACATTCTCAAATTCAATCTCACGAGTTTTCCACGCATTGTAATTAACATCTGTCACCGAGCTTTTTATCAACTGTTTTGCTTCCAAATTAAAATTGGCTGCCTCACCTTTTTCTAAAACAACATGCTCTCCCATATGCCACACCTCCACACGACCAGACGTAACAGAAACATTCTCATCACCATTTAAAGCATTGGCTTTAACATTAAAAGATGTTCCAAGTACTTTAATCCTAAGATTCTGTGTTTCGATAATAAAGGGTTTCTGTTCGTTTCGGGCTACATCAAAAAAAGCCTCACCGTTCAAATGTACGTTACGTGTTTCGGTATTAAAACTTTCGGGATATTGTAACGAACTTCCGATATTCAAATCAACTAATGTTCCATCCTCCAGTTCTACCTGAGTAATTTCATTTTGAGCTAAAACCTGCAATAATTTGTTGTTGGGAACCAAATTTTTTATCAGAACATAGGCAGCCAGAATAAATATCAGAGATGCGGCAACTGAAACAATTTTCTTCCACTGCATAGAAATATGCTTGTGCTGCTTCTGATGAATTTCACTACTAACTTTTGTCCAGGCTTTATCAGTATCAATTGACTTAATTTCCTGAGCATATTTGGTATCGCCCCAAAGTTGATTCAACTGGCCCAATAAATCTTTGTCTCCGGATAGTTCATGATTTAATTGTTCATGCTCCGATGCACTTAATTCACCGGCCATATCTTTGGCTACCAAATCCCAATCAATGTTATGTGCTCTTTTTTGTTCCATAATTCAACTAAAGGACATTTAACCCTTCTTTTTCCCTTAATAGATTTTATAAAAATATGCTCAGCAATTGCTGTTTTAGGGGCTGTAACTTTTCTCTAAGAAACTTTAAAGCCTTACCCATCTGAACCTCCACTGTCTTTGGCGATATATTTAATTTATCTGCGATCTCACGATATTTTAAGCCATCCATCCTGCTCATTCGAAAAATTCTCTTCCGTTGTGCAGGAAGCTGCTCAATTACTTCATTGATTTTATTTAAATACAGTTCATCCTGGTAATGAGGCAATTCTTCCAATTGAATATCCTCTCCTGCTTTTTCATAAGTACGTACAACTTTCTGATGCTTCAATTCATTATTGCACTTGTTACGCACAGCTACCACCAAAAAACCTTTCAACGATCTGATGTTAAGTTCGTCTCTTTTTAGCCACATATTAACGAAAACATCCTGAACAAAACTCTCTGAAAGGTCGCGATCGTGTAGATACTTCTGGGCAAACAAAACCAAATGAGGATAATAGCTTTTAAACACCCATTCAAAAGCTTTCTCATCTCCCTCTTTTATTTTTAAAAGGAGTGATTGTTCATTCACATCTAAATTGAAAGATGATCCCATTCAGTATCTGATTTTACAAAGGACAATTTAATAAATAAATACCCCTACCCGCTACTATTCTTTTTCTAAATTAAATACGGTAACAACAGCAGCATGACTTGAGGGAAAGCTTACCAGGTGATCATCCAATACATAACTGTCAACCGCATGTAAACGATCACCAAAAGAATAAATAAAATCGGTGCGATCAGGAAATGCACTATTGAACTTTGTAGACCATGTATACCCCTTTTCAAGTGGTTCCCCGGCATTAAGCGTCTTATATGTATCAACAAAACCAGCCTTTTCCAGTTGCTGACTGACAGGATAATTCACCACCAGCCCCATATGCTGATCTTTGTTTGCCTCATCCCAGTCGAGATGCGATCCACTGTAAAATCCACCACCTAATATCATTGGGATGTTTTCGTTGGTAAAGATCAGGTGTCTTAGTTCACCCAGAATAAACGTTATTTCTTTACCTCTAAACTCATTTTCGCGATAAACAATCGTATCCGCATCAGCTTCTCCACTTTTAAGATATGCATCTAAACGGGGTTGTTGACTCAAAGCCACCGGACTCGCAAATAGATATCTGTCATCACCCAAATCAACTTTAATACATCCTGAATTGTAGCTTCTGTAAACATTATTCGCCTCCAGTAATGGATAACGGCTTAAAACACCCAAATCTTCATTTCGCTGATAAAAATAATAGCCTAAACCATCGGCAAGATAAGAGCCTTTACCAGCCATTTCCTGCAGTAAAATTACATCAGCCTCTGTTGATCTTAAGACATCCAGAATACGTTCCGGGCCAACTCTCTTGCCTTCATGGATTCCTCCCTGCCAAACATCCCAGGTCATCACCTTTAATTGATCTCCACACACAGGTCTTGTAAACTTATGCGGATATTTAAGTCCATAAATTGTTTTAACCTCTTCATCTATTAATGAACGGGACCATACAGCCAGATCATCCAACCGGCCATTGAAAACATCCATATTAACAGATGTTGATGACGGACTTACTCCAATTCGTATAGGTGTAGATTCAATATTAAATGTATTCCCATACATCGAATAGATAGCAACATTTGTTCCATCGAAATACAATCTGGCTTCCTGAATATTTTTATTATAACTAAAGACTAAATGATGCCATTTACCATTGTAAATGGCCTGATTTAATGATGCCGGTTTATAAGTCCATGTTTGTAAACTATCCCTAAAAACCCAGCTCCAGCTTCCACAGTTTTCAGCACGAAGCTCCCATCCCAACAATCGTTCATTTACCAATTCCTGTTGCGACAAAATACAGTAGTCTTCATTATCAGCTTTTGCCTTTTGAACCCAGACAGAAAAGGTATAACCTTCATAATCTTCAAACGAAAATCCCTCTTTATAACTAATGACCAATGGTTTTCTGTATTTTGCAGAAGCCATCAGATCGAGGCAGGTGTCAGATTCATCGTAATGATAGCTCACCAACGCATCACCTTCAATTTGGACATCATAGATTCCTTTATTGGTTATCTGCCCATTGAAATCCAATTCCATAAGAGGTTTTCCAGGTGAACGCATTTCTTCCTGACAGGCAAGAAGAATCAATGATACAACTACGATGCTAAGAAATCTCATTCTTTTGAGTTTTGGTTTGTTATCCCCTCAATATCCAAGTCCTTGTTTATACTTAGTTCTTTTAAAATGGTTGCCAACACCTTATTCATTTCAATAAATCTTTCACTAAACTCAGGATTACCCATTTTAAAATCCTTCTCTACCTTAATTGCCAGTTCATATAACTCAGGTGCTGCTATGGTTCCGGATATTCCTTTAAATGAATGCAACATACGTTCAGCGGCTTCCCGGTCCTTATCTTTTAACTCGTTAAACTCATTTGCAAAATTAAGATGGTCAGAATGGAACCGCTGTAGCAGCCTTTTGAAGAAATCCCAGCGATTGGCAAAGCGCTTCACCCCTTCTTCCACATTAATCCCTTTTATGACCGGGTATTCAGTATTCTCATGCGTTGCTTCAACTTCATTCAAATCCACATTATTATTCACAACAACAGGACGTCGTTTGGCTTGCATGAGGCCCCTTTGCTTATTTACCCAATGTAGCACTTTTTGATAAACCTGTTCAGGATCAATGGGTTTTGAAATCATATCAACCATACCCGCCTCCAGATATTTTTGCTTGGCCCCATCCATCGCATCCGCTGTCATTGCTACAATAGACATTTCCTTGTATCCCGGTGTTTTCAATATGGCTCTTGTGGCATCAAATCCATCCATTACAGGCATTTGTATATCCATCAGAACAAGATCGTAATAGTTTGGACCTCTTTTCTGAATCAACTTCACTGCTTCTTTTCCGTTGGACGCGACCTCAACATGAACATTTGCCAACTCAAGCAATTCAATTCCAATCATTTGATTCGCATCATTATCTTCCACCAGCAAGACCAGAACATCCTGCAATTTCTTTAATTCCTTCAGATAAACATCAGGTTCTTTTTTTCGCCATGAGACGGTTGATTTTTCCTTCCCTAAAGCTTCCATACATCCGTCGTATAATGTGGAGTAATTAACCGGTTTAACTACCGACCATACATTAGGATGAGATTCAATAAAAGACATCAATTCCTTTTCCTGACTAAATGCCGGAGTCAGCATAATCATCGGAACAATCTTCTCATTATGTCTGAATAATTCACGGGCAGTATCAGCACTATTAAATCCATTCAGTTCGGAATCAACAATAACGAGATCATAAGATTTTGTTTGCTTGCTTTCAACCAACTTAACCGTTGCCTTATCGTAACTATTCACCATGGTAACCTTGAAACCAAGTAATTCAAGCATATCCTTCTGAATGTATGAAGTTACCGGATGTGAGATTACCAATAAGATATCACTTCCAATCAATTCCTTTGGAGGAATGAGTAAATCACGTTTCTGAACTTTGTTCTTACCAACTTTTACAGTAAAGAAAAATGAACTACCCGACCCGTATTCACTTTCAACCCATATTCGGCCACCCATCAGGTCTGATAATCTTTTACAAATTGCCAATCCTAAACCGGTTCCTCCGTATTTTCGAGTAGTAGATATATCGGCCTGTGAAAATGACTCAAATAAAAACTCCTGCAAATCAGGTTTAATACCAATCCCGGTATCTTTTACTTCAAAAAGAAGCTCTACATCGTTATCATCTTCCTGCAACACCAATACACTTGTAACAATTTCACCTTCATTTGTAAATTTGATGGCATTATTGACAAGATTAATCAAAACTTGAGATAATCGTAAAGGATCACCAATCAGATTTAGCGGTACATCTGCATCCAGTGCATAGATAAAGTCAAGACCTTTTTCATGTGCTTTGTATGATACCATATTACTCAAATCATCAAACACCTGCTCAAGGTCAAAGTCAATATTTTCCAATGACAACTTACCCGCTTCAATCTTGGAGAAATCAAGAATATCATTGATAATTCCTAATAACGATTTTGAACTTGCCTGAATTTTGTGAAGATAATCGCTGTGTCCGTGCGTAGCTTCCTTTTCAATGGCAAGATGAGTCCATCCAACTATTGCATTCATTGGAGTACGAATCTCATGACTCATTCTGGCAAGGAAATCACTTTTTGCACGTGTTGCAGCTTCTGCAGCATTTTTAGCCTCTTTAAGCAATAAGGCATCTCTTTCTTTAGCAATAGCAATACCCAGTGTTACAGTATAAGCTCTGAAAATAGCCCTGTTTGACTCAACCCAGGGTACACCTTTTGTTGTGTTACCAAAACCAATAAATCCCCAGAACTCATCACGGGCAAATACCGGAACAATTAAAATATTCTCAAGCTTAAGTTTTTCGAAAAGCATTTGCTCTTCTTGAATGAAATCCTCCTTAAACCCACTAATCTCTTTCTTATCAGCAAGAAAATGATACCATCTTGAACCTAATTCCTGATAACTTACATGTTGAAGATCGGGGCGAACAACAGGCTTTATCTGATCTTTCTGCCATTCGTAATGATGTGAAAAACGGGGTTGTCCATCATTCCCCACCGGATCATTTACAAAAATAAATGAATGATCAACCATCGCACTTTGAGCAACTATACGCAATGATTTCATAATAGATTCCTCTGGCTCCTGGTTGGCAATCAACTCCTTCACAGCCTCAGCAACACCTTCTAAAAATCTATCTCTCAACATTACTTCGGCAATGGCTTCTTTTTGAGCAGTCATATCAATCATTACCCCTTGCAGGTAATAACCTGAATTATCAGGTAACTTAATAGGCATTCCTTTTTCATGAAGCCATTTTCTTTCGCCTTTTACATCTTCAATGCGATATTCAATTTCGTAAGAATGATTACGGGCTACAGCTTGTTTAATGGTCTCCAGAACCCTTTCTCTGTCTCCTTCAACAATCATGTTGGTGAAAGACTGAATCCCTTTTAAGAAATTCTCCCTATCAAAACCGGTTACTTTTGAGAATCCACTACTTAAGAATGACATCGAACGGCTATCGTTCATCATTCCCGTATAAACAATCCCCGGAACATTGGTTACAATGTTTCTGTAATTCTCGCGGCTTCTTTCCAGGTCGCGCAATGCTTCATTAAGCTCAGTAATGTCGGTTGAAATACTACAGATGGCAATGATTTCGCCTTCTGTATTACGGATCGGAAATTTATTGGATAAGAAATAACGTTGACCTTTACGTAATTCCATACCTTCTTCAAACTGTATGGCAACACCACTATTTACCACCTGCTCATCTACCTCTTTCCAACTTTCGACTATTTCAGGAGAAAAGAATTTATCAGCTTTTTGTCCAATCACTTCAGACTCAGTGATACCTACTTCTTCACACCAGTTATGGTTAACCAGTGTATATCTGCCTTCAAGATCTTTTACAAAGATCATGGCCTTGCTGTTATTAATGATATCGTCGAGTAGTCTCCTGTTATCTTCAATGGCACCTTCAATATCTTTCCGTTTCCGCTCATCAGAAGTAATAGTATATAAGAAAAATGCCAACACAATACCAGCACCCAAAAGAGCTACAATTACCAGTACAATTAAGAAATTCATACTCAGATCGCCCCATTTGGTAAGCTGACTACTTTGAACTAGAGTAGCCTTCTTGGATCTTTTTTGCATTTCACTGCCAGCCCCCACCAGTCCCCTTTGAGCAGAACTTACGCTTTCTGAAAGAGTAACAACTTGATTATTGGACTGTTCGTAAGCTCTGACAAGATTACGAAATTCTGTCATGTAATTTCGAACTTCCAGATTATTTACAATATTCTCAATCTCAAAAGACTTCTTTAAAGTCTTATCGAATTTTATATTTAATGAATCATGCTCTACACCATTTATACTACCATCTTGCATCTTGTTCTGCATGACTCTGATATAAGCCAGATTTCTATGTATTAAATTATATTCTGCCCGAATCTCATTAAATTTTGAAGTACCCGGCTGAACCCAGTTATTGATCTTTGATAATTGTAAAGCTTCTAATTGCTCTATTTGAGTGAATAATGAATCATTTTCCTTTGCTACCTTAACTTTTAAATCAATTAGTGAAATGTATAAATTGAAATTCTTATTAAACTCAGATATAAGATCTAACATAGGTTCCAGTTCCTCTTTGCTCTGATCATTAATATCTGAAATCTTTATCTCATTTAATAAATTAGTGATGTTTCTACTGATGGTATCTACTCTGATTTTCAAGGATGAGCTACCCGAAATAAGAACTCTTTTTTCATTAAGTCTCAGATCACTGATTTGATCCTGCAATCGATTTACAACATCAGTATTATTTACTACATGCGATAATCGATGAATACCCCTGATACTCATAAATGAAACGATAAACAGAATCATTATGAGGATACCAAACCCAATGATAACTTTTCTCTGAATAGACTTACCCAGTCCCCCAAATCCAAATTGTCCCATCTAAAATACTTTTCTATTGAATCATTAAAGATAACAACATTTTTAAAGTAATACTTTGTAATATACAGCCTGCCTTAATTAGATGAAGAATTTATCGAAATTTGACTTTGAGAAAATTGCTAATTAATTTAGTAATGAGATCCCCGCCAGGTTAATATTGAAAAAAATATTCTGTTATGCTGTATTTGATAATTGTTTTATTAGTAGTTGTTTTCGTTGTACTGATCTGGTTAACCCTTATGGACGGTTCATATTATGTAACCAGATCTATTCAACTGGATGTATCAAGGGAAAAGGCTTATGAATTAATTTCTGATTTTAATACATGGACCATATGGTCACCATGGTTATGTCTTGAACCCGATGCCAATGTCACCGTTAGCAAAGATGGTAAAGAAGTAGGAGCTGTATATGCCTGGACTGGCACAATGGTTGGCTCTGGTGAAATTGAACACAAATCGTTTATCGAAGATATCTCACTAGATCAGGAAATAAGGTTTCTTAAACCCTTTAAGTCAAAATCGGATGTTTTCTGGAAATTGAGTGGTAAAGGTGAAACCTGCGAATTAACCTGGGGTATGAAAGGCAAAATGCCTTTCTTATTTAAATTCATGGCAAAAAATATGGAGCCTTGGATTGGAATGGATTACGAACGAGGATTGAAGATGATTAAAGATCATCTCGAAACAGGTTCTATAGCTTCAGAAATTGAAATCGACGGCATTACACAATTACAGAAAGGAAAATTTATTGGAATTAAAACTTCATGTAACATGCAGGAAATAGCTGCATCCATGAAAGAAGTTTTTAAAGAGTTAAATGAATTTGCAAACTCTCATCAGTTAGAAGCAGAAAAAGCACTGGCCATTTACCACAATTTTGATTTCAAAAATCCGGTTTGCGAATATTCTGCCGGACTGATAATTGACAAGGTACCTACGCTGGATAATGGTTTTATGATTGGTGAACTTACGAATCAGAAGGCTTTAAAAGTTACTTTTACCGGAGATTACAAACATTTGGGTAATGCATGGTCTGCTGCATATATGTATGCACGTAATAAAAAACTTAAAATCAATAAAAAGTCAGATCCTGTTGAATTTTACTTAAATGATCCATCCAAAGAAACGGATCCCTCAAAATGGATAACAGAAGTTTACCTTCCCTTAAAATAAAATTAAAGCAGCATACTTTTGCTGCTTTTTTAATCTATTTACTTTCGAAACAATTCTATTATTAGTCTGTTTCCTCCCTAAAAAGCAAAATGATCAACCGCAAACGAAAAGAACTCTATCCGGTTAAAGTCATAGAAAATAATCTTATCAAAGAAGACGTTCATTATCTCAAACTGGATAGTAAATTCAACTTTAAGCCCGGACAGGTAATTGCCATAGCAATGAAGCAGGATGATGAACCTCGCTTGTATTCTATTGCTTCGGGAATCAATAAGGATTATCTGGGAATATTATTTGATGTTAATCCTGATGGTCAACTAACACCCACAATGTCACAGTTGAAATCAGGTGATCAACTTTATATTTCAGAACCTTTTGGAAAGTTTTTATGCGAAGATACACCTGCCATGTGGATTGCAACAGGTACAGGAATAGCTCCTTTTGTTTCGTTGGCAGAATCCAGTAAGGCAAAAAATATTACTTTGATTCATGGAGCCAGAACAATTGATGCTTTTTATCTGCAGGATACATTTATTGAAATACTGGGAGAAAATTACAAGCGCTTTTGTACTTCAGAACAACAGGAAGGCATCTACCACGGAAGACTAACAAACTACCTGCAACAGCAAAAGCAATTACCTACCGATTATAAATATTATCTTTGCGGAAATTCTCAGATGATAATTGATGTAAGGGAAATACTTATTGAAAAAGGTGTTCCATTCGATCACATTATTGCTGAAATATATTTTTAATAAAAAGGTTATGGCCAAAGAAGCATTGTACGGTAAAACATTAAATGAATTAAAAGAAGTGATGACAGAATTAAATCTCCCTTCTTTTACTTCCAAGCAGGTAGCCGATTGGTTATACAAGAAACATGTAACTTCGATAGATGAAATGAATAACCTGTCGAAAAAAGCCAGAGCCTTACTCCACGAAAAATACGAACTTGGTCTGACCAAACACGAGTCATATCAGGAATCAATAGATGGCACAAAAAAGTATTTGTTTAAAACCGCCGGATCACAATATATCGAAAGTGCCTACCTACCTGAAGAAAATAGAAATACTCTTTGTGTATCTTCTCAGGTTGGTTGTAAGATGGGATGTTTGTTTTGTATGACTGCCCGTCAGGGTTTTCAAAAACAACTTACAAGCGGTGAAATACTAAATCAGATTGCCAGTTTACCCGAAAGAGATACTCTCACCAACCTGGTATACATGGGCATGGGTGAACCGATGGATAACATAGATAATGTCTTAAAAAGTCTCGAAATCATAACATCTGACTGGGGTTATGGCTGGAGTCCCCGACGTATAAATGTTTCTACTATTGGTGTTGTTCCTGCCATGCGCCGTTTTATTGAAGAATCAGAAGCACACCTGGCCGTTAGCCTTCATTCGCCATTTAACGAAGAAAGAAAACAGCTAATGCCAATTGAGAACGTTTATACAGCCGAACAGGTTGTTGAAACTATCAAACAATATGATTTCGGAAGACAACGAAGAATTTCTTTCGAATATATCATGTTTAAAGGAGTAAATGATACTGCAGAACATGTCAAAGGGCTCACCAAGCTATTAAACGGAATAAGATGCCGAATCAATTTAATTCATTTTCACCCGATACCCAACTCTCCGTTGCAAGGTAGTGACAGATCAAAGATGGAATGGTTCAGAGACCAACTCAGTGCCAAAGGACTAAATACAACAATCAGAAAATCAAGAGGCGAAGATATTTATGCTGCTTGTGGTTTACTTTCTACCAAAAAATTAATTAGTACTGGTGATGAAAAAGATTATTGATTTTACTTATTATCAATAATTTTTGTTTTCTTTATAAAAAACTCTCTTTTCCTTGTTCAACTAAGAAAAGATCATTAAATTGTTTATGTTAACTTCAAACTAAACAATGGTTGCATCATGTTGAAACTAATCTTAAATGGAACAGTAGGTAAAGATGCCGAAATAAAAGAGGTGGGCAATCGTAAGGCCATTAATTTTAATGTTGCGGTATCGATGGATTACAGAGATCATTCGGGAAAGAAAATTGAACGCACAGAATGGGTGCATGCAGTTATCTGGAAAAATGATAATCAAAGCACTAAAATAGCTGAGTATATTAAAAAAGGGCAAAAAGTATTAATTGAGGGGGTTCCGGGAAGTGAAAGCTTTCAGGATAAAGAAGGACAGGTAAAGAGTAGTTTACATGTCAACGTTAAGGAACTGGAGTTTCTTAATTAATTTTTTTCACTAACAGAATTAAGCCACCTTGAGTGGCTTTTTTTGTTTCTCTTGGTTAATCTTTTATATTTTTGAGGTAAAATTATTAATCATGAAAAAGATTCTCCCAATTATACTATTGTTTTCAGTATTATTTATTGCCTGCGGCCCCAATCGTCAAGAACTGGCTAAAGCTAAATTCGACAAAGCTCAGGAACTATTTCAGAATAAACAGTTTAACGATGCTAAATTAATGATTGACACCATTAATGATGATTTTGCTGATCAGATTGAATTTACAACCCGGGCAAACGACCTGCTCAGAAAAATAACCATTGACGAGCAAAAAAATAATCTTCTCTTTCTTGACAGTCTGCTCGTTGAGAAAGAACATGAGCTGGAACCATTACTTAAAAATTTCACAGAGTCATCAGATTACGGAGCTAAAAAAATACTGATCCACAAACGTCAGAAGCCAGAAAATTCATATAACCGTGTTTACATCAGAGCTCATCTCGACTGGGATGGCAACTTTTACATTTCAAGTCATTATACCGGTACCACGCACATTAACCACAACCAAATTAAAGTTTACTTTAGTGGCAACCATGCTTTAAGTGAACAGGTTGAAGAAGATGGTTTTCAGAACAGACATTTCGAGGATGGTGAAAATGTTTGGGAAGTTGTTAATTACAAAGATGGCAAAGACAATGGAGTAATCGATTTTATTGCTTCTAATTCAGACCAGTCACTAAAGGTTCAATTCATTGGCAAAAAATACTATTACATTGTAATGGAAAAATTTGATAAAGAAGCCATAAGAGATGGCTACGAAATCTCGTTCGTCTTAAAAGAAGTAAAAAGAATAAAAGATGAAAGAGAAAAAGTTAAGAAAGAGCTATCAAGATTAACAAACGAATAGGGCATTCTATTTCACAAGTAATACCAGGTATTGAATCCATTATTTTAGGTAACAATCTGATTTCGCATGTAAAAACCAGCTTTTCATCAAAAAAGAAGCTTAAAACCCAATTATGGGTGATACTTTTATGTGTTCGAATTGTCATTTATAAAAAATGATTCAGATGCAATCCTATCCTATAACAACAAAATACTTGGGTATACTGCTTTTATTGCTGGGTATATCAATTAATGTAAAAGCACAAAACGTTGTTGCCAGCGCTATTTCTGGTAATACAAGTGAAGATGTCACCAGTGCTACATTTACAGTTACCTTAGATGCAGACCCGCTTACATCGCCTGTTTCTGTCAGTTTATCAATTCCAGTTGAACTTCAGGATGAAATAAGTATAAGTCCTTCAAGTGCAAACCTTACATCCTCAAATTATTCTACCGGTGAAATATTTACCATAACTGGTGTTAATGATGGAATTGTAGATGGAGACAAAAGCATCACAATAACAATTAATGGTGATAACGGTATAACAACAACTTCTACAAGCGTTGTTGTTATAAATGAAGACAATGACACATCCGAGCTTTCTATAAGTGCATCTGTTCAAGCTGCTGAAGATAATAGCAATGGTTCATTTTCAATACTTTCTTCTGTCCAGTCTGAAACAGATACTGAAATTAATCTTACAATTAGTGGAACTGCTACAGGAGATATAGATTATATTGCTGTACCATTATCTGTTACACTACCTGCCAATTCAAATAATACCTCCATAAACATTGAGGTATTGGAAGATATTATTGTAGAAGAGAATGAAACAGTAATTGTTACTTTAGATGGTACAGATAATTCAAGAATTACGGTTGGAAGTACAAGTCAGGCAACAGTAACAATAACAGATAATGATGTAGCTACCCTTTCTGTGGTTGCCACAACTCAAGCAACTGAAGACAATTCTGATGGGTTGTTTACCATATCAACTCCCGCTACTTCAAACAGTGCCACTAATATAACCGTTGCGATAAGTGGAACGGCGACTTCGGGAACTGACTATACTGCTATTTCAACCACAGTTCTATTACCAGCTAATTCAACTTCTGTAACTGTTCCTGTAGAAGTGCTTGCAGATGCTATTGTGGAAGGAGATGAAACAGTAATTCTGAATTTAGTTTCTACAGACAATCCTGAGGTATCAGTCGGCACAACCAATTCGGCAACTATCACAATAGCTGATAATGATGTTGCAACACTTTCTGTTGCAGCTACAACCCAAGCTACTGAAGATAATTCTGATGGACTTTTTACTATATCTTCTTCGCAGGTTTTACCTGATGCCAGCTTAATTAGCTTCACGATTACTGGCTCAGCAACATCCGGAGTTGATTATAATGCGATTACATCTTCCATTACTTTACCTGCTAATCAGGCATCTGTGACTGTACCTGTTGAAGTAATTGCTGACATCCTCGTTGAAGAAGATGAAACAGTAATTTTAACTATCACCGGTTCTGATAATGCAGATCATACAATCGGAACTTCAGACCAGGCAACCATAACAATAACGGATAACGATGTAGCTACTCTTTCAGTATTTGCAACAACTCAGGCAGCTGAAGACATTTCTGATGGGTTGTTTACCATATCAACTCCCGCTACTTCAAATAGTGCCACTAATATAACCGTTGCGATAAGTGGAACGGCGACTTCGGGAACTGACTATACTGCTATTTCAACCACGGTTCTATTACCAGCTAATTCAACTTCTGTAACTGTTCCTGTAGAAGTGCTTGCAGACGCTATTGTGGAAGGAGATGAAACAGTAATTCTGAATTTAATTTCTACAGACAATCCAGATGTCTCTATCGGCTCAACCAATTCTGCAACTATCACAATAGCTGATAATGATGCTGCAACACTTTCTGTTACAGCTACAACCCAAGCTACTGAAGATAACTCTGATGGACTTTTTACTATATCTTCTTCGCAGGCTTTACCTGATGCCAGCTTAATTAGCTTCACGATTACTGGCTCAGCAACATCCGGAGTTGATTATAATGCAATTACATCTTCCATTACTTTACCTGCTAATCAGGCATCTGTGACTGTACCTGTTGAAGTAATTGCTGACATCCTCGTTGAAGAAGATGAAACAGTAATTTTAACTATCACCGGTTCTGATAATGCAGATCATACAATCGGAACATCAGACCAGGCAACTATAACAATAACGGATAACGATGTAGCTACTCTTTCAGTATTTGCAACAACTCAGGCAGCTGAAGACATTTCTGATGGGTTGTTTACCATATCAACTCCCGCTACTTCAAACAGTGCCACTAATATAACCGTTGCGATAAGTGGAACAGCGACTTCGGGAACTGACTATACTGCTATTTCAACCACAGTTCTATTACCAGCTAATTCAACTTCTGTAACTGTTCCTTTAGAAGTGCTTACAGACGCTATTGTGGAAGGAGATGAAACAGTAATTCTGAATTTAGTTTCTACAGACAATCCTGAGGTATCAGTCGGCACAACCAATTCGGCAACTAACACAATAGCTGATAATGATATTGCAACACTTTCTGTTGCAGCTACAACACAAGCTGCTGAAGATAACTCAGATGGTTTGTTTACTATCACCTCTTCAAATCCTATAAGTTCAAATGTTGATATTTCATTCTCAATGAGTGGAAGTGCAACTTCAGATATTGATTATACAATAGTTAACTCTCCTATTACATTAGATGCAAATAACCTTTCTATTACAATTCCTGTTATTGTCCTCAGTGATGTATTGGTCGAGGGTGATGAGACAGTTGCATTAACCTTGAATTCAACAACAAATAACACATCTGTTTCAACTGGCACTGATAATAGCGCTACAATTTTGATTACAGATAATGACATAGCAGATTTTTCACTTTCAACTTCAACAATTAACCTAGATGAAAACGGAACTGCAAACTTTACTGTTGTTTTAGATTCACAACCCTTAAACAATGTTGTTTTAACATTAACTAGTGATGATACTGAAGCTATTTCATTATCTGAAACAACATTAACATTCTCTAATGTAAATTGGAATTCACCACAGCAGGTTATTATTTCAGGATTGGATGACAATGATCTGATCGACGAGAATGTTACTATAACAGTAAGTGTGGATGATGTAAATAGTGATGATAATTTTGATGGACTATCAAAATCAGTTACAGCAACTGTACTGGACGACGATTTGGCTAATCTTGTACTTTCTTCAAATACTTTAATCATTACGGAGGGGGAAAACAATACTTTTTCTATCGCCTTATCAGCCCAACCCATCAGCAATGTGGTCATTAATATTTCAAGCAATAATTCCCTGGCAACAGTGAATCAACCTGCTATTACCTTCGATAATACTAATTGGAATATTGCACAAACCATTACAGTATCAGCGGCTCAGGACAATAATCTCGTAAACGAAACTGCCAATATCACTTTATCGGTTGATGAAACCAGTGATACTGAATTCACGGTTGTTGCTGATCAAACAGTTTCGGTAACCATAAATGATGACGACACTGCTGATTTCACAATTACTCCAGATTTATTAGGCGTTGTTGAAGGAGGAAGTTCTGTTTTCACAGTTGTTTTAACAGCTCAGCCTGAATCTAATGTTAACATGTCATTATCGGTAAATGGCTCTGGAATAATTTCGTATACCCCAGCAGAGTTAACGTTTACATCAGGAGACTGGAATATTGCACAACAAATAACTGTAAATGGACTTCAGGACAATGATTTAAATAATGAAACTGCAACAATCACAGTAAGTGTAGATAATCCAAATAGTGATGATAATTTTGATGGCCTTTCAAAAGACCTAACGGTAAATGTTACAGATGATGAATCGGCGAATTTTGTTTTATCAACCACTGAAATGACAGTTTCCGAAGGATCTGAAAACTCATTTACCATTGTTCTGTCAGCCCAACCTGCAAACGATGTGATCCTGAATATTGAGAGCAATGATACTAATGCAGCAACGATATCATCGGCCACCATTACATTCAATGCTGATAATTGGAATATTGCACAAAGTATATCTATCACAGGTGTTGAGGACGATGATCTCAACAATGAGTCAGCAACTATTACAATTTCAGTAGCTGCCGGTAGCGACGCCAATTTTGTTGATTTAACAGACCAAACTGTAGCTATAACAATTAATGATAATGATATAGCTAATTTCATTCTTACACCAACAAGCCTTCAGATAAATGAAGGCAATTCTGAATCATTTACAATAGTTTTAACAGCCCAACCTTCAAGTCCTATAACCATAAATATTCAAAGTAATAATACAGATGCTGCAACTGTCTCATCAGCCTCAATAACATTTAATAGTAATAATTGGAATACAGAACAATCAATTACAATTAATAGTATTATTGATGCAAACAGCATTGACGAGTCTGTAATTATTACAGCAAGTATTAACACTGCTACTAGTGATCCTGACTTTGCATCTGTTTCAAATAAAACTTTAGATGTAACGATTATTGATAATGATATTGCAGACTTTATTATCTCTGCTAACCCGATTGCCATTGATGAAGGAGCACAAGGAAACTTCACTGTAGTTTTAACTGCACAACCTATTAATCCGGTAATAATTAATTTAACCAACAACAATACAGGTTTAATAGCTGTAGACCCGACATCTTCGATAACTTTCAATAGTACCAACTGGAATATAGCACAAACAATAACCGTTACAGGACTTCAAGACGATGATGCAACAGATGAAGTGGCTACCATAACATTATCTGTTAGCAGCGGAAGTGATAACTCATTCATTAACATCTCCAGTAAAATTGCAACTATTAATGTTTTTGACAACGACACTCCTGATTTAATAATAGTTCCTTCTTCTTTAATTGTCACAGAGGGTAGCACAGCCTCATTTACTGTCACATTAAATACACAACCATTAAGTAATGTAGAAGTTAATCTTGCAAGTAATAATACTAATGCTGCCAGCATTAACACTACAACAATTAGTTTTACCAGTGCCAATTGGAACACTGCTCAGGAAGTAATTGTTTCAGGCGTTCAGGATGATAATATTAATGATGCGTCTACTTTCATTTCTGTTAGTGTTAATAATACCAGTAGTGATGATAGTTATGACGGTATTAATAAAACAGTCAATGTAACCATTATTGAGGACGATACTGCTCCTGTTTTCACTTCAACACCTATTACAACCATTAATGAAGATGAATTATATTCCTACAACATAATAACCTCTGATGCTGATGGTGATATTGCATCACTCACTGCCATTCAGATACCTTCGTGGTTAAGTTTTACCGATAATGGAGATGGAACAGCGCGATTAACAGGTACTCCTCTTAACGAACATGTTGAGAACAGCCCTTACAGCATAACCATCAGGGCTACTGACAGGTTTACAACTGTTGACCATTCATTTTCAATAACCGTTATAAATACCAATGACGCACCTGTATTTTCATCAACCGGTATAACTCAGGCTACTGAAGATTCACCTTATGTTTATAATATTCAAACAGAAGATGATGATAATGACGAACTGACAATCACATCCATTACTCGACCTACCTGGCTTTCTTTCTCTTCTCAGATTGATGGACAAGCTCAACTAAGCGGAACTCCAACAAATGATGATGTTGGCATTCATGCTGTTTCGTTAAGAGTATTTGATGGAACTGTTGCAACATTTCAAAATTTTGAAATAACTGTATCCAACGTCAATGATGCTCCAATTATAACATCAACGCATATCATTACTGCAACAGAAGATAGTGAATACAGTTATACTGTTACTACAAGAGACGATGATGGAGATGCAGTAAGCATTATTGCATCAACATTACCAACCTGGTTAACAATTACTGACAATAGTGATGGAACAGCTCTTATTACAGGTACTCCGTTACAACAAAATGTTGGAATCAATGCTGTTCTTTTACGTATTTCTGATAATACCGTAACCCGTTTTAGTGGTTTTGAAATAACTGTTAGTAATGTAAATGACGCTCCTGTCATTATTGAAAACACTACTTCGTTTACAACACCAGAAGATGTGGCTCTATCTATTTCATTTGATGAAATTGCTCAGGATGAAGATGACAATCTGAATTACAGCTCACTTCAAGTAGTTAGCCAACCTACAAATGGTACAACCACTATTGACTACACACTGCAAACTGTAAATTACGAACCTAACACAGGATATTCAGGCAGCGATCAGTTTACATTACAAATAAGCGATCAAGATGGTGTACAAAGCAATGTTGGAACCATTAGTGTAAATGTATCAAATGAAGCTCCAAATGCAGTAAATGATACATATTCTATTAATGAAGATACTCCATCGACATTCTCGGTTCTATCTAATGACACTGATTTGCAAAATAACATTGTCCCAGAAAATGTGACAATTACTATTAATCCAACTAATGGAACAGCTGTAGTACAAAATAACGGAACAATCATTTATACTCCAGCCACAAATTATTTTGGAACAGATAACTTTACCTATCGTGTTGTTGATATAGATGGTTACACCGATCAGGCAAATGTTTCAATAACCATCAATCCGGTCAACGATGCTCCTTCATTGGAAGATGATGCAGAAACAACCGCAGAAGATTCACCAGTGACAATAAATGTATTGGATAACGACACTGATATTGATGATGCAATAGCTCCATCAACCCTGCAGATTGTTGATCAGCCTTTAAATGGTGCCGTTAATATCAGTTCTGTCGATTACACCATTACCTATACCCCAGCACCTGATTTCAATGGAATGGATTCCTTTAGTTATTCGGTTAGTGATGAGAGTGGTGATTCAAGTGAAGCAAGTGTTAGCATTACTGTCACTCCGGTTAATGATGCTCCAACCCCTGTAGATGATAGCGTTCAAACACAGGAAGAAACTCCTGTCGTCATCTATGTTTTGACAAACGATACCGACTTGGAAAATAACATTGATAGTTGCTCTGTTACAGTGATTACTAAACCAACACATGGATCTACCTTAAAAATTGGTTGCGGCAGAATTCAATATACACCAAATGATAATTTTAATGGTGATGATTCTTTTACTTACCAAGTCACTGATAGTATTGGAGGTTCTGCAACGGCTATTGTTTATATAACAGTTACTACGGTTCCTGATTCACCAGTTGCCATTGCTGATAGTTATTCAACAGATGAAGATGTGGCGGTTGTAATGGAAGTCCTGTTAAACGATTACGATAATGATAATAATATCAATATCAGCACTCTTTCAATAGCATCGGAAGCTTCCAACGGAAGTCTGGCAATCAATAACGGAGAAATAACTTATACTCCTAACCAGGATTTAAATGGTTCTGATAGCTTTACTTATCAAATTTGTGATGATACAGAACTTTGCGCCACAGCTACTGTTTCCATCACCATTAATTCTGTAAATGATGCTCCGGTTGCTGAAGATGATAATGATTCAGGAATAGGTAATGGCTCGGTAAGAACTAATGTTGCAAGCAACGATTACGATGTTGAAGACAATCTTAACCTTAATTCGATAAGTATCATCAATCAACCGCAAAACGGTTCTGTTCAGGTTGAAAATGGAACAGGATACATTATTTATACACCTGAAACCAATTTTGATGGAACAGATCAATACACCTATCAGATTTGCGATGACGAAGGAGAATGCGCTCAGGCAACAGTATACATTACCATAACCTCTCAGGACTTTACACCTGTAACTGTAAGTGATTATGTTGATTTAGACGAGGATGGTTCTGTAAGTATATACCCGCTGGAAAACGATTCTAGCCCAAACAGTGCATTGGATCCATCATCTTTGACCATTATTGAAGGACCATTTAACGGTACTCTTGATATCTACAATACGCAACTAGTCTATATTCCGTATGATAATTATTACGGTAAAGACACAATCGTTTATCAAATTTGTAATGAAGCTTCTGTTTGTGCTGTTGATACAATTTTTATTGTAGTTAACTCAATAAACGATGCTCCGGCACCTAAAGATGATTACTTGAGTGTAATTGAAGGAGAAACCATTGAAGTAAATATAACTTTGAATGATACTGACGTTGAAAGTCCTGATTTAATATGGGCCCGGATTGCCACTTATACTCCAAGTATTAAAGGGACAGCCACTATGCTTTCTGATAGAAGAACACTAATGTATACAGCTCCTTATAACTGCGGTTGTTCCGAGGAAGTTGTAGATTATATTCTGGAAGATGGAACCGGAGCTATCTCGGGAGCCAGGGTGCATATAACCATTAATAAAGCCGATGATAATATTCCAAAGGTGTTTTCTCCAAATGGTGACGATTTTTATCAATACTTTGAAATACCTGGGATTAAATCTGGAGAGTTTACAAACAATGAATTGTATATTTTCAACCGTTGGGGAGCACAAGTTTATTATATGAAGAACTACGACAATACGTGGGATGGTAAATCTTCTGCCAGTTCTATGGGAAGTGATGAATTGCCAGAAGGAACCTACTTCTATGTATTTAAATTATCAAGTGGAAGAGTAATCAAAGGCACTGTGTATCTGAAAAAATAACCGATCCTTAATCAAAAAGAACGATGTACTTTCAAAAATATATAAGACCCCTATTCCTGATTCTTTTAGTACTCTGTACACAAATAAAAGAAACCAAGGCACAACAGGATCCATTGTATACTCAATACATGTTTAATACACTGGCTTTTAACCCTGCATATGCAGGCTCCAGAGGTACGACCAGTATTATGGCTTTATCCCGTCATCAATGGGTGGGATTTGAAGGAGCTCCTACAACCCAAACAATTACCGGCCATATGCCACTAGGTAATATTGGTGTGGGTATGAGCATCATTCATGATAAATTGTCACCTGCCAACCAAACTGGTGTTTATTTTGACTATGCCTACCGTATCAGAACCTCTGAAAACAGTCATCTCTCATTTGGGCTAAAAGGAGGATTCAATCATTTTCAGTTAGATGTTGCACAACTACTTCTGGCTTCACCCAACGACCCAGCTTTGACGAACATTGGTTCTACCAGCAAATATTTACCTAATTTTGGTTTCGGACTTTATTGGTATTCTGACAAATACTTTTTTGGTGTTTCGATACCAAAACTGATGGAAAACAAACTTGTGAACGGAGATATTGAAATCCTGGGACAGGCTGGTGCTGAAGTAAGACACTATTTTGCTTCAGCCGGATTTGTTTTCTCACTGGGAGAAGAAGTAAAGGTGAAGCCAACGATATTATCCCGCTTCACACAAGCAGCACCATTATCATTAGATGCCAACCTTAATTTATTATTTAAAGAAAAACTATGGGTAGGTGCTATGTACAGGATGAGTGATTCCTTTGGTGGCATCTTACAATATCAATTTACTCCTCAATTCAGAATTGGATATGCATATGACATGACCAATAACGAATTTAGAAATTACAACAATGGAACTCATGAAATAATGATTTCATATGAATTGAATTTCACAAAAGGGAAAGTACAAAATCCAAGGTATTTTTAAGTATGAAAATAGTTCTTATCATCACATTAAGTCTAGTCTCTTTAATTGCAACCAGTCAATCAAAAGAGTTGAAGAAAGCTGATGGCTACTTTAATAAATTCAATTATAAAAGTGCCATTAAAGAATACAATGCCATACTTAAAACTGGCAAGCATACTTATTATAGCACTTTACAAATTGCAAAATCGTACAGCAAATTAGGAGAAAGCCAAAAGGCAGTAGAATATTTTAAAAAAGTGATCGATTATCCTGAATTTGATTACAACAATTACTTCCTGCTTGCACGCGAACTTCAAAAAGAACGTCAGTACGATGAAGCAGAGATTTATCTTGAGAAGTATTATGCACAGAATAATAGCGCAAATCATCATGCGATTAGCGACCTAAAAACATATATCGAAACACTCAAAGCTGATTCTTTACGCTATAAGATTGACCACCTGGATTTTAATAGTAAATATGATGAGTTTGGTCCTACTATTCTTGAAGGTCAGGTTGTTTTTTCATCTAATCGTCCGGCAACAGGAATTACTAAAAATAAAGATATCAGAACAGGTGAGTCATTTTATAACCTATATGCAATTAAAGAAACAGAATTAAGCAATTCAAAAGAGGTCATACCCTTTAGTAACAATCTTAACTCAAAGTACAATGATGGACCCATCAGTTTTGACAGTAACTTCAACACTGCTTATCTGACTCGTAACACGCAAAGTGTTGATAAAAAAGTCAATGTCTTAAATTTGTTTATTGCTTATAAACATGGTAAAGACTGGTCGAGAAAAGTACAACCAATAAATCTGTTCAGTGGTAATTACAATTTAGCTCATGCTTTTATCGATTCTAAAAATCAACTCATTTATTATAGTTCTGACATGCCGGGAGGTTATGGAGGCATGGATTTATATGTGAGTAGAATAAAGGATGGTTTCCTGAGTAAACCCGTTAATCTGGGCCCTTCAATAAATACGATTGGTAATGAATTGTTTCCTTTCATGGCAGAAGATGGAACACTTACATTTACATCAGATGGTCTGCCAGGGTTAGGAGGATATGATTTGTTTTTCGCCAAATCTAAAGAGGGTATATTTACAAAAGCCTTTAACATGGGATACCCTGTTAATACTTCAGCTGATGATTTTTGCCTATTTCTTGATAATACAAACAGCTTTGGATACTTCTCATCGAATCGTCCAGGAGGAAATGGAGGAGATGATATTTATAGTGTTGTAATCAACGATCCACTTGACTATTGTTTGATAAAAGGAGTTGTTACAAACGCAACGGATAATACCCCGATAAAAGACGTTTGGGTTGATATCAGCAACAATAAAGGAGGTTTTAAGACTCGCGTTATTACCGATGAAAATGGAGAATTTTCTTACTACTTAAGTAAGAGCACAACTTATACCTTATTGTGTCGCAAAAAATTATTTGAAAACGAGATTAATACAATTTCACCAACGATGATGAAATCATCTGATGAAATAAATGTGAATATCGTACTGACTGAAAAATAAATTGTTATTGCTTTTTGGGAATACGAAATGAAAATGGTATGGCCAGAAATGCAAATAATCCAACAATGTGATAGGTTGTTTCAAGTGTAAAAATATCACCTAAAACACCAACAATCATAACCATAGTAGCACCAATTAAAAAGGTGGATGTCATAAATACGGCATTCACAAAATTATGATGCTCTGTTTTATATTCATTTACAATAGCCAGAAATACGGGTCCTGTTGCAAATAAAAACAAACCACACAAAACCAAAAACACCATCTGCAATACACCTGTAGTATATAAAAACCCAAAGAATAAAACAGGTGCTGCAGAGGTAGCAATAATCATCATACTTCTGCGCCCGATTTTATCAGAAATTGTTCCGGCAAACATAGTTCCGACCACTCCGGCAGCCTGTAAAATAGACAATGAAATACCTGCCCATATTTTGGAATCACCGTGTCCGGTAATATAAACAGGCAGATAAAAAGTTAAGGCCGACTTCATGGCTGCCCTGAAAAATAGTATTAAGGCAATGGTAGAAATTAAAGGCAAAAACTTTCGGAATACTTTCAGGTACTCCATACTCGAATTGGTTTGAATACTTTCGGCAATGGAGATACGTCGTAATCTGAAAAAAAGCATAACAGATGCCAGTATTCCGGTTGGGATGAAGTAAGTGATCCCTTTTAAACCCCATAATTCAATTGCTCCCACAACAGCGATTGGGCCAACTGATCGGGCCAGCTCACCTCCTACCATGTAAAAGCTCATGCCCATACCTATTCTGCTACCTGACACTTTACGCATCATAACAGGTGACGGAACATGAAAAAAGGAACTACTGATTCCGCTGATTAATACTAATAAAACAAGGAAAATTTTATGAGGAGCCACTGCCATTAAACTCATAGAAACAGCTGTTACGGCTGGAGTAAAAATGACAAAGTACCTCGATTTTGTTCTTTCAGCTAAAATTCCGACAAATGGATTAAATAATGTTGGTAAACGCTGAACAACAGACAGAATACCTGCAAATGTCAGACTAATTCCCATACTTTCTCTTAAATAAGGCAGTAAAGGAGCCAAAAAGGCAGTGTAAACATCATGAAAGAAATGGGCAAGGCTAAGTAATAAAACTTTGCCCGTTTCAAATTTTCCTTTGTGATTATCCACTAATTTTTATTTAAAATTTCATCATTTATAAATTCAACCAACTGATCTGCCATATCAAAGTCATGGAATACAGTTGGATGAGCTGGATGACCATTGTGAGGGAAAAACATCAAATGCAACTTCTCGTCGCCTTTCTTCTGAAGTTTCTTTACCGACTCTTCAACATATCCCGGCCATGCACTTCCATCTCTGGTTGCATCCATACTACCTAACGAACAAATTATTTCGGCATTTGGATATTCTTTACGTACCGATTTTACAAATTCCATGTGAGCCTTGATGATTGTTTTAGCATCAGGTTTTGTGCCATCAAAACGAATTTTGAACTGTTCATGTTCAGGCTTTTCAACCAACCAACTATCGTTTTGAAACAAATTTACTACAACAATATCGGGAGTCCATTGAGTAAAATCCCATTTACTTGTTTCATCAAATGGATTGGTACGGTTATAAATCTCAGGCATAATGTAGGCATCCCAACTTACCAGAATTCCAATACCACTCAAAGAAATGCTTCGGTGTTCGGCATTTAATTTTCTGCTGGCAATGGATGCATACGACAGGTAATGATTTTTAAATCTAGGATTTCCATTCTGACGGCCATAATCACTTAGGTCTTCATTACCCATTCCGGAAGTAATGGAATTGCCGTAAAACTCAATCTTTAATTTTTTATCTGAATTTACAGGCATTGGCTTGATTTCACCGTTAACCTTAAATCCTTTAAATGCTGTAGATCCTTCCCAGGGTTCAGTTCGCTTTGTCATTTTGGCAATATGTTTACCCTCTGGCAAACCATGAACCAACTGATAATATTTCGATCCTTTTTCACAGTCAATCAGGATAGGAAATTCTTCATGCCCATCGATAATGACCTGAAAAAAATTATCGCCCTTCTCATCATCCAACGTCACACCTAACTCAGTTCCTGTAAAATTTATACTAACGGCTGATCCAGCCCAATATAATACAGGAAAATCTTCCTCACTCACACCAATCCGCCCTTCAAACACCTCCTGTTGAGATAATGAATCAGAATAATTTTGTCCGTTGACAACAAAACAAACAAATGATAATAAGAATATTGAAAGTGCACGCATAATAAAGTTTTAGGATTATAAAAAAAAGTCCTGAACCGAATGGCTCAGGACAGAATATTATCTTAGAATGGTAAATCTTCATCTGGACCTGCTGGCGGTATTTCAGCTTCTGAAAAACTTGGTGCAGGAGCATCAGGAGGTAACATACCATCTTCCTTTTCAATTCTCCATGCTTCCAGATTAGAAAAATAATTAACCCGGCCGTCTTTTTCCCATTTTCGTCCTCTGATATTGAAGCTAACTTTAATTTTATCTCCCAATTGAAGCGGATCAAGCAAGCTACATTTATCTTGTGTCAACTGAAACTTAATAAAATCGTTCCAATCTGCATTACGCTCATTCACAACTTCAATAACGAACTCACGCTTCTTGAAGCTGGCACTAATATCTACGGTATCGTCTTTAACAATTAAATTACCTGAAATCTCAAAATTCATGTTTCTTCTATCTTTTTTAAACTACTCGTTAACTACCACCTTAAGAATTTTATCTCCCTGGCGGATATCATCAATAACATCTAAACCTTCAACCACTTTACCAAAACAGGTATGCTGACGATCCAAATGCTGAGTATTTTCTCTATTATGACAGATAAAAAATTGTGATCCTCCTGTATTACGACCAGCATGAGCCATTGAAAGCACGCCTTTGTCGTGGTATTGATTATCTCCGGTTAATTCACAATCTATTGAATAACCAGGTCCACCTGCTCCAGTACCATCAGGACAACCTCCCTGAATAACAAAATCAGGAATAACCCTGTGAAAATTCAAACCGTCATAAAATCCAGACTGTGCTAACTTCACAAAATTATCAACGGTATTTGGGGCATCTTTTTCGTAGAACTCTACTTTCATAATGCCTTTTTCAGTATGTATCTCTGCTGTTCTCATTATATAATTATTTGAAACAAAAATACGATAAATAGTTGAAGGTTCACAATTAATTACTCATCAAACCATATAGATATAAACTCGTTCTTTTCTCTAAAAACTTAATAAGATTGCGCTTTAATCAGACATAGATTCAATAAAAAATTCTTTTTCGATACACGTGTTCGCTTTCGCACACCAATTTGTTTCAAATTCGCACGATATTTAAAGACTTAAATATCTTTTACTAATTCTATTGCGTTGTTTTTCTTGTATTTACAATTTTTGGCATGCCAATTGATTTAATTCATACAGTTACAAACAATAAAAAATAAAGTCATGAAAACCTTAAGAACAAAACAAACAGTAAAATTAGTAAGTGTTATCACTCTTTCTTTAATCGTATTCGGAACTTCTCTTATTGCTCAACCAACATTTCTGTCGAATGAGGATTTTACAGAAAATGATATTCAAGTGGAAGAATGGATGACAGATTATGAAACTTTCAATCCTACCTTTAATGATGAAATGTTTACCGAAGAACCTTTGCCAATTCAATCATGGATGTTAAATGCTGATGAAATGATTACCGTATTGGATGAAAGCTTCAACGAAAGTCCAATGCCAATTGAAGAATGGATGGTAAATTACAACGAGTTTACAGGACAGATTGAAGAACCTATGATAGCAGTTGAGGATTGGATGGTTGATTACGATGTATTCAATGAAAAATGTTTCAATATTGAACAGTTGGTAGCTGAACAAACTGAAGAACCAATTGCCATCGAAGCATGGATGACAAATCTGGAAGCCTTCAATGAAAAAAATTCAAATTTCATTCCATCAATCGAAACAATCAACTTTGAATCAGAACCCTTATTAATGGCTCTTCATGATGTTAACTAATCATGACATAAGGTTTCTGACAACAAATATATTTCCCGGAGGCTGGCTCATTGAGTCAGCCTTTTTTGATGCTTTTTATTGCTGACTAAATTAAAATTTATTACTTCGTAGTAAAGAAATCATCATGAATATTCTACTATCATACCGTTCACTAGATAAGTCTGGCAAGGGCTTGTATGAATGCTGGATCTGTTAACTTCTGCAACGGTCACAGCTATGATAATATTATTGAAAAGTACTTTATTTCGACACTAATTAATCTCAATATGCACAAAATAATAATTGCAATTATTCTTTCAACTGTTTTTGTAAGCAGTTGCATTACAAAACCTCGTTCTCTAGATGAACTTCTGAGTTCTGACTACATAGTGAGCTGCGATTCTATTCTGGCCGACACAACTGCTTTTAACGAGGCATATTTAATAAAATTTAAGCAACCCGTTGATCACAACGATCCTGGACAGGGAACTTTCACCCAAAGAATCTGGCTATCACACTATAGTGCTGATGCTCCCACAGTAATCGTTACGGAAGGATATTCAGCTTCCAGAAATTACACCACTGAACTGGCCAAAATTCTAAAGACAAATCAGATCATTGTTGAACATCGATATTTCGACGATTCGAAACCTGAAACAACAGATTGGCAATACCTCAATATAGAACAAGCCGCAAAGGATCATCACAGGATTATTGAGTTTTTTAAGGAGTTTTATACGGGCAAATGGATTAGCACAGGAATTAGTAAAGGTGGCCAGACTTCTATTTATCATCGCTCCTACTTTCCTGAAGATGTTGACATCAGTGTTCCTTATGTAGCTCCCATCAATCTTGGACGGGAAGAAGATCGCTTATTTAAATTCTTCGATAAGGTTGGCACATCTGAAGACCGACAAAAAATTAAAGATTTTCAGCTGGCCGTTTTAAATCATCGTGATGAAATGATGGCAAAGTTCCAGAATTTAGCCACAGATAAAGGCTATACCTATCGCATGGGGATGGAAAAAGCCTTTGATTTGGTTGTTATGGAATATCCTTTTTCATTTTGGCAATGGCATGGCAATACCAATGAAATACCTGTAGAATTGGATAATGTTGATGTACTTTTTAACCACCTGGCCCAATACAGCGATTTTTCTTATCCGGCGGATCAAATTTGGGCAGGTATTAAACCATTTTTCTATCAGGCATATACAGAGTTGGGTTATTATGGATACATAACAGGAGACTTAAAACCTCTTTTAAAAGGATTCGATAAGGACACTATCAGCAGTTGCTTATTTGCTCCAGATGGCCAAAATCTAAAATTTGACAGTGAAGCGATGCCGAAAGTTATGAGCAGATTAAAGAAATCAAATCCAGAAATACTTGCCATCGTTGGAGGAACTGATCCATGGGGTGCCACAAGTATAATTACCGACAGTCTTTCAAACACAGTTAAGATTGTTAATGCCAGTGGAAACCATCGAACCAGAATCAACAATTTAAACGAAGTGCAAAAGAAACAAGCAATTGATCAATTGAAACAATGGTTACAAAATGAATAGAAAAGAAAGAGGCTTCAAATGAAGCCTCTTTTTTACAATTACTACACAGAAAGTGTTTGGGTTAGGTAGTAATGGATATTTTATTGCTGACGGTATTTCATATTCAAATAATTCATCAGACTTGTAACACTTTTATTGCTATTTCCTATAAATATCATATTATCTATTAGAAAAATAGGTCTCTTTAAAAAAGTATATTCTCCGATGATATGGGTTCTGATATCTTCCTCCGACATCTCTTTGTGTGCTAATCCTTTTTCCCTGTATTTTTTCGACTGCTTGTTAAATATTGCCTCATAACTTCCGGCTTTCTTTGCTAAGCAATCAATAACTTCTTCACTTAAAGGCATCTCTTTAATATCAACAACCTCTAATCGGCCAAATTCTTTAGCTCCTTTAAGTATCCGTTTACAAGTACTACATGATTTAAGTATATAGGCTTTACCTATCAAGTGGTTAAGTTTATTGGTTAATGGTACCCAAAGATATAAAAAGGCGATGGAGCAATTAAAGTCAAAAAGTGATAATGTTTTGTTCTTTTTATCAACTGTGAAATTTCATAGATAAACGCAGAAAAAAACCCGTTAACTGTTTTTCTGACACCCTCCAAGCCCTATACTTGATACTAATTGTCTTATCAATATAGGTATTGAAATTTAATAACTTATTCAGTACAATGTATTAATATCTTCTTTCATTATAAATGTTTACCTTTGGAACGTAATTAAATACGTAAAACAATTAATATGGCAAGCGTTAAAGAATTAAAGAAGGACATTAACTTCTTAGCCTCAGAATTACTTACTGAAGCATACGTAAAACAACTACTTATAGAAGATGTCGATCAGAATAAGATTGCCCAGGTTATGGTTGATGCTATGACTTACCGAAATGATTTGATTGCTCGTACCAATCATCCAGATGGTAAAGACAACCCAAAAATGGTTAAGACCTACTACCAGAAACTTAGAAAAGATATGATGGAACAGTTTGTTGCTATTTCAGAAAACATCAACGAAATCTAAACATATAAGCTTCCGCAAATAGCGGAAGCTTTTTATCCCTATTTATAGGGGTATCCGACAAAGTCGATTTTCTATTTCCCCCATTACTACCTGCATTCAAAAGCTTTCCATTCGATAATTATTTACTTTTCGAATAACAGAGAAGAATATTTTAGCCATTTATAGGGATTTCGATCTACCTGGCATTGAAGTATTTTTGCATCGAAAACACTTTTTGATCTAATATTTACATCAATGAAAAAATTCCTATTAATGGGTTTGCTTGCTATTGGCTTATGGCAAACAAAAGCTCAACAGGTTACAGACACCAATGGATTTAATCAGAATTCTGCACAACGACTACTTGACTCCAACAAAGGATTAACAATAGGTGGTTACGGCGAGGTTCATTACAACCAGCCTTTAAGTTCCGATGTCCAACACAATGGAAAATTAGATGTTCACAGGGTAGTTATACTTATTGGCTACAACTTTAACGAACGTACTCAATTTGTTTCAGAAGTTGAATACGAACATGTTAGTGAAGTATATATTGAACAGGCATTTTTACAATACAAACTTAATAATTCAATCAACTTCCGCGGTGGATTGATGTTGATACCGATGGGTATTATTAATGAATACCATGAACCTACCACCTTCAATGGTGTTGAACGCCCTTTAGTTGACAATTATATTGCACCAACTACCTGGCGTGAAGTTGGAGTTGGAATAACTGGGAACATTTTACCTGTTTCTGTTCGTTATCAGGCATATATTGTAAATGGCTTTAACGGATACGATGGCTCACTAAAGTTTAACGGATCCAACGGATTGCGTAAAGGACGTCAGAAAGGTGCAGAATCATACATTAGTTCACCAAACCTCTCAGCCAAAGTTGAATATTTCGGAACACGTGGTCTTAACATTGGATTGTCAGGTTATTTCGGAAGATCTCAAAGCAAAGCTTTTGATGGACTGGATAAAAATGACAATACAGCTGGACTTTCTGCTGACTCAACCTATATTGGTCTGGCCATGCTTGGTTTGGATGCCCGATATAACCTCGGTGGTTTAGAATTAAGAGGTCAGTATTATTACTCTGCACTTTCAAACACTGATAAATACAATGCTTTTGGTTCGACTATCAGCAGTGATTATAACGACTTGGGAAGTGCCATGATGGGTTATTATCTTGAAGCAGGTTATAATATTTTAAGAAACAGCGATAACACATCGTCTCAACTGATACCATTTGTTCGCTATGAGCAATTTGACACTCACCATAAAGTACATGAAAGTATCACCCGAAAGGATGCTTACAACAAAACTGCCATCACAACTGGTTTCTCATGGCGTATAACACAGGGAGCTGTGGTTAAAGCCGATATGCAGTTTATTATATCAAAAGCTGACTCTGAGTTCAGCAAGGTATTTAATGCCGGTGTAGGTGTAATGTTTTAATGCTAAAAACAGAGAAAATGAAAAACGTGATTGTTGTTATATTATTGGTTGGCTTAAGTTCATTTTCTTCTATTGGAGATGAAATAGATTACAACCATAAAACTGTAATGAAAACTCTGATTAAGAACGGAAATATGATCAATCCATCTTTTGAAGAGTTAATACTACCCAAGAACATAGAAGACAGTTGTAATTTTCAGGGTAAATTTTTTACAGTTATTGATAGCAATGACAACACGATTAAAACAATTTATATTGGAAGAGTGAATAGCTGCCGAGCAGGTGGCTGTTCCATTTCCAATACCGAAATGAACGGGCCATCGGAATACTTCGATTATATGGTGTGCTTTGATAAAAACAATGTAGTTGTTTTGGTGAAAGTATTTAATTACCAGGCAACCCATGGACATGAGGTTACAGCCAAAGGTTGGCTCAAACAATTTGAAGGGTACTCATCAGGAAACAGGCTGGAAGTCGGCAAAAATGTTGATTCTATTTCAGGAGCAACTATATCGGTAAACGGAATAACAAAAGATATTGCTGAAAAAACAAAAGTACTGGTGTCAATTAAACAAGCTACATCTCATTAAAATCAATTTTCAACTGGGTCGCATCAACCTGTCGGTCTTCAGGAAAGTTAGATACCGTCAACCCCAACAAACGAACCGGCCGATTAATGGGTGCTTCTTTTAGAACCATTTGCACCAACTCACTTAACTGCTTTTCTGTTTTAATTAAGTATTCAACTGTTTTTGAGCGTGTCATCTGTTCGAAGTTATCAAACTTCACTTTAAGTGTAATGGTTTTACCTGTCTTACCCGATCGGGATAAACGCTTTAGCAAACCGGTTTGAAGTACTTCTATTTCGTGTTTTATTTGCTGAGGATCATATAAATCTGAACCATAAGTATTTTCAATGCCTACCGATTTACGCTCACGATGTGGAAGAACGGGTCTGTCATCCTCTCCCCTGCAAACATGATAGAAATACACTCCTGCCTTACCAAAATGATGCACTAGTCTGTTCAAATCAAATTTCTGCAAATCTTTCCCGCAATGAATATCAAGTGCATACATTTTTTCAGCTGTCTTCTTTCCAACACCAAAAAACTTCTTGATCGGCAACTGATCAATAAAATCCATCACCTCATCGGGTTTGATCACAAACAAACCATCGGGCTTACGCTGGTCGCTTGCAATCTTGGCCAGAAACTTATTAACACTAACCCCTGCTGATGCCGTTAGGTTGGTTTCCTCTTTTATTCTTTGTTTTATCTCGCTGGCAATGAGCGTAGCCGATGCCATACCCTTTTTATTTTCAGTTACATCCAAAAACGCCTCATCCAGTGATAAGGGTTCAACCAAATCGGTGTATTCGTGAAAAACACTCATAATCTGTCGCGATACTTCCTTGTACACATCGAAACGATGGCGTTGAAAAATAAGATCCGGACAACGTTTAATGGCTGTTCGCGAAGGCATAGCAGAATGAATACCAAATTTACGTGCTTCGTAACTGGCAGCTGCAATAACGCCTCTGTCACTACTGCTACCAACAACAACCGGCTTTCCTTTTAATTCAGGGAAGTCGCGTTGTTCGATTGATGCAAAAAAGGCATCCATATCAATATGTATTATTTTTCGAACCACCGGGTAAAGTTAGAAAAAGAATACCTGAATACTTATTTTACCCTATCTTCGCAGCTGCAAGATTTTTTATCTCCATATCAATCAACAAAAAGAAACAAAACAGATGAAGAGATCTGTAGATTTGACAAAAGGACCTATTCTTGGTCAGTTGGTTAAGCTGGCATTACCCATAATAGGTACTTCACTAATGCAGATGGCTTACAACCTGACTGATATGATCTGGTTAGGCCAAGTTGGAAGCGATGCAGTAGCATCAGTAGGTGCTGCAGGATTTTACGTATGGCTGGGCATGTCGTTATTACTGGTTACCCGTGTCGGTGCCGAAGTTGGTGTGTCGCAAGCTTTAGGGCGTAAAGAAAATGAAAATGCTGCGCGATTTGCCCGTCATTCTTTGTTCTGGGCCATCGTTTTATCTGTTATCATTGCAACCATTGTTTTGCTTTTAACGCCTCAATTGATTGGTACCTTCCGATTATCAAAAGATATAGTTGAATCCGGTGCTATCTCCTACCTAAGAATCGTATCATTTGGATTCGTCTTTAGTTATACCAACCCAACATTTCAGGGTATTTATAATGGGATGGGAAACAGCAAACTCCCGTTTTATTACTTACTGGTTGGTTTAGGTTTAAATATGCTACTCGATCCTATATTGATATTCGGGATTGGGTTTATTCCAGCAATGGGGGTAAACGGTGCAGCATGGGCAACCTTTGCTTCACAGCTGGTCGTATTCCTTATTTTCATTATCCGCTTTGTGTGGATGAAAGAAATAATGGATCCCGATTTTAAGAGATTCCGCTTAAGTAAAGATATCTCATTCCTGATTTTCAAACTGGGCACGCCTGTTGCGACTGAGAGTGGTTTGTTTGCAGTTTTTGCCCTGATATTGGCGCGAATGATTACCAAATGGGGTGATATTCCGATTGCTGTGCAAAGTGTGGGAGCACAAATAGAAGCAATATCATGGATGACCTCATCGGGATTTGCAACGGCTTTAGGCAGTTTTACCGGTCAAAACTATGGTGCAAAAAACTGGTCGCGCATCAGAAAGGGTTATTTTACCACTCTGGGCATTGGTATTTTTCTGGGAAGCATTGTGACCGTGTGTTTTATCGTTTTTGGAAAATCGATATTCTCAGTGTTTTTAAATGAACCCGAACCCCTCGGAATGGGAATCATCTATTTAAAAATACTTGCTGTATCGCAGGTTTTTATGATTATTGAAATTGTTACCCGGGGAGCCTTTAATGGCATTGGCCGAACTATACCTCCATCCGTTACAGGTATTGTCTTTACCGGAGCCCGTGTTCCGGCTGCCATGATCTTATCTGCTGAGAGTGTACTCGGAATGTTTGGTATCTGGTGGGCTATCAGCCTTTCAAGTGTGGTTAAAGGTACCATTTTATCAATTTGGTATATTTTTACTATTCGCAAACATGATAAACCTGATTCTATCGATACTAAAACAAAATTATTAACTTTTATACCCAGCAGGATCAGACAAAATATCTGGGTTAGAAATAACCAAAATAATGCTGAAAAATAGCGATCGAAAAATAGAGTTAAAAGTATCGGCCGATGGTTCGCATACACTTTATGTTCCTGAATTGGAAGAACATTATCACTCGGTAAACGGAGCTATTAACGAATCGATGCATGTTTTTATCGAACCCAACCTTCGCTTTAGTACCAAAGAGCAAGTTTCAATATTAGAAATTGGTTTCGGCACCGGACTGAATGCTTTTTTAACTGGATTGAATCAAGGCAATAAATGTATTTTTTACCATTCATTGGAAAAATATCCAATTGCAGAAGAACTGGCTCTGAGACTGAACTATTGCGCCAATCCCGAAGAGCAACTTTTTTTTGAAAAAATGCATTTGGCAGCCTGGCAGGAGGAATCAGAGATAACTCAACACTTCACCTTGCTTAAAGATGAAACCGATTTGATTTCAGCAACATTTAACAGAAAATACGACCTTGTTTATTTTGATGCTTTTGCTCCGGAAAAGCAACCAGAGATGTGGGCCCCAGAAATTTTTCAGAAAATTTACGATGCAATGAATGATGGAGGTATTCTTACCACTTATTGTGCCAAAGGAGTTGTCCGACGAACCTTGCAGGCTTGCGGTTTTACTGTTGAACGTTTACCAGGCCCCAAAGGGAAAAGAGAAATGTTAAGAGCAGTCAAATAGAATACAGGTTCATATTCTAATAGAAACTTATAGATACAAAAAAGCTGCTATCAAAATGATAACAGCTTTTAGGTATAACGTATACTCTCTTATTTCTTTTTCTCTACTTCAACCAGTTCGATATCGAAAATAAGTGCTGAGTTGGGTCCAATTTTTTGTCCGGATCCTCTTTCACCATAAGCCAGATCAGCAGGAACATACAAACGCCATTTCGAACCTTCAGGCATCATTTGTAAAGCCTCAGTCCATCCTTTAATAACACCTGTCACTCTGAATTCTGTTGTATCACCTCGCTCAACTGAACTATCAAATACCGTTCCGTCAAGTAAGGTTCCATGATAAGTACATTTTACCTTATCCGATTTTTCTGCAAAAGGTCCGTTACCCTGGTGAATAATCTCGTACTGTAAACCACTCTCCGTAACATTAACCTCTGAACGTTTTTTGTTCTCTTCCAAGAATTTCTGTCCGTCTTCAAGGTTTTTTGCAGCTATGGCTTTTTGCTCCTCATTTTTCTTTTCTTTGATACTTTCAAATTTCTTACGAAGCATCATGTCGGCACTTAAATCAGTAAAATAAGATTTTCCATAAGCCAATTGATTTAAAAATCCTTTAAAAAAGGCATCTTCATTGAGTTCTTCAAACTGATTGATTTGATACTCTTTAAAACTTTCTGTCAACTTACGTTTTGATATCGCTTTAGCCATATCAACAAATGCCAGCGAGTCCATTTCAAAAGGAAGACGTTCCCACTCCTTTTTCATGTTATTAGCCATAATGTAACCTAAAGCATAACTCACGCTGTCCGTTTCGTTTTTAAAATCCATTTTCCCGGTACGTGGCACTCTGGAACATGATGAAAGCACCACCACTACTGCAAGTGCTGCAACAAGTAGATTTGATAATTTCATACTTAAAATTTTACTGATAAAAGACCATAGCCTAAAGTATCTACAGTCATCAATGATTACTATTAATTATTTAATTCCTAAAAGCTCAACTTCAAAAACAAGTGTTGTATGAGGACCGATATGCTGACCAGCACCGCGCTCACCATAAGCTAATTCAGATGGAATAAACAAACGCCATTTACTTCCTACAGGCATCAACTGAAGCGCTTCAACCCACCCCTGAATTACTCCACTTACCGGGAAGGTTGCAGGTGTACCACGTTGCACTGAACTATCGAACACTGTACCGTCAATTAAAGTACCATGGTAATGACATTCAACCTGATCAGCTGCGGATGGTTTAGAACCGTTACCTTCTGTAATAACTTCGTATTGAAGACCACTTTCCAAAGTTACCACGCCTTCTTTCTTAGCATTTTCTGCTAAAAAGTCTTTACCTGCCTGAATAGTGGCAGCATGTTGCTTATGTTGTAATTCTCCAAAGAATTTTTGCAATATATCGTTTGCTTCAGCCTCAGTCATTTCAGTTGCTTTACCTTCAAAAGCTGCTTCCAATCCTTTTGCTAATTGTGCATAGTCTAAACTCTCAATACCCGATGACTTGAAATTTTTTGCCAGGCTTACACCTAATGCATAACTTACTTTTTCCATTTAAAATATCTTATCGATTTGTAAACAAGCCACGAAATTACATTTTTACCATTATAATCAAAACCATACTAACGCGATATCTGGTTTTAACTAAACTTTAACCTTCGATGTATTTGAATAGGATACAGTCGTCCCTGCGGGGCTCTGTTGTATTTTAACGCATGCATATCACTTACGTGCTATGCTGTTACAAACGTCCCTCCGGGACTATCATATGCTTCTATGTTTAGATCTTAAACTGAACTATCACCAATGTTCCTTCCAAACGGCTATATCATATTAAACTACTAAAATCTACAAACTACTGACTACTACCTAAAGACTAAAAAATTAATGACTATAAATTCCACCTGATGCAGTAATAAATTCTTTTTCACCCCATAAACGAAACTGCACTTTTGGTCCATTCCAGGCTTGGGGCCAACCACCCATTATATTATTCAGGTAAACCAATTTCACCGGATGCTTACCCTTACGTAATGCAATGGTCGAGTTATTTCGTGAATATCGTTTTACTTCTCCATTATTATCAATCAATAATTCTCCGGCGATAAAAAACTGGTCAAGATTGCTTGCGAACTCATATATTCCATCTTCTGGCACATCCATATAACCCGTAAAAACAGAAGCATAAGCTTCGTCATGTCCATCACGCTTATACCCCTTTACAGGTTTCATCAGGTTGATGTTTTCGTCCCAATTTTCAATCCTATCCAACTCTGCAGTATTTAAGAAATATCCTTTTGCGTATTTTTCTACCAATCCAGAATCGGTTGATTCAGGCTCAACAGCCTGCACGTAATTTGTTTTCTCTAAATGAATGGTTCTTACCCGACTCATTTTTCCTGTCTTCAATACTGTCGCAATCTTTATTGTTTTACTATCGGCAAAGATCAGTGGCTTCATATACACATTTGAATGTACCTGTGGATCTGATCCATTTGTTGTATAAACCATATCCAAATCCCGGGTATTCGAAAACTCAACTTTTATATTATCAGTAAACACCATTCTATCAACCGGTCCTTCCGGTAATGGAATATGATAATTAATATCATGCATATCCATTCTCGGGTGCAGGTTGTCCAACCGAACAAGGAAACTATCATAGTTTCGTTGTTCTTTTGCACTCCAGTTCACTTCGGCCAAAGCAATAATTCGCGGATATACTCTGTACTCCACCAATTCAGGGGTATACATATATTCCGTCCATACATTACCCTGCGTTCCTAAAATATGATGTTTTTTATGTTCAGCTATATCTTTGGGAACCGGATCATAGCCATACACTTCTTTCAGTGAGGTATAACCTCCAATAGCCACCGGCTCAACCCTGTTATCGCCCTGGTAATGGTCAAGATAACACCAGTTACCCGGTGTCATTACCACATCATGTCCCTGATTAGCTGCTTCGATACCACCTTCTTCACCTCTCCAAGACATTACTGCAGCTGATTCAGCAAGCCCTCCTTCAAGAATCTCGTCCCAGCCAATCATTTTCTTACCATGTTTTAAAAGTATTTTCTCAATGCGTTTGACAAAATAACTTTGTAACTCATGCTCATCCTTTAAGCCTTCTGCATTAATGCGTTTCTGACAAAGAGCACACTCTTTCCATCGATCCTTTGGACATTCATCACCCCCAATATGGAAATAAGGTGACGGGAAAAGTTCAACCACTTCAGTAATGATATTTTCGAGAAAGGTAAAAGTTTCTTCTTTGCCGGCACAATATACATCGGGCTCAACACCCCACACATTACGCACTTTAAAAGGTCCGCCTGTACACGAATACTCTGGATAAGCAGTTAAAGCAGCCAAAGCATGACCGGGAAGTTCAATCTCGGGAACAACAGTAATAAAACGTTCCGCGGCATAAGCAACAATCTCCTTTATCTCGTCTTGAGTATAAAAACCTCCATATTCATACCCTTCTCCTTCTATCCTTTTTGAACCTATTTCAGTCAGTTTCGGATATTGCTTAATTTCAATGCGCCACCCCTGATCTTCAGTCAGATGCCAGTGAAAGGTATTCAGTTTAACCATGGCCATAATATCCAGATGCTTTTTAATATTCTCAACCGGGATAAAATGACGACAAACATCCAGATGCATTCCACGCCATTTAAACCGTGGAGCATCTTTAATTTTCACTAATGGCACAATCCACTCCATATGTTGCACAAACTTCTGACTCTCCACTTCAGCCGGCAACATTTGTAAAAGTGTTTGCATACCATAGAACACACCAGCGGCTGTCTTAGCTTTTATCTGTGCTCCGGTTGAATTTACTTCCAGAAAATAACCTTCTTCTTCACATTCAATGTCAGAGTCGATAACAAAAGCCACATAATTCTTCTCAGGATATTTTTCAGATATAGATAATTTAAACTGAGAAGTACTTTCAATCTTATCAATAAGAATTTGTGCAATGGAAGTCAAACTTGAATCATTGACATACAATTGTGTTTCTTTGGTCATTTCAAATTCCCCCACTAATTGTTCCACTTGTTGTGGAAAAGGAATGATCATCACTTCATTGGTTTCTTTTTCTGAGCATGAAATCAATACGAGTGAAAGCAAAATCAGAATTAAGGAATTCTTAAGCATAAGGCCATTTTTAAGGTTTATATCCATTCTCTTATCAAATGTAACAAAAGACTATCAATAACCAGCCTTTAACTTAACCACTTATTGAGTATACTGTTATAAATTGTCGTATCTTCGCAGCAAATTTCAATTTAAGTAATATGACACATAAGGCAGGCTTCGTAAATATTGTTGGAAACCCGAATGTTGGAAAATCTACATTGTCGAATGAGTTGGTTGGAGAACGCTTGTCGATTATCACATCTAAAGCTCAAACCACACGTCATCGAATATTTGGGATTGTAAATCAACCCGAATATCAAATTGTATTTTCAGATACTCCGGGCGTACTGAAACCCAACTATAAGTTACAGGAGTCGATGCTTCGCTTCTCAAAATCGGCGCTGGCTGATGCTGATGTTATACTTTATGTAACCGATACATTTGAGAAGCCGGATAAGAATGATGACTTTTTGGGTGCTGTACAAAAAACAAATATCCCTGTTTTATTGGTAATTAATAAAATTGATCTGGTTGATCAGGAGAAACTGGATGGCATTGTTGATTTCTGGAGAGAACAACTACCCAATGCAGAAATCTTTCCCATGTCGGCATTACATAAATTCAATATTTCGAATCTTAAAGATCGCATCATAGAATTGTTGCCCGATTCACCTCCTTTCTTCGACAAGGAATCATTGACTGATAAGCCTGAGAAATTTTTTATCACTGAGATCATTCGTGAAAAAATATTAATCCAGTACAAAAAAGAGATTCCATATTCAGTGGAAGTAGAAGTGGAAGAATTCAAGGAAGGGCCCGACAGAGTCGACATTCGCGCTGTGATTCATGTGGCACGCGATTCTCAAAAAGGAATTATCATTGGCCATAAGGGAGTTAAGCTAAAATGGGTAGGCATTGAGTCTCGTAAAGACATAGAAGCATTTTTGAAAAAGAAAGTAATGCTAACAACCTATGTTAAAGTATCAAAGGACTGGAGAGATAAAGAAACTTTTTTAAGAGGACACGGGTACGATTTGAAGTAAAATCAAAATCCTTAAGCTTTCTTAATTTAATTGGTGTGCGTGCTGATTTTCACTACTTTTGCAGCCCCAATTTGATTAAAACGAAAATACCATGGGAAATATAGTTGCAATTGTTGGAAGACCAAACGTAGGTAAGTCAACGCTATTCAATAGATTAACAGGTACACGCCAGGCTATCGTTAACGAAGAAGCCGGAGTTACCCGCGACCGTTTATATGGGAAAGCCATCTGGAACGGTGTGGAATTTTCAGTGATTGATACTGGTGGTTTTGCTACCAATTCCGATGATATTTTTGAAGAAGAAATACGCAAACAGGTATTAATTGCCATTGACGAAGCAGATGTTATTGTTTTTGTGGTTGATGTTCTGACCGGAGTTACCGATTATGACGAAGGTGTTGCTGAAATATTGCGACGCACACAAAAGCCTGTTTTAGTTGTTGTTAATAAAGTTGATAACCACGATCGAATTGCCGAATCGAGTTATTTTTATTCTTTAGGTCTGGAAGAGCTATTCCCTATTTCGTCTGTTAACGGCGCCGGAACAGGTGAATTTCTGGATCGCCTTATTGAAGTTTTTCCAAAAGAAAACACTCAGGAAGAAGAGCTGGAACTGCCACGTTTCACTATAGTTGGTCGTCCTAATGCAGGTAAATCTTCTATTCTGAATGCTTTTATTGGTGAAGAACGTAACATTGTTACCCCAATATCCGGAACTACACGTGATTCAATTTACACCCGATACAATAAATTCGGCCACGACTTTTATTTGGTTGATACTGCCGGTGTACGTAAGAAAAACCGTGTACATGAAGATCTGGAATTTTATTCTGTGATGCGTGCCATCAGAGCCATCGAAAATTCAGATGTTTGTATGTTAATGATTGATGCTACCCGTGGTTTCGAAGGGCAGGATCAAAAAATATTCCATTTGATACAGCGTAACCGAAAAGGAATTGTTGTATTGGTTAACAAATGGGACCTGGTTGAAAAAGATACTCATACAACTAAAAAGTTTGAAGAGCAGATCAGAAGTGAGATGGCTCCTTTCACTGACTTTCCAATTGTATTTACTTCAGCATTAACCAAACAGCGAATCCATAAGGCTATTGAGAAAGCTATTGAAGTATACAATAACAGAAATCTTAAGATTCCAACTTCCCAATTGAACGAGATTTTACTTGCCGAGATTGAAAAGAATCCGCCTCCATCAATCAAAGGAAAATTCATTAAAATCAAGTACATAACACAGCTACCAACACAATCACCTGCATTTGCATTCTTCTGTAATTTACCGCAGTATGTGAAGGAGCCTTACAAACGTTTTCTTGAAAATAAAATAAGACAGTACTGGAATTTTAACGGTTTACAGGTTCAGATTTTCATGCGTAAAAAATAGGCTTCAGCTTGAATTCTTATAAATTGGCATACAAAAGCAAATAGGCTCATTAAAAGATTTGTATATATTTGCTTTTGTTCCAACTTGACCAAATTGATAGTAAAGCCCATTATCACACATCTTAATATGCATCGTATTCAACTGAAATACCCTCTTCTGATTCTATTATTGTTGGTTGTTTTTTCATCTTATGCACAGGAGCGGCCAGAAGGAAGACCTCAGATGGGTGGCCAGATAGATCCTGATCAACAACAGCAAAATACTGGTTCCATCGAACCTGATATTAGAGCCTGGCATCTGACAGACGATTACACTTTTGCTGATACTACAGCTGTTGATACACTTACCAATGGTTTTCAGATCTTCAACCCTATTTATCGTAAAAGCATAGCCAATGCTCATTTAGGCAATATGAATACAGCCTATCAGTCAATGATATTTGAAGACCGGGAGTATAAGTACGGGAATTTATTTTTCAATTCGTTCCTTGCCTACATGCCCGATGTTGATGAGATGTATTTTTACAATACTAAAACTCCCTATATCAATATCACTTATAATTTTGGTGGTCCAAAACGACGTTCTGAAGAACGAGTTAAAGCTATGTACACCCAAAATGTGAATAAAGCACTAAATGTTGGTGCCAGCTATTCATTATCCTCATCTATTGGTCAGTATTCCTCTCAAAAAGCAGAAGTTGATAATGCACAGTTCTTTACCAGTTATGATGGTGAGAAATATAGTTTTCAGGGAGCATATATTTACTCTAAACTTAAAACCTTAGAAAGTGGTGGAATTGACAACGATGCTCAAAACGGAGATTTTAACGAAATAGATGCATCGTCAGTTATTACGCGATTCACATCTGCTGAAAAAAACCTGACTAAAAAGAAGATATTTTTTAACCAATCTTTTGATATCGGAAAAATCACATTAACCGATAAAGATTCAGTTCAAACTATTTTACCTGTCGGAACTGCTTTTCACACCTTTGAATTTGAGCAGAATAAAATGGAGTATAGCATTCCTGATCTGGAAAATTATTATTCCATAACAAATCCTTTTTATCCAAATATAAATAGCGACACACTTCAAACTAAGGATAGTGTTCGAATTAATTCTATTCGTAACATTTTCCAGATTAAGTTTAACGAAGAAGCAAACTCATTATTTAAATTCGGACTAAGAGCATTTATTACAAATGACATATCATTTTATCGATTTCCTAAAAAACCAACCGATTATACAATTGATGACTCCGATTATATTCCGGAATATATTAATACCGACACAACATTAGTTACAACGGCATTAGGAGGTCAGATCTTTAAAAATCTGGGGAAAAACTTCTGGTGGAATGCCGGCTTAAAATTATATTTCCAGGGCTACAGAGCTGGTGATTCAGAAATAACAGGTGAAATGAATTCCAGTTTCAGGGTTTTAAAAGATACTGCAGGATTTTTTGCCAATGGTGGAATTTTCCTTACTGAACCTGAACTATTTGAAACCACGTATTATTCTAACCATTTGGAATGGAATAAAGATTTTGGAAAGAAAAAAACGATTCAGTTTAAAGGAGGAATACGTATCCCAACCAAACAATTGGAACTTAGCGCAGGTGGATATCTGATGAACAACTATATTTATTGGAATTCAGATGGAACACCAAATCAGAGCGACGGATTAATTCAGGTTTTTCATGGAAATGTTAAGAAGCTTTTTAAATTGGGTAATATCAGAATCGACAACGATCTGGCATTTCAATACAGCAGTAATGAAAACATTATACCATTACCTGCTATTGCTTTATATAACTCAACTTATTACCAAAACACCCTGTTTAAAGTATTGCATTTTCAAATAGGTTTTGATGTAAGATACTTTACCCAATATTATGCTCCATTTTACATGCCGGCTACAGGACAGTTTACTATTCAAAAAGAAGAAAAAGTTGGAGACTATCCTTGGGTGGATGCATTCCTGAATTTTCAGTTAAAAAGAGCACGTGTCTATATAAAATACGATCACGTAAATCAAGGCTATCCGAACAAACCCTTTTATACCACGTACAACTATCCGGGAAATCCACGTGTGATGAAGTTTGGCGTATCGTGGAATTTCTATGACTAACATCAATGGTGTAAATTGCTGGCAGAATACATTTTAATTATCTTTGCCACGAACTAACGAGAAGGTATTATGCGATACAGCTATATATTATTACTGGTTATTGCCACTTTGTTTGCAGCGTGCAATTCAGGTAATAAGCCGACTCTATTCAACCACTCTGAAGAAGAAGTTGACATAGATCTTGACGACATTGTCAAGCGCGGAAAGATAAAAGTGGTAACCGATTATAATTCTACCAACTACTTTGTTTACAAAGGTCGTCCACTGGGATATCAGTTTGAGTTGCTAAAAGCCATGGGAAACCAGTTGGGCTTAAAGCTAGAAATTACAGTATCCAATAACGTAGAAAAAAACATTAGTGACCTGCTAAATGGCGACATCGACCTGATTGCCACCAACTTCACAGTCACTCGCGAAAGAGGAGATAAGATTACTTTTACCGAACCTCATTGTGTGACACGTCAGGTATTGGTTCAACAAAAATATTCTAAAACAAACGGATCAAATCCCGGAGTGTTTAATGAAATAATTCGCAACCAGCTTGATTTAGCTGGCAAAACCATTTATGTACAGGAAAACTCTTCGTTTGTTGAACGATTACGTAATTTAAGTAATGAAATCGGAGACAGCATCAATGTTGTAGAAATTCCTGATTATGAAGTAGAACAACTAATTGGTTTGGTTGCCAATGGTGAAATCCCCTACACTGTATGCGATGAGAACATGGCACGCATCAACTTAAATTTTTACGACAATCTGGATATTGAGACTGCCATCAGTTTTCCTCAAAAAATTGCCTGGGCTGTTCGTCCTAATTCAAGCGATCTATTGGATGTTGTCAATAACTGGCTTATCAACTTTAAGAAAACTCAGCAATATCAGCGCATTTATCGAAAATACTTTATCAACGAAAGATCTAATCATTTAGTAGATGCAGGATTCCATTCCATTAGAGGAGGAAAGGTATCTATTTATGACGCCATCATTAAAAAAGAAAGTAAAAAATACGATCTGGACTGGCGCCTGATTGCCTCACTCATCTATCAGGAATCAAGGTTCCTTCCAGAGATTGAAAGCTGGGCCGGAGCCAAAGGTCTAATGCAGCTTATGCCTGAAACAGCCGATTATTTTGGGGTTAAGGAAATAACTTCTCCAACCGATAATATTAAAGGTGGATTAAAGTTCTTAACCTGGTTGGATGGCAGATTAAGCAAAACGGTTGAAGATCCTGATGAAAGAATAAAATTTGTACTGGCAGCTTATAATGTAGGATTAGGTCATGTTCAGGATGCTATGCGTCTGGCTGAGAAAAACGGAAAGAACCCATTAATCTGGGAAAATAATGTAGATTATTATCTTTTAAATAAATCGAAGCCGGAGTTCTATAACGATCCAGTTGTAAAATACGGTTATTGCCGGGGAGAAGAACCTTATCACTATGTTACTGATATCCTTGAGCGTTATAATCACTATAAGAATGTAATAATGGATTAAGCTGATTTTCTTTCAATACCTGAAGAAATTCACTTAATATCATTGCTGTGGCTCCCCAGATTTCAAAATCATTCAATGAAAAAAATGGAGCCTCAACAACTACATCATTAATTTTTCGTGAAAAGCACTTAATATTTTTTGGGTTAACCAATTCAGACAGTGGAGCTTCAATCAACACATCCACCTCACGTGGATCAGGCTTAAAAACAGGCGAATAAGGCAATACACCTACCTGAGGATAAACAACAAAATTGGAATTGGGGATATAAAGTGAAGTCAATTCACCAACATATGAAACATCCTTTCCAATAATGCCAATTTCCTCTTCGGCTTCCCTTATTGCTGTATTAAAATAACAGGTGTCACCATCTTCAGTTTTGCCACCAGGAAAACTCACCTGTCCACTGTGAGCTCCTTTATAAACTGAACGTTTCATCAAAGGTAGATACCAATTACCTTCTTTCATATACAATAAAATCAACACACTACTTTCCCTCGCTTTATTAGACTCAGGAAGAACCTTACCGGTAAACCTAACAGATGGCGCCATTAGCGACTGTGCCTTTTTGCCAGGTAAAGGTTTACGAAAAGCCTCAAGTAATATTTGTGTTTGATTACTCATTCAGTTTCTTTCAAATATAACTCCCAAAATGTTTTTTTGTTTCTCTTTTAAGTTAAGAAATTGTTTTGATAAATCATGATCTGAACTTGAAATACAAGCATAAAAAAAGGTCGGGCGTTCCCGACCATATGTCCCATTTATTAACTTAAACCTTTTAAGATTTGTGTTTACAATAAAACAAACACTATACCAAAAAATGAGACATTGGTCATTCAACCAAATTAATATTCATATATCATTAAATATCAACAAACTAACATGCTTTAAATTTTAATCTACAACTCAGTATACGCAATATTTACTGTTCGGTTTCGAACAATTGATGTACGCTTATAATAGAATTTAATTAAACCGAATCGCTTTAACCGGCAATATACGTGCTACCAGATAAGATGGTCCTAAAAGCATGAGTAAGGTTATGATACCAACTCCAACATTCAGCATTACCAGATGACTTGCCTGAAGATAGATAGGAACCGTTTCGAGATAGTAATTTGTTGCATCTAATTTTATTAGATGAGTATATTTCTGTAATAAGGCTATACCAACACCAATGAGATTACCCCATATCAGGCCTTTTCCTACAATATAAATGGCAAGATAAAGAAAGACTTTACGAAGGCTCCAATTTTCGGCACCCAAAGCTTTAAATATCCCAATCATATTGGTTCGTTCAATTATCAGAATCAGCAAACCACTTACCATATTAAAGCCGGCAACCAGTAAGATCAGAACTAATATTACAAGGAGATTCATATCCAGCATATCGAGCCATGTAAAAATTTGTGGCTGAACCTGCTTGATTGATTTAGCTCGCAACATGGTTCCATCCTCCTCTATTTTTGAACTGGTTACATAGTATACTTCCTGATGAATTTCATCAATATTATTAAAATCATCAATAATGATTTCATAACCCGAAATTTTATTTTCATCCCAATTATTCAACTTCTGAATATGGCGAATATCAACCAGGGCAAAAACCTTATCAAACTCAGGAAAATGCGAATTATAAATACCGCATACCGTAAATTTCCTCATTCGAACCTGATCCTGTACAAAATACATTCTCAACGGATCTCCTACTTTTAGTCGTAACATTTTGGAAATCTCCTCTGAGATATAGATTTCATCAGAACGGATTGAATCTTTAAAATCTGGAATATGCCCCTCCACACAAACTTCTTCCATAAAGCTCCAGTCAAAATCAGTCCCGACGCCTTTCAATATTATACCTTGAATGGCTTCTTTTGTTTTTATAAGACCCGGCTTTGTAGCAAATACCTGAACCTGGTTAACACCATCTATTGCATTAAGCTCAGATGCCAGAACACTATCATTGGTGATTGGATTACTTTCATAGGAATTATTGTAATCATAACTTATCACCTGCAGATGAGAACCGAATCCAATTATTTTCTGACGAACTTCACGTTTAAATCCCAAACCTATCGAAAGGGACAATATCATTACAACCATTCCGAGTATCACTCCCAAAGTGGCAACCTTAATTACCGGTCCCGAAAGTTTCTTCCCGGTAATTCCTCCTGACTTTATTTTACGTGCTACAAATAATTCGAAATTCAAGGTGCAAGATTTTGAGCAAAGGTAGAAAAAGCAACAGAACTACCACATACTAAAACATTTTTCAATCTCCATTAAAGTTGTAGTTCTTGAAATTAAGCAATAAATAAGTTATATTATTTGTCCAAACCCTCATCGTTATGAATGAAGATTTTCTGCACTTTATCTGGCAAAACAAGCTCTTTCATCCACAAAATATAAAGACAAAAGATGGCCAGAAACTGGAAGTAATTCATCCCGGGATCAAAAACACCGATTCCGGGCCCGATTTTTTTAATGCCAAAATAAAACTTGACAACACATTATGGGCTGGTAATGTCGAAATTCATATTGACGAAACTGATTGGTTCAATCATGGTCACCAAAACGATGATGCTTATAATAATGTTGTATTGCATGTAGTCAACAAGTTTGGAAAAACGACCTTCACTCAATCAGGCAGAGAAGTTCCTGCATGGGAAATGATACTGTCGGATCAGTTAATGGAAAATTATCAAAAACTCTTCTTTAATAGCAGATGGATTGCTTGTGAAGACAATCTTTCATCGCTTGAGCCAACTATTTTATCACAATGGTTAGATCGAATTCTGATTGAACGATTAGAAGAAAAAAGTGAGTTAATCTTACAACTTTTGTCAACATTTAAAAATGACTGGGACCAGATATTTTTCATTCTGCTTTCGCGAAGTTTTGGGTTTGGGATTAATGGTCTTCCTTTTGAAATGATGGCAAAACAAACTCCTTTAAAAATTTTACTGAAGCATTCTGATAACATTACACAAATAGAAGCCTTATTATTTGGTCAGGCTGGTTTTTTATATTTATCTAAATCTGAAGATGACTATACCAAAATACTTAAAAAAGAATATGACTTTCTTTCCAGTAAGTACCAGCTCAAGGCAACTGAACCTCATATATGGAAATTTGCAAAGTTAAGACCTTCAAATTTTCCGACTGTAAGATTGGCACAGCTTGCCAAGTTAATCTATCAGCTAAAAGGATCGTTTGAAACCTTAATTTCTAATGTGGAATCAAAGTCTTTTATAAAACTTCTAAACATACAAGCCTCGGGCTACTGGAACAATCATTATCAACTAGGTAAAACAAGTGAACAAGAAAAAGTCAAACATCTGGGAAAAACCTCTGCTCAGCGAATCTTATACAATACCATTTACCCCTATTTATTCGTCTATTTTGATAAAAACAATTATCAACAGAAAAAAGAAAATTTATTAGAATTACTTTATAAACAAAGACCTGAAAAAAACTCAATTTTATCAAACTGGGAAAAAAGAGGCATAGAAATCGACAATGAAGCACAAGCTCAGGCATTGATTTTTCTGAAAAACCACTACTGTAATCATAAAAAGTGCTTAAATTGCCGCATCGGACATAAAGTATTAAGCAAAAGGTGAAAAAACAAACATCCTTATATCACGAAACTATCAGAGCCCTGCTCATATCAGCCGGGCTTCTTGTTTTAACCATTTCGGCAGGTTCTGCCGGTTTTGCTTTACTCGAAGGATATCGACTATTAGATGCTATCTACATGACAGTCATCACAATGGCCACAGTTGGATTCAGTGAAGTTGTTCCTTTGTCGGATACGGGTAAGATTTTTACCATTTTTCTTATTATTTTTAGCTTAGGAATTTTCGGTTACGTCATCACCCAAATAACCCGTGTTATTTTCGAAGGCGTTTTACATCAATCATATAAAGCGTACCAGTTGAGAAAGAAAATAATAAAATTAGAAGATCATATTATAGTATGCGGATACGGTAGAAATGGATACCAGGCCTGTGTGGAACTGGCTGAACATGGGGAGCAATTTGTGATTATCGAGAAACGAGATCATGTGGTAACGCGAATACTGGAAGATCCTGAAAATTTATATGTTCAGGGAGATGCCAGTTCTGAAGAAGTGCTGGATGCTGCACAAATAAGAAAAGCCAAAGCTTTAATTACAGCATTACCAAACGATGCAGATAACATGTTTGTGGTTCTTACAGCCAGTGAAATGAATCCGACATTAAAAATCATCAGCCGTGCAAGTGACTTCAGATCAGACACAAAACTTCGACGTGCCGGTGCTACCAATGTTATTATGCCCGATCGTATTGGAGGTCAACGCATGGCCAAGCTGGTAACACAACCAGACGTGGTTGAATTTGTGGAATATATTCTTTTACAAAGATCAAAAGATGTTCAATTGAAAGAAATCAGTTGTTCTAAATTAGCTGTAGCCAATTACAAAAAAACGATAAGGGAATTAAAGTTACGAGAAAAATCAGGAGCTAACTTAGTTGGTATTAAAACAGGTGAAGGAGCATATATTTTTAATCCCTCACCAGATATTGAAATCACTCCTGCTGATAAACTTTTTGTTTTAGGTACGCCAGGACAATTAACCAAGTTTGAGCTATTATTAAATGATACCGAACATATCGAAAGTAGTACAGTTGATAGATTGCTTTAGTATTATTTATGCAATATATTTTAGCCTTTAACCAAACCTTTTTACATAGCCTTAGTATAAGCACCTGTGTTGGAAAATCTAAATAACTGTGAATAAATTTTTATTTTTGGTTCGCTTTTTGATAGATGATAACCAGTTTTAAAACCCAAATACTTAAAACATGAATGCAAAAAAACTTTTAGGAATAGGAATCTTCACTCTTGCTTTAGCTGCAAGTATGGTTAGCTGTAAATCAAAAGAGAAAGTTAGCACAAACAGTGAAGTTGGAACCATATTGGAAAATATGCCTTGCGAAGATAAAGGTCGTTCAGACAAAAATTATTTCCGCGCAAGTGCCATGGCAACCAGCTCTGACTTAAGTCTGGCTAAAGAAAAAGCTTTATTAAATGCCAAGCAACGTTTGGTAACCCTTATCAACTCAAACACAAAATCGGTTACCGATCGCTATGTAAACGAACGTGAATTTGGTGATGCTTCTGAATTCGAACAAAAATTTGAAAACCTGACTCGTGAGGTTGCAGATGAAACCATTTCAAACATTGTTGTAGCTTGTGAAAAAGCCAGTGTTCTTGACAATGGCAAATACCGTGGATTTGTTGCTATTGAAGTTAGCAAAGAAGATATCATGAATGGTATCGACAATAAATTATCAAGTAATCAAAAACTTCAGGTTGATTACGACAAAAAGAAATTCGAAGAAATTTTTAACCAGGAAATGCAAAAACTGGCAGAAGAACAAGGATACTAATCCGACAAAAAGATTAAGAGAAGTCCCGATACTTGATGAAAGTTCGGGACTTTTTTTATCCTTTTTCATTACTTTTGAACTGAACGATAAAATTTTAGATACAAACAACTTGTCTTCTTGATTTTATTATCTATCTTTGCACCCTCAAATAATATATTTAAACATATTCTATTATGTACTTGACAGCAGAAAAGAAGCAAGAGATCTTCGAGAAGTACGGAAAATCGAATACTGACACTGGTTCTCCAGAAAGCCAGATAGCATTATTTTCTTTCCGTATCTCGCATTTGACTGAGCACTTAAAGTCAAATCGTAAAGATTATAGCACAGAGCATGCTTTGAAAAAATTAGTAGGTAAGCGTCGTAGCTTATTAGACTACTTAAAGAAAAATGATATCGAAAGATATCGTGCCATCATTGCAGAACTTGGAATTCGTAAGTAAGCAAACGGCAAAGCGAACAGAAAGCAGTTTTCGAAAGAAAGCTGCTTTTTTTATGCTCTTATTTCTTGATTATTTGTTTTTAACCAGGAAATTATTGTCACAATTAACCATAAGTTAAAAAATAAACAGTTTTTACACATTATCTTAGGATATTGCATATCTTTGGCAGTAATATAGAAGGATAAAAAAAGAATAAGAAAATTGTCATGATTAAACCATTTGAAAAAGTTATTGAACTAGGTGATGGCAGAACAATTACCATTGAAACTGGTAAATTAGCTAAACAAGCAGACGGCTCGGTAGTCGTTAAAATGGGAAATACCTATTTATTGGCGGCAGTTACTTCTGCTAAAGATGCAAAACCCGATGTGGATTTTATGCCGCTAACAGTTGAATACAAAGAAAAATACGCTGCTGTTGGACGTTTCCCTGGAGGTTTCCAGAAAAGAGAAGCTCGTCCGTCAGATTATGAAATATTAGTATCTCGTTTGATCGACCGTGCATTACGTCCTCTTTTCCCTGAGGATTATCATGCTGATACTTTTGTTACCGTTAATTTAATTTCGGGTGATGCAGAAGTGGCTCCAGATGCATTGGCAGGTTTGGCTGCTTCAGCGGCATTAGCTGTTTCTGATATTCCGTTCCACGGACCAATCTCTGAAGTACGCGTTGGCCGTATTAACGGTGAAATGAAAATCAATCCAACTGTATCTGAAATGAAAAATTCAGATATGGACATCATCGTTGCAGCTACCATGGATAACATCATGATGGTAGAAGGTGAGATGGATGAAATCTCTGAAGCTGAATTGTTGGAAGGCATGAAAGTGGCTCACGACGCTATCCGAGTACAATGCCAGGCTCAGATCGAAATGATGGAAGCTTTAGGCAAAACCGTTAAGCGTGAATACTGTCACGAAGAAAATGACGAAGAGTTACGCGAAAAAGTTTGGAAAGCAACTTATGATAAAGCTTACGCTGTAGCCAAATCAGCTAATCCAAATAAACACGAGCGTATTGAAGCTTTCGAAGCTATCTGTGATGAATTTATTGCAGAGAACTATACCGAAGAAGATGAAATCCCAACAGGATTAATCAAAAAATACTATCACGACGTTGAAAAAGAAGCTGTTCGTAAGGTAGTACTTGATGAGAAAGTTCGTTTGGACGGACGTAAAACAGACGAAATCAGACATATATGGAGTGAAATCGACTATTTACCAGGTCCTCATGGATCAGCTATTTTCACACGCGGAGAAACTCAATCGTTAACTACCGTTACGTTGGGTACTAAAATGGATGAGAAATTGATTGATGATGTAATGACACAGGGCTATGATCGCTTCTTGTTACATTACAACTTCCCTCCTTTCTCAACCGGAGATGCTCGTCCTGCTCGTGGCATCAGCCGTCGCGAAATCGGTCATGGTAACCTTGCATTCCGTGCATTAAAAGGAATGATTCCAACCGACTATGCATACACTGTACGTATTGTTTCTGATATTCTTGAGTCAAACGGTTCATCTTCAATGGCAACTGTTTGTGCCGGAACATTGGCATTAATGGATGCAGGTATTCCTATTAAAAAACCGGTTTCGGGTATTGCAATGGGATTGATTACAGATACCAAATCAGGTAAGTTTGCTGTTTTATCTGATATCTTAGGCGACGAAGATCACTTAGGAGATATGGACTTCAAAGTAACCGGAACAAGAGACGGTATCACAGCCACTCAGATGGATATTAAAGTTGATGGTCTTTCATACGAAATTCTTGAACAAGCATTAAACCAGGCAAAAGCTGGTCGTATGCACATTCTGGATAAAATTGCTGAAACCATCACTGAACCACGTGAAGATTACAAACCACATGCTCCTAGAATCGTTGCTTTCAATATTCCTAAGGATATGATTGGTTCAGTTATCGGACCTGGTGGTAAGATTATTCAGGAGATTCAGGCTACAACTGAAACTGTAATTACCATTGAAGAGATTGGTAATCTTGGTAAGGTTGCTATTTCTGCAAGCAACAAAGATTCTATCGATGCTGCTGTTGCCCGAGTGAAAGCTATCGTAGCTGTACCTGAAGTTGGAGAAGTTTACAAAGGAAAAGTAAAATCAATTGTTCCTTTCGGAGCTTTTGTTGAAATTCTTCCTGGAAAAGATGGTTTACTTCACATTTCTGAAATTGAATGGAAGCGTCTTGAAAAAGTAGAAGATGCTTTGAAAGAAGGTCAGGAAGTTGAAGTTAAACTAATCGAAATTGATCAACGTTCAGGTAAACTAAAGCTATCAAGAAAAGCTCTTTTACCACGCCCAGAGCGTAAACCAAAAGCTGAATAAATAAATTCACCTTATTATATTAAGGCCGACTCAATGAGTTGGCCTTTTTTGATGCCAGTAAAACTTTTGCTAATTTCAAAGTTTATACACCCTTCGAAATAAAACCAATATGGACAGGAAAACAACATTTGAAACGCTGAATGAACAACTTGAGAAAATTCCTAAAGCCCAAATACGATCATTAAGTCTTGCTGTACTTCCCCGATTAATGGGTGCCATTCATAATCAAATTGATACCTGTCATCACTGTAAAAAATACAATGATGAAGGAGAAGTATTTGTTCATAATATTCAACAGCTATTCAACGATCCCAAAGCTCTTGGTCCGTTTGAGGATTGGGTGGAGCAATCACAGAAACATCTGAAATCAGAGCATCGATTACATGTTAGAGGACGCATATCAGCAACCTACGCTACAATAGGTATGTTGGCAGGAATAATCATAGGCGCTTCTTATGCTTGGTTAAGTATTGAATCCAATTACCTTGCTTTTATTAGTCTTGGTTGGCTGCTTGGCATGTTAGGAGGATATATTGCCGGAAAAATTGTTGAAAACCGCTTAAACAAAAACAATAAACTTTATTAACACCCACAACTATGAAACATCTGAATTTAATCAGCTTGTTCGCATTGCTATTGTTGTTCTCATGCGAAACTACTCAAAAACAATTCAACTATCCTGATACCCCAAAAGGAGATGTTGATGACAATTATTTTGGTACGGATGTAGCAGATCCCTATCGCTGGCTGGAAGATGATCGTTCTGAAGAAACAGCCCAATGGGTTAAGGCAGAAAATCAGGTTACTTTCTCTTATCTTGAATCCATCCCTTTCAGAGAGAAAATAAAAAACCGTCTCACTGAAATATGGAATTATCCACGTCGTTCTGCTCCCTGGAAAGAAGGTGGTATGTATTTCTTCTCAAAAAACGACGGATTACAGAATCAGAGTGTTTATTATATGCAACAGACACTTAACGATGAACCTGTTCTTTTTATGGATCCGAATAAATTATCAGAAGATGGCACTGTTGCTCTTGCCAATTTCTCTGTGTCTGATGATGGAAAATATCTTGGATATGGAACATCAACAGGAGGCTCCGACTGGCGCGAATTCTATGTAAAAGATATAGCTACAGGTGAAAAACTAAATGATCATCTTCAATGGATAAAATTCTCCGGTATATCATGGTATAAAGATGGTTTCTTTTATAGTAGGTATCCTACTCCTAAAGAAGGAGATGAATTAAAAGGTCAAAACAGTAACAGTAAAATCTACTACCATAAAGTTGGTACAACTCAAGATGAAGATCAATTGATATACGAAGACACCGAACATCCAAATTGGGGCTTTTACGCAGGTGTTACAGATGATGAGAAATACATGATCATCAGCGTAACAGAATCAACCAGTGGCAATGCTCTATACTTTAAAGGCCTTGAAACTTCGGACAGTGAAATTAATAAGGTGATTGAAACTTTTGACAAAGACTACAATGTCATCGATCATTATGATGGATCACTTTGGGTTATGACCAACGATGAGGCTCCAAAATACAAAGTCATTAAGATTGATGTCAACAAACCAGGTAAAGAAAACTGGACCGATCTCATTCCGGAAGATGACAAAAATGTATTACAAAGCATTTCTGTAGTTGGTGGTAAAATATTTGCCAATTACCAACAAGATGCCCATTCAATAGTAAAGGTTTACTCAATGAATGGTGAATATCTCTATGATGTTGAATTACCTTCAATTGGAACAGTAAGCGGATTCTCTGGCAAAAAAGAAGACAATATCACTTTTTATACCTTCTCATCCTACACTTATCCTTCTGTTATCTATAAATATGATACTGAAAATAATACTTCTGAGCTGTATCATAAAACAGAGATAGATTTTGCTATTGATCAGTACGAGACGAAACAGATTTTTTATGAAAGTAAAGATGGTACACAAATTCCAATGTTTATTGTACACAAAAAAGGGTTGGAATTAAACGGTAATAATCCGACTTGGTTATATGGTTACGGAGGTTTTAATGTAAGCCTTAATCCGCGTTTCGATATACGTCGTTTAGTATGGTTAGAAAATGGTGGTGTTTTTGCTGTAGCCAATTTACGCGGAGGTGGTGAATATGGAGAAGAATGGCATAAAGCCGGTACTCTTATGAACAAACAAAATGTTTTTGATGACTTTATCGCCGCAGGTCATTATTTGGTGGAACAAGGATATACCAATCCTGATTTGCTGGCTGCCCAAGGTGGATCAAACGGTGGTTTGTTAATTGGAGCAGTTATCAACCAGGCTCCTGAATTATTCAGAGTTGCTTATCCTCAGGTGGGTGTAATGGATATGTTTCGTTATCAAAAATTCACCATCGGAAGATATTGGGCCACCGATTATGGAACCAGCGAGGATAATAAAGAGATGTTTGAATATTTATATAAATATTCTCCGGTACATAATATAGATGGTAATCTGAATTATCCATCAGTGATGGTTACAACAGCTGATCATGATGACAGAGTGGTTCCGGCACACTCTTTTAAATACATCGCTACTTTACAGAATGCTTATAAAGGTAATCGACCTGTTCTTATTCGTATTGAAACTGATGCCGGACATGGTGCTGGTAAACCTACCTCAAAAACGATTGAAGAATGGACAGACTTATATACCTTTGCATTTGATCAAATGAGTATAAATCCGGTCTATTAATAATTAAAAATAAAAATCATTTGTGCCTTAAGATATATGCATTTTTTATTGATGCATTCTTCTTAAGGCATTTTTTAAAAGATGAATAAGCTGAATAAAAAATACCTGGTAATAGAAGGTAATATTGGAACCGGCAAATCAACTCTTGCTAAAATGATTAGTAAAGATGTTGATGCACGTCTTGTTCTGGAAACCTTTGCTGATAATCCATTTTTACCAAAATTTTACGATGATCAGGAACGTTATGCCTTTCCGTTGGAGCTATCTTTTCTGGCTGAAAGATATAAACAGCTAAAAAAGGACTTCGATACCGGAGATTTATTTCATGAAATGACCATTGCTGATTATCACTTTTTTAAATCTTTAATTTTTGCGGCGAAAACATTACCTGAAGATGAATACAGATTATACCGTCAGATATTTGATATAATCTATAGCATGACGCCTATTCCTGATTTGTATATTTATTTGCATCGCCCTATCGATATCTTACTCAAGCAGATTGAAAAACGCGGTCGTATTTATGAAAAAAGCATAAATGGTGAGTATTTAAAAAACCTACAGGATGGTTATTTTCAATTCTTTAAAGAACATCCTGAACTTCCTGTATTAGTAGTTAACCTGGAAGATTTGAATTTCGAGACAGACGAACAAGTTTATAACACACTCATCAATCTCATAGGGAATGATTATCAAAAAGGAATAACCCGCATTAACTTAATGACATTATTAGGTTAAAGACAAAAGTATGGATATAACATACTTTTGTTGGAATTAAAACCAATTTGGAAACTTTATTGAATTGTATTAAATTCAGATAATATCTATATTTGCAATAAATCTTACACTGATCTTTTATATTTTAAAAACATTCTTAAATTTGTAGAGTTCATCTATGAATTAAGTTCAAAAACAAATAATTGGGTAAACATTATGAAAAAAACAAGAATCAACCTATTTGCAACTCTAGCTCTTGCAGCACTTTTAGCTAGCTGTGCTGGGTTGGATAAGATGAAAAAAGGCGCACCTGAAGTTAAGTATACCGTAACTCCTGAAGTTTTGGAAGCTCATGCAGGTAAAGTTGATGTTGAAATTAAAGTTCAGATTCCTGAAAAATATTTCGACAAGAAGGTAGCATTAGAAGCTACTCCTGTTTTGGTCTATGAAGGTGGCGAAACTGCTTTCCCATCTTATAAACTCCAAGGAGAAAGCGTTGAAGGTAACGAAAAAGTTATCTCTTACACAAATGGTGGTTCTTTCACTTACACCAACTCTGTTGAGTATAACGACAACATGAAAGTTTCTGACCTTGTTGTTCGTATCAAAGCTACTAAAGGTGGAAGCACTTCAGAATTTGATGATTACAAAATTGCTGACGGTGTTATTGCTACTGCTACTTTGGTTGCTGACCAGGGAGCTCAGGCTGCTATCGGTGCTGACAACTTCCAACGTATTATTCCTGAAGAAAAATTGGCTGACATCTATTTCTTGATTCAACAAGCCAGCATTCGTGGAACAGAATTACGTAAAGAAGAAATCGCTGCATTGAAAGACTTCATCAAAGAAGCTCAGGCTGCTGAAAACAAAGAATTCAAAGGCGTACAAATTTCTGCTTATGCTTCTCCTGACGGACCAACTGACTTAAACACAAGCTTAGCTTCTAAGCGTGAAAAAGTTGCTAAAGATTACTTGTCACGTGAATTGAAAAAAGCAAAAGTTGACGGTGCTAAAGAAGCTGACTTCTTTACATTAAAAAATACTCCAGAAGACTGGGAAGGCTTTAAAGCTTTAATGGAAAAATCAGACATCCAGGATAAAGAATTAATCTTGCGCGTTCTTTCTATGTACAGCGATCCTGAAGTACGTGAGCGTGAAATCAAGAACATGTCTGAAACTTTCAAAGTAGTTGCTGACGAAATTCTTCCTAAACTTCGTCGTTCTAAAATGTCTGTTAACGTTGACGTTATCGGTAAATCAGATGCAGAAATTTCTGAACTAGCTGCAAGCACTCCTGCTGAATTAAATATTGAAGAGTTGCTTTACGCTGCTACTTTAACTGAAGACGTTGATGCACAACTAGCAATTTACAAAGCTGCTGCTGATAAATATCCTAAATGTTGGAGAGCTGCTAACAACATTGGAGTTACTCTTTATGCTAAAGGTGACTTAGCTGGTGCTAAATCTGCTTTCGAAAAAGCGAACAGCATTAAAGGCGGTGTTGCTGAAGTAAACAACAACTTAGGAGTTATCGCTCTTCGCGAAGGTGACTTAGCTAAAGCTGAAGAGTTCTTCGGAGCTGCTGCTGGTGCTGGTGCTGAGCTTGATAACAACTTAGGTATTGTTGCTATCCATAAAGGTGAATATGACAATGCTATCCGTTACTTTGGTAACAGCACAAGCTGCAACGCTGCTTTAGCTAAAATTTTAGCTAAAAACTACGATGCTGCTTTGTCAACTATCAATGCTAACACAATGGAAGTTGGTTTCAAATATTACTTAAAAGCTATCGTAGGTGCCAGAACAGGTCAAAACGACTTAATGTTTGATGCATTACGTAAGGCTACTGAGTTGGATGGTAAATTCAAAGAATATGCAGTGAAAGATCTTGAATTCGCTAAATTCTTCGAAGATGCTACATTCAAATCAATTGTACAGTAATTAACTAATTACAATATACAAGAAAGGGAGACTATGAGTCTCCCTTTTTTAATGCAGTATTCCTAGTTTATTCTAGTTCTATCTTGCGAAAGAATTCCCACAAAACAATACCTGTAGTTACCGAAACATTAAAAGAGTGTTTTGTTCCATATTGAGGAATTTCAATACAAACATCACTGGCATCGACAACTTGTTGTTGCACTCCCTTCACTTCATTTCCAAGTATCAAAGCATATTTTTTGCCAATCTCTGCATTAAAATCAGGCAATGAAACACTGTTTTCAACCTGTTCAATACTGCAGATCATAAAACCTTCGTCTTTTAATTTATTGATTGCTTCTAGTGTATCTTCATAATATTCCCAATCAACGGCATCTTCTGCGCCCAGAGCTGTTTTATGGATATCGTTATGAGGCGGAGTTGCCGTAATACCACATAACATAATCTTACTCACTTTCAAAGCATCAGAAGTTCTAAAAACTGATCCTACGTTATTAAGACTTCTGATATTATCCAACACCACGACTACCGGCAATTTATCGGCCTTTTTATACTCTTCTACACTTAGTCTGTTAAGCTCTATATTCTTTAATTTTCTCATTAATCAGAATTTTGACAACAAAAATAGTACTATTCCTGTTTTTAATAGTAATCGCAAAAATATCAGCGATAATTAATTATAGATTTTTAATACAGATACTAAATCCCTTTATATGAACATTCACGAATACCAAGGAAAAGAAATCTTAAAATCATTTGGAGTTACTATTCAGGAAGGTATTGTAGCCTTAACCCCAGATCAGGCTGTTGAAGCCGCAAAAGAATTACAAGCTAAAACCGGAACCGGATGGTGGGTTGTAAAAGCCCAGATACATGCTGGCGGACGTGGAAAAGGCGGCGGTGTTAAACTGGCAAAGACACTGGATGAAGTTAAAAACAAGGCGGAAGATATTCTCGGGATGAATCTGGTAACACACCAAACAGGACCCGAAGGTAAAACAGTGCATAAAGTACTAATTGCCCAGGATGTTTACTACCCTGGAGAAAGTGATACCGCTGAATTTTACATGAGTGTTTTGCTTAACCGTCAAACCGGAAAAAACATCATAATGTATTCAACCGAAGGTGGTATGGATATTGAAGAGGTAGCTGCTAAAACTCCTGAACTTATTTTTAAGGAAGAGATTGATCCGGGATTAGGTTTACAGGCTTTTCAAGCCCGAAAAATTGCTTTTAACCTGGGACTATCAGGCAAAGCTTTCAAGGAAATGACAAAGTTTGTTACAGCCCTTTATAATGCATATGTTGGAACTGATTCCTCTATGTTTGAAATAAATCCTGTATTAAAAACATCAGATAATTTAATATTGGCTGTTGATGCCAAGGTAAATCTGGATGACAATGCATTGTTCCGTCACCCTGATTATGAAGCAATGCGCGATCTAAATGAAGAAGACCCGGCAGAAACAGAAGCCTCTAAAAGCAATCTTAATTTTGTAAAATTAGATGGCAATGTTGGATGTATGGTTAACGGTGCAGGCTTGGCCATGGCAACCATGGATATCATTAAACTTTCCGGTGGTGAACCAGCCAATTTCCTTGATGTTGGAGGAGGTGCCAATGCAGAAACAGTTGAGGCCGGTTTAAAGATCATTTTGAATGATCCCAATGTAAAAGCTATTTTAATCAACATCTTTGGCGGAATCGTTCGTTGTGATCGTGTTGCTCAGGGAGTAGTTGAAGCTTATAAAAAAATTGGAGAAATCAATGTGCCTATCATTGTGCGTTTGCAGGGTACAAATGCCGAAGGAGGTAAAAAAATAATTGATGAATCTGGGTTAAAAGTATTCTCAGCTATTACCCTGAAAGAAGCCTCTGATCTGGTACAGGAAATAATGTCATAATACACTTTCATACCACAAGAAAGGCTGTCATTAGCAATGTTGACAGCCTTTCCTATTCTATACTTTTAATAAGTCTAATTTTTCTTTACCAATTAACTGACTTCCTTCTTACAGGCATAGTCATACATCTGGCACCACCTCCACCACGAGCCAACTCTGAACCTCCAATAGTAACCACATATTTTTCGTAATCAGTAAGATTGATATTATTTTCAATCACATCGATGGCTTTAATAATTTCGTAGCCATTCTTATTCATTTCTTCCATAGTATAAACATTACGGGCATATCCCATAACTTTTCCAGGAGCAATGGCAAAGAAATTAGCTCCACTGTGCCATTGTTCGCGCTCCTGAATCCACATATCAGAAGAACCACCACAAGAAATGGGTTTCAAATCCATTCCCAATTCCTTAAGACACGAAAGCAGGTTATCTTTCTTTTCGATCGATACTACTTCCCCATTGTCTAAACTAATTAAGATTGTACCATATCGGTTTAATTTCATAATCAACGGTTCATAAACCATACAGGCGTCTTTATCCAAAAGGGTAAAAACCATATCGAGGTGTATGAACGATTCAGGTTCACCCGGAAGCTGTTGGACAACTATGTATCTTTTGTCCTTTTTTTGCTTCATCTGATTGACAATAAAATCAATGCCCTGAGATGACGTTCGTGCACTGTTTCCAATAATTAGTATATCTTCTCTTGCAATAAGCACATCCCCACCTTCAATGGTTGTTTCAGCACCAATATTATAATAACTATTAGGATTGACTGACTCTGCCTTAATTTGATTAGAATGATTAAAGATGGCTTCCATCAATATTGCTTCACGTTCTCTTACCTTATTTGCCATTTTAGAAACCAGAACTTTATTGTAAATACTGACACTGGCATCTCGGGTAAAAAAGAAATTATGTAAAGGTCGCAGTGCATAACGTTCGTCAGACAAGAAAGTAGTGAGGGAATTTTTTTGCAAATCAACACCCTCTATTAATTGCCTTGCCAATTCGGGAGTCGGCAAATCCAGTAAGAACTCCTTCATGTTCAGGACCTGTTCATAAGTACATATCTTTTCAATCAGTCCCAATCTTATTTTAGGTTGATCAAGTATGTCTGTCAGTAAGTCTTTAACCTGAAATGTTTGTGTTACTTTCTCTAAAACACCAGCCAGCTGCTTATATTCCTCTACAGCAACTGACAAGTTCAAGATGTCACTATAAAGAGCTCTTTCTGCATTTGTTGGAGTCATATTTTCAACCTCTTTTCCAGGGGTATGCAAAATAACACCTTCTAATTCGCCTATTTCTGAATAAACACCCTTTTCAATGGTCTTCGTCATGGCAAAACAGTTTAATTTTTAGTATTTGTTTCTTCTTCTATCAACAAAAATATAAACCCTAACTCAGATTCAAAACGATAGTGATTAACTTCATGTTTTAAATTATTAAATCATTAGAAAGAAGGCGAAAAATTAAAAGATAATGGAGCCTGCAAAGGCAACTCTTCTTTAAATCTTTTTTTGCTCCATTCTTCCATCAACCCTTGCTGATATTTTTTGGCCCTTAGTCCATCATTAAGCATTAAAGCTGCTTTCAATTTATCATCTTTAAAATATAACCAGCGCTTTACTCCTTTTTCATCTTCCTTCACAATTTCGTACTCTTCAGGAACTAACTTCTCATATTCAGCCGAGAATAAAAATAAATTAAACACCTCTGTTTTTAAACGATAAGGTGGTAAAGTATGCTTCTCCTTCTTCTCGTAAAGGTTTAATGCAGCCAGTTTACCCTGATGCTCCGCAGCGTGCCACAGGCCTGTTATGATGCCACTATGATGCTGAGCAACATCACCAGCTGCCAGAATATCTTCATTGGAAGTATGCATCCATTCATCAACAATAATTCCTTTCTCAGTCATCAGTCCCGCACTTTTCGCTAACTGTATATTTGGTAACGTACCTGTACTGCTTACAATTTCATCAAATTCAATTATATCACCTCTTAATTTGGTTGTGAAATGATCTCCTACCCTTTCAACAGAATTTACCGATACCCCTGAGTACAATTGAACACCTCGTTTTAACATTGCTTCCTCCAACGGTTGTATAAATTCATGCGGAAACAATTTCTGAAGGGGATACTTCATACGACTCGCAAGAATCACTTCTTTCCCTTTTCGAATGAGCTGATCGGCAGTTTCGATACCCTCGACTCCACCTCCTACAATCAAAAATCTTTTTTTATTATTGGCAACTTCTAATAATCGCTCAACATCCGACGCATTTTGAACCGAATGCATGTCTGCAGGCTCTATACCCGAAATACGAGGAATAACCGACCCAGCTCCAGTTGCCAATAAAAGTTTATTGTATCCAATTGGATCTGTTTCTTCGAAAAGGATTTGTTTATTTTGAGCATCAATTGATGTCGCCCATGTATTTAATAATTCTACATTATTGTTTTGATACCATGCTTTATCTGCAATAATAAAGTCATCTTTATCAAAACCTCGAACCATGTTTTTATTGATTTTGGTTCTTTTGTAAGGTAAACGATCTTCTCCGTAGATCAATAAAACGGTATCATTAATTCCTGTTTCCCTAAGGGTTCTGATGAAGCTAATTGAGGCTATACTTCCCCCAATAACAACTATAGGATATTTCTTACTATTCATATTTAAAGATTATTCACTTTGTTACAATGTCTAGTTTCATAACAAACCATGGCCAATAGAGTTGAAAAATCCTTTAAGAATTCTAATAACACAATCTGAATCCGTTTTGCAACCAATTCACTTCAATCTAAAATTATTTAAATTGAATGCCTCTCAAAAAATGATTTATCCAATAAAATAATAAGCAAAGGGCACAAAATGAGTTACTAGTGCAGTAGACCTTAATTGTCAGTTGTTAAACTATGTTGAATATACTATATAAAATTCATTATTTGTTAAATTTGAAAAAACGATAAGAATGAAACATATATTATTAATTACTTTTTTGCTATTCGCAATACTTTCACCCGCTTTACCTCAATTTGATTTAAACACCCCTGTTCCCTTGGATTCTGCAATTCGAACCGGAGTTTTAAAAAATGGTTTAACGTATTACATTAGACACAACGAGGAACCAAAGGAAAGAGCAAGTTTTTATATTATCCAAAATGTAGGAGCCATACTTGAAGATGATAACCAAAATGGTTTAGCTCACTTTTTAGAGCACATGGCCTTTAATGGCACTAAGAACTTTCCTGACAAAGGCATTATCAACAACCTTGAAAGACATGGTGTTGCTTTTGGCAGAAATATTAATGCCTACACTGCAAAAGATGAAACTGTTTACAATTTGAGTAATGTTCCGGTTGGACCGGAAGGTTTGATAGATACCTGTCTACTAATTCTTCATGATTGGTCGGATAATCTTACACTTGACGCCAAAGAAATTGATGATGAAAGAGGTGTTATCTCAGAAGAATGGCGAACCCGAAGAAATGCAGGTTTCAGATTGAGAGCACAATTCTCTCCGGTTCTTTACAATGGTTCAAAATATGGTAAAAGAGATGTTATTGGTGACTATGAAGTAATAAATGGATTTGATTATGAAGAGCTTCGTCGTTTCTATCACGATTGGTACCGTACCGATCTTCAAGCAATTGCTATTGTTGGCGATATTGATGTTGATGAGATTGAAGAAAAAGTAAAAGCTTTATTTTCAAAAATTCCAGCTGTTGAAAATGCCAAAGAACGTTATTATGTAACTATTGATCCTAAAAAAGAGATGGATTTTGTGTTAGCTACTGATAAAGAGGCTAATCAATCAAGTATCTCGCTTTATATTCGTCATGATGCTGTTTTACCGGAAAACAAAACTCATGCAACTTTCAGAAAGTCATATTTGGAATCCTTAGTTTCCAGTATGATCCGCTCACGTATTTCTGAATTATTGGAGACAGGCACACCTCCTTTTATAACCGGAAGTATCGGATTTTCAGGTTTAACAAAAACAAGCGATTTATTTTATATTTCAGCCACTGCCAAAGACAATGAGGAAGACATTGCTTTTGAAGCAATATTAACTGAGGTTGAGAGAATAAAAAGACATGGTTTTACGGAAACTGAGCTTGAGAGAGCCAAAGCTTCATTCTTACTGGGTTATGAGAACTATTATAAAGGTAGAGATAAAATCTCGCACGATAGCTATTGTCATGAATTTAAAGAACTTTACCTGAATAATACTCCTATGCCCGGCATTGAGTATGAGTATGAATTTGCTAAAAGCGTCATTCCATCCGTCACTGTTGATGAACTGACAGAGATATTCAGAAAAGCCTATTCAACCGAGAATGCAGTCATCATTATTACTGGTCCGGATAAAGAAGGAATAAATCATTTAGACAAAGAAGAAAGTTTTGCGATTATTGAAAAAGTAAAGCAAAAAGACATTGAGCCTTATGTAGATGAGCAAGTTGATGATAACCTGATTAGTTCGTTACCTGTTGAAGGCAAAGTAGTAGCAGAAAAAGAATTACCAGAATTTGATGCTGTCGAATGGACACTAAACAACAACACCAAAGTTATTTATCGTTTTGCCGATTATAATAAAAATCAAGTTTCCTTGCAAAGCTACAGCAAAGGTGGTTCTTCGTTGTATGATACAAAAGATCTGGCAACCATTGGTGTAATGTCTGATTTTATGTCGTTGTTTGGAATTGGTGATTTGAGTGCATCAGACCTAAAAAAGGCATTAACTGGAAAAACAGCCTCAGTTGGCTTTTCAGTCAGTGATCTTTCTGAATCTATTAGTGGACATTGTCGCCCGGAGGATTTTGAAACAATGATGCAATTGGCCTATATGAAATTTGAGAAGCCTCGCTTTGATAAGGAAGCCTATAATACTTTTATGCAACGTAACCTGGCTTACATTGCCAACATTGGTGATAATCCCAACAAAATACTTAATGATAGCCTGGTTCTCTTGAGATCTGACTATAATGAACGAACGTTATTGTTTGGCGAAGATTTTCTGAATAAGGTTTCTTTTGAACGAATGAAGGAAATATACAAGGAGCGTTTTAATAATGCTGCTGACTTCACCTTTTTTATCGTGGGTGATATTGACAAAGAAACAGCAAAAGAAATATCAGCCAAATACCTGGGAGCCATCAGAAGCAATGATACAAAAGAAAATTGGGTAGACAATAATGTCTCAGCTCCTAAAGGAGAAACTATTAAGCGCATCCCGATTAATTTTGCTGATCCTAAAGCCACAGTTAAAATCTATTTCGATAATGAATTAGAGTATACCCCTGAGAACCGAATAGGCTTATCGTTTATTGAGAAAATTCTGACTTTGAGATATACAGAAGAAATCAGGGAGAAAGAAGGAGGAACCTATGGTGTTGGTGTAAGAGCAAGCAGTAATCGCATTCCTAAACAGGATGCTGTTATAAGCATTGGTTTTGATACTGATCCGGGCAAATACGAAACATTAATTCCATTAATTTATGCCGAAATTGATAAGATTATCAAAAAAGGTGTTACTCAGGAGGATTTGAACAAAACCCGCTTAAATATGCTTAAAAACCGCAAAGAACAAAAGGAAAACAACGGTTATTGGATGAATATTCTCCGAACATATTATATCCAGGGAATCAATAACGATCTTCCTGAAAATTATGAGACTATTATTGAAAAAATGACTTCAAAACAATTACAAAAACTGGCTAAAACATTCTTTAAAAAAGCAGATAAAATGGAAATTGTTTTTGTCAACGATAAAAAAGAGTAAAAGATTGAAAAAATGATTTAACGGAGCAGCTATCGCTACTCCGTTTTTTTGTTTGTAATTTTACAGAAAGCAATATAAGTTGCTTTCAACGAAACAACCATTTGATTGTTCTGGTATAAAAAACATGATGCGTGTTAAGCCAAATAGATATTCAGGAATATTGCTTTTTATCATACTGATTACAGGAAGCAATTATACTGTATTGGCACAAAAAGACACGATTAGAATTAGGGACATTATATTAAATCATCAGATAATCGATAATGATACAATCCCTCATATCACACTAAAAGAGGTTCCAGTAATGCCCCCTTTTAAGTTTAAAAATAAAAGACAAAAACGGAGATACTCCAAGCTGGTTCATAATGTAAAGATTACACTGCCCTACGCCCGTAGAGCAAGTTATACCATTAACGATATCAATTCTAATCTTGCCCTGATTACAGAACCAAAGGAACGTAAGAAATATCTTAAACAGAGAGAAAAAGAGCTTTTTGAAGAATTTGAGACACCGCTTAAAAAACTAACCTTCTCACAAGGCAAGCTTTTAATTAAGCTCATTAATCGTGAGACAGGTGATACTACCTACGAACTGATTAAAGAATATAAAGGAGGAGTTTCGGCGGTGTTCTGGCAGGGAATAGCCCGTTTATTTGGCTCCAACCTAAAATCGGAATTTGACAGCGATGGTGATGATGTGATGATTGAGCATATTATTCTGTTAATTGATAACGGAATGATCTGAACAATTGACGAATCTCACCTTTTTACTGCTCTTCTAATTGCGCTATGTCATAAAACTTGTTTATAAAAAGCCGGTACTTTGTATTTAGCAGAACAAGAACATTGACAAATTAAAAACAAATGACCCCTGAACAGTTTAAAGCAGCAATTTTAGAAGGAATACCATCATCCGTTCCTCCAAAAAAGGAATATGATCCTAATATTAATCATGCTCCAAAACGAAAGGATATATTAACACAGGAAGAGAAAAAACTGGCTCTTCAAAATGCTTTACGTTATTTTCCAACAGAGCATCATGCCGAACTGGCTACCGAGTTTTTGTATGAGCTAAATACTTTTGGCCGGATATACATGTACCGGTACCGCCCCGATTATGAGTTGAAAGCTCGTCACATTGATGAATTTCCACACAAATCAAAACAGGCGGCAGCTATTATGCTGATGATTCAAAACAACCTTGATTACGCAGTAGCTCAACATCCGCATGAATTGATTACCTATGGTGGAAATGGAGCTGTATTTCAAAACTGGGCTCAATACCGCCTAACCATGAAATATCTTGCCGAGATGACCGATGAGCAAACATTGACAATGTATTCGGGCCATCCCATGGGATTGTATCCATCACACAAGGATGCCCCACGTGTTGTTGTTACCAATGGCATGATGATTCCTAACTATTCGAAACCCGACGACTGGGAGCGATTCAATGCTCTGGGGGTAACACAATACGGTCAGATGACAGCCGGTTCCTATATGTACATTGGTCCGCAGGGAATCGTACATGGTACTACGATTACCATTATGAACGCAGGTAGAAAAATATCGAATGGCAAAGCTGATCTCACTGGTAAATTATTCGTTTCAGCAGGATTGGGAGGCATGTCTGGTGCTCAACCCAAAGCCGGAAATATAGCCGGATGTATCAGTGTGATAGCCGAGGTTAATGGCAAAGCAATACATACACGACACATTCAGGGCTGGGTTGATGAAGTAATTGAGGATCTTGATGAACTCTGCGAAAGAGTAATGATTGCCAAAGTAAATCATGAAGTGATTTCGATAGCTTTCCATGGAAACATTGTAGATGTCTGGGAGAAATTTGCAAAGGAAAACATTCACGTTGATTTAGGATCAGATCAAACATCATTACATAACCCATGGGCTGGTGGCTATTACCCGGTAGGTTTATCATTCGACGAAGCGAATGATATGATGGCAACTCAACCAGAATTATTCAAAGAAAAAGTTAAGGAAAGTTTGTGTCGCCATGTTGCTGCAATTAATAAGCTGACTGCTCAAGGCATGTATTTCTTCGACTACGGAAACGCATTTTTGTTGGAATCGAGTCGTGCCGGTGCTGATATTATAAAAGAAAATGGTGACTTTAAATATCCATCATATGTGCAGGATATAATGGGGCCCATGTGTTTCGATTATGGATTTGGTCCGTTCCGTTGGGTATGCAGCAGCAACGATCCTAAAGATCTTGCCGAGACTGATCGTATTGCGACAGAAGTGCTGGAAGAATTGCGACAGGAATCTCCTGTTGAAATACAACAGCAAATGGCAGATAATATACACTGGATAAAAGAAGCCGGAAGAAATAAACTAGTAGTTGGTTCTCAGGCTCGCATTCTATATGCCGATGCAGAAGGTCGTATTCGTATTGCTGAAGCGTTTAACAAAGCCATAGCCGATGGTACACTTTCTGCACCAGTTATATTAGGTCGCGACCATCATGATGTGTCTGGTACGGATAGTCCTTACCGTGAAACATCCAATATTTATGACGGCTCACGTTATACTGCCGATATGGCAATTCAGAATGTTATCGGTGATTCGTTCCGTGGAGCAACATGGGTTAGTATTCACAATGGCGGCGGTGTCGGCTGGGGCGAAGTTATCAACGGTGGTTTCGGCATGTTATTGGATGGTACAGAAGAAGCCAATAAACGATTGCAAAATATGCTTTTTTGGGACGTAAACAATGGAATAACACGTAGAAGCTGGGCACGTAACGAAGGCGCTGTTTTTGCCATTAAAAGAGCTATGAAAGCTAATCCCAATTTAAAAGTTACATTACCGAATATGACCAATACTGATATGATTGACAAACTGTTTCGTTAACCCTTCATATCCCATCAACAAATACAAAGCAAAGCATCGTGGTATATTATTGATCACGGTGCTTTTTTATTGCTACTACATTAACCTTGAAAGATCTAATGATTGGATATATTTCTTTATTCCTGCCCTGAAGAGCAGGGCAATTTAATCCATACGGACATTTTTTATCCTAACCCATTCGTTTATAATGGGGTTGTACAGAAATGAAAGTACTGTGAGGTGATTCTTTATGAAATGCAATTCGGATCGCATCCAAATTACAATCTTTCAAAGTAGATGCGATCCGAAACACCAATAAAAAACCGCAGCTCAAACAGAACTGCGGTTACATATAAATGATTTTAATACTTATTTCTTAATCACTTTTTGAGTTGTTACGGTTCCATCAGCCATTTTAATCTGAAGGATATACATTCCTTTGCTCAAATCTGAAGTTGAAACAACACCTGAAATAGCAGGAACATTTTTCACCAACTGACCAGCAGCATTGTATAAAATAACACCTGTAACATCAGCTCCCTCTACCTTAAATTCAGTTGAGAATGGATTTGGAACTACTTTCACTGTCTTTGTTTCTTTTTTGTCAAGACCAGTAGCTGTATCCTTACCTGAAATATAAATATCTGCGACTCTCCAACGTACAGGATTATCTGTACATGTATAAACAAAAGCAAAATATACATTACCAGATAAAGAACTGATATCAACAATACCAGATTTAACCCAAGCATCTGTTCCATCACCTAAAGTAAACCCTTCCATATTTACCCAGGTTGCAGTTGAAGGATCTCCTCCTCCATCATAATCAGTAGAATATTTTACAACAAGACCGTCATTAACTCCATATTTAGACGCTGAAATAAATTCCATTGTTTCAATAGTCGAATTATCAAGATTAATTACAGGTGAAACTAACCAATCTTCATTTTCTCCTGCATTATATCCATTAATTAGGGCGTGAGGTTGATCATTATAAACATTCTGAGCCCACTCAGCCGATCCACTCACATCCACTGAAATGGCAGTCCAAGGAGTTAAATCTGTCGCAAAATCGGTCCATAGTAACTCTATGTCATGACCATCAATTGAAAAGGCAGCATCTGATTCATCAAAAATAGAAGTTGAGGTAGCATCAACAACCTTCAATTTATAACCATCCCATGACCATGCATTCGCAGGAATGGCAAAATCATAGGTATTAGCTCCATCAACTGATGCGATCTCATCAGAAATTTGCTCCCAAGTACCATCTTCACCAAGGACTTCAAAATAAACATTTGAAACACCAGTTGAATTCCAACCAATCTGAACACTTTGCCCAGCAGAATATGCTTCTCCACCATTAGGTGTAGTTAATTCAACAGTACCTGTAGGAGTATACTCTTCAACCAAACAATCATCCCAATATACAACAGCAGTTCCATAAGATCTTACTTCAAAATATAATTCATTTGCCGTTGCAGGTGCTGTCAAAATTACCTCATAATTTTTCCAAACACCTTTTTCATCAGGAAAATAACCATTATTTAACCTCAATTCATCAAGATGGTCATTTAAATTAGTTCCTGTGTTTCTCCAATAGGAATAAATTCTTGCATCAGTTCCATCTCCAGACTCAATATAATACCATAAAGAAATTTTATAGCTCGTACCTTCAGTTACGGAAACAGTTTGTGAAATATCTTTGGTACCATCCGCAGTATGTTTTATCGAATAAGTACCCGAGTGTACTATAGTCGATTCCTGAGTCACATTCTCAGCTTTCGTCCAATCGGAAGGAGTATTTACATCACTCCAATTTTCGAAACCGGGATTTAGCAATAAGTTTTGCCCATTCACTCCTGAAAAGACAGCAAATAATAAAAGAAGAGAAAAAAGTAAACTATTTTTCATAATAAAACGGTTAAGTAATTAATAATTTTAGATTCACAATTTACACAAAAATAGTAGATACATAAGATATTTAGGCTATCTAAATCTTAAATAGTTGTAAATTTAATATAAACCGTACGGTCGGTAGCATAAAGAGGCTCAATAATGCAATAAAATACTAGCTATCCCCCTTTTTTAATGCAGCCTCAATCTTAATCGTAATTTCTTTTTGGTATTCACCAGTATTTAAGTCTGACGCTTTTAACAAGTAGTTTCTGGCTTTTTCTTTGTCACTTTTTTTAACCATAATCTCTGATGCTAACAAAGCTGAATAAGGTCCAAAATATCGACTATCATCGCCAGACAAAGATATAACCTTGTCATAGGCCAATAAGGCTTGTTTATAATTATTCAGCAGATGCTCTGCCCTTGCCAAACGATACCACCATTCAATCTCATAAAAAGTAGAATAATGGCTCAGAGAATCTGTATTTAAAACACTTATGGCAGTCAGGTATTCACCTCCATCAATTAAAAACCGTGCTTTAACTAATGCAACAGGAGAATCTTTTAACATCCCGTATTCAGACTTTGCCTGTCGATCCAGACTGGTTGTGAGATTATCAGTTTCATCAATCAACCTTAGCCAGGCATCTCTTTTAATCCCCTCTTCTTTAACATGACAGAATCTGGCAATTCTATAAATTGCATCAGCATAATACCGATTTCTATTGCCATCATTACAATATTGCTCCAAATAGGCAATTCCTTCCTCCTTCAGTTCATTTAGCAAATACCTTCCTTTTATATATCCAAGCAAAGGAAACTTGTGAATCTGATGTCCTTTCCAATCGTGAATCCAGTCAAAAACCAGTTTAGACTCATTAATCTTAACCGCATTTAAGGCAACAACAAAAGAAAGTACAGGGGATCCATATCTTTCAGCTTCCTCCAGAAGCCACTCTAACTCCGTTCTTTCAATATTTGAAAACTGCAGACTACTGTAGGCCAATAACAATAGGCCTTCTTTGTGCAAACCGTCCTTGTATCTTGTTTGACTTATGTACGATCGTAATAACTGAAAACCCAGCTCACTATCTCCTTCAATTCCAAACAACCAGGACAAGAAACCATATTGATTTTCAACCTGATCAGCAAAAATCAGAAACAAACCGTTTAGCTTTTGATATTCCAGGGCATCACATTTGTTCTTATCTAATCCTTCAAACGACTTATAAGCTTTATAGATATTATAAACCCCAGATATCTCATCTCCTTTCATTACCTGCATTAATCCCAACTGAACATCAAGATTAATGAGCATCATATTTGATTTCTGATTTTCTGTTTTTATTATTTTGAGTAGTCTGCTCTGTTCTTTCTCAAAAGATTTAAGCCAATCTTCATTCTCATTACTAACATATTGTAAAAAATACCTATAAGCACTTAAATAGTAGGTTTCATCTTCGTTCAGAGGTCCGAAATCTGAAAAATCATAAAGATACTCTTCGCTCAAACACAACTGTGCTTTAGGACTTAACCATTCTTTGTTCTGAGAATGGAGAGAAAATGAAACGAGAATCAGAAAAACAGATAATACAATCTTCATCAATTTCAATATCAACATAACAAAAACAGCCGGACAAATGTCCGGCTGCAATTTAATATTTTTTACTGGCAGTAATTACTCTGCAGCTTCTTCACCACCAATCGCTCTGTCAACCAAAATACGACCGCAATACTCACAAACAATTACTTTTTTGTGTGAAGCGATATCTAACTGGCGCTGAGGTGGAATTTTATTAAAACAACCACCACAAGCATCACGCTCAACTGTAACGACAGCTAAACCGTTTCTGGCATTCTTACGAATTCTTCTGAAAGCGGTTAACAAACGTTCAGGAACACTTGTTGCAATTTCTTCTGATTTTTGAATCATTCGCTCTTCCTCAACCTGAGTTTCGCCTACAATCTCGTCAAGTTCTTTCTTTTTGGCTGCAAGGTCAGCTTTTCTATCTTCCAATAATTGTTTTGAAGATTCGCCAACTTCTTTTTTGTTTTTCAACTCAGCAGTAAACTCTTTAATACGCTTTTCGCATAATTCGATTTCCAGTTTCTGAAATTCAATCTCTTTAGATAAAGAATCGAATTCGCGATTGTTACGCACATTCATTTGTTGCGCTTCGTATTTTTTAATCAGCAAACCTGATTCTTTAATTTCGTTCTTTTTACCCAGGATGGCGTCATTCAAACTTTTAATCTCCCCGTCAAGGTTAGCCATACGGGTATCCAACCCTTCAATCTCATCTTCCAAATCCTGAACCTCCAAAGGAAGCTCACCTCTAAGCGTACGAATCTTGTCAATCGAAGACTCCACTGTTTGAAGGTCGTAAAGAGCTTTCAGTCTTTCTTCTACTGACATCTCTTTTTCTTTTGCTTTCGGATCTATTGTTGCCATTCTTTATAAATAATTTACTGGATTGGTATTCTCTAATGATAAACGGACTGCAAAATTAGAGAATTTTTTTGTAAGTAACTCAAAAAAAACTTCTTTAGTGAATTGTTCGCTTTCAAAATGTCCTATGTCTGCAATCACAATTCGCTCTTCAGCATCAAAAAACTGGTGATATTTAAAGTCTCCCGTAATAAAAACATCCGCTTTTTCAGCCATTGCCTTGCCTAATAAAAAACTTCCGGAACCGCCACAAACAGCTATCTTCTTCACTTTTTTGTTCAATAATTGAGTGTGACGTACACAACCAACATTAAATGTTTTTTTTACTTCTTTTAAAAAATCTACTTCTTCACAGGATTCATCCAATTCACCAATCATTCCAATCCCTGCTTTTTCCCATTCATTATTTAAAGGATAAATATCATAAGCTACTTCTTCATAAGGATGAGCGTTAACCATCTCACTAACCACTTTTCCTTTAAGATATGAAGGCAGAATGGTCTCTATTCGCACTTCTTTTTCAAAATGAAGCTCTCCTCTTTCTCCCACAAAAGGATTGGTATTTTCACCTGCTCTGAAAGTGCCTTGCCCTTCCAAGTTAAAACTACATGAATCGTATTCACCAATTACACCTGCTCCCGCTTTAAAAATTGCCTTTCTTACGTTTTCTGCATGATCAAGCGGAACAAATACAACCAATTTCACAAGGCTCTCTTTCTTAGGAGATAAAATCCTGCAATTTTTCAAACCGAGCTTCTCACACATTTTTCCACTCACACCATCCAATACTGAGTCTGCATTGGTATGCGATGCATAAATTGCGATATTATTTTTGATTGATTTTAATATAACCCTCTCCATGTCATTTTTCCCGGTTATCTTTTTTAACCCGGATAACATAATTGGATGATGCGAAACTACCATATTACAATTATTTGCAATGGCTTCATCAATCACTTTTTCGGTTATATCAAGGGTTACCAACACGCCTTTTATCTCTTCATCAGCATCTCCTAATAATAACCCAACATTGTCGAAATCTTCTTTTAAAGCTGATGGCGCAAACTGCTCCATCACATTCATTACATCCCTTACTTTACTCATCATTAATTATCGATATTATCCCTCACCTCAATCAACAGTTCTCTGATCTCTTTCAACTTTGACACTACTTCAAAATCATGAATAGTATCATCCCTATTTTCTTTCAGCTTTTTTTGAGCTCCTTTCAATGTCATTCCTTTTTCTTTAACCAGATGGAAAATAAGATGAAAGTTCTCAACATCAGTAGGAGTAAACATGCGATTCCCCTTTTTGTTCTTATGAGGTTTAATCACATCAAACTCCTTCTCCCAAAAACGAATTAAGGAAGTATTAACATCAAACATCTCAGCAACTTCGCCGATTGAGTAATATAACTTTTCGACTTTCTTTTCTTTATAAGGCATGTATCTTTATTTGTTAACTAGTTGAATATCGGAATTATCCATCCCTCAACTACACCTTTAAATCAAGTAAACGATAGTATTACAATATTAGTAGTAATTTAACTAATTGCCAAACCAAATAATCTATCTGTACATAGCCATAAATAAGAAATCTTTATTATTCAGAATTTTTTACTGTTGGGCCCTACCAACCACAAAAACTATAACTGCAAGCGCCTTGCCTTCTCGAATAGTATTATCTTTGAACAAAACATCTGACTATGAAGAGAAGCTTTGGGATAATTATTTACACCATCTTATCCTTTTCCTTTGCAATTGCACAAACAAATCAAACCAAAAGTGGACTGTCATTTATTGGAGTTGGCGATATGATGCTTGGCACACATTTCCCTTCCGTTCAATATTTACCTCCTAACAAAGATCCCTGGCCACTATTGAAAGAAGTTCAGCCTGTTTTTGCAGAGGCTGATATTGTTTTTGGTAATCTGGAAGGAGCTTTCTTGGATGAAGGAGCCGTTTTCAAAAGATGCAAGGATACCACTAAATGTTATGCATTTAAAACACCAACTTCATTTGCCCCAACATTAAAAAAGGTTGGTTTTAACTTATTAAACCTGGCCAATAATCATATCAGAGACTTTGGCCCTGCCGGCTTAAGAAAAACAACAGCAATACTTGACAGCTTGAAAATACCCTTTGCTGGTCTTGAATCTAAGCCAACCGATATACTTGTATTCGAAAATTACAAAATTGGTCTTTGTGGGTTTGCACCCAATACCGGTACGGTTCAGATTGGTGACATAGACAATGCTGTTAGAATAGTAAAAGAATTAAAAGATAAATGTGATTACGTTGTGGTCTCTTTTCATGGTGGTGCCGAAGGCAAGGATCACCAGCACGTAACCCGACAGACGGAAATCTTTTATGGAGAAAACAGAGGTAATGTTTATGAATTTGCTCATGCAATGATCGAAGCCGGAGCCGACATTGTTTTTGGTCATGGACCTCATGTTCCTCGCTCAATTGAAATCTATAAAAATCGCTTCATTGCTTATAGCCTGGGGAATTTCTGCACCTATAGCCGTTTTAATTTGAGTGGAGCCAATGCTTTAACTCCTGTTATCCAAATATGGACTAATACAGACGGATCTTTTGTCAGAGGAAAAATTCATTCCTTTCACCAGATTAAGGGTGTAGGCACTTTTCCCGATCCTTCAAAGCAGGTCTTGCATAAAATCAAAGATCTGACGCGCATCGACTTTCCTGAACTCAATAATCGTTTGCTAATTGACGAAGATGGCGATTTTTACATGCCTTTTGAGAAACCAATTAAAAGCATGGGTATCAGTTCTCCAAAAGCAACTACAATATCAGCTCATACGCTTAAACCCGTCAGTTAACAATACTGATACAAAATGACATACAAAAAAAGCCGCTTTACGCGGCTTTTTTATTTTTTATTGAATTGATTTTAATCGAATGTTTGGTTCGAGTTCGAAGAAATCTGAATCATTCGGTCATATTGCTCAGCAGTAAGTTCTTCTTTAAAATAGTAATGCTGAGGATTAACTTTTCTTCCTTTCTCAATCACTTCATAATGTAAGTGAGAAGCTGTACTTGTTCCTGTGTTACCAACATAACCAATCACCTCTCCTCGCTTCACCTTTTGACCCATTCTCACATTAAATTCATTCATGTGAGCATACAAAGTAGTGTATCCAAAACCGTGATCTATTTCAACACGTTTACCATAACCTCTTACTTCATTCGTAATTTTGGAAACTACACCATCACCTGTAGCATATACTTCTGTACCGGTTGGAGCCGTAAAATCCATACCATAATGAAATTTACGCACCTTATAAATTGGATGTATCCTATATCCCCAACCTGAGGCTGTTCTGCGTAAATCGTTATTTGATATAGGCATAATGGCTGGAATTGAACGAATCATTTCGTCTTTCTGCTTAGCCAGCTCAATAACTTCATCAAACGAGGTTGATTGCACATATAATTGCTTCATTACAATATCCAACCTGCGGGCCGTCTTTGTAACGAGTTCTTTATTATCCATATCTTCAAGGTGCTCGTAACGGTTTACACCACCAAAACCAGCCCGGCGAATAGTCTTTGGAATACTATCTGCCTGAAAAATGGATCTGTAAATATTTTCATCCCGAAGTTCAATATCCTCTAATACCGATTCAACCTGATCCAGCTTTTTATTCATTATATCATACTGAGACAGAAGCTGCTGAATTTCTCTTGCCTGACGCTTTTCTTTGGGACTTTCAAAAATGTAGGGATATACAAAGTATAGAATTACACCTAGAATCAGAAAAGAAGTAAGGTAGATTGAAATTCGGGTAAAATAGTAATTAAATCCTTTCTGAATACGATCATAACTAAGTGTTTCAGGATTGTATCTGTATTTGACCTTAGACATGTCTTGATCAGTTTTATTTTAAAATTAAAAAATTATCCACGAATCGTCCAAAATTAGGTAAATAATCTAACTTTGCAAGAAATTTTTTTGTTTAGTAAAGGTTTGAATACTATTTAAGTATTTAATGAACTTAAAATCAAAAAATCAGGCTCTATTCTTTTGTTTGAGCCTTTTTTAGTATTGAAAAATAAATAACAGACATTATAAATTAGCAAAACATGATGACGGCATCTGAAATCAGGAAGAGTTTTTGGGATTTTTTCAGATCAAAACAACACAAAATCGTTCTTTCTGCACCAATGGTTGTAAAGAACGATCCTACTTTGATGTTCACAAATGCTGGTATGAACCAGTTTAAAGACATTTTTTTGGGAAATAACGAACCCGTTAGTCCAAGGGTAGCCAATTCACAAAAATGTCTACGAGTATCTGGTAAACACAATGACCTGGAAGAAGTTGGGCATGATACCTATCATCACACTATGTTTGAAATGCTAGGCAACTGGTCTTTTGGCGATTACTTTAAAAAAGAAGCTATTGAATGGGCCTGGGAATACCTGACTGAAGTATTAAAGATAGACAAGGACAGATTATATGTAACTGTTTTTGAAGGCAGCAAAGAAGATAACGTTGAACGTGATAATGAAGCTGCAGATAACTGGAAAGAATGGATTTCGGCCGATCGTATTATCGATGGAAATAAAAAGGATAATTTCTGGGAAATGGGAGACACTGGCCCTTGTGGTCCATGCTCAGAAATTCATATCGACATGCGTTCAGATGATGAGCGTGCTAAAGTTGACGGCAAATCATTGGTTAATAAAGACCACCCACAGGTAATAGAAATCTGGAACCTTGTATTTATTCAATTCAACAGAAAAGCAAACGGCGAGTTAGTGCCACTTCCAAATAAACACGTGGATACCGGTATGGGATTTGAACGTTTGTGTCGTGCCATACAAGGAAAAACGTCCAACTACGACACTGATATTTTCCAGCCATTACTTAATAAAATAGCAGAACTTTCAGGTTTTGAATACGGCAAAGAAGAAGAGATAGATATCGCCATGCGTGTAGTTTCTGATCACGTCAGAACCATTGCATTTTCTATTACTGATGGTCAGTTACCTTCTAACAACAAGGCGGGTTATGTAATTCGTCGAATTCTTCGTCGTGCAGTTCGTTACAGTTATACCTTCCTGAACAGTAAGGAAGCCTTTATTTACAAACTTATTGATACGCTTATTGCCACAATGGGCGAAGCTTATCCTGAGTTGCAGGCACAAAAAGTTCTTGTAGAAAAAGTTATCAAAGAAGAGGAAGAATCTTTCTTAAGAACTTTATCTACAGGTATAAATATGCTGGATAAAATCATTGCCGACACTAAAGAGAAAAACTTCAATGTTGTACATGGTGCTGTGGCATTTGAATTATACGACACATTTGGATTTCCATTAGATCTAACGGAACTGATCTTAAAAGAAAACGGATTGGTTGTTAATCGCGAAGAGTTCCAGATTGAGATGGATAAACAAAAGGAACGTGCTCGTAACGCAACAGCCATTGAAACTGACGACTGGCAAGTTCTACAGCAAGACGATCGCGAAGAATTTATCGGATACGATTATCTCGAAACTGAAGTTTTTATCACCAGATATCGAAAAATAAAAGCTAAAAACAAAGAACTTTACCAACTTGTATTCAACATAACTCCTTTTTATGCCGAGAGCGGTGGTCAGGTTGGAGATTCCGGTTATATCCAGCAGGGCGATGAGAAAATTTCAATCATCGATACAAAAAAAGAGAACAACCTTATTGTACACCTGGTTAAACAATTACCGAGCAATGTCAATGGTAATTTTAAAGCTGTGGTTAATATAAGTGCTCGTCAGAGTACTGCCAATAATCACACTGCCACACACCTTCTGCATGGTGCACTGCGCGAAGTTTTAGGAACACATGTAGAACAAAAAGGATCGTTGGTACACCCTGAATATTTACGTTTCGATTTTGCCCATTTCCAAAAGGTTTCTGAAGAAGAACTGGATAAAGTAGCTGCTATTGTAAACAGTAAAATCAGACAAAATATTAATTTGGAAGAGAATCGTGAAATCCCATATCCTAAAGCATTAGAAATGGGAGCTATGGCTCTTTTTGGTGAGAAATACGGTGATTTGGTTCGTACCATCAAATTTGGAGAATCAGTTGAGCTTTGCGGTGGAACACATGTGAAAGCAACAGGTGAACTGGGATTTTTTAAGATCATCAGTGAATCATCAATTGCGGCAGGTATTCGACGCATTGAAGCCGTTACGGGTTCGAAAGCAGAAGAATTCATCAACCAACAGTTTGGTTTGATTAAGGAATTGCAGAACATGTTTAAAAACCCTGCTAACCTTAAGAAAAACATCGAAAGCCTGATGGAGGAAAATCTTGTAATGAGTAAAGAAGTTCAAGGCATGAAGAAAAATGCTTTGACCATTGAAAAACGCAATATTATGGATTCTGCCAAGGAATTTAATGGTGTTAGTCTGATGGCGACTAAAGTCAAACCAGTTATTGCTGATCAGCTAAAAGATCTGGCTCATATGATTAAAAACGAGTCAGATGATAATGTAGTGGTTGTTCTCGGTGGTGAAGTAGCAGGTAAACCGCAGCTGGCGATTTTAATTGGCGAAAAATTAACGAAAGAATTTGACCTTAATGCAGGTACTATTGTACGCGAAGCTGCCAAACGTATGCAAGGTGGTGGCGGTGGTCAACCATTTTTTGCAACTGCAGGTGGTAAAAATCTGGATGGATTAGACACAGCCATTGAAGAAGCTGTTATTCTGATAAAAAACAAACTGGAAGCATAACCTCACAGGATATTATCCGAAGTTATTTAGCCCGGCCAATGTGTCGGGCTTTATTGTATCCGTAATATGAGATAAAATAAAGGTAATATTATTAAGCCTGAGAGGAAATATGGTTTATTCGCAAATCTTCCATTCTTAATTATCACAATTCCTTTTAACAACAATACAAAACCTATCAATTCAAGGATATTTATCAAATAATATACTCGTGAAAAATAAGCTGTTGGTTCAAATTCACCTATTGTAGAAAATGAAAATGTATAAACAGGAGTATACTGCTTTAAATTAGCCATTTCCGATATAATCAGAAATAAAAACACAATCAACACCAAACTAAGATAGAGGAATGCCTTACGCATTGTTATTTATTGATTTTCTGATACATTAATTCATCAACAAAACCACCCTTGGTTTTTAACCATAGTTTTTTTGTTCCAATCAATGAAAATCCGGCTTTTTCAAACAATCTGATACTGGCTTTATTATCAGCTGATATATTGGCATATACCTGCTTTAAACCTAGTGTATCAAAACAATAAGCCAAAAACATTTCCAACGCTTCAAAAGCATAGCCTTTTTCCCTGTAGTCTTCATGAATAATAATCCCAACTCCACCACGTTGGTGAAAACCATCAAAATCAAAAAGATCAATCATACCAACCGGGATATTGGTTGGTTCCAGTTCAATAATTAAACGAAGTTGTTTGGTTTGGTATATATCAAGCTGAGCCTGCTCAACATACAATTTTAATTGGTGCTTTGAAAAAGGGGTGAGCGTATTGCTCACCTCCCATATCTTCATATCATTTTCCCACTTGTAAAGTAAATCTACATCCGTGGGCTCAAGAGCTCTAAGAACCAGCTCTTCTTTTTTCATTATTCTGTTTTTTCTTTAGCTAAATCATTCAATTGTTTGATTTCCCGAACAAATGCATCATCCCAGATTTTAACATTGCCAAAGACTGTGCTTTTTACTTTTAAAGTAGCCTTATAACCTTTATAAGCACCATACGCATATCGGAACCAGCCATCTTTACACTCATATACTTTAATTAAACTGGCATCCAGGCCATGTTTTGTAAATAGATCGTTGGTTATTTCAGGCTTTTTCAAAGAAACAAACTGAACAGTGTAATATGGTATGCCATCTGAATCATCCATTACGTCTGTTGCAGCCTCTTCTTTTGGTTTTTCGGCAATCAGATACTTCATTTCAGTATCTTTCAATGTTAATGTCTGAGAGCTTTTCTTATAAGCCATTTCTCTTTCAACATCAACAATTGCATCAACTTCTTCATATCCATCTCCGGCATAAGTAATCTTATATTTTTTCTCTGCCTCGAGAATCAATACATATTTTCCGGTTCCAGGATGTGGTTTGTAAGCACCAACCTCTTCATCAGTCTCAGCATCACTCACATAAATACGCACATTTTCCAATGGGGCATCTCCACTAACTACTTTTCCTTTGAATACAGCCAGACGATTAATTTCAGGCTCCTCATATTCGATCAAATAGATATCTGAGCCACCTAAACTACCTTCGTATCTTGATGAAGCGTAGTATGCAATATTTTGAGTAGCAGTTGGTACAAAGAAGAAGTCATCATCAGGTGTATTAATTGGATAACCTATGTTCTTTGGTGCACTCCATTCTCCGTCTTCCTGAAGTTGAGAATAAAAAATATCGAATTTACCCATACTGTTATGACCTTCAGAACTGAAATATAAAGTTCTGCCATCAGGATGAATAATAGGTGTTTCCTCATCGTATGGAGTATTTAAAATCGACATATTCTCAGGCTTTGCCCAATCTCCGTTAGGTAAGCGACGCACTCTATAAATATCCAAACCTCCAACACCACCTTCACGATTACTGGTAAAATACAATGTTGAGTTATCTGGTGAAATTGAGGCATGCGTCTCAACGTATCTTGAGTTTATCGGCTCTGGCAGCTTAACGGGTTCTGTCCAATCCTCACCATCAAATGTACTGTGATAAATATTGGCACCATCAATATCATTTCTATAAATATATAGCTCTGTTCCATCAATTGAAAGACAAACACCAGCTTCATGTCCTTTCTTACGAAACAGCTCTTTCAATGATTTGGCTTTATCCCAGGCTCCATCTTTCTTATCCGAAGAATAAACACGCTCTGCATATTGTCCGTCAGGTAATAAGTCGCTATAGCTTGAAGCACGGCGAGAAGTAAAAAGTAATAAAGACTCATCAGCTGAGATAAGAGGACTATGATCGTCGTACTTAGAGTTTACTTCCGGCCCCAAATTTTTCACAACCAATTTTACCGGAGTAGCCATTAAAGTAATCGCATTCTCACAATATTCAATCTGACGACGAAGATTTGTAATAACATCCTCCTTTAAAGGATCAACACTCGCAATTACTTTTTCGTATAAATCAATTGCCTTTTCTGGTTGAAGCATCAATTGATAATTCATCCCAATAAAGCTTTGTACATCAATTGCCACATCACCTGCTTTTTCTTCTTCAGGCAATAAGGAATATAATTTCTCAAAAACTTTGATCGACTCCTCATGAGTTCCCAGACTCATTTCGCAATATCCAAGATTATACAAAACCTCAACATCCTCAGCATCATTAGCTAACAATTCCTCAAAAAGGTCTTTCGCCTCCTCATAGGCTTTGTTATCCATCAGATAAACGGCATCTTTAAACTTCTTGTTATCACGAGTTTGAGCACTCACCAACTGAGCTGACAAAAATACGGCAATGATTACCAGTAAAGAACGATGTATCATATTTGGGCTGGCTAAATTTATTATCAATTAATTAATCAAATGCAAAATAAGAAATTACAAACTGTTAATATGTATCAAAATGAAATAATTTTGATAAAAGGTACAATAATCTCCTTTATTGACCATCTTTCATGTCTTCAACTACAATCGGATCCAAATAACAGGCATTGCCTCTGGTTGGAAAATCCAATCGTGCGGGTATGGTAAAATCCTTAACAAAAGTTGCTTTTCCAAAAGTTCGAATTGTCATTGTATATTCAACTCCTGTAGGAACAATTAAAACATACTTTCCGCTTTCTGGATGTGGTCGATACACTCCAACCTTCTCACCGGATTCTTTTTTTGTTACTGTTATCTCTGATTCATATGATGGAATTCCTTGCTGTGTAAAGATAAAACCTGCCACTACAGCCAGTGTTCTTTCGTCACTTTCAGGATATTCAATCAACCATATATCTGATCTTCCATAACCACCAGGGCGTTCTGAAGCATAATAGACTCTTTGTCCATCAAGCGTTGGAGAATAAAATAAATCATCACCAGGAGTATTTATTGGATAGCCAATATTTTGTGGCTCACTCCATTTTTGCTCATTATCATCTAGTTTTTGAGTTGAAAAAATATCGAAGCCACCCATCGACATATGACCCATAGAAGCAAAATACAAGGTTTTCTCATCATGTGATAAGAAAGGGCTTTCTTCGTCTTCAATGGTATTTATTGTAGGGCCCAGATTCATTATTTTACCCCAGCTTCCATCAGGTAGTTTAGTAACCATGTACAAATCCTTACCACCAAAACCTCCGGGTCTATCACTGGCAAAAACCAGCGTATTTCCATTATATGAAAATGAGCCATGTGTTTCGTTGTAATCCGTATTGATAGGTTTTGGAAATTTCACAGGTTTAGTCCAACCTTTATCGGTAAGATTGGAATATAACAGATCTCCCGAGATACCATCATTCCGATAAACAATCATTGTTTGTCCATCAGCACTCAAACTGCAGGTTGCGTCATTACCAGCCGTATTAATTGTTTGACCAATATTCATAGCTGGTAACCATCTGCCCTCTCTCCAGATGGCTTTATGAATATCTTCGTAATATTGCCCGTCTGAAGTGGTAAGACTACCTGTCCCCTGACGGTTTGATGTAAAGATCAATATGGATTCATCCGCTGAAATTACCGGACTATGTTCATCATTCTCACTGTTAATCGCCTGACCCAAATTACTGATACGAAAATCAACCGGATTACTTTTCAGCTTAATTGCATTTTCATTGTAAGTGGTTTCTCTTTCAATTTCTTTCAACAAAGCTTTTTGCTTGGCAGGGATATTATCTTTTAATGCAACCAGTTCAGCTAACGCCTCATCAAATCGATGATTAAGGTGATACGCCTGTGCAAGGTAATATCTAGCTTCAATGGCTCTTTCTTTTTTATTTTTATCCAATGGATAACTTTCTTTTGCTTTTTCTAAAAAAGGTATCGCATCATCTGTTTTGTAATCAATATTCAGAAGACATAACCCCATCTGTAGATTAAGAATAGGCTCATCAGGATGATTAATCATCAGATGCTTTATTTTTTGTGCCGCTACATCAAACTTCTCCAGATTAATATCATCGGTAATGGCATTCAACTCCTTCTTTTTTAGCTTGGGCTGAGCAGTCAGAACCAGATTAACACAAAAAACAAAAAATAGAATACTAATAACTTTTGGTGTGTTTAGGCACTGCATTATACGATATGAGTTAGATTAACTTTACTTGTTTACGGTGCTACAAGTTAATAAATAAATTCAGTTTAAAATGTCGGTTCTTGCTGAAATTAGAGATACTATAGCTTTTTAAGGGACGTACAGAATAACGGAAACAGTTCACTTAAAAATAAACAACCTGTCCTTTCCCTCCGATTAGACTGTTTTCAATCAAATATTTCCCATCAGGTGAAGCATACGCATAAGCACCCCGCCCATTTTTATCGATATCCTTTATAATATTACATATAGAAACACTGCCCAAATCAAACACAATCATATCAAATGATTGAGAATTATTAATTCTTTCTGATATCAATATCTCATCAGGACAATAGGTATCATTAAGTTTCTTTTTGAGCATTTCATCGCGGCTAATCAACAGTATCCTTGAAGGACGAAAAGCATTCTTATTTACCTTACTTTTTGGTAATTGAAGCATTACCGTTTTCAGAAACTGAATTCCATTGATGGCAAACCAAATTAAAGCATTAACCAGAAAAAAAGTTTTCTTACTGAAATACTTTCGATGAAATATCCACATCGATTGATAAAAATACTGGTAGATTTCTTTGCTAGCGACAGTGGTCTTTCCTTTAAAATGTATAATTGGACTGGTTCCAAGAAAATGACTGGATCCAAACTTTTTCATCAGGCAATATGATAAATCAATATCCTCGCCATACATAAAATATTGCTCATCCAACAACTCAAACTCACCTTTATCATCACGACGCTGAGCTAAAAAAGCACCTGCCAGAACATCAACTCTTTGGTTTTGGGTCTCATCCAAATCACCATGATAATAACGGGCTAAATGTTTTGATTTTGGGAATAAGTAAACTAACCCAGTGATTTTGCAAAAAGAAGTAAAAGGGGTAGGTAAACCACGCTTCGACTCTTTTAAGTAACTCCCTTCCCCATTAATCATTCTTATTCCAACAGCTCCTGCTTTTGGGTATTGAACGAAATGATCTAAGACTGCCCTGAACGTATCTTCACCAACAATTATATCAGGATTGACCAAAACTGCAATTCTCCCTTTTGCCATTTTCAGTCCAATATTGTTGGCTTTGGAGAAGCCCAGGTTTTCATTATTGGCAACCGTTAAAACAAAGGGATAAGCCTGTCTGACACGTTCTGCAATATTTATTGAAGACGCATTATCAACCAATATTACTTCAGCTGATATATTTATAATTGCTTTGCTAACAGAAAAAAGAGTAAGGTCCAGAAACTCCCATGAGTTATAACTGACTATGATAATGGAAATATCCGGATTCTGTTGTTTCATTTCTGGCAATATTAAAAACTACTCATCACCACAAAACAAGTACCTGAAGAAACCGCATAGTGTCTTTCTTTTGGCTTTGTTATATTCATTTCGGTAATGATCTTTTTGAGCCTGATCCGCATCCTTATTTAACTGTTGCCATATTTCACCCCATCCCAGAAAACCACCTACATTTCTGTCATCAATAAAAATATCGGCATTTACTTTGCGGCTCATTGTTTCATCGATTACTTCTTCGGGATAAGTACGGTTAATGGCATAAAATTCAACACCATTCTTTCGGCAATATTCTACTGCTTCATCCAATAACTTACCTGATCGAATGGTCCACAAAACAAGTAAATGACCTTGTTTTTGTAAAGCTTTTAATGTTTGAAAGGCGAATATTTTTTCCTTCCCTATGGCTGGGTATTTATGTTCTACAATGGTTCCGTCAAAATCAACCGCTATAAGCATAAATTAAAGGTTTAAAGGTCATTATCAATTTCTTCCAAATCTTTCTTTATCGAATTTACCGAAGGGTAATTCAATAGAATGAAGAGATAGAGTAATCCAAATACTATTAACTGATTTATCTCGCCTGTTGAAAGATAGATTAAAATGCTTATCAACGATAATCCCTCAAGCGTTGTCATCTTAATGAAAAATGCTGTCCGGTATTGCATTACTTTACGATCTAACGACTGATTTCTGTCAATATGGCTCACTTTTCGCTTAAAAAACATATAAGACGATGGTATTCCAACAAGAGCCAGAATAACGTTTAATGATTTCAGATTGTTTTCCATTTGCAAATCAAAGCTGCTTACTTTACCAATAGCGAAAACAAAATAAAAAGCAAAACCTGCAAAAGCAGCCAGAACAATGACAATAGCAAAATATATTATTTGAATTTGCCTGATAGTTTTATTGCTTTCCATAGTTACAAAGTATTTTCAAACGGCAATCGATTAACCAACGATCTCCCCAAGGTTACCTCATCAGTATACTCAAGTTCATCACCAATGGATACTCCCCTGGCTATGGTTGTCATCTTCACACCGTATTTTTCAAATTTCTTAAACAAATAAAAATTGGTTGTATCTCCTTCCATGGTGGTACTTAACGCAAAGACCACCTCACTTACATTGCCAGCTTTCAGTTTTTCTTCAAGCGGACCAATCGTTAAATCATCGGGCCCAATACCATCCATTGGAGAAATTACACCTCCCAAAACATGATACACTCCATCGAATTGCTGAGTATTTTCAATAGCCATCACATCCCTGATGCTTTCCACCACGCATATTAATTCATGATTTCGATTAGTATTAGCACAAATATGGCAGGTCTCACTATCCGAAATATTATGGCAACTTTTACAATACATTATTTCTTCACGCATCAAGCGTATAGAATCAGAAAATTTAAAGACTGATTCTCTTTCCTGTTTAAGCAAATGCAAAACCAAACGCAAGGCTGTTTTTCGTCCAATACCAGGCAATTTAGCAAATTCGTTGACTGCCGATTCAAGTAATTTCGAAGGAAAAGAGGCTGAGGTCATATTCTTCTTTTGATTCGATGTCAAAGGTAGTAAAAAGATACCAGCAATCAGTCTCTGATATTTAACTGCCTGTTTAGAGCAACTATCGATTCTTTTACATCAATCAGATTCTATTATATTTGGATACAAATTAAGAAATATGAATTCTATCCTGATAGCCTCAATCATAGCTGCATATTTTGCTGTTTTAATTACTATTTCCATTATTACAGGTCGAAAAGCCGATAACGATACTTTTTTCAGAGGTAACAAACAGTCACCCTGGTACATTGTTTCGATTGGAATGATTGGAGCTTCGCTTTCTGGTGTTACCTTTATTTCGGTGCCAGGATGGGTTGGCGCTACCGGCATGACATACATGCAAATGGTGATGGGATATTTTCTGGGTTACCTTGTAATTGCACACATCCTGCTTCCACTCTATTACCGATTAAACCTTACCTCCATTTATTCATATCTCGAAGATCGTTTTGGTTTTTGGTCATATAAATCAGGATCAGTTTTATTTCTTTTATCCAGGACCATTGGAGCGTCAGCTCGCCTATACCTGGTTGCAAATGTTTTACAACTAACCGTTTTTGATTCATTTAAAGTTCCTTTTGAAGCCACGGTATTAATTACAATTCTACTTATCTGGCTCTACACATTTAAAGGAGGAATAAAAACTATAATCTGGACGGATACTTTGCAGACTCTGTTTATGTTATTGAGCGTTGGAATTACTGTAGTTGTCATTTCCAGAAGCATGAATCTTTCTTTAGGTAGTATGATAAATACCATTTCACAAAGTGAGTATTCATCCATTTTTGTTTTTGATGACTGGAGTTCAAAACAACATTTCATCAAACAATTCTTTTCAGGTGCATTTATCACCATTGTTATGACAGGACTTGACCAGGACATGATGCAGAAGAACCTTACCTGTCGTAATCTGAAAGATGCACAGAAAAATATGCATTGGTATGGATTTGCCTTTGTACCTGTTAATTTATTATTTCTTGGTCTTGGTGTTTTACTTTACATTTTTGCAAACAATCAGGGAATAGCAATACCCAAAAATGCTGATGATCTTTTCCCCATTATAGCTACAGGTGGCTATCTGCCCCAAATGGTTGGGATATTCTTTATTTTAGGATTAGTTGCAGCAGCCTATTCAAGTGCCGATTCTGCTCTTACTTCACTAACAACATCCTTTTCTGTTGATATTATCGGATTAAATAATAAAACAGAACAGCAAGCCAAAAAAATTCGTTTTATCGTTCATATTAGTTTTAGTCTTTTATTGGCATTGGTTATTCTACTTTTCAGGATATTTAATAGTGATAGTATTATCAGTACCATTTTTAATCTGGCAGGATATACCTATGGGCCATTATTAGGCTTATACTCCTTTGGACTATTTACAAAACTAAAAGTGAAAGACTATTGGGTTCCGTTAATTGCAATAATTGCTCCGGTTATAATCGGCATTGTTGATTATAATTCAAAAGCCTGGTTTGGAGCGCAAATGGGTTTCGAAAAACTAATCCTTAACGGTCTGATTACCTTCTTTGGCTTACTCATCATCACACGATGGAAAAACAAATAAAAAACTCCCCGTTTCTTAACGAGGAGTTGAAATATATTAGTTAAAACTAATGGATCCGCGATTTTCTTCCGTTTCATGATAATCATACATCTGACGCAGAATATCAGCATATTTTTTATAGATAACACGCCGGCGAAGCTTTAATGTTGGTGAAAGTTCACCTGTTGGTGCTGACCAGTTTTCACATACCAATCGAAAACGTTTTATCTGTTCATGCGTCCCCAACTGCTTGTTAAAGCGGTGCACTTCTTTCCTGAAGATAGCTTGAATCTTTTCATCAGCAATCAACTCTTTATTATCCCTAAAGTGAATCTTATGCTCATGTGCCCACATATGCAAAAACTCAAAATTAGGTGCAATGATTGAACCGGCAAACTTTTCGCTCTCCCCTACAATGATGGCTTGCTCAATAAAATCAGATTCTTTCAAAAGATTCTCAATTGCCTGAGGTGCTATGTACTTGCCATTCGACAATTTAAACATCTCTTTTTTACGATCGGTTATCTTCAAAAACTTATCATTAAGCAAAGTACCAATGTCTCCAGTGTGAAACCATCCATCATTATCAATTACCTCATCAGTGTTTTGCTGATCTTTATAATAACCCATCATAATATTCGGACCTTTGGCCAGGATCTCTCCATCATCATCTATCTTGACCTGAACACTTTTAAAAACGGGTCCTACGGTTCCAATCTTCAAATTACCTGGTTCTGCAATAAAATTAGCAGCAATAACCGGGGCTGTTTCCGTCAATCCATAACCTTCCATCAATGGAATTCCGGCTGCAAAAAACAGGCGACTCAAACGAGGCTGCAAAGCTGCACCACCACTAACTACAAAACGTAAATTACCTCCGAATGCTTTTTGCCATTTCGAAAAAATAAGCTTACGTGCAATTTTTAATTTAAAAGCATATAAAGGATAATTTCTTCCATTTGCCCGATAACGTTCTCCTAAATGCATCGCCCAGAAGAACAAGGTCTTCTTTAGGCCCGAAAGATCATTTCCTTTTGCAACCAGTTTATCGTAAATTCTTTCAATAACACGCGGTACAGTTACAAAAGCTGAAGCTTTAATTTCAACCAGATTCTGTGCAATGGTACCCAGATTCTCTGCATAATAAATACTACAACCGTTATATTGATACAGATAATTAATCATCCGCTCGTACACATGGCAAAGGGGCAGGAAACTTAACACATTATCTTTAGGTGAAAGAGGAAAGAGCGGATAAGCATCCTTCATATTACTCATGAAGTTTTTATGACTCAACATCACACCTTTGGGATTCCCTGTTGTACCAGATGTATAAATGATGGAAACTAATTCTTCATCCTTTATCGAATCTCTTATCTCTTTGAATTTATCTTTCCAAGAGATACGATGCTTCTCTCCAAGTTGAGTAATTTCTGTCCAGTTTCTTGCTTCTGGTATATCATTAAAGGTATAAACCTCTTCTATGCTTTCGATATTTTCAGCAACTTCTTTAAGACGGTTATAAAGAGTGACATCTGAAACAATTAATATTTTGGCATCACTGTGCTCTAAAATATATTTATATTCTTCATCAGAAATAGTTGGATAGATGGGAACATGCACTACTCCAATCATTGACATTCCCATATCAACAAAGTTCCACTCCGGTCGGTTATTAGTAACCGTGGCAATTTTATCGCCTTTTTTTAACCCTAACTCAAGCAAACCATAACTAAAAAGACGAGCTTGCTCACTGTACTCATTCACACTAAATTTTACCCACTCCTTATTGCGCTTGGCACACAAAATATCATCCTTCTGAATATTGTGCTTAAGGTTGGTAAGCAAATCAAAGGTTCTTCTGATTTCCATTATAATCTCTTATCAAGCTATCTGACTATTTGACAAGCTTCAAATATAAGGAAATTTGTTTTATTGGATTTAATGTGGAAAATTAACGTAAAAGTATTAGTGATTGAAATAGTTTAATTAATATTTGTAACCAAACTACATTTCTTCACTTTCAATTAATTAAATCTTACTGAATAAGTATATCTCCGTGTCCTCTTAATTCACAAGAGTGATTAATGATTTTGTAATACATACGAACCACTTCACTTGTTTTACCCAATTCCGACACGTCTATTTTTAAGGAAGTACTTTCTGTCTGACCACTTAACAACACATTTAAATCTTCATCAACAATTCGATAATGAAATGTGTGTCCCATTGGCATACTGATCTTAAGATAGCAGTTATCTATACAAGGATTTGGATAAGCTGAAACTTGATACAAATAACTATCGAGACTACAATCTGTATCAAAACCATTATTAAATAAGGATTCAATATTATTACTCCAGCTTTCATAGAATTGCCAGTCGTTGTCGTCAGACTTAAGAATAATGCCTGTATCATCGGTTTCAGTAATACCCATGAAGCCAGGATCTATTTCCTCCTTCTCACAACTCCAGCTTAACACCAGAAGTAAAATAAATATGATATTCCTTATTCTCATATTCCAGATTGTTGTTAAGCAAATGTACGACTGAATATATTACAATGTCAATATTTTACAGATATGAACAATTCGCTTTGATGGATGTAGGAATATTTAAGATTTATGGAAAATTAATGATCTTAACTTCTAAGGATTTTCTGTATCACTGTTGTAATTAACTGATCCCTTAATCTTTATCTCCCAGGTTTTCGAGCATTATAAATTTAGTCTGACGATTTGCCCACCGCTCCCGGGCATATTTCTGCATATCAACAATGGTATCGTTTTCATCAACAATTTCCAATCCAAGTAGTGTTTCAATAATATCCTCCATAGTAACAATTCCATCCAATCCTCCATATTCATCAACAATCACTGCCATATGCTGATGCTTATCAAGCAGATTCTCCCATATTGAGAAAAGTTCCATATGACTTGGGAAAAACTGAACGTCTTTTTTAATCTCTTTTAGTTTGATATCATGCTTATCATCGGCCAGTTTTTCATACACGGTTTGCAGAAATACAATACCAGTAATATTTTCATCGTTACCTGAATATACTGGTATTCTGGAAAACTTCAAAAAGTCCTTATTTTTAAAAAATTCACCTAAAGTCATTTCTTCACTGGCCAATGTAATGACCACACGCGGAGTCATTATTTCTTTTACCTTGATATTCTTGAGCCGCAGTATATTCTGAATAATTTTATGTTCCTTATCAGAAAAAACACCTTCATCTGCACCAATACTGGCCAGAGCAGCTATCTCTTCCCTGCTTACTACATTCTCTTTATAATTCTTAGAAAATATTTTGGTGATAAAAGCCGACATGATTACCAACGGATAAGTAACTATTATCATCAATCGGATAGTAAAAGAAGTAAAACTAGCCAGATTCCTCCAATATCTTGCTCCGATTGTTTTGGGAATGATCTCAGTAACTATCAGAATCAAAATGGTTAGTATTGCCGAAACAATTCCAAATGAGGCTTCACCAAAAACTTTTACCGCCTGAGCTCCAACACCTGCAGCTCCAATAGTATGAGCAACAGTATTTAATGACAAAATTGCTGACAAAGGTTTATCAACATTGGATTTAAATTCAATAAATTGCTCAGCCCACGAATTTCCTTTTTCTTGTTTTACCAACAGAAATGCCTGAGGTGTTGATAATAAAACGGATTCCATTATGGAACACAAAAACGATACAAAAAGAGCTAAAAATAGGTAGGCCAGCAGTAAAATCATCTTTTTGTTTTAAAGATAAAAACTTTAAGACAATTTGCTAAAGCAAAAAAGACGAAGATATTGCTACCTTCGTCTCTTCAATTTATTGTATTAAACTCTTAGAACCACTGTCTTTTGCGAAACAATAGAACGCCCAGAATAGAAAGAACTAACGATCCTAGCAAAATGGCCGGCATTGCCCATTGCCAATTTTCAATATAATTAGGAACATTCATTCCATAAAAACTTGCAATCAATGTCGGGATCATTAAAATAATTGAAATAAGCGTCAACTGTTTCATCACCACATTCAGGTTATTTGAAATAACGGAAGCAAAAGCATCCATCATACCACTTTGAATATCGGAATATATTTGGGCAATTTCCAGGGCTTGCTTATTCTCAATCATAGCATCTTCAAGCAGATCTTCGTTGATCTCAGAAGTAATCTTTCTGGAATTTCTCAAACGGGCCAAGACCATTTCGTTACCTTTTATCGAAGTAATAAAATAGACCAGACACTTTTCCATATAAAGTAACTTATTCAGCTCTTTGTTCTTAATCGATTTTTCCAGATCCTGTTCAATAGAAGCAGTAATCTGGTTAATCTGTTTTAAATACTTCAAATACAACCAACCCGAACGCAAGAATAAACGAAGAATAAAATTTACTCCATCTGTTATCTGTTGATATTGATCACGAAAAGGCGATGGACCTTCTGCAGGTAACACTTCATTATCCTGCAAACAAAGCGTAAGTGTATAATTATCTTTAATAAATATTCCTAAAGGTATGGTATAAAACGGAACACGCAGATCATGAGCTCTAATCGGAATACGCATAATAATCAATGTCCATTGATCATCAAATTCGATACGAGGTCGTTCATCCTGATCGAGAATATCGTTAACAATATCCAATGGCATACCAAACTCATCAGTAAGTCTTTTAATTTCATCGGTAGTTGGATTATTGGCATTAATCCAGCATTCGTTTTTAGGCTCGTTGATTTCAACATAACCTCCGAATGTTTTGAAGATTTTTAGCATTGTAGTGCCTCCTTACATCATTAGCCTGCAAGGAAGCCGATAAAGCCCCTTACAGGAAGATTAATATTTTAATTGTACTATTTCCGGGGCCTTCGTCCATAATGATTCAGCTCAAAAATTTTATGTGCGCAAAAGTAATAAAACAAATCGGGCTCAAAAAAACATTCATTGGTTAAAAACTTCTAAACAAGCTTAAGCTATCAAGATTTTTGATCAGACATAAATAACAAATTAATAGTCAGTATTTTGTATTGACACATCCTCACTTGCAGTGTATATTAGAAGTTACTTCCTAATTATTAATTTAAACCATTACATTATGATTAAAAAGATTAGTGCGGCAATGTTGATAATGTTTTTATCACTGCCTTGCATCCTCATCTCTCAGGAAAATGAAGAGGTGAAGTATCGTCCCTTTTTCCTAATGGAAGATCAGGTTAAACCTTCGATGTATTTTGAATATCTGGATGCAGTGAAAGCCAATGTTCAGTTTTTGTCAGACCATAGCTTCAAATATCCAATACATACGTTTAGTGACGATGAGTATAACATATACTTTTCCATACCAATGGGACAAAAAATAGCCTATGTCGACAGCATAAACAAGGCATTTAATGAAGTCTATGAGGCTGACAAGGAAGGATGGGATAATATGTTTAAACTTTATGACAACACCTATTCGAGAAACAAATCGTTTATTATTTACTGGAGCAAATCTCTCTCGTATTGGCCAGAAGGATTAAAAGGAGAAGAAGGCAACAACTATATCGAATACATGGAATTATTTGCTATCCCAGGTAAAATGGATGAATTAAAAAATATAACAAAAGAATGGGTTGCCCTATACAAGAAAAATAACATTCAAACACCTTTTGAAACATATGTTGGTTATATTGGCACAGATCTGAAAATAATGATATTATCAAGATTTAAGAACCAACAAGATGCTGCCATGCAGAATGCCAAAATCGATGAGATTTTCGGCAATTCAGAGGAATTAATAAACCTTTATAAAAAGACTTTAAAGGCTGTTGAAAAAATAGACATGAAGATCATGAGATATTTACCAGATTATAGTTACTTACCTGACTAAAAAAAAATGCGCCGCACTGTATTACTCTGTGAATATTAGTGCGGCGTTGCATTTTACCTCCAATATTTTACTCTTTAACTTCTTCTCTATCAGGTGTCCAGGCCAATGCAATCCCTAGAATAATCATGGTGGCCAAAAATTCATAATAATATAAGAAATGCCCCTTAAGATTGGCTAATAGATTGACCGAAGCTACTGTAATCAGCAATAGCAATGTGATCATTATAATCCATTGAATCTTGCTAAATACCTCTCGTTGGGTATAAAACAATATTGGGAATCCAAACAACGAAAATGTTATATAACCAAAGCTACCTGTCACCAAAGCTACCAATGATAGGATTGCGATAACAGAAAGTATTGATATCAAGATAATTTTGCGTTCCATAATGTACATATAATGATCACAACTAATTCTGATTTCATGTTTAAAGACAATTTAAATGTGAAAGTGTTTAAATAACGGTGAATTTTTATTCTGTGTGACCAGATATCAAATTCTATTTAAGATTCGACTTTGGAGTACTTTTTCGACGCTTTAAAATTCCATTTTAATATCATTTAACCTTTCTGTACAGAAATTCAAATTATTTCGTATTGCCCTCATTTACTTACCATTAACAACATGATAAACTCATAAAAAAAGAATAAAATCTGCATTTAAATATTTTTAACTGATAACCAACGATTTCTAACAAAACAATTTTCACCTTTTTCCATTTATTAAATTGACCAAAAGACACTCAATCGGTCAAGGGGATTAATAAAGGGAAACACTTGGGAAATGATTAAAATGACATTCAGAACTAAACTTATTCTGGTGGTTTTTGCACCTCTAATTGTAGCTACCGGAACAGCTATTTATGTCTCGTCTTCAATGCTTAAAGAGCAAGGACTTGAGACACTCGAAAGAAAAACCAACGCTATTCTTAGCAGAATGGAAGCCGTTAGAAGTTATGTAGCAAACCAATTTAATTTCGAAGATGAACAAAACAAAGTAAAACTGACACACCCGGATGGGATTCTATCAAGGGCTGCCAAAGATTCTGTTTTAAAGAAGGTTCCCATCTTTGCCTCAATGGCTGTAGGCAAAGACAATGCAGAGAAAGACAGTTATGAATTCAGGGTCGCCTCCTTAAAAGCGCGAAATAAGGATAATAAAGCTACCGACTTTGAAACTGAATTTATAAATAAATTTGAAACAAACCCCGAACTGGAGAGTCTGACATACACCAATAAGGAGACTAATGAACTATGGGTGATGAGACCCGTTAAACTATCAGAAAAGCAGGGATGTTTACATTGTCACGGTCATCCTTCCCGAAGTCCTTGGGGAAATGGTAATGATATTCTGGGGTATCCTATGGAAAACTATGCCGACGGAGATATGGTTGGTTTATTTATTCTCAAATCAAGTTTGAATGCCAATAACAACGAAGTACAGGCAAATATTAATTCAGCTATCTGGAAGATTACAATCACCATGTTAATCATTTTACTCCTTGTAGTTATTTTTAGCAGTTTGTTTATCAAATCAACCAATGCTAAAATTCAAAACATCATTAGTATCAATAAAAAAATTGCCAATGGTGATTTAACTCAAAAGCTTGAAGTTAAGGGGAAAGATGAATTTTCTGAGATTAACCGCAACCTGAATCAAATGACTGAATCTTTGACTCAGGTGGTACAATCGGTTATTGACACTTCTAAACAGTTAAAAGCCGAAAGCTCAAGTACTACCAAGTTATCGCGTCAATTAGCAGATTCATCCAATACACAAGCTGCGGCTGTAGAAGAGATTTCGGTATCGGTTGAAGAAATAACAGCCTCCATCGAAAGTAATTCTGATCATGCCCGAACAACCGAAAAGGTGGCAATGAACTCTTCCATTGAAATGGAAGAAAGTAATCATAGTTCTCATCAGGCAATTAAATCGATGATGGCAATAAAGGAAGAGCTTAAAGCAATTAATGATATTGCAATGCAAACCAACATTCTGGCATTAAATGCCAATGTTGAGGCTGCAAGAGCAGGTGCAGCCGGAAGTGGTTTTGCCATAGTAGCCAGCGAAGTTCGTAAACTGGCAGAAAAAAGTAAGTTGAGTGCCGAAAGTATTGAAGCATTATTCAGCAGTGGTTTAGATACTGTTGAAGAAACAGGTAACAAAATTTCAGTGTTGGTGCCTGAGATCAAGAAAACATCCAGTTTAGTGGCAGAAATAGTTGCTTCAAGTTTGGAGCAAAAAACGGCAGCATCTGAAGTTAATAATGCAATTCAAGGCTTAAACAACAGTACACAAACCAATGCTTTTATTGCCGAAAACATGTCGGCAAAGGCGGATGAACTACAGAAATACGCTGACATACTTGAACAACGTGTTTCATTTTTTAAGCTAAGCAAATAAAAATATTAAATCTGAATCCTTTATTTTAGATTTTTCGAATCAGAACATTTTCTCGGAACTCCACTTATTCTGAAATATTTCTCCCCTCTGATTTGAGATTTCAATAAGGATTCAGATTTTTTTAAAGTCTGATGAGTCTTTTCTGGCAACTTTTCCTATTTGATCAGTTTTTTATTAATTATCAGAACACTTTATTTAATTTTACTGCAAAACATTTATATGCGAGGTATTCTGATTCTGTTTTTTCTGGTATCGATAACTTTGAATGCACAACAAAAAATTCAGCTTTTATTTTTGGGTGATGTAATGGGGCATGATTCTCAAATAAACTCTGCCCGAATTAACGAAACAGGCGAATATGATTATTACAGTTGCTTCAAATACATTAAGGATGACATAAAAGCTGCAGATATTGCCATTGCCAATCTGGAAGTAACATTTGCAGGCCCACCACACAAAGGATACCCTCAGTTTTCATCCCCCGACACACTTGCTGATGCTTTGGTTGATGCAGGGGTTGACGCTTTGGTGATGGCTAATAATCACTGCATTGATCGCAGAAGACAAGGATTAGAGCGTAGCATTCAAATTTTAGATACAAAAGGAATTCCACGTACAGGGGTGTTTAAAGATAGCATTGACAGGTTAGGGCATAATCCACTTATATTGAAAAAAAAAGGATTTAAACTTGCCATCTTAAATTACACTTACGGAACGAATGGTATTAAGGTAACACCACCCAATATTGTAAATTACATCGATACAGCATTAATGTCAAAAGATATTGCACTGACTAAAACGATGGAGGTTGATAAGATTATTGTGTTTCTTCACTGGGGTTGGGAATATAACCTGTCTCCAAATTCAGAACAAAAACAGCTTACTCAGTTTCTATGGCAAAAAGGAATAGATATAATCATTGGATCGCATCCACACGTTGTTCAGCCAATGCAATGGGTCAAAAACGAAAATCAAAATAAACTTGTTGTTTATAGCTTGGGTAATTTCATTTCTAACCAGCGAACAGCACCCAGAGATGGTGGAGTAATGTCGATGATTGAGCTGACCAAAGAAGGAGACTCTACTTATATTTCCAATGCTGATTATCAACTAACCTGGGTACACACACCAATAGAGAATGGTAAGAAGGAGTTTTATGTTCTTCCGGCCGATCGGTACAAAAATTCTTATTGGCCTGATACAACTGCTCGAGAAAGAATGAATGAATACATTACAGAGGCGGGTCAGGTTTTTAAAAACAATATAAACATCCAAAAACGAAATTTTCAAATTCCTTTGTTAGCCATAAAAAGGAAAGAAATTGATATTATTCGAATCAAGACCCCTCAAAAAATATAGAAAGCTAAACAGCTATTGGATTTCGTTCTTACATCAAGCTCCCAGCACTTGCTCGGCAGCAGGGATTTCCTGAAGCATCTGGTAGGCACCTTTATCATCCTTTAACTGGGCACAGTAATGCTGCAAACCATTTGTAACCATCATATATTCAACCTGAAGCTTCATATTATACCTGGCAGCCTGATCAAAAACCGATTTTGTAATTGCAATTACCGGAGCCTTACATTCCACAATCATACTTGGTTTACCTTTTCGGTTATATACTACAATATCTGCCCGTTGATTCAATCCATTCACCTTAACAGGCATTTCAACAGCAATCAATCCCGGGGAGTATTTTTGATGATGAACTAAAAAAGAGATCAGATTTTGCCTTACCCATTCTTCGGGAGTTAGTGCCACAAATTTCTTTCGAATCACATCAAATATTTGTTCTTTACCTTGATGATTTCGAAATCTGAACTCATAAGTCGGGAGATTGAGCTTTTGCATTCCTCGAATTTTTCAACAAAGTAAATCAAATTAGGCAGAAAAAGTTACCTTAGCGGATTAATTAAAAACCGGCTTCGAAGTCCGGCTAAAGTTCACAAAACTGCCAAACGAAGCCTAATACACATCCTTAACTAAATTGCCCATGAAGACAAAAAAGGAAATTGTTGACAACTGGCTACCCAGATATACTGGTAGAAAACTGGAGGAATTTACCCCCTATATTTTGCTGACCAACTTTAATCATTATGTTGAGTTGTTCTCACAATGGTACGATGCTCCCATACTTGGTAAAAATGGAAACATGCCTAACTGTTCTGCCAATGGAGTTACCATTATCAATTTTGGTATGGGAAGTCCAAACGCTGCAACCGTAATGGATTTATTGAGCGCTATTATGCCCAAAGCAGTGCTATTTCTAGGTAAATGTGGTGGATTAAAAAGAAAAAATAAACTGGGTGACCTGGTACTTCCTATTGCAGCTATTCGCAGCGATGGTACATCTGATGATTATTTACCACCTGAAGTTCCGGCATTACCTGCATTTAGTTTACAACGTGCTGTTTCCAGTACCATTCGCGACAGGGAAATGGATTATTGGACAGGCACTGTTTTTACAACCAACAAACGGGTATGGGAATACGACGATCGGTTTAAAAAATATTTAACCAAGACTCGCGCCATGGCTATTGATATGGAAACTGCAACCATATTCACAGTTGGATTTGCCAATGGTATACCAACGGGTGCGTTATTGTTGGTTTCAGATCAGCCTATGATTTCAGCAGGTGTAAAAACCGAGACTAGTGACAAAAAAGTTACTGCTAATTATGTTGAAAACCATTTGAAAATTGGTATCAAAGCAATGGATACAATTCAAAACAACGGTAAATCGGTAAAACATTTGAAGTTTGACAATTAATAAAGGTTGAGCAATGACGTTTGAGCAAATCTTAAAAGATTTAAAACAAAAACAATACAAACCAATCTATTTCCTGATGGGTGATGAAGGTTATTTCATTGACCAAATCACCAATTATATTGCCGGCAATGTATTAACGGAAGAAGAGAAAGGATTTAACCAAACAATTCTGTATGGAAAAGATGTTGAGGCAGAAGATATTATTATGGCTGCCCGACGTTTTCCAATGATGTCGCAACATCAGGTGATCATTGTTAAAGAAGCTCAAAACATTGCAAAAATAGAGGATTTGGTAATTTATGCCGACAATCCTCTACACTCAACTATTTTAGTCATTAATTACCGTTATAAGACTCTTGATAAGCGTAAAAAACTTTACAAGAGTATTCAAAAAAACGGGGTATTATTTGAGTCAAGTGCTTTACGTGAATATGAGATTCCCAAATGGGTAAGCTTGTATTTGCAAAACAAAGGCAAAACTATTGATGCGAAAGCCTCAGCCTTGCTGGCCGAATTTCTGGGAACAGATCTATCCAAAATAACGCATGAACTGGATAAACTTGAACTGGCAATAGGCAGTTCTGTTAAACAGATCGATTCTTCCCATATTGAGAAGAACATTGGGGTTAGTAAGGATTATAACAATTTTGAATTGCAGAAAGCAGTACTTTATCGTGATATTGCCAAAGCCAATAAAATTGTTCTTGCTTTTGGAAAAAATCCGAAAGCATACCCAATTCAGGTTACCATAGTAACTCTATTCGGAGCCTTTTTAAAATTATTATCGTTTTACTATTTGCCCGATAAATCAAAAAACAGTGTTGCTGCAGCTCTTAAAATCAATCCATTTTTTGTACAGGATTATATGGCAGGAGCCAAAAACTATCCGGCTCGTAAAGTGGTTCAGATAATCAGCTTATTAAGAGAGTATGATATGAAATCCAAAGGGTTCGACAGTGCAACAACCGATCCGGGTGAACTTTTAAAAGAGTTGATTTTTAAAATAATGCATTAAAAGATATTTTGAATGACAGTTGCCATTATCATCATAATTGCCATTAGTGCTATTAGTATTGCAGGATTCAGCCAAACTGAACTGATTTACAAATACCAGTTTAATGCATGGCAAATCAAACATCGCAAAGAATACATCCGATTAATCAGTCATGGTTTTTTTCATGCCGACTGGATGCATCTGATGATAAACATGTTGGTACTCTATTCCTTTAGTGATGCTGTAATTTATAATTTTGCCGGTTCATTACCCGGAAATCCAAACCTTTTATTCATCGTATTCTTTTTTTCTGCTATTGTAGTTTCAAGTTTATATTCTTTCGCTAAAGAAAAAGACAACTATAATTATAATGCCATAGGTGCTTCAGGAGCTGTTTCAGCAGTTGTGTTTGCATCTATTCTTTACGAACCTTATAGTCCTATGTATTTATATTTTATTCCAATACCAATTCCGGGTATCCTTTTAGGCATTGGTTATTTGGTATATTCCCGAATCATGTCGAAAAAAAATATAGATAACATAGGGCACGATGCCCACTTTTGGGGTGCTGTATACGGTATGGTTTTTCCAATTATTTTTGAACCTCGCGTCTTAATCAGCTTCTTCCAGCAAATCTTCTTTTTGTATTAAGATGAAAAAAGCAGTTTTTATTGACAGAGATGGAGTAATCAACAACGACGAAGGTCACTACTACATTTATAAACCTGAAGATTTCAAGATAAACGAAGGTATTATCGAAGGCCTTACCCTTTTACAGGAAAATGGCTTTCATATTATTGTGGTAACAAACCAGGGTGGAGTTGCCAAAGGCGAATATACCGAAGAGGATGTTAAAAGAGTTCATGATCACTTTCTTAATTTAATGACCCAAGCAGGTATAAACATAACCGCCATATACTACTGCCCACATCACAATAAAATTTCAGATTGCGATTGTAGAAAACCTAAGCCCGGAATGATTTTAAAAGCGTTAAAAGAACATCAGATTAACGCCGGACAATCATACCTGATTGGAGATTCACCAAGGGATATAGAAGCCGGAGAAAGAGCGAGCTTAAAGCAATGTTTCAAAATAAAAGCCAATCACTCAATTGTATCGGCATGCAAAAACATTATTAAGCAATGAATTCACCGCAATACATCTGCCTGAACGGTCAAAAACTTAAAGCAGATCAGCCCTTACTAATGGCTGACAACAGAGCTTTTCGCTATGGTGATGCATTATTTGAAACCATCAGATGTATCCATAAGACTCCGATGTTTTTTGAGGATCATTACCAACGCCTTTTAAACGGAATGGTTCTGCTAAAGATGCAATCTCATTCGTTGCCACCCCTATCCTTTTTAAACGAACAAATCATATCGTTAATTAACAAAAACAGGTTATTTGGTGATGTAAGAGTACGATTAACCGTTTTTCGTGAGGATGGTGGATTATATACTCCCACTGAAAACAAGGTTCAATACCTCATAGAAATATCTCCGTTAGAAAGCCATTTTTACAATTTAAACAGCAAAGGCTTGTTGTTAGGTAACTATTCTGATGACAGGAAAAGCCTCAATCGTTTTTCACGTTTTAAATCGGCCAATTCTTTATTATTCGTGATGGCAGGTCTATATAAAAAAGAAAATAAACTGGATGAAGTATTGATTTCTAATGACCTGAACTATATAATTGAATCACTTGCTTCTAATCTGTTTTGGATAAAGGATGGTTATGTTTATACTCCACGCAGAACTTCCGGTTGTGTTGATGGAGTGATGAGAAAACAAATACTTTCTGTTTTGCACGAGCAAAAGATACCTTTACAAGAAACAGAAGGGACAAGTATCAGCGAGTTACTCCAGGCCGATGAAATATTCATCACCAATGCTATTCAAGGAATGCAATGGGTTGTTGGCCTCGAAAACAAACGCTATTTCTGTAATAAAGTCAAAGAGATACATCGTCTTTTAGTAGAACGAGCATCTAGTTATTTGAAGGATTTTCAGGAAAATTAGTCCACATTTTAAACACCTCCCCAAGGTTCTCCATGGTCTTTTTCCAGAAATTATCGATATCTCCATCCATTATTGTCCGATCATCAAGTGTTGAAACAATCCAGGAATTTTCTTCAATTTCAGCTTCCAACTGCCCTGCTGACCAACCTGAATATCCAGCAAAAAACTTCACCGAATGATGATCTGCCGCACCTGAATTAATCATCTCTTTAATCACCTCAAAATCACCACCCCAGTATAAATTATCTGTTACCCTGACGGAGCCTGGAACTTTCTCACCTAACGTATGTATATAATGCAATGTATTAGACGAAACCGGACCTCCAATAAACATTTCCCCTTTGAAGTTAAACAAATCCTCAATCACCTCATCCGGATAAAGATCAGATGACTTATTTAAAACAAAACCAACCGCCCCTTCATCGCCATGTTCGGTTAAAAAAACTATGGATCGATTAAAATAGGGCCCCTGAAGAAAAGGTTCTGCAATTAAAATTCTCCCCTTCATTGGCTTTATCTTCGGCAGACGAGTATCAAAAATATTAAATTCTAAATCTCTCATTTAGTAACCTTCCTTATTTATTCCACATCCAATTAATATCATCCCCAACTTGAATATCAAACACTTACCCTCAGTTCAACAGGTTATTATTTGTTTAATTTAATACATATTCACATTTCATTCAACACTTTAATAAAAAAAATGATCGATAATTTGTTTAATACTTCTGATATTTGGCTTTTATTACGCAAAAGTTAAAACGCATAAATAGAATATGGCTCTTACAATATCGTCTTCCATTAAGCGAGTTTTGTTACTTATTTTAACGATCTTATCTCTTTCTACAACTCTTAATGCCAAAGACATTGTTCTTAAATTACCACCTGCTGTAATGAAAGGTGTGGATGCCAATATTAGTATTGAAGGTATTGATCAAATTACAAATACACCACCAAAGTTATTGATTAATGGAGTGAGGGTTAGTCTAGAGAAAGACAAAGATGGTTATCACACCCAACATTCTTTTACCAAACCTTCAGAAATACAGGTTATCAGTACAGGTAAAGTAATTACTAAAAATGTTAATCCTATTCCACTTTGGCTTTCAATACTTCCTCCGCTTATTGCCATTATTATGGCACTTATCTCCAAAGAAGTTTTTTCATCTCTGTTTGTTGGATTATTATTTGGAACAGCAACCATTTACAAATACGCTGGTGTAAACTTTTTTATTGCAATTGGAAAAGGAACACTGGCTATTGTTGATACCTATTTGATGGAATCACTGGTAGACGCTGATCATATTTCCATTATCATTTTTAGCATGCTGATTGGTGGAATGGTGACCATCATATCCATGAATGGTGGTATGAAAGGAATTGTAAATGTTCTTTCGAAATATGCCCGCAATCGTCGTTCAGGCCAATTTATTACCTATCTGATGGGTTTGGTTATATTCTTTGATGATTATGCCAACACATTGGTAGTTGGGAATACCATGCGCCCGGTTACCGATAAACTTAAAATATCACGCGAAAAACTGGCCTATCTGGTTGATTCAACCTCAGCTCCGATAGCAGCCATTGCATTTATCACCACCTGGATAGGCGCCGAATTAAGTTATATTCAGGAAGGAATAATAAATCTGGGATTAAACACAACTCCATATTCTGTTTTTATTAATTCGCTTCAATACTCATTTTACCCTGTCTTAACACTTGTATTTGCAGGATTAATTATCTGGCAACAAAGGGATTTTGGTCCAATGCTAACAGCCGAAAAACAGGTAACACAAAATGACCTGCAAGTGGATAAAAAAGAAGGGAAACGCAGTCCTCAAATAATGAAAGAGCTGGAGGTTGCCGAAAATATTACACCCCGATGGTTTAATGCTGTAATACCCATCTTAGTAGTGGTTATTGGAACATTAATAGGACTGATTTACACCGGATGGGATGCAACAACATGGATGAGTAAAAATTTATCATTTACAGCCAAATTATCACACACTATTGGTGATGCAGATGTATTCAGTGCATTGGTATGGTCATCCTTAACAGGAGTATTTACAGCAATTATCTTGTCATCAGTTCAACGTTTGTTATCCATGAAAGAAAGCATAGAAGCAGTAATTAATGGATTTAAAACCATGTTTCATGCTTTACTCATTCTATCATTGGCATGGTCATTGGCACTATTAACAAGTCATTTACATACCGCTGATTTTATTACCCAGATATTAACCAGCATCAATATTAGCCCTCTGTTTATTCCTGCTCTAACCTTTGTATTTTCAGCCTTTATTGCATTTAGTACAGGTTCAAGTTGGGGTACAATGGCAATTATTTACCCTCTGATGCTACCAGCTGTCTGGAAGTTGGGAGTTGATGCAGGAATGCCACATGATGAAGTTATGCCACTGTTTTATAACGTTGTGTCAGCTGTATTGGCCGGTTCTGTTCTGGGCGATCATTGTTCACCCATCTCTGATACCACCATCTTAAGTTCACTGGCTTGTTCATGTAATCACATTCATCATGTTCGCACTCAGATGCCTTATGCATTGACTGTAGCAGGCATTGCTGTAATTTGCGGAACGCTTCCTGTTGCTTTTGGTTTACCTGTTTGGATTTCTTACATCATATCGATCGCTACAATTTTTGCGTTCGTTAAGTTAATCGGTAAAAAAGTATAGAAACACAAATAAAAAGGTCGCAACTCATATAATTTGCGACCTTCTAAATTCTTTATTTATTCAAGCTAGTATATCGAAGGGAAACGCTGAGGATCAGCTTCTGCCATCATATCGTAGATTGCTTCGTAAACATCTTCAGCACTTGGATTACTAAAATAATCGCCATCAGTACCATAAGCAGGCCTGTGATCTTTTGCAGTTACAGAACGAGGAGCGGCATCTAAATGATAAAAAGCTTTTTGTTCTTCAACTACTTTATTCATCATGTAAGCTGTAGCTCCACCCGGCACATCCTCATCAAAGAAGACAACACGACTAGTCTTTTTAACCGAATCACCAATAACTCCATGTATATCGAAAGGTAGCAAGGTCTGAACATCAATTAACTCAACCGAAACACCAATTTCATTCAGTTGAAGAATAGCTTCCTGTGCAATTCGCACACATGAACCATAGGTAACCAACGTAACATCTGTTCCTTCTGTTAATATTTCGGGAACACCCAATGGAATTTTAAATTCTCCGATATTATTCGGACGAGGTTCGCGCAGTCGATAACCATTTAACGGTTCAATTACCAAAGCCGGATCATCTCCCTGCAACAAAGTATTGTAAAAACCGGCTGCACGAGTCATATCACGAGGAACACAAACATAGATGCCCCTAATTGAATTAATCACCATGCTCAGTGGCGAACCGCTGTGCCAGATTCCTTCCAGACGATGTCCGCGAGTACGCACAATTACGGGCGCTTTCTGTCCGTTTTTTGTTCGATATCGTGTTGTAGCCAAATCATCACTCATGGTTTGTAAGGCATACAAAAGATAATCGAAATATTGAATTTCTGCGATTGGACGAAGACCGCGCAATGCCATCCCTATTCCTTTACCCAGTATGGTTGTTTCACGAATACCTGTGTCTCTCACCCGCAAATCACCATATTTAGCCTGCATTCCCTCCAGGGTTTGATTTACACCTCCTAAGAAACCAGTATCTTCACCAAAGGTGATTACCTCAGGATAATTAGCAAATATGTAATCAAAGTTATCCCTTAAAATTTCACGTCCCGGAACCTTAGAAACCTCTTCATCATACGAAGGGGCAACAGAAGGTACACTAAGTGCAGAATGTTCATCTTCGGAATACAGCCATGCACTATAGTTCTCCCAACCTTGTTTATTATAATTGTTCACCCAGGCTTTTAGATCATTCTTCATACCATTAGGCTTGTCGCATGAAGAACAAAAATATCGCAACACCTTGCGGGCTGCACTTAGAATATCTTTTCGGGTTAATGCAATTAATGACTGAAGTTCTTTGGAAATTGCATCAATTTCGGATTGTTTAAAATTACTGCAAACACATTCTTTACGGGTAATGATATCAATCAACTCCTGTCTTTCAGCTTTTAAAGAGTCCTGGAATTCTTTGTAGGCTTCTTTTTGTGCAGTCCTAACTTCATTATATGCGTCTTCTTCAATCTGATCCAAATCTTCACCAGATGCCAGATTGCTCTCAATCATCCATTTACGCATCTGTTTAATTCCATCGAACTCTTTCTCCCATTCTAGACGGTCAGCACTCTTATATCTTTCATGCGATCCGCTGGTTGAGTGACCAACAGGTTGAGTTAACTCCTCCACATGAAATAATACGGGAACATGATCAGTACGACATTTTCGGATACCTTCTTCATACATCTGACAAAGGCCTGCATAATCCCATCCTTTTGCAGTATAGATGAGCATTCCCGTACTATCTTTAGGGCCTTTCTCAAAACCCTTCATCGCTTTACTGATGCTCTCTTTAGTGGTTTGAAATTTCTTGGGTACCGATATGCCATATCCATCATCCCAAACCGAAACTGCCATTGGAATCTGCAAAACTGCTGCGGCATTTAAGGTTTCAAAAAAATGTCCTTCTGAGGTGCTTGCATCTCCAATGGTACCAAAGGCAACTTCATTCCCATTAATACTGAAACCTGTATGATTTTTCAATTCAGGATTATTACGATACAGCTTAGAAGCCATTGCCAAACCTACCAAACGCGGCATTTGACCAGCAGTCGGTGAGATATCAGATGCTGTACACTTCAGTTTGGTTAAATCCTTCCAATTACCTTTGTCATCAATGATTCGGGTTCCGAAATGATTATTAAACGAACGTCCTCCATTATCAGGATTTAACTCTGTTCGGGTTTCACCATAAAGAAGTGCAAAAAACTGCTTGGGAGTAGTCATACCGGCAGCCAATATAAAAGTCTGATCACGGTAATACCCAGACCTCCAATCACCTTCTTTAAATTGTTTAGCCATTGCAATCTGAGGAATCTCTTTTCCATCACCGAAAATTCCGAACTTGGCTTTACCACCCAATACTTCTTTACGGGCCAATAAGCTCATATTACGGCTTACACAGGCTATTTTATAATCTTTTAATACTTCGTTTTTAAAATCTTCAAAGCTTAATTCAGCTGCTTTTTCAGACATACTTTTATATTTCAAATTGTTACTGCGTTGTACACTATGAACCACCGTGTTTTCTAATCAGTCAATTATTTTCAGCACTATTCAAACATACGAGATCGTAAGTTTGTTTTGATATTGATATAAATTGTTTTTTCGTATTTTTGCAATTTACAAACTTATAGAGATATGTGGCAGGTTTTATTATTATCGATTGCTTTAATAGGTATTGTTTTTATTCTTTTTGCGACTAGAATTCTTTTACAAAAGAATGGAAAATTTCCGAACATGCATATTGGAGGCAACAAAGCTTTGAATGAAAAAGGTATTTACTGTGCTACTACCCAGGATAAATTAGCACGTAAAGAAGCCTTCAACATTAAGCCATTGCAGTTTGAAGGCGAGTATGAAAGCAACACTACCAGCTGTTAATTAAATTTCAAAATCCATTTTTCTTACTAATTAAAAATCAATAAATAAGAAAGTATTTTACTTATTTAAGATATTGACATCTTATATTATTTATTGTATGTTTGAATAAATTGTGAAGGTTAATCTTAAGAAAACCTTTCAAAAGGACTAATAAAATTAATTACAAAATAGTGTTAGACTAAAGAGCTTGAAACTGCCGGGCCAACAAAAAGGCGGGTGTCGGCCAGGCAGCTCAAGGTTGCGTTTTGCAACATTTTTTTGGGTTATCACAAAAGGGGGCTACTGCTCCCTTTTATTTCCCTACTCAACACTTTCAATAACTTTTTTAAATCCTTCAGTTAAAGTTATCTCATATTCATTTCCATCAGTTCCAGCTGAAATAAAATAAGCTTCCAGATCCGGATTTTTTTCCACTATTTTCATTCCTTTTTCAACACCTAAAACCATAAAAGCTGTAGCATAGGCATCAGCAGTCATACAATCAGGAGCCAGAACTGAAACTCCTAACAATTGATGAACGACAGGATATCCTGTATAAGGACTTATTGTATGCGCGTATTTTTTACCGTCTTTAAGGTAGAAATTTCGATAGTTACCTGATGTTGCAAGGGCAACATTAGAAATTGAAATAATCTCCTGTAATTGGCGCTCTAACACTTCAGGATCATCAATCGGCTTATCAATACCAACCTTCCAGTTCAATCCTTTAGGGTTTAATCCTTTTACACGCATTTCACCACCTATTTCCACCATATAATTAACAATCCCTTTCGACTCTAAATAATCAGCCACTACGTCAACAGCATATCCTTTAGCAATAGCACTGGCATCCAACATTATTCCCGGACGTTGTTTCACTATGATGCCTTCTTTCAATTCGACCATATCCATTCCTACATCTTCCATTAATGAATCGATTAATGCAGTTGTCACACTATCCTTGTTCGAGAATCCAAAGCCCCAGGCATTGACTAAAGGAGCTACGGTCATATCAAAAGCTCCTTCAGTGGCCGCTGTAATTTCCTTGGCTTTATTAAAAACTGTTCTGAAATACTCATCCGTTTCCATTGATTGGTTACGGTTAATTTTACTGATAACAGAGTTTTCCTGATATGTAGATAATGACATATTAAAATCGCTCATCACTTTTTTCACCTCTTCATCCAGATCATTTTCGGCTTCGTAAGTAAAATGATAGATTGTCCCAAACACCAATCCTTCATTTTTAAAGAAAGTTGTTTTTTTTCCACATGAGACCAGTAAAAGTCCCAATATCAATATTGCAGTATAGCGCATCATATATTGTTTTTTAATGTGGCAAAGTTAGCTTTTCCTGCACTTGTGAACAATTGATTAAAATCCTTTTTTAAAAACAAAAAAAAGCCCCTAAAAGGGGCTTTTCTATATGTAAGGCTATAATTACGATCCAAAGTCGTCGAATGCAACCATTTCGTCAGGCACACCCAAATCGTACAGCATTTTTGTTACTGCATCGTTCATCATTGGAGGTCCGCATAAATAGTATTCTACATCTTCTGGTTCATCGTGCTTAATCAAATATTCATCATGTATTACCTGGTGGATAAATCCAACTGGTCCGGTCCAGTTATCATCAGGATGAGGCTCTGATAAAGCAATAGTAAACTTAAAGTTAGGGAATTTCTCTTCAATAGCACGGAAGTGATCTTCATAGAAAATCTCTTTCTTAGATCGAGCACCATACCAGAAAGTAACTTTACGTCCTGTTTTTACTGTATGGAATAAATGGAAGATATGAGAACGCATTGGAGCCATACCAGCACCACCACCAATAAACATCATTTCGTTATCAGTCTCTTTAATGAAGAATTCACCATAAGGTCCTGAAACCGTAACTTTATCACCTGGTTTACGAGAGAAGATAAATGAAGAACAGATACCTGGATTTACTTTCATGAATCCACCAGCTACACGATCAAATGGAGGTGTAGCAATACGGATGTTCAACATCACAATATTACCCTCTGCAGGATGGTTAGCCATTGAGTAAGCACGGAAAGTTTCCTCCGGATTCTTCATCTTAAGATCAAACATTCCGAATTTCTCCCACTCTTCGCGGTACTCATCACCTACAATAATATCTTTAAAATCAACATCAATCTTAGGTACATCAATCTGGATATAACCACCTGATTTGAAATCAAGAATTTCGCCTTCAGGAAGTCTAACCACAAATTCTTTAATGAAGGTTGCCTGGTTATCGTTAGAAACAACTGTACACTCCCATTTTTTAATACCAAGAATTTCGTGAGGAATTTCCATTTTTAAATCTTCCTTCACTTTCACCTGACAAGCTAGACGCCAGTCATTTGCCTGCTCTTTACGGGTAAAATAACCTGTTTCAGTTGGTAGAATTGAACCAGCCCCATCGTGCACCTGGCAACGACACATAGCACAAGTTCCACCTCCACCACAAGCTGATGGTAAGAAGATTTTATTGCTACCCAAGGCAGACAATAGGGTTTGCCCCGGATCTACCACTAACTCTCTTTCGCCATCGTTAATGTTAATTGTAACCTCTCCTGATGGCATCAGTTTTTTCTTTGCAAAAAGCAAAATCGAAACCAATGCCAGAACTACAATAAGAAACACTACAACGCTGACACTAATTATCATTGTTTGACTTGCTAATAATATCATTTTCAAAATCGTTTTCTTATTATAACTGAATTCCCATAAAACTCATGAAGGCAATACCCATCAATCCGGTTACAATAAATGTAATACCCAAACCTTTTAATGGAGCTGGCACATCTGAATATTTGATTTTTTCACGGATAGCTGCGATACCTACAATAGCAAGCAACCAGCCAATACCCGAACCAAATCCAAACACAGTAGCTTCGCCAAGCGTTTCATAACCTCTTTCCTGCATAAAAAGTGATCCTCCAAGGATAGCACAGTTTACCGCAATCAAAGGCAAGAAAATACCTAATTGTGAATACAAAGCAGGAGCAAATTTCTCAACTATCATCTCTACCAGCTGCACCATAGATGCAATTACCGCGATAAACATGATGAAGCTAAGGAAACTCAGATCAACACTTGCAAAGTTTGGTCCTAACCAGGCCAAAGCACCTTCGCTTAATACATATTTGTTTAGCAAATAGTCAACCGGAACAGTTATAGACAAAACGAAAACAACTGCTATACCAAGTCCAAATGATGTTTTAACCGTTTTTGATACTGCCAGGTATGAACACATACCTAAGAAGTAAGCAAAAACCATGTTGTCAATAAAGATGGACTTAATGAATATATTAAATAATTCCATTTCTCTTTGTTTAAGGTTTATGATTCAAGAAGCTCTTTATTGCGTGAACGCTGTACCCAAATAATGATACCTACCACAACCAATGCCATTGGAGGTAGAATCATAAATCCATTGTTTACATATCCCAAATCATACATAAACTGAGGAATTATCTGAAGGGTTCCTAAACCTGGCAATGTTAATGTACCTGATCCGAATAATTCACGGAAAAATGCAACAATAATTAAAATCAGTCCATAACCCGCACCGTTTCCGATACCATCTAAAACAGAAGGCCATGGTTTATTACCTAATGCAAAGGCTTCCAAACGTCCCATGATAATACAGTTGGTAATAATCAAACCAACAAATACACTCAACTGCTTACTTACTTCATAAGCAAAAGCCTGTAATACCTGATCAACGATAATTACCAGGGCTGCTACAATAACCAACTGCACAATAATACGGATACGTGCAGGTATAGTGTTACGCAACAAGGATATTACCAAGTTGGCAAATACTGTTACAAAAGTCACAGAGATAGCCATTACAATAGCTGGCTCTAACTTAGCTGTTACCGCTAAGGCTGAACAAATACCTAATACCTGAATGGTAATAGGGTTTTGCGTACCAAGAGGGGTGGTAATCAGCTTTAAATTTTTTGCTGAGAACAAAGGTTCTTTTTCGCTACTCATTGTTAAAACTTTTTTAGTTCTTTAAAAATGATTCATACCCACTCAAACAATCCTGCAACATGGCCTGTACTCCTCTACTAGTGATAGTACCTCCTGAGATACCGTCCACAGCATGAATATTACCTTCTGATTGTCCAGCTTTCGTAACTTCAATTGAAACCAGCTTATCGCCTTCAAAAATTGTTTTTCCAACAAATGGTTTCTGGAAAGCTTCTTTCTCAATTTCAGCACCTAATCCAGGTGTTTCACCTTTATGTCCGAATGTTGCACCAAAAACAGTGTTTTTGTCTTCGTTTAATGAAACATATCCCCAGATTGGTCCCCAAAGACCTTTACCTCGAACGGGTAGTATATATTTAGTGCTGCCATCTTCCAGTTTACATTCATAAACCGGATAGCCACGCTCAGCATCACTTTTCTTCAGTTCTTTTGCTAAATCAACATTAAAGGCAACTGCATCAAGGCGTTCTCCTTTATTGTTAATAACATATGCATTGTCTCCAATGAATTTCTCATACTTAGCCTCTGCATCTTTTGCAGTACTTTCAATATTTACCGACTTAAGGATATCGATCTTCTTAGCTACTTCAGCGTTTTTAGTCTGAATTGGCTTTAACGATTGTGACAAAAAGGCCAAAATGGCTGCCACTACAATAACCATCACGGATGCATAAAGAAAGGTATATGTATTTCCTTGTCTATCCATTTCTAATTTGTTTTAAGCATTTACTTTGGCACGTTTCAAACGTCGTTTAATATTTCCCTGTACCACAAAATGGTCAATTAGTGGTGCAAAAGTATTCATCAACAGAATGGCCAACATTACACCTTCCGGATAAGCCGGGTTGAATACCCTGATCAGAATAGCGAATACACCAATCAAGAATCCGTAAATCCATTTACCAGCTTCAGTACGTGAGGCAGAAACAGGATCGGTTGCCATAAATACAGCTCCGAAAGCAAAACCACCTAAACATAACTGATGAATAGCATCTACCTGCATTAGCTCATTAGCTCCCCACATGTTGAATAACAATGCCATTAAGTAACCTCCTGCAAATACCGAAACCATAACTTTCCAGCTACCAATACCAGTGTAAATCAAAAGAAATGCACCAATTAAAATAGCTAAGGTTGAAGTTTCACCTATTGAACCAGGAATCATACCAATAAAGCTATGCCATAAGTCAAATGCACCATTGGCAAATTTGTCAACATGACCGCTTGCTGCCTCTCCTAGTGGAGTAGCACCGGTTACACCATCAAGGTCACTTAATCCATGAATCCAGATTTTGTCTCCCGACATTTTTGAAGGATATGCAAAGAAAAGGAATGCACGTGCAATCAAGGCAGGGTTCCAGATATTCATACCTGTACCACCGAATACCTCTTTACCGATAACCACAGAAAAAGCTGTTGCAACAGCAACCATCCATAATGGAATATCAACAGGTAATACCAATGGAATTAACATACCTGATACAAGGAATCCTTCCTGTACTTCGTGTCCGCGAATTTGGGCAAACATAAATTCAATACCCAAACCAACACCATATGATACTATTACAATTGGCAATACTTTAAGAGCACCAATGCCAACCATTTGCCAAAAACCAGCAGCTTCTCCAATAGCTAAGTAATGCTGATAACCGGCATTCCAAATACCAAAAAGCAAGGCAGGCACTAAAGCCATCACCACCATTGCCATGGTACGCTTAGAATCAATCGAGTCGCGCACATGCACACCGTTTTTGTTTGTATGGTCTGGCACAAACAATAAGGTTTCAAATGCATCGAAGGTCGAATGAAACTTCTCAAACTTCCCGCCTTTCTGAACGTGAGGTTTGATATTATCTAATAAATTTCTTAACGCTTTCAATGTTATTTAGTTTTTTAGTTATTAGTCAGTGGTCAGTAGTTTTTTACAGTTCACTACCAACTAGTAATACTGACTAGCTCAACTCTTTAATCATTAAATCAATACCTCTACGTAACATAGCTTGAAGTGGCTGCTTTGAAGTACAAACAAACTCGCAAAGTGCAACATCTTCTTCAGCCAACTCATAAATTCCCAATTGTTCCATTTTATCAATGTCATCCACAAGAATGGCACGAAATAAAAATTCAGGAAGAATATCCATTGGCATTACTTTTTCGTACTCACCTGACATAATGAATGATCTTCGGCCTCCATGCATATTGGCATCCAAACGATACTCTTTTTTCTTGCACATCCAGCTAAAGAAGGTACGAGAAACACTGTATTTACCAAAACCAGGTGTTGCCCATCCCATAAATTCGAAATAATCACCTTCAGGAATAACTGTTACCTGTGAGTGATATACTCCTAAATAACCGTCATCATCTATTTGTGTACCGGTAAGAACATTACCGCTGATGTATCTTAAGGTACCGTCTTTCTTAACATTGCCTTTAACTAATGTTGAAATAGATGCTCCTAATTTAGTGCGATAGTATGCTTTTTTCTCAACCTCACTACCCGCAACAACAACTACACGGTTTGAATCATACTTTCCTTCAGCAAATAATTTACCGATGGCCACAATTTCCTGTGGTTGTGCTACCCACACTACTTCACCTTTACTAATTGGCATAGTATGGTGAATTTGAACACCTACATTACCTGCAGGATGAGGACCTTCAAAAGAATGAATAGTAACCCCTTTAAGGTTATTGAACACTTTTGAAGCAGCACCATTCTGAACACCAATATGAACATTGTCGCATAAACGCTTAACAACGTCAATACCCGTTTGCAAAGCCTCTTCCTGACCTGTTAACACAAAGTCATAATCAGGTGCTAAAGGAGCTGAGTCGAATGCTGAAATGTAAAACGCCTTAGGTGTTTCTTTTGCATCAGCAATCACATCATAAGGACGCTTACGAATGAATGGCCACAAACCTGCTGCCTGTAACTTTTCAACCACTTGTTCCTTTGATAACTCACTGGCTTTAGCCGGGGCAAATTGCTCAGCAGCATCGGTGCCATCTGATTTCACCACAACTTCCAAAATCTTACGGCGCTCACCGCGGTTAACCGCATGCAACTCGCCACTTACAGGTGAAACGAATTTTATTTCAGGACGATACTTGTCGAAAAATAAAACCGTACCCGTTTTCACCTTGTCCCCAACCTTTAATGCCATTTTAGGAACCACACCATGAAAATCGGCAGGTTTAATCGCAAAAAATTCGGGTAATTCGGCTTGTCCGAATACATTATCAGCTTTTCCTGAAAGCTGAATATCCAGACCTTTTTTTAATTTTATTACCTCTGACATGTTTGAAAAACGGTTTTTTTATTTTTAAGCTGCAAAAATATAGAAAATTATAACTTTTCCATCTATATTACGCTCTTAAAAAGAGCTTAAATACTGCTTTAATTTAGTTTGCTGAGTCAAGGAAAGCACAGCAAATGTAGAATTGTTTCTTTATTTATCCAAACAGATATGTCTATATTTAAATACCTTTTAATTAGTACATTCGCAACAATACCCTTTTTAGCAACAGGCAACAACCCTGTTTATACGGCTTCTAATATACATACAGTACAGTTACATAAAACTGGTTGGAATCAAAGTTTACCCATTATTCATTTAAATTCTCAGGAAGAATTAACGCTTAGTTTCGATGATTTTGCCTACGATACAAAAAACTACCAGTACAGTATAATTCATTGCGATGCCAACTGGGAAGAATCAGATCTTATGCAAACGGAATTTATCAAGGGATTTATGCCCAACCCCGTTTTAAATTATCAGTACTCATTCAACAGTACTTTTGATTATATCCATTATTCATTGGCTTTCCCCAATGAAGATATTCAAATTAAGATTTCAGGAAATTATCTCATTAAAATTTTTGAATTGGGCAGTGAAGACAATCCTATTCTAACCCGTCCTTTTTATGTTTCTGAATCGCAGGTAAGCATAGTTCCTCAAATTAAGTATACTGCCAGTGCTACCCTGAGATCATCCAAGCAGGAATTGCATTTTAGCATTCAACATCCTGGATTCAACATCAATAACCCCAGAGAAGACATCAAGGTTGTTTTGCAACAAAACGGCAGATGGGATAATAGAATAACAAATCTAAAACCTCTGTTCATACGCCAATCAGAATTGGTTTATGAACACAATCGTGAAATACTTTTTGATGGTGGAAACGAATACAGATGGCTGGATATAAGAAGCACACGCTTTGCGCCGGAATATGTGGAAAGCATTACTTTTCATGACCCTCATTATCATTTCACCTTATTCCCGGATAAAAGTCGTGGCGATAAATCCTATTTTTACAAAGAAGATTTTAACGGTAAATATTATATCGATGTACGCGAGAATCGTGATCCGGAAATTGAAGGTGATTATGTTTTTGTGCATTTTAAATTACCCGTTGAAAAGCCTTTTCTAACAAGTAAAGTTTATGTTACTGGTGCATTGAGTGATTGGCAGATGAATACCGACAATGAGATGCAATACAATACTCAAACCAACATGTACGAATTAACACTACTTTTAAAACAAGGATTTTACAATTACCATTATCTCTTATGGAACGAAAACCAAACATATGCTGATGTTGGCACTTTTGAAGGGAATTTCGGACAAACCGAAAACGACTATATTATATATGTATATTATCGAAGTATAAGTGATAACTATGATCGTTTGGTAGGAGTTAATGTGACAAATTCGTTAAAATACACCATGACAAATTAAAATTTTGCAAGATTGTTAAATAAAAAACTGATTAATCTCATAAAAAGAGCACCCCAAACCCTGACAAAATTCATACCCTTGGCATGCAAAATTCAATAGCTTTGTTTTCAATGAGAAGTACTGTTTAAATGGCATTCAGAGCAACATTTAATTTCAATTAATAATGTTGTATCTTTTCTATACAGTTCAAAGATTTTCATTGATTTGATCAACACAAATAATAACCATCATAAACAAAACGCTATGCCAAAAGGAATCTTTAATGTGCCAAAAGCTGTTAACGAGCCTGTAAAAAGCTATGCTCCTGGATCTCCAGAGCGTGCCGAACTAAAAAAGCAATTAGAATTGCTTAGATCACAGGAGTTGGATATTCCGATGTTTATCGGAGGTCAGGAAATCAGAACCGACAATAAAAAACGAATTCATCCTCCTCATGAGATCAATCATACCTTAGGATATTACCACCAGGGAGATGAAACTCACGTTCATATGGCTATCGACGCAGCCCTTAAAGCTCGTAAAAAATGGGCTGAACTAAGCTGGGAGCATCGTGCTTCAATCTTTTTAAAAGCTGCTGATTTATTAGCCGGTCCATATCGTCAGGTTTTGAATGCTGCTACTATGTTAGGTCAGTCAAAAAATGCTTTCCAGGCTGAAATTGATGCTGCATGTGAGTTGGCAGATTTCTTCCGATTCAATGTTCAGTATATGACACAGATTTATTCCGATCAACCTGAATCATCACCTGGTATCTGGAACCGTGTTGAATACCGTCCGCTGGAAGGATTCGTTTTTGCATTGACTCCGTTTAACTTTACCTCTATTGCTGGTAACCTGCAAACAGCACCGGCTATGATGGGTAATGTTACCGTTTGGAAACCGTCTAAGACAGCTGTTTATTCAGCATATTTCCTAATGAAATTATTTAAGGAGGCTGGTGTACCTGATGGAGTTATCAACCTTGTTTATGCTTCAGGTCCTGTTGCTGCTAATGTAGTATTTGAACATCCTGATTTTGCAGGATTCCACTTTACCGGTTCTACATCTGTTTTCCAAAGTACATGGAAAGCCATCGGAACCAACATCGCTAAATACAAAACCTACCCACGTATTGTTGGCGAAACTGGTGGAAAAGACTACATCTTTGCTCATAAATCATGTGATGTTAAAGCGGTTGCAACAGCTATAACCCGCGGAGCTTTTGAATACCAGGGACAGAAATGTTCTGCTGCTTCACGTGCTTATATGCCATCAAGCAAATGGGCTGAAATCCGAGAATTAGTTGGAGAACAACTGAAAGAAGTAAAAATGGGCCCTCCTGAAGACTTCACCAACTTTGTTAATGCTGTTATCGACGAAGCTTCATTCGACAAGTTGTCCGGAGCTATTGATGATGCAAAAGCAAGTAATGAGGCTGAAATTATCTTTGGAGGTAACTACGATAAATCGGTTGGTTATTTTATTGAGCCTACCATCATCCTTACTACAAATCCGAAATACGACACTATGGAAGAAGAGTTGTTTGGCCCTGTTCTGACTATTTATGTATATGATGACACCAAACTGGATGAAACACTTGACACATTAGATTCAACATCTATTTATGCTTTAACAGGTGGAATATTTGCACAGGATCGTTACATCATTGAGAAGTTAACCAAACGTTTGGTAAACACAGCAGGTAACTTCTACATCAATGATAAACCAACAGGAGCTGTAGTTGGTCAACAGCCTTTCGGAGGTTCTCGTGGATCGGGTACCAACGACAAAGCCGGATCAGCTATTAACCTTATGCGTTGGGTTAGTCCTCGTACGATTAAAGAGACTTTTGTTCCGCCACATGATTATAAATATCCATTTTTGGCAGAGTAATAAATCAAATCCCGCAGATGCGGGATTTTTTTTTGTGCCTTTGCTAAGTTCTGAGGCACAAAGTTTATTACCTTTGTCGAAAAGGTACAATATGAACTGGTCGAACTTTAAAAAATACATTCAGCCACTAATCAGCAACAAATACTTTATAGCATTTGTGATTTTTGTGGTTTACATTGGTATTTTCGATCAGAACAACCTGATTGACCGCTTCAAATTACAATCCCGCATTACCAAGTTAGAAAAGCAGAAAGAGCACTACATTGAAGAGATTGAACAAAACAACCGAAAAATGAAAGAGCTTCAGAGTAGTACCGACAACCTAGAAAAATTTGGAAGGGAAGAATACCTTATGAAGAAAAAAGACGAAGTGCTTTTTATCGTTGAAGAAGAATAATATGGATTTTAAAAGAGTTTTAAGCATACTGTATTACATCGGTATGGGACTGGTATTTTTAGGAGTACTAATGGGTGTGACAAATGTTGACTATAACTACCTTGTTTTATTTATCGGTAGTTTACCAATTATAGGTGTAAGAATTTATAACCGTATCATTGGTCGGAAAGAAAACTACCGTGTATTTTCCATATTAATTTACAGTTCTTTGTTTTTATTACCGACAGCCTGGGCAATGTATACTAACCGAACTTACTGGGTAGTTTTTATCATTTGTATGGTAGTGCTTGATTTTTATGCCAGTTTTCGACGACTCAAAAAATAAATAAGTAGAAAGTTAAAAGATTAAAGTGTAAAGGCAAGAAAATAAGTTTATTCCGGACTTTGGATTATTCACTTCAGACATAATTACTCCTTTTCCCATTTTCTAAAATAGTCCAATACATCATTGGTATCCATCAGATCATCGGCATCCCTTTCGAGTAATTCAATTAGATCGAGAGAAGCATCAAAAACGGCTGTTTTTTCCAGAAAATGTTCGTGAACATAGTTCAGGTATTTCACAACTCTAAAAGCGTCAAAAACCTCAAAAAACCGTTTATTAAACGTATTTAATGAAGAACAATTATTATTCACATTAGTAAGATCAGTATAGAAGTCTGAATTCATTAAATAACTTCTGATTCGACCGCTTAATTCACTTAAAAGATCCAGATAACCATCTTGCTCTATCTTAAAGAATTTATCCCGTATAGTAAACAAATCCTTCAGATCGATAAAAGCCTGCAAATTATAAGTCTTATAATCATCAGAATCATTAATTAGTTTTGCAATGGTAGGTCCGGTTCCAAATGGCACACGATCAGACATACGTGAAGATGGATATACACATGTGGTATTTAACTCTGAGAAACGACCTAATGAAATTACTTTTTGAAGAAAATAAAAATCTTCACCAGCTTGTTTTCGCGGCATACCTCCTGCCCTTACATATGCTTCTGCAGTAACAGCGAAGCTAGAACCAACTGTATGAAAGGCATGTGGATGTCCGGTCCATCGCAATGCCTGCAAATAATATCTTAAATGCAGCTCATATTGAAAAATTGCCTCTTTTTGCGAATCATTAAGCCCTTCACTTTGATGTTCGAAACAAATGGTACAACCATTTATTATTTCTTCTTCAAACTTCTTCCATACTTCTGTAAAGTAATTGGGACAAACAACACAATCAGCATCTAAAGATAAGATGATTCCTCCAGGATTATCCTCATCAGCAAATTTTGAAACGGCATAATCCATACCTATTTTACGCGCCCACCCAACTCCGGCATGTTTGGCAATTAAATCATAGGCTTGAATAACAGAAATAGAATAATCGGAATATTCATGCCGTTGACCAATCAAATAATCAAATAGTTTATATTGACGAAGTTTAACTTCTTGGATGCAATCTGAAGAGTAATTTACAACCATTATTAACTCTATCTTCTTCAGGCATTTTTCTGCTGCCACTTGCATAGAATCAAGTAAAATATCAATAAATTCCTCTTCAAGATATACAGGGATAACTACCCTGATATCTTTCTTTGAGTCATCCTTTTCCAAGGGAATACAGACTGAATGTCTTGACAAATATTTCTGAAAAAGCTTATCCATAAAAATAAAAAAGGCAGAACTTTAAAAAGTTCTGCCCTAATATATCAATATAATTTCTTACTTGGTACCTGCTTCATGACGTGCATTAAGCGCATCAGTTACATGTTGTGTAATGTCAACACCATGTGCACCATACAATACATTATCACCCAATGTATTGCTTAAAATAACCTTATAAGGCTTATCCTTAGCAAATTCCTTAAGATAATTTTCCAATGTGTCACGAAGCTGACGATTTAATTTGTCCTGCTCCTGCATCAGTTCATTGGTTAAACGTTGATTTAATAATTGTAAATCCTGTTCTGCTTTAGCCAAACGATCTCTTTCTTTATTAAATCTATCCTGCGACAAGAAGGCATTGGTTTGAACTTTACGTTGAAAATCCACTGCATCTTGCTGAAAAATCCTTGCTTTCTCTGCGTAATCAGCTCTTGAAGCCTCCTCTTTAGACATCAATTGCTCGTTAACCACTTTTGCAAAGTTATAATTCAACAACAATGAGTCTGTATTAATAAAAGCAACAGGATAAACATCTCCATCGGCAGCAGTTTCACCTTCACCTGAAACTACAGCTTCTTTTGAAGAAGAAAAATGTAGCACGTATAAAATGATAACAGCAATTAATAAAACTCCATTTAATACTGTAGATAATTGTTTCATATTCTCACTAATGATTTTATAGCTTATTTTTAACGGAGAACAAATATAATCTATTAGCCTGCATATAAAAATATTTGCTCACTTTTTTATTTCTATATTCCGCATTGTATATACTCAAATGCCACAACATTAATTACTTCATAATCATAAATCGATTCTTAAATTTTCAATTAGAAGATTTTCCGTGTACGACGACGATACTTAGAACCTGAAGCATTACCGTATCCGGGAGCACTACAAGGGATCGCTCCCCTTGGACTTCTTTTCTTGTAAACCTGATTAAACCGATAAATAAGTGACAATTCATTAGCCCCGTTACTATATCCGCTCAACTCTGATAAGGTAAAATCGTAACTGTATGCAAAACGAATATTTCCAACATTTACTCCCAAAATAAATATCAAGCCATCATTATTACTCAAGCCATTCTGCGAAGCAAAAGGAATACCCCTATACCATACACCTATTTCCATTGGATTAAGAAACCAGTATGTTCCAAAATCCAGCTGATTAAATCCTTGTTGAATCCGATAATTAAATGCTGCTGTTAAACTCTGATCTATTCGGCTTCTTCCTGTTTTGTATTCAAACTTATAACCACCATAAAAAGATGTTTTGATTGGGTTATAGGTCTCAATGTCAGTAATTGCAATATCATGTTTAATGATATTATCAACCGACATTCCAAACCAGAAAAAATCACTGTAGATCATGGCCGAAGCTGCAGCATCGAAATACTTTGTGTTCTCATTGCCATAAACCGAACTTCCAATGGTAGATCCATCACTTCCCTGATCGGAAGGTAAAACAGAACTTACGGCATTCAGATTTACTTCAGCATATTTAAATTGAATCCCGGGTCGAACAAAAATTCCATCATTAATGGCAAATTCATACGCATATAATGCACTGATATCCTGACGAACCAATTTTCCATCACCACTATCATCACGCAAAAACATTAATCCTAAGCCACTACTGTAGTCTTCGAAAAAATGATCTGCAGCTAATGCATATGTCTTGTAAGTATTGGGTATACCCGGCCATTGATCCCGATAAGTCAGGCTTATGCGCGATCCATTGGTTAGTCCAGTAAAGGAAGGACTTAAATATAGAGGACTGGCGTACACCTGAGAGAAAGATGCATCCTGAGCATTAAGATGCATCATATTGAGGCATCCGATTAACAGGATTATAATTCTCAAATGTTCTTTCTTCTTTATCATGGTTAAGGTTTCCCTAATATAGGTATTAAAATTATCTAATTAATAGAACAGTTCCTGTTTTTCTAAACTCAACTCCATTAAGGTATCTGCCACTTGCTTTATATACATAGACAGCCTGTGGAGCCAGTTTATCTTTATATCGTCCATCCCAGCCTATTTCAATATCGTTGGTTTCGAATATTAATTGTCCCCATCGATTAAATATCTGCATCTGGAAGTTATCAACATCACGGTATTTTGGCTTAAATATGGTATCATCGCGTTCTCCTATTCCACCTGTTGTACTTCCATCGGGTCGAGGAGCAAATGCATCAGGGAATATTACAAAACCAGCTAATTTAGCTTCTACAACATTATTTGCTACATAGGTATTGTCACAACCAAAACTATTTTCAACAGTAAGAGTGATAGAATAAATACCATCTTGCTCATAATAGTGACTTGGATTTTGTTCATTGGATGTTTGTCCATCGCCAAATTCCCATAACCATGTTGCAGCATCTAATGAAAGATCTGTACACTTAATCGGATCATCAGGAACCCATACAACTTCTGGTGTTACGCTAAAGTTAGCAACCGGATGATCATGAACTGTTATTATATGTGTCGATACAGCATCCTGACCGTCAGGTCCTGGTACAGTAAGAACAACAGTATATTCACCCGGATTCTCATAGGTATATGTTGGATTACGTAATGATGATGTTGTTCCGTCACCAAAATCCCAAACGAATGAGGACCCACCAACAGTATAATTGGTAAACTTGACTTCCAGAGGATAACATCCCGCATCAATACTAGTAGTAAAACCAGATTCCGGTACTGATTTATATTCAATGGTCACATCATCATACGCCACACAACCTTCAGTTTCAATCGTCCATCTGAAGGTACTCTTTCCTTCTGGAAGATCACGAACTGTTGTATTAAAGAAGTTAATATCATCAAATGTACCTCCACCAGCTACAATTGTCCATGTACCCACTAATGAGCCCGGATTTTCGGCCTGCATATCATATACCGGTTCATAGGTCACATCATCTTCTCCGGCATACGGACGAGCCTTATTGCTAATAATTGTCACTTCATCTTCAGTCGTACATTCTCCATAACCAATGGTCCATTTGTAAACGTTTGTTCCATAACCAATATTTGTAACCATTGTATTATACTGATTAGGATCATCAAACACTCCGGAACCACTTATCACTGTCCAGGTACCTGTTCCATCAACAGGACTATTTGCATTCAGAACAATGTAATCATCACAAGTAGTTCTGTTTGCTCCAGCTTCTGATTGATCAGGAACCTTATTGAAAACAGTAATCTGATCAGTTGAGAAACATGAACCATTCTGTATTGTCCACATCAGTATATTCTCACCAAAACCTAAATTACGTATTGTGGTTTTCTCTGCTGAATTATCATCAAAATCACCTTTTCCTGAAACAACCGACCATGAACCAACTCCATATTCAGGTGTATTGGCATCTAATTGTGCCCAATCTTTACAGTCCTGTACATCGGGTCCTGCATTTGCTTTTGTAGGTGTATTATTCTCGATTGTGATCAAATCACTTAATGTACATTGTCCTTTGGTTAATGTCCATCGAAGAACGGTTGTTCCATGTACAAGATTTGAAATGGTTGCTGATGGACTTGTTGGATCACTAAAATTACCTCCACCACTCTCAATTGTCCATAATCCGTCACCATATTCAGGTGCACTGGCTTTTAATGTCAACTGAGAAGTACACAATTCTTCATCTTTACCTGCATATGGTAATGATGGTTCATTATTAACAACGAGCACTTCATCACTAACTATACAAGCTTCGTTTTGAACAATCCATCGGAATACATTATCTCCTTTCGACAAGCCTATTACTTCTGATTTCGGATCATTAATATCTGCAATAAATGCAGATCCTGACAATACTTCCCAACGACCAACGCCAATCTCAACAGCAGTGGCATTCAGATTTGTTGTATCATCACAAATAATCTGGCTATTACCGGCATAAGCTGCACTTGGTGAATTATTGATGATAGTAACCTCCTGAGAAGTTTCACAACCGTCATAAATAATCGTCCACAGAAGCTGGTTGTTTCCTTTTGCAAGGTTACGTACAATGGTGTTTGGATTATGCTGATCCTCAAAAACGGCCTGACTGGTTCCTCCAACTACACTCCAGTTACCAATACCCGGACTGGCATTATTAGCCTCTAACTGGGTTTCATCAGCGCATATGGTCTGAACCGGTCCTGCCGAAGCATCAATACGGTTATAACTGATCTGAACGTCATCTACAGATGAACAACCTTCATGGGTTACCGTCCAACGGAAGATATTATCTCCAAAAGCAAGGTTTGTAATTTCAGCAGAAGGATCTGTCACATCACTAAAGCTACCGGAACCATTGCGAATGTTCCATTCACCGGTTCCAATGGCTGGTGTATTGGCTGCCAGGGTTGTGCTGTTATCACATAATTTCTGATTTGGTCCAGCCATGGCAGGTGTTGGATTGTTATTTATAACCGATACCTGACTTACCGAATTACAACCATTATAACTGATTGTCCAGGTCAAAATATTTTCTCCCTGATCGAGGTTACGAACAGTTGAGTAAGGACTATTTGGCTCATCGAAATTAGCAGAACCAGATCCTCCAACAATTCCCCATGTTCCTTCGCCAGGATATGGATTAACTGCCTCCATCAATGCTGTATCAGCACAATTAACCTGATCATAACCCGCAAAGGATTCAATGAAATTATTTGCAATCTCAACATCATCTGAAGAAATACAACCATTGTTATTAATTGTCCATCGGAAACGATTCTTACCTGTTGACAGGCTTGAAACATACGTATTAGGATCTGTATTATCAGTAATAACTCCAGCACCTGAGATCAGTTCCCACATTCCAACACCATATAAAGGCGTATTGGCAGACAAACGAACACTATCGACACCACAAATCGGTCTGTCTTGTCCGGCATGTGCTACAGATGGTTGATTGTTAATTATAACAATATCATCAACAGAAGTACAAGTTCCTGATGTAATCACCCATGATAATATATTTAGTCCCGGAGCCAATTCTTTTGCCCAGTTTCCTTCAATAACTGCTGCACCTTCTTTTACCTTCCACTCTCCGGTGCCAAAAGTAGGTGTATTAGGTCGTAGTTCTACTGAATCAGTACAAACATAAACGGTATCTTCACCGGCATCAGCAATAGTTGGCAACATATTAGTGATAACAACTGAATCAATTGAGCTACATCCGTATTGTGAAATCTCGTATTTCAATACATTTGCACCTTTCGATAGACCTCTGATATATGTATTCGGGTTGGTTTCGTCATCAAATACTCCACTTCCACTAATTAACATCCACGATACATTACCAATTGCCGGTATATTAGCTTCCAGCTGATACTCATCGTCGCAAATATCTCTATCCGGACCAGCATTAGCATTTGTTACCTGATTATTAGTAATTGTTACTTCATCTGTTGACTTACTATTTGTATAATAGATGGTCCAACGGAAGACATTATCACCAGGTCCAAGATTGGTCACTATAGTCTTTTCATTATTGATTTGGGCAAATTGACCTGCTCCACTAACAACAGACCATTCACCAATACCAACATCCGGATCATTCGCCTGTAATTCGGCGTAATCATCACACACTTCCTGGTCAAGACCAGCATTAGCACTAATAGTCTCTCCATTGGTAATCGTTACCTCGTCATATTCGGTACATCCCATGTTGGTTACGGTCCAGCGGAAGATATTGTCTCCCCTACGCAGATCAGCAACGGCTGTATATGGATTCAAATCGTTTGCAATAGTTGCACCACCTGCTACCAAATACCATCTGCCTTCTCCGGCTACCACAGGAGTAGCATTCAAATTGGTAGCACCACCTGCTATAATCTGATCAGTACCAGCATCAACAGGATATGGAGTATTGTTGTTGACAATAACAGTATCAGCCGATTCACAACCATTATAAGTTACTCTCCAAATAAATCCGTTAGGACCATTAAGTAGTCCTCCAACCTGTGTTTCAGGGTCTGCATTGTCAAAGATGGTTCCACCTCCAACACCCGGTAATACGCCCCATTCACCTACCCCAAGTGAAGGGGTATTTGCTCTTAAGCTGGTAGTTCTGCCACATACAATGGTATCTTTGCCTGCACTTACAACAACATGATTATTAATCACGGTTATATCTGCCGAGCTCGAACAACTCTTATGCATAATAGTCCATCGGAAGATATTCAATCCTTCACCCAAATTTGTTACCTGCGTTACAGGATCAGATGTATCTTCAAATGTTCCTGATCCTGTTACAATAGACCAGAAACCAGTTCCCACAGATGGTGCATTTCCTGTTAGTTGGGTTTCATAAGCACAAATAGTCTGATTACTTCCAACTTGTGCCTGTGTTGGCTCATCATTGGTAATTACAATTTCATTAGAGCTGATACAACCATACTGGTTTAATTCCCACACTAACCTATTTGTACCCTGTGCCAAATCTGAAACCGTTGCACTTGGAGAAAATCCATCATCAAATGAACCTGAACCTTCAACAAATATCCATCTTCCAGTAACATTTGCAGGAGGCACAGTTGCATTCAAGACTTTAATACCATCACAAACAGTTTCATCAACTCCTGCATCAACTAATAAAGTATTATTTCGAACGGTTATGTCAGCAAATTTCTCACATCCATTCTTAGAAGTTGTGTATCTGAATATATTATCTCCATAATCCAAGCCTGTAATTAAGGTGGTTGATGCATTTGGAGTAACAATCACACCAGATCCGCTAACTAAAGACCATCGTCCACTACCTTCTATTGGTGCAATGGCATTTAATGTTACTTCACTATCGCATACCGAAACAGATGTTCCATCTGTTATGATAGCATCAGAAGGTTCATTATTGGTCACTTCTATTTCTCCAAAGCTTTCACATCCATTTTGGGTTAAAGTCCATCGGAATCGATTTAACCCAGGTTCCATATTGGTTACAATAGTTGTAGCTGTATTGGCAGGAGCAAATGCGGCTGTTGATCCAACAGGATAAACGGCTTCCCACCTACCTGTAATACCGGAAATAAAGGTACCGCTCAAAGTTGTACTTCCGTCACACACATTACTATGGTCAGCAACAGCCGATACAGATAATGTATTATTTCGGATGACAACTTCATCATATACCGCACAGTCATTTAATCCACCTGTGCTATTATTGGTTACTGTCCAACGGAATACAACGTCTCCTCTGCTAAGATTAGATATGGTTGAATTATATGCTGTAGGATCATTAATTACAGCATATCCTGAGATTACTTCCCACTGACCACTCCAGTTTGCATTTATACTTGCAGGATCGGTTGCCGCCAATGTATAGGAATTTCCACAAATACCATCATCCAAACCAGCATAAGCAGTTGGTAACGGATAAACATTAACCGTTAATGTTGCAGTATTTGGTCCGTCTCCACATGCATTATATGGAGTTACCTTGATGTCTCCCGTTATTACATCCAACATAGGATCCAGATCAACTTTAATGGTTGCAGCATTATCTGCACCCTGAATGATAAAGCCTGTTGGTAGCTCCCAACGATAATCAGTTGCATTGGCAACTGCCGATACACTAAATGTTATATCTGTTGATCCCTGACAGAACTCTGTCGGACCAGTTATTACTCCCACACTACCTGGTAATAATTTAGCTGGTATCCATAATTCTGCAGGCTGACCATCACCGCAGGTATTGGTTGCGTAAACCTCAATATATCCACCCGCAAAATCAGCATCAAAATCCAATTCAACCGATGTTGTTCCATTACCTGTAACAATAGTGCTTCCCAGTGGAGCTGTCCAGATATATCCTCCATCGGCATCTGTTACCGGATCTATTGTATAAATAACACCGGTTTCAGACTGACATACTCCACCTAAGACATCATTATTTCTGATGGTATCGATTCTTCCCGGTAATTGCTTAACGGTTACATTAGCACCAATGGTTGTTGTTATATCCATAACACAGCCATTAGCATCAACAACATTGGTTATTTCATAGCTTGTTGATACGTCTGGTGAAACTGCCCAGATAAATGTGCTACCTGAATTTGGTGATACTGTCATGGATTTATTTACTCCATTTTCAGTATATGTAATAGTATAAGGATAAGCTGTATTTCCAAAATCAATTGAAAGATTGGCGGTTCCTCCATAACAAATATTTGTACTGCCACTCAACAGTACCGATGGTTTTGTATGAACGGTAACATCAACCTGACCATTTCCTGTGGTAGAACAAGAATTAGCATCAGACACTGACAATATGCTGTAACTTGCATCAGCAGCAGGTGAGTCACTAAATATAAATGGTGAGACATTAACTGTTTCTGTTGAAGATGTACCATTATTATTATCCACCCAGGTTAATATCCATGGTGCCACACCAGTCAGACTAACACTTAAACTAACAATACCATCAGCACACATTTCATCCGGACCACTGATATTGGCAGTAGGTAATGGATTTACTCTTAACTGCACCTGACCACTACCGGTACCTTTCAAACAGGTTGCATTAGCAGGATCAGCTACTTTAGTAATACTGTATGTTCTATTAGTTGCAGGAGTAACTGTTAAGCTATATGGAGATTGATTAACTATTTCGTCCCAATATGTTGAACCATCATACAGTGTCACTCTCAGACTACCGTCAGTTACAAAATTCCAACCACTGGTCGTTAAAACCATATCAAAATCTTCACCAACACAAATCTCAGATGATCCATCTGCGGAAGATAGTACCACTCCTGCCTCAGGTTGAGTGATAACTTTTATATCTGTTGCAATACAATTACCTCTTGAAGGTGACATTGAGTCAAAGCTACCTGCATAATCATATGCGAGGATAGTATATTGTCCTGCCGGAAGATTAGTAAATGTAAATGTACCAGGTGCTAATGCTACCTGTTGAGCAGCATAATACCCATTATCACTGATAATCTCCACAAAATACTCACTTGCTGCACTTGGTTGACCGCCCGTGATTGATCCCTGTATTTCTCCTGTATTTGTGCTGTAACAGTTAATCTGGTTACTTACTGATGTAGTTAATGTTAATACAGGATTTTCAATAATAACAATGTCTTCCTGGTATATCACTGGCACATCATCCGTAACAATAACCCTATATGTACCGGCAACCAAACCGGTTAAATGAAGTGATGTTGCATTTACATCCTGATTAACACCCGGACCAGTTACCTGTATTCTGTAATAAGAACTGGCTATTGGATATCCACCGTAAACACGATTTATATGCAATTCTCCATTGGCATCACCATTACAAGGACTAACATTAAACACTGTCTTTTCAAAGCCTAAAGCTTCTCCTGGCTCAACAACCTTAATACCTGTATACTCAAATCTACATCCATTGGCATCAACAGCCACTATTCTGTATGTTCCAGAACCTAAACCTGTAACAGGATTGGTTGTACCTACTAAGGTATTGGAAGCATCGAACCACTCAAATGTATATGGAGCTACCCCACCTGTAACATCAACCAAAATTTGGCCATCAGATCCTCCTGTTGTTGAAACATCTGTAATCTGAGGATTGGATACGGTTATATGAGATATTGGTTGAGTAATTTCAATATTACCCGAATTTAAAGTACATCCATTTGCATCTTCAATAATAACAGAATAGGTTCCTGCCACCATAGATGTTGGATTACTACCTGACGGATTACCTGATCCTGTCCATGAATATGTGTAAGGAGCTGTACCTCCGGATACAATTATCTCAATTTCACCGGTTGCTTCACCATAACAAAGCACATCAGTAATATTCACCGCATCTATGCTGATTGGTGATGCCGGCTGCTTAATCGTATAAGCTCCAATAAATGTACATCCCAGATCTAAATCAGTAACCTGAAGAGTATAAACGCCAGCCAACACATTGTTAATAGCTGCTGTAGTTGCACCATTGCTCCAGCTATAACTGTAATTTCCACTTCCACCAGTAACAGCTGCAGATAAAGAACCAACAGCCTCGCCATAGCACTCAATATGAGTTAACGATACATTTACATCCAATCCGGTTGCAGCAACAATGGTAAAGTCTTTTGTGATAGCACAATCAACCCCACCGGATGTTCTTCCGTCTGTAATGACAACCGTGTAAGTACCAGGTGCTAATCCACTTTGATTTCTCGCTCCTGGCGTTAATGCTGAAGGACTTCCATCAATAGTTGACCAAGAGTAAGTGTAATTACCATCACCTCCAATAACATCGTAAGTTATACTACCATCATTATTACCTGAACAAGTAACATCAGTTACTACTTCATTAACAATTTCTATTGCACTTGTCAAAGTTGCTGATAAAGTAAATGTACAAGATGATCTGTCCGGATCAGCATCTGTAATTACTACAGAATAAGTTCCACCTGTTAATCCTGTTTGATCCTTATCAGTTGGTATTAGTTGAGCAGGATCACCGTCTACTGTACTCCAATAATAGGTGTATGTTCCAGAACCACCTGTTGGAATCAGATTAAATGCTCCATTCGTACCATCACATTCCGTATCTGTAATGTTGATTGTTGCATCTATAGATGGATATTCAGTAATAGTAATATCTTTTGTAGCAGTACATAAATTAGCATCACGTACCAATACGGTATATGTTCCGCCTTCTAATCCTGTTTGATTTTTATTTCCTTGAATAATTCCAGAAGAAACAGGTGACCATGTATAGGTATAAGGAGCAACTCCACCCTGAATTTCCAGATTAATATAACCATCCGCGTCACCGTTACAGGTAACATCACCTGTATCAGTTGCATCAATCAGTATTAGCAATGGTTCTTCAACCTCAAAACTGTAAGTTCTGTTACAATTAGCACCGTCACTTTCAATCAGATCTGTAATAACCAGAATGTACTCCCCTGCAGTCAGGTTATTAATTGTTGGGGTTGTTGCTGTAAATGTAGCATCACCTGTTTTTGTCCAGCTATAACTGAACGAACCACTACCTCCAGTTAGATTAATTGAAATGGCACCTGTATTCCCACCATTACATTTAACATCGGTAATAACAGGAGTTATGGCAATTTCTTTAGGAATGGTAATACTGTAACTGGTTTCACAATTGTTTTTGTCTGATACCTTAACAATATAAGTACCGCCTACATTAACAGTAAATAAATGATAATCCGTTGGATCCTGAATGACTGTACCTGGACCAGAAACATTGTATTTAAAATCTCCGAAGGAAGGATCCTGAATTCCTGTACCTCCTGTCAGATTATATATTTCAATGGTTCGAGTATATGGATCACAATCAGTAATCAGATATCTTAAGTTGAAATCCAATGCTGTTGCCGGCCCACTAACCGTAAAAGTTCGACTTGCAGTACATGCTCCATCTGTCACTAAAACAGTGTAATTACCTGCCACAAGACCAGTAAGGTCTTTATTGTTTTCGTTGGTAGCAGTAATTGATGGTCCAGTCCATAAATAAGTAGCAGTCGCACCTACACCAGTTATATTTAATGTAATAGCACCATCTGATCCGCCATAACAACTTACATCATATGTGGTACCATCAACAATAATGGTTCTATCGTAATCAATGATAAAATCCTTTTCTACAACACAGCCACCTCTATCTGTATCCGTTATTGATAAAGTATAAGTACCAAAAGACAAACCATCCTGATTTAATGTGGATTGATCGAGACCAATACCTCCATCTGGTGATGACCAATTATAACTGAAGTTTGAAGATACGCCATCCAGATTAATACCCGTAATGCTACCATCTGCAACACCTTCACAACTGGCGTCTAATGCATTACCAGTTATGGTGATTGGTTTTAATTCAAAATCATAAGTCTGAACGCAATAATCAGTATCTAATGAATTTTGATCATACACATATAATGTATATTTATCTGATGCCAGATTACTAAATGTTTGTGTATATGTACCTCCTCCAGGATTAGTAACCAAGACAACTTTATCACTACCATTAACTGCTTCTAATGAAAGAAGATAGTTGTGATCTACTCCATTAATGATACCGCCTGAAATTTCTACTATCAATTCTCCATCCGGCCAACCGGCAACCTGATCATCACAACTTATAAATTGATTGATAACATTTAGGTTGAGAATTGTAGGTTCACTAATTAAAGTATTATTTACAGAAATGGTACAATTATTTGCATCGGTTACAAGTACGTCATACGAACCTGCTATAAGATTAGGAACTGTAACACTTGAGATACCTACCGGAAGAAGGATATTTCCATTACCATAATTATATCTGTAAGGCTCTGTTCCTCCGGTTATTTGAATTAACAATTCGCCTGAATCATCGCCATTACATGTTAGGATATTTGTTGGTGTAATGGTTAAACCTAAAGGCTCAGGCTGTATAATTTCATGAATTAATTCGCCTTTGCAGTTAGTTGTATTATTGGTTACTTCTACTTTATATTGACCAGCTATTCTATTGTTAATAAATGAGTTGGTTTCTCCGGCAATGATATCATACGTTCCTAATGATGCATTAAACAAATACCATTGATAACTAAAACCTATACCTCCTGTGGCTGATACTGAAATACTTCCATTGGAACCACCATTACAGGTAACATCTGTTGAACTTTGTAATGAAACAATAATCTCCGCAGGTTCAGCAAGAACATATGATTCGGTTTCAACACAAGTACCGTTATAACTAACCTGAACATTGTAGGTGCCAGCCGTTCCTAAATTATTGATTGTATTGTTAACTCCAACCGTCCCAGACAAAGAATATCCACCAGGACCTGTCCAGTATATTGGGTAAGTGCTTACATCATTGGCACCATGCACCACATTAGCAACAATTTCACCATCACCAGAACCATAACAGCTAATATCAGTTGGTACAAGGTTTATTACCAACTCATCAGCCTGACTAACAGTAATCGTTTTATCCAGTGTAGCCCCATTATTATCAGTAATTGTAACTACATAAACACCTGCATAAAGATCTTCAATTTGATGATTATTAATTGATACAGATTCAGAATCTGTGACAAGAGTGGCATCATACTGAGTTCCGTTCCAAACAATGCTATATGGACTTGTACCTCCGGATATAACCAAAGATATTATTCCTGTATTAGTTCCATAACAATTGATTGAATTGGCAGATATCAGAAAATCAAGAGCATTCGTATCAGTAATTTCAATTGTATTAGTAACAGAACAGTTAACAATATCAGTTACTGTGTAGGTATATGTTCCAGCAGCTAAGTTGTCTCTTGTCCAAACATTATCATAGGCAGCACCATCATCCCAGGTAATTGTGTATCCAGGCACACCACCAGTAGGCGTAGCTACAATAATTTCGCCATCAGAACCTCCTGCAACTGTTATCTGATTAACAGTGTGAGTAACTACGATTGGTGTTGGTTCTGTAATCGTATATGATTCTGAAACAAAACAAGTATTGTTATAATTAGCTGTAACAGTGTAAGTACCTGGTAAGATTAACCCCGATTGATCACTTGTTGCACTTGTAATACCTGATGCTGAGAATCCTCCCGGACCCGTCCAGACAAGATTGTAATTTGGCATATCTGCAACATCATGTCCACTCAGACTCACCTGAATATGACCATCTGCTGCTCCGGCACAAGAAATATCATCAAGAACTACATTGTTAATTACTAACTCGTTAGGTTGATTTACAATGACAGGATAACTTATTGTTGCGCCTGTTGCATCTGTAATTCTAACCTGATATGTACCTGCATATATATTCTTTAACTCATAATTGGTTGTAATATTCAACTGATCACCTGAAGGTGTCATGCCATCAAATAACAGCGCATCCCAGTGTAAATCAAATGGTGCAACCCCTCCGGTTATAACCAAGGCAATAATTCCTTTTTGATCGCCATAACAATTTATGTCGGTAACTGTGTAAGTAAAATCGAGTGCATTAATATCCAGGATAGTAGCAGTATAACTTACACTACAACCAGAAGCATCTGTTACTGTAAAATCATAATTACCAGGAGCTAAATTTGTTCTTGTCCACATTCCATCGAATGCAACTCCATCAGCCCAGGTAATAGTATAAGGAGACACACCACCAGTTGGAACATTAACTGTTATCTCTCCATCATTGGCTCCTGCTGCTGAAAGATGAGACTCTGAATAGGTAACTAATATCTCAGTTGGCTCAGCAATAACATATGTTTCAGATACAGAACATGTTGAATTATAATTTACGGTTACAGTATAATTACCAGCTAATATAAGACCAGTCTGATCATTTACAACACTGGCCAAACCAGCATCAGCATAACCTCCAGGACCAACCCAACTCATATTGTAGTTGTCCATATCAGCCTGCAAATGTCCACTTAACTCAACCTGAATTCTTCCATCTCCAGAACCAAAACAAGAAATATCATCTCTTACAAGTTCATTGATTATTAATTCATCAGGCTGAGTAATTTTGATATTTGTCTTACTAAGCGTAGCTCCATTTATATCCGTTACTGTAACTATATAGTCACCTGCATACAGTGACTTAATTTCATAATTATTTGATGATGAAACATATGAATTACTTATTGTTGATCCATCGAACAAAGTACCAGACCAACTGATTGTATAATCCGGAGTTCCACCCGTAATTGCTACAGCAATAATTCCGTCAGCATCTCCATAACAGTTTATTGTATTTGGAGTTACTGTAAAGTCAAGAGCCTGTGTTAATAATACATTAACAGTCTGTACAAATAAACAGCCCTTGGCATCTGTTATTGTAAAGGTATATGCCCCAGCTGACAAATTGGTTCTTGCCCAAATTCCATCGTAAGCAACACCATCACTCCAACTTATGGTATAAGGACCTGTTCCTCCAACAGGAGGATTAGCCACAACGATGGCACCATCATTCAAACCAACAACTGATATATGACTAACAGTATATGTAGTGGTTAATTTAACAGGTTCTGTTATTGTACTATTGGCTGATACAATAACACAATTGTTATTATCGGTAACTGTAACTCTGTAATCACCTGCCGGTAAATTTATTGATTTGGCCTGATCTCCATCATTGGCAGGAGAAACATCAATACCCGTTGACATATTTCTCCATTGATAAGAGTAAGGAGCAGAACCTCCACTAACAGCAACTTCAATACTTCCATTGGTATCTCCGTTACAGTCATTATGGGTAAGAATAATATTATCAATAGTTAATGGACCTACCGGTTCAGTAATAACCTGATCTGCAATAGATTTAACACATAAAGTACTTACATTTCTAACATCAACGGTATAAACACCAGCACTTAAATTCTTAACAGGACTGGTTTCCCAAGCTCCTCCGTTAATTGAATATTCATAAATTCCTGTTGTCGGAAGCGTTGAAAAGATCAACTCTCCATCACTATCTCCATTACAAGAAACAGGAACAACTGTAACGGTTGTTGTAAAGTCGTTTGGTTCAGTTACAACAAATGGACCCTTTAAAGATGATTCACAAGTAGTTAATAACTTATCACGAACCTTAGCCAGGTAGGTACCAGCAGCTAAACCATTGAAAGTGGCCGAAGATTGCCAGGTTCCATTACCTAAAGCATCTTCAAGATAATATTCATAATCAGTTGCTACTGAACGACCACTTGCTAATATTGAAATTGCTCCATCAGATAAACCATTACAACTTATATTAGTTACCGAAGCTGAAAAGTCTAACTGCGAAGGTTGAATTAAATTCTGTTGAACAGTATTAATCGCATAACATCCGGCTATACCAAGATCTTCAACCTGGATAACATATAAACCAACATCTAAACCAGCAAAAGTATAACTGGCTGAAGGCGCTCCAACCCAGGTACTTCCACCATCAATCGAGTATTGATATGCACCCGAACCACCTGTTGCACTAACGGTTATGGTTCCATCAGCCGCACCATAGCAAGAGATATCTGAATAAGTATCAAGCGATAAAGTGATAGCAGAATTTTCTGTAACCAAATAACCTTTTGTTAGAGTACAGCCATTTCCATCTGTAATGGTTACTTCATAATTTCCTGCAATTAAATTAATTGCATTTGCAGACTGACCTCCATTCAATAATGATACAGGAGTCCCTGTATCAATATTCGTCCACTGATACGAATAAGGTCCAGTACCTCCAGCGACCACAATCGAAATTTCACCTGTAGCTGATCCGTTGCATGATGCAGGAGTTACAACTTCAGAAGTGAATGATAATCCGGCAGCTGGCTGATCAATAACAACCGAAAGCACATTTGTTTTCTCACAATATGTTGGAGCAGTTGTACCCCGGTCACGAACAGACACCTGATATGTTCCAACACTCAAGCCTGTGAAAACAGGATTCGTGTCCCAAAGTGTTATATAGTTAGTTCCATCAAATAATCTATACTCTATCAAACCTTCACCACCTGAAGTACTTACCGTAAATGAACCATCATTGCCACCAAAACAACTCACATCATTATGATCAGCAACAACTTCCGTTGTAACAAAGTCTGAAGGTTGTGTTAAAGTGACTGTTAGAATATCAATTTGATTACAGCTCAAATCAGATGCTTCTGCAATACTGAATGAATATGGGATATCAGCACTTAGACCAGTAAAAATATTACTTGCAAGCCATGTGGTACCTCCATCTATAGAGTAAACATAATTACCACTTCCTCCTGCGCCTGTAAGTTCAACTTGTCCATCAGTACCCAAATAACATGAAACATTTGTTACTGATGGAGGATCAAACGATAAAGAACTTGATTCTGTGACACTTACAACGATAGTCGCCTGTGTACAATTAGGATAAGCAGCATCTCTTACCCAAACAGAATGGTTACCAGCAACTACTCCACTTACCATAAAAATATTTGGTGCTGTTGTTGGAACCTGCCATTGCGTATTATCTACAGCCGGATTTATAATTGAAAATTCATAGGTCCCATTACCTCCTGCTGCTGTTACTGAATATGATCCGTCGGAACCACCGTTACAACTTACTTGATTATTTACTGACTCAACTAAGCTCAATGGAGCAGCAGGTTGAGTTATGGTAACAGGGGTTGCATTAATATAATTACAACGAGTATAATTTCTGTCTCTTACATATATTGTATAATCACCTGCAACTAATCCAGAAAATTCATACAGCGTATTATCTGTTGCATGATTACTTAAAAACCAATCAATTCCATTTATGCTAAACTGGTATTCGCCACTTCCGCCGGTTGCTTTAACAGTGAAGGCTCCGTCGGCTCCACCAAAACATCCATTATTATTATGGTTAGCAACTATATCATACTCATAAACATCCAGTGCAGGATTAGCCGAAATAGTCACTGGTAAAATAAACTCACAACCTAAAGCATCTTCAACATGTACATCGTAAGTACCAGCTGCCAGTTGAGTAGCCGTTAATGTTTGCTGATTATTCGCAGCAGCCGGCCAGGTAATTTTATATCCTGTAGGATAAGTAACAAGGTCCACACCGGTAAATGGTGTTCCTCCAGTAATTATTATAGTTGCACTACCTTCGCAATCTACTCCGGCTGTACAAGGAGTGCAACCAACATTAACTTTTTTAGTCAGATCCTCAATAACATTCAGACTATTAGCAGGTTCAGTAATAGTTATAGAAAGTGGACTAACAATCTCACATGCTGCAGGTGAGATATCCTGAACATAGAAGTCATATGTTCCGGCAGCCAATCCTGAAAAGATTGAAGTAGCTGTATATGTTCCGGTTGCACCTAGCTTATATTCATAATTCCCACTGCCACCAGTTGCAATTAAGCTTACACTACCTGTAGATTCGCCCTTGCATTCAACGTGAGTTACATTTGTAGTCTGCAATACTAATTCATACTGTTCAACAGAAACACTTCCGGTCATTACTGATTCACAATCGCCAACTTTGGCAACCACAGTGTAAACTCCGATATTATCAAATAATAAATCTGTACCAGTAGCTGTTCCATCGTCAGTAAAACTAAATGCAGCACTGCTTGTTGCATCATAGGTGACTGCAGGTGTCATTGAACTTCCGGCAAATAATAGTTCGTAAGTTACTCCAGTGTTGGCTCCATCTAATCCTATCTTAACTCCTTTAGGAACATCATCAACACAATATGCTGTATTACCTCCAACTACATCATTGACTGTAACATTGTAAATAGTAGAAGGTGAGTCTACAATTTCAATTTGCTTTTCATAGTAAGTAAAACAGCTTCCAGGATCACTTAAATATTCGTATCTGATTGTATATGTGCCAGCTACCAAAGCTGATGGATCAAGAATAGCTTTACCATCATTGGCCATTATTGCATTACCATTACTATCTGTACCTGTATTACTTACTCCTGCTATTTCAATAAAGTTACCCTGACCATCAGGAGTTCCATCAAGATCAATATCAGGAAGATCCCCAATCAAATCAATAACTCCTGAAGTGCGACAAATCTTTTGACCATTTGTCACTCCAATAAATGTAACCGGCTGAGCCAGATGAACAGTAACATCAACAGTATCATAACCAATACATCCGTCACCCATTTGTTCGTAAGCCATGATAACCTGATACAGACCTGCCCCAATTGATGGATCAATAGTTGCGGTATTGGTTCCAGCTATCTGAGTTAAAAACGCTGAAGGATTACCATTCTTTTCAGCTGTAAAAGTTGCTGTTACTATTGCGGTATTTAATTCATCAGCCTTAATTAGCTGAGCTGGCTGATTTGTACAATAATCAGAAAGCAGATCTACAATAGAAACATCTACTTTGGTAACAGTAATGTTTCTGGTTCTACTGGTTATACATCCATTATTGTTAATTGTATAGGTTACCGGATTAGTTGCAGGTGCATAAACTACATTATCGTCGTCGGTAAAGAAATTCAATCCACTAACTCCATTCCCTGTAAACCATGCAGAAGAACCTGCAGGAAGAGGGCTCTCTACACCTTCCAAAGTAACAGCTCCGGTTTCGTAACAGAAAGTAGTCTGACCAGAACCTCCATCTATGTCAAAGGATGGATCAATCGATTCATACAAACTAAAATAGGTTGTCAGTGTATTCAGACAGGAGCCTGAATTATAGTTATATTTAATTTGATAATCTCCAGGGCCATTGGCAGCAAAGAATGTAGCAGGAATAAAATCATATGTATTATTTGGAATACCTGAATAGCCGGCAATTGGTGTTCCACTATCATCACAGATATCGAAATACGTATTATCAGGAGAAGGAACAACACCATTCACATTACCGCTCAAAGTTGTCACCGTATTATCAGAACTACAATAACTTGATGCGATTGGATTAACCAAATTAAGTGGTGTACCAATGGTTACATTTAAACTGGTTGAACCTGAACAATTGGTCAACGGATCAGAATAAGTTAATGTTATTGTTCGTGCTCCTAAACCGGCAGAAGCTGGTGAGAAGGTTGCTGTACCATCTCCATGATCAGTTATGCCCGGTCCTGAAAAGACAGCTTCATTTGTAGTAACATTAATCCCATTATATTTGGCACGAAAGACAACATCGGGTGAAGTTGAACAATAGTCAACATCAGGTATCAAACCATCTGCTTCCTTAACAATGGTTAAATCAGAACCAATTGTATTTGAATGAACTGTTGCTAATTCTCCAACTGTTGCTGTACATCCATTTAAATCGGTATAAGCATAATATATTGTATAACTTGATCCTGATGCGCTTACAGCTCCCGGATCAAAATCAGCAGTTCCATTATTATTATCTGAGATACCTGGTCCTGCCCATGAACCACCGGCATTAGTAGGACTACCAACTAAAGTAACAACACCCTGATCTTCACAGAAATCACCAGGAAGATTTAAGATGTCAACAATTGGTAAACTATTCTCGGTTATGATAATATTATTGGCAAGTAAAAGAGAACAGCTATAATTATTTGATACTGCTTCTACTCTGTAATTTCCTCCTGTTACATTTGTAAAAGTACGGGGATTACCATTACCTGTTATAGCCAGAGTATCATTAGTTGTATTATCTATTAATAAATATTGCACCCCTGATTCAGTATCACCCAAATCAATACTAACTCCTAGGCCTCCCACACAGTATGATGTGCTTTGAGGTGTTACAGTTTGAGGAAGAGGTTGTGGTTCTACTGTTAAAACATCCGTTAAGAATCGAGAACATCCTCCTTTGGATGCTAATACAGTATAAACTCCCGGTACCAATCCATTAAATGATACCGGATTAACTCCATTACCTAGAACGGTACCATAAGTCGCATCAACGAAACCATCTTTATATAAGGTATAGCTTACTCCTAATTCTCCCGGGCTAATCACAACATTACCCGAATTACAAACATATGGGTCTGTTACAAATGATTTGTCTAATGGTTGCGCATTTATTGTTATTGATCCACTAACCCACTCCTGACAACTACCTCTAACAGCAAGAACAGTGTAAACTCCAGCAGCAAGTAATTGATTATTAACCAGTGTTCTTGCAGAACCACTTAACCCACTAACAACATAACCTGTTGCAACAGCACCAGTACCATCGTCATAATAAAGAATATAGGTTACACCTGTTTCGCTTTGACTAATGGAAACTGTTGTGGCCATATTTTCACAAGTCTCGGTTGAATTAATTGTAATTAATGATACATCAGGAGAAGGGAAAATCTGATATGAATTAGTCATAATTACGGAACAAAGTGTTCCTTTGGCTGCTTCTACCCAATAAACACCTTCCTGATCCTGAGGAGTGAAGGTAACATCGGCTCCAACAGAACTTCCTGGTCGTGTTTCAACAGCAACACCACCTGCGCCACTATCTCTGTATAAAGTATAAGATATACCGTTTTCACTTCCACTTGTAGATAAAGTAACCTGATTAGCCGGATCGGAACAACGAGGTGCGATTCCTGTTGCTTGCAAAGGATGGTCAACAGGCTCTGCTGTTGCAATAAATTCACCATCCATTGGTACATCTGCACAAGTTACAGTAGATGCAAAAATTTTATAGGTACCAACGGTTGTATATCCAAGACCTCCATTATTCCAAACTAATGGTGTTGGGTCTCCAGTATTATAGGTTATTGCACCACCAATATTGTCAGTATAAATTCCATCACCATTATTATCTCTTCTTAATTGGTAAGTAATTCCATCTTCTGGCGTTGCCAATGATAAGCTTACCGAGTTAGAAGGAACACATGCATCATTACCCGTTGTTGTTTGAATAGCTGGAGATGTGTATACATTAAATGTAACAGTTTTTGATCCTGTCCAGAGGCAAGCCGTGGCAACCTCTTCAACCTGTGTAATTTCAAATGTAGTAGTAATTGAGATATCAGGAAGAGTAACCAATCCTCCATTCGTATTTAGAGTTCTCGTAAATACATTCGTACCATCATTAAACGTTAAGGTATAAGGTGCTGAGCCACCTGTTACGGTAACATTCAATAGGGGAGTTCCACTTATACAGAATGGCTGTGCATTATTTGCTTTAACCAAGGTTACATCATCTAGACGTATGGTTTGAACAAGTACCGAATTAGACACACTTGTACACTCAGTATTATCCGAAGTTTTTAAGATTACATGGTATTCTCCAAAAGCATTATAGCCTATTGATGACTCATCATTATTTAACGGGTAAGTACTTGCATTACCTGTAACAATTGAACCATTCTGATACCAATCATAATCATAATTTGGAGGTAAAACACCTCCCACTAAATTGGTTATTAAAGTCTCTGATAATGTTCCATCACAAATCTCGAATAAACCTGATCCAGTTGGTCTGTCTTCAATATAAACTAAAGGAAGTGGATCAACAGTTACAACTACCGGATCTGACGTAAATGACCCACAGTCCCCCGCTATATTAGTAACAACAACAGTATAAGATCCTTCTCCAGGAGAACTGTCTAATGTATAAGTTGATGAAGTTTCTCCAGGAATAGGATTTCCATCAAATTGCCATTGATAAGAAAAATTAATGGGGTCATAAGGCTGTACTTCCAGCACATGATTACCATCAAAAACAGTTGGATCACACGATGATAAATTGCCCTGAATTTGAAGATACACACTGGTTAATTCCCCTAATTGTATTCTATTGGTTGTAATATCCAAACAGGTACCATCTGAGACCAATGCCTGTATAATATCCAAATCCTGATACCCAACTGAAGCACTATTGAGGTTCATGTCATAGGGGTTACCTACTCCATTAACTTCATCTATTGTTCCGTTGTCATGATAGAGTATGTAATCCGCAGCAGATACCTGGGCCTGAGGCGATACTGTAAATGTATATTTGCCTGGTGTATCACCCGGACAAAACAACACATTATCTGTTGTAAAATCTTCATTTAAAAGCGTAAAGTCCGGAGCTACATTAGTTGTAATCTCAAGAGTAATATCATAAGTCTGATCAATGGCATGAAACCAGGTAATGGTAAAAGTTGTCCCTGCAGGGTATCCATCCAAACCACTGATGATTGCATTCGGATCATTTAAATCTGAAAAAGTTAATCCAGCTGTATTGCTCCAATAACCTTTCTGTAAATGTCCGGGAGGTGCTGCATTTGCACCCATGTAAGTTGGATCTATCAGGTTTCCAGCAACACGCACCACACCATTCTGACAAACAGGTACGTTTATCTGGCTTATAATAGTGCCTGGTATAATCCATAATAATAGCAGGATTATCACCCATGATGTAATCCTTCCTCTGAATGTATTTTTGACTAACGCTTGGGTATTAATGCCCATGGGCCCAATATTTGTGTTTAAATTCGAATTTTTCCTTAGTCGTTCTACGCAAATCTAATCATTTTGTTTGCCTCCTCTTAATTTTTGGCGGTAAACATTCCTTAATAATTGCACATTTTTCATTAGAGTAACCGAAATGCATTTCCAGGTAAACTTTTTACCATGCCAGCAAATTCAAGCGACAACATATTGGCACTCACCTTGCTCACTGGCAGATTACTCGCTAAACTCAATTCATTAGCTGTCATTTCCTTATTATTATACAATAAAGTATACAATAACTCTTCTTCACTGTTATTGAATTCATTAAAAATTTTCTTTTGTACTGAATTATGATTTTTATCAACTTCCCATCCCAATGCATTTGCAACATCCTGAGAATCTTCAATCAAACCTGCGATATTTGATTTTATGAGATAATTGCAACCTTTTGCCATTTCGTAATTAACACTCCCAGGAAAAGCCAAAACATCCCTGTTATAAGAACTTGCTATTCGCGCTGTAATCACTGCTCCTCCTTTTACTCCAGACTCAACAACAATTAATGCATCTACCAAACCGGCTACTATTCTGTTACGTCTCACAAAATTAGGTTTATCAGGATTAGTCTTTGTTAAAAATTCAGTTACCAGACCTCCTTGTCCTATCATTTGAGCTGCTGTATTTCTATGTAATGATGGATAAATCCGGTCCAATCCATGTGCAAGAACACCATATGTTGCAATGCTATTCTTCAATGCTGATTGATGAGCACAAACATCTACACCATAGGCCAAACCACTAACAATAACTAAATCAGGGAAATTAACAGCCAAACCACTTACCAGTTTCTCACAATTAATTTTAGCATCCTCTGAGGCCTGACGGGTTCCTACAATTCCAATAATCTTTCTGGAATCTAGTTTATTCTGTCCCTTCAGAAAGATCATCAAGGGAGCATCATCACAGTAATTTAAACGGGATGGAAATTCAGGATTTGTATAGAACAAAGGTTGAATCTGGTGTTGAAGAATAAATTCGATTTCTTCTTCTGCCCGCTCCAACACATCAGCACTTTTTATTGATTTTGCTACCACAGAACCAATGCCGGGAATCTTGGATAATGAACGCTCACTTTGTTTGAATACTTCTTCAACCTCGCCCACATATGCAACAAGGTTACGAGCCAATTTGGGTCCTATTCCTTTAACCAGGCTTAGGGCAATTTGATATTTCAGTAGTTCGGTCAAGTTAGAAATCAATAGGTTGCTTAAAGTTACCTATTAATCACCAAGTTACCAATTAATAAATAGTTTTTTTATGGGTGATTAACTTAAGGCTCTCAGAAGGATGTATAAAAAATATTTAAACTTAACAGAAATGCAACTTCTACCTTCTTCAACCCTTCTAATCACTTACCAACTTATTAAATAGTTTCATAAACGTAAGGTAAGCCCTGTTGTAACCAAACCTAAGTTTGCTTTGCCAACTTCCAGTAGCATGGAAACATCATCAGTTACAAAATAACGAACACCAACAGCAGGTCTCAACTTCAGCTTCAATTCCTTATCACTAAAGTTTTCATAAATATCCAACTCTTCATTCCAAACATCTGTTTCCTTTTTTGACGACCATTCAAACATCATTCCCCCTGTCAAATAAAAATCCCAATCACCCAGAAAAACAGAATAGTTCGTCCATTTTTCTATCCATCCGGCAAAATGAACGGAAGCTAAACCTCCCAAAACAACCTTGCCATATTTATGAAGATTGGTTGAAATAGTGTCGTTTTTGTATTTATCCCGATTAAAGCCAAACATTCCCCCTACACTTAAAAAATCATTTAGCCCATATTCAACAGCCATCGAAACAGGAGGAATCTTTGAAATACTGTATCCATCCCAATCATTCTTATCACTGTAATCGGCAAACGAGATTTTGGGACTTACATACCAATCTGCTTTTTTATACTGGGCATTAATCGAGGCAGTAAAAGGTAAAAACAGAAGAAAAAGAAATATTTTGGGCATAACTAGTTTTCTTTATTGATGAAATCAATATACTTTTTCAATTCATTAATTTGTGTTTTGTCGCAAGCTGCAATACCAACAGATGGAAATATGGCATGTCGTCCTTGTATGCTTCCTTCAATTTTCAAACTACGACCCAATCCACCAAGTCCTTTCGAGAGTTTAATTTTCTTTACCTTCTCAACAGGAATCAGAATTCGTTTATATTGCCTGCCAAATGGAAAAAGCCTGTAAAACTTAATATCTATCTTCTCAGCAGTTAATTCAACATCTACATAATAGAAACCTCCAAAATAATAAACAGCTATTGCAACCAAAAGCACTCCCCATAATATTAGCTCTAATGTAATGTTTCTGGGTTCAATAATCAGATAGTTCCCGGCGACTAATCCTAAGGCAATCAAAACCATCAGAGCCAGAATCATACCCCGGAGACCCACTTGCTTCTTATTATTAAATTTTATAGTCATTAATCTAATTGTTATTATTGATCAAAGTCATAATCCGTAAGAAATATCTACCAATTAATAATGAATTATTATAAAATCCTAATCGTATCTAAAAACCTATTTCTAATTCCCAAAATTAACTATTTTTGCAATTGAATATTTAAAACTGATCAATGTTTCCGCTATTATCAAAAGATTCGAATGTATTTATAGTAGATGATCTGACAACAGACATTGAGCATCTTATATCAAATTTTCCAGAAGAGAAAGTCTTCCTTTTATCAGATAAAGAGTCATATAAACACTGTTTCCATAAAATTGAAACAGTAAAGGGCCTTAGTCCTGAACGTACTGTTATTATTGCTGACGGCGATAACAACAAGGGACTTGCTGCCGTTGAGCAGGTATGGAAATTACTAAGTGATGGCGGTGCCGACAGGAAATCGCTATTATTAACTTTAGGTGGTGGAATGCCTTGTGATTTAGGTGGATTTGCCGCATCAACTTTTAAGAGAGGAATTAAATTTATTAATATTCCAACCACTCTTTTATCGCAGGTTGATGCTTCAATCGGAGGGAAAACAGGTATTAATTTTGCTGGTCTTAAAAATGAAATCGGGGTATTTAATCATGCCACAGCCGTATTGATCGATACCAGCTTTTTTGAAACCCTTGACAAACCAAATATTATTTCAGGTTTTGCCGAAATGATTAAGCATGCTTTCATCTACTCAGCCGAAGAATGGGAGAAACTAAAAAGTTTCGATATCAAAAATCCTGATTTAGATAAGCTGAAAGAATTGGTGGCTGATTCGATCCGCATCAAAGATTATTTTGTACAGAATGATCCTACCGAACACCATATTCGTAAAGCCTTAAATTTCGGTCATACTTACGGACATGCCTTTGAAAGTATGGCCTTGTACGAAGACAGGCCTTTACTTCATGGTTATGCAGTAGCATTTGGTATGATTTGCGAACTATATCTGTCGCATACCCGTTTAGGATTTCCAATGCCTTTGGTATTAGAATTAGCTGAACGTTTGGAAGACATTTACGGACACTTCGACTTTTCAACAGACAAGTACGATGAGCTATACAGGCTGATGACACATGACAAAAAGAACGAAGGCAATAAAATCAATTTTACCTTGCTCGAAGAAATCGGTAAGATTCAGATAAATTGCCAGGCTAGCCAGAAAGAGGTTTATGATGCCTTGTACTTTTACAACAATTTCAAATAAAACTTAAAATGCAATATACGCTTCAGTTTGAGAAAAAAACAGACAGTGTACAAATACAACTGCCTGCTTCTAAAAGCATAAGCAACCGATTATTATTATTAAACGCATTAAGCTACAGTCCTTTCGAAATCAAAAATCTATCCGATAGCGATGACACAAAGGTGATGCTAAACGTGTTAAATTCTGATACTTCAACTTTTGATGTGGGTGCTGCCGGAACATCGATGCGTTTTCTTACTGCATTTTTATCAAAAATTGTTGGCGAGTGGACCATTACAGGCTCTTCACGCATGAAACAACGCCCGATTCAAATTTTGGTTGATGCTTTAACACAACTGGGAGCAAGAATTGAATACATCGAAAACGAAGGTTTTCCTCCCTTAAAAATATTTGGTTGCGCTTTAAAAGGTGGTGAACTCGAATTACCAGGTGATATCAGCAGTCAATATATTTCAGCATTGATAATGATAGCTCCAACTATAGAGAATGGATTAACATTAAAACTGACTGGAGATATTATTTCAAGGCCTTACCTGAATATGACATTGGCTTTAATGAAAGAATTTGGTGTTACAGGTACCTGGAAAGGTAATTCAATCATCATTCCGGAAGCCAGTTATAAACCTGTTCAAACAAGTGTTGAATCGGACTGGAGTGCTGCCAGCTACTGGTACGAAATTGCTGCTATAAATCCTGAATTGAGTGTCACGTTAAAAGGATTAAAGCGATACAGTCTGCAGGGAGATTCGAATGTTCAGAAAATATATAAAGAGCTGGGTATTGAAACCAAATTCTCTCAAAAAGGAGTAAATCTGGTTAATACTGGTAAAAAGTGCAGAAAACTAAATTACGACTTTATTAATGAACCTGATCTGGCACAAACCGTTGCTGTAACCTGCTGTCTGATGAATGTTCCTTTCCATTTTACAGGACTGCAAACGTTAAAGATTAAAGAAACTGACCGTATCTCAGCACTTATCAACGAATTAGGCAAAATGGGTTATCAACTGGAATCAAATCAAAAAGACAACCTGATTTGGAACGGAGATATAAAAGAAGTAAGTGGAACCATTGAAATCGACACTTATAAAGATCATCGTATGGCAATGGCCTTTGCACCAGCTTCATTTACTGGTGTACAAATATCTGTAAATGATCCGATGGTGGTTACCAAATCTTATCCTCATTACTGGGAGGATTTAAAATTGGTTGGAATTAACTCTGTTGAATAAAATATATTAAAAAAATTAAAACAGGATCGCATCTTAAATGAATTTTTCAAATAGGATGCGATCCCGTTTTTTTTAGATTATCCAAAAATTATTCCTCAAAAGCCACCTGTTTACTTAATGAATCAGCCGTTTTAATTAGTCGTACCATCTCAGCTTTAAAACCATCTACATCTTCACCACGGGCCTCTTTAGCAATATCTTGTATTGAATCATAATTCATCTCTCCTAAATATTTAGAGTCACTAAGCTTCATTCCAAAAGCAGCAACTGATGCAGCAAATCGAAAATCATCACTGGCTTTTCTGAATTCATCAACTGTTCCTTTTACAGCATATTCCATTAAGGTACTTTTGTTTTCATCTGGTTTTTTATACCTCAGTTTCAATGTCAGCCACTCATCGCTTGTATCATTAGTTCGATGAACCAACTTTTTCTGATATTTTAAATTATCCACCGTTTTAATCCACTCTTCAGCATCCTTAGCTCCCTGAGGAATAATTTCATACAGTGCGGTTACTGTATGGCCAGCTCCAATCTCTCCGGCATCTTTGGTATCATCATTAAAATCTTCTTTATTTAATAAACGGTTTTCGTAACCAATCAGGCGATAAGCCAGCACTTTTTGAGGATTAAACTCAATCTGAAATTTAACATCCTTGGCAATGGTAAAAAGTGTTCCGCCAAATTCACTCACCAAAGTCTTCTGCGCTTCCTGCAGATTATCGATATAGGCATAATTACCATTGCCTTTATCAGCAATAATCTCCATCCTATCATCCTTATAATTACCCATGCCAAAACCCAGCACTGTCATGAATATGCCATCCTCTTTTTCCTGCGACACCAATTCTTCCATTGACGCATTAGAACTTGATCCCACATTAAAATCACCGTCAGTGGCCAGAATAATTCTGTTATTACCATCTTTTATCAAATGTTCTTTAGCTGTTTGATAAGCCAGCATCAATCCTGCTCCTCCTGCGGTTGAACCTCCGGCCTGCAATCGATCCAATGCATCCAGTATGGCCTTTTTATTCTTGCCTGAAGTTGGCTCCAACACTAATCCTGCAGCTCCGGCATACACCACAATCGACACATAATCTTCATCCCTTAATTCATTAACCAGCAATCGGAATGATGACTTTAACAAGGGCAATTTATTACTGGAATTCATTGAACCCGAAACATCAATCAGAAATACCAGATTAGATGCAGGTAAATTCTCTTTGTCAATCTCCATCCCTTTCAAACCAACCTTTAAAAGATAATGATCATTATTCCAGGGACAAACAGCCATTTCAGAACCAACAGAGAAAGGGTGTTCATCATCAGGCAATTCGTAATCATAATCAAAGTAATTTATCATCTCTTCAACTCTAACAGATCCTTCAGGAGGCAGCTGCCCCTGATTCAAGAATCGACGAATATTGGTATAACTGGCCCGGTCAACATCAACTGAAAAAGTAGAAAGCGGCTCATCGGTTACCTGTTTATAGCCATTTTCACTTACGGAAGCATAACTTTCTGTATTAAACTCTTTGTCATATGCATTATGGTTAGCATAACCACGAATCCAACCTCCTGAAGTGTTGCCTTTTAAACTATTTGAAATTGCTCCTGTTATGGAACGCTTTTGCCGTGCACCATACCCAACAACCACACATTCTTCAACAGCCACCAGATTATTCTTCATCACCACATTGATAACCTTTTTGCCTTTCACTGCAATTTGTTCTTCTTTCATACCAACAAAAGAAAAGACGAGTACATCTGAATCTGAATTAACAGTGATCTTATAATCACCATATGCATCTGTTATGACTCCTGTTTGTGTACCTTTTATTAACACACTCACGCCAGGTATTTCTGCTCCTGTTTCATCCGTTACCTTACCTGTAATTACTTGTTGAGCTATTAACTGAAAACTCATCAAAGTAAATATCATTGATAATAAAGCTATTCGTTTCATAGTATTTATGTTTTATGGTTCTACATTCTGACAATAGGATGCAGCCCATATATTTATTCCATAAAAAATTTTGATATTTTTTCTACTTTTAGAGCATTCTTATAGATCTATGATTCAAAATTTCTTCAAAATCAAACCATTAAGCGATGATCTTTTACTCAAGAAATTTCAAGAGACACAAAATCTTGATTTTCTGGGGCAACTTTATGAAAGGTACATGCACCTGGTTTATGGGGTATGTTTGAAATATTTGAAGAATAAAGAAGAGGCCCAGGATGCTGTTATGGGTATTTTTGAAAAACTCAACAAAGAAATACCCGGAAAGGAGATCAATGACTTTAAGCCCTGGCTGTATGTTGTAGCAAAGAATTATTGCCTGATGCAACTGAGAAAAGAACAAAGCCTTAAAAAGAATTCATCTGAATATGAAAAAAGTGAACTCCTTTTTATGGAAACAGAAGAACCTTTGCATCATACTAATAACTGGGAGCCGGATGCAATGGATGCCCGACTTAAAGAGTGCCTTGAAAAATTAAAAGACAGACAGAGAAGTTGCATTGAATTATTTTATTTTAATGAACTTTGTTATAAGGAAATAAGTGAAAAACTAACACTTGACGTTAAGAAAGTAAAGAGTTATATACAGAATGGGAAACGTAATTTAAAGAATTGCATTGAATCAAAAGCATGAACAAGTTAAACGGTCATAACAAGATAACTGGTTTGTCATCATTCTTCCAATATTTGAAAGGAAAAATGAATGCCCGTGACGAACATGCATTTGAACGCCATATATTAAATGATCCATTTGAATCTGATGCTCTGGATGGCTTTAAAAACTTTGAAGAAGAAGATCTGTCTAAAGATTTAGTTTTTCTAAAATCTAAAATCCAGAAAGATAAAGATGGTACTGTCAGGATTATCAATCGAAAGTCAGTTGCTATTGCTGCTTCTGTTATTGTTATACTTGGACTTCTTTCTGTTTTACTATTGTTACAACCCGAACAACCTCAATTGGTTTCGCAAAAAATTGAACCCGTTATTCAACAAGAAAAATCATCGCCTGAAAAAGAAGACCAATTGGATCAGCCAAATTCTGAAGTTCTGCAAGAAGAGGATAGAATTGTGGTTAAACCAGAAGATAAAGTACTTGCTGATAAGGTAACGCTTGCTGATGCAGAACTTGAACTGGCAGACGAAAGCGAATCGATTGAGAAGCTTCCAAGTGTTCAAGCGTCTAAAAGTAAGGTTCGATTGGCATCTTCCAAAAAAGTTGAAATCAATTCTTTCAATGTTGAACCACAATCTTTTATTGAATCAAATCAAAAAAGAACTGAATCTGACAGTGGCAACAACCATTTATATGGCACCTTAAAAGGAGAAGAATTTATAGGTGGCGGTACTGGTCAAATTGATATGGTTTCCATCCAGGGTAAAGTAAAAGACAAATATCAACATCCGGTAGCCGGTGCCAATATCCAGGTCAAAGGTACTTCACATGCTACTTTATCAAATGCGGATGGTAGTTATCGATTAAAATTCCCGATTAACGATACAGCTCAACCCGTTACAGCTTCATTCATCGGTTATGTTCCAACTGAGATCGCACAGAATAGCAACGACACCATTGATTTTACACTCAATGAAGAATTCTTTGCTCTTAGTGAAATTCAAACCATCAGTCCTAAAGAAGAAAAACCTGCACAAACGGAAGACTTTGTTACTGCCGAACCTGAAATTGGAATGGATGAATATCTGGATGAATTAGTAAAAGGAATGCGCTACCCTGCTGATGGTAGTGGCAAAAAAGAAACCGTTGTTGCCCTTGTAATTCTATCAGATGATGGAGATATCAAAGACATACATATAAAACGATCACCGGGACATTCATATTCCGTTGAGGCCATACGACTTATAAAGAATGGCCCATTATGGAAACCTGCCTATCAATTTGGAGTTCCTGTTCAGGACGAAGTAAAGGTGAAAATCCAGTTTATTCCACCAACAGAAACTGAATAGGTATAATCTTCTATTATCCCAAGTTGTTTTAATATTTCGCACAAGCCATTATCTTTGAATAATTCAAACACCGATAATGAGTGGAATTAATATAAAACAGCACTACCTGTACAAAGCTTTATTTATCTGGATTGTGTTTTCACAATGCAGTACCAGCGATCCGCTAATAACTTCAACTTTTTTACTCGAAGACAAATGGTTATTAACTGAAGTTGTAGCACCAGCTTATCCGTTTCCACTTGATCAGGACACAAATGATATCAGTCTGTCTTTCCCTAAAACAGAAGAGTATGAATTATACTTATCTGAGAAAAGCTGTAGTGGCGAATATATTGCCAGCCAGGATGGGGAAATTGAATTCACCAGAACCAATTGTTCAACAGACTGCTGTGTTTCAGAGTGGGATCATTATTTTTTAACCTTGTTGAACAAATCAACACAATTCAAGGCAACTGATGGAAAGTCACTTAAACTTATTATTAATGAAGCCAATTATCTGATCTTTGATTTTCAGAACAAAACCTTAACCAACTAAAAAATTTGATATCTACATTTTTTTATACGTGTAAACATTTTTTAATTTGTCATTAATTTGAAACTTTGAATTCTAATAAATTCATAAAAACCTAATAATAATGAAAAAGCTAATTGTGATAGTAGCCTTAATAGGCATCGTTTTTACTATGAACGCACAGGACAGAATTGCAGTTGGATTAAAAGCAGGATTTAACTCTACCAAAATAAAAATCTCAGACTTACCAAATACTGTTGAGATGAAAAACGCAGCGAAAAACGGTTTTTTGTTTGGTGCATATGGAAAAGTTAGATTAATTGGCTCTTTATCATTTCAACCTGAATTGTATTATGCAAAGAAGACATCTGAAATGACTGGATCTCTCGAAAGTAATACTTTTAGTAGTGATAATACTTTTCACACCTGGGACATTCCGTTATTAGCTAATCTTCAGCTATTAGATTTATCTGTTGTAAAAGTATATGGAGTTGCCGGACCGGTTGCTTCGTTTATTGCCAAATCTAAAACAGACATTCCAAATGATCTGGATGATTATAAAAAAGCAAATTGGACTTTCCAGGCTGGAGCTGGTGTTCAAATCTGGCGTTTAACTGCTGATGTACGCTATGAGTGGGGTTTATCTGATATTTCAGATTTAGCTAATTATAATATCGGTCAAAAAACCGATGTATTAACATTCTCTGTTGGTTACAGATTATTCGGTTTATAAAAATATTACCCAAATCTTATATGAAAGTGGCCGGTTTCCGATTGAAGCCGGCCACTTTCATTTTCTGTTGTAAAAGGAAAAGAGTAATTTAACCTTTCTAATAAATGAAGACATGAATACAATTTTAGTAACAGGAGGCACTGGATATGTAGGATCCTGGATAGTAAAAGGACTGCTTGACAAGGCTTATACAGTCAGACTAACTGTTAGAGATAAAAACAACGAAGCCAAATACGAAAATCTAAGACAGATAGCCCTTACAACCAAAGGCAAACTTGAAATTTGGGAAGCTGATCTACTGGAGGAAGGCTCCTTTGATGATGCTGCTTTGGGGTGCGATGCAATTATCCATGTAGCTTCCCCGTTCACTTTACGATTTAAAGATGCTCAACGAGATTTGATTGATCCTGCCATTAAAGGTACACGCAATGTATTGTATGCTGCCAGCAAATCAGGTACTGTAAAAAAGGTTGTACTTACATCCAGTGTAGCGGCTATACATGGCGACACCATCGATATGCAAGAGCAAGGTCTCGACGAATTTACTGAAGAACAATTTAATGGTTCCAGCTCGTTAACACACCAACCTTACTCCTTCTCTAAAGTCTCGGCAGAAAAAGAAGCCTGGAAGATTGCAGAAAGTCAGGATGAATGGAAATTGGTTGTCATCAACCCTTCCTTTGTTATGGGACCTTCATTAAGCAGTTTATCCGATTCAGAGAGTCTGAGTTTTATGAAAGATATTCTTTCCGGAAAATTTGCCATGGGGGCTCCGGCAATCATGTTTGGATTTGTTGATGTTCGTGATGTGGCCAAAGCACACATTCTTGCATTAGAGAATAAAAAGAGTGAAGGTCGCCATTTGTTAGCCGAACGAACTATTGATGTTTTGGATTATATTAAGTTGATAGAAAAAGCTTTTCCGGGCAAATTTAAACTTCCAAAGAAACATGCGGCAAAGTTTTTGTTATTGATGACAGGTTGGATGTTTAAACTAAGTAGCAAATTTATCAAACGTAATGTTGGATTTCCGCTCAGTTTGAATACAACCAAAAGTCGTGAAGTATTAGGTTTGGAATACATTCCTTTGGAACAAACCGTTAAAGACATGGTGGAACAAATGCTTGACGATAAACTGATTTAATCTAAAAACAGTAGCTATGAAAAAATTTCTTTTCCTCTTTCTGATAACAGTAAGCTTGTCAACCTTTTCGCAAGTAAAACAAGATGATCCGTTTAAAAGAATGGATGAAGAATATAAAGCTCGTATGGATCGGATGAACCAGGATTACGAGAAGAAAATGGAACGAATGCAGAAAGAGTATGAGGACCGCCTCGAAAAGATGAATAAAGCTTTTGAAAGTTATCTGAAGAAAGGCTTTACTGAAGTTGAGCAAACCGAAAATGAAGAAAAAATAGCTGAAGTCCCAAAACCAGTTGTTCAACCTGCTTTTGAACCAGTTGTTGATGAACCCAAAGAAGTGGTTGAAGAACCAGAGCCCATCATCATACCGGCACCAGTAAAACCCGATATTGTACTGAATGAAACATCGGCGATATCTATTACCCCCATGTTGCAATTACCAGCAGATGCTGATTCTTATACTCAAAATATAAATGTCGATTTTTTTGGTTCCAATGCCGCTTTAAAGATCGACAATCGAATGAAATCCCTGTCACTAAAATCAGTAAAACCTCAAAGTTTCGCTCAATACTGGGAAGATTTCACTCAAACCTATTACGCAGTTTATATTGAATCGATGGTAGCTTATGCCGAATCGAAAAACCTCAACGACTGGGGTGTTTATCAACTCGTACAGAATACGTCCAAACAATTATTTCAATCGGCTAACAACAAAGAAATGTGGACATGGGCAATTTTGAATCAGGCTGGTTACCAGGTAAAAATAGGCTACACTAATCAAACAGTTTGTTTGTTGTTACCTTTTATGCAACAAATCTATGAAAAGCCTTATTACAACATTAATGGAGATAACTTTTATCTTCTGAACACAAAGGTTAATGCCAAAAATATTTATACCTACACCGAAAGTTTTGGTGGAGCAACAAGAAAAATAGACCTACATCTACCATTCAGCCTGAACTTTACAGATCCTTCAAATACAGTTACCCGAAAAACAAAGTTACCAGGCTCAGATGAAGCTATCAATCTACAGCTTGATAAAACGATTATAGCCTTCCTAAACAGTTTTCCACAAACAGATAACTCCGTTTACCTCAACGCAGCCATGTCGGGAAGCCTTAAAGAAGCTTTATTCGAAGAATTAAAACCAAAGGTAGAAGGTAAATCGGAAACGGAAGCTGTGACTTACTTGTTAAGTTATCTCCATAACTCATTCGAATACAAAACAGACCGTGATCAGTTTAATTACGAAAAAATGTTCTTCCCTGATGAGATGTTTTATTATCCTTTTTCAGATTGTGAGGACAGGGCTGTTTTATTTACACGACTGGTAAATGATTTACTTGGTATGGATGTAGTAGCACTCACCTATTTCAGTCATATGGCAGCTGCAACAGCTTTCAGCACTCCGGTTGAAGGATACTCAGTAATGGTTGACGGTCGTAAATATACTATTACCGATCCAACCTATATCAACGCTCCCATTGGTGCGGTGATGCCTGAATATGAGAAATACAAACCACTGGCTATCAGAATCAATAACGACAGCAGATCAAACAACATGTGGCAGATGATTGCCAGATCGCTGGAACAAGGTAATGAAGGCAAAATGTTTATCTCAGACAGAAAAATGGCCGAAAACGGTAATTACCTGTTGTCAGGCTGGTTTACTGATCATATAAATGTAGGTGGGCAGAATTATCAGGCTTATGGTGGAACCCGTGATTTATGGTATGCTGCCTTTAACGGCGGAGGCGATCTTCAATGGTTTCTTCCTGTAAACTGCACCGACAATGCCTTTAGTCAGGCATTTAATGTAGGTAAGGAAGGTAATATTTATTCGCTGATTAGTTATTCAGGTTCTGTAAATCTTAACCAACGTCGTCTGGCCCGAAGCGAACAACCTGCTCATTTAATTTTAGGACTATCAGGCAATGCCTATCCTATGCTCAGTGACAACATTGACTTTGAGGTTCCCGAAGGCAAAAAACTTGCATTTTATGGCAAATACAAAGCTGATGGTACCCGCATTGATTTGCTATCCTTCCCAACAGAGAAAGTAACTTTTGATTCACAGATTACAGTCGATTCAAATAACGAAGTGGTAGTTAGAGGTGTTGTTGGGGAAATAGAAGGTTTTACCAAAGAAGTACCTATTCTGCTTGCCAGTGCCTCATTCAGTGCCGAAGACCAGATAGAAAGTTACATGAAGACTTTCGCCGATCAGAACTACAATAAGCATATGATTGCCTTATTCAGTGCTCTCAAACTACTGTCGTTAAATGGAGGAAGAATGTCAGGGATGACGGTTCGTAACCTACTGAATAAAAATAACCCGGAATTTTATAAACGAAATCCCAAGATTTATGAAGGACTGCTTCGCATGCAGTTTGTTGTTAATGATGCCGGTGTAATAAAGGTAGAGACCTACAAAGGAGATAACATCTCACTGTTTTCCATGAAGATTAAAAACAACAGCAATCTGCAGATTATACAGCCAGAAGAAGATAAATACGAGGTTAAATTCCTAAACGGAGTACAGGTAGGTAAAGCCGTTGTATGGTATGATCTTAACTCAATCAGTATGGATGGAAGTAGTGGTGATTTGGTTTTCGACTACGATAAAGATCACGCTAAAAAAATAGTAAATATTAAGGAAATTGTGGACTAGATAAAATATAATGATCGAATCTCTATTAGCTAAAACACTAGTAAAGATTCGATCCATTAACTTTCTCAAGTTTTGATTTTTTTAAAATTTCAATTCTTTTTCTATTTGTAATAGAAACCGGTCCTTTTTTTCTTCAGCTTCTTTTGAAATTCTGATTGCTTTCTCATTACTTTTATTTATCCAGATCAACGGAAGAAATTGAAAAAATGCAATCCAATACACCTGGGCAATTGAAATACCAAATAACTCAATTTCAATAACCTTGCCAGCTATTGCAAGCATCCCTGCAGTAATAACAAAAAGAATAATCCTTAGAGTAATTTCACTTATAATATTTTCTCGAATTATTTTCCGTGGATTTGTATGATATTTTTTATCAAAAGCTTGTTGAAGACTTTCTTTCAAACTCAATTTAACTTTAATAAGCTTATTAAGATCAAATCCCCTTTCAAAAAGAAGGTTTCCTGCATACAACTGAGGTTCTAAATTAATACGACTGGTATCCTTAAATAGGTCAAATAATTCATTTGATGAGCATGTATCCAGTTTTCGTTTCCAATCAAGCATTTTAATCATGACTATTCCATCAACTTATACATCTTATCGGCCATTCTTTTACCAAAATCGATATAGTCTTTGCTCTGATAATGCCAGGGATCTGAATAATGGTAATACTTGGTTTCCCTAACAATTTCAGCTTTGTTATCTTTACGTACATAATCTTCCTGAGCCTGGCGAACCAGATCACCGTAAGGCCATACAATTCCTCTCTTATGATTCCACGAATCAGTAATTTTACCAATCACAACAGGCATATCATCTGTACGAAAAGCAGCTCGTATCATATCCATCAGGCGCTTTAAACTGGCCTCGTACCGCTGAGCAATTTCCACTGTTTTATCAGCATCACTCTCTCCCTGCATCCATGCTATTCCACAAGGTATTAAAGCATCCTCTTTACCGTCACCGTTAATATCTGTTTGGGATAAAGCTCCATTAATTGTTTTTAAAAAATAGTCCCATTGATTAATTCCACCTTTTCCCTGGTAATCAGGTTCCCAGCAACCAAAATTACCTCCGGCAAGGCTATCAATAGAACTTCCTCCCCGGGCATATTTAATAATTGCAATCTTTTCATTTGGATAAAGCTGTTTTAAGCGACATGCAAAACTCAGCTCCAAACCAAATCGATCGCTCAACATATTTTTTGTACCATCCGATTTAAAACCTGTTCCATGGCCTGGCTTCAGAGGTTCCCAAATACCTAAACCTCCACTTTCATTTCCATCGCCAACCGGATTACCATGATATATCCAGACATCATCCAAGGCATTCAATAAACTATCTGGCAAGTCCTTGCTATAGCCATACCCTTCCATATTGGACTGACCACCCAAATAAAACAACTTAAATTCATCTCCCTTTTTCCTGGCAAAACCCGAAATGGTTAAAAGTGATAGGAGAATTGCAATTCCAATCTTCATAGTATATTTTGTTTATTTTAAGTTCTATCTAAAAAATTACCTGCTTAATACGAATTTAGATATTGTTTATCAATCTGTAAAAGAATCCCATTTTCATTTTCAATAATTATATTGTACTTTAGCCAAACACCTTCGTATTCTAATGCCCTCAATCTGTTCTTTTTTGAGGAATATCGTAATACCAAATTCTATAAAATGAAATGTACATTGAAATGTAGCGTTATGTTCGCTATGTTCTTGATTGGGTCTAATCTTTGGAGCCAGTCAATAAGCATTAAACATTCAGACGGATCCAGTACTGAATTTGAAATTAATAATCTGAAAAGCATTGTTTTTACCAACAACAATCTCCTTTTCAATAAAACAGAAGGTGCTTCTAACTATTACAGTATTTTTTATACTCAACAGTTATTTTTTGATGCCTCTACCGCGGTTGATAAGAATCTTTCCTTGACTGATGCAATTAGTGTCTATCCTAATCCGGCGAGCAGTTCTATCAACGTTCAAATGAACGAAGTGACAGAAGGAAAAATTTCAGTTTATTCCATCACAGGAGAGTTAATTAAGCGAAACGATATCGAAGGATTAAATACTGCCATCGACATCAGTTCATTAACTAATGGCATCTATCTTCTTCAAGTTAATAACCAAACCATCAAATTCATCAAGCAATGAAAAAAATACTTTTACTCATCTGTATTTTAAGCCTTGGTGCGTTTGTCAAGGCCCAGCAATATATCCACTTTTACAACCAAAATACACCTGAAACTTATGAACTGTTTGAATCAGACAGTATTTATTTCAGTAACGACCAGAGTACTCTATACTTCCTTAACAATGGTACCGTTATTTCTAAAATTACTTCAGATGTTGACAGTATCGCTTTTACCCGCAATAACAGTTATAATATCTATATTAACTATGATGGTTCGAGTGTAAGCATCATTAATCCATTGGCCGACCAAGGGGTAAGCATCACCACCGAAGGTGCCTACGTTACCGTAAGCTCAACAATGGATACAAAGGATATTAACTATATCTGTTCAGGTACAACAAGTAATGGAATGCTTAAAGTATATTCGCTAAAGCGTTTTAATATCCTGCTTGATGGCGTCAACATTACCAATCCTGTGGGTCCGGCTATAAATATTCAAACAGATACAAAAGCAACCATACATCTTGTTGCCGGCACAAGTAATTATCTGGCTGATGGTGCAACCTACAACGATCCGGTCATTACAGAAGGTGAAGAAGAAGATCAGAAAGCGGCCCTGTTTAGTGAAGCCAAATTGGTTTTTATCGGCGGTGGGTCATTGGATGTAACCGGATACGGAGAGGACCAACATGCCATTCGTTCGGATGATGAGATCATCATTAACGAAGGAAACATAACCATTATCAGTAGTGTGAAGGACGGTATTCATGCAGCTGATGGATTTTATATGTATGGCGGAAATCTCGACATTACTGCTTCGGGTGATGGCATTGACGGCGACGAAGGTGTGGTTGAAATTCAAAACGGATCAGTTGTAATTAATAGTGCTGCAGATGATGTTAAAGCAATAGCCTGCGACAGCACTATGACAATTAGCAACAGCGTTATTGAATTAACTATTCTGGGTGATCAGTCCAAAGGATTAAAAAGTAAACAACCCATGCAACTGATTAACTGTTCCATCACAGGTACCGCAGCCGGAGCCACCGTTTTGGAGGCTTCCGGTTCGGGATATGATCCCTCATATTGTACTTTTATCAAAAGTGATGACGATCTGACATTAACCGGTACTAGCATTGATATTACCACCACAGGGATGGGATCAAGAGGTATTTCGGGCGATGCAAATGTACTTGTAAATAGTGGTACAATCACTATTGTTTCGAGTGGCAATGGCACAACCTACACCAATGAGGAAGGTGTTAAAGATGCCTACCACGGAGCATGTATGTCAATCGATGGTGATCTGACAATTAATGGTGGCACATTATCATTATCCAATTCCGGAACCGGAGGGAGAGGAATTTCAGTTGATGGTTCCATTTATTATGGAGATGGTTCAACATCCCCTCAAATGGATGTTACAACAACAGGTTCTTCTATTGTTATTAACCAATGGCAGGGAGATTATGACGAAGCCAAAGCAATAAAAGCAGATGAATCCATAACTATCAGCAGTGGCAATCTTACAATTTCAAGTGCTGATGATGGATTAAAGGCTGAAAATTCAGTACTTATAAACGGAGGTTTAGTAGATATACAAAAGTCTGTTGAAGGTATAGAAGCACCTTACATTACAATTAACGATGGTGAAGTAAGAGTGAAAGCATCTGATGATTGTTTGAATGCCACCTTTGGTAATGGTGGTGAAGGAGATGATGGCAGTAAACTTTATATCAACAATGGATCTATTTATTTGAGTGGAACAGGAGGTGATGCCTTGGACAGTAACGGAAGCATGGCAATTTCGGGTGGAACGATTCTGGTTCACGGACCGCAATCCTCACCAGAAGTTGGAATGGATGTCAATGGAAGTTCTGTAATAACCGGAGGTTTTATCCTGATTTCCGGAACCAACTCGAATATGACCTACAACTTTACCAGTGGATCAACTCAACCTGCTATATTATTTAAAACAAATACAAGATTAAATGCAGGAAGCCTAATTCATCTGGAAGATAGTAACGGGAATGATCTTTTTACTTTCGCTCCTGAAAGAAATTATTACTCAATAATTTTCTCCTCTGATGAATTAAGTATAGGCACGACTTATAAATTATATACCGGTGGCTCTTATAGTGGCGATGAAAACGATGGATTATACACCAACGGAAGCTACACCAGCGGATCATTAAGAAAAACCTTTACGATAAGTAGTACAATAAGTACAGTAACCTTTTAGTATTTGGTTTATTTAAACACGTTTACCCGGGTCCACAGGAAGACCCGGGTTTTTTATACCCTAACCTCTTTCTTCCATTCGGCATATTCGTGCAGTATTTCAGGCAGACGTTTAAAATTAATGTTGCCCGAGAAGGTTTTAATGAATTCCGATTCTATTCCATACTGTAATAATAAGTCCTTAATATCTCTCACCTCTTTGGATTTCCCTGCCCTTATCAGACCTTCCTCTTCAGAATATAAATAATAATCAACATAGGTGTAATACGTATTTGATAATAAACCTTTGTATCCAATATTATATATTCGAATCTTATCCTGGTATAACTCAACCGATCCGCTAAACTTCAACATTAAAAAACGATGTTGATTCCGTTCACACTTATGCAAGCTTCTTTTATCAAGATTAAAACTTCTATATGCATACGTCTGCCCTTGAAACTGGAAAGAAAACATTTTCAATTCATCAGCTGCATAAGCTTTCCAATTGTTTAATCCGGCAGGTCTGAACCAAACCTTATAATGAAGAGTCTCTTTGTCAAATGAATTAAAATAAGCGGCACCCGAAGCTTCGTTGAACCAGTTTAATCTGATTTCCCCCATTATTGTATCGTTTTCATTGCTAACTACAAATGCCCTTGCATTATAAAAAACAGCATCTGCAGCAACCGGAATCAGAATAAGCCAAAGAAGTACAAAAAAATATTTCACAACAATACTAATTAGGTTTAGATAATAGTGTTAAGATAATTAAATTTAACTTCATCATATATGAGTCATCATATTTATTTCAGAATGAAATACGTTTTAAAGCGTATTCCGGCCGATAACACTTTTTGTAAGTTTGTATATGCTTGTTTTAGTGTCATTAAGTATTTCAGTATTATTCCAGTTTGGAGCCTTCTTCATTACCATTAGCCTTATACCAAAGACTAAATTTAATGTAGCCTGGATTAGTATCTCAATTGGTTTACTTCTAATGGCCTTCAGGCGATTAAACGATTTACTAGCCCTGATTTATGAAACCGATAACAGCACGCTCTCTCAGGTAAATAACTGGATAGCCGTAGTGATATCGGCAACCATGTTGATTGCATCCATCTATATCAGAAAAATCTTTGCTCAGTTAAATCATCTTGAAAATATAAGAAAAGACAATGAGTCGAAAGTACTGAGTGCAATATTGCAAACGGAAGAAAAAGAAAGGAAGCATTTCTCAAAAGAATTACACGATGGTCTGGGCCCCATATTAAGCTCTATCAAAATGTTATTATCAGCGTTAAACACTCCCTCGCATGATAAAGAAAACAATGAAATTCTGTCAAGAACCGAAACAGCCGTTGATCAGGCAATACAGACAACAAAAGAGATATCAAACTTTCTGAACCCTAAAGTACTTGAAAGATTTGGCCTTAAAAAAGCCTTACAAAATTATGTAGATGATATTGAAGCTTCAGGGAAATTAAAGGTTAGGCTTGAAATTAATCTAACAGACGAAATAGCCGATTATAATATATCTCTGATTCTATATCGGGTTTATTGCGAACTCATCAATAACACACTTAAACATGCAAATGCTAAAACAGTATTCATATCAATGTATGTTCATCAGCAGAGTGTAATTGCCTTATATGAAGATGATGGTATAGGCCTCGATCAAAGTAAAGCCCTTTCAAAAGGATCGGGTATTTTAAATATCAAATCGCGGGTGAAATCGATTAATGGTAATTTTGAATTATCAACTGAACAGGGAAATGGCATTTACATTAAGATAGAAATACCAATATGAAAGAAAAGCTAAGTATATATCTGGTTGACGATCATATTCTTTTCCGCGAAGGCATTCGTTTTTTGTTGGAAAAATGCGATAATGTTATTGCTATTTATGAAGCAAATAATGGCAAAGAGCTATTGGAAAATGTTGAGGCGGTTTCGCCCGATATTATATTAATGGACATTGACATGCCCGAAATGAATGGAATAGAAGCCACATATAATACCTTGCAGATTTTACCCGACTGCAAAATTGTAGCCTTATCTATGCATGCCGATGAATGCTTTTATAAAGATATGATAGATGCCGGGGCAAAAGGCTTTTTATTAAAAAACTCCCGTTTTGAAGATCTTCAGAAAGCCATTGAAGAAGTATCAAAAGGCAATAGTTTTTTCTCACCCGAGATTTTGAATTCTATTCTCAAGAATATGAGCAAAGCTCATAAACCGGATCGCTCATCAGAACTAACCGAACGAGAAGCTGAAGTATTATTACATATTTGCCAGGGTTTGCAAAATGGAGAAATTGCCGATTTACTATTCTTAAGTAAACGCACTGTTGATAAACACCGCCAAAACATCCTGCTTAAAACGGAATCAAGAAATACCGCAGAGCTAGTCGTTTATGCTATTAAAAACGGTTACTATAAATTATAAACTACGTTCTAAAGCGTAGTTGAATATACTAGTTAAAGGGGTTTTACTTGTAGCTGACTTTTATGAATTTTGAGATCATAAAAGTACCCCATGCTTATTCCATTTATAATTCCTTTTTTGGTTGCCATGTTTTTATCCATCAATATGGGAGCCAGTGGCACAGCACCTGCCTTTTCGGCAGCTTATGGATCAAAAATCATCAAAGAAAGTTTAATTCCCGGACTATTTGGGCTGGCCGTCTTTGCAGGTGCTATCATTGGTGGTAAAGAAACAGCCAAAACAATTGGGAGTGGTTTATTATCTCCCGAACTAATGTCGTTTTCGGTTGTTTCCATCATTCTTTTCTCAGTGGCAATTTCATTGTTGCTTGCCAACATAATGGGAATACCTCAATCAACCAGCCAATCAACCGTAACAGCAGTTGTTGCACCCGCTATCTATTTTAACTCATTTGACAGCCATAAACTCTTTTATGAGATTTTGCCAACCTGGTTTATTATGCCGGTGCTATCATTTATACTTGCTTACTGCATAGGGAAATATATCTACAAACCGCTTCGCAGGCGAGGTTATACCATTTCATCAAAGCTTAATCAGAGTCCTTATATAAAAGCTTTGGTGCTGATAATGTCTATGTATGTGGCATTTTCGATAGGAACTAATAACGTTGCCAATGCCGTTGGACCCATCACTACCATGGCCTTTAATGAATTAAATATTGCCAGCAGCAACTTTGTTCAGGTAATGATCCTCGGCACTTTAATCGTTGCTCCTTGCTTTGGTATTGGCAGCTCAATAATGGGAAATAAAGTACTCAGAAATACAGGCAAAGAGATTGTAATGTTTGGCAGAATTGAAGCCGCAATCATTGCTTTTCTATCAGCCTCACTCCTGCTTGTTGCATCACTTATTAAAGGGATCCCAACATCCCTCGTTCAATTAAATGTGGCAGCCATAATTGGTATTGGAATAGCCAAGTTAGGTCACAAAAACATTTTAAGAAAAACTGAAGTGAAGCGGTTTTTTATTATGTGGATGATATCACCATGCATTTCATTTCTGTTAAGTTTAAGTCTGATTTTTATTTTCGATTACTACCAAATCCTTAAAATTTACTAATTAAAATCCCGACAATATCAGTAGTAATATCCTTTACTTACTAAGATAGATTTTAAATTGATAAACTCACCTTTTATCATATGTATAAAGTTCAATATTTATGAAACAAAAAAATTGAATTAATGTATCCTATGCTTTAGGGGAAATAAAGTAAGGGACCAGTTACATTTACATGTGACACATCAAACATTATAATGGGGAAGAATACTGCACTAATTATTTTGTGCTTCTTATTTACAAAGTTTATATCACTTGGACAATCAAGCAAAACTGACAGTTTGTTGGGATTGTTACAGAATGAGATGGTTGATACAACACGCATTGACATCTTAAACGAACTGGGGAATGAACTCATCCTTAAGTCTCAAAAGGAATCTCAGGATTATTATATCGAAGCGCGTCAAAAGTCGATAGATGTTAATGATACCATCAGAATTGTTACAAGTCTGATTGGTCTTTGTGATGTTTATTCAATGAACGGTGAATACAAAAGAGCGCTTGAATATATTACCGAGGCAATGAATTATGCCTACAATAACTATGACCTATTAGCCACATGTCATAGTCGTTTAGCAATTGAATATTACAACCTGGGTAAGGATGAAGAATCTATAAAGCACGACAGACTGGCACTTCATTATGATATGCTTCTTAAAGACTCCTTCAAAATAGCTTATGATCTTCATAATATTGGAACCTATTTTCTGGGGACAGAGCATAACGATTCGGCAACCTGTTATTATAAAAAATCGAATGAATACATTAAGAATATTGATGATGAATTAACTGCATATAATAACAGTCGAATTGGTTTTGCTCACAGTCATGCCAAAGAATATGACACAGCTATTAACTATCATTTATTGGCATTAGAACGTTTCGAAAGAGATAGTTCGTTATATGAGATGGCAATGGAAGAAACCTATCTGGCCAATCTTCAATCATTAAAAAACAACTATACAAAAACTCGCGAACACATTGATAATGCTAAAAAGTATAGTTATGATTTAAATAATCATGCCTTGATAAAAACGGTACATCACCTTTACTATGAGTTGTACAACAATCAAAAAAACTATGAAAAGGCTTTAGAACATACATTATTAAAACAAGCTTATGGTGATTCAATTGAAAAGAAAAACCAGGAGAATATAATAGAGAGACTTCGAACGGAACAATCTTATGGAGAACAACAAAGAACTCTGGAATCAACAGAAAAGAGTAATAAAGAACTGGCCAGTAAACAACAAAAGCTTTTAATCCTCAGTATCTCTACAATTATCTTATTAATTATCTGCATTGTTGTACTCATTGAAAACAGACTGAAACAAATCAAGAATAAGGAACTACTTGTTCAGGTTAACCAAATAAACGACTATCAGAAAAAACTTCTTTCTATTATAGGTCACGACTTAAGAGATTCGGTAGGTAACATGAAGAACTTTACGGAATTAATGCACTATAACTTACTCGAAAATAAATCGATTAATCAAATGGTGACCAAATTTGTTCCGATGGTAAATTCTACTTATGATTTGCTCAACAATCTTCTGTTTTGGTCGAAAAATAACAGCAACCACTTTACGCCACAATATGAATCTGTTAGTAACCTTAAATTAATAACTGAGACCATCAAGCACGTTGATCATTTGGCTAAAGCAAAAGAAATTGAAATTGTAGAAATGGTTGATGAAGCATTTTTAGAATGCGATAAAAATATGATGCTGACTATTTTACGCAACCTTTTAACTAATGCAATTAAATTTTCATACCCTAATTCAAAAATTCATATCGGATCAAATGCTGTTGAGAATATGATATTATTTTCGATTTGCGATCATGGCGTTGGGATGACAAATGAGCAAATTACAAAAGTTCTAAGCGAAGATATTAATGAACGTTCAAAAGGAACTGCAGGAGAGCATGGTTCTGGTCTGGGACTTTCGTTGTGCTTCTCATTTGTAAAAAAACACAACGGTCAGATAAGCGCAGTAAGTTCACCTGGCAAAGGAAGTACTTTCTACCTGCACCTTCCATTAAGCAAACACCAAAAGATTGATTCAAAAAATGTTGAAAGACCAGTTGCCTGCTGGATTAAAAAACACATATTAAAATAAAAAAAGACCACCCGAAGATGGTCTCTGACATTGGTATCTTAATCAATTATTTTTCCAGAAGAACAGGTGCAACTGTTGTCTCTTTCAATGTTATATTCTCTGAATTCAGAATACTTTCGATATTGTTTATGTTAACGTTAGCACTGTTTAAAAAGTCGGATGGCACCACAACTACACGAAATGTTTGATTAAGTGTATATTCGTCAGGCAATGTTGAAAACACCACGTCTCCACTTAAAAATACAGCCATGTCAACAATTCTGTTATTAGGTATATCGGCAGTAAAGTCATAATTATATTGCAGAATGGCTCCGCTTTCAAAGTATTCAGTTTGTGGTAATGGTCTCCAATAGTCTAGTCCGTCTGCACTTTTCCAAAGGATATAGGCTAAAATTACATCTGATTCATAGGGGTCAAACCCGTTATCAAGAAAATTAAAAACCATCTGATAGTCGTTTCCTTCAGTAAAATTACCGGTAAATTCAAAGGTAGTACCGATAAAATCACTTCCTGATTCCCCTGGCAGTCCCTCCGGCCCTGTTGGTCCCATTGGTCCTTCACAAGCTGTTAATCCCAATGTTAGAGCGATGATTATAAAAGTAAGAGTTCTCATAGCAAATAAGTTTTAGATTAAAATTGTATTTATGACAAAGATTCAATTATCGTGCCGAAAAAGGAGTTGCTAATAGACATTAGAAGTAAACCTCAGATTAACAGACTCTAGAATAAAAACAAACCAACAACACCCGAAAGCACCAATAATAAAATAGGATGGATTTTCTTCACCCAAATGATTATACTCAAGCACACCAAAGAAAGAACTACTGCCATCCAATTAACGTCCGCAAGCATACTTCCAAAGTGTGTTTCACGAATGACCATTAATCCGGCATATAAAATAAGTGCTACAGTTACCGGTTTTAATCCGGCAAAGATGGCTTCCTTGATTTCGCTCTCTTTTACTTTTCGTAAAAAGCGGGCCAAAATCAACATCACAATAATGGATGGAGCAGCCAGTGAGGTCGTAGCTACAATACTTCCGGTAATACCTGCTACGCTTCCTCCAATATAAGAAGCTGTATTCATGGCAATGGCTCCGGGTGTCATCTGAGAAAGAGAAAAGAAGTTAAAAAAGGCTTCCTGTTTCATCCAGTTATTACGTTCCAATTCCTCCAGTATCAATGGAATCATGGCTAAGCCTCCTCCGAAATTAAATAAGCCAATTCTAAAAAATGACACTGCAAGCTTGTATAAATCTGATAACATCTGCTATTTCTTTTTAATTGACTTTTGTTTTTTTCTTAGCGAAGGAATAATCCATTTCCAGACGAAGCCCAAAAATGCCCCGATAAGAATCACATATATTGGATGCAAGCCCATTAGCAATGCAATAATTGCCAGAGTGAACATTAAAAAAGGGATATGACTTTTAATACCTGATCGAAACAACTTATAAACAGAATGGAGAATCATAGCTGCAAGACAGGCTCTGATACCGGTAAATACTTTCACCAGGTATTCGTTCGACATCTGACTGTCCATCACAAAATAGAGTGATGTAACACAAATAAGTGAAGGAACAATTATCCCCAAAGAGGCCAATATGCCTCCCCAGATACCGTTTCGTTTGCTTCCAATAAAAGTTGCCAGATTAATCGCAATGGTTCCGGGTGTCATCTGTGAGAGAGACATTATTTCCAATAACTCATCATTGGAAATCCACTGCTTTTTCTCAACCAACTCCTTTTCAAGAATGGGTATCATTGCATACCCACCACCAAACATTACGGAACCCAACTTAACGAATGTTACGAATAAATCGAAGTTTGATTTTGCTTTTGCCATAGGGCTGCAAAATTACATATAATTAATAGCCATTGAAAAAGTCACTTGACTATATTAATTTAAAGAATTTAGTTTTTATCAGATGAAATATCTAATTAATTAGATCCATTTCTTTTAAATGAATTGCAAATTTTTCACGAGCCTCTTTCTGAACTGTGAATGTATAATCAGAATAATCATCCTTCTTTCCATAATATTGTTGGAGATAATTCATTCTTACCTCCCGAATAATTCCCTTTAACTCATCTTTAAATTGTATATAAACACCAAAGGGTACATCATCTTCACAATAAAAGTGAATCAATAATTGTGAGTATTCTTTAAGTTTATTCTTTAATTCTTGCTGCCAGAGATTATCCTTGTCAATGTTATTAATTAAAACCTTGGTTGGGGTTAGTTTAATATCCGTGTGTTTTAGTTTTGAATTGTCAAGGAATGGAGGTTGAGGAACCTTGCTAGAAGGAATATAATCCGACATCCCCCATCTTGTATAATATCGATCATCAAATTCTCTTTGAACAGGCAATACTGAGTAAAACACACGATGTATACCTACTAGTTGAAAAACTCTTTTCAATCTTAAAACATCTTTATAATTGCATCTTTGATCAATATTCAGCCTGTAAATCACATCTCTAGTCCAGCTTATGTTTGGATTTATCTTCTCTATTTCCTGGGTTAACTGATCAAAGCTGTATTCTTTCTGATTAAAAAAGATAGTTGGTTCACCTCTACTTGATAGTACCATGTATAAAACTTCATCTCCATCCCTTAAATAATATTCTTCCGGATCATAAACTTCCGGCAATTGAAGATGATACTCATTTCTAATATTTTTTGATAAAAAAAACTTATTAATACTTTCAATATCGATGATATTGATTTTGGATAAAAAAAAGCCATTTATAGCGATAATAGCAAATGCTAATCCAATCATTTTAAATGCCTTGTTCTTGTAAATTCTACGAACAGCTATCCAAGGCTGAAGGAATAATACAACCAGGATAAGAATAAATAAAAACCAGAAAGCCGGATAAAAGCTTAATATATAATAATCAGTAGTGCAGACATAGAAAAAATTAGCAATTACCAGAACAATCTTAGCCATCCAATGCATAAAATACCAGGGTAAAACACCAGCATCATTCAGGATTACTCGTCTGCGATGATCGTGATTAGTAAAAACCTGCATTGGTTTGTCTATCCAAAAACGAAGAACAACCGATTGAGCCAAAACACCTGCCAACAGCCCGGCAAAAAGATTATAAAACAATTGTTCTTCCTCATTTAAAACTGGCAAATCATACTCTGAATTTATAGCAAATAAACGCAAGGTTTCCCTCGACATAAACAGAAAACCATATAATGCAAAGGCATATAAAAAACCTGTAATCAATCCTAACCATAAGTGAAAAGTTGATTCGCAAAGCTTTTTTGGGGGTTGCCTGGTTTCTAACAAGTTGAAGTATTTTACTGTTATTATTTAACTATTAAAGATTTACTTCTTGTTTGGCGTGTTGCATTGATAGAACAAATTCCTGGGCTTTACGCATGCGCAAATGAATGTTTCTAACCATACCATCATTTCCTCTAATTTCAAGTACAACACTTCGATCTTGTGCACTTAGCAATTTCACCTGTTTTAAGGAGATTTTATGCAATAGATCATACCTCGTTCCAAAACCAGCAAAAAGCATATTTGACCTGATCCAAAGTTCATTTTTAGTCAAAATAACTTCCAAAACATTCTGAGCTCCCCCCATTTTAGTCATCCAATTTTTTGCTGAATAACCAGAAACTCTTTTTTCCTGGAACAAAACCTTAACTGAATTCAAATCAGGAAAAATGGTCAATGCTTCACGACCGTTTCTGATAAAAAAGAAAACAATTAAAAATATTAACAGAAACCAGATAACAAGAAAAATATATTGAGAATCCATAATTTGCTTTATTTGAGAACCATCAATACCTATTAATTATTTAACAATTATAAAAATAACAAAAGGGAACAGAGTTAAAAACAACAATCCTATTGTTCCTATCCATGTTTTAACATCGTTAAGTTGCTTATGTACTGCTGAAAGAATGATCATTATCCACCCGGCCAACAAACTAAGAGTAGCAAAAATATCCAGAAGGCTTATAACTAAATTGACTCTGACCGGATCATAAAGAAATGTATTGAATTTAATCGTAATAAAGAAAACCAATATATTAAGGATAACTACATGAATAAATATTCTGAATACCCACTTTTTATAATTCATCGATCAGGTTTATCTGGTAATTTTTAATAAACTAAAAATAACAAATAAACCCAACTTAACAATTTATATCTTAACACAAATAAGATAAATAGCTGAGATAATCCATTTTCTGTAGGTTTGTTATGTTATCTGGTTAGACGATTAACAATTTCTTTATGCTCCGAAAATTGCTTTAACAAATCCTCCTTTAGAGCCAATTCAAAATCCTCAAATTCAAAACCGGGTGCAACAGCACAGCTAACCAGAGCAAAACCATAACCATCTTTTAATTCTGCAGCAAACCATACACCTGGCTCAACAGTATGCTGAAGAATGCCATTTGCATCACTCAACTCAATTGTCCGGTAGTTACCCTGTTGATTAATTTCATGAATAATAATAGGCATACCCTTATGATAATACCATACTTCCGGAGATTGAATCCGATGGAATGCCGAAAAATCAGAGTCGGCTAGCAAATAATAGATAGAGGTAAGTGCTTTTCTGTTATTTCCATCTTCAGATTTTACAACTTCCATTTCTGAACGATACACTTCTTTGTACCACCCTCCTTCCGGGTGACGCTCCATTTGATATTGATCCACTACTTGACGAACCTCTGCGGCCAGATAGTTTTCGGGTACATTCAAATGATTTTCATCCACAAACTTTTGCAGACCGGCTTGTGCTTCTGCCAGTTTTTCCTCCCAATGCTTTACAGAGTTCTCACCTATCTTATCGGTTACATATTTCACTCCAACAAACGGGATCTGATGCAACCGACAGACTCTTGCAATAGCAAATGATTCCATATCAAACACATCACCTGTACCGTCGGCCTCTGTTAAAAAAGTATCTCCTGTGTTACAGGTACTATCAAATTGCCACCTCTGAAAGAAAGGTAACTGATTTATTTCCTCACTAAAATCCTCAAGGTATGGCACCCCAAAAACATGCAATTTCTCCATGTCCCTGTCAACAAACTTACTGCATAAATGAATGGTTCCAACCGGAAACTGAACAGATCCGGCTGTACCTATATTCAGCACCACTTCTGGTTTATACCTTTCAATACTTTCCTGAACTGCCAAAGCAGCGCTCACCTTGCCAACACCTGTTTTACAGTAGTGGAAACGACATCCGGGCATCGATAAATCAACTTTTTCTTCAGCTACAGCATAAACAACCAGTACATTCAACATGGTAATTTGTTTTAAGGATGGAAAATTCAAAGGCAAAAGTAAAAAATGAATAGCTAAAACACCGGATTCGTCGTATTATTATCTTTTACCAGTGAAATTGACTCTCATAAATATTCAAGTGCTAACCACCTCTTTTAATGAGCATTTTATCACCAAAAATTGGAAGTGTCGTATAAATGTCGTGTTTTTGTAGTTGTATTGTTATAGCATTCTGACTGACATTTGAACAAAAAAACTGAAAATGGAAACAGGCAAACTCATCAAAGAATTAAGGTTACAAAAAGGAATGACTCAGGAAGAACTAGCTGAGAAAACAGAGCTTAGTTCAAGAACAATACAACGCATCGAAAATGGAGAAGTAGATCCCAGAGCCTACACACTGCAGATGATAGCCAAAGCTCTGGAGGTTGATTTCAGTTTGTTTATAAAAAAGGAGGCCCATAAAACCGATTTTACCGCTCAGTCAACCCCAAATAACTGGCTGGCTATTTTACACTTAAGTGGATTACTACCACTTATACTCCCAACGGTATTAATCTGGAAGTCTAAAAACGACAAAACAAAAGAAATGCTGCTTCACTTTCGTGCGGTGATAAGTTTTCAATTAATTATATGGGCTCTCTGTTTAGCCTGCTTTTGGATATACTGGAAAGTTAATCAACCCATACCGTTGATTGGAACTTTATTAGCAGGTGCATTGGTTTCAATCATAAACTCATTTCAGGTTTTGTTTGGTAAATCATTTATTCATCCATTATTTAAGCATTCGGATGCTTCTAATAAACAGACCTAAAAGCTTCAACATTTACCTCTTAACTTCCAGTTGAAACACTTGTTGTAATAACAGAAGTTGCTATCATTAATACAACTGCAGCCATTATTGCATCATGAATTTCCTTAACTGTTGAATTAATCATTGCATTAGTTTTTGATTGCTCAACCAGTTTTTTGATTCTTTCTTTAGAAGCTTTAGTCTTTTCTTTTCCGTAGACTTCATTGTTGAGACTGCAAACATCAACCAGACTTATTAACATCAGATCTTCCATTTCGGGTGTTTCCCAGTTGTCAACAATTGCATTTAATTTTCGTCGCACTTCGTTTTCGGGCTTTGAGTTAGTAGCCGGATATCTTTTAGATGTAAAAATCCACAATATCTTTTTCTCTTCTTCACGCAATATTCTCTTTTTTATCAGACGGGCTGTTAAAATTGATTTAATATCACTAGCCTTGTTTGCTATTTTACTTATCCAATAATCAATTTTACGTATTTTATCCGAATGGCTTATCATATTTAAATAAGGCATTAACAAGTCATCTTTAATAAGGGTATTGGATATCGGTTTTATTTTCTTGTCGGAAAGTTCAATTTTACCAACCATACTTAATTCCAGTAAAATACTACCAGCCAAAGCATACTCGAAGCCATTAGCCCAAGGATTAAAAATTCCCTTTTCATCCTCGAGTGCAAGTAATAAAAGTTTTTCGGTTAGAGTAAGTTCCATTTTTTATTTCCAAGATAAGGAATTAATAATGTATTTCATCTAACAATATATTTTTCAAACACCATTTGCTTGTTGAGAATCTGATGTAGCAATTAATCAATAACAGAATATTCCTTAAATTCGACACTTCATCAGAAAAAGATAGCGTACAAAATGATAACACTGTTTATTTGAACTGAACTTTAAATCCGCACAATTATGAAACAGTTGTTATTTCGTCTTTGTAAGAGAAACTTTATTTTCTCGCATTCATTCTTCCTTCTTATTGCTTTACTATTTTCTTCCAATGTATTATGCGCAGAAGACCTAAGCATTTATGATAATACCACCTGGAACGTTATCCGGGAAAGACTTTTTAATGGAGAAAACACCAAAGCTTATCGCTTTGAAGAGGATATCCGCTTTCAGGTTATTGGAGCAAAAAACCAACAGGACTCAGCGATTTTCACCCAACTGATTGATGAGTTAAACGAATTGATGGAAACCGTTCAGATTACAATGGTGGATAAGGATCCGAATTTTAAACTAACAATTGAAAATAATCCTGGCGGGATGTCAACAAGTTATAGTCAGGATTTTTCTGGCTCAAAAATTACAAAAGTTGATCTGGGGATAGGTTCAAATTTGCCACTCTCAGATTCACAATCTATAAATGGAATCTACTTTTTCACTGTTAGACATTTAACGAAACTCTTTCCTCCTCGAAATGGAAGAACTGTGTATGAAGGCATTCTTGACAATGAACTCATCTTACGACCTCAAAATGTAGTTTTTAAAGAGATTGATAAGAATGTCATTAGGCATTTATATTCCGAAAATTTCTACCAAAAATTAAAGACAACTATTGTTAACAGAGAAGGATATGAAGCTTATTTAAAATTAAGATATGACAAACTATCAAATAACCTATTGATCGCATTCAGATTAGTATTACTAATAATCGGATTCTTATACTATTTGTTAGTTGAATCAAAAAGATTTAAAAAACCCGGATTATTTCTTTACCTAAAGCAAAGAGCTATAATTCTACTTTTTATTCCATTTTTCTATTCAACTATAGGTATATCACATAACGTTTTGATTTTTGCAATATCAAGACCTTTTATCTTTTTAATCAACTATTTGCTATCGATTATAATTGCTATTCACTTCCTGTTTTTTATTTATTACACTGAAAAAAAGATATTTGAAAGGATTAAAACTTTCATAGGCCAACAGGTTATAATATTATTAACCACTATCTCAGCAGGTTTTATGTTGCCAATATTATTTAATGCTTTAGCCAATATTGTTAATAGTTTAATTAAATTCGGAACAATGCCTATTTCAATCTGGCGTAATCCAAGTACGTCATGGCTGTTATTTATTCTATCAATAGCCATCCTACGTATCTTCTACAACATTATCACCTACCGCATCCAAAGTATGGTCAACCAAAAAGATGTTGAGATTGCAAAGATGAAGGAACTAAAAAACCAGGCAGAATTAAATGCTTTACATTCGCGAATTAATCCACATTTCTTATATAATTCTTTGAACTCCATTGCCAGCCTGGCTCATATCGATGCCAATAAAACCGAAACCATGGCTACCGGTCTTTCTGAGCTCTTTAGATACTCTATCAATAAAGAGAATAAAACCTTTGTTACGGTAGCCGAAGAACTGGAGATGGTGAACAAATACCTTGAAATAGAAAAAACACGTTTTGGAGATCGCTTAATTTATGAAATCAATTCCGACGAAAGTACGCTCAACAAACAAATTCCCAAATTTATGATTCAGCCATTGGTTGAGAATGCTATCAAACATGGACTTTCGAAAATAAAAGAAACAGGTAGAATTTTAGTTGAAATAAAACAAATGGGTAAAGACTTGATAATTTTTATTTTTGACAATGGGCCGGACTTTCCTGCTGAACCGGTAAGTGGTTATGGATTGCAAAACCTCAACGACAAACTGGATATTATCTATGGAGATAAAGCAAGTATCAACTGGGAAAATGGAAACAACAAGCACTTTAAAATAACCCTGAAAAATCAATTTTAAATATGACCATTCATCAACCATACCAAACCATTATTGTAGATGATGAACCTTTGGCACGAACCCGTCTGCAATCAATCATAGCTGAATATCCCGAAAAATTTAAAGTAATTGCTGAAGCCGAAAATGGAGAAGAAGCCATTGAAAAAATCAATCGATTGAGGCCTGATTTGGTTTTTCTGGATATACAAATGCCGGAAATTAATGGTTTTGATGTACTCAAAAAGCTTGACTATTTTCCTAAAATTATTTTTTGCACAGCATTCGATGAATTTGCATTACAAGCATTCGATACCAATTGCATCGACTATCTGGTTAAACCGCTCACCAAAGAGCGGTTTTCTAAAACCATTGCTAAGCTCAATCAATTAAACGGTAATCATAATGAAATTAACCTCAATGCATTGATCGATCAATTCAACCTTCAATATCACAGAAATGAAACAACTTCCATTCCGGTTAAGGTTGGCGACCGTGTTATTTTTGTCAGATTAGAGGAAGTATCCTACATTCAATCCGATGAAAAATACGTGAATATTGTAACCAAACATGCCAAATCGTATATTTTGGATTCAAGCCTTAAAAAGCTGGAAGAGAAATTACCTGATTATTTTATTAGGGTGCACAAATCATACCTCATCAATAAAAATCTGTTAAAAGAAATACGTAAGCATTTTAACAATCGGTTTGTGCTGATACTGGATGATTACAGCCAGAGTAAGATAACGAGTGGTAGAAGTTATTACCAACCAATCAAATCTTTGTTAGAGTATTAATACTTCATATTCGATCAAATTTAACGCTGCATTAACAGGCGTAGTTTTGCGTAAAACCTGGATGACCTTTATTTTTGTGATCCCACAAAATGAACCAATATGCGCAAGCAAATCTCACAGAATAGTATTAATAACTATATTGTTATTTTGCTACTATTAACTGCTGTTGCCATAGCAGGAGGAGCAAAATTTGAATGGTTAAAACCATCGAAGGAACCGATCTACAATCTATCAGATATTAAAAAAGTTTATCCTCAGGCAATCTCTTTCAGGAAAAACACTGATAAAAGCCTGACTGTACTTGATGCCAGCAACAAAGCAATTGGCTTTGCACTTATCTCAGAGGAGCTGGAAGCCAGATCTCAGGGATATGCAGGCAATGTGCCCTTGCTGATTGCCATAAATGCAGAAAGAATGATAACAGGTGTTCACCTGTTAAAAAATAATGAAACAGGAGATTACATCGAGCATGTTGTTGACAAACATCTTCTTGATTCATGGAACAGATTACCCCTGGATACTAACCTGATGAACATACAGGTAGATGCCATAACCGGAGCTACCCGAAGCAGTAACGCTATTATCCGAACCTTTGAAAAAACCATTGGTAATTACTTATTAATGGAAAAGCAACGTATTAAAATTTCGTGGTCTTTCATTCTTCAGATCACAATGACCGTTGTGCTAATACTTCTTTCATTAAACATGGTGCTTCGTCGCAAGCATAAAAAAATATACATCTACTATTTGGTGGCTGTTTTAGGCATTATGGGACTTTGGCTAAAACAAATGCTCTCATTAGAGGTATTTCACAACTGGTTAAGTCACGGATTGCCTTGGCAAAGTAATCCGTTATTAATTGTTATTTTGATATTATCTGTTGCAATGGCTATTGCCGGTCATAAAAAATACTTTTGCAATTTTCTTTGTCCTATGGGAGCTCTGCAGGTTCTTACAGCAAAAATATCACCATTCAAAAAGAGACCATTCCCTGTCAAACTAGGAGTAGTAACATTACGCAATATTTACCTGACTTATATCTGGGTTAGCCTTATTTTAGGTTTTGCCCTGCCCCTGGCAAATTTAGAACCGTTTATGTCTTTTTCATTTTCGGTTGCTTCCTTGGTAATGTTAGGAGCCGGTATATTGATTGTTCTGCTATCAGTGTTTTTCAATCGTCCCTGGTGCCAGATTTGTCCAACCGGTTGTTTGCTCGATACCATACCCTCATTATACTCCAACATTAAAAATAAAAGCAATGAAAAATAAAGCATCACTACTTAATATTGTTTTAGCTCTCACAGTGGTTATTCTGGTTTTTCAGATAAATAACACTGATAAACAGATAAAGCCAGCAACACCTGCTGTTTCTGCAATTCATCAATCACAGCCTCATGACAGTATTAGTTCTGTAAAAAAATCAGTGGGTCCTAAAGGTTTGATTATGCCCATGCCTGCATTGGTTATCGGATCGTACAGCGCAGAAGGAGAACCTGATATTATGACAGCAGCCTGGGCAGGCATTGCCAATTCCGATCCAATGAGTATTGCTGTATCCATTCGCTCTTCGCGAAAAACATATGAAAATATAATGGCAACCGGTTGCTTTACTGTAAATGTGCCTTCGGCCCGATATGTAGCAGAAATGGATTATGCCGGAATTGTCTCTGGTCATGATGAAAATAAATTTAAGACCTTAAATCTTACTCCGGTGAAGGGCGATTTTGTAAATGCACCTTTTGTTGGCGAATTTCCTATTGTGATTGAATGTGAAGTAAGTGAAATGATAGATCTGGGGTCACACCGTCAGTTTATAGGTAAGGTTATCGACACCAAAGTAAATCAAAACCTGCTAAGTACAGATGGTCATGTTGACATTGAAGCCTTACAACCCATAATTTATGCTGAAGGATATTATTATGGTTATGGTCAACGTTTGGCAAAACCATGGGATATTTATAAAAAATTTAAAGATGATATGGAACCTACATTTCAACCTGTAATCCATCCCAATCCTACCTTATCGACCATTTACAACCGAAAAAGCGTTCGTCACTTTACGAATGAGCAGGTGCGTGAAGATCAGTTAACTGAATTGGTAAAAGCAGGTATGGCAGCTCCTACGGCTGTTAACAAACAACCCTGGGCTTTTATTGCGATCAACGACAGAGCCATGCTTGATGTATTGGCCGATTCATTACCTCATGCCAAGATGCTTAAACAAGCTACAGCTGCAATAGCTGTCTGTGGGGACCTTAATAAAGCTTTACAGGGGCAGGCCCAGATTTATTGGGTTCAAGACTGCTCGGCTGCTACTCAAAATATTTTACTGGCAGCAGAAGCACTGGGACTGGGTGCTGTGTGGACAGGAGTTCATCCTAATACAGAGCGCGAAGCAACTGTTAAAAACCTTTTGAATTTGCCCGATCACATTATTCCGCTTAATGTTATTGCAATTGGACATCCGACAGGTGAGGATCAACCAAAAGACAAGTGGAAACCCGAAAATATGCATATCAATAAGTGGTAAAACAAAAGATCCGACATCAACCATTTTGAGCTGATGCCGGATCTTCGGTTTGTTCATTCTTATATGCTAATTCAAATTTTCTCTAAATTCTGTTTTAAGTCCGGTTAATTAAAACAGATGTCATGCTAAGCGATCCACCAATTGCTTTATCATTAAATAAGGATACTTTATCCTTTTCTTCCTTTAATCCCAGCACATAGAGCAATGGTAAATAATGATCCGGTGTTGGTATTGAAAGCGAAAAAGCCCTTCCTTGTTTTCTGAAGTCAATCAATGACTGATGATCATCATTTAAAATGAATCGATTCATTTTATCCTGCGCTTCCAAAGCCCAATCGTATCCATATTCAGGCAATTCAAGTTTATCCCAGGCAATCATTCTCAAATTATGTATCAGGTTTCCGCTTCCTACTATCAACACCCCTTTTTCGCGCAGAGCCGCCAGTTGTTGACCCAATTCATAATGATATTGAGCATCTTGTCCATAATCCAGACTTAATTGCACAACCGGCACATCAGCATCAGGATACATATGACGAATCACACTCCATGCACCATGATCCAGTCCCCACTGATCATTCAATCCCACATCAGTTGTTTTAATCAATTGCTGGGTTTCTTTAGCCAGTTCAGGACTTCCCGGTGCAGGATACTGCACATCGAATAAAGCCTGAGGGAACCCTCCAAAGTCATGTATCGTTGGCGGGTGTTCCATCGCTGTCACATAGGTACCACGTGTTTCCCAATGAGCCGATACAACCAGTATGGCCCTTGGCTTGTCAAATCGATCCGCAACCGCTCTGAATTCCCTGGTAAATATATTGTCTTCGATGGCATTCATCGGACTACCATGTCCCAAAAAAAGCAGTGGCATAGGTGCTGTCTGACTGCCTGTATTTGCTAATTTATTTAATCCGTTTAGTTTCATTGTTATCGGTGTTAACGAAAGGGCTGATACTGTCCTGATGAAATGTCGTCGTTTCATATCAGAAAGATTTATTCAACCTGCTTTACAAATTGTACCTCTGCCTGAATTTTTACATCTTCACTTACCAAAACGCCACCTGCTTCAAGAGCTGCATTCCAGTTCAAGCCCCAATCTTTACGATTAATTTTTCCTTCTAATGAGAATCCAGCTTTTTCATTACCCCACGGATCTTTTCCAATTCCACCAAATTCAACATCAAAAGTTACTTCCTTAATAACATCTTTAATAGTTAACAAACCAGTTAGTTTGTATTCGTCATCATCTACTTTTTCAAAAGCAGTGCCTTCAAATGATAAAGTAGGATATTTCTCTGCATCAAAGAAATCGCCACTTTTTAAGTGATTATCTCTGTCGTCATTGTTGGTAAAGATTGATGCTGCATTAATTGTAGCTGTAATCTTTGACGTTTCGAAATCTTCACCATCAATAATAGCTGATACTTCTTTAAATTCACCTTTCACATTTGAAATCATCATGTGTTTCACTTTAAAAGTTACTTCACTGTGTGTTGGGTCTAATACCCATACTGTTTTTCCTGTAGTTTCCATCTTATTACTTTTTTTAATTATTGTTCTTTACTATGCAGTCAGAATTTTGTAGTCATACAAGTGGTTTCTGACTCTCGTCTGACAACTAATCAATCTTTAATTAATTGTACAGTGCAAAGTTGTAACAAACAACAAGGCAGGTGGTAACACTATTCGGAAAAGGAGTTGTAATTTTAAGAAATAAGAGTCTTTTTTTCTTTTCTAAACTGTCCGGGAGTGATTCCTTCACGTCGTTTAAACACGTTGGAGAAGTAGGATTTTTCACTGTATCCCAGTTCAAAACCAATTTCTGCAACTGTTTTATCTGTTGTCATTAAAAGGTTTTTTGCTTCGATTAATTTTCTGGTTTCAATAATTTCAGAGACACTTTGCTGAAGTATGTTCTTACAGATAATATTGAGATTACGACTACTCATAAAAAGCTTCTCGGCATAGAATTCAACTCCCTCAGGTCGACGAAAGTTTTCTTCAAGGGTTTTCAGAAAGCTTTTAAAAGTTGTACTCTGACTTTTTAATGTATGTTCTGTCTCTGGTTCCAGTTTCTTGCGTTCTGCTTCAATCATGGTAAATAAAGCACTCAGCAAGTGGCGTATTACGCTATAATCCGGTTCCTCAGCTTTAACTTCATCCTCCATTAACTGACACAATGTTTCAAGTCGTTTGAAACAACGATCGGGAGGTAAAGCCATATTGGCATTATCATGATAAATGGAGTATAATTGAAAAGTTGTTTCAGCAATAAACTCACTACGGAAGCGAATACCCCATATTTCGCACTCACCCTTTTGCAGGCCCGGAACAACCCTGTGAACTTTACCTTTAGCCACAAAACTGATAAACGGGGCCTCAATTAGTTGAGAGTCAAAATCGATAAAATGTTCAACAGTGCCCTTCACCCCAACCAGCAACTCTTCATAGTCGTGAGTATGAGGCTCATTTTCTGAAGCTGCGATGCGTGCCACATCATCAGTCCCCAGCTTAAATATGTTGAACATTTGTTGCATATCGAAAACTTAAGCTTCGTAAAAATAAACATTTTACAATTGCTAAAGTTTGTTTGGAGACTTATAATTCCCTTAGCCCTTCTTCAATATATTCCATTTGCCACACTTTAAACAAAAGTTCATCAGATGGTATTTCAGTAGGTTTCTCACTAATCAATCCAAGGATCATTTCCTTATCGGCGGCTGTTATTTTTTCTCTGAGAATTAAAGGTTTTGCTACAAAATATTTTTTCTCACCAATTTCCAATTCCTTTACATCCATTCCTATCTCTTCTTTCTCGTATAGTTTTACTGATCGATATTCGATATGATTTTCTGTTATTGAACGGATATAACCATTCTCTGTAATTTCATTGGCATTAACATTTAACGCCTCTGCAACCTGTCTTCTATATCCTGCTTTTTGAAAACGATGCTTATAAAAGAAAGAACAGTAGTTAATTCCAATATTCAAATTAATATTTCTTGCATATTGAATGATCTCCAGTGCAGCTAGTTCTGATTCCAAAACAATGGGCCTTTCAGCCGGTATATAAGTATAATCTCTTTTTGAAAGGTGACGGACATTATGAGGTGTCAGTCGTAATTGATGCAGATTAAGATTAGTAACACCCGCCTCAATCATCTCAGGTAATAAGTCAATCAATCGTTGCTTTTCTTCAGGAACAGCAGGTATTTCAATGGTAATTTTGGGGATCAGACCTTTTGCCGTAGCAATCTTATCCAACTTAAATGCTGTTGCTCCAATATCAAAACGTATTTCATTTAATCCGGCATCAGCCAACAATTCCATCTTATGTCTGTCAGCCAAAATTCCATTTGTATATGCCCAGATGTACAAATCCTTATCGCAATTCTTTCTAACTTCATTCAGATAGGCTAATGTGCGATCGAAAAACAACAATGGTTCTCCCCCACTAAAACTGACACCTTTAAACTTAAAATGGTTGATGTAATTGGCATATTCAGTCGGGTTTTTAAAATCAAGTCCTTGGGTTGAAGGCACTTCATCTAGGTTTTGCGACACAGGACAATAGAAGCATCCTGCATTACATTTATTGGTTATAAATAAACAACTCCAGCTCCCTTCTCCACAAATCTTACAGCCTTGCGATATTTGATTATGATATGGTTTGGTTTGTTTAAATAATGAATCGTCCTGCAACTGATTAATTAATGAGGCACGATGTTCCAGAGCTTCAAATGCTTCGTAAGAATTCAGCCATTTTAATTCAGGATAAGCTGAAAAGTCGCTTTTACACTTGTTCACAAGCATATTAAGCCAATTATAATATTCTCCCATATAAAGGATGGAAATTGAAGTAAAACGATAATGTATAAAATGAAGGTATTGAGGATGCTAAGAGCTAATTATAACTCCGAAAAAATAAAAAGGAACATCAGATACTGTTCCTTGGTAGTACAAATCGAAATACTATTTGGCTTTTTATCCATTACATTAAATATCCCGACAAAAATAGCTAATTCTATTAATTGTCGGGTATGGTTTAATAGGGGCAAATTTTATTTACCACCGAATTCAATCTTTTGAATATTCTTGGCTACTTCGATACGATTTATAAGTGAATCAATAACCATCTCGTAAAGCCGATCTTTTAAAACAAGGTCTTCAATTCCAGCATCAATATTTGGATTATCGTTCACCTCAACTACATAAACCTTATCTCCAACCATTTTCAGATCCACTCCATAAAGTCCATCACCAATTAATGCGGAGGCTCTTAATGCAGTATGGATCACTTTCTCAGGAACATCGGCAATATCTAAAGTCTCGGCATCACCAGCCTGATCATTCTCATCGTTCTGCCAGTTATAAATCTGCCAGTGTCCCTTGGTCATATAATACTTACAGGCGTAAATTGGTTTATTATCCAATACACCTATTCGCCAGTCAAACTCTGAATACAGAAACTGCTGACAAACCACCATATCCGACTTTTTAAATAATGATTGTAAGGCTGTCATTGCTTCTTTCTTATCCTCAACCTTGGTTACTCCCAGCGAAAAAGCACTATCAGGTTGTTTTAATACCAATGGAAAGGTCAGTTTATCCAGCATCGACTCATCAAACAAATTCTTTGTCAATATCTGGGTTTCGGGAGTAAGTATTCTATGTCTTCTAAAGGTTTCGTTCTGATAAATTTTATTCGAACATTTCAATATTGACCAAGGATCGTCAATCACCACAAGGCCTTCAGCATAAGCCATTCGCGAGATCTCATAGGTATGATCATTCACATTGGTTGTTTCACGAATAAAAAGGGCATCAAACTCATTGATCTTGTCTGCATCTTTTTTAGTGATAAATTCAACAAACAATCCTTTTTTATTAGCTACCTCTTTAAACTTTCGCAATGCTTCGGGACATGAAGGAGGTGTAGCCTCATTAGGATTCGTTAGAATCGCAAGATCGTATTTGTAGTTTTTAAGTTTAGGAATGGTATACCTCTTCTTGTTAAAATGCCGTCTAGCAAATTCATAAACATTCTCCAAATCATCTTGCGGTAGCTTAGCCAATGTTAATACCTGTATGTCTTTAATCAACCATTTTTCATGCTTCACAAAAACCACCTTAAACAAAGGCGATTCAAATAGTTGATATAACTTTAAACTAAGCTTTTTGAAATCTTTGTTTTGCGTTTGGCCAAAATAAACATTCAACGAATAGGTTGTTCCTTCTACTTTACTTAAAGCCTTACTGATATGTTCTTCAATATCATAAGTTGCTGACTGAATTACATTTAAAATACGGAAGTCACGTATGGTAGTTGTACTGGGCATTACTCTTTGCCCTCTGGCGGAAGCCAGCAAAGACACATAATAACCATAACTCTGATACTTGTACGAACTACAAAGGTTGAAAACACGTAAATCAGGATTATTCTGGTATTCTGGCTGATTAATATAGTCCTTAACCGTTATAACTTTCGCATTTACATCAGGGAATGGCCATTTGACAGGCCGGTTAATGACAATGATATTCTTTATTCCCTTATCACTTTTTTCGTCGTCAATTTGATAAACCATCTTAACAGCATCTTTGCCTTCACCATAATAATCAGGTTTCTTTTCCCTGATTACAAATCCCTTATTTTCGTACCAGGATATTAATTTCGAATTATCAATATCAGCTTCAAGGGTAATACTGTGCATTTGTTTCTTCACAGCATATTCCAGCACATAATCCATCAGAAAAGCTCCATAACCCTTTTCCTGAAATTCAGGCAAAACAGCGATAGAATAAATACGAAGGGTATGGCTGTATTTAAATAAAACGATTGCTCCAATCGATTTTTTCTTGTGTTTTTGTTCAGCAATTAACACCTCCTGAAAATCACTACTAATACCTTTTTTGATGTTTCTTCTTGCTGTTTGTTGCGATGTTGAAAAAGCTAGTTTTTCCAGCTTATCCAGAAAATCGAGATCACTATCACTCGCTTTTCTAATTGTTAAACTCATCAGGTTTATTTCAATTATTATGCTTTTCTTCTTCTGGTACCTTTATGCAAATCCTTTTCGATGGATTCAATCATCATACCGGCAATATCTTTACTTGTAGCCCCTTCGATACCTTCCAAACCTGGTGAAGAGTTTACTTCAAGCAATAACGGTCCATTTTCACCACGAATAATATCTACCCCGGCAACTTTCAAATTCATTGTTTTAGCCGCTAAAATGGCAATCTTTCTTTCTTCGGGTGTAATTTTAATTAGCTGTGCAGAGCCTCCCATGTGGATATTCGCTCTAAACTCGCCAGGAGCAGCAGTTCGCATTATACTTGCTACAACCTTTCCATTGATGACAAAACAACGGATATCTTTTCCATTGGCTTCTTTAATAAATTCCTGAACAAGAATATTTGCCCTCAAACTTTTAAATGCGTTAATCAAACTCTCGGCTGCTTTTTTTGTCTCAGCCAGAACAACACCTTTACCTTGTGTTCCTTCCAGTAATTTTACAATTAAAGGAGCTCCGCCAACCATTTTGATCAAATCATTGGTATCAAGGGGCGAGTTGGCAAAACCTGTTGTAGGAATAGGTAACCCACTGTTAATTAACAGCTGCAAAGAGTACAATTTATCTCTTGAGGATGCAATGGCCGAAGCTGAATTCTGAGCGTAAACACCAATGGCCTCAAAGTGTCGAGTTAAGGCACAACCATAAAAAGTCATACTTGGCCGGATACGCGGAATAATAGCATCAAACTGATTTAGCAATCTACCACCCCTATAATGCATTTCCGGATTTTTACCATCTAGTTTTATATAGCAATCCTTAATATTAATAAACTCCATGTTATGGCCTCTCTCCTCACCAGCTTCAATAATACGTCGGTTACTATAAAGCTCCGGATTGCTTGCCAATACTCCAATATTAAGTCCAGATGGTTTCTTTCTTTGTGTTGAATAATACGAAGATAAAACTTCCTGAGACGGAATCCCTAACAAACATGATGCCTCAGGGTCAACCAGCATAATACCTGCCATTGCCTGACGGCCTAACAGCATTCGATATCCCATCGATATTCTGTTAGTTAAAGTCACTTCAATATCCCATGAAGATTTTGCAATATTTATGGTAGTGCGAATTACATAACGTAGTTCACCCAATCCACTCGAACTTTTAATTCTTCTCTTATCAATGACTGGTGCTTCACAATATACAGTTGTACGACCATCATTTTGTAATGGATGAACTTCAAAACTCACCCAGGATTCACCATTTTTCTTAAATGGCATTATATTCACTGCATGCAATGCAGATGTTTTTGCGCCCGAATCAACACGAATATTAATAGCAGGTATATTCAGCTGAGGCAACGAACACCATTCTTCACTTCCAACAACTATTTTTTCAGCACTCTTCATTCTCTGTATACAACTAAACAATAAGGTTTTACAATAGGTATTCTTTTATTTTTTTGCAAGCTAAAGGAATAAAATAATCCTTTAATATTTTTCATTTAAGTTGAAATATTTCAATTTTTTTTCATTTAATTAAAATCTGTTAATTATACTTGTATACGATTAACATAAAGATCAAATTTTCAGATATAAAATCCAATTATTCGATACAACCTTCAACTTTAATCTTCATGAAAACAATTACCTTCCTCCTGATTTCGTTAATCTTTATAAGTTCCTGTGCGGACAGGAAAACAACTAAAGATCTTTTCCCTGAATTTTTACCTCAGGCACCAGTTGCTGAGAAACATGATTCAGTTTTAACTATTCACGAACATTCAAGAATAGATCCTTATTTCTGGATGAGATTAACTGATGAGCAAAAAACCGCAGAAAACAAGGACGAACAAACTCTAAATGTATTGCAATATCTCGAAGCTGAGAATAATTATCTGGATACAGTAATGTACAAAACAAAAGAGCTTCAGTCAAAACTTTATAATGAAATTGTTGGTCGTATAAAACAAGATGATGAATCGGTTCCTTATTTCAAAAATGGATACTGGTATTATAATAAATATAGCGATAAACAGGAATACCCCGTTTATTATAGAAAGAAAGAATCGCTTGACAATGTTGAAGAAATATTATTAGACGTTAACGAGCTTGCTAAAGGGCATAGTTATTACGCAGTAGGTTCAATGGAAGTTAGTCCGGATAATAAAATACTTGCTTTTTGTGAAGATACTGTAAGCCGAAGAATTTACACCTATCGTTTCCTTAATCTTGAAACCGGTAAATTCATGGATGACAACCTGAATAATTGTGAACCAGGTGGTGCCTGGGCCAACGATAATCAAACCTTTTTTTATACCACCAAAAACAAAATTTCTCTGCTAAGCGAAAAAGTATGGCGACATAAACTGGAAACATCTACCGAAAAAGATGAAGTGGTTTATCACGAAGAAGATCCATCTTATTACATCGGAGTTTATAAATCAAAGTCTGACGACTACATCATCATCTATAATAACAGCACATTAATCTCAGATTACCAGATTCTGAAAGCTGATGATCCAAATGGAGAATTCAAACAATTCACTCCACGCGCAGGAGCTCATGAATACAGCATTGAACATTTTGAGGATAAATTTTATGTACTTACGAATTATGATGCAGTAAACTTTCGACTGATGGAGACTCCGGTGAATGCAACATCAATTGAAAACTGGAAAGAAGTGATACCTCATCGTGAAGACGTATTGATTACCGATATTGAAGTATTTAAAAAATACCTGGTGATTAGTGAACGCTCCGATGCTTTAACTCATTTGCGTATTATCAATCAGGAAACCCAAAAAGAACATTATCTTGATTTTGGAGAACCGGTTTATGTATCCTTTATAGGAACAAACACAGAATTCGACACTGATATTTTAAGATATGGTTACAGCTCATTAACAACTCCGGTATCGACCATTGACTACAACATGAGCGATAAAACAAAAGATATTAAAAAGGTACAGGAAGTTGTCGGTGGTCATAATCCTGAGAATTATGTAACTGAACGTCTTTGGGCAACTGCTCGCGATGGTAATAAGATACCCGTTAGCATCGTTTACAAAAAAGGATTTAAGAAAGACGGACGCACTCCTTTATTATTATATGGTTACGGTTCGTATGGTAACACGATAGAACCCTGGTTCAATTCAACCAGGTTAAGTTTATTAGACAGAGGATTTGTTTATGCCATCGCACATATCAGAGGAAGTCAGGCTATGGGTCGTCAATGGTATGACAATGGTAAAATGATGAACAAAATCAACACCTTCACTGATTTTATTGATGTTGGCCACCATCTTGTCAAAGAAAATTACTCTTCTCCACGCCATTTGTATGCCTTGGGAGGAAGTGCAGGCGGGTTACTGATGGGAGCTATTGCAAATATGGAACCTGAACTTTTTAATGGAATTATTGCAGCAGTACCCTTTGTCGATGTGGTTTCAACCATGCTCGACGAAACTATACCACTGACAACCAATGAATTTGATGAATGGGGAAATCCAAAGAACAAAAAATCATATGATTACATGTTATCATATTCTCCATACGATAATGTGGAAGCAAAAGCTTATCCAAACATGATGGTTACAACCGGACTGTTCGATTCTCAGGTACAATATTGGGAACCGGCTAAATGGGTTGCTAAACTTAGAGCAACCAAGACTGATGACAATTTACTTATAATGCATACCAACATGGAGGCAGGCCATGGTGGTGCTTCAGGTAGATTTAAGCGTTACAAAGAAACTGCAATGGAATATGCCTTTTTATTAATGCTGGAAAGTAAAAAAGGGGAATGATAGATAGATTCTGATTAAAGATCGCTCGACCAGGAGCAGAAATTGGAATCACAGGGGCTGAGTATTCAGTCCCTTTTTTTGTTGAAAATTTACATTTAAAATTTGAGTGACATACAATATAACATTCTTTAATTACTGATATTCAATATATTTAATAAATATTCAGAGAATTCAACTAAAATTATAGTCGAAAATATTTCGATTCTAAAATTTAAACCATAAGTTTGAACTATAAATACAGTTGAATTAATTTTCTGGTTGATATGGGTTATAATCAGAAAGTTGTTGGACTGAATTTTATTAAGCAACAAGAATATCTTGTTCCCTGGCGCAACTCGAGTAAGGGACATGATGACAGCTGAATCGTGAAAGATGTTTTGTTGCTTAATTTTTGAATGACAAATATTCAATTGAAACTTGCAAGGTATGCACGCAGTGATAAATTATTTGGTTGAGTCTTCGATTTTTTTAGGTATCATATCAGGCATTTATTTTGCTTTCTTATCCCGCCTGAATACCTTTTCATTTAATCGTTTCTTTTTGTTGTTAAGCCTTGTTTTAACAATGATTATCCCATTTCTGACAGTCTCATTAACAATGGGGACAAGTAACACAATTGACCCACAAATAATTGGCTACACATTAAACGAAATTTCAGTTTACCCATCTGAAGCCCAAAACACCATTGTCTCGTTTATTAGTGGATTGTCAGTATTTAAATGGATTTACGTCATTGGTCTGATCTTGCTATTTATCCGTTTATTTGTTGCCTATTACAAACTAAGTATAATTGGTAAGCAAAATTCAAGTAATCAATACAATGGCATCAGAGTCATTCAGCTGAATAACCCTTATCATGCATTCTCATTTTTCAAATGGATTTTTATTAATCCATCGCGTTATAGCGAAGAGGAACAACAACATGTAATCAACCATGAGAAGGCACATGTAAGCTATTTCCACACTTTGGATAATATGTTTCTTGAGCTTTTTCTTATTACCCAATGGTTTAACCCATTTGCATGGTTATTAAAAAAGGCACTGAAAGAAACCCATGAATTTCAGGCCGATCGGTCCGTACTTAAACAAGGTGCTTCTGTTGGGCGATATAAAGCTCTTTTATTAGCAGAAGTGTCAGGACATAAAGTACTGGCCGCAAATAATTTTAATGAATCATTAACCAAGAAAAGATTTAACATGATGTCGAAAAAAACTACATTAAAAACAAAGATTATATTTCCCCTTTTTGCAATTGGCTCATTGATAGCCTCTGCATTGATTTTTTCATGCAATACTGAGAAGGTTGAAGAAGAAACAGAAGTGACTTTACCGGCACCAGAAGAAGAAAAGGTAGAAATAGTAAACATTACTGATGAATCTATTAAGACAACAGAAGTAACCGGAGAAGTATTCCATGTTGTTGATGAAATGCCCAAATATCCAGGAGGAGAAATTGCATTAAGAACCTTTATTGGTAAAGAAGTGAAGTACCCTAAAGAGGCTCAGGACAAAGGAATTCAGGGAAAAGTTTATATAACATTTGTAGTTGCTGATGATGGCTATGTACGCAATGTAGAAATTGCAAGAGGAGTTGATCCTTCTTTAGATCAGGAAGCAATTAGAGTTATTGAGAGTCTGCCCCAATGGACACCAGGTAAGCTTGAAGGAAAGAATGTTAATGTTAGTTTTACTGTTCCCATTAATTTTGCACTACAATAATCAATCATAAAAATTATCAGCCCCAGCCCAATGTGGTTGGGGCATTAATAAAGAATATCCACACATGAAGCTTAAAGAATTAACCAAAGCTGAAGAACAAATGATGCATCGGATTTGGCAATTAGGTCGCACTACTGTTAAAGCCATTGTTGAAAATATGCCTGATCCAAAGCCTGCCGTTAATACAGTTTCCACGATTGTGCGCGCATTAGCTGACAAACAATATTTAGGTTTTGAACAAGTAGGACGTGGATACGAGTATTTTCCTATTGTTGAAAAAGCAGATTACCGCAAACAGTTTATGTCGAGGATGATGTCCACTTATTTTCAGGATTCATTTAAAGATCTGGTTTCTTTCTTTGCCAAGGAAAACAGAATAAAACCAGAAGAGTTGGATGAACTGATTCAAGAGGTTAAGCGTGATCTTAAAAAAGAAGAAAATCAATAACTGAATTGGCTCAGTTAATCAATTCCATACCTTTCGGATTAAGATAATAGCTATATTTAGTGCAAATTAAAATAGTTATTAATGTACTGCCCTAGATGTAAAGCCCTTCTGGAAGAAAAAATCATCCATGATCTGTCCGGTTCAATTCAGGTTGATACCTGTCCTTCGTGCGGAGGAACCTGGTTCGATAAAGGAGAACTGGAACAAATTGAAAATCTGGTTGAGCTTTCAATCATTGAAATTAGAAATATTCCCAAAAAGAAAGAACAGCTGGAGAAATTAAAATGTCCCGACTGTAATCTTCACCCAACCCTCTCAAAACATGCTCATCAGAGAGATAAGAAGGTAATTTTTGATTACTGCGAGATATGCCATGGAATCTGGCTTGACAGAGGCGAACTGGAAGCAATTCAAAAAGACAACTTATTAAAAACAATCAGCACCCTGTTCAGGAAAATTATCTGATTCCTGAAAAACGAAGATCATTACCACCTTGAATACAATATCCATTCAATATTACAAAAGCCCGGTTGGTGAAATAATCATTGGTGATTACAATAGCCGATTATGTCTCTGCGATTGGCGGTTTCGTCAAATGAGAGGATCGATCGACAAAAGAATTAAAGATCTGTTAAACGCTGAATATAAGGAACAAAATACTGACCTTATTTCTTCAACCATCCATCAGTTGGAAGAGTATTTCGCGAAGGATCGAACCACATTTGATCTTCCAATTGTATTTGCAGGAACAAGTTTTCAAAAATCAGTTTGGGAAACCTTACAAACCATTCCATATGGACAAACTGAAACTTACCTCGGCTTATCCAGACGTTTGGGAAATGAAAAAGCCATCAGGGCTGTGGCCAGTGCTAATGGAGCAAATGCTATATCCATTATTGTTCCTTGCCATCGTATAATAGGCAGCAATGGGGAACTCACAGGTTATGCCGGTGGTTTACCTGCTAAAAAAAGACTTCTTCAACTGGAAAACGCTTCAAATATTTCTAGGCAACAGCTGGAACTATTTTAAACTATACTGCTCCCTGATCAATCATTGCTTCAGCAACCCGATGGAAAGAAGCAATATTGGCTCCATCACGATAATTGATACTTCCGTCGGGTTTCATCCCATGCACTTTACACATTTGATAAATCCTTTCCATGATATCTTTCAACCGTTGATCTACCTCATTTGGTGCCCAGGTCATTTTCATTGAGTTTTGTACTAATTCCAGAGCGGATACTGCAACTCCACCTGCGTTGGCTGCTTTGCCTGGTGCCAAAACGATATGATTCGAATCGAAAAATTCCAATGCCTCCGAATTACAAGGTCTGTCTGCAGCCTCAATAACATATTTACAGCCTCCTTGCTGAATCTGACGTGCTTCATTAAGGCCAATCTCATTCTGAATGGCACAAGGTATCGCTATATCACATGGTATTTGCCAGGGCTTCTGATTTTCGTAATACACTACACCCGGAAATTCAATCGAATAAGGACGAACCAGATCCTGTGAGGTTGCCCGTAGTTCAACCAGATAATCCAACTTATCACCCGAAATTCCATCCGGATCATATATAAAGCCATCCGGACCGGACAGGGTTACAACTTTAGCACCTAATTCAACTGCTTTGCGAATTACGCCATATGCCACATTCCCAAATCCTGAAACACATAGAGTTTTTCCATCAAGACTTTCATTCTGATCTTTAAGCAACGCCTCTAAGAAATATATCACTCCAAATCCGGTAGATTCAGCTCGCAAACCGGTTCCTCCCCATTCAGAACCTTTACCGGTAAAAGTTCCACTATGCTTATGCGTTAGTTTCTTATACATTCCAAACATATACCCAATCTCGCGGCTACTTACACCCACATCGTTACCCGGAATATCCATTTCCGATCCCAGCAAATCCCATAATTGTAAAACAAAGCTCTGACAAAACCTCATTATCTCACTTTCCGATTTCCCTTTAGAATCAAAATTGGCTCCTCCCATGGCCCCTCCTAACGACAAAGAAGTAAGACTGTTTTTAAACACCTGCTCAAAAGCCAACATTTTAACGGTTCCTAATGTAAGAGCCGGATGAAAACGTAAACCTCCCTTATACGGTCCAAGTGCATTGTTATATTGAACCCTGAAGCCTCTATTCACAATTACTTTTCCCTGATCATTCATCCAGGGCACCTTAAATATAAATACACGATCCGGCTCTGTTATTCGTTCAAGAATAGCAGCATTATTTAACCTAAAATCATCACTGATCCGATCTTTTACTGATGTCAGGAAATCTCTGACACTTTGAATAAATTCAGGTTCTCCGGGATTCTGAATTTCTAAATCAAATAAAAAACGTTCCAGACCCATTTGCTGTATATTTACCGGTTAATTATTACTGAACAGGAGGCATTACTAAACCAATGCCTTTCTGTCCATCTACTTTAATAACGCCTTCTGAAGGCAACTTCACATGACGAATAAACTCATCTTCATATTCAGCTGGCAAGCCATCCAGATAATCCATATTAATATAGCCTTCGCCAATAGAAGGTGTAATTGTAAAATAAGCCACTCTCAGACTGGTTAAATTTTGAAAGAAATGCGTACCCTGACTCGGATCAACTCTGTAATTCTCCAATCCCATTTCAATAATAACACGGGCAGCCGAAATCTGAGTCCATTTTACCGGCACTCCTAACCAAGGATCCTGAGAACCCCAGCGACCAGGACCTATCAATATGTATGATTTATTACTTTGATGAAAAGGAGTATTCAGCTTTTCAAAGATGGGCGCCAGCTTGGCATTATTTGCAGGATTGAATCCATTCTTTTTGATGTAAATAACATCTTTTACACCATTAATGATTCCATTCCCCAATGCTGACTTGGAATAAATCAGCGTATCTTTTTGATTTACTTCTTCCAGCTTTTCAGCAATGGTTTCTTTACTGTCTACAATTGGTCTGATCTGTAACAAATAGAAAACGGGAGGATGACCTTGTGGTGTTTGTAAGTCAACAGCAAATTCAATCTCTACCGGCTGATTCATTTCTCGCTGTCCAACTTCCAGTATTTTATGCATGATTTCAGCCAATGGAAAAGCATCATATTTCAATACATTGGCAAAAGTAACCAAGCGTAATCCTTTTGCCATCAATCCGTCCCTAATCATATGTGTATTGTAATCATACACCGATCCCAACCAACGCAAGGTTCCATGTTCTTCTGCCACCTTAATGGATAGTTTTTTGATGTTAACATCATCATCCACTGAGGCTTTAAAACTATCCGACTTCAAATCAAGAGCATAAAAGTTCTTCTGGGTTTCGCGCACTGCCAGATCAGGACTTGATAACTGAAGTATCTTTTTAGGATACTTTGGAGAGAATCGTAAGGTCATCCCTCCTTCAACGATGTGTTTTCCTAATCCCATGGCTACATTCACAATCCCATCTTCAGCTTTTTCGGGTGCTATCGGGTAAAAATTCACTGAACGTCCAACCCCCGAAAATGTTGGGTAAAATACATCCCCATGACGCTGCCCTACAACCTCCTGTAAAACAATACCCATTCGCTCCTCGTCAATAACATTCATGGTGGCTTCCATGTATCTCTTACTGGAATTATAAAACGCAGAAGCATATACACATTTAACAGCATCGCAAAGCTGATTCAACACCACTCTTTCATCATCACCTTTTGGAATCATATAGGTCGAATAAATTCCAGCAAAGGGTTGATAATGACTATCTTCCAATACACTCGATGAGCGTATGGCAATCGGACCTTTAATAATTGAAATAAATTTATATAAATCACCATGAATTCGCTCCGGAAGATGCCCGGCCACAAAAGCCTTCATAATTTCTTCATCCGGCAAATCTGACAAAGCAATTGGATAAAGCTTATTCACTTCCATAAACTCGTCAAACACATCTGTACTTAAAACAACCGTGCGAGGGATGGTAATGATCACATCAGAAAGTGCATTCAAGTTTTGGTGTTTCTTAATCAGCATATTTAAGAAAGCCAACCCACGTGCTTTTCCACCAATGGTTCCTTCACCAATTCGGGTAAACGTAAGATATTCATCAAATTTCTCGCGATAGAATTTCGCAATAACACCACGGGCCTTACTATAACGAAAACTTGCTATGGTATCAAACAAAAATCTTTTGGTTTCTTCCAGATCTGCAAAGTCTTCAACTTTTAAATACTTGACCACTTCTGCTACAGCAAATAAAGCACGGGCATTCAGCCACTTGGACACATGGTCGCGCTTAAAATGATAAAACAAAGATTCATCGGGTATCTGAAAAAGCTTTTCCTGCAACTCTTTCAGATTACTTACTCTGCAAACTTCAATACCTGTTGACGGATCAATGAAAACGAAATCACCAAAAGCCATGTAGGTATTGATAAACTCTTTAAGCTCTCGGAGCAAAGAAGAGGAATGCTTATAAAGAAATCCAACCCGTAAATCTTTAGCCACTTCATCCAGACTACGATTGGATGATTGCAATAAGAATGGCATATAAGGATTGGCACGCTTCACCAGTTTCGCAAATTTAATTCCTGCCTGGGTATCTTTTACTCCCTCTTTATCAAAGGATACATCAGATATGATTCCCAAGAGATTATCATTATACTTTTGATATAACTCAAGGGCTTCTTCATAAGTACGGGCTAATAATATTTTAGGCCTACCCCTCATACGCATCATTTTCTGATGTTCATTTAAGCCCTCATCCATAAACTTCTTAGCCTGAGTCAGAATCAAACGATAAATCAAAGGAAGATAGCTGGAATAAAAACGAATTGAGTCTTCAATCAATAAAATACACTGAACTCCCACCTCCTCAACATCATGCTGAACGTTCATTTCATCTTCTATCAGCTTTATGATGGCAAGCATAATATCAGCATTACCCAACCAACAAAAGATGTAATCAATTGCACTGGTATCCTCCCGACGCATACGAACTGACACTTCGCGAGAAAAAGGTGTCAATACAACAATGGGAATAGATTCATAACGCTCTTTCACCTTTTTTGCCATGTTAAAAGGATCCATACCTCCAACACTTAGCATGGTAATTACCAGATCGATTTTCTCCTTTTTCAACACCACAAATGCCTGCTCTGCTGATTCAACATGATAAAATTGCGGTGGATATCTAAGGTTTAGCGAGACGTATTCGTTAAATATCTGTTCATCAATACGTCCGTCTTCCTCAAGCATAAAAGCATCATAACCACTACAGATCAGCAAAACCTTGTGAATGCGTCGTTGCATCAGATGGCTGAATTGTGTTTCGGTAAAATAATTACTTTGTCGTATATCAAAATGGCTCTTCATTGCGTTGGTGCGAGTTCTAAAAGGTTACTTTATCTATCTCAGACTTCGTTAAAGGTAATAATTGATTTTCGTTTTCGCCCATCCATCCGAATGACAAGTTTTTCTTTAAACCTGATGTGTTTGAAATATTTTGTCTGTTCGATTAATTCCTGCTGATCCAGCACATCCCATCGGATACTATCATCTTTACCAGCCTGATGAACCGAGCAATAACCAACATGCATGGATGTAACATTATGAAAGAAATGCGATCCTCCGGAAGCTTCCAATGGAAAACCTTCCAAATCGGTTTCCACTATCATTTGAGCATTTGAAATCTGAGTCCATGATACAGGTATTCCAATCCACCTGTCGCGAGTACCCCATCTTCCTGGGCCAATCAGAACATAATGCCTTTTTTCAGCCTTCATCTTTTGATTTAATCTTTCAATCTCCATAGCCATCTCCTGGGTTCTGGCTTTATCAAATCGATCAATGTCGATATAAATAATATCGGTAACAGCGTTATTCTTTCCATTACCCATACTTTGGTTGGAATGCAGAATCACTTTATCCTCATCAATATGACTCATATTAATAGAATAATTTTGAGCACCGCCCAGTAAAGGTTTTATCTGAAGAAGGTAGAAAGTAGCTCTTCCTCGTTCATCTTTATTCAGATCCACTGCAAACTCAATCTCAACTGGCGATCCCATCGCTTCTTTAACAACATCCAGAACAACTTCAATGGTTTTGGCAAGAGGTATGTAATTGTATTTAAGGATATTGGCAAAATTAAGTATTCTGGGACCTGACTGATCCAATCCTGGTTGAATGGTTTGGTTATCGGGATTATAAACCGAAGCCAGATGTTTGAGTGTTCCATGCATCTCAGCTTCCATACTATCCAAACGAACCAATCCTGCTGTTTCTCCCTCCAGAAGATTGAGGTCAAACTTATTCAGATCCACTGCATAAAACTCAGTTTGAGAATTCTTTAATTGATCCTTGGGTGAATTATTGTCGAGGTCGGGATAAACCGGACAAAAACGGAGGGCTTTCTCGCCATCCACTACATATTTACCAAAACCAAGAGCCAGAACAGCAAAACCATCCTCCGGATTCATATGACCAAACGAGTAGTAATTATACGATTGCGCAACTCCGCTTATATGAGGATAAAAGACATTCTCGTGCTGTCGTCCCACTGCTTCCTGAATAATTACGGCCATTTTCTCCTCTTCCACCTTAAAATCAACGGCCTCGGTAAACGCCCTTGCTGTGTCGCTAAATACTGAGGCAAATACCAGTTTAACGGCATTACAAAGTTGCCTCAACCGCTCTTCAGCATCTTTATGATTATTGGGTAAAAGATATGTTTCAAACACTCCTGCGAATGGCTGCTTCTGGCTATCTTCCAATAAACCCGAAGAACGCACTGCTATTGGACATGAAAAAATAATTAATAGCCTTTTTAGTCGATGTATCAGTGTTTGAGATAATTCTCCTTCGAGAAATATTTTTTTAATCTGATGATAAGTTAGTTCCCGAAAGATTAGTTCATGAAAATTATTTCGCTCCATAAACAATTCAAACTCATCGGTACCAATCACGGTTGTGCGTGGCGTTCTGATGTTTATACCGGAAACATGAGCGTCAAAATCAAAATTGTATAGCAAGGTATTAATAAATGACAAGCCTCTGCCCTTGCCTCCCAATGAACCTCCGGCCAGACTCACAATATTACTATCATCCAGGGTATCAATCTCATCAAAATCTATTACTTTGCCCTGATTCTTTTCTTCGCGGTGTGACTTAATAATATTTAAAAGATAAGTTCTAATGCTTTCTGTATCATCAAAATCACTGATACGATATGGTGCTATCATTTTGGCAATCTTGAATTCACCACGCGCCATTAGCCAAAGCGAAAAGTGATTCTTCTTGGCATGGTACTCAACCGATTCAATGGGTACATTTCTAAGGTTCTGTTCAAATTCCTTTAGATTACGGGCAATGGCAATGCTTCTGCCTTTAGCATCTTTGTATACAAAATTTCCGAAACCCAAATAATGACTGATAAAGGTTTTAATATCCTGCAGAAGACTCTCGCTATACTTATTGATGAAAACTGTTTTTAACTCATAAGCATCCTGAGAATATTCAATTTTAGAACTTTGTAATATTACAGGTAGATCTTTAATCTGTTCCTTGGCATAATTTACCAATTCAAATCCGGCATTTGCATCCAGCCTTCCGTTATGAGAAAATTCAACATCGGAAATTAAACACAAGAGATAATCCTTATATTTTTTAAAAACATCCAATGCTTCTTCATAATTTCTGGCAAGCAGCACCTTTGGCCGTGCCTTTAACCTGAGAACAGCATATAATTCATCGCCCTGCACATCATCAATCAAACGACGCGTTTGCTCCAGCACACTGGCATAGAGCAATGGTAAATATTTTGAGTAGTACCTTACGGAATCTTCCACTAACAAAATAACCCTTGCTAAACCAATCTCAGTATCATTCTCAACATTAACCCGATCCTCCAAATGAAATACCATCGATGAAAAAACCTTTGGATCACCATTCCAAACAAAAATCTCATCTAAAACACCTAACTCACGTTGCCGTTCCTGAAAATAAGGAATGTCGGTATCGTTGTTGAGCAGCATAAAAATTGGGATATAGGGAAACTCCTTTTTCACCATCTTGCTTAGTTTGACAGGTGATTTTTTTTCCACACCCACCATCACAATGATTAAGTCAAAATGTTTCTCATTCAGTTTTTCAATAGCTTCTTCGTATGTAGTAACTCCTGTAACCCTTGGCAATGATGAAAGATGCATCTGGTAAAAACTGCCCATAATCTGTTCTGAGAATCTTCCCTCATTTTCAATGGCATAGGCATCATAAAGGTTGGCAACCAACAAAATTTCTTTTACCCTGAAAGGCATTAAATCGTGATATATATCCCTGGCTGCATTATTCTTATGCATAAAATTTTGCAACAGGTGCTTACTTCCCTTTGTTACAGAACTCTTTTTTTCAAGTGTATTCTTTGCAAATGCAAGATGGCTGTTGGGCCTTCTGATCTTATCCATCAGGTTACGGGCCTCCAGGCTATTCAGATAACCAACAATCAGGTTGCCAAGATTTGATATCAAATCATTCTCTTCATTGAGGAACAATTCTTCCTTGGTTTTAGCCAACTCCTTTAGGTAATAAATTTCAATCAATCCTTTTTTACCATTGATAGTTTCAAAGTTATGACGCAATACCCAGGGTGATTTTACAAATCCTGAACTCAAATATTCTTCATTCTCAAAAACAATTCGTGCCACAGAGTATTCGGGATGTTGCATACCTGCCGGAATATATTCCACAATATGACTAAGTGTATAGGGCACCGGCATCTGAAGACTTATAATTCTGGAAGTTTCATTAATCGTTTTTAGTTCTTTAACACGTTCCTGCCGCGCAAGTTTTTCTTCCTGGGCCAGTTTTGCATTTAAAAAATCTGCGATTAACCTGGCCAGATTAATTAATAAATCTCTCTCCTCACTCAAAAATGGATCGCCTGAATAGAATGAAAAATCCCGTATGTAAAAAACATCGATTGAACCAGATTTGCCATCAGTAGTTTTAAAACGTTGAGTCTGTACCCATTCTGTTTCTACAAAAAATTCACTCAGATATTCTTTATCGCCATAGTTAATCCTCGAAACAGCATATTCAGGATATTGCCAGCCAGATGGAAGAATAAAAGCAATTTGCTGCAAAACATCATCTACCGATTTGCCTTGGTTGATGATCCGGGTAGTTCGGTTGATGGTAGATAACTCTTTAAGCCTCTCGATTGATTCGGAATGATTGCGTTCAGCAACAATAGTATTAATATAATTGGATAGCATTCGGGCTGTTTGGTTGATAAGTAGCCTTTCTGATCGCAAAAAAGGCCCTTCATCTTTTTCTTCAGCCTGTTCAAGATAAAACAAATCTATGGCTCCTTTCTCTCCGTCAATTGTAGTAAAACGCTCAGTAAGGCCCCATTGTGTTTCTTTAAAGTTATTTGTTTGAGCATGGCATTTTTTATAATACACCCTCACCCCAACCATAACCGGTTTTTCCAATCCATTAGGTAAAACATTTAAAACCTCTTCCAGAGTTTCATCTATTGGATTGTCCTGCATTAATATCTCCCACAATGCATTTATTGTCTCTAAAACCTTACCTGAACTTTTATCATCAGGAACAGAATGGAGATGATTGAGCTGAGGCCAATTACGTTGCATATACTTAGCTGTTTGATACTTAAAAGATACAAAATCAAATCAACTTTTAGTCAAATAATCTAAGAAGGATTGTATTTAATGTGTGAATAAAGTTTTACAGGTGGGATAATAAAGTATTATTCTTCACATTTTAATGGCAACTTGTTAAATAATTTTGTACCTTTTTAATTTGCTTAAAAAGTCATTTTAAACTAGTGATTGATAACATTTTAGTTAAAGGAATAAGAATCTGATAGGTAACAATACCCATATTACTCAATTAACAACCCTTTAATGTAATTAGTATGTCACACACTTCATCATTAGGCATTAACGCCTTTATGGCCGAATTAATGGCCAAAAACCCCGCCGAACCTGAATTCCATCAGGCAGTACATGAGGTAGTAGAATCATTGGATGAGTTTCTTGATGAAAATCCAAAGTACAAACACGCACGTATCCTTGAAAGAATTGTCGAACCGGAAAGGGTTATCATGTTCAGAGTTCCCTGGATCAAAGATAAAGGAGAAATGTGCGTTAATCGAGGCTATCGAATCGAAATGAACAGTGCCATCGGTCCTTACAAGGGAGGATTACGCTTTCACCCAACTGTAAATTTAGGAATACTTAAATTTTTAGCTTTTGAGCAAGTGTTTAAAAACAGTCTGACAACCTTACCAATGGGAGGAGGTAAAGGTGGTAGCGATTTCGATCCCAAAGGAAAGTCTGATAACGAAGTGATGCGATTCTGTCAGAGTTTCATGACTGAGTTGTATCGCCACATTGGACCAGACACTGATGTTCCTGCAGGAGATATTGGCGTAGGAGGTCGTGAAATTGGCTTCCTGTACGGACAATACAAACGAATTAAAAATGAATTCACAGGTGTTCTTACTGGTAAAGGACTAAATTACGGTGGTAGCTTAATTCGTCCTGAAGCCACGGGATACGGCAATGTTTATTTTGCCCAGGAAATGCTGAAAACCCGCAACGAAACATTCAAAAACAAAACTGTACTTGTATCAGGATCAGGTAATGTTGCTCAATACACAGTTGAAAAGGTAAATGATTTGGGTGGCAAAGTAGTTACTCTTTCTGATTCCAATGGTTACATATATGACCCTAATGGAATCGATGCTGAGAAACTAAAATTTGTGATGTATCTGAAGAATGTAAAACGAGGCAGAATAAAAGAATATGCAGATAAATATGGTGCAAAATATATTGCTAATGAAAGGCCATGGTCAGAAAAAGGTGAGATAGCATTACCTAGTGCTACCCAAAATGAAATTAGCGAGATTGAAGCCATCACGCTGGTTCAAAATGGTTGCTATTGTGTATCTGAAGGAGCTAATATGCCATCGACACCTGAGGCAATACATATTTTCCAGGATAAAGGCATTCTGTTTGGTCCTGGTAAAGCGGCCAATGCGGGTGGAGTTGCTGTATCAGGGCTGGAGATGACACAAAACAGCATGCGACTTAACTGGACAAGAGAAGAAGTAGATAATCGCTTACAAATTATCATGCAAAGCATACATTCAACATGTTGCCAGTACGGAACTAAAGACAATGGCTTTATTAATTATGTAGATGGTGCCAATATTGGAGGTTTTGTAAAGGTAGCAGATGCAATGCTGGCTCAAGGGGCAGTATAGGGTATCAGCTCATAATTATTGAAAACACCTGATAAACATTATACTTTAATCAGGTGTTTTTATTTTGTTCTAATCATACAATTATGAAATACATTTATACCTTCTTATTAATTCTCATATTCTTGTCATGTACCCCTTCAAACCAAACAAGTACAGAACACGCTACATTCTTTCAGTTTGAGATCGAAACAAAGTTGAAAGGTGAACCGGAATTAATATACGACAAATTAACCGGTGATATAAGTCCATGGTGGGATCATACCTTCAGTGGTGATCCGTATGAATTATATATCGAAGCAAAACCAGGTGGTGGCTTCTATGAAATTTTTGATGAATCAGGTGACGGAGTAAGACATGCAGTGGTTACAGGAGCACAAAGAGGTAAATTACTTCGTATGGAAGGACCTTTAGGATTAGCAGGCCATGCTCTTAATCTTGTATGTACTTACAACCTTTTTTCAGCAGAAGATTCAACTATTATTAAACTGGAAGTTCATGGATCAGGTGAGTACCAGGATGATTGGCCTGAAGTAATAGAAAAAGTATGGACTCACTTCCTGATAGAACAATTTAAACCATATTGGGAAGAATCGATAAAATAAAAAAAGGGAGCATAAATGCTCCCTTCTATTATTTCTATAAAATTCAATTATTTTACATCGGCTTTTTCGCTAGCAGAATAGTTAATTTTTAACGCTGCTGCTTTACGTAAAGCTTGCTTTATTTCTGTGATAACACCCATTGGACAGTCTTTGTCTGCTTTGATAGAAGTAGTCATTTTTGGCTGATCACTTTCTTTCATAGCATCCCTTGCTTGCGCAATATAACTTTGAATGTCGTCAACAGTAGCAAATTGATCATTTAACTGAATTCGTGGTTCACTACCATATAATGATCTGTACTTACCGGTTGGCACACCCACATAAATAAATGTTACCAACTCTTTTTTCTCCAGTTTTGATAATTCAGTTGCCTGAGCAGGAGCAATGTTAACCATCAAATCCACCTCCTTCATAGTTGTTGACACCATGAAGAAGAAAAGCAACATAAATACAATATCTGGTAAGGAGGACGTATTAATAGCTTGTTGGCCTCCACTCTTCTTTTTTCTGAATTTAGCCATTCTATTTTCCTCCTATATTTTTAGGTTCAGCTTCAGAAATCTTTTGAGGGATGATGGTACGAATAGCATCCTGCTCTTCTTTTTCCAAGTCATCATAGTCCTTGCCAAATTTCCGTTTAGCTAAATCCTGTCTCAGTTCATTAATAGCACGCTGAAGTTCGTTTTGAACCATCAGATAAGTCTGGTATTGTGTTCCATTATCTGTTTGTAATGAAATCACACCTTTAGTGATCATTTGCATTCCAAAGAAAGGCACTTCCGTTTCTTTCTTTTCAGGCAAATTATCTTTATCCAATGGATTCTCAATAAACTCCTTAGTTGCTTCAGTCAACTCTTCCATACCCATTGGTTTACCTTCTACCAGTAACTGATTGTTACTGTTCACCAATACCGTAAATACATTTCGCTCCTTAATTGGAGGAGTATCATCAGGCTGATCTTCCTGCATTGGAGGAAGTAAACGAGCCAAACCAGTATCAGTGTCCATGGTAGTAGTAACCAAGAAGAAGATCAATAATAGGAAGGCGATATCCGCCATTGACCCTGCATTTACTTCCTGTACTTCTCTTTTTCCCATAAACGATTATACTTTTATGGTCCCTTGACTAACCGAAATTAATCAAGCAGGGACAATTATTTAAATAGTCGAGATAATTCTGAATAAAGGATTGCAATTACAGCAACTCCAAACAGAATGTACATTCCATATAACATAGTACCTGCCATGGCTAACATGCTAGGCACATTATCAGGACCTTGATAACCTATAATATCTAGCGGAGTAGTATCTGCTAATGCATAAGAAACAAGCACTACAATAAGTAATAATCCCATAGAGATTAGTGTTCTTACTGCATTTTTTGGATGCATTACCAGGTTAAAAACTTCCGCTAACAATGTAATACCTCCTGTCAAAAACACTAACAAAATACCCCAGTTTAAGAATGCATTAGTATAAACTGGTGTAGTATAAGCAGCCCCTTCAACTTCGCCACCGAAGAAGAACATTGCCGCAAATACCAATGTTATTGCTAACAACAGGTATAGAACAATATTTAAAATTTTTGAAAGCTTAGTCATAACGACAGATTATTTTTTCATGTTGAACTTTACCAAAATATCTAGAAGCGAGATAGAAGCATCTTCCATTGTATTTACAATACTATCGATTTTTGCAACGATGTAGTTGTAAAATACTTGTAGAATCATAGCTACGATCAAACCAGATACTGTAGTAATCAACGCTACTTTAATACCACCTGCTACTGCTGATGCTGAGATAGTACCCATAGACTGAATATTATCGAAAGCTTCGATCATACCAATTACAGTACCCATAAATCCAAGCATAGGAGCCATAGAGATAAATAAAGAAATCCAGGTTAAACCTTTTTCCAAAAGACCCATTTGAACTGATCCATAAGAAACAACTGACTTCTCAACTACTTCAATACCTTCATCGAAACGATCAAGACCTTGGTAGAAGATAGAAGCAACAGGACCTCTGGTATTACGGCATACTTCTTTAGCAGCTTCAACACCTCCGTCACTCAATGCATTCTCAATGTTTTGAAGTAACTTCTTAGTGTTTGTAGAAGCTAAATTCAAATAAATAATTCTTTCAATACAGATTGCTAAACCAAAAATCAAGGCTAACAATACAAAACTCATAAAGATAGCACCACCTTCGATGAATTTTGCTTTAATCTGCTTGTGAATACCCTTTGGTGCTTCAGGTTGAGCAGCTTCATCTGCTACTTCTGTTGCTGGTTCTTCACTAACTGCTGGTTCTTCAGTCACCTGCTCTGTAGCTTCAGCTACATTTTCCTCGTCCTGAGCATACAAGGCATTGGCACCTAAACTCAGCATTCCAAATACTGCTAAAAACGCAAATAGCTTTTTCATAGTCTGCTAAAAATTTTGATTCGTATCAGTTTTGTTAATACTTCAAATAATTCTTACTGTTTATCCCTTAAGTCTTAAACTTTTAGACCGTAAGTAGATAAAAATCCTTTAATTTTTCAGGCATGCAAAATACAAAAAAAATGCCAATTACAAACTTTCTATATATATATTTCGCCATGAAGCGACTTATTAAGATTGTTTTTAATCTCCTCCTTGGAATTCGTATTGGCTAAGAGATACATCAATTTGGTAATTGCCGATTCTGTTGTCATATCATGCCCACTGATAACACCCATTTCCAGAAGATGTACTCCAGTTTCGTAACGCCACATCTCCACGCTTCCTGCAAGACATTGTGTAACATTAACGATTATGAGTCCTCTGGCCAGTGCATCTTCAATTTCTTTTAAAAACCATTTTTGTGTTGGTGCATTACCCGAGCCATAGGTTTCGAGCACCACAGCCTTTAATCCATTAACAGATAGTACTGCACGAACAACCTCTTTATTTATACCGGGAAAGATTCGCAGAAGAGCCACATTAGTATCCATCTTTCTTGAAACTTTAAAAGCACCACTCATGGTTTTATACCTTATATAAGGATAGTTGTATTTTATATGAATACCTGCTTCTGCCAACGGCGGATAGTTATCAGAACGGAAAGCTCTGAAATGTTCTGCATTATACTTGGTAGTACGGTTACCTCTGAACAATTTTTCATTAAAATATATACACACCTCTGGCACCAGGGCCTGCCTATTTTTTTGCGCTGCAGCAATCTCTAGTGCTGTGATAAGGTTTTCTTTACCATCCGTTCTGATCGTACCTAAAGGAAGCTGACTACCTGTTAAGATAACGGGTTTCTTTAGATTTGTGAGCATAAAACTCAGGGCACTGGCTGTATAAGCCATTGTATCTGTACCATGCAGAATAACAAATCCATCATAAAGAGAATAGTTCTCTTCAATAATCTCGACAATCTTCACCCATATATCCGGGTTCATATCTGAAGAATCCACTAAAGGATCGAACGAATAACTCTTTACATTAAAGTCAAACTTCTTTAATTCAGGCACTTGCTTAGACACCTTCTCGAAATCGAAAGGAACCAGGGTGTTGGTCTCCGGATCTATTACCATACCAATGGTACCACCTGTATATATTATAAGAACTTGTCTTTCTTCCATAATTTATGAGACACTATATATTAAATATGTGTGATGCATTATCGCTCGTATGGGCGATAATAAGATCTAAAGGCATTTCATACACCTGACTTAATGTATGAGCAACTTTTTCGATATAGGCTGGTTGATTTCTTTTACCCCGATATGGAACAGGTGCCAGATAAGGTGCATCTGTTTCCAAAACCAGTTTATTTAAAGGCACTTCTTTTAACACATCCCGTAAATGAGTGTTTTTAAAAGTAACCACCCCATTTATACCCATCATAAAAGAACCATATTCCAAAATGCGTTTGGCATCATTGATATCACCTGTAAAACTATGAAAAACTCCTTTCAGCTTTTCATCCAGTTGTTTCTCCACCACCTCAAAAACTTCCGGGAAAGCATCACGGCAATGAATCACAATTGGTAAGTCAAGCTCTTTTGCCCAAATGATTTGCTGCTCAAAAACCTCCATTTGTTCTTTTAAAAAGGTTTTATCCCAATATAAATCAATCCCGATTTCGCCAACAGCTATATAAGAACGCTTATCAAGCCAGTGTTTAACTATCTCCAGTTCCTTTTTATAATCCTCTTTAACAGAAGTCGGATGCACCCCCATCATTGCAGTGCACATTTCTGGAAATTCACTTTCAGTCTGGTGCATTCTTTCAATAGATGAGGCATCAACATTGGGCAGTAATATTTTTTTAACACCGACTTCACGAGCCGCTTTAATTATTTCTAACCTGTCCTGATCAAATTCTTCAGAGTAAATATGCGAATGCGTATCAATCAAAATATTCAACTTTAATATATTCTCAATGCAAAATTAACTCATTTTATCAATCACCCCTTTATTTACAGGGGTAAATCTCATTTTAAACTTAATTATTGAGCTTTTGATTATTTTATATTAAAACAAAGCCGCTTATGATTCATAAGCGGCTTTATCAATATTTCTTATCCTAATTATACTATACCCTGAGCAATCATAGCGTCAGCTACTTTCACAAAACCACCAATATTTGCTCCTTTTATGTAGTTAACCTTACCACTTGGTTCAGTTCCAAATCGCACACAAGTATTATGAATATTGGTCATAATCTGATCCAGACGTTCATCCACTTCTTTCTCAGACCAGCCAAGACGCATACTATTCTGTGTCATTTCTAAACCAGAAACAGCAACACCTCCGGCATTTACTGCCTTACCAGGTGCAAAAACAATTTTGTCGGTTGCTAAATAAGCTGCTTCCGCCGTACATCCCATATTGGATGCTTCTGCAATCATCTGACAACCATTATCAATTAACAACTGTGCATCCTTTTCATTCAATTCATTTTGAATTGCACAAGGAATAGCGATATCCACTTTTTGCTCCCATGGTTTTTTGCCAGCAAAAAACTGAGCTTCAGGATAACGCTCTGCATAAGGCGCTACAACATCCATATTAGATGCACGAAGCTCCAACATATATTCAATCTTATCATCTGATACTCCTTCTGGATCATATATATATCCATCCGGTCCTGAAATGGTCACCACCTTGGCACCGTATTCAACAGCTTTAAGTGCAGCTCCCCATGCAACATTTCCAAATCCGGAAATAGCTACTTTTTTGCCTTCCAGCTTTTCGCCTCTGACAGCCAACATTTCACGAACAAAATAAATGGCACCAAAACCAGTTGCTTCAGGACGAATTAAGCTTCCTCCAAACTCGGCTCCTTTACCTGTTAAAACTCCGGTAAATTCATTTCGCAACTTTTTGTACTGTCCAAACAAATAACCGATTTCGCGACCACCCACACCAATGTCACCGGCAGGCACGTCGGTATTCGGACCGATATGGCGATATAGCTCGCTCATAAAAGCCTGACAAAAGCGCATAATTTCTAGATCCGACTTGCCTTTTGGATTGAAGTCTGATCCTCCTTTACCACCACCCATAGGCAATGTGGTTAAACTATTCTTAAATGTTTGTTCGAAACCTAAGAATTTCAGTCCGCTCAAAGTAACACTCGGGTGAAAACGCAATCCACCTTTATATGGACCAATTGCCGAATTGAACTCAACACGATATCCACGGTTTACCTGAACCTCACCGCTATCGTCGACCCATGGAACCCGAAACATGATTACCCTTTCAGGCTCAGTCATACGCTCGAGGATCTTGGCTTTAATATAATGTGGATTTTCCTGATAAAAATCCCATACTGTTTCTACTACTTCCTGCACAGCTTGCAAAAATTCGTCTTCGCCGGGGTTCTTAACCCTGACGCTATCCATGAATTCCTTCATCTTAGTATCCATATCGAATAGTTTTTATTTGGATCTTTTTATGTAACCAAAAATAGATATTTTAAAACAACATCCTTATAAATTGTAAGGAAAAGAATAAAAATCAACTTTTGACATATTACGCTGTATATCAATTTTTTGTTAGTCGTGCAAATATGATTTTCATCACTCTATGATAAATATCACCATTTAAAGAACCCTGTTGAACTTTGAAATTGTAAGTAAACTCAAAAATTGATCTTCTTTTGTTCTCTTTAATCATTTAAAAAGCTTGATGAAAGATCAACCTATTCATCCATCAAAAAGTAATTTTGGAAACATCTATTTCATAGCCTGAAACAATACTTCGACAGGATGAAAAGCAGCCACATCGGTGCCATCTTTTATCTGATGTCGACATGAAGTACCGGCAGCAACTATAAGCGAGTTCTCCCCATTCTTTCTTACATCCGGAAATAAAACCAACTCTCCGATCTTCATTGATAAATCGTAGTGTTCTTTTTCGTAACCAAAAGAACCCGCCATGCCGCAACAACCAGAAGGAATTTCATCAGCCCTATAATTAATTGGAATTTCAAGAACCTTTTTAGTATATGAAGTATCTGACAACGCCTTTTGGTAACAATGAGCGTGAAAACGAATATTCTTTTCATCTTCTACAAAAAGTGAACGATCAATCTTTCCTTCATCCAACTCTTTGGCCATAAATTCCTCAAAAGTAAAGGTGTATCTGGCAAGCTGCAGGGCTTTTTCTTTCAAATAGACTGGCACCAATTCAGGGTATTCATCTCTGATGGTTAAAATAGCAGATGGTTCTACCCCAATTAGAGGATTTTTTTCATTGACCACTTCCGATAGAGCCAGTACATTTTTTTCAGCCAACACTTTTGCATCACCTACTAATCCTTTTGATAAAAAGGTACGACCACTCTCAACGTGATAAGGAACTGACACACCATAACCCAATTTTTCCAATAACAGAATCGTTTTAATTCCAATTGGGGTATCATTATAATTGGTAAACTCATCGGCAAACAACATCACATTCCGATCCGTCTCTTTTATTTCATACTTCTTCGCCCATTTTCTTAAGCTAAAAGAATGAAGTTTAGGAAAGCTTCGCTTTGAAGAAAATCCAAAAAATGATTCTGTGATCTTACCAGTAATTTTCAACCCCACACCTTTATTATATAGGTATGGCCAAATCATAAAAAGCTGGTTCAATTTTGGCAAATGACCAATGAGTTTATTTCGCATAGGCGTACCATATCTTTGATGATACTCATGCAGAAACTCTGCTTTCAGTTTGGTCATATCTACACTGCTCGGACACTCTGACTTACATGCTTTACACGACAGGCAAAGATCCAATACCGCTTTCACTTCATCAAAACCCAATTTATCATCAGGCAAGCCACCTGTAAAAAGTTCACGAAGCATATTCGCACGCGCACGCGTCGTCTGCCGCTCATCTCGTGAACCCATATAGCTCGGGCACATCGTTCCACCAATCAAATGGCTTTTTCTACAGTCGGCCGAACCATTACAACGCTCAGCTGCGCGCACCATCCCAAGAGTCTTAGACCAATCAAACAATGGTTTAGAAATTACATCTTCCTTTACCTGCCTGTAACGCAGGGATGTATTCATCTGAGGTGTATTGGTTATCTTACCCGGATTAAATAAATTTTCAGGATCAAATATCTTCTTGACTTCCTTAAATAATTGATAGTTCTGCTCGCCAACCATTAAAGGAATAAATTCACCACGCAAACGACCATCACCATGCTCTCCACTTAGCGAACCTCGGTATTTCTTTACCAAATGAGCAACATCTTCAGCAATGTCGTGAAATAGCTGCACATCTTCAGGAAGTTTCATATTTAAGACTGGACGTAAATGCAACTCTCCGGTTCCGATATGAGCGTAATAAACACAATCCTTACCATAGCTCTCGAGTACCTTATTAACATCAGCTATGTAATCCGGCAAATCAACAGGTCTCACTGCAGTATCTTCAATAACAGGAACCGGTAAATCATCGCCGGGCATATTTGACAACACCCCTAGCCCAGCCTTTCGAAGAGCCCAAACTTTTCCAATTTCGCTGCCGTGAAGAACAGGGTATGCATACCCAAATTCTTGTGCTTGCAATGTCATTACCATTTGACTTGCCAACTGATCAATCTCCTCCTTAGTATCACTGGCAAACTCAACCAACAACAATGCTGCCGGATCTCCCTCAACAAAAAAACGGTTCTTATTCTGTAATGGATTATCCTTTGTAAGATCCATTATGGTTTTATCCATTAGCTCAACAGCGCCAGGATTATATTTGAGTGCAATCAGATTAGCCTTTAACGCATCTTCTATTGAATTAAGATGAACACAAACTAACCCCTTCTCTTTGGGTGGCACCGACACCAAATTGAGTTTAATTTCTGTTGTAAACATCAAGGTTCCTTCTGAACCAGCCATCAGCTTACACAAATTAAATTGCTCTCCTTCATCATTAAACGGAAGCGTATCCAATAGCATATCTAATGCATACCCGGTATTTCTGCGATGAATTTCAGGATGCGGAAATTCCTTTTTTATCGATTTACGGTTTTCCTTATTAGAAAGAATATCTCTTAGCCCTCTGTAAATATCTCCTTCGAAATTCTCCTGACGACACTTACTGTCGAATTCCCATTTCTGTAATGATTTAAAATGAACCGAATCACCATTCGATAAAAAACCTTTCAATTCCAGGGTATGATCGCGAGTACTACCATATATCAATGAATGAGCACCACATGAATTATTGCCCACCATACCTCCCATCATACAACGGCTCGAAGTAGAAGTTTCTGGTCCAAAAAACAAATCATACTGGTTGAGATATTGGTTTAATTCATCCAGAACAACACCCGGCTCTACCCTTACCCATTTCTCTTCTTTATTAACCTCCAGAATCTTATTCATATAACGACCAACATCCACTATCAACCCGGCACCAACCACTTGACCAGCCAGCGAAGTACCTGCTGTACGCGGAACAATTGGAATATTGTTCTGAGCTGCAAATTTTACAATTGTTGAAACATCATTTATATCGCGAGGACGCACAACACCTAATGGCCGCTCGAAATAGGCTGATGCATCAGTGGAATATACCTGCAGGGAAGTATTATCAAAAAGTAGATCACCTTTGATTTTGCTTTGTAATTCATCAAAAGGGTACGGTTCGTCCAGTTGGGTATTCATTAGCTTTGATCAATGATTAGTAGAACGAATTTATGAATTTTATTCTTTTTCATATCGTTACAACGACAGGAAAATCCGATTAAGTTTTTCAACCAGCCTTATGTAATTATACTTTCAACAACTTATTTGAAGTTTATGCAAAATTCCTATTCAAATTATCAGATTTAATAAGTTATTTCACACATCCCTATTTTAAGATTAATTAAAACTTTGCGACACACTGTATTTGACAACGGAAAACAAAAAACAATATTGACTGTTTCTCCGATAAAGACATGATAAGATGAATAAACCAGACTTAAACAACAGAGATAACATTGAAAAACTAGTCAGAGCTTTCTATCAAAAGGTTCGTAAAGATGATTTACTGGGTCCATTCTTTAACCAAACCATTACCAGCGAAGAGGCCTGGGAAGAACATTTGTTACTACTAACATCTTTCTGGGAGCTCAATCTTCTGGACGTAAGAGGATTCAATGGCAATCCCGGATTAGCTCATCAAGGAGTTGACAAGGCCTTTAAACATAGCATTACCACCAATCATTTCGACAGATGGGTAGCAATTTGGAAAGAAACCATTGATGAACATTTTGAAGGCGAAAAGGCTGAGTACGCAAAAATGCGAGCCACAAACATGGCAAAAGGGATGTACAAAAAAGTAATTGACAAACGCCCCGGAGGGTTTATTATTCCGGGCGGAGCTTCGGGATTGTCGTTTGGTTAAGCATCACAGACCCAATTTACAAAAATGTAGCATCCTACCGAATTGTCAAATTTTGATTATGTAGGGAATCTGTCACTCAATCCTTTTATTTAATCTTAATAATTTAATATTTTTACGAACTCAATCACCTATATCCTTGTTTCCGATAAGAGAGCTAACGATGAACTAATAAAAGTATCCATTGTTAGACTGACGAATAATTGTAAAAGAATTTATGGCTGAAGATCAGAACAAAATATTAGACGAAGTTACAGGAGGCGAATACAAATACGGTTTCTACACCGATATTGAAATGGATACCATTCCGAAAGGATTAACTGAAGATGTGATCCGAATGATTTCGGCGAAAAAGAATGAACCCGAATACATGCTGGAATTCCGTTTAAAAGCTTTTGAGAAATGGCAAAAAATGGAAATGCCGGATTGGGCTCATCTCAATATTCCTGAGATCGATTTTCAGGACATCATCTATTATGCTGCTCCAAAGAAAAAACCACAATTGGAAAGCATGGATGATGTAGATCCGGAATTAAGAGCAACTTTCGATAAACTGGGTATTCCTCTTGATGAACAAAAAATATTATCAGGTGTAGCTGTTGATGCTGTTATAGACAGTGTTTCTGTTAAAACAACATTTAAAGAAACATTAGCAGAGAAAGGCATCATCTTCTGCTCCATCAGCGAAGCCGTGCATGAGTTTCCCGACCTGGTAAAGAAATATCTGGGAACGGTGGTTACCGATTCAGACAACTTTTTTGCAGCCTTGAATTCAGCGGTTTTTACTGATGGTTCATTTGTGTATATTCCTAAAGGAGTTCGCTGCCCGATGGAGTTATCAACTTACTTCCGAATCAATGCAATGAATACCGGGCAGTTTGAGAGAACCCTGATTGTTGCTGATGATGACAGCTATGTAAGTTATCTGGAAGGATGTACGGCGCCTCAGCGAGATGAAAATCAGCTTCATGCTGCTATTGTTGAAATTATAGCTAATGAACGTGCTGAAGTAAAATATTCAACGGTTCAAAACTGGTATCCCGGCGATAAAGAAGGCAAAGGAGGTATTTATAACTTTGTTACCAAAAGAGCCATTTGCAAAGGCGATTACTCCAAAGTTTCGTGGACTCAGGTTGAAACAGGATCGGCTATTACCTGGAAGTATCCAAGCTGTATCTTACAGGGAGACCATTCTGTAGGCGAATTTTATTCAGTTGCTGTTACCAATAATTATCAGCAAGCAGATACCGGAACCAAAATGATTCATCTTGGTAAAAACACACGAAGTCTGATTGTATCCAAAGGTGTTTCGGCAGGTAAAAGTCAAAACTCATATCGTGGATTGGTAAAAGTTTCTAAAAGAGCTGATAATGCTAGAAACTTCAGTCAGTGTGATTCATTGTTATTAGGTGACAGGTGTGGAGCACATACTTTCCCTTATCTTGAGATAGCGAATAATTCAGCGAAAGTAGAACACGAAGCCACCACATCAAAAATTGGTGAAGACCAGATATTTTATTGCAACCAAAGAGGTTTAAGCACCGAAGATGCTGTTGGTCTGATTGTAAATGGTTACGTTAAAGAAGTAATCAACCAGTTACCAATGGAGTTTGCCGTTGAGGCTCAAAAACTTCTTCAGATAAGCCTGGAAGGAAGTGTAGGATAACCCATATAAATTAATCAAAATAGCAACTTATACAGTTTCAACATATGTTAGTCATAAAAGATTTACACGCCAAGATAGAAGACAAAGAAATACTGAGAGGTATTAATCTGGAAGTTAAACCAGGTGAGGTTCATGCGATTATGGGACCTAACGGTGCCGGAAAAAGCACCCTGTCATCAGTATTGGCAGGTAACGAGAAATTTGAAGTTAGTGAAGGAAGTGTTTTATTCAATGATAAAGAATTACTGGAATTATCCCCAGAAGACAGAGCTCGCGAAGGTTTATTCTTAAGTTTTCAGTATCCAATTGAAATACCTGGTGTTAGTATGGTAAACTTTATGCGTACTGCTGTTAACGAGCACAGAAAATACAGAGGAGAAGATCCGATTTCTGCCAGCGAGTTTCTAAAGCTAATGCGTGACAAAAAGAAATTGGTTGAAATTGACTCAAACCTTACCAATCGTTCAGTGAACGAAGGTTTCTCCGGTGGTGAAAAGAAAAAGAATGAAATTTTCCAGATGGCAATGCTAGAACCTAAACTGGCTATTCTGGATGAGACTGACTCAGGCTTGGATATTGATGCCTTACGTATAGTTGCCAATGGAGTAAATAAGTTAAAATCACCAGAGCGAGCTACCATCGTCATTACACACTATCAGCGTTTATTAGATTACATCGTACCCGACTATGTGCATGTATTGTATAAAGGTCGTATCGTTAAATCTGCTGGTAAAGAGTTGGCACTTGAATTGGAAGAAAAGGGTTACGACTGGATTAAGAAAGAATTTGAAGATTAATTAGTAAGGAGTACAGAGCAAAAGGTAGTTTGAACTGAAACCTTTTAAAGTTTATAATCTTGATACTTTGTACTTGATACTCACTACTAAATTATTTTAATATGAATGTAGCTTGCCGAATAGTAAATCTGCAAGAAGAATATATAAAACTCTTCAACGATCAAAAGTCATTGTTGCAAAGTGGTGCACCTCAAAAAATGGACTCTCTGCGTGATGATGCAATAAAAATCTTTGAAGAAAAAGGTATTCCTTCCAACAAAGTTGAGGCCTATAAATACACTAATCTTCAACCCTATTTCAAAGGAAGTTTAAATGTAGCATTCACCAATGATGCTGCTCATAACGATATTACACAGCATTTTCATTGTGAAGTGCCCCAGCTGAATACATACAATGTGTTTTTAGTAAACGGATGGTTCTCTGCAAAAGACAGTGACTTGAATCTTCCGGATGGTGTTATTGTTTGCAGTATGCAGGAAGCTGATCAAAAAGCACCAGACGTTTTTGAAAAATATTACGGAGAAACAGCTCCGATGAAGGAGGACAGTCTGGTTGCGATGAATACTGCATTTGCCCAGGACGGTGCCTTTATTTATGTGCCAAAAGGAGTTGTGCTTGATAAACCAATTCAGTTGGTTAATATCATGACTGGTGATGAAGATCGTTTAGCTTTTCAGCGTAACCTGATTGTGGTTGACGAAAATGCTCAATTAAAAGTTATGCTTTGTGATCACACCATGTCATCACAAAGATTTGTGATCAATACCGTTACCGAAGTTTTTGCAAAAGAGAACAGCGTTTTTGATGTTTACAATGTGCAAAACCAACACAACCTTACTACACAGGTTCAGGGTATTTATGTGCATCAAAAGAAAAATTCCAACATATTAACCAATAATCTGACGCTTCATGCAGGCATTGCCCGTAACAACGTTAATGTTACCATGGACGATGATCATTGCGAAAGTCATGTTTACGGATTGTATCTGAGTGATAAAAACCAGCATGTCGATAATTCTACCTTTATAAATCATGCCAAACCTGATTGTCAGAGTTTCGAGCTTTTTAAAGGAGTTATGGATGATTCGGCTACGGGAGCATTTTCAGGAAGAGTTTATGTTGCTCAGGATGCTCAAAGAACCAATGCATACCAAAGCAACAACAACCTGTTGTTGACCGACAATGCAAAAATAAACAGTAAGCCTCAGTTGGAGATTTATGCCGACGATGTTAAATGTAGTCATGGAGCCACTGTTGGACAGTTGGATGACGAAGCTATGTTTTACCTTCGAGCACGAGGTATCAACAAAGAAGAAGGCCGCATCTTATTGATGTTCGCCTTTGCTTACGAAGTTATTGAGAAAATCAGGGTTGAGCCTTTAAAAGAACAAATCAGAGGATTGGTTGAAAAACGTTTCAGAGGCGAATTTGACAAGTGCGATTCTTGCGTGGTATGCGGACAGCCAGGCTCCAATGCCAGCTGTTTGTAGAAACTCATTTATAATATAGCGGGGCAAAAGTAAATACCAGACTTTACTTTCCCCGTTTTCTTTTTTAACAGACAACAATGAGCATAGACATTCAAAAAATACGAAAAGACTTCCCTATTCTGGATCAAACCGTTTATGGAAAACCGTTGGCATACTTCGATAATGCCGCAACAGCACACAAACCGCTTCAGGTTATTAATGCCATTGATGAAGTCTATACAAAATACAATAGCAACATTCACCGAGGCGTGCATCATTTAAGTAATGTATGTACTCAAGCCTTTGAAGATGCCCGTATTAAAGTGCAACATTTTTTGAATGCACCTAATGCTCACGAAGTAATATTTACCCGCGGAACAACGGAGGCAATTAACCTGATTGCATCCTCGTTTGGTGAAACCTTTTTAAATAAAGGTGATGAAATTATTGTTTCTCAACTGGAGCATCACAGCAATATTGTTCCTTGGCAATTACTGGAAAAACGCAGAGGAATAATTCTTAAAGTGATTCCTATTAATGACGCCGGGGAATTAATGCTTGACGCTTTGGATGAGTTGATGAGTGATAAAACCAAACTAGTATCGGTTGCTCACATTTCCAATGCATTGGGAACGATCAATCCAATAAAGACCATCATTGATAAAGCCCATGCTCGTAATATTCCGGTTATGATTGACGGAGCCCAGGCTGTGCAACATGTAAAAGTGGATGTGCAGGCTTTGGATTGCGATTTCTATGTTTTCAGTGGCCATAAGATTTACGGTCCTACAGGAATCGGAGTTTTGTATGGCAAAGAAAAATGGCTGAACCAAATGGAACCCTATCAGGGAGGTGGTGAAATGATTCAAACCGTTTCGTTTGAGGGAACAACCTTTAATGAATTACCATTTAAGTTTGAAGCCGGAACTCCTGATTACAGTGGTGCTGTAGGATTGGCAGCGGCTATTGACTATGTAAATGAGATTGGTTTGGAAAATATTGCTGCTTATGAGCATGAACTACATGATTATGCCATGGAGAAATTAGCAGCTATACCAAACATGAGATTTTTTGGAACAGCCAAAGAAAAGGCAAGTGTAATTTCCTTTATGGTAGGAAATATTCATCCTTTTGATATGGGCACATTGCTTGATAAGATGGGCATAGCAGTAAGAACCGGTCATCATTGTGCACAACCACTGATGCAACGGTATAATATCCCGGGTACAGTTCGCGCATCTTTTGCCGTTTACAATACCAAAGAGGAAATAGACCGATTAATTGAAGGCGTCATCAAGGTGAGTCAACTTTTTGGTTGATTCGTTGAAAAATACCAACTTTGCCAGATATTAAGAAATTGCTCTGTTGAGCAAACAGATCCACACAAAAAGTAAGACAATGACCATTAACGAGATACAGGAAGAGATTGTTGAAGAGTTTTCAGTATTTGATGACTGGATGGATAAATATTCGTATCTGATTGAGATCGGTAACGACCTTGACGGTTTTCAGGAAGAGAACCGTTTGGATAATAACCTGATTGAAGGATGCCAGTCCAAAGTGTGGTTACATGCAGAATTAACAGACGGAAAGATATTTTATACTGCTGACAGCGATGCGATTATTGTAAAAGGCATCGTTGCTTTACTTGTTAAAGTAATGAGTGGTCGTACACCGGACGAAATTCTGGAAAGCGAACTTACTTTTGTTGAAAAAATAGGTTTGAAAGAGCATCTTTCTCCTACCCGATCAAATGGTTTGGTTGCCATGATCAAACAAATTCGTTTATATGCATTGGCTTTTAAAGCCAAACAAGCCTAAACCAATAAGCCTCACGAATGTTTAAAGAGAAAGGATAGACATGGGAACTGAATTTTTACAATTAGAAAGCCAAATAATCGAAGTGCTTAAAAGCATCTTCGATCCTGAAATACCTGTTAACATCTACGATTTAGGTTTGATTTACGAGATTGATGTTGATGAAGAAGGCAAAGCCCGAATCGTTATGACATTGACTTCACCTAACTGTCCGGTGGCTGAATCAATGCCGGAAGAAGTGCATGATAAAGTATCGGCTATTGAAGGTGTCACACATGTAGACTTGAACCTTACTTTTGATCCGCCATGGACTAAAGACATGCTTTCGGAAGAGGCTCTTCTTGAACTTGGTTTGCTTTAAAAAATGAACGAAATACATTTTGATTTAATACGCCGGTATCCCCGCAATATGTTTCGTATTGTCATGGGAGTTTTATTGTTAGGCTCGGCAGCTTATTTTCTCATTAAGCAAGTTGAGTTTTTTACCTTAACACACCTTCTTATTTTCTCGTTAGGTGGTCTTTATTACTTATTAATGGGACTTGGTATTAATCCATTAACAGTTTGGGGAAAGGCATACATCAGTGTTAACCCAAGCACTGTTGCTGTGAAACCAACGATATTTGCAAAATCCAATTCTTTTAAATGGGCAAATATCAATGAGGCTCAGATAAAAGTGATGGGCATCCGATTTTTATTCAATCAGGGTGAACCTTTTGAGTTAGAATTCGGAAAACTGGATGAAGACAGGATTAAGGAGTTGAAACGTACGATTATTGCCATAAGTAAAGAAAAAGGTATTAAATTGGGGTAAATCTACACCACCAATGCATAAAACTCTTTCGTCTAAACAACTTATTATAAACGAAGCTCTTCGCTTAGGCTTTTCAGATATTGGTTTTTCTACCGTAGAACATCTTGCCGAAAACGAAATTCATTTGAAAGAATGGCTCGACAATGGTTTTCATGCCGGGATGAGTTACATGGAAAACCATTTTGAAAAAAGGGTTAATCCGGCCTTGCTGGTCGAAGGATCCAAAACAGTTGTATCGGTATTGCTTAACTATAAACCTAAGTTAGAACAATCAGATCCTGAAGCTCCTAAACTGGCTCGTTATGCTTATGGAAAGGACTATCACTTTGTGATAAAAGACAAGCTTCAGTTGCTTTTCGATTATATTAAATCAGATATTTATCCAGACTTGGAAGGACGCATGTTTACCGACTCTGCTCCCGTTCTGGACCGAGCATGGGCTGTTAATTCGGGATTAGGCTGGATTGGAAAGAATACGAATCTCATTCATAAAAAACTGGGTAGTTTCGTCCTTATTGGTGAACTGATCATCAACTTGGAGATTGAGCCTGATACTTCTATTAGGGAGGCTTGCGGAGGTTGTACCCGATGTATTGACGCCTGCCCGACCAAAGCATTGATTGGTCCCTATCAGTTGGATTCAAACAAATGTATCTCCTATCTTACTATTGAACATCGCCAAGAAATACCTGAAGAATTCAAAGAAAAATTCGAAAACTGGGCCTTCGGATGTGACATCTGCCAGGAAGCCTGTCCCTGGAACTGGAAAGCCCGTCCAACATCAGAAGCAGATTTTCAACCTCATCCTGACTTACTCCAAATGACCAAAGACCAATGGCATAACCTTGATGAAGATCGCTTTACCGAACTCTTTCGAAAATCGGCAGTTAAAAGAACCAAATACAAAGGACTGAAGCGAAATCTTGACTTTTTAAAAAAGAAATAGCGGACTGGCTGTAACCTAATCCGCTAAATATTATGTATAAACAACAGGTTGTGCCTGCATTATCATCATACTAATTTACTGAAGCTTTCTCCAATACTTTTACTGTGTCAATTGCAATTACCTGCTCTTCGTTGGTTGGAACCACCATTACTGTTAATTTAGATTCAGGAGTGCTTAATACCTGTAGCATTCCTCTCACACCATCGTTTGCATTTTTATCAAAAGTAAAACCTAAAAATTCCAAACCTGTACAGATTTCTTCCCTCGATTCTGGTCCATTCTCGCCAACTCCTCCGGTAAAGATCAACAAATCAATTCCTCCCATTTCACCAGCAAAGGCACCAATGTAACGTTTTACCCTCATATGATACATGTTTAATGCCAATGTTGCCCGGGGATTCTTCTTTTTCCATGATTCTTCTTCTATATCCCTCATATCTGATGAAATTCCAGATATACCCAGCATTCCACTCTTTCGATTTAACAGCTCATTAGCTCCTTTCATATCAAGATTTTCTTTTTCCATCAAGAACAACAAGGCACCCACATCAAGATTACCTACGCGGGTTCCCATGATTAAGCCTTCAACTGGTGTAAAACCCATCGAGGTATCAAACGATTTCCCATTTTTTATAGCTGCTATAGAGGCTCCGTTTCCTAAATGACAGGTAACAATGTTTATTTTATCCATTTCAACCCCTAAATGCTCACATGCTTTCTCTGCCACATATTTATGACTGGTGCCATGAAAACCATACCGGCGTAATTTATGCTTCGTATAATATTCATAAGGAATGGCATAAAGGAAATTCTCAGGCGGCATGCTTTGATGAAAAGACGTATCGAAAACCGCCACCTGGGGTACTTCCGGCAGAAGTTTCTGCATGGCCTCAATACCCGCAATATGTGCCGGATTATGAAGTGGAGCCAACTCACTTAGCTTATTAATTCTCTGCTTTACAACATCATCAATTAATACACTTTTACTAAAATACTCTCCTCCATGAGCCACACGATGTCCGATTGCCTGAATATCCAAAACATCTTCAATTACTCCATATGCCCGGTTAACCAATGAATCCATAATCAGGGTTATACCTGCTTCATGATCCGGAATTTGATTAGTGAATTTATATTTCTTAAACTCTCCGTCTATAAGTGGCTTATGTGTTGAAGAACCTTTTTTTTGCCCAATGCGCTCAACAGCTCCAATGGCCATTACCACCGGATCATCAATGTTTTTCATATTTATCAATTGATACTTAATTGATGAACTACCACAATTTAAAACCAATACAATCATAAAACTACGCTGCTTTTAAGGATATTTTAACTTTTTTACATTTAATTAACTCCAATGATACATTAAAAAAATGACATACCAACAAATAATTATAAACGTTTACGTGATATAAATCAATTACTTTCATCAAGATGTTCATATATAAAATAAGGCCACCTTCCAAACCGGAAAGGCAGCCTTATTGCAATTACAACAACCTTTTTTTATTTAATTATCATCTTTTTTGTAAGTACCTCGCCACCGGCTTTTAATGAATAGAAATACAAGCCACTACTTAAACCATCTACTGATATATTTAACTCGTGATTACCTGCACTTTGATATCCATCTTTAATTGCCTTTACTACACCCCCTGTTGAGTTATAGATAGTGAGCACCACATCGGCAGATTCTTCTAATTGGTAACCAATAATTGTATTACCCGAAGCTGGATTTGGAACATTTTGATTCAATTTAAGACTGCCTTTTTCTTTAACAGCAACACCTGTTGAGGGATCATCTGCAATTAATGCAGGAATAGGATCCCAATCGTCACCTCCTTTAGTAAAATTAAAGGTAGAAATATCAGAATCATCCAATAAAACAGGCGTAGTTAAAACAGTTGACCAGGTTGCTCTACTACCGGAATTATCTTCTCCTGAAGCTTCAATTGTACCATACTCATACATATAAGTCGACTCTCCACCCAAAGTACTGTTCCAGCCAACAGGTACTATTAACGACTGACCAGAAAATGATGGATTGGTTGTGGAATTGATGGTAGTGTTATAGAAGACAACTTCACTGGTTGTTGGCGCCCATGGACGTCCAAAATAACCTGGTTTAGATTCATTGGCTGAAGCTGTTTCTGTACTTAAATCAGCTGATTTAACAGTACACTCATACATCAGATAACCTCTTCCACTTGTCTGCTGTGCAGCTGTAATATAAGCCACATCATTACTATCATCACTAGTATTTAAAACCAGGTTCGACTTATAGAAAACTGCAATCATTCCACCAAAAATATAATCGGTTGCTCCCATCATATCACCTTTGTAAACAACTACTCTGGCATCTTTCGAACCATAGAATGAATCCTGACGACCAATTATTCTACAGCCTACCATTACAGTTTTATCACCACCGGAAGTTATGGCTATAGCAGCTGCCCGTTCAACAAATGACTTATTCTGAACATCTGTACTACCCACCTGAGTTGGTCGTGTACCTTTTCCTCCAACTGTCCATTCCACAACAACATCTTCAGATTCTTTTTGAGAGATGTATTGATTGTAAGAATTTTCGAAAATGATATCCTTCGCAGTAAAATTACTGGCATTAACAACAACTGTTGCATTCCAGTAAGAACCATTTGTTGTGCCTGAACCTGCATTCTCATAAGATAAATACCCATTCTCCTTATTAACTCTTAGCACATCAGCATTCCATTTCTGATCATTACCCATACTATAATAGTTGTATCCATGACCATAATAAGAAGTGATACGAACAGCATTGACATCAATATCGACACCTTTATTCATTAAAGCAATACTTGGAGTAGCAGAGGCATTCTCCAAAGAAATATTAGGTTGATTAATCACTAACATCTCTTCGTAATTACCCGGATCAATCATCACTTTTACCTTTTGATCGGCTGTACGATTCATTTTGGTGATATAATCCAAAGCTCCGTTTATGGTTTGAAAATCTTTATCAGCACCCACTGTTATCACATCAGTATAATCAACAACCTCAACAACAGCAATAGATGTAAGGTAAGTTGTTGTAATTGTTGCAGTCGATCCAATAGTGATAGTTACAAAACCATCTTCAGTTCCTTCATATAAATATTCAGCAGTTTCAATTATACTGGTACTTTTGCTTTCGGTTGAATATGCCGTGCCTTGAATATCAAACTGAGCTGTATAATAATATGAAACAAGTACCTTATTACCTGGTGATACAGGAACACTGATCACAGCTCCATCTTTTCCTAATAGATGACTTTTTTCTGCCTGGTTAGAAATTGTGCCTGTTCCACTAAATAACAATCCGAAGTAAGAGGTAGCACCACTTGCTATAGCTTTCTCATCAAAATCCCACATTGTTACCTGTTCAAAAGCAAGTGTCTTGGCTGCCGCTGCTCCAGCAACGTTCAAATTAGAGGTAAGTGATAATTTTACAGCATAATCATCAATTCCATCCGCATTAATTTGATAGGTTCCATCTCGTAACTGAATGGTTTCCCCGGCAGCAAATGAATACGAATAACCTACCTCATACAGATTGGTAAAAGTTAAACCTAATGCAGAAACGGCTTCACTGGACAATCCTTCGGTTGTAATGGTAATATCGTAAACAGGTTTTGCTGTGAAAGTAATATCTGATGTTCCATCTTCGGTAACTGTAATAGTACTAGATCCAATAATATAATCATTTACACCATTTGCAGTAATGGTATATTCGCAGGCTGGTTCCAGAATAACTGAATAAGTTGCATTGTTTACATCAATTGACACTTCAGGCACATATACTTTGTTTTGAGCCGGATCCGGGGTATAGACCAATCCAAGATTAGCAATCTTATCTCCCAAACCAGTAATAGTACCGGTCACAGTATTTAAAGCAATTTGTTCAACAACCATATCAACAGTTGCAGTACTTGTAACGTCAATCGACTGTGCACTTGTAATGATATATCCATTGGCATCAGATAACGAAAGGTTATAGGTGTGACCTGCAGGTAAATCAACAGAATATGACTGAGCGTCAACAACAGCTGTCCATGCTTTACCGGTTACCGAGTTAGTAAATACAATTCCATAACCATTAGGAATACTTGCAGCACTTGTTTCATCAACCGAACCTGAGATAGTTACAAAATCAGCATTTTTACGATATACACGAAAGACACTTAATTTATCTGTTTCATCATATATACGATAAACACCTGCCTGTCCTGTAATAAAATTGTATTCGGCTGCAGCATTTGTTAAAGATTGCTGATCTTTTTGAATGGTAACATCCTCTTCTGTTACAAACGTAAGAGTACCTGTGCCGTTTTGAGATAAAGCCACCACTGTTATTTCATCATCCTCGGCAAGTTCAATCGTAAAATAACGGGTTATAGGAAGACCATTGGCATCCAACGAAACAGTACCATTGGCATAAACACGACCTGTATAAACATCACTGCTTACATTTGAATCGTAACGTGTTAGATTCACATTACTGGTACGTAAGCGATCAGATGTTTCATTTCCTTCCCACGATAATACATCTGCTGTAAAATCAGGTAGCGTTAACCCTGCAGTTCCGGCAGCAACGCCATCATACCATGCGTTAATAGCATCAACATCCAAAACGTTTGTATAAGTATCGGTACTTAGTTGTTCTGCACCAAAATCCCAAACCTGCGTCATTCCATTCAAACCAGGTAAGGCATCTTCATTGGTGATAGTTAAATAATGAATATAAACTGATCCGCCAGCTGTTAAAGTTCCGGTAATAGTCTGAGCCGATCCATTAAAAACATAAGTACTAAGATCCCCGTCAATTGCTCCTGCCACATTCTTTAAACTTGCTGAAATTGTAGTTAAAGTTGTTCCGGACTGATCTTTTAGTTCAAGGGTTGCGCCTTCGGCACTATATACACAAATACTAAATGAAATAGTTGCCTTATTGGCAACCTGCATACTAAATACATTTTGATCTTTGAACTGACCTCCATGTGTCCCATCGTTATACTTAAAAGCACTGCCTGTGCCTTTATCAATAGTTAAGGCTCCATCACTTGATGACACATTTTCTAATGATGTTCCATCTGTTGGCAAAATACTACCATCTCTGAAGTCATAAGTAGTAGTTCCCATTATTTGACCATAGCTTGAATAAGCCATAAAAGCCATTAATAGAAGTAAAAATGTTTTTTTCATTGTATGGATTTAATTAAACTTGATTTTTTCAAATCCTAACTTATTACATCTTTACTATCAGTATATAAATGCAGGTTGCATAGATTTCAATGTAAGTTGCATGGATGATTTAACCCCTCTAATAAGAAGAAGTAACGACTAAGCAACTACAGTTAACCGAATTATCTTATTTCACCTGAGATGGTGAATAGCCATACTTATTTTTAAACACGGTACTGAATGAAGCAGGACTCTTGAAACCGGTGCGGTAAGCAGTATCACTCACTGTCAGTCCATCTTCCTGTAATAAACGAATTGCTTCTGCAAGTCGTAAGTTATATATGTACTCTGTTGGAGTCTGATTTAAAATAGCTTTGATCTTACGATTCAACTGAGTTCGGCTAAAACCTACATCACCAGCCAACTGTTCAACACCATAGTCAGGCTCTGAAAGATTAGACATCATGGCTGCTTTCAACTTCTTAACAAAGGTCTGATCATACTTTGATAATCCTGAAGTATGAGATGGAATTACACCATTTATTAAGGATTGTTGAATATTCTTACGCAGCTGTAACAAGCCCTTTATTCTAATCTCCAGATAATCTATACTAAACGGCTTTGGAATATATTCATCTGCTCCGTGTTTCATACCCTGTATTTTTGAATCCTGATCACTCTCGCTGGTAAGCATTATAACTGGCACATGACATGTAGCAGGCATTTGTTTTAATTGAGAACATAATTCATAGCCGTCAAGTACAGGCATAACAACATCGGTAATTATTAAATCAGGAATATTCTGAACTGCAGAATCAAGTCCTTCCTGACCATTGGCAGCAGTCAGGATTTGATATTTTCCTGACAGATTGTCTTTTAAGAATGAAAGCAGATCTTCATTATCGTCAATTATTAGAACAGATGCTCCTGTTGAAATACTCACATCAGATTCATCAGAGCTATTACTTTCCTTATAAGCGGAAGTTACCGGGTGCCCAACTATCGGTTTTGCTTTTACAGTATTATGACCTTCAACCAACATTGGAATGTAAAATGAAAAGGTGCTTCCAACACCCAATTTACTTTCACAATGAATAAACCCATCGTGCAACTCTATCAAGGCTTTTGCTAGGCTCAGACCAATACCGGCTCCCAATCCTTTGCTGTTACTTTGATAAAACCTTGAGAAAATTTGCCTTACCTCATCTTCTGTCATTCCCGATCCATTATCTGAAATACTGACACTTATATAGTTGTTGCTTAAATTTCTTTTTGAAAATGTTGTTGACAATATATTCTCATCCAGTTCACCTGAGCTAACCTGCTTAATTAATATATGAATACTGCCTCCTTCACGAGAATACTTTACGCTATTCATCAGAAGATTGTTAAGAACCTTTATGATTTTATCTTCATCGAAAAGTATATCTCCCTGATCGACTTCAGAAGTATAACTCAAGACAATCCGCTTACTTTGAACAAGCTCCTGAAATTCCTGAATAGTAATGAGCACCGTATCTTCTATATTACCATATTTAGGCCTGTAATCCCCTGTTGATGACTGAACTTTCCTATAAAGCAATAATTCACCAATCAAATTTTGCAGATGATGCATCTGCTTTGTAATTACATCAGCATATCTCTGCGTTTCTATATTCTGAGACATCTTTGCCAATAGCTTTTCCAGAGGTGCCAGAATTAATGTTAATGGTGTTTGAAATTCGTGAATAACATTTGTGAAGAACTGGATTTTAGCTGTTTCAAGATCAATGGTTCGTTGCAACTCTTCCTTAGCGTGTTTCACTTGTCTTTTTAACTTAAGCTGAGTACCTATTATTTGTATTGAAATAAAAACTACAACACCTAAAAACAAACTATAAAGCAAAAAGGCCCAAACTGTTGCATAGTAGGGTTTATGGATTATTACATTGATTACGACAGGTGTCTCGCTCCAATCATTCTGATAATTTGTAGCCTCCACAATAAATTGATATTCACCAGGATTCAGATTGGTGTAATGGGCAACTGTATATTCAGTAGGGCCCTGCCATGTGTCATCAAGACCTAACAATTTATACCGATATTTATTTCGGGAAGCAATTGCATAATCCAATAGTGCAAAATTGAATGTTAATTGATTTTGATGGTATTTCAATTCCAAAGAATTATTACCTGTTAGATTGTGATTGACTTCTTCTCCATCGGCCAACACAGAAGTCACCAAGAGAGGAGATTCTTTCGAAATCTTTTTTATTCTTTCAGGATAAAAACAAATTAATCCATCATAATACCCCAATGCCAATTGACCGTTTCTTAATTTTAAAGCTGACCGAGGTTCAAAAACGGATGTTGGCAAACCATATTCCTGGTTAAAATTCTCAACCGAATAATCCATAATATTGAACTTAACGAGGCCCATATCAGTACCCAACCATATATTATTGTTATCGGGTAAAATATTATATACAGCATTAGAAGCCATTCCGTTCTGCCTTAAAAAAACCATCACTGTATCATTCTTTAAATCCAGACAATTTAATCCCTGAGATCGGGTTCCAATCCATATCTGCTGAAGATCATCTTCATAAAAAGCTCTGATACTATTATCGCTTAGTCGAAGATCAGAGTTGATTGAGTAATGAATTAAACTGTCCTTTTCCGGCAGGTATTGATACAATCCATCAAACATGGTTCCAAACCAAAGTGATCCGTCATTTGTGGTATTGATAATACCAACTTGCACTTCGGAATTGAAAAAATCAGCATGTTTTGCAGAATGAAAACGTACTAATTGCTTTACCTTTTCATCATAAATAAAAAGTCCCCTGGAAGTTGCCACCCAAACATTACCAGCTGCATCGCCTCCAAAAGTCCAAACAGATTTAACCGGATGAAATTCCAGACTGCTGAATTTCGTATCTGTTATTAACACTCCTGTTTCAGATCCAATCCACAAGCGTTTCTTATTATCGTAATATAAAGCCTCTATCCTTCTTACTTGTTCAAATGGAATATTACCTGGATGTATAGACTTAGGTAATTTCGAACCCTTTGACATTTTAAATAAACCTTCTGTCCGTGTTCCCAACCATAAAGTACTGTCCTCATCTTCACAAATGGACATCACAAAAAGATTCTTTTCAGGATGTGTTATTGATACTCCTTCGAACAACTGTAAACGCTGATCATAAATAAACAAACCGTCGTATTTGGAAGCAACCCAAACATTATGATTGCGATCTTCAATCATATCTGTGATGGTTCCGGTTTTTAACCCATTTACCTTGATTGTGCCTGTAAACTGAAACTGATCATTTAAATCCTTTTCATCAACACAAACCAACCCATATTGCATGGTTGCCACCCACCATCGATCTTTTGAGTCAATAAAAAGTTTGCGAATACCAACTTTACCATCATTATATAAATCTTTTTGATGAAATTGAACCTGATGAATTAATCCCGACTCATTTTCAAGTACAAACACCCCTTTAGATGAGCCTATGACAATAAAATCAGTTCTGATATCAAGAGAAATAATATCGAGATGAGAAGTTGAATTAATGCATTTTATATTTTCTTCTTTTTGAATAAATAAACCTTGAGTTGTACCGATGAGAACCTCATCTTTATTGATCTTCAAACACCTGACTCTTACATCACCGTCCGCCGGCAAGTCCAATTTAGATGGAATTTCATCAGAACCGGTCATCATGTAGTAACCACTATTTGTACCAATCAACATGTCTCCGGCTTGATTTTCAATCAAGGCATTTACTTTCTCATTGTTTTCTGTCAGAAAATGTTGAATGAGTTCTCCAGAAGAGTCAAACAGATCTAATCCACCAGTAGTACCGACCCAAAGTCTGCCTTTTTTATCTTCGTTTACTACGTTAACAAAATTATTGGTGAGTGGTCTTTCAGAATCATTCTGATGAGCAAAATGAAGAATATTAACTCCATCATATCGATATAAACCCGAAGCTTCAATACCAAACCATATATATCCAAAACTATCTTCGTAAAGACAACTTACAATCGAGCCAGGTAATCCTTTCTCAGAGAATAACTGTTGCAGCTTAATCTCTCTGTTACTTGCAAGCATAGAGCAACCTAGTAACACAAAAAACAACCAGGCAATAAATCGTTGAATCAAAAGATACATATCAATTAAGAGTAACAGTTTGAAGATACTTATTAATAAGAAGAAATGCACTAAAAATAATTCCGAACAAACATCACAACTCAACTGCAACCAACTAAATATGTTACCATTAGACGATGTATACATAAAATGAACTGTACATTTGACTACCCATAAACATCTATTCAGCCCCTTATTACAACCTTCAAAATCAAATTGATATTTCTGATTTTATTAACTTGCCATTACTTCAAATCACAACTCAAATTCGATGAAAAGACCCATTCTGTTATTTATGTTGATGACTTTTGGATTACTTATCCAAACTATTTCTCAAAATCAAAATTCAGCTGTCTGGACACCCGATCTTGGCAATGGCAATTATAAAAATCCAATCATCTATGCAGATTACTCCGATCCGGATGTTATCAGGGTGGGTGACAATTATTATATGACCAGCTCCAGCTTCAGTCATTTCCCAGGTTTACCAATTCTGCATTCAAAAGATTTGGTCAACTGGAAACTTATTGCTCATGCTGCTATTCAATATCCTGACGACTCGTTTAGCAAGCCTCAGCATGGAAATGCTATTTGGGCACCCAGCATCCGCTATCACAATAATGAATTTTATATCTATTTTGGTGATCCGGATAGAGGAGTATTTATGACCAAGGCTAAAAAGGCAGAAGGACCATGGGAACCTCTTCGCCTTATAAAGAAAGTAACCGGTTGGATTGACTGCTGTCCTCTATGGGATGATAATGGCAAAACATACTTAGTTCATGCCTTTGCTAACAGCCGTAGTGGTATTAAAAGTCTTCTGGCGGTATGTCCCATGAATGAAGAAGGCACGGAAGTATTGGAAACAAGCACTATTGTTTTTAATGGACAAAAAGATTACCCAACTATTGAAGGTCCCAAATTCTATAAAAGAAACGGATATTACTACATTTTTGCACCGGCAGGTGGTGTAAAACCTGGTTGGCAAACCGTTTTACGATCAAAAAATGTTTATGGCCCTTACGATGATAAAATTGTTTTAGAACAAGGAAGTACAAATATTAACGGACCTCATCAGGGCGGTTGGGTTACAACACAAACCGGTGAAGACTGGTTCATCCATTTTCAAGACCGGTATGCATACGGAAGAGTAGTACATCTCAATCCAATGAAATGGGAAAATGACTGGCCTCTAATGGGAATTGATTACGATGGAAATGGAATAGGTGAACCTGTAACAGAATATACCAAACCAAATGTTGGTGCCACTTATCCGATAATAACACCTCAAACCAGTGACACCTTTGAATCGCCTCAATTAGGCTTGCAATGGCAATGGAACAGTAATTTCAATAGCAACTGGTATAGTCTGACAGAAAACCCAGGATGGCTTCGATTGTACCCTGAAGAAGTTTCGGAGACAATGAATTTATGGGATATTGGCAGATTGTTACTACAAAAAACACCGGCTGCCAGATTTTCTGCAACAACCCGATTAAAACTTATAGCCAACGATGCTAAAGAGAAAGCAGGTCTGGTGGTCTTTGGTATGGATTACTCTTATATCGCTCTTGAAAAAACTACCGATGGTTATCAAATAACACAAACTAAATGTCTGGATGCAAACAAAGGTAAAACCGAAACCCTGGTTGAAACTGTTCCTTTTAAAAGTAATTCGGTTTATTTAAAAGTTGAAGTTTATCTTGAAGACCCATCTTCCATTATTCCTATAGTACTTTGCAAATTCAGTTACAGCAGTAATGGTAAAAAATATTTTCCCATTGGAGAAACCTTTATAGCTAAAGAAGGTCGTTGGGTAGGTGCAAAAGTGGGCGTATTTTCAACATCACCCGATAAGAACTCTGCCTGCTATACCGATTTTGATTGGTTTAAAACAGAAGACTAACATAACTAACTTAATTTAAACAATTTAAATTTCAATCTGTTAAAAGGGCATAATTCATTTTTAGATCACCTAATAAAATTAATAGTATGAAAAAGAATATGGGATCAGCAGATAAAATTGTAAGATTTATTATTGCTGCAGTAATTGCCGTTTTATATCTGACTAATGGAATTACAGGCACACTGGGAACAGTTTTACTTATACTGGCTATTGTATTTTTACTAACCAGCCTTATAAGTTTTTGTCCTTTGTATTTACCATTCGGTATTAATACCCGACCAAAAGATAAATAATAAAACTTTGTAAATTATTCAGCACAGGTCGCCTATTTAAGCGGCCTGTGCCTGTTTATAAAGTAGATTTGGGACAAATGAACAAAAATAAGTACCAAATCAACCAATTTCTCCATTTGATCTTTGAGGAAAGTATTATATTTTGCCCATTCAAAATCATACTTTTTAAAGAAGAATTGACAAGATGAAATCTATATCATTAGTAACTTTATTTCTTACCATTATTGCTTTTACAGCAACATCGTTCAGCCAAACACGCCAAATAATTGATTTTAAAAGCGATTGGAAGTTTCACAAGGGCGACATTGAAAATGCCAATGAAACACATTTCGATGATGCCAAATGGCAATCAGTTTCTCTACCTCACGATTGGGCAATCTATGGGCCTTTTGATAAGGAAGTAGATAAACAAACGGTAAAAATTGTTCAGAATAACGAAAAAGTTGCTACCGAGAAAACCGGTCGTACCGGAGCTCTGCCTTTTATAGGTGTAGGATGGTATCGCAAAACTTTTACTGTGGATGATCTGACATCCAATAAAAAAGTGTTGCTTACCTTCGATGGAGCCATGAGTAATTCCAAAGTATACGTAAATGGTGAATTAGTAGGAGGATGGCCCTTTGGTTATAATTACTTCTATTTCGACATAACTGACTACATTAAAAAAGACGAACGAAATACATTGGCTGTACGGCTTGAAAATTACCCCTTCTCTTCAAGATGGTATCCTGGAGCCGGATTATATCGAAAAGTTCAATTAATAGTAAAAGATGAAACCAGCTTTCAACATTGGGGACATTTTATAACCACACCATATATTTCTGATGATCTGGCCAAAGTAACCATCCAATCAAAGGTTAATGGTGAGAATGTCAGAATAGAAACCATTATCAAAGATGCTAAAGGCAATCAGGTTGCGACAAGCAAAACAGATTCGCGTTTTGGAGATGAACTGGAACAAAATATCCCAATAAAAAATCCAATCCTGTGGAGTCCTGAGAATCCTTATTTATACACTACTGAACTTAATCTGTATGAGGGTGATGAATTAAAAGATACTGAAACCATTCGTTTTGGTATCAGAAAAATTGAATTCAGCCGCGAGAAAGGATTTTTGTTGAATGATGTACCTACCAAATTCAAAGGTGTTTGTCTGCATCATGATTTAGGTCCTATTGGAACTGCCATTAATAAATCGGCTCTTCGTCGACAGTTAACTATACTTAAAGATTTAGGATGTAATGCCATTCGTTCATCTCATAATATGCCATCGATTGAGCAATTGGAACTTTGCGATGAAATAGGATTCCTTTTCCTGGCTGAGAGCTTTGATGAGTGGAAAAAGCCAAAAGTCAAAAATGGCTATAACCTCTATTTTGATGAATGGGCTGAAAAAGACGTAGTAAATCTGGTTCATGCTACTCGCAATCACCCATGTATTGTCATGTGGAGTTCAGGAAATGAAGTACCTGATCAATGGGGTTCAGATGGAGTGAAAAGTGCCAAGTGGTTGCAGGATATCTTCCACCGCGAAGATCCAACCCGCCCCGTTACCGTTGGTATGGACCAGGTTAAAGCAGTGATGGAATCAGGTTTTGGAGCTATTATGGACATTCCAGGATTAAATTATCGTGTCCACCTGTATGATGAAGCCTACAAACGCTTCCCACAGGGCTTTATTCTGGGTTCTGAAACCGCTTCAACAGTGAGTTCGCGTGGTGTTTATAAATTTCCTGTTGAAAAAGCTTCCGATAAGAAATACGACGATTACCAATCTTCCTCATACGACCTTGAATATTGTAACTGGTCAAATATACCTGAAGATGATTTTGTTCTGCAGGATGATAAAGACTGGGTATTGGGTGAATTTGTATGGACTGGCTTTGACTATCTGGGCGAACCAACACCTTACGACAATTATTGGCCATCGCGCAGTTCCTATTTTGGTATTTGTGACTTAGCCGGATTACCAAAAGACAGATTTTATTTATACCGCAGTCGTTGGAACACAGACGAAACAACATTACATATTCTTCCCCACTGGAACTGGGAAGGTCGTGTAGGCGAAACCACTCCCGTATTTGTATACACCAGCTACAAAAGTGCCGAACTATTTGTAAATGGGAAAAGTCAGGGTGTTCGTACAAAAAATGATTCGACAAAACTGGATCGATACCGTCTAATGTGGATGGATGTTAAGTACGAACCGGGTACTGTTAAAGTGGTTGCTTTTGATGATAATGGTAAAATAGCCGAAGAAAAAGATGTAAAAACGGCTGGCAAACCTTATCAGTTAGTTTTGGATGCTGACAGAAATATTCTTACTTCAAATGGAGAAGACTTGAGTTATGTTACCGTATCGGTTGTTGATAAAGACGGTATACCTTGTCCGTTAGCACAAAATCAGCTGAAATTTAAAGTAAGTGGTGATGCAACCTATCGCGCAGTCTGTAATGGTGATGCCACATCGTTGGAGATGTTTCATCAACCAACCATGAAACTATTTAATGGTAAACTGGTTGTTTTGGTTCAGTCAGGTAAAAAAGCTGGTAGTGCCAAATTGATGGTAAGTGGTAAAGGGCTTAAAAGCGCCAGCACCCAAATCGAAATTAAATAAATGAATATCGCAGGAGTTGACGGATGCCGCTTCGGATGGATCGTTGCTTATTATGCCAACGATAAATTCCACATCGAAATCTTTTCATCCATCACCCAAATGATGCAAAGCATACCACCCATGGAGCGTATCTTAATTGATATGCCCATGGGTTTATCAACTCCCGGATTTCCCAGATCCATTGATGCTACTTTAAGAAAACAGCTACCAAAGCGTGGATCCACTGTTTTTAATGTACCTTGTAAGGCTGCAGTTTATGAGAATGAGTTTAATAAAGCCAAACAGTTGAATATTGAAACAGAAGGTAAAAGTTTGTCAATACAAACTCTCAACATCAAGCATAAAATTAAAGAGCTGGATGAATATCTGATACAAGCTGAAACGGAATTTATTGAAAGTCATCCCGAACTTTGTTTTAACAACCTTAATAAAGGTATTTTACTTTCTAAAAAATCAACACCACAAGGGCTAACTGAACGCCTTGAAATCCTTCAAAAATGGGATAGTAACATTATACCTGTCTATCAAAAAGCATATCAACAATTCAAACGAAAAGATGTAAAGCCTGATGACATTGTTGATGCATTGTGTCTATGCCTGGTTAATAAATTAGGAGTAGCAAACAGCCTAAGTTTTATCACTGATGAGAATGTAAAGTCGGAAAATGGAGTATTGTATAGGATTGCTTATTATAGTATTTAGTTATGAGGCAGTAGGCAGAAGTTTGAAATAAAATCTGCTAGCTATTAGTCATTAGCTGCTCTTCTTTACAAAGCATTTAGAAGTACATAAAGTTAATTGGTTGAATCAATATGTATGTAACTCTGCAAACTCAATCTCACCGTTATTAATTACTTCCTACATCAGCCCTGTTAACTAATAAACAAATAGTATATTTATATCATCTATTGAACCAAGCATATAAAATCAGCACTATGAAAAAATTCTTGATATTATTCGGGATTCTACTTTTATCTGGAATTACCAATGCACAAAACGTATTTCAGAATATCCCCAACAGAAAAACAACCACCCTTAATGGCAAATGGCATTATATTGTTGATGTTTATGAAAGTGGTTATTATAATTATCGATACGAACCCCGGGACCAGAAAGAACATCCTACCAATGAAGCCATTTTTCTCGATTTAAAACCCAACGATAGATCCGATCTACACGAATACGATTTCGACACCTCTCCCACCCTATATGTACCTGGCGATTGGAATTCACAGGAAGCAAACCTGTTTTATTACGAGGGAACCGTATGGTATCGTAAAACATTTGATTATGAAAAAACGAATGCCGACAACAGAGTATTTCTCAATTTCGGAGCAGTTAACTATCGTGCTGACATATATTTAAACGGTAAAAAACTGGGTTTTCACGAAGGTGGATTTACTCCTTTTTATTTCGAAGTAACTAATCTTTTGAAAGAAAAAGAAAACTCCATTGTGGTGAAAGTAGATAACAAACGTAAGAAAGAAGCGGTTCCTACTTTAAATACTGACTGGTGGAATTATGGTGGCATTACCCGCGATGTGGATTTGATCGAAACTCAATCGACCTATATTGCTGATTATTCAATTCAGCTTCAAAAAGGAAATGCAGGTTTGATTGAAGGATACATCAGTTTAAATGGAGATAACAAGGCAAATCAATCAATAACATTATCTATTCCTGAATTAAAGGTTGACCAAACCTTAACAACAAATAGCGAAGGCATGGCTACTATTGCGATTAAGGCAAAAAACATTAATTACTGGTCACCTGAAGATCCCAAGCTTTATGCCATTAATTTAAAGCACGGTAATCACAATTTGAATGATAAAATTGGTTTCAGAACAATTGAAGTAAAAGGCTCTGATATATTGATTAATAATAAAAGTGTTTACCTGAGAGGGATAAGTATTCATGAAGAAAATCCGTTGGGAGGCAGAAGAGCCTACTGCAAAGAAGATGCCGAATTACTTTTAGGATGGGCCAAAGAACTGGGCTGCAATTTTGTACGACTGGCTCATTATCCACATAACGAACATATGCTTCGTATGGCCGATGAAATGGGTATTATGGTTTGGGAAGAAAATCCGGTTTACTGGACAATTCCTTTTGAGAATCATAAAACTTATTTATTAGCAGAAAAACAGTTAAAAGAAGTGATGATGCGCGATAAGAACAGAGCTTCGGTAATTATCTGGTCCATGGCAAACGAAACACCTCGAAGTGAAGTGCGATTGGAATTTCTGAAAAACCTGGCTGCTACAGCACGTAATATGGATGATACCCGCCTGATAAGTGCTGCTTTGGAGAAAAACAGAGTAGAAGGAAAAGAAAACACATTGGGTATTGATGATCCTTTTATGGATTATGTCGATATCATCAGTTTTAACGAATATGTGGGTTGGTATGATGGATTGCCTGAAAAATGCGAACGGATGCATTGGGAAATTAATTATAACAAACCTGTATTTATCTCTGAGTACGGAGGTGGTGCTCTGCAAGGTCTTCATGGTGACAAGTTAGATCGTTGGTCGGAAGAATTCCAGGAAGACCTTTATATAAAAAACATTGCCATGCTTCGCCAGATTCCTCAGTTGAGGGGTATGTCACCATGGATTCTGGCCGACTTCCGTTCCCCACGTCGTATGCGCCCTGTAATTCAGGATGGATGGAATCGCAAAGGTTTAATATCTGAGAAAGGAACCAAGAAAAAAGCCTTCTTTGTTCTGCAGAAATATTATAAAGAAATGATGGAGAAGTGGAGTAAATAAAATTCAAACATTTGCCCCTCTCGAAATCACTTTTAAATATTAACCACAGATTTCTGTGATTAGACAGATTAGTTTAATGAAAATAAAATCTTCCTAATCGGAATAATCTGTGGTTAATTATATTTAAAATCTAATCAACTATTATGAATAACCTCCAACAACCCACTCAAAAATCCTTTTCTTACATACAAACGAATCATGCTTCAATTGACAAGGTATTTCCACTTCTTTGCCCTGTTCGCGAAAAAGACTGGTTAGATGGGTGGGAATACCGAATGATTTATTCAAAATCTGGAGTAGTTGAAGAAAACTGTGTTTTTGCCACACCTCATCACGGAGAGTCAGAAACCATCTGGCATGTTACTCAACACGATCAGGAGAAGTATCAGATTGAATTTGTTCGGTTAACACCAGGTGAAAACGTGGTGCGAATCAACATTCGACTTGAAGCTGTATCAGAAAATAAAACCCATACTCACATTACATATCTGTACACAGGGCTCAATGAAAAACAGAACCATTATATACAAAATCAACTGGTAAATGACTTTAATTCTTCAATGCTCTGGTGGGAGACTGCCATTAATTACTACCTGAAAAATGGAAAGATCCTAAAAAAGGATTCTTTTTAACAAAAGCACAAAACACCTATACTTCAATATCTTACAAACAAATGCCGCATAAATGCCGGGTATAAGTCAACCCAAATATTGTACCCCTTAACCCAAGTCTAATACTTTTGAAACAAACGACCGCTATGAATCAAAAACCTATCGGAACCCGAATTGCAGAACTCAGAAAAGAAAAAGGACTCACCCAATCCGAAGTAGTTGAAAAGTGCAATGCAAACATCAGAACACTTCAACGAATTGAATCGAATCAGGTACATCCTCGCATGTATACAGTGCGGGCTCTTCTGAAAGCAATGGAATATGATTTGGATGTTTTAAATGAACCTAACGAATCAAACCTTTCATCCAGTCTAAAACAAAAGGTGACTAACTTTTTTGATCAGGCAGGTCTCATGTTTAATCAAAACAAAAGTATTATGAAAAAAGTAATGTTTTCTCTTCTGTTTGGAGCCATCGCTGTATTTATCATTAGCATGGGGATGACCACGAAAAACAAGTATCATGAACCGGACTACTTAATTGGCACATGGCAATTAGTTAAAATTGGATCTACTGAAATATCAACAAATGATGCATTTACCAGATACATGAAATTTGACGGTAACTTATTTGTCTCATTCAATAAAAAAGGCAGCCTATATAACGGCGGTAAATATCTGGCTGACGATGACGGAAATATTGTTACCATTCATGCTTATAATGGAAAACTATGCAACAATTCAAATTATTACACCTATGAAATTAATAAAGATACCATGACATTTAAAGGCATGTTTCTTAGGCCCACAGGTAATAATTCCTATCACAGTAGTTCTATAGACGAAGTTTGGGTAAAAGTAGAAGATATAAAACTGAATAATAAAAAGTCTCCAATAGCGGATTTAATCATTTATTAAATGATACTTCATAGTTAGTAATTGGTTGCCTCTTCATCCGGGCAGCCAATTTTTATTTACCTACTCTATTCTTTCCATCCATTTTTGACTTTCTTAATAGAAATTGATACAGATCATCTGTTATTCACCCCTTACTTCTGTAAAAAAGGATAAGTTTTACTAATTTCGCAGCCTGAATATTAAGTGAATAATTACGACCATTCAATTATATTATGGAATACAATTTTAAGGAACTGGAACAAAAGTGGCAGAAATTCTGGAACGACAATCAAATATACAAAGTAGAGGTTGATAACAGCCGCCCTAAATATTATGTATTGGATATGTTTCCTTATCCTTCGGGAGCCGGCCTGCACGTTGGTCACCCACTGGGCTACATCGCTTCCGACATTTACAGCCGCTATAAGCGATTAAACGGATTTAATGTATTGCACCCAATGGGATACGATGCTTATGGATTACCCGCTGAGCAATATGCTATTCAAACAGGGCAACACCCGGCTATTACTACCGAAAAAAACATTGCCCGTTACCGCGAACAGCTCGATAAAATTGGATTCTGTTACGATTGGGATCGCGAAGTAAAAACCTGCGAACCGGATTATTACAAATGGACACAGTGGGCATTTATTCAAATGTTCAACCACTATTACTGCAACCAGGCTAAGCAAGCCCGCCCAATTAGCGAATTAGTTGAAGCTTTTACACAAACTGGAACAGATGGTTTGAATGTGGCATGTAGCGATGAGTTGGTATTTACAGCCGACGAGTGGAAAGCTAAATCAGACAAAGAGCAACAGGAAATATTATTAAACTACCGCTTGGCTTACCTGGCCGATACCATGGTAAACTGGTGTCCGGCATTAGGTACAGTATTGGCCAACGATGAAGTGAAAGAAGGTGTTTCAGTTCGCGGTGGTCACCCGGTTGAGCAAAAAGTGATGCGCCAATGGTCATTACGTGTTTCGGCTTATGCCGAACGTCTTTTAACCGGATTGGACAATGTGGATTGGAGCGATTCTTTGAAAGAAATACAGCGCAACTGGATTGGTCGTTCCGAAGGTGCTGAGATGACTTTTAAAGTAAAAGAATCGGATGTTGAGATGGAAATCTTTACCACCCGCGCCGACACTGTTTACGGAGTTACCTTTATGGTGTTAGCTCCAGAGAGTGAATTGGTTGATCAGTTAACCTCACCTGAGCAACGAGCCGCTGTCGACGACTATATTGAAGAGACTAAAAAACGTACTGAACGTGAGCGTTTGGCTGAAGTAAAAAAAGTAAGTGGTGTATTTTCCGGAGCATATGCAATCAATCCATTAACTAAAGAAGAAATTCCGGTTTGGATCAGCGATTATGTATTGGCAGGCTACGGAACAGGCGCTATCATGGCTGTTCCAGCCCACGACTCGCGTGACTTTGCTTTTGCTAAACATTTCGATTTACCTATCCGTCAGGTAGTGATTCCGGAAGGAGGCGAAGCTACCGATCCTGCAACCTGGGACGATTCTATCGATTCGAAAGAAGGCACCATGGTTAACTCGGGCATTTTAGATGGTCTGAGTGTTAAAGAAGGCATTGCAAAAACCAAAGAATATATTGCAGAAGAAGGTATTGGTAAAGTAAAAGTAAACTATCGCCTGCGTGATGCTATTTTCAGTCGCCAGCGATACTGGGGTGAGCCTTTCCCTGTATACTACAAGGACGATATGCCTTATATGCTGGATGAGTCGAAATTACCATTAACCTTACCTGAAATAGATAAATACTTACCTACCGAGCAAGGTGAGCCACCATTGGGACGTGCTAAAAACTGGCAAACCGAAGATGGTTATCCTTTGGAATTGAATACAATGCCTGGCTTTGCCGGATCATCAGCTTACTACATCCGTTACATGGATCCAAAGAATGATACTGCCTTGGTGGGTAAAGAAGCTAACGAATATTGGCAGGATGTTGACTTGTATATCGGTGGAACCGAGCATGCTACCGGTCACTTGATCTATTCTCGTTTCTGGAACAAGTTTTTATACGATTTAGGTGCTGTAATTAAAGACGAACCATACAAAAAACTGATCAATCAGGGAATGATCCAGGGAAGATCTAACTTTGTGTATCGCTTAAAAGGAAGCAACACCTTTGTATCATATAATTTGCGAAAAGATTACGACGTAACAGAAATTCATGTTGATGTTAACATCGTTCGCAACGACGAGTTGGATCTGGAAGCCTTTAAAAAATGGAGTCCTGATTATGCCAATGCTGAGTTTATCCTTGAAAACGGAAAATATATTTGCGGATGGGCTGTTGAGAAGATGTCAAAGTCGATGTACAACGTAGTTAATCCTGATGACATCATTGAAGAGTATGGAGCCGACACATTGCGTTTATACGAAATGTTCTTGGGTCCTTTGGAGCAAAGTAAGCCTTGGGACACCAACGGAATTGACGGTGTTCATAAATTCCTTAAGAAAACATGGCGTTTATTCTACAATGGCGATCAATTGGTTGTAAGCGATGAAAAAGCTACTCCAGATGAATTAAAAGTATTGCACCGCACTATCAAGAAGATTACGGATGATGTGGAACGCTTCTCGTTCAACACTTGTGTTAGTGCCTTTATGATCTGTGTGAACGATTTAAATGATCTTAAATGTAACAAACGCGAGATTCTGGAGCCATTATTGGCATTATTAGCTCCTTTTGCTCCTCATATTGCAGAAGAACTATGGAGCCAATTAGGAAATACAACATCGGTTGTAGATGCACAATGGCCTGAATTAATCGAAAGTCATCTGGTTGAGTCAACCGTTACATACCCGGTTTCATTTAACGGTAAAATGCGTTTTAAAATAGATCTTCCTGCAGATATGAATCCTAAGGAAGTCGAACAAGCTGTATTGGCACATCCAACAGCCAATAAATGGATTGAAGGTAAAACCATTCGCAAAATAATTGTCGTTCCTAAAAAGATCATCAACATTGTTGTAGGTTAAATCCAGATGTTGGATGATAGAAGTTAGAAATTAACATTGACTGTTTTTCTAACTTTCTACTGACTAAAAACTACTGACTAAGAATTATGTCAGATACAATCAAACTGCTTGATATTTTTATCAGGCAGTTTTTGTAATACCACACCACCCATTAACAATAAACAAGTACTAAATAATGACTACTAATAAAATATTATCTGAGCTTAGGAGCTATTTGATGTTAACTATCGGATTAGCCATTGGAACTCTTGGGTGGACCGGATTTCTAATTCCGGCTAAAATAGTAGGGGGTGGCTTAACAGGAGCTTCAACCATTCTATTCTTTCTTTTTGGCTGGGATGTTGGTTTAACATCGCTTGTGATCAACATAGCCCTTATTCTTATTGCAATGAAAGTACTTGGTGCCTCTTTTGGCATAAAAACGATTTATTGTGTACTTGTTTTCTCAGGGCTGTTATCTTTAATGAGACCCTTTTTTGATGCACCCATCGTCTCTGAATTAATGATGAATGCCATTATTGGTGGTATTTTAGGTGGATTAGGTGCAGGGATTGTATTTGTTAATGGCGGAAGCACTGGTGGAGTAGACATTATTGCCATGATCATAAATAAATATAAAAACATCAGTTTAGGACGCCTGCTACTTGCAATGGATGTTATTATTATCTCCTCTTCATATTTTCTAGTCCAGACTTCATCTATCGAAACAGTTGTTTATGGTTTTATGACCATGGCCATTGTAGCCTATACCGTCGATTTAGTTATCTCAGGAAACAAACAAACCGTTCAGTTCTTCATAATATCAACCAAACCCGAAGAGATACAAAAATCAGTAATTTTTGATGCCAACAGAGGTCTTACTATACTTCATGGTACTGGTGGATATTCCGGAGAAGATCGCAAAGTACTAATGGTTATTGCAAAAAAAAGCGATACTCAAATGATACTTAAAGTTGTGAAGCAGATTGATGCCGACGCATTTATTACTGTTGGTACTGTTATGGGAGTTTACGGACAAGGCTTTGATAAAATTAAAATATAAACAAGAAAATCTTATCTTAGGGGCTATAAAGAAAAGTCTGATTAATATCTCACTTTTTTTACCCTGACAATTCACCCTTATTATTAAATTAAAATGAAGAAGAAGACTTTTTTTCTTATCGCTATAGTTGTAATAATTTTAGTTCCACTTACTTTTTTACTTGTCAGCAGATACCAACATCCTAAATCTGTAGTAACAGAAGAAACGCTGGATTCCATGGATGTTGTTGTGGTACCTGAACCAGAATTATTATATGGTATTCCATTAGACTCTTTTGTTGTTGAAAAAGAAAGAGTAAAACGCAATCAGTTTTTAGCCGATATATTTTTAAAAGCAGGTGTTGATTACCCAACTATTAATACAATTGTAGAAAGAACAAAACCCGTTTTTGATGTTAGAAAGATAAAGGTTGGGAATAACTATTCACTTTTTTTAAGTCAGGATACGCTGCATGCCCTGGAGCATTTCGTTTACGAAATTGACAATACCGATTATATGGTGGTCTCACTCGAAGATTCCATCCAGGTTTATCGCGGAGTAAAAGAGACCGTTCGCATCTCAAAAGAAGCTTCAGGAGTTATTAATTCTTCTTTATGGAATGCAATGTCTGATAATAATCTTAATCCTTTATTGGCTATTGAATTATCCGAAATATTTGCCTGGACAGTAGATTTCTTCGGCATTGAGAAAGGTGATTATTTTAAGGTGTATTACGATGAGGAATTTGTGGATAGTTTAAGCATTGGTATTGGCAAGGTTCATGGAGCTCAATTCCATCATAGAGGCAAAGATTTCTATGCTTTCAACTTCGAAGAAGATAGTGTCTGGAACTTCTTTGATGAAAACGGACAAAGTCTGCGTAAAGCATTCTTGAAAGCTCCACTTAAATTTTCACGAATCAGCAGTCGTTTTTCCAATAGTCGTTTACACCCGGTACTAAAAATTCGTAGACCTCATCATGGAATCGATTATGCTGCTCCTGCCGGAACTCCTGTTTATGCACTGGGAGATGGTCGTATTTTTGCCAAAGGATACCAGAAAAATGGTGGCGGAAATTACCTGAAGATTAAGCATAACAGTGTGTATACAACTGTTTACATGCATTTACAGGGCTTTGCCAAAGGTATTTCTCAAGGCTCTTATGTACGACAAGGGCAGTTAATTGGTTATGTTGGTTCAACGGGTCTTGCCACAGGTCCGCACCTGGATTTCAGAGTCTATAAAAATGGTGGTCCTATTGACCCGTTAAAAGTAGAAGCTCCTTCGGTAGAACCTGTAAAAGAAGCAAATATGGCTCGTTTCAAATCATATATCGAGCCGTTAAAATCAAAGATTGACAGTATAGCACTTCAAAATTTATAAGTAAAAAGTTCTAAAATAAAATAAGAGGCTCATGATTGGGCCTCTTTTTATTTTTACCCGACAAACTAATCTATGCATTCAACAATTCATCAATTGTTTGAGGGAAATACTTATATTCCAACTCATGTACTTTGGCAGCAACATCATCAGCCGAATCAGAAGGTTCAACATTACAACTAACCTGCTTAATAATCTGACCTTCATCATAATGCTCATTCACAAAATGAATTGTTATCCCCGACTCTGTTTCTTTATTATCAACCACTGACTGATGAACATGATGACCATACATTCCCTTACCGCCATATTTTGGTAAAAGTGCAGGATGAATATTGATAATTTTATCAGAAAATGCATGAATGTATGCCGAAGGTATTAACCATAAGAATCCGGCAAGAACAATTAAATCCGGTTTTAGTTCTCGTAACTCATTCAAAATCTCAAAGTTATCCCTGAATTCATTTCGACTGAACACCCTACAAGATATACCCAAATTGGCGCAACGCTCAATAACATAGGCATTTGGGTTATTACAAAACACTCCTTTTATTTCGACCGAACCCTTGTCTTCAAAATATTTTGCAATGTTTTCTACATTCGATCCCGACCCCGATGCAAAAAGCACTATCTTTTTCATTATCTTAATTTTACACGTATTATTTTACACCAAAACAAGGTGCAAAAATAGGAAAATTTATAGGCTAATTGGTATTTTCTTTACATGAAGTTTGAATTATTATCCACAAATGTATTTCTTTGCAAAGTTGTTTTATAACATTTTATTAGTATTAATTTTTAAAAACTTAAAGCTATGTCAGACATTGCATCAAGAGTAAAAGCAATTATCGTAGACAAGTTGGGAGTTGACGAAACTGAAGTTGCACCAGAAGCTAGTTTCACCAATGATTTGGGTGCTGACTCTCTTGACACTGTAGAATTGATTATGGAATTTGAAAAAGAATTCAACATTGCAATTCCAGACGATCAAGCTGAGAATATCGGAACTGTAGGTGACGCTATTGCTTACATTGAAGAGAACGCTAAGTAAGAACGAGTAGGATACTTTAAGAGTAGTTATGGAGTTAAAAAGAGTTGTTGTTACGGGACTAGGAGCCATTACGCCGATCGGCAACACAGTAGAAGAATACTGGAATAGCTTGATAAATGGAGTAAGTGGCTGTGCCCCTATTACTCAATTTGACGCCTCCAAGTTCAAAACTCAGTTCGCTTGCGAAGTAAAAGGCTATAACGCCAATGATTATTTTGATCGCAAAGAGGTTAGGAAACTTGACCTCTATGCCCAGTACGCTATGATTGCTGCCGACCAGGCGGTAGCCGATTCAGGAGTTGATCCTGAGAAATTGGATGCTGATCGTGTTGGCGTAATCTGGGGTGCCGGCATTGGCGGCTTGCTTACATTCTTGCAAGAAGTTACAGGATTTGCTCAAGGGGACGGAACTCCACGTTTCAGCCCTTTCTTCATTCCGAAAATGATTGCTGATATTGCTCCGGGTCATATTTCTATGAAATATGGTTTCCGCGGTCCTAATTTCGGCACTGTTTCGGCATGTGCATCTTCTACTAACGCCATTGGCGAAGCGTATAATCTTATTCGTTTAGGCAAAGCTGACATGTTTGTTACAGGAGGTTCTGAAGCCGCAATTAATCAAGCCGGTGTGGGTGGATTTAATTCAATGCAGGCTTTGTCAACCCGTAATGACGATCCAACGACAGCGTCGCGACCTTTTGATAAAGGACGTGATGGTTTTGTGATGGGAGAAGGAGGTGCTTCTTTGATTATTGAAGAATACGAGCACGCAATTAAGCGGGGAGCCAAAATCTACTGTGAAATAGTAGGTGCTGGCATGACTGCTGATGCACATCACTTAACAGCCCCACATCCTGAGGGATTGGGTGCCAAGAAAGTTATGATGAATGCGTTAGAAGACAACGGTACAGATCCGAATGAAGTAGATTACATCAATGTACATGGTACAGCTACTCCACTAGGTGATGTTGCCGAAACCAAGGCCATCAAAGAGGTTTTTGGTGATCATGCTTACGACTTGAACATCAGTTCAACAAAGTCTATGACTGGTCACTTGTTAGGAGCTGCAGGAGCTGTTGAATCAATAGCTTGTATTTTAGCTATTAAAAATGGCATCGTACCTCCAACAATCAACCACTTTGAAGATGATCCTGAGATTGATAACAAACTTAATTTCACTTTCAACAAAGCACAGAAACGTGAAGTAAAAGTTGCCTTATCAAACACTTTCGGATTTGGTGGTCATAACGCATCCGTGGTATTTAAAGCTTTGTAAAAAAGTAGTTTTGATTAAACCACTTTTGCACATTATAAAACTTCTTCCTTTTCGAGGGAAGAAGTTTTATGGTTTTATCCGAAACACTACAGGATTAAACCCTTCCAGCATAGAACTTTATGAGCAAGCCATGATTCATAAATCGGCTATGCTTAAGGACGCACATACCAAACGATACATGAACAATGAACGCCTGGAATATTTGGGCGATGCCATTTTGGGTTCCATTGTTGCGGAAGTATTGTATGAGTATTTTCCACATAAAAATGAAGGTTTTTTAACGAAGACCCGCTCTCGCATTGTTAACCGCTCATTGCTTAACTCTGTTGCCTTAGAAATGGATCTGCACAAATGGGTTAAAACACAATCGTTGCTCGATGTTTCTCAGACAAGCATTTTGGGAGATGCCCTCGAAGCTCTTATTGGAGCCGTTTATCTCGATAAAGGTTATATCAAGTGCAAACAGTTTGTTTCTGAGAAAATAATCAATCATTACATTGACTTGCCTAAGATTGCCCGGGAGGATAACAATTATAAATCATTATTAATCGAATGGGGGCAAAAACAAAAGAAGACCGTTAACTTCATCACGGAAGAATTGCACAACTTTGAGGAAACAGCTATAAAATTTAAAGCAAAAGCATTAATTGACGAAGAATTGTTTGGCGAAGGTGAAGGTTATTCGAAGAAAGAAGCACAACAAAATGCAGCTCACCAAGCCCTGGAACATATTGAAATGACCTGATTCAACAATTAATCCTAATTTTATCAGTAAGACAAACAGTGTTTTTATTTGATTTTTTAGTAAACTTGTTTTTGAAGAATTATTGTTGATTTTTCTATTAAACCGATCATTATTTCTGAAATTCATCCTGATAAATGACTCAATTTGCGACCAATCATCTTTACTCTACAACTAATTAATTCGCTGTTAATTAATGTTAAACACAACTTTATATTCATTCAGCCTGCTATTTTTGTTATATGAGTAAGAAATTAATACTGATACTGACCATTGTAATGGCAATTTCCTTAATTGGATTAACATATATCCAAACATTATGGATTATGAATGCCACTAAATTGAAAGAAGATCATTTCGATCAATTGGTAATTCAGGCAATGGATGAAGTAATAGCCCGACTTGAAAATGATGAGATCTCTCATTTATCAAGAAGTGTGGTGGCTCCAAAACCACAAAGCAAAGTTCCACAAAACCTACAACCCGACACTAAATATTTCAGAAACAACAATGAAGACTTATTGAAGCAAGAGCAAGAATTTCGTATTTCACTGGAATTAGACTTCTCTCGCGGACAATATGATGTATCAACTTATGAACAGGATTCACTAACCACCACTTTTCAGGGAAGAACATCAAAAGGTGTTTTTGGACGTACAGATCCCTTGACTAGCACCATGATGACTATTCAAAACGAATTACGTAACCGGTTCAACAAGCAAAATGATGCACTCTTAAGAACATTATTGCAGGATGTGCCGATTGAAAATCGCATAGACAATATGCGTCTTCAGCAATATCTTTTCCAGGCATTCGAAGACAGAGGCATTCCTTTCCTATATGAATACGCCATCATTAATCAAAAGGGTGAAATGGCATTTCAGACCGAAAGCTTTATTGAAAACCCTGAACAGTACAAAATATACCAACGAAGACTATTCCCGAACGACATACATGCCAAGGCCAACTTTATAAAAGTTCATTTTATTCAAATGCCTAATCCAATTTTTGAGTCATTAGGTTTAGTGATACCATCGGCAGCCTTTACTTTGATCATGATATTTCTTTCAATCATCACCATTATGATCATTGTGAGACAAAAAAGAGTCGATCAGATAAAAAACGATTTTATCAACAACATGACTCACGAATTTAAGACTCCTATTTCAACCATTTCTCTGGCATCTCAAATGTTGAAAGATGGAAGTGTGATTAAAACCCCTAAAACGTTAATGCACATATCCAGTGTTATTCAGGATGAAAGTAAACGTTTGAGTTTTCAGGTTGAGAAGGTTCTTCAGATGGCAATATTTGAAAAAGGCAAGAAAGGCTTAAAACTGAAAAATATTGATGTTAATGACCTTATTCATAATGTTACCAACAACTTCAGAATAAAAGTAGAAAATGCCAACGGTAAAATAATTGAACGTTTAGAAGCTAAAAACAGCATTATTAGCGTTGATGATGTGCATTTTACAAATGTTATTTATAACTTGCTTGATAATGCCGTGAAATATAAAATGGGGGCACCGGTTTTATACGTCAAAACTTGGAATAAAAACAACGGAATTGTAATTTCGATAAAAGATAATGGGATGGGGATATCAAAGGATAACCTCAAAAGGATATTTGAGAAATTTTACCGTGTACCAACCGGTAACGTTCATGATGTTAAAGGCTTTGGTTTAGGATTAGCTTATGTAAAAAAGATAGTTGAAGACCATGGCGGTGAAATATCAGTTGAGAGCGAACTTAAGGTTGGCACTAAATTTGACATATTCCTACCTCTAAAAACACTAAAGAATGGAAAAAGAATATAAAATCCTCTTAACAGAGGACGATGAGAACCTGGGAATGCTCCTGAGAGAGTATCTTGAAGCAAAAGGCTTCGAAACTGATTTATTGCCTGATGGTGAAGAAGGTTATAAGGCTTTTATGTCAAAAAAATACGACATCTGTATTTTAGATGTTATGATGCCAAAGAAAGATGGTTTTTCATTGGCCAAGGACATTCGCATGGTAAATGCTGATATTCCTATTATTTTCTTAACTGCAAAATCACTTAAAGAAGATATCTTCCAGGGTTTTAAAATAGGTGCTGACGATTACCTTACAAAACCTTTTAGTATGGAAGAGTTACTTTTCCGTATCGAGGCTATTTTGCGTCGTACAAAGGGAGGTAATGTCGCTCAGGAATTCTACCAGTTGGGTAAATTCAAATTTGATACTCAAAAGCAACAATTAATTAATGACGACGATGTTATCAAATTAACTACAAAAGAATCTGAGTTATTAAAATTACTTTGTACCAATGCTAATAAAGTATTGGAGCGTAATTTTGCGTTAAAAACAATATGGGTTGATGATAACTATTTCAATGCACGAAGCATGGACGTATACATTACCAAACTTCGTAAACATTTGAAAGATGAACCGAATGTTGAAATCATTAATGTTCACGGTAAAGGTTACAAACTAGTTATGTAATTAAATTTTAAATCATAATATAAGCCGCTTCGATTTCGAGGCGGCTTTTTTGTTCCTTCAGCCAGATTAATTGTATTTTCACTAAAAAAAATTGAATATGGATACCTTCAGAACCCTTGTAGACGTTCCTCATCAGAAAAAAAAAATGAGTTATGACTCCCGACTTTTATTCTTGGGTAGTTGCTTTGCCAATAACATAGGTTCTTATTTCACTGAAACAGGTTTTAATGCTCTTGTTAATCCATTTGGTGTTTTATACAATCCTTTTTCAATTTCCGAATCCATTAATCGCTTAATAAGTAATGAAAAATATGAACCTTCTGATTTAATATCACATAATGATCAATGGCAAAGCTTTGATTTTCACAGTCAGTTTAACAACATAAATAAAGAACAATGTTTGCAAAACATTAATAATTCGCTAAAAAAGGGAACCGAAGTACTCCTCCATGCAGACTATCTGTTTCTCACTTTTGGCACAGCATGGATTTATCAACTAAAGGATTCTGAAAAAGTGGTATCTAATTGTCATAAATTTCCGGCATCTCATTTTAGCAGATCTCTTCTTTCAGTAGAACAAATCACGGAGGTATACAGTCAATTAATAAAGCAGCTAAAAACAATCAATCCTAACCTTACCATTATACTAACAGTCAGTCCAGTACGCCATTGGAAGGACGGTGCTCATGGCAATCAGATCAGCAAAGCAACCTTACTCTTAGCAATAGAAGAGCTTTGTTCAAGATTTGATCATTTGTATTATTTTCCAGCCTATGAAATCCTGTTAGACGATCTTCGTGACTATCGTTTCTTCGATAGTGATATGCTGCATCCTTCGAAGGAAGCCATTCGTTATATCCGCTCAAAATTTATCACTTCATGGATAGATAATAATGGCCTTGAATTCATCGGGCAAATGGAAAAGATAAAAAAAGCATTAAGTCATAAACCATTTGATCCGGCTTCGGCACAACATCAAAAATTTATCCAACAACAAATTACAGGATTAGAACAGATTCAAAAAAAATTCAATAATGTTACTTTAACCTACTTTATCGAAGTATTCTACAACCAATTAAATAAAACGGTCAAATCACATAAAAAAAGTAGATAATTATATACTTTCTTATTGATCAATTGAATTTTTTTTACAAAATTGCAGCAAGGGAGTTGACAATTAGAATCTTCTCACTTTACATTTACCCTTAAACTCATCCTGTTTCCAATTTGAAAAAGTCTGCACTTAGGTGATGGGTTTATACTTAATTTCTTAGCATATGAGTATTGAACATTTGGATAAAAGCCAGTTGGTGAATCTGGAGTATTCTCTTTTTAAAGAAATTCTACGGACCAACAGAGCAGGTGCCTATTCAAGCAGCTCAATCATTGGCTGCAACACCCGCAAATATCATGGATTGCTGGTGGCTCCTATCGAACAGCTCGATAATGAACGACATGTTTTGTTATCCTCCTTAGATGTTAGTATTATTCAAAGAAATAAAGTATTTAACCTGGGTATTCATAAATATCAGGGTAGTCATTACGAACCTAAAGGACATAAATATATTCGTGACTATACAACATTTCCAATTCCAAAAACATCTTATCGGGTTGGGGGTGTCGTAATGTCTCAGGAAGTAATTCTTTCTGAAAAAGAGTCGCAAGTACTGCTTCGTTATACATTAGAAGAAGCCCATTCTCCAACCACATTGCGCTTAACCCCTTTTCTGGCTTTCAGAAACATCCATGACCTGACTCATGAGAACATGTATGCCAATACCAAATACAAAGTGGAAGATAGTGGTATTAGCATAGCTTTATACGATGGATTTCCTCCCATCTATATGCAACTTAATAAAAGTAACGACTATGTTCCCAACCCCGATTGGTTTCGCAACATTGAATATGTAAAAGAACAACACAGAGGTTACAATTATTCAGAAGACTTATATGTACCTGGTTACTTTGAGGTTGAAATAAAAAAAGGAGAAAGTATTGTTTTTGCAGGAGGAACGGTTGAAGCAAAACCTGTATCTTTAAAAGGAAAATTCACCCGTGAACTCAATAAAAGGGTACCTCGAAGCAGTTTGCAAAATAATCTGCTAAATGCAGCTCAGCAATTTATTATCCGCAATCATAAAGAAACTAAACTGATAGCTGGCTACCATTGGTATGGAACCCGCTTACGTGACACATTGGTTTCATTGCCTGGATTAACCGTTTTTCAAAAAGATAAAACTGACTTTTCAAAAATTCTAAAAACTGCCGTTGAACAAATTAAAAAAGAATACCTCTCAGGCAGTGATTTTATTGTAAAAGACATTGACGTTCCCTTATGGTTATTCTGGACTTTTGAAATGTGCATCGAATATTGTAAGGTAGACAATATTTGGGATGAATTTGGTGATGTCATGAAAGACATTCTAAACAGGTACAAAGAAACTAATCATGAAAAATTCAGATTAGTTGACGGATTGATTTACGCCAAAGTTGAAAACATACCTCTTACCTGGATGGATGCAATTGTTGATAATAAACCGGTAACCCCGAGGTATGGAATGCCAGTTGAAGTAAACGCTCTCTGGTATAATGCAATAAAGTTTTCAATTGAATTAGCAAAACAAAATAACGAAACTGAATTTGTATCGGCATGGGAACCATTTGCTGAACAAGTTAAAAACTCGTTTAATAAATATTATTGGATAGAAGAACTGGAGTATCTTGCTGACTGTAATGATGGTGAAAAAATGAATACAAGCATCAGACCTAATCAGCTGATAGCAGCAGCACTCCCTTATTCTCCACTAAGTACTGATCAGAAAAAATCGGTTGTTGACATTATAAAAAAAGAATTAGTAACGCAAAAAGGAATTCGCAGCCTTTCTCCACAAGACCCACATTATAAGGGGGTAATGGAAGGAACCGTTGCCCAGCGTGATTTAGCACTTCATCAGGGAACTGCTTTCCCATGGTTGGTTTCATTTTTTGCCGATGCTTATCTATCGCTTCACAAACAAGGAGGTGTCTACTTTATAAAGCGGATACTTGAAGACTATGAGAAAGAATTGGGGGAACACTGTTTAGGGACCATCTCCGAAGCGTATAACGGCAACCCACCACACACAGCTAAAGGTGCTGTGTCGATGGCATGGAATGTTGCTGGTATTTTAAGAGTCATTAAATCGATTGAACCATACTCACTTTAATAAACCTAAGTCTATGAGAGTACTTATGTTTGGATGGGAATTCCCTCCCCATATTTCGGGAGGATTAGGTACAGCCTGCTACGGGCTTACCAAGGGAATTGCCCATATCCCCGATTTGGATGTAATTTTTGTCGTTCCAAAAGCGTTTGGAGATGAAGATCAATCAACCATGCAACTGGTTGGGGCTAATAAAGTTCCAATCAAACATCGAAAACTGAATGTCAGTGAATTTTCTAAGACCCTGGATTATATTGAAGTAAGTTCTAAATTGGTTCCTTATGTCGATCCGGATGAATTCTGGAAATTGCAGAGTTATGAAGTGAGTACTATGCATAAATTCGTTCAGACTGACGAATCTGGTCTTGTTCAGTTTACCGGCACCTATGGTCCAAACCTTCTGAAAGAGATTGCTGATTATGCCATCATTGCTAATTTAATAGCTCAGGATCATGAGTTTGATATAATACATGCTCACGACTGGCTTACTTACCCGGCTGGTATTGCAGCAAAAGAGGCTACCGGAAAACCATTGGTTGTACATGTTCATGCCACCGATTTTGACAGAAGTGGAGGAAGTGTTAACCCAACCGTTTACGAAATAGAAAAACGTGGAATGGAAGCTGCTGATAAAGTAATAACAGTTAGCAACCTAACCCGAAATATTGTAATTGAAAAATACGGCATACCCGAAGATAAAGTGGTTACAGTCTACAATGCTGTTGAACCAAATCAAAAGGATATTCCAGCCCCTTTCCAGAAGAAAGTTGGTGAAAAAATCGTAACCTTTTTAGGTAGAATCACAATGCAGAAAGGCCCTGAGTACTTTATTGAAGTAGCCAACGCTGTTCTGAAAAGAGTTGACAATGTACGATTTGTGATGGCAGGAAGTGGCGACATGATGGAAAAAATGATTCGAAGAGCTGCCAGTCTGAACATTACTGATAAATTCCATTTTACAGGGTTTTTAAAAGGAGATGATGTTTTTCACATGCTTCGAATGAGCGATTTATACGTTATGCCATCCGTTTCCGAACCTTTTGGCATCTCTCCTCTTGAAGCGATGCAAAGCTCTGTTCCTGTGCTGATCTCTCATCAGTCAGGAGTAGCTGAAATATTAACTTATGCTATTAAAACCAATTTTTGGGATATAGAAGCCATGGCCGACGCCATCCATGGAATTGTAAGCTACCCCGCACTTTCCAAGATGTTTATCAAACACGGAAAGGAAGAGGTTGACTCATTAAAATGGGAAAACTCAGCCAGAAAAGTGAAATTAGTTTACGACAGTGTTTTACCCTAAAGAAAACCACAGACTATGAGAAATATTTGCTTTTATTTTCAGGTACATCAACCATTCAGATTCAGAAGATACCGTTTTTTTGATATTGGCCAGGACCATTATTACTATGATGATTATACCAACGAATCGGTATTAGACAAGGTAAAAAACAAGTGCTATTTACCAACTAACGAACTATTATTAAAGCTCTTAAAAAAGCACAAAGGTAAATTTAAAATTGCCTTTTCAATTTCAGGTGTGGCATTGGATCAGTTTAGACTTTATGCACCCGAAGTAATCGAAAGCTTTAAAGAATTGGTAGACACCGGTGATGTTGAATTACTGGCTGAAACATATTCTCATTCTTTGGTCGCTTTAAAAGACGAGAAGGAATTTAAGCGTCAGGTAAAACAACACGCCCAAACTGTAAAAGAACTTTTTGGCTACAAACCTAAAGTATTTCGAAACACTGAATTGATCTACTCTGATGAAATAGGTCAAATGGTAAAATCATTAGGGTACGAAGGCATGTTAACCGAAGGAGCCAAACACATATTAGGCTGGAAAAGTCCTAACTTCCTTTATTGTAACGCCATCGATCCTAAATTAAAAGTATTACTTAAGAACTTTGTTTTAAGCGACGATATAGCATTCCGGTTCGGTAACAAAGGGTGGTGCGAATGGCCATTAACAACTCAAAAATACGTTGACTGGATTGCACAGCTTGATAAGAATGAAGAAATCATTAACCTGTTTATGGATTACGAAACCTTTGGAGAACACCAATGGAAGGAAACAGGAATTTTTGAATTCTTGGAAGATTTACCAGATAAGGTCATCAAACATAAAAAGCTTCAATTTGTTACCCCTTCAGAAGCGATTGAAAAGTTACAACCGGTTTCTGCTGTGCATGTGCCACATCCAATTAGCTGGGCTGATGAAGAACGTGATTTAACCGCATGGCTGGGTAATGAAATGCAACATGAAGCTTTTGATAAACTATATGCTCTTTTGCCAAAAATCAATCAATGCGAAGACGAAAAGATATTGAAAGACTGGCAGTACCTGCAGGTAAGTGACCATTTTTATTACATGAGTACAAAATTCTTTTCTGACGGAGAAGTGCATGCATATTTTAATCCTTATGAAACACCTTATGAAGCATTTATAAACTATATGAATGTGTTAAGTGATTTCACGCTTCGATTAAATGCTGCCATTCCAGAATCGAACATCGAACAGGAATTAGCAAACCTGTCGCGTATAATCGAAAAGAAAGACAAAAAAATAAAACAACTGGAAAAACAATTAAAAACTACAACTAATAAAATTTAAAACAACAATCCTCGATTATAGTAACACACAGGCAACTTGACTTAATAACCTTAAACTTTATATCATGAGTATTAAGAAACAGTACCTAAAAAGTCGGCCTGAATGTAAAGTGACCTTTAAATTAGGCAAATTAAACAATGTTGATTCCGTAAACATTGTTGGCAGTTTCAACAATTGGAGTCCTACTGAAACAAGTATGGAGAAACTGAAGAACGGATCTTTTTCTCAAACCTGTTACTTAGAAGCAGGTGTTGATATTCAATTTCGTTATTTGATTGATAATATGACGTGGATGACCGAAGAGGAAGCTGACGATTTTGTCGAGACAGGAATGGGCGACAACCAGCTGAATGCGGTTATCAAACTGTGAAGAAAGAGTGACCTATTGGTCGGAAAACAAAAAACAGAGGTATGATTAGTAGCTTTTTAAAGCCCGACTATATTTTTGAAACAAGTTGGGAAGTGTGCAATAAAATGGGCGGCATACATACGGTATTAGCCACCAAAGCACAAACGTTGGTGCAGGAGTTTCAGGACAAAGTCATTTATATTGGTCCTGATGTTTGGAGGGGTACACCTACCAACCCTGAATTTTTAGAGGAAAACAGCCTTTTTCCGGATTGGAAAGATGAGCTACAACAGGCAGGAATTACAGTTAGAATAGGGAGATGGAATATTGTTGGAAGACCAATAGTAGTTTTAGTTGACTTCACCTCTTTCATGCAAATGAAAGATGATATACTGGCAAAGTATTGGGAATGGTTTGCTGTTGACAGTATTAGTGGACAATGGGATTACATTGAATCAGTCTTATTCGGATATGCTTCAGGCAAAGTAATTGAAAGTTTCTACCGTTACTTCCTGATTATGAACGACAAGGTAATTGCTCATTATCACGAGTGGATGACCGGATCTGGTGCATTATATCTGAATAAAGCTTTGCCTCAGGTTGGTACAATTTTCACAACTCATGCAACTGTTGTAGGAAGATCACTTGCAGGCAATGGATATGCGTTCTACGATAGTCTAACCGAATTTGACGGTGATACAAAAGCGCAGGATTTGCATATTGTGGCAAAACACTCAATGGAAAAGAAAACAGCGGTTAATGTCGATTGTTTTACTACAGTTTCTGATATTACAGCCAGGGAATGTAAACAGTTTCTGACTCGCGAAGTAAACGTTGTTACTCCCAATGGTTTTGAAGAAGATTTCGTTCCGAAAGGAGAAGCTTTTGATCAGAAAAGAACGATTGCTCGTAATAAACTGAAAGAGGTTGCAGAAGCTCTGTTGGGTTATGAACTATCTGCAGATGCCATGTTTATAGCTAATAGCGGCCGCTATGAGTTTAAGAACAAAGGTATTGATGTATTCATGGATACACTTCAGAAGCTGAACGAACCTCAGGCATTGGATCGTGAAGTAGTTGCTTTTGTGTTGATTCCAGCAAACACCTATGGTCCTCGAAAAGACTTAATTGAGAAATTGGAAAGCAAGGACAAAAACCATTTACTTGACAATCCTTTTTTAACCCATGGACTGAACGATCTGGGTTATGACCCTATCATCAATAAAATACAGGACACTCACCTTAATAATGAACAGGGAGATAAGGTTAAGCTGATATTTGTTCCTTCATATCTCAAAGGTGATGATGGTATTTTCAATATGCCATACTACGATCTTTTGATAGGGATGGATTTAACCGTTTTTCCTTCTTATTACGAACCTTGGGGATATACTCCGGTTGAAAGTCTTGCATTTCAGATCCCAACCATTACTACTGACCTTGCCGGATTTGGATTATACGCAAGTAAATTATCAAAAAGTATTACCGAAGGTGTTGCTGTTCTTCATCGTGATGATTCAAACCATTACGAAATTGTGAATGCCACTGCAGAAGTAATTAAGCAATATGCAAAACTAGGTAGTGATGAAGTTGCAGTAAGCAGAAGCAAAGCGAATGACATAGCAGATTCGGTTGCTTGGGATGCATTAATAAAGCATTACTACAATGCTTTTGACATTGCATTAAAAGCTGTTGAGAGTAGAAAAGATTCGATTAGTCCACTTCAAAAAGATGCAAGAATCAGAACTAAACCTCAACCATCATCTCAGCCAAAGTGGAAAAAGATTATCGTTAAGTCTAAACTGCCTGAGTCTCTTGCTCCTCTTCAGGAGTTAAGTCACAACTTATGGTGGTCGTGGAATTATCAGGCAACAGAACTTTACGAAGAAATTGATGGTGAGCTTTGGGTTGAAGTCAAGAAAAATCCGATGCTGCTGCTTGAAAAAGTACCATATGACAGACTAAGTACTTTAGCAAAAGATGAGCAGTATGTTAAAAAAGTAAGTAAGGTATACTCCATGTTTAAAAATTATATGGAAAGACCTTATTGCGGAAGTCCATCTATTTCGTACTTCAGTATGGAATATGGAATCAATGACATCCTGAAAATTTATTCTGGTGGATTGGGTGTTTTAGCCGGAGATTACCTGAAAGAAGCAAGTGATTGTGCTGTAAATATGGTAGCTGTTGGTTTATTATATAGGTATGGATATTTTAAACAAGCCCTATCTCTAAGTGGTGAGCAGATGGCACTTTATGATGCTCAGGAATTTTCCAGCCTGCCTTTAGACGAAGTTCGAAAAAGTGATGGTTCATTAGTAGAGGTTGCCCTTAATATGCCTGGTCGTACTGTTTATGCCAAGGTATGGAAGGCAATGGTTGGCCGTATCCCTTTATATTTACTGGATACAGACGTTGCTAAAAACAATCAGCAGGACAAAGACATCACTCATAGCCTGTATGGAGGTGATTGGGAAAACCGCCTAAAACAAGAGATATTATTGGGCATGGGCGGAATGCGCATGTTAAATGAACTTGGTATTAATAATCAGGTTTACCACTGTAACGAAGGTCACGCTGCTCTTATCAACATTCAGCGAATGATTGATTTAATTGAAAGTAAGTTCACTTACAATGAAGCAATGGAGCTGGTTCGTGCCTCATCATTGTTTACTACCCATACGCCTGTGCCTGCAGGACACGATAAATTTGATGAGGATCTGTTACGTGTGTATATGCGTCACATCCCTGAAAAACTTAATGTTTCGTGGGATGATTTCATGGATCTGGGACGAGAAAACCCTGGTGATAAAGGTGAGAAATTCAGCATGAGTAACCTGGCTGCCAAAACATCTCAGGAGATGAATGGCGTTAGCTGGTTGCATGGTGAAGTATCTAAAGATATGTTCCAAAATCTGTGGAAAGGATTTTACCCACAGGAACTTCATATTGGATATGTAACCAATGGAGTGCATTACGGAACATGGACTGCCAAAGATATGAGGGTATTTTACGAGACTCAGTTTGATGATGACTTCATGACTGATCTTGCCAATAAAAAATACTGGGAACATATTCAGAGTTTATCCGACGGTAAAATATGGTCGATACGAAAAGTTCTTAAGAAAAAACTGATTGATTATATTAAAGACCGTACATACGAAAACTTATCTACCACACATTCCGATCCATCTACTATTTACGAGGTAATGGAGAAGTTGAATGAAAACTCTTTAACCATAGGTTTTGCACGCCGATTTGCCACTTACAAAAGGGCTCACCTGTTATTTACTGATACAGAAAGATTAGCCCGTATTGTTAATAATCCTGATCGTCCGGTTCAGTTTATATTCTCAGGTAAAGCACACCCGGCTGATGGTGGTGGTCAATCTTTGATCAAGCACATTGTTGAAATATCCCGTCGCCCTGAGTTCATTGGAAAAATTGTTTTCCTTGAAAACTATGACATGGATATGGCTAAACGTTTGGTTAGTGGTGTTGATGTATGGTTAAATACTCCTACCCGTCCATTGGAAGCATCCGGCACATCAGGACAGAAAGCCGAAATGAATGGTGTACTTAACTTCAGTGTGTTAGACGGATGGTGGTACGAAGGATATCGCGAAAATGCTGGATGGGCGCTTACTGACAAACGCACATACGAGAACCAGAATTATCAGGATGAATTGGATGCAGCAGTAATTTACAGTATCCTTGAAAACGAGTTGATACCTGCTTATTACGAACAGGATGAAAACGGAATTTCTGCCAAATGGATGCAATATGTGAAGAATTCAATCTCATCCATTGCACCTGACTATACTACCAAACGTATGATGGATGATTACCGTAGTCGTTTTTACGATCCAATGGGTAAACGTCTGAAGACTCTGGCTGAAGATGATTATAAGATTGCTCGTGAACTGGCAGCATGGAAGCGTAAGGTATTATTAAACTGGGATCATGTTGATGTACTTGAAATTGATTTGCCCGATATAGGTCGTCAGGAACTTGGAATTGGTGAAGAATATTCTATTCACGTAGCAATAGATCTTAAACAGTTGTATGGCATTGATGTTGGATTGGAGATGGTTGTTGTTGATGGGAATGATGATGCAAGTTCCAAATCGGTTCATACACATGCTTTCGACCTGGTTAAAGAGGAAGGAACAAAAATTCATTATCAACTTAGACACACCCTTAATTTACCGGGAGTATTCAAGTTTGGCATTCGAATGTTTCCAACCCATGAACATCTGCCACACAGGCAAGATTTTAGTATTATGCGATGGTTATAATATTCACAAGGGGCTTCGGCCCCTTTTTATTTGTTTTCTATTGACTTCCTGAATTATTTTTAGAAACTTGATTTACAATCCATTCCAATAAATAAAATCCAGATAATCTAAAAATAAAATGAACTCAAAAAACATTAAACTAATTGTCTTTCTCGCCCTGCTCATTCATGGCATTGGACATTTTCAGGGAGTAGTTGCCAGTTTAGGTGTAAAAATAAATAATGCTGCCCCGGCTAAATCATGGTTATTTAAAGGCTTTAGCGAAAGTACCAATAAAACAATTTGTTTCATCCTATTTCTCACAGCAGGAGTATTAGGTATTCTAACAGCACTTAGTTTTAAAGACATATTGGTTTCAAATGAAAACTGGCAATCCCTTGCAGTTATAACGGCATTTTTATCCACAACCTGCCTCATTATTTTTCCCAATGGATTTGCACTGTTTTTTAATAAGATGGGAGCTATTGCTGTTAACATCTTTATCTATTATTCCATTTTATTTGCCCAAAAATGGCCTGCAGAAATATTTCAGGAGTGAACGATTGGCAATTATTTTTCCGGCTTAATGAATAACAGATGATGAATGTTATTTATCTTGATCATCTATTTAATGAGTGTATGAAATTATTCACAAAGCCAAGACTAATATATCTCTTCTCAACTTTAGCACTAATATTATTCGGATTGTTTATAAGATCAGAATATATAACTATCCCTGAAGAGATTGAACCCTATATTGGAGATATTATTTGGGGAGCAATGGTATATTGTTTTTTCGGGGCATTGTTACCCAAAGTAGCACTAATTAAACGTTTACTGATTGCATTGCTTTTTTCTTATCTCATCGAATTCTCTCAATTAATGAAATACGATTGGATAGAAACGCTTCGCAGCTATAAAATAATTGCTTTGGTAATTGGTTATGATTATTCAACAAGCGATTTGATTTGTTATTCTATTGGTATTGGAACAGCTTACATTGTTAACAGAAAATTCATGAGGAACATTCTACCCTAAATTAATTCACCTACTTTCATTCGTGTAAAGTCAATTAAATCTTGGGGGTTAAGTTTGATCTGCATCCCCCGTTGGCCTGCACTGATAAAGATGAAATCAAAATCTAAACACGAATGATGAATATAATTTGGATAAGGTTTTTTCATGCCAATAGGTGTACATCCTCCTCTAATATATCCGGTAAGAGGCAGCAACTCCTTCATCTGAATCATTTCTACTTTTTTATTACCCGAAATTTTTGCAGCTTTCTTTAAATCCACCTCATCATTCCCTGGAATTACACAAACAAAAATTCCTGTTTTATCACCCCGTAAAACCAGTGTTTTAAAAACCTGTTCTACATTCTGCCCCAATTTAGAAGCAACTGTCGGAGCACTTAAATCTGTTTCATCAACAGCATATTCAACTGTTTCGTATTTTATCTTTTGCTTATCAAGTAACCGAATCGCGTTGGTCTTTTTCATTTCTGTTTATTCTGTCATAAAAATACATTGAAAATTATTGTTTAAACGAAAAAGAGGAAATGTTTCCACTTCCTCTCTTTATATATAAAAATTCAGTTCGACTACAGCGTAATAGTTTTGCTTAATTTTCCAGCCTTCACTGAATTGTATTCAATGGTCATCTTCCCACTTCCTTCAACAATAAATTCATATTCTTTTTTATCAAACCCAGGTACTGTCACAAACTGAATATCAGGCTTATATTCTTTATACTTCACATCATCCAGCAATAAATTAGTGATCTGACCACCGGTGATCACCTTTGCTCCCTTGATCGTAAGCTGGTCTTGAGGGAAAAGTTTTTCTTTAACCGAAATACCTGTTAAGCTAGGCATCCCTTTAGCATTAGTTAATCTCACACGTACTCTCTTCAACTTACCATCCAGCTTTTGAACATCAAAAACATCCATCGTAACTTCTGGTGTTTGCTCAGCAGCAAATAAAATAACTGAAGCATTTCGATGCACCAGATCATTGAGCATAAAAGGATGTGGCAAACGGTTACTCATCTTAATCCAACCTCCAATTTCAATCTCACCGTATTGAGGATGATTAAATTTAACCCAGGGTTTGTATAATTCACCTAAACCAAGATGGTCGTTAAATTTTAATTTTTCCCTGTTTGATTCATCTCTGTCCTCCTCTGGTTTTGTGATATCTTTTCGGTATGTTTCCTGCGAACCCATGAACAACTCTCCAACAAATGTGTAAGCGCCACAAATATTATACATGAACTCTCCGTAATCACCAGTTGTTGGATACAATTCCCATGAAGGCATATATCGATATCCGGGCGTCATCTTTTCAGCATTCTGGCCAAGGTAATCGTAAAGTTTAACATCAACCGGAGCAAGTGTTTCATCCTTTACTGCAGGGCCACGAAGCCACATACCACCATAATTATGGAACATAAATGCCATAATGATATTGGGTCGTTTCATCACATAATCAGACAAGGCCTTTAATCCAACACCTGACAATGGATACAAACCTGAACCTCTCTCAATATAATTCGGATTCCAGCGATATCCCCAGTTACGGTTTGGATCAAGATACCCTTCTGCATCTTCGTTAAATCTGCCGTCTCCGTCATTATCGATCCCTTCACTACCTAACAAAGTCCATTCACCTTTTTCACCCGGCTTAACCCGTACCATCAGACGTTCATCTTCAGGGTCTGTTTTATATTTCCCAAATGGATCGTGTATCCTCATCTGGCAAATGCTTCCGTCTCCATCCAGATCATCGTAGGTGTCTTCATCCAATAATCCATCTTTATCATCATCGCGTGGAACGCGCAGGCTCCGGCTACTATGCATGGTATTGGCATCATTAAAGAAATGAGCCCTTCCATCAACGTTTACAACGGGTACTATGTAATGAACATTTTTATCAACCACTTTTTTGATTCGTTCATTTTCGTTGTACTTAGTCAACAACATATTGGCGTAATACAAACAAACCTCACCTGCCTGAATTTCATTACCATGAATATTACCATCCACATAGATACCCGGTTTATCCGACTCTTTTCCGGTGGCCTCATTATTAATAGTTAAGGCATAAATATCACGCCCCTCTTCACTTTGTCCCACCACATCAAGCGATGTTAATTTAGGATAGGCCTGATGCAATGCTTTTAACGCTTCCGTTACTTCATCATAGTTGTAGTAAAAATCGAAACGTAACGGCACTTCAATCTTATGTTGTTCATTTTGTGCCATTATGTGATGACCTATCATCACCAATAAAACTAAAAGTATATTCTTCATGGCAGATTATTTTTCGATTTTAACTTCTTGTTCAACATTTACAATTGCAGGACAACTTGTTGCCAACTTCAATACGTCAGACTTACCGGCCTTGATCACCCAAACTAATTTTTGTGCCTGGTGACTTTGAACGGATTTTACCCTCACTCTTTCTTTTCCTTCAATGATAGATAATCCATCGCCTTTAAGAGTGACCATCAATGGTGCCGGTTGCTGATTGATTTGTCCCATATAGGTAGGATATGGCAGGTTTCCGGTATTTTCAAGATAAGTCTCCAATCGGTAGACTCCACCACCCAATGGGGTAAGTTTTGTGTCAACAAATTTAAATGAAGGAAGCTCACTACCAATGCTGGCAAGAGCCGGTATTTGTTTGGCAAGTATTGAAGCGATACTATCCTGAACAGGTGTATTATCCATAAACGGAATCACACCTCCAATTTCAACTTCGCCCAACTGTGGATGATTATAAACCTGCCAATCTACAAATGCTTTCTGATTTGTACTTTTATAATATTCCAATAGTTGCTCTTCTTTGCCTGGCTTTGCTTTTTTAGTTGCTTCAGCCTTTTCTTTTTTAGTTTTCGTGGTGTCGCTTTTTATTTCCGGAGTCCACAGATTAACACTTAAGGATGGTACTCCCAATTGGAAATAGGCCCACAACTCAATAGAACCATTCATCGGATCTTCCGGTTTGATCCTTTTAGTCTGATATTCTTGCTTTTTAAGGTTTGCCAGATATTTTTTTGATAGTTCTTTATAAAACGAAAGATCTTGTTTCTGAAAATCAGTCAGGGCCTTCTCCATTAGCATTCCAACTACATCTGACTCCTCAATGTCGTATTCAGGATGTGCTTCACTAATGGCCTTCACAACCTCTTTCACCGAATAGGTTTGTTGAGGCGATAGACCTGATATGCGGGCAATGCGGCTATTTAACTTTACTTTCTCAGGATCAAATCCACCTTTACCGGGCTCGGGCACATTGGTAAGTAAAGAAGATTCTCCCAAAGTGATACACATGTTAATCTCCGGATGATCGTAAATAAACTTCATGATTCCATATGTCTCACTTGCATAACCCGGCCATAGTCCTGAAATTTTATCGAAATATTTAAAGGCATGTGGAAAGTTTATCCCCGGATTAATTCCTCCCAGTCCATCTTCATTAAATAAGCCGTCGCCATCATTGTCGGTACCTTCAGAATACAATGTCCATCCACCATCCCCTTCTTCATCTTTTGTCATCAAAAGTGAATCGGTTTTTGAAATTGAATAATTTCCATCAGGTTTCTTAACTCGCATCATGGTAATAAAGCCATCGCCATTCAAATCTTCCACTCCGTCTTCGTTGGTTTGCTCATCCATATCATCGTTGACTGCAAAAGCATTTTTAGCCGATTTGATTTTCGATTTGGCAAAAAAATTCTGGGAAGCATCCGGATTACCAATAGGAAGAATGTACCATTTTAATTCTTTATTAAGTTCTTTGTGTGCCGTTAGATACTCAGTAAGGTACATGGCTCCTTCGGTCGATAGAGGATTTACACCTTGCATATTGGCAGCTACAAAAACTGCCGGTACATTTTTAAGATCAGCACCAACCTCAATTACTGTCAATTGATTATTTCCCGGACTAACAGCAATGTTATGAAGTTTTACCTTTCCATTGGATTGTTCTTTAATATTTTTAAGTAAGGTTATGATTTCACTCGTCTTATGATAAGACTTAAAGTGTTCTTCCTTCTGTGCTTTTATTGTAAAAGGAATTGATAAAAGCATTAGGCCGGCCAGGAAGAAGCCAACATGTTTTTGCATAGATTAAGTATTAACATTATTAATATAATGCAGCATTCGATTGGGCTACATCTTATTTACCAGTACGTTGCGTTGCGTATACTATTTGGAAAGAGCTACACCATTCAATTGTGCAATTATGTATGATGCAGCTGTAAACTTAAAATAAATGATGTTGTTAACAAAAGCCCTGCTTATTTTTTCAACTTAAAGTCAAAGTAATAATACCAGGTGAAACTAATAAACACTCTTTATTTCCTGTTTTTTAATCACTAAAGCCATTCGGGCAGGCAAATACAATAACAAATGATGTTGTCCATTGGCAATTGCCTGACTGTAATACATCTGCCCTTTTTCTATTCGGTTAAAACCACCAAATCGATCATCATCAGTAGTAAATACAACTTTATATTTACCGGCATTTATGGGTATACCATAACCTGTAAATGACTGAACCGGATTAAAATTAAAAACAAATAAGTAATCACCTCTTGAAAAGGCCAATATCTGATCTGGTCCATAGTCAAAACGATGTTCCAAATATTTATCGAGAACTTTTTCTGAAGCAAAGAGGTTTATAGCTACCTCATCAAAATCATTCAACTGCTTGAATCGTAAATCGGAATTTTTCACCAACGACCATTGACGACGTGCGTACTTAAATGAAAAACCATTTCCTTCTCTTGGAAAATCTATCCATTCGGGATGACCAAATTCATTACCCATAAAATTAAGATATCCGCCCGAGGCTGTGCCTAAAGTTATCAGGCGAATCATTTTATGCAATGCCATTGCCCTGTCAATCACAAGATTTCTCCAATGGGTTGACATGTGTTCATACATTTCCTTATCTGCCAGCCTGAAAATAATGGTTTTATCGCCCACCAAGGCCTGGTCGTGCGATTCGGCATAACTGATGGTATGCTCCTCTACCCTATGCTGGCTTAACTCATGATAAATTTGCCCGACATTCCAGTTTTCGTCAGCCTGTTCCTTTATCAGTTTTATCCAAAAATCAGGTACTCCCATCGAAAGACGGTAATCAAAACCGATTCCTCCTTCCTCAATCTTACCCGCTAAACCCGGATAACCACTCATCTCCTCAGCAATGCTGATTGCATATGGTTTTACATCATGAATAAGTTGATTGGCCAGAGTGAGATAACAAAGTGCATCTTCACTGGATACCCCATGAAAATAATCATCGTATCCTGTAAAATCCTTACCCAAACCATGGTCGTGATAAATCATACTGGTAACTCCATCGAAACGAAAACCATCAAAATGAAATTCTTCAATCCAGTACCTGCAGTTTGATAACAGAAAGGCTAAAACTTCTTCTTTACCATAATTGAAGCATCTTGAATCCCAAGCCGGATGGTCGTACTGATCGAAATATTGGGTACGGTCGCCATCAAAATTACTTAATCCTTCCAACTCATTTTTCACCGAGTGCGAATGCACAATATCCATTATAACAGCAATCCCCATATTATGAGCTGTATTAATCAACTCTTTTAGTTCTTCAGGTGTACCAAACCTTGAACTGACAGCAAAAAAATTGGACACATGATATCCAAAACTTCCATAATACGGATGCTCCTGTATGGCCATTAACTGAATGGTGTTATAACCAAGCGATTTGATATGCGGCAATACATTTGCGGTAAATTCGGTGAATGAAGCAACCTTTTCTTCCTCAGAAGCCATTCCAACATGTGCTTCATATATTAATGGATGAAAATCGTCAGACTGAATCTTAAATTTAGAATCAGACCAGACATACTCTTGTTCGGGACACCAAACCTGAGCATCAAATCCTTTGGTTGCTTCATCCTGTATTACTCTTTTTGCATAGGAAGGAATACGATGTCCGTCACCGCCTTCCCAAAAAACATGCAATTTAAAATGATCTTTATGCGACAGAATATGGGCAGGAATAAACAATTCCCATATTCCTTTATCCTTCCTGATAAACTGAAATCCCGGTTTGGGATTCCAACTGGTAAATTCACCAATCAGATAAATTGCAGTTGCATTAGGTGCCCATTCCCTCAGTACCCATTCTCCATTTTCTGAGTGAAGTCCCATCCACTCATAGCGGGATGCAAAGTGTTTAAGACCACCATACATTTCATTTATCTCATCCAGTTTATGAACAAACTTTTCATGACGTCTGATAATCTCACTTGCATGTGGCTCAAGCCATGGATCGGTTTTTATGAGGTTGGGTGTGGACATATTTTATTTTATTATTCCGGATTTTAATAGATTTTCAAGATCTTCAGGGGTATCAATAGCAACAGCCTGTTCATGGGTTTCTTCTACCCGAATGGCGTAACCATTCTCAAGCCATCTAAGTTGCTCCAAAGATTCGGCCAGTTCCAATTGCCCAAGAGGCAGTAGGGTTATTTCCTTTAATACATCTGAACGATACCCATACAAACCAATATGATTATAATACTGATGTTTGCGAACCCAATCCTTCTCAGGTTCTGAACGCAGGTAAGGAATCGGAGAGCGACTAAAATAAAGTGCTTTTTTATCTTTGCTAACCACTACTTTAGGTTTGTTTGGATTGAATAAATCCTCTGTTTTAGAAACAGGTTTAACCAACGTAGCCAGTTGTGTTTCTTCTTCATTAAAACAATTGGCAACCAAGGCAATCTGTTCAGGGCTGATAAAAGGCTCATCACCCTGTATATTTAGAACTGCATAAAATTCTTTCCCTTCTATTTGCTGCACTTTTTGTAACGCCTCTGCACACCTGTCTGTACCACTCTGATGATCAACTGAAGTCATTACAACCTTCCCTCCAAAACTCAAAACCGCCTTTTCAATGCGTTCATCATCGGTGGCAACATAAACAAAATCAAGCTTTTTTTTAGTTTGTTCATACACCCTTTGTATCATAGGTTTTCCACCAATATCAGCTAAAGGTTTACCAGGAAAACGGGTTGAGCCAAAACGTGCGGGGATTAATCCCAGAATATTCTTTTCAATCATATAATCATCAAATCGGTTTCATTGTAAATTTAATGATATTTTCTTTCGGCTTCTTATTAACAAAAATTGTTTTGAGCTTTTCCCTGAAAAAACAATGAGAATTGTAACTTTGTCAGTCAATCTGCTAAAATTGCAGTCTAAATAATTTCGACTCAAAAAAAGTAATCCATGGATCTACAGCAAATCAAGCAAAGATTTGGTATCATAGGTAATGCATTCGGGCTCAACAGAGCCATTGATGTTGCCGTACAGGTTGCTCCAACCGACCTTTCTGTATTGATTACTGGTGAGAGTGGTACCGGTAAAGAAGTTTTTCCTCAAATCATTCATCAGAACAGTGCCCGTAAACATGGCTCTTATGTAGCCGTTAACTGTGGTGCAATTCCTGAAGGCACAATTGATTCAGAATTATTTGGCCACGAAAAGGGGGCATTTACGGGAGCTCTTTCAGATCGTAAAGGTTATTTTGAAGAAGCTGATAAAGGAACTATCTTTTTGGATGAAATTGGCGAACTTCCTTTGGCAACTCAGGTGAGACTTTTAAGAGTATTGGAAACAGGTGAATTTATGAAAGTTGGTTCATCAAAGGTTCTTAAGACAGATGTTCGTGTAGTCGCCGCCACCAATGTGGATATGGAAAAGGCCATCAAAGAGAATAAGTTTCGCGAAGATTTGTACTATCGTTTAAACAGTGTACCCATTAAAATTCCGCCTTTGCGCGATCGTTCAGAAGATATTTACCTGTTATTCAGAAAATTCTCAAGTGATTTTGCCAACCGATATCGTATGCCGGCCATCAAGCTGGACGAAGAAGCTAAGAAGCTTTTAATGGGTTATCGATGGCCGGGTAACATTCGTCAATTAAAAAATATTACAGAACAGATTTCGGTGATAGAGCAAAAAAGAGAGATTGATGCAGAGGTCATGAGTCGTTACCTTCCTTATCATACAGGTGGTAATCTCCCGGCATTAATCGATCAGAAAAGCATGCCTGGAGGAGCGGATTTCAATACCGAACGAGAAATATTGTACAAAGTTTTGTTTGATATGAAACGCGACATGAACGACCTTAAAAAACTAGTTCATGGCTTATTGGAAGATGGTCCGGTTGTGGCCCAGAGTGAACATGCCAATATTGTTCAAAAATTATATCAGAATGATAACGGTAGTTTTATAAGTGATAACAATGTGCCCACTGTTCCTACTTTTAACAATGTTTCAAACGATCAGCACACTGGCATTGAGGATACCGAAGAGTTTGTAGAAGAATCATTATCTCTTGCTGATAAAGAAATTGAATTGATAAAAAAGGCCTTGGATAAATACAATGGAAAAAGAAAACATGCAGCCCGTGAATTAGGTATTTCGGAGCGCACATTATATCGTAAAATAAAAGAATATCAAATAGAAGGATAATATACTTGGAAGATGATTAAAAACATCAAAATACTAGGTGCATTGGCTCTGATCATTACAGGATTGGTAGCATGCAAAATTGAAATGACAATGAGTGGAGCCTCTATCCCTGAAAATATTAAAACTTTTTCGGTTCAATATTTCAACAACCGAGCTCCTTTAATTAACCCTACGCTAAGTCAGGAATTTACTGAAGGACTAAAAGATCGTATTACGAATGAATCGCGTCTTAAGCTGGCGCCAAATAATGGTGATATTGATTTTTCAGGTGAGATTACCGGATACGATATTCGTCCTATGGCTATTCAGGCTGATGCAGTTTCAGCACAAACCCGATTAACCATGAATGTTAAAGTACGCTACAAAAATTATAAAGACCCGAAAAAGAACTGGGAATCTTCGTTCTCCGCTTTTCGTGATTTTGATTCTGATCAGAACATTAATGCGGTGGAAGCTGATTTAACAAAGGAAATGGTAGAAGAAATAACCGAAAACATTTTCAACAAGGCATTTGCCGACTGGTAGAAATCACACATGAATAAAACAGAGTTTTTTGATTACGTTAACAGCCCGGATCGACTGAACAAGGATACCGTTGCTTCACTAAATGAAATTATTGAAGAGTATCCCTGGTTCCAGACGGCTCGTCTGTTGCTTGTTAAAAACCTGCATGTAATTGATCACGTCAAATTCAACAGCGAACTTAAAACATCTGCGGCCTATATCGTTGATCGTAAAAGGCTCTTTGACCTTATTCATAATAATGGGGTGATCAAAGAAGAGTCTGTTCCTGAACAGATTAAGGTAGTTCAGCAAAAAGCTGAAGAATCAAAAACTCCAAAGACAACTATTGAAGTAGAACCAACTGTCAACAGCCGTTCTTCCATTGAAATGTCAACAAACATCAGTTCTATCAGCGATTATTTTCAGGCTGATGATGTATATGAAACCAACGATGGAAAAACACTGGATTTTAGCAGTCTTGGAATCAAATCTGAAGAAGAAGAAACTCCTGTTGTTTTGCCAAGTGCTGATTTTCTGGAATATGAATCATCTGATTACACAGGTTATCAGTTGCATCATGCAGACGACATTAATGAAGAAGAAAATCGATCATTCTCTGATTGGTTAAATGCTTTGCGTCATGCCCCTGTTCAATCTATTGAAAAAGAGACGGCTAATCCAAAGAAAAAATCACAACAACTTATTGATAATTTCTTAAGTATTGATACTCCAAAGGTTATTGCCAAACCCAATAGTAAACCTACCAACAATGGTAACGAACGACATGAGCAAAGCCTTAAGGAAAGTGATGATTTACTATCAGAAACATTAGCAAATATTTACATCAAGCAAAAGCATTACGAAAAAGCTATTGCTATTTATGAAAAGTTGCGTTTGAAATATCCCGAAAAAAGTGTTTACTTTGCCGAGCAAATTAGCAACCTAGAAAAAAGTAATAATAATCAATAAATAGAGAAATATGTATTCGTTTATTTCGATACTAGTTATTATAGCGAGCATCCTTCTAATCCTTATCGTTTTAGTTCAAAACTCAAAAGGTGGAGGTTTAGCTTCTAATTTTTCGGCTTCTAACCAGGTTATGGGAGTTCGAAAAACCACTGACTTCCTTGAAAAAGCTACATGGACTTTGGCTGGTGCTCTTTTAATCCTATCATTTGTTGCAGTAATGGTGTTACCTAAAGCTACTGCCAGCAGTGCTGAAGTGGATGAAAAAATCAATGCATTACCACAGCAACAACAAGAAGTACCTGCATTTCCTACTCCAGCAGAAGGAGATCAAACTCAGGAAACAACTACAGAAGGCGCTGAATAGTCTCTGAAGAATGAAAATATAGTAAGCCGGTCTTTCAATGAAGGACCGGCTTTTTGTTTTCAACAGCACAATGACAAATGACACTTACAAATGCAGCGCTCTGCAATTTTGACTTTTCATGACACAGACCTTTGTCAGATAACTGAAAAAAAGGCAGACTTTTTATCAAAAATACCCGTAAATTGTATTTGGCATACTTTGTGAGAATTTTGCCAACGTAAAATAGTTTAATCTTAAAATTTAATAGATATGTCAGATTTAAAAGGTAAAGTTTTAGCCGGTAAAATTTTGGTTAAGCCACAGGAAGCTGAAACTAAAACTTCTAGTGGTATTATCATTCCTGATTCAGCTAAAGAAAAGCCATTACAAGGCGAAGTTGTTTTAGTTGGTGCTGCTAAAAAAGACGAACAAATGGAAATTAAAACAGGTGATGTTGTGCTTTACGGAAAGTACAGTGGAACTGAATTAAACATCGATGGTACTGATTACTTGTTGATGTCTCAGTCTGATGTGTTGTATATCCTTTAAAAATTAGTTAGTTAGTTTTCAGTCAGAAGACAGAAGTTTATTTAAACATCTGATCACTGACATTAAGTAACGAAATTAAAAAAAATAAAAATGGCTAAAGAAATAAAATTCAATATTGAAGCTCGCGAACTATTAAAGCAAGGTGTTGACGAGTTGGCAAATGCAGTTAAAGTAACATTGGGTCCTAAAGGACGCAACGTAATTATTGATAAGAAATTTGGCGCACCAGCCATTACAAAAGATGGTGTATCAGTTGCTAAAGAAGTTGAGTTAGCTGATCCATATGCTAATATGGGTGCTCAAATGGTTAAAGAGGTAGCTTCTAAAACAGGTGATGATGCAGGTGACGGTACAACAACTGCTACTGTTTTGGCTCAGGCAATTATCAATGTTGGTTTGAAAAACGTTACTGCAGGTGCCAATCCAATGGAATTGAAGCGTGGTATCGATAAGGCTGTTGCTACCGTAGTGGCAAGCATTAAAGATCAATCACAGGAAGTTGGTGAGCATAGCGAAAAAATAGAACAAGTTGCTACTATTTCAGCTAACAACGACAGCATGATCGGAAAATTGATTGCTGAGGCTATGGAAAAAGTAAGCAAAGAAGGTGTTATTACTGTTGAAGAAGCAAAAGGTACTGACACAACTGTAGAAGTAGTTGAAGGTATGCAGTTCGACCGCGGTTATATCTCTCCATACTTTGTAACTAATACAGAGAAAATGGAAGCTGAGATGGAGCACCCAATGATCTTAATCCACGACAAGAAGATTTCTACCATGAAAGATCTTCTTCCTGTATTGGAAGCAACAGCTCAGGCTGGTCGTCCTTTGGTTATCATTGCTGAAGATGTAGATGGCGAAGCATTGGCTACATTGGTTGTTAACCGCCTGCGTGGTTCATTGAAAGTTGCTGCTGTTAAAGCTCCTGGATTTGGTGACCGTCGTAAAGAAATGTTACAGGATATCGCTGTTTTAACAGGTGGTACTGTAATTTCTGAAGAAACTGGTTTGAAATTAGAACATGCTACTTTAGAAATGCTTGGAGAAGCTGAAAAAGTAACGATCGATAAAGAAAACACTACTGTTGTTAACGGTGCTGGTCAAAAAGAAGTTATTGACGGACGTGTTGCTCAAATCAAAGCTCAGATTGCTAACACAACATCTGATTACGATCGTGAGAAATTGCAAGAGCGTTTGGCTAAATTAGCAGGTGGTGTTGCTGTACTATACGTAGGTGCTGCTTCTGAAGTTGAAATGAAAGAAAAGAAAGACCGTGTTGATGACGCTTTAAGCGCAACCCGTGCTGCTGTTGAAGAAGGTATTGTTCCTGGTGGTGGTGTAGCTTTTGTTCGTGCCATTTCAACATTAGAAGGTTTAAAAGGTGAAACTGAAGACGAAACTACCGGTATCGAAATCGTTAAACGTGCTATCGAAGAGCCATTGCGTCAGATTGCCTTCAACGCAGGTAAAGAAGGTGCAGTTATCGTACAAAAAGTTGCTGAAGGCAAAGACGATTTTGGATACAATGCTCGTTTCGACCGTTTTGAAAACCTTTTAGAAAGCGGAGTGATCGATCCAGCGAAAGTAACTCGTGTAGCTCTTGAAAACGCTGCATCTATCGCAGGAATGTTCTTAACTACTGAATGTGTACTGGTAGAAGAAAAAGAAGATACTCCTCCAATGCCTATGGGCGGCGGAATGGGTGGCGGAATGCCAGGAATGATGTAAGATCATAAATCTTAATATATGAAAAGGGATTCAAATGAATCCCTTTTTTTTGTATTTCTAATATACAACATGCTCCGTACATTTACCACGTGCTATTAAACACCTGACACCTGTGATAAGATTTAATTCATAACACAGTCGCTTCATAAGAAAACCAACTAACAAGCCTTGATTGCTTCCTAATTTTATTAGTAATTTTACTTCCATCGGCTTGAAGTAATAATTCAAGGAAATAAGTATCTTTGCACACCTGATTTGTGAAGTTGAAAAAAAGAGGTTGAACGAGCAGTATAATAGTTTTTAAATGAAGAACATACGTAACTTTTGCATCATAGCCCATATCGACCATGGTAAAAGTACCCTGGCAGACCGCTTATTGGAATTTACCAAAACAGTTTCAGATAAAGATCTTCAGGCTCAGGTTCTGGATGATATGGATCTGGAACGAGAGCGAGGCATCACCATTAAGAGTCATGCCATACAAATGGACTATGAATACAATAATGAAAAATACGTTCTAAACCTGATTGACACCCCGGGACACGTTGACTTTTCATATGAAGTATCAAGATCGATTGCTGCCTGTGAAGGAGCTTTATTGATTGTTGATGCAACACAGGGTATCCAGGCACAAACTATTTCCAATCTTTATCAGGCCATTGAACACGATTTGGAAATTATTCCTATCCTTAATAAAATGGACTTACCTAATGCCATGCCTGAGGAAGTGGAAGATCAGATTATAGACCTGATTGGTTGCGATCGTGAAGATATTATCAGAGCCAGTGGTAAAACCGGAGAAGGTGTTGAAAATATTCTTGAAGCATTAATCCACCGTGTGCCGGCTCCGGTTGGTGATCCTGATGCTCCGCTTCAGTGTTTAATTTTCGACTCTGTTTTCAACTCTTTTCGTGGTATCATCGCATACTTTAAAGTAGTAAACGGAAGCATCAGCAAAGGAGACCTGGTTAAGTTCTTTAACACTGGCAAACAATATGATGCCGATGAAATTGGTGTACTTCGCCTTACCATGGAACCCCGAAAAGAACTGAGTACAGGTGATGTAGGTTATATCATTTCAGGTATTAAAACCAGTAAGGAAGTGAAAGTGGGTGATACCATTACCCACGTTAAAAATAGCTGTAGCAAAGCCATTTCAGGTTTCGAAGAAGTAAAACCGATGGTATTTGCAGGTGTTTATCCGATTGACGCTGAAGACTATGAAGATTTGCGCGCGGCAATGGAAAAACTTCAGTTGAATGATGCTTCATTGACTTACGAACCGGAATCATCAGCTGCCCTTGGATTCGGTTTCCGATGTGGATTCTTAGGTTTGCTGCATATGGAGATTATACAGGAGCGTTTGGATCGTGAATTTGATATGGCGGTAATTACTACTGTACCAAACGTACCCTATATCGCACACACCAAAAAAGGTGAAATAATCCATATTCACACACCATCCGAGTTGCCTGAGCCGACTGTACTGGATCATGTGGAAGAACCGTATATCAAGGCTTCGGTTATTACTAAAGCTGATTACATTGGAAGTATCATGTCGCTTTGTTTGAATAAGCGAGGTACTTTAATGAAACAACATTACCTGACAGCCGACCGAGTTGACTTGGAATTTGATATGCCATTGGCCGAGATTGTATTCGACTTTTATGACAAGTTGAAAAGTATTTCTAAAGGATATGCATCCTTTGACTATCATCAAACAGGTTTCCGAGCTGCCAAACTGGTTAGATTGGATATTCTGCTAAATGGTGAAAGTGTAGATGCTCTATCATCGCTTATCCACTTCGATAATGCTCAGACTTTTGGCCGTCGTATGTGTGAGAAATTAAAAGAGCTGATACCTCGTCAACAGTTCGATATTGCTATTCAGGCTGCCATTGGTGCTAAAGTTATTGCCCGCGAAACAGTAAAAGCAGTTCGTAAAGATGTAACTGCCAAATGTTATGGTGGTGACATCTCACGTAAACGTAAACTATTGGAGAAACAGAAGAAAGGTAAAAAGCGTATGAAGCAGGTAGGTAATGTGGAAGTTCCACAAAAAGCCTTTCTGGCAGTACTTAAGCTTGACTAGACAAACATTATATATTACAAAAGCGCAAGGAATTAATTCTTTGCGCTTTTTTTTTAAAATTTATTCTCAATCTAATTTGATATAGAGTACCAACTACTTAAGCTTATTGAGTGTTTTAAAGAACCATTGCTGTCTTTTAATTGTATGCATGATAAGTAATACCGAAAGAACAACACCAACTTTATCATGTATTTCAATAATTTCTTTTCTCAATCCTTCATCCCCTTTACTCATAAATATCATCCAGGAAATAAAACCGCTAATTGAAACAATCAGGAATACAATACTTAACGCAATAACCTGTAAGTTTCTCTTAAAAAGTTTTTTATTAATTATTGTTTTCAACCATTTCCCATGTAAGGCCCAGTGACAGATGATGAATATTAAAAATAAAACTACCGACGCTTTATGCACCTCTGTCCAATTCTTATAATTTAAGCCAAAAATCTTAACTCCGTAGTTCATTACATAATTTTGACCTATATGATAATTTAGCTGAATTAATATACCTGACAAAACAGTTGAAAGTCCGGTAATAAATATGATAATATTAACGATTAGTTGATTAATCATTTTTATGCCCTCCTTGTTTTAAAATGACTTGAGAAGCACATACGTTAACACATCTCATACAACCAACACATTTATCGCCTCTAACTACATTTACATGTTTATGCCATAAAATATTAACACCACTCAGAACTTTATTTGAACACACAGATATACAATTCCAACATGCAATGCACTTATCAAATTCTATTTTTATATACGATGTTTGCTTGCTCATTTGTCTTTTTAGGACAAAACTCATCAAACAATAGCCTTTCTACGATAACAAATGTTAATAAATCAGAGTCACTTTCGGTTTCTTATCCTGCTAAGAGAGATAGGTGTAATACCTAAATAGGATGCGATATAGTGTTGAGGTACCCGTTTGATTATTTCCGGGTGAGTCTTAAGTAAATTATTGTAGCGTTCTTGAGGTGAGTCCTTTATTCGTGATAGAAATAATTGCGAATAAATATTAAACCGCTGAAAGATTAACTTATGAAATTGATCTTTCAAATCAGGATTAGACTTAACAAACGACTCAAAATCTCCTTTAGAAATAGAATAGATTGTTGATAATTCAATGCTTTCTATGGTAAAAAGACTTGGTTTGTTATTTATAAAACTATCAATTGAAGCCACTGCCTGATTCTCAAAAAAGAATTGGAAAGTAATGTCTTTACCATCTTTATTAAACCATTCACGCAGGCAACCTCTTTTAATAAAAAAGATATTGGATGCAACTTCTCCCTCTCTGAGCAAAATAACTTTGGGTGATATTTCCTTTTTAATTGCAAGCTCCTTAAAATAATCCCAAATCGTTTGATAATACTTTATGCTATCAAGATGCCTTCTGCTCATTATTTGAGAATCTTCAAAATTTGAAACCAATATAACTCAAACTACCCGCACATTTTAATCAGCTTTTTTCAAAATCCACTAGATTCCTTATCCTTCTTCAATAGATTGTAAATGGTCGACTTTCCCATATCCAGTTTATCAGCCACCAGTAATACATTGTTATTATATTTTTTCAGATAATGACGAATAATCCTTTCAGTATACTCTTTCAAAGTCATTTCCTCATTAAAAAGATCTTCTTCTGATTGCGTTGAGTTAAAAATAATGTGCTCCTGATCGATAATATTGGAATTTGTCATTACAGCTCCTAATTCAACAACTGCTTTTAATTCACGAACATTACCCGGAAACCGGTGACTCAATATCTTTTTCTTGGCAGCTGGTGTCAGCTCCAGTTTCTCCAATCCATTTTCTTTACAAAAAGCTGTAATAAAGTGCTGAGTGAGCAAAAGTGTGTCATTCCTCCTATCTTTCAAAGGAGGAAGGTGAATCGGTAAGCCCAATAATCGATAATATAAATCCTCACGAAAATTACCTCCACGCACTTCTTCTGCTAAATCCTTATTGGTTGCGGTTATGATACGGGTATTAATTTTAATAACTGCATTTCCTCCAACACGCGTTATTTCACGTTCCTGAAGCACACGTAAGAGCTTAACCTGCAAATTAAAATCCATCTCCCCTATCTCATCCAGAAAAACAGTACCTCCATCAGCTTCTTCAAACTTTCCTTTTTTAGAAGTGATGGCTCCTGTAAATGCACCTTTTTCGTGACCAAAAAGCTCGCTCTCGATCAATTCTTTAGGAATGGCTCCCATATTAACTGCAATAAACGGACTGTCTTTACGGGGTGAGTTATAATGAATGGTTTTTGCAATTAATTCCTTACCAGTACCAGTCTCACCATAAACCGAAACATTTATATTGGGTACTTTAATGGCCTTATCTATCAATGCAAAAACCTCTTTAATAGCCGGGCTGTCGCCAATAATGGCATTCTTATACTGGTATTTATTACTGATTTCAGACTTTAGCTGACTAATCTCGTTCTTAAGATTCTTGTTTTTACGGATGTTTTGAATACTGTGTAAGAGTCGATCCTTAATATTCTCATCCTTTGTTATGTAATCGTATGCACCTTCCTTCAGAAGTTGAACAGCAGTAGAGATATCATCCTGACCAGAAATCACAATTACATCGATCTCAGGATTAAAACGCTTAATTTTTTTCAGAATTTCATTACCTGTAAAATCAGGCAATCCCAAATCAAGAGTTACTACATCAGGATTGTCATTTAAATTTCTGATAAAATCCTTACCGTTAAAATAAGACTGTACCTCATAATCAGGATTGAGCTTCAAAGTGTGTTCAATCAGTTTATTAAACACCTTATCATCCTCAATAACATTAATTCTCATGATTCAATATCTTTGGTCCGTTCAATAACCAACCCTTACGAATGGTTTGCAATTCAGCGATAATTGGTAAATTTAGAAATTGTTTTTACTCTATAGGGCAATTTTTGTGTTTTAATGAAATATTTTTGCTCAAATTGAGTTTTAATCTTGATTAAGAAGACGTCGCATTACATGATATATAGAAGAACCGGTTTTATACTTATTGTAATATTAGTGCTGGTTGGCTGTAGCACAAAAAAAAATACATGGCTAAGCCGTAACTACCATAATCTGACAGCCTATTACAATGTCTATTTCAATGGCAAAGAAGCCCTCAATGCAGGTGTTAAATCCATCAGGGATGGTTATAACAATGATTATAGCCGTATTCTTCCTATGTATGAGTCATCTGATGAGAGTGCAATTGGTGTGGCAACAAGCAACATGGAACGGGCTATCGAAAAAGGGGGAAAACTGATTAAAAAACATTCCATTACCGCCAAACCAAAGAAAAAATCCGGATCAAAAAGTACCCGATCCGCAGAATTTTATTCACAAAAAGAATATAATGAGTGGGTTGATGATGCTTACCTTTTGATTGGTAAAGCTCAGTTTTACAAACATGATTTTTTACCTGCTATACGAACTTTTCAATATATCATTCGTGAATACAATAATAAGCCTGCTCAGTACGAAGGGCTTATATGGCTTGCCAGGGCATATACTGAATACCAGGATTACATAGGAGCTTTGTCGGCTCTTGAAAGCTATGATTTGGGAGGCAATGCTCCGATAGATTTATATGGAGAGTATATGGCTGCTTATGCTAATTTATTGCTGAAGCAGGGAAAATATCCCGAAGCCATTCCTTACCTTAAAAATAATATTGCCAACAATGTGAACCGTAAACAACGACTTCGGTTTACATACATCCTGGGACAGCTTTATCTCGAAACAGATCAGAAAAAAGAAGCTGTCGAAGCTTTTACATATGTTGCCAAAAACAGTCCGGATTACGAAATGACATTTAATGCAAAAGTGATCAAAGCTTCTGTACTCTATAAAGATGCCGACATTGCAACCGTTAAAAAAGAACTGACCAAGCTTCGTAAGGATAAAAAGAACAAAGAATATCTTGATCGTATCTACTGGGCTTTCGGACAGGTATCTGAACAGGAGAACGACCTCGACGAAGCGTTGGCTTATTATATTAAATCGATTAATAGCAGTATTGATAATAATGATCAGAAAGCTCAATCGTATATTGATGCCGCCGAAATATATTATAATCGTTTCGAATATCCCGATGCCTATTACTATTATGATAGCGCGCTGATGGTGATTAACAAAAACGTTGAATCATATGACGAATTAGTTGAACGACATGCTGGTTTAAGTGGCTTGGTTGAAAATATTCTCATTGTTGAGAACCAGGATAGTTTACAACGTCTGGCAGATATGAGTGAACCGGTTTTACTTGCATATCTTGATGACATCATTGCCAAAAAGAAGAAGGAAGAAGAAGAACGATTAGAGCGCGAGCGAAAAGAAAAAGAAGATTCTGAAGATCCGTTTTTCCTACAGAACAGTCAAAGCAATGTTAATTCAACCCAAACAGGTGGTAAATGGTATTTTTATAACCAGGTATCGAAAGCTTCTGGTAAAACAGAATTTCAGAAACGTTGGGGTAAGCGTAAGTTAGAAGATAACTGGAGACGAAGCGATAAGAGTAAAAACATGGATGAGGATTTGATGCCTGAAGATCCATTTGATGCCCCGGAGAATCCACTCGCTGATGCATTACGTAAAAATGAAGATGATGATGCAGAGCAGGAAGACTCACCATCAACTACTTCGTCAGGTAATATTCCTACTCGTCAGCAATTGATGGAAGACATTCCGCTCACTCCTGAAGCAAGGGCAACCTCAGATGATAAGATTGAAACCTCGTTGATGGAGATGGGGCTTTTATTTATGGATCGTCTGGAGAATTACCCAAAATCGATAGAATCTTTAGAGGACTTACTGAAACGATATCCTGAAGGTAGAATGAGAGATCAGGCATTAGTGGCTCTATATAATGCTTACCGACTTAATGGAGATGAGGCCGGTATGGCATCAACGCGTCGAAGACTGGAAACAGAATTCCCAGACAGCCGTTTTGTAACTTACCTGAACGATCCTGATTTCTTTAATAAGTTGGATAAAATTAAGAAAGAACAGGATCTTGCCTACGAAAAAACATATGAAGACTTTCTTTTTGGTCGTTTTATCGATGTAATAGAAAAAAGTAGTGATGTAATTGAATCAAAGAATGATAATCCTTTATTGCCTAAATATTATCTATTAAGAGCCTTATCACAAGGAAAACTGGGCAATACAGGTTTCTTCAGAAGCGATCTTGACTCATTAATCATTAAAGCACCTGGAACAGACGAATCTGCATTAGCGGAACAGTTAATTAAGCACCTTGAAGAAGGAAAGACTCCCGTTCAAGGCACATTATTTTCAGCATCGCCAAAGGGAACAAAAACAAGTTCTGATATCAACAATCTCTCCGGTGAAGGTAGAACATCAGCTGACCAAATTCAATTTGTTTATACCGAAAATGAGCCTTATGAATTAGTGGTTATGCAGATTGAGAATGCTAATGTCAACCGTGCAATTTACAATGTGGCAGATTATAACTTCTCACGTTACTTATTGCACGATTTCGAAATAAAGGAGCAAACGTTGATCAATGGAGACAGAGCCATCATCGTAAGTGGTTTTAAAAACAAAGGTGAGGCAATGGACTATTTCTATTCGTTGCGCGAGAGACCCGAGTTTTTCAAATTTGACTTCTTTAAAGACAACATTGCGGTTATCTCTCAATCAAATGCCAATAAGTTCTACTTATCAGGCCTGATAAAGGAATACATGGAATTCTTCAACACTTACTATCTGACCATGGTTACGAAAAAAGAGCTGGACAAAGTAAGAAAAGAAGAACCTGAAATTGATGAAAGTACTTCAAAACAAGAGGAAGAAAAAGTTGAAGAAATAATTGAAACAACTGCTGAACATCCAAAAGAAACAACGGAAGTTGAAGAAAATAAAGCAAGCGATAAAGCAGAAGAAGCAGCCAGTATTACAACATCACCTGTTGCTGATTCAACTAAAACTGAAGAAGTAGAGCAACCGGAAAAACCAAAACGAAGATCTATTTATAGCTATGCTCCGGATACGACACATAACATTATCGTAATAATTGAGAAAACACGGTTGGATTACAATAGACTAAAAACAATCTATACCAATTTCGCACGTAACAAGTTTGGAAACCGATTAAAAGTAGATTTGATTGATCTTGGCACCAATTATCGTGCTTTAAATATTGCGGGATTCAATAACGTAGATGAAGCCAAAGGATTTATTGGTGAAATTAACTCTAATGATTTTCTTACGCGGGATATTATTCGAAAGGAACACTATATTTGGAGTATATCACCAGCGAATCTTGAAATTCTGTTGAAGAGACCAACTCTCAGATCTTATGAAATGTTCTATAAAGATTATTATTAGTTAAGAAAGGGAAAGTTATGAGTGACAGCAACATAAAAATTCTATGGGTAGATGATGAAATAGAGCATTTACGGGCACACATCATGTTTCTGAAAGAAAAAGGTTATACCGTTGAAACATCTACAAATGGTCAGGATGCTCTTACAATGGTTGAGAAGAGTTTTTATGATCTTATCTTTCTGGATGAAAACATGCCAGGCTTATCCGGTCTCGAAACACTTAACTTCTTAAAAGAGCTTCGTTCTGAAATTCCGGTTGTGATGATCACCAAAAGTGAAGAAGAAGATATCATGGATCAGGCCATCGGCAATAAAATAGCTGATTACCTTATTAAACCTGTGAATCCAAGACAAATCCTTCTTACCATCAAAAAGAATCTTAACACCAAAGAGCTGGTAACCAAAACAACCACTTCGGGCTACCAGTCACAATTTGGGAAAATTGCACTTAAAATAAACGACTCGTTTACATATAAAGATTGGGTTGAAGTTTACAAACGCATCATCTATTGGGAGCTTGAATTGGAACAGGGAGATGGTGCCATGGACGAAGTGCTTCGCATGCAGAAAAATGAAGCAAACCAGTCGTTTACAAAATTCATCAAAAAAAATTACATCGAATGGTTAAATAACGAAGATGATGCACCATTGATGTCACATCACCTGATTAAAAACAAAGTATTGCCCCTTCTCGATCAGGGTAAAAAAGTTTTCTTTATCGTGATAGATAACTTCCGATACGATCAGTGGGAAGTACTAAAAAGGGTTATTTCATCAGATTATTTGATTGAAGAGGAAACTCCTTTTTACAGCATATTACCTACAGCGACCCAATATGCACGTAACTCAATTTTCTCAGGCCTTTTACCTTCTCAAATTAAAAAGATGTTCCCTCAGTTTTGGGTTGATGAAGATGAAGAAGAAGGCAAAAACCAATACGAAGAAGAATTATTAGGTACTTTATTTGATCGATTCAGAAAAAAAGCAAGTTACAGCTATCATAAAATAACAGACAACGAAGGCGGCAAAAACATGCTGGATAATCTCCATAGTCTTTTGGAAAATGATTTAAATGCGATTGTTTTTAATTTTGTGGATATGCTCTCTCATGCCCGCACCGAAGTTAAAATGATTAAAGAGCTTGCTCGCGACGAAGCAGCTTACCGATCACTAACCTTATCTTGGTTCAACCATTCTTCGTTAAAAGAATTACTTCAGCGTTTAAAAGAAGAAGACGTTACAATCATCTTGACTACCGATCACGGAACAACACGTGCTCAGAATCCTGTTAAAGTTATTGGTGATCGCAATGTAAACACCAATTTACGCTATAAGCAAGGAAAAAATCTTGCCTATAAAGAAAAAGAGGTATTTGAAATTAAGCAACCTGACAAAGCCTTTTTACCAAAGTTGAATGTTTCAACAACATACATTTTTGCCTGCAACAACGATTTTTTTGCCTATCCTAATAATTACAATCATTACGTAAGTTATTATCGCGATACCTTTCAGCATGGTGGTATTTCACTTGAAGAAATGATAATTCCTTGTTCCCAGTTAAAAGGCCGAAAATAATTGATGACTTTTTCGTTTCCAAAGATTATTTTTGCAGACACAATAGTATGATATGAATACATTTTATATTGATTCATTAGATAAAATCGATGAGGTTGCACAAGCCTTTCTTGCTGAATATGCCAACGAACGGGTGATGGCTTTTTATGGAGAAATGGGAGTTGGCAAAACTACTTTTATTAAAGCGCTTTGTAAGGCATTAAATATAGAGGACACAGTTAACAGCCCTAGTTTTGCCATTGTAAACGAATATCATAATCAGAAAGATGATATTGTTTATCATTTCGATTTTTACAGACTGAAAGAAGAGGAAGAGGCTTACGACATGGGTTATGAAGATTACTTATACTCAGGCCACCATTGTATGATTGAATGGCCTGAAAAAATTGCTTCGTTATTACCCAACGGTCGTCTTGAATTGCACATTACTGAAGAAATGGATGGAAGGCGAAAACTAACCATTGAGAAACAATAACTTTTCTGAAAGTTGATCTTTTTTGCTATCTTCAGGCAGATTGGAATTAGATAAATAACAGGTAGCATTTAACTTATGATGGGCGAAAACAAACCTTATTCTTTAATGGGACAGACTCACTTGTTACCCAGAGAAGAAATGCTTGAGACAGGAAAGAGAAAGAAGTTGGTTACCATTGGCATCCCAAAAGATTTTTCTTTTTTCGAGAACCGAGTTCCTCTTTCACCACAGGGTGTTGAGCTACTTATTGCCAATGGCCATTCTGTTCTGTTCGAAGCAGGTGCTGGCGACAGGGCCAATTATTTCGACCATGATTTTGCCGAATGCGGAGCTAAAATAGTTCAGAAAAAAGAAGTTTTTACGGCCGACATTATTCTTAAGATTTCAGCCCCTAACGACGAAGAAATAGAACTATTAAAGCCTAATCAGGTTGTTTTCTCACTCATTTATCTTTACAATCAAAGTCGTGAATCCATCCAAAAAATGATGGATAAAAAGATAATTGCTATTGGCTACGAAGTCCTTAAAGATGGTAATGATTGTTATCCCATCATTCGCAGTATGAGTGAGATTGAAGGTGCAGCCTCAGTTATGATCGCAAGTGAATATCTGAGTAAAGCACATAATGGGAAAGGTGTATTATTAGGGGGTATCACCGGCATTTCGCCAGCCGAAGTTGTTATCTTAGGAGCAGGAACAGCAGGTGAATTTGCTGCCAGGGCTGCATTAGGTTTAGGTGCTTCTGTTAAAGTGTTTGATAACTCATTTCACCGACTTCGGGAGCTTGAACGTAATATCGGGCAACGTATTTTTACTTCAGTATTACATCCACCAGCAGTAACAAAAGCCATGCAAAGTGCAGATGCTTTAATCGGAAGCCTTCGTTACCTGCAGGCAGGACATACATTTATGGTTACTGAAGATCAGGTTTCGCAAATGAAACCCGGCTCTATTATCATTGATTTAAGCATGGATCAGGGTGGTTGTATCGAAACAAGTAAGTGTACCAACTTTGATCGCCCCATCTTCCATAAACATGGAGTGATTCATTATTGTGTGCCTAACATAGCTTCAAGAGTTTCGCGTACTTCATCCATTGCCTTAAGTAATATCTTTGCTCCAATCCTTTTAAGCATTGGTGAGTCTGGAGGCATTCAAAATTTAATAAAAGAAAATTTAGGCATCAGTCAGGGAGTCTATCTGTACAAAGGAATACTAACAAACAACCTGATAGCCAACCGTTTTAGCCTACCTTCTAAAGATATTGGTTTACTAATGGCTGCCTTTTAAGATTAAATGTGGCATTATTTATTTGTGATAATTCAAAGGGTATTGTAAATCGGAAACAAGCCCCTTTCTTGTATTGCTTATCCAGCCAGATTTGACCACCCAAGGTCTCAACGTATTTCTTAGATATGGCTAAACCAAGTCCGTTACCGCCAAACTCACGTTTAAAGCTTTCAGAACCCTGACGGAACATATCAAAAATAATTTCATCCTGACCGGGCTGTACTCCAATTCCACTATCTTTAACAAAAAACATTAGTTGATCATCCTGAACCTCATACCCAATACTAATTTCACCACCTTCGTTCGTGAACTTTAAGGCATTGTCCAAGAGATGTTTCATCACCTTTGATAAAGCTTCCTGATCAGAAATGATAACATCCATTCCATCTTTCAATCCATTTTCAAAATTGATATTGACATTCTTTTTAATAACTGATGCTTGTTTCGCAAAATAGGTATGAGTATGTTCCATTAAATCATTTAACACAACCTTGCTATATTCTTCCTGCATCAATCTTGTTTGCAACTTTGAAATATCAATCAGGTCATCCATCACCTTAAGCAACTGCAAACCATTTAAATTAACAATATCAACATACTCATCACGCTCTTCCACCGTCAATGAATCAGATCGAAGAAGTTCCATAAAACCTAATATCACGTTTAAAGGAGTTCTTATTTCGTGACTTAAATTAGCAAGGAATGTTGATTTTAACTGATCATATTCTTTTGATTTAAGCTGAGCTTTGCGCAATTCAGCAACTGAATAATCAAGTTTCTTATTTTTATCTTTTAATGCACGATGCATTAGCTCCAACTCAGCATTTCGCTTTCTAACTTCCTCTTTAGCTTGTAAATGTATAATCTCAGTACTTAAACGGGGAGTAAACAAATACATCAGTGATTCAATTGTTTTATAATCCTGAATAATTGGATCTTTAAACAATGCCACTATTATTCCAATTGGCTCGTCTGAAGAATTAAATAACGGGATTCCTATATAACCTTCAACAAGATTTTCTGATAAAGGTGTATTTCTGGCAAATTGTTCCCACGCACAATTGGTAATTGTATGTGTATTTTTTCCGACAACATTGACACAGGGAGTATCATTCATTTGATAAACAATATTGTCATAAAAATCAGTACTACTGCAATAAACCAAAGACTCAATTGAGTTTTGCTTATTTTGATAAGTCCCAATCATTAAATAATCTGCTGAGATTAATCCACATATTTTCTGACCGATATAACGAAAATAATCATCGCCAATATGACGATTACTCGGTGAAAAAATATCATATATCACAGGCTCAACCTTCTTGAAGGTTTCAAGTAAATTATTATGTTTTTTATTCCTGAAAAATAATCTCTTCCAATCCATGCAAAATACTTAACACCACCAAAATATATAAAATACACTTCCTTTATAATTTATTTTGATTAGTTGCTCATATTTGTAGTTTGAAGGCATTATTAACACAATAAAATTTTAATTGTTATCGAATAAAACAAATGTTAAATCATTAATAACCTGCTGCATTTCCATCTTTCCTAGATTCAGATGCGCCAAAATAAACTCCCTTATCTGCATCATACCAGATTGCCTGATAACCACCATATTCACCAGGCGAAAAAGTCACCCGGTGACCTAATCTTGTCAATCCCAAAATTTGTTGCGGATCAAATCCTGTTTCCAGATGAGTCTCACCTCTTCCTTTTGATGAAAGACCTGTTGGAGTGGATGACCCATCGTGACTAAATCGGGGAGCATCACCTGCTTCCTGAAGATTCATACCGAAATCAATGATATTCATTAAAATCTGAACATGTCCCTGCGGCTGAAAATCACCTCCCATCACACCAAAACTCATAACAGGCTTTCCATCTTTTGTTACAAATGCAGGTATTATAGTATGAAAAGGTCTTTTGCCAGGCTCAAACACGTTTGCCTGATCAGCATTTAAAGAGAAAAGTTCCCCTCGGTCCTGCAACATAAAACCCAATTCCGGTGGAACCATTCCCGATCCCATTCCACGGTAATTACTCTGAATCAGCGAAACCATATTTCCCCATTGATCGGCTACTGTCAGATATATTGTTTCACCGGCACTTATCTCACCAGCCTGATATGAACCTGCACGGTCTTCATTAATTAAATTCCTCCGTTCAGTTCCATATTCATCAGAAATTAATTTCTCAACCGGAACATCTGTCATTTGCATATCGGCATAATACTTAGCCCGGTCTTCAAAGGCAAGCTTTTTTGCTTCAGTAACCAAATGTAAATGACGTGCAGTTCCATATTCATCTTTTCTGAAAGAATATCCTTTTAAGATAGATAACATTTGCAGCGCTGTTATCCCCTGACCATTGGGCGGTAATTCCCAAATATCATAACCCCTGTAATTTATTGAAACAGGATCAACCCATTCACTATGGTGTGCTGCCAAATCCTTCGTTGACAGAAAACCACCCTGACTTTTAATAAAATCTGCAATAGTATTTGCGACTTTACCTTTGTAAAAACTATCCCGACCTTTATCCGCAATTATCTTATAGGTGTTAGCTAAATATGGATTCTTAAATATTTGTCCTTTCTCGGGTGCTAAACCATCATTGGTATAGGTATCAACTACATTAGGGTACTTTTTAAATCTGTTTACTGATAACTTCCAATAATAAGCTATGAGCTCAGTTAATGGAAATCCGTCTTCAGCATAATTGATTGCGGGTTGCAAAATATTCTTCATTGGAAGTTTTCCAAATTTAGAATGTAACTCAAACCAGCCATCAACACACCCCGGAACTGTAACAGGTAATGGCCCAAATGACGGAATCATATCTAACCCCTGATTTTTGAAATAATCCAATGAGAGATCTTGCGGTGATCGTCCACTTCCATTTAAACCATATAGTTTCTGTGTTTTTGCATCCCAAACAATCGCAAATAAATCACCCCCAACACCCGAACCGGTTGGTTCCATCAACCCTAAAGTGGCATTAGCAGCAATAGCCGCATCAATGGCTGATCCTCCTTGTTTCAGTATATCTAATCCTACTTGTGTTGCCAACGGATGACTTGTGCAAACCATCCCGTTTTTACCAATCACCTCACTACGTGAAGCAAAATTCCTTCCGGTTATCCGATCCTGTGCACTCACTAAAACCGGAAATAAAATAAGTAAGACAAATACTTTTATTCTCATGACATTAACCTCTTATTGTTACACAGATAAAAGTATAAAAAAACAGCGAGAGGTTCATGTTATAAACCTTTCGCTGTTCAAAAACTTATTATTGAATAAACTTATGCTCTTGCCAATTTACTTTCAGGTCGGTTTAGATAGTTATAAAAAATACCAACCAATAGATTACTGTCCATGTCCGGACGAATAGGTATAATTAAATCTGCAAACGTATCTGCAAACGAAATTTGTAATTCATTACGTTTTGGGAAATCAATGCTGCTAACTTTAGCGTGAGTTCTAATTTCTCCTAATGCTACAATTAATTTAATATCCATCTTTCTTTCCTTTTAGCGTTTAATTACCGTCCGCCGTCTATTGTTTTCCTGATGTAAAAATAGATGCCATAAAACTCTTAACCAAAGGAATTAAAGGCTTTTCCACTAGATCAAAATTCTTTACGGTTAAAATATCAATTAAGAAGGATGAATGAAATCACACATGGATGAATACTAATTTTTCGTTGGTGAATACACTTTTTTTAGAAGAGATGTCTGCAAAATTTAAAATAAATAAAGATTTTATCAGTTTAATGTTAGAATACCTTTCTTATACAAAGGTCTAAACAATGGCAAGAAAATTAACCCTATAATTGAGTAGTTTTTTTACCTTTGTTTTCGTTGAAAAATCTTCATCAATAAATGGCAAAAACAGAAAAAAGCAAGACACTAGTTCAGAAGTTAAAACATAAATACCGACTTGCTGTCTTTAATGAACAAACATATGAAGAAGTCTTTGGAATGAGACTTTCAAGACTGAATGTTTTTATAAGCATTGGTATCACTTTTATTATACTGATCATTTCTGTTATTTACCTGATTGCTTTTACAGGATTACGTGAATACATACCTGGCTATCCCTCAGGGAAAGAAAGACGTATGATCATTCAAAACACACAAAGGGTTGACAGCCTGATTATGGAGATTGAAAGACGCGACAGATTCTTTAGAGATATCCGGGCAATCATGTCTGGTGAGTTACCAGAAGGTGCCACAGCTGAAGATCTGGATAGTACCGGCTCCATTAACAATAATAAAATAACCTTCAAAAAATCAGAAGAAGATTCAATCTTTAGAGAACAAGTTGAACAGGAAGAGAAGTTTAACTTATCTGCTTTTGAAACTACCAGCTCTAAACTTGAACTGGAACATCGCTTTCTATTTTCACCACTAAAAGGGGTTGTTGTCAACAAATTCGGTGAATCAGAAGGTCATTATGGAGTTGATATTGTTGCAAAAGAAGGGGCCAGAGTTAGCTCCGTTCTTGATGGAACGGTCATATTTACCGGATGGACTGTGGAAACAGGATATGTCATTCAGGTACAACATAGTCATAACCTTATTTCATTGTATAAGCACAACGAAAGGCTATTAAAAAGTATGGGTGATAAGGTACAGGCAGGTGAAGCCATTGCACATGTTGGTAACTCAGGCGAATTAACAACCGGACCACATTTACATTTCGAATTATGGTATAACGGCATTGCTGTTGATGCCGAACAATACATCTCTTTTGAGTAAAGACAAAATACACACACAAGGGTAGATTCATGTTAAAAAAGATAGCGATTCTTGGATCGACAGGATCCATTGGCAGGCAAACACTTGAGGTTATTGAACAACATCCCGAAAACTTTTCAGTTGAGATATTAACAGCCAATAACAGTGCAGAACTGCTAATTGAGCAAGCAATAAAATTTAAGCCTAACACTGTTGTAATTGGCAATAAAGAAAAATACAAGCAGGTCAGCGATGCTTTAATTGACCATGATATAAAAATTTACGCAGGCGAAGAAGCAATTGCCCAGGTGGTTGAGATGAACTCGGTTGATATTGTATTAACTGCCATGGTTGGGTTTTCAGGATTACTACCTACTGTAAATGCGATCAAAGCCGGAAAAACAATAGCTTTAGCAAATAAAGAAACCATGGTGGTGGCAGGTGATATTATCACCAAACTATCCCATGAATACAAAGTTAGCATCTTGCCGGTTGACTCAGAACATTCAGCCATTTTCCAATGTCTTGTTGGCGAATATCATAATCCAATAGAAAAGATTTATCTAACTGCCTCAGGTGGACCTTTCAGAGGAAAGAATGTTGAGTTCCTGAGGAAAGTAACGCGTTGTCAGGCATTGAATCATCCTAACTGGAGCATGGGCGATAAAATCACTATTGATAGTGCTTCGTTGATGAATAAAGGTTTGGAAGCCATTGAAGCAAGATGGTTATTTGGATTACGACCTGAACAAATTGACATTGTAGTACATCCTCAGTCCATCGTTCATTCTCTGGTCCAGTTCGAAGACGGATCTATGAAAGCTCAGATGGGATTGCCGGATATGCGCTTACCTATTCAGTATGCCTTATCTTTTCCTGAAAGACTAAAAGTTAACTTTGAGCGTTTTAACTTTTTAGATTATCCTTCATTAACTTTTGAAAAGGCTGACATAAAAGTTTTCCGAAATCTGGATCTTGCATTTGAAGCAATGAAAAAAGGCGGTAATCTGCCTTGTATTCTTAATGCAGCCAACGAAATTGCTGTCGATAACTTCTTAAAGAGTAAGATTGGTTTCGTTGAAATGTCGGATATTATTGAAAAAACAATGGAACAGTCAACATTTATAGCTGCTCCAACGTTTGATGATTACCTAAACTCAAATGCAGAAGCCCGGGAACTGGCTTCTGAAATAATCAAGAAGAGAAAATAAAATTTAATGATTTTACCGCAACTATCTTAATGTAAAAAGAGACACTTACACATGAGCTGTTAATGGTTAATCTACTTTAAATAGAAAAAGATATATTTGTTGCCTAATTACGAAAACTGATATTAATGGATATTTTTATAAAAGCCGTACAATTAATTTTAAGCCTTTCCATACTCGTTATTTTGCACGAGTTTGGCCATTTCTTTTTTGCCCGTTTATTCAAAATCAGAGTGGAGAAATTCTATTTATTTTTCGACCCATGGTTCTCGTTATTTAAATTCAAAAAAGGTGAAACTGAATATGGAGTAGGATGGCTGCCATTAGGTGGCTATGTTAAAATATCCGGTATGATCGATGAGTCGATGGATAAAGAAGCCATGTCTCAACCTGCCCAACCCTGGGAATTCAGATCAAAGCCAGCCTGGCAAAGACTATTGGTTATGGTTGGCGGAGTTGTAGTAAACTTCATCACAGCCTTATTCATCTTCTGGATGATTCTCTATAAATGGGGAGAGTCCTATATGCCTGTTGAAACAGCAAAATACGGTTTATACTACCACGAAATTGGTCATGAAATAGGTTTGCAGGATGGAGACATCGTATTGAAAGTTGACGACTTTGATGTTGAATCAAGCAGTGATATTGCAAGACTTATTCTTATTGAGAAAGGTAAAAACCTTACAGTTAAACGCGGAGATGAAATTATTTCAGTAACAATTCCTGAAAGTTACGACCAGACTTTCTTAAGAAATGAAGTAAAGGATTTTGCTGGCATACGAATGCCTGTTGTGGTTGGCGAGGTTGTTAAGAATTCGAAAGCAGAAGAAGCTGGTTTATTGGTTGGCGACAGTATAGTGAGCATTAACGATAAATCAACAGCTTTTTTCAATGAGTTTACTGATGAAATGCAAAATCAAAAAACGAAAAATATCGATTTAGGTATTTATCGTGATGGCCAGCCAATGACTCTTAAAGCAGATGTTTCAGAAAACGGAACCATCGGTTTTGCTGCTTCGGGAGCAACCGGTTATGCACAAATTAAAATGCATAAGTATGGCTTATGGGAAGCTTTTCCTATCGGTGTTAAGATGGGATTCGACACACTGATCAACTATGTAAAGCAAATGCGTCTTATTTTCACAAAAGAAGGCGCAAAGCAAGTAGGTGGTTTTGGTGCTATGGGAAAACTATTCCCTGCAAACTGGAGCTGGTTAATATTCTGGAGCAATACTGCTTTGATTTCAGTTATCCTTGCCTTTATGAATATACTACCTATTCCGGCTTTAGATGGTGGACATGTATTATTCTTGCTTTACGAGATTGTTACCGGTCGTAAACCCGGCGATAAATTTATGGAATATGCTCAGGTTACAGGTATGATTTTATTATTTGGATTACTTCTTTTTGCCAATGGAAATGATATCTTTAAATTGTTCTCAAAATAAAGTCAATTAATTAAATTTGTAGTAACAAAAACTTTTTAAAATGAATCTAGCTAGCATTATACTTTGGGCATTGCCTGGTGGACCAGAATGGATCTTAATTATTTTGGCTTTGTTGTTGTTATTCGGAGGTCGTAAAATTCCTGAGTTGATGAAAGGTCTTGGACAAGGTATGAAAGAATTTAAGAAGGCCCGCAACGAAGATGGTACTGACAAAGAATCAGACAAAAAAGACAAAATAGAAGATAAATCTGCCGAGTAAGGTAGCTTTTTGATAAAAATATTCAGGCCGCCCTCCTTGAGGATTGGCCTTTTTTGCATATTGATAATATGCCCTTTTAACAGGATGTGAGATGAGGATTATTGTTTTTTTGTTCATTTTAGTGTTTGTTCAACTTATTTCTGCACAAAGCAGTGCTGAAGCTGTTTTACCTCACTATCCCGATTGGATGTATCAAAACAGGCTGGAAGAACTGGATAAAAAAACCTCCATCAATCTGGACTACAATTCACAGGTGCAGGCTTTTATTGATGTCTATACCGTAAAAAGACGCGATCATCTGGCAAACATCATTGGCCTTTCTGAAATGTATTTTCCCTTATTTGAAGAATATCTGGCCAAATATGAATTGCCAATGGAATTAAAATACCTGGCTATTGTAGAATCAGCACTAGACCCCAGAGCAAAATCTAAGTCAGGAGCCATGGGACTTTGGCAATTTCTGTATCATGCCTCCCGAATGTTTGATTTGAAAGTTGACACCTATGTTGATGAACGATGCGACCCGGTAAAGAGCACTGAAGCAGCCTGCAAATATTTACGTTATCTTTATCACAATCTTAACGATTGGCAATTAGCCCTTGCTGCTTATAACGGAGGCATTGGAGTAGTGCAAAATGCTATCGAACGCTCAGGCGGTAAAACAGATTTCTGGGAGTTACAACCTTATCTTCCTGCCGCTGTAAAAAGTTATGTACCTGCCTTTATTGCTGTTAATTATGTGATGAACAACTACAATAAACATGAAGTTGAGGCCAATCCACCTAAAATGAATTTTAATGAAATTGACACTGTATTTGTTTCAAAATCATTAACCTTTCAGCAAGTAAGCGATGCTTCGGGCGCATCAATGGAAATGCTACGCTGGCTGAACCCGTCATTTATTAAAGATTATATACCGGCAAACGACTTGCCAACTCGAATTTTTCTTCCAAAAGTTAATATCGTCAGTTTTGTAAAAGCTGAGAAAAATCTTGAGAATGCAGGGGGACCGGTAGTAGAATTAATTCCAGTTGGAGATACCAACGGACGTGAGAAAGTTGATCATGTAGTTAGTAAAGGTGAATATTTCCATAAAATTGCCATCGATCATTATTGCCGTATCAGTGACATAATGCTCTGGAACAACATGAAAAAAAGGGATCTTTATGTTGGTCAAAAGCTGGTAATCTGGCAACCAAAAAAGGAAGAAAACTATTTTTTTGTGGTGGATGAAATAAACAATCCAGAGAAATTAAATTGGAAAGAAAGCTTTTTAGCCACAGAATAAATGATTATAAAACATCAAATATTATGAATAAGTACTTCAGACAATACGGATTACTATTATTTATTAGTTTACTTATTTTTTCATGCAAGGATAAAAAAAGTAATTATAAACCCAATGTAGCTGGTAAGGCCGGAGAACTTCTCATTGTGATGGATGATAAGATAAAACAATCTGAAGCCGGAAAAGACTTGCAAAGAGCCGTACTCGAAACATATTTAGGACTACCTCAGGACGAACCTCACTTTGACATGCTCATTACTCCGCACAGAGGATTTTCATCGAACCTAAGAACGTTCAGAAACCTTATAGTTACAGAGATATCAGCTAATATAAAGAATGATACAGTTATGTATTTTCGTGATTATTGGGCTCGTCCACAGTCAATGGTTCGTATTTCGGCTAAAGATACCACTAGCCTGGGGCAATTATTAGAACGACATACCTTGCGCATGTTGAGTTTCTTCAATAAAGCAGAAAGAGAGCGTAGCATTAGTTATTTTAAGGCTACTCCTAACTCACAAATCATTGAAGAAATAAAAACCGAATGGAATATCAACCTTAGTATTCCTGCCAATTTCAAAAACAGAAATACCCAAGGACACTTTACATGGCTGGGTGAAGATGCTCAATGGGGCACTCAAGGTTTTCTGGTTTACGAATTTCCTTACATAGGTGAAGGTACATTCTCTAAAGAATATTTATTGAATAAGCGTGATTCAGTGTTGCAAAAGAATGTACCGGGTCCAAGTGATGGTTCATATATGACTACAGAACACAACTTCCCTGTAATTTATAAAACAGCAGAAATCAACGATATTCCTGTAGTTGAAATAAGAGGTTTATGGAAAGTTATGGGTGACATGATGGGAGGCCCATTTATTTTGCATGCTCATCATGATTTAAAAAACAACCGCGTGGTAGTTACTGAAGGTTTTGTTTATTGCCCTGAGAAATCTGAAAAAAGGGATAAAATCAGACAGCTCGAAGCCTTGATGTACACTTTTAACTTTATACAATAATGCTTCCGGAACTCAATCGACAAGCTCTACAACAGGCATGCACCAGAGAAGACTTAATCCGAAAAACTGCCGCTCAGATCATAAAGGACTTTGCTGAATTTGGCTTTGATGTTCATTTTTCTGGTAGTGTTGAGAATTTTTACGATGAACTATTCGGACAAATGAAGAAACATTTGGAAGCGATTTTAAGTGAGCACTACACACGCTTTTTAAGTTTCTTATATCGGATTGATGTCACGGAAAATCAGGTTGCTCATTATCAGAATGAAATGACGGATGCCACTTACGAAGAAGCCCTTACAGAACTGATTATTCATCGCGAATTAAAAAAAGTGATGATAAGAGAATACTTTAAAGCTAAAAATCCCTCAACCGAAAACGACTTCGGTTTGTTGGATAGCTAGTAACTGTAAATAAAAGAACTATGACACTTCAAATAAAACACACAGGAGAGAAACCAGAAGGTGTTCGCAACCTGTTTTTGGTTAATGATACTAACGTATTAAAAGATTTCGGTTTTAATAATGAGGCTTTGGCCTTTGTAAAAGAAAAAGAAGAAGCCGACGAAAAACTTATAACCATCACTACCTACAATATCACTTACCATGTTCTGATTATTGAGAATGAAATGTTAAGTGATACTGCTATTGAGAAAATCAGGAAGAATGGGCATACCATTACTTCAGGCATGCGTAAAGACAAAAAGGAAGCCATCTGCCTTTATGATTCAACCGGTAATAAGGCTGCTGTTCTGGCTCTTGCAGAAGGACTGGCTCTTTCTTCCTATCAGTTTGATAAATACCAAACAAAAAAAGATAAGAGTTTTAATGACTTTACCATTTGGGTAGCTTCAGCCGTAGTTAATCAAGTTGACTTAAACGAATTACAATTGCTTTGTGAAAGTGTTTTTTTAACACGCGACTTGGTTAATGAGCCTGTATCAACACTGGATGTGGCAGCTCTTTCAAAAATAATTGAGCAGCTTGGAGAAAAATATGGATTTTCGGTTGAGATTTTCAACAAAGCTAAATTAGAATCACTGAAATTTGGCGGGTTATTAGGAGTAAATAAAGGTAGTATTGATCCACCGGCATTTCATATTCTGGAATGGAAACCTGACAATGCTAACAATACAAAACCTGTTGTATTGGTTGGTAAAGGTGTTGTTTTTGACACAGGTGGAATCAACCTTAAAACACCTCCGGGAAGTTTGGATGATATGAAATCTGACATGGGAGGTGCGGCATCGGTAACCGGAACATTAATGGCTGTTGCAGCCAATAAATTACCGGTTCATGTTATTGGATTAATCCCTGCAACAGATAACCGTCCTGGTGGAAATGCAATTGTTCCGGGAGATGTTCTTACTATGCATAACGGAAAAACAGTTGAAGTATTAAACACAGATGCTGAAGGTCGATTGATTCTGGCTGATGCCTTAAGTTACTCGAAAAAATATGATCCCGAATTGGTTATTGACCTGGCTACTTTAACCGGAAGTGCAGTTATGGCAATTGGGCAGTATGCAACAGTTGGCATGGGAACAGCCGGCGATAAGGTATTCGAAGATATTACGCAAGCTGGTTTCAGTGTTAACGAAAGAATTGTACGCTTTCCTTTCTGGGAGGATTACGACGATTTGATCAAATCAGAGGTTGCCGACATCAAAAATATCGGTGGAAGAGAAGGTGGCTCCATCACAGCAGGTAAATTTCTTAGTCAGTTTGTTGATGCTCCATGGATACATCTGGATATTGCCGGACCAGCATTTGTAAAATCAGAAGACAGCTACAGAGGTTATGGGGCATCAGGAGTTGGAGTACGATTGCTATACGAATTCCTTAAGAACAGATCATAATAAAGATAAGGCTGTCACAATTGAATGAATTATGCTGACTAATAAGTCATTTTTATTACTTTTAGTCTGAAAAACGAATCATTTAATGCCCTATGGGCACAACAATATAGAAATGAGTGAAAACTTAATAAAAGTCGGTATAACCCAAGGCGATATTAACGGTATTGGTTATGAGGTTATTTTTAAAACACTGGCCGACAACCGTATATTCGAATCTTTTACACCCGTTATTTACGGATCTTCAAAAGTGGCAGCTTATCATCGTAAAGCTTTAAACATACCTAATTTCAGCTTAAACAGCATTAAAGACATTGATGAGGCTCATAGTAAACGAATTAACATTATCAATTGTCTTGATGATAACATTCGGGTTGAATTGGGAAAATCAACTACTATTGGTGGTGAAGCAGCCTTTAATGCATTGGAGTTAGCAGTAAAGGATTTGAAAGATGGAAAAATTGATGTACTTGTTACGGCTCCGATAAACAAAAAAAATATCCAATCCGATTCGTTTAATTTTCCAGGTCACACTGAATACTTAGAACAACAAGCAGAAGGCTCTAAGGCTTTGATGCTAATGGTTTCTGATATAATGAAAGTTGGAGTGGTTGCAGGTCATATACCACTAAAAGATGTACCTTCAAAAATTACGAAAGAATCGATCTTAGCCAAGCTTCGCACACTGAACGAAACATTAACAATGGATTTCTCCATTCGTAAACCTCGGATTGCTGTGCTCGGATTAAATCCTCATGCCGGTGATCAGGGTGTTTTGGGAACTGAAGAACAAGACATCATTATTCCTGCATTGGATGAAGCCAAACAAGAAGGCATCATGGCTCTTGGGCCATATCCAGCTGATGGTTTATTTGGAAGTGAGCAATTCAAAAATTTTGATGCAATACTGGCAATGTACCACGATCAGGGTCTTGCCCCATTTAAAGCACTTACTTTTTCTAAAGGGGTGAACTATACAGCTGGACTGCCATTCATTCGCACTTCACCTGATCATGGTACTGCATTTGATATTGCAGGACAGGATAAAGCAAATTTTGACTCATTCCGCCAGGCTGTTTATTTGGCAATAGATGTTTGTAATAACAGGCGAGAGAATAAAGAACTCAGAAAAAATCCTCTTAAAACACATGATTTAAGTGAATTCGAGGGTGGCGAATAAAATATAATCATTAACAATATTATAAGCAGTCGGGTAATCTGGCTGCTTTTTTATTTTATATAACAATTGGGATCTTTTGTGTGAAAATCATGATGTTTTATATATGACAAACATTTTAGACCTCCAAAACAATCTTTTTTATAAAGGCATTGCTGGCATGATTCATCCAATTGTTTTGAATCCCGTAATTTTAGAATAACAGGATGATTGTAATAAATGTCCAAAAGATCATCTTTTAATATATTGCCCAATTTAATAGGAAGTCTTCTGCATGGTAAAAGATCGCCATTAGGCAATACTGATAGCAGTGTATTGCCTGCTGAGCATTTATATGGCCTTCCACCTGATTCTATAAACTGAAGCGCTCTTGATGAACTCACATGAGTATTATAAACAAAACCTTTTAAAAAACTATTTTTTGCATCATTAATGCTTGCATTCAGATATCTGAATTGACCTGTAGTAAGTTCTAACTCGTCACTGTCATTATTGGGTAAATATCGGTCAGTCCATACTTTTTTTACTTTATTTTTTCTGGCAAACTGTACAACCTTAGAATACTCCCGATAATTTTTTGAATTGGCAGTAAACGAAAGTATAGTAGGAATGTCATACTTTCTATACATTTTAATTGCCTTCTGTACGTTCTGAAATGATCCTTTTCCTCTAATTGAATCATTTATTTCCTTGCCCCCTTCCAGACTTAACTGAACGAATTTGGGTTGCAACTTCTGAAGTTCCTTTAACTGAGATTCGGGCAATAAATATCCATTACTTAAAATACCAAATGAAAAATGAAATTGTGTAACTACAGTATTCATCAGTTCCATTAGGTATTTATATAAAAACGGTTCTCCTCCTGTAAAATTTATATGACACTTAACATTAGAATTCCTTTGGGTCAATTCATCAATAAATGATGAGATCCTGTAAAGTATTTGGATATTACTTTCAAGACTCAATCCATTATCCTGATAATCTTCCTGATAACAGTGCAAACATCGATAGTTGCATTTATCTGTGAGGTGCCACTGAATTGTCATTTGAATTATATTTAATCACCACCACATCCTCCGCAGCCGCCTCCACAGCCACCACTACAACTACTTCCACAACCACTGCTACAGCCGCCACCTCCATCAGAATATCCTCCACTGCATCCACAACCTGAGCACCCACCAAACCAGATCCACGGAGAAGGGTTTTTATCGAATGTATCCGGCAAAAACAGCCCTTTATTTGTCATATTAAATGCAGCTATTCCAAATATAGCCACTCCAATTAATTCTTCATCAGAAGTAATATCCTTTTTGGTTTTTAACCAATCATATCGCTGCTTTGCCTTCGTCAACAGCTTTTTACCCATCTTTGTTTGATGAGGCTTATTCTTGCCAAATAATATCCACGAAAGAATCACAAAAAATAAGAGCTCCAGCACTAAGAAGAAAACCGGTTTATCATTTTGAATACCCATCAGCATCTTTACAATTCCAGGCAACAATACAAGAATAACAGTAAGTATTGCTATGTTCTTATTCTTTAAGACCATTTCTTCATCGGTAACAATCTTAGCCCGCTTAACCTTTGCTATCTGTAAATTTAATTTTTCAGTAAATCGCTCCGAATTATCACTCACTATATTTTTGTATAATTTGAAGTCATCCAGATAGTCCCAAATAAATTTTTGCAATTCATTCCGATTGTCTGCAACTACATCTTCTTTTCGATTAAAAGCAATTGCTTTTCTTTTCGTATTCATTTCTATGTGAGATTTATTCCACATCTCATAAAGAACGACAGATATTACAGCTTTAATTCCACATCGTATATAAGCAAGCTCCAGATACGAAAAATTAGACGGATCAGGAATCGACATTGAACTGGTATTATCAATCTTTGTTAATATCCATCCCAGTACTAGTACAATGGCCCCATAGATATAAAAATAAAGTAAGAAGTCGGGACCTTTAATATTATGAAGATAATCCAACATTGAGAATCAGATTAATTGATTTATGTACTAAAACTAACTCAACATAATCAATATGCAAAAGAACATTTAATAATTATGCATTAAAAAATAAAAAAGCCCGGTAAAATACCGGGCTTTGATTTATAGATTGCTGTAAAATCTTACAATTTTCTGCTTACTTCAACCTCTTCGTAAGCCTCAATGATATCACCAACTTTTATATCGTTGAATTTTTCGATATTCAAACCACATTCATAACCTGATGCAACCTCTTTTACATCATCTTTGAAGCGTTTCAATGATCCTAATTCTCCGGTATAAACTACGATTCCATCGCGTATTATACGCACCTTATGAGTACGTTTTACTTTTCCTTCTTTCACCATACATCCGGCAATGGTACCCACTTTAGAAATTTTGAATACCTCACGAATTTCAACAGTTGCAGTAATCTGCTCTTTAATTTCTGGAGAAAGCATACCTTCCATTGCTGATTTTAATTCTTCGATAGCATCGTAGATGATTGAATACAGACGGATATCGATTTCTTCTTTTTCTGCTAATCGACGAGCAGTCAATGAAGGACGAACCTGGAATCCAACTACAATAGCATTGGATGCAGCTGCCAACATAATATCCGATTCTGAAATCTGACCTACTGCCTTGTGAATAACATTCACCTGAATTTCTTCAGTCGATAATTTTATCAATGAATCAGATAATGCTTCAATTGAACCATCCACATCACCTTTTACGATTACATTCAGTTCCTGGAAGTTTCCGATAGCAATACGACGACCGATCTCATCAAGCGTAATATGCTTTTTAGTACGCATACCTTGTTCGCGCTGTAACTGCTCACGTTTGTTTGCAATATCCTTCGCTTCACGCTCGTCTTCCATCACATTGAAACGCTCACCAGCCTGTGGTGCACCGTTCAAACCAAGAACCAAAGCAGGTTCTGATGGTCCAACTTCATCAACTTTCTGATTACGTTCGTTAAACATTGCTTTAACGTGTCCGTAATGTGAACCAGAAAGCATCATGTCACCTACACGTAAGGTACCTGCCTGAACAAGGAGTGTTGTAACGAAACCACGTCCTTTATCCAGGGATGATTCAATAACACTACCCACAGCTCGTTTACCAGGATTTGCTTTTAATTCTAAAAGATCAGCTTCCAACAATACTTTTTCAAGTAATTCCTCTATGTTGATACCATTTTTAGCTGATATTTCCTGACACTGATATTTACCACCCCAGTCTTCAACCAGATAATTCATTTGAGCAAGCTCTTCTCTGATTCTGTCAGGATTAGCACCAGGCTTATCAATTTTGTTAATTGCAAATACAATCGGTACACCGGCAGCAGATGCATGGTTGATTGCCTCAACTGTCTGTGGCATCACGTTATCATCAGCTGCAATTATGATGATTGCAATATCTGTAATCTGAGCACCACGCGCACGCATCGCGGTAAACGCTTCGTGACCTGGTGTATCTAAGAATGTAATCTGACGACCACTCTCAATTTTTACACTATATGCACCAATGTGCTGAGTAATACCTCCAGCCTCACCGGCAATTACGTTTGCACTACGAATATGGTCAAGTAATGATGTTTTACCATGGTCAACGTGTCCCATCACAGTAACGATAGGAGGACGTTCAATCAAATCTTCATCACTATCCTCCTCCTCAATAATGGATTCGGCAACATCAGCACTCACAAATTCAACAGTGTAACCAAACTCTTCAGCAACCAGGGTAAGTGTTTCAGCATCTAATCGCTGATTAATTGAAACAAACATACCGAGGCTCATACAAGTAGAGATAATTTGGTTCACTTGTACATCCATCATGTTAGCCAATTCATTAGCAGTAACAAACTCGGTTACTTTAATAATTGACTTTTCTTTTTCCTGTTGTTCCAAATCAGCCTGATGACGCTGTGACTGGGCTTCACGTTTTTCACGACGGTGCTTAGCTCCTTTGCTCTTACCTTTTGAGGTTAAACGAGCAAGCGTATCCTTGATTTGCTTTTGTACATCTTCTTCGTTAATCTCAGCCTTTTGCGGACGTTTCTTAACTTTCAGATTACGTTTTGAACGAACCTCTTTCTTCTCTCCCTGTCCTTGTGGTTTCTTTTCTCCACCAGCTTGAGGTTGTTGCTGCTTTTGGTTGATATCAACCTTTTCTTTATCTTTTTTGATGCGCTTACGTTTGCGCTTCTTACCGTTATCTTTATTCGCTTCTGTCTTAGTAGGTGTTGTTGGCAATTCAATCTTTCCAACAACGGTTGGTCCAGACAATTTTTTCACCTGAGTAGGACGAAATGCTCCTTCCTCTTCTGTCGCGCTGCTTTGTGATTCCTGTTTAGGAGCTTCTGCTTTTGGCGTTTCTTCCTTCTTGATTACCTCAGGTTTCTTAACAACAGGTTTCTCAGGTTTTCTTTCCTCTTGCTTTGGAGCTTCTGCTTTTGGAGCTTCTTTTTTAACTTCAACCTTTTTTGGAGGATTCAAGTCAATTTTACCAACTACTTTAGCTTCAGCAATTGGTTCCACCCGGGTTGGAATATGTTCAGGTTTCTTAACAACCTTTGCTTTTTCTTCCTTAACCTCTTCAGGCTTTTTCTCAACAGGCTTCTCAACTGGTTTCTCAACCTTAGGCTCTTCCTTTTTAGGAGCTTCAACCTTTGGAGCCTCAACAACCTTTGGAGTTTCTTTTTTAGGCTCAACCTTTTTAGGAGGATTTAAATCAATCTTACCAACCACCTTAGGTCCTTTTGCTTCATACTTGCGTTCTTCGGCAGCCGGAGCATCATCCTCATCATCAAAATCTGAGTCATTATCTCCTTGAATATCTTCAATTGAGATTGACTCTTTTCTTGGTTTATCTTTGAATTTAGCTAGCTTTTCCGATTCTTTCTTTACATTAGAATCGCTACGGTATTCTTGTCCAAGTACCGAATACATTTCTTCCGATACCTTTGTATTAGGGTTACTTTCAACGTCATACCCTTTTTTATGCAAGAATTCCACAATGGTGCTAATTCCAACATTGAATTCACGAGCTACTTTACTAAGTCTTTTTCCAACTGCCATATAACAGGACTATTCTTTACAAGTTAATTTTGTTTGGACAATGCTTTGCGACGCAAATATAGCGATTTATTCAAATTCAGCGCTTAATATGCTCCTAATCTCACGAATGGTTTCTTCTTCCAAATCAGTACGTTTAACTAAATCTTCCACTGAAAGATCCAGTACTGATTTTGCAGTATCGCATCCAATCGCTTTTAATTCGTCCAAAATCCAAGCTTCTATTTCATCAGAGAACTCATCCAACTTAACGTCTTCATCATCCTCATCAACCTCGCGGTATACATCCAATTCATAACCAGTCAACTGACCAGCCAATCGAATATTTAAACCACCTTTACCAATTGCCAATGATACTTCTTCAGGACGCAAATAAACCTCGGCACGACCTTGGTCTTCCAAAATCTTAATGTTTGTGATTTTAGCCGGATTTAATGCCCTTTGAATAAATAACTGTGTATTGGCTGTATAGTTTATTACATCAATATTTTCGTTTCTCAACTCACGTACAATACCATGAATACGTGAACCTTTCATTCCCACACAAGCTCCAACAGGATCAATTCTTTCATCATACGATTCAACAGCTACTTTAGCTCTTTCACCTGGTACACGAACAATTTTCTTAATTGTAATTAAACCATCAAAAATTTCGGGTACTTCCAATTCGAATAATCTCTCAAGGAAGACTGGTGATGTACGGGAAAGAATAATCAAGGGATTATTGTTACGGATTTCAACGCGAATTACAACCGCTCTTACACTGTCTCCCTTACGGAAGAAATCTGAAGGAATCTGCTCTGCCTTCGGCAAGATCAGTTCATTACCTTCATCATCAATAATAAGAATTTCGCGTTTCCAGATCTGATAAACTTCTCCGGTAACAATTTCACCAATGCGATCTTTATACTTGTGATAGATGTTATCTTTTTCCAATTCCAAAATACGAGCCGACAAATTTTGTCGAAGACTCAAAATTGCACGACGACCAAAGTCAAGGAATTTAACTTCATCAGTAACTTCCTCTCCAAGTTCGTAATCATCATCAATTTTCTTTGCTTCTGTTAATGAAATCTGCAAGTTTGGATCTTCCAGATCTTCATCTTTAACAACTTCGCGGTTACGCCATATCTCAAAGTCACCTTTGTCATCATTAATGATTACATCGAAGTTTTCATCTGTTCCAAATCTCTTGATTAAAACACTTCGAAATGCATCTTCCAAAACACTGATCATGGTTGCACGATCAATATTTTTTAATTCTTTGAACTCTGAAAACGTATCTATCAGATTAATATTTTCCATACCTCGGAATATTTAAAAAGATATAATGTCTTTTACCTGTTTAACCTCATCAAATTTAAAATCAATCAAACGCACTTGCAATTCTTTACGCTTTTTGCCTTCCAACTTCACTTTTTCTTCTACTTCAACACTAAAGCCATCCTCTGCAACTGTCGTTAATTTACCTTTTACTTTAGCACCATCAGCCGTTAGCACTTCCACATCGTTCCCAATGTTTTTATGATACTGGCGTTTTACCTTAAAAGGCTGACCAATACCTGCTGATGACACTTCCAACTCAAAATCCTCCACTTCACGATCTAATTGCGAATCTATCAACTTACTTACTTCAATACAGTAACTGATAGGAATACCATTGTCGCTATCGATAACCAAGACAATTTTATTTCCTGGTCGAACGGCCAATTCAACGATAAACACATCATCCTCATTGAATTTAGCAGTGACAATATTTTCAATTAATGTTGGATCAATCATTTTTTAAGTGTAATAAAATAGGGGACTGCAATCGTCCCCTATACCTTTTTTCGGTAAATCTCCGCAAAGATAACTATTAATCAGTATTATTCCAAACTTATTAGATGACCTGACAAATAATAATCAATTACTCAATAAGTCATTTTACCATTTCATGTGTATAAATAAAGGTTTAAAGCATCTTTTACTGCAATACAAGCAGCTATTTTGTATCTTGCGTCCCCAATCAGATAATTTGGACTCAACCCCAATTAAGAAATGTCAACAGGAAACAAAAGAAAAATAATTAACGATCCGGTCTATGGATTCATAAAGGTGCCTTTCGACATCATTTACGACTTAATGGAACACCCCTATATTCAACGTTTGAGAAGAATAAGGCAATTAGGCCTTACTCACTTTGTTTATCCGGGTGCCATGCATACCCGATTTCAACATGCCATGGGCGCCATGCATCTGATGAACTCAGCCGTTGACATCCTTCGATCTAAAGGTCATGAGATTACTGAAGAAGAATCAAAAGCCGTTCATGCAGCAATTTTGCTTCACGACATTGGCCATGGTCCTTTTAGTCATGTTCTGGAAAACACCTTACTTGAGGTTGACCACGAAGACATCTCCAAACTGATGATGGAAGAACTCAACAAAGAGTTCGATAACCAGTTGGATTTGACCCTTCAGATATTTAATAACACATATCATAAGAAATTCCTTCACCAACTTGTATCTAGTCAATTAGATATGGACAGACTGGACTACCTGAAACGCGACAGCTTTTTTACAGGCGTTTCAGAGGGTGTTATCGGATCTGATCGTATAATAAAGATGTTGAATATTCATGAAGATTCATTGGTGATTGAATCAAAGGGAATTTATTCCATTGAAAAATTTCTGGTTGCCCGTCGTCTGATGTATTGGCAGGTTTATCTTCATAAAACAGCACTGGCTGCTGAGCAAATGTTGATACATATATTAAAACGTGCCCGCCAGTTGGTTTCTGAAGGCAAAGAGTTATTTGCTCCTCCTCACTTGTTATTTTTTATGAAGCAGAAACCAACCATTGATGATTTTCAGACACAAAAAGAAATAATTCAACATTTTTCGTTATTGGATGATGATGATATTATGAGTTCAATAAAAGTCTGGACTTCTCATCCGGATAAAATTCTGTCCAACCTGGCAACCAATTTTGTTGGAAGAAAATTATTTAGAGTTGCTTTTTCCAATACTGTTTTTAAAGCCAGTCAAATAAAAGAATTAAAAAAAGCTGTTGCAGATCAAATGCAGTTAACAAATACTGATGACGCAGATTACTTTGTAATTGCGAATCATATTTCCAATAATGCATACAGCAAAAACGATGACCGCATCAATATATTATTTAGCGACGGGAGCATAAAAGATATCGCTTCGGCATCTGACATGCTTAATATTTCGGTATTAGGTAAAACAGTAACAAAACATTACTTGTGCCATCCAAAATCCGTTCATTCATAGACAGATCAGTCAAATGTTTACATTTTTTAAAGTCAATATATTTACTAGCTTTGCATCAAATTTTTACAGACAAAGCCAAAATAATAGCGTATTTTTACGCATTGAAAACTAGTCTTACGTGAGGCAAGTATTCATAAACCAAAGAATTAAATGAAATTTACAGCAGGTCAGATTGCAGAATTATTAAATGGCAAAGTTGAAGGAAATCAAGACGCCATTGTTAAAAATGTTTCAAAGATAGAAGATGGAAAACCTGAAACATTAACTTTTTTGGCCAACCCCAAATACACGCACTTCATTTATGAAACAAAAGCAGATGTTGTTATTGTAAACGAGTCTTTTGTTGCAGAAAAAGATATTACAACTACATTAATCAGAGTACCTGATGCCTACCAGGCACTTGCTCAATTACTGGAAATGTACGAACAAAGCCAGCCGAAGAAAACCGGAGTAGAGCAACCATCTTTTGTTGATGCTAGTGCGAAAATTGGCGACTTTGCTTACATAGGAGCATTCAGCTATATTGGAGAAAATGTTACGATTGGCAACAACGTTCAGATTCATCCACAAGTATATATAGGTGATAATGTTAAGATTGGCGATAATACAACCCTTTTCCCAGGCGCAAAAGTTTATAAAAACTGTGTAATAGGAAATCATTGTACTATTCATGCGGGTGCTGTTATTGGTAGTGATGGCTTTGGTTTTGCCCCTGCTGCCAATAATGAATATAAAAAGGTACCACAAATTGGTAATGTTATTTTAAAAGATCATGTTGAAATAGGTGCCAACACCACTGTTGACAGAGCTACTATGGGTGCTACTGTAATTAATAAGGGTGTTAAACTGGATAACCTGGTTCAGATTGCACACAATGTAGAGATCGGTGAAAACACTGTTATTGCTGCTCAGTCAGGTATAGCAGGCTCAACAAAAATCGGAGCAGATTGTATGTTCGGCGGTCAGACAGGTATTTCAGGTCACATACAAATTGCCAATAAAACCAAATTAGGAGCACAAACGGGGGTATCTAAATCTATCAAAAAAGAAGATACCATCCACTTGGGCAGTCCTTCAATGGAGATAATGAATTTCAATAAAGCATACGTTCTATTCAGGAAGCTACCTGAATTGAAAAAAGCAATTGACGAGTTATTACAACAAGCGAATAACGCTTAATTTTTTTGTTTGAAAGAGTAGATTAGAATATATGGTTGAAAAGCAAAAAACACTCAAAAAAGCGATAAACCTTAGTGGCACTGGTTTGCATACAGGAGCAAATGTAAATCTTACTATTCATCCTGCCCCTGCCAACCATGGATATAAATTTAAAAGAGTTGACTTAGAAGGACAACCTGTAATTGATGCCTTGGCTGATAATGTAACAATGACTCAAAGAGGCACTGTCTTAGCTAAAGGCGATGCTACTGTAAGCACTATAGAGCACTGTTTATCAGCTCTTGTTGCATTTAAAATTGACAACTGTCTTATTGAGGTTGATGGTCCGGAAGTACCAATACTTGACGGTAGTGCCAAATATTTTGTACAGGCACTCAAAGAAGCAGGTACAGAGGAACAAGATGAAGAACGAAAGTACTTCATTGTTAAAGAGAAGATGGTGTATGAAAACCAGGAGAAAGGGATTAAAATTGTTGCACTTCCTGATGATGAATTCAGTGCCGATGTAAGGATTTCTTTTGACAAATCTTTATTACTGGCAAATCAATACGCGACACTTGATTCCCTGGATGATTTCGAAGAAGAAGTAAGTGCCTGCAGAACATTTGTTTTTCTACATGAACTGGAACCTCTTCTAAAAAACAACCTGATTAAAGGTGGTGACCTCGACAATGCAATCATCATTATCGACAAAGAAATATCTCAGGAAGAGCTTGACAACCTGGCTGATTTATTCAATAAGCCAAGAGTTGAAGTTCAACCTACGGGAGTACTAAATAATATTGAGTTGGTTCATCCGAATGAGCCTGCCCGTCATAAATTATTGGATGTAATTGGTGATTTAGCCCTTTGTGGCATGCCAATTAAAGGACGTATCATTGCCACTCGTCCTGGTCATATGGCCAATACCGAGTTTGCAAAACTGATTCGCAAAGAGATCAAGAAAAGAGCTCTTCGTCCGGAAACTCCACCTTACGATGTAAATAAGGAACCTATTTATGATATCAATGATATCAAAAGTATGTTACCTCACCGCCCCCCATTTTTGTTAGTTGATAAGATTATTGAACTTAACGAAAAATCAATCGTGGGCATTAAAAACGTGACCATGAACGAACCTTTCTTTGTGGGGCACTTTCCAAATGAACCTGTAATGCCGGCTGTTTTGCAAATTGAAGCAATGGCTCAGACAGGAGGAATTTTTGTACTTAGTCAATTAGACGATCCTAGTGCATATAGTACTTACTTCTTAAAAATTGACAATGTAAAGCTTCGTAAAAAAGTTGTACCTGGAGATACTCTTATATTCAAACTTGAATTGATGAGCGAATTCAGAAGAGGAATGGCCAACATGAAAGGAACAGCCTTTGTTGGTGATGCCATTGTATCGGAAGGTGAATTTGTTGCACAGGTAATAAAAAATAAAGACATTAAATAATCAGCAATCGTTCAGGTCTTTTTGACAAAAATGACGCAATAAACAAATAACAAATGAAACAACCATTAGCATATATCCACCCTGAAGCAAAAATTGCTCCTAATGTGGTTATTGAACCATTTGTAACCATCGATAAAAATGTTGTTATTGAAGAAGGTACTACAATTGGATCAAATGTTACCATTCTTGAAGGTTCGAGAATTGGAAAGAACTGTAACATATTTCCTGGTGCAGTAATTGGTGCTATTCCTCAAGACCTAAAATTTGCAGGAGAAGAAACAACGGCTGAAATTGGTAATAATACAACCATCAGAGAGTGCGTTACTGTAAACCGCGGTACAAAAGCCAAAGGAAAAACAGTGGTTGGAAGCAACTGCTTATTAATGGCCTATACCCATATTGCTCATGATGCCATTATTGGTGACAATGTTATTTTAGCCAATGCAGTTCAGGTTGCCGGTGAAGTTATTATTGACGACTGGGCAATTATCGGTGGTACATCGGCTATTCACCAGTTTGTTCACATTGGTGCACATGTTATGGTTGCAGGTGGAACCTTAATTGGTAAGGATGTTCCTCCATATGTAAAAGCAGGTCGTGAGCGTATTTCTTATGCCGGAGTAAATTCAATTGGTTTACGTCGTCGTAATTACACAAACGATCAAATCCGTGATATTCAAAATATTTACAGATACCTTTTCCAAATGGGATTAAACAACTCTGATGCCATTGAACGCATCGAAGCTGAGCTTCCTGCTTCGAAAGAACGCGATGAGATAATTCTGTTTGTAAGAAACTCTCAAAGAGGTATTATTAAAGGATATTATCCTGACAGAGACTAACTCTATCAGGCATAAAAAAAGCGGCTAATAGCCGCTTTTTTTATTATATGGTATCGATTAACCAATTAATTCTTTGTATTGTTCTGCAGATAATAAGCTATCTAACTCAGAAGCATCTGACACTTCAATTTTAATCATCCATCCACCTTCAAAAGGTTCTTTATTAACCAAATCAGGTTGATCTTCCAAATCAGGGTTGATCTCGATTACTTTACCTGAGATTGGCATATAAAGGTCCGACACTGTTTTCACGGCTTCAATTGTACCGAAAACCTCTTCCTTTTCCAGCTCTTCACCTTCTGTTTCGATTTCAACAAAAACTATGTCGCCAAGTTCTCCTTGTGCAAACTCAGTGATACCAACAGTTGCAATATCACCATCAACAAGAATCCATTCGTGATCCTTTGTATACTTTAGGTTATCAGGAATATTCATTAAAGTAGTTGTTTAAAATTACTATTTCTCAAATGTAAATAATTTATTAAAGAAATTCTACGAAGCAAATAATTCTATTTTCTGAATCCCTCAAAACAAACTTGCCAAAACACTGATAAACTTACCCTTAAAGAATAAAGGACTATATAAAGCCTAATAAAAATCATATTTTTAAAGTGATTATTGCGCCAGTGAAAAACGGAAACTAACTCCAAAATTTGTATTGGTTGTTGGGTAAGACAATGAAAGATACGGATTATTAACATTCGTATCGTAATACAATTGCATATTAAACCTATCACTTAATGCATAATCGGCTGTAACTTTCACAGAAGTAATTTTTTGTCCCGATGTTAGCTGATTATATTCTTCTTCAATTTTTCGAATGATACTGGCATTATCTCTGAAAGAAACATCTGCTCGGATATTTAAATCATTACTAACAGATTTATCCCCGAAAATAAAATTCATTTTATCAAAACGATAACCCAGTCCAATCACAATTTCATCATTGTATGTTTCAATTACCTGGTTATTACCCATACTTAAACTAAGGGTTCTGGCTTTTTTAATTTCGGCACGTGTAGTAATTGAATTAACCCATGTAACATTAAACTGAATTAATGGATTAAACTGTTCAGAAACTGTAATTGTATTGATATCATAGGCTACAATAGATCCGAATTCTGTTTCAGGCGATTGGGATATATATGATCCCATATTGTAAGTTGATCGATAAGCATGTGAAATATCGAACGATTTAATTACTTTTTGGAAAAGTTTTACACGCGATAAACCGTCATATGAAACTCTCCAGTTAGGACTAATCTGAGATAAACCTGGGAATGTTTCTGTAAAAATAGAACTTGCACTCCTACCCGAATAAGCAGCTAGGAAAGAAGGAATTAACACATCCTGTTTATTCAGGTTTATTTCATCTGCTGAATATCCCAATCGGTGAGCTACAATAACACGGTTATTTTTAAACTCATCAAATATTTCAGAATTAAGATTTCCGGTCTTATCAATTTCTGTAAATGCAGTTCGCCAAACATTAAAACTCATCGACAAGCTACCGTTTTCTGTTCTTCCACTTGCATTACTTGTACCACCAATGTAATACTCATTCTTGTTCCTTGAGAAACTGCGATCGGCATTTAAATCAATTCTCAATCCCTTAATCGGCTCCAAGCTAACTTTCACAGAAAAGTCTTCACGATGACTCATCACATAAGGATTCACCATCGACTCATCTGATGTAAGCCATCCATTTTGAGAAGCACGTACAGCGAAATCAGGATCTTGCCACCCTAAAATAAAAGGTGTACCCGGTGCCGTAAAACCACCGGCGGTTCCCATAAATCCGGCATTCTGTGTATAACCTGGCAAAATAGTACCATTGTTTTCAGAATATGAAATGGTAGCCGTTTTAACCGATGTAAGTAGCAATGCCGTGTAGTCAAGCACAATATTTAAAGGTGTTGTATTATCAACAATGGTTCCGGTTACCATCACACGCGATGATTCTGAGCCTTTCTCCGGGATAAACTCCACTTTGTTCTTACCCAGAACATTCACTTCTCCTTTAAGAGGACGCCCCTTCTCATCAAAAACACGAACGGAAACCTCTTCGGTTTTAAGTTTGTGATTTATCACATAGGGCACCTTTTCTTTCAATGCAATTTTTGTATCGTTAAAGCGAACTGTTCGTTTACCGTTTTTATTAGCTGAATTTCTGGACGATCTGTATTTCTTATCCAATTCATTCAAATACGGAACTTTTCGGTACAGGGTAGTCATGTTTAACTGACCATTACCTTGTATAGTATTTGAATTGGAAATTGTGTTACCCCAATCCAAAGCATCTGCATCATCAGCATACAATGGTTGTGCCTCCCATTGATAGGTAGCCCTGTATTGCAGGTTAGCATTGGTAAAGTCAAGTAATGGGAATTTATTGATTGGTAATGTATATGCCACATCCAGATTATGCTGATAAGTAGTTGTTCTACCCATACTCATAATATTTCTCCATACCTGATCTTTCCACTCGTCATAAGCATCTCTGTCGTAGTTCCTGTCAACAGCTCCTTCCGGCTCATCAATACGTGCATTGGTTGTTGCTCTGAAACTTAATTTTAACGACTTGGTAATATTGTAACGCATATCGAAATAACGGTTCCAGTCAAAATCCTTTGAAACCGTTAGCTCAGGCGCATAGGTTGATCCGGTATTATTTCGCAACAATTGTTCGCGATAGTTTCTGTTTAATTCCCAACGATACGAAAACTGTGTTGGTAAAAGATAAAAGTTAAAATCGCGGATTAACGCCAAGGCATTGCTTTTAATACCATTAAACGGTTCAATTGCCTTTGGTTTGGTATTATAGTTATATGCCAATACTCCACGATAACTCTTATCGGTGAGATGATCCGTTTCGATATCTCTCGAATTGGTTTCGTTATAGGCATAGGTTGCCGACAGGTTGGTAGGACTATAAAACTGAACTTTATCTTTCTTTGGATTCAACCTTACATTGGTAAAGTTGACGCTTTTGCGTTTCACAACACTCTGCGACATATCTTTAATTGAATCACGAGCCTCTTCACTATCTGCATTATCAAGTGCTACATCCAAAGGAATATCCGGATCAAGAGGATAATACTTGGGACTTGTTACTGCTTTTGAATAACCCAGATAAAAAGGTACACTCAAACGCGATTCAGGTCCAAGTAACTTACCTAACTCAAGATTAGTTGCAACATCGTATTGATAAAAATCTTCCTGGCTACGATCCTGAACACTCTGATCAATACTTCCCCAACCGACCGTACTGGTTTTACCGGCTAATGACACATTACCCAAATCAGCCAGTTTAACCGACATACGGGCATTGGCAGCCCATCCTCCATCTTCATCAAAATCGGTTAGTCTTAATTCATTAAACCAAACTTCTATCGATTTAGACTGCGATCCCCGGGTACGAACTCCCATCATGAAAGTACGCACATTACCAAGATTTGGATTACCTTTTACAGTTACAAAGTTAGTGGGTTTATCAGGGTCTGGCGAAGTATATAAGGTTGACAAAGTTACATCTGAACCTTCAACTCTCCTTTCATCATTTCGCTTTAGCTTAACTGCCTGTAGCAATTCCAGCGGGAAATCGAAATCATTATCTTCAGGCCAAACGATACGTCTTTCATCATAGCTTTCACCATAATCACCTTCAGGTGTAAGCTTCAGCGGAATAGCATATTCGTAATAGTTGGTATTGTAATCACTTCCTAATCTGATGAAAGCCACCATCTCATTATCCAGTAAATATTCACCTTCAATTGCTTCGGCATGCGCGAACATTTTCAGTCGTTTGTATTGCCTCATGTCCATGTTCATTGTTTTATAAACAGCACGAGCGTCACCGCCTCCCAAATCCTGAACTTTAAACAATAATGCCTGCTCATTTAACTCACGTAATTGAGGATTGGCAGGATCAATCACACGGTCAACCCCTGGAGGTAACACATAGTTGACTGGTGTTTTTTCTGAGTTCTCTTCAATATTTACAGCTGAAACTTCAAAAGTGGCATTAGATTCAACAGTTATGTCATCATTCAATTCTCCCTGATATTTGCGCCAGTCGCCTTTAATCAGGTCTAATGTTGCTAGTCGAAGATGAATTGTATCCTTAAATCCTCTCATAAACATACGCATAAAACGTATGCTTCGAAGATCTGATAATTCATTAATATTGTCATCCGGATCCTGAATTGGAATTCGGAACAAATACCAGTTTACATTTCGTTTGTTTTTATCTTCTACATCACCTTCACGCTTATCCACAATGTACTTATTCAAACCTATTTCCATTGTTGAACGAGAAATTGGCACCTCATACTGATAATAACTTTCGTACTCACTTAGTGTATTATCTCGGTTGATATCTTCCCCATCTGGCAAAGCTTTGGAGGCAGTTGAATAAGTCTCTCCTGAATATTCAGAAGGTCTTGAGTTTCCTTCGGGACTGTTAAAATCCTTATAACGATCCAAAATACTTGCCTTGGCTTCATCCAGGGCTGAACCTCTGAAATATTGGAAATCATCCGTTGCCGGGTCACTTAAGATGGCTTGTTTAGCTTCATCAGACAAATCCATTGATTGAATTTCCTGAACAAAGTCAGTGTAAAACGAAAGCTCTCTTTCTGAATCCATTCCGTTCAATCCAACATCCTGAGCCAGACGAGTAGCCGGATCGTTACTAAATGCATTCACCAAATCCTGTTTGCGGGATACATATCCCCAGGCAGTGCTATCAACATCAAATTCTTCATTGGGTCCAGGTAATCCTTGCTCAAATGATTTACGAGCATCTCTAAGTATGTCTTCAGAAACGTTACCCAGGTTAAAATAAATTGTACCACTATTGTCTTCAGCCCCATCATCATATACATATGGGTCCATCATCCAGAATTCGATATATTCGATATTGGCAGCTTCAAAGTCATTAACATCAATAGGTCGCATCATACCACCCCAACGCGATTCCGGTTCCTTTAATGTTCCATCGTAGTTAACACCCGCTGAAACACCTGAAATACCGGCATCTCCAGCATCAAAGTTATAAGGACCCCTATCCATTGGATAGTACGATATATTTAATACCGAAATATTTGTTGGCTGACCATATGCCGTCTGGCGATTTGGAAAAAGTTCCTGCTCATAGATTTCACGCACAAAGTGGTTCATCCTTTGCTCCTCATCATCTTTGATATGCTGAGGTGTACGACTATCTTTTCTTAAAAACAAAGGATCGATGCTATACCATGCAAATTTAGCACGATTGGCTCCTGAATTAATATTATCTATCAATTCTCCTTCTGGAAAAATAGCCTGCCCCTGCGGCACACTAGCCATCTGCCAGGCTGTCCAGTTACGCATATCATAAGAGATACGTGTGCCTTCAAAATCATCCAGATAAGCTGTACCCGTTTCTCCAATCACTCCTGAGTGACCAGGAATCAGTTGAGCAAATTCGCCTTCAAACGTTACACTTGATTTCTCTTTGGTTTGTATCAGAGGCAATGCATCCAAAGCCTCGGTAATGGCCATTGACTCGGTAAAATAAGAAGTATTTAATCCCCAAATCGTATTGGAAATAGGCTCATCACCAATGTTTACTTTTTGCGTCAGAGGTCGTTCACTTAAATGCATCAGGGTACCTCCAATGTTGAAATTCTCGTTGAATTGATAATTCAGATGAGTTCCAACCAGTGTTTTTGTTTGAAGGTTAAATAATGATTGATTTTCCAGACTAACCTGAATAGGTGTTCCTGAAGATAAAATACCCTGATTAATGATTCGGACCCTTCCTAAAGTATAATCAACTGTATAATCAGTGTTTTCGGTTAATTTGATCCCTCCTGCCGTTACAATCACCGATCCTTCAGGAATATTCATGGCATTCAAAGAAATCTCCGATCCCGAACTGGATTTATAACGACCTTTTAATTTATACTTATTACGCGAAGCATCCTGTTCAGCAACTGTTTGTGTATTATCATACAACGACTGGAATACATATTTATCTTCCAGGGCACTATTGTTTATCTTACTCTTTAAATTACTACCAAAAGGTTCCAATACAGGAAAGATAATTCGCCCGTTACTAGCGTTAATGGTTAAGTTTTGAACAAAGTCGAAGAGTCCGTCTGGCTGATAATCGTTATTGGAATTCAGGTTATCCAGATTCATCAAACGAATAAATAGCTGACCATTCAGACCTTCTCCACCTTCAGGGAAATAATTAATATCACTACCAGTACTATCATTTGTATAGGTAACATTCAGAATAAAATTCTCATTATTCACCTGGTAGGCATTTAATGAGTAAATATTCTTCATCATCAAATCCCAGGTTGGCATTGTTGGTGAAAGGTTAGTACCCTTAAGTAATTTTGTGTATAGCGTTTTTTCTGCTTCATTCTGGTCGGTGGTAAATTCACCCACCATATATGTTTTACCAGCATCTGTGTACTCATAGGCCACACAGAGTACCTCATCAGCATTTAATGCTGTGTTCAAAGAGATATATCCCAATTTAGCCTGAAGAGTATATTCTGTTGACGCCAGTTTTCGGGCATTTTCTAACTTTTCGTAATGTACAGCATTAGAGAAACTACTTCCAACAGATGCAAGTGTTGAAGTGACATTATTAATATCGCGGGTTCCGGCAAATGAACCTTCACTCATTTGGTAATACAATTCGTTAGCACCGTTAGAAGGAGCTACACCAGTTTGAGCATTCCATAAATCAGGTTGTGCTGCAGCAGCCCTGTTTTCAGCCAAATCGACAAAGGCAACCACATTACGCGATTCTGTTACGTCACTTCTGCGGTTTGTTACCCAAACTTCAACGCGTGTAATATTTATTGAACTATTCACTGTTGGCAGGCGCTTCAGTGCGTTGTCGTATTTATCCCTGAAATATTTACTTAAGAAAAAGTGTCGGTTACGATCGTAATCAATAGCTTCAATTTCAAACTCCTGTGTTTCAGCTCCACCTTCTACATTAATCACCGATGTCTCGCCACGCTGTTGAGAGAAAATACTGGTAACTGTTAACTTACCAAACTGCATTTCGGTTTTAACCCCAAACAGACTCTGACTACCCGTGATTAATGTTCCTGGTAATGGCAAGGTAACATTCCCTGCTTCTACTTTTTTAAGGATATCATCCTCATCCCCTTCGTATTCCAGGTTGATCTGGTTCTCAAAATCAAAAGTTGCTTCGGTATTGTAATTAACACCCAACTTCATTTTTTCTCCGATGGTACCGGATATATTCATTTGAATTTTTTCCTGAAAATCGAAAGTGGTTGTTTTTCTCAAACGCTCCTGTAAGGTAGGATTATCAATCTTTGTGCGTTGAATACCAACTTTTAATTCGGCCATTCCCTGTAACCGCACATTCACACTGTTACTTCCAAAGATACCTTCAAAAGCCTCTCCCCCGACATTATTCCATATCTTGTTAAAGATTGAGTTCTGACCGTAATTTTGTGAATCTTCAGCTTGCTTGGTTCGCCAGTATGACATTATGGATTTACGAGTATCCAAATCCATATATTCATCCAGTGTCATGGTGTAAGGCAACTTAACATTGATATCGCCCATTCTGCGATAAATGGTTACCTTACCTGTTTTATAATCATATTCGGTGTAATATTCAACATTATCAGGATCCTGGAGATCCAAACCTTTTTCTTCTTCTTTTTCAAGATATGGAATCCCGCTTTTATCGACAATCGGATACTTTAAATCGAGTGTATCGGGTTGCTGATCCCAATTCTCCGGCAATGAAAGATCATAATCTTCCGTAACAGGTGTAGCACCAGCTACCCATATCAATCCGATTATGGTTAATACCGCAATACTATTTCGTAGATTTTTTTTCAAAGATGATCGGTTCCCTCTTTTTCTTACATAATTTTAAGTGCCTGTTTAATAACCTCTTCAACTTTTGCCGAAGGATTTTCTTTCAAAATCTTGTCAACAGCTTTTTGGGCACTATTCTTTGCAAAGCCTAACATTACTAAAGCAGATAACGCTTCTTCGCGTATAGTATTGTCTTGTTCGGCAAATATTTTCTGATCAAGCGGCTCTTTACCTAACTTATCTTTCAAGTCAACAATGACGCGTTGAGCAGTTTTTGCTCCAATACCTTTAACTCCCTTTATCTGATTGACATTTCCGGTTAAAATGGCTCCCTTTAATTCATCCGGTGTTAATGAGGATAGCATCATGCGAGCTGTGTTCGCTCCTATACCGGAGACTGAAATCAGGTGGCGAAACAGTTCCCTCTCGGCAGGATCAGCAAAACCATATAATTGAAAGGCATCTTCACGAATATTTTCATGCACAAATAATTGTGCTTCACTTTTACTTTCTAATCGCGAAAATGTATTTAACGAAATATTTAGTAAATAACCAATGCCATTGACATCAATTACAACATGAGCCGGACTGGCTTCAGCAATTCTTCCGCTTATGTATTCGTACATCTAAATTGGGTTAAAGCGTAAATATATAAAGGAAAACACGGATGTAAAAGTACATCAATAAAAAAGCTGCAGGTCGTTACTCTACAGCTTCCTTCCTAAACTATTTTTTTAATGGATTCCAACCTTGCGCCTGCAACTCAACTTCCTGATCTGCATTGGTAACCAGGTAACATCCCTTACTTTCTTCTGTAATATGACCAATAAGATAAATATTAACTCCTTCTTTTCCGGCAAACTTCTCGTAATCCTCCTGACTAATGGTAAACAGTAGTTCATAATCTTCGCCACCATTCAATGCAGCTACCAAAGGATTCATTCCCATTTCTTCAGCAAGCATAGAAGTAGTTGGATCAATCGGAATTTTATTTTCATACAATCTACATCCAGTTTTTGATTGAGAACAGATATGTTTGATTTCACTCGATAAACCATCTGAAATATCAATCATAGAAGTAGGTTTAACATAAATCTCGTTTAAAAACTCGATAATATCTTTACGAGCCTGAGGTTTTAACTGTCGGGATAAGATATAATCATAGCCCGATAAATCAGGTTGCACATCCGGATTACCCGCATAAACCCTTTTTTCTCTTTCTAACAGTTGCAAACCCATATAGGCAGCACCCAAATCACCTGACACACAAATCAGATCATTGTTTTTGGCTCCGTTACGATAAACCAGCTTCTTTTTATCTGCAACACCGATGGCAGTAACCGAAATTGTCAATCCAGTTAAAGAAGATGATGTATCTCCCCCAATCAAATCAACATTGTAATAATCGCAAGCAGCATAAATACCTTCATACAATTCTTCTATAGCTTCAACTGACAGCTTAGAACTTACACCAATTGACACTGTAACTTGACCAGGCGTTGCATTCATCGCATACACATCACTCACATTCACAGCTATTGCTTTATATCCTAAATGCTTCAATGGCGTATACATTAAATCGAAATGAATACCTTCCAATAACAGATCGGTAGTAACAACCGTTTGCTGTTTCTTCAAATCCAACACCGCTGCGTCGTCTCCAACTCCCTTTATTGTAGTCTTTTGTTTTAGTTTTATATCATTAGTCAAATGACGAATCAAACCAAATTCACCTAATTGACCAATCTCTGTATGTTGAATTTTACTCATTACATTTTTTAATTTGAGCACAAAAGTAAGAATTAAAGCCGACCTTAACATCGATAAAAACACTTGATTTAGAATATATCTTTTAATGAAATGAAGAACATTTAGTTTTTGCCTTCATTTTTCACATTTTTTATCTTGACAAATGCTTTTTTTGACAGCATTATTGCAAAATGAACGAATAGATTTTTTTCATAGATTTGGGTTTAGGTTATTGAGAATCCGGTTTGCAAACGAGCAGACCGGTTTTCTTATTTCATGGCCTTAAAAAACTTATGAAAGCAACGAACGAAGAAAAAATTTCTTACACTACATTTAACTGAATAAATACAACTTAGGCTCAATCCTGAAATTAAACAACAAAAAAACCATCCAATAAATTTGTTTATTCAGCTAAAGCCTCTATTTTTGCAGCCGCAATAACAAAGACAACAAATTGTTTTAAGATATATTGCGGGGTGGAGCAGTTGGTAGCTCGTTGGGCTCATAACCCAAAGGTCGTCCGTTCGAGTCGGGCCCCCGCTACTACAGAGCCTTGGAGATTTTTCTTCAAGGCTTTTTTTATTGCATCAACATTTTTACTTCTCATTTTTTAGATATCTCACTGAATATCTGCACCATTGAAAACATCAATTAAAAGTATTCTTTTCAATTAAGGATTTCGGTAACCATCACCCAAGTTCAGCCGTAGGAGAAGAAATACTTAAACTTTATATTGAAATTATGAAAAAAGTTACAGATCTATTACTTGGATTAACATTAATGAGCCTTCTTTTTATCGGATGTAGCAAAGACGAAGATGGCGATAGCACCCAATCAACTGGCAGTATGACAATTGCCGGAGAAACCTATGACATATCAAATGGAATACTTGAGTATTACGGATCATGGGGTGCAAGTGGTGCACCATACAACATTGATCTGATTTTATATTCAGACGGCATTACAATTAAAGAGGTTGACGGAGAAGCAGAACCTTCAGGCAAAGGAAACTTCTTATATTTTGAAATTCTTACAGATACTGAAGCAACTCTTCCTGAAGGTACATATACATTTTCTGATTCAGAGACTGCCGGAACTTTTGATTTCTCTGATTATGGTATTAATTATGATGTTGCAAATGATGACTCTGACATTTATGATTATATAACCGCAGGCTCAATAACTGTATCAAAATCAAACAACATTTATACCATTTCAATTTCCTTAACTGATTCAAGCAACAATACCATCACAGGTTCATTTAGTGGTACGTTAAAATATTTTAACTACAGCAACCTATCATATTCAGTTACCACAACAAATCTTAAATCTGCAAAAAGTAAAAATGTCTTTTTAAAATAGACAGATTCATTTGTTATATCATCTTTTTGTAAGAATATAGCTTAATATTTAATGCCTTGGAGATTATCTTCAAGGCTTTTTTTTCATACTCAGACATAGACTTTTCTTCTTTATTAAAAGAATCAGAAAAAAGATTTGCACATTAAAATAAAGACCTCTATATTTGCAGCCGCAATAACAAAGACGACAAATTGTTTTACGATATATTGCGGGGTGGAGCAGTTGGTAGCTCGTTGGGCTCATAACCCAAAGGTCGTCCGTTCGAGTCGGGCCCCCGCTACTATAAAGCCTTGGAGATTTTCTTCAAGGCTTTTTTTTATATTCATTAGTTAGTTTTTTTAATATTGACTAGGAAAAATCTTCCCTCCTGACAACTATCGAATTTTACTAAAAACCTTATGTAATCTCACTTTACATCGCTTCTACAATAGTGTAAATTTGCAGCATATATCCCGACAAAATAAACAATCATGTTATGCAAAAAAATTTACTTCGCTTTTGCAACGACAGATACACTTGTCGTTAAAAAAATTGGACTTCAGACTAATGTACCCAATGATTACTCCACCATTCTAAATGTATCTGAAAGTGATGAACGATTAAAATGATTTTCATTTAATCAATTTAACTTATCACCTTCTGGTCAAAGGACCATACAAGCACAAGGAAAATTTTGAAATATTAAACTTGATGCATCATGAAAACAACTACAACTTTGCTATTAGCATTAGTAATCAATACAATATTGCCTTTAAAATCTCAAATAATTCCAAATACTGGCAATCATTCATCTATTGAGGAGACAGAAATGCAATTAACTGCTAACCAAAAATTATTCGATGTTAATTTTTATTCTTTAGAGATTAATGTTTTGCCTGACGAAAAAAAAATAAATGGTAAAATAATGGTGCACGCAACACCTCTTTCCAGTATTAGTCATTTGGAATTAAGCTTCAGTTCTCCTTCCATTTTTGATGTTGTACACGGGGTGTACCTGGCTAATCAATTAAATACTGAACTGGAATTCGAATACCCTGGAACTACCATTGATATTCAACTTGATAAAACCTATGCGATTGGAGAAGAGGTTAGAGTTGTTGTTGACTATACAGCTTTTACAACTGATCAAATGGTATTTACAGAATATGACGACAATGACTTAATTTATACATGGTATAGAACAGAATACTGGTTCCCGTGCAAGCGTGATTTTACAGACAAGGTAGATTCCTGTGATATAAGAATTACCGTTCCAAAAGAATTAGTAGCATCATCAATAGGAACCTTGAAGGAAATAACCCATACCGACACAACCAATACCTATTTTTGGAAGAGTCGTTATCCAATAGCTACGAATAACATATCTTTTGAAGCCTATCCTTACGAGATTAATACTGACTGGTATGTAAGGGCCAATGGAGATTCAATGTTGATTCAAATGTTCAACATCCCATCAACATATGGGGCATTTAAAGATGCATATGGAAGACAAAAAAATATGCTTGCCTTTTATGAAGAAAGATTTGGACCTTATCCCTTTTTTAATGAGAAATATGGGATTAGTGAGAATGCCAGGGACCACTCCTATGAATTCCAAACAAAGCCAAGTCTATCCGTATATCAATTGCTTACATGGGGCGAATATCGCGATTTACTAATGGCCCACGAAATGGCTCACCAGTGGATGGGATGTGATGTAACAATAGAAGGCGACAATGATCTCTGGATTATTGAAGGATTTGCCTCCTACGCATCTGATATGTGGAAGGCTTTTTACAATAATGACAATATCTCAGACGATATGGTAGAATATTATACATACCTTGGATCTGGCACACCATATTATAGTCTTGGTGATAAAAACCTTACCTATGTAAAAGCTTCATGGGTTTACCATATGCTTCGTCATGTGGTAGGTGATAATGTTTTCTTTAATGTATTCAAAAAAATTACTACCGAACCGCCTCACGCCTTTGGCAATATAAACACCTCTCAGTTAGAGGATGTCTTTGAACAGGAAAGCGGAATCAACCTTGATAAATTCTTCAATCAATGGATAATGGGAGAATATTATCCTGAATATAGCTACTCCTGGACTTTTTCAAAAAAAGAAGAAGGGTATGAACTGGAGTTAAATCTGCAGCAAATGCAATCATGGCAATTATTTTGGATGCCAATTGATGTAGTTGTTCAAACTGAAGATGGGATGGAGAATTTTGTGATTTTAGATAGTTTACAAAACCAAACCTTCCAGATCGCGCTAAATGGCATACCACAATCAGTAGAATTAGATCCTAATAACTGGATATTAAAAACAGTGACTGATATTTCAGAACCGCAATTTTATCTGGATAATAATGGTACTACCATAAAATGTGTTAACTGCTATCCGGGTAGCACAGGCACATTAAATAAAATTAACTACGAAGCCGTTGACAAAGAACTACTTATTCAACGTATAAACGATGGAGCAGATCTGACTAAGCTGTGTACTACACCATGTACCTATATGGATAGAGTTTTCTATCAAAATACTTCCTTCAATCAGAATATCAGTTCCTGGGATGTGAGCAACGTTACAAGTATGAGTAGAATGTTTCGAGATGCAACTGAATTTAACCAAGACATAAGTAATTGGGATGTAAGTAATGTACAGGATATGCGCTGGATGTTTTTGGGAGCTTCAAATTTCAATCAGGATATTGGATCCTGGAATGTAAGCAATGTGTTAGCTATGAACTATATGTTCTATGGAGCTTCTGAGTTTTATCAGGATCTTTCAGGCTGGTGTGTTGAAAACATAGTAAGCTTACCAGATGATTTTGCGGATAACTTACCTATTGAATTCCAACCTATTTGGGGAACATGTCCTTCTTCAACAGATATTACCAACAATAACATCAGAGCTAATAGGTTAAATATTTACCCCAACCCAACTAACTCCCATGTCAACATTGAAACAAACATCTCAGGATTTTACAATATAAAAATCAGCAATATTAATGGCCAACTGTTATCCACTACCATTACAAAAGAACCCTCAGATAAAATTGATATGAGTTCATTCTATTCTGGAGTCTATTTTATTACGATCAGGTCAAAGGACTTTACAAGAACAAAGAAGATTTTAAAATATTAAAATAGTTCATTATGAATTCTCTCAAACTCATATTATTAATTAACCTATTTCCTTTGATTACTATATTTTCACAGGAAGCACCTTACTTTTACCTCGACGAAAATGGTGTAACCATTAAATGCGAAAACTGCCAGCCCGGCGATACCGGCACTGTAAACGGTATAAAATACGAAGCCGTGGACAGGGTATTACTCGAACAACGCCGTGATGAAGGTGCCGATTTAACAATTCTTTGTACTTCATTGGTCACAGACATGGATAGCCTGTTTTATGGCATGGAAGATTTTAATCAGGATATCGGTGCATGGGACGTAAGCCATGTGACCAACATGAGTGAAATGTTCAATTCCGCAATTTTATTTAATCAAGATATCAGATTTTGGGATGTGTGTAATGTAACTGATATGAGTGGAATGTTTTCGGGTTATGAATATTATGATTGGTGGTATCCAAATACAGCGAGAAACTCTTTTAACCAGGATATAATTGGCTGGGATGTAAATAGAGTTGAAGATATGAGTAGAATGTTTAAGCATTCAAACTTTAATCAAAATATCGGTAAATGGAATGTAAGTAATGTGTCAGAGATGTCAGGCATGTTTTGTGATGCAGATTCGTTTAATTATGACATCGGCAAGTGGGATGTAAGTAGCGTGACAGATATGAGCAACATGTTTTCAGGGGCACAATTATTTAACCAGGATATTGGCTCATGGGATGTGAGCAATGTATTAAATATGTCAGGCATGTTCTGTGATGCAGATTCATTTAATCAGAATCTAGGGTTATGGGATGTAAGTAATGTGATAGATATGAATAGTATGTTTACAGGGGCACATCTCGTAAATCATAACATTGGTTCATGGGATGTTAGAAACGTTATTAATATGTCCGGAATGTTTGCTGATGCAAATATTTGGAAGCAGGATTTAAGTGCATGGAATGTTGGTAATGTGACAGATATGTCAGAAATGTTCCTGCGATGCTCAGTTATTCAGGATATTAGTACCTGGAATGTTAGCAGCGTAACAGATATGAGCAAGATGTTTGCAGACACTGAGTTTAACCATGATATAAGTTCATGGGATGTTAGCCAGGTCAGAAATATATCTTCCATTTTTGAGGGAGCATGGTTATTTAATCAGAATATTGGCACATGGAATTTGAGCAACGTGAATGATATGTCAAGGATGTTTTCCGAGGCATGGTCATTTAACCAGGATATTGGCTCATGGGACGTAAGCCAAGTGACAAATATGTCAGGCCTGTTTTCTGAAACAAACTGCTTTAATCAGGATATAGGAAACTGGGACGTGAGTAATGTGACCGATATGCATCAAATGTTTTATAAGGCTATTGCGTTCAATCAATATCTTGGCATGTGGAATGTGAGTAATGTTACCAATATGAGTGGGATGTTTTCTGAAACCAAACTATTTAATCAAGGCATACGGTTTTGGAATGTAGGTAATGTTACAGATATGAGTAAAATGTTTTTTGGAGCAAAATCCTTTAATCAGGATTTAAGTTTATGGGATGTTAGCAATGTAGCTGATATGAGCATGATGTTTTATAACTCAGAAATTAATTGCGATTTGAGCTCGTGGGATGTGAGTAATGTAATAAACATGTCATATATGTTTGGCAGTTCACCTTTTAGTAAGAATATTGGATCATGGAATGTTAGTAAGGTTAATAATATGAGGGGAATGTTTTCTTATGCATATAATTTTAATCATGATATTAGTTCTTGGGATGTAAGCAATGTTTCAAGCATGGCAGGGATGTTTTCCCATGCTGATTCTTTTAATCAGAACATTGGATCATGGAATGTCAGTAATGTTACGAATATGAGTGAAATGTTTTGGGGAGTCAATTCATTCAATCAAGACATAGGTAAATGGGATGTTAGCAATGTAATTGATATGGGCTTGATGTTTTGTGGAACAAACTTATTTGATCAGGACATTGGCCTTTGGAATGTAAGTAATGTAACAAATATGACTAGAATGTTTCATGGTGCAGATTCCTTTAATCAGGATATCGGTTCATGGGACGTGAGTAAAGCAACACACATGAGATGGATGTTTTTTAAAGCTGATTTATTTAATCAGAATCTTTCACAATGGTGTGTTATAAACATTAACAGTGAACCTGAAAACTTTGCAATAGATTGTCCTTTACAAACAGAATTTTACCCTGTTTGGGGTACTTGCCTTGGTTCAACTAAAATAGAAGTCTTTGATAAAAATAACTTAATCACAATCTCTCCCAATCCAATTACATCCACTACTTTAATTGAAACAGGCTCAGATCAACCAATCCAACGAATCGAACTGATTGATCTCACTGGAAAAGTAATTCGTACTTATTACAACATCAACAGCCATAAAACAGAAATTAACTGCAGCCAGTTAAAAAGCGGTCTCTACCTTTTAAAAGTTTATGCTGATGAACTTTATTTAAAGAAAGTAATAATTGAATAATTACCAATATCAATAAACATTGTCAGACTTTTGTTTTCAAGATAGCAAACTTCATATTTACTAATCTAGATTTGAACATATATAATATAAACTTGTTTATTATTCAAACTCTTAAAAAAGCAATACAATGAAAAGATTTGTAACTTTATTGGTAATCCTTTCAGCGATTACAATATCAAATATAAATGCTCAACAAATGGATAAATATTATTTCAGTAAAACCTTAAATCTGCCTTTTGAAGAGGCTAGTAATAAAATAAAAGAAGCACTTGCAGAACAAAAATTTGGTATAATTACCGAAGTCAACATGCATGAGAAGTTTATAGAAAAAGGTATTAATGCCAATGCAAAACCCTATCGTTTATTGGGTGCATGCAACCCTAAACTGGCATATGATACAGTTTTGGCAGAAGAAAACATCGGATTATTTCTTCCTTGCAAAGTATTGGTTAAATACATTGATGATAATACAACAGAGATTGTAATGATTGACCCAACTGTTGTAATGGGTACACTGGGTAATCCTGAATTAATTCCGGCAGCCAAGAAAGTTACTGATAGCTTTAAGGCTGCTCTTGACAATATTTAATTTCATATTTAACGCAATAATAAAACAGTGTTTCTCTCAAAAGGAACACTTTTTTTTTGCATTTATGGTTGCGTAACAACCTCCCAGTCATCGGTTCTGAATGGCAAGGCTGGTAATCCTGCCGAATTCATCAGGTTACAAACTGGATTATTACCCCAGGCATATCGAACGGCAATGGGTTGGTTAACCATATCAGAACTAATAACAACCTCAGATCCTTCAATGATTGCATCTGCCCAATAAAACTTATGATCTTCTCCCGCAATAGCAAATCCTCTTACTGGTTCGCTATTTTTCGTTTGCAGTCCTTCAGCGGTTTCCGTAAATCGGATACGAAACTTATTTCCTTCCTTTGAAAAATCTTTAAAGACAGGTCCGGAAGCAACAACATCCATCTGATAGAAACTTTTAGCAACAACATTTGCCAATCGTTCACCTACAACTGTTTTATTTGTTGGATGAATATTATCACCCGTTCCACAATCAATAATACAGGTCATCGCTGTATTAGGTAAATGCAAAGCTTCAGTCTGCGATTCTCTTAAGACAGCCCACTTACCATCAGAAGGCTTTTCGTCCGTTTTCATGTAATTAGGTAATTGAACCAATACAAACGGTAAATTGCCCTGTTTCCAATTGATGCGCCAGTCATTAATCATTAAAGAAAGCATCTCACGATACCTGAAGGCTTCTCCTTCGTTATTCTCACCCTGGTACCATAAAAAACCTTTCAAACCATAAGGATGTATGGGATGAACCATTGCATTGTAAATGAAATAAGGATACTGATGATAGTATTTAACTTTTGGTATTGACGGTTCAAGATCCTTTTTATATTTCCAGTTACCGGCCAGGCTTATCCTCTTCTTATCATTCGACAAATAAATATCTTCTGCCGGACGATTTAATCCACCTCCACCCCAAAGAGCAGCAATTCGTATGGCGATAACATTTTCTCCTTTCTTAATTATTGATGCTGGTATCTTATAGTCATGAGTGAGATTGGCATTCCATTGCGTTGTACATATCTCTGTTCCATTAAAATATACTGAATAATTCATCTCAGGATGCCCAAGGATGATGGTTAAATCTTTCCCGGTAAAATCCTTTATCAATTCTACAGTTTTACGCAGCCAGATCATACCTTCATAAAAATCAGTTTCCCATTCTGAGATAACTCCCGGAACAGTCACTTCTCTCCAATCAGCATCCTTATACTGCGAATGAGAAATTAGCGAATCCACATTATTTTTAGGATTATAGACGATATCCCAAAATGTATTAATATCAACGGTATCTTTTTGAAAATGGGACATAGTGATGGTGTCATTCTTCTGAGAAAAACCTCTTGTAAAAGCATTTGTTTGCAACATTTCTTTACTTGTCCAGGCTTCTACAGGTGTTCCTCCCCAGGTACTTTGAATAATTCCGACAGGCACTCCAATCTTCGGTTGAATATTTTTCGCAAAATAATATGCCACCGCAGAGAAATCTTTTACACTGGATGTATCACAAATTTCCCATGAAGTTTTTTTTGTGTTTTCGAGTGGTTCAAGACTGACAGCATGAGGAATCTGACAAAAACGAATGTAATTATTGAAACAATTGGGTATTTCTGTTTCAGCTCCATCAGATTGTTGTACCTGCCACTCCATATTTGATTGCCCCGATGCAAACCAAACATCACCAATCATTACATCTTTAAAAAATATTACTTTTTGATTATTGTCAGACTCTGAAATCTTCATCTCATAAGGTCCACCAGCTTTCATTTGAGGCAGATAAATTTCCCAACTCCCTTGTGCATCCGCTTTCACTTCAACAACAGATCCATTCAACTCTATAGTAAGGCATATATCTGGCTCGGCCCATCCCCAAACTGCTATTGGCTTTTCACGCTGCAACACCATGTGATCGCTAAAAAAATAGGGCATAGAAATTTGTGCACCAAGACCTAACGGTAAAACAAGAAGTATAAAAAGAACTACTATTTTATTCACAACAAATAGTTTAATTGGTTGAATTTACTATCAAATATAATAGGAATGAATGAGAGAATATAAAGAATATCTTAGATCTCACGAATGAAATCCAATAGAAAGAAAATAATCTATCACATTATCATTCAATAAGTAATATCCAAATAAATTCAAACCTTAAACTCATCGAAGAAACATTAAGAACAGAAAATAAAAACAAAAAGGACATGTATAAATTGAATTTTACTCAATTGATTCCACGTAACTCAGCTATCAGGATAACAATAGCAAACAAGTGATAAAGAAAAATACTTTTAAACATTCAACCCTGCCCTTTGTCATACCTTTTAAATACATATTGATGTAGATTTGCTACATAGCACACATATCTAAACATATCACCATGAAAAAAATATCATTTTTCTATTTATTTGCTATTATCAGCACTTTGGTTTCGGCCCAGACTAAAGTAGAATGTAATAAGTGGAAGGCATCTGAAGTCATTCAGCTGTACAAACCAATATTTTCAGATCAAAACTCTGTTGATAACAAAGCATTTAAAACCTCAGAACTACTTAAAAATATCCAATCTGCAGAAGCTATCCAATTCAACAATTGGGATGAGATAACCATATCCGAAGACAGTATAATCAAGCCTGTTAACAATACCAATCAGGCTATCTGGCTCGAAGGATTTATTAGCAGCGACAGATACACCAAAGCTACTCTTGAGATTACTTCCAATGGAATATATGAGCTATATCTTGAAGGCAAAAAAATAAAAACACAGGAGTCTGCTTCAGTAAAGGAAGTAAAAACAGAATTGACACTAAGCACTGGAAATCATTGTTTGCAGGTTAAACTTCTATGTCTGGAAAACCAACTGAAGTACAAAGCAACAATTAATACCAAAGAGGATAGTGAAAACCAATTAAGCTGGAGCACTAATAACCAAAGAGGATTAACTATAAATGACATTCTGGATGGTAAGTCTATCCAACGCTTCAGCATTTCACCCTCAGGTAAATACCTGATTATAAATGAAAGTGAGGTTTTGACCGGATCGGGAAAGAGAATTAGTAGCATGCAAATTCTTGATATCATTAAAAATAAAGCAATACACACCTACCCTGAAGGTGGCCTGTCAGGCGCCCAATGGCTTCCTCAAAGCGATAAGATTTCATATACCATTAAAAAAGGAAATCTAAGTGATATACATGTTCTTGATGTTGTAACTGGCGAAGATAAATTAGTTGCTGAAAAGATTGATGATTTAGGCTATATCAACTGGTCACCCAATGAGGAATATGTAATTTTCAGCCGATCAATGCAAGCAGATAAACCAGGTGACCTGAAACGTGTTTTCGGGAATGATGATCGCCTCCCATATTTCCGCAGCCTAAGTTTTTTATACAAACTGGATATTAACAATGGAACCGTTCAACAATTAACAGCCGGATTTTTGTCGACCAGCCTGCACGATATCAAACCAGATGGTTCCAAAATATTGTTTTCAACCCGTAACATGGATTATACGGTTGTTCCATTCTCAAAACAAACCTTGTTTGAAATGGACATCACTACGTTTGAACTGGATACTATCTGGAAAGATAAATTATACGGAGGTAGCTGTCAGTATTCGCCGGATGGAACACAGTTGTTGGTAAGTGGATCACCCGAAACGTTTGGCGAACTTGGGTTTGATGTCAACAACGATCACTTGCCAAATTCGTACGATGGACAGCTTTATATCTACGATCTAAAGACTCAACAAGCCGAAGCCATCACCAAAAAATTTGATCCATCAACAGGAACAGCTATCTGGAAATCGAATAATGAAATTTATTTGACTGCCAGTGACAAAGACCTGGTAAAACTTTACAAATACGACCTAAAAACCAAAGCATTTAAAGCATTTTCGTTACCAGTAGAGGTAGTAAGCCGAATTGATATTGCTAAAAAAAGTTTGATGGCAGCGTTTAATGGCACAAGCATCAGTACTGCTGATAAACTTTACACTATCAACCTAAAAAACGGCGAATCAAAACTGGTATCCTTTCCTAAGGAAAAAGAATTAAGCGAAGTTGCTTTTGGTAATACTGAAAGATGGGATTTTGTAAATAAAAACGGAACCAATATAATAGGTAGTATTTATTACCCTAAAAACTATGATCCGTCTAAAAAATATCCTTTGATTGTATACTACTATGGTGGAACCTCCCCTACTTCCAGAAGTTTTGGTGGAAGATATCCGAAAAACATTTGGGCTGCCAACGGTTACATGGTTTATGTTTTGCAACCGAGTGGAGCAACCGGTTTCGGGCAAAGTTTTTCAGCTTTACATGTAAACGGTTGGGGAACCGACGCCATTGACGACATTATTGACGGAACCAAACAATTCCTTACTGCTCATCCAACAGCCGATGCCGAAAATGTGGGTTGCATAGGTGCTTCGTACGGAGGTTTTACAACCATGATGCTTCAAACACGAACCGATATTTTTAAAACAGCAATTGCTCATGCAGGTATCAGCGACATCAGCAGTTACTGGGGAGAAGGCTACTGGGGTTATTCATACAGTGCCGGAGCCACCAAAAACAGCTATCCATGGAATCGTCGGGATATTTATGTGGATAACAGTCCGTTGTTTAATGCTGACAAGTTTCAAAACACCATTTTACTTTTACACGGAACTTCTGACACCAATGTTCCTGTAGGTGAGAGTTTGCAGTTTTACGCAGCGCTGAAGATTTTAAACAAAGATGTTGAAATGGTTTTGATCGATGGTGAAGATCATCATATACTGGACTATTCAAAACGCATTAAGTGGCACAACACCATTATTGCCTGGTTTGATAAGATGTTGAAAGATCAACCGGAACAATTCAATGAGATGTATCCGGATAAAAACCTATAACAACTTCGAAAAGGTATTATACTTCTGAGACTATCCTTATAGGATAGCCTCTTTTTTAACCTGCAAATAAAAACTTTAGATCTATAAATCGGCATAAATAAATATCATAACTTTAGATTATAATAACCATTCTTCAGTATTTTAAAAATGCTTTAATATAATATCCGCATGATGAAACTGAATCGTATAACCAAAATTTATGCTTTCTCTTTAATTACGATATGTGCAGTATCCTGTCATAATTCTTTAAAAGAAGAGAATAAGCAGATGGATACTTCGAGGCCTAACGTGGTAATCTTTTTCCTCGATGATAGCGGATACGGTGACCTGGAACATAATGGAAATCCGACCATCAAAACCCCTAACATTACTAAACTAGCTGACGAAGGCATTAATTTCACCCAGTTTTATGTGGCAAGTCCAGCCTGCTCTGCTTCCCGATATAGTTTAATAACAGGACGCTACCCCAGCCGTTCAGGATTTGGCAGTTGGGTGCTTTCTCCAGATAGTAAAAGATATCTCCATGAACATGAGTTTACTCTGGCTGATGGACTTAAGTCTATTGGCTATCAAACCGGCATATTTGGCAAATGGCACATGGGCTCGCCCAATAAAAACAACAATATGCCCGCAGAATCACTTCCTCTTGCCCATGGCTTTGATGAGTGGCTTGGCACAAATGTATCCCATGATTACAATGAAGCAATGTTACTAAAAAGTAACCTCCATGGAAATAAACCCATTGCCGGATATGAGACTCTTGCTACCAATCTGCCTTATGACACACTCACGATGGAGTCTTTAACGGAGATTTGCACGCAGGAAGCCATAAGCTTTATCAGACGAAACAAAAACAAACCTTTTTTTGCTTATATCCCTTACAACATGCCCCATCTCGGCTTATTTGTAAATAAAAAGTTCAAGGGAGTATCACGCAATGGTATATTGGGAGATGTTATGGAGGAGTTGGATGCAGCTATTGGTGATGTATGCAACACATTGACTGAGTTGGGCATCCGCAAAAACACCATTATTATATTTTCTTCAGACAATGGTCCATGGGTAAAATACAGCAATACACCAGAAAGCAAATACGGTGATACCCGTTTACAGGTGGGGTATGCAGCTCCATTCCGCGATGGTAAAGGCTCAACATATGAAGGCGGCTTACGTGTTCCGGGTATTATCAGCTGGCCTGCCTGCATCCAGGGAAATCGAAACGAACAAACACCAATTTCAACCCTCGATATTCTGCCAACAATATTCGCCATTACAGGAGTTAAATTACCTGATGACCATTTTACAGATGGACGTGACATCAGACCATTATTAATGCCAGACCAATACAAAGAGGATCTGGGAGAATTCAAATTTTTCTACTCCTATGATGTTAATCAACCCAATGCTGTTCGCAAAGGCCCCTGGAAACTACATATCAGAATTGGATCACAAACAGGCAACAATTACGGTTACGAAGCTTCAAAAGAAAAACCGCTTTTATTTCAGATTGAAAAAGACTTAAACGAGAAAGTTAATGTGGCTGATCAACATCCTGAAATAGTAGCAGACCTTCTCAACGAAATAGAAACCTATGAGAAACAAATTCAAGAAGAGGGGACTTATTGGGATAAAAAATAAACGCATCCTTTTATAGGCACGTCCTCACCTATCTCAAAACAAATGTTATATTTTCTACATAAAATAGATAATCCTATTTAGTTTATATGTACGCAATGAGATATTTACCAATATTGATCTACCTATTAATATTAGTCGATAAACACAAAAACCCATTTAGTTGTTAATCTATTAACTCCTTTAGAGTGGGAGGCAAATACACCTGATAATACTTGCCTATGAAAAAGAAATTAAACAAAGAACTGGGATTGTTTGATGTTTTTGCCATTAGCACCGGAGCCATGTTCAGCTCGGGTTTCTTTTTACTTCCGGGTATAGCCTCTCATTACACAGGCCCTTCCGTTTTTCTGGCATATATGGTAGCTGGCATATTGATATTACCTACTATGTTCAGTATTGCTGAAATATCAACCGCCTTGCCGCGATCCGGAGGAGCTTACTTTTTTCTTGATCGTAGTTTGGGACCTTTATTTGGCACCATTGGAGGATTAGGAACTTATTTCGCATTGATGCTGAAAACGACCTTTGCCATTATTGGTATTGGTGCTTATGCTGCACTTTTCTGGAATGTTCCAACCAAGTTGGTTGCCATTGTTGCCACAATTTTCTTTATGGGCTTAAACCTGATTGGCGCAAAAAAGACTTCTGCCTTTCAAAAAATATTTGTCATTTTTCTATTAGTCATATTGGTCACTTTTATTGTAGACGGACTTTATTCATTTTTCTTTGATGAATCAATAAGACAGACTTCCTTTGAAAACCAATTCACTCCTTTTATGACCAATGGATTGGGTGGTTTATTTACATCGGCTGGATTTGTTTTTGTATCATACCTGGGATTAACTCAGATAGCCAGTGTTGCTGAAGAGATAAAAAATCCGGAACGAAACATTCCGCTGGGAATGACCTTGTCGTTAGTTGTTACAGGACTTATCTACGGAGTCGGCGTTTTTCTGATGGTTGGCTTAATCGATCCTGAATCATTTTCTCAGGAAATGGCACCGGCAGCAGTAGCCGCTTCCAAAATATTTAACTGGCTCCCTGAAAATACAGGAGTAATACTTATGTCGATTGCCGCATTGGCAGCATTTGCTTCCACGGGTAATGCAGGTCTTTTATCAGCCTCCCGCTATCCATTTGCCATGGGAAGAGATAAATTACTGCCAGCTGTTCTGTCAAAAATATGGGGTAAAGGAACTCCTGCAATAGCCATCTTATTTACAACCATCTTTATTATCTTATTTATTTTACTATTGTCGGAAGAAGGCATTGTAAAACTGGCCAGTACCTTTCAATTGCTGATTTTTATATTTATCAATTTCTCAGTTATCGTTTTCCGAAACAGTAAAATTGAATCATACGATCCGGGATATACTTCACCTTTATATCCTTTTATGCAGGTAATTGGCATTATTATTTCCTTCTTACTAATAATCTATTTGGGTTGGATACCTATTCTTTTCACGGCCGGAATTATAGTAATGGCTGTTATTTGGTATCATGTTCATTCGCGCGGAAAAGTAAAACGCGAAGGAGCCATTTTTCACTGGTTCGCCCTGCTGGGGCAATACCAATACGATGAATTGGAAAATGAACTAATGACCATTTTAAAAGAAAAAGGATTAAGAGAAGGTGATCCTTTTGACGAAACCGTTATTAACTCAAGAATAAGCATTGTAAAAACACCCACCAATCTGGGTGATATTTTGGATAAGGTAACTGATTATTTTAGAACTGAATTGCAGTGTGATAAGCAAACCTTACGCGATAGATTTGTCCATTCTTTAGATGAAGATTCCGTTGTAGCTCTACCCGGAGTATTGGTTTTTCATGTGAAAAGCAAAAATGTACTGCACCCTTCGATGTATACCATTGTTAGTAAAGAAGTAATTGAAGATGTAAAACCATTTAAAAATCCGGAACCCTTTGCGCCGATACATATTTGCTGCTTTATGATTAACTCTGATGAAAATCCAAAACAGCAATTACGCATGCTTTCCCGCTTGGTTGATATTATGGAAAGACCGGATATGGTACAACACCTTATTAAAATGGATAGCCACCGTGCCATTAAGGAGTATATGTTACAAAACGAACGTTTTATCAGCATAAAACTATTGAAAGAAACGGCTCAGTCATCCATGATCGGACTTCAACTGAAAGAAGTAACGCTACCTAAAGATGTTTTGGTTGCCTTAATCGAAAGAGACAACAAAACATTTGCTCCAAACGGTTCTACTGTTTTGCAGGAAGATGATATACTTACTATTTTGGGTGAAGAAAAATCAATATCCAAACTATTTAAAAGTTATATCAGCAATAATCTTTAAAACCGAATAAGAAATTATGAAAAACGAATTGAGAGCCTACACTTAACGGTTCTTAATTTGTTATGTGTTTTAAGATGCTTCTTTACAAATCGCAAATATTAATGGCAACTTAAAAGTCAAAACTGATTGATTTTTCACAAACCTCATCAATCACCTTAATAACGAATAACTACCCCTTCATCAACTCGTTTTATCCATCCGTCAAAAGCGCTAAATAAGAGCATTTTACGTCCGCCAAAAGCTCAATCTTCCATTCATTGCGCGTCACTTATTGTTTAATCAAAAGAAGACTACCATTCATGTAAATCGGATTACATTATTTCTGTCATCGACGTTAAAATAAATAAGATTGACAACCTGTTAAGTATTATTTGCTGCATTATGAAAACAAAAAGAACACTTATCATTTACATTCTACTTTTAATAAGTAGCACGTATACGTATTCACAATATGAGCAATTCTTTAGAGTTGATGACACTTCATTATTAGCTATTGATTTAGAAACAAATGCAAACTATGATGGAACCTGCCAACAATTCTTCAATAATGATCAGATTGCATGGCATATGGTTATTCAGGATGGTAAACCTGTTGAAATGAAAAACTGGTGTAAGAATGGTCAACTGTCTGATAGCACCATCTATATCAATGGATTTAATCTTTTTAAAAGATTTACATTTGACCGTAAGGGCCGAATTGTTACAGAAGAAATACTGGAGATGAAAAGTATCGCTCAAAGTAATGATAAACAGGTTATGAAAATGGCCGGTAAAAAGAAATATGCATATTCGACTGTTTACGAAGATTGTCTGTCTTATAAAAGTATTACATATACCAGGGACGATACACCTCAATTCGTTTATGAAACCAGGTATGACAAAGCCCAAACATTGTTGGTTCAGTATCATAAAAATGGAAACGTTAGCGATTCTACATTCTTTACCAATAAGTCAGTGAGTGAATCAAAATACATTCCTGTGAAGAATGGCAACAGTGTAGAATATGACCTGGCAGGAAATAAAAGCTCAGAAAGACGATTTGAAAATGACAAATTAGTGAAAGAAACTTTGTTTGATAGTGAAAATACAACTCTGGAATTGAATTATAACAAAGGAAAACTTGCCAAAAATGCGATGCTCATTTCTGAAAATGGTGAAAATCAGAAAGTCTTTGTTAAACTGGATTGGCAGGGAAATCCGAAAATTTACAATTAAGATTAATTAGCCTCGATAATAAATACATAGACTCCCTTGTTAGTTTTAGCAAGGGAGTTTTTATTTCTATTAATTATATCATTCGTAAACATAAACCTTAAATTAGTTGGCTATACCTCGGAAATAATGCACATTAAACACTTCAAAATTCTCATATTATTAATCTAAAATTACCTTTGTTAGCTTGTTGTGATTTTATAGATTTATAATACCTATATCCTTTCATTATGGTATGATATAAGGAATGTAGTTATTGGAATAGAACGTTTACACCAACTTTTATATGATTTCGATATCGTAATTATCAAACAATCCAGCTTGATCAGAATGTGTTTATTACTTGTTTCTTTTATTAAATTCTTGTCTTGTAAGTAGAATTTCATTCATATTCATTCTAGCCCAACTGACCAGATTTTTTAGATGTGGCAATAGAGTTTCCCCTATTGGCGTTAAACGATATTCAACTTTAGGTGGTATTTGAGGGTAAACCTTTCTATTTATTAAGCCATCCTCCTCAAGAGATTTAAGAGTAACAGTAAGCATTTTTTGTGAAATTGTACCGATATATTTATGCATTTCGTTAAAACGCAATACTTTTTCTTCAGAAAGTAGCAATAATATCAACATTGACCATTTATCACCAATTCTGTCCACTACATTTCGCACAGGGCATTCTTGTGAATTGCTATATTTTTCTATTAAATTTTTATTCATAAGTATCAGATCTAAAGCATTACTAACTTCAAAGTAAGTATCTCACAATCTGGTAAGTTATTGTTTTATTTAAACACCACAACTACCTTTGGTTACCAAAAGTAACTAATGAACTATTAGTAAGCAAGTGTTTCTAAAATAAAAACAAATGAAAATTGGAGTAACAGGAACAAGTGGACAACTTGGTCGTATCATCGTTGAGAAATTAAAAGAAAGAATTGCAAGCAACAATATTGTCGGATTGCAACGTTCTCCTGAAAAATCATCAGATTTAGGTATTGAAATCAGAAAGTTTGATTATGATCATCCTGAAATATTAGGTGATGCTTTAATTGGTATTGATAAGCTAATGCTAGTATCTGGAAACGAAATAGGGAAACGCATTAAGCAACATACTAATGTAATTGAAGCTGCAAAAAAAGCAGGCGTAAAACTTATTGTATATACCAGTCTACTTAAAGCAGACTCTTCAACAATAGTCTTGGCTGAAGAACATTGTACCACTGAAAACATTCTACATAAGTTGAACATTCCAAATGTAATATTACGTAATGGATGGTATACAGAGAATTACACAGAATCACTTACTGATGTTATAGCAACGGGAACTTTATATGGAAGTTCTGCAGATGGAAAAATATCGTCAGCAACAAGAGAAGATTATGCCGAAGCTGCAGCTGTTGTTTTAACAACTGAAGGACACACTGGGAAAATATACGAACTGGCTAATGACGAATCTTTTACAATGAGTGATTTTGCCACTGAGATCTCACGTCAAACAGGAAAAGATATACCATATATCAATTTACCTGTAGATGAATATGCACAAGCACTGATGCAAAGTGGCATGCCTGAAAGTTATGCTCAATTTCTTGCCGGAACGCATATCGCTACCGAAAATGGAGATTTATTTGATGATAGCCATCATCTTTCAACACTTATTGGAAGACCAACTAAGACATTAAGGAATGTAATTTCTGATGCATTATCACAAATGAAATAAATTCAACCAAAATAAAAAAGGATTACGATTTTGACATTTAAAAATCGTAATCCTTTTTGCAATTTTCATAAATTTTGAAAGAAAAAAGATGCTCTATATTATTCTAGTCTTTGTATTTTTTATGTTTTTATCACAAAAGAAAAGAAGGTGGATAAAATATGGCAAATTGCAAAGAAGCAAGTTCATTTCTAGTAATGAACACCAATACTATTTAGAAGAAGCATTGTTTAAGGATTTTCATGACGCCATACACCATTTATATATAATAAATCACGAAATAAACTCTTACGCCAAGGCTTTGGAAGTAAAATATGATTATTTTGATTGGTCGTATACTATATTTCGATTTGAACATACTACGATAAAGATAATTAGGATTATTGACAGAGTGATACTAATAAAAAGTCTGATGCCAATTTCAATAGAAGATTTTGAATTTGATAATCCTAAGTTATAACATTCAATAAGCATAACGTCATGTATGCCATTTTGAGTTATCCTAAAAAACAAAAGCTTGCAGATTAATATCTACAAGCTATACCGTGATCCCAACGGGACTCGAACCCATATCGTCAGAACCGGAATCTGATATTCTATCCATTGAACTATGGGACCAGTTCAAAAAACTAAAATGCCTTTCTTAACAAGACATTTTATTATTCAGGTGCGCAAATTTAAAAATTAAAAGCAAAATGCACCACCTGATATCCAATAAAGATAACTGCGATTAATCAACTGCAACCACCTCAACAATTTGCGGAACTGATTTTTTTACCACCATCTCAACTCCGCCTTTCAGTGTTTGCATGCTCAAATGGCAGCCATGGCACGATCCTTCCAGGCGAACCTGAACCACAAAGTCGTCGGTAATATCCAGTAGTGTGATGTTACCACCATCACCTTGCAGATAAGGGCGAATTGACTCCAGAGCTTCTTCAACCTCGTTAAGCAATTTTGCTTTCTCCTCTCCTCCCATGGCTTACTTTTTAATTTCTACAATTTTAGTTTCCGGCATAGCAGCATTACGAAGTTCAACACGTTCAACCACCTTTTGTGCCAAATCAGCAAAGGCTAAACCAATAATGGAAGCTTCGTTCAATGCAGCCGGTTCTCCATTATCGCCACCTTCGCGTATGCTCTGAACAATTGGTATTTGTCCTAATAAAGGCACCTGAAGTTTTTCCGCTAAAGCCTTACCTCCGTCTTTTCCAAAAATGTAATATTTATTTTCAGGCAATTCAGCAGGTGTAAACCAGGCCATATTTTCAACTAGTCCTAATACAGGCACATTAATATTCTTACTCTTAAACATGCTGACTCCTTTTACAGCATCAGCCAGTGCTACATTCTGAGGAGTAGTTACAACCACAGCTCCTGTAATGCTTATGGTTTGAACTAGCGTAAGATGAATATCACTGGTTCCAGGAGGTAAATCCAATAATAAATAATCGAGTTCACCCCAGTTTCCATCGTTGATAAGCTGACGAATGGCATTGGTTGCCATAGATCCCCTCCATATCAAGGCATCATCCGGATTAACAAAGTAACCAATGCTTAACATCTTTACTCCGTATTTTTCAACAGGAATAATTTTATCTTTTCCTTCAATCTTTTCTAAAACCGGACGAGCATCCTCTGTTTGGAACATAATGGGTACCGACGGCCCAAAGATATCAGCATCGAGTAAACCAACCGTATAACCAGCCTTAGCCAATGCCACAGCAAGATTTGATGTAATGGTAGATTTACCTACACCACCTTTACCCGAAGCAACCGCAATAATATTCTTTACGCCCGGCAGAGCTTTGGTTTCAACAGGCTTCGCCTTTGGCTTAACCTTAACATAAATATTCCCTTCAATATCAACCTCTTCATCCACATATGAATGAATCGCTTTTACACAAGCCTTTTTTAAAGAGCCGATTAAAGGATCGTTGGCCCGATCGAATAGTAAACTGAAACTGATTCTTTTTCCATCAATTCGCAGATCATCTTCAACCATCCCCAACGAAACGATGTCCTTCCCTTTTCCGGGATGCACCACATGTTTAAGTGCATCTAATATTAAGTTAGGATAATATTCCATATTATCTTTATTTAAACTTTTTAAAAATTATATCAAAGGTAAAAAAAATTGAGAAACTATGTTCTCAACCGTTGATTATCGTGTCATTTATCATGCATTTACATCAACTCAACCGAAGGATCCCAGAAGACTTCTTTAAAATTAATGATCTGGTTCTCTTCAACTTTCACCCCTTCATTTGCTAACAATTCCTTCATGGTTTCTCCACCCGAAAAATGCTGTTTTCCTGTTAACAAGCCATTACGGTTAACCACTCGGTGAGCTGGAATATAATTGTGCCACGATCCGCATTTATTCATAGCCCATCCAACCATTCTGGCACTTCTTACAGCACCCAGATATCTGGCAATAGCACCATAGCTGGTAACTCTGCCATAGGGTATCAGTTCAGCAACCTGATAAACCTGTTCGAAGAAATCATTTTTTGGCATTGTTCAACTTACGGGGTTCGCGCTCTTTTACCACACCACGACCTCCACTGTGATAAGAGTCATAATCGATTTCAATTTCAGGTTCAATCCACTCCTCTCTTGGCTCCAGTTTATATTTAAGGTATTTGATATTTAAACCATGAGCAATCCATTTCGATTCGTAATGCGTTTGAATACCCAATATCTCATCATCATAACCAGAACCGTATAAATCAGTTTCATTGACCAAGACAGGAAGATTATTTTCCTTCACCATAGCTTCGGTGTAGGTATGTAAAAAGTTGGAATCTGTTTTGAGATGTATGATACCTCCCGACTTCATTATCCTCAGATACAACTTCATAAAGCGCGTCGATGAAAGTCGTTTATTAACCCGTTTCATTTGCGGATCGCTGAAGGTAAGCCAGATTTCATCCACTTCCTCTGCATCAAAAAATTTGGTTATTAACTCAATTCGTGTTCTTATAAAAGCCACGTTGGTCATTCCTTTATTTTTCGAATCAGTAGCACCCCTGTGCATACGGGCACCTTTAATATCGATTCCTATGAAATTTTTATCTGGGAAAAGCTCTCCCAATCCTACTGTATATTCACCCTTACCACATCCTAATTCAAGGACTACAGGGTTATCATTTTTAAAAAAGTCTTTATTCCACTTGCCTTTCAGTGCAAAAGGTTCTTGTTTTAATTCGTCGTAATTAGCCTGAAAAACATGATCATAAGTTGCCATTTCGGCGAACTTTTTCAACTTATTCTTTCCCACTTTATGTACTTTGACAACTATTCAGCTTCTTGTATTCGTAATCCAATATTGTGTATACCTGTTAAATCATCGGTTCGCATGCCCTGAACTATTCTGAAGGTATATTCACCTTCTTCGGCAAATTTAACACCCATCTGATAAGGTACTGTTACATGAAACAGATCGCCCCAGCCGGACCCCAGCCATCGTCCGTTATCGTCGGCAAGTATACAATCCACCTTTTGCTGCATTGTCTTACCGGATGGACTCATTACATCCACAAACAACCATAGATTACTATTGGGATACTCTGACCGGTTACGGATATTTAGATAAACATTGTAATTCAGCTGGGCATTTTCAATGTCAACCATAAATACAGCCATAGAATCCTTATTCCATCCTTCATCCGGAATGGTTACATATTGATCGAAAACAGCGTTTTGATCGCAACTAACAAATCCAATGGCTAAGAAAATAGCCAACAGAATGCTATTTTGGCTTATTACCTTCATTTTTCTTTGGATTGTTTTGACTATTCTGACTGTTCGGGTTGTTTTGATTATTTGGCCTTCTTCGTCTGTTATTATTTTGGTTACGAGTCCCTTTTGCTCCATTTTTATTGGGAGCCGGGCGACGTTTCTTTTTCTTTTTATCTTCATCAAAACGGGTAAGATCATCCTGACCAACTACATTTTCATAACTTGGTTCTGCATGAATAGCAGTACGTTTGAACTCATCTGATACCAGTTTATCAATCTTTTTGCCCCTGCGATTAATCTTTATCACTTCCTTCACACGATCAACAGGTACCTCAACTATTCCTGCCGGATATTCTTTTTCGGTACTGTACCACATTATACGTTTGAAGATATCTGTTTTAAAGTGATAATAAGGACCTTCATCCGTTTCCAAAACAGTATTTATATTCGGAAAATCAGCCTGTGCATCAAGGTAGGCATCCAGTTCGTAGTTGAGACAACATTTAAGCTTACCACACTGACCAGCCAACTTCTGTGGGTTTAATGATATCTCCTGATAACGTGCAGCGTTAGTTGTAACCGAAACAAAATTAGTCATCCAGGTCGAACAACAAAGTTCGCGACCACAAGGGCCTATACCACCAATTCTACCAGCTTCCTGACGCGCTCCAATCTGGCGCATCTCAATACGTACTTTAAAACGATCGGCCAGCACTTTTATCAGTTCACGAAAATCAACCCGCTCATCGGCAATGTAGTAGAAGATCGCTTTTGTACGATCCCCCTGATACTCAACATCACCAATCTTCATATCCAGTTTCAATCGTTCCGAAATCCTTCTGGATTCCAGCATGGTTTCATGCTCCAAATTTTTGGCTTCTTCCCACTTCTCAATATCAGCAGGTTTAGCTTTTCGATACACGCGCTTAAACTCATAGGTATCCGGCGAGATATTGTTTTTCTTCATCTGAAGCAAAACCAATTCGCCAGTCAAGGTTACGGTGCCAATATCATGACCCGGTGAAGCCTCTACTGCTATAATGTCTCCCTTTGAGAGTTTTAATCCGTTGCTATTGTTGAAAAAACCTTTACGTGTGTTCTTAAACTGAACCTCAACTATACTTGTGCTATTTATGCTTTCGGGTAAATCGCCCAACCAGTCGAAAACATTTAGTTTTCCGCAACGACTGGTGCAGTTGGTACAACCCGTTTTTTCCTGTTCCTTAACTTCTTCCATAATTTCAATAAATAAAAGGCTCACTGGCCTTGTGAATTCGCTAAATCACCCTTACTGTTTTAGCAGCATGATAATTTTCAGACACAAATCCATTAATATAATTCGAGCATTCCCATTTTGTTCAAGATGAGAATGGGCTAAACTGATCTCTTCGCTCAATTGTAATACGTTATTATCGTTTATAAATGGCGAAAAACGTGTTGAGAAATTTCTTTCTTCTGCCGTAAGATACAATAATTCTTCTTCCTGTATATTCATTATGAAGTTTTCGCGAATTAACCGAAGTGAAAAATCAAGAAAACTTTTCAATTGTTCCTTAGGTTGACTGTTCATTTCATCGCACCATTCAATCAGATCAAATAATTTCCGTTGATAAGCCTGACGCATTAATGCCACAAATTTATCGAAGAAGAACTTTCGTTCATCGCTCTGATCCAATAATTCGCGGGCAGCCACATAATTACCAACAGCCAATTTGGCTAACTGACCGGCTTCATCTGAACCAATCCCAAACTCTTTAACCAAAGATGCAGCAATATCTTCGTTACTGATACCCGGAACTTTCAACATCTGTGTCCTACTCTGAATCGTTCCCAGTACATCAGCAGGATTATCCGACACCAGTAAAAAAACCGTACCTTCCGGTGGCTCTTCCAACAGTTTTAATAACTTATTGGATGCCGCCACATGCATTTTTTCCGGCATCCAAATGATCATCACTTTATACTTGGCCTCAAATGTCTTAAGACTTAGTTTTTTGATGATATTATGACTCTCTTCACTATAAATTAAACCTTGTTTGTCTGATTCAAGAAATGTATACCATTGCCCAAGGTTAAAATACTTTTTGTCCAGAATAATCTGACGCCATTCCTGCAAATAAGAATCACTCACCGGATTTTTATGTTTCGGACTCTTAACAACCGGAAACACAAAATGCAAATCAGGATGAACCAGTTTGTTGTATTTAACACATGACGGACAAACTCCACACGAATCGTTTTCCTGTCGGTTATGACAATTGAGGTATTGAGCAAAAGCCAATGCCATATTTAATTTACCATTACCTTCTGGTCCGGTAAACATTTGAGCATGGCTGACACGCTCTTCGTTCACCATGTTAATCAAATATTTTTTTATATGATCGTGGCCTATAACCTCTGCAAACTTCATATTGAATTAATTCACTTCTGATCAGTTTTTCCCTGATAAAATTATTCTCTCAGCATGTTTTCTGCCTTCTTTCAAGGTCAGAAAAATCAAGTTCAAAGATAACAAATAAGTTGGTTGTTCAAACGAGAATAATTTAAGCCGGATATGCCTTGAATAAGGGTGTTTTAATACAAAAAACTACCTTTGACAAAATTTTTAAGCATGTCAACCTTTTTATTCGACAAAACTGTTTTCGGTCCTGTCAGGAGTCGCCGTTTAGGTGTTTCACTGGGAATTAATCTATTACCCAACAATAGAAAAATCTGTTCATTCGATTGTATTTACTGCGAATGTGGATTAAATGGTGAATTAGGTGAAAAAACCAGTCAGATGCCCACTCGCCAACAGGTAAAAGAAGCATTGAAAAAAAAGCTGGAAGACATGCTTAACGAAAACCTGAAACCTGATGTAATAACCTTTGCAGGCAATGGAGAACCAACTCTTCACCCCGATTTTGCAGGAGTAATAGATGACACCATAGAAATACGAAACTCCCACTGTCCCGAAGCCCGAATAGCAGTTCTTTCCAATGCATCGCGCTTACACAAACCTGAAGTTGTTTCAGCTCTTTTAAAGGTTGATGATAACATACAAAAACTTGATTCAGGATTAAAAGAAACAATCCTACGATTGGATCAACCCAACTATCCTTATGATCTGGATAAAACCATTAACCAGTTAAAAGCCTTTGAAGGCAAAGTAATTATTCAAACCATGTTTGTTGAAGGAGAAATTGATGGGGTGGTTGTTGATAATACTACTCAAAAGGATATTGACTCCTGGATTCAGGCATTACAAAAGATCAGACCATCTAAAGTGATGATTTACACCATTGAGAGAGATACACCTTATAGCAATCTTAAAAAAGTATCGTTACCTTTACTGAACCAGATCGCTGACCAAGCTAAACAACAAGGCTTTGAGGTATCTGTTTCAGGATAAACGGATATGAAAGAAAAGGCTTCCCACAAAAGACGAATTCTTATAAGCCCTTTAAACTGGGGGCTGGGTCATGCCACACGTTTATTACCGATTATTGATAATTTAATCAAAGATGGACATCAATGCTATGTTGCTGGAGAAAAACCATCCATCAACGTTATTCAGCAGACCTTTCCAAATCTGACTTTCATTATCCTGGAAGATTTTCAAATCAAGTTATCCGGCTCTAACAATCAACTTTTTAAACTTACCTGGCAACTTCCGGGATTTTTAAAATCTTTGAACAGAGACAGAAAAACAGTAAAAGAACTGGTAAAACGATTCAATATCGATTTTATCATTTCTGATAACCGCTATGGTTTTCGTCATCGCAAAATTACATCAGTGATTGTAACGCATCAAACGAATATAAGAACTGGTCGTTTGATGTGCTGGTCAAAACCAATGGTTCAGCTAACCTTAAAATATTGGATCAATAGATTTGATTCCTGCTGGATTCCCGATATTAATGACACACCATCCATTGCCGGTCAACTGGCCAATAAAGCATTGCACTGCTCTAGCCATCGAATAGGGTTAACATCAAGACTTAAGCTGGCCATCAATCCAACAGAAGTTCCTTCCTATTTAAAAAATCCAGATATACTAATCATTCTATCCGGCCCGGAACCTCAACGTTCGATTTTCGAAAAATTAATTGTTAGACGCTATATCAACAGTGACCTGAATGTCATTTTACTTCGTGGCCGACCCGACACAAATATAAAGCCCCGTAAACATGGATCAGTAACCTTTCTTGAGCATTGCGATATCAATACATATCAATACCTTTTAAACAAAAGCAAACAAATTATATGTCGTTCGGGCTATTCTACTTTAATGGATCTTTTTCATGTTAACCGCAAAGCAATTTTAATTCCTACGCCCGGACAATATGAGCAGGAATACCTGGCAATGCACATGAAAAAACATTTCCATTTCACTGTTGTAATACAAAAAAAGATTCTTACAACGTCTCGTCTGGCCTTTGGAATTAATACCTATAAAGCCACGGCTAACAGTTATGCCAATTCTTTCCGATTACCTCCTCTTAACCAGTATTAGTCTCAACTTCTTTCAAGGCTGAACTGAATTATTTTGTCAGGCATTTTATTGAATTCATCAAATCCGGCAAACTAAACATTAAGTAGTTAAGTATTAAAAAATGCAAACAAGCATAACCATTTTAATAAGATGAACGTATCATCGCCAACAAGATAATTGAACAAAGCAACACAACACTAAAATAGATTTTAATGACAACCATATTTCTCATATTAATCCCACTTGCTGCTGCAGGTTTCTGGTTTTGGAAAAAAGGAATTTTTATCCTGGCAGAACATTATGCTGTTGGTAATCTGGAATCGATACTCTTTAGTAATGGTGCCAAACAAAAAGAAACCATCATTTCTTCTATGAAGGAAATTACAAAAGAGAAATATACCAATGAGGAATTACTGGACTACTTCCTAAAAATAAAAGGATTACAAGTTATAAACTTTTATGATCCGGTTAGTTTCTGGACTCGTAAATATTTAATGAGCCCAACGAAGTTAAAACTCAACTATTTCGAACAGGTGAAGTTTTACGAAACATTTCTTAACTATCCTGCTTTGGTTAAAGCTAAACGTAAAAACTCAAATGGGTACGTGAATAGCAGTCCAAAAGGATTATTCATTAACAAAAAACAATTGGCCTGACTGGTCGGTAAAACAATATTGGGGACAAGTAGGAAAACAACTTCTACTGTCAGGAAAGCGAACCGGATAAGTAATTATCCGGTTTTTCTTTATGTATGTTTGCTCACTTTATTGTTATTTGGAAAATTATATCTTTGCTACCTGATTTTAAACAAGCTGATGATACTAAACAAATCGTATCCGTCAACGTTGATTTCCTAGTTTTAGATAATTGGAAGGGAATACAATCAATATGAACACCAAATAATAGTAATTTATGAAAAGAATTGCATCACTATTTTTAATAGTATGCATCGGCTTTGCCCAATTGGCTAAAGCTGATGAGGGGATGTGGCTACTCCCATTATTGAACAAGCTTAACATGAATAAAATGAATGAGCTTGGTTTGAAACTATCTGCAGAGGATATATATAGCATTAACAATTCAAGTTTAAAAGATGCTATTGTAATTTTTGGCGGAGGTTGTACGGGAGAATTAATTTCTGATCAAGGTTTGATTTTAACCAACCACCATTGTGGATATGGAAGCATTCAGGCATTGAGTTCTGTTGAGCACAATTATCTTGAAGATGGATTCTGGGCAAAAACAAAAGAAGAAGAATTACCAGCCGAAGGTTTGAGGGTTACGTTCATGAAATACATGGAAGATGTTACCGCGCAAATTAATGCAGAACTTTCGGATGACATGAGCGAAACAGAGCGTCAGGCAAAAATCTGGGAAGTTTCTACTAAAATTACAAAAGAAGCAACAGAAGGAAATAATTACAGAGCCATCGTTAAAGATTATTTCGAAGGAAACCAGTTTTTTCTGATCGTATATGAAATCTTTACTGATGTTCGCTTCGTAGGTGCACCTCCTTCATCAATTGGTAAATTTGGTCATGACACTGACAACTGGATGTGGCCTCGTCACACCGGTGACTTTAGCATGTTCCGCGTTTATTGTGGTCCCGATGGTAAACCTGCTGATTACTCAAAAGACAATGTACCTTATCAGCCAAAACATCACTTGCCTGTTTCATTAAAGGGCGTGGAAATGGATGATTTTGCCATGACTATCGGATTCCCTGGAAGCACTGAACGTTACTTAACTTCATGGGGTATTGAAGAACGAATGAATATCACTAACGAAGCAATGATTACTCCACGTGGTATCAAACAGGACATCTGGAATGAAGATATGATGGCCAGCGAAAAAGTACGTATTCAATATGCTTCAAAATTCTCAAGAAGTTCAAACTACTGGAAAAACAGTATTGGTATGAACCGTGGTTTGGAAAAATTGAATGTCCTGGAGAAAAAACGTGCTCTGGAAGCTGAATTTGCTCAATGGGTTGCTGGATCTGATGAGCGTAAAGCAAAATATGGCGAAGTACTTTCTGATCTTGAAAAAGCTTATGAAGCACAGGCTCCATACAGAAAAGCCCGTAGTTATGTACTTGAATGCTTATTACGTGGAACTGAAATCTATAGCTTCTCATTAAGTGCTCGTGAACTTCAAACCGCATTAGAAAACGATAATCAGGAAGAAATAGATGCTGCGGTTAAGAAATTAACGGAAGCAGGCAAAGGATTTTACAAAGATTATTATCCTGAAACAGATCGTAAAGTATTAGCAGCTTTAACCGACTTATATTATAATACTATTGATAAACGTTTTCACCCTGAATTTTATCAAGCGATCAATAAGAAATTCAAGGGAGATTTCGAGAAATATGCGAATACTGTTTTCAGTAAATCGATTTTCTCAAGTGAAGATAAATTCAATGCCTTCCTGGCAAAACCATCATTGAAGAAGTTAAATGCTGATTTAGCGTTTTCAGCTGGCCTTGAAATCAGTGAAACGTATAAAAACATAGTGGCACAATTAAAAGAAACTACCAGCACCATTTCTAAAGCCAACCGATTATTTATGGCCGGACTGATGGAAATGCACCCTAATAAAGTTTACTACTCAGATGCCAACTTCTCAATGCGTTTAAGTTATGGTACAGTTGGAGACTATGAGCCTCGTGATGGAGTGAAATATAAGTATTACACAACCATAGATGGTATTATGGAGAAAGAAGATCCTAATAATTATGAGTTTATTGTACCTCAAAAATTAAAAGATCTTTGGAAAGCAAAAGAATATGGCCAATATGCTGATAAAGATGGTAAACTGCATGTTTGCTTCACTACAAACAATGATATTACCGGAGGTAATAGCGGTAGTCCTGTGATAAATGCCAACGGCGAATTATTTGGTCTGGCATTCGACGGAAACTGGGAAGCCATGAGTGGAGACATTGCTTTTGAACCTGAACTACAGAAGTGTATCAATGTTGATATACGCTACGTGCTTTTTGTTATTGAAAAATACGCTGGTGCTACCAACCTGATTGACGAAATGACCCTGGTTAAAGAATAAACTTATTTAATCATATTGAAAAAGCCGGCTTACGAGTCGGCTTTTTTTGTTTAATCATGTCAATGCTGTAGTTTTACAATTGAATTAAAAAGAATATATGGCGAAGAATAAATTCTATGTAGTGTGGAAAGGTGCGAAACCGGGTGTTTATGGATCATGGGCCGAATGTCAGGCTCAGATTAAAGGCTTTGCCGGTGCCCTTTACAAAGGATTTGAATCGCAAAGTGAGGCAATGAAAGCATTTAAAAGTCCTCCACACAAGTTTATCGGACAAGGTAACAAGACTACTTCTACGTCAAAATTTAATCCAAAAAGTAACATTATCATCCCAAGCATTTCGGTTGATGCTGCTTGTAGTGGGAACCCGGGAGTAATGGAATATCAGGGTGTAAACACCCAGACCAAGGAACAACTTTTTCACATGAAATATCCCATAGGAACCAACAATATAGGTGAGTTTTTAGGGATTGTTCATGGACTGTCATATCTTAAAAAACATAATCTGCCGATTCCAATTTATACCGACTCGAAAATTGCCATGGGTTGGGTTGAAAAAAAAATATGTAAATCTAAATTGGAAGAGACCGCCAAAACCAAAGAGCTTTTTGATTTTGTAAGAAGAGCTGAAGCATGGCTAAAGAGTAATAGCTACACAACCAAAATACTAAAATGGGATACAAAAAACTGGGGTGAGATTCCTGCCGACTTTGGCAGAAAATAGTTAGTTGATTTCCATATATGGGATCCGGAAAGTGATTCTTGTTCCGCACAAGTCATAATCAGACAGATCTTCAATCTCCAATGCTTCAGCTTTCTTTCCCTGATGTTCGTGAAGAAGACTGATTCGATCCTTTGTCAATTGCATGGCAACTGATTTGTGAGTGATTAACTTTTTCTTTTGCTGAGCCTTCTTAATACCAATACCGTTATCTTCTATTGATATAGCCAGTTTATTCTTATCCTTACTAAAAGTAACTCTTATAAATCCATCTTCCTTGGTGGTTAATCCGGCATGTTCAATTGCATTTTCAACAAATGGCTGCGATAACATCGGCGGAACCATTACTTTTTCTATTTGCAGATGTTCATCTATTTGCAACGAAAAGTTAATCTTATTTTCAAACCTTCGGTTCTGCAAACTCATATATTTCTCCAGTATTTCTTTTTCTTTCTTAAGCGTGATATTTTCTTCTTTAGCATACTGCAACACCAAACGCATTAAAGATGAAAAATCGGCAACAAAATCAATGGCTTCATCCTGGTTTCCTTCAATAATAAAACATTGTAACGCCGAAAGTGAATTAAAAATAAAGTGAGGATTCATCTGTGTTCGTAGCACCTTATGCTCCATTATCTGACGACGTTGCCTTTCTTTTATCTTGAGAATGTAAACACCTATTAAAACAAGTACTGCCGAGAACATAAAAAAGATGGATAAACCCCATAATAAAAGTTCATGCTGATGATCTTTGGCTTTCAACTCCAACAACTCTTTTTCGCTTTTCTCAGAATGATATTTTTTTTCCAATTCAATTAAACGTTCATATTTTTCGGCAGTAAAAATTGAATCAGCTATACTGTTATATCGTTCGTAGGTCTCCAAAGCCTTCTGATAATCCTCCATCTCTTTATACACAAGATAAAGTGAATAGTAATTATCTTTCTTCAAGGTTAATAAATCAAGCTTTTCATTCACCTCTTCAGCCAGCATATAATACTCCAGTGCTTTTTTATAATTATCAACCTCTTTGTAGGCATCTCCGGTACTTGAGTAGGTCGATATCAACAACATATAATTATTCGTTTCACGAAAATGATTGATGGCTTCATTAAAATATTCCAGTGCCCGTTGACTTTCTCCTTTATATATAAATAAACATCCAAGATTTGTTGAAATCGCCGCCATCCTATCCTTATTCCCCAATTCGTTATAGGCAAAATAAGCCTTCCGATAACTCTCCAAGGCTTTGTCGTAATGATGCAACATTGCATAGGTGATTCCCATGTTATTGGTTAAGCCCGCTATACTCTCCTGATCTTTATGTTTTTCATATAACTTTAATGCAATATTATAGTGCTCAAACTGCTGATCATACCTTTCCCACTTTCCATAGACCATTCCAATATTATGATGAGCACGTGCAATACCCAGTTCGTCAGCCAACACTTTTCGAATATCTAAAGCAGAATTGAAATTCTCTAAAGCTACTGCATACTGCCCCAGATAATAAAACACCAATCCAATATTATTGTATGAGGTAGCCTGTTGCTCTTTATCCCCTATTCCTTGATAGCTTGATAAAGCTCTTTGATAATATACTTTAGCTGAATCAAACTCTTGCAAATAAAAATAAGCCTCGGCAAGTGCTTCATTGGAATAGGCATTGGCTTTCAACCTTTTTGAAGAGGGATTATTTAACAGATCATATGCCAACTGCCTACTACTATCAGGATTTTCGGAAGCGAGTTGAATTAGTTCAATGGCTTTTCCAACAATTGAATCTTCTGCAATGGCCAATTCACCATCATCAGCCCTCATTTTAAAAGAGCTAAGAAGTATCAAAACCAGCAAGGCTATTAACTTAATAAATTGTTGAATATCCATTAGAAGATCAGGTTGTCAAGTTATTTACTTCCACAAAAGTAATACTATTTTTTAATAGAATTTTATCTCCGTGATTAGACTTTCAATCAACACAATATTATAACATCAAATGAATAAGCAAGATAGAACATTGCTTATTCATTTTCTAATTAAATTGATTTAACTAATCATAAACTATCTTACTATTTAATTAATTTAATCTATTTTTGAATAACCTTTTTAATTATAAACTAGAACACATATGAAAAAAGTATTTTTTATTGTAGCGCTTTTAGCTATTAACTTAAGTTCATTCGCTCAAACTGAGAAAGGAAAAATCATTATGTCAGGCACATCTGACTTGGGGTTATCATCAACAACTACTAAATTCGAATATGATGGAGAGTCATATAGTGATGATATTAAATCCACACAATTCAACATAACTCCTTCCTTGGGCTACTTCGTAATTGACAATCTGGCATTAGGATTATCTATTGACTTTGAAAGCACAAAACAAAAAGTTTCTTCTGACTCTTATACATCCAATTCACTCTTATTTGGTCCATTCGCACGTTATTATGTTGGATCCGGAAATATCAAACCTTATATACAAGGTGATTTTCTGTTTGGCAGTCAAAAAACAAAGTATGATTATTCAGGGGTAAATATGAGTGGTGAATCTAAAAACAATGTTTCTGCATGGGACCTGGGTGTTGGCCTTGGTTTTTTCCTGAATGATTTTATTTCACTTGATCTTGGATTAGGCTATGGATCAATAACTATGTCTGATGGTGATAATAGTAAAGATAAAACAATAATTAGTGGAGTAGCTTTTAGTGGTGGATTCGCCATATTTTTCTAATGCTATTTTCAATAAGCATTAAAACCGGCTATATGCCGGTTTTTTTGTACTCTCATATTATAAATTATTTAAATTCGTCAACCACTTTAATTAATAAAAAATCATGAACAAATCACTCTTTATTATTTTAATGATCTCAATATCATTCAATTCATTTGCTCAAACCGAAAAAGGCAAAATTCTAGTTTCCGGTGATACTGATCTTTCATTTACATCAGTGACAGCTGACAGAGACAATCAACAAGTCAATAACAGTTTAAAAGTTAACCAATTAAGCATCAACCCATCCATTAGTTATTTTGTTATTGATAAACTGGCATTGGGTTTATCGGTGAATATCGAGGACTCTAAAATTGACAATTATGAATCTAATTCATTACTAATAGGTCCAAGCTTGCGATATTATGTTGGCAGCAATAGTACTAAACCATTTTTTATAGCCGACTTTTTATTTGGTAATCAGTCAGATAATTCCAATAGCTCCACAGACAAAACAAAAGTATCAGGTTGGGATGTAGGAGCTGGTGTTGCTGTATTTATAAACCATTACGCATCCTTAGATGTATCATTAGGATACGGCACTTTTACTTTTAAAAATGATAACAACGATAAAACCAAAGCATATGGTTTGGATGTTAGCATTGGTTTTTCCTTGTTCTTTTAATTAAAGAATCTATTTTGAAATAAAGTTGCCACCGACTATTTTTAAAACAAACTCAGCTGTTCGTCGAGGAGGCGAAAAGTCATTCGATGAATCGGAGATGGTCCATGGGCTTTAATGGCTGCCCGATGCTCTTTGGTTGGATACCCTTTATTCTTCATCCAATTGTAAACAGGGTATTGTTCATGCATCTTTTCCATGTATTCGTCACGATGTGTTTTAGCAAGAATACTGGCCGCTGCAATAGGCAGGTATTTACCATCACCTTTTACAACACAGGTATGTCCAATACCATCATAGGGTTTAAAGCGGTTTCCATCAATCAACAGATGTCCGGGTTGTTGTTTTAGTTGCTCAACAGCCCGATGCATCGCTAAAAAAGATGCATTTAAAATATTTATCTTGTCAATCTCCTCGTGATGCACATATGCCACTGCCCATGCCAAAGCTTCCTTTTCTATAATAGGCCTAAGCTTCTGACGTTGTTTTTCGGTTAATTGCTTGGAATCATTCAGCATCTCATGCCTGAAATCTTTAGGTAAGATAACAGCTCCAGCAACAACCGGACCTGCCAGGCAGCCTCTTCCGGCCTCATCACATCCGGCTTCTATTCGTTGTGCATCAATATAGGGTAATAATTCAGCCACCTTAAATTATTGTTGAATTACGTTTTTTGTCTTTCAATTACTTTTCCTGATAGATCACCTCCAGCAATGTTTGTCCGACTGCTTTCAGCGTTTTTTTATCTACATTACTCATATCATCTGCATGAGTATGCCAGTAATCGCCAAAACTACTGTTTGATGTAGGGTTGAACTGTATGATATCAACACAAGGTATTCGGCGATATTTATTTACATAAACATGATCATCAGTGATGGTTCCGCCTCTTTCTGAAACAAAATAATTGGAATATCCCAGATCTGCTGCAGTGTTCCAGATACATTTCACTAAATCAGGAGCATTTTGTAAGGAGAATCCTTCGTGATAAAACAAAGCATCTTTGGCTCCCACCATATCAAGCAATATACCATAGCGTGCATAGTAATCCTCTTTGTGCGGATATTTCCCCCAGTATTGTGATCCCAAACACCAGGTATCTTCCTGATAAGGTAAGTCACGATGATCCGGTTGACCGTAATCCTCGGCATCAAAAAAGATGATATCAATACCCAAATGATGACCAGCCATACCAATCTGACGAGCCAATTCCATTAATACCCCAACACCGCTTGCTCCATCATTGGCTCCATCAATGGGTTGATCGCGCTTGCTTTTATCAGGATCATGATCGGCAAACGGACGGGAATCCCAATGAGCAAATAGTAACAAACGGTTATTTAATTCAGGATTGAACTGCGCAATTATATTTTTAGCTTCCAATACTGTATTATCAAAAGCTCTGACCTCAGCTTCCTGTACAATAACATCTGCGCCAAAACGTTTCATTTCGGCAGCCAGATATTCAGCACAGGCTTTATGTTCCGGTGTATTGGGTACACGCGGACCAAAATTCACCTGATGCTCAACATATGCATAAGCTGAATCGGCATTAAAAAAAGGAGTTGTAACTTTCTTTGTCTCTACCGCACTCTTTGATGAAGAGTCTCCACCTTTTGGCGAAGAGCATGCAAAAAAAAGCAGGCTGGCTGTTAATGCCCCACCTGCCCATATTTTAAATTGATTCGTCATCTCAATAGTTAATTATTTTATTTCCCACTCAAACCCGTCTTTGGTATCTTTAATCACAATACCCAAAGCCTGCAATTCGTTTCGGATTTTATCAGCAGTTGCCCAGTCTTTGTTTGCTTTAGCTTCCACACGAAGATTCAACAAGAGGTTAACTGTTTCACTCAATAAGGCATCGTTACCTCCACCTTGGGTCTGATTTGCTTTCAATCCCAGTATGTCGAATACCATCGTGTTCATCAATTGCTTCAACGCTATAAGATCGTCTTCTGTAACAGATGCGTTTTCATCCACCAGCGTATTAATCCACTTCACTCCTTCAAATAAATGAGCAATAAGAATTGGCGTATTTAAATCATCACTGATAGCAGAATAACATTTTTCAGACAGCTCAGCAATATTAAAATCAGACTGAACTCCCGCTTTTATTTTGTCCATTTTGGTACAACCTTCCAACAAACGCTCCATTCCCTTCTGGGCAGCCTGTAAAGCTTCATTTGAAAAATCCAAAGTGCTGCGATAATGTGCCTGCATTATAAAGAATCGGATGGTCATAGGACTGTAGGCCTGCTCAAGTAACTCATGTTCACCGGTAAAAAATTGTTCAAGCGTAATGAAATTCCCTAAGGACTTACCCATTTTCTGACCATTGATGGTAATCATATTGTTATGCATCCAGTATCTGGCCGGAGTATGTCCATGAGCAATGGTACTTTGAGCAATTTCACACTCGTGATGTGGAAATAACAAATCCATTCCACCACCATGAATATCAAATTCTTCACCCAAATAACGAGCACTCATAGCAGAACACTCAAGATGCCAACCGGGGAATCCATCACTAAATGGCGATGGCCAGCGCATAATATGTTCAGGTGATGCTTTTTTCCACAAGGCAAAATCATACGACTTACGTTTCTCACTCTGACCATCCAAATCCCGGGTGGTACTCAACATATCTTCAATATTACGACCAGATAAACGACCATAATTATGCTGCTCGTTGTATTTATCCACGTCGAAATAAACTGAGCCATTGCTTTCGTATGCATATCCTTTCTTCAGAATATCCTCAACCATTTGCAGCTGCTCAATAATATGCCCTGATGCACGAGGCTCAATGCTTGGTTTACGAACATTCAAGGCATCCATGTATTCGTGATAGCGATCACTGTAATACTGAACCACCTCCATTGGCTCCAGTTCTTCCAAACGGGCTTTTTTGGCAATCTTATCTTCCCCAACATCCGCATCATTCTCCAAATGGCCAACATCAGTAATGTTTCGCACATAACGCACCTTGTAACCCAGATGTGTTAAATAACGAAATAAAATATCATAAGTAATTGCCGGACGTGAATGTCCTAAATGAGGGTCACCGTACACAGTAGGACCACAAACATATAATCCAACATGTTTGGGGTTAATTGGAGTAAACTCCTCCTTTTTGCGCGACAGCGTATTATAAATGAATAATTTATTTTCCATGCTTGTTAATGTTCTCTTCTTGAAATAACAAGCTGCTAAAATACAAATTATTGCTAAGTTATCCGGGATTTTTTACAGTCTCTGTACGTTTTAATTCACCATTCTGATAATATTCAATGTAAAGTAACTCACCTGAATCATTGTATTCAAATGATTGACCATTGAAAAGATTACCCTTTACAAAAAAACCTTTCTTTTCAGGCTTACCGTGCATATTATAAATGGTATGCATACCTGTACCTGAGAATTTTTCGTATTGTTTTTCAGTTTTATCTTCCGCTATCTCCGGATCATGTTTAACACTGGAAGCATATTTTCCATCATCGCCATAAATTCGCTCACTGATCAGCTGACCACTTTCGTTAAACATTTTTAATGTGCCTTGAGTCTTACCTTCAGCCCAGTCACCTTCGTATTTCAACTCACCATTTTCGTGAAAATATTTTTGAGTGCCGGTTCTGCGTCCAAGAGAATCATAATTCCAATCGTAAGCCAGCTGACCACCTTTATGATAAAACTTATATTCTCCTTCCCAGTGATCGATATTCCAGAAACCTTCTTCCGAAAGATTACCATCATTATAATAAAAGCGGGCCGGACCAATTGCTTTACCATTTACATAGGTTATTTCGTTTTTCTTTTTTCCATCGGGATAATAGGTAATCCATAAACCATCTTTCCGGTTATCCGAGTATTTTCCTTGTTCAATAACATCATCATTGGTGTCATCAAACTTCAACCAGATACCTTGTTTCAGCTTATTGTTATCCTCCCGGTTAATCGTATCCCCTTTATAAATCTTATAGTTCTGTCCGGTAGCAGGCAAAATCATAAAAATTAAAATAAGAATCGACAAATATTTCATGGTAACTGAGTATTTCAAGTGCTTATTGCAAGCCATCATTCAAATGTGGCATTACAAAAGTTTAGTACGGAAATACAGATGAAAGGTTATCAAATATTCTTTCGGAAAGGTTAAAAAAGAGTAATGGTCAATTATTTTAAGTACAAATAACACTAGAACGAACAACAAAGCTTAAATTGCCGTTAATTAATAAAAACACCCTAACTAATATTTTCCATGGGTCAAAAGAAGAAAAAGAATAAACCATCGCGCAAAACCGACTTACGACAGTTAATTCAAGGCTTATTTTTTAATCAGCCAAAGCGCACATTCAACTATAAGCAGGTTGCTGCACTGTTAGAAGTTAAGAAAAAGACAGATAAACAAAGAGTACAGATTATACTTAATGAATTGTTTGAATCGGGCTATCTTACAGAGACGGTTCCCGGCAAATACAAATTACTCAGTCGAGGTTCTACTGTAACCGGAATCGTTGATATGACAGCATCTGGAGCTGCTTTTATTGTTCCGGATGATGGCAGTGATGAAGACGTATTTATCCCACGGAATGCAATGAACAAAGCATTGAATGGCGATAGAGTAAAAATATTTAAGAGTGCCCGTCGCAAGCACAAGCAGCCAGAAGGTGAAGTAATAGAGATATTGGAACGTAAACGCGAGCATTTTGTAGGGGTAATGCAAATATCCCGCGGATTGGCATTTTTAGTGGTAGATGCCCGCGTGATGCAAAATGACATTTTCATTCCTGCCAAAGGATTGAAAGGTGCCAAGAATGGCCAAAAAGCTATTGCCCGTATAATTGAATGGCCCGAAAGAGCTAAAAATCCTATTGGAGAAATAATTGATGTATTAGGTGATGTAGGCGATAACAACGCTGAGATGCATGCTATACTTGCCGAATTTAATTTACCCTATAAATATCCGGATGAAGTAAATGCTGAAGCAGAAACAATTGATGCAGGAATAACCCCAGAAGAAATAAAGAAAAGAAGAGATTTTAGAGGTGTTACTACCTTTACAATCGACCCTGCAGATGCAAAAGACTTTGACGATGCTCTTTCGTTGCAGAAGTTGAAAAACGGCAACTGGGAAGTAGGAGTTCACATTGCAGATGTTACACATTACGTTGAGGAAAAATCATTGCTGGAAAAAGAAGCTTTCGATCGGGCAACTTCGGTTTATCTGGTTGATCGTGTGGTTCCAATGTTACCCGAACACCTGAGTAATGGTATATGCTCTCTTCGTCCGAATGAAGAAAAACTTTGCTTTTCAGTTGTTTTTGAGCTTGACGATAATGCCAACATAGTAGACTCATGGGTAGGTCGAACGGTAATATATTCCGACAGAAGATTTACTTATGAAGAAGCCCAGAATGTTATTGAAACTGGCGAAGGCGATCTGAAAGAAGAAATTCTTACACTTGACAGACTTGCTAAAATAATAAGGAAACAAAGATTTTCTGATGGAGCTATTGGCTTTGAAAGAGTGGAAGTGAAATTCAAAATTGATGAGAACGGAAAACCGGAAAGCGTGTTCTTTAAAGAAGCCAAAGATGCCAATAAGCTTATTGAAGAATTTATGTTGTTGGCCAATAAACGGGTAGCTCAATTAATAGGTAAAAACGAACTGAACCCCAAACGCAAATCAAAACCTAAAACATTTGTTTACAGGATTCACGACGTGCCTAATCCTGATAAGTTTGATGCATTTGCTTCTTTTGTTCGCCGTTTCGGATACGAAGCATTACCCAAAGGAGCTGAAAGTATCAATAAATCACTCAACCGGGTGTTGAATGAAGCTCATGGCAAGAAGGAACAAAATATTGTGGAGACACTTGCTGTGCGAACCATGGCTAAAGCAATTTACTCAACCCACAACATTGGGCACTACGGATTATCTTTTAAACATTACACACATTTCACCTCTCCTATCCGTCGTTACCCTGATATAATGGTTCATCGTCTTTTGCAACGTTATCTTGACGGAGGAAACTCTGTGAATGAAGAAAAATACGAAGAAATGTGTGAGCACAGTTCCGATATGGAGCAAAGAGCGGCAGATGCTGAACGTGCTTCTATTAAATACAAACAGGTAGAGTTTCTGAAAGATCGAGTCGGAGAAGAGTTTGATGGTGTTATTTCTGGAGTTACCGAATGGGGCCTATATGTTGAAATCATCGAAAATAAATGCGAAGGCATGATTCCAATCCGTGATTTAAACGATGACTACTATCGATTTGACGAAGAAGAATACTGTTTGATTGGACAGAAGTACAATCGCAGATATCAGTTAGGTGATCCACTTCGAATTACCGTTGCAAGTGCCAATTTAGAAAAGAAACAACTGGATTTTGCCTTAGTTGACGAATAAATACATTTTCGAACAAAAAAGTCGATGCAGTATATTTATTTAATATACTGCATTTTGTATTTAAAAATTTTAGAACACTCCTATTTAAGGTTTTACTTTGCAAAAAACTATTGCTATTTTTGTAATACAACAACAAAAAAATTCATCAATGGATAATTTTAATAGTAGCCCTTCTGGTGCACAAAATGATGGTATGCGCACAAGTATTATTGAAGCAGCAAAAGAACTATTTGCAAAGTTTGGATACAAAAAAACAACCATGGAAGATATTGCTATTGCATTACGCAAAGGCAAAAGTTCGTTGTATTATTATTTTAAAAACAAAGAAGAAATTTTTCAGGCTGTAATCGAATCGGAAGAAAAAGTTCTTTTCACCAAACTCAATGAAATTGTTGAGACTAAAATGGAACCCCGCGAGAAATTAACCAAGTATGTAATTACCCGCATGGAAACCATCTTGGAACTTGATAATTATATCAAAGCATTAAAGGACGAAATGCTTACTAATTATGAGTTCCTGAGTCGTTTAAAAGTTAGCACAGAAAAACAGGAAGCCGGACTGTTAACCCGTATTCTGGAAGAAGGAACCAGCAATAACACTTTCCAGGTTAAAAATATACCGATGGCTGCCGTTGCAATTGCCACAGCATTAAAAGGTATGGAAGGCCCATTATTAGGTTCTTATTATAGTTTTGAAGACTTTAAAATACAAATTGAAAATACACTGAATATTTTATTCTTTGGATTAATCAGACGATAAACAAAAACATTACCATAAAAATTACACGTTAACCACATGCCAATAAAAATACCAGATGCACTGCCTGCCAGGGGAGTGCTGGAAAATGAGAATGTTTTTGTTATAGGCGAATCAAAGGCTTTACATCAGGACATTAGACCACTTCGTATCCTGATATTAAACCTTATGCCTCTAAAAATTGCAACCGAAACACATTTATTACGTGCCCTTTCGAATAGTCCGTTACAGGTAGAAGTTGACTTTTTGATGACTTCCAGTCACGTTTCAAAAAATACTCCGCGTGAGCATCTCATCTCTTTTTATAAAGTATTTAACGAGGTACGTTCTGAGAAATATGATGGAATGATAATCACTGGCGCTCCCGTGGAACTTCTTGATTTTGAAGAAGTCAATTATTGGGAAGAATTGACAGAGATAATGGAATGGAGCAAACATAATGTTACCAGCACATTCCACATTTGTTGGGGAGCACAGGCTGGTTTATATTTTCATCATGGGATAAAGAAATACCAACTGGATAAAAAAATGTTTGGTGTATTTAAGCATACCGTAAACGATATGCAAGAACCTTTGATGAGAGGGTTTAATGATTTTTTTCATGCACCACATTCTCGATACACAGAAGTAAAACTTACAGAGGTTGAGGCCAATGAAAATCTTATTTTATTGTCTTCCTCCAAAGATGCTGGCGTATATATTGTGATGTCGAAAGATCGACGTCAGATATTTGTCACTGGACATTCAGAGTATGATGCACAGACGCTTAATGAAGAATACAAACGTGATGTTGCCAAAGGTTTGGACATTGCCATCCCAGAAAATTATTTCCCTGATAATGATCCAACTAAAGAACCAATGGTTCTATGGAGAAGTCATGCCAGCTTGCTTTATTCGAACTGGTTGAACTATTACGTATATCAGGCAACACCTTATCAACTTGATCAAATTCAATAACATGATCAAATTACTGGCAACCGATCTGGATGGCACTATACATACCCGAAATAATGGATTCAATATTGAGGACATTGAGACGCTAGGCGAGCTAGGTGAACAGAATATTTGCCGTGTTATTGCAACCGGTCGTACCTTCCAATCGGCATTATCAGTTATCCCAGAAAATTTTCCGATCGATTACCTGGTGTTTTCATCTGGAGCCGGCATCTACGACTGGAAGAATAAAGCTATTCTTAAAACTATTAACCTGGGTTTCGAAAATGCCCGAAGAATAATTGATATTCTAAACCAGTTTGATATTGAATATACAGTTCATCATCCCATACCTGACAATCATATCTTCTTTCACTCAATAAGTTCAGATCCCCATCCCGATTTTGAGAGATACATCGATTTTAACAAGGCTCATGCAATTCCAGAAGAAAAAGAATTACCGGAGGAAGATTACTCTCAAGTTCTTTCATTCATTCCAGACATTGAATTATTTGAAGAAATTAAAGCCAAATTTAATGGTGTAAAGACAATCAGAGCCACATCGCCGATTGATGGAGAAAGCATCTGGATGGAATGTTTTCATAAAGACGTTTCGAAAGCAAACGGCATTTTGCACATAGCCCAAATGCTGCAAATTGAAGAATCAAAAGTGGTGGTTATCGGAAATGATTATAACGATTTGGATATGTTGCATTACTTTTCAAGATCCTTTATCGTCAATAATGCTCCTAATGATTTGAAACAACATTTTACGATACTTAACGATGTTCACCTATCACCCCTTGCCGATTGGTATCGCAGGTTCAGGTGGTAAGCTACTCCACTTCTGCGGTCATTGGGCTGCGTAATCCTTTCGCATCTACAAAAACAGCCTTTACCGATCCAATTAATATTTTAGCTTCCACGATTATAGGAACGCGATTCTGATCATCAGTTACCCAAACTGTCATATCTTCACCACTTTCAAAGATGGTTCCTTCCACCAATAAGGGTTTAAATTTTAAGCAATCAAATTTACGACCATCTCGGTTCTTGATTCTTTCTTTACCCAAATATCGAATATAAATATCATGAATCTCGCCATCCACTACCATGCTAATAGGAATCTTTTCATCAACCTCGTAATTTGAGAAATTGATATTACGGGCCTTGTAAACCATAGTTAGTAAGTCAAATGAACATTCTTTCCAGGGAAAGGTCTTGACTTCCATAGGTTCCTCTTCCTTCTGTATTTCAGAAGTTATCAGTCGACTTTTATGATCAAATACATATTTATAATTGGCATGATAACTTCCTTCATTCGTTATCCTTCTGTATTCAAACGGTTCGAGGTATTTTGTATCGGTGTACACTTCGAAAGTATCTCGCACTTTAAATAAAAAATCGTACGATTTATAGGTTGCACCATGAGACTTTATATGAAACGCATCTTCACCATTATATTTACTTTTATCAACTGTAAAAGCTACCTGCCCCGCATTAAGCCATAGTAATCCCCAATTGTAATATGCATGATAATTAACAACTTCTCCAGACTGAAAACTAAAGTTATAATCACTGCATTGGGCATTTGCATCCACTGTTATTAGTAGTAACAACCAAACAAAAACAATACTTATAAAATACTTTTGCATTACTGGTATTTTAGGATACAGAGCTACAATTTGCAAAAATCAAGCCATTACTTTTTCACTTCACCTATGCGCGTTTCAATTGAATTTATCTTGCCATTCATCCGGTTATCTTTACCCTTTCGGGCATCAATAGTAATAGCACAATAAACACGATCTGAAAAATCGTCAAGTATATCATAACTCTGCTGAACAATTGCCAATGCCTCCTTCATCGTGTTTGTTTCAATAGTTGTTCCCATGGGATTGAGTTTATATTCAACTCCACTAGCATCAATGTGTTTGATAACTTTACTCACATACTCACTAACACTGTCTCCTTTATCCGTTGGAAACATTGCAAAATTTAGCATTACTGACATCGTATTATTCTCTTTTCTTTGGTTTTCGGAATGATTTCGAAAATTTATCAACACTAAATTCCGATGGGTTCCAGGTTTCCAAATCAGTATCCCAATTGGCTCTGACATCGACCTTACCCATATAATAGATTAATTTCTCAGGCTGCCTGTGTTCGTAATAATTTCCATCATCCCATTGATTATTACCATTCTCATCAACCACAATCCTGAACATATATTTACCTGGAGAAAGATACCTGAAACCTATCTTCCCTGAAGCCGGAATCTTTGACTGCTGCAGTATTCTTTCTTCTTTACCCAGCACTTGTACAAGCCAATTCTCCTGTGCATTAAGAATTTGGATAAATATCTTACCATAATCCTCATCCTTTTTTACATTGAAAGTGATCTTTTGAGGTCCGTTATGCAAACCATAAATATCTACAATTGATGCAGAATCAATGGTCATTTCGTATTTTCCGCCCGGGATCCATTTTTGAGAAATGGAATAATGCTTAATATTAAGTGTATCCTGTACTAACTCAAAATCAATTGGCTTCGGAATGGTATCTTCGTAATAAAATAGTTTCACTGCGTTTTTATCGAAAGTTATAGCAGGCGCTGTTAGTCTGAAACCAAATTTTCCATAAATATCAACTTTAGTTTTTACCTCAACCAGTTTTAACATTGGTATAGGTTCCGGCTCATCATCCTTTTTCTTCCTTCGTTTCTCCTCTTTTTTAGCCTCAAAAAAATACATAGCTATTGTATCTTGCTGGATAAATTCCATATCCATAGAATCAAGCATGGTATAGCTTAACGTTATCGAAAGTGAATCCTGATTGTAATAAGTACTATCCTTTAACCAGTATGAAATTGTATCGTTATGTAAGGAACGCTCCTTAATGAATATATCTTTCAAATCATCCTGACCAGTAAGCTTAATTTCAACGTCATCTTCCTGCTCACGGTTAAAATAGAAAGTCATCTTGGCCTTTTCTTTACGTTCTTCGCTCATTAAATACTGACGTTTATAATCATGCTGAAACAGAAATAAGTTTGCACTATCAGGTGTGTAAACCAATTCTTTATGATATATCAATGAATCTGTTTCAAGCGAATCAATGTGCAACGTATCAACAAAGTCGCGATATTCGAACGATGGTTCTACAATAATATCTGACCAGGCCATTCGTTCTCCAGGTTGATCAAATTTCAAATCACGATTGGAGTCTTCCAATGCATACAATCTGTATTTTCCCGGACGGACATTTAAAATGGTAAATCTCCCCTGAGCATTTGTTTTTGCCATTCGGATGGGTACCAGTTTATTTATAGCCGAATCTGCAAGATTCTCATGTAAAAAAACCAATGTCCCCGACGCTGGTGATAAATCATCAGCATCATAAACATTTCCTGAGACTTTGAGTGAATCGATATATTCACCCGTTGAGAAGCTAAAACTAAAATTCTCGAGAACATTCCCCTCATTATTATCTACCACTGCATCTGCAAAATCGAGCGAATAGGTACTATTGGGCTGCAAATCTTCATTGAAAACAACCTGTAATTTATTACCTCGTGCCTCAATGGTTGGCTGCTCATTCATTGGTGGAGAAATAACAAACTTCTGACGAATATCTTTTAACTGAATTAACTCATCAAACTCTATTACAACCATTTTTTTATTGTAATTCAATGCATGATTCTCTGGTGTTGAGGAGACCACTTTAGGCGGAATTTCGTCTTTTATCCCACCTGTTGGCATTCCGATATTCGCACATGCCCAAACAATTAATCCAACACCTATACTGAAACTTATTAATCGAAGTCTGCTTTTCAAAACCTTGTTATTTTAATCCACGCAAATTTAAGAAGAAAATTCATCGAAGCTCATAAATAATATTAATTCGAATCTTCATCTGAGTATACGATTTCAAACATACTAAAATAAACGCAAAACCTTCCAGCCATAGAACTTTACAATTGTAAGCAAACTAAAAAATGATAACTTTGCGTTCTTTAGTAAAACACTTACTACTATTATGGAGAATAAAGCACCCCAAAAGTCAAATAATAAACTTATATATATCATTTCAGCGGTAGCAGTGGCACTAATTGCAGTGGTTCTGTTCATGTACCTTAGCAACCGAAAAGAATATAAGGCTGTTGTGGAAGAAATGACTGAAGAAAAGTTATTACTTACCGAAGAATTTCAAACTCTGGCTTTGGATTACGACTCTCTTCAAAGTAATAACGACACCCTTAATCTTCTCTTAGAGCAGGAAAGAGAAAAGATTTCGCATCTTATTGAAGAAATCAAAACCATTAAAGCCACCAACGCTTCAAAAATACGTGAATACAAAAAGGAACTGACCTCGCTGCGAAGTGTGATGAAAAGCTTTGTGGTTCAGATCGATTCTTTAAATCAACGTAATCAGGAACTGTCGGAAGAAAATATACAATATCGAAAACAAGTAACCAAAATACAGGATTCCTTTAAGGAGCTGGAAAAACAAAAAGAAAAACTTGCCGAGAAAGTTGAAATAGCCTCCCAACTCGAAACCTATAATTACGAAGTTGAAGGTTTAAACAGTAAAGACAGGGAAACCAAAAAAGCCCGTAATGTTGCAAAAATCAGGGTCTGTTTCACCATTCAGAAAAACATCACAGCACCAATCGGTGAAAAAACTGTTTATATGAGAATTATGCGTCCGGATGAAGCATTATTAGTACGTTCGCTGGATGACAAATTTAAATACGAAGGTGAAGAGATTAATTTCTCAGCCCAAAGAGTAATCGAATACGGAGGAGAAGAACTTGATATTTGTATCTTCTACAAGGCTGATGAAGGTGAATTGCTACCCGGTAATTACACTGCTGATTTATTTGCTGATGGTTTTCATATTGGCACCACTCAGTTTGAGTTGAAGTAAATCATATCACGCTTACAACCAATATTTTACTAATTTCATATTTAAACTTAGCATTGAATTAACAATATGTTAATGCCAATGATGAACCTGTTATTTAATTTAGCCAAGGGAAAATTAAATACATACAGGACATGCAATCAGGCTCTATGCGACAGCGCTTTACTGTTTTAACAGTATTGCTCATAACTACTTTTTTGGCCATAGGTATCTATACCTATTACGCTTTAAACCGAATTGAGCAGAATAATATTACAGAAAACCAGCTATACGAACTTGAATCATTGTTGCTTCAACTAAGAAGAAATGAAAAAGACTTCCTTGCCCGAGAAACTACTAATCCTGAATTTCATAAAAGCGGAAAAAGTAAATATCTGACAACATTCATCGATAATTATCAGAAATCAAAAGAAATCATTAATGAGCTTAATCAATCAAACTTTCTGCAAAAAGAAGGCAAGACTCAAAAGATTGATTCCATAGCTCTTTTTTTAAATCTTTATTACGATACATTCATCCAGATTAAAGATGAGCTATTAATTCAGGGCTTTAAAGATTTTGGATTAGTTGGTCAAATGCGACAAGCCATCCACGAAATTGAACAAAACCTGAAAAAACAAGACGATGACAAACTTATGGTTTATATGTTATTATGTCGTCGTCACGAGAAGGATTTTTTGATAAGAGAAGACCTGAACTACCGTGATAAGTTTCTGGCTCACAATATTGAATTCCGTCAGGCAATAAAAAAATCAACCTACTCATCAATCGAAAAGAGCCAGATGTTGGATTTATTGGACAAGTACGAGCAGACCTTTCTGGCTATGGTAAACAAAAAGATTGAAATTGGATTAGATGAGAAATCAGGTTTAATGGGTAACCTGCGTGACGATGTTCATCGGGTTGAGCCTATGCTTCAGGAGTCAAAAGCAATGTTAATGGATGCCCTCAAACAAAGCACCTATAACACAAATGTTATGACACTGATTTTCATTCTTCTGGGAGCAGGAATTGTTGTTTTCTTCAGTCTATTTATTTTCAATGGAATAAGAAAGTTATTGGGTGCTGAACCCTATGTTGTGGCAGAGATAGCTCATCAGGTGGCTGATGGCAACCTGATTATGGATGATAGTCTGAAACAAAATGCCAAAGGTGTTTTACATGCTTTTGTTGTTATGACAAATCAACTAGAAGGTTTAATACATCAAATTGCTTCTGTTTCCACTCAACTCAATAGTACCATCAAACTACTTCATAACTCTTCAAAGAAAATATCACAGGGAGCACAGGAACAAGCTGGTTCATTCGAAGAAATTGCCACTACAATGGAAGAAATCAGTGCCAACATCAGCCAGAATTCCAGAAATGCACAACAAACCAACGTTGCTTCAAAACAAACCCAAAATGAATTAATCCAGGTAAATGAAAGAGCTGGTAATTCATTTACAACCTCCAAAAATATTAGTGAGAAAGTAAAAATGATAACCGATATTGCCAACCAAACGAACATACTGGCATTAAATGCTGCCGTAGAAGCATCACGTGCCGGTGAACACGGAAGGGGATTTGCTGTGGTTGCTCAGGAAGTTCGCAAACTGGCAGAACGAAGCAAATTAGCCTCCGACGAAATCATTGCATTAGCTGATGATAGTCTTAGTATCTCAGAAAACACAAGCGAAAGCCTTTTGAAACTTGTACCAGTATTGAATAATAATTCAAAACTGATTAATGAGATCGCAAGTTCAAGTCTGGAACAATCTAATGGAGTCAATCAGATCAGCTCTGCACTTCAACAGATAAACATGATTACTCAGGAAAATGCAGCAGCCTCAGAGCGACTTACTACTAGTGTGGATGAACTGAGTGAACAAGCCAATAATCTACTTACCATTGTTAATCAGTTTAAAATAAAAGAAGTCGTTTAAGAATTGAGGTGATGGTTACAATTAAAAAGCCACCCCTTTATGAAGAGGAGCAGCTTTCTAAACCTAACTATCATTATCTAATTTATTTCTTTGAATCCTATCAAATTTTCATGTATATGCTGTTGATCAGATCGTAAAGTATCAGCCACCACACTTATTAACTGAACATTAGAAGCAGGCATTTCTTCCTGAGCTAATACACGTGAAATAAACTTCACATTATTAGCTTCAATGTTCTCAAGGTAAACATCTGAAACAGGTGTTAATCTCCTTTCAATTGTTGGCACCAGATTTCGCCACTGATACAAAACATCAGTTTCGATACCCAAAATACCTTCACGCATCTTATCTGCCTTAACATTGCTAACATGAATATTCTTCACATAACCACCCCTACGTTCATTGGTTTTAATAAAAACCAGATGAAACATATTGGCTCCATCTTCAACCGTACAACTATCCAAAAACACATTCTCAATACCACCCGATAGTTCACTGCCAATAGCCAAAAGCTGATGTCCGTTTTTTATATGACAATTCTTAATAACCAGATTCTTCGTTGGTGTATCCAATCGCCACGCATCCTGATTTCTACCTGATTTTATGGCAAAGGCATCATCACCCTGATCGAAGTAACAATTCTCAACCAGCATATTCTGTGTCATCTCCGGGTCAACACCATCATTATTATGACCGTGTGCATAAACATGCACATCACGAATCACCACATTTTTGCATAAGTAAGGATGAATGGTCCAGAAAGGACTATTGGTAATCTTAACACCTTCCATCAAAATATTTTCGCAACGATTAAACTGAATAAAATGAGGTCGTAAATTAGAAGTATCATTTACCATCACACGCTCTTCAACAGGAGAATATTCGGCGGCTTTCATATACAACCATTTTAGACTATTCATATGAGCAGGTGGCCTTTTATACCATACTTTCCAGGTATCCAATTTTGCCTTTAACTCGCCTTCACCTGTTATGCCCACATTTTTACATCCATAGGCATACACCAGTGGAGAATAATTATAGCATTCCATTCCTTCCCAACTGGTATGAACAGCCGGCAAATAATCTTCAGGTTTTTCTGAAAATAATAAAACAGCTCCTTTTTCAATATGCAGATTGACATTACTCATAAGGTGTATTGACTTGGTCAGCCATTCACCCTCAGGTACAATAACACTTCCTCCTTTTAGGCTTGCTTCTTCAATGGCTAATGTAATTGCATCGGATGTTTTTTCTATATCACCGGCAACAGCTCCATACTTTGTAATTTCAATACGCTCGGCTTTGGAAAAATCAGGATATGTAATGGCAGGCATATCAAATGGAGCATCAGGTTTTATTGATTTTATCTGAATGACCGGGTCATTGTTCAAACAAGAAGATAAGCCCAACAAAAACATAGTTGTGGTAACGAATACAGAAATCTTTACAAAAATCTTCATAAAATTAATTTAGCTTAAACAAAGCTAGTCATCACCGTTAATTCAAACCTTTAAAAACGTCCATTTTTATGTATAACGGTACCAATTTTCATTAACTAAAAAAAAGCCGAAGCATTTTTCGTTGCTTCGGCTTTCTGATAGCTCATTAATATAATAAAGACTATATTTTTATCATCTTCACTCTTCCAACCTGTCCGGTCTTAAGCTTACATTCTATACCTTTTAGATGAAAAGATTCATCACCTATCACTTCTTTAACTACTCCATGAGTCAGGTTACCTGAACGCACATCCTGATGCGCAAGAATTGCCACTTTTGTTCCAACTTTAATGTTTCTTCTTTCTCTTCCGTCCATTCTGTTCTCTAATTATATTGCTTTCAACTATTCTCCCTTGTAGAATCAACCAGACAAGTAACATTCAAATTAATACTTAACGTATGCACTGCTAAATAAAAAAAGCGAATGCCCTTAATTTCTTAAAAGCATTCGCTATAATGAGGTTTCTGGTGAACTTCAATAGTTTTCATTTACTACTGAGTATTCCAATATCTTACAAAATTTCAATATTTATCATTACGAAACAATTGTGAAACGTTTGATCACAACTGAGATGCAAAAATATAAAAAATAAATACACCTAACACTCATTTATTAATTAGTAAACTTTACTTGTATTGATGATAATGGCTTAATTCAGTTAGTCTCGAAATCGCAAACCTTTCCAATATCTTTAACATCAACTTACTACAAATAGCATCCATTACATTTCTGTCTTCTTTAAAATAATTACAAATTAACATGTAGGTTAGTCTTAAGATCAATTGTCATACCATTTATAAAATTGTAATTACTTTTGAAGACCTAAATAGATAACTTATAAAATAATATGGATTGCCTGATTGATTTTTCCGAAGAAATACAGTTTGATGCCCTTCCGGAGTCGTTCAACAATCCGTTTGATTACTCACCACACCCTCTTTGCCTTAAGGCATCTGAACACATACAATCTCTTCTTCCCGATCCGGTTGAAACGGAGAAAGGTAAAATGTACGGTGTATTAATTGCAAAAACAGCTGATAATCATATTGGTTTTTTAGCAGCATATTCAGGGAATGAACAAAACTTAAACTCTTCCATTCCGTTTGTTCCTCAGGTTTTTGACCTAACCAATCCTGATGGCTTTTTTCGTAAAGGTGAATCAGAGCTAAATCTGCTGAGTCAGGGCATTTCAGAAGCAGAAAATTCACCTGAACTTATCCAACTACAAAAAGAACTGAACAACAAAATTGAACAAGCAAGGTTCATTATTGATCAGTTCAAAGCAGCTATTGTAACAGCCAAAAACAAAAGGGATATCATTCGTCAAGAGAGCTTTAACAAACCTGATTATGAACTGGTAATAGCTAATCTTATTAAAGAAAGTCAACGCGAAAAGAGTCAGTTAAGCCAACTTAAAAAGAAACTTCAAAAACAAGTTGAGAACAAAAAACAAGAACTAGATGATTATCTGAAACAGATTAAGCAGCTCAAAATAACACGAAAACAAAAATCGGCACGACTACAGGAAAAGTTATTCAACCACTATTTGTTCCTAAACGCTAATGGAGAGACCCTAAGTGCCAGTGCCATTTTTTGTCAAACAGCACAAAAAGTTCCGCCGGCAGGCACCGGTGACTGCTGTGCTCCCAAACTTTTAAATTATGCTTTTCAGCACCAACTGACACCTATTGCCATGGCAGAGTTCTGGTGGGGTACTTCTCCTAAAAAAGAGATTCGGCATCATGGCTACTTTTACCCGGCATGCAATAGTAAGTGTGGACCCATTTTAGGGCATATGCTTCAGGGTTTGAAAATTGAAGCGAGTGCATCTAATGAGGTCACCTTATGCATTGAACTGATTGCTGAGGACGAAGTCATTGCCATCATCAACAAACCTGCCGGCTTATTGTCTGTACCCGGAAAGGAAGAAAACACTTCGGTTTACACACAAGTGAAAGCCCTTTATCCCAATGCAACAGGCCCGCTTATTCTTCATCGATTAGATATGGCTACTTCCGGCTTGATGATTATTGCCAAAAACAAAGCAGCACACGAAAACCTGCAAAAGCAGTTTTTAAATAAAACGGTAGAAAAGCGATACGTGGCCTGGCTGGATGGGATTATTCAAACAGAGGGCGGCCTGATCGATTTACCTTTACGTGTTGATCTGGAAGATCGACCAAGGCAACTGGTATGTTATGAATATGGAAAGCATGCTGTAACCAGATGGGAGGCTATTGAACACAAGGAGAATAGAACTAAAGTGCATTTTTATCCCTTAACCGGTCGTACACACCAGTTACGGGTTCATGCAGCCCATCCTCAAGGACTTAATACCCCCATAACAGGTGATGAATTATATGGTAGAAAAAATGAACGGCTGCTTTTACATGCAGAAGAAATCTTTTTTATTCATCCTACAACTTCTGAGCGAGTAACATTTAAAGCACCTTCGCCATTTTAAATTGAAGGCTACTCTTTATTGTTTTAGGTCCAGATAAAGGCAATAAAAAAAGCCACAATAAAAATTGCAGCTTTCTTTGAGGTTCCTGGCGGCCTTGAACTTTTAAAGCTACCTACCTCATTGGCAATCCTTTAACTCTTAATGAAAAGTTTAAGTAACCGAATCAGAGACTTTTTCATGCTGAAATTGCTTGAGTTTCACATTCAAATCCAGGCAAAGTACCCTGAGGATTTATTCGATTACTGTATCGCTTTTTTAAGACAGTCTTTATCTCATTCAACTCTCTTATAGCTTCCATACTTTCTCTTTCCGCAGCTTTCACTCTTGTTTCAAGCGATTGCTGGTTAGACCTTCCAGTTAACAACCAACTAGAGTCAATATCAGGCACAAGTATTAACAGTGTCACCAAAAACTCATACGATGGTTTTGTGTGTCCTTTAATAAGGCGAGATAAAGTTGTTGTAGAAATATCAGCTTTATCACAAAATGCCTTACCGGTCTTAAAACTAGAGTTTTTGATAACGAACTCTAGCCTTTTTCCAAATGTGTTCATAGGCATATAGTTAAATTAATATCAAAAATGTTTGTTTAAAATATGCATATGTGCTAATATTGCATTCAACAAATCAACATTTATGCATCTATAACTAATACAAATATAGGCATTAGTGTTGATTAATGCAATTGTTAAATCTAACAAAAGTGTTAGTTAAAAAGTTTGAAAAATGCGCTAAAACGTTGTTTATCATCACACAACGCCCGACCAAAGCGCAATTGATAAGCGATCAACATACAATTGCTCGATTAACATGAAAGTTAAAATAAGTGAAAAAACGCGCCAAAAACGGAAGGAAACTGCCCAAAACGGAAAGTGCAAGTTTCGGAGTTCAGATATTGTCTCCCGCTTTTGGTTAGCAGACCATAAAATAACAGTTAACCTAAGTAGTAACCGATTTAATGCAAAAAATGATGAAAAACCTAGTAGACCAATTTATCGACAAGGTAAATGAACAAATGCCGGAAAAAGGGGAATTATCAGCAATGGAAAACGAAAGAAACATCTTTGTAGAAAAGAAAACAAGCAATAGAGTATTAAGAGTTATCCTGGATTTAGCATCCTATAAGGTTACTCTTTTTTCAAACGGAATTACTGCAACCTATCAAATGTTACAGGCATAATGAGGATTGCAGAAACACATAAGTTTTCTATCAAGTCCCCTTGTAACCAGGAGAAAGCCCTAAGTACCCTGGTTACTTCCTTTTTGACCATACAAGCAAGAGGCGAAGTCTCTTCTTTTATTATAGAGGGGGCTGCATCTGTAAAGGGTGCGGTTTTCTCACTAGAAAAAATTTTCACACCGATTGTAAGTTTCGTAGCGCACCTGGTAAACGTACCAAGTGCGCTTTTTTAATGTGATGATCTATGGAAAGTGTAATAAATAATATAATCCAAATACCCACAATCATTCGTGAGAATGGGAAAAAGAGCGAGTATGATGTTCTTCTCAAGAACTTCATTGCTCAATACAACCAGGATAAAAAGAGTGGAGAACAATTAAAGGAGCCACACTTACAACTTATGCATGAATGTATCTATTATGCGCAAATCACACTTAATAAAGAGAATCGATTCCTAAGAAAAGATCATTGTTTAAATACTAGACAAATTGGTACTCCAGTAAGAATTAATCTTAGTTCATACCTGGAAGCAAACAAGAATATTAGAAGTGTAGACACCTTTAAAAGACGCATAAAAAGACTAAAAGAAGCCGGTTTTATAAGCTCAAAAAACGAGGACTTTGCGCAGTATGGAATGAATAAAAGTAGGCGTTCTGACGTGTTAATAAACCCTGAATTTCTGTTGATTTATGACCAGTCAAACCCCGACTTTCAGCCCTTCACCTCATTTTTTTCTGAAACGGATTTACTGGCATTGATAAAGGTGAAAAGTGCAAATTGCCCTACTGTATCAGGTAAGAGGTTACCTCAAGATCAAAGTAATAGAATAATGGATGTTGATAACGTAGACAAAGGAGTCCTCACGGACAAGCAACCTAGTTTACCTGAACATGACCTTACACCTGACACAACCACCAAGCAAGCCGGCCGAGAACAAAAATCCAAACAAAAGATTGAAAAAAATGCGCAAATTTTGACCCCTGAGAGCGTAAACACCGCTGCTCCGCAGCCACAAGAGCAAAGTTCCGCGCGGACGGCCGAGGAAAATGCGCAAAACACTGACAGTTTGGCAGAAATGAAACTTTCATACGCCCGAACATTCTACATCTACCTGATTCAAAAACTATTTACTACCCACAACATCTACGATGGAGAGACACAAAAAGCCATTGCATACCTGGTGCAAACTTACTTCTCCACCATCAAGAGCGAACACCAGGCCAGGTACTTGCTAAGTGTGTACAAAAAGCGTGTAGATATGGCTGCATCATACATCAAGCGTAAGAACTTTGATTTTAGCAACATTTATCCATGTGCCTATCTATCAGTCAAAAACCCTAAAGGATTCACGGCAACAAAACAATGGTTGCATGATAACCTTGGTTACAAAGCTGCCCAGGCAAAGTTAAAACAGGAGTATGCTAAGAAACTGGAAGAGAAAAAGGTAATGCAACAATTGCAGAACCAATACAACGAAAAGCAATCCCTGGCAGAAGTCAATCGTGCAATTGCTTTTCTGAATGCAAATTTACCGCACAAAACAAATGAATACGTGCAATTTATTGACAATCAACGATAATTAACCACTCAAACGAAAATTGATCATGCGAAAAAGACCCACAAAAAGCGCAAATCCTGAGCAAAGCAAGTACAAATTAGTTGTATTTATGGCTCCCAAAGGACAACCAGGACGCACATTAACCTACTATTCCTTTCCGGCAGAGGAAGCTAAAGGAATGCAAACAGTATTAGGTGGCCTATATCAGCGCATTCTTCAGAAAAAATTAAACATGGATTTCTTCTATGCCATGCTAAAAGAGAATGATGGAAGTGATAAGGTTCTTAGAACGATCAAAGGAAACCGTTTCATGGAAGTAAACGGCCATAAAGATGCATCGGTACGTATGATTGTTTACGATGCAGAAAACAAACGAGTAGTATTTCATCCCGATACAACAGAGCTAGGCAAAAACTTTCAATTCATCATTGGTAGTATGCAACAACGCATTTTGAACGGTCAATTAAATGGCCGGTATAGAAATGCAATGTTTGTCAATACTGAAAATGATAAGGAGATATGCAGAGTTCGCGGCAACGCATAAAAAAAGCGTTCCGACCAAAGAACGCTTTCTTGACAATCAGGTAACCACCCCTGATTTAATGCAAGCCCAAATATAAGAATTTCCTAGTAATTACTAGATAAGTTAATCTATTATTCATTTAAACGTCCTAATTAAAATGGAAACAATTGAAAAAAACGAGTTGGATTTTGTAGTTGGCATGGCGGCCAATCAATTAATGCCATCAATCATTAAGAGTGCTGATATTAATGGTACACTTAATAACATCGATGGCATAATTAAAAGATCAATCAACATTGCTGAATCCCTGGCTAAACAAATTCATGAGCAAATCGGAGAAGAAGATGATCAGGAATACATTTTAATGATTGCTTCTTCCGCAACTGAAACATTGGGTGCTATGATTGTGAGAGACCCTGAAGGAACGGTTGGAAACCTGGAAAAAAGAACGAAAGTGGCGGTTGATATAGTGATAGAGTTGAATAAGAGAGTTGATAACAAGATTGAGAATGTTAACCAGGAAGAAGAACAGTAAAAGTCAACCTATCAATCACCTTTCACAAATCTAAAATCAAACAGGGGAGTACTTCTCCCCTGCTTTTATAACCTTTTTAAATAGAAAAAATGAAAAAAGAAACCTTAAATAAGATCAACAAATTGGCTGCAAGTAGCCAACTTTTCGGAGATACCGAACGCTATGCCGCAATAATGCAATTATCTGTTATGCAAGCCCAGGAAATTAACGCTTTACAACCACCGGTAGCACAAATGTTTGCGGCAAATTGCGCATTTGACCAGGCTGAATCATTGCTTATGCTATTGGATGAAGAGGAACCAGGAACCGAAGAAGAAGAAACACAAAAATAAATGGTATCACGTTTAAGACCTTTTTTAGCTGAAAAAGCGCAGAATGGAGAGTTAACAGAGGAGTTTTACAATGCTGTTGGGATTTCTTCCCAACGCATTGAAGCCTTCCTTTTTGGGCGATGTGGTGCAACGATAAAAGAAATAAACAACGTTGCAAAATATTTTAAAGTACCATCATCCACCATCCTGATACGTGAAGCTCCAAAGCTTTTTACAACTAAAACATGTGCGCATTGCCAGGAAGAATTTATACCAGGTAATGCCAGGCAAGAATACTGTTCTGATAAATGTAGAAACCGCGCTTTTCGCGCAAACTTAAAGTAACCAATGAGAGACATTAATTACCTCTATATCGACAATATGGATTATATGCGCTCTTTGCCTGATAATTATTATGACCTGGCCATTGCTGACCCTGAACAGGGTAAAAATATGGATGGAGGAAAGCAATATTCCTCAAATGTTATACAGCAGAATGGAGCCAGGATAAAAGTTCCTGGAGTGTTTTATCCAAAACGAAATTGGGATTCACAACCGGCAACGGAAGAATACTTCAGCGAACTATTCAGAGTATCTAAACATCAAATAATATGGGGCTGCCAATACTATCATACCAATTTTGGAAAAGGCCGAATTATTTGGGATAAATGTAATCAAGGTTCAGACCAATATGATTGTGAAATTGCATACACAAGTCTAACTGAAAGAACTGTTTTATGGCGTTATATGTGGCGTGGAATGATGCAAGGTAAGAGTATTAAGCATGGCCACATACAACAAGGAAATAAAGCGTTAAACGAAAAGAAAATTCACCCTACGCAGAAACCTACAGCATTATATAAATGGCAATTTCTTGAGTTCAACATTCCTAAAGATTGGAAAATATTTGACCCTAATCTTGGAAGTGGAAGCATAGGCATTGCTTGTTTGGAAATGGGATATAAACTTGATGCTTGCGAAAATAATAAAGATCAGCTGCAGCTCGCAATTGATTGGCTAGAATCCGAAAAACTTAAAAAAACTCAAAACCCAATATTAATATGACAAAAGAATCTATACAGCCAGGTCAATACTATGAATCGTTTTACCTAGATGGAAGCCTGGCCGATACGTTTTATATAACCAGGATAAATGAAGAAACCGCGCACTTAACTTCATTAACGACACAGAAACCGGTAAGAATCGACCTTACTAAAATGCTGAATGATATGCAGCATGGACAACTAAAACTTAAACAATAGACCTATGAAAAAGCATTTTATCATCACAACCGATAAGAAAACAGCCCTGGCTATTGAAGACCAATTTAAGTTTGGTAGCCTACACGAACACCGAAGCCTGGAACTTGGCAAAATTGAACACGAAGCCGGTTTTAGCCAGGTGAAGATCCAGGCAACAACGGATGCAGGAATTAAGCCGGAAGATATATTCTTCCTGGGATTATTTACCGGAATGAAAGTAGAACGCAAATTGACACATAATGACTGTTAACATTAATATTTCAGATAAAGTAATTGATTGGGCATTAATTCTGATTGCTATTTGGCTCTTCCTGGTGTTGGTTAAAATTGCCCTGGACTTGTACGAACGCAGACTTAAAAAGCGAATCAACCAGGAACCTACTTTGGATATAACTGAAAAGTCAATCAATGAACTAGCAAAAGAGTATGAAGTTTCTCCGCGAACATTCGAAGCCTGGATAGATAAAAAGGGATTTCCAATAGGAGAAAGAAGCATTTTAAAACCTTTCGAGGTTAAGCAGGTGTATGATTACTTCGGTATTCCAAAGGCAAACAATAAAACCATTTTCAAATGAATAAAAAACTACAAACCTTTCTAACCAACCTGGCATTATTGGGAATGATAGCGGAACTAAGCTACATTAACAGTAAAAGCTTGCTTCACCTGGCTAACAACCAGGGGAGCATTCACCAGGCTTTTGCGATTATTGGAGCTATCGCATTCAGTATCGTTACCATCATTATTATGCAGCAACCGCAATTGAAATGGCAAAAGGTAGCCTTTCCGGTGTTCGATGCTGCCCTGGTGTTCTTAGGTTTTAACCTGGATATTCACCCGAATATGCGCATTTATATGACCATCTTCATGGCGATCTTTGCCGGCCTTATCATGTATAGCCTGGGATTAATTGAATACCGGTCCGGTGAGACCAAAGAAAGCAGGGAACTAGCCTACCATACCAATAGAGCCAACTTACTAGGTAAAGAGTTGGATTCAGTTAAAAGTGAGTTGAAACAAACCCAACATGACTTTGAACAAACTAAAAGTTACTATTCAGTTATGGAAAGTAACCAGGATAAATTAAAAAGTAACCTGGAAGAAGCGAAAAGTAAGCTTGAGTTAATGGAACCTATCTACACAAAACATGAGATTGGCCGCATCCGAAAAAAGAATCCTGACAATCGCACAGAACAGGAAAGACAACTATTAGCAACTGCAAACTAACATCTATGAAAACATTAGAAAACGAATACGGAGTATTAAAAGGAGCTGCCCAGGGTGATGGTGCAGCCCTGGCAAAGATTGATGCCTATTTAAAAGAATGGATTATCAAACATGGCAAAGATCATGCAACCATTGAAATGAATCGATTATGCATTTGTGCATTGGGAGTGTCAAAAACATACCAGGTTGAAGCCCTGGAGAAATTAATGAAAGAAATGATTAACCAGGCTTAATATGAAACCAAGACTAGCACCAAGATTAAAAGCAAAAGAGTTGACGAATAAAATTTATCAACCACTAGGTTATTTGAATTGCCATGTCAGTTCAGGTGAAATGTGGGAATACTCAAAGGAAAGAGCCAGGGAGCAAATTAAGTTATTGTTGGAAGAATTACCCATGTACACAGGCGAATTAAACCCAAATTGGAAATATTACAATGATGTATTGACAGAATTAAATACTATGCCATGATAGAAAAAGGATTAAAATTCAAAAGCAAATGGTTTGATGGAATTGTAGAAGTTGACCTGGTTAATGAAGAAGATAATGACCTGGAAGTTTATATTACTTCTCCAAGCGGTAGCCGTTGGCCTGAACATTGGAACTTACAACATACACTAACCGGATTTAAACAAGGTGATTACTTCAGAGATAAAGAGTGTTATGATTGAAAGGGCATTGATAATACAAAAACATTGGCTTGATCAGATTTTCGACAATGGTAAAGTATGGGAAATGCGCAGTTTTAAAACAAATATAACCGGCCGGATTGGATTAATTGAATCCGGTTCCGGTTTAATTATAGGTGAAGCCACATTAAAAGGATGCCTACCAACCCCTGTACCAAAGATCAACTTCTTTATAAGATACCATAAAATAGAGGATTTATCACTCCTGGACAAATGGAAATATGCCTGGGTTTTGGAAGATGCCAAACGATATGAAAAACCTATTCCCTATAATCATCCACAAGGTGCAGTAATATGGGTTAAATTACACAGTTTTAGAAAGTAGATATGACAATCTATTTATTAAATTCGCATGAGTACATTTTCTAATAAATTAAAAAGCAGACAACATGGGAACATTAAAAGAGCAACCGGTAAGACAAACATTAAATATTTCAGTAGAAGATAACATTCGATTCCTTGAGGAACTAAAGGAAATTGAGAGTGCAACAGGATATAGTATTAATACTATTCTTGAATCAAGAAAGATTATGGAATATTCCAGGCGTAATGATTTATTTGTTGCTAATGGCGATATACATGATGAACAAATGAGTGGTTTAGGTGACTTATTAGAGAACTTAACTCAAGCCGTATATGACTTACAGAATAATGACTAAATAAGACAATATGAAAGCAGTATTAATAGCAGAAACAAAACTTTACGACACACATCAAGATTTAGCCAATGCCATTTCAGGTATGGAGATAGAACTACCGTGTTCTCCATCAAGAGGAATGTTAATAGGTTTAGATTTTCAAAACATACAAAATGGATTACAAAAAGCATTGACCCCATTAAAATACGATTACCTTAAAGTTAAAAAGGTTATAATCGATGATGGAAAAATAAACTTAAGAGTTAAACCAATTATTAGAAAGAAGACTGAAAATTAATCAACCTACAAGTTGATACTAAAAAAGGAACATACCAGGTTAGGTTTGTTCCTTTTTTTTTACCGAATAATCGACTTAATAGGTACGTTTTCTCGCGGAATACCAAAACTACGGTATATTCTCCGCACTTCCGCTGAATACAATATTTTACGGTGACCGGTAACAATTTCTTTACTCTTCAACCAGGTTGTTAAAGTCTTTACAGACACCCCATATTCATTAGCAAGTTGTTTCTTCGACTTCGCTTTTAAGTCTAGATTTTCGGTATTTATACTATTATTACTCATTGCACTACATTTTAAAGAAGTGCAACCAATCAATCACCGGCCTAAAGGTAGTAAAAAATTATATTCAATACATTCTGACAAAGGAAAACCTACCAAAACGGAAGAAAACCACCAAAAACAACAGAAAGCCACCAAATCAGGAAAAATGAGGAAGCAAACGGAAGGAAGCCGAAAGTGAGATTTCACGCGGCCTCACCTTTGTTTCCATGCAAAAGTTATTCGTTACATCATTGGCGATTGCAGCGGCAGGTTACTTCGGTTACCAGGCTTTTAAAGACAAGTTTAAAACCGCTACTAAATCCTTTATCAAGGAGAATTTTTCAGTTCGTTTATCCGGATTGAAAATTCACTCTATTGATTTAAAAGGTATCGACGTTCGTGTAACCCTTGACTTGATAAACCTATCATCAATCACCGCCAAGGCTGAGAACATTCGAGCGGAACTCTTTTATATTAAGAATGGTTCTCCTTCACCCCTGGCTACAACAACATTTCCAAATGCGATAACAGTACAGCCAAAAGACACCACACGTCTTAAAGATTTACGCATTACAGCACCTTATAAGAATCTGCTTTATAACCTGGGAATCTTTTCAGATAAACGCGCAGAATTTAAGGTAATTCTAACGGCTACTGTTAACGGTCAGACCTTTTCTATCAATCAAAACATTTCACGCTATGAACCCAATTAAGTACTTAAACGGCTTGGGTGTGGTAGCTAGTGGAAAACGCACCTTGAAAGATGGAACCAGGTACAACAAGTACTTTGCTCCACCTAAAAGACAGGATAAGTATCTGACTTATGCCGGAAATACCAACGATACTATCGGTTTTATGGCCGAAATTATCAAGAGTACCCTGGCTGATACCAAAGCCATTGCCCCATTGTTGAAAGGACGTGATTTACGCACGACACTTGATAACATCTTCTCCTTTGTATTTGACCACATTCAGTACAAACCTGACGATCCTCAAAACGAGGAATTGCGCAGACCTGTACGAGCATGGGCAGACAGAACAACCGGTGTGGATTGCGATTGCTATTCCATTTTTATCGGTTCAATTCTAAGTAACCTGAATATTCCATTTGCATTGCGAATGGTGAAGATAGGCGGTAAATCCTACTATCAGCATGTTTATGTGGTTGTGCCTAAAAACGGCTCTAAAACAGGATTAACAACACGTGATTACTACACGGTTGACCCTGTACTTGACACCTTCGATGAAGAGCATCCTTTCACCGGTAAATACGATTTATTTATGCAACCAATCAAATACCTCAATGGGGTTCCCTCTGCATCCTTGAATGGATTGCAGGGAGGCTCTGTTGACCTCTATTATTCAGAGGAAGCGGCAGAGACACCGCAAAACAACGTCATTTTCTTTGATGGTATTGACTACTATGACCGTGTAAACATGCCAGGTTTAACAGGCTTGAACGGTTTACAAGGTTTAAATGGCCTGGGATTCTTGAAAAAGATTTGGGGAGCCGTTAAGACTGCCGGTAAAGTAGTTAAGAAAATTGGAAAGAAAGTCATTAAAAAGGTTGTCCGCAAAAAGGATGGCTCTAAACGTGGCGTCTTCAAACTTCTTTCAAAGAAAAACAAGAACCAGGAGGAAGCATTGGCTCCAATGGAATCAAAAGGTTTAACTCCGGTTTCTGTTTCTGCACCTAAATCATTAACACCAATAGGTACTTCATCCGCTACCGCAGCAAACGCTAGTGTGACCCCTAAAGACATGATTGATATCGCTAAGAACATGGATAATTCTATGGGCGTTGATTCGATCTTGAATTTAACCAGGGCTATGCTACCGGACAACACAATGGTAGCTCAATTGATTGATGCCAAAGCACAAGCCAGTGCCGCAGCAAACAAGGGAGTAAGTCCATTGGAAACGCGATTAATGGCTACTGATGCAGCTAAAGCACAAGCGGCAGAAGCTAAAGTCCTGGCGGCAGAGAATAAAGCCGAAATGCTACAAACCATGTACAGCATGAACCAGGAAGGCAAACAAGCCGGATTCTCTTTCAACAGTCCTGTAACTATGCTCCTGATGGGAACATTACTCCTAGGTGGCGTGGCATTAATAACCAAAAAATCAGCCTAGCCAATGCAGACAACAATCTACTATGCTCCTGATGCCATTGGCAGTACTGCAACTCTGTTCACCGATGGGGTGAACGTGTTTGAACGTGTGTACCAATTAGGCAACCTTGGCGCATTAGATGGGTGGCTGAAAAAGATAGGCAGAAAAATTGGTAAAGGCATCAAGAAGGTGGCTAAGAAGAGCTTTAAAGTGATTAAGAAAGTTGCCAAAGTGACAATGAAAGTAGTCAAAAAGGCTCTTCCGATTGTAAATACCGCACTCACATTCGTGCCTGGCGTTGGATGGGCGGCCAAAGCTGCCCTGACCGTTGCTGAAATGGGATTAAAAGCTCACGACAAAGCAAAAGCCAGGAAGCAAGCAAAAGCCAGGGAAAATCTAAAGAGAAAAATGGCTGAACTAAATGCCAGGACAACCACACCGGTTAAACCGGTTAAGCCTGTTCGTCCGGTTCAGCGCATTGACAAGGCTCCAATTTCACAAACCAATAACCAGGTAAAGCTCACACCTAAGAAACCGGCTCCACCGCAATACACCGGCATGGACTTTATGCGCATTAACGCAGCGGTGCGGAAGGATAAACCAGGTGTAGATGATGTTATCAACATCGTGCGAAACCAGGTCAAACAAAACTATTAACGAACTGAAAATTAACCGGCAAAAGCCGAAAAACAAGTACAAATGAATACAGAAATTAAAAAAATCGGAGCCGTAGCCGGTGGAGCATTTATCGGTGGGGCTGCCATGAAAATGACAAAGAAGTCCGATGGTACATCTAACCCAATCGGTTCAATTGGAGCAACTGCACTAGGTATCTACCTGGCTACAAAAAGCAAGTCTCCTACCCTTAAAAACGTTGGCCTTGGATTAGCCGCAGTAGGTGTGGTTGGTGTCGTGGGCAATGTAGCTCAAAAAGTTCCTGCAATGCAGAAGTTCACTCCTACCATCAATGGTTTAGGCGAATTGTACGAAGATGAAGATGGAAATATCATCGAATTGGGCGGTATCAACGGTCCTCAATTGGTACAGGACGATGAAGGCAACACTTACATGGTGGATGGCCTGGCCGGTGAAGACTTGGATGACTTGGTAGGAATCGAAGACGATGACTTCGATGAGTACGAAGAGCTTTCAGGAATCGGTGAACTAGAAGACCTGGTGTAACCACAATTCAGCAATTAAGTGAAGAATACCACCGCCTTGGTGCGGTGGGTTTTTAAGTAACTAACATATTAAAAAGCAGTCAGATGTTAAAGACAGACTACACAAAAGGACAGCGCGTATTAGTCGCTAAAAAAGGTAAAATGACCCGTCAAATGCAAGCTGATTTTCAAGCTAAGAAGGTTCGTTTTATGGATTCAGATATTAACCACATCGCGGAAATTTCAACCGCAGGAGGTGTATTTGATTTGTTGAGAACTACTAACGACAAGATTGTCGGTCAGAGTGATTTCGACAGCAACAAACTTGAAGCCGGTGTGAATGCCGCTATCGAGCGTATCAAAATTGCTTATGGTAAAGATGCCACAGCAAACAATACCCCAATCAGTGGTATTTCATTTTCATCATTAGCAAGCGCAATGCCTGAAGTATTGAAGCGTGCTAAGTTGATCATCAAGCAAGACAACAAAACGTTGTTAAAGCTTCCTGTTGAACGCTTCACTCATGGTGCTGCATCAACTAAAACACAGGGAGAAGAAGATGCTTTAGAATTGGGTACTCCTATTGTTCTTATCGAGCAAAAGCCAGTAGATATCCAATTAGAGTTCGGTGCTGATGCCGCAATGGTAGCCGGTGCTGATGACCATTATTTGCAAGTGCGCTTAATGGGTACTGAAACTGCCGCTAAGTAGGTTTTTTTCATAAGAGGGTTATTTATCTAAGAAGAAAGGTGGTGCGCGTCACCACCTTTTTTTGCTAAACAAAACAGAACAATGGAAAAAGAATATTTTATCCAATCAGAAACGATCAGTTATGCTACCGGAACCACAGCCGGAACTAAGCGCAAAGAGGTTACTCTAAACTCTTCCTATGAACGTTGTATCGGTGTCGCAGTCCTGGAATCAAAAAACGGTGGTATTTCCACTTATCGCATTGGTTTGGATGATAAAGACAAGCAATATATTTCAGTAGTGCATAAAGACATGCTGATTTCAGATAAGGCAGCCGGTATGAGCATTGACGAACGCTTTTTAAAGCAAAACATCAAAGCAAGCGGCCATAAGGTGCAAATCTCAACCGCTATTCCTTCCGACCTGGTGTCAGACCTGGAATACGATTTTGTGTTGCTATTGGAACGTGAAGCTCAAAAATAAGTAAAGCATGAATCTACTCCATATGAAAGTGGCGGTTGATACCGTCACAGATAACAACGAGACTTTTGAGTTAGCCAATTGTGTAGGCTTTACAGTTATTAATAATGGTGCTACCGATTGTACCCTTCATTACCAGGGTGGAGCCGCATTAATGACCGTTAAAAAAGGCACAGCACGTGAGTTTCCTGGACACTCCGGTTATACTTACTATGGAACCATGCAAATCAAGTTCCAGGGCGGTGCGCAAGGCGATGTAGAAGTCATTAAGAGTATTGCATCCACCGAAGAATCGTAGAGCATGAGTGTAGGTAAAATCATACAGAATAATTCAGGGGCAATGGCTGAAGCTCCGAGCTTAGTTGTAATATCGGATGGTACACACAAGTACCCTTATGGCCACCCTGAATATTTCTCCGCTTTAAAGCCTGATGGAATGCTCTTACTGGACTTAAAAAACAATGAATACAGTGAGTTTCGAGTAAATGCAGACCGTGATTTTACCATTACCTTGTATCAACGTTTAGCCGGTTCCAGGTACAGACTATTTGTCTACCGTACCCAGGCAGATGCCATTAATATTCATTTTTCAGGCGAAGATCAAACCTATGTTGTTCAAGGGACTGATGAAGGAGAGCAATTCCTGGTATTAAACATCGAAGTTGCTGAATTAAACGGTAAACTCATTAACCGGATAGGTGCTACTTCAGAAAAGCTTGATGAATTAGTTGCAAGCCTAAATACTTCTTCCATCAAATTAAGTGAAGCAATAACTTTTAATGGTGCAAGCCAGGGAGCGTATAAAGATGGTGACACCATTGATAAAGACACACTCCTGACTACCATTTTAAGAAACTTTGCCCAGGTTGCGCAGCCGGTTAGCTATTCAGCTCCTTCTATGAGCTTGACACCATCCAGTCAAACAGTAGAAGCCGGTACATATGTTTCTCCAAACCTGGTTGCAACATTCACACAACGCGATGCCGGTGCATTAAACCGTTATTTATTGCAGTTATCAACCGGAGGTGGAGCCAATGTTAACCTGGTAGATGCAGCCGCTTTACAAGCCTATAACCAGGCAAGTATTCAGGTACAGGATGGACAGTACTTGAATTATAAAGCAACCATCTATTATGACGAGGGTATTACCAAACTCAATAATATGGGTGAAGAAGACCCAACCGGAAAGATACTAGCCGGTAGTTTGGCTAAAAACACCATTTACACCGGTAATAGATACGCTTTTTATGGTATGGACACAAATAGTGCCAACCCTGGCACAAGTGCCGATATTCGAGCGTTATCAGGCAAAAAAATGAATCCAGGTAACGGAACAACATTCACTTTAAACATTCCTGCCGGAACCAAACGAATTATCATTGCCTATCCTGATACTTTACGCGACTTATCGAGCGTGAAATATGTAGAGCTAGGAAATGCAGAGGTAGCAGATACCTTCACTAAAATGGCCATTAATGTAGAAGGTGTAAATAATTACCTGGCTATTGGCTATAAAGTTTTTGTGTATATCCCTGCCGTAGCTTTTAGCGGTGCGGCAACTTATAATGTGACTATCTAATATGGCAGAACCGATATCATTACCAAAAGGTTATAAACGATTAGGAGCTTTCGCAATTGATGAAGATTCAGTCTTCACCACTCAGGTTGCCCTGGATGCTTATTTAGCCGGTGGATCATCTTATGCCGGCCAGGTTGTTGCCTTAGTACTGGATGGAGAAAATGAAGCACAAATTTACAAGGTTAACAAGGATAAGTCACTTGGTAGCATTGGTAGTGTGGATATTACCGTAGATGCAGAGCCAACCGAAAACAGCGAGAATCCTGTAAGTTCGGGAGGTGTATTTATTGCATTGAGCAATAAAGCTGAAAGTGACCATACCCATGAAATTGATGCAGCACCAACACAAGACAGTACTAAACCGGTAAGTTCAGGAGGTGTATTTACTGAATTGGGTAAAAAAGCTGAAAGCAATCACAATCATACTTTATCGGGCATTACTCCGGATGCAAATAATGCCAATAAAGTGCCGGTTGTTTCTGCCGATGGAACCGTTATTGGTTATACCGCTTTTACCGTTGATCAGATTGTACAATTGGCATCCATTGACTTATCTGACATAGCAGTTGGAGAAAAAAAGATTGTCCTGGCTGAAAAAGCGGAGGATGGAAGCCCAATAATGGGTGGAGCCATAACACAATTGGATAAACTAGGGCCACCAACACTATCTACTATCCTGGCAGAAACACAAGCCGGATGGGATGGTGATGAGATAACTGTTACAGGTAACAATTTGAATGGAGCATTAGGCGAAAACAGCCAGGAATATCGTATTGGTAGTGACTTCTTCTTATGTATTGCTCATAGTTACGGTACTGATGCTACAAACGGAAGTGCTACCTGGGTGCGTAATCGCGGCCAGGATTCATTAACTCCAGGCGTAGCCAATGATGATGCTATTATAACAGAACTGGAAACGGAAGATGGTTGGAGTGCAGCTAATTTCAAGCAGATAGGAACCAAGAGTAAAAAAGGAACCTGGTATCGAAATATTACCGGTGGCTATTTATACATGTGTATAGATAAGTTGAATGGTTGGACACGAGTTGGTTCTCCTTTAGCTATTGACCTGGAAATAACAGACACAACGCACCCGATACTTATTGCATCCTTAAAGGCTCACTCCTGGTCAAGCTTTTACCTGGAAGGAACCAATGAGACTGATGAAGCCGCAGAGCAAGGTCAGGAATATTGGGATAATACTCTTGGTTTTGTGTATAAACGTGGTAAAGATGGGTATTGGATGCGCAGTAGTGTGGCAGACCGTGAAAATATCTTTTTTGCTGCCATTGCTCCTGATTATGGAATAGTAACCAGGGGATTCAATTTTAAAGTGATTGCTAAGTCTGATTTTGGAGGAACATCTACCATTACCACAAGTGCAGATGTAGCCTATAACATTGGCGATACTGTTAATTCAGGGGATTACCTAAAGGTGTCTTCAGATACTGAATTGTCAAGAACTGTATTAATTATTCAACCGGTATAAAATGACGCAATTAGTACAACATAGTAGTAGACCCATTGAATACAATATAAACTTCTCTGCCAATGGTGATACATCTTGGACATGTATTGCTGAAGGAACAATTGAAATATATGCAATTGAGAGTAATAATGTAGATAGTTTCACCGTAAATGGAAATGATACATTACCTGTCACAATAGGTGCAGGGGTAGGTTTCCCTGTTTCCATTACTAAAACCAACGATTCAGAAACAGCTTCTATAAAACTTTTAGCCAGGAGACCATTTAAGAAAACATTTAATTTTAATGCTCCGAATTATAACGCTTATGACGGACGTTACATCTATGTTTTATTAAATGACAACACTGTTTTAAAGCTTGATTCGAATTTGCTTCTTCCATCGAATTATTCAGGTGATGGAGCCTGGATTGTTTCACCTGTTGTTGCAACTATTAATTTACCTGCATTGCCCAATGGAGCAACCTATACTGCAATTCAGTTTGTTAAGAATGGAGGTATAGAGAAAATATTTCTTATTGGTGGAGAAGCTAATTCATTTAAGTGGTATGCTTCGTTTATAAGAATTAGCGATGACACTATTTGGAATATGGATTTTTCAGTGCAAGATTCATATACACAAGTAATGAATTCGACTTTGCTTTATAATTCTCCAGGAGTAATTCTGTATGACTTTCTAAATGAATATTTATATATAAGGTCAACACAAGGGAGCAATGGAGGAACCGTGTTAAGAGTTGAATTAGATAACTTGGTTTATTCAAACATGGGTTATTCTTCCTTTATATACAGAAACCTTGGTTACCAAAAGCCAAATCCTTTCCAATTCTCACCTTATGAAAACCAATTTATAAATATTGGAGATTTAGATTTTACAACAAGTCGTTCACATAATTATAAGATTCAACAAAACAATGGTAATGTTTTTGGATATAGATTTGATATCAATAGAAGATTAAGTACTGGAATATCATTTGGACAATTAAATTATTTTAATGAATATGGACAGCATTTATCAGTAGTTAATTGGGGTGGAGTTGGTCAATATTCATGTACTGATTTAAAAGGATTCTACAGAGCCCAAGCAGCCTGGATGACTTACAAAAATTACTTTTCTATTACCAATTGGGGAACATTAAGCACCCAGGCCGGACAAACAACTCATACAACCAATTATATGAGCAGCTTATTGAATTGTAATATCAATAGTCTTTTCATTGGTTTTGAATGCAGTTCTTCATTTGTTTTTACAAATAGAATGATTCTTTTCAAAGAAGATCAAGCTCCTGCTGATTTTGCCTATTATGATTTTGCTACAAATATGCTAGGCGCCTGTTCCACTCAATTATTAATTTGATATGAATTTCGGATATACATTAAACCAGGAAGGTCTGCCGGTTGCATATGGTTTAGAGGGGAGTTATGACCATTACGTAGATGGTTCAGAACCATTCTCCGGATTTGACATTAACCAATGGCAAAAAAACTTGGAAACAGGTGAATGGATTTACCTACCCAATATCACTCCAATAGATACAACCATAACAGGGGTTCGTTACGATTGGGAAAACAACAAGTGCTATATCACCATCCGTGATATCTACAGAATAGGTGAACATGAATTTGATTGTAATTCCACCTGGACAGATGCAGATTGCCAGGCAGCAATTAACCAAAAATTTAACGTATGACCAAAGTTTTAAAACAAAACGGTGTCGGAGGAAAGATCATTCGAGCGCAAAGTTCAGGTAAGGTACTTAAGCAGAATTATAGTTTTGGAAAATCTTTAACAAACATCTTTAGTTTCGATTTGTATTTAACGTTGAAACATAATTTTGAAACGTTTGAAGAGGAAGGTACGATTGAATTATTTTGCAAAGATGTTGATGATTCATCTCAAAGATATTTTTTCCAAGCAGCTTATGATGGAAGTAATAATCTTCACTCTAAAGTCTCAACTTCCAATCTAGGCGAAGTTTATTTATGCTGGCGATGGGATGCTTCAGGTGTAACTAACAATTCTTATGCGGCTAGCTATAGAGGTAACATATCAGGAAAATCAGTAACCTATTTTACTTTATCAGGTGGAGACGATGGTGCTAGAAAAGACCAATATTTCTATATAGGAAGTAATAGAAACAAGCTTTTTAGATATTATGGAAGAAAAATTTCTACCACAGAGATGAGTTACAATAAAAATAACAATTTAGGTAACGAACCTCTTAACACGAAAAGTTTATTGTGTGAGATAGATTTCAAATTCGCTGAGATAATCGACTTTAATGGGACTGTTGGAGTAGGATTCAGAGACAAATCAGGTAATGGAAATCATGCCAAATTTGTTGGATTACCTTCAGGAACATTACAAGAGCAAGTTGATTATGTGAATAATTCATTACTAAAACTGTAATTACAATGGTTAAATACGCACTTATAATATCATCCTCTTTTAATGCTAATTACTACCCGAAATTAGTACAAAATAGCTTCCAGGATATCACTCATAACGACATTCAGTACAAGCTCTTATTTGCCTTTGAAAAGTATATCAACGACTATCCTTTCGACCTGGTATTTGATAGCCAGAAAACATATGAAACCTGGCTAAAATCAGGTATTGACAAATCAATAGAAAAGGTAGAATACAACTGGAAAGATAACCAGGCATTAATTACAATAGCGGATAGTAATTTCCCTGGGCCTCATGTATTCGATTGTGATTCTACCTGGACAGAAACCGACTGCCAGGCAGCCATTAATACAAAATTTCCTTAGCGAGAAACTGACTTAAACTACCAAATCGAGAAGAAAACCCCCTGAAACTGCAAAAAACCGAAAGCGTGATTATGACAACTAATATTTTAACATCGAAAATTGAACGAAAATGCGCGAGACGTTTAAAAATGCAGTTATTCAAAACATCGGCAAAATCATTGCCGGATTAATCGTTACCACTCTTTTAGGTGTATTTACAACGATTGTAGTTGAACCTGTAAAACAGGTGATAAACATGCCTAACGAAGTCCGAGAATCACTACAAGGCTTCGATAAAAAGCAACAACAATTTGAATCCAGGCAAATGCAGTTCTTCAATACCCTGGAGAAACAATCACAGGCCGACACAGCCATTTACAAGCAGCTTGAAAAACTCAATAAGTCAAGTGACTTACTTCACACTGAAATGGCAGTAGTAAAGACCAAAATAGCCACTATACGCGATGAACTACCGGCACTCCATCAACGATTTAATGACATTGAAAACACCGTTAAAAATGCCCAGGCGTTAAGTGACTTTGCTTATAAATCATCAATTAATACTTCATACAATGAGTAACAACAAACCACTAATTAACCAGGTTAGTGAGGGCATTAAGTTTGCCTTTGGTATGGATTCCGAAACAAAAGGAGAGTTCGTACCAAAACTAAAGAAGATTCCGGAGGTGAAAATTCCACCTACGAAGGCTGAAAAAAGAGCAGCATACTTGAAAAGGCGCAAGCAAGCGGCTTTTAACAAGCGTTTCAGCAACCTGGAAAAAGGCCAAAGAAACACATCCAGGTTAAACAAGAATTTGAATCGTGGAGTTAGCCAGGTTAGTCAAGCCAGGCGCGAACATGCTGCCATGAAACGCACGATTGCATCCAACAAAAAAACGATTGCTCAGCTAAGAAGAGAATTAGCTGCACAAAAACGTCATGCTGCATTATTAATGAAGCGTTGGGAGAAAAAGAACCAGGCTCAACTTCGTAAGATGAGTGTTTCTTTCCGCAATCAGTTGAAGCGAAACCAGGCAAAAGCATTCCAGGCGTATGCAAAACAGATGGCAAAAAAAAAGCGACCATCATCCTCGGTGAGAACAAGAAGAAAAGTTACGCATTCAACTCGAAGACCTTTAAAGCGTCCAAGTTCTTTAAATCGAAAACGAAGGATTACTTCTTCCCCTGGCAGAAAATCCTCTACGGTAAAGAGAAGGTTAGTTTCTAAGCGTAGAACAGTTCGCAAACCGGTTCGCAGAATCATTAAGCGCAGACCAACGATCAAACGTCCTACCAGGAAACCAACCAGGAGAATTGTTCGCAGACCGGTTAAACGTAGAATAGTACGCAAACCAGTACGCAAAACTATTAAGCGTAGACCAACGATCAAACGTCCTACCAGGAAACCAACCAGGAGAATTGTTCGCAGACCGGTTAAACGTAGAACAGTACGCAAACCAGTACGCAGAATTATTAAACGTAGATCAACTATCAAACGTCCTACCAGGAAACCAACCAGGAGAATTGTTCGCAGACCAGTTAAACGTAGAATAGTACGCAAACCAGTACGCAAAACTATTAAGCGTAGATCAACGATCAAACGTCCTACCAGGAAACCAATCAGGAGAATCGTTCGCAGACCGGTTAAACGCAAGGTAGTTAGATCGAGCAGTAAATCAAGAGCAGCAATAGCCAGGCAATTAAGAGCGCATACCGCAAAGGTAAGAGCTAAAGCAATGGCTAAATCGCGAAAGAGAAAACGCTCAGTTATCAGACGAATATTTAAACGCAGATAATTTTTATTCATATACATAAACCGCATTGATTATGGATATTAAACAGACATCAACACATTTACAGAGGTTGGGGCAACCGTTCGACGTTTTCATTAATAAAGGAGGCGTTGAACGGCAACTTTATAAAAACCTGGAACCAACAGACGTTGAAACCTTACTCAAAGAAGTTAAGGAAGCTCAAAAACCGGATGCTATTATCATCCAACAAAAACGTAGAAATGGTTCATCTAATATAATTGATGGAGACAAGTACCCAATTGCTCTAAATGGAATACAAGAAGCACCAACCAATCAAAATCCAACTCCAATGAATACTTCACAAGTTCAATCCTTTAATGCTAGTACTGATATTAAAGACTACATGCTATTAGACTTAAAAGAGAAACTAGCAGACTATAAGGAAAGAAACAAGAAGCTTGAAGCGGAAAACGAAACCTTGAAAAAGGAAAACTTTGAACTAGAAAAGGATAACAAATACAAGGACAAAGAATTTGAGTTAGAACGCAAAGGCCAGGAGTACGAAAAGAGTAACGGACTTTCAGGTGTATTAGAAACCGTATCTACCAATCCGGCATTGGCCACCATAGCAGCTACCGCAATTGGCCGATTAATGGGAATAGATGTACCGGCCATTGGAGCAATCGAACCAGGAACCGAACAGCCAGGAGCCGATCAAGCTTCAGCTGATACCCTTCCGGCAAAAGTGGCAGAACAGATTAAAGCCTGGGTAGGCAGTCAATCTGATGAAATAGCACAACAGGTGTATGCAATATTCAGCCAGTTAGCAGCCGATGTAGAAAAGATTCCTGATGTATTAACCTTTTTAAGTGAAGAATAATGAAGTCATTTAATATCCCTGTTCAGGCCAATGTATCAAGCGTATCAGAAGAAATAGATGTTGTATCGAGCATTCAAACCATTGTTAAGAATGTGAGTATCGAGAATCTTAAACTTTTGGCAGAAAAGAGCAAAAAGCCTGGCATAAACAAAAAGATTCAAACGTATAAAAAGTTTATGTAATGATACCATTATTAGCAGCCGCCGCTAAAGGCGACACCATGAAAAAAGTAGGTTTGTTTGTCGGAGCCGGAGCCGTACTCGGTTTAGGCTATTGGGGCTACAAATCCTATAAGAAAAAGGCTAATGTAAAGCAAGCTGCACAAAAGTATGGCGATGGCTCAAAAGAGGGTAAAGCGGTAGAATATGCCGGTATGATTTATTCTTCTTTACATGCCGGTTGGTTTAATTGGGCAGAAGATGAAAAGGCACTTTATAAAGTAGCTCTTGAAATGAATAAAAATGGTGTTAGCATGAAATTAGTGGGGGATGCTTACCGAAAGCTTTACAATAAAGAGTTGGTAACTGAATTAAACCGGTTATTAAACCCCGAAGAGCTGACCATTTTTAACAATGCCTATAATGGCAAAGTTCAGCCAATATCTAAAACATCATCATTAATCAAAACAGCAGCATACCTCAATCCGGTATTTGCTCCATTAACCTGGTTATCCAAATGAAAAATTTAGCAGTAGTAGCAGGGTTCGCAGCATTGGGATATTACCTGATGAAGAAATACGAAAATCCTAACCAGGCACAAGTCAGTACAGCTGATACAGCTAAACTATTTCCTCTGAAAAAAGGAGATAAAAACAACCTGGTTAAACAAGTTCAAAAAGCTCTTATCAATAGAGGTGGCGATGCAGCTCACCTGGTATTATCCGTTGGTGGAGCTACCGGAATATTTAACGAGCAAACCGAAAAGGCATTAACATCATTGGGTTATCCGGCTCAATTAAGCCAGGAACATTACCAAATGTTGATTGATGATTCAAAGGTACTACGCAATATTGCCTACGTAATTGATGTAGATGGTGCAACTCTGTTTACAGGCGTAGGGAATAGTTTTAGCCAGGAGTACGGATATGGACGTGACCCATTCACGCAAATACCGGTACGCACTCACCTGGGAACATCGACCGGCAATTATAAGAATGGCCTGGTGGAATTGACCACTACTATCAACGTTAGACGTGTTAAGTTTTGGGTTTCTACCGACAAGGTGGCCATGATTAGCCAGGGCGAATATGATATGATGAAAACCTCTAAAATCCTTCCTAAGAGCGAAGAAGTAAGAGGTAAACTTTTAAAACTGTAAGCCATGTTTCAACAAATACTTCCCGAAATTCTCAATCACGAGGGTTATTATTCTAATCATTCCAATGACAAGGGGGGTGAGACTTATCGCGGCATAGCGCGTAAGTTTCACCCATCCTGGGTTGGGTGGAAGATTATTGATGAAGAAAAAGCCTATAAAGGTTCTTTACCAAGAAACTTTAAGAGTGAATATCCACAAATGGAGACCCTTGTAGCTCAATTCTACAAATCAAAGTTTTGGGATAAAATCTTACTCGATCAGGTTAAAGATACTTCCTTACAACGCATCATATTTGATGCCTACGTTAATTCAGGAGGTAATGGCATTAAGCTACTTCAACGTGTATTACGTGACCAATTTGGAAAGAACATAGCCGTGGATGGTGCGCAAGGTAGATTGACAGTAGCAGCTATCAACAGCGTTAATCCGGAGCAATTATTTGAATCATTCAAAACAGCCAGGGCTAGTTATTACAATGCCATAGCTAAAAATGGAAATGAAGTATTTCTGAAAGGTTGGCTTAATCGATTATCGAGCTTTAAATACACACCGGCCATATCTGCCGCTTTAGTAGTTGGCCTGGCCGTAGGAGGTTTTTTTTTATCAAATATCTAATGCGTAATAAGAATGAAGGTAATTGATAGTATAAGTGAAGCCATAGAAAAGACAGGTGAAGCATTTGATAAGAATTTCACCTCAAAAGAAGAAATCCTGGATAAGTTAAAGCAAGTTCAGGAACATCTTTTAAATGTACGTCAATCCATTCTCCTGGCTGAAGCCAATGGAAGCAAATTGCAGCGTAATTGGAGACCTATATTAATGTTAATGTTTGGTGTAGTTATCGTTTACAATGTAATGTTTGCTCCTATCCTATTCCTCCTATATAACATACCTAAACCAGAGTTAACACCTGATTTTTGGGACGTTCTAAAGCTTTCTATCGGTGGTTATGTTATTGGCCGTTCCGGTGAAAAGATTCTACCAGGTGTAGTTGATACAGCCAAAAAGATGGTATTAACCAGGAAAGAACGTAGAGAAGAGCGAAAAAATGGAAGACAAGATTAAAGAAGCGGTTTATGTAGCTCTATGTGGAGCGACCTTTTACCAGGCAGCCAAATGGATGAAAAAAGATCCTACGGTTGCCCTGGTGATCGGAACAGCCGTTGGTAACATATTAGCAACTCCAGTAAAAAAGACAACATGATTGCATCATTACTATTAGGCGATAAGAAAAACCTGTTAATAGGTGGAGCCGTAGTTATCGGACTTATCGCGCTTGCTTCGTCAGGAAGTTCAGCACCCAAACCGGCTTTAAATGGTACATGTACTACAACAACCAGGAAAAAGAAACCGGCAGCAAAGAAAACAACATCAAAAGGCCGTAAATCGGCAAAAATTAAGATTTGAGTTATTACCAAAAAGAACTCCTGAAACAAGTTAGCCAGGAAGAAGCAGAATCCTGGATAATGGAAAACCCTGTTCCCTATTGGTGGCATGGTGACGAATGGAGTTATGCTTTTTGGCACATGGAAAGGCCAATTAATGACTAAAGAAGATAAGTTTTACAAACACCTGGTAAAAGAGATAAGTGCCGGAACCAGGTACAACAAACGTTCACTCGAAAAAGAAGGTGAACGTTTTGGCATTGTAGATAAAACCTGGATAAAAGAGTTATCTGAATTAGCAATAGTTACAATAGCCAGGCAACGAATTAATGACAACCAGGACAATGGCATTAAAGCCACTTTTAACAGCCTTGTTGACCTTTACAATACTCAACACAACTTATCATTGCGAACATCACACAGCATGATGTTACAGCAATATTCCACCCCTACACCCCTGGCTTATCTTGCTAGTAGATATGTGGAAAATGGAAAAGCTACGGCAAAGTATTTTGAGCCAAGTGCAGGGAATGGACTATTGACCATTGCTCTACCTTACACACAAACATACGTCAATGAATTAGATGAAATTCGTCTATCTAATTTGAATAGACAACCATTTAAGGTAGTAAGCAACCAGGATGCAACCTTACCATTCAAAAACTACCAACAGTACTTCGATGGTATTACCACTAATCCACCATTCAGCACCCTGGATGAACCAATTAAAGCCGGTGGATTCCTGATTAAACACCTTGATCATGCAATGGCCATTACTGCCCTGGACACAATGAAAGATTCAGGCAAGGCCGCGATTATCATAGGTGGACATTCAAAATGGGATTCAAAAGGACGTTTGCAGCGTGGTAAGAATCGTATTTTCCTTAATTACCTCTATCATCATTACAATGTAGAAGATGTGATTTCTATTAATGGAAAGAAACTATACACTAAGCAAGGAACCGGTTTCGATGTTCGTTTAATCCTAATTAATGGCCGGAAAGAAAAACCGGAGGGCGTTGCTCCATTGAAAAATGAGCAATTAAGCCTGGTTATTAATTCTTATGAGGAATTATATGAACGTGTAGGATTAGAAGATAATCCGGAGCCACCAAAAACAGACAAAATAAAGCTATTGAAACTACGCGCTAAAGCTATTGCTCTAAAGCAAAAACAATCACTATAATGAAAGGACTTATCACAATAAAAAACGGAGTGTTATTCGTGGATTTAGGAAAGAAAGCTCCTATCCATATCAACAGCCGTTTAAGAGAGCTTGGTTTTTCGTCCAGGAATAATAAAACATACTTCCTGACTAAACCACTTACAGAAAGCAAATGGGATTACCTCAATGGCCTGGTTCAATATGAAGGTTTAGGAATGCCATACATACCGGCAGCCGAACAGGGTTTCATCTTGAATACCGTTGTTCCGGATTCAATGGGTTATGAAATGCACATAGCCATTCGTAAGGTTAAAGCGGATATAGGGAAACCGTTGTTTGATTACGTCAAAGAAAAGCTTAAATACACCGATGAACAGCTTATCAAATCTTTGGCCGCCGAACAGGTTGATAGTGTAGCCCTGGCTATTTATAACATCGAGGAAAAGAACCAGGGAATTATTATAGGAGACCAAACCGGTATTGGTAAAGGCCGCCAGGCAGCCGCGATGATACGTTATGCCATTAAACAAGGAATGAAGCCTATCTTCTTATCTGAAAAGCCTAACCTATTTAGTGACCTTTATCGTGACCTGGTTGATATCGAATCCGCAGAATTTACACCATTCATTGTTAATGCCAGGGATTCAAAAACACACATCAAGGATATTAACGGTAAGATTATACACCAGGCACTACCCAAAGTACAACAAGACAAAATTCTAAAATCAGGTAAATTACCTGGTGAATACCATTTTGTTTGTGCCACTTACTCACAGTTTAACCAACCTGATAAAAAGCCATTAAAACCTAGTTTTCTTCAGAAGGTTTCTAAAGGTAGTTTAATTGTGATGGATGAAGCGCATAACGCATCCGGCAGTAGTAATACCGGTTTGTTTATGCAAAGTGTGTTAAGATCAACCAAAGGAGTGGTTTTTCTTTCTGCCACATATGCAAAACGACCTGATAACATGCCTATCTATGCGCAAAAAACAGCCATGAGTGAGGCCAATATGACAAGTGAAGACCTGGTTGATGCCATTGCCAATGGAGGGGTAGCATTACAGGAAGTTTTATCTTCTCAATTGGTTTTGGAAGGTCAGCTAATAAGGCGTGAGCGCAGTTTTGAAGGTGTAGAAGTGAATTATTTCAACCTGGATAAATACGCAAAAGAGCATGAAAGAATTGCCGATACTGTAACCGATATCATACGTGATATTATCGCGTTCCAGGAAGTACATATTGACCCTGTTGTCGATGAACTGGATGATATCGCAGCCGCAGAAGGAAAGGAAGTAACCGAAAGGATGGGTACAAAAAAAGCCGGTGTCGATAATTCACCTTATTTCTCAAAGGTTTTCAATGTTATCAATCAATTGCTTTTCTCCATTAAAGCGGAAGCGGTAGCAGATCACACCATCGAGTTATTAAAACAAGGTTATAAGCCTATTGTAGCCTTCGCATCGACTATGGGAGCTTTTGTTGAAGACCTGGGCGAAGTGGATGATATCGTTAAATCTGATTTCTCCGGTGTCCTGGAAAAAGGATTGGATAGTGTGATGCAGATATCAGAACGTCTGCCGGATGGGAAAACAGCTAAGAAAAGAATTGAATTATCAAGTTTACCACCTCAATCACAATCTGAGTATTATCGTATCCTGGATAAAATAGACCATGTAAGCGTTGGTATTAGTGTTAGTCCAATTGATTTAATAGTACAAAAGATTGAAGCGGCAGGATTCAGCGTAGGAGAAGTAACCGGCCGTTCATTAGCATTGAAATATGGTGATTTTAAACTGACACCAAAGAAGGATAAAAAGCTTAAACTATCCGATATCCCAAAGGCAGTTAAATTAATCATGCCGGAATTTCAACAAAAGGCTATTGTAGGTAGTGAAGAGCATTGGGGCATCCTGGAAGATTTTGAGAATACCATCAAGCAAATGCCTAAAATCGGTCAAAGCACTAAAGCATACCAGGAAGCCAATAAGAAAACGGCCACCGTATTGCAATTGAATGATTTTGTATTTCCTAAACTTCATTACTTCTATGGTTCATCCGATTGGTATATCACAGAATGGGATGGGAAAGATACTTTCTATGGTTATACTATTCTGAATGGTGATATTGAAATGGCTGAATTTGGCTATATCTCACGCGAGGAATTAACAACCTTATACCGTGGGCCATTAAAAGGGGGTGTAGAGCTTGACTTCTTCTTTGATGGTTCAAAGCCATTAAGCTACTATTTGAAAAACAAACTAAACGGTATATCTATCAATACCGATGTAGCTCAAATAATGCGCAGAAAAAAGGAAAGCACCAATGATTTATTCAGACAATTTAACAACAATGAAGTTGATTGTTTGCTTATCAATCAGAGTGGTTCTACCGGAGCTTCAGCACACGCCATCGTAACAGATAAAGTGCCGGAAAATGAAGTTAAAAAACGTGTGATGGTTATTCTCCAGGCTGAATTAAATATCAACACCGAAATTCAGAAGCGTGGACGTATCAACCGAACCGGCCAGGTGATTAAACCAAGGTATGATTACCTTATTTCCACCATACCGGCTGAAAAGCGTTTAATGATGATGCTGAAAAAGAAATTGAAGTCTTTGGATGCCAATACCACATCAAACCAAAAGAGTAGTGAAGAACAGCTTAAAAGTGATGATTTTCTTAATAAGTATGGCTCCAAAGTAGTCACAGAATATCTGATAGAGAATCCGGCTCTTAATAAGAAATTAGGCGATCCTTTAAACCTGGGCGGTGATGATGAAAAGACCGGTGCAAAGGACGATGAAAAGCCAATGGACCATGCAGCGCATAAAGTTTCAGGACGTGTGGCCATTCTTCCCATAAAAGAACAGGAGCAATTCTATAACGATATTATTTTACGATATCAGGATTACATTGAATATTTGAAGCAAAATGATGAATACGACCTGGAAGTCGAAACCCTAAACTTACAAGCTGAAACCTTATCTAAAAAGGTGATTAAAGCCGGTAAAGGTGGTACATCTGCATTTAGCCAGGACACATTCATGGAGAAATGTGAATGTAACGTGCTTAAAAAGCCTTTCAAACAAGATGAATTGGTAAAAGAGCTTGCTGATGTATTGAAAGGTCGATCAGGCGTAGATATCCGTAATGAATTGATTAATGCTCTGCATGAATACACTTCCGATTCACTTAAAAGTGAATTATTGGCAATCCAGGATAAATACCTAAAGCTTGCTGATAATATTTCAAGTGAAGCCAAGTATAAAAAGCTTAAAACACCCGAAGAGCAGCTAGAATACACACAGGTACGTCTTAAAGAGATAGAAGATGCAAGCGAGAAAAGTCAAAACTTTAAATCGCGCGAAATAACCAATAAAAGGGATTATATGAATGCCCTTTTGACTTTCTTCACTCCTGGGCGTGGGTTGCAAGTACCGGCATTGGGCTTTGATTTAGGAGGTGAAAGTGTGAAAGGTCTTTGCCTGGGTGCAACCGTTGACTTTAACAGGAAGAATCCTTTTGCTCCATCCGCAGTTAAAATACGTATTGCGGTCGCAGATTCACGCAGACAATTAGCCTATCCATGTTCAGGAGACACCGGCAAGGAATTAGAGCGAATCCAGGCGAGAACCTATCGATTGAATAGTAGTGAAGCTGAAAGGATTTTAGATAACTGGAATGATTTTACTTCTTCTTTCCAATCAAGTAGGCGAATCCGTTATATTTTAACCGGTAATTTATTACAAGCAGCCGGTGATAATGGTAAGTTAGTTTCATACACTACTAAGTCAGGTGATGTTAAGAAAGGTGTATTAATGCCTGAGTCCTGGTCTCCTGGTAACAACAAGAATGAAACAAACACGGATGCCTATGTAGTTGTTAGTGCCAAAGATGCTGCCCATTATATCAAATCAATGAGTAACGGTAGTAGTGCCAGTAGTGAAAACAAAATAGGTATTTTCCGCAATCCTCAAGGCTTTAAATTCATTATACCTAAAGGTAGAGGAACACAGGCCATTTATAAGGATGCTGATATCATTAACCTGGTAGATAATGAGCATGGTTTTGAAATGGTATCAGGCTCAATGACCGGATTAGTAAGTGATAGCAACATTGTGAAGATGCTTGAATTAATGGGCAATCGACACGGTGTATCATTCAAAGTCGGGAGACAGATATATGAAGATCATATCGAACCTTACCGATCAGGATTCCAGGATAGCGACAAGCTAACCGAAGATGCAAAGAAATACCTGGCTAATGATAAAGAATCGTTCGAGCATAAAGTAAAAATGCAGAACAGTAAAGGCCAGAAAAAAGCACCTAAAAAGGCCATAAAAGAGGATAAAACGCGAAAAATCAAACTATTAAAATTACGCGCAAAGGCCATAATCATTAAACAAAAACAAGCAGCATAACAACTCACTGGGGCGAAAATTCATGAAAATTGATTTTTCTGCCCCATTAGAATTAAAATATTTTTCCAATGGTAACAATCAATAACTACACAGAGAAAACCGCAAAAATCAACTTTGCCAAACAACCCGACTATATCCAGGAAGCTCATAAAGATTTTGCTGATTATGCGGAGTTTTACAATGAGGATAAGGATATCAAAGAAATGTTGGATAATCACATGAAATTGGTTGACAACATCATCAAAAAAGAGTACGAACGTCAACAGAACAAAAGCGAACCGAAAAAGACCAAAAGCGTTACAAAATCGACCAAAAGTGTAAAGAAAGTTGCGCAAAACGCAAATAAATCCACCAATAAGGCAAAGAAACCTGTTACAAAAAAAGCCACTCCGGCAAAAAAGGAGGAAAAATGTAACAAGGTTGAGCCCATACAAACGGAACACTTTACCGAAGATGTGCGCTTATTACGTAGGTTTTCCGGATGCCTGGGTAAAGAACGTCAAAGGAGAACTGTTTTAACTATCTATAAAGACTTTGAACGTAGAATCACAGAGCGAAAGGTAAATCGCACAAGTAAACATGCAGACCTGGTTTGGCAATGTTCTAAGAAGTTGGCATCCCTACTCGATGCTATGGCAAAACAAAACCTTACACATGTTACCATTGAGGTGGATAGTTCTTTTCAGGATAAAGTTAACCAGGCATCAAAAGAAACCGCGATTCGTACATCGGTTAATCTTCTTAAACGTTTCGTAGGTATTGAAGGTGAAATTAAGCCGGATAAAACGAAAGTAGAGCGCATAATGAAAGCTTTTGACAATGCCACAAAACAAAATAAAGTCTCGAAAGATGATTTCTATGCACATGAATTGCAATTAGCCTATAAGGCCATGAAAAAATACATGGATGGTAAGTCTGATTATATAGCTATTGAACCAACTACATTAAGTGGTTTTGATAATTACTTTGGCCTGGGAAAGCCTAAAGCCACTACCAAAACCATACAAAAAAAAGCTAGTGGTAGTGGGGCATCTAGCAAAAAAAGTACGGTTAAGCGCAAAGCAGCTAAAAAACCAAACAAGCAATTAAACGGAATAGAACAGGAACCGGCACCGGTCCAGGATGAGCCAGTAGTAGTTAGTCGTTTCCAGGTTGACTTGACAGAACACCAGGAACCGGCAATTAATGAGGTAGAAGTTATCCAGGATAAAGCGCAAAATTCTGATTCTTTAAACGGGTTATTTACACCGATTACCGATACAGAGGTCGATAATAATTTAGAGAAAATTCAATTACCTGGTGACCTGGGTAAGTTCCTGGGATATGTAGAGCGATATGAGTACGCAATTGTATTACGTGGTGAGAAAGGAGCCGGAAAAACGCGATTAACCTATCAATTAATGAACACCTTTGCAAAGGCCGGTTTTAGTGTAGGTTGTTTTACCCTGGAAATAGGTAAGCATTCTAACCTGGTTAAGGATATGAGAAATGAATATCTATGCCCTACCATCGTTAATAAGGTGCAGATCGCGGAAAGCTGCCCTAACGGAATTGAAGACATTAAAGCTGCAGCAAAAGTTTTTGATGCCGTGTTTATTGATAGTTGGGGTAAAATACCAAACGTTAACCAGGATGATTTTGATAAGCTTCGCAAAGAACACCCTGATACAATGTTCATCGTTATTTTCCAATCCACAACTAACGGAACGGTTCGCGGTGGTTCAAAAGCTGAATACGATGGTGGAATCGTTATCCAGGTTGCTAATGGAGGTCGCGCATATTGCGAAAAAAATAGATATAACGGTGAAGACTTAACGTACCTGGTATTTGATCGAAAGTTAGCAGAACAAGATACAGCAAAATAGCAAGATAATCTTGCTTATATATGAAAGGCCACCCACAAAAGAGTGGCTTTTCTTATTTCCATAATAGTATGAACAATATACTATCATTCTCACGACATTATAAAATCAATACAATTCCTTTCTAGTTATTAACTATTCTTACTAAAATAATGATATAGCTGACTAAACGAAAAAACGTTTAAAACAATTTTAGGAATCAAGACTACTGAGTATATTGAAAAAAACAACAAAATAAATGCCATACAATTATTGGCAGTATGAATACTGTTTATGCTAAGGTTAAACAAATTAACATTCCCAAAAGTCCTAATGAATATATGCAACATAAATGCAATTCCAAAAGTTGTAGCTTGAATTAAAACGCTCATTGCAAACGTACCTCCTATTGTTTGAAACAGGCTAAAATTATTAGTCCCCTTAGCAGCTCTGATTTTATCAAGAACGGATTTATCTCCGAATCCAATAACTAATGCGTAAGCACCAATATTGAATCCTAAAATACTTGGAAATGTACTCAACAACAAATCCTTAAGACTAACAATTAGTCCATAACTATCAAAACCAAGAACAAGTTGAATAAAGAACATTAATGCAATTGCCGAAATTAATGCAAACCAAAAATATCCACTTTCAATAAAGCCCTTTACTCCACCATAAATTCTGAAAAGTGTGGATAAACTTACATGGTGTTGCTTCCATTCTTTTTCTTGCTCAGGAGTTAGTCCTTTGGGTGGTTTCATATTATTCTTCTATTAGGTCACTATCTTCATCGGATGTCTCTTCCGGCCTAAAAATACCTAATATTTTCAAATAAATATCTTTAATAAAATTAGAACTAGTCGTTTGTATTTCATACACTTGAGGACTCTCCTTTGTAGTAACTGTAGGTTTTGGAGTATGATTCTCTTGATCCCAAGCTGAAATATCCCCATTGTCTAGTGCAATTCCAGCAAGAGGATTTAAAATATCATTCTCCATCAAATTAATACTATCTTTCTTATCACTAATTGCGGTTATATCATACTGTTGTGTATGTGTCGCCTTCATATTTGCTTCAATAGCTTGCATCAGTGGAGAATTGAAAGAATCACTATTAGACACTGACATTCTAATTTTAACCTTTCTTAATGACTGACCTTGAAGAAAATCTGTCACAAATGTTTCTGATGTCTTTACTGACAACTCAATTTTCTCATCATCTGAAAGTAAGCTTTCAAAACTCTTCCTAACAAATTTTTTAAACCAATTAATATCTACCTTTTCTGTTTCAATAAATGCAAATCTATGAGCTTTGGGTACAAAAATGAATTTTGCCCATTGAGGATCATTATAAAATTGTTCTTCTGTAACTACAGGAACTAAAACATCATCTTCATTTTTTTTATAACTTTCTTCAGCTTTCTTAGCTTTTACAACATCTCCAAAATAAAAAACATCATCAACTTGCTCTCTTTTGGCAAATGAGTCCATAATTCCAACATATTTACCAAGATTAATCATTCTTCCTTTGGAAAACATCCGCTCTATTAGTTCGGAATATACTTCTGTCGATGTCTCTCTAGCTGATATAAGCTTTATATTTAACACCTTGAAACTTAAATTCACATTGTCTTCGTAAGTCATTTGTTCGTTAATTTTAATCGGATAAAAAAGAGGTTACATATATAAATTGCTATATAATTGGAGAGCAAATCCTATGATAAGTAATACTAAGCCAATCTTTGACCAAATTACGTATTTTGAATTATATTTTCTAACATGCCTTCTTACTATATTTCTACTCACGATATCACTTTCCTTATCGCCAATCATGTCAACTTTAGAACGTTGATACCTTTGGTCAATATACCCGGACGGTACACCTGAAAAGATAAGAATAATGGCCCCAATAATATCAAAGGACAATCCCACAGATGAAAGGCCCGTTTTCGAAGCGATAAACTCGCAATAATAAGTTAATAGTTCATTCATTTTTTAAATATAAATATAAAAAATAAGACATCAATTCAATTAAAAGCCACCCTTAAAAAAAAGGGTGGCTTTTCTAAGTTTCCCGACTTAGACAGTTATCTCTATCATTCAAGGCAATGATAAGGAAAATAAAAACAAAGTTCCAGTCCTTTTTTTAGATTAACACGGCTCTAACATCTTTAGCCACTTTCATATGCAGTACTTTTGCATAGTGTTTTTGTGTGACATAGATATCAGAATGCCCTAACAGTTTACTAACGGTCTCAATAGGTACGTCTTTATTCAAAAGCAATGTTCCATAAGTTTTACGGCCAACATGAGAGGTTAAACGCTTATTAATACCTACTTCACTAGCTATCTTTTTAAGCGCATCATTATACTTTTGATTACTTACCACCGGCAATTTAAAATCGTACTTTTTTAGTATATTAAATACCCTTTTTATAACAGGTATTACGCATTCTGCCGTTTTAACTTTTTGCCTGGTGATATTAATCCACATCGACCCATCGTTATCTCTAACAAGGTGCGAAGTATTGAGGTTTTTTAAATCAACATATGCCAGGCCGGTATAACATTGCACACAAAACAAGTCGGCAGTACGTTGTAAAGCTTCAGAAAATTGATAGTTTGTGATCTTGTCAACTTCCCATTCATCCAGGTAAACAAATTCTCTTTCTTCCCGATATGGAAATTTATAATTCTCTGCAAAGTTTTGCTCCAGGTATCTTCGGTTAAAGCCAAATCGAAAAGAAGCTTTTATATACCGTGTCAGTTTCTTCGCATAGCCTACTGAATAACCTTGTTTGTTAACCAGGTTAAAAACTAATTTATCAAAGAATAGAGTATCACATTTAGTTAGTCGGATATGTGAATCTCCCGATATAAGTAAAGTTTTTTTTATAGCGTCAATAAAACGTTCGTGCAGCTTTAGTCTGTCGTAATTACAATACATTTTGTGCAGTTCCCAGGCATATTCATAAAGTAGATCAACAAAATATAAGATCTTCTTTCTCTTAACATCTAATAATGATTTCACCTCATTGGCTGATGGTTCTATATCATTATTGAAAAGAAGTTCATAGTATATACTGGTTAGTTTTTGGCTAAGTTGGTCAAACTTTCGATTTGCATTGATAGCATATTCACTCTGCCCTTTAATTCTGTACTTTTTGTTGTCCCATTCTGATTCTTTACACTTTATCCCAGTTGAAAATTCGGCACGTTCCCCACCTATTGTTATACGACAATATATAGGAATCTCGTTTTTTTTGTTTGTCTTGTTTTTGACAGCCCAAAAAATCAAGTTCATTGATAATAAAAATTAAGATATCATAGATTATCCCGATACCCCATTATTTCCCCTTTCATACAAAAAAAAAGACTTTTACCCATGCAGGATAAAAGTCTCTGAAAAGTGCTAGATTGCTCTTTATGAGGTTCCTGGCGGACTCGAACCGCCGTACACGGTTTTGCAGACCGTTGCCTAGCCACTCGGCCAAGGAACCATTATTTTCGGGATGCAAAGTAAAGTAATATTTTGGTTCCCGACAAATTTTTACGACTTCTTTTTGCCATATAAATTCAGGCATTCCGGACACAGACATCCATTATATTTATCTGCCAGCAATTTAAGATTATCAGCATCGACAAAAAAATTATCACACCAGCACTTTTGATTCGATTGACTGTAACATAAAAACTCACTTCCGCATTTCGGACACTTTTTTGTAATCGCTCCGTCTTCTCTCATTATCCTTTCATTGTAAGACTAACACACTTCATTTGTCCACCCATCGGTGGATTCATTTTTGAAACTTTCACTTTCAAACTGATTATCTGAGGAAAAGATGATTTTATACTATTGATGATACGTTTTGTCAGATGTTCCAATAAATGTGAATTCTGCATGATCTGTTCTTTCGTCAACTGGTAAACTGACACGTAATTCAAGGCATCATTAATACTATCCGAATCAGCTGCTACAGAGCAGTCTGTTTGAATAGCTATATTCACTAAAAATCGGTTACCAACTACCTGCTCCTGCTCATAACATCCATGATAAGCATAAAACTCCATCTCCTCAAGTTCAATCAACCCAATTGTGTTGTTAGTCTCCATAATAAAATTTTTTCGCGAAATTAATCTTTTATAACCATAACAACAGAAATTTAAGTGTAAAAACAATTACTTTTGCACTTATCCCCCAAATTTGGAGATACCATAGATGAACATTCTTGAAGACATTGCGATGGAGTCAAACGAAAAAATAAAAACTAATTTTATTCATCAGGAGATTGATAAGGATTTAAGCGAAAATAAAAACGGCGGAGCTGTATTAACTCGCTTTCCTCCTGAACCTAATGGATACTTACATATTGGTCATGCTAAATCAATCTGCCTTAATTTTGGACTAGGTAAATATTACAAAGGTGGTACTAACCTTCGTTTTGATGACACTAACCCGGTGAAAGAAGAAACCGAATATGTTGAGTCGATCAAAGACGATGTAAACTGGTTAGGCTTTCAATGGAATAATGACCCTAAATTTTCGTCAGATTATTTTGAGCAATTATATGACTGGGCTGTTCTTTTGATCAAGAATGGCAAAGCGTATGTTGATGACCAAAGCGCAGAGGAAATTGCTGAACAGAAAGGCACTCCTACTGTACCGGGACTTGAAAGTCCAAACAGAAATCGCAGTGTAGAAGTAAACCTGGATCTGTTTGAACGTATGCGAAAAGGTGAGTTCAAAAACGGAGAACGTGTTCTGCGAGCTAAAATTGACATGGCTTCACCTAACATGCACATGCGCGATCCTTTGATGTATCGTATCATTCATGCCAATCATCATAGAACCGGAGACAAGTGGTGTATATACCCAATGTATGACTATGCACATGGACAAGGTGACTTCATAGAAGGAATTTCACATAGTATCTGCACACTTGAGTTTGAAGTTCACCGCCCATTATACGAATGGTTTTTGAATTCTATTCTGGAGGCTTTACCAGAAAAACCGGCCACAATTCCTCGTCAGATTGAGTTCGCTCGTTTGAATTTGAATTATACGGTGATGAGTAAACGAAAACTCCTGCAATTGGTAAATGAAAAATATGTTGCAGGCTGGGACGATCCGCGGATGCCAACAATTTCCGGTTTGCGCAGAAGAGGTTATACTCCGGAATCCATTCGTCGTTTTGCTGACGAAATAGGTGTAGCGAAACGAGAAAATGTGATTGACGTGGCTTTGCTTGAACATTGTATTCGCGAAGATCTAAATATTAGAGCACCACGTGTTTATGCTGTAATGGATCCGGTAAAAGTGGTAATCACAAATTACCCTGAAGGTCAGGTTGAGTGGATGGACGCCATCAACAATCCTGAGGATGAAGCAATGGGCTCTCGCAAACTACCTTTCAGTCGTGAAATTTACATTGAAAGAGAAGATTTTATGGAGAATGCTCCTAAAAAGTTCTTTCGTATGGACGTAGGTCGTGAAGTTCGTTTGAAAAATGCATATATCGTAATGTGCGAAGGGATCACTAAAGATGCTGATGGCAACATTACAGAGATACAATGCACCTACGACCCTGATACGAAAAGTGGAATGGAAGGAAGTAAGCGTAAAGTAAAAGGCACATTGCACTGGGTTAGTATTGAACATGCCAAAAAAGTTCAAGTTAAACAATACGATCGTTTATTTATGGATGAAGCACCGGATGGACATAAGGACAAAGATTTCCTTGAATTCCTTAATCCGGATTCTCTTTCCGTTATCAACGAATGCTACATTGAGCCTAACTATATGGATGCCGGTTCTAACTTTGCCGATGGTATTGAACGTTACCAGTTCCAACGTTTAGGTTATTTCTGTATTGATAAAGACTCAACAGAAAGCAATGTGATCTTCAACCGAACGGTTACATTAAAAGACTCCTGGAGTAAAGCAAATAAGTAAACAAGTATACTTAAACAAAAAATCCCGCTAATAGCGGGATTTTTTGTTATATAATAATATCGTTTAAGCTTCTATTGATTCACATGCCTTTTTAACACGTGCAATGGTTTGGTCTTTACCAATAACCTCAGCTATCTCCATCAGATCAGGGCCAAAACCGCCACCAACCAAAGCCAGACGAAACGCATTCATCACCAAACCAAATCCCAGACCTTTTTCTTCAATTTTAGAAGAAATACATGCCTTTATATCATCAGCCACCCATTCGTTCACTTTTTCAAGTTCGGTTGCTAATTCAGCCATAAAAGCAGGCACATCGCCCTTCCAGCGTTTCTTCACCACCTTCTCATCATACTCTACCGGTGATTCAAAGAAGAAAAATGACTGATCCCAAAGCTCATGAACAAAATTTACGCGCTCGCGAACCATACCTGTAACTTTTTCAATTACCGCAATATCTTCAGCAATACCTCTTTCATTTAAATCATCACTAAACATCAGTGCCAGCTCTTCAACAGGTTTTCTCATCAAGTGTTGCTGATTAAACCACTTTGCTTTTTCTGGATTAAAACGAGCCCCCGACTTATTGACTCTTTCTATTGAAAATAAAGAAATCAGTTCATCGATATCGAATAATTCCTGCTCAGTTCCCGGATTCCACCCCAACAAGGCCAGTAAATTATTAACTGCTTCAGGAAAGTATCCACTTTCGCGATAGCCCGGAGCGATTCCATCTTCCATTTCCCAATCCAATGGAAAAACAGGAAATCCACCTTTATCTCCATCGCGTTTCGATAACTTACCCTTTCCGGTAGGTTTTAAAATCAATGGAAGATGAGCAAACTGAGGCATAGTTTCTTCCCAATTCAAAGCCCTGTATAGCATAATATGTAATGGCACTGATGGCAACCACTCTTCTCCACGAATTACATGGCTAATCTCCATTAAGTGATCATCAACAATATTTGCCAGGTGATAAGTAGGCAACTGATCCACACTCTTATAAAGAACTTTATCATCAAGAGTATTGGTATTAAATTTAACAGCACCTCTTACCATATCATTAGTCTCAACCAAGGTATCTTCCGGCATTTTAAAACGGATTACCCAAGGTTCTCCTGCTTCAATGCGATGTTTTACCTCATCATCAGACAAAGCCAACGAATTTTTTAATTGCAAACGAGAATGCATATCGTAAGCAAAAGTTTTTTTCTCTGCTTCTGCTTCAGCACGCAGCTTATCAAGTTCCTCTGTAGTATCAAAAGCGTAATAAGCCCAACCGGTCTCTACCAACTGATCAGCATATTTTTTATAAATCTCACGACGCTCACTCTGGCGATAAGGTCCATATTGGCCTCCTTGTTGAACACCTTCGTCAACCGTTAAACCCAACCATTCCAAACTCTCATTGATATACTCCTCGGCTCCTTCCACAAAACGGGTCGAATCAGTATCCTCAATCCGTAAAATAAAATCTCCTCCATGCTTTTTAGCAAACAGGTAATTAAAAAGAGCTGTTCTTACTCCTCCGATATGTAACGGTCCGGTTGGACTTGGTGCAAATCGCACTCTTACTTTCTGAGCTGTCATATTATTCTGTTGATCTATTTTTTGCAAAGATAGTAATTGACTTGGTAGTGCTTAAATAAAATATAAATGAATTGATTGTTCGATTACATTAAAACAAAAAGAGGTGCCCAACAGACACCTCTTTATTATTATAATAAAATATTTGGCAGATATTTATCCACATTTAGATGAGCCACAGCTCTTACAAATCAAACAACCTTCCTGATAAATTAAGTCGTCAGCACCACAGTTTTCACAATGTCCTTTACGAGCCTTTGTTCCATCAGGAATATATTTCTTTAAGGCACGCTCAACTCCGTTTTTCCAGGTATTAATTGACTCACTATCCAGTTGCAGTCCGGCTACCAAATCCAACACATCCTGGATAGGCATACTATGACGCAATACTCCGGAAATCAGTTTTGCATAGTTCCAGTACTCTTTATCAAATTTATATGAAAGACCTTCGATTGTAGTTTTATAGCCTCTTTTATTGGTAAATTGAAAATCGTAACGCGATGATCCATCCTCCTCACGATTCTTGATTATTTTACCTGCTAGTACCGTCTTAGGAAGTAATATTCCATCTTCATCATCAGCTAATCCTGTAAATACCTCGTAAGGTTTTCCATCAATCAAACCAACAAAAGCAATCCATTTTTCTTTGTTATTCTGAAAGCGAACGATGTCTGCATCCAACTCCTGTGGACGTTTTTTAGGGAATTTACCTGATTCTTCTTCTTTCTTCTCGTTGTTTGAAATTAGAACCCCGGCACGGCTACCATCACGGTATACAGTTACACCTTTACATCCGCTTTTCCATGCTTCAACATACAAGTCTCCTACCAATTCTTCTGAAACATCAGAAGGAAGGTTGATGGTAACGCTAATTGAATGATCCACCCATTTCTGCACCTGACCTTGCATGTGTACTTTCTTTACCCAGTCAACATCATTGGATGTAGCTTTGTAATATGGAGATTCTGCAACCAACTTATCCAATTCTTCCTGTGTGTAGTTTTTGGTTACATCATGACCTTTGGTCTGCATCCAGGTAACAAATTTATGATGAAATACCGTATACTCTTCCCAGCTATCGCCTACCTCATCAATAAAATCAACTCTTGATTCAGGATCATTTGGATTTACTTTACGACGACGCTTGTAGACTGGTAAGAAAACAGGTTCAATACCAGAAGTTGTTTGAGTCATCAAACTGGTTGTTCCTGTTGGTGCAATTGTTAAAGCAGCAATATTTCTACGACCATACTTTTTCATGTCTTCCTTCAAAGTATTGTCTTCAGCAAACAAACGACTGATAAATGGATTATTTACCTCTTTTTCGTAGTTATAAATTGGGAATGCCCCACGATCTTTAGCCATATCAACAGATGAACGATAAGCAGCTAAAGCCAATGATTTATGCACCTCAATTGAAAAATCAATAGCATCGTCACTTCCATATTGCAAGCCTAAACCAGCTAACATATCACCTTCAGCTGTAATACCAACACCAGTACGACGACCTTCGTTGGCTTTTTTACGGATATTTTCCCACAATTCACGCTCTACACGTTTTACTGTATCATTCTCAGGATCAGCATTGATTTTTGCTAAAATTCCATCAATCTTCTCTAATTCCAGATCAATGATATCATCCATCATACGCTGAGCGTAACCAACATGCTTTTTAAATAAGTCGAAATTGAATTTTGCCTCCTCTGTGAAAGGATTCTCAACATATGAGTACAAATTCACTGCAATCAAACGACATGAATCATAAGGACACAATGGAATTTCTCCACATGGGTTTGTCGATACTGTACGATAACCCAAATCAGCATAACAATCAGGCACTGATTCGCGAATAATTGTATCCCAGAATAAAATACCTGGTTCAGCCGATTTCCAAGCGTTATGAACAATCTTTTGCCATAACTCATCCGCTTTAATATCTTTCTGATATGAAGGACTATTTGAATCTACAGGGTATTGTTGTGTATAAACCTTACCATCAACCACTGATTGCATAAAATCATCGTCGATTTTAACAGAAACGTTGGCTCCGGTTACTTTGCCTTGTTCCATTTTTGCATCAATGAATGATTCTGAATCAGGATGCTTAATAGATACACTTAACATTAAGGCACCACGACGACCATCCTGGGCAACTTCGCGGGTAGAGTTACTGAATCGTTCCATAAAAGGAACAATACCTGTTGAGGTCAAGGCAGAATTTTTAACCGGCGATCCTTTAGGACGAATATGAGACAAATCATGTCCAACTCCACCACGACGCTTCATTAACTGAACCTGTTCCTGATCTACTTTCATAATACCACCGTAAGAATCCGAAGGCCCATCATCACCAATTACAAAGCAGTTAGATAAAGACGCTATCTGATATGTATTTCCGATACCTGACATCGGACCTCCCTGAGGCACTATATAACGGAAGTTTTTCATCAAACCAAACAGCTCATCAACCGACAAAGGATTTGGATACTTCTCTTCAATTCTTGCAATCTCTCTGGCCAAACGCCAATGCATCTCATCGGGGTTTAACTCGTAAATATTTCCATCTGAATCTTTCAGTGCATATTTATTTACCCAAACACGAGCAGCTAACTCATCTCCCTGAAAATATTCAAGAGATGACTTAAAAGCTTCTTCATAGGTGTAATTTTTTCTCACAGATTCGGTCTTAGGGTCGATTTCTTTAACTGCCATGTCGCCTCAAAAATTTAATACGTTGATAAAATGGATTTTAATCTTTTTCCTTTGCGTTTTTTACGTGATTGCAAGTTATAAAAGGTGGCCATTTCAGACAAACATTACTTATCAACAATCAACAAAAGTTGTCCGTTTTTTGTTCGCTTTTTATTGATATATTGCATTTTAACATTTTTCAAAATAGGCAAAAGTTATCCAAAATGAAAATCTTATCAACATACCCGTGAATTTAAAATGAAATTTACAAATAGTTAATAGTCGCTTATATACCTAGCGTTTTAACATCTTTTCACACACTTTTACACTTAAATCAGTAAGGTTACCAACATCCTTAATTCCACAATTTGGAAAGTGCAAAATTCAACTATTAGAGCATAAAAAAACCAACTCTAAATGAGTTGGCTTAACCTTTTCAGAATGATATTTTAAAAGACTTCTTCCATAATTATTCGGGTAGCACCGCACATTTTATTAACATATTGACCTGCTTTCATTGATGCCTCTTTTAAATATCCTTCATCGGTCCATAATTTCTCTATCTGACTAACGAACTGATCCGCCTTATTAAATGAAAAACCACCACCTACTTCAATTAGATCACGAGCCTCTTTAAATCTTTTATAATTAGGCCCAAAAAACACAGGCATACTATAAGTCGCAGCCTCAAGAGTATTATGAATACCAACACCAAAACCACCGCCAATATAGGCTACTTGCCCATATTTATATACACTCGACAACATTCCCATTGTATCAACAATCATAACACTACACTCAGTAATATTTTCTGTAGGTTTTGTGTATCGAAAATAAGGAGCCTTTAATTTACCCTCGATTTGTTTTATATGATTTTCATGAATTTCATGAGGTGCAATTACCAATTTAACATCCTTACCACTTCCGTGAAGATATTCAAAGAGGATATCCTCATCCGGAGCCCAGGTGCTACCTGCAACGATCACCTTGTTACTCTGACCAACAAACTGATCTACTAATTCAATTTCGGATGATGCTTTAGCTATATCCCTAACTCTGTCGAAGCGAGTATCTCCTGCAACAGAAAAGTTTTTTACTCCAATACCTTCCAAAAGCTTGCCCGAAACTTCATCCTGCACATAAAATTTCGTAAAACAATCCAACATCCTTCTGAACCATCCACCATACCATTTGAAGAAAGATTGCTGCTCCCTAAAGATCATCGAAACTCCGTAAACAGGAATATTTCGTTTTTTAAGTGCATTTAAATAATGATACCAGAATTCATATTTTACAAAGAATGCCTTCTCAGGCTTAATTGCCTCTATTAGTCTCTTTGCATTTAACTTTGTATCTGCCGGCAGGTAAATAACATAATCAGCCAGATTGTAATTTTTACGTACTTCGTAACCCGATGGAGAAAAGAATGTTAATACAACATTATAAAGCGGATGTTCTTTTTTAACAGCTTCAATAATTGGCCTACCTTGTTCAAATTCACCTAAACTGGCAGCATGTATCCAAATCACAGGTCCATCAATTGAAAGTAACCTTAAAGTCTTAAGTGCTTCCTTCCTCCCCTTTCTTAAAAGGCTTGCTTTTGCATTGAAAGGAGAAACCAGGTTTATGAGTAACGAATAAAGGGCTATTCCGAAATTATAAATTAGTGTCATTGGGCGCTGTTTAATGATTTGCAAAGATACAAGTAGGTTTTAAAAAAGTATCAAGTCATTAGACATAAGTATCAAGATTTGTTAGAGTATGTGATAATATTAACATCAATAACAACATAGCATAAAAAAAAGCCTGCTGCATTTAGCAACAGGCTTCAGACCAACAAAGTGTTGGTTATTTCAATTATCCACGGATAGCTACAACACCTGGTAACTCTTTTCCTTCAAGGAATTCAAGAGATGCACCACCTCCTGTTGAGATATGGCTCATTTTATCAGCCAATCCACTTTGGTTTACAGCAGCAACAGAGTCACCACCACCAATAATAGAAACAGCTGAAGAGTCAGCAACAGCCTGACATACTCCGAAAGTACCTTTTGAGAAGTTAGGCATCTCGAAACATCCCATAGGACCATTCCAAACAACAGTCTTAGCTCCTGCGATCTCAGCTGAATAAGCTTTTACTGTTTCAGGACCCACGTCTAATGCCATACGACCTTCAGGAATTTCAACTCCTACAACCTGGATATCAGCTTCGTTGTCAAATTTATCTGCAGCAAGGTTATCAACCGGCAACATGAAGTTTACACCATTAGCTTTAGCGTCAACCAAGATTTGCTTTGCAGTATCAATCAAATCTTCTTCAACAAGAGAATTACCAATTCCATGTCCTTGAGCTTTCAGGAAAGTATAAGCCATACCACCACCAATTAGAATAGTATCTACTTTAGTGATCAAGCTTTTTAAAACTTCCAATTTACCTGAAACTTTTGCTCCACCTACGATAGCAACAAATGGCTTTTCAGCGTTTTCAACGGTATCACCCAAAAACTTGATTTCCTTATCCAAAAGGTAACCTGCCATCTTCTCATCCATAAATTTAGCGATGATTGTTGTAGAAGCATGAGCACGGTGAGCAGTACCGAATGCATCGTTTACATAAACATCAGCTAATTCTGCCAATTGCTTAGCAAAACCTTCATCACCTTTTTCCTCTTCTTTGTGATAACGCAAGTTCTCCAACAACATTACTTCACCAGCCTTAAGGTCAGAAGCCATAGCTTTTACCTCATCACCAATACAATCCGGAGCAAATTTAACATCAACTCCCAAGGTAGCTGACAAATGTGCAACGATGTGATTTAATGAATATTTTGGATTAGCCTCTCCTTTTGGACGTCCCAGGTGAGACATTAAAATAACTGCTCCACCGTCAGCCAATACCTTCTTAATAGTTGGTACAGCAGCAACGATACGAGTGTCATCTGTAATTTCAAATTTATCATTCAAAGGCACATTGAAATCCACACGGATTATTGCCTTCTTTCCTGCGAAATTAAAACTGTCTATTGCAGCCATTTGATAAGCGATTTAATAATTCAACAATTGAGGTGCAAAGATACAAAATTATTGACGAAGCGAAAGTGATTGCCAAGTATAAATGTCATTTTCAAAGGAATATTAAAACTAAGTTTACATTCCAAAAAATAGGATTCTATTATTCTCCGGTTTATTTCTGATTGTTATCTTTTTCTTCCTCCAGCCAATATTGCTGTGGATCAATCATTGCTCCTGTTACCATAAACCAACCATTCAATAATTCTGGTCGGTTATATAACATCGGAGCTTTGGTATTCCAATCCAATAACTGACCTCCAGCTGCTTCCACAATTGCATGACCGGCACAGGTATCCCATTCCATTGTTGGCCCAAGGCGCGGATATAATTGAGCTTTCCCTTCAGCAACCAGACACATTTTTAAAGAACTACCAATCGACATACTCTTAATAGATACATGAGTTGCATCCAGTTTATCCATGTATTCCTTTGTTTCTGCACTAAAGTGACTAACACTTCTAACCACAGCAAACTCTTCTGTTTTTATATCCGGGATTTTAACAGGATTTAAATCAGTAACCACTTCCATCGGATCCTTTTTTAACCACTTTTTAGGCAATACCGAACGATAAGCCCCATCCTGATCACCCCAATAAACAAGATTTAAAGCAGGAGCAACAATCACACCCATGATTGGCTTTTGATCCAGAACCAAAGCAACATTTACAGTAAACTCATCATTACGCTTTACAAACTCCTTTGTACCGTCCAAAGGATCTACCACCCATAATTGCTTCCAATGCTTTCTTTCTTCATAGGTAAGATCTTTTCCCTCCTCACTAAGAACCGGTATATCTGAAGTTGATAAAATCGCATCGATTGCATAATGACTATTAATATCAGCCTCTGTTAAAGGTGACTTGTCACTTTTTAACATTACCTGAAAATCTTCTTTATCGTATATTTTCATTATGGCTTGTCCTCCGGCAACAGAAGCTCTTAACGCCATCATTGTTAACTTATGCATAATTCATTTTTTTATTCAACCAATACTTTCATCGTGACATTTGATGTCAGCTTAAAATCTTTCATATCCACACCTTGAAGTAAGATAAGGCCAGGTTCTGCTTCCACCTTAATAGCTCCACACAAATGATCAAGTTGATAATGTTCTGCGATTATTAAAGTTTGATCTAAAATAGAAGAGGCTAAATCTATACCATGGGTAATATTTTCTTTAATTACCTGCCAAGGTATTTTAGTATCATCGATCTTAATATTATTTTTTACAAAGTAACGAACCGAAGAGGGAAGCTTAATCTCTTTATCAATAATAAAACGCCTGACACCGTTAACAATCGACCTGTTGATTAACGAATTTTCTACAGACTCACCCCCTAATATCATAATAAGTGAAGGTATAATGATACCCGGAAAATATTCGAGATTAGGCTCTTCAACAAACGAATCACCCATTTCTCTGAAACCAATTATCTTACCAAAATCATCTAATTCTATTATTGGCCTTTTTGCCCATCTACCATCCGGTGTTAAACAATAATGTGAAGTTATTTTCCTCATTTCTGGTTTAATTCTCTGGCTCCTAATTTTGGCAATAACACCATCTTCACATCATCAATTTCAACATTAGAAACTTTTGTTGTATCATGATCAAACAACAAGCCTTCGACAGTAACCAATACCTTACCTTCTGGAATGAGTTGCGAGACATTCCCAATTTGTTTTTTAAACGACTTTTTTATCAGGTATTGGACTGTGTCTGTAGTACTATCTGAATAACATAGCCACATTCTTAAATAGGCACTATCCAGTTCATTGCCTTTAATAAAAGTATATCCGGCATTTAACCGAAGGATACCTGAAGCGATTGAATCAACCTTAACAGTAAATGGAAACGAGACATTCGTTGAATCATTTTCAGCAATTGGCAAAGTATAATTGCGGGTAGTTTCCCACAAATCTTTTATATTGGGTATCTCATCGATAGCATCTTTCTTTTCCTGATTTTGCTCTGACATATCTTTTTTCAGTAAAGCATCCTTCTTACTTAAAATAGTAATTACATCGTCATATACTTCTGAAAAAAGATCTGGATGTGAAGAATACCAACTAATTGCAGAATCAAACTCAAGTTTTGTCAAACCATATTCATCCAAAACACCTTTGTAATAACCAATATTCTTGTCATCATCTTTGTTTATCCGTCTTCCGCTTTGTGACATTGTTGCTTCAACTATATACACATCAGCTAAAAGCTCAGACATCTCTTTACTATCAGGAATAAATTTTGGTCTCTTGGGTGACGGAGTGCACGCCAAAATAGTTGTAAGAAAAATTAATACGAAAGTTATTTTGTTCATTTAATTAGTTCTAATGAAGATGACATGATATAAACAAGCGATGCTTAAGACAAAAATACATTCAACATTAGACAAAGTAATGAAATCTGAATTAATTTGCGTAATTATTTTCCATCTGCCCTTAGCATTGTTCTGATTGTCTTGAGAATAATAACAAAATCTAGTTTGAGTGACCAGTTATCGATATATTCCAAATCCATTCTCATCCAATCATCAAATGAAATATCATTCCTTGATTGTGAGACTTGCCAAATACAGGTAATTCCTGGCTTCATCGATAACCTTCTTAACTGCCAACGCTCATACTCTTTTACCTCTTCAGGTACTGGCGGCCTTGGACCAACAACTGACATATCCCCTAACAAAACATTAAAAAATTGAGGCAACTCATCCAAACTTGTCTGGCGGAGAAAATGACCAATACGAGTAATTCGTGGATCTTTGGTCATTTTAAAGGTTGGACCATCCATTTCATTATGAACCATCAGATCTTTTTTTAGATCCTCAGCATTGGTCACCATGGTACGAAACTTATACACCCAAAATTTCCTACCTCTGATTCCAACTCTTTTCTGTTTAAAGAAAATAGGTCCCTTTGACGTCATTTTAATAATAACAGCTATTACTATATAAACCGGAGAAAATATGGTTATAACCAAAAATGACACAATAAAATCAAATATTCCCTTAAACTTAAGAGAAAGGTAGTCCATTGGAGTATTTGATATCGTTAATACTGGAGTTGTATCAAAATAGTGAATATGAGTTTTATTGGATAACATATTGAAAAATGGAGATGACATGCGAAAAATAACACCAATCTCATGACAACTGGTCATCAATGGAAATATCTCTTCCATCTTCGCCTTTTCATTGCAATAGATTACTTCGTCAATCGTTTTTGTCTCCAAAATCTCATCAACATTTGTCTCCAAAGGCAAATACGGTGCCGCATCCGGATTCCTTTTTTTAAGTTCTTCAGTACCTAATATTCCTGTGATTCGATATCCCCATTCAGGATTCTTCTTTATTTGATTGATAAATTTATTTGCAGACTCATCCCCAACAATAAGAATATTTCTATAATTCAAACCTCTCCGTCGTGCACTTTTCATGTATTGATAAATCAATAGTTTTTCTGCAAACATAAGGATGGATACAATCGCTCCAAAGTACAATATTGGTACTAATCCAATATAAAACAACTCAAAAACAAAAACCGACAAGGCTAATATGCCAGTACCTAATACCGACATTACAATAACATTAAACAGCAAGACAGAATATGGCCGAGATCGATATAATTCATTTAATCTCAATGCTTTTGAAAGAACAAGCCAAATGCCTAATATTAGTAAATGAAGAATAATAGAATCCTTATTTCTGATAAAAGTTAGTTGCTCAAAATGGAGCAACAATGCTAATTCAAATGATATCCAAGCAATTAAAACATCAAACGCCGCTAAAGCGTTATAAACTACCTTTTCTTTCTCTCGAAGCATTTAGCAGATTTTTAGGATGGTCAAATTTATTAATTCACTTGTTGATCTCAAAACTTTTTAATTTATGTCAAACTTAAATAACAATAATAAATTCACATAAACGCCTGTTAAAATGGCGTATAATTAATTCCTAGTCTACCTCCGAATGAATGGTAAAGTTGACCAAAATCATATGCCAATGTCCCATTTAATTGAATTTTCTTCAGATTGGGAATCCTCCAATTTAGCTCCATCATTGTATAAACCTGACTCTTGCCTCCATCATAAAAATAATTATCTATTCTGGTCCAACTATATCTTTTTAAGAATTCTTCGGCATAGCTACCATAATTCATTGTATATGTCGACTTAAGTCTATAATTAATATCGGTAGTCACTTGCCCTTCTATACCAAGATGAAACCCGTTAACCCTGTTATTAATAAATCGTGAATGATTATTAAGAGTTCCACTATTATATTCTTTGTACCATCTCAGTTGTGTGATAGAGTGGTGTTCCCATTGAAGAACCATGATAAGTCCATCCATTATAATAACTACCATTATTCATATAGTCATCTCTTCCTCCAAACTTATTCCCTTCATTGGTTTTATTCTCAATTATACGAAGTGCTTCAGTCCATGTCCACCCGGTTCTTTCTTCTCCAAAAACCTGAAACATGAAATCATCCAGGTTATCCTCCACGTCAGCCCTCCAAATTATTGAGCCAGCTTTATGTTCATTGTAATCAACAGGGTATAACTGATCAGGAATACCATATCCAGATTGAACAGCTGTTTTTATTAGCTCTAATGAAACTCCTTTTAACCAATTAATTTCCTTTGGATGAATCAACAATCCAATGATATGATCTTTATTCTTCCCAAACCAAAAATTTAATCCGGACCCATCAGCAAAGGGTTTTTGAAAATAAAACTGTAAATCAAACTTCTCTTTCTCTAAATAAAATCCAAAATCCCACATTCCCATATGAGCTCCTGCCGCATTGGTCTCTTCCCCTCCACCAAGTTTAGAGGATCCTCTGGCAAAAAAAGTTGGCCAGAAGTCTACCGGTATTTTAGTACCATCAGGACGAGTTCCTCCAAATAATGCTGAATGAACAATTCCTAAATATGGCTTTATATTTTTAATAGCAAAACGCCCGTATGCCCACTTTTCATGTACTAATAAATTATTCGCACTATTAATCTTATCTCCTCTTTTATCGTTTAATATTCCTTGAGAAATTCCTCCTCGAACTTCAAACCAGTCAGGTAAAAAACTTAACTGTTTATAATCATCAAATCCCAGTGTGATCTTTGGAAGTGGTCTGGCATTTTCACTCATTAAAAATGAACCACTGGTCAATCTATCATTATAGGAAACCCACGAATTAGCTTCTTTTCCTATTGTATAGTCAAATAACCAGACTTGCCCTTTAAAAAAAACTTCATGTAAAATCGATTGATTTAAATCGGTATTTACAACTATACCAGAACCAACCTTTAAACTAAATGATTTTTTATCCAATAAACGACAATCGCCTTTCAGATAAAACATTCCATATGATTCAATCTCACTACTATATATGCCCCATTCATTTGCATAAAGCCACGTTGGCACAATCCCCTCATTTGCAATTGACACAGAACTTTCAATTTTTAAATCAAATTTTTCCTGAGCGTTTAACAAACAAAAAGAAAAAAACAATAGAAAGACTAATGCTACTTTTCGGACCTGAATCATTAAGGTTTATTTAATTAAGCTTCCAAAAATAACAATAATTGTACCGAATGAACAAGGATAATAGACATGCTTAATTTTTATTATTTTCGCAGCCAAACATCTGTATCGATTGAAAAATCTTATAACTACACTTATAACAATGTTCATGTTTGTTGCATTATCAGAAGCACAGCCTTCAAATAGAGCAACAAAAAAAACAGATATCCATCAATATCTAACCATCAGATTACATGGCGGATTGGTGATACCACATCATCCTTCAATGATGTATTTTATTGAAGATTATTCGAAAGGATTTGAGATAAACTTTGGCCGAACTGTTTTTTCAGAAGATTCATGGCAAAGTACATTTAATTATCCTGAAATAGGTCTTGGACTGTATTATGGAACATTTGGTAATAAAGATATATACGGAGCTGGCATTGCCTTTTTCCCATATATTAATTACAATATTTACCGATCAAATCGAATAACTCTGCAAAATAGAGTATCCATGGGATTGGGGTATGTGAATCACCCGTTTGATATAGATGATAATCCTTACAACTCTATTTTTAGTTCACATCTAAATATTTATATTGGTCTAGGGTTTCTTTTCGACTATCGCATTAACAAAAATTTTTCTTTGTCAGCTAGTGGAGCCCTAACGCATCTTTCAAATGGCGCCACAAAAAAACCAAACCATGGAATAAATACCGTATCAACAAGTATTGGCACTAAATATCATTTCAATTCTGAATACACTCCTTCAGTAAGAAAATCGAAACCCGAAATAAGTCATAAACGAGAGGTTTTAATTGGAGGCAATTTCGGTCGCAGCCAAAGTAATAGATACAACAACCAAAAATACTGGAATACCAGTATCAATATACAACATCTATGGTATCTGAATAAAAAGAGGGCCTTGGGACTCGGATTTGATCAGTTTTATACTGAGAGTATTCCTTTTGCATGGATGGAATTCGCAAATGGTGAATTACCTGAGAACCTAAACTCTTCCTATTACTGGATTAATGGTCTTTATGCTTCATACAATGTATTTTTAGGCAAAACAACTTTATATGTGAATATTGGAAAGTACCTTCATACCAAAATGAAGCCACCGGAAACTATTTATCCACGCATTGGAATTCGACATTATGTAGGCAACCATTTAATTGCAAACTTTAGTGTGAAGGCAAGTTTTTTCAGAGCTGAATTCCTTGAATTTGGCTTAGGTTACCGATTTAAATACAAAAAATGAAGAAATTTAGTTTCATACTGTTTGCCTTTTTTATTTGCACTTCGTGTGAATATATCAACTTTCTGAATAAAGAAGGTTCTATGGTAGAATATAATTATAACGTTGGAAAAATTAAATACCTTATTGCGGATGCTTCATATCGGATTATACTAACTAACTCATCATCTCAAACTATTAACATTAGTGGATATGATTATCTCACTGACGGTATAATTTTTGAGGAGAATGGGGATACTTTAAGAATTGATAACGACCATTATTTTATACAAAAAAGTAAGCTCCCCGAAATTACAATAGGTGGTTCTAGTCTTAATAATATTACCCTTAATGCTGTCTGTCAAATAAATTGCATTGAGAATATTGAAACAAACCAATTAAGATTAACAATGAATGGTGGTTCTCAGTATACAGAATCAGACCTTGATTTAACATGTCAAAATCTTTCTCTTGCTGTTTATGGGTTAAATAATGTAGGAACCCATATCATAAAGGGAACAGTTGAAAATGTCAGTTATATTCTTGAAGGCAGTGTCAATCTTGATGCTCTCGATTTGATTTCACAAAAAACTAATGTAATCCATAAATCAATTGGCTATTGTAAAGTAAACGTCATTAACGAACTGAATGTAAACACCTATTCTACAGGTAACACCTATTATATTGGTAATCCAGCAATACAGCACCAACACATTGAATTACCCTATTTTACTTCTACAGGAGAGGTTATAAAGATTCATTAATGTAATAGAAATAAATTAGAAATGGCTCACCAAAAGGCAAGCCATTTACTTCATATCAATTTTTGACGATAATTCACATCACATTTTCACCCCTTTCTGAAATTCTTTTATTCGCTGCTCATCTTCTTTTTTACAAACCATAAATACTCCATTGGCTTCAGTAACGATATAATCATTCAATCCTTGCAAAACAACTGGCCGACCATTAGGTATGGTTACGATGGTATCTTTACATTCAAACAGATGTACCTGATCTCCAACAATACTATTACCTTGTTCATCTTTTTGTCGTTTCTCCCATAAACTGCCCCATGTTCCCAAATCTGACCATCCAAAATCTGCCGGCATAACATAGATATTATCAGCTCGCTCCATTATACCGTAGTCAACAGAAATATTTTCACATGTTGGAAAATATTCATCAATGAAAGATTGCTCATCCTGTGTATCATAAACGTCAATTCCTTTGTAAAATATTTCAGCCACCGCTGGAAGATAATTATTAATGGCTTTGATGACACTCTTTGCTGACCAGATAAAAATTCCCGCATTCCAAAAGAAATTTCCTTCAGCCAGATATTCTTTTGCAGTATCAAGATTTGGTTTTTCTTTAAAAGCTGCAACTCTATTAATTCCCTCTTCAACTTCTGAGGCTGCCTGAATATAGCCATAACCGGTTTCAGGGCGATGAGGCTGAATACCCAGCGTTAGAAGTACTTCATCTTTTGATGTAAAATCAAGTCCTTTTTTTATTATCTCCCGGAATCCACTTTCATCCGTAATCAGATGATCTGATGGCGCCACGACTATATTGGCATCAGGATTTCTCTTATTTATCTTAAAAGCTGCGTAAGCAATACAAGGAGCGGTATTACGCATACATGGCTCCAATAGAACTTGCGAATCAGAAATCTCAGGTAGTTGTTCCTGAACAATCTCTTTATAATTCTTACTGGTGACAATAAAAATATTCTCCATCGGAATTAAATCCCCAAACCTACTAACAGTTTGCTGAATCATAGTTTTTCCTGTTCCCAGAATATCGAGGAACTGTTTTGGCGTCTTGGCGGTACTCAATGGCCAAAATCGTGATCCAATGCCACCAGCCATTATAATTAGGTAATTATTTGTGTGCATATTCAGATTTTCTCAATATTGATCTATTCTAGTTTAATCTGCAAGATAACAGTATTGCCAATATTCACAAATGATTCACATTGTAATTGGGAACTAATGATATTAAAAAATCAATTTTGTATATTTATAAACATGGGAAGATACTTGTTTACAATACTATTTACTTCAATAGTAATATTAACGTCTTGTATTGATGACCACTATAAACCAACAGTCATCACACCTAAGGTCGTTTTGATAGTAATGGATGGCGCACGCTATAGCGAAACCTGGGGCGATTCAACTCATCAATTTATTCCTTTCTTATCTGATTCGATTGCTCCCAAAGGAGCAGTATTTACTAATTTTAAAAATCAAGGCATCACCTCAACCATTCCGGGGCATACAGCTTTAATTACGGGTCGTTATGACACTCTTGCCAATAATGGTACAGAGTACCCCAAGCATCCTTCCATTTTTCAATACTTTGAACAAAAATACCTGGAAAAAGGCTGGATTATTTCCAGTAAAGACAAGTTATCAGTCCTTAGCAACTGCAATGATTCGCTATGGCAAAATCAGCACAATCCCTATTTCGATTGCGGTAAAGAAGGTCTTGGCACAGGCTATGGATATCGTGAGGACAGCGTTACACTCAAAAAAGCACTATGGATATTGGATGTATTTAAACCCCGATTATGCTTGATTAATTTTAAAGAACCGGATGCATCCGGACACTCCGGCAACTGGAAAAATTATCTTAGAGCCATTCAAACGACAGATAGCTTAATATATGTTATATGTAAACATATAGATCAGGATCCCTTTTATAAAGATCAAACAACTGTTTTTATCACCAATGATCATGGCCGACATTTGGATGGTATCCAGGATGGTTTTAAATCGCATGGTGATACCTGTTCAGGCTGCCGGCACTGTATGCTCTTCACTTATGGTCCGGGTATAAAAAAAGGTATCCGTATGGACACCTTATATTCGTTTATTGATGTGACCACAACCTTGGCATCAATATTAAAATTGAAGATGATTGATATCGAGGGGCAAGTTATAAAAGAGGGATTTTCTAACCAATAATTATCGGGCAAGATACCAATTGTACATCTTCTAAATATCTTCCTCAATATCAATCTATTATTAAATTAAAAGATGAGTATGGAGATTTTAGAGATGTAATTATTTATAGAATTTTTCAGGGTTATAATCATTGAGATTAACATCTTCCTGACTTCCTCGTATTGATTTATTGGGCCAGAATAGTTTTTTTCAGATAAGTGTTCACAATCTAAAGCATATTTCAGCGATGTTTCTGTCTCGAATTCCTCGCCCAAACAATCGGTTAGATTATTTATAAAAACCTGTTCATACCTTCATTTTGCCCATACCTCAGACAAATTAGCACAAATGGAGTGAGATGAACGTCTAATCTGATCTACTAATGAATAGGCGTTCTTCTTTTAAAAAAGTTTTCGTCAATAAGAAAATCTCCATTGAAACGTGATAACCCTTCTGAAAGGCAAGATAGGTTCCATCCTGCCCTGTGATGCCACTTATTAATGCAACTTTTTTATTTAACATTTTATTCTTAAGTTCTAAGATATTTCTTTAATTATTATAATAGCAAAACAGTATCTAATAGTATGATATGCTTTTATATTGGCATCCAAAATAATTATTAATTTAAAATGTATCGTACTCCAATCATTGTTCCTACAGAGTTATACAACTCCCCAAAATCAAATGAGCATGAAAACTTAAATGTTATCATTTTAAACTTTTTACAACTGTAATTCAATTCAATGTTTGAATATACTTGTCTTTTACCACCCTTAAAAAAATAGTCCTCTTTTTCGTCCCAACTTATGGCATTCTTATACTGCTCACCATACGTACCGAAATTTTTTGAATACGTTGATTTTAAAAGATAACTAATCCCATTACAAATGTCTCCCTCGACTCCAAAATGAACAGCACGTACTCTATTATTTTTAATAAACATTAACTCATTTGGATTCCAATGCGGAGCATAATATGTCATTTGTGACTGAGTGTGATATAATGGCATGCCAAATGACTGTCCATAGTATGTCCATCCATTATAATAAGTTGCATTGTTGTTGTAGTCATCACGTCCTCCATACTTGTACCCATGATTTTGCTCCTTTTCAAAATAATCCAATACTTCATCTCTTCCCCAACCTGAAGTAGACACATTAAAAACATCAAGCATAAAGACATCATAATCATCCACTTCTCGTAAATTAATTATTTGCCCTGCTTTAGGATGATCTTGAGGATAAACCGGATCACAAATCCCTGGACCTGATTGATAATCAGTTCGCAAAAATTCTATTGAGATGTTTTTTATGATTTTTGAATCTTCAAAATGCAAAATACTTCCAATCTTAAAGTCTTTATTTCTAAAGTTTAAAAGCTTCATCCCACTACCATCACTAAATGGCTTCTGCCAGTAAAAGAGCATATTTCCCCAATCCGATTTAACATATGCCCCAAAATCCCAAAATCCCTCATGGGCACCCGCAGCATTAGTTGCTTCACCTCCACCGATGCTTTTAGATCCCTTTGCGAAGAAAGTGGCAATAAAATCAACAGGGATTTGTGTACCATCCGGACGTGTTCCTCCATATATAGAACTATGTATCACCCCTACATAAGGCTGAATTTTTGTTTTTCCCAAACGAATATAAGCCCATTTTTCGTGTAATAGTGGATCATCAGCACTGTTTCTTTGTTCTTCTGAAGTCCGATCGTCGTTTAACCATCCTTGTGTAATTCCTCCCTTTACTTCTATCCAATCATTAAAAAAAGGCAATGATAGGTAATCGTAGAACCCAAGAGTAATCTTAGGTATAGGCCTGGCATTACTGTTTATTAAAAAGCCTCCCATTGTTAGCCTATCGTTATATGAAACGGGAGTATAGGCTTCTTTTCCTATTGAGAAATCAATTAGTTTGAAAAGCTTCCCTCGCAAATAAGCCTGATATAGAAAGCTTTCATCAATTTGATCCTTAAATATACCGGTCATACCAGCTTTAAGTGCAAAGTTATCACTCTCTGCTAATTGATAAGTCATTCCACCCATAAGAAGAAAGTGTGATTTCTGATCATAAGAGATCAATCCATAGTTGTTGGAATATTGATAATGAGGCATCAACTTATCAGTTGATGAAACCAATCCTATAGATTCAAGATTAATGTGAAATTTTTCTTGAGAAAAAGAAAAATTTAATATTAAGACAAACAAACATGTAATTGAGAATTTCTGACTCATTTTAGTGTAGTTCCCGATAAAATACATAAATTAAATATAATTTTTTATATCTTTAACTATAAAGAGCTAGACAATTCTGTATAAATCTTTTCTAAGTATTTAATTCGTTTAATGACATCAAAATCATTTAAGAACCGCTTCTTTGACATTTTTCCAAAATATTCTCTTTTCTCAGATGAGTTCCACATCTCTACAATCTTTGAAACGAAAAGGGAAGGTTCAAGAGGTAAAACATATCCATTTTCGCCATTCTCAACACAATCAATATTTCCATTTACCTTAGAAACAATTAGTGGTTTACTAAGAGACATTGCTTCCAATACCGATAAAGGCAGACCTTCATATCTTGAAACACTTAGATAAAAGCGAGCCCTGTTCACATAGCTTAACACTTCATTTTGAGAAACCCATGGAACTAAAGCAATATTGCTATCTAACTTATTTTCCTTGATTAATATTTTTAGTCTTGATAAATCCGGAGAATGATGTCCAACACCCAAAAGATAAATTTTAAAATCAGGAATCTCTTTAACAACCTGTTTTATCACATCTATAAGAAAAAAAGTGTTTTTTTGATATGATGGACGACCAATATAACACACATAAGAATCATTAAAAAGAGATTTCTCATCATTAAGATACAAAGAAGCATCTGAAACTGCATTGGACCATAACAGTGCTTTTTTTTCTTTATATCCTATGGTTTTTATCCCCAGTTGTCTTTCTGATTCGGAACAAGCTAATAAATAAGAATTCAGTTTTAGCATTCGCTCCATAAGAACATAATAAAATCGGGTCAATTTTTTATCGGTTGACAGAAACGAAAAAGCATGTGGAGTATATAATGTTTTTGTATTTGTTAAAAAACCGGCAACACGTCCAACAAAACCACCTTTAGCACTATGACTATGAATTAAATTCGGTCTTTCTTTTTTGATTATCCTAATGATCTGCACGAGGCATATAAAATCAATAAAAGGGTTAAGCCTACGAAATAACTTTACCTGATATTCTTTTATATGCTTCCCATCCTTTTTAATCGGAGCTGAGTTATCCTTTTCTCCACGAACAACCACAAAGTCAAATCGATTATCAGAAAATGTAATTGTATTTCGGATATAAATATCCAAACCTCCAATCAATTGACCTATATGTAATATTTTAGGCATCTATAACTTGAAAATTGTTAGTTTTTATTACAGAGTATAATTGCTGAAGAGTCTTACCTCTTATTCTTAACTTTATAATCGTAACTTTGCAATCCAAAAGCTCTAAAGTCATATAAATAACGCTCTAATACAGAAGAATATATTTCTTCAAATTGAGGAATAAACAAATCGTTTTTTTCATACATGTTCTTTATTATTTCCTTTGCTAATGGAGCAGTTAATGATAAATCGTTGTCGCTATTATAAAATTTAGTTCCTTTAATAGTTCCGGGAGAAACATTAAGAATTCTATTAACACTTCCAGCTTTATCTAGTTCAACATTAACGCTCTCAATAAACTTGCAAATGGCTGCTTTAGTTGCTCCATAAACAGAAAAGAAAGGAGAAGACAACATCCCTGAAATACTGCCCATTACAGCACAATAAAAATCGTTTTTTGAATTAATTTGTGAATAGAAATGCTTAATTATACGAATTACTGCAGTAGTATTAACAGCAAATGAATTAATAATAGTTTGTTCATCAATATCTTCAAACAAGGCAATATTTCCAAAACCAGAAGTAATAATAAGCGTATTAATATTATTATACTTTTTAAAAATAGAAAAGTCTGAACTCGTTAAATCGAATTGTTCAAAACTCATATTATCTGCCAATCTAATTTCAGGAGCAACTTTATCAATTATATAAATATGACGGTAATCGGTTAGATTATTAACAATCGATAATCCAATACCATTGCTTCCACCTACAACTAAAGCTTCTTTCATAAAATTAATTAATTAAGGTTACATTTCTATCGTCACGATAAAGCTTTATAATATCGGCAATAACAGCAGATTCTTTTCGTCCAAGCTTAAAAGAACTTAACCGCTCATTTGTAATACAAGAGATAAACTCCTGAATTTCGTATCGCAACCCATCTCCTTCAAACGAATAAAAATATTTTTTATTCTTATTCTGATCTTCATATCTTAATTCGAAATATTCAGTTCTCCACCATGGTGCAGGTACATATACATATCCCTTGGTACCAGAAACCACTAAATTCCCTTCCGTTTTTACACCTAATCCTAATTTAATCGATGCAACAGCATTATCATAAGCAATTATTCCTTTAGTATAAATATCTACACCATTTTTAATACGAGAATAAAAATTAACAGTTTTATAATTTCTTCCAAGTATTTTAATAATGGATAGTAATGGAATCGGAGCTAATTCGGTAACACTTCCTCCTGCCTGATTACGATCTAGTTCTCGTAAATTCTTATCAGATGTAAGTTTCGACAAAGATGAATCAATATCAACAACATCACCAATTACTCCGGTTTTTATAAGCATAACTAAATGATTGAAAGCTGGTGAATGAGCAGTTTTATTAGCTTCCATCAATACTAATCTTTTTTCTTCGGCCAACTTATATAGTTCACGAGCTTCATCTCCTGATAGTACAAAAGGAATTTCGCAAAGAACATGTTTACCATTTAACAGGCACTGTTTACAATATTCATAATGCGACAAATGAGGTGATGCTATATAAACCGCATCGACCTCCTGAATAAAAGAATCAAACGAACTAAAACTTAATGAGATCTCATACTTTTTTGCAAATTCACTCGCTTCTTTTTCTTTCGGATTAAATACAGCGGTAGCTTTTACTCCTTGAACATGTTCAAGCTCCGGAATAAAACGGTTAGCTATCCGACCAGTACCAACAATTCCTAATTTATAACAAACCTGGTCTTCTTCTCGAAGCATTGTACTGGATATCCCTTTGGTCCTTGGTAGATAATTTACCTGACAATATTCATTCAAATAATCGAATTTCCCTTCCCAATCAGAACCAATAGCAAAAATATCAATCCCATAACGCTGAATGTTATCAATCTTTTGCCCAACATATTCTTCAATAATTATTTTATCAGCTAATCCAGTCTTTTTTACAGCTTCAATCCTTTCCAGTAGATTATTACGTACATTTAACTTTCCTCTTTCTTTATCAAAAGAATCAGAAGTAACACCTACTATAAGGTAATCACCTAAGTCTTTTGCTCTTTTTAAAAGATTTATATGTCCTTGATGTAAAAGATCGTAAGTTCCGTAGGTAATAACTTTTATCATACTCTATCTTCTTCTAATTCTTTGCTAGTTTGAATTGCTTTTTTCATGAACAAAAGTGATGAAACAATAAATGAGAAAAAATAATAAACGAAACAATATATCAATACTAAATCCAAGAAGTTAAAAATTGCCGCAACAAGAATTAATAATGGTAAAAGTCCACCAATCCCAAATTCAGCTTCAATTCTCACTCTCAAACTACTTACCTTACTATGATCATTTCTTACATCCTCTTCCTTTTCAACCAAATTTGAATTCTCAAGTTTTACTAACTCGCTACGATACTTTTGGTAAATTAATCGCATCAATGAATCTCCACTAGAGGCAAATGCACCTAAAAGAATAATCCATGGTATACCAGCATTTAAAACTACTCCTCCGGTTTGATATACAGAAAATCCAATTGATGTACACAAAAAGCCTACCAATAGGTATGAACTAATTCCATCAGCAAATTCACCAAATGCTTGTTTCTTATATGATCTGGCAAGATTACCATCAACACAATCAAGAAGCAACCAAATGTTTATTAAAATCGCTCCTATTAATCTACAATAGAAATTATTAACTAAAAAAAGAAAACTACCAATTATACCAATTACGGCTGAAAAATAGGATACACTGTTTGCTGAAATACTATGATTAGCCATCTTTGCAGCTAATAAAAAAGAAACAGGTCTGTAAAAAATTCTTGTTAATACCGGGTCTTTTTTACGTTTCCAATCAGGCATATCATTTTTGAAGTATGAATAATTATATACTTTCCTCATTTCACTTGTATTTCAATTTATATTTAATATCGCCACTTATAAAATCCATAAATTGTTTTGCCATATACCTCACTCTAAAATAATTGATATATATAAAGGATTGAAATTTAGTACCACCATTCTCTAATATTATTCTTCTACGTTCTTCTGTTAAAAATTTCTCAGATGTTGATGAAGCCCCCCCAATTCTAAAAGTAATAACAGAAACATCAATAAATTTGGATCGTATCCCATTATTATACATTCGTATAAATAAATCCAAATCCATCATATATTTTAAATCAACCTTATATAGGCCATAATTCTCGTATGCCTTCTTGGTTATATAAGCAGATTCGTGACAAATCCGCGGCTCAAAAGGTATTAATCTAAATTTATCATTTGGGTAACTTGTAAATTTTCGTCCTAATTTTTCGTCCCATGTAATGGAGTGTCCCCTGTAAATATCAACTTCAGGCGTATAATGACTTGCAATCTTTTTTAGTGCTTCGGGATTCATAAAATCATCTGAATTTAATATTCCTATTAAATCGCCTGTAGCAACTTTTATACCTTTATTAAAAGCATCACTAATTCCCTTATCAGGTTCGGATATAAAGTAATGAATATGCTCTTTATATTTATCAATAATTTGCAATGTATTATCGGTTGAACAACCATCAATAATGATATACTCTTTATTTGTGTACGATTGGTTGATTACGCTCAATATACACTCTTCGATATACTTTTCGCTATTAAAGCAAACTGTTATTATTGATATTTTTGGGCTGGAATTCATTTTAAAACTTGTTTTTACTTTTTGTTTTCATAGTATACTTTCCGTCACGTTCGTTTGGCTTTTCTCCTCCCAAAAGATCAAATCTTTTATAGTATTCTTGCTTTTGACATTGTTTCCCAAAAACCGTTTTATAATTATAATTCCCATAATATCCATAGATAAAATAAAATCTAAGAATTATCAAATTCATCATCACTGACATTATCATTATTGCATGATTAGGATTTTTCTTTATTCTATAATCTGAATAGAGTAATTTCATTAAAAGAGCAATACCTAATACTTTGAACCACATAATAAAATCAAACGGCCTTGACAGAAATGGAAGTTGGTAAAACCAAACCGTAAAAACAGTTATAAACCAAGATGAATTAACAATTAATTTAATTTTTTTATCATCTAATAATTCTTTGTGATATTTTGAAACATACCAATGTGGTAACCAAGAAATAAGAGCCCCAATAATACCAGTTAGTCCAATTTTTGAACTATTTTCCATTACAGCATCAATAAGCTCGGCATAATATTCATTATAATATGGTATAATGGCAATAATATTTTTAAAAATGATACTAAATAGGTTCAGATGTACAAGAACTATCCCTAATAATATAAATAATAGTGATACAAGTGGTTTAACTCTTGCCCTTGATAAATATTGTATAACAAAATAAAATGGAACAAGTGTAATTGAAGAATAGTGAAAAAATGTTGCTATTGCAACTAAAATTAGAAACTTAAAAAACGATTTTTTGTATACAAATTCAAATGAGATATAAGCGATTGCAATAGCAATGTTTTGTCGAAGTACATTTTCATGTTTAACAATCATACCAAAAATAATAAACACAAATGCTCCCCATAGAACTAAATCATATTTAATAGCTTGCTTATAAAACATATAATATGCACAAAAAATAGATATACCGAATACGACTAAATACCCCCATTTTGAAAAAGCAAATAAATTATTTAGAAATACCCAGCCTGGTTCAACCAATTTACCTGATGCTACACTGATACTTCCATATTGCTGAATTTGTTTAAAAAACCCAACATACATAGCATAATCTGTAACATTGTCATATGAGATTAAACTTAGAATACAAAATAAAAAGAGATAATATTTTGAATATCTATTTTTTAGACACAAAAAGAGAAATAATAGTATTAATGGTAGTATAAGATAAACAAAGTAATAACTCATAAAATAAGACCGGATTTAAATGCAAAAATGTGAAACCATTAGCTTTTTGATAATTCCTTTTTTAGTTCATCAATATCCAAAAATAATTCGTGATTTTTTTTAAGCCACAATGGATCCAGATCCCACCACTTTGTTTTTAAAAAGAAATCAATCGTATCGCTTTCATACCTATATTTAATAACTTTTGCAGGAACTCCTCCTACAATCGCATATGGGGGCACATTTTTGGTAACAACAGATCCAGCCAAAACCATAGCACCATCAGAAACAATAACACCTCCAGTAAAAAAAACATTTGCACCTATCCAACAATCAGAACCTATAATAACATCATATCCATTTTTTAAATCAGCATAGCGAAACTCTTGATATAGCTGCTTTTCAGCAAATGTACTACCATTTTGTTTCATTAATGAATAAAAAATTGGTGAAGTTGAAACATACGGATAAGTATAAGGATGTATTCCTCCATTGGAAGTTACATTATTCCCAACAGATGTAAACTTACCAATTCTTGCTCTCAGATCTGAATTAGCTCCAATATATGATCCATATCCCATGAATCCTTTAAAACGAGTATGAACCTGAATCTTATTCATACCTTCAAAAAAAGAATTTATTCCAATTATAACCGAATAATGAAATTTAACTCGCCCATAAAATTTCATTCTAATAACTATATTAGAATATAGAAATTTTATTACTGATTTAATTGTATATATCATTTCTTCACAAATGCATCTATAAATGAACCTTTCGTCATATTCACAATCTTAGTCTTGTTACATTCTGCTAATGTCTGCAAAGAATGATATGATTCAAACATTTTTGCATACATCCTTAAAACTTCATGCAACTTTGCAGACTTACCCTGAATCTCTTTCCAGCTCTTGGGGGCAGATTTCTTAGTGTCGAAAAAATGAGTATTATCAAGGTAAACTTCATTCTCATTATTAACAAATAGATACTTTGTCCACGAATGTTCAACACCGTATAATTCAATTGTTTTATATTTTAAGTATATTGATAAAAAAATGCTAGCAACCAATACATTTTGAACTCTAGGCATTGCAAGATTAAGTTTGTAAAATACTTTGTTTATTGTTTCAAAACTTTCCATGCTTGTTTGATTAAAATAAACAGGCTTAACAAATTGATTATTTTCAAGCTTATTCTTTAATAATTTCTTATTTTTTCCAGAGAAAGGGATAAATAAAATAAGGGACCAATCGGTTTTTATCATTATTTCATCGACAATTTTTACACCATCTTTATGCTCAAAAAAATGTGGATCTGCAAGAACATAATAACTCGGCTTTAAATGCTCATAACTTGGAGAAAGAACATGACGATTTAGAACAAGATAATCTACACCGGTTATAAAAAGCTCAAAATTTTCATCATTTAAACTTTTCCCATTTCCTAAGATCCTAATTGTCTTTCTTTCATAATTATTTTCATGAACAATTTTTCTAAGTTGAGATTTAAGTCTAAAGTTTGATTTTAAAACAATCTTTATTAATGCAGTTACAAAATAATATATTTTACTGATCACACTAAATATTTTATCCTCCATACGATTGAACTAGTTAGAATCCTTTTGGTTCCTATTATTTTTAACTATCGATAGCACATATTTCTTCTCTTCTGTCGAGAGACCAATAAAATACCCTAATATAATTGACACTATTATTGAACTAACAGTAACTATACATAAACGAATAAAGGATTGTGAAAGTACATTTTTCAAAAGATTAACTACAACCCAAGTCAAAATAAATATAGGAATTGTTTTTAGAAGAACCTTTGTTAAAAACTCCATGCATGAAATATCAGCAAGCTTTTGAGCAAAATACACACGTGGGATCAAACTAATTATCGCTAAAATAATAGAAACAATCATTGCTGTTTCAGGTGGAAATCCTTGATTATACAAAAAATAAGATATTGGTAAATTTAATAAGACAACACCACTAACGATTATTTGATACCACTTGATTTTTCCACTAGCTTGAATGGCTTGAACTAATGGATTATTATAAGCTTCAAATAACGAATTAACAATCATTAATCTGCAAAAAACGACAGTATAACTAGGAACTTCTTTCAACCATAATGCAAGAATATAATCTATTTCAATTAACAGAGGTATTGCTATAATCATCATTAAATAGAAACCAAACTTAGCCCCGTTAATAGATAAAGAATTTAGTCGTTTATAATCCTTAATTGCATAGGATTTGACAATTTGAGGTCCGATTGCTTTATAAAAATTGAATGCTAATTGAACGATTGCATTATTAACCTGAAACGCAATTGCTCTCGCAGCATTTATGACAGGGTTGAAAAAAATATTCAAAAGAATATTTACACCTTGCAACTTAAACATATTTGATAAAGTTCCCATCATATTCCAGGATGCAAAATGAGTCATCTCTTTTAACAAAAACCAATTTTTGGTTTTACTAAACTTACATTCGTTAAAATTAATTCGGTTGTATATGAAATAGAATAACTGAACAATTAAAGTGATGATTGTTATCAGAAACGCATAATTTATCAAAGCATCACCTTTTAAATAAGGAATGATAAAGATTATGGCTAATTTCAAGAAGTTATCACCCATACTGGCTAATGCAAAAATACCCATTCTTTCATGAGCAATAATTTCAGAAAGAAAGGTTGTACCCATCAATGATATTACAAAAGACAATACAGAAGCCTGGTAAACCCAATGAACCGCATTTATCCTTTCAACAGGAATTACCATTTGAGTGTTTAAAAACCATAATCCAATTGTTTCAGCTATTAAAAGCACCACAACGGAAATACCTAAATAAGACAACAAAGACAGATTAAATATCTCTTTTAATCTATCTTTATTGTTTTTAGGTAATTCGAATGAGATATAACGTTGTGTAGCCGATGTCATAGTTCCGCTTAGAAACGCAAACATAGTTACTATGCCAGCTACTACATTATATAATCCATAATCAACAGCTCCAAGAACATCCAATACAAATCTTACGGAAAACAAATTAACCCCCATAATGAATAACATTCTTATGTAGAGCATCAACGTATTTTTCGCAAGCCTGGTATTACCTGATAAATTCTTATTCAATTGGAGAGGTACTTTTAAGGTTGTTATTTCTGGTTTTTCAACTTTTTACGTTGCACCATCTCTATATCCAAAATATCCACATTTTTATAGTTAAGAGCTTTATGAGTTGCCTTTAAGTTTCGAACTAAACGTCTAACTCCTTCAGGTTCTAAAGAAGCTGCATGGTCAGTTCCTTTCCATGTACGATCCAATGTATAATGACGTTCAATCCATGTTGCTCCCAACGTATAAGCCGCAATATCAATGGCTATACCCAAATGGTGACCTGAGAACCCAATTTCTTTCACACGATGGCCATAATTCTCTTTTAAACGTGTAATCTCAAGTAAACAAACATCTTCAAATGGTACTGGATAACCAGATGTGCAGTTGTAAAGTACAAGATCTTTATTCCGTCCTTTGCTTTCGAAGAATGAAACTAAATCTTCAATTTCATCTTTGGTTGTCATACCCGTTGAGGCATGTATTTCTCCTTTAAAGTTATCACATAACCATCCTAACATCTCGTAATTATTGTTACAGGCCGAAGGGATTTTTATTAATTCAGGCTCTAAAGAAGCAATCTCCTTTGCTGAAGTTAAGTCCCATGTAGATGTGGAGTACGTAATTCCCAACTCCTCACAGTAATCTTTTAATTCTTTATTTTGTTCCAAACTAAACTCAAGAAATTCGCGGTGCGCACCATAGGTATCACCATACGAATTTGCAGGGTTTGGATGAGGAGCATTATATTGCTCTTCTGTTAACAACTCCTTATTATTTCTTTTTTGGAACTTAACAACATCGGCATTACAAAATATTTTCGCAACTTTAATTAGTTCTTTTGCAATCTCTATATCACCTTTATGGTTACATCCAATTTCTGCAATCACTTTAGCTGGTTTCATATCTTTTTCTTCTTTAAAATCTTGAATTATATTTTATAATAATATTAACACATTCTCGTATTGCTTTATCTCCTCCATAATTATTCAAAACAATATCAGCATTGTCTTTAACCTCATCCACCGCATCACTAGGACAAAATCCCCAGCCAACCGAAAGAATATTAGATAAATCATTTATATCATCCCCGATATATGCAATATTGGAACGAGAAATATTATGCATCTTACAAAAATCGTTAAGTCTCTGATATTTGTCCTTTACACCTAAAAAACAATGCTTAATTTTAAGCTTTTCCATACGCTTTGCAACTATAGGGCTATTTTCTGATGTCATTACGATCGGTTCTATATTTTCCGAGCGTAATATTTCAAGCCCCATTCCGTCTCTCAACGAAAACACTTTAAAAAGTTCTCCATTTTCACTTACTCCAACAGTTCCATTAGTAAATACTCCATCAACATCCAGAATAAGAAATTTAATTTTATCAGGATTGACTTTCTGTAATCTAAGTTCCTCTTTTTGCAACTCACTTACAATTCTCCAATCCGGGAGTTCATCAATCTCAATAAGTGTATTTTCGTTCATTTTCACAACACCTATTGATCCGCCTAATCGATTCTTTGTTCGAATAAACGTTTCTTTTTCTATTGCATAAACAGCACCATTTTCAATTAACATTCCATTGAAATCCTGTCTTCTTGGCCTCTGCATGTAATCATAATTAATTGCCTCCCCTTTCTCATTCCACACAAACCGTTTATTCTCAACTACTGTTAATGCCGAATTAAACTTATCATTCAAAACTTTATTTATCGTAGCATCAATATCTTTAGCTTTTGTTAATGGTGATGTTGCTTGCAGCAAACAAAGTAAATCAAAATTATAATTTATTTTTTCAGAAAACTCTAACAACACACTTTCTGTACTTGCGGTATCAGAAGCACTTTCCTTACTTCTTTTAAGGACTTTTACTTTTGCAATATGTTTATATTCATGGGATATAAAGTCAATAATTTCATTGTCATCAGTCATTACAAAGATTTCATCAAGCAAAGAATCTATGGCTGCTCCTAACATCCATTGATATAAAGGCCTTCCAAGCAGTTTTTTCTTATTCTTTCCAATTATACTTTTTGAACCTGCTCTCAATGGTAATACAGCAACTTTTTTCATGTTATTGTTCAATATATATTAAAAATTCTTACACCCTAATTCAATTACTCTCACAAATAAGTATCGTATGAAGTTTTTGGAATACCTTATGTAAATATTCACAATTAACTCAAAATTTGGACACTTCTGCTAATAATATTTCTTTTGAGTATTAAAATACCCAACTCCCATATAACAGATAGAGTTAACTAATAGACATATTCATTTTATGAAATTGAGAAAACAAGCTTATATCTTGATTAATTTTTAAAATTATCTTTTAAAGTAATCCAGAACTGTTTTCCAAAAATCACAAATATCCCTATAAAAAACCCAATAAAAACGCTCGCTATTAAAATCAATTTTCTATTAGGAGAACTTTTTTCGGTAGGAACTTTTGAAGGTTCAATTACACTAAATGCAGGTGTTTGTTCTTTAACAGCGATTCTAGCTTGCTCCAACTGCTTAGCTAACTCTTGGTAGATAATTGACACTAAATCATATTCATCACTCAATCGCTGAAATTCAGGATCTGATCGCTCTGAAATGATATTTCGATGCCTATCCTTATAATTAAAAAATTGTTTTTGAAGTTTTTCATACTCAACTTTTTTATCCAAATAACTTTCTTGAATAAAATTAAGATTTTCACGCACTTTCTTTGTTTTATAGTCAATAATATACTCTTGCAATAATTCCACTGCTCTTTGTACATATTGAGCTGTAACAATTGGTTCTTTAGCTTCGACTGTTAAACTAACCAAACCAGTACCATCATCAACTTCAACTTGTATTAGATCTTCAATATATTCAAATACTCTCTCTTCATCCTTAGAAAGGTAAATAACGTCGTAATTAGTATTCAAAGGTGTATCAGAATTATTAATTAAAGCATCTTTTAATGTCCATGGAAGTCTAATTGTATATTTCAATATTTTTTTACCAATACTCTCAATGGTATCATTTAATACATAATTATAAACTGATGTTGAATATTCAAATTCTTCAAAGTTAAACTTCTTATGAATAAGCTCATTTTTAAAAGGATATGAATTAACAACCTGAGGATAGATTTCAGCAGGAATATCTATTGATTGCTGCCCAACCATAGAACCAATATTAACTCCAGCCATACCTGCTAAAGCACTTAATCCTCCTATGGAACTTGACCGATTCTCTTCTGACGGTAACAAAGTTGCTGTTACCTTATACTTAACAGGACTTATTATGGCAATTAACAAACCGATTATAACACTAACGCCAACCGAATAATATATTATTTTTCTATTGTCCCAAACAACCTTCAATAAAGCAATTAAATCAATCTCATCATCTTCTATTGAAGTACGCTGTTTTTTTGATTGTTCTTCTCCCATTTCTTAATAATTGAATGTAATAATTAATTACTCAGATTTGCTATAGTAGCAATTGTAAGACCAATAGAGGCTAATGAACTCGCAATTGCGATCCATGCCTGCGGCGGCATTCCTTCTCTTTCTGGTTTCTTTGGTATTACGATTTCAGCACCTGGTGTTACTTTAGGATAACTCCTAAAAAACAAAAATCCTTTTGTGGCACTTGATGCTCCATTGGGATACAAAACATAAGTTTTACCTTTTTTTGCCATCACAGAAAATCCTCCACTGTTTTGAATATACCTTCTTACATTGTAGTTCTTGACATAAACTGTTGAGGATGGATTCAATATTTCACCTGAAACTTTAATAGTTTGTAATACAGACGGTATTTCAAGCACATCACCATTCTTCATATAGATATCATCACGTGATCCGGGATTCGCTAAAATCTTCTCCAGATTAATACTTACCGTTTCAAATTCAAGATCAGAAAAATATAATGTACTATCCTTGCGCATCAATTCTTCTCTTTTTGCCTTTTCTTCATCAGTTAATTTGACAGGCCTTGTTAATTTGGCACCTAATGGATATGCATTTCCTGATAATCCACCAGCTCGTCCTATCAAATCAGAAATCCGTTCAGTCCGTGATGATAAACCATAATTCCCACTATACATAACTTGTCCCAATATGGTTACAACTCCTGATCTCTGAAAACCAGGCATATATCGGACAAAGACTTCATCATATGGTTGCATAATAAAAGACGCACCTTCATCATTTAATTCAAGATCACGGGATACATGGAAATAATACAATTCAGATGTTTTACCGTTACTTTTATCCGCTTCTTCGTAAGGCAGACGTCTCATCACTTCTATTGTTGACTCAGAGGCTGATTCTTTAAAGCCTCCGGCTAAAAAAACAAGATCTCCCAAGGTTAAGTTCTCTGCAAACGGATAAACTCCCATATTTTGCAGTTCTCCCCATATAGCAACCGTACGTTCTTCTCGCATATTATCAATGGCAGAAATCAACACTTCATCATTAGGATTAAGCTGAATATCAGATTTACCATTAACAATATCATTAATATCAAAATTGATATTTTCCTTTGTATAATCTTCCTTTAATCGTGTAATAATACCCCTTGATAAAAAAGCATTTTCAATTAATCCATCTGCTTGTTGAATCAACTGACTTAAGGTTAAACCATCAGTATACTCATAATTTCCTGGAGTAAAAACAGCACCTTCAATAGTTACCATATTACGATAGCGATCCAGAATTTTACCAACATAAAGACTATCCCCGTTCTGTAACAAGATCTTATTAATATTTTCTTTATCTATACTTTTAAATTCTCTTTCGAATCCATTATTTCTATATAACCGCAATCGTTTATGGTATGCCAGTTCACTAAATCCTCCGGCATAATTCACCATTTCTTTGACTGTCTCATTGTTTAGAGCCTCAAACAGTCCTGTACGTTTAAACTCACCTTCTACTTTTACCCGGTTGATATAGGTAGGAATCATAACAATATCATTGTCCATTAAAGGTACATTGACTAAAGAATTTCCATTAATCAGAAAATCGTAAATATCCAGTCGATTTATAACCTTACCATTACGTATTAATTGAATATCCCTGAAAGATCCATTCTTGTTCGGCCCACCTGAAAGGTATAACACATTAAACAAGGAAGCCGTTCCCGGCAGAGTATAAGATCCGGGATTAAAAACCTCGCCAACCACATTAACCCTAATTACTTTCAATTGACCGGTTCTAACTGAAGCGAAAGTTCTGGGTTGTTCACTTTTTAAATCAGCATAGATGGTAGATAACAAATCAACTACTTGCTTCCTGGCAACATTAAACTTCAAACCTCCAATATATGATGGCCCAACTAAAGGAATATTTATTTTTCCATCTGACTCTATTTCGAGTTGATAAGATTGCTGTGATGCGCCCCAAATTTCAACATATAATTCATCACCCGGGCCTAGAATATAATCATCAGGTACCGGTATATTCAGGCTTGGCTCAAATGTTAGCTGCTCATTATTAAAAAATGAAAATCCAAAAATACGCTGATCAATTTTTGTACTGTCAATGGCTGCTTTGGAGGTCAATAATTCTGCGTCTTCAACAATTTCATACGAATCACTTTGTCTACGAGTTAACCGATCAACATCTGTTCCTCCATTCCGTTTAACTTCCGCCAATCTTCTTTTAAGAGTAGCAATTTGTTCTGAACTTAAACCACGGGCTCTTGCTAATCCAATCGCTTCTGATTCAGAAAGCCCTCTCTTATTAATTTCATCTACAATTTGTCGTATTTGTGATTCACTTAAACTTTCTACATCAACGGTTTTGGGATTGACATTTTGAGCATAACCATTAAATGACATTGTTCCTAAAATGATTGCAAAGGATAATAGAATTATTCTCATTATTTCTTTAATTCGTTATTGATTAATAGTACGCTATCGCTTTCTCAGTTCCATATAATTATATTCAACCGGGAAATTAACCTATATAAACAACAGCCGGCATTTTTAATTTTATTGTAACAAAACAACGTAAAAGTTTCAATAATATTGACCTTATTTTAAAAAAGCCGCACAAAGTTATAAAATTTAAGACTGAATAAGCCAGAAACTCGTCACTAAATAGAAAAGTATATAATGTCTATAATGTTAAATTATGATATTTAAAGATTTATTCTATTTCCAACATCAACAATTTACGTCAATTCTGGTAAAAGGTTGAACACAAAACGTTAATGAATGTAAATTAACCGGAAGTTTATTCCTCTATAGTTTTTTCTTCCTTAAAAAACTTCTTCTGAAAGAGCAAAATAGAAAATATACCGATTGTAATTGACGAATCAGCAATATTAAAAACGGGCCTAAAGAAAATAAATGTATTACCTCCAACAAAAGGCATCCAATCCGGATAACGGCCTTCTAGCAAAGGAAAATACAACATATCTACAACCTTTCCATGTAGAAAATTAGAATATCCTCCTTCACCTGGGAATAAGCTCGCAACCTGACCATAACTATGATCGAAAATTATTCCATAAAATGCACTGTCAATTATATTACCAAAAGCACCTGCCAAAACCAACGCAACACTAAAAACTAATCCTTTAGGGGCATCTTTTTTCGTTAAATTAACCAGATACCAACCAATTCCGATCACAGCAATAATTCGAAACACACTCAGAAAGACCTTTCCAAACTTACCTGCTAACTGCATTCCAAATGCCATTCCGTTGTTTTCAACGAAATGAATAATAAACCAATTGCCCAATACAGGAATTTCATCGCCTAGCATCATATGGGTTTTGATCCAGATTTTCACAATCTGGTCAACCAATAAAACAGCGAAAATTATTAAAAAAGACTTTTTTAAAACAGTCATATTTTGCGTTGTTATCGAAGGGCGTTTAACGACCTCACGTATAAAAATTAAGAAGTGACTAAAAGCAAAATGCCAATAGTCACTTAGTTATTTATTTAGGCTATACGCCTGATTTCATCACCAATTTACTTTTGGTTTTGCTTTGCTTCAACACTTAGTGTAGCATGAGGAACGGCTCTGAGACGCTCTGCTGGAATCAGTTTGCCAGTAACCCTACAAACACCGTATGTTTTGTTCTCGATGCGGACCAAGGCAGCTTGTAAATGCTGAATGAATTTTTGTTGACGTTGAGCCAATTTACCAGCCTCTTCTTTGGAAAGCACTGCAGCTCCTTCTTCCAATACTTTAAAAGTAGGAGAAGTATCCTGAGTATCATTACCATCTTCATGCGTAATAGTATGCCTCAACAATTCATAATCTTTCTTGGCCTTATCAAGCTTCTTCAGGATGATTTCTTTAAATTCCTGAAGTTCTTCATCAGAGTAACGGGTTCTTTCAGCCATACGGACTTTTTTAAATATAATACAAATTTGAATTAAGCCTTAACAATTTGCATCAAGGTACTTATTTCATCATCGATATCTACGGTAACCGCAGTATTATCGTTACAATTATCTACTAATTTTACTTCAACTGCCAATGTTTGAGCTCCAATATATTCAGCATGTTTTTCTACAGCCTTATTAACAGCATCATTTTTCATTATCGACAGTCTTATTTTATCAGTAACATCCAATCCTGAATCTTTACGCAAATTCTGAATTCGATTTACAAATTCACGAGCGATACCCTCTTCTCTTAACTCCTCAGTAACTTCAATATCCAAAGCTACAGTTAATTTACCTTCATTGGCAACCAACCAACCAGGAATATCCTCTGACATTATTTCAACATCTTCAATTGAAAGAACAACTTTTTGTCCATCCAGTTCCAGAGAAAATCTTTCCTCTTTTTCGAAGATAGCAATTTCTTCCTGACCTAATGCATTAATTGCACCTGAAATTGCTTTCATCATCTTACCATACTTAGGACCAAGGGTTTTAAAATTCGGTTTGATCTTCTTAACCAACACTCCTGAAGCATCCCTTAAGAATTCCATCTCTTTCACATTGACTTCAGTCAATACCAAAGACTTAATAGCTTCCAACTGATGCTCGAATGTTTCATCCAAAATTGGAATCATAATCTTATTCAACGGCTGACGCACTTTCAGATTAACTTTACGTCGTAATCCCAGAACCATAGATGATATTTCCTGAGCATATTGCTGTCTCTCTTCCAAACTTGAATCGATCAATGACTCATCATAAGATGGGAATTGAGCCAGGTGTACCGAAACATCAGTAAATCGGCCAGACATCTGATTTAAATCATTAAACAAACGATCCATAAAGAATGGAGAGATTGGAGCTGATAATAAGGCCACAGTTTCCAAACATGAATATAAAGTTTGATATGCAGCTAACTTATCTTCGTTAAATTCACCACCCCAGAAACGTTTACGATTTAATCGAACATACCAGTTACTCAAATTCTCCATAACAAAGTTCTGAATGGCCCGACCTGCGCGTGTTGGTTCGTAACATTCGTAACTTTCATTAACTTCTTTCACCAATGAGTTTAATAATGAAATAATCCATCGATCTATTTCAGAACGTTTCTCAACCGGCACCTGAGCTTCTTTTCCTGTAAATCCATCAACATTGGCATATAAGGCAAAGAATGAGTAGGTATTATAAAGAGTTCCGAAGAATTTACGTTTAACTTCGTCAACTCCACTAATATCGAATTTAAGATTATCCCATGGCTGAGCATTGGTAATCATGTACCAACGTAAAGGATCTGATCCGTATTCTTCGATTACTTCAAAAGGATCAACACCGTTACCCAAACGCTTCGACATTTTATTACCATTCTTATCCAATACCAATCCGTTAGAAATGATATTTTTGAAAGCAACAGAATCAAACATCATTGTTGCGATGGCATGTAATGTAAAAAACCATCCTCTCGTCTGATCAACACCTTCAGCAATAAAATCAGCAGGATAAATCTGATCAAAACCTTCTTTATTCTCAAATGGATAATGCATCTGAGCATAAGGCATAGCTCCTGAATCAAACCAGACATCAATCAGGTCAGCTTCGCGATACATAGGCTGTCCGCTATCTGAAACAAATACCATATCATCCACATAAGGACGATGTAAATCTATTTTATCGTAATTCTCTTTCGCATTATTTCCAACCTCAAAATCCTTGAAAGGATTTTCTTTCATCAAACCGGCTTCAACAGCTTTATTGATTTCAGCCATCAATTCTTCAACCGAACCAATACATTTTTCTTCTGTACCGTCTTCGGTTCTCCAGATTGGAAGTGGAGTTCCCCAATAGCGAGATCGACTTAAGTTCCAATCCACCAAATTCTCTAACCACTTACCAAAACGACCGGTTCCGGTGGAAGCAGGTTTCCAGTTGATTGTCTTATTCAACTCAATCATGCGATCACGCACTGCAGTTGTTTTTATAAACCAACTATCCAACGGATAGTAAAGTACAGGCTTATCGGTTCGCCAGCAATGAGGGTAATTGTGTGTATGCTTCTCAACCTTAAAAGCTTTATTTTCTTTCTTCAACATTACTGAGATATCCACATCTAATGTGCCATCATCTTCAGATAATGATGAATCATAAGCATTCTTTACGAAACGACCAGCAAACTCTTTATAGGACTCTACATTTACAAAGTCGTTTACAAAATCAGCATCCAGGTCCTCAAGGTTGAAGAACTTACCCGTACGATCAACCATTGGTTGTCGTTTACCTTCTTTATTTATTAGGATTAACGGCGCAATATTAGCCGCTTTCGCCACACGATCATCGTCTGCACCAAAAGTAGGAGCAATATGAACAATACCAGTTCCATCTTCTGTTGTCACATAATCACCCAAAATCACTCGAAAAGCATCTCCATCAGGTTTAATCCAGGGGATGAGTTGTTCGTAGCGAATTCCTTCCAATTCTGTACCTACATATTCAGAAACAATTTTAAAAGGTATTTTCTTATCCCCTTCCTGATATGCGTCAAAATCCAGTTCTGCATTTTGAGGATTGAAATAGCTGGCTGCTAAATCCTTTGCCATTATAACAGAAACAGGCTTACCCGTATATGGATTATATGTTTTTACTTTGACGTAATTAATTTTTGGACCAACAGCCAATGCTGTGTTCGAAGGCAAAGTCCAGGGAGTAGTAGTCCAGGCAAGAAAGTACAAATCTTCATCGCCATCAAAACACTTTTCAGACTCTTCGTTACGAATAACAGCAAACTGAGCAGTACAAGTTGTATCCTTTACATCTCGGTAACATCCGGGCTGGTTTAACTCGTGAGTACTAAGACCTGTTCCAGCAGCCGGTGAATAAGGTTGAATTGTATAACCTTTATACAACAATCCCTTTTTATACATTTCTTTCAACAACCACCACAACGTTTCGATGTATCGGTTATCGTAAGTTATGTAAGGATCATTCATATCAACCCAATACCCCATCTTATGAGTTAATTCTTCCCATAAGTCAGTATATTTCATCACGTCTTTGCGACATGCATCATTATATTCGGCAACAGTTATACTTTTACCAATATCTTCTTTTGTGATACCAAGTGCTTTTTCAACACCTAATTCAACAGGTAAACCATGAGTATCCCAACCAGCTTTTCTTTTAACTAAAAATCCTTGTTGAGTTTTAAAACGACAAAAAATATCTTTAATGGTACGAGCCATCACATGGTGAATACCAGGCATTCCATTAGCAGAAGGTGGTCCTTCGTAGAATACAAAAGTTGGTTTCCCTTCCCTAGTTGAGATACTTTTCTCAAAAGCTCCATTCTCGTCCCATTTTTTTAGTACATCTTTGTTTACCTGAGAGAGATCTAATCCTTTATATTCGGTAAATTTTGCGTTCATTTATACCTTGTAGTTTACCCTAATTTTAAAAAGTTTACAAATATAGAACTTGACCGAAACAAAAGCAAACAGAACAATTTAAATTGAGACTTTTATTAGGTTAAGCCATCTTGCTAAGTAGTAATTAAAGTGAAATTATTCACTTTAATTATAATTTAATATTTCATTACATTTGCCCCGATAATTTATGGTAAAACTTGATACAAATTATTTATGAAAATCAAATCATTAGTTATTTCAGCACTTTTGTTTAGTTCTGTGCTTGGCATTGCACAAAATGTACAATTACATTACGATTTTGGTAAAGATCGTAAATTAGTTACAACTACATTTGAAATGTTCAAACCAGATAAGTATGGTAGCACTTTCTTTTTTGTCGACCTGGATTACAGCGCAGATACAAGAAATGTTGAAAATGGAGTTTCTTTAGCCTATATGGAAATTGCTCGTAGCTTTAAATGGAATGAGAATCAAAAATTTGAACCTCGTATTGAGTTTAACAGCGGTAATGTAACCGGATTTCCTATCAAAAATTCCTGGTTAGCAGGCGCTCAATATACATTCAACTCCGAAGATTATTCCAAAATATTAACCTTACAAGCAAACCTAAAACAAATACAAGATGGTAAAAAAGATGGCGATAATCTAACCGGATTTCAATTAACAGCCGTTTGGGCGGTACAACTATTGGAAGGAAAAGTCTCGTTAACAGGATTTGCTGACTTTTGGAGAGAAGATGTATGGGTAGATAGTGGCAATGCCGGTGAGATCAAAGAATATGTTTTTCTAACAGAGCCCCAAGTTTGGTATAACACATGTAAAAATTTTGCAATAGGTGGCGAAATAGAAATCAGCAATAATTTTGGTACCAATGATGGATTCATGATTAATCCTACCCTTGCTGCTAAATGGACTTTCTAACCTTTAAACCTCATTATTATGTTGGAAAAATTATTTAATCTATCAGAAAACCAAACAAATATACGTACCGAAGTCATTGCCGGTGTTACAACCTTTATGACGATGGCTTATATCTTGGCTGTTAATCCAGATATTCTGGCTGCGACCGGTATGGATCAGGGAGCAGTATTTACGGCTACTGCCTTATCTGCAGCGTTGGCTACTTTGGTTATGGCTTTTGTTGCCAAACTACCTTTTGCACTTGCTCCCGGAATGGGACTTAATGCATTTTTTGCTTTCACTGTCGTATTAGGTATGGGACATAGCTGGCAATTTGCACTAACAGCTGTATTTTTAGAAGGTATAGTATTTATACTTCTTACTGCATTTAATATTCGAGAACTGATTATTAAGGCAATTCCAATGAATATCAAACATGGTATTTCAGTTGGTATTGGTCTGTTTATTGCTCTAATTGGATTTAAAAATGCAGGCATTGTAATTGGCAATGATGCAACATTGGTAGGTTTAGGTAATATTATCGATATAACTAACAATGCTTCAGCAATTGTGGCTATCATTACCTTGATTATTACTGGTGCTTTATTAGCCAGAAAGGTAAAGGGTGCTTTACTGATTGGTATTTTTGCCGGCACAATTATTGGTATTCCTTTTGGCATTACACACTTACCAGATTCATTTGAATTAACTCCACCTTCTTTATCTCCAATATTTGCAAAATTTGAATGGAGTGAAATCTTTACTACAGATATGGCTTTGGTTTTACTTACTTTCCTTTTTGTTGATCTTTTTGATACTGTTGGCACATTGATTGGAGTAACTTCAAAGGCGAATATGCTTGATAAAGATGGTAAGATACCTCGTGTTAAACAGGCTCTCTTTGCTGATTCAATTGGTACAACATTAGGAGCAGTACTAGGAACCTCTACTGTTACAACTTATGTAGAGAGTGCTGCAGGTGTAAGTGAAGGTGGCAGAACAGGTTTAACCGCTGCTACAACAGGAGTATTGTTTTTATTGGCATTGTTTTTCTCGCCAATATTCTTAATGATTCCTTCAGCTGCAACAGCTGCCATTTTAATCATTGTTGGAGTAATGATGTTTACACCAATCACAAAAATAGACCTAACAGATTATACAGAAGCCATTCCAGCCTTTTTAGCCATCGTAATGATGCCATTTACATATTCTATTGCTGAAGGTATAGTTTTCGGAATGCTGGCTTATGTAATACTGAAAATTCTATCAGGTAAATTTAAAGATATCTCAATAGTTTCAATTTTATTAGCAATACTATTTGTATTAAAATTCTTTATTGATTAATCATAGATAGTTTAATCATAGAATCCTTGTCATTTTAATGGCAAGGATTTTTTATATCTATACAATGATTCAAATCTTAGTTTACTGAAAAGAAGATAAGATCTCACCGAATCTTTAATAGTTGTAATTAAACTCTCAATTACAACACACTCAGATCCTTTTTGAATTATATCCTGATATCCACAAAGGTTACCAATTATCCTACAGGTTATATCAAATCTATAATCGCCGTATAACGGATCACACACAAAAGTTGGGTCTAGATTTAAAATAAGGCATCTTTGCAGGTGAAATGAAGAACGATATCAACACGGCATTACTAGAGTTAATATTACCACAAGGTATATTGGACTATTTTGAAATTACAGGGTTTGAACAAGGAGAAAGTGGTCAGTATGTTTATGATAAAACACTGACAATATACTTGGAAGAAAAGAATATTATTCCGGAAGAGTATAAATCATACAGATATAAGTCCAGTGGTTTTATGGAGCCAAGGCTGATCAACGATTGTCCTATTCGAAGTATGTTAGTTACCTTAAGTGTTAAACGGCGTCGTTGGGATGTAGAGATAGCTGGTCAAATGAAGAAAGTAAGCCGTTACTGGAGGATAGTAGCACAGGGTACCCGCATGAGCGAAGAGTATGCTGCTTTTTTAAAAGAGATTAGTCGACACTAATGCAATTAGCTGTCAGAGCCTGCAAATATATTTGGGAGTTAATGGGCGTAATTTTCAACGCCAGTACAAAGAAAAGCTAAGTGATTATCATACCTGGAAACAAGGTATACATGCAGAGCAATATATTGTTTATCCAAAAAATTTAGGTCCCTATCTAACGATTGATGAAACAAGCCTGTCAAACGGAGAACTTTATACAATTATTACCAATAAATCCCGAAGAGGACGCAAAGGTTCGATAGTTGGTATGTTTAAAGGAACTTTAGCCAGTGATATCATTCAACTAATTCAGGAGCATTATCCGGCAGATCAACGAAAAATCGTAAGAGAGGTAACGCTGGACATGGCAGGTAATATGAATCTGATCATCAAAAAGTGTTTCCCAAGAGCAAAGCGAGTAACCGATCGTTTTCATGTTCAAAAACTGGCAAATGAAGCGGTACAGGATATTCGGATCAAACACAGATGGGATACGTTGGATGCCGAAAACAAAGCTTATAAACGGGCGAAAGAAGAAGGTTTAGAATATCAACCTGAGATATTATCCAATGGAGACACCCGAAGGCAACTATTAGCCAGAAGCAGGTATTTATTGTTTAAACCTGAAGAGCGATGGACGAACTCTCAATGGGTAAGAGCACAATCCTTTTTGATTTGTATCCTGATATAAAGAAAGCCTACCAATTATCCTATAAACTATATGAAATCTATAATCGCCTTATAACACCTGATGTATCCAGAATGAAGCTGGCTTTATGCTTTAATGAAATAGAACAATCAGGTTTTAATGCCTTTGCAACTATTAGAAGAACCTTTGAAACACATTATGATACCATAATCAATTACTTTAATGGCAGAAGTACCAATGCTGCAGCTGAATCTTTTAATGCTAAGATTAAAGAGTTCAGAAGACAGTTCAGAGGTGTGGTGGATGTGAAATTCTTCTTGTATCGCTTATGCAAAATTTATGCGTAGACCCAGAATTTGTACATGATCCCCTGATCCCCGATTCTTTTGAACAAGAAGTTTATAAACACAAAAAACCCGTTGCTCAGATTGAACAACGGGTTTCTTCCAAAAAAGGGCGGCGACCTACTCTCCCACTTCTACGCAGTACCATCGGCGCTGCAGGGCTTAACTTCTCTGTTCGGAATGGGAAGAGGTGGGACCCCTGCGCAATAGCCACCTGAATATTTTCTTTTTAGCTGACAGCTATTAGCTAATGGCTATTAGCTAATTTTAGCTTCGCTAAAATTTATAACATAAAGGCTTACCAAAACCACATCCACCGATACTTGATGTGTTTATGTAGTGCTTAGTTAATTGTACTTAGTGCTTGGCACTTTGCACTTTCTTCTAAAGCACTGTTCGTTGAAAGTCTCGGGCAATTAGTACTGCTCGGCTACGTATGTTACCACACTTACACCTACAGCCTATCAACGTCATCGTCTCTAACGTCCCTTAAGGGAAATCTCATCTTGGAGCAGGCTTCGTGCTTAGATGCTTTCAGCACTTATCCCTTCCACACTTAGCTACCCAGCTATGCTCCTGGCGGAACAACTGGTACACCAGCGGTATGTCCAACGCGGTCCTCTCGTACTAACGTCAGGTCTCCTCAAATTTCCTACGCCCACAACAGATAGGGACCGAACTGTCTCACGACGTTCTGAACCCAGCTCGCGTGCCACTTTAATGGGCGAACAGCCCAACCCTTGGGACCTTCTCCAGCCCCAGGATGTGACGAGCCGACATCGAGGTGCCAAACCGCTCCGTCGATATGAGCTCTTGGGAGCGATCAGCCTGTTATCCCCGGAGTACCTTTTATCCTTTGAGCGATGGCCCTTCCATACGGAACCACCGGATCACTATGTCCTAGTTTCCTACCTGATCGACTTGTCGGTCTCACAGTCAAGCGCGCTTATACCATTACACTCTGCAGACGGTTACCAATCGTCTTGAGCGCACCTTTGAAAGCCTCCGTTACTCTTTTGGAGGCGACCACCCCAGTCAAACTACCCACCAAACGGTGTCCTCATCGCTGAGTTAGGCCCCAGATAAGCAAAGGGTCGTATTTCAAGGATGACTCCACGAATCCTGGCGAATCCGCTTCATAGTCTCCGACCTATCCTACACATTACTTACCCAGAACCAACGTTAAGCTGCAGTAAAGGTTCACGGGGTCTTTCCGTCCCGTTGCGGGTATCCGGCATCTTCACCGGAACTACAATTTCACCGAGCTCATGGCTGAGACAGTGCCCAGATCGTTGCACCATTCGTGCAGGTCGGAACTTACCCGACAAGGAATTTCGCTACCTTAGGACCGTTATAGTTACGGCCGCCGTTTACTGGGGCTTCAATTCAGAGCTTCGCCGAAGCTAACCCCTCCTCTTAACCTTCCAGCACCGGGCAGGTGTCAGGCCTTATACGTCATCTTTCGATTTTGCAAAGCCATGTGTTTTTGATAAACAGTCGCCTGGGCCATTTCTCTGCGGCCACCATTGCTGATGGCGCCCCTTCTCCCGAAGTTACGGGGCTAATTTGCCTAGTTCCTTAGCCATGAATCACTCGAGCGCCTTAGTATACTCAACCCAACTACGTGTGTCCGTTTACGGTACGAGCCGCTATACTCGCTTTTCTCGGCACCGGCTGCTTATGCTCGCTTCGACCGAAGTCTAGGCTCAACGTACTATTCCGTCAGTACGTGCATACCTCACCAATGCGTCACTTTTATTGTATAGCAGGTACAGGAATATTAACCTGTTTGCCATCCACTACCCCTTTCGGGTTCGCGTTAGGTCCCGACTAACCCTGATCCGATTAGCGTTGATCAGGAAACCTTGGTCTTTCGGCGTGGAGGTTTCTCACCCCCATTATCGTTACTTATGCCTACATTTGCTTTTCCAGCCAGTCCACTGTGACTCGCGTCTTCAGCTTCAACCCAGACTGGAATGCTCCCCTACCACTGAACTAATGTTCAATCCATAGCTTCGGTAGTATGTTTATGCCCGATTATTATCCATGCACCGCCGCTCGACTAGTGAGCTGTTACGCACTCTTTAAATGAATGGCTGCTTCCAAGCCAACATCCTAGCTGTCTAAGCAGCAGCACCGCGTTTGGTCAACTTAACATACATTTGGGGACCTTAGCTGATGGTCCGGGTTCTTTCCCTTTCGGACATGGACCTTAGCACCCATGCCCTCACTCCTATAAATCATTTTGCAGCATTCGGAGTTTGTCAGGAGTTGATAGGCGGTGAAACCCTCGCGTCCTATCAGTAGCTCTACCTCTGCAAAACTAATATAAGGCTGCACCTAAATGCATTTCGGGGAGTACGAGCTATTTCCGAGTTTGATTGGCCTTTCACCCCTACCCACAATTCATCCAAAGACTTTTCAACGTCAACTGGTTCGGTCCTCCACTGTGTGTTACCACAGCTTCAACCTGATCATGGGTAGATCACACGGTTTCGCGTCTACTCCCACTGACTATGTCGCCCTATTAAGACTCGCTTTCGCTTCGGCTCCGATCCTTAAAATCTTAACCTTGCCAGTGAGAAGTAACTCGTAGGCTCATTATGCAAAAGGCACGCTGTCACAGAATAAATCTGCTCCAACCGCTTGTAGGCGCACGGTTTCAGGTACTTTTTCACTCCCCTGTTCGGGGTGCTTTTCACCTTTCCCTCACGGTACTGGTTCACTATCGGTCTCTCAGGAGTATTTAGCCTTAGCGGATGGTCCCGCCAGATTCACACAGGATTTCTCGTGTCCCGCGCTACTCAGGATACTCGCCTCGCATAAAACGTTACGTATACCGGACTATCACCGTCTCTGGTTGCTCTTTCCAAAGCATTCTACTTCTGTTTTACTTGATTATGCAAGTCCTACAACCCCAACAATGCCTGAACATCACTGGTTTGGGCTAATCCGCGTTCGCTCGCCACTACTTGCGGAATCACTTTTGTTTTCTCTTCCTCCGGGTACTTAGATGTTTCAGTTCCCCGGGTTTGCCTCCTTGCGGATAGTATATCTTCAATATACTGGGTTGTCCCATTCAGAAATCTGCGGATCAATAGTTATTTGCACTTCCCCACAGCTTATCGCAGCTTATCACGTCTTTCATCGCCTCTGAGAGCCTAGGCATCCCCCGTACGCCCTTGTCTACTTTCTTTTACACACACCATAGTTGGTGTATATGGTTTTGGTTGTTGCCAATATGTCAATGATCGTTTTGCTTGTTTAACGCTGATAGCTCTTGGCTATTAGCTCCTAGCTTGTGATACTTCCAGAATCGAACTGAAATTATTAATCCAATGTATCGCTTTTTCATTAAGATTTTGAGACTCTTAGACAATAGACCATTAGACATTTCTAATCCTTATTATCTATCTCATTTTTTTGTTTTCTAATAGTCTATGTTCTCATAGTCTATCTTTTTACTTCTGGTGGAGAATATCGGAGTCGAACCGATGACCTCCTGCGTGCAAGGCAGGCGCTCTAGCCAGCTGAGCTAATCCCCCATGTTTTTTTTAAGCTGTTAGCCAATAGCTATTAGCTGATAGCTTTTTTATGGTAGTCCCGGGCAGACTTGAACTGCCGACCCCTACATTATCAGTGTAGTGCTCTAACCAACTGAGCTACGGGACTGTTGCAGTGTCGTCTTTTTCCCTTGACTAGCAGACTTTAGATGCTTAGACTTTTAGATCTTTCTAATTATCTATCGTCTAATGGTCTATCCGTCTATAGGATGTGCTTGACGCTGTTTAAATAGGCAGTAGTTTGTTAGACTGTAGTCAGTAGTGATTTACATTGTGTATCTCTTTCTACTTTTCCTTTTGCCTTTTCTACTTTCTACTTATTCTTTTTAAATAATACCTAAAAGGTGAAAAGTGCCTGAATGGCATAAACAATTTCTCCAGAAAGGAGGTGTTCCAGCCACACCTTCCGGTACGGCTACCTTGTTACGACTTAACCCTAGTTACCAGATTTACCCTAGGCCGCTCCTTACGGTGACAGACTTCAGGTACCCCCGGCTTCCATGGTTTGACGGGCGGTGTGTACAAGGCCCGGGAACGTATTCACCGCGCCATGGCTGATGCGCGATTACTAGCGAATCCAGCTTCATGGAGTCGGGTTGCAGACTCCAATCCGAACTGAGACCGGTTTTTGAGATTCGCATCATATCACTATGTAGCTGCCCTCTGTACCGGCCATTGTAACACGTGTGTAGCCCTGGACGTAAGGGCCGTGCTGATTTGACGTCATCCACACCTTCCTCGCGGTTTACACCGGCAGTCTCTCTAGAGTGCCCACCATTACGTGCTGGTAACTAAAGACGTGGGTTGCGCTCGTTATGGGACTTAACCCGACACCTCACGGCACGAGCTGACGACAACCATGCAGCACCTTGTAAGCAGTCCGAAGAAAAGAATATCTCTACTCTATGCAGCCTACATTTAAGTCCAGGTAAGGTTCCTCGCGTATCATCGAATTAAACCACATGTTCCTCCGCTTGTGCGGGCCCCCGTCAATTCCTTTGAGTTTCATTGTTGCCAACGTACTCCCCAGGTGGATAACTTAATGCTTTCGCTTTGCCGCTTATTGTCTATCACAAACAGCTAGTTATCATCGTTTACGGCGTGGACTACCAGGGTATCTAATCCTGTTCGATCCCCACGCTTTCGTGCATCAGCGTCAGTTACAGTCTAGTAAGCTGCCTTCGCAATCGGTGTTCTGTGACATATCTAAGCATTTCACCGCTACATGTCACATTCCGCCTACCTCGTATGTACTCAAGAATAACAGTATCAAAGGCAATTTTACGGTTGAGCCGCAAACTTTCACCCCTGACTTACTATTCCGCCTACGCACCCTTTAAACCCAATGAATCCGGATAACGCTTGCATCCTCCGTATTACCGCGGCTGCTGGCACGGAGTTAGCCGATGCTTATTCATACGGTACCGGCAAATACCCTCACGAGGGTAACATTCTTCCCGTATAAAAGTAGTTTACAACCCATAGGGCAGTCTTCCTACACGCGACATGGCTGGTTCAGGCTTGCGCCCATTGACCAATATTCCTCACTGCTGCCTCCCGTAGGAGTCTGGTCCGTGTCTCAGTACCAGTGTGGGGGACCTTCCTCTCAGAACCCCTAGACATCGTTGCCTTGGTGAGCCGTTACCTCACCAACTAGCTAATGTCACGCATGCCCATCTTACACCACAATGCTTTAATAATTAAACCATGCGATTCAATTATATTATGGGGTATTAATCCGTTTTTCAACGGGCTATCCCCCAGTGTAAGGTAGGTTGCATACGCGTTACGCACCCGTGCGCCGGTCGTCAGCGGTCCGAAGACCCTGTTACCCCTCGACTTGCATGTGTTAGGCCTGTCGCTAGCGTTCATCCTGAGCCAGGATCAAACTCTTCGTTGTATAAAAATTTTTAATGCTTTCAAAATTATTTATACCATTGACTTCAGGTTCACTTTTTACCTTTTCATTTTAGTATCAAGATTTCAGTATCATGTATCAAGATGATTTAAATCAACCTAATTCATTATACTTCTCTCTCAATAATGGAACGAGCTTTGCTCGTTTAGGTACTATTCAATATTTTCAAAGATCTTTTGAGCTCGAAGTTCTTAGCCTTCTGTTTTGCTCTTGTGACATATTCAGAATCGAACTGAATTTTTAGCTAACCATTATGTCTTTTTTTATCCGAAAATCAACGTTTGATCTTCGTTTTGTTGCCACCCCTCGTTTGAGAAGCGGCTGCAAAGGTAAGTAGTTTTTGTTTTATCTTCCAAATCTTTTTTTAAGTTTTTTTCTTCTTTTTTTCGAGTCGCTCATTTTCAATCCCTAACTCTTCCCTCACCTCTTAAAAACCTTTTTTTTTGGAGCAGAATGACAAGATATGAAATCTTCCCCTTCTGTCAAAAACTTTCTTTGCTTTCATTATTTAAAGACCAGCCTATCGCCCGCCCCGCCTGCTTTTCATGACAACCGTTGTTCTCAAAAGCGGGTGCAAAATAAGGCAGTTTTTTCTAAACTTCCAAATCAAAAATGAAAGTTTTTGAGAATTTTTTAGAGATCAGATCCCCTACTTACTGATTACATATACGTTACGACGAGAAAGTTTTTTCTATAAAAACTCTAAATTCGTTCAATGGAAAGAATTTTTACGGGTTTATTCAAATATTGACCTTCATTTTCGAGTTGATGAATCTTTAATATTACATCCATACCTGAAGAAACAATGCCGAACGCAGCAAATCCTTGTCCATCCGGATTGCGTTTCCCTCCAAAATCAAGTTCTGGTTGATCTCCAATACAGAAAAAGAAATCAGCCTGGGCAGAACCCGGCTCATTACGAGCCATACTTAAAACGCCGTTTTTATGCAGTATTCCTGTTTGATCAGTTGTTTCATGAATGACTGGAGGCAAATGATTAGGATGTTCATCTTCAAACAGTCCTCCTTGCACCACTTCTATCTTCACATCATTATTGGGTTGATTGTCTTCAGTAACCACCCTGTAAAAGCTTGCTCCTTCAAAACGGTCTTCATCCACATACTTTAAAAAGTTGCCTGCCGTTATTGGTGCTTCCTTTAAATACAAATCACAGGTAATATCACCCAATTCGGTTTTAATAATTACTTGTGGCTGTTTTGAACAAGCTCCCAACAGCAAAATTGCACATATACTTAATAAGACAAACTTCATGTCATTTCTTTTTATATCCAAATCCCTTCCAAAGCAGAATTGCAATAATAATAAAAGTAACTATAAAAGCCCACCAATTAACGGTGCGATAATGCGCAATCAAAACTTTATCACAATATTGAAAATCACTGGAACGAAATTGCCATTTCAGACTCTGTTTAACTTCTTGCATGGCATTGGTTTGATAAATAAATCCGGGCAGTTCAATTTCAATATTATAATTATTTGAACCTAATAGGATCGTTCTGTTATCAATATCATCTTCAAATTGATTAAAATAACCATTAGAATAAAGTTCACTAATCCATTTTACCTTCAATAAACTATCAGTCATTGATACTACTTCTTTAAAATCTGGGCCATTATCGAATGAAGGATAAAGCAGCTCATCAATCATCAAAGCCTGATTTTCGTTTATAGTATTGTAGCCGTTCTGAATTGCAAATGAATCTATAAGTCGAACATATTCCTTAGTAATTGATTTAAAAATAAACTTCCAGAATTTCTGCTCTCCATTTTCTATCCATTCTGTTTTCTCAACCTTATTTAGATGACTAATAACCGTTGAGTCATCTGCTAAAAAATAGGCTCTCTCATCATTGTTTAAGAAATCATTTATATTATAATGTCGATATGGAAAGCGTTGCATAAATGTTTCAGTATACTCATGAAAGGTAAAAAACCATCTGAACTTTTTTACATAGTCAATTTTGATATTTTCTTTCTGTCCTGAATCAACCTGGTGAGAAAATGACACAGTTGAGGCCTCAATAGATGGAAAGGTTTTTTCAGCAATAGCACAAAATAAGGTATCTGCATCTTTAATCTCTTTTTTAAAACTAAGATCCCATCCATCTGATAAATCAAATGAGAACGGATACCTATGAATTTGAGAAGAATCACCAACAGCCGTAACTCGTTTAAAAACGGTACCATCATCATTAATCCTGGTGAAGAATCTTATCTCAGGACCACCACAGCTATTTATTAAAAGCATGAATCCGAACAATATATATCTAAACCTTTTCATTTTACTTCTTTTAATGATTAATTTTATTTGACCCAATCACATAAGCGTTGGTCCATTTTTAAATGCCAGGAATTGAACTCCACCATTTCACCGGATTTATACTTTTGATATTTTAAAGGGTAAAGCTCTTTCATTCCAACAAGAAACTGACTTACATCCGAGGCAAAAGGAGAATTATTAATTCTAAGATTTCTGACATCCAACTCAGAGAATTGAATGATATTTCGTTGATCATCGATAACAAAACCAGCCTCTTTTAAACTTTTCAACAAATTGGCTATCTGATAATCACATCGTTGATAATCCTGATTTTCAAAACTTATATCATTATTAAAAACAACAGTTGAAGTCCTTTTTAGATAGGTATCGATTTCCATCCATGTATAATTGCCCACTGAAAGCAACACAATTATTGATGCGGCAACACGCCACCAATAAATGCGATGTTGCTTTCTTACCTGCTCTTCTGATTCAATCTGATTTAAAACATTGTTTTTAAATCGTTGCAAATCATTTATTCGAGGTTGCTGCTTAATTTTTCTCCATTCTTCCATCACATTATTTTTAATAGTCTGCCAAGTTTTTCTTTCACCTTTTTTCGTGCCACATACAAATTGTCTTTGATTTGTTTTCTGGAAAATCCAGTGATCTCAACTACGTCATCCACATCTAATTCTTCCAGATCACGCAAAACAAATATTAGTTTTTGCTGATCAGATAGTTGATCTGTAGCGGAATAAATCATTGTACCCAACTCCTTTAAATCAATTTCTTTTTCTATATCTACATCCGACTTCAGCACATCTGTCAATTCAACCTTCTTTCTGCTTGTTTTCAAATAATCAAGTGACATTCGGGCCGCAATGGTATATAACCAGGTTGTAAATTTTGCCTTCTCATGATTGTACTTATTAATATTTTGCCACGCTTTTACAAAAACATTCTGAGAAATATCTTCAGCATCAGCTTCGTTATTGACGATACGAAACACAACAGAAAAAACATAATTGCCATATTCGGTCACCAATTGACCAAAAGCATCCTTATCTCCATTTTGGCAATTCTTTATAAGCTGATTTATTTCCATTGTCAGGTAACTGGTTTAAATATGATACGCTAGAAGTATCCTTGGGCCGAAAATGAAATTACAAAAACTTCCTATTAAAATTGTATATACTCTCTTTTCGTTTTTGTTCGTATCCGAACAGGACGAACACTGTAACCTATTGACTATTATTGGCGTCACACTATAAATTAGCAGAATGCGTAGAATGTTCGGTTATGAACACTTTCGCCCTAGTAAGCGATAATGCGCAATCGCACAAAAGATGTTTATTATCTGAAATAGTGCGATTTAAAAAATTCGGCACAAGAGTTGATAACGTATTTTAACAATAAATCCATAGAATTCAATTCATCTTTGAAAAAAATATTATGAGTCAAAGTATCATTCGTGTCAAACAACTGCACAAATCCTATACAACCGGCAGCAACTCATTACATGTGCTGAAAGGGTTAGACATCGACATCGAACAAGGTGAGATGGTATCTATTATGGGCTCATCAGGGTCTGGAAAATCAACATTGCTTAATATACTGGGCATTCTTGACAATTATGACAGAGGCGAATATCATTTAAATAATATTCTGATTCGCCAGATGAGCGAACGGAAAGCTGCCGCATTCAGGAATCAATATATTGGTTTTATTTTCCAATCGTTTAACCTTATATCCTTTAAGAATGCCATGGAAAATGTTGCTCTTCCTTTATACTATCAGGGAGTTAGCAGAAAAAAACGAAACACCATGGCACTCGATCTCCTTGAAAAATTGGGATTGAGAGAATGGAGCGAACATTTACCTAGTGAACTTTCCGGAGGTCAGAAACAACGTATTGCCATTGCGCGATCATTGATCTCTAATCCTAAAATCATTTTAGCAGATGAGCCTACCGGTGCGTTGGACACACAAACTTCTTATGAGGTAATGGATATCCTGAAAGAGGTGAACAACAGCGGTATCACAGTAATTATTGTTACTCACGAAAATGACATTGCCGATATGACTCAAAGAGTTATCAGGCTAAAGGATGGATTAATTGAGGCTAATCATACCAATGTTCATTTTGCAGATCAGCAAGCCGGGAAATCAATTTTTGTAAACGGTTAATTTTTATTCGATGATTGATTATTTACAAGAGATATTTTCAACTCTCAAACAAAATAAGCTTAGAGCAATCATGACCGGATTTAGTGTTGCATGGGGAATATTCATGCTAATACTTTTATTGGGTTCGGGTAAAGGATTGCAAAATGGCATGGAAAACAACTTCAGAGGCACATCTAAAAATGCACTGTGGATTTGGAGTCGCAGAACACAGATTGCTCATGATGGGTTAAAAGCCGGACGACGCATTCAATTTACTGATCAGGATGCAAAGAATATCCAACGTCAGTTTGCAGATGACATTGATAATTTCTCGGGTCGTTTTAGTATCTGGGGAAACAACGATGTTACGTATAAAAATGAATATGGTGATTTTCGGGTAGAAGGAATTATGCCTGAATTTAGAAAGATATCGATTGTTGACATGCTGGATGGACGCTATATCAACGAACTGGATATTAAAGAATTCAGAAAATGTGTTATCATTTCAGAACCAGTTAAAAACCATCTCTTCAAGGAAGAAGATCCAATGGGTAAATACATCCGCATCGGCGGAGTACCTTTTAAAGTAGTAGGTATTTTTAAGAATCCTGAAAATCGCGATGAGAAAAAAGTATACATCCCATTATCCACCACACAGCGTGTATATAATGGTAATAACAAACTAAGTGAAATGGCCATTGCTACCAACGCCTTGACGGTGGCTGATAACAAACGAATTGAAGAAGCTGTACAAAACACCTTAATGGAGCGACACAGAGTTGCACCGGAAGACAAGCAAGCCATTGGCATCTGGAATACTTTGGAATCATTTAAACAGGCTCAGGGTGTTTTTGCCGGAATCAGAATGTTTGTATGGGTTATAGGAGTAATGACCATTATAGCAGGTATTGTTGGAGTAAGTAATATCATGATTATTCTGGTAAAAGAACGAACTAAAGAAATTGGTATCAGAAAAGCCATTGGAGCTTCACCCATTTCAATCATTCGCCTGGTTTTATCTGAATCTGTATTAATAACGGCTTTGGCAGGATTTTTTGGATTGGTTGCCGGCATGGGATTACTCTCACTTGTATCCTTAATACTACAAAAAGCTGCACAAGGCAGTCAGGAATTGGAAAGAGCCTTTTTTAATCCTTCAGCAGATTTAGGCGTTGCCATTTGGGCTTTGGTTATTCTGGTAACAGCCGGATTAGTAGCCGGTTTTATACCCGCTCGAAAAGCCTCAGCCATACGCCCCATCGAAGCCTTACATGATGAATAATTGTTAACCTTAGAACCTTATCTATGTTTGATAGAGACAGATGGCAGGAAATTTTTAATGCCATAAAAAAGAATAAACTTAGAAGTGTACTGACAGCCTTTGGTGTTTTTTGGGCAATTTTTATGCTGATTGTAATGACTGGTTCCGGTAACGGATTAAAAAACGGTATTACAGAAGGGGTAAAGGATTTTGCTACCAATAGTGCCTTTGTATGGTCAGAGAATACTACTGTTGCCTTCGAAGGATTTAAAAGAGGCAGACACTGGATGATTACCAATGATGACATTGTAGCCATAAAAGACCAGGTACCCGAAGTAGAAGTGATCTCACCCCGCCTTAATGGCTGGAATTTAAGAAGTGGAGAGAATGTGGTTAGAGGGAAACGTTCTGCAGCATTTAATGTGATGGGTGATTATCCTACTTATAAAAAGATTGACCCCTGCACCATGCCTTATGGTCGATATATTAATGATGAAGACATTCGTTTAAAAAGAAAAGTCTGCATTATTGGTGAAAAAGTATACGAAATAATGTTCGATAAGGATGAAGATCCTGTAGGAAAATACATTAGGGTAAACGGCGTATACTTTATGGTAGTGGGTGTATTTAAGAGTAATAATCCGCAAATTAATATTGGTAGTAACAAAAAGGAAACGGTTTACCTTCCTTTTACTTCCATGCAGCAAACCTTCAACTATGGAGATCAGGTGCATTACTTTGGTTTCACTGCAAAAAAAGGAATTAAGGTAAGCCAGGTAATTGATAAAATTACCCCCATCCTTCAAAAGAATCATAAGATTTCTCCTGAAGATCCGGATGCAATCGGTAAGGTTGATATTGAAAATCAAATTCAAACCATGTTTTACATCTTTCTGGGCATTGACATTCTGATTTGGGTTGTGGGTATTGGAACCTTAATTGCAGGAGCTGTCGGTATCAGTAATATAATGCTGATCATCGTAAAAGAACGAACCAAAGAAATTGGTATCCAAAGAGCCATTGGAGCCCGGCCAGCTGTAATCATTGGTCAGTTACTGACAGAATCGGTATTTCTAACAACCATCGCGGGTTTTATTGGTCTGGCATTCGGCACCTTTATTCTCTATCTGGTTGATGCTGGTATCGATGCTTCCAGAGCAGCGGCCACCGGTGAAGAAGAAACGTTCTTCCTTAACCCTGAAATTGGTTTACCATTAGCCCTGGCCGCTTTGGCAATGTTAATTGTAGTTGGATTTATTGCAGGTTTGATCCCTGCCATGAAAGCCATTAAAATCAAACCAATTGAAGCATTACGTCACGAATAAATACAAAAAGAACAAAATAACTTAACATCTTCAATCATGAAAAAAGTATTAAAAATAATTGGTCTGTTTATTTTTATAGGATTAGTTGGCTGGGTTGTATTTTACTTATACAATCAAACAAAAAAAGATCCTGTTGTATACGAAACTGAAAACGCTGAAGTAACTAACATCATCAAAAAAACAGTTGCAACCGGCTCAGTTGTTCCACGTAAAGAGATTGAAATTAAACCACAGGAATCAGGTATTATTACCGAACTTTATGTAGAACCTGGTGATGTGGTTGAAAAAGGCGATTTAATTGCTAAAATTCAAATCATTCCTGAAATGATTCAGGTAAACAATGCTGAAACTCAACTGAGAAAAGCTGAAATCAATTATAAGAATGCTGAAATTGAATTCAAACGCAAAAAAGAACTTTATACTACCGGCGTAATTCCCGAATCAGAATATCTGGAAGAGTCTTTGAGATTTGAAACTGCAAAAGCTGATCGTGACGCAGCCGAGAATAACCTTCAATTGATTAAAGAAGGTGTAACCGCCAATATGAAAAATCAAACCAATACATTAATCCGCTCAACCATTAATGGTATGGTATTGGATGTACCTATCAAAGAAGGTAACTCTGTAATAAAAAGTAATACCTTTAATGATGGAACAACCGTTGCCACTGTTGCTGATATGGGTAAGATGGTATTTGAAGGAAAAGTTGATGAAACAGAAGTGGGTAAAATTCGTGAAGGCATGGACCTTTTGCTGTCAATTGGTGCCATAGAAGACGAAAAATACGATGCCCGACTGGAATCAATCGCTCCTAAAGGAGTTGAAGAGAATGGTGCCATCCAGTTTGAAATAAAAGCTGCTGTTAATTTAAAAGAAGGCCAATTTATCAGAGCCGGGTACAGTGCAACAGCTGATATCGTTTTAGATCGTCGCGATAGTGTAATTGCTATTAAAGAAAAACTTATTTCCTTCAGTAATGATTCTGCCTTTGTAGAAATTGCGACCGGAGAGCAGACTTTTGAAAAACGCCTGATTCATACAGGACTATCTGACGGGATTAACATAGAAGTAAAAGATGGAATTACTGCTGAAGATAAGATTAAAGTGCCTAAGAGCTAGTTTTCAATTATAATTAATATTTTTAATAGTTTTTTCATACAAGAGTCGGGGGTTATACCCCGGCTATCTGCTCCTTAATTTAATTTTTGGAGAACCTGAGAGAAATAATTAACAATCCTAACGGACAAAAAATCTTAGCAATGATTAGAAAAGCTTTTATAGGGTTCATCCTTGCATTCACAACCATCATTTTATCCTCAGCTCAAGAGGTTAAAGAATGGACACTACTCGAATGCATTAATTATGCCCATGAAAATAATATTACCATACAAAGGCAACTTTTAAATGCCGAGTATCAGCAAAATTTATATAAGCAAAGTAAATTAGACATGCTTCCAAATCTTAATGCAAGCATAAATGGCGCTTTAAATTTTGGTTATACATGGATTCAGCAGGATGCAACAAACTTAGACATGAAGACCCGTTCTCTGAGCACAGGCATTGGAAGTAATGTTACATTATTTCAAGGCTTAGCAAAACAAAATACGGTTAAAAAGAATAAGTATTTGTTGATGCAGGCTCTTGAGGACAATGAGAAAACCAAAAATGACATTGCACTGCTAATTACCAGTCAATATCTGCAAATCCTTTTCGACAAAGAATTACTTGCTGTTGCCAAGGAGCAATATGAAACCAGCAAATTACAGGTTGAAAGAACTCAAAAACTGGTTGATGCAGGGAGTGTTGCTACAGGCAATCTTTTGGAGATTAAATCTCAGGCTGCTAAAGAAGCCCTTAATGTTACACAACAAGAGAATAACCTTGGATTGTCAAAGCTTACTTTAGCTCAATTACTTGACCTTGAAAATATTCTGGATTTTGACATTGAAAGTCCTGTAATTCCTGAATTAACTGATTTTACACCTGCCGGACCTGAAAATATTTTTCAAACAGCATTAGGTATTATGCCACAGATTAAAAGTTCTGAATACAATGTAAACAGTTCTGAATATGATCTGAAAATAGCAAAAGGTGCGTATTATCCAACTTTAAGCCTTGGTGCTAACATGGGAGCCAATGCCAACTGGCTGGTTGATGATCCAAATGGTTATAACCGTCCTCTTTGGGATCAGTTCAAATCAACACGTAATACTTACGTTGGGGCATCTATATCAATACCCATCTTTAATAAACTTCAAACCAGAAATGGTGTAGCTAATGCCAAATTAGGATTGCAAGATGCACAATATCAGCTTCAGGCAGCTAAACTTGATCTGAGAAAAGATATTCAACAAGCTTATGCGGATGCATTGGCAGCCTACAAGCAATTTCTATCCAGTGAAGAAGCTGTAGAATCATATAAAGAGTCTTTCAGGTATACAGAGAAAAAATTTAATGTTGGTTTGGTCAATTCAGTTGATTACAATGTATCTAAAACAGATTTCACCAAAGCTCAATCAGACTTATTACAAGCAAAATACTCTTATATATTAAGGACTAAAATACTTGATTTTTATAAAGGAACCCCTATAGAACTATAGAATATAGCTCACTCAAGTCCATACCAACCGGAATATCCGGTTGGTATTTTTATTTTATAAGACAAGTAATTAACACAAAGCATTCAATAAAAATACAACTGCTTTTACTATTTTAGCATAAAACAAATAAACCCAGCTCATGAAGAAACCGGTTCTTTTGGCATTAATTGCCCTCGTTGTTATTATTACATTGCTAATTATAGGAAAAAAGCAAGGCTGGATAGGCCAGGAATACCGTGAAAAAGTTTTAGCTGAAAAGATAACCAGAAGAACAATTACTGAATCAATAACAGCTAATGGAAAAATAAAACCTGAGGTTGAAGTTAAAATTAGTTCAGATGTATCTGGTGAAATATTGGAGTTACTTGTTCAAGAAGGTGAAGAAGTAATAAAAGGACAAATACTGGCTCGCATACAACCGGATATTTACCAGCGTAACCTCGAAAAGATGCAGGCAGCCTTAAAGTCTGCCGAGGCCAATCTATCACAGGCAAAAGCACAATTGGTTCAAAAAGAACTTAACTATAATCGCAATAAACAATTATGGGATGAAAAAACCATCTCAGAATCGGAATACGAACAAGCCCTTTCGGAATATAATGTCGCCAAAGCCAATGTTGAATCAGCTCTTGCTAGCGTAGTCAACTCAAAAGCAGGTTTAAATGAAGCCCAGGATAATTTGAATAAAACAACCATTTATGCTCCCATGGAAGGTACCATTTCGAGGCTAAACGTTGAAAAAGGGGAACGCGTTGTTGGAACAGCCCAATTCGAGGGTACTGAAATGATGACACTGGCTAACCTAAATCAAATGGAGGTATTGGTTGATGTTAATGAGAATGATATTATTAGGGTAAGTTTAAAAGATACCTGTCTGATTGAAGTAGATGCCTACCTGAAGAAAAAATTTAAGGGAATTGTTACACAGATTGCCAATTCTGCAAAGGTTGAAGGAACAAGCGCTGATCAGATTACCAACTTTGAAGTAAGGGTATTGATTCTTCCTGAATCATACGAAGATATGATTGATGAAACAAAACATAGCAAGTACCCATTTCGTCCGGGTATGTCAGCAACCGTTGATATTCAAACCAATACAAAAAATGATATTTTAACGGTTCCAATCATTGCTGTTACCATGCGTAACGACACCACCATAACTGATTCTACAGATATTAAAAAGCCAGATGCAGACTCAAAAATAGAAGTTGTTTTTATCGCTGAAGATGGTGTTGCCAAACAACGTTCGGTAGAAACCGGTATTCAGGATTCTAAATACATCGAAATTACAGAAGGAGTTAGTGAAGATGAGCAAGTTGTAAGCGGACCTTATTCAGCTATCTCACGAAAACTGGAGGATGGTGATTTTATTGAGATCGTTGACAAATTGACCTCAGATAAAAAGGATTAATTATTCTCTTTTTATATTTTTGTGCCATATTTAAGTTATAGTATGGCAAGGATTTTAAGCATTGAGACATCAACAGGGGTTTGTTCTGTTTCTTACAGCATTGACGGAAATGTAGTTGCATCAAAAGAACTTTTTGAAGCGAATTCACATGCAGCACATCTTACTGTTTTAATTGAGCAACTTTTTGAAGAGAATCAATTATCAGCCGGTAAAGATTTAGATGCTGTTGCAGTTAGTAGTGGCCCAGGGTCGTACACAGGTTTAAGAATTGGAGTTTCAACCGCCAAAGGTATTTGCTATGCTTCTGATCTTCCTTTAATTGCCATTGATTCAATGCATATAATGACTTTCCCAATCGTTAATCAGGATTGGCAAAAGTCTGATCTACCCTACTTATTTTGCCCCTTGATGGATGCACGTCGTATGGAAGTCTACACGGCTATTTTTGATTCAGCAATGAATTTAAAAGAAGAAATTTCAGCTAAAATTGTTGATGAAGAAACATTTACTTCACTGCTTAGTGAAAATAAGGTTGTTTTCTTTGGTAATGGCTCCGACAAATGCAAAGATGTTATCAAACACGAGAATGCAATTTTTGTGGATGACATTAATCCACTAGCTAAGAATTTAGCCCCAATGGCTGAAAAATATTTCCAGGAAAACAAATTTGTGGATGTTGCTTATTTTGAACCATTTTATCTAAAAGACTTTGTTGCAACTACACCTAAAAAAAAGATCTTATAATCCCAACCAATAAGTGATGTAATACGTTAAATTGTCATAAGGTAAGAAATACTAACCTTTAAACAGTTTTATGAAATACGTTTTAATCTTATTGTCTCTGCTTGTGTTTTCCAGTTATTCCTATAGCAATAATGAGGAGAAAGCAGATACTGTTTTTATTCCTCCCTATTCTCTTTCCAATCATAAATCTTACAAAGATGGAGAACTTTTAGTCTATACGCTTAACTATGGTTTTGTAACAGGAGGAAGAGCCTATTTATCAGTAAATGACACTATCATTAATAATACCAAAACCCATCACGTAATAGGAAAAGGTGTTACAGTTGGGGTTGCAGATGTTTTATATAAAATTCGTGATCAATACGAGAGTTTTATCGATACCAAAACTCAATTACCTGTAAAGGCTGTACGTAATATCAGAGAAGGCAGGTACAGATATTACAACGAAGTTTATTACGACAGAGATTCATCACAGGTAATCAGCCAAAAATCAGGCATTCATAATGTTCAGGAAGGTATACTTGATATATTATCAGCTTTTTATTTTGCACGCAATCATAAATTCAACGATAAATTAGCGAAAGGAGAAGTAATTCAGTTTATGACCTTTTTCTCTGACGAAAATTTTGCTTTACGCATCAGATATCGCGGTATTGAAACCATAAAAACAAAATTTGGCAAAGTTGAATGCTATAAATTTTCTCCGGTTACAGAAGTCGGTAGAGCCTTTAAAACAGAAGACGACATGCAGGTTTGGATCTCCAAAGACAATAACCGCATTCCTATCCGGGTAAAATTCGACTTGAAAGTTGGTTCGTTCATTTGCGACCTGGATGAATTTAAGGGTATTAGACATCCATTCTCAAGTATAAAAAAATAACTCTTCAAAAGAATTTTCACCTTCTTTTCTCACCAATAATGCAGAATTGAGCAATTATTACTGTTGTGCCGGATTGAATTATTATCACATTATGCTGATTTATTAAGCATTTACACTATTTTTGCACCGTTTTTTGAGTAATAATAGAATCAACAGAATATCAATACTATGGCAACTACAGCTGATTTTAGAAACGGAATGTGCATTGAATACAATGGACAATTGTTTTTCATTGTTCAGTTTCAGCACGTGAAACCTGGTAAGGGAGCTGCTTTTGTTAGAACAAAACTTAAGAATGTTTCAACCGGAAAAGTAATCGAAAACACTTTTAACGCAGGTGTAAAAGTAAATGAAGCACGCGTTGAGCGTCGTCCTCATCAGTTTTTGTACAACGATGACTTAGGTTATCATTTTATGAATGCTGAAACATTTGAGCAAGTTCCTATCGAAAAGGATTTAATTGACAATCCTGCCTTACTTAGCGAAGGCTTAGAAGTTGAAGTAGTATATCATGCTGATACGGAAACACCTCTAATGGTTAACCTTCCAACAACAGTTGCGTACGAAATTACTTATACTGAGCCTGGTGTTAGAGGTGATACTTCATCAACTAACTCATTAAAACCTGCAACGGTAACAACTGGTGCGCAAATTATGGTTCCATTGTTTATTAATGTAGGCGACAAAATTAAAATTGATACTCGCGACAACTCATACGTTGAAAGAGTAAAAGAATAATTTTTTAGCACTTGCTAAGAAATACCCTTTCGGAAAAATCCCTATTTTAACAAAATATATGGATTTATTTGAAAGGGTATTTTAGTTTTTGTAACTTCTTTACTATTATTGAGACGAAGTTTTTAATATCTTAGTTGATATTTCTTACCAAACATGGTTACGCAGATAAAAAAGAAAAGGCTCAAGTTGTATAAGGATCGGTTGAATATCATCCTTGACATAGCACAAACGATCAATGAAGATCATACTATTGAGGACTTATTGGCTGAGTTCGAAATCTTGTTGCGCGAAGAACTTGAAGTTGGTAAAGTATTGGTTTTCACACTTTCGAATAATGTATGGCATAATCTTTTAACTTCTGGTGTAACCAAAGATGAAGCCAATCTGATTAATGTTGAGGAAGATCTACTCTGTTATAAAACCATAGAAAGTATAACCATTTCACACCCTCCTAAATTAAAAGGCTTTGATGCTGTTATACCATTATTTCACAGGTTTGCTCCAATTGGATATGTTTTAATCGGTGACATTGAAGAAGAACAGCAAGGTATCAGTCCAACCATCAAACACCTGAAGCTGATTCAGATTATTGCCAATCTTATTATTGTATTTGTTGAAAACAAGCGAATGCAAAATGCATTGCTTGAACAGGAAATATTAAAAAAGGAGATGGAACTGGCATCACGTATTCAAAACCAATTGGTTCCAAGTGAATACCAGATGCCCAAAACACAAAATCTTGATATTCAAACATACTATCAACCTCACATGGGCGTGGGAGGTGATTATTATGATATTTTCCGATTATCGAGACAAACAATCGGATTCTGTATGGCTGACGTTTCAGGCAAAGGAATTGCAGCTGCTATGGTAATGTCTAATTTTCAGGCAGTGATGCGATCTTTATTTACGGCCGGTACAAATTTTAAAAAATTAATTCCTCTCCTGAATGAAAGGGTTAATGCAAGTGCCAATAACGAGAAGTTTATTACTCTTTTTATTGGCCGCTACAATTTAATGACCAGACGATTGACATATGTTAATGCCGGTCATCTTCCCCCTCTTCTTTACGATACTAAAAAGAAACATCTTACACACCTAGAAAAAGGTTGTATTGGTTTAGGTATGCTTGATTTTGTTCCTTCAATAGAAGTAGGAAAAATTAAGATTCCTAAAGAAGCAAAACTACTGGCTTTTACTGATGGAGTAGTGGAATTGGATAAAGGCAATCAGGTTGAATCCAATGCGCAGGAAATTGAAGATATTCTTTGTACTACAGCAAGTCTTGAACAAAACTTTGCTCAATTACGAGGTATCATTGATAAGTTTGTAACAAAGGGAGCTGTGTTTGACGACATCTCATTACTTGGTCTGGAATTCAAGTAATTCTAAAACTTTAATAATAAAAAAAGCAGACACAATGGCCTGCTTTTTAAATCATATCTTGTAATAATTATTCTGCGATAACAAGGTAGTAGTTTTTCTTACCTTTTTGAACCAACAGATATTTATCGTTCAATAACATTGATGCATCAGCATTTATTTCAGCATCCGATATTTTTTCTTTGTTAATACTTACTCCACCTCCCTTGATGGTTCTACGTAATTCTCCTTTGGAAGGAAAAACTTCTGTTTTCTCAGCAAGCAAATCTACAATACTCACACCTTTAGTAAATAAAGCCTTTTCAACATTGAATTGAGGTACTCCTTCAAAAACAGCTAAAAGGGTTCTTTCATCAATTTTACGCAAAGCTTCAGTTGTAGCTTTACCAAACAAAATTTGAGATGCTTCAACAGCTGAATCGTAAGCCTCACGCCCATGAACCATCACTGTTACTTCCTCTGCCAAACGCTTTTGCAATGGACGTAAATGGGGTGCATCGTTTTGTTCCTTCACCATTGCTTCAATCTCATCCTTCGAAAGCATGGTGAAGATCTTAATGTATTTCTCAGCATCTGCATCTGATGTATTCATCCAGAATTGGTAAAAATGGTATGGACTTGTTTTTTCGGGATCCAACCAAACATTACCACTTTCAGTTTTTCCGAATTTACCTCCATCAGCTTTTGTGATCAAAGGACATGTCAAAGCAAAAGCTTCTCCTCGTTCGATACGACGAATCATCTCAGTACCGGTAGTAATATTACCCCACTGATCTGATCCTCCCATCTGTAAACGACAATTTTTCTCACGGTATAAATGTAAAAAATCGTATCCCTGTACCAATTGGTAGGTGAACTCGGTAAAAGACATACCTGATTTTGACTCTGATCCCAATCTTTTTTTCACAGAATCCTTTGCCATCATGTAATTTACAGTGATATGTTTACCTACATCACGAATGAATTCCAGAAATGAAAATTCTTTCATCCAATCGTAGTTGTTCACCATCTCAGCACCATTCTCTTTTGATGAATCAAAATCAAGAAAAAGACTTAGTTGCTTTTTTAAACCATCCTGATTTTTACGCAATGTTGCCTCATCCAAAAGATTTCTCTCGGCTGATTTACCGGATGGATCGCCAATCATACCGGTTGCTCCACCAACCAAACAAATAGGTTTATGACCAGCAGCCTGAAAATGTTTTAACATCATCACACTTACCAGGTGGCCAATATGTAAAGAGTCAGCAGTAGGGTCAATTCCCACATATGCTGATGTCATTTCTTTTTTCAGTTGTTCTTCAGTTCCGGGCATCACATCATGAATCATGCCCCTCCAGTTTAATTCCTCAACAAAGTTCATTGTCAGCTATTTTATGCGTTTCGTTTGAAACTTTTACTATTCAAAACATTTAGAGGCACAAAGATAATAATTGCAGGCACACATTACCTGTTTTCGAAGTTGAAAATAGACACTTTGAAAAGTTATTCACCTTGGTTGTAACTTAATGAAATATACATGCGTCACACTTAATTATAAATCCATCATTTCCAAAATGTTTGATAGCCATTTACAAGCATTTAGTTAAGAAATTTATTAAATTAGCCATACACGCAACTAAATCCTGACTATGAACAAATTGACCTTTCTAATCATCCTGCTGTTTTCTTTTTTATCTATCTCTGCACAAACAAAAAAAACAGTCGAGTGCTATGCTATAGATGAGCCTTTAAAAATTGATGGTGTATTGGATGAGAGTTGTTATCAAAATGCTCTGCCAGCTAAGGATTTTCTGCAATTACAACCTTATAATGGTAAACCTTCCTATCAACCAACCGAAGTTTACTTTTTTTATGATCAGAATGCCATTTACCTCGGAGCCATGCTATACGATAATGCTCCGGATAGTATCTATAATTTCTTAACTGCAAGAGATAATATTGGTATGTCTGATTATTTTGGGGTTTATTTCGACCCGTACAACGAAGGACAATTGGCTTTCGGCTTTTTCATTACACCTGCAGGTGTTCAAACTGACATTAAGGCGATTAAAACATCTTACGATTATGAAGACGGAAGCTGGGATGCTGTTTGGCAGAGCAAAACCAATGTTACGGATAAAGGCTGGGTTATTGAAATGCGGATACCTTATTCGGCTCTGCGCTTTCCTTTGACTGATGTTCATACATGGGGGCTGAATATGTTTCGAAACATCAGAAGATATAATTCCAATAATTCATGGAACTTTATCGATCGGAACGTAGATGGTTTTATTCATCAACAAGGTGTAATGACCGGAATTAAAAACATTAAACCTCCGGTTCGATTATCTTTTTCACCCTATCTGGCAACCTATGTTGAACATAGCGAAAGTAGTGGAGAAACGGATTTCATCTATCGTGGGGGACTGGATCTTAAATACGGTATCAACGAAAGTTATACGCTTGATATGATGCTTATCCCCGATTTTGGTCAGATACAATCTGACGACAAACAATTGAATCTGTCGCCATATGAACTTTATTACCAGGAAAGAAGACAGTTTTTTACTGAAGGAGTTGAATTATTTAATCGTGGCGAAATATTTTATTCCAGACGTATTGGTGCATATCCAAAATTTACCTCTACAGCATATGACAATCTTAAAACGAACGAGGTTGTAGAGGAAATGCCTTCTGAAACTCAATTGGTGAATGCAACTAAAATTTCAGGGCGTAATAAAAAGGGATTTGCCATTGGTTTTTTGAATGCCATGAGTTTGAATTCCTATGCTACAATAAAAGACACCATTACTAATTCAGCCAGGGAAGCTTTGGTTCAACCCTTCACCAATTATAACGTATCCGTTATTGATCAATCGTTAAAAAACAACTCCTACATTAGCCTGATTAACACCAATATGATTGTAGCCAACAATCCATTTATGGCGAATGTAACTGCAACCGAATTTCAATTCAGAGATAAGGGATTAAAATATGCCCTGAGTGGCCAGGCTGGAGTTAGTCACAGAGGAGCAGATGAGAAGGAAACTGGTTGGTTTACCATGTTGGAGTTTGCAAAGAACAGGGGAAAATGGCAGTACGGAATTGAACAGAGCGCCATTTCAGATGAATATAATCCTAACGATATGGGATATTTGCGTCGAAACAATCGATTTGATACAGAGCTTTTTCTTCTATATCAAAAAGTTGAACCTTTCAGTATTTTCAGGCAAATGTTTACGCGCACATGGTATGAGCAAAACAGGGTAATGGAACCATGGGATTTGAATAATCATGAAGCAGGTATTTATACCGAGTGGCAATTCATGAATAATTATGGTGTTGAAGCAAGATTTAACTATGTCGGCAACGACCGAAACTATGATGAACCAAGGGTTGAAGGCAGGTATTTTTTAAAACCAGAAACTTTCAATTACAACTTCTTTGCTCATTCCGACTGGACAAAAAAATTCCATGTCTATTCCTATTATGGAGAATATAAAAGGCCCGAAAGAGATCAAAAAGGGAACTGGTTTGGTTTAGGTTTAGGTTGTCAGGTGGGACAAAAACTCTCATTGTCACTTGAAATGGCATATGAAGGAGAAGAAAATGATTATGGATATGTTAGTCAAAACGATAATCAGGACAGTATCCATTTTGCCCGTCGTAATGTGGCCACCGTAGAGAATGTGCTTGAACTATCATATACATTTAACAATGAACTTAGTCTTCGATTGAGAGGGCGACATTATTGGTCAGGAGTAGAAAACAAGCAATTTTATCTTCTTCAGAATGATGGAACTCTTCTTCCGGATGCAATTTATAATGAGAACTTTGACAATAATTTTAATGCTTTTAATATTGACATGGTTCTTCGATGGGTATTTGCTCCGGGATCTGAAATGACTTTCGGCTGGAAGAATTCTATTTTTGATCAAGTCGATAGATCAATTAGCAACTACAGAAAAAACATTGATATTATTTGGAAAAGTCCACAAACCAATACCTTATCATTTCGCATTCTATATTACATCGACTATAATAACTTATTTAATAAACAAGAAAGTTGATGTGACAGAATATTGTTTAAATTTGCCCGGCAATAACAATTACTCTTCCCTACCAAATTGTTAATTTAAAACCTAGGCAAATTATTAACCATGAAAAAGATTTTAGTTTTTGGTTTGGCTTTACTGTCAATGAACATTTTTGCTCAACACGAAGAGCATGAAACAACTACAAAAGATGGTCACCATCAATCAGAAGAAGTACATCATGGCAAACACAAGCTGGCTTTTTATAGCGGTTTTACACATGTACCTTCGGCTTTTTATGAACACGAAACACATGAACAAAGTACAGGTAAGTGGGTTCCTACAATTGGTTTAGATTATTATTACACGTTAAACAAAAAATGGGATTTGGGATTTATTGGTGACGCTGAACTTGACCAATATTATATCCGCACTTCTGAGGAAGATGAGTTGGAACGTGCCAATGTAATTGTACTGGCAGCTGTTGGCAAATACAAAGCTACCAAAAGAATCGGCATCTTTGCTGGTCCAGGATTTGAAACTGAATTCAAAAAAGAAGAATCAAAATCATTTTTTGTTTTTAAAGCAGGAATTGAATACGAAGTTGAAATCGAAAACGGTTGGGAGTTAACCCCTGTATTTTCATACGATTTTAAAGAAGAATATAGTTCGTATGCTTTTGGAATTAGCATTGGCAAAAGATTTTAATTATTACAAAAAGTCAATTATGCAGGTTTTTATGCACAATTGACTTTTTATTTAAAGTTTCTGAGGTAAGGTTTTATTCTGGAAACATTGTAAACAACATTTTTTCCTATCTTTAGAATAAAATCAACCACCTATGCGCATCTTCTATACCTTTATCATTGTTATTGCTTTCTCAGCATTAAATGCACAGAATACAGCAACTCAAGTTGATCCTATCAACTCTTTAACTGTTGATATTCTTAAACATCATATTTCAGTTCTTGCTTCTGATAGTTTGAACGGAAGATTTACTTCATCTGAAGGACAAAAAAAAGCAGCCCGATATATTCAAACAGAATTTGAGGCAGCGGGCTTACATCCGTACAATGACACTTGTTTTTATCAGCCTTACTCATTATGGTCGTGGAAATGGGGAGAATGCACACTGAAATCCAAACACACCAGCCTTACATCGCAAAATGACTTTTTGTTTTTAAGTAATGCTCCGATGGATAGTACATCTGCACCATGTGTTTTTGTTGGGTTTGGTGAGGATACCATCATCAACGATTTGGATTTGAAAGATAAAATTGCATTTGCATTTACCAACAGCTATTCGAATTATTATAGTTTGGCCTATCGCCTAAAATCAAGAGGGGTTAAAGCCATCATTTTAACAAATCCGAATGATGAAAAAGCTTATCAGAAAATATCATCCAGAGTAGATTTTGATAGGGTAAATGTCTCGAAAGCAAAACCTTTTTTCTCTAAAACAGCTACCAAGGTTTTTATTGTAAAACCTTCGTTTGCAAAAGAATTATTTGGAAAGAACATAGCTGTTCTTAAAAAGGTTGAAACATCTAAAGAGGCAGCTAAGATCTCTGAAAAGATTATTGCTGTTCATTGCCCTGTTATCGTTGAAAAAGTAAAAACTGAAAACGTTGCCGGCTATATCAAGGGTAAAACCAACGAAACCATTGTTTTAAGTGCCCATTATGATCATTTGGGTAAAAAAGGTGACAATATCTATTACGGAGCAGACGATAATGCCAGTGGAACAACAGCCTTACTTTCATTAGCCAAGGTGATTGGAGAACAAAAAGAAGTGCCTGATAGAAATATTTTATTTCTGGCTACTTCAGGAGAAGAACTGGGCCTTCTAGGAGCTTTGCATTTTGCTGATGAACAAAGTAAACTTCCGTTTGATATTAAGGCTAACCTCAACATCGATATGATAGGTAGAAACGATTCAATTGGAAAATCAAATTATATTTATCTGATTGGTTCTAAAGAATATCCGGTACTTGATTCATTATGCAACATTGCCAATCAAGCTGTTGATTTAAAAATTGACTATGGATATGAAACTAACAGCAGCTTTGGTAATTTATTGAATCTTTCTGATCATTATGCCTTTCATAAACAGGGAATCCCTGTTCTTGGATTCTTTAACGGATTACACGCTGATTACCATAAACCAACAGATACTGTAGATAAAATTGAATTCGAAGAAATGCTCAAGCGAATCAGATTAATCTATTATACCTCACAACTGCTTGTTGACAAAGAAGTTTTTAATAAGAACTGACATATAACATACTATTTCAACTGCAAAGCCCTTATTTTTACCTAATAAGTAAATTAATAAGGGAAATATGTCTAAAATAGGAACAACATTTAAAAGCTTCCCAAAAGTCTTTTGGGTATCAAATACCATGGAACTATTTGAACGTTGGGCTTGGTATGGCTTTTACATGGCTTTTGCATTATATCTAGTCAACAGCAGTGATACAGGTGCTCTAGGATTTAGTGCCAGTCAGAAAGGTATTATCATGGGAACAGGTTCCATGCTTCTTTACTTTTTACCTTTATTTACCGGGGCCATTGCAGATCGAGTGGGTTACAAAAAAGTGCTTCTACTTTCATATACAATGTATGTAAGTGGATATTGGATGGTTTCCACATTTAACTCATTTGCATTAGTATTTGCTGCTTATATTTATCTGGCTTTTGCAGGTGCACTTTTTAAGCCTATTATTTCAGCCATGATATCAAAAACCACCAATAAGGATAATGCATCTATTGGATTTGGTATTTTTTATATGATGATTAATATTGGCGGTTTCATTGGCCCATTTATTGCTGGAGCTATCTATCAAAAAAGTTGGGACTGGGTATTTTATATTTCAATGATCACCATATCAATAAATTATCTTTTCGTCTTTTTACTTTTCAAAGAACCTGGCCGGGAATTAATTGAAAACAAAGAACCATTGCTTCAGGTATTTGGTCAAGCGCTAAAAAACATTTGGGTTACACTACAAAATTTCAAGTACGTTCTGTTCCTAATCATTATGATTGCGTTTTGGACAGCCTTTAATCAACTTTATTATGCTTTCCCTGTTTTTGTTGATGATTGGGTTGATACAACACTATTTTATGATGCACTTCATAGTATATGGCCATGGTTGGCAGAAGCAATTGGGGATAATGGGACCATTAGTGCTGTTACCATTGGAAGCTTTGATGCTTTCTTCATCATTGTTTTTCAAATCTGGATCTCAGGCATTGTAATGCGATACAAACCTTTAAATGCAATGATGAGTGGGATCTTTATTTTGGCAATTGGGGTAGGAATGATGTTTGCATTTCAAAACATTTGGTTTATTCTGATTGGTGTGTTAACCTTTAGTATTGGCGAGATGGCAAGTAGTCCCAAATTCACTGAATATGTTGGCAGCATTGCACCTGCTGATAAAAAGGCCCTTTACATGGGAACTTCTTTCTTACCAATAGCTGCTGGACATCAATTGGCTGGCTTTGTATCTGGTGATTTATATGATAATGCAGCAGGAAAAATTACCCTACTGCAAAATGAAATAGCAAAAAGGGGACTGGAGATTCAACAAATATCTGATTCTTTTTCTAAAAACGATTATTGGAACAAAGCCATGCAACTAACAGGAATGAACGATGTGGAATTGACTAATTATTTATGGAATAATTATAATCCGGCAAAAATTTGGATTCTTTATTCAGGAATTGCCATGGGTGCTGTTGTTGCATTATTTATTTACGACAGATTTATTCTAAAATCAGAATCTAAATAATATTAAGCGCCTTAAACGGCGCTTTATTTTTGGCATATTGTTTGTGTATGTTTTTACACCTAAATCCCGAATTATGCACAAATCTAAATCCCTGTTTCTGTCATTTCTTTTTATTATTATCAATCTTTCTGCTCAAGAAAAAGGCTCATTTATAATTTCAACAACACCACAAAATGCCACCATAAGTCTGGAGGAATTTCCTGATATCCAGAAAAATTCACCTGCACAATTCGTCGATTACAAACCACTGAAATATAAAGTGAAAATCAGTAAAGACAATTATCACGATGTTTATACACTGGTGACTTGTTATGCTGATTCAACTATGGAGTATCATTTTGATCTCACCCCAAAGACTGGAAGTGTCAGTATTCAATCAAATCCATATAAGGCAATAGTTTACCTCGACAATCAATTAATTGGCTACACACCAGTCAATAATTATCCAATCAGTTGGGGGAAACATCATATAAGAATCGCGTACAATGATTATGACGATTACAATAACACATTTGTAATTAATGAAGATACAACGCATACCATTACACATGATTTTACAGATTTCAACCTTGATAATTATGAGGATGACAAACCGTTGATTACTGATAAACCTGATCCGTTTTATTTTGAAAAGCCATATGTGCAGGAAACAAATAGTGATGGGAACGAAGAAATGGATGATAAAGCTAAATTTGGATTTGGCTCAGTTGGTATGTTTGCTATACTGGGAAGCAATGGAGCAAAAGGAACAACCTGGCGTTATGGTGCAGATATTGGTCATTTTTTACGCTTGTATGGAGAAAGTAATACACAATCAAACATTACCGGATTTGGACTAGATTTTATTGCACCTGCTGATTTTGGAGGAGTTGCTATTTATGGTAAAGTCGGTGGTATGGCACGAACTTATGACGGTGGATATAATGGCGATATCGTTACAACATTCTTAATTATTGGTGGAGGAATAGGTATCAAACCAATTCCTCATTTTCAGGTTTTCGGGGAATTCGATATTAACATATACGATCAGGAACAACATCCGGATGATATACAGGCATGGAAAGATCAATTCCCTGGATATTCGCCTGTAACAGGTTGGTTAGGCATGAGGGTAGCTTTCTAAAAGGTTGCTCCAGGTTAATTTGATCAACCAAAATTTATTTTGATTATTACCTTTTGTTACATTTGAATAAAATCAAACGAATGACAAAAGGCACATTAAATCATTTTCCTCCTATTCTAAAATTATTAACCCTTATAATAATTGTTCTTACAGGCTCATTAGTACTTTCACTGATAAGTCTTTTAATAGCCAAACCAATATTTGGAGTTGATATTAACTCAGCAGATGATATTTATAACAACATCCAGTTTCTTCAGGTCCTTCAGATTCTTCAAAGCTTATTAGTCTTTATATTACCCTCTGCTTTAGCTGTACATTTGCTATATTTCAAGAATAATGAGGTAATACCAGGAAGAGGTAAATTTAATCTTGCTTTTTTCCTTATTGCCTTCATTTCAATATTACTTAGTCAGTCTTTTATTTCGTGGACAGCCTGGATCAACCAACAACTTCAATTACCCGAATTTCTGAGTGGCGTAACCAATTGGATTTCATTAAAAGAAGAGCAAGCTGCTAATTTAACAGATTTAATGCTTACAACTTCTGATTGGAAACAGACTTTAGTAACCGTTTTTCTGATTGCTGTTTTACCGGCCATTGGAGAAGAGTGGTTGTTCAGAGGATTGATTCAACGTGAATTAATGAACCTTGTGAAAAATGCGCATATAGCTGTAATTATCACCGCAATCATTTTCAGTGCAATTCATATTCAGTTCCTGACCTTTCTGCCAAGATTTGTACTGGGTTTGATTCTGGGTTATATGATGATTTATTCCCGTAATATATGGATGCCAATAACAGCCCATTTTACAAATAATTTTATGGCTGTGGTTCTGTATCAATTTTACAAGGGAAATGAACCTGATTTTCCTAATAATGAAATTGATTATTCGTTTGATGCCAATGTCATCATTAGTCTGGTAATCATCATTGGTTCTATCATTGTTACTTACCAATTAGGCAAAAAGCAAGTTAACTCCTAACTAGGCTCAATAAATCGTTATTCTCATATTGGATAAGAAGTTGATAATTGCTATTTTAACAAACTATAAAATCCAAAACAAGAACTTTTAACTATAAGCACACCACCCATGTGTTTAACTATACCCTTAAATTGAAGCTAATTAATGAGAATAAATGAAGTTAATGGAATACGTGGCTGGATAGCATTTATTTCTTCAGGAACCACATTGGGTTTAATGGCTGGAATCTTCTTATTTAATGACCTCAACAAAGAAATTTCTTTTGATATTCTCCTAATCTGTGGAATTACTGGTGGAGCACTTGGTTGGCTAATGGGATATTTTTACAGCCGCAAAACAAATATGGATACTGCCTATGTCCATTTATATCGCTCAGCTGATGGAGATTCTTTTTACAGACGAACTCATAACAAGAATCTGGACGGACGTTTTTTAAAAGCTATTGACCGTTTTAGCAACAACGAATTAATCACAGCAGTAGCCATGAGATATCACAGGCTTTCAGATCAAAGTACCAACAAGCTACTGGATGAAATTCACACCCGTTCATTATCCCAAAAAAAAGTTCGCCAAATCTATACCTCAAAAAAATTCTATAAAGATTTGTCGTCCGAAGACTGTCCTTGCTGTGAATGCTCAGAACATGTAATTATCAGGAATAAAAAAGTAAGTTTTTGTTTGGTATGCGGATACAATATAAAATACGACAATCCCAAATCTATCTTAAACAGGCTTAGATGGAAAATGGGTTTTTATAGTCAGGGGAAATTATCGTTGGAGGATATTGAAAAAATTATCTTTGATAAATAACTTTGAATTAATAGTGACCTTCCTTACCATAATCGCCAAAGTAATTCTATTTGCACATTTTATTACATTAATGTGACGAATATCTGTAGGCTTCAACCACCATATCATAATATCTTTGCATAAAATATCACTAAAACAAAAAATGTACTTCATGAATCAGAGATCTATGAAATTTGTTTTTTCGATGGCTGTTGTAGCTCTTCTTGCTGCATGTAATACTCCAAAGAAAAAGACAGAAGTTGTCGATTTTAAACAATGGGCAAAAACACCTCCAATGGGATGGAATAGCTGGGATTGCTATGGTCCCACAGTACAGGAACATGAGATAAAAGCCAATGCTGATTACATGGCCGAAAATCTAAAAGATTACGGCTGGGAATATGTAGTGGTTGATATCAGATGGTTTGTTGAAAATACCAAATCACACGGTTACAATCAAACCGATCCAGTTTATGTAATGGATGAATACGGTAGATACATGCCTGCTGTTAACCGTTTCCCATCTGCAGCCGATGGCAGTGGCTTTAAGGCTTTGGGTGATTACATCCATAATAAAGGATTGAAATTTGGGATTCACATTATGCGTGGGATTCCAAAAATGGCAGTAGATCAGAAATTACCTATAAAAGGAGCTGACGGCATCACTGCAGATCAGATCTACACTACAGAGAATCAGTGTAAATGGCTTAAAGACAATTATACAATTGTTGCTGATAAACCAGGTGCTCAGGAATATTATAATTCAATTTTTGAGTTATATGCCGAATGGGGAGTTGATTTTATAAAGATTGATGACCTTTCTGCTCCTATTTACCATGCGGATGAGATAGATTTAATCAGAAAGGCTATTGATAATTGCGGTCGTCAGATTGTGTTAAGTACATCTCCGGGAGAAACACCTGTAGACGCTGCAGCTCATGTTAGCGAGAATGCAAATATGTGGCGAATGGTGAATGATGTTTGGGATAGCTGGTGGCACATCCGTCATTTAATGGAAGTATCACAAGACTGGTATCAATATATTAAGCCTGGAACATGGCCTGATTGTGATATGATTCCACTGGGTAGATTATCAATCAGAGGTGAAGTGGGTGATGACCGGATGACTAACCTGACACAAGACGAGCAATACACTTTAATGACTTTCTTTACTATTTTCCGTTCTCCTCTAATGTTTGGTGGCGATCTTCCAAGTAACGATGATTTCACCCTATCACTTCTTACCAATAAAGAAGTTCTGAAAATGCATGCTCAAAGCTCACAAGTTCGGCAGTTATATCTTAAAGATGATAAAGCGGCAGTTACGTCTAAAAACGAAGCAGAAGGTTCTACTTACCTGGCCTTATTTAATCTTTCAGATAATTCTGAACAGGAAGTAGACGTTAAGTTTGCTGATCTTGGACTTTCAGGAAAATTAAAAATTACCAACTTATGGACTGGAGAAGTAATTGGTCAAATAGAAGCTGAAACATTTAGTCAAGTTCTGGCTCCTCATGCTTCAGTTCTTTACATCATTGAATAATAAGAATACAATTTATATTAAAAAAGCGGCTCCTATTTGGAACCGCTTTTTTTGTTTTATTCTACTATGAAGTTTTTATGTGTTATAACTACTCCATTTTCGTATGTTTCTTTAACGATGTAGATTCCTTTTTTTTGATTTTTTTTTTTGCTAACCTTTTTACCAGTTAGATCATACATTTCCTCGGATACTACTTTGCCATTGGCTTTTCTTCCATCTGCTTTTAATTCATCCGTAATTCCTGTTGAAATGGTATGATCGAGGATTACGGGTTCAATTCCTGCACGGGTTGGTACAACTTGTTTAATGGTCCCATCCTCATTGAATTCCAATTTATCAATACAAACTTCGCGGTGTACACCCGGATCATTATTCAGATAATTGGCATTGATTCGATGATACACAATATACCATTCGTCAGTTCCTGGTATCTGAAGTATAGAGTTGTGCGCTGTACCATACAATTCATTATCAGCATCCTGAATAATTACAATTGGCTCTTCTGCTACGTTAATCGGTCCCATAGGAGAGGTAGAAGTACCATAAGCCACGTGATAGTTTGGCGAACCTGTATCATCAACCGACCAAAGGAAATAGTAAAGGCCATTGCGATAGAAGACATAACCTGCCTCGCGGAAGGCATAATCGCTTAATGAACCACCTTGCGGAGTAATAACTGTAACAGTACTCTCATTAATCGAGATCATATCTTCGTTTAATTCAGCAACTGCCATAAATCCATTACCATAGTAAAAATAGCTTTTGCCTGATACAGGATCGGTGAAAACATCACCATCGATTAACTGACCTCCAATACCATCAGGTAGTTGCGAAATCATTGGCTCACCCGAATCGATAAACGGACCAGTAGGATCGTTGGCTACAGCCACTCCAATTTCTTTCTTATCTCCTGCATTACCACTGAAATAGAAGTAATATTTATAAGAGCCATCGGCCATCTTCTTCTCATCAATACAAGGAGCCCACGCATTACCTGTAGCCCAGGATACCTGATCTGTACTTAAATCTAGTATGGTACCTTCATTGGTCCAGTGAACCAAATCAGGCGAAGAGAATACATCAAAACTAAAACCACCCCAACCGGCATAGCCATCAGTAGTTGGATAAATATAAAAACGGCCAGTTTTTTCAGAATACAACACATCCGGATCAGCATGAAATTCAGGCAATACAGGATTACCTTCAACTGCCACATTCACCTGGTAAGTCACTGTACTTCCACTTTGAGTGAAAGAATATGTTATGGCTCCATTGGTAAAATTCTGTGCTCCGGTTGGACTAATTACCGAACCTGGCGAAGCGTATAATTCCGGATCGAAACTACTGATATCTGTACCATAATTTACAGCAATCTTAATTACTTTATCGGTGGTATTAATTTCACATCCATTGTTTCTGATGTTGATATTTCGGGCACCTTCAGGTTCATTTGTCAGGGCAGCACTTGGCCATTTTGCAATAATCCGTTCGAGTTCTTCCTGCGAAAGAGAGATGGTTGTTCCATGACGCGCATTGATGCTGTAGTTATCCTGCACATAGGTGAAATTTTGCAGATCAGGAGAAACACAATACTGATAATGTCCACTGGTATAACAATCGTACATCAAAACCCAGTCATCAGAATTAATCAGCTGAAATACTCCTGAACCTTCAACTGCCAGTGTAGTTTGCTGCTTAGGAGGTGTTGGATCGCTCCACTGCGAACTTGGTGCTTCGCCTTCTGCCTGCGTTAATGTTGATGATGTAACCTGACTGATTCCACCCAATGATTCATTCTTAAAGAACATATAATACAGATTGTCAGCATCGTTAAATACGATGTCGCCATCTATAGTTGCAGTTCCACGGTCGAACAATATTTGTGGTTCACCTTCCAGATCAGTAAAATCTTCGTTAGCATAGCAATAGTAAACACGGTCATAAGGAGCTGTTGCATCTCCTGTATAAAGAGAGAAGTAAACCATATATTTACCAACTGCAGGATCGTAAATGGTTTGCGGTGCCCAAACACGCAAAACATTAGCCCAGATATCAGGCCATCTTTCTGGGAAGTGAACCGTTGAATGTGTCCAGTTAACCAGGTCATTTGATCTTAAAAGAACCATTCCTCTGTTACTGCTCCATCCTTCAGCGGACTTCATGTCGGTTACAACCATATAAAAATATCCATCTTCACCTCTTAAAATATGTGGATCCCTCACACCGCCTTTCAAAGAGATTGTATCAGAACTGATTATACGTTGCCCGTTATTCAGAGGAGTATAATCAAATCCATTATTACTTACGGCAAACCGGATTTGTTCTCCATCAGTATCATTTCCTGTAAAATAAGAGAACAGATAAGCAGCACGATCTTCTTTTTCGGCTACCCATACCTCAAATGTTTTAGTTGCTGATTCTTCACCTTTGATAACAGTCGCAGTAAGAATCACTTTCTTCTTTCCATTACCTGTTGGTGAAAGCTGTACGACTTTTCCAACATTATCAAGATATTCCGGAGAATCTGATGACCATACAACCATCGATCCTTCATCAGTCTTGATTGGTAAACCAATAGAAGACTTAATATTGTTGATATTTCCTGTAATGCTTAGATTTTCAAGATCTATGTTTACACTAGTTTCATCGCTATATTGCGGCAATACAGTAACCTCAATTTCTTTTGTTCCGGATACATTATTGTAAGTAAGAGTAGCGGTCATAACCACTACAACAGGATCAGATCCAACTGCAGGACGACTTACAACTCCTGTGTTACTAATCACATTTGTATTGCCCGATACCCAGCTAACAGTTACACCATTACCTGCAGTTGTTGGCAAAAGAAGGCTTGATCTCACCTGATCAGCATCAGCAATTGTTAAACTTTCGATAGCTGCATTTAAGGTTATTAAGTCATTTACATCATTCAAAGGAGTCAAACTTTCACATATTGTCCAGATGTCAGATTCTTTCAACACACCCTGATATAATGTAAAGTCATCATAACAAGCAGCTTTCAGGTATGCATCACCAGAATAACAAGAACGTCCAAGGAAATTATATGCTGTTGCTCCCAAATCTTTTGGATCGACAGTAATGGTTCCCTCAGCAATCAAATCTCCGTTAACATAGATTCTTCCGTTACCGTTTCGTTGAGTATAGGTAAGATTAATCCATTCTCCTTTTGGTAATTGCTCACCAGCAGAAACTGTTGACTCCGAAGTCCAATAGGTTTCTGTAATGGCGTAACGCGTTTGAGCTGCTCTGAAGAACAGGTTACCGTTAGCTGCAGAAGCCATATTATCAGAGTTGGCAAAACACCAAACAAAGTTTCCATTTCCAGATACATCAGTGGTTGATGGAATTAATAAATTAGTTGATATACTAAAGCTATCTAATGTTGCAACCTGTGCACCAAATCCTGAACTCAGATTAAAATAACCATTGTTTTCACCCAATCTTAATACAGAACCATCACCATAACTGATAATTTCTGCTCCATTATTTAAGGTACCTGTATAATTACCATCAACATCCTGAGCTGTTGCAAAATCAAATTTAGCAAGCACGGTTGTAGGGTAATATTCACTAGAAATTCCTGATAATTCCTCAACCTGATCGGTACTTAACGGACCATCATAAACCCTGAAGTCAGCAATTTTAGCATTACTTAGATACGCATCACCACTGTAGCACGAACGACCAAGGTAATTATATGGTGTTGCCCCCAATTCTGATGGCGTCATGGTAATATCGCCACTAACGATCATCTGACCGTTGATATAAATTTTCCCAACTGCATTACGTTGAACATAAATAATTGTTTGCCAGCTACCTTTAGTCATAGCTGATGAATTACTTATGCCCGATTCACTACTCCAGTTTGTTGGAGAAATGGCATAACGGGTATTTTTTGCACTATAGAAAAGACATCCTTTTGCATCATTGGCAATATCATTAGAATTGGCAAACGTCCATACGAAATTACCATTACCGGTAATACTTGATGTAGTTGGAATAAACACCTTGGCCATCACACTGAAATCAGCTAATGAAGCCACTGCCGTGCCAAAAGATGAGCCCAGATCCACATATCCATTTGATGTTCCAAGATCAATTACAGTCTGGCCATCGTATGTTGAAATAGTTGCTCCATTTGTTAAACTCGCTGCATAACCATTTCCTGATTCGTCAATAACACTTGTGCTACCCTGCGAATCGCCTGATAAGCCATAATGTACTTTCAGGTTTTGCCCATGCAAGTTAAATAACATGGACGCTCCCACACTCCACAAAAGAATTGTGAGAATAATTGAGTTGTTTTTTATTGCCCCTCTACGGTTCATCTTATTTTTATTATAGTTGTTATCTATTTAAATACGTTCTTAGACATAGTTGGTAACCTTCAAATGATATCACACTCACTTTTATTTTGATCTTACCAATTGTTAAAACTACACATCAAAACTAAACAGAAATTAATGTTTGGTTTTTCAATTATTCGGCAATTAGTAATTTGAAACTTATCAAATCCCAGGTTCTATTCTCATTATTGTCTGAATATGTCTGAATTAGTAAAAAAGCCATATAACAATGAATAATTTAAAGAGAAGAAAGGTTGCGTTATTTTATTTAACACAACCTTTCTAAAAAAACGAATCTAAAATTTTATATAACGGCTTTAATCACATAAATCCCCAAATCCGATATTACTTTAATAATATAATATCCAGATTTTAGATTTAATAACTGACTGGTAGTTTCGGCAACAAATTCCCAAACTTTTTCGCCATTTATATTAAAAACAGAAACAGTATCACCAACAGAAACACCATATAGAAAACTGTCTCCGTTTTGTTTACTAACCCATAATTTCTGCTCACTACCTTCATTTTCATTAATGGCTGTTGAGCTATCAATAACTGTTACCGTTATCTGGTTGGAAGTTGCTGTTTCGTAAACAGTATCTCCACTGTAATTGGCTTGAAAAGAATAGACACCAGGCTCAAGATTAGAAGTTGAGAATTGGATAGTTCCATTCTCTGTCAATTCAATGCAGGCAGCAATCGAATCTCCCTGATATATCTGAACCCAACCCGTTGGCACATCACTTGTTTCGCCTGTATTTGATACCGAAACCGTAAATGTTACAGAGCTTCCTTTTTGTATCTCACTCTGCGATGCCATTAATCCAACACTGGCATCAGCTGAACGATTCAAGGCTGATACACGATACAATCCTACTCCATGTGTATTTATTTCTGGCACAAATTCAGATCCTGAAAAAGTACCCAGGTCAGATTTACTCCACACATCTCTGATTGTACAAGCACCAGAATAGCCCAATTCTGTCAGATTAAGTGGAATTGATAAAGAAGCCAATACTGATGGATCCTGGGTAAAGACCATAAACTCAACAGTTACACCATTAGGTGCAGTTAGAACTTCATCGTCTATTCCACAAAAAGCTTTAAAGGTTGTATAACCATCGGGCAGGTCAAATTCGATAATTGAATAAGCATTAACACCAAAGCCATTTGCATAGGTAACCCCATTTACTTTTAGCGGATTTCCATCCAGACTTTTATTTTTCACAACAGAAGCCCATCCACTTGTTGCACTCACCCAACTCATATTGGTAAGTAAGGTTGAATCACCATTATCTTTATAAATAGCCGGATTAATCCAGTCGGCATGGTCGTAATTAAAATTATCACCGGCATCGGTAACTACTAAATATAATTTGGTAGCATCGGTAATATCACCTTCTATATTTTTTCCCTCAGGGAAAAGAGTTCGACTGATACGTCCGGTATTGGCAATCGCATTATTTACTTCTACATTGCGGGGAGTTGGATCTTGATTGGCAATCATAAATTCAACAGTTGCTCCACCAGTTTGACTGGTTCCTCCAATATCCAATCCGGCAAACGCTTGAAAACGCACTGTGTTTTCAGGTATTTCAAACAATATAATTGACTGAGCATGTGTCCCAAGTCCAGTTTCATATGTTGTTCCTTTAATATTTAAAGTTCCACCTGAAACACTCTTGTTTTTAAGTACAGAAGCCCATCCTGATGTGGCATATTCCCAGTCCAGATTGGTTAACTGAACAATGCTGCCATCCGCTAATTCAACAATCGGATCAATCCAGTCTGCATGATCACAACTGTAACCATCACCTCCATCATTAACGATCAGGAATAACTGATCAGATCCTTCTGGAATTTCAATATCTATATTTACTCCGTACCCATCTGTCAATCGCGATACTGTTCCACTTCGGTATAACAGGTTTTGAGTTTTTACAAAGCCATCTCCACCGTTATTGAATAATCCAACAAACTTATCTCCATTTGCAGGATCTTCCGCTGTCCAGGTAATCATATCTCCTTCATTCGATAATTCCTTGTTGGCAACTGAATGCTGGTTGATATAAAGCACCTCTTCATTGGTAATCAGGTCAAGAGTGAAAGCATCGTTATCTGGCAAATTACCTCCAAACATTAAAGGCGATTTAAACATAGCCCACAAACTCATCAGGGTATATTGTTCGTCTTCGGTGAAGTAGGTATAGCGATTTGTTGCTCTTTCGCCACGAATAAACTTACCTAATGGAAGCATGTCTGCATCTGGATATGCCCCCGGAGTTATATAAGGTGCCCAGTCAGCACATACCCCAAATGAATAATTCAATTGAGCCCAACTATCCCAGAAATCGTCAATGGTACGCCACAGATTAGCATGTGTTCTGGCATGATCGTGCTCGGTAAGTGGTGTTGCTCCTGGCGACATACTTAATACCATTGGGCGACCAGACTGATCTATCGCATTTCTGATCATTTGAATCTCGTTTGTATGATAGGGTCGGGAAAGGTCATCTACTTTTACATAGTCAACACCCCATTCAGCATATAAATCAAAGATAGAGTTGTAATAATCCTGAGCTCCGGCTCTTGTTGACTCAATCGTATAATTATCCTGCAACCAGGTACACTCATAAGCAGTTGAATAAATATCAGAAGCTTTATAAGTACTCCCTTTAATTGGCATACTATTAAATACAGCCTCTTTTGGAACACCGCGCATTATATGAATTCCGAATTTAAGGCCCAGGCTGTGCACATAATCCGCCAAAGGTTTAAATCCTGCCCCATTCGCTGCTGATGGAAATCGGGTTGGCGATGGCATATAACGACCAAATTCATCCAGCACAAAATCAGAGTCTCCATAAGCATTATAGTGCCCGGTGGTTTGATTATCAACATACCAACGAATATCAACAATAATATATTCCCAACCAGTCGCTTTCAAGTTTGCTGACATATAGTCGGCATTAGCCTTCACTTCACTTTCAACTACCGAAGGTCCAAAACAATCCCAGCTATTCCATCCCATCGGAGGTGTAATCGCCCATTTATGAAAATTCAGTTCATTTCCGGTTTGAGCCATTATCCCTTGCAAAAACAACATTATTGAGAATAATGATAACAATCTTAATTTCATCTATATATGTTTATTATTTATTATTTCGATTCAATTTCTATTTTACTATCAGCTAATCCTTCAGAACTAACAGTAAGTTTTATTTTACCAGCTTTTTTGCTGCTTTTTACGACTACCATAGCACGGCCATTCCATGCTTTGCGGGATGGTGTGATATATGAATTGGTATCTCTTAAATCACCATTATCAACAGCAATAATTTCACCTGGTCCGGTTACAGAAAAATCTAAATGATTTGTAGCAGTTGGATTCAAAACTCCATCATTATCCACCATCTCAACATTTATGTAGGACAAATCCTGTCCATCAGCCTTTAAAGAACTTCTGTCTGCAATTAGTTTTATAGATGTAACTTCACCGGCAGTCTTTATTACTTTTGACTCAACCTCCATCCCATTTTCGATTCCTACAGCCTTTAGGTTTCCTTCTGAAAAAGGCACTGAAAAAGTTGCTTTAAACTGCTGTTCTATCCCGGTCGTCTTCTCTCCGATTAACTCATCGTTTAGATAAAGTCTTACACTTGCGTACTTCGAGTATACCTCAACATCAATACTTTTTCCTTCAAAACCTGGCCAATTCCAACTTTCCCAGGTTGGATGAACTGCCCACATAGTGGTTTTAATTTCTCCTTCAGCAGGATGCGGTTCTTTTACAGCCAGATAAAGCTTTTCTGTTTCGTTCCAAAGAATATTGCGGTAATGAGAAATTGGTTTTCTCCAACCTGTTAAATCGATATCTCCACAATAGGCTCCATGCCATGGGTATAAATCAGACTCCCAGTGTTCCCCTTTTGGTTCTCCTGGATAATAATAACGACCAATGCCAGATTCACCAAGGTAATCCATGGCTGTCCAAACAAAATCGCCAATTATATATGTATGTTTTTGCGACATGTCCCAAACCCAGAAAGCATCTTTCGGATATGATTCGGATTGAAATATGATTCGCTCCGGATCTCGTTCATGATCCTTCTCGGCTTCGTGCAACATATAGTTATATCCACAAACATCATGTTCAGCCATTAATGGATCAAAAATCGCCCATCCTTCACCCCATGATGTCATTGCCGAAGTCATCGGACGGGTTGGGTCAAGTTTATGTATTTCTTCAGCCAACATTTTTGCCGTTTGAACTGCTTCCGGGCTGGTTCTTTCAATGATTTCATTACCTACACTCCACATTATAATTGATGGATGATTACGATCGCGTTTTACCATTGATTCAATATCACGTTGCCACCACTCATCGAATATACTGGCATAATCATGAGGTGTTTTTTGGGTTCTCCATCCGTCAAACGATTCATCAATAACCAATAATCCCAAACGATCACAAGTCTCCAGAAATGCCTCCGAAGGTGGATTATGCGATGTTCGAACAGCGTTAAAGCCAGCCTTTTTTAACAATTCCACCTTTCGTTCTTCTGCTCTATCGTAGGCTGCTGCCCCCAGCGAGCCATTATCATGATGAACACAACCACCATTTAAAACCAGCGATTCTCCATTCAGAAGGAATCCTTTATCAGCACTAAATTCTATTGTTCGAATTCCAATTTGCGTTTCTACCTCATCAATACTTTCTCCATTAATTTTTATTTGGGTTGATGATGTATATAAAGTTGGACTTTTGGGTGACCACAATGATGGATTATTTACCGTTAATTGTTGAATTACCTCTTTCTCATCATTTGCTGGTACCTCAACATATTCAGATCCTCCATTAACTCCTATTAATCGCCTGTCTTTTATTTCTGTAACCAGTTTAATTTTTTGAGCTTGATCGGTCTCATTTTTAACCAATGTTTTAATTTCAACTATGGCTTTCGAATCATTTACTTCTGGTGTAGTAATGGTTGTTCCCCAATGTGCAATATGTAAAGGTTCAGTTACTTTTAGCCAAACATGCCGATAGATACCTGAACCACTGTACCACCGGCAATTAATTTGTTGCGAATTATCAACTCTTACCGCAATAAGATTTGAGGAACCATATAAAATGTAAGGTGTAAGATCATGATAAAAAGAAGTGTATCCGTATGGGTGGATTCCCAGTGAATGTCCGTTAATAAACACCTCTGCATTCATATAAACTCCTTCGAAATAAATCGATAATTTCTTATTCTTCCATTGAACAGGAACATCAAAAGTTTTGCGGTACCAGCCTGTTCCATCCGGAAAATAACCACCCGGACCACTCATTAGATTTTTTTGTTCTGGTTTACCTTCAATACTCCAGTCATGAGGAAGATTCAGCATTCGCCAATCTGCATCATTATAATCTATTGATGATGCATTATTATCATTTGTTAATTTAAATGACCAGTTCTCATCAAAATTCTGCTTTCGTTGTATTTCAGCAGATTGATAACATGAAGCTAAGAACAAGCTAAATACAGTGAACAGGATTATATTTTTTTTCATAAAAAAAGGATTGTAAAAGCTTATAAATTGAATTTTAGAGTGATTAAAACTTATTAGACAAAACTAAATAGAAAGTAAACGAGGTTAATTCACTTATTCGGCAAATGATAATGAGAAATTCATCAACTAGCAAATGAGGTGTCATTATCAATTATTTTATAATTATTTTAGTACAAATATGAATTTGTGGGAAAATGAGAATCCAGGGAAAAATCTTTTTACTTTTTATTGCTATAACACTTTTTAATTCTTCAATCAATGCATATGAAGTTAAAAAGTTAGGCCTCAAGGATGGCCTATCAAATAATAATGTAACAAGCATTGCGCAGGATAACGATGGTATGATATGGATTACCACCAAAGATGGACTCAACCGTTTTGATGGTCATTCATTCAAAGTTTTCCGAAAAGGGGGAGATAACTCCCCTGGAAGTAATGTATTGAATTTTGTATTTGCTGATAAAAAGGATGACATCATTTGGATAGCAACTGAAAAAAATGGTCTGGATGCATATAACTATAAAACTCACCAATTCACCCATTACACTCACGATTACAGTGGACAAACAAACAGTTTAATTGCCGATGGTATAACTTTTATAACCAGTGATAATGACGGAAACCTTTGGTTTGCAACCTATCAATATGGATTAGATCGTCTGAATAAGAAAACAGGTGAGTTTACTCATTACAATCAGTCCAATATCAAAGGTCTGGCATCAAATTATAACTGGTGCATGTTGTATGAAAGTGATGAGTGTATTTATGTCGGTCATGTTACGGATGGTTTGAGTATCATCAATATCAAAAGTGAGTCAGCAGTTAATTTTAAACATGATCCAAACAATCCCAATTCACTGCCGGACAACGTTGTTACTGAAATATTTAAAGATTCAAGAGGAAATATTTGGGTAGGTACTCGCAGTGGTTTAGCTTTATTTGATCCAGTAAGTCAATCCATGACCAATTTTCAACATCAGAAGGATGTCAAAGGATCACTCTCTAATAATTTCATCCAAAGCATAATGGAAACAAAAGATTCAGTGCTTTGGGTAGGTACTGAAGGCGGCGGTGTTAATATTCTTGATCTGAAGCAATTTGACAAACCAGACGCTATATATTTTGAAGTATTAAATGCTTCCGCTACGTCAGACGGCCTTTCCAGTTCATCTGTACAATCAATGTATCAGGATCATTTTGGCAATATCTGGCTTGGAGGATTTGTTGGAGGGATCAATTTAATTTCGAGTAAAGAACCATTCTTTAAAAAATTAGAATATCTTCCTTTTGTTGGTAATGAGAATAGCTTAAATAATCAATTGGTGCTTGGAGTTTGTGAAGATAATAATGAGAACGTATGGATTGCAAATGGTGACGGAGGAATTTGTATTTACGATGATAAAACAAAAATCAAAGAAATAACAGAAATTGATAATTCACATGTTTCAGCGCAGGCTGTATTCAATGATAGTGATGGTAATATCTGGATTGGTACAACCAATGGATTAATCTATAAATACATTGAAAAGAATAATCAGTATAAGCAAATCACATGTTTTAGTCAAATCATTAATATTCCAATTTATAATTTTTATGAGGATTCAAAAAAGAACCTGTGGATAAGTACTGATGCCGGATTATTAAAATACAATATTGATAGTGAAGAGTATTTTGTATATACCGTACAAAATTCAGCCATTAGTGATAATATAGTGCGCTCAGTTGTTGAAGATAAAGATGGGAATTTATGGGTAGGAACTGCCATTGGGGGATTATGCGTTTTTGATCCCAATTTTCAGTTATTGTATAATTATGGACGCCAGTACGACTTTTATAATATCAATCATCTTTTCAAAGATTCAAGAGATCGGATTTGGGTAGGTAGTCAGAATGATTTATTTTGTTTTAACGATACAAAAAGTGCCAAACGTATTGGAAAAGAAGATGGACTGGCCGAAATAGATATAAGAGCTATTATCGAAGGTAATTCAGAAGGTGAAATGTGGTTTAGTACCTTAAATGGAACTAGCCATTATAACTTAAAAACGGGTCAGGTTATCAACTTTAACTTAGGCGATGGTATTTCAATGGGCGATTTTACAAACGGTTCGATTTTAAAGAAAAAGGACAGTACTATCTATTTTGGGGCACAACATGGAGCTACTTTTTTTAATGATAATATTGATGTATTTACAAATGACCTACCCAAGGCATTTGTTACCAGCTTCGAGGCTCCAGCCAAAGCCAATGAAAATTTCAGCGAATTTACAGATGTGCCGTTTAATGAGGAAATGACCTTAAAATACAATGAGAATTCATTCAGAATTAACTTCAATGTTGCAGACTTCTCGCTAACTGACAAGGTTGACTTTATGTTTCAGATGGTTGGGTTAGATGATAGCTGGTATCTTATAAAAAATGAAAATCGTGTTACTTTCCGAAATCTCCAACCAGGAGACTATCAATTTAATCTAAAAGCCCGTTTGCACAATAAAGAATGGTCGGATGAGTTCGGAGCGATGAAAATAACCATCGATCCACCCATTTGGTTGACCTGGCAGGCTAAAGCATTGTATTTACTTATTTTTGTTTTGGGAATATGGTTTGTATTAAGGTTTTATAAAAATAAAGTTGAGGTTGAAAATGCATTGGTTCTGGAGAAAAACATTCGTCATCAGGAACATGAGTTAAATGAAGAGAAAATAAGATTTTTTACCAATATTGCCCACGAGCTGCGTACTCCAATGACTTTATTATTAGGTCCTTTGGAAGATTTAATTGCAGATAAATCATTGAATGAATCACTTACAAAAAAGATTAATTCAATGCATAGAGTAGCCAACAGATTACTTCAACTAATTAATCAGGTACTCGAATTCAGACGAACAGAAAATAAAAAACGAGAACTGGCCGTGGTTAAAGGCGACTTCGCAAGCTTTATATACGAAACAGGCTTAAAATATAAAGAGCTGAATCACAATGAGAAAATAGATTTTGACATACAGTTGCCTGACGAAACAACAGAGATGTTATATGATCCCGAAGTGGTTAGGATGGTATTAGACAATCTACTTTCAAATGCATTTAAATACACAACTGAAGGTAAGATTGAACTAAAGGTTCGACGATACAAAGATTTTGACATTGATTATACCGAATTTGAAGTTTCAGATACCGGCTACGGTATTTCAGAAGCCAACCTTTCCAATATTTTCGAAAGATATTATCAGGCCAAAGACACCAAACATGCTGTTAGCGGTACCGGAATTGGTCTGGCTCTTGTAAAGAATTTAGTTGAACTTCATCAGGCGGAGATTAAAGTTACAAGTGAGCTTGATAAAGGAACCACTTTTATAGTAAGGTTTCTAACCAACAATAGTTATCCAGGTGTTAAACTAATACCTACTCACGAAGAACAATTGGAGGATGAGGAGGTATTGGGAGATAAAAATGTGATTTTGGTTGTAGATGATAACCAGGAAATTACCGAATACATCTATGATAGCCTTTCTGAAACATATCATGTTATTACTGCAAATAATGGACTGATTGGATATGAACTGGCTTGCGAGAAGGTTCCTGACATTATAATAAGTGATATCATGATGCCCGTAATGGACGGAATTGAGATGCTCAAGAAGATGAAATCAGATATCAGAACAAGTCACATTCCTGTAATTTTATTAACTGCCAAGGATACGCTAAAAGATAAAAGCGAAGGATACGATGCTGGTGCAGATTCATATCTGACCAAACCTTTTAGTAGTAATTTGCTCAAAAGTCGTTTGCGAAATATTTTTGAAACCAGAAAGAAACTGTCGGACTCTTATTCTAATAAGTTTGAAGATAAACAACAGCTTTTTAAGGAAGCAACCAATAAACTTGATCAGGAGTTTCTGGAAAAATTAAACCAGATAATTGAAGACAATCTTGAGGATGAGGAAATGAATATTTCTCAGATCGCTCAGCACATGAACATGAGCCATTCAACCTTATACCGAAAGATTAAGGCACTTACAGACCTTACTGCCAATGAATATATCCGAAAAGTCAGGATGAAGGTGGCTGAAGAATTATTATTAAGTGGTAAGTATACAATCTCAGAGGTAATGTATCGAATAGGAATAAATAGTACCGGTTATTTCAGACAATGTTTTAAAGATGAATATGGTATCAGTCCTTCTGATTACATAAGAAGTTTAAAGAATGCTGAATAATTCATACATGATTAATTAAGAAAAGGCTGTCAACAAAAACCGACAGCCTTTCTTCTTATAGCTATCTAAACTTTTCAATAATAACACTGAATATAAACCAGATAAGCAAAGAAATAAGATAAATAATAAACCCGTAAAGAGTTGTAATCATCGATACTTTTATTCCTCCAAAAACCATTGCCGGTGAAACCTCTCCCATTTTTTCAATAGCAGAAAAAGCATCGTAAAACCCAATTAATTGTCCTAGAATTCCAGTGATCAAGGCAAACAAACCTATTGACTTACCATACTTCATATAACGCAGCACCTTTTCTTTGTCAGTGAAATTTGCTACAATAAAATGATAAACAAACCATGCGATCATACCAATAAATAACAAGGTAAGGATACTCATAAATAGGGGACCTCCCATAAAAAATAAATCTTTCATTTCCATTCATTTTTAAATGATTAATACTACCATCAAATAAAAGGGACAGGCAGAAATTAACCAAGGTTGAATCCGATTCTAAACCAGTTGTTTATCGACAAACGCTGGGAATATCTGAAGTTTTATCGAAATTAGAACAAATTTTACTGAAGTTATGCTTAAAAAATCATCCAATCCATATTATCATATCCTGTATTGGTTATTCGTGGTATTTATACTCACAATCATTTTCGGACGCTCATGGGGAAATAATACAGCAGCCCTATTTTTCGTCAGCATGTTGCTTCCAATCGTATTGGGTACATCATATTTTTTCAATTATGTATTGGTTCCAAAATATTACTTAAAAAAGAAGTATTTAAAATTTGGGCTGTACACCTTTTACATGTTTGTTGTTTCTCTGTATCTGGAATCAATCGTAATTATGTTTTCATTTATTTATCTGGGTAATTTTAATTTCCATAACCTGGCTCCTAACTCATTTGATACTCTTTTACTGGCTGTTGTTATGTATTTATTAGTGTTTCTTGGCTCCTTTTTACTTATGGCCCGCCAAATTAAAGAAAGAGAGCAGCAGATCAAACTACTAATAACAGAACAGAATAAAAACAAAAGTTCCACATTGGAACTAACTTCTAATCGAAAGACTGTAAAAATTCCATATGATGATATCATTTATATCGAAAGCATGGCGGATTATATTAAGGTACATACAACCAAAGATGAAATAATAAGTAAAGAAAAAATCAGTAAACTGGCCGATCGATTACCCAGCCAATTCATACGCATTCATCGCTCTTTCATTGTAAATAAGTCACGGATCAAAACAGTTGCATATAATGAACTTACTGTCGACGATATTACTTTAAACATTGGTCGAAGCTATCAAAAAGAAGTACGTAACGAAATGATTGGACAAACACTACTTTAGGAACACTTTCGATACTTATCATCTTAATTAACGTAACAAAATATAATACAAGTCGTATTTGCCATTGACTAATCATAATACTAAATTTTATTCTATGGCAAAAATCAAAAATATCGAAGGATTGACTATCAATGATATTAATCGAGAATTAAGCAAAGGAGCCAAGTTTGTTGTTTATCAATATTGTATTTCAATTATTGTTATGACCTTCAAACGGGGAAGTAACATATATTTCATTCGCTCAGGAGAATCAAGCTCAAAATACATATTTGGATATTCAATTCTCACTTTCCTTTTCGGTTGGTGGGGTATACCCTGGGGACCTATTCATACCATTGGGTCATTAGCTACAAATTTTACAGGAGGGAAAAATGTAACTCCTGAGGTTTTGGCTTCCATTAATTCAGCTGCCTGATATTGATAAACATTAAAATAATTTGCTATCATTTAATACAATGAACATTGTTTTAGATGGTAGCATTTATGTTTATATCTCTTTCTAACTACACAAATCAGGAATTGAATTATTAAATTAACTTTGTCCGAAACACTGTTATTATGGAAATTAAATTCGTTGAAATTGTATCAGCCTTTATAGTACTCTTTGCTGTTATTGATATTTTTGGATCGATTCCTATCATTCTTAATCTGCAAAAGAAAAGTGGTCCGGTAAAAGCATTCCAGGCAACATCAGTGGCTTTTATAATATTAATATCATTTTTATTTGTAGGTGAAGCCTTGTTGGGTTTATTTGGGGTTGATATTTCTTCGTTTGCCATTGCCGGTTCAATTGTTCTTTTCATTATGGCATTTGAAATGATCTTTGGTGTTGAGATCTTTAAACACGATTCTCCTTCAGGAGCTTCAATTGTACCCATTGCATTTCCACTTATTGCAGGTGCTGGCTCATTTACAACACTGCTTTCACTACGAGCTGAGTTTGAAACAATCAATATCATCATCGCATTATTTCTTAATATCATTGTAGTTTACATTGTACTAAAATCAACTAACCTGATTGAAAGGATTTTCAGTGAAGGAGGTATTTACATTCTGAAAAAGTTTTTTGGTATTATTTTATTGGCAATGGCAGTAAAACTATTCCTGACTAATTTTGGAAACGTAGTGATGCAGTTTATCAGCACCATAAATTTGTAATTTTCCTACTTAAAATAACAAAGAGCCGTTCCATATTGTATGTAACGGCTCTCTTGATTTATTACTGCATTCTATGAAAGATTACATCTTCTTTCCAATAAAAAAAGCATAACCATAATATTGCTTGTACTTATAATACAACTCCATTTCGTGCTGTTGATTTTTAATAAAATCTTCGACTGCCCTATTACCTGCATTCTTCTTTAGAAAATCTATTTGTGCCTGAATCTGTGGTTCGTAAAAATGTTCAATCCAACAATTTTCAGGTAGCATAAAGGCAGCAATCGGAAAATAACCAGCACTTTGCATTTGTTCCAGTTTATTGGGTATAGTATCGATTCCGGGATATGCATCCATCCAGAAACCCTGAATCTCAGCAGGTCTTTCATCGGTAAACCATGTTGCCTCAGAAACAGCCACGTATCCTCCCGGCTTTAAAAACCTGTGCCAATACTTCAGGCCTTTTTCGAAGCCTATATTATAAATGGCTCCTTCACACCAGATCAAATCCAATGATTCCGTCTCAAAAAGAAGATTGTCCATTGAACCCAGTTCACCTTTAACTCTATTTTGAAGATTCAATGATTTTGCATTAGCATTAAATAAATCAACAAATTGAGGGAACAGGTCAATACCGGTAATTTGACCGGGTGCATTTTGTGCCAGCACCATGGTCTGCCCACCGGTACCGCAACCCAAATCAACAATTTGCGATGACTCATTGAGTCCTTCAATAAAGCTAAGTGCCTTTAACGTAATATCGGGGCTACCAGGCCCCTGCCTCTTTACTGTAGAATAATAATCTACTATAATTTCTAAATCTAATTCGTGAATGGATTTTATATTGTCACTCATGACATTTACATTTTTATGATAACATAGAAAAATCTATGTGTTTAATAAAGTATGGATATAAAAATACCTCCTGGCAGATATTGCCGGAGTTTAGCGAAGGGATAACCATGGCTGAAACCAGGGTTATTACTATACCAGATCCTTATTAAAAATTGTCATAAAGCGTTTTAAGCATTACAAAGATAGGTATAAAGAATCTACAAATCCTATTAGAAAACAACAATTAAATTGTTATTCATATATGATTAATAGAATAATTGAGACAATTTTAATTGAGTTTATGATTTTTACCCGCATACTACAGCCATTTGACAAATCACGTATTTAACACATATTCATCAACTAAATATTCATATTAATCAGTGTAAAACAGTTATTAATCAACATTGATCTATTTTTCTCTTCATAACGTGTTACGTTTTGACGATGATGCAATTAACATTCAAGTGGTAAACAATCTTCTGAAAGTTAACTTGTTTAATTTTTAAAACCTTTTAGTTATGGTTACTGAATCTTCAAAACGTGACTTTATTAAACAAATGATTGAGTTAGCCACTCATGAAAAAGAAAACTTGATTGCTGCCGGCTTTACACCTGATGGTAAACTTGACGCTCTGATTGAAAAGAATAACATCAGCGATAAAGCTGAGATAGCCCAACAAGAAGCAGCTGCCCGCTCTAAAGAAGCAACAGCCTTGGCTCAGAAGACACTGAAGGATGCCTACCAGGAAGCCTCCAACCTAGCCGACATGATTTCGGGTGCTTTGGGTAAAGAAAGTGAGATTGTTAAAAAGATGCGCAAGTTCCGAAAGTAAGTTTTAATCTTTTTTCAATATCAACTATCAAAAACCTTTAGGCTTTAAATTTAAGCAATGTTGCTCCAGACTCATGCAAAACTTCTTCTGGTAAAAGCAACATTGCTTCCTTAAAAAACACAAATACATTGTTTGTGAGCAACCATTCTTTATCTTAAAACAGAAGGGCTTTATAAAGTAGCAATACAACTTTAACAATAAGCATAGTTGCTTACTTTTGAAGCAATTCTGACGATAAACGACGAGATAGTGTTGTGGCTTATGGCGTTGCTTTAAAATTTGTAATAATTGATGAAAATTAAGACTATGAAATACTTCGCATTAGATGTAGAAACTGCTAACACATATTATTCAAGTATATGCCAAATTGGAATTGCAGAATTTGAAGACGGAGAAATTATAGATAGATGGAGTACCTTAATTAATCCTGAGTGTTATTTTGATCCAATAAATGTTTCAATCCATAATATAACAGAAGAAGATGTAAAAGATGCCCCAACATTCACTAAAATTTACAATTATCTCTCTGAAAGATTAAATAATCATATTATAATACACCATATGCCATTTGATAAAATTGCAATTAATCAAGCTTGTGAAGAATATCATTTGCCTTTAATTAACATTAAATGGCTCGATTCTGCAAAAATAGTCAGAAGAACTTGGGAACAATTTGCATACAAAGGATATGGTTTAAAAAACGTTGCTAACTTTTTAGAAATCGATTTTAAACATCATGATGCACTTCAAGATGCAATTGCTGCCGGTAGTATTGTAGCGCATGCATGTTCTAAAAAAAATATGACGCCAGAAGATTGGATTATACGAACCCAAAAACCAATATCATCACAAAGTATTTCATATTCTTCCTCTATAAAACAAGAAGGTAATCCCGAGGGAGCTTTATATGGCGAAAATTTAGTCTTTACAGGCAATTTATCCTTACCTAGAATAGAAGCTTCTAATCTTGCAGCAGGTATTGGATGTAATGTTTCGAATAATGTAACATCAAAAACTACAATGCTGGTTGTAGGAATACAAGACTCATTTAAACTTGCCGGATATACTAAAAGCTCTAAACAAAGAAAAGTTGAAGCTTTAATTGAAAAAGGAAATCAAATAAAAATATTGACAGAAATAGACTTTATAAAAATGTGCGAGGACGAAGGTTTTAATGCCAATTAATTGTAATATTAAGTATTTAAATCAGCTATAAATTAATCCAATGAGTCATTACTTAAAAAGGACTTCTGCATGGCTAACAATCAATTTTGATAGAGGTTTTATCAATAATTTATCATGTGATAGAATAAATATTTCTGATGACAATCCTAAACGTCTGAAATTGAACTTTCATAAAATAGCCAATTCAAAATCATCTAATCCCTCAAACGAATTTTTGGATTTAAAAGAACTTGAGGGGAAGTACCAAAGAATCGAAACCATTAAATTTCCAGATGATAAGTATCTAACAAAAAACCTTAAAATAAAAGCTAGTGACAAAGAGATTATTAAAGTTGTTTTTCTTGGATTTTCATTATTTGAATTGGAGATGCGAATTAGTTTTAAATCTGAAGAATCATTTATTCTTGAGAATATAACTCCACAAAACTAATTCACTTTTAAGTCTAACAACTTATGGATAACAATATACTATATCATTACACTTCTATTGATACCTTTTTAAAGATATTCGAAAAAGAACCTGAAAACATTTGTCTTAGAGCAACTCATGCTGATTATTTTAATGATCCATATGAAGGGAAGTATACAATTGAATTATTGGAAGAAAGTTTTCGTAAATACGAAGAAGATAACAACATAAAAGAACGCAAACAAGGTATGAATCAACTTGTAATTAATTTCATACATTCCGCCATGGGAGAACCCTATTTGCTTTCTTTCTCAGAACACCCTGACAGCCTGACTATGTGGAGGGCATATGGTGATAATGGGAATGGAATTGCCATTGGTTTCGATAAAGATGTCATAGGCTCTAATCCGGAAGAGAAATCCAATGTTAACCTCATAGATTGTCTCTACGATGAAAGTAAGATAAAGGCTATACTTCAAACGCACTGGGATAAAGTTTATACTAATTATAAAATTAATGAAGGCAAAACTTCATATCATGGCTCACCCATTTTCTCAATATATAATAAATTTTACTTCGGTTTTAAAAGAAAAGAATATGCAATTGAAGCAGAATGGCGCTTATGTCAAAATGTACACAGTACCGACCAAAAAAAACATCGTGTTTCGAATGGGCTAATAATTCCATTTGTAGAACATATTTTCCCGCAAGAAGCAATCAAAAAAATAGTTCTTGGACCATGTCTTGATCCTGAAAAATCAAAGAAATCTGTAGCTGATTTTGCAAAGTATAAAGGTCTACATCTTAATGAAGAAACGGATATAATTATATCTAAGGTATCTTATCGAAATATTTAATAATCAGCTCCTGGAGAGCATCTAAAAGTGTTATTGTTTTTAATCCCAGAATATGAGTAAGTAAATCCAAATTATTAATCGCAAAACAAAATTTCGTTATAAACCTTAGCTTTTAGACTCTCAATTCTATAATTTTAATCTCAAAACCTATTAAAATGAAAACAGATATAAAGCTTTGTAATATCTCTCTCACTGATACCTTTCTTTTGTTTGTTATCATTTGTCTGTTAACAAACATTCTGATTTTTATACTTAGCTTATTTCAAGGAAATCCAACTTTGTTGTATGGCAAAACACCATGGTTTGCTCAATTAATGTTACCATTGATATTTGCAATATCGAATAACATTGCGAATCGAAAAGGGAAGCTAACTTTTCCTGATATTAATAATTCACAATCTCTTTTTGAACAGATCGATTCCTTTCTTCAACAAAAATACAATCGAATCAATCTATCGGACCATGAATTCAGTTATGTAAAAAGAAATAGTTGGGCACGATTTTTTGATTTCTTTCTAAGAGAAAACATTCGCATTTCAACCGCTAACAACAAAATAGTTATCTACGGCAAAAAGCATCAGTTTAACCGCATAGAAGTACAATTACAAAGAACTGAAGCTTATTCTTAGTGACATAACACATCGTATCTTTTTAGTTTTATAAATTTCTATCACCTTTATTCAATTTTGCACAAGAATAATACACATTTGTACAAGTACTTCATCTTAAAACACGTTAATTTTGATATCAGCCCCTGATTAATTAAAGGGCTTTCAATGAATATCTAAAACCATATTAATGTATCAAAGAAATATTCTATCCTTTATTTTTCTATTACTCGTCCTTCCTGTTTCATTAAACGCACAAAATTTAAGAGACAGATATATAAAATACGAGAAATTTAAATCATTAACCAAAGACAAGGTTCTTCATGGATCGTTCGAAACACATTGGCTGAAAGATGGCCATTCGTTTTGGTACCATGTATTAACCCAGGAAGGTGTTAAATATTATATTGTGGATGCATCAAAACAGAAAAAGAAAGAAATTATTGATATTAACGCTCTACTAAAAAAAGTATCAGCGGAAGCAGGTACAAAAATTTCATACAATGCCCTTGAGAATTTTACAGTTGCCGATGATATCAAAACCTGTGAATTTGTTTTGAATGGATACAAATGGCAATACAGCATTCCTTCCTATAAGTTTATTAAAAAAGTTGAGTACACCAGACCCGAACCTTACAACTGGACAATGGACCAAACAGATCAAACCAATAATCCTCCGATACAATCACCAGATGGTAAATGGCTGGCTTACATTAAAGACTACAACTTATTTATTAAAAACCTTTCAGATGAAAATGAAGTGGCTTTAAGCTATAACGGTGGCCTGGGTCTTTATTACTCCACTTACCTGCAATGGTCGCCCGACAGCAAAAAAATTATGGCTTATTTGGTACAACCCGCTGAAAAGCATTTTGTGACTTATATCGAATCGAGCCCAACGACACAAAAGCAACCCGTTTATTCTTCAATCGAATATTACAAACCGGGAGATGCTTTGCCACAATTTTACCCATGTATTTTCAGCATTATCGATAAAAAAATGATTTCATCATCAAAGGATATGATACCTAATCAATATTCGATTGATAATATCCGTTGGAGAAAAAATAGCGAAAGCCTGACATTTGAATATAACAAACGCGGACATCAGGTTTATCAGGTAATTGAAATGAATGCTGAAACGGGTAAAAACAGAATTCTGATTAATGAGACTTCGCCTACTTTTATTGATTATAGCAGCAAAAAATATCGCTTCGATGTAAACGATGGTCAGGAAATTATCTGGGCTTCGGAACGCGATGGATGGAATCATCTTTATTTATTTGATGGAAGAACAGGAGAGATTAAAAATAAAATTACGGATGGAAATTGGGTAGTTCGAAATGTTGTTAAGGTTGATGCTGACAAGAGAAGCATTCTTTTTGGAGCAAGTGGTAAGGAACCCGGTGATCCTTACCTGATACATTATTACTCAGTTGATTTTGACGGATCTAACCTAAAACTATTAACTAAAGGTGACGGAAACCATAAGGTAAGTTTCTCAGCTGATTACAAATACTTGGTTGACACCTGGTCGAAGGTTGATACTCCGCCTGTGACTGTTTTAAGAGACGGCTCAACAGGCGAACATTTGATGACTTTGGAAGAAGCTGACATTTCTCCCCTATTAGCCAATGGCTGGAAGAAACCACAAATATTTTCAGCCAAAGGTAGAGATGGGAAAACAGATATCTGGGGTATGTTCTTAACTCCTTCCGATTTTGATCCTTCAAAAAAATACCCGGTAATTGAATACATCTATGCCGGCCCACATAGCAGTCATGTTCCAAAAGATTTTAATGCCTATTATAACCGTTGTAGGCAATCACTGGCAGAAATGGGTTTCATTGTGGTAATGATTGATGGAATGGGAACATCCAACCGTTCAAAGACTTTCCATGATATATGCTGGAAAAACTTAAAAGATGCCGGTTTCCCCGATCGCATTCTGTGGATGAAAGCAGCCGCTGAGAAATATCCATTTATGGATATCATCAATGTTGGTATTTATGGAAAATCAGCTGGAGGGCAAAACTCAACCGGGGCAGTACTGTTTTACCCTGAATTTTACAAAGTGGCTGCTTCGGTTTGTGGATGCCATGATAACCGAATGGATAAAATATGGTGGAACGAGCAATGGATGGGATGGCCTATTGGTCCCGAATATGCAGAGTGTTCAAATGTTGATAATGCCTATCGTTTACAAGGTGATTTATTTTTAATTGTTGGTGAGATGGATCAGAATGTGGATCCTGCCAGTACCTATCAGGTGGCAGATGCGTTAATTAAGGCAAATAAAGATTTCGACTTATTAACCTTACCAGGTAAAGGTCATGAGTGGGGCGGTGAATACGGAGAAAAACGTATTATCAATTTCTTTATAGAGAAAATCATGCATCAATCACCAGTAAAAATGAATACAGAAGGTTTAGACCGCAGTTTGATAAAAACAAATATTGATATTGACAATTAACTTTTCTGATCCGGTCTCAACGATATTCAGTTTGTTGGGATCGGATTTCTATCTGACATTTTCCTAGATAACCTATCTATTCTCTACTCATTTTTTTGTTTCGATGTATCTTTGTATAAGTAAAAAAGAATCAAACAATGAGTATCCAGGATTTTATCATTCGCATGGTTATTGCAATGGCGGGTGGACTAATAATAGGTTTTGAACGTAGCTGGCATCATAAATCAGCTGGTTTGAGAACAAATACACTGGTGGCTGTTGGCTCAGCGCTCTTTGTTATGCTTTCAATAAATCTAACACAGGACGAAGGTGATGTAACCCGTATCGTTGGTCAAGTGGTAAGCGGTATTGGCTTTTTAGGGGCCGGCATTATTTTTAAAGAAGGAATAACAGTACATGGCTTAACAACAGCAGCTACAGTATGGTGTAGCTCTGCCATAGGCTGCTTTGCTGCAGCAGGCTATTACCTCGAAACGTTGATCGGAACCGTATTTATTTTAATCATTAACAATCTTCTTTTACCTCTGGATAAAAAATTATCTGAGCGTGATAAATAGAAAGATATTGTCTCCTGTTAATTCTTTTTAAACAGTTCCTTCATACGATCCAAAACACTTTTATGATCACGATTCTCTTTTCGTTCATCCCTCTTTGCCTTGCGATCTTCACGTCGTTTTATTCGAGTTGAATCAGGTCGGCCAAAACTATCAAATAAACGATTTAGGATATCTTTATCAGGATCTTCCAGAGAATAATCATCACACATAAGGCGATCTTTCATTTCTTCCGGAACAGGATAAAACGAAGTTGCATAATATTCACCCATCTGAGCATCTCGCTCTAACCTTTGCATAAATCGAGCAAAGATTGGCAAAGCCATATGTCCTCCACTTCCCAGAGCAGTTGAACGGAATCGAATACTTGGCTGATCATTACCAACCCAGGCTCCTGCAACTAATGAAGGCGTATAGCCAATAAACCATCCATCTGAATTATCCTGAGTTGTTCCGGTTTTTCCTGCTAACTCACTTTTAAGATTATATAAAGCTCTAAGATTACTTCCGGTTCCGCGCTCTACTACTCCTTTCATCATTTCAATGATGAAATATGCTACTTGATCGTCGTAAACCTGCCTGCTTTGCTGTTCATTTTCATTTACATACAAAATATTGCCATTACGATCTTCAATACGTAACAACATTACCGGTTCTACCGGACGACCATAGTTTGGAAAAGTAGTATATGCCGATACCATTTCAAGTAATGAAATCTCTGCTGTTCCTAATGCAATAGACGGCACTTCCGGTATGCTGGCTTCAATGCCCATGCTATGAGCCATATCAATAGCTTTATCAATCCCTATACGGGTAATAACCTTGGCACTAATGGTATTCACCGACCTGGCCAATCCGCCTTTAAGTGTGTAATAACCCTCATGATTACCGTCGCTATTAGATGGTTTCCAATCATCATAATCTTCATAAACCTGCTGTTCATTCGAAATCCATTCACAAGGCTCCATCCCATCAGCTAATGCCGCTGTATATACAATGGGTTTAAAAGTTGACCCCACTGGTCGTTGCGAGGTAACATGGTCGTATTGCGAAGTTTTATGATCGATACCACCAACCCATGCCAGAACATATCCATTCTTCGGATTAATTGCCACAAAGCCGGTATTGAGCATCATGAGGTAATGCTTCACTGAATCAACCGGACTCATGGATACTTTTTTTTCACCGGCAGCGGTATAGATTGTCATCGAAGCAGGCTTCTCCATCTCTTTAAAGATCTTCTCTTCTTTCCAGCCGGCATCTTCCATTAACTTGTAGCGTTTCGAATTACGCAATGCATCCAGGTAGATATTGGGATGCTTCTCCAATGGATCGCGGTTTTTCCAATGACGATCAAACTCTCCTTGTAATCGCTCCATTTGCTGATCAACAGCCTGCTCAGCATACTCCTGTAGTGTCGCATCAATGGTAGTAAAAATCCTTAATCCATCAGCATAGATATCATATTTGTCACCATACTTTTCTTCCAGTATTTTTTGTGCCTGAACACGAATCTTCTCTCTGAAATATGGTGCTATTCCAGTATTATGATCTATCCGATGATAGTTAAGAACCATTTTGCTTTGTTTCCACTTCTGATATTCAGTATCTGATAGAAAATTTTGCTCATTCATTCTTTTTAGAACAATATTTCTACGTTGAACACTTCTCTCCGGATGAAGCCGTGGATTATAAGCAGTGTTGGCAGCCAGCATACCCACTAATGTTGCAGCTTCTGCCGGATTCAACTGTTTTGATTGTTTCCCAAAAAAACGGCGGGCAGCCATTTCTATACCAAAAATATCTTCACCAAAAGGAACAGTATTTAAATAAAGAGTAAGAATATCATCTTTACTATATGTATCTTCCAGTCGGGCAGCCGTAAATATTTCTTTTGTTTTGCCTACCGGTAAAGTTAAAAAGCCAAGTCTCTTACGTGGATATAGGTTCTTTGCTAACTGTTGACTAATAGTGCTTCCACCACCTTGTGCTCTGTCTCCCAAAAAAACACTTCGAAACAAAACCCTACCCAGACTGATAAAATCCAGCCCGTTATGCTCAAAGAATCGACTATCCTCTGTTGCAATTAAAGCATTTTTTACATTGGGTGATACCTGATTATTATCTACGGTAAGGCGTTGTTCAACATAGTAACGCCCCATCAGCTCATGATCAATTGAAAAAACTTCAGATGCTGTATTGTTCTGAATTTTTGCCAATTGTTCACTCGACGGCAGACGACCAAAAATACCCAGATAAACAAAAAGTACGAATAAAGAACCTACTGCCAAAGCCATTACAAACAGCTTCAATGACAACAAGATAATTTTTTTCTTAGAGCTCGATTGTTTTGTTTTTTTATTAGTTGAACGTTTTCTGGGGGTATTCTTTTTAGCCGGCATCTATTCTTTTTTGAGTGCGGATAAAAATAATAAAGAATTTGGGGAAAGTGAAAATTTGGAGAAATGAGAAAGGATAAATATCGTTTTTAATATTTTACAAAACATCCCCTATCTCATTATAAAACTGCTTAAGAAAGCTTTCCATATATTCATGTCGCTGATTGGCAAGTTGTTTGCCTGTTACAGTCTTCATCTGATCCTTTAACAATAAAAGCTTCTCGTAGAAATGATTAATTGTTGTGCCATTACTGTTTCTATACTCTTCGGCATTATTAAATTGGGCAGGTTTTATTTTAGGATCGTAAAAATCTCTTCCCTTGTGACCTCCGTAACTAAAAGCCCTGGCAATACCAACAGCCCCAATGGCATCCAATCGGTCAGCATCCTGGACAATTCTGAATTCGAGCGAATCAAATTTATTTTCTGACCATCCTTTTGAGAAAGATAAATGACTAATAATTTGCATAATATGTTCCTGCACATTACTGTCGATTCCCTCATTTTGCAACTTCTCTCTTATCTCAAGTAACATTTGTTCTTCATCAAAGAATTTTGGATCCGGAACATCATGTAACAAAACAGATAACTCAATCACCATCCATTCACCACCTTCATTATGATGTATCTTTTTTGCATTTGCCAATACCCGTTCGATATGCCACCAATCATGACCGGCATCAACTGAAATAAGTTTTTCTTTAGCCCATTTCTCAATATTATTTCTTACCTGCTCTTTCATGATTACAAATATGCATCCGAAAAATGATAACTCTAAAATAAGCACAAAAAAAACGGTGTTTCAAGAAATTTCTGAAACACCGCTTATTCGTTCTTTGAAAGTGATCATTTGGTCACTTTGGTCACATTCATCATTATTATTTATTGAATTCATAGTAGTACTTTTGATTTCCATAAGTTAACATTACTGAATAGCTTCCTGCAGGTAGCTTGCTGATATCGAACATTCCTGAGTAAGAAGTTTCGCGTGGCAGACTTGAACTGTAGATTTCGTTTCCATACAAATCATCAATGCTCATTGAGAAAGCTGATTTTTCGAAGTTAATATGGCTTACATAAAGATTGTTACCATCTTTTCTTACAAAAGGCTTAACTGCATTTGCTTGCTCTTCTGCTTTAGCCAACTTAGCTTTAGGTAATACCAACTCACGATTGCTTACATAAAACACTTCTGATACTTTTGCATCACCGCTTTCGAAAACTACTTTGTATCTTCCATCAGCAAAAGATTTCAGGTCAAACAATTTTTGGAATGAAGTAGCATCACTTACAAATGGACTTGTATACAATACATAACCTTCATCATCGTAAACTTTTACTTTAAAGCTGCTGCTAGCATCACTTAAAGCAGAAACAACTGCATAATCAGTATCAAGATATTTACTGATAACTAATTTACCTTTTCCAAATGCACTGGTGGATAAAAACGCTATCGCAGCGATAGCAAACACTCCTTTTAAAACACTTACCTTTTTCATAGTAATAAATTTTATAATAATTAATAATTTTTTGTTGCCCCCCTACTTTGAATAGGTTGACATGACAAAAGTAGATGGTTTTTATAAAACCACAATGCAAAAAAGGGGGCTTAAGTGTTAAAAAAGCATTAAAGTTTAATTTGAATACATTTTTAGGGGGTATACTTGTAAAAAAGTGTTTTTTGAGTGTATTTTGGTTAATTTTTTAGGAGGTCATCGTAAAAAAAGTGAAAATAGACGTTTTTGAGAACGAAAATAAGACCTAAAAGTCGCATTTATTATTTCCAGGTTAAAAACAAAGCCATTTTAGTTGTTAAAATACATTTAGATTGCAAAGCTAGTCTTAATAAATGTGAAGTTTTACAGTCACCTTGCCTAAATATTATAAGATGTTTCAAGCTTTGAAATTACAATTTGACAGTTCTAAGTTGAGTTATTGAAGAAATTTCAAAAATCAACTTTCCAATAATTCAATTATTGCTTTTTCAATTCCTTCTTTATCGAATCCACACAAACCATACAATTCTGTTTGTGTACCATGCTCAATAAACTCATCAGGCACACCCAGGCGCTTAACTCTTGCCTGATACCCATTATCAGCCATAAATTCAAGTACAGCACTTCCTAAACCACCTACAACAGTACCGTCTTCAATGGTAACAATGCGTTTATGCTTTTTGAGGACTTCATGAAGCATCGCCTCATCCAGTGGCTTGACGAAACGCATATCGTAATGCGCTATGGTTAAATCATCTCTTTCGATCTTTGTGATGACCTGACCAGCTTTCACGCCAACAGGACCAATTGACAGAACTGCCAAATCATTACCGTCTTTTAGTTTTCGCCCTGTTCCTATTTTTATCTCAGCCATTGGTTGCTGCCAATCCACATTGGAGCCAATTCCACGCGGATACCTTATTGAGAAAGGGCCCTTATCAGGTAACTGAGCAGTATACATTAAATTACGCAACTCTATTTCATCTATGGGAGACGAAACAATCAAGTTTGGAACTCCCCTGAAGAATGACAAATCATATACCCCATGATGAGTAGCTCCATCTGCCCCAACAAGTCCGCCTCTATCTAAACAAAAAACCACATTAAGCTTTTGCAATGCAACATCATGAATAACCTGATCGAATGACCGTTGCATAAACGATGAATAGATATTACAAAATGGAACGTAGCCAGCAATTGCCAACCCTGCCGAAAAAGTTACGGCATGTTGCTCTGCTATACCTACATCAAATGCACGATCGGGCATCTTCTCCATCATAATATTTAAACTACACCCCGATGGCATTGCCGGTGTAATACCTACAATCTTCTCATTCTTTTCGGCCAATTCAACAATCGTCTGACCAAAAACATCCTGAAATTTTGGAGGCTTAGGAATAGAAGAAGTATTTGATTTAAGAAGTTCTCCGGTTATTTTATCAAACTTATCACCCACAGCATGCCAGGCTGTTTGATTTTCTTCAGCAAATTTAAATCCTTTACCTTTTTTGGTAATTACGTGAAGCACTTTAGGCCCTTTAATGTTTTTCAGATCACTCAAAACCCGAGTTAAATGCTGTACATCATGACCATCAACAGGACCAAAATACCTGATATTAAGACCTTCAAAAATATTAGTCTGCTTAGTTAACAAATTCTTTAACGAATTATTAAGCTTGGTGATCATCTCTTTTGAGCGTGGCCCGGCAAGCTTCATCTTTTCCAAAGCCTTAAAAGCTTCAGACCTCAGTTTGTTATAAGTTCCAGAGGTGGCAATATCAACAAGGTATTCACTAAATCCGCCAACATTTGGATCAATGGCCATATTATTATCATTTAATATAACCGTCATATTTGACTTTAAAGCCGACATATTATTTAATCCTTCAAATGCCATACCGGCAGTCATTGCTCCATCACCGATAATCGCAACCACCTGTTGTTGATCATCGCCTCGCATTGCAGCAGCTGCAGCAATACCCACACCAGCAGAAATCGAAGTTGAAGAATGGCCTACTCCAAACGCATCATATTCACTCTCGAAAATATTTGGAAAACCACTTATTCCTTTAAATTTACGGTTGGTATAAAATCTATCCCTACGACCAGTAAGTATTTTATGACCATATGCCTGATGACCCACATCCCAAATAATTTTATCGTAAGGCGTATTAAACACATAATGAAGAGCCACTGTTAGTTCAACCACACCCAAACTTGCTCCAAAATGGCCCGGATTACATGAAAGAGCATCGATAATAAACTCTCTCAATTCATCACAAACCTGAGGAAGAAACTCTGAATCGATTTTCTTTAAATCATCTGGAGAATTGATAGTATCCAATAAACGGCTTGAGCCTTCGTTCATATTATTATAATCTATACTTGGGTTGCGTTGACAAATGTCAAAAATGCATTTTGCCCGACAAAGATAATTTATAATCTTTGAGTTGAAAAATTACATATTATGAAGAAGTGGATTTTAGCAAGTTTTATAGCAATTGTTTATTCAACAGCCTGTATTCCATTAAAACAATATCAGGAAACTGCTGACAGAGCCAACCAACTGGAGCAAGAAGCCGGAATACTCAGATCAGAGAACGAAGAACTAAAGGTTAGCAAAAACGAACTTTCAGCTGAAGTTCAAAGATTAAAAAAACAAATCGAACAACTTCTGCAGGATACTACGAACCTAAGTCGTAGGCTCCAAAAAGAACAATACAAATATGCCGATCTTAACAAAAGCTATACAGACGCCTTACAAAAATTCAAAAACTCATCAGGCAGCGATGCCGATAACAAAGATTTATTAGCCTTTTTACAAAGACTACAGGAAGAGTTACAAGCTCGCGAAGATGCACTTCATAAAGCAGAGACAGATCTATTTAAACAACAAAAAGAGCTGGCGGCCTCAAAAAGTCAAATGGAATCTCAGAACACAAGGTTACAGGAACTAGAACAAGCCCTTCAACAAAAAGACAATGCCCTTTTGGCACTAAGAAAAAGCATCAATGATGCTCTAACAGGTTTTTCAAGCGACGAATTAAAAGTTCACATGAAAGACGGAAAGGTTTATGTATCACTTGAAGAGAAATTATTATTCCAATCAGGCAGTTACCAAGTCAACGCACAGGGAGCTGAAGCCCTTAAAAAAATTGCCCGAGTATTAGAAGAAAATAACAATATTGAAATAATTGTTGAAGGACACACTGATAAAATTCCATTTAAAAGTGGTGTTCTTATAGATAATTGGGATTTAAGCGTCAAGCGTGCTACATCAGTAGTGAGAATAATGCTTGACAATAGCCAAATCGATCCTTCCATGATATCAGCTTCAGGCAGAAGTGCCTTTCTACCAGTTAAAGATGGTTCGGATGCTGCCTCATTACAAGCAAATCGCAGAACAGAAATTATTCTCACACCCAAAATGGATCAAATTCTGAATTTATTGGAGAATAAATAATGGTAAGAATAAAAATACTTGAAGCTTGGGCTATTCTTAGAGTCTTAAACCTCAAAAGAATAGCCAATGCTTTTAAGACTATTCTTAACTACAACTTGACCCAAATTTGGAGGTCTGCAAATATTAAACACCAACCGTTAGCTCTTTCCATTGAACCCACAAGCATTTGCAACCTTAAATGCCCAGAATGCCCAACGGGGACGAATACTCTCATAAGACCTCGTGGAAAAATTTCGTTGGCTGAATACAAAAAAATCATAGACCAACTACCAAAAGAACTCATTTATCTCAACCTTTATATCCAAGGAGAACCCACCATACACCCAGACATTCCTGAATTAATACAACTGGCTAACAATAAAAACCTTTACACTTCAACTTCAACTAATGGACATTTTATAACACCTGCTTTGGGCAAAAAAATTGTCGAATCTGGCCTTACACGAATTATCTTTTCCGTTGATGGTACAACTCAAGAGAGTTATGAAAAATACAGAATTGGAGGTAGTTTGAATAAAGTGATTGAAGGCATTAAAAACATTACTTCAGCAAAAAAAGCATTGAATAAAACATATCCACTGGTTATAATTCAATTTTTGGTCTTTAAACATAATCAACATCAGTTAGAAGAAATAAAGAAAATCGCGAAAAATTTATCTGTTGATAAACTTGAATTTAAAACAGCCCAATTTAACAATTACAGTCAAAGCCCAGTCAAACCTCCCACAATCGAACGCTTTCGTCGTTACGAAAACACTCATCTGTTGAGACTAAAAGGAAGAATGTTAAACAAATGCTGGCGTCAATGGCATTCAGCCGTTATTACCTGGAATGGTAAAGTTGCCCCTTGTTGTTACGATAAAGATGCCATTTATAAATTAGGCGACCTTTCCAATAATAGCTTTTCCGAAATATGGAAATCAAAAGAAAGTCAACTGTTTAAAACTACCATCCTGCAGAATAAAAAAAACATCAACATGTGTCACAATTGTCCCGAAGGGAGAAGCTTTTGGTCATAATCAAGTCAGTTACACAGCATCCTGTTCAACCGTATAAAAAATATTCAAAATTGTTAATAAGTTGTTACCTACTTTTTCTTTTTAAACCTTAGAATAACTATTAGAAATAATTACCTTTAGCAAGGTAAGATTAACTAACCCATTATGGTCACACACAAGTAAAGCCTTAATCAATTCATGGCAAAGAGTAAAGGTTCAAGGCTAGTAAGGGAAATAGATGTGTTTATCCGTAGGCGCTTAGGTCCTTCATCCACACCAACTGGAGATGGCCTTCACTACTGGCGTGAGCGCATATTCCATTATTTCTCCATTGGAGTCTTGTTTTTTGGCCTGGTAGTTTACCTATATCTGGGACTTACCTTTATCCAGGAAGAAGCCTACACCAACGCAGTATTCACCACCTTTGTTTTCTTATCGGCTGTTTTTGTGACCTCAGTCAGATCTTTACCTTTTAAATTCAGGGTTGGGTGGATATTGTTTTTAATATATCTAATAGGCATTTACCAGGTTCTCAAAGCAAATAATTCAGCTGTTGGATACATGTTTTTGCTTTCCTATACACTTATGGCAGGCATTCTTGTCGGTCAAAAAAGCGCATGGTTATCCATCCTGATTTCTACTGTTTCATTAACGGTTTCAGCAGTATTGCTGTATATACCAATAATTGAAATCCCTTATAAACCAGCCATTCCATTCATGGATTTTCTGCGACTTGCAGTCGTTTTCACTATAGTTATTCTTATCACCCTCCTACCGCTTAACAGCTTATTAAACGGCATGTTGTTCAGTCTTAAAAAAGAACAACGATTCAGAAGATTACTCCGCCGTGAACATGAAAACCTTGTATTGGCAAAAAGAAAGGCAGAGGAAAGTGACCGCCTCAAGACCTCTTTCTTGTCGAACATGTCGCACGAAATCAGGACCCCGATGAATGCCATTTTGGGATTCTCAAACCTATTGTCTCATCCTGAGATTGATACTACCGAAAAAGAGGAATTTGTTAATCTTATCAAGATAAACGGAAAAAACCTCCTTACACTGGTAGAAGATATCATTGATATCTCAAAACTGGACAGTGGACAATTACAAATCAAGAACGGCCCTTGTAAACTTCATTCGTTAATGTCTGATATTTTTGAAAACTTTCATGAAGATATCAAACGCAGAGGTTTATTTAATCTAAAGCTGTACCTTAAAGAAGGGGTTAGTGACAATAACATTCTTATACTCACTGACGAACACAGACTGAAACAAATTCTTGTAAACCTCATAGGTAATGCCATTAAATTTACCGAACGTGGTTTTATTGAATTTGGATATACGCAAATCGAAGATCAGTTTCTACAATTCTATGTTAAAGACACAGGCATTGGTCTTCCTCGAGGCAAAGAAAATGAGATTTTTGAACGTTTCTCTAAATTTAACAACGACAAGCAACGACTTTATGGTGGAACCGGTATTGGACTTTCAATCGCCAAACACCTGGTCGACTTATTAGGCGGAGAAATTTGGGTCGAATCGGAAGCGATGATTGGAACAACATTCTATTTCACGCTACCTTACCACCGACTTATGAACCAAAAGCTTGAAGAAGATAAAAAAAGAGAGGCTATTCAGGATTTCAATTGGGAAGGCAAAACATTTCTTGTAGCTGAGGATGAAGAAGACAACTTCAGATACATAGAAGTTGCTCTGGCATTATCCAATGCAAGTCTGATCTGGGCAAAGGATGGTCAGGAAGCGGTAAATGTATTCCGCAAGGTAAATAATATCGACCTTGTATTGATGGATATTAAGATGCCACTAATGGATGGATATACTGCAACCCGCGAGATTAAGAGTATCAGTAAAAATGTTCCGGTAATCGCTCAAACGGCTTATGCTCTTTCTGAAGAAAAAGAAAAATCTAAGGAAGCTGGTTGTGATGACTACATTGCCAAACCTATTGGTTACGAAGATTTATTACTGACCATCAATAAGTACGTTCCAGGAAACAGAAATCAAGCTTAAGTTAATATGAACCTTAGATCGCCAGACAAAATTATTGTCGGCATGATACATGTTGGTGCATTGCCCGGCACTCCACATAATCAATCATCGGTAAAGGAAATTGCAAAGAAAGCTGTATCCGAAGCAATCCTCTATCAAAAAGCAGGTATTGATGCGATTATGATTGAGAATATGCATGATATTCCTTATTTGAACAAAGAGGTCGGTCATGAAATCACAGCAGCAATGGCAGTTATAGCCAACGAGATCAGAAGAAACATTAATATTCCAATAGGCATTCAGATTTTAGCCGGAGCCAATAAACAAGCCCTGGCGGTTGCCCATGCTAATGATCTTGACTTTATTCGGACTGAAGGATTTGTTTTTTCGCATGTTGCCGACGAAGGACTGATGAATAGCTGTGCAGGTGAATTATTAAGATATCGCAAATTAATTGGTGCTGAAAAAATAAAGATCTTTACCGATATTAAAAAGAAACATTCTTCCCATGCTATTACGTCTGCTGTTTCACTACTTGAAACAGCAAAAGCAGCAGAATTCTTTTTGAGCGATGGAATTATCATTACAGGAAATAGTACTGGTGAAGCCGTTGAACCAGCCGATCTGGCCGGTTTAAAATCAGCACTGAAATCACCTATTCTAATAGGATCAGGAATTACAGCAGATAACATTGAAACTTATTGGCATCAGGCAGACGTTTTTATTATCGGCTCCCATTTCAAAGAAGATGGTATGTGGACAAATGATGTTGACATCGAACGCGTCAAAACATTCATGAGTAAAGTTAAAAACTTAAGGCAATAAAAAACCCCGATAAAAATCGGGGTTACCATATATTATTGTAGAGGTTATACAGTAAGAATATCCTTTTCTTTTACCTCAAACATTTCATCAATCTTCTTAATAAAGGCATCAGTCATCTTTTGAACATCTGCTTCGGCATCTTTTTCAAGATCTTCTGACAGGCCATCTTTCTTCATCCTCTTTAATTCTTCGTTGCTATCACGACGAGCACTGCGAATACTTACTTTAGCATCTTCACATTCTTTTTTCGCCTGCTTTACTAAATCACGTCTGCGCTCTTCTGTTAACGGCGGAATATTAATTCGAATTATCTCACCATTATTATCTGGATTTAATCCTAAATTAGCAACTAAAATACCTTTTTCAATAGCTCCGATTAATTGCTTTTCCCATGGCTGAATCGCAATTGTTCTAGGATCAGGAGTACTTAAGTTTGCAACCTGCGAAAGTGGACTCATACTACCATAGTATTCAACTAATACCCCTTCAAGCATTTTTGGATTGGCTTTACCAGCGCGAATTTTGGCCAGTTCATTGTCAAGATGTTCCAGAGCCTTTTCCATTCTTTCTTTGGTATCTTCCAGTACTAATTCAATTTCTTCTTGCATGGTCGTAAATGTATGATTGTTTTACTCTATCATCAACAAAAGTATAAAACTTTAGACGAATATAAAAAGCCTTCAATAAAAGCACATTTATTTTTTATTTGCCAAATAGGCAGATTAAAAATTTTCATAACCTCATTTCACCCTTCATTAAACAGAGATTTTCTAACACTTAATTTACTTCTTCTTATATGCTATGAAACTAATAACTCCGAATTCACTATTTTGTCAGATCATTGATTTTGTACTTCATTTATCTTTTTTAGATCCAATTTTACAATATGTAAGAGTTAAATCATTCATTATTTAAAGATAATGTAAAGTTCCACTCAAAACATTTTATTAACTTTACTCAAACTGTTTTAACCCGCCGGAAACAATACTAGTTACGTATGATTTATATGTAAATGAATACCTTAAATAAATGGTAAATTGTAATAATATTTGTTAAAATTTAGTCGATCAGAAAGTGAAAAATCAAGAATTAATTAGAATTGATATAAATAGAGAATTTTTTCTTTATTATTGCTTGCCAAAAGGCACTTTCACATTTACATTTGCACACTTAAAAATCAAAAATTAATTACACAATTCAATAAATTTTAAAAGGATTCTTATGGGTACTTTTTTCGGTTCCTCGATTGGAAGAAAATTCATGATGGGTGCATCAGGACTTTTCTTGATTATCTTTCTGATAGTCCATTTATCCATTAACTTATGTTTGTTGGTTCCTGATGGCGGCGAAACATTTAACATTGCTGCTAATTTCATGGCTTTACCACTTATTAAGTTTGGATTACAACCGGTGTTGGCTTTAGGTTTTATTGTGCACATTGTTTATGCAGCTATTTTAACTGCGCAAAACAATAAGGCACGAGGAAATGCTAAATATGCCTCAGGCAACAACACAAAAGAAGTAATGTGGGCATCAAAAAACATGGGTATTTTAGGTATTGTTGTACTTGCCTTCTTAACTGTTCATGTTTACGATTATTTTGTACCTCTTCAGATTACAGGTACAGCTCCAGAAGTTCATGGCACTCACATGCATGACACCTACACACTTGTAAAAAACAATCTGCAAAATCCTGTTAAGGCCATTTTATACATTATTGGCTGTTTAGGATTGGCCTTACACCTGACACATGGTTTTTGGTCAGCATTCCAAACTGTTGGTTTAAACAATGGGATTTGGCGTAAACGTTGGACCATCATCGGAACAATCTTTGCATGGGCTGTAAGTCTCGGTTTCTGTGTTATTGTTGTTGCAATGTTATTGTCATAATTTAATTAATTATTAAGATATGAAATTAGATTCTAAGATACCCGAAGGGCCATTGGCCGAAAAGTGGTCTAATTATAAAGCTAACCAGAAACTGGTTAACCCTGCGAATAAGCGTAAACTGGATATTATTGTTGTAGGAACAGGTTTAGCGGGAGCTTCAGCTGCTGCCTCTTTTGGCGAAATGGGGTTCAATGTAAAGAACTTTACCATTCAGGATTCACCTCGTCGTGCTCACTCTATTGCGGCACAGGGAGGTATAAACGCAGCCAAAAATTATCCAAACGATGGTGACTCTGTACACCGTTTATTTTATGATACAGTTAAAGGTGGTGACTACCGTGCTCGTGAAGCTAACGTACACCGTTTAGCTGAAGTAAGTAACGACATTATCGACCAATGTGTGGCTCAGGGAGTACCTTTCGCGCGTGAGTACGGAGGTTTGCTTGACAACCGTTCATTTGGTGGTGCTCAGGTTAGTCGTACTTTCTATGCAAAAGGACAAACAGGTCAGCAGTTGTTAATTGGTGCTTACCAGGCTTTAATGCGTCAGGTAAATGCAGGTACAGTAAACTTATATACACGTACCGAAATTGTTGACATTGTAATGGTTGACGGTAAAGCTCGTGGTGTTATTGCCCGCGACCTTGTAACCGGCGAATTCCAACGTCATTTCGGTCATGCAGTTGTATTGGCTACAGGTGGTTACGGTAACACGTTCTTCCTTTCTACCAATGCAATGGGCTCAAATGGTTCGGCAGCAATTAAGGCTTACCAAAAAGGTGCTTTGTTTGCAAACCCATGTTTTGCACAAATTCACCCAACTTGTATTCCTGTACACGGTGAATTCCAGTCGAAACTTACTTTGATGTCGGAATCATTACGTAACGATGGTCGTATCTGGGTTCCAAAAAAGAAAGAAGATGTTGAAGCTATCCGTGCAGGAAAGCTGAAACCAAAAGATATTAAAGAAGAAGATCGCGACTACTATTTAGAGCGTCGCTACCCTGCTTTTGGTAACCTTGTACCTCGTGATGTTGCATCTCGTGCAGCTAAAGAGCGTTGTGATGCAGGTTTTGGTGTAGGCGCAACAGGCTTAGCTGTTTATCTTGATTTCAAATCAGCCATTGAACGCCTAGGTGAAGATGCAATTCGTGCCCGTTACGGAAACTTATTCCAGATGTACGAAAAGATTGTTGATGACAATCCATACGAAACACCAATGATGATCTATCCTGCTATTCACTATACAATGGGTGGTATCTGGGTTGATTATGAATTACAAACAACAATCCCTGGTTTATTTGCAGCCGGTGAAGCTAACTTCTCTGATCACGGAGCAAACCGTTTAGGTGCTTCAGCTTTGATGCAAGGTTTAGCTGATGGTTATTTCGTTCTTCCTTACACAATCCAAAACTACTTGGCTGATGATATTTCAACACCACGTATGACCGGTGATGAAAAAGAATTTGTTGAAGCAGAAAAAACTGCAAAAGATAAATTTGCAAAATTATTGGATATTAAAGGAAATCGTTCTGTTGACAGCATCCATAAAGAACTAGGTTTAGTGATGTGGGATTTTGTTGGAATGGCACGTACCAAAGAAGGATTAGAAACAGCTATCGAGAAAATTGCAGCAATCAAGAAAGAATTCTATTCAAATGTTCGTATCCCTGGATCATCAGAAGGAATGAACGTAGAATTAGAAAAAGCTTCTCGTTTGGCTGACTTTATTGAGATTGGTGATTTAATGGCACGCGATGCACTGAATCGTGAGGAATCTTGTGGTGGTCACTTCCGCGAAGAGTTCCAAACCGAAGAAGGTGAAGCAAAACGTCAGGATGACAAATTTGCATACGCTGCTTGTTGGCAATATCAAGGTGAGGACAAAGCTCCTGAGTTAATCAAGGAAGACCTTACTTTTGAAGTGGTTAAAGTTGCTCAACGTAATTATAAATAATCTCACAGGTCATTAGTTTCAATAGTTAAACAGAGAAAAATGGAAAATAATATAAATTTGACTCTAAAGGTTTGGCGTCAGAACGGGCCTAAGGATAAAGGTCGTTTTGAAACATACAAATTAGAGAAAGTATCTACCGACAGTTCATTCCTTGAAATGATGGACATCCTGAATGAGCAGTTGGTAAACGAAGGCAGTGAACCAGTTGCTTTTGATCACGATTGTCGTGAAGGTATTTGTGGTATGTGTTCATTATACATCAACGGACGTCCGCACGGACCAGATGATGATGTTACTACTTGTCAGTTGCACATGCGTAAGTTCAAAGATGGTGAAACCATTACCATTGAACCATGGCGTTCTGCAGGTTTTCCTGTAATTAAAGATTTGATTGTAAACCGTAGTGCTTTCGATCAGATTATTGCTGCTGGTGGATACACATCTGTAAGTACTGGTGGTGTACCTGACGCTAACGCTATTCCTATTCCTAAGGATGATGCTGATGAGGCTATGGATGCCGCTTCATGTATTGGATGTGGTGCTTGTGTAGCAACATGTAAAAACGGATCTGCAATGTTGTTCGTTTCTGCAAAAGTTAGTCACTTGGCTTTGTTACCACAAGGTAAAGTTGAAGCTGCCCGTCGTGCTAAAAACATGGTTACCAAAATGGATGAACTGGGTTTTGGTAACTGTACCAATACCGGTGCTTGCGAAGTTGAATGTCCTAAGAGTGTTTCAATTTCAAACATCGCCCGTTTGAACCGTGAATTTTTAAAAGCTAAATTTCAAGACTAAGGCTTGAAGCTTTTTATACTCCTCCAACCACCTTTCATTAGAAAGGTGGTTTTTTTTGCACTTCATTTCCGACTAAACGTTATTTCATTAGAATTTAACTTGTTAATAATATGTATTTTTTTTATTTTAGGTGCGAATAGGTTCCATTTAAACTGATTGACTATGCCATATCGTCGTCTGCCTAATACCGATCAAGCCCGATTGAGAGCCATGAAGGCCTTACAATTAAAAGGGATGCAGGAGAATCCTTTCGAATTAGCTTTCTCGCAAAAGCTGTTTTTAGAGCTTCAGTCTTTCTTGCCACAGTTTGAACAAGCCATTAATCAATACAACTTTAGTAAAGAAAGACAGGCTAAGTATGGAAAACTTCTATCAGATCAGTTTAAATCGGCCAGATTATACATTTCTCATTTTATTCAGGTATTTAACTTTTGTGTAGCCCGCAAAGAAATCAAACCTGAAACCAGAAAATTGTTTGGCCTGACAGAAGATGATAAATCAGTACCAGAGATGGGAACAGAACAACAACTTTTGCAAATCGGGAAAGATCTGATCGAAGGGGAAGAGCGTCGTATGTCGCAAGGAGGAACCCGTATCTACAATCCATCTATTGCAGTTGTAAAAGTTCAGTTCGAAAAATTTAAAGAGTATTATAATAATCACAAAAACTTATTGGTTACAACCCAAAAAATGCACGAAAAAGTAGTGTTATTGCGTCAGAATGCAGATAACATTATTCTATCGGCATGGAATGCCATTGAAGCTAAATTCGAGAGTCTTTCACCTGAAGAAAAAAGGAAAAAAGCTACTCAATATGGTATCGTTTATTTTTTAAGGAAACACGAAAAAGAACAACAAGCCGAATAATTAAATCTGATTGTTAAACACTTATTGTATTATCATTAAAAAACATGGTATAAATTAACAAACGAAGAAGAATGAATTTTCAGTTGTTATTAATTCAATGACTAGAAATTAACTAATTCACTTTTGTTACTCCACCCGAAACTATAAATTTCATTACATCCGCAGAGTTCGCATCTAAGGGTTGTACTTTATCTGAAGGCACAATATATAATTCACCCAGTACGCCATATGAACTTGGAAGATATACTGCAATCTTATCTTTGATACCTATATCTTCAAGATCCAATGCTGTTATAAAGCCTAGTCGGTGCAAAATTCCCTCCTTATCTAAGGTCACCATCACAGGTTTTTCAAATTTACGCTCCTTACCAACAAAAGCTGAAAGTAAATCCTTAACCGAGCTGTATATCATTTTAATTAAAGGTGCTTTTTTTAACAAAAGATCAAAAGCACTGGAAATAGGAGATGTTATCAGTTTTTGTCCGATAAAACCGATTAACGTTACAGTTGAAAGAATAATTAATAGACCAATACCTGGAAAACTGAACTTCGAAAACGTGCCATGCTCAAAGATCTCCAGATTTCGAAGAAGCCCATCCAACCAAATAAATGCAATTACAAAAACATAAAGTGTTACAGCAATGGGAGCAATATATAGAATACCTTGTAAAAAATAACTTATCAGTTTCTTCATTCTATCAATGATTCAGGTGTTTGAAAACAATAGGAAATAATACGCAATATTATAAAATTAGTTGCCTCCAGCCATTTGTTCACGTATTTTTTTGGGTAAACCTCCTACTATCAGGTCATACGAATCATCAATCCATTGAAATAAAATCTCATCCTTAACCGTTCCATCTACCAATACGGTATTCCAATGTTTTTTACTCATGTGATATCCTGGTATGACACAACTATACTGTTCGCGTAACTCAACGGCTTTTTCGGGAATACATTTAAGGTTTATCCTGAAATCCTCTTCCAGATCAGTTAACGCAAACATTTTACCGGCTACCTTAAAAACCAATGTTGATTCATCAAATGGAAATTCTTCCGTTACCATTTCTTTCTTTAAACAATACTCCCTGAATTCTTCAATGTTCATAAAATCTTTTTATAAGCTAGGATGAAACGCCTCTTTTAAATATTCAATTTCCCAATCACCATTATCAGGTATCACTGTAACCACATCAAACCGAACCTCATTCTCTATATCATTCTCAATAATATAAGCTTCTGTAGCCTCAACAATAAAACGAATTTTAGATGTAGTTATCGCTTCTTTTGGATGCTCCCAACCATCACTTGTGCGAGTTTTTACTTCTATAATCACAAGTTGATTATCATCATAGGCAATCAAATCCAGCTCCTTCTTATTATATCGCCAGTTTCGTTCCACAATCACAAATCCCCTCTCAGCTAGATACCTGGCTGCAACTTCCTCCCCTACCTTACCCAGTTCGTTATGATCTGCCATTTTAAAATTTAATTTTGACATCGCAATTACATGCCGACATAGTAATTCGTTTACCCAACACTAATGGCATGTTAATATTTCCATGTCCGGCAGGAAATCCAAAAATTACCGGATAATCATATTCTTTTACTGCTTCTTTAATAATCTCATAAGCAGTTAATCCAAACTTCTCATCATTATCTTTCATTTCTGTAAACTGTCCTACAATTAATCCACTTAATTGCTTTAAGAATCCGCTTAACTTTAAATTATGCATCATCCGATCGAGATTGTATAAATACTCCGATACATCTTCAATAAACAAGATCTTTCCATGCGGTTCTGCATCATAAGGAGTTGATCTCAATGCATGAATCAGTGATAAATTTCCTCCAATCAATAAACCCTCAGCTTCACCATTACGGTTTAATAAATGAGGTTTGAATTTATATGTTGGTAATTCTCCATGCAAAATCTTAAATAATTGCAGCATATCCTCATCATCTTTCGATTTATCCGGAAAATTCTTAGGCATGGGACCATGTATTGAAGCCATCTTTAATTCATTCTGCAAACGGGCATGCAAAACTGTGATATCGCTGTAACCAACAATCCATTTTGGATTATCGATAAAATGAGTAAAATCCAGCTTATCTATTATTCGCCCTGTACCATAACCTCCTCTAGAACAAAAAATGGCATCGATATCCGTGCGATTCAGCATCATTTGCAAATCTGCTGCACGATGTTCGTCGTTACCGGCAAACTGGTGATAGGCATTACCGGCATGTTCTCCAACCACTACTTTGTATCCAAGACTTTGCAGAAATTTTTCAGCGAAATGAATTGTTTCTGAATCAATTTTACCTGCAGGCGATACAATACCTATGGTTGATCCTTTTGTTAACGATTTTGGAAATATCATACTTCTTATCATCAAGTATCAAGAACAAAACATCAAACCATTTATATGCAATTGCATTTGGCGATGATATTCTAATCTTACTACTAATTTTAAATAGTTTGCATATCTTTGTGAAGTTAATAAAATGCCCCGAATGATGCGGGGTTTTGTTTTGATTTATATTACCCAACCATAAAACAATTCAGACGGAATGAAGACGGGAAATTTTAAAAGAACACTGGTAACAACAGCATTACCATACGCCAACGGACCTGTTCACATCGGACACCTTGCCGGAGTTTATGTACCTGCTGACATTTATGTACGTTACCTGCGTTTGAAGAAGGAAGATGTTATATTAATTGGAGGATCAGATGAACACGGTGTTCCTATCACTCTGAAAGCAAAAAACGAAGGCGTAACTCCGCAGGACATTGTTGACAAATACCATGGAATTATCAAAGACTCATTTGAAAAATTTGGTATTTCATTTGATATCTATTCCCGCACAACCTCAAAGACTCACTACGAAACCGCTTCTGAGTTTTTCAAAACACTATATGAAAAGGGTGAGTTTATTGAAAAAGAGTCTGAGCAATATTATGATGAAGAAGCCAAACAATTTTTGGCCGACAGATATATTACCGGCACATGCCCTCATTGTAAAAGTGAAGGAGCCTACGGAGATCAGTGTGAGAGTTGCGGTACATCATTAAATGCAACTGATCTAGTGAATCCTCGTTCGGTTATTTCGGGCAGTACTCCTGTTATTCGTACTACCAAACACTGGTATCTGCCATTAGATAAACACGAGCCATTTTTAAAAGAATGGATTCTGGAAGGACATAAGGAATGGAAATCTAATGTTTACGGCCAATGTAAATCATGGATTGATCTTGGGTTGCAGCCTCGTGCCGTAAGTCGCGATTTAGATTGGGGGGTACCTGTACCTGTTGAAGGTGCTGATGGTAAAGTTTTATACGTTTGGTTTGATGCTCCAATCGGATATATATCTGCAACAAAAGATTTAACTCCTGAGTGGGAAAAATACTGGAAAGATCCTGAATCACGTATGTTGCATTTCATTGGTAAAGACAATATTGTTTTCCACTGTATTGTTTTCCCATCTATGTTGAAAGCAGAAGGAAGTTATATCTTGCCAGAGAATGTACCTGCCAACGAATTCCTGAACCTGGAAGGCGATAAGATTTCAACATCACGAAACTGGGCAGTTTGGTTGCACGAATATTTGGTTGATTTTGAAAATAAGCAGGATGTATTAAGATATACTCTTACTGCAAATGCTCCTGAAACAAAAGACAACGATTTTACCTGGAAAGATTTTCAGGCTCGTAATAACAACGAACTGGTTGCCATCCTTGGGAACTTTGTAAACCGTGCCGTGGTGTTAACTCATAAATACTACGATGGAAAAGTGCCTGCCGCTGGTGAATTAAATGATTTCGATACTGAAACTCTAAATGAGATTCCTGCAATAGTTAAGCGTGTTGAAGAAGCTTTGGATAATTTCCGTTTCCGTGAAGCCGTGCGAGAAGCAATTAATTTATCTCGCCTGGGTAATAAATACCTTGCCGACACTGAGCCATGGAAATTGATTAAAACAGATGCCGAGCGTGTAAAAACAATCATGAATATTGCATTGCAGATTACAGCCAATATTTCAATTCTGATTGAACCATTTTTACCGTTTACTGCAAAGAAAATGCAAGACATGCTCAATTTGACTAATCTTGACTGGACAGCATGTGGTAATTTAACCTTACTTGAAACAGGTAAGAAAATCAACAAACCTAAATTGTTATTCGAAAAAATTGAAGATGATACTATTCAGACTCAACTTGATAAATTGCAACAAACAAAATTAAACAATGAAGCAGCTAGTAAAACTGCTGCTCCGGCAAAGGCAAATATTGAGTTTGACGATTTCACAAAAATGGACATCCGAGTTGGAACCATTATAGAGGCTGAAAAGGTAGCTAAAACCAAAAAATTGCTTCAATTGAAAGTCGATACCGGAATTGATCAGCGGACTGTTGTTTCAGGTATTGCTGAATATTTTGAACCTGAAGCTATCATTGGTAAACAGGTAAGTATTCTGGTTAATTTGGCTCCACGTAAAATAAGAGGTATCGAATCTCAAGGAATGATCTTGATGGCTGAAGATGCAACAGGTAAGCTTGAATTTATTTCACCTGCTAATATAGTTAAACCAGGATCTGAAATCAGATAATCACTATAATGCATAATACAAAAAGGTCCGCTAATGCGGACCTTTTTTGCTTCAATGTGCTTCAATATTTCAAGTAAGACTTGACAAATAAACTATTGTTTTAAAACCCAAACAGTTTTAAAATTTTCCTGCAATCGATAATTATTCATTGAATTAACAGCTTCAGGCTTATTTGTATAACCATCTAATGCGACTCTGTATCTTTTATTCGGACTTTCCAATACAAATGCCTGCTCTTCTCCTTTTAACTGAATTTGTTTCAAAAACTGTTTTGCCTGACTCTCTTTTTTAAAACTACCTGCTATTAAAAAGAAATGATTCTCTTCTATAGCTATTGTTTCCTTTACAACCAGTTCATCTTCAGTTGCAGCTTTAGAAAAATCCTGGGCTTCAACAACCAACTCATGATTATCTGCCTTTGCTGGGAATAAATAATCAAGTGTTCCAGCTGTACTATAATTTTTGTCGATACCAGAATCTTTAATGCTTGGTGAAATAGCAAATAATGCAATCAACAATGTAACTGTTGCAGCAATATTTCTTTGTGATAAAGGCTTTAGCAGACGTTTCACCTGAATATTTTCCTTAACCGGGTTAATATTTATCTCCGGTGTAAAATGAAATGATGTCAACCCAAATGATTCTGATAAATAATTCTCTGTAGTAGCTGACGTAAACTGAACATTTCCAATCGCATCAAGTTTCAAAGTACCAATCTTGTCCAAAAAAACTTCATTGCCAGCTTCTAACTGATCAATAACTTTTGCACGAAAACGCTCCACCTCAATTTTAGCATGACTATAAGTCAATCCTTTTCTTTGTGCAAATGTACTTATCAACAAACTATCATTATGAGATAAGCTTCTATTAAAACCTATTTCTTTTGAAGGTGGTAATAATATGTTTTTATCCCTATCTATTCTGGCACTTGCCAAACTGGCAACAAAAGCTCCAAAATCAGGGATTATCACGCAATCATGCGTGTAAAGCAGATTCGAAATATGTTGTTCAATCGTTGTCATATTTACAAAATTAGTAAATAAAGTACGGAATCCTTCATCTTTCTATCAACACCTGTTTATAACATGTTAATAAAGCAAGCCACACAACCCTCGATTACTTATTACCAATAAATTACAATCTAAGTTACCAAATTAACATTAAAAGTCAATAATTATTAAAAGTATTTATTACTTTTATCCTCTCATTAAGCATGAATATCATTTAAACGCAGATAAAAATCTTTAGCTATGCAAATTCTGGTTACCGGTGGAACTGGTTATATTGGTTCTCACACTGTAGTGGAGCTTCAAAATCAAGGTTACGATGTTGTTATTGTTGATAACCTGTCAAACTCGAATATCGAAGTACTCGACAATATTGAAAAAATCACAGGTATACGCCCGGCTTTTGAAAAATTTGATTTATCAGAGAGAGATAAAACAGATGCATTTTTCCAAAAACACACTGATATTTCAGCCATTATTCATTTTGCTGCATTCAAAGCAGTTGGCGAATCAGTTCAGAAACCGCTTGAATATTACCGCAATAACCTGGGTTCTCTAATGAATCTACTAGAGTGCATGAATAAATATAAAGTACCTCATATGGTATTTTCATCTTCATGTACTGTTTACGGACAACCGGATGTGTTACCTGTAACTGAAGAAACTCCACGTAAAGAAGCTGAATCACCTTATGGTAATACAAAGGCTATTTGTGAAGATATTATGCGCGACTATTGTAAAACCAATGAGACCATTAATTGCATCGCTCTAAGATATTTCAACCCTATTGGTGCACACGAAAGTGGATTAATCGGTGAACTTCCTGTTGGTGTGCCAAACAATCTGGTTCCTTTTATAACTCAAACTGCAGCCGGTCTTCGCGAAGAATTAAGCATCTTTGGAGAAGATTATGATACTCCAGACGGAACTGCCATTCGTGATTATATTAATGTTGTTGATTTGGCCAAAGCTCACGTTGTTGCCATTGATCGAATGTTGAAAGGAAAGCAAAAAGATAATTACGAATTTTTCAATGTTGGAACAGGCGAAGGCTATTCAGTAATGCAACTAGTGAAGGCATTTATTGAAGTGAACAAAGTAGATTTAAAATACAAGGTTGTTGGTCGACGTGCCGGTGATATTGAAAAGATATGGGCTGATACAACATATGGTAACCAGGAATTAGGCTGGAAAGCTGAAAAGTCGCTGGAAGAAACTCTTGAATCGGCCTGGAAATGGGAAAAGAATGTTAGAGGATTATAAAAAAGTTATATCTCTATTTTAAAGCCGACTTACGTCGGCTTTTATTTTTTTACTATTTTTATTTATTATTCACAGTAATATTTTAATAACCATTTAATTCTTTTTCTATGAGTTCAACTACTCGTCCTTGGCAAGGAACTGTATTAGGTATTTTAAATGCTATTGGTGTTTTTTTCGGTCTAATAGCCTCATTGAGTTTATTAATAGCAGGAGCAGCAATCGCTCCTTACCTTGAGCAATCTGGCTTGGCTATGTTAGCAGGTGCCGGTACTGCTCTTATTGGGGGTATCGTTTTAGCCTTTGTAATTCTTGGGATTTTTATTACTATTGGCATTTTTAAAGGTCAAAAGTGGACCATAATACTTTCTTTAATTTTGACTGGTATAAGTCTAATATTGAATATTTTTTCATTCAATATCGTTGGCTTACTCATAAATGGATTTATGTTTTATCTTGCTTTTGCCTGTGTAAAAGATGAATACTACAATTAAAGAATAATTCATAAACAAAAAAGGCTGCAAAATTTTGCGACCTTTTTTGTTTTAATCTACCATACTAACTGTATTTTAATAACTTGTATATCTTCTTGTCTATAATATAATTAAACAAATTGTCATCAATATTATAAATAGTTAAGTGATTATTTATTGCTTTTTTCCAAGCCATTTCTCTATCTCTGGATTGATTATATAGGTCAAACGCATTATATCCAATTTCAACAGTAGCTTCTCCAAACCACTCAAATAATTGACGATATGAAACTGGGTGTATATGAGTCATTTTAATTTCATCGTAAAATTTATCAATCAAATCCATCATATCCATTTCTGGCTGACCAATTCTTTCAGTAAAACTTTGAATACGATAATTCTCAACAAATTCATTTAACCATTTCCAATTTAATTCAATACTGCATCTATTCTTATTTGAGTGCTCAACTTCAAGAATAAGGCCATTGACAAGGTCTGATACTGATTTCTCCAAATCAATTCTTTTTAACGCCAATAACATAGGTAACAATTGTACACTAAAATCTATCCATTGGATTCCTACCTTCTCATCCTGCTTTCTTTTAAAAGAATAATTATCTCCACTAAAAAACTGATGTGAAAAACTTAATTTAAAGCTGTCACTATTTCTTATTTCTTGCTTAAAAACAAACGGAAAAATTTGTCTAATTCTAGTTAATTGAACCTTTCTTTCAGCATCTTTCTTTTTAGAAGGTAATTGATTCTCATTTCCTCTTAAAATACAATATACCTTGCAATCACTTAGTAATAATTCACTATTCTTAGTCATACTTTAATATTCTGTTCCACCACCAATCTATTAAAATTATAACTATTTTTCAGCCTCATTTCAATTTTACACACATGAAAAAGATATGCTGGTTATCTTATATTGCTTTTATCGTTTCACTCTTATTTATCTCCTGCAGGGATGATAGTCCATCGGAATCTTTAAAAGTTAATAAATACATTAGTGAAGTGATGGAAGAGGGATACTTCTGGAACAGTAACCTTCCGAATGTAAACTATGCCGACTATGGTAGTAGTTATAATTATTTCGATACACTTTTATCTGCCAGTTTTGATGAAGAATTAAATCGAAACATCGACCAATGGTCATTTTTAACAAATGATTATCAAGGATTATTGGATTATTTTTCTGGTGTTAGAAAATCCATGGGACATTCGTTCCGGTTAGGAATAATTGGTGAAACGAATAATGTAGCTGGAATCATTGAATATGTTGAACCGGAATCTCCTGCAGCAGAAGCTGGTTTAGAACGTGGTATGATGTTTTACAAAATAAATAATCAAAATTTAACAATTTACAATTACTCATCGCTACTTAACCAAGATAGCTATACAATGACTTTCGGGGTACTTAATAATGATTATAGTATAACACCATTAAGTCCATCTGTACAATTAGCAGCCATAGTATTGCAAACAAATCCCATTCATATCAGTAAAGTCATTGAATACGAAGGAAAAAAAATAGGATACCTGATGTATAAATCCTTCATTGACGATTATGATGACCAATTGGAATCTGTTTTTGCAGATTTCAAAAGCCAGGGAGTTACTGAATTAGTTTTAGACTTGCGTTATAATGGCGGAGGAGCCGTTTCTACAGCTATCCTTCTAAGTAGCATGATAGCTCCAAGTTCTGCTATTGGTGATGTATTTATAAACTTAGCTTACAATCAGGATCTAATGGATTATTATAGTTCTACCTATCCAGATGAAATTGACATGTTTACTTCTCGTTTGGAAGATAACAGCAATAACTTAAACCTTAACAGACTTGTAGTTCTAACAACCTATAAAACTGCATCGGCAAGTGAGATGGTAATGTATGGATTAAGTCCATTTATGACCGTCTATCATATTGGAGAACAAACACATGGAAAATACTATGCCTCTCAGACTATTCATGATGAAGCTGAGATTGGAAATTGGGCATTACAACCAATCGTTTTACGTGTTGAGAATAAGGATAATTCAATAGATTACAGACAAGGCCTTTTACCAAACTTAGAGAGGAAAGATCTTTTACCTGCAGATGAATACTACCCGTTGGGTGATATTAAAGAAGATTTTCTTGCTTTGGCATTGGAGTATTTAACAGGAGTTAAGCCAACAGGAGCTTCATTAAAATCAACAGCGAGATCCTTTACCCCCATTAACAAAGAATATAAAATCAGTCATCCTTTGGAATACGATATGAGAATACCCCAAAGATAAATATTGCAAAAAGAGGCTTAATACAGCCTCTTTATTTATTTGCCTCCTTTATCTTTCTAAACATCTTTGATGCAAAAATAAAGTCTTCCAACTGCTTATTTTGCACATGGAAAATGTCATCTTTATTACCTTCCCAATACTTCTCTCCTTCAAAAATAAAAATGATCTTATCGCCAATGCCCATTACTGAATTCATGTCGTGGGTATTAACAATGGTGGTAATATCAAATTCCACTGTAATCTCATGGATTAGTTCATCAATCACAATAGAAGTCCGAGGATCTAATCCTGAATTAGGCTCATCACAAAATAAATATTTAGGATTCAGAGCAATGGCTCTTGCAATAGCCACACGTTTTTGCATACCTCCACTAATTTCTGAAGGTAATTTAGAATTGGCATTTTCAAGTTTCACCCGATCTAAACAAAAATTGGTACGATCCCGCTTTTCTTCATCCGACATATTCGTAAACATATCCAAAGGAAAACGAACATTTTCTTCAACAGTCATTGAATCAAATAAAGCCGATCCCTGAAATAACATACCAATTTCCTGACGTAATAATTTCTTTTGTTTTGTATTCAGACCTAATAAACTACGCCCATCATATAAAATATCACCACTGGTTACATCATGTAAACCAACCAATGATTTCAGTAAAACTGTTTTACCCGAACCACTCTGACCAATGATAAGGTTCGTTTGTCCTTTCTCAAAAACAGCTGATATATCTTTCAATACAACTTTATCATCAAAAGCTTTCATTATATTAATCGCTTCAATCATACCAAGAGTAATTGAGTTAACAACAAGTTAAACAATAATATTTGAATACTACTGGTAACAACAGCAGTTGTACTGGCTTTACCCACCTCTAAAGCTCCGCCTTCGGCATAATACCCCCAGTAGGCAGATACCGTTGCAATAATAAAAGCAAAAACTACTGACTTAATAAGTGAATAAACAACATAGAATGGTACAAATGCGTATTGTATTCCATAAATAAAATCCGATGCAGGAACTTCACCACTTAAAGAACCAGCAAGAAATCCACCCGTAATACCTACTCCCATACTAATCACAACCAAAAATGGAATAATTAAAACAAAAGCAATTACTTTAGGCAAAACAAGATATCCGGCTGGATTAATTCCCATTATTTCCAAAGCATCAATTTGCTCTGTTACTCTCATAGTTCCTATCTCAGATGCAATATTTGATCCAACCTTACCGGCCAGTATCAACGCAACAATAGTTGATGAGAATTCAAGCAACATTGAATCACGCGCAGCCAATCCAATTGTATAACGAGGAATGATAGGAGAATCTATATTGTAGGCTGTCTGAAGGGTAATAACAGCACCCATAAAAATTGAAATAATAAATATAATTCCGAGAGAATCAATCCCCAACTTATCAATCTCTTTAATAATCTGTTTGAATAGAATAGTGTGTTTGGATGGTTTGCCAAAAACCTTTTTCACAAACAACGTATAACGTCCTATATGGTAAAAAATTCTCATGTTCGTTTAAAAAAATAGTCCTAATTTTACAGATAAAAGTAACAATATTACTCAACATTAATAAGAATTTAAATAATTTACGAAATTAGATACGCTGGCTAATAAAATACTCTTTATCCAAGTTTATATGGTATTTCATTCAAGCCATTCATACTAAGAAAAATGAAGCAAAATACGTACTGTGTTATCATGGCAGGTGGTGTTGGAAGTCGATTCTGGCCCTTAAGCACTTCACAAACTCCAAAACAATTTCTTGATATTTTTGGCACAGGTAAATCTCTGTTACAACAAACATTTGAAAGATTTGAATCCATTTGCCCTATTGAAAACTTTATTGTTGTTACCAGCTCTTCATATAAACAGCTTGTAATGCAACAATTACCCAAATTAAATTCTGAACAGGTTTTGGAAGAACCTCTTAGAAGAAATACCGCGCCTTGCATTGCATTTGCCAACACTATCATCAAAAGCAAAAATACTGATGCCAATATTGTGGTTACACCGGCTGACCATCTTATTCTTAATCAAGAAACATTTGTAACAAGCATTAACAAGGGACTTGAATTTGTAGAATCCAAAGATGCTCTTCTAACCTTAGGAATTAAACCTACTCATCCTGAAACAGGATACGGCTATATTCAAATTGGTGAACCTGCATCTGAAGAGAAAACATTTAACAAGGTTAAAACCTTTACTGAAAAGCCTGACATTGAAATGGCTACAGTATTATACGAAAGTGGTGAATTTTACTGGAATTCAGGAATTTTTATGTGGTCGTTAAAAACGATAGAAAAAGCTTTTAATACCAACCTATCAGAAGTAGCAACACCATTTATCGAGTTTTCTAAACACATTGGTTCAAATGACGAGGAAAAAGCATTACATGAAGCTTATCTTGAATGCAAAAATATATCCATTGATTATGGAGTAATGGAAAAGGCAAATAATGTATTTGTTAAGAAAGTTAATTTCGGGTGGTCAGATCTTGGAACCTGGTCTTCATTACATGAACATATGAGTACCAATGACAACAAGAATGCAGTTATTAAAGGAGACGTTCTTTTGTACAATACACAAAACACAATAGTTCATCTTCCTGAAGGAAAGAAAGGTGTTATACAAGGTTTAGATGGTTATATTGTTGTTCAATCAGATAAGGCCTTATTAATCTGTCCCCGATCGAATGAAAAGCAAATACGACAATTCACTACCGACTTAAAAACAGAGTTTGGAGATAATAAATAACAAAAGGGGCTATAAGCCCCTTTTTATATATTGTATCTTAATCCTTTTATTAGAATTCCCACATATCATGCTCTAAGTCGAACATTGCACTTTTAATGCGTTCTGATTCCATCATTGCCTCCATACCTGCGGTATAGTCTTCAATACGTCGGTTATTATATACGTTTGATTCTCTGTAAATATAACTTCCGAAATAACGCTTTATAAAAATATCATCAAAAGTTCTTCTTTGTGCATCATTATTTGGGTTAAATACCTCATGACGTGCAAGTAAACCACGCGCTTCAGGGAAATAAACCCAAAAAGCCTGAGACTGAACAACCTGACCTTCGCCATCATCACTATCCTTTACATATTCACGAATAGGACAGATACCTACTATACGAACATCCATTCTTGAATAATTACGGTCGAAGAACCAAATCTCCTTTAACATGATTTGTTTAAACTCAGTTGAACGAACTTCGCCTTCAATTACACGAGTCTCATAAAGCCCAGTTTCCGGATTCTGTATTTCCATGGTATCTGATACAGCTCCCATCTCACGCATTACCTGATCTAATGTTAAAGGTACCTGAAACTCATCATCAGATTTTGTCGAATAAGCGGTAAGACCTTCATATGTAATTCCATATACCAAAAGATCAATTAAACTCATTCGATCATCCATTTTTGTGGTTGGATAATACATTGGTAAGTTGATTTTTTCTCTTAAATCAATTACTCTCCAAATCTTTTTTGCCCAAAGCACATCAGCTTCTCTGATATGTGCATACGGAATTGGTTTCCGATTTGGCACATGATCTTTCGTATACAATTCTTTGTTTACCTGCTGTGCACTAACAAACTCCTTGCCGCCAAAACTAGCAAGAATAACGAGGATTAAGATGATTCGTTTCATATGCTATAAATTTTCTTTATTTTTATTAGTCTACCGTAAAGGTAATGGAACCTAACTTACGGGTTCTTCCATCAGGACCTACAGCCCTGATATCTTCAATATATACTTTATTTCCAGGAGCAAGACCTTTCAAAAGATTTTCCTGCGCTTCTGTAAACTTGTTACTATTTGAAACTTCGTTTGTATAGAATCCCTTACGATACGTACCTATAGAAAACTGAGTTACTTTAAATTTTAAATCGAAATCAAAATCTTCTCCCATCTCTGCCGTAACATATCCTGCAGCTAACAAAAGATTTTTTCTTATTTTATCTCCGTCACCAAGTCCTGCAACCATTGCTGTTGGATTAGGTACACGCTTAATACGGAATTCCTGACTTCCAAGTCTTCTCGTCTGACCATTTATATCAGCAGAAACGGTAATAATCGATTTACCTCCAGCTTTTCCAGCCTGTGGTTTAACAATGAACTCATTGCCTTTTTTATTATAACTGGCATTTGTCATAGAAACCCTGATTTGGCTACTCGCAATACCCGGAACAGAAATCTCTACAGGATTATCCAATGCCTCATAAAAAACGTTCATTTTCGTAGGAGAAATCACAACGTTCGGTTGAACAACTTCATATTCATGCGAAATAGGATAACTCTTATCAACTCCATTAGGATCTTTAAAGATAATATTACCTCTCCATGTTTTCTTTCCAATTGAATTAGCTGGTATTCGTAAAACACCTCTACCATTCTCCAAAATCTCTGCATTGTAACCTTCAATACTATATGTTGGAGGCTGCAATGTATCAGTAGCTGCAATTAACATCTCAGCATAATATTCACCACCTTTGATGACTACATCAGATCGAGGAATAACAATTTGTTCAACTTTGTTAAATTTATATGATCCTTCGTCCACTTTACTTAACAAATAGGCAACCACATCCGCCTGCGTAGAACGAACATTACTTTGAATACTACTTAACAATGCAAAAGATGCTGATAATGGTAAATGCTCAAACAACTGACTTTCCCATGGCTTCTTTGTTACTTCACCTTTCTTCTTCTCTTCAACATCTTCTGTTGATAAAGAGTTTGTTATTGTTTTAATTAGAGCAGTATCCTCAGTCTCTACCTGAGCTACTAACAAATCCTTGTATGCAATAATTTCCTTTTTTAATTCTTCACTACGCTCCCCACCTTTTTCGGTAATCATTATCTGAGCAGCAATATCCTGATTTTCGATCCCCTTATAATTTTCAAGGGTAGCTTCAGGACTAGGATCAGCAGTACGCATCATTAATAACTTAATTTTCTGAATACGATTAGCTAAACTATCAGCAGCTTCTCTGATTTTTTGAGCCTTAGCATGATTTTCTTTAACCTTGGCTGGATTTGCAGTCTCTGCAGCTTCAAATGCTGCATATAATTGATTATTCTTATTATCAACTGCTTTTGTTGATTGCTGAATACTATTATCTACCAACTGGAATGCCTGTAGTAACTCACCCGATACGTTCAATGCAAGCATTGCCGTAAGGAATAAATACATCATTCCAATCATCTTTTGTCTGGGGGTTTCGGGACAGTTTCCGCCACTCATAATCTAACTATTTTATTAGCGTTAATACTGCTCCTTACTTATTTCCTACATTCATGGCGCTTAACATATTGCCATAAATAGTATTTAGTTCAGATACCGTTTTACTCAATTGAGCAACCTGCTCTTTGTAAACCTGAGCATCAGCTGCTGATTGCTCAAACTGAGCCTTGATCGTAGTCATTCCTTTTGTGAGAGCCTGCGATGCTTCAGCCTGTGAATTAAGCCCCTGTAACTGCAACTCATATGCAGAATTTATTGCAGACAAGTTTTTCGTTACATCTCCCAGTTTCTCACTGTATTCTTTATTGTTGTTATTTAACTGATCGAAATGTTGTTGAATATTCATTCCGGATGCAGATATGGCTTTAGCACTATTTTTATATGACTCAGAAAGTTGTCCTACAGAATCTTCTAACGTTGTTGCTGTTTTTGTTTGCACACTTGCTAAGTGACCTACCGCCTCTCCAGCCTGCTTCATATTCTGAAGATATGATTCAGTTGCCAGACTGGCAGAACTAAGGTCTGAAAGCTGAGAAGAAGTCATTGAAAGTTTTTTGATCCCTTCAGAAAGTTTTTCCACAACAGCAGGTTCAAGATGTCCACTTTGTACGAGGGCAGCAAGATCACTTCCTCCACCACCTACTGCATGTCCACCTTTTGTGTCATTTGGTTCTAGTCCAACCAACTCAGGATATACCAGACTCCAATCTGGCATTTCATGTGGTGGTTCAAATGCTGATAAGGTGAAAATGATAATTTCTGTTCCCATTCCTAATAACAGCATAAGCTCAGCTCCAGGATAATGCATGATTTTAAATAAAGCACCGGCAAGTACAACAGCAGCACCAATTCCGTATACCTTAGCCATGATCTTTTTATAACCAGGGCTTTCAAGAAATTCCGTAAAACTCATAATGACCTTTTTTTCAATTTTCCGTCCAAAGAAATAATGTGAGATTACTCACCAATATAATCACGAACACATCTGAATCCTATGTAAGACTTTGTTGAGTCCTGATATTCATAAGTACGTGTCCCATTCTGTAAGAAGAAACCGATATCCTTCCATGAACCACCGCGTATTACTTTACGTTTCATTACATGTGGATCATCTGGTAAAGCGTTATACTTATAGGTTGGGTTAAAATCGTGTGTAAAGGTATATGAAGATTCATCAAATGCACTTGAAGTCCATTCAGCAACATTTCCAGACATGTCGAACAAACCATAGTCATTAGGAGAATAGGATCCTACAGAAATTGCCTGCATTCCACCATCATCACCATAACGTCCACGAAGAGGTTTGAAGTTAGCAAGGAAACAACCCTTGTCATTTCTGGTATACATTCCGCCCCAAGGATAAATTGCATGTTCCAGACCACCTCTTGCAGCATATTCCCACTCGGCTTCAGTTGGAAGTCTGTAGTTCATAACAGGAGGCTCTCCTTTACTCATTAAGTAATTATTCAGCAATTGTGTTCTCCAGATACAAAAGGCAGTTGCTTGTTTCCAGTTAATACCCACTACAGGATATTCATCAAATCCAGGGTGCCAGAAATATTTTTCAGTCCATGGTTCATTAAATGAATAGGTAAAGTCTGCAATCCAACAAAGTGTATCAGGATATACATTAACAGCATCTTTCATAATGAAGGCTGAACGATCTTTGATTTCACGTTCTTTTCCAAATTGGTCATATACTACCCCTTCATATGATTTAGTCTCGAAGTTATAACGATTACTTTTATTAGCTGCTTGTAAGAGATCAACCCACTCATATTCGTATGTTAACTTACGGCTGTCAATTTCTTTTCTGCGATAGAATCTTTCATTTTCAGGCAAATACATCTCATCCAGAATTTCGGCGTATTCTTCATTGTCCCATTCAACCGGTTCATCCCAATTGATAAAAGGCGGATCAATTTCATTCCCCAAATAATCCTCAGCAATCAAAAATTCTTCAAATTGCTCTCCCAATAATCTTCGGGCAATTGAATCTCTGACCCAATAAACAAACTGACGATACTCAGTATTGGTTATCTCGGTTTCATCCATCCAAAATGAACGGATTGAAACTACTTTGGATTGTGAACTCATTGTATTCGCAACGTCCATATCATTTGGTCCCATTGTAAAACTCCCCTGAGGAATAAACAACATACCAAATGGATCTGGTTCATAAAATGAGCCACCTCGGGATACTCCGACCAATTCTCCATTTCCGGATTGTCCGCATCCGCTAAGGATGGTGATGACAATGACACTTAGGGCAAGTACTTTCTTCATAATAGCCTTATATCTGAATTACTTTACTTATATTCTATAAATATCTAACACTCTTATATTGTTTCTTTCTTTTTTCCAGGCTCATATCAAAACTATATCCTAACATAATCTCGTGTGAACCATTACGTGCGGAACTCATTTGGGTTACATTTATATCGTAACTATATCCAATTCTTAGACCATTATTGAGTTCAACTCCACCTAATAAAACGATAGCATCTTGAAAACGATACGTTAAACCTCCCCAATATTTATCTTTTAATATGCCGTTAACATTGAAATCAACCTGATAACTGGACATATTCGATTTTATAAATAATGAAGGAACGAGTACAATCGGTCTGTTTTTAAGCTGATATTTATAACCTCCAGTGATAAAAACTATTGGTAATAAATATGACTCGTAAGTATCTTTAAACTTAGGTGCAGGTTTATTTAAATGAGCAACTGAAATTCCGATGTAATATAGTCGGTTTTCCAGATATGTTCCAAAACCTATGTCCAAAGCTGTCCCCTGGTCGTCAGTTAATGATTCTTCGGTATGATAATCGCCATTACCAAAATCATCACTTGCATCTCCCTGAGGTAAAGTACTAAGATTGCTTCCTTTGATTGATTGGTTAACCATTCCAAATGATAAACCCACTCCCAACTTACCGTAATCTGTTTTCCATCTTTTTGAGTAAACTGCCGACATGTACAAATTTGTCCATTCGCCAATCTCATCATTTAAGATTAACAGCCCCAATCCGCTATCTCCTCCCAAAATGTTTAGTTTTGCATCTGCTCCGAATACCGTTGTTTTTGGAGCCATCCCATCAAATCCTCCCATCCATTGTTGCCGGTTACCCATAGCAACATTTATCATCTCACTATTACCAGCAAATCCGGGATTAGTAGCCAGCTGATTAAACATATTCTGACTAAATTGTGGAAATTGCTGTCCAATAGCATTTGTCGCAACGCAAAATAACAGAAAAAATACTATTCTCCTAGTTATGCATTGAAAAAGCTGATACTTAATAATCCGATTAATATCGGTTTGATTTATTTTCTCTTTGATATAGAGCAACTCAAATTTATTAAAACCAGCAGACAAAATGCTGGGGATATATACTCTTAATTTTAATGAAAGGTTTCATTTTTGATTTGTAAATTCAAAAACAGCCCAATTTCACTTATGATTACATTCGTTTTTTATTAACAAACCTGAACCATCGTTCAGGAATTTCATTTTTTGACACTTCATCAAAATCTGCCCGACTGCACGCCACAACCCTATTGTCCTCATCTAAAGGCACCTCAACCCACCATCTGTCGTTCACCGGATTATTGTAAAACTTTATATCCATTTCATAATCACTTAAATGAACAATATACTGCGAATAGAGATCAAGTTCTTTAACAGGATAATCTTTATAGCGATTGCAGAAACCTTCTAAAACATACCAAAGTGCCTGAGCTCCTAATGCTGTACCTTGCTGTTGCTGATCATTATCCACATCAAGCTCAAAAAATCCTGCCACCTTTAGGTTATCACTAATTCCTGCGTACCAGCACAACTGACAAAACTCTTCTCCACTAAAACCATTCGGCATCGGCATAGTGTGTGCAGGTTGATCTGACTGTTTTATACATCTAAAGTCAAAACTCACACCATCAGCATCGCGCAACCATGGTTCAGCTACTTTAATGCCTTTATTCCGGATTTCACCCAAACGTAAAAAATCAAACGAAGCTTTCTTCATTTGCTCTTCCTGATAATGACTGTACAAATATTTTTGAACTCCAACAATTGACAAATCAAAAGGTTGTCGTTCTTTATCAGAACACATCAGTCCTAAAAAACCATCGGATGAAAAATCTTTCTCGGGTAATACCCAATCAATTTTTGCATCAACGACTGATAAACGAAACGTATTATCAATATGTTTTATTGCCCCTGCAAGTGGAATTGTATAATCCTGACTACCTCCAATTACAATAGGAAAAACCTTTTTCTCAATCAAAATTGTTAATACATCCTGTAAAGCACTATAGCGATCATTGATTGTGAGACCAAGAAGGTTTCCCAAATCAAGAATTTTAATTGGCTTAGATAAAATCCTCAAACCCATTAGAAATGACCTGCTACAATCAGGAAACTTAGCAACTCCTTTATTGACTGAATATCGACCATCTGGCACCCCAATGAGAGCCACATCGAAGTCTTCAATCTTCTCATAAACTAAATCATGAAGACAGGTAATCTGAGAAAATAAAAAATCATTTTTCTCACCTTCAAACGATAAATGAGTTTTATATGAACCAGGTTCAAAATAATGCTTCCAGTCTTCAGTCACTTATTTGAGAGGTTAAATTTACTTTTTTGTTGACTTTTTCTTTGTTGCGGTTGTTTTTTTAGCCGTTGTTTTTTTCGTTGATTTTTTTGCTGAGCCATTTTTACTTCCTCCCTTATCCTGCTCTTCAATCAATTTTTTACAATCTTCAAAAGATAATTCTTCGGCAACTTTATCTTTTGGAATTTTATAATTCTTCTTCTGATATTTAATATAAGGCCCCCAACGTCCATTCAAAACCTGTAATTCTGCATCTTCTTCGTATTCTTTAATCATTTTCTTCGCGTCTTCTTCGCGCTTGTTTTGAATACGTAAAATCGCTGTTTCCAGATCAATATCCATTGGATCATCTTCGCCCTTTTTTAAGGATACAAATTTGCCATCATGCCTTATATATGGACCAAAACGTCCAATACCTATAACAACAACTTTATTTTCGAACTCACCAATCGTCCTTGGCAATTTAAATAAGTCCAGGGCTTCTTCGAGCGTTATTGTTTCTATATGCTGACCTTTGCGCAACGATGCAAATTTTGGTTTTTCTTCTTCATCGTCAGTTGACTCGCCTACCTGGGCCATTGGTCCAAAACGTCCAATACGAACAGAAACCGGTTTTCCGCTAACAGGATCAATTCCCAGAATTCTTTCACCGGTGCTTTTTTCTGATGTCTCAATCGTTTCTTCTACCTTTTGATGAAAAGGTTTATAGAATTCATCTATGGATTTATTCCAACTTAAATTACCAAGAGCTATTTCATCAAACTCTTTTTCAACCTGAGCTGTAAAATCGAACGATACAATATCCTCAAAATACTTCACAAGAAAATCATTCACAACCATACCTATATCAGTCGGGAACAATTTGGAACGCTCTGCTCCGGTAATCTCTGATTTATCACTTACTTCTACCTCACTACCCGGAACAACTTTTAAATACTTAAATATTCTCTCTTTTCCTTCTCTATCTTCTTTCTCAACATATCCTCTATTCTGAATCGTTGATATAGTTGGTGCATAAGTTGATGGTCGACCAATGCCTAATTCTTCCAATTTACGAACGAGGCTGGCTTCCGTATACCGAGGTGGTTTCTGGCTCCATCTCTGACGTGCTTCTACATTGAACATACCCAACACATCACCCTCATTCATTGGAGGTAGTAACACATCTTTATCATCCTCCTGATCACCTTCAGCATCGGTTGATTCAATATATACTTTTAGGAAACCATCAAACTTGATAACCTCTCCTGTTGCCAGAAACTTTTCACCTGTGGTACCCGCATCAATTGATATAATTGTTTTTTCTAACTGAGCATCTGCCATTTGTGAAGCAATGGTTCTTTTCCAAATTAACTCATATAGCTTTTTCTCCTGATTTGAACCACTTACAGTTTCCTTATCAAGATAGGTTGGACGAATTGCTTCGTGAGCCTCCTGAGCTCCTTTGGCCTTGGTTTTATAATTACGAATCTGAACATATTTGGTACCCATGGTTTCACCAATCATGCTTGATGCCATATTTAATGCAAGCTCCGACAGGTTAACCGAATCGGTTCTCATGTAAGTAATCTTACCCGATTCGTATAATTTTTGAGCAATTGACATAGTTTGCGAAACAGAATAACCTAATTTTCTGGCGGCCTCCTGCTGCAAAGTAGATGTTGTAAAAGGTGCCGCAGGTGATTTCTTCAGCGGTTTCTTTTCAACTTTTGAAACTTTAAACTGTGCATCGGCACATTTCTGTAAAAACTCCTTTGTTTCTTCTAAAGTATCAAACCTTTTGTTTAATTCTGCCTTTAACTGGGTAACCTTACCTTTATTATCTTTCACTTCGAACAAAGCTGTAACACGGTAAGATGAAACAGGATTGAAACTGAAAATTTCTCTTTCTCTATCAACTAACAAACGCACTGCAACAGACTGCACACGACCAGCAGATAAAGATGGTTTAACTTTACGCCATAAAACAGGCGACAATTCAAATCCTACTAGACGATCCAACACTCTTCGAGCCTGCTGTGCATTAACAAGGTTATAATCAATACCCCTTGGGTTTTTAACAGCATGCTGAATAGCTTCTTTGGTTATTTCATGAAAAACAATTCGTTTAGTATTTTCTTCATTCAGCCCTAATACTTCGAACAAATGCCAGGCGATAGCTTCTCCCTCACGGTCTTCATCGGAAGCAAGCCATACCGTCTTTGATTTTGAAGCCAGATCTTTCAACTCTTTTACAACATCTTTTTTATCACTCGATATTATATAATCGGGTTGATAATTATTTTTCAGATCAACACCAAAATCACTTTTTGCCAAATCGCGAATATGACCGTAACTGGACTTCACCACAAATTCACTACCTAAAAATTTTTCGATAGTTTTTGCCTTTGCAGGTGACTCCACAATTACCAAATTACCTTCTTTAACCGTCGTTTTTTTACCCATCTCCTTGTTCTTATCAATAACCTCTCGTTTGTTCGAATGGCCGCAAAAATAGAAAATATTGCTGCAATGTTAAAAAATGAAAATGCTTTACGCAAACGAAATCGCCCCACTTGTCCATTAAAATTTACTATTTTTGTCACAAATATTCAAACAACCGTATGAATTCAGACACTTCTATATATAAAAAACTGCTTCGTTGGTTTTGGGGAATTTTCTTTGCTGTCATTGCATTCGCATTCATATTTTTCTTTTTAATATCAAGCGGATTGATGGGTTTTATGCCATCTTTTGAGGAGTTGGAAAATCCAAAAACAAATTTAGCAACAGAAGTTTTATCAAGTGATCATGAACTTCTGGGCACTTACTATAAAGAAAACAGAAGCTTTGTTGATTACGAAGAGCTATCACCAAACATTGTTAATGCACTTGTTGCTACAGAAGACGTCCGATTTCGAGACCATTCGGGCATTGACCCAAGAGGCTTGGCGCGTGTTGCTTTCAGAACAGTATTGATGCGCGATCAAAGTTCTGGTGGAGGTAGTACCATTACGCAACAGCTTGCAAAGCTGCTATTTCATGATCCTTCACCCAATATTTTCCAGCGTGTAATGCAGAAATTTAAGGAATGGGTGATTGCAGTTAAACTGGAGCGCAGTTATACCAAGGAAGAAATTCTGACTATGTATCTTAATAAAGCAGAATTTATTTATGATGCTTATGGTATTAAATCAGCTGCAAAAACATTTTTTAATGCAACAACTGATTCAATAAAGGTTGAAGAAGCTGCAGTTATCATCGGAATGTTGCAGAATCCATCCTATTACAATCCGGTTCGAAGGCCCGAATTGGTGCAGGGAAGACGAAATGTTGTATTAAATCAAATGCGTAAAGCAAAATTCATCAGTCAGGAGCAATACGATTCTCTTTCTTCTTTGCCTTTAGAGCTTCACTTTAAACGAGCTGATCATAAAGAAGGACCGGCTCCATATTTCAGAGAATATCTGAGAATGACTCTTTCTGCATCTGAACCTTTGCGAAAAAATTATGCCTCATGGCAGGAACAAAAATTTATTGAAGATAGTGTTGCCTGGCGCAATGATCCGCTATATGGTTGGATCAATAAGAATCTTAGACCTGATGGAACAAAATATGATATTTATCGAGATGGTCTGAAAATTTATACAACCATCGATTCCCGCATGCAGACTTTTGCTGAGAATGCTGTTAAAACACATTTAAGTGAGGATCTCCAACCAAAGTTCTTCAGAGAAAAGAAGGGCAGATCAAGAGCACCGTTTACAAATAAAATAAGTCAGGACCAATATGAAAGCATTATAAACCGTGCTATCAGAAACACAGAAAGATATCGTGATTTAAGAGCCCAAGGTAAAAGTCAGGACAGCATTGATCTGGTTTTTAAAACTAAATATCCAATGACAGTTTTTTCCTGGGAAGGAGAAAAAGATACTTTAATGACCCCAATAGATTCCATTCTTTATTACAAGCACTTTTTAAGAGCCGGAATGTTATCAATTGATCCTCATACTGGTCATGTGAAAGCTTATGTGGGCGGTACCAACTACAAACATTTTATGTACGATATGGCTGGAGTAGGTAAACGTCAGGTAGGATCAACTATCAAACCTTTTGTTTACACCCTTGCCATGCAGGAAGGACATACTCCTTGCGATTTAGTTCCGAACATTGCCCAAACATTTTATTTACCTACTGGAAAAACCTGGACTCCTCGTAACAGCGGCAATAAACGTGCAGGCGAAATGGTATCCTTAAAATGGGGACTGGCCAATTCAAATAACAACATAACCGCGTGGGTTATGAAACAATACAATCCTGAAGCTGTCGCATCTACTATCCATGAATTAGGCATAAACAGTCCTATGGATCCTGTTCCCGCACTTTGTTTGGGAACACCTGATTTTGGATTAATGGAGATGACTGGTGCCTATTCGACCTTTGCCAATAAAGGAGTACATACCGAACCAATTATTGTTACACGAATCGAGGACCGGTACGGAAACGTAATTAGTGATTTTCATCCGACAAAAAGAGAATCCATTAGTGAAGAGACAGCCTACCTGATGCTTAACTTACTACAAGGGGTTGTAAACCAAGGAACAGCTGTTCGGTTAAGATCTAAATATCAGCTATACAACCAGATTGGAGGAAAAACAGGAACTTCTCAAAATCACTCTGATGGTTGGTTTATGGGAGTAACTCCTAACCTGGTTACCGGCGTTTGGGTTGGTGGAGAAGATCGAGATATCCACTTCGACAACATTACTTTGGGTCAGGGAGCTAACATGGCACTGCCCATCTTCGCTCTTTATATGCAAGAGATTTATAAGAATAATGAACTAGGTATTACCACTGAAGATCTTTTTGAAAAACCGCTTAACTTCAACCTGGATCTTAACTGTATCGACGAACACATATCTGCTGACAGAAATATGGATGGATCTGAAGATTCAGATGAATCAGTAGGTACTACAAATGAATTCTTTTAGGCAATTTATCAGGCAAATAAGTTTTTGAAGGCTTCTTCAATTTTATTTGCCTTGATAACATTAATATCAAACTTAGAGAAATCAACTCCTTTGGTATAAGCCGGAATTATAATTGATTTAAAGCCCAATTTAGCAGCTTCTCCAATTCGCTGTTCCAAACGGGTTACAGGTCTGATTTCTCCTGACAATCCGACTTCTCCGGTCATGCAAATATCCGGCGAGATAACCATATCCATATTAGATGATAATACAGCTGTAATGACAGCCAGATCAATTGCCGGATCATTTACTTTTAATCCTCCGGCTATATTTAAAAATACATCTTTAGCTGCCAATTTAAAACCTGCTCTTTTTTCCAGAACTGCCAGAAGCATATTTAATCTTCGAAGATCAAATCCAGTAACAGACCGCTGTGGATTACCATACGCTGCCGTACTGGCCAAAGCCTGTACTTCTATTAAAAATGGACGCACACCTTCCAATGCTGCTGAAATAGCAACTCCGCTCATTTGTTTATGCTGAGCTGCCAGTAATAATTCAGAAGGATTACTTACTTCCCGTAATCCACTACCCAGCATTTCAAAAATACCTATTTCGTTTGTCGAACCAAACCTGTTTTTTATAGATCGCAAAATGCGATACATATGGTGACGATCTCCTTCAAACTGAAGAACCACATCGACCATATGCTCTAAAACTTTTGGTCCTGCCAGGCTACCTTCTTTATTTATATGTCCAATTAAAAAAACCGGCAGATTTTTTTCTTTGCAGGCGCGTAAAATCATTGCTGTACATTCTCTGATTTGGGACACACTGCCAGGAGCAGATTCAATGCGCTCAGTTTCCAGAGTCTGAACACTGTCAATCACCAGTACATCCGGTTGGGTATTTTCGACATGATTAAGTATATGTTCAACCAGAACTTCACTAACCACATGGCAATTTTCTGCTGAAGATGATGAAATACGATCAGCTCGTAATTTAATTTGCTGGGGACTTTCTTCACCCGAAACATATAATACTTTTACATTCGGCAAATTTAAAGCAGTCTGCAAAACCAACGTTGACTTTCCGATGCCTGGCTCACCACCAATTAAAACCATTGCACCTGGAACCAATCCTCCACCCAACACTCGGTTTAACTCCTCATTACCGGTATGCAATCGAGGAAGTTCTGCGACCGAAACTTCTGAAACCGGCATTGGCTTTGTTCGTTCCGACAGAACTGAACTCGACCGGGTATTTTTTGAGACACCTGTAATTTTGGTCTCCTCAACAAATGTATTCCACTCACTACACGAGTAACATTTCCCAACCCATTTAGGGGATTCAGCGCCACAATTCTGACAAACAAATACCGATTTCGTTTTGGCCATTACATAGATGTTTTAATTTTTTCAACAATGGTTGTTGTAGAGAATCCTTCAACAAAATCAATCGTTTCAACCTTACCTCCTTTTGCTGTCACGATATCATATCCAACTATATCCTCAGCTTTATAGTCACTGCCTTTAACTAATATATCAGGTTGAAGAGCTTTAATTAATTCATATGGTGTATCCTCATCAAAAAACACAACCAAATCGATAAACTGCAATGCAGCCAACAATATGGCCCGCGACTGTTCATCTACAATTGGCCGGTTATCACCTTTTAATCGTCGTACAGACTCATCTGTATTTAATCCTAATACCAGTTTAGTTCCCAAATCTTTAGCCTTTGACAAGTATTCTACATGACCACGATGTACAATATCAAAACATCCATTGGTAAAGGCAATTTTCTCACCCGATTGCATCCATTGTTTTACAACAACCATTGCTTCCACACGGCTTAGTATTTTATCTTCAATGCGCTGAAGTTCATTCATTTCAACCATAATTTAATAATGATTATCCCAAAAGATTTGATTTAACCAAAGGTATAAAAATAGTAATACCCCGGCACTGACCGAGGTATTACAAATTTTTTTTATATGTATATTCTATACCAGCAAATTAGTTGCAGTATCAGGAAATACGAACGTTGGTTTAAACTCTTTAGCCTCTTCAACCGGCATGCTGCAATAAGTAATGATGATTACCACATCGCCTACTGCCACTTTACGGGCAGCTGCACCGTTCAGGCAGATTACTCCAGAGCCACGTTCACCTTTAATTACATACGTTTCAATTCGTTCACCGTTATTATTATTAACTACCTGAACCTTTTCATTTTCGATGATATTAGCAGCATCCATCAGATCTTCATCAATAGTAATACTACCAACATAGTTCAAATTGGCTTCGGTAACTGAAACGTTGTGTAACTTAGATTTTACTAATTCAATGTTCATGATCAGTATTTTTGTATGTCACGTTATCAATTAATCGTACTTCACCTGCAAAAACTGCTATACATCCTACAATGTAATCACTCTCGTTCCAGTTGTCAATTGACTGCAGGGTATTTCCGTCTACGACTTCAAAGTATTCAACCTCTAGTTCTTCATTCTCATTTATAGAGGTTATCACCTTTGATTTTAGTTCATTAAAATTTAATTCCGGTGCAAATTTACAAGATTCAAATAAAGTACGAGCTATTTTAGGTGCATTTTTTCGTTGCTTATCATCAAGCAAGGTATTTCGCGAACTCATCGCCAACCCGTCATCTTCTCTAACTATTTCGCATGGAACTATTTGTACATTTAAATTCAGTTGCTTAACCATTGCACGAATAATGGCTAATTGCTGAAAATCCTTCATGCCAAAAAATGCTTTATCAGGATGAACCATATCAAATAAACGGCTCACTACCTGGGCAACTCCATTGAAATGACCAGGACGGAATTGCCCTTCCATTACTTTATCCAAATTACCAAATTCAAATTGCCTTGTATCCTCTTCAGGGTATACTTCTTTAACATCTGGCGCAAAAAGAAGTTCACAATTTACAGTCTGCAACATTTGAGCATCACGATCTAAATCTCTAGGATAACGATCTAAATCAGCTGCATTGTTAAATTGATTGGGATTAACAAAGACACTTACAACCACAAAGTCGGTTGCTTCCACAGCTTGTTTTACCAAAGAGAGATGACCATTATGCAAGGCCCCCATCGTTGGCACAAAACCAACTCTCTTTCCTTCCTGCTTCGCTGCTTCAATACCTTTTCGTAAATCAGCAACAGTTTTAACTATCTTCATCGTATGTTCTACTTCCTCAAAACGAAGGTTTAAATTTCGAGCGCAAAGTAACAAAATAAGAACCACTAAATAACAAATCTAAAACCAAAAATAGTTGTTAATAATATCTAAAGCCTTTGTTTTAAACAAATGAAACGATGATTCCTAATCAGCTTTAATTTGTCGACTAGCATATTTTTAGTACTTTTGCATTTGCAAATTATACTTCTACCAATTTAAGAAATGGAAAAAGCTAAAGTCTTATTCATCTCACAGGAAATAACACCGTATCTGCCCGAAAGCGAAATGTCGAAGATAGGTAGATACTTACCACAAGGCATTCAGGAATTAGGAAAAGAAATCAGAACTTTCATGCCCCGATTTGGGTGCATTAACGAGCGTCGTAATCAATTACATGAAGTTATTCGCTTATCAGGCATGAATCTTATTATCGACGATACTGATCATCCTTTAATTATTAAAGTAGCATCTATACAGGCTGCTCGCATGCAGGTTTATTTTATCGATAACGAAGATTATTTTCAAAGAAAATCAACATTAACTGATGATAATGGTGAAGAATTTGAAGATAATGATGAAAGAACCATTTTCTTCGCTCGCGGAGCACTGGAAACAACTAAAAAATTAAGATGGGCTCCGGATGTGGTTCATTGTAATGGTTGGTTTACAGCACTTGCACCATTATACATTAAAAAAGCAATGAACGAAGATCCTCACTTTGCAAATTCCAAAGTTGTATACACAATTTACGATGATGAATTTACAAGTAACTGGGCTGATAATTTCAAAGAGAAGCTAAAAATTGATGGTGTTGAGGACTCAGATTTGGAAGTACTCGAAAAAAGTGATTACATTCACCTCTCAAAATTAGCCATTGCTATGTCAGACGGCGTAATTCAGGGTAGCGAAAATATTAATCCTGAGCTAGTTGACTTCATCAAGCAGACTGGAAAGCCTTTTTTAGGTTTTCATGATGAAGACACATATGTAGAAGCATACAATGGATTTTACGACTCTTTGTTAGATTAACAACGCATTTTTTATGAATAAAAGATTTCTGAAAAATATCTTTTCGAAGAACATAGGCCAATTAATATTTATTGGCCTTCTTTCTTTAACAGCCTGCCAAGATAAACCTGCACGTTTATCCGGAGATGTTTTACCTGATGGTGAGGTTATTCAAGGCTTAAATGAATACGTACAGTTAAGCAGTAAAAGCATTATGCGTGAATCTGTCAAAACAGATGACGCTGATTACGGCCTATTAGGTGTTTTTAACGATACTGTATTTGGTAAAACAAAAGCAGATTTTGTTACTGACTTCTCCATAGGAACAAGAACAGTTTTTGCTGTTAAGGATGTAATAATGCCACCAACTACAAACGTTCCTTTTGACACCACCTATTCTTCTGTTTACATGTATAAGTTCAATAATAATATTGACACTATACCAAACGAAATCTGGAAGGTAGATAGCCTGGTTCTTAATCTACAATACCAATTCAACGACTGGTACGGCGACATGCTTCAGAAACAAAATATAAATATCTATGAGTTAAGTGGTTCGTTAGGATCCAATTACGCTGACAGATATAATAATGAAGTAGTTGATTATCTTCCTATACCAATTGGGCAAAAGGAGGTTCATCCTAATGATGATATTCCAGATACTCTAAAATATTCTTTAGACGACAGATGGAGCAACTCCAAAACATTATGGCAAGATGCAGACAGTCTACTTAATAATCCTCAATACCTATGGGATATGATCAAGGTTCAGTCAGACAAAGATAGTAGCTGGCTCGATTCTGACTTTACAGACTATTTAACACAAACAAAGTATTGGAACATTAAATTAAATGATGAAATTGCACAGCGTGTTTTCAATTTGGATAGTGCTACACTTACTAATACAAGTGCATTTACTTCAGCATTCCCAGGGATCTACGTTACATGCGATGATTTGGATGAAACAAAGGAAGGTAATTTAACTCGAATTAAATTATTAGGATCCGGTTCCACCTTAGCTTCTAACCTTACTATCTATTTCTCGCGTCTTAGAGAGTATGTTGAAAACGAAGTCCCAACAGATTCAATTCTTCAAAGTTTCACCTATACATTCCCAATAAATGCTGAAAACGTTCGATTTAACAGATATGAACACGAACCTGATCCGAGAATAGATTTAGATGATGAGAATTCATCGAATTTATATGTTCAGGGTATGGCCGGATTATATTCACAATTCACAATACCTGATGAAATAAGTGAATGGGCTGATTCGTTAACTTTGGATGCCTCTCGTAAATTGGAAGGTGATCCTTATCTGACAACTGCCAACATTGAATTTTTCCTTGAAGTAGATACTTCCAGTAATGTTCCATATGATCAGGGTGGCATACAAAGATATCAGTTGCCTGAGAGCCTTGAAATTAAATGCAAAGATGAAGAGGGCGAATTTGTAACTCCAACTTATACTTTTGACTCAGGAGGTAAAACATATTCTGGTTTCATTTTTGGAAACACTACATCAACCGGAACACGCACAGGAAACGGTGAGAGAGTAATTAAAAGAGTTGACAATGAAGATGGCTCAATCAGCTATGAGTATTACTATCGTTTTATTATGAATGCCAATTACTTCAATTATTTAATGCGTGAATTAGATAACAGAAGATATGACAACGGTTGGGATTTATCAGATCAGGAGTATTTAGATGAATTTCATAAATTGTTCAAGACCGAATTCTATATTGGTCCTAACTCAACCACCTACAATTTCAGGAGGGTAAAGCTCTTCAGTGCTTCACACCCTGAAAGACCATTAAAAATGAACATCAAATATTATCATTTTATTCCAAGGTAATTTACCAAACTGATTATATATTTTTCAAGAAGGATGCTTATGGCATCCTTTTTTGTTACCTTTTCATTACTATCTTTTCCAACCTTTCATTTAATCTTTCCAACTTACGATATCCTTACAATCATCTTTCTTTTTATTGTACAATTACTTAATGGCGCCTAACTTTTATACATTCGCTTTCGATTGAAAATGGAATAAAAGATACATGAAGGATTACCGTTCGTTAAGCATACAAGAAATCAACGAATTAGAAACCAGAAATTGTTATTGTACAAATTGGAGTCAGGTAAAAGTTGTAAAAGACTTTTCTGTTCAAAGTGTGCGTAATGTAACTTTTTCAGGTGACATTCAATTAGGTTCCTTCAATAAGATATTTACTTTCCCTGGAGGTGTTCAGAAAAAAGCCGGTATTTCCAATGCAACCATTCACAATTGTGTCATTGATTCCGACACATACATCAACCAGGTAAAAAATCACATTGCCAATTACCATATTAAATCTGAAGTGATAATTGAAAATGTTGATTCAGTTATCACCGAAAGAGAAACCTGTTTTGGCAACGGAGTTAAGGTTTCGGCACTAAATGAAGCCGGAGGAAGAGAGATCTCTATCTACAATGAGTTATCAGCTCATACCGGATATATAATGGCTTTATACCGCCACAGGCCAAACCTGATAAATAAAATTCAGAATCTAATTGATCAGTATTGTAATAAAATCTGCAGCGTTCGGGGTACAATAGAAAAAGGAGTACAATTAATCAACTGTCGTACCATTATCGACACCAACATTGGGGAATATGCTGTTATTGAAGGGATATACCGATTAGAAAACGGAAGTATCAATAGTTCAAAAGAGGCTCCCAGTTATTTTGGCCCAGGCATTATTGCTGAAAATTTTGTATCTGCTTCAGGATCCAAAATCAGTGATGGCGCATTGGTTAGCAACTGCTTTATTGGTCAGGGATGTGAATTAAGTAAGCAATATTCTGCCGAAAACTCAGTTTTTTTTGCCAACTGTCAGGGATATCATGGTGAAGCATGTTCAATTTTTGCCGGACCATATACCGTTACACACCATAAATCTACCTTGCTGATTGCTGGTTATTTTTCTTTTATGAATGCCGGTAGTGGATCAAATCAAAGTAACCACATGTATAAGCTGGGACCAATACATCAGGGTGTATTGGAAAGAGGTTCAAAAACAACCAGTGATTCTTACATACTTTGGCCGGCACGTATAGGTGCTTTTTCCCTTGTTATGGGACGCCATTATCGAAATCCAGACACTTCCAATCTTCCTTTCTCATATATTATTGAAAATCAAGATGAGAGTTTATTGGCACCGGGTGTCAATTTAAGAAGTGTAGGAACGATTAGAGATGCTAGAAAATGGCCAAAAAGGGATAAAAGGACAGATTCAAAACTTTTAGACTTTATTAACTTTAATTTACTTAGCCCTTTTACCATCCAAAAAATGTTAAAAGGAAGGGACATTTTGAAAAAATTAAAAACCTCAAGTGGCCCAACATCTGACTATTACATGTTTAATAGTGTGAAAATTACAAATACCTCACTGGAAAGAGGAATACAATTATATACGATTGGCATCATCAAATTTTTAGGCAATGCACTGATAAAAAAGCTAGAAGACATTACCTTTGTTAATTCGGAAGATTTAAGGACGAGCCTTGCTCCCAAATCGCCATATGGAACAGGCGAATGGATTGACATGGCCGGACTGCTGGTACCGAATGAAAGGGTAATGACCCTACTAGATGATCTTGAAAGCGATAAAATACCTGATTTAGATGAACTAAATCGCAGGTACGAGTCGTTGCATATGAACTATTTTGATTATGCCTGGAATTGGTGCGTTAACGTATTTAAGCGTGAGTTTGATCTGGATCTGCAAAAAGTAGAGATAGATCAGCTTTTATCGTTTATTGATCAATGGAAAAAAAGTGTAATCGATTTAGATAATATGCTCTACGCCGATGCCCGTAAGGAGTTTACTTTAAACACCCAAACAGGATTTGGTATTGATGGTAGCGAAGAAACCCGAACACTTGATTTTGAGCAAGTGAGGGGCGAATTCGAAAGCCATCCGTCAGTTCAGGATATTCGTAATCATATTCGGGAAAAAAGCAGACTGGCTGAGGAGCTAAAAGAAAGGCTTATCCTTTGTAAGGAAAGAGATAAACCTTAAAATAGATTACAGATGAGACTAATTATTGAACCGGACTATCAGGAACTGTCATCATGGGCAGCTGCCTACATAGCCCAAAGAATTAACAAGCATAAAGGAGAACGACCTTTTGTGCTAGGATTACCAACAGGTTCATCCCCGCTTGGTACGTACAAGGAGTTAATTCGACTGCATAAAGAAGGAAAAGTTTCCTTTCAGAATGTAGTCACATTCAATATGGATGAGTACAGGGAAATTCCAAGAGAGCACCCTCAGAGTTATTACTCTTTTATGTGGGAAAACTTTTTTTGTCATATCGACATAAAACCTGAAAACACTAATTTATTAGATGGACAGGCTGAAGATCCGGAAGCGGAATGCGAGCGATATGAGAATAAAATAAAACAAGCTGGAGGCATCGATCTTTTTATGGGCGGAATTGGCCCTGATGGTCACTTAGCCTTTAATGAACCGGGATCGTCATTACAATCCCGTACAAGAGTTAAGACGTTAACTTACGATACCATTTTAGCAAATTCAAGATTCTTTAATCATGATCCTGATCAGGTTCCTAAAACAGCTTTAACAGTTGGTGTTGGTACTGTATTGGATGCCAAAGAAGTTTTGATTATTGTTAATGGTTTTAACAAAGCAAGAGCTTTGCAACATGCTGTAGAAGAAGGAATCAATCACATGTGGACTATCAGCGCATTACAAATGCATCCGAAAGGAATTATCGTTTGTGATGAAGCTGCAACCTATGAATTGAAGGTGGGGACATATCGATATTTTAAAGATATCGAAAAGAACAATTTATCACCTGATAGCCAGTGGTAATCAAAAAAGGTTAAACATTTAGCCTTTAAAACGTTATATTTCATAGTGAAAAGAGGAATTCTTTCGAAAGGGTTCCTCTTTCGTTTTATTATGGAATTATTTATTGACAACAATTAAAAGTATAATTATATGTGCGGAATAGTAGCTTACGTAGGAGACAGAACTGCTTACCCAATTATCATCAAAGGCCTGCAACGTCTTGAATACAGAGGGTACGATTCAGCAGGTCTGGCATTAGTAAATGATGGTGTACACGTTTACAAGTGCAAAGGAAAGGTGAAAGATCTTGAAGCTCATGCGAAAGGAAAATCTATTTCCGGATCAATTGGGATTGGTCATACCCGATGGGCAACTCATGGTGAACCAAGCGACAATAATGCACATCCGCACGTTTCTCAAAATGGTAAGTTTATTGTGGTTCACAATGGAATCATTGAAAACTATGCCCACTTAAAAAAAGAATTAATCACCCGAGGTTATTCATTTCAGAGTGAAACAGATACCGAAGTATTAGCCAACCTTATTGAAAATATTTATTTGGAAGAGAAGGTTGATGCTGAAATTGCTGTTCGTTATGCACTTACTAAAGTTATCGGAGCCTATGGATTGGTAATAACCTGTACTGATGAAAATGACCAGTTGATTGCTGCCCGTAAAGGTAGTCCATTGGTTATTGGAGTTGGCGAAAAAGAATATTTTCTGGCTTCAGACGCAACACCTATTGTTGAATATACCGACCAGGTAATTTATATGAATGATGAAGAAGTGGCTGTCATTAAAAAAGACAACCTGACTTTAAAAAGCATTCAAAATGACTCTAAAAAACCAAAAATCCAAAAAGTCAATCTAAGTATTGACGAGATTGATAAAGGCTCCTATGAGCATTTTATGCTGAAAGAAATCTACGAGCAACCTCTTTCGATAGAAGATACTTTCCGCGGTCGTATTTCAATGGATCATTCAAAGATATTCCTTGGTGGTATTATTGATGTATTACCGAAACTTACAGAAGCAAAAAGAATCATAATATTAGCTTGTGGAACTTCATGGCATGCCGGTTTAGTTGGCGAATATCTTTTTGAAGAATTTGCCCGTATCCCAGTCGAAGTTGAATATGCAAGTGAATTCCGATATCGCAATCCTGTCATCAATAAAGATGATGTTATTATTGCCATCTCACAAAGTGGAGAAACAGCCGATACCTTAGCCGCTATTAAAATGGCAAAAGAACAAGGTGCAATTATCCTTGGTATTTGCAATGTTGCGGGTTCTTCAATTCCTCGCGAGACTCATGCAGGTGTATACACTCATGCCGGACCTGAAATTGGAGTGGCGTCAACCAAAGCATTTACTTCTCAGGTAACAGTACTTACCATGATGGCAATGCTATTAGGTAAAACAAAAGGAAATCTATCAAAAGAGGAATATTCTAATCTTATCGATGAATTAACACAGGTTCCTGATAAGATCAAGACAATCCTTCAAAAGGGCGAGGAAATTAGGAAAATATCTGAAACTTATAAGAATGCAACCAATGCATTGTATCTGGGTAGAGGTTATCTATTCCCTGTTGCTCTAGAAGGAGCCTTGAAATTAAAAGAAATTTCTTATATCCATGCTGAAGGATATCCGGCGGCTGAAATGAAACATGGTCCAATTGCCTTGATTGATGAAAACATGCCGGTTTTTGTTTTGGCAACCAAAGACAAATCATACGAAAAAATTGTAAGCAATATACAGGAAGTAAAAGCACGTAACGGCAAAGTAATTGCTATTATTACCGAAGGTGACGAAATTATTAAGAAAATGGCTGACTACGTGATAGAAGTACCTGATTGTCATGAAGCTGTTGCTCCATTATTAACTGTTGTACCACTGCAATTCATATCTTATCACATTGCTGTCATGCGTGGCTGTAATGTTGATCAACCGCGAAATCTGGCAAAGTCAGTAACGGTTGAATAAGCATTGATTCCTTCTGGAATTAATGTATGTAATACTTTTAAGGTTTATCTCTCAGTAAAAGCCCGATTGAAACGTCAACCGGGCTTTACTATTTTAATTGGTTTTATTAAAACCTTATCTCTTTTCGTATTGATCCTGATAGTACTTTTCGTAATCTCCAGAAAGAATATTATTTAACCATTCTTCGTTATCAAGATACCATTCAACAGTTTTTACTATACCTTCTTCAAATTGTAACGATGGCTCCCAACCTAATTCTTTCATTAACTTTGATGAATCAATGGCATAACGCATATCATGACCAGCTCGATCCTTGACAAAGGTGATCAACTTTGCTGATTCACCTTTTTCTCGTCTCAACTTATCATCCATAACTTCACAAAGCTTATGAATCAAATCAATATTTGTCCACTCGTTAATACCACCAATATTATAAGTCTCACCTAATCCACCCTGATGATAAATTACGTCAATAGCTCTTGCATGATCAATCACAAATAACCAATCACGAATATTCTCACCTTTTCCATAGATAGGAATAGGCTTCTTATTCTTAATATTATTGATTGAAAGAGGAATCAACTTTTCAGGAAACTGATTAGGACCGTAATTATTCGAACAATTAGAAATAACTACAGGTAACCCATATGTATGGTAATAAGCACGCACCAAATGATCAGAACTTGCCTTTGATGAAGAATAAGGACTACGGGGATCATAAGCAGTTGCTTCGGTAAATAAACCCTCCTTACCTAAAGAACCATATACTTCATCAGTTGAAATATGATAGAAACGCTTTCCTTCCATCTGACCAATCCAAGTTTCTTTGGCTGCATTCAAAAGGTTAACTGTTCCCAATATATTTGTTCTGATGAAAGCCAACGGATCAGAAATAGAACGATCAACATGAGATTCTGCAGCCAGATGAATAACTCCGTCAAACTGATAATCAGCAAAAAACTGATTCATTAAATCAGCATCTGTAATATCACCTTTCAAAAAAGTATAATTACTCTTAGCTTCAATATCTTTTAAATTCTCAAGATTACCTGCATAAGTTAAAGCATCCAGGTTATAAATATGATATTCAGGATAGGTATTAACAAACAACCTTACAACATGTGATCCGATAAATCCGGCACCACCGGTGATGAGTATTTTTTTCATTTGAAACTGATTTACAATTGAATTCAATCAAATATATAACACAATATTAACCAGTGCTGCAATATTTGATTTAATACGGTTATAATAACTTGAATCATAAAAAAGCCTTGATTAACTCCTTTCAAGGCTAATTAATAATCTTTCAATTCATTAATTCTGCAACGACATGATGCGACTAATATACTTACCCAATATATCAAATTCAAGATTTACCGTACTGCCCTCCTTAATCTGATGAAAATTGGTGAATTCATATGTATAAGGAATAATAGCAACTGAAAAACGATCATCCTTACTATTAACCACAGTTAAACTAACACCGTTTACTGTAACGGATCCTTTTTCAACTGTCATATAACCCTGGGATGCCTTCTCTTTATCAATGACATATTGAAAAGTAAAATACCAGCTCCCATCTGCTTCTTTCACTTCAATACATTTAGCAGTTTGATCAACATGCCCCTGAACGATATGACCATCCAGGCGACCATTCATCATCATACTGCGCTCAAGGTTAACCTTATCGCCTATCTGCAGTAATCCCAGATTTGACTTTTCCAGAGTTTCCTTAATGGCTGTAACTGTATAATTTTGACCATCTTTTTTTACCACAGTTAAACAAACTCCATTATGAGCGACACTCTGGTCAATTTTTAAATCATCAGTAAATGAGCATTCTAATGTAAGATGCAGGTTACCCTGATCCTGTTCCAATCCAACTACTGTTGCTGCTTCTTCTACTATACCTGAAAACATATTTAAATTGTTTATGTTACTATCTCAAATATCCTAATTGGCTAAAATAGATTAAAAAATGCATTTAATAAATGACAAAAAGCTTTTTTAGCACTTGATTTAATTTTCGTATTTTTCGAAGCCATTCAAATTAAGCTGGTATGACAACTATAAAAACTACTTATTTAGGTGATTTAAGAACCGAGAATATTCATATTCAATCGGGTTCAAAAATAATTACAGATGCACCTACTGATAACAGAGGAAAAGGTGAAGCATTTTCGCCAACTGATATGCTGGCAACAGCTTTGGGTAATTGTATTATGACAATCATGGGCATCAAAGCAATGGATAATGGCATTGACCTAGTTGGAACGGAATTGGACATTACAAAGATAATGGCTGAAAATCCGCGCAGGGTTTCCGAAGTTGTTATTCAATTCAATTTCCCCAAAAAAGGCTACTCTGAGGATGAAAAGAAGCTGATCGAAAGCGTAGCTGGTATTAGTCCGGTTCCATTAAGTGTTCATCCAGATCTTAAACAAACCATCATCTTTAACTGGTAGAGAATATTACATGATTTTTGTTACAGGAGGAACAGGTTTAGTTGGTTCACATCTGTTATACAGATTAACCAAAGACGGCAATAAAGTAAGAGTTCTTTGCAGAGATACCAGTTCGAAGGAATCTGTAAGAAAAATTTTTAAATTTTATTCTGACAATGCTGAATCATACTATCAAAACATAGAATGGTTTGAAGGTGATTTACATGATTATTTTTCGCTTCTGGATGCATTGAATGGTATAGAGCAGGTATATCATTGTGCTGCAATGGTATCTTTTAAACCAAGTGATTCCAAAGAGATGTTCAGTAACAATGTAGATGGCACAGCTAACCTGGTTAATGCATGCATTGAAAAGGGAACACCCCGCTTTTGCTTTGTCAGTTCTATTGCCACTTTAGGAGACTCTCCCAATGGATCACCAATTGATGAAACAACTTTTTGGCAAAACGATGATAATCATTCGGTTTATTCGCAAAGTAAATTCAGCTCTGAAATGGAAGTATGGCGGGGAACCAAAGAAGGCTTAAATGCTGTTATCATCAATCCGTCAGTAATTATTGGTCCGGTAGAACTCAACAGAAGTACTGGTCAGCTCTTTGAAACCATCATGAAAGGCACACCGTTCTACACGATTGGATCAACTGGCTTTGTCGATGTGAGAGACGTTGTGGAGGCAATGATTCAAGTTTGTAATAGTGATGTGGTCAATGAACGATTTATTGTCAGCGGAGAGAATATTGCTTATAAAGATTTCTTCACTATGGGTGCGAAGGAATTTAATGCTAAACCTCCAAGATTTAGGGCTGGAAGAATATTAACAGGGTTAGCCTGGAGACTTGAAAGGCTAAAATATTATATTCTTCGTGTCGAACCTCGCTTTACAAAGGAAACAGCTCGTACATCACAGCATAAATCAGTATACTCAAATGAGAAATTACAGAAACTGTTTCCAATGAATTATATCCCGATTGAGGAATCCATTAAAAATGCAGCCCGATATATCAAAGCATAAAAAAAGGATCTGAAAGGATCCTTTTTCTATTTATTAAATTTCCGAAACTAATTCTTTAATCACTTTTGTCATTAGCGGCTCTGCTGCCGCTGCCACTTCCTGAACTTCTTCGTGCGATACTTCCACGATCTGGCCAGGAACGCCTGAATCTGTAATAATGGATATTCCAAAAGTAGTCATGTTCATATGACGGGCAACAATAATTTCAGGCACTGTTGACATACCAACAGCATCTCCACCTAAAACGCGAAACATCTTATATTCTGCTGGAGTTTCGAAAGTTGGTCCTGTTGTACCAGCATAAACACCTTGTTTCAAATCAATGTTATTTTCTCTTCCGATTTCAAGAGCTTTGGCAATTAAGTGTTTACTATATGGCTCACTCATATCCGGGAAACGAGGCCCCAACTCATTATAATTCTTTCCGATCAATGGATTGTTACCAAACATATTGATCTGGTCTGTTATGACCATGATATCCCCAACTTTAAAATCAGGATTTAAACCACCACTTGCATTAGATACAATCAAGGTTTCAATACCTAAAGCTTTCATTACTCTTACAGGAAAAGTAACTTCCTGCATTGTATAACCCTCGTAATAGTGGAAACGACCTTGCATTGCTAAAACCGGCACTCCATTGATGGTACCAAATATCAATCTTCCACTATGGCCTTCAACAGTTGAAACAGGGAATTCAGGAATCTCTTCATAAGGAATAGACTTTTCAATTTCAATCTCCTCAACCAAGCCACCCAAACCAGTTCCTAAAATAATTCCAATCTTAGGATTCAAACCGCTCTGATGCGACAAAAAATCAGCTGTCTTTCTGATAGTCTCTAACATAGTTGCGTATAATTAATTCTAATAATTTTTCTTCTTCAAATAATATCTTTAATTCAATTGGCACGTACACCAATCTTTTATCAATCTCCTTATCTAATCCATATAATCGGGTACAATCCTTTTCTGTTGAAATAATGAGCGAATCATTACCCATTTTCAAAATCTCTTCTTTAATCTCCTGTAAATCTTTCTCAATAAAAGAATGATGATCAGGATAAATCAATTCTTTTTCAATCTTCACCTTTGACTTGAGATAAGAAAAGAACATTTCCGGTCGTGCAATCCCAGCAAGAGCAATAATTTTTTTGTTACTTACATTAACAATCTTCCCTGAATAATCCACCATTTGTCCGTATCTAATGGCAGAAAAGAAAACCTTTTGCTTTGAGCAAGGCTTTAACTTATTCAGCCAATAACTTTTTTCTTCTTCACTCATCGAAAGAGGACATTTATTAACCAGAATTATATCAGCTCTTTTCTGTCCTGCTCTTGTCTCTCTCAGATTGCCAGCAGGAAAAGTTAAATCGTTCCACAAAGGCCTGTTATAGTCTATTAACAAGATTGATAATCCCGGAGTAACATATCGATGCTGAAATGCATCATCCATAAGAACCACATCAGTGTTGGTTTGTGTATTAATGATTTGCATCCCTTCCACACGTTTCTCTGCTACCACCACCTCTATTCCTGCAAATTTCTTTTTTACCTGAAATGGTTCATCACCAATATCAGATGCAGTACTTTTTTCATCTGATAATAATGGCCCTTTGGTCAGGCGTTTGTATCCACGACTTAATAATGCCAGTTTATAATCATTTTGCAACACGCGAATAAGATACTCTGTAAATGGAGTCTTACCCGTTCCTCCAACGGTTATATTACCAACAGATATGATTGGAAGATTGTACTCTTTGGAAGGTAAAATGTTCCAATCGAAAAGTTTATTCCGCACAGTTGTAACTGCCCCGTAAAGCAAACTGAACGGGTAAAGTACTTTTCTTATCTGCATTATCGATTTTGAAAATTGAAATAATAGAACAGGTTGTAATACCAACCTGTTCCATCTATTTATCGAATACTAATATCATAAGGTAAACGTGCTTGTATCTGAGCTCCATTCTTTAAGCTCTCCAAAGTCTGAAGATGTTTAAATTCATCTCCCATAATAGACTTACCAATAAACATTTTTGCCTCTCCACTAATTCCTTTTAGGAAAGCTTGAACTGGATCTTCAATTTCTGGAAGCTCCTGAATACGGTAGTTCTCAAGACCAGCTGCTTCTTTGGCAAGCTCAATGGCTTTATTCAATCCTCCGAATTCATCAATCAGATTAATCTCTTTTGCATTGGCACCACTCCAGACTCTTCCTTGCCCGATTTCATCAATTGCCTCTTTTGTTGTTGAACGACCATCGGCACATCGACCAATAAATACATCATAACCATGTTCAATATATGCCTGCATAATTTCCTTTTCCTCTTTCCTGAAAGGTCTTGTTAGACTAGGCATATCTGAAAATTCATTGGTTTTAACGCCATCAAAAGTTAGCCCAATCTTTTCGGTTAATCCTTCAACATTAGGGATCATACCAAAGATACCAATTGAACCAGTCAACGTTGTTGGTCCTGCAACTATTTTATCAGCGGCACATGAAATATAATATCCTCCTGATGCTGCAACATCACCCATTGAAACAATTAAAGGTTTTACTTCACCAGCCAACTCAACTTCGCGCCAGATAATTTCTGACCCTAAAGCAGAACCTCCCGGAGAATTTACTCTTAATACAATGGCTTTTACCGAGCTGTCGCGACGAGCTTGACGAATTGTTTTAGACAATTCCTCTGAAATAATTCCAGAACCTGATCCGTCATCAATTCCACCCTGAGCATAGATCACAGCAATTTTATCCCGTATAAATCCCTTTGTTTCTTTTTCTACATAAACCTTTGCATACTTACTGCTATTAACAGCTTTCAAATCATCTTTAGGTTCCGTTTCTGTTAATTCTTTCAATTCATCAAGGAATTCATCTTTATACTTTAACCCATCAATCAGCTTATTATCCAGTAATAATTGAGGATCGCGCAGCATTGGCATTTGATTGGCAATATCATCTACGAGGGTAACATCTAAACCACGAGCTACAGCAATCTTTTCTTTTAAATGATTCCACATGGAATTCAAATAAACTTCTGTTTGTAATCGAGCTGGCTCACTCATCTCTTCCAACATAAATGGTTCTACAGCTGATTTAAACTTACCGTGCTTTACAATTTGCATTTCAACTCCTATTTTATCAAGTGTCCCCTTGAAAAAAGTTCTCTCTGCATACAATCCATTTAACTCAACCATACCACCAGGATTGAGATACAACTTGTCACAAACAGACGCAAGATAATATCCTTTTTGAGTATAAATTGGAGCAAAACTATATACAAACTTTCCAGTCAACTTGAAATCAATCAACGCCTCTCTTATCTCTTCGATGGTTTCATAACCCGCTGATAAAAGCCCAGTTTCAAGTACAATCCCTGAAATATTTTCATCTCTTTTGGCTTTTTCGATATTCGCCAAAATTCTGTTCAAACCTTCTGCAGCCGGATTACCAGAAATTTCAGCCAAAGCATCTTCAAAAGGGTTCTCAACAACTCTATCTGAAATAGGTCCTTCCAGATTCAGAATTAATAAGGTATTTTCTTCTATTTTTGCTTCTTTATCAGCCGAAGAGGCAATAGCTGAAAGTATACCAATGAAAATAAGAACAAGAAAAATTGCAGCCACCAAGCCTCCTGCAAATGTGGCCAATAAGTATTTGAAAAATTTTACCATAATCTGTAAATTGAGTTGGTATGGGTTAATAATTAAAGATTGCAAGCAAAAGTATTAAAAATAACCATCAAAGTACAATTAAATTTAAGGATAATCAACTATACTACATGGTCGGTTTAAGTTAAAATATTTTTCCGCAATTCATTATCAAACAATAAAATGATAAAATACAACAAAGCTATTTTACTGTTAGGTGGGAACATTGGCAATACAAAAGAATATCTAGCACAGGCTATTAAATTATTATCAAGTGAACTAGGTGCTCCCAATAAAATGTCAAACCTATATGAAAGTGAACCATGGGGTTTTAAATCCTCACAAAATTTCATTAACCAGGTAGTTGAATTTGATACCAGTAAAGATCCAATTACACTATTAGGTACAGCCCAAAAAATTGAAAAAGCTTTAGGAAGAAAAGAAAAAACCGGAACTCAGTATGAATCCCGGCCTATTGATATTGATATCCTTTTTATTGATAATGTGATTTTTCAATCTGAAAGATTAATCATTCCACATAAATTACTTCATAATAGAAGATTTACTCTTGTACCTCTTTCTGATTATTGGAACAACCTGAATCACCCAGTATTCAATAAAACTATTGATCAACTTTTACTAGAATGTAATGATAAAAGTATAGTAAAAAGAATAGATTAGATCTTGCTTCCATAAGCCAAATCACCTGCATCTCCCAGTCCTGGCACAATATAAGATTTAGCATTCAATTCTTCATCGACAGCTCCCAGCCAAAGAGTTGCAGGCTCATCCTTAAACATATTCTCAACGTATTGTACTCCTGCCTGGCTGGCAATTAACGAAACAATATGAACATGCTTTGGTTTTCCTCTGTGAAGAAGTGCCTTATAAGCCAATTCAATGGACGTTCCAGTTGCCAGCATAGGATCACACAATAATACTGTCTTTCCATCAAGTGAAGGTGAAGAGATATACTCTATATGAATATCAAAATCACCTTTCTCATTGTATTTTCTGTAAGCCGAAACAAACGCATTCTCAGATCGATCGAAATAATTCAATACTCCTTGGTGTAAAGGTAGTCCCGCTCTTAAAATGGACGCAATCACTACCTCTTCCGATGGTACTTTTTCAATGGCTATACCCAAAGGAGTAGTAACAGATTTATCAGTATATGATAAATCCTTGCTTACTTCGTATGCCATTATTTCACCCATCCGTTCAATATTCCGTCGAAAACGCATCGGATCATTCTGAATAGAGGTGTCACGAATTTCGGCAATAAACCGATTAAAAATACTTTGTTCCTGATTAAATATTTTTGTTTGCATAAGTATTTATTTAGGTCAATTCTTCCTTATATATATCCCACTCATAATCTTTTGTCTTAGGTATTATCTTGATGCTATTATCTCCACGCACAACAGTTGATTTAGACGGTATCTCTTTATCTATTACACATCCTGCTCCAATTGTAACTTCATCTCCAATAACAGCACCAGGTAAAATCACACAATGTGCACCTATCCATACATTATTACCTATTATTACACCTTTTTTATTTGATGTTTTTCTAACATCATATTTATAATGATTGGTCGTAACGATTGTTATATTGGGGCCTAATTCAACATTATCGCCAAATTTTAACCCTCCACATGCATTGATGTAGGTCCCTAAATTATCACCCGGATCACAGATTATACCTTTTTCAATAAACTCCCAGCCAATAATTCTACTTCTAAAATCAACCGGCCATGGCACTTTTCTGTTAAATCCCAATATCTTTTGCATAAATACATAGGTCCACAGAACCTTATAATGCTCCAGATAACCGTTGATAGGTCTTTTGTATTGTGGGTATATTTTTCGAACACACCAACGAAAAAAAGTATTATCAATTTTTAAGAGTAACTTTTTAATATACCCCATAGTATTATCAAATAATATTTCAAAACATGCATTTAATTTGATTCTTTATGTAAAGAACTTTTCATGTCATCTTTACTTTTGTATTTAAGATACATTTTCTCATTTTATAGGAATAATCTAATCCTTCTGATGCAAAACTCTATTTCAGATTATCTTCACTCTTTAAAATCGTTCAGATGAATTATCCATTAAATATTCTTTAAATTAAAAATTCTCTCTTTTTAATTGAATGATATAAATATATTAAAAGAATTATTCCAGCAAATGAGCTTATTAACGCATACAAATTTAATGTATACTGAACACTAAATGTAAATGAATATGATATAAGAAAGATTAATAACCTGCCAATTAATTGAAAAACCTCAAAGACTAGCCATTTCTTCTGTAATTGCAAAATGGATATCAATGATGCTAATGGTGTTTTTATAAAATTGATGAACATCCAAAATAATATTATTCTGGTTATCTCACCTGCTAATAACCATTCTTGCCCCATAACTTTCTCATAAAACCATGGACTTGATATATATACTATACTAAATGGAATAATTGCGATTAAAAAGAGCTTGCGAAGTTCTAATTTCCAGAAAATAGATAGTGGTTCCTTTTTATTAAAAATATTTGAAGCTTTCACATAAATATCCTGTCCATAGACTTGAGAAAATAGCATTACTGGAAAAAGAAGGGTTTTAAATACAATTCCATAATTAGCAGTTACACTTTTACTAAACAAGATTGGTAACAATATTACGGGTAATTGATTACTTATGATATTTACCGGTGAAACTACTGTATTAAGAATAAGGATATGTTTGTATTTAGAAAAAAATATTGCCAATGACATTTTCAGTTGTCGAACTGATGATTTAATTGACAATCTTCTATATACAACAAAATAATATCCTATAACTTGCGAAATTTGCCCTGCTAAATATCCTAATATTAGTGCGTTTATTTTATTAGGTTTTAAAATAAATATTAAAACAACAGTACTAAAAAAAATAACCCTTATAAACTTTAATCTACTTATGAATGAATATCTATATATAGCAATTAAATAGTGTTCTCCTAACTGATTCATTCCAAAAAAAAGAGAAGAGACAGGCAATAAAAAATACCATAACTTAAAAGCGAATACTTCACGGAAGAAATTTCGCTGTAGAAAATAAATTATTAGAATACCAATTATAAAGAAAATATGTAATAATAAAATGATACTAAAACCTGATTTCCAGTTCTGATATTTATCCTTGAAAGTCTTAGCTAGCGCAATTGTCAAATGGGACTGTAATGAAAAAAAAGATCCACAAATTTCAGCAATTGCAACGAAAATAAAATAAGTGCCAATTAAATCTATGGGGAAATAATAAGTTGCTCCAAAGAAAACAACTAAGTTTAATGCTTGAGCAACCATATTACCTCTATATAGTATGAATATTTTTCTTATTCGTTTTCCAAGCATATTTAAATTATAATCAAGTAAGCCACCTTATGCAAAAACAGCATCTCCATCTCCATCCTGACATTTTATTTGTTTTCCCCACAGAGATGTAAAATCTTTAGTAAAGGCTGTCTTCTGAAACACTTTCTTTTGTGGTAAAAATTTTAAAATAGTACTATTCAACACTTCATTAAATATTGAATTATAAACATATAAACTCAATCCTCCTCTCTTAATTACATACCGAAAAATATCAATTAGAACGGATTTTATATACTTTTCATTCAAATAAAGGAAAGGTAAATAATAATGTCCATCTCTTTCCTTGATAAGACCAACTGACACTACCTCTTCGTTTATTTCTATTTTAAAATATTTTAAACGAAATGATGAAGTAACTAGACTGAATGGATACTTTTTTTGCTCATTTATGTATTTATCCTGTGTCGACAACCATGGAAAATTTTTAATCCACTCAAAATCATTTCTATCTTTCGCAAATGTATTCTTCTGATTTTCTGTGATAAAATACTCCATATCATTCGTCAATTCTTTTGTTAAAGAAAAGCTTGTATTTTCTTTACCCTTTAGCAACCATGACGGAATAATACCAGGCAATAAACTGAAAAAATTCTGAAGTTTATTTCTATTAGGAATATAGGGTCTTAAAACATATTTAACTCCATTATCGATCCCTATAACATCAATTAACCGCAGAGTATTAAGTATATTAAACGAATGACTTGGAAGATCAATAAAACCAACAAGATTTTTCCATTGCTTCATCCCATAAATAAGCAACGGAATGGCAATATCCTTACCTTTATGTTTATCAATCCACCATCCACTATTCCATGCAAACTTTTTCATTGGATCACCCTGCACATAGTCAGGTAAAAAACCAATGAAACCAACTAATTCATCATTCTTATAGGCTAAAACCAAAACTATATCATCATAAGAAGCTTTTGGATTATAATAGAATGAATTTGCTCGTAAAGTCGATATTGGCAAAACAGATCTATCCTCCTTTTTATACAGTTCTAAAAAAGATAGTATTTCGCCATTCTTTACGTTTATAAATTTCATTTACGACAGTTTTCTGACCGTAAGGATAATATCTTCTACAGTTCTCATTTGAATGATATCCATCACGTCAAATTTTATATCAAAATATTCCTCGACTGCTGAAATAATGGAAGCATGAGCTAATGAATCCCATTGATGGATAGTATCTCCAGACGATTCTAGTTGAAGATCTGATTGATTAACTTTCAAAATACCGGCTAGAATAGCTATAATTTCACCTTCTATTTTGTCCATATTTAGTTATTTCTTTACAAAGATTACATAATTACCAGTTATGGAAAATCCGATTTTTTTGTAGAATCCAACTGACAACTTATTTGATTGTAAAGTTAATGATTGAATTTGCTTTGTTTTACAATCCGAGATAATATTATAAAGTAACTTGCGCCCCCATCCCTTTCCTCTATAATTATTATTGGTTGACATCATGTAAATCCCAAGATTATAATCTTGTTCATATGCTACACAAGCAGTAACCAATTTCCCTCCATCATATAAACCAAAAACCTCACATCCTTTTATATCTAGCAAAGATTTGAAATATTCTTCTTCTAATGGTTGTTTTACAAAATGAGTTTCATTTATTAATGCCAAAATCTGAGAATCATAATCTTTAAAAGTATATTCCTGAATATCTTCCTTAAAATCATTAATATTAAGATACATCATCGGCCATATTTCAACAGGCATAAAACCCAATGACCTTAAAGAATCCATTACCTCTTTATTATCAGAATCAACTATGGCATATGCCGGAAATGATACTTTTCGCATTACATGTATGAGTCTTTGTTCAAATGGAAAGGAATTCTCTGAAAAACCATATATAAATTGTGGCCATGCATGCATATTATCACTTGGAAAACAGATCCCTTGATAGTTTACAAACCTTTCTTTCAACGCAAGAGCTCTATTATAAAATGATTCAAGATTGTCTCTATTTAACACATTATGATCCATTAAGCAGACTTTCTTTTAAACCTTGTTTATCTATTTTACCATTATTATTCCTTGGAAACTCTTTGATGCATACAAATTTATGTGGCACCATATATGGCGGTAATTTCTCCCTCAATACTGAGATTAGCATATCTGAATCCAATAAAACCGATGACTCACAAAATACTACAATACGATTAACAATAGATTCTGAATTTATGACAGTGACATAGACATTAGAAAGTTCAAGATAAGTTCTGCAGGCATGTTCAACTTCGCTTAGTTCCACCTTATATCCATTAATTTTAACCTGGTTGTCAGACCTGCCGCAAGTATAAAAGATATCATCTTCACCAATAAAGGCAATATCCCCTGTTTTATAAAATCTCCTGTCTTCTTTATAAAAAAACACCTCTTTATTTAACTCTTCCTGATTCAAATATCCCAACATAACGTTGTCACCTGAAAATGACAAATTCCCTTTTTCAAACTTTGGCAATTCTTTATTTTGATTATCCACTATAATTGCTTGTGTATTAGGCCAAGGTAAACCAAATGCAATAATTCCATTATGATGTCGCTGCTTCTCTAATTGTCGAGGAATCCAGTACCCCATGCATGCCATTGTTGTTTCTGTCGGTCCGGATATATTAAATACCTTCCCATTTGGAATACAATTCATCCATTGATTGGCAAGTTCCTGTGAAAAAGGTTCTCCGCCCAACAAACTATATTTAAGATTCGGTAATTGAAGCCTTTCAAAATATGGTTTTAATAGGTGTAATGTTGTGGGTACCATTGTTGCAACCGAGACCTCATGCTTTAAGATTAATTCTAAAGCATTTAAATACTTAATACTATTATTCTTGCAGGGATAAACGCAAGCTCCAATGCAAAAAGCCGGCAAATATGATAACATAGACATATCAAAATTAAAGTCAAACATCTGCAAGAATTTGTCTTCAACTCCAATATTCAGGCCTAGCTTAAAATATGCATCCAGAGTACAATTAATATTCTTAAAAGTATACGGCACTCCCTTAGGTACTCCTGTAGTTCCGGAAGTAAACAACACAGACAATATATCTTCCTGGTCGATGATAAGTTCCGGAATCACATCCTTTTTCATCTTTGAATCTGGTGTAAGAATATCATATGGTGTTAAGTCACTATTCCGGGAGTTTAGTACAATATCTACATTACAAAGATTCAGGATATATTCATTCCTACTTTTAGGCGTATCATTTAAAAATGGAATAAATGTTTTGCCCAGGAACATAATTGCCAGAATTGAGGCATAACTCTTTAAATCATGATTACCAACAACTCCAATTGTTTTACTATCATTATAATTACTCAATATATAGTCACAGATAGTTACAACCTGCCTTTCCAGATCTTTATAAGTATAGAAATGATCATCAATATAAAGCGCATTTCTATTAGGATAAAGCCTAAATGAATCCCTTATCTTATTGAGAAAATTTATATATTGACCAGTATCCTCCATATATAATATGACATTGTGTTCTTGGATATTTTATAAGCTGTATACGATAATGGAACAGCCCCAAATCCTGAATTAAAATCTGCAATACTTTTTATATCTGATCCACAAAAATCAAGATATAATTCATTCTTACAATAATCCTGTAAAAATCTATCCACTATTAAGAATGACGCTTTTGATGATCGCCCCAAACTGTTTGCTGCAGAAAAAATATTAACCCCTCTCTCTCCAAATAGAAAAAAAGCACTTGCACACAGTTCATCTCCTACAGCTGCTTTATATAAAACTCCTTTTTCTGATTTTATAGCTGTATCGACCAAATTTTTTAATCTCGAATTACTAATATCAGAAATCCTATGCAATCCCTTAACCTTCACCATTTCAGACTTTAATTGGATAAGTTCATCAGGCGAATCACTTATGCGAATTTGAATATCTTCCCGAGACCCTCTCCTAATATTCTTCTTACAACTGCTTGAATAATTAGATTTAATTTCATCGTATGGTTGATTCAGATTAAGATGATAAGTTGTTCTCAAATAAGAATCTGGTATTAAATTTTCATTTATACCTGGTGTCTGTCCAAAAGTGACAAACGTTAAACCTAACTCCTTCTTTAGTAATGCTAATATACTTTTATACTCCTTACCCGATGAATTTCCAAAGAAACCTAAAAATTGTACATAATCAGGAAGAGATATAAATTTCCATTTTAAAAATTTAATTGCTGTAATAGGAAATACCCATTTATATTCACTGTCTATAATAGCTTCCCATTTCGGATACATTATATCCAAAACCCAACAATAAGCCAATGGATTATCAAAAGAAGAGTTGCTAACACAATCATCCCACTTTTGATCCTCAATTTCACTTCTTTTTAAGTGCAATATTTTATTTCCCTCTAATTTTAATTCTCTCATTTTTATCTTAAAATTAGATCCTTGACAAGAAATTGTCTCATTTTGGATTTTAAATAATAATAACGAATTATAGATTTTGCCTTATACTTATATTCCATTGGCACCCTCTGAAAATTCATTTCTATCTCATCCTTTTTTATACCAGCTGTACCAAAGCTGATATCAATAATCTCATTTTGATATAGTTTACTGAAAAACTCTTTTTTTAAGGCAAAATCTGTAAATGGAAACGAGAATGCCTTTATGTCCTGATTAAAATTGGAGGATACTGCATCGACACTTTTAACTACCTGATCAAAGGCAAAATCTTCTGAAACAAACCGGAATTCTGGATGATCATGACTATGAGCTCCAATGGTAAATCCATCCTCTATTAGTGACTGAATTTGATTACTGGTTAAATAAGGCTCATTACTTATCAAAAATTCATTATAATTAATCCCGTTGTCATGTGCCAGTTTATTGATCACTTCTGTATCTGAATATAGGTAGTTTTTTAATTGCGCTTCCAATTCTCTGGTTAATCTTTCTTTAGATAATAAATCATCAATAAGAAGAGATACTTTGAAACGAAAAAACAGATCCTTGTTATCAATAAAACCAGAATTGATAAAGAAAGTAGCTTGTATACCCTTACTTTTTAATATAGGAGCAATTACGTTATAACATTCACTTAATCCATCATCAAATGTCAGATGTGCAATAGGCTTCGTAACATTTATAAATCCCTCTTTAGCTGATTTATAAAAATCTGTTAAACCAACAAATGAGTACTTCTTACCTATATATTCCAAATCATTAACAAACTCCCGAACAGACTTCACATAAAACAAATGTTTTATATGTCGTAAGTTCTGATCACTTACAACATGATAATATGGTAATATGTATGGCAATTTCTTCAATATAATACCCCTAGCTTGCTAACGAACTATATCCTATAATATTTTAATCAAAGAATACTCATTCAATAAACAATCAAATATAGAATAAGAATCACATTACTTATATTTGTATCATTAAGATGATTTAAAAAATCTATACCCATATAAATTGAGTTCTAAATTAGAGAAAAAAGCTATCATTTGTACTGTTAGCGAATTAGCCACTGATTATCGTCTACACAAATTAGCACTAACATTAAGTGAATGTGGATACAACACAACTTTTTTATGTAGAAAGAAAAAAAATTTAATCTCCAATCATAAAATTGAACACAAAACTATCTATCTGAATACAATTTGGCAAAAAGGCCCCCAATTCTATCTTATCTTCAACCTAAGGATATTTTTTTTCTTGCTTTTTCGTAAATATGATTTAATTGTATCAGTTGATCTGGACACTTTAACCGGATGTAGTCTGGGAAGAATATTAAAACCCAATACTTTGCTTTTTGATAGCCACGAGTACTTTCCTGAAGTTCCTGAAATTCAGGACAAATTGTGGATAAAGAAAATTTGGTTGACAGCAGAGAAACTATTTGTTCCTGGTATTGATCATGGCGTAACAGTCTGTCAATCCATTGCCAATATCTATAAAGAAAAATACAGTAAAGACTTTTTAGTAATCCGCAATGCGCCTTTATCATCGCGTATTATTGATGTAAATGAATCACAATCAATACAGAACAGGCCTTTTACATTAATCTACCAAGGAGCTGTCAACCATGGTAGAGCCTTAAAAGAGCTGATAGATGCAATGAGATTATTAGAAGACATCAAACTTTTAATTGTTGGCGGTGGGGATCTTTTAGAGGAATTAAAAGAACGAAGCAAAGATTTAAATAGTAAAATCACCTTTGTTGGCAAAGTACCTTTTCAGGAATTACCAAAATATACAGCTCAAGCCGATTTAGGAATAGCATTGCTTGAAAACATAGGCTTAAACAACTATTATGCATTACCCAACAGACTCTTTGACGCATTACAAGCTCCTCTTCCAATTTTAGGTGTTGATTTTCCTGAAATTGAAAATTTTATAAATAAATACGATTTTGGAACTGTAATTTCAGATATTAGTCCGCAAAACATTGCAAATAAAATTAATGAAATACGAAACACCCCATCTCTTGTAAATTACTGGAAAGACAATGCAAAAAAAGCTAAAAAGCTTGTTAATTGGGAAAACGAAACTCGCGAATTAAAAGAGTTTCTTTCAACTGATTAAATTCTTACAATTCCCCCTCATCAGCAAAACTATAGTAAGCCGATTCTGTAACAATAAGATGATCCAACACCGGAATGTCCATTATTTTTCCGGCTTCCTTCATTTTTTTTGTGATTTGCCTGTCCATCTCACTAGGTTGTATATTTCCACTTGGATGATTATGACATAAAATGATTGATGAAGCTAAATGATCAATAGCTGACTTCAATATAATTCTTATATCTATCACTGTACCAGCCACACCTCCCTGGCTAATCTTATAACGGGTAATCACTTTATTGGAACGATTCAATAATAAAATCCAGAATTCTTCATGTGGAAGATCACCAAGAATTGGTTGAAAAATATCAACTACATCTTTGCTTTGAGTTATTTTTATGCGCTTGACAGCCTCCTGTAATTTTCTTCTTCTCCCTAATTCCAGACAAGAAACAATTGTTATCGCCTTTGCATCACCTACTCCATGGTACTTACTTTTTAAGTCTTTAACCGACTTCTTCCCAAGCTCATTTAAATTGTTATTGCAGTCTTTTAGAATATTTTTTGCAAGATCAACTGCACTTTCCTTTGAGCTACCAGAACCTAGGATAATGGCAAGCAGTTCGGCATCTGACAATGATGACAATCCTTTTTCTAGTAATTTTTCACGAGGACGATCTTCCAGAGCCCATTCTTTAATACTTAAATGCTGGTATGGATTCATCATTTTCTTTTCTATTCAAGATAATGATGCAAATTGACAAAGTAAATATTTGACATAAAAAAAGTCCTCCAACTTTTGGAAGACTTTTGCAGTCCCTAGGAGAATCGAACTCCTGTTTCAAGGATGAAAACCTTGCGTCCTAACCACTAGACGAAGGGACCAGTAAAATATATCATAAGCTTAATATCAACCAAATATTAAACTAAATGTTCAATTGCAACATATTTATTGCATTAAAAAAGCCTCTCAGTTTCCCGAAAGGCATTAGCAGTCCCTAGGAGAATCGAACTCCTGTTTCAAGGATGAAAACCTTGCGTCCTAACCACTAGACGAAGGGACCTTAAGAAGCTTTGATTAAAGCTTGTTCACGTGGCTAGCCAACTTAGATTTCAAGTTAGCAGCTTTATTTTTGTGAATAATGTTTCTTTTAGCCAACTTATCCAGCATTGAGGCAACTTTAGGAAGCAACTCCTGAGCAGCTTCTTTCTCAGATGTACCTCTCAACTCCTTCACAGCATTACGAGCTGTTTTCGCGTAATATCTATTGTGAAGTCTTCTCTTTTCTATCTGACGAATTCTTTTTTTCGCTGATTGATGATTTGCCATCTTAATACAAAATAATGTTGTTAATTCTTTTATTTTTGCAGTCCCTAGGAGAATCGAACTCCTGTTTCAAGGATGAAAACCTTGCGTCCTAACCACTAGACGAAGGGACCTCATTGCTTTTGGATCACTTTCTCTGTCTCAAATGCGGATGCAAAGATATATCAAATTCAATTCCCTCCAAATATTTTTTCGAAAAAAAAATCAAAAAAGTTGTCAAAAACCGTAATCAGCAAAGTAACTCACTAGAATACACTTAGAAATGATTCAATCAAGACAAAATACTCTTCTTTTGCTTGCGCATCATTTTAATATTTCATTACTTTGCAACTAGTGAAAAGTGGAAGGATTTGGCTGATTGCAACCACTCTAAAAAAGTGCTAAAACGCGTACTTCGTTTTAACTTCCTTTTTTCACATATCAATATAGTAATAATAGTGATGCAACTCAAGTGTAGTTGTTTAAAGAGTTTTGATATGGGTTATTTATTTACATCCGAGTCAGTGTCTGAAGGACATCCTGACAAAGTAGCTGATCAGATTTCTGATGCCATTCTTGATGAATTACTTCGTCAGGATCCTGAATCTAAGGTCGCTTGTGAAACATTGGTAACTACCGGCTTGGTAGTATTAAGCGGTGAAGTAAAAACAACTGGCTTTGTTCCAACACAGAATGTTGCACGTAGAGTAATCGAGCGAATTGGTTATACTGATGCAGCTTATATGTTTGATTCCGGTTCATGTGGAGTGATATCTGCTATTCATGAACAGTCGCCTGATATAAACAGAGGTGTTGAACGTGCGAATGAAGAAGACCAGGGAGCTGGTGACCAGGGTATGATGTTTGGCTATGCTTGTAAAGATACCGAAGATTACCTTCCTCTTCCTTTATATTTGTCTCATATTTTATTAAAAGAACTTGCTGACATCCGTCGTGAAGAAAAAGTGATGACTTACCTTCGCCCAGACTCAAAAAGCCAGGTTACCATCGAATATGATTCAAACAACAAACCATTAAAAGTACATACAATCGTAGTTTCTACTCAGCATGATGAGTTTGATGAAGACGAAGCAATGTTATCTAAAATAAAAGATGACGTACAGAACATTCTGATTCCTCGTGTAAAAGCAATTTTACCTGAAAATCAGCAACACCTTTTTAATGATTATATATTACATGTTAATCCAACTGGTAAATTTGTTATTGGCGGACCACATGGCGACACTGGTTTGACAGGTCGTAAAATAATTGTGGATACCTATGGAGGTAAGGGAGCTCATGGTGGAGGCGCCTTTAGCGGTAAAGACAGTTCAAAAGTTGATCGCTCTGCAGCTTATGCTACACGTCACATTGCGAAGAACCTTGTTGCAGCAGGTGTGGCTGACGAGATTTTGGTTCAGGTGGCATATGCTATTGGTGTAGCAAAACCTGTGGGATTATACATTAATACCTATGGAACATCAAAAGTTAACCTTACCGATGATGAAATTGCTAAAAAGGTAGAAGGTATTTTTGATATGCGTCCAAGCGCAATTGTGAAACGTTTTGGTTTAAAGAATCCGATATTTGAACCAACAGCAGCCTATGGTCACGTTGGCCGTAGTTCATATAAAGATAAGGTTGAGTTTATCGAAAACGGCCAGAAAGTAATGAAAGATGTTGAGTTCTTTACCTGGGAAAAACTTGATTATGTTGATAAAGTGAAAACTGTTTTCAGTCTTTAATTCAATACTACATAAAGATTAAGAGGGGACATAAGTCCCCTTTTCTTTTGTATACACCACAGCAATAGTCTGCTTTGTCAACTTCAGTTTGTAGACATTACCCTTTTATGTATCTTCGTTTCAATCAGTAAAGTACTATGAAAAAAGTAATTCTGTTCTTGACTCTTATTACAATATCGTGTTTTAACTCAATCAGCCAAAACACTCCCTATCACATCAGTAATGAATCAGTTTATGATTTTATAGATGAACTGGCCAACAAAGGACTTATAGGTGTTAATTCCGGCATTAAACCTTATAGCCGACAACAAATAGCAGGATGGTTAAGCTTATGTGACCATAATCCCCAGTTAAGTAATCGCCAGCAAAAAGAACTGACGTTCTATCTTAAAGATTTTAATAAAGAATTGTTTGTTGGCAAATCGTTTGACAAGAGATGGGACTTATTTTATTTCAGCGACTCATTATTCAAACTGACCATTAATCCAATTCTGGGTGGACAGTTTTTTAATAATGGAGATAAAACCGAATATCACCGTTGGGGAGGTGCTGAATTTTATGGTTGCATCGGAAAGCATGTATCTATTTATGGTAGCCTACGCGACAACCACGAATCATTCTATTTAGGTGGTCCCGATTATATTACCAATAGACCTGGGGTTGTATATAAAGGCGACAACGACAACAAAGATTATTCAGAAACCCGAGGTGGAATAACCTATTCATGGAAATGGGGAAGTATCGGATTGCATAAAGATCACTTTCAATGGGGAAATAGTTATAGTCAGTCAGTAATATTTTCTGGTCGCACGCCTTCATTCGGATATCTGTCGTTTAAGATATCACCGGCAAAATGGTTCGACTTTAATTATGTACACGGATGGCTGGTTAGTGAAGCTGTCGATTCATCCAGAACTTATTCGGTATTTAACGGAGAAAGGGAAGTCTATTCCAATAAATTTATAGCCTCTAATATCTTTACCATTCGACCATGGTCAAAACTAAATGTTTCATTCGGCAACTCCATTATATATAGTGACGTGAATTTCAATCCGACCTATGCAGTACCTTTTTTATTTTATAAGTCGGCTGACCATACATATAATTCGTGGGATAACTGGGTTGGACAAAATGCCCAAATGTTTATCGATATCGATAGCCGACAAATTAAAAATTTACATTTATATACCAGTTTATTTATTGATGAGATAAGCATTAGCAACCTCTTAAAAAAGGAAGAACAATCAAATGATATCGCCTGGAAAATTGGAGGACGTTTAACTGACATCATCGCTAATACTTCTTTCACAGCAGAATATACTATCATTCGTCCATTAGTTTATCAACACTTTGTTCCTTCTCTTTCTTTTATGAGTAATCAATACTCCTTGGGAAGCTACACACTTGATAATTCCGATGAATTATTTTTTATGATCCGACACAAGCCATTAAAAGGCCTTGACTTGTCTGCCAGGTTAACCATCATTCGGAAAGGCAAAGATTATCAGGAAATTTTTGATACTAATGAAATGGATTTACATCCTGAGATTAACCAGGAGCAGGAAGAAATAAGAAGAGGATTGCCTTTTATGAACGAAGTACGCTACAAAAACACTAATTTTACGCTGAAAGGAAGTTACCAGATTGTGAACGACGGATATATTTTTGTTGAATATCAGCATAATTTATACGATGGTACTGAATCAGAAAAGTACACTAACCCATACTTTCTTATAGGTAATCAAATAGTCTCACTTGGAATGAACTTCGGTTTCTGATTTTTTCTAAATTAACCGCTCAAAAATAATTTGATGGAACAGCATAAAATGGTAGACCTGCACAGTCAATACTTACGTCTTAAAGATGACATTGACAAAGCGATGACTGATGTTTTAGAACAGACATCTTTCATTAATGGGCCTGCTGTCAAAGTATTTCAATCCAATCTTGAGAAATACCTACATGTTAAGCATGTTATCCCATGCGCCAATGGAACAGATGCTCTGCAAATCGCTCTTATGGCTTTGGATCTTCAACCTGGTGATGAAGTAATCACTTCTACATTTACTTTTATTGCAACAGTTGAAGTTATTGCCCTATTAAAATTAAAACCTGTTTTGGTAGATGTAGATCCTGACTCCTTCACATTACTTCCTGAAGAAGTTGAAAAGGCAATTACACCGAGAACAAAAGCAATCATTCCGGTTCACCTGTTCGGTCAGGGTGCTGATATGAATGCAATAATGAGTATTGCAAAAGAACATCAATTAAAAGTTATTGAAGACAATGCCCAAGCCATAGGTTGTGAATATAAAATAAATGGAAGCACAACAAAACTTGGTACAATTGGTGATATTGGCTGCACATCCTTTTTTCCTTCCAAAAACTTAGGATGTTTTGGTGATGGAGGTGCCTGCTTCACAAATAGTGATTCTTTGGCGGAAAAAATGCGAATGATTGTCAATCATGGTTCCCAAAAGAAATATTACCATCAGATTATCGGAGTAAACTCCAGACTTGACACTTTGCAAGCTGCTGTTTTAGATGTTAAACTGGGTCATTTGGATGAATTTAATAATAGACGTAAAGCTGCAGCAAAATGGTATGATAAGGAATTAAAAGAGATAGATAATCTTGCCATTCCTGTTCGAAATCCGGACTCCGATCATATTTTTCATCAGTACACTCTAAAAGTCAAGAATGGCAGGAGAGATAAATTACAAAACTTTTTGAAAGAAAATAATATACCATCCATGGTATATTATCCAGTTCCTTTGCATCAGCAAGAAGCTTTTGCTGCATATCAGGATTCTGATTCAATACTGCCTAACGCTGAAGAACTAAGCTCTCAAGTTCTCTCGTTGCCAATGCATACTGAGCTATCTGATGAGCAACTATTAGATATTACATCAACTATAAAACGCTTTTTTAATCATGACCAATAAGCAATATTTTGCCCATGAGACAGCGGTAATTGATTCTCCATGCATCATTGGGAAAGATGTTAAAATATGGCACTTTTCTCATATTATGCCTAACTGTGTAATTGGTGACAACTGTAATATTGGACAGAACGTGGTTATTTCGCCGGATGTAAAACTTGGCAAAAATGTAAAAGTCCAGAATAATGTTTCCATTTATACAGGCGTTATTTGTGAAGATGATGTATTTTTAGGTCCGTCAATGGTTTTTACCAATGTGATTAATCCACGAAGTGCCATTGACAGAAGAAGACAATATCAAAAAACAATAGTGAAAAAAGGGGCTACTATTGGAGCCAACGCCACCATTGTTTGCGGACACGACATTGGCGAATATGCTTTTATTGGTGCCGGAGCCGTTGTAACTAAAACCATACCTCCATATGCTTTGGTCGTTGGTAATCCATCCAAGCAAATTGGTTGGATGAGTGAGTTTGGTCATCAGTTACAATTTAATGAACAAGGAATAGCCACCTGCCCTGAAAGTAATGACAAATACATTCTGGAGGAAAATAACGTAAGAAAGTTACCAAAATAAATGAGTACGAATCAAAAAATAAAATTTGCCGTAATAGGCCTGGGACATATTGGCAAGCGTCATTCAGAAATGATCAAACGCAATGAAGATGCTGAGCTTATTGCCGTATGCGATATCAAACCAAAAGAAGAGTTAAACTGGCAGGAGGATGTTCCTTTTTACACTTCAATCAGTGAATTAATAAATAATCATCCTGATGTGGATGTTGTAAACATATGCACTCCTAACGGTCTGCATGCCGAGCAGGCAATTGAAGCTTTAGAGGCAAAAAAACATGTTGTCGTTGAAAAACCAATGGCATTGAGCAAAGCCGACGCTGAAAAAGTAATCTTCAAGGCGCTACAAATGTCAAAACAGGTATTTGCTGTGATGCAAAATCGCTATTCTCCTCCAAGTGTCTGGCTTAAAGAAATGGTAGAAGCGAAAAGATTGGGTGACATTTTTATGGTTCAACTTAATTGCTACTGGAATCGTGATGATCGTTATTATAGCAAAGGAAACTGGCATGGTAACAGAGAGCTGGATGGGGGTACATTATTCACACAGTTCTCTCATTTTATTGACATCATGTACTGGCTTTTTGGAGACATCACCAATATTCAAGGAAATTTTAAAGATTTTGCACATCAAAAATCCACAGATTTTGAAGACAGTGGATTTGTAACTTTTGACTTTATCAATGGCGGATCAGGCAGCTTGAATTACAGCACTGCTGTGTGGGACAAAAATCTTGAAAGTAGTATAACAATAATCGGCAGTCAGGGAACCGTTAAAGTATCAGGTCAGTATATGAATGAGGTTGTTGAGTGCCATGTTAAAGATTATGAGATGCCTGTTTTGGCAGAATCAAATCCGCCGAATGATTATGGACCTTATAAAGGATCTGCAGCCAATCATCATTACGTTATTGATAATGTTGTTGAAGTAATAAAAGGAAATACAACTATAACAACCAATGCTCTTGAAGGCCTTAAAGTGGTTGATATCATCGAAAGAATTTATCTAAACAAACCAGCCAATTTATAAATCATGTTAGAGAAACTACTAAATAAAGAAATTAAGCTGTCCGTAATAGGACTTGGTTATGTAGGATTACCAATTGCTCTGGAATTTGCAAGAAAAATGTCGGTTATAGGCTTTGATATTAAGCAAGACCGTGTTGATCTAATGCGAAACAAAATAGATCCAAGTAATGAATTAGTTAGCGAAGACTTTGATGGTTGTGATATACACTTTACCGCAAATCCGGAAAATCTAAAAGAAGCCAACTTTCATGTGGTTGCGGTTCCAACACCTATCAATCAACATAATTTACCTGATCTGACTCCTTTATTAGGTGCAACCAGAACAGTTGGTAAAGCACTTAAAAAAGGTGATATCGTAGTCTTCGAATCGACGGTTTACCCAGGTTGTACCGAAGAAGATTGTGTACCTATTTTGGAAGCTGAATCGGGATTAAAATTTAATGTTGATTTCAAGGTAGGTTATAGTCCTGAGAGAATTAATCCTGGAGATAAAGAACACACGCTTACCAAAATATTAAAAATTGTATCCGGTAGTGATGCTGAATCAGCAGAAATTATTGAAGCTGTTTATTCCAGCATTATTAAAGCCGGTATTCATAAAGCAAGCTGCATTAAAGTTGCTGAAGCTGCAAAGATTATTGAAAACACTCAGCGTGATGTTAACATTGCTTTGATGAATGAATTGTCGTTGATATTTGACAGAATGAATATCAATACCTTTGAAGTACTTGAAGCTGCAGGTACCAAATGGAACTTCCTTAAGTTCTTCCCAGGTTTAGTTGGAGGTCACTGTATTGGTGTTGACCCATACTACCTGACTTATAAAGCCAATGAGTTGGGTTATCATTCAAAAATCATAACAGGAGGGCGCACCATTAATGACTCAATGGGTGCATACGTTGCCAAAACACTTGTTAAGAAAATGATTTCGAATGGCAATAAAATTAATGGAGCTAAAGTTCTGTTGATGGGTGCCACCTTTAAGGAAAATGTAAGTGATATTAGAAATTCAAAGGTAGCTGACGTTGTTAACGAGCTAAAATCATTTAGTGTGAAGGTTGATGTGATTGACCCTCATGCTTCTTCTGAAGAATTAATGCACGAATATGGTTATGGTCTGATAGATGAAATCAAGGATAAATACAATGGTATTATTGTGGCAGTTAACCATACTGACTATATAAACCTTGATGAAGCTTATTTCAAATCCATTATGGTTGACGAAGGTGTTTTTGTTGATGTGAAAGGCATTTATCGTGGAAAGATAAAAGACTTGACATACTGGAGTTTATAATTACAGACACAATATAAAATAAAGCCGGATATCAAACGATTATCCGGCTTTACTTTATATACTTATTATTAGTTCAATCCTAACTTCTTTGCAATCGCTTTAGGCAAGGCATCTTTATGAACCATCACAGAAACTGTATTTAAACGCACATAACTCTCCGACATATATAAATAACCTCCGAAAGCATTACTTTTTTCACCCCAGCTGTTTTTTGTAGTATAATAAACTTTCCCATTCTGATCTTTAGCCATTCCAGTTAAATGCATCAGATGATCATCGGTTGATTGCCATGACATAAATGCCTCTTGACGAATTTCTGGCGTAATCTCTTTCTCCTCCTGAGGTTGAAAACCTTTACCTTGATCAACAGGAACCAGGGCAACACCATTTTTATGCGAGAAAAATTTCTCACTTACATCTCCATCCCAGGCAATAGAATAACCATTAGACAAGGCATTATTCATAACATCAATCAATTCATCCAATGTCAAGTTATAATATCTTTCATGCGCCCAATTATCCGGTATTTCTAAATCAGATTGCTGATATAATGGATAATGTGTGTAAGAAGTTAATTCTACATAATCATCCGGATTGATCTTCATTTCTTTAGCAAATTCTATTGGAGCAACTCCTTCTACTTTTTCAGGCACTTCTCCAAGGTATGTATCTAAAACACCTGCAAGTACCTCATACCATACTGGGTTTGGCTCAGCTTTACGCTGCTCAATAAAGTTATCCAGCAATACTTTTTGTGATGATTCCAACTCAGTATGATTATGTGGCTGACTTATATCTCTTCGTCCCGGATAAGCATCTTCAGTGGCCATTCCATAATTTCGGATGCAATTCATTACATCATGAGCCAATCCACCCTGACTGAAATTACCCATACCATGAAGCATGACATATTTCTGAGCTTTTTTAGGATAAACATAACGAACAAAGTACATTTCTGACAGATCCAGTTCGGGTCCTCCCAGTCGAATTATTTCAGATTCGATAAATGAAGTGGTACTAAATGCCCAACATGTACCAGTATTACCTTGGCTTTTTACAGGAGTAGCTTTGATATCGTAAATATTGGTAAATTCAAATTTAGCTTTTTCCTGGGCATTGATATTTCCAACCAATATCAACCCAATAAATAAATACAAAATTCGTGTCATTCGTAATAATTTAGGTTAATCAGATAAAAAATGAGCTCCGTTCAGAGCTCATTCAAATATAGTTATTTTTTTAAACTGGTCTTTTAATATTAAAATTTGCCCTTTACCACTGCTTCAACATCATCAATTGTGATAGGGATACGCTCGCCTAGAATTCTGCAGCCATCTTCAGTTAATAAAATATCATCTTCAAGACGTATTCCACCAAAATCTTTGTAACTCTCTACCTTGTCGTAATTGATAAAATCTTTAAACTTACCTTCGGCCCTCCAGGTATCAATTAGAGCTGGAATAAAATAAATACCTGGTTCGTTGGTTACAACCCAGTTTTTCTCCAAAGTGCGTCCTAAACGTAATGCAGATAAACCAAACTGAGTGCTCCGTTCCATTTCATCCATATACCCCACAAGTGTATCATTGTAGTCTTCCATATCGTGTACATCAAGTCCCAGCATATGCCCCAATCCATGAGGAAAAAACATAGCATGCGCTCCCTGAGCAACAGCCTCGCCCACATCACCTTTCATTAATCCCAGGTCTTTCAATCCGGAAGCTATTACTCGTGCAGCTATCAAATGACACTCTTTGTAGGTAATACCAGGCTTTGTCGCTTCTTGAGCAATGTTATTAGCGGCTAATACTATTTCGTATATCTCCTTCTGTCGCTGCGAATATTTACCTCCTACTGCAGTTGTTCGGGTATGATCAGTTGCATAATGCATAGGCGATTCACTTCCTGCATCCACCAAGAGTAAATCACCCTTTTGTATAATGTTTCCGTGATAATGATTATGAAGCGTCTCTCCTCGTTTACTACAAATAATAGGGAATGAAACTATACCACCACCTGACATTGAAACTCCTTCCAAAGCACCTGTTATCTCTTGTTCGCTAACACCATCTTGAGCCATTTTCATGGCCGTTGTATGCATTTTGTATGCAGTAGCCATATGGCGCTCCATCTCTTCAATCTCACACTCCTCTTTCACTGATCTCAAATTTATACAGGCTTTGGTCAGTTCCAACGAGGCCATCTCTTTAACCTTGGAATGATGAACATCAAGCAAATCACTCAACAACATGATGTTTTCACCGCGGTATGGAGGAGTAAAATGAACCTTTCGCCCTTGTTTAATCGCATCATTCACCATCTTTGACAAATCCGACATGGATCTTACATTCTCAACACCAACCTGAAATGCTTTTTCTACCATGGTAGGTTGAGGTCCCATCCAGATTATGTGACCTAATGAAATATCGTCTCCTAACAAATATTCCTTGTTATTATCAATATCTATAATGGCAGCATGATTCTGCAAATCAATTCCGAAAAAATATAAGAAAGTACTATCCTGACGGAAATGGTACACATTGTCAGCATAGTTCATAGGTGAGTCGTTGTTACCCAACATCAGGATGATACCTGATTCAACTTTTGATTGCAGCTTTTTCCTGCGATTTATATATACATCTTTTGAAAACATGAGAACTGTATTTTGAATTGGATTTCAAGATACAGCTTTTCTCTCTTCATGAAAATGATATATGTTGTGATTTATGATTGTTAAGATGAGCATTTGTTGAGTTGTTAAGTTGAAAATAACAACTCAACAATTTGGCAACTACACAAATAAACAATTGATTAATTAATCAATTGACAAATCTTCTCTCCGCTACAATCATTAAGGCTTCTTCCCTGATTATCTCAGGAGGATTGATGTTTCGTGCCTGCAAACTTTTCAGCCATGCAGCGACTTCTCGTTCTTTCAAAGTAAAAAGAACATCTCTGAATTCCTCTATTTGTTCGTCGGTATAACTATTCGCTGCTTTACTCTTGTAGTTGTCTAATTCTTCATCTTCGAAGTATTCGGCTTTACCATCAGCACTTAGTAAACTATCGGCTTCACAAACTTCATGGGCACCACAACAATCATCGGGCACCTCCACTTTCTTCTCTTCCTCCCCCGGTTTGGATTTACGTGAAAAAACCACCGCCACAACCAAGGCTAAGACGATACCTAATACTAAATAAATCATGGTGCAAAAATAATCATTCAGAAATAGATAAAAGACAAAAAATGAAAGATTGTTCATCAATGTCCTAAGCTTTCAATCTGAAGTCTGAGAATTGAAGGTAATTCAAAATTTATAAAATTACATCTATAAACGTTTGAAGTCATAGTCAGTAGTTCTTTACTTTTAAACTACTGACTAAATTCTATCAAACTATTTTCCTTAATATTTCCAACGGTTAGCCAGTGCTACCAAAGATAACATTACAGGCACTTCAACCAACACTCCAACAACAGTTACCAGGGCAGCTGGCGAATGTAATCCAAACAATGCAATAGCAACTGCCACGGCAAGTTCGAAAAAGTTACTTGCTCCAATCATTGAAGCTGGAGAACAAATGGCATGAGGCAATTTCAACTTTCGCCCTCCAAACCATGCAACAAAAAAGATAAAGTAAGTTTGTAGCACCAAAGGTATCGCAACCAAAAGAATTATAAAAGGCTCCTTCACAATGTTATGTCCCTGAAAAGCAAATAGCAGAACCAACGTTGCCAGAAGAGCAACAATACTTACCGGTTTGAATTTTGGGAGAAAAGTTTCGGTAAACCACTCTTTTCCTTTTCTTTTGATAAGCATTCGATTCGTTATAGAGCCAGCCAATAAAGGTACTACCACAAATACAACAACACTTACCACAAGCGTATCATATGGAATACTCACATTGGTGATCCCAAGTAATAAGCCAACAATGGGAACAAATGCCACCAGAATAATAAGATCATTAACAGATACCTGAACCAATGTGTAGTTAGGGTCACCATCGGTAAGGTATGACCATACAAACACCATTGCTGTGCAAGGAGCAGCACCTAACAGAATGGCTCCCGCAATATATTCTCCTGCCTGTGATGGATCGATAAAAGCTGCATACAACTTATCAAAGAATATCCAGGCAAAAAACGCCATAGTAAAAGGCTTTATCAGCCAATTAACTACAAGAGTTAGTATCAAACCTTTTGGTCTTTTGCCCACCTTTTTAAGACTGGTAAAATCAACCTGAAGCATCATGGGGTAAATCATCAGCCAAACTAAAACAGCCACCAATACATTAACACCGGAAATCTCCAATCCGCCTAGCACATTGACTGTATCACCTAAAAAATGACCTATAGAAATACCTGCTGCAATACATAATGCTACCCATAGAGTAAGATACTTTTCAAAGAATCCAATTTTCTTTTTCTGTTCCATATTTATTTGGTGCCAACAACTGTAATACTAAAAATGCCTGTTCCATTGGCCTTCAAGTTTTCAATTTCATTTTGAGAAATATACTTTAAAAGAATCTCATCAGGCACAGTAATTACTTTTTCTTTCTTAATTTCAATGGATTTAAATCCAGCATCCTTAATCACCTGCAGATAACCCTCTTTCTGAATAGCTCCTGACACACAGCCTGCATACATCTCTGCTGCACTTTGCAAATCAGCAGGTAATTCACCTTCGAGCACCACATCCGAAATTGAAAAATGGCCTTCTGGCTTCAGTACACGGTATATTTCAGAAAAGGCTTTTTTCTTATCGGGAACCAGATTTAAAACACAATTGCTGATAACCACATTAAAGGTATTTTCCGGAAGTGGCATCTCTTCAATATCGCCCTTTACAAACTCAACATTGTTAAAATTAAGCTTTGCCGCATTTGCTCTTGCTTTCTTCAGCATTTCATCGGTAAAGTCAATTCCTGTTACCTTGCCATCTTCACCAACCAACTGACGGGCAACAAAACAGTCATTACCAGCACCGCTTCCTAAATCCAATACTGAATCACCCTGATTGATTCCGGCATACTGCGTAGGTAAACCACAACCCAAGCCCAGGTCAGCATCAGGATTATATCCGTCCAGTTGATCGTAACTATCAGCAAAGATGCTATAGTCAACTGTGTCGCAACATCCTGTACTCCCACAACACGACCCTGCATTAAAGTCTTTGCTTTGATGTGCAATTTCACCGTATTTTTCCTGAACAATTAACTTTAAATCCTCTGCTTTCATCGTTTGAAATTAAATTATTTACCTTTCATATTTTCTAAGTAGAACTGATAAAACTGTTCTTTAATTTCATCACGAACACGATGAAACTCACTCATGATAAATTCATCTGTTCCTTCGGCATGAGACGGATCGTCAAAACCAATGTGCACTCTGTTTTTAACCTTACCGATAAATGCAGGACAGCTTTCGTTTGCTCCACCACAAACTGTTATCACAAAATCCCATTCGTCATTCAAGTACTTTGAAACAGAATCACTGGTATGTCCACTGATATCAATACCTATTTCGCCCATTACCTGAACGGCTTTCGCATTTAGTTTACCAGAGGCTTCTGTTCCGGCCGAGAAAACCTGCAGATCTTTATCGAATGATTGTAAAAAACCATGAGCCATTTGACTGCGACAACTGTTTCCTGTGCATAAAATCAATACTTTCATAATATTCTGATTAGTTTATTTCTATTAGCAATCTGTACATTCAATTGTATTTAACCCATCAAAAAATTCTTTTCCCAATGCTTCCAATTTCCTAATCACAGAGACATTCACACAATAGTTGGTTTTTACTCCCTGAACGGAACCCTGAATCAAATTTGCTTTTTTAAGCTCATTCAGATGTTGATTTACTGTTGTGCGCCCCAATGGCAACTCTTCTGTTATATCACCGGTGAAACATGCATTTTTTGATGCTAGAAATTTAAGAATCTGCAACCTAGCCGGATGGCCCAAGGCTTTAAAAAGCTGAGCCAATTCCTGCAAATCGCTATCAAATAACTGAAATTTTGCTTCTGCCATAATTCTTAATTTTGACGTAAATATACGTCGAATAAATATGACGTACAAATACGTCATACTAAATTTTAATAAAATTCCGTTTTTGTGCAATAAAAAAGGGAAGCGTTTGCTTCCCTTTCATATTCTATAAATGAATAATCTTTAAATATCCATATTCATTGCACTTCTGACTTCAATCAAGGTACTTTGAGCAACTTCCCTTGCTTCACCAATACCTTCTCTCAGAATATCCTTTACAAAATCAAGATTATTCTCAAGCTGAGTACGACGTTGACGAATCTCTCTAAAATGTTCGTTGATCGATTCTGTAACCACCTGTTTCAATTTGCCAGCTCCCTGGTCCCCAATCTCAGCCGCCAGTTTTTCAGGAGAACCACCTGAAGCCAAAGCTGCAATACGCAATAAATTGGCAACCTCAGGACGATTATCAGGATCGTAAGTAATCATGCGTTCCGAATCTGTCTTAGCCGACTTTACTGCTTTTAACGTCTCATCTTCAGTGGCCTTAATCATGATGGTATTGTTTCTACTCTTACTCATCTTCTGACCACCATCTAAACCTAAGATCATTGGTGTTTCACTCAATAATCCGGTTGGCTCACGAAAAACTTTTGCTTTAAATTTCTTATTAAAACGCTTAGCTATGTTACGAGTCAACTCAATGTGAGGTAACTGATCTTTTCCGACCGGAACCACATCACTTTTACAGAAAAGAATGTCAGCTGCCTGATGAACAGGATAAGTGTACATACCGGCATTAATCACATTTTGTCCTGATGCCTGAATTTCTTCCTTAATTGTTGGGTTTTTACTCAACTCTGCATTTGAAACCAACGAAAGAAAAGGTACCAATAACTGGTTTAATTCAGGGATATGACTGTGCGGAAAAATATGTGTTTTAAACTTGTGAGGATCCAAACCACAAGCCAGATAATCGATGGTTAATTCTAAAACAAATTTTGAAATATCTTTAAAAACATCCCTGTCAGTTAAAACCTGATAATCTGCAATAACAATAAAAGTCTCAACCCCCATATTCTGCAAACGAACACGATTTTGCAATGATCCAAAATAATGGCCGATATGAAGATTTCCTGTTGGGCGATCACCTGTGAGCACACGATGTTTTTGAGGATTCAATTGCAAATCAGCTTCCAACGCATGGCTTTTTTGTACAGCAATATCAAACGATGAATTACTGATTCCTTCAGTTTTTTCTATTGTCATAACATTCAATCAATTAAAATCAACGAAGAAACTACAAACAATTTCTTCGGCTGACAGTATCTTTTAAAGCTTCGGATAAATCCGAAAACCTATTAATCATTTTTAAAACAGGCACAAAAATGATAAAAATTAAGAAGACTTCCTCAAAAGCCTTCCAAGAATTTATATTACGGATGTGATTTATAAGAAATCAAAACAAATCAATTACCTCAAGAGTCAGCAATGCCCATATAATATAGCGCACAAACTTACCGAGCAACATACCAATAGCGGCATTCCATACATTTACTTTTAGAAGGCCTAACAGAACTGCCAGTACATCACCCACACCCGGCAACCAACAAAAAAAAGAGATCCACAATTCCTTGCCCGCAATTTTATTTTGAGTCTTAACAATCTGCTCGTGCTTAATTCTCAGATATTTTTCGATCCATTCCGTTTTACCCAACCAGCCAATATAATAAGAACTCAATCCGCCTAACCAATTACCCAGTGTTGCCAATGCCAGACTCAGATACAAATCATAACCCGTTGCCAGCATTCCTGATAATATGGCTTCGGAACTGAACGGAACCACGGTGGCGGCCAGAAAAGAAGCAAAAAAAAGTGCTAAATATCCTGTTTCAAACATCTAAACGAACTGAATTTGCAGCAAAAGTAAAAAAATTATCACCCTGATTGAAAAATATTTTCTTTCTAAAATCCTTGCTATTGAAGAGATTCATTAACAAACACAAATTTAGCAAGTAAAAAATATGGTACTTTGTATTGCATAGTACCTGTTTTTGTATATATATTTGCATTACCAATATCATTGTTTAAAACAGTATTCTGTCATGAGACCATTTAGACGAAATAAACTTAAACGAGTTTTGTTAGCGCTGGCAATTCTTTCATTTGTCCCATTGAATTACGCCCAAATCTCAAAAACAGATTCACTTGAAAAAATTGAACTGATGAAGAAAAAAAGTTGTCAAACGGCAACACCTCAAAAGGAGAACTCAAGAAAACCAACTGACTCAATCAAAACAAAGAAAGACAGTTTGGATATAAGCCGGTGTTTTGAAAATGGATTCTTATTTAAGCAAAAACCACTTTCGAACATCTAGAAACAAACCATTAATACTGCTTATATGAACGTAGAAAATATAAAAGCCCAAATGCGAAAAGGAGTGCTCGAATATTGCATCCTTTCGATACTGGCCAATAACGATGCATACGCTTCCGACATCATTAATACTTTAAAAGAAGCAAAGATGATTGTTGTTGAAGGAACCCTGTATCCATTACTAACCCGGTTGAAAAATGACAAACTTTTAAGTTATCGCTGGGAAGAATCAACCCAGGGACCGCCAAGAAAGTACTATGCTCTTACCGAAGAGGGTAAAACCTTTTTAAATGAAATGGACTCGTCCTGGAAAGAATTAGTAAACGCAGTTGAATTGATCCACCAACCCAATAATTTATAGCCATGAACAAAACAGTAACTATAAATATAAACGGCAGTCAGTTTTTTATCGATGAGGATGCTTATGCCCGATTAAGTGACTATCTGAAAAAAATTGAACTAAGCTTTAAAAAACAGGAAAGCGGTGACGAGATTATCAAAGACATTGAATCGCGCATTGCTGAACTTTTTGAAGAAAAAATCAAACGCGAAACCGATGTGGTAACCATGCAAATGGTTGAGGAAATGATTTCGATAATGGGTCAACCTGAAGATATTACCGGCGAAGAAGAAAAATCACAATCCAGTAGCCGTCCAACATCAACTGCCTTAGTTAAACCAAGCAAACGGTTTTATCGCGACATTGATAATCGAATCTTAGGAGGTGTTTGTGCAGGAATAGCAGCCTATTTCGACATCGATAGTATCATTGTTCGCATCATAGCATTGGTTTTGATACCTTTTACATCGGGTGCTATAATTTTAATTTATTTGGTTTTATGGATGGCACTTCCACCGGCAATCACAACTGCTCAAAAATTGGAAATGCGTGGAAAACACATTACTATAAACACTATTGAAGAATCAATTAAAAATGAATACGACGAGGTTAAAAAGAATTTGAAAAACTTCAAGCATTCTGAGACATATAAAAAAGGTGAGAATTTTTTCAGCAGGTTTTCAAAATCAGATAAAACTGTATTAATAATCATAGCTGTCATATTAAGTATTTTTGCTTTCAGTCATTTTATTGATTTTGGGAATCATCTGTTCCATGCACCTTTTGCTGTGTTTTCATCTTTAACACATGGCATAGCGCCAACATTCAATCATATTTTTTTCCCTGGCGCTCTGCCGATAATACTGGTACTATTGATTATTGGATTGATTTTCAAAACTATATTCAAGGTTATAGTCTATATTATCGCTTTCCTGTTACTCGGAGCATTAATTCTTAAAGTTATATTCTGGATGTTCGGAGGTTTTCTTCTGATGGCATAACCCTATTTAAACCAAACCCCTATGAAAAAGAAGACTTTTAAAATAACCTTACTAATAATCATCGGATTACTTTTAATCGGAAAGTTTACCAATATTTCTTATCAAAAGACCTCATACCATGAATCAATTTCGAGCTATTCAAAGGCTGATTCAGATACAGAAGATTCAATTATAGGGTTTAATGAACCTTATGAAATTATATTACATGGACTCGACACCACGGATGATAAAAACATCAACCCGGATTGCTATCCAATACATGTCTATGTTGATCAGAAAAGCTCAATAGGCAAACTAATTTATATGCCTTTTTACAAACCAATCAGCATTGAGGCGGAGGGAACATTCAGTTGGAAAAATCCATCAAGTACCCAACAAACCCCAATGCATACAGAGAACTTTGATATGAAAGGACAGCTAAACATATTAGGATCATGCTCTGTAGAAGAGGCTCGACAAAAAGCGAACGAACACCTTTATACTAGCATTCAAAAGCATATTAAACGTGTTGTCTCTGACAAAATAAAAAGTTGAATTTATCTAATTCTTTTACTTAACTATCATGAATAAAACTATCAATATAAATCTCGACGGACGTGTTTTTCAAATTGAAGAGGATGCATACGAGAAACTAAAAAAATATCTGGATACTATTAAATCCAGATTAGGTAGAAACGAAGAAGCACAAGAGATCTTAGATGATATTGAAGCTCGTATCGCCGAACTATTTATTTACAAAAGCGGACAAGATATAATTCGTCTTTCCCTGGTTGAAGAAATAATCGAAACCATTGGTGAACCGTCCGACATTGTTGATGAAGAAGATGCCGAAGAACCCAAGAAAGAATCGGAACAACAGTATTCTGCACCTCCTCCATATTATACACGAAAGGGACTTTACCGAAGTCGCGAAGACAGAGTGTTTGGAGGTGTTTGCGGAGGACTCGGAGCATATTTCGATATCGATCCTGTTGTGTTCCGCATCATAGCAGTTGTTACTACCTTACTTTCGGTTGGAGCAGTGCCGATTGTATATATTGTTTTGTGGATTGCAATGCCAGAAGCACGCACCATTGAGCAACGTTTAAGAATGCGTGGTGGAGTAACCTTTAGAGATGTAAGTGATAATATCAAAAATGAATATAACTCGGTATCTGATAAGTTTAAAACATATACCAAGTCGCAAAATTACAGAAACATGCAATACCGCATGAATAAAACGGGAGATGCCATGGCAAATGGTTTAAATGCCGTTCTGCGGGTTTTAGGTACCATACTGGGCATTGCGATCGTTTTATGGAGCGTTTTAAGCATCATGATTTTAACCGGAGTATTGGTACTTAAAGATTCAATGCCAGGTTTGGCAAGTTCTGTGGGTAATTTTTACATTACCAATGTTCCAAACTATTTTTTATCACACCTCGACCTTACACTTTTTAATATTGCTGCAGGTTTATTAATCGGGATTCCATTTTTGATCATCCTTTACCTGGGATTAAAATTGATCTTTCAGTTTAAATCTAATGGTAAGATTATAGGAATGACCGCTCTGGGATTATGGCTTGCCGGCCTTGTATTGTTATTCTTTACAGCTTTAAGAGTGGTAAAAGGATTTGAAGATGAAGGCACCATGTCCGAAACTCATCAATTGATGGATACTTCTGCTGAAACAATTTACCTGAAAGTTGGTAACGACAGTAAACCATTTGGTAATAAAGAATATCTGCTTGAAATCAATAATCTTGAATTATCTTCATTGGATGGCAAGCTGATTATTGAAGGCGATCCAAGAATTAATCTTACCAAAGGTGATAAGTTTGAAATTACCATAACCAAAAAAGCCAGAGGTATTAATGAAGAAGAAGCTGAATTCAATGCTAATTCAACAGAATACTATTGGGCACAGAATGATTCAATCATTTATTTAGATCGTACTTATATGCTTGGAGACGAGGCTCTGGCACGCAAGCAGGAAGTAGTTGTGAATATTGAAATACCTCACAACAAAAAACTGGAAGTCAGTCCTTACCTCGACAGACTAATAAATTACAACGACGATTCAGATAATTATTAACACCTGCACTTAAAACAAAAAAGATGAAAACAATATCATTAATAATAGTTGTCTTACTAACAATAAACTTATCAATTAATGCACAGAGCCGTCCATCTGACCGCTTATTTGAAAAAATGGCTTTGCAAAAAGGCATCACCATGCTTTCCTTTTCGAAGGAGATGCTTGACGCTGTTAACATGAACTTTGATAATGATAAAGGAGATAAAGAGAATAAGGTAAGAGGCGACTTACACGAAGTAAAAGTAGTTATCTATAAAGCACCTGAAGCGGGCGAAAGTATAGATTTCAGAGGAGAAACATTACGCTATTTACCACTCAATAAATTTAGAGTAATTGATGCAGAAGAATACGAAATTGATAACAAAAACGGCACAGTTGACATTCGAGTAAATGGATCAGGCAGAAAAATCAAAGAATGTCATATTTTATTTCAAGGTGAAACCAATGGGGTATTACTTTCTTTCTTCGGAGACTTTAAAGTGGAAGATGTCAAAGAAATGGCCGAGAAACTTGAAGACTATAAATAATTCCAAGGAACGGTTCTCTATTTTTAAACTGCAAATACAGAACCGTTCCTATACAAATAAAAAAGTAACATGTCTTTTCTAGGAAATATTATCTGGCTTCTTTTTGGTGGTTTTATGATTGCCATCGAATACTTTATCAGTAGTTTGGTAATGATGTTTACCATTATAGGAATACCGTTTGGATTACAAACTATGAAACTTGGAATACTGGCACTTTGGCCTTTTGGCACAAAAGTAGGTTATAATCCTCAGGCTTCCGGATGCTTAAACACCATAATGAATGTGATCTGGCTGATATTCGGCGGGTTTATCATTGCACTGACCCACGTTTTTTGGGGAATAATACTTGCTATTACCATCATTGGAATTCCATTTGCCCGTCAGCATTTTAAACTGGCTGGTGTGGCATTAACACCTTTTGGAAGAACGATTAATTGATCGATTTTACGATGTGTCGATTCCCAATTGCAGTGTTTAATTGTTAATTTGCGGAATTGTTAAGTTGTATCATTTACAATTCAACAACTCAGCAGCTCGGCAATTAAACATTGTCTAATAAATTAATTGACACATTGATAATCGACTAATCGGCTACCGTGTATCGCCATGGTTTTAGCTTCCATTCATCCGGCGCATAATCAATCCCAATCCTGGGAGAGGTGGCATACTGTAACTTTTCTGAACCATTTTCTATCCACATTCTGGAAGATGTAATGATATTTTCACCATAAAATGTTTTGTCCAATTGAAGAGCTTTACCAACTCTGCCCGGGCCGTTAACATTTTTCAATCCTCTTATTAATACAGCTTGCGGATGATCTGTTGGGCCCGTTACAACATTCAATAACCAATACATACCGTAGATGAGATAAACATATACTACTCCTCCTTCAGCATACATCACTTCCGTTCTTGGAGTTCTGCCTTTTCGCGCATGACAGGCTTCATCTTCTTCCCCTCTGTAAGCTTCTGTTTCGGTGATTTGCCATTTTTCTGTTGTTCCATCATCAAAAACACGTACCAAAATCTGTCCAATTAGATCAGGAGCAACTTCCAATACATCTTTCCTAAAATAAGAATGTTCTAACTTCATGATATAACGCTAAAACAGTTTTAATAATAATGGATTAAAAACATACCAACTACTTTAATACTCAATTTTATCATCCTTTTGATCCCAAAGTTTAAAGGCTTCGATGGCTTTTTTAGGTAAAACCTGCATGGTTGGAATACTTCTTTCATTAATAGGTTTGTCAATCTCATCATAGATAAACTGGTCGTCAAATCCAATTTTGGCAGCATCAACCTTGGTGTTTCCATAATAGATAGTCTTCAGTCGAGCCCAGTAAATGGCACCCAGACACATCGGACAAGGTTCACAGGATGTATATATTTCACAATCTGACAAATCAAAAGTTCCCAAATTTTTTGAAGCTTCTCTAATGGCACTTACTTCTGCATGCGCAGTTGGATCACAATTAGCTGTAACCCTGTTTACTCCTCGCCCAACGATAACATTATCCCGCACAATCACCGCTCCAAAAGGTCCTCCTCCATTCAATACATTATTTTTTGAAAGCTCAATTGCCTCAGTCATCCACTTCGTCTTTTCCATATCAAGTTAAAATTAGGCCAAACAAGATGGCGCTTTTTTCATGAACGAACAAAATCTTCTCTTTTTTTTATTCTAACATTAGTAAATAACAAATAATTAGAGTACTTTTGCGGCCGATTATTATCCGATCTGAAAAGTTGATTTATTCTTTTTACTGATTTCGGGGTGGGATCCGGAGTTGGTTAGGGAATTTTTCGCTTTTGCAATTTGTTATAAATAATAAAGTTAAGAAATGGATACTTTAAGTTTCAAAACACTTTCAGTCACTAAATCTACTATCAACAAAGAGTGGGTAGTTGTTGATGCAACAGACATGGTGGTTGGTCGTTTGGCAACAAAAGTTGCTAAATTGTTAAGAGGTAAGTATAAGCCAAATTATACTCCTCATATGGACTGTGGAGATAACGTGATTATCTTGAATGCAGACAAAGTAAAATTGACTGGTAACAAATGGAACCAGCGTATATTCTTTTACCATAGTGGTTACCCAGGTGGACAAACAGAAGTTACTCCAGCGCAGTTATTCGCTAAAAAACCTGAAAGATTAGTAGAAAGAGCGATTAAAGGTATGCTACCTAAAAATCGTCTTGGACGTCAGTGTTTCAGAAATCTGTATGTATATGCTGGCAACGAGCACAAGCAAGAAGCTCAGCAGCCTAAAGTAATCGATATTAACACTCTTAAATAAGCAATATGGAAGTGATTAATGCTATTGGTAGAAGAAAAGAGGCAGTTGCTCGTATTTACATGAGCGAAGGAAAAGGTCAAATCACGATTAACAAGCGTGACTTGTCTAACTACTTCCCAGCTGCTACATTACAATACATTGTAAAACAACCTTTGAATGTTATCGGTGTTGCTGATAACTACGACATCAAAATTAACCTTTATGGTGGTGGTGTAAAAGGTCAGGCGGAAGCAGTGCGTTTAGCTATTGCCCGCGCACTTGTGAAAATTGACGCAGATAATAAACCTGCTTTGAAAGCTGAAGGTTTCATGACTCGCGACTCTCGTGTTGTTGAGCGTAAGAAGCCAGGTCAACCAAAAGCACGTAAGAGATTCCAGTTCTCTAAACGTTAATATTTATCAGGTGTGTTTAGTATCTAAATCTTTAAGACTACTCTTTATTTTGAGGAACTACTTAAGGATTGATTTAAACAGAAAGTAAACAACTTTAAAAAAATTAAAATGCCTAGAGTTAATTTCGAGGAATTATTGAATGCCGGAGTACACTTCGGTCACCTTAAGAGAAAGTGGAACCCAGCCATGGCTCCATACATTTTCATGGAGCGTAATGGAATTCACATTCTTGACTTACACAAAACAGCTGTTAAAATCGATGAAGCTGCCGATGCACTTAAACAGATTGCAAAATCAGGTCGGAAAGTGTTATTCGTAGCTACAAAGAAACAAGCGAAAGAAATCATTGCTGATAAAGTTGGCAGTGTAAACATGCCTTACGTGGTTGAAAGATGGCCAGGTGGTATGTTAACCAACTTCCCCACTATCCGTAAAGCAGTGAAAAAAATGACTTCTATTGATAAGTTGATGGCTGATCAGTCATGGAAAAACTTATCAAAACGTGAAAGACTTCAAATTACACGTCAGCGTGCAAAGTTGGAAAAAACTTTGGGTTCAATCTCTGATTTGACTCGTCTTCCAGCTGCAATGTTCGTTATTGATGTAATGAAAGAACACATTGCGGTAAAAGAAGCTATTCGCTTGAACATCCCTGTTTTCGGAATCGTTGATACCAACTCGGATCCATCAAATATCGACTTTGTTATTCCTGCAAATGATGATGCTACAAAGTCAATCGAATTGATTACCGATGTAATGGTAAAAGCTATGCAGGAAGGATTGAGTGAACGTAAGGCTGAGAAAGATAGCGATGGTTCTAAAGAAAAAAGAGCTACTCGTAGCAAAAAAGCAGAACCTGCAAAGGCAAAAGCTAAAAAAGAAGATGATGTAGTTGAAGAAGCTTCTGAAGAAGAAACTACTCAAGATTAATTTGATTTTTAACTTTTTAAAAAGAAAATATCATGGCTATCACTGCTGCTGACGTAAGCAAACTTAGAAAGGCTACCGGAGCCGGTATGATGGATTGTAAAAAAGCTTTAACTGAAGCCGAAGGTGATTTCGAAAAAGCTGTTGAAATCATCCGTAAAAAAGGTCAGGCTATTGCTAGCAAACGTGCCGACAGAGATGCAACCGAAGGTGTTGTATTATCAAAAGTAACTGAAGATGGTAAGAATGGTGCAATCATTGTATTGAACTGTGAAACTGACTTCGTTGCTAAAAACGAGAGTTTTGTTGCATTTGCTACTTCAATCCTTGATGCTGCCATTGCTGCTGGTGCTACTGACATCGAAGCTGTTAAAGCTTTAGACTTAGACGGTCGTCCTGTTCAGGAGCTAATTACAGAGCAAACTGGTGTAATTGGTGAAAAAATTGATCTTTCAGCTTTTGACACTGTTGCTGCTGAATCTGTAGTTGCATACATCCACCCAGGTAACAAATTAGCTACCTTAGTTGGTTTCAACCAGGCTGGTTTCGATGTACAGGTAGGTAGAGACGTTGCAATGCAAGCTGCTGCTATGGCTCCAGTTGCATTGGATGAAAACAGCGTTCCTGCTGATGTAAAAGAAAAAGAATTGGAAATCGGTAAGGAAATGGCTCGTAACGAAGGTAAGCCAGAAGCTATGTTGGAAAAAATTGCAATGGGTCGTTTATCTAAGTTCTTCAAAGAAAGCACTTTGTTAAACCAGGCTTTTGTAAAAGACAACAAACTTTCTATCAAGCAATATCTTGATGGTGCAAGCAAAGGCTTAACTGCAGTTGATTTCAAACGTTTTTCATTAGACGCTTAAGAAATAAATTAGCATAGATAAAAAGGGAGCCGATTGGCTCCCTTTTTTTGTTCGTTTATTACTTTAAAAAACTTAAACCCGACTAATATGAAGAACAAAAATTTAATCATTGTTATAATATTCTTTCTATTCGCTCTAATAGCATTGGCAATTTCTCTGATCATAGGCAATAAAACCTTCCAATCTTTTGCTATAGGCACATCATGTACGTCAATAGGTTTACTTATCGGAACTTTAATACGAGAAAAGATTAAAATAATAAACGAAAAAAAATTCAAAACAGACTTGATTATATACCTGCCTTCTGCGTTAATTGGCTCTTTTATTATGGCTGCTCTAATTCAGAATAATGATTACAAAATAATCAGTGTTCTTTCATTTAATATTCTAATGCTTCTGGTTTTTATTTTTAGAAACATTACGAATATTGAGCCCCAGAAAGATTCTGATGTTTAACTATATGAAACATGCATTTTACTCACCGAGATATGCATAAAAAGCACTTCATTTGTAATCAAATTTTAATCTTGATACTTTTGTCTTGATATCTGATATTTTAAAGAAATGAAATTTAAACGAATCCTTCTAAAGCTTAGTGGCGAATCGCTAATGGGCGAACAAGGTTACGGAATTGACCCTGACCGATTAAACGATTATGCAGAGCAAATAAAAGAAGCAACCGAATTGGGCGTGCAAGTTGGCATCGTAATTGGCGGTGGAAATATATTCCGTGGATTAGCTGGCGCATCAAAAGGTTTTGATCGTTATAAAGGCGACCAAATGGGTATGTTGGCTACAGTTATTAACGGCTTGGCTCTTCAATCAGCATTAATTGGAATGGGTGTTAAAGCACGCCTATTATCTGCCATTCGCATGGAACCGGTTGGAGAATATTACGATAAACCTAAGGCTGTTGCAGCGCTTGAGAACGGAGAGGTGGTTATATTGGTTGGCGGCACAGGTAATCCATATTTTACTACCGACACTGGCTCCTCACTTCGTGGTATCGAAATTGAAGCTGACGTGATGTTAAAAGGTACCCGTGTTGATGGTATTTACACTGCTGACCCGGAAAAAGATCCAAATGCCACTAAATTTGATGAAATTACTTTCGATGAGATCTATAATCGGGGATTGAAAATAATGGATTTAACAGCCACCACAATGTGCAAAGAAAACAACCTTGCTATTGTTGTATTTGATATGGATACCAAAGGAAATCTGATCAAGGTTCTGAAAGGCGAAAATATTGGAACTTTGGTAAAAAACTAAAATAAAAAAAGCACAGGATGAATATTCTGTGCTTTCTGGTTTTTATCTCTTGTTAATTTTCACAACCCGCGTATTTGACCACTTATCGTGCCATCCATTTTCTCCTAAAAAAGATAATGAATCAAATGGAACAAATCGACTAATAGATCGCACCAATGCTGTATTGATGCCAATATTATTACCTTCTTCATCTACGACTTTAGTTCCTGTAATTATTTTACCTAACGTTCGTCCTGTTGTTGCTTCAAATAATGTAAAATAAAACATCCCTATAAATAAATACAGAAACCACGTGAACCAACTTTCTTCGAATAAGTAAAATGAATCGGGCGCTATAGCCATCAAAATAATAGCAAGTAAAACTCCTACAAAAAATGACAACACCTGTAGTACTACGAGGTCAATTAAGTAATTAGCAAACCTTATTCCTTTACTTGCTTCTTGATTATTCATCTGCTGCCTAATTTTATCCATCTCCATCTTATGTTTCAGATCAGGATCTTCATTATAATTAGTACAGGTTTCTACAAATTCGGCTTGTTCATCGATTAACCCACATATTATTCCTTTTGAAGCATCAAACTTTTGATGACTGCAGGCTTTGCAATAAAGCAGTTGCTCTTGTCTGTTCATAGATTTTAGTCTTGGATATATAGTCAATAAATTTAATTATTTTTCAATATCATCCTAATACTTTTTACTCTCCGATTTAACCAATAAGATAATTGTAGAAGGATAGATTAATAAACAGGACAGATAAAAATCATATAAGCTCAAACAAAAACAGGACAGCCAAATGTCTATCCTGCTCATAAATTGTATTTCTATTTATTTAAACCGTGTAAGGTTCATATTCTTCTTCAACAACCTTTTCTGCAACCCTTACATTTTGAACTCGAATATTCTTTTGATTGGTATCTTTATTTACAGTTTTATTGGCAACAGACCTTCCCGATTCTGTCTTTTCAACTTTAAAGAAATCAATTAAGTTCTTTAATTGTAATGATTGTGAACTTAACTCTTCGGCACTTCCTGCCAATTCTTCACTTCCTGCAGCATTTTGTTGGGTAACAATATTCAATTGGTGTAAAGCATTATTAATCTGGCTGGCTCCTTCACGCTGCTCCAAAGCAGCTGCAGCAACTTCTTTCATCAAAGAGTTTGATTCTTCAATTACCGGCAATACACTGCTTAATTTTTCACTTGCCAAAATTGAAGATTCTCTGCTACTTTCAACCAACTTAATAATTTCAACAGCAGCTTGCTGACTTCTTTCTGCCAGCTTACGAACTTCACTGGCTACAACATTAAATCCGCGACCTTGATCTCCAGCTCTGGCAGCTACAACAGCTGCATTTAGTGCCAATATATTTGTTTGCATTGCAATCTCATTAATAATGGCAACTTTATTGGCAATAATTTTATTGGCTTCCATCGCAGTTTTTGATTTCTCTTCTGCATCAACAAGACTGCTATAAGCCAATTCAGATTTTTCAGCACTTACTTTTGCATTGTTGTTGCTTTGCTGAATATTTGCCAACATTTCTTCCATAGTTGTTGAAACTTCTTCCAACGATGCAGCCTGTTCACTAGAACCCTGAGATAATTCCTGTGATGCAGTATTAACCTGTTCGCTTGCTACTGACAGTTGCTCAGAACCACCTTTAATTTCACCTACTACCTCACGTAGTTTATTATTCATTGTTAACATGGCACCATTGAGCTTAGCAAGTTCATCCTTACCCTTAGTATTTACATTATGATACAATTCTCCTTTTGACAAAAAATTGGCAAGATTAAGGCTTTCATTCAATGGTCGGGTAATACTTATAGATGAGTATCGGGATACAATGGTTCCTAAGATAATTGCCAAAATTAGTACGATTAACGATCTTGCTTCAGATGTTTTCATTACGATTTCCTGCTCCTCAATATGACTGTTAACCAGATTGTCAATCAATTCTGCAACTTTGGCACCACTAGCCTGCATTGTTTTCATTTCTTTTTTCTGCTCTAACAATGCCTCTTTATATTCTATAAATGATAACTGGTATTTACGGTAGCCTTCTTTTAACTTATTAAGTGATAATGAAGTATTCGAATTTCCACTATATCGTTTAATGGCCTTTTCAACAACCTGATTACATTTTTGAATGCCGTTCTCAATCTGATTGACTGCATCGATATTTAATTCACCCGTACTATCTGATTCATTTGCAAGAAATTGCCAGGCGTATATTCGTAACAGACTATGAGCATTTAATAATTGAATGGAAAGACTTCCTAGATTATTCAGGCTACCATTATTGGTTAATAATTCTCCGAGTTTCACTCCTTCCTCCGACCATTTTAACCGTGTATTCTCTTTTTGATTTTCGAGTTGAGAAAAATTACTAAAACCATCTTTGTAATCTTCAACATTAAGTTTTAAATCACCTAATTCATCTTTCTCATCTTCATTATTAGTTAGCAAATTGGTAACTTCATCCATTGCCCCTTGAAGTAATAATGAACATTCTTCGGCGATTTGAGAATCATTAAACTTTATATAATACATTACCTTTAATCGAATAGTCTGTAGATTCTTCTCGACTAATTTCAACTCACCAACCTCACTTACTATTTCATTGGTTTGCTTTAATGAAAAATGATTAATTAACCCCACTAAAGCAACAAAAAAAAGTAACACCGAACCTGCTAATGCTAACCGAGTTCTAATAGATAAATTTCTTAATTTCATAACAAAAAAATGTGTGTGTGCATCCTACAGTCATATTTTACAATAATGACTTTTTTCTTTCCATAAATTATTCACAGATTATTGCGCCGGAGTGTTATTCTTGATGAAGATTAACAGAAGCAAATATAATGCTTTGTGTTTTAATTACACATTTATTGAAATCCACATCAAACAGTTGACTAAATGATATTTAAATACATTCAAGTTTTTAAACTACTTAAATTCTTACATCAAACAATTGAATTATTTGATTAAATATTCGGTAATTATGTACCTATTAATTAGATCCTTCAATTCCAATAACACAAACTAATTTATCGTTTTTAACGATACCTTTTGGGTATATACGCTGACAATAGATAACGTATATACCTGGTTTTAAATGACTATGCTCTTCATCAAGTCCGTCCCATAAAAAATAACCTTTAGTGCGTAACAGCAGGTTGTTTACAAGGTATCTAACTTCATATCCCGTACTATCAAAAATCCTGATATTAATGGTTACATCTGTCTCAGTATTATTATACCGGATGATCAATTGATCTTTCAGCCCATCATTATTGGGTGTAAAAACATCGTAATCCAGATAAATTGATTTATCATCATCCTGCATTTCTATTGTTTGAGAATTTAAATAACCCGGTGTTGCTAATACATCTGACGCTGCAGTATGCCAATTTTGAATGTCATTGGTTGGTTGATCAATAGACAACCTCTCTAAAGAGAGACCTTCCGGATCACGAATCAAATCAAAATGCATATCATCTTTATACTCTAAATAATCAATTACATTTCCAGCCTGATTGCATATTATCACTGCACCTTCGTCATCGGGTAATGAAGGAATTTTTGTATTTAGAAAGGTTGAATGATTTTCAGAACGATACTGACTCAACACAATCAAGCTATCTTCACTAAGCAAAAGATAATCACCTGGAAATATCATTCTATTTTTGTCTGTTAACGGGTATAACTTAGTAATTGTCTTATCATCATCCCAATTTCCAAGATATACATCATTAAGATTAATAACCTTGTTTGAACGATTCACTAACTCAATAAAATCAACACCATCTGGTCTGGGATTAAATAATACTTCATTAACTATGACATCGCCAGAAACCAATGAATCCGGTCCAGCAAAGCGAATAGGAAAATCAGTGGTAAAAACATTACCTGCCCAATCCATTATCTGATTAAATGCAATTGAGTATACTTTATTAATCTCCGGTTGGGAATTCATTGTAATATCAACATAAGATAAAAATACAGAATCAATAGATAATCCAGAATTTTCTAATTCAGGCAAAATTTCAAAACTCCATTCATTATTAAGTAAGTCCATTACCTCACAAAAATGAATTCTTAGCGTTGAATCATTATATAGTTCACTATAAACAAACCATGGAGATTCAAAATCAGGATTATTGACGAATACAGAATTTTCATATAATGGAGTACCGCCAGTATAATCAACACTCCATTTCCAATTTTCAGGCCGGCCCGACATATTATTTACATCCAATCGTTCAACTGACCATCCACCTTCTTCTTTAAATCCCTCACCATAAATCTGTTTCGGATTGTATTTAAAAGCATCAATAACTTCTGATCGCTCATTTTTTACCACTAAACCAAAACCGGAATTGTTTAATGTTTGCCACTTATCTATAGCAACTAGTGAGCCTTGCCAAAAATCCAATGAACCAGAAGGCACAAGTAATATATATGAACCTGCTTTAATAAGACTATCCGGCAATTCAAAAGATTTATCATTGACAAATACTTTCCAATCTTTTAATGACAAATCAAATTCTGAACGGTTATACAACTCAATATATTCATTCTCGGGAAGAGCAACTGTCGGAGAAGGATCAACCATTACTTCACTTATTACAACATCAAACCGGGTAGGATGATAATACCAAATGTTTTGTTGAAAGCTTTTCAAAGTATCCCCTGTAATATCTGTTAATCCATTTAGTTTAAGTTGATATATTATTCCTTCTTCCAATGGAGCATTTAGTTTTAATTGATTAATCAAACCTTCAATTGAAGATGACACTTCAAAATCTTCCAGCACTTGATTATCCAACAAAAGATTGGCCTTTATCCAGCTATCAACATTAATTGCTTTTGAAAATTCAAACTGCATTAAATCTGTGGTTATCAAATGAACATCATTTATCCTCACCCTATGATAACTGACGATAAGTTCTGTGGACATAATATTACCAGATAGATCTTCCAATTGAGACAAAACCAAAATATCATCTTCTACATCTTCCAAAGCCGGATTAAAATACAACTCTACCATTTTGGATGCTTCATCGTAAAATATTTCTGATGCAGTTCTTTCTAACTTTGTCAAATAAAAACTACCTGCATTAAAAGAATTAATATTAAGAGACTCATTAAAAATGATGCGAATTGTTTCTCCATTAACAACCTCGTAACCTATTACTTTTGGCGCATGCACATCTGTATAAGGTTCACCTTCGATATGAATGTCATCAAAAAAGAATTTCTGTGCCCTGGTAACGGTATAATTACAAAGTATACCAAACCATGAAGATTGCATTTCAATGATTCCTTCAGCCTGACCAACACCATTAAATCCACTCCCTGCGTCATATTCCAAAATGAACTCATTCCCCTCTCTTTTTACCCCAACAATCAATTCATTTGAACTCGCACTTAGTAATCCATCCTCACCTTGAATTATTATTCTTTCTTCTCCATTTGTAATGATTCCTAATTCAAGGCGGTCGTTATTTTTTCCAATATCACAAAATACGGCATTTGTAATATTTGCCGGATCGGGATTATCCATTGCCAGAAATACTCTTGCATAATTTGAACCGGAAGGACTAAACTCGTATCTTACTATAAAAATCCAGGTAGCCTGTTCGATAATATCAGAACTTGTATAAAGGAAAGATGAACCAGCTGCAGTTGCATTTAATTGCAACTGAAAATCAGAATTAACAATAAAGCTATCAACTTGACCAAACCATTGAGGATTGTTAAAGATTTCACCATCAGAAAACGTTTCGTTTAATTGTGCGCATAGAACTGATGGCCAAACGATAAAAAGCAAGAAAAAGCGTTTCATAGGGTGACGGTTTAAAACAAATATTTCTATTTTTGCACTATTAGGTAAGCAATTAAGCAACCACCAACAACACATTAAAATAAAGCTTATACTCACCTAATTAAATATAATTAAAATTTTACAACAATGAAAGTTGCAATCGTTGGTGCCAGTGGCGCAGTAGGACAAGAATTTTTAAAGGTATTGGAAGAAAGAAATTTTCCATTAGATGAATTGGTTCTCTTTGGATCTTCAAGAAGTGCAGGTAAAACCTACACCTTCAAGGGAAAGACACTTACTGTCAAAGAGCTGAAACACAACGATGACTTTAAAGATATTGATATTGCCCTGACGTCTGCTGGTGGAGGAACGTCGAAGGAATTTGCTGAAACGATTACCAAGCATGGAGCTATCATGATTGATAACTCGAGTGCTTTCCGTATGGATGATGATGTACCTTTGGTGGTTCCGGAGGTAAATGCCGAGGATTGTAAGAATGCTCCCCGTAACATTATTGCCAACCCTAACTGTACAACTATACAAATGGTAGTTGCGCTAAAACCAATCAACGAAATATCGCATATCAAACAAGTGCATGTTTCAACTTATCAGGCATCAAGCGGTGCCGGAGCAAGTGGTATGGCAGAGTTGGAGAATCAGACTCAAGCTATTGTAGAAGGTAAGGACATTGAAGTTTCAGCTTTTCAGTACCAATTGGCAATGAACCTGATTCCTCAGGTTGATGTGTTTACTGATAACAACTACACCAAGGAGGAAATGAAGATGTTTAACGAAACACGTAAGATTATGCACAGCGATGTTCGTGTAAGTGCTACCTGTGTTCGTGTTCCTATTCTTCGTGCACACTCAGAGTCAATTTGGCTTGAAACAGAAAATGCAATTGCGCCGGAACAAGCTCAGGAAGCTTTTAGAAGAGCAGACGGAGTAATACTGATGGATGATCCTGCAAACAAGGAATACCCAATGCCTCTATTTTTAGCTGGAAGAGATGAAGTTTTTGTAGGTCGTGTACGTGCCGATTTAGCTAATCCTAATGGCTTGGCGTTTTGGTGTGTTTCTGACCAGATTAAAAAAGGAGCTGCGTTAAATGCTGTTCAAATAGCAGAATATATGATTAAAGAAGGTTTGATAAAGTAATTTCAAACAATAAGTATATTGAAGGTCTGATTTACGTCAGGCCTTTTTTATTTCTTCTTTTTTGTTTTTTGCTTTTGTTTTACTCCGTAGATCTGAACAGATTGACGTTTGCCTTTTAAGCTCACCTTCTTACCGTCAATCTCTTTAAAGCTGAAACCCTCTTTATCTTTTAATGACTCAAATAATACGCCTGATATTAAAAGATTTTCGCGACAAACATTACACATTGATTCAATACGCGCAGTCGTATTCAACGTATCGCCATTATATGATATATCACGCTTATATCGTCCAACCTGAAGAACCATTATTTCACCAATATGGATTCCAGCTTTAAACTCAGGTACCAACCCATATCGAAAATCATAAAAAAAGCTTTTCCTATTAATTACCTTTTGAAAAGCATAAAAAGCCTTTAAGCAGTTATTTTTTCTAAGTCCTTTTTTTAAATCCCATGAAATTATTGCCCCATCTCCCAGATATTGATAAATTTCTCCGTGATAGTTCTCGACAATAGCCAAATCCCCAAACACATCCTGAACCAGAAAACTAAAGTTTTTATGCCCCAACTGCTCAGCAATGGTCACCGATGATTTCATATCGATAAACATGAAGATTCGCTTTTCAGCCCTTGGTTTGTTGAGCATACCCAACATCCAATACATAAAATTATCCATACCAATTTTATGCAATACTCCACGAAGCAGGCTATTCAATAAACACGAGATATAAAACCAAATCAAGAAACGGACGTGAGAAATTGACAATTCCGGTATCTTATTAATAAGGTCCTTATAATTGACAAATTCTGCCCATTTAAGATTTTTATTTTCAGAAAAGAAAATGATTACATAGCCAAGTATGAAATATAACAAGAACCTTAATGACACCAAAAAACGAATAGGAGAATGCCTCATTATTTTATCAGAGAACAAGGCATCAAGCGTAGCAAATAATACAGCTAACAGAAAACTAAGAAGTATTGTATTACCATACACATCATCTTTCAACAGTAAGTTAAAATAATTGATGTAGATAGATTGAACTCCTGAGATAAAAACAAATAATGATAAAGAGGCCAACCAAAAAAAGAAATGATAAAAGAAGGCTCTGTATATCAAATGAATTTTAATCTTGAACTTATCTCTTGATAACATACTTGACGTATACGGGTGTTGTTTTATTGATATGTTCTACCGTTTAGAGGCAAAATTGTTACGCATAACAACAAAAAAAAGGACGATAAAAACGTCCTTTCTTTATAACTGATTATTCATCATTATTATCTTCATCATAGGTTTGATACAAATAGTCATTAAAAGGAAATCTTTTCGTATGAATTTCCTTAACTGCATCATAAAGTACTTTTTTAAATTCAATGAAATTAACCTTGTTTAAGGCTGAAATAAAAATACAGTTATCTTGTTTTCCCATCCATGTCTCCTTCATCTCATCAAGAGTAAAATTCGCTCTTGTTTTAGGTGTAAGATCATCTTCGTCTTTCGGGATATACGAATATGCATCTACCTTATTAAAAACCAAAATAGTTGGCTTTTCTCTATCATCGATTTCATGCAATGTTTGAGTTACAACTTCAATCTGTTGTTCAAAACCTGGATGAGAAACATCCACAATATGCATTAACACGTCTGCCTCACGCACCTCATCCAGAGTTGATTTGAACGACTCAACCAGATGATGTGGCAACTTACGGATAAAACCTACAGTATCAGCCAGAAGAAAAGGAATATTATCCACTACAACCTTTCGAACTGTTGTATCTAGTGTCGCAAATAATTTATTTTCAGCAAACACTTCCGACTTACTCAACACATTCATCAAGGTACTTTTACCAACGTTTGTATAACCAACTAAAGCTACACGAACCAATTTTCCCCTGTTCTGACGCTGAGTGAACATTTGTTGATCTATCTTTTTAAGATCAATTTTTAACTTGGCAATCTTATCCCGAATAATACGGCGGTCTGTTTCAATTTCCTTTTCTCCGGGACCACGCATACCTATACCACCACGCTGACGTTCAAGGTGAGTCCACATACGTGTCAGTCGGGGTAAAAGATATTGATATTGTGCCAGTTCAACCTGTGTTTTTGCATGAGCCGTTCGTGCTCTACGTGCAAAAATATCCAATATCAGATTGGTACGATCAAGCACCAAAACTTTGAGATTATTCTCCAGGTTACGAAGTTGCGAAGGACTTAATTCATCATCGAAGATAATAGTCTTCACCTCATGAACCTTCATATAATCCACTATCTCCTGAAGTTTTCCACTTCCCACAAATGTTTTAGGATCAGGCATTGGAAGGTTCTGTGTAAAACGTTTCACAGGTTCTGCACCTGCTGTTTCAGCCAAAAACGCCAATTCATCCAGATATTCCTCAACTTGTTGCTCAGTTAACTCCGGTGTTTTTACACTAACCAGCACTACCTTCTCTAACTCCTGCTGAGTCGACAGATTTTCAATCATTAACACTAATGTTTTAAGGCCACAAATATACTCAATTATAAGCAACAAAAAACCCTCGCCAAAAGCGAGGGTTTTTTATATAGACTTAAAAATAATCTACTGCAATACAAAGTTAATAGGTACAGTATAAGATACTTTTACTGCTTTACCCCTTTGCTTACCAGGTTTCCAAGCTGGCATTGAGTTAACCACGCGAATCGCTTCTTTATCCAAGTTTGGATCCACTCCACGTGCAATCTTAACATCTGTTACTGCACCTTTTGTGTTCACAACGAAAGAAACATAAACACGCCCCTGAATACCATTCTCCTGAGCAATTACAGGATACTTAACTGATTGAGCAATAAACTTACGTAATGCTTCCTCACCTCCTGGGAATTCAGGCATCTCTTCTACAATAAAGAATACGGGTGCATCTTCAGCCTCCTCTTCGTCCATTGCCAGATCAGAGAAATCAACTTCTGTATCTTCCTCCATTTCTGTATCCTCGATGTCCAACTCCTCATCCAACTCCACATCATCCTCTACGATGTTCAATACATCTGCAACCTTTGGTGGTGGTGGTGGTGGTGGTGGTTTTACTTCCTCTTGCCTTGTAATAGGCATAATTTCCTCCTCGGCTTCAAGGTCTTCAACCATCTCAAACTGAGAGACGTCCACATCGGTTGTTGTCCATTCAAAAGCAATTAAAACAACTGCCAGAACAACCACCAAACCGATCTGCATAAAGACACTTTTCTTGTTCTCAAGATCTGCCTTCGGCGACTTTTTTACTTCCATAATAGATCAAAGTTTTGGTGCCTAAAGATAGCTATAAATAATAGTTTTATTCATGTTACATAGGGCACTTTACCCTATTCCCTAAATTTTGAGTGCATAAAAATAGAATTTTAAAATCAATTTCCATCCTATTTTTATCAGTTTTTATTTGTTTACACACCAACTTTATTGTTTCATGAATAGATTGAGGTAAACACAGCTGACCTAGATTGAAGACTATTATTTTAATAGTACATTCAAAATAAGAATCCATAAAATAAGCCTACAATAAATACACCAAAATTACATTTTGGTTGATCTTTTTTATTGTTCAATCTTGTGATATTGAAAAAACATATATATTTGCAACGCAAAAGCAGAAAAGACTGTTTTTTTTGATGTTTTGAGGATTAGCTTTCCGATACTGATCGGAACAGACAACTTCGCTAATCCTGACATATTACTTTTTGGGGGATTAGCTCAGTTGGCTAGAGCGTTTGACTGGCAGTCAAAAGGTCACCGGTTCGATTCCGGTATTCTCCACTCTGAAAATAAAGCGTTTGCGGGCTTCCACTGTGGGCGCTTTTTTTTATTAGTACAAACAAAAGGACAAACAATCGACTCGTTAGAATCTTAGCAATTATTAGCATTATTAAAAAACAAGGTCTAAACAAAACTTGTTTAAACCTTAGTAATTCTTAGTAATTTTAGTTGGTTATCACATTTGTTACTTTGCCATACATTTCAAGTACTCTTTCAATTCAGAAGCATTTGAAGCTTTCATTTTTTTTTCATAGACATATAAAGAATAGTCTGTGATTGTTTTTGATATCAATAGTTTAATATCATCTTCATTAAGGCTAACAAAGCAACTATAAGTCCACCCTTTTGTTCCTGATTCCGTTTTATAATCAATCTTTGCTTCTGGTTTTGTTAATACAGTTCCGTCAGAGAATAAAACCTTCAAGCCTTTCTTATTTATATTTAAAGTTGTTCCATAAGATTGCAGTTTTAAATATATATTACTCTTACCGTTCTCTTGTACTTTAACTAAAGAGTATTCATATTGTCTTGGCGTCCTCGCTGTAATCTTAGATGAAAATTTATCTTCTTCTATTTCAATACGGCTACACAAAAAACCTTCTGGAATTGTAATCCCACCAATAACATTTAATTCAAACAGGTCAGCATGTTTTGGGTCATAAGCATAATAGATAACCCTTGTCTTTTCACTTACAAGAACTAAAACTAAATCTTTACCAAGACAATAAGTATTCGGGTTATTCATTGTCTTTACAACCGTAAATTCTATACCTTTTAATTTGTCAGGATTATTGCCAACTCCATCTTTGTACAATAATTTCTTAATCTTACTATCTTTATAAAACCCCGAATAAAAAGACTTTCCTTCTTTTAATACTACCTTTTTATTAATCAGTAATTCTGAATCCTTTCCTACAAAAAATTGTTCCTGAGAGAATAAATTCATTGAAACCATAAGGAGTAATAGTGTTGTAATCTTGCTCATAATCTTTTTGATTTTAAATTGCGTTTATTTTAGTGAAGATAATTCAATACAACATATATGATGTAATGATTGGGAGCAATTTTTCTGACTTTCGTAGCAAATGGAAGCAGAAAAGGATAAGTTACTATTAGAAATTGGCAATAGGGTAAGGGGTTTAAGGATAAAACAGAACCTTACTCAAGCTCAGTTGGCTTCTGACATTGGCAAAGACCAACAAAATATACAGCGCCTTGAATCTGGTCGATATAACCCATCAATAAAGTTTTTACACGAAGTTTGTTCAGGACTTAATATTAGTATTCAAGATTTCTTTTGCAACCTTCGCAACAATGAATAAACTTTAAAGAAGTTGAATCATTTTATATGTACTTCAATAAATTAAAAAGAACGAAAAGCAATTTTTTCGAATTCTTTATAAATAAGAGCAAATTAATCCACTATAAAATAACTGGCTTATTATTGTCCTCATAAAGGCTTAAGAATCACTCATTAAGTTATTAACATCTTACTAACAAAGGCTTTTATATTATAAATGAATTTATATTTTTGGTTAAGTTAAATTTACCAGAAATAATTAATTAACAGATATTTGGTACGCAATTAAATTTTATTAACTTTGCATTCCAGAATTTATAATAATGTCAACTAAAGAAGAATTACAGGACACATATAGGGCGCAATTCAAACTCTTCGGAGGGTATGGAATACCTGCGCAGGCATATGAAAGTCCTTTTAATAATCTTGGGTTGGCTGACTATCCTAGTGTTGACAGTCCTAGTAATAAATCTGATTTTGGTGAATTTAATGGCAAGCTTCTTGGATCTGTGGAATTTGACCCAGAAGCTAGAGAATTAAATATTTTCACCAAAACAGAGAAGGATTGAAAAAAAATCAGTTATTTTTAATTGTAAAGGGAAATAATCAAGGTCACTTGCCTAATTATGGGTATTCTCAAGTTTCTCTGCAAGAAAAAGATCCTGCAGAGATAATGAAGGAGGATAATTTTATCTGTAGTTCAATTTTTTCTTTCACAAAAGAAGGCAATTCAATCCCAAATTTAAACGGAGAAACAACGGTATCATTTTTAATGATTCCAAAATCATATCCTGTATTTTCTAAGCTAGATAACATCTTCCAAATAAAAGATAAAGCCTGGTTTTCAATAGGCTTAGCTAACCTTATTCTTTTTGAAACCGAAGAAAAAACTAAAGCAATTATTGAATACCTTAATAAGGAGCAATATCTAACGGGGCATGAAACTTGGAAACTAAACAACGGCGTTCTAAATACCCCGCCAGAAATTTCATTTAAGAAGAATGGAGGTAAGTATTTGGATATTAAATTATCCAAATACCTACCTAAGGATATAGTGTTTATTGTTTCGGAATTCTTAATGACAACTAAAAACATTTTAACTGCGGCAAAGAAGTTCACACCGTATTATTATGAAGAATTTTTTAGAATCTTAAATGAAAGTAAGCAACTAATTTCCGATGTTTCCTATTTATTGGGAGACAAAGAATTTATTCCAGGCAAAGCCCTTCAAGAAACAGATATAACTGGCAATACTCACAACATCCTATATGATAGGTTGGGTAGATTGATACAATTTAACTCCGCTTTATCATACGTTTATAGTCAATGCTATACTGGCACTTTTCCACTACTAGATCATACTGGTATTATTAGAAGGTATTCACTTTTGGGGGTTGGGTCAGCGATAGGATCACTATACGAAATACTATGCCAATTAGAAGAGGCATTTTTTTCACTGGATTTAAAAAAAGCCATAACGGAAAACTATAATACAAAAACAATCAAATCTAAATCTAATTATTTTAACACTAATCCCAACAGACACAAAATAAGCCTGTGGAAAAATGATTCAGTAAGAAAAGAAGCCATAAAGTATATCAATTTAGATAGTTACAGCTCAAGTCGAGAATCTGATCTTTTCTTTAGTAGATTTTCTTTTTTTAGTGGCAGGTTAGGCTTTAGAGAATATGACTTCTCGGCAACAGCAGCGACACAAGTACTAGTTCAGGCATCATCTATAAAATGGAATGTCATAAATTACACTCATGAAATAATTCATAATCATGTAAGAACAATATTAAACAGCATAATTGAAGTTCGAAACTTAGACCAACTAAGTTTTTTGAAAGATCAATTAATTAAAATTGATAAAATAGATTCAAGCAATAACCTTAATTGCTCATACCTAGATGTGTTTAGGTTTCAAATTTTCCTTTATTGCATTAATAGCCAATATTTTGGATCACTATCTGCAAATTGGCCAAAAGAAAAATACAACTCTTATCAAGTTGAAAAAAAAGAATGGAGATTACCAGACGAATTTGGACTTTTAAAACTCGTTCAAAATAACTATAAAGATATCTCGGAGATATTCGTACACGCTATTGATTTTGCATATATATATTCCTACAAGACATCGGAATATTTGGATAGCATATGGAACTCATGGGCAACTGTAACTACCGTTGCAATAAATCTTGATCAATATATTCTTAGATCATTATTAGTTATATCAACAACAAAAAATGACATAATTGATGTAAAAAGTAGATTTATAGAATGTGTTAAAGAATTTGTACAGGAAATAAAAAAAATCAGTCTAAGTAGCGATTTTAAACCCTTTTTTGAAAACATAATTGAATCTTTTGAAAATGAAAAAGGAATAATTGATTACAATAAACCACTATTAGAGGATTTACGATTTCGATTTTATAATTGTGTAAGAATTTCTGACTTGGTATGCAATTTTTTTATTGGTAAAATGCAAAAGTTCTTAAATAGGAATGATAAAAATATTCTTTTTGGGAGTGAAAAGACAAGGGAGTACTATGAGGGAGGGGCATTCACTAATAAAACTTATGAATTAACTCAAGAAGAGTTTGAACCAATTCAGGTAATTAGTAAAGTAAGATTTGCATTATCTCAACTGCTAAATACTACTGAAAAAATTAAGAGCGGACATAATCAATTCAGTGAAAGAGAATCAGCATGGATATTAGTAACACTAAGCTCAATAAATCATGAATAACTCTGTAATTGCTTCAAATCACCATTTTTATTTAGTTCTTTTCGAATTGAATGAGTTAAGTACATGCGAAGAGTTGCTTAATGCAATTCAGATTGAAAACTACACACTACTTGAAAACGAAAACGAAAAGCTGACTAAAAATAAGATTTTTCATTTTCAAAAGAAATTCAAGGGAGCATTAGGATCTATTGATCTCTTGATTGGGAATAAGATGGATAAAGAACCAAATCCAGATAAAGCCTATTATTTATACGACTTATATTGCGGAAAAACAAATGTAATATTTGCTTCCGACAAAAAGGATTGTTTTTTCATATGCTTTCCATATAAAGCATTACAATCAATAATATTTGATAGAAATACATTCAAAAATAGTATTTTTTATATTCCTAGCGTGCCAGTTATGTTAAAACACTTCCAAAATGGTAAAATGGCACCTATACAAAACGAAATAGATTCCTCGATAATAAAGTACTCTGCAGATATAGTAGATGAAGCAAATGCAGACAATGTATCTATAATTGGTAAAGATCCATTGAATTCATCAATTTTCAAATTAATGATTGAAAGTGATGAAATTGACATTGAAGTATCATCACTGAAACTTAATTGTACTTGGAAAGAGGATTATAATTATTCCTTTAACCTTTTATTTGATCGATTAGGCAATTACCGTTTTTGGATTCCAAAAAACAAACAAAAATCAACACTACCTATGCTTGAAAAAACATTTACTCTTTTTTCAGAAATTAATGGCATAGAACAAACAGAGAGATTAAGTAAATATACAACGGTAATTACAAACGAATAGCATGGATAATAATTATGATATATGGCAAAGCCCAACTGAAGCAAGAGACATTCTTTCTAAAACATTAAAGTCTGGTCAATTAGGATTATTACTTGGAGCGGGAGTTTCATTTGACCTAGGTATTCCTGGGTGGGAAACAATAGCAAAGCGTTGTTATGACAAATCAAATATTTCGGATAAAATTGACATTCCTTTGAATCCAAACACTCAGATTTTGGGAGACATAATGGATGATGTAAAAGACTGTTTCACTAATGAAGATGAATATTTAGAATTAGTTAGTAATTGCTTATATGATGGTATTGAGTTGGATTTTGAAACAGCCAAAAAGACGTTATTAATTGCAATCTCATCACTAATAGTTGGAAAAAGTCGGGGAAGTGTTAATAAGATTATCAATCTAAATTTTGATTCTTTTTTAGAGTGGTATCTTATGGTTCAAGGCTTAAATGTGCTATGTACAAGTAGAGAAGCAGAAGTCCGAGGCGATAGTGATGTAGAGATAATACATCCTCATGGTTTTCTCCCACACCCTAACATGAAAGGATTTAGTAATAGTAAAAAAATAGTATTTACACTACGTGAGATAAAAAATCGTGAAATGGCCTTAATGGATTATTGGAAGATGAGGCTGTATGACTTTTTCAGATCAAAAATTTTCTTATCAATAGGAGTTTCACCCTTGTCCTTATATGAGTACATTAGAAACTATTTATCAGACCTTGACAATAAATATTCCGAGTGTGAAAGAAATATGCCATATGGCTTCTCAGTAATTCCAACAGGAGAAATCGATTCTTATCAAAAAAGTAAACTTCTTAAATCGGGCATTGTTGTAGTTGAAGTTAATATTGAGAACATACCACAATTTATTTTCAACATTGCACAATCAGCTAGTGGTTTTGAAATACCAAGTCAATTATAGGAGGTAAATTTTCCTTATCCTTTACATAATTTCAGAATGATTTAAATATTATATAATATTTTCTATTGTATTATTTTTCTATTTCTAGCTTTATTTCTGCACCATTTCGCTTTTTCTTCCCCTACAAACTTAGCGCTACAATATGTTGAACCTTTTCGCTGCATTGAAATGTCACGCCCACAGGATGCACAAAAACGAACTTCGTTAACTGGTTCACGTGTTAATGTATTTATATTATCTACTTGAATAATGGTTTTAACGTCCCCCGAAGCAATGGAGCATTTATTCGGGGGACGTTTGCACCCTTTATATAGGTGTGCATTTGTCCCCTTTGCTAAATGCTCCATTTTTAAAATCGGTTCAATTGCTTTTAATTCCGATGAGGTAAATAACTGTTTCCATTCGTATTTTATCCATTTTTCAAGATGAGTGTTATAGTCTGATAAGTTGAGCTTGTTCGATAATCTCTTTAAACTCTTTCGGGCTTTTTCTGCTTTCTTATGATTAACATTTTCCCAGTACGAAGTTTTACCAAGCTGATACCATCGTTCTAAATCACGTATGTTTAAATTAACGGTATTTGCGTTTTCATCCCAAAAAATAACATCTTTTGCAGCCATTAAAAGTTCCTGAACCAATAAAACAACCTTTGAACTGTCCAATAGGTCGGTAAGTGTTTTAATGCTGTATTCCTTTAGCTGTTCCATTTTTAAAACAGCAATACCATAACGAAGTACATTTTTATTTATTTCAACTCCTTTGTCGTAAAACTTTAATGCATAGCGGTCGTGAACCGCAATTTTGCCAAAATGAATATCTGTTTTGCTGAAATGCGAAAACGGTACTTTCTTATGAATCAAACAGCGGTCAATTATTCCTGATACAGGAAACATCAAAAAAAGATTGATTTGTATTTCAAAAGAACGTAAAAACGTTGTGTGTGGATTTATGCCGTATTGTAATTTCATTGTATGAATAACCTTGCAAAGGTCGTGAAACGTGAAACGTGTAGAATTTACGCCGTGCGCTTCTTTATGAAGTGAACCCCGAATAATTGCATACTCTTCGCCCTCTTTGTTTTGTATAATTTTAAACCTTAACCCCTTATTTTCGGTTTCGCCAGACAGTTCGATGATTTCGCCGCCGTTTATGCGTGCTGTTTCTTTCCAGTCGATAAGGTTACATTTTTTGAGCAGTTCAACTTCGTTAGTTATTGCAACAATGCCACAAATCATACAAAGAATAAAACGACCGCATAAAGGGGAAAACGGTCGTTTATTATATCCTTAGTTTGCATCTTCACTAGTAAGGTTTCGATTATTGTTTTCATCGCACCCTTTATTGCTTTGTTATACATTGATCGGCTTGTGCAATGGCTTCTTTCTCATCATAACCTCGATGCTGTTTTAGCCAGTTTTCAACCTCAACCCTATCAAAAAATAAATGCTTCGATTGCTTGTAGTGGGGAATAGATTTGCCGCCTTGCATAGTAAGTTTATATATTGTGCTTTTACTTAACCCAGTAAAGACGCAAACCTCATCAATATTTAAAACTGTTTTTTGTGTAGATAACACAAGGTTTTCTAACCTTTCAAATTTTTCCAATAATTCAACCATCTTGTTTTAATTAGAGTGTTAAACAAAATGGCTACCGATAGCCTTTAATTTATTTGCGCACCGCTAAGTAACAGAAAGCAAAAAAGCTATTGGAAAACTTAAATCCTTAATAAGATTCTAATAAGGTTAATGCTGTTGTAGTAAAACTATGAATAAAATTCAAGAATAATCATATTTACTCCTGCTTGTGCATGCCTTTGGGCTTCTTCTATCGTGTCATAACGTGTAACAAGCATTAGTTTATTCTCATTGTCTAACCTAAAAACTCCGTATCTCATAACTATTAAATTAAAATGTTTAGACAATAAAGTTAATATAAGTAACCAATTATTAATCAATTAGCGAAAGTTTCTCTATGGCTCTTCTTAATTCTTTTTGCCTTTGGGTATTCTGTTGAGATTTACCTGAACCTGATGAATTAGCAAAGTTTTCAACTTCAGGAAATAAAAACTCTAATACTCTAAATAGGTTTGCTTTATTACCTTTCTCTAAATCAGGTAAAACAATATGCTGAAATTCAGATAACAAATAAATAAACTCAAAAATAGTTTGTTTATTGGGTTTTGTAGGATGCGTTGTGCTTGTATCAATCCATTTAATAGGTTTGGGTGTATCACTAAACATTGCTAAAAATTCGGCTTCGCTGCATTCAATGTAATTACCGCTTAAAGCCTTGAATAGTTCTTTTTGTTGAGGTTCTGAAAGCGATGTACTAAATCCCTTTATTGTTGTTCGTGTATGATTGTTGCAAATATCATTCTTTCGACTTTCCAAATAGTCAATATAAGTTTTCGTTTCTTCGTATGTATCACGGTTTAAATCACTCCCTAAAGTCTTTTCAATAATAGCACGTCCTTGATTTAGCTCTTTATCTATAAAAGTGCTTTCATTTAGTAGTATGCCGTTTAAATCTATTTTATTGGTTTCAATAGTCTTTGCTGTGGATGAATCGAAAAATTCATCTTCCCCAATTAATACACCATCTATTTTAATTTCGGTCGAATTATCCAAGTACCAACGTTGCAAGTTCTTTTCATACCGATTTTTTGCACCCTCTTTAAATATTCCCTTTGCTGCTGTATATCTAACACGTTCGGGGTGTATTTCTTTTAGAATCTTTGCCGCTTTCATTTTTCCCATAACGATTATTTGTTATTCGGTATTAGATGCTGTTGAAATTTTGCTTTTGTTTCTTGCTTAAATCCATCCAAATAGCTTTGAGTAACCTTTGTACTTTGGTGTCCTAATTGTTCGGCTATAAATTCGGTACTGGCGCCCGAATCCCTAATAATGGTAGAATAACTATGTCGGGCGTAATACGTTGTAATACTTGCATCAATACCAACTTTTGAAGCTATTCGTTTCATATATTTATTTGTTGTTTGGATATGTTGTGCAACCAACTTTTTACTTTCATGTGGGCTTAGACCTGGTTTAAGAATCGGGAAAATGAAGTTTTCAGGGCTTCGGTCTTTATTTCCAAGTTCTTTTATTATTTCCTGAACCTGGGATAATAAGATAACCTCTATTTGTGTTTTATGCTTGCTTGTGTCCTTTGTTTTTTGACGTATAAAAGTTAATGAATCACCTGAAATGTTAGCGTATTTAAGGTTGAGCATATCCACAAAGTTCATCCCATTACACAGATAGGAAAACAACCAATATTCTAGGCTTATTCGCTCCTGTTCTGAATCGGTTTCATACTGGAATAGTTTTGCAATATCTTCAATAGTTAATGCCTTTTTAATATTGTTACTTACTGGTATTTGATAATTGCTTTTACCCTCTCCAAAAGGATAGTTAACCATTGTTTTATCTTTAATTGCAAGATTAACAATGTGACGCAAATTCCTCATATAAATACCAACCGTTGTATATGTACCCCCTTTCTTAGGATTCTCTTTGTCTTTTGCAGCTTTTTTTTGAATTGTTTTGCCTTCTGTTACAAACCAGTTCTCATATTGCTTTAAATACTTGGGCGTTATTTTATCAAAGCTTATATTTTTATCAAACTTCAATAACGATGTATAAGTAGCTCGATAGCCAGTAGCAGTTTGTACTTTTCCGAGTTCGTCCAGTTCATCGGCTTTGTTATCAAAGTATGCTTTTATTGTTCTGTCTTTTACTCGCTTTCCTAAATATTCACGCTCAAATTCATCAAAAGAAAATATGTCAAACCTTTCAATAATATCAACGGCTCTTTTTTCCACTAAATCAAACCTTTGTCGCCGCTTTTTATTTTCACCTCTTGCTTTAGGATTGTAAATAGCTTCAAATTCCGTAGTATCACAACTTTCCCCCTTTAAAGTATAGTACTTTGCTTTACGTTCATAAATTACCCGAAGCTTAACAGGGTGCTTTTTATTTTTTAAAGTTTTGCGCTTCTCTAACACTATTGATGTAGAAACGCCCATGTTTACTATTTCCATTCCAGTATTTATTGTTTGTACTTTCCAATGGGTACAAACAAAAGTACAAACATTTTCGGAAATAAAAATAATATCAAATGAATATATAATTATATTCACCCCTTTATTACTGAGGTTTAATGAATATATTTGAAGTCGGAAGAAATTATAAAATAGTGTATTTTATGACTGGCAGTCAAAAGGTCACCGGTTCGATTCCGGTATTCTCCACTCTGAAAATAAAGCGTTTGCGGGCTTCCACCGTGGGCGCTTTTTTTATTTCAACTTTTAATCACAACAACATATACTAACACTCCTCTATCCCAACCAAATTACACAAGAAAGCAACTATATAATTATTTATTCATTTTATATGGAATAAAATAAATTATATTTAAATTTATATTTTAACCAATCATCTTACTATGAAATCCTTACTAATACCTTTCTTTATACTAATCAGTCTACATGTCTGGGCAGAAAACTATACAATAACACTCAATGATGTTATATTTGACCAAGCAACTGGCACCATTGTACAATTCAATAATTATACTGAGAAAGACATTACAATCCCTTCCTTCTTTAATGTAGATGGCACTGATGTTGAAATTAAGATAATCGGTAATAATGCCTTTAGTTTTAAATTCCTATCGTCAGTTAACCTCCCAAGTACCATTACAAGAATTGAATATATGGCATTCAATTACAACAATTTATCCAGCATTGATTTGCCCGATGGCATTACTACCATTGGAAACGAGGCATTTGCCAATAACTACATAAATACTCTTTTATTACCTTCATCCTTAACTGAGATTGGTTATGGTGCCTTTGAAAACAATCAACTTAGTTCAATTAATATTCCATCAAACATTACAGAAATAAAGGCTTATACATTTTCTCAAAATCAAATTAGTTCTGTAATAATTCCCGAAAATATTGTGAGCATTGAAAGGTTTGCTTTCTATTCTAATCAGATAAGTTCACTTACAATTCCAAATACAATCACATTTATAGGAGAAGCTGCTTTTAACAAAAATGCTATTACAACTATAAATGGAGAAAGTTCTGATGGCATTATATATCTAAGAAATGAAGACGGAACCGAAGACCTTTCTGCTATTATTTCATATGGTGGAACTTCAAAAGCTATTGATTTCATACCATCAAGTGTTGTATCGATAAATGAAATGGCTTTTACAGGAAATTCAATTACTTCATTGATTATTCCTGAAACCATTACTGAAATACAATACAATGCCTTTGCCAGTAATGCCATTACTACTTTATCGATTCCTAACAATGTTAAATCTTTAGGAAGTTTTGCATTTGCATTTAATAGTTTATCCTCAATTTCTCTTCCTGAATCTATTTCTGATATAGGCTTTGGATTAGTTAATGGTAATGCCATTACTGAAATTAACGGTATCCCTTCAAATGGAATTTTATTTGGCCGTAATTTTGACGGCACGGAAGATCCTACAATTGTGACATCATATGGAGGTGTATCTGATATTATCGACTTTATTCCTGAAACAGTTAAAACAATAGGCGAACATTCCTTTATTCTTAATAATCTTACATCTGTAACTATTCCTGAAGGAGTGACATGCATAAGAGATTTGGCGTTTCAAAACAATAAGATTACAACATTAAATCTACCTAATTCATTGCATTATATTGGATATCAGGCTTTCTTTTTGAATTCAATAAACTCAATTACAATTCCTGAAAATGTAATATGCATAAATGAAGGTGCTTTTTTAATGAATTCATTAAGTAATTTTTATCTGCCAACTCATTCAGAACTTTCTTCAAAAGGATGGAAAGATGCAGCCGGAAACACATATTATTCAAACGAGAAGGTTACTAATTTGTCTACATCTTATAGAATTCCCGATATCTACCATATCGAATACAATTTGAATGGAGGTGCATTAACTTCTGAAAATCCATACTATTATGAGAAAAACTCTGGCATTTCGAGCTTTAATGCTCCAGCCCATAACAATTACGATTTTAGTGGATGGTATAATAATGATGATTTAATTGAATCTATTACACCTGGTTATGAGGGAGATATATTCTTGTCAGCTAAATGGGATTTAGCCAATAATATTCAAAAAGAAAGCAAAGCATTAGAAATCTTTCCTAATCCTACTGATGGATATCTTAACATTAAATATGGAAATGGGTTTTCAATAGAAGTTATAGATCTTTCCGGAAGTATTCTTTATAATGAAAAGATTTCAAGTGGATCTATTAATTTAAGTAATATCTGTACTCCAGGTATTTATATCTTAAAGGTAGAAGATATAGATTCTAAAAAAATCATGACCAGAAAAATCGTCATAAAATAATGATTTGAAGTTTACAGCAATACAAAAACTATTATTGATCTTCTGAGGGTAAAGGGATTGTAAAAATAAACGCTGTCCCTTTTCCTGAATTTGACTGAACTTCTATCGAACCATTATTTTTCTCAACTAGTTCTTTACAAAGGAAAAGTCCAATTCCCGTACCGGGTTCTCCAGAAGTTCCGGTAGTACTTGCTAATTCTTCATGATCAAAAATAAAAGGCATCTTATCTTCAGAAATCCCAACACCATCATCTTCAACCACAACCGTGATTTGTTGAACTTCTTTTATTACTTTTACTTTAATCTTTCCGTTTAAATTTGTGAATTTAACTGCATTGCTCACCAGATTTCTTACAACAGTTCTGAACATATCTTCATCTCCATAGGCCTTCAAATCTTCAGAACATTCCAGTTGAAACAATATATTCTTTTGATAAATAGCTTCATGAAAATGTAGAGTTGACTCCTTCAAGGCCCTAAGTACAAGAAAATTCTTTCTCTTAAATCTCACTTCTTTAGTTTGACTCTTTGCCCAAAACAATAAATTTTGAAGCAAATCGAAAATACGACTAGTTGACAAGTTAATATTATGAGCCAACTTAATCCTTTCTTCTTTATTACCGCCATCCTGTTCTTCCATCAATAATTCCGTCATTCCTAAAATGGTATTAAACGGACTAATTAAATCATGTGCAATAATTGAGAATAACCTGTCTTTGGTCTGATTCAGTTCTTTTAAACGTACATTTCCATTTTTTAGCTCTTCTGATTTCTCTGTAATTATTTTAGACTGTTGCTCCAGTTGTACTTGCCTATCTTCCAATAGCTTATTTAAGTTATCAAGATATTCGGCTTGAGTCCTGAGCTCTTCGTTGCTTTGTCTGAGTTCTTTGGTTTTCCGATTTACCTGCATTGCCAATAACTTGCGTTGCCTTCTTATTCTAAGTGAATGAATATTTAAGGTAATCCATATCAGAAAGAAAACGAGACCAATTAAGAACACAATAAACAATGGAGTTTTATACCAGGGCGGATTTACTTTAAACGAAATTTGTGCTTCCTTCTCACTCCACACGCCATCATTATTGGCTGCCATAACATGAAGTTTGTATTTACCCGGTAATAAATTGGTAAAACTGACTGAAGTTTGTTTGGTTGGTTTCTGCCAATCTTTATGAAGTCCCTCCAACATGTATTTATAGGTATTCTCGTCCGGATTATTATAAGACAAACCCAAATATTCAAATGTTATGATCTTATCCTGATAATCCACTTCAAAATATTTGGTATAACTAATATGCTCTTTTAAGATTGAGGTTGAATCATTGGGATCGGTAGTGTGATTTAATACGTAAAGATTGGTAATAACCGGATCTGGAGGATACATATTTATACTTACCTCTAAGGGATTAAAATGAGTAATACCTTTTGTACATCCAAAATATATTCTTCCTTCAGTATCTTTATATTGAGCCCTTGGAATCAGGCTATTATTATTCAATGATTCAATATCATCAAATAATAACACATCATTATTTTCTACATTAAGTCGTATAATACCATTATAGGTACTTAACCACAAATTACCAATGTTGTCTTCCTGAATTCCACAGACAGTTGTTTTTAAGATATCGTTATTGTATCTCTTAAATTTATTAACATCATTTTGAAACAGATTCAGTCCATTATCTGTGCCAATCCAAATTCGCTTTTTAGTATCTTCAAATAACACGAATATGTTATTACTGCTTATGCTGTTTGAATCGTTGGAATTAAAATAAAAGTTTTCGAATCGACTACTCCCTTTTTTCATTAAGCCCAATCCCCATACTGTGGCTGCCCATAAGTCACCATCAGAAGTACCAAGAACATCATTTACATAGGGGTTTGAAATACCTGAATTAACTGTATTGAAGTGATAAAATTTGTTTGTCTTTTTATCTAATTTATCAATCCCTTGACTATAAGCCACAATCCACAAATCACCATTTACATCCTCCGAAATTGCACGAATATCATTACAAGCAATTGATGTAGTATCATCCGGTCTATGAGTAAAGCTTTCGAAATAGTCTTTTACTGAATTATATTTTTGCAGTCCTCCTTCGTAGGTTCCGAGCCAAACAGAATTATCCGAATCAGTATATAAAGTAAAGACTGTTCCAGAGCCAGGCCCTCTAACGTCTCCTTCTTGATGGAATTTTTGTTCCATCTTCCAATCCCAGTAATTAAATATTGTTATACCTGGCCTGCTGTTAGCTATCCATAAATTTCCTCTGGAATCTTTTGTCATAGCGTTAACACCCATATGTTCCAGATGCCAATGCTCAGCTTTATTATTGGATACATGCTGAAATCCACTTGGCGGCACTCTTAACCCAAGACCTTCACCATTATGTCCTACCCAAATATTATCCTGATTATCCTGATAAATTATGGCAGGCGATGGTTTAATACTATGCTGATCATCACTATAATAATAATAACCATAAAAAGAATCCTTCTCATCATCATACAACTTCAAACCCGTGTAATCAATGGTCCAAATTTGATTATTATTATCAACCATGATATCAACAATATGGTCTGTATCAGGCAAACCTATCGGATGTAATTTAAACGTACCTTCTTCTATTTCATATGAAATCAAACCAGTTCCTCTGCTTGCCATCCATAACATTCCATTTTTAATGGCAATATCCTGTATATTGGCATAAGGTAATTGAAAAGAGAAATTTCCAATTTCAAACTTCGTTAACTCTTTAGTGTTATTATTGTAATAACTAAGACCTCCACCAGACATTGCACCAATCCAGATATTATTATTTGAATCAAATATGAAACGGCTTATTTGCCCGTTCTCAATTTCAATAAATTTCTTAAAAATATTTTCAGTGGAATCATACTTAAAAATGGTTGAGTTTACACTCACAAAAATTTCACCATAAGTATTTTCTGCAATACAATCAATATGCATGGTTTCACTAACTTCCTGAATTCCAAAAAAATCATAACTTATGAAATTGTCATTCAATTTATTATATGAGTGTAATCCATTTTGGGTCCCTACCCAAAGTGTAGCTTTACTATCAACAAATAATTCTGTAATATAATAATGTTGTAACTGGGTTGGGTCTTTAACATTATCATAATATGACTTAAAATTCTGACCATTAAAACGATTTAATCCATTTATGGTACCAACCCAAATATAACCAGTTGAATCTTTGACAATTGAAGTCACAAAGGTATTCGAAAGTCCTTCTCTTTGATTAAAATAGCGAAACTTTAAATCAACCGTTTGGGCAAAACTTTTACTTAATACTATTAAAAGAATTAATAGTATGAAATTGAATCTTATATTTTGTTTACATGCTTTGATGATGTATAATATTTTCCCCTTACACAAACAAATATCTAATGTACAAAGATGTTTGGGTTTTATAAACAGTTAGGCTCAATTAAATACGCAGATAATCAAAACAAGTTTTAAATATTTATAAATTTTGATCCCTCTTTTTCAATTATTTGATGATATTAGAAATGTGAATCAGGTTTCAAAGCTTAATGATTTTATCGGGATGGGTCAAACTCCCACATCCAATTATTCATTCCTAACCCCACATATCCTCTCCCATATATACTAAAAGCAATTGCATTTCGATTATCGATTAAATCGGATGTTTCAATTTCTGACCATGATTGATACATTGAATTATAAAAATAGAATGAATGCCAATATCCTATAGAAGCGTAAATTTGATCATTAATAACAAAACCTAAAGATCGGTTATTATCGCCGCCTTGAGGAAAATCTTTTATTTTAGTCCACTGATCATTACCCGGATCATATCGATACATAAAAGAAATATCTGTAGCAAACCTTCTACCTAAACCCACTAACGCATTAGAACTTGTTGATATGGCAATACCATAAAACATTTGTTCAGGATAATCAGCGACTTTAGACCAATCATCTGTCATTTCATCATATCTCCAAACATCAGTAAAATACTCGATCGTACCACTACCAGATCCTGTACCTATATAACCCGAATTATTAATTTTAAATGCAACAGCACCTGAACGTTCCTCTCCATTAAAATCCTGAAGTTTTGTCCATGTATTATTCTGAATGTTATATTTCCACCAATCTTTATAATAAATATGATATGGTGAAGGAGAACTACCTGTTCCAAAGAAAACATTATCTTCGATAACAAATCCAACCCCATTAAACCTGTTTCCACCGGGAAAATCTATTAACCTTTTCCATTCGTCTTGATTCGGATCGTATTCAAAAAACACACTACTATTATTTAATCCAATATATGCTTTCGATTCACCTGCAAAACAACTGGCATAACCATATGAAAAACCTGATGTTAGCAATTCTTCTGGTGCATTTTTAAGTCTGAACCATTGATCATTAATTATCAGCTTCTCATCAAATGTGTATTGCTGTCCGGCTATTTGAACTGCCAAGGACAGATTTCGGGAAGGATAAATTATTTCATCCTGGGTGGGTAATTGAATTTGAATTTCATTATTACTTGCCTTAATAACTTCAACTTGTATTCCTCCGACATAAACAAAGTTATTTTGAGTTAGCGGACTAAAATTCTCTCCTGTTATAAACAGTGTTTTACCTGTTAATATGGCTTTTGGAGAAAATTCTGATAATACAACTGGCAGTAGTTTAAAACTTTCTGTTGCAAATGAAGAAACACTATTCATCTCAACCCTAACCTCTGAACTCTGCTTATTCAGATCATCAGGTACATTTACAATTATTTCTTCATCTGACACTTCTATTATTTCTGCTTCAAATTCATCAAAAAAGACTTTAAGAGTGCTTATATTCGAAAAATTTTCTCCTCTTATGGTCACAAGCGTTTCAAAATTCCCTGTTTTTGGACTGTAATCAAATACTTCTGGTGTAACTAATTCAAATTGCTGGTCTGCTATGGCTCTATTACCATTTATTGTGACCGATAATTCTGATTTTTGACTTGCTAACCACGGTGGAACTAGTGCAACAATAGTATCCTGACTTTCTTTTAGAACTCTTGCGTAAGACGTATTAAACTTTACTTCATTTGTAGTTTGTACATAACTAAAGTTCTGCCCTACAATCGTAATGGTATCTCCTAAATTGCCTAATTTAGGTTCAAAATCGGTTATAACAGGGGCTTTACTACCCATACTTGCGAATGATACCTCATTGCCATATGTAATTAGACTAGTGTTTTTAAATAGCTGCGAACATAATAAACCTCTCCTGCCTCTAATGTTGTCGTAACAAGCTGGTTAAAATTTTCACTTTCCAAAGGATTGTAAATAATATATTTATCAGATCGGTCAATAGTTGGGTTATCTACTTTACTCCAAACGAAACCATATTCTTTAATATCTGAGTTGTATCCATTAATAACCTTGGCAGAAAAAAATGCTCCTTCTTCAGATATATTAGTTACTTCTTCGGTATACAACAGTGGCAATAAATCACTATGCTGTTCTTTATTGCATGCAGTCAAAATAAACACCAATATAATAATTGAAAAATAGCTTTTCATAACTGATAAATTTTATGAACACTAACAATATCCTAAAGAAAAACATGTCGATAATTACCCAATGTAATTATTAAACCTCCCATAAACGAATTGAGGTAAGTACCTTCATTATCATAACCAGTATAAATGTTGAAATACTGCACATTATACGAGAGCTTTAGTCCAATTCTTTGTGATAAACGCAAATTTGCTTCCGGACTTATTTTCAAACTAAACCCAGTACTGGAATCTATCATATTATAAACTGGTTCTAATGACTCTGTCTCACTAAGTGGAATAATCTCATTATCTACCAACATCGATCTGTTTCCTGAATATAAATGCATTTGCGGAGAAATGGATATCCCCAGGCGAAGTCTATTCATCAATCCACCTTCTTTGTGAGGTGAATGCACAAATAATTGTGGCCCAACTGAAATAAGATTACCTCCATCGGTTAGTATTTGAGCAAATCCGGCTCTTGTTGATGGTTCTGAAAAATTATAAAAGCCTAAAGCAGCACCTCCTGATAACCATGAATAGATTTTGTGCCCATACGAAAAATCAAAACTAAATCCAGTTTGATTGACCTCCGTAGGGAAAAACATTTTAGTACTACCATTATTGCCAGACAATGTTCCATAACCTGCTGTGATTCCAATTTGGTGTCGGGTTTCTAAAAGTTGTGAAAATGAGCTAATTGAATTAACCGTTAGAATAAGCAATATGATTGGAGTGACTTTATATCTCATAGTTAGTATTTATATATGTGGTTTTCATTCAGAAGGAATAGATCATCATTATCATCATTAAATAATACACTATCATAATATCCGGGTAGACCATATTCATTAGGAGATGAAAACGTGTGATTGTCTAGATCAAAAAAACTAAAGGTGCGATTATGATACACGCCTATACCATTTTTTGATGGCACAAAGTTTTTTTCTGTCCACATAAAATCATCAATATCATATTCAATCATTTCATTAATAATTAATGAGTTCATGTCTCTTATTACAACATTAGTTTGCTTAAACAAAAATAATTCAGAATTATTTGCATAAGCATATAAACATCTTTCATAATTAGGAATACTTCCGAAAAATTGAATATCCCCACCATTATACTCATAAACTTCTCCATTACGTGTAATATACCATAGATCATCCTCATGCAGAAAGATGGCATCAACCAACTCCGGCAATTCAATTACTGTAGCCTGCCATTGGTCAACCACATCTTTAATAGTGTATATCATACCAAATTCATCAAGAAAAAATACATTGTCTCCAACTCTAACTAAATCTCTTAATGCAGATTCTATTCCCTCTACCCCTTTAATTGCTTTTGAATCTAAATCCACCAAATAACTATGCCATCCATCTCCAATAAAAAGATTATTTCCCCATTTTAATCCTTTTGCATTCCAATTTGGTGGCTTCACAAAACCAGCAATACTATCAACATATTCAAAATCATCTTCAAAGAAAAAAGGTAATGAGTTACTAATCTTCTCCCCTCTTAGTTGAAGGTAAATCTCATATTCACCTTTTCCAACCAGCCACAAAGGATTAATTTGATTATTACTCAGGTTTTCAACCCTACTATTAAAGTGAAATATACGATCAGAATCTAAATGCTTAATCTTAAAATTCGTATTACCTGACCACATATTAATCGGAAGATTGTCACCATTTATTACAATTAGTTCATCCTTCCTACTATAGCTATTCTTTTCCAGGGAGTTCAATACGGGTTGAAGAATAGTAAAGTCATTCGTTTCTGACCTTCCTAAAATCTCACTTTCATAGTAGAAATGATATGTTCCCGGTAACAAATCATATCGCAAGGACCATTCTCCCTCATTTCTAGTCATTGTTAAATAATGAGATTCTGTAACAGGTCCTTGCAGGTAAACCATCCCAAAAGAACACCCCTTTGCATTAATTATTAAAGTACCGTTAACAACAGTCTCCTTGTCTATCATCTCAATTTGTGGATTTCTAAAGCTGAATATACTTTCGAAAATTTTAGTTCCGCTTATTCCTTCCTTCAGGAAATAGATATTATCCTTTTTCAAATCATACCATGAATTTTTTAATCTGAAAGAAATAGAATCCTGATATTTTTTATAATATGCATCATTCATATAATAATTATCGACATAAACAGTAAGAGGAAACATTCTAAAATCGATATTATTACCTTTAATCACCATATCGTCACCATAAAAAACCCCTTCATCGGGCAAACCATAAATCTCCTGCTCATTATATTGAAATTTATCAGCTACAGTCTGGTTTTCATTAACCTGATTTAACCGGAGTAGATATTCTCCTCCTTTGCCAATGAATGGAACAATAAATGAAATCTCTTCCCGACCTGCAGCAATTATTTTACATTCATATCCATCCAATGAAATATCAATATATTCAGGATTAAACCGATCCCCATTAATCACAATTGTATCAGGAAACTGACCTTGTGTTTTATTTACATTTTCTATTATTGGTGAGTAAATTTCAAAACTTTTTGTGTTTTCAGAATCTTGTCCATAAAGGCTGACTTTTAGCTCACTTTTCTTCTCATTTAATTCATCAGGTACAATAACATAAATTGTATCCTTACTTCCCCACACTTTTTTTGAATTGAGATCATTAAAATAAACTTTATTATTCTTTCCAGACTTGTCAAAGTTTTCTCCGGTTATAAGTATTGTATCGCCCCAGAAAGCAACTGAAGGCTCTATTTTTGATATAAGTGGTGGTTGCGATCCATTTGAGTAAAATTCGACTTCGTTACCATAAACCAGGTATTTTTCAGTTTTCACATAACCTCTTACATAATATGCAGTGTCGGGAACAAGAATATCCTCAAATAAGATTGAAAAACTTTTATTACTTACTTCATTTACCCTGACCACTTCATCATCCAATGTTGGATCACTTTTCAGATCAACCACAAATCCTTGTTCTAGAATATTATACTCGCTATCGAGCATAATTGAAGCAGAAAAGGTAACACCGTTTTTGGTTGTTCCATCATATGTTACTTTGTTCGTCGACAGAACAATAACTTCTGATTTCTGATAGTCTTTTTTGCAACTAAAAGAAATCAAAAAAATAAGAAATAAATTTCTGCCCAACCTTTTTAATAATTTGTTCATCATTCTATTATTTAGAAATATAGATGTTTTCCCAATGAGAGAATCTTCCTTTAAATAATAGTCTCACTTCATATTCTCCATCAATAACATTCTCTGGCCATGCAACATAAGCCCTAAAGGCGTATCCTCTTGGAACGCGATTGTAAACCGGTTTAACCAACACACTTTCAATTTGACCATTAATATCCTTCATTTGCATCCAGCATTCTTCTGAATAATCTACACCAAGTATATAAAATTCCAGATCACTGTATGAAGAAAGTTTATCTGTATAAATCTCATAAATCGCCGGACCAGCTCGTTCAATAACTTTTGAATAACAAAGCTTATTGTTTAAAAATATATCCAGGAGAAAATTTTCATCCTCCATTTTACCCCAGGCATACACATAGAACTCCGAAGAGTTTATCTTAACCACTTCGCGAGATGCAATTTCCCTCTCGTTTAACTTAGCTGTTACGGTTACCGTGTTTATATCTAAATTTTCAGTATTCAACAAAATAGGTTGTGCGATTGTAACACTGTCTTTTTTCAATTTTATTTCCTGAGGAATTAACTTAAACTTATCGGTTACAAGATAACTTTCACCAATTTGACTAAATTTTATTGAACACAGATCATCAACACCCAAACCTAAAAATGGCAATCTAAATTTGATTGAGTCTCGTGAATTAGAACTATATAAACTATGTGTTATTCCATTTATAACCAAACTACATTTGATTGGATTAAACCCGGAGTATGAAAAGTATTTACCATCAATTACAATTTCCATAGGAAAACAACCTTCTAATGAACTAATTCCCTCAATAATTGGACTATGTATTTCAAAATTTTTCGTATTTCGTGAATCTTGTCCATAAAGATTAACTTTTATCGCTCCTTTTTTCTCATTTAATTCATCCGGAACAATCGCAAAAATCGTATCCTTTCCTCCCCACACACTTTTTGAAATGAAGTCATTAAAAAACACTTTATTATTTTCACCATTCTTATCGAAATTTGTTCCTGTAATCATTACTGTATCACCCCAGAAAACGACCGAGGGCTCAATTTTTGATATTACAGGTGGTTGGGATCCATTTGAGAAAAATGTGATTTCGTTTCCATAAACCAGGTATTTTTCAGTTTTCACATAACCTCTAATGTAATATGTAGTATCCGGAACAAGAATGTCTTTATATAAAACTGAAAAACTTTTATTGCTTAATTCATCTACCTTGAGTACTTCATCATCTAATGTAGGTCCGCTTTTCAAACCTAACACAAATCCTTGTTCTAATATATTATACTCGCTATCAAGCATAATTGAAGCAGAAAAGGTAACACCGTTTTTGGTTGTTCCATCATATGAAACTTCATTCGTGGAAAGGACTATAACATCAGATTTCTGATAGTCTTTTTGGCACCCTAAAAATAAAAGAACTATTAATACTATATAAAGCTTTCTATTCATCTTTATAAAACTATTCCTGTTGATAATTGAAATGTATTATTAATCTCATTAGGTTTGACTAAACTTTCTTGTTGACCTCCGATTTCCACTCTTCCTGATAGGTATGAAAAATTAACGAAAGCCTGAATATTCTTTATCTTATACATTCCACCGATCTTGAGTATAAAACCTATCTTGGAATTATTGACGTTATTAATTTCTCCTTCGTAAATGACATTTTCTTGATCCGCATAGATTGTTTCTCTATAAAACCCGGCATCACCACCCAAACTCCAATCCTTATACAACCCAATACCTAGCGAAGGCCGAAATTTTCTTTTTGGATATGTATACTGTAATCCTCCTCCCGTTAAAAGCCTGGTATTTTTTATTGTTGCATAATTATTATACTCAAGACCAATACGTTGCTCATTATAATAACCATGAAACTCATCTTTATTAATCTGCACCTTTGTAAACAAAGTCAATCTCTCATTTAGTCGTGGTACAATAAATTGAATATCTAATCCTCCGACCAAAGAATGGCTTGCATCAAAATCAAATAATTCAATGAAAGGATCCTGAACTTTATACGTTGTAATTGCATAACCGATATAAGGCATTAAAAGAACACTTAATATTGGTTGTTCTTTTTCATATATAATACAAGACTCATCATCACATTTGTAATCATGATATTTCTTTGTAATGTTTATAAGTGACTTATGAGTAAGTACTGAGTTATTAATATCACTTTTCAATTCCGGACAATCTTTAAGAGCATATGTCAGCAATCCAATATATTTTTTGTTATTCCCAACTAATTGTACTCCATCCTTTTCGTAAGCGATATCATTACTTTCCAATTCAATCATGCCATACTCTTCTGAATCAATAAAATAAGCATAATAATCGGCTGACTTATAATAATATAAGCTTCTAATTCCTTTAAGCAAAAATTCAACCAGCACCGTATCTTTAACATGCTCATTATTGATATACTTTGACACATAATATTTACCATCATTAAACCTGTAGCCAAAAATTTCTTTCGGATTAAATTGCTTAATTTCCTGTTGACCTTCCTGTTGAAAAGAACAGAATTTCATATTCCGAATGTCTCCTCTATAATCAACTAAGCCATAAATTGTGTCTAAATCATTAGTTATAACGTAACCCGGTCGTAAATCTGTTTGAGAATAGATTATGCTGCTAAAACAAAAAAGAATAATAGAAAAAGGAAATGATCGCATAAAGGTTAGATTAAAAAGTACTCTTAAAATTCATTTTGGCAACAGGTATTATTTGAATACCCCTACCATGCAAAGAACAAACAATTTGTATCTGTTTTGAATTACTCCTAATAATTTGAATTTTGGTGATTGGTGCTTTTAACTTCAAATCATAAGTGCCGAAGTCTGATCTTACCAAAAGCTTTTGATTAAGTCCAGCAACAGAGAGTAGTTTACCATCATCACTAATATCCATCGTAAGCAACCAATTACCTGATAAATTCTCTTCATCCAAAAGAGTAAAATCTTCAGATTGTGTTACTTTCCACTCAAATAGTTTCCCATCATCTCCTACAGCACACAATCTATTTTTAAAATTATTAAATGAAATGTCCCTCACCCATTTCTTACTAACTTCCATTCTTCTCAACCATTCAAAGGCAGGTGATCTAAAAATATTAATTGTTCCATCTCCACTAGTGATTGCCAGTAAACCAAGACTCTTTGAAAAATCAATAGAAGTAACAGGTCCATCAAAGTGATAAGAAAGTTTTGTTGTGCCAATTTCATCTATATTCATTTCATATAAATTCCCATTGGAACATCCAATAAATAATTTATTCTCTTCTGTAATCATGTTCAGACAAGTAATTTCTGAATCATCAATCTTAATCTTGTTAATTAGTTCCTTTGAGACTTTTGAAAAAATATAAACTTCACCAGTATTTGTACCAGCTACCAAATAATCACTGGCTGCATTTGTAATTATAGAGTTAATGGTTTCGTTTATAACACTCTCAAATGTTTTTTTCAAAATGTTATCAGATAAATCCCAAACCAGAATCTTACCATTGTCAGGATAGTATAATTGGTCCTGATCGATAACAATAAAATCTCTGATGTTTAAATCCGTAGAAGGTAATGTGGTAAATTTATTGTTTTGCGAATATATCTGCGCAAGAAACAGAGTAAATATAATGAGAGAAGATATAAAAGATTTCATAAGACTTAGGTTCGGATTTGCTCAAATTTAACAAAAATATTAATTGTTACGATAATCTTTGCAGTTGAATAACCCCTAAATGCAGGTAGATATTAATCAATATCGAATAATAACATTCAATTAATGTCAAATAACAAAAATTCCTTATTTTCGATATCGACCTTAATTAAGACAAAAAAGTTGGCGTGATTAACAATCTTTTAGTAATATTTTTAGTTGGTTCATTAGGACTACTTTCCTTTATCCACCTTTCAAACCCATGGAAAATTAATAAGAAAGGCAACCTCTATTTTGGTATATTTCTTTTCTTTTGGGCGTCATTCTGGATTGATGAGATAATCGAAATAACTTCTAATGCCCAGTTGCCTGAAAGCTGGAATTTTATTGTAAGAAGCGTTCAAATTCTAATTACTCCGTTATTATATTTTACAATCATCTTTTACTCCAATCCTTTTTACCGATTTAGAAAAAGAGACCTTATACACCTCGCCATACCACTTATTTATGCATTTTGTTTATATGCTCTTTTTAATAATTCCACTAATTCGAGTTGGTTTACAATTATTGTTTTAGGCATCATTTCCTTTCAAGCATTATTTTACGTATCCATTTCGTATCTAAAGATCAGAAAACACAAAAGATTAATTCATCAAATTACATCAAACAATCAAGGAAGAGACCTTATCTGGCTGGAATACATTATTCTACAAATTTTCATTACGAGCATTATTGTGGTTATTGCCAATATATTCTTCAAAACAGAAAGACCAGGCCTTCTTATTAATGGAATAAATGTAATGGCAGTTTACCTTATAGCATACTTTTCATTACGTCAAAAAGAAATATTTCCCATTAAAAAAGGCCGCGAAAAAGAGTTGGATTACCTAAGCCAAGACGAAGATGAACAGGAGACAACAAGGCGAAAATTGATTTCTGACTCGGAATTAGAATCAATTAAAACCAAATTGATTTCTGTTATGAAAAATGAACAGCCTTTTCTTGATAGTGAATTAAACCTTATGAAACTGGCAGATTTGGTTGACATTACACCTCATCAGCTATCCTATACCATAAATAATGGTTTTGATTTGAACTTCTTTCAATACGTGAATCAACATCGAATTGAAAAAGCAAAAGAATTATTAAATGACGATTCTAATAACTATACTATTCTTGCTATTGCATTCGAATCAGGCTTTAATTCCAAAACATCTTTCAATACTACTTTCAAAAAACTAACCCATCAAACACCTTCTCAATTTAAAAAAAGCAACCATTAATATTTGATTCATTTACCAGTGAAGTTCGACTTTATAAAAACATGTTCGAACTTAAATAAAAAGGTTCGCATTCATAAATTGGAACATTCTAAGCATCTGTATATTCTAGTTTTGTCACAATAACTATAGCATTAGAATGTTTTTGATTATGAAGAAGATATTATTGTTAGTTGCTGCTATTATACTATTAATGGAAGTAAGTATTGGACAGAGCCTAAGCCAAACAATTAAAGGAAGAGTTTTGGATGCAGACACTCACCAACCATTACCCGGAGTAAATGTAATTCTCTCCGACTCCAATCCACCTATTGGCACAATAACTGACACTGAAGGGAATTATGAACTAACCAATATACCAATAGGCCGCCAGAGCTTGCAATTTAGTTTTATGGGATATGAACCTGCAAAATTCAGTGAATTGGAGATTGGTTCAGGAAGAGTTTTTATATTGAATGTAAAAATGAAAGAGAGCTTTCAACAATTAAATGAAATAACCATTAAACCAGAATTTAGAAAAGATAAGGCTCAGAATAATATGGCGACTTTATCAGCCCGCTCATTTAGTGTTGAAGAGGCTACCCGTTATGCCGGAGGTTGGAATGATCCATCCAGGTTAGCCGGTTCATTTGCGGGAGTAACCATGGCTGAAGGCGTAAATGATAACGCGATCGTAATACGGGGCAATGCACCCAAAGGTATTTTGTGGCGATTGGAAGATGTAGAAATCCCTGCTCCTAACCACTTAAACGGGGTAAATAATGGGGGTGGAATCGAAACTGTTTTTAGTGTTAATATGCTGGATAATTCAGATTTCTATACCGGAGCTTTTCCGGCAGAATACAGTAATGCAATGTCGGGTATTTTTGATATGAAGTTTCGAAATGGAAGCAATGAAAAGTTGCAATCTACTTTTCAGGTTGGGTCGCAAGGCATTGATATTAGTGTTGAAGGTCCTTTTAAAAAGAATGGTGATGCAACCTTTCTTTTCAACTATCGCTATTCAACCATGGGATTGATTGGAGAGTTTTTGGATGGGAACTTTGGATTACCGACCTATCAGGATTTAAGTTTTAAAGTTCATCTGCCAACACAGCATGCCGGTGAATTTTCGATTTGGGGCATTGGTGGCATAAGCAGTGTTTCATTCGATCCTGATGATGACATGAGTAGCTGGACCAACACATTTGATAACAATCAATATTCAACAGGTTCTGATATTGCGGCTTCAGGCTTTTCGCATTTGATCAATACTGGTTCTAAAACTTTTATTAAATCGACTGTTGCTGTCAGCTATGATCAATTCAGAATGGAAAGTAACCAATGGCAACGCGATGGAAACATCGTTCCTTTGGCCGACCATAACGAAGATAACACACGCCTTCTTTTGAGTAGCTACATCAATCATAAGTTTGGCAATCGACATACCAATCGTACAGGAATTCGATACAACCAAACACACTATAGCATCCTTGTAAATGGAAATCCCGATCCAATGGATGGTTCAACGCTAATTCGCATTGCAGATCAATCAGGTAATATTGGGCAAACTCAAATTTTTACTCAAAGTAAATGGCGCATCACTTCCACACTAGATTTCATAGGTGGTATAACTGCTTCTCATTTCGATATAAACAATGAATTAATAGTAGAACCACGTATCAGTACAATTTGGCGTTATTTACCCCAACACTCCATCAGCCTTGCTTATGGAAAACACAGTCGTCCGGAACCATTACGATTTTATGAAGCTCAGAGTTCAAGTGGTGAAGCCTTAAACACTGATTTAAAAGTGACCAAAGCCAATCATTTTGTTTTGGGATATGATTTTCGAATCAATTCAAATTTAAAACTAAAAATTGAAGGCTATTATCAGCAATTATATGATGTTCCTGTGATTGATGGTAGCTCTTATTCAATTTTAAACTACAAATGGGACGATTACTTCGAAGATGCTTTGGTAAACAAAGGATCAGGCAGTAATACTGGTATTGATATAACACTCGAAAGATTTATGAAACAAGGTACTTATTATATGATGACGGCTTCATTTTTCGATTCGAAATATGTTGGAGGTGATAAGATAGAACGAAGTACCTCGTTCAATCGCAATTATGTAATTAATTTTCTTGGAGGTAAAGAATGGAAAGTGGGACTAAATAACAGCTTTGGATTAAATACCAAAATTGCTTTCATGGGCGGAAATCGTTTTACTCCGGCAGACCAGGAGGCATCCAGACAAAACGAAATGGTAATATTAGAAGAAAGCAGAGCTTTTGAATGGCAAGAAGATCCTAAATTATTTATCGACTTATCGTTGAATTATAAAATTAATGGGAAGAAAAAAGCTCAGGTATTAATGATTCAGGCTAAAAATCTTTTGGCACAAAAAGAGATGTTTGGTTGGGCTTATGACTTTGAAAAACAAAAAGTGATTGAACATGGAATGGCGATGGTTTATCCATATTTCACTTATCGAATTGAGTTTTAAAGAAAAGAGGAACCTGACCAGTTCCTCTTTTAAAAGTTTTATTACTTCACAACGAGTTTACACTTATAAATTTGATCATCATACTGAATATTAACCAGATACATACCAGACTTATTATACTCCAATGCATAAGTCACTGATGAAACATTTTTGAAGTTCTTTTCCCCAATCAACTTACCTGACAAATCATATACTGTAACAACTATTTGTTCTGACAAATGAGGTAATATAATGTTAATCAAATCATCTGAAGCGATAGGATTAGGATAAACCAAAACATTTGTATTAGTATTTGTTTCCACCAAACCTGTTGAGAGACTTGCTTCATACACTCCCATGTCAACAACATTATTTTTGATTCGTTCGCTAAAGTCAAGATCTAATGAGTAATTTGCTATTGAACTATTAAAAGCGGCATCAATACATGGAGAAGCTGTTGTTAAGTGAAAATCCAATCCAGCTACATCAACAAACAATGGATTGTCATTAATATTACCAGTGCCTGATATTGCGTCTTCAAGACAAGAGTATTCTACTTGACTTACATTGTAGGTATTATTTCCGGTAACATTAGCTGTATTGCCCCAAACAATGCTATTATAAACTTTCAGGTTACCGATAGAATGACCAAACAATCCACCACCAGTATCATTCGCATGATTATTAACAACCGTACAGTTTATCAATGTAGTTGATCCCTGATTTAAATCCTGATAAACTCCTGCGCCCCAACGATTACTTTCATTATTATAAATTAAACAGTTTACCAGATCTAATTTACTATAACGGTTATAAACACCACCTCCATCATAGCTTGTTGCATGATTATTACGAACAATAACATTTACTAATTCAACGTCTCCTGTCATGGTAACTATTCCACCACCTCCATAGGCTTTTTCAAGAATCACACCATCAATTACTACCTTATCATCGACAGCTGCCTCAACTCTAATTAATCTTTCTGTATTATCACTCAGATCATCAGCAATACCAATATCACCACTAAGTATAGTTGGGTTTAAACTGAAATTCCGTTCTGCTACAGATGTTTCCGAACCCGAAAAACCTCCATAAAGACTCATGCTCATTTCAATTAAAAGCTGATCCGAAGTTGCAGTTCCTTCTGTAACAAAGTAAGTTCCTTCAGCAAGCCAGATTTCATCTCCTGCCTGTGCAACTGAAATCGCAGATTGTAAATCAGTATAAACAACGTTTTGCACACTCCAGGCGGTACTTTCCGAACCTGGTTTTACGTAAATAACACCAGCTGATGGAACATATTCCATTGCTCCCATATCAACAGTTGCAATAATTCTTGTATGGCAGTTCAGATCTTTTGGTTCTGAAATCAAGTCATTAGAGGCTGCGTCAATTGCAGGTGATGTGCCAGTCAAATTATAATTATTTGCTGACTCATCAACAAATAAAGGATTATCATTAATATTTCCGGTTCCGGATATTGCATCTTCCAGACAAGAGTATTGTACCATACTTACATTGTAAGTATTATCTCCGGTAACATTGGCTGTATTGCCCCAAACAATGCTATTATAAACTTTCAGGTTACCAACAGAATGCCCAAATAATCCTCCACCTGTATCATTCGAATGATTATTAACAACTGTACAGTTAATCAAAGTTGTAGATCCCTGATCCAAATCCTGATAGACTCCTGCTCCCCAACGATTACTTTCATTATTATAAATCAAACAGTTTACCAATTGTAATGTACAATATCGATTATAAACACCACCTCCATCATAACTGGTTGCATGATTATCACGAACAATAACATTTACTAATTCAACGTCTCCTGTCATGGTAAATATTCCACCACCTCCATAGGCTTTTTCAAGAATCAAGCCATCAATTACTACCTTATCATCTGAGGCAGCCGCAACCCTTATTAATCGTTCTGTGTTATCACTTAAATCGTCTGCAACACCAATATCTCCACTAATTATAGTTGGGTATAAATTCCAATTTCGGTCAGTTAGAGAAGTTTCCGTTCCTGAAAAACCTCCATAAATACCAATGCTCTGTTCAATTAAAAGCTGATCCGAAGTTGCCGTTCCTTCTGTAACATAATAGGTTCCTGATGCAAGCCAAATTTCATCACCTGCCTGTGCTGCAGTAATGGCACTTTGTATATTTGTATAAATAGTACTTTGGTTACTCCAAGCAGTACTTTCTATGCTTGGCTTTACATAAATGACACCAGCTTTCAAGCTAAAAACAAAACATATTGTGTAAATAAAAGCGAATAGATTTCTTTTCATATTAAATATTCCTTCTTAGATAATTAACTGTTTAAAAACCTGCAAAAATATAAATTATATTGAATAATTCTCATTATCAAAAAAGGATCTACCTAATTAGACGAACTCTATTACAAAACTTGAGAATCATCTTCGAAACCTTACTTTTTTTATTAATAGCAACTCATGCAGATTTTGTGCTGCTTTATGCAGAATTTATAAAACATCTTGTCCTTATTTTATTGTTTTTTTGAAAGTTGATAATTAAGCGATTTCTGAATTCATTCTTTCATTAGAAATCGCTTATAACTGAATGCATAAAATGAAAAAGAAAATCGCCTTCCTGATTCTGGCCATCATTTCGTTGGTCTTCGGATACGTCCTTGTAAATCCTACAACAAATATTCATGAAGAAGAGATTGGCAACGAAGAACGTCCGGATGAACCTGTATTAGCAGGTGAAGAGTTAGCTAAATTTAAGGAATACCTTACTCAGAGATTAAATAGTAGCAGACTTAAATCGTCTGAAGCAAGTGCGGTTAGTTCCTATGCCAATGGAAGACTAACGGGTGAATGGAAAACCAAACTATCACAGACTGGCTGGTATGGATATCGGGTAGACAATTCTGCTTACGATTCATTACGTAACGTTTTTTACGTGGTTAGTTATGCCGGTCACTTATACAAACTTGAATACGAAAATGAGGTAAAATGGACTTTACTGAACCACAAAATAGTAATGAATCCAACCAACAACTCTACTGCTAATCCGGTTTTTACAGGAACATTGCTGGATGATAATACTTTTCGTTTGATTCGCAGTAATGATGATGCAGGAAGAATGGAATATTCTGATGACGAAGGCCTAACCTGGACAGCTGCAAGTGGTGCAAATCTTTCACAAAGCTGGTCGAACCAGATTTTTGAGATCACCAATGATGGAGTAAAAACAATAGTTTTACATACTTATTACTCCAATTATCACCATATCTATTTTTCAAACGATAACGGAGCCACCTATTCTGAATCAAGTCTAAACATTCCGATATCAACTTATGATATACGAATAGCAAAAGCTTTTTATACCAACGATGCATATATGTGGCTATGGCGTAAAAGTGAAAAGACCATTGACACATATAAATACAATCCATCAGTTGACGACTTTGAGTTGCAAACCTCATCAACCAGCACATTAGCGGGAACTAACCTTTCGAGTGCCGCAGCAACTTATTATAACGGACAATATCATTTTTATTTGTCAACCATCAATTCTACTTACACTGTTTATTACTCATCTGATGAAGGAGCTACCTGGATTGAAAAAAATGCAGGGCGCGACAGACCCTTTGAGGTAATTTGCCCTGATAAACCCAATATGCTTATCAGTGGCTTTGAAGACATGAAGCTGTCTACTGATTACGGTGCAACATGGAACGGATTTGGTTATAAACTAGGCTGGGACATGCAGCATATGCGGACCTTTGAAAAAGCAGGAGGAACCCCGATTACTCTGGTTGGTTTGGATTTCGGGTGCTATATTTCTGAAACACCTGAAAACAAGGACTCATATACCTGGTGTAATAATGGCGCATGGTTTGCAATGCATTACGATGCAGCTTCAAGCCAGAATTTCAATTCGATTTACATGGCCAACCAGGATCGTGGAGCAACTGCCTACAAAGATTCAGGTATGATTGTCAGCACGAAAGATATTGACGGAACAGATGTATTACGCACTGGTTTTTCGAAGCGTGAAACATCAGCCTGGACCTGGTTTTATTACGGAAGAATCAAGCATCAGTATAATTTTGCAACTGGTAAAACAGGAGGTTCTGCCATATTGGATGGATTAGGCAACTGGTGGGCGGCTCCTATCTTAGCTTCACCAAACCCCAACGAAGATGCTATATATGCAGCTTACGGAAGCAATCTTCAGAAATTCACCTATGATGAAACCACCGGAACCATCAACCAAACAGCTCATGCTTATAATTTCAATAGCAAATATGGTTCCGACATCGGTAGTTTTGGTTACTCAGAACTTGACCGCGACATTTGGTATGTTGCCTTAAACAATGGTATATTTCTATACTCAACGGATGGAGGAGAAAACTGGACAAGAGCCGGATATTATGGAAGTGCACCTAAGTCGAACGACCAGTACTATAACTATCCAAAGAATCAGGCGGTAATTAAAGCCTCTGAGATTGATGCCAACACAGTTTATTATGCAGGTGTCGGTAATTATTTTCTAGTATCGACAAATCATGGTCAGACTTTTTCGTCGAAAACAATTGGTTTAAATGTATCGCGCATACGCGACTTTGCATTATCGCCGGATGAACAGTTTATCTTTGCAGCATGTGGATATGGTGGTGCCTGGGTATATTCTGTTCAGGACAACCGTTGGTTTCAGATGAATGACGATCCTATTCCCAGTGTTGATTTTACTGATGTTGAATTTATCAAAAGAACCAACTGTGTTCGTTTTGCTACCTATGGCAGTGGTATCATCGAGTTTCACCTGGATAATGCATTCTATCCGGTTCAGGCTCCTGGCGGATTAAGTGCTGAAAACAACAAACAAAATTTTGTTGAGCTTAATTGGAATGACAATTCAGACAATGAAAACGGATTCTACATTGAACGTGCCAGTGACAGTGAATTGTACTTTACCTGTATTGATACCATTGAAGCTAATTCCATTAGTTACGTCGATACCACAATGCAATACGAAACCAACTATTACTACCGGGTGAAAGCCGTGAAAGATGAAACAGCTTCAGCTGCTTCTAACCTTGCCATGGTAAAAACACTTAAAAAGGGATATCTCAGCCCCGCTAACATCACTCTAATCGATTATAGCAGCCAGGAGACAAGCAGTGAGTATTCTCCGGCTATTTATGCTTTCGATGGGAATGAGAATACCTACTGGCATACTCAATATAGTGGCTCTGCACCTGGCTACCCGCATTATCTCACAGTTGACTTAGGTGAAGAAATGAGTCTGGCCGGATTCAGGTATCTGCCTCGTCAGGATGGAATGACAATAGGTACCATTGCTAACTATGCCATATACATAAGCAACGATCCTGCTGATTTGGGTAATGCCGTTAACACAGGTAAGATGGCTGCCAGCACCAAACTTAAAGAAGTAATGTTTGATGAAAAAGTAACCGGGCGTTATGTGAAATTTGAAGCCCTTTCGGAAATTAACGGATCGACCTATGCCAGTGCAGCAGAAGTAATTTTATTAACTCAGATGGTTCCACCAGATAAACCAACTAACTTAAAAGGAACAGTTTATGTTGAAACATCAGTATTTCTTACATGGAGTGATGGATCATTAAATACTGAAGGATATATCATTGAGCAGTTGAAGGATGGTGAATTTATTCCATTTGACACCATTCAACCAACTATTAAAGTTTTCTTGATATCTGATCTGTCACCGGCAACTAGTTATACCTTTCGATTGAGAGGGTACAACGATGGAGGTATCTCAGAACCATCCAATGAGGTGTCAGTTACAACCGGTGGAACAACTGCCATTTCAAATACTGAAGCAAGCATTAAAACTTATCCTAATCCATTTGATGACGAGCTAAATATTGACTTACCGGAAATCAACTCGGATGCTATATTACGATTGTATAATATTAATGGTAAGACACTCGTTGAAAGAGAGATAGGACCCGAAACAAAAAAGATTTCATTAAATACCGGTAATGTCGATTCAGGTATATATCTGTTAATTATCAATTTCGATGAAAAACAAATAGTACAAAAAGTGATTAAAAAATAATAGCTGATTCACAAATAATAAAAAACTCCCAAAGCCAAAATCAATGAGCTTTGGGAGCTTTTATTTTTGAAATTCATCATCAAATCAGAAATCATAATTATCGGTTATAAAATCATTTAATCGATCTTTACAACTACAATACAAAGAACGATAAAAAGGATGATCGAGTAGAAAAAATGCAACACCACCGTCCTGGCTTGTTTTAAACAATTGAATAAACTCAGACGGATTCTTATCAGCCATTATTTTAACCAATAGTTGATAATTACTATCCAAATAATAATCTCTTTTATAAAGCGTCATCCAAATAAAAGCTTCAAGCATCTGTTGATTGTACTTGCCTTTATAAATATATGGGTGCAATAATTTACGTCCGTATTCAGGATAATACATTTGTGAACAAAAAGCTGCAATGCCTGTAATTTCATTTGCATCATTAAAGTTACGACGTGCCAGATTATAAATACTTTTTAAGTAATATGCCTTCAATTTATACTGCCCATTATCTTGTGCCATTTGGGCAGCCTCAATATAAAAATTCATTAAAAGCTGATTGACAAAAACCGTTGGTATCTTGGCCCTTTTTAAGCTTTTTACATTATGCTCAAATTGTTGCTGAGTTTCTACATTCCATGATAAAATACCTTGTTCCAACAATCTATATTGATACCAATATCTTAATTCCCCATCACGCGGTTGAATTGTTAATAGAAAAGATAATTCATCCAGAGTACAATCACTGGTAGGTTTTGTATCCAGGTTGAGCAGCCATAAGTGTTTGTTATAAAGATCTGTTGCTCTTTTTCCACTTGATAAATACAAATTATCCAACGATGGTATTTGAAAACTGCCACTTAGTTTCCTTTTCCACATTTCAAACATAACCATTTCAGCGAGCTCAAACTGTCGATCTACAATGGCATTATTATACATTGGAAGTAAATCTTCATTACTGGCAATTATTACATGAGGTAAGGTGCTACAATACAGTTCCACATTTGCTACACGTTGCTGGTCCAGCTCCTTTTTCCAGTGTTTACGATTTGTAGAATCTGCAAAGAACTCTTTGATCTTTGCTTGAGACTGACGATTAAAAAAACGGATCCCGGCTTTTTTATACTGACGCTTAAACAAAGTCCAGTTTTCAGCCCAGTGAATGTGGACTTTTGAACTATCAAGCCTTAACTCTTCAAGAAAAGTTTTTATATTCTCACCACGCTTCTTGGCCAGATTCAAATTAGTAATCTCTTGCCCATCAACCGAAGCAAATGAATGAATTTCAACTGAGTCAATAGATGTTGCTCTTCCTAATTTATTAATCACTTCTGAAGTAATTTTTCTCCATTGAACCGTATCAGATGAAGCCTCAAAAGGAAGGTCAAACATTAAAGTATCCAGCTTCACTTTAGGTTTATGTCTGAATGTTGTTAAAAAATCGGAGATCCTATCCTGTTTATCAGTTTGATAAAGCGAGTCAAATTGAGGAGTAAATCCCCAGGAATGAACATAAGACCGATAACCTGTCCCTTGACCATCAACTGTAAACATCAGATTATAATTATTTTTATATACCTTAAGGTGCTCAGGTAGATCGGCCAGGTAATAGGACGCTATGTTATTGATTCCCGAACGATACTTCTTCCTGCATGCTTTTCGATATAAAACATTTTCAAGAACAGTCTCTGAAAGAAATTTATTTTGATCACCATCAAACAAACAAGGATCATTCGATTGAGATAAAATTTTGATACGAAAACCAGATTTGCGTGGACGCATGGTTTTTCTCAACCAGTTTTCATCATTTGTCAGAATATGAATTTGTCCGTTCGAAACAACAAGTTCAGCTGCCAATTCAATTGGAGCCCCTTCCAAACTCTTTTCAATTTTTTGTAACCTCTTATTTACAGATTTTTGATGCCATCTACTTAAAATCTGGGCATCCATTGACCCTAAAATTGTTAAAAGAATAAGTGTTAAAAGAATTTTTGTCCGCATTAATCAATGAGGTTAGGTGTATGATTGAAATCTAAAATAATAAAGAATACAGACTGTGCAAAAACAAACCTTTACGTTAATTAACATGTACATTATTTATTAAAGTCCAAATTATGAATAGAAATCCCTAATTTTGTTGATCCTGAAACAGGATAAAATAATCTAAATGATATCTAATGGATTTATTGGTACTGATCTTATTAAGTAGAAAAATTCGCAAAATAATTAAGGAGAAAGAAGGTCTTAAACCAAATTTCTACGTAATCACTTTACTTCTGCTTTGGTTTTCGATTGGAATGCTTTTTGTTTTTATTGGCATGAAGTTATTTGGAGAATTAACCTATGCACTATTCTTCGGATTAATTGGTGAAGCCATAGGAGGATACCTTGGTTATAAACTGGCCATTAATGCCGAACCGGTTATTCATACTGATAACGATTCTTTATTCTGACTTTAAAAAAAAGCAGCATCCCGAAATGAGATGCTGCTATACGTAATTCTATTTAAAGCTATTTTACAATCGGCTTAATCAAGAAGGTAAATTCATAATCCTGATAAGGAATACGATATTGTTTAAGTGGAAGAGCTCTCCAACTGTTTACGCAACCTAATCCCAATTGCATCTTGTCGATACAGATATTGACAGCTTCCGTTTTTTCAACTTCCGGCATATGGCGTTGATCTTTATCCCAACCATCATCCAAGGCATCAACTGAATAATGTAAAGCAGAGGCTGAGAATAAATTATCTGATGTAAACTCTAATCCAAAACCAGCTTTATTTACCTGTTTCCAGTAACGGATGTCACTTTTGGTTCCGGTTTCCTGTGGTCGTATATAAGGATAAGTCTGCTCACAAACCGTTTGATTATACAATCCTACAAACTCTGAATACTTACGGTCAACATAATTCTCAACCGGACCACGACCATAATACTCAATCAAATCAAAGTCGGCAGGCATTTGCATTTTCAACCCAAAACGGAACATTTCAGAAACTTCTTCCTCAGAGTTTGCCTTTAATTTTTGCGTTACTTTAATTGCACCTTCGTTATTGATCACATATTCCAGAACCAACTCAGCTTTAACACCCGGCATTTCGTATTTGGCTACTGCTTTTACCAATCCATCTTCCAAAGAGCTATCAAAAGATTTTAAATCCATTTTTGGATGATGCCATGCACGATATTTTTGTTGTAGCTGTGCTCCATAATCATTATCAGTTGGAGCACGCCAGAAGTTAGGCTTTAACTCGGCCCCATCTTCCAGTAAAGAAGTATTATTTACTTCATATCTACTTAAAAACCCTGAATGACGATTAATATCAATACGGAAATTCTCTCCTTTAATGATCAGATAATTGTAATCGTTATCCACTTTTTCAGGAAGGCTGACTTTTTGGTTACTTTCCTTTTTATTAGATATAACAACTGCTTTACTTTCCCATTCTTTAACAGTTAACTGTTCCTTAGCCAATGTGTAACCAGCAGATAGCAACTGTTCCGCTTTTTTAAGCTTATAAGAAACATTTACAAAAAGCTCTTTTGAATTCTTCAGACATTCTGGTATTTCCAAACCTAAATCAATTTGTTCAGTTTTTTGAGGAGCAACATCCAACTGATTTACAAAACCGGTAGATACCACTTTACCTTCCGAAACTAAATCCCATTGCAAATAAAAGTTAGATAAATCTCGGAAGAAATATTCATTGCTAACTTCAATCTTTCCGGCTTTAATATCTACATCTTTTGTCCAGATTGACTGATAAAAATAACCTACCTCGTAAAAATGTGGATTGGGAACACGATCCGGACTAATCAAACCATTATTCAAAAAGTTATTATCACTTCCATCATAGGCATTAAAGTCACCCCCATAAGCATATATTTCCTGACCATCTTTATTTGTCCATCTAATAGACTGATCAACAAAATCCCAGATAAAACCACCCTGATATAATGGATATTTACGAATCAAATCCCAGTATTCTTTGAATCCACCCATTGAGTTACCCATGGCGTGTGCATATTCGCACTGGATAAGAGGCTTGGTCTGTTCTTTCTGACAATATTCTTCACTTCGCTTATAGTCAAGATACATCGGACAGTAAGTATCGGTAAACTCATTGCCATGTCCTTGCTCGTACTGTACTGGACGAGAGGTATCATATCCTTTAATCCATTTGTAGCAAGCCTCAAAATTTGGTCCGAAACCGGCCTCGTTACCCAACGACCAGATGATTACCGCCGGATGATTGTAATTGCGTTGAACATTGCGTTGATTTCTCTCCAGATGAGCTTTATCGAATAATGGATTTTTAGCTAAAGTCTGATCACCATAACCCATACCATGTGATTCAACATTGGCTTCGGCAACCATATAAATACCATACTCATCACATAGGCTATACCACAATTCATCATCAGGATAATGGCAGGTACGAACAGCATTCACATTGAACTTTTTCATCAACTGAATATCTTCGATCATGCGTTCTTTCGAAACTACATATCCTCCATCTGGATCCAGCTCATGACGATTCACCCCTTTTATCAATATTGGTTGACCATTTACAAGAAGTTGTGCATTTTTCATCTCCACTTTTCTGAAGCCCACTTTTAAAGGAATCACCTCCTGAACAGTATTTCCTTTTTTAAGCGTTGCTGTTAATGTATACAAATAAGGCAGCTCAGCCGACCACTTATTAGCATCTGCAACTTCTATTGAAGCTGTCTTGTTGCCTGATCCACTTACGCTTTTCTTTGCAACTACATCACCTTTTTTATCTGTTAAAACAAGATCAACTGAAGCACCACCAAAAATATCCAGAGATACATCCAGCTTTCCATCGGAGTAATTATTGATCAAATCAGGAGTCACATGAATGTCCTTGATGTAAGTTTTTTCGCGTGCATACAAATAACAGTCGCGCCCAACGCCAGAGAAACGCCAAAAATCCTGATCTTCAAGATAGCTTCCATCACACCAGCGAAATACCTGAAAAGCGATCAGATTTTTACCTGGCTTTAAATATTTTGTTAGATCAAACTCAGCAGCCAATTTACTATCCTCACTGTATCCTACATATTTACCATTAACATACAATGATATGTTAGATGTTACCGAACCAAAATGAGCTATAATATTTTTGCCGGTCCATCCTTTCGGCAATTCAATTTCTTTACGGTATGTACCTACATGATTATTTTCTTCCGGCACTGTTGGTGGATTATTCGCATACTGATTACGCCAAGGATAACCCGCATTTACATATATTGGATCACCATAACCATTCAATTCCCAGTTACCAGGCACAGGCATTGTACCCCAGCTTTTATCATCATATGTTGTTTTAAAGAAGTCAACCGGACGTAACCAGGCATCTTTTACCCAATTAAATTTCCAAATGCCATTTAAGCTCATAAAATTGGCAGACATTTCCTTTATGCCTGCATTGGCAGTCTCATCCGACTCATATGCAAAATATGAAGCATGCATAGGTAGACGATTCACCTCATTAACTTTCGGATTTTGCCACAATTCTTTTTGAGCAAATCCAGAAAAGTTCATACAGGCTAAAACAACCAGCATTAATCCTTTTTTCATCTTTTTAGTATTAAGGTTCATTCTTTTTTCATAATTATTTAACTGCATTAACCCCTTCTGTGGTCATCACAATCCTCTTAATGGTACCGTCCTCATTATAATAAAGCTTGTCGACACATACCGAACGGCTATAACTACTACCATCCGTTTGAATTCCTCCATTGTGATAGATAAAATACCATTCACCTTTGAATTCCACTATTGATTGATGATTCGTATTACTGTTACCGGCTATTTCATTTAATATTCCCTTGTATTCATATGGACCTTCAATATTATCGGCCATAGCATAGGCTATTTTTTCAGGAAATCCGGTAGCATAGCTTAAGTAGTACTTGCCATTGTATTTATGTACCCAAGGAGCTTCGGTAAATTCCAATCCTTCAAAATCAATTTTCTTAACGGGTCCATCCAGTTCAATCATATTATCCTTAAGTTTGGCGTAATAGCAAACGCCATTACCCCAGAATAACCAAGCCTGGCCATCATCATCGATAAAAGCAGCTGGATCAATGCATGTCCAGGAGTGAGTTGAAGCAAAACAATCAGAACGCTTTACCAGTTGAGTGCCCAACACATCTTTATAAGGTCCTTCAAGACGATCAGCAACTGCCACCCCAATCCCTGATGTGTTTGTACTTATATACCAGTAATATTTTCCGTCTTTTTTAACTGTATGAGCAGCATATGCCTGACCTCTTTCATCCCATGAAAAGTCTTTTGCTCTTAACGGTGTAGGATATTCTGTCCAGTTCTTTAAATCGGTTGTGGAAAAAACACACCAATCTTTCAGGTTATAGCCTTTTTGTCCACCTTGAAAATCATGACCTGTAAACAACCAAAGGGTATCGCCCAAAACTAAGGCAGCCGGATCTGCAGTATATTTATGTGTAAAAATTGGATTCCCACTTGTAGCAAAGTGATAGATACTATCTAACTCATCTTGCGCATTAACAGCCGATATTGCACAAAATGCAAATGCCGATAAAAGTACTTTATTCCAAATTGTCATTAGTAAATTATTTAGTTAGTTATTTCCTGTTTATTACCCCACTTTTCATTTAACCGGTATAATTCCTTCTTTGTAATTCCAATTACAGAACCGTGCCGCGGGAAAAAATTCTTAGTAAAAGACTCTGGTTCAGTAGTAAATTTATATAAATCCGTACTTCTCTGAAATTCATATTTTCCACTACTATATAAATCATACATTAATATATACTCATCTGAATTATTGTATTTAAAAACAGATGAACCTTCAACTACAATTGAACTATCAGCATAAGCATCCAGATAAGTGAAGTCTTCAGCCCATGGACCCTTTAAAGATTTACTGGTAGCCTGCCGAATTCCATTCTTAAATTCAATACCTCTTTCGTCTTTTGTATTGCCTTTAAAAAACATATGATACATGCCATCTTTGTATATGATATCTCCATCAATGGCACCATATTTCGGACTAAACATTAGGCTTGGTTCGTTTTCAAATCCTGAAAAATCATCATTTGCATACGCACAATAAAAATCCAGATTCAGATCATCATTAAATCGTACGGTAAAGTAGATTAGATATTTTCCCTTTTCTGAATCGAAAATTGTTTGCGGTGCCCAAACCCATTTTACATTCCCGAATTTTTCAGGATATGACTCTTTTAAATCAATGAATGAATGTTCCCAATCTGTCAGATTTTTTGAATGAAGTAAAACTATTCCCGGATTATGATCCCAACCATTTTTAAAAGTAAACATATCTGTGGCTACCACATAGAAGGATTTACCATCGTCGCCTCTTAAAATATGAGGATCTCGTATCCCTCCGGTCAAAGAAATTTCAGCAGAAGAAAGTATTGGTTTATTTTCATTAAGCGCAATCCAGTCTATTGCATCATTACTGATTGCAAACCTCAATTGTTCTCTTTCCTTAGGTTCACCGGTTCCTTCGAAATATGCAAATAGATATGCTTCGTATCTGTTTTCATCAACTGCTATTGAACAACTATTAATTAGAAGCACGATGAGAATAAATAACAAAAAAGTATGCGTTTTCATCATTAGTATACTGATTTACATCTTTACAAAGATGGTAAACATATGAATGTTGGTCTTTAAATTTTTTAACTTTAAATACCACTTTTTTTAAAGTTACTACTAAAATGCAGATGACATTCACTAAAATTAATCTGTCCATCTAAATTGACGAATTATCCATGTTTCAAATCCAGTCTTTACTATTTATAATTCCCTTAAGTGATATCTTCTCTTTAATTCATTATTTTTTTGCAATCATTAAAAACATATATAGTTTTACAACTCTTTGAATAAAGACTGAAATTAAGATGTATCGCCTGGATACATTATTCAATTTTTAACATTTTGAACATTCAAAGTATACATTTAATACACCTCAATACTATTCACAACCCTTTACTTTACAGCCAAAACACAAGTACTATCAATTAACCTAACGGTTTATGCACAAAACACATGTGTATAATTTTGTTAATTTTTAATTAAATAATACAAAGAAAGGATAAAATAGTATTAGTCCATTATTGGATGATGCCGTACTTTTGTTTTTACTAAGTGTACTATAAACACTGTGGTTTATTAACAATGTTATTTGTCGTATTTTATGTTTGATTTACAGTCTTTTAAAATATTTCTAACAAAATGTACATCATACAAATAGTATAATTTTTTAATGTATAATCTTAAAATGAAGTAAAAAAAAGAAAATCTTAAAACTTCCTTAAATAACTTAAGTTTAAGTATATGAAAAAAAGAGTCTTATTTCTAATTATTGGCCTGTGTATGGGTATAGCCTCATATGCACAGGTAAGTGTAACCGGTAAAGTAACGGATACACAAGGTGCTCCAATTCCGGGAGCAACAGTATCTGAGAAAGGTACCAGTAATGGAATAATTACCGATATTGATGGTAATTACTCCTTAACTGTATCAGGCAACGAATCTGTAGTAGTGTTTTCTTTTATTGGAATGAAAACACAGGAAATTGTTGTTGGTAGCCAAACTACTTTAAACATTGTTCTTCAGGAAGAATTAACTGACCTGGATGAAGTTGTTGTTATTGGTTATGGTGTTCAGAAGAAAAAGCTGACAACAGGTGCCAACCTTTCTGTTGATGGTGAAGATCTACAAAAAATGAACACAGTGTCTGCATTAGGAGCTATGCAAAGTCAGGCACCTGGTGTTAACATCACGCAAAGTTCGGGTATGCCGGGTGAAGGATTTAAAGTTAACATTCGTGGTTTAGGTACCACAGGTAATGCTTCTCCTTTATATGTTATTGATGGCGTTGCCGGAGGTGACATCAACAGCTTAAACCCAGCTGACATCGAATCAGTTGATGTATTAAAAGATGCTGCTTCTGCTGCCATTTATGGAGCACGTGCTGCTAATGGTGTTATTCTTGTTTCTACCAAAAAAGGTAAAAAAGGTAAAGTCTTGGTTTCGTATGATGGATATTATGGTGTTCAGAATGCTGTTAAACTGCCAAGTTTATTAAATGCAAGCGAATACATGACCATTATCGATGAAATTACCTTTAATGAAGAGGCTGCTGCTTACCAGTGGGAAAATATGTCTGGTATTTATGAAAATATCCAGAATGGTTGGGAAGGAACAAACTGGTTAAAGGAAATTTATAATGATAATGCTGCTACTCAAAACCATGCAATCAACCTTAGTGGTGGTACTGATATGTCAACCTATTCTATGGGATTTTCATACACCAGTCAGGAAGGTATCTTCGGTTCACCCGTAGAACCAAACTTTGAAAGATACACTGTACGACTTAACTCCGATCATGTATTATACAATAATGGTTCATTTGATGTATTTAAGGTTGGTCAAACCCTTAACTACAACTACAATGAGAAAAAAGGTATTGGTATTGGTAATATCTATTGGAATGATATACACAATATGTTGGTAGCAAATCCATTAATGCCTGTTTACGGAAGTGATGGAGATTATTACAACACTGACGATGCCATTGCTGATAACATGACCAATGTATTTCAGGCATTTGGAAGTAACCCTGTGGCAGATATGATCTATAACAGAGGTAATAATCTTTCTAAAAATTATTCATTAAATACCAGCGCTTATTTGGAAATCCAACCTATTGCAGGTTTGACTTTCCGTAGCCGTTTTGGATATCAGATGAGCGCCAGCAGTTACCGTTCGTATGTACCGGTATATAACCTTTCTCAAACAAATTTTAAAACTGTTGACGCAGTTACACAAAGTATGAGTGCTGGTTACAGATGGACACTTGACAATACCCTTTCTTACATTAAGAGAATCAATGAGCATACTATTGACGCTGTAATTGGTCAATCTGTAGAAAAATCAGGAATGGGTGAAAGTGTAAGCTTAACAAACGTGAGCAATGCCTTTAGTGATTTTGAACATGCATGGATTGACAATACTGATGGAGATGATGCAGCACTAATGACACTTTCCGGATCACCATGGGGAGTAGGTGGTATAGCATCTTTCTTTGGTCGTGTTAACTACAACTACAAGGAAACTTATATGTTATCTTTGGTGATGAGAGCTGATGGTTCTTCAAACTTTGCCAGAGGTAAGCGCTGGGGATATTTCCCTTCTGTATCTGCAGGATGGGTAATAACCAATGAATCATTTATGAGTGGTACAGAATCGTGGTTAGATTTCTTAAAATTAAGAGCCAGCTGGGGACAAAACGGTAATTGTAGCATTCCTAACTGGAACTATTTAGCAACCATTGCTTTTGACGAAACAACCAAATACTCATTTGGTAATACAAAAACTTCTCAAAGTTCAGGAGCTTATGCTGATATTCTTCCTAATCCAGATGTAACCTGGGAAACATCTGAACAATTAGACCTTGGTTTGGATGCCCGTTTTATCAATTCTCGCTTAGGAGTTGCTTTTGATTGGTATATTAAATCAACTAAAGACTGGTTAGTAAGAGCTCCAATCCTTGCTTCATATGGAACAGGTGCTCCATATATTAACGGAGGTGATGTTGAAAACCGAGGAGTTGAATTGGCATTAAACTGGAATGATAATATTGGTGAATTCAGATATGGAGTTAACTTCAACATTGCTAAAAACAAAAATGAAGTAACTAAAATTGCCAACTCAGAACAAATTATTCATGGTGAATCAAATGTACTTAGTCAGGGAACAACTGAAATGTACCGAGCTCAGGTAGGCTATGCAATGGGTTACTTCTGGGGATACAAAACAGCAGGTGTTTTCCAGAACCAGGAACAAATTAATAATGCAGGTCCAACCTTGCAAACTGATCCTCAACCTGGAGATTTGATTTTTGTTGATACAAATGGTGACGGTGTAATTGATGAAAATGATAAAACTGACATCGGTAACCCTCATCCAGACTTCCGATTAGGATTCAGTGTTAATTTTGCCTATAAAGGATTTGACTTTTCTGTAACAACAAACGGTGCCTTCGGACATCAAATCGCTAAGTCATATCGTTCTTTTGCTGACTCATACGAGCAAAACTACACTACCGAAATATTTGGAAGATGGCATGGTGAAGGAACATCTAATAAATTACCTCGTTTAACTGCAGGTAGTAACCAAAACTGGCAACAGATTTCAGACATTTACATTGAAGATGCAGATTATCTGAAGATTCAGAATATTTCTTTGGGTTACGACTTCAAGAAACTAATCCCATCTATGCCAATGTCAAAAGCACGCCTATACTTTGCAGCTCAAAACTTATATACTTTCACAAAATACTCTGGAATGGATCCTGAAGTTGGATATGGCGTGGATGATAGTTGGGCATCTGGTATTGATTTAGGATTCTATCCAAGTGCAAGAACTTATATGGTAGGTGTTAATATTAATTTTTAATGAATTAATGCAATGAAAAAACTAATATATTTATTTTCTCTCGCACTATTTTTCTCAAGTTGCGAAGATTTCCTGGATACTGAGAATCTTACAAAGAAGAACACGTCCAACTTCCCGGAAACGGTAACGGACGCAGAACAAATGCTTACAGCTATATACAATACACTAAGTACAGCTTCGGCAAATCCTCAGGATACTTATTTTTATGCAGCAAGTTTGGCATCAGATGATCAGTTTGGTGGTGGTGGTGAAAACGACAAGTTAATGCAGGCGTTGGATCTTCTGATGAATTATAACAATAGCATGTTGGAGAACTACTGGTCTGTAAGATACCAGGGTATCTTTAGAGCCAATACAGCTATTGAAACATTAGACAACTGTTCAGGTTGGGAAAGTGATGATCAGCGTAATCAATTTATGGGAGAAGCTTATTTCTTAAGAGCTTTATTCTATTTTGAAATGACATCTTATTTTGGTCAGGTACCATTGGTTGTAACTACCGAACCATTAAACCTTCCAAAAGCTGAACCTGCAGAATTGTATGCTCAGATTGCTTCAGATTTAAAGAATGCAATTGAATTAATGCCAAATTACTCTTATACATCTGTAGAAAGTGGACACGCTACTAAATGGGCAGCAGAAGCTTTAATGGCAAGAGTATATTTATTCTACACTGGTTTTTATAATGAATCTGCACTTCCTCTTACTGATGGAAGCACTGTTTCAAAATCTGAGGTTGTAACCTGGTTGGAAGATTGTATTACAAACAGTGGACATTCATTAGTTGGTGATTTCCGCGAGCTATGGGCATACACCAACTCATACACAGTTGAAGATTACGATCTTACATCAGAAGAAGGATTAACTTTTGCAGAAAACGATGCTAATATCAACCCAGAATCAATGTTTGCTATCAAATATTCAAACTTTGCCAGCTGGAGCACAACCATCGGTTATTCAAACCAATATATGTTACACTTTGGATTACGTGGTGGACAGGCTTATTCTAATACATTCCCATTCGGACAAGGTTGGGGTGCAGGTCCTGTGAACCCAACACTTTGGGAAGACTGGGAAGCAGCTGAACCAACTGATATGCGTCGTGAAGCTTCTATTATTGATCTTCCAAATGAGTTACCAAACTATTCAAAAGGTGGATGGAATGACTTTGTACAGGAAACTGACTACTGGCAAAAGAAATATTGTCCCGTTACTGCATATAAATCAGATGGATCACTTGCTTCATCATACAGTGTTCTTATGTACGGTACAGAAGACAATATGCAATTAGACAATGTTAAAGATCTTGTATTAATCCGTTTGGCTGATGTTTACCTGATGCATTCTGAATTAACAGAAACAAGCACTTATATGAACATGGTTCGTGAAAGAGCAGGCCTGGATGATGTTAGTTATTCTTTGGAAAATCTTAGAAACGAAAGACGCTGGGAATTAGCATTTGAAGGAACACGTTGGAACGATATTCGTCGTTGGGGTATTGCTGCTGATGTGTTACAAGCTCAAATAGGAGTTGATTGTTATTTTAAAGGTAACCCTGATGTGACCAAAGCTTTCGGAGGTGGATACGCTGCCCGATATGAAGCTACCGAAGGAGGTTTCTTCCCTATTCCTGAAAACCAGATTAGTCTTTCTGATGGAGTACTTGAACAAAATCCAGGTTGGGGAACCGGTGCAGGAGCTGAATACACAGGTTGGAATTAATGAACTAATATTAAAAGAATGACAATGAAAAAATCAATAATATATTCTCTGCTTTTAATAGCATTAGGTTTCATTGCTTGTGATCCTATAGAAGACAGAGAAGACATAGGAGGTGCCATTACAGCAGCTGATCTAGAGGTTACTGCAACTCCTGTAGTTATTAACGGAATAAATACCAATAAAATAGTTCTTGAGAACCATAGTCCGGTTTTGTCACATTGGAATTACGGAATTGGTACTTCAACAAAAAGCATTGATACTGTTTTGATGGTGGTTGAGGGTACTTCTACAATTTCATTTACAGGATTAAATCCAAATGGTATAAAAATCACCAAAGAGATCGATGTTGATGTTCAGGATTTGTATTTCGAAGTATCTCCTTCATGGGGATATTTATGTGGATCCGGTGAGAAAGAATGGGTTTGGGATGAAACTCATGCAGATGGTGTATTTGGTAACGGCGGTTACCTTGGCAATACTGCTCCCGGATGGTGGAAAGTTTATATCAATGATATAGAAGGTCAGGCAGAAGGAGAAGGTAGTGGTGCTTCAATGATATTTTCTACTAATGGTGCTTCATTAACTAAAAACTATAACACTGGAGCAAGTGCAGCAGGTACTTTTAGCTTTGATATGAATGCGACCACTGCAGATGGCAATGGTGCGATTTGGGCGCAAGGAATGCTTTACACTAAAAATGTTACAGTGCTTTGTGGAAAATCTATTAATGAAGGTGGCATAGGCGTTAACGACTACGATATCTTAACATTAAACGATACCAACATGACACTTTCTTACCATGCATCCGGTACAGGAGCATGGGGAGAAGCTTGGTTCTGGAACTTCAGAGCTGCAGATTAATTAAAACTCGGTTTTTAGATTATGAGAGGGCATTAATTGCCCTCTCATTAATTAAATTTGCTACTTCAAATTACTAGGAAATGACTAATTGGAGATGGATATTAATACTGTTTGTAGCAACTCTAACCTATTGCAAACCAAATAATGATAGCTACCAGATCAACGGCAAGCTGCCATCCAATGATTTTGATGGTGAATATGTGTATTTGGTTCCTTTCGAAAATGCCACCCAAGCAAAGGTGGATTCTACATTAATTCTTGAGGGAAAATTTGTCTTCAGAGGTTCTACTGATCATCCAGAGGTTTGTATTTTAAGAACCCGCCCACTCCTTCGTCTTAAACTGGAAGAAATTCTAATCATTAAAGAACCAGGAATTCTTAATGTTACCCTGGCATCTACCAGTTATGCAAAAGGAACAGTTTCGAATGACTCTTTACAGAAATGGAAAGAATTCAAAACTAATTTTGACAGTATTTTCAGGCAAGCATTGATGCAATACAAATCAAGCTCTGATTCATTAGAGAAACAAAATATTTCTTTAAAATTGGATTCTTTAAAAGAGATAAGTTCCAATTTTTATCAAACTTTTATCGAAACAAATAAAAATAACACTGCAGGTGAATTTGTACGAAAAATTTTAGGCAACAACCTCTCAAAAGAGTAGATATTCAATAGAGAGCAAAATCATATAGCTTTCATGAAAAAGGGGAATACAGTGGCAACGTCATTATCAGAAAATATCCATATTAACAAGTCAATCAGATTTACTTTACTTCTGATACCAGGATTGTTTGTCTTTCTTTTCTACTCACTTACCTTTAAATACCACCTGTTTTTTAAAGAACAAATTACTTTGTTTATATACTCTCCTGAGTATCTTCTTTCCTACTTTAATAAACCCGGAGGACTTGCTTCTCTCATTGGTGATTTTCTTACTCAATTCTTTTATTTAAAAACGGTCGGACCTTTATTAATCACACTCATATTTTACATCAATTGGGTATTATTCTACAAAGTAATTAACCCATACTTCAGATCAGAAAAAAATTTAATATGGTATATTTTCATTTTCCCTTTTGCTGAGTCATTAATGCATTATCATATTGGATATACCTTAACACATTCTCTGTCTTTAATACTTACACTTCTCATCTTTATCATATCAAGAAGGATTCTTTCATCCAAGCAAAAACAATTTCTGTTTCCTTTATTTATTCTTTTTGGCTACCTGATTTCTGGAGGAATGATTGCCTTATATTTTGTATTTCAGGTATTAGATTTTTTAAGGCAAAAAAATATCCATTATATATCCAACATACTGGCAACTGCAATTGCAATCTTTATACCTGTCATTCTAAGATCATTTTTTTTGGTGACTATTGAGGAAGCATACCTATATCCTTTTAATAAGCTAGTATATCTTTTACCTTCAACACTGACATTAATTTATATCATTCCAGTTTTAATATGGCCTGATAAAATGATAAGTCTTAGATCGGCAGTGATTGTTTCTTCGTTCATCTTAATAATAGCAATCTGGAAAGATCGTCCGGATTTGAACCGTGAAAAACTTTTATCTCTTTCTTGCGAAGGTTATTTTGGTAATTGGGATAAAGTATTGCAACTATCAACAGAATACAAACTAGAAAATCAACTTGCCAGTTACTATGCAAATATTGCTCTGGCAAAGTACAATGCCTTGCCTGCTCATTTACTTGAATACTACCAACCTTTTGCAGAAAGTCTTTTTTTACCTCTTGGGAGACAATCTGGTTGGCTCAATATTTTTTCGAGTAACGAAGCCTATTATCAAATAGGCGACATGAATCTAACACAGCACTCTGCGCAACTAGGACTGATATTCTCACCTTACAACAGAAGCTCCCGTATGGTTAAGCGACTAGCAGAAACCAATATGATAATTGGTGAAGACGCTGCTGCATTGAAATATCTTGGAATGCTCGATAAAACACTTTTTCATCATCAATGGGCTCAGAAAAGAATTGGAATGATTCACAACCCGCAATTAATGAGCAAAGAGCTTATAGAAAAACAATCATTCCTGCCTCCATCCGATACATTGCGCAAGGGCGAGGATAACCTTTCTGGTCTTAGACTATTGGCAAATTCCAATCCTGATAATCAATCTGCTATAGATTATATTTTGTGCTATCATCTATTAAACAAAGACTTACGGTCATTTAAAGAAGATTTTGAGAGATACTTCACTTTCAATCGTCAGTTACCCCGATTATATGGCGAAGCACTTCTGATCATCCTATACCAGCAAAAAGCATCAACAGAAGAAATAAGTCATTTTTTTTTACCTTCTTCATTGATGAGCGAGTTTATTGAATACACTGAGGCATATAGCAAATCAAACGGTCAGTTAAGTAATTTATCAACTCATTACAGATACACCTATTGGTTCTATTATCATTTTGCCAAAAAAAGTAAGGAATGAAACTATCCTATCTTATCATATTATCATTTAGCCTACTAATCGGTTGCCGTCAGCATATTCAAACTGACAAGTTATTGCCAGTCTATCCACCTGTGTATCCTGATTACACTGAGGTAACCATCCCTAGAAACATAGCACCTTTAAACTTCATGATAAAAGATGACATAACAGCAATTCAGGCAGTTGTTAAGGGTGATCAAAACCAAATGGTTTTAAATGGAACCAATACGATACGTTTTAATCTGAAAAAATGGAAACAGGTCCTGCTTGATGAAAAGATACTTACCGTAACCGTGAGTGTTCAAAAGAATAACGAATGGATTCAATACAAATCATTTAACTGGTATATTGCTGGCGAAGAAATTGATCCATACCTCAGTTATAGATTGATTGAACCCGGTTATGAAGTCTGGAACAAAATTCAATTAGCTGAGCGATGCATTGAAAACTTTGATGAGAATATTTTTGCTGATAATAACCTTACTGAAGGATCCTGCATGAATTGTCATATATACAATAACCAGAATCCATCGCAATCAATGTTTCATATCAGAGGGAAACATGGTGGAACCGTTTTAAACAACAATGGTAACCTTCGTAAGCTCAAAACTAAAACCGACAAAATGCTTTCGAATGCAGTGTATGGTGGTTTTCATCCGGGTGGCCGATATGCCGTTTTCTCAACCAATTACATTATTCCTGAATTTCATGCTCAAGGGAGCAAGAAACTGGAAGTTTATGACACAGCTTCTGATTTAGCTATTCTTGATTTTGAAACCAATAAATCCTTTACAAATCCTCTTCTGACAGATTCGTTGAATTTTGATACGTTTCCTGTATTCTCTGCTAATGGGAATAAAATTTACTATTGCGGAGCAAAAGCCATTGACGTACCGGATAGTATTCAAAAACTCAAATACAGTATTTGCAGCATTTCTTTTGATGGCGAAAATGGTGAGGTTGGCACTTCTGTTGACACTTTGTGGAATTCTCGTATAACCAACCATTCTGCCTGCCACCTAAAACCATCTCCGGATGGGAAGTACCTGCTTTTTACTGAGGCTGATTACGGCACCTTTCCCATCTGGCATCGCGAAGCTGATTTAAGAATCATAAACCTAGAAACCGGAGAAATTGATTCGCTCAACCAGGTAAATGGAGACTATTCTGATAGCTATCACAGCTGGTCCTCAAATAGTCGTTGGTTTGTTTTTGCCAGTAAACGGCAAAACGGAATTTATGGGCAACCTTATTTTTGTTACATCGACAAAAATGGTATAGCTCACAAACCTTTTGTTTTGCCTCAAAAAAATCCCGATTTGTATAACATGACATTTAAGTCCTATAATATTCCTGAATTATCCTTAGGACCTTTGCCATTTGATGCGATGGATATTGAAAGACTTTATTGGAAACAGGAAGCAGAATTGTTCAGCGACAAAGAAATTTAATACTTTTAATCTGTATGAAAAAATTCTCACATCATATCATTTCACCCTTTGTTTTCGGAACAATTGTGTATCTATTTTTTACCCTATTGTATCCATATCACTTACATTATCAGGAACAATATCAATTATTTTTATTCACGGGTGATTACTTTCAATCATATCTCACCATACCTGGCGGAATAAGTGATTATATTGGCAACTTCCTTACTCAATTTTATTTTTATCCTTCTGTCGGAGCCATATTTATAGCACTCCTGTTGATTCTGATTCAACAACTCACCTGGAAAACAGTAAAAAATACAGAGAAAAGCTCAGTATACTTTCCTTTAACATTTATACCTTCCATACTTTATTGGGCATTACTTTGTGATGAAAATTATCTGCCGGGTGGATTGATTGCCCTGGTTTTTCTAATGGTATTTATATCCTTCAGAATAGCATTAAAATCAGAGAACCTTAAAAGTATTTTCTCCGTGTTATCAATTCCTGTACTTTATTGGATAGCTGGAGGAGCAGTTGTATTTTATGTACTTTATTCTGTTCTAACAATCATTTTTATTTCAAAACAAAGGACAACCAGAAATACCATTATTACTTTAATACAATTAGGATTAACAATATCACTACCATATATAGCTAAAGCCATCTTAATTCAACATCCAATAATCAAAATGTGGATAGGTGTTAACTTTTATAGTTTCCCAAACACATTCCCTTTTTATGCAGGCGGTATCTTTTTACTTAGTATTCTGCTTCCATTCATTGTTAAGTCATTACCTGCAATAAAATCTCAGTTTAAATGGGCTGTAGTTTTATACATGGTTATTATTTTAGCAGGTTTTGTAACAATTAAAACATCATCCGATTTTGATAAGGAAGAAGTAATGGCTTATGATTTTCATACGCGTATGCGTCAATGGGATAAGGTCATTGCTATGGCAGATAAAAAATCTCCATCCAGTCCGTTATCTGTTTCTTGTCTGAATCTTTCATTGGCAAAAAAAGGTATGCTGGCCGAACATATGTTTGAATACTACCAAAATGGTACAGGTGGTTTGTTACCAGATTTCAAAAAAGATTTTACCATACCAATGGTTACAGGTGAAATCTATTATCAACTTGGTTTTATAAACACAGCCCAACGATACACTTTCGAAGCGATGGAGGCATTGCCGCTTTATCAAAAGAGTGCACGTACTATGAAACGACTGGCTGAGACGAACCTTATCAACGGAAACCGCACATTGACGCTGAAGTATCTGAAGATATTGCAGAAAACTTTATTTTACAGTAAATGGGCTATTGCTTTGAGTAAAGTAATTGATGATCAGGAAATCTTACTGCAACATCCTGAATATGGTTGGTTAATGACTCATAAAATTCAAAGCGACTTTTTCTTTAGCGAAGGAGAAAAAGACATGATGCTAGGGCAATTATTTACAGCAAATAATAAGAACAGGACGGCTTATGAATATCTGATGGCTTATTGCCTTCTCAACAAAGACTTGAATCATTTTATGCAATACCTTTCACTGGCTCAAACCATTGGTTATAAACAAATGCCTATAAGCTTTCAGGAAGCCTTTATTTACAGTTGGAAAATGACATCACAGAAAGACCCAAAGTCGATGCCTTCGTTTATCTCAAACAACAAGATACAGAGTGCCAATGCATTTCTTTCGAAGATGAATCTTCCGAATGCATCTGAAGTATTAAAGAAAGACTATGGAAAGACCTATTGGTATTATTTGCAGTTCAGAAATTAAAATACTGAGAAAATGAAAAATCTGTTCATACTCATATCAGCATTGGTTTTATTGAATGCATGTAATGAAACCATCAAAGTAAAAGAAACTTATTCATCAACACCTGATCTTTATCCGGATTATAATGGTGTAACCATTCCATTTAATATAGCGCCTTTAAATTTTAAGGTGAATGATGAATATTCAAAAATTGACGTGGTCCTTGAAAGTAAAAGTGAATCTGTTCATATTCAACAAAACGAATTTGCTGACATCCCTGTCGACTCATGGAAAAAACTGCTGAATTCTTCAAAAAGTGACAGTATCAGAGTAACAGTATCAGTACAAAAAAACAATACCTGGTATGCCTATCAGCCATTTTATATTCACGTAAGTGAAGATGCTGTCGACGATTATCTGGCATACCGTTTAATCGCTCCTGGCTATGAAGTTTACAGTAAAATGGGTATTTATCAGCGATCACTACAGGATTTTGAGCAAGATGCAATTTATGAAAACACACTGGTTCAGGGAAGTTGTGTAAACTGCCATTCCTTCAAACAAGGATCAGCCAGAGATATGAGTATGCATATCAGAGGCAAGCTGGGTGGAACTGTTTTACTTACCAACAATAAAATGGAAGTGCTGAAAACAAAAACCGACAGTACCCTTTCCAAGTTTGTATATCCATACTGGCATCCGTCAGGCAACTATATTGCCTATACATTAAATGATACGCACCAGGTTTTTCATTCATCAAATAACAAGCGAGTAGAAGTTTTTGATAATGCATCAGATGTGATTGTTTACGATATCAACAAAAATGAAATCATTAAATGCGAGACACTAATGTCTGATTCTGTTTTTGAAACCTTCCCGTCATTTTCTCCGGATGGTAAGACTCTCTACTTCTGTTCGGCTAAAATGGAAGTTATGCCTATGGAATATACCAAAGTGCATTACAATTTATGCAGCATTGGTTTTGATCCAGAAAGCGGTACGTTTTCAAATAAGGTAGACACCTTATTTAGGGCGGCAGACATTGGAAAGAGTGTAACATTCCCCCGACCATCACCTGATGGCAAATACCTAATGTTTACGTTGGTTGATTATGGTAATTTTTCAATCTGGCATAAAGAAGCTGACCTTTATTTACTCAATACTGAGACAAACCAGGTAAGATCAATCAATGAGGTTAACAGCGATGACACAGAAAGCTATCACTCATGGTCGACTAACAGTAAATGGTTTGTATTTAGTAGCAGACGGTTAGACGGATTGTATACACGCCCATTTATCGCTCACATTGATAATAAAGGTAACGCTGGAAAACCACTCCTTCTGCCTCAGCAAAATATCAGTCATTACGATGATCTTTTATTTTCATATAATATTCCGGAGTTTATAACAGAAAAAGTTAATATTGACATTCCGGAGCTTGAAAAGAAACTGGAAGGCGACAAAAAACAAGTTGGGATTAGACAATAGGAAAGAAATAATAAATGTTTGGGAAAGTGATTCAAAGAGATTATAAAATAATATTACCAATTGTTCTGGGTGATTTACAAAGCCAGTGGAAAAGTTGTATTGAACAACTTAAAGAAATTGAACCGGGTAGTATTTTTAAAATCAGCATTTTTGTGGGTGTTGAAAATTGGGAAGAAGTATTTACAGACTTTGCACACGAACTTCGTTCTATCTTTTCGGATAAATGTCCGGCATATACAATACTTTCTCAAGGTCCCGGGAGAAATAAAGTTTCATTGGAAGTTGGGGTTATCAAAGATGAACAGGTAAAGATTAGCTATAATTTATTTCGCAACACTCCTTATTCTTTAATAGAATATAATGGCTGTAAAGAACTTTGGGCATCAGGACTGGGGCTTACCTTAAAAACAGATAATATAAACTCATCAGCCATACATGCTTTTGAAGAACTGATTACGCTTCTTTCTGAAGAAGGCTTTACATTGAATGAGGTGGTGAGACAGTGGAATTACATTCCAGAAATATTGAGTTTCGAAGTACGAAACGAAAAAGAACAACAACATTACCAGCTTTTTAACGAGGTTCGCAAACATTATTATAACCAGTATCGAACCATTGAAGGATATCCGGCAGCAACAGGTATTGGTGTTGCGATGGGAAGTGTATCAATAGATATTTGTGCAATTAAGCCTGCTAATAATAACTCAGTTTACTCGGTTAATAATCCTGAACAACTAAATGCTTATCATTACAGACAAGATGTACTGGTAGGTGAATTAGCTGAAGGATTAGAAATAAAACAGGCACCTCAGTTCGAGAGAGCCAAACTAGTTACGGATAATAATACCTTGTTTATATCAGGTACAGCGTCTATAAAAGGTCAATATACAATTGGTTTGAACAATGCTTTAGAACAAACTCAAACAACTCTGGAACTGATTCACAACCTTAAATTGGCTGCAAAGCAGACAGCTAAAAACCTTAATGAGAATTCATTGAATTTCTCCTATGCAAGAATATACATTAAAAAGGCAGAAGACTTTGAATCAGTTATGTCGATTTGTACAAATGAACTTCCGAATACTCCTCTAAATTTTGTTCAGGCCGATATCTGCCGCGATAATTTACTGGTTGAAATTGAGGCTGAGATGCAATATAATATTGAGGATACTAATTCAACAGAGACCTTTATATCACAAAAAGTCTGTTCTCATTGCCGATAAATAAAGATGATAGCTTATGAAAATGGTTGAACTGATACAACAACGCCGTAGCTGCAGAATTTATTCTGATCAACAAGTTGAGAAAGAAAAACAGGAAGAACTTAAAAAGATTCTGTTATGGTCACCTACTTCCAAAAATAACCGTCCCTGGGAGTTTATTTTTGTTGATGACAAGTTATTGCTTCAACAACTTTCAGAATGCAAACCTCACGGTGCTTCTTTTATAAAAAATACTCCTTTAGCCATTGTAATCCTTGCCGATCCAGAAAAAAGTGATGTTTGGATTGAAGACACATCTATAGCTGCTGCATTTCTTCAGGCTGGGGCAGAAGATTTAGGATTAGGCAGTTGTTGGGTACAAGTTCGAAACCGCTTTCATGATTCCGGTATAACAGCATCCGAACAGGTTAAAACACTTCTAAAGGCTCCTGCTCAATTAGAAACAGCATGTATTATAACCATTGGCTATAAAGGCAAAGAAAGGCGACCTTATAACAATGATGACCTGTTGAATGAACGAATTCATCACAACACATTTGAATGAAAAGCAGACTCCTGTAAATTAATGCCTTTAACTTGCCAGAAAACTCACCTCAAAACCAGATTTATCGGAATTGGGTGTAATGGTAAAAGTATTATCCTGCTTCAACTTAACACCATCCTTCACGGCAATGGTTTTTAGTCCCTGCTTTATTAATTTGGCATCAGCTGGATCACAATTTTTGTTAAAGTGCAAATGCAAAACAGCTGGATTCTGCTTATTAAGACGGATTAAGAAATTATTACGCTCAACAAAAATCAAATCCTGATGAGCATAGGTAGGTTCCAGCCCAATATAACTGAGCATGTGTTTAACTACCCCTATCGGTTTCATTAAGTCTTTATTTTTCATTGGAGTAGATTATAATATTGATACTTATTTACACGATGTACTTGAACAAGAACTACATGATGATGGGGAACATGAAGCGCCTCCTTCAGTCATCATCTCACTGGATTGAAACGGTGGTAAAGCTTTATGATACATCAAATCAACATTAAAAGTCAACATGGTTCCAATGGCTTTGTAAACAGAAATTCCCATTTCCTTAAAAACCTTTAATGCCATAACCTGAATGTCAGGTGTGATGATAGCTTTGATCTTTTGAAATCTAACCCACTCGGAAAGATCCTTAATATCAGTACGATCTATCACTTCAACATTGCCTGTTTGGGTATCATACAATCCCATCAGTCCACATTTTGTAAAGTCATCTGATAAGAATAACTGTAACTCGCCACTCGCTCCTGCTGCTGGAAATCCTATTTTCATATCCTCAGTTTTTATGTAAATGTTATTTTATTTCATTATCGCAACTGTTTTGAGTGTTGCTTTTTGGGCAACTCAATAAAGCGCTATCAATCTCTTCCTTCATTAATTCCTTTGCCAGATCACTGTCAAAACCGCATCCATAGTTTTGTCCAACCCTGATTAAAGGTCTTTTTATTAAATATGGATCATCAATCATGGCCTGCAAGGCTTCTTCTTCACTAAAGTTAGCAGGGTCAATTTCACCCGATTTGATGCGGGGCGCACTGACATTAAACCATTCAGCAAACGGACGGGTCGACAAATATTTCGCTAGCACCGTTGTAGTCCATGGCTCCTCCAGCAAGTTATATGCAATAACTTTATACCCTTTATCCTTAAGTAATACCTTTTGCTTTGTATTATTAATGCATCCTGGCTTTTCGTAAAAATGTACCTCCATAGCTTCAACATTTTTGTCATTCATCATTCGAAAATCATCTGCAGATACAATAAAACAAGCAACATACCAAAGAATCTATCGAATTGATAATCTGCAACCATAAGGTATCAATCCGACATTATGGTAGGATATTTATCACCTTGATAACAAATCTGAAGTACATCTATTTTTAACCTAAAAACTTACACTCTATGTATTCCCATCTGATAATTATTGTCGTAACTTGTATATAGACGTTAGAAGAAACCAAATGAAAAATACATTTCTAATATGGATTTTTTCAATCTCTTTGTTTACAAGTTTATGCAATGCACAAACATTAGTTAAACAGGATAATCTTCAAAAACTATCTCTTTCCACCATTCCCAGAAATGCTGTTCTGAATGAAGATCTTCTTATATTTTCTTACCAACGTATAATGCCACAGACTGATTCATTTGGATTTACGTTAAAGGCTGGCATCATGATTTTTGATCCATTTTTATGGGTTGCAGACTTTGGAATCATTACCGGCCATTCGAAACATTATTTTGAAACGGCAATTGGAGGAATTGTCGAACCAACTTTTGGCGATTTTGCAATGTTCACCATCCGTGCTAATTATCGCTATCAGGCAGAAAAAGGGTTTGTTTTTAAGGTTGGCCCATTTGCAGGACCACCTGATAATTTTATCATACCTCTTGTATCAATTGGTTATGCTTTCTGAGATTTTTGCTCGAACAAAATTGAAGATTTTATCACTACTACCCTAACCTATTTCCTGATTACACGTATTCAATCTATTCATATAAAAAGGGGAAAATGAGGAAATTTTTACTATTGTTATTAATGGGTTGGACTATCCAATCTCAAGCGGCCGATCATGACTTATCCATTTCAAGATGGTTGTTACCACAATCAGCCGGCGATTTAGGAGATGCTGAAACAGTCCGTTTCGAAATTGAAAATCTGGGACTTAACGAAGAAAGTAATTTTACAGTTGCTTTTTCTCTTGATGGAGGTAATACCTTTATTGAAGAAACTTACACAGCAGCCGTTCCTGCTGGTGCTAAAAGAACACACACTTTTACTGCCAAAGCAAATTTAAGTACTGACTGACGGTGCTACTTATGTCATTATTGGGAAAATTTCTTTAGTTGGTGATGAAGATACTTCCAATGACCAGATTGAAGTTTCGGTTGTGAATAAAATGATGGGTGATGACTGCGATGATCCTTTTATTATGGATCTGGCCAGAGGAGTGAAATACACTGACACTCGGGATATAACTCCGTTTGGTGATGATTATGACTACAATTCAAGCTGGGGAGCTCCCAATTATTTATCAGATCGAGAGGTATTCTATCAGTTTCAAACAACTGCTCAAACAAGTTATTTAGATGTTGTGCTACATTCTAATTATCCAGGCAGTTTTTCGCCTAAAGTTGCCGTACACGTAATCAATGCTTGTCCTTCAGGTGCATTTAGTACTGTAAGTTCGGGTACCGGAACAGGTAGCTTTGATGCAGAAGTAACCAATGCATACTTATATTATGCTCAAACCTATTACGTTGTTGTTTCCAAAGGGACAACTTATAATTTCACCTATGACCTTGAAGTAACTCTTTACGAACAAACTGATTTCAAAACATTTGACTTCAAAGACTTAACTTCATCAACTGTTATTGATTACGATAATCACTCAATTATGGTAACAGTTCCTTATGGCACTGATTTGTCAACATTAACACCTGTATTTGAGACTCCAGCCTATGCCGATGTTTGGAAAGATGGAGCAATACAAGCCAGTGGAATTGAGGTTATTGATTTTAGCAACCCCGTAACTTTTTCAGTAATCCAAAATATTGGAGCAGGTCTTTCTCAGGATTGGAGCATTACGGTAGAGGAAGATGTTGCCAATAACATTGCTCAATCAGGTAAAGATGATATCACTATTTCGCCTAATCCGGTTTCAGATATTTTAAAAATAGAACTAATCTCTAACGATTATTCAACTACAAAAGCATCAATTATAAATTGTGCTGGTAGCCTGGTTCAGCAGTTTAATTTATCTTCCAGTGAAAACCAGATTAATTTATCCAGTTATTCTCCGGGATTATATTTCATTTTGATTGAAAGAAACGGACAGCAGACAATTAAGAAATTCATTAAAAAGTAATAACCTGAGAGTCTTGCATAATATAGAAAGTGTTCTATAGTTAATTGAATATTCTTTGATAAAATACAAAAGCCTGTTTTCACAAATGAAAACAGGCTTTTTCACGACAATAACGGCCGATTTTATTTCGTGATGCGTTAGTTTAATTTTAATATCTCAATATCAGAAATAGGACGTACAAATGAGTCGCTAAAACGACCCAACTTTAATAATTCAGTCCTTGCTTTAATAGATTCTTCTTTGTTATTATAAACTCCATAAACATAACGGGTATATCCATCAGAACATTTGTATGATTGAATATCATCTTTATTTAAGCCTTTAAAATATATAAATGCAAAAACAGGCCTTCGCTTTAACGCCAATATCTGAACTGTATAATAATCAACGTTCTTAACATTTTGCATTTCAAGAATTATCTGTTCTTCAATCTGCTTTGATTCCTGCACAAAATCCTTTCCTGCAATCATTTGCACCAATGGAGGTTCCATTCTGATTTCTTCAAAGGAATAAACAGGCGCTTCAGTTTCCTTATATGCCATTTGCGGAGTAACATCTATTACAGATGCTCTTAGATCTTTTTCACCTTGCTTCTCCTGAATGTTATACTCCTGTCCTGTTTCAAGAAACATCAGATACTTACCCGACTCTTGATTCGGTCGATAGTCACCTACCAATTCATTATCTGATTGACGGGTTACCATTATTCTTAATGAACCTTCCTCTAAGACCTTTTTATCATTTACTTCTCCTTCAATAATAGCAAGTTCTCCTTCAAAAGCATCATCAAATTCAACTTTATAGATATCTGAACCACCATAATTATCATTGAATCGGGCGGACGCATAATAAGCTTTGCTTTTATCCAAAGTAGGGATGAAGAAAAAGTCATCATCCGGAGTATTTATTGGATAACCCAGATTCACAGGGGCTTCCCAGGTACTATCTGCTCTCATCTGTGTAAAAAACACATCCAATCGTCCCATGCTGTTATGCCCTTCTGAAGCAAAATATAACGTTGTGCCATCAGGATGAATCATCGCTGTTTCCTCATCGTATTTTGTATTTACAACTGGTCCCAGATTATGAACCTGCCCCCAGGAACCATCTGTATTTTTCTTAACCATGTAAATATCGGTTCCTCCATATCCCCCTTCACGGTTACTCACAAAAAACAAAGTACTTTTATCTGCTGAAAGTGAGGCATGAGTTTCATCGGCCAGAGTATTGATCGGATAGGGCAGTTTCTCCGGCTCCTGCCATTCTCCATCAACCTTACGACTGACGTAAATACTCTTCCCTTCATCATCGTTACGATAGATAAATAATTCATTCCCATCTGCCGACAATGACAAGGCTGATTCATGTTCGGGATTCTTGAAGAAATGCGTTAACGACGAAGCATTCTCCCATTCACCATCAAATTGAGCTGAATATATCTTTTCGGGATATTGTCCATCCTCATGTTTGGCAAGCTTTATATCTTCTCTCCTTGATGTAAAAATAACTAGATCTTCAAATACTGATACCAGCGGACTATGATCATCATATTTACTATTGATCTTTTCACCAAGGTTAGTAATGGTTATATCGATTGGATTCTGCAAAAATATCTTGGCATTTTCACACATGTCTTTTTCCTTCTCTATCATCTCGAATAATTCAGTATTTGAACTATCAACATTTTTCTGGATATACTCATACACATCCAACGCCTTATCAGTTTGCATAATAACCTGATAACTCTTGGCGAGTGTTAGTTGCAAATCAATACCCAAATCTGAGAAGGAATCCTCAGGTCCTAATTGAGCAAAACCTTTTTCAAGATATACAACTGCAGTATCAGCGCTATTATTTAAGTTCAAATAGCAAATTCCAAGATGAAGATAACCCTCAACAAAACCAGGAGATTCGTTAACTATTTCTTTAAAAGCATCAATAGCCTTGTGAAAATCACCAGCATTTTCGTATTGAATAGCTTTGTTTACATCCCTGTTTTTAACATTGTTAACAGGGTCGATTTGTCCGGAGGCAAAAATCTGTATTGCCCCCAATAAGATGATACTTATAGAATATCTTAACCCCTTATACATAAAGAACTCCACTCTTTATCATACTTACAAATAAAGTCAATTTTTTGTAATCATCTCTATCTCAGACCAAAATTAACCAATAAAGTATCTAACAAGTTTTTAACAATTTTTGAATAATAATTGTTTAATTCTGATTATCTGTCAATTACAACAATCTAATTCTTTTCGACTCATTTTTATTGATCTACTACAAAGGAATTACTAAAGATCGTCGTCTAACTTTTAAACCATTAAATTAAAACAACATGAAAAAATTAATATTAAGTGCATTTCTAACAATTTTTATAGCCAGTGCAAGCCAGGCTCAAAATCGTCCTAGTCCTGAGGAACGCGTAAAGCAACAAACAGAGCAAATGGCTAAAGACCTGAATCTAACTGAAAAACAAAAAGAACAGGTAACTGAACTCAATAAAAAGTTTGGTGAGAAGATGAAAAAAATGCGTGATGAGAATCAGGGTGATAGAGAGAAGATGCGTGAAGCTATGGGTGCAATGCGAACAGAACGCAATACCGAACTTAAAAAGATATTAACTGACGAACAATATAAAAAGTACCTTGAGCTGGAAGAAAAAAGAATGAAAGAAAGAGGTAACAGAGGTCCGGGAGGAGACCGCCCAAACCGTTAAAATCAGAATTCTATTATAAGATTTGGGTTTAAATACATTGAACCTGCAGCTAAAGATGTTGCAGGTTTTTTTTTATACAATGCATAATCCATCTAAAAAGCTTAATTTCGCAGCTGTAAATACATTATAATGGATTCAACAAGACAAAAGAAAATATCACGTTTATTACAAAAAGAAATTAGTGAACTATTTCAGAAAGAAATGCGTGAACTGGCGATGGGAGTTATGGTTACTGTTACAGTTGTTCGAATCTCACCAGATTTAGGTCAGGCAAAAGTTTATTTAAGTATATTCCCGGCTAACAATATTGATGAAGTGTTTAACCATATAGTTGAAAACAGTCATCTGGTTCGATTTGCCCTAGGCAAAAGAGTGGGTAAACAAATGCGCATCATTCCTGATCTAAAATTCTTTAAGGATGATAGCCTCGATTATCTTGATAACATTGATCGCCTGTTAAAAAAATAAGCCCATGCAGTACGATCCAATAAAACGCTCTTTAGGAAAAGTATTCAATCAGACTCCTGCTCTCCGAATTCTGTTTTATCGACTTCTTGACCTGTTATTGCTTCGATCGTGGTACATCCGTCGGGAATTAAAAAAGAAAGCTTCACAATCAAATGATGATTTAACCGTATTAGATGCCGGAAGTGGCTTTGGGCAGTACGATTATTTTATGTCATCACTGGGTAAGCAATGGAAAATTACCGGAGTAGATGTTAAAGAAGAGCAGATTTCTGACTGTAATCAATTCTTTAATAAGATTGGCAGAGGCAACAGAGTTCAATTCGAGATTGGAGATCTTACAAAATATGTGAAGCCCGACACTTTTGATCTAATCCTTTCGGTTGATGTAATGGAACACATTCTTGAAGACGAACTGGTATTTGAGAACTTTCATCAATCAATGAAAAAAGGCGGAACCCTGCTTATTTCAACTCCTTCTGACCAAGGCGGATCTGACACACATCATCATCATGAAGAGGATGGCATTCATGGATTTATCGATGAACACGTGCGTGATGGTTACAATGCCAATGATATCAGACAAAAGTTGGAAAGAGCCGGTTTTTCAAATATAGAAACTCATTATACATACGGGAAACCAGGCAGTTTATCTTGGAAATTATCCATGAAATTTCCAATTCTGATGCTCAATGCCAGTAAGTTATTTTTTATCATTTTACCATTTTATTATATACTTACATATCCAATTGCTTTTATTCTGAATATTGCAGACACTGCATCAGAACAAAAAACAGGTACCGGATTAATGGTGGTTGCCCATAAAAAATAATGAATGAATATTGCCTATAACATAGCCCGCCGATATTTATTTGCTAAGAAATCACAAAATGTCATTAATATCATTTCTTTGATATCGATGGTTGGAGTTCTTACTGCAAGTATGGCTTTATTGGTAGTGTTATCGGTATTTAATGGCTTGCACGATTTTGTGGGTAATCTTTATGGCAACTTTGATCCGGACTTAAAGGTGGTACCTGTTGAAGGTAAAGTCTTATCACTGGATTCAATCGATCTGGATGCCATAAAACAAATTGAGGGAGTTGAGTTTATCTCTCAGACTATCGAAAATCAAGCCTTATTAAAATTTGATAAACGAAGGGCTCCTGCTGTAGTAATTGGCGTTGACAGTATTTTTAATAAAATCAGTCGCATTGACTCCATTATTGTTGATGGCGAATTCAAACTACAGCATAATCAAAACAATCTGGGTGTTATAGGTGGAATTCTTGCTGATCAATTGGCCTTGCGATTAAATTTTGTCACTCCTTTGGTGATTTATGTTCCTAAACGAACGGGCAATGTAAACATGATGGCGCCACAGAACGCGTTTCTGCAGGAATACATTAATCCGAGTGGAATCTTCATGGTTCAGCAGGTAGAATACGACAGCCAGTATTTAATTATTGGAATTGATCAGGCCCGCCGCTTGTTTGAGTATAATTCTGATATTGTTTCTGCCTTGTACATTAAGGTAAAAGATCCTGACAAGTCAAATCTGGTTAAACAACAGATTGAAAAGATCTCAGGAAACCATTTGAAGGCTCTCAACCGCGAAGAGCAACACCAGTCATTTTACAAAGTTATGAAGGTTGAAAAGCTGATGGCTTACCTGATATTATCATTCATACTTGCCATAGCTGCGTTTAATGTAATTGGTACCATGTCGATGCTGATTTTTGAAAAGAAAGAGAGCATATTCACCTTAAAAAGCATGGGTGGCGACAGAAAACTTATCACCCGCATCTTCCTTACTGAAGGATTACTTATTTCCCTTTTAGGTGTAATTATCGGACTTCTGCTGGGAATTGTACTTGTACTTGCACAACAATATTTTGGGATAATAAAGTTTTCCGGTTCGGGTTCATTTTTAGTTGATGCATACCCTGTTCAACTTGTTTGGAGTGATGTACTACTGGTGCTTGTAACGGTTTGCATAATAGCCTACCTGGCGGCATGGTATCCGGTAAAAGTAATCGTTAAAAGGTATTACTCCGAAACAGGAATGCCTTAATTTGAATAACGATCCGCTATTTGATCTAAAGTATCTAATACTCCCTGAATGCTTTTTTCAGTTAAGAGTTTAATTCTTAATTCACGAATATCTGGTAATTCGGTAAAAACTTTTGCCAGATGACGTCGGGCATGCAATATACCAGCCTTCTCATCTATATAATCAACTGATCGTCCAACCAAATCCTTTAGAATTTCAACCTCTTGCCGAATTGTCATTGGAGGTAACAATTCTCCGGTCTTCATATAATGCTTTATTTCTTTAAAAATCCATGGCCTTCCAATAGATGGTCGTCCAACCATTAAGGCATCCACGCCATAACGGTCAATTAGCATTCGTGCCTTTTCCGGACCCGTAATATCACCGTTGCCAATAATAGGGATATTCATTCGTGGGTTGTTTTTAACCTTACCTATCAGGGTCCAGTCAGCCTTACCTGAATACATTTGTTCACGTGTTCTTCCATGAATGGTAAGAGCCGCTATACCCAAATCCTGTAACTGCTCAGCCAGAGTCTCAATCACCAGACTATTCTCATCCCAACCTAATCGTGTTTTCACAGTAACCGGCACTTTAACAGCTTCAACAATTGTTTTAGTAATCTCAAGTAATGTTGGAATATCACGTAACAAACCAGAACCGCTTCCTTTGGTTGCAATTTTTTTTACCGGACAACCAAAATTTAAATCTATAACTTCAGGATGTGCCTCTTGAGCCAATATTGCAGCTTCTTTCATAAGGTCTACGTCACCACCATATAACTGTATTCCTACCGGTCGCTCATTTTCACTAATTTCCAATTTACGAACCGTTCTATTTACGCTACGAACCAGTGCCCGGGCTGAAACAAACTCGGTGAACATCATATCCGCTCCCATATCCTTACACAATGATCTGAAAGAGGGATCAGTTACACTCTCCATGGGTGCTAACAGCAGAGGATGTTCTCCTAAATCAAGACTTCCAATTTTCACTCCACACAAATTTTGGGCAAATATACAATAATCTCACAAGGGTAAATCCCTGTTAATTACTCGCATAAAAATGTGAATAACTTATTTTTTTTTAACTTTCCTTCAGTTAGTTTTTTAATTACCTTGTTTACCTGATATGCAGTGTGTAAAAATAACCATCGCCCTCTCATTTTTCATTTTTGTGCTATACTCTTGTTCGATAGATAACCTGAACGAAGAGGCTGCCATAAATGAAACAATTGTTGCTGCTCCGGATTCTATGGTTGTTGCACAACTCATTCAAAAATCAGTTGAGACATACAACTCAAAACAAAATAGTGATGACGCTTACGACAGTTTCTTAAAAGAAGCTGAAGAACTTGCTATCAACAATCACCTTAAATATCAACTGTTTGACATTTACAATCTGGTTGGGAAACGCCTGAGAAACAAATCGTATTATGCCAAGGCAATGAGTTTCCATCAAAATGCACTTGAAGTTGCAGAAGAACTGGAAGATCCCTCTTTACTTGCTGAAATATATAACCAGATGGGAACTGTTTACAGGCGTGTAGATGAAAACAGTAAGGCGTTGGATATGCATATGAAATCGCTGACTATTGCTGAAAACAATAAAGACTCTTTTCATATTAGTACTGCAATTAATGGAATTGGTAATGTTAGTTACAATTTAAACCGTAACCTGGCCGCCATAGAATACTTCCAGCGTTCTCTGGATCTTTCAAGAAAGATGAACAATACTTTAGGCATGGCTATTAACACCAATAATATCGGTGATGCCTACCAAAAGTTAAATAACCAGGATTCTGCCCTGTTTTATCATTTCGAATCACTTGATTACAATTCAAAGATTAATAGCAAGGTTGGTCAGGCTATTTGCTATAACAGCATCGGCAGAGTTTACACAACTAAGAAGCAATACCGACTGGCATTAGAATATTTATTTAAAGCCTTAGAAGCGAATACTGAGTCCGGCGATGTTATGAACGTTGCGATTAGTTACTCCAATATAGGTAGAACCTATCTGGACGACAATTACCCCGACGCTGCCATCTTATATTTGAATAAAGCATTGAAAAATGCTCAGGCAATTGGATCAAAATACACTGCCGAAGAGGCTTCTAATTACCTTTCTCAGGCCTACGAGAAAAAAGGCATGATCAACAAGGCTTTGGAATATCATAAAATAAGTTCAGCATACCGCGATAGTACAATCAATGAAAAAAATATCTTTCACATGGCTATGGCGGAAGATAATTATCTGGAAAATACCCGTAAGCTTAAGGTAGAAGAATTAAGCAAGCAGACTTTGTTGCAAAAAAATAAAATTGACAGGCAGAAATTCCACATCATAACAGTAATAATTGTTGCTGTTGTTATCTTTATTATCACTCTGTTATTTGCTTTTCAAATTCGTTTACGCAATCGATACAAAACACTAAAGTTTCAGCAACGATTGTTAAGAAGTCAAATGAATCCTCATTTTATATTTAATGCATTGAGTGCTATACAGGTGTTCATTTTAGAGAATGATATGAATAAATCTAGTCACTTCCTTTCTGATTTCTCTAAACTGATGCGACAGGTTTTGCGAAGCAGTAATTTCGAATACATTTCTATTAATGAGGAGATTGAAATACTACAATATTACTTAAACCTTCAACAATTACGTTTTTCGCCACCATTTATATACGACTTATTTGTAGATGAAGAATTAAAAAAATCAAATGCCATGGTTCCTCCTATGCTTATTCAACCATTTATTGAAAATGCTATTGAACATGGAATCAGACCTATTGGCAATGGAGGGGAGATCAAAATCCGTTTTAAACGAGGTGGCTATGGCATTATTATTGAAGTAGAAGATAACGGTATTGGTATCGATTACGCTAAAAACATCAATAAAACAGGTAAGAACCATGATTCCATGGCGATTAAAATAACCCAGGAACGTCTGGATATTATGAGGAAAGATACAAGGAAAAAGACTGTTTTGGAGATTTACGACAAACGCAGCAAAGGAGTAGAATCACAAGGAACCGTTGCTCATATAGAAATACCTGTAATAACCAATAAATCATAAAAGTGGGGAAGGATATGTCACAGATAAAATTGTTAATAGTTGAAGATGATTTATACAACCAAAGGGCTGTAGAAAAGACTATTGAAAACCATTTTCAGGAAATTGAAATAGTGGCAAAGGCAACAAGTGTGAAGGAAGGACTTGAAGCAATTGAACAACATCATCCCGACCTATTAATACTTGACATTCATCTAACCGATGGCACTTCATTTGATATATTACGCCAGAGCGATTACAATTCATACAAAGTAGTTTTCATGTCTGCCTATCACGAATATGCATTGGAGGCTCTTAAATTTTCATCTGTCGATTTTGTTTTTAAACCATTTGATATCAACGAGCTTATCATCGCAATCGACAAGGCAATTGATGAAATAATGGATGAATCATATGACATTAAGATAAAAGCACTGTTCGATAATATCGATTTCCAGAATAAAAACAAAAAAGTAGTACTTCAGGGAAAACACAATGTAAAAGTTTGCCAGGTAGAAGAAATTGTATGGGCCAAAGCAATTGTAGGCGGCGCCAATTTTTATTTTGAAGATGGTAGTTACTTTTTCACCAGTAAACCTCTAAGACGTTACGAATCCATTTTATCAACACATGCTTTTTTTAGATGCCATCCCCACTATCTAATTAATCTTCTGAAAGTTAAAGAAGTGAAATACGACATGAAGCGAATTCATATGACTAATGATGATGAAGTTGCTTTTGAAACACGACGCTACAACCAACTAATCAATGCCTTGCACCCCAATATTCAGAATTAATCCTTTTTAACATTTGGATCTTCAATAAAAAGAAATATTTTTAAAACCTTTTTAATCAACATACAGTACTATTAACTGATGTTGAATTTTTCTTTGGGGACAAAAATTATTAGGGTTAAATGTTAAGGTGGAGCTTACTTTTGGGGATTATTTTTTCTTGTTTATTATCATCTGTAGCGCAGGTTGATCAGATCTGGAGATACAGCTACCCTGAATTTGGGGCAGGAATGAATAACAATCTTTATTTCAGAATTGAAAATAACAACTTTGTTAAGAACAATGAGTATTTTGGTGATTTCACCGAAGGTTATACGTTGATGGGCTATGCTTTCCAACCCTCATTGATGTATTATGCCGGTTCTCAATTAAGAATAAAGGCTGGTTTGCATCTTGTGAAGTATAGTGGCATGGAAGAATTTACAGAAGTTGTACCAACTTTTTCTATTCATACTAAGTTAAGCGATAACCTTGACCTGATAATGGGAGGTTTACGAGGCGATGTACACCACCGTCTTTTGGAACCATTATTTAATCCTGAAAATCAATACACAAGACCCATTGAAAATGGTTTTCAATTTATTTATGACAACAACCGTTTATGGCTGGATTGGTGGATTGACTGGGAACAGTTTATTGTTATCGGAGATACGAAACCAGAGAAATTTACCGCCGGTATTAGTACCGAATATAATATTATAAAAGAAGCCACCGATTGGCAGGTAAGCATACCCGGGCAGTTAATTGCCACTCATTTGGGAGGACAAATAAGCAATTTTGAAGAACCAATGCAATCACTGGCAAATATGGCCACAGGTTTAAAAATTCGTAAAGAAATTGGTACTGGTTTTATTCAACAGGTTAGTCTTTCTACCTATGGAGCATGGTACATGGATTTAACTGAAAAATCGGGCTTGCCATTCTCCAAAGGAAAGGCTTTGTATCCAGTGGCTGAAATTGGTTATAAATATGGTTTATTAATGTTAGGCTATTGGCATGCTAATAACTTTGTTGCCCCTAAAGGAAGCCATTTATTCCAATCTGTTTCAGACTATAAAGTGGTTAATGAAACAAGTTATTTTTATGAGCCGAAAAGAGATTTGTTAAATGCTAAACTTTCTTTTTCAAAAGACTTTCTTCAGAAAATCAAATTTAGCGTGATGGTTGAAACTTATTATGATATTCCTAACGCTCAGTTTGAGTATGCCTATGGAATGAATCTTGTTTTTAATCCCAACTTCTTTTTAAAGAAAGTACACTTCGATTAATCAAGGTTAAAATTTCACATCCATTCCAATGTGAGGAATCCCATCTTCTAGATAGGTATCAGTAACTGTTTCATATCCTAAGCTGGAATAAAAAGCCTTCAGATATTTCTGGGCACTTATATGTATTTCATCTACTCCCCATCGTAACCTCATCCATTGCGATGCTTCTGTCATAATGCGGCGTGCCAAACCATTAAAACGTAATTCTTTCTTCACAACCAATCGACCTATTGATGCCTGGCTGAATCTTGTACCTTTATCCAACATGCGAACATAGGCAACGATCTCGTCTTCATCATCTTTTACCATCAAATGAAAAGCAACCTGATCATTATCATCCAGATCATTATAAACACAATCTTGCTCAACTACGAAAATCTCCGCCCGCAGTTTTAATAAGCCATACAATTCCTCCACACTTAATTCTTTGAATGATTTTATTACAGTCCTCATGAATAAATAGATTTCTGTTTGTAAAACTAATCAAAACCTTAAACTCATACCACCATAAACATTAAAAGGTAACCCGGGATAATAATAACGTGGTTTATTGTTACCAAAAGAAGGAGCATTTATCAGTACCATTGAGGCATAATGCGTATCAAATAGGTTATCAGCACCCAGATAAAGATTTATTTTAACATTACGTATGATTAAATCTATGGCCAATTTAGCTCCGGTTTTGTTGTAACCATGATATGATTTCGTATTAGCATCATTGAGATACTGCCGACCAAACGATTTAAAGTTAGCATACAAATGAAAGGGCTTAAGATAAAAATGCCCATCCAACGCCAAAGAATAGTCAGGTATACCTGGTAATTTATTACCGCTAAAATCAGTACCTTCATCATTAAACTCCCTAAACTCATTTAATGAAGTAAAATAACCAACTGAAAGATCAAATTGTCTGTAATTCTCAATCTCGAAGAGTATTTGATTAAATGAAAACTCCAGGCCCTTATGATCTGTTGAACCTGCATTAACACCATAAAAAACAGCATCACTCTCCCGTTTAGTAACAAGAAGATTTTTTAAGCTCATCCAATAAAGTGTCAGATCCAGTCGTGTTTGATTATCTGATGAAATAAAACGGTACCCAAAGTCAACATTCATTCCTTCTTCCGCATTGATATCAGCATTAAAAGATGCATCCGGCATTTGTGCTTCTTCCACAGAAGGAGCTGAAAAACCATGACCGATGGAACCATACAGATACATTTGCCTGTAGAAGTTATAATTTATCCCTAAGCGTGGAGATACTACCCATTTATATCGGTGAACATACTTCTCTCCTGAATTATCATCTATGGTTGAATAAAATGTACGGTTTAGATTTCCTGACCCTTGAAATGTCCACTTGTCATTTAACTGATACTCTATTAAAGCAAAAACATTTATATACGATCGGTTAATTTCATTGGTATTAAGCAATTCATCTTTGCTTTCAGCATCCACACTGTAGAATGATAAATCGTTTTGTTCCCACATTAGTTCAGCACCAACATCGGTTCTGAAACCGTTATTTATATATGTAAATTTATTTCTCAGACCTAATCCTGATCGTGTTTCATCCAATCTGTTAAAAGGCCTTAGTTCATTTAGGTCGGAGTAATTATAGAAAAGGTTTAGTACATTGTTTGCCTTAGAAGATATTGGAGAACTAAATCCCAGGTTAGCTAAATGTTTGTTTGATTCTTCGTACCCTTTTATCGCTTTCCATGTATAAGCGGCTTTCTTAGGATCTTCAAAAAAATTAGTACTATCAATTGAACTAGGAATTTGTCCATTCAGATACCTGAAATTATATAAGAAATGAAGATAACTTTTACCTACTGATTGCTTCACTTTAATAGTGAAATTGTAACGATCAAACTCACTGTTTTCACGCCAACCATAAGTATGTAGTTGTCCAATAGAAAAAGTATACAATCCTGTTTGGTTTAATTTGAAACCTACATCAAGTTGGTTTGATAGGGTTGAAAAACTTCCATATTCACTCTTGAACTTCATAGTATTTTTTGCCAAAAGTGAACTCCACGGATCAATAAAAATAACACCGCCTAATCCTCCTCCATACAAAGCCGAAGAGGGCCCTTTCAAAACCTGCAGAGCACTAATATCACTTAATGATAAGTCTTCGATAGATGTTACGCCATCTCCATTCGTTAATGGCATTTCGCCCCAATATGCTTTGATTCGGTTACTTTCATAGGGAGTTCTTGATCCAACTCCCCGGATAGTTATCCGGTTGGTACTCATAGTTCCCTGCTGCATAATAACACCCGGAACAGTATTGATCTGCTCTGACAATTGATAGCTATTCCCTGATAAAATCTGAAGAGAATCGATCATAGAAACAGCTCCGGGCCAACGCTCCTGTTTTTGAATATAAACAGGAGCATTAATCACTATTTCGTTAATATATTTTGTATGTCTGGTTGATAAAGTATCATTCTGACCCGTTACCAAAATAGAACAAATTAATACCAAACCAAAAGAAATTAATAACCGGCGGGCAATCATATTTATTGTGGGATCAGTTTTAATATTTTACCTGGTTTTTCAACTGCAACATAAATATAACCATCCGGACTCATCTCAACATTTCGTACCCTTCCAATTCCTTCGAGCAGCCGTTCCTGATTGACCACCTTTTCACCATCTAATTCAACACGATGCAAATAATGAAAACTTAATGACCCGGTTAAAATATTGTTTTTCCAGTTTGGATATCGGTCTCCTTTCACAAAAGTCATTCCGCAAGGTGCGATTGAAGGAATCCAATAAATAATGGGCTGCTCCATTCCAGCTTTGGCAGTATCAATGGTAAAAGTTGTTCCGTTATAATTAATTCCAAATGAAATAACAGGCCATCCATAATTCTTACCTTTCTCAATCAGGTTGAGTTCATCACCTCCTTTAGGACCATGTTCATCGGTCCAGATGCGACCTGTAAACGGATGCATGCAAACACCCTGAGGATTACGATGACCATAGGAATAAATAGTAGGACGAGCGTCTTTATCATTCACAAACGGATTATCATCAGGTATACTACCATCATCGTTAATACGATGAATTTTTCCACAATCGTTATCTAAATACTGAGGATGTCGGTCACGATTTCCCCTGTCGCCAACAGAAAAGTACAAATATCCATCTTTATCAAATTCAAGTTTTGAACCATAATGATGACGTGTCTCTGTTTGCGGCATTGCCAAAAATATTCTTTCCTGATCAACCAACTGATTGCCTTTTAAGCGGGCCCGCATCACTGCAGTACTCGCGAGTTTCGGATCCTCTTCGTTTGGAGAAGAATACGTAAAATAAAGCCATCCGTTTTTTTCATAATCAGGATGCAACTCAATATCCAGCAAACCTCCCTGTCCTTTCGCAACAATCTCTGGCAATCCAGTTATCTCTTGTTCTTCACCACTCTTTGTAAAACGGATCATTTTTCCATCCCGCTCATTGATTAATAAATCTCCATTGGGAAGGAATTCCAAGCCCCAAGGCACATCCAATCCATCTACAACAGTTTCAACAGTAAAATCCTGTACCTCACTATGATGAACACCTGACTCACTAATGGTATACTCTTCCTCTTTTTCATCAGTTTGTGATGAAAGCTGCTTGATATAATCAGCTAATCCGTAGATCTGATCATCTGATAATCCATCCTGAAATGATGGCATACCATATGATTGACGGCCGTTTTTAATACTATTGAATATTTCATCCCGACCATTGCCAAAAAACCATTTTCTATTAACAAAGGAAGATTTTTGAGCGTTATGACAGCCCATGCAATAGTTTTTAAACAGTTCTTCTGATTCCTGAATTGGAATGGCTTTGGGTTCAGTTGGCTTCAGCCAGATAAAACCAACGGCTATTAATGCAAATAAGATAAAGGTAGTTAAAACAATCTTTTTCATGATGATAAGGTGTATTAATAACGTTCTAATACATACAACAAATCATCAGTTAGAATGTTAAGCACAAGCACATTTATCTTTGCTTTAATCTCGAATAGTTTACAACATATATTCCGGCAAATACAACAATGCCTCCGGAAATTTGCCAAACAGAAAGTGATTCGCCCAAAATAAGCCAGGCAAAAAAAGCGGTTAGCACAGGTTGGCCCAAAAGTGTTGGCGATACAGTTGTTGCTCTCAAATAACCCTGTGCGTAATTAATGAGTGTCCAACCAATTACATGAATACCTATACCATAAACTAAATAGATGACCCATGTTCTATCGCTATATCCTGTAAAACTAAAGTCTGAGAAACAAACTATAACACCCAATACCAAGGCAGCCGAGAAAGAGGTGATTGACAAATATTGCAAGGTATCCATCAATTGACGACCTTTTTGAGTAATCAGATAATAAGTCCCATAAAACATACCGGCAATAAGGCTTAATAATATGCTGACTAACAACCCGTCTTTGCTAATATAACTATGAGAAACCATTAGCAATATACCTATTAGCGTTATAGTCAGTCCAATCCAGAAGCCCTTCCTTTGCTTTTCCTTAAAGAATATCATTGCTCCAAAACCAACCCATAAAGGGGCAAGATTGGCCATTAATGTTGGTATAGTAGCATTACTTATTTCTATTGCGGTTGACCATAATGCCGTATCAAAACCAAATGCAATGCCTCCTAAAATTGCCATCCCTATCCCTTTGGTTGGTATCACAACAATTTTTCTATAGCGAAAAAGAAAAGGTATGATAAGCACCAATGATGCGATAAAAACCCTGTAGAAGGCAGTTATCAGACCTGGAGCTTCAGCCGATTTAATTAGAATAGCCGAAAAACCTATAATTATAAGGCCAGCAAACATGGCTGCATATGCCTTAACAATAATTTTGCGGTCCATTATTTTACTCTGCGAGATTTAAAAATAATTGTGTAACTATAAAAGGCCAAAGCCAACCAAATAAAACTAAATGCAATCTTTTGTTCCAACGGAAAGCCTTCCTTATAAATATAAATACCAAGTAATAACATAATTGTTGGACCAATGTATTGCATAAAACCTACAGAAGTTAATGTAATACGTTTTGCCCCTTGAGCAAACCAATAAAGTGGCAAGGTTGTAACCACACCTGCTAAAATCAACAATGTGTCTGTTAGTATATCTCCTGCAAATAGATGACCTGTTCCATCAACCATCTTCCAAACAACATACGTTAATGCAAAAGGAGTCAACACCAAGGTTTCTATTGCAAGAGCAGGTAATGAATCAACTCCACTTTTCTTCTTTAATAAGCCATATAAACCAAACGAAAACGCAAGATAAACAGCAATCCATGGGAATTGACCATAATCGACTGTAAGATATAAAACAGAAACAGCCGCTAATAATAAGGCTATTAGTTGTATTTTACTCAATCTTTCTTGTAAAAAAATCATACCCAAGACCACATTGACCAATGGAGTAATGTAATAACCCAGACTTGCCTCCACAATTTGTCCTGCATTAACAGCATAAATATATACACCCCAATTGCTGCCTACTAGCAAACCTGTGATTATTAGTGTTAGTAAGGACTTTTTATTTTTAAAAATAGCCCCCAGATGAAGTTTACCTCTGATATATAAGAAAACCACAACAAAAATTAGTGACCAGAGAATCCTATGAGCTAGAATTTCTATAGCAGGCAGATGCGACAGTAATTTCCAGTATATCGGCAGTAAGCCCCAACTCACAAAAGCCTGCGCTGTATAAAGATAGCCTTTAGCCTGTCCTTGATTATCATTTGTCATGACCCGAAATTATTAAGGCAGCTAAGGTAGAAATAAAAGCAATTTAATTTCCGTAGAACAAAAAATCGTTTAAGTCGAGATATCCTCTCAACAATAAAAACAAAACGGATACTATTGATACGGCCAGAAAAAATGCCACAATTTTTTTTGTCAAATCAATACGATTCTCCCGAATCAACTTTTCCCGAAGAATTGTTCTTTGCTCGGGTGATAGCTCTTTTTGATGAGCAGGATGATGTCGGTAATTATGGGCTATCTTCTTACTGAGACCTGTGAATAATCGATCGCGCTTCTTCAACAATTCTCGGTTATTTCGCATTCGTTGGATCATATCCAACACATGACCAGCGTATGACATTTTAATTGGGTTTAATGTTTAGTCAAACACAACCGGTAAAGTATCATTCTTTGCCAATTGAAATAATTCTTCCATCTGCGATTGAACGATTCGATCTTCTGATAATTCAGGTAGACTGTCAAGTTTAAACCAGCCCGAATCTTCAATATCGAAAGCCCCTCGCAACTCCCCACCTGTCATACAACACAGAAAAACAATTTTATATACATAAAAAGGTGAGGCCGGATGATTGTGACAACGTTTATCATAAACAGCTAATAAACGGACAACTTCCGATTGAATCCCTGTCTCCTCCTCCACTTCTTTTACAGCAATTTCGGCAGGTGTAAAACCTATATCTGCCCAACCACCCGGAATAGTCCATTTACCATCCATCACTTCTTTCGCCATCAGTATTTCATCCTTCTCGTTGAGAATAAATCCACGGACATCTACTTTAGGAGTTGGATATTCTTTGGGAGGCAAGTAAAACCGATCAATAGTTTCAATAGGTTGATTAACAATTGCAGCCATTAATTCCTTACTCAAATCAATCAACTCCTGGTTACGTTCTATCTCATAGCCATTTTGAGCATAAACCAAACCTGTTTCGGCTAATGCTTTGATCCGTTTTATTGTATTTAAATAATCCATAGCTAAATGTACTCAATCTTATGCAGCTGCAAAACATAACAATGGAGAAAAAAATCAACCGAAGAAATAATTTAGAATATCCAAAAGTATCACCAATAACGCATATGAGAAAAGTACCATCATAATAATTCGTAACACTTTCATTTTCTTACTGTTCTTTAGCAAAAAATAGGCTCCCGAGGAAGCAATCATTAATAATATGGAATTGAGAACTGTCATACTTTTGCATATAGCTTAATATACTACATTTCAGACATTTTTCAATATTTTTCCACTTATAAAAATGATTTTTCAATTTTAACACTCTTTAATCTTTAAGAAGTTAGCTAATTCACTTATTTATTTACCTTTGTAAAGTATTTAAAAATGGATAGTTTGATTTTTGGCTGCTAGTTTGAATTACCTTCCGTCAGATAAGGTGCTTACCTTCCACATTTCAATTCTTCCCTTGTTTAAATCATTATTGTTTAATTAAGTGCTTCTGTAGCACAACGTTTTATTTTATGATGAATATTTTTATTTCGAACCTGACTTACGCTATCACTGATGGTGATTTACAGGAACTTTTCGAGGAGTATGGACAAGTAAGTTCAGCCAAAATTATCACTGACCGCGAAACTCGCAAATCAAGAGGCTTTGGCTTCGTTGAAATGCCTGATGCAGAAGCTGGTCGCAAAGCTATTGAAGAACTTGACCGTGCTGAGTACGATGGTCGTGTTATCAATGTAAAAGAAGCAGAAGCTCGTCCACAACGTAGCAACAACAACCGTGGTGGAAACGGTGGCGGTAACCGTCGTCGTTACTAGTATCTTGCTTAAAGAAATTAAAAAAGGCTGTTCGCAATGCGGACAGCCTTTTCTTTTTAAAGAATAATTTATACCAAACACTACCTTTTTAAGTTAGGTACTTTCCAAAAATTAACTATTTTTAAGTGCGGACCTCTTCAAACAATCAAAACCAACCTGTGTTTTCTTTTAAACAGATAAACCTAAACACTTAAAATGAAAGAATTTTTTACTCAAAATTTCAAAAGCGAAGATTTACTGTTACCGATTATTTTTTCAATACTGCTGCTAATTGCTGCATGGTTTGCCGGTGTTCTTTTAATTCGATTACTTCGAAAAGCAATACATCGTGAACATAACAGGGTTATTGAAAAGGTTGTAAAACTGGTTAAGACTCCCATTAAACTTTTAACTGTTGTATTAGCCATTAGTTTAATCAATTACTATTTTAAAGACTCAATTGACATTAACGGAGGCAAAATTATTTTCATAATACTGGTCTTTACCATTACCTATCTTGCAATAGCCATCATTCGTAGTATTAAGCACTTCATATTATCGAGCTATAACATACTGGATGCTGATAATTTAAAAGCCCGCAAGATTCACACTCAAATGCGTGTATTTGAGCGCTTGCTTATTTTTCTTGTCACATTTATAGGCATGTCGGTAGCGTTGTTAAGCTTCGAAAAAGTTCGTGAAATTGGATTAAGTCTTCTGGCATCGGCAGGTATTGCAGGTATTATCATTGGTTTTGCAGCACAAAAAAGTTTATCTCTTTTGTTAGCAGGTTTTCAGATTGCCATAACTCAACCCATACGACTTGATGATGTAGTTATTGTTGAAGGAGAATGGGGCTGGATAGAAGAAATTACCCTTACTTATGTGGTTGTTCGAATTTGGGATAAAAGAAGATTAATAGTACCTATCAATTATTTTATTGAAAAGCCATTTCAAAACTGGACTCGTCAGTCTGCAGATATTCTTGGAACCGTATTTATTTATGTTGATTATGGTTTCCCGGTTGAAAAAATGCGTGAGGAAATGAGCCGGATATTGCCGGATATTCAGGAATGGGATGGTGAAGTAAATGTACTGCAAGTAACAGATGCGACCGAAAAAACAATGGAACTAAGAGCCCTGGTAAGTGCTAAAGACTCGCCCAAAGCCTGGGATTTAAGAGTAAGGCTTCGTGAAGAGCTGATACAATTTATGCAGCGTGAATATCCTGACTACCTGCCAAAAGCAAGAATTGAATTTGAAAAAGAAAATAATTTAGACAGTAAAGAGAAGGTATTGGAATAATGATAAATTTGTATCTGTAACTACTAAACTCATTTCACATATGAATCTCAAAAGATCTAACCTATTGCTATTTTGTGCCTTAATAGTAACACCGCTATTTGCACAAAATCAAACAGAGCGTCTAAAAAATCATGTATACACACTTGCCTCCGACAGCCTGGAAGGAAGAGGACTGGGCACCGTAGGTAAGATAAAAGCATTCAACTACATTGCTGAACAATTTAAAGAAATTGGATTAACACCCTTATGCGAAAATTACCAGCATCAATTTACCTTTATGGAAAATCTGATGAGGGTACCTGCTACAAATGTTGTTGGTATGCTTGAAGGTAACGATCCTGAATTAAAATCGGAATACATAGTTATAGGAGCACATTACGATCATCTTGGTTATCGAGAAAAAGATGGTGAGAAAATAATTTACAATGGAGCCGACGATAACGCCTCCGGTGTTGCCACTGTAATCGAGACAGCCCGCTATCTCAAACAGAACCAATCAAAACTGAAATACAGTGTTATATTTGTTGCTTTCGATGCCGAAGAAAGCGGGTTAGTTGGATCAAGGTATTTTCTTTCAGACAAGGTGATTGATCCTGCCAAAGTAAAATTCATGTTCAGTGTAGACATGGTTGGCATGTATTCAAGCATTGGTAGTTTGCGCTTGCAGGGTATGGCGTTATTGAAAGATGGTGATGAGATGGCTCAATCAATAGCTATTAAAAACAAGCTGATAATTGCAAAAGCAAACACCACCAAAGTAGAGCTAACCGATACGAAATCTTTTGCCGACTATGGAATACCAGCCACACATTTATTTACAGGATTAAAATCACCTTATCACAAACCGGAAGACACAGCCGATAAACTTGATTATGAAGGAATGAATACGATTTGCACTTTTTTGTGCAAATTATCAGAAGAAATAGCAACTCAGGATATGCTGGTGGCTCATCGCAAAGCAACTCAGGAAATACCACCGGTTACCATTGGAGGGAAAATCGGGATGGGTTCAAGCAGACTTGTTTTTAACGATGAACAACTACAAACAATTCCTCGCTTTGCGATTGAGCCAGGATTATTTGCACAAATAAAAATAACCCGTTCGCTATTTTTACAACCCGAAGTTGTCTATGATATTCATAGTTACAAAGTAAACGACAGTAAAATAAACATGCAATCAATCACAACTCCTGTATCACTCATGCTTAAAACATATAACAATGATATGTTCACACCAAAGTTCTTTGTATTGGCCGGAGCTTATTATAGTTATCATTTAAATGGCAAGATTGATGGCGAAAAGATGGATTTCGATGCAACTTATAACAGAGATGATTATGGATTTATTTGGGGATTTGGCTTTGAATTTTATAAGGTTCAGCTAAGTTCCACCTACCGCAACAGCTTACAAGATTTTAGTCAAGATTCTTCTACAGGTGACACTAACAGATCAGCTGTATATTTTAATATGGGTTGGAGATTTTAAATCTAAATAGCCTGATTTCATAACAAATTTGAAATCAGGCCATTTTTTTAAATAAAAACCCGTCTCGTATTTTTTTGACAGCAGCTATTCTTCTAACTTTGTTTTTATGACCGATAACTCTGGTAAAATATTAAGAAGCATCCGACCAGGGAAAATTACCCTTCCCATTTTTATTGGATTGGCAGTTACCGGTTATTTTCTTTATCATGAGTTCGATGCATCTGTGATGGATGCTTTTACATTTTCCTTCCAATCAATTTTCTGGTTTTTTGTATCCTTTTTAATGATAGCAGCCAGAGATTTAGGGTATATTTATCGCATACGTCTTTTGAGCGGAACACAAATAACCTGGCGAAAAGCTTTTAACATAATTATGTTGTGGGAGTTCACTTCTGCTATTACTCCTTCTGCAATAGGTGGAACAAGTGTTGCAATTTTCTTTATCAACAAAGAAGGAATCAAAATTGGCCGAAGTACAGCCATTGTAATGGTAACCTCCTTTCTGGATGAATTGTATTTTATTATAACATTTCCTCTCATCCTGCTTTTCATCGGACGAACTGATATTTTTGCTTTTGGCAATTCAATCGAGAACAGTCTGCCCTTTTATAAAAACCAATTTTTAATGTTTGCTCTTGCCGGTTATATTGTAAAACTGGCATATACAATCGTTATAAGCTATGGTCTTTTTGTTAATCCACGTGGATTGAAATGGTTATTACTTTGGATTTTTAAATTACCTATTATTAGACGATGGAGACCACAGGCAAACGAGTCCGGATCTGATTTAATTGCCGCTTCGAAGGAATTTAAGACTTGGCCCTTTAAAAATTGGCTCAAAGCTTTTATGGCAACTGCATTCAGCTGGACCTCCCGTTACTGGATTGTAAACTCGCTCATTTTGGCATTTTTCGGATTCCATTTCCTCGGATGGAATGATCACATTCTGATATTTGGCAAACAATTGGTAATGTGGATTATGATGCTGGTTAGTCCAACACCCGGAGGTAGTGGATTTGCAGAGTGGGTATTTAAAGAGTTTCTTTCAACCATGATACCTATTGGCACAGGTGTTGCTATGGCTTTTATGTGGCGGGTTGTAAGCTACTATCCATACCTGTTAATCGGGGCTTTTATTGTACCTCGCTGGATAAAGAAGCACTTTGTGAAAGGTTAGTTGTATTTGACAAACGCCATGTATTATGTGACAAACAAACTGTTATTCAATTATATAAATCCATAACTTGGGCCTGTATAATTATATGTGTATATAATGGCCCTACACAAGTACCAGATCCTCTTCGTCCTGAGTCTTATTTTAATAGCTACAGGATGTAAGCAACGAAAAAAAAATAGTACTTCAGAATCCTTGCAAACTCAAAAAGAGTTGGTCGTTTATTGCGAAAACTCAATGCTGGGGCTGATTTTGAACCTTAAAGAGCAATTTGAAATACAATACAATTGCAAAGTAAGAGTTCAGAATGATTGTGCTCAAAATTTAATGGACCTGATTAGTTACACAGGTAAAGGTGACCTTTACATACCTTCTTCAACAGCTACTTTTGAAAAATTTTACCAGGAAACAGGCCAGGCTTTGATGGATTCAGTTTTTATTGGATATAATTCTTTGACTTTCATGGTAAAGAAGGGTAATCCTACAAATTTCGATGGAAGATTCTCATCTCTGCTGAAAGATAAATACTCTTTAATCATAGCTAATCCGGAAACAAGCTCTATCGGTTTTGAAACAAGGAAATTATTACAAACTCAAAATGTTTATGACAGGCTGTTACCTAAAATAGTTGCCCTTACATCCGACTCAAAAGGACTGATAAAAGAACTGAAAAATGACAAGGTAGATATTGTTATTGACTGGGAAAGTAACTACTTTGTTAATGGAAATCGCAATTATGTTGATATTATCAAACCTGATCTGCAAAATAATTTACATATACCCATTTTTGCAACAAGTCTTTCATGTAGCTCAGAACCAGTACTTACCAAAGCCTTTCTAAATTTCACCAACACCCAATTAAATGAAAACAGATTAAGTAAATACGGTTTTACTAAAAGGAAAACGATAATTTTTTAAATTTATACGTTCGTAAAACACAGTTAGTTTAATTTACATCTTGTGGGTAAGAATCAAAAAACATCCAAAATATTCTACTTTAAAGAGCCAATTGTTAACAAGCTCTACCTATTGTTAGCTATCTATTTAATTACAATAGGTGCCATCATTAGTATCGAAAATTATTTCGACAGTTCTTATGCTTCCAAATACAGAAAGGCTATTCAAAATCAGGAACAACTGGCCAAACTAGAGCATCTACTACACAAAAACCTTCTGGAACTAAACATCGCTTTTAAAAGTTATCCATCTGTTAATGTCAATCAACAGCTAACTAATATTGAAAATGAAATTGCTGATCTTACTGAGCGTAGCATTGAGATTATTAATGTAATTGATCAGGGTGGAAATATAGAGGATAAAAGAGCAGTAAACCTTCACACGCAGGATGTCATCACAAATGTCATCACCTACAATGAAGATAGTTATACCGGATCGATTAGAGAAGTAAGAGAATTAGCACCTTTAATCAATACAATGCACAGTCTTTCGGAAAGAGTAGCCCGAAAAATTGAAGCAACATTAAAAGAGCCCGATGGATATAACAATGTAGCCAAAGCAACTGATCTTTACATTAAGCAAGCTGAGTCAAAACTGGAAAGACTGCATGAAATTGAGAACAAAATCTCATACGATATTAACAAAAGGTTAGTAACCTTAAATAACGAAAGCATAAACGTGCTTAAACGTTACAATAACCTTAAGTACCTTTCATTAATAGTATTTACTCTATTTGTAGTTTTTCTGACTTATTTCCTTTTATCGCAAATACGTAATCTGATTCTTAATCAACGAAAAGCAGAACAAAATAACCGTAAACTGATACAGGCTGTTGAACAAAGTCCGATCTCCATTATGATTACCGACACACAAGGTAACGTTGAGTATGTAAACAAAGGATTTAAATCGCTTGCCGGATTCTCCAAGTCTGAATTAAATAGTGGAAATACAAACTTCTTTCAGTTACAGGACGACACCAATGAGTTTGCTGAGGTATTGTGGCAAACCATTCAGGAAGGACAAGTTTGGACTGGTGAAATTTCCAGTAATAAAGACAATGGTGCTGTTTTCTGGGAGAAAGTTTTGATATCACCTGTATTAAGTGAAGACAAAACCATCTCGAATTACATTGCAATTAAAGAAGATACAACAGAGAAAAAGCTTCTTACTGAGTCCTTGAAAGAATCAAACAAAACCCTTTCTACGATAACAGAAAATCTTCCTGTGGGTATTTTAATCGTTGACAGCGAGAAGAAAGTAATTCAACTCAATCAGACCGCTGCTAAAATTATGGGATTCAAAACCATTTCCCAAGCAATGGCTCATTTCAGAACCCATTCATATCAGGAGTTATTTGTCACCAATAAAAAGGACGAATACAAAGATGAGCAGTCCGGCATAATGGTAGAATCGTTAGATGAACGTCTGGAGGTAAAAGAAAATAATATTTCACGTGAAATATTAAAGAATATCATTCCGGTTACACTGGATAATCACGAAGTATTTCTGGAGGCTTTTATGGATATAAGTGCTCAGAAAGAGATTCAAAAGAAAGAAGCGGAATCAAATAAAGCCAAATCAGAATTTTTGGCAAATATGAGTCATGAAATTCGTACTCCGATGAACGGTATCATTGGTGCCACCGAACTTTTATCTAAAACCCGATTGTCGAAAGAACAGAAGAATGTTGTTTCCATCATTGGGCGATCTTGTGACAATCTGCTTAATATCATTAATGATATACTTGATTTCTCTAAGATAGAGGCCGGTAAAATGAAAATTGAATCCTATGCTTTCAACCTTCGCTCTACCGTTGAATACCTGATGGATCAAATGTCGTTCAAAGGCCGTGAAAAAGGCATTGAGCTTTTAAGCGATGTTGAAGACACCATTCCTGCCATTGTTATTGGTGATGAGAGTCGCTTGATTCAGGTTTTGGTTAATTTAATGGGTAATGCTGTTAAATTCACCTCTGAAGGAGAAGTTGTTCTTAAAGTAGAAATAGAACAACAACAAGGATCCAATATGACACTTCATTTCTCGGTTGAAGATTCTGGAATTGGTATACCTAAGAGTAAACTGGAAAAGATATTCGAATCCTTTACTCAGGCAGATGGTTCAACAACCCGAAAGTTTGGAGGAACTGGACTGGGAACCAGTATATCAAAGATGCTGGTTGAGCTGATGGGTGGTAAAATCTGGGTTGAAAGTCCCAACCCTAATTTTATGTGGTCGAAAGAGAATCCTGGATCTGTATTTCATTTCACCCTGCCATTGGTAATTGATAAAAACCAGAAGGCATATGATATTAACACTGAATTATTCAGCACCATCAATACTCTGATTGTTGACAATCATAAAACCAACCTCCTTCTGCTTAAAAAGACCCTGAATAACTGGTCTATTAATTCAGAAACGGTTAATGATGAAAAGTCAGCTCTCATGACACTGTCTCATCGTAAAGATTTTAATCTAATCATTATTGACAGTCATGTTTTTAGCAAGGCTGATGATAATTTACTGGAAAGCATAAAAGAACTGCAAAAAAATATCAAAATCATTTTGTTTACCTCTGATAACAGATGGAAACCAATTGATCAGCTAAAAGGTGTGGATTTTATAATGCAAAAACCAATTAAACACACCGAATTACTAAACACAATCGAGAGACTTTTTGGCAATAAAAACAGCCAGGGAGTTGAACAGGATGAAGCACCAAGTCTTCAGGAACGCATAAAAGACAAACGTGTTTTACTGGTTGAAGACAATATCATCAATCAAAAGATTGCAGAGAAAATGCTTGATCGAATTGGTCTGCAAATTGATATTGCCAAAAATGGTGAAGAGGCTGTTAATATGATTACTGAGGGTGATCAGGATAATTACGACCTTGTATTCATGGACGTTCAAATGCCCGTAATGAATGGGTTGGATGCAACCACTAAATTAAGGGAAATGAATATTGATGTTCCTATTATCGCCATGACAGCTAATGCACTTAAAGGTGACAGAGAAGTGTGTCTGGAAGCCGGAATGAATGATTATATTGGGAAACCAGTTAAGATGGATGATCTGGAAACTATCCTTGTTAAATGGTTATAATGGCTGGTAGTGTCCATTAATTACAACTCCATTCAAATTCATATTTTGTGCTGATTTGAGGGCTCCTTCTTTTGTATGAACAATAGGTTCACCTTTTACATTGAAAGATGTATTAATCAAAGCTTTCACCTGATATTTACTATCCAGCAAATGAAGTAATTCGAATACAAACGGATTATCTTCCTTTTTTCGAACTACCTGAATACGTGCTGTTCCATCAACATGCACAACACCTTCTATCTCCCTTTGCTTCTCAGGAAGTATGTCAAAATCGAGCAACATATAATCAGCCAAACGATGTATTTCCTTTTTACCGGTAAAGTATTGTGCATTTTTAACGAGCATGATAGGTGCCACAGGTCGGTACCACTCACGTTTTTTATGAGTCATACTTACTTTTTGAGCCAGTGATTTATTGTTGGCTAATGCCAGAATACTGCGATTCCCAAGAGCTCGCGGACCAATCTCTCCGGCATTATTACAAACAGCTATCACATTGCCCTGAATTAGCTCTGATGCACATTTTTCCAACTCGTCATGCTTTACATCTGTCGAATAATCCTGAATACCCCAATTATTAATGTAAGGTGAACTAGAAGCGATGCTTCCATGTTTTAACCATTCTACAAAGGCTGCAGCTCCTAAAGAAAGACCACTATCTTCGGGACAAGGAGGTATAAAAAAATTCTTAAATAATCCGGATTCCACAATTTGAGTGTTTGCCACTATATTCAAAGCTGAACCACCAGAATAATATAAATGATCGTATTGACCACTGTGCTGGAGCGATTCAAGCTTATGAAGCAATTCTCGCTGAAAAATCCCTTGCATGGTTGCAACAATATCATGTAAAAAGGAATCCTGTGTATTTAGATGTTGTTTATCCCAACCAAAATCAGCTTTAGCTGCATCGAAAAACACTTTTTTACTTCCCCACAGGTCTTTGAAAAAGTCATTTTTAATAAGCCACTCTTCCAGTTCTGATTTATAACTACCAAAGGCTGCCAGCCCCATCATTTTACCGGGAACACTGTTTTGCTCAATATATTTTGAACCTATAACGCCAAAAACAAGGGCATTGGCATTAAATAATCCAGAGAGATATTTATAGTCCCAATGAAATTCTTTGGAATGGACATTTCCCTTTTCAAATTCCCATGCAGAAAGGTTACTTAAGCTTCCTCCTCCATCAAAATGAATCAATAAACTATTCTCTTTAAAAGATCCAGAAAAGGGTAAGCAAGCTCCTAAATGAGCCAGCTCATGATTAAGTGCATATGCTTCTCTTTCTCTATCCAACCACCAGCATCTGCCTGATTCAGGCTTAGTACTTAAATGATTATTTAAAGGAGCTTCAAAGCGGAATCGACCACAAGATGAAAGAAAGGTTCGACCAACGACATTATCCACAAAGACAAGGTCATAATCGGCATCTTTCAATAAACCTTCCTGCTTTAAAATATCATAAAGCTGTTCGTGTAATTTATTATCATGTTTTCTTCGGGATATCCGCTCAAGTGTAAGATGCTTTACCACCTTCCCATTCTCCATCAAGGTAAGGGCGTGATCGTGCACATAAAAAGGTGTATCTGTATTTATACGGTCCTGGATACCATATATGGCCAATGTAGGCTTTAAAATATCCATAAATCAGATCAGAAATTGAGCTGCCAGTGTCATAATAAAAAGCAAGACAAACACCACCTCCTGAATAACAGGTTTACGAATTGCATTCAAAAAGCGACTTAGTATAATAGAAGCACCAATGGCAAGTATGGGCACTACTTCCAGTGAATAATATGGTGTTAATGCAGCCACAATACCCAAGACTATTAACCAAATGAAGATTCGGAAATACTTGCGGGTAATAATCTTAACCATTGGCATGATTCGAACAACTGCCAGGATGGCAAGAAAAACCAGGAAGATTATGATACCATTATAAAGTTGTGAAAAAATGGTATGCGAGAAAAAGGCTATCGGTGATATAAAATTCTCTAATGCAACATCTGCAAACCAGGCAAATCTGCCAACGAGGAAAAAATAACCAAAAGCAAAAATATAAGGTAATACAAATCCAATAAGAGAAGCCAGAATGGAACGAAATGTAAACATTCTGAGGATGAACATGATCATCCAGATCATGATAATAAAATAAATGCCCTTGGCATAGAACAAACTCCCCACTGACAACCAGAATGCTGACTCAAAGCACCAGGCCATTGGTTTACGCTGTGGCCCTCCTGAAAATAATCGCTCAATGGAAAGCAACAACAACGGAGTAAAAAACCATACCGGATGTAACTGCTGGGCCATCAGATAGCCACTCACCAAAAACAAGTATAGATACCCTGGCATTGCTGTTTGATTATTTGATAATCCAAAGCGATTGACCATCCGGTTGACACCTAACATCATCACCAGGGCAATTAGCATACTTATCAGAGTCGATAGAAAATGATTTCCTTTCAGTGCACCCAATAACAAACCAAATAATGGCATAGGAGTCTCGCTAAACGGGAAACTCCCCGATTGAACTCCCACAAATGAATTGAGCCAGAAGCCAAGTAAGAATAGTGGCAGCAGCACAAAAGCCGTAATGCTGTTTCTATTGAGTGACTGAAAAATCATATTACAAATCGAATCCTATATCTGAACGAAAATATTTTCCTTCGAAATCTAATTTCTGAGCATTTTTGAATGATTGTGCCAATGCTTCGTCTTTATCCTTACCATAAGCCGTTAAAGCAATAACACGTCCACCCGCTGTAACTACTTTTCCATCCTTATCAGTAGTACCGGCATGAAATACCATACCTTCTGCTATTTTTTCCAATCCGGTGATTTCTTTCCCTTTTTCATAATCTCCAGGATAACCGCCCGATACACACATCACTGTAGTTGCGCTTCGTTCGTCTACTTCAATTTGCTTTGTTCGCAGATTTCCTGCTGCAACAGCCTGGAATAGATCAACCAGATCAGACTTTAAACGTGGTATTACTACTTCTGTTTCTGGATCGCCCATTCTTACATTGTATTCAATAACGTATGGCTCCCCTTCAACGCTCATCAAACCAATAAAGATGAAACCTTTATAAGGTATATCGTCTTTAATCAGACCTTCAACTGTTGGAAGAACAATGCGGTCGTGCACTTTCTTCATAAATACCTCATCGGCAAACGGAACCGGAGATACAGCACCCATACCACCTGTATTTAAACCTGTATCACCTTCCCCAATTCTTTTGTAGTCTTTTGCTTCAGGTAAAACCACATAGCCGTGTCCATCGGTAAGCACAAATACCGATAGTTCTATACCGCTTAAATATTCTTCAATCACAACGGTGCTACTGGCATCACCGAATTTTCCACCAAGCATTTCTTTAAGTTCATTCTCTGCTTCAACCAGATCATCTAAAATCAACACTCCTTTACCGGCAGCCAAACCATCAGCTTTCAGCACATAAGGTGCTTTCATTGTTTTCAGAAAATCCAATCCTTCTTCAAGATTTGCGGAAGTAACAGATAAATAAGCGGCAGTTGGAACATTATGACGTTGCATAAAAGCCTTGGCGAACTCTTTACTTCCCTCTAATTGAGCACCCTTTTGGCCAGGACCAATAACTGGCACTTGTGCTATTTCAGGATCGTTTAAAACAAAATCTTTGATTCCTCTTACCAAGGGCTCTTCAGGTCCTACCACAATCATATCAATGGCATTATCCAATACCACTTTTTTAACTGCTTCAAAATCGTTTGGATTGACATCCACATTGGTTCCCACTGCTGATGTACCGGCATTACCCGGTGCAATAAACAGTTTTGTCAGTTTCTCACTCTGTGTCATTTTCCATGCCAGCGCATGCTCACGTCCTCCTGAACCTAAAAGAAGAATATTCATTTGTTTGTTCTTTATTATATAGCTTGTTAGTTTATAGGCAGTAGGCAGTAGTTAAATAACAGAACATAAAACCCACAACACTTTTTGCGAACTTCCCAAACTAATCAAACCACTGTTTAATTATTTTGCTATAATATTTTCATCCATTTTCAATACCTCAAAACGATAACCTTTTTCAAGCAGGAAATCAAGGCTTTTTGGCAAGGCATACGTCAATCTATCCCAGGCTTTTGCCGAATCGTGAAAAACCACAACCGAACCGTTTCGAACATTTTTTGTAACGTTCGATAACACCTGCTCTTTACTAAGGCGTTTATCGTAGTCCATCGAAAGAACATCCCACATCACCACTTTGCCAAATTTGCTTTTTAACTCCTTCATATACCATGGATAAAGCTGTCCGTGCGGTGGTCTGAATAAGTTACCGGGAATGAATGGTCTTGCCTTCTCAATATTGTTGAAATATTCACTGCGTGAACATTTCCACGCAGGTAAATGATTGTATGCATGATTGCCTACACTATGCCCATTATTCAAAAGTTCCTGAATCAGATACTGATTATTATCGGCATTTTCTCCTACACAGAAAAAGGTTGCCTTAACCTGATACTGATTCAAAAGGTTCATCACCCAAGGTGTTTCTTTTTCAACCGGTCCATCGTCAAAGGTAAGATAAATGACCTTTTCCTGTCCCGGTATTCGCCAGGTAGTTCCCGGGAAAAGGTTTCTGATAACCTGCGGTGGACGAACCTTCCAACTCATATTTTAGTTTTCGTAAAAACCCATTTGGTTCATACGTTGCTCATAGTCACCTTGCAACTGTTTCATGAAATCTGTACGGTTGTATTTTTGAGCCATTCTCACTACTTCCATATAAATAGCCATGGCAGTATCAGGTTCACGACCGACTGTTTTTTGTTTATCTGGTGTAAGTGAGTTGTAATAATCAAAATCTTTCATCTTATCTGAAGAAAGATCTTTTAATATTTCCTCACCTTTTTCGAACTCACCTAACCGGAAGTAACCTTCTGCAAGGAAAATACTGAAATAATTATGTGGCACTCTGTCTTCGCTTAACACTTCCATGGTTTTATCCAGTACCTTTTGAGCCTTTTCGTCTTTACCCTCATCTAATAATGCCAGAGCTAAACGAGCCAGGTTATTTCTGATGTTATTGGCCATTCGCATGTGGTTTTCATCCAGATAAACTTTAGGATTTTCAAAACCTCCCCAACGGAATTTCTCCATCATATTAGTGTACATCCTTTCAGTATCAACCCGACCATATTGACCATTATCGTTTTCTGTCTTGATTGGTACAACCTGATAAGCAAATCCTTCTAACTGGAAATAATCCTGCAGGCTCACATAATTATCAGCACCTACTGTTACCGCAAAATATACCGGACGATCCCAGTTGTTTGTTGCAAATAAATCAAGTATCATCAACTCGTTTTTCAGAATCACATCTTTTTTAATGTTGATATCAACCTCCGGAGCCATTAAATGAGCAGCTTCCTCAGATACGATACCATTCTGAATTACTTTCAAACTATCATACTTTAAGGTAAATTGCTTTGAAGGAAGGTAATCCAAGGTACCTGAATATTCAGGAACTGTCTTGGTTTTCTTATTATCACTTGCAACAAAATCAATGGCATCTTTCAGGTCAATAGCTCCTTTGATTCGATCCAACATATAAACCACATCGCGCGATCCGGTTACATACTGATCGTGATTCATTGAGAAAGGCATTGGATCAGAATCATAAGCCTTACGCTTCATCTGATCGATGTACCAATCGGTTTGCAGATAACTTAAATTACAAACCCTGACATCGGTACGTACACCTTCAACCTCCTGAGCATACCACAATGGGAAAGTATCGTTATCTCCGTTTGTAAATATGATGGCATTATCAGCACAAGTATTCAGATAATTATAGGCAAGATCACGAGCCACATAACGCTCTGAACGATCGTGATCATCCCAGTTTTCGCTGGCCATGATGCCCGGAACAAAAATCAAACTGAGAATTGTTGCAATACCTGCTCCAACTGATCCGGGTACAAAGCGTTTTAGTCCATCAACAATTGCCAGAACACCTAACCCAATCCAGATGGCAAATGCATAGAACGAACCAGCATATGCATAATCACGTTCACGAGGCTGATATGGTGTTTGGTTCAGGTAAATCACAATAGCTAAACCGGTTAGAAAAAACAGAAGCAATACAATCCAGAAACCCTGTTTCCCGTTTTTACCTGCATTGAACTGGAAGAACATACCAACCAATCCAAGGATAAGCGGTAACATATAATATTTATTTCTTCCGCGGTTTTTGGTATATAAATCAGAAAGTTTCGATTCGTCGCCCAATCGCATCTGATCGATGAATTTAATCCCGGTAATCCAGTTTCCTTTGTTAACCTCTCCATGTCCCTGAATATCGTTCTGTCGACCGGAGAAGTTCCACATGAAATAGCGGAAATACATGTAATATACCTGGTAATTCATAAAGAACTTAATATTCTCCCACAAGGTTGGAACCTGAATCTGCTTTGGCACGCCTCGCTCATCATCAACCGTTACCTTTTTGCCTTTAAAATCTGTCCAGGCTTTGTATTGTTCTATATGATGCGCCTCACGGCTGTACATACGAGGAAAAATAGTGGTGGTTTTATCGTCGAAAGCATACTCTGTGCGATGCATCACAGTTACATACTTACCGTCCTTCTTAATGCGAACCGGTGCTCCATCTTCCTCATTCATTGATTTACGATCAAGGGGAGAATTAAAATTCTGCCCGAAGAACAAAGGTCGATCACCATATTGCTCACGATTCAGATAAGACATTAATGAAAATACATCTTCCGGTGAGTTTTGATCCATTGGAGGATTGGCATAGGAACGAATTACGATCATTGCAAATGAAGAGTAACCGATCAGTATCACTGTTACACCTAATAATATAGTATTAGCAATGGCCATCCTCTTTTTATATGTAATCCAGATGCCTGCTACCAAAGCGGCAATAAGAAGAACCGCATAAAACAAAACTCCAGTATTAAACGGCAAACCAAAACCATTTACAAACATCAGTTCAAACCAACTGGCAACAGTTACTACTCCAGGAATGATTCCATATAATACTCCTGCCAATATTACCCCTGAAATTACCAATGCTTTAATTGTATTGTTTCGGTTAACTTCATATAATTTAAAGTAATACACAAAAACAATGGCAGGAATAGCCAACAGGTTTAAAAGGTGAACACCAATGGAAAGACCCATCAGGTAGGCAATTAATACCAACCAACGATTGGCATATGGTTTACCTGCCACATTCTCCCATTTAAGAATGGCCCAGAAAACAACCGCTGTAAAAAGCGATGACATAGCGTAAACCTCACCTTCAACAGCCGAAAACCAAAATGTATCGGAAAAAGTATATGCTAAAGCACCAACCAGACCGGCACCCATAACTGCCATGGTTCTCCAGATTGGAGGCTCTTCTTCGGAAATAAATATTTTTTTTGCCAGATGCGTTATTGTCCAGAATAAGAACAATATTGTAAATGCACTGGCCAACGCCGACATAATATTAATCATTGCGGCTACCGCGCCCTGATCTGGTGCAAAAAGCGAAAAGAATCGACCCATGATCATAAAGAACGGTGCCCCGGGAGGGTGACCAACCAATAATTTGTATGATGTAGAGATAAATTCACCACAGTCCCAGAAACTGGCTGTTGGTTCGATAGTCATGATGTACACTGTGGCGGAGATAAAAAAGGTTAACCAGCCAAGCAGCAAATTCAATCGGGTGTATAGCCTCATAATAACTTAATTTCAATCAGATAGAACTCCATTTAAAGAAATTCTTTTCCAGCTTTCGTCAGATAATTGCCAAAAATACAATTTTTATTAGAACAGGTCATTATTTATTATGTATTAAGCAACGATGAGTCCGAACATTAACTAATCATTAACGTATCGAACTCATCAAATATTTTTTCAGGGCAGGCTATTCTCCTAATAATCTTGATAACCCCAAATCAGAATAGGTATTTTCAAACTGTTCCAATAATTTTTTATTACCCATCAGCCTTAAGACATTATTTAATAATCTACCGTTATCCAACTCTTCTGAGAATTGTTGAGCTGAAGCATTCTTCAAACGGTTCGACTGGGCATTAAACCAATACAAATTATTGATGTGTCGTTGTAAAAGAAAGTCAATCTTCTCTGTTGCTTCGTTTATTAATCCGGTTTCGTAGGCCAGTTGCAAGAATGGAATATTCCCTGACGCCTCCGGGGCAACTTCAATTGGTAATTCCTTCAATCCTTTTCGGATTACGTCGGCAGCCTCCTGCTTTCTTCCTTCTTCGAGCAAACCAAGAACCAATAAATTGATCATCTGACGATAGCGCATCACATCAAAGGTTCTTCTGCAATAATGATCGTAATATGAGGAAGTTCCATCCCCAATAAACACCTTATTCATAAATGAATTGAGCAATACATCAGTATCAACATAAACCTGTTCATCCGGCGATTTGGATTTAGGTACCAGTTGATAAACCATCCCTTCGTAACGCAGGTAATCCTCTAAACCAAGGAATATCTCCGGATCAGCACCTGTTGTAAAATAAATTGGTCGCTTCCAGTTATTGGTTGCCAGAATATCAAGTAAGGCAATATCATTTTTATATAACACCCGTTTAGGACAAGTCCACTTTACGGTATCCTTATCATTATATGGCAAAGCAAAATTACCAATTGGCGAATAATCAATCTTCTGTCCACTCTGCAAAGGCAGTTTACTCTGCTCATTGTCGCTGCCAATAAAACGAACCACACTCATTAATGGAGCATAATCTTCATCACGATCCATTACCAAAGCATGATCCAGATCGCCGTTTTTATATCTATCAATATTTATTGTGAATGGCATCTGACCAGCATCATTAACAGCCTCAGCCAACTGACGAACACACCAGTCAGCACCCATCAAACCATAGTTAATTACCCTGACATCTGTTCTGAAGCCTTCTACTTCCTGCACATACCAAACCGGGTAAGTATCGTTATCACCATATGTAAAAAGGATAGCATTGGGCTCACAGGAAGCCAGATAACTCCGAGCCATGTTCAAAGCAAAATAACGGTTATCCCTATTGTGATCATCAAAATTCTGAGACAACATCAAAACAGGAACACCCATCACCAACAATACCATGGCCAGATACCCGGTCAACGAACTTTTAGAAAATGTTTTTAACCAATGAGCAATGGCAAAAGCTCCAAAAGAAATAAATATGGCAAAAGCATAAAACGACCCAGCAAAAGCATAATCACGTTCGCGGGGTTCAAACGGTGTTTGATTTAAATAAAGAATGATAACTGGACCAGTCATCAGAAATAGCAAACCGGTTACAGCCAGGTATTTTTTGCCATTTTTACCAGCTCCTATTAAAAAAATGATCCCCAACAAACCCACTAATAATGGCAATAAAAAATAACGATTGCGAGATGGATTGTTTTGGGCGAGACTAGGATAAATGCCTCCCTGTATATCTTTATCCAATAAGGGAATACCGGTTATCCAGTTACCTTTCAGCACATCTCCATGTCCTTGTTCATCATTTTGTCTACCAGAGAAATTCCACATAAAATAGCGGAAATACATATGGTTAATCTGGTAGTTAAAGAAGAATTTAAGGTTACTGGCAAAAGATGGTTTTTCTTTACTTTTAGGATTGACACCTGCCCACATTTGGTATCCGTAGATATGAGTCGGGCTGCTACTATGCATCCTTGGAAAGAAGCCTGTTCCTTTGGAATCATATTCATATTCGTCAGCCTTTTGATAACTCTCGTACTCGGTTCCATTAAAACGATAGGCCGTTTTGTATTTTAATTCACCTGCCTCGGCATTGTAATACTGTCCATATAGTAATGGACTCTGTGCATATTGCTCACGATTGAGAAAACTATCGAGTGTAAATACGTTAGATGGATCGTTAAGATTAATTGGTGTATTCGCATCGGCTCGTATGATTATCATAGCATATGATGAATAACCGATCAGGAAAACCAGACTGATTACAGCCAAAAGGTGTTGCCAGTTGTTTTTCTTTCGGGTTTTGAATACAGCAAAGAATAACAAACCAAAGATTACTATAGAGAAAAACAATAGACCTGAATTTTTTGGTAATCCGAAGCTGTTCACACTCATCAATTCAAACTTCTCAGCTAACCAAAGACCATTTTGAATCACACCAAAAAGCAATATTCCCAGAATAACACCACCATAAACTATAGCTTTTAAAAACAACATCCACGAAAAAGGTGCTCTGCGAAGTAATATCAATAAAATAAGAACAGGAATGATCAAAAGGTTCAATAAATGCACCCCTACCGATAAGCCAGTCAGATAGGCAATCAAAATCAGCCATTTTACGCCAGACCCTGTTTTTTCATGCGCTTCCTCCCACTTCAAAAACATCCAGAAACACAGAGCTGTAAACAGCATCGATAAGGCATAAACTTCGGCCTCTACAGCCGAAAACCAGAAAGTGTCGGAAACAGCAAAAGCTAACGCTCCGATCGCAGAAGGAACAACAATATAAAGATATGAAGCAATATCCTGAGTATATTTACTAAATATACGACGCAACATATGCTCTGCCGAAAAATACATCAACATAATAGTAGCCGATGATGAAAACACCGACAACAGGTTGGCTGTATAGGCAATCTGAGATGTATCACTGGCAAAAAGATTCAGAAACCGTCCGAGTAACAGATAAAAGGGTGCTCCGGGCGGGTGCCCTACCTCCATCTTGGCCATACATGAAATAAACTCACCACAGTCCCACAAGCTCGCTGTCGGGGCCATGGTAATCCAATAAAGAATGGTGGTTAGAATAAAGATTGTCCAACCTATAATCAGGTTCAAGCGTTTTAGTGGATTCATGGGGTATAATTAAATTCCCCTAAAGATAGTTTTTCAACGTATATTATTGTAATAATTTAGTCATCAAACTATGATTAGTCTTCGAAACTGTTTGATTCTTATGTTAAAATTCATTTTTACGGTCAATTAATCTAAATAGAGGGGGTAACTTAAAATACCCTATAAAAATTGATAAAATGCCTCCCCTATTTTTATTGATATTTCAGAGTTTAGCATTAACATTGCACTTCCGTTTTATGAAGAAGAAAGATACCCTTAGTTCAACTTAGAAGTCAAATAAAAACAAATTATATATCACATGAATAAACTTTCTAAAATAGGGGTTTTAACTTCAGGAGGGGATGCACCCGGAATGAATGCAGCCGTGCGTGCTGTGGTGCGTAAATGTATTTACGAGAACATCGAAGTTGTTGGCATTATCAAGGGTTACCAGGGGCTTGTAAATGGCGATTTTCTTCCTTTGGATGCAGGTTCTGTGAGTGGAATTCTAAAGCTTGGAGGAACCATGCTTAAATCGGCCAGATGTCCTGAGTTTCGCACACCGGAAGGAAGAGCAACAGCCTATGAAAATTTCAAGAAAGAAAAATTAGACGGTCTGGTTGTTATTGGTGGAGACGGTACATTTACCGGAGCCAATATTTTTGGCCGCGAATACAACATTCCAATCATTGGGGTTCCAGGCACCATTGACAACGATCTTTACGGAACCGATTTAACCATTGGTTACGATACAGCCTTAAATACTGTTGTGGATGCAGTAGATAAAATACGAGATACAGCAACGGCTCATAGTCGTTTGTTTTTTATTGAGGTTATGGGACGTGATGCTGGCTTTATTGCATTAAATGCAGGTGTTGCTTCCGGTGCTGAAGTGGTACTTCTGCCAGAGAAAAAAACCAACTATAATGATCTAAAACGTTTCCTTGAGAAACAATATTCATATCAGAAAGATAGTAGCATTGTGTTGGTTGCCGAAGGAGAAAAAATGGGCAATACCTTTGAAATAGCCAAACGTGTGAATGACGAACATCCTGAATACGATGCAAGGGTTACTATTTTAGGTCACCTTCAACGTGGAGGTTCACCAACTGTTGCTGACCGTGTGCTGGCAAGTGAGCTGGGTGTTGCTGCTGTTGAAGCTTTGATGGATGACCAGAAAAGCATTATGGTGGGAATGGTTGATGGCGAGATTGTTCATGTACCATTTAATCAGGCCTTGAAAAATAAGAAAGGAATTAATGAGCGCTTATTTAGCCTTATCAACGTTCTATCAGGTGGTAAACGATAAGTAAAAAAGATATAAATGAGGAAAGCCCGGTATTTAAATATCGGGCTTTTATTTGTTTTTACTCAAATGAATTTAGTTTATAAAATCAACTTGTTCAATACATACTAAACTTTTCATCAATCAGAAAGAGATAGAATTGAATACATAAGCTTTATCAGAATACAATCATAGCAAACTATATAATTTTGCTTATACATTCAATTCGCCTCGTTTTTTTTTAGATCAATTACAATTCGGTATTTAATATTGTATAAACCTTATCAGGGTCGGTACTAACAGTATAATCAGTATAGGGACTATAATAATTTTCATAATCATAGTATACCATCACATAATAGCTTGTATTGATTTCTAAATTCTCAATTACTGCAATACCATTTTCATCTGTTTTCCCAACTGCGAGGGCAGAAGTCAAGGCACTGGCAACATTAATCTTATGATATTCTGTTAGAATTATATATGCATTCTTTACAGGTGCACTTGAAGAGCTACTTCCGGAATAAATCTCAAATGTCATATCATTGTATATAATCAATACCTCATCAGCATCGAAAACCGGTTCAACAAAGGTTGTTTGTCCTTCTTCGATTTTTACCTTAAAATAAGCACGTTGCGAATGATCTTCATTTGTGTATGCCCATAAATAATATTCCCCAACCGGAACATTCTCAATTAATGCATGCCCTAACGAATCTGTCTTAGTAGTATACAACTCTGTAATACCTGAAAAATAGGGAGAGGTAGAGGTCGTAAGAGTAATATTTACGTTACTTAAGCTTAGTGTATCTATTGAAGAACCTATTTCATATTTTGCCTTACCAATCATTTCAAACGAACCATAAACCTTAAAAAAGGTATCTTTATCAACTTCCAGTTTAGTGGTTTCACTTAGTTCATCTGGAAAATAAAATCCACCTAATTGTTGATATGTAGCCATATCGAGATACACCCAAAGATAATAGTAATTATAATCCTCTAGCTGAGACCTGGATACAGATACTAAACCATTGGAATCGGAACTTACTATAAATTCACGGTATGAATAAGCACTACTAAAGTTACTTGAGCTTGTAGTAGAAAATAATAAATTTGCATTGGTTAAATAGGTGGTATCCTTAACACCGGATATCGCATTATCTTCAGTATAAAATATTTGAAACTGATAATCTGTAGGATTTGAATTAGAAACATCAAAATTTTCATTTTCAGCATACAAGACATCTTCATAAGTTTCATCCTTAGTTATATAGATATAACTCTCTGAATAATACGTAACTATTGACAAAATATCATATTCAGTACTATTATAATAACCTATAAGATAATAATTTCCATGAGGAATCTTATTCGCGGTAATTGATCCTTCACTATCTGTTTTACCAATAGGAATGGAATTATTCATATATTCTTCAAACGATAAGAATGAATCATAATTATTGGCAGCAATAAGTGCAATATTCATATTGTCAGCTACATACTTATCGTTATCATCAATTAAATAAACTTTTAAATCTAATGATCCAACATAGGTTGATAAATCAACATTACGGGTCTCAACTTCACCTACTACAACTTGAACAAAATTAAAGACCGTATACTCTTCATTATCCTTTGTAGTAAGTTTAGAATAAACCAAGTATAAACCGCTATTGATTTTTCCGAAATCAGCCTGCCCATCTTCATCTGTATAAACAGTTTTAATTGCATAATCATCTGATGGGGAAAATGATATACCGTTACTTAACAGTTGGGCATTAAACAAATTTAATTTAGCACTTTTAACTGGCTCACCTTCAGGATCAGTAATTACATATACAATCGATCCAGTTTCTTCAATTGTAACATTAATATCGTCGATAGAATTTTCGCACGAGAAAGAAAGTAACGCTATTATTGCAAAAACAATAGCTGTTTTTGTTGTTTTCATTTAGAGTTGATTTGATTAATTGAAAATTAATTCAAAGAGAATTCCTAAATATCAGATCTCCCTACTTTGACTATCAAATATATAAATTAATAACAACATTATGTATGACACTGTTATAAAACACATTTCTTACATGTCCTTTATTTAGCCATCTTTAATGAAGTTGAAACAATAATTACATACAATATAAAAAGTATATCACAACAGTGTTTGATAAAAAGTTTCAAAATGATAAGTCAAAAAAATAATTTGAAGAATAATTCAACAATTTGCTCGGTCCAAGATGAGAATTAGTCCATAACAAATCAGCGTTTCAGACGGCAATTTCACAAATGTACCCTCATAAAAAAATGATACACAATTATAGTGATGAATACGATTTGAATAAAACACTTATAAATCCTGTAGTCAGATATTTTAATAACAATTAACTACTAATCTTTTCTTGCTGAAAACAAGGCTACAACAAGGATTACGTGTTATTTTTTCTAAAAAGTTCTTGCATTGCAAAAAAAACTATCTATATTTGCATCGCTTTTGACAAAAAAGCATGGCGATTGTCCCATGGTGTAATGGTAACACACCTGGTTTTGGTCCAGGCATTTAAGGTTCGAGTCCTTATGGGACAACTAAAAACCCTTTCTAATTTGAGAGGGTTTTTAATTAAAAAACTCGATTGTCCCATGGTGTAATGGTAACACACCTGGTTTTGGTCCAGGCATTTAAGGTTCGAGTCCTTATGGGACAACGCAAGAAAGCGATCGTAAAACGATCGCTTTTTCTGCTTTATAGACTTCAGTTATCTTAAAATTTCCTCCAATTTCTTCTCAAGCTCTGCTGCTCTCAAATTTTTAGCTATAATAATCCCTTTCTGATCTATTAATAGTGTAGTTGGATAAGAACTAACTCCAAATTTCTTGATAATATTATTCGATTCTGATGATAAAATCTGAGGCCACGAAATACCATATATAGTACTTAATTTTCTAAGTTCTTCAGCATTACTACCACCAACTATACTAATCATCTCAAAATTCTCTTTTGAAGTTTTTTCATAGAGTTCTTTTAACTTCGGTAGTTCTTCCCGGCAGGGTGCACACCATACAGCCCAAAAATCCAGAAAAATAACTTTTCCTTTTAATTTATCTATATCTATTGCTGCACCTGTTAAAAAGTCATTCCCACTAAATGCTTTAGCTTTATATCCTATCTGACTTGATTCAGTTTTATCTTCCGATTTTGCAACCTCCTCTAAATTCAATGTGCCTTTATTGGTATTCACACAAATGAATTTATATTGCTTCCCATCAATCTCAAAAATGTCATTTTTATTTATAACCTCCACCTCACCAATTTTATTCTTATCATTCAAATCTTCATCTATCAAAGCCAAAACAGGTCTTTCATATGATAAATCACCAAAAAATTGTGAACAAACTTCTATTTTTTGACCATTGAAACGTGCAATAGAATATTGTGGAAAATTACGAAAGTACATATTCCTATCACTATCATATGAAATAAAAACAGGTGTAGTAACTTTTTCAATTTTATTATGAAAATATCTCTCATAAGAAACTGTTATAGTATTTTCTAATGCAATGGAATCCATCGGCATCCCATCAATAGATGGGATAAAGCTTTCATCATCACTAAAATCCAGATTATTATTAGCATCAACTATCAGCCTTCTTTTACCTAAAGAATCAATTCCTGCGGCAAATGCAATTTTCGTTTTTACAAATTCTTTTGTGAGAGTAGAGCTATCTGGCTTCCAATAACTCCATGATTTTAACAGAAGCTCATACATCTCTTCCGAGATATTACCATTAAAATAACTCTGATATACATTTTGATAAATATTTGTTTCAATATCCCCAATCTTAACATTTTCCCAACTAGACGGAACTCCTTCAACTTTTAAATGAGTTTTCCTCCATGGGTTATCTTCATCATCTGAATTTGGTGACATTCCAGACATCCAATAATTGAAACATCCATAGCCATATTGGCTGGTTAATGGTATTTCTATTATTTCCTGGCCAAAACCATTCAAGTAACTAACAAAAACAATGATTGTAACTATTAAATACTTCATAAGATTAGATTCTTTTCATTTTAGGTTATTTATTGATCAAATGTAAATACAATTAGGCACTTTGAGTGCAAAACAAAAAAGCGATTGCAAACACAATCGCTTTCCTTATCATCTCTGTTATTCGTCTATTCGTAAACACAAACGTAACTAACCGTTTCTTTTACCAATACCTTAAATGAGCTGTCTTTTTCTACTTTAAAGGTCTCATGGCGCTGATAAGTCTTCCATTCTGTTTCTCCAGGTAATAACACCTCCATCTTTCCGTGGGTAACAGTCATGTATTCAATGGTGCTTGTACCAAATTCAAATTCTCCGGGAGCAATAACTCCTGCAGTTGCTTTTCCTTCACTGTTGCTTGTATCAATTGACTTTACCTGTCCATCGAAATACTCGTTCACTTTTAACATCTTTATGATTTTTATAGGTTAATGTGTATGGAAGCAAATTTACATTTTACTCATAATAATGGCATAAAAAAAGATTCCGACCAGGCCGAAATCTTCTTTTCTTACACTCTTCCGTTCATTATTTTTTAATGATTTTGTATGTCTGAGGACCATTAGTGGTGTATATTTTAATCAGATAGACTCCTGAAGCAATATGACTCATATCAAATCCATTTTCATTCAATTCTTTTGCTTGTAAAAGAACGCCCTGTAGGTTAAAAACTTCAATCTTAGCAAACTTTTCATTTGCAATAATGTTAAGATAATCCGAAACAGGATTTGGATATAACCTAACCTTTTGATCTTCACTTTCGTTGATTTCTGTTGATGTATCGTAAACCAGACTCATAAAATATAGATTAGCCACATCACCTTTGGTAAGCAGATAATCCCCCGCTGTAACATCAACAATTAAAATACCATTGGTTGGATTATAAACGGTTCCATTGATTTTGAAATTACCTTCAAAACCAGTATTAAAAACAAGAGTCAGTTTCCCAACCTGGGTTGAACTAAACGAAATAGTGGTTGATGATTCCATTTTTAAGCATTGAGTCAATGTTAGTCCGTTATAATCAACAGTTCCTTTCGAATCGGAAAGATTACCTGAGATTGTATAAAAGCTGCTATTCAGACCTGACAAAGTAAAGTTATGAATCATATCTCCTTCCGTTACTTCACCATCACCATTGTCATCTCCATTTCCTGTATCATCCGATTCACCATCACCTTGAATAGTCACCAATGTTGTTTGGTAAGATGTTAATGCATTTTTCAAGGCTTGATTGACAGCGTAAGAGGCATCATCAACCGAATTATTAAAAGTCCATACAAAATCACCGCCATTCATTCTACCGCTATATTCTATCACATTAGCTTTTGCAGCTTCAGGAGTATCAGTGTTATAATCATACATGAGGGTTGAGTTTGTATCAAAATTGTTGTAGCTGTGACCTCCTTGTGCAGTTACTACCTCAGCCGGCACTTCTTCTTCTCTCGCTGATGCCACATATGCATCAAATTGCGTTGTAGAATTATTGAAGGCTTCATCACCCATTGCAACAAAACGATTCTGACCTTCTATATAATTATTAAAAGCCTTAATAATACCTCCATCTTCACCTGAAAAAGTACCATCCGGATCGTAAAAAATATCTGTTCCCTGCTGAGATATCATCATTGGGTATTTACATTTTCTGAAATAGTTTGCTTCAACAAAAACTGAAGAACCATTGGTTGCTCCCACTCCATACTTGGCATTTCCATCGAAGTAATTATTGTAAACATGGGCAGAGAAAAAACGCACCCGAGGATGTCGTGAATCGGAATGATCGAACCAGTTATGATGATATGTTACATAAAGACCTTCTGTTGTATCTTCGCCCAAACCCAGTAAACACGATTTTCCTGTGTCCCAGAAGTGATTATATGAAAATGTAACATAGGTTGACTTTTTACAATCAAGGGCACCATCACCCTTTGCCTGATCTGAATCACTTCCTGCATCACCATAAAATAAATCGCAGTGATGAACCCAGATATAATCATTGTCTTGTTGTAAACCAATATTATCACCCTCATCGCTGTTACAATTCATAAATGCCAGATTCCGAAGTTCGATGTTGGATCCGTTTTTTATTCTGATGCCCCAGCCATCAACAACAGTGTCATCACCTATTCCTTCTATGGTTATGTAGCTTGAAGCATTATTACTATTTTCCACTACAATATCTCCTTTATATGTAAAAGAAGGATCAGTGATTTGCCCAACCAGCCTTACAATCAACGGACGGTTATCATTACCTTTTTTAAAGCCATCCAAAATTGCCTGCAGTCCAACACAAGGGTTTTCATTAGCCCCTGTCACATCCATGGGAATGGTATTTTTTGTATTTTCAGTAATATAAATAATCACAGCATTATCCTTAGGTGTTCCATCTTGGTTGTAGGCACCCGGAACACGATTGTTGGAAAAGGCAAAGCCTGCACGATCATGAGCATCAACTGTTATTGTACCGGAAACTGTTACTCCCGTTTCAACTCCATTAATGACCGGTGCCACCTTAATGGTATAATCACCTGTTCTTAACCCAGGAATATCAGCCCTGAAATAATCACCATAATTACGAATCAGCTGATCGTCTATTTTAACTTCTGTATTACCTTCTCCGCTATAATAAACATTAAAACTTTCAGCCCCCTCAACAGGCTGCCATTTTACCATAGCAGATTCGAACCATCCCATTGATTCGATAAGAGTTACTGACTGAGCAAAAATCATATTGCTGGTAAGAGCAAGGAATAAGATTACAAGGAATAAATATTTCATAATTTGGATTTAATGAGTCTGATTAGTTTTCATAATCAAAAGTAAACTCATTAATTATTTTGAAGGGTAGACAAATAGATTTGAAAAGTATGAGTAATCGCTATTAACAAAAGCGACCGAAGTATTTCCGGTCGCTGTCCACGTTCACTTACCACTCTATAACTTTATTTTTAAATAGAGCTTATTATTTCCTGTAATTTCAATTAAATAGATTCCTTTAACAAACTGACTTCTTAACAAAGAAGAGGTCTTTCCTTCGATCTTTGTTTTGAAAACCTGCTCACCCGTTATGCTATACAACGATAACCAACGACTATCTTCCGGAATATTCTCAAGTTTAACAAAGGTTGGTGAATAAATTACCCGGATTTCATCTTTTAAATTATCATCAATAGCTGTTGGTTCTCCTATCTCTACCGAACCAGCTTCAACCAATAACCTTGGGTAACCTTCGTTAACGATTATATCCGAGAAATTTAATGGTATTACCAATCCAACATTTAAACCTTGTTTAATGAAAACCTCCAATCCCATCATAGTAATATCTCCACTCACACCACTAACTCCGGCACCCGCAAACTGAAAATGATTCTCGACCTGATTTGCAGAATAAGACCAGGATTGAGTGGATGTGCCAGCATTATTAATATCAATACTTTCAATATTATTGGCATTAAAAGTGATACCTCCCGACAAACTGATCACCGGAAGCATGCTGATATCAGAACTCAGATAAACAGGCAACTGCACTGATGTTCCATCAGCCGGAATAATGACATCTCCCAATTGAATGGTTCCATCGTAAATATTAATAATGCCCGATTGACCATTAGATCCCCTGGGATCTGTAACCATTACAACAACCTGACCACCTTTTTCGGCCAGTAACAATCCATCCTCATCTATTGATGCGATACCCGGATTCGAAACGCTCCATTGATATGGCTCAATACCTCCACTAGCATTAAAGTCTAATGTTTCACCCACCAACAGCTGCCCGTTTATTGGACGAACCGTAAGATTAGGTAAACCCATAATATTAAAATACCCACGATATACCTTGGCTTTTAATTCTTCGTTAAACACGGCATGTTGAATATCAATCCAGGTACCACCAGAGGATCGATCATCCACCTTAAAACGAATAAAAAACAAAGGACCACTTCCTCGAACTTTCATCGATGAGGCAAACGAAACAGTGACTGCACCATTTAGACTAAGATTAGCTATTTTATTGCCGATTATCTCCAGTAAACTGCCTGCATAAATCACCTCTTCAGCCTTAAGAATACTTTCGTTAAAGCCGACTCTGACTTCACCTCCCATTACATTAAAGTCATCAAGACGCGAGATATTAACCGGGATAGTTACGTAGTTATTCTGATAATAACTTGAATCCCTTATGCGAAGGGTAAATGGTACGACCTCTACCCAATAATCAGCGGTATCCTTAATACCCGTATTATCAGTAGCAATCACTTTTACTTTACCGGGAGATATGCCTGTAACTAATCCGTTTGAACTGATACTGGCTACCGATAAATCGGTTGTACTCCATGTGTAGGGAGCCGTTCCTCTCGACACGTAATATTGTAGCGTTTCACCAATAGCGATTAATCCACCATTGGGACTAAATGAAAGATAGGGTTGCGGACTGATTGTTACACGTCCATTTGTGAGATAAACCGGAATTCCCCCCTCATTAAAAATGGTTTGATTACCTGTAACAAAGTTCAGATAGACTGTACCCTGTGCCTTCAGCCTGAACTGCAAATAGGCCAATACACCTGTTCCGGTTAAGGGCAAAACCCCGGCATGACTAATGGTTACTCTGCCAATATTGGCTATGTTGGATACCGGATTACCCCAACCTGCAGATACAGTGCCTTCATAGGATGGCTCCAATGCTTCAAGTAAATTGGCATTGTAATCAATCGAAACCTGGTATGACAAGATATTAAGTGAGGTCAATGAAGTATCTACATACACAGGAACACTCACAATATCACCTACCATACCTGTTTCGGTGGCAATCCGCAAACCAATATCTGCCCTGGCTGGCATTAAAAATGCCAACCAGAGTATTATTGTGTATAGATAATATTTATGAACTTTCATGGCTCGATAGTTTATCATTTTACAACCACTTTTTGAGTAAAGACTTCGTCACCAATTACCAACCGCAGAATTACTACACCATGATAATCGCTTAATTGATCTCCACTAAAATGATATCGTCCATTATTTAAAGTTTCGCTAAACAGGTTGCTGATCAAAACACCATCCGGACTGTAAACTGACAGAATAACTTTGCTATTATCATTAGCCACATCATAATCAAACTCGATGAAACCATCTGTTGGATTAGGATAAACACTGTACAAACCTGAAGTTTCTATAACCAGTTCTGATATGGAAGTTGCAATTGGATTTTGAATAATGGCTCCTTTACTGTTACTAATCAAATTATGTTCGTTCACTAACAATTCACCAAAATCTATTCTTGTTTCAGCCTCAAAACCAGAAATTAATTCAAACTGCAAATCAGCTAACACTCCTTGCGCCGAAATAGCTTCAGATGAAGCAAATGCCAGATCAATAAAACCGTTAACATTATCGATACTGTATGCCATCATAATATTCAAATCGCCTTGATCAATTTGTTTAACCTGAAGTACAGCAGGATTGAAATGAAGTTTTATGTCGGTACTTAACAGGTTACCATTATTCTCAACCATTAACCTTGTTGTAAATTCTGTATCTATTGGAGATGCATCAGTCAGACTGATGAAGATTTCCTCATTGTCTATAGATGAACCTGTGCTCTTTAGAACTTCTGCAGGGAAACTGGTTATGATACCTGCTACGTATTGCAATACCAGTGAAGCATCATATGCTGTAATACCAGCTGTACCGGATACATCTGCTACTGATTGTTGCAAAGCATTTAAAGTGATAATGCTGGCTGCATGCTGAAGAATCAACGAAGCATCATACGCCTGAATATGGCCATTGAGACTGACATCACCCATTAGCGGATTGGTAAATCCATCTGTTGTGAAATCGGAATAATTAACCATATTAGTCACCACATCACCCGTACCACCGGGGTTGGATGCATGAGTAGGTCCAGTATTACTTCCCCAATAATTATATCGGGCATCAATATTGAATGCCATATCTACATTCTGCACACCGTAATTGGTATTTCCATAAATATCGCAGTAATTAATTACCGGATTGGACGCTCCGGTTGCCCGTACTCCATTTGAGTTGTAAATCAAGCTTGAACGCGTAATGGTAGGGCTTGCTTTTTCAACGGCTATGGCGGCTTCGGTATTATAATATCCGGCATAACGTATCAAACAATTATCCAACCTGCATGAATCATCAAAAGCCTCATCAGTAAATCGTAAACCTTTCCAATTGTAATAATTACTGGTTATATTTTCAGGACCGTTGGAGTTACTGTCACCACCAAAAAAGTCATCCTTAATATCAGTGAATACAATTACACTGTCTGCAGTATATCCTCCTTCTGCAATCAATCCTCTCTTAATAGTCATACGCGCACCCTGATTGAATTTACAGATCACACCCGGATCGATAGACAGATGCACACTGGTTCCGATGGAGTAATTACCTGAGAAGTAATACGGTATATTTCGAACACCGGCAAAGTTATTCTTCTTCAAAGTTACATCCTGAACCAATTCCTCATTAGCCAGAACTCCAATTGCCTTATAAGTTGTGCCCGAAATGGTATTATTTACCGTGTCTCTTGGGAATGAAACCAAAGAAATAACCATTGGTGCATAGGTGATATCATTAAACGTGCTATTGGTAAGTGCAGGTGTTGATACTCCCCGTAGTTCAACTCCCCATGTACAGTTTTCGAATAACGAAGCATTGATATCCGGAGCGGCCTGTTCCATGTTAATTCCACTTCTTGAATACCTGAAAATACTATTATCAACCGAACAGGAATCATCATTGGAAATGTCGTTAAAAGTAATTGCCGGATAGCCTTGAATAGAAGGTCCATTTTCTGCACCATTATCATTGGTGTCCATCGGATGACCATAAGCATCATCGCGCAAATGCGTAAATACAACCGGTTTCTCAGCCGTACCCTTTAGTTGCAATGCCCCATTAACCGAAAAAGCAGCGGTATTATTGGTTTTAAAAACAGTTCCGGCAGGCACAACAATATTAGTTCCCGAATTGACGGTTAATGTATTGTAAAGAAAATAGGTGATGTTTTCATAGCCTGCAAAATCGCGCTGGGGAATGGTATCATCTAACGAATAGGTTTCCTGAGCAACTCCCAAAGCTACAATGCCAAGGTTTGATACTCCGTTATTTTCAAAAACAGGATTGGCAAACATACTGATGATTACTGGTGCTTCACCAAGGTTGTTAAATTGTGAATTGGTTACAACCGCATCTGAACTACCAAAAATACCAATCCCTCCATAATGACAGTGCTCTATCTGACAGCTATCAACCTCAACAAAGGCATCGTATATATCAACCAGACTCCTGTTTTTGCCATAACTGTAATAGGTATAACCTCCGTAATTAAGTATACAGTTATTCAAAAGGTTATCGGCTTCGAGTGATGAAGCATTAAAAACAATACGGCTCCAGTTATTTCTTTGTGGGATTGAAACGTTACCATCATCGTTTGTATCTCCTCCTTTTGAATCATCTTTGATGGATGTAAAAACAATTTTTTCGTCAGTGGTACCATTAGCATTTAGTGCCCCATTAACAGTTATGCTACTATAATAATCTCTGAATTTAATTACAACACCCGGAGAAATACTAAGTATTGCATTATTACCAATGGTTAACTGATCAACGATATAGGCAATGTTATAGATTCCTCCAACATCACGTTTGACCAAACTGGCTGAATTGGCAAGGTTTCCTTCAAGAATAAGGATTCCATTACTACCGTTTCCGTTTGATGCAATGTCGGGTGAAGTGAATGACATTAACGGATCGGACATCAGTGACATGGCTAACGGATCGAGTCTACAATTTTGTATGATTACACTTTCAGAACAATCAGGAGCAGAAGAGCCATCAAATCTTAAACCATAATAGTAGGAATCACTGATTAACGAATTTGCAATATCTCCACCTGCATCAACCCAGGTAACGACCCCATAATTACTGTTACCTCCAAACAATAATCGGGTATAATCAATTGAATTAAACGCATCATTGGAAGTTCCCATATATCTGATGCTGGTCCAGTTTCCGGCAGACGGAGCTTCAGCATCTCCATCATTTTTGGTATCCTGAGGAATACCATAGTTATCGTCTTTGATGGATGTAAAAACAACTGAATCAGTTTCCAGACCAGATGATTTAAAACCACCATTTACAATGATGCTTCTGTTTTGATTAAATTTCAAAACCACCCCTGGTTTCACTTCTACATTTGTACCTGAATTAATTGTCAGATCATCCAGTAGTACATACGAGATATTGTTATATCCGGCAATTGTATCCTTATCAAGCGTGGCATTAAATCCAAGTTTCTCGCCAATAATACCAATGGCTGTCCAACCGGGATTCACAAAACTATTACCACTAAATTTCGGATAAGCATTGATTGATTTAGCAACCGGAGTATAGGTTGTGTTCACAAATTCATTATTCTCAACAATAGGATGTGAAGCCTGAAAAGCATAAATACCATAATGACAGTCCTTAATAATGCTGTTGGTGATTTCAGGACTTGCATTATCCATGGTGATCTGTCCACTACCAATATATTGAGTATTGTAGTATCTACCAGGCATAGAGCCATATTGCAAGCGACAAAAGTTTAGTACACAATTCTCATCATCAATTGTATTTTCAAACACAATACCTCCCCAATTTCCAATTGCAGGTACTGTTTGTGTTCCATCTTTATTAGTATCCTGAGGATTACCAAAATTATCATCGCGTACCGAGGTAAATGTTATGAAATGATCGGCATCGCCACCATCAGCAATCAGTGCTCCTTTTACAATGATCAGATGCGATTGACTGTATCCTTTAATCACTACGCCAGGATTAATGGTTAGTGTTATACTTTCTGGTATAGTAACCGATCCTAACAATAAATAGGTCACGTTTGGAATACCTGTAACATCTCGTTGTGGCAAACTGGCACTGGCTGTCATGGTGCTACTGATAATTCCAATGGCATCATAAGTGTTATCTGAAAAAGAAAATGAATTATTGGTAAATGTAGGAGAGGCATCCAGCGTTAAAGCAAAAGGCACCAAAGAGGATGATCCAATGGTATTATACCTGAAAGTCGGACTGGAATCAAACTCAATATAAGCACCAATATAGTTATTCTCGAAGTTACAATTTTCGATGCTCGGCGAAGCATTCTGGATCCATATCGGAGCTCGATTTCCTCGTCCTCCAAAGGAAAAGTCGGCATAACTGATACTACAAACTCCATCGTTGCTACTATCTTCAAAACGTATCGATCCCCAGTTGCCTGCAGTCGGTGGAGTAGCGGCTCCATCGTTATTTGTATCGCCTCCCAAATTATCATTTTGATAGGATGTAAAATTGATTCTTTCAGTAACTGAACCATTGGCAATTAACGCACCCCTAACCAATATACTACCATTGTTGAATTTGAGAGTATTTCCAGCTTTTATGGTTAATGTTGCAGCAGCCTGAACATACAAATCACGGTTAATTACATAAGGTACAGTGATGGTATCAAGGGTCATATCGCCATTTAGATAACTAAAATCGACATAAACACCATTGAATGTATTTCCGGATATATCAACGTTATTATGATCAAAGCTTAGGTTCGCAGATCCCCTGTATACTATCGGCCATCTGCATGCAGTAATCTGAGCACTTGTAACCTGAATATTACCACCATTATAAATTTCCATTCCTGCATTATTAGAGTCTTTAATAACACAGTTATCATTAATGGTAATGGTTCCACCATTACTGCTCAATGCGCCATAATAAGCATTATACGATGAGCTATATCCTCCATATTCGATGGTTGTTGCATTAAAGGTTGCTGATCCACCAGTTCGAACTTCGATGGTATTCCAGTCTCCTTTTTGACCAAGTCCGGCACCTGCAGAGGATGTAAAAATAACCCTCTTGCCTGCAGTTCCATTAACAATTAGATCTCCATCAACTGTAATACTGGTATTAGAATTAATCTTAACCTCAACTCCTTCATTGATCGTTAAAACACCTGAAGAAGTAATTTGCAGATTTGAAGTTATCAAATAAGGTGATCCTTCAACCGTCCAGGTTGAGTCGGTTGTAATATAGCCTGAAACATTGGTTTGTGCACTTAAAACCAAGCTCATACTAATTAAAAAAACGAAAAGGGTAAAAAGTTTTTTCATATTGATGAGTATTAATGACACAAATTGCTTTTAGCTAGAGCAGGTTATCTGAAATGGAGAGAGTATTATTGTAATTTAGCGTATTTCAGAAGTTATGTCAATGATATAAAAAGCCTTTTTAGAAGCCCCTTCAGAAGAATTGATGAATTCAATTTGTATGTAGATAAAACTCTATTAAACAGTTGTAACCACAAGTATTCGACATGTCGAATATCCTGATTGAAAAGTACAAAAAAGGCGGCCTTAAGAAAGACCGCCAATAACTCCCAATAATATAATTTCTTATTTTACAAATTCAGCTTGATTTAGATAATCATAGCTCAACTTAACACTTTCCAATGGTTCAAAATTGTAGGCTTCTACTTCCACCACAATCTTTTTCATACCTGCTTTTTCAGCTTCCGCAAAAACAGATTCGAAATCCATTTTTCCACTTGCTCCCAGCTCCTTCTCATCTTTCACATGCCAAAACAGGAAACGACCCGGGTAGTTATTAAAGTAATCAACTGCACTCTTTCCTCCCACTTTTATCCAATACAAATCCAATTCGAAGAATACTTTCTCTGGATCGGTATTTTGTAGCATGAAATCGTAACGTATCTGACCATCTACTTCTTCAAACTCTTTGTCGTGATTATGGTAACCAAAAAGTAAACCTTTGGCTTTACATTTTTCACCCACTGCATTAAAATAATCGCAGTAACGCTTCAGGTCTTCCACCGAACCGTATCCTTTGCCATCCATCGATGCCTGGATAATATATTCGGCGCCGGCAGCTTTATGAGCATCAATACACTGATCCCACCAAGCCATAGCTGCCTCCCAGTTAGTTGAATCGGGTAACGGATGACCGGCATGAGATGCCGTAAACTTTAAACCGTTTTTATCCAGCAAGGCTTTGAAATCTTCAGGACTCATACCATAGAATTTTCCATCGCCATAACCGGCTGCTTCGATAAAGGTATATCCTATCTCGCCTAGTTTTTGAATAGTCGCGGCTGCATCTTTACCCATGTCATCTCTAACAGACCATAGCTGCAAACCGATATCTTTCTTTGGTTTTGACTCCTGACAACAAGCATTCATTAGTAATGAAACCATGAAAAGTAAAACACTTACTTTGATTGCCGGGGATTTCATAACTCCTTAATTTTAATATTACGGAACCATACATCATCGCCATGATCCTGCAGACCGATATATCCTTCAGTTGCAACATCTGCCCAGTTTGGATTCAATTCAGGGAACTTACTTCCGGCAACCAATTCATTCCATTCAGGTGTCCATAAATGATATTCCACCACAGTTTCTCCATTTTGGATATGCCAAACAGAACCTTTGTAAACTTTTATCTCAACAGAATTCCATTCGCCAGCTGGTTTTGCATTTTGTGGAACTGCAGGATACAAATCATATAATGATCCTGCCATTCTGTTTCCGTCTTTACCTGCTTTAGCATCAGGATGACGTTCGTTATCCAAAACCTGCATCTCAGGAGCTGTTTTCCATATGTAATCAATACTATCACTTTCCTGACCTAAGTAAAAAATACCTGAATTACCACCTTCCGAAATTTTCCATTCCAGTTTTAAATGAAAGTTACCGAACTTTTTATCACCGAATAAAATATCACCACGATCTTTACCACCGGCTTCACCGCGTCCGGAACCCGGACAATGCAATGTTCCGTCTTCTGTTATATCCCATCCATTTGGGAAGGTAGTTTTATTGTAGCTTCTCCAACCATCCGATGTTTTACCATCAAACAATAGTTGCCAGCCATCCGCTTTTTCTTCTTTTGTCAATGTATTGTTTTCTTTAGGTTGTTGGCTGCAAGCCGACGAAATTATCAGAGCTAATGCTCCAAGTAAAAGGATATGTTTCATAATTATATTGATTTAAGTTATAAGGTTTGAAAATCTTTTTTATCTATCTAGGCATATCAGGTAATGTCCAACCATCACGATAAGTATGCTTTATTAATTCCTGGGCAAAGGCATTGGCATTAACCGGATCTGTCCAGTCTTTATTAAATGTTGGATGTCCATCATGAATTTTAAAGCCATCGCGAATAACGGTGCGAATGGTCTCATCATCACCAATATTGGTAAATCGCATATTTTCGCCATCCCATTCCAGCTCTTTATTAAGCGTTTGCAAACGAACTGCCAAAACTCCCATAACAACCATTTCGTTGAAAGGACCTGCCTCGCTAAATGGAGATAAAGTCTCAACACGATTTTCTGGTGATTCTTTACAGGCTCGTACCCAATCCATCTCATGTGAGGTTTTAATACGAGGTTGTGTTCTAGGTACATCAGGTACTCTTCCTGACAATAACCAAGGATCTTTTCCATAACATCCGCATATCAAAGTATCTTTTGTTCCATGGAATATAACACCACCTCCGGCATCATTCATATCTCTTCCTGCTGGCCATCCTTCAGGTTTCAAAGGCTGTAAACCTCCATCATACCAGTGTACTTCTACTTCAGGCATGTTTACTTTTGGCAGACTCTTTCTTTCAGGGAAAGTCAATCGTACTCGTTGAGCTGTTGGAGCTGCATCAGTTAATAATAAAGTAGAGCTTCCTTGTGCTTTTGTTGGATAACCCAGGTTCAGACTTTTAAATACAGGGTGAAGAATATGACAAGCCATATCTCCTAATGCACCTGTTCCAAAATCCCACCATCCCCGGAAATTCCAAGGTGTATAAATCGGATTGTAAGGTCTCATCTTTGCCGGACCAATAAACAGATCCCAGTTAAACGTTTCAGGTACCGGCATTACTTCTTCTGGTCGGTTTAATCCCTGAGGCCAGATAGGACGATCGGTAAATGCTTCCACCTTGGTTATTTCACCTATTTCTCCATTATGTATCCACTCTGTTGTTAAAGCAACTCCTTCACCAGAAGCTCCCTGATTACCCATTTGAGTAGCTACTTTATATTTTGCGGCCAGTTTAGTCAGTAAACGTGACTCATAAACAGTGTGAGTCAGAGGCTTTTCAACATAAACATGTTTTCCAAGAGTAATGGCATGAGCTGCAATAATAGCATGAGCATGATCGGCTGTTGCTACAACAACAGCATCAATTTCATCGGCCATTTCATCAAACATTACCCGCCAGTCCCAGTAACGCTTAGCTTTAGGGAAGTGCTCGAAACAGCCATTGGCATATTTCCAGTCTACATCACACAAAGCAACAATATTTTCACTTTCCATTGCTTTCAGCACACCAAAACCACGACCGCCAATTCCAACCCCGGCGATATTCAGTTTATCATTGGGTGATAATTTACGACGTTTGGCAAATACAGCTGAAGGCATCATAGCTAATCCTGCTGCCATCAGGCTTGTATTAGTGATAAAGCTCCTACGGCTTAATTGTGATTTTTTTGAATGTTCCATAAAATTAGATGTTAGAAGATTTATTGGATTTATTTTTAGGTCTATATGACTTGTTCTTTTTCGGCATCCCAGAATACTTTTCTGTCTTCACGATAAGCAATGGTAGCCATATGAGCAGTTATGGCTTCTTCAAAGGCCTGATCAATATTACAGCTGGGTTGTTTATTCATTCTGATGCACTCCAGCCATTCTTTAATATGAAGATGTGCTGTATTAACCCTTTTACCTTTTACATGGGTATAAAGCAATCCACGGCTGGCAAAATATTTTTCTGTGGCCGAAGTATAAGCATCAACAGTATTTCTTCCAGGCTCATAGGTTATCATGGCTTCTTCCGGCCTTATTAAACCTGCATCCAGTTGCTTTCTGTATTGTGTAGAACCTCTGTCGGGAAAAATCTCCAGGCGGTTTTCCATACGCATGGTTGCATCATGGCCCATTATCACTTTGCCTCTGTAATTATCGTTGGCCAATGAGGCACTGTACATAAAAGTCAGATCACGATCAGGATATTCAAATACGGCATGGTAAACATCCGGCACCTCTCTTCCATCCTTAAAGAAATAGACTCCACCCGAAGCAACAGCCGAATGAGGTATACCCAAGCCAAGAACCTGGTTAATCGCATCGTACTCATGCGTTAACAAGTCACCTCCCAAACCTGTTCCATAATCCCACCAGCAACGCCAGCGGAAGAATCTTTCAAGACTAAATGGATGAGCATTGGTTGGTTCAATAAATTGTTTCCAATCAACTGTTTGTGGATTAGCATCGGGATGAATCGGATACACCCAGGCTCCATTGGGATCATTACGGTTGGTACAAACTTCAATCAGAGATATTTTACCTAAAATATTTTTATCAATCAACTGCTTGGCTTTTCGGAAAGAAGCTGTCTGACGCCCCTGATGACCTAACTGTAAAACTACGTTTGATTGTTTGATTACGTCACGTAAAGCATATGCTTCTTCTACCGTTCGTGTCAATCCTTTTTCAACATAAATATGTTTGCCGGCTTTGGCAGCATCCATAGCCATTTGAGCATGCCAGTGATCAGGTGTTGCAATGATTACAGCATCAACATCCGATGCATTTATTAAGTCACGATAGTTTTGGTAACGTTTAGCTTTAATATTCAAGTTATCTTTATCAATACCCTTTTTTGCATTCGCTGATGCCAGTAAAGCATAGTTTGCATGAACATCAAATATATCGCAAACAGCTGTTATTTCAATTTGCAAATCATCCTGACCCAGATAATCCTGAAAACGGGTATCATCAGAATTTCTTTCTGCACTCGAAGCCCAATCCTTCAATACATCAGGATGCGCAAATCCGGCAGCTTCCAATAACTGTCGGCCTCTTATACCTGAACCTATTATTCCAATCCGGATGATACGATCACTTCCTGAAGAAACAGGATCAGGATCGTCATATAAATTTAAACCTAAATCATCAGCTATGCGATATGTCTGTTCCTCGCGATATTGAAGTTTTTTTGAAAGACCATAGGCGAAAGCTCCTAAGACAGGAACAGTCGCCAATGTTTTAATAATATCCCGACGGTTGTATTTTTTTTGATTGTTATTATCCATTGATTGAATTCTTATGCTTAAACAATAACCTGTCAAAACCAATAAATTGACTGGTTGGAACGAAATATAAAACCATTAACACGACTGCGAATATGAGGTTTTTGTCTACCCACAACACATGGTCGCCGGTTAAGTGGAAATTCTGGGAAGCAACTGTTGGCGGGTATGACAAGTAGTACAACAGTACCAATATCGCCCCGGATAAGGATGCCACTTTAGACAAACAGCCAAGCATTAAGCCAAGTCCAATAGCTATTAGTCCCCAGGTGTTTAAAAAATCAACTGCTTTAAGTAATGCTGCATTCTCGGCAAGAGCCAGCCATACATTTTTAAGCAGTCCGTGCGAATTCATTAAATAAGCATAAGAACTCCAATTCGGATCAAGAAATTTTACGATGCCTTCGTACAAGAAGTACCAACCCATCAGCACCCGTAAAACAGCAAGAAAAGAGAGTTGTTTTGGATTAAAATTAGATTTAGTTGCCATAAAGACACATTCTTTTAAAGTTAGATGTCATTTAAAATTAAGTATTTATAACAAAACAAAAAATTACATTGTCAACGAATTTTAAGATTCGCTGATTAGTGTACTCTTTTGTCAGGTATTTTCAATTAATCTTTCTAATACACTTCCAATTCACTAATTGATGTGGCATATTCAATCCCCAGATGTGCATTGGCAGCATCTTTCTCTATTCCCCCTGCGTGCCCTATAATTTTGATTCCTTTTGTTTGAATCGTATCAAATTGGATAGTAAAATCCTGATAAGCTGGTTTCATCCATTGATTATTATCCGTATTTAATTCAGGATATATTTTTTTCTCATCAATCTCTTTCCATTTATCATCCTCAAGATATTCAATTCTAAAATCTGTAAACCAGCCATAAAATTCCCCGGGTTTACCATTATTATAAATTAATGATGAGATTGACTGAGGCTCATCCCATAAGTATCCATAGAAATCAGTCACCGGAAGATGATTGTTTTTTAAACTCATATAGCCAGTTCTGACATCTCTGTCTCTGATTACTTCTATATCTTTATTTGTAGAAGTTGTATTAAATAATATCTCAGTCGCTGTAAGAGCTTTGTTATTATCGAAAACATTAAGGTGAACCTTCCTTTCAATCTTATTGTCGAGATTTGAAGCTAACATCGTAAATGAATAATCACCTTTTTGCTCAGGAGTGCCAGAAAGGCAACCATCCTGATAAATGATACCAGCAGGTAAATTGCCAATTATTTCAATTTGTTTTTCTACTGAGCCTGCATAAACTGGATATTCCCAGTATTGACCAACCCGAAGGGATTGCAGAGGTATTGGATTAAATTCAAACGGAGCATGGAACTTGGCATCAGAGGCTATTTTATAATACTTCTTTCCATCCTTTTCGAATTTTTCTCCACCGTTAGAAACAATGATCTTTTCTGCCTGTAATACGGTTCGTTCTGCCAGTTCTGTTATTCTGGCATCCGAAAGGCCTTCACGGGTAATCATTCGATAAGAATCATTGAATGGGAGCTCCCATTTCATATCCTTTATCGGAAACATTAATTCCTCAGGAATACTTTTAAATCCATTTATAATACCCAGTAAACCACACATGGTTGCAGCCTGGTTATCAGCGTCCATACCAAAAGCACAGGCATAGTCAAGTGTCCTCTGAAAATCTCCCTGCCCGTAAAGTAATGCCATTACACCCAATGCCCCATTTAGTGTAGCATCAACCGCTGCCCACGAGTGACGGTTATAATCCTCAATTCTATAGTATTTCTCAATTACATTGGCTCTGGCTTTTTGCCATTCATCCGGGTATAGCTGATATTGTTCCTTTACAAACTCAATTGCCTTTGCAAATCGGCAGTTAACTGGCAAAGCGTGGATTCCAATCTCTATTAATTCATTGATGTCTTTTTCGAAAAAAGCTGAACTATACATGGCTGCATAATGTAAAGTGGGTTCCAATCCAAAATCGTCACTTGTGATACGGGCAGCATATTCCGATTTAGCTACAGCATAATCGATCATCCCCGGAGATGTGATTGCCCATATTTCATTTACCAATTGCGGATCAATCTGAAACCATTCACAGTTATACTGTTTATTACCTGTAACGGGTGGATAATGACCCGCATGCATTAACGTCATTGCCATTCGATTGGCAAACCAAATACGTTCTTTAACATGAGTTTTCCAGGCTTCTGCCAGGTCAAAGTAAGTAGGTACAATACCATTCTTCTCCATTAGACACAGATACATATATTCAATATCAGTATCATCATCAGAAAAGGCCCCATCATATTTTTTCAGATCAGCCAAAGTAAAGGAGTACCCATAAGGAAATTGATCTGGACCAGGCTCATCAATGTATTTAAATTCATATCCCAATCCGTATGTATTTCCAATAATCTGCCCTATCCATGATGCATAAACGGCATCTTTGTATTCATCAGCCGATATAATTTGGGATGGATCCTCCGCAACATTACATGCAACCAAAAACAAAATAAATAGATTGGACAAGGTGTTTTTCATAGATTCTTCAGAACTTTCGATAATATTAACTGATATATCACAGTTTCCCCAAAAATCAACCTCACTTTAAACTCATATTACAATAAAACCTTTTTATTTACTCACATTTATTTTTGGATGTACCTTATATGTAAATGAATTTTTACAATATGCTTTTGATTAGTTATTATTGTATTTTGAATCCAATACGGCTAAAAGCAGCATGAAAAAATCATTTCTAATACTCTTATATATACATCTTTCTTCATTGGCTTTTGCCAGCGTTACTACTGAGCTTGACTCCCTTTTTATTGTTTTAAATAAAACAATGAGCGAGCGCAGTAAATACCAGGCTATTAAAGAGAATAAGATTAATGGATTAAAAAGCTTATTGAATGAAAATGAACTAACTGCGGCCCGTGAATTTTATGTTAATAATCGTTTGTTGATCGAATATCTTCCCTTTAATTTTGATTCAGCGGTTCATTACATCGACAGAAACCTGGAACTGGCACGACTATATGACAACAGGGATTTTAAAAACGAAACCAATTTACACCTTGCTAATTTGCTGGCTTTCTCAGGACGATATCTGGAAGCACTTGATGTGGTTAAAAAGGTTGATTCTAAAAACATCAATAAAGAGCAAAAACAGGAATATTACAGCATTTTCACCAAAATATACTCTGAGTTATTTCTTTTTACGCCAGCCAAAGAAAACATTGAATTGTATCGAGCGGAATATCATGCCTATGCTGACACTTTATTAAAATTTCTTGATCCCTCGAGTGAAGAATATCTGGCCATCAAAGAAAAAGAATACCGTGATAATCGAAATATGATTGATTGTAAACGAATCAATACTCAAAGACTGGCCATGGCAGAATCGGGTACGCGAATCTATTCAATGATAACGTTTGAAAGAGCCATTTTATATAAGATGGAGAATGATCTGGAATCAGCTAAAAAATACCTGATTCTTTCAGCCATTTCGGATATTAAAGCAGCGGTTAAGGATAATGCCTCTCTGACCGATCTGGCAATGATACTATTCAACGAAGACAATATTGACGATGCCTACCGGTATATAATGTTTTCGTTCGAAGATGCTGCTTTTTATAATTCACGTCTACGATACGTGCAAATTTCCAATATTTTACCACTTATATCAGAAGCTTATCAACTAAAAACAGATCGTCAAAAAAGCGAACTCAGAAGATATTTAATAACCATTAGTTTATTAAGTATTATATTATTGATTGCCATCATTGCAATTTTCACACAGATAAAATCATTACGAAATGCAAAAGATGAACTGATTAAGGTAAATGATCGACTCAGGGAATTAAATGATGAATTACAAACCGCCAACACTGAGTTGTACACGCTAAATCACGACTTAGTTGAATCTGACATGGTTAAGGAACACTACATTGGCAGTTTTCTGGCTATTTGTTCCGATTATATTGATAAGCTTGACGACTTCAGAAAAATGGTAAATAAAAATATTGTTGGCCATAAAGTGGAAGAGCTTTACACTACAACCAAGTCCCGCAAATTGATTGAGAAGGAGGTGGATGATTTTTATAATAGCTTTGATAATATCTTCCTGCATCTCTTCCCCGATTTTGTAGATCAAATCAATAATCTATTACTGGAAGATGAAAAGATTGAGTTAAAGAAGGACGAACCGCTGCCAACCGAGATTCGCATATTTGCACTTATCCGACTGGGAATTAAAGACAGTTCTAAAATTGCACATCTGTTGCGATATTCTGTTAATACAATTTATAACTACCGCGTTAAAATCAAAAACAAAGCAGTTGTTCCTCGCGAAGAATTTGAAGATTATATTATGAAAATAGGATCGAAAATTATTTGATCCATTATATAAACTACGATTCTAATTATTCTTTGAATTAACTCTTATGCCCTTTAGATAGAGTTATTACTTTCGTGAATTATATATACATATTTAAATAATACAATACTCAAAGTCTGATAAAAAAATGTAATTTTAACTCAATTATTTGTGCATGAGGACTGTTCGCCTTTTACTAACCAATCAGTCATAAATGAAATTTCGAAGTCTTTTAAAAAATAAAAACAATATCCAGGATATTGAATTTAACAAAAGAATAACTAATATTGGTTTAATTTCTTTGACAATTTTAGTTGTACCTCTAATTATATATATACATATTATAAATCGCCAAAGTAATTTCTATCATCCACTCTCCACTATATCTAATATCATTTTAATTGTTATACTAATTTTACATACTCTCTTCTTTAAGAAAGTTCCATATAAAATAAAAAGATTTCTATTGGTCATCATCATGTTCTTTTTTGCATTAAAGGCAGTTTATATGGCCAATATTGAATTTATGTCAAGTATTTTCATAGTTCTTATCACCTACTACGTTCTAACATCACCCCCAAAAACATCCATTTTGATTATATCTTTTGTGGTGATATTATTTATAACTTTTCCATTATTATTTCATTATAAAATCATATCATTTTATTATAATACAAATAATTACCACAACGACATAGCGATTATTATTATGCGAATTGGCAACAACATGCTTGCTATTGGTTTTATGACAACTTTAATCTTTTATGTTTTTGCTAATAATAAAAAAAATATAGCCTTACTTGAATCAAATATTGATGAGATTGTTGAACTAAACGAAAAGTTAAAACAGGAAATAAGTGATCGAAAAACGGCAGAAACATTGGCTGTTCAGCAAGCACATAATTATCTCACTTTATTCAATAATAGTTTCGATGGTTTTATTCTTTCTTCGGAAGATCACAGAATTTTGGAAGTCAACCAGTCTATTCTTAAAATATCAGGTTTTGAAAGACATGAATTAGTTAATAACAACCTATTTAAAATACTTGATTATCAACACAATGATGTAATTGAAAAAATAAAGAATATTGCCCTTAAGGGTGATGAAACTGGCCCTGTTGTTTTAGAAACAAAAACTAAGAGTAACGATAAACTTATACTTCAGATTCAAGCTGTTGCTATTAAAAATCAGAATAATTATAATTTCTTATCCATTATTAAAGATGTTACTAAACAACATGTTTTCCTGGAAGAGTTAGGTAAAAGAGAACAGCTATACCGAACTCTATTCGAACAAACCAATGAATCCATTTTAATAATGAATGGAAAAACTGTTGTGGATTGTAATGCTGTTGCAAAAAAACTATATAACATTGAAAATATAGTAAACAACAACTCCGAACTTCCATACACAAGTATAGACAATGAATTTGACGAACCTAACAAATCAATTTTTTTACACGAGAAAGTAATTTTAACATTAGCTGGTCAGCCACAATCTTTTGAATGGAAACACACGTTTACAGATAAAAGGGATGCGATTTATACCATGGTGAACTTACAAAAATTGAAAGTACTCGGACCAAATTATTACATGGTTGTTGAAAAAGACATTACTGATCAGAAGAAAAATCAAAACTTAGTTCTTAATTCAATTATTCAAACAGAAGAGAATGAGAGAAAGCGAATATCCTCTGACCTTCATGATGGTATTGGTCCATTACTAACAACTATAAAACTATATACACAGGCGTTATCTGATTCTAAAGATATAGAGCAGCAAAATATGATAAAAAATAAGTTAATCATATTAATAGAAGATGCTGTTAATAGCATTTCAGAGATTTCATTTAACATCAGTCCACATATTCTGCTTAATTACGGTGTTGTAGCTGCGATTAATTCTTTCATCGAAAAATTTTCAATTCACGAAAAATTACAAATTGAATTTATACATGATACAATAGAAAGATTTGATGAACATATTGAGATAACCATCTACCGTTTGTTTTGTGAATTAATCAATAATACACTAAAGCATGCTAATGCTACTATTGTGACATTCAAGTTGATGGAGAATAATTCATCAATACAAATGCAATACCAGGATAATGGTATTGGATTTGATACGAATAAAATAAAATTAACAAGAAAAGGAATGGGTCTGGAAAATTTTCGTAGCAGAATTCAGTCCTTCAATGGATTATTTTTATTAAAAAGCAAACCTGGAAATGGATTTTTCGTTAATATTATATTACCAAAAGTTAGTTGATGATTAACATTGCGATTGTTGATGACCATGAAATGTTTATTGAAGGCTTGGTGTTAGTACTAAGTCAAGTTGATAATTTTAATGTTGTTGCCACTTTTTCATCTGGAGATGAGTTTCTTAAATCGATAGAATCCTTAACAATTGATGTTGTACTAATGGATATTAATATGTCGGGGAAAAGCGGTATTGAAACAACAAAGATCTGTAAAGTCAAAAAACCTGAGGTCAGAATTATAGCCGTCACAATGTTTGTCGAAGACTCTTATTATATGCAGATGATTAATGCCGGAGCTCACGGTTTTATTTTAAAGAAAGCAGGAAAATTTGAGTTGACTCAGGCAATTAATGAAGTGTATAAGGGGGGAAATTATTTTTCTCAAGAGATCCTTAAGAAGATGGCATTCAAAGCCATTTCAAAAAAAGAAGACGATCCGGATCAGTTATCTTCCCGTGAAGTTGAAGTCTTGCAGTTAATATGTAAAGGAATGTCAACCAAAGAAATCTCAGAAAGACTATTTCTAAGCACTAAAACTGTTGAAGTACATCGATCCAACATTCTAAAAAAAACAAACCAAAAAAACGTTGCTCAATTGGTAATTTGGGCTCTAAAACACAATTACTGCTCTTTATAAGAAATCTATCCAGATTTAATTCTTCTTTTCAATATGTTATAACACATTGTCATAATGCATCTTACATAACATCATGTTATATATCTAACTAATTTTCATCGCTTTTTCTTAATACAACTAAGGGTTTTCCCTTATAATAATTAGGTGGTTTTTACTGCCTTTTACCTACTTACCCTCAATTGTGGATCTGTTCTACTTTACAACTTTGTATCGTAAAATATGATCTATGTCAAATTCATTAAAGATTAGCATTGTCGACGATAATAAATTCTTCAGGGAAGGATTACGTTTTTTTATAGAATCAGAAACGGAATGGACGATTACTCAGGAAGAGGAATCTGGTCTCAGTCTTATTGATAAAGGATTTTTAATAATACCGGATATTGTTTTAATGGATATTAATATGCCAAAATTAAACGGTATTGAAACAACTTTTAACCTCTTAAATGGCTATTCCAGAACTGAAATTAAATTTATTGCCATCACTCTACATTCAGATAGATACCATATTGAAGCACTAATTAAAGCAGGTTTCAGAGGTTGCATATTAAAAAAGGATGTTTACTCCGAGCTCAAACAAGCAGTTGAAAAAGTACATACTAATGGCCTCTACTTCAAACACGCATCAGTCAGAAAATTACAAAACAAATTATAAACTAAAATAAACAAAAATGAAAAGAATTATTGTCTCCTCTTTTTTTGTGACATTGATAATATTAACTAATCAAATAGTTGCTCAAACATCATGGGAGCCTCAAATGAAAATTACCGGTTACATCTCAACTGAATTCAATTATTTTGATGATTTAAAAGGTTATGAAAATAATTACGGTGTAGCCTTGTCTGAAGCAGGATTTCTTACAAACTACAAACCGATAAAGGACTTAACGTTCAAATCTGTCTTTGTTTATCGTCCTGACTTTAGTTTTGATCAGATGTTAAATGAAGCTAATATTGAATATACCGCTTCTAATCAAATGAATTTAAAGGTGGGACGTTTTTTAACACCTCTAAGTCCTATGAATACATATTATTACGCTCCGGTAAATACAAGTGCTACTCTTCCTGTGTTGATATCTAACCATGAATTTTTCCCATTAAACATTGATGGTCTATCCATTAACGGATCTCTTGGAGAGCAATTTAAATTTAACTATGACCTTTTTGCGGGAGGATATCGCAATACAACCTGGATGAAAACAGGTGCCGTAGGATTTTTTGGTGACGAAGTGGCCTACTACAAAACACTTGTAAACAGTACTTATACTGTCGATCCAAGCTATAACAACACATATAATATTGCATTTGGAGGAAACGCCGGATTTTCAATTAATGATTGGGCCATAATTGGTGCAAGTATTTTCATCCCAAAGAAGGAGATAATGCCAATTTATATTCCGTCAATGAATGCTACTATTCATCGGGAATCTGAGAAAATTACTTATGGAATGAACTTCAGATTTAAATACAATAATACGCGAATTATTGGAGAGTTATGGAATGGTGATATGACAATTGATCAAGACAATATTGATTTACAAGGTTCATTCATTGAAGTGAGTCAAATGATTAATAAAGTTACACCATATGCAAGATTTGAAGCCCAAACAACCAATGATATTGATTTTAACCGATATACTATTGGTGCCTCATACAAGCCAATATTTGAAGCAACATTTAAGCTTGAGTATATTAACTATCAACACGATGCTCAAAACATTAATGGTTTAGTGTTCGCTTTTATTTATTCTTTTTAAAATTTTTATCATGAAAAAAATTATTCTATTATTCACTTTCATGTTAATTGTGTTTACCGGAGAAACACTCGCACAATCATATAAAGTAATTGTTAACAACACAAATAGCATATCAACAATTTCTAAAAAAGACATATCTCAAATCTTTTTAAAGAAAAAAACAAAATGGGAAAATGGTGTTGCCATAGTTCCAGTTGACCTTACAATTAATTCAACTACAAGAGAATTATTTACGACAGAAGTTCATAACAAAAAAATTTCTGCGATTAGAAGCTACTGGCAACAGGCCATCTTCTCAGGTGCAGCAACAGCTCCTATAGAAAAAGGAGCTGACAAAGAAGTTATTGAGTACGTAAAAAATAATGCTGGTGCAATTGGATACATTTCAGGTTCGAGTGATGCAAGTGGAGTTAAAGTAATTACTATCAGCAATTAATTATTATGAGAACGTTGCATAACTTAAAGTTGAAAAAGAAAATTCTTTTATTTCCTGTACTCTTTATAATTGTTGTTGCTGTAATCTTCTTAGTAACTCAAAGAAGCAATAATATTAGTAAAAGGGAGTTAGATTCAATTCAAAATGGACATATCCCATTTATTGAAATAAGTAATGAATTAATTTCCACACAAACAGGACTTCAAAAGGCGTTTCAAGATGGTGTTGCAGCCCAGGATTTGGATAAAATCAATCAAACAATAGATTTGGCAGAGCAATTTAGAACATTGGCTGACAGCGCAAAAAAAATTACTGATTTAAGAAATCAAGTTAAGATTGATAGTACAATGATCCTCTTTAATGAATATTACGAGGTGGCTGTTACAACTTCGAAGAGTATGATTGCTGAAGAATATTCAGAAGAAGTCAGCATGAATATGCAAAGAATGATAAGTAAGCTGACAGTTCTTAAAGATCTTTTATCAACGATTTCATCAAATGCGAAACATGATATGAGTATGGCCTTTGAGAAAACGGAGAAACAATCTAAAAAATTAGCTATTATCATTCAGGTTGTATTGTTCTTAAGTTTAATCACATTTATAACAATCTCTCTTTTCCTTTCAAGGCTAATTGTAAATGCACTTAAAGCAACCACAAATAATCTATTATTATTATCGCAAGGACAGTTAAATATTAAAGTCCCTGAGAATTATTTAAAGGGAAAGGATGAAATTGGTGATATTTCAAGAGCGATTCTGAACTTGGTTAAGAAATTAACTGAAGTTATTAAAGGTGTTCAATCAGAAGTAGTTGAAATATCAAATATTAGTACAAACTTGAACAGAACTTCAGAAATAATTGCTGAGGGATCTAATGAACAAGCTGCCTCTGTGGAAGAAGTTTCATCTACAATGGAGGAAATCGTAGCCAATATTGATCAAACAACCGAATATTCTGTCAAAACCGAAAAGATTGCTGTTTCATCAGCAAATGATATGACACAAGTTAGTAAAGCCGCAGAAGAGAGCCTTGAATCAGTGACATCAATCACTGATAAGATTAATATGATTAGCGACATAGCTTTTCAAACCAATATCTTAGCTCTTAATGCAGCAGTTGAGGCTGCGCGGGCTGGAGAACATGGCAGAGGCTTTTCTGTTGTAGCTTCCGAAGTAAGAAAATTAGCTGAAAAAAGTAAATTTGCAGCAGATGAGATTACCAGATTAGCTCAGGTAAGTCTTGATAACACAAGAAATTCTGAAAGACTCACTTCAAAAACAATTCCTGAAATTAAAAAGACATCTTTATGGATTCAGGAGATTTCAGCTGCAAGTATTGAACAAAAAAACGGTGTTGAACAAGTAAATCAGAGCGTTCAGCAATTAAGCCAGATTGCACAGCAAAATGCCACAGCTTCAGAACAAATGGCCTTAACTTCAGATGGTTTAATAAATCAGGCTAAAAAACTTTCGCTTTTGGTATCTTATTTTAAAACTGAAAATTCCGAAAATAATTAAATCTATACTCAGCGGTTTTAATGTAAACCGCTGAGATTAATTAATTTCATCAATTTTATTGCTGCTCGCAAAACTACCAATCCCATTAAATGTGTGAGATTAACATGACACTTCATCTTTAACCAGATTATTAATGCGTTGGGTTGGAATGTATCTACATAATTTCAGAAACTTCCAATAACTGTTTTACAATTGTATTTTATTTGATTGATTCCAACCATAAATTTCTATTTATATTCATAATTGGGCACGATTGGCTTGTCCGTATCCTTTTTTGACCAGATCGTTTCATTTCTTCATCATCCTATTTTTCATTTTTGCATTGATAGTTTAAGTATAAATAAAGTATCAGTGCATATTAATACTGATATAAGAAGAGACAAACCTCGTGATGAAAAAATTTCAATTGCTTGTATCAATTACATTGTTGTTAACATCAATTGGTCTGCAAGCCCAGAAATGGGAATCGAAGCAGGCACCGTTAATGACAAAATTCGCGAAGGATGTAGATCCTGAAAATGTATTACCAGAGTATCCTCGTCCACAAATGGTTCGCGAAAAATGGATGAATCTTAACGGGCTGTGGCAATTTCAACCGGGCACCTGGGAAAATGAGCCCTATCCAAAAGGAAATCTGAAACGAAATATTTTAGTGCCTTTTGCTGTTGAATCAGCTCTTTCGGGTGTAATGGAACACCACGAACGTTTATGGTATCGCAGATCATTTAATGTACCTCAATCATGGAATGGTGAAAGAGTATTGCTTCATTTTGGAGCTGTTGATTACCAATGTGAAGTTTTTATCAACAATAAAAGTGTAGGTACTCACCAGGGAGGGTATGATCCTTTCTCGTTTGATATTACTAATGCGCTTACCAAAGGAGAGCAATCAATAACTGTTAAGGTTTGGGACCCAACTGTAAAAGAAGGTTTCCCTCGTGGCAAACAAACATTGAATCCGGAAGGTATCATGTACACATCGGTTACTGGTATCTGGCAAACGGTTTGGTTAGAACCTGTTCCTCAACAACGCATAGTTGATTTTAAAATGGTTCCGGATATTGACAAATCAGTGCTAAACCTTTCTGTTAAAGCCGAAGGCGGACGATTATTGAACTATACAGCTGTGGTTAAAGATGGAAACAAAGTAGTTGCTACCATCAACAGCAAACCAATGGCTCCAACCGAGATTAAAATCAAGAATCAAAAACTTTGGTCACCTGACAGTCCTTTCTTATACGATATGACAATTACGTTGAAAGATGGTGACAAAGTAGTTGACAAGGTTGATACTTACTTCGGTATGCGTAAAATATCATTAGGCTTCGATGGCAAATTCCAACGACTGTATCTGAATAACAAGTTCACTTTCCAGATGGGACCATTGGATCAGGGATTCTGGCCTGATGGGCTTTATACCGCACCAACAGATGAGGCATTACGCTTTGATATTGAAATGACCAAAAAACTTGGCTTCAATATGAGCCGTAAACACATCAAAGTAGAGCCTTACAGATGGTACTACTGGGCTGATAAATTGGGTCTGTTGGTATGGCAGGATATGCCATCTCCAAACTCATATACTTCCGGAACACCTCCAATCAATAAAGAAGCCTTTACAACTGAGTTAATGCGTATGGTAGAAACGCATCAAAACATACCAAGTATTGTGATGTGGGTAATCTTCAACGAAGCTCAGGCACAACATGATGTGAAAGAATACTGTGCTTTGGTAAAAGGATTAGATCCATCACGACTGGTGAACGAAGCCAGTGGATGGCAACACGAAGGTAATGGTGATGTAATTGATAACCATAGCTATCCTCCACCATCATGCCCATATAGCCCATATCAGGCATCTGCATGTGGCGAATACGGAGGTATCGGTTATCAAATTGACGGTCATATCTGGAATCCGGATGACCTGATGCAATATGTAATGATTCAGACTGATGAAGAGTACCTGAACATGTACGATGAATTCACAACCATGCTAACCAAATTCAAAACCAACAATGGTTTAAGTGCAGCTGTCTACACCGAAATTACCGATGTTGAAATTGAGTTGAATGGTATCATGACATATGATCGTATTATGAAGGTTGATCCTGCAAAAGTGTTTGCATCCAATCAAAAGGTAATTCATAAAAACATTTACGAGTATGTTTATAACGTTTTGCCTACTGCTGAAGTTGAAGACCGAAGCTGGCAATACACTTTTGATCAACCAGCAAACAACTGGATGAAGGCTGACTTCAATGCTTCAGCATGGAAAACCGGTAAAGGTGGTTTTGGATCTGCAGGAACTCCTCAAGCCATCAATGGTACAACTTGGGAAACCAAAGATATTTGGGTTCGTCAGGAATTTGAATTGGGCGATGTCTCAAAACTTGACTTAAGCAAATTATACCTTAGAGTTCATCACGATGATAATGGTGTGGTTTATATCAATGGTGTGAAAGCTGCTGATTTACCGAACTGGACTTCGGGTTATATTAATATTGAGTTGTCGGACGAAGCTAAAAAAGCCCTGGTTAAAGGCAAGAATGTTATTGCTATCCATTGTCATCAAAATGATGGAGGCCAATATATTGATGCAGGGTTTGTAGTTGTAAGTAAGGATAAACCAATTTCCGACTCTGTAATTAAAACACTTCTTATTAAATAAATAGGCTCTTACACATAACGTTTAATACCAATTGTATTAAGCATAGAAATTAAAGTTTGGTTCTTGATAGTGTAGTACGTTCCCCCACTATGCTATTTCGAACCAAACTTTTTTATTAGAATGAAGCCTTGATTTTCCTTATCTTTCGAATCAAACGAAAGAATGATTATGAGCCGAAAAGTGTATTTTCTGTCAACTTGCGATACATGCAAACGCATTATGAAAGAAGTGGGTGTAGATGAAAGTTTTGAATTGCAGGATATCAAATTCAATCCGGTAACAGAAGAACAAGTCGAGAGTTTCTTCGAACACACACAAAGCTATGAGGCTTTGATAAACAAGCGGGCACGAAAATTAAAAGATACCCTAGCTCAAAATCCCGTGAATGAGGATGCAGATTATAAGAGACTTCTATTACTGGATTACACTTTTTTAAAACGTCCTGTTTTTGAGATTGATGATCAATTATTTATTGGAAACGCTGCCCAAACTGTTGAAGCAATTAAGATGGTGTTAAAATAAAAGCAGCACATTCCACTTGAACGTGCTGCTTAAATAATGAAAAAGGGTCAGACTATTTTTTTATTAATTTCTTTACAACGCTTCCACCTTTACTGTAGCTTATTTTGATAAGGTAAATTCCTTTCGCCAGATTATGCACTGGCAATTCAATTCTATTGTTTTCAAGATTTTTACGACTCACACTAATCATACCCATCTGATTAATGATCTCAACAGATTCAATCGATTCTGATGCTTCAATATTTAAAATGTCATTAGCCGGAACTGGATACATTCTTACCTGATCAGCTGTCATATTTTTTACCGCACTTGGTATATTCGCATCCGGGTTATTAGGTTGTGTGGTTCCGGCTGTTAATATCACATCATCAATGGCAATATCAGTGATGCTTGATCCGCCCAGCATAAAAATATTACCACAGGCATTCAAGTCTAATCCCTGAGCTATCAATTCCTGCATTGGTATAATTACTCTGTGCCACTCACCATCTCTATCGATATTGTATCCTGAAGTACTGCTACAGGTAATTTTTCCTTCAGTACCGGCAGCACCGGCTATTCCAAACCAGAAATCATTGGATGACGAAGTTTTTAAGGATAAGGATAGTGTTCCGTTGGCATAATGAGTCAGATTCAAAGCATCATCAGAAAAGATACCGAAACCATACCAACCTGCATTACCGCTTTTAAAGTATAACTGATCAACACCGTCATATGGAGTACCTCCGGTTAAAGCAGAAAGTGTTCCTTCCCAGATATAAATATGACCTTTTACATCATCTATAGCAAAACGCTCTGTTACATTTGAGTTTTCGGTATAAATACCAAAATACTCTGCAGTTATTCCGGTATTATCAGAACCGGGTAAGGCGGCATCACAATTTGGATTATATGCTGTATTTCCAATGTTCTCAGGATTCGCAGCAAAAAAGATATCATCCACTAAAATATCAGAAATATAAGGAGCACCGCCCAACATAAATACATTTCCGCATGAAGATAGGTCAAGTCCCTGTGCCACCATATCACTAACTGCCAATGTTATCTGATGCCATTTGCCATCACGCACAAAACCATTTGGATCAGAACCTTCAACAAAATGTATTTTAGCTTCTGTATTGTTTGCTCCGCCTACTCCTACCCAAAAATCGGCTGAAGAAGAAGTACGCAATGAAAATTTCAGATAACCGTTAGCAAATTGTGAAAGATCTAATCCTGCATCAGAAAATAATCCATAACCAAACCAGGTATTGGTAGCTGGTGAAGTAAATGCAAGTACATCGTTTCCATCATACGTTGGAGCTTCTTCAATGGCTTCCATGGTATTATTCCAGATATATAAATGCCCTGAAATATCATCGATAATGAACTTTTCAGTGATGGAAGGATTTTCGGTAAAGATTCCGAATAAATTAAAATTGGCAGTTGTATTCGATAGAATAATTTTATCAATTGAAATATAACCATCTGCAGTAGATGTTCCCTGCAAAGTAAAAACATCATCAATTTTTGTGAAATCAATATTGCTTAAATTCTGCAACGGAATTGCAAGACGCGACCATGTTTCATCACGACTAACATTATAAGGTGTTGAAGAACCAACAGTCATTAAACTGGTTTTATCATCTGTATCACCCAATCCAATTAAAAGATCATCCTGAATATTGGTTTTGATATAAACATCAATGCTTCCGGTTGAAGATATGGCCGATAAATCCTGAATAGCCGATGACAAAATATTAATATTGAAAGCATTTCCGGCTGTAACGTTATAGGATAATACTTCAGAACCTTCAACTGCTGTTTCTCCGGATCTGGCTGTTACTCCTGTAGAAGAAAGTGTGGCATCAAAACCAAGATCCAATGCATTATCGTATGATTTTCCATCGGCATAAACTGCCAGATCACCATACAAAGGCATTGAAGTCACCAATTCACCCTCACCTGTCTTTTGATACACCTTTATATAATCTACCAACATTTGTGCTGGCATAGGTGCTGTAATTCCGGCTTCATTATAGATATCAGGAAACATACCGCCAACAGCCAGGTTAAGCAACAGGTACATCGAATAATCGCGAAACTCTTCCGCATCGCTTCCATCTACATTCATTGAATAATAAGGCGTTGAGCTGCCATCAAGATACATGCTGATATTGGTAGCACTCCATACCATAGAAAATGTATGAAAATCGTTGTTCAGGGCAGTCGGAGCCTGTGAACTATATCCATAACCTGCATAACCATCGTTGTACTCCCAATGAAGTGCACCTCCAAAAGTTGTGTTTTGTTGATTATTGGTAATTCCATCAGCATGTCCTGCCTCAAGAATATCAATTTCGCCACATGATGGCCAGCCAGCTTGCGTATTACCCAAAAGCCAGAAAGCAGGCCATAAGCCATTGGCCAGATCAGGCAGTTTTATACGAGCTTCAATCTTGCCGTATTTAAAAGCAAACTTACTTTTTGAATTGATTCGACCCGAAGTAAAAGCATATCCATTGTAGTTCTCTTTTTTAGCAGTAAGTATCAAACAATTATTTCCACTTCCGTCATCACCTACCGTAACATTGTCAGCCGTATAATGTTGCAATTCGCTGTTTGAACCGGTATTCCAGATACCTTCACTTTGCTCGACATTCCATATCGCAGGGTTTAATGCATCTCCGTCGAAATTTTCTTCCCAAACCAATTCATAACCTTGTGCTCCGGCTATTATGGTAAAGCTTAAAGCGAAAATAAAGAGGTAAACTTTTTTCATTTTGTTTTTAATTAACTTGGATTAATAATGCTGGCAGTTTGTGAAATAGATGAATGCAAAAATCAGAAAAGAATTACATTACCCCATATTTTTGACCACTTCAAAACCTATTTGGCACTACGTTATTATTACGTCACAAATTTAAATATATGACACATTTATCTGATTATTTGGCACTTTAACGTTTTCAACCTTTGTGCAAGCTCCTTTTTTTATTACGTTTTTATGAAGCGCATTTATCCCAAAAAGTTATTTTTACAATATCCAAGTATTTCTGTATCCGAATGAAAAAACCATCAATACTCATATTCCTGTTCTTCATTCTTAATCACCTATCAGCTGATGAGTTTAGCTCTGGGGTTCCATTTATTACCGGCTACACCGAAAAAGACCATCATGTTTCTAATAATAACCATTGCATTGTTCAGGATCAACGTGGAGTTTTATACTTTGCCAACGACTATGGTATTCTTGAGTTTGATGGTAACGACTGGCAGGTAATTCAGGTTCCTTCCAACCGTTCCAATGTTCAGTCTCTTGCTCTTGACCGGAACAACCGTCTTTATGTAGGTGCACAGGGTGATTTTGGGTACATCGATTACATGCAACCATACGGACTGATTTTTCACTCTTTGCTAGACAAGACTCCTCCTGAATTTCGGAATTTTGGTGATATCGTTAATACTTTTGTATTAGACGACAGAGTTATATTTCAATGTTGGGATGGATTATATATATATCGTAACCAACAAATTACTGTTTATGCTTTAAGCGGAGGAATTCTCAGTGCTTTTAGAATAAACGATCAAATAATTGTGCAAGGCACAGATGGCTTATTTGTTTTTACAGGCAGCGGTTTTGATATAATTCCCGGGACTTCAGTTCTTCAAAATACCTGGGTGCGATTTATTTTGCCTCGAAAGGACAGTTGGTTAATAGGTACTCAACAAGCCGGAATATTTGAATTAAAAAACAATCAATTAGTACCTTTTTCTTCCAAACCTTCAGTAGATTTTACAGCTGCACAGATTACGGCAGCACGTTTAAATAAGCAAGGTGACTTAATTATCGGAACCCGACAGGATGGTTTATTTGTGATTGATAAAAACAATGAAGTGATTAATCACCTGAATCGAACCAAAGGATTACAAAGCAACGAAATTAGCACTCTCTACTTCGACAGAAATGACAATTTGTGGGTTGCCAACAAAAAAGGAATCGATTTTATAGAACTTGCATCGCCCTTTACCCGACTGTTACCCAACAGTGATGAACCCGTTGAAGTTTATGATGCTGCTATCTTTGAAAATAAGCTCTACCTGGCCACTCACAAAGGACTATTATTTGCTGCTATGAAAGACCTGAATAATGTCCTTTCATCTCATTCAGCCTTTTCAAAAGTAAAAGGATCGGATGAGGTTAACTGGAGTCTAAACATCATTGATGATAAATTGATTGTTGCGCATAACGGAGGATTTAGTCAGGTTAAAAACGGAGAAATCACTCAAACCATATCCACTTATGGTGGCTGGAAAATTGCACCATTACCTTCTGATTCGTCTCGTTTGATTGCAGGAACATACAAAGGTTTGGCCGTACTAAAGAAACAACCGGGTGGATGGTTTGATATGGAAAAAATAATTGATGGTTTTGAAGAATCAAGCCGTGTAATGGAAATAGATAATGAAGGTTATATCTGGGTTGCTCACGGATATAAAGGAATTTATAAACTGAAACTTTCTTTTAATCCGGATACATTACAGGAACTTCACTTCTACGACAATTCAAAAGGATTACCCACAAATTTTTACAACAGTGTTTTTAAAATCAATCAAAAGATTGTTTTTGGAACAGAATATGGTATCTATCGCTACGAGAGTGAAATTGATTCTATAACAATTGATAATGACCTGACCCGAAACACATGGGGTTGGAAGATTGGCAGAATGCTGAAACAGGACACTTCGGGTAATATTTGGTTTGTTGGTAGCAATAACGCAGGCATTATAAATAATCATCCGGATGGAAGGACATCGATCGAATCCATTCCATTCGTCAAGCTAAGTGATTTTTATATTCCCGGATTTGAATCCTATACAATCCTGCCCAATCAGAACGTTTTAATTGGTGGTAAAGACGGTGTGGTTTATTTTAACATGCAAAAAAACAAACTGCTTCATCAGCCATTCCAGGTGATTTTACGAAGAGTCAGTAACCTAAAAAACAACCGTGAAATCATTTTCAATGATCGCATCCGTTTTTTATGCGACACCATTTTGACAGCCAAACAAGAACTGGCACCTTCAAGTAATAGTCTGCAGTTTGATTTTGCAACCGGCTTTTACGAAAACACCAATCATCTGGCATATAAATATTATCTCGAAGGATTTGATAATGAATGGAGCGATTGGGTTAAAGAACCTTTTAAGCAATACACCAACCTAGCACCGGGTAATTATGTTTTCAGGGTGAAAGCTCGCAACACCTATGGAATAGAATCAAACGAGGCAAACTTTCGTTTTTCTATTGCCACACCGCTCTATCTGACTTATCCGGCTTTTATCGCGTACCTTTTGATTATTGTTTTAATGATTGGTTTAATTATTAAAATCAGAACAAAACGTATAACCCGCGAAAAAGAAAGGTTGATAAACGAACAAAAACACTTATTAAGTCTTGAACAATCAAAACTTCAGGAGGAACAGTTGCGCAATGATCTGCAATCAAAAAAAGAAGAATTATCAGGCCTGGCCATGAAGGTTATTTACAAAAACGAAAAACTTTCGGAATTAAAAGAAAAAGTAGAATCAATAAAAGAGATCGCCTCAGACAAGGTCGCACAGAGATTAGGCAAAACACTGAACTTTATTGATCAGGAGCTGGCCGATGATCATTGGGAAGATTTTGAAATGCGATTTGATATGGCACATAACAATTTTATCAAACGTTTAAAAGAAGATTTTCCCGATCTGACCTCTAAAGATTTAAAAATGTGTGCCTACCTCAGAATGAATTTATCTACCAAAGAGATGGCTCAACTTTTAAACATGACAGTCAGAGGAGTTGAAACGGCACGTTATAGAATTCGGAAACGAATGAACCTGGAATCATCTGAAAATCTAAATGAATTCATCCTGACGTATTAAATATTTTTTAAAAATAAGACTCTAAACGTCTTATTTTTATTTATTTAAAGATATTACTATCATAACTGAGCGTAATAATAACGTAGCAAAAAAGAAGCTTTAAAGTATAGAAAATTAAGGTTATTCATTGTGTATTTGACACCTTTGCTTCGAAACAAAATCAAAAAACATGTTATCACATTTCACAAAAATAATTCCTTTTTTTATTCCATTTATTGCTCTATCAGCATCTGTTAATCAACATTGCACAGCCCAACAGTGCGAAACGATGGTTTGGTCCGATGAGTTTGATGGATCATCTTTAAACTTGAATTACTGGACTTACGAAATAGGCAACGGACAAAGTGGCTGGGGAACCGGACAGCTGGATTATGCAACCAACCGCACTGAAAATGTGAGAATTGTAGATGGTAAATTAGTATTGGAATTACGCAAAGAGAATTACGCAGGATATCAATATACAAGTGGTCGATTAGTTAGCTACCAAAAACAAGCCTTTCAATATGGAAGAATCGAAGCCCGAATTAAAGGACTGGATACTCAAGGTTTGGGATTTGCCTTTTGGATGCTGGGCGAAGATTACGAAACAGTTTGGTGGCCAAAATGTGGTGAGATCGATATCATGGAAAATACAGGTGGAGATCCTTCCTTCAACATTGGAACAGCTCATTTTCAGGAATCATGGGGACATCATTATAACCAGGGAAGCTATACACTTCCAACTGGAAAATTTGCTGATGACTTTCATACATTCGCATTGGAGTGGACACCAGAATATTTGAAATGGTACATTGACGATATCAATTATCACACCTTCGACATTTCGGAACCGATTAATGGTTATCGACCATTTAATAGACCTTTCTTTATCATTTTAAGTGTTGGTGTTGGCGGAAGCTATTCGGGCAACCCGGATGCCACAACCACATTCCCAATGAGTGCCACCATCGACTATGTAAGGGTTTATCAGGGTGCTTTCAGTGCTTTTATTGAAGGTGAAAGTGAAGTTATTGAAGGTGATGTAAATAAAACATACAGTATTGATACACCGGGTGCAACCAGTTACAATTGGACTGTACCTGTTGGTTCTTCCATCACTTCAGGCCAGGGAACCAATCAAATAGTTGTTAACTGGGGCGGTACTTCCGGCGATGTTCAGGTAACAACAAATGGTTCCTGCGGAGAAAAAACCTACAACCTTTCGGTAGAAGTGGAATCGCAACATACAAGTGATAACCTGACATTGAATAAACCAGCTTATGCTTCATCGCAGGAGAATGCTAGTTATGCTCCTGCATATTGCGTGGATGGTGATGAATCTACCCGATGGGCCAGCAACTGGAATCAGCCAGAATGGGTATATGTTGATCTTCAGAAAAGCTACAATATCAACCAGGTAATTTTGAAATGGCAATATGCCCATGCATCAGCTTATGAAATACAGGTTTCAGATAACGCTGTTAATTGGAATACGATTTACACTGAATCATCAGGCGATGGAGAAACCGATGACATCTCACTTAGTGGAACCGGAAGGTATTTACGCGTATTATGTAATCAACGAAACACACAGTGGGGATTTAGCTTATTTGAACTGGAGGTTTATGGAAGTTCCACAACCGCAGTCAATGATATTCAATCGGATGATATTAATTTTTTTCCTAATCCGGCTAAAACCAGCGTTACACTTGAAGATAACAAACACCTGTTATCCGAAATAAGCATTTTTAACGCTGCAGGTCAGAAGCTGCGAACTGAGAAAATCAAATCATCCACACAAATCATTAATCTTGATGAATACAGTCAAGGCATTTACTTTATCCGTTGTAAACCCAAAGGATCCGGAAATTCACTTGTAAAACCATTGGTTATTACAGAATAACACATTCCATCCTTCCATAATCTGAATTTCTTAAGAAAACATTCCGATAAGGACGTCTATAGCCCTTGTCTTAGGGTGTTGTATGCATAACTTAAATACCAAATCATGAAAAAACAGTACATTTTTTTGGCTACGGCATTATTAATGACCTTTGCCTATGTCATCTCAGCAAAGGCAGAACCCAGTAATCTGGCGTTAAATAAAACAGTAACCACCTCATCGGGTAACGGATCTCTTGCTGTAGACGGTAATGATCAGACACGTTGGGAAAGTGCTTTCGAAGATCCTCAATGGATTTATGTTGATCTGGAAGTTCAATATCACATTGCTGAAGTAATCATTAACTGGGAAGCAGCATCGGCAAAGGTTTACGAAGTCGAAGTATCAGATGATGCCACCGATGGCAGCTGGACATCGATATACTCAGAGACTAATAATCCGGGTGCAGGTATCCGTGATATGATTGTTAAAGGAACCGGAAGATATATCCGTATATACGGAACTGAGCGCAACCTGACCTATGGTTACTCCATATTTGAACTGGAAATCTATGGTGTAGCGGCTACCGAAACCAGAACTTTGTCGAGAATAGATTTATCCGCTGAGAAAACCATTATCAAAACCAACACTCCTGTTCAGTTGCAAGCGATGGGATACGATCAATTCGACTTAAAAATGTTGGTTGACCCGGTTTGGTCTTCCAATGGTGGCACCGTTTCTGAAGAAGGGATATTCTCTTCCACAACGCCAGGAACTTATACAATTACTGCCACATCCGAAAGTATTAGCGGAACCATCTCAATAGAAGTACAAGGCGATCCGGTTCTTAGCCGTTTAGTTATCAGTCCTGATGATTCTCAAACAACCCTAGGTAATGATGTAACTTTTACAGCTTCAGGCTATGATCAGTTTGGTGATGAAATAGCAGCTGAAATTGCCTGGTCATCTGATAATGACGGAAGCATTGATCAAACAACGGGTTTATTTACAGCAGATAAAGTTGGCACTTTTACCATTACTGTAACAAGTGGTACTGTTACTGAATCAACAACATTAACAGTTAAAGCTGTTAATATTGCAATCAATAAAACGGCTGTAGCATCCAATGAAGTACAATCTGCTTCACTGGCTGTAGATGGTGACAATGGTACACGATGGGAAACAGAACACAGTGCCCCTCAATGGATTTATATCGATCTGGAAGATATGTATCTGCTAAATTTTATGGAGATAATATGGGAAGGAGCTTCCGCTGCAGATTACACTATAGATATTTCAGCTGATGCCACTAACTGGCAAACTGTATATTCTGTTGCAGACATCACAGAAACTGCACGTACCGATGCATTCGAATTTATTGCTAATGCCCGATATGTGAGAATGATGGCTACTGAACGAACCACACCTTGGGGGATTAGCATATATGAATGGATTGTAAATGGAGAGATACCTCAGGTTGCCAAAACACTAAACTCCATTTCAGTTTCGGCTGATATTACAACTCTGGAAGTTGGAGAACAGGTTCATTTATCCGCCTTTGGATACGATAGCGATTTGATACCTTTCCCGATTGCTCCGGTATGGTCTGTGGACAATAGTGGTGACATTTCGACTGAAGGACTGTTTACAGCCACTTCAGTGGGAACATACAGAGTAACAGCACAGAATGGTTCAATAAGTAGCTTTATCGACATTATGGTTAATGGCACTTCAACATCTTTAGATAAACAATCAGCTTCAATTAAAGTTAGCAGGCAGAATAACATCATCTGTGTTGATAATTTAAATCCTGAGAAACATCAAAAAATAGATGTATACTCTGCCAATGGTCAGATACTAATGTCGCAATTGATTGAGAATTCTCAAATCCAATTATGGGGTTTAAACAAAGGTCTTGTGATAATCAAAATATCAGGTAAGGAAAATTTCTCCCGTAAAATCAGCATTCAATAGTTAGTTACAGATAGGTTTATTCTTAAAAGGTTTGGCAGACTCTGTCAAACCTTTTTTTGTACTAAAAGTTAAAAGAGTGACTTAATTATTCCTTTTCACCTCCACTTCGTTAACTTATTTTATCCACTTTTTTACAACCAAAAAATTTCTATTAACGCCTCATTTTCTATTCCTTACAACATTTACTGCCTTCATTTTATCCACTTTTTAACTACCTCTCTTTTTATTGGACCATAAGTAAGGCTCTCTTTACATCTGAATCCAAATGATTAGGATTTGTTTATCAATTCCAATCTATCAACATTAAATCCACAGATATGAAAAGAAACCATCAAACTTCTTATGTCGACACGGGTCCGTGTAAATCGACATTAACATTCAACCAACCTGTAATCAGTTACCATTTTTTTTTAGAACATATAAACACACTATGAAAAAATCATTGTTAAATGCAAGGTATAAAAGTCTTTTATGCCTGATCGGAGGAATCTTAATTTCCTTCAACTCGTTTGCTCAAAAAAAGAGCATTACGGGTACCGTTACAGACGAAACCAATATGCCTGTACCGGGTGTATCAGTTATGGTGAAGGGAACCGCTCAGGGAACCATCACCGGCATGGATGGAACATTTTTATTAGAAGCTGAAATAAGTGATGATGCAGTACTTGTATTCAGTTTTATTGGCCTTGAAACACAGGAAATACCTGTAGGAGAAAAGAACTATTTCGCTGTTACCATGAAAGATGAAATAATGGGTATCAACGAAGTGGTTGTTGTAGGTTATGGTACGCAGAAAAAGAAAGATATTACCGGTTCTGTTGCTTTGGTAGATGCCGAGGAACTGGAATCACGTCCTAATACTCAGTTAGGTTCCTTAATACAGGGGCGTGCTGCCGGCGTACGTGTAGCATCCAGCTCCGGAAAACCTTCACAAGGGTTAAGCATTCGTGTAAGAGGAACCAACTCTATTACAGCAGGAAGTGAACCTTTGTATGTTATTGATGGTATCCCAACCAGCGACACACGCTCCATCAACCCGGCTGATGTAGAAACCATGACTATTTTGAAAGATGCTTCTTCAGCAGCAATTTATGGAGCTCAGGGAGCAAACGGGGTGGTTTTGATCACAACCAAGCAGGGTAAAGGAGGGAAACCAAAAGTTAATCTGGATGCCTATACTGGTTTTTCTGAAGTTTGGAAAACACTGGATGTATTGAATGGTGAACAGTACCGTGATTTAATGACCGAGATGGGACAATCAACTGATTGGAACCGTTATAATAAAAACACCGATTGGCAGAATGAGGTTTTCCGTCGTGGTGTTTCTCAAAACTATCAGCTATCCTTATCGGGTAAAAGTGAAAACACTACCTATTACGTATCAGGTGGTTGGGTGCAGCAAGTTGGAGCCGTTCGAAGTTCAGAGATGGACCGTGCAAACTTTAAAGTAAACCTGGATCAGGAAGTAAATGATTGGTTAAGTGTTGGAACTCGTATTGCCTACACCAAATACCGCGATGTTGATGTAAACGATGGAAGTGCAGTCAATAATGGAGGCGTACTTATTGGTTCCATTAATACTCCTTCTGTAATAGGAATCTATAACGAAGATGGAACCTTCACTAGCAATCCATTCCAAAACTGGGAAAATCCGGTTGCCAGTACCGATGGTTCAGATCGTGAATACAAAAGCGAACGTTTCCTTGGAAATATGTACCTGAAAGTAAACTTCTTAAAGGATTTCAGTTTTAAAAGCAACTTCGGAGTAGATTTCAGTAATGGTATCTACGATTATTTCCTTGATCCATATCGAACAAGTTATGGTATAGCCAAACAAGGTATTGCAACCAATAATACTGATCGTAAGACTTACTGGATGGCTGAAAATACTCTTTCGTACAATAAAAAAGCCGGTAGGCATTCTATTGAAGCATTGGCTGGTAGTGTAATGCAAAAGTTTCTTTGGGAAAATGCCTATATCACAACAGAAAATTTTGCCAGTGATGGTGTAACAACTTCAAATGGTGGATCTATCATTGCTTCTGCTGGTAATACAAAATCGGAAAAATCGAATGTATCTTATATCAGCCGATTAAATTATGCTTTTGCTGATAAATATCTTTTAACAGCTAACTTCAGAGCTGATGCCTCTAGTGTATTTGGTAAAGATAATCGTTGGGGTTATTTTCCTTCATTCTCTGCAGGATGGAGAATCTCTCAGGAATCATTTATGCAGCAATTTGGTTTCCTGAATGATTTAAAGGTTCGTGCTGGATGGGGTATTGTAGGTAACGATCAAATCAGCAATTATGCCTATTATGGAACAGTAGGTTCTAACAATTATCCTATCGGAACACTAATGCCTGGAACATATCCTAATGCGATGGATAACAATGCCCTTAAATGGGAAGAATCAGAACAAACCAACATTGGACTGGATTTTAGCGTATTAAACGGTCGTGTCCAATTCGTTGCCGATGCATATTTACGTATTACCCGCGACTTATTGCTGGATGCTCCTCTGCCAACAAGTACCGGTTTTACTTCAGCTCTGCAAAACATTGGCAATTTGGAAAATAAAGGTCTGGAATTCAGCCTGAATACTACAAATATTGATAAAGAAGTAAAATGGAACACCACTTTTAATATCTCATTCAACCGTAATAAAGTAACTAATCTGGTGGTTGAAAGTTTACCGATGGGTAACATATCAAACCGGGGCGAAGCTGTTTTATTGGCTGAAGGAGAATCATTAGGAACACTTTATGGTTATATCTGGGGTGGAGTTGATCCTGCAACCGGTAACGCTTACTATGTTGACAAAAACGGTGAAAGTACTTTTACTCCTGAAGCTGATGACCGCACCATTATTGGTAATGCCAATCCGGATTTCTTCTATGGATTAAACAATACCTTAAGTTACAAAGGCATCGGATTAAATATATTTCTGGAAGGATCGTACGGCAATGATATGTTGAATGCAACACGTATCGACTCGGAAGGAATGACTGATCCAAAAAATCAACTTTTATCAGTAAACAATAGATGGAGAAAAGAAGGTGATGTGACTGATATTCCAAGAGCCAGCTGGGCTAACACAGCCAATTCAAGAATCTCAACCCGATTTATAGAAGATGCTTCTTACATCAGATTGAAAACAGTTACACTGAGTTACGACCTTCCTAAAACTCTACTGTCTAAAATCAACATCAGTAATGTAAGAGTTTATGCAACTGGTGAGAATCTATTAACATTCACAGACTACTCAGGTTTCGACCCTGAAGTGAATGCATTTGGGGGATCAAATACTATGCAGGGAATTGACTATGGAACATATCCACAAACACGTAATCTGATCTTCGGATTGAACGTTACTTTCTAATTCAAAAACTTTGAAATGATGAAATTTAAAACCTATATATTAAGCGGATTAATTGCTGCAACAGCTTGGTCTTGCGAAGACTTTTTGGATTTAAAACCAATTTCTTCAGAAACTACTGCCAGCGCTTACACTAAATTAAGTCAGATTGAGGCAGCACTGACCGGTACATATGCATCCTTTCAGGCCGATGCCTATGTCTGGAATAATGTACAGTTTCAGGATGTAAGATCAGACAACCACTATGCCGGAGGAGATAATGCTTCTATATATGAGATGGATTATTTGAAAATCTCAACTACAAATGATAAAGTCTATCAAAGCTGGTCGAACATTTACAATGCAATTTTAAAAGCCAATATTGTGATGGAACGTGTGGAAGAGGTTTCTGATCCACAACTTACCGAGACCCGACGCGATCAGATCAGAGGCGAAGCATTATTTTTAAGAGCCTATAATTATTACAACCTTGTAAACTTATTCGGAGGTGTTCCTTTGGTTTTGGATGCAACAACTTCAACCGACCCGGGTGTGGTAAACAAACCACGTTCTACAACTGAAGAAGTTTTTGCTCAGATTATTGCTGATTTAGAAGAGGCAACCACATTATTGCCAGACACATACGGAAATGATGCAAGTATCAACAAAGCACGCGCAACAGCAGGAGCTGCCTGGGCATTAATGGCAAAAGCGTATGCTCAAAAACCAACGCCCGACTATAATAAAGTGTTAGCCTGTATTGCAGAAGTTGAAGCCAGTGACGCCAATTATAAATTGATTGATTACGCTTATCTTTTTGATGGTGCTCATTACAACAACGAAGAATCAATACTTGAAGTGCAATGGATAGCTGGAGCAGATGGTAACTGGGGCCCACAATTGTTATTACCTCCTTCAATTTCAGGTGATACCTGGCGTAAATTTATTACTCCATCAAAAGACTTATTGGCGGCATTTGAATCGGAAGGTGATGAAATTAGAAAAAACACCACTATCCTGTTCGAGAATGTATCATGGATTGATGAATATTATGGCATTGCCGAACCAACCAGTGATAATCCAAAACCCAATAACGTAGCCTTTGGATACAAATGGAAAAATGCAGCCGGATGGTCAAGTGGTGATCGTCAGTACCTGCTTCGATTTGGAGATATAGTATTATTAAAAGCTGAAGCTCTAAACGAAACCAATCAGTTGGATAAGGCTGTAATTGAAGTTAATCGCATTCGTAACCGTGTTGATTTACCTTATCTGACTGCTGATCAGAAAAGTTCTAAAGAGGTGTTAAAATCAACTATTCTGAAAGAACGTCGCCTGGAATTAGCTCAGGAAGCACAACGCTGGGACGACCTTGTACGCTATGGCGTGGTGGTTGAAACCATGAATAATCTGAATGAAATAGATTTGCGAACTGGCCAGGCTGTTGATTACAATATGACAGAAGCAAAAATTCTGTTGCCTATACCTCAACAGGAATTGGACAGAAACCCTGCATTGGTACAAAATCCTTTATAGACTGAGTTATGAAAAATTTAAATATACTAACGGCTTTATTAGCCATGATATTGGTTTGGAGCTGCGAAGAAAAAAGCAACTTACAACCTGAAGGGAACTGGGAGCTAAGCTCTCCTACTACCTTACCCTTGAATGATAACAATTCATTGGTATTGGATGAAGAGGATCCTTTTGGTAAGATTGTCTTCAATTGGAACGAAGCTTCCTCATCAGAAAATTATGGTGTTTATTACACTGTGTTTATTGACTCATTGAATGCGACAGATGCGTCTTCTCCTATCCTGTCATTTAAATCATTGGAGTCAGGCAAAAGTACATCTGCAACATTAACAAATCTGGAGTTGAATGATGCATTGTATATGGCTGGATTTAAAGCCGGAGAAGCACTGGAATTGAAATGGACGGTTGTTGCCAACTGCCTTTCAAAATCAACTTCTGCTGAAGATGAGATGACGATTACACGCTACGATGACGATAAATTATTTATCGCCGGTGCTGCTACAGAAGCAGGAGACAATATCTCGTCTGCAATTTTAATGAAACGCTTATTCAACGGGGCTGGTGAAAAACTAAAGTTGTATGAGTCGTATACCGAATTAACATCGGGTGATGGTTTTATGGTGTACAACGGACGAAGCCAAAATGCCATCGCATACGGATTGGATAGCGAAGGAAAACTGGTTCGCGATGGTGAAGCTATTACTGTTGACGAAGATGGTGTTTACCAGATAAGCATTGATTTTGATGCTATGAGCATATCATTTTATAAGATTGACCGATTGGCATTAATAGGTTCCCCTCTGGCCGGAGGTTGGGGATCTGACGAAGCCCTGACTTATCAAGGAATGGGAGTTTGGCAATCAGATATCAGTTTTGTTGGTACAGGCGGTTACATTATTCGCGCAAATAACAACTGGGAAGGTATCATTAAAAAGGTAAGCGGAACAGTAAATGAAGTGGTTCGTGAAGACTTTGGTAATGCCTACGGTATTGGATTTGAAGATTTCCAACAATCTGAGGCCGGATATTACACCGTAACACTTACCCTTACTGGTGACGAATACAGCATCAACCTCGAAAAAGCTCCGGATCAGCGTATGTACCTGATTGTAAACGGTACAGATTCATATGAAATGTCTCTGATTGGAGAAGGAACATTTAAAACAAAGAAATACCTGGCGTTACAAACAACCGACCAACTGACTGTTAACACAGCTTCGGATGGAAGTGGTACAAGTTATAGCATAACAGAAACCATTGGTGACGGATCGGGCGATAAGGTATCCGGTTCTACTGCTCTTTCTGAGAGTTCATCAGCATTTTCTGTTACCCTTGATCAGATGTACAGCATAACTGTTGATATCAATAACAGCGAGTTGAGCTGGCATTACTACACAATGAAACTCTTCCATTGGGATGATGATGCCGATGGTGGCTGGGATGCCCGTATCGAGTCTGAGATGACATATGTTCATCCATATACCTTTACGGTTACTGCCGATTGTTATTCAACCCACGAATCTAAATTCAATTCGCCATGGGATATTTCCTTTGGAGCCAACAACGTATCGGCCTTGAGTGGAACAATGACCAATCAGGGTGGTGCAAACTTCAGAAATATTACAACCGACGGAACCTATGATATCACCATTACAGTGGCTGATGATTATTCAACAGGAACCTATGAATTTGTAATGCAATAAAAAATTAAGGCTACCCTGATATGATGGATAACTGTCAGGGTAGTCTTGTTTAAAGACTTAAATAATGAATTTTAAAATCAACCGATATTCAGCTCCATTGGTACTTCTGGTAATGTTTGGCCTGATGGGAACACGTTGCAACAAGGAATCAGTAGGTACAACACCTCCACCTCCGGTGGTAGAGGAAGCACTGGATGTGACCTGTTACCTGTCGTCTTTCGACGGTAGTTCCAAATTTTCAAAGCAGGATGTAAGCTTCAGTAAAGTAGAACTGAATAATAATCCCACCATCACCATTGATACTCAAATGCAATATCAGGAGATGGACGGTTTCGGATATACCTTAACCGGAGGAAGTGCTATCCACCTAAAAAACATGAGTGATAGCAAACGTAGCACTCTTCTTTACGAACTTTTCAATCATGATGATAACAACATTGGTGTAAGTTACTTAAGGATAAGTATCGGAGCATCCGATCTCGATCCGGAGCCATTCTCATACAATGATCTGGCAACGGGTGATACTGATGTTAACCTGGAAAAATTCTCTCTTGCTCCTGATAAAACAGCCTTAATACCTGTGTTGAAGGAGATATTGGCAATCAATCCTGAGATTAAAATACTGGGGTCACCCTGGTCACCTCCAACCTGGATGAAAACAAATAATGCAACCAAAGGTGGTGAGCTACTAAAAGAATATTATTCGGCTTACGCTCTTTACTTTGTAAAATATATCGAAGGGATGGCTAAAGAAGGGATTACCATTGATGCAATTACTGTTCAGAACGAACCTTTGCATCCGGGCAATAATCCAAGCTTGTACATGCCAGCCGAAGATCAGGCTGAGTTTGTAAAAAATCATCTTGGACCTGCATTTGAAGCTGCCGGTATTGGAACAAAAATCATTGTCTACGATCATAATGCCGATCGTCCTGATTATCCCATTACCATATTGAATGACCCGGAAGCCAAAAAATACATTGATGGTTCTGCCTTTCACCTGTATGGAGGTAGCATTGATAATCTGAGCCAGGTACATAATGCTCACCCTGACAAAAACCTGTACTTCACCGAACAATGGATTGGAGCACCGGGTAGCTTTGGAAACGATATGGTTTGGCATATCAACAACCTGATTATCGGAGCCAGTCGCAATTGGTGTAAAAATGTACTGGAGTGGAACCTGGCTGCCAACTCAGCACTGGAACCTCACACCAATGGAGGATGTACTGAATGTTTAGGTGCTTTAACCATTGATGGCGACAACGTAGTTCGCAATCCGGCATATTATATCATAGCTCATGCATCTAAATTTGCAAGGCCGGGATCAATGCGTGTTCAGTCAAATCAACCCGGTAATCTGAATAATGTTGCATTTGTTGCTCCAAATGGTTCGCTGGTTATTGTTGTGGTTAACAACAACGATTCTAATCAAACATTTAACCTTGAATGGGGCGATCAGCTGATTAGTGCAAGTCTATCTGGAAAGGCTGTTGCTACCTATGTCTGGAGTCAGGAGTAGACATAAACACATTTTTAGTTCAAAAAACTCACAAATAACTCACAACTGAGAGAGACCTTTTCGTTAATTCACTTTAGTGCTATAGTTTTAGAGCACTAAAAGTGGATTACGATTGAAAAACCAACAATAAAATGAAAATAAATTACTTGCTTGGGCTTAGCCTTTTTTTTGTTGCCTGCTCCTCACCACAGAAGCAAAATGCTGATTTGAGCACTGAAACGCAATTTTCGGCTGAAGGAAAAACCATTACGGTTTACACCACTTCAAAGGATAGTGAGAATAAAATGTCTATTGGCGATCGATTGGCTTTTGGTCAGGCTGCACAACCTTTGGAAACTGAAATTGCAGTATTTGTTAATCCTGATAAACAGTTTCAGACTTTTCTGGGAATTGGCGGTGCCATAACCGATGCATCTGCCGAAGTTTTTGCACAACTCCCTGAGAGCAAACGGGAGGAACTGATTAATGCCTATTATGGCCCTGATGGAATTGATTATACTTTGCTGCGTACCACTATTCACAGTAGTGATTTTGCCAGCGGAAGCTATACCTATATTGAAGAAGGAGATAAAGAACTTAGAAGTTTTTCAATTGAGCACGATCAGCAATATCGTATCCCAATGATTAAAAGAGCCATGGCAAATGCAAGCGACTCACTGGTGTTTTATGCAAGTCCCTGGAGCCCTCCTGCATTTATGAAAGGCCGCGAAAACATGTTACAGGGTGGTAAATTATTACCTGAATTTTATCAAGCCTGGGCTAATTACTATGCTAAGTTTATCAAGGCGTATGAGGCGGAAGGAATGCCAGTTTGGGGATTAACAATACAAAACGAACCAATGGCTGTTCAAACCTGGGAATCTTGTATTTATACTGCCGAAGAAGAACGTGATTTTCTGAAGAATTACCTGGGGCCTACATTGGAAAAAGAAGGACTGGGTGATAAAAATATTGTTGTATGGGATCATAACCGCGATTTGATTTCGCAACGGGCCAACACCATTCTTGGTGATCCGGAAGCTGCCAAATATGTCTGGGGAGTTGGTTTTCACTGGTACGAAACATGGGCTGGTGGAGAACCTATGTGGGACAATCTGCGCAACGTAAAAGAATCATTCCCCGATAAGGAATTACTTTTTACTGAAGGCTGTGTGGAGAAATTTTCGCAGGAAGGATACCAGCGCTGGAGCAATGCCGAACGTTATGGTCGCTCAATGATAAATGACTTCAACTGCGGAACAGTTGGCTGGACAGACTGGAATATCCTTTTGGATCAGAACGGAGGCCCAAACCATGTAGGTAACTTTTGCTTTGCACCTATCCATGCCGATATTAATACCGGAGAACTGATTTATACACCTTCGTATTATTACATCGGACATTTCTCTAAGTTTATTCGTCCTGAAGCTAAACGAATCAGCACAACAGTAAGTAGAAGCACCATTATCAGTACATCCTTCTTAAACGATGATGGTAAAATGGTAACTGTTGTTATGAACGACAAAGAACAGGCTGTTACCTATAAATTAATTGTGGGCGAGTGGGAAACTGAAACGACCATACCAGCTAAGGCTATCCAAACTTTAGTATACTAGTAACCTATAAACCCCCTAACGACTGCCCCTGTTGATAATTTCATCAGGGGCTTTTTATTGAAGCAACAGCTAATTCATCAAAACAATATCATCTGAATCCAATTGTTTCTTCAAAGAATTTTTACTTTATGATTTCATCGAGCAGCTGCTTCACTTTCTTACCGTCCCATTTGGCTGCACCTTGTTTCTTCATCAGCAGTTTCCCTTCGGGTGATATCAGAAATGAGGCCGGAATACTGCGCGAGGATAAAACATCGGGTAATCGTCCTGAAAGATTATAAATAGGAAATGTATAGCCCTTTGATGCAACAAATTTCTTCAAAATATCTGCTTCTTCGCTACTGGCTAATACAAAAACCATTTTATCGCCATACTCCTCGTAAAGTCGCTGGATTGATGGCATTTCTGCCAAACAGGGAGGACACCACGTAGCCCACAGATTCAAAAATACCGGTTGTCCTTTAAATTCAGAGAATGTGTGTCGCTCTCCATTCATATCGGTCAGATACCAATTGAAATCATTATCCTTCAAATAAATAACATCTTCTGTTTGGCGAGGTTGAAACATGCTGTAACGGATAATGGTTGCCGATACAATCTTTCGCGAGGCAGGAAACAGCATTGAAATTAACAATGCGGTAAAAATAAAATCAAAGGCAATTCCCCAAATTGTTTTCTTACGCCTGTACTTATTCCATTGGTCCGACCAAAATCCTTTCTTCTTTTCCATAAAAATACCTTTGCTTAGCTAGAATATAACAAACGTAATCTTATTTGGTTAAAGCAACAATTTCCAGAAGGATGAATGTATTTTTTGAGCAGAATCTGTTAATTCAGTCTTCACCAGATTGTAACTTTTGTCTACTCCAGCCTTTTGTCTGAATTGATCAATATCGATGGTTATTTTGTGTGAGGCATCTGGAGTAAGCACCAATGGAAAAACACTGTTGACACCACTTTTCAAACGAAATTTTCTCGACTTCTTAAAAACTCCTCCAAAAACCAAAACCGGAGCATCCAGTGTGATACTATTTTTGGTTTTGTTTATCACAGTCATTCGTGCCAGCCTTGATTTGGGTTCTTTCTGATTTTTAATTTTTAACGAAACCCATAAAATGGATGGAGCAAGCTTATGAAACCATTTTCTTTTGAAGGCGATATAATACAGTAACCCTAATCCCATTAAAAGTAAAAGGTATTCGCTGTTAAACGATTTTCTATGTTCCTGAATAAGATCATCTGCATTTGAATTTGTGAGAGGCTCCAATTCCTCCAGCGAATGCTCAACTTGTTCCGTTGGATCCGAAGCAATCTCAGTAGTTCTGTTGATGCGGCCACCCTGACTGCAAACCTGCATCATGATTAGAAAAAACAAACCACCTATTATCCAAAGCCGATATTTGAAATAAAATGCTTTCAGTTCCTCCAGGTATTTTTTCATCACGAATATTTTGGAAAGGCCTGCAGCCCTTTGTAGTTAATATAGTATTCTCCATCTACAACCGGATGCGCCATTTCTTCTTCTGTTTCACCGTTTGCATTTGCAATGCCAATACTGGCAAACAAACAAATTGCGTTGTGTTTGGTTCCATGTTTCAATACATCAGCAGCTATATGAGGAACCAAAATTCCCATCTCAGGGTAAGCAGTGGTGCGAACCACAACAAAATACCTCTTGCCATCTTTGGTAGCTAATATCTGAGGATTCACATCGGTTTCTTTACGAACATTCAATACTTCGTAGCCGTTGTCAATCATATCTTTGTAAACCACCTTTATTCCCAGAAAATGAAGTTCTTCCTGGGTCATCTTCTTTCCCTTAGCCATCATCAATTCTATTTGCGCCCAAAAATGGGATTTTTAATGCAAATAGAAAAAAATACCTCTTTACAAGATTCTTAAAATGTTGTAAATTCTTAGTTCATTTCAGACACAATTATTCTTTTACCCTTTTAATTGGAGGAAACGTTATGCCATTTACACGCCTAGAGGAATTCCTCAACAGAGAAAAAATTAATTACAAACGAATTGTTCATTCTAGAGCCTATACCGCTCAAAAAACTGCCGCCTATGCGCATATTTCAGGAAATGAAATCGCTAAATCAGTCATTGTAAAAATTAATGGCAAAATATCTATGGCAGTTGTTCCGGCCTCGTATCAGCTTGATCTGAATGAATTGAAACGTGCCACTGGAGCTAAAGATGTAAGATTAGCAACCGAAACTGAATTCAAGGATGTTTTTAAAGATTGTGAAGTAGGTGCCCAGCCTCCTTTCGGCAATCTGTACAATCTGGAAGTTTTTGTTGCCGAGAAACTGACTGAAGACACCAACATTGCCTTTAATGCCTGCAACCATGCAGAGTTGATACAGATGACATACAAAGATTATCAGCGGCTTGTGCACCCTACTGTCATTAAAATTGCCCGCACAGCAGTTGTCGAAGCTTAAGTTACGCTGAGGGATGAATGAGTGAACACCCTGTTGCCATCAAGCAGGGTGTTTTTATTTAATGTTAAGTTTGAACGAAAATAATGCACTACCATCCGCATAAACAGTAAAATATCCTGACTTTCGATTACCTACTGGAACGCTAAATGTAAGTTGATCTCCATTCTTTGTAAATTCAATTGAAGTTGACTTCTTTGCTCTGTCGAAAGCAAAATAAAGGTTACTAATTCCTTTGTTTGTCTTTAATAAAAAAGATACTTCTCCTTTTTTCACCCTGGTAATAATTCCTTTGTCCGGTGTCATCAATTCATCATCTGAAAAAAGATATGCATGATGATAAAACGGAGCCTCTATAAAATCCTTTTCATTCATATCAACCAGTCTCCAATTTTTATCTTCCGGTAAATGTTGTGTAAAGAATCTATCAGCTGGCATCATAAAGTATCCAGCGCTAAATTCCTTTACAAACTTACGTGTTGAAGGATCAACCGAACCCGCTCCCCAGGTAACATCCAACAGGTGCCATTGATTATTTATCTTAACAGCATTCCAGGCATGATCCGAACCCTTTGGTTCCTTTCCAATCAGCTGAAAAGTATTTTTTGATGTCCCGCTAATGACAACACTCTCAAGGCCGCATTGATCACACAAATCTTTATACAAAGAAGCATAACCTTCGCACACAGCCAGCTTTTTTCTAAGGGTGGCTTGAATCATTTTATCGCGGATTTCTTTCTCTTTGATTTCCTTCTCTTCCAAAGTACGGTATGAGAACTTCACCGACATATTCTTGCCTGAGAAAAATGTTTTAACATCGTATTCAATATTCAATGCGATCCATGTATAAATGGCCGCAGCTTTATCAATGTCAGTTTTAAAATCCCTGTTGATGATATCCGCCACATCTTCTGTTTTTTTAAATGATGTGGGATAGTTCGATACTTTTTGAATCAACTCAGAATCTATCTGTGCAAAAGTAATTATACTGCACATTATCAACGATATAAAAACAAATACTTTTTTCATAATTCAAAGATAAGATATCCCTTAATTATTAATAATCCTTAAAATTAGAACAAGCTTCGTACCAAATCTGTCTACCGTACTGATTTATCATACTTTTGAGGCATGAAGAGAACAGGAGCTTTAATAAAACCACAATCATTCCCGTTTTATTACGGTTATATAGTACTTTTTTTTGGAAGTATTGGAATATTGGCCAGTATTCCGGGACAAACTATTGGTATTTCAACCTTTACCGATCCTGTTAAAGACGCTTTGGGATTGAGCCGCGATCAGTTTAGTTTTGCCTATGGTATTGGAACATTTATTAGCTCGTTGTTACTTACATATGCCGGGAAACTATATGATAGATATGGTGTTATCTGGTCTGCCACTTTTTCTATTCTGATACTTTCAGCATCACTGGTATTAAGTTCTTACAGCCAGGTAGTAAGCGAAGGAATTTTCAGCGTTTTTCATTTCAGACATTGGGCTATTCCGTTTACTTTAATGACAATACTTTTTGCCATCATCCGGTTTAGTGGCCAGGGAGTATTAACCATGGTATCGCGTAATATGGTTATGAAATGGTTTGATCGCCTGCGAGGAAGAATTAATTCCATCAGTAGCATCAGTGTGGCTTTTGGATTTTCAATTTCACCATTAATCATTGATAGTTTAATTCAAAACAATGGGTGGCAAAATGCATGGCGCATAATGGCAGCCTCTTTAATGGTGGTTTTGGTAATGGTATTTTTGTTTTATAAAGATAATCCTGAAAAATATGGATTGCAGGTTGATGGAAAAAGTTCGGATAAAAAAAGAAGTAAAACTTCTCTTACTTCGGAGCGAAATTTCACTCTTGCAGAAGCACTCAATACAAGAAGTTTCTGGATGTATGCACTAATACTTTCCTTTCATTCCTTTTTTGTAACCGGATTTACGTTTCATGTAGTTAGCATCTTTAGCGAGGCTGGTTATGAACGCAGTGAAGCTATCTCGATATTTTTTCCCATCACAATAGTGTCGACACTCATATCTTTTGCCGGTAATATTATCAGTGACTGGATTAAACTGAAAATCCTTCTCTACATCATGATTTTGGGTGCCATATTATCCACCATCGGATTAATGATACTTAATTCGCCTGTAGGATACTACCTGATTTCGATTGGCTTTGGTATGAGTTCGGGTTTATTTGCTGTGTTAATGTCGATTGTATGGCCACGATTTTTTGGTCGCCTGCATTTGGGAGCCATTTCGGGTAAGGCCATGTCAATGTTGGTTTTGGGAAGTGCAGTTGGTCCTTATCTTTTCAGCCTTTCATTTAATCTTACTGGTCAGTATGGATTTGTCTCATATCTGGCACTTGCCTTCCTGATAATGCTGATGATTGGTTCAGTCAAAGCCAATCCTCCAATTAAACAAGAATAATATCAGGTATTAAGCACAAATCCCACTTTGGGCACATTTTCGATGTTTACTGAGGTATCATCCTTAAGATACTTGCGAAGTTTAGCAATAAACACATCCAGACTGCGTCCGTGGAAATAATCATTTTCGCCCCAGATAGCAACCAAAATATCTTCGCGACGAACAATGTTATTCATCGATTTACAAAGCATCTTTAAAACATCGCTTTCTTTTTGGGTAAGACGTTTAGAGTCATCCCCTAATGTCAGCATCTGGTTTGATGAATCAAAAGTATATTGTCCGATAGTGAATTCTGTTTCCCGGTCTTCCTCCTGCAGGTGAAGACGGTTTAATATGGCCTTAATACGCAACAACAGTTCATCTTCATCAAAAGGTTTGGTAACGTAATCATCCACTCCCAGATGAAAACCTTTAATCTTATCTTCTTTCATCGAACGGGCAGTTAAGAAGATAATTGGTATGCGTTTATCAACCTGTCGAATATTTTCAGCAATGGAAAAACCATCCATACCCGGAAGCATTACATCCAAAATGCAGAAATCAAAAGAATGATTCTTAAAAGCCTCCAATCCTTTGATCCCATCTTTGTATAACTTTACATCAAAGCCGTTAGTTTCTAAAAAATCAACAAGCAAAAAACCCATGCTTGTATCATCTTCAACAAGTAGTATTCTAGCCATTTGCTAAAGGTAGTATAATTATAAATTTTGTGCCTTTACCTACTACACTTTCCAGTTTTATCTTTCCGTTATGTTCTTCAATCACCTTTTTCACAAAGTTAAGTCCCAGCCCAAAACCCTTAACATTATGCACATCACCTGTTCCAACACGAAAATACTGATCAAATATAAAAGGTTGATCTTTCTTGGCAATCCCAATACCATTGTCCTCAATCGAAAAGATTAACTCCTTGTCTTTCGACCAACTCGACACCTTAATCAACGGTGCTTTATCAACATATTTCAGTGCATTATCCAGTAAATTGGAAATAACCTGAGACAGTCTGCCATTATTAGTATCAATCTCTGAAAATTCAGCCTTCAGGTCAAGTTCCAAATGTCCATTCAACTCCTGAATCCGATAATGATAACTGTCTGCTACTTCTTTCAATACAGCATTCATATCAACCCGGTTCTTTTTACATTTCTCTGGTGAATCGCATGAAATATTCAGTATTTCGTTTACATGAGATTGCATTCGGTCGTATTCATTCAGTATAACACCGGTATATTCATCTGTTTTTTCCTGATCTCCTTTTTTCTTTCGAATAAGGTTGGTAGCTAACCTGATATTAGCCAAAGGAGTTTGAAACTCATGCAACATGTTATTCACAAACTCTCGCGTCTGAGCCATTTGCATCTTCTCTCGTCTGATCATTCGCAAAAGAATGATGTACGACCATACCAGAAACCCGATTGCTATAACAGAAACAATAAACAAACCCTTCATTTGATTAAGAATAAACCGGGTTCGGTTCGGGAATTGAATCTGAATACCTATTCCCTGCTCCTGAAGCAATCCATTTAATGATTGTTGATAGAATTTAGCGCCAAACATCTTGTTGGAATTTTCAACACCAATACTATCACTCAATACAAAAGTAAACTCCAATGGTAAATGATACATGCATAAGTTCGCTCTTATGATGCTGTCAACCTCTGTCTTTCGCTTCTTCTCTGTAGCTCTCGGACAATCTTTACCACACAAGAAATTATCCATCTCAGGACAAATCCGTCGGGCCAGTTCATCTTTCGAATCTTTTAAAGCCATTACTACCCTGTGGTTAAAATTTTGCTCAGCCATGCGGGCCGCCTTTAACAAATAAACAACCTGAATGGCTAGTAAAACAGCCAAGGCCACAAACGTTATAATGGAAAGCCAGGTATTACTCTTTTCTTTTTTCATTTAACAATTACAAACTACTCTACAAAATTACCTATTAAAAGATATCCTTATCCGATTTTAACAACGCGTTAACAACGATTAACATCGGGATAACCTATTTTTGATTGAAAGGATCCTAGTTTTGATTCATCAAATTAAGAAACTTTATTAATCATTTAATTAATATCATTATGAAAAAGACATTGGCATTTTCGTTTTTAGTACTTTTTACTTTAGCAATTGCTTCACCTGTTATGGCAGAAGTTTCTCCACAAGAACCTGTAAAAACAGAGAAGAAAGAAGAAAAGAAAGAATGTACTAAAGAAACCAAGAAAGAGTGCTGCAAAAAAGAATGCAGTGAGAAAAAATCTTGTGATAAAAAGAAAGAGGAGAAAAAAGGATAGTAATTTTCCCTAAAATAACTTAAAAGACGTCTGTTCCAGTGGGACAGACGTCTTTTTATTATAAATTAGTTGTAACATGTTACGAATTAAATCGTAACAACTGTGTTGATTGTACATTATCATCGGGGAAAATGTATAATTACTGTCATTGTTGAACTGAGATATAATTTTATGATTTTTTTATCTGTTTGGGGGAGGATAGCCTTTTTAGGCTTTGTAGCCTTTGTAATGGGCTATTTTTTATTAAAACTACTTTTTAAGAATAGTATTTTTTTTCGAATAGGTGCGTTATGGATTTTAAATGTATTTATAACGGTAATCAACAGCCGTTTACTGCATGACTATCCGGAGCATTACACGTATTGGATTGCCATGGTAGTTGGCATTGGAACTACCATTGTACTACAATCCATTGTTTACAAGCAGGTTCGCAAGCCATTACTTGAAATTGTTGCTAAATTAAATTACCTGTCTGATGGAAATATATCCAGTGAAACCAGTGAATTTAAAGGCACCCTAAAGGGTGAAATACTGGATATTCATAATTCGCTTGATGTATTACAGAAGCAATTAAGTGATGCCATTATCGCTGTAGAGATTTCAGCCAATGAGGTTAGTAAAATGAGCGAAACCATCAACAGCACAGCAACCGATCTTTCATCTGGAGCAAACCAACAAGCTTCAGGAGTTGAAGAGGTTTCTTCTTCCATGGAGGAAATGGCTGCCAACATTGAAGCCAATGCTAAAAATGCTGCTGACACCATGGTTAATTCCAATCAAACCAATGAAGCTGTTTTGGAAAGCTTTGATAAAACACAAAAAGCGTTGAATGCAATGCAGCTAATCAGCGAGAAGATTAATATTATTGATGAGATTGCTATGCAAACCAACTTACTGGCCTTAAATGCAGCTGTGGAAGCTGCCCGGGCAGGTGAGGAAGGCAAGGGTTTTGCAGTGGTTGCCGGTGAGGTACGTAAACTAGCTGAACGAAGCAAGACGGCAGCTAAAGACATTCTGGAGCTGGCAGGCAATGGTAATGTAGTGGCAGAAGAAGCCATGCAGAAATTACAAAGTACCTTGCCATTGATTGAGAAAAATGCCAATCTTATTAATGAAATAACCACATCCAGTAGCGAACAGAATATTGGAGCCAGTCAGATTAACTCCGCAATACAGAATATCAATGTTACAACACAGAGTAATGCTGCTATTTCGGAAGAGATGAGCTCTACTTCTAATCAGCTGGCAGATCAGGCAGCTGAATTGATTAGAAAACTGGGTTTCTTTAAAATAACACATTAAAACAATAACCCGATACTCAGACTCAAATGATTTTGAGCTCCATGGGGATTGGTTGATATTTCAGAACTGTCAACGGTTACATACTCATCTTGCAGGTTAGGCATAAAAACTAACCGTGCATGAATATCTAAAAGAACATTACCGCCTAAATCAAAAAGTATACCTGCCTGGGGAGCTAACCCGGGCATTACTTTTTGGTATTTGTACGTTTCGGATGAGGCTGCCACTTCATTATTAGAACTATATGTACGACTGTTCAATAAGGCAAAAGCTCCAAAGGCAACTCCTGCAAATGGTCTGACTCCATCGGAATTAAAGTAGATATTTCCTTCGGCCAGCAATTGAATTGTTTGATAACTGCCATTGACCTCGCCCCAATTGGAAACATTCCAGTAATCATCGTCAGTTGATTGATACTGATATCCAAGATCCCATCCTAAGCTTAGGTTTTCCATATAAAACCATCTCCCAAAACAGGCAACCTGTATGCCGGCTGTTGACATATCCTTGAAACCATAATTTAAATCCTTGGGTTTAGAAATGTTTGTGGGTAATGTAAGTCCAATTCTTCCACCTATAAAAACATCTTTTTGGGCTAAAGCCGACTGATCTACTATAGTGCAAAGAGATATCAGAAAATAAATGACAGATAGCTTTTTCATATCTCAAAAATATAAGATTATTCTCATTCAGCCATCAATGAATAAAGCAATAAAAAACCCCGCTGCTTTGCAACGGGGTACTATATCAATTGAAAAACCTCTATTCAATCACTTTTAGCTCTTTTCCAATCTTTACAAAGGCGCTAATGGCCTGATCCAGATGATGGCGTTCGTGAGCAGCCGATAGCTGAATACGAATACGTGCCTGACCTTTAGGAACCACCGGATAATAGAACCCGATAACGTAAATTCCTTCTTCCAGTAAACGGGCAGCAAATTCCTGCGACAATTTGGCATCGTATAACATCAATGCTGCAATAGCAGATTTACTCGGTTTTAAATCAAAACCTGCCTCAGTTAATTTAGCTCTGAAATATTCAGCATTATCCATCACCTTATCACGAAGAGCTGTTGACTCTGTCAACATTTTAAATACTTCTAATGAAGCTCCAATAATTGATGGTGCCAGTGAGTTAGAAAATAAATAAGGACGAGAGCGCTGACGTAACATGTCAATAATTTCCTTTCGACCGGTTGTGTAACCTCCCAGGGCTCCACCTAAAGCTTTTCCTAAGGTTCCTGTGATGATATCCACTCGTCCCATTACATTGTTATATTCATGGGTACCTCGACCTGTTTTTCCGATAAATCCGGCTGCATGACAATCATCCACCATTACCAATGCATCATATTTTTCAGCTAGATCACAGATCTGATCCAACTTTGCAATATCGCCATCCATTGAGAAAACTCCATCGGTAACAATAATACGGAATCGTTGTGCCTGAGCTTTTTTTAATTGCTCTTCCAGATCTGCCATGTCAGCATGTGCATATCGATAACGGGCTGCCTTACATAAACGAACTCCATCAATAATAGAAGCATGATTCAATGCATCAGAAATAATGGCATCCTCTTCGGTAAATAAAGGTTCAAAAACTCCACCATTCGCGTCAAAACAAGCGGCATATAAAATTGTATCCTCAGTACCCAGAAATTCAGCAATCTTAGCTTCCAGTTCTTTATGAATATCCTGTGTGCCACAGATAAAACGAACTGATGACAAACCATATCCATGGGTATCCATAGCTTTTTGACCTGCTTCTACAACTCTTGGATGAGACGACAATCCCAGATAGTTGTTGGCACAAAAGTTCAAAACAGTCTTCCCTCCTACCTGAATTTCGGCACCCTGAGGAGAGGTAATAATTCGTTCGTTTTTATAAAGGCCCGATTCTTTAATGCCTTCTATTTCATTCTTCAAAAAATCCTGAAACTTACCGTACATAGCTTAAATTTTTTGCTGGTTGAGTTAGTTTATAATCTTCTTCAAATGTAGCAGTACTGAAATTAAAGAAATATGATATTAAGCATACTATTCAACCCTTATTAATTAAGGATTTTCTTAATCTTCTCGTGAATTTCCTTCCAGGTATCTTCTGTCATTTTAGGACCCACAACTTCTATAACATGACCCGAAAGAATTGAACCAATATTTCCACATTTTGCCAAATCAAGGTTTTGAATTAATCCATACAAGAACCCTGCAGCGTACAAATCACCAGCACCGGTTGTATCAATGCTGTTTACCGGAATGATACCTACTTTAACCACTTCATCAAAACGCTTTATCAGCGATCCTTCTTTACCAAGTTTTAAAACAGCTACTTCAGTTCCTTTTGCTAATTCATTTAAGGCTTCTTCACCTTCTTTGCCTGTATAGGCTTTAGCTTCTTCTTCGTTGGCAAAAATGATATCAACATAATTCTCAACCAGATTCTTCAGAAAGTCAAGGTTATCTTCCACTACATTAAAGCTGGCCAGGTCGATACTAGTCTTAAGGCCTTTGGCTTTTGCAATCTGGTATGCTTTCTCAATCAATGGTTTATTCTGAACCAGGTATCCTTCAACATGAAAATAAGTGTACCCTTCAAACAAATGCTCCAATAAATCATCGGCTGATAACTCTATGGCTGCACCTAAACAGGTAGCAAAAGTACGCTCCGAATCAGGACTGATCAAAGCAATAGCCCTACCCGATTCTGCTTCACTCTCACTTAAATGAGGCGTAATGTTATTACTTGACATGTCGTTTCTGAAAACCTGTCCTAACTCATCCTTTCCAATCTTGCCAATAAAACCGGTTTTTACCCCTAAATTAGCTAAGCCATGGATGGTATTAGCAGCAGAACCACCACTGGCCAGATTTTTCTTTAAATGAGCGGTTGCTTCCATTACTTTATTGGCAGCTTCGCTGTCTACCAACTGCATACTTCCCTTCGGTAAGCTTAGTTTTTCCAATAAAGAATCGCTTTCCAGTCGTGCCAACACATCTACTAATGCATTTCCTAATCCCAGTACACTACTCATAATTAAATCATTATTATTTTTTCGATATTTTTAATTCAAAAATTTTCACAAAGATATTGCATATTTTGAAGATTCCTTATAGTTTTGCACAGCATTTGAGAAAAGCACAGCCACACGGGTAGTGCGATACAAACTGAAATAAAAAAATTCCCTAGTAGCTCAGTTGGTTAGAGCGGCGGACTGTTAATCCGTAGGTCGTAGGTTCAAGTCCTACCTGGGGAGCTTCATAAAAGCTAAACGAAGCTCTTATAAAAAATATTTGATTCCCTAGTAGCTCAGTTGGTTAGAGCGGCGGACTGTTAATCCGTAGGTCGTAGGTTCAAGTCCTACCTGGGGAGCTGTAAAGCCATCCATTTTGGGTGGCTTTTTTGTTTTATATCAATAATGTTGGTTAGAGCGGTCCACGAACCATCGGGATTAAACCGCAGGGCGTAGCTTCTCCCAATAAATCAGAAACCTGCGGTGCTATGAAGTCATCCATTTTAGACATCTTTTGGGTCTTATAGCATGCTTAGTCCTGAAGTATCAAAATTAATTCTTAGGTCATAAGTTCTTCTGAAGATTCTGATAGTTGAGAACTAAAAAAATCTAAACCTCTCTGCTTATTCTACTTTATAAAATTCTAGAATTGAAGTATCTTTAATTTTATGTACTTCATATACATACTATATTCTCTTAAATCTGAGAGATATTATATAGGCTACTCTTCGGATCCACATAAGAGACTTGAAGAGCACAATTCTTATTCAGATAAATCAAAATACACTGCCAAACACCAACCATGGGAATTAAAATGTTATTTCGAAGTTTCAAATAATATTTCTGTTGCAATCAGAGTTGAACGTTTTATTAAAAATCAGAAGAGCAAAGTATTTCTTAAGAAGATAATAACTCAATTCAATAATCCAGAATTTATACAATCTATTATTATCAATGCTACCCGTTAGAGCGATCCCGAACCATCGGGATTAATCCGTGGGTTGTAGGTTCAACCTATGAATCATTGAACTTGCCAACTGAAAAGGAATCACAACGAGTCAGCTTTTAAATTTTATTTATCCTACATATCGAATTTGGTTTCGACATCTCTTGTCTTCTTATTGTAATTACTAAATGTGTAGCTTAGATTGAATAATAAAATAGGAGATTCATTGTTAAAATCACCAACCAGTTTCATATTATTGGTATTAGTGGTTAACTCATAGTTAAGCGACTGCAGCGCATCCTTAAGTTGTAGATTAATTGAAAGCCTGTTGTTTAGAAATTGCTTTTTAAAGGCAATATCAAAAAAGTAATAGTCACTTAAATAACCTTGAGACCATGCCGTTTGACTGCTGTAATAACCAATTACTTGTAAAGAGGTGGATGGATTAAAATGAATTGAATTAACCATTTGGGTATTCCATGAAAAATCATTGTTTTTAACTTTAATCTCTTCCACTAATGCCCAGATGTCATAATAAAAGAGATTCGCATTCACATTTATGTTCCACCAATTATTTACTTTAATGTTACCCATTAACTCCAGACCCAAAGCTTTATCTCCACTATCATTGTGGAATATAGTATGAATCTTTCCATCATCTTCAACTGTTAATTTTTGCTCAATTTTATGCTTGGTTGTTCTGTAATACAGATTAGAAGTAAAGGATGTCTGATCTTTGTTATAAGAGTAACCTAATTCAGAATTGCGAATAATTTCAGGTATCAAATAAGGATTCCCTTCAGAATAGAAATAATCATCCTGAAATTCAGGATAAGGATTCATATAATATTCATCCGGACGATTAATACGGCTGGTTAAGGCAAATTTAAGAATTGACTGGTCATTAATATTTTTACTTAGTGAAACACCTGGAAAGAAGTTGGCTTTATTATAGTGATATTCTTCATTGGAACCTTTACGTTTTAATAACCTGTCGGTATATTCCATTCTTAGTCCTACTGATGTAGTTAAACCCAAAACTGAACTATTAAGATTCAGATAAGTTGAATAAACACTTTCATCAAAATTATATTTGTTAGTGTAATCAGGATGATTAACCCAATCATTACTATTGTAATCAAACTCAGAATAAATTAGATTCAAGAAACGACTATATAAATGATACGAAACTCCTGCTTCTAAATCAGACTTATCGGAAAGCACATTAGTATAATCTGCATCCAATCTTAAATCATTACTATTGTTATTATTCAAAACATTCAATTGGTATGGGCTGGGATCTATTATCACTTGATTTTCGTCTGTGAAATAGGAAAGCTGGTTATTTATGAATTCATAATCGATGTATGAATAGTAAATATTTGCTGTGATTTTATCGTTTCGTTCATTTATGATCTTTGTAAATCCAATGTTATTGGTAAAAAATGTTGGTTTTTGTGATAGATAAAAAGGGTTATACTTATGCTCTTCATTGCTTTCAGGGATAGTATAACCTGAATTGGTATTTAATATATTTGCATGCAATTTGTTATAACCGGTATGGAATGAGTATGAAATATTCGTATTCTCATTTGGGTTATAATCTATACCAAATCGAAAGCCCAAATTGGAGTCTGTAAAACTTCTATCCTGCAACATTGAAGCATAGTGTGTGTTTGATTCATTGAATAATGTTCTATAGTAATTGTTATTTGCAGTTGTTGTGTAATCTCTCCAGTCTAATCCAATGGAATAACTTGCTTTTTCTTTATTAAGATTTATCGTTACATCACCTGCATATTTATCCTTTGTTCCGATAGATGCATTTATCATTCCATTTAAGCCGCTTTGATAACCCCTTTTAAGTACGACATTGATTATTCCGGCTCCTCCCTCGGCATTATATTTTACTGATGGATTAGTAATTACTTCTATTTTACTAATCGTATTGGCAGGAATTTGCTTTAAAACATCTCCCGATTGTAACGAAGTAGGTTTACCATTAACCAGAACAATAAAATCTGAACTACCTCTTAACTTCACATTTCCCTCCGGATCAATTTGCAAGGAAGGTGATAATCTAAGGGCATCAATAGCAGTACCGCCCGATGCAGATAAATTTGACGAAACATTAATAACCTGTCTGTCTACTGAATTTTTTATAGCAATGTTATTTGAAGTTACCACGATCTCCGAAAGAGCTTCAACATCCTGTACAAGTCGTAAGGTTCCCAGATTGATAATCTTTTCAGATGCGTTTAATATCAATGGGTCAACAATAAAGTCCTTATAACCCATAAAACTTATTTTTAAATGATATTCGCCATCAACCAATTTCTGTATCGAAAATTCGCCATCATTGTTGGTTATACCACCCGTAATCAAGGTTGAATCAATTCGCGAGAATATCGAAACGGTTGCGTTGGGAATAGCTTCGTTGGTTTGTTGTTCAATTACAACTCCGGTAACAGTCCATTTAGTTTCTGATGCCATTAAATAAGAAGAACCAATCCAGAAACAAAGAATAAGAAGGTGAAAATTTAATGATTTCATGATTTCGAATGTTTTTGAACAAATGTTGTAATGAATTCATTTCTTTTCGACCGAATTAACAAAGTCGAACCATTTTCTTTCTGATAATTGGTTCGACTTTTGAATACTCACGGTTCGACTTTTATCTAACCATCAGATAATAAATGCATTTTACGATATTCAGTTGGCGTTTTACCTGTATATTTTTTAAATGCTGTGTTAAAAGACGACTTGGAATTAAAACCAACATCATAAAGCACTTCCAATATGGTAACATTCTTTTTGTCTGAATTTCGCAAAATCTCCATGGCATTTTTAATGCGGTATCCATTTACAAAATCAAAGAAATGTTGGTTTAAATGATTATTTATTAATATGGATAAATCCCTGCTCGCTATGTTAATCTGTGAAGCCAGCTCATCTATATTTAACGAAGGATTTAAATAAGGCTTCTGCTTAATCATAAAGGTTCTTAATGATTGGATTTCATGGTTCTCAATTTCATTATCTACGTTATTTAAATCACAATTTTGTTTTGGAATAACACTTTTAACTAATTGTAAATCTGATTTTATACCTCTAAATAACTCCGGAGTATGAAGTGCTTTTATCACCAACCATGCAATAAAAATAAGACCCAACAAGTTGACTGCCAAATAGGTGTAGTCGTATGCCATTTCGGAGTGACTGAATTTGAAAATATTTTTAAATGTGGCAATCAGGGCAATGAGCATAATTATACTCACCAATTGAAATAACCATTTATAATTTAATAGTTTGGCATTAGAAAAGTTCTCCAATAACAACTTCTTGTATCTGATAATCAGCAGAAATGATAAAACTCCATAAACAAATATCTGCAGATGAATGGTAATATAAGAGATTCTTATTTCTAAGATTTGATAATAATCGGTTATACTCAAAAATGCTTTCTTTACTTCAAAATCCTGTGAATAATAGTTGGGGATAAATATCAAAAAATCAAAAACAAAAGGTAATAAATGCCATAAATGCCTCTTTGACAATTTGAAATCTGAGTATATCACTGATTGCAAATACAGATAAAGCAACGGCATCTTTAAAAACACTGTAGAATTTAGTAACATACCCAAATCGGGATACATAGGATACAGAAAGAAATGAGCAAATAAACCACTTGAATCCTGTGCATCTACTAACAGAAATGATGCAAGAATTAAATTGCTTAACCTGTTTTTTGTTTTTGCTGTTATCAAAAAGAGAACCAGAATCCACGAAACAAAAACATAAATCAAACTTATAAAATTATCATAGCTTAGTGACTCCATATGAAATGGACGCATACATTAAATCGAATGTTACAAGAAGTGTTGATAATTTTAAGCATTTAGTTTTCTAACTTATTTGAGTTAATTTTCAGATTCTGGGTCATGATAATAACATTGGTTTTTTCTATCTCAAACAATTCTGTTCCTATTCAACTATTCTTTTCCGATACTTAGTTTGCTTTTCAATTAAACATCAGAACATCTATTCATATATATAATATTTTAGACACAACAAATCCGTTAATTAAACTCTGTTTGCACTACTAACTTATAAAACAGAATCAGCAACTGTATTAGTAGAACATCCATTACATTTCAACAATAGAAACTAATAAGGTAAATGCTTCTTATAATTTTATTTACACCTATTCAGAAAGGCCTTACATCCTTGACTTCAGATTATTTAAGTATTAAATTTACTTATTTACTAAAGAGGTAACTAAATAATTCAACCATGAGAACAGTATTTATGATTTCATTAATAGTGTGCTTGGTTATTATACCCGGATGTCGGAAAGATGATTATCAAAAGGACCCAACAATTGAAATAGTTAAGTTCAAAGGACAATTTGAACAAAACAGTGAAGATCCTCTTTCTGCAAACAATATAACAATCAATTCCATCACTGATAAATCAGGAATTTCATCTGAAGGCAACTTCGAACTTGAAAGTGTTGAAAATGAGAAATACCAGCTTTTTATAGGCACATCCAATGCCTCAGATGAAACTACATATTTTGGCATTAGTGATCCTTATTCTGGTGAGGTACTAGTTAACGATTCTACTACTGCATTGGGTCTGTTGTTAATTAATCCCTATCTCATGGGGACAGAACAGGAACAGCGAAAAGAATATCTTGATCAGGCAGTTAAAGAAGATAAATTTCCATTGCTGATAAAAGCCATTGTAAAGGCGCGAAAAAGTTACCCTAATGATCCTCTGAATATTGATCAGCAACCTGAAATCTATCAGATGGTAAATGATATTTTAATGTCAACCATAGAAAAATTAGCTAGCAACGAACCAGATCTTAAATATGGAGAAAAGACCCTCGAGATAATTGATCTCGACAATAATAAAGTAGGCTTTAAAAACTACAGGCACGTTTTTTATGCAGCTGATATATTTTACCCATTAAAAAACAGTACTGAAACACTGCTTCTTTCTAGAAGGGAAAAAGAATGGAAATGGAAATGGAGATGGCCTCCCTGGAAAAGCGGATTTGTTACGACAAAAGCCCCTCAGACTAATTGTAATGTTGATGACGGAATCGTTAACCTTGATTTTTATAAATTTAATGTAAGTACATTTTCAAATAGTTCATATACAGCAGTTGATCAGGCAACCCTCCTGAATACAGTATATCTTATTGCTTATTCCTTGGATATGGTCTGCGGTATCAAAGGCTATTTTGATGAAAAAACTAAACTAAATGGTTTAAGTATACTTTTACAGGCAGAACCATCTTTCTTAGATCTGCAGGTGGCCGTTGCTGAAGGTGATAATGGCGATGTAATGTCTGCATTATTCTCCCTGCTCATTTCTGATGTGGGACTTACCATATTAAGCGATTATTTGAGTATAAAAAATGTCGATCCTTTCTTTATAAGTAAAACTGCTAAAGCTGCCAATGTAGTTTTAAAACTTTATGATTTATATGGATATTTGAATGAACATATTCCATTTATTGTAGATATTGTAGATGCACCTTCTCATTTAAGTTACCAATATTCCAGTCATAATGGGATATTGTCTCTCTTAGATAATAATCTTCCTCCAGAGGCAAAAATTGCGATATCGCCTGCTGTTGGTTTTGGTGAAACCCCAATTACCTTTACCGTTACTGATTATATTGATGATATTACTCCAATCGAGGATGCATTATTCAGTTGGAAATGGATACCTGAAGAGAGTTCAAATGCAGAGGAGTGGTCTGATTGGGCCAGAAACCCAGATACCGTTATGACAATTTCAGTACCTGGAAGAATGTATCTTAAGGTAAGTGATCAAATGGAAGGAGAGTTTCAGACAAATAAAGAACTTAAATTCTACGAATCTATTGAGAGAAACAGGATTATTGTTCTTGCCGCAATGAATAATTATGATTATAGAGGCTTTTTGACTGATTCTCTTGGTTTTGAAGGGGATCAGGATTCAGATCTTAAGTATATTTTGACATATCCTGACGAAAGTTGTGATTTACCCGGTCAGTTTTTTTCACCAGATATCCTTAATCCAGAAACAGACCTTCTTGTGATTGACCCTTCAGTTGAAGACTACCATTGCAACGGACAGGAAACCGGAAATCCTGTAATGGATGCCTACACTAAAAACCAATTGGCCATACTTAATTTTGTGCGAAACGGAGGAAACCTTCTTTTCATTACAAGCTGGGATACTGGCTATGAAGGAAATATAGTTCCATTGTCCATAACTTCTGTTTCAGGTAACAAGGTAATCAGAACATCGGATACAAACAGACAATTTATTAATGGAAATGAATGCTTTATGTATACTGGTATAGGATTTAATAATGTACCGGATAAATCACTGGTACATCTGGTTAATGAAAACAATGCCCCATTGCTTGTTGAAATAAATAACGGACAAGGGCTAATCCTGAATTCGGTATTCAGAACTTTTTATACTGGTAAAGTTGGAGAACCTTATCATCATCCGGTAAACATCAATACATTTAAATATATGATTGGAGCTAACTATAAATAATACAATTAAATACCCGTTGTAAATAGTTTTCCATATACTTCAAATTACAAAATTATCTGTATGTACAATATCACAGGTTTCCTAACTGAAGAAACTAAATAGATATACAGATACGAACTATTAGATTTTGATATTATCAAGAAACTAAGAATAATTTCTTTACTCCCTCAACCACGATTTTAAAATATCTTGCTGTAAGGCATTAACATTATTAAGTTTTTGAATGCTGTACTGAATCCTACCGGTGTTTCGATCCATTGTTTTAACAAGATCCAAACCGGCATACTGCAGATATTGATTATAATCCACTTTGCGGGTAGTGTGTACATATTCAAATACATCGGTCAATAAGGTTCCGGCAATGTTTTCGCACACCTGCTGAAACTCAGCATCGGTAAATCCACGTTGCTCCTGCTGGTAAAACTGTTGATAAAGATAGCGCATTACATCATCGAGTGATTGTTGGTTTTGTGTAGCCTGGCGAATGCTCAGGTCGAGCAGTAAACCAACCAAAGGACCTTTCTGGTAGTAAGAAATGGTTTTACCCTGAGATTACATGAACTTTCGTTTAAAAATGCAAACTGCACCTGATTGCCCTGTATTGTCAAAAAACCTTATTTTCATTTTTACATCCGTCACCTCAATTAACTCAACTAAATCATAATAATCCATTTTAATACCATCATCATTTAATATCAATAGCTTTTTAGAAAATATAATATCATATCCACCAATTTTATTAAAGGTTGCATAATCTCTTTCACTTGGATATTGGAAGCAGAACCTCTCCTCGTTAAATGATAAATAAATTGGATAAATTTCTAAATAATCATCCCGATCAATACTTTCTAACTCCCAATTTCCAAACAAAGATGAATGTGTAATCGTATCTTTGTCTTTCATTGTTAAAACAGCCTTACCTGGTTTATTATACTTTGTATATCCCTCAACCCAAACCGAACTATCATTAATATAAATAACGTTACTGATTGTTGAATTCAAATCTAGAAACTGATATTCCTTGTCTTTATATTTATATTTAAAACAATTCCACTCTTTTAAACTATAGCTTATTTCACCATAACTCCAACTTGTTTTTACAATGAATTGACCATTATAAAAAAAGACAAACTCATTAATCCGTTCAACAACATTATTATTAGAATTGTCGTTCAGTATTTCTCTTTTATATATCTTATCGTAACAAATAGAAAAATCCTTTATACCATTAAAGCTTTTTAAAGAATCTATATTTCTTAATAATAAAGAGTCACGTAATTGTTCACTAAATAAAACAATGTCATTTTCTTTCTTGGCAATATTATAACAAACATATTGATCTTCTTGATGTATAAATAAAAGTGTATCATTTGCAATTTTATAATCATAAAATTTAATTGAATCACTCTTATATAAAAATTGTACAATATTATTTTCATAGAAAGTAACTATAAACGGAGAGCTATTTCTTAATTTATAAATATTTAGCCATGAACTATTTTCCTTAATAGCATTTTGACTACAACTAGTTGAAAATAAAAATATGATGCTCCCAATTACCAAACTATTTAAATTACGCATTCTATTATAAATTTTATTGACCATAGTTCAATTATAAGATTTAAGATATCTTTTACCATGCCTCCTAGGTGGTTACTTAGCATTTGATTATAAAAATTTCTATAATGAAAGTAAAAATCATCTCTTAATTTTGGGGTACTAAATTTCATTCCTGCAACCATCTCTCCGTGCTTTACTCCGATACTAGGCCCATCATATGGTGCAGGCCACATCATATTTCCAATGGCTGCCGCACGATTACATCATGTGGCATACAGATCTTAATTTAACCTTTATTTCTAATAACAAAAGCAGCTCTTTTATTATGCAGCTTTTATTCTTCTTTCTTATCAGATTATTTAACTAAGACAATGGAACGCGATGCAATCGCGCAATAGCAGGGTATTTTACTAATCATTAATTGCATTATAAACAACTTTATATCCCAATACATCTCCACTTAATAAAACATCACTAGATAATATCTCATTGAGAATTAAATGATTTACATATATTGTATCATTGGTAATCCTGACATCTTTAATATATGTCTCTGGAAGTTTTGTAATAATTATAGATAACTTGCCTCTATACACTTCTATAAAATCATCACTACTACTTGTAATATAACTATAATGATACCATTTCAATTCTATATTCTCATCTGAAATTTTTTTAGTTATTAATTTATTATTACATGATGAAAACAAACCAAAAAAAACAATTAAAAAAACTATACTTATTTTCATATTTATGGTTGCTTTATAATTTTCCCAATGGCTGCCGCACGATTACATCGTGTGGCATACAGATCTTAATTTAACCTTTATTTCTAAAACAAAAGCGACACTTTTATTATGCAGCTTTTATTCTTCTTTCTTATCAAATTATTTAACTAAGATAATGGAACGCGATGCAATCGCGCACTAGCGTGGGGCCACCTCGCCAGACTAGCATCATAAAACCGTGCCCCATAATCATATCTATTCAAAACTTTACTCCCTCAACCACGATTTTAAAATATCTTGCTGTAAGGCATTAATATTATTAAGTTTTTGTATGCTGTATTGAATTTTACCGGTGTTTCGATCCATTGTTTTAACAAGATCCAAACCAGCATACTGCAGATATTGGTTATAATCCAATTCGCGGGTAGTGTGTACATACTCAAATATGTCGGTCAATAAGGATCCGGCAATGTTTTCGCACACCTGTTGAAACTCAGCATCGGTAAAGCCGCGTTGCTCCTGCTGATAATACTGTTGATAAAGATAGCGCATTACATCATCGAGTGATTGTTGGTTTTGAGTAGCCTGGCGAATGCTCAGGTCGAGCAGTAAACCAACCAAAGGACCTTTCTGATAATAAGAAATGGTTTTACCCTGAACTCCAAAAGGTCCATCTTCCCAGGTGTTGTAACTCGATTGTACCAGCGATTGTTTTAATCTTCCCTCATTGTTTTCAACATGATTGATATGATGCTCAAAAGAGGATATCAGATCCTCTTCATTCGTAATACCTGCAATGCGGGTAAGCATATACTCGTAATATACGGTTAATCCTTCGCTGATCCATAATTGCGCAGTACGGTTGATGCCATCGTAATCGAACGGTCCCAGTTCATAGGGACGAATGCGCTTAACATTGTAATGATGAAAGTATTCGTGAGCAATAAAACTCATTACATCTTTCATCTCCGCTTCGGTTTGTATTTTATTTCCATCAAAACTGATGGTGGTGTTATTCAAATGTTCTATACCTCCAAATCCAGGACCGATAGCAATAAAATGGTAATCACCATATGGGATATCTCCCATAAGCGTCGTAGCTGCTTCTACCACCTTCTCAAGATTAGAATTAAGTTCTTCGCGGTTAAAATCACCTAGTTGAAAACCACCAAACTGATGCTTAATCCCTCCTACTTCAAAAACAGGCAAGCGATCTAATTTACCTGCCAACAGAGGACTGTCATATAAAATATCAAAATCCGGTGCCGACCAGGTGGAGTCACCCGTTTTGGTTAACCCGGTAATAAGATCAGAAAATCCACAGGTTTCCATTCCGGCCACATCAATGGTTACGGGTTGATTCAGATATCCATCGATGTAAAGAAAATTATTGGTTGGAACGATATAAGCATGGGTACTGTCAATAAAACTTTGCGCCACAAATTTACGGTCGGCTTTAATGGAATATGTAATGGTAAGTACTTTATTTTTTGTGTCAGTTACTGTCCAGGCATTGGGTTCACTAAATATCGCTTTCAGTTCCTCACCGTTTTCATCCTTCACTTTTAATTGAGAAAGATCAGAAGTAAAATCCATCAGCTGATAGTATCCGGGAGTCCATTGAGGTAATTTTAAAACTATTGTGTCCTGATCCATTCCTTTTACCGTAAAAATCATACCAAAATTTTGGTTTGATGCATCATCAAGCGATACGGTGTAATGAAATTCAGGCTGATATGTTTTATCCTCAGCAACACATGCAAACAGCAGACTCAGAATAAATAGAAAAGGTAAAAATTTAATTTTCATGGCTGATGTGTAATATTTTACGGGATGAAAATAGTTAAAAAAAGATTGGATAAAAATTGTTTTGCAGTCATTGAGTTTAGCTGGAGATACTTTAACATACAAACAAAAAATAAACCAACATTTCTTACTTTTACCATCAATGAAGGAAGCTGTTGTTGAAATACCGGAGCTGGGCCAGGTAACGATACGCCAGAGTACAAAAGCTCGTCGTATTAGTATTAAGCTAAGGCCTTTTAAAGGAGTTACTCTCGTTATTCCGGTGGGTGGGGATGTGCATGAAGGAATTAATTTTTTGAAGGAGAAAAAGCAGTGGATACTGGCAAACCTTAAAAAGCTGGAAGAGAAAGAAGACCGACTGACTATTTTTGATGAAACCACCCAATTTACTTCACGCTCCTTTGCTCTTAAAATTTCGAAACACAATAAGTCGAATGTGAGATTACACCTTCATAAGGGCATATTGCATATCTATTATCCCGGTAATGTACCGGTAAGCCATCCAGGCATACAGGAAAATATTCGCTACGGTATTGAAGAGGCATTGCGTTTGGAAGCCAAACGATATTTACCCCACAGGCTGGCTGAGTTAGCGCAGAAACATTCCATCCGTTATCAGAATGTTGTTATAAAAAATCTGAAGTCACGTTGGGGCTCCTGCTCCGGACGTAACAATATTAATTTAAACTTGCACCTGATGCGATTGCCTGATGAACTGATAGATTATGTACTTTTGCATGAGTTATGCCATGTGCACGAAAAAAATCATGGACCACATTTCTGGGCTCGTCTCGATACCATGACGAACGGCCAGGCCCGCCAGCTTGATGGCAGGATGAAAGATTATCAAACAAAAATATACTAAGAAACATATATGAACTGGGATCACCTATTATCGACCAAACGAACCGGACAGGAAAACCTGAAAGAAATTAAACACGATCGTACACAATTTCAACGTGATTATGATCGCCTTATCTTCTCCTCACCTTTCCGCCGTTTACAGGATAAAACACAGGTTTTCCCATTACCCGGAAGCGTATTTGTTCATAACCGGCTAACTCATAGTCTGGAAGTTGCCAGTGTGGGGCGTTCTCTGGGAAATAATCTGTCGCGGAAGTTAACGGAAGCCGGTTTGGGTAATCCCGAATTAGTTGCTGAAATAGGTTCCGTAGTTGCAGCGGCTTGTCTGGCACATGATATGGGTAATCCACCTTTTGGTCATTCCGGTGAAGCAGCTATTGGTCATTATTTTACCAATGGTGCCGGAGCTGCTTTTAAAGATAAGCTCACCCCATCGGAATGGACTGATTTTACCCGTTTCGAAGGAAATGCAAATGCCTTGCGTATACTAACACATGCCTTCAGGGGGCGTCGTCAGGGTGGTTTTGCCATGACCTATACGACTGTAGCATCCATTCTTAAATACCCTTATGCTTCTGATCTGGGATTAAAAAAATACGGATACTTCCAATCGGAAAAAGAAATATTTAAGCATATTGCCGAAGAACTCCAGCTAAAAGTGCTGGATGAAGAAAAAGAGATTTATGCCCGTCACCCATTGGTTTACCTGGTTGAGGCAGCCGACGATATCTGTTACCAGGTAATGGATATTGAAGATGCGCATAAGCTGAAGATTCTTTCATACGAAGAAACCTACAATCTGCTAACAGCCTTTTTTGATAAGGAAACGGAAGCCAAAGAATTTGACAAGATAGCAGATGTATTTAACGAGGTGAGCGACTTAAACGAGCGAATTGTTTATTTACGAGCCAAGGTGATTGGCAAACTGGTGGGACTTTGCACCGATATTTTCTGGCAGAATCAGGATGAGATACTCAACGGAACATTCAAAAAAGGATTGGTTGATCACCTGACCGGCATCGAATTAGAAGCAATGGAAACATGCAAAAAACTGGCCTTTAAACGTATTTACAAACATCAGTCAGTGGTTGAAATTGAAATAGCCGGTTTTAAAATTTTGGGAACTCTCCTTGACGAATTTATTAAGGCAGTAATTAACCCCAATGATTTCTACTCTAAAATGCTACTCCCTTTTATTCCTGAGCAATTTAAAATTACCGAAAACGATCTTTTGGTTAATAAAATTCAATCGGTTCTGGACTTTGTTTCCGGCATGACCGATGTTTATGCTCTGGATCTTTATCGTAAAATAAGCGGACTTGGGCTAAAATAATTCATTTTCTGACTGTTAACAGCAAATAAACATATAGGAGATTCCATACTTAAAAAAGGTACCTAAGCGTTTATGCTTTGGTAAAATATAGCACATTTCAACCATTTTATTCAAAATTTCCTGTTATCTTAGATCTAATAAAACACTAGATTTCTGTATTTTAAACCTATAAAACACAATCTGCATGAAAAAATTATTATTAATTACCGCTGTGTTAGCCTTCGTAATGGCATCATGTGGCGAAAAGAAAAAGAAAGATACTGAAAGCACTGAAGCAACCCCACAGCAAGAAGTGGTTGAGATAGTAGATGCTGCCGCTGATACACTTCAGGTGACCCTTGAAGAAGCTGCACAAGACATTAAAGAAACAACTGAAAAGTTGGACGAAGCCCTAAAAGAACTGGAATAAACATTCAAAATCTATCGAAATGAAAAAAATCACCCTACTACTGGCATTACTATTTACTTTAAGTTTGGCAAGCCAGGCGCAAAATAATAAGGATAAGAAAGAAAAAGGCAAGCAGGAGAAGAAGGAAAAAATAAAAGAAGAGGTTAAGGAAAAAGCCGAAAAAGAAACTGGTAATGCTTATGGAAAAAATAAAGGAGATCTTGAAGGTAAAGAATTTGGACAGAAACGTGCAGAAGAAGCTAAAATGAAGCACGAAGAGCATAAGAAAAAACTGGATGAATCGGTTTCAGAAGGCGAAATGAAAACCAAAGAGGCTCGCGAGAGAATAAAAAATGCCAAAGAAAGAGCTGATAAAGAGCGAAAAGAAGGTAAAATCTCGGATGAAGAATACCAAAAAAGGAAGGAAAAGATAGACAGGGCTGAAAGACAAACTGAAGAGTTGGAGAAAAAAATTGAAGAAGTCAAACAGCAGGAGGAAAAAGTAAAAGTGATGGAGGAAAAGATGAAGGAGAAAGAGCTTGAGATGAAAGAAAAGAAGAAAGAATTAGAAGAAAAGGAAATGTAACCAGATAAAGCCCCGAAAGGGGCTTTTTATATTACCTGTTGTCCCTTTCGTATATCTTAAAAAATGCTAAATATGTTAATTAAATTTGTTGACTTTCAGTTAATACCTTAATTTTAAGATGCTATCATTTCAGGCCTATCTTAACTTACTGTACTATGAAAAATTATCTGCTCTCAGGTATTCTGGTATTTTTCTGCATTAATGCAATTGCCCAGGAAAATCTTAATCTGCTGTTTTCCGAAGAACGTTATCCCGAAATAATTGATCAGCTGGAGTCTCAACGAAACACATTGGATGAAGATGGATTCTACCTTCTGGCTTCCGCATATTATCAATCAGGCACTATCAACAAAGCTATCGAAACCCTGGCAAGTGTAAATAAACCCTTGCCGGTTAAACATCAGGATTTACTATGTAAAAGTTATTTCGAAGTTGGTCAGTATCCACAGGCATTGGATATATGCCAACAAAGATATGCTCAAGACTCAACGCATTATGGTAACCTGATGCGATATGCGCAAATTCAAAGTACCGAAGGCCAGTACGAAAGCGCCATTTTGATTCTAGAAAACTACCTTAAGCTAGATTCTTTAAACTATAATGCCAACATGCTGCTGGCCGAAGCATATCAGAAAGTAAATGAACCTTTATCGGCCATTAAAACCTATAAACGCATATTGGAAGCCTATCCGATTAATCAAAAGGTCGGGGTAAAACTGGCACAGGTATATTACGGTAAAAAAATGTATGTAGAGTGCTTCGACCTGAGTATGCAGTTTGTTGATACGCTGGGTTATTCAAAACGTTTTTTAACCATGGCAGGTCTGGCAAGTTTTAAGTCGGGTGCAAACGGGAATACGGTTAACATATTTAAAAGAATGGAATCTCAGGGTGATAGTTCGCTCATTACCAAAAAACATATTGGAATTGCTTATTACCGCATGGACAACTTTAATGAGAGCATAACTTATTTATCCAATGCTTTTGAATTGAAAAGCGATGATCCTGAAATTTGTTTCTTTCTGGGTGCCAGTCTGGGCGAATCAAATATACCATTAAGAGGTAAACCCTATCTAGAAATGGCTGCCGGCTTACTAAATCCTTCACCTGATTTAATGGAAAAAATACATCTTAAACTGGCTATGATGCATGCCAATTCGGGCGAATACGAAAAAGCCATTGCTTATTATGATACAGCCTACAATTATTCTCCAACCACGGCAATGTATTTATATAATCAGGCAACTATTTATGATTTTGAATTAAAAGATAAAGAAAAGGCTCAGAAATTATATGAAGCTTTTCTTTCCAAGTTACCCGATTCACTGGATACAAAAAAAGGGAAAGACGTAACAAGAATCCGATTAAAGGAGTTTGTGAACAGACGTTTAAATACCATGGCTGAGGAAGAATTTTTTAAGCAGGGAATTCAATAATTTCATATAACAAAGAAAGCCGGATGGTATAACCTCCGGCTTTCTTATGAACATTAAATAAAACTAAACAATTATCTGCACTAAGGCATTACAAAACTTTTAATGCAGCTTCATAATCTGGCTCGTGTACAATGTCATCTACCTGTTCGCTGTGTACTACCTTACCATTCTCATCAACTACAACCACAGCACGAGATAAAAGACCTGCCAACGGTCCATCTACCATTTTAACTCCATAATTCTGACTGAAAACTTCGTCTTTGTATTCTGATAAAGAAATTACCTTATCCAAACCTTCAGCACCGCAAAAACGTGCATGCGCAAAAGGTAAATCACGAGAAATACATAAAACGGTTGTATTATCGCGTTTCGATGCTTCAGCATTAAATCTTCTTACCGATGCAGCACAAACAGAAGTATCAACACTTGGAAAAATATTTAATACTACCTTTTGACCTTTATAATCGTTTAACGAAACGTCGCCTAATTCTGTATTTACTAAAGTAAATTCCGGGGCCTCAGCTCCCACTCTTGGTAAGTCGCCTGCTGTTTCAACAGGTGAACCTTTAAAAGTTATTTTTGCCATTTTGTTCGATCAATTTATTTAAAACCTAAACAACGCCTTCGTTACTTTTGTTTACAAAAAAATAAAAAAAATGACCGAAGCTTATTTATTCTTCGGTCATTCAAACATATAGAACAAATATTTTAAGACTCTTCCTCTTCTTCTTTTGCCAGTTTCTTTTCGTTATACATGGCATAAAAAATAACTACAGCAACTACCGCAACAGAATAATAAACCCATGCAGGAACCGGAACCGGATCACCTTTTGCATAAGAATGCATTCCGGCCAGATAATAGTTAACTCCCAGATAGGTCATTATTACAGATGCAAAGCCAATAACTGACCATATATTGAAGGTTGTTATACTCTTCATTCCTGGTATAAAACGCATGTGCAAAATAAAGGCATAAACCAGAATGGTAACTGCCGACCATGTTTCTTTAGGATCCCATCCCCAATAACGCCCCCACGATTCGTTAGCCCAGACACCACCAAGAAAAGCACCAACTGTCAACAGATACAATCCCACGGTCATAGCCCTTTCACTAATGGCTGAAAGTTCTTCTATTGTAAGTGTAAAGGCCATTTTATTATTCTTATTCTTAGCTCCGGCTAACAATAGATTCAGAAAGCCTAACAAGAAACCATTACCCAAAAATCCATAACTGGCCACAATAATTGCAACGTGAATGGTTAACCAGTATGATTTCAATACCGGCACCAGATTAGTAATCTCAGGATTCATCCAGCTAAGATGAGCAACCATTAAAATAATACCTGCAAAAATAGCTGAGACAGACAAGGCAATCGGATTCTTCTTAGTCCAGCTTAAACCGGCAACCAGGGTTGTCCAACCAATGTACAACATCGATTCATATCCGTTACTCCATGGTGCATGGCCTGATATATACCAGCGGATAGCCAAGCCGATTGTATACAATGCAAAGGCAAGAATAACCAATATTAGTCCGGTTCGCAAAATCCATTTAAATTGAAAACGAGGTTGAACCAGTCTCATTAACTGAAAAAACAAGAGAATCAAACCTAATACCAGAAAGTAAGGCATCAACGACATAAAAATGCTACTCTGATTGTAAAAAATCTCAATGTCCTTTTTATAATCTGAAGGCAGTATTGATCCACCGTATTTATGCTGATACTTATCTATTGCGTCTAAATAGGTAGCTTCTGAAGCTTTATCACCAGAAGTTAATGCCTGCAAATACATGTTAAGCACATTCTTAATAAACAAGCTATCCTGCTCGCTTACCCCGGTTATTTTATCTTTCGAGAGCACCCATTTATTATCTTCACTTTCAGGAAGAGGGAAAAGCTTGTAAAAGCTTCCCATTTTGTGCATGAAGAAAACGTTAACCTGCTCATCCACCTTCACTGCTTCCTGTTCCAACTTATTGCGGTAGGCAGGCCTTTTGCGGTAAGATGTCTCAACCAACTGCCTTATTTTATATTGCCCATCGGGTGTAAAGAAATTGTTGATGGACGATTTTTTATCGGTCACCTGCAGAATGGCTCTAAGTTCATCATGCTTAATGGTTATCAGAGGTGTTTCCTGCCAGAATCCGGGATCAATAATTATACCTAATGCAACCTGATCAGCAGATAAACCGTGAAATGTATGGTGTTTTACCAGCTTTCTGACAATCTCACTGTTCAAACTATTTACAGGCTTCATTCTTCCTCCCTGATCCTGCACCCATAATCTTCCGAAAGCTTCCGCTGATTCAGTACTGATGTTAATATTTGGATTTAAGTCCTGACTCATTGCAGGAACTGCCATCAAGAATAAACCGATGGCAAGAAACTTCTTCTTTTCCTTATAGATTTCATCAATCCTTCTGCCCAAGCTACGAAAACGCGTATTAGGCATTATTAATGCCAGCGTCATTCCAATGGCCAATATTAAATAACCTGCATAGGTAAATAGCGTACCCCAAAAATCTCTGTTTACCGATAATATTGTTCCTTTCTCATCCGTATCATATGATGACTGAAAGAATCGGTAACCCTTATAGTTAAGAATATTATTCATAAATATCCTTCGGTCTTCTTTGATTCCGGTGCGCTCATCCAATAAGGTTACTTCGCTTGCATAAGAGCTTGGACTTTCACTTCCCGGATAACGATCCAGCTCAAACCGATTAAGATGTAATGCAAACGGAATATGAATTTGTTTGGCACCATAGCTTACCATTACATCAACACCGTCAATATTCACTGAATAATCACGCCCTAACTCATCCTTATGTCCAAAAACAAAGAATTCTTTCCTTTGATCATTCAATTCTGCCACAAACTTTATGGCATCAGGCAAACCACTTCCGTTTTGACCTTCAACAGAAACCGGTTCAACTACTGCACTTTCCATTAGGTTAGTATATACCATTCGTAAGTCGCCGAAACTATATAAAACACCGTTATATAATTTATGTACTGAATCGGGTTCAAACTTTTGCACATCACCGGTTTGCATTTGCATCATACTAACTGTATCCTTACCAACAAAATAAGCCATACCATCAATAAGTTTTAATACAATATCCTGATTTGCATCGGATGGCTCAAACCCAAGAGAATAATTACCAACGTTTATAACATCACCTTTGAATAATGAAAATTCCTGACGTCCACGTGCAGCTGACAAAACAATCTGAATTGCAGGCTCGCCTCCATCCTTCTCAACAGCTTTGGTCGTTGCCTGAGGTATAAACAATTCGCTTTTTAGCTTTAACTTTCCTTTGGAAGTTGAAAAACTAGATGAATATTCATTAGGACTAACTATTGAATAAAGGACATGCTCTTCTTCGGTTTGATTAAAACTATCTGAAGTAACTTTTACTTTTATATATTGATCACTCGATAAAATCTGATCAGACTGTTCACCTTCACGTATGTGCATCATTCCCTCATAACCAATGTATCGGGTAATGGCGGCACCCACTATTATACAAATAAAAGCCAGATGAAAAACTAATACCGGCAGCTTCTTTAACGAAAAAGTTTTGAACTTCATCAGGTTACCCACCATATTAATGGTCAGTATTAAAAAAACCAATTCGAACCACCAGCTATTATAAACAAGAGCTTTGGAGGCATTGGTGCCAAAGTCGTTTTCGATAAATGTTGCAACACCCATCACAGCAGCCAGAAATAAGAGTAGAGTTCCCATTAACCAATGGGATGTAAGAGCATCAAAAAGTTTTTTCATATTATTCTTCTTTGGATTTGGATTCTCAAACTGTTAACAATTTATCATATAATTAGTTCGTCTGTATTTAACCATTTCATATTTACTATACGGAGATTAAAATAGTAAATAAGAACAAGATTACTTCTATTATTCATTCTAAATAAGGAAAAAGTTAAGTTCAGTTCCCAATTCGACTAAATTCACGAAACGTTCTACATAAATCCCCGTAAGACTGGCAAAAATTGCTTTAATACCTAAATCCATGAAATTAACTGCTAAGGTTATTGCTTTTTCTGTTGGGATGCTGGCTATACTTGCCTTATCCATTACAATTCCATCAACAATAATAAATTATCAATCTCAGAAAGATGACCTTGAAGAGCTCGAAAAAATTCTTCGTAACAATTTTGATGAAGAAGTAAAGCATCAGGTGCAAAGCGTAATGACATTATTGGAAAGTTTTCACGAATTAGTTAAGCAGGATTCCCTCTCATTAGCTGAAGCCAAATTTCTGGCAGCCTATTCAGTACGAAATCTAAAATACGGAAAGGATGGATATTTTTGGATTGATACCAAGGAGGGTGTTAATGTTGTTCTACTTGGTCGTGAAGATGTTGAAGGGAAAAGCCGTTGGGATGCGAAAGATGCAAATGGAAAATTTCTGATCAGGGAAATTATTAATTCTGCAATTAATGGTGACGGATATACAGAATATTGGTTCCCGAAAGCCGGCAGTGATATTCCTTTACCTAAAAGAAGTTATTCAGCATATTTTGAACCTTTTAACTGGGTTGTAGGTACAGGAAATTATATCGATGAAATTGATACGGCTATTGCATCATCAAGACAAAAAATGAATGATAATTTAAAGTCTGGAATAATGCTATCATCAGGTATATCATTAATTACTTTGATAATTTTTGGACTTCTTTCTGTTTTCTTTGGCAAAAGAATCACTCGCTCTATAATTAAACTTTCAAAACATACTCAATCAATTGCAAAAGGTGATTTATCAATAGAAATTGAAACATCTGAAAACGATGAAATTGGCACTTTACAAGAATCATTAAAAGCAACTCTTGCGAAATTGAGAACCATTATAGAAGAAGTAATACAAGGTTCAGAGAATGTTTTTACTGCAAGTGAGCAAATGGCGCAATCAGCTGAACATATTTCAAATGGGGCTAATTCGCAGGCAGCTTCAACCGAAGAAATTTCAACTTCTATAGAACAGATGGTTGCAAACATACATTCTAACTCAGAAAATGCAAGAAGAACAGAATCTACCGCAAATAAAACTGGACATGGTATTGAGCAACTTAAGGAAACCGTTAATAAAAACCTGGTTGCTATGGAGCAAATCAGCTCAAAAGTTGCCATAATTAAGGATATTGCCTTCCAGACAAACCTATTGGCATTAAATGCATCAGTTGAAGCAGCTAGAGCAGGTGATGCAGGTAAAGGATTTGCAGTTGTTGCATCAGAAGTACGAAAACTATCTGAGTTCACACAGAAAGCTGCTGGGGAAATTGATGAGGTATCTTCGTCTAGTCTTTCCATAGCGCAGCAATCATGGAGTGAAATGGAGAGAATTTTGCCTGATATCCAATCAATTTTGGAAGCAATAAAAGAAATATTGGTATCAAGTCAGGAGCAGGAAACAGGAGCTACACATATTAACAGTGCTATTCAATCATTAGTAAGTATCACTTCACAAAATTCAGCATCCTCTGAAGAAATGGCTTCCAGTTCAGAAGAATTATCACGACAAGCTGAAATACTAAAGAAAACCATAGGTTATTTCAAAATTAACTAAAGTACAGGAATTGATTTTTCAGATTGTATAGGATTGAATTATTTATTTGTTTTGCATTTTTTAAAATAAACCAAAATCAAAAAAGGTTGGTAAACCAATTAAAATGAAGAAATTATTACTTTTTATCACAGTTGTCGCATTTGCCCTAAGAATAAATGCACAGGAAGAAGAGAAAAAAATAAAGATTGAGTTGCATGGTTATGTTGGGATCAATGCTTTCTTTGACTCACGTCAGAGCGCAACAGCCAGAAACGGTAATATTTACCTTTGGCCCTTACCTCCAAGTTTGGATGGATCGGGACAGGATCTGAATTCTGCAGCCAGCCTGGATATTGATGCTGCATTTAGCCGTGTTAACCTAGGAGTTAGCGGACCTGATATCTGGGGTGCCAAAACACTGGCATTTGTTGAAGGTGATTTCCTGGGAGATAAGGCACAGGGAAGTGATTTATATTTTCGATTACGTCATGCTTTTATCCGATTAAACTGGAAAAAAAGCAGCATCTTGTTCGGACAATACTGGCATCCACTTTTTATTCCTGAGAATTATCCTTCTGCTGTTACGTTAAGTGCAGGCTCACCCTATCATCCACTAAACCGTCAGCCAATGTTGCGCTATGAATATAAAATGAGTGATAAAATGGAGGTTCTTGCCTTTCTGATGAGTCAGAATGATTTTAGTGACAGGGGAATGACAAAAGCAGTTGAGAATTCATTACGACCTGAGATTGATGTACAGTTGAAATATAATAACGGAGATTTCTTTGCTGCATTCACAGCCGGATACAAAACTCTGAAACCAGCTTTATTGGATCCATTGAATGGCCTTAAAACCGATGAATTAGCACAGGCTGGTTATTTTGCAGGTTCTATCCGACAAAAATTTGAAGGATTCACAATAAAAGCAGAAGGTATCTATGGTGGGGCAATGTCGAATCTGGTAATGCTGGGGGGCTTTGCTGAAAAAAATAATGGTAGTGAACAACGCCAATATACACCTATTAATACTATGGCCTTATGGGCTGATATACAAACCAACCATACAAAAGTACAGCCAGGTTTATTTGCAGGATACACTAAGAACCTGGGCACTTCAGAAGAGGCTAATTACCTATCAGAATACACATTAGGGGGCACCATTGGAGAGATGTATACCATCTCTCCTCGAATCAAATTCTACGCGACTCCAAAAGTTTGTTTAGGAATAGAATGGATGTATGCAGTTGCCGGTTATGGTAGTGAATTTGATGAAAATGCTAAACCAATCAATCTTGAAAATGTTACCAATCATAGAATAACCACTATGTTGAAGTACATTTTTTAGATATTGTGAAAGAAAAATTAGCTGTACTAGCAGTACTAATGATAGTTGTCGGTTTCGGCATGATACACAGTACCACCTCCACAATGGAGGTGGTAAGTTTGTTAATGATTGGCATAGGTGCTGCATTTCTCTTATTTTTGCTGCTCAGCAAAAAAAGTAACAAATAAATAATCATGTTCTCAAAAGAGCAAGCAAAAGAACTTCGTCAACAATTTTGGCATAAATTAGAAAACCGTACTCGCCGTATACCGGGTCAAAAGGGTAAAAAAATACGCTGGATTTTTGATAATACCGGTGTGAAGGGATTGGATTTACGCTTTGATATAAATCGGGAGAGAGCCATAGTGGCCCTTGAGATTAACCATAGAAATGAAGAACGAAGGTTGCAGCTTTACGAAAAATTAGAAGCCTGCAAAACGATTTTCGAAACAGCCTACGAGGGAGAACTCACATGGGATTATTTGTACAATAAAGATGAAGAAAAGGAGGTTTGCAGGATATATGAAGAAATGCCTTCAGATATTTATCGTGAAGAATTGTGGCCCGAAACCATGAAGTTTATGATCAATCGTATGTTGCGTTTGGAAAAAGCCTTTTTGGAAGTAAAAGACTTTTTATTGCACGACGAGTTGGGAATGTAAAATAAACTATTCAGTCTCCGGTTCTTCAAGTATCTTATTCATAATCTTCCTAAAGCTATCGAAATCCTCAGCTCTGTGGTATTCATCTGCAACATCCAGTATATTATGATGTTTATATAAGTATACTCTTATGGGATCTTTATGAACCACTTCAATCTTACCTTTAATAAATAATTCCTCTCCATATAAAATTTGCAGGTCATACCATATATAATCCTTCTGATGAATGGAATAGGTGAAGTGATCCGACTTTGGCAGCTTTACTACTAAAAGGTACTCCTTTTAGTAAAACTATTTTTAAGCATCTGCTAATTATACTTTACTATTCACACGAAAGATAATTTATTAAACATTTCTTTTATTAACTGATTAAGCAATTGATAATATTTCAACATACCTTCAAAAGATTTGATTAAACATTATTGGCAAATAATTGCAGCTTTCTTTGAACTTGCATTTTTAACTTTTGGTTCGCATTCTTTTATAAAATATGTGTTACTTTGACGATCATTTTAAATAAATTTTAATGAAAAGCTGGATTAAAAACTGGATTAAAGATAAATTCTTAGTTTTAAAAGTCAGAAATAGATTCAATGCTTCAGTTCAAGTTAATCAGAGACAATTATACCATTATTACAAGAACTGCTTAAGAACAAACCAATTACCTTTGCTATCTGAATCAGGCTTTAGGGTATTCTCTCAATTTGAAGAAGATGGAATTTTATTGTTTATTTTTTCAATAATTGGGATGGATAATAAGGTTTTCATTGAGATAGGTTCTGATGATGGAGTTAATAGTAACTCAGCCAATCTTTATTTTAATTTTGGATGGCATGGTTTATTTATTGATGCAAACCCCAAAAGTATAAGACGAGGTATTCGTTTTTTTGACAAGTATCCACATCCATGGTTTTATAAACCAAAATTTGTTTGTTCAAAAGTAACTAGAGAAAATATTAATCAACTAATCATCGAAAATGGTTATCAGGGAGAAGTAGGTCTTTTATCTATTGATATCGACGGTAATGATTATTGGATTTGGGATGCAATTAAGTGTATTTCCCCACGGGTTGTTGTTATTGAAACACATAATTGCTTTGGCTTAGAAAATATTATTGCTCCGTATGATCCAGAATATGTTTATCCTGGTAAGCACCCTTTATATCATGGAGCCTCACCAGTAGCAATGACCAATTTAGGAAAGAAGAAAGGCTATAGATTAGTAGGAGCAAATGATTTAGGATTCAATTTTATATTTATTAGAAATGATTTGGCTGTGGATGAAATTCCGGAAGTTTTAGTAGAATCTGTTTTGAGACATCCTAATGTTAAAGAAGGTGGAAAAGATTTTATTGCAATTAAGAATTGGGATTTTCAAAAAGGCTAGAAAAGTGAAATGGTGATTTGAACCGACAAAACAAGTTGAAATTAAATACATTACAAATGTAAAAAAACTAACTATTGTGTTAAGAAGTTCTTTACTGATACTCAATAGTTATATCAAATGATGCTATTCAGTCTCCGGTTCTTCAAGTATCTTATTCATATTCTTCCCAAAACTGTCGAAATCCTCAGCTCTGTGGTATTTATCTGCAACATCCATTATATTATGATGTTTATAGAGGTATACCTTAATGCGATCTTTATGAACCACTTCAATCTTACCTTTAATAAACAAATCCTCTACATCTAAAATTTGCAGGTCATATCAGGTATCATTCTTCTGATGAATGGAATAGGTGAGCGATCCGTCTTTGGCAGCCTTACTCCAAAAAGGTTCTCCTTCCAAGTAAAAATCAACACTATCTGCAGTAAACTTATAGGCATTGTATTCATTAAACGATTGCCATATTCCGCGAAACTGAAATGGTACACTTTTTTCGAACATCCGCTCAGCAAAATAATCACCAATAAATAAAATAATCGTTTCATAATTTCTGTTTTATTCCGAAACAATTAACAACCTATATATTGCAAAAAAGGCTGCCAATTGGCAGCCTTCTGTATATTTCAATAAAGAAAGTCTATTCTCCGTCGTAAGCCCATTTTAAATAAATAGAACCCCAGGTAAATCCGGCACCAAAAGCAGCTAAAATAATGTTATCTCCTTTTTTCAATTGCTTTTCCCACTCCCACAAACACAATGGAATTGTTGCTGCAGTAGTATTACCGTAACGCTCAATATTAATCATTACTTTGCTAGGATCAAGCTCCATACGTTTTGCAGTAGCATCAATTATACGTAGGTTCGCCTGATGTGGAACTAACCACGCCAAATCATCAGCTGTCATACCATTGCGCTCCATAATCTCCACTGAAACATCAGCCATATTTGATACCGCATGCTTAAATACATGCTTACCATCCTGGAAGATGTAATGCATTTTATTATCAATGGTTTCATATGAAGCAGGGTTTACCGAACCACCAGCCTTCATATTAAGATATTTACGTCCAAAACCATCACTATGAAGAATAGAATCTTTAATTCCATAATCCTCTTCGCTTGGCTCAAGTAATACAGCAGCTCCTGCATCACCAAACAACACACAAGTTGTACGATCAGTATAATCAACGATAGATGACATTTTATCAGCGCCAACTACGATAACTTTCTTTTTATTTCCTGATTCAATAAATCGGGTTGCAGTATCCAATGCATATAAAAATCCGGAACAGGCACCGTTTAAGTCAAAACCGTGTGCATTTCTGATATCACATTTATCGGCAATAATATTGGCAGTTGCCGGAAACGGATGATCAGGAGTAACCGTTGCACAAATAACCAAATCAATTTCTTCGGGTTTCGTTCCAGTTTTCTTTAAAACTTCTTTTACGGCTTCCGCTCCCATATCGGAAGTACCAAGTCCTTCGCCTTTTAAGATATGACGTTCTTTAATACCCACACGGGTCATAATCCACTCATCAGAGGTATCAACCATCTGACTCAACTCTTCGTTGTTAAGGATATATTCAGGTACAAATCCTCCAACGGCTGTGATGACTGCATTGATTTTTTTCATGCGAACAAATATTATCCATGAGCAATAAATGACTTTCCATCAAAAAAAACAGATCATTGCTCTAATGCTTCCTGTTACAAAGCACCCTATTAAGTTAAATCAAACAAAAAGCAATATGTTACTCTATATATATTATAAGGGGCGGATACAAAAGTACAAATTCAATGATAGTATACAAATTAACCTATGGCCCCAAAACAAAATTTGCCCACAAAAAGATTGCAGGCAAATTTTATTGAATACTCATTCAATAAATTAAGCTGTCACTTCTTTTTCAACAGCTAATTTTCCACGGTAGTATCCACATTCTCCACATACTGTATGCATTTTAACAGTTGCACCACAGTTTGAACAAACACCTAAAGCAGGAGTTACCGCTTTGTAGTGAGTTCTTCTCTTGTCTCTCCTCGTTTTCGAGGTCTTTCGTTTAGGATGTGCCATTTTTCAACCTAATTTTACTTGTTTTTATTCACTAAATTTTTGAGAGCCTCCCATCGAGGATCTATATAATCGTCTTGCTCTTCGTCTGATGCTTCTTCAACCAGATATTCATCTAACCGACTCAACATCTCAGGATCACAAGTAAGATTCCCATCTTCGTCTTCCGGGTGTACATGCCTTATTGGCAGTCCCACACAGATAAACTCATACAATAATTGGGCAATATTAATTTCGTGTGCCTCGTGCGGCAGTACGATAATCTCATCCGTCGGTTCATCATATTCTTCTCCAAATTTCAAATAAACCAGAGTATGATAATTGACTTCAAGATTAAGTGCATCCAGACAATGATCGCAAACCGATTCCACTTCTCCGCTGATGTCAAATGTTAAAGTTATTAATGCTGAGCTTTTTTTCAACTCAACCTTTGCTTTCACATTTCCATTTTCAACCAACGGTTGTTCAAAAAACTTAAAAAATGACTCGCTGATTTCATAATTGAATTCATGCAACCCCTCTTTCAAACCCTTGAACGGGATATCGTAGTCTCTTCGTCTATCCACTTTACCCTATCTAAAAAAACTTTGCAAAAGTATAAAATAAAAGCACGCTAAAAAAGAAAATAGATCTTTTTTAATAGCATATTACATACAGATATGTTAAAGTTTGCAAATTTACTACTGATAATCAATGCAATCAATCGTTATTTAAGGGAAGAACTATTCTGAAAGTGGTACCTTTGCCAACTTCCGATTCCTTCACAAATATTTTTCCGCTGTGATATCCCTCTACAATTCTTTTAGCCAATGACAGTCCAAGTCCCCATCCGCGCAATTTGGTCGTATACCCAGGCTGAAAAACTGATTTAAACTGATTTCTTTGCAAGCCCTTACCTGAGTCTTTAACATCAATGATAACATTATCATTTTTACAACTCAAAGAAATAACAATACTTCCTTTACCTTTAATGGCATCAATGGCATTCTTACAAAGGTTTTCGAGTACCCATTGAAACAATACATTATTGATACGTGCAACGGGCTTTACATTTTCTTCACAAATTACCTGCAAATCAACCTGACTGGCTATCCTTCTTTGGAGATAACCCACAATATCATTCACTACTGGCAAAAGCTCTTCATTACGAAGTTCCGGTTTTGATCCTATCTTTGAAAAACGATCGGTAATAACCTGGAGCCGTTTCACATCTTTAGCCAGTTCATTGGCAATTTCAGAATCCTCATCCCGCATTTTTAAAACATCCACCCATCCCAGCAAAGAAGAGGTTGGCGTTCCTAACTGGTGTGCTGTTTCTTTTGACATACCCACCCAAACCTGATCCTGTTCAGCCTTACGTGCAGAGCTAAATGCCAGGTATGCAACAACAATAAACAAAGCAACCACCATTAACTGAACAATCGGGAACCAGCTTAATGCCCTTATTAATAATGAATCCTGATAATATAAATATTGAAACTCTTGACTTCCCAGATCAATAATAATTGGTTCGGTTGAACTTTTCATCTTATCAAATACCTTATTAAGGTAACTAATACTGTCGCGCTGATTGATGGCAACATTTCGATGCACTAAGATATTATCCTCACCGTCAGCTATAATCAAGGGAATTGTGGTATTCTGACTAATAATCTGTAAGATAAGAGGTATTACAGATTCAGGTGCATCAACATCTGTTAATTGCCTGTATGCCTCCTGCCATAGTTCTAATTTTTTACGCTCTTCTTCCTTTAACTGATTGGTTAAGCGATATGTATAAAGCAATGTGAAAGAGCCAATAACAACAGCTCCCAGTAGCAGAAGTAATTTCCAGACTTTCTTGCGGGTATGATAACTCATGATACTCTTTTTATCCTAATATGACAGGGCTGAGTATTTAAACGTATTTAAAGGTAAATTATTACCATCATTATAAATTACACCACTTATCAAGCATACGTGATAAATCATCCAGACGGGTCGGTTTCATAATAAAATCATCCATTCCGGCCTCCATTACGACTTGTTTATCGGTTTCATCAACACTGGCAGTCATTGCAATAACCGGGCATTCAGACATTTCTATTTTAATCTGTTTAATTGCTGCTAATCCATCCATTTCCGGCATCATCACATCCATAAAAACAATGTCATACTTCTTGCTTCTCATCTTATTTAAAGCTTCCATACCATTGTTGGCCACATCAATTTCCTGACCTATCTTTCTGAAAAGATTCTTAGCCAAGCGTTGATTCAATATATTATCTTCAGCAACCAACACATTTAATTGTTTTGGCTCAATTGCAATGTGATTAGCCACATTCGGGAACGATTTCAAAATAAAATCTTTTAAAACCTGATAATTTACAGGCTTACGAAAATAAGCATCTGCTCCAAGACGTTTAGCAACAGTAGTGTTACTTGGTTCAAAATCTGAACTTTGAATGATCACAGGCATCCGCTTGTGCAGTTTATGATTATAAATCTCCTGTAAGAATTCCAATCCATTAAAGTCAGGACGATGATCGACCACCATCATCTGATGCTTATCATCTGTTCTAATTATATCAATACTATCATTGGATGGAGGTAATACCTTATAATCAATGCCTAATGTGGACAAATTCTTTAGCAAAACATTTACATGCATCAGCTCATCAGTGATGATAAAAGTTTTAATCTGTTTAAAAGAGACAATGCTAGTTTTATTATAATCCTTTGTGTATCCTTTGGTTCTATAAGGTAAAGTAAAGGTAAATGAAGCCCCCGGATTATCCAGATCGTTGGATAATTCAGACGGGCTTTCTGCCCAGATTTCACCTCCCATCAGATTGACTAACTCCTTCGAAATGGTAATACCTAAGCCGGTACCTCCATACTTGCGCGTAATACTCTCATCAGCCTGCGAAAATGAATTGAAGATTGTTTTAAGCTTTTCTTTTCTTATTCCAATACCTGTATCCTTAATCGTAAACGCAATTGCGGGAGAACCATTTAAACCTCTTACCTCTTTTATACTGAGATGAATTTTGCCCTTCTCTGTAAATTTAATAGCATTGCTAAATAAATTATTTAACACCTGTCGAAAACGAATGAGATCGCCCATGTAATTACTTGGCAACAAGAGATTACTTGTCCAGGTTAAATCCAGATTTTTCTGCTGCGCTTTTGGAAGGAAATTATGCACACAACTTTCAACTTCGTTCTGCATGTTAAAAGGAATGGATTCGATCTCAAAGCGACCGGCTTCAATTTTTGAGAAATCAAGAATATCATTGATCAACACCAATAGTGTATCGGCAGAGCGTTTAACAACATTCAACATTTCACGGTCATCCTCTTTTAAATCAGATGTCAACATAATATCTGTCATCCCTATCATGCTATTCAGAGGAGTTCGTAACTCGTGGCTGATATTGGCAATAAAAGTGGATTTTGCTTTGTTGGCCAACTCTTCATTCCTCCTTTCTTTCTCAAGAAAAGATACCTCAACAAAAACCTGTAAACTGTATTCTTCACGCAACAAGTAAAACACAATCTGCTCATGCAGTATTACAGATTCTTCATTGTTTTTATTGGTAAATACATATTTGTTTGATTGTGTTGAATAAGTTGTTTTTTCAAGTCGCGTTTTATTTTCAAATAAGACCTCATCGTTTGCCTTACGGCCAACCAACTGATCTTCATCATCGAAAGCAAATAATCTTAAGGCGGCTTTATTAACCTGTCGTATTCTGTTAGATCCATCCAGAAGCACCACACCTACTGGTAGGTAATGAATAATTTGCCTTAAAGCCTCTTCTGATTTTTTTAAACTTCGCTCATCTTGTACATGTCGCCTGAAAAATACAGTAAATACAACAACAATAAGCGTAACAACAAATATTGATATGGCAACTAAAACAATAGAATTACGTGCAATTGAAGAAGTTATCACATCCATTGGCATTGAAAAGGCCAGATAGTAATCATTACCACTAAAATCTAACCTGTTAAAGACCGTAAGCACCTTTAATTCTTCATATTCAGCATGAATAGTATGAATCTTATAAAACCATTTTTTCCCTTTAATATATTCCGAAGAACCTTCCAACACAGGATAAAAAGCTTTCTTATGCAAAGTATTGTATACAACCCATCCATTGGGTTTCATCACCCATTGAAAATGAAAATCTTCGAGATTAAAATTGTAAAAGGCAGAATTAAAAAATGCATCCAACATCATTTCAAACTGCATATAACCAACGACCCTGGTTTGATTAAATAAGGGCTGAACATAGGTAATCTTTGTTCCTTGAGGATTTATATACATTTGGCTAGTAATAAACTCATCCACATCACCTACACCAAAAGATGATATAAAAGTATTCCCTTGCCCTTTAGTCAACTCGAACACATTACCATTGATATCCGTAATTTTTAACGAATTCAAGTGCTCAGAATAGCTATGAAAAAGTAATTCCAGTCGTTTTTGTACTTCAGTTGACTCTGCCTTATCCTTAAATAATTTTCGAAGCTCAACCTCAGATACTAATATAGAGATATTTGTATGGGTTTTATTGAAGTATTGATTTAACTGTTCACCAACAATTAATGATTGCTTAAGCAGAATATCCTTCTGAGTATTTATCTGACTTTTATAAGTATCAACGTAATAGTATACATTGGAAAGTATAAGAAAGACAATACTAACAATAGCTATAATGATGGCTTTCTTCATTGTTAATTTTAGCAGTAACGTGTTTTATGTTTAAACGAAATACGTTAAACATAGAATAAAGTTCCGTTAAAAACAACCTCAACGATACTTTTCGTTCTTATTTAGAAGGATACTTAGGTAACTCTCATAACGCGACTGCGCTATTTCTTCATTTATTACTGCTTCTTTTACAGCACAACCGGGTTCATTGTTATGCGTACAATTGTTAAAGCGGCAGCCTTTGGCTGCATTAAAAATTTCTCTGAAATAATGATAAAGTTCTTCTTTTTCTATGTGTATCAATCCAAAACCTCTGATACCGGGAGTATCAATTATATAACCGCCGAAACTTAGCGGATGCATCTCCGCAAATGTTGTGGTATGTCGTCCTGATTGATGAATTTCTGAGATTTCTGCAGTTTTCAAATTCAAGCCAGGTTCAACACGATTGATGAGTGTTGATTTACCAACACCTGAATGCCCGTTAAGAACACTAATTTTATCTTTTAGTAATTCTTTAATCTCTTCAAGGCCCTCCTCTTTTTTTGCTGATACAGCAAGTGTTGGATATCCAATACCTTCATACAATTCCCGCCATTCTGCCAACATCCTTTTATGAGGCGGATCATAACGATCTGTTTTATTAAATATTAACCGAACAGGTATTCGGTATGCTTCGGCAGCAGCAATAAATCTGTCGACAAAAACACGGGTTGTAATCGGATAGTTAATGGTAACAATTAATACCGCCTGATCAACATTGGCAGCCAGTATCTGCGATTCTTTTGAAAGGTTGGTTGATTTTCGAATAATATAGTTACGACGTGCCTTAACTTCTGAAATCACCCCTTCATCATCCATAACATCAACAAAAACTTCATCACCAACAGCCACGGGATTAGTGCTCCTGATTTCATCCAGTCTGATTTTACCTCTAATGCGGCAAATCAATAAGGTTGAATCATTGAGCAATACCGTGTAACGGCTACCTGTAGACTTAATAACTAGACCTTCCTTTCTATCCATTGAAGCATTTTTCTCAAAAATAAGAGATTGATTCGAAATTTACATTCTAAATGATAACTATTATTCTAAGTTTTTTACACCAATACCTGTTTTTCTTTTAGTAATAAAAACAATAGCTCTATTTGAATGGTTACATTTGCATAATAATTTATGCAAGGTCTTTTTGCACCATATCAAGGAATTAGTATATTGCATAAGGCTTATAACAAGGGGCGAAATTTAAATGACAAACAAAAAAGAGCAGGAATTATATCGTCTTGAGGCTGAAAATAAAAGACTTAAGAGATTGATTACACGAATGCACCGTGGCATATGGGGTATTCAACAAGGAGGAGATTTGTCGCTAAAAGAAGATGAACAGGAACAACTTCCCCTATACATCACATCCATCCTGGTAGCTCAACTTCCATTTGAAGAACGAATTAACAAAGTACTCGAAGCTCTTGGTACGTTTGCAGAAGTTAGCCGCATCTATATTTTTGAAAACTGGGATGATAATAAACGAATGAAAAACACCTTTGAATGGTGTAATGACGGAGTTATCCCTCAAATTGAATTTCTTCAGGACATACAGTATGATGAGTTTCCACATTGGAAAAAACTACTAACCGAAGATGGCTTCATAAAAGCATCCGACATAAAAGCATTGCCTGAGGAACTGCATGGAATCCTGGCCTCTCAGAGTATCGAATCCATCCTTGTCATTCCTCTCCATGTGAATGGCATTTTTTTTGGTTTCATTGGCTTTGATGAATGTAGCTTCAATCGCGAATGGTTGCCTCATGAATTTGATTTATTGAAGCTGGCTTCCCGATTGATTTCCAATGCCTATGAAAATGAGTTAAACCAAAAACAAATCATCAAACAAAATTCCGATCAGAAATTACTCCTTGATATCAGTCGTTTATTGGTATCAAAACTATCGTTCGGAGAAAAGATTGATGGCAGCATTAAAAAGCTAGCCGAACACCATCTCTTAGATCAGGTATTTGTATACGAAAATGGTGATGAAAACGGATATTGTTGTTTGACCAATTTCTATCAGGATGATTCAATTCATAAATCTTTTGATTCAATTCAATTATTGAATTATGAGAAAGATATTCCTGGCTGGCTTGATATATTTAAACAAACAGGTGTATTTTGCTCTGCAACTGCTCCTTTACAATACCGTTCAAATAATGCTTTTGTAAACCTGCTGCCCAATAATCTGATTGTTGCGGTGCCCATTCGTTCCAAAGAGGCCTTTTGGGGTTTTTTAGTGACTATTGGAAACAGAAATAGAGGTTGCAACTCATTCAACGAAACAGCCTTCTCAACGGTAGCTGATATGATGGCTGGTGCCTATGAGCGTGAAAATGCCAATCTGAAATTAAAACAGAACCGCGACGAGATTCTGAACATCAACCGCGAAATTGAGAAGAAGGAAGCTTTCTTGCAGAATCTGTTAAGTTCGGCACCAATCGGAATTATCCTGGTTCGAAACAGAAAGATCGAATACATCAATTCTGCCATCATGCAGACCTCCGGCTATCTGAAGGAAGAGCTTATTGGCAGCCCGCTGGCAGATTATTATTACCAGAACAAAGAAGACGAAGAAAAAATAAATGCTTTCTACCAACAGATTGATGATGAAGGTATTGCTTCAATGGAAGTAACTTTAAGAGATAAAATAGGTGATCCTGTAGAATTACGTGTGTTAGGTAAGCAAATGCCTGATAACGACAAGGACATGTGCTATTTGTTGATTTCAGAAGATATCTCAACCATCAAAGAAGCTGAAAAAAATCTGGAAGAAAGCGAGATTCGCAATCAAAAAATAATAGAATCAACTGTTGATGGCATCTTTATTTTCAGTATTCAGAAAGATCTGATCTTTGCAAACACAGCAGGGCTCAACATGCTTGGATATCAATTTGATGAACTCGCAAACAAAGATCTGGATGAAATTTTTCCTGATACTATTTTTGTTGAACGCTTCGAAGAAGCCATGCAACAAATTTTGAAAGGAATGGATTTTATTGGGGATGTTCAATTGCTTCATAACAACAAAGAGATTATTCATACCGAGATTTATGCAACCGGTATCCAGTTGGAGGGTAAACTTCATGCATACTTTTCACTTCACAACATCTCTAAAAGAAAAAGAAAAGAAGAAGAACTTAAGCAAAGCGAATACAAATTCAGAGCCCTTACCGAGAACTCACCTGATCATATTATCCGGATCGATCGTAAAGGTACTTTATCATTCTGTAATGCAGCATTCCTAAAAGATTTTAATCTGGATGCCACTGATTGCATTGGTAAAAAAATGAATGAGCTCAATATGCTACCTGAAGAATTTATTTCAGGCCTTAATAATGCCATTGGGGATGTATTGATTTCGAAAACCATTACACCAGTTGAGTTAGAATTTGCCTTTAACGGCCAGACATACGCATTTGACTGGACAATTACACCCGAAACTGATGATAATAATAACCTGTCGTCGCTACTGTTGGTTGGTAGAAACTTCACTTTGCGTAAAAGAGCAGAGCAGGAACTAATTGTTGCCAAAGAAAAGGCTGAGAGTGCTGACAATCTGAAATCAGCTTTCCTGGCTAATATGAGTCATGAAATCAGAACTCCGTTAAATGCCATTGTTGGTTTTACCAACTTACTGAATGAAGATTTCATCAGTGATGAAGAAAAAGTAGAATATATTCAAATTATCAATACAAGCTCAGAACACCTGATGGCTTTGATTAACGACATTGTGGATCTGGCCAAAATAGAAAGTGGAGAACTGAGCATTCACCTTCAGGAGTCGAATCCTAACGAGGTGCTTGAGAAATTATTCCATTTATATGAAAAACGGATGGATCTGGATTCGAAAAAACACCTTAAGTTTTACCTGAATCTACCTGAAGACAGTGCTCAGTACCTGGTACCTTGTGATCTTAAACGGTTTAACCAGATTTTCACTAATCTGCTTAGTAATGCTTTTAAATTTACACCGAAAGGCTTTATCGAGATGGGTTATGTCAGAGAAGATGATGATTTGAGATTTTATGTTCGTGACACTGGTATTGGTATCAGCCCTGAAAAGCAAGCTATCATTTTCGATCCTTTCAGACAAGAAGAAGAAAACACGGCCAAGCATTATGGAGGAACAGGTTTAGGCCTGTCTATTTCGAAACGTCTGGTTGAAGCCATGAGCAGTAAACTGGAACTTTCTTCAGAGAAAAACAAAGGATCTGAGTTTTCATTTCTTTTACCAATAAGTGAAAAGAAATCAGAACCAATCATTGTTAAAATACCAAAACAGGTTAAAGAAACAAATAACCTTGTAATACCTGTTAATGTAAGCTGGCCCGATAAAATAATTTTATTGGTTGATGCAACCAGCACTGCCCAATTGCAAATGCGCAAAAACCTGGAGCAAACAAAAATAACGTTGATATCAGCACGTACTCCTAATTCAGCAAGAGAATTATTGCTGAAACGTAACGATATTGATCTTGTATTGATGGATATTAATATGCCGGGTCTGGATGCCGACGAATTTATTCAAAGTATCAGACAACTGGGTATTGGCATTCCTTTTATTGCACAATCAATCGACATTGATGAGAAAAAAACAAATGCTCTTTTAACATCTGGCTTTGATGATTCGATAAGTAAACCCATACAAAAAGATGAGTTGTTGCAGAAGATCAATATTGCGCTAAAAGGAATTCATAAATCGCAGTTAAACTAAACATCTACTCCTTCTTTGACATCTTCAAATTTTTCTTTTACAGTGTCGAAGTTCAGGTATGGGAAAACCATAGGAGCAATGGAAGCAACAGGTTTATAAAGATATGATTCGGCCTTCATCTCCTGGGATAGCAATTTTGAATCCTTATCGAATCCGTTAATTACTGCAATCAGTACGCTAAGAATAAAAGCATATTTAAGCAAACTGAAGATGGCTCCTAAAATACGGTTTACAGGACCTAGGGCAATAGCCGAAACCAGTTTATCAACCACTTTAGCGATCAAATGAACTCCAATCACGATTAGAATAAAGGTGACAATAAAAGATATCAGACCCAAATGATTGGAATTAATATGTTGTGATAAATAATCAGCTGTAAAACTGCTAAACTCGATCGCGCCTAATAAGCCCAACACTAAAGCAGCCAACGATGCCAGTTCAATAATCAGCCCGTTCTTAAACCCTTTAAATAAGGCAAAAGCCAGAATTAGCCCAATAACAATATCGAAATAGTTCATAGTTGTAATCTTCTGTTGTAAAGGTAGAAATTCTATCGACACATTCAATTTAACAAAACCGTCATATATTAATCACTTCGCTGTGTTTCAACAACTAGACTAAAACCAAAATGTGTACTTAGTGTTTGATATAAAAATCGCTTTGCAAAAATGCATTTTTGCGTATCTTTAATGACTTTGAAACAGATTTATGCCAATACTCAATTCCATCATATCCCTGGTTAATACGCGAAGACTTTCGCAAATAGATGATTTCAAGTCTAATCCGGGGCAAATACAAGATGAACAACTTCATCGTCTGATAAAATCTGCCAAACACACCTTCATTGGTAAACTGCATGACTTTGAAAGCATAAAAAATTACGAAACATTTGCCGAGAGAATTCCTGTTTCAGATTATGAAGGATTAAAACCCTATGTTGAGAGAATGCAAAAAGGTGAAAAAAACCTTTTATGGCCTGGCGAAATAAAATGGTTTGCCAAATCGTCAGGAACCACCTCAACCAAAAGTAAATTTATTCCTGTTTCGAAAGAATCACTGGAAGATTGTCATTTCAGGGGAGGAAAAGATGTGTTGGCTTTGTACATTGAGAATAGACCTGAATCGGATATGTTCAGTGGTAAATGCCTGACATTAGGCGGTAGCCATCAGATAAATAATTTTAGCAACGATAGCTATTATGGTGATTTATCAGCCATATTGATTGAGAACCTTCCCTTCTGGACACATTTTATGCGTACACCTGAGCAATCCATTGCTCTGATGGATGAATGGGAAGCCAAACTCGAAAAAATTACAGAGACAACACTGGTTGAAAATGTAACATCGCTGGCAGGTGTTCCCAGCTGGTTTCTTGTATTGATAAAGCATCTATTAAACAAAAGCGGTAAAACCAACCTTTTGGAGATATGGCCCAACCTGGAGCTGTTTATTCATGGCGGAATTAATTTCACTCCATACCGCAATCAATACAAAGAGTTAATCCCTTCAGACAAGATGAATTACCTCGAAACCTATAATGCATCGGAAGGATTTTTTGCCATTCAGGATGATTTAAAGACTCACTCCATGCTATTGATGCTGGACTATGGTATTTTCTACGAATTTGTACCCTTATCGGAGTTGGGAAAATCTCATCCTAAAGCACTTACCATCGAACAGGTGGAAATAGGAAAAGATTATGCTTTAGTTATTTCAACCAACGGAGGAATCTGGCGTTATTTAATTGGTGATACCATTCGATTTGAATCTACTTTCCCCCATCGTATTGTTATTACAGGAAGAACCAAGCATTTTATCAATGCTTTTGGGGAAGAGTTAATGATTGAAAATGCCGAAAAAGCCCTGGATGAAGCCTGTAAAAATACAGGTGCAGTAATTAAAGAATACACCGCTGCTCCAGTTTTTATGGGTAAGGAATCAAAAGGTGCTCATCAATGGTTGATTGAATTTGAAAAGGCACCTGGAGACATTGAATCATTTAAACAATTGCTGGACGAAACGTTGAAAAAAGTAAACAGCGATTACGAAGCCAAACGCTATAAGAACATGACCCTAGAAATGCCTCATGTTGAAATAGCACGTGAGCATCTGTTTATGGATTGGCTCAAAAGCAAAAATAAATTAGGTGGACAGAATAAAGTGCCACGGCTTGCAAATAATCGCGAGTATATTGAAGAATTATTGAAGTTAAATACCAAATAACAAAAATATGCATATTGCTATTGCAGGAAATATTGGATCGGGCAAAACATCTTTAACCGAATTATTGGCTCATCACTATGGCTGGGAACCTCATTACGAAGATGTGGATGAAAACCCGTATCTGGCCGATTTTTATGACGATATGCCACGTTGGTCGTTTAATCTGCAGGTCTACTTCTTAAAAAGCCGATTTTCTTCCGTACAGCAGTTTCGTGCAGCCGGTCAAACGGTTATCCAAGACAGAACCATTTACGAAGACGCTTATATTTTTGCTCCCAACCTTTATGATATGGGCCTGATGAGTCGAAGAGATTTTGATAATTACTTTTCTCTTTTTCAGTTGATGAGCAGCTTTGTTCAGGCTCCCGACCTGTTAATATACCTGAGAGCCTCTATTCCTACTCTTGTTAACCAGATTCAGATGCGTGGCAGAAGCTATGAAAACAATATCCGCCTTGAATATCTAAAGAGACTTAACGAACGTTATGAAGCATGGATTCAGGGTTACAACAGTGGTAAGCTTTTAATTATTGATGCTAACGAAATTGATTTTATAAAAAATAAATCAGACTTGAGTATGATTATTGATAAGGTGGATGCTCAAATTCATGGCTTGTTTTAATAATTATATCAGACTCGACTTTTTCCAAACCAAAACCTGAGGTCTTATAAGTTAAGACCTCAGACAATTTAAATGAACGACTACTATCAAATACTTGGAGTACCCCGCAATGCTTCGATGGAACAAATTAAAAAGGCCTATCGAACCAAAGCCAAGCGTTACCATCCCGATATCAATAAATCCCCGGATGCTCATGAGAAATTTATTTTAATCAATGAGGCTTTTGAATATTTCGACCAACTGCATAATCACAAAAAATCAAAACAATATAAAGCAGCGCAGGCCACTGCCATGGAAGAATTCTGGCAGGCATGGCACGATTTAGAACGGCAAAAAGCCCGCGAAAGGGCACGTGAACATGCCCGCATGAAATATGAAGCTTATCTGAAATCTGATGTTTACCGAACCACCGAAGCCGTCAATTCAATAGTTGATTTTATTGGTGCTGCTTTTCTGATGCTGTTTATTTTTGGCATCCCTGTTTTTGCTTACCTCCAGGATGCCTTATGGATTGGATTGATTATCATTCTTCCCTCCTTTCCATTATGGATAAAATTTCTGGTCAGCACCTTTAATAAAGAGTTTGTTTTATCGCTTATAGGTTGGCATGCCTCAACAATCCGATCAAAAATATTCAGGTTAATGATTTTTACTTTGATTAATGGCATTGTATTTTTTAACACCGTACTTAATACAGTTGTTACCTGGCAAACTCTATTGATTGTGTATACATCAACCTTTATTATTGCCTATCTGGCATCCATAAAGATACTTTCTAGATATTACAGATATCTGATCCGATTGGTGCTGGCCCCCGGACTTGTAGGGTTAATTTTCTTTGTTAATAGCCTGCAAACAAAATCTCTTCACACTGAATCATATTGGTATACATTTGCACATAATATCAATAGTAAGATATTTTTTACCATCAAATTAGATGATCACCGATACGATAACTACACAGGGATACGATTGTATTTTGATGCTGACCGTTTTATTAGAAACAGCTGCGTTACCTATACTTTTTCTAAAGGTTTACTGGGTCTGGACAGAGTAATAGAAATTGAAACTTCTAATCGGATGCCTGAGATATAAATAGCTATAGTCAAAAATTTGAATCATATTGGTATATTCAATGAAACATATATCAACTTACAACAGTTAGTCTCAAATCAGAAATTCATTTATAATTCGCACTTTATATACTCTCTTTTTTTAGACGCATATTGTAGTCCCAAAAGCTATCTTTAACATTATACAGAAATACTTTCCTATGGCTTTTCAGGTCTAATTAGTCGTTCTATACGAACAACGATTTACTCCAAGTCTCAGTTAAGGAAACTGCTATTCTATCCCCCCGATAATTACTGGGATCCTACAAGAGATTCGTTGGCAATAGAATATATATCTTACAATAACATTCAAAAGACATTTTATCAAATTCAATTAGTTGTATATTTATGATAAAGTAATAATATATTACAACACTGCCATAGCTTGACCATTATGTATTTAAACCAAATCTCTGTAAAATTTATTCGAATCAGAATAAAAACTTTTGTTCTAATTATTATACTGTCTTTGTCCAGTTGTTCTCCCAAAACGAGCAAAATCCTGGGGTTAGCATACGAACAAAGTATTGAGTTGTTTGGCAAAGAAAGTTTAGACCATTATCCACAAAGAACTCCAAACACCAGTTTTAGGTTTAACTTTGACCAACAAAGAACTGATAGATTCAGAAGATATCGTGATGGGTTTGCTCCCAGTGAAGCGGTCTTTATTTGTCAGTATGAAGAAAGAAAGTACAAATCGATTAAAAAACAATATTCATCATATCAACTACGTGAATCATCAGATACATGTTTAATCTATATTTTTCCTTTTGCTGATGAATTTGAGGAAGAATATGATTTCTTTTCTACAATTACAAATCCATTTATATATCATTACTCAAAATCGCAAAAGTATAAATCATACGGAATACCTGTTCCGCTCATTGATTTAAAGAACACCTCATATGACATTCAAGATGAAGAGATTAATAACCTTACCCATGTCATAATCAAGTCAGAGCCCGGAAATACCGACTTTAAAATACATCATTATGAAGCAGAATGGTTACCTGACGGATGGAAACATGGTTATTCAAAAGGAATCAGTTTTTATGATGAAAAGAGGATAATTGTATATTGGTTTATTGCATGGTAAAATTCTAAGCACTTCAACCTTGACAAAATATAAAACTACGACTTCAAACCTTATTCAAACCAGAAAAGAGAAACAGTCCTTCACATAAGACTGTCTTATAATTGATTAAAAATATTAATCATAATCCCTATAGGAATCGAACCCATATCTACAGTTCAAGAAACTGCACTTCTTTACCCCTGATAGATATATGAGGAATAAAGAATCTATATTTCACCTAATTTGCCAACACAAAAACACAAAAGCCTGCTAATCTATTGATTGCAGGCTTTTTTGGTAGTCCCTACGGGAATCGAACCCATATCTACAGTTTAGGAAACTGCTATTCTATCCGTTGAACTAAGGGACCATTATTTCGGCTGCAAAAATAAGCAAATTAGCAGAATTTTAAAATTTAATTTCTAAGCACTGGAATTACATAAAGATGGATGATAATACCTTATTAAAACTCTCGACACAAGGATTAAAAAATTGTAACTTTAATTAAGTGTTAGTTCAGATTTCTTAATCATTTTAAACCCAATGTCATGAAATATTTACTTTTAATATTTTGGTTGGGAGTCATGACGATGGGAATTCACGCCCAAAACACAGAAAGGAGTAAAAAACAAGACGAAAGAGTTCCTGCTAAATTACAAACCGATCAAATTCAGAAGATTTCGGAGATAACGATTTTACCGCAAAGCTCAATCAGTTATTTCCTGATGAATACCATTGAGTATCCCGAAAATTCAGTTGCCAAAATGGAAGAAGGACAGGTGGTTGTTAAATTTATTATTGAACCAGATGGTGCCATCAGGGATATAAAAGTTATCAATTCTGTTTCGGAGGCTATTGATGAGCAAGTGATAAACGGCGTGCAAAAAACAAGTGGCAAATGGCTACCTGCATACGAAAACGGCAAACCGGTTGAATCGGAACACAAGCTGTATATCACCTTTGATATCATGAACAACTTACCTTTAAATGAGCAATCTATTGATCATTTTACCAAAGGGATGAAACTGATATACCAGGCCGAACTTTATGAAAAAGAAAACCCAATTAACAACAATAAAAAAGTCAAAAAACTAAACAGGCAGTACAAAAAAGCATTATATCATTTTGATGAAGCAGCAAAATACCAGGCAGAGGAAGGATCCATTTTTTACTGGCAATCGTATGCTTATCAGAAATTGGGAGATATGCAAAGAATGGAAGAAAAACTCAAAGAATATCAGGCCACATTATAAATTAGCAAATACATGAATTACAATTAAACTGAAGCAATTTGAACCGACAATCAAGATACATAACCCATTGCTGAACTAACACTTCACTCCTCTTACAACACTTTACCTTTTCATTATACTCATTATTGAGTATCGACAACAGGAAGCTATTATCGTAGTTTTGATTAATGCGTTAGCTCAAAAAAATGTTGTAAACTTTAAACTATGTGTCATGAAAAAAGTGTTGAGTGTTGTGGCGTTCGGAATCATGGCTCTGGGATTAACTGCTCAAAATAATACTAAGAGCATCAATGAAGGAGACATTCCTGCCAGATTAAAAACAAATGAAATTCAAAGATTGGAAGAAGTAACTGTTCTCCCTCAAAGTCCGTTATGCTGCTTTATGCAAAAAGAGATTGAGTATCCAGAACAATGCGCAATAATAGGCGAAGAAGGACAGGTAGTTGTTCAATTTATTATTGAAACAAACGGTGAAATAAGAGACCTTAAAGTAATCAATCCTGTTTCTAAATTACTTGATGATCAGGTTGTTTACTGTCTGAAAAAAACAAGTGGTTTATGGGCTCCGGCCATTGAACATGGTCAGGCAATTGAATCGGTTCATAAACTGTATGTTACCTTTGATATTGAAGGTAACAAAAGTCTCGGTGAACTATCTGCTGAACATTACAAAAATGGCATCCAATACATTGTTAAAGGAGACGAAATCAGAAGCGATTACTTCCTATCTCAGGACAAAAAATTAAAAAAGGCAGACCGTCAGTATCGATATGCATTAAATCATTTTAATGTAGCTAAAAAACTTCAGGCCGAAGAAGCTGCTATTATCTTTTGGCAATCTAAAGTTTATGAGCGATTAGGCGATTTATCGATGATGAAAGATAAATTGGATGAATACCACTCTGTATTAATGCCAGATGAATTTGAAAACAAGGATTATGTCTGTATAAGTTATCCGTTAAATAAAAAATAACAGGGGAAATGAATTGACATTTCGTAATACCCATCAATAACTTTGCAGCCAAATAATACCAATTAGTATGGAACCCCTTTCTTTTACAGACCTGGTTACGGTTATTGGTTTACTAAATACACAAACGAGTGCAAAGGACAAAAAGAAAGAAAAGATTAAAAATGAACAACTTAATTTTGAGCTAACTCTTTTAAGTAACCAATTTTACCACATTGTCAGTTTTCCGCAATTCAAAATTAATTACATCTCCAAAAATATTGCTAACATACTGGGATTAGACCCCGGAAACACAACTTTGAAACATCTTTACAGCCTTATTCATCCTGAAGACTTACCCTTAATTTTACTGGCCTCAAAAAAACTGATTGAATTTCTGATTGTAAATATGCCCAGGTTAGAACCCTATCAAATGATTGTGACGTTCGATTACAGGATTAAAAATAAGGATGGTAATTACATTCGGGTTTTAAATCAGAACAGCATGATAAACAAGGCTTCAGACAACTCAAATTGTCAGACTATTTCACTTTATTCTGATATAACGCACTATAAAACCAGCAACAAAATTGATTTTGATTTAATCAACTATGGTGATCCTGTTGACTTTATCTTCCCCGATGAAGAAATAAATAATATCGCTCTTTTATTTACACCCCGCGAAAGAGAAGTACTCACCTTACTGGCTTCCGGTAAAAACAGTGCCGAAATTGGTGATTTGTTATTTATCAGTAAACACACCGTTGATACTCATCGCAGACATATGCTGACAAAATCACACTTATGCAATACCGCAGAACTGGTGGCCTTTGCTTTAAACAATAACCTGTTTTAGCCTTTACAATTGTTTAAGCCGATTGGCAGCCTCAATCAATATTTCATCAGGCTGAGCATAATTAATTCGCACAACCTGTCGCTTCGATTTCTCATGTAGGAAGGCGCTAATAGGCATCACAGCAACTCCTAACTCTTTTATCAGACGAATGGCAAAATCCTTATCCGCTTCATCAGATGCTTCTGAAAAATCAAAAAGCTGAAAAAAAGTTCCCTGCGAAACGATGGGTTTAAATTTACTTTCCTCCATCAGATCGAGAAAGAAATTACGTCTTTCCTGGTAAAAACTGCGTAATCCCCTATATTCTTCTTTTTCTTCCATGAAATCGGCCAAAGCCAGTTGAAATGGCGAATTAACACTCTGTACCATTACCTGATGTACTTTTCGGAATTCGCGCATAATTTCTTCAGGAGCCAGACAAAAACCTATCTGCCAGCCGGTAACATGATAACTCTCGCCAAACGATGCAATGATAATACTTCGCTCTGCCAAAATTGGATACAAAGCAGCACTCTGATGCGACTCTTCATCAAACACGATGTGTTCAAATGTTTCTTCGCTCAGAATAACAATCTTAGTCCCGTTTACCATTCGCTGAAGACGCAGCATATCAATTTCCTTCATCACCCAGCCGGTTGGATTATGAGGTGTGTTAATGATGATCATGCGGGTTTTAGAATTGATCATCATCTGAACCTGTTCCCAATCAATATGAAAATCGGGCTCTTTCATCGGAACAAAAACCGGTTGAGCACCATTCATCTGTATGGCCGGAACGCAGTATTCATTAGCCGGCTCAAAAACAATTACTTCGTCACCTTCTTTAACCAAAGCTGAAATGGCGGTAAACATCGCCTGCTGTACACCTGCAGTTATTGTTACTTCTGTTTGTGGCTGGTACACCCTACTATATAACTCTTCGGTTTTTTGAGCTACTTTTTTTCGTAAGGCCATCTCGCCTTGAAAAGGAGCAATCTGATTCAACCCTTCACGCAGATGCTTTTCAACTAAATTGATCAATTTTGAATTGCAATGAAAACCAGTGTAACCATCTGCCAGATTGATGGCATTGTATTCACTAATTAACGGTGCAATAGTAGACGAGAAATTAGATTTCAGGTTTTGATATTTGGTGCTTATGTGCATAATTTGGGTGACGAGTATTATCAGTGTTTTATTTGATGATTAAATGTAAATAAACTGGCAATAAAATGCATTGATATTGTGCTTTTCTATCCAGATTTAATTACCAACGTAGGAAAATATTTGACCAAAAATGTAACATTGCCCATGCAGGCTAGCCATCGCTGTGAAATAATGCCTGTAAAACCTCAAATGATTTAATGGTTCCCAATCCGTCTAAATGAAGTTCGTAATACCTGATCAGTATTTCCAAAAGCTGACTTCTGACTTCAGCACTCATTTTTAAACGGCTAAGTTGATCAATGTTTAAGTGAAACAAATCTTCCCATCTATCAAGCAATTGATTTTTTATGAAATATCCGTGTGTTGGTTCATACGAAACAAAACGTCCGTTTAATAAATCAAACACTTTATCATTATCGTCGTTGGCACCAGGACCAAATCCTAAGAAACGGCTTAAATGAAAAAGAAAAAACAAATGAAAATTAAAAGCTCCGTCAACACCCGTATCAAACACCTCTATTCCATGATAAATAAAACGAAACAGATCTTCGTTTGCCTCTTCTTCCCTAAGTACTTTAGCCATCACTTCAGTTAGAAAAAATGCAATGGCTCTTTTGGTTTGATCAAATGGTATACTTGTGAGTGGATGAAGCAATTTGAATTCTTTGATTCGTTGCAGATCAGCTTTAGGACGATGATAGACCTGCATTTCAATTAAACTCAGTGGTTGCAATAAAACTGTGTTCCCCTTGTTTTTGGTGGAACGAACCCGGTTTACAACATACGATTGCCGGCCAAAATGTTGAGTATAAACATTTACAATAATGCTACTCTCTTTATACTTAATATGATTTAATACTATGCCTTTTGTACTGACTATCATCATTGCAAAAATAGATTAAATAACATTAGTTTGTAAGTTCAATAGGTTCAAACACAAATCAAATCATTCATAACACAATATCAACCATCAATATTTACTATTGATAATCAATAGATTAACTTGAAAAACAAATAATGAAGATATGGACATCGCTAATTTTTTTAAACGTTTTGGTAAAGCTTTTTGGGTAGCCAACTTTGCCGAATTACTCGAAAGAGCTGCATATTATGGTGTATTTATTGTAATTACACTATACTTATCAAGGATATTAGCCTTCACTGATTTTGAAGCAGCGTCAATCTCAGGAGTTTTTAGTGCACTACTTTATTTTCTACCCACTTTCACTGGTGCCTATGCCGATAAAATTGGATTTAAAAAATCATTAATTGTCGCTTTTGGATTTCTTTCAGTAGGATATTTTGGATTAGGTATCTTCCCAACACTTCTTGAATCAGCTGGACTGGCTAAATATGGTTTTACCACTGAATTTACTGGTCTGCGCGAATCAAACGACAAGTATATTATTATACCCATTATGGCTTTGATTATTATTGGTGGTAGTTTTATCAAATCTGTTATTACAGGTACTGTAGCAAAAGAAACAGATGAGAAAAGCAGAGCAACCGGTTTCTCAATTTTTTATACCATTGTTAATATTGGAGCTTTTTCGGGTAAAACCATCGTAAAACCTTTGCGCGAAGCAATGGGTAATGTTGGCTTAATCAATATCAGTTTCTTCTCTGCCGGAATGACCTTACTGGCCCTCGTTGCTGTAATTTTCTTCTTCCGACCATCGGTAACCAAAGGACAAGGAAAATCAATCGGTGAAATTTGGAATGCATTGATCAGAGTAGTAACCAATGCCCGTTTAATTATTTTGATTTTAATTATTACAGGTTTCTGGATGGTTCAACATCAGTTGTATGCAACTATGCCAAAATATGTACTAAGAATGGCAGGTGAAAGTGCATCTCCATCCTGGTATGCCAATGTCAACCCGTTGGTTGTATTTACAACTGTTGGATTGATAACATCGTTATTCAAAAAAAGAACAGCCCTATTTTCAATGACTATTGGTATGTTTATCATGCCGGTCTCAGCATTTGCGATGGCAGCCGGAAATATGCTTAATGGTGAGAGCATTGACCTTGGGTTCACAACCATGCATCCGGTAGCATTTATGATGATTGTTGGTATTGCATTTCAAGGTCTTGCTGAATCATTTATCTCACCCCGCTTTTTAGAATATTTCTCATTACAGGCTCCCAAAGGAGAAGAAGGTCTTTACCTTGGATTTAGTCATCTTCACTCCTTCTTGTCTTCAATTTTAGGATTTGGTTTATCTGGTTTCTTATTGGAAAGATATTGCCCTGATCCTGATTTACTATCGGAGACTGAAAAACTAACGGCTTATGATCATGCCCATTATATTTGGTTTGTGTTTGTGGGAATTGCAACTATTTCAGCTATTTCACTGATTATCTATGGCAAAGTCACAAAATGGCTCGACAGTAAAAAAGAGGCACCACAAATCAACTTATAAAATTAAGAACATTTTAAAGATTTAGTTTGCAGAAATGGAAACTTGAATTATCTTTGCAACCGCAAAAGCAAAACGATCTTTTGAATGTTGCCCAGATGGCGGAATTGGTAGACGCGCTGGTCTCAAACACCAGTGATAGCAATATCGTGCCGGTTCGATCCCGGCTCTGGGTACCAAACAAAAACCTGATAGTTTGACTATCAGGTTTTTTTGTTTTTATACTTCCCTATAGATGCTTCAACATACCTCTTTAAAAGACATTTAGCACTTACATTTTTGGAGCATTATTCATACCTAATGATATTATTATCCCCTTTTATTCACACAGGTTTGATCATCTTCTTGATTTGGATTATTGAAATTAAATATGTTTTTTTATGATAGCAATCAAACCTAAGTCGGAATTATACAATAGCTGTTTGTGTGGGTGCATGGTGAGTGATGTTTGGCATTTAAGAGTATAGTCATAGACTTAAAAAATTGGCTTACTCTTAACTAGATAATGTGAGTGAGACGGCGAAGCATTACTTAAAACTTTTTATTAGCTGGTTAAGCGAACTTATATTGGATTATTCAGAATTAAATCTGAATGTTACTGACTCTTTTGGATTTTATATTTCTCTGATGTTTTTAAATATATAACCATAGGTTCCAATAAAATTTTCGTATTAATTTATTCGTATTATTAAACGTTTAATATCGTAACTAGACGATTTATAATCTTTTAAGACAGAAATTATGCTTATGTTGGTCAACCATATAGTATTCATCTTAAAATCAATATAATTAATAGCGATTTGGCTATTTTAAAGGAATTGGATGAATATTAAAAGCATATAAACCAACTGAATTTTTGGTTAAAGGAGAATTTATAAAAATATTCTATGATCTGGGCTGGCAAAATTCCATCGCAAGTCAATAAAAGATTAAGAATACATATGCATGGAGGATTACTTTAGCTGAAATTTAGGCTTGTTACTTGCTTACTAATACTGGATACTGATAAAAGAGGCATTCACAATTAAAAAAATTAGTTAGTTTAAAACAATGTAGCACCAATAGATAAAGCGGAAATATCCGCAATAGACATGACGTTACAGAATAGTTGTTTGCTATTGATGCGGAGCATTCCTAATTAGGATTCTTCTATTTGAATTAGTGTAAACCTAAACAGACTTTTTTAGACAGATCAAGAAATTTCATGACTCGAAATATAATAACTCGGACATTTCAGTTAATAATATTTGCCATTATTGGAATCATTGGATTCTTATTATTAAACCTATTATTAATTGAAAATTGGATAATACCAGATCCTTGCTATTATCATTCTCATGACACGACTATACTTTTCGACATATTTTACGAAATTAAATCCTCAGAAGGAGGACACCCTGTTCCATCAACTTTTAATATAGTTCTGACCATTGTTTTAGGAATTATTGCAGGCATATTATTGGGACTTAGAATTATAAATAAAGCAAATAAAAACGAATAAAAACAACAGCAAACAACACGCTGGAATAAAGCATGGCTGGTTTTGCTCGTCCTGACACCTTAGTCTACCGTCTTAGTCCCCCTACCGGGTGACACGACAACACGACTAATGCGCCACGACTTCATCCAGCAAACGTTAGCCACCAGCACGTAATACAAGTTAAATGTTAGATATTAGTTCAAAATGAAAGCGATTAACTGGAAATGGAAAGTTGTAGTGATTATAGTACTATTGATTATTTCAATAGTTTATAACTTTATTTATTTGAAACAGCCTTCAGTGACTTCATTCCTAAATGTTGCATTTGGTTTTCTTGTATCAAATTTAGTAGGATTGGGTTTGTACAAAGCACAAGGTTATAAAGAATATAAATGGATTGATTTCTGGTTAATTCTATATGTATTATTTACAATCGGAAACTTATTCTTTGATTTTTCTATATAGAATTTTAAGAATTGACAATACTGAATAATGTATTCTGACTCGAAATAATGGCATTCAAAAAAACCTATTAGGACTATTATTAATATTCAGAAATTAATAATCAACAATAAATGCCGGTGGCTAACACGCTGGCATAAAGCATGGCTCGGTCGGCTCGTCCTGACGCCTTTGTCTACTGTCTTAGTCCCCCTATCGGGTGACACGACACCACGACCAGTCGCCACGACTTCATCCAGCAAACGTTGGGTGTAATTTGTCTGGTATACACGAAAATGACTATCGGTTGGAATAAATCCAGATTAGAAAATTGAATGAGACACAACATATTGACTATCTGTCTTTAATAATTTTAGCTAGAATTCACCTACTCAAATGACTAAAAATGAAAATAAAGATGAAATTTATACTTATTGCAACATTCGTTTTTACATTAAGCTCTTGTGCATTAAGACCTATTGTGAGTGAGTATAATTACGAAAAGAACAATATATCTAATGTTGAATTAGAGAAGTTAGGCAACAGGTTAATTTTAATATATAATGGAGCCGATGGACTTCACAAAATAGATAATACAGCAAGATTAAATGTATGGATTAGCAAAAAACCTATGGGACAGTTAAATGCAAATGAATATGCTATCATTGAACTCGAAAATGGGGATTATGAGTTTGAAATAATTCATGTAGACATGTTTAAATTTAAAAGCACTCATAAAGTTACTATTAGTGAAGGAACAAAAGTAATAAGAATTGAGCCAACAATAACTTCCAATAAATTAACTATAACCAACGAACTTCCGAAAAAATTTGAAAAATTTGAGTATGTTGAAAAAAAAGAATAAAAACTACACCCAACACACTGGAATAAAGCATGGCTGGGTTTGCTCGTCCTGACGCCTTTGTCTGCTGTCTTAGTCCCCCTATCGGGTGACTCGACACCACGACCAATTCGCCACGACTTCATCCAGCAACCTTTACCGCCAATAATGAAAATGAAGATTTCGAGAATATTAATATTGGTTTTACTTATGACTTCTTGTAAGTCAAACCAAACGGAGAATAAAGACACTGCTCTAAATTCTGAAAAAGTTGGATTCGTATTAAATCCAAAACTTATTGACGGTTTTTACCGTGATGAATGGTTATATCCAGAGAATCCTGAATTGACTAATTATCGTGTTAAAGAGTTTATTGCTGATTTAAACCAAAATCAAAAACAAGACACATTAATTCTATACAAACTTAATGGATTCGAAAATGACCCTGGAGATTTTCATCAAATAGAGATAAAACTAGACAATGGTGAGAGTTGGATGAAAACCAATTTTGACGGCTGGGTTCGTTTTGATAATAATTATCCAGTACCTGATTTTATAAAAGAACAAAATCAATTTAATACGGACTTCTTGTTGTTGACCGATTTTGGAAAGACGAAATTAATTGGATTGTTTAGCTGGGTTTACGCAAGTGAACCTGGTCTTTTAACTTTTATAGAATTTAGTAATGGGAAACCAAGAATAATGTTTAATAAAAAATTTGACTTGACTCAATTGGAATCCAATAAAATTACAGTTGAGAATTATAACGGGAAATATCAAATTGAGTTAATTGACAATAATCTAGAATTAAAAAAACAACAAATAACTGGCGGTAACACGCTGGAATAAAGCATGGCTGGGTTTGCTCGTCCTGACGCCTTTGTCTACCGTCTTAGTCCCCCTATCGGGTGACACGACACCACGACTAACGCGCCACGACTTCATCCAGCAAACGTTGTGGCCAATTAGCATAACTCCAAATCATTAAGTATGAGCAAAACAAAAGACTTTAAATTAATTCCTTCAATTATTATTTATATTCTACTAATCACTTTTGGAACATTATCTTGTGTTAACAATAATGGTTCGAAAAAATTAACTCAGGAAGAAGAAAATCATAAAGCAGTAGTAATTAAAGCAAATGACACCACAATAGATTCTGAAAATTATAAGATTGTAAGCAAGCTATTATACGGAAAATGGAAAGAATCTATAGTTTGGATTAAAAATTCTGAAGCAACAAGAACTGGAATTAGATTTATTGTAATGACATCAGAATATGAATTTCAGAGTAATGGTCATTATAGCTACAAACGATTTTTACGAGATTCTATTACTGACTTCTACGCAGGTAAGTTTAAGTTATTGGATGGAGGTAATAAAATTGAGATGACAAGTAATCTAAGAAATGACTTTGAATTCAAAGATGGAGATACTGTTCAATGGTCCATAAGAGAATTTCATTTATTGACAGACTCAATATTAAGACTTGAAGAAGATTCTTTATCATGTCAAAGAGGAACAATTGTAGAATATAAAAGAAAATAACTGGCCACAACCCGCTGGAATAAAGCATGGCTCGGCTTGCTCGTCCTGACGCCTTTGTCTAACGTCTTAGTCCCCCTAACGGGTGACACGACACCACGACTAATGCGCCACGACTTCATCCAGCCACCGTTGGCGTGCATTCAAAAATGAGTAGATTAATTGACATATTTAATTTGGCAAGAAACAGAAAGTCGATACCAAAATCTTGGTGTGGAGTGTGGATTGACAAGAATGGCAAGCAAGTCATAATCAGGACTACGAAACATGACTTTTATGACGTATCAGTATTAGACATAAATGGACAGCCATACCAAATTAAGCTATTAAACAACCAAACAAAAAATACTACTGGACTCACAGGACTTTTTACAAAGGACATTAATGGGAATCCTATTCTTCAAGTTGAAGCTGGAACTATTGAAATTGGACCAACATACAATCTGTATTTTTTAGCGATAGATAGCAACCAAAAAACAAGACTTGCTAAGAACTCAGATTCTTTGGAGAAAATAATAATTAAACCAAATGTTGGAATAGGACTATATGACAACTGGGATGATGACTTTGGAGTGGCTTGGGCATATCCTTTAGAAGACCTAGTAAAAAAATAACTGAAAATTAACGACACGCAAACCCGCTGGAATAAAGCATGGCAAGTTTTGCTCGTCCTGACGCCTTTGTCTACTGTCTTAGTCCCCCTATCGGGTGACACGACACCACGACTAACGCGCCACGACTTCATCCAGCAAACGTTGAGTGGCATAAAAACGAACGATGAAACAATTAGTTAATTCAATTTCGATTTTGATTCTCTTTATTGTAATCTCAAATGATTTGATTGCGTCTAAAGACCAGGAATCGGATTCTATTAAAATTACTAAAACAGTAAACGAGTTTTACAACTGGTACTTAACATCAATAAAGGAAAAGAAATATTCTGCTTTTAAGCCAAAATTTGTAGAATCAAAAAACGGAATGACTACACTTGATTATTCCGAATATTTTAACAACTTAAAAATTCACAAATTTTCAGACTCGTTGATAAAAAGAGAAAAACAAAGCTATTGTGAGTGCATTGAAAATTTAGGAAAAGTCAAGTATACTGAATTTCAAAAAACAATTTTTACTGACTTGGATGAATATCAACAGACAAAGTGTGACTTTGGAAATTATTATCGGTGGACAGGAGGTCAAGAACCAATTGATGGGATTAGAATTAATGAGATAAAATTCATTTCAAATAATTCAGTATTAGTTATTATTAATTACTTCGAAACTGATACAAATGAGGATAAAAGGTATCATTGGGGAGAAAATCACCTTACTTTAATTAAACTTGACAATGAATGGTTCATTGATCAAATTGACTCTTGGAAAGGCCATTAATAATAAATTATAAAATTACGCCACACAACACGCTGGCATAAAGCATGGCTCGGTCGGCTCGTCCTGACACCTTAGTCTACCGTCTTAGTCTCCCTATCGGGTGACACGACACCACGACTAACGCGCCACGACTTCATCCAGCAAACGTTATTGCCTATTAAAACGAAGTATAATGAAAAAGCTACTAATTATAATTCTATTTTTTATTTGTCATCTTTCAAAAGCAGCTAATATTGATGGCCCAGCAAATGTAAGAGATACTATAAAAGGAAATGTTATTCTATCAGTTGAAGACAATCAGTATGTTTATGCATATGAAATGAAAAATAATTGGCATAAGGTTATGCTAACGGCATTTGTTAAAAAGTCGGATTTGTTGGATAATCTGACAATTAAACCAAATGTGAATTTATATAATTCAAACCAAGAAATAAAAGGGCAGACCAAATCATCAATAGACATATCAGGACTATGGCAAAATACGGACACGGAAGATTGGATTGAAGTAATGATATATGGTTTTACATACAAAGGCAATATTAAACCAGAAACAATACTTGAAAGAGCAATTGAAAAAGCTATCAGTTCTGGGACAAGCTCAAATTTAAATCAAGTAATTGGCTTATTCGGATTTAACGAATATAAAGTTGACAACTATTACGTATATACTGTTTATGATGCAGAAGATCCATGGTTGAGTGCTGATTTTAGAATGATGATTTATTTCGATTCAGACAAAAAAATAATTGGGATTGCAAATAAAGGTAGAGCATTAAATATTGCAAATAAACTAGAATCAAAAATCGACCGCAACTATAGAATGCAGTATTTGAATCCTTTATCTGAAAATGAAAGAAAGGAATTTGAGGAGAAAATGACAAGATATTTTGCAGGAAGAGATTAATAACAGGCTATAACAAGCTGGAAATAAAGCATGGCTCGGCCCGCTCGTCCTGACACCTTAGTCTACTGTCTTAGTCCCCCTAGCGGGTGACTAAGACACCACGACTAATGCGCCACGACTTCATCCAGCAAACGTTAGGGCCTATTAAAAACAACTAATGGAAATACTGATATTAATACTATTATTATTTATTACTGTATTCTTAGGACTACCAATTTTAGTGACAAAATTGAGGGCTAAAGGAAAAGGTGCAAATATATCATTTAAGGAAGCAATTGGTTTAAATTTTAGACACACTAACAAGAAAGAGTTATTTAAAGCACTTGCTTTGATTCAAAATAACAACCTTGATCTAAAATTAGCAGACCTTGAAGCCCATCATTTAGCAGGTGGTAACACTCAGAAAGTTGTTGAGTCCTTTCTTAAGAATAAGGACCAGAAAGGAATTACATATCAAATGTTGACTGCTTTGGATATAATGGGAAAAGATATTGACGAAGCAATTCAAAAGACGACAGAAATTCATACTTTGACTATAAACAATATAGAATTCAGAACATTCAAAGTAGATTTATGGGCTGAGTATAAACATGGTATTCGAGTCGCGTTTGAGAATGAGGATGCAAAAAGTAACGGAATTGAAGATAGAGTGAAGGAAAAACTAACAGCAGTAGCCAGGGATTGGACATCATCGGATCCAATTGCATCGCAGAATTTTATACAAAATAATATTCTGAACACTGAATATTGGGAAATCGTGTTAAGAATTCAACTGATTCAGCAAAAATTAATATTTAAGAAATAACAGGCCCTAACACACTGGAAATAAAGCATGGCGCGGTTTGCTCGTCCTGACGCCTTTGTGTGCCATAAATAAAGTGAGAAAATAAATGGAAATTACAATAGAAAAAGAGTTCAAACCAGAGGAGTTTATTGAAAGTAATCTTATGCTCTTAAAACATACTTATAGAAAGACTATTAACATTTCACTAACATTATCCATAGTCTTTTTAATATTAGTCGTTTGGGATCAAGTTTCATTAGGAATTACTTTTAATAAAGAATTATTAGATACAATTTCCGGAAGTTTTTTTATATCCTTGTTAATATTAGTAACTTCAATCGTTTCAAAATCTAAATTAAAAAGAAATATAATAATTCAATCAACCAGAATTAAAGGAATAATTAGATATGAATTATCAGACCATTCTATCTCATACTCTGATAATTTAACTAGCCTACAATATAAGTGGACAGGTTTAACTCACTTTCTACAAACAAATGAGTATATAATTATATCAGACATTTTTAATGTTTTACCTCTAAAAGTCTTTATCCTCTATAAAACAGATATTGAAGCAAGATTATTAACTGAATTAATTGAAATTCTTAGAAATAATCTGATTGAGAAATGAAAATTACAGGCACACAACACGCTGGCATAAAGCATGGCTAGGTTCGCTCGTCCTGACGCCTTTGTCTACTGTCTTAGTCCCCCTATCGGGTGACACGACACCACGACCAGTCGCCACGACTTCATCCAGCAAACGTTATAGTTAATTTTGAGTCGTCCTAAAAAAAGGCTACACAACACGTAGCAATTATGTATAACAATAATGGTATCGTAAAGCGATACAGCGAGGGTTTTAAACTCAAAATTTTAGCCGAACTTAGTACTGGAAATTATTCCAAAAAACAACTAGGCGACATTTACGGAATCCATAGATCAACTATCAATGAATGGATTAAAAAGTATGACCGTAAAGACCTTATGAACACACGTATTCTTGTGGAAACAAAAGACGAAACAACCCGGATCAAAGCCTTGCAAAACGAAATCAAACAGCTCAAAGAGTTATTGATTAAAAAGGACTTAGATAAATTAGTATTAGATTCTTATCTGGAAGTAGCTGCCGAGCAGTTGGGCTACAAGAATGTTGAAGAATTAAAAAAAAACTTAAACATCTAAGTCTTGTGAAAGCAGTGGATACAACAAGGCACACTGGGCAGGCCAGCATAGAGCAAACCTGCCAGTGTTACCACTTGCATCGTGATGCTTACTATAAAGCTAAACATCGTAAATGCAAGCAGGATAAGGAAGCCATACAAGTCATTAAATTGGTAAATACAGAACGCATTACTCAAGCTCGCGTTGGAACTCGAAAGCTGCATAAAGAGTTAAAAGTTGCTTTTATGTCAGCAGGCCTTAAGGTTGGAAGAGACAAACTGTTTGAGATTCTGAAAGAGCATAATATGCTTGTAAAACGCAAGAAAGCATCCTGTAAAACAACAGATTCTTATCATCGTTTTCACAAGTATAAGAATCTTGTTAAGGATATGACAGTAACGGAGCCTAATCAGGTGTGGGTAGCTGATATAACATACATTAGAACCATTACAGGCTTTTGTTACCTGGCATTAATTACCGATATGTATTCGCGAAAAATAGTAGGATACGATATAAGTAACTCTTTGGAGCTGCATGGATGCTTGCGGGCCTTTAAAATGGCCATAAAGCAAGCCCGGCCTAAGGCCGGATTAGTACACCACTCTGATAGAGGCATCCAATATTGTAGCAATCTGTATGTTAGTGAACTGAAAAAACGGAATATAAAAATCAGCATGACAGAAGAGAATCATTGTTATGAAAATGCTATTGCAGAAAGAGTTAATGGCATTCTGAAAGATGAATTCTATCTTGATCAATGCTTTCTTAATATCCAGTATGCCAGCAATGCAACCAAGAATGCAATCGATATTTATAACAATAAAAGATTACACCTATCTTTAGGATACAAAACTCCTAATAAGGTCTTTAAAAATATAGCTTAAATATCATGTTTTACCTGTAGCCATATTTTAGGACTAGACATTTTGAGTCATCCCTAAAAAAGGCTACACCCCATACACTTAACGATTATAAACAAACCCTTGACAGTTAAGCTATCAGGGGTTTGTTGTTTTTTCTTATCACTAATACTATTAACAGGCGTTTCAACTATACTTTTTAATCAGTATATGAATACTTTTTCGGGTTCTGATTCGCTTAATCTCATCCACAAACCAGGCCTGTGCTTTAAGCTGGCATTCGCTAATAATGGCAAATAATTCCTGAACCTTTTCTATCTCATCTTCACAATCGAATTGCGGAGTTGAATAATCTGATACAATTTTATGTCCCAAATCATTTCTTAAATCTCCTAAATGTCTGGCAGCATTAACCAATTCTGATTTACATTCAAATTCAATTGAGTTTTCAATTAGTTTTAAGCTTTCTGAAAAACCCACCCTTGTTTCTATCTTTTTTGCAAACCTGATCGGATATAAAGACCCTCTTATTATTAAATCGCAATACCTAACCACAAAAGCCAGGATCTCTTCTGTTATCTGGTAATAGATAAATAAAGAGGTAATTCTGGCTTCTATGTTATTACTTTTGCTTAACGTATCACTCGCTACCTTTTCCAATTCACTAATTCCGCGCATATAGTTTTCAAACATATACACATCCGGATGAAGTAATTCCTCTATTAACTCTTTTTCATAATACATATAAAAAATATTAAAGGTGAAACACTCATATAAATTAAGAAATTTCAGGGGTTTAGCAAAATTATTCAAGGCTAAATATAATCAGTGATGCAATAAATAAAAGAAAGGCCATCCGTTGATCAGATGGCCTTTCACAATCATATTTAAACGGAATTAAAAGGTCAGATTGCAACCCACCAAATAGCTTATACCTGTTTGATCGGTAAATAAAAATTCCTGCGACTTACTATTGGTTATATTCCTAACATTCAAATAAGTATTTAACCAACCGTTCACCTGGTATGAAGCCTTCATGTTACAAGTAAATTTAGGATCAATTTCAACCCATTTAAAATCCTGTCCTATTGAGTAGAACGTTTTTTGTTTTGAATAGGCATAAAATGAGGTATTTAAATTCCATTTCTTACCTGGTTTATAATTGATGTATCCACCACCATAAAATTTAGGAGTATACTGGTGATCGAATGTTAGATATGCCGGAGTTGCATTTAAATCAAGCCCATTAGCACTGTTACCGGTAATTCCTTCATAAAAAGAAGTTTCGGTTACTTCATAATTCTCAAGCTGAGTATGCTGATATGTTGCGAACAAAGAGGCATTTAACTTTTCGTTGTGCACATACTTTAATCCAGCTGTCACTCCTAATTGATTAGCTTTCAAATCAATATTCTGCACACTTTCAGTTATCACGGTGTTCGTTGACTCCGGATCGTTAACCAAACCCATATCTTTAGTCATCTGCGAAAAGTTGCTCGATTGATTATAAAACAATGACATATCTGCCTGTAGTTTTCTTCCTATTTTTTTACGCATCCCCAATTCAAGCATTGTCATCTCCATGGGCACCAAATCTTTATTACCCAATTTATACATCGTCATGCCTCCTGCCTGTTGATTTTCATCACCCATACCAGCCACATTAATAGTTTTATCCATATAAGTATTTAAAACAAAAGGCCCTGTATTTGCTTTGGATACTACTGCTCTAAATAAAGTTGATTCATTGGCTTTGTATGAAGTTGAAAACTGATAAGATGTATAATCATCATCCGTTGCTGTAAAATACCCCTGAACCAATGCTCCAGTTAACCTCAATTTTCCCCAGGCTGTATAATCTAATCGAAGACTCCCCTGAACTGTTCCCAGATCAACAGAACCGTTTAATAATCCCTCATTTGCATCGGCATCTACATAAGCCTCATCAGAATAAATGGCATAGTCGGCCTCTATACCGGGACGAATGTTCAAATTCTTTAGTTTGAAATTGTAGCCCATTTTACCATTCAATTCAGTATAGTCATATTCATAACCAGCCATACCTTTAATTGCATTTAAACGACCTGTAATAGCAGAAAAACCAGCTTCGAATTTGCCCGATGTAATATTTAAGTTATTGCTGAAAGAATTGGATTCACGCGTTGATAGTACCGATCCAATATCCATATAAGAGGTTTGTGACGATGACTGCTGATAGGAACCCATGTAATTTAGGCGGGTTTTATCAGAGAATTGATAATCAACACCCAGATTAATGGCTCCTTTATTTACCCCTTGCCAGTAATCCTCATTTAAACCTGTAGCTGAAAACATATCGTTCATGCCTGCATTAATTCCTCCAACCTCACTTCCGGATACATAGGTATCATTGTATGGAATATAGTAGGTATCCTGAAAACGGTCTGCTTGCTGATAGTTTGCTGAAAGATTCAAACCAAGTTTTCCTTTTGAGTACGATACATTACCATATCCAATAGCCGAATTATGACTACCTCCCTGAACATCGGCACGGGCATGAAATCCTTCTTCGGTTGATTTTTTTGTGATTAAATGAATAACACCTGAAACAGCATTCGGTCCATAAAGGGCCGTTGCGGGTCCGTAGATAATCTCAATCTTTTCCAAATCCTGAATGGTAACCGGTAGATTTTCCCAGAATGTTGCACCTAAAAATTTATTATAAACCGGACGGTTATCAATCATTACCAATGTTGTTGAGTTTACCGAATTGGAAACATCTGATCCGGGAGGAAGAAAATCGTTACCACGGATATGGACGTCATAATTTCCGTTAGTTTTCTCTCGAACAATGATACCTGGAGCTAATCTAAGTGCTTCCGGGATATTTCGGGCTCCTGAGTTTTCTAATTCTGCAGAACTGATTACAGTGGTTGCAAGGGTAGCCTCAAATAAATCTTCTTCTTTTTTAGATGCTGTCGACTGAGATGGATTCAAAATCAATTGGTACAATTCATCAATGGATGAAACCTTAAATCGCTTAACCAGCTCAATCAAATCTTCAAACGGAATCTGAAGCAGGTCATCCTGAGTCAGTTTTCTCATTTCATCAAGCGACATTTCGCTGTAATGAATTATTTTTTCTGTATCCTGCGCAAACACTGTTACCTTACCTACAGTTACCAACGCCACTAATATCAATATATATTTTACCTTATTCATAATGATTGAAACTAAAAAATGATGATGTGAATTACTCTCTTACAATACCCAGGTTAAGAAGTGAACCAGATAGTTGTAGCTGATGTGATTTGATTACGGTTGGAAATATCTCAAATTCAATTTTACTACTATTATCAATAAAATTGATTCCACCTCCGGTTAATCCGTTTTTATCTGTGATTACAAGTGTAGGTCGTTTTGCCACAGATTTATCCACTTCATTTAGTTTTGTACTTGACGAACGATCGAGATACAAAATGTGATACATTTTATCAGATAGTTCATCCGGACTGACATGCACAACTTTTATCGTGTTTCCGAATAATTGCTTCTTTTCAGCAATTGATTCGAGCTCCTTATGCATTTCTTTACTTCCAATAACACCAATTACAAATTCACCCGACAAATTAGGCCATTCAATACGTTGAGCAATGTTATACATGAACAGTGCCTGAAACTTGTAATTTTGCGCCCTAACAACTCCCAACAGGCAGAGCAGCACAATAATTGTTAAAAGTTTTTTCATAGACATAATTTTATTCCCCTTTTAATTTCGTTGGATTATGACCAACCTGTTTAATGGGTACAAAACTGTCTACAATGGTTTTCTTCCAGAAAAGAATTCAATCAACAGCAATAACTTCTCTACCTGATGGTTGGTAGATTCATCATTTACGTTCGTTTAGAACTCTTATCCTTTTGTTGATTTCTAAGCGAAAAGGGAAACATTTATATAACGTCTAATGTATAAATGATCCGCTTTTTTATTTTTGTGCGAATATGACAATAGTATAAGGAAATAATCAGACGTACAATTAAGCAACTAACCTCTGTAAAATTAATCGAACATACGATAAGCTTGCTGAAAATTACTCTTCAATAATCTGTTTTACCCTTCCAACCTGACCATCTTCGAGTCTTACTTTTATTCCATGAGGATGAAAGGAACTTTTGGTAAGTATATCTTTCACTACTCCATAAGTCAGATCCCCACTTCGCTGGTCTTGTTTCAATACAATGGCTACTTCAATACCAGCCTTAATATTTTTTCTTTCTTTTCCGCTTTGCATCATTAACCCATTATATTTTTTAAAGGAACCAGATCTTTCTCCGAATAATTTAAGCCTGGATTGGCTTCAAGATATGCTTTATTCAAAACAAATAGCTTACTGTTATAGGTATCTTGCTCAAAAATATTTTCATCATCAAAATAGTCATCCTCAACATTGGTAAAATTCAAGTGACAAAAAGATAATTCCCATTCATCTCCCGCTTCATTCATATTAACCAGCGGAAAACCATGTGTACGACAAATTATGGGGCGTGCATTATAAATGGTACAGGCATGATTCTTAAGGTAGGCACAAGCTCCTTCCCTATTTTTTTGTCTATCTGCCTTTAATATTTCAGGATATTCTTTTTCAATCTGTTTTTTGATTGCATCAAATTCAACAGGAAAAACATCAAAATCCAAACAGCATAAATCACAACCTTTCTTGCATGCCATATGGTTTTGATGTTCATCCCAAAGATAATCTACATAACTATCTATTTCATTGCGCAATTGATAATAGTCTTCTATCTGCTCTTGCATATCTGCTTTTTTGCAAAGATAAAAGCTTATACCCTCATTTAAAATTATAATTCCAATACCTCATCAAATGCTTCCATAATTTCCTCAGTATTTGATGGTCGGGGTGCATTGGCATAAATAATTTCTCCCTCTTTATTGATTAAAGCAAAATGAGGTATTCCTGAAATACCAAACACTTTTGCCATTTCTTGAAAATCCTTTTTTTCAAGTAAATAATTCTCTCCTTTGATTCCTTTTTCTTCTATTGTTAAACGCCATTGATCTTCTGTACATTCACACCCTGCGTATACAAAAACAATATCTTTATCTTTCACACGCTCTTTTAAACTAATCGAATAAGGCATCTCATCCATACAAGGCCCACACCAAGGAGCCCAAAAATCAATATAAATTACCTTGCCCTGATACTGTGTAACCAATTCGGTAAGAAAATCATTATTAAATTTCTTAACGCTTAAATTTCCATTGTCTGAACCAGCATCTTCAACAAGCTTTTTTTCCTTTTCATAAGCTTTGTTCAATTTCGAATTCAAATATTCATCTTCAATCAAATTAACAGTATAAATTCCTTCAATATTTTTCAGATTATGAACTTTAATTTCATGATATAGGTATTGAGCCACCAATGCATCCTTTATAAATCCAGAACTTTTATCCTGAAACTCCTTAACATTAAAGTTAATTTGATCCCACTCACTTACACTACTATTATATATACTATCTGCAATTCCTTGTGGTACTGAATATTGAATCTTAACAATCATTTCCCTTACAATCTCACTAAACCAATTAGTTGTAAAATGATTTAAGGAAATATTATCGTCGTTAATAAATGAATAGAATGATTCAGGCATAGATCGAATAAACTTGCCTAAATCCACCCCGTTAAGCATTGGATGTTTCCATGCATACTTCATCTTATAAAACCAGTTGTATTGTTTAATGTCATCTTCGGCCCATTTCTTTAACTTGTCTGAAGAATTATTTAATAGGGTATAATTATGCAGGCTTGAGATATCTCTCTTAATCTTTAAATCTATATATTTAGAGAATTCGAGTGGGGGTAAAACTCTTAGCAGACTATCATAGGTTGGATACTGACTATTAATGGAATCTTCAAAAAACGCACAATAGTTCTTAACCTCATTTGCCAGCGTACTTCCATTACCGGTAATCTGATAGGCCTTATAAATGGCAGTAGTACTCTCAATTTCATTAATAAAATGTTTACCCTCAATTGTTACAAATAAACTATCGCCCGGTGTTATATAAAATCTGGTGCGTCTGATATAATCCAGTGTAACATCAAAAGGTCTGTCAATATCGAATTCAAATCGGAATGTTCCATCTGGTAAAATAATTTCTGAGAACACATTTTCTGTATCTAAAATATCAGGAACATATAGTTTAACAAGATTGTACTCTTCCAGCTCTTCATAATTATTTACTTTACCGCAAATAATTGTTTTTGAATTCTGATTCTGTTTAACATTACATGATTGAAGTAAAACCAATACTAATAACAACGAACTTAGTATCTTCATAATATTTGATTTAGGTTTGGAATAATGCAATATAATCAAATATCTGATAGATACATTAAAATCGCTTATGTTTTATTACATAACTAAAAAATCGAAATGCGATAGGTATATGGTGTTTAATAGTAGAACCCAAACCAAAGTAGCGATGCATAATAACGAAGCGTTCTTTTAAACCGGGAATAATGTTTTGTTTGGTTATTCCTCCGTCGAGAAAGCGCGAAAGTACCCTATTACTGTTTACCACTTTTTGTGCCTTTTTAAGCGCAAGCAAACACCATTCAAAATCGGCCGAAAAACGATATTTGGTATTATACTTTTCGGCAATCTTTGCAGACACAATGATAGACTGATGACTAACCAGCATGCCTTTTTTAAAATCAGTCCAGCTAAGAGTTGCCGGCGGTTGCAACCGTCGTTCTCCAATAACTTTTCCTTCTTTGTCTATCATTACTGTATCGCCATAGTACACGTCGGCCCATGCATCATTTATAAATAAATTGGATAACGTTTCAGAATCATAAATCTCATCACCCGAATTGATAAACCAAAGGTAATCGCCTGTAGCCATTTCCATACCTTTGTTCATGGCGTCATACAAACCTTCATCGGGTTCACTGATCCACCTGGCAATACATTTTTCGTTAGCTTTTATAATATCAACAGTACTATCAGCAGAACCTCCGTCAACAACAATATATTCAATATCACTATAGCTTTGACAAGCTATACTGTCAATGGTCTTCTGAAGCGTTTCTTCTCCGTTATAAACGATCGTAATAATGCTAACTAAAGGATTCAAAATAACTTATCTTAAGATGTCAATTCGTTCGTTTCAAAACATTGAAAAATTCTTTCAACAGATCCTCTCTATACCTTGTTATCAATCGCGGATTTATAAAGATTTTTCCATTACCTTTTTGAATCATTTGCTGATGGAAGGCAACATGTTCACATAGCACCTGTACTTCCGCATCGTTATTATCCATGGCCTGATAGCGACAACCTTTCACTGCATCAAACTTATAAATTGCCAAGCCATTAAAACCCGATGCCACCGGAATAAGCGGATGATTTTTTTTAAGGAAATTCCATTTGATGCGATTGGATTCTATAATCATTTCTGTTTGAGGTCGCTCATCACCTACTTCTCTTAAGGCATAAGTATCATGAAAAACTCTTTTCATTCGCTTATACAAAAACTTCGTCCCGTTTGCCACCAATGCATCCCAGGAGTTATCTTGTGCAAATGAATGAATAATACCCTCCACTTCAAAGTAATTAATATCCAGATCGATCACCATCATGTAATCAAACTGAACCTTCAACTGATCCAGATGATCGAGATACATATTTCTAAACCTCGACATTTTTTCAATTCTATGACGCGAATAAAATGGATTAACTCCATCCTGTGTTTTACGAGGGATAGTTATTTGTTGGGTATCCTCACCTATAACATGAACATCATTAGATTGGTTTTTCCAATTAGCCAAAACTGTTTTGGTATCGTCCACACTATCATTTTCAACAATGATAACTGCCGATTTCAGGAAATTAGAGCGAAGCTTCTCTATAACGGGAATATTTATCTGTAATTGTTTTCCACAGTCTCTTACAATGGAACATATCACCAGAGAAGACTCATTCATCTTCTTTAAACCTAGTTGCCTTATTTGCTCTAAATCATTTGTGAAACCCATATATACTAAGCGTATTCTCCTGAATTGAAAAAGGTTAATCTTCCAATTTATCCGGATAATCAATGGTATAATGTAATCCGCGACTTTCTTTTCTTTTACGGGCCATCTTAATTATCAGATACCCTACATTGATCTTGTTTCGCAAATGACAAATTTTCTCTGACACTTTTGAATCCTGAAATAGGTTTTCTGTTTCGCGATACAAAACTTCCAACCGGTCATAAGCTCTGTTTAAGCGAATATTGGAACGAACGATGCCCACATATTTACTCATAATCTGCTGCACTTCCCTGTTGGATTGAGTGATCAGAATCATCTCCTCAGGATGGGAAGTACCTTCATCGTTCCAGTCGGGTATGCGCTGATTTATTTCAATATTTTTAATGGCTTCGGCAGCATCTTTTGCAGCAGCATCAGAAAAAACCAATGCTTCAACAAGCGAATTACTCGCTAAGCGATTGGCTCCGTGCAATCCGGTGCTGGCGCATTCTCCGGTAGCATACAAATGATTAATTGAGCTGCGACCATTCAGGTCCACTTTAATTCCTCCACATAAATAATGGGCCGCCGGCACAACGGGTATCATATCCTTGGTAATATCAATACCCAAGCTTATACATTTATTATAAATAGTAGGGAAATGAGCCTTTGTCTCTTCAGCCGGTTTATGAGTAACATCCAGATAAACATATTCATCGCCCGACATTTTCAATTCGTTATCGATGGCTCTTGCAACAATATCCCGTGGAGCCAGACAACCACGCTCATCATACTCTTCCATAAATTCTTCACCGTTCAAACGACGAAGAATACCACCATAACCTCTCATTGCCTCAGTAATCAGGAAGGATGGTCGTTCGGACAAATTATATAATGAAGTGGGATGAAACTGCACAAATTCCATGTTTTCGATAATACCCTTTGCCCTAAAGACCATTGCAATGCCATCACCCGTTGCAATCAGTGGGTTGGTGGTTGTTTGATAAACACTACCAATACCTCCGGTTGCCATCATGGTTGTTTTCGCCAGAATAGTTTCGATAGCTCCGGTTGTTTTATTCAAAACATACGCACCATAACACTCTATGTCTCTCATCCACGGCTCAGTAACTTTACCCATATGATGCTGGGTAATAATGTCAACAGCAAAATGATATTCTAATATATCAATGGATTTATGAGAACGAACTTCTTCGATTAGTGCCCGCTGAATCTCAGCTCCTGTATTGTCTTTATGATGTAAAATCCGATGTTCAGAGTGACCACCTTCGCGGTGCAAGTCATACAAACCATCTTTGTTTTTATCAAAATCGGTTCCCCACTGAAGCAATTGTTTGATTTGCTCTGGAGCTTCGGCTACAACTTTACGAACGGCTTCAGTATTGCATAACCCATCACCTGCAATCAAAGTATCACTAATATGTTTCTCAAAGGTATCAGGTTCGTACATCACCGATGCAATTCCTCCCTGCGCATAAGCAGTATTGGTTTCTTTCAGTTCGGTTTTACTAACAACCGCAACTTTACCAAATTTGGCTACTTTCAGTGCATAACTTAGACCTGCAATACCTGAACCAATAACCAAAAAGTCGTATTCCCTTTTCATTATTTCTTAGGTTTCAAACCTTACAAAGGTATAAAAAGATTATGCCTTATCGGATATGATATAAAAATGCTACAGAAAAATTTATCGGACTAACATTTATCTAACCGTAAATTCAATACTTTTAAGATGCATTTTTCCTTTCGAGTCAATTCCTTCAACAATAACGGTGTAATCACCACTATCATCGCAGGTATAGAACTCCAATTCATTGTTTCCTTCAGACAAATCAACAGTACCAAAGTACAATACGTTCCGATAATCGGCCAAACGATTCTTCTTCTTCTCTTTAGTTGAATAATCAGGAGAAACATACGTATAGGATGGATGATAACACTCACGAGCCTGTCTGAATATTCTGTTATCAAATTCCATCGCGCCCATATTACCATCAATTGTATAAAAACACAACAAACGGCCAAGTTTTTCTTCTTCCAGATAATAGTCCAGATTCACCAGATCAATGTGATCCAATTCTTCAGGGTTGATTGCTAAAACACTATTAATATTTTTAACAGGCACCCCATCTACCAATGTCAGAGTTTCGCCATCTCTGGGATAATATGTTTTAGGTTCAAATGTTTTAAAATAGTATTCACCTTTGTGTTTACGCAAACCCACATAAGGAACAATTTCCTTGATAACCTCTTCGATGGTGGGCAGTTCAATAAACTTATCAATCGGCACAAAAATTTCAGCTTCACCATAAAATGGCGGTGGCACATCAATTGTATCCTTGCCACTTCCATCTTCGCGATAAGCAGAATAAATGGTATTCACCTGCATATTGATAATCGTTTTGTTCAGGTCAGCAACCTTTTCTTTCGAAATCAATAATGGAGCCATTCGCTTATCCGGATAATTCTCTGAAAAACCAGGATCAAGATTTACCTTGTAATTGATTGCACTTGTATCTAATTTAAATGGCTGAATAACCATTTCACGTTTACCATACTTATTAACTACAAATCGAAAACGTCCTGATGTATCTGTTGTCGAAAATTTCATTATTGGTTTATCACCCACAAAACTCAATATCATTTTTTCTCCGACAATGGCATCACCTGTTTCGATATTAGTAATGGTACCCGTAATAAGTTCACCTTCAACTTCTGGTAAAAGGACGTCACCCTTATTACTTTCAATTATTTCAGATTGTTTACTTTCGGCTGCTTTCGACAAGTCAGGCTGTACTTCATCATATAATAAACAAGACTTTACTACCGATACTGTCAAGTGATTATATTCTGAAAGCATTGATAAATCCAGTTTTACCTTGCTACGATTTTTATAAGCTGTACTATTGAGCTTTAGCATGGACTGTAACTCAGGTTGACCAGAGTTGACCAGGCTACTGTCCTTAATTTGATTATCTGCAATTACTTCTCCATCCGGTAGTGATTTTTTGGTAAACGGATTAACCACCGAAATCATTTTATAGGTAAAGGGTTCATTGTCCAGATTTCTCATCCATCTTGTGTATGCCCGTAGTGCATAGTTTGCAGTTGATATAGTGTCCGGCAATGTAATCAATGATGTTACTTCCCCATCCTCCAATCTGAGTTTTTGTTGCAAAACAGGTTTAAATTCTTCATTTAATAATTCCAGATAAACTACCTTGGTTAAATCTGAGGTTTGTAGATTTTCCTGATTAAGATTAACAACATTCACCCACATATCTTCACCGCCAATGTAATAATCCCTGTCAGTACGTAATACAATTGTTTCCTGCGATAAGATACTTTGAGACAGAAGTATGGTAACTAAAATAAAAGCAATTTTTTTCATCATTAATTCAGATTAGGTTATTCTTCTTCCCAGAAATTCGGTGGATTGATCGCTCCCCTCACTGTGCAATCCGAACATATTTGACTCGATAACAACATAGCAACAACAGAAAATCCCATCTCATCATAAATAGGATCATAAAAATTCCAGTTGCCATTTACCACTTTACCAACATAAACTTCATAAATTGTAAAGTAAGTAACTCCATCTATTCTTGCTGTGTCGAGTGAACAATTATCATAAATACTATACATTGGCACATCAAAATCCTTTATATCATCGGTATTAATGTATAAACGTTTTGACACAACTGATCCGGTTTGAAAATATCCTAATACAGGCTCACTATCATTATTTAAATTATGAATATTACCTGCCAAAGAAAAGGGTTGTTTGGCAAAAACATCACCAACAGCCTCTGTAGATTCAGATAACTTTCTCCAGTATTCATATTCTTCTCTTGAGATAGAAAGTTGTTTTACATTAATCGAATATCTAATTGTCAATCTATCGTTTAGTCCGGTTGTAATAAAATTGATTTCTCTGCTATTAATATCACCTCCCACCTGATCTCCGAAAGAATAAACATTGATATTATTGGATGATTTATGCTTCCAACAATAATAATTCTCAATAGGTAATTCAACTAATTCTTCATCTTCATCAAAGGCATATCTTTCAGGGAATGGAGTTTTAAATTTCCAGTCTTCCTCGTATTTCCATCTGACGTATGCACTTTCACTGGCAGATCCATCAAGGTAAATGCTAATTCCTACATTCTCATACTCATCATTCTCGTCCCATTCGGTATTCTTACTGAAATAGACCTTGTCAATTTCAGTTTTTGCCAGAATCTCGCATTCATCCGATTGATAAGTATTTCCATCTGAAGTCTGGATATGTAAAATGAACTTATCACCTTGTTTCACAATCAACTCTGTACTATCCGACTTATAAGTTCCAGGACTGAATTCAGCAAAATAATATTGCTGACCGCTTGAATTGGTTACATATACCGATGCACCTGATTCATATGGAGATTCTTCTTCGATATTGGTTGTAGAGCGACGAAGTAAAACTGTATGAGCCACATTTTCATCGGTAATTAAAGCATCTACTACCAATAAATTATCATAGCCATCAATATTCAGACTATATGGTTCAATACAGGAATAGGCAATTAGAATGAGAACAAAACCAGAAATGATTTTCCGAAGCATGATAGATTATTAGGTTAAAGTTGAGTTGGTGTATTCAATATCACTTCAAATCTGACAAAAAAAATTGGATTAACATAGCAATGTTTTAAAAATGTAATATTTAACACATCATACCCTTGTAAACCGATCAGTTTTTTTAAATTTGTCTCCCTAACACACTCTAACCTATTCTCCGACACCTATGTTAAAAAATATCTTTTTCTGGTTCCTTATTACAAGTTCAATTTCTCTGCAAAGCCAGAATAAACGTGTGATTATCAATCAAACCGACTCAATCAGAAATTTTTACTATTCAGAAACTTATAATCCTGATGATTATCTGAACGGCAAAGAATACAAAGCCTATTATAATCCAACAACAACTTCGCCCCTGTTGGAAAAAACTTTAGGTGAAGGAACTATTTTTAATAAAGGAGTTGCATACAACAAATTAACAATAGCTTACGACAGAAACCTGGATGAATTAATTGTAATGCCAGGAAAATATGTTTCTGATAATGTTTATGTGAAAATAAATAAATCTGAAGTTGATTCATTTTATGTTAATTATGAAAAGAGCCAGTATCTTTTTATTAATCGAAAATCAGATACTGTTTTACCAAAAGGTTTTTACGAGATTCCATATAAAGGAAAGCACGAATTGTATGTAAAATATACAACCAGCAACTTGTATCATGATGGTGTTTTAACCTATTATCCAAAAATAGAAAGATACCTGATTGAAGAAGAAAATTGCTTTCTTATAAAGAAGAAAAAGGACTTATTAAATGTCTTTTCTGAAAACAAAAAAGAAGTTCGAAAAAAAACTCGATCCTATCATACTCCCTTTAAAAATCTAACCAATTTTCAGTTTACACAAATTCTCAAATTTGCTGAATCGCTTTAACCTGACCAATCAATGAAAAAAGCTTTAATACTGGTATGTTTCACTATACTCGCACTTTCGGGATTCAGTCAAACAACAGAGATTGTAACCGATTCAATTTCGTTTGATCAATCCATTGAATATCTTGAAAAGAACTCAGGCTATCACTTTTTTTACAGTCCTGAGTGGAGTAAGGATGTATATTTTAAGGACTTCCCAAAAAATATTGCACCAGAAAGTGCCATTAGGTGGATTGCACAAAAAGTCGCACTTAACTATTCCATTATCGATGAAATAAATGTTGTTTTTCTAAAAGACTATTCACTAAAAACAAACTATGCTGCAACCTATCTGAAATACCTCGAACAGAAGGAGGCATTTGTAAGAGATACCATCCAATATGAAGCTCCGAAAAAGCAAATTGATGAGGAAGTTGAAATAAGCAAAGAATATCAATTATTTACGATTGGTAGTCCTTCGAAAAACACCTATACAAAAACAGCTACTCTTAGTGGTAAAGTTTCAGATATTGAGAATGGTGAAGCCTTGGTTGGAACAGTAGTATATATTGAAGATCTGAAAAACGGAACTGTCTCTAACATGTATGGCCATTATTCTTTTACCATACCAAAAGGAAGATACAAGGTTGAATTTCGTTCTGTTGGGATGAAAACCACTTACCGAAATATTGTAATACATTCTGATGGCAACCTTGACGTTGAGATGAGACAAGAAACAACGGCATTAAAAGAGGTAACAATCACAGCCAAAAGTGAAGATCCGGTTCGTAACCTTCGAATGGGTATGGAAAAAATATCCATGAAAACGCTCAAACAATTACCATTAGGTATGGGTGAACCTGATATCATTAAAAGTACCTTGTTACTTCCAGGTGTTCAGATTGTAGGAGAGGCATCCAGTGGTTTTAATGTTCGTGGAGGAAGTACGGATCAAAACCTGATTCTTTTAAATGAAGCACCTATTGTAAATACCTCCCATTTCTTTGGTTTTTTCTCTGGTTTCAACTCAGATCTGGTTAAGGATATCACACTTTATAAAAGTGGAATACCTGCCAAATATGGTGGTAGAGTATCATCTGTGATGGATTTGACTCTGAAAGATGGCAATCGCAAGCATTTTAAAACATATGGAGGCATTAGCCCGGTATCCGGACGATTGATAGCGGAAGGACCTCTGAAAAAGGACAAAGGTTCATTTATTATTGGAGCCCGAACTACCTATTCTGATTGGGTTCTGAACTTGCTTGACGATGCTAAGCTTAGTAAAAGCAAAGCCAAATTTCATGATCTTCAGGGTAATTTCTCTTATGACATTGATGATAAAAACAGCATTTATTTATCAGGTTATTACAGCTACGACAATTTCGATTATTACACTGAAGACGCCTTTGAGTATTCAACCATGGCATCTACCCTTAAATGGAAACATATCTTTAGTCCGAAGTTATTCTCAACCACTTCGGCTCTGGTTAGCAATTACGAGTATAATATTGAATCCCGTACCGATTCTACTCAGCTTAATTCAGTGAAGTATAATCTGAATCAATATGGCTTTAAATCGGATTTCTCTTACCGCTCAAGTAAGAATCATAAAATTGATTTTGGATTAAATTCAATTTTATATCAACTATCTCCGGGAACTCGTAACCCTATTGGTGATGAGTCATTGATATCTGCTAAAACCATTGAAGACGAGCGGGCAATGGAGGCTGCTCTGTACATTAGCGACGAATTTGATCTAACCCATTTCATGTCTGTGTCGGCAGGATTACGTTGGTCGTTTTACACCAATTTCGGTCCGAAAACAGAATATAACTACCAAAACGGATTACCAAGAACGGAAGAGTCAATTGTTGACACAACACATCATTCATCCGGACCAATCAGTTTTTATTCTGGACCTGAATTTCGCTTTTCATCCAACATCCGCTTGAGTAACACAAGCTCAATGAAAATCGGTTATAACCGGATGTATCAGTATATTCAGATGATTTCGAATACGGCTGCAATGTCACCTACCGATATCTGGAAACTAAGCGATCGTTATCTGAAACCTCAACGTGGTGATCAATTCTCTATTGGATACTACAAAAAGCTACGTAACAACACCATCGAGGCTTCTGTTGAAACATATTACAAATACCTGAAAAACATTATTGATTACAAGGGTGGTGCACAGCTTACCATGAATGAACATCTGGAAACGGATGTTTTAAACGGCATTGGAAAAGCATATGGTGTAGAAGTTATGCTACAGAAGAAGACCGGTAAACTAACCGGTTGGATCAACTATACTTATTCGAGGGTACAGCATAAGATTGATGGAGATTATCAGGAAGAGAAAGTAAATAATGGAGACTACTTCTCTGCTAATTACGACAAACCACATGATTTTAAGTTTGTAACTAATTATAAGCTTAGCAGGCGACTTAATGTGTCAAGTAATTTCTTTTACAGCACTGGCAGACCATTTACAGCTCCGGTTGCCTATTACGATTTAGGTGGATCTCAACGTATTTATTATTCCGATCGTAATTCATTTAGAATGCCTGATTATATCCGGCTTGATTTAGCAGCAACGGTAAACGGAAACCTGGTAGCTAAAAAGTTAAATCATAGCTCCTGGACTTTTGCTGTATATAATGTTTTAGGAAGAAAAAATGCATATAATGTATTCTTCAGAACTGAAGGAGATCAGGTAAAAGGTTATAAGATGTCAATTTTTGGTCAACCTATTTTTACTGTCACTTATAACTTTAAGTTATTTGGCAATGCTAAAGATGATTTTTAACAGCTAAAGCAAACAATGGGGAAGTATTATTGTTAAAAAGCAAACTATTTCCCCGGCTTGAAGAAAATCCTGATCATATTGCTATCCATTGTCAGCCTTGTGGCCTCGTTACATTACAGTGTAACACTGATGATCTTTAAAATTAATCAGGATTATATAGCTCAAAACCTTTGTGTTCAAAAGGATATTCAGAACAACACCTGTCAGGGCTGTTGTCATTTGAAAAAACAATTTCAAACTCATGAAGAGCAAAAATCAGCTTTACCTGAAAATTCAGATCGCAAATTAGTAGTTGATTTCTTTATCAATAAAAAAACATCATTATTGCCTGATAATTCAATACAAAAATTGAATTATAAACCCTATTGTTTTGCGCCGGTTTCACTTTACGAAGCAAGTATCTTTCACCCTCCTAAAGAATTGTATCTGTAACCAACAACATTCTTTTTTCAATACACTCACGTGTATTTAATAGTATTTCAACAACTAATCATTCAAATATGAATAGAATAATCCAATGGTTGTTGCTGGCTTTTATTTGGCCTGCACTATCATTTGCACAAACTATTTCCCTGATTGATCAGCAACATCATACACCTATTGTTAATGCCTCGTATAAATATGGCAGCATACATGGTACATCAGATAGCGATGGTAAAATAACAGTAGATAATGATGATCAATCAACATTATACTTGTCACACGTTAACTATGGTCAATTGGTAATAACATCATATCAATTAATATCCATCCTTAAGGATGGTAGAATACTCTGGAAAAAACAAATCTTCGAACTTCAGCCCATCAGTGTTATTGCTTTGCATCACTCAATGGATGATTCTTTAATCATTGTTTGTGACGATCAGAACCGACTGGCTCATGATGTTTCTTCAGTGTTGGCTCAATTACCTGAAATAGCATTAATTAAAAAAAGTGGAACTTACGGATTTGATCCGGTCCTTAGGGGATTTAAATACGATCAGCTTAATATTGTTTTAGATGGAGCGCAAAGTACCAATGCAGCCTGTCCCAATCGGATGGATCCTCCAAGCAGTCAGATACCGGTTAACATGTTATCTCAGATTAATATTCTTAAAGGACCTTACTCACTCAGGTACGGAACCGGAATTGGTGGAACTATCAATTTTAAGACAGAACCAATCCAATTTGATTCTACCCAACTCTTTTCAGGGCGGATATCCGGCGGTTATGAGACAAACGGAAACATTAGCCGAAGTGAAGGTTTGGTTAAGATAAGTCAGAAAACATTTAACCTGAGATTCTACGGCTCTGTTTCAAATGGTGATGACTATAAAGATGGTGATAACAATGAGGTACCGTCCTCGTTCTACAGAAACAACTTTGGAACTATTGCAGGTTTTAAATTATCAGATAATCAATCTTTAAAACTCAGCGTCAGTCATAACTATGCAAAAGATGTTGATTTTCCTGCATTAGCAATGGATCTGCGCAAAGACGACACATGGCTTGGAAGTCTTAACCACAACATTAAGTTTCGAAAGAAACTGATTAAATGGAATACCAACATTTATTCAACCTACGTTAATCACCTGATGGACAATTACGACAAGGTTATTACACCTCGCATGGCCGATGCCGTCACAGATGCTAAAACCTATAACTATGGCGGAAGAACAGAAGGGAAATGGCAATTAGGCGTTAACCAACTATATGTAGGTGCCGATTACAGAGGAGATAAAGCAGAAGGAGAGAGGAGCAGAACATTTTTAATGGGACCCAATACAGGCAACACTGTTTATGATAATGTTTGGCAGGACGCTTCAATTGACCAAACTGGAATTTTTGCTGAGTTCAGACATAATCTTACTAACTGGCAATTGGTTTATGCAGGCCGATTGACATTAAATCAGGCTAAATCCGGCAATCTCGATGCATATTTCGAGACACTGTATGAAGACATAGAATCATCTGACCTGAATACTTCTTTAAGCATCGGTCTGAGCAAACAATTGCTCTCAAAGGTAAAAGCTGAGTTATGGCTAGGCCATGCTGAGAGAAGTGGTAGTTTAACCGAACGATACATTAATTTTCTGCCCGTAGGTGTTGATCCATACGAAATGTTGGGTAATCCTCTTCTCTCTTCAGAAAAAAATAACCAAATGGATTTAATCCTCAATTACCATTCAACGGCAACCAGGTTTCAGGTTTCAGGATTTTTTTCCTTGGTTAATGATTTTATTTCATCTGAAATCAGAACTGATTTGAATTCAAAAATGGCTACAGCACCGGGTGTGAGGCAATACATAAATATTGATGCAGTATTATTAAAAGGCTTTGAGTTGATATGGACACAGAAGATTTCTTCAAACATCAATCATCGCTTGAGCATGGCTTATACACATGGTACAAATAATGACACCGATGAGGCTTTACCCGAAATTCCACCAATGGATTTTCGCTATTCACTGCATGGATTATTTCTGAATAAGAAATTGCAGCCCGAAATACAATTTCGACATGTTTGGAACCAAAGTAGAATTGCAACCAGCTATGGTGAAACAGAAACTCCTGCTTTTAACCTGGTTAATTTATCGATTGATTACACCATAAATAATCATTTTGAGGTAAATGCAAGTGTCTATAATTTACTTGATGAAACCTATTACGAGCATCTGACTCGTTCGGTTAGTTCTGGAACATCGGCAATAAATGCTCCCGGACGAAACATGATATTCACGGTAGTTGCCAGGTGGTAAGATAAAAACCTGACAGGAGAAAACTTCTGTTAGGTTTTTTATTTTTTACTTCTAATTTTGATTTCCATGAAAACGGGTAAGTCACTTTTTAAAAGCAAAGTCTCATGGACAATTCTTGTCTTATTGTTCCTGGTCTATTATTGGAGCTTACCCGAAGAATTATTTAACAGTCCATACTCTACCTGTATCAACTCAGAAAACGGAGAATTACTTTCCGCTCATATAGCTGATGATGGACAATGGCGATTCGAAGCAGGAGATTCCATTCCATATCGATTTAAAGAATCCATTCTTCTTTTTGAAGATGAATATTTTTATTACCATCCCGGATTTAATCCTGCTTCCATGCTGCGTGCCTTGCTTCAGAATTTAAAAAGTGGCTCTGTACAAAGTGGTGGCAGTACTCTCTCAATGCAGGTAATCCGAATGGCTTTTAATAGAGATCGTACCCTCTGGAGTAAATTAATTGAAACAATTCAGGCAACCCGACTGGAACTCAGATATTCGAAAGATGAAATATTACAGCTTTACTCAACACACGCTCCTTTCGGAGGAAATGTGGTTGGTTTGGAAGCTGCATCCTGGCGCTATTTTGGCCGACCATCACATCAGCTATCTTGGGCTGAGTCAGCCCTGTTGGCTGTATTGCCCAATGCACCATCGTTAATGCACCCCGGCAAAAATCGACAACTATTGCTCAATAAAAGAAATCGCTTACTTGAAAAACTTCTCAATCATCAGGTTATTGATTCAACCAACTACTACCTGTCTCTCGAAGAACAACTCCCTGATAAACCCCTGGCATTACCACAATTGGCTCCCCACCTATTAATCCAACAGATGAAATTGTATGATGGGGGCACCATGCACACAACGCTGGATGTAACTATACAAAAACAAAGCAATCAGATTATAGAAAAGTTTTACAGGATTTACCGTCAGAACGAAGTTCATAATATCGCAGCTTTGATTGTAGATAATAGATCGAAGAAGGTACTTGCATATGTTGGAAACTGTAATTCTCAATCGGATGACCATGGTCATGATGTTGACATTATTCAAGCCCCAAGAAGTACAGGAAGTATTCTTAAACCCTTCCTCTATGCGGCTGCTCTCGATGATGGAATTTTACTTCCCCGTATGCTGGTTGCTGACATACCAACTTATTACAGTGATTTTGCACCCAAAAACTATACAGAGAAATTCGATGGTGCCGTTCCAGCACATACAGCTCTTTCCAGATCTTTAAATATACCAGCTGTCCGATTATTGGATGATTACAGGATAGAAAGATTTCATGCATTATTACAGGAAATCGGTTTATCTACCATTAAACGAGCTCCATCGCATTACGGCTTATCCCTTATTTTAGGTGGAGCCGAAGCAAATCTTTTTGAATTAACCTCTGCCTACTCATCCATGGCGGGAGTTCTTTCCTATTTCACCCAAAACAATAGCACCTATACAGATAATGCCTATCAGCAAATAGTCATCAATCACTCAACAGAAAAAAAGACAGATACCAAACCCTTACAGACACCAATACTATCGGCTGGAGCCATTTATCATACTTTTGAGGCATTAACTAATGTGCAACGTCCGGAAGAAGAAACCGGATGGGAAAATTTCACCTCTGGAAGAAAAGTTGCCTGGAAAACCGGAACCAGTTTTGGTCATCGGGATGCATGGGCCATTGGTGTTACACCCGAATATACAATAGGGGTTTGGGTTGGAAATGCCTCTGGCGAAGGCAGACCAGCAATTATTGGAGGTAGTGCCGCCGCACCAGTTATGTTCGACCTCTATCGCTTAATGCCACCAACTACTTGGTTCGATGTACCATACGATGATCTGCAACCCATAGAAATATGCAAGGAAACCGGTTTCAAAGCATCCATAGATTGCCAAAACACCGACACCATGTATGTTCCATTGGTAGAGAAAGATTTTCCGGTTTGTCCCTATCACAAAATAGTGCACCTATCAGTCGATGGTAATTTTCAGGTTAATGTGGGTTGTTATCCGGCTTCGAAAATCATACATAAATCATGGTTTATTTTACCTCCCGTAATGGCCTGGTATTATCAGGCTAAAAATCCGGCATATAAAAAATTACCTCCATATCTAGAAGGATGCAAGAATAACGAAGAAGTACCTCTGGATATTATCTATCCAAAACCAAATTCATCACTGATAGTACCAAAAGAAATTGATGGTAAAATTGGACGCATTATCTGTAAAGCTTCTCATCAGGATAGATCTGCTGTACTATTTTGGCATTTGGATAATGAATTTATTGGTAGCACTCAGCACATTCATCAAGTAGAAATTCTTCCTCATGAAGGCAATCATATCCTTAGTGTTAGTGATGAGAGAGGAAATACTCAAAATATTACGTTTACTATAAAACAATAATATTTGACTGATATTCAGTTACTATAATTTTATTTACTTATTGCATTTATTCTATTAAACGTTATTTGTCAAGGTTTTTGATTTTCTATTATTTTACAGTAATACATTGCAATAGTAATTTAATTTCTATCTTTGCGACTCAATTATGTAGAACAAATTATATTTAAAATGAAAAACATCTTTTTAATTATTGCAATCGCTGTATTAGGTTTAACCCAGGCATCAGCTCAAAGCGAAAACTACAAAGCATTCAAAGTTGACGTTGGAGCATTATACGGTTTACCATCTGATGGTTTTACCGCTGGTATTGGATTCTACCTTGAACCAAAATACAACATTACGGATAACATCGCCTTAGGTTTCAAAATGGAGTGGGCTGTTTTGGGAGTTGATGAACAAGATGGACTAAGCGCCTCTATTTCAGCACTAGGTACTTACCAGGTTACTGGTGATTATTATTTTACAACAAATAAGGTACGTCCTTTTGTTGGATTGGGCACAGGTATATACTCAATGGGTAGCGTAGATTATACATACGATGTAATGAGTGAAGCAGGAACTTTAACAGCTGACTATGGATCTAAATTTGGTTTTGCACCAAGAGCTGGTTTATTATTAGGTCATTTCCGCGTTGGTTTAGAATACAATATTATTACAGGTTTAGCTGATTTAGATTCAAGAAACTACATGTCACTTAAATTAGGTTTCGAAATTGGTGGTGGTAAAAAATAAAACACTTCATATTTCAAAATATAAAGCCGGCATTAGCCGGCTTTTTTTGTTTCTAAAGATCTTCATTAGTAAATAAAGAGCATAATTAGCTCTTTCAAATCATGAAGTTAAACTTGAGTTAAAATTTAAGATTAGTAAAACAGGAAGCCAAGTAATTAAACGGAAATATTAACTTTGCTTTTACGGCTTTATCTAAACGGATTATTTAAGATAATTCCATTTACCCGAAAGATCATAAAAGATTAAGAAACGCATTGTATATGAAGAATTTTGTGAGAATGCCTAAAGTTAAGTGGACAGCTGCCATTGCTGTGGTCTTCGTAATGCTTTTTGGTTTATACAGTTTTAATGACGACAAACGCAATTTTGAAATCATTAAAAACCTTGATATTTACTACACTCTGTTTCGTGAATTAAACAGCTATTATGTAGATGAAACACAACCAGAAAAACTGATTACCACAAGTATCAACGAGATGCTTGAATCATTGGACCCTTACACAACCTATATCCCTGAATCGGACATGGAAGATTTCCGGTTTATGACAACAGGTGAATATGCTGGTATCGGATCACTGATCTCAAAAAGAGGTGAACATGTTGTAATCGCCGAACCCTACGAAGGTTTTCCTGCTGCCAAAGCTGGTTTGCTTGCCGGTGATAAAATTCTTGAAATTGATGGTAAAAACATGGTTGGCAAAAGCACTCCTGATGTAAGTGATTTACTTAAAGGTCCTGCCAACACTTCATTAAAAATAAAAGTAGATCGACCGGGCGAGAAAAAACCATTAACATTTGAATTAACCCGTGAGAAAATTCAGATTAATGCTGTTCCTTATTATGGAATGGTTGATGATGAAACAGGCTTAATTATCCTGAATAATTTCACCCAGGATTGTGCCCGCGAGGTTGAAAAAGCATTTCTTGATTTAAGAGACAGACAAGGTGCTAAAAACGTTATACTCGATTTACGTGCTAATCCGGGAGGTTTATTAGATGAGGCTGTTAAAATTGTCAATCTGTTTGTTCCTCAGGGCATGGAAGTGGTAAGTACCCGCGGAAAAGTGAAACAATGGGACAAAACATATAATGCAACCCGACAGCCTATCGATACAGTGATGCCTTTGGCTGTGCTTATCAGCAGAGGTTCAGCATCAGCTTCTGAAATTGTATCGGGTGCATTACAGGATCTAGATCGTGCGGTAATCATCGGACAACGTTCATTCGGAAAAGGGTTGGTACAAACCACCCGTAACTTATCGTATAATGCTAAATTAAAGCTTACAACAGCCAAATACTACATCCCTTCAGGCAGATGTATTCAGGCACTTGATTATTCAAACCGTAATGATGATGGCAGCGTAGGTCTTGTTCCGGATTCATTAATTTCGGAATATAACACATTACACGGACGTAAAGTATACGATGGCGGAGGCATATCACCTGATATCCTGGTTGATGCTCCCAAATATTCCAATATTACTTTTGCACTGGTTGCTCAGCAAGTGATTTTTGACTATGCCACAGAGTTTGCTATAGAAAACAAGAATATTGCTCCTGCAAACGAATTTACCGTAGATGATGCTACTTACAATAAGTTCATTGAATTTGTAAAAGCAAAAGAAGGATTTAAATACACATCTCGTTCTCAGGAGAAACTAAAAGAGTTGATCGAATCAGCTAAAAGAGAAGATTATTACTCAAAGGCTGAGGATGAATTTAAAAACCTTGAAAACACACTTAAGTTGGATGTTGCGAAAGACCTGAAGTTATTCAAAAGCGAGATTGAAGAATTGATGGCAATGGAAATTACCAAAAGATATTACTACCAGCAGGGAGCCATTTTGGTTGGTTTGCAAAAAGATGCAGAACTAGCTAAGGCTAAAGAATTGCTAAAAAACAAATCGCAATACGATGGTTTACTTAGTGGTGATGTTTTAAGTCATGCTGGAGATAAACGATCGATGAAGAATTAATATTAGACATATATTAGATTAGCCGGATGCATTAGTATCCGGCTTTTTTAATTATTTCCAGTTGCGTTTCTCTTTTGTGAATGGATTATAGTAACATGGTAATGCCTGAATTCCTTTATTTGGCATCCTGTTTTTATTATTAGAATCGCATGATGGAATAATACTGATACCAAAACGCAGGTTAACTCCTCGTGCTTCACTCAAGTTAAAAAACGAGAAAAGGTTGTCTGAAATGGCATGAATGTGAATTACTCCTAACTTAGCACCTATACCAGTACCCACATTAAAATAATCCCCATTCATAACAGAATATGAAAGTGATCCATTCAATATTTTATAATTGAAGGTATTTGCTGATAAAGTTAAAGATGAGTGAAATCGGTTACGATAAAACTCATTGCGAATAACCGCTCCGGCATTAATATGATCTGTTAATACTCTGGTTAATCCAACATACATTTGGGGAACCAGTGGTGAGATGTAACCAGAGGAGGTTGGTTGAGGCACAAACATGTTTTGCAAACTATCCGTGATATTCGAAATATAATTTGGATTATCAAAGTCACTCCCACTATCTGTTCCGCTATATTGAAATGATCCCGCCGATTCAAAATTATTAACATCACTTGTCCAGTTGATAAAACCAATATCAAGTAAGCTCCCTGATAAGGTCATCCGGGAATTTAGTTTGTAGATAAATCCAAAATCAACTCCCAGTCCCAGGTTTCGATTGTTCATCATATATTTTAACCAATCAATATCTTCTTGTACTGCTATATCAGTAACATATCCTTCTTCATCGGTTGTTACTTCTACAGGAAAAGAAGTATTTACTCTCGAATCCAGATTTACATCCAGAGCAAAATTTCGATCATTAGTGTATAAACCTCCCTTGGTAACCGGAGTATAAACATTACCTTTTCCAAAAAGCAATTTACCTCTTATTCCCATCTGAAATCTTTCACCCGTTTGTTTCGCCCATCCAACAGCATACTCACGATAATGATTCACATTTAACCGCAACCCGCTTAACGATGCACTGCTACCAGTGAATGCCGGATAATTACCTTCCCATAACAGTTTTGCAGTATTCTGATTCATTGTATTATAAGTATACACCTTTTCAGTCAATGCAAATGTCCAGTATGAACCTTTTAGCCACATCCCAAAATACAAAGGTGTATAATGGTTTCCTATAGCAAGAAGCTCCTGTCCATGCGCATTATTAATAGCAGCATCAGGATTGAAATAAAGAGAATCGTTTACACTACTGAAAAGATCCTTTGCCGCAAATGCAGTATTGGAATAATTAAAATGGAAAGAGGATAATGCTGGTACTCCAATAACCATAGGACATTCCGGAGTTACAGCAGGATTTACAAAATTTGCCTGTGGCAGATCATGCATCAGAAATAGAGTTAAGTTTTGTTGAGCTCCAACATTAACTCCCATAACTGTGAAAAGAATCAGGTTGAATAATCTTTTATAAAGAACCTTCATTGAGCTCAAATTTAAGTTCAACCCTTACACCTACAGAACTCTTAATTGAATATTTATTAAAATTTAGCCGCACTTCATTGGTCAGAACGAGATCACTAACTTCCAGTTCAATTATAATGCGATCTGCAGCATACAAACCGTCCAAATGATCTGTTATTTCCACGAAAGATGTTTCCTTGGCCTCTTTTGTGATTATTCCTGTATCATCAATACTGGCAGGTTCAATCTCAACACCTCCGACTGGAGTGAATTCAACTGCATTGGATGAATTATCAAGATAATAAAGCCGAAGAATACCCTTAGCAGGAAAACGATTAACTATATCGTAATGTAAAAATGCTTTCTGTATATATTCACGTGCTTCAAAAGAATCATTCAAACTAAAAAATAAAGTATCGTTTAAAACAACATCAACAGGAGTTAAATCTCCTATCATTGGTATCTCTCCAGGTATTTGGTAGGCATTATCAAAATCATATGAAAACGATCCTACGGGCAAGGCAATTGTGGGCTCATAAACTACCTCATCAGAGATCTTATCATACTCCATACCAACACAACCAAACAGCAGCAAAACAATCAATATGATCAAGCTAGGTTTCATGATCTACAATTTAACTTATACACGTAAATGTAGGCATAATATTGCCTTTTTAACTGACTTTGTCAACTCATTATTGAACAGAGAACATTACTCTGATGTTTTGTTGAAACAAGAATCATCCAAATGAGAAGCAATAAATTAATTCACGAAACCAGTCCATACCTTTTACAGCATGCACACAATCCAGTTGATTGGTCTCCTTGGTCGGACGAAGCATTTGCAAAAGCCCGTAAAGAGGATAAATTGATTCTCATAAGCATTGGTTATTCTGCCTGCCATTGGTGTCATGTAATGGAGCATGAATCATTCGAAGATGACGAGGTTGCTGCATTGATGAATAAGCATTTTATCTGTATTAAAGTCGACAGGGAAGAAAGACCTGATGTGGATCAAATTTACATGGAAGCCGTTCAGATGATTAGTGGCAGGGGTGGATGGCCTTTAAATTGTTTTGCCTTGCCCGATGGAAAGCCGGTTTGGGGTGGAACCTATTTCCCGCAGGAACAATGGAAACAAGTGCTTACATCATTAAGTAACATTTATCAGAATGAACGCCCAAAACTTCTTGATCAGGCGAGACATCTTACTGAAGGCATTCAACAACACGATTTTCCAGAATTATCAATACTCCCGAAAACAGCTGATGAAGAAACAATCATAAAAAATTTAAATGCTCACTTTGACTTGATAAATGGCGGCTTTGGGTCCGCACCGAAATTTCCAATGCCGGTTGCTTTAAACCTTGCTCTTCAATGGGGTTATTTAAATAAGAATAATGACTTACCAGGTTTTAGTTTTCTGACTTTAGATAAAATGGCTAATGGAGGCATTTACGATCAGGTGGGTGGCGGATTTGCCCGTTATTCGGTTGATGATCATTGGTTTGCTCCTCACTTCGAAAAGATGCTATACGACAATGCTCAATTGGTTAGTTTGTATAGCATTGCCTATCAGATAACCGAAAACGAAGACTACAAACGAATTGTTTCAGAAACCATAGGATTCACTTTACATGAATTAACATCTACTGAAGGAGCTTTTTACTCAGCTTTGGATGCTGATAGTGAAGGTGTAGAAGGAAAGTTTTATACCTGGAGATATGATGATCTAAAAGCTATTATTGGCGATGACGAGCATTTTTACAAGTACTTTAACATTCGTATGAATGGTAATTGGGAAGACGGTTTAAACATTTTGCACAGCAGTATTAACAGAAAAGATTATGCAAAAAATGCAGGTATCGATCCTCTAAAATTTGAACAAGACCTGCAGACAAAACTTGAACTTCTTCTACAACAGCGTATCAGTCGAATCAGACCGGGTTTGGACGATAAAATATTAACTGCATGGAACAGCCTTATGATTTCGGCATTATGTGATGCCTATAAGACATTGGGCCGTGAAGATTATTTGCAATCTGCAGAGAAGGCACTTAATTATTTACTTAATGTCACCTTGCAAAAAGATGGATCACTTCACCGAACATCAAAAAATGGGTTTAGTAAAATAACAGGTTTTCTAGATGACTATGCTTTTCTTATTCAAGCTTTAATAAATACTTATCAGGTTACTTTTAACGAAAAGTATATTCAACAAGCCCTTTCGCTATGCCAATATGTGATGGATCATTTTTATGATGACGCAAACGGTATTTTTTACTATACCTCATCTAAAGGGGAAACATTAGTTGCCCGAAAAACTGAGATTCAGGACAATGTAATACCTTCTTCTGTTGGAACCATGGTTCAGAACCTTATTCATCTTTCTCAATTAATGCATCTACCAGATTACGAAACGATCGCTGAAATGCTGATATCTAAACTTTATGAGCAGGCTGAAAAGAATCCTGTGTATTATGCACAATGGGCATTGTTAAGTTTACTTCAAAACAAACGACAGGAAATTGTAATCTGCGGTGAAAAGGCTGATGAGTATAGAAAAGAGATTCAAAAAACATTTAGGGCAGGAACAATTTATGCCGGAACCAGTCAACCTGTAACCCATTTAGATATTCTACACCAGAGATATCAAGAAGATAAAACACTCATTTATAAATGTGAAAATAAAGTATGTAATCTACCCACAAGTGACCTAACCCATATTTAATTATTCAGACTTAAATATTTCAATAAAGATTCAGCTTCATCCCTATCCTTTTCGTGAATCATAACACTTGCTTCGGGAACAATGTGCGGAGCAATAGTACTCGTATAGCCGTTTAAAACACTTGCTTCTATATTATGATTGATCAATAACTGTTTGATCTTTTGGGCATCCATTGGTAGTCCTGAGAATACAATCACCAACTTTTCATTGTTAGGGTCACTCATATTTCAAAATTTTAAGGTCATAATCATATCAAATATAAAAAAATTTCAAATAACCTGATCCCTTTACCAGTAAGGCATTCATTATTAAAAACCAACGAATAAAACTTAATATTACGTTGCTTAACTTATTTTTAAGTTGCAAAACGTAAAAATAAGTTGTAAGTTTACAATGCTGATTAACTAACTTAGTACTACAATGATTACTTTAACAAAAGCGGAAGAGAATATTATGCAGATTCTTTGGGATCTCGATAAAGGATTTGTGAAAGATATTCAGGCTCAGTTTCCAGACCCGAAACCTCCTTACAATAGTGTTTCTACGATTGTAAGAGTATTAGTTAAGAAGGAAATTGTTGGCTTTACAAAGTATGGCGGTACCTACGAGTATTTTCCATTGGTATCGAAAGAAGAATACCGTAGCGGTCAAATGAAACGCCTGGTTAATAATTACTTTAACAACTCTTTTAAACAAGTAGTCAATTTTTTTTCTGAAAATAAAAACCTCAAAACAGAAGAAGTAAATGAAGTAATACGAATGCTTGAAGAACTTAAACAAAAGAAAAATGGCTAAGTTTCTAATCTACCTGTTTGAATCGGGCTTATGTTTGAGCCTATTCTATCTTGGTTATATAGTGTTTTTTCGGAAAGAGACCTATTTCACCTTCAACCGGTTTTATTTACTGGGATCAATGATACTAGCTCTTACTGTACCACTTATTTCATTTCCATTTGATATAACCAACCAGGGTTATTTACACGAAACAGCTAATGGTGTTCGGCAGTTTAGAAATTATTACGAGCACCTGATTCAATTAACCGATCCGGGCGCTTTAGCCGACCCAATGGCTAATATTACAGGAAGTCAAACGAGTAATACCAGCCAAATCATATCGAAAGAATCAATCATTTCTATTTCAGGCATTCTGATAAGTATATATATTTTAGGAGTACTATTCTTCACCTTTCGCCTCTTTTATTTGATTGGAGGTATCAGAAAGATGCTGAGAAGAGCAAAAATTCAAAAGGACAATGGAATGAACCTGGTACTTATCAATGATGAAGTTCCATCATTCTCTTTTCTGAAATGGATTTTTGTAAATCCGCAAATACTTAAACCCGAAGAATTTGAACAAGTACTTACACATGAAAAAGTTCATGTGCAGCATAAACATTCAGTGGATTTGTTGCTCGCGCACATCATGACCATTTTTCAATGGTTTAATCCACTTACATGGCGCATACAGAAATCAATTAAAACGTGTCACGAGTATATTGCCGACCGTCAGGTTGTGCAGCAAGGACATGGTTTATTTGATTATCAGTCTCTATTACTGAGTCAGTTAATCAGCATTCGCTCAGTAGAGCTGGTCAATAATTTTAATTTATTATCAATTAAAAAACGAATAGCCATGATGAATAAACATAAATCAGGCAGATGGGCACAGTTAAAAGCCATTGCCGTAGTTCCTATACTTTTAGCTGCTTTCTTCTTCTTTACAGATATGACAAGCAGAAGTGAAGCGCTTAATCTACAAGATGAAGCTGCCACAGACACCAATGAATTGGTTGGTTCCTGGGTAAGCAATGAAACAGGTATTAATCAAATACAATTTGTTGAAATTAAGCCTGAAAAATTACTTGCTGTAACTACTGTAGGCAATAATTCTCTTAACATTACTGACTATAAACTTGAGACAAAAAAGAAAAAATTAATTCTTAGAGATGGCGATGAGGTTCTAAAGCTGGATTATATTATTAATAATAATAAACTGACAATAGACTGGGGCAACAAAGGAAAAGTAGATTATCTGCGAAAAATTGAAAACGACTCATATACTCTAATGGATGAAGGATTTCAAAAGTTAAATCTTCCTTATGCAACACAATTGAATCCATACAAAAAAGAGATGATCTTGTGTACCATCTTTTTAAGTGGTGATATACTTACAATAGATGGAAAAAAATGTAACTTCTCTGAACTCGAAAGTATTCTAACCAAGTTAAGAAGTTCTGCAGACCAGAGCAAAGTTGATAAAATGTCTGTGTTATTAAATATCGATAAAGATGCACGCATGAAATATGTTGATATGATCAAAACGGCTCTCAGAAATTCTAACAACCTAAAACTAGGCTATCTTGCTAGGATGGAGGGAAAAGAAGGAACTGATTACATGGCTCTGTTTAATTTACTTCCTCCCCTTGATGCCAAATGGTTGGAAAAAGAAGATATTGCTAAAGAAGGTATTTCCTTATTTGAAATAGGAAAAAAACATAATGACTTCTCCAAACGATTAAAAGAATTTACTAAGTCTAATACGAAATATGTAATGCTTTATGAGTATGATAACAAAACAAGCTATGAAGATTACATTAAAACAATTGATCTGGTATACAAAACAATAAATGACAACAGAAAAGAAGCGGCCTTCTTTTATGGAAAGCACTATGAAAACTTAGGTTATGACGAGCAGAAAGAGTATCGAAAAAAATATCCGATTACATTGACCATGAAAAATTTGGATGAAAACTAAACAAAAAGCTCCGGTATATCCGGAGCTTTTTTGCTTTATGCAAAATTGAGCCAGTTACTTTCTGATTTATAATCTTCGATAACCTGCACCGAATTTGCGTACTTAAACGAAGATAATATCCCGGTTATTTCCTGACGAAGATATTCGATGGCATTATTCGTTAAATTATTGTCGAAACCTTTATTACTCAACTCCAGTACCTGATCAACACATACAATACGTCCCACAACCTGTCCTAATTCCACCATCTTTCGCTGAGGCATATTTAAATCAATTTTAAAATTGATTAGATCTTTCACCATTTCACTTGCTTTTTGGGTAAGATGAAAATCCTTGATGAACTCAAATAAATTATCCAATTTGGTTTTTCGCATCAATTTTAGCACCCCTTCTGATATTTGGGAATACAACATATCGTTTGATCCTTCAAAAATCTGAAATGGACGACTATCAACCGTTGATCGACCGGCAATGTGATTCAAACGATACCCCTTCGCTCCTACCAACTGAAGCAAGGTTTGAGATGCCGCCTGCATCATATCAGTAGCAATACTTTTCACACTGTTGGCTTCAATACCAATTCCCGAAAGATCGTTTTGCAAACCTGCCTTACCACTACTATTAACACACATAGCCGAACAAATTGTAAATCGTGATTGCAATTCAGCCAAACGCTGTTGAACCTGATCATAATTTAGTAAGCTTTTACCTCCTACAAATCGCTGCTGACAGTGTTTGATAGCCTCATCCAGCATGCGCTGAATAAAACCCATTGCCATACCCGGAAATGACATACGACTCCGGTGCAACAGATCAAGCATCATCTTCACACCCGACTGTTCTGGTTCTAACTTTTGAACTTTGGGTATTTCAACATCAATCTTATTTCTGCCATAAGGTATTTGATACAAACCTAAATTCTCGAAATACTCTTCCACAACAATATGTTGATCGGGTTGAGTAACATCACAAACAAAAAAATCGATGTCGCGGGCCAATTGGCCATCTCCTGTATCTTTACGGGCTGTTAAAAGCCAATAGTCTGCCCAACCGGTTAGTCCGGCCCAATGCTTGGTTCCTTTTAGATTATAATACGAACCATTATCCTTATAATGAGTCCTCATACTCAAAGCATCACTTCCAAAATCGGGCTCCGTAATCATTAAGCCACCCATGTTGCTTTTTTCAACAAAACGTTTCATTACTTCTGCTTTGCTTTCTTTCTGTCCGGCTTTTAATACCGGTTGTAAGAACAAAGCCATGTTGATTCCAAACGTTAAGGATAAAGCAAGTGATTCGTAAGATGCAGCACTCATCAGAGCAATACTTTCTTTTACATCACCGCCTAATCCTCCATATTCTTTTGGTATAATTGCTGAAAACGGATTTACCGACATAATCTCGCGCATCACAAAAGGGGGCATTCCCCGTTTGATGGCCAAATCATCAACCTTTGATCGCTGATGATAAACACTTTTCATTTTCTCTTTTAATTCGTTTAAAAGCCCATCAAATGCACTTTCAACTTTTTCTTTTACCTCTGCTGCCTTAAACATTCATTCATTTTTTAATTATCATCCCATGCTGAGCAATGAGAATATCGTCACTAAGTAACGAATTATAAATGAATAAGTTTAAGAGTTTTTAAGATAAAACGATCCGAATATGTTGGGGGAAAATTCTAATAGCTTTTAACAAGTGTTTATGAGGTAATTATAAAATTTATTGTTGCTTACACTGAAGTTTAATTGACCATTTTATTCTTCCAAAACATTTTGATGACTCTCGATAATACGATCTTTTAAATCAATGATAAGATCGTGCAGATTATTATTCTTAAGAACATCTCCTGCCTCATATGCTTCAATTGTAATAGCATCAAGATATTCCATTCCCAGAGCTTTAAACAATCTCCTGAATTGATCAATAGTCAAATTACTTTCTTCTCTATCAACAGCAGTAGGCAGAAGAAGTGCCCCTTTTTTGCCATAGAGTTTTTTATTTATAAAATAAGGTTTAAAGCGATCAATCATTAATTTGGTTCGTCCTGATGGACCAAACCAATAAACAGGGGTACCAAAAACCAAAACATCGGCCTCTTCCATTTTAGCATACAGCTTTCTCATTCCATCGGTCTGCATACAAACGAGCTGTTCCTTTTTACACTCCCTGCAGTCAATACACGCTTCAATATCGTGATCGTACAAATCAAATAATTCAACAGTGGTCTCATCATCTCTTAACTTACCGGCTAATAAATTAGCCATAGCTGTTGTATTACCATCTTTCCGTGGACTTCCTATGAATATTACTACATGCATAAATCTTCGATGTAAGGTTTGCATATTTAAATTACTGAATTTATTTTACATTCGACAGTTATTAAGCAATTATATCAGAATAACCATTTCAATTTCAGAAAATAACTCTAAGCAAATTGTTATCTCATGCTTTGGTATTAACTATATATCAATAACATAATCAGCTTGATATTTTCTTTTCAAAGTTTTTTCATTTTCTCCTGTAACAATAAAAAGACGACAGTCGTCCTACCTCATGAATAAGAAATCAATTCAAAAATTTAAGCTATGAACCGATATTTTTTAACTTCTATATTCTTGTTTTGCCTTACTACTATATGGGCTCAAAACGAATCGCTAACTAAAATAGTTACAGTCACTGAAGATGGAATGAGAACCGAGGTGGTGGTACCCGGCATTAAAGTTGAAGTGGATGAATTTAATGATACCATTACAAAAATTACGATGGGGCGTAAGCGCTTTGAGGTTATTGATGATCATAATCGTGCACGTCTTCGAATGGTTCGTTTACCTATCGAAAAATTTAAAGGCCATTGGGCTGGCATTGACATAGGATTTAACGGTTATGTGACCTCTGATTTTTCAACAGGTTTACCAGCCAGTGCAAACTTCATGGATTTAAACCAAGGCAAGGCAGTAACCTTTAGCATCAATTTCTTACAATACAATATTTCTTTACAACGAAATAAAAACAACTTTGGATTAGTGATGGGATCAGGTATCTCGTGGTATAATTACCGCACAGATAGCCCATACTATTTTCAGAAAAATGCGGTAACTAACATAACTGAAGGAATTCCGGTAGCTGATGGCATCAGTGTTTCGAAGAACAAGATTGAATCGACCTTTATTAATTTCCCTTTCCTACTTGAATGGCAATTGCCATCATCAAATGATGCAAATCGGTTCTTTATATCAGCAGGTCCATATGCAGGTTTCCGCTTATGGGGAAGAACCAAAATGGTTTACCATGAAGGAGGATCGCGTCAAAAAGAGAAAAGTAAACAAGATATCAATGTAAATCCATTTCAATATGGCGTAATGGTTCGATTGGGTTATCGATTTATTAAACTTTACGGATCCTATAATTTCTCAACCTTTTATTCAACAAATAAAGGTCCTGAGCTATATCCTTACACTGTTGGAATAACTTTATTAAGTTTCTAAACTTAAAAACAAATTGCTATGATGATTCGCAAAATATATATACTGCTTCTAATCAGCTTAATGTCATCGATTACAATTGCTCAGACAGGCACTGATAACATTCTTTCGAAATACGATCGTTACTGGGAAATTAAAGAAGGATTGTACAGGGTAATGCTTGACAATAAAATGGGTGTTATTACAGACAAAGGTAATGTGATAGTTCCCTGCGAATTTAACCAGGTTTGGAATATTGATTCTGATGGATTTTTCAGAGTGTTGAAAAGTGGAAAAGCAGGTGTTTATCATGAAAGTGGGAGCGTGATCATTCCGGCTGAATACGATCAGATATGGTCATTCAATGGTGACTGGGCCAAAGTGATGCAAAGCGGAAAACTGGGCTTTTTTAACAGAGAAGGATTAGCTGTTGTACCTTGTATTTACCAGCAAATATGGTCCTTTGAAGATGGAAGAGCCAGAGTTCTGAAAGATGGTAAGGTAGGATATATTAATGAACAAGGTTTGGAAGTTATTCCTCCTGCATATCAACAAATATGGTCATTCGAGAATGGTAGAGCCAGAGTTTTGAAAGAGGGTAAAGTTGGGTACATCGATGAACAGGGAAACGAAGTAATTGCTCCGGTTTATTCTCATATCTGGGAATTTCAGAATGGTAAAGCCAAAGCTCTTTTGGATGGTCAGATGGTTTGGATAGATGAGCAGGGCCAATTATTGGATATCCCTGTTGAACAATCAGATGCCGGTGACTATAATACACAATCACAGTCTTCTGCTCATACTCAAAAAGAAAAACAGATTATTATTGAAGATGGAAGAGGCAATGAGACACGTGTTCGTGTTCCCGGAGGCAATGTAATTATCAAAGAAGATGGACGAAACACTTATGTAGAAATCGGCTCAGGCAATACCAATAAATCGTATTACTACAGAGATCGCAGGTTTAACGGACACTACACAGGTGTTGAACTTGGTTTTTCCAACTTCCTGAATGCAGATGGAACAACTGAATTACCCAGTGATGCCGACTTCTTATCATTAAACGATGGCCAGAGTTACAATATAGGCTTAAATTTTATGCAATGGAGTATTGGACTTCAGCGACGAGGCAATATCGGCCTGGTTACCGGTTTAGGTCTTGATCATAGCAGATATCGCCTGTCAGGATCAGATATTATTGCTAAAGACGATAACGGTAATACTTCTTACTACACTTCGGATAGAAGTATTAAAACAAACCAGTTTACCAGCACATATATTAATGCTCCTTTTTTATTGGAACTACAGATACCAACACATAGCCATCAGCCCTTTTATTTGTCTGGCGGTGTGATCGGTGGAGTAAGGATCAATTCGTTCTCAAGAGTTAAATACACCGATAATCTGGGTCCTGAGAAAGAAAAGAAAAACAATGATTTCAACATACGTGACTGGCGATATGGCATAATGGTGCGCATGGGTTACAGATCCATCAACCTTTATGGCAACTATTATCTCACCAGTATGTTTGAAGATAACAAAGGACCGGAAATTTATCCTGTGAATGTTGGATTATCGATTCCAATCAGTGGATGGGACTTAAACAGATAATATTATTTGCGGAGATGCAATTATTTAGTAATTGCATCTCTGTACTTTTACCTTTCGATTATAGGTAATGAAAAGGTAAATGTGGATCCTCCATTAATTGCACTTTCGATTTTCATCCTCCCTTTATTCACCTTTATAAATTCCCTGCAAATCGAAAGTCCAAAACCTGTCCCTTTTTCTCTGTCAGTGCCTTCTGTAGAATAATTTGAATCTTCTCGCTTTATTATACCTATTTCTTCCTCTGTCATTCCACGCCCCTGATCAACTACACTTACATAAACCTTTCTCTTTTCTGTCCACATATTGATTCTAATGACAGTATTATGATTGGAAAATTTTACTGCATTAGATATTAAATTTCGAAGTATCGTACTTATCATATCTTCGTCTGCCTCTACCTTAAGTTGAATAAGATTTTGTTCAAATTGTATGTTTTTAATGGCAGCTGATTCTTTTGCAAATTCAATATTTCGATTAATCAATTCATCTAATCTGAAACTCGATATCTTCACGTCAAAAGCTCCCGTCTGAACCCTTGTCCACACAAGTAAATTCATTAATAAATCGTACGATAATTCTGAAGTCTTTTGGAGATTTCTTATCATCCTTTTACGTTCATCATCACTTAACTCATCATAAGATTGGATCAGAAGACTAGAAATACCCATCAAAGTTTGAAATGGGTTTCTTAAGTCATGTGCAATGATTGATAAAAACCGATCTTTTGTTTTATTAAGTGCTTTCAGTTCTTTATTCGAGGATCTTAATTCACATGTTCGTTGAGAAACCAGCTTCTCAAGTTTCTTCTTCTCTCTGATTGTTTTTCTTCGATCGTGATAAATAAATACACCAACTAAAGCAAACAAAATCAGAAATATAACTAGTAGAAAATACCATCTTTTATAAAATGGCAGTACTACATTTACATCAATCATTAATGGAGAACTCCACTTTGATAATCCATCATTCTTCGACGAGATTAGCAATTGATATTTTCCAGTCTTACTAATTTTCAAGAACAGTTCATCATCAGTTGATACTTTTTCCCAACTTGATATTTGCCTATCACCTGATACTAATTTATAACGAAAACGATTGGCATACTGAGGTAAATAAGATGAATGCAAGCTAATTATATAATACTCATCTGCTGTCATTTCAAGCTCTTCATCATCTTTATAAATGAATCGATTATGCCTTTGCGAAACCACAACAGGTTTTCTTGCATCAACAAATTGAATATCGTTATTGAACCTTACAACTCCATTATTGGTAGCCAGCCAAACGGCCTGTTGTTGATCTATCGAAATACCGTTTCGATTAATTGTTTTGGAAGGGATGCCACTTAAGTCTGTGAAGATACAACATTCATCATCTTCCCACTTAATAAGTCCTTTACTCGTCGAAAACCAAAGTGCTCCAAGAGTATCAGAAGCCAATGCATGTACCTCTTCATTTGAATACTCTCCAACCTCCAATTTGCCAAGCGAACCTTGTTTAAAAACATAAATCCCTTTTGAGGTTCCAATCAATAAACTATCCTTAAGAATAAGTAACTTAAGACAGTTGTATTCCTGAATACTATCGGGATAGAATTCTGATTTAACTGAATGAAATGTATTATCCATGTAATCAAAATGCACAATCGGTTCCTGCCATTCATTCGTTCCAATGGTTAAGAGCGAATCGGTATCAAGTGCTATTGCACCAAGACTGTTTTGAGTTGGTAGATTTACAGTTTGATTTATTAGTTTGTGGTTAGAAAAGTCTACCTGATAAAGTTCATTCCCATTTTGAATCCAATAAAACCCATATTTGTCCTTAACTATATCTGTAACGTACTTTTGGTCCAAATGTATTTCTTCAATCAGTTTACCTTTATAATATAAAAGAAGGTTACCATCACTGGTTCCGATTAAAACACTATCTTTTGAACAATGCATTACCAAATTTGTATCGTTGCTCCTTTTGCCTACAATCGGCTTGAGCCCTGATTTATTGTTGGTAGATCTATAAATGACATTGTTTCTGATAAAAAATATGTGATCTTCGTTATCAATAAAAAGGTGATTAATAATTCCTGATTTAACTTCATCAAAAACCGCTTCGAATTGTTTTCGTCTTAGAACAACCACTCCCAGATTAGTGGATGCTATAAAATCCAAATTATCTGAAGTATAGAGGTTTTGCACTCCATTATAAGGAAAATCTTTCACTTGTTTCATCTCAAGCTTCTTTCCTGTAAAATCTAAAACAAAAACTCCCTGACTCCAGCTACCTCCCAGAAAAACCTGATCTTCAATCTTACCAAAAGCAGAAAAGACTATTCCCTGAGCATCAGGAATTGAACTCAATGTATAATTCTGTTGAAACTCCAATTTTGATAATCCATCTCTACAACCCAGCAAATAGCTATTCTTATCCATGCGTGTTGAAGAATATACCTCGTCAGTAAATAAATCAGGATATTCAACAAATACTTCCTGTTCTCTGTCGTACAGATAAAAATAACCTTGTTGCGATAATGCAGTCAATTGATTATCTGCAAATTCCATAAACTGATAAGAACGCTGATAAGATGTAGATGCATTTTTAGCATCCATCTCAAATTTCTTGATTATTCCATTATCGAATGAAAAAATATTACGACTGTCTGCCATCCAGATGACTCCAAACTTATCTTCGAATATGTTTTTATAATAATATGGAATTGTATCATTTACACTTCTTCCTTTACCCAATAATAGTTTCAAATACGGACCTTGCAGATTGTAATCTATCTCATATAAGGCATCATCTGAAATACAAAGAAGTGTACCATCCTTTTTACGTAATAACTTTTTAAAATAGTTGGATCTGTTTAAAGGAGTCTTTAACTTGATGCTTTCACGTCCCCAGAAAAGAAAACATCCTTCATCGGTAGCCAGATAATAACCACCTTTATTATCCATGTTAACATCTTTGATCAGATCAGCTGGAAGATTATAGTGAGTGTTATAATGAAGAATAAAGAAATCTATTTGACTCGCTTTGAGATTAGTTCCCGAAAGCATAAAGATTAAAAGAATAATATAAATGAATAACCCTCTCATCCAGAATGAAAATAGAAAAGTCAGTTTTATGAGATAAGAAGATACGTAAAATCTCTTAGCCAAAAAAGATCATATTGGATAAATTAATATCCTTCCCATTCTTACAAAGCATTGATAGCCTCTACAGGATCCATTTTGGAAGCTTTCCAGGCTGGTATGTAACCTGATAAAATTCCAATGATTAATGAAATACCTATCCCGTTTAAAATATTAACTAAACTTAATGAAATTGATAATTCAGTACTAACTCTTAACAGCAAAGTAATAATAAAGATGATCAGTAATCCGGCTAATCCACCGATTAATGACAAAGCAGTACTTTCAATCAAAAACTGAAGCAGAATAAAACGTCGCTTTGCACCCAAAGCTTTTTGAATTCCAATGATACGGGTACGCTCCTTCACTGATACAAACATGATGTTGGCAATTCCAAATCCACCTACCAAAATAGAAAAACCGCCAATAAACCAACCTGCAATATCAATCGCACCAAATAAACCATCCAATCCTTTTTGAAGAAGACTAATCTGATTTAATGCAAAATCATTTTCAGCTTTTGGTTTAATTCTTCGTACTGCTCGCATAATACCTGTAAGCTCATCACTGATATCATCCGAAGTATAACCCGGTAATGCTTTCACCATGATAAAAGGGTTAACTGACTCGCTGCGAAGATTAAACATTGTTTTAGCATAGTTAACTGGTAGCAGTATGTTTTTATCCAGACTGTTACCAAACATATCTGAGCCTTGTTTTTGAATGACGCCTACCACTCTCAATTTTCGACCCATCATTTTAATCTCTCTTCCTAAAGGATCTAACCCCTGAAATAACTCAGCCGCAATATCAGCACCAATAACAGTAATATTGCTACCATTATGAGACTCCTGCTGAGAAAAATACCGGCCTGATCCAATCTCAAAACTCCAGATATCTTCAAAACTATGAGTCACCCCCATCACCGCCACTTTATCGTACGAATTATTCTCGTATACCAGGCGACGTGACGAAGCCATCACATAACAAACAGCTTCGGCCAGCTGTGATCTTTTCTGAACCTGCTCATAATCATCTAACCCGGGTACCCTTCGATTCATGTATCTCCACCAGGGATATTCAGTTTCGCCTTCAGGTGGTGCCCATGGCCATTTTTGAATGTAAATAACATTGTTACCCAAAGATTCAACACTCTCCCGAACAGAATTCTCAAGAGTATCAATCAAAGTAAAAACTGAAATAATGGAAAAAATACCTATGGTAACACCGGAGAGAGTAAGCACAGTACGCAATACATTTGAACGTAATGCATTTAATGCAAACAGGAAGCTCTCTTTGAAGAATTTATAAACAAGAATCATGGGCAGGTATCTTTGCAAAGCAAGATATGAAAAAAGTATGATCCCTGATAAATTTAACTATCTCAATTTTTAAAAGTCTAGATCAGAATTAGAAAATCATCGATTAAATAAACACCTGCCGTAACCAAAATGATACTAAAAATAACAGCCCCGATTAAGGCTATTGCCAGCTTCTTCCCAAAAAACTTCAGTAACATAACAACTGATGAGATACAGACAGCTGATGAGGCCAGTGAAAATGCCATGGCCGAGGCCAGTGACAGATCGGTGTATTCAAGCAAGGGTTTTAGAAACAATACATCCGCTCCATTACAAACATAAATAGGAATACCCACCAACATCATAATGCCCGTTGAAAAGGGCTCCGTTGAGAATGAAAAAGACTCCAAAAAACGTTGTGGTTGAAAGTATTCAAATAGTAAAGTAAGCAACCCGGCAATAAGCATATACGGTAAAATCTTCTTCATATATACCATGGTCTTTCGAAAAGGACTCATATTACCAACTCCACACGATGATCCGCAATTATCGTAAACACCGTTTATCTGCAATTGAAAATAATTTGCCAGTTTTTCAACCATCAAACCCGAAAAGACTGCAACCACAAAAGAAGCGAATACACGAATCAAAGCATATTTGACTCCCAAGACCGTAACCGACATAAAAACAATATAAGGATTCAGCAGAGGAGCAGCAATGATAAAGGTTACTAACGTACGTAGTTTTACCCTTTCTTTCATTGACTCAACAACCGGAATAACACCACAGGAGCAAACCGGTAAAAAAGAAGCATACACAAAGGCCAACAGCTGATTTTTAGGAAAGAATCGTTTAAGTTTTTTAGTGTGTTGCTCAATTAAAACGCCTCCAAATATTCCCAACAATACAACCATAAAAAGTTCAACAAAATGCTCGTAGATATAAAATCCCCATCGAGGCAAAAACTGATACAATGCGCATTCTTCCTTATGACCGTAGCCTATTCCTGAAATATTCATATAGATGGTATCAGCCAGCATCAAAGTCAATGTGGAAAAAACAACCACCTTTGCCACCCATTCTTTATCGATCACCCACTTATTATTGATTGCCGGTATCATCTGTTTTTAATTTTAATTGAGTAAAGAACTCCCCTTTATCTGCTTTGCGCATCAGGGTTATTTTGCTTAATCCTTTCTTATTTCCTATCACCTTCACATCCATTTTCCTGATCCAATAATTACAGGTATCACGCTGCCAGCCCTCATCTTTTAGTAATTCCAAGCCCGAAAGAAAAAGTTTGGTATTACTCATTCCATCCTCGCATATTTCAGCTGGTAACTGAACCTGACCTTCCAAAGAAATCACATCAGAAAGAGCATAAGTGGATTTTTCTCCCTTTATAATTATGATTTGAGCCTTTACAGTCTGGCAATCTGCTTCAATTGTAAATGCAAAAGAATAAAGTAGCAGCACTCCTACTGAAATCATCCATATCCTTCTTTGTGTTCTATTCATCTTAGTTACTTTGAATCGCACCTTCAGGACAAACCGATTCGCATTTACCACATTTTGAACAATCATTCTGAGTTATCTCAGCCGTTCCAATCTCACGTAATATGGCATCCTCAGGACAAACCGGATAGCATTCGCCACAGTTGGTGCATAAGTCAGCATCAATTTCAGGTGCATCTGATGAAGCTGTTTTTTCTATGGCATCAACCGTACAAACGGTTAAACACTCTCCACAACTTACACATTCATCCTGGTTGATGGACGGAACAGAAGGTGAAGAAGCCTGCTCTAAACTAATAGCCTCATCATTACAAACATCCATACAATTGCCACAACTATTACATTTAGAAGTATCAATATTGGCAATTCCTGTTGACGCTGTTCCACTCTTGGTAATGGCACTTTTTGAACATTCATCATAGCAATCGCCACAATGAGTACATTTATCCTGATCGATGGTAACTTCAGCATTGGTAATGGCACCATGCCCGCATTTTTTTAGGCAATTACCGCATTTGGTACATTTTGAAGTATCAATGGAAGCTTTTCCGTTAACTTTTGAAATGGCACCCACAGAACATCCACTTGAACATCTGTCGGTACAACCATGACAACGGCTTGTATTAACACTGTAGTTGGCAACCGAATAGTAAATTGCATTGCCCTGACTTTCGCATTTATCAATACAATCGCCACAACCTACACAATTACTGTTTACCTTATAAGTTACATTTGATACATTTAAACTGATCGCATTCTGATCACATACCTCAAGGCAGTTACCGCAATCTGTGCAATTATCATCGTTGATACTGTAGGTTTTTACAGCAACAAGCGTTGCATTGTAAGTACACACTTCAGAGCACATATTACATTCGTTACAATTATCAGCATTGATGGTAAAAACAGCCGGTGTAACTTTCACAGCATTCTCAGGGCATGCATTGGAACATAGCGTGCATGAAATACACTCCGATTCATTGATAGAGTAATTACTTGCTCCTGTTATATTGATTGCGTTGTAATAACATACATCCAGACATTCCTCGCAACCGGTGCACAACGATACATTCACAAAGTAATCGCCATACATACTTTCACTGCAGGCTTTTAACAAAGGTGGCAAAGTAAGTAAGACACCTGCCTTACCTAACTTTAATAGAAATTCGCGACGGTTAAATGATTTATTTTCCATTTGCTCACTTTTTAGTTGCTTGATTACTTCTTAAAAATTAAATCGTAGTTCCAGTCGCCCTAAAACGGCATGGTCGTCATTCTCAATCAGGTCACTTTTAATGTAGCCCATAATGGCATTAGCCTGCAGATGTTTAAAAAATATCTTTCCGCATTGCAGATCCAGTTCCTGCATCGAAGAGATTTGATTTGAACAGGCATATTGAAGTTTAAAATGTGTTTTTACTTTTGGAAAGGTATGTTTAACCGAAGTAAGAAATATTGGCATCTCAGTAGCATCCAGTCGAAGAACTTCGCCTGCAAGAATATTACTAAATCGGTTTAAAACATTCGCATCGGCAGATATATCGGTGAAATCAAGGTAATTAAAAAGCAAGGATGATTTTTGCATATTCCCCCATATAAAATCTTTTTGCAGCTTCATGTCATAGATGATACCCTGATTATTTTGTCCGGACTGATACAATATTTCTGGTTTAAAACTCAAATTTTCACCCCAGGAAACATCCGCAAATAACCCGGTTGATACGAAAGACGTTTCAACCTGCGAACCAAACTCGGTATATACAGCCCAACCTAATTCGCTAACCTTAAAGGAACTGTTTGTTTCGAATTCATTCATTGAGCTGAATTCATCACCTAAGCCTTCAGAACTAAATTCACCAGAATCAGAAGATTTTCCCGGCAAGAAACTTAAAGTGAAGGCAGCCAGGTTGGTTTTCCACAGATCGGAACCTATGCTATTAACCGTTCGGTCGGGAATAATATCATATAAATAACAGGTGCTGCAAAAAGTTCCGTTACGAGCAAAGTCGTTGGATACTGAACCTAATGAAAAATTAATTTTCCATTGGTTACCGGAATATTTATAACTCACACCCAGCATCCTTTCATTCAATAAATAATGATCATTGAGGGTAGCAGAATGCAATCCGATCATCAAATTTGATTGATCATTCTGATACTTATAAAAAGCCTCACGTAAACCCAAACGATGATTGCTAAACAAATAATCAGTATCCAGATCTTTCTGACGCCAGTATTTTACCCCGCCTTCAAAATAGAAAGTTGAATGATTTGTTGAATAGTCCAGACCTAAAAATGTCATCCCATTGGCAATATGGCTATTGGTGAGGTATCCCTGAGATGTCTCCACTTCAGCTGCCCACATTAGGTTTGACTGGCCAACAGGCTTTAAAAAAGCCCCTAACCTGCTTCTGCAGTTCCACTGAGCATTCAGCAAAGTACTAAATGCCGTCAATACCGTTAGTAAAATAAATTTGTTCATCTCCCCAAAAGACAAATGTTGTTTCTAAACCTTTTTAAGCGTAGTAAATGATAAAGCATCTTTACTACAGGAATCCAGACAGTCGCCACACGCAATACAATTTGAAACATCTAACATGCTTTTCTTATTCTCATAAAGCAATGCGTGACTTTTGCATTGGCGACTGCATTTAACGCAATCGATACACGATGGATTTTTTGATATTCTTCTGGCTCCGGGTATAAGACTTACCCAACCCAAAACCAATCCAACCGGACAAACCGATCGACAGAACGGACGGTAGATCAGTACCGATGAGAGCAATAAAACTACCAGCAAAACATATCCTGTAACATTGGCCGAAAACAGGTTAAAGGCCACTTTAAAAGGATCGTAATGGATATATATATTTGTTTTAGTGATAATAAGCTGTAAAATCAACAAGGCGAAAAGAGCAATCTGAACAAATCGTAATACCTTTTGATGCTTTTCTTTTTTGAGTAAATCAAGTTTGGTTGTCGAATAAATAAATTCCTGAAATGCACCTAAATGACACAACCATCCGCACCAAACCCGTCCAAAGAAATAGGTTAAAGGTATTAACCCTAAAAACCATAAAAGTGATATCCATTTAATATTCAAACCTGCGAAAAAAAGTATCAGATTTTGAAAAGATGAAATCATACATGGACAGCCACCTTTAATAAATCCTAACCATACCAGCATAGCGAGCAAAAAGAAAGGGCGTAGCTTTTGAAATTGAGTATTATTAACCATCAGACCAACTACAATGGTTAATAGCAATAAAACTCCCAGCTCAATCAGCAAATTTTTATCCGACTCCGTTAATAAACCTGTTGACTCTTCATTACTTTCACTGGCAGCAAATTCATCATTACTAATTGCAGAGAACTCTGTACCGGATTCAATAAATTCATCTCCATCAATACTCGAAAACTCTTCTCCTGATGTTTTAAATTCGGTAAAATCATCCCCGCTTTCATCCAACGAAATAAATTCATCTCCTGCAGTTACAAATTCATCGAGCTCTAAAGCATCAGCCAATACTATACATTCTTCTTTTTCCCTGCTTGAATGTGGAACAAAGGAAGTTACCAACAGAGCTGTAACAACCAATGCGCCAGCAACTGCATAATATTTTCTTTTCTTCGTTTTATATAAATAGGCTGAAACCAATGCGACCAGAACCGACAAAACAATTGTTTGGCTGGCTCTTCCGGTTGAATTTCCATCAACAGCATACGAGCAATCTGCACACTTCTCACTCTGCACAGAACAATCCTTCACCTGCTGCTTTTTAATAGATTGTGATGATGCAACCTGAAAAATCAGAATAAATCCAAAAGCTATTATGAAAATGAGTCGCTTCAAAATCAACCTCTTTTGATAACAATACTGCCCATGCCACCTTCTTTATCGCAGGAGCGAATAGCTGTAATCTGAGGCTCCTTTTCCTTATCATTCTTTGGTTTCAGGACCTGTACCTTAAGCTTGCGGGTATATTCCATATCTGAGACCTTTTGCCACTCGGTCGCTGCCAGAATTTTTACTCCCTGATACTGAAATTTGGTATCTTTAACAGACAATGGACATGCGCGATGTGTAAAAACCAATTTTACCTCAACAATTACCACTTCCCCTTCATGATAGGTTTCCTTAGCATCGCCACTAACCTTAAGTGTTAATTCACATGCCTTGGTAGCCACCATAGAAAAAATAAGCAATCCCAGTAATATAATGATGCGATGTTTATTCATGATGATGCTGTTTGTCGAAAAAGAAATCCATCAGCCCGAGTTAACGGACTAATGAATCAAATACATAATATTATTTGTCCTTATCAATATTTAAACCTGAATCAAAAGTATTTTTGAAAGGTTTTGAGGACAAACAAATTCGACATACAGATCTATTTTAACTACAAGTGAACGTATTACTTAATCAAAAATTAATGCAGGACATTTCGGTAACAAACGACCTAAAAATCTTAAATATCAAATAGTTTGAAATGCTCAGTTGGAATATAAACTATCCGTTTACTTCAGATAAGTTAGCTCTTCTAAGAATGATTTTGGCAATATCACGATAGTCTTTAATACCGATTAGTTTAATGTAGATAGTATTGTTATCATTATCTGTTTCACCTGTATCAATATATACCGAACCAATATTTTTAGCATATTCGAAAAGATTCTGCCGACAACTCACTTCCTTAATAGTTGCATACGAAGTAAACTCGGATTCATTCTGGAAGAAAATACTTTTTTCTTTTATATAAATCCCATTGGGATCAACAATATAAAATATTCCATGATGCAGAATGAGAAAAGCAGGTATTAATAAAATTCCAAGTATAAAGGCAGCAATTCCTAAAACATCTAAATCTTGACTGTTAATAGGGTACAGCTTATATATTCCAAATCCAATGAATACAATTGAATAATAACTTTTACGAATAAGAAATGACAATCTATCAGGTTTTAGTTTAATTATATCTTCGCTCTCCGGTTTTGTTGATGAATAATTCGAAACAATTAGCTCTTTTGTATTCTGATCATCTTTTACCTTTCGAAATATTTTATAAAGACCAATCAACAATAACCCCAGGCATAGTCCCGGAATTAATTTATTTACCAATCTGTTATTACATTCGTTAAACTGATCAAATGTTATTATCGTCCCTGATCTTGAACAATAAGCATCACATATTTTATACGTTCTGTATTTTTTCCCTTTCCAGGGAATAGTAATTGATGAACTTTTCAATTGTGTATGAAGTACTACTTCATCACCTTTCTGAAGTTGTAAAACTTCTTTGGCTATCCTGGAATTATATGAACAACCTGAAAATTCATATAAATCATCATATCCGGCAATCCACAATCCTATGTATTCATTGTCTTCATCATGCACTCCTTTTGCTGGATTGTCACTTAATCTGCCTTTAATAAGATTAGTATTTTCTACATCATATATCTCAGGATTTCGACTAACGAAATAAATGGCAACTGCTACTATAATTAGAATAACTGATTCGCTATACTTTACAAAGATGGTTTTCATTTAGGTGATTAATTCAGTCGATTGTTCTTTTTCAAGTATCTTGCCTTTTGAGATCTATCCAAGTATTTTTTAAGCAATACTTTATCTTTTTTAATTATTTGTACTTTCTCAATATCTGTATACGGTATAAAAGCATTAATCTTTGCATCTTTCTTACTATAAACACAATAGTAAATTCCTTTTTCATATTGAACACGTTCTGAATCTATTGTAAATGAACCCTCATAAACAAATCCATTTGCTTTATATAAATAACCAACAGAAGATGATATATCATTAAATGATTCTCCTTTTGTAACACATTTGGTAACTGCTACCTCATTAAAATAATTATCAAAAAAGTAAGAGTTTCTAAACTCTATCGAAATCGCTAAAACAACAAAAAGCAATATTGCAACAGCCCAATGCCAATATTTCCTTCTGAACATCTATTTCTTCTTTTTTCTCAATCTAAATTTTTTCCATATCCAGATAATGCCAGTCAGAAGAATCCAGAAAGGCCATAAACGAATCATAAATAACAGAAAATCAACAAAGGCAAACCAACCTTTCGATAGCGACATTTTTAAGCGTTCCATAAACGAATCGCGCTTTTGGGGCTCATAGATATACTCTTTTTCCTGTGTCAGGGTTAATCTAAGGGTACTGTAATCAACCTGACTACTTAAGTATTTTAAGGTACCTGTTGTACTTTCAATTTCTTCTTCGATGCGTCGGATTTTTTCTTCAATCTTAAGTATTTCCTCAACCGTATTGGCTTTTTTTAGTAACTCATTATATCGTTTCAGATAGCTTTGTTTATTTGTCAGGCGAGTTTCAAGGTCTATAAACTGGGTAGTAACATCACGTGCATCTATGCTTTTATACTCAACTTCTCCTCCCCCTTTTTCCAATGCTGTAATAAACAATTCGAAATATCGGCTGGGAATACGAATGGTTAAATCATACGACGATTGATAGTTGGTATTACTTAAGGCCTCATTACCATAATAGCCTTGCCAGCGTAGCAACAAGGTATCTACTTTACTTTTAGCCGTTTCAAGGTTTGCCACCTTAATACCCATGCGACCATCTTTTATTATCTTCTTTTCCTTTTGCAGAACAGCACTTTCTACTTCTGTTTGTGGCATAGGTGGCGCCTGTGGATTAACTGCCTCTTGTTTGGTTAACGGCATAATTTCTTCTTCTAACGCAAAATCAGCCATTTCAGACCCATTACCAGAAAAGCCCAAAACTGTTGTTGGTTTCTGATGACAAGAGGTTAATAGTGCTGAAAATAAAAGGATGTAAAGTGAGGTTTTCATATTGAGGGGATTAAATTAGTAAATCAAAAAAATGCAATAACACCTGTTTTTCAACGGCATTATTGCATTTTATTTTCTTTTAGGTTTTAGTTTGTATTTCATTAGGGTTTTGTTAGTTCCCTACTAAAATAGTTTACATAAATTAAGTTTGCAAAAGTTAAAACCAATTAGTTAAGATATCAATCAAGTACTTCCACTTCTATCCAAACTTTATCGAAACCAACGTCTGGTTCAACATCTAGCACTTTAACTTTTGTTCCATTAAGTAAAAGCATAATTTGATCAGGTATTTTATAAAATGGTGCTTTAGGTCTTGACTCCCTTAAATAGCTATCTTCAATTAATACATATTCACTCCCTTTTTGAGGTATTTTATCTGTACTTAATTTCCGTGTATTTGCGAATGTATTATTTTTAAAATGTCCAACATAAATCCATCCCCTTTTCCCAACCGCTCTTATGCGCTTTTCAACTACCATATCATTACGTTGAATAACAGACTGAGACACTCTATCTGATTCAACTTGAATATTTTCTTGTGATTCAGCTATAAGACCTTGAATAATCTGGCTTTGGCTTGAAGTGTTATTAAGTTCTTCCTTAAGCTTCTCATATGAAACTTTATACACTCTCAAATATTCATTCGAATCTTGTTGCTCTGCCAAAGCCAATTTTAGTAATGATATTTGCAACTCAAGACTGTCAATATAAATCACATAATCAGTAGCCAAATCCTCAACCGAATCTCTTTGTGAGCTAATTTGTTGTACCGATTCTTTAAGAGAATCAATTGTATATGACAACAGTACTTTACGCTCCTCAAATTTTCTAACATCTAACTCTAATATCTCTTTTTTTGCATCAAATAATCCAGTATAGAATCCCACAAAAAGAGATGCCAAAGTCAATATTACAACTGTAATGGAAGCAAAGTTTCTGATGAAAAATGGTTTGTGATAATCTTTAATTTCTGATATTAATTTCCTCTTTTCCAGTTCAGATTTATCAAGGTTTTTATAATCGATATTTTTCATAGTTTCTTCAACATATTATACTATTGTTTTCTCCTATTTCCTTTGTACAGATTTATAACTGGTATGTCTACTGCAAGAAAAATGCTAGCTCTCCAGCTAGGTTCAATCGATACACCCCCTTGATTAATTTTCAGAAGACCTGGACCATATTGGGCGCCAGCACCCATCGAAAGAGGTAAATTTCCTCCAAATCCATATACTACATGAATTCCAGGAGAAAAAATATTCTTTAAATAAACTTTTTGTTCAAAATTAGTATTCCCTTCTTTCAATTCATAATCAACGATAGCTCCCACATCCAAAACCGACAAGAAAAAAGAAAATGCTCCGTCTTTCTCTAAAGACCATGGAGTATAACCAATACCTACTGGAGCAGTGATCCCCCAATTATTATCCCAAGTAGTGCTTGATTCATTGTCCTGTATCCAAACCCTCAAATTCGGCCCGAGATAAGCCTGTATTGCCAAATTGTTTTTATTATACTTCTTGACAGAGGAGCTACCCACCGGTAACGCTACAGCCTCTATACTTTTTTCTACATCATCTGATGTCTTCGCAACAGCAACATTCCCGATAAAAGTTCCATAAGTCTTCAATCCAGATAAAGTTATATCACTTATACGCTTCTCTTCTGGAAACCTTTTGTTAATTGACTCGATCAACGATATTGTATGATATACTGCTAAATTATACTGTTTGCTCAAAGTATATTCATAAACCTTGGTACAGCTATTTATAATGGTGAGAGAACTTTGTATTCCATCAGTTTTTGTATAATGACCAGCTATGTCAACACCAAATTGAGTCAAATCGATTATTGTTGTTAGATACGAATAATACTCATCGAAATCAGGTGCCGTCTTATTATTTATTTTTTCATCAATCGATTTGTACAAATAGTCAATGCTTTCAATCTGTGTTGAGAAAGATGTTATTAATGAAGTGTACCAAAGAATATCTAGCTTTGTTCCTCCATTTGTCGTCAATGACGCGATAGTTTCTCCATTAATCTTTAAATCCCTAATTTTCTGATACAATAAACCTAGGTAAATTCTTGTGGTGACGTCATTTTTTAAAATATTATCGTAAATATCTTTTGAGTTTTGCCAATATTTTTCTGTGTCATTTTGATCAGTTCTTAAAGAATGTGACAATTCTTTTGATATTTGAAATATAGATTGAATATTCACTAGGGTTTCATCCAAATTAGGATCCCCATCAAAAACGAAGATTTCTGGTAACTTTTCGATAAAATCAGGAGGACTGTTGTGCTCTATGTATTTCAATTGTTCGAATAAGTTGAGTATTGTCAAAATGTATTGGTCGTCTAATGACTTATCATCTAATTTGGAAATTACCAATTTAACAATCCCATCCGGAAGTTGATCAAGGTCTTTTTGAAATGCTTCTTGAAGAACAGGCAACATTGCTGGATATTCATTGGCTAAAAAGTCGTTACCTAAGCAACCAATTGTGTTTGGAAATAGTAATACAAATTGCTTATTTTCTTCTTTCTCAAAGAACTTTTTTAACCGCTCAAAAAAGGCTACATTAAGTTCTGCTTTCGCTCTTGAGACCAAAAATTGCGAAAGCCCTCTTGAAAAAGTTGTAACATCGAGGCTTCCTATAATAGAACCTTCTTTAACATCTGAAAAGCCATTATTATCTTTAGATTGTTCATCAAACCCCTCAAGATCTAAAGCTATAAATGGATTTTGTTTAATAGCAGCAACTATATCTTCAGTTATATCACTACCAACATAGTGAGCGATAACTTCAAATTGTTCTGGATTAGCATTAAACATAACTTTACCATTAACAATTCCCTGATGATTTTTAGTATCTGAAAGACTTATTGCATCATAATATGCTATTTGTCCCATTGAAAGAGTTAAACTTAAAAATGAGATCACTGTTAAAAAAACTTTTTTCATAATAATGGCTTAATAGGTTTTATTACCGACAAATCAGCTTCTTTATAACCAACCGACTGTTCTTTAATTAATTCTAACAATCTACTTTTTCCAATATTTCCGTATTTATTTGTCAACAGAGTTGATAAACCTGTAATTATTGCAGTTGCTGAACTATCACCTGCAACGGATTTATACTTTGGATTAACTTTATAATTAAAAGCTGGATATCTATTTTCAGGCAAGAGTATATCCAACCTTGAATTAAAGGAAGGATTCGGATTAGCTTCAAAAAAACTTTTTGATATTGATCCGACAGATAAAACATTATCTAAACGGGCAGGCCATTGAATTTCATTATCATTCAATAGCTCATTATCTTGTCCTGCAGATGCAATGACTATGTATTTCTCAGAAAGCTTAAGGAAATGAGACTCTAAAAGCGAGATATCATCCTTCTTCACTGATAAACTTGCATTTATAATAATATTACCTGGTTCAAATTGACTAAGGATTTTATCTATTACATCTATAAAGAATTGTGGATCTTTCCTTCCTTCTATTACGACCGGAAGGCTAATTAATTTACATTTAGAGCAAATAGATTTGTATTCAGGATTAGATGTATACTTCGCACCAATTATACTTGCCATTTGAATTCCATGAAATGATTGAACATCTCCACCATTTAATATTGATTCTACTCTGTCCGAAAAAATTTCAAATATATCTTCAAACGGATGATCCATAATACCAACGTTAACCCCATCTCCATCGTTTCTTTTAATTGCTTCATCAACATCTAATAATTGATTAAGATCAAAATTTCTGATCAAGGTATTTTGATCATCATTAACAAAATCTTTAAAATAATAAGGAGATTCTGAAATAGTAGTTACTAATTCTTTTGAAAGTGATTTACTATCTAAATCTAACAATTCTTCATCTTTCTTATTCCGTACACATCCGCTCCAATAATAATTGCCCTCCTCATCTTTATACCACTTCGAATTTCCATTAACCGATTCACCATCTAACGTATAATGGGTATACGTTAAAATTGTATTGGCATCAACAGTGCGATGAACAGGTGCTTTTGTTGTTGGCTTTCCTGCCCTTATGTTTAGTCTGCTGGTTGTTTTAACTTCTCCTTTCTCTTTAACCAACTTGTATTCGTCGATTTGTTTTCCAACGCATTCGTTGAACTCTGTAACAACATCCTTTAACAGCTGATCGTATGTTCTTCGGCTTTTCAACAATCCGGTTACCGGGTCGGTTTTTCTTGCCGGATCTAAAAAACAGTGTCCTACAATGCTTTTAGCCGGATCTAAATTATAGGCGTGACATATTTTTGCCATCACCCAAATATATTTACGGTAAGCTTCGTCAGCATTAATATTTGAGCCGTAACAATATTCTACTCCAATTGCAGCATCGTTTGCATTATAACCAAAGAGTTGATTGTCATTGGGTACATTATAAAGTACATGCCAGGCTTTTTCAGGGCTCGCCGAGGTTAATGCGGGTATGCATTCAATGATTTCTTTATCATCAACAAAAATATGAGCCGATGCACTTACCTCATTTCTTGTTCTTTCGTAATAATCCCTATTATTTCGAGCTGTCGATTTTGGGTTTCCTGTATCGTGAGCTACAATAAACTTTACTCCAGGCGACATAGAAATTCCTCTTCGCCTTTTAGAACCAGAAGTTAAAAGCAATTGAGTTATCGTGTATTTTTCTTTAAATGACATACTAGTGATTTTATCCTAATGGTGGAACTTCGGTTTCCTCTTCATTTGTAGTTTTATTATTAGATGACGATGCCTTGTTTTCGGTAACTTTTAAACCAGCATATGTAGCCGAACTAATGCCGAGTAGCACTAATGTAGTGGGTTCGATATCTGGTATTGTATTCGACTTCCATACTTTTATAAAAAGCCATACAGCTATAACCACATTGAATAATACTGTTTGTAACCGGTGTATACTTGGTCCATCTTTATCGGATATAATATCTATTAACAGATTGGTGCCCTCTTCGTCCTGATGTCGGTGTTTTGCCTTATCTTCTTTATCTGAAACGTCGGTTAATGTTGCAACAGCTGTTGTTCCTGTACTTATACCCAGTATAACCAATATACCTTCTTGTAAATCAGGTGAGGCCATACTTCCTCCAAATGTTATTCCTACATATGCGCTTAAAATAACTCCACTCCACAATGCCAACTGAACTCTCGAAAGGCTATATGGTTTCTTGAGGGCCTGGCTGGAGTCTCTTAAAAGTTTGTATTTTATGTCCAGAAAAATAATTAACATCAGGTACAACACGATCCAACCAATCATTATAGTATGCTTATCCATTTTACTGTTATTTAAATTATCTACATGTTTATTTATACTTATCTGATATCAATTCTTTATCAACTCCCACCGTTCCCAGGTTGCCAGCCATACGAGGGCAATGGAGTTAATGGCATCGGCTATTATCTCTGGCGAAAATCTTTCAAGAGGATCAAATAACATAGGCTCGTCTTTAATGCGCACCATATCGTAATCAATGCCGTCAGGCTGGTCTAGTGGAACCAGCTTTAACGACATATGAAATGAAACTAAACACACCGACACCAAATAATCCCATACATTTTTATTTGATGTGCCCAATAATGCATACCAATCATTTGAGGTTGTATTAATCTTATCCCAAGAATTATTTTCTAATAAATCGTTGCACTTCTTTATGATAGAAGAATCATAACCCTTTCGATCTGCATTCACCTGCAGTTTCTGGTTCTCATCCATATCAAACTGCTCCAGCTTCTTATTTACTTTGTAATATTTTAATACCTCTTTTTGCCAGTAATCCTCAATATCAGGATGGATATATGAAGGCTTGAAAAAATCTCTAGCATCGCAATGCATGGGCATATGGGCATCAGCAACATAATGCGAAAGCATTAGAAACATAATCGCTATCTGGGTATCATTAAAGGCAGCAATATCGCCTCTGTCAAGCGAGTTGGTTATCTTAATCATATCACGTATTGATTGACTCAATGCTTCGCACCTATCAGGCAAGTCGCTCATTGATGTTATCAGCCTCACTTTTTTGGTTAACTCGCCCTGTACATGCGACAAACAAAAATTATGAGCCGGTGGTCGGTAGAAAACCTCTTTACCGTTGCTCTCATCCAAAACATATTTCCAGGTATGACCACCTTGAATATTATCGCTTATGGGAAAATCGGGAAACCAGGCACCTCTTACAAATGTGTCGGGATATTGGTTAATAAACTTCAGAAAAGCTTCCATACTTTTTCTTCTTGCAGCCGAAACCTTCGCGAGATTACTTTCAAGAACTTCAACTGCCTTAAGACTTAACCATGCGTGCATATATTTTTTCATGATTTTGGCATATTATTATTCAAGGTCTTTCTAATTCCTCACAAAGGCACCGAGTGCCTCCAGTTTTTGAGGTTGATCGTAAAAGGCTATTTTAGCGATGGTATAAAACTCATCCATCCAATCTTTAAGATTCAGTAAAGCCTCGTTTTTTGTTTGAGTCGAAACTTGAGATTCAGCCATCTCGCGATCGTAAACAGATCGTTTGGCCAATAATTCATCCAATAGTGTCAGAACATTATCAACTTCGGCATCAGTAATTTTCAGAATATTCACTTTAGCCATTAGGTCTGCATCTTGTTTTAGAGTTGAATAAAACAACCGTACTTTATCAAAAAACTCGTTGTACTTAGTCGGGAATCGCCCTTTAACTCCCAGTTTAATCAGTACATCTGGGTCACGTTCAAAAAGAATTTTAACCTTATCCCTGTGCACACTGAATAATTCCTGCAACTGTTCATACTGATGTCTGTAATCACTTGCAGCTTCTCGTGTTTCAGCATTTTCTTGGGTGTTAGCCTGCCAAATAGAATAAGCTTTGTTGTATAATTCTTCTCCCACAGCCAGTTTTTCATCGGTCATAGTGTACTTATTCAAGGCTGCTTTAATAGCTGGTTCACTCTTCGCATTGGTTAACGCGGTTCTGCTTTGTTCTAAAAACTTCGATTCATTTTTAAATAGTCTGGTACTCATTTTTGTCTGTTTTTGTGTTAGTTTCTGATTTTTTCGTCGGTAAATAGCCTGTGTTGATGGTAAAATCAATTGTGGAGCGCGTAAAATGTATTGTGGAGGCGGTAAATTCGACTGAGAGCCCGGTAAATACCCTGCGGAAGACGTAAAAATGTATTGTGGAGGCGGTAAATTCGACTGAGAGCCCGGTAAATACCCTGCGGAAGACGTAAAAATGTATTGTGGAGCAGGTAAATTGTCCTGTGGAGCATAAATATTTGATGGAGAAAAGCGCAAATACCTATGAAATCAATTTTTCATGAACTGTTTAAGTCGCATGCTTTCATCATTCTTGGTTTGGTTTGGAAAATAATGATATCAAAACTAAGGAGGGATAATAAAAGATGCCAATGTCTGGTTTATTTTAGAACATAAGCGGTACATATTTCGGGATAAGTGGTAAATCCTTTGAGGAAAAGTAGAAAAGTAAAAGAAGATAGAAGACTGATAAGAGGAGGATAAAGTTGATTTTATACTATTGTAGGAGTAATTGTTTATTTGCAATTACCCTAAACTTCAATTTTCAATGTTTTTAGGCTATGGAAATAACTAGGGTAACAAATTGTCTGTAAAAACAATTTGATATTTGAGGAAGAATGATTTGTTATTTTATACTACTGAAAACCTCTCAACTTTTGTTTTTTGTGCGTTTATTTTTTAATAATCTTAAATATCTCAGAGGCTGATATTGTGCTTACTTTCACAATATACATTTGCGGCTTAGGCAAGGTAAATTCGGCTTCGGTATCAGAGTTTGTCCATTGCTGAACAATATTTCCAGCAAGATTATAAATAGTTACTAAAGCGGATTCTCCAGAAGTTCTTAAGATAAAATTACCCGACGACACAGTTGGATAGATATTTACGCCCGTTCCATTCTTTCCTTCTGCAACAATTCCGGTTTGAGTATCATCAAACTGTTTCAAATTCACATAGTCGAAGAATAACTTAGCATGATCACCAGTACCTGCATTCTCCGACTGCATTCCCACCTGAATCTTACCGGATGTTTCTTCTTCAACTGTAAAGGATAATGTCTCCGCCTCCCAAACGCCAGATGTAAAGTCTGTTTTCGATGACATTACTGACACTCCATTATTGGGAACCCATGCTACCAGACACTCTCCCTTAGTTGCGGCTATATTGGCATTGTAGGCATGGTATGTAAGCTGATAAGTACCTGCAGGTAAAGAAATATCCTGATAATAAATTACCGAAGCTGTCCAACCGGCAGATAAACCCAATGCTCCTGCGCCGTCGCCAAGGTCCCCATTATAGCCAGATGATGGTATACCTACTCCATTAAAAGTTCCCAGATAACCAAATTCGTAGGTCGATGCAGCAGCCCACTCTCCATTCTGAATCCTTTGCCATCCTTCAATTACCTCAACAGCTCCGTTCCCCGGAGCCAGATTATTGCCAGCTCCACTTGCTTCAGTATAATTACAATTAATATCAAATCCGGGATTATCAAGATACAAGGTTGTAACATCCTGCGCCATATTGATTATATATCCTTGCTTAATAGCTACCCCTTTATAGGTATAGGTCACTTCAAGTTCGGTTGATTCCTGAATGTTTTCGATCAGATAATTCTGAGTGCTACTACCATCAGACCATTGCCAGCTTCCACCTGTCATTACCATGCCCGGTTTAAGTGTTGGAACAAGTTCAAGGGTTTGGCCTGCCATCACGGAAACAACACTGTCGCGCACCAACTCACCTCCATCTAATGAATATGCAGGATAAAAGGGTTTTACTGATTCCATCACCTCAACCACTTGTGTTTGACTTAATGCCTCACTGTATATTCTCAGCTCATCCAAGATACCTGTATACATCGGATCATCGTATTGCGACTTTCCCAAATAATTCTGAGTACTGTAACCCAAATCTGAAGGATGAATAGTCATGGCAGAATTGCTTCCAGCCAACAAACCATTGATATACAATTTTGCTGTGGTGCCCGATTGAGTCACCGCAATGTGTGTCCACATGTCACCTTGTATCGTAGATGTTGTTGTAATTTGTTGTTCACTTCCACCTGCTTTGATGGCAAAACGGGCATAACCGTCACCTGACTTTGGAGTAAAAAACATGTTGTACGAAGTATTAACCCCAAAATCCCATACGCGAGACCAGGTATCTAATGCATCTGGCTTAATCCAAACTGAAATTGTGTAATTATTTAGTGTTTCGGTAATATTATTGGGTAGTTGAGTAAAGGATGTTGAACCTCCATCAAAAAACAGGGCATTATTGTTTGCTCCAATGGATGTAGTTGTGCATGAGTTAACCTCTCCGTCTAATCCCGACCATACATCAGCTACCATGCTTCCATTCACCTCATCCATGGGATAGTTGGAGTATGAATTTTCCATCGTAACCAGCACAATGTTATAGGTTAGCAAATAATTGTTTCCGTCAATCGAATAGGATACTGTCTTTTCACCTTCTTGCTGTATGTTTTCGAGCAAGAGATCCTTTGTTGTTTCACCGCTACTCCAGTTCCAGGTTCCCCCTTCTATTCCCTGCTTTAACTCCGGCATTAAAGTGACTGATTGTCCTGCAACCACAACAACTCTATTGCGATAAATCAAATCCCCTTCACCCACTTTATATGCTGGGCCAATTGGGTTTACTTTAATATGAAAATTAATAACTGATTCAGCCCCTCCCATATTAGTTCCTGTAACTGAGAAAACTGTATCAGCTTTTTCAACCATCACTTCTCGGCTTCCTCCTGTCTCATCATTATCCCATAAAAAATTGGAGCGCCACGAAGAAGAAGCTACAGTAAGAAGTACTCTCGAATGCTGATCTGCAATCAAAACCGTATCATTAACCATTTTATCATCCGTTGTTATTGTGTAATGATATTGATCGGGCAAGCAATCACCATACATCGATATACTGAATAGCTGTGTACTCTCAATACCGTTTTCATTTGTATAAATAACCCGGTAAATCCCACTGCTATCAACTGTCATCTCCAAATCTTTTGAAGTACTTCCAGTACTCCATAACCAGTTACCCGAATTACTTACCGTATCAGGCAGTAACGGAATTAATTTTATTGTACTTCCTTGTGTAACATTGTTAAGTTCTGCCTGATTATAGGTTATTCCACCGCTCAGGATTGATGCACTTAATGTTAAGGGACCTTCACCGAATGATATTGCCGGACGGGTACAGGTTAAGGTTGTAAAGCCCAAATGATCATAACCTCCACTGGTACCGCCATAAGCCCCGTCATCAGCCACCACCATATCAGCCATACCATGAGCATAATTCAGGATGATTCCTTTCTCCCCCTCAAAGTGTCCCAATACTCGATCCCAGTAGGGTCTGAACTGACCTCTAGCCGTTTCGCTAGGTGCTGTTTGTTTCCACGAATCTTCATAAGATGTTCTTACATCATGATACCAGTACTCTGTCCAGGGCATATCATCTGTACCAGTGTTATAAGCAGCAACATATTCAAGTCCGGCCAATAAACGGTTATCCATATAACCGAACAAATCATCTCCCTGATTCCAGGCTGTCTGACATATATCAACTGCCAAACCTAATGCCATAGTAGCGTGGCCCTGATCTCTTCCTGACTCCTGCATCTGACCTACATAACCAAAGGGCCCTCTTGCATCTTCATGAATGATGGGAACCAGGTTACCTATAAACTCTGTTAATCCGTCATTATCGATGGGTGATGTTCGATTTTCGGTATAGGTGCCAACTTTATCGTACTTATAAAAAGCTACTCCCTGGTTATAGATAAATTCATCATCGCACAAGATTCCAATACTCATAACAGCCAGTACATTGCACAATCCCCAGTTCGACCAGTAATGCCCGGGTGTTCCGGCTTCCCAGGTACCATGTCGTCTGATCAGAAAATCATAGCAATAGGGATACCATACGGTTTGCATCCAGAGCTGAAATTTTTTAAAATCATCCGGATCCCATCCATCATAATCGCGCATTAATTCTGCTGCATTGGCAAATTCGTATCCGTATAATCCAGATGCCAAAGAAACATTTGAATTACCTCCAAGTGCTGTTGTCACGCTTGCCCAACTATTAAGTATAAAAACGGCTCTATCGGCATGAGCTATATCACCACTTATTTTCCATCGGAGGGCGTTCAGATAGGCAGCATGAGCCCCACGAGCAGCATTGATGTAGTTTTCATCTCCTGCAATACCTCGTTTAATAGTTTCAACAGGCCAGGTTGTCACATCTGACTGCGACCATTCATTATTTGTTAAATTAATATAGCCGGCTACAACAGATTCTTCACCTGCTGCCAGTTGTGCTTTTATTCTTTCAAAATCAGTGTTTGTATGCAACAACCCCGGGTGTTTAAATCCCTGGGAATACAGATTACCCGATAAAAAAATTACAAAGAGGGTTAAAATAAGGTGAGTGTCGATAGATTTTTTCATTATTAGCTGCTTTCGGTTTTTCATCAATAAATCGATGCTATAACCTTTGGATTTCAAGACAGCAAATTACAGCAATCAATTAAAAAGGGATATCAAAAATTCATGAAATACCAGTACTAAATTGACAAGTTATTGATAACAAAAAACTCAAATTATTTCACCATCGGATAATGCTCTCTCATTCGATTAATCAATAAAGGAACATTCCGGCGCGATACCGTAAAAGAACGTCCATTTTCCATTGTTACCTTTTGAGTATTCTTGAAATAGGCCACTAAAAAGAGAATATTAATAATAGTGTTTCGGTTTATTCGCACAAAAGATGCAGAAAGTTTGTCTTCCAATTCTTTCAATGCAATACAGCACATAAGTTTTTCTCCATTATTTAATTCAATGGTAATGACCCCATCAATATAAAACAAATGGTAGATTTCGGTTAAATGAACCTTACGCAACTGGTGCGAACATTCTATTATTAAACTACTATTCATCATTGGGTTAGATTATAGTAGGCGGATACTTACAAATTTAACATATCTATTTTAACAGTGAAAATATACGAAGGTTCATTTAAAAGAATCAAATATTATTACTTATTAATCACCTATATTTTTCTATTCCTCTGATTTAAGTATTCAATTAGAAATTAATTTATTAGCCACAACCTTGAAATAAATTAAAACTCTTTGTAATTTCCATAACTTCATAAAACACTTAAAACCTATTTCAGATGAAAAAACACCCCTTCTTTATTGTATCGATGATGGTTACCCTGTTAATGATTGGTTGTACCACATCACCCAAACAAGAGAACAAAGCTCCCATCATTCCATTAGAAGATTTTTTTAAAAACCCTGATCAAACAAGCTTCCAGATTTCTCCTGATGGAAAGTATTTCTCCTACAAAGCTCCTTATGAAAACCGAATGAATGTTTTCGTTCAGGAGATTGGAAAAGACAGTGCAACTCAAATAACTTTTGAAACCGACAGAGATGTAGCCGGTTATTTCTGGGCAAACGAAACTCGCATTCTTTTTGTAAAAGACGACGGCGGTAACGAAAACTATAAATTGTACGGCGTTGATTTAGATGGTTCCAATGCTGTTTGTTTTACTGATTTTGAGAATGTAAGAACCGGTATTATAGATGATTTACGGGATATTCCGGATGAAGTAATTATCAGTATGAACAAACGCAATCCTCAGGTTTTTGATCCTTACCGACTCAATATCGTGACCGGAGAAATGCAGATGCTTTATGAAAACCCTGGTAATATATCCGGCTGGATCACCGACCACGATGGCAAATTAAGAGCCGCCATTGCTGTAACCGATATGATCAACCAGAGTTTACTCTATCGTGACAGTGAAGAGGATGAGTTTAAAAACATATTAACAACCTCTTTTAAAGAAACGCTGAATCCATTGTTTTTTACCTTCGATAACAAAATGCTTTATGCCTCTTCAAATGTTGGACGCGATAAAGCAGAGATTGTGATTTTTGATCCAGCCACAGCTAAAGAAACAGAAGTACTGTTCAGTCATCCGGAGGTGGATGTGGAGGGATTAAACTATTCTGAAAAAAGGAAAGTTATCACCACTGCCACTTATGTAACCGATATGCAAGGTCGTCACTTCTTTGATGAGCAAACCAAAAAACTTTTTGAAAGACTCGAAAGTGAATTAAAAGGCTACGAAGTTTTTATCACAAGCTCTAATAAAGAAGAAGATAAATTTTTGATTCGCACCTACAGCGATCGTTCTTTGGGAGCCTATTATTTCTATGACATGGCTAGTGATGAACTTAAGCATTTAACAGACGTAAGCCCTTGGTTGGATGAAAACCAAATGGCTAAAATGAAACCTGTTAAATACACTTCTCGCGACGGCTTAACTATACACGGATACCTGACTTTACCGGTTGGAGTGGAAGCTAAAAATCTACCTGTTGTGATTAACCCTCATGGTGGACCATGGGCTCGCGATACCTGGGGCTTTAATCCCGAAGTTCAGTTTCTGGCAAACAGAGGATATGCTGTGCTTCAGATGAATTTCAGAGGATCAACAGGTTATGGCCGTGAATTCTGGGAATCATCATTTAAACAATGGGGAAAAACGATGCAGGATGATATCACAGATGGTGTTAAATGGCTGATCGATCAGGGCATTGCCGATAAAGAGCGTGTTGCCATTTATGGCGGTAGCTATGGCGGTTATGCCACTTTAGCCGGACTAACCTTTACACCAGATTTATACAAGTGTGGAGTTGATTATGTAGGTGTAAGTAACATGTTCACATTTATGAATACCATACCTCCATACTGGGAACCATACCGCGAAATGTTTTACGAAATGGTTGGCGATCCTGTTAAAGACAGTCTGATGCTGGCCGAAGTATCACCCGTAATGCATGCAGATAAAATTACAGCTGCTCTTTTCGTAGCTCAGGGTGCCAACGATCCACGTGTCAATAAAGACGAATCGGATCAAATGGTGGCAGCCATGAAAGAGCGCGGTATTGATGTGGAATATATGGTAAAAGATAATGAAGGTCATGGTTTCCGCAACGAAGAAAACCGTTTCGACTTTTACAATGCCATGGAAAAATTCCTGGCCAAACATTTAAATAATGAGCCGGTAGAAGAATAATATCAAAATATTTTAATAGATCAGGAACGGTTCTCTATTTTCATTTTGCTTTTGGAGAACCGTTCTTTTTTTAATTTCTGCATCAATTTAAAAATACCTCACTCTGGCGAGTGGGAAACATACCATTTTAATCCCAGTCCCAAAGGGACGCCTGTAACAGCGCAGCACGTGAGTGCTGTGTAATCAATCATGTAAATCCAAGCCCTGCAGGACGCATATATTTTAAACAAATATGCAAAGATTTTCTCAGAATTGATTTAGTACCTCTCCTCTTATCCTCTCCTTAAGGAGAGTAAGTTTAATATATAATTTATCTGGAACAACTCCTTCTCCTCAAGGAGAAGGTTGGGATGAGGTGTTAGTATTTGGGAATCTCATCTACAACCTCAACTATCCTCCTTAGCACCTTTGAAACATGAAATAATACTTCTTCATTTTCAAATCGAATAACTGTTATTCCGTAACGTTCTAATTCAGCAGTTCTATTGATATCATATTGTTTCTGATATTTATGAATCTCACCATCTATCTCAATTACCAATTTGTTTTCGTGACAATAGAAATCAGCAATAAAGCAATTGATTGGATGTTGTCGCCTAAATTTTAGACCTTTCAATTTTCTACTTCGTAGTTCAAACCATAAAACTTTTTCAGCAGGAGTCATTTGAGAACGTAAATCTTTAGCATATTGCCTAACAGTAGCATTTGCACCATAAAACAGGTTATCAAAATTCTCTTGAGACATAAACTTATCTTTACAGATTGAAGTTAAGGAATTGAATTACAATACTCAACACCTCTCCTCAGTCCTCTCCTTAAGGAGAGGAAGATCAACTGTAAAGTTTTTCAAATGGTAGTATAAACAAGTTTGATAGGTAACAATTCCCTCTCCAATTTGGAGAGGGTTAGGGTGAGGTTTTTTTCGTTTTTATTCCATATCCATGGAAATGTCCCGTAGGGACACATTTAACAACGCAGCACATTAGTGCTGTGTGATCGATAAATCAAATCAAAGCCCAATAAAAGGATCGGATCTTGATTTGCAAGATGTTAAAATAAGATCCGATCCTCTATAGTTGATCCCTATTTACCCCTTTTCAATGCAAAAGCAATCTCTACCAGAAACCTTACCTTCAAATAATAACCCATTAATTATGGTTTCCGGAAAAATAAATATGTAAGCCGCATATTTATACGGGCAAAAATCCGTAATATTATAAGCGTTTTTTAATGCCAAAAGCTCCTTTGCCATAAAGGCTTATTTTCTTACTTTTGCGCTAAAGAACTAATTGGATATAAATGAATACGTTAAAAAAGGTCAAATCGGCATTGGTATCTGTCTTTCACAAAGACGGTTTGGATGAAATTATTAAGACTTTACACGAGCAGGGAGTAACTATTTACTCTACTGGTGGAACGCAAGCTTTTATCGAAAGTTTAGATGTTCCTTGTGAGCGTGTAGAAGATCTTACAAGTTACCCATCTATTTTAGGTGGTAGAGTAAAAACATTACACCCTAAAGTATTTGGTGGAATATTGGCTCGTCGTGATAACGAGAGTGATTTGGAGCAATTGGCTCAATACGAAATTCCTGAAATTGACCTTGTAATTGTTGATTTATATCCATTCGAAGCTACCGTTGCTTCAGGTGCTCCATTACAGGATATTATCGAAAAAATTGATATCGGTGGAATCTCATTAATCAGAGGTGCTGCTAAAAACTATAAGGATGTAATCATCGTTCCGTCAAAAGATCAATATGCTGATTTATTAACCATCCTTAAAGAAAAGAACGGAGAATCAACTTTAGAAGAGCGTATGCAATTTGCTGCTGCTGCTTTTGGTGTTTCTTCGCATTACGATTCTGCCATCTCCAACTTCTTTAATAAAGACAAAGATGATATGGAGCGCATCAGCCTGAATAATGGTGATGTACTTCGTTATGGCGAGAATCCACATCAAAAAGCAACTGTTTATAAATTCAATAACACTAAGCAAGGTGCTGCTTTAGCTGATGCCAAAGTATTACAGGGAAAAGCGTTGTCATATAACAACATGTTGGATGCTGATGCTGCCTGGAAATCGGCGAGCGATGCTTACCATTCGGTAACACACCTTGAGAAAAAAACGGCAGTTTCAGTTATCAAACACTTAAATCCATGCGGTTTAGCTGTAAGTGATGATATTATGAAGTCGTTGGAACTGGCTTGGGCTGGCGATCCAATCTCTGCTTTTGGTGGAATCATTTGCTTTACCGATACAGTTGATGCAACCATCGCCGATTGGTTTGCAAAACGATTTGTAGAAATTATCATTGCGCCTGAGTTTACCAACGAGGCATTAGAAATATTTGCTAAGAAGAAAAATCTTCGTTTGCTTGAAACTCCTATCAAGGAAGCTATCACTGGCGAAAAACTGATCCGTTCCGTGAGTGGAGGTATTTTGGTTCAGGATGAAGATGAAGGTGTTGACGAGAAATTCGAGACCGTTACCAAACGTCAGTTTGCCGATAACAAGATGAATCTGGCTAAATTCGGAATCACAGCTTGTAAGCACCTTAAGAGTAACGCCATTGCTTTAGTAACCGAAAACGAAGACGGTGCATTCTGGCTAACCGGAGCCGGTATGGGGCAACCTAACCGACTTGACAGCTTGCGTCATTTGACTATTCCTCGCTTTAATCTGAAGGAAGGAATCGACATTAAAGAAGCTGTTCTGATTTCAGATGCATTCTTCCCATTCCGCGACAGTATTGAGGCTGCCAACGAATACGGTGTAAAATACATTGTTGAACCCGGAGGAAGTATTCGCGATGAAGAGGTTATCGAAGCTTGTAACGAGTTTGACATGGCCATGATTTTTACAGGAAAAAGACACTTTAAACATTAAAAAACTAATTGGATGGGACTATTTTCATTCTTGTCGCAAGAAATAGCCATTGATCTGGGAACGGCCAATACCATTATCATCAGCGGTGATAAAATTGTGGTGGACGAACCTTCGATTGTGGCATTGAATCGCAAGACAGACAAACTGGAAGCTATAGGCGAAAGAGCTCGTCAGATGCACGGTAAAACACACGATAACATTTATACGATCCGACCGCTGAGAGATGGTGTTATCGCTGACTTTAATGCTGCCGAGCAAATGATCAGGGGAATGATTAAGATGACCAATAATAAATCACGATTATTCACGCCTTCGCTGACCATGGTTGTTTGTATCCCATCCGGAAGTACCGAGGTTGAAATTCGTGCTGTTCGTGACTCATCAGAGCATGCCGGTGGACGTGAAGTTTACATGATTTATGAGCCGATGGCTGCAGCCCTTGGTATTGGTTTAGATGTTGAAGCTCCTGAAGGAAACATGGTGGTTGACATAGGTGGTGGTACTACCGAGATCGCAGTTATCTCACTGGGTGGTATTGTTACCAACAAATCGATCCGTATTGCGGGTGATGATTTAACAGCCGACATCATGGAATATATGCGTCGTCAGCATAATATTAAGGTTGGTGAACGTACTGCAGAAGAAATCAAAATTCAGGTTGGTTCTGCTCTTCCTGAGCTGGAAAATCCACCGGAAGATTTTATTGTGCAGGGTCCTAACCAGATGACAGCATTACCAATTGAAGTTCCTGTATCTTATCAGGAAATTTCGCACTGTCTGGAGAAATCTATTTCAAAAATCGAAACAGCTGTATTATCAGCATTGGAGCAAACACCTCCTGAGCTATACAGCGACATCGTAAAGAATGGTATTTTCCTTGCTGGTGGTGGTGCTCTTCTTCGAGGTTTAGACAAACGTTTATCGGATAAAATCAATATTCCTTTCCACATTGCTGAAGATCCGTTACATGCGGTAGCCCGTGGAACTGGTATTGCATTGAAAAACCGTCATAGGGTATTACCATACCTTATCAAATAAAATTAATTCACCTTAACTGCCTTGCTTATCAGGCAAGGCAGTTTTGTTTTATTACTGAAAACACCTACCACTTGTAATGAGAAGTATTATCCGTTTTATCATCAAGAATCATTTTACCATTCTTTTTATCCTTATAGAACTGATATCTCTTCTTTTTGTCATCAATTATAACTCATATCAACGATCCGTCTTTTTATCATCATCCAACCATGTAACCGGTGGATTATATGAAAGCTACAGCAACAGTACCGAATACCTGATGCTGAAACAGATCAATAATGAGTTGGCACAGGAGAATGCTTATCTCCGAAGCCGCTTACCCGAATCATTTAAGGCATCACGCGACTATTTTAACCTGGTATTCGATAGTCTTAGTCAGCAGGAATACATCTATCGTGCTGCCAAAGTAATTAACAACTCAACTAACAAACGACTTAACTACCTTACACTTAACAAAGGACGAAACCATGGTCTGGAAGCAGAAATGGGAGTCATCTCATCCAAGGGTGTGGTAGGCATTGTTAAAAATATTTCTGATAATTATTCCACCGTAATATCCATTCTTAATACGCGACTGAAAATTTCAGCCAAACTGAAATCATCGGGTTATTTTGGAGCATTGGAATGGAACGGAGGCAATTATCAGTTTGCGCATTTGAAAGAGATACCACGACATGCCAATGTAAATGTGGGCGATCTGGTGGTAACCAGTGGTTATTCATCCATCTTCCCCAGCGACATTTTAATAGGTCATGTGGAAGAAGTAAATCTTAATCAAGGAGAGAGTTTTTACGACATTAAAGTAAAACTTTCGGTTGATTTTAAGAACTTGTCGTACGTGGAGGTGATTGGCCACCCATTGAAAAAAGAACAAGTAGAACTGGAACAAGAGACAGAGAATGATTAGTTATTTACCTAGATATATCTTCAATTTCTTTTTTCTGACACTGATTCAGGTGTTGGTGTTAAACAATATTCAGTTCAGTGGATTTGTTAATCCCTATCTCTATGTTCTGTTTATTATCACACTGCCTTTTGAAATACCCGGATGGCTTCTGCTGATTCTGGCATTTCTATCAGGCTTTAGTATTGATATTTTTAGTAATACACTAGGGATGCATGCATCCGCAACTGTATTTATGGCTTTTTTCCGACCAACGATTCTTCGAGCTTTTGCTCCGCGTGATGATTATCAGTCCGGCACCATTCCAACCATGGCATTTTACGGTGCTGCATGGTTCCTGCGCTATGCTTTAATAATGGTTCTACTTCATCATGTTTTCCTGTTTTTTATCGAAGTTTTCTCCATCACTCACTTCTTTTCGACTTTATGGAGAATTCTGGCCAGTGCGACCTTTACCATGTTATTAATCTTTCTTACGCAGTTATTTGGCCGCGGGAAAACAAGAGGGAGGTAAGTTGTGGGAGGTATCAATAATCGAACAATAGTAGTAGCATCCATCATGCTTGCCATTGGCTTGCTTTACATTGGTAAATTATTTGTGCTACAGGTATACGATCCCTCATATAAATTTTCGGCCGAAAGTAATACCCGAAGAAAAGTTACTCAATATCCTTCGAGGGGTTTAATTTATGATCGTAACGGTAAATTACTGGTGTCCAATCAGGCCGTTTACGATGTGATGGTGGTACCTCGGGAGCTGGCAGCCTTCGACTCAATTGATTTCTGTGAATCACTGGATATCACCATTGAAGATCTGCGGGAGATGTTTGTGGAAATGAGATCCAATATGCGCACCAGAAAGATTTCAAGTTACAAACCATCCGTTTTTTATAAACAGCTCTCAGCAGAGAAATTCGGTCGCTTTCAGGAAAAATTATACAAATTCAAAGGATTCTTTGTTCAGGGGCGTTCGGTGCGTAAGTACGAATATCCTTTGGCTGCCCATGTACTCGGATATCTGGGTGAAGTAAACCAGAATCAACTGGATCAGGATACCTACTACGAAAAAGGTGATTATGTTGGAATAAGCGGAATTGAATTAACCTATGAAAAAGAATTAAGAGGAACAAAAGGTGTCAACTATGTAATGGTTGACGTTCATGGTCGCTCAAAAGGCTCTTTCAGAGAAGGTCGGTATGATACTGCTGCCATTACTGGCCGTAATCTCACTTTATCGCTGGATATTGAATTACAGGAATATGCCGAAAAGTTAATGCAAAATAAGATTGGCAGTATTGTTGCCATTGAGCCTTCTTCCGGTGAGATATTGACTTTTGTTTCGGCTCCAGGTTACGATCCTTCCCTTTTGGTTGGCCGAAGTCGTGGCGAAGGTTTTTCCGCACTTGCTTCTGATTCTCTTAAGCCTTTAAATAACCGTGCTTTGCAGGGTACTTATTCACCTGGATCATCCTTTAAGCTGGTAAATGCTGCCATTGCTTTTCAGGAAGGAGCCATTAACGATTATACCCGATTTGAATGTGCAGGACCATCTGCAACACCAATCCGCTGTACGCACCATCACCGTTCTCCCATCGAAACAGTTGGAGCCATTGAAACTTCATGTAATCCATTTTTCTATCAGGCCTTTAAGCAAACCTTGGAACGACCCGGTGTTAAAACGCACGACGGTTATGTTGCCTGGTATAATCATGTTCGCAGTTTTGGCTTTGGCGAAAAATTGGGAATTGATCTTCCATATGAGATAACCGGAAGTGTACCATCTGCGGATTTCTACGATAAATTATACAATGGCAGATGGATAGCGCTTACTGTTCGTTCATTAGGTATCGGGCAAGGTGAACTCTTGGTTACTCCTTTGCAAATGGCAAACGAGGCAGCGGTGTTCGCCAACCGGGGATTTTATTATAGTCCACACGTTGTAAAAGCAATCGAAAATCAGTCACTGGCTCAGAATTATACCGATCGAATAAACACCTCGATAGAATCTCAAAATCTTACTTCTGTTATTGAAGGAATGTCGAAAGTATTTAGTGGTGAGATTGGAACAGCCAGATATTATTATAATGATACCATCCCGATGTGTGGAAAAACCGGAACAGTTCAAAACCCATTTGGTGAGGACCACTCCGTATTTATTGCATTTGCCCCAAAGGATAATCCTAAAATTGCCATTAGTGTAATTGTTGAAAATGCGGGATTTGGAAGTACATGGGCTGCACCCATGGCAACGCTACTAATGGAGAAGTATATTGCAGGAGAAATTCCTTTGCGCCATAAGTTTTACGAGAAAAAAATGTTGGAAGGAGATTTTATACATGCCAAATAGTCAAACTAAGAAAATAGATTGGGTAGTAGTGTTACTTTATGCACTATTGGTGGGTTTTGGATGGCTAAATATTTATGCCGCCAATTTCAACCCTGAGAATCCTGTATTTTTCGACACAAAGTTTGAGTATTTTAAACAATTAATGTGGATTGGATTTTCACTGTTTTTTATTGGAGTCATCTTAATAACTGACAGTAAGTTTTATGTAGAGTTCTCTTACATTTTTTATGGTATCACCATTTTCTTACTCATTTTGGTACTATTATTAGGTAAGGAAGTCAACGGAGCTAAATCATGGTTTGAAATCGGCTCTGTTCGTTTTCAACCGGTTGAATTATGTAAGCTATCCACTACATTGGCTGTTGCCAGGGCAATTAGTCGCTATGGGTTTTCTTTCGATAAGGTAAGTGATCTATTAAAGGTTGCGGGGATCATATTACTTCCAATGCTCATTATCATCTTACAAAATGATACCGGTTCAGCTCTTGTTTTTGCAGTCTTTATCCTTGTTTTTTACCGTGAAGGACTATCACCTTACTTTCTAGTTTTTGGACTGATAGCGGCAATAGTTACAACCCTTACTTTAATGGTACCCAATTCAACAATCATTGGACTGATTGCCTTTGGGGTATTTGCTATGCTATACTTAAAAGGCATGCGCAACGAACTTATCAAACCTGTTTTAATAGTTCTTATTTCATTTGGTTTGGGTTATTTATTAAGACGAATTCTTGAAAAAGACTGGCACACTGAATTAATTCTTCTGCCCGGATTATTAGGTGCATCCATCTTTTTATTAGCTACCTCATTTGTAAAAAGACGCCTGAAGAAACTGCCAGTTTACATCCTTATTTTATGGAGTGCAATTATATTAACCTTATCAGCCGATTATTTTTTCGAATCGGTACTTTCAGAATATCAGCGAACCCGTATTAATGTAGTTCTTGGTTTGGAATCAGATCCTTTAGGTGCCGGTTGGAATTTAACTCAGTCGAAAATCGCAATTGGCTCAGGTGGCATTATGGGCAAAGGATTTTTAGAAGGTACTCAAACCAAATTTGACTTTGTGCCGGAGCAATCAACTGACTTTATCTTCTGTACAGTTGGTGAGGAATGGGGATTTGTTGGATCTATAACAGTAGTTATATTGTTTATGGCTTTATTTCTTCGTCTTATCTATCTGGCCGAACAACAACACTCAACATTTAGCCGGGTATATGGCTATGGTGTTGCAGCCATCTTTTTCTTTCATTTTGCCATTAATATGGGCATGACTATAGGGTTAGCTCCTGTTATTGGTATTCCATTACCATTTTTTAGTTATGGTGGGTCTTCATTATGGGGCTTTACTTTGCTCTTGTTTGTATTTTTAAAGCTTGACACTAACCGTAACGAATTGATACGTTAATCTTTGTTAATCGTAAGCAATACCTGTAAAAACACCTTATTTTACTTGATTATTTATTTGTTTTTCAGTAACTTATATTAACTAATGGTTTTAAACTGATTGACTTTGAAATAACTTTTATTTGAACTACTTTTGCAGCACTCTTTTTGTTGCAAGATAAGAGTCTCATCATTGGGCTAAACATATGTTTTTTCGATTGTTATAATCATCTACGATCAAGCCCGATTTTTATAAACCGATGAATATTTCGTGCTTTTTGCCGAATCATCATAAAAATTAGTTAGGCCTATGAGGTATCAAATTTATGCGCTGCATAATTATCGACAAATTCCACAAATTGATAAACTTTCTGAAGAGGATAAGTTTAACATTGAAGTAGTTGGATCTGTTCTTCCTTTCAAAACAAACAATTATGTTGTTGACGAATTGATAGATTGGGATAACTATAAGGAAGACCCAATATTCATCTTAAACTTCCCTCAAAAAAACATGTTGGATGAAGCGGATTTCAACCACATGGCAAAGCTTATTAGAAGCAATGCCGATAAAGCAACCATAAAGGAAGAAGCAAACAAAATAAGAGAAAAACTAAACCCTCACCCCGCAGGACAGCTGGAATACAATGTTCCTGAACTGAATGGTGTAAAACTAACTGGCGTTCAACACAAATACAACGAAACCATGCTGTTTTTCCCTGCCCAGGGACAAACCTGTCATGCTTATTGTACCTTCTGTTTTCGTTGGCCTCAATTTACCAACATGGACGAAATGAAGTTTGCCATGAAGGAAATTGAATCTGTAATAGCCTACTTAAAGGAACATACTGAGATAACCGATGTTTTGATTACCGGCGGAGATCCAATGGTGATGAAAGGTAAGATCATCGACCATTACCTGACTTCCCTTATCGAAGCCAATATACCTCATTTACGAAATATTCGCATTGGATCTAAAACTCTTGGTTTCTGGCCATATCGTTATCTTACCGATGAAGATGCTGAAGTAGTTTTAAATGCATTTAAAAAAGTTACTGACGCAGGTCTCTCACTTGCTTTTATGGCTCATTTCAATCACTACCGCGAGTTGGAAACTGAAACAGTTCAGAAAGCAATTAAAAAAATCAGGGCTACCGGTGCACAAATAAGAACTCAATCACCTTTATTAAATAATATCAATGCAAAGCCTGAGATCTGGTCTACCATGTGGCAAAAACAGGTTCAGCTGGGCTTAATTCCATATTACATGTTTATCGCACGTGATACAGGTGCACAAAAATATTTTGGTGTAACACTGGCTGATGCGTGGGAGATTTTCCAGAAGGCTTATACCAGTGTTAGTGGCATATGCCGTACGGTTCGAGGCCCAAGCATGTCTTGTACTCCCGGCAAAGTCCGAATTATTGGTATAACCGAGGTGAAAGGTGAAAAAAGCTTTGTTCTGGAGTTTATTCAGGGCAGAAACAGCGATTGGGCTGCACGTCCTTTTTTCGCAAAATATAATACCAAAGCTCTTTGGATGGATGATCTTCAACCAGCCTTTAATCAGGAAGAATTCTTTTTTGAAGAAGAACTTTCAGGTATGTTTTTAGGATAACCAATTATCATCTTTAAATACACTGGCGGTAGCAGATAAAACTGTTACCGCCTTTATTTTTTATATCTTCACCATCCATTTTTTACAGATTACACAATGATTAGAGCATATTTTGAAGAAGAAGAATTTTCAGGAATTGAATTTACCGATGAGACTTTTACAAAAGGTGAATATGAAAATTGCGAATTCATTAATTGTCGTCTTTCTACATTGGACCTTTCAAATTTCACATTTGTTGATTGTCAGTTTCAAAATTGTGATCTGAGCACATCTAAACTGAATAATACCGCGTTTAGTAATGTTCGTTTCAAAAATTGCAAACTGCTGGGTTTACAATTTGATCAATGTCATTCATATATGTTCTCTGTTCAATTCGAAGATTGTCAACTCAATCTTGCTTCTTTCTATCAACGTAAAATGAAAAAAACAGTATTCAGAAACTGTCAGCTTTCAGAAGTTGATTTTTCCGAAACAGACCTTTCAAATTCTATCTTTAAGGAATGTAATTTAGAAGGTACAATATTTGACCATACAAACCTTGAAAAATGCGATCTTTCATCTTCCTATGGATTTATTATCGATCCGGATAATAACAAGCTTAAAAAGGCTCTTTTTTCACTAAGAGGGTTACCTGGTTTGCTGAGTAAATACGATTTAAAAATTGAAGATTAAAGCCAATCCATAAAAATTTTTATCTGATAACTCTTTCCTTCTAAATAAGGGTTTTATAAATTTACACTTATGGAGGACGGAAATATGAAACGCGTTAAAGTGATTGTTGGTGGAAGGGTTCAGGGAGTAGGTTTCAGATATTATGTAGCCAATGGTGCAAAACAGCACAGTATTAGAGGCTATGTTCAAAATCTGTCGGATGGCAGAGTTGAAATAGATGCGGAAGGAGAAAGCGAAAATCTTCACCTTTTTTTGAATGAATGCAAGAAAGGTCCTAACTTTTCAAGGGTCGACACTTTTCTTATCAGTAATATTCCGTTTTATGGCTTTGATCGGTTTAGAATAAAATAATTTCAAGGGGCTGTAACATTTCGTAAAACGGGTGCGTCACACCATTGTCTTTTGATGACAGATGTATGAATGTTAAAGAATTTAATCAGGCTGTAGATTTATACTCCGACGGAGTCTATCGCTTTGTTCTCAAGAATATAAAAGATGAGGACAAAGCAAAAGACATTGTGCAGGATACCTACGAGAAATTATGGAAAAAACACTCGGAGGTAAATTATGAAAAAGTTAAAAGTTATCTTTTTTCAACAGCCTATCATACATTAATTGACCTTACCCGACGAGAAAAAAAACAAGCCCGATGGGAAGAAGTAGACGATAACAGACATTCTTTTTCTGACGGCTACAGCGATTTAAACGAGGTACTGCATCAGGCAGTTGACCGTTTACCTGATATACAAAAGATGGTTGTGATGCTCCGCGATTACGAGGGATATTCCTACAAGGAAATAGGAGACTTAACCAAACTAACTGAATCGCAGGTGAAAGTCTATATTTTCAGAGCACGTAAGTTTCTGAAGGATTATATTGGAAAAATGGAAGTTGTGGTTTAAAAGGAGGGATTATGAAAATTGACTTAAACAATTACGAAGCATATCTACTAGATTATCTTGAGGGAACAATCGACCCTGAGGATAAGTCTCTATTGCTCTCTTTCCTGGATGAAAACCCCGAGTTAAAGGAAGATCTTGACGTTAGCATGGATCTTGTGTTACCCAATGCAATGCCTGTTAACAAATTTGATAAATCCTCTTTAAAGAAGCATGCTGCTGATGAATATGAATTAGAACCTATTGATTACCTATACATAAAAGAACAGGAAGAGGGATTAACCAACGTTGAAAAAGAGGAACAGATTCTATTAGAGCCCGATGAATCAAACCGAAAAGCAGAGCGCAAATTATTTGCAATCAGTTTCCTAAAACCAGATGCTTCAATCCATTATGGTGCAAAATCAAAAATTAAACGATTTGTTTTTATCAATCAGTTTAGTCAATTAAGGATACAACAGATTGCTGCCGTAATCGCTGTTTTATTGATTGCCTCGGCCATTTGGTTTACTCCAAAACAGTACACTAAAGAGGCAACAACAGTTATTGCCGATGGTGATAAAATTACGGAAACTGAAAACACAGATAATAGTTTGTTAGCCAAAACTGATCCTACTATTGGAAAGACAAATGTAATCATTCAAAGTCCTCCTTCGAAGGATAGTGTAATGCAAATTGCAAAAGATCCAATGGGTGTTAATAAACAAGAAAGTAAAAAACAGGGCTCAATTCAAAAAGAGAGAATTGAAACAACTAAGGCAAAAAAATTAATTGCTCTGCAAGAGATAAATGTCGGAGATGTTGAACCTGTTAATGGCTATGAACTTGCACTCAATGTAATGATGCCTCAATATATGTCAAACAATATTCTAAGTCAGGAATTGGCTGAAATATATCAGGTAATTGAAAAAGATGATGCCATTCCGGCTAAAAACCTGGCTTTGGTTGAAAGTGGTGTTAAGGTACTTAACTTCTTTTCTAAGGATGCAGTAAGTCTGGATAAGTATTACAATGAAGATGGGAAACTGATTGGATATAATCTGCAAGGAAATAATCTATCAGTGAAACGGAACGCACACTAGGCTATTTTACATCCTCAAAATCCACATATTCACCCTGATTATCTTCAATATGTGAATCTGTTTTGGAGTTTGTGTTTTTCTGAATAGTAACTGTACCTTCTTTTCTTTTTGCTTCTTGGCAGAAACTATTTGCAGCATTATCCTGCTGTTTCTGCATTCGTTCAAAACCCTTTTTCAGAAAAAAAGGCATAACCAACTGTCCAATAAACTTGAATAAATAATAGAATACTACAATATAGAAAATGGTTCTAATAAGGCCTACAATCATAATAGAGTGTTTTTACAAATATAGGCCTTTTAAACATCAATTACCATGCTAAAACTGAACCAGCATGGCTACAGCTGCTCCTTTGTCAGTTATAGCAGGAAATGCTGTCACATTTTGTTTCTTTTTGGATTGTCTCCTGTCGTATTGCCAGTAAACCAGATTTGTAAATGCAATTCCCATGGCTGCACCTACGGTAACATCGTTAAACCAGTGACGTTGATTTAACATTCGCATCGTTCCAACAGTTGCTGCCATTGTATAACCTGCTATACTGTAGAAAGGACTGATATGTCCATATTCACGGTGTAGAAATGTTGCCGCAACAAAGGCCTGACTCGTATGCCCGGAAGGAAAAGAAGCTTCACCTTTTCCATCAGGCCGAACATTGTTCGTAGTTTCTTTTAACACCCTGACCACCGCAGCTGTTAAAAGCTCCGATTTAATCAGCAGTTTTGTACTGGTCCAGGTATCATGTTTCCCTCTCAAACCAAATGATTGCAAACTGTAAGCCATAGCTATTGGCCCCCATTGCAAATAGTCATCTACAGACGAGTGAAAACCAGCAAATTCTTCCTGTATATTGTTGTTAATGGTATGCTTTCCAATACCTGAATATGTATTTTCAGCGCTTCCTGAATACAATCCTACGCTTAATAACACAGCTGGTGCAATTAAAGACTTTTTAAAATGATTTGATGTTGTAAACTGGTATGCTTTGGGCATTTGATAATCCCAATCAAATTGAGGTTCAATATTAATGTGATCATCTAATCTTAATTCCAGATTAGTATCAAGATTTGGCTTTAAAAAGACAGTGTCACCACTGATTGATCTTAATTTAAATGGCTTGTTATCCATTTGAGCAACGATTGTTTGTCCCCACAAAACAATCATTGCAGTTACCCAAAATGCAATTCTCATTCTCTAGTTTTATTGTGTAGCCCTGGAAAAGCAACTACTGGTCCCACTCAATTGTCTTAAATTTTCTCAATCCCCCAACTAAGACAATGTTTTTAACTGCTACAAAATAGATAATGTTACACTATCTACAAATTATCCCAAAATTAATTTTTCAACAACCACATGTTCAAAAGGTTATGAAAATAAAAAAATTTAACCTTTCAGATAGATACAGTTTACAATGATATTATAAAATAAAAAACCCTGTCTTCAGAGAAAACAGGGTCAGCAGAGAACAATTGTTCATCTATAATTTTTTAGCTTCTTCAAGTGCTTTAATAAACACTTCATCCACTTCGTGAATAATTGGGTAGAAGCCTTCATTATCAATAATATTTCGGGCGATATAAGCTTTAATCTCCTGCTTAATCAACACTTTTGAAATCTCGAACTGTTCCTTATTAAACTTAACTCCTTTATCTTTTGCATAGGCAAGAAAATCAGCCATCATACCATTGCTTTCCAGCTTCTTGCTGATCGCAGCGGCAGTTCTTAATTGTTCCAATTCCTGACGATGATTATCAGAATACTGTAAAGCATATCTATAAATAATTCCGTTCGAACGCAAGCTGACAAAATAGTCGGTAATAACAGTTGTGTCGCGCGGAACAAAAACATCAGGCATGATACCACCACCACCGTATACGGTACGTCCGGTTTTAGTCTTATAGGCTAATGATTCATCGAACTCAATACTGTCTTTATTAAATAATTCGCCATGCTGCAGTCGATTATAAAAGTCGTGATAGTAATCCTCTATACCATTATCATAAGGCTTTTGAATACAACGTCCACTTGGTGTATAATAACGGGCAACCGTTAAACGAAGAGCAGATCCATCGGGCAATGGAATTTGCTGTTGTACCAATCCTTTACCAAATGAACGTCGACCTACTACCAGGCCTCGGTCATTATCCTGAATTGCACCTGCAAAAATCTCACTTGCCGAAGCTGAAAACTCATCAATTAATACAATCACTTTAGTATCCTGACAAGATCCGGCACCATTAGCATAAACATCCTGACGAGGCTGTGATTTACCTTCGGTATAAACTATCAGTTCCTTAGAGGCCAAAAACTCATTACACATTTGAATGGCAATATCAAGCAAACCACCTGAATTTCCGCGCATATCGACAATTATCTTTTCACACTTATTTGCCTTTAACTTAGCCAGCGCGGTTAAAAATTCCTGATATGTTGTCTGTGCAAAACGATCCACTTTAATATATCCAATATTATCCTCAACCATATAACTCACATCCACACTATACATCGGAATGCTTCCACGAGTAATGGTATAAGGTATTATTTCTGCACTTGGACGACGAACCACACCAACTTTAACCTGTGTTCCCATCTCGCCACGGAGACGTTTCATGACTTCGTTGTTGTCGATATTTTTGCCTGCGATAATTGAATCATCAACCATTACAATGCGATCTCCCGGTAATAAACCCACTTTTTCAGAAGGACCTCCGGAAATAACACTTATTACCAATACCGTATCATCCTGCATACTAAACTGCACACCAATACCTCCAAAATTCCCTTGTAACTCTTCATTTACTTTGAGCAAGTCTTTAGCAGGAATATAAACAGTATGAGGATCCAGTTCCTTTAAGATTTCAGGTATAATTGATTCTTCAATGGCTTCGCGATCAACCGTATCTACATATTCATTCACAATATGATCCATCAACGCATCTAATTTGCTGGTTTGAGGATATATCATTAAAGGATTTCCTTTACCTGACGGTGCAGGCATAAAATTTCTGCCAATGAAAATGCCCAGTACAACTAACAGGGCAAAAATTACCGGCATCAATATCTGATTACGTGTATTCTTCATCCTAAACTTTTATATTATTTCTTGTTCAATATGAACTATTTCTATTTCAGCCCGCTCCAGTAATTTAATACCGTCATCTTTGTGATATTTTTCGGTAAAAACAACTCTTTTGATTCCTGCCTGAATAATTAGTTTGGCACACTCGATGCACGGAGATGCCGTAACATATAAAGTTGCACCATCAGAACTATTGTTTGACCGGGCCACTTTTGTTATTGCATTTGCCTCGGCATGAAGCACATAAGGCTTGGTTATATTATTACAGTCTTCACATTCGTTTTCAAAACCAGATGGTGTTCCGTTATAACCATCGCTTATTATCATCTTATTTTTAACGATAAGTGCACCCACCTGCCGACGATTACAGTATGAATTCTGTGACCAAATTCGGGCCATCGCCAGATATCGCTGATCAAGCAGAAATTGTTTACTGTCTTTTTGCTCTAATGGTGTTTCCATAAGGATTATTGTTGAACACAAATGTAACAAAATAAGCCACTATACCTTTTTGAAGCGCTTTTTTATCAAACAAAATTAAAAGATGGAAGTTCGAATTACTTATTGAACAACCCTGTAAACAGGATAAGGATAATAATTGCTTCCCCACTGTGGTACGATATATCGATCGAAAAAATTCCACTTCAACAAACCATCATCTGATTGAGCTTCCAACAGGTACGATATCACATTTGCCAGCGGTTGATCCATTGGAATTATGAGAGATCCTTTTGAAAAAGTCATGTTTAATACAACCCATTTCCCTTCAATCTCATTTAGATAATGTCCCTGGTTGAGTCTTTTAGCCGGACTGATATCTGAAAACTGAAATTCCTCTACATCCATATCTTTATCCTCAGCAATCAATTCATACTTAATTCCATGAACATCCAAAACATCTGTAACTTCTTTTATTGGATTACTAAGAACATATGCTTTTGGGTATGCTATAGTTGACTCTGCAAAATAATCAGCAATATAAGGCGCACTGACTGTTATCTTGCGATCTGTTTTTTTGTATTGCTTCCAGCCGTTTTCGGTATGCGAATATTCTGATTCAAATGCCAAAATAGTTACCGTATCTGGTGTTGGCTGACCTTTAAAAGTCAAAGCAAAAGAATCACGCACTTCCTCCTGATAAGCACGGGCAATGGTTCTTTCATCAGCTTCATTCAACATTTTTTTAATATCAGTCTTATTCTCAATAGCATAATCCAGAATAGACCATAATAAGTTGTAGCATCCCAGCACTCTTGATTTATAATCGGCATAAACATAGTTTTCATTTAGTATTGCCAGTCGATTACGAACACCAATGTAATTCGTAAGGTATCGACCCTCAGATGCATACATTATCCATCCTTTTTGTGGTTCGAGGCGATCAACAAACTCTCCGTAAAAGCAATTCAATGTATTGTAATGATTCCCGAGTCGCTCATGTACAGCAGGCATCATCTTATCGCGCATATAGTTAATTAATTGTCTGTCTCCATTGGGATTCATCATCCACGTAAAAGTTATGGGTTCTTCATGATAAGATCCATTGGTAGTATGACAATCAACTGTTATGGCAGGATCCCATTTATTTAAGATATTTCCAATCACACCTCTTATCTCGGGAGATTCCAGCTTTAACGCATCACGGTTTAAATCCAGATTCTGACCATTGTAGCGAATACCAACCACTTTAGGACCATTTTGATGAGTCCTGTTTTGATCGCTTCGTTTTTCATTTCCATCAGCATTAAGATTAGGAACGATTAAAACGATGGCATTTTTCAAATATTTTTTATTTGTTTTTTTAAGAATATCGCGAGCCAACATCAGACTTGCCTCTTTCCCTTCTACTTCGCCGGCATGAATATTTGCCTGAATATAAACAACTATCCTATCATCCTTTTTTAATTCTTCCACTGAGGAAATCATAGGATTAGCGATAACCAGCATAGGCACCTCAAACCCTTCTGTTGTTTTGGCAATGTTTTCGATTCGTATATATTCCGATTGATCATCGAGCCATTGTACCATTTCCATCACTTCATTATAATCTGAAGTTTTCAAATAATCAGAAGCTTCTGCAACGGTTAGCTTCTCCTGAGATAATAGATTAGAAACTGTAGTAACAGCAAAAATTAAGAGTAGGACACGTAGAATCATGGTTTAATAATTTTTTAGATGTCGCAAATATAGTCAACTTAACACATTGATGAAACGAACAGTAATAGTACCTTTGCGCGGTTAATTAAAATCAATGCCGGAAAAACCAAAAGTTATATTAAGCCTGTTACTTTCGATGATTTGCTGGGCCTTCTCGTTTGTTTGGATCAAACAAGCCTTTGAGTCTTTCAATCCCATTACTGTTGTTTTCCTTAGGTTAGTGGTCAGTTCCGTTTTACTTTTTATCATTTTACGTAGCACTAAAAAACTGATTGCTTTAAAGAGAGCAGATCTAAAATGGTTTTTATTACTGGCCTTCTTCGAACCCTTTCTGTATTTCATGGGCGAAAGTTTTGGTCTAAAGATTGTTTCTTCAACCATGGGAGCCGTAATCGTATCAACCATTCCATTATTTGCTCCCATCACCGACAGACTTTTCTTTCGTTCAAGAATGAGTTGGCTTAATCTTACAGGAATATTCATCTCTTTTATGGGAGTATTATTTTTGATTTTCGAGAAGGACTTCAGTCTTACAGCCCCTATTCATGGGATATTATTGATGTTTGTAGCCGTTTTTTCTACCATGGGTTATGCCATCATATTGAAAAAAATCCCTGATTACTATAACGCTGTCAGCATTATTACCTATCAAAATATTGTTGGCTCCATATTCTTTCTGCCTTTCTTTATAACAATTGATTTGAATCATTTTATCACAACACAAATAACAATCAATGCAATTATTGCTGTAGTTCTGCTGGCTATCTTTGCTTCATCACTGGCATTCATATTTTTCACCTATGGGATGAGAAAAATAGGAATCAGTAAGGCCAATGTATTTGTAAATATGATACCTGTATTTACAGCTTTCTTTGCGTGGTGGATATTGGATGAAGAATTAACCCTTCAAAAACTTATAGGCATTGTTATTGTAACAGGAGGAGTATTTGTATCGCAATTGAAATTAAGAAGATATGGCAATTGATCTGAATAAGCTTAAGGCTGATGCTCAAAATAAATCGAAAGAAAACAAGGCATTTTTAACTAAATTAAAAAAGAAAAAGCCCAAAGATCTGGATGATCATTCGCAACGTTTACATCATGAAGTATTTGCATATACCGATTGCCTGGAGTGTGCCAATTGCTGTAAATCAATCAGTCCTATTGTAATAGATCGGGACATTGACCGCCTGGCAAAACATCTGCGTATTAAACCCTCAGCCGTTATTGAGCAATATCTGCATCTGGATGAAGAAGGTGATTATGTATTTAACGAAACACCCTGTCCATTTTTAATGCCTGATAATTACTGTATGGTTTATGAATCACGCCCGCGAGCCTGTCGTGAATATCCACATACAGATCGAAAAAGGTTTTCACAAATCAGCGCATTAACCTATCAAAACACTTTTGTCTGTCCTGCTGTTTTTGATGTAGTAGAAGGATTAAAGTTAATTTACGATTAATGATAACTAAAATCCTGTAGTTTACACTAAAATGATATTTTTGCCGTTTTAGAACCTGATGATGAAAAAATTAATAAGCATATTATCTCTTCTTACACTAACCCTAAGTATGACCGCTCAACAGGCAGGAACGTACACATATGACTTCTTGAATCTGGCTAATTCAGCACGTATTGGTGCTTTAGGTGGTAATCAGGTAGGAATGGGAGATGATGATGTAAATCTAATGTTTAACAATCCATCAGTTCTAACATCGGCAATAAGCAACAATCTGACGATCAGTTACGTTCCTTACGTAAGCGATATCAATGTGTTTTATACTGGTTATGCCCATCATATCGAAAACATTGGAACTTTTGGTGTTGGTATTCATTCCATCAATTATGGTACCTTCAACAGAGCTGATGAAGAAGGTAATTTACAAGGAACATTCTCTGCTTCTGAATATGCAATTCAACTTAGTTATGCCAAGATGCTTTCTCCCAAACTTAATTTGGGAATTTCGATGAAACCTATCATATCCAGCTTTGAGCAATATAATTCCATTGGCCTGACAGCAGATATTGGAATGATGTATAAATCCACTGATCAGCTCTTCTCTGCTGGTTTAGTTGTTAAAAACCTGGGATCGCAAATAACAACATATAATAACACTTATGAATCAATTCCTACAGATCTTCAGATAGGGATTGCTAAAAAGCTGGCACATGCTCCTTTTCGCCTTGCATTAACTGCTCAGGATTTACTAGACTGGAATTTAAAATACACGGTAAGTAACGGTAGTGGTGATATAATCGACGGAGAAGGCAATAATGGCAACGGATTTGACCAAGTTATGCGTCACATGGTTATTGGAATTGAATTTATTCCAAGTGAGAATTTCTGGGTTGATTTTGGATATAATCATCGTCGCCGCAAAGAGTTATCTATTGGATCAAAGATGTCAACCGTTGGATATTCGTGGGGTTTTGGCTTCAAAGTTTACAAGTTTAAATTTGCCTATGGATCAGCCAGATATCATCTTTCCGGAACTTCAAACCATTTCACTCTTACAGCTCGTCTTTCAGACTTCTAAATCTTGAACATAATTATAATCTGTTAACTTTCAGATTAAAGACTATAAGAATATAAATATTTATTTATATTTGTATTAACCGTGTCACACTTTATGTCTTAATTATCATAAAAGAGAGAAAGATGAAAACCTTTAAGGTAGAAATCCCAGAAGATCAAACTGATTTTATGTTAAAATTGTTTGATAATCTTAAGTTCAGCTATCACGAAGATATTGAACCGGAAGAACGTACCTATCTTGCCAAAGAATACATGATTGAAAAAGGCTTAATGCCTAAACCTGCTGATCCTGTGATTGATAAAAAGTCTGATATTGATAAACTTAAGGATCTCAGAAACGCTATAAATCGTCTTCAGGACTCCAGATCATCTGTTATTGGAGAAAATAAAATTAGTTTTCGACTACCTAGTTCAAAAGCAAATGTTTCCAAAACCATTTTCAATAACGTAGATGAGTTAAGGAAGTATTTGGAGAACTATTTACGAGTTGACATCGATCATATCAGTTTCAAACCATTTAAAGGTCAGAAAGTACAGGACGATGACCTTTTTGAAGTTATTGTACACATTACCGATGCCAACTCAGGAACAACCACTATTAAAGCAGGATTTAGCAATAAGGCTGACTAGCTAGCACTTACCGATTGTTGGTTAGTGGATTTCTTTTTATTTCTGTTATAGGGTGCAATCAAAATTCGTAACGATTGATCGCGCCAAATGTAACTCTGTGCCCAGTTAACAAAAATAAAGAACCTGTTTTTAACACCTACAATTGCCATCAAATGCACAAAAAGCCAAAGTACCCAGGCGATAAATCCTGAAAATTTCATTCCTGGTAAATCGGCAACAGCCATGTTACGTCCGATAGTGGCCAAACTTCCCTTATCTTTATATTTAAAAGGTTTTTGCTTGATACTCATCAGATTATCAGCAAGATTATCGGCCTGCTGTATGGCAACCTGTGCAACCTGTGGATGACCTCGTTCATATTCTTTATCATCCGAAACGCATGCAATATCACCAACTGCGTAAACTCCATCCAATCCAATTACCTGATTGTTAGAATCCACCACTAATCGATTTGATGGCGTATATGTTTCTTTTGATATTCCTTTGATGTATTTTCCACTTACTCCGGCTGTCCATAAAAGATTTGTGGCAAAGACTTCAGTCTGATCAGAAAGACTTATTTTTTCTCCATCATAATCCTCAATTCGCGTATTCAGATGCACTTCCACATCCAACTCCTTTAAAAACTCAAGTGCTTTTAACCCCGATTTTTCAGACATCCCATTTAACAAGCGAGGACCCGCTTCGTACAATAAAATCTTCATTTTACTAAAGTCCAGCTCGTGATAATCCTTGGGCAATACAAAACGTCTCATCTCAGCAATAGCCCCTGATAGTTCCACACCTGTTGGACCTCCCCCCACAATAACAACCGACATCAGTTTTGTATGCTCGTTTACGTCTTCTGTCAATATCGCTTTTTCAAAAGAGGCCAGAATACGATTTCGAAGATTGATTGCTTCCGCTGTCGTTTTCATAGGCAAACCATAACGTTCAAGATTGGCAGAACCAAAATAATTGGTACTTACACCTGTTGCAATTACCAAATGATCATAACTAAGCTCTCCATTTTCGGTCAGAATCTTCTTTTCATCAGGTAAAACCTCTAATAACTGAGTTTGTCTGAAATGAAGATTCGTATTTTTTTGAAAGATCTTTCGAACGGGAAAAGATATGGAACTGGGCTCTATGCCGGAAGTAGCCACCTGGTAAAATAAAGGTTGAAACTGATGATAATTCTGCTTGTCAAGCACCACAACCTGAAAGGCTGATTTTCTGAGTTTACGTGCCAGTTTAAGACCAGCAAATCCTGCTCCTACTATAACAACCCTCTTCTTATTATTCTTGGGTAGATTAAAATTGTTTTCCATGGTTAACTATTGTTTTAATGAAAACAATACACAGAAAGGAAAGTTTGTTAATTATAGAAAATATTCTATAATTAAATTCAAATCTATTTTTCTTCTGTTACTTCTACCTCGTCAACTTCAGAAAAAATGCGCTTAACCCTAAAGACATAATAGATACCAGGTATGGATATCATCAGAGAATTTAAATAAAAAAGTACACTAACTGCCACCGCGATTTCCTGATTAATGCCTAAAAGTATTGCCCCTTTAAAAAAAGTAACCTCTCTCGCTCCAATGCCACCCAAAGTTATAGGTATTGCAGAAGCTATTGTGGATAAGAAAAACAAAAACATATAGTCATCCCAATGACCTTTGGTTTGGCCGCCTAATGCTTTTAACAGGCATAAAACAGCAATCATTTGAATACCCTGAACAATTAAGGACCAAAAAGTAACAGATCCAAAGGCCTTGGTTAGCTTCTTATTAAAAATCCTCAGAAAAAGATAGAATCCAAAACTCACAAATGGAATTAACAGAAAGAACCAACCTTTATAGGGCAGATCATATTCAATAAAATAAACCAGGCCAAGTATGTAAACCAGAATAATCGATAATCCACTTACCCTATCTGCCAGAACAGCTCCAAGCAATTGCTTTACAGGCGTTTTAAATCTCTTATGAAGATAAAAAACTTTGTATCCATCGCCACCTACACCTCCCGGTAAAAAGAAATTATAAAACATTCCTAACCAATACAATTTAATATTGGACAAGTGAGGAATATTTAACTGAATTGCCTTAAATAATCCGTTTAAACGAAATGAACTCAACAGTTGAGATAATCCATATAACAACATTGCCATAAAAACATACCAAAGTCTGGCTGTTTTAATCAGGTCTCCTACCTCTCTTAAATTAAGCTTAGAAACTATGTAATAAATTGCTGCACTCGAAAACACAAGTTTCAGAATGAGCTTTATGATATTAATTGTTTTCTTAGATAAGGCCATTTTCACTCAGGACTAAAAAAGGCATCCTGCAAAAATGGGATGCCATCTATTGGTTTGATTATCTTTTGTGTAATCCACATTCTTTAGTGTCAGGATTTTCCCACCACCAGCGACCAGCTCTTACATCTTCACCTTCCATGATAGCACGTGTACAAGGCTGACAACCAATACTTGGGTATCCTTTATCATGCAGAATGTTGTATGGTATTTTCTTTTCTTTGATGTAGTCCCAAACCTGTTCTTCACTCCAGCTTGCCAAAGGATTTATCTTAAGCAAATTATTATTCTCATCCCATTCAACTACTTCAATATCTTTACGTGTAACAGACTGACCTGCTCTTAACCCACAAATCCATGCATCCAAACCTTTAAAGGCCCTCTGTAATGGCTCAATCTTACGAACAAAACAACATTCTTTACGATTTTCGACACTTTCGAAGAAAAGATTGATGCCTTTTTCATTCACCATTTTTTGAACCTTCTTCTTTTTTGGAAAATAAACCTGAATGTTCTTTTTATATTTTCTTGAAGTCCGATCAATCAGGTCATAGGTTTCAGGAAATAAACGGCCAGTATCTAAGGTAAATATTTTAGTTTCCGGGCTAACCTCAACAAGCATCTGAGTAAGCACCTGATCTTCGGCACCCAAACTTGATGACAATGCAATTTTATCGCCAAAACGTTCTGCAAAATACTTGATTACTTCCTGAGCACTTGCATTGCTCAGTTCTTCATTCAGTTTCTTTATTTCTTCACCAGTCATTACAACAGTTTTGTGCAAATATAATAAATAAAGCCACCTATCTAAATCAGAGGTGGCTCATTAGTAAATTCATATGATTTTTTGCCTTTTTCAGGTTCCAAAACAAACACCCATACTTCTACCCTGTTGAATCAGGTAATGATCAGGATTAACCAAACGCAGGTTACCACCAACTTCATCTAAAGGAACAGAAGTAATAGTATCATTTTTCAACGAAACCATAGTGCCAAATTCTCCACGATGAATAAGATCGGCAGCATGAGCTCCATAACGGGTTGCCAAAACCCTGTCTTGAGCACTCGGCGATCCTCCTCGTTGAATGTAACCCAATATTGTTTCACGGGTTTCGAGGCCTGTCATTTTTTGAATCTTCTTGCTGATATAACTTGCTGCTGATTTTTTCTTAGGATGTTCAATACCTTCTGCTACAACTACAATTGAATAGGGTTTACCAACTCTGCTTCGAGCCATTAAACATTCAGCAACATGATCCAGATCGTATTCTATTTCCGGAAGCAGAATAACATCACCTCCGGCAGCAATTCCGGAATATAATGAAATCCAACCGGCATGATGACCCATCAGTTCAATAACCATAACTCGTTTATGCGAGTTGGCAGTGGTATGTAACCGGTCAATCGCCTCGGTAGCAATACCTACCGCCGAATCAAAACCAAAGGTTACATCAGTACCCCAAACATCATTATCAATCGTCTTGGGTATACCCACTACATTCAATCCTTCTTTTGCAAGCAAATTAGCCGTTTTCTGGGTACCATTTCCTCCAATGCACACCAATGCATCTAATCCCAGCTTTTCGTAGTTTTCTTTTATTATATTGGGCTTTTCAGCCACCAACTCCCCTTCTTCCGGTTTAAATGGTTTTAATCTGGAAGTTCCTAAAATAGTTCCACCTACAGTTATAATACCTGAAAGAGCTTTTTCTTCCATGACTGCCACATCCATATCAACCAATCCACTAAAGCCATTGGAAATACCAACTACCTCCATTCCATATTTAACGATAGCTGTTTTACCAACTCCCCTGATGGCAGCATTTATACCCGGACAATCGCCACCTGCTGTAAGTATACCAACCCTTTTTTTATCTTTTCCCATAACATCAAGATTATATCTTCACTCTAAAAATACATGTTTTTCTTAAAACACCCCCTGATAAAATACCTCATTCATGAAATACTAATAGTGGAACATCCGTATGAAACAGAATTTTTCTGGTAATACTGGGATGAAATATCTTTGAAATCATATTACGTTTTCTCCTTGTCATAGCAATCAGATCAATTTTATTCCTGCCTATATAATCATCAAGGGAAGCAATAAAATCATCACCCGTTATAAATTCGAACTCCATTTTGTATTTGCGATAGGTTTCGGAACAATATAATCGCATTTCTTCCAAACGTTTTTTATCCCATCTGTCAGGATCGGATGTAGCAAAATGGACAGCATGAATTAGCGTATTAAATGGCGTAACCAGCTTAATTAATTTATGAATGGAACGGTAATCCTGATCACCAAAATCAGTAACAAATAATATATGACTGATTCTGTTCAAATCGATGGTTGACTCGGCAGGAACAGCGAGGACTGGCACCTTTGCATTTTTAATAACATCACTGGTTACACTACCTAACAGTTCTTTAATGGTCTCTCCTTTACTTCGGGTTCCCATCACAATAACATCCGGCTCTTCCTTTTCACTAAGTTCTACCAATATATCTTCAGGGTATCCATTTACATGACGAGCATGAACCCTAAGATTATCAGAAAGATGATTTTTATACTTTTGAAGAAGCTCCTGGAAATTCTCTTTTATCTGCTGATCATTAAGAACACTCTCCGTATCCTCATTATAGGCATGTGTACAATGCAAAAGGGTAATATCAACATCCAGTTTTTGTGCCAGAGTCATTGCATAATCAATAGCATTAACTGAATATTCCGAGAAATTTACCGGCACATATATTCTAACCATCTGAATATAATAATTGAGTTACATATCCCAATTTACAAAAAAGATAGTTTAATATAAATAGAAAAGCCGACTTTGTGGGTCGGCTTCTAATATCATTGTTGTTAATTCTTAAATAATTAACATCGCATCGCCATACGTTCCAAAACGATACTTTTCTTTAACGGCTACTTTATAGGCTTCCATAACAAAATCATATCCTCCAAATGCAGCAACCATCATTAACAAGGTCGATAAAGGTAAATGGAAGTTTGTAATCATACTGTTAGCAACCTGAAAATCATATGGAGGGAAAATAAACTTATTCGTCCATCCTTCAAATGGTTTAACATGACCAAAAGTTGAAACTGAACTTTCAAGGGTACGCATTACTGTTGTACCTACAGCACAAACTCTTTTTTTCTTATCCTTTCCGGCATTGATGACTTCAGTTGCATCTTCAGTGATAAAGATTTGCTCTGAATCCATTTTATGCTTGGTAAGATCTTCTACATCAACCTGACGGAAATTACCCAATCCAACATGCAGAGTAACTTCAGCAAAATCAGTTCCTTTAATCTCAAGGCGCTTCATCAACTCACGACTAAAGTGCATACCTGCTGTTGGTGCAGCAACAGCTCCCTCATGCTTGGCATAAATTGTTTGATAACGTTCGCGATCTTCAGGAACAACCTCACGATTGATAATTTTTGGAAGTGGAGTTTCTCCTAAACCATATAACATCGATTTAAACTCATCGTATGGTCCATCGTACAAGAAACGCAAAGTACGACCGCGTGAAGTTGTATTATCAATTACTTCAGCCACCAATGTATCATCATCGCCGAAATATAATTTATTACCAATACGTATTTTACGAGCCGGATCAACCAGAACATCCCAAAGACGTTGCTCACGGTTTAATTCTCTTAACAGAAATACTTCAATTTCAGCTCCAGTTTTCTCTTTGTTTCCATATAAACGGGCAGGAAAAACTTTGGTGTTATTAAACACCATAACATCCTCATTATCGAAATAATCGATTACATCCTTAAATATTTTGTGCTCAATCGTTTTTTCCTTGCGATTCAAAACCATTAAACGAGATTCGTCCCTGTTTGGAGCAGGATGTAAAGCAATTAATTCTTCAGGTAATTTATATTTAAACTTCGACAGCTTCATAAAGTAATCTTTTTCCTGTTATTATTTTATTCTTATTTTCTTATCCACATTTCACCCTGACACACCTTAGATAAGATGTGTTTATAAATCAATCATTAAAACCAGGTGAAACTTATTTTTACATAAAGCATAGGCCACCTTATACGCAAGGTTTTCTAATTTGTTGCAAAGGACGCTAATTTTTTTTCAAAATCAAAGATAGAAATCGCATCTTTTAACTGATAATCACCAATTCTCGTTCGAATCAATCCTGATAAATGAGCACCTGAGTGAAGTGCAACACCCAGATCATAGGCCAGTGAACGGATATAGGTTCCTTTACTACAGCTAACATCTAATCTTAAATGCTTTTCATTAAATTCCAGTAATTCAAGTTTACTGATATTAATTCTTCTCGCCTTTAATTCAACATCTTTACCTTTTCTGGCTAAATCATAAGCCTTCACACCGTTTATTTTTAATGCTGAATAAATAGGTGGCATCTGTTCTATATCGCCTTTAAATAGCTCAAGTTTTTCGCTTACCAGTTCTTCTGTAATATGCTCCCAACTATACACTGCATCCGGATCAGACTCTTTATCATAGGTTGGAGTTGTACTTCCCAGTTCCACATCAGCAATATATTGTTTATCCAATCCCGAGAACTGCTCAATCTGTTTGGTTGCTTTACCTGTACATACAACAACTAAACCTGTAGCCAATGGGTCTAGAGTTCCTGCATGTCCTACTTTTATTTTTTTAATATTCAGATATCGTTTAAGAGAATATCTTATTTTATTCACAACATCAAATGATGTCCATTCCAAAGGTTTATCTATCAGCAAGACCTGACCTGCCTGAAAATATTCAGCTGTATACTCCATTCACGAAAACTCTAACAAAACAATCCGCAAATAATTGCGACCATACCAACAATTGCACAATACACTGAGAAATATGTTAGCTTGCTTTTTCGTACTAATTTGATCATCCAAGTACAAGCCAGTAAACCGGTAATAAAAGCAGCAATAAATCCAACAATAACAGGCATGGCAGACTCACCAACAATAGTAAATTCACTTGAAAGTAAATCCTTAGCCATCTTACCTAAGATCAAAGGCACCACCATTAAAAATGAAAACCTTGTTGCTCGTGTCCTGTCAATACCCAACAATACAGAAGTAGAGATGGTGGCTCCTGAACGCGAAATACCCGGTAAAATTGCAATTGCCTGAGCTATTCCAATAACTATTGCATTTGAATACGAAACGCCTTTTTCAGTTGTCTTAGCTTTATCAGCTAAGAATAACAATGCAGCTGTTAATAACAACATGAATCCAACCAGAACAATTTGACTATCAAACAAAGTTTCAAGCTGATCAGCAAAAACAACTCCGACAAAAGCTGCAGGAATCATTGAAATTATAATTTTTAAAGAGAATATTGTTTGATCATTCCATTTGAACTGAAATAATCCACCCAGAATTTCTCCTATCTCTTTTCGGAATACAACTATGGTACTTAAAGCCGTGGCTCCATGCAACATTACAGTCATAAACATACTTTCTTCTGCTATGGCATTTGATCCGAATAAAGCCTTTACAATCTCAAGATGCCCGCTACTACTAACAGGCAAAAATTCCGTTAATCCCTGAATAATTCCAAGAATCAACCCTTCTAAAATTCCCATATAATAAATTGATTATTCTTCTAACTTTGGTTTTTTCATGATGGCAAAGATCTCAAAGAAAAAACCAAATAGCACAATGATTGGCGCTAAAGTGATTCGTCTAAAACTATAAATCTCTTCATTGAAAACAGTAGGATCCTCAGATCTTCCGCCCATCATCAGCAAAAAACCTACGATGATAATTACAAATCCTATCGCAAGAAGAATATAGTTTTGTTTTCCTAAAGCAAACTGAAATTTTTGCTCATTTTCTTTTTTTGCCATATCAAGTATATATTAAAAATATAAATCGTCAGTACTTAGGTTTAAATATTTATTAACCGCAAAAAACGTAGATAACAGAGTGATAAGTACCCCGCATATTATTACAATTCCAAACAGGATCATAATCAAATCAATATTCTGGAATCCAACCACCCCAGCCAATTCATGATTAGTTGCATAAATAAGCCCGGATAATAGCACAATTGCCAATACAGCACCAATAAAACCATGCAGTATACTGGTTACCAAAAATGGCTGACGTATAAAACTTTTGGTTGCCCCCACCAACTGCATTGTTCTAATCAAAAATCTTTTAGAATAAACTGATAATCGAATCGTATTATTTATCAGAGCTACTGCAATCAAAAGTAACATTACTGCGAACACCAGCAGAACAAGAGAAATTCTATTTACGTTTTTATGCACCAGATGAATCAGATTCTTTTGGTATAAAACTTCTTTCACCTGAGGAAACTCCATTATCATACTTTCTACCCCGGCAATACTATCAGGGTGAGCATATTCGGCATATAACTTTACTTCGATTGACGACAATAAAGGATTGTAACCTAAGAAGGCAACAAAATCTTCACCCAGTTCTTCTTTAAGTTCTTTAGCTGCCCGTTCTTTATCAATGTATTCAGTCTGCTTTACAAAAGGTGAGGTTGCCAACATTTTCTCCAAACGTTTAACTTCCGCTTCTCTTGCATTATCCTTAACCATCACAGTGAATCCAATATTTTCTTTAACGTAATGAGATAAACGCTGGGCATTAAGTGACAGCAAACCAATAATTCCCAATAGAAAAAGAACCAGTGCAATACTAATGGTTGTAGTTACATACGAACTACGAAGTTTTTTACCGCTTGATATTTGTTTTGACTGCGCCATGTATCAAAATTAGTGCAAAAATATAAAATGCCATTAGATCAGCGGAGGAAGATGCGAATTAATCGTGTAATTAACAAAAATTAACCGCTGCTTCAATTTTTAATATCTTCACAAAAGGTCTCCAAATTAAAAATCTTTCTTCAAATTTGTATCAACGTATTCAAACAGAAAGATGAGCTATCACATTGTCAAAATCACTTCATACTATAAAGATTTTCTTTCCTACTATTATCAATTACATCCACAAATAGTTAATAAGAGTTATAAAGAGCAGCTACAACATCTAATGCAACAACGTTTTGCTTGGTCTGATGCATATTCAGAAGCTTTTAAAACACTTGGCAATAAAAGTGATGAGATTGTTGCCAACGCTCAAATTCTGCAAAAACAGTGGGCTAAAGAAAACCAACTTTCCTCTGCTGATGAAATCGATATTTTAATTGCACAACTCAGTAATTTGAAACCAGATGTAATTTGGTTGCAGGATAGTTATTCATTTAATGGGGAACTGATTGAAACGATTAAAAGAAAAGTGCCAAGCATTAAACTAGCCATTGGTAATTGTTGTTCACCTATCTCCCCGAAATACTACAAAGATTTTCAATCATTTGATTTTATTACTGTTTGTGCGCCTCACTTTAAGCATTTATTAGAGTCAGAAGGATTACCGGAATGCATTGCAGTACCGCATGCCTTTGACGACAGAATCTTAAATGATATTAACTACGATAAGAAGCCTGAATATGACTTTTTATTTACCGGTTCCATTATTTTAGATCAGAATTTTCATAAAGAACGGATAGCCTTTATTGAGTCATTATTACAGGATAGGATAAATATTAATCTACTAATTAATTTAAATCAGAATTCATCAAAAGGATTAAGAGCAAGGCAAGCAGGATATATAATAACAAAAACTTTAGATACAATTAGATTAAAATCATTATATCAAACGATTAATCCACTTATAAAAGTAAGTAAGTTAGAACATTTCCCAACATCATCCAAGGTTTCTAAACAATTACAGGAACAGATTAAAAATCCTGTTTTTGGATTACAAATGTTTCAGGCGCTATCTGATTCAAAAATTGCATTTAATATTCATGGAGATATTGCTGCTAATTTTGCCGCTAACCTTAGAATGTATGAAGCAACAGGTATTGGGAGCTGCCTTTTGACAGACTGGAAACCTGACATCAACAAATACTTTACTGACGACTCAGAGATTGTTACCTATAAATCATTTGATGAAGCAAAGGATAAAATCAAGTATTTGCTTGATCATCCTGAAGAACTGGAAAAGATTGCAAAAAATGGACAAGCAAGAACATTAAATGAACACACTTTCATTAACAGAGCAAGCATAATAGATGAAAAAATAAATCTATTACTAGCCCATTAATCTCAGGATAGTTTTTTAAGAACCTCTTCGCCTAATACTGACTGAGGTTCAGTTTTAGCAATATCACTTAGCAAAGTCTCATAAGACTGATTGATTCCCGGATATTGATACTCATCGAAATTGCAATTATGCCAAAGCAATACAAACAGTCCTCCAAATTTTTGTATTTCTGATATTAAAAGCTCAATTGACCTAGCCATCTCATTAAAATCCAACTTTCTATATCCTAAAAGAGTTCCATCCATCACATTGAGAGGAAACTCCCAAATATCCATCATACGATCATTCGCGTGATCATAGGGTCGAAAAGGATAGCAATAACTATTTCTAAATCCCTCATACTCTGCAAACCCTAAGGTTGTATCATATTTTAAACCAACCTGCTCCTGAATTATCAACGTCTCCGGATAATGAAACTTCAAAAAGTGTTGACGAGTGCCAGTTATTGTATCACCCTTTACCTTAGCCAAGCGATCATAAGCATTTTGCATCGCGGTCAGATCATTTGCTGTAGAAATGGAACCATGTAAACCAATCTCACAACCTTGATCCTGTAAATCCGATATCAATTCTATTATTCGTTTCTCTTCCAGACTATATTTTGCATCATGAGGCGAACCATCCCGATTAAGAAAATACCAAACAGATTTTAGGCCATGTTTTTTTTCCAGAATTCTTAACTCATTGAAATTCCACCAGGGATCTTTTTTTAATCCTCTCATTAAGGTTGGTAAAACTGATTTAAAAGCAGATTTAATAAGTCGTTTCTTTGCATAATGAGGTTGTTTAAATCCGAATACCTGAAGCCATTTATACACTGTTTCTCTCCAGTGAAAGTAATCGATCCTATCTACATCATGCGTAAGCATAAACCCATAATTATTAAATAGTCGCTTACGTTTTACCTCAATCCCACTTAAGCTAGAAAAATCTTCAAATCCTTGAATTATAATCTCAAAATAATAATTAACTAAAGGTTTAGTTATGGCATTCAAAGTATCCTGAATAGATCCTTTGTAAAGAAATCTCCCAATAGCATCAGTACTTTTAGAGTCCACTTCCTGATAACAACTCAAAAGATAGAATGCTGATTTTAAAAAATCGTGGTGAAAGACTAAATTACCTGCTGATATTGAATATGCTTCCTCTCTATTAGTATCTGAAAATAAAACAGGTATAACATCTGAATTAAACTCGATATTAAACACTTTCATTTCATGTTCAGTACATGGAAACAGAATAGTACCTGACCTAATTTCTTCTTCCCCAAAAGCAAACAATGGCTCCAATAATTGCAGATCAACATGCTGTTTTAAATGAAACAACACATAATTAATTTGATTATTACTCAAGCGATCCTGCATTATTTTCTTTTGATGTTTTTAATTAAATTACCTGGGCTTTTCCATTTATTATAAGCTTCTTTCAATCGCAATAATTCAATTGGTTCAAATACACCTAAAAGATACAGAAGAACAAAATATCCAGCTAAAAGAAGAAGCTTAACAAGTATATCAACAATAATTGTTATTGAAGGTATATAGAAACTGATCGTACAAAAAACTGCACCCGTTAAAAGAAAAATGATTACTTTTCTCCACTCATAATTATTTGTTTCCAATCTGTTAACCCTTCGTAGAAACCAAATGGCTGCAAATAACTGACTGATGGCAGTTGTAAAAGCTGCACCTTCTTTACCAAATCTGGGTATCACGAGAAAATTAAGACCAACATTAAGAATACCGGTGATGATCATTACAATCGAAATTAACCGGGTTTGCTTGTATTTGGTTAATGGCAATACAAAAACCTGTCGCATTCCTGAAAATATCAACCCAACAATTAATAATGGAATCACTGGTAAAGCATCAAAATATTCTGTTTTTCCTGCCATCAGAATGTAGATAATCTCTTTTCCGAAAAGAACAATTCCTAAACCCGAAACAACCATAAAAAGCATGAAGTAAGTAAAAAGCTTAAGATGATAACGAGTATTATCTTCTTCATTTATTGATTTATAATATTCATATGTATAGGATGTTACAAACGATGCTACAACTATTACTTGAAGTACATTCGCAACTTTTATAGCAACAGAGAAACTACCTACAGCCTCTAATGAATAATAAGCCTCCAGAATATACCTATCACTAATTGTTAATACTAATGTGAGAATATTAGATATAGCTAATGGATAACCATAATGAATCATTTCTTTTAACAGCTTGCCATGCCATTTCAACAAACAATTCTTAAAAATCAATGGTATTACCGTAATCAATGTGATTCCATTAGCAAAAAGCTGAGCCCAGAATATTCCTTCGAATCCTAATTTTTTAATTTGAAGAAAATAGAAAGAAAACAGAATTGTTAGAAGTATATTGACTGACAGGTAGGTAGTTTGCTTAAATGCCTTTAGCTGTAACTTTAACAATATAAAAGGAACATCATATAAAAGCTTACTTAAACTTGAAATAGAAAAGATAATAATAACCCGTTCACTATTAACACTTTGAAAAATAGAAAGATTATAAAGGATAACAGCAGTAATAATAACACCTAAAAAACTGGTTAGTACATTAAAGGAATATGTTGTGAAAAAAAGTGATTTACGGTCATCATCACTCTTCATCTCGTTATACCACCTTGTAAAGCCACCTTTGGCTCCCCATCCGGAAACCATCAACAAAAACATATAGGCTGTTTCGTAAAGAGCCAAAAGACCTATTTCAGCTTTAGAAACATAAAAAGAATAAAGCGGCATTAAAATTAGTCCACTCGCTTTTGCAATTAAGTTTCCTACACCATAAAAAAACGACTGTTTAAATAAGCCTTTCAGTTTACCGATCATCCTGACAATGAGAATTATTTAGATTCAATTATCGTTTTAATTTATCTTTCAAAATGGATAGCATAGAATAATACTTCACCTTTAGGTAGCTACCATTTGAATGTGCCCATCTCAACCTGCAGTCTTTACATGTTGGATCATCACAAAAGAAAAAAGTAGGATCTTCTTTCAATTTTTCAATCTCATCAGACAGTGTACCTCTCATATCTGTTAAAACAGCATCAGCATTACCTATCTTTACCCATTTTAAATGCCCTTTGTCTTCATAAATAGGAAGAAATTTTGGAAATCCTCTACCACAACCACCATTCCAATTTACCTTGAATAACTTTACTTTTCTATCTTCATCCAGATAATTGATACCCATATTGGATGCTTCTCTTTCAAACCCCATTTTCTCTATTGCAACATGGGTTGTTCCAACACCTACCGTTTGTCTCCCAATAGATAAATTCTTAGCTCCCATCTGGGCCATTCGATCCAACACTTCGTATCCTCCACTTTCCGGAGTATGATTTTTCATTAACTCATGAGCTAATGGACCAATTGCTGTAAATCGTTGTATAGGATGATTACTTCTCACACTTTGAGGATGCTTAATCATAGCGTTGGCTAATGCTCCTGCATAAGATGGTGACTCTTTTGTGCTTATTTTTGATTCATTTTCAACACCTAAAGGCAAAGGGTATGATGTAATAAATGAATCAATCACTAAAGTTCCATTTTCTCCTACCGCAGTTAGCAAAGCATTTAAAACAGTATTTGGCCCTCCTTCAACCTTTCCAATTGCTTTTAACGAAACTTTTAAATGCAACAGACAACCTTCCGGTATTCCTGCATTTTTCAAGTCTTCTACTAATCTTTGCTCTGTTATTAATTGCTCCTTATTCATTCTTTAATGTATGCTTCAAAAGCTTTAATCTTTTCTATTCTAGCCAATACTTTTCTTGCCCGCGAAACCGTTGGCGGAGATATAAATAATCCTTTTTTGACAGAAATTCCTCTATCTGCATTATTTGTTTCCTCAAATAAGTTAAGAATTTCCACAGCTCTTTCTACCTCTTTAGTCGTTGGAGTATAACTTGTTTTTACCAATTCAATTTCCTTCGGTGACATAACCAACATTCCCTCAAAACCAAGTTCCTTTGCCTGATCAATATGCTGCTTAAGCCCATCAAAGTCCCCAATGTTAACATATGGAGTATCAATTGGAACAATGCCAGCCGCTCTGGCAGCCATTGCAACCATATGTCTTGGAATTAATATGGATCGACCACCAACTCCATGTTCTCCTTCTATTTCAGCTAAAAAATCTTCACTACCAAACAATAAGCCAACAACCCTTTCTGATGCCTTTGCTATTTCGAGTGCATTAAGTACCGATTCGGGGGTCTCTAATAAAACAATTATTTTAAAATGACCGTTTTCGATTCCCAAGTTCTTTTCTTTCAGTGTTAATTGAGCATCAAACACTTCAATATCTTTTGCATTATATGCCTTTGGATAAACAAAACCAAATAATCGAACATCAGCTGCAACATCCAAATCTTTTAATGTATCACCCGTCTCCATTGGATTGATCCTGACAAAAACGGGACGTTTATCAGGTAAGTCCGAATCTAGTATTTTGGTAATACTTTCCCTTGCTTCAGACTTCCTGGCTGAAGGTACGGCATCTTCAAGATCAATTACTATGACATCAGCATCTGATTGAAATGCCTTTTCTAAGTAGTGCCAATTATGTCCTGCTGTAAACAACAAGGTTCTTGCTACAAAACGACCTTTATATTGCATGATTTTATTTTAATCTTCTTTTGACTAAAACTTCTCTCGTAAATAATAATACTAATTCTTCATTCTGATTGAATGTTTTTGTTGTCACTTTAACAACACCTCTGTCTTGTTTTGATTTTGAAGGTCTTACTTCCAATACTTCTGTTTCTGCATATAAAGTATCACCAATATGCACTGGTCCTTTATGTAAAACCTCACTATAGTTTAAGTTGGCAATGGCTTTCCCACTTATATCCCTTACGGTTAGCCCTACAGCCAAAGAAAAAACCAAGGTACCAACAACCAATACCTTACCATGCTGTTCATTTGAAGCATAGTACTGATCAATATGAACCGGATGATGATTCATTGTTAATAATGAAAACATATTGTTATCTGATTCAGTAATTGTCTTACCTGGCCAATGCTTAATTAACATACCGGCCTCAAAATCTTCAAGGTATCTACCAAACTCACTTTGAATTATCTTCATCTCTTAAAATAAAAACAGCAACAATAAATATTGTTGCTGCAAAATACATTATTTATCTGTAATCTTATTCAGCTTGATGTATAAACATTGTTTCAACCAACACATTAACTTGAGTTCGTTCTACAGTCCTTACAAAACTTCCATTACTATCAATTTTACCTCCAAGAACGAAAAAATACCCATCACAAAATGCTCCATTAATTGTTATTCTTGGATAAGTTAAATCTCCCAATCGGATCCATCTTTTTGTGTTTTCAGAGTAGACTTCAGTTTCAGACATAAGTCCATCAGAATTTAATCCACCAGCAATTACAATATAACCATCACCAGAATGAGCAGTAAAGTCTCTGCGTGACATTCTTATATCCTCTTCTCTTTGCCATACATCTTTTACAACATCATATGAATAGACCTCGTTCTTGTAATTGTAATTGCCATCTATTAGAGTATAACCACCTATTACAAAAATCTTATCTCCTAAGACAGCGCATTTCGCACCTATTACTTCTTCTGGCAACTCTGTTACTTTACTCCACGTAGCAGTTACGGGATCATATCCTTCTACATCCATAACTATATTATCACCCTGCAACCCTCCAACAATAAATAATTTACCACCATAATTAACCAATCCTGCACTTCTTCGTCCGCTAATCATGGATGTTTCCTGTTTCCATTCATTTGTTGTAGGATTATATGAATATAACTCATTAGAACTTACAGAATAACCCGACTTTATTCCACCAGCCAAGTATATCATCCCATTTAAATCTGTAGCACATGCCAGACGAACGCCATAAGGCAATGTATTTAATTCTTCCCATGTGTCACTTTTTACATCATATCTTTCAAATAAATCAGAAGCCACCGCAGAACTTGTTTCACCACCTAATACATACACATAACCATCACTACTGCAATTAGCAGCATATCTTTTTGCATAATTCATTGAACTTACCTCTTCCCATTGTGCATCGAGCTTTTTTGTAGTTAAATAATTCCCCGAAAAACCATAGCCCTCCGGTGCTTCCGGATTAAAACTTAATATTCCGGTACCACTTGGAACTTTATAATCAGTACCTGTTTTCTCAGCATACAAGGCATACGGAACACTACTAAATGGATTGGTTCCAACTTCAAAGTAATTCTGATCATCACCTATTGATGCTTCCACTTTTACAAACATTGTTGTATTGCCCCAGTCAATTGATGTAAAATGATCAGTTGAACTTCCCTCTCCTACTTTAAGAGAAATCAAACCATAATCATTGGTTGTTACCTGGTGAACTTCGTTATAAAGAACAGCTCCATTGGGTGATTCCCCAAGAATAGAAAGTCTGATATACACATCAGTATTGGCAACATATGTTCCATCAGAATTACGTATCAGGGTTTGATAATTGAAATGTTGCGGGGCACCAGACTGGGCAAACATCAAGACAGTAAAAAACAAATAAAAAAAAGTAGCGATCGTCTTCATAGCGGGTTGTTATTTTTTAATAAATTTTTCTTGGTAAGTCAGATTTCCTGTTTGGATAATTAATATATAGGCACCCTGAGGGATATTTTTAACTTCGATTTGATTCGTTCTTAATTTCAGGCTTTTGACTTGTTTACCCGTCAAATCATACATTTTAACACTTTTAATTTCATTTATATCAACCCCATCAATTATCATCACATCATCCACTGGATTTGGATATAGCTTCAAAGAAGATTCTTTCTTTGATGAATTATGTGTAGAAATTTTATTCTCTGAAAACAATATTCCATTCAAGAAACTGATATTATCACCATTATACCCACCAATGATTGTTTCTCCTATGGCAAAATCAATTATATAATTACTAGTGTTGACACTCATGCCAGCTGAAGAAATCAGCTGCTTTTCCTGAGCAAATGAGCATACAGCAAAGAATATCATCAAGATAAAAGGTATAGGTTTTTTCATTTTGATTATTTATTTAACATCAAATATATTAATTACTTATTTATTGATAAATATGTTTTTAACTATTTTTGCCCCATGTTTGAAAATAAGAAGCAGAAGCAATACACCATTCAGAAAATTCGTCAAACTGTTGGGAAGGCAATTAATCAGTACAATATGATTAACGCTGATGATCATATAATGGTGGCTGTTTCGGGAGGAAAAGATAGTTTGGCATTACTTGAGATTCTTTCATCGCGAAGAAAAGTATTACCCATCCATTACCATTTACATGCAGCTCACGTCATCACGGAAGACGTCCCTTATCAGATTGATGTAGAATGGTTAAAAGAATTCTGCGATGGTCTGGATGTGACACTTCACCTGATTCATACAAAAGCAAATTTAGAAACAGCTGGAAACAAAAAACCTTGTTTTGCCTGCTCGCGCAACAGACGTAAAGAGCTTTTTCAACTAACCAATGAACTGGGTATTAAAAAGCTCGCTTTTGGCCATCATTTGGATGATGCTGTTGAAACATTGGTTATGAACATGGCTCAACACGCCAATATTTCATCCATACCAGCACAATTAGATATGTTTAATGGTAAAATAAAGGTTATCCGCCCATTGATATTTTTAACCAACAGCGAAATGAAGCATTATGCCGACATTATGGGGTTTCCATCGCTAAAACGTGAATGTCCATTTGAAGATCACACTATCCGTTACAAAGCCCGGGCAATTGTTGAACAAATGACCGAATTGAATCCAAAAGCGAGAATTAATCTTTTTAACTCAATGAGTAAAATTGATTTTGAATATCTACCATAATGTAGACTCCTTGACTATCTAACTGTTAGATTATTAGATTTTCGGATACAAGAATTTCCCAAACCGGACTTTGGACTTCGGCCTTAGTGCTATCAACTTCAACCTAACGTTTCTTCTTCTTGCGTTTTATTTTTGAGATCTCCTCTTCCATCGCTTCAGCTTCTTTCATCAGGTTCTTCCAATCGGTACTCGTTTCTGCCGAAAAATCAATGGTATCCAGATATTCATCTTTATCCAATTCTGTTACCGGCAATTGGTAACCAACATAGCTTTCAATTGTATCCAATAATTCTTTTTCATCAGCACTACAAAATGAAATGGCATAACCTTTCTGTTTTCCTCTTCCAGTACGGCCAACACGATGAACATAGTTTTCTGCCTGATCGGGCATATCGTAATTAACTACATAATCAACATTTGGAATGTCAATTCCACGGGCACTAACATCAGTTGCAATGAGCATTTTTACATCACCATTCTTAAAAAGATTCATGGCCTTGGTACGTTCATCCTGATACTTATCGCTATGAATGGTAACACTTTTGATATCCACCCTTTCCATGGCTTTCATAACTCGTTCGGCACGTACTTTAGTCCTAACAAAAACCAGAATTCTGCTATCAGGATGGGATGTTGCAATACGCTCAAGAAAAAATCTTTTATGATCCATCTCGATATGCGCAAGTGAGTGTTCAATGTTTTTGGCAACCGGGTCTTTCGGTGATATCTGAATTCGAATGGGCTTTCTTACCAAAGAATAAGCCAGTTTCTTAATCTTTTTATCAATGGTAGCCGAGAAAAATAGTGTCTGACGGTTTTTAGGAAGATACTTTATCAAGTCCTGAATATCCTTGTAAAAACCCAGATCAAGCATGTGATCAGCTTCATCCAGAACCAAAATCTCAGCATTATAAATTTTCAGATGCCCCTGATTCACAAGGTCAAAAACGCGGCCCGGAGTAGCAATGATTATATCAGTTCCTTTCTGCAGACGTTCAATCTGTTTATCCTGATCAGTTCCACCAATAATTGCAGTGAACTTCAGTGTTGTATTCTTACCTAAATTTTTAAAAACATCAGTAATCTGAAGTGCCAGTTCATGAGTCGGAGTCATCACAATACAACGAACACCTGCATCTACAGCAGCCCGCTTCTTTTGTAACAAATGAAGAATAGGAATGGCAAATGCTGCGGATTTTCCGGTACCGGTTTGAGCAATACCCAAAACATCCTCTCCCTCCAAAATTGCAGGTATGGCTTTGTACTGTATATCTGTTGGTCGCTTATATCCTAATTCTTCTATTCCTTTCAACACTCTGGCATTAAGCCCGAATTCTTCAAATTTCATATTGCTTTTTTACGTTCTGAGTACAGTTAAATCTTATTAATGAAGTACTGTAAGTAGGCACAAAGATACGATAAAACTTAAGAGAAAAATATTGTGAAGTATTTCGTCTAACAGATTCTATATCTGAAATTTTCATCAAGGTATTTCTTTTCAAATATTATTCGCGTAACTTGATTCGACCTAATTCAAAACGAAATGCGCTTTAAACACCTACAACTGAAAAAAGCACGACAATTTGTAGTGCATCCTGCCAGTTCATCTCCTAAGCTAATCGGTAGACGAAATTTTGTTAAAGCTCTTGGTCTGGGCTCAATAGCCTGGAATCCTTTTATTGGTTCCTTAAAAGCCATGAATTCCTCATCTATTTCTGTTCAGAAAACAAGAAATGGTTTAACAGTCTCAAAAAATGGCCGAAAGGTATGGCAATTCTCAAATGCTGTTTTTGAGAAGGGATTCAATGTACAGCATACCGAATCGGACAATTACCATCGTATTAAAGCCACAAGACTTAAGTTTAAAGGAACTAACCTACGGTTTTCGGTTTATGCCGGGATAACTAAAAACGGCAATCATTGCGACCTGACGATTCCTGAATTTGACTATCAGAATTCATTCTGTTTTAACGATTGGATCGATGATATCTCAGACATCAAAAAAACTGCTAGTATGCGTAATAGTTTACTTCGATTGAACTCCCACGCACAAGTTGATTTAGACGGACAATTTACCATTAACCTGAAACCGGACTGGAGTGTTGATCTTCAATCAAATAACAAAATCAGATGTTGTTTAAACAATTCTGAATATTTCTGTTCTGATCTAACAATAACTCCATCCGGTCATCCACTGTTTATTAAATCATCAATCAATAAATCAACACGTATAACCGTTCATGATTTTAAGGGTTGGCAGGAATATATTTCTCAAACAAAACTGAAAGAAGGACAATTTATCAGTCGTCAGAATGAGATTGTACCTTTAAACATTGAAACAGGCACAATCCAACTTTTGTGGATAAACACGATTGTGTCTCATTTGAAATTTAAGCCTGGAAATTTTAATGACAGCGAAATTCCAATAGATCACATATTCTGCTATTCGGAATACCTCGAACAAGATAAAACCAATCAATATATTGCAGCAGGTCTGCCCAAAGGTGGTACCTGGATTCAAAATAAACTGGGAGCTTTTAAGTTAGAACAAAATGATAAAATACCGGATATTGAAGCATTTGGATTAAATTCACACTTCGATCAGGTGATTCTGGAACCTAACTTAAAGTCATTTAAACCAAAAATAGAAAATGCAACGACTCTTAGTGCAGAATATCTTCAATCTGATCCGATAAGAATCTTAAATACAAATGATTCTACAAACTTCACAGATAGCTCCAATCCACAGGAGCCTGTTAGAAGGACAACTCAACAAATTCAACAGAAAGATATCCGAAAAGTAAAACCTACTCAACAAAAACTTGAAATCCAATATGATCAGATTAAGTTCAAACCACAGTCGGCTATTTCAATAAAAGTGCTTCGACCTGAAGATATGGTGATGCTTGAGTTTGTGTTTCATAACTTCAGTTTTATCCATAAAAACCAAACTTCTTATCTCGAACTTGATAATGCTAAAAAACCCGGTGTTATCTATGTATATTTCCAAAGTCAGCATACCCTGGAGGAAGCTTATTACGAATCAACAGCTATACCGGAACCCGGTTTCCACCTTACATCAGCTGGAGATATTCAACTACCCGCCAAACATCTTAGAGCCCGTAAAAGCCGTTTGGTTTACGAATTACCGGCAAACAGCGAAGGATTCCCTCTAATTATGGAGGCCTTACTGGATTGGAGCAAATTCAACTTAAGGGTTCATCCTAGAGCATGGATCAAGCTGCCTACATTGCGGGTAGCCAAAAGACCAATGCGCTTGCAATTGGATAAAAAGACACGTATTCAACCTAATAAAAAACTTAAATACCTCGATAGTCCTTCCACTGATTTTGGAATTAAGCTGGCAGAAAACAATGCATCTAAAGTCAGAAATCTGCAGGTATATGATGATAATGAAATTCAGAAAGTTCTGAAACCCGAAGCTGCTGCAACTATAAAACCATCTTTCAACGCAGCAATCATTAAAAATATAGTTTGGAAGGTCGAACCCATTCCGGAGAGTAGCACCTCGATAGAGGCTCCTACCCTCATGTATATTTCACCTAATCAAACAAATGATTTCTACCACAAAACACAGGTTGAATTTCGAAACACTGAAGATCTGACAATCAATAAAAACCAACAGCTTAAAACAGAATTCAGGATATTGGATCGTCTTTCAACCAATAAAGGCGAAGTATCGGAATTGTGGCATACCAGACTTGGTGTTAAGCTGCGAAACAATAAAATTTCAGGAACAGCACTACCACATTTGAAAACAATCAGGGCGCTTTGGGCCGATGATGCCGACGAGAACTATGAAGTTGCCAAGGAACGAAACTACCCTTTTATGGCATCCTTAGATGCTAACAACCGGCAGAAGCTTGTACATACCACTTCTAATTACCTGGCTGGTTTTACTCCATTTCCTGTTCCTGTAAACGATCTGATGCTTACAACGCTGGGGGCATACCTCGACTGGCATGCTTTTTTTGATGTTCCAACTCCACAAGATACATATCTGAATATCATTGAATGGGAACACATTGCAACTCTGGGGCGTGATCATTTTGTAAAGATTGTTGAAGAAGGTTATTTATTTCCGTTCGGTCACCGCGCAGCTGTTGTAAAAATAACTGAACGTAAATTTCATCCTCAAACCAAGGCTGCTCTTAACCGTCAGCGAATGTTTGTGGTTGTGCTTGAAAAAGAGGTATTGTATTCACGAAATGATCCAAATGGTAATTTTATTGAATTTCCATTCCAGGCAATCAGAATCAAAACCGAAAAAACACCTAACATTGATAATCCTGAACAAAGCACTTTGATAACTGTGTCTGCCAATAACGGCGGCTCAAATAGATTCAAATTAGCTAATAGTGGAGCCAACACTACCTATAATTTCTATATCAATGTGGCTAATGCACCATTCCAATTCGATATTGTAGCCACTGATAAAGAAGGTAAAGAACACGCTTTCAGAATGCCACTGGCCTTTATGGAAAACCGAATTGCCAGAGACTCCTCATTAATGGAGCAGGTAATTGAAGAATACCGGGGGAAAGCATCAAATAGTTACAACAGCACATACACTGAAACAGATTTCAACGGACAAGAAGTAGCCTATTCCGAATTTCTGGTAGATGGCGATACATCTTTCGAAACAGAGATGATTAAGTTTGATGCTCAGATTTATCCCGTTCAGGCTGTCGGAGAAATTAAGTTTCATCCAAAGATGAAGGAAGCCAAGGTGTTTGTTGAACAAATTTCTGAACTGACTGGAATTCGTGAACCTGTAATCATTGGTTTGGAGGATGACAACAACGACGGCGAAGTATTTGCCAGGGTAACCAGTAATAACAGAATTGACTTTTCGGGTGGATCTGATAAGTCAGGAGGATTTCTGGTTCCTAATATGGGTGTTTCAGGCCTAAGCAAATTACAGGGACCTATTAATGGCAAACTGGATGATTTAAAAGCTTTAAACTTTGTTCCCAATGAATTCTTTGAGGTCTTCGATGATCTTCCGGTAGCCAAAATCTTTGGAGTCATTGATATTTTCTCCTTGCTTTTTGGCAAAAGTGGTTCTCCACTTGAGCTGGGTGGTGCCTTTAACGGAATGAAAAATGCAGTTTCGTCAATTCGTGAAGACATTGACGACATCAAGAATCAGATTCTGCTGCTGGAAGAAGAAGCGGAAAATGGTCAGCAACTGATACAAGACCAAATCAATAGTCTGAAACAAGCCATTAAAGATAAGGTCAACGAACTGTTACAGGCTTTGAATGATGCCATTCCTCGAATTCCAAACCTTAAAACCTATCTGACCGAAGAAGCCTTTTATGCCGAATATAAATGGCAACCGGAATTGGGCGGGGAAACAATGGAAATCATTCCAGATCTACTGAATGTAAACGTAGATAATCCATCAAACGCCCTATCAATAACAACCAAATTTGAAAAACCTTTTGATGCTGATAAGCCGGCATCGATGAACGGGAAAGCGCGGTTCGAAAAATTTGGGATTGATATTGTTCCATTACTGGCAGTCAAATTCAATTATCTGGAGTTCAAAACCGGATCATCGGAAAAGACTGATGTTAAAGTGGATATCGATAAGAATGATCCGATACAATTTAAAGGGGTTCTGAACTTTGTCAACAATCTGCAAAGTGTTATTCCGAGTGACGGATTTTCAGACAGTGGTCCGTACATCAAACTCAAACCAACAGGCGTTACAGCAGGTTTCGATCTGGCTATTCCTAATGTGGAAGTGGGTATCTGTATGATTTCCAACATCAGCCTGGGAGCAAATATTACCTTGCCATTTACCGGAGCTCCGCTAACGATGGGATTTAATTTCTGTAAACGGGAGAATCCGTTCCTGTTAACCATTTCATGTTTTGGAGGTGGCGGATACTTTATGATGGTAACCACTTTACAAGGAATTCAGTCGCTTGAGGCAGCCTTTGAATTTGGTGCAGCCATGTCGCTAAATGTTGGCGTCGCTTCAGGTGGAGTTTCAGCCATGGGAGGATTCTATTACAAAATGGAGATTGTCGAAGGTGAAAAGACAACGACTTTAACCGGTTACCTCCGCTTAAACGGTCACTTGTCCATTCTTGGTCTGATATCCTTATCTCTTGAGTTTTATCTGGCCTTTAGCGCTGTTATCATTAACGATAAAGTTCAGAAGCTGGAAGGTGAAGCTACCTTAAAAGTTAAGGTGGAAGTGTTGTTCTTTAGCAAAACGGTTAAAGTTACTGTACGACGCGAATTGAAAGGAGCAGATGCCGATCCGAAATTTATTGAGATGATAGACGAAGACGACTGGCAGGAATACTGTGCCGCCTTTGCAAGCTAACACATTATCAATTTACACTCAATTTTTCCATCAATAAGAAGAACCATGCCACAAGAAATAATATTTACAACCTTACCTCATCAACGAGTTGAAAAAAATGGGGAATCGTTTCTTAAACTATCGGTTTATACAACCATAAAATTATCAACACCCAAAGATACCACGCTTGCCGAATTTGAAGATATCCTCCAATTTCCGCATAAGTTACTTGATGCCGATTTTCAGTTTAAGCTAAAAAACGGTGAAATTCTGGATGCTGAACTGGCAGAAGAAAACATCGATACCCAGCTATTCGAAAACATCTTTCATAAAGATATTAAGGTCGATGATTTTAAAGATGAAGAAGATATTCCAAAAAAGAATATTTACTCTTTCCCGGTTAAACACATCAACGATTTTATGCTGAAAAGCTACAAGGAAACAGCCATTCAAAATCCGGTCAGAAAGATTTCTGCCGATGTTTTTGTCGACGAAAATAAGTTTGGTTCCATCTCCAGAATGAAACTGGATGTAAACACCATAGAAGAATCTGAGAAGCCTAAACGGGTAACAAAAATCAAAGCTGAACAACTGTACTTCAAAAACGATAATAACGACATAAAAATCAAATCCGATGTTCGTCGTGATAAGTTTATGAAGTTCGCCGCAACCATGAAACCAAAGGACGATTTTGGTCAGCTAAGACAGTTTCACCGAGTAGATCGAAAAATCATTACACGTCTAACTCCTGTTAAACTGGAGAAACCACGATTCGAATTTCATGATATCATGGCTGTTGTCAACAGTTATCCTCAAATAATGCGAAAACTGGGATTAGTATTGGATTTCACCATTCCTTACACAAAATCCATCCCCGATTCGGGTTCCATACAATTGGTTATAAATGCACTTGAATTTGACGAAGAAGGCACAACGGTATCGTTGCTTCCAACGGCTTATAACATTACCGACAAAGGTTTCTACATCGGTGATAAATCAGATTCGATATTCGATAAGGGGTTTGTAAGAATCAATACAAACGAGTTTTCCGTTGTACAAATTGATGCTGATGGCACTGCTCTTAAGACCAATAACATGGCAGAAAACAAAGTGCAGGAGATTGCCCAGTTTTACGAAATAAGAGCCGAATTACTAAAAAGCAGGGCGCTGCAGATAAAACAGATCGAAGAGCCTGAACCTCCTGAGGATGAAGGATTGCCATTTATGCGTTCGGCAGGTATTGCCATCACCAAAAACGGAATGGCCGAACACCTCTTCCGAAGCATCGAAACCAATGTTCAACTAAAACAGGCTTTTGTTGCCACTCCGGTAAAAAAAGTGGAGTTGAAACAAGAAAAATTGAAGCGTGTTGGCGGGAAAATTGAAAATCTGCAACTTCAACAAAAACCTACATTACAAAACCTTGCACTCAAAATAAAAATACCTGATAAAACCCTGTACTCTACCGATGTTATTCAGGGTTACCGAATGGATATAGCCTATAATGATGAACCCGATCGTTGGTTTTCGTTACATCAGAAACAGGATGAATATTACTGGTTTGATGAGGGAAATAATGCACAAGCTATTAAAGATATTGTACCCGATGAAGGATTCATTCAATTAGGTATTGCTGAAGATCCGGATGATCCGGACGATGTTTTCGTATCGGAAACACTAGCTCGCTGGGAAGGTTGGAGTTTGTCGGTTCGTAAACCCGGGTACGCCATCAACGAATCGGATGACTTTGACGGAGACGATGATACTAAACGTGACTTTGTGAATAAATCAAAGTTTCAGGAGATTAAAAAATATGAGTTTGATCCCGACCTTGAGTTTAAAGTAAATGCCCAGTCGAAAATTATACCCGGCACATTACCTAAACTTCGATTTGGTAAAGATTACCGGGTTAAGGTTCGTGCTGTTGACCTGGCTGGTAATAGTGTTCCTATTGATCACGCAAGTGAATCACCCGGCCAAACCATCCGCGAGAATATCAGATATATGCGATACGAACCATTGGCCAGCCCGATAGTACTGGCTGGTAATGAACTAAAGGATGGAGAATTTCTGGAAGAAATGGTTATCCGAAGTAACTTTGACCAGTCGTCAACTGATTATGAAAATGATCACATGGTCAACGGTCTGAAGTTTGATGATTATTCTCAACGATTCCTTTTACCACCCAAAAACAGTCAGTTAATGGCTGAAACGCATAATAAGTTTGAGCAGGCGTTTAAGAATGATCCACAGTCAGCAAAAGAAATCTATCAGATCATTACCAACCACGAAGGTTTGTTTCAACAGGATGAGGAAAACAAAGAAAAGATTTACAAACCATCTGATGTTGAGATTATCTACCTTCCTGATCCAATGGCAGCAGGGGTAGCACTTTTTATTGCTGAAGGATATGAAAACACACATACGCAGGAGTTTGATCCACGCCTGTTCAGCTTCTTTAGGAACGATGAAATAACAGCCGGTAATACAAATGCTGTCAACATTCCCAACGACTGGTATCATGCCAAAGAAATACGTATCAGACTTGAAGAAGGCGAAATGAATACCCAATGGGATGGTTCACAAAGTATTTTCACCGTTTATCTGCCCAAAGGAATCCGGACCATAATAAAGTTCAGCACATTTTGGCGCGAAGAGGATTTGAAACAACTCTCAGCCATTTGGCAAATGATTATCAATGATAATCCTGGCAATATCAGCGAACTTGAAAAACTGGCGGTATCAGGTCAGCACTGGATGGTGAGTCCATCGCGTGAGATTGAACTGGTACACGCTGTTCATCAGCCTGTTGACGCTCCGATTATTGAAGAATTAATACCTGATAGAGATTACAATACCACATTTGCATTGATCAATACCCGATTCGATATTCATGGCGAGAGCACAGAGAAGGTTGAATTTCAGGCTAAATGGACCGAACCTCATGACGATGGTATTTCAATAAAAATCAAAGAAAAAACCGGAAGAAATTCCATATCAGACATTCATGTTAATTATCACGATGATATAATTACCAAGGGAACGGTGCCCGAAGCAGAAGAGCTTAAACTTGCTCCGGTGCAAAATCTGAAGGTTCAGCCAATCATGCGCATTAAGCCTCAGAGTCAACAAAGATTCGAAGCCCAGCCACAGCCTAAAGCGCGAAAAGTAAACCAATTATTTGCTGCTCAAAACACAGAGTTTAAACAGTTGCAAAAAACCAAAGTTTCGGCACGAACCAACCTTGCCCAAAAAGTAAGATATGATATTCAGGCAACACGTTTTGGTTTTGTAAAACAAATGAACCTGAGAATTAAACCTCTTGAGCATAAATTTGGAGACACCAAACATCGCTGGGTTGATTATAAACTGGTGGCAGCTTCGCGATATCGTGAATATTTTGATAAGATACTGGCTTCGAATAGCAACCTGACTACCACCCGCGAAAGTGAATGGCTCGAAAAGGTGAATATTTTGAGTTCAGCAAGACCCAAAGCACCCGAGATTGATTACATCATACCTACTTTCGAATGGCGTAAAACCCAGACAGAAGATGCTGTCAGACATCAACGAATGGGCGGTGGTTTAAGAGTTTATCTGAAACGACCATGGTATTCATCTGGAGATGATGAAATGCTGGGTGTGATTCTACCAGAATCCAATGCAACATTTACCACAATGATGTCGGCCAATGCAGGTTATACCAATGACTATACACATTGGGGAATCGATCCGATATTGTATGGAACAAGACCTGAAAATGTAAGTCCTCAGCCACAGGACTTCAGAATGAATCCTGTTATTGACACAAAACTTCAGTATCCAGGAAAAGCAGGTGCTCTGGCTAAAGTGGTTGCCTATCCGGTCCATTTCGATCAGGAACGTCAACTTTGGTTCTGTGATTTAGCCATTGATCCTCAATCGATGTATTTCCCATTTGTGAAATTAATTCTGGCAAGGTATCAGCCTCATTCAGTGCGTGAGGATAACAGTGATGTTTGCTTATCGCAGGTGGTTGTGGCCAAAATGACTCAATTGGTTCCGGATAGACAAACAACACTGCAGTTTAAAAAGGATGATCAGAATTCAAAGTTCACCTTAACCATTGAAGGTACAATCTATAATCCGGGCAATGCCAAATATGGTAATTACAATTTTGTGAAGATATCTTTCCTCGACACTGAAATGGCTCAACCCATTTATGGAATAATTACTGATGGTAAGACTGATAAAAGACTTGAAGAAGAAACTATTACTTACCCTATCACCCGGAAAGAATACATTTCAGGAAGTAAATTCAAAATTGAGAAAGAATTTAAATTGCACCCCCGCTATAAAACAGCGCCTTTCTCCATTGTGATTGAAGAATACGAAAGAGGTCCGAACAGAATTCCTGATTTACCCGCAGCGTATCAAAACAGGCTGGAACAATCAGAACAAACCGACCGACTGATCTTTGCCGATGTGATAAAGTTGAATGAAATAGATAAATAATTGATTGGAACGGTTCTTTTAATTTTGATGATTCATAAAGAACCGTTCTTATTTCTAACACACTATACTACAAAAACACCCATTTTGTATAATTCATATACAATTTTAGCTTCATGAGCTGCATCATCCATACCCCGGTGTGCTTCAATATAACCCGTGTTACCAAAAAAATAGTGCCACGCCTCTTCAACCTTGGGCCATTTATATCCTCCATATCCATTTCGTGAAGGAAGTTTTATAATCGGTGTTGCTTCCACCATTGGGCATGGTAACTCTGTTATTCGGAATCCCCTGTCTCGTAGGAAATCAAAGTCAAAGCGTTTATTAAAGGCTGTAGCTCTATGATTATCAAACAGAAACTGTATAGACTCCCGTTGTGATTCCAATGATGGAGCATCAAATACCTCCTGTGGGGTTAAATCTGAATTTTGAAAGATCCAACCGAAACCGCCTGTTGTATGATTCCAATTAAATCCCGGCTCACATATCAATGAATCATATATTGGCTCTACTTCACCATTTTCGAGATTAAGCAATACCATACCAATCTCAACAATTTTACCTCCCTGATTTAAAAAACCCGTGGTTTCGATATCCACCACCAAAATTCTATTTCCAATCATAATCATGCTTTGATGCATCAAATCTACAATTTTTATTTTTCTATCGATTGTATAAAATAGTGAAGCCAGATTGAAGAATAAACATTAATCAATCAATGTTGCAATACAATATTGTAATCAGTTATCGTTAAAACTTACATATATGTAGAACTTACCCTTCATCCAAATGCCTAAATATTTGATAATGTACAAATAGACCCTCTTGGCACTTCTTTTGGGTAATCAATTACTCAAATAAAGGTAGAACTCAAAAACAATACAATTATGAAAGTATTTTTGCCAATGACTGGAACCAGTACCCCTGAAGAATCAACTGTAGGTCCATTGATCAGCGCCGACTTTGGTTGTATTTATAATGATGAAGATAAAGCGTATGTTGTTGAGCCTCATACTTACGACATAGGGAATATTGGCAATCTATGTGTTCAGCTAAAGGCACAAGGTGTTAAAACCATCATTACCGAAGGAATGCCTTTGTTAACTTACCTGATGTGTATGGATATGGGTTTAACCGTTTACAAAGCCAAAAGAGGGAGTGCTACTGACAACATTAAGATGCAGGAAGCTGATGAACTAAATCTGTTCACTGCCAAAGACACTGTTGTAAAAGGCGATTGCATGGGCGCCTGCTCAGGTTGCTCATCAAACTGTGCATCGTAATTAACGATACTGAAATAACTCAAAATCTTTTGCTATGATGATTAAAGAAAACAACTGGAAGAGCTGGCTGAAAGAAGGTGATCAGTATATGAACGGCATGCCTAAACCGGGTAAGACAAGTAAATTCGGTACGGATATCAGATATAATATGCTATCGATGGGTCTTGAAAGCTATGTGATGGCCATTCTTGATTTTAAGGATAACCTACCTGACAATCATACCTTTTCAGATTTAATATACGGATTGGAACGCGAAATTGATTTGGATCCGGAATTAAAAGATCGTATCCTGAAATACGAAAGCATTCAGGATATATGTTCTTTAGATAAATACACAATTAAGCAACCCACCGAAGAAGAAATAAGTGATTTGCATGGTGCTATACTGGAAATAAAAGATCTGGCGCACCAAACATGCCAGGAATCATAAAATATTATTGTGCATTGGGATAGTGCGCAAACTACTCTGAATCTATGAAAAAGGAGCCCTAAAGCATTTGTTTTGGGGCTTTTTAATTATACTCTTTGATTTTTACCCATCGTAAAATAAAGAATGGATCCCAAAAATGGTAAAAACAAAACGACCAACACCCATACAATTTTGTTATTACCTTTGAATTCGTTTTTTAATATGCTTATTAAAGCCAGTAATGGCAATAACAATACAAATACAATAACTAACAGAACAATAATTAATTCGATTCCAGCAATCATAAGAAAATTAGACATAAGCTAGGTTAAGATGTTTATTCAAATGTAATAAATTTTCTATCTACATTGGATTAAATAACTGCTAATGTTTTAATTTTAACTCTTTTAATTGAAACATATTTATAAAGTTGACCATGTCTGATTCCGAATAAATGTTATGAAAAAAATAGTCTTAGTTCTTTCAATCTTAATAGGTACTTCAGCTTTTTGCAATGCTCAAAAACTGAAATCAGAGTCCGGAAAAAATATCTTAAAACAAAAACTAGCCTGGTATAAATCAAAAGAAGCTACTCAAATAGCTGACAACATTCTTCTTTACCAGTCAAAAGAAGGTGCATGGCCAAAGAATACGGATATTACAGTCACACCCGAATCAGATGAGCTGCTGGACGATGCACATCACGGCAAAAACTCCAATACCATTGATAATAATGCCACAACTGTACCCATTCATTTCCTTGCTCTCATGATTAATGCCAATGAGGATGTAAAATACGAAACAGCTTTTTATAAAGGTTTGGATTATTTGTTTGAATCGCAATATGAAAATGGCGGTTGGCCACAGTTTTACCCTTTACGGGAAGGTTATTATACAGCCATCACATACAACGACAATGCAATGATGAATGTTATGCAGTTGCTCTCCAAAGTTGCAAAAGGGAAAAACGAATTTATTTTTGTCAAACCAGAATACCGCGAGCATGCAATGGATGCCATCGAAAAGGGCATTCAATGCATTTTAAAAACTCAGGTTAAAGTTAACGGGAAACTTACCGTGTGGTGTGCTCAACATGATGAAGAAAGCTTTGAACCCGTGTGGGCACGAAACTTTGAACCTCCCTCATTATCAGGATCAGAAAGTGTTGACATTGTTCGCTTCCTTATGAAGATTGATAATCCTTCAGACGAAGTGATTACTGCCATTAAAAGTGCAGTCGAATGGTTTAAAGAAGTGCAGATTAGTAATCTGGAATATTCAAATTTTAAAGACCCCGAAGGAAAAAAGGATCGTAAAGTAGAAGCTAAAAAAGATGCTGAACCTTTGTGGGCACGTTTTTATGAAATCGAAACCAATAAGGCAATATTCGTCGGTCGTGATAAGGTAATTCATTATCATTTATCAGAGATTGAGCGTGAACGCCGTGCCGGTTATGCCTATTATGGTACCTGGCCATCAAAGCTTATCAATAAACATTATCCTGAATGGCTTGAGAAAAACAACCTTGAATAATGTACTAAAATGAAAATCAGTATCGACATAAAACAGCAGCTTGTTCATCAAATGCTGGAAATGTTAAAAGAAAAGATGAACATTCTGTCGACAGCAATGGAAGAAACCATTGAATCGATGCAAAACGATACCAAGAGTAGTGCGGGTGATAAATTTGAGACGGGAAGAGAAATGATGCAGATTGAACTTAATAATCTGAAATCACAAATGGCTCATATTAAGCAATCAAACAACGATCTGGCAAAAGTTAATCCTTCCTTTATAAACAGTAAAGTTAGTTTTGGTAGTCTGGTAAAAACCAACCTGGGCAATTACTTTATTAGTATTGCACTCGGAAAGATCAAAATAGATAATCAGGATTACTATTCTATTTCGCTTGCCTCACCTGTTGGCAAAATATTAAAGGATAAACAGGCAGGTGATGATGTCCAATTTAATGGTAAAACATTAAAGATTGAGGAAATAATCTAATCCTCCTCGATGCAATGAGGCTAAATCGGTTATTCTTCAATATTAATTTCATAGATTTGAACATAAACTAAGACCTTCTATTTAAAAATATAATCACCATTCAAATGAAAAGTTTACTATCGTTTTATGCACTGTTATTAATACTTCTTATCAGCTCCTGCTCTCAACCTGAAAAAATAACGTTTGAAGAAAGGGCTGATCAGCTATCAAAAAACGAAATGCAAAGCGTAATGGAGTTTTTGGGGCATGATTTATTGGAAGGTCGGGCTCCCGGAACCAGAGGTGGTGATTTGGCAGAGATCTATGTTAAAAGTCTTTGTAAATATATGGATCTGGAGCCGGGTAACAACAAATCATATCTTCAACCATTTGTGATGAAAGGCTTTTCAAACACAGGAATTATGGCCGAAGCAAATGGAATTAAACTTAATTACATTGATGATATTGTTGGTTCGTTCACTACAGAAAAAGAACATATTGATTTGACGGCGGATGTTGTTTTTGTGGGCTTTGGAATTAAAACAGATATCTGGAACTGGGATGATTACAAAGATGTAGATGTAAAAAACAAACTGGTTATTACAAGGGTTAATGATCCGGGTTTTTATAATCCTGAAATTTTTGAAGGTAAAACACTTACTTATTTCGGGCGCTGGACTTACCACATAGAAGAAGCTGCCCGACGAGGCGCTGCCGGTATTTTATTGATTCACACTGATGAAACTGCAGGATATGACTGGAATGTAGTTAAAAACTCATGGTCGGGAGAAGAATTGTATATCGAGTCTGAACTGGAAAATAATTTACAATTCAGAGGATGGATGAAAGAAAGCAGTTTTGAAAAACTACTGCTTAGTAAGGGCTTAGATAAGGATGAGTTATACGAAAAAACCAAAACAAACGATTTTCAACCCGTGGAGCTTGGTTTTCAGGCACACATTAGTGGTGACAACAGTTTCAGAGATGTTATCAACAATAACGTAGTGGCTCACATACAAGGACAAACAGACGAGCGAATTGTAATCAGTGCACACCTCGATCATTTGGGTATGAATTCAGGAAAAGAGGGTGAGAACATCTATAACGGAACTATCGATAATGGTTCGGCTGTGGCTGCAATGATGCTGGTTGCCAAGATACTGAAAGAATATCAGGACGAATTGTATTATTCAGTTACCATATTGGGATGTAACTCCGAAGAATCAGGTTTGCTGGGTTCAAAATACTATGCCCAGAATACCGACAGAAGCAACATCATTGCAAATATAAATCTGGAGTCAACTCCTGTTTGGTCAGCTGCAAAAAGCATTATGGGTATCGGAGCCCGATTCTCCGATTTTGAAGAGATCATTACAAAACTGGCACAAAAAGACGGACTGGGATACTCACAATTTTCATTATCTAATCAAGGACTTTTTTACCGCTCTGATCAGTTCTCTTTTGCTCGTTACGGAGTGCCTGCAGTCTGGATTTCGGCAGGTGAAGATGAAAATAACGGTGAGAGAAATTATACTGAATTCTGGGGTAAGGATTATCATACTGTCAGAGATGATTTTAATCCTGAGTGGGAACTGGAAGGAATGCGTCAGACCATAAAATATGCTCTTTTATTAATCGAAGAACTAAATACCACTAAAGCACCTGTCAAATGGAAGGCAAACCTTCCTTTTCCGATGGAATAAATACTTGTTGCAATTAAATTGTATAAGGCAATCGATAAGATTACTTAACAAAACACCTTTGTAAATTCCCCAAATTTAGGGATTGATGCGTCTTTTTCCCGAAGATAACTTTGCCACGTTATCTGACAATAGCATTATCAAATGCTCTGAATTGTCTACCGAGAAAAATATTAATATCTGAATCAGTTGGGAAAGAGAAGTTGTGTTAAGCATGTAATTACCTGCTTTTTATTGCTGGGGATCGTTCAATATTCGTATAGCCAAAGTAATTTTAACATGACCGGCACTGTTAAATCATCGCAAGGTGAATTGTTGCCGGGAGTTAACATTGTATTGGCAAATACCGAATTCGGAACCGTAACCAACTTCGATGGCTATTACGAATTAAAAAATATTCCAGAAGGTAAATATACTCTGAAGGCCAGTTCTCTTGGCTACGAATCATACTCATCAAATATCGAATTAGGGAGTTCTAATCCGGGCCATTTCTCTTTTACATTAACTGAAAAGAGTTATCTGATTAATGATATTGAAGTGAGTGGTAAATCTGTTGTATCACAGATTAATGAACAGGCTTACTCAGTTACTTCTGTCTCTACTAAGAATCTGTTTAACAGCACTGCGAATGTAAAAGAAGTACTAAACAAAATTCCAGGAGTTCGCATCACCGAAGAAGGTGGAATGGGATCGAATACCAACTTCACAATCAACGGATTTTCTGGCGATCAGGTGAAGTTTTTTATGGATGGTCTGCCCATGGACAACTTTGGTTCATCGTTAAGTTTTGCTGATATACCGGTGAATATGATTGAACGAATTGATGTTTACAAAGGAGTTGTGCCGGTTTGGTTAGGAACCGACGCACTGGGTGGTGCCGTCAATATCATCACCAATAAAAAACAGAATTTTCTGGATCTGTCCTATTCATATGGTTCCTTCAACACACATAAAGCATCCGTCAATTTTGCCCATACCAACACTAATTCAGGCTTTACCTTACGAGGCAATGCCTTCATAAACTACTCAAATAATAATTATAAAGTTTGGGTACCCATCACCAATTCCAATAATGCTATTATCGATACTGCTGAAGTTGAGCGTTTTCATGACAGATACCGATCGGCAGCTATCAAAATTGAATCGGGACTAACAGATAAAAAATACGCAGATAACCTATTATTCGGTTTGATGGCCTCAGCAAATGATAAAGAGGTTCAGCATGGAGCTACTATGGCAACAGTTTACGGAGGCATTGTGCAAAACAGCCAATCGCTTATCCCAACATTTAGGTATAACAAACAGGATTTATTTACTCCTGGTTTGGATGTTAGTTTGTACAGCGCTATCAATTTCAAACAATCGCAGGTGATAGATACCTTAAGCGGAGTTAGATTTAACTGGCTGGGCGAAGCCTTTACCATTGAAGGAAGCAATGATGGTGAAAACTCCAGAACTTTTACAACACTGGATGATAAAGAGTTCCTGAGCCAGTTTAATACAAGTTATACCATCAATGCATTGCATTCAATAGCGCTCAATTACTCTTATAATTATTTCGACAGAGAATCTTTTGATGAGGAAAATCCTGATTACCTGCCAAACCGTTTTCAACGATCGCTTAACAAGCATGTTGCCGGATTGGCATACAAACTGGATGTTAACCAGAAATGGAGTACCACTGCTTTTGCCAAATTGCTGCATCTGAATGCAAAAACATCAAAGCTTTTTGACTTTGGATTGGAAACGCAACGAACCGAAGCGGTTGAAAGTAACAAAACCAATATAGGTTATGGTGTGGCTTCATCGTATTACCTTCTTCCAAAATTACAGGTTAAAGTTTCTTACGAGCACACCTTTCGGATGCCAACACCCCTTGAGATCTTTGGTGATGGTTTATTCATCGATCCCAACCCAGATTTGGGACCGGAACAAAGTGATAACCTCAATCTGGGAGCCGATTATCGATTTAAGTTAAGGGGTAATCATGCCATTAATACCGGAGCCACCTTTGTTTATCGTGAAGCCAAAGATCTTATTTATACCGTTGTTCAGATTGCCAGTCCGGTAACCTATTACGACAATCTTAATCAAACACGGACGCTGGGTGTAGAAAGTAATATTCAGTACCAGTACAAAGATATTTTTCATTTAGGGGCCAACGTTACTTATCAGGATATTACCGATCAGGCTGAATTTGTTTACGACAATTCTTACACCAATGGCGGATGGAAAAAGAATTTTCATTATCAATATCGGGTGCCCAATATTCCATTTTTATTTGGCAGTGCCAATGCAGGTTTGAATTTTAAAAACATGTTGAACGAAGGTGATGATTTCAACATCAATTACTTCTTCAACTATGCACAAAACTACTACCTGTCGTGGTCTAAGAATCCAAAATATATCATTCCTCAACAAACCTCGCATGACGTGATGGTCTCCTATGCATTTGATAATGGAAAATACAATATCTCAGCTGAGTGTCGCAACCTTTTAAATGCAAGGCTTTACGATAAATATTATTTACAAAAACCAGGCAGGGCATTTTCGATCAAATTCAGATATACCTTATGATTTAAGAAATATATATAACTAATAAATAATTAAAAATGAAGCGATTCAACTTCAAGAAGACTTTGATGCAGCTGACTGCTGCCATCTTATTAACAGGCGCAACGATTGCCTGCAGCGATAATGAGAACAATAGCTCAAGTGGTGATTTTGTTATAACCGGAGGTATCAACGGTGAGAATTTTAATAACTCGTATTATTCAGTTGCCTTTAACGATCTTATGAGAGGTACTCTTTCTTTTATTGGAGAGGACATGCTTCAAATGGGCTATTACTCATACAATAAAATTGATGACCAGATATTCTGTGCCGGAGGATTAGGTGCAACCGGATTATATGTAATTGAAAAAGATTCAGAAGGAAACCTTAGCGAGACAGCAAGTTTCACTACCTTTAATAACAGCATTCAGGATGTTGTGAAAGGAGACAACAACAATGTGGTTGCTATTGAAATGGCATCTTCATCTGATATTGTTCGTCTTCATTTAATCAGCACTTCTACCCTGGAAGTTAGTAAAACAGCAGACACCCCTGTTACCAATTTAAGTGATCAAACTTCACCGGCTTATTCAGGAATGGTGGTTAGTGGCGACTACCTTTTTGTTAGCTTCTACATCAGCGATCCGGCAACTTATGGCACCCCATCAACTGATAAGGCCGAAGTAGCTGTATTTAAATACCCTGAATTAACTTTTGTAAAAGTAATCGAAGATTCCCGCGTTGGTCCCATTGGTGGTTTTGGAACCATGGCCGGTTTAATTAAGGATGAAGACGGTAATGTTTATGCGACTTCACACTCCAACCCAGCCAACGGCTTCAGCCAATACACCAAACAAGCCGGTATTTTAAAAATCAACAGCGGTGAAACAGAATTTGATTCTGATTTCTTTTTTGATATTGAAGATGTAACAGGTGGATATAATACTGCTCACCTGGTTTACCTTGGCAATGGAAAGGTATTTACCGAAATCAATACTGCAACCCGAAGTGAACAGGCAACCTGGTCAGACAGTCCTTTACAGACTGCTATACTTGATTTAAATAACGCAACCGTTGAATACATCGATGGTATTCCGGTTCACTCTGGTATTGGTCGAAAACTGACTGCTGTTTCAATAGTGGATGGAAGCAACATTTACATGTCGGTACCTGAAGATGATGGTATTTATATTTATAAAATCAATACCAACGACTATACAGCTGTTAAAGGTGCTGAGCTGGAAGCCAACTTTATAGCCGGAATATATAAATTATAAAATTTCACAGATTGAAGGTAACCGGCTTTATAAAAGGTTTAAAGCTGGTTACCTTTTTAAGTTTTCTCCAAAATAAGTTTTATATGCCTTCCACATTTAAACGTATAAATAATTGGCTTCATCTTTGGTTGGGGCTGGCTTCTGGTATTGTAGTCTTCATAGTTGCCATAACAGGTGCTTTGTATGTTTTTCATCAGGAGATTGAAGATAGCCTGCAACCCTGGCGATTTGTGGAAGCTCAGAATAAAGCATTTGCTCCTCCCAGTCAGTTAATTGATACTGCAAGATTTTATGTACCTCACATCGCACCAACCGGTTTAACCTACGAAGACAAAGAAGGTGCTGCTGCTGTTGGTTTTTTTTATAATGATGAAGGCAGGATTGCTTTTGAGGTGGTATATATGAATCCTTACACAGCCCGATTTATTAAAAAAGAAGAACCCATGGGAAAAGGCAGGTTCAATTTCTTTCATTTTATTGAGGATGGTCACAGAAAATTATGGTTACCAGACTATATCGGCGGAAAGATTGTTGGAATAAGCACACTTATTTTTCTGATTATTCTTATAAGCGGATTAATTATGTGGTGGCCTAAAAAATGGAATAAACAGCAACTAAAAAGAAGTCTCACCCTTAAAAGAAACAGCAACCGTAAACGTCTGATTCTGGATTTACACAATGTGCTGGGTTTCTATATTCTCTTATTTGGATGTGTATTTGCCATAACCGGACTGGTTTGGAGTTTCAATTGGTTTGGAAACGTATTTTATTACATCACTTCAGGTGGTGAACAAAAGGCAGAGCATGAACATCCTCATTCTGATATCAGCATGGCTCAGCTGGCGGAAACTGATAGTATTCCGGCAATCGACAGGGCATTTTATTTAACGCTTGCTCAGGAAAAAGATCCTAAGCGTATTTATATGACACCCACCCTAAAGGAAAAAGATGAATCAATTGAAGTGGTGGTTGGGTTAATAAAAGGTAAATATTATAAACACAACGAATACTTCTACGATCAATATACTTTAAAGCCAATAAGAGTTAAAGGAGATCGATACAATGAATCTGATTTTGCCGATAAACTGGAAAAAATGAATTACGATATCCATACAGGGGCTATACTTGGTTTACCCGGAAAAATTTTGGCCTTTCTTATCAGCTTAATTATTGCCAGTCTGCCCATTACCGGGTTTATACTTTGGTGGAACAGAAGAGGGTAAATCAAAAAACAACTCTAACAAAATAGAAGTGCAGAGTTGTTTTTTCGTTTAAGTTAATTACTTCTTCATTACAAAAACATCTTCTATGTAATAAGTACCGGGGTTATTAACCACTGAAATATTGCCGGTATTCATATCAATTTTTATTAGGTTGCTATGATCATGACATACAATAAAACCGCTCTCATCAGCACAATCGAAGCCACTAAAATAGTCATCAAAAGTACAAAGTATTGTCTCACCTACATAAGAAGAATTTGCAGTAGTGGAAATGGACAATTCAACTAAGGAATTAACCAAATCATCATTATAATTATAGTATCTGTCGATGGCATAAATCTTTTTTGTTACAGGTGAAGAAAATATATACTCATAATCATTAAAATCCATTGATTCACTTACCTGAATTACCTTTTGTGACTCTATCTCCACAGAGATAATACCTGAATTATTTTGGCCAATTATCTTCTGGCCGTCTTCTGATAAAACAATATTAGTAGGATCGAATCCATCTCCAACATCAATTGTTGATTTTACAAACCCAGAAGAAATATCAATCTCTAATAATTGATTATTGTCACTCCCGGCATAAATTAAACCTGAAACTGGATTATACACTAGTGATGAACAAGGTTTTGCCAGAAGAGTTTCTGCAGTTCCTGTAGTCAATGAAATTTCAACAATTTTTTTATAGTCATCTATACAAATTATTTTATTAGACTCTTTGAGATACACAAAATCATGATAATTCTGATCTCCAATAGAATAAACATCTCTAACCTTGTAACCTGTATTCAAACTAACTTCAATTAGTTTCAATTGGTCATCATTGCTATCCAATACAATAATCTGCTCTTTTGTATCTTCAATTAAAGGATAAACTTTTATGGGAATTTCTTCTGTATATTCGTTTAATTCATCGGAATAATTCATTGAAATGGATGATTCAAGTGTATCTTTCAAAGCCTCGTCTGTGGCAGATGAATACTTAAATTCAACTACTCCTTCTTCTATTAAACGACTATTAAGTGATAGTACATTTGTATTAAGAGTAAACTCGAGCTGTTTATACATTTTCTGATCAACGCCAATAGATGCTATTGAGTCAGGCTCTGAAACATCTACTTCATCAAACAAGGGTATTGTAACCAGATTAAAGTCATTCAGATAAGTTATATACCCATTCAATTCCTTAATTAATTCATTATGCCTATCAAATGTTTCAAAAAAATCACCAAAACCTGCTTGTGTCCTATCTTTCTCTGATACGCTTTTTAATCGCATTTGAAGGTTAAAAGCTTCTGCTTCATCAATGGTAAATATTAGCGGTACACCTGTTGATAATTTCAGTGATTGCTCAAACTCCTCGGTTATCCTATCTACAACACTTTCAAATACTTTTACAGGCGAATTGGATGCAGTAAAATAAGCATCATATGCATTTTGTGCTGCAATAATTGTCAATACAGCTGTTGGGATTGCTAGTTCAAGCTGTCCGAAGTCGACTAATACTCCCGTTGAAACACCTGATACAATGGCTATTTTAAGGAATGTTATATAGCTAACAACGGATGTTTTAAATCCTTCAATCTGGTCACTTTTTAAAGAAGCAACGCTAGTTTGAGGCAATAAATTTTGAAAGAATTCATGGTTAGAAGAATAGTAAACTGCAAAATCATACTTCTCTTCATCAGTGGCATAGTTATTAAAGTATTCAACCAAAAGATTATATGCCTTTGTAACCGTTTCCATTCCTTTCCCCGTTGAATTCAGCTGTTCAATATTTGATAATACTTCCTTTTGAAATCCATTGTAAATATTTTCAGGTGTATCATTAATTTCAACTTCAGCAATAGTGATCAAACCATCAATTTCCAGATTGTTCATATAAATTGGGTATGTGCCAGCCGCGGCATAAGGAGTTATAAACATTAAAGTTGAATCAGATGTAGCAACCATATTAATATCAATAGCTCCCTCCTGACCAATCACACCATTATAACTATCTCCTGTTTTGAGTTTTGCGTGATATGTAAATGATACAATCTCAAGTTGAGATACATCTATATCCAGAATAGTTTTACCATTTTCCTCTTCCTCTGAATAGTCATCTGAATCCTCATTGTTAAATCCAAGTTCAGAGCAACCATATAATGCAGTAAATAAGATGATTGACACAACTCCGAGTTGGATAAAATTTTTAAACGTCATATTATTTTGAATTAGGTTAATAAATCAACAGCTAATAGATATTCCAGATGTATTTTTTTAAAACTCTTAACAGTTACTGAAACCCTTCAAAAGAACCATTCTAAATAATATGAAGCAATACTCAATATGAGTATTTTAATAAAGCTGATGCAGCTGGGCGTATGCTACCATTTCACCAGTTGATTTTAAATTTAGTTTTTTTAGAATATTACGTCGATGAGTATCGACAGTATGGCGACTAATATGCAAAAGCTGAGCTATTTCTTTACTTGATTTACGCAATACCAGCAATCGGATTATATCCCTTTCTCGGTTTGATATTTCTTCGATTAAAGCCAGACCAGAATAATTTCGGCTGTAGATAGTTTCATATTCATTTTCATCATTCAATATACATACCGATGCTTTAATTGGCATTTCATCACCGTTTCCTATAACGGTTATGTGCCCTAACCCTACAATTGGTTTCCCATCTTCATCCAACTCCATGGGTGATTGGTGCTCATACAAATTTACATACTTACCATTTGATTTACGTACTCTAAAATTCCAGGTATAAGATAGGTATCTCCTCTTCTCTGGCTTTATTTGTGTCATGGTAAATTGCATCAAATCATTCAACATATTTACCCAAACAGGCAAATCATCCGGATGAACCTGACTTAACCAATAACGTGATCCTTCTGATTTCATCTTTTCCGGATCCAGGCCCAAATGACGCTGAAAATTAAGACTTACGAATGGAAAATTATTAAACGTTGTATTTGTAAGAATAAAGAAAGAGGAATTATGAGGCAGCACTTGATCTAACTCTTTGATCTTTTGTATATGTTGCTTTATTATCCCTTTAGATAATACATGATTACTACTAAACACTTCATCGTAAATGTTTAAAATACTATTTTTCCCAGACATAAAATCTTAAATAATGGGTTATACCAATTTTATTAGGAAAGATTCAATTTGTGCCGATTCATTAATGAGTATGATACCTTAAACAGAATATGAGACGTTCTTGTTCAATAATTCAAACAAAATAATTAAAAAATTTCACCGAAATATTAAAAAGAATAATTGAGAATTATTCATTAATCACATTGATTTATCACGCCACAGCCTGCATCAGCAAACCACACATCCATGCGCCATAGGTACCAAAAGCATAACCTAAAACAGCCAACAACACACCTACCGGGGCCAAAGAAGGATGAAAAGCGGCTGCAACTACCGGGGCACTGGCTGCCCCACCTATATTGGCCTTACTTCCAACTGCCAGAAAGAAATAAGGTGCCCTGATAAGTTTACCAACTATCAATAACAAAATTACATGAATAGCCATCCAAATGGCTCCTACTAAAAATAATCCAATGTTATCAAATATTTTGGTTACATCCATCTTCATACCTATGGTTGCTACCAGAACATAAATAAACACAGTTCCAATTTTAGAAGCTCCTGCACCTTCGTATTGTCTGAATTTGGTAAACGACAAACCAATTCCAAAAGTGGTTGATAATATAATCAGCCAAAAGAATTTAGAGGTTAAGCTAAAGCGGTTTAAGAAAGGGGCGTGATTTTGAATAAAGGGTGCTAAATAATCGGCAAACAAATGAGCTATTCCGGTCAAACCCAATGCAATGGCCAAAATCACCATCAGATCTGTTGTTGAAGGAATACGAGCAGTTTTTTTACTGAATTCATGCATGGTATTTTTTAAGGATATCACACTGCTGGCATCAGCCTTAAAATAATTATCAATTTGATTAGATTTACCTACTCCGATCAATAATACAGCCATCCATACCTCAGCTACCAAAACATCCACAGTAATCATGATGGAGTACAACCTGTCTGACGGTTTAAAGATTTCGTACATGGCCGCCTGATTGGCACCTCCACCTATCCAGCTTCCGGCAATGGTGGTCATACCCTTCCATACTGCATCTGGTCCGGCTCCACCAATCAAATCCGGATTAATTGCCGATGCAATCAAAATAGCTAACGGTCCACCTATAATCACACCAACTGTTCCGGTTAGAAACATGATAAGCGCTTTGCTTCCTAATTTAAAAACTTCGCGAAGATTAATGCTTAGTGTTAACAAAATCAGACTGGCTGGTAATAAAAAACGGGAAGCCACAAAGTACAATTGAGAATGCTCTCCATCCACCACACCAAATGAGGTTAGCAAGCTGGGAATAAAGTAACATAACAGCAACATGGGTACTACTTTGTAAAACTTCTTAAATACAGGACGTGAAGAATTACTGGTATAAAAAATACCTGCGAGTACCATCATTAATATCCCAAGTACAACTGCATCGTTTTCTATTAAAGCTGATGTTTGATTTTGATCCATCCAATCTCCTTTTTTATTAGTCTTTTAAAAAATTAAAAGCGACAAAAATAATCATTCCGAACAAAAAGCCTTGAAAAATAAGGGTTCTGTTATTAATCAATACATTTCTAATACTGTCATTAAAAAAACAATCGCCTGTTTGAGGTTAACAGGCGATTGTAGATTTTAGTTTTTATGGTATCAAAACCTTTCGCGTATAAACTTCTGTTCCATTTTGAATATGAACAATGTACATACCACTACCAAGTGCCTTTTTAAAGCTGGATTGACTCACTTCCTTATTAACTACAAGGCTGCCAGCCAGAGTATAAATACTAACCTGTGAGTTTTCTGGTATATTGCTGATTATAACTTCTTTTTCCTTTGTATAAACCAGTATGGTGTTTTTAATTTCTGTACCTACTGAAGTAACTACATTGGTATAACCAAACAAGTTGGTATTATTAAACTTAACCTGATAGGGCCATTGCTCATCATTGGAATCATCATCATCCCAGGCATGACGCCAATGATAAGAAGGTGCACCACTCACAACCAACCACAATCTTAGTGTATTAGCCGGACAATCAAAATGAAGGGTATCGTTGGGTGTGCTGTACGAAGCTGAACCTATATCACTATAAACTCTCGTTCCATCGAATAACATGGCTACAAATCCATAACGCCATCCAGCAGAAGTGATATAGTTTTTATGATATCCATCCATCCCACTTTTACCTTCAAAAAAGGCGCTTACACGCGTTGCTGTGCGTGGAGTGTTCAGCAGAATAACATTATACCCATAATTTTCGGGGCAATCCGACTCATCGACTAACCAATAATCACCCCCGGCATCAGACATAGCGGTTTGGGGTCGACTTAATATTTTACTCGAGGCATATGATTTTATGGAAGGAATATCCCACGTTGTAAAACGAGCTGCACATTCAAACATCTCGTTGTTAAACTCCGACTGATTAATACCTGTAATGCGCTTATACGTTTCTACAGGATCTTCAGGGCGAATAGATTCATTCCATAAACGTCCAATAAAATCCAATCCATGCTTGTAAGTCCAGAAATCCTGAATAAAGTAATTATCGTAACGCGGAGTCTCGTGCAAAATATGCTTATGTGCGGTATTTAAATAGGATGTAAAATTACTTGCCGTAAACTGCTGAGAGGGATAAATTTTGTAGCCTTGCCATTGAGCACATTGTTCCCACCAGCCGTTACCACCTGATGCGCTTGCACCAAAGCCATACATCCAGCCATTCTGATCGTTGTTATCGCAGTGCACCTGATACTGAAAACAGTGGCCTACCTCATGCGCCATGGTATGCCCGGCAACCTGTGCCGACCAGGCAGTTAGTGTAAGTAACCCAATCGTGTTATCTACACCCGATCCACTGGCTTCCCAATCGCGGGTATATCGCAAACGAATAATCATTTTGTACTGACTCGACTTGGCTCCATCTCGCGAAATAAATCCTAATGAATCGGTGTAATAACTATATGCTGTTTCAGCAATATCCAACAATCCATCAATATTAATACGGTAATTACCATCCACCACCACGCTTGGGTCCTGTCCATATCCCGGCTCCCAGAAAACTATCCAGTTTTTTGACTGTTTGCTTCGCTCCATACTCCAGGTATTGTCTGGATCATTAACATCACCCATCATCCATCCCGGGGTATAGATTTTCTTTTTGATGATTGCATTGATAGCCGAAATAGCATCTGTCAGTTCTTCCAGTGAAGCATCCAGATTATTTACTAATACTTGAGCATTATCAATCGCTGCCTGAAGATTATCAGCTCTGGTGCCTGAAATAAGTAATAATTCCTCAGTGCCTTCATCTATGGCTGTTTGCAAATTAACATATGCCTCAACTAATATATTTGCTGTTTCAATGGCACTGTTCATATTCTGACTTGCTCCATACAAATCATCATAAACCAATGGATCAGCAGTAATAACCTGTTGAGCTTCCAGTATAGCAGCTGTTAAAGTGGCTGATGCTGTATTTTGCATTTTTTCTACTAAGAGAGTCTGAGCATGAGCAATCTGATCTTCAATAGCAGCTACCAGATCATTAGAGTCAAACTCACCCAGATATTCCAAACGGAAATTATCAAACAGTACCCAATAGCCACTCTGTTGAAAATCGCTTTGTGCACCAAATACCAGATCATCCCCTTCGTCGAGCATAATATTATCCAGTTGCATCAGATAATTATCGTCAGAGGCAGTCATAACCGTTTGCGCACTTGTCATTGAATTGACAAAACCATTGAGTGATCCGGAACCTGTATAAGCATGCTGATAAAGTGAATTAAAAGTCGCTTGTTTCTTTGCAAAACTATTAGCCTTGGCATAAAATTCAGCATTTATCACTTCTGTGCCCGCATTATATGCAGCGCCTCCGTCATTGCTTTTGGGTCGTTCAAATCCCTGGGCTTTCAGTCGGTATTTACCAGCCGGAAGACCACTGATAACCTGATACATATCAAATGTTTTCTGATAAAATTCCACACAGTGGTAATTGATGGTTCCAACACCTTTCCAACCATCCTGCAGGTTTTCATCAAATCCCTGGTTGATAATTCGGTCAGTCATATCTAATGGCGAATCAGGAGACGCATTCTGAAGTTGATAAGTCGTAATGGCCTGCTCAAGCTCTTCAAGAGCTGCATTCACCAGTTCAACTGTTGGATTTGCCAATGCATCTTTGGCGGCATTAATTGCAGTAAGCAAACTGGTAGCACCAACTCCCTCCACATCATATAAAGCCTCAGCTTCCGTGATAAGTGCCTCCAATGATGAAGTATTGGCAATTTCGCTTATTTCAAATAATGAGAATGAATCAAAGCCTAAACGGCTGTTTAACCATCTGAAACGAGCCACCAAAAAATTATAAGGTGTTGAATTGGTAAAAACAACTTCGTTTTTTGTCCAGGTTCCTCCTCCATTAACTTCAGTTTCATTAATTACTATCTGAGGTTCAGCTGAAGAGATTTTATTATTGGTTAACGACACCTTACACCATTGTTCCGAGCCAGCTGTGGCCGATGCATCGGTGTATTTAACATGGTACGAAAAATAATACGTCTTGCCATTTTCAACGGCCCATCCGGTACCAATAGAACCAGAAGAACTGGAACTTTCGTTTGTTGTACCGACCAGATATTGCGAATTATCAATACCGCCGGAAGTATAAACCGTAAATTTAGCGCTTGTCAGTTGAGCCGCTGAAGTCGTTGCATCAGTCCAACTGGTAAAACCCTCTTCAAATCCTGGGTTGCTAATCAAATTATCACTCACTATCAGGTAGGTACTTCCATTATATGAGATGATATCACCATTGGATTGGGCATAACCAATATTGCCAAGGCTTATAATAAAGATTGTAAGAAATAAAATGCGAAAACTTCTTTTCATAGATACAAAATTAATTGGGATTGCAAATTAGTATCTATAAGAAAGAAGGGCCTGTACAAATTCTATTATTGATAGAATAGAATCGATATGTGGCTAATTAAAAATCTTCAAATCCATAAAACGGAATTTACTACCGGATATAAATTCATCCTTACCGTTTATGTATTTAACCCTAGTCCGGTAAAATATTAATTCTATTTTCGAACTGAACTTAATCTCTAACCATATTCAAAATGACAAACCAACCAATCAAAACCCTGACAATACTAATTCTTTGCTTTTTTATTGCAATAACATCAAAGGCTCAAAAGATCAAACTTAAAAAAGGAGATGGTTTTACGTATCTGATTTCTTCGTTTAACAAACTAGGTCCTGAAGACACAAATTCTATTAAATCTTTTAATGAAGGATATTATTGCGACCAATACACCTTTACAGTCGAAGATACATTAGCAAATGGTTATCAAATGAAAATGAAATATGATCCTGTATCTCAATATTCACGCAATAGAGGAGCAAATGATAAGCAGTGGGAAACTCACACCAGCTTTAACCGGGAACTGGTCAATTCCAATACCATGTATGTTAAAAGTCCATACCTGGCCGAATTTAACTTATCTCTAAACGGCGAAATTTTGGGAATGAAAATAGTTGATAAGATCATACCCAATGCAATGAGCAATATGCCCGACAGCCTTACAATAAGATATGAACAGAATACAATCAATCAATTCTTCAATTTCAATTCAGAATGGAAAGTTCCCGGTAAAATAGTGGAATCGCATGGTACTAAGTTTAAAGTAGCGGATATTACAAACAATATTGCCACACTTACTTCTCTTTCAGATAATAATCACAAAGAAGTAATTAATCGATATAACATTGAAACAGGATTATTAGAAGAAAACCGTTTATATATTAATAATCAGAATATTGAAAACCATTATCTCATAAAACAAATTACTAACAACAACTCACCCTTTAGCTGTCGTTTTACTAAAAACAACTATTCTGTTGACACTACTTTTACCCAAACCAATGTTATTGTAAGGGGTAAAATTACAAACGCAGCGCCCAACAGCAATGTCTCCATTAATTGGGGCGAGTCAACTCCAAATAGTTACCTCAGATGCAGCATTGAAACACAGTTAAAAGAAGACAGTACTTTTGAACTTCACTTACCACTGGATAAAATGCAACAGGTAACCTTTAGATGTAATGAATTCTCAACCTTTTATCTTGCTCCCGGAGATGATGTTTACCTAACTGTAGACATGAATGCCTTTGATGAAACAATCAGAGCTTCAGGCAAAGGTTCGGAAAATATAAATTACTGCCTGCAGAAATTTTTGTTCGAAGAAAAAGAACGTTTATCATCAGGAGATATCTATCAACTATATGAACAAAAATGTATAGAGTTAAGTCCTGAAGAACTAAAAAACTTCTTCTATGATATTTTAGAGAAAAGACAAGCTTTTCTGAATATGTCTGGCAAAAATCTGTCTCCCGAACAATACCTGGCAGAATCCTGGGATATACAAACTAATATTGTATCTATTCTTAAAAATTACCCAAGAGATCAGGAGTATTACAGAAAACAAGCTAACAAAGAACCAGTACATGTAAATAAAAGTACTTTTTATGATGATGATTTTTATTCGTTAATCCATCCGGATAATGATATGATGATGTTTTCACCGGGATATGATCACTTCATCAGAGAATATGTATTCTTCTTTTTGGATTATAAAATAAGAGATATAACCGGAAAGGGAAACTCCATTACTATTAATAATTTTTTCGATCAACTCTATATTGGCAGATACGGTTTTTGTAATTCAGCTTTTAACGGCGTTAGTCAGTACTCACTAAAATATTCAAGCGTTTGTGATGCATTAGATCAGGCAAAATGGGATGTATTTGTAACCTTATATCATCAATTTAAAGAAGAATACCCCAATGCATATAAAACAAAATTGCTGGATGAGGCTTATGAAAAAGCAAAAACAGTTGCTCCGGGTGAACCTGCCTTTGATTTTGAATTATCCGATTTTAACGGTAAAAAAGTAAGACTGTCGGATTTCAAAGGAAAGGTGTTGTATATCGATTTCTGGTCAACCAGTTGCGGTCCTTGTGTTGGATCGATTAAAAGACATGGTAAGAAATTAGAAGAATTGTTTAAAGATACCGACATTGTATTGCTATATGTTGCTTTGCAAAATGATGTGGAAAGCGCCCGGAAATTTATGGAAGAACAAGGCATAAACGGAGTGCAGTTAATAGCCGGTGGAAATGAAGAATTGCTGATCAGAGACAAATATTATTTTGATGGAATACCTCATCATTATATTATCGACCGCGAGGGAAACATTGTAAAAAGGGGTGCCCCCGAACCATATGAAATTGTTCCTAAACCTTCAATACTACTTGACGAACTAAAGCCAAAAGAAGAATCGGCAAATAGTAAAACCATCTATCTTCTTAAAATAATTGTTTTATCATTGGGTGGAATACTTTTGTTGGTTGTTGGTATATTGATCTTGAACAAACGTGCTAACAAACGAAAACTAAATCTGTCGGCCCTCAACACCAAAGTGCGCGAACTGGAATTAACCGCCATTCGCGCACAGATGAATCCTCACTTTATGTATAATTGCCTGAATTCGATCCAAAACCTGGTGCAGCAGAACAAATCGGAAGAAGCCTATTTATATATTTCCAAGTTTGCCAAACTGATAAGAGATGTACTTAAATACAGTGATAAAAATGAGATTTCGTTGGCCGAAGAAATTCAAATGATTGAGAACTACGTTAGTCTTGAAAACCTTCGCTTTAAAATCAATTTCAATTTATCCACTGAAGAAAAGGTGGACACCTATTCCATTTTTATCCCTCCATTGTTGCTTCAGCCCATTGTAGAAAATGCAATCCTTCATGGACTATCGCCAAAGAAAGGAGATAAAAATTTAACTTTAGAAATTAAATCAGATTCGGGCTATATATGCATCATTATTGATGACAACGGTATTGGAAGAGAAGCCGCGCAACAAAATAAATCGGACAACAGTGGCAAGGGACTTAGTTTTTGCAAAGAACGCCTCGAACTGATGAAACAAAAAAACCAGCAAGACTATCGACTGTCAATTACTGATAAGAAAGATAATGATGGTATTGCCTTGGGTACCCAACTGGAAATTTGCATAGCTGAAGAGTAAAAAGAGATGTATAAAGTAAGAACCGTACTGGTTGATGACGAACAAAACGGTAGAGAAAACCTGAGAGGTGCTCTTCAACAATACTGCCCCGAAATTGAAATCATTGCTGAAGCCGACAGTGCTATGGCAGCCATTGACATCATAAGTAAAGAGAAACCTGATCTGGTATTTCTGGATATTGAAATGCCCGGTGGCAACGGATTCAAGGTTCTTGAATTTTTTAGCGATCCAAAATTCTCTGTCATCTTTGTCACCGCATACGACCATTATGCCATACAAGCCATCCGTTTTACAGCACTTGATTATATTTTAAAATCCATTGATATTTTTCTGTTGAAAGATGCTGTAAAAAGATACATCCATAATAAATCGAAGGAAGATAACCGACTCAAGATATTTTTAAGCAACAATACGCTTTCTAACGAAAGTAAAAGAATAGCCCTGCCAACTGCCGACAAAATTAACTACATCGAAATCAGTCGAATTATCAAATGCCAGGCCGAATCGAGTTACACCCGTTTCTTTTTGGATTCAGGCGAAGTACTCTTAGTATCCAAATCACTGGTAGAGTATGAAGAAATCATTTCCGACTCCGGATTTATCCGTACCCATAAATCCTTTGTAGTAAACACCAAACATATTCAGTCATTTGTAAAAAAAGATGGTGGTTACCTAATCATGTCAGACCATTCAACCGTTCCGGTATCCCGAAGAAAGAAAGAATTTGTTTTAAGTCAGATATACTGATATACTTATCAGAACCTAACCTTAATTTTTATTTTGCATAACAAAATAAGGCTGTCCAAAGTAGATGGACAGCCTTATTGATTTTGCTGAGGTGGAATATTTAAATTCTTTCTTACTAATTGATTAATACTTTTCTGGAAAAGTTAGTTCCTTTTGCATCAGTCATTTTTATAATATAGGTTCCTGATGTTAATCGTGTTGTGTTGATAGGCCATATTTTATCGGTACTAACAATCTTTCTGCCAGTAATGGAATACAATGATAATTCACTAATTGGTTCATTATATTTAAAAGATAATAAACGGGCTTCTTCATCATAAATGACATAGAAATCATTAGCATTTTTAGTATCTGATTCGATTGAAGTAGAATTACGATCAGCTATAATTTCCGGTCCGGTAATGTTGTTCATTACATCCTGAATCTCATCCGGATTTAATATTCCTTTGAACAAAAACATCTCATCAAATTCACCTTTCCAGTAATTAACCTTACTCTTATGAGCCCCTATACGAAGAGCCCCTGTGCAATTCTCAAAATTAGGTGCCTGAATCTTCATTATTTGTGCACCGTTAACATAATAGGCAACTGAATCATATCCAGGATCGCAGGTTATTGCCAAATGTACCCAATCGCCTTTAGGATAAGGTGTCTTAATGGTTCCATTTAATGCTCCTCCTAAAAAGTTGTTGTACGTTTCATTACCATCGCTATAAACATACGACTGTGCAAAAACACGGCCGGTTCCATTATTGTCTTTCTGTCCAATAATCAAATGTATGGTTGAATTTGATGCCGGTATATTCGCTTCATTACGAACCCATGTACAAAAAGTAAACTGATCTGTTCCTGGATTCACAAGTCCGGTTACATTTAAATCGAGGTATTGATTGGTTCCGTTAAAACTTGCTGCATTTCCATATTTACCTTCTACCAATGGCACATTATTAACATTGTTCAATACATAATCGTTTTCAGACATATCATTTACTGACTCATCAAAAGGACAATAGAAAACCAGTTCCTTTGGTGTTGGGTCCGGCATAGTTTTAACAGTTTCTTCAAACTCCATATCCTTTGCGAAATACCAATTAATGACTTTTGTTTTAAGCGTGTTCACCAATTCGGTTTCTGTGTCGGATAAATCATTTGTTTCGTTAGGATCAACAGATAAATCGTATAATTCTGCTCTAAAACCGTCCGCTGAAGTATATAATTTCCATTTATCATGACGAATACCCAGATGAAGACTCCTGTTTACTTCAATCGGGAAATTAAAACTTGGATTTCGTCCATACTCAAAAAACAAATCCTCCTGTCTTTGGTGTTCTGTGTTGGAAAGGAAACAATCACTTATATCTTCACCATCGCCATCAAAATCAGAAGGATACTCAGTTCCGGCAATCTTACATAAGGTAGGGAATAAATCCAACGATGAAATTACCGAATTTTCATCAACAACTCCAGCGGGAATTTTACCAGGCCAGCTTATCACAAATGGCATATTTACACCCGCTTCGTAAATACTATTCTTTGCCCCTCTTTTACTATTGCTGCGAGACTGGGTAAATGTCGGACTTGGACCATTATCACTTGTAAAAACTATCAATGTATTGTCCAAAATTCCCATTGTCTCAAGTTCGTCTAACAATCGACCAATCTGTTTATCGTACTCACCAATAACGGGCTGAAGACTACTTAATGCCTCATAGCTTGAAGACGGAACATCCATTGAAGGTACCCATGGAGTATGCACATCATCGGGCCAAAGATTTATAAAACAGGGTTTATCCGGATTACTTTTCAGAAAATCAATTGTTTTATCAACAAAATAGGCAGTCCTGTCCCAACGTTTAACATCATCAGTCATGGCCCAAATCCAGTTTGTAGAAGTAATAGCAGGATCTGGATCCGGACTCTCATATGTTGAAACATATTCATCAAATCCATATTGTGTTATTGAAGGAGCATCAGTCACATCTCTACCCCCACCCAAATGCCATTTTCCAATATGAGCTGTTGTATAACCGGCAGCTTTAAGTGTTTTAGCCATAGTTGGTGCATCTGAACTGAGATAATCCTGCTGCATTCTTCTGTCGTTTGCAGCACGCGAATCAAGATAAGTATTGATATTCCATCGGATGTGATACATACCGGTTGTTAAATTTACCCTCGAAGGAGAACAAACCGGAGCAGGCGTGTAATATTGGGTAAATATTTTACCCGACTCTGCTAAACGATTAATATTAGGAGTGTCATAAACCGCACCTCCAGTAAAGGAAACATCACCCAGGCCCATATCATCTGTATAAATAATGATAATATTGGGCTGTTGTGCTTTTAAGGATGTTATTCCAATAAAAAGGAAAATCAATAAAAAAATTAACGTTGTAGGTCTTTTCATAAAAAGGATTAAAAAAGTTTTTAAAATGAAATTGAATTAATTAGTTAGCCTAACTAACAATCATACAACAACATTCACATACTTACTCATAGATATTATTTGATAAGTAGCATTCAGAAAGTAAAAAAACTACATACTAATGTATCAGCGGAAGAGACAATTCAACAAGCCCAAAACTTCATTGAATGTGACTCTTAAAATCAAGATCTATGGTAAGTCAAAGTTTATTCCTTTTCATGATATCATAGACAAGAAACTACCTCCAGTTTTTAAGGAGGTATGATATTTGAAAAATTGTAGCCTCAGGTAGTTTAAATACAAAACCCAAAGCGGTTAATCACTTTGGGTTTAATAGGTTGTAAGTTTAACTTGCGGAGAGAGGGGGTCTGCATAGACTCAATACGATCGATTAAACAAGACCTTAAAAATACTAACAAAACCTCATATAATCCAGTATTTTCGGGACTATTTAAAATATATACATATTGAATAGTATTGAATAAATTTTCATGCAATTGACAATCCGTAGGCATTTGGTAGGCAAACATTGCTATATTTGTTCACCTAAAGAACAATCATATGGCCACAATCAACTATCAAATCATAGGAAAAAAAGAAAAAGTGAACATCTATCTTCGCTTAACAATAAAAAGAGGTTCTCAATTTAGGGTTAAAACTGGCTTTATTATAGATAAGAATGACTGGAGCTCAAAAACAGGATTACCATTTTCCAATAGAGACACCGATCTCAAAGAACTCACAACAACACTTAAAAATCTCAAAAACTCTCTCTGGAACAACCTCAACAAGGCAGAAAGTGAAGGAGTAATAATTGATAAAAACTGGGCTGAAGATCAAATCAATCTAATTAAAGGAAAGAAAGAGGTTAGCGATCCTGACAGATTAGTAAATTACTTTCAAACTTATATAGACGAACTCCCTTTTAAGAGGGCTAATGGATCAACTAGACCCATTACAAAAGCAACCATTACAAAATACAAAACAATCCAAACCAAAATATCGGACCTTGAAAAATTCAGAAAAAAGCCAATATTTATTAAAGATGTTGATCTCTCTTTTAGAAAAGAATTTATTGATTACTTAATTAACAATCAAGAACTATCTGAAAATACAGTAGGAAGATACATCACAGTTGTTAAAACCGTATGTAGAGATGCCGGGATTAAAGGCTTCCAAACACATCATCAACTAGAAGCCATCAAAGGCTTTACTAACAAGGTGACAAAGATCTATTTTACTTTTGAAGAGCTTAAAAGGATATCAACAGTTAAGCTTGAATCCGAATCTTTAGATAATGCAAGAGATTGGTTAGTTTTAGGCTGTTATATTGGACAAAGAGGGGGAGATCTGCTAAATCTTACACATAAAAACATCTCCACTAAAGGTAAAAATAAGACTATTGAGCTTACACAAGAGAAAACTAGCAAAAACATTATAATCCCTATAAAAGGACCTATAGAAGAAATACTCAAAAAGAGGAATGGAAATTTCCCCAGACCAATTTCAACTCAAAAATTTAATGAGTACATTAAAAAAGTTGCTTTGGCAGCAAATTTTACTGAGCCGACTGAGGGTTCTGTCGTTGAGGTTGTTAAAATTGACGGTAAAAATGTACAAAGAAAAAAATATGGAACACACCCCAAATATAAACTTGTTACTTCGCATATTTGCAGGCGTTCATTTGCATCAAATCATTATGGTGAGATGTATACATCATCAATAATTGCGATTACAGGACATAGTACCGAGCAACAATTTTTAGACTATGTTGGCAAACCTCCAATTGACCACACTCAACAAATTGCTGATCAATTAGAGACAATATACAACAAACACCTAAATGGCTAATTTACAGATATATGCTAGAAATCACGAAAGAATTAAATAGAGTTTTTGAATTGCATGATAATGTAAGGCGTTATACTGCATTAAACCCCAATATCCCTAAAAAAGTAAATAGTATTTTTAGTGTTGAATTTGAAGATCTGTACTACGAAAGCATGGAAACTGAATATCTCTGGTCACACTGCCCTTTCGCTACATACAAGATGCATTATCAAGTGCTCTTAGATGAATACATTTATATGAATCCTGATGGGCTAGAATCTGAGTTTATTTTAAATGAAATACAAAATATAAAAGGTGAGTATGTTGAGGTGGATAAAGAAATCTTGCTATCTCATGGAATAATCAATCATAATGGCCCAATACACAGCCATATATATACAACCGGTAAAGAGCGCCTTAAACTAGTTTTACGTTTTGTGTTAGAAAAAAACACATATAATAGAGTTTGTCAAAGTCAAGATAGGAAACTCTCATTTCTTAATTCCAGACTCGAACAGCTTAATACAAAATCCAATCAGCAAATTTTAAGCCCAGTAGAACCAATATTAGATTTATCTGATAATAAACCAGCTTTGCAATTCGTCATGCTACATGAATTGGGATTCATCGATCATTTAGATATGCATTCTGATGCTCCATTAAGCGAAAGTAAAAAAGCTAGCATTTTAAGCTATATTACTGGAATTAAAGCCGATAACCTTCGCAAAATGATAAATGGTTCAAAAAATGATGATCGAAACAAGAAATTAACTGTTGACAATATTACAAAAGTTCATCATATTCTTTCCAATCTTGGCATAAACACAAAAAAACTAAAAAACTCACAATCATCTAATTAAACTAAATTCAACAATTCTGGGGAATCCCCATAATTTCCCCGATAAATCCCCAGCATTCATTTGCACCATTATAAATTTTAATCAATAAGTAATGGAGCAAATTCAATTTATTCAAACCACACCAGAGCAGTTAAAAAAAGCCATTATCGAAGGCGTTAATGAACAATTAACACGCCTTGAGAGGAACTTCCAACCCAAAGAGCCAATTGAGCTTCTTACCAGAAATGAAGTGAAAGACCTATTAAAGGTTGATCTCTCCACAGTCCATAATTGGACCAAAAGAGGCAAATTAAAGTCGTATGGAATTGGAAATAGAGTCTATTACAAAAGAAATGAAATAGAGGCCGAATTAGTGCCTTTAAGCATTTAATAATTGGGTTCACTCAGGGGCAATTCAATTCACTATTAACTATTGAGCTATTTGATGAGGTTAGATGAATTATCTTAACCAATGGTATTATATTTTTTTCATCTCGCAACCTCATCATTGCGCTCAAAACCTCGATTAACACCTAATAGCCCCTTATAAGGTCCTTACAAGCCCCTTACTAGGACCTTTGTAAAAGGTATTCATTAGACTTTGGAAACCCTTTGCATAGCCTTTGCAAAGCCTTTTGTTTAGTCTTTGGGATCTTCTACTAAAGAGTGTTATCCATTCCAATATATTCTCATACTACACTTTTATAATGAAATTTACAATGATTGATTACATCAAAGCTTTAATAACTGACTTAGACAGAAATATCCTTTTAAACAACCCTTTATTAAACTTCTGTCTCGAGGTAAACCCTACAACAGGTGAGCTAAGAGCTTTAAATAAAAACAATAAGAAAAGAACACAGTATATGAATGCTTTCTATAGAGGGTTGGAATTTAGGATCTATGAAAGCGGTTCAATATTCATCGGTGGTAGTCTCCATAAATATTGGAACAATGGAGAACACAACTACAATGACTTTAACTATTCTGCATTAATTGAGGTTTTGAAGGATATTGAAATCAAATTCAATATCAATACTAATCAACTCATATTAAAGCAACTAGAAATAGGGGTTAATATCATACCTCCTATACCAACAGAGCAAATACTAGAGAACTGCTTTAATCATAGGAGAACAGAATTTAAATGGACTTATGTGCCGGATGAAGGAAAATATATCCAAGCTAAACACAGTCAATATATTATAAAAATATATGACAAGGCACACCATTATAGTTCCAAAGGGTTTAATATATCCACAACTGAAATAATGAGATTTGAAATTAAATATACTAAGATGGAAAAACTTAAGAATCTTGGAATTATCTCACTTGGTGATTTGTTAACCTACGGCCTACAAAAGTGGATGTATATCTTAGTAAAGGAATGGGAATCTATATTATACAATGATCATACCATCAATAGCGATCATCCTTCAATCTTAAAATATAGTAATCCTTTATTTTGGAAGAATCTCAAAAGACACTCTTCTAATGGCACTTACATTTATCACAGAAGGAAATTTAAGGAACTTTCAGTTGCAACATCCTCATTAATTAGCCAATCTATTAGTTCACTTATCAAAAATAAGTGTAAAAGTCTAATTTATTATAATTTAGAAGCAGATTAAAATTAAGTAAGCTTAATAATTGTATATCTATACTTTAACTAAGTTTAATTAAATCATACATTTAATACTTATTATCTAATAATATTAAAGCAAGTTAATCTTTCCTAAACCAGTAAGGATTAGACATTAAGATTGTAAAGTTTATAATTTTAAGGGTTTATTCTCAAGTTCAGGTTTAGGATGTTAATTTGCGTCTTATGTCCTTTAAAACCTAATACTATACAAAGTACACAAATTGACCAACATTTCTTAAGTAATTATTTAAATGAAATATATACAAAAGTATCTAAATTGACACTTTAATTATATTGTCAGAATAAACCTAACTTTATGCCTGCTGTTTAATCTTTATTTGGTTAGAAATTCGTGTTCTTACTTCTTCATAGATCATTAGATTTGTTGCCTCACTAACTTCTAATGAAACAACAAGACCATAAAGAATCTCAGTGTTTTTATCCTTCTTTCCATCATTTTTACAATTTACTTTTATTTCCAACACTTCTCCATCAGAAAAAGGATATGCAGTAGATTCTTCAAATATCTCATGTTGGATCGTGCCTCTTCTTACTGCATCTTTATCTGACTCAAATCTTGAAGAAATAATCTTACCACCTTCTACACTAAACCATACATTTGAATGTCTATATTTTATTGATTTATGGTTTATTGGTGCAATATATGCTAATGTTACAGTTAATCTTCTTTTGGTTGTAGTTGAACTTAAAGATGGAGGTAATGGCAATTCGAATAAATGCCCTTCATCCTGCTTTATTTTGCCAAATGAAATGATAGTAGCTTTTTGATCCGTACAATTTAAAGATCTATCTATATCTGGGATACCATAACCTATTAATCTACTGATATTCTTTTTTATTGTAGATTTATTACCTAAGCTCTCCAAATGCGCCATTAAAACTTCTCCAACTTCTCCCCATTCTGCACCATGTACAATTAAAGCTTTCGTCATTACAGCTTCATATTGATTTAATTCATCCACAGAAAACTGACCATCAACAACATTTCTAAGTTCCTCAATACACAAAATAGAAGCCCTTGAAATTAATGCAGCAGCATTGCTAGAACCTGTAATGTAACCTACCTTATTAGAAATTCCAGTTCCATCAGGACATGCCACCTTTAATCCCGGAGGCGCTAAATTACTAACAATCTTCAACTTGGACGAATTTCCATTCATTGCAAAATTATAAGAATACAATTGCTTTCCGCTTTCATAAACTATATCAGGCTTTATTGATCTGTTAAATCCTCCTCCAATTGGATTTGTTGGACTAAATAATACACTTTCAAAAGGATTAATCCTGTACTTATTTGATACAAAATCGGACGAATCATAATGTAGTCCTCCTACAGTTATAGCATTAATACTTTCTGCTGGTGATATTAACCTGCGATTTCTAGAGTCTTCAATAAGTTTCTTCAAAATGTAGCCTTCTCTCTCCTCTTTTGTATAGCTAAAAAACTCTTCTTCAGAAAGATCTATATCAATTTCCTTATAATGATTCCCAGAACTAACAACAATTAGTAATTTATATTTTTCACTCAGATAATCTAATAATCTAGCTAATGGACTCATTAACCGATTGAAGTGGATTGAAGAAATACCAATAGAAAAATTTATGACCTTAACACTTGGAGCCTTGGGCGGCTCCCCACCTTCTCCTTCTAAAATTCTTCTAATTGAACGATTTATCAAATCCAGTGTTAAAACAGAATCAGGTATATATTCTACAATTGGCGAACTCTTATGGTTTGGTTGCATTATAGGCCTCAAATAAACAAATGAATCTAAAGAATAATTGCTTTTTTCGAGATCGCCATGAATAATTAATGATGACATTGCTGTTCCATGCATTCTTTCGGAAGCTAGATAAGCTTTACCATACTCTTCTGGATCATCTATTATTAGCCTTTCTTTTAATACATCATGATTTGAATAAGGATAACCATCTAAAATTGCTACTAATGGCTCTTTCTTTGGCAATGGTCCTAATTCATTTACCTTTATGCCCCCAGAGACGCTATCGTCTTCAATGCTCTTATCTGCTATCATTTGAGCTAACGGCCTAAAAAACATAATATAATCAGACCTAATTAACTCTATATCTGGATCTATAATAATTTCTTCAATTGTTTTCGCTGGTAATTCAACCAATAATGCGTGATATCCAATTTCTTTTAATTCACAATAATCTAATATTTTACCACCAAGTTCAACTACAAGCAACGCTACTCTTTCATAACTTTCACGATTCTTCCCATCATTATTCCTATCCCAAAGTTCAATTTCAAATTTTATTGATGCTAAAGGATCATATCGAAGGTTTTCTTTCCAGATATCAATTATTCCTGTTTCAAGTAACCGATCCTCGACACCCCATCTTCTTACCTCTTTTAGATGCCAAAAAACCTCTTTAAACTTAGCATAACCCTTAAACTTACCAGATCTAAAATTAAGGTCTGGTTCATCTTTTATCCTATTCCATAATGATAACATTTCTTCCAAGGCCCTCTGATTTGACATCAACATGTATAGTGTTCCTGACAAATCTTTATTTTCATCCTTCTTACTAAAAAAATCTTCATCAGGAGATATACCTTCAATATCAACTTCACCCATCCACTCCAAACCTTGAATCTTCGCTACTGCTTTTGCAAACTCGGCAACTGAGCCTATTGTTTTTATTACAATTACTTGCTCTGGATCAATTCCAACAGTTGAATCTTGTATTTCCACTCTTCTACTCTCAAAAGCTTTATTAAGCTCACGAAACATAGGCACTACTCTCTCTATTTGCCTATCACGAGATGGATAATGAACACTGGGTATAAAAGGAAGTCTTGACTCGCTCTCGGAAATAGTTGGTTTTGGGAATAAAATTAGGGGATGTTTGGCCATAATGTTCAGACTTTATTATGTGACAACTTTCTCTGTTCTCGTATCCCAAAGGCTCAATTCTTGCTTCACAATTTCCTTAAGGATCTGATCAGGTTTATTAAGTATGTATTTCCTTAATATTGTTAATGCAAAATCCTCTATTTCAGAGTAATTAGCACCATAAAGTCTTTTAGCTAAAGTTAAAGGTGAATATCCAAATTGCATTGAATATCGAGATTCAAACCCAACAATCCATTCTTCAATTCTCTCTCTTGTAGGTTGAGGAAGGTTAACTCTTGCTTGAAACCGCCTCCAAACAGCTCTATCAAGTAATTCTGGATGATTTGTTGCTCCAATTACAAAAACATGAGATGGTAATCTATCAATTTGTAAAAGTAATGAACTTACAACTCTTTTAATTTCACCTGTCTCATGTGTATCACCTCTTTCCTTCCCTAATGTCTCAAACTCATCAAAAAACAACACACATTGTCTTGTACGAACATACTCAAATAACTTATTTAACCTAGAAGCTGTTTCTCCAAGGTAAGTACCGATAATAGATTCATATCTTACAACATAAAGAGGAATCATGAGTGAGTTGGCTATTACTTCTGCTAGTGAAGTTTTACCATTTCCTGGAGGCCCGATCAAAAGAATTCTATTTCGTGGTTCTAAATTATAGGACCTTAATAGATCAACACGAAACTGCTCTTTAATTATTTCTTCACAAATTATTTTCACATCTTTCGGAAGAATGATGTCTGTAAAAGTCTTTCTAGGCACAACTTCAGTTACAAAACTTTCAATTCGTCCCTCCAAAATCGAAGGTTTATTAAATGTTTGCCTATTTTCAGTAGAACTTAAAACCTCCTCTAAATCTTTTGCTAGAACAACATGATTCTTTTTTCGTTCTTCAGCAATTATCGCCTCAGCAACTTTTCGAAACATACTTTTATTATCCGAAATTCCATGTTTAATTAAATTCAATAATAAATCTGCTCTAGCCATTCGTTTGTAATCTTTAAGTAATCAAATATACACAAAATGATCAGACAATATGATTTTACAAAGGATTACAGAAACACACAAATTAAGTTTCTTCAGAAATCTATTAAATACCCACCCGTAGGCATATGGTAGGCATATTTAACCAGATATAATGCCTATAGATCTGATTTTATGCTTGTTGCGATTTTTAGATGCGGAGAGAGGGGGATTCGAACCCCCGGTACCCTTACGAGTACACAAACTTTCCAGGCTTGCACAATCGACCACTCTGTCATCTCTCCAATAATATTCAAATATAGAAACTTATTCTTAACAATTAAGTTCACCATATAAAATAAAAAATCCCGAAATTATCGGGATCATTTATGCACGGGAGGAGCGACTCGAACGCCCGACACCTGGTTTTGGAGACCAGTGCTCTACCAACTGAGCTACACCCGTAAATACTAATGTTTCGGCATTGGCTTTCGTAATGCGGATGCAAAAATAGGACAAAATCTGATATTTCAAATTCTTTGTTAAAAAAATTATTATTACTGCGTCATTCACCTTGAAAACGGCTTAAACATTGTCGTTCCGGCCATTTGATTGTATCTTAGCACAATATTTAAAAAACACTCGAAAAAAAACAGTAATGAGAAAAATTCTGATTATAAGTCTCAGCGCACTTTTATTTGCCTGTAACCCACTGGCTAAACTACCCAATCTTCAATCCAGTGCCGATGAAGCTTTTAATAATAAAGATTTTCAAAATTCTTACTCTCTATACAAGCAATACATTCAACTTGCCACATCAAACGGAGCCGAAGTTAGTGATCAAATCTATCACAACCTGGCTAAATCTTCAGGCAAATTGAGTAAAATTGATGAAGCAATTGAGATTTACTCTTCCTTACTGAAGAAGAACGAAGATGCAGCTTTATTAAGCGAATTTGCACAATTACTGCAGGACAATAACCGTGTTAAAGACGAAATTGAACTCTGGAATAAAACTGAAAACGAAACGCTGCAATCCAAAAAATTGGATCGTTTAATTTCTCTTTATACCAAAACAGAAAGTTACGATGCACTTATTGAAGTTGTTGCCAACAAAGGGGAAGCCAAATTAAGCAAAGAGTCTACCATGCTTTATATCACCGCACTTGAAAAAAGTGATAACAAGATTGAAGCTGCCAAGGTTTGTAATCAACTGGTGAAAGAACAGGCAGACTACGTTCCGGCATTAGAGTGGAAAGGAAAATACTATTACGAAAAAGCGGAAGCCCGTTACAAAGCAGAAATGGCTGAATACAATAAGAATAAGAACGCCACTACTTATGCATACCTGCTTCGTGATTTGAAAAAGGTTTCAGCTGATTTCCGAATTGCCCGTGATACGTTTGAGACACTACATGAAATGACCCCGAATGACAAATCATATATTAAATATTTAAAGAACTGCTATTTGAGACTGGAACAAAAAGCAGAAGCCGCAAAGATGGATCGTTTACTAAAGTAAAAATAACACAGTATAAACCAGAAACCGAAGTCTCTAAGCTTCGGTTTTTTTATAAAAAGTTTTTATTGACATACTCCTGAAATCGGTCTTTATACTGATCGCTCACCGGAATATATTGGTCTCGGTCATACACAATTCTATTTCGTTCAATTGTAGTTATATGATTAAGATTGACAATAAAGGAACGGTGTACACGCATAAATGAGTTTTGTGGCAAACGCTGTTCAAGATTCTTCATGCTTATTAATGACATCACAGGCTTCTCCCCCTTCAGATGTATTCGAACATACTCGCGCATGGCCTCAATATATAAGATGTTTTCAAACCGGATACGCATCAGTTTATACTCCGACTTAATAAATAAGAAATCATCATCTCCTCCAATTGTATCCTTCACATCATGTTTTAATTGATAATATTCGAGAGCCTTATTGGAAGCCTTTAAAAAGTCGGAATAATCAATGGGTTTAAGAAGGTAATCTATTGCATTAACCTTAAATCCTTCTAAAGCATATTCAGAATACGCTGTTGTAAAAACAACCATGGGAGGGTTTTCCAGAGCTTTTACCAGCTCCATCCCGTTTAATTCGGGCATATTAATATCAATAAACATCACATCAACCTGATGCTTCTTTAAAAAATCCATTGCCTCAAACGCACGCGAACAAGATCCCTCTAATTGTAAAAAGGGTGTTTTTATAACATAAGCAATCAGTTGCTTTAATGCCAACGGTTCATCATCTATCACTAAGCTTCTCAGTTGCATTTATTGGAATAATAAGGTTTACACAATATTCATCATTAATGGTTGTTTCGGTTAATTCAAAATTATCGCCATAAAGCAATTTAAGTCGCTGTAAAGAATTTACAAGTCCCACGCCGGATGATTTAAATGCCTGTGGATCCGATACCGGATGATTGCTGTTACAGATTCTGAATTGCAATGCCTGCTCATTGAGAATTCTCAATTCAACATGGATATATGACGATCCGTTAGGATTGATTCCATGCTTAAAGGCATTTTCAATGTACGATACAAAAAGGAAGGCCGGTATAGTAAAATCTTTATCTATTTCGGGATAATCACCTGATATGAATACTTTATCTTCGGGATAACGAATACCCATCAGTTGCAAAAAGCTTTTGGTAAATTCTATTTCTTTTTTGATGGTAGTATAACCCTTATCTGACTCATACAGAAGATAGCGCATCATACGCGACAAACGAATGATAGAACTCTGGGCAGCAGTTTTATCCAAATCAACCAGAGCATGAATATTATTCAAAGTATTCATGAAAAAATGCGGACTGATCTGATGCTTTAAAAAATCGAGTTCTGTTTTTAATTGTTGCTTTTCCAGCTCCATCCTTTGCTTCTCCTCGTGTGTTAATCGACCAACAGCATAAATGGCATCAAACAATCCCAACATAAGAAAAGCTGTAATAAAATTACCGGCTAAACGAACAAATAAGGGGCGACCGGGAAAGGGCTGGTTTTGTAATTGCTGCAGCCCTTCTCTCTGAGGAGGCATCTGACCGCGATCCATCTCTGGATTCTGCCCCATGGGTGGTCGCCTCTGGTTTAATGGGATTGGTCCCTCCAATCGAACACCAAACAAGGTAATTTTTTCAGAAACACTGGTACTTACAGCAAAGCTTATAAATCCAGCCAATACAGCTGTAACAATCAAATAATAAGGATACCTTCCTTTCTTAAAGAGGTATGGAACCAACACAAATGCGTTCAAAAGAAAGAACAATAAAAAAGGAATAATCCTGAACCATTCGAATAGTAATCGTCCCCAATAATGATTGGATACATCAGGAACAAATAACGACGGTGTATACAAGACTCCTACCCATAATATTGAATAGATAACCGGCAATAAGTATTTAGGTCTGTTTTTAAACACGGTAATTCTTTTGGTGAAACGAATATAAGTTAATTAATCCCGTAATCTATAAAAACAATAATGGAATCCTAATCAATGGATCTGACACATCGTACGTAATTTTTAACTCTGATGGCATCTCCTTGTGGTCCGTGACCATAAGGATACAAGTCAGCACTTCCTTCTTTTGGATCACTTCGCTGACAACCGGCCCCATGCACATCCATCCAAACACCATTAAAGTAACCCAATCCTCTTCCAAATGAAATATAAACTGCATTGCTTGCCTCATTAAGAAAATTGTAATGTGTTGTGCTACTCCAGTAATAACCAAAATCATCGTCGCCACCTTCATTTACAATTGATGTGCATGTAAACATTGGATCAATAGCGGCCGATTGTGTAGCATCCGGAGCCCGACTATAATCAACAATACTCTGCAACTCCTTTGCTGTTGGTAATCGCCAATCGGTATGTTCAGCATAATCCAGCTCTTCTGCAAAGTTAAGTGCATCTTCCCAATCGATTGCCACTCCATTATCATTTTTCATCCACATCAAACCGGTAGCTTCATCTGAGATAGTACCATCTTCGTTATCCTTCAATTGATTGATTCCGTAATAGTTGTTACCTCTTACAAAAAGTACATAAAATGTTTTAGCTGATCTTCCGGGCATTGCTCCTGTTGGATAGCCTTTTATTCTACCATCCGCAAAATTAACTCCAAACATCAGATTACCACCTCCAAAGGCTGATCCTCCAACATCCAATGTGCTTGTAGCAAATTGAGAATCAATCAATCGATCACCATCTTCTTCTCTTCCATAGGAAAAAACAAAGTAACTATCATCGATAAAAGGCTGCAGGCCATCTGTAGAAGAACTTTCGTAACCACTGGGGTCGGTTCCATTAAACTGTATTAAAGAGTATAGCTCTTTGATGGTCGGCATACGCCAGTCGGTATAACCAGCCAGTTCAATCGAAGACAATAAACTAATGGCTTCATCATATGTCATCTTTTCACCCGGATCCTGTTGCCACATCAGGCCGGTGACTTTATCAGTTATGGTTCCATCCTGATTGTCGACGTAATCAGGAGCATTTTGTGTATAACAAGCATCCTGACCATAGAAATCATCACCTTGTTCAGGTTCTGAGATCTCTGAATAATTATTATAGAAAGTCTTTTGTCCTGTTCCGACAATTGTAAAGGAATAGTTGCTTGTTGCGATTTCTACACCTTCATCATCCGCATTAATCTCCTGAACCTGACAGGAACACCAACTGACAACCAATAGTATTGTCATAATTGGCAAAGTCGAAAGTATCATTCTTTTTTTCATGTCTTTAATTTTAATGTAATACCAAGTTATTGGCTAACATTGTCCATTCAAAAAGAAATCAATGGATCAGAAGATTCTATCTACGGATCAGGAAATATTTAATACGGTATAATCTACTCATCTTTCTCACTCATACTTCTAGCCTGCTTCAACAGTTTATTACTAACACCGGCAATATTGTAAAATAAACGTAATTGCTGACGTTCCTGCTGATTTTTTAAGTCATCGATACGATCGCGCATCATCATCAACAATTCTTTTAACGAATGTTTATCCACATCTTCCTTCCCTTCAATAATATCGGCTGCACGATGTAAAGCTTCATTAATCTGAATGGCAAACTCCTTGTATCCTTCCACTATCAGAGGATCTGTGTCACGACGGGCACCAAACGCAGATATATAAGAAACAAGCGCATGATTCAGATAGGTCAGAGTAAAAGCTTGTTCGAGTAAAAAGCGTTGTTTTTTAGGTTCAAGTCGCATACTCTGCCATGAAAGTGTTAACTGATTATCAGCTTTATGTGCTTCACGACGGGCCACACGATAATCGTAATCATCCACACCTTCATTGGGTTTATGAGCCTTAACCACTGTAGAAAAATAAATGGCATTACTTCGAAGCGCATTGGACAATAACCCCGGTAATCGACGATATTGCCAGTCGGGCCAAAGAATACGAATGGAAAGAATGGCCAGTGCAGCACCAATAATAGTGTCAAGCATTCGTGGAAACATAACGGCAATACCCGAATCGGTGATAAGGTTATTACTCGATAGCACATAAATGGTAATAAACACAACCGCAAAAGCATAATTAGCCTGACGATAATAAAAAAACCAAAATGCAGATGCCAGCAACATAATAACCTGACCACTGTCGGTTGGTAATATTTGAATTACTGAAACACCAATTACTACCCCTGCAAGCGTCCCTAAAACACGTTGAAATAACCGTCGGCGTGTTTCGCTGTAGGTTGGTTGATTTACAAATAAAGCTGTAAGAACAATCCACTCACCTTTTTCTATTTGAAAATAAGTAGCAATAAAATATCCGATTGCAAAACAGGCACTTAAACGTATTGCATAACGTAAACGAGGATGCTGAAAACTCAATTGATCTTTAATACGCTGAATAAGCGTTCGGGTATCCTGACGTAAACGAGGAGGCGAGGTACTTTTCTCCGGCTCATTAAAATGTTCCAGCGATTGATGCGAACGGGTCAGGTTATGGAAAAGAAGAATTAGCAGCTGTTTATCTTCTTCTGCCATCTTATCAATTTCAAATTCCAAAGCACTCACCAGCCAGCCTATAGAAACAGGGTGATTATAAGCTTCCCCTGTAAGCAGATTTTTAGAAACCAGACGACAGGCATGAGCCAGCTGATGCAACAGTTCACCAAAACCTTCGAGAATTTCTTTATACTCAATCTTCTTACCTAATTTTTCATAACGCTCTTGTGACGATGCAGCTCTTTCATGCAAACTCTGAAGAAGCATAAACTTCTGAAGATAGGGCATCAACACCTTTGCATCATTAACTTCATCACCATAGCTGTTCAGTACCTCCTTACATTTTTCCAATAGATTTACAACCTGAACATTAAGAATCGCGAGGTGACCACCAACAACACTTTCATCTTCATCATCACCCGGAAATAATTTAGCTTTTGCATCCAGGTAATCAGCCAATGCAGAATACCCTCTTGCTAATCGCTCATCAAGCAAACGAAAAGGCTTAAAATATAGTAACAGTAATGAAAACAATCCATAAAAAACGGCTCCTCCAGTCAGCAAAATTGGCTCCCAATACCATTGAGGACTGTAATGCATACCCAACATGGCATAAATACTCACCAGAATGGCTCCATATGAAAGCCCCCGATAACGTTCACTCATACCTCCAATCAACACAAATGTGATGGTTGCCAACACGAAGCCGACTCCAAAAACAATTGGATATGGACGTAATAGAACTACTGAAAAGGTGGTGATAAGAAAACTTAGCCAGGTTAATAACAATGCCTTGATCCGACCTTTGGGATGGTCATCTGTTTCGGCCAATCCTCCAGCCACAACACCCAATGCCAGGGTAGAACCAAAGTATGGGAAACCCAAAATCACAAAGGGAATAACCAAAACAGCCATTGCTATCGTCACCTTTGTAGAATAAAGCATATCCGGATTTCGCCAAAGTTTGATACGAAGGTGGTTGAGATATGGAAATTTGAGTCGAGCCATAGGTTTGTTTATTTTGTCGTGATGAATCTTATGGGATTAAAATTCATAAACAGTGTAATTTGTTAGCAATTACTACTCTTTTAAAGGATTTAGGGCTTTTAAATGTTTTAGCTGAGAATGCAAATTTAGTTTTTATTAACTGCCTGGTGTTTTTTGAAGTATATTTTTATCATTTAAAGTTAGTTTATACAAAACTGTAAATAAATACTGATCAGTTTGTTTCTGATTCACTCTTTTTTTATCAAAACACTATGTAAGTTGATATTTAATAAACATTTTTACAGTACATCAGAAAAATCAGATAATAAATTCCGCATTAAATGAATAAAGCAATCATCATCTTCACTTTGGCACTTACCTTTAGTGCCACATTTGTACATTCTCAGGTAACAGAAAGAAAACGTCCTGATGGATGGGAAAAGCTGGTTTTTGGTGGTCGTTTTATGGATCGCTTTCTTCCTATGCCCCATCTTGCAGGCATGACAACTGAAACATGGGGTGCCGATTGTGTCATACCTCGTGACACTGCCAATGGTATCGAAGAAGATGAATGGAGCTACTGGGGTGGCAATACCCGATTAGGTCCGGATGGCAAGTACCATTTATTTGTTTGTCGTTGGGCAGAAAATTCTCCAAGGGGACACATGGAATGGGGAAATTCCAATGTGGTACATGCGGTTTCTGATCATTCATTCGGACCTTTCAAAGTGGTTCAGGAGATTGGTAAAGGACATAACCCTGAGTGGTACATCACCAATAGTGGTAAATATGTGATTTATGTGATTGGTGGATATTATATTTCAGATGATATCAATGGTCCATGGGAGCGCAAAGAATTTACATTTGATACGCGCGATAGGGAAATTATAGAAGGCTTATCCAACCTTACTTTTGCCAAAAGAGAAGATGGCTCTTTTATAATGATTTGCCGTGGTGGTGGAGTATGGGTGAGTAAAGATGGTCTTTCGGCATGGAAGCAGATTACTGATGCGAGAGTCTACCCTCCCGTTGACGGTCGCTTTGAAGATCCGTTGATTTGGAAAACCAACGTGCAATATCATCTGATAGTGAACGATTGGTTAGGACGTATTGCCTGGTATCTGCGATCGAAAGATGGTATTCATTGGAAAGTTGATTCGGGTGAAGCTTATTTGCCGGGTATTGCACGTTATGCTGATGGAACCAAGGAGGACTGGTTCAAATACGAACGCATCAAAGTTATGCAGGACGAATATGGTAGAGCAACGCAAGCCAATTTTGCAGTGATTGATACGTTAAAGCATATGGATCTCCCTAATGATAATCACAGCTCCAAGCTTATCACTATTCCTTTAACGGTTGGCAAATTAGTAACGGTTCAAAATAAAAAACCAATTACAACAAAAACAAAAGAAATCAAACTGTTGATTCAGGCTGAAAAAGGATTTGATCCAAATACTGATATCGACCTTGAATCGGTGCGTTTTGGTGCTCCTGAAGTGATTGATATTGGCATGGGTTGTAAACTCAAAAACATTAAGCCTTTTAATGGTGGTGCCATCCTTACATTTGATGGTCAGGGTAATGGCTTTACTAATGATAACTTTGCAGGAAAACTATTAGGTAAAGACAAACAAGGAAAGCTATTATTCGGATACAGCAGACTACCCGGTGTTGAATACATAGAGGCTGCTTTATCGGCACGTAAACCAGTTTACAGCGATTCAGGTATGAGTATTGATATAGAAAATTTCGGACAGGTAAACTCAGCTAAAGCGTCTGTTAAAGTATTTTTATCCAATGACAAAGAGATGATTGAAGTTGTAACAGGAACCATTCCAACAATAAAACCCTACGAACGAAAAACCATTGAGCTGAAAATAAAAAGCAAGCAAAAAGAAGATGATCAATTCAGATATCTGGTAATAATCAATAAGGATAAAAAGAATGAAGTGACATTTAATACAAAGTCCGCATTAGGTAGATCTGAGTAATTTACGCAATAACAATTCTCTTAATGATTATTTAAGCCAATTGACTTAACTTGTTTGGAAAGTAAAAATATGTTAGATAGATTTATACTGATTAATCAACAATAAACCTATCACTCATACAAAAAATGAACCCCATTAAATTCTTCAATAAGCAGCAAAAGCTTGCTATTCAAAACGCTATTCATGAATCTGAATGCAAAACCAGTGGTGAGATAAGAGTTCATATTGAAAATCATTGTGAAACAGAATTAATTAACCGAGCTACGGAAGTGTTTCATGTACTTCAAATGCATGAAACGGAACGAAGAAACGGAGTGTTAATCTATCTTGCTTTAGATGATAAGAAAGTAGCCATAATAGGCGACCAGGGAATTAATGAAGTTACACCGGAAGATTATTGGCAAAATGAAGTAGCTGATATTCTTAATCATTTTACAAAAGGAGAGTTTGATATCGGAATAATTCAGGCCATACAAAAAATTGGCGATAAATTAATTGAATTCTTTCCTATTGAAAAAAACGACATAAACGAATTATCCGATGAAATTTCATTCTATAACAACTAAGTATATCCTTTCTTGTCTTTTATTATTTTCTATTAGTAATCTTTATGCCAATTCCATTTTTGACAGACCAACTCCTGACCATTTTATAAACGATTATGCCAATTTACTTCAGGAAGATCAAATTGAATTGTTAGAAAAGAAAGTAAAGGAAATTGAGTATTCAGGTTCAATGCAAATTGCTATTGTAACAGTTAAAAATCTGGAAGGATTAAAACCTTCGGTGTTTACTCATCGGCTTGCCAATCAGTGGGGTGTTGGTCAGAAATACAAAGACAATGGCATTTTAATAATGATAAAACCCAAATATCCCAATGAAAAAGGTGAAGTATATATTGCGGTTGGCACAGGACTGGAAAATGTTGTTGCCAATAATGATGCTCAGCAAATAATCAACTCTGATCTATTACCTCACTTAAAGCAAAATGAATTCTATGAAGGTCTTGATAAGGCCATTGATTCTATCGCTTCTTACTCTTTGCAAAGTAAAAACAAAGATTTTATTGAAAGACTCTTTACCAAAGAAGTGATATATATCCTTGCTTTAATTCTGTTAATGCTTCCAATTTTTTATTTGTTCTATCTTAAAAATCGTCAGGTTTCGGATAAGTATTCTCATTTCTATGTTAAAGAGGCCTTTGATGAGAAGAATTTGATTGATCAGGTCGAGTTAATGGAGCAACGTTTCAATAAGAAATATTCTAAATTCAAGGCGTTAATCAAACGATATAACTCCATTTCGAAAGGCAATCTCTTCAAATACTCCGATAAGATCGATAACCAAATGTTTTGCTATTTATTAAATGGCCGTAGCAGGTACAAACTATTCTGGGAAATGATCGATCCGTTTTTTCTCATAATTCTTTCATATTTGCTGTTACTAGTGCTCTTAATAACAGGTGTTGGTTATATTTATTATGGTATAATTGGCATGCTTATAGCTTGCCTGGTTTCCTCTACGGTTGTTTATTTTATGATTAGCTTTTTAATTTCGTTTACAGAATTTCTTCAATTCTCATTAAGAAAAAACAAAAAGTATCTGGGAGGAGTAAACGTTTCGTTATTTGCTTTAAACGCACTTTTAAAATTAGATATTAATAAATCATACGATTCTTCTACTGGCACTTACACTTACTCTCCACATATTGTTTTCTACGCCGCTGCTTCAGGAAGTGGTTTTGGCGGAGGCTTTGGCGGTTTTGGTGGTGGTTTCGGCGGTGGTGGTTTTAGTGGTGGTGGTGCAGGAGGTAGTTGGTAAAGAATAAATTAACTTCACTCTGATTATTTTATGAATCTTCAACCCATAAAAACCTTACTAATTCTATTCATAATATGCATTAATGCAACGATTAATGCTCAGGATTATGCTAAAATTGATAGTGCCATTTTGCAGTATTCTGATCAAAAGTCATCGATGGATGATTTAGTCTATTTTATTAAAAATAATTTCGAAACAGACATTGAAAAATCAAGAGCAATATTTACCTGGATCGCTCATCACATAAGCTATGATGTTAAAAAATATCACTCGTCAATAAAATCAACTAAAAAGAATAAAAGAAAGAAAATCAAACAAAAGAATATCTTTAAATACGAACAGAAAGTTGCACGAACAACTTACAGAAAAAGAAGTGGCATATGTGGTGATTACTCTGTTTTGTATAAACACTTGTGTGATCTCACTGGTGTAGAATGCACTGTAATCAGCGGATATTCAAAAACCGAACGCAAAAATATTGGTAGTAAAACCGGGGGGAAACATGCATGGAATGCTGTATACATTAATCATCAATGGCAATTACTAGATGTGACTTGGGCGGCGGGATATCTTTCTAACGATACCTTTCATCAACAATTCAATGATTTTTATTTCTTCACCAAGCCGGATCTATTCTTTTTTAACCATTTTCCACGGAAAACAGAATGGGTGTTAACTGATAAAACGCGCGAAGATTTTAAAAATCTTCCATTAATAAAATCCTACTTCTTATGGAGTTTGATTGATGTTGATCAACCATCAAATGGTACCATAAAAGTTGAGGACAATAAAATTACTATCCATCTTAAGAATACGGAGTTTTTTGACAACATCACATATACATTTATTAATCAAGGCTATGGAGAAATAATTAAGAAGAAGGCAAGTGATGACAGTTGTCGGTTCTAAATCGATTATCGGTCAAAGAGAAAAGACTTTCTTAATATTTATATCAACTCGCAATTGTTGGCAACCTATAAAATAAAGATACGATAAACTAACTGGTAGCAATTTGATATAGTAATACATATGAAATTCAAATTATATCCTACTTAAAAATACGTGCACTCTGACATCTGTCCAAGGAAATAATTCTAACACTGCTATAAGTTACCTCAATAATTTTCAGTAATTTAGACAAAATCATATAACTGAATCCAATGAAATCAGCTGTTTTGTTTGTAATACTAAGTCTCTTAGTAAATCCCGTCGTTATGCTTGCTCAAAATAAAATCGGTCTATTCGATAATCATACAGATATTGGCATTGATAAAAACAAAGGAATAGCTCAATACAGAGCTGATAAACAGTTGTATATAATTGCTGGCTCTGGTGAAAACATGTGGTCAACAAACGATCATTTTCAATATTTATGGACCACCTTGCAAGGAGATTTTATCCTTCGTGCCGAAGTGAACTTTTTAGGAGATGGAGTTGATCCCCATCGCAAAACAGGTTGGTCGGTCCGCAATAACCTCAATAGTAATTCTGCACATGTAAGCGCTACTGTTCATGGCGACGGACTCACCTCGTTACAATACCGTCGAGCAGTAGGAAATGACACTGAAGAAGTACAATCACCGGATGAGGCACCGAATGTTATTCAACTCGAACGACGAGGCAATCTGTTCATCATGTCAACGGCACGTTTTGGAGAAGAATTTACTACCGTTCAAATAGAAGAGCTGGAACTTGATAAAGAGGTTTATGTTGGCTTGTTTATGTGTTCACATAATACCGAAGTTATTGAAGCAGCTTCGTATCGTAATGTGCGAATTATAAAGCCAGCTCCCGAAAATATTACCGCCTACAGTGAATACATCGGAAGTAATCTTGAACTTTTGAATATTGAAACCGGTTTAAGGCAGACCCTATATTATTCAGCTCACTCGATTCAGGCACCAAACTGGACTCCCGACGGTGAAAAACTGATATACAATTCAAAAGGCTTGCTGTTTACTTATGATCTTGAAGATAATTTGATTGAACCATTGAATACTGGTTTTGCCAACAATAATAACAACGATCATGTATTGACCTTCGACGGTGAATTACTTGGCATCAGCCATCATAATAATGATGACGGATGGGCTTCCAGCATTTATTATCTGCCGGCGAAAGGCGATTCAGTTCCAGTAAAGGTAACGAAAGAAGGAGTTGGAGCATCGTATCTGCACGGTTGGTCGCCGGATAAGAAATCCATGATTTTTACCGGTGATCGCAATCGTCAGTACGACATATACTCAGTAAACGTAAGAACAGGAAAGGAAAAACAATTAACCAATCAAAAAACACTGGATGATGGTTCAGAATTCAGTCCGGATGGTAAATATATCTTCTTTAATTCAGCCCGTACAGGTAAAATGAAGCTGTGGCGAATGGACACAGACGGAAATAATAAGGTGCAGCTAACACACGATGATTACAACGACTGGTTTCTACATGTCAGTCCCGATATGAAATGGATTGTATTTATTTCCTTCCCGAAAGACATTGATCCCGGCGATCATCCGTTTTACAAACATTGCCTGATCCGTTTAATGCCTTATGAAGGAGGCACTCCAAAAGTCATTGCTTACATTTATGGAGGTCAGGGAACCATGAATGTACCTTCATGGTCGCCCGACAGTAAAAAGATAGCATTTGTAACAAATAGTCAATAAGATAGAAAACGTTGTTATAATCACTAATTACTTGTAATCAAAGGAAAAAATAGCTATTAAAAATATCGACTGGATTTACTAAATTAGTTGTATTGCTTCAATTGCCGATATATTACAGAAGCACTTATAACCTGTATACAAAATGTATTCCGTATGAGACTCCTTCAGTTATCGAATTTAAAAGCTGATGCACTTCAAAATGAAGAACTGGATTATGAATACAAAAAAGAGTTGCATCAATCCATATTAAGGTACAACAGGATTCTTATACCATTTATGTATCTGGTATTTATCTTTTATATCATTGGTGATTTTTATATTTGGAATGTACCCCAATTTGCAGTACTGAGGCTTCCGGGAATCTTAACATGTACCTTAATTCTTATTGTTACCATATCGAAACTTAGAAACAATATTCAGTTGGTTGTTTCAATCAATAACATTCACTGTATTGGTCTATTATTAATGGGATTTGGACTGGTCGTAGTGGGTCCGAACTACAATTTTAAAGGTATTATTTCTTGTATCTTATTTATAATTGCCTCACATTTCTTTATTAAAGGATACAGATCTATTTTATTGTTTGGTACAGTGGGTGCGATACTGGCAGTTGTCACCCTTATTTATTCAATGTTACACTTCGACACTTATCACTTTGCCGAAGTGGCAGGTCTCGTGACTGTTTTTATTGGGATTATCATCTTAAGCATTTCGAATGAAAACAAACGATTTAACGAATTCTACTTACAAAGAAATTTAGTTATTGAGAAAGATAAAACCCAGAAACAGAATAAGCGACTTAATGAAATTAACCAACAATTAGACGTTGCTTTGAAGAGATTGGAAGAAACAGATCAATCAAAAAACAAGTTCTTTTCTATTATTGCTCACGATTTAAGAAGCCCGTTTTCAAGTGTTGTCAGCTTAATGGAAGAACTAAAGATAAACCTCAACGATTACAACAAACAAGATATTGAGTCAAGAATAAATATTATCGAAGAAGCTACAGTTTCTACATTGGCATATCTCAACAACCTGCTATATTGGGCTTCATCACAAATGAATGGAATTAGAATAGAAAAGCAACCTACAAAACTTAAAGATATAGTTGAACAAAGCATATCTCCATATCTAAATGCTGCATATTTAAAAAAAATCAATGTTAAACTTAATATTGATGATAACATAATTGTTTTGGTTGATCTAAAAACCATTGGTGTTGTCATTTCAAACCTGTTTAGCAATGCTATTAAGTACACTCCCAAAGGAGGATCTATTACAATCTCAGGTAAGGAAAACAATTCAACAGCCAGTTTAGCTATTGAGGATAATGGAATTGGAATGGATGAAACACTTATTGAACAACTGTTTAAAATAGATCAGAATACGAGTAGAATAGGAACTGATAATGAGAAAGGTTCTGGTTTAGGATTACTACTATCGTCTGATTTTATAAAATACAATGACGGATCCATAACCATTAGAAGTAAAGAAAATGAAGGAAGTTGCTTTACTATCACATTGCCCAACAAATAAATTAACAAAGAAACAGATATAGATTCTGACTGTAACAGAATAATCAAAACAATAGTGAATGACCATTGTTATAAATCATTAAACCTATTGAAAAAATAGGCTTTACCGCGATTACCACTTGTATTACATAGATGTAAAAGGTTATAATGATAACTCATAAGCACCTTAATCACCTGGCAATCTATTAATATAAATAACCTAAACCGTAAGAAATGTTGGAAAAAATCATTGATTTCAGCGTTAAAAACAAACTTATTGTCATCCTTTTCACCCTTACTGTTGTTGGCTTTGGATTGTTTTCAGTTCTAAAAATTCCTGTAGGGACCGTACCTGATATTACAAATAATCAGGTTCAGATCATTACTACTTCCGGAAATCTTTCAACACAGGAGATAGAGCAGTTTATTACAGCACCTGTTGAAATGGAAATGGCGAACCTGCCGGGTGTTGAAGAGATCCGTTCAGTTTCTAAATTTGGTATTTCATTGGTAACAGTTGTATTTGAAGATAAATTAGGCACTTATCTACCCCGCCAGTTGATTGCCGAGAAAATTAAAGTAGCAGCAACCAACATTCCGGAGGCATACGGAGCTCCTGATATGGGACCTATTTCAACCGGACTGGGCGAGATTTACCAATATATTCTGGATGTAAAACCCGGATATGAAGATCGCTACTCTCCCATGGATCTGAGAACAATTCAGGACTGGATAGTAAAACGACGACTGTCGGGAATTAACGGTGTTGTTGAAGTGAACAGCTGGGGCGGATACCTTAAACAATATGAGGTAGCCATTAATCCATCGTTGTTGAAAAGTATGGATCTCACCTTGATGGAAGTCTTCAATGCTCTCGAATCCAATAACAGCATCTCAGGTGGTGCATACATCGAAAAAACTAATCAAAGTTATTTTATACGTGGCGATGGCCAGGTAAAATCCATACCTGACATTGAAAAAATTGTGATCGCCAATAAAGGTGGTCATCCTGTTCTGATAAAAGATGTTGCAAAAGTTCATTTTGGCTATGCCAACCGCTTTGGTGCTATCACGGCCAATGGCAAAGGCGAAACTATACTGGGACAGATAATGATGCTGAAGAATGCCGATTCGAAAGAGGTGATTCAGGGAGTGCACAATCGTGTGGAAGAAATTCAGAGCGGTTTACCTGAAGGTGTATTTATTAATCCAATTCTTGAACGTGGCGAATTAATCGGTAAGACTTCAACAACTGTGGCCGAAAACCTTATTCTGGGAGCCATCATTGTTCTATTCACTGTAATCCTTTTATTGGGTAACTGGCGATCAGCGTTGGTGATTGCTTCTATGATTCCTCTGGCACTTTTCTTCACCATATCGATGATGTACATCTTTGGAATAGATGCCAACCTGATGAGCCTGGGAGCTCTGGACTTTGGTATCATCATCGATGGAGCAGTTATCATTGTGGAATACATTGCTTTGAAGATGAATCTTCTGGGAACCAATCTATCAAATAGTGAGGAAAGACAAAAGCAAATGGATCAGATTGCCAATGAAGGGGCTTCGAAAATGATGAAATCAGCCATCTTCGGACAAATCATTATTCTTATTGTTTTTATTCCTATCCTGTCGCTTCAAGGTGTTGAAGGTAAGATGTTCCACCCAATGGCTCTGGCCTTCTCATTTGCCATTATTGGAGCCATGATAATGGGATTAACCTGGTTACCGGTTGCCTCTTCCTTATTTCTGAAACCGGTGGATGAGAACAAGAAAACAATTTCAAAACGGTTGATGAAAAGGTTACATATAGCCTATGAGCCTTCTATACTTTGGGCTTGTCGAAACAAAAAGATTGTGTTGGGAATAGCTATTCTTTCATTGATTGCAACTGGGGTTATTTTTACCCGAATTGGAGGTGAGTTTGTACCTACTCTGGATGAAGGAGACTTTGTGATTCAACCCGTTCTGAAGACAGGTACCTCTTTATCCAAAACGGTTGAAACCACCACCCGAATGGAGCAAATACTCATGAAAGAGTTTCCTGATGAAGTGGATCAGATTGTTTCGCGTATAGGAGCCGCTGAAGTACCAACCGACCCCATGTCGATGGAAGAGGTGGATATGATTATCAAACTTAATCCCAAAAGTGATTGGGTTGCTGCGGGTGATAAAGAAGAACTGGCTGAGAAATTCAAAGAAGCTCTATCTATCATTCCTGGAATAGAATATGAATTTACCCAACCCATTGAGATGCGTTTTAATGAACTTATTACCGGTGTACGATCCGATATTGCCATTAAAATTTATGGAGAAGATCTGGATTACATCAACGAAAAAGCCAACGAGATAAAAAAACTGATTACCGATGTACCTGGCGCAGGTGATATTATATTGGAAAAAACCACAGGTCTTCCACAAATTAAGGTTGATTATAAACGGGATAAGATAGCCTATTACGGTGTTGACATTGCTACCCTTAATGCCTATTTATCAACGGCCTTTGGCGGTCAGATTTCAGGTGTTGTTTTTGAGGGTGAAAAACGCTTTGATATGGTGGTTCGACTGCAAGACCAAAGTCGTACCGACATTGCTGATATTCGTCGTTTGATGGTTCCGGTCTCGTCCGGACAGCAGATACCTCTGGCAGAGCTTGCCGAAATTGAATATACCAAAGGTCCGGCCAAGATATCGCGCGAGAACACTCGCCGACGTGTAGTTGTGGCCGTGAATGTGCGTAACCGCGATTTACAATCGGTAATTGAAGATATTCAGGTTCTGATTGATCAGAATATTAAATTAACTCCCGGCAATTACATCGAATACGGAGGACAGTTTGAAAACCTTCAAAATGCTACCAACCGTTTGATGCTGGCAGTTCCAGTATCACTCCTGCTGATTTTTATTTTCCTGCATTTTGCTTTCAAATCATTGAAAGATGCGATAATGATTTTTACGGCTATTCCTTTGGCAACTGTAGGTGGAGTTTTCTTGCTATGGCTTCGAGGAATGCCTTTTAGTGTTTCGGCAGGTGTTGGTTTTATTGCCTTATTTGGTATTGCAGTGTTAAACGGAATAGTTCTAATCGAACATCTGAAAGAGCTTCTGCATGAGAATGGTGGTAACATCAAGAATATTATTGTCAGAGGTACAAAAGACAGGTTGCGGCCTGTTTTATTAACCGCCGGAGCAGCCGCCATGGGTTTTCTGCCAATGGCTATCTCAACAGGTGCAGGTGCTGAAGTTCAGCGACCATTGGCAACCGTAGTTATTGGAGGACTTATCACCTCTACCCTTTTAACCCTGATTGCTCTTCCGCTTTTGTTCGAGATTTTTTATAATGTAGAGAGAATACAACTCTTCCCGTTTAAGGTGATACGTTCAAAAGGAACAGCCGTTCTTATTGGTTTAATGTTACTATCCTCTACTTCAATAATGGCACAAAAACAGGAATTGAAACTGGATCAGGTTATTGAGATTGCCATCAATAACAACAAACAGGTCAAAGCTAGCGAGCTTGAAGTGGAAAAGGCCAATGTGATGAAGGGAACGGCCTTCTCTCCCGACAAAACAACCATAGCCTATAGCACCGATGAAAATAACATAGCCGAAAATGGTTATCCTTTAAAAGTCTGGGGTGTTGAGCAACGTATTGATTTTCCTGGATTGTATGTATCTCAAGGTAAAATGCGCAGGTTGGAAGTTGATATTGCCGAAACAGAAATGTCAATTCAGAAAAGCACACTTCAAAAAGAAGTGTCGTTGCTTTATTACGAACTTCAGATGCTGCAAAGTCAATTAAATATTTACAGGCAACTCGATTCAGTTTTAATTAAACTAGAACAGTTCAATGAACGGCGATATGAAGTTAAGGATATTAGTCAATTGGATCTGCTGAATATCAAAGCAAAGAAAAACAGGGCAATGGTAACTGAGAATAACCTAAACTCATCCATCGATAATACACTGAAACGGTTAAAAGTGGTGATGAATTACGACGAAGATTTTACCATACCTGTAAGTTCAGAGTTGGTCGTTTCTACCTCATCTGTTAGTGATTCTCTCCTGCTTTTTAAATGGTTTGAGCTCCAAAATCAGCATGCTCAATCGTTGGTAAAAGTTGAAAAAAACAAGATGCTCCCCGATATCACGTTCAATTATTTCATTGGATCAAATTCATATGAAAATGCTCAGAATTATCAGGGTTTTGAAGTAGGATTAGCTATCCCTTTATTCTTTGGAAATCACTCAGCCAATATAAAGGCAGCCAAACTAACAGAACAATCACAATCACTGAGATTCTCAAATCAAATGGATCTGATCAAAAATGAACTGGAGAAGATGAATGGAGAACAAAAAAGATATGCCACGTTGATTGATAATTACAATCAGGTTGAAAAGCCGCTAGCAGATGAAATGATGCGAACAGCTTTGAAGGCATACCAGCTGGGCGGTGTTAGTTTTTATGAATTATCCGCCAACCTCGAAGAAGCTATTAACATTCAGATGAGCTACTTCGAAAATGTATTTAACTATAACCGAATCAGTCTTGAAATGAAATATTACTCTAACTACTAATCTTATGAAAGCAACAGCATATATCCTTCTTATTTCTCTTTTTATCAGCTCATGTAATCATACAAAAACAGAAGAGGAATCCACAGAAAACAATCTGATAGAAATAAGTAAACAACAGTTCGAGGCAGAACAAATGGAGCTTGGTACCATTGCTCAAATTGCCTTTCCTGCTAAACTCTATTTTTCAGGCTATATTAAACCCAGCACCAATGGTTGGGCAAAGGTTGGATTGCCTGTTGAAGGCATTGTTCAGCAAATAAAGGTTAATGTTGGTCAGGAAGTTAAAAAAGGTGATCCTCTGTTTGTGATTGGAGGAAATCCATTTATCGATCTGCAAAAAGAATTTGCTGAATCGAGTGCCCGACTCAATCAATTGAAGCTCGATTTCAACCGGGTTAGTCTGTTATACAAAGAAAACATCGGAACAGAAAAGGAATTTGTTACAGCTCAAAGTGCCTATGAATCAGAACTGGCAATGAACAATGCGATAAAAATGAAACTTGAGAACATCGGACTGAATGTCGATCGAATCGCCAAAGGTTCATTGTATACTTCTTATACAATTACCGCACCTATCAAAGGTTTTATCACTGATATGAAGGCTGTGGTTGGAGAATACACCGATCAACAGGAAGACCTGACATCCATTGTTGATAATGAACAATTACGTTTGCAACTCATTGTCTTCGAGAAAGATATTTCATCTATTCAAAGGGGTCAAAATGTTGAATTTCACGCCAGTGGAAATCTACAGGAAATTGCCTTAGCCAATCTTGATTTTGTTGGTAAAACAGTAGATCCGGATTCAAAATCCATTGAATGTTATGCAAGTATCCAAGCGGAATATCTCGATAAGTACATCAATAATCAATTTGTTGAAGGGGAAATTATTCTTAGCACGGATACTGTTTCGGCGCTTCCAGTCGATGCTGTTATTCAGGCAGATGATCAAAGCTATATTCTTTCGTTACAGCAGGAAACGGATAGTAGCTATTTATTTCAAAAAATTCATTTACAGGAAGGTAGAATCACAAAAGATTATGTGGAGGTGATAGAAAAACCAAATGTTGATAAAATAATTATCAAGGGAGTTTATAATATTATGGTGGATTAATGTCAGAATTTACCGAATCATTAACAGTAAAACCTTTTCATATTAATCAATCAGTCATCGTTATATGCTATTTTTGTTTACAAGCAAATTAACTATTAAATCCTCTTTGTGATGAGAAATACCCGGATCGCTTATGCGATTTTAATTGGATTGACACTCTTAGCTTTTGGATGCAGTCAGACAGGCTCGTCAAAGAGTACGGAAGATGATATGGAAGCATATTTACTTACTTATTTTAAAGACAATACGCACAGCTTACATTTTGCCTTAAGCACCGATGGCTATACTTTTACTGATATCAATAACGGAGAACCTGTTGTTGGAGGTGATACTATTGCCAATCAAAAAGGAATTCGCGACCCACATATAACCCGTGGAAAGGATGGTGCATTTTATGTGGCAATGACCGATCTGCACATATTTGCAAAGGAAGCCGGATATCGCGACACTCAGTGGGAAAGACCACAGGAGGAGTATGATTGGGGGAACAATCGTGGTTTTGTTCTGATGAAATCATATGATCTTATCAATTGGACACACAGCAACATACACCTTGATAAGGTATTTCCTGAATTAGAAGATGTTGGTTGCGCCTGGGCTCCGCAAACCATTTACGATGAAGCAACTGATAAAATGATGCTGTATTTTACGATGCGTATGGGTCACGGGCTAACCAAATTATACTATGCCTATACCAACGACGATTTCACTGAAATTACAACATTACCCAAAATATTGTTTGATTATCCAAATCCGGAAATTCAGGTTTTAGATGCCGATATTTGTTCAATGCCCGATGGTAGGTTTTGCATGACTTATGTGGCACAGGAAAGACCAATCGGAATAAAACATGCCTTTTCAAATAGCATAAACAGTGGTTATGTGTATAGTGACGAATGGATTGATTTGGAACCAGGTTCATGTGAAGCACCAAATATGTGGAAACGTATTGATGAAGATAAATGGGTGTTGATGTATGATATCTATAGCATTAATCCACACAACTTCGGATTTTGCGAAACAACAGACTTTAACACCTTTAACGATTTAGGCCACTTCAACGAAGGTGAAATGAAAACCACCAATTTTACTTCACCCAAACATGGAGCTGTCATACAGTTAACAAAAGAAGAAGCTGTAAAACTGGCAACTCACTGGAAATTTGATATCAAATTCTGATAACCAAATAAGATCTCAATCCCCAATACACATACGTTAATCGCGGAAAGGTATTGGGGATTTTTGTTTTATGCCCTATCATAAAACAACCAATAACAGCCAGAAATAGTATTCATAACCATTTTAAATAAAACAGGGGCTTCCTTTGATTTCAAAATGATCTTACTTTTTAATTAAAAAAGTTGTAATTTGAGTAAGGTTGAAAGTGTACGGGAAAATATGCCTGATGATAAGTTTTTAAACAAAGTAAAAGCAATCATTCTTGATCATCTTGAAGATGATTCATTTGGGGTTGCCGACCTTGCTCATGCAATGGGTTTGAGTCGCTCTCAACTTTTCAGAAAACTAAAATCCATTTCCAATCATTCGGCCAATCAAATAATCAGAAATATACGACTCGAAGAAGCTTTAAAGCTGCTAAAAGAAGATCGTTATACGGTTTCGGAGGTGGCTTTTAAAGTTGGTTTCAGCAGCCCATCCTACTTTAATAAATGCTTCCACGATCATTATGGTTATGCCCCTGGTGATTACCAAAAAATAGTTCCTAAAAAAGAAATATCAACAGAAACACCGGTAAAAGGTAAACTTAAGAATACTCATAAGATAGCTTTCCCTTTTGCTTTAATCTTAATCGTAGTTTTGTTTTTATTTCTGATTCGTAGGAATAGCAACACATCTATTCAGGCAGCTTCATTATCTGACCGATCCATTGCAGTTATGCCGTTGCTGGATCTTTCGGAGAATGCACAACGTGAACATATTGCTGTTGGTCTTACCGATGCTATTATTCTGGAGCTATCAAAAATAAAAAGCTTACGTGTTATTTCCAGAGGCTCAGCTATGTTATTTCAGGATTCTGTAATGCCCTACTCCAAAATTGCAAAACAACTGGGTGTAAACCTTCTGCTGGAAGGATCCATCGTTTACAATGGTGACAGTATGCGTGTTACGGTTCAGTTGATAGAACCATTTCCTAAGGAAAAACATTTATGGGCCAATAAATATGAAGAAAGTTCACTGAACATGATTCATCTATCCAACGACATTTCGCATGCCATTGCCAATGAAATAAAACTGGTTGTTGATGATTCTAAAAAAGCTCCTACAGTTAACCCAAGGGTTTACGATCTTTACCTTAAAGCTCACCATTTATGGTTAACACAAAAACCTCAATCAATCAGGGACGCCATACATTTTCTTGAGCAAACAATGGCAATCGACTCGGGTTATGCTCCTGCCTACAGCTTATTGGCAGAATGTTATATCAGCCTGAATAAGTTTATTCGAAACAACGACGAGAAACTTAAAAACAGGCAAAACGGAAGAGCCGCCATTGACAAGGCACTGGATAAAGCTATTGAAATAGACGGATCATTAGCTGAAGCTTACATCACAAAAGGTAATATTCTGGGTAAGTTCGATTACAATTGGGAAGGCATGAAAGAAATGGTTGACAAGGGATTACAATTAAATCCAAATAATTCAACTGGTTACATAGCCTTGTATTATTACTATTCGGTCAAAGGTGAATTGGAGAAGTGTATCGAAATGGCCAAAAAAGCTGAAGAACTGGATCCTCTGAATCCCCGAACATTAAGTACGGTGGCAAATGCCTACGTATTAGCCGGACGATATACTGAAGCGATTGAACAATACCGAAATGCCATTAAAATGTTTAGTGATTACGGATTTGCATGGGATGGAATTGGTTATGCTTATTATATGATGGGTGATACAGCCAAAGCCATTGAAGCCTGGAGCGAGTTGCACCGAATTATTGGCAACCCCGAACTGGTTAAATACTATCAAACTGAATCTTTTCATAATAGCATCCGTTTTTGGTTAGATAAAACCACGTCAGGCGAAAAAATTTATTGTTCCAATCCTTCAATTATAGCCATGGTTCATCTGTTTGTTGGTGACCCTGAAGGAGCTATGGATTACATCGAATTTGCCTATCAATATAAACACCTCGACTTACCTTTTATCATCATCAAACCCAATTTCCAAAGTTTATACAATCACCCTCGCTTTAACGAAATCGCTAAAGATATTGGAGTTAACCTTTCCAGCTATAAGAAACGAAATATTTGATATCCAAAGCACTATTTGTCTAATAAATGCACCATTTTTAACATGTATTGCAACATTATTCATCTGCTGCGAAACATGCTTGTGACGAACTTTGATCTATATCTTTTAAATCAAAAACGTCATGAAAAAATTCAATTATTTTGCCGCTATTTTTGTTCTCTTAATGCTATTTTTTGCCTGTAATAAGAATGAAATTCAACCAATTTCCAATCAGGCTGAACTTAAATCCAACACTCTGCTTACCGGTGTTGACGAATGGGGTTTTAACTATCAGGCCCAACTATTCGATGGTTATCTTATCAATGCTATATTTGGGGATCCTGCCTTTGCAGAAATGGAACATTATAAAACAATGGTTTACAAGGGTGAAGGACCTGAATTTTGGGAACAAGTCATTAAAAAGTATGATTACTTCGGATTTTTGATGCTACCAGAACTACTAGACTGTAAGTTAAAAATGAAATGGAACACCGATTTGCTGGGCAAAGATGGTATTTATCCTGAAACCTGGGTTGATTCCGACGCCTGGATAGTATTTCATTACACAATGAATACCAAAGATCAAAAATGGTCGCAAGTGCGTAAATTGGTTGCCCGAAACAGCAACTACGAATTGATAGACGGTTTCTGGTATAACGAAGAAGGAAAAGAAGTTGGTAAGCAGTCGTATTACTGGCCCGACTTAATGATTATTCAGGTGATTAATACAGGAGATAATCCATTCGTACCAATGGCATTGCCTGATGATTATATTAATCCAAATGGTTCGGGTGTTGGCAAATACAAGATGAAGTAAATATACTTCTCCAAAATCTCCCGTTGGTCAATGGGAGATTTTTTTTACTTTTATTCGAAAGAATAATCCATTCGAGATGTCTGAATTCATTATCCGGGATGCAAATCCAAACGATATTCCTGCAATCAAAAAAATATGTGACGATGAATTTGGCAATGGATATTTTAATTCTTTTAGCGAATATCTTTTTACAAATGATTCAATACTGAGGGTTGCCACTCAACAAAATACAATCGCAGGCTTTTATTATTCATATTCTAATACTAAACAAGACCTAAGACAAGGCATCCTTAAAACACTGGCTATACATATTCAATACCGACAAAAAGGGTTAGGTATTAATTTATTTGAAGATGCCTGTATTCAACTGAAACAATTTAAAGTTCAGACCATTAAAACGATCATCTGGAACCACAATGATGATCAGGCAATCATTAAAATTTTAGATCAATTAGATTTTAAATTGGAATATGAAATTGCTGATTATTGGAAAGAAGAGAGCATTCTAAAAGGGTATATTTGTCCCGTTTGCGGAAATCCTTGTAACTGTTCGGCCAGTATCTATTACAAATCAATTTGAATCTGATAGGTTTTATAAAACCAAACAAGGCATTTTTCAGATGCCCTGTTCCTGATAAAGTAAACAAATTAATCATGTTCACCTGTGTGATGCTGATGCTTTTTCAGGTAGAAAAAGGCAAAGAATATACCAAAAAGTACAAGGCCTGTGAAAATATAAAATGCTGTCATTGTCTCATTTTTAAAGTAAAATGCAACATCTATTAAAACAAGTATCCTCGCAATCGTCATAAATAGATTTTGACTGATTCACATAAGATACGCCAGATCAAACAACCAGACCATTGCCGTTACAATGACTCATAACCAAAAACAACTTCTCTCCTACAAAGATAGTAACAGATCAGACTAAAGTAAACAGATAGTTGAGCCAGGTTAATGTGTGATTTGGCCATGTAATTCTTAAATTATTTCCAGCTTCTTCTGATCGTTAAATAGGTAATGTACGAAACAGCAACCAACCAAACAACAGCCCACAAAAACTGAGGCAAAAAAGGGAGCAACTTTGTAAACTGCGCTAAGTCGGATGAAGGTCCTCCTTTAAAATCCAGGATAATGTAAAACAAAGCGGTGGCTCCAACAGCCAGTAAGCTATATACCTGAATTGTTTTGCAGGCCTTTGACAGCCAAAAGAAAAGTGCGGCAAACACCAACAATAAAACGGTTGATCCAATGCTGTTAAACCACACAATTGCGCTGAAAATCAAAACAGCCATTATAAGATACAAAACCCATTTAATATACTTCTCTTTATACAATGCGACAAACAATATCAAATTCCCCCAAAGTGCACTTCCAATGTATCCGCCCGGTATAACCAGTAAAGACCAACCTCCGGCAACCATTGCATAACCCGAGCCATCATTATTTATTTGTATTCCATGAACACTTCCTCCGGTAATCAGGGCAAACAAGGCATGACCTGTTTCATGAAAAATGGTAACCAGCAATGTAATGGGATAAAGTACGAAATTTCCGTATGGAACAAACCTTATGAGCACCCAATAAAGAATGATTGAAAGCAGAATGAAAAGAAGTTTTTTATTCATGTAAGTTAAGTATTCACGCAGCAGAAAATACTACTTCTTCAACAAATGATTAATGATCTTACCTAAGTCTTCTTTGAGTCGAATAAGTTCCTCAACTCCCATAGGTCCTTCTAATAACTGGGATGCCAGCCTCTCAGGAATCAGGACGGCTTTTTCTTTTAGCACGTTTCCTTTTTCGGTAAGTTTCACTATTACTTTACGCTCATCTTCCTTTGATCTTTCCCGGTTAACCAATCCCTGAGTCTCCATTCGCTTTAACAAGGGAGTAATAGTATTAGTATTTAATATCAGCTTTTTGGCAATATCATTAACGGGCATTTCATCCTTTTCCCATAAAATCATCAATACCAAATATTGTGGATAAGTTATTTCTAACTCATCCAGGTAAGGTTGATATTCCCGTGTTATCAATCTTGAAGCTGCATAAACAGGGAAGCAAAGCTGGTTTTCGAGTTTTAACTGATCGTATTTCATAATTATATCGCAGGAGACTATATCGCAAAGTTGCAATTTTTTTTGCCTCCTGCCTATTCATTTTCATTAATTAAGAATGCCATCCAGATATTTCTCAATCTTCTCGGGCTTTGTTGTGGGAGCAAATCTCTTTAAAGGCTTACCGTTTTTATCAACTAAAAACTTTGTAAAATTCCATTTGATCTTATTGCCAAATGTTCCTTTTAGTTCGCTTTTCAGATATTTATAAAGCGGATGAGCCTCATCTCCATTGACATCTATTTTTGAGAACATTGGAAAGGTAACTCCATAGTTAATCATGCATCCTTCTGAAATAGATTTTTCATCACCCGGCTCCTGATTGGCAAACTGATTACAAGGAAAACCTAAAATTACCAGGCCCTTTTCCTTGTACTTCTTGTACATGCTCTCCAATCCTTCGAACTGAGGTGTTAAACCACATTTACTGGCAGTATTCACCACTAATACAGTTTTCCCTTTATATTCTTCCATAGAAACGGGTTTGCCTTGCAAACTATTCGCTTCAAATTGATAAAACTGACTCATATTTTTCTTTTAATTCTGATAGCTATTAGTCTTAAGCTAACAGCTGCTATGTAAAAACTTTTGACTATTGCTAATAACTACTGCCTGTTCTTATTAAACATTGCACAAAACACTCCGGTTGACCATAAAGCCCAGATAATTAATATCGGCTGAAAAAACAGCCGAATAAATCGTGCACGGTCTGTATCTAATCCAAATGCATCAATCTGATTGATGTATTGAGAAATATTTCCTGGGAAAATCAGTACATAAAATGCAGCAAGTGCCAGACCTGCTATAATTTTATATTTACCTGAGAAAATCATAGATATCCCAAGCATTATTTCTACAACACCCGAAGCCAAAACCACAAAATCAGTATTTAAAGGTAACCAGGTAGGAACCTGTGCTACAAATTCACTTCTTAACCATAAAAGATGGCCTGTACCGGCATATACCATAAATGATCCAAGCAAAATTCTGAAAACATTTTGCCAATTATTAGTCTTAGTGCAATTTGAATTGATTAGTTGACTTTTCATTAATTCTAAAGTTTAATTTATATCGTTCACGACACAAATATAATTTGATATTTTATATCGTGCGCGATATTATGTGTGTTTTAACATCATTTAACAATAACAGTATCCATGTAAAAGCATCATTCTGTTGGCTTTAATTTTATAACAGACACCAAATTATTACCGATAATTATTATTTTAGATAAATTTTTAGACTTAACCAGAATGTTCAAACAATCCATGCTGGGTTACATTATCATCGCTTTGATGATATTAACCGCCAACTCATGTCAATCCGACAAAGAAAAAAGTACTGTTAAAGAGGTTGTATACAACGAAAAAGTAAGTGCATTCACTTCCGGAATTATTTCCAATGAAGGCGTTATACAAATTCAGTTTTCAGCTAAAATTGATGGAATAGAAGGCGGACAGGAAGCCGATTCCAAATTAGTTACTTTTAAACCTGCCATCAAAGGTAAATTAGAGTGGCTTGACAGCTACACCTTACAATTTGTTCCGGAGAACAGACTTCCTTCAGGAACTGAATATGGAGTGGAGGTTAATCTCCCAAGATTGTTTGAAGAAGAAAAAGATGATTTTGAGTTTTCATTTGCAACCATCAAGCAAAATTATCGATTGGTTTCAACCGGATTAGAGCCTTTAAGTGCCGAAGAACTGGAGAAAAATACTTTTAAAGGTAAAATTACACTGGCTGATAATGCTGATAATGCTGAAGTTGAAAAAATACTAAAAGCTACACAGGATGGTAAAGAACTGGAAATAGAGTGGTCTCATGTAGCCAGTGAAAAAGCTCATCAGTTTACCATCAAAAATGTAATTCGAAAACAACAACAGGGATTACTTATTCTTGCCATGGATGGATCTTCTATTAATGTTGATAAACAATCAAAAGAAGAAATAGATATTCCTTCACTCAATGATTTTAAAGTTATCTCCACCAAGGTAATGATGCATCCGGAACAACACATTGTTGTTATGTTTTCCGATCCTTTGGATAGTAAGCAAAACGTAACCGGACTGGTAAGTTTGGGAAATGTTGCCGATTTAAAATATGAAATCGATAACAATCGCTTAAAGGTATACCCTCCTTACCGATTATCCGGGAAAAAAGAGGTAGTTGTTCATCCAGGAATAAAAAATAGCCTCTCCTATCCTCTTAGTGAAGAATCGAGATATGAGTTATTGTTTGAAACTCCCAAACCCAATATCAGTTTGATCGGAAACGGGAATATCTTACCCAATTCTGATGGTCTGATTTTTCCCTTTAAAGCAGTTAGTCTAAAAGCGGTTGAAGTGCGCATTATCAAGATTTACGAATCCAACGTAGCTCATTTTTTGCAGGTTAACGACTTAAGTGGAAATAATCAGTTAAAAAGAGCCGGCCGTTTAATTCTCAAAAAAACCATCCGCCTGGATAAAGACCGTTCACTGAATTTAGCTGAATGGAATATCTTTTCACTTAACCTTACGGACTTAATTCAGACTGAACCGGGTGCTATTTACCGGATTGAACTGAATATGAAAAAGAACCACAGTTTCTATCCATGTAGTGAAGGTGAAAATGAACAAGAGACAGTTGTTAAGGAAGAAGAAAACGAAATTACAGAGGCCGATAAGGCCTATTGGGATAGTCCGGATAGTTACTACAGTTCTTACTGGGATGATTACGAAGATTACGACTATAACTGGAGGGATCGTGAAGACCCTTGTACTGATTCGTATTACAGTAATAAAGTAATTGCCAAAAATATACTGGCATCTAACATTGGTGTAATTGCAAAAAAAGGAAACAGTAAAGAAATTGTTATTGCCGTTACAGACCTGAGGACAGCGCAACCTATTGCCAATGCTGATGTTGAAATACTCAACTACCAAAGTAAGGTAATGGGTTCGTTAAAAACAGATGCCAATGGCCTGGCAAAAATACAAATTGAAAATCAGCCCTTCCTGGTTGTTGTCAAAAGTAACGATCAACGAGGCTATCTGAAGCTTGTGGAAGGTAATACACTTTCATACAGCCGCTTTGATATTAACGGTCAGCATGTTCAAAAAGGGATGAAAGGATTTATTTATGGAGAGCGCGGAGTTTGGCGTCCAGGCGATACTTTGTTTGTATCCTTCATTCTGCAAAATAAAGGTGAGGCACTTCCAGCAGAACACCCCATTGTTTTTGAACTGTTAAATCCTCATGGGCAAATTATAAATAAGCAGGTTAGCAACCTTCAGAACCGCACATTATTTTCATTTAAAACTGCCACACCGGATGATGCTCCAACAGGCTACTGGACGGCAAGGTTAAATGTTGGTGGTAGTAAGTTTGAGAAAGGACTAAGAATAGAAACAGTTAAGCCTAATCGCCTGAAAATAAAGCTTGACTTTGGGAAAGAACGCTTAAGTCCGGGTGAAGCAATGAATACAGAAATGGAAGTAAACTGGCTTCACGGTGCAGTGGCTCGCAATCTTAAAGCTGATGTTTCGGTTACTTTGAATCAGACACGTACCCAGTTCAAAACGTATCAGGATTATGTCTTTGATGATCCGGCACGATCATTCGAATCAGAAGAATATACTGTTTTTGACAGTGATCTGGATGCTAATGGTAAAGCTCTTATTGATGCATCTATCGATGTAAAGGATGCAGCACCCGGAATGTTAAAAGCATCCTTTATGACCCGTGTATTTGAGAAAAGTGGTGATTTCAGTGTCGATCGATTTACTATTCCTTATGCACCTTATCCTGTATTTGTAGGTATCAAAACACCTAAAGGTGATAAACGAAACATGCTTTTAACCGATACTGCTCATATTGTGCGAGTAGCAACACTGGATGCCGATGGTAAACCGGTAAGTGTAAAGAATTTATCATACTATGTTTACAAGGTTAGCTGGCGCTGGTGGTGGGAATCATCACAGGATAATCTTGCAAAATACATCGGATCTCGTCATCAGAATATAATTTCAAGTGGTAAAGTAAGCACCGTTAACGGTGATGGTCAATTTACCTTCAAAATTAAGTATCCCGAATGGGGCCGTTACCTGATCAGAGTGGTTGACGATAAAAATGGTCATGCTACCGGTAAAACAGTCTATGTTGACTGGCCAGGTTGGGCCGGCAAACGCCAGGATAAAGATGCCTCTTCTGCAGCCATGCTTAGCTTTTCATCCGACAAACAGAAATATAATGTTGGCGAGCAAGCTACGATCACTTTTCCTTCATCTGCTGCCGGCAGAGCCCTGGTATGTATCGAGAACGGAAATACGGTGATGAAAAGCTGGTGGGTAGATCCGCAGGAAGGAAGTACTTCTTTCAGTTTTGATGTTACTGAAGAGATGACTCCTAACGCTTATGTTTCAATTACCTTGTTGCAACCTCACTCACAATCAGTCAATAACCTGCCTATCAGATTGTATGGTGTTATTCCTTTGATGGCTGAAGATCCACGTACTCATTTAACTCCTGTGATTGACATGCCGGATGAATTACGTCCTGAACAAAATGTGACTATCAAAGTAAGCGAGCAAAACGCACAAGCCATGAGTTACACACTGGCAATGGTTGAAGATGGTTTATTGGATTTGACCCGTTTTAAAACACCTCAACCCTGGGATTATTTCTTTGCCAAGGAGGCCCTTGGAGTTAAAACATGGGACTTATACGATCAGGTTATTGGAGCCTATGGTGGTCATATCGAACAAATGTTCAGTCTGGGTGGAGATGATGATATGTCTGCGAAAAAGGGTGGCAATAAAGCTAACCGCTTTAAACCGGTTGTAAAATTCTTTGGCCCTTATTCTCTTAAACCTGGCAAGACGGATGAACATACCTTTATGATGCCCCGATATATTGGTTCGGTTCGCACAATGGTGATTGCTTCCACGGATAAAGCATACGGTGATGCTGAAAAAACAACACCGGTTCGGAATCCATTGATGGTTCTGGCCACTCTTCCTCGTGTACTGGGTCCTGACGAAGAAGTTGACCTTCCGGTAACAGTATTTGCCATGAAGGAAGGTATCAAAACGGTTAAAGTTAAAGTTGAATCAAATGATTTACTAACCGTTATTGGTGAAAATACTCAAACTATTAACTTTAACCAGATAGGTGAGGAAGTTGCAATTTTTAAAGTGAAAGTTAAACCAACTATTGGAGTTGGTAAGGTAAAAGTAATGGCCAGTGCATCCGGCGAAGAAGCTATGGATGAAATCGAACTGGAGGTTCGTAATCCGAACCCCCGAATTACAACTGTTTCTAAAGTTCAGATTGAAAAAGGTCAATCTCAAAAAGTGGAATTTACTTTACCGGGAATAAAAGGCACCAACCATGCTTCTCTTGAGGTATCCTCAATCCCTCCAATCGATTTTGGACGTCGATTGAAATACCTTGTTTCATATCCTCATGGATGTGTTGAACAAACAACTTCAGGTGCTTTCCCCCAGTTATTCCTTAGCGATTTAATTGAGAGCGGAGAACAGTTTGAAGAAATTACAGCCCGAAATATTCGTGGTGGCATCAATCGACTGGCAGGTTTTGTTCGTCCTGACGGTGGTTTAAGCTATTGGCCGGGAAGTAATGAATCAAACGACTGGGGTACAACCTATGCAGGTCACTTCCTGCTGGAAGCTGAAAAGAAAGGTTACCAGCTTCCGGTTGGATTTAAAAACAAATGGATCAAGTATCAACGTACACAAGCACGTCAATGGAGTCCAAACAAATTATATCGCGGACGCGATCTGGCACAGGCTTACCGTTTATACACACTTGCATTAGCAGGTGAACCTGAGTTAAGTGCCATGAATCGTATGCGTAATCAAAGCTATTTAAGCCTGCAGGCACGTTGGAGACTGGCTGCAGCCTATGCTTTAGCGGGTCATAAAAATGTAGCAAACGAACTGGTGAATAATGCTTCTATATATGATTTTACCGAGTACGACCGTTACTACAGCTATGGATCTAACGAACGTGATATGGCTATGGTAATTGAAACATTGGTTTTACTCGATCGCCAGTCAGATGCAGCCGATTTGGTAATGACTTTATCAAAAGCATTATCAAGTCAGCAATGGATGAGTACCCAGACAACCGCCTATTCATTATTGGCAATCAGTAAATATGCCGGTTTATCGGGTGTAAGTAAAAACGTCAGTTTTGAATGGGAAGGTACCAACCAAAAAGGAGCCAAAGTTGAATCTGAGCTTTCTATCTATCAGACAGAGCTAAACACAAGTAACCTAAAAGGAGAAATCAACATCAAAAATAAATCGCAGGGTGTATTATTTGCACGCGTAATAATGGATGGAATTCCTGCAGCAGGAGATAGCACATCCTTGTCGTCTAATTTGCAAATAAACGTGGTTTACAAAGATCTTTCGGGTAATGCTGTTGATGTAACAAGATTAGAACAGGGTACTGACTTTATTGCTGAAGTGAGTGTGAAAAATCCTGGTACCAAAGGCAATATTGAGAATTTGGCATTAACACAGATCTTCCCTTCCGGTTGGGAAATCCGCAACACACGAATGGAAGATATTAAGAATGCTCATGAGGCTGACATTCCGGATTACCGTGATTATCGAGATGACAGAGTTTATTCGTATTTTAACCTTATGAAAGGCTATTCGAAGAATTTTGTTATCATCTTGAATGCCGGATATACAGGCAAATATTATTTACCGGCTGTAAGTTGTGAAGCCATGTACGACAATACTGTTGCAGCACGAAAACCCGGCAAATGGGTTGAAGTAGTTTCAGCAGGTGAATGACAAAGACAAAACCTTAAAACCTAACTTGATGTGAAGCAATTAAAAGAGAAAAATTTTGACTGTGGATACAAAAACAGAATGTATAAAAATAAAATAAATCACTGTAAATCACTGATATTATTTGTTTTACTTACAACTGCACTGATATGGATTGTGTTATTGGTATAATAAAAGGCAGCTTAATGCTGCCTTTTTCTTTATTGCTTAAGAACTTTGAACGATCTAACTCCTTTTCTGGTTGAAATTTTTATAATATAAAGTCCCCTTTTCAATTCAAAGCAATTTATGAGATTAATGCCTGAGTATACTGGTCTATTGAGCACATTAACACCTCCAATATTATATAAACTCATTTTGCCAGCCACATCAGACTGAATAAACAGATCGCTATTCAAGACAGTTGGATAGACAACTATATTTTCGTTCGATAAGCTTTCTAAATTAGTTGAATAATAAAAAAATCTTTCCCTAATATCATTAACATACACCAGTGCTTCATCATCCCAGTCTTGATAGGTCTTACTCAATATTTTTGAACTTCCTCCATCATAACTATAAATCCATTTATCACCATCCTTTTGTATCCAATCTCCATCATCACTTTTTGTTTCAGTCTTTGTTTCTGTAATATTTCCAAAACCATCAAAAATTTCTGATTCCTTTGTGGCTTTGGATAATACGCCGTAACTATATGATTCTGTAATATTGTATTTTAATAAATTGGTCTGATAATCCATCGTATAATAATACTTCAACCAGGTTGACTGACTCCATATCTCATCCAATTCACTTTCATAATCCTGCATCTGTAACCAGGTCCATCTAAAATCGTTGATCCATCCTTCTTTATACATCTGATAAGTCTCAATAGTTGTTGGTGGTGTGCCACCTCCATCACCATCAGGATAAGTAGCCATTAATCGTTCGATATCTTCGTAATAAGAATCGTTATCAGGTTCTTCGCGTGGGAAAGCAGGTCCGTTATAGGCTTGATAGGTATATGATTCTACATAACTACTTTGGACATGTCCTTCCGGATTCCAAAAATACCAAATAACATCAACGTATCTTCCGGAAAGAGTAAAACGGGATCCATCAAAATAATATTCTAAACCTCCATTTAACAGGTTAAAATCATTATATGTCCAATCATACTTCCAGCTTGCAATCCATTCACCGTTGAATCTGTCATATTCTGTTTGTTCTGCTAATAATCCATCGACATACACATATTCTGTTTTGTAACCATATATCTCGATCCAACCATCCGGAAAATCATAGTAATAACTGATTTCTCCAATCAGTTTTCCAAATGAATCATAAAACCGTTCGACCCAACTGCCATCCGACAAAACCCAATCTGTGCCATCCCAATAATAAATACACTTCTGGCATAAGATTCCATAATCATCATAAGTGTATGAATACTTATAATCATTAACCCAATTAGTTTCGACAAACGATTCTTTTATCTTATCCAAAAGTTTATTATCATCTCCATATGTATAGGTTATCCTTTCACTTTCTGATTCTGAAATCCAAAGAAACCCATATTCATTATAAGTATAGCTGGTTGTTAATGGATCGCCCCATGTACTGCCATCCCAGCAATCTGTAATTACATATAACGGCTGATAATCGTCTGTGACGGATTTTAATAAAATAGAGGGTAGAGATTTTTTGTGTGAATTCTTTTTCGAAAGAGGCTTTTCTGCGAAGGTAACTGCCATAAAGGCTAGCCCGAAAAACAGAACAACAGACCGTTTCATGGGTAAAAGTTTAGTCAATAAATACATTAAATCCAGGATATTACATCAAAATATAAGGCATTTATCAGACAAAAGACAGATTTGAGTAATTTTTTTGATAAATAATTTTCAATACTCCAAAAAGAAAAGAGCTGTCATTGCTGACAGCTCTATAGTGTTTATTGTTTTATGACTTTTTGAACATTTTGTCCATGACTCGTAACTACTTTGATGATGTATATTCCACTTTCTAGTTTTGCTCCATCAATAGAATTTACACCTGAGTTAATTGGCTTCTCAATAACTTTGGCTCCTGCTAAATTATAAACAATTACTTTTCCTGAATATGCCGATTGCACAGCTACATTGTTTTTAAATGCTGTAGGATAGATTTTTATTCCTTCTTTGGCTAATAAATCAAGGTTGGTAGCAGTATAATCATATACTTCGCGCATATAATTCACATACATTTCACTATCTCCATCCCAATTCTGATAAATCTTTTCTAATACCTTAGGAGTAGCACCTTCATAGGTAATGATAGTTTTATTACCATATATCTGTACCCAACCCGTACCATCATTTGTTTTATTAAAACTCTCAATTTCTGCACCATAAGCATCAAATATTATTTCATCATGAGATCCGCTTAAAATATTTCCAGACTCATCATATGAAGCATAAAAGTAACGCCAATAATTTGTATTATCACGGTATTCACTAGTAACATACCAATTTCCGGCTATATACTCTTCATCTATATAATTATCATAGCCTCCGTCATAATTTGTTTCGCGTGACATAAGATCCCAGCTACTTCCATTCCATCCTGAATAGGTTTCAGAATATATTGGAGGAATGCCGGTGCCCACATAACCATGCAAATCACCATCAATCTTTTCAGAATTCTCAAATTCAGTTCCTGTCCACATCTGTATAATAGCTGTTTGAAGATAACTTCCATGTGTAAAATCATCTGGGTTCCAAATGGCCCAAACCACACTTGTATATCTTCCCATCAGGGTTTCAATACCTCCGTCTACTTCGTAAACATTGGCTTCTATTAATACATCCTGAGCATCGTACACATAAACATATTTCATTGATGCTGAAATTCCACTTTCAAATTCAACACTATATTCCACTCTTCCCTGGGCGTCATAATAGTAATCTGAGGAATATTCAAGAACCCATGCACCACCAACCCTATCGTAGTATTTCTCGCTAATTAAACGGTTCAGCCCGTCTCTAACATATTCGTCCTTCCATCCCCAGTCTTCCTCCCAAGACATTGTACTGGAATTGTAATGCGAAGAGATAACGGATATTTGTTCGCCATTGTCGTATTCATAAACATTTCGGTAACCCCAATCTAAAACCCAGGTACTACCGTTCCAACTATACCAACTATTCTCGGTCTCATTCCCTTCCGAGTCGTAAATATATCGTTGTTCATTGGAGTTTACCCACATGGAACCATCCCAGTATTGGTTAGTAATACTTTCAACCTGTCCACTAACGTTATAGGTATAAGTCATTTTATTATAGTCATCATAACTGGTTTCAAGCTGACCCTCTCCATTATAAGTGAAGGTATAAACCGAAGGGTTGACCCAGTTGGTCCCGTTCCAGTCATAGGTAGTCATACCCATTGGATTCTCGGTAGCAGTTGCTGCCTTTAATGTTGCTGATACTTTAAGCTTTGTGTGATGACGCTTTTCTTTTTTTAATGGATTTTCTGCAATAACGATTGACACCATTAAAACGAATAAAAACAACGTAAAAGTTCTTTTCATAATCGGAAAGTTTAAATTAATAATGTGATAATTGTAACCCGCTTTGTATAATATAACACTTTTCAGAAATAAAAGATAGAGTTATCCTTTACTATTTGATGAATAATCTTGATTTAACATTTACTGGCTTAATTGTAAAGAGTTGAGCTGAAAGTTCGGAGATAATCAAAAATCAACTATTTTTGCATTTTTGCTAAAAAACACAATAAAGACATATGGCTCAAGAAGACGTTTTTAAAAAACTGGTTGCACATTGTAAAGAATACGGATTTGTTTTTCAATCCAGTGAAGTGTATGATGGATTAGGGGCGGTATACGATTACGGCCAGAACGGTGTTGAATTAAAGAATAACATCAAAAAATACTGGTGGGACTCAATGGTACTTTTACACGAAAATGTAGTAGGTATTGATGCTTCCATTTTTATGCACCCTACAACCTGGAAAGCTTCAGGACACGTGGATGCATTCAACGATCCTTTGATTGACAATAAAGACAGTAAAAAACGTTATCGCGCTGATGTTTTAATTGAAGATCTGATTCAGAAGTTTGAAGAAAAAATTAATAAAGAAGTTGAAAAAGCAAAAAAACGCTTCGGCGATTCTTTTGATGAGAAGCAATTTCTTGAAACAAATCCACGGGTTTTAGCCAATCAGGAAAAAATCAATGAAGTCCATGGGCGTTTTGCCAAGGCTCTTAACGATAATGATCTGGAAGAACTTCGTCAGATAATTATTGACTACGAAATAGCCTGTCCTATCTCAGGTACAAAAAACTGGACCGATGTTCGTCAGTTTAATCTGATGTTCTCAACTGAAATGGGATCAACAGCCGATGGGGCACAAAAAATATATTTACGTCCTGAAACTGCTCAGGGTATTTTTGTGAATTACCTGAACGTACAAAAAACAGGTCGTATGAAACTTCCGTTTGGTATTGCCCAAATTGGTAAAGCTTTCCGAAATGAGATTGTTGCCCGTCAGTTCATCTTCCGCATGCGCGAGTTCGAACAAATGGAAATGCAATTCTTCGTTCGTCCGGGTGAAGAAATGAAATGGTTCGAATTTTGGAAAGAAGCTCGTATGAAGTGGCACAAATCATTGGGAATGGGCGATGAAAAATATCGTTTCCACGATCACGATAAACTGGCTCACTATGCTAATGCTGCTACTGATGTTGAGTTTAAGATGCCTTTCGGATTTAAAGAAGTAGAAGGCATTCACTCTCGTACCGACTTTGACTTATCGCAACACCAGGAGTATTCAGGTAAAAAGATTCAATATTTCGATCCTGAATTAAACAAAAGCTATGTACCTTATGTAGTTGAGACTTCGATTGGAGTTGACCGTATGTTCCTGAGTATTATGGCGGGTGCATACAACGAAGAAGAAGTGGAAGGAAAAGATGGTAAAAAAGAAACCCGTGTGGTTCTGAATCTTCCTCCGGTTTTGGCTCCTGTTAAATTAGCTGTAATGCCATTGGTTAAAAAAGATGGACTGCCAGAAAAAGCGCGTGCAATCATTGACGATCTGAAATTTGATTTCAACTGCCAGTACGATGAAAAAGATAGTATTGGTAAGCGTTACCGCCGTCAGGATGCCATTGGTACTCCTTACTGTGTGACTGTAGATCACCAATCACTGGAGGACGATACTGTTACCATCCGCTACCGCGATACCATGGAACAGGAACGTGTTAAAATTTCAGAACTTCGCGGTATTATTGCCGAAAAAGTAAGTATGAAAGAACTATTCAAGAAACTTGCATAAATTCTGATTTCTAAAAGAAAATACACCTTTAAGCATATAACTACCCGCTGATTTAGATTAGCGGGTTTTTGTTTTAGATCAACTGAAATACTTATACTCTTTTTGTTTACAATTAGTATGTGTATTTTCACGTCAAATAAAAAATAAAATCATGATTGACAGAATAAAAGCCCTACTACCCTACTTAGGTGCCATTCTTATTTTCATTGTTCTTAGCGTATCTTATTTTACACCCATACTGGAAGGTAAAAAATTACCTCAACTTGATAACTCACATGCCATTGGCATGTCGAAGGAACTGGTTGATTTTGAAAAGCAAACCGGAGAAAAATCAATGTGGACCAATTCCATGTTTGGTGGAATGCCAGCTTATCAGATCAGAGGTGACTCTTCAAAAAACCTTTTTAGTTACCTGAATCGTTTCTCACGATTAAACTTGCCTTACGAAACGGTTGCTATTGTATTTCTGTATATGCTGGGCTTTTATCTTTTATTGTTAAGCCTTCGTATCGACAAATGGCTGAGCATTGTAGGCGCCATTGCTTTTGCTTTTGGGTCATACAACCTCATCATAATTATTGCAGGACATATTACCAAAACATATGCCATCGCTTTGATGGCGCCTGTGGTTGCAGGTATTCTATATGCCTATAATTGGAACAAATGGCTGGGTGGTTTAATTACCACAGTAGCTCTCGGTATGGAAATAGCCTACAATCATGTGCAGATAACATACTACCTTGCCTTGATGGTGCTGGTCATCATCGTAGCAAAGCTAATTTATGCCATCAGAGAAAAAGCCCTGAAAGCATTTACTCAAACTTCAGCTGTTCTGGGTTTAGCGGCCATACTGGCTATATTGCCCAATATCACAAACCTGATTACAACCTACGAATACGGTAAAGAATCCATCAGAGGAGCTTCTGAGTTAAGTGCCAAAGATGGTGAGAAAGAGCATTCAGGTTTGGATATTGACTATGCTTTTGGCTGGAGCTATGGGCTTCACGAAACCCTTACTTTAATGATTCCAAACATTGTAGGTGGTGCGTCAGAACCTTTGGCTGCCAACAAAGGTGCCATGGAAAATGTAGACAACCGGTTGAAAGAATATGTTGGTCAATCAAGCCAATACTGGGGTGGTCGGGTATTTACAAGTGGGCCGGTTTATGCTGGAGCACTTATTTGCTTCTTATTCTTTATCGGGGCATTTTATTACAAAGGAAAAGAGAGGTGGTGGCTGATTGCTGCAACTATTTTATCAATTATGCTGGCCTGGGGAAACAATTTTGAAACATTTAACCATTTCATGTTCTATAATTTCCCGCTTTACAATAAATTCAGAACTGTTGAAATGGCATTGGTAATTGCATCATTTACTATGCCTGTTCTGGGATTTCTGGGATTAAAAACGGTTATAGAAAAGCCGGAATTAATTAAACAGGATAGCAAATGGTTTTTGATTGCCTTTGGATTAACCGGAGGTGTCAGTTTACTTTTTGCTTTGATTCCGGGTATTTTTGGTATCTATAATTTTCTCAGTCTTCAGGAAGCCGATGCTATTTCTGCTCAAATTAAGCAAGGTGGAGACCAGGCGATGATGTATAAATTGTTGCAGGATAATCTTATTGCAGCACGTCAGTATTTAATGACTTCTGATGCCTGGAGATCGTTTATTTTTATTCTTATTGGTTCAGCATCTTTGTGGCTTTATTCACAAAACAAACTGGCCTCTCGTTACATTATCTGGGGATTTGCTATTCTTATCTTCATTGATTTATGGGGAGTTGATAAGCGTTACTTAAACAACGATAAATTCGAATCCAAGACCAAAGCAAAAGAAGAATTTGCCAAGTCAAAAGCCGATGAAGCCATTTTAAAAGATCAGGATGTGTATTATCGTGTATTTCCAATCTATCGCGATCCATTTAAGGATGGTTTTACTCCGTATTGGCACAAATCTGTTGGAGGTTTCCACGGAGCCAAATTACGCCGTTATCAGGACTTATATGACCGATATATCTATAACAACTGGCAAACGTTGATGCAAACCTTGCAAAAGGCACAAACCATTGGTGAATTGGAAGAGGAGTTGGAAAATATGCCAATCCTGAATATGATGAATACCAAGTATATCATTTATAATCCGGGAGCTGCACCTGTTTTTAATCCATCATACATGGGTAATGCATGGTTTGTGAATAAAGTAAAAATAGTAGCCAATGCTGATGAAGAAATTGCTGCAATTGGCGGGGTTAATCTGCATTCTACAGCTGTGGTTGATGAACGTTTTGCAGATCAGGTGAAAGGCTATTCAGTTGATTCTATTCAGGGCAGCATTAATCTTATGAGTTATGCACCTAATAAATTGATTTTTGAAACAAACACACCACAAAATCAGATTGCTGTTTTTAGTGATGTTTATTACGATAAAGGATGGAATGCATATATCGACGGTAATAAAGTTGACCATTTCAGAACCAATTACGTGCTGCGAGGTTTAATGATTCCGGAAGGAAGCCATACTGTTGAGTTTAAATTCGAACCAAAAAGTTTTTATACCGGTCAATGGTTAGCAGCTATTAGTTCAATTCTTATTTTGTTATTAATTGCCGGGGCAGGATTCTGGATTTGGAAGAATAAAAAAGCTTAATCTGAAAGATAATTATATAAAGCTGCTTCCTCAACCGGAGCAGCTTTTTTTATATTATCAATCCATAAATTCAACAAAATCACCAACTCTAACAATTCCTTTTGTCTTATGTAGCAAATTCATCCCAAACATCACTTTTCCTCTTTGTAACCGATAGGTTGATAAGGTTTTTAAAGGTTCGGTACTTTTTTCAGCCGTATCTCTGTTGATTGTAGTAATTACGCAGCGTGAACAGGGTTTCACTCCCTCAAAAAGAGCTTCTCCAATTTTCCACCTGCCCTTCCTATCTTCAGTATGAGGTTCCCCTCCTGAAATCACCAGATTAGGCCTGAAGCGCTCCATTTCAACACTGGTATCCAATTTTGAATTTAGTAAATCAAGTGATTCTTCGCTAATCATTAAAACTGGATAACCATCACTGAAAGCTGTTTGTGAACCTTCAGGCGCATATCTTGTATCCACCTTCCTAATTGCATCATCAGGCATCATTACCAAATGTACCTGATGCTCAAATATTTTACTTAATTCCTTGTCGATGTTTTCATCAACTATCCGGGCTTTAACAACATCGCTCCAGACTTTGACATCCATCGTTCGTTCACTAACGGGTTGAAACGGAACATGTAAACTCCAGTCAGGTAATCGACGTTTTTTTATTTCAAGGCCATTTTCTTTTAATTCAACTACAAAGAAGCACATATGTGCATTTTGCCTCTGGGTAACAAAATTACCTTCTGTATCAACCACCATCCAGCGTCTATCATATTTTAATCCAAAATCATCCAGTTCGCACTGTTGCATGCGAACGCCTCCCATCGACTTTATAGGATAAACAGTAATCTGAGTCAAGTACATTTTGGGTATATTTTTGATTATACTATTTGATAATCAAAAGTAACAAAACTACGATTATTACAACAACCTGATAGGTTATAAAGTAATGTGGAAACTTGAGTCTTCGTCTGACTAGTTTAATAGGTACACGTTGTTCATTCATTATTTTGTGGATTAAGGTTTAGTAAAGATAATATTTGACACGTTAATGACAATAATATTTAAAAACGAACTTTTTTTAAAATTTCTATTTAACCATATAGATTTGATAAACAATAGCAAAAACAGCACCAAATAAACATTCTATATTGATTAATGTGCTTATTTAAATTCATTTTATACTAATTACCATATCTCCACAGGATTACCTAAACTTGAGAGTTTGTAATTTAACTATAATTTTATACTTTCATTTATTAAAATCAAGCCTTAATCCACTTTTATGAAACGAATTATACTTTTCATTGGTCTGTTTATAGCATTAGCAAATTTAACGGGTCAGGAATTCTCAGGGTCTGCTGCGAATTCAATTGTTGCAGGTAGTACTCATTTAAAAATAGATGAAGAAAGTAAATTAATTGAATATATCGAATTCAATACTAACATTTTAAAATCGACAGCCAATGACCATTTAAGCACCTTAACGCAAGCGCTTAACCTTGGTGAAAAATATAAACTAAAGGAGGTTGCCACAAACCAGGATTCAAAAGGTGAGATTCATATTAAAAATCAACTGTATTATAATAACATTCCGGTTGAAGGGATGTATTTTCTTTCACACTTCTCAAGCGGCATTTTAAAAAGTGCCAATGGAAAAATTGTAAACCAGGATTATGGCCAAGTCCGGAATTATATTAATGAATCAAATGCCATTGAAAAAGCAATAGCAAGTACACCTTCCAAGGAGTATCTATGGACTAAAAATAAAACTCTTTATCCATCTGCAGAACTGGTTTACCTGCCTGTTAACAACCAATTGTATTTATGCTATAAAGTTGATGTTTATTCACTTGCTCCGTTAAGTCGTGAGTATGTATACATAAGCGCCGAGAATGAGCAGGTAATTAAACGGATATCAAGAATCCACAATACCGATGCAATTGGAACAGCACAAACCCAGTACAGTGGTAATGTTAATATAACTGCCGATTACGACGGAAACTCATACACATTGGATGAAACATCCAGAGGATTAGGTATATCAACCTTTAATCTTAACTACGGAACGAGTTATTCATCAGCAACTGCATTTACCGATGGCGACAATGTTTGGGATGTAGTTACTGATCGACCTGCATATGATGCACATTACGGATCAGAAAAAACATATGATTATTTCTTGGCAAAATTCAACCGTAATTCTATCGATGATAATGGCTATGTTATAAACAGCTATGTACACTACTCTTATAACTATGCAAATGCTTTTTGGGACGGCCAACGAATGACCTACGGCGATGGCGATGGAGTAGAATACTATCCGTTTACAAGCCTTGAAATTGTTGGACATGAAATTACCCATGGATTAACCAGTTTTACGGCTGATCTGGTATATGAATATGAATCGGGTGCACTAAACGAGTCTTTTAGCGATATATTTGGCACTGCCATTGACTTTTATGCCAATCCAGGTACTGCCAACTACCTGATGGGCGAACAAAACAATGTCAACGGGATTCCATTCAGGAGTATGGAAAATCCAAACGATTACTCTTTGCCCGACACCTACCAAGGCAATTATTGGTATACCGGATCGTACGACAATGGAGGAGTGCATTATAACTCATCGGTACAGAATTACTGGTTTTATTTATTATGTGAAGGTGGAGACGGAACGAACGATCTCGGTCAACAGTACATAGTTCATTCAATTGGAATGGAAGCTGCTGAAGCTATTGCTTACCGTACATTAACCGTTTATCTGACACCTTATTCCGGTTATTACTCGGCCCGATACTACTCTATTTTAGCTGCAACAGATCTATACGGAGCATGTTCCAACGAAGTAATTGAAGTAACCAACGCCTGGCATGCTGTAGGTGTAGGAAATGTATTCGACGGTGCAATCAGAGCTGGATTTACAGCCTCACAAATTTATTCATGTCAGGCTCCGGTGAGCATTACTTTTGAAAACAATAGTTACCAGGCAACAAATTACGAATGGTACATTGATGATACCCTTTTCAGCACTGAAGAGAATCCAAGTTATGAATTTACAACTGAAGGCACTTATACCATATCATTAACTGCAACTGGAAATGGCGCTTGTGTTGGAAAAGACTCTTTAGCTCAAGAAGATTATATACTAGTAACCAATGACGGCGGTCCGGTTTCCCCGGCGGCAACACCTGGTACATTATATCCCGGATCAAGAGGAATCTTATACTTCTCCCTCGCAGAAATGTATAATTCTTCAGAAGGATCAATAATGGGGTATGAAGATTTTAGTTGTAGCAAAAGAGCCATTTTAACCGAAGGTAGTACTTATTCTATTTACACTTATACAGCAACCTACGAAGATGTTTATGTTTGGCTGGATCTGAATGGAGACGGTGCCTTTGTTGATGCGAATGAATTAATTTACAAATCAACCAACAATGTAAGTCACTTTGGTTCTGTGACAATTCCTCGGGGAAGTATTTACGACTCACCTATTCGACTGAGAGTTGGTTCAGAACTAGCCGGCTATTCAACCTTAACTAATGGTGAAACCACCTCAAGGTATGGTCAGTACGAGGATTATACGGTTTTTCTTTCAGCCAACACCAATGCCCCAATTGCTGATTTTACTGTAACACCAAGTGTGGGACTTCCAGGAGAGATCATCACTTTCTCAGACAATTCTATGAATTTACCGGACGAATACAGCTGGACTTTTGAAGGGGGAAATCCTGCCACTTCAGTGGAACAGAATCCTCAATTAATTTTCAGCGAAGATGGTATCAAAACCATTTCGCTGGCCGTTACAAATAGTTATGGAACCGATACAATTACCAAAACCTACAGTGTGGTTAACTCCATTAATATGGGTAGCCAAAACAATACCAATTTACCAAGTGGTAAACTATATGATTCGGGAGGTCCAAATGGTAATTATTCTAACAGCGAAAATTATACATTTCTTATACAGCCGGATTGTGCAAAATCTATACAACTATCGATAGAATCATTTTCAACCGAGAGCTGCTGCGATTATTTAAATATCTATGATGGTAATTCAGCATCAGCCACTTTAATTGCAGAATTAAGAGGAAACATTACCTTACCACAGGTATTCAACACAACGAATGGTGAAGTATTCCTGTCATTTCGTTCCGATGGATCTGTAACAAGTTCAGGTTTCGAAATAACCTGGATATCCAATGAATATGGAGACGGAAATCCCGTTATTGCCGATTTTGCTCAACCCGAAAGCAATATTCCATTATTATTTGAGTATTTATTTGAAGATCAATCTCAGAATGAGCCTTATCAATGGATATGGAATTTTGGTGATGGTTCGATTAGTGGCGAGCAAAATCCTGTTCATAGTTACTTGCAGCCTGGAGACTTCGATGTAACACTAATTGCCGAGAATTGTACTTCATCAGACACAATAACAAAAACCATTACTGTTGATGCAGCTCCTGTCCTATCTGTTTCTACTGATACAATCAGAATAGAAATGATTAGTGGTGAAACATTAGATGATGCAATTCCTTTAAGCAACGGAAATGGTGGAATTTTAATGTTTAATGGAGAGGTGCAGGCATCCTATAAAAAAGATGAATTCTCATCAACTACACCTGAGTTATATTCAGCCACAGTTTATACCTTGAGTGATGATGAGAGTTTCGACATTACGGGTATAAATAATATTCAAATACCACTTACAGATACATACAAAGGACTTAATGTTGCATTTTCAGGATTTGATCTGTCAAATTATTCATATGTCAATGCTGAATTAATTGCGAGTGGGGCAAGAACCATGCTATTAAATAGTAATAACTATGCTACAGCACTTGACACCATTGACGTGCTTGTTATTGATGATGCCTCTGATTGGTTATATATGTATGCTAACGAAATACAAAAATGGATATCTGATGGTGGTCTGCTAATTGGTAACGGAGATGAAGCACAATACTTTTACGAGTCTATATTTTTAGGAACAGGAATAACAGTATTGAATGATAACTGCAATTATGGAAGTGCTACCATTACCGATCATCCAGTAACAAAAGGAATTACCAATTATAGCATAGGAACCAGTGCATTGGCTTCTATTTATACCGAAAATGAAGCAACCCCATTGTTAATTGATTATAGTAACAACGTTTATGCTGCTGCAACAACATACAACAATGGTAAAATTTTGTTTGTCTGTGATGAGGCTTTTATAGGAACAAAATTTAGCTATGAACCCAATGCCATTTTGTTTGAAAATGCTTTAAAATGGTATTTATCAATGTCTCATACCTGGATAACAGTAAATAATAATTGGGTAGCTCTTGAAAGTAATAGTGACGGTGGTCTTGATTATTCGATCAATACCGAAAACATGGTGGAAGGAATCTACATTGCTGATGTAAAGCTAAATACAAACGATCCTGACAATATTGCCACATTAATTCCTCTTCGTTTGGATTTAACCGGAATAGAAAATATTGAAACCGTTAGCGATGTTTACTTTCCTAAAACATTTGTCGATTATACCGACTCTTTATTAATTACTATTAGAAACACTGGCACACGAAACCTGGAAGTAACAGATATACAAACAAGTAATTCAGATTTTATTACCAGTTTTAATACAACTACTTTAATAGAACCTGGTAATAATATTCAGGTAAAAATTAACTTCTCACCTACAATTGCTCAGTACTATACAGAAACATTAACCATCTTCAGTTCCGATCCTGATCAAGCTGAGTTGAGCATACCTTTATTAGGAAATGCTGTCAATCCACCTGTTGTTTCATTACCCGCGTCGATTGTCGAAAATTTATTTTCTTATGAGATAAGTGACCAGGAATTAATCATTAGTAATACAGGCCAAAGTTCATTATCGATTGATTCAATCAAAATTGAACATTTTAACTCCATTACAGGCTTGGTAGCTGACACCAATCATGTTGAATTATTGGGTCATACGATACTGTGCTACGAAGGTAGCAGTGCCTCCAATTTTGTGAGTACTCTATTGAGTTATGGTGCAACTGCCCAGTATAGCACTTATCTGGATACAACCAGTCTGGATGCAGATGTCTTATATTATTCTGGTAACTATTCTTTAAACACAAACAGAGCCGATTTTTTAAGAAGATGGGTTAAAGCAGGACATGGTTTGTTTATCGATGTAATGTACAACTATGGTCAATTTGATGCCTTGCTTGAAGGCACAGGAATTTCCATTTCACAAAATTCCTATGCAGGAGGTTTAACCACCGATATTTCTGACCATCCTATTACCTATGGAATAACACAGTATTATACCGATTATGGCAATTCGATAATAGCCGAAGATGAAGATGACGCAATCATAAAAGACAGTTATGGAAACGTAATGGTTGCTGCAAAAGAATTTGGAAGTGGTAGAATTGTCATAACTAATATGAACGGGCAAATCTATCCAAGCAAACCGTTAACCGCGTTTGGAATAAACGTGGTTAGATGGCTGGCAAATAAAAACAGCTGGCTATGGGTTAAAAATTACCCAACCGACAGTATTGGCCCAAATCAATCTCATGCTATGGCTGTACGTTTCGATGCTGCTGGTTTATTGGAAGGTCAGTATGACGCTGAAATTAGAATGGCTACCAACGACCCTGTTAATCCGGTTAAAACCGTTGAAGCTCAATTAAATGTAACCGGAATTGCTTCTGTGCAATTTCTGACCGATACATTATATTTTGGCAATGTTTTCACCGGAACTGAGAAAACCATTTCAACATCAGTCTTCAACGCTGGAACAAAAGATTTGGAGATTTCTAATATATTCACAGATCATGAGTATTTTACAGTAGATGATACCATTTACACAATTCCTCCGCGTGAATATCGTACAGTCAATGTAAAGTATGCTCCACTAGCTACCGGCAACTATGATGCTTGTTTAATTCTACAGTCCAACACGACCAGTGAGTATGACACCTTGCAAATTAGAGGGTATGGATATAATCCTCCGGTAATCAATATCAGCCCTGATACAATAAAGATCAAAAAACGTTATGAAGATGTCTTCTCAACGGAAACAATCACAATTGATAATCTATTGGGTGGATATACTTTAGATTATGATGTAGCTGTAAGATACAAGGACAATATTTATTCATCCAATGTGGAACTGGAAACCATAAAAGATAGCTTAATTAACAATGGTTATGCTATCAGTAACATTATTCCAAACCGTTTTGATTTCTCTGGTGGAACAAGTAGTTATTATATAAGTGATGGTGGAAGCGACATGTATGATGGAGGAAATTATTTAAATACAAATTATGCAAATCGTATTTATTATTCAAATAATACAATTCAAACAAGTGCAGCCTTTGGTATTGGTGGTAAATACTTCACCACTAAACTAAATGGTTTATTTATACTGGTTGCCGACATGAATAATGTAAGTGAATTTTACACAACAGGAAGTCTTGGTGCAGACGGAAATGGAGTTGCTGAAGGTGAAATCATTACGGTGAAAAAAGGTGTTAAAACTTTTAAAGGATTTATCAAAAGAGTTTATAATTCAGGTGATCCATCGGTGAATCATCTCATTATAATAGAAAATGATGAAAACGTATCGCATACTTTCAACACCAATACCAATTACGATGAAGATAAAGTTTCTAACCTTCAAAACGTAAAACGTATACATTATTTGCTTTTTGCAGGAACAAGCAGTTCCTATATCAGTAAACAATCCTTCGAAACGATAATGGATACTTACCTGAATGTTATCAATTCACAATCAGGTTGGATTGCTATTGATCATGAAAATGGTTCTGTTGACCCTGGTAAGAGTAACACATTATTAGCTAACATCGAACCTTATGAGTTAGGTGAAGGTCATTATGAAGCAGAAGTGGTTGTCAGAAGCAATGATCCGGTAAATCCGGAGGTATCCACGGTGGTTCAACTGCATATATTTAATAATCTGCCTCCTTACCTGACTAACCCGATTGGCAATAAAATCATTTATTCGACATATAACGATGTGATTGATCTTAACAATGTCTTTGTTGATGCTGATGGTGATCAGCTTTATTATACAGTCACCTCATCCGATAACAGTATTGTTTTCCCAGTTCTGAATAATGGTCATGAATTACAGTTATCTCCAATAAGCAATGGTGTTGCTAATATTGAGATCAAGTGTACAGACAATAACTGGGATCCGATATATGATAACTTCGATGTATTGGTTCAGCAGAATAACAGACCTATTGCAATATCTGCTTTACAAAACATCGAACTTAATCCTGCTTCACCTGATGTAACTTTACTGTTATCCTCTTATTTCAGCGATCCGGATGGAGACAATCTTACATACAGAATATCAATGTCGAAGCAAAATATTGTTACTTATGACGCGGGTGGAGATATAGCTATATTCAATGCTGAAACCAATGGAGCAACCATCATTACTGTAACAGCAGATGATGGTAGAAATGGAACGGTCTCTCAATCATTCATCATTACTGTAAAAGATATATCAACAAGTATTGGTAATTACTCACTAAATCAGTTCAGGTTAATACCAAATCCTGTAGAAGATCAATTTATTATTGAACTGGATAAACCAAGACAAATAGAGAATATTAGTCTTATAACGTCAGACGGAACTGAAATGAATATTGAATATACATCTAACGAACTGGAAGTGGAAATGAATGCTTCAGCTCTTAAACCGGGAATTTACCTGGTTAAAATGACATTTGATGATGAATGTGCTTTTGTTCGTATGATTAAAAAATAGAAGATTCTCAAATCAAAAATAAAAGCACGATCCTGCCTGGGTCGTGCTTTTTTGTAACTTTACCGTACGATGAATGACAATCAGAAAATAACCTGTGAGCACTGCCATGCAGAGTTCGATAAGAATGATTTAGATCGAACTTGCAGTAACTGTTTTTGTTGCACGGGCTGCGAAATTTATGTTTGCCCCAGTTGTAAAAAAGAAATTGTGATTATTCCAATTGGTCAGCCAACCACTTGTCGTTACCATAACGACGATAGTACTGAATCAAACTGAAGATTACTTTATCTGAATGTGAATATGGTCATCATGTCTGACCGATTTACATCCCTGAAACCTAACCCTGGAATCAATAATACCCAACCGACTCTTTAAATGGGGTTCAATAAACACCTTTTCAATCCCTTTATTTAAAAGTATGACCTGCATCAAATCCGATGTGCCCTTTTCAGAAAAATGTAAATCAGCATTCTTTTGCCCAAGAGTAAGATACTTTGGAAAATCGTACTTGAAATAACCTTGTTTCAAACACACATTGGCTTGATTATATTCGTTTGTTTTAGGATCTTCAAAAACACCGTAACCGCTGTTCGATTTACTTTTGTTAATAATCTTTCCTGATTCATCTTCATAAACCAGGCTAAAATCTATCTTTTTGCCATCATTATGACTTAAATGAGGCAATAGTGGGAATCCATCAAAAAATGGAAAACAGGCATCCAGATAACGTAATTTTATGTCAGGATTTAACTTATTTAATTCCAAAGAAATTTCAGAAATACATTTATTCATATCAACTGCGACATAATTACGATTCAGCCATACGGTTAACAAATTTACAGCTTCGACATTTGCATTGCTTATAACACGTTGCCGACCATTCAACGAAGCAAAAAAAGGAACAAACAAAAAGGTAAAAACAGTATATGTCAGTATAAATACACCCGAAGTTTTATACCAGACTTTCTTTTTAATTTTTTTGGCAATGAATAGTGATGCCAAATAAACGAATCCGCCAATTTGCGTTAGTATGGTCAGTAATCCAAACAGAATGAAATGAAACAAAAATTTTAATGCAGTTTTCATGGTTCAATATTATCCTGCCACATCAATTGCAACAGATTTGAAAAGACACCATACAACACTTCCCTTTTCAATTGACATTCGCTTACTCGATTCGGCTGTAATTTCCACTACCAGTTGAAATCCAACATTAACCATGCAGAGAGCCGTGGCTCCTCTATCAATAATATCGATAATTTTACCTTGTAACTGGTTTTGAATAGTAACATCCTTTAATTTTTCGCGCGACAATGCAATGTCATCAGAACTGATGAATATCTTCAATTCTTCACCTAATTTATAAATATGTTGACTTTTTTCGCACTTTACTCTAATACTGTTTTCTTCCCCATTCGATGATAAAATTGTTAATCCTTTCTCCGGATCAATATCTTTCACTTCCATGGTTATTGAATTCATAATTGAATTTTTTCCAAACATTTCAAGGGCTGAATCAGAATGCAAAAGATCATGGTAATCAGCATGACCAATGCATCTGCCATCCTTCACCAAACACAAACGATCAGTTAGTTTCAACAAATCAGGTAAATCATGACTGACAACCAAAATGGGTATTTTTACTTTACGATGAATCTTCAATAAAAATGGTAATATCTGGCCTCTTAAGCGCACATCAACTGCCGAAAATGGTTCATCCAATAAAAGAATTTTAGGGTTGGATAAAAGTGCCCTTCCTAAAGCAGTTCGCTGTCTTTCACCACCTGATACCATTGAAGGTTTGCTTTTTAGTAAATGGCGAAGATTTAAAAGATCAACAACCTGATCGAAACCCAGATGTTTGGATCCATATCGTTTCATGCCATAAAGAAGGTTTTTTTCAATGGTCATATGAGGAAACAACCTGCCTTCCTGAAAAACATAGCCAATATTTCTTTTCTGAACAGAAATATTGACACCATTCTCTGAGTTATAAACCTCGGTTCCCTGAATACAAATCCTACCATTCTCTGGTTTAGCCAAACCTGCAATTGCTTGTAACAGGGATGTTTTACCTGAACCACTTGGGCCGAAGATACCCGTAATGCCAACATGAAAGTTTTCTTTTATGCTAACATCAAAATTATCACGCTTCAAAGTAAAATCTACCTCAATCATACTCTATCTTCGTTTACCCTTAATTTGCTTCTTTATATACAACTCCGACCCTGTCATCGCAATAAATGAGATAATTACCGAAACCAATACCAATCTCATGGTGGCTGTCTCCTGGCCTGGAACCTGCATGTATGCATAAATAGCCAATGGTAAGGTTTGTGTTTCACCTGCTATATTACCTGCAAATGTTATTGTTGCTCCAAACTCCCCTAAAGAGCGGGCAAAACCTAAAATGCTTCCTGAAATTATGCCTGGCAAGGCCAAAGGAATTGTCACCTTAAAAAAAGTTCTGAGCTCGCCTGCTCCCAATATTCGCGATGCATCTTCCAGTCCCGGGTCAATCATCTCCATGGCTGTACGAACAGACCTTACGATTAAAGGAAAAGATACAATAATTGAAGCAATAATAGCTGCATTTAAAGTAAAAGCCAGTTTAATACCAAAAGTGGAAAACAGCCATTCTCCAACAATTCCACGTGTACCCAACAGTAATAATAGCAGATAACCTGTTGTGACCGGCGGCATAACTAAAGGAAGATGAATGATACTTTCGATGATAGCCTTACCGCTAAAACTTTTACGGGCCATTAAATAACCAACGATCAAAGCCAGCGGAACGGCAACCAGGGTACTGTAAAGGGCAACTTTTAATGATAACCCAATAGCAGACAGTTCCGCAGCATTAAATATGATTAGTTGGTTTTGCATAATCGAATATAAAAGTTTGTTTGCTATAACTTATATGTTTATCCAATAAAAGTAATGCCATTCAATTCATACCCCTAAACTTCACCTGGTTGGGAGTATGTTATCTTTGAAAATCATACAAATTTGTAACAATAAAGCCTTTAACTGACAACAATGTATGGGTTTAATAACCTTGCTTTAACTCCTGCATGTTCTTTTCTGCGACTTCATTTCCTGTTATTTCATAGATATACTGATAAGTATAGTATGCCATCTCTCTTCCGCCTTTAATGCGTAATTGCTTGGCGATCTCCAACATTACATCCAGTTCATTACTCACCAAGTTTGGATTATTTTGAGCAATATATTTCATTGTCTCTGCTACAGTCTCGTAAGAATTGTTTGATAAATTCAGAAGTAAATGTGGCATTATAACATTTTCATCCAATACAATAGATATATCTAACTGATCTTTTACTTTATCTATATACAACTTAATGGTATCCAGGTTGGCACTTAGAACACTATCGGGGATTGAACTGAATGATTGATAAAAACTATACCCTTTACTAAAGCCTGTGAAGGCATTGGTAGTATGACTTTCATCTTTTAAAACATCAAACTTCCACTTGAGGTTTTTAATATGAACAGAATCAAGTAGAAAATGGAAATCATGGTTAGCCTGCTCAAGTTGAGGAAAGTTTTCATTCCGTCCAATTGAAAAATATAATGCTCTTGGTGTAACAATTTGAACAGAATCAAGCTGATGTGTTTTAATCAATTGCAGCAACGGACTTGTTGCAATATAAATGGAAAACGAATCAGGATTTTTAAGAAAACAATCAATGACCGTTGCTCCTGCCAATGAATGCCCGGTAATTAACCTCACTTTTGAAACATGAAATTCCTTCTCAAAATATGGCAAAAGTTCATTTAATATAAACTTCAGATAAATATGTCTATCTTCTTCTTTAAGAAACTCTTTCTTTATATCTGATGATTGAACTCCAATAGAAATAAATTTATCCTTTAAAATAGCTGCTCGAAAATCATGTTTTTCTGAACCTAGTAATATTGCTATGGGATATGGTTCTTCCTGGTCACCCTCTGGTTTGGTCACAAAAAGATCAACTGAACGATGTAATACCTTTGAGTCGAATTTAAATGATTTACCGATAACAATATCCTTTTGTTCCGTCTGACTATAAGCCAAATAAAAATATCCTGATAACAAAAAGGTGAGAAATACTTTCAACATCTGAATTTCATTGAAATAACGTCATGAAATACAAATATAACAACACCAATCATGTTTCCTTAGTACTTTGTAAAATTAAAAAGTATAGGCAGATGATAAATGAAAAACATACAAACAATGCAGTATCGACATCATACTAAATCATAAATCATCTTATAGTATTGACCTAATAACAATAAACCATAATTATTTATTTTACTCCTTTAAGCCTTTCTTTTTGAAATTGTTTGTTGGTTAGGGAAGTAACTGTGTTTACTCGTAAATACTTCTGAATCACAGCACATGAATTATAATACTCCATATGGATTAAATAATCCAAAACTTTATCCTTTACTTTTTGTGAAACCGGTGATATCATTTGTGACATAATGTATACTAATGATTCACGATCATGCTGTTCAACCCAGTGAATCGATTCAAAATAATCTTCAAAATCTTTAAAGGGTAGATTTTCAATGTCAAAATGAAAGTCATATTTCGACAATAACTCAATGACATTTATTACATTTTTATACCATCTGAATCTTGGTTTTCCATCAACATTTTCCCACATATATGCTGAAAATGCTTTACTATCGCTATTTGCCAGCTTATCGCATGTATGATAGAAGGTTCCTTCTGGTGCAAGTATTGGATTTTTCATAGCTATACGGATTTATACTTTTAAGTAAGTACTTTTTTTTGACATATGCAAACAAAACCCTTGTACAGCAAGGCGTAGACAACAATTAGTAATTTATAATCTAATAAAGAAACTGTTACTATTTTATACCTTTCTAAAATGTATTCCTTTTTTAATGATAATTAATAGGTTTTTTGAACTATAGACTTACTAATCACAAAAATAAGGCGTACCTTTGCGGCTCATTTGGATTTTATATATGCAAGAGATTAGAAATGTAGCCATTATCGCGCACGTTGACCACGGTAAGACCACACTGGTAGACAAGATGTTAATGGCAGGAAAGCTGTTTAAGGATCACCAGGAAATGGGTGAACTTATCATGGACAACAACGACCTTGAACGTGAGCGAGGCATCACCATTCTGTCGAAAAACGTGTCCGTTATGTGGAACGGTGTCAAAATCAATATCATTGATACACCGGGACACAGTGATTTTGGAGGAGAAGTTGAGCGTGTATTAAACATGGCCGACGGAGTTCTTTTGCTTGTGGATGCCTTTGAAGGACCAATGCCACAAACAAGATTTGTGCTACAGAAAGCTATTGCATTGGGATTAAAGCCTATTGTTGTAATCAATAAGGTTGATAAACCAAACTGTCGCCCGGAAGAAGTTCACGAATCAGTATTTGATTTAATGTTTTCTTTAGATGCTACTGAAGAACAGCTTGATTTTCCATCTGTTTACGGTTCAGCAAAAGAAAACTGGATGAGTACCGACTGGAAAGAAAAAACAGATAACATTCATGCTATCTTCGATGCTATCATCGAGCACATTCCTGCACCAGAGTACAATAAAGGAACACCTCAGTTACAGATTACATCTTTAGACCACTCAAAATACCTGGGTCGAATTGCCATTGGTCGTTTACACCGCGGTGATTTAAAAGTGAACCAGGATGTTAGTTTGGTTAAACGCGACGGCAGCATTACCCGTACACGCATTAAAGAATTAAATGTATTTGATGGTCTTGGACGAACTAAAGTTGACCAGGTTTCATGCGGTGAGTTATGTGCTTTAGTTGGTATCGAAGGATTTGATATCGGTGACACAATTGCTGATTTCGAAAATCCGGAACCATTGGAACCAATAGCCATTGACGAACCAACCATGAGTATGTTGTTCACGATTAACAACTCACCTTTCTTTGGAAAAGAAGGTAAATTGGTTACTTCACGTCATATCAAAGATCGTCTGACAAAAGAATTGGAGAAAAACCTGGCTTTACGTGTTGAGGACACAGAATCGGCTGATGCTTGGAACGTTTACGGTCGCGGGGTTCTTCATTTGTCAGTATTGATTGAAACAATGCGTCGTGAAGGTTATGAACTACAGGTTGGCCAGCCTCGTGTAATCATCAAGGAAGACATGGGTGAAAAGCTGGAGCCAATCGAAGATTTAACAATCGATTTACCTGAAGAACATTCTGGTAAAGCCATTGAAATGGTTACTCAACGAAGAGGTGAACTTAAAATAATGGAGAAAAAAGGCGAACGTGTTCACCTTGAATTCAATATTCCATCACGTGGTATCATTGGATTAAGAAGTAACATGTTGACTGCCACTCAGGGTGAAGCTATTATGGCCCACCGTTTTATTGAGTTCCAACCATGGAAAGGATCGATCGAAAAACGTATCAATGGTTCGTTGATCGTAATCGAATCCGGTACTTCTATTGCTTACGGTATGGACAAACTTCAGGATCGCGGTAAGTTTTTTATTGAGCCGGGTGAAGATGTTTACATGGGTCAGGTTGTAGGTGAAAATAACCGTGAAGGAGACCTTACAATAAACGTTACCAAAGCAAAGAAAATGAGTAACATGCGATCTTCAGGTGCGGATGACAAAGTGAAACTTGCTCCTCCGATTAAATTCACCCTTGAAGAAGCATTGGAATATATTCAGGGCGACGAATATGTGGAAGTTACGCCAAAATCTATTAGATTGCGTAAAATTTTACTATTCGAACACGAGCGTAAACGCGCTTCGAAACAAGAAGCATAATAAAATAACCGGTAATTTTCGGATTGTCGGGTTAGCAAGATTGAGGCAATTATCTTTTGATAATCGCCTCTTTCTTTTTGCGGTATACATCAACGAAAGTTCTTACCTTAGATTGATGATCTATATCGATTTCCATACACACCAAATCAATAAAGAGGCAGATGTTAAATCCATCTATAATTTGCCTCTCACAAAAATACCTGCTGATTTTTCAGAACAATACCTCTCAAGTGGGATACATCCATGGTATATTAATGACAACATCAACAATCAGTTTCGCACAATTAAATTAAATATCAATCATCCAAATGTAATAGCCATTGGTGAATGCGGCCTTGACAAATTGAAAGGTCCCGACCTGGCAATTCAGACTGAAGTATTCAAACAACACATCAGCTGGTCTGAAGAATTCGAGATACCCCTCATTATCCATTGTGTGAAGGCATATACCGAAATTATTAAACTCCGCAAGGATTTAAAACCTAAACAGACATGGATTTTTCATGGATTCAATAGTTCAGTAGAAACACTGAATCAAGCTATTAAAACAGGCTTTTACTTTTCTTTTAGCCCGGCCATAATCAACCATTCAAAAACCCATAATTCATTTCTTAATTCGCCAATAAATCGTATTTTTTTAGAAACCGATGATACGGATTTCAATATTAAAGAGCTGTATAAAAAAGCAGCTGAACTAAAAGAAATCAATATTGATGAATTTAAAGAAAAGATTAGAGACAATTTCAAACTTATATTACACATATAAAATTCAATACAAACTTTATTTAAAGTATATAATGAAATTGATTATACTACTTTTCACCTGCCTATTCGCAACGTATTCAAACGCTCAGGATACGATCGATGCCATGTTGATTACCAGCGACAGAAAGCAACCTGTTAAAGAATTTTATGAGCTATTTGAAAACATACCTCAACTAAGATTCTCTGAAGTAAAACAACCCAAAGCGAATGAAGATATTGAGCATGGTTTGGCAAACAACTTCGACATTTTAATCTTTTATGACTTAAATGATTCAATTACACCAAAACAAAAAGCAGCTTATAGGAATTTACTTATATCTGGTAAACCAATGCTATTTCTTCATCACACCTTAGTATCATATCAGGATTGGCCGGAGTTTACGAAAATTATTGGAGGAAAATATTTTAGAGATCACCCTCAAAGGGGCCCATCCACTTTTCAGCACAATATTAATATTTCAGTTGAAGTAGATAAAACTAAACACCAAATTATAAATAATTTAAACAACTTCATAATTCACGACGAAACCTATAGCAATTGTTTCATTCTGCCTGATGTTACTCCTCTGTTGACGACATCAACACCAAACAATATAACCAATGTGGCATGGATTCATAACGTTGAAAAATCTGAGGTGATTTATATTCAGTTCGGACATGATGAAAATGCGTTTACCCATCCCGAATATCAAAAACTCATCAAACAAAGCATTAATTACCTTGTGAAAATTAATAAGTAAAAGGATTCTGCTACTTTTGGCAAGCAAAACAAACCTTTTATGCTTCAAACTGTCTTTAATCCACTAAACACATCGCTAAACACCTGGTTGATAACTCTCTTTTGTGCATTTCTGATTGGAATATCCAAAAGTGGCTTAAAAGGAACTGCCATGATTTCTATTCCGCTTCTGGCTTATCTTTATGGTGGGAAGGCTTCGGTTGGCATCATCCTACCCTTTTTGATTATGGGCGATCTGATGGCTTTGAGTTTTTATTTCAAAAGCGGAAAAATTAGTTATATCATCAAACTGGTTCCCTGGGCCATCATCGGAATATTAATTGCAACTTACGTTGGAAATCAAATTAATGATCAACAATTTAAACTGACAATTGCCATTGCCATTATCGTATGTCTGGCATTACTACTCTATAATGAAATCCGCAAGAAGAAAATAAATCTGATTGACAACAAGGCTTTTAGTGCATCACTTGGGCTAACAGGTGGATTTGCAACCATGATGGGCAACGCAGCCGGACCGATCTTTAATCTGTATCTTCTTTCAATGCGCTTACCAAAAGAAGCTTATATAGGCACCGGAGCCTGGTTCTACTTATTCTTGAATATATTTAAAGTGCCATTTCATGTGGTAAGCTGGCACACTATCAGCTGGAAAAGCCTGCAATTGAATGTTATCATGTTTCCAGCATTACTTATCGGCTCATTTATTGGTAAAAAAGTGGTAAGTTACATCCCCGAAAAAGAATATCGTTATCTGGTATACACTGTAATTTTCTTATCAGCCATTTTACTATTCTTTAAATAAACCTCAGTAAAAATGGATAATTGGTGCATTTTATCATATAATTTATACACACTTTTATTTACCTTTACTCAAAATAAGATTCACAATACTTTAAAACCAGCATGGACATGAATAATATTGATTGGGCAAATCTTTCATTCAGCTACATGAAGGCTGACTATAATGTTAGATGTTATTACCGCGATGGTAAATGGGGAGAATTAGAAGTACATTCTTCTGAGTACGTCAATATTCATATGGCTGCTACGGGTCTGCATTACGGTCAGGAGGCATTTGAAGGATTAAAGGCTTTCAAAGGTAAAGACGGTAAGACACGTATTTTCAGAATTGAAGAAAACGCCAAAAGAATGTATAATTCTGCAATTGGTGTAATGATGGCTGCTGTCCCTGAGAAAATGTTTATCGATGCTGTTGTAAAAGCTGTTGAGTTGAACTCACGTTTTATTCCTCCATACGAGTCAGGAGCATCACTTTATATCCGTCCTTTACTTTTTGGTTCGGGACCAAAGATCGGAGTTTCACCTTCGAATGAGTATCTGTTTATGGTATTTGTAATGCCTGTAGGACCCTATTTTAAAGAAGGATTTAAACCTACTGACATGATGATTACCCGCAAATATGATCGCGCTGCTCCACTTGGAACAGGTCATATTAAAGTTGGGGGTAACTATGCTGCCAGTTTACGAGCTGGAGACGAAGCTCATGCAAAAGGTTATTCAGCAGCACTATATCTTGATAGTAGAGAAAAGAAATATCTTGATGAATGTGGTCCTGCTAACTTTTTTGGAATTAAAGATAATACATACGTTACGCCAGAATCTAAGTCCATTCTGCCATCAATCACCAATATGAGTCTGATTCAATTGGCAAAAGATATGGGATTAAAAGTTGAACGCCGACCTGTTCCATTGGAAGAGTTATCTACATTCGAAGAGGCAGGTGCCTGCGGAACGGCAGCTGTAATAAGCCCTATTGCTAAAATTGATGATATCGACGAAGGTCGATCATACATTTTCAGCACTGATGGCAATCCAGGTAAGATTAGCCTTGAACTATACAATAAATTGCGTGGAATCCAATACGGTGATGAGCCCGATACTCACGGATGGATTACTGTTATAGATTAGATTGTAAATAAAATTATATTCAAAAACCTGCAGAAATAGTCTGCAGGTTTTTTTATATCCTGACATTCAGCATTATTTCATTACACATTTGAGTGTATTTGTTCTATCTTTGTGGGCCAAAAGCAAAACTACCATTATTAAACCATGACCGAATTAAGAATTGAAAATGTCAACATTGTTGCAGAGCAACCTATCATCAAACCAAATGATTTAAAGGCTTTGTTTCCGTTGACAGAGAACATTATTGAAACCGTTGAGAAAGGTCAACAAACTGTTAAGAACATTCTGCATAAAACAGACAAACGTTTGTTGGTTGTTGTAGGACCATGTTCTATTCACAATGTTGAATCAGCCAAAGAGTATGCCCAAAAGCTGAAAGCATTAGCCGATGAATTGGGAGATGCACTTTATCTGGTAATGCGTGTTTATTTTGAAAAACCACGAACAACTGTAGGCTGGCAGGGGCTGATTAATGATCCCTATCTCAATGATAGTTACGCCATCGAGGACGGTTTAAAAATGGCTCGCGAACTTCTTTGTTACGTAGCTGAAATAGGCCTGCCTGCAGCAGGAGAAGCACTGGATTTAATAACGCCGCAGTACATGCAGGATTTATTTTCCTGGACAGCCATTGGGGCTCGTACCACAGAGTCGCAGACGCACCGGAATATGGCCAGTGGATTAACATCTGTTGTTGGTTTCAAGAACGGCACAAACGGAGATATAAAAATAGCCCTGAATGCACGAATGTCAGCAGCAGCTCCACATAATTTTCTGAGTGTAGATCCTGACGGCAATGTGGCTGTTGTTCAGACGGCGGGCAATCCTAATTCACATATTATTCTTCGTGGTGGTAAAGAGCCCAATTACTCTGCCCAACATGTTGCAGAGTACGAAAAGAAATTGGAAAAAGAAGGTCTTGAACCGCGACTGATGATTGATTGCAGCCATGCCAACAGTAATAAAAATGCTAAAAACCAACAATTGGTTTGCGAGGACATTGCTCAGCAGATCATTAACGGTAATCACTCTATTATTGGGATGATGGTTGAAAGTAATCTGAAATTTGGAAAACAGAATATACCTGTTGATTTATCCAAGTTGGAATATGGTGTTTCCATTACAGATGAATGCATTGGTTGGGAACAAACAGAAGCAATGCTTCGAAAATTGCGAGAGGATATAAAAGATTTATTACCCAACCGGTAAAAGATTAAGATATTGGACCAACTGTTACTGTACCAACCGAGTTATTGGTAATAGTTGGTTCTCCTTTATATTTAATATCAAATACTCCTGTACAATTCAATATTAATTGTTCAATTGACCATACCTTAGCACTTCCCTCTCCAACCCAATTCATTACGACTATATTTACAGGTAAATCCAGTGAATTAAAATTTGCCGAACCCGTAATATTTACCGCAAGATCCGTCTGAGCTTCGCCCGTTAATTCAATTTCTGCAAGACCCACAAATGAGAACGCCTCTATTGCATCTGGCATTGTAATAACAGCCTTCAAATCCTCGGTTGGACGAATATCAAAATGATCAGAAAAAGTAAGGTCCAGATTTTTAGAACTGACTTCTACATCCAACAATTCCATAATATTCTTCTGTCCACTGATTGTAACAGTTTTTTCTTTGCCTGTTTCTATTTTGATATCGGTAAATGATAAAACCGAAACAGAGGTAAAGTCATCAACATCAAACGTTTTTGTTAATATCTCTCCTTTACCCACAACTATTTCAGAATTGGAAACACATTCACAATCCTCTGTAGTACAAGAAATTAAAAAAATCAAAAAAGTTATAAAAACAACAGCTTTCATACCAAAACTTAAATAATATCAAATTGTTAAAATAAGTCAAAACTCATTCAAAGTTACTGATTCTGAATTACAAATTGTACATTCGAAAAAAACACAACCATATGAATCACAAAAACAACCTATTAATTGCACTCGTTTTATTAATGACAATTACATCAAGTAAACCTGTAAGTAAAAAAAGCTTATCAATTCATAACAAGGCGATAACCATAGATACGCATTGCGATACACCCATGAAGTTTGTCAACAAAGGTTTTGACATTGGAAAAATACATGAAGCTCCGGATAGCAGGGTTGATCTCCCACGTATGCAAAGTGGTGGATTGGATGCCATTTTCTTTGCCCTTTTCACAAGTCAACGCCCAAGGACAGAAGAGAATTATCAGCAGGCCTACGATTTAGTAAATCAAATGATCGATTCAACATATTCGTCCCTTGAAATATATGCCAATCAGGCCGAATTAGCCACCAATAGCAAGGATGCAGAACGTATTTCAAAAGAGGGTAAAAAAGCCATTTATTTAGGCATGGAAAACGGTTTTCCTCTAAAAAAAGATATCAAAAGAGTTCAGGAATTCTATGACAAAGGTGTCAGATACATAACCCTATCACATACTAGTAATAATGATGTATGTGATTCATCAACAGATAAGGCTGGTGCGGAACACAATGGCTTAAGTGATTTTGGAATAGAAGTAGTGAAAGAAATGAACCGTTTAGGTATGTTGATTGATGTTTCTCATATTTCGGATAAATCATTTTTTGATGTGATGAAAATAACCAAAACACCCGTTATAGCATCTCATTCCTCTGTACGTTCAATTTGCAATCACCCCCGAAACATGAGCGATGAAATGATTAAAAAGTTGGCTGATAATGGCGGGGTAATTCAAATCTGCATACTGGGAGCCTATATCGAAGAAGAAGATACAACCAGCATTAATTATATCAAGCATCAGGAGTTAAAAGCAAAATATAATAACTACAACTATAAAAATGATGACGAACGAAAGGCAGCTTGGAAAGAATGGGATCTAATAGATAAAAATTATCCTCCTGTTTTACCGGATATAGCTAAAGCTGTAGACCATATCGATTATGTTGTAAATCTGGTAGGTGTTGATCATGTTGGAATAGGATCCGATTTTGATGGTGGCGGTGGCCTATCCGATTGCCAGGATGTATCTGACTTTCCAAAGATCACCGAAGAATTACTCAAGAGAGGTTATTCAAAAGAAGATATTTATAAAATATGGGGTGGTAACTTTTTAAGAGTATTCAAACAAGTAGAAGAATATGCTGCTGTAAATTAATATCTTATAATACTTTCAAAAAAGCCGTTTGAATTTTCAAACGGCTTTTTTCGTTCGTTACATTACATTTATCGACTAATTAACTTTTTTGGTCCGATAATTGCATTAATATCTAATGTAAATAATGATTTTGTAGATAAATTCAATTTCATTGCAACCCCCTTAACCTAAAAGACAGCAAGCAATCAGCGCCTTCTGTCTTTTACTTAAGAACTAATGTAAAAAATACATATTTAATCAAACCTAAAATTGCACTTTATGAAAACTATCATTTTCAGTTTTGCATTTATGCTTTTGCTCAGTTCTTGTGCTGTTCATTCAGGAATGATAACAGGGAACGCTTCCCTAAATGACGCTAATTTTCAAATTATCGGATTGGGAGTTGGTCAGGCTAAAACCACTCAGGTATTTGGACTCGGAGGTCTTAAAAAAGACGCTTTAACATTGGAGGCTAAACGAAATTTATATGAAAACCATCCACTTCAACCCGGTCAGGCCTTGGCGAATGTTACAGTTGATTTTAAGCGATCATGTTTTCCAATTGTTACCACAACACAAGCTATTGTATCAGCAGAAATTGTTGATTTTAATAATACAAACATGAATATCTCAGAAGTTAAATACGATAAAATAATTGACGAAACAAAGTCAGACGACTGGGTAATTCTGTTGGTGAATAATAATAGTTACAAGGCAAAAATATTAGATAAAAATGATCCTAAATCGGTTGTTCTATTTGAGAATGATAAAGGTAATTACAAAATAAAAAAAGTGGCAAACAGTAGCTTATATTATCCTAAAGACTTTTCCAGTGAATTTAAAATAAATGATGAAGTACTATTCTATAAAGGAAACAGCAAACAGATTGGAAAAATAATTGCAAGCAATTCAAAAGGATCGATCATTGAATATTATGAAATTAATTCTAAAAAAGCCTTTATTCAATGCTCCTATAAAAAAATGATGAAAAATTAATAGCAGATTATAAACAAATTCCTTACAACCCCCTTAACCAAAAAAAGACAGTAGACTTAAATGCCTACTGTCTTTTTCTTTATTTAAGAGAATTGAATTTACTTAAAGTACGAAACTGCTGTTTTAAGTTTGGCAGCCAATTGAGTCAATTGCTCTGCACTGTTTGAGAAAACACTTGCAGCGGCAGAATTTTGCTGAGTAACATCATTTAATTCCTGAATAGCTCTATTCACCTGTTCAGCACCACTTTTTTGCTCAAAGCTTGATGCAGAAATTTCTTGTACCAACATCGAAGTCGTTTCAATATCCGGTATAATAGCTTCCAACTCTTTTCCCGATTTCTCAGTAATATCTACACCATTTCTGGTTAATTCAATGATTTCATAAGCTGCCTTTTGAGATCTCTCAGCCAACTTTTTAACCTCAGTAGCCACAACCGAAAATCCTTTACCTTGTTCACCAGCACGTGCTGCCTCTACTGCTGCATTCAAGGCCAGAATATTGGTTTGTTTTGCAATTTCTTCGATCACCATTATTTTTTCAGAAATAACGTGCATGGCTTCTCCTGCTTTTTGAGTCGATTCAAAACCCGCTTTCATGCCAGCAGAGGCCTTCTCAGCAATTTTTCTCGTCTCTTCTGAGTTTTCACTGTTTTGCTGAATTGTAGCTACCATCTCTTCCATCGATGAAGAAATTTCCTCAGAGGAAGCTGCCTGATTGGATGCTCCTGCTGAAAGCTGAGTAGATGAAGATGTAAGTTCGTTACTCGAATCTTCTATTTCATTTGTGCTTTCAACTATATCATGTAGGATCTTCCTGAGATTATCAGCCATATCAAAAAGAGCCTTTTGCAAATCTCCAATCTCATCGTCCTTTGTATAATCGTTTGAAAGATGAAAACTTAAATTACCATTTGCCAGACTTCGTGCGACTTGAGCACTCTTTTTAATTGGTTTTGCGATTACACTTGCCATCCAGTATACCACAATATAAAGAAGAATTAACCCAAGCACACCAATTAAAAGACTCCAATACATTATTTCATTGGCTTTTGCCATAATCACCTTAAGCGGCACTTCAACTCCAATTGTCCAGGCTTTATCAACTCCATCCAACTTAACCGGCGACATTGAAACATAATAATCCTGTCCGGTAGCATCGTTATAGTATTCAAAGTTTTTGCCTTTTAATTGATGTGTGGTTAAGATAGCATCCTTAAACGAAGCAGTATCTTGTTTCATCACATCAAAAAACATTTCTCCAATCCACTCTTTATTGGTATGTCCAACAATTCGTGAATCATTAGCCAGGAAAAATGAATTTGATCCTTCATACAGATTAAAATCAGAAATGATTTTTTCCATATCAGTAAGTCCTATATCAACACCAACCAATCCTATAAACTGTCCATTCTTTTGAATGGGTGCAGCTATAGTTGTCATTAGGATACCAGCCAGTTCTGGTGTAACTATATCGTAATAAGGATCCCATAACTCAAGTTGATTATTCTCTCTTGATTGATAATACTGACTAGTTAAAATGTTATTATTGACATCAACCCTTTCTTTTGAAACAGTGATCTTTCCATTCAAGCGGAAGTTGACAAGACGATCTCTACCATTTCGTAAATTATAACCGTCTTCAATGGCTCTTAACTCCCAGGCCTGCCATGTTGAAAGGTAATTAGGATTCTTTTTAAGCCAACCCAATATAATTTCATCTAAGACCTCTGTACGATAGCTCTCATCAAATTGCTCATATTGTTCATAGATGTCTCGAACAGTGATTGTAGCTTTCATCACCTGATTCAAATCACTTTGAATCAAGTTACGGTATTCTGCCACCTTTGCATTAATAATCTCCTCTGAATCTTTACTTGCCTTTGATCTTAAACTTACACTAATGTACGTTAGCGTAAAGCCATAAATCAAGGTAAACGAAACCAAGGTATACAACAAAAGCCTTGATTTCAGGGTAAATCTGTATCTTCTCTCCACGTTAATAATGTTTTTGGTTGTTCTTTCCTGATTGCGTTGCGCTGATCCTTAAGGTCGTGAAATAACAACTTTTTTTTATTATGCCAACAAACTTTTTACCCTTTTTAGACGAAATGACCAAATTAGCAGTTGAATTACCGAATAATTGAAGAAATTTTTCAATATACCCCATAAAAAAAGGTCAGCAATCGCTGACCTTTAATTTTTATAATAAATGATATCTTAATTCGTAAATACCTTAAAGGTTAAAGTAAATTCATCATAAATTACCTTGTCACCTAAATTATCGAAAAACTTACCTGATCCGTAACGCACGTCGTACTTAGTACGATCAACCTTCATCACACCGGTAAATACACCGTCTGCTTCTTTAACATCAAATGCAATTGGATGTGTTTTACCTTTAATGGTTAATTTCCCATTTACCTCATAAGCGTCACCTTTTGCTTTTACCGATGACAATTCTAAAGTACTTTCCGGATAAGTCGCAACACCAAAGAAATCATCTGATTTTAAATGGCCAACTAACTTCTTGTTATACTCTTCATCAGCAAGGTCTGTATTTGTAATACTGGTCATATCTACTACAAACTCACCTCCGGTCAGCTTGCTGTCTTTAAATTCAAGTTCCCCTGATTTGAATAAAATTGTACCTGAATGTTCACCGGTAACTTTTTCACCCTTCCACTCGATTACACTTTTTTTAGTATCTACTTTTTTACTCTGCGCATAAGTAGTTGATGACACCAAGATCAAGAGTGCAGCAATTAATGATATTACTTTCATAGTCTTCATTTTTATAGTTTATATCGGGTAAACATTAGATTAGTCAAAATGGTTCATTTTAAAAATGTTATGAAGATGTTAATTATACACTCATTTCGTTCACTGTAACTATTGTGTATAGTTTTCTATCTTTATGAAAAAATATAGAATTATGTCCATTCAAGGAGAAAAGAAAGATTTATATTTACTGGATGCGTATGCTTTAATTTTCAGAGCTTATTATGCATTCATCCGAAATCCTCGCATCAATTCGAAAGGATTTAATACCTCAGCCATATTCGGTTTCACCAATTCTTTACTGGAAATATTAACCAAAGAAAATCCCAGTCACATTGCTGTTGTATTCGATCCTTCAGGCCCAACATTTCGCCATGAAGAATATCCTGAATACAAGGCTAACAGAGATGCCACTCCGGAAGATATCAGAAAATCTGTTCCCTATATCAAACAATTAATTGAAGCATTGAATATTCCGGTAATTGTAAAAGACGGATTTGAAGCGGATGATGTTATCGGAACCTTATCTGCAAAAGCATCCGAAAAGGGATACAAAACTTTTATGGTAACTCCTGATAAGGATTATGCCCAGTTAGTTAAAGACAACGTTTTCATGTATAAGCCCCGCAGCAAGGGAGGCGGCAATGACATCTGGGGTGTTGAAGAAGTAAAAGAAAATTTCTCGGTTAATGATCCAATGCAGGTTATTGATATCCTGGCGCTTTGGGGCGATGCTGCGGATAATATACCTGGGTGTCCGGGTGTTGGTGAAAAGAGAGCCAAAGACATGATCCAGAGTTATGGCAGCATTGATGGGATATATGAAAACATCGAAGAACTGAAAGGAAAGCAAAAGGAAAATATGATTAATTTTAAAGATCAGGTAAAGTTATCATATCATTTGGCTACCATTAGATTAGATGTTCCAATTGAACTTGATGAAAAGGCTTTGGAGCGTGAAAAACCCAACCTCAACGCTGTTAGCAAACTGTTTGAAGAACTGGAATTTAAAAATTTAATGTCCCGTATCAATAGTTTGTACGGTACCGCTCCTGTTCAGGGCGATCTTTTTGGTTCCCCGGTTCAGGAATCTGCCGAAGAAACTTTTGAAATAGTTACTTCCTTTAAAAATATCAATGATATTACACATCATTATTATCTGGTTAATAATGAAATGAAATTAGCCTCATTAAGAGCTGAGCTAAGTGTTCAAAAACGATTTTGTTTTGATACCGAAACTACCTCTGTAAATGCCATGGAGGCTGAATTGGTTGGTATGTCGTTTAGCTGGAAAGAGCATGAAGCATATTATGTTCCGGTACCTGCCGATAAAGAAAAAGCAAAAACCATAGTTGATAGTTTCAAAGCAATTTTTGAAGATGATAACATTACCAAAATAGCACAAAACCTGAAGTATGACATGTTGATTTTAAAGAACAACGGAATCAACATTTCAGGACCTTTCTTCGATACCATGGTAGCTCATCACCTGCTTTATCCGGGTATGAAAAGTGGAATGGACTATATGGCCGAAACATATCTAAGCTACACACCTATCTCTTACGAATCGGTTGTAGGTCCCAAAGGTGTAAAGCAAAAAAACATGAGGGATATCGATCCCGCCATCGTTTGTGATTATGCAGCCGAAGATGCTGATATCACTTTACAACTGGCTAATAAATTTGAAAAAGAAATTGCAGAAAGTGATGTTAAAGAGTTGTTTGATGAAATTGAAATGCCATTAATTGAGGTTTTGGCTGAGATGGAATTTCAGGGTGTTAGATTGGATGATGCAGCATTGAAAGATTTTGCATTACAATTAAAAGAAACGATTTCTGATCTGGAATCAAAAATTATTGAACTGGCTGGAATGGATTTCAATATTTCCAGTCCAAAGCAAGTTGGTGAAGTTTTATTTGAACATCTGAAAATTGATGATAAGGCTAAAAAAACCAAATCAGGTCAATACAGTACGAATGAGGAAACACTTCAGAAGTTAAAAGATAAACATGAAATTATTCCGGTAATTCTGGAATATCGTGGCTTAGTTAAACTACTGAATACGTACGTAGAAGCATTACCTAAATTAATCAATACTTCAACACATAAAATACATACAAGCTATAATCAGGCAATTGTTGTTACAGGACGTTTAAGCAGTACCAACCCAAATCTTCAGAACATTCCTATCCGTGATGAAAACGGAAAAGAAATAAGAAAAGCTTTTACAGCAACCGATGATGATCATGAGTTTTTATCTGCTGACTATTCTCAGGTTGAATTGCGATTGATGGCCCACTTCAGTAAAGATGATAATTTAATTGATGCCTTTAACAGAGGCGAAGATATTCATGCAGCCACAGCAGCCAAAATTTTTAAGGTGCCATTGGAAGAAGTTACTGCCGACATGCGACGCAAGGCAAAAACTGCTAATTTTGGTATTATTTACGGCATATCAGCTTTTGGTTTAGCCGAACGTTTAACAATACCTCGTAAAGAAGCCAAAGAGATCATTGATGGCTATTTTGATAGTTTTCCGGGTGTAAAAACTTTTATGGATGAATGCATAGCCAATGCAAGAGACAAAGGTTATGTTGAAACACTGCATCATCGTAAAAGAAACCTGAGTGATATTAATTCGAGAAATGCAGTTGTAAGAGGTGTAGCTGAGCGAAATGCCATTAATGCCCCCATCCAAGGAACTGCAGCGGACATTATCAAACAAGCAATGGTAAACATTTACCAACGCTTTAAAAATGAAAATATACAATCAAAAATGATATTGCAGGTTCATGATGAATTGAACTTTGATGTTTTAAAATCAGAAACCGAAAAAGTAAAATCGATTGTAAAACAGGAAATGGAGAATGCAGTAAAAATTTCTGTTCCACTAGATGTAGATATGGGAGTAGGACAAAACTGGCTTGAAGCACATTAATTAAATAAAAAAACTCTCGCAGAATGCGGGAGTTTTTTCTTTCCAGGAAGAACGGACAAGGGGAAACTTGTATTCCGTTACCATATGGCTAGGTAATATTTAGCAGATGAATAAATCATCTAACATTGGTTTCATTTAAAGGTTAATGTCAAAAACACAGAATCGTAACACTAAAAACAGGAGAAATATTGATCTATAGTGATAAAAGATTTAAAATATTAGATTAATGGAAGAATTTTATTGACGAACGTCAAATTTACAAAAGAGAAGATATTCTTTGAGCTACTTCTTCCATTTGCCACTGAGGTGTTGATGTGGCACCACAAACTCCAACAGATGATTTTGCATCAACAAACCATTCTTCCATAACCTCTGAAGCTTCTGAAACAAAATAACTTTTGATGTTTACATCGCAGCAAGCCACAAATAAAACTTTAGCGTTACTACTTTTTTTACCACCAACAAAAATGATAACATCATGCTGTTTGGCAAATGCTTTCAACTTTGGAACGCGACCGGTAACCTGTTTACAGGTTGTATTATGCCAGGTGATGCTATCTCCTTTACGGGATTCTATAAACTCAACAATACGCTTAAGATGTTCCGGATCTTTAGTTGTTTGAGAAAAAATTTCAACAGGACGATTAAAATCAATCAGATCAATTTCCGCTTCATTTTCAATTACTATGGCATTCCCTTCACATTGTCCTTCGAGTCCAATTACTTCGGCATGACCACGCTTCCCAAAAATCACCAACTGTCCGTTTATTTCTTTAAGTTGCTTATACGCTTTTTTTATCCGGTCCTGCAATTTCAACACAACAGGACAAGTCTCGTCCTGGAGTTTTAGTCCGGCATTGGTAATTAAACGATATGATGCCGGTGGTTCTCCGTGTGCTCTGAACAGCACTGTTCCTTCTTTTATTTCTTCGATATTATTGTATGAAATGATGTTCATTCCCAGCTTTCGCAAACGTTCTGCCTCTGCATCATTATGAACAATGTCGCCAACGCAGTAAACGTCATTACCATCGCTAAGCATGCGGTCAGCAGCTTCTATCGCTTTACGTACACCAAAACAAAAGCCCGAATGAGTATCTATTTCGACTTTAATCATTGTAATTATGCCAGATTACGTTCATGCAAAACAGCCATTATCCAGTCCATCTGCTCCTGTTTATTCATGTGGCTGTTATCAAGCAAAACAGCATCATCAGCCATTTTCAAGGGACTTTCTTCGCGTGTACTATCCACGTGATCGCGATGCTTTACATTCTCCAATATAGAATCAAAAGAAAGACTATTATCGGTAGGATTTTTTGCCTTTAATTCATCAAAACGACGCTGAGCACGTATTTCAGGAGATGCAGTCATAAAAAGCTTTAAATCGGCATCCGGAAAGACAACCGTTCCGATATCCCGGCCATCCATCACAATTCCACCTTCCCTGCCCATTTCCTGCTGTAATTCAACCATACGATGACGTACAAAGGCAATGGTGCTGACTGTGCTGACATTATTGCTTACCTCCAGACCTCTAATTTCGTCTTCAACACTTACCCCATTAAGAAAAGTTTCATTCAACTTCTCCTCTGGTTGATATCTGAAAGTGATACTTATATCATTGAGTTTATTCTGCAATTCAACCAAAAGAATCTCACCATCATTTACCAGTCCATTCTGCATGGCAAATAAAGTAACAGCCCGATACATAGCACCTGTATCGATATAAACATATCCCAACTCTTTTGCTAAATCTTTGGCTACTGTACTTTTCCCACACGACGAATGCCCGTCAATGGCTATAACTCCTTTTTTCAATTGCATTTTCAATTTATTTGCCGACAAAGGTAAAAAAAAACGGGCAGCCTAACGACTGCCCGCTTACGGTATCCATGCCAATTTCAACCGTTCATTTTAAATTTCATATTTGCCTTTATCACTATCGTCATTCACAGATATTTGATCAAATACAATCTCAAAAGATTGTGGACCAACTGCCTGCTTCATCACTTTCGGAAATTTTACACCTTCTACTTCAGTATACTCAGTAATTGTGCTAATTACATTGCCCTGAGGCGTTTCACTAACTTCTTTAATTTTTAATCCACTCTCACGACTAAAAAACACGACTTGTTCCTTACCAAATGGATTAGTAATCTTCAATTTATAAGCATCTTCCCCATCAACATCTTCAGAACCCAATACTTCAGCTTTGAATCCTAATTCAGCAAATTGAGTTTCCGGAAAAATAATGGCTTCTGCTTTCATCGATTCCAACTGATCACCTTCAATTTTCTGTTCGCCCATTGGACTTATCATTTTACCAGCTTCACCATTACATACCTGTTTCGAAACCAGGCTTTCACCCATATAAGTCTCTACGCATAATTTATTTGGACGACTGCTATACATCTTCATGGTAAGTGCCATTCCCTGTATCGACATTTTACCTTCCAGATGATAGTTTTGAATAGCATTAACAGCATCAGCTCCACCGAGAGCAACCACATAATCATCAATCACTTTCTCAGCTGTCAATCCTTCTGGTAAAGGCATCGACTTTACTTCTTCTCCATAATAATTATACATGGTAACTTCACCTGAATTACTGAATTTCTTTAACGTCTTCTTCATTTCAGGTACATTACCAACTGCTAAAATCAAAGCATTATCAGGAGTCAGATATTTTTGAGCCATCGCCTGAATATCTTCAACTGTTACTGCACTTAATTTCTCCAAATAGGTTTGATAATAATCTTTTGGCAAATTGTACTTTTGAATATTAAGAGCAAAACGAGCTACCGTAGCAGGATCTTCCAATGAACGTGAAAAACTACCGGCAATCATATTTTTTACCAGATCCAGATCAGCTGCATCAACAAGCTCGTTGCGCATCTTATTCATTTCATAAATAATCTCGGTAAAAGCACTGTCTGTAACACTGGTTCTTACCTGTGCAGAAGCAGAAAAAGAACCAATCAAATCATCTGAACTAAGTGACGAATAAGCACCGTAAGTGAAGGCTTTATCCTCACGTAAATTCTGGAACAAACGACCACTTGAACCACCACCTAAAATACCATTCATCACACGCGCTTTGATTAAATCAGTATCGCCTGGTTTTAAATTAACAGTATAAGTAAGATCAATAGTTGATTGATTAGCTGCATCTTTATTAGCAACAACTACTTTAGGTCCATCAAATTTGGCTGGCATTTCATATTTATGTTCTGGTACATCTTTCGCTTCCCATTTACCAAAATATGTTTTAGCTTGCTTTTTAGCATCTTTCAAAGTGATATCACCAACAATTACAAGGTAAGCTACATTCGGACGAAAATATGTTTGGTAGTAATTTTTGATATCATCAACGGTGATACTTTCAACCGTTTGTTCAGTCATTATTTCACCGTAAGGATGATCTTTTCCATAAATCAATGCTCCTGTAACATTATTGGCAATTGAAGATGGCTCGTCTTTATCAGCTTTGATGGAGGTCAATAATTGCTTAACCGCCTTATCCAATTCTTCCTGAGGAAAGACTGGGTTATACAATACATCAACCAATAGATCAAGTAATTCGCCAGAATGCTTTTTCAATGAACTGGCATAAATACTTCTTGAGTTGGTAGAAAGACTCGCGCCAATAAAATCAATGGCTTCATCGATTTCTGCTTTGGTTTTAGTTGTAGTTCCCGAACGCATTAAATCACCGGCCAATGAAACGTATCCGGCTTTTTCGCCTTCAACAATAGGATCAATATCAAGCGAAAGGCTATAAGAAACAACCGGAACGTTATGGTTTTCAACCACAATTACTTTCAAGCCATTTTTAAGCTCAAACGTTTCGGCATCTTTAATATTAATTTTGGGAGCAGGTCCGGCTGCCGGCATCTTGCTGCGATCAAGTTGCGCATTTGTTGAAATGGCAAGCAAAACACTTAAAAATAAAAATAATGTTTTCTTCATTGAAGTATATTTTTTATCCGTAGGATATTTTGTCTAAAATGATTTTTAAATAACTATGATTCTAGTTTTGTTGTGATTTTGGTAAGTAATACAACACCACCCGATTATCTTTGGTCAAATATTTTTTAGCTACCCTTTGAATATCCTCACGACTAACAGCCAAATATTTATCCAACTCAGTATTGATTAAATTGGCATCACCAAAGTAGGTATAATCACGAGCCAAAGTATTAGCACGTGTAGCCACTTTCATGTTACCTTTAACGATGTCATTCTCAAACTGATTTTTCAATTTTTGAAACTCTTTTTCAGAGATTAGTTCATCCTGAACCTTCGTAATTTCAGCATCCATTGCTTCTTCAAGATCCTTTACCTCAACACCCATGTTTGGTAAAGCTAAAGTAAGTGCAACAGAAGGCTCACGAAATCCTAATGGAAAGCTTGCTACCTGAATGGCTTTTTGCTGATCATCAACCAATGCTTTATACAAACGAGAACTTTGACCTTTTGACAAAAGTGTGCTCAACATATCCAGAGCATAATAATCTTCAGTATTCATGGCAGGCGTTCTGTAAGCCTGTAAAATCAATGGAAGTTGTACATTGTCAAGTACGGTATCGCGTACTTCACCATTTAAGGCAGGTTCTACAACAGGCTTGTAAGTAAGGTCTGCTTTACCTTTTGGTATATCAGAAAAATATTTTTTAATCAATGCTTTGGTTTCGTCAATTTCAATGTCGCCAGCCAAAACTAAAACAGCATTGTTGGGCACATAAAAACGATTGTAGAATTGTTGAAACTCTTCATCCTTGGCTGCCATAATATGTTCAGGATCTCCAATTGTTGTCCAACGATATGGATGAACTGAGAATGCACGTTTCATGGTTTCCTGAAGAAGTGTTCCGTATGGACGGTTATCGTAGCTTTGTTTCTTCTCTTCAATCACAACTTTCTTTTGAGTTGCAATACCCAATGAATCAACTTTTGCATGTAACATTCTTTCAGATTCCAGCCACAATCCCAACTCCAGTTGATTAGATGGCAACGTTTCATAGTAATAAGTACGATCAGTTGATGTATTGGCGTTTAAGGTTCCTCCTGCGTTTTGTACAATCTTAAAATATTGTCCGCGATCAATATTTTCGGTTCCTTCAAACATCAGGTGCTCAAAAAAGTGAGCAAAACCAGTACGGTCTGGATTTTCGTGTTTTGATCCAACATTGTACATTACCGAAACGGTTACATTAGGAGTGGTTTTGTCTTGATGCAGAATAACATGCAAGCCATTATCCAGATCAAATTCTTCGAAATTAATTTTATTCAATTGGGCATTAGCAGATCCCAAACCAGCTATAAAGAGTGTTACAGCCAGTAACGAAAAGCGATTCTTCATATGAAATTCTTTGGTTTAAAGTGATAAATCAAATTTTAGCTTTGACCTTACCAATTAACAGACCATTTATTATAATGTTTTGAAATGAAATATTTTAGTCATATATCATTGCAACAAACAGTGTACGAATACGCACATAGCAATGTACGATATCGAACACGGTGTGAATGATAAATAATTATATTTTTTAAGCAGTTCATGCTCATATTGTTTACAGACTACTATTTTTGCATATTACCGTAGAATTAAAGCAACGAAACAAATTAACATGCACTATATTCGTAAAATAAAATGGCTGGTAATAATAATAGCTGCAGCCTTTTATGCCTGTGATGACAACAAGTTTTGTTTGTCGAATCAACACGCTATTCAGGCAACCTTTTATTCATTATCATCCGGATCAGAAAACGATACAACCCTAACAGGAATATATATTTGGGGAGCAAATCGTGAAGATTCACTTATTTATGACAGTTTAAATATCAGTCAATTGTTTCTGCCAACAAATCTTAATGCTGACAGTACCATTTTCATCATTAAACAATCTGTTCTGGTAAATAATCAGGTTCGATCCGATTCGGATTTTGTGCAGTTCAATTACTCACGTCACCTGAACCATGTATCAAGCGAATGTGGAATGACGTTCAACCTGGTTTTAGACACCATTATTTATACAAATAATATAATCGATTCTGTTAGCATTGGATATGCCAACGTAAATTATGGAGAAGATGCCGAAAATGTTAAAATATATATTGAGTATTAGTCTACTCGCTTCCTGTATTAATTCTTTTTCTCAGCAAACAAATGAAGAGGAAAAGAAAAAAACACCTTTCGAACCAGGTATTGCCGTTGGTCTCAATGTGGGTACATTTATTACTCCATTTTTCGAACCAGAGCGAATTGGTATGGAAGCAACTGGTAGAATCAAATTCAATCGCAAATGGTTTGCCGTTGGTGAACTTGGATACGAAAATGTTTCGTTTGATAAAGAATCATATAATTACGATTCAAACGGAAGTTTTCTTCGTCTGGGTATTGATTACAATATTTTTAAAGTAGAAGAAACAGGCAACAACGATAACATTATTCTGGGTTTCAGGTATGGTTTTGGTGTTGCCGATTATAAAAGCGACCGTTTTACCGTTACCGATGGTTATTGGGGCGATTATTTAGGCTCGATTGGAAGCGGAACCTCTACGGCTCACTGGGGAGAATTTGTATTTGGTCTGCGATCTGAAATATTTAAAAACTTTTATATGGGCTGGAGTGCTCGTTTCAGATTACTGGCTTTGACCAATAATACACAACAATTAGAACCTTACGCCATTCCTGGATACGGCAAAAATGATAATCGAACCAACGTTGGATTTACCTATAATCTTGAATATTATTTGCCGTTAAAGAAAAAGAAATAAAGCCTATGGATGATCTCATTGCCACCGAAAAATTAAAGGCATCTATCCCGGAAATATTAGAGGAGATTCAAAAAGAAGTCGCTCCTTTACTTTCAATGGGTCAGGTTGCCAATTACATTCCGGAGCTAGGCGATGTTGATCAAAACTATTTTGGAATGGCAGTACGCTTTTTAGATGGAACCACTTTTGAGACAGGTGACAGCCAAACCACTTTCTCTATCCAAAGTATTTCAAAGGTTTTTAGTCTAACCCAGGCCTTTGCCTTGCTAAAAGAAAATCTTTGGAACCGTCTGGGGAAAGAACCTTCCGGCAATCCTTTTAACTCATTGATTCAACTTGAAAATGAGAATGGAAAACCACGAAATCCTTTTATCAACGCAGGTGCCATCGTTATTGCAGATATCATCACTCATCATTTCGAGGATCCCTTAAATACTATCCTGGATTTTATGAGGGAGGTAAGCTTTAATAAAAAGCTTACCATCAATATGAATGTTCTGCAATCAGAAAAAAATTACGGTCACCGGAATGCGGCTCTTGCTCATTTTATGAAAAGCTACGGTAACATTTATTCTGAAGTAGAGGAAGTACTCGATGTGTACTTCGGGCATTGCTCCGTTGAGATGAATTGCTTTGATTTGGCAACTGCCTTTTTATATCTTGCCAATCATGGCATACACCCGCTAAGTGGTAAAACCTACTTAAATGCCAGTCAGACCAAGCGATTAAATGCTCTGATGTTAACATGTGGAACTTACGACGCGGCAGGTGAGTTTGCCTTTAAAGTAGGTTTACCCGGGAAAAGTGGTGTTGGCGGTGGTATTGCGGGTATTATTCCCGGATTGCTGTCCATTGCCGTTTGGAGCCCGGGATTAGACAAATGTGGTAATTCATTGGCTGGCACAAAAGCTTTAGAACTATTTACAACTAAAACAGGTATATCCATTTTCTAAATAAAACACTCATATGATGATATTAGCAAAATCATTTAAAGCCATTAGTCAGTTTATTTTCCGATACGGATTAGCACTTGTTTTTATCTGGCTGGGTATTTTAAAATTTAAAAATGCCGAAGCTGATTATCTGAAAGATATACTGCAAAACTCTTCCCTTTTTAGCTGGATGCTTAAATATGTAACTTCATACACCTTCTCTTTGATGATTGCATATTTGCAAATTGCGATTGGTATATTGCTTGCCATTAAACCTGTTGCAAAAAAATTATCGTTGTTTGGTGGATTACTTGCGGTATTGGTTTTAGGAATAAGCCTTTTAACGTTGTTTACATCTGGTTATGTTTGGCAGGCAGGTTACGGTTTCCCTGAATTATCAAAACTGGGACAGAGTATTTTAAAAGATTTAATTTTATTTGGTGCAGCTGCCTGGTGTGTGGGCGATTCATTATAAAGTTTAAAACATTATGGGCGATATATGTGTTTTTTGCGCTTCGAGCGCTAAGGTAGATCAGATTTATCTCGACGAAGCTGTTTTACTGGGTGAAATACTGGTTGAGAACGAATTTGGATTAAAATATGGTGGAGGCGCTGTGGGATCAATGGGTGCAGTAGCTAATAAAGTTCTTGAACTGAACGGAAGAGTAACCGGTGTGATTCCTCATTTTATGGTACAGGTCGAATGGGAACACAAAGGAGTAAAAAACATGATTCATGTAAATACCATGGCCGAGCGAAAGGAACTGCTTATTAAAGATGTAGAGGCCATTGTTGTGTTACCCGGTGGCACCGGCACGCTAGAAGAACTATTTGAAGTATTATCCTTGAAAAAACTGGGCCAGTTCACCCAGCCGATTATTTTGGTTAACACTAACAACTATTTCGATGCATTGGTAGATTTTCTGCACAAAATGATTGATGAGAAATTTATGCGCCCCGAGCATGGTGAGCTTTGGCATGTGGTTAATTCGGTTAAAGAAATTCCGGATGCTTTAAAAAGTATTCCTGACTGGGACAAAGATGCCATTCGTTTTGCAGCAGTTTAATTAGCGTAACTTTTGATTTTAAATATTTTTGTAGCTTCGCGAAACACCTATTTACATGATTCAACAGGACACAACTAAAGTAATTACACCAGGCAATCAACTGAACGTTGGAGAAATCAATATTTCTAACACCAACCAGTTGCGCACTCCTGTCCTGCAAATCGAAGATCATACACCAAGGCACCTGACACAACAACAACCTGTTTTTGCTCGACCAAAAATTACATACCAGCAATTAACGCATAAGGATTCAATATATTTAAACCTTATTCCTGCCGAATCGGATAATATATTTGATGCCGAATTAAGTTTCGAAACGGAGTTACCTTCAAAAGAAACCAATCTTAAAGAGTTAACACCTAAAATAGAAGTTGTAAAAGAAGAAGTTGCCCAGATACAACCCGAAGAGGAACAAATAACTGTAAAAGATACTGTTGAAACCATAACGGTTCAGCCATTACCCAACAGGATTAAAATAAGATCTGCCAATCAGTTTGAAGGCTCTAAAGATTGGTTATCCGGCTTTATCATTTTAGCTATTTTAATTGCCGGGCTAGTAAAACTAACATCAGGCAAATACCTTAACGATATCTTTTCGTCCATTCGTTATCAGCAATCAGCCAGTAAATTATTCACTACCTTCAATGTTCAGAATCAAAAGCCAGGATGGGCTTTATCCTTTTTGTTTATACTAAGCACATCGCTTCTAATTTTTGAATATACCATGGTGATGGGTCGCCAACCTGAAAATATTTCTCATTTTTATTTTTTATTGGTGATTTTTGGTGGTATAATTGTGTATTCATTTCTCAAAAAAACAATATACCACTTTGTGGGATTTGTTTTTGATACAACTACCGACACCAAAACATACATTTTTAATGCAGAGCTTTTAAACAAAGCATTTGGAATTAGTATGCTGCCAATTATATCGGTCGTTCCCTTTGTCGATCAACTCACCGCAACCTTCTTATTAAAAGCAGGTTTGGTGCTCTTTGTTTTAATGTATTTAGTTCAACTGTTAAGGGGTGTTAAAATTATTTTACGCTCACCGCTTTCAATATTTTATATGTTTTTGTATTTTTGTGCGCTAGAAATTTTACCCTTAGCGATTTTGATTAAAATCATGATCCTTTAGTGGTAAGGATTTGAGGACAAAGGTGTAGTTGAATTAAAATAAAAATACATTGAAGATTAAAAGAATACTGGTTTCTCAACCAAAACCTTCAACGCCCAAGTCGCCATACTTTGATTTGGCGGACAAAAGCAATGTGAAAATCGACTTCCGACCATTTATTCAAGTAGAAGCTGTTCCTGCAAAAGAATTCAGAACTCAAAAGGTTAATATTCTTGATCATACTGCTGTTATTTTTACCAGCCGCACTGCTATTGATCACTATTTCAGGATTGCCGAAGAAATGCGTCTTACGATTCCTGATACAATGAAGTATTTCTGTATCTCAGAAGCCACTGCATTTTATCTTCAAAAATACATTGTGTATCGTAAACGTAAAATCTTCCATTCTACCGGTAAATTTGCCGACCTGGTTGATGTTGTGAAAAAACACAAGGACGAAACATACCTTGTGCCACTTTCGGATATTCACAAACAAGAAATCCCAACTTTGTTGAACAAGGCCAAAGTGAAATACACAAAAGCCATTCTTTATCGCACTGTTAGCAGCGATTTAAGTGACTTGAAAGATGTGAACTATGACATTTTAGTATTCTTCAGCCCATCAGGAATTGCTTCTCTTTTGCAGAACTTCCCTAATTTTGAGCAGAACGATACTAAAATTGCTTCATTCGGACCGGCTACTGCCAAGGCAGTGAAAGATGCTGGCTTGCGTTTGGATATCCAGGCTCCAATGCCTCAGGCTCCGTCAATGACAATGGCCCTTGAGCAGTTCATTAAAAAATACAACAAGGGAGTAAAATAAAAATATTTCCCTCTATCTGGGAGAACATCCTTCTTGCCATTGGTAAGGAGGATTGTTTTTTTAAGCACAAATACGGATGACAACACAGCGTAATACTTTTCAGAAAAACGAACGTCTTTGCAGTAATAAAATCATTCAAAGACTATTTGATGAAGGTCAGTCGTTTGTACGCTATCCATTCCGCATTACCATCCTTCCCATCGATGATGAAGATGCAGCTCCATTGCAGATTCTTATATCCGTATCGAAAAAGCGATTTAAAAGAGCCAATAAACGAAACTGGGTCAAGAGAAGAATCAGAGAAGCATATCGACTAAACAAACATCAGGCACTGGCCGTTTTATCCGAAAAGAATATCAAATTGGCTGTTTCGTTTGTTTATTTGCCCAGCGAAGTACGCGACTATTCAAATATCGAAAAGAGCGTAAAAAAAGCATTGAAACAGATTGTTTCTAAAGTTGTACCCGATGAAAACCATTAAGTCTGCTCTTTCAGCACTCATAAAGCTTTTAAGCGATGGTATAGTAGCTTTACTTATCATACCTGTAAAACTATACCAATGGTTTCTATCACCCTGGCTGGGAGCTTCGTGTCGTTATACGCCAACCTGCTCTGCCTATACCATTGAAGCACTCAAAAAACATGGACCTATCAAAGGTCTTTGGCTTTCGATCAAACGAATCTTAAGTTGCAATCCCTGGGGTGGACACGGACACGATCCTGTACCTTAATTTCTTCAATTGTTAATGGGCAGGCATATTTTTATATCCACTAATTACACAAATTGGCGCTAATTTATTAAAAAATAAATCTCCTATCCTCCATCCTCTCCTCAAGGAAAAGAAGACATAACCACCTAATACATTACACTTCCCTATCCAAATTGGAGAGTGTTAGGGTGAGGTTTAGATGCGATCCTACTATTTTTATTACCTGACATGCAAACAGTTTAAAACAAAAAGATACTTTTAAGCGTATTAGCTATGTCGAATTAAAAATAACAACCATGAAAAATCTGATGTTACTGCTTATTGCAGTTACCATAACTTCGCTATCGTACGCTCAAAACAGCGATAAAATTATTGGAACCTGGTTAACTCAGGATGGAGATTCTAAAGTAACGATCACTAAAAACAGTGATGGAACATTTGAAGGATCAATCATCTGGTTAAAAGAACCTAAACGTGAAAATGGAAGTGAAAACTGGATGACCAGAATCCGGATGATAATTTAAAAACACGTCCGATAATGGGTTTAAAACTGTTGGAAGGTTTTACATACGATAATGATGATGAAGAATGGGTAGACGGTACTATTTATGATCCTAAAAGTGGAAGTACCTACAAATGTCTGATGTGGTTCGATGGTGATCCCAACACACTCATGGTTAAAGGTTATATTGGAGTTTCCATCATTGGCAAAAAAGTACAATGGAAAAGAGCTTAGTTAAATAGCACTGACAATATCTTCAAAAACTCCTGCCCTTCGGTGGGAGTTTTTTGTTGGGTAAAATCATATTGACATTTTTAAATTATTGAGCTTTGATAGTATACAATTCTCGTATTGTAGTCCCTGAAGGATGTATGTACTATAAATATCGAAAGGTGTTAGACCAGAATTTACAAATACCTCTCCTCTTATCCTCTCCTTAAGGAGAGGAAGAAAAACAGAAGACATACAATTGATAATTTTTGGATTTTTCCCTCTCTAAATTGGAGAGGGTGAGGTTGACGTTTTAATTTTTGGAAATCTCCTCTACAACCTCAATTATCCTGTTCAGCACTTTAGAAACTTGAAACAATACCTCTTCATTTTCAAATCTAATTACACGAATTCCAAGTCTTTCTAACTCAGCTGTTCGATTTATATCATATTGTTTTTGAAATTTATGAATCTCACCATCAACTTCTACTACCAACTTTTTTTCATGACAATAAAAATCAGCAATAAAACAATTTATAGGATGTTGCCGCCGGAACTTGAGTCCTTTTAATTTTCTGTCTCTAATTTCAGACCATAAGATCTTTTCAGCAGGTGTCATGTGAGATCGTAAATCTTTCGCGAACTGCCTCACTATATAACTGGCTCCATAAAACAGATTATCAAAATTCTCTTGTGACATTTATGATCTATTTAAACTTTAAAATAGGAAATTGACAGCTTAAATTCAAATACCTCTCTTCTAATCCTCTCCTTAAGGAGAGGAAGATCAACTGTAAAGCTATTCAAATGTTAGTATAAATAAGTTGATAGGTAAAGATTCCCTCTCCAAATTGGAGAGGGTTAGGGTGAGGTTTTTCTTCGTTTTAATTCCATTTCCTTGATATAGTCCCGAAGGGACGCCTGTAATAGCTCAGTACGTAAGTGCTGAGTTTATGATCAAAGAATACTGAGCCCTGAAAGGGAGACTGTATACTTTATAGAATTTATTCTTTCTTTACACACAACTGTACCCTGCGGTATTAAACAACTTTTCTTTTCAATTAATACACAACACAATAACCATCCACTTTTCAAATTCATTACCAAAATTCTTTTTCGCTTTATGATTTAGCCGTAATTTTAACTTTAAACCTCAATTATCAAAGCATGAATCTAAAAAGCATTAATCCGGCAACCGGAGATACAGTAAGAGAATACGATCAATTTTCGTGGGACGAATTAGATAACGCTATTGACAGTAATTACGAGGCATTTAAACATTGGAAAAAAGTTCCTATATCTCAACGGTCTGAACTATTATTAAAAGCAGCTCAGGTATTACGCGATAAAACTGAAGGTCTGGCTTTTAATATCACCGTAGAGATGGGTAAAAACATCAAGGAATCGCGCGCCGAAATAGAAAAATGTGCCTGGGTTTGCGAATACTATGCCAACAACGCAGCTTCTTTTCTCAATCGTGAAATTATCCCCACCGAGGCAAGCGAAAGTTTTGCTTCTTTTCAACCACTTGGACCAATATTGGCTATTATGCCGTGGAACTTTCCATTCTGGCAGGTTTTCAGATTTGCAGCTCCTGCCCTGATGGCCGGTAATACATGCCTCTTAAAACATGCATCCAACGTTCCGGGATGCGCCATGGCCATTGAAGATATATTTAAAGAGGCAGGTTATCCTGATCATGTTTTTCGATCATTACTTATCAGAAATGATAAGGTTGAACGCACCATTGCTGATAAAAGAATTAAAGCTGTAACATTAACAGGGAGTACACCTGCTGGTAAGGCAGTAGCCGCCACAGCTGGTAAACAACTAAAAAAATGCGTACTTGAATTAGGAGGTAGTGATCCTTATATAATTCTCGAAGATGCAGACCTGCGAAAAACTGCGGAAGCTTGTGTTGCAGGCCGAATTTTAAATGCTGGTCAGAGCTGCATTGGTGCCAAACGATTTATTGTGACTGAAGCAATTTATAATCCGTTTGTCGAAGCTTTTACCGACAGGATGAGAGCAGTAACCCTGGGCGACCCTTTTGATGAAAGCAAGCAAATGGGACCGATAGCCCGCCATAATCTGCGTGATGATTTGCATCGTCAGGTTGAAAACAGTGTGGCCAAAGGGGCTACCATCATGACTGGCGGTTATGTTCCAAACCGGGTGGGAGCCTTCTACCCTGCTACCGTATTAACTGATGTTGCTCCCGGAATGCCTGCCTATCACGAAGAGTTATTTGGTCCGGTTGCCTCAGTTATTAAAGCCAAAGATGAAGAAGAAGCCATCAGAATTGCGAACGATAGTGTATTTGGTTTGGGAGCAGCTGTTTTTACCCAGGATATCGAACGAGGTAAAAGAATCGCCGAATTTGAGATTGAAGCTGGTTGCTGTTTCGTAAACGATTTTGTTCGCTCCGATCCACGTATGCCATTTGGTGGAATAAAAGAAAGCGGATTCGGTCGTGAGTTATCTCATTACGGGATGAAAGAGTTTGTAAACATTAAAGGAGTTTGGATTAAATAAACACTTCGATAAAGTTTAATAATTGATAATAGGCAATTTGCAAATGTACTACCCCCGATAACTATCGGGGCTGCCTAGAATCTAACGAACTATTGTTAATTAAATGGAATATAAAAAAGCCTTGTACAAAGCCGCAGCTCTCTGCTCTCAGCAAGAAAGATGCGTTTCAGAAATAAGAAAAAAACTAATTAACTGGGAAGTATCAGATGAAGAGGCTGACAAAGCCATTCATTTTTTGATCGAAGAAAAATACATTAATGAACAACGCTTTGCTGAATTCTATGTGCGTGATAAATTTCGATTTAACGGTTGGGGTAAAATCAAGATAAAATATCAGCTAAAACAAAAAGAAATAGCCAATTCAGATATCGAAAATGCACTGGCTGAGATAAATTCATCCGACTATTTTTCAAAACTGGCAGAATTATTGCAAGGTAAACTGAAGCAAATCAAAAACAAGGATGTTTGGCAAACTAAAGCTGCACTGGCTCGTTTTGGTCAGTCACGTGGATTTGAGCCACACCTGATATTTCAATGTATTGATGAAATATTAAATGCCAACGACTAAGAATTCGTTTCTTAAAGGCATTTTAATTCTATAACTTAAACTGATTAACAATTAAAACCATAACTCTGATAAAGTCTGCATCATCTGATTTGAAAATACTATTTTTGAATCTTCATGATGTAATATCCTGATAACCTTAGACTAAAAAACATCTTATGAAAAAAACAGCTCTACTGTTACTGATAGCTCTTTTGTTCCTTCCAAATCTGATGGAAGCCAAGAAAAAACCTGACTGGGTTAAACAACGTCCGAACGATCCGACTTATTACATAGGAATTGCCATGATGCCTAAAGAAGGCAGCGAAGTAGAATATAAACAGGCGGCACGCAACAATGCCCTCAAACAAATGAGTAGTGAAATTAAAGTAACCGTTTCATCCAATTCGGTATTGAGTAAAATTGAAACCAGCTACCAGTTTGTTGAAAATTACGAAAGTAAAGTTGAAACTTCAGTACTCGAAACACTAGAAGGATATGAAGTAAACACCTGGGAAGACAAAAGTGAATTCTGGGTGATGATGAAACTTTCTAAACAGCGATATGCTCAAATTCAGGAGATGAAACTGGATAAGGCAAAAATGCTGGCTAGCACTTTTTTATCAGATGCAAAGAAAGCCATAGCTGTTAATGATGCCTTTTCTGCTCTTAATTATCTGGCCAAGGCAACTACAAGTCTGAAAGATCATCTGGAAAGTGACCTGACATACAAAACTGTTGACGGAACCTACAATGTGGGTACTGAAGTGTTCAGTACAATTCAGGATGTATTCCGTCGGATAGAACTGGTTCCGGTTCAATCATCTTATTCTATTCAGTTTTCAAAGCAGCTCGAAGTTCCAATTGGTATAAATGCGTTATTCCATTCTGATAACGGTGAAAAAGTTCCTTTAACTGGTTTACCACTGGTTTTTGAATTCACCAAAGGTGAAGGTTATCTGGCATCACAAGCTAAAACCAATCTTGATGGATATGCTGGGGTTTCTATAACGCGCCTTCTATCAAAACGCAAATCACAAGAGATTACAGCTACTTTTGATTTTAATAGTGTGATGGATAATGAAGATGAAGAAGTTCATAATTTGCTCGAAATATTTTTCCCACCAAAGCAATTGCCATCAACTTTTATTGCCATCGAAGTGCAAAAATCTAAAGCCTATCTGATAACCGAAGAATCGGTATTTGGAGAACTGGACGATCAGGGAGCTTTTTCAAACATGATTAAAACTCAACTCAACAACAACTTTTTCACTTTCACAACCAATATGGATGATGCTGATTTTGTGGTGAAAATTAATTCTAAGTTTGTAGCCGGTGAATCACGTAAAGGTCAGGGTTACGAAGTATTTTTGGTTTTTGCTGAGTTCAATATTTCAATCTTCGATACTCAATCGCAAACCGAAATATTTGCCGATCAGCTTTCGGGTATCAGAGGCATGCGACCCGGTAATTATGAGTATGCACTCAAAGATTCTCGTGTAAAACTTTTAGATCAGTTTGAAAAGAAAATAGAGCCTCGCCTTGAACAGGTGGATATGTAAAATATAGATTAATAGACTTTTAGACTTTAGTCTACAGATTTCATCAGGAAATTTAAGCAGGTGAATTAGTATTTATCACGCTGCTTTGGTGCGGTCGGGTAATCTCTCCTGCTTTTATCGTATGAGTTTTCCGAACTTAATACTGTTACTTTTCCCATTAATTATCCCTAATATTGTCATTAAAGCAATAATACAAGTAAACTATATTATAACTCTTAAATAATGCAAAAAAAAGCTTTAAAATGGCTTGTTTTATTCTTTCTTGTCACCCCAACTATTTGTTCTTTTTCGCAAGTAAAAAAGTATAAGTTGGATGCCAAAAGTTTTTATAACGAACTTATTTCAGTCAAAGATCCATTTATTATTGACACCCGACCCGGGTATAAATTCCAGGAAAACAGAATACAAAACGCTGTTTTGGCCGAGAGTCAGGATGAATTACTGAAACTAACTAAAATAATACCTAAAGACACTCCCATCTTTGTTTACTGTCAGATTGGTGACCGATCGAAACGAGCTGTTAAAGCTTTAAGAGGTAATGGTTTCACCAGAGTGTATGAATTGGAAGATGGTTTGGTGACCTGGATCGAAGCCGGACTACCTCTTGATACTATAAAATTGGAATAAACATTGAAAAAATAATTTTTATAACTGAACTTAGGGGTTGAATAATAGACAATCCCTTTTTTTATGAAAGTTACCAAAGATCAAATCAATTCATTTTTTAATTCTGAATCTATTGCAATTGCCGGTGTTAGTCGAAACGAAAAGAAATTTGGCAGAATGATATTCACTGAATTAAAGAAAAACGGGTATAACGTAATTCCTGTTAATCCTTCCTCTTCCGAAATAGATGGCCAAACATGTTATTCCGACATAACTAAATTACCTGATCATATCGAAAGCCTTTTAATAGCTACACCAAAGGATCAAACAGATGAGATACTACGCCAAGCCATTAACAAAGGCATTAAAAATATATGGGTTCAACAGTTTTCAAATACAGATGAAACCTTAAATATTGCGGAAGAATACGATAAGGAAATCATCCACAAGAAGTGTATATTTATGTTTGCCGAGCCTGTTGCCGGGGTACATAAATTTCATAAAACCATACTGAAAGTATTTGGTAGTTTACCCAAATAAATTGTTCAGAAATTACTCATTGTCCGAAGCAAACCATTCGGCATAACTATTGGCAGTCTCGTTTAATTTAAGGCTGTGTAATTGTATATTTTCAGGTAATCTTCGTTTTATCCTGTCAGCAAAATCAAACAACATATTCTCGCATGTTGGCTGATAATCCACCAACTCATGACGATCGCTCATCTGAGGTAAACTTAACAATTGAGCGGTGGGTGCATTTTTATTGATAACAATACAATGATCTAAACGATTAATGATTTCTTCATTTACAATGCGTTTTAAATCACCAAAATCCATTACCATTCCCAACTTCACATTGTCTTCATCAGCAATAGGTTCGCCTATAACGGTTACTGCCAAAATATATGAATGCCCATGAATGTTCTTACATAATCCATCGTAATTCCATAATGCATGAGCCATTTCAAACCTAAACTCTTTAGTCAATCTTATCTTTCCCATCGTTGTTCCATAAAAAAAGACTGATAAAATCAGCCTTCCATTGTTATTGATTGATCTTTATCAGCTAGCTATTGTACATTTACTTACACAATCAACAATATTTCGTAAACTATTGTGCTTTAAATAGTAAAATGTATTTTTTCCTTCTCTCTTACTCGACAAAACACCTTTATCTTTTAAGATTCCAAGATGATGAGAAGTAGTAGATTGTTCGATATTTAAAAGTTTATGTATTTCAGTCACTGTCAACATTTTTCCATCTTCAAGGTGACTAAGAATAGCAATTCGCATAGGATGTGCGATTGCTTTTAACATACCAGCTGCTTTGTCTAATAATTCTGCATCTAAATCTTTAATCTTCATTTTCCAGTGGTTTTCTCAATAATTCAGGTACAAATATATAACTATCTTATTATTTATCTGTTAAAACGGGTGCAAAAATATTTAAATATTTAGATAATATCAATATGTATTCTAATAATTCCAATTAATTAATAAATTTGCCTACTTTGTACTGTTAATCATTTGTTGTTGCAGATTTATTTAGAATCTATTCATGTCAGATACATCCATAATTAGGGAGCCCATTAAAGAGGAAATGAAAAAGTTCGAGCCCTATTTCAGGGAACAGCTTAAAACAAAAATTCCTCTGCTTGATATAATTACCAACTACCTGTTAAGGCGTAAAGGCAAACAAATGCGCCCTATGCTGGTGTTTCTATCAGCCAAATTAAACGGACAAATTTCAGAATCAACCTATGTTGCTGCTACTCTTATTGAGTTGTTACATACTGCCACGCTTATACACGATGATGTAGTTGATGAAACCTATCAGCGAAGAGGCATCTTTTCCATTAATGCTCTATGGAAATCTAAAATTGCGGTTTTGGTTGGGGATTTTTTCCTTTCAAAAGGATTAACCACTGCTTTAAATACCGATCAAATTGGTGTACTAAAGGTAGTTTCTGAAGCGGTAAAAGAAATGAGTGAAGGCGAATTACTACAGATTGAAAAGTCGAGAAAACTGGATATTACCGAAGACGTTTACTACGATATTATTCGTAAAAAAACAGCAACTCTTATAGCTGCATGTACCAGATCAGGAGCACTTTCAGTTGATTCATCTGAAACACAACTTAATGCTATGAAAGATTTTGGTGAGAATCTGGGTATTGCCTTTCAGATTAAAGATGATTTATTCGATTACGAGTCTAATGGATTGATTGGTAAACCTACCGGTAACGACATAAAAGAAAAGAAGTTAACCCTGCCTCTTATCTATTCGCTTCAAAAAACTGATTCAAAAACCCGCCGTCAAATTTTAACAAAAATCAGACGTCACCATAAGAAGGAAAGAAAAGTGCAGGAAATAGTTGCCTTTGTAAAAACCAGCGGTGGTTTGGAATATACAAAAGAACAAATGTACAAGTATGCTCAAAAGGCCATTGAAGCACTTTCTATCTATCCGGAAGATAGTACCAAGGAAGCAATGATAAAAATGGTTGATTTCACTATTAAAAGAAAAAAATAAAGCGGGATTAACCCGCTTTCATCTATCTGTTATTAGAAATATTTTACCTCTTCAACCTTACCGGTCTCCAATTTCTGAATTTCAGTAAGTAAATTATTAGCTAATCTGCTGGCACCAATACGGAATAGTTCATTATTAAGCCACTCCTCTCCCAATATATCTTTAACTAACTGATAATAAATCAATGCATCTTCGGGAGTTGATATACCTCCTGCCGGCTTAAATCCAATTTTTATACCGGTTTTTTGGTAATGATGCTTAATAGTATTAAGCATTACATAGGCAGCTTCATAAGTAGCGGCAGGTTGCTGCTTACCAGTTGATGTTTTAATAAAATCAGCTCCACTCTCAATGGATAACATGCTTGCCAGCCATATCTCTTCCATATCTTTCAGTGTACCTGATTCAAGAATAACTTTCAAATGAGCATCTTTCATTACGCTTTTTATCTGAAAAATTTCCTCACCGGCAAATTCATAGTTACCTTCCTGAAACTCACCAACAGATAATACAATATCAATTTCGTTGGCTCCAAAATCTACAGCTCTCTCCGTTTCAAACTTCTTAACATCTGTAAAAGTTTGAGATGAAGGAAACCCGGCCGATACCACAGCAATCTTTACTCCTTTGGCTTTTAAAGCAGACTTCAAAACAGGAGCAAACACAGGATAAACGCACATGGCTGCCACTTGTGGAACATAGTCGAAATGATTGTGCAAATCATTCACTTTATCTACAAAGTCCCTTATACTATCAGCAGAATCTTCAGTATATAATGAAGTTAAATCAATACAATTAAATAATAACTTCAGAACATCTTTATTATCTAGTTCTTTCTTAGAACTATCAATTGCTTTAGCAATAACTTCTTTCATTTCTTGTTCCTTAAGTGGACAAGGGTATTTATCAGCAAAATCCTGAATCATTTCCATTGTTTTAGTATAATTTTTCGTTGTTTTTATGTCTGTCTTTATCACGTGAAGTTTTCTTCTCCAGATTTTTAGCAAAAGCTTCTGTTAAATTTACACCTGTTTGATTAGCCAGGCAAATCAGTACCCATAAAACATCGGCCATCTCATCGGCTAATTCCAGTTTTTCTTCATTTTTCTTAAAAGATTGATCTCCGTATTTACGAGCCATAACCCTGGCAAGTTCACCAACTTCTTCAGTCAAAATAGCCATATTGGTTAGTTCACTAAAATATCTGACTCCGTATTCTTTAATCCAATTATCTACTTGTTTCTGAGCTTCTGCTATATTCATCTATTCTTTTCTTTTACTGTCAATAATAATAGTAACAGGTCCGTCATTAATCAGTTCTACTTTCATATCAGCACCAAATTCACCTGTTCCTGGTTCTATTCTACTAAGTTCATGCAGCTTACTGACAAATCTTTCATATAACGGTATTGAAATTTCTGGAGGTGCAGCACCTATATATGACGGCCGGTTTCCCTTTTTTGTTTTGGCATGCAGTGTAAACTGACTAATGATTAGTAATTCTCCCTTAACATCCATCACAGATCTGTTCATCACACCTTCGTCATCTGGAAATATACGCAATTGAGCTATTTTGCCTGCTAACCATTTGATATCTTCATCATTATCTTCACTTTCTACTCCAACCAATATCAATAAACCTTTGTTTATAGCTGATTTTACCTTTTCATTGATAGTAACAGACGCTTTACTAACTCTTTGAATAACTACACGCATAAAATATTCTTAATATCCGATCGAAAATTAATACTTATATTTGAATCATAATAATGAAAACAAATCTGTCTTATTTATATTTAACCTAATAAAATGAAATTAAATATTTTAGCCTCATTTTTACTCTTCTTTAATGTCGTAATTTTTGCACAAATACCGACCGGTTATTACAATAACGCTGATGGCAAATCAGGCTATGAACTAAAAACCGCTTTATATAATATCATTAAAGGTCATACCCAACAAAGTTACACGAGTTTATGGACGCATTTTAAAACTACTGATAAAAAATCTGATGGTACCGTTTGGGATATGTATTCCGATATTCCGGGGGGTACTCCAGCATATGTCTACATTTTTGCAGAAGATCAATGCGGTAATTACTCAGGTGAAAGTAGTTGTTACAATCGCGAACACAGTTGGCCTAAAAGCTGGTTTGGCGATGGATATCCGATGTATACAGATCTTTTTCACCTTTATCCAACGGACGGCTATGTTAATGGTAAACGAGGGAATTATCCTTTTGGTGAAGTGAATTCAGCAACCTGGACTTCAACCAATGGTAGCAAACTTGGAAATAACAGTACTGAAGGTTATTCATCAGTGGTATTTGAACCAATAGATGAATACAAAGGTGATTTTGCAAGAAGCTATTTTTATATGGCCACCCGCTATGAAAATATAATTAGTTCATGGCAGACAAATACAGGAGCATCAGAAATACTTGATGGATCTAATGAAAAAGTATTTAAAGATTGGCAGTTAAAACTGTTATTTAAATGGCATAACGACGATCCGGTAAGTGATAAAGAAATCAACAGAAACAATGATGTTTATGGTATTCAGAATAACAGAAATCCATTTATTGATCACCCAGAATACGTTGCTTTAATATGGACAACAGAAACATCTGTAAAGAATAATTCATTTGAAGATTTTAATTTATATCCTAATCCTTCCAATGGAACAATTACGATAACAGGTAACTTCAATGATTCCGAAAATATCCTATGTTTCTACAATAATCTTGGACAATTAGTTTATCGTATAAATAAAGCCAATTTTACACAATCTCAAGTTAACATTAGTCATTTATCGAAAGGAGTATATTATTTGAAAATTGAGGCTAAAAACAAACAATTCGCTACCAAAAAAGTTATTCTTCATTAAACAGACAAAATGAGAGGAATACTGAGCAATACAAACGATCCGGCTTTTAATCTGGCAACTGAAGAATTTCTATTACGAAAAACAGAAGATGATGTTTTCTTTCTATATGTGAATCAACCGTCTATAATAGTTGGAAAACATCAAAATGCCTTGGCTGAAATCAATTTCGACTATAGGCACTTAAAAAATATTCCTGTGTACCGTCGCCTTTCTGGTGGCGGTACTGTTTATCACGATCTGCAAAATCTGAATTTCTGTTTTATCAAAAGTGGCGAGAAAAATAAACTGGTCAACTTTGCTTTATACTCAAAACCAATACTGGAAGCTCTTAATGAACTAGGCATTCAAGCTCATTTTGGTAAAAGACATGATATACAGATAGATAATAAAAAGATTTCAGGTAATGCCTCCCATGTTTTTAAAAGCAGGGTTATGCATCATGGTACATTATTATTTAACTCAGAACTGAATATTTTAAATAACGCCCTTAGAACAAATCCATTACTTTATAAAGATAAAGCTGTAAAATCAGTCAGAAGTGAAGTAACTAATATCTCAGAATACGTCAATAACATTAATTTTCAGGATTTTATTTCCTTCTTATTTAATTATTTATTGAACTATTTTTCAGAGAGCAAAAGCAGTGAACTTTTACCGGATGAAATAAAATCTATTGAAGAGCTTGTAAAGGATAAATATACAACCGATGAATGGAATTTTGGATACAGTCCAAATTATGAAATGAAAAAACGAATCAAATTAGCCGACGGAAGCAGATTGAGTAATTCAATGAATGTATCAAAAGGTAAAATTTTGAATTGTGTTATAAAAACAAATAATAAAGATAATCAACTATTATTTTCTGAATTATCAGAAAGTTTAAATGGTACCATCCATTTGAAAAATGATGTTAATATATTTTTTGATAATTATATTAAAAATCAATCTTTGAATATCTCCAAAGATGAGTGGTTGCAACTATTCTTCTAAAAGACCCTTTAATATAAAGTAACAGTTATAATATTGATTTATTGTATTTTACAGTGTTTTATCTGAATTATACCATGAATATACTTTACTAGCTTTATCCTTCCCTATTACCTCTTCTAAATTTTCAATTGTAGTTTCTTTAATTATGTTTAACGACTTAAATTTAGTCATTAACTGTTCAATTGTTTTTTGTCCAATGCCAGGGATATTTTCCAAATCAGATTTTATAAAATTAATTGATCTTTTCTGACGATGAAATGTAATTCCAAAGCGATGCGCTTCGTTACGTAAATACTGAATTATTTTTAAGGTCTCAGAATTCTTATCAAGATATAATGGTATTGGATCTCCGGGATAAAAAATCTCTTCCAAACGTTTTGCAATACCAATAACTGCAATTTTACCAATCAAATCTAATTGCGATAACACATTTACAGCAGCACCTAATTGCCCCTTTCCTCCATCGATAACTATTAATTGAGGTAATGACTGATCTTCATCTAATAGTCTCTTATACCTCCTGTAAATAACTTCCTCCATTGAGGCAAAATCGTTTGGACCTTCTACTGTTTTTATATTAAAGTGGCGATAATCTTTTTTACTGGGTTTTGCATTTTTAAAAACCACACACGCAGCAACAGGATTGGTTCCTTGGATGTTTGAATTATCGAAACATTCAATATGACGTGGTGGTTCCTTAAGTCTCAAATCAGTTTGCATTACTTTAACTAACCTTTCTTCCCTTGGCTCCTTCTTTACTATAGATTGTTGCTTTAATTTATCCAAACGGTAATATTTAACATTACGCTCAGATAAATCCAACAACTTCTTTTTATCTCCTATTTTAGGAACCAAAAATAAAGAGTTCTTTAATTCTATTTCTGGTATAAATGGAACAAGAATTTCACGAGATAAAATACTAAGTCTGGATTGCATTTCCGAAATAGCAGATACTAATATTTCCTGCAAATTTTCATCCAACCTCTTCTTGAACTCCATGGTGTGAGATTGTATAACGGATCCATTAGCCACTCTCATAAAGTTAGCATACCCTGATTTCTCATCCTCAATAACAGAAAAAACATCAAGGTTTGTAAGTTTAGGGTTTACTATTGTTGATTTACTTTGATGTGATTCTAAAATTTGAATCTTCTGTTTTACTTCCTCCGCATTTTCAAATTCAAGTTTTGATGCATAATCCATCATTTTATCTTTCATGAATTTGATTACCGAAACAACATTACCTTTTAAAATATCCTTAATGGCAGTAATATGATCATTATATAAATCTTCTGAATATTCATTAATACACGGTGCTTTACAATTACCAATATGATATTCGAGACAAACCTTAAACTTACCCTGATTAATATTATCCTCCGATAAAATATGTTTACAGGTTCGTAATGGATAGAGTTGTTTAAAAAGATCTAATAAGGCACGAACAATTCCGACTGAAGTATAGGGTCCAAAATAAATACTACCATCGCGAATAAAATTACGGGTCTGAAAAACGCGTGGAAATCGTTCATTTTTTACAACTATCCAGGGAAAAGATTTATCATCTTTTAAAAGTATATTATAACGAGGTTGATATTTCTTAATTAAATTATTTTCCAGCAGTAAAGCATCTTCTTCAGAATCGACAACGATGTGTTTAATTTCGGTAATTTTTTTAACCAAAACCTTGGTTTTTCCATAATCATGTTGTTTCGTAAAATAGGAAGAAACGCGTTTTTTGAGATCCTTAGCCTTACCTATATAAATAATTTTACCGTCTTCATTAAAGTATTGATATACTCCAGGCAAAGACGGTAATGACTTTATTTTAGTATGTAAATATTCTAATCGTTGTTGTTCTTTATTCATTTAAACAAATAACTGGGTAAACGAAAATGTTGAAACATCAAATAATCCTCTGTCTCCAATTTTTAATTTAGGAATAACAAGAAGCGACATAAATGCTAAAGTCATAAATGGAGCTTTTAATAATACACCTGAATTAAATACAAATTCATTCAGTTCTTTATAAATTTTAGCTACTTCCTCTCCTTCCATATCCGACATCAAACCAGCAACGGGAAGAGGTAAACTTATTAAATGATCCTCATTACATGCAACCAATCCACCTTTCATATCAATTAGTGAATTAATAGCTTTAACCAATGATTGATCATCACATCCAATAGCTACAATATTATGACTATCATGTGCAACAGAACTGGCAAGAGCTCCTTTCTTCAGTCCAAATCCTTTAATAAAACCTATTGCTGGCCTTGAAGGTTGATATCTATTTAATACAACTATTTTAAGAATATCATTAGTTAGATCAGTTTTCACAAACTCATCTTTTTGATCAGTTAAATCCCACAAAAATTCTTTGGTTAACAACTCACCATCCTCAGCTTCTATAACTCTTATTTTTGAAGCATCGTCTGGTATCGAAACATTCAAATCATCTTCAGAAATATAATTACACTCAAATTTATTAACCTTTAATATGGGTTTCAATTCAAAAAGTGGTTTATTATTTTCTGCAACTTTAACTCCATCAATATATGTTTCTAAAACAGTAAAATCACTTAAATTATCAACAACAATAAAATCTGCCCGATCCCCTTCACGTAGTAATCCGACCGGAAGTTTATAATGGGATACAGGATTTAAAACTGCTGCCTTATATATTTCAAAAATGGAATATCCCTTATTTAATGCTAATCGAACCAATCGATCTATATGTCCCAATTCCATAATTAAATCAGGATGACTATCATCAGTACACAACATAACATTATCAGGATAAGATCGAATTAAAGTGTGTAACGATTCAAAATTTCGGGCAGCACTACCTTCCCTGATTTGAATCATCATGCCCAACTTTATTTTATCGATGGCTTCTTGTAGAGTCGAACATTCATGATCAGTAGAAATTCCCGCTGCAGCATATTTTACTAAATCGTCACCTGTCAAACTCGGCGCATGACCATCAATTGGCTTATTATACTTTCTAGCTAAATCTAATTTTTCTTTAACTTCAGGAACATCATAAATTACTCCCGGAAAATTCATCATTTCAGCTAAAAAAGAGGCCCCATTTGAAAATAAATATTCAACATCGTCTACTTCTATTTTACCTCCTGATGTTTCAAAATCTGTTGCAGGAACACAAGACGGAACACCAAAAAAACACTTTAAAGGAGTAGTTTCAGCATCCTTAATCATATACTCTACCCCTTCTCTTCCTAATACATTTGCAATCTCATGAGGATCCGAAACAACTGCAACTGTTCCACGTGGAACGATCATTCTAGAAAATCGACTTGGGACAGTCATTGAACTTTCAATATGAACATGAGAATCGATTAATCCCGGCAAGATAAAGTTTGAATAAATCTCGTCATACATTTTAATTGAATCAATTATTCCATTAGTAATAATAATTTCTACCGGATAAATATTATTAAGATGTATATCAACTAAATTTCCTTTTATAATCATAAATAAAGATTTTTTGTTCCACGTGAAACACTATCTACCTAATAAGACTAACAAAACATTAATATCACTTGGAGAAACTCCAGAAATACGACTAGCTTGTCCTATAGTTTCTGGGTCAATTTTAGAAAGCTTTTGTCTACCTTCAGTTGAAATAGTATGGATAGATTCGTAATTAAACTTACCTCTGATTTTTAAATTCTCTAATCGAGTAAATTTATCAGCTAATAATTTTTCACGTTTTATATAACCTGAATACTTTAATGAAATTTCTACAGATTCTAAAATTTCCTCTAACCTATCAGACGGTATTAAAGCTGACTTATCTTTTAACGGTTTAATAAAACTATATAAATCAAAAATATTAATTTGAGGTCGCATTAAAATATCTACAAGTTTTACACCTTGTTTTAAAGGAGTAGTACCTTTTTCAATAAGCCAATCATTAATTTTATCTTTCTTTACACTAAAAGTATTTATGAATTCAATTAACTCATCCTTAAGTGCAATTTTTTGGTTTAAATAATTTAACCGATCCTCCTTAGCTAAACCAAAATTATAACTTTTCTGAGTTAATCGAATATCAGCATCATCCTGTCTAAGTAATATTCTAAACTCTGCTCTGGATGTAAACATACGATATGGTTCATCCACACCTTTGGTAACCAAATCATCAATTAAGACACCAATATATGCTTCATCTCTTGATAAAACGATTTCATCTAAATCATTTATTTTTTGATGTGCATTAATTCCTGCCATTAAACCTTGAGCCGCTGCTTCCTCATATCCTGTAGTACCATTAATTTGTCCGGCAAAAAATAGATTAGATATTGCCTTTACTTCCAAAGTATGCTTTAGCTGTGTTGGATCAAAATAATCATATTCGATTGCATATCCAGGTCTGAATATTTTAGCTTCTTCCAACCCAGGAATTAATTTTAAAGCATCAACCTGAACTTGTAATGGCAATGAACTACTAAAACCATTAAGATAATATTCAACAGTATCTTCACCTTCAGGTTCTAAAAATAACTGATGTCTTTCTTTCTCAGCAAAAGTAACGATCTTAGTTTCGATACTTGGACAATAACGAGGACCAATACTTTGAATAGTTCCATTATACATTGGTGATTCCTCAAGACCTTCTTCTAACTTTGAATGAACATCCAAATTTGTATAAGTTACAAAACAACTTCTTTGCTTAAGTAACTTATTTGATCCAGGCATAAAACTAAACTTATAAAAAGAATCTTCACCGGCCTGTTCTTCTAATTTACTAAAATTAATACTACGTTCATCAATACGCACAGGTGTACCAGTTTTCATACGACCTACTTTAAGACCATGTGAAAATAAGGTTTCTGAGAGTCCTTTTGAGCTAGGTTCAGAAATCCTACCTCCTTCTAACTGTACTGATCCTATGTGCATTAGCCCATTTAAGAAAGTACCCGTTGTTAAAATAACTGCCGTTGATTCGAACGTTACATTATTTTTTGTTCTAACGCCCTTAATTATGTTATCTTGAATTACAAAATCAGTAACAGTATCCTGCCAGAAAAAAACATTAGGAATTGCTTCAAGTTGTTTTCTCCATTCCGAAGAAAACACCATTCTATCACATTGCGCTCTTGGGCTCCACATAGCAGGTCCTTTAGAACGATTTAACATGCGAAACTGAATAGAACTCTTATCAGTAATAATTCCCATGTAACCACCAAGCGCATCAATCTCCCGCACAATTTGTCCTTTTGCAATACCACCAACAGCAGGATTACATGACATTTGTGCAAATCTTGACATATCCATAGTGATCATGAGTACTTTACTACCCATATTAGCTGCTGCTGCTGCTGCTTCACATCCAGCATGACCACCACCGACAACAATAATATCGTATTTGAATTCCATTAAAAAGTAATTTTAACTGCAAGATAAACAGCAAAATTACTTAAAAGTTGTGTATAAGTTGAGAGCTTGATCTTCTAATTCACGCATTTTAACTTCTTCATCAGGGGTTTTGTCTTTAAAACCACATAAATGTAAAATGCCATGAATAACAACCCTTAATAATTCATTATCAAAGCTAATATTAAGAAGATCTGCATTTGACTTAACAGTATCAATACTTATAATTAAATCACCTGAAATAACACTATTTAAGGAGTAATCAAATGTTATAATATCAGTATAATAATCGTGATTTAAATATTGCCTGTTAGTTTGAAGTATATAATCATCAGAACAGAAGAAATAATTTATTTCTCCTAATTGAAAACCGTGAGACTTAGTGACGCTTTCAATCCAAAAATTAACAACATCATTTATTACGTCCGGAATAAAACCATCTTCTGATTGAAAATGAATCATTTATACAATATTAAACTGCATTTTAACAGTACTGCCATTGTTTTCAAATTCAATTTCGTCAGCTAAATGATGCATTAAGAAAATTCCTCTTCCATGAGTTTTTTCGAGGTTCTCAGGTTTAGTTGGATCGGGAACATTGGTATAATCAAATCCAGATCCTTCATCAATAATTATGAACTCTACCTTATCCTCCTGAATACTATACTCCACAGTAACATTCTTAGACTTATCTAATTTATTACCATGTACAATAGCATTGTTAACACCTTCAACAACACCTAAAAGTAGCTTTCCGTATATATCATTATGAAGATCATAATGATTTGAAAGATCATCAATTAGTTTCTCAACTAAATTAATGTTTTTTGTATCAGAGTTAAAGACTAATTTATCCACAGTTAGTTCCATTAATATCTCATTATACCGATTAGAATTGGTAAAAATATCTATAGTTCATGTCTACATCATCCTTTTATACTGCAAAATAAACAAAGTGTTCCATTTTTTTTACAAAATATTAAGAAATTAATTTTTTAGCCATTTTTCAGGATTTAATTTTACATTTTGTTCCCATATCTCAAAATGCAAAACATTAGAATTTTCGCCTTCTCCATCATAAATTTCACCGATCATCGAACCATTAATCACCTTATCTCCTTTTTTAAGAAGCACAGATTTTAAATTAGCATATACTGTGAGATATTTTCCATGACGTATAATTACAGTTTTATTATATCCTGGTATCGTAACAATTCTTGAAACGACACCATCGAAAACAACCCTACATTTATTATCATTTTGACATTGAATATCAATACCATTATTATTTACTTTAACATACTTCAATACAGGATGTTGGTGTTCGCCAAATTTAGATATTATAATTCCAGAATTTACAGGCCAAATTAACTTACCTACTGCTTTATTAAAATCAGATGCTGTAAATGTCTCCTTACTTGATTCTTCAATTAACTTTAAAATTGCTTTTTCTAACTTTTCCAGGGACTGTTGATTTTTCTTTATTTGAGCTTTTAAATCCCTTTCTTTTCTTTTTAAAGAGTCTATTGAATTATCAAGATTTCTTCTACTTTTTAATAGTTCCTCTTTCTCTTTTAATACAGCGTTTAAGGTATTATTTTGTACCTTTAATTTAACTTCTAATAATGACTTTTTCTCTTCCAATTCGGTTGTTCTAGTCTGAATTAGAATTCCTTGATTCTTTCTGAATTTATTATATTCCTTGAATAAAATAAATCTGCGATATGCTTCATTAAAACTCTCTGCACCAAGAAAAAAAGCAACTTCATTATAAATTTTTCTATTTTCAAAACTCTTTTGAATCAAGCGTGCATAATCAGATTTAATCTGCTCTAATTCCAGGACAGATTTATCGATATCAATTTTCAGATTATTTATTTCGCTATTTAATATGCTTATTTCCTTATTGTATACATTAATTAGTTCTTCCCTTGATGAAATCTGAGAGTTGATGAGTTTTACATTTGTTAAGGCTTTATTTTTTTGATTGCCATATAAAAGAAGCATCTTAGATGATTTCTCCAATTGTTCTTCCAAACGTTTCTTTTGTGATTGTAAATCACTTAAATTTTGACCAAATAAAGGCAAAATAAGAAACAGAAAGTATAATATTAAAGAATATCTTAAACGCATTATTATAGAGTCTTTTTAGTATATTTTTCAGATATTTTAAAACCTAATGAGTTAGTACTGTCGAATTCTATATCATCGAATTTTAACTCAATAATGAATTTATTTAAGCCACGAATACCTGAAATTTTTAACTGTCCAGGAAACAATCCATTATTGACTTCAAAAAAATCAGCATAAGTAATATCTATAACACCATTGGAATTAAAATCCTTTATATACGTTCTATTAACCTTAAAAACTTCAGGTAATATATAAAATTCATGAAGAACCAATTCCTTTTTAACACCTTTACGTTCAATTCTTTCCGCCCTTCCTTGCTTTAATGATTGAAAGACGTAAAGGTCATTTGAAACATCATGTTTATATTTCTTTATACCATCAAGTGGATCAACATCTGGTGGATATACAAAAATTTCATTGGCAAGAATACTATGGACCGTATTAAAATCCAATTCAAGCATGAATTTTTCCCATAAGTACTCATAATTACCACTTAAATAATCCCTTTTTGTTCTATCTAAAATTTCAACCTTATTACTACTAAGTCTTACTCTGAAAAGCTCTATACCCATTAAAGGATTTATTGAAATAACAATCGAACTATCCCTATAAAGGTATATATTACCTTTGAATGATTTACTTTCACCATTTATTTCAATATCAGCTTTAAACTTTTTAAAAAAGATGGTATTATAATCTAAGTAACTATCACTAATGCTCTTTAATAATCTTATGTCAGTAATATTTTTTAATTCTCCATGTCTATCATAATATGTGCGTGTACTTTTACATGAAACCAGTACTAAAAAAATTACATATAATACTATTCTTCTTCTCACTCTTCTATATATGACTTAGTTTCAATTTTCTTTTTCAATAATTCGCTGGTGTTACCCATTGATTCGGATAAATTCCATTGCTTAAGCGCATTATCAACATCTCCATTTTTAAATAAAATATCTCCATAATGCTCAACAATGACATCACTTTCATTACCACCGTTATCAAGGGCTCTTTCAATTATATATTTGGCTTCGAAATATCTTTCTCTTTTAAACAGAACCCAGGCATATGTATCAAGATAAGTAGCATTACTAGGTTCTAAATCAATACATTTACTACTCATTTTTTCTGCCTTTTCCAGATTCTTATTTTCAAGAGTCAAATAGTAGCTATAATTATTAAGTACAACGATATTAAACTCATCAATTTTTAAGGATTCTTCATAAACAGCGAAAGCTTTATCAGCTTGATTTAAAGAATAGTAAACATCACCCATAGTTGCAAGATATTGAGCCTTTAGAGCCTTATTGTCACCAACATACAGATAACCTTTTTCTAACAATTCTAAAGCTATTTCATTATTCTGAATTTGCATGGCAGCAGAAGCACCGATTAAATAGAAAAAAGAATTTTGAGGAAAATAAGAAACAGCTGTTTTTGCTTTATCGAAAACAAGCTTATAGTCTTCATTATTTAATAAAAGTAAAATATACTCTTGCCATATTAATTCATTCTTTGCCTGAATACTAAGAGCATGCTCATATGATTCTAATGCTTTATTATCCTTATTTATTGCTTTATAATAATTACCTAAATAGATATAAGCATTTGATTCAAATGGATGAGTCTCTATTAAAACTTTGAAAAAATCCTCTAGATAATCGTGTTCAATGATTGTACCGTTACCTTCCATTAAAAGAGGCATTATTCTTTGAAATTTAACATCAAAAGAAGTTGACTTTTGACTTAAACCTTTTAAATAATAATCTTTAAAGGCTAAAGTATCATTTTCAGATTTTGCAATATTTCCCAAGCTAAAATATGCCAATGCATTTTCAGGATCTTTTTCCAGAACAACATTAAAAGAGGCTTTAGCATTTTCTATATCATTTACATAAAGGTAATAATCAGCCAAATATCCATAAAATCTGGGTTCATCAGGATATTTCTTTATTAATTTCTGTACTTCAACTAAAGCACTTTTATTATCACCTTTTTGTAAATAAACCTGTTCCTTTTCAAGAATAAGAATTTCATTAAGACCAATTCGTTTCTCCAATTGGTCGTATGCTTTAATTGCCTTATCAAATTGACTATTATTAGCATACATTTGTGCCAGACCATACAAATATTCATCATTATCTGAATCGTTAGCAACAAGCTTTTCATAAATTGATATAGCTTTTTGACCTTCTTTATTTTGTTGATACAATTCAGCTAATAACAAACTATACCATATATTTTCAGGTTCAATAACTACAGCTCTTTCTAATAATACTTGAGCCTTATTAACTTCATTACCAGCAACCAGAATATTTGCTAATTCATACATTGATGCACTGCTGGTAGGGTCAATTTTTAAACATTCGGTAAGATACATAGCAGCTTTTTGTAGGTTACCTTTCATTTTTTCCCTACCTGCCTCATAGAAAAAGTAATCAAATTTTCTTTGATCAGATTCATCAAGAACAACTTTGTCAATACTGTCTGAATTAACTTCCTCACTAGTAACATTTTTTGAAATTTTACATGAAGAAAAAATCAGCAATATTGTCAATATTATTATATTATATTTTTTCATAAGATTAATTTGTACCAGTGTGACCAAAGCCACCAGTTCCTCTAACACTATCTTCTAATATTTCAACTTCTTTAAGAGTTACTTTAGTATATTCAGTAATAATCATCTGACAAATTCTTTCACCGTCATTAACGACAAAATCAGTATCGGAAAGATTAACCAAAATTACTTTAACCTCTCCACGATAATCAGCATCTATTGTACCAGGACTATTTAGAACAGTTAAACCATGCTTAGCAGCCAAACCACTTCGAGGTCTAATTTGAGCTTCATGACCTTCTGGTAATTGAATATAAAGTCCAGTCGGTATCATTGCACGTTGCAAAGGCTTTAACACAACTGGAGAATCTAGATTTGCACGCAAATCCATTCCAGATGAATGCTCTGTGCTATATTGTGGAAGTTGGTGTTTTCCTTTATTTACTATTTTGACTATACTCATTTTAATATTTTTCTAAAATTCTTACGTTCAAATAATACAACAGCTCCTATATATGAAACAAATATAAACCCTTTAAGTACCAATAATAAAAGATTATTATTAAGAGTTATAAATGAAGCTAAATAAACAATAACTATACCAGATAGAGTATATAATATAATAGTTTTAACCGGGTAATTAATAGGATAAAACTTTTGTCCAAAAAAATAAGACAATATCATCATTAAAAAGAAACAAATAAAAGAACTTATAGCAGCACCTATATAACCAAACTTAGGAACTAAAACTATATTCAAAATAATTACAATGAAAGCTCCAAATCCACTTATATAAGCCCCATATTTCGTTTTATCTGTTAACTTATACCATAATGATAATGAATAATAAATACCAAAGAATAACTGACCTAAGAGAACAAATGGAATTATTATATTTCCTTCATAATATTCTGGTAAAAGAAATAGATTTACTACATCCAGAAAAAGCAATACCCCTACATAAATAATTATTCCAAATATTACAAAGTACTTTAGAATTCTAGCATATAAATCTTTAGATGCATTTTCTTTTCCTTCTTTAAAGAAGAAAGGTTCAAAAGCTAATCTATAAGATTGAATAAATAACATCATTAAAACGCCGATTTTATAATTAGCAGAATAAATACCTAATGCCTTCATTGCATTCTCAGGCAATAATTGAAGCATTAAAATTTTGTCAGCATTTTGAATAAGCATTCCAAAAAGTCCAACAATCATTATTGGAGCAGAATATTTTAAAATTGGTTTTAAAGTATAAAAAATGAATTTACCTGAATTTTTTAAAATATAAGGAATAAAATAAACACCTATAAAAGCAGAACTTAAAATATTAGCTATAAAAACGTATTTAAGCCTGTTATTTGAATCAAATAATGAATCAACCCAGCTAATATCGTTTTTGACTAAATAAGGTAAAATAACAAGGAAAAATACGTTTAATAGGATATTAAGGAGAACCTGAATCAACCGTAAGCTGGCATACTTAATTTTTAGATTTCGATATCGTAAATCAGCAAATGGTAAACTTACAATTGCATCAGTGGACACAATTATAGCACCATACTTAAAAATATTAGCAGTAAGATACTGATTACCAATTAAATTAGTAATAGGCTCTATTAAAATAAAAACAACTAGAAGAAAAGAAAAAGATATAACAGTTATAAAAGCAGTTAACGACTTTAGTAAATCATTCTTATTTTGATCCGTAACAAAACGAAAATAGCCTGTTTCTAATCCAAAAGTTAATAAGACCAGAACAACAGCAATATAACTATAGATGTTGGTTACACCTCCAAACAACTCAGGATCAAGTGTACGAATATAAAATGGCATCAAAAGCCAAGCTAATAAACGGCTTATAATAGTACTTGCTCCATAAATGACAGTTTCACCTGCCAGACTCTTTAACTTACTCACTAATTAACTAAATAAGGTTCCTTGATTCAACTTAGTGTCTTTTCCTAAATGTTCGTATGCAAGAGCAGTTACAATTCTACCACGTGGTGTTCTGTTAATAAATCCTTCCATAATTAAGAAAGGTTCATATACTTCTTCAATGGTTCCGGAATCTTCACCAACAGCAGTTGCGATAGTATTCACACCAACAGGACCACCATTAAATTTATCAATCATGGTTAATAATATCTTATGATCCATAATATCCAAGCCATGCTGATCGATATTTAAAGCATTAAGTGCAACCTGACTTATTTCTATATTTATAGTTCCATTGCCTTTAACCTGGGCAAAATCTCTTACTCTTCTTAAGAGGGCGTTTGCTATACGAGGAGTTCCTCTGCTTCTTCTAGAAATTTCATCACAGGCATTCTCATGAATTCGAACTTTTAAAATATCAGCAGATCTTTCAATGATACCTGCAAGCGTTATTGGATCGTAATATTCTAAATGACAATTAATACCGAATCTAGCTCTCAATGGGGCAGTTAATAAACCACTTCGTGTAGTAGCACCAATTAAAGTAAAAGGATTTAAATCTATTTGAATACTTCTTGCACCAGGACCTTTATCAATTACAATATCAATCCTGAAATCTTCCATTGCACTATACAGATATTCTTCAACAACAGGACTTAACCGATGTATTTCATCTATAAATAAAACATCGTTTGTTTCCAGACTAGTTAAAATACCTGCTAAATCACCAGGTTTATCAAGAACGGGTCCACTGGTTAATTTAAAGCCAACACCCAGCTGATTTGCGATTATATTTGATAAAGTTGTTTTACCTAACCCTGGAGGTCCATGTAATAATACATGATCTAAAGCTTCACCACGCATTTTAGCAGCCTGAACAAATATTTCAAGATTCTCAACAACTTTCTCCTGACCTTTAAAATCATCGAAACTTAGAGGTCGTAGTTGCTTCTCAATATCTACCTCACCATTCTCATTTCCTCTAATATCGAAATCCATTGAAATTATTTGATTAGACCTAAATTAGTAATGTTGGTAAAAAACTCTTTTAAATCAAAGGGTTTAGCCATATATTCATCCATCCCATACGAAAGACATTTATCGCGATCTGCATCATATGTATTGGCGGTTAAACCAATTATTGGCATATGCTTTTTTGTTATTTTTTCCTGGTCTCTAATGGCTACTGTAGTTTCCAACCCATCCATGATAGGCATCATTAAATCCATCAGAATTAAATCATAGGTATTAACTTCCAATTTATCTAATGCTTCCTGACCATTATTGGCAATATCAATAATAAAGCCATATTTAGATAAGTTAAGAAAGATAAGCTTTTGATTGAGTACATTATCTTCAACCAACAATACTGATAAAGGATTTTGAAGCTTTTCCATATTATGGTTTAGGTATTTTACAAACCGAATTCTTCAGAAATATCCAACATTCTGTTTATCGGTTTTACAGCCTCTACTCTAATATCATCGGATACTTCAATAGTAGGCCACTCATATTTTAAACAATTATACAACTTTTCTATCGTATTTAGCTTCATATACTCACAATCGTTGCACGCACATGTAGAATCATTTGGTGGAGCAGGTATAAATTCTTTATCAGGACAAGCTTTTTTCATTTGATGAATAATACCTGATTCAGTAGCTACAATAAATTGTTCTGCATCAGAATTTATACTGAATTTTAAAAGAGCAGCTGTACTTCCAACATAATCGGCTAAGATTAAAAGAGGCTTTTTACATTCGGGATGTGCTAAAACCAAAGCATCAGGAAAGTCTTTTTTTAATTCAATTATTTTCTCAACTGAAAACTTTTCGTGTACATGACAGGCACCATCCCATAGAACCATCTCACGACCTGTTATACCATTTAGATAGTTACCTAAATTTCTATCTGGACCGAAAATAATTTTCTCATCCTTCGGAAGACTATCAACAATGCTTTTAGCATTAGTGCTGGTTACAACAATATCAGATAATGCTTTAATTTTTGCAGTAGTATTAACATAGGTAAGTACAGTATGACCAGGATGACTCTCTACAAATTCTTTGAAAGCATCAGGCGGACAACTATCAGCTAAACTACATCCGGCATTTAAATCAGGTACTAAAACAACTTTTTCAGGTGATAAAATCTTTGCAGTCTCTCCCATAAAATGGACTCCTGCGAGTACAATTATATCTGCCTTTGTTGTTGCTGCTTGTTGAGCAAGAGCTAAACTGTCACCAACAAAATCAGCAATATCTTGTAATTCATCCTTTTGATAATAATGCCCCATTATTATGGCATTCTTTTCTTTCTTAATACGATTGATTTCCTGTATCAGATCTACATTAGTTGGAACCGGTTCGTCCACAAATCCACTTTTCAACCAACTACTCTTTATATTCATATTTTAATAGAATAAATAAATAAATATAGTGATGATATTATGCTGTTAATTTGGTTAGCAAATATTTCGAAAATTACTTTGAGAATAACTTTTTACCAAAGAAACCATTTTAATTAACTACTTATTAACATTCGTTAATCGTTATAAACGATTGATATTAATTCACTTTTGAACCCTTTCAACAAATCGTTAATAAAGTTCAAATTTAATAATTTCTTTTTTTCAATGTGTGTAAAACGACATTTATGACCGTTCAAAAGTATCACTTAAAAAAATCGTTTTTAAACACCCACCCTATTAGTTAACCTTCGTATGTAAAAAAAAGTTAAAACAATCAAGAGATTTTTTTAAAAAGTAACTACCGGCTTTTCACAAGTTATTAACAAATATTTATGTGTTTATTCACAAAGAGTAAAATAAGCCGCAAAGCATTGTTATATTTGCAATACAAAATAACGGAACAATGTTTAAATCAATAGCTTTAGCTGCAGATCATGCAGGATTTCCTGTTAAGGAAGTAATAAAAAAATATCTGGTTGAAAAAGGATTAGAAGTAAAAGATTTCGGAACTTATTCTGATGAGAGTACAGATTATGCTGATTATGCACATCCAATGGCTTCAGCTGTTGAAAATCATGAATTTGAAATTGGAATTTCAGTTTGTGGAAGTGGTAACGGTATTAATATGACTGCTAATAAGCATCAGGGTATTAGAGCTGCATTGTGTTGGAATGCTGAAATTTCTGAATTGGCTCGTCTTCATAACGATGCAAATATTTGTTCTATACCAGGTAGATTTGTTAGTAATGAACAAGCAATTGAAATTGTAGAAAAGTTTCTAAATACTTCATTTGAAGGAGGAAGGCATCAAAAACGAATAGAAAAAATTCCTTTATAGTTTCAAATACTGGATATAACTTAATACAAACTTTTAATCAGCACTAATATAACCAATACCTCTCAATCATTTAATAACAAATAAATTGAGTAATCAGGCCAGCATATTTAAAAGACAATCAGCCAAGATTGCAAGTGATCTAAAGCATCGTAAAACCATAAATTTTAATATTTCGAAGTACGATGTAGCGGTTCAGGCTGGAAAATTACGTTTTTCTGATTTTGAATTAGCTAAAGAGATTACTGCAGATATTAAAAATGAAGTCATTAACAGACTTCCCGATTTGTTAATTGAGTTTGAAGAGAATGCAAAGAATAATGGCACTGAAGTTTATTGGGCTGAAGATGCTAATTCATTGATTGAACAGATTAGTGAAGTTCTAAAAATTGAAGAAACCAAAATACTTGTTAAAAGCAAATCAATGGTTTCTGAAGAGGTTGAATTAAATGAACATCTTGAAGAAAGAGGAATTGAGTCTGTTGAAACTGACTTAGGAGAATTTATTGTGCAGGTAGCCGGTGAAAAACCATATCATATTGTTACACCTGCGATGCATAAATCAAAAACAGATGTTGCTCACTTATTCAATAAACATTTTGGTACTGATCTGAATCTGTCTGCTGAAGAGATGACTGATTTTGTTCGTCATTATCTTCGAAATAAGTTTCTTACAGCTGATGTTGGAATAACAGGCGGTAACTTTATTTGTGCCAAAGAAGGTGCCATAGCTGTTACTGAAAATGAAGGAAATGCATTTTTATCTGCTTCAATGCCTAAAACACATATTGTTATTGTTGGTATTGAAAAAGTTATTCCATCCATAGATGACCTTACTAAAATGTGGCCCGTTTTGGCTGCTCATGGAACAGGGCAACAACTAACTGTGTATAGCAATGTGTTTTTTGGACCAAAAAAGATAAATGAAAAAGATGGTCCTGAAAGAATGATTGTATTTCTTCTTGATAATAAACGTAGTCAGTTATACAGTGATCCGGAAATAAGACAATCACTTAAATGTATAAGATGTGGTGCCTGTTTAAATTACTGCCCTGTATATAAAAATATTGGTGGTTATACGTATGCTGCGACTTATAGTGGTCCAATAGGTTCAGTTATTTCTCCTCATTTTAAAGATTTTGGAGAATATAATCATTTAAGTTTTGCTTCATCACTTTGTGGTAAATGTGAAGAGGTTTGTCCGGTAAAAATACCTTTAACCAAATTACTTTTATACAACAGACAGCAGGCTTCAAAAGGTAGTTTTGTTAATAAATCGATGTATTCAGTTCTATCTGATAGAAAAAAACTGGATTTATTTGGCGGGACCATAAAAAACTGGATGAAAGAATCGTTTCAACACAAGTTTATAGGTGAAAATAAGGATCTGTCTGACTTTTCTTCAAAAAGTTTCAGTAAGCAGTATAGAAAGAATAAAAAGAGTTAAAGGTTTTATAATGATTTTCTTTATTTTAGCCTTCAAATAAGTCAACATGCTATCAAATACTTGTAAATATGCTATTCGTGCAGTTATCTATTTAGCTGTAAACGATGATGAAGGAAAAAAAATAGGAATAAAGCAAATTTCAAAAGAATTAGATATTCCAACACCATTTTTAGGAAAGATTCTTCAAAGTTTAGCCAAACAGAAGTTGTTAAAAAGTACCAAAGGACCTCATGGTGGGTTTGGTTTAGGACGAAAACCGGGGGAAATAACTCTTTATGATATTGTTTCAATCATTGATGGAGAAGATGTTTTCACTAATTGTTTGATTGGCTTAAAATCATGCAAAAGTAATCATAGTGAAGGAAAAGCTTGTCCTGTTCATGATCAGTATCATGAAATTCGTAAGCAGATGAAGGACTTTTTTGTCAACGAAAGCATTGAAAAAATTATAACTAATATGAAAGAGAAAGGCGACTATATTAAATTATAGGTTGCTTTTTATTAAAAGGAAAGAGTATCAGATAGCTTATTAATTTGTTATGTCTGAAAATATATACAAAGAAATAAGCTGTTATTACTCCTAAAGTATTAGCCATCATATCCCACCATTCTGCTCCACGATAATTTGTTAAGAATAGTTGAGCCATTTCCATGCTTGCTCCCCAGAATAATGGGATTAAAAGTATTTGAACTATATGTGTTATTTTATGTTTGTGATGCAGGTAATACTCAAACATTAGAAAGAAAGCCATGGTGAAGTACATCAGGAAATGAACAATTTTATCGAAATGTGGAATTAAAAATATTTTTCGAGGCTCTATATCGGATGTATTCATCAAACTTAAGAAAGTAACAACCAACATTATGGTTAATGTTTTGTGATATTTTATGAATCTTGACATTTTAAATTCTAAATTGTTAATAACTATAACGGAATTGTTTAAAAAGTGTTGATAAACTGTTAATAATACACTGAAACACAATGTTTCACGTGAAACAATCTTAGACATGGCGGGCATTTACGCACATATTCCTTTTTGCTATACCAGATGTTCATACTGTGATTTTTATAAAACAACTGATCAAGGATTGAAATCTAGTTTTATAAATGCAATCTGCAAAGAAATATTGTTACAAAAGGATTTTTTTAACATTGATTATATAAGGACTCTTTATTTTGGTGGAGGTACACCATCTGTTTTGACTTTTACTGAATGGCAAATTATTTTTGATAATCTCCGAAGTAATTTTGATTTCACGCAATTAGAAGAAATTACTGTGGAAGTAAATCCTGATGATGTGACTCAAGAATACATCAAAGGTTTACATCAGTTAGGTGTAAATCGTGTGAGTATGGGTATTCAGAGTTTTCATGATGCCCATTTACGTAAAATGAATCGAAGGCACAATGCTAAGCAGGCACAAGAAGCAATTCGTATTTTAAAGGAATCATCTATTAATAATGTTAGTATTGATTTAATTTATGGTTTGCCTTATATGAGTTGGGATGAATGGAATCAGAATATAGATTTAGCTATAGAAGCGGATGTTCAACATATATCTGCCTATCATTTAACTTTTGAAAAAGGTACCCCATATTACGAATTACTTAAAAAAGGAAAATTAAAAGAATTACCGGAAGAAATAAGTTTCGATCAGTTTGAAATTCTGCTTAAAAAGTTGGAAAATAACGGATTTGAAAACTATGAGATATCTAATTTTGCTAAGCCAGGTTTGTATTCAAAACACAATAGCAGTTACTGGACTGGTGAACCATACCTTGGAATAGGCCCTTCTGCTCACTCATTTGATGGAAAGATTCGTCGTTGGAATGTGAGAGATCTTGTTGCTTACAGTAATAAAGTTGAATCCGGTAAAGGATTCTGGGAAGATGAGTTACTCTCTCCTATTGATATATACAACGAAAGAATAATGTTAGGATTAAGAACATCAAAGGGTTTTGATTATACATTTATTAATCAGTTAAACAACTCTGAATTGAAGGTTTTTGCAATTAAGGAAATAGAAAAACAAGTGCGATTGAATAATATAGAAATTGTTGATGGATGGTGTAAGATTACCCGTAATCAGAAATTTATAACAGATCGTATTATTTCTGATTTATTTTACGTTACTGAAGATTGAATTTTCATTATTTCTGTCTTTCTTTTACTATTGTAAATTGTAGATTTTTAAATAATTAATTGATTTTGGATCTTTTATATTCATTAGTTTTACATTAATTGAATCGATAATATCAAACCTGACAGACAATGGAAAATAAATCAGGCATTATTGCAACTTATGCATCTATAATATTGAATATTGGCTTATTTGCGATTAAGTTTTGGGCTGGTGTAATAAGCGGATCTGTTGCTATTATTGCTGATGCGTGGCATACTTTAAGTGATAGTATATCTTCTGTAGCGGTTTTAGTTGGTTTAAAAATTTCAGCTATGCCAGCAGATGATGAGCATCCATACGGACATGGACGAGCTGAAATTATAGCCTCTTTAGTGGTTGGAATTTTACTGGCAGTAATAGGTTTTAATTTTCTGATGGAATCTATTGTAAAACTCAGAAGTCACGAAGAAGTTGTTTTTGGAAAACTAGCATTGATTGTAACCATTATTTCAGTTGTTGTAAAAGAATTGATGGCTCAATATTCAATAATTATTGGTAGAAAAACCAAATCTAGATCAATGATAGCTGATGGATGGCACCATCGCTCTGATGCTATTTCTTCTGCTATTATATTGATAGGTATCTTTTTAGGTGATTATTACTGGTGGATAGATGGAGTTTTAGGTATTTGTGTATCTATTCTACTATTCCATACTACTTATACTATTCTAAAGGATAATATCAGCCATTTATTAGGTGAGTCTATTGATGAAGTTTTACAGAAGGAAATTATTGAACTTTCCGGTCAGGTGTGTGATTACGATATTCGTCCACATCATTTTTTGATTCATCATTATGGTAATCATACAGAAATGACAGTTCATATTCGATTGCCAGGAACTTTAAGTCTGGATGAAGCTCATGAGATTGGAACTAAGTATGAGATTTTAATTAAACAAACGCATGATATTCAAGCTACTGTGCATATTGATGCGTTGTAATCTGTGTAAAAATTATTTTAACGAAATAAAAAAAGGGCAAATCAATTGCCCTTTTAATTTACTATTATTTAAGTGTTTAGTAGTTTAATGTTGATCCTGTAATGGCAATAAATATATCCAATTCGCGCAGTTTATCCTGTATTTTCAGAAGTTCTGATATTTTAATTAATCCTATTTTGTAGCTATTTTCAGGTCCACGATATTCTTCATTAATTTGCTCAAAATTAAAGTGTTTCAGTACACTTTCATCCTTAAACCGAACATATAACTCAATAGCTTTATCTTTATTGTAAGTAAAGCCTCCTGAATATTTTAACTTTTTGTATTCGTAAGAGTAATTATGAGCCAAAGCGGTAATATCAGATAAAACCGCTGATCCTGTAGGATGTGCCCCTGCTCCTTTTCCAAACATAAATTGTTTGTCGTAAGCTTTCCCTTTAATTACTACTCCATTGAATTCATCTTCAACACTGTATATGTATTTATCTTTACCCAGAAAACGTGGTAGAACAAACAAACTGATGTTCTTATCTTCTAGTCGTTCAACCTGCGCCACCAGTTTAATTTTCTGACCTTTTTCGCGTGCATATTTAATATCAAAATCAGAGATATTTGATATACCATAGGTTAATACATCTTTTGGATCAATTACAGTTCCAAAACTATGGAGAGTTAGAATGATTAATTTAAAGAGTGAATCATAACCTTCAACATCAAATGAAGGATCACTCTCGGCAAAACCCAGATCCTGAGCATCTTTTAATGCTGTAGCATATGATTGGTTGTGGTCAAAAATTTTAGAAAGAATGTAGTTGGATGAACCATTTAAGATACCTGTTACAGATAATAATAAATCGTTGTCGTAATACTCTTCTAAATTTCTGATAACAGGAATACTTCCACATGCCGACGCTTCGTATAGCAGCGAAACATTGTTTTCTTTTTGCAGTTGAAGCATTTCACTCAGATTTTCGGCAAGCATTTTTTTATTGGCCGAAACTACATTTTTACCTTTTTGAAGTGCTTTTTTAACTATTGCATATGCCTGATCGGCATTATCTATTAATTCAACAACTGTATTTATTTCAGGATCTTCCAATATTTCATCAGGATCGTAGCAAAAATGATCTTCTGAGATGGAACGAGGCTTTTTATTTTTAACACAGATCTTGGTTATTTTAGCATCAAAAGAGGGACTTGTTTTTAAAACTTCATACAGCCCTTCTCCTACAACACCAAACCCAAACAATCCGATATTTAGTTTCTGTTTCATTATATTGATTCAATTTGTCTGCAAAAATAAAGTTAATCAACAGAAAGTTTCAAATGATTGAAAAATGAAATCACAGATTTTACCTAAAATTATTGGGTTAACTATAGAAAAATTTGAATACTCTTAGTTCAGTAAAATCTGTGATTACAAATGTTATAATTTATCGAATGCTTGTTGTATATCAGCCTTAATATCATCGATATGTTCAATACCAACAGAGAGACGCAATAAACCAGGTTCAACACCTGAAGCTTTTTGTTCTTCCAGAGATAATTGTTCGTGCGTAGTTGAGCTTGGATGTATAATTAATGATTTAGCATCACCAATATTGGCAAGGTGACTAATTAAATTCAAATTCTGAATGAAATTATCAGCATTGGTAGTTGCACCTTTAATCTTGAAACTCATAACTCCACCAAAACCTTTTTTCAAGTATTTTTTAGCCAGTTCATGATAAGGACTTGACTCCAATCCAGGATAGCTTACATACTCCACCTTATCGTGGCTCTCGAGCCATTTTGCTATTTCCAGGGCATTTTCAACATGACGATCGACACGTAATGATAAAGTTTCCAACCCTTGAATCAATAAGAATGAGTTAAAAGGGCTTAGAGCCGATCCGTAATCACGCAGACCTTCTACCCTTGCCCTGATAGCGAATGCAATATTACCAAACGGACTTCCTTCTCCAAATACTTCCCAGAATTTTAATCCATGATATCCTTCTGACGGTTCAGTAAATAATGGGAATTTACCATTACCCCAATTGAAATTACCACCGTCAACGATCACACCACCTATGGAAGTACCATGCCCACCGATCCATTTGGTTGCTGATTCAACAACAACATTTGCTCCATGCTCCAATGGTCGGAATAAATATCCGCCTGCACCAAATGTATTGTCCACAATTAATGGAATTTCGTGTTTTTGTGCGATAGCTGCGATAGCTTCAAAATCAGGAATATTAAAACGTGGATTTCCAATTGTTTCGATGTAAATTGCTTTTGTTCCTTCATCAATTGCATCTTCGAATAAAGATGGATCATCACCTTCAACAAACTTAACTTTTATACCCAGTCGTTTAAATTGAACCTTAAATTGGTTGTATGTTCCACCATATAAATAAGAGGTAGATACAAAATTATCACCGGCCTCCAAAAAGTTTGTTAAAGCAATAAATTGAGCAGCCTGACCTGACGATACTGCAACAGCTGCCACTCCACCTTCCAAAGCAGCCATACGTTTCTCAAAAACATCAGTGGTCGGGTTCATAATTCGGGTATAGATATTTCCGAATTCTTTTAATCCGAATAGGTTGGCTGCATGTTCAGAATCTTTAAACAGATATGAACTGGTTTGATAAATTGGTACCGCTCTTGAAAGTGTAGTTTGATCAACGTCGTGTCCGGCGTGTAATTGCAGTGTTTCAAATTGAAAATCCGACATAGTATTTAATTTTTATGGTTAATATTCCACGTTTAATTTCCGGGGCTTTCGCACCGGTCTGTTTAGTATGTCTTTTTTGATTTTCAGATACGATGCGTTGTGACAATTACATTGTCATCATCATACACATCATTGTTGTACATGAAGCACATATTGGTGTTTTTAGTTCACCAATTCGGAAAGTTTCTATATGATTATTTAATAATTTCATATGCAAAGCAAATAAAGACATTTTAGTATTAAAAAAAAATAAATCACGTAAAATTTAGCATGTGAAAAATGTAGGAAATTTTTTATTTACTAATGTAATTACCATTAATGCAATGAATTAAATGTTAATTTAATTATAATATAAACAAAATTTTAAAATTAAAGCAACCTTTTAAAAAAACACTCGTCTAACCTTATTAACTGGAAACATTTCAATTTTTGTTAATCAAAATGATTTAGAATAATCGTTTTAAAATCATCATGTTATGAAGATGGCAATTTTACAATTACAAAAAAACCTTAAAAGCATTGGTATTCCTGAACGATTTCTGATTCTACAGATATTTATCCTATCTCTGATAATTGTTTTGGTTGTTTTTTAATTGACTTTTCTATTCATACTTCCTGTTTTTTCTACTCAGATTAATTATACATAATCTGTCCTTTAAGCTATTTTCCAGAAAATTGTGTTAATTCATTTGAATATTTAAGCTAATAAGTTGAAAAATTGGCATATTTGAACCTGAATTTTAAATTTTAAGAATAGCTACTTCAATTAACATGAATTATTCACTTTTTGATTTATTAACTCTAGTAGGTTCATTAGGCTTATTCCTATATGGAATGAAGATGATGAGTGAGGCTCTCCAAAAAGTTGCGGGATCTCGAATGCGAAAAATATTGTCTGCAATGACATCTAACAGGTTTTTAGGTGTTTTAACAGGTTTTTTAGTAACAACCATCATTCAGTCTTCATCAGCTACAACAGTGATGCTGGTTAGTTTTGTTAATGCCGGATTGATGTCACTTGTTGAATCAATTGGCGTTATTATGGGTGCTAACATTGGTACAACTGTAACTGGATGGATTATTACCTTATTTGGGTTTAAAGTAAAAATTAGTGCTTATGCACTGCCAATGATAGGTGTTGGCCTTCCTTTAATATTTTCAAAAAATGCCTCACGTAGATCATGGGGTGAATTTTTGGTTGGATTTGCTTTACTATTCTTAGGATTAGAATATCTAAAAGATTCTGTTCCAAATATTAAAGAGAATCCTGAAGTTCTGAGTTTTGTTCAAAATTACACCAATCTTGGATTTGGTTCGACACTAATATTTTTATTGATTGGTACTGTACTTACCATTGTTATACAATCTTCGAGTGCTACCATGGCCTTAACCTTTGTAATGTGTACACAGGGATGGATACCATTTCATTTAGCAGCAGCTATGGTGATGGGGGAAAACATAGGTACCACAATTACAGCCAATCTAGCTGCGGCTGTGGCAAATGTATCTGCAAAACGTGCTGCTCGAGTTCATTTATTATTCAATATTTTGGGTGTAATATGGATGTTGGTGATCTTTCAGACTTTTGTTGGAGGTATCGACTATTTTATGACAAAAAAGTTTGGTGTATCACCTAATGAATCAGTTGCTGCCATTCCAACAGCTTTATCTATTTTTCATACTTCCTTTAATGTTATAAATGTTCTGATATTTATCTGGTTCGTTCCATTATTTCAAAAAGCTGTAATAAGATTAGTTCCAGCAACCGAAAATGAAGATGAAGAATTTCGATTAAAGTTCATTACTACAGGAATGTTATCTACTTCTGAGTTATCAGTGATACAGGCCCGAAAAGAAATTCATTGGTTTGGTCAGTTAACTCAAAAGATGTTTGAGATGGTTAAAAAGCTGGCTGTAACTGATAAAGATGTAAAGTTTACCAAAAAATTTGCCCGAATTGAGAAGTATGAGGGTATTTCAGATAATGTAGAAGTTGAAATTGCTAATTACCTTGCTCAGGTTAATCAGGGAAGATTAAGTGATTTGGGAAGAAAGCGTGTAAGAGCCATGTTCAAGGTTGTTAATGACCTGGAAAGTATTGCCGACAGTAATTATAATTTAGCCCGAACAATGGTTCGTATGCGTAATTCAAACATCAAGTTTTCAGATGAAATAATGAAGAAGCTGGAGTTAATGTTCAGCCTTGTTGATGAAGCTATCGTATTAATGATCAATAATTTAGAAGATAGTTCTGAAACTGTTAATTTGGATAAAGCTAAATTATTGGAAATGGAAATTAATAGTTATCGTAATCAATTGAAAGTTGAACATTTAGATAACATTAAAAACGAAGTTTACACATACGAGGCTGGTATTATTTTCAATGATTTATTCTCGGAATGTGAAAAAATTGGTGATTTTATTATTAACGTAACCGAAGCATTGGCTGAAGTCAATCCACAGTAAGTTAATAAGAAGATATATTAAAGCCGCAGTTTTACTGCGGCTTTTTTAATGCTTTTTATTTAGTTATTCGATTACAAAACGTGCCTGTATTTCTGCTTCCAGATTTAGTTTTTGAAATTCTACATCAGGTATATATTCATCCGATGCAGCAGAACTAAGCTTCATAATAGTGTTTGAATTCATTGTACGAGGTTGATATATATTCCGGCTTATTTCCTGAATATACAGAGCCTTTCCTGCTTTCTGACCAATAGCTTCCATTAATATTTCAGCCTTGCTTTTTGCAGCTCTAATAGCCAATATTTTCACTTCTTTTCTATATTCCTCTATCTTTGTATGATCAAGTTTTGTAACTGAAATATTAGAAATATCAATTTTTTCAAGTTCTATGAATATTTCAGCAACCATTTTACCGCTATGAACCAGAATTTCATATTGTTTTGAAGTATTAATATTAGTGCGTTTGATCCAATGCTCCTGAAACTTACTTGTGTAATCAATTACAGCGACATCATTTTTGGTGTCAATTCCAATACCGGTTAGGGCCTTCATCATTTTTTGCTCTTGTTGTTCTAATGTAGCCTTGGTCTTTGAATCTTTTTCATCAATCACTACTTTAAGGTAAATCATGTCCGGAACAATTTCCAATTCAGCTTTACCACTTACCTCAATATAGGGCTGATCAATAAAATTTTTGCTTGTTTGTGCACTGATTGTCAGTGTTACTAGCAACAGAATATTGATAATTAGGGTTTTCTTCATCATTGCGTTGAATTAAGATTAGATTAATAGATTCTAACAAATTTAAATATTGATGAAGTTACTTAGTAGCTTTGAATATAACAATACTGCCCTTACCCTGATGAGCATATCCCTGTGATAGTTCGGTTAGAATATGATCATTTTTTGTAATGGTATACTCAGACAACTCAAGATTTAGTTTTTCAGAAGTTAATAACCAATCTTCATTTTTAGGTCCTCCGCTTGAATAATTCAGTTGATCGGTATGAAAACCAATGATAAACAAATTTCCATTGTCAATTAATGTTTTGTGTAACTTTTGTAGCATTGGATAAAAACCAACAGAAGGCATATGTAAAAATATTAAGGCAATACAATCAAAGGTATTTTCTGATGCATCATATTGTGTTACATCTTGGGTTATATATTTGATTTTAACATTGTGTTTATTAGCTAACAGAAGGGCTTTTTTCTTTCCTTCTTCACTAAAATCCACAGCTGTCACTTCCCATCCTAAACTTGCTGCATAAACTGCATTCCTTCCTTCACCCTCACCCAATAATAAAATTTTCCCGGGTTTTTGCTGATTAATAAATTCCTTGAATTCCGGATTTGGTTCTATTCCGTATGCGTATTCGGGATTTTTGAACCTGTCGTCCCACATTTCTTTCATTTGTGCTATTTTGATGGTTTATTGATATTCAACAAAGGTAAAAGCTAAGAGTTTTTCTTTTGTTAGGAAAGAGATATAAAAAAATCCGAACCAAAATTAATCAGTCCGGATTTTTGAAAAAAGTATTCAATCGTCATTATTCTGTAGGCTGTTTTGCCAACTGCACTTCTAATTTAATATTTTGAGTTTTTGATTGCGAGTTGTTGTTCATATCAGGTGGTCCACCTTGACCTTCCCCATTCATTCCACCTCCAGGCATACCTCCACCAGGAGGAGGACCTCCTTGCCCCGGAGGTCCCTGCATGCCCCCATTATCATGCATACCACCTCCGGGAGGTGGTCCAGGTCTGTTACTACCACCCGATCCCAATGAAAGAATGATGTCATATAAGGAATTTGTTTTTAGCAAGTCTTCAGTATATGGATTAATGCTTTTATATGGAATGAAAATCTCGCAAAATAATTGTTCGTTTTCTATATCAAAATTATGTGATGCCTTTATATCGGTTACTTCTTCCATGGCTAAAACAACCTCTTTATTATAGCCGGAAAGTCCTTTTAATGAAATGCTGACTTGTTGCATAGGCATTTCATCCATTTTTGGCATCTCATTGTCTTGTGGGTTAAATTCAGCTTGTTCTTCTCCATTTAACGGGCGCATTGGTCTGCCACCACCCACAGGATACTTTAAAGTATGTGATAATTTTTTTGTTGAAGCGGCATTAAGTTCAATGGTAATTCCATTTTGATTAAACTGGTTGATTTTACTCATTTCATTAATTCGAAAGGCAAAAAAGATTCCCTCGTTATTATTAGTAATCTCGTAGTTCAGCTTTGTATTTGAATCAAATAATCGTAATGGAATATTCCAGTCCGAAGGATCACCATCAATAGTGATATTGGATGATTGCCATTTGGTTTCAACATGTACTTTTTTTGAACACGATACATTTGAAACAAACGCTAGCAATAATAATGTGTGCGTAATAATTTTCATGATGAAATGAAGTAATATTTAATCTATGAGTAAAACTACTTCATCATGATTTCTAAAAATAAAAAATTAAACGTACAAGCGGTTTTTCGCTACAAAAGGTTGGCGTGTTTCAATAATATGAAAACCAATTACACCAAAAGTGCGAAGAAGAAACTACCAATGGTTAAGTATATAAACATACCTATGATGTCGTTCATTGTTGTCACGAAGGGACCTGTAGCCACAGCAGGATCAATTTTCATACGATTTAAAAGTAAAGGAACAAAGGTTCCGAATAAGCTGGCAAAAACAACAACCGAAAACATTGCAGCTGTAACTGTTAAGGTAAGTGCTATGTCTTCGCTTGCAACTTTATTATAAGCAAATATGAGTATCGATAAAATGGTGGCGTTTAAAAGGGCAATTAAAATCTCTTTTAATAGTTTACCTCCAGTTGATTCCAGACCTATACTTCCGGATGCTAAGGATTGAACTACAATAGCTGATGATTGCATACCTACGTTTCCTCCCATAGCCGCAATTAATCCCATAAAAAAGGATAACTGAGGATGATCATCGATGATGCTTTCAAAACCTCCAATAACTCTGGATCCCAGAATTCCGCCTAATAAACCTATTAATAACCATGGAATGCGGGCGCGTGTATGCCGAATAACATTATCCGAAGCTTCAACATCGTTTGTCAAACCAGAGGCTAACTGGTAATCTTTTTCAGCTTCTTCACGAATTACATCTACCACGTCATCGATGGTGATACGTCCAACCAGTCTTCCGATGGAATCAATTACAGGAAGAGCTACCAGACCATATTTATCCATTATGTAACTTACATCTTCAGCATCAACATCAACCTTAACAGAAATAACATCAGAATTATAAATTTCGCTCACAATGGAATCAACGGGACTTAACAGCATCCGTTTTAGTGAAAGAGTACCTTTTAGAATTCCATCGTTATCAACTACATATACATAGTAAATTTCGTCAACTTCTTCTGCCTGACGACGCATACTGCGCAAACATGTTGGTATATTCCAGTTTTCTTTAACCTTGATAAGCTCCTTGGCCATCAAACCACCGGCAGTATTCTCGTCGTAATTTAACAGGTCGGCAATATCACCCGCAGTAGTAATGTCTTCAAGGTGTGAAAGCACTTCCTGCTGACGTTCATCGTCCATTTCACCAATGATGTCTGCTGCATCATCAGAATCCATGTTATCAATAAAACGTTTTGCAATTACCTCACTTGGCAGACTGTCGAGAAACCGTCGTCGATCGTCTTCTTCAAGCTCCGTTAGAACATCGGCAGCTTTATCATCATCCATCAGGAAGTAAAGAAATTTTGCTTCCTCAAGGGTTAACTCTTCGTAAATTTCAGCAATATCGGCAGGGTGAAGATCGGACACAAGAGAGTTAATAGCATCCTCATCTTTTGCAGAAATAAGTTCCTGTAAGTGATCTATATACTCTCTGGTTAATTCGAAATTCGCCATAATAATACTGCTTTTACATATTCAAAATCAGTGGATAGGATTTGCCTCCACCATTTTTGTTAATTCAATAAAATCCTGAACGCTCATTTGTTCAGGCCTACGTGTTAAATAGTCATGATCGCTGATTGCTTCCTTATTGAATTCAATTGCTTTCAGGGAATTGCGAATAGCTTTTCGTCGCTGATTAAAGATTGCTTTAACTACCTTAACAAATAATTTTTCATCACAATCCAGCGAGTCAACATCATTTCTTACAAGTCGGATTACACCTGATTTTACTTTCGGAGGAGGATCAAATACATGTTCATCTACTGTAAACAGATATTCGATGTTGTAAAAAGCCTGCAATAAAACACTTAAAACACCATATGTTTTTGATCCCGGACCTGCGGCCAAACGCTCTGCTACTTCCTTTTGAAGCATTCCAACCACCTCAGGTATTTGATTTCGATATTCAAATACCCTAAAAAAAATCGGTCCGGAAATATTATAAGGAAAGTTACCAATCAAGGCAAAAGAATCGGTAAAAAACTCTTTTAAATCAATTTTCAGGAAGTCTTTAAAAAAGATACGACCTTCTAATTCAAAATAATGTGCTTTAAGGTAATCAACTGATTCAATATCGAGTTCAACCAATTTTAAATCAATATCTTTTCTTTTGACCAGATATTGGGTAAGAACACCTGTTCCGGGACCCAGTTCCAACACTCTTTTTTGCGATGCAGACAGGCTGTCAACAATACGTTGTGCAATATCCAGATCACGAAGGAAATGTTGTCCAAGATGTTTTTTAGCTCTTACCATTTTTGAAACTGTAAAGTAGGTTTACTTGAAAAAGCATTTTTGTCGACAAAACATTATTGTATATCTTTCGACGCTTTTTAACGGATGCAAAGGTATATTTTTAATATCAGAGCACTGCTGAAGGTACCTAAAAAATTAAAATCTTTCAAAATTGAAGAAGCAACTTTCCAAAATAATCCAATACATTTTATTCCCTTCTATAGGTTTGTTTATCATCTGGCAATTATATAAAGATCAGAAAGCTGATGAAATATTGCAGGTTTTAAAGAATGATGTTGATTTTAAATGGATTGGTTTATCGGTTGTGTTGGGTTTATTAAGCCATTTAAGTCGTGCTTTACGCTGGCAGATGTTGATTGAACCGGTGGAACGAAAACCCCGATTGAGTAATACATTTTGGGCTGTTATGACGGGTTATTTAGCCAATCTGGTATTCCCTCGTATGGGAGAAGTATCACGTTGTGGTGTCATTAGCAAGTACGAAAAAATGTCGTTTACACGTGTGGTTGGAACAGTTGTAGCCGAACGTTTATCTGATTTATTAATGCTTGTTTTAATTACTGTTGTGGTTTTGATACTTCAGTTTGATTTATTTTTAGAGTTGCTGCAAAACAATGTGAATATTTCGGGCATCACCAGTTTATTTACATCACCTATATTTTATGCTATTCTGGCTTTAATTGTAATCTGTATAGTTGTTGTATTCCGTTTTTCATCTCGGCTGTCGTTTCTGAGTCGTTTACGTAACCTTTGGCATAAATTTTACGATGGATTGCAATCCTATAGAAAAATAAAAAATGTGCCTGCTTTTATTTTTCATACTCTCTTTATCTGGACAATGTATTTTCTGATGATATATGTTTGTTTCTTTAGTATGAATCAAACATCCGGACTAACAATTGATGCAGGTATTACTATTTTGTTAACCGGAAGTCTGGGAATGTTGGCACCTGTTCAGGGTGGAATCGGACCATGGCATTTTATGGTTATTGCTACATTAAAACTATATGGTATTGCGGCAGACTCAGCAGGTGTTTTTGCATTGGTTGTTCATGCAGCTCAAAATACGATGATCATTGTTGTTGGCTTGATTGCCTTTATTGTTTTGCCGTTTATTAACCGACCCTCCAATGCAAGTTAGCTGGCTTCGGAATAGAATGCTGAAGCGACTCTTCTTCTACTTAATCTCACTTGCCGCTTATTATTTCATTTATGATCGGTTAATACATTTTCAATACTGGGACAAGGTTAATTTTACTATAAAATTTGGGTGGTATCAAGCTAAATTAATATTGGTTTTTATATTACTCTGGATGCTTAATATCGAATTAGAGACCAAAAAATGGCAGGTTCTGATTAGCCCTTTCATAAAAATATCTTTTCTGGATGCATTGAAGCAATTTTTTGCCGGATCGTTCACTGCTGTTGGATCGCCTGGTCGTGTTGCTGAGCCTGGAGGGCGTATGCTTTTAATTGAAAAAAAGCAAAGGATTCACGCTTTACTAATGACCAGCACCGGAGGCTTGATTCAAAATATAGTGATAGGATTGTTTGGAATCATAGCTTTTTATTTGGCGGGTGCTCAAATAAATATGAATTTTAATAAGCATTATCTTTTCATACTCATAATACCACCACTTCTTATTGGGTTTCTTCTGGTTATATTAAGAATATATTTTAGAGATAGGATGAAAACTATTTGGTCTGCAGTTAAGAATATTAAATCTTCAGTATTAATAAATGCCACATTTCTAACTATTCTACGATACCTGGTTTTCAATGTACAATTAATCATTTTAATGATTTTGTTTGCTCCAGAATTAGATTTAGTTTATGCGCTGCAATTAAGTCCGGTCTATTTTTTTGTCATCACCATTATTCCATCTTTTTTACTTGCTGATGTTGGTATACGTGGGTCAGCCGCCATACTTGTTTTTTCCCCTTTAGGTGTTAAAGAGCCCATTTTATTAATTGTTATTTTAGGAATATGGTTATTTAACGTAGTTTTTCCTTCCTTAATTGGAGGTGTGATATTACACATTAAAAAGGGTTTATATTGAAATCTTATTGGATTTCATTAAAAAGAGGTCTTTAAATCTATTTCTATTTTTAGAAATCTGATTATCTTTAAACCTTGAATATTAATCATTAACCTGATTTCGCATCAATAATGGAAAAACACATACTTTCCCTCATAAAAGAAAATAACCGGGTTATCATTCCTAATTTCGGAGCTTTTATCGTTGCCAAAGAAAATGGATTTACCATCCTATTTAATAACTTTTTGAGTTTTAATGATGGTTTATTAATTGATTATGTAGCCTCTACAGAAGGTATTACATCTGAACAAGCCGCAGAAAAGGTTGATAAGTATGTTGAAGAAGTTAAACAAAAACTCGATTCATCAGGTGAATACATTATTAATGGATTAGGAACCTTCACAAAAGATGCAACCGGAATACTTCGTTTTACCCAGGCTGAGGAGGTAAATGGAGAAGAAGACCTTAAAGAGGAAAATGAGTTACTTGATATTGATGGTTTTGTAAAAGAAGATGTAAAAGAAGAGGAGACAGTTGAAGAAATTGTTGAAACTCCAGGTATTACAATGGTTAATGAGGATCCTTTGGTAGAAGTGGAAGAAGAAAAAGTGGAAGAAAAGTTTGAAGAACCAAAGTTGATTGAGGAATCAAAAACGAGTGTTACCAATGTAACCAACGAGTATATTGAAGAGGATAAGAAAAGAAGGAATCGCTCAATTCTAGTTTTCTTAATCATTTTTGTATTGGTTCCCATCATTGGTGTAATTGTTTATTTCTCATTTTTTAATAATGACAAAACACCTGTTAAAAAAGAAGTAAAAACTCAACCGGTAGAAAAACCAAAAACAGAGGATAGCATTAAATTAGACGATAAACAGCAAGGCAATGTTGTTGCGGGACCTGAGGTGAAGAAGGAGGAAAAACCTGTTGTTGTTCAGCCCGTAGCCATAGATAAGCCTCATCATATTATAGTTGGCAGTTTTAAAAGTAATGAAAATGCTTTGCGTTACATTAAATCTCTTGAAGCAAAAGGCTTTGATAAATGTACAACCATTGAACATAACTCAATGACTTTAGTTAGTATTGAGTCTTTCGATAAAGTTTATAAGGCTCAAAAAAGGCAGGAAGAAATACTTAACAGTCATCGTATTGAATCCTGGATATTAACCAAACGTCAATAAGAAACTTAAAATAAATGATAGTCAGATATCAATTGATATCTGGCTTTTTTATTGCCTATAAATGCTTTGGATTATCTCCATATTATCTTTTATACCTGTCGTGCTTTATTTTCAATATTCAGAACGATGGAGAAGAATATGGAAAAATACATCTTTATGGACATCTGATCGCTCTTTATCCGGACCTTTTTTATCCGTTATAATTGCTTATCGGAATGAAGAAAGGAACTTACCTGAATTATTACAATCCTTATCAAAACAGACTTATAGAGGCTGGGAGCTAATATTGGTGGATGACAACTCGGAGGATAATGGGTTAGAAAATTGTAGTGCATTGATTGACAATCTTGGTGTACAAGTAAAATGTTTAACAAATGCTGGTAGAGGTGGGAAAAAGAGTGCATTGCAAACAGGAGCAAAACATGCAAAAGGAGAGTTAATTGTAACCACAGATGCCGACTGTACTTTTAAGGATAATTGGTTAACATCAATAGCTCATTATTACAATGAAAATGGTTCTGATCTTATCATTGGACCGGTTCGACAAATACAATCTGAAGGCTTCCTTTCTTCTTTTCAATTGTATGAGTTTACTGCCCTTCAGATTACAGGCGGTGCGGCAGCTTTAAATAACAATGCCATTATGCTTAATGGAGCTAATCTGGCTTGTAAAAAAAGTTTGTATCTCGATGCTGATCTGCTTGCAAAAGTTGCCTCAGGTGATGATATGTTTTTACTCGAATGGGCAAAAAAGAAAAAGCTAAACATTCATTATCTCAAATCGAAGGAGGCGATTGTTTATACTCCAACTGAACCAACCTTTGGTAAACTAATCAAACAGAAGTCAAGGTGGGCTGTAAAAGCACGAAATTATTCCGATGCTACCATTTTATTAACAGGTGCTGTGGTAGCCTTAACCAACCTGTTACAGGCAGTTTTTATGCTAGGTGCTTTCTTCTATCCTTCTTCAGCGCTATTGTTTTTAGTCGCTTTTATCATTCGGGTTGCAGCCGATGTCAGAATCATAAAGGAAGGCAGCAAGTTTTTTTCTTTTATTCCGTGTTTACGTTTGCTGATCATGTATCAACTTATTTATCCCTTTTATATGTTACTGGTTTTGGCTTATCCTTTGTTTTTTAAGCTTCAATGGAAAGGACGGACTATTAAAACTTAATCGGTCATTAATTGTGGTGGAATCTGCTTGGTATTTTTTGCTCCCAGTTCACGTATCTTTTCAGCACGGCTGATAAGGTTCCCTTTTCCGGTACTTAGTTTGTTCATCGCATTATCGAAATGACCTCCAGCCTGTTCAATTGATTTTCCAACTTTTTCAAGATCAGAGATAAATCCAACCAGTTTATCGTATAAATCACCACTTCGTTGAGCTATTTCCAGGGCGTTTTTGTTTTGATTTTCCTGTTTCCAGATAGAAGCAATTGTTCGCAGAGTTGCCAGTAAGGTTGAAGGACTAACGGGTACTATCTTTTTCTCCCAGGCTGATGAAAACAGATCCTGATCGGCTTCAACTGCTGTAGCAAAGGATGCCTCAACAGGGATAAACATCAGCACAAAATCAGGAGTGTTAAAAGTAGATGAACTGGCGTATTTCTTTTCGTGAAGTTCACTGATATGTCTTCGTACACTGATAACATGCTCTTTTAAGGCGATATTTTTACTTTCTTCCGATTCGGCATTAACATATCGCTCATATGCGGTAAGCGAGACCTTTGAGTCAATAATGATGTGTTTTTCATCGGGTAAATGCACAATCACATCCGGACGAATAATTTTACCATCGCTGTTCTTATCCACTACTTCCCTTTCATACTCGCTTCCCTGGCGCAATCCCGACTGTTCCAGCACCCTTTCAAGTATCAATTCGCCCCAGTTACCCATTTTCTTCACATCACCCTTTAGTGCCCTGGTTAGATTACCTGCTTCGATACTTATCTTTTGGTTCAGTTCGAATAAACGTTTTACCTCTGACTCAAGATTCAGTTTATCACGTAATTCCTTTTCGTAAGTTTCATTTACCTTACGTTCAAAGGATTCAATTTTCTCCTTGAAAGGATTAAGAACATCAGACAGCCGCTTATTTTGATCAAGACTTATCTGATCAGCACTTTTGTTTAAAATTCGGTTGGCAATGTTTTCAAATTCAGTAGTAAGGCGTTGTTCAATCTGTTTTTTTTCATCTTTTAATTCTTTTATCTGTTGAAGTAAATGATTGTTTTCAACATCAACACCTGTAAGCCTATTGCTCAAATCTTCAGCCTGAAGTCGGTATTGTTCAAGGGCCGACTTTAATTGTTGGTTTTCAACCTCTAGGCGGTCTTTATCAGTTAGGGTACTGGCATTGATTATTTTTGATTGATTCAATCTGAAATTAAAGAATATAAAAGTGGCAACAACTCCAATTATTAGACTAATTAGCGAAAATATTACTATTGACTCCATCAGATACAGATTATATGTGATGATAAAAATAACAATTACTGCTACACAAACGAAGCAAGTTTATTTAAGTGCATAAACTCATTTCTCAGGATAAAAAAAGCAGCCCTTGGGCTGCTTTGTCTGCATATCTGATTTTAGAAATCGATCTTAAGGCATTTTGTACATAAATGCATTGATATTCATACCGGCACCTACTGATGTCATCATTACGTAGTCACCGCTTTTCAATTCATGCCCCTCCAGTTGACCGCGTACAACTAAATCCAACAATGTTGGAACGGTTGCCACACTGCTGTTACCAAGTGTATTTATCGTCATAGGCATCACGCTCATGTCAACATCTTTACGTCCATACAAACGGAAAATACGTTTTAGGATTGCTTCATCCATTTTGGAATTTGCCTGATGGATTAATATTTTATTCACATCCGACAATTGAAGATTATTGATATCTAAACATTCTTTAACCAGTTGAGGAACATTGGTTAAAGCGTAGTTGTAAACTTTTCTACCCATCATTTTAAGATATTGATGATCGCCTTTTAATTCAGGATTAAAAGGTTCATTCATTCTTAAAATTTCAATGTATTCTTCTGTATCGGTTTGAGCTGCGTGTTTTAAAATTCCTATAGGTTCTTTGCTTTCTCTTGCTTCTAATATTACAGCTCCTGCCCCATCGGCAAAAATCATTGAATCGCGATCGTGTGGTTCCATAGCACGACTCAAGGTATCAGCTCCAATTACCAAAGCACTTTTGGCATCGCCCGATTTGATGTAATAATTGGCCTGAATCATGGCTTGTGTCCAACCCGGACAACCAAAAGTGATATCGTAAGCAATGGTTTTCGGATTTTTGATACCAAGTTTTTTCTTTACTCTTGAGGCAAGTGTTGGTAGGATATCAGGATACATCGAACCATGTTTCATGTCACCAAGATTATGCGAAACGATGATGTAATCCAGATTTTCAGGATCGAAACTGGCTGCTTCCAAAGCTTTTTCAGCTGCAAACATGGCCAGATCGGAAGTTACATGATTATTATCTGCACAACGACGTTGTTCAATGTCGGTGATTTGTTTGAACTTTTGCACAATCTCATCACCAGGGGTATCAATTACAGTACCATCTTCGTTGAAGAAACGATTGTTTGCAAAATCTGCATTTTCCACAATATGAGGTGGAATGTAGCTACCAGTTCCGGTAACCACAGCATAAATTCCTGCTTTCGGTTTCATTACTCTCTATTTCTATATCAAACTATACTTCGCTATTGAAATATTTTAATTCCACACTGTTGTTTTCAATCACTGCATATGAAAAATGTTGAATCCAGTCGCCCAGAAAAATCAACTCGCTCTCAGGTCCCACACTTACCTTTCGAGCCACATGTCTGTGACCAAAAATAAAATAATCAATAGCTTGTTTCTTCAGCACATCTTTGGCATAAAGAACAGACCATTCTTTATCATCACCAAGATAATGGCTTCCGTATATCTTATTGTTCTTATCTCTACTCTTACCCGACCAGAAATCAGCCAATCCAATGCCTAAGTTAGGATGTATCCAACTAAATAACCATTGGGCAAATCTGTTTGTAAAAACCGATTTCAGAAAATTATAATGTCTGTCGTAGTTACCTAATCCATCTCCATGAGCCAGAAAGAAAGTTTTTCCTGCTAATTGTTTAATTACAGGTTCACGATGTACTACTACTCCACACTCTGAGCTTAAGTAATCGAATACCCAAATATCATGGTTGCCGGTAAAAAAATGAACAGGAATTCCACTATCGGTAATCTCACTTAACTTACCCAGAAAACGGGTAAAACCTCTGGGTACGGCTTTTTTGTATTCAAACCAAAAATCGAAGATGTCTCCCATTAAATATATCTCAGCTGCATCTGCTTTAACAGAATCGAGCCAATTGACAAACCGGATTTCGTGTTCCCGGTGATTTTTAATACCTGGTGCACCCAGGTGTACATCTGAGGCAAAATATATTTTCTTCGAATTCAAAAGTTTACTTGTTTTACTAACCAATTGGGCCAATTAACGGACAAATATATCAGAAAATACCTGATGTAACCAAATGTATTTGTGTCTCTCTTATGGTTTAGCGTCAATTTAACATTCTTCAATTTTTGAATACTAGAAAATAATATTCAAATAGTTGATAAACTAAACATTAGAAGATATTCAAATGCATAAAAAAACCACCGTTTTAAAAGGTGGTTTTTATTAATATTTTAAACTGATTAGGTCTTAATAAATCTCTTCTAATCTTTCTGCAAGTCTACTACCAAATAAATCTTTACCAACAATTTCACCTTCGGCACTGATTAAATAATTCGAAGGTAATTTTTGAATATTATATAATCTGGCAGGGTATGAATCAGTATAACGTAAATCACTCACATTAATCCATGGTAGTTCATCTGTATCAATTGCATTTTGCCATAGAATCTTACTTCTGTCAAGTGATACCTGATAAATATCAAAACCTTTATTATGATATTTTTTATATAGATTTTTTAGGTTATTGTTTTCTTTACGTGATGATTGATCCCAAGAAGCCCAGAACGATAGAAGAACAGTTTTACCTTTAAGTGATGATAATTTAATCTTCTCACCTTGTGGATTAGCTTCTTCTATATCAGGAAAACCACTTTTAGCTTCTTGTAACAGTTTTTGAGTCAGAGCTTCTCTTTGTTGTTGAGCCTTTACACCCAACACATAATTGTATAAATGTTTAGCTCTTTCTGAGTCAGGATAATGATTTTCTAAACTGGTTGCCAGGGTTGAAAAGTAAACCTGGTCGCTTTTATCCATAACATTCATTACCTGCGAATTGTCATTTAAACGTTGAAACAAGGCGTAATACCCGGCAAAAGAGGTAAAATTTTCCATGATAAATTCACCAACAAAGGTTTTATGATCAAGGATCAATTGGCGATATTCATCTTCCAATCGTTTCTTACCTGCTTTATCATCAGCGTCCAGTTCTTGAAATTCTTTTATAACCCGGTCTAATTCAGAGTTAAGTACTCTAATGCGTTTATTAAATATTTGAATGTATGCAGAACCAATTGAATTGGTAAGACGATAGCTTTCTTCGAGGTTGGTTGCATTCGCCATTACCTCAATATGTTCTGTTGTATCAGCCAGCAAAGTAATGTAGTTCTGATCTGTAATTTTAAGTAATAAAAAGGTTGGTTCATTTAAGCGCTCGCCGGTAAAAGAAAACTCACCGTTTTTTTTGAGTTTAACAGAATCCAATGTTGTGGTCTGATTCAAATCCATTTTTTGGATGTACAACATTTTTCCTGCTCCGTCTTCAATGGTTCCACTGATTTTGAATTTATTTCCTGTGGAACAAGCACTCATCAACAGCACTATAAGTAAAGTTAAAAGACTTTGCTTCATCATTATTTTAAGGTTTATATCTTAACTCTGTTTATACAGATTTTTATGTGTTCAAATATAGAATTTATTTTTGTATTAACTGATCCAGATGTTTGGTGATATCAGCTTGTTCAGAACTACGTTCGAGAATAATTCCTTCTTTATCCACCAAAATAAGTGTTGGTATTTCGGTAATACCCAAGCCTGCTAAAACTGGCGAATTTTTACCTTTTAAATCACACAAATGCCAAACAGGTAAATTATCTTCATCAATGGCTTCTTGCCACTTTTCTTTGTTAACATCGGTTGAAATAAGACATAGATCAAGACCTTTATATCGATAGGTACGTGACCAGGACATTAAGTTTTTGGTTATTTTTCGGCTTTCTTTTGATTCTGAATTCCAAATAATGTAAAGCGTATTTCTTCCTCGGAAGCGCGATAATGGAATTGGATCATTCCAAGCATTTGGTACATTCAGATCCGGCAATACCTTGCCAGGCATGCTAACTGAGGTATAATATATCCAGCTCCGCAATGAGTCAACCTTGCTGCTAAAGTCTCTAACCGGGTTATAATTTGGATTATAGGATTGAAGATATTCATCAACGGTAAAGTACATGTTTGCATCACTACCGTAATCGAATAAATGATGATTTCCTGCTTTTAGCTGAACCAATAGCAAGGGAAGAAGAGTATGCTTATTGTGATCAATAATTTGTAGAATTTTCTTTTGTGCTTTTTCCTTTTGTAATTCAACTAAGTCAAATATTGAATCTTTATGATGCACAAAAGCACTACTTTCCAATGAATCAGGAAAGGATTCTCCCAATGACAGAATGGATTTATTCAATTGGTCGGCAATGCTCTGAGCTTCCCATAATTGTTTTGTAGGTTCATTACCTGTTATGGTTAAAACACCATTTTTCATTTCAATGCCAACTGGCATGTTGCCTTCAAGTACTAGCGTTATTTTTTTATTATTGATGCGTAACTGGTAGATGCCTCCTGGTACGGAGTCTGATCTGAATGACCATATCATTGATTCCGGTTCGCGTTCTGCCTGATCAAAAAGAGTATAATCCTTATCCAGTCTGTAGAGTTCAACATTATTCACATTAAATGAATCAGCGGTATATGTAAGGTATGGTGTACGTTTGGGTTTGGTACACGATATCAATAGACCAATCATTAAGACAGTGATAATAAATTTCATCTGGATGTATTTTCAACAAAAATATAAAAATGCTTTGGAATCAACAGCTTTAATAATAACTACAAGTTATTGAAATACTCTGATAATTCATTAACTTAACAGGTCGACCAATACTAATAATCAATTATGTTGGCAGGTTTTTTTGATCAAATGAACCCCAGATATGGATTTTTAGTTTATTTTGGTCGATTGTTTTGGCTAATAAAATTCGATTTTATGATTGAAAATGGATACTTAAGTTTGGTAGAAATCACACTTAAAGAAAATACTGCACGTAAAGCATTTAGTGATTTTCAAGGAGAAACAATTACCTATGGACAAGTAGGTGAACGAATTCAGGGAATACATCAATTATTTAAGGAGATTGGCATAAAAAAAGGAGATAAGGTCGCTTTAATTGGTCGAAACATGACAAGTTGGGGTGTTGTTTATCTTGCTACAATAACCTATGGTGCTGTTATTGTACCCATATTACCAGATTTTAATTCGGCAGATATTCATCATATCGTAAATCATTCAGAGTCTAGAGTTTTATTTTCAACTGATTTACTTTTTGATAAGCTTGATGAAACCAAAATGCAGAAGTTAATAGGAATAATGTCTATTAGCAGATGTGTTTCCTTGGTTGATAATTCAGGTGGATTTTTCACAAAAGCGGTTGAAAAGACTGATAAATATTTAAAAGGTGATGGTTCTTTGTTTGACCCTGAATCACTCGATTTTCCTATTATAGGAGCTGAGGAATTGATGGTACTTTCATACACCTCTGGCACCTCTGGATTTTCAAAAGGTGTTTTGCTTCCGCACAGAAGTATCTGGTCCAATATTATATATGCTCGTGAGCACCTCATTCTGAAACCTGAAGAAAGAGTTGTTTCATTTCTTCCATTGGCACATGCTTATGGTTGTTTGTTCGAGTTTTTATGGCCATTTACGGTGGGTTGTCATATTACATTTCTTACTCGTACACCTTCTCCTCAAATTATTACTCAGGCATTTCGCGAAGTGAAACCACATATTATTTTATCGGTTCCTTTGATTTTGGAGAAAATATTTAAGAAAAGAGTTCAGCCTCAATTGGAAGAAACCAAAATTAAAACACTCACCAAGATACCGGTATTAAATAAGGTAGTTTATTCTAAAATTAAAAATAAGCTGGTTGAGACTTTTGGCGGTGAATTCCGTGAAATGATTATTGGAGGAGCTGCATTAAATAAAGATGTAGAAGTGTTTCTACGTAAGATAGGTTTTCCATTTACCATTGGTTATGGTATGACAGAATGTGGTCCGTTAATTAGCTATGCTCCATGGACTGAATCAAGAAAATTTTCAGCAGGTCAACTGGTTGATCGAATGGAAGTGAAAATTGATTCTGATGATCCTTACAATATTGTTGGTGAGATCTTGGTAAAAGGTGAAAATACTTTGCTTGGTTATTATAAAAATCAGGAGGCGACTGAAGAAATTTTTGATTCTGAAGGATGGTTACATACAGGAGATTTAGGTGTAATTGACCAGGAAAATTTCATTTATATAAAAGGACGAAGTAAGAATATGTTATTGGGTTCTTCAGGTCAGAATATTTACCCCGAGGAAATAGAAGCTGTTATCAATTCAATGGAGTATGTTCAGGAATGTTTGGTTCGTGACAATGATGGTAAACTCGAAGCATTAATTTATCCGGATTATGAAGTTACCGACTCAGAAGGTTTAAACAAGGCTCAAATAGAACAGAAACTTCAGGAAATTAAAAAACAAGCAAATTCGTTACTTCCTGCCTATATGAATATTCAATTGGTTACGCTCTTTCCTGAGGAATTTGAGAAAACACCAAAGAAAAGTATCAAGAGATATAAGTACGTAAAATAAAGTAAAAGCAGCGAAAATTTCGCTGCTTTTTTTATGGGCCAATTTATTTCTATACGCAAAATGCTTATAGGAAAATAGGTAAAAACACATGTGCTAATAGTGTTAGATATTAGTACTATTGGAAACGTGCAATTTATCTTTGTACGGGAAACTTTAATACATTATTAGGGGGATTTAATGTATTTAGGGAAAGTTTTTTACAACAACTTTTTCCTAGTAAATAACATCGTATGAAAAGAGTTGTGGTTATAGATGATTTGTTTGTATCAGTTGTATACAACTACAATAATTGGTCAGTTAAAATTGAAAAATTCTGTTTGGAAATTGAAGAATTTAAGTATCAATTTCGAAACTGTTATTTGTTAATTTTAAATCGTTTGGATATTAAAAGAGTAGATCTGGCGATATTCTGAATAAGGCGTAAAATAAGTAAACATGGACGAAAAATTTTGTTTATATGATTTTATACCAGTAAGCATTTGTATAATTGACCGACAGTATCAGATTGTATATGGTAATAATTTATTCCGGAACCGCTTTTCAATAAATTCAGATCACTTAATAGGCCAAAAGCTTTATCATATTATTCCTGTTTTTAGAAGCGATGAATACCTCGAAAAGATAAAAGCATCTTTTCAGGACCAATCTCAAGTTGTTTTCAATGAAGGAATAAATGATGAAAGTTTGACTGAGTTGGAAAATGTTAAAGAATTATTCAGTTTTAATATTTCGCAAATAAAATGTGATTCGTTTGAATCTAAGTATGCTGTTATAACTATTGGGCAGGATATTGGATTGGTTCGCAAGTTTGAAGAGCAAAATCAGTCAAATATAAGGTTGCAAATTGACCAGAAAGAAAGATTGGCCTTAGAAGACAATGGAGAGAGTTTGAACCTTTCAAATAAAGCAAGTAATAAACTCTTTTCGATAATCGCGCACGATTTGAAAACTCCACTGCATGCGATGGTAGATATCAGCGATTTGATTATGAAGAAAGGTTGTTTATCAAGTGAACCATGTCGAAATGAAAATTTACTTCTGGCTTTAAATATATCAGCCAAACATAGTTTGGAAATGGTAAGTAACTTGTTAAGCTGGGCACGTACACAGCTAAATAGTATTACTCCTCGACCAAAAAAGATATATCTTTGCGAACTTTTCAATGATATAAGGCAATATTTTGAAGGAAGCCTTAAGACCAAAAAACTTTCTCTGGAAGTTAAATTGCCACGTAAAAACTGCATGGTTAATGTCGACTTTGACATGTTAAAGATAGTTGTACAAAATTTACTATCTAATGCAATAAAATATTCATATTCAGGTGATAAGATTTATATGAAGGTTGATGAAATTGATAACACTTTTAAAATAAGTATTATTGATAAAGGTGTTGGCATGAGTGATGAGGTTAAAAAGCTCATACTTTCATCAAATGATATTAAATCCATTTTGGGTACTAATAATGAGCTGGGTACTGGCTTAGGACTGTCTGTTTGTAAGGAGTTTTTGTTGTATCATAATAGTTCATTAAACATTGAAACTAGCGAAAACAATGGTACAATAGTTAGTTTTTATTTAGCGATTAGCCAATAGATAATTAAATCAAATATACAAATGTGTATAATTGACACACTGATAAAATGTTCGTACATTTGCTTCAGAAATTCGATTTATAGCTTATTTAATTTAAGGATTAGGATAAATTAATTATTATATTTAAATCGATTTAGCACTACGAGATTACAACTGTTTTCAAATTGGGGAATTGAAAATTTATATGTTGAAGTATGGGGTACACAATAGGGATTGTTGATGACCATCCTTTGTTTCGTGAAGGAATTAAGGCCATCATTTTGAATAATGAGAAAGTAGCAGAAGTTTTAACTTTTTGCGATGGGGATGATGTTATACGATTCTTGAAAGGAGGAGGAAAGGTTGATGTTCTATTCATGGACATCATAATGCCTGTTCGCGATGGATTATATACAACACAGTTTATAAAACAATATTATCCGGGTATAAAAGTATTGGCTTTATCTTCTGTAGATAGAGTGGATTATATTGAGAAAATGGTTGATGCCGGTGTTGATGGCTATGTACTCAAAGAATGTAACGTTAATGAACTAACTCAGGCCATGGAAGCCGTTTTATCAAATAATAATTATTTTTCTTCTAAGATTATAGTTGCATTATCAGAAAATACAAAGATGCGTTTTCAACAAAAAGTTGAGCCATCAGTTGTTTCTGTACTTTCTCAAAGAGAATTGGAAGTATTCAGACATCTTTGTAATGGTTTAAACAGGGGAGAAATCGCAAGTATTTTATTCATTTCTGAAAAGACTGTTGATAAACACAAGGAAAATATATTTAAGAAAACAGGCTGCAAAAATCTTGTTCACTTGGTAGTTACTGGAATTAAACAAGGAGTATTAAAAGTGGAAGAGTTGGAAACTTCATTATAACGAGGTATTATATAGTGCCTTGATCACTTTATTTTATAGTGTTTAATTTTTCACAATTTAGGTAAATTGCTTATTTTAATTAGGTAATGAGTCTTCAGTTTTTGAACATCTCTTTTATAAATTTGAATTGACGAAGTGAATATTTAGTTTGATCTAAATAATTGCTTCTTCTTCAACCTAATTAAAAAGAGAAATTACAATGGCAGTTTGTGAGAAAGTAGAGAATTGTCCATTCTTTAATGAAAAGATGGCCAATATGCCAGCTACTGCAGCGGGTTATAAACGAAAGTTTTGTTTGGGAAGTAATGAAAGCTGTGCCAGATATATGGTACTTAAAAGTCTTGGAGGAAGCATGGTACCAATGGATTTGTTTCCAAATCAAATTGAAAAGGCTGAAAGATTGATTCTTGAGCAAACAGTATAGCAATAATTGGGAAGGTGAATGAAGGGGCCACTTTGCAATTCATCAGGCCCCTTCGCTCTTTAAAGTATTAATATAATGCAGATTAATTGCGTTGTGATAAAAATCTATCTAACCTAACCCTATCTTTTATCGATAAGATTATACTCACAATATTTTCTTTAATGTCTTTTCTATAGCTTCAATTGTTTCTTCTGAATATCCTGTATGGAAATACATTAATTCTTTGTTTTTAATTATAATATTCGTTGGAAGGCCTTGAGGTTTTTGCCCTTTTTTAAAGGAGAGATCCGGATTTAATTCAAAAAGGTAATTCATCAAATCATGCTGATCAAAAAGTTGATAATACAGAAAAGGGTATTTCTGTAATTCCATCCAATCATTAACATCTTGTTGCTGCTCAGCTGTTACTGCCAAAAATAAAACATTGTCCTGTTCATATTTTTCCATTAATTTATTAAGTTGAGATATCTCTTTCTGGCATGGTTGGCACCAGGTAGCCCATAAATTAATAACCAAAATCTCAGTATCTTTTTCATCCGCAAGAAAGTCATTATTTGCCAGTACAGCACGAATAGGTTCATCAATGGATTTATAGGTTCGAAATATACGGCTGTTATTCCAATTCGTTAGTTGTGTATTTAAGATTAGAATAGTGACAAATGAAATTGTCAATATAAGAGGTGGTAATTTTTTCATTTTAACACAGATTTCTTCTTTGTAAATTATGGTACAGCAAATGGAAAACAAATGCCATATAAAAGGCTATAATAAGACCTTGATTAATGGTTAAAACTTGATTTCCAACAATTTGTTTTAGACTATCGATTGGAAGGAAATGGATCCAATCCGGATTGTGCTTAGTTATCAGGTATACCAACCAGCTTTCGAAAAACCAATAAAAAAGTACAGGCAGTAATAGCATGTGATTCCAGCGAATAGTTGACAGTAAAGCAGCTACCTGACCTAATGCCAGTAACAACAAAAAGTATGAAACAACCGATGTTAAAGGGGTTGTTGCTAATACCTCCCATGGCAAAATACCTTTTGCAATTCCTGAAATAGAGGTTGCCAAAAACATTACAGCCAAAAATCCAATCACAAAAAGAAGATTCTGTATCAATTGATAAATGTATAATTGATGTCTGCTGAACCCAAAAGCTAAAAGCATTTTATAATAGCCCGATCGATATAGATGAATGTAATGTTGAAGTATCCATATGGTGTAAAAAAGAGCTATAAGGCCAGAACTTAATATGGCTGTTGACACTTTTTGAGTCAATTGATTTTTATTGTATGTATCTGCTGTAAGAAAAAAAATGAGTGCCATTAATGCTATGATTAGCATAAGACTCGTAAATGGTAGAATAAATCGTTTTCCTTTAAGAAAATTGAATTCAAAGCGTAGCATTTTTATCATAGCTATAGGACCTCAATAATTTGTTGTTTTAAATTATTATCTGTTTTATCGGGTTTAAAACCATAAACTAACTCTCCTTCTTTTAAAACATAGATTTCGGCAGCCAGCGTATCTAATTCTCCTAATATATGGGTTGATAAAAGAATGGTATTACCCTGTTCGATTTGATTATTAATAACTTTTCGTAGTTTATTCATTCCTAATGGATCCAAACCATTGAAAGGTTCATCCCATATTTGTATTTTCGGATTACCTATTAATGAACAAGCAATCAGAAGGCGTTTGCGCATACCCAGAGATAATGCTTTAAATGTTTTGTTTCTATGCTCATCCAGATCCCAAAATTTAAGTTGATGATCTAGTTCATCCATTTTAGCATTACGCATGGAAATTACTATCTTTATTATCTGCAGAACTGTTAGATTGGGTTCGGTACTTACCGGTTCATAAACGATTCCGATATTTTGAGAGTTAAGATAAATGGATCCATTATCTGCTTGCAGCATTCCGGTAACACTGTTGAATAAAGTTGATTTCCCAGATCCATTGGCCCCGGCAAAAACATACAAACCCGGTTTGGTGATCTCCAGATTAATATTTTTCAATACGGTTAACTTTTGAAACTGATGACTCAGATTACTTATTTGTAGTATCATTACTTCCGTTTTCTTCAAATTGTAAATCCAGTGATTTTTCCCATTCTAAGTCCTTAATTGCTTTTCCGGCGATTGGTTTTAGCTGAACAATGTTATAATGCTCCCAGAATTTGGGACGGTATGGATATTTCTTTTCTAATGTTTTTTCATCTCTGGCCAATTTATCCTTGTATTTAATTCTGTCCTGAAGTCGTTTATCGGTAATAACATCTGTAATCAGGAGGATTTCTTCAGCGCTCTGTCTGTTCTCTATAATAGTATCATTATTCATTTGTTTTATAGAGTACATAGGTGCATCAGGATAGGTTAAACCTTTAATGTATTTGAGGTAATATTTATCACCTATTTTTTGATATGAGCGTGAGGATTGCCAAAATATTCCATCTTTAAAGGTTTTATATGCTGAATGAGATTCAAAAAACTTCTACATGTTATCTATTTGTACAATAGCCATATCATTTGAGTTGATATAGATGTATCCGCCATCCCATGAATGTATAGATTTTCGTTTGCCTCCACCCATTATTTCTGGAACATGAACGTAGGTGTATTTTACTTTATACACTTTAAGAGTATCCATCCAAACGGCTCCTTCATATTCATATTCAAAATGGTCGTAGTCCATTAATGGTCGGTACCACCAATCAGCCCGGTAATGTCGAACGGTGTTTTGTCCATAGCATTTGTAAAAGATATTACGATGACCAAACATCTTATCAAGCACCTTAAAAGCCAACTTGTGTTTAGCATCGTGTTGTATAAGATAATTGGTGCTTTTACGCATTTCTTCTATCTTAATTTTTGTGGTATTGTTTTCCGAATTTATCCCTTTGTCTTCTATCAATAGAGCTGCTTCAATCAAATTTACATAGTCATCATCACGCAGGGCAATCTGACGATAAAAGGCATCCATCTGAATGGTTTTTCTATGATAATTTCGTTTGATGTTTTTTACAGCCAGTCTAACCAGGTCTTCTGCTGAATTACAATTGGGCAACACCATTACTTCTTTTAAACTATATGGTTTGGACCTGATCCTGATTGTTAAATTGATGGAATCAGATGCAGGAATTAGTATGGTTGTATCAGCGTATCCCATGCTGGAGAATCGTAGTTCCTTGCCTGTTAATATTTCAGGAATATTTATCTCAAACCTGCCTATATCATTTGTAATGGTACCAGTTCCCCAATCCTTTTGTAAAATGTGAGCAAAAGGTACTTCTTCACCATTTTCAGAATCAATGAGTTTACCACTTATTAATATATTTTTCTTTTCGAGTGGGGTAATAACTAATGTTGAATCGTGTTTTTCAATGTTGATTTTCGACTGTAGTGTTAATTCTTTAAGCAAATCATCCAAAGTCATTGAATCGGAAGGTAGGGTAACTTTCTGATCCAGGTTGACAAGATCATTACTGTAACATATTTCAAAATGATTTTTGTGTGACAGACTGTCAAGTACAGTTTTTAAGCTTTGTTTTTGAGCTGTAATAGAGCAGCTTATTGTAAGAAAGATAATTAGTATATACTTCATAAACTTAGGGTTAGAGTTTGGTTATCGGTTGAAAGATTCAGTTGAAGGGTTAATGCTATTATTTGCAACGCATCTATTGCTTCTGTTTGTGTGATGGTACCACTAAAGCGTAAGTCCTTTATTACTGGAGTTGAAAGTGCAATGGGTGTTTGATAATAAACTTGCAGTTGTTTCACCAAGTCAATCAAAGCAATGTCTTTAAAGGTTAGTTTACCAGTTGCCCATGTTGAAAGGTTATCATTAATGGCAATTCTCTTTATGAGTTTACCATTCATCAAAGAGATTTCTTCTCCCGGTTTTACTAATTGTTTTGGTCCGAACCAGGCTAGGGAACTAAATTCTACTTTACCTTCATCGAGATAAAGAATATCGTTGCTTTTAGAACCTGTAACCAGTGTGAATTTGGTTCCCAGTACCTTTGTTTTAGTGTGGTTGGTTTCAACAATAAAGGGTTGATTTATATTGTGCGTTACATCAAAATATGCCTTTCCTTTTATTTTAACCCTGCGTGTTTTTGCTTCAAATTTGTCAGGAAATTTAATTTCTGATCCCGGAGAAAGAACCACTATTGATCCATCAGTTAGTTCTACTTTTTCTTGTTGTTGAGCAATTACAGATTGCCATTGCTTATTGTTATCAAATGGATTAAATAGTGTACTAATCATTAAGCCAATTAATAAAATGGCTGCAACACCCGATGCCCGTTTTATAAACAAGCGTCGATGGATACGTTTTTTGGTTTGTGTTAAAGCAGCATCTATATTCGGATTAAAAGAAGATCTTTTTAACTGTGTTTTACTCCAGGTTTGTTTGATGGATTCATGGATTGCTTTGTTTTCGTTTGATGAAGTCAGCCAATGTTCCAATTCTTTTTGTTCATCAATAGTTGCTTTGTTTTCTAACGAAGCAATTATAATATTATAGGGTATATTTTTCGACATATGTTTTCTTTTATAGAGTATTGTCGAAAATATATCCCCTAAAAAATTGAGAAGAATTATTAAGAAAGTTCTAAAAGAATCAATATTGCGGGTAAATGCCTGATGATTGGAGACAGTTCTGTTCGTAATTTTTTAAGCGCTATGGTCATTTGATTTTCAACTGTTTTAACTGAAATGCCAAGATATTCGGCAATCTCATCATTTGTTAATCCCTCTTTGCGGCGCATGATAAAAATATCTCGGCATTTTTCGGGTAAACTGGTAATCGCATTACTAACAGCTGTCTTTATGAAATCTATATCGGGTTGATCATTGTTATCAAATTCAGGTAAAAGTTGCTGCAGGTATTCTGATTCGTAGTTTCTGTTTTGTAATCTTCTTTTGCGTAAACGAATACTCTCGTTGTAAACAGATTGGTATAGTAGTCCCTTAACGTTAGTTTTAATGTGCAATGTTTTTCGTTTTTCCCATAAGTAAACGAATACATTTTGAACTGCCTCTTCTGCCATGTTTTCGTATGGAACAATTGTTAGCGCAAAACGACATAAAGGTTGATAATACTCTTTAAATATTGCATCAAACCATTTATAGATATTATCTAAATTGTTGAAATCGAAGCTTATATGTCTGGGGTTATTGATCATTCGATTTGGATACAATTATTAAAAGTAAGACTTTAAAAATATTATCCATTTAATCTGGCTGTTTATGGAAAGCTTTTTACAGTTTATCATTTAGTACCAATAAGCATTATTCAGGGTATTAGAACTTTACTATTTTTGCGTCGTTGGTAGAGGAAGTTGAATGATGTAAAAACGATTGTATTGTGAAAAGTACGAATGCATATCATCAAATTGTAAGATGGCAAAAAGCAAATAATATTTGCATTGGCGATCAAATTACTTTTTTTCATAAGGGGCGACGTAGGTCAGGTTATCTAACTGGTTTTGATTTGGAAAATAATCCATTAAAATTAATAGTTCGATATATTAATCGTATTGGATGTATGCAAGTTGTGACTATTGATCGTGAGGCTGTAACATCAAAGTGTAAATATATACCCGCCGTTTAAAGTTCAATTTTTAAATGTAACAGTGGCGTAAATGGGATAGCTTTTTCATTAATTAACACGTCGTTGAATTCATCAATAGGGAAGAGTTGAAAACTGTTATATTTAACATTCTCGTTATTAATTACATTAAGAATAGATAGGCCCACCTCGCCGGTAATTTTTTTGCCAGTGATTTGGTAAATAACCGATACATCCACCCGGTTATAATCCGGTTCCAAGTATTCATATTTCACGTTATCAGTAAATAATGGAAAACCAGATCCATACACATAACTTGCAGATGTGTGGATTGAACCAAAGTTTAACAAACCAGCCAATTTAAATTCATGTGTCTGATCCTGAGGAGCACGTCTGTATTCTTTTTCTGGAAAATAATCGTAGAGCTCTTCAGTACGTCCTAAAGAATAGGTTGTCCAGATCGAATGACCATTAAAATCCTTCTTGATATATACATCTAAGCCATAGCTTTTGCTCTCTCCATCAGATACGTATGCTGTTTGAGTAAATTGTATATAACGGGTGAGGTTCTCATTTTTTTTGTAATAGGTATCTAAACTAACTAAAAAATTTTTTCGGGTATATGCCGCACCCATCACATAATGGGTCGATTTGAGTACCGGTACATCATTGTATCCGCTTACGTACCAGGCATAACGTATACGATTGTTATCATCAACAATTGAGGTTCGGGCAATAAATTGATGGTATATACCCCAGGATGCATTAAACTTGAATAAACCTGGTTTGTATGATAATGATATTCTGGGATCAAAATGTGTTCTGTTGATATGAGTTGGATAATTAAACCTAAATCCGGCTGTTACAGTTAGTGCTTTTGCAATTTGTAATTCATCCTGTGCATACATCACAACACGAGATGCGTTACTCAATAAATCAATATATGTTGAGTCGTTGAGTTTTTCTGCTAATATGGTATTGTTTTGAATAAATGATAATCCAGCTGTTAATTTGTTGAGGTTATTTATTAGAAAATGATTTTTCCAATCTCCTTTTATTTCTTCAATTTCATTGGTTGCTTCTCTTGTGAAACGAATGATAGAAGAGTTACGAAATTCTCTTGATGAACGAATATTATAATCGTTATCATAGTGCGAATAACTCAATTCGAGAGAAGAGGAATGACCGGATTGAAACGTTTTACCATAAAAAGCAGCAGCACCAATTTGATTAGTTTTCTCATTAACATCCAAAGCTTCGTTAATGGTTAAACTTGTATTGGGGCGGTCAATGGTTGTATCCCGTTGGGCAACCATACTAAATTCATCACCTCCTCCCAATACACTAACGTAAAATAGATCTCCGTTATCTCCCTGAAGAGAATATTTAATATTGAGATCTTTAAAATTGTAATTGGGTTGATCGTAATTCCAGTTGTATTTTTCGATGTTATTAATCTCTTGAAGTTGAACATCTCCAGAAGAAATCAGGTCGTAATAATTTTGTCGGTATGCTGCTATCAGGGATGATTTCTTTCCAACAGGTAATTCCATCATTCCGTTGATTGTTTGGTTATTAATGAAAAGGTTAAAAGACGGTTTGGTGAAATTACCTGTTCTTCCGTTTATGTCAACTATGCCCCCAATGAAGTCACTTTCAGAGGCATCATAACCACCTTTCATGATGTCAACATTTTTAACCATGTAAGGATTTACTGCACTTATGTTATCATTTAGATTTTTAAGCCCCCAGATTGTAAATCCATCAAACTGCACCGCACTTGTTCCTTCTGAACTTCCCCATAGAATTAAGTCGTTTGGATTTTCACCTGTTGCGGTTACTCCGGGCTGAAGTTTCAAAAGGTTAAATACCGAATTATCACCATTTCCGGGCAGATAATTGGCAATATGATGGTTGAGTTTTATTAACCCGGGTTTTTCTCCCACCTGCGCTGATTTTTCAACAATATTATTGGTGACTCTTACCTCGGGAAGACCAACTACAGAAGGAACTAATTTTATGACGTGATGATTCCCGGTAGTTAAGACCGTATCCATTAAATAGCAACCTAAATGAGAGGCTTTAACCTGAAAAACACTGTCACCTTCAAAAGAAAAGCTAAACATACCTTTAATGTCGGTAACAGCTTGAATATTGTTTGCAGAAATATGCGAAAAGGGTAATGGCTCGTTGGTTCCTTTCTCAATTATTTTACCTATTAAATAGTAGGTTTTAATTTCTCTGGACTGTTTAACTGCATAAATGATATAAACCTGATCGTTTTTTTCGTACGAGAGGGGAAGCCCTTGAAGAAGATCCTGAATAGCCTTCTCAGAATCATCGTAGGTTTGTGACCGGGTAATTTTGAATTGGGATAATAGTTCATCGTTAAATGAAAACTGCAAATTGTATAGCGAGCGCCACTCAATTAGCAGTTCATTTAAAGGTTTGTCAGTACATTGTAACTTTATTTTTTGTGCATAAATGTGTACTGAACTAAATACAATGAATAAAAGTAAAATGAATTTCTTCACCCGTCCTTTATTTACTCACCAGGTAACCATCATTGACTTTTTTGTACTCAAGATTTAATGCCAGACATACTGTGTGCATTACATCTTCAATTGATTGTTCCCTACTGAAATTTCCCGAATAGTTATAACTTAGTTTGGTATTGGTTTTAATTGAAACACCAAATTGACGTTCAATTTCTTCAAATACCTGATTGATTGGTGTGGCGGTAAAAATGAACATTCCTTGCCTCCACAAAATGGTATTATTTGTGTTCTGTTGTGTGTGACTAATTACATTGCCGTTGTTTTGTATGATGGCTTGCTGGTTGGGTAAAATGTCAGCAGATTCACCACTTGCTGTGCTTATTACTCTCACTTTACCTGTATAACAGGTGACTTTATATTCATCTTTTCTCGAATAAATGTTGAAACTGGTACCAAGTACAACAGTTTTTCCTTTTGATGAAAACACTTCGAATGATTTACCTTTTTCAACCTTGAAAAAACCTTCACCTTCAAAATGAACATGTCGTTCCTGATTCCACCAATAGGGATGATATTTTATACTGGATCCTGCATTTAATTCGATGCTTGATCCATCGGGTAACAATGCTGTTAAATGCTGACCGGATTCACAGATAATTGATTTAGTATAAAAACGCATAAATGCTGTTGAAGCCAGCATAAGGACCAAAATGGCAGCTGCTGCGTAAACGATTCGTAGATATTTTATGGGTTGAAGCGTTTTTACAATAACGGGTGCATTCTCTTCTTCGGAAGATATCAATTCTGACAGTTGATTCCACACATCCTCTTTGGGTTTTGTAAATGAAACATCAAGCCCTGGCAAAGACCTTAAAAAGTCCTTGTCTGATTCTGGTAGGTTATATTGCTTGTCTGTTTTCATTTTACTGTCAGTGATTGTCTTAAAAATTGTAAGGCATTTTTCATCCTTTTCTCAACTGCCTTGACACTTAAATCAAGTCGTTCTGCTATTTCGTGATATTTAAGTTCTTCATTTCGGCTCATTAAAAAAACGACTCGTTGTATTTCTGGCATTTCATTAAGAGCTTTCTCATAGTTTAGTTGTAATTCTTTGTATCTCAATTCCTCTTCTGGTGTGATACTGTTGCCATTATCTGCTGGTTTTGAAGTAAATTTCATTTCCAGTGTCTGTCTTCGTAAGCTGCTTATTAAACCATCTTTTGCAATTTTGTATAATAAACCAATTAATTCATCTGGTGGTTTATTCAGTTTTTTCTCCCACAATTTAAGAAAGGCTTCCTGAGCAATGTCTGTAGATAATTCTGTATCTCCACATCGGTAGTATAAATACTTTCGAAGCGAATCAAAATGTTGATCAAACAGAATTTTAAAATCTTCCCGTCTCAAGTTGTTGAATTTTGCTTTGGCTAAAGTTAATGATTCTGAAAATAAGTAATTTGCTGCTAATCTAATTTTCTTTAATTTCCCGAAGAGTAGCGTCCTAATCTTCGGGAAAAACTAAGTTAAATAAGTGAACGGGAAATACTTAGTTAATTATTAGTGTTTTGATATTTTTTATCTCTTACTTTTTGTCCGATTATAAATTCGGTTGTTCCATCAGCTGTTGTATAAGTGGCAATATTGTCACATGTTCCATCACCGTAATCAATAACAGCAAATACTACCTCATTTTGTGAAAGTGTAACTTCACCAGATACAATGTATCTGCAATCACCTGTTTTGATTAGTGGTACAGTAATTTCTTTCTTAAATTCGTCTCCATCAGAATCAGATATTAACGAGTAGCCTGTAATTTCAAATACATCATCTTCGTGAATAAATGGCGTATCCATTCCTTCCACCCATACTTTTGTTCTTTCTGATTCGATTGTAATAGTTGTTCCATCAGGTAAAGTAAAAGTTAAATTACGGGTGATGCTGATAGTATATTCATCCAACAAGAAGGTTTTAACAATAACACCATCAATTGAAATTGAATCAACAGTAAAGCTCTCGAATGTTATAGTACGTGTTGCACCACTTACGGTTCGTGGAGCTGAGATTTCAATGGTGATAATTCCGGAAATAACGCGACCATTATTTAATACTGTACTGTCGCCGTAGTCAATGGTGATGATTTTAGGAAAAGTACCGTTTTCTGAATCAACGTTTACATTAGGGCAAACACCGTTTCTGTATCTGTATCTGAAAGGATTGTCGTTACCTCCAAATTTTAGTTCAGGAGTTTCAGTTTCAACGGCAACAAGAGATAAAGCTTCTGAAGTTCCGGAGTACAGGTCAACTTCATATTCAGTTGCTTCAACAACATCTTCCAAAGTTGCGTCGGTGGTAACAACCGATTCAGTTGTCATTTTAAGATCAACATCTTCTATTGTTTGAATAGGTACTAAATTCTCATTTTTATTACAAGCTGTAAGTACCAGAACGCTTGTGATAACTGCAAATGCTAATTTTTTCATGACTATAAAATTTTAAGTTATGTTTTTTATATCTAATTCAAATGCGTTTACAGTTATATACCGCACAAGTAATAATCCACCCTACCTCAATTTTTAATTTTTTTGAAATATTTTTTTATAGTTCATTCAACAGAATTATTTAAATAAAAAAAGGCCGGAAAATCCGGCCTTGTAATCCTTTTAAGAAAAAGATAATCAATAGGATGATGATTATTCTGCGCTTTCAACAGGAGTTTCAACTTCTACGCTATCTTTTTCGCAACATGCTTTAGTGCTGTCTTTTTCACAACATGCCTTATCTGTTGAGTCGGCTACTGCAGTTTCTACTGCTTCTTCTACGACTGTTGTTTCTTCTGTTACTTCACCACCTTGTGCGTTTGATTTTAATCCACATGACGATACAACGAATGCTGATACAGCAAGAATTAATAGAATTTTTTTCATGTTAATTTCTAGTTTGTGTTAATAAATGTGTGTTGGACTTTTTGTTTATAACTTTAAAGTAAAGATATAGATTTAAACGAATATTGTAAGCTAATGTTACATTAAAACATGAAAATAAAACTATTAGAATTTAATGTTGCACAAAATAAATATTAAGTTTATCATTATAAAATAGGCTATAATAATTATAAAATGCCTGAATACCGCATAAAAAAAGCTGCCCATAAAGGCAGATAATGTATTTATTTGAAGTTGTGTGAGTTCTTAATCTAAACCTCTTTGACGAAGAAGAGCTTCTATTTTAGGTTCACGTCCGCGGAAATTCTTATACATTGTCATTGCATCTTCTGTTCCACCCATTTCAAGAATGTTTTCACGATAGGCGTTGGCTGTATTTTGATCGTAAAGACTTGTTTCTTTAAAAGCTTCAAAGGCATCTGCGTCCAATACACCCGACCATATATAACTATAGTATCCTGCCATGTATCCACCTCCAAAAACATGTTTGAAATAGGTTGATTTATAGCGTGAAATTATTTCCGGCATTAAGCCAATGCCCTTCAAATAATCTTCTTCAAATTTTACCGGATCAATTTCCTGAACTTTAGTTTGGGTGTGATAATTCATATCCAGTAAGGCAGCTGCCAGATATTCAACCGTTGCAAATCCTTGGTTAAAATGACCACTGTTTTTCAGTTTGTTGATTAATTCATCAGGGATAACATCACCGGTTTTATAATGGTGTGCATATTGCTTCATTACCTCAGGTTCGCCTGCCCAGTTTTCCATTATTTGAGATGGAAGTTCAACAAAATCGCGAGGTACCGATGTGCCAGATAACATATTATAGGTACAGTCACTTAAAAGCTGATGTAAACTGTGTCCGAATTCATGAAATAAAGTAGTTACTTCATCAAAACTCAAAAGTGCCGGTTTATCACCAATAGCAGGTGTAAAGTTACAAACAATGGTTACTACCGGTGGTATATTTTCACCATTCTTACTATACTGTTTACGATAAGCTCCGCACCATGCTCCCTGGCTTTTGGTTGCTCTCGGGTGCCAATCCATATAAAGAATTCCTTTATGCGAACCATCTGCTTCTTTTACTTCAAAGGCTTGTGCATCGGGATGAGGTTTTGGGAAATCCCCTTTGATCTCTTCAAACTGCAGACCAAATAATTTACCTGCCAAATCGAATGCTCCATCACGAACGTTGCTCAATTCAAAGTAAGGACGAATTTCATTTTCATCCAGGTTGTATTTTTCCTGACGAACTTTTTCAGCATAGTACCACCAATCCCATGATTGAAGCTTGAAATTGCTTCCTTCGCGGTCAATGATTTTCTGCATTTCTGCACGTTCTTTTTTAGCCACCGGAATCGCTTTATCCCATAATTGCTCAAGTAATTCATAAACGTTGTCAGCATTTTTTGCCATACGCTCTTCCAGAACAAAATCGGCATAGCTGTTGTAACCCAGTAGGTTGGCTTTTTCAACACGAAGATTGGTTAATTCAACCAAAATATTCTTGTTATCATTACCATTATCGTTATTCCCTCTCATGTAATAGCCTTTGTATAGCTTTTCTCTTAAATTACGGTTTTGGGCATATGATAAGAAAGGTAACATACTTGGTTTTTGCGTTGTGAAAACCCATTTTCCTTCTAAATCCATTGCTTTTGCTGTTTCTGCAGCTGCAATAATTGAAGATTCAGGTAATCCAGCCAAATCCTCTTTCTTGTCAACTACTAATTTAAATGCGTTTGTTTCGGCCAAAACATTCATGTTAAATTGATTGCTCAATTCTGACAGGCGCATATTTATTTTGCGAAGTTGTTCAGCTTGCTCTCCTTTAAGATTTACCCCACTACGGATAAAGCCTTTATATGTTTTTTCAAGTAATATTGATTGCTCTGTGGTAAGGTCAAGTTGATTTTTTTGAGTGTAAACTTCCTGTACCCTTTTAAAGAGAGCAGGATTCATATTAATGTCATCATTATGAATACTAAGTCTTTTAAGAATTTCAGGAGCAACGGCTAAAAGAGAATCTGTTCCGTGTGCCGATTTTAAGGAGAAGAATACGGAAGATACTTCACTTAACAGATTACCGGTGTAATCCAATGCTACAATGGTATTCTCAAAAGAGGGTGCTTCACTATTATTAATAATAGCTTCAACCTCTTCTTTTTGTTGTTCCATTCCTTTTTCAAAAGCAGGAAGAAAGTGTTCAACCTTTATTTCTTCAAAAGGAGGTACATTAAATTTGGTATTGTATTTGGCAAAAAAAGGATTCATATCCGTTTCAGTTTTTTGGTTCGTTTTGCATCCACTTATAACAAATGATGCGACCAAAGCTAATGCTAAGATTTGTTTCATTCTATATATTTATAATATTACGTGATTGTTGTTTCCCAAAGAACCTGCAATTTAATATTTTGTTCTAAACTGTAATATGACAAAATTCAGGTTGTTACCGGTTGTGTTAAGGCACTTTACATTTTTGTAATCTGTAAGTGTATGAACATTGAAGAAACTGTGCTGTTTCCATTCGTAACAGTTATTGGTTAATACCAAATATTATTCATGTTTTAAGAGCCGAATTTTAAGTATTATTGTCGAAATATTTGGCTATAAAGAGTTTTAAGAGAAATGGTGAAAATAAAAAGCAGGGTATCCAAACCTGATTGGCTAAAAATTCAATTGCCGAACACAGCGGATTATAATTGGATGCATAAAACCATACGAGATAATAAATTACATACGATTTGTACGAGTGGTAAATGTCCTAATGCTGCAGAGTGTTGGGGTAACGGAACTGCTACTTTTATGATTCTCGGAGACATCTGTACGCGTGCATGTAAATTCTGTAATGTAAAAACCGGGAAACCAAATCCGGTTGATTTGAAAGAACCTCTCAGAATAGCAAGATCTATACAGATAATGAAATTAAAGCATGCAGTAATAACTTCAGTTGACAGGGATGACTTGGAAGATGGAGGAGCTGAAATATGGGCAGCCACCATTAGAAAAACAAAAGAGCTTAATCCAAATACAACAATGGAAGTTTTAATTCCAGATTTTAATGGTTTACATCATTTAGTTCAAACTGTTATGGATGCTCAGCCTGAAGTTATCTCTCATAATCTTGAGACAGTAAGGAGATTGACCCCTGTAATACGAACTAAAGCTAAATACGACATTAGTTTACGAACTTTAAAATATGTTGCCGACGCAGGTATGGTTGCTAAATCCGGTATTATGCTTGGATTAGGCGAAAAGGAGGAAGAAGTGTATGAAACTATGGATGATCTTCTGTCGGTAGGAGTAAAAGTAATGACGATCGGGCAGTATCTTCAACCGACTCAAAACCACTTACCTGTTGCAGAATATATAACGCCTGAACAGTTTAAGAAATATGAGCAGGTGGGTTTGGAAAAAGGATTTAAATATGTTGAAAGTGGCCCATTGGTTCGATCATCTTATCATGCTGATAAACACATTAATGCATTAAAATAATTATATGAATCCCGCCATTACTATTTTTGAAGATTTAGGAATCAGTGATTATAAAAAAGTCTGGGATTACCAGGAGGAGCTTTTTGCAAAAGTAGTTGATACAAAATTGTATAATCGTGAAAATCTAAATGTATTAAAAGAAGTAGTTAATCATTTATTGTTTGTTGAGCATCCTCATGTTTATACATTGGGCAAAAGTGGTGTTCAGAATAATTTGTTGATTAATGAGCAATTCCTGAAGCAGATAAATGCAACTTTTTATAAGATTAACAGAGGGGGCGATATCACTTATCATGGACCCGGTCAAATCGTTGGTTATCCAATCTTCGATTTAGAAATGATGGAGCTACAAGTGAAGAGTTATATTCATAATCTTGAAGAAAGCATAATTGAAACTGTTGCAGAGTATGGTATTGAGGGTGAACGATTGGAAGGCGCTACCGGAGTGTGGCTGGATACAAAAGTTCCTGGAAAAGCTAGAAAAATTTGTGCTATTGGTGTAAAAGCCAGTCGTTATGTTTCGATGCACGGATTTGCACTCAATGTAAATACAGATCTAAACTATTTCAATCATATTAATCCATGTGGTTTTGTTGATAAGGGTGTAACATCCCTTCAGAAAGAATTGGATAGAAGTTTGGATATAGTTGAAGTAAAAGATATACTGTTGAAAAAAATATCAAAAATATTTAATCTTGAATTAAGGAAGTGACGGCTAATTATATAACTTGCTTATTAATTCAAATAAGACGTAACAAAAAAGTATTATTTTATAACGTTTCTTTGATTTAAGTAAATTTTTAGAAAAATTTGAGGTCATAAACGGGCTTATTATTAATGGAAAAAAGGTGGAGCATAAAACCCGAGAGTGACCCAGAAATGGTTAATCACTTAGCCGAGGTTCTCAATATAAATCATGTGTTGGCCAATCTCTTGGTGCAGCGAGGGGTGACAAACTATGATGAAGCCAAGGCATTTTTTCGCCCGAAACTTACTGATTTGCACAATCCATTTCTAATGAAGGATATGGAAAAAGCTGTGCACCGAATAAATAAAGCATTTGATCAACATGAAGATATCATGATCTATGGAGATTATGATGTAGATGGAACAACCAGTGTTGCTTTGGTTTATTCATTTCTTAAAGTACATTACGAAAAATTGCAGTTTTATATTCCTAATCGTTATGAAGAGGGGTATGGAATTTCTTATAAAGGAATAGATTTTGCTGCAGAACAGGGAATTACGTTGGTAATTGCTCTCGACTGTGGTATTAAGGCGGTTGAGAAAGTTGCTTATGCTAAAGAAAAAGGAATAGATTTTATTATATGTGATCATCATACGCCCGGTGATGAATTGCCAAGTGCGGCAGCTTGTCTGGATCCAAAACGTAGTGATTGTCATTACCCTGATAAAAACCTTTCAGGTTGTGGGGTAGGCTTTAAACTGATGCAGGCGTTTTGTCGTTTTAATGATTTTAAGGAGTCTCAGCTTTATGATTTAATTGACTTGGTAGCTGTTAGTATTGCATCGGATATTGTTCCTATTATCGGCGAAAACAGAATTCTGGCATATTATGGGTTACAAAAACTGAATTCCAGTCCAGGTATTGGTCTTAAATCTATTATTAAGATTGCCGGAATGGAAGGTAGAGAAATCACCATCAGCGATATAGTCTTTAAGATAGGACCACGGATAAATGCTGCAGGAAGGATTGATGCCGGAAGTGATGCAGTTGAATTATTGGTGTGCGATCAGGAGAATGAACATCTGGTTAAAGAGATGAGTGAAAACATTGATGCCAGTAATGAAACCCGCAAAGATCTTGATCGAAGTATAACAATTGAGGCTCACGAATTAATTGCTAATAACGAAGAGCTTTTAAATAAGAAATCAACCATATTATTTAATGCTAACTGGCATAAGGGAGTTATTGGAATTGTGGCTTCAAGGCTTACAGAATCCTTTTATCGACCTACCATTATCTTGACAGAATCAAAAGGTTTTGCAACAGGAAGCGCCCGATCCGTTGAGGGTTTTGATTTATATAAAGCAATTGAGTCATGTAGTGATTTACTTGAGAATTTTGGGGGACACATGTATGCTGCCGGCTTAACCTTAAAAATTGAGAATATTCCATTATTTAAGGAACGGTTTGAACAATATGTTGAGGATAATATACAGCCCGAACAGTTAGTGCCGCAAATTGACGTTGATTCTCTTTTGCATTTAAAAGATATTACACCAAAGTTTAATCGTATTTTAAAGCAATTCAGGCCTTTCGGTCCTGGTAATATGAAACCGGTTTTTGTTACACGAAATGTTTTTGATTACGGAACCAGTAAAGCGGTAGGTAAGGATAAAGATCATTTAAAGCTTGAATTAATAGAAGAGCATTCTGCAGCTATCAAACAAGGTATTGCCTTTTCGATGGGTAATGCCTTAAAAAAGATTAAAGAAAACAGTGCTTTTGATATTTGTTATACGGTAGAAGAAAATTTCTATAATGGTATTACCACTCTTCAGGTAATGTTAAAGGATATAAAATTCCAGGATCGAGGTTAAAATAACTTCACAATTTTTGATTCAAGACCCATATTTTAGGTTTTTTATTATGTAGAATGGTTTTAAATAATCTCTTTTTAAATTTTTATTGAAAAAATATTAAAAAGGGGGTTAATTTGTATAAATATGCTTAAATGATAAATATTGATTAAATTTATAGGGGGTCTAATGAAAAAATTAACATTATTATTAAATTATCTCTCCTTTTAAAAGGGGTTAAAAAATTTATATGTGAATATTGGAAATATTTAAATTAGTCCTTATTAGCTTCTATTTGTCAGTTAAGTTTGGGAAGGATTAAATTTTATATATATTTAACAAACGGAAAAGATTACCCTTTCCCTTAAATCAGATAAAAATCCAAATGATAAAAGGCTTTGCATTGCAAAGCCTTTTATCATTTACTTGTACTTCATTGTTTTATAACAGCATATTTTCCAAAAAATATATGATAAGCTATTGACTTATTATTTTCAATAAAAAGTGCCGATTTCAAAGCAGTCTTAATATTTGTTAAATCATAGATCTTTATTTTGATATTGAATATTAGATTCTCTGGAGAACCTACTATTATTGGAATTGGTAATTTTATGCTTTCCTGAGAGTTAGAAAATATCAAATTTAATATTGAAATAGATTCTATTCATATTTCTTCTGCTGTTTGATTAAAATATTATTACGATTACATATATTGTATAATTAATCAAATTCAATTCCTATGGCAACAATGAACTTACAACAATGCAAAGTTTGTACTAAACGAAAATTCAATTCATCTATTGGCTTAATATGTGGACTGACAAATGAGAAACCCAATTTTATTGGTCGCTGCGAAGAAGGAGAGCTGGATGAGAACGAAGCGAAAAGACTTCAAAAATTGCAAGAAGAAGCAGAGGAGGAAGAAATGTCAGGAGGATTTTTAGGTCCTGAAAAACATGGAATGAAAAAGGTGTTTTAGGTGGTGTTGTGATGATAGTGATTGCGATTCTATGGTTTTTTGGAGGTTTAGCTGCCGGATATATCTTTTACTATCCACCAATTCTTTTTATTATTGGTATTGTTGCTTTAATTAAAGGAATAGTTGAAGGAAATTTGGCAGGTAAGAAAAAATAACTTTTAAAAGTAGTGCTTATATCTTATTGTTTATTTGAATAATAGAGAAGTAATACGCATTCATAAATAAAATAAGCATAATTTTATTGCGAAAGGCTTTTGATAATATGAAATTCCTTTCTATTTTTGCATCCGCTGAAAAGGTATTAAGCCTTTTGATGCCGGGCCTATAGCTCAGCTGGTTAGAGCACCTGACTCATAATCAGGGGGTCCCTGGTTCAAGCCCAGGTGGGCCCACCCTCTGAATCAAGCAGTTACATCGATAAGAAGTAACTGCTTTTTTTGTTTGCACTTAATTTGCACTTAACATTTGTAAGTTGTTGATTTAATAATTTTTAACACAATTTGAGTGATTTTGAATAGTGTTTTTTGAATTTATATATTTTTTTTCTGCCAATAGACAGAGCTCCCTTCCAAAGAAAAAATAGAAGGCATCAGCCTAATTAATTTTATTGCCCATTGTTATCTGCCGTATAGTGTATCGCTCCTCCGAAAGTTGGGAAAATAGACGGTTCGATTAATACAAGGGCGACAATTCTTGTCGTTTATATACCCTTGTTTATTAATTGAACAGTCGATTACCTTTTGAAGGAGGAGTGATAACATACGGCAAATATATGTTTGCCTAATTTTAGAATCATAAAATAATAACCTGATATCCATTTATTTTGACTCATTTTGGCGCATTTTACATATTGTAAAACAGAGTTTGCTACTGTAATTTAATATGCTGTAATAAAGTTTTTAAACCAACGATTATGACAGTAAATGAAATATACAGAAGACACGCTTTTTTATACATGCTTCAGCAAAGATGTTGTCGGCCATGGTTTCCGGCAAAAGCGTTCGGCATAAACCCGCGAAAATCAATTCCACACATTTCCTTTCCCTTCACACAGGCCCAACATCAAAAAGCTTGTTATTATTGCGTGCCGCAAAATTCAAGCCCTTTGCTCTGTCCGCTCAAAATCTGTTTGAATTGATTTTCTGCCTGCCCTGCAAGGCCATTTATTCCGTTGCCTTTTGCCAAACCATGACCTTTCTGAAAAGTGGCTTACGCATGTAAAAAAAGCAACAATTTATGTAATTGAAAATAGATAATGTTGATTATGAAACTAAAGGTAACTGAAAAGTATATTGACATCTGTCTCTTAAGCGAAGCTCTTAGCAAGTTTATGTTTTGGTGAGACCAAAACCCCGAATGACATCCCGTTGGTCTATAAAAACTGAAATACCTGAATGATTAAGAAAGGTGGTCGCCCAAGGTTAAATCCTTCTAAAAAGAAGAAATACAAGGTGGATGTAAAAATGTCTACGGAAGATTACTATACCTTAAAGTCAAAAGCCTCCAACGCAAGTATGACCATTAGTGAATACATGCGCCAGTGCATTCATTCCAGTTCTATACGAGAGAGAATGAATCCGGAACACCAAAAACTTATCCGTCAACTATGCGGAATGGCCAATAATCTGAACCAAATTGCCAGAAAAGCCAATGCGCAGGGATATGAGAATTCAAGAGAAGAGTACCTCCATCTGGCCCACCGAATTGATCATCTTCTAAACCAACTATAACATGATTGCAAAAATTGTTAAAGGACAAGGATTCAGAGGAGTTGTCAATTACGTACTTGATGAAAAGAAGGGAACTGAACTATTGTGTAGTGACGGCATTCGAACTAAGGATCATGAATCGATAATTAGAAGTTTCTTAAGTCAAGCAGAACTGAATAATAGAGTAAGCAAACCGGTTTATCATATCTCACTTGATTTTTCGGTCAACGATAAAGCTAAACTTACAAATGACGTAATGGTGGAAATTGCTAGAACTTATATAAAGCAAATGAAATTGGAAGGTACCCAGTTTCTAATAGCCAGGCATTATGACAAAGAACATCCTCACATACATTTAATTTTAAATCGGGTAAATTTTGATGGGAAAACTATATCTGATAAAAATGACAGGGTAAGAAGTGAAAAAGTATGCAAGGAGCTGACTGCTCAGTATCATCTTTATTTTGCAAAAGGTAAGGAGAAGGTTAATGTACACCGGCTGAAAGAACCTGATAAAACCCGATACAAAATCTATGAAGCCCTAAAAGAAACTATTCCTGAATGTAAAAACTGGGGAGAATTAGAGCAGAAACTGCAACAGCAGGGAATTACTATCAACTATAAATACAAAGGAAAAACCAATGAAATACAGGGGATATTGTTCAGAAAGAATGACCTGATTTTTAGCGGTTCTAAAGTGGATCGTCAGTTTAGTTATTCAAAGATAGATTATCAGCTCCACTGTTATTCACACAAACATTCTAACTCATTAAGAGAACCTCTTGATAAAAATTCATTCAGTACTCTTCGAACAGGAATGCAATTATTAAAAACTGATCTCACCGATTGTAATCAGAGATCTGAGCGAGAAAGAAGACAACAAATCAGAATTAAAAGTAAGAAACGAAATCCTGGTCTTAAACTTTAATAATAAATAGCCATGACTAAAATTGACATGATTACTGCAATGTTTGAGGAAATAAAAGATAAGCTGGATTTACTGTATCAAAAGTCAGACAATGATGTGGCCTCTTTGCATAATAATGGTTCGGATAAAAAATCAAAAGGAATCAATATTCAGGATTTATCATCAATAATGGCTGACATAGTTGATTTCTCTATGCAAAATGTTGGAAGTATAATTCAGCAAGAGAATGAAGAATTGGTAAGTAAGTCAAATAAGCAATTTCAGAAAGTTGATAATCAAATTAATCAATTAGTTTATCATTTCAAGAAATGGAAAAATATGATTTTCAAAATCGTCGTGTTACAGGTTATTGTTTTAATATGTATCATCCTTAATATTTCCTTGTTGAATGAAAACCGACGATTAAAAGATAGTGAATTGCAATTGAAATATCTTAAAGCCACAAACAAGGTTGATAAGAGATTATCAGGCAGGCTTGATACAATTTTCTATATTCATCGAAATGAAGAGGCAATTGAGCACCTTAAAAGAATTGTTACAGATAAGTGATTCTTTAATGTTTTGACATTGATACATAATAAAATGTTTTTTATATTTAAAGGTAATTTCTTTTTCATTATTTAAATGTATAATGAAATTTAATTGAACCGTAATACTAAATGTGATAGGAATAATAAGTTGTTTTTGTCTTTACTTTCATAAATTATTATTCATACGCAAATAGATTTTAGCTGATTCAATATCAATATTTAAGTCCTTCTTAAGATAGTTTGAAAAAATGAAGATATCTGAAAAGTTACTAATTGAATTACAAAACCGACTTAAAGTTGGTAGTCGAAGAGGTGTTCACCTAAACGCAATTCCAGCACGTTCAAGATATAAATTCGATTTAACAAGACTTTCATATATTGATGAAAATATTCCTCAAAATTTTATAAACTCATTACTCACAGAATTACCTCTAAAATTTCGGATAAGTTGGAAGGATAATGTTCCCGATTTGAATTCACTTTTTGAAGAAGACCAAGCCCAATTAGTTAAAATCACAAAATCATTTGAGAATCTTATAAACCAGACTGATGCAATTGAATCGGAGAAAGGAATCAATACTTTCGGTTTTGGTTTTCCAATTCTCGTTCGCAGAGACCAATCTGACAATAAATTAACTGTTGCTCCAATTTTAATTTGGTCATTAAGAATTAAAAGAACAAAAGAATTTAATACTTGGGAAATACAACGAAACGAAGAGGACCCGATTTACGTCAATGAAGTTTTAATAAACCATTTACAAAGTGATTCAAATATTGAAATTGACCAAGTAACTAGTGAGCATTTAGATGATGGCCTGATTGATAAAAATGAACTTTTAGAAATATGTGAAAATATAATTGAAGCAATAAATAGTTCTACACCAAATGATTTACATGAAACATTTGAAAAGAAATTAAAAGAAATAAAACCTATTGGAGAAAAAAAATACTATGAGAAACTGCCATTAACTTCCAATAACTCTTTTATTGATTTTGGCGGTCTGTTTTCCATTTTTGAAGTTCAGAAACAAAATATAATTAATGATTACGGAAATTTATTAGAGCTTCAAGGTACGGAAATTGACCTTGAAGATATGGATGAACATTCGTTTCAACCAATCTCATCCGTAGAAACTGACCCATCACAACAAGGTATTCTTCATTCTTTAAATACTTCTCGAAATATTCTTATTCAAGGCCCTCCTGGAACTGGAAAAAGTCAATCTTTGACAGCCATTTTGGTTAATGCTCTTGAAAACCATAAAAAAACAATTGTAGTTTGTGAAAAACGTACGGCTTTAGAAGTTTTGTATAATTCTTTAAATGAAAAAGGACTTAATTATCAAACTATTTTAATCAAGGATATTGTAAAAGACAGAAAGCAAGCTGTAGATTCAGTAAGAGATAGAGTTGATAATTCTTCTTATCGCCGTTATAGATATACACATTCGAAAGAAACTTTAGACAACATAATTAATAAGTCAAAATCTCTGATTGATACAATTAACAAAAGACATCAAAAACTTGACAAAAAACTTATTGGAAACAAAAACTGGACTAGCGTAGTTGGTTCCCTTCTTTCTGAATTAAAAGACAATTCGGAAGATTGTAATCTTGAACTTAGTAAAGATATTTTTTCGTATGAGTCATCTGAACTAAATCAATTACTTGAGTTAATCAGAAAAGGACAATATTTATATAGTGAATTTAGACCATTTAAAAAACTATCTTTTCTAAACTCGGATAAATTGATTGGAGACAATCCATTCATTATTGAGCAAAATATTGAAGAAGATTTTTTAAGTTATAAAAAACAAATCGAAGCTATTCATAATGATATTTTAAAATATGAGAAAGAATACTATAACATTAGAAATGAACAGCTAAAAGTTCAGAAAACGGAAATTGAATCGTATTTAAACTTACTTTCTAATGTGATTTCAAAATATGATAAAGCTGAAGATTTTTATAATGAGAAAAAAACAAATGGCTTCTTTTTCAAAACAGCTTCTTTATTCTCCAAGATGAAGAAAGCAGTAATAAAAGACCAAATACAAGTTAATTCGATATTCTTAGAACTCTTAACCAAAACAGAAAATTTCAATGATTTTCAAGCGATTTCAGCAGCAAGTACTATTCCTGATATTGAATTAAGTATTAAAAATTATAAAGTCGTAATTGAAAATACTGAAAACAACTTTCAAAATAATATTGAAACTGAATTTAGCGAATTAAACTTTCTTCATTCTGGTGCCGATGAATTTGCAACTGACAAATTACATTTAATACAAAATCAACTTTCTGATATAATTTCAAAAATACAAGAAGACAGTTGGAGCAATTTTGAACTTAATTATCAATCGCACAAATATCTTATAGAAAGCATTGATAATTTAATTAGTGCAAAGGAAATATATTTTGGAAATGATAATGACCTTTTTACTTTAGAATTTAAATGGTTTCAGTTTTATAATGTCTTAACAACAAATGAAAAGCTAATAGTAATTCAGCTATTAGAAAAAGAAAACTGGCGCAAAACATTCTTGATTTTTTATTTAAACTCATTACTCGTTAATTCTGCAAATGTGGATTTACCAACAAATGATAATGACCATATTGAATTAGGAAAATCATTATCAGAGCTTGAACAAGAGCAGATTAGGTATATTCGAGAATATTGGTTCTCGAAACAAATTGATGCCACAAGGTCATTTGATGTAAACAATCCAAATATTTCAGTAGAAAATCTTTACAATAAACGAGCAAGTACTAAACACAAAAGACTTTCATTACGGGAGATTGTGAAACTAGATATGGATTTATTTACAACATTTTTTCCAATTATTCTTACAACACCAGACGTTGCAAGTAATCTTTTTAAAGGCCAAAACAAATATTTTGATATCGTTATGTTTGACGAGGCAAGTCAATTAAAACTAGAAGACAACTTGCCTGCACTTTTAAAAGGAAAGCAAATAATTATTGCTGGAGATGAACATCAGATGCCACCATCAAATTACTTTAGTAAAATTTTTGACGGCACTATTGAAGATGAAGACGATTTTGAAGATGAAATAGAACGAATAAAAAGTGAAGCAAGTAACTCGCTTTTAGATTGTGAATCACTTCTTGATTTTGCTTCTGAACTTGGATTTGAAAAAAGACATTTAGACTTTCATTATCGTTCAAGGCATCCTTATTTGATTGATTATTCGAATTATGCATTTTACAATCAAAGGCTAAAACCTTTACCAAATAGTTTTGAATATAATCCTATTAAATACATCAATGTAAACGGTACGTATTCTGATAATTCAAATGATTCCGAAGCCGAAACAGTATTGTCGATTATTGAAAATAATATTTCTAGACTTCCTAATGGTAATTATCCGTCTGTTGGTGTTGCTACATTCAACATAAATCAGCGTAACTTAATATTAGGGAAAATTAACGAAAGACGGAAGTTTGAGCGATATAAGGAATTCAATGAAAAGATTATTGAACTTGAAGAAAATGGTTTTTTTGTAAAAAATTTAGAAAATATTCAGGGTGATGAAAGAGATGTAATTATCCTTTCCACAACGTATGGAATTAATAAAGATAATAAGTTCGCTCAGCGCTTTGGTTCAATAAATCATCATAAGGGATATAAGTTATTAAATGTAATTGTCACAAGAGCGAAATATAAAATTTATGTGTGTTCCTCAATTCCACAAGAAGTATTTTTGAATTATAAGGAGCATTTGATAACTGAAGGTTCAAATAATAGAAGAGCTGCATTATATGCATATTTAGCATATGCGAAAGCAGTTAGCGAACAAGATAACGAAGCAAGATTGGCTGTATTAAATGCACTTGCTGAAAATTCAACCACAAACAGTTCAATTGACAATTTTAATGCGGACTTAGAATCTCCATTTGAAGAAGAAGTTTATGCGGCGTTGACTAATTATTTTGACGAAAATAAAATTATACCGCAACTACAATTTGCTGGTTTTAGAATTGATTTGGTTTATGATACAATGCAAGTTGGTTTGCCAAAAATTGCAATAGAATGTGATGGTGCTGCATACCATTCAAGTCAAGAAGCTTATTTACACGACAAACACAGGCAAAAGATTTTAGAAAATCACGGATTTGTATTTCATAGAATTTGGAGTACAAATTGGTGGAGAAATCCAAAGAGAGAAACTCAAAAATTAGTACAATTCATAAAACAAATAGAAAATAGTTCTCCTTCTTTGTTTGAGGATAAATCAAAAACAAGTTTAGCGTTCACCGATGATATCTCAATAATTGAAAGTAAACTCATTAAAGTTTCCCCAAGTGTTCAAAAAGATTTAGCTGAAACAATTAATGCAGTAAATAAAACCGAAAATATTCAGACCGAATTATTTAAAGAAACGGTAAGGTTAAATAGTAAGGTTAAAGTTAAATATATGAATATTGATAAAGACTTGAAAGTTCAGTTAGTCGAACAATCAGTTTCAAAATCAGAAAAATCAAATGGACTTCAGCTGATAAATATAAAATCACCATTGGGGTTTGCATTAAACGGGAAATCGGTTGGTGATACGGTTAAGATTGGTGATTTAGATAAATATGTTAGGATTTTAGAAATAGTGAATTAAGTGTACTTTTCTCAGTCACATATGCTACAGGTCAGATGGGGAGTCAATAACACGAGCAAAACATTCAATGAGTGTGACTGCCAGAACTACAATAGTACCGCTACATTAAATTGCTAATTAATTGAATTAGAAAAATAAGAATGGAACTACAACTTGTTTAATGTATTGTTAATAAAGTTTATAATGAACCTTCCAGATGAAATTAAACAAATTAAAACTTAGAAATTTCAGAAGCTATTCAACCGAAATAGAATTTAGTATTGATGATTTGAATGTTTTGATAGGTCGAAATGATATTGGAAAGTCATCAATTCTTGAAGCGTTGGATATATTTTTTAACGGGAAACCTGATAAAGATGATTTAACGGTTGGAAATGGTGCTGATCAGATTGAGATTACATGTGTGTTTGATGATTTGCCAGAAACTTTAACTCTCGATGATACAGTTGAGACTTCGCTTAAAGATGAATTTCTTCTTAATTCAGAACAAAAACTTGAAATTAAAAAGAAATTTCCTGTAGCAGGAAGTGGAAGTGTATCAGAAGAATCAGTCATTGTTTGTAGTTATCCAACTCATGCAGATTTGAGTGATTTACTTTCAAAAAAGCGCACTACATTAAGACTTCAATTTGAAGAATTAGGAATAAATCCTGATGGAGTTAATAGGAATAGAAGTAAAGAGCTTAGAAACGCAATTAGACTTCATTATTACCCTGACCTACAAATTGAAACCGAAAGAACCGAAATTAAAATTGACGGTAAGTTAGACAACGAAGATAATAGAAAGAAAATATGGACGAGCTTGAAAAAGTATTTACCTATTTATTCCTTATTTTTTGTTGACAAGCCTTTAAATGACCAAGATTCTGATATACAAGACCCGATGAAGGAAATTGTAAAAGAAGTGCTAAGACGAGATGCCATTTCACCTTTATTGGAACAACTTAAAGAGGCTGTAAAAGATGCTTCAACTGCAATGGCAGATGAAACTATAAACAAGCTTAATGATTTGGATTCTAAATTAGCGGAGACATTAAGGTCAAACTTTCCAAAAGAACCTAGTTGGAATTCTATTTTTAAATTGTCTTTAGAGGATGAGCGGGGAGTTCCTCTAAATAAAAGAGGTAGTGGTATGCGTAGACTTGTTTTATTAAGCTTTTTTAGAGCTCAGGTTGAAAACAGAAAAACAACAAATGCTCCAAATATTATTTATGCACTTGAAGAGCCAGAAACATCTCAGCATCCAGATTTTCAGTTGATGATCGTAAATGCTTTAAAAGAATTAGCTGAGACAGATAATGCTCAAGTCCTATTTACAACTCACAATTCCAATTTAGCCAAAGAAATTCCTAAAAAATCGCTTAGATATATTTATGCTGACAATGGAGTTGTAAAGGTCGAAAATGGAACAAATCAGGATGGCTCAGACAATACTGGAATCATTGATAAAATAATTGAAACTCTTGGGGCATTACCAGACCCTAAAAATAAAGTGAAAGTTTTAATTTTTGTGGAAGGGGAAAATGATGTAAATGGCTTGATTGAATATAGTAAACTGTTACATGCCGATGATAACACAATTATAAATCTAGAAAATAACGAGCAGATAACCTTTATTCCTACAGGTGGTTCTCAATTGAAATACTACATTGAAAAAAAGTATTTAGACGGATTACTTCAATCACAGGTTCATATCTACGACTCTGACATACCTGATTACGTTAAAGCTGTAGCAACAATAAATGGAGAAGGTAACCATAGAAAAGTTGGATATAATACAGCTAAACTTGAATTAGAAAATTATTTACATCATGAGGCTATCACTGAATGTTACAGTGACCTTAATGTAAATATAGAATTAACTAATATAGATGATGCTGAAGATGTCCCTAAAAAAGTCGCAAAGGCAGTACATACAGCAACCAGTGATACTGATTGGGATTCAATTAATCCTGATCCTGTAAAAACTGAGCAAAAACAGAAAAAGAAGATTTCAAGTGCAAAACGTCAGTTAAATACTTTGGCAGTCAAGAAAATGACGATTGAAAGGTTGCGTGAACGTGATGGGTACAATGAAATTAGAAACTGGTTGAATAAAATTAATGAGTTAGCTAATTAAAAGACTCAGTTTATCATACTATTATCAAAGTAGGGGTATGTGTTTACTTTATATTATTTCGATTTTTTTATATTAAAACAACAATATACTTACTATGAATATGATTTATTCTTAAAAGACAAAATGATGAAGAACTTTACAGCAATAGATTTTGAGACTGCGATTGGTAAAAGATATTCTGCGTGTGCTGTTGGGATTGTGAAGGTTATTGACGGTGTTATTACTGAGAAATTTTCAACATTAATTCAACCTCCAGGAAATGAATATAATTCGGCAAATATTAGAGTTCATGGCATTCAACCGGAAATGACAGAGGGATTACCAACTTTCATAGATGTATATCCAAGAATAAGAGAATACATTAACAATACATTGGTTGTTGCACATAATGCTGAGTTTGATATAGATGTTTTAAAGCAGTCTATGAATTTTTATAACATCCGGGATAATGAACTATTATTTAATTATGATTGTACCTTAGGTATTTATGGAAAAAAATTAGATGAATGTTGTAAGGAACTATCAATTGGTCTAGAACATCATGATCCTTTGTCTGACGCTCTTGCATGTGCTAAATTATATTTGCTACATCATGGAATTAAAGAAGCATCTAATAGTAACATGACTAATAATGCATATGATATTCCGACAGATGGGCGTCAGAAAATTTGTGGAGATGTTCTGAAACCCAATTTAGATGATGTTGAAAATAAAGTAAATCCGTTTTATAATAAAAAAGTTGTTATCTCAGGAACATACAATAATTGGCCAGATAGGAAGGATATTGCAGTTCTACTAAAGGACTTGGGTGCAGATATTGATACTGGGGTTACCAAACGCACTAACTATCTTATTGCTGGTATCGGTGTTGGTCCTAGTAAAATGAAAAAGATGGAACAAAATATTCTAGATGGTAAAGATGCCTGTATTATAGATGAAAAACAACTTATTGAAATGCTTAAAGTTTTATAAAAAAAGTATATTATTAAAGTTGAAGTATTTTTAGATTTAAAATGTGACTATGGTACTTATCTTCGTAGCTGCTACGAAGATAAGTACCATACCTCTAAGATCCAAATAAAGTCCAGTTTATTTACTAAAAAACTGGACAAATATCTATATTTGTAATATAAATAGATGTATGAAAATAGCTGATTATATTGCTTATACGATAGATAGATTTCCGAAGGGATATGTATTCACCTATGCTGACTTTGTTACTGAGGTGAATAAAAAGGAAGCTGTTATTAAAGCTTTAAATAGAATGGTGGCATCTGGTAAGATTGAAAAACTGTCAAAAGGCAAGTATTATAAACCAGAAGCAACTCCCTTTGGTAATTTGCAGCCATCACAAAAACAGATTGTTAAAGATCTTTTAGAAGATAATGGAAAAGTAACAGGTTATCTAACTGGATTTAGTATTTATAATCAGCTAGGATTAACCACCCAAGTAGGTAATATTATCCAAATTGGTAAAAATGTAATTCGTCCTGATTTTAAAAGAGGAAGTTATAAGATTTCATTTATTCGGCAGAAAAATATAATTACTAAGGATAATATTCCTCTGTTACAAATATTAGATTCAATCAGGTATGTAAGAAAAATTCCTGATACAACGATAGAAGCTTCAGCTAAACGAATACGGTCAATTATCAAAGAACTTTCAGACACTGATGTCAATACAATTATAAGACTGGCTTTAAAATATCCACCATCAACAAGGGCTTTATTGGGTGCTATATTGGAAAATATTCAGGTTGGAAATATTGATCAACTTTATAAATCGCTCAACCCAATTACAAAATACAAACTTGGTAGTTTGGAAAGCATTCTTCCAGGTGTTGATAAATGGAACATCGTATGAAGTTACATGAGAATAAAAAACTATTCAGGCAAGCAATTGAGTTTACAGCTCAAAAAAATGGGATATTGCCTATTTATGTTGAAAAAGATTACTGGGTTACATATGCCCTAAATCTAATATTCAAAGATGATATTGGTAAAGATACCGTATTCAAAGGAGGAACTGCACTGTCAAAATGTTTTAATGTGATAGAGCGGTTTTCTGAGGATATTGATTTAGTAGTACTCAAGAAAGGTGATGAAACTGGCAATCAGCTTTCCAATAAAATAAAAAAGATGGGCCAGGTTGTCAGTAAAGTCCTTCCAGAAGTAGATGTGGATGGTTTAACTCATAAAATGGGAATGAACCGAAAAACAGCTCATGCTTATAGCAAAGAGTTTAAAGGTGAGTTTGGTCAAATCAGGGATGCAATTGTTATTGAGGCCACTTGGCTTGGAAATTCGGAGCCATACACAAGAAAACAGATTTGTTCTATGGTTGGAGAGATGATGCTGAGTACTGGTCAGGAGAAAATTGCCCAAGAGAATGGTTTAATGCCTTTTGAGGTGAGGGTGTTAGATCCGAAACGAACGATTTGTGAGAAGATAATGAGTCTTGTGAGGTTTTCTTATGGGGATAATCCGATTGCTGACCTAAAGAATAAAATCAGGCACGCATATGATTTGCACCAACTACTAAAGGAAAAAGAATTCTCTGATTTTTTGAACTCTCCCGAGTTTGATGAAATACTTCTAAAAGTTGCAAATGATGATGTGGCAAGTTTTAAGAATAATAATGCATGGCTTGTTAATCATCCAAATCATGCCTTGGTATTTGATAAGTTGGATGAATCATGGGAAGAGTTGAGAACTGCTTATAATGGTGACTTTAAGAAGTTAGTATATGGCGATTTGCCAAAAGATAATGATGTATTAGCGATATTAAAAAGGATAAAAAAGAGGTTGACTAGTGTAACTTGGAAAATAGATAACATGGACTAAAATTGCTGAATATTTAACTTATTATCTTAATGTTGAAAAAATCATATCATTGAAATAACCTGATCATTATAATTATCGATTATCTTCTTGTTTAAGCTTGCTAAGTAAATTTGAGTTGTACTTAATTTTTGATGCCCTAGCATTTGACTTATAGCAGTCACAGGAATTGCTAAATTATTAGCAAGAGAAGCAAAAGTGTGACGTGCTACATATGATGTTAACTGGGTGTCAATTTCAGCATCTTCAGCAATTAAACGCAGACGTTTATTGTATTTTTTTCTGGCTCTAACTATATGCTTATATTGCTCTTTTGAGTCTTTGCTTCGAATGACTGGTAATATGTAATCTTCTTTTATTTTTCCTTGTGTGTAATAATCTAAAATTGGTTGAAGTTGTGGGGATATTTTAATATCATAATGCTTTCCTGTTTTTTGTCTTTTATATTGAACTCTGCCATCAACAATATTTTTTAGTTGAAGGTGTGCAAGGTCGGTAAATGAAGCCCCCATTAAATAAAAACTCAACATAAAATAATTACGTGACTTAAAAAGAGCTGAGCCAGGTTTATATTTAAGGTTAGCTATTTTTTGAATTGATTCTAAGCTTATTGCTCTTTTCTTTGTCGGTTCTGTTCTAATTGTAAATCTGTCAAACGGATATCCATCTTTTTCAGCAACACCATCTTTGATTGCCTTATTGTAAATGGCACGTACTGTACGCATAAATGAAGCAAAGCCATTTAGACTATATCCGTTCTTTAGAAAATATGCTTCGTAATTTTGTAAAAATCGATAGTTTAATTCATTAAAAGTAAAGTCTTTTTGGTTACGAAATTTCTTGACAGAATTGACAGCTGTTTTATAACTGCGGGCTGTTCCAATTCTGTTTTGCTCTATTAATGATTCAATTAAGTGTTCGGAATAACAGAAAAATGTTTCATAATTCTTTTTGGGTGAAAGCTTATTCTTTATCTCCTGTATTGAAAGATAAGCAAGTTCTTTTTTATCTTTTAGTACGGTTATCTTATCAATATAATTTGCTTTTTCCTTCTCAAGAAAATTATTAACACGCATAACATTTGAAATACCCTTATAACTGGATTTTATGCGTCTGTTATTTTCATCCCAGTACTTTTTTGGTACACTATAGCCTGTTGATATGGGAATAGTTTTTTGATAGTGACAAAGCCGAAAAATTATTGGGTAAGTACCATCTTTTTTCTCTCTCCGTGTATCCAATGTAATGACAATACTTGTATTCATAAGGCTCAAAAATTTGCACTTAATTTGCACTTACTTGTTTGATTTCAATTGAAACCATTTGAATACAAAGATAATGTAAATAGCACATACACAGTATATACCAAATCAAACCAATTTAATATAAATTGTATTTTAGATAACTCATAATCAGGGGGTCCCTGGTTCAAGCCCAGGTGGGCCCACCCTCTGAATCAAGCAGTTACATCGAAAAGACGTAGCTGCTTTTTTATTGCTAATACTTACATATCTGCTATTTCTATAATTGTTTTCTATTCAGAAGAAGGTTTGGTATGTTATAATTGTGAACATTGAGATTATTCATTACTTACCGAAATATTCGCGTGGCGACTTACCATAGAATTCGCGGAATCGTCTTGTAAAGTATGTTGGGCTGGAAAAGCCTGTTTCGTAAGCCGCTTCAGAGAAATTACATTGACCGCTTGAAATCAGTTTAACGGCTTCTTTTAATCGGATAGCACGAATAAACTCAGTACTAGAGCACCCTAGCAATCCTTTTAATTTTAAATGTAAAAGTGAACGGCTAACGCCCATGTGTTTCATCAGAAAGCTAACGTCCATATCCGGATTACTAATGTTGTCTTTAATAATTAAAGTAAGCTTTTCAATAAATTTTTTATCCGATTCAGAGCATGAGATATCCTCTGCTTTAACCTCCTCGTCGCTTCTAAACTTATCGATTAAGCGTTGACGGGTATTAATGATATTTTCGACGTACTTATCAAGTATAGCAGGATAAAATGGTTTTGCCATATAGTAATCAGCACCACAACTTAATCCATGAAGTTTATCTTCCACGCTATCTTTTGATGTCAGCAGAATTAACGGAATATGCGAATAGTTAATATCAGTTTTTAATTTTTTAGTTAGCTCGATTCCATCCATTACGGGCATCATAATATCACTGATAATCAAATCAGCTCTGTCTTTTACCAGAATATCCAAAGCCTCTTTACCGTTTAATGCTGTTATAACGTTATACTTCTCCTCCAGATTTTCTTTCATAAAAGAAACAAGTTCAATATTGTCTTCCACAACCAGAATAGTGGGTTTAGATGATAATGCTTCAATGTTAATTAAATCAGACTTTGTAAATTCTGACTGAATTTCATCATCAATAATGTAAGAAGTGTTGGTTGGTCTGGTAATGGTTGAAATTTCATCATTTTGGTAATCTTCACGGCTTACAGGAATAATAATCTTAAACTTCGTTCCTTTATTCATTTCGCTTTCTACCGTAATTTGACCTTTATGCAATTGTACCAGACTTTTTACATATGCTAAACCGATACCCGATCCGCCTTCCTTGTTGGACTCATCTTCAATCTGGAAGAATCGATCAAATACTTTATTGAGAAGCTCCGGCTCAATGCCTTTACCAGAATCAGAGACTTTAATGATCAAATCATATAATTCGGGTATATTTCTGCCTTTTCTCTTTTTGGTTTTGAGTGAAAACTCAATAAGTCCACCTTCGGGTGTGAATTTAAAAGCGTTGGAAAGAAGATTACAGAACACTTTATCCATTTTGTTTTTGTCAACCCAAACAATCTCATTCGATAGGGTTAAATGTGTCGACAGTTCAATGCCTTTAGTCTCAGCAATACTATTGAATGAATCGGTTACATCATTCATTAAATCGTTAAGATTTGTTGGGGATACCTCCAGTTTTTCTTTTCCGGTTTCTATTTTTCTGAATTCTAAAAGCTGATTGATTAGTTGAAACAAGCGATTTGCATTTCGTTCAATTCCCATTAGCCTTTTACGAAAAGCAGGAGTGATGCCTTCTTCACTCATGATTTTACTTAAGGGACCCAGAATAAGTGTTAACGGTGTTTTTAATTCATGAGAAATATTGGTAAAGAACTCTAGTTTAACGCGTGTTATTTCTTCGGCATGTACTTTCTCGCGATGCTCCAGTTCGGCCAAGGCTTTGGATTTTTCAATGTTTTTACCCACACGGAAAACAACCAGGAATATTAACAGTATAATTAGAAAATAAATTCCGTAAGCCCAACCTGTAAGCCAGAAGGGTGGAAGTACTTCAATAATTAATTGTCTTTCTTCAGTATCTGACTGTTTTTCATTGTAAACAGCTTTTATATGTAAGGTGTATGACCCCGGACTAATGTTGGTGTAAGTCGCAAAATTACGGTTACCAACATTGTTCCAGTCAGCTTCCAGTCCTTCGAGATAGTACATGTATTGGCATCTGCCTTGTGTGGAATAGCTAAAGGCTGAAAACTCTATGGCAAAAACATTTTGGTTGTGTTTTAAAGTCAGCTGATCTATTTTATTGATGGATTGACTGAGAGTTTTACTTCCGGGCTGAAGCGATTCGTTAAACAGTTTAACATCGGTTAAGGCGATAGGGAGATGCTCTTTCTTAGGGATATTAGTTTCCTCATTAAAAGATACCATTCCACTGTTTCCTCCGAAGTAGATATTTCCTTTACTATCGGTAAATGAAGCCCTGTAATTAAACTGATTAAAAGGGATTCCAGAATTACTGTCTATCAGAGTAAATATTTCTTCTTCAGGCGAAAAATGAATTAATCCTTTATCAGTACTTACCCAAAACCAGCCATTGGCTCCTTCCTCAAGACTAAATATCCAGTGGGCAGGAAAATGATTGGACCGATTAAATTGTTGAACCGACTGATCTTTTATATTATACATGCACAAACCATTATAACAGTCGCCAATCCATAGTCTGCCTTTAGAATCTGTTTTTACAAAATTGATATTCTTCATATGTGGGACCCGATCAAAAGTATACAGTGAGTCACCAATCGGGTTATATTGGTAAATCTGATTGTAGGAAGAAAACCAGATTATTCCATCATCAGTACTGGCTATGCTCTCGAACTGGATCGATCGCAGGATGTCGGGCCTTAGGGCTGTAAATTTCTTTTGTTTGATACTGTAATACGTAATTCCTTCTGAGGTGGCTATATAAATAGTATCACCTACTTTCTTAAATTGATAGATTACATCCGAAAGCGTTTGCTCTTCATTGTTGCGATGATAATAACTAAAGGTATTGGTGCGTGGATTTAAAACATTGATACTACCCGTATACGTTGCGATCCATAATTCTTCATCATTAACAAATAATAAATCGTGAAGATTGTCATATGATAAACCATAAGGTTCTGACTCCGAAGAATAATGTTTCATATTCCCGGTTTCAATATCTAATTTATTGAGCCCTTTATCTTCAAAACCAATCCAAAGATTACCATCCAGATCTTCTTCGAAACAACTTACTACCCTACCGTTAATTTGCCATTTGCCGAATCCGGGTGTCCATGTTCTGAAAAAATTTTGCTCCCCGCTCCAGAAGTTTATACCACCAAAATAGGATCCCAGCCACATATTACCTTCCTTATCACAAAAGGTGTCGTAAATAGGATCTGTATTTAATCCCTGCGGTTCTGATAATTTACTTTTTAAGAGTCGTAGCTTATCCGATGAGGGGTTGTAAATGGCTAAACCTGCCTCTGTACCCATCCAGACTCTGCCTAGTTGATCTTCTGAAAAAGCATGGATGAGGTTATGTGGCAATCGATAAGCATCGTTTCGATTTGTTGTGTAATGACTGTAATGCTTGTTTTCCAGATTTAAGTTTATTAGTCCTGTAAAGGAAGAAGTAACCCAGAGGTTGTTATGGCTGTCAATGTATCTTAAATCGTGATCGGCAACATCAATTAGAGATGGTAATGAATACTCGTATGTTTTAAAAGTATTTTTATTGTAGACAAATATTTGTCCACCGGTTGTTGAAAAAACCAGCCATTGATCGTTTTCAACTATATCGAAGAAAACCGTTTTCTTGTAGATACTTTTTATATCCAGTTTTGTCAGGATATCTGTTTGCTTACCTGTTAATTTGTCAACAAAATAGATTTTGTTATTCTGACAAACCCAAAAACCATTATCAGTTGGGCTGACAGAGGTTGTTGAACCTAATGTGGTTAGCAAATCATACGGGTAAAAACATTCGAGGTTGGAATCGTAATAATAATATTCTTCATCATTGGTTCGGCAAATCAGAACGGAGTCTTTTGTAAAAAAGAGTTTGTTACAATACATCTGAACCGATTCATGTTCGTGATTGTATGTAGGAAAATCGCGAAAGTTTTTTCCATCAAACCGAACCACTGACATACGGGTCGCTGCCCAAATAAAACCATCGGAATCCTGAACAATACTTTTTACGTAGGTTGATGGTAGTCCATCCTCATTGGTATAATGAGTAAAATAGAGAGGTTCGTCTTCAGAAATTTCTGCATGAATAGAGTTAACCGATAGTAATATCAAGATGTTTATCAGCAGATATTTCATTAAAGCCTCTTTATTCATGTTTTAATTTGAGATTGATAGATCTGATTTTAGTGTTATTAATGAATCTGGAAAATAAAGAAACTTTATTACTAAATATGAATTGTTTTTGACTTTTATTTTAATCCTTTGGGTTTTGTGTGATCAAATAATTTTAAAATCTCATCCTGATTCATGCTTTTATCATATAATTGAACTTTAGCAATGAATCCTTTAAAATTTTCCATTTCAAAACCAGAGCTTCCAATTAATACTGTATCACTTTCAACAAAAAGCATCAATGGCATTTCTCTGTCAAGTTTGCCATTTATGTAAATACTTTCCTTCATTCCATCAAATGAGATTGCTACATGATGCCATTGATTTGTCGAAGGAGTTTCTTTAAATCCCATATCAACCGACCCGTCGCCATGAGCAATTGCACCAAAAGGACCATTGCCGAACATCATTGCTGCGTAAGAGGCCTGTAACATATTATCTCGCGAGTTCCACTTAATGATGCAGTCTCCATTTTGCAATTCCGATACGTATACCCATGCTGATGCAGTAAAGGGTGAATTCCAGTTCAGACTTTTTGCTGGATTAGTATTAAGTTCATAATAGCCTTTCCCTTCTAATTGAATGGCTTTAACACCTTCTTTTTTTATAAATGATGCTTCTCCATTCAAAATAAAATCACCACCCACCAAACCTTTGTTTTTAAACTGGTTGATTTCTTTTGCTTTTAGTTTTTGTACATCAAAATCAACTAATAAACCTTTAGAGACAGTATTGGCTGCTTCAGCATTTTGAATATGATTATTAAGTTCCGGTGTTTCAAAAAGTTCATCATATATCTTAACATTCCAAATGGCTGCATACATTCCAGCTTTCTCTGTTCCAGTAACCGTAATTTTAATATATCTGGCTTCAGCTTTATTATCATCAATTACTGGGCAACCACTTTGTTTGTTTCGGGTGCGATCGGCGAATAAATTCCAATGAATGCTATCTTCAGATGTCTCAATTTTATATAGATAAAAATAGGTTGAATATTCAAACTCGGTCATCACTCTCTGAATGGATTGATTTTTACCCAGATCGATTACAAGCGATTGCGGTAAAGAACATCCTGAGGCTTTCCAGATTGTTCCGTTATTATCGTCTGTAGCCAGTTGAGGCAGATATTTATAATCCGTTTCTTTTTCGGTGTATCTGTTAACTTCGGCTTTTAAATGATAATAGGATGTTGCTGACGCTTTAGCCCCTAAAGCCAGATTTTTTGGATATATTTCATCTGTTTGTATGCAAACTCCTTCGTGACTGGCATTAATCTTTTCGATAGAATACGGATCAGAAAAGATCATGCGATCTATACAAACCTGACGAAACTCTCCACCTGTGCTATGCGGGTTATCATGACGGTGATAAACAATATAATACTCACCGTTTTCTTCTAAAACAGAATGGTGACCAGGAGAATGGATTAAGCCATCTTGGGATGTTTCCAAAATGGGATTGTTTTTGCCATAGTTCCAAGGTCCTTCAGGAGATCTCGACCAGGCATAATGAACAGAATAAGAACTCAATCGACAATCTCCGGCCGAATACATCAAAAAGTAAATACTATCTTTCTTTAGAAGATATGCGGCCTCAAAAGCATGAGGGATCTGTTCGATGGGAATAAATCCTTCTTCTTCAATGGTGAACATGTCATCCTGATTGATTTTAACCCATCCCATGCCTTTAAAAGAGGTACACCAGGTTCCAAAATAGCTGTACAACGATCCATCATCATCCTTAAAAAACTGAGCATCCAAAGCAGGTAAATATTCCTTAGTGGTTCCAACGGGTATTACAGCTTTACCTTCGTTTACCGGTTTCCAGGGGCCTGTTGGAGAGTCAGAAACATAGCCATAGATATTACATCCAAACTGACAATTACCCATGTAGTAATAATATTTACCATCAACGCCTTTAACAACATCAGGAGCCCAGCAATTGGTCAAACCTTCGGGTAAATCCAGATCCATTTCCTGATTGTACCAATGAACCAGATCATCGCTAATCCATACCGATGGCTCGCCTGATGCCAACTTTACTCCATCGCTGGTTGCATAGATGTAATAAGTATCATCAAATTTTTTGATGGTTGGATCCGCAAAGTAACCGGGTAGGAGAGGATTACCATTTCCGGGAATCATATGAGGTGATTGCGTCTTGCCAACAACTGAAAATAAAGCAAATAGTATGACTAGTATGAAGGGATAATTGTACATGCCTTTTATGAAGTTTATTTGTGATTTGGGCGATTATGACTTTATTGTTCTAACAGCAAACACAGGTCCTGCCCGATGACCATCATGAGGCAGGAGTTCTATTTTAATTTTATTCTTATTCTCAATCAGCTGTTCCGGAATTTCATAAGTTACATTAATAAATTTCCCCGGGGCCATATTTGTGATGTTTTCGGTAGCAATTACCTGACCTTCAACTGTAATGTCAAAGGTATGACTTCCTGCAAAACCACCCCAGTATTCAAATACAAGAGAATTCTTTTTAGAAGGTTCTACAGTCATTTCAAAGGAGGCAAAACCTTCCTTAGGTATCTCGCGGTATTTTCTCGATTTATATTCACCTACCCACGATGCTTCCTCTTTAAAATTATGGTCACGCTCCGGTTGCATTTCTCCCAATCGGAACAGATCAATTGTTTTTAGTTCCAGCTCTTTCTTTTTAGCCTGTTCTTCTTTGTATTTCTTTTGCTGATGCTTCCATTCGTTTGGGGTGTACGAATCCCAGTAAACGGTATAGGTGCAATTGTGCGTGCGATAAAATGGTTGCAGTTCAACCGCCCTTGGTTGAGCTATATCAGTTAATTTAAATGTATTAAAACCTTTTCCCGATTCAACTAACCAGCTTGCCGGATCTGCATCTTTTGTCATCAGAACAGGAACATATAAAGGATCCGCAATCTTTGGATCATTTTCTGGCCCCAGAATACCAGCCAACAAAACCGGACCGTTAAATATGGCTATTCTGTTTTTGTTATCCGGCATCGATTCTGTATGGATGTTAAATGGCATATCAATTTTAATAAGGTCACCATTTTTCCATGTATCACCCAGATTAATAAATGATCCGGGTTGAGCATCAAAAGCGAATGTTTTACCATTAATGCTTATTTTAAAACCTTGTGAAGCCCAAGCCGGGTAACGTACTTTTAAGGATAAGTTTTTAATTTCGGATTGATCAGTTATTACTTTCAAAGTTGTTCCTTCCTCTTCGGGGAAAAGTGTAGTTTGTTTTAAGCTAAAACCTTTCTCTTTCCAGTTAACTTCTGAAGCAATAAATTGACCTACAAATAATTCATTGGTAGAATGATAATATATGTTTTGAGCGTATTTAGCGTGATTCTCCATTCCGGATCCGACACAACAGGTAAAATCATGTGGATCTTCATAAACTTTGAACCCTCCCATGTCCAGAGACAAATGGTAGATTACTCTTCCATCTTCAGGATGTTGAGAGGACAAAATATGATTAATCAAAGCTCTTTCGTAATAATCAAGAATTTCTACGGATGGGTTCCATTGAAATAAGTGCCTTGATAATTTTAGCATATTATAAACACAACAAGTCTCAGCTGTATTATTACTCAATTGATCGTTTAACTGATCCGGTTCATATAAATATTCGTAATTATCAAAGTCGCCTGCAACATAAGCATGATGATGTACCATCATATTCCAAAAGTTAATAGCACCTTTATAATCACTTATATCTCCAGTTAACTCATAACTACGTGCCAGTGCCAGAAATTTTGGAACTTGTGTATTACAATGTTTGCCGCCGAGTATGTCATGATCTTTTATAATGGGATCAACAATAGCCTTATGTCTGAATTTATTGGAATATTCAAGATAGATGGGATTACCCGTTTCTCCATAAAGGTCGAGAAATGTTTCAGGTATGCCACCAAACTCGCAGTTTAGCATGTCCTGTAACTGCTCATCGTTTAACTCTTTCACAATTTGTCCTACCCATCGAGCTAACTTTTCATCAACTTCAAGAGCCTTTTTATTATCACAAAGTTTATAAACATGAAACAATCCATCCATTATTTTATGAATGGTATAAAATGGAGACCATAAACCGTTGAGGTTAAATCCCTGTGCTTTTATTTGTCCTTTGGCTACCTCTTCGGTTAGCACCTTTTCGGTGTTCTCAAAAGCACCAATAAAACCGGATTTGTTTTGAGCCTGACACAAGACTAATTCATCAACGATGTAGTTGGCACGATTCAGAAATTCTTTGTCGCCAGTGGTTTGATACATCTGGCTAATAGCTGTCATGTAATGTCCGAGGCTATGTCCCGCTAGTGATTCACCTTCCCAACCCTCATAATGCTCTGCTTTGGCTTCCAATCCTGCATTGGTTCTGAATCTTGCCAGGAAGCGATCCGGTTCATAGGCAAGTAAAGTGTTCTTTCCTAGTTCGGTGGCATGATAAAATGGACCTTCGAGCAATGTAACATCTTTAATAGAAAATAACTCAACCCTGGGTTTCACTGATTCATCAATTGCTTTTGTTTTGTCATGATTACATGACATAGAAATCAATAATAAAAGAGTTGTGACAACTAATGTGTGTTTCTTCTTGATACGGGGCGGTGATAATTTGAACATATTTTATTCTTTCCTGGATTACTGATTTTTTCTCATGGTGAAGAAGAAAAATATTTCAGGCAACAGCTGTCATGAAGGTTTAAATAACTAGTACAAATGTTTAGCTCATCACACCAATTGCTGAAAATTTATTCATAATCCAATCAAATCTTCTGAGTTAATTCTTTTAACAATTCTCTTTCTTCATCATTTAAAGCCGGAGCAAGCTTCTCAAAGCATTGTTGATGATAATTATTTATCCATCTGATTTCGGTCTCAGTTAATAGACTTTTCTCAATCAGTTTGGTATCGATGGGACAAAGGGTAAGGGTTTCAAATTGAAGAAAACGACCATATTCGTTTGTCATCCATTCTTTACAAACCATCACATTCTCGGTTCTGATTCCATATAATCCTTCACGATAAAAAGCTGGCTCATCAGACATTACCATTCCGGGTTCAATCACTCGGTTATTGTATTCCTGTCGGATGCTCATGGGGCCTTCGTGAACGTTTAGAAAGAATCCAATTCCATGAGCCGTACCGTGACCATAGTTTCGGGCTGTTTGCCACATGGCATGACGGGCTGCCAAATCAAGATTACAACCTAAGGTATTGGCCGGGAATTTAAGTTCGGCCAGTCCGATGGTTCCCTTAAGTGTGATGGTAAAATCTTCTTTTGCCAAATCAGTTGGATCACCCAAACAAACTGTTCGTGTAATATCGGTTGTTCCTTCTAAATACTGCCCTCCTGAATCAAATAATAAGATACCATCATTGGTGATGGAAGCAGCCGTTTCGGGTGTGACAGAGCGATGAACTATTGCACCATTGCCATTATAGCCGACAATGGAATGGAAGCTGGCTCCCATAAAATTTTCCTGTTCAGATCTGAATTCTTCCAGTTTAAGTAAAACATCATACTCTGTAATGTTTTCGACCCCTGCAGATTGATATAGCCAATTTAAAAACCTGACCATGGCAACTCCATCTTTTTGCATGGCGATCTCAAACATCTTAATTTCATGATCTGACTTTATGGCTTTTAAGATGGCAGCTATCGATAAAGTATATTCAATTTTGACTTCTTTACTTAAGGCATTTTTTAAAGCGTAGTTAACTCTATCCGGATCAATCAATAATTTGCCCTGAATGTTGTTAATATCTGAATAAATCTGCTCATACGGAAGTATGTTTATTTCTTCGTTTTGCAGTTTGTCCTTTAATGAATCAGGAATCTTTTGTTGGTTAACATACAGCTCGCATGTTGATTTACTGATGAGAGCAAAAGCGATAAACACAGGGTTGAAATCAACATCATTACCACGAAGGTTAAATGTCCAGGCGATATCATCCAAGGCAGTTAAAATAATGAAGTCAGCTTTTTTCTCATCCAGATGATATCTTATCTGATCAATCTTCTGGATGCGTGAATGGCCTGCATAATCTACTGCATGTTCAAATATTGGATTGGATGGTAATTCGGGGCGATCCGTCCAAAATGAGTTCAATAAATCACCACAATCTGTCAGTTTAATATCATAACCAGAAAGCTCTGACTGTAACGACTCATAAGCAGAAATGGATATGCAGCTGGCATCTGTTCCGGCAAGTTGATTGGATGTTAATTGACTGCTGATCCATTGTGCCGGGCTGGGAGTTCCTTCTATTCTGAATTTCATTAACTGAATACCTGTTCCTTCCAACTGACTGACAGCCTGTAGAAAATACCTCGAATCGGTCCATAACGCTGCATCGTTTAAGGTAACCACCATAAAGCCCATCGAACCATTAAAACCACTGATAAACTCCCTAATCTGCCAATGATTGGGCATATATTCGCTCTGATGAGGATCGGAACCCGACATGTACCATGCTGCGATTCCTTTATTTGTCATTTCATTTCTTAGTTGTTGCAGACGATTCTTTATGATGTTTTCCATGGTTTCTATACTTGTGGTGTTTAAAAAATAAAAGTCAAAGGTGAAAGCTTTGACTTTTATTCGAAATCTAATTTAGCACTTAATATTAATTATAAACCAATTATCTTTTAATGGTTCGAACACTGAATACAGGACCTGCCCGATGGCCTTCATGAGGTACCAGTTTTACCTTTACTTTTCCACCATTGACGGTTAAATTATCGGGTAATTCATATACCTGGTAAAAGAATTCTCCGGGGCGTTTATTCTTCAGGTTTTCAGTTACCAGTTTTTGGTCATTAACAAAAATATCGAAGGTAAGTGACCACGGGAATCCGCCCCAGTATTCAAATACCAGTGCCATGGGTTGGCCCGAGTAGACTGTCATGTCAAACGAGAACCATCCGCCTCTGTCAGCCTGACGGTATCTTTTTTGCTTAAACTGATCAACAAATACTTTGTCACCTTCATAATTATGATCTCTTTCCGGCTGCATTTCACCCAGTTGAAAGAAATCAATGGTCATGTTATCAATCTTCTTCTTCTGGTCTTGTTTTGCTCTGTATTCAGCTTGTTTCTCGTCCCAGTCGGCCTGGTCAAACAAATCGAAGTAAACAGAGTATCTTCTTTCATGCGTTTGATAAAATGGTTTGAAAACCACATCGCGAGGTCGACCTACATCATGTGTCGTAAAAGTATTTACTTTTCCTTCGACCGGTTTCATCCAATCAGATGGATTGCGCGATTCGCTCATTAATACCGGCACATACATCAGCTCACTTACCTTAAGATCATCTTCAGGACCTAAATCGCCTGCCAGTACCAATGGCCCATACATAATGGCTACACGGTTTGAATCATCAGGCATTGTTTCCAGTCTCAGACTGAATGGCATCTTAAGCTTTACAACATCACCATCCTTCCAATTGCGGTTAATGCTTACAAAACTGCCCGGTTTTTGATTGACAGCAATGGCTTTATCATTCACTGTAATTTCAATCCCTTGTTCAGCCCAATAAGGATAACGTAATTGCAGAGTAAATTCCTTTGGTTTCTCTGTTTTGAATGTTAATTGAGTACCTTGCTCATCTGGATATTGAGTGTCCTGAATGATCTTTACACCTTTGTCTTTCCAGTTTAGTTCCGATGCAATATATTGGCTAATATATAACTCATTGTTGTTATGGTAGTAGATGTTACGACCGTATTTCGAGTGATTCTCCATTCCTGTTCCAACACAGCAGGTGAACCAATGAGGATCCTGATAAACCTTATGACCTCCCATCTCCAGTGAAAGGTTGTAAATAACTCTTCCATCTTCCGGATGTTGAGACGACAGAATATGATTAAAAAGGGCACGTTCGTAAAAATCAGCAACTTCGGGTTGAGCTTCCCAGCTAAACATATGACTCGAAAGCTTAAGCATGTTATACACATTGCAGGTTTCTGTGGTGCCATCGCTTAACTGATCGCGCAGAGAGTCGGGTGCTCCAAAATATTCATGATTACAATGCCCACCTGTTACATACGAATGATGATGAACAACTCTGTCCCAGAAAAATTCTGCAGCACTACGATCTTTCTCGTTTCCGGTTAATTCGTAGATACGTGCCAAACCAACCAGTTTTGGTACCTGCGTGTTGGCATGTTTTCCGGGCAAAATATTCTCGTTAATGGATAATGGATCTAGAATTGACTTATGATAGAAAGCATCCGTCATTTTCATGTAGGTGGTGTCACCGGTAACTGCGTATAACTCAGCTAAAGCTTCGTTAATACCACCATGTTCACAATTCAGCATCAACTGGATTTGGTCATCGCTCAGATCTTTCACAACAGTTTGTAACCAATCGGCAAACTTTTTATTGATCTCAAGAGCTTTTTGATTTCCGCATAATTCATAGGCATCCATCAAACCCATCATCACTTTATGCTGGGTATAATAAGGAACCCAAATGCCGTTTAAGTCAAAACCTTGTGAGCGAATATTACCATTGGCTACTTCTTCTTCCAGAATTCTTTTCCCATCAGGGAATGCACCAATGTACCCATCACCATCTGCTTTCTGACACTCTTCCAATTGATCAACTATGTAATTGGCCCGATTCAGAAATTCTTCGTTACCGGTTGTTTTATACATCATACAGATGGCTGCCAGGTAATGACCTAAACTATGCCCAGCAATGGTGTTATCTTCCCAGCCATGGTAATGTTCGGCTTTGGGTTCTAAACCGGCTTCAGAACGAAATTTGGCCAGTAATCGATCAGGCTCGTAGTTTAAGAGTGATTGCTCATTTAATTCTGTTGCATGCTTAAAAGGGCCATCCAAAAGTTTGACATCTTCCAGCGGAAAAGTGAGCACCTTGAAATCAACTACTTCACGTCCGTCAGTTTCAATTCTTGAATCAGTAGGTTGATTACATGAAATGGCAGAGCACACAAGGCCTAAAAATACAGTGCTTTTTATTAGGTTTTTTAATTGCATAATAATCGTATTTGATTACTCTGTGTAGAGATTTTCTGCACTATGACAGGAAGGACTTTGCTTGAAGTCGGAAAAATATTTACTGACCAACTCATACAGGTCAGGATCATATTTTTTCATGTCATCACGGGTATTAACCCAGTTATGCTTACCATCTGTTTTTGCCACTTCGGCGTTAACATTAAACCAGTTCTGAACGCCTTCTGCCCAGTATTCATAAAGGTTGGTGGCAGCATAGGTGTTTTTATATTTACCTTTAGCTATTGCGTTATCCAAGAGTTTTTGAAGTGTATCGTTAAAGGTTGAATCAATAGGAGCTATACCAATCAGGTGAATAGCATGCGCAAATTCGTGAATGGTAATATCCTCGGCATGGTACTTATCAATCTGATAACAAAGAAGATTCTCCTCGGCACACGTAGTTAAAGGTAAATCCATATCACCACCTAATCCGCGTGCACGAACATCCCAGTTGATTGTTGTATCATTTGCCAGGTGAGCATGTTCAGGTATGTCGGTAGTTCCTTCATAACGTGCCATGATTCCTAAACGGGCTCCGACTTTCACCATTTGGTTTAAAACATCGTCAGGTAGATCAGCAGTCATAAAATCGATGATCTCACATGCTTTCACAAAGGCAGAATCGGGCACACGCCACGAACTCATAATATGAATACCATTGATGTTCGCATATTTTTTGTAAAACGGATCAAGTTTTAACGATGCAGGCGGTACTGTAATAGTATATTTTTCGGATGCACTGTTACTTTCCTTGTTGTTATTGGCACATGATAATGAAAGTATAACAGTCATCATCACGGCTAAAAGTAAAATCGATTTTATGTTCATTCTTCTTTCCTTTAAAAATGGTTAGTTTGTTGCGCTGTTGTACTAACTATTTTAATTTCCATTCCAATATACCAGCTGACTCGCCTTCCTGAAGCTTCGCTTTGATACGAATTGCCGTTGTTTCAACAGGTTTAAAGTTGATGGTATTGTATTGATCTAAATCCACTCCATATTCGTCACTTGTTTCAATTTCGTTCCATTCTCCGGCCTTATTTTTATAAAGGATTGACCAATGCTCAGGTACACGGTAGTTACCATCGTAATGATCCATATTCAGCCAGTAAACCGAAGATTGTGCTATCGTAACAGGTGATTCAAATTCATAGTCAACGGTTTCTTCGCTACCTTCTTTCAACCACCAGTAGAAATATGATTTGTCTACATCACCTGAGTTTTTAGGATCGAATCCATCATTTAAACCGGGAGCCCATCCGCTGGATGCAGTTGGTGTTGCTTTTGATTCCAATGATGGAGCTTGTTTGGCAATAGCTGTTTCTTTATTGGCTGCCAACCAAACCAACATGTTGGAAGTTCCTCGGTTGTTCCATGCATAGTAAGGAATAGCTGTTAACTCAACAGTTTCTTCGTCTGTTTCACCTTTGTCACTACTAATTCGTTGAGCAGGCATTTTTAATTTAACCACTCCCCCCAATAGAGAAGCATCAAATTCATCCGTTACTTTAGCATCAGCAGATGCATAGTTATCGAACATGAAACCATCGTGGTTATCTTTATCCTCGAAACAATATACCACCGGTCCTCTTTGATAAGCTATTTTGTCCTGATCGTAGGTTGCCTTTTCGTTGGCAATAACTTTACGAACCGGCATTGGAAAATCAATAGTGATTTGATCACCAGCGTTCCATTTGTCATTTAATAAGATGTAACCATCTTCGGTTTTGACAGATTCCTTTTCACCATTTACACTTACCGTATATGCATCCTTGTTTTCGTTGGCAAAATGATATAGGTCAGATGGAACAGGTTGATTGTGGGCCCATCCCGGTATTCTGATTTTTAGTTCCATTTTGGTTGATGAAGGCTCATCAATGGTGATAGTAACCTTACCTTCCCATGGATATTTTGTTTCCTGACTAATAGCTACGGTTTCTTCTCCAAATGGAATTTTAGCAGAGCTTTGGGCAAATAAGTTCACATAAATAGTGTGTTTATCGGTAGCATACATATATCCCGGAACTGATGCCATAAAGCGGGTTATGTTGCCCGGGCAGCAAGCACATCCAAACCACGGCGCTCTTTCGTGATTATGAACAGACTCCATAGGGTTATCGTAGAAGAATTTATCACCACTTAATGATACTCCGGAAATTACTCCGTTGTAAAGAGTCCGCTCCAGAACATCGTAATACTTGGCTTCGTGTTCATTCAAGAATAAGCGGTAATTCCAGTACACATTCGAAATGGATGCACAGGTCTCGCAATAGGCAGTCATGTTGTTTAACTCGTAATCAGGACCAAAACCTTCACCCTGAGCACGCGAGCCAATGCCACCTGTGATGTATAACTTTTTAGAAACAACGTTTTCCCAAACGCGTTTGGTAGCTTCCATTAATTGTTGATCGTGAAGTAATGAAGCCACATCTGTAACGCCTGAATATAAATATCCTAAGCGAACAGCATGTCCAACAGCTTCTTCCTGTTCAACAACAGGCATATGATCCTGGCTGTATGCATTTAATTTATGATCATTGGTTCCTTTACCGGTTTCATCAACAAAGTAACGAGCCAGATCAAGGTATTTCTTATCGTTGGTAACTCTGTAAAGTTTAACCAGTGCCATTTCAATAATCGGGTGACCCGAAGGTACATGTTTCTGACCTTCTTTTGGCCCGAATACTTCATTCACCAGATTGGCATTTTTGATGGCAATATCCAGTAGACTCCTTTTGCCGGTTGCCTGATAATGAGCTACAGCCGCTTCGTAAAGGTGACCACTGTTATAGAGCTCATGACTGTTTAAACGATCCCATCGACCTTTACCGTACCATCCGGTTAATCGTTCGCATTTATTGGTTACACAAGTGGTTAGGTAACCATCATCTTCCTGACCTGCAGCTATTAATGTGATCACACTATCCAAATAATTGTCCAAGTCAGCATCATATTGGGCAGCTAAAGTATAGGATGCGCCCTCTAATACTTTATAAATATCTGTATCATCAAAAGGAAAATCACCCTGGTGATCAGTTTTAATTAGCCCACCAGCTAATGCAAAATTATCCAATCTGCCTGTTTCTTCACATTTACCAAAGGCCGAAGGAATAGAAACAGTTCGATTGATTTCAATTTTAGGTGCCCAAAATGCATCTGTCAGCTTTACATCGGTAAATGAAACAGGTGTTAGGGGAGCCTTTTGGTCCTCCTTACTCACGCAAGAAAAGGCCAAAAGGATTAGAATTGAGGAATATATTAAATGTTGTAGTTTCATCAATTTGTGTTGAGTTTATTTCTGATTATTCAACTTCCCATTCGAAAAGTCCAGCGGCATTATCATCCGGAAGTTGAACTTCAATTTTTACAGCTTTTGTGGTTACCGGCTTGAATGAAATGGTGTTAAGTGTTCCTTTCACGATTGGATAATCTGTATCATTTTCAACCGGAGTCCAGTTTCCTTCACTGTCTTTATAGTAAATCTTCCATGCTTCAGGAATTCTGCAACCACCCCACGGAGCATCATCATACCAAATTACAGATGAACTTGAAACCGTATTTTCCTCCTGAAATTCGTATGAAATCCACTCAATTGTTCCTTGTTTTGGCCACCAATGGTAATAAGGAATCGATCTATCGTGTTCATCTTTTGGTATCAGTCTATCGTTAACGGCACTAATAGCTTTTACCATATGCGAAGCATTCACTTTACTTTCGGATGCCAGGGTTGGTTGTTGAACAGGACGTGTTGATCGTAGTTCATTTGAGAACCAGACTGCCATTTCTCCGCTGCCACGGTGAGCCCATGCATAGTAAGGAATAAGGTTCAATTCTACATCCTCTACTTCTATCTTGCCCTCTTTGTTATAAGCAAGCACCTGAGCACTGGTCTGAATCATGTTTAAACCATAAAGCATATCAGGTTTTTCTGTTACCTTAAATTCTGGTTTTTGAGGAATGAAAGCACTTAGCACGCTAAAATCATTATCTGGCCACTCAGCACAATAAACAATAGGTCCGCGTTCGAAAGATACTTTACCCTGATCGGCTTCAACCAATGGATGAGCTTTGACAACACGAGTTTCCATATCAAAATGTACAGAAACTTTATCGCCTTTTGACCATTTGCGCGAAATAGTAAAATAACCGTTGGTTAATTTACTTTCAACAACTTTACCATTTACCATTACAGTGTATGATAAGCGTTTTTTATCAGCAAATGAATATAAATCGCTAGGTACAACCTGACCTTGCACCCAGCCCGGAACACGGATCTTGAGATTGAAGCTTTGTTTTTTCTCAGGATTTACTTCAATGGCAATATCACCATTCCAGGGGTAAGATGTTTTTTGAGTTAGATTTACCTTTTTACTATTTACATCTAATGTTGATGTGTTGGACATAAAAAGGTTCACATATAAATCGCTGTTGTGAACGGCATAGATATAACCGGGAACAGAAGGAATAAAACGTGAAACATTGGATGGACAACAAGCACATCCAAACCAGGCCTGACGTTGGTGCTGACCAATTGATTCCAGTGGGTTAGGGTAGAAGAATCCGTCACCATCTAATGAAACTCCGCTGATTAATCCGTTATAAAGCGTACGTTCCAATACATCGTAATATTTTGATTCTCCATGAAGAAGGAATAAGCGGTAGTTCATGTAAACATTACCAATGGCAGCGCATGTTTCGCAATAGGCCGACATGTTAGGCAATTCGTAATTTTTACCAAAAGCCTCACCATGGTTGGTAGCACCAATACCTCCGGTAATGTATAGTTTTTTTCCAACAATGTTATCCCATATACGATCGATGGCATGAATATATGAAGTGTCGCCGGTTAAAGCTGCAACATCAGCCATACCCGAATACATGTATGCGGCACGTACTGCGTGTCCAACTGCTTCATCCTGCTCCAGAACCGGTTTATGCGATTGGCTGTATTCTGTTTTGATGGTAGTGTAACCTCTTTTATCCAATAAAAACTTAGCCAAATCAAGGTATTTTTGTTCTCCGGTAACCACATATAATTTAGCTAAAGCCATTTCTGCAATCTGGTGACCCGGAACCACACACGCCTGATCGTGACCATCACCTACTTCACGAACAGCACAATCAGCATAGGCTTTTGCAATATCCAAAAAGTTGGTTTTACCAGTAGCCTGGTAATGAGCAATGGCTCCTTCAACCATATGCCCTAGGTTATATAACTCATGACTTAAGTCTTCCTCTTTTTCCCATCTTTTCGAACCTGCCCATTCATGTGGATGTTTAGGATTCATGGTTCTGCTGGTATACAAATATCCATCAGGTTCCTGAGCCGCTTTTACGATCACCAAAATACTATCGATGTAATGATCTAGTTTAGCATCCGGGAAAGTCTGCATTGAATAGCTGGCACCTTCAATGGTTTTATATACATCGGTATCATCAAATGATAAACCTCCAACTTTGATTGTATCATTCGGATGGGCTGCATTGATGAAGTTTTGATACCGACCTGTTTCTTCACATTTACTAAATGCCAATGGTATGGTCACTTCACGACTTGCTTTCAGACGTTGTCCCCAAAAAGCATCGTTAACTTTTACCGAAGTAAAAGGCACTGGAGAGATTGGATATCCACTATTCTTATCTTGCGCGTAGGTTGTAAAAACGATGCAGGACAGAAGTAAGAAGGCAATTTTCTTCATTGTATTTAATTTTTTGATGATTCTGGATTATAGATTGTAAAAATAAGTTGGGGGAGTTACTTATTATGTCACGTTTTCATTAATATTTAGTACAAATGTTTATTATCCCTTATTCTTATTCCTTTTAATTCAATAATATACTGACTTTACATTAAAGAAACGAACATTTGTAATTATTGTAAGCCAACATTAAAGATAAAGGTCACCACATATTGAGAACCCCCTTTAGTATATACCAATGCTTCCTTAATTTGATATGAATCACCTGCAGAACTTTTACCCGGAAACTGACCAATTGAGAATTGCATGACTCCAGCATCCAGCTCACAGTATAACTTACTATCATTGCTTTCTCCCCATTCAATTACTGATCCATTACTGTCGAACCAAAAGCCATATCCGTTGGCGGTTGTTTCATAGTTTAACGATTCATCTGGTTCAATGGCAGCGAAAGCAATTTTACCTTCTGCAGGAGAAGATTTAGCTTCTAATATATTAGAACTAATATCGGAAGGTTGTATTGATAAGGCCTGAGCTACTTTAGCAATATCACCATTGGTAAACAGATTTACAATTTTTCCGGTATAGTTTTCCTTATCAGCCTTAAATTCCAGATTATAAGTCAATGTTAAATTTTCAGGATTCTTATCCGTATCAACTGTTACATTACCCAACAAATCAGTATTGCTAAATTTAACTATATAAGGCCATTGATCATCGTTGCTTTCGATTTCATCCCATGGATGTGCGATATATGTTTTGGGGGCACCGGTTACTACTAACCATAGGCGTTCACAATTGGCCGGGATTATAAAATCTATCTCAGCTGAGGTGTTTTGGTTCATTTCTCCGTATACTCTTTTACCGTCTGTTAACAAAGCAACATATCCGTATCTCCATCCTGCTCTTGCTTGCGAACCAGTGTTATAATGTGTAGTTACTAAGGTAGTTTCATTATCAGCATAATTACCCGGATCATTTGGTGCCAGATCAGATCCCGGCGAAAGAGCTGTAAACATAGTTGTTACAGTAGTTCCTGCACCAGGCACGTTTAAAGGTATCACATTATAACCGGTTGAACCTGGACAATGACTATAGGCAACCTGATAGCTGCCATCTTCTAATTGATAGAACTTATATTTCAACTGACCAATATGGTTTTTTCCATTAGAACGGATCGCATCCAAATCCCACGTAACAAATTTGGTTGCTGCTTCATAAATCTCATCATTAAGATCACTTACACTCAAATCATAAATTCGCATATAGGTCTCTAATGGATCTTCAGGACTGACTGATTCGCGCCAAACTCTTGCAACCGCATCAATGCCATGTTTATCTGTCCAGAAGTAATGCATCCAGTAGCTTGCATATCGTTGATGCTCGTCACATATATGGCGATGGTAATTATTACAATAAACTGAAAAATTATATGATGAAAAGGCTTCCATGGGATAACTCTGAAAAGCTTGCCATTGTGCGGTTTGTTCCCAAAATGCATTCCCTCCATTTCCGCCAAATCCATACCTAAATCCTCGGGTAAAATCGTTTGCTATTTCACCATGGGCCAGTAAGTCGGCATATACCTGGTACTGGAAGCTATGACCGATCTCATGTGCAATGGTTGAACCAACAGGTTTACAAGTAGCCGGGTTCACCCATAAGGCTCCGATTACATCATCATATCCCGCTCCGAAAGCCATCCATTCCTCTGTATAATGTAAATAGATTTGCATTTTATAGGTCTCAAGATTAGTTTTGGATGTTCCTAAGTCTGCAAATTTTAAGGTGTTGATATTAATACTAAAGAATTCTTCTGCTTTTTGCAGCAGGTCATCAATATCAATTCGCATTTTTTCTTCTAAGTCACTTGAATTAGGATTATCTCCAAAACCTTCTTCCCAAAACACAATAAAATGATCAGATTGTCTGCTGCGCACGAACGACCATTTACTGTCACTTTGTAACACATCCATATCGGCCATTTCAGCTGGTTTGTAATATTTCTGATAGTCGGGAACATCATCTTCTGTAAGCACTACAACATCAGACTTCGGCTCATCGCTCTCACTTCCATTATTGGGAGTTTGTGCTACAATGGAGTTGTTTTTTCCACAGGATGTAAACAGCAATAATATTATTACAAGGTGTATGATACAAAAGCCGGCATTTACCGGCTTTTGTTTGTTTAATATAACATTTAAAAGTTTCATTCAATATTATTCAAGGGTGGCAGTAATTATAAATCTAAAGAATTTTGAATCATCAGATGTATCCCGATAACCAACACTCAGGTTATATTTATTACCAGATGCAAGTTCAGGTGCTCTTCCGATATACAAAACCTTATCACTTAAATTAGTCTCTGCATATAAAGAGAATCCTGTTTCGCCCCAATTGCACACTTTTGCCTCATTGTTTAACCAATATCCCGGAGGATTGGCAGTATATCCGCTAGTTAAGTCCCATTCTGTTGATTCTATGTCTACCATATTCATATGAATAGTACCTCCACCATTGTGGTCAAAACTATTAACAAAATCATCTAAAGTCATACCAATATTATATTCAATGATATCTGCATATTGTTCCAGATCAATACCAAAACTATTGTAGTCTCCTGCAGGTATGGTAATACTTGTTAAAATAATGGATGGATCGGTAATGGATACATTAAATAGGAATCGGATATATTGATCGTAATCAGGCCCATTTACAGCAAAACCAACATTTATTTGAAAAACTGTTCCAGCTTTGGCACCTTCCAATGCGCTAACAATAAGTGTTTTGCTATTGGTGTCTATTTCAACAGTTGCGGTAAGGTTATTATCTCCTTCGGCAGATATAATCCCTGAAGAATTATAGTACCACCCATTGGATCCTTTTGTTTTTGCAGCTTTATTCCAAATATTTCTACTCAAATTGATATTATAAAATAAAACAGTACCGTTGTTTAAGCCACTTATTACCTGGTCTACAGTCATACCCATTTCAGTTTCGAACTTTTCAGCATAATCATCCAGTTGGATAGTATAAGGTTCAAAACGACCCACTTCAAATTCGGTATCCGAAATAATTGAAGCATCAGCATCTACTCTCAGGTATGGATTTTCATCTTCAGAATAGACGTGTTTAGATGAAAAGTCATCATAGTCTTCGCAGCTATACAAGCCTATTAAAAAGCAGGTTGCCAGAAAATATATATTTATCTTTTTCATATTTTACTTTTAAATAAGAATTAATAACCAGGGTTTTGAACAAGTTTTGAGTTGGCATCTAAGAAATCCTGAGGCAATGGGAAAATATTCTTATCAGAATTGTTATGAGCATCAAAACAGAAGCGTGACTTTCCTGTATAAACATTATTTCCGTTTGTTAATTGGAATCGAATCAGATCCTGACGACGGTGGTGTTCTCCCACAAATTCCCAGGCAAGATCGTCTAAAAGACCACCCAACTCAATATCATTTCCTCCTTCTTCAGTAATAACCCAATTGTCATCTTCACCTTCCAGACCTGTATTTTCCTGATGGCCGTAGTTATAAATACTTGGACCTTTCAACTGCTCAACTGTTCTTATTGCTTTTTCAGGATTAGATTTAAATGCTCTTTGACGAATCATAGTAACAATGTCGGCAGCTGTTTGCTCAGTTTCTCCATTATATCCACCTAAGCGAAGTAAACATTCTGCTTTAATCATATAGGCGTCAGTCAAACGAAAGAATGGAACATCATCTCCATAGGTGCCATCTTCTCCTGAAACGATTTCATATTTATGGAAACGTGCACCTTCCATTTGATAAGCACCTGGATTATCAATGCTATGAACAGATTGAGAGTAGATAAGTGGAGTACCATCAATGGTGATAGATGCTCCTGATTTGTCTTTTTGTTCACCAATCAACCAGGTATCACTAAATCTGGAATCATCCGTATCGTAAGTGTCGATGAATTGTGGCACTGCACAACTACCATTCCAGGGTGCTGATTTTAGTCCGAAGGTTGCTTTACTTCCACCGTGTAAACATTTATTCGATAGGTAGTTGCCGGTTGCATTGTATTGCTTGCTGTATACAATAGCATAAATAATTTCAGAACAGGTTGAACCGTCAGCCATAAAAGGTTCGGTATAGGCTGATGAAAGAGTGAATTTGCCATCATTAATTACTTCATTTACTTCATTGTAAGCTTTTTCGTAATAAGAATTGTCACTTGTTCCGAACCATGCATTATAATTAAGGTACATTTTAGCTAAAACCATGCAAGCAGCATAATAATTGAATTGGCCATAAAGAATATCTTCGTCTTTTAAGATGGTTTTTACATCTTTCATTTCCTGTTCAATAAAACTGAACAATTTTTGAGGATCTTCTTGTTCTGGCAGGAATCCAGCATCCCGCGTAAAGATGGTATCTAACGGTACATTTCTGAAGTTATCTAGCAGTAAATAGTATGATAAGCCTCTGATACCTCTTAGTTCGGCAGCAGATACCGGTGCACTTTTAACGATGTCATACTCCAGTAACTGATTACATCCGTTGATGGTTTTATAGGCCTGATTCCATATGGTCCAGAAATGACCTGTAGTTGCCGTGTAAGTATGTTTATGCATGGTAACGTATAAGTCACCCCAACCAATACCAATTCGAAGGGGAGTCATAATTAAGTCTGATGATTCCTCGTAAATATCAAAAGTTCCATTCCAACCCCAATAGAGCCATCTCAAGTTCTGGTAAACATCTCCATTTAATGACTTAATCTCTTCATCGCTAAATGTATATCCACGATCAGGTATTACGCTGAAGGGTTTCTCTGTAAGATCGGTACAAGAGCTAAAACCTATTATGGCAATAAGGAATATAGCTACGATTCTATTTATGATATATTGTATTTTCATGCTTTTCTATTTTCAAGTTTTTGAAAAACCTTAATAATTTCTGTAACCGTTAAAAGGTGATGTTAAGTCCAATTGTATACGAACGGATAGATGGATATTTATCTCTATCGTCTGTTCCTGCAGATAAGAAATTAGTAGCTAATTCCGGATCTAAACCTGAATAATTGGTGATAACAAATGCATTTTCTACAGAAGCATAAACTCTTACTTTAGAAAGATATTTACTTTGTTTTAAGGTATAGCCAAATGTGATGTTATCCATCTTCATATAGTCTCCATCCTCCAGGTAATAGCTTACAAATGTTTGAGTCAGGTTGTTTGCTAACGGCGCAACACCGTATACATCATTTGCTGCAGTTTTTAAACGGTTGTATTGAATGGAATTGTTTTCGTAAAACATTCTCTGACCGTTTAAGATTTTATGTCCGAACTGACCGCTCATTTGCATTACTAAATCAAACTTCTTGTAAGTAAAGGTGTTGTTCCAGCCAATGGTTATTTTGGGTAGACCTGAACCTAAATATTGTCGGTAATCTTCACTTGCTTTAATATCGTCGTTAAATTTTACAGCTTCTCCTGTTTCAGGGTTCTCAATTAACCAATAGCCATCATCTGTTAAACCCACAGACTTCATACCCCAAAACTGTCCCATCGACATTCCTATTTCAACACGGTGAGTTGGCAGAGAAATTGGATCTGTTGCATATGCTGTATTCCAGAAGTTATCTGATTCATACAAGTCGTTGGATAAACTAACAAGTTTATTTTTATTATGAGAAGCCGTAACCGTCGTGCTCCATTGGAAGTTACTTAACTTAACGGGCAAGGCATTCACCGAAATATCGAATCCTTCGTTTTTCATCTCGCCAACATTTGCCAACATCTCAGGATATTTATATGGTGGTACTGGTACCTTGTAATAATAAAGTAAGTCAGAAGTGCTTTTCCAGTAGTAGTTTGCTGAGGCATTAACCCTGTTATTTAAAACAGAAACATCAAATCCAACATTGTATTCTTCTGATACTTCCCATTTTAAATCCGGATTAGGATTGGATATAACCTGTGTTCCACTCTTCCAACGGGTGCCATCAAAATAGTTAGCGCCACCTGAATATCTTTGATAAGACAAATATGGATCGCCCGGTATAACACCTGTTACACCGAAACCAGATCGTAGTTTTAAGTTATTTAGCCATTCAAAGGATGACATAAATGTTTCATTGCTGATGGTCCAGCCTAATGAAAGAGAAGGAAAATTACCCCATTTATAATTGTCACCAAATTTTGATGAGCCTTCGTGTCTGATACTCGCTAGTACATTATATTTATTTTTATACCCGTAGCTTACACGTCCGATAAAACCAATAAGTAAGTCATCGCTTTTTCCGCTTCCCATTCCGGCATTACCATCATTGATTGCTTCTCCTGCGCCTAAATTGTTATATAGGTAGTAATCAGTTAAAAATCCATAGTTAGAAGCCCAGAAACTTTCCTGCATATTGGATTGATAACTATATCCTGCCAATGCAGAGATACGATGATCGGAAAATGTTTTTTCATATTTAGAGGTTAACTCCAAATAGTCTTTCTGATCATTGTATGAGCTTTGATAAGCTTCACCAACCCTATTATTGGTTTCTGCTGTATAAAATTGTGAAGTAGTGTAGCTTTTACTATTTGAAAAACTACGATGCGTAGCCAACATCAGATTTGTTTGCCAACCATCTATTGGCTCTAATGTCAAATTACTTGTTAATCGTGTATACTCGCTTCTGTTTTCTCCAATTTTTTCATTCAACATTGAAACCGGGTTCAAATATTGCAAAACAGTAAAATCCTCTCTATAGGTTCCATCTTCATTGTATACCGGTAGCGTTGGGTTTCTTATTAATGCCTGACGGTAAGCATATGCCGGATCAGCAAGATCATATTTTCTAATGCCTTTTACTATGTTTAAATTAAGCTTAAGCATATCATCAAGAAAGTATTGATTTAAATCAAAGTTTACTTTAAGCGTATTGTTTCCTGTTGATTTAATAATTCCTTCTTCCTCACGATAAGTAACATTTGCAGCATAAGTTGCATTATCTGTTCCTCCGGTAACACTAATACTGTGATTATGTGTGTAGGCGTTTTGCGATATTCCTTTTAACCAATCGGTATCGTATCCGGCATCTTTAAAAGCTGTTAATCCATTTCTTATATCTTCCGGACCCATAAACTCAGCTTTTTTGTAAAACTCAGAAGTGGTATAATATCCATCATAAGAAACAACCGGTTTGCCCTGACGTTGTCCACCTTTTGTGGTTATAATTATTACTCCACCGGCTCCTCGTGTACCATAAATTGCTGCTGCTGACGCATCTTTTAGAACATCAATGGAGGCTATGTTTTCAGGAGCAACCGTATTTAAATCACCAGGTATTCCATCTACCAGTACGAGAGGATTTGAGCTACCTATTAAAGATACCATACCCCTAATATTGATACTTGAAGAAGCATTGGGATCTCCTGATGCTTTAGTGATTACCAAACCAGCAACCTGACCTTTAATCAGATCGGCTGCATTTTGGACGTTACCCACTAAAAAGTCTTCTGATTTAACACTGGCAATAGCACTTGTTATATCTCCTTTCTTTTGTGTTCCATAACCAATGGCTACAATTTCATCCAAACCAACAGATTCTGGTTGAAGGCTGATGGTGATAAAGGTTTGGGAAGCCACTGTTATTTCATAGTTTTTATAGCCAATAAAAGAAACTACCAAAACATCTGATGAGTTAGCATCAATACTAAACTTACCATCCATATCGGTAATTGTTCCTTCACTTGTGCCTTTAATCATTATGGCCGCTCCTGGCAAAGGTGTATTCGTTTCATCATAAATTACTCCTTCAACTCTGTTTTGAGCGAAAAGGGTTGATGAAGTAAGAACAAAACCCAGTATCAAAAAAAATGATATTGGATTACAATATGTTCGAACAGATCGTTTGATTTTGTCATTCATAAATTTGGTGGTTTAATGTGAACAATATTTTCGTCGAATTTACTTATGAATGGAAGTTACACCCTTACACAAATGGTTTTTAAACTTGCACAAATGTGTAAATGTAAAAAAATGTAAAATAATTAAAGATAAGATATACAGATGTATAGACTTTGAATTATTTAATATGATGAGTTATAAATAGCAATAATGTTTAAAAGTGTTTTATTTTTGATGAGCTTCAGGGTTGAGGAAGAAATATGTTCTGAATAGAGAATTAATTTCTTAATAATGCATTAATATGTAAATAGTGTAACGATTTATAAGATTGATCGTAAATAACTCTGGAAAAAATAAACACCTGAATTTTCTATTAATTTGTTTTTTGGAATGCGGACCATATTTTACATTCTTATTTTTACATTGATATTGCCCAGATTGAATGCAATGGGACAATATCATGTTATGGTCAGTCATAATTATCCACCCTATCATTTTTATAGCACTAATGGTGAGATGGTAGGTTTTAATATCGATATCATAAAAGCAATTAATAACATCTATGATAATCGGATTAAGATCTCTGTTGGTGATTGGGAGGAAATTGTCAGGTTATTGGATTCGGGTGAAATACAGGCCGTAGCTGGAGTACATTATCCTGGATCATCGGATGAGAAATACTTTTATACACGATCTGTAATAAGTACCAGTCATTGTTTTTTCTATAATAGTGACTATCGCTCCTTTTTATCTGTTGAAGACATAAGAACAGAACAGCGACCCAAAGTTGTACTTTGGGAGAATGATGTTCTTGAGCATTATATGCTTTCGCTTAATCCGAACTCCGATTTTATTTTCGTCAATAATTACGAAGAGCTTTTTAAAGCATTGCAACGAGAAGATGTTATTTGTGCCATAGCTCAGAAAAATGCCGGTAAGTATTTTGCAAAGAATTTGAAATTCGATTTTGTGCAGGCTACCAATGATGTGTTTCTGGAAAGAAATATGGGATTTAAGGTAAGCAGCGAATATCCCGAACTGGCCGAAATATTAAATAATGGTTTGGAAATCATTATGGCGAATGGTACTTACCAGGAAATTTATGACAAGTGGATCAAGGAGTTTGACAAACCAGTTAATAGTTGGAGATACTATATTAAGGATATTATCATTGGTGGTATTGTATTAAGTCTTGTTATTGGAATATTGTTGTTTTTCAATCGACTGTTGAAAAAGCAGGTGAGGCAGAAGACCAAACATTTGCAACATCAGTTAGAACTGAATAATATAATTCGACAGGAACTTGAAATAGCAAAAGTGCGAGCTGAAGTGAGTGATCAGATGAAATCTGCTTTTTTGGCTAATATGAGTCATGAGATTCGTACACCAATGAATGGTATTCTTGGCTTCTCTGAATTACTTAAATCTGCTGATTATGGATCGGAAGAGCAGAGCTATTACATTAGTCTGATTCAGAAAAGTGGTGCCCGGATGTTGTCAACCATCAATAATATCATTGATATATCTAAAATAGAATCAGGTGCTGAAAAACTAATGCTAAAGGATCTGGACTTGAAGCAGATGATACAAGAGATTGGTGAGTTTTTCAGTGTTGAAGCAAAAGAGAAAGGCATTGAGTTAGTGGTTGAAAAAGGTGATTGTATCCATCCTTGTAAAATAAGAACGGATGAATATAAGCTACATTCCATTTTAACCAACTTACTAAAGAATGCAATTAAGTTTACATATAAAGGTAAGGTAACCATTAATTTTTCTATTTCAGAAACCTTTGCCCGATTTGCAATAAGTGATACCGGTATTGGTATCAGTAAGGATAAACAGGAAGTGATTTTTAATCAGTTTGTGCGAGCTGATATTTCTTATTCAAGTGAGTTTGAAGGATCGGGTCTTGGTTTATCTATTACCAAAGAATATGTAAAAATGCTGGGAGGTATTATCTGGCTTGAATCAGAACCTGACTCCGGTAGTACTTTTTATATTGAAATACCTTGTAAGCAACCTCATTCACAAGAAAATATACTTGCGCATATATCTGCTTAACCAAAGAAAAGGTAAGCCAGCCAAATGGAGGCCACTATTCCTGCAAGATCAGCCAATAAACCACAACCCACTGCGTGTCGTGTTCTCTTAACGCCTACCGATCCAAAATAAACAGCCAATACATAAAAGGTAGTATCTGTGGAACCTTGAATGGTACTTGCTACCTTACCAACAAAAGAATCAACACCAAAAGTATGAATGGCATCTACCATCATACCACGGGCAGCTCCTCCGCTCAAAGGTTTCATAAAAGCTGTTGGAAGCGCATCAACAAAGCGAGCATCCAAACCCATAAAAGCAAATGTATCTCCAATGCCATTAACAATAAAATCCATTGTTCCTGAAACACGAAATACCCCAATTGCTACTAATATGGCAACAAGGAATGGAATGATTTTGATCGCAATTCCAAAACCTTCTTTGGCGCCATCAATAAAAGCATCGTAAACGTTCACTTTCTTACGTATCGCCATTACAATAAAAGCTATGATAATGGTGAATAAAAGAAGGTTCGCTCCCAGCAACGAAAAGGTATTCACCATTTCGCGGGGTAATGTAGTGAGATACCAGATCAAGCCTCCTATTAAAGTGATAAAACCACCAAGATAGGCAAGGATAACTTTATCAAACAGATTTATTTTCTGAACAACAGAAACTGAAATGATTCCTACTAAAGTGCTGAAAAAGGTAGCCAACAGTATGGGTAGAAATATATCAGATGGGTTAACAGCTCCTTTTGTTGCACGTATTGCCATAACACTTATCGGGATGATGGTTAGCCCACTTGTGTTAAGGACCAGAAACATGATCTGTGCATTGGAAGCCGTATCTTTATTAGGATTCGATTCCTGCAATTCTTTCATCGCTTTCAAACCTACTGGTGTTGCAGCATTGTCGAGCCCCAGCATATTGGCAGCTATGTTCATCATCATACTTCCATATGCAGGGTGATTTTTAGGCAATTCAGGGAAGAGACGACTGAAGAACGGGCCGATAAGTTTTGACATAAGTTGTACCATGCCTCCTTTTTCACCAACTTTCATTAGTCCCATCCATAAGGTGAGTGCTCCGGTTAATCCAAGGGATATATCAAAACCGGTTTTGGCACTATCAAATGTGGCATTGATCATATTTGGGAAAACTTCCATATCGCCAAAAAATATCAGTCGTACCAGTCCAACCGCAAAAGCAATTAAAAAGAAAGCAATCCACAAATAATTCAGTGCCATAGGGTTTATTTAAAAATAGAGGTTGTGTTTTCAGTAAATTCGGTTGTTGATAACTTAATGTTATCCACTTTTAAAGCACTGCTTGTTGACCCAAAACCAATAAATCCAGGTTCAAATGACTCATCGTTTGATTCGAGTATTAATTCATCATCGAAATATACTTTGACCGATTTTTCATCTGCATCTCTGATCACCTTTACATTATGCCATTCATTAATGCCCCACAATACACCTTTATTCAGACTTTTGCCTGTAACTTCAGGTTTGGATCCGTCAACTTTAAAAATATTATGTGTCTTTTTATCAGCTTGTCCCGCAATCTGCGCATAGCAATAATGTTCTTTGTCTTTTATACCAAAGAAGATGCAAAAATCAAGTAAATCGAAATTTTTTCCGTTTTGTTGAATAGTCATCTCCAATTCAAAGCTGGAGACTACATAATTTTTCAAAACTGCAATAATTGATGGCCCCTCATGAGCACTAGTGTAATCACCTTTTCCCGAACATTTAAGTGATTTGCCGGGTTTCCCCATCTTACTGATTAACCATTTACCTTCATTTGAAAACTCAAAATCATCGGTGCTCTTATCGTTGTTAAAGCCTTGGTTATAAATGGTTTTTATTTTAGTCTCTTTGTCGTTTTGTGCAAATATAAAAGTTACGAATAGCGAAAAAGAGAACAACAAAAATGCTTTCTTCATATAGCGTCAATTCTGAGGTTTAAGTACAAATAGAACGTTGAATATAGCTAAAAATTGGTTAGGCTTTATTTCTTGGGTGGTTTTTCAAATCTTCAAGATCCCTTTTAAGACGGTATTCATCATGTGGTGCACCAAATTCTTTACAGGACACTTCATTCATAGGAACTTTCCAGATCTTAACATTTTTAACGGCAGGATCATTGTATTTAAATTCCTTCTCACTGTATGTTTTCATCAGGATATTAAGAGCTTCCCGCTTCTCATCCATATCTTCGATAAACTCAACCTTGCCCATCACCACTACACTTTTCGATTTCATTCGGTAGCTACAGGCTACTTCAGGGTGCTGAAAAACCAACTCGTTATCAGTTGAGAAGGTAATGCATATGTTATTGTTTTTTTCAATGATGTCGATCAGACGACCTACAGGAGCTGAGTGGAGGTAAATAATCTGGTCTTTATATCCGTAGTTCATAGGTAGCACATAGGGTTTATTCTCCGGATCGACAACCCCGATAAAACAGATGTCACACTTACGTATAATTGCTTCTATAACTTCAATGTCTGTGTGGTTAAGTGTTTGCATGGTATATGTTATTTATTTTTATCAAACTATGGTTCGGCCGCCTAATTCTTTTGAGATGTGAGCCAGCACCATTTGCCAGGTGTTGATCTCCTGCATCAGCTCCATCAACTCTTCTTCAGAGCCACCAGCCCCAATGTGTTGCAATTGTGACCGTTTTTCTTTTAGAACAACCTTCACTTTCTTCCATTTCAATTCAGCAACAACCTTCATCACCAAATCCTGATAGATTTCTTCTTCGTGTGTTACCTTACCAAATTTTTCATGAATTCTGCTTAACTGGTATTCTTTCCCAATCAGGTCTGATGCCAAACGACTCAGGTCGGTATCGGCATTGTTCACAAAGAATTTCTGTGCTATTACCTCAGGATCATGGCAAACCACCTCATAAGCTTCCATCATTTTATTGTAAAGAGGATTGATACTTAATAGATCATCCTGCTTTAGTTCATGAATGATGTATTGACCAACCGTAACTTTCTGTCCATCTTCAGTTAGATCAGACAAAAGCTTCTCACCATGTTTTACTATAAATCGAAGTACTTCGCGTTCTTCTAATTCAAACGGATTGGTGTTTGCCGGAGTTTGAGGTGTAGCAGGTTTCTCATATCCAACCGGACGTTCGTTACTTGTGGTACTTCTACGAAAGTTTTCTTCCAGTTTCTGACGTTGTAATTTGCCTGTTTCCTGAACCAATACACGTTCATCAACCTTTAACAGGCTGCTGCACTCTTTCACATAAACCGAACGAATAATGGAGTCGGGAATGGTTGAGATACTTCGTACAATATCCTGTATCAATTGGGCCCTTTTAATTGGGTCGTTTTTGGCATCTTCCAGAAGTAACGAAGTTTTAAACTTGATAAAGTCTTTCTGATTCTCCTTAATATATTGTGTCAGTTCTTCTTCACTTCGTTCTTTGGCAAAGGTGTCAGGGTCTTCTCCATCGGGCAATAAAAGAACTTTTACATTCATACCTTCGGCCAGAACAAGATCGATTCCACGAAGCGATGCTTTTATCCCAGCCGGGTCACCATCATAAATAATGGTGATATTTTTAGTGAACCTCGAAATTAGCCTTATCTGATCAGGAGTCAGAGCTGTACCCGAGGATGCAACAACATTTGTAATGCCGGCCTGATGAAATGATAAAACATCAGTGTATCCTTCTACCAGGTAACACATATCCTGACGGGTTATTTCCTGTTTTGCCTGGTAAATACCGTAAAGTACACGACTCTTGTGATAGATTTCAGACTCCGGTGAGTTGAGGTATTTCGCTGTTTTGGCATCTGTTTTCAAAATACGACCTCCAAAAGCAATCACTTTACCAGCCAAACTGTGTATAGGAAACATTACTCGACCTCTGAATCGATCTGCTTTATAATCATCGCGTACAATGGATAATCCTGTTTTTTCAAGGTATTCAAGTCTATATCCCTGTTTGACTGCTTCTTCGGTAAGTGCATCTTTTTTCTCAGGCGAATAGCCAAGATTGAATTTGTGAATGATGTCGTCGCGAAAACCCCGGCTACGAAAATATCCAAGTCCAACAGATTTACCTTCATCTGTTTCATTCAGCATCTTTGTGAAGTACTTACCGGCAAATTCGCTTAGCACCATCATGCTTTCGCGCTCATTATGCTGTTTCTGTTGCTCTGGTGAGTATTCTTCTTCTTCAACATGAATATTGAACTTCTTACCCAAAGCTTTGATAGCCTCAACAAAAGAAAGCTGATCATGCTTCATTATAAAATTGAGGGAATTACCTCCTTCACCACAACCAAAGCACTTAAAAATACCTTTATGTGGCGAAACGGTAAATGAAGGTGTTTTCTCGTTATGGAAGGGACAATTACCCAGATAATTGATTCCACGACGACGCAGGGTAACATAATCAGATACCACGTCAACAATCTGGCTGTTGGCGGTCTCCAATATTTTATCGATGGTTACCTGATCAATCATTTACGCTGGTATCAATTTGAAGTGTGCAGATGCAAGCGCCAAAGATAAGAATAAACAGGTTGGTATTAAAACGATGAAGGGCTGTTGATACCTAAAAAATTCTTACGAACTTACGCGCCAATTAAAAACAGTTAAGAATAAACAGGAATGACGTTCAAAAAATTAATCAAGAATTTAGGATTTCAGATTTTAGTAGCAATGATTGTTGGGGTGGCTGTAGGAATTTTTATGGGACCCAAAGCATCCATTTTCTCCCCACTTGGCGATCTTTTTATTCAGTTAATTAAAATGCTGGTCATTCCTTTGGTCGCCGTTTCTATTATTTCCGGGGCTGCTTCATTGGGAGCTACCAAATCTGCTGGCAAAATTGGGTTAAGCACCATTGCCTATTTTATTGTCACAACTGTTATTTCAATATCGTTGGGTTTGTTGTTGGGCGAAATTTGGAAGCCGGGTAAAGGATTGGAACCTGAAAAAGTGTTGGCTATGTTTCCACAGGAAGCTGCACCTGTTCATTCTTCAGCTGGATTCTGGGATACTATAATTTCAATTATTCCTGCTAACCCAATTGAATCACTTGTTAGTGGTAACATTCTTCAAATCATTTTCTTTGGGTTATTTCTGGGTATTGGTATTTCTACATTACCGAAAAACAAAAAGGAACCACTGATGAAAGGGATGAACTACCTGGTTGAAGCATTGATCTGGATGATCAAAATTGTGATGTGGACAGCTCCTGTTGGAGTATTTGGCTTAATGGCTTCATCCGTGGGAGCTTTTGGCTTCGACCTTTTATCGATGGCGCTTGATTTATTATGGGTTAATATTCTGGGAGGTATCATTCTATTACTGGTTATGTATCCTTTAACATTAAAGTTGTTTTCAAAAGCTTCGATCCGAAAATTTATGTCCAAGATGCCCAAAGCACAGATTGTAGCTTTATCAACCAGTTCGTCAATGGCCACTTTACCCGTAAATATGGAAATATGTGAGGAGGAACTTAATGTTACTAAAGCTACAACAGGGTTTGTATTACCATTGGGTGCTACCATTAACATGACGGGTAGTGCTATGTATTATGCATTGGTGGCTGTATTTTTTGCACAGTTGTTTGATGTTGATCTCACCATGACACAATATCTGGCCATTATTATGACATCAACAGTTGGTTCCATTGGTCAGGCAGGTGTGCCGGGGCCATCTTTACTAGTGATTGCCGTTTTGGTTTCAGCTGATATTCCAATTGCTGGTCTGCCTTTACTCTATGCACTGGACAGAGTTTTTGATATGTTGCGAACCATGTTAAATATTACAGGTGACGCAGCCTGCGCAGTTATCGTGGATAAGTTTAATCAATAGGAGTAATATTTATACGCTAAGAAATCAGCCTAAATATCTTTAGTTAGAAGTTGATAATTCATTCTTAGAAATAATTTGAGGTTCTTTGAAAAAAGGACCTCTTTAAGTTTCTTATTACTTCTTTATCTCTTTAATGAAACATGCTTTCTGTTTTTGCAACATGATCGAAATATTCTGAAACCTTATTGCTAATGATGCAACATGCTTTGAAGGACATTTGTAATGCAAACTTTAAAACATGTTATTATGAAAACATTGGTAAAATGGACGATGGGTGTAATGTTATCTTTTCTGATAGTGTTAAGTTCAAGCGCTAATAATCCAGAGTCAAACAGTAAGGCATATGAAATGCCTTTTGCAATTGATTTCTATTGTATGTGTGCCGGAGAGCAGTTGGTAGGAACAGTTGTTTTTCAAGTGGTTGAAAATGGTAATGTTACTCACTTTAGCGTTAAACAAAGCGACGTTTATGGATTGGTTAGTGGTAAACGTTATCATTTTGTAAGAGTTGAAAATTATGTGAAGATTGGTCAGATAATTTTAATGAGAGTAGTTGGGGAGGAAGGTATTGTAACCAATCTACAATGGGTTTCAATGAATGGAAATTTCAGACCTCCGTGTGAATGATCTCATACCCTTAAAAAAGAAAGATTGTCGTAAGACAATCTTTTTTTGTGTCTTGCTTTTATTGACAAGGGTTTGCTTTGGGTTGTAACTTGCATTCATTCAAAAAATTATTGGTCTGTTAATGACTGTGTTGAATCCAAAAACAAGCAAAATGAACTTAAAACTATTTGTAATGATGGTCGGTTTGGCTGCTCTGGTATCGTGTGCTCCCAATTCGCCTAAAACTGAAGTGGACAGTAAAGCGGTCGAAAAGGAAATTACCGCTCTTCTTGATGAATTTCACTCTGTATTTATTGAACTTAAAATCGACCGCTTATCAGCCATGATAGATGATGAAGGTTTATTCATAGGCTCGGATCCAACAGAGTTTTGGGATAAAAAGATGCTGATCGGATTGTGGGAAGAAGCAAAGCAAAATACATCAGATCAGTTTGAGTATGAAATTGATAAACGGCTTCTTAAGGTTTCGAAAGATGGATTATCATGTATTGTTGTTGAGCAATTCTATATTCCATACTGGAGCGAAGAAATGCCATTTAGATTAACAACCAACTGGATTAAATCTGATATGAGCTGGAAGATCAATTTCATGGATTGGGCTTTTATACCCTACAACGAAGATATTGCTACCATAAACACTGCACTAAAAGAAGAACCGGTTACTGATTAAAACACTTTACTATGAAAGCAACGCATAATGAGAAGATTGATTTAAAAATAGTTCAGCAGGAAATTCATTCTTTGTTGGATAAGTTTCATGAAGCCTTTAAAACATGGGATATTGAAACGGTGAGCAATATGATGTCGGAAGAGATGCTATATATGGGTACCGACCAGACTGAGGTTGTTGATAAATATGGCTTTATCAAAGACGCCACTGAATTTGCCCGTCAATTGAATCAGAACCTTTCTTACAACATAGATAAAAGGATTGTTCGGGTGAATCATGATGCAAACTCGGCTACCAGTATTGAAGAATTTGTTGAGCCTGTATTTTCCAAAACTATGTCGTATCGAATGACAGTGAACTGGATTCTGGAAAATGATGAATGGAAAATGGACTTTGTCAACTGGGGAATGATTACTTCGAATGAACAGGTAATGAAAATTGATGAGGTGATGAAAAACTTATGATTTTTTGAGTTGAAATAACTCATTTACTTGTTGCCGGTAGGTTCGACCTATCGGCAATTGTTTATTGTTGATTATTTCGAAAGAATCTTGACTATCCAAAGTATTAGATATAAACCTATTCCTGTACCAAAAAACAGGGCTGCAATTACAAAAGCAATTCTAATAATTGTTACATCCCAGCCAAGTTTATTACTAAGCCATTTACAAACTCCTAAAATCATACTTTTAAAGTTAAAGGTTATTTAAAGTCTTTAAATGTACAATATTTGAAGTAATAATTTATGAATTGTAGGAGTTAAGGCCAATAAAAAAGGTCATCCGCTTAAATTTGGATGACCTTCTATTTTTATGTTTATTTTCTAAAACTTTACTTTACAGTTTGGTAATAAACGGGCTAGTTTATCCAATTCGCTTTGAGGAAGAGGGTTCCCTTTTAAATTCAGTGTTTTTAATTCGGTCAACTCTCCAATCTCGTCAGGAATTATCGAAATATTATTATTGGATAAGGTTAGTTTATTCAGATTTTTAAGATTCTTAATTTCAGGAGGAATGCTGTTAATACCTTGATTGCTAAAGTAAATCTGGTTTAATTGCGTTAGTTCACAAACCTCAACAGGGAACTCACCCAGTTTTTGAAAGGACATATACATTAACATGTAGCCTTGTGTGGCTGTCTGTGTAATCATCCCTTCGTATTTGTTTATTTCTCCCGATTCAACAGCTTTATCATGAGCTTCTTTGGCAGCCATAATTTCTGCACCCTGTTGATTGGCTGCATAAGTTTTGTATTGAGTTTTGAAAGATTCGTATGCTTCCAGACCTCTGTTTTCAACCATAATTTTATGCTCAGTCAAATCAACTTGTGCATCTTTATTCATCAGGTAATAAGTATTTTGTTCGCGACATCTGTCATTCAAAGATTCCCATTTGAGGGTTCTGTTATTAGTTGTTCCTGCATAAATTGTTAGCGCTTTACGTGATTGAATAATGGCATTGTCGAATTGCTGAAGATAGGCGTAGGCTAAAGCTATATTGGCTCTTAGTGTTCCGGCAACTTTCTTATTTATTCTTGAGTTACGGTCATTCAGGTCAGTCGCTTCCAATTCCTTCTCCCACTCTGTGATAGACTTTTCAAGTAAGGCCTTACCTTCTGCATTCTGATAATCATCTTTTAATAACTCATATCCCTTCGCAGCTTGTTGAGCGATTTCAGTCAATCCATCATAATTGTGATCTTTGTTGGTCTTTGGACTAAATACCTCTAAACTTTCAGGTACATATCGGAACATTACTGCCTCATCCATGTAGTTTTGTGCATTTGTCTGAATGGCTTTGTATTCATCAGTAGCCAGTTCATTTACAAATCCTTCTTCTTGTTTTTTCCATACATCCGTTAGTATTTGTTCAAGAAAGTAACATTCATCTTTTCCAAATAAAACGCTTGATTCGCCACTCTCAGATGTATATTTACTGAACAATACACTGCCGGAATTATCAGTTAAGACCAAAATAGCTGATGGAGTGGTGTATTTTATGCTGTAATAAAAGTTTTCGATAACTTTTGCATCCTTTAAGCTGGCACCTTTAGCCTTACAGAGATTGGATCCTTTCAATATGGCTTTATCACCAACGCTGATTTCGGAATGAGCAACCTCAGCTTTTAGGCTACTCCAATCAATGTCTTTAACAGGTATTCGTGGATAGGTTAAATAAGAGGTTTCAACAACAATATCTTCTATTTTTTGCGAGAAAGTTGTGATGGCTAAAAAGCTGATCAGTAATAATAATGCAGTTTTTTTCATTTGTTTTAGTTTTCTTTCATATTGGTCAACTGCAATGTATACTGCTATTCATCTTAAAAGTTACAACGCTCAAATTAACAGTGTGTTGTATATTTGAAAGCAGAGACAATTATCTATTAAAATAATATGGAAAGAAAAATGATAGTATAATTTATCTAAAAAATATTTGCGTGACCATCCTAGCGATTATTAGTGGTATGAAAATGAGACCGTAAATGATTAAGCCTATTTTACTGTATTTATATATTTCTTTTCGTTGTAGTGTGTTATGTGTTGAATTGATCATTACAGAATCTCTCTCATTTAGTTTGTTATTTCCATATGATTCACAGGCAGAAAAAGGTACCAGAATACAACTTACTTTCCAGTACCAGGGTAAAGGTTTGCTGGCTTCTTCTTCAAGATATTTTTTGAAACTTTTATATTCTTTTTCAGCACGATTCATTTCTTTTTCAGAAAGATTTCGTCTCTCAATTTCAGCCAGTATTATTTCCTTTTCCTGAGAATTAGCTAACTCAAGTTTTAAAAAAAGCTGAACCATATTTTCCTGGTGTAGAGCTTTTTTAATTATCATACTAATCCAATTTTTTGGTTTTGTAGTTTAAGATCTTTGAAACCAGTCCTACATTCGTTATTAAAAGATAACCAATTGTAATATAAAATCCACTTACAAACCATTTCCAATTATCGGGAGTGTTAAGAATATTGTTTCTCATTTCTGACTGAAACCAGCTGACTGACTGAAAAATAAAATGAGGTAAATTATTTAAAATCATAATACCCCCAATTATTAATACAGCAATTTTAACAAACTCATTAGAATTAAGCTTTCCAAGCTCTAAAGTATCAGTATCAAAACCCTGTTCCAGTTTCAACATTCTCGCGATACGATGAGATTTGAAGATAAGGAAAACAAATAAAGTAATTGGTATTGCCACTGCCAGGCTAATGAAAATTAAGGATACCAGATTAAAATCCATCATAAGAAGGGAAATATTCTGAGGTATTGTGATAAAGGCTGAAGTTATTACTGAGTATAAACCAAATAGTTTAATGATAAGAATAAAGAAGTCCTTTTTTGTCATGGTAATTATTATTAAGGTTGAAAGGTTATTTTGAGCATTTTTTTTATTTCGCTATACACAATATAAAAGTAGCAAAAAGGATATGTTATAATAATAGTGCTTTTGTAAAAATTAGAGGATGGTTGAATTACGGATTTTCACTTTTTTGTTCGAATATGTCATGTAATTCATTGGCAAGAAGACTAAAATCATAGAAATCGCGGCCGATAATCATACCGGGATCAATTAAAAAGTTTACAGGAACGCCATTTACATTGTAATCAATAAAGGCTTGATTTTTCATTCCTTGTAAGTCTGATACATTAATCCATGGTATAGAGTCCTTATTAATGGCATTTATCCACTTTGTTTTATTATCATCACCTGATACTGAATACACTTCAAAGCCGTTATCTTTATATTTGGCATATATTTTTTTAAGGTCAGTGAATGACTCTCTGCAAGGCTTACACCATGATGCCCAAAAGTCTAATAGTACATATTTCCCTTTCAAGTCAGATAAAGATACTATTCTTCCATTGGGATCAGTCATGCTTATTTCAATAGCTTTTGTCCCACTATTATTTAAATATGGAAGTGTTTCATATCTGTAAAAGTTTTTTGAGTCAAGAGAATCTTTTAAGTAATCAGGAAGCAGGGTATAGATGTCCAGAATATCTGACTGGCGAATAGTGCTGTAACTAAAATATTGTGGCTCATATAATAATTCAATAGTAAATACATTCTTTAGAAATGATTTGGAATATTTTGATAGTGAGTTGGCAATCTCATTTTTAATCAAAAGTAATTCCTGTTCTTTATCAACTTTTTCTTGGTAAGAGATCGAATGCAAACTATCCAGTTTTTTGGATTCCTGTTTGAAAAGTTTTTTTACTTCCAGAAAGTTATCAGAATCATTTGAACCAATAATTTTTAGGTTTTTAAGATAATCGAAGTTACCTTCAACATGAATATTCTCAGAATTCACCCATAGAATGACTCGATCTTTGTAGCTGAATTCATTTCTCTTATTGTGTAAAATAATTGGATCTTCAGGGTTATGGCATTCCCAGCTGAAGAGACCATTCGATATTTCAATCGAATCAATTAATTGAAAAGATTTTAAATCTCTTATAAATAGTATTGTACCGTTAGGTGCGTTATCAATCTGCCCCGTTATAGTAATATATTGTGCTTCAGAGGTAAAAAGATTTAAAAAATAGAATATAAATGGAAAAATTATCTTTTTAAACATTGGTTAGGTATTTATATTGCTGGTTGTCAGTTTAATATTTCTATTTGTAATAAACAATATAAAAATAGAAAAAAGTATATATTATGCTAATAATATTTCTACAAAGGGTTAAAAAGATTTGAGTTTCGAATACTCTGTATTGATTTTACAAAAATTTTGCTGGCAGTATTTTTTATTCCTTATTTCAACGATTTGATACTCATTTGAATTCTCATTCTCGCTTGTGATTTCTATATTTGCATTTTATTTAACGGAACTGTTAAGACAAACGCGACCCAAATATTACTCCGTAAAACCAAGAACAAAAATTATAAACATGTTACCAAGTATTAATCCAACTACTACTAAAGCGTGGAAAGCGCTTGAAGAGTATTATGCTGAGTTCAAAGACACTCAGATGAAAGATTTGTTTGCTGCAGATGGTCAACGTTTCGACAAATACTCATTGCGTTTTGAAGATATTTTGCTTGACTTTTCAAAAAACCGTATTGATGATAAGGTGTTGAGTCTTTTGATTCAACTGGCCGAAGAATGTGGTTTAAAAAGTGCTATCGATGCTGAATTTGGCGGTGACAAAATCAATGTAACCGAAGATCGTGCCGTTTTGCATGTGGCTTTACGTAATAGAAGCAATACACCTATTATGGTGGATGGCGAAGATGTGATGCCAAAAGTAAACGCTGTTTTAGATCAGATGAAAGCTTTTTCTGAGAAGCTTATTTCAGGTGAGTGGAAAGGTTACAGTGGAAAAGCTATTACTGATATTGTGAACATTGGTATTGGTGGTTCCGATTTGGGTCCGTTGATGGTTACTGAGGCCTTAAAGCCTTACAAAAAGGAAAACATCAACCTTCATTTTGTATCCAATGTTGATGGGACTCATATTGCAGAAGCATTGAAAAAAGTGAATCCTGAAACAACGCTTTTCATCATTGCTTCTAAAACATTTACAACACAGGAAACAATGACCAATGCCAACTCGGCTAAATCATGGTTCCTCGAAGCAGCCAAAGATGAAGCTGCCGTTGCAAAACATTTTGTGGCTTTATCAACTAATGCTAAGGCTGTTTCTGCTTTCGGTATCGACACTGCTAATATGTTCGAATTCTGGGATTGGGTAGGCGGTCGTTATTCGTTGTGGTCAGCTATCGGATTAAGCATTGCTTGTGGTATCGGTTTCGATAATTACCAGGCTTTGTTGGAAGGAGCTCATGCTATGGATCAACATTTCAGCACAACCTCGTTCGACAAGAACCTTCCGGTAATATTAGCTATGATTGGAGTTTGGTATAATAACTTCTACGGAGCTGAAACAGAAGCTATCTTACCTTACGATCAGTATATGCATCGTTTCTCTGCCTATTTCCAACAAGGAAACATGGAAAGTAACGGTAAATACGTTGATCGCAACGGTGAAAAAGTTACTTATCAAACAGGTCCTATTCTTTGGGGTGAGCCTGGAACTAATGGTCAGCATGCGTTCTATCAGTTGATTCACCAGGGAACAAAACTGATTCCTTGTGATTTTATGGCAACTGCAAAGTCTCATAACCCATTAAGTGATCATCATCCAAAGTTGTTGGCTAACTTCTTTGCTCAAACCGAAGCAATGATGGTTGGTAAAACTGAAGAGCAGGTTACAGCTGAATTAAAAGCTGCCGGAAAATCTGACGAAGAAGTAGCTGCTTTATTACCATATAAAGTATTCCTTGGTAACATTCCAACCAACTCAATTTTAATGCAACAGTTGGATCCACGCACTTTGGGTGCATTGATAGCCATGTACGAACACAAAATTTTTGTACAAGGTATCATCTGGAATATTTATAGTTTCGACCAGTGGGGTGTTGAATTGGGTAAACAACTAGCCAATGCAATTTTACCTGAGCTAGTGAATGATCAGGCTGTTACTTCACACGATGCATCAACCAATGGATTGATTAATGCCTACAAAGCAATGAAGTAATTTATTCATTAATGATATTTTTAAAAGGCTGCTCATTGGAGTGGCCTTTTTATTTATTTTTAATTTCGTTTGGACTAAGCTTATTTTAATATTTATGAAAACATTTGAAAGATTGGCATTTATTTCATTCTGGATTCACATTATATATGTTCCTTTGATAATGATAGGATTTCCTGTTTCTGTTGTTTTAGTGGCAAAAGGCTTGATTGCAAAAAGCTTTTTTGAGACGGGGTGGTTTCCTGTTATACATTCTATAATGGCAATCTTCATCTTCTTTAGGTTTTATATTGTTTTTGGTTCTGGTATAAATTTGATAGATATTCTCACGCCATTTTACTTCTGTTTTTTCTAAATACATTTTATGCCCCATATTATTTCTATCAGGTAAAGATTAAAAAGAGACCACTAAAAAATAAAAAACCTAAAGAAGAGTATGTGCCATTTATAGAGATTGAAAAAGGAGAAGAAATTGAGGAGAGTGATTATGGAGAATTAACCAGAAAAAGTTTAATAGGAATTGTTGAGCTTTGGTCAAATAAGGATGAGCAATTAAGCTATCAGAAAGAAAATCCTGATTTCAATATTACTGAGGAACTATTTATTCAGTGGGAAGAATTGTTTTCTCAATGGAAAAATATTTCTATGTTTTTTACCAAAGAGGAACAAGACAAACTTGTAGAATTTGACATAGCCGTTAAGAATGGTCAAGCTAGTTTAAAGCCATTGTATCCACCTTTGGATATATTTATGAAACAATCAGAATGGAATACTATTAATAAAATAGCTATCAAAATTATTGCACATTTGAATTTTGAAAGTCAAAAGGATTAAATTAAATAAAGCTTCATATGCCATTTTATCCATGATTCGGTATAATTTTTGTTATATCTTTAACCTTATTAAATGGTAAAAAATGTTGAGATTACCACTATTCCTTTTCGTAATATTGATTGGATTTGTTTCCAAAGCGCAGGAAACATCAATGGTTGCGATTACCTCCGATTCAACTAAGTTTTCTTCAACAGACTCTTTACTATATAACCGGCTAGTGCTCGGACATAATCCATCCATGGACACTTTGCAGAATCCATTTCATATGGGTGTTGAAGTTGGCACCAGTGTTTCAACAGATTTTAATGGAGGATTTGGAACAAATCTTTATGTTGCTCCGCAATTTTGGTATGTACCTAATGAGAAGTGGCAATTCAATGTAGCACCTGTGTTAAGCCGAAGTACTTTTCATGATATGCCGGTTTGGATTGCTCCGGGTTATGTTGCATCTTTTGATGGAACAGCAACTCATATTGGACTTTATGCGCAAGGGTCTTATAATATTAATGAAAAGCTGTATGTAGGAAGTTCTGTTATGGGGAATATCCAGATATTTGAGCAAAATCTATCAGGTCCATCTATCCCTGATTTAAATAGTATTGCTACATCAGCATTTGTAGGATATAAATTCTCCAATGGTTTCAGGGTAGAAGCTGAATTTGGTATTGGACGAAATTCGTATGGTACCTATAACAACTGGTCATCACCGATGACGCCTTACATGATTACTCCACGAACACGTAATCCGTACGATAGATTTTAGATCAGGAGTTCTTACTGATCATCTTTAATGAATCCATTTTAAGGATCGAAATCTGGCGGCCATCAAGCTGAATAATATTATCCTTTTCAAATTCTTTCAAAAATTTAATGGCACTTTCACTGGTGATTGAGGCAAAATCAGCGATATCCTGCCGCGACATGTGTTCAAAAACATTAACACCTTCAGCCTCAAATTTAGATAAGTAGATAAGTGTTGATGCTAATTTACCACGCATCTGCTTATAGGAAATATTACTAATGATTTCAAGATAACGATTCTCAATTTCATAGTTGCGCGAGGTGATTTTTAAACCAAATTCAGGATTGGAAACAAGCAATTCTTTTAACGCTTCCTTATCAACCATACAGATAATTGAGTCTTTCATAGCCACAGCCGAGTAGGGGTATACATCATCTCCGAAAACAGCTGAGAATGCCATGAAGTCGCCCTGTTTTTTAAGCTGTAGGTTGATCTGCTTGGTACCTGCTGTTTGTAAATAAACGCGAACCAATCCATCCACAACAAATAATACATGGGTTGCAAAGGCTCCTTGTTTCATTACATTTTCACCTTTCAGGTAGGTAATACGAGCTTTTTTGTCCTGTAAAAGTTTTAATTCCTCATCAGAAAGAAATTTAAAACACTCTGTAGTTTCTTCTATGCTTTTTCCCAGCTCCATATTAATGCTACTTTATTGAGTGTACAAAAATAAAGGAAAGATTTAGTTGATGATGAATGATTTTAAGTTAATTGAAAGGTTATTCTCAATTCTAAGAAGAATTGAACTACTTATTTTAGACGATCGTTTATTTTAACCTAAATAAAAATCCCGCCGAACTTCGACGGGATTTCATATGGTGATGATTAACGATTCTATCCAAAAATTGAGTAAGCAACTGTTAAACCGGCCATCACAACCGATACCATTGTCATTAATTTAATTAAAATATTTAATGAAGGACCTGAGGTATCTTTGAATGGATCTCCCACTGTATCTCCGGTTACACCAGCTTTGTGAGCCTCACTTCCTTTACCACCATGATGTCCTTTTTCGATGTATTTTTTAGCATTATCCCATGCTCCACCGGCATTGTTTAACATTACAGCCAATGTAAATCCGGCAGTTAAACCTCCGGCCAATAGACCTACAACACCGGCAACACCCAAAACAAGTCCTACCAAAATAGGAACAATGATGGCCAGTAACGAAGGTACAATCATTTCACGTTGTGCTCCTTTTGTTGAAATAGCAACACACTTGGCATATTCAGGAGTACCTGTTCCATCCATGATTCCAACAATTTCTCTGAACTGACGACGAACTTCTTCCACCATTGAGCCGGCAGCTCGTCCAACAGCTTTCATGGTCATTGCACAAAAAACAAATGCCATCATAGCTCCAAGGAATAAACCACCCAGCAACATTGGATTGAATAATGAAAGATCGTAGAAAGAAACAAAATCTTTAATGTTGGCATCTGCATAGGATGTTAAGCCTGTGGCTTCCAGGAAAGCCTGTCCTTTTTCAGGTACTTTACCCAGCCATAATCTGATTTCTTCCATATAAGCTGCTAAAAGGGCCATGGCAGTAAGAGCTGCAGAACCGATGGCAAAACCTTTACCTGTTGCAGCAGTTGTATTGCCTAACATATCCAATGCGTCGGTACGTTCACGAACCTCTTTAGGAAGATGTGACATTTCAGCATTACCACCGGCATTATCAGCAATCGGGCCAAAAGCATCGGTAGCCAATGTGATTCCTAATGTTGATAACATACCAACAGCAGCAAAACCAATGCCGTAGACACCTTCTGAGAAATTAGTAAACCCACCTGCAAAGCCAAAAGCAGCAATAATACCAGCTACGATGGTAACAACCGGAATCCAGGTACTGAACATACCTACAGCAATACCATCGATAATGGTAGTAGCATGGCCTTGTACAGCCTGTCCGGCAATGCCTTGTGTTGGTTTGTACTCATCAGAAGTGTAATATTCTGTTCCCTGACCAATGATAACACCTGCTGCCAAACCAGCAATTACAGATCCAAAAATTCCCCAGGTAATCCAGTCTATATATGCCAAAATGGCTATTGCAATTAGAATAAGAACAGAACTTCCTCCTGTACCAATCAATAGGGCGTTCAAAAGATTCTTCTGAGTTGCCGATTCTTTGGTACGTACCATAAAAACCCCAACGATAGATAGAAGAATACCTATGGCAGCTACAATCATAGGAGCCATAACTGCTTTTAACTGTAAATCACCTGTTAAGCCAGGTAGTGCTGCACCCAGAGCAGCAGTTGCCAATATCGAACCACAATACGATTCATATAGGTCGGCACCCATACCAGCCACGTCACCCACGTTATCGCCTACATTATCGGCAATGGTTGCAGGGTTACGAGGATCATCTTCAGGTATTCCGGCTTCTACTTTACCTACAAGGTCAGCACCAACGTCGGCAGCTTTTGTATAAATACCTCCACCAACACGTGCAAATAATGCCTGAGTAGAGGCTCCCATTCCAAATGTCAGCATGGTGGCAGTAATTTCCACCATTTTATGATGTTCTGTTGTGCCGGCATGAACGAAGTCTAATCCCAGAAAACTAAATCCATTCACAAGATGATCAGGCGTAAATACAATCTCGTTCAGGAAATAAAACCATAATGCAATATCTAATAATCCAAAACCTACAACGACCATTCCCATTACAGCACCGCTTCGGAAAGCTACTTTTAAACCTCTGTTAAGAGAGTTGGATGCACCGTGAGCAGCTCGGGCAGAAGCGTAAGTGGCAGTTTTCATGCCCAGGTAACCACATAAACCAGAGAAGAAACCTCCTGTTAAAAAGGCAATGGGTACAAACGGATTTTGTACACCCATGTATGCCAACACACCTAAAAGAACTACCAATACAATAAAAACTTTTCCAACCACCTTGTATTGGCTCGAAAGGTACGCCATCGCTCCGTCACGCACATGTTGTGCAATTTCTTTCATTTTATCAGTACCCTCGGACTCTTTCATCATTGATTTGAAGAATATCCAGGCAAAACTCAAGGCTATTAGCGATGAGACTGGAATCAACCAAAAAATTGAACTCATAATAAACTTGGTATTTTAGTTAGTAAATGATTTAGCACTATTCTCATTACTAAACGACGATGAAGAACCGTTATCACACGAAAGAAATAGTATTCTTTAGCTGTGATAAAAAGTAGATCTGACAAAGAAACTGAGTAGTTAAGAAGTTTCATAAGGATCGTTTAGCGAATCACATCTCCTGTCCCTTAAGCATCTGTCCCACACTACCAAGATAACAAATTTGATAAGAATTCCGAGAGGTGAGGCATTATTTATTACCTGTATAAATTACCATCCGGCCAGAATATTCAGCCCAAACTGGCCTGGCTTGAACTCTCCCTGATGGTAAGGAAAGGCGTAATAAGGTTCGATAACCATTGCTCCGAAAAGATTTATCCGATATGCCAGACCACTGCTAAAAACAGGGATTCTTTCACTGGCAGAATGAGTAGTTAAGCTTAAAACCGGGTGACTTTCCTGGTTCCAACATACACCAGCATCAATAAATAATGCCAGCTCGCTAAATAATATGCCGGAAGAGATCATAGCCAGTTCTCGTGGTCCGGTAAAAGGAACACGCCACTCAATATTAGATACAAGCAGTCGGGTACCAATAAGTTGGTTTAAACTGATGGTGTTTCCATCTTCTGTTTCGTTGCCATAGAACTCGCCGGTATCATAACCTCTCACATACCAGGGTGAACCCAAAAATAATTCAGTCATCCGATCGCTGTCAGAATCGTTTCCGTATCTCCCGTAGTGGTATATTCTGAAAGCCAGACTGTAAGGCTTAACAAAGAAATATTTTCTATAATCAACTAATAAGGTTTGCATCTTCATATGATGCAAATAATGTTCTGCCTGTATTCGTAACCGCTTTCCTTCAACCGGTGAAGCTAAGCCCATTTTTGTATTGTCAATTACAAAAGCAAAATCGAGGATAGCAGTTCCAAATCCTGATGGGGCTGGCATTTTTTCCTTCTCAGAAGCATAAAACTGATTGTATGAACTCAGGTTTTTGAATTTCTCTATTCGATAATGATAGAGAGCATAAGAAGCTCCTAACTCAAACCGTCGTGTTTTATTGATGGGAATAAAGGTGAAAACAGATGCTTTGTCTTCAAAAGTTCGTCTGAAAAGGTAACTCAGACTTTTACCGGTAGTTCCGTCTTCGTTTTCAATAATATCGTAAGTAAAACTGCCATATCGGTATGGAATGTGTGATAAACTGGTTCCAACCTTTATCCTTTTTTGCTGGTTGATATAGGCTACCTGTCCACCAAAATCATATACCTCACCATTAATACTTAGCGCTGTATAAAGCATGTTCTGTCCCAGAATGTCACTAAATAGTGCTTCCATACTACCTGCCATACCAGCGCCAAACCTGCCTGCCATAACTCCTCCCTGGATATTTCCCAGGTAATCGAGTTTAAATTTTCTTTTTATCTGATCATTAAAGAAGCTATCAACAGAGAGGGTATAGGGTTGGCGATTAAAATATAAGTTGGTTTCCACCTGCGATGGGATAGGAGAGAAAGGGACCAGGCGTGATGCGGCAAGATTCATCTGTCTGTCGTGAACCTCTTTTTTATTTCGGTTGATAAATTTTGTGTTGGTTTTATAAATCGAAAACTCACCGTCCCACAGCATGGTATAATATAAACATTGTCCTGATACTGCAAGGGCAGGAGAGTATTCTGTCATACCAATGATACCTGTTGGATATTCGGTAATTCTGAATATTTGATTATTTGATGTATTCAGAAGGTACAGATTTCGTCGACCGTCAAAATCGGATAAAAATAAGACTTCATCGTGCGAACCTAACTCAACAGGATTCAGGTTTTTTGCTCCTTCAAAAGTGTTAAAAACCTTATGCTTCCATTCTTTATCTGTGTAGGCAATATTAAAAAAACCTCTTGAATTAGGTAAATGTTTTTCCGAAGGCTCATCTGTACTATAATAAATATGTTGTCCGCTCTTCGACCAAGATGGTTGCATGCAGGCAAATCTGTTATTAGTCAAATTGCGTAATTCTTTCGATTTAAGATGATAGATGTATATGTCCGATTGAGCCTCTTTCAGACCAGCAAAGGCAATCTCATCACCATCGGGTGACCATGTTGGCCAATTGATATCATCTACCTGTTCGAAACTAATTTCATTGATAATTTGCTTTTTTTTCGTATCAAAAATCATACAGGTTGCTTTCCCTTTTGCAAAAGCAATAAAAGCAAAATACCGACTGTCGGGTGACCAGCATCCTGATGTTTCGAGATAATTAAGCGCATCAATTTCATCGTGGCTGGTGGCTGTATATAAGCGCGACTCAACGTCGCCGGTATTTGCATTGGCCAAAAATAAATCGATGGCATACAGATCTCTCTCTGACAAAAACACGATGTGTTTTCCATCAGGACTCACTGCAGGATTCAGATTATAACGTCCGCTGTTTTTTTTCGATAATATTCGTTCTCCTATAATGGTAAAGGTTGAATCGATTGAAGCATCCAATAAATGATCCTTTATTGTTTTTTTCCACAACACCGATAACGAATCAGTTGAAATCATTAAAACATCACCTATTGCTTTTTCGTAGCCTTCCCGGGCAGTAGCTTTGAATAATCGGGGTACATATTGTTCTCCGTATTTATAAGAAATAAATGCCCAGAATGAATGACCAAAGCGGTATGGCGAGTACCGATAATCGTAGGTCATTTCCTTTAAAGAAGGGAAATGATTATTAATCAAGGCATCACGCATCCATAAGTTAGTTTGGCTGTTGACACTGCCGATTGAGAGGTATTCAGCCATTCCTTCCACCATCCATAATGGGATATTGCCAATTGACATCAGACTTATTTCCGGGTCAACTTCCAGCATGTGATACTGAAAAGCATGTACCAATTCATGTCCCATCACGTGATCTGTCTGATGATGGCTATAGGTAACAGGTAAAACAACACGATTTTTCATTCCTTCGGTAACACCTCCGGTACCAACATCAATTCGACTGCCAATTGCGGTGGTTTGCTGAAAATCGGCATGATTCGAATACAGGATAATTGGGTTTCGAGTATAAAAAGTATCGATTAAAACCTGCTGATGATAGTAATACCATTTTTCTGCCATTTCACCTAAATCCTTAACTAATTCAGGATTTTTGAAGTAATGGTATAATTCAAAGTGAGGTGTTTTAAAGAGTTGGTAGTTTAATTCTTTATAGGTAGGCTTATTCTGACCAAAATATTGTGCATATCCATTTATCATGAATACCAAAAGCATGGATGATATTATAAGCAATCTTTTCATTCACCTATTTTAGTCGTCAGAAGAAGTAATAATATACGACTATTTAAGATGAATGATGCAGAATTTTTTGATTTTAAGATTAATAGAGACAAAAAAAGCGGCCATAAGCCGCTCTTTAATATTGTTTTTGAACTTTTTTAGCTTGCCTTAAGTCGGGCAATGTTAGCACGTTCTATTTTCTTTTTAGCATAGTCGAGACTAATGATTAGCTCTTTGTCTTTACCAGAAGGTGCATTAAACATTGAGTCAATCATGATCGTTTCGCAAATGGAACGTAATCCACGTGCACCCAATTTAAATTCTACTGCCTTATCAACGATATAGTCTAACACTTCATCCGTAAATACCAACTTAATCTTATCAATATCAAACAACTTTTCGTACTGTTTGATTATCGAATTTTTAGGTTCGGTAAGGATACGTCTCAGAATTTCACGGTTTAAAGGTTGCAGATAGGTCAATACTGGTAAACGACCAATAATCTCTGGTATCAAACCAAATGACTTCAAATCCTGTGGCGCAATATATTGCAACAGGTTATCCTTATCAATTTTCTCGTTTGATTTGCTGGCTGTATATCCAACTACTTTAGTATTTAAACGCTGTCCTATTTTTCGTGTAATACCATCAAAAGCACCACCACACACAAACAGAATATTTTTGGTATCAACCGGAATCATTTTCTGTTCAGGATGCTTACGACCTCCTTGGGGTGGAACATTAACAATTGAACCTTCCAGTAATTTTAAAAGGCCTTGCTGAACTCCTTCGCCTGAAACATCACGAGTAATGGAAGGGTTATCGCTCTTACGGGCAATTTTGTCTATCTCATCGATAAATACAATGCCTTTTTCTGCAGCTTCCACATTGTAATCGGCAGCCTGCAACAAGCGTGTTAGGATACTTTCAATATCTTCTCCAACATAACCAGCTTCGGTAAGTACGGTTGCATCAACAATGGTGAACGGTACATGCAACATACGGGCGATGGTGCGGGCAAGTAATGTCTTACCTGTTCCTGTTTCACCAACCAAAATGATGTTCGATTTTTCAATCTCTACCTCATCATTGGTGTTTTTTTGCATCAAACGCTTGTAGTGATTGTATACTGCAACGGAAAGATACTTCTTCGCCTCATCCTGTCCGATCACATATTGATCAAGAAATTTTTTGATTTCAAGCGGTTTAAGAAGTGTTATCTCATCAACGTTAAATGAGTTTTTCTTCTTGAACTCTTCATCCAGAATTGAATGTGCCTGTTCGATACAATTATCACAAATATGTCCTGAAACTCCAGCAATTAACAGGTTTGTATCTTTTCTTTCTCTACCACAAAAAGAACACTTATCCATACAGTTGTTTTAAACACGAATGCAGAGTCAACCTCAAAGGCTGATTCTGCATCGCTATATTTTAAGTCAATATTTACTTAGGATTACGAACCAATACTTCATCAATCATTCCGTATTCTTTCGCTTCCTCAGCTGTCATCCAATAATCACGGTCAGAATCTTTTTCAACCTTTTTGTAGGTATTACCCGAGTGATCGGCAATAATAGTGTACAATTCTTTCTTCAGCTTTAAAATTTCCCTTGCAGTAATTTCAATGTCTGAAGCCTGTCCTTGCGCTCCTCCCATTGGCTGATGAATCATTACACGTGAATGCTTCAGTGCAGAGCGTTTCCCCTTGGTTCCTGCTGTTAACAAAACAGCTCCCATTGATGCTGCCATACCTGTACAGATAGTAGCTACATCTGATGAGATATATTGCATGGTATCGTATATACCCAAACCGGCATGTACCGAACCTCCAGGAGTGTTAAAATAGATAGAGATGTCCTTTGAAGGATCAGCTGACTCTAAATAAAGTAACTGTGCCTGAATAACATTGGCCACATAATCATCAATTGGCAAGCCAAGAAAAATAATGCGGTCCATCATCAAACGTGAGAAAACGTCCATGCTGGCCACATTTAACTGACGCTCTTCAATAATAGTTGGTGAAATATAACTATTTGTAATTGAAGTATATTGGTCAAGAACCAGGCTGTTTATACCTAAATGCTTTGTAGCGTATTTTTTAAAATCTTTTGGATCAATCATCTTCAAAAATTTTTATTTGCTATGCTAAATTAGTAATTAAACAGCCCGATAGGCATGTCTGTTCTATTATTTTTCGAATAATTTATTAAAATCTTCTCTAGAGATTTCTTTCTCTTCGATTTTAACAGCCTCTTTAATGAACTCCATCACCTTGTCATTGATAGCTCCTTCAGCCATTTGACGACGTTGTTCTTCTTTCTGAATCATTTCTTTAGCATAGTTCTCAAGGTGCTCATCAGGCACATTGTTTAAACCATATTGCATAAATTGAATACGTGCTGATTTCTTTGCATAATCAATTACGTCAGCTTCTTCAATTTTAATTTCGTTTTCCTTAATTAAGGTATTGCGAATTAACTGCCATTTCAAGTCTTCTAAGAAACGAGGCATCTCATTCTCCAATGTTTGCTCATCCAACTGCTCGTTTTCGCGGTTTGTTGCCAGCAACCATCTTTTTAAGAATGCTTCAGGAAATGCAACATCCACTTTACTCATTAATTTATCTTTGGCATCAATGGTGAAACGATAATCTGTTTCCATAGCCAACATATTTGCAAAGTCGCTCTTAACTTTCTCCTTAAATTCTTCTTCTGATTTTACTTCACCTTCACCGAAAGCTTTGTCAAACATTTCCTGATTCATTTCAGGTTGTTTAAACTCTGTTACTTCTGTAATGGTAAATTGAAAATCACTTGTCAAAGCTTCAGCAACTTCTTTTTCGATTCCTAACATGTAAGTTATTTCTGTTTCGTTAGGGAAAGCTTTTTTAGGATTGAAAGTGATAACATCACCTGCTTTAGCACCAACTAATTTTGCTTTTTCTGCATCGTCTTTGATGATTTGTAGAGAGATAACAGCATTTTCTTTTGTTATACCTTCTTCAACTACTTCACCGTTTTCGTTCAACTCAGCAAAACTACCTTTCACCATTGATTTCTCTGTTACTTCATCAACTTTTTCAGTTGTGCCGAAACGACCTGCGATAGAATCAACTTGTGTGGCAAGCATCTCGTCAGTTATCTCAATGCTATATAGTGGTAATTTCTCACGCTTAGTTAATTTCACTTCCACCTCTGGAGCAATGGCTACATCAAATGCAAACTCGAAGCTATCAGCAGTATCAAAGTCAATTAATTCTTGTGATTCAGATGGAAGTGGTTCACCCAACAAATCCAAGTTGTTTTCAACAATGTATTGGTGAATGCTTTCAGAAACTAATTTATTAACTTCATCAGCAATGATTGCTCTGCCATACATTTTTTTTACTACTCCGGCAGGTACCTTACCCGGACGGAAACCAGGCATATTCACGCGCTTACGATAATCTTTCAAGACATCGTCCACCTTTTTTGCATAATCCTCTTTCTCAACAGTTAGTTTAATAACCGCGTTTAATGCATCAATGTTTTCCTTTGAAATGTTCATCTGCTTTGATTTAAAGTGAACTCACCTCTTCTATAAAAGCGAATTTGTATCCGAGGGAAAGAAATATTTAAAATTACAATTTGTACTAACTAAAAAAAACCGCCTCATCGTCGATTTGACTCGATCTATGAGGCGGTATGCTGTGCGGATGAAGGGACTCGAACCCCCACGCCTCTCGGCACTAGATCCTAAGTCTAGCGCGGCTACCAATTACGCCACATCCGCATTTTCGTGTTTCGCGGTGCAAAGATAATAGCTTTTTTATTACCGCAAAATATTTTTTTCAAAAAAATCTACTTGGCAAAATCTCGACGCTTCAGCTCAAAGTCATCGCCAAGGTAAAGGCGTTTCACATCTTCGTCTAAAGCAAGGTCTTCCGCTGTACCGGCTTTCAAAATTTTACCTTCAAATAATAAATAGGCTCTGTCGCAAATGGCTAAAGTTTCGTGAACATTATGGTCTGTGATCAGGATTCCGATGTTTTTAAATTTAAGTTTTGCTACAATTTCCTGAATATCTCTAACTGCAATAGGATCGACACCCGCAAAAGGTTCATCGAGCAAAATAAATTTGGGGTTGATGGCCAGTGCACGGGCAATCTCAGTTCTCCGGCGCTCTCCTCCTGATAACTGAATACCCAGACTTTTTCTAATGTGGGTTAATGAGAATTCTTCAAGCAATTCTTCCATGCGTTCTTTCTGATATTGCTTACTGTAGTTGGTCATTTCCAATACCGATCTGATATTATCCTCAACACTAAGTTTACGAAATACGCTGGCTTCCTGTGCCAGATAGCCAATCCCTTTTTGAGCTCTTCTGAAAACAGCATCGTTTGTTATTTCTTCATCATTGAGGTAGATCTTTCCACTATTGGGTTTAATGAGACCTACAGTCATATAAAAGGTAGTAGTTTTTCCAGCACCATTCGGGCCAAGTAATCCTACAATTTCACCTTGTTCTAAACTAACCGAAACTCCTTTTACAACAGTTCGGTTCTTATATTTCTTAATGAGGTTATTGGTATGAAGTTTTAATTTCTCTTCCATGTTGCGTTAATTATTTGCCATTTGTTTTGCTCGCTTCGCTTCAATTTTTCGGGCAATCACTATCCCTGACTCGTACAATATAATCAAAGGAATACATACTAACAATTGACTGATCACATCCGGTGGAGTTATCACGGCTGCTAAAATCAACGCCAGCACAATAGAGTGTTTCCTGTATTTTCGTAAAAACTCAGAGCTTACAATTCCTACCTTGGCAAGGAAATAAATGAAGATGGGTAATTCAAAAATAATACCTCCGGCCAAAACTATTGAGGTAATGGTACCAATATATGAACCCAGATTAACAATGTTTTCAACTTTCTCACTTACCTGGTAGGTTCCCAGAAAATGAACCGATAAAGGACATATTATATAGTAAGCGAATAAGATTCCTACAGTGAATAGGATTGAAGTAAAGAAAATGGCTCCTCTTGAATGCTTCACTTCTTTTGAATACAATGCGGGTTTAATAAAACGCCAGAATTCCCAAAATACATAAGGAAAGGCAACCACGATACCGGCAACAAAAGAAACCCAAATGTGAGTTGTAAACTGCCCAGACATTTTAATGTTCTGAAAGCTTAATGGCTCTTGATTGATGCACAATACGGGCATATTCAATTCTGAAGCTAACCAACACAGCAATCGATTGGTAAAGAAATCGGGATCGGATGGAGCCAAAATAACTGTGTCAAATACAAAGCCTTTAAAGATAAAGGCCAGCACAGCGAAAATGAAAACACCTGCAAATGCCCTGACCAAGTGCCAACGAAGCACCTCCAAATGATCCAGAAACGACATCTCTCCGGAAGAATTATTACTCATCTTTTTTAAGATTGAATTTTTAATGATTCAGCGCCGACAAATTTAGTTATTCAAATTGTTAAAAATACTTAAACGAAATAGTCAGGATTACTATAATCATGCGCATTGCGAAGATAATATTCACAATCTGTTTTACAAACTTCTTGTTATTGAGAAAGATTATGCATAACTTCAATTTATAAGATTTTATTTAGCTAATTATTAATTGATTAATAGTACAATTGATAAACTGATATCTAAACGAAAGACATTAAACAAAATACACCTTTGGATCGATATTAAGAGAACTGTTTCACTATCTTTCAAATAGGTTGAACAATTATTTAAGATAGATTAAGATTTCAGGGTTCATAAAAACACGGATTTTAAATCTTTTAAAGTTATTTTTGTTTAAAGTCTTGAATTGAGGAAAACATTTCGGACGGGAACTACCGCCGGAAAGAAATTTAAAAATTGTTATGGCAAAGCAGGTTGATCTAAATGCTCAGTTAAAAAAGCATTTTGGGTTTGATACCTTTAAAGGGAATCAAGAGGACGTCATTAACAATGTATTAAAGGGAAATGATACATTTGTTTTGATGCCAACAGGAGGAGGTAAATCCCTATGTTACCAACTTCCGGCACTCATTCTACCCGGAACAGCAATTATTATATCGCCATTGATTGCTTTGATGAAGAATCAGGTTGATGCAATGAGAAACTTCAGTGAAGATAATGGTATTGCACACTTTTTAAATTCGTCTCTAACCAAAACGGCTATTAATCAGGTTAAAGAAGATATTCTCCAGGGTAAAACCAAGTTGTTATATGTAGCTCCTGAATCACTGACAAAAGAAGAAAATATTGAGTTTCTGAAGCAGATTGATATTTCGTTCTATGCAGTTGATGAAGCACATTGTATCTCTGAATGGGGGCATGATTTCCGACCCGAATATCGCCGTATTCGTCCAATTATTAGCGAAATAGGTAATTCGCCGGTAATGGCTCTGACTGCTACTGCTACGCCTAAGGTGCAGAACGATATTCAGAAAAACCTGGGGATGCTTGATGCGATGGTGTTCAAATCATCCTTTAACAGGCCGAATTTGTATTATGAGGTGAGACCTAAATTACATCCTTCAAAAGAAATTATTAAAATCCTGAAGAATAATATTGGCAAGTCGGCTATCATTTATTGTTTAAGCAGGAAGAAGGTGGAAGAACTGTCTGAGACGTTAGTCGTTAATGGGATTAAGGCGCTTCCTTATCATGCCGGAATGGATGCTTCTACCAGGGCTAAGAATCAGGATATGTTTCTGATGGAGGAAACAGATGTAATTGTTGCGACTATTGCCTTTGGAATGGGAATTGACAAGCCTGATGTGCGGATTGTGATGCATTATGATATCCCTAAAAGTCTGGAAGGTTATTACCAGGAAACGGGTCGCGCCGGTCGTGATGGTGGCGAAGGAAGATGTATTGCATTCTACAGTTATAAGGATATTCAGAAGCTTGAGAAATTTATGCAGGGTAAACCACTGGCAGAGCAGGAAATTGGGAAACAGTTGTTGCTCGAAACAGTTTCCTATGCCGAATCGTCTATCTGTCGACGTAAAACTCTTCTTCATTATTTTGGAGAGAAGTATCACGAAGAAAACTGTGAGACCTGTGATAACTGTGTAAATCCTAAAGAAGAATTTGAAGCTAAAGACAGTGTAGTAAAAGTTCTGAATACCATTGTTGAATTTAAAGAGCGCTTTAAATCAGATCATATTATTAATATACTGATTGGAAATAATAATACAGCCGTAAAATCATACAAACAGAATGAACATCCTTTGTTTGGTTCCGGAGATGAATTTGACGACAAACATTGGAATGCTGTTATCCGACAATCGTTGGTGCGTGGCCTTATTATAAAGGATATTGAGACTTACGGACTTTTGCATGTGAGCAAAAAGGGTCATGAGTTTTTAAAAAATCCGGAATCTATCATGATGACTAAAGATCATGATTTTGATACCATTGAAGAGGAAACCAATACAGGTGGTACGGCTGCAGTTGATAATGTGTTGTTTTCAATGCTGAAGGATTTGAGAAAAAAGATATCGAAGAAACTGAATCTTCCTCCTTTTGTCATCTTCCAGGATCCTTCTTTGGAAGCGATGTCAACGTATTATCCGGTGAGTATTGAAGAATTGCAGAATATTCCGGGTGTAGGAACCGGCAAGGCTAATCGATTTGGTAAAGACTTTGTCAAACTGATTGCCGACCATGTTGATGAAAACGAGATAGATCGTCCAATGGATATGGTGGTAAAATCGGTTGCTAACAAATCGAAAATGAAGATTAGCATTATTCAAAGTATAGACCGCCAAATGCCACTTGATGAAATTGCCTCGTCAAAGGGTATGGAGATGGATGAATTAATTAAGGAATTAGAATCAATTGTTTATTCAGGAACCCGTGTCAATATCGATTACTACATTGATCAGGTAATGGACGAAGACATTAGAGATGACATATTTTACTACTTTAAAGAAGAAGCTGAAACAGATGAAATAGATGCGGCTCTTGATGAATTGGGTGAAGACACTTATTCGGAAGAGAATATTCGATTAGTACGAATAAAATTTATTTCTGAAGTTGGAAATTAATATATTTGAATGCTTCCAAAAATTATTAGGATGAATTTGCTGTGCGAATTTTCCTAATAATTTGAAATCATACATAACGCATAGTCACAAAGCATATTAATCCAAATCTATCCATGTGATTATGTAAACACTCTTTGAGTCTGTGCAATAATTTAGAATTATTAACAAAGCAATTCTAACAATTTGTTATAAAAAGCTGTAATATTTATTTAAATTTGCAGCTCATTCATAACTTAAATCGTGTACCAATTATGAAAGATGATGTGCTTTTAAAGCAAAAACCCAGCAAGAAGGATAGGAAGGACATGATACAATACATCAACCTTCAGTTAGCATCGTTGGGGCAACCCTTGTTTTACGACGAATCAGACGCTAAAACAAAATTCTCCAACGCCAAGTTCCTATCACTTACTGAAGGGCTTATCAACAGTTTTAGAGAAAAATCACGTTTGTTATCAGACCACCTTTCCCCTGTTGATACACGCATTCAGAATTTTCTTGATTCTTATCTGGCAGATGTGGACTTTGATAAGTCGTTTCAACTGCCAAACAAAACCTTTGTGTTAAACCAAAAAGGTTTGGCCAGAGAAGTGAGCTTGCCACCGAACAAAGACAAGTTTGAAAGTGAATTGGTAAAGTCATACCGAATTAAGCAAGGGATCTTAAACAATCCGGTTAATGACAAACGAACTACAAAAGGAACATTTCATATTGTAGCAGGGGGTTTACCAGTACCATTAGATAAAAAAGAAGTGCCAAAAATGGCTTTTGCACATATGTTGCATGCAGCTATGAATCCTTCTGAAGAAATGAATATTCTGCCTTTTACGGCATCGCAGGAAGATAAAGCAAAAATAATGGTTTCACTTTTGCTTCGTCCGGTAGTTTGCCCCGAAGTAAAAGGTGTGATTAGTGAAAAAAGCATGGAAGTTCGCTTTTTTGCTCCGGGAAGTTTGGTGAGTAATCTTGATTTTGTTGAAAACATCTTCGGAAACGCAGGTGACCATAATTTAGCAGAAAATGACTCAGCTTTAGATGTTGAACACTGGACTGGAACAACAGGATGTATCATTCTTGCTCCTCAGTTAACAAAGCTGAAGAAAAAAGATATAGGTCTTCCACACTACGATGACGCTACAGAAAGACAGCGTAAAGATGGAATGTGTTGGAAAGATGCTGATGAATTATATAACGAAGGAGGCGCTTTTAAAGTAACTTGTCGTGATGAACGTGGAGTTGTTGTAACTCTTATTGCAGATAACTACTACGGTTATTCCAAAAAAGAAATCAAAACTCAGATTGGTTATTCTGCCAATATTTATGGTTTGGTTGAAGAAGAACATGCAGGTGGAGCCATTGCTTTCCCTCGTGGAATCATGGGTGAAACTGTTTATGGAGAATTGTTCTCATCCAAGTTAGGCCGAACTTATACATTTGAAGAGGCAAAAGCATTATTAGGTGATCGCGTTGAGGTTAATACCCAAATGAATTATGCGATTGATAAAAAATATCAGGATATTATCTACATTCCTGAAAATGCAGACATAGATATTAATGCCAACCAGGTGAGTTGGGTATTTAATGGAAAAGAGCAAAAGCTGAAATTGTCGCCGAATAAATTTTACATTCATCCTTCGGGAAATAAGTTTCAGTTGGCAAAACATCCGGCTCAGCAACTATGGAGAATTATCAATACTGCTCCGGAAGGTATGTTCTGTCATAAACCATGTACTGTATCAGGTGGTGGTAAATCTGAAATCTCTAAATCAATGCAGAATGCCATTAAATATGGCACTTACAATATTGTTGATTTAGAAGAAGATTTTAAATTGGCCGACATGGTTATCGACTATGATTATTCGACCCGTTGGAAGGATATCAGACCTGATGCCAGTCCGTCTCGTCCATTACTAAGCCCTAAGCGTACATTGGGTTCTGCTGTTAAACTGTTAACTCCATCAGATCAATATAATGATGAATACAATAAATGGCTGAATGAGATTCCTGATCACATTCGTTCTCTGGTTCTGTTCCTTAAGAGATTGTACCGCAACGATCGTGAGCAAGGTAACTGGAAAGATTATATGTCTGTTGAGTTTATCAATGGCCGTAAAGGAACAACTTTATTGTACAAGCATAATAATGTATTAGCCAGCTATGTTCGTATCGGATTCGATCAGGAAGGAAACTGGTTACTACATAAATTGAGATCTGACTTTGTGCCTAGTCACAAGATACAGATGGAGGATGATATCTCTGCCTCAATTACATTACCATCAAAAAGTCTGATAGATTTGAATCCGGAGTATTCAAACAAGAGTTTAAAAATGGTAGCCAACTGTGAGGCACATCTTTTCCAACGTCCTGATGAGGCAATTAACAGAGGGTATGATGTTGAAGCTGAAGCAGACATTGTTCAGCCAAATACATTTATAACCAACTATGAGCCTTTAACATATGAGGATGCAAAAGACTTATTGGAGGATGCTATTAGTTTTGAGCTATATACTCAGCCCGTTAAAGATTTGATTAAAGAGGTTGTTGAGTCTGGTAAAGAAGGTTATTTTGTAGTTCCATCACATCCTCGTTTGGTAGATGGTGAACCAACAAAAAATCCTCGTTACCTGCAAAGAAATATCTATACTGAGGAAACAATGGATAGTTATATGGCTGAAATTGGTATTCGTATGCATCGTAAGATCAAGAACGAAGATCCGGTTATTTATCCTGTTAACGCTGTTCTTCCGGGTAGAAGAAACAATCCGGCTGATCGTGCGGCAGGAATCAGACCATTGGCTGTTTACAATCCAATACATTACCAGGAGCTTCCAGAGTTATTTATGGACTTCATCTGTAGCTTAACCGGAAAATCTCCATCAACAACAGGTGCTGGTTCGGAAGGTGCATTAACAAAAGGTCCTTTTAACATGTTGGTTCCAACATCTGATCTTAATAATGCATTGCTATCTTATATTCTTACCGAGTATCAGGGCTTTAGTTCTGCAGCTGGTTATGTAGGTGGTGAAAACAGATTTGATCATGACATCAGTATCCTGATTCCTGAGATCTGGGCGAGATTGGTACCGGAAGACAGAGATCCAAAGACACTGATTGAAAATAAATGTCTTGAGAAACTGGAAGATTTCGACTACAATGGCGAGAAAGTATACGCAAGCCGTTTAGGTTACCGTATTACCAAAAACTTTGCTTTCCGTTGTATGAACCGTTTATTTGATGAACCTCTGGCTGTATTTAACGAGCATATGTTGAAACCAGAGAAACAAAATATGGAAGATTTTGTGGATGGTATCAATAATATTGTTGAGGCTCAGAAAAAGGTTGCTCTAAGCTATTTTGAAGATGGTAGTGTTGATGGAGCTATTCCTCCGTTGAAGATTTTACTTCACATTATGGCTTATGGCGAATATGAAGGAAAAGATATCAGTGATCCTGAATTGAGAAAGTATTTCGAACGTGATTATGTAATCAACAGTGATTGGTATAAAGCTCGTTTGAAACACAAACAAGAGAAGGATGTGAAGTTCCATGCTGATCAGATTGCTTATCTTGAGGCTTTCAAAGCTAATCCGGATAACAGTGCAATCATCGAAGAAATGGATATTGAAACCCGTTTGAAACGTGCAAAAGAATTATTGGCACATGCATCATCTGATGCTTACCTTTCAGAATTGGAAGGAACTATTGGAGCTGATATTTTGTATACAAAATAACTTACAATTGTTGAATAAACACGAAGGCTACTCATTTTGAGTGGCCTTTTGTTTTTTAAAGAGGTAATGAAATTCGAACGGTTGTTCCCATGCCCAATTCAGATTCGAAAAGTAACTGACCATTGTGTTCCTCAATAATCTTTTGAGTTATTGATAATCCTAAACCAGTTCCTTCACCCGATGGCTTGGTTGTGAAGAATGGTTCGGTTAATCGGTTGATATCCTCAGGACTTATGCCTTTACCGCTGTCAATAAAGATCAACTGTGCTTTATCATTCTCAACTAATGTTTTAATGATAATCTTACCTTCTTTGGTAATAGCCTGAGCGGCATTGTTTAAAATGTTGATTATTACCTGGTGCAGCTGCCCTTCGTTACCCGAAATAATAATAGGTTCATAATAGAATTGTCTTTCAATTTCAATTCTATGCTTTATTTTATTCGAAAGGATATTTAAACAGTTATCAATGATGGTGTGAATATTGAAATGTTCTGTTTTCTCATTTTTTTGTCTGCTGAATTGATTTAAACTGGCAACAATATCAGCCGATCGGCTTACACCTTCATTAATTGAATTCAGAAGAATGTTAATTTCTTCAGGAATATCATTGTAATTGTCTTCAAAATAGGCTTCTAAACCTAATGAACCGGCCTGTATGTATTGTAAAGGACTGTTTACTTCGTGGGCTATGCCAGCTGACAGAACACCTAATGTTGCCATTTTCTCCGATCTTAACAGCTTTTCATGTGCACTCTTTAACTCTTCAAGAGCAGTTCTTAATTCCTCTTTTTGGTAAATCAGATCTCCGTTGATTCTGGTTAGTTCATCATTGGCCCGGTGCAAGGCAATAGTTCTTTCTTGTACTAAATCTTCCAGTCGGTTTCTGTAATTATCCAACTGTATTTGTGTTTTTTTCTTTTCATCAATATCTCTTACAACAGCCAATAATTTATGTTGACCAAGAATTCTGGCTTTTTTCATTGATACTTCTATCCAGAATGTTTCTCCATTTCTTTTGCTTGAAAGCCATTCGAAAACAGTACTTCCGTTTTCGATTACTTCCTTAAAAAAATGTTTTACTTCTTCATAACCATACCCTTCTTTATTCTTATTTAGTTCTTTCCAGTCTATAAACTGTATTTCTTCTCTGATATAACCATACATCTCAAGCATGGCATCGTTTACATCTTCGATATTTCCCTGGTAGTCCATTTTGAAGATGGCATCGGTTGATGAATTAAATATCTCGCGATAACTCTGTTCGCTAAAAGCAATACTTCTGTTTTTCTGCTTCAGGTCTTGAAGCAGGCGATAAAATGAACTATTAAATTGTGTAAGAATAATTAAAATAGAAATGGATACAAATGCTAAAACCAGAAGGGCCAGAATCCATGTCTGAATATGAGAGTAGCGTTCAAGGTCGAAATCTCTTACTGCGAGATAACCACTAACGTGTAACAGACCCAATAAAGCCACGGTGATAATGGTACTTAAAAAGATAATGACAGAACGTTTAACGCTAAACGCCATGGATGAAAAGAAGGGTACCATGATAATCAATGGCAGATACTCTGAATAAATGCCAAGCCATGCAACATGCAGTATCACAGCTGTTACCAGTGCAAATATCAGAATGGCTGATTTAATTTTCAGGTTAAGTCTTTTCCTAAAAAAAGCAGTTGATACTACAAGAGATAACGTAACTGTATTTACTATGTAGTTCAGTTTATTAAAATAGTTTGGCACATCGCTAAAGCTAAGCGCAAAAGCAGTGGCATACATCAATCCCCCAATAACCAATGAAATATTTACAATACGGTTTTTTAGAGAATCAATCCCGATATTTGATTCTTGTCTCCCCATTTGGTATATCTTCCAACTCCCCCAAAATGCTTTCTGATAATACAGAATAGCATTAGTTATTTAATAATACCTGTTGTTATTTTCCCTTACTGAACACAAAGTTAGTTATTTTGATTCAATCATTAAACAACTAACTATATATCAACAGTCAGAATTCGATACGTGCGCCACTATTAAAGGTTATAACCTTATGATGAAAAAATTGTTCAAATAATGTAATAGCCTCATCACCTGTACAGTGATTTAAACCCCACTGATCAACACTAATGGTTTTTAATCCTTCAATTACTTTTTTAACTTCTTTTTCTGATCTTCCGTTTAAGTGTAATCCACCCCCTATAAAACTATAATGATCAATGCCCAGTTGAGATTTAATGGTTTCAGTAATATTTACAATGCCGTTGTGCGCACAGCCGCTTAACAAAGCCGTGCGGTCATTTTCTTTCGCAACCACTACCACTTCATCTTCGAATGCATCCGGCATATACTCATTTTCATTTTTAACTACCAAACGCTGGTTTAATATAGGGGTTTGACCTGCGCTGGTTAAGTTGGCAATTACCCAGAAATCAGGAAATGGCTCCACTGATTTGTCAATAAATTGAATGCGATCAGCAAAGCTCTTCCACTCTTCTTTCCAGGGAATTCCATTTGATTTAATCATGTTGGCTGACCGTGAGAATCGCTCCTTAAAAGAATGGGTATGCATTATTACCTTAGCTTTTGAATTGATCTTTAAGAAGGAGGGCAAGCCACCGGTATGATCATAATGGCCATGACTAAGAATGACGTAATCAATGTTTTTTAAATCAATTCCTAAAGCGTGAGCATTGAGAATAAACTTATCAGACTGACCGACATCGAACAGCACAGCTTTGTTATTCACTTCCAGATAGGTTGATAATCCGTGTTCGCAGAGGATCTGTTGATCGTGACTTTTGTTTTCGATGACATTTATTATTTTCACTACCTTTCAATTCAATTTTAGAGATAAAATCAAGAACTAAATTATGAAGAAATTACTAGCATTAACCCTTTTTGTATTTTTAATTAGCCTTTCGTACGGGCAAAATTCATTGCTGTGGGAGATTAGTGGCAATGGACTTGAAAAACCTTCGTATCTTTTTGGAACCATTCATGTTATTTGTCCCGATGATTTTTTTATGCCCGAGCAGACATCAGAAAAGCTGAACAGTTGTGAACAACTGATGTTGGAAATGGATATAACGGATCCTACGGTTTTACAAACAGTTCAGCAAGGAATGATGAATCCCCAAATGAAGAATCTAAAGAGTGATCTTTCGGAAGAAGATCAGGAAATACTTAATAAAGTACTTACGCAAACCCTGGGTGTTGGAATTGATCAGCTGGGAATACTTAAACCCTGGGCTTTATCAACCATGTTAAGTGTAAAACTGGCGTTAAATTGCGAACAGCCTGCGCAATATGAGATGGAGTTTTCTAAAATGGCCGGTGAAGCCAAACTTCCTTTGGTAAGCCTTGAAACAGCAACAGAGCAAATTGCCATTTTTGAAAATATACCCTACGAAAAACAGCTAGAACTACTAATGGATGGTATTAAAAATAAGGATGAAGACAAGGCTTTATTTGTTGAGATGGTAGCAGCTTATAAAAACCAGGATATTAATGCTTTGTACAAATACATACTGGAAGAAGGTGAGATGGAGGATTTTAGTGAATTCTTGCTGGATAACAGAAATGTGAAATGGATTCCTGTTATTGCAAAAACAATCAATGCCAAACCAAGTTTTATAGCTGTTGGTGCAGGGCATCTTGCAGGAGAGAAAGGACTGATACAACTTCTAAGAAAAGAAGGATACATGGTTGAACCGGTTCAATAAATACGAAAAAGCGGAAGACCGGTCTTCCGCTTTATTAAAGTAATCAGAGCTATGTTAAGGCTCAACATAGTTGTTGTTAATCTTCTGAAGTAACTACTCTGATAGAGCTTAGCAACTTCATATCATTTATATTAGTATAGTCGTATTGATAAAAGCCATCTTCTCCAATGGTTAGCAAAATATCGCCCAATGGAATCACATCAAAGGCATGGATATCATCAAACTGTTTTAGCTGATTGGAAATATCCATTTGTTCGGGCTGTGATGCATTAAACACTCGTAAGCCATCTTCACCATCACAAACAAATAAGTAATCACCATCAATACCTAATCCATGTGGATTTGTTAAGACTACTGAATTTTTAAGCAATGGTGTTTCTATATTCCGTATATCAATAACATCCAATTGATTGGTGTTGCCTCCGCAAAAGTTATTTGCACGAAGGGTAACAAAAGCATACTCGTCATTTACTACAACCGGATCGCAGGCTGTTATGTGGCTGTAACCTGAGATATATTCCGGTACTTCAGGATTGCTAAGACTAAAAATCTGCATTCCACTTTGACCACCTATAAACAACTTATCGTTTTTGATAAATAATGTTTCAGCATTGTTATTGGTATAAAAACCATTTTTTGAGATTGGTGTATCCAGTGATGTTATGTCGAAAACATCAACATACCAACCTTGCTGAATTACGTATAAATAATTCTGATACAACATAAAACGGGCAAGTGAGCCGGTTGTTCCTTGTGTGTCTGAACTTTGTCCTGATGCTTCAGCACCTGTTGAATTAAACATTGCATAATCGGCTGTGTAGAGGATGTCGTAATAAATGGGGTAATCATTTTCTATTACTTCTTCGCGTACTTCTTTAACAGACCAATCAATCACTACCCCTTTTGAGTAATCAATTGAACCAACTCTATAATCATTCTTTGTTTCAGGCACTGTGTAATTAAAAACACTTTTTATACGATGTTTTTCCACTGGATTATCAAGTGTTGAAATATCAATGGCCACCAAATCAATATAACTATCGGCATAAAGCAAATCACCTTTGATAGCGATATCTACATTACCTGGTATTTCAATAAATGTCTTGTAGACAGGTGTTTCAGGGTTTGAGTTGTCATAAACATGTACGCCCTTCATCAACTCATTGATAAAAATGAAATTGTCTTTAAAATAAATCTTACCTGGCACTTCCAATGGTTGTTCATCAGCTTCTTTGATGCTTTTTCGCAAATCTTCGTACGACATGTAAACAGGTTCGTTTACCAGATATTCTTCATAGGTTTTATCCTGGCATCCACTCAGTGCCATAAGTGTTATCACAAATAAAATGTAGCTGTACTTAATATTCATAGTCAGGTTTTAAATCAGTTTATTATTAGATGGCATTTTATCGTAAAGGTTGCTTTTGAATAAAAATTCCGAATGGACTGTGTATCTTTAAAGCCATAAATGCATTCTTTAATGAGTTCACAAAACCACTTTGCTGATATTATCCTGCCTGTACCTTTACCCAGGCTCTTCACCTATAGTATTCCTGATGATATGAATTCTATGGTTGAAGTTGGAAAGCGCGTGGTGGTATCGTTTGGAAAGAAGAAATCTTATTCGGGTATTGTTTATAAAATCCATAATAATGAACCGAAAGAGTACGAAACCAAACCCATTGTTAGTCTGCTCGATTCTGAACCCATCGTTAATAAAGAACAACTTCGCTTCTGGGACTGGCTGGCCGAATATTACCAGTGTACCTTAGGCGAGGTTTACAAAGCAGCACTTCCTTCGGGGTTGAAGATGGAAAGTGAAACCAATGTGATTTACAATGCCGAGTTTGTTGCTGAGAAACCTCTTTCGGCTAATGAAGACAAAATTCTTGATATTGTATCCGCTAAAAAAGTTTGCACCATCAATGAGTTGAATCAATTGAGTGGGTTGAAGAATTGTCTGCCAATTATTAAACGTCTGCTTGAATTCAATGCCCTATTTGTAAGCGAGAAATTAAAAGAAAATTACAAAGCCAAAACAGAGAAAGTGCTGTCGTTACATCACTCACACCGGGATGAGCAAAGCATGCATTTGGCTTTTGATAATTTATCGCGAGCACCCAAACAACTTGAATTACTGATGTCGTTTCTTTCTCTCAGTGGAGGAATGAATAAAGCCAATAATGGTGCGGTGGTTACCCGCCAGGAGTTATTGAAGAAGAATAATGCATCACCTGCTGCGTTAAAGGAACTTATCAACAAAAATATTCTGGAAGAAACAGAACGGAGCATCGACCGTTTAGATCTTTCGGAAAAAGAGAAGCATGAAGCACATCCTTTAAATGAAGCCCAGATAGAGGCTCACGAGCAAATCAGAGGAGCATTTGAAGAAAAGGATGTTTGTTTGTTGCATGGTGTTACATCGGGTGGTAAAACAGAGATTTATATTCACCTGATAGAGGAACAGCTTCAAAAAGGTAAACAGGTTTTGTATCTCCTTCCGGAGATTGCGCTGACAACCCAGATTACAACACGTCTAAAGAAACATTTTGGCAATCTGTTGGGTATTTATCACAGTAAGTTTGCCGATGCTGAAAGGGTGGAAGTATGGCATAACCTGTTGGAACAAAAGAATTATCAGATAATTCTCGGAGTTCGTTCATCCATATTCTTACCATTTAAAAATCTTGGGCTAATCATTGTTGATGAAGAACACGAAAATACGTACAAGCAGTTTGATCCTGCTCCGCGATACCATGCCCGGGATGCAGCTATTGTGTTGGCAAGTTTGTTTGGAGCTAAAACCTTATTAGGAACAGCTACTCCTTCACTTGAATCGTATTACAATGCCCAAAAGGGCAAGTTTGCACTGGTTGAACTAACTCAGCGTTTTGAAGGTATTCAGATGCCCGAGATAATTGCCGTTGACACCCGCGAAGCCCGAAGGAAAAAGAAAATGAATTCTCATTTTTCGCCCGTTTTGCTTGAACATATGGATAAGGCATTGAATAATGGTGAGCAGGTTATTCTTTTTCAGAACCGAAGAGGTTTCAGTCCGTTTATTGAGTGTGGACAGTGTGCCTGGGTTGCAAAATGTGTCAACTGTGATGTAAGCATGACGTACCATAAGCACTTTAACCAGTTGGTATGCCATTATTGTAATCATACCCAGAAACTTCCTGATGTTTGTCCGGCATGTCATAGTCCTGCCATTGAAACCCGTGGATTTGGAACCGAAAAGATTGAAGAAGAAATGTCGATTCTTTATCCGGATTATAAGGTAGCTCGAATGGATTTGGATACTACACGAAGTAAAACAGCCTACGATAAAATAATTGGTAGTTTTGAAGAGGGTAAGATTCAGATTCTGATTGGAACACAAATGATTTCGAAAGGGTTGGATTTTGAAAATGTAAGTGTTGTCGGAATTTTAAATGCTGACAATATGCTTAATTATCCCGACTTCAGAGCTTTTGAGCGAAGCTACCAGTTGATGACACAGGTTAGTGGTCGTGCCGGAAGAAAGCACAAGCGAGGGCTGGTTATACTTCAGACATCCAATCCTCAACATCCTGTTATAATGGATGTGATCAATCACAATTTTAAAAACCATTTTGAAGGACAAATACAGGAACGACACCATTTTAAATATCCACCGTTCTATCGTTTAATTAATATCACCATCAAGCATAAAGAGCAGCAAACAACCAAACAGGCTGCCTATTTTGTGGCGAAGCAATTGGGAATAGTTTTAGGAAATCGTGTACTCGGACCACAGGCACCGGTTATCAACAGAATTCAAAATCAGTTTATTCAAAAGGTTTTGATCAAGGTAGAAAAGAAAGCTTCACCTGTGAAAGTGAAACAGCTAATACAGGAAGTGATTTTTTCGATACAAGCCCAGCAAGCTTATCGCTATGTTACTTTTCAGATAGATGTAGATCCTGCATAAATATAAAAGGATGATAACCGTTGCTATCATCCTTTCATTATTAACCTAACCCAAATCTATGAAAAAAAATCTGATAGGATTAATGCAAGACCTGTGCCAAAAGAGGAGATAACATTCTTAATTAATGTTAGAGGTTCTTAAATAATATCATCTAAAATTAATGTAAGTATTTGTTTAATATGCGATTGTCAGTGTGTCTTTGAGGATTCAATCACAATTTTAATACAGTTTTTGCGATTGTGCTAAAACTGTTATTGGCATTATTCAGGCCCAAAAACATCACTTATCCTTTTTTTTTATCTTTACGCAAATTTTTTTGGTATGACACGGAACGAATTTTCGCAATTATTTGATGGATTTGATAATATGCACATCCTTGTGATCGGGGATGTAATGATTGATTCCTACCTGTGGGGAAACGTTACGAGGATATCACCTGAAGCACCGGTACCCATAATTGCAACTACTCAGCGGGAAGATCGACTGGGAGGAGCAGCCAACGTTGCTTTAAATATTCAGTCATTAGGTGCCACGCCCGTTCTATGTTCGGTGGTGGGGAAAGATGATGCCGGTACTATTTTAAGGGATTTACTTAAGGAAAGAAATTTGCCATCCGATGGCATTATTGCTTCCAGCAAACGCAAAACTACGGTTAAAACACGCATAATTAGTCAGAATCAGCATCTGCTGCGGGTAGATGAAGAAGAAGATAAAGCCCTCTCTACTGATTTAGAACAGAAACTACAGCAGCATATAGCTGATTTATTGGAAAAGTTTAAAATTGATGCCATCATCTTTGAAGATTATGACAAGGGCATACTAACGCCGGCATCAATCAGTTATGCTGTAAACCTGGCTAATGATAAAGGCATACCGGTTTTGGTCGATCCTAAAAAGAGAAATTATAACGATTATAGGCAGGTTACCTTCTTTAAGCCCAACCTGAAGGAATTTTTTGAAGGCTGTAAGTTGGAAATTAATGCTGATGATCAGACAGAAATGTTAAAAGCAGGTAAAGCCTTTTTGATGGAACAGGAGTTTGATCAACTAATGGTTACAATGGCCCGCAGGGGAGTTATGATTATAGATAAAAAATCACATCATTTTATTCCGGCCGAGATAAGAAATATTGCTGATGTATCGGGTGCAGGGGATACTGTGATTAGCGTAAGTGCCTTGTGTCTGGCTTCTGGATTAGAACCTTTTTATATTGCATCAATTGCAAACATGGCAGGTGGATTGGTATGCGAATATCCTGGTGTTGTACCCATTGATAAACAGGAGCTTCTTAACGAATGTCTCATTAAATTAGCAAAATAGCAGGTTGCGATTGTTCGTAACTTAATGCGAAAAATAATCGTACTCTGCCTAAATGTTTAAGAAAAGTTTAACTTTGGCTTTCGGAAAAAAATTTCCATTTTGCAAGCCTTAACTTCATCACAAAAAAACACCAAAAATATGGGTAAGATAATTGCTCTGGCAAACCAAAAAGGAGGAGTTGGAAAAACAACAACAGCTATTAATCTGGCAGCAAGCTTGGCTGTACTTGAATACAGGGTGCTGATTGTTGATGCCGATCCACAGGCTAACTCAACCTCGGGATTAGGCTTTGATTTGAAGGAGATTGATAATAGTATATATGAGTGTATTGTAGATGGCATCGAACCTAAAGAAGCTATTCTTCAAACCGAAATTGATCATCTTAGTGTAATGCCTTCACACATTGATTTGGTTGGTGCTGAAATTGAAATGCTAAACCTTCCTAATCGTGAGAAAGTACTAAGCGGTGTTTTGGAAAAACTTCGCGATCAGTATGATTTTATTTTAATCGACTGTTCTCCTTCATTGGGATTAATTACAGTTAATGCGCTTACGGCTGCTGATTCAGTGATTATTCCTGTACAATGTGAATATTTTGCTTTGGAAGGATTGGGTAAACTTTTAAATACCATTAAAATCATTCAAAGTCGCCTGAATCCTGAACTGGAAATCGAAGGCTTCCTTTTAACTATGTATGACTCGCGTTTGAATCTGTCAAATCAGGTTGTGGAAGAAGTTCAACGTCACTTCCAGGATATGGTGTTCGAAACATTAATATCACGTAATATTAAATTAAGTGAGGCACCTAGTTACGGAAAAGCAGTTGTAATGTATGATGCTACTTCGAAAGGTGCAGTTAACTATTTAAATTTGGCAAAAGAATTGCTGAAGAAAAATAATTTAGCAGTTAAGAAATAAGAATTAATTTAATCAATCGATAAAATAATATGGCGAAAAAAAGTGCTTTAGGACGTGGATTGGGTGCATTGATTGACAATGCAGATGAGGTAACGCAGGGTAGACCGGCAGCTTCATCTATAAACGAAATTGAAGTCACAAAAATTGAAGCCAACCCATGGCAACCACGAACTAAATTTGATGAAGAACGCCTGCAGGAGCTGGCTGCATCCATCAAAGAAATTGGCATTATTCAGCCATTAACACTTCGCAAAATTGGAAAAGACCGTTACCAGCTGATTGCTGGTGAACGTCGTTTCAGAGCCTCTAAAATTGCCGGATTAGAAAAAGTACCGGCTTATATCAGAACGGCTGATGATGATACCATGCTTGAAATGGCCTTGGTTGAGAATATACAGCGTGAGGACCTGGATCCGATTGAAGTAGCCATCAGTTATCAGCGATTGATTGAAGAATGTAAATTAACACAGGAAAGCATGTCGGAACGTGTTGGGAAAAAACGTTCTACTATTACCAATTATCTCCGATTGTTAAAGTTACCAGCCGAAGTACAGTTAGGATTGGTATCAAAACAAATTGGAATGGGACATGCCCGTGCTATCGTTAGTGTTGAAGATCCTAATGCTCAGTTAAATATTTATGAGCAGACCATCAAAGACGACCTCTCGGTAAGAAAGGTTGAGGAAATGGTTAGGGAACTTAATTCTGGTAAGTCATCCAAAAAAGAGAAGAAAACCAATGCTGGCGATCCTGAAGAATACAGAGAGCTCAAGTCTCAACTTTCTACTTTCTTCCAAACCAATATTCAATTCTCACGTACAGAAAATGGAAAAGGAAAGATTGTTATTCCATTTAAATCAGATGATGAATTGGAAAAAATCATTGGGATATTGGATAAAGCCAAGTAGGAATAATAGCTTTACCGAAAAATAATAGCATTGACCTTAACATTTTCTCATCATAGATGGCTGATTTGCCTGATGTTTCTGCTTGGGTTCCGGATTTTAGCCGGGGCACAATCCGACACATTGGTGTTACGTAACGACACATCTTATCTGGAAGGAACATCTCTGGAACTGGTTAAATCCAAAAAGATTCATTCGCCGCATAAAGCATCTTTCTACGCGGCTATTTTACCGGGTATGGGTCAGATATACAATAAGAAATACTGGAAGCTTCCACTTGTCTATGGAGGAATTGCTGCAACTGGATATTTTATTCACTTTAATTCGAAGTATTACAGTAAATACAAATCAGCCTACCGCGATTTTATTATTCAAGACCCTGGAAACAAAAGCTATTTGGAGTTCATACCACCGGGTCTGACAGAATCAGATGTGGTTGGAGGAGCTTATGATTCATGGTTTGAATCTGCTCTTGAAAGTAAAAAACAATACTACCGTAGATATCGCGACCTAAGTTATTTTATTATGGCTGGGGTATATATGCTTCAGATTGTTGATGCAGCAGTAGATGCTCACTTTTACAATTTTAGTATTAGTGATGATTTAAGTATGAGAATAAGCCCAGCTTTAATGGAGCCATCACCTGTTGTAGAAACCGGAGGTGTTGGTATGCAGTTGAATTTTAAGTTTTAGTATACTATGTGGTTAAAGAAAGGATTACTATCGCTTTCAATAGTGATGATAGGATTAAGTGCAAAAGGACAAACTACAGTTATTGACACAATACCGGATTACAATCCTGAATATCTGGATGAATGCCTAGACAGTTTAGTCAATCAATGGTATGTTAGCAAATCAGCAACCAACCTGGTTCTTGACAGTATACCTGTTAATGATAGTATTTCAAAATATTCGTTACCAGATTCGGTTTACATTAATCGTTTGGCTGAAATCAGCTCTCCGATTAATTACACTTTCAATTCTAAGGTTAAGTCTTACATTGAGTTGTATACAATAAAACGTCGCGAGCAGGTGCAGACGATGTTGGGATTATCGCAATATTATTTCCCAATGTTTGAAGAAGTACTGGATTCAAGACAAATGCCGCTTGAACTTAAGTATCTGCCAATTATAGAATCAGCGTTAAATCCACGAGCCTACTCAAGAGCTGGAGCTTCGGGTTTATGGCAGTTTATGTACTATACTGGTAAGCAGTACGGATTAAAAATTGATTCATATGTTGATGAAAGACGCGATCCCTATAATTCGTCGGTTGCTGCGGCTGATTTCCTTCAGGATCTTTATGATATTTATAAAGACTGGCTATTGGTAATAGCAGCTTATAACTGTGGGCCCGGTAATGTTAATAAGGCTATTCGTCGTTCAGGTGGTCATCGCGATTTCTGGAAAATCTATTACCATCTTCCAAAAGAAACAAGAGGTTACGTACCTGCTTTTATTGCTGCAACCTATACATTTACTTATGCACAAGAGCATAACTTATACGCTGTTGCATCAGAACTTCCGATTGCAACAGATACCATAATGGTTCAACAGCCATTACATTTAAAGCAGGTTTCAGAAATGCTAAATGTTAATCTTGATTACCTGCGTGAGTTAAATCCTCAATATCGACGTGACGTTGTACCTGCTAAGAAATATGCATTCCCGTTAAGATTATCATTTAACCTGGCAACGGAATTTGCTGCTTACGAGGATACTATCTATGCTCATAAACGCAATAGTTACTTTCCTGGTGGAGAGCTTGTTTCCAATCCTGAATACACTCAATATACACCCTCTGTACCAAAAGATAAGGCAACCGTTTGGTACACTGTTAAATCGGGTGATGCAGTTGGCTTAATTGCCGATTGGTATGATGTAAGAACATCAGACCTTCGTTATTGGAATAATGTTCGTGGTAATCTAATTAAAGTTGGACAAAAACTGGCTGTTTATGTGCCAAAGCACAAAGTAGACTACTATAAGAAGATTAACCAAATGAGTTATGCTGAAAAGCAACGTTTAAACGGCCGCTCTTCAGGATCAAAAACTACAGCATCAGCAACTCAACCTGTAAAAGAAGACAGTAATTACATCTATTATACTGTTCGTTCGGGTGATAGTTTATGGAGTATTGCTCAAAAATACAATGATGTCAGTAACGCTGATATTATGCGGCTGAATAATTTGTCTTCCGGATCTAAAATTAAACCGGGGCAAAAACTAAAGATCAAACCTAAGGCATAATTATAGTTCACAGGTCTTTATATAAAAATGTAATTTCTCCCTAATTCTTTTAGTGGAGAAATTTTCTTTTTATTTTGGCACTAAATATTGCAATGAAACAGGCCCTTCGTATACTAATTGTTTATTTGATCGTATTAGGTCTGGCTTTTGCTATGGTGCATTTTATACCGTTTCAATTTAATCCCGAGTTTTTAAACAAGGCTTCTGTTGAAAATCTCATAATCAATGAACCTGATAGTGCTGAAATTATAACGGCTTTTGAAGTAGATACTCTTTTAACAGATAGTCTTTCGTCAGTTAAAACGATTGAAGAAAGGAAGGATACTGTGATAACAAATCAATTTTTGAGTTGTCCTTCGACCTTTCTAGCCAAGCTTCAAAATTTAAATGATCGTTTAAGAACAGTACATCAGCAACAGGAGGTAATCAGAATATTACATTTTGGGGATTCGCAGATTGAAGGAGACAGAATAACAGCTAATCTGCGTGAAGGTTTTCAAAAGCGTTTTGGTGGAAGTGGTCCGGGATTGAATTGTATTCTCGATCCTCAACGGATGAATCCATCTGTCTGGTTGGATAATAATGAAAATTGGGAACTGCAAACCATCTATGACCGAAAAAGAGATCGTAACAGAAACACCTATGGTTTATTGGGGCAATATGCATTATTGGAAGCTACTAACATTGGCGAATTCAAAATCTCCCGGTCACCGTGGGCTGAGGATCATTCTAAAAATTATCAAAGCATACGACTTTTTATTGCACCTCATAAAGGATCAGTTTTTATTAAAGGATCTATAAAAGATACAGAAGTTATTAACGACACGTTAAATGCATCGGTAAACCTTACAGAAATTAACTGGTCATTCCCGCAGATTTCACCTTCTTTAGCTTTTCAGGTTAAGAGTGACAGTGCAATCGCAGTATTAGGAGTTGCCTTAGACAGTATATCTGGTGTAGCAGTTGATAATATTGCCTTGAGAGGACAAAGTTCACCACTTCTGCATCGTACGAATGCTGATTTATTTAAAGCAATGGGCGAACACCTGAATATTGGGATGGTCATTCTTCAATACGGTACCAATATCATACCTTTAGAACGGACTAATTATAATTTTTATAAAAAAATACTGTCCAGACAATTTGATTTACTGAGTGAATATCTGCCTGATGTTCCTGTTTTATTTGTGGGAATAGCGGATGCCGCAAAAAGTGAGAATGGTGAAACAAATTCTTATCCTCATTTGCAAGCACTAAGAAACGCCCAGAAGGAATTAGCTCTTCAATATGGATTTGCCTATTTTGATTTGTATGAGGCGATGGGTGGAGAGGGATCCATCATTAAATGGACTCAATCTGAACCTCCATTGGCATTGACTGATTTTGTACATTTATCAAGATATGGTGGAAAAAGAGCTGCAGAGTTTATAACCAACGCACTTTGGCTACAAATGGATAAATTTGAGAGCCTCACAGATTCATTAACTATGTTATCAGATAGTTTACAGGTATGCAACAATTAATAACATGGATAGAAAGCCAATCTGATCTTTTTCTGTTTACTCAAACAGGGTTTTGGGTTTTCTATGCCATTGTTTTGTTGATCAATGCCCTGGTTTGTAAAAACAGAATTCTGCGAAGTAGTTTTCTGTTTGTAGCAAGTCTGTATTTCTATTACAAAACGGGAGGGTACTTTTTTACCTTGCTTATCATATCAACCATTGTTGATTATAGTATTGGCTTATTTCTGGGGAAAGCACATAATAAATATCTAAGGAAACTGTTGGTGCTTTTTAGTCTGCTTATTAATCTGGGTGTGCTTGCTTATTTTAAGTATACCTATTTCATTTTAGATCTGTATTCTTCTGTCAGTCATCAACCTATTAAGGTATTCGATTTTTTAGCAAATGAGATGAATAAACTGGCAGGTACAGGTTTTAATATAGATTCAATAACGCTGCCCGTTGGTATTTCCTTCTTTACTTTTCAAACAATTAGCTATACCATAGATGTATATCGTAAAGAACTAAAGCCTGTTCGTAATATTATTGATTTTGGATTTTATGTTTCTTTTTTCCCTCAACTAATTGCTGGTCCGATTGTAAGGGCAAGAACTTTTATACCACAGATTTATAAGCGCTTTGTAGTATCAAACAAATGGATGTGGTGGAGTTTTCTATGGATCCTTGGTGGTTTATTTAAAAAGATGGTCATCTCAGATTATATCTCTGTTAATTTTGTTGACCGCGTTTTTGAACACCCAATTGCATACTCTGGCTTTGAGGTTTTGATGGCAGTTTATGGTTATGCTCTCCAGATATACTGCGATTTTTCGGGTTATACCGATATTGCAATGGGGGTTGCCTTATTGCTTGGCTTTCGCTTACCAATAAATTTTAATTATCCTTATAAAGCCACTTCAATCAGAGATTTCTGGAGACGCTGGCATATCAGTTTATCATCTTGGTTACGCGATTATCTGTACATCCCGCTTGGCGGTAATAAAGGCAACGCATTTCGAACAGGTTTTAACCTGATGCTAACAATGTTGCTTGGAGGATTATGGCACGGTGCTGCCTTAAAATTTGTTGTTTGGGGCGGATTGCATGGCATGGGTTTGGTTTTCAATCGCATGGTTAATAGGATTTGGAAAATAAAAGGAAATAAATTATCACGCTTGATAAGCTGGTTCTTCACTTTTCATTTTGTTGTATTCACATGGATCGTGTTTCGTGTTGAATCGCTTGAAAGTGCAGAGATTTTAATCACCCGACTTTTCAGAGCTTTTATGCCAAATCATGTAATGGATGTTGTTTTATCACAGACCTATTTATTTTTATTGATTTTATTTGGTTTTATCATCCATTTTATCCCTTCAATGTGGCATCATCGAGGCAAACTATTTTTCTTAAAATTGCCACTTCTTGTAAAATTGATTGTCTCTGCAAGTATGATATATATCATTATTCAGCTGCATCAGTCCGATATTTTGCCATTTATCTATTTTAGATTCTAAAAAGAGCTTCAAAAAGTTAAGGTACATCGTCAAGTGTCTTGTTAAGCTTTCGCGAAAAGATTATATTTATCTTGTAATTGACAACCCATGAGAAAATATCTGCTATCAACCATAGTAACGATTTGGTTTAGCTTACAATTTGTTAGTGCGCAGCATTATCATTTTAAACAATACTCCCTCGAAGAAGGTCTTCCTCAATCCGAAATTAACGGGTTAACGGAGGATCAATTCGGATATCTATGGGTTGGAACTAATGGTGGAGGTCTTTGTCGGTTTAATGGAATGGGATTTGAGGTTTTTACCCGTAAGGATGGTTTGATGGATAATATTATCCTTGGAATACATCACGATGAAAACTATAATCTTTGGATAGGCACCCCTAAAGGAATTCAGAAGTTTGATGGTACAGAGTTCAAAAATATTATGGTGTCGGATTCTACCATCTTTGCAGATCGATTGACATTTTGCGAAATTGGAGCTAATAATCTTTGGTGTCTAACAAGGAATATCTCCGGACTTCAGACTTTATACAAAATTGAAAATGACAGCTTAATAAATTTCTCTGAGCATCTGAAGGAACAAATTACAGAGGATAATTTTATTCTTAGAATTGTTGCCGATGGTGAATCTAATCTTCTTATTTCAACCCTTCACAATTTGTTCCGATATGATGGAAGTAAGCTTGAGATTGTTGAAACCCAAGAGTTGGGAATTGACGATGAGGCCGTAAAATACCCATTATTGGTTGATAGAAGTAATCTCATGTGGTGCATGCTTTTTTATCGCAATGAAAAAAGTGAGTTGATTGTACACAAACCCGGGGGTAAGATTAAAACTATAAGCCTTCCTGAGAAAATTAAAAATAAAACAATCTTTGATGCTTTTGAAGACCGAAGTGGATCACTTTGGTTTTTAATTGAGAATGGTGGTGTTTTAAACTACAGCAAAAAAGGCTGGCGTATTTTCGATAAAAGCAATGGGTTACCAACCGAATTCGTTTTTAAGATTCTTGAGGATGCCGAAGGTAATATTTGGTTAGGAACTTTGGGAAGTGGGCTGGTGAGATATAGTGGAGATCTGTTCACCTCTTTGAATCATACCAATGGCTTAACTGATGATTTAACCAGAACCATTTTTCAGGATAAAAGCGGTACTTATTATTTTGCCGATGGAGATGGAGGTTTCAGTACCTTAAAAGATGGAGTGATTAAGCAATTTAGAGATGGTGAGATAGCTGATTTTACCGTGATTAGTGCATTCGATAATTTACCGGATGGAAAAACGATGATCTGTTCAAGAAATGGATTGTTTTCATTTGACGGTAACAAAGCCTCTCTTATTAATACTCAATATGGATGGAAAAGCAGAATAAACATTAACGGTGTTGCTCATATAAATGACACTATTTTCTTTGCAACCATTGGTTTTGGACTTATCAAAAGCGTGAAAGGGAAGGCTACCTTTTATAATTCGTATAATTCAAATCTGATAGATAATAATATAACACATCTGTTGGTTGATAGTAAAAGCAGGCTTTGGATTACTACACCCCGAGGTATTTCGCTTTATCAAAATGGAGGTGTACAAAATTTTTCAGATCAAAAATTACTTTCCTCCTCTTATTTCTTGCAAGCGGCAGAAGATGGTGCAGGACAAATATGGTTCGCCAGCTACACGAAAGGATTGGTTCGATATAACCAATCTCATTGGTCTACTTTTGACTCGAGTAATGGTTTGTCTTCTGATAATATTTATTCAATCATTGCTGATGAGAAAGGAAATATTTGGGCTGGTGCTCAAAACGGAGTGGATAAATTGATTATCAATAGTGAAGGGGAAGTTAAAGATATTGAATATTTTGATCGTCATGATGGCTTTGTTGGTATTGAAAACAATAGTGCTGCCAATTTTAAAGATAAGGACGGTAACCTGTGGTTTGGAACGGTTAAAGGTGTAATGCGCTATAATCCGAGTGAACGAAGAATCAATTACCTTCCTCCACCTGTTTATATCAGGAACATAGAGCTGTCATACAAAAAGCCGGTTTGGCAAAGTGATGAATATTTGGCTCGTTATGATTCGTTGGTTCCCTGGTTTGGGATTCCTAACCAATTGTCGCTTCCTAAAGAACAAAATAACATTTCGTTTACTTTTGATGCTTTATGTTATACTATTCCTGAGAAGATTCAATACAGATGGCGTCTTGAACCGATAGAAACAGAATGGGTTTATGGTAAAAATAACGAAGTAGCTTATCCTTCACTGCCGCCAGGTGATTATACCTTCAGAGTAACTGCCGCGAATAATAACGGGATCTGGAATGATGAAGGTTCTTTTTATAATTTTAGCATTAATCCGGCATGGTATCAAACATTTGCATTTAAGGTCTTATTGGCTGCATTTGTTATAATCATCATATTAACATTTGTCTTGATCTGGAATCAGAAAATTAGAAGGCTACGATTTGAAATGGAAACACTGGTGGTTGCCAAAACAAAAGAAATCAGGCTTCAGAAAACTCAAATAGAAGCAAAAAATGAAGAGCTTCAAAAACAGAAGGAACAGATAACAAAGCAAGCCGAATCAATTTCTTCGTCTTATAATGACCTTGAAAAACTGACAGAGATTGGTAAAACACTCACTGCCAACCTGTCAATAAGTCGTATTTTCGATCTTGTTTATAATGCCACCAGTGAAATTATGGATACTTATTTGTTTGGTTTCGGACTATACAATAAAGAGACTAATTCATTGGATTTTCAGAATATTAATCTTCTCGGAGAAAGGATGCCATTCCTTACTTTCACAATGGATGATACAGAAAGATTATCAATCCATTGCCTGTTAAATGATAAGGAAATATATATCCGCGATTTTGATAAGGAGTACACCAATTATGTGAATGAAATCAGACCGGTTCCAGGTGATATTAATAGTAAATCAATTATATACATTCCAATTAAAGTAAACTCTGCTCCTTTTGGGGTTATTACTGTACAAAGTGCTGAAATAAACGCATACTCGAATTATCATCTGAATTTTATGCGCAATATTGGGATTTATACGAGTATTGCTTTAGAAAATGCGGGTACATTCCAGCAATTGAAACAGCAGCAAAATGATTTGGAGGCTGCTAGTCAAACAGCCATAAGTCAGAAAGAGCAAATGCAACAACAACGTGATGCACTGGACAGACTTTACGAAGAGAATAACCATTTGATTCGCTTATTCACAACGGAACTCGAACGGCCTATTACCTCCTCTTTATCCATTGCCAATGCTTTACAAAGTCAGAAAGATGTGAGTGTTGAGGAAATGAATAATGCCTTGGTGAAGATTCTGGAATCATTGTGGCAAATTAAAGATATGCTTAATCAGGTGAGTGAAATAAAGCGATTGGAGCAGGATGAATTTCAAATCCATGAAAGTAAAGTGCCACTCACTTCCTTATTGAAAGAAGTGGTGGGTCAATACGAAGAATACCTTAAGAATAAGAATATTGAGGTACTTTGGGATTTAAGCGACTCAGTTGTTATATCAGACTACACATTACTCGAAAAAATATTCTCCAACCTTATTTCAAATGCCATTAAATTCTCTGAACCAAATACGAATATCACGGTTAACTCATATGAAGATGAGAACAAAGTAACGGTAGGTATCCGTGATGAGGGACCGGGAATGTCGGAAGAAGATCAGCAAAGGTTGTTTACGAAATTCAACAAATTGAGTAATCATACCAACAAGAGCGAAGTCTCTTCTGGTTTAGGACTTTACATTGTGAAGAGATACATCGATGGACTTAAAGGTGAAATATCCTGCACGAGCCATTTGGGTATTGGAACTACCTTTTACGTGCGTCTGCCAAAATAAAAATTGGCAGCATTTTTGTAATTCTTTCTTCATAACATTTAAACATTACAACTATGTTCACAAGTCCGTTATTATTTATATTTCTGTTTTTTCTAATTGTGAGCTGGATTGTTAGCTCAAGACTGAAAAGTAAGTTCAAAGCATATTCGAAAGTGCCTATCAATTATGGAATGACAGGCGCAGAAGTGGCTCAAAAGATGCTTAGAGACAATGGTCTGATGAATATTCAGATCAATGCTGTTCAAGGTACCTTAAGTGATCATTATAATCCAACTAACCGAACCATTAATTTAAGTCCTGATGTATATCATGGACGAAGCGTGGCTGCAGCAGCAGTGGCGGCTCATGAAACAGGTCATGCTATTCAGCATGCCAATAGTTACAGCCTGCTTAGTTTCAGGTCAGCGTTAGTGCCATTGCAAAATGTAAGTGCGCGAATTCTTAATTTTATCTTTATCGCAATGTTTTTTGGTGCATTTGCATTGCCTGGCTTATTACCTTTTGATTTGGCATTACAAATCATCATCGTGTGTTACGGTATCTTTACTTTAGCAGCGTTCGTTACTTTGCCTGTAGAAATAGATGCAAGCAGGAGAGCTTTAGCCTGGTTAAACAATGCTGGTATTACTTCGCACGACACTTATGGAAAAGCTAAAGATGCATTGAAATGGGCTGCATACACCTATGTTGTTGCTGCACTTTCAGCATTGGCTACATTACTTTACTATGTAATGATCTTTTTAGGAAACAGAGATTAAGAAATACGTTTATTTAATTAGAAGGGCAGCTTACGTTGCCCTTTTTTATTGGTGATAGTAATTATAATCCTTTAAGATGGTTTTTAAAAACTCCATTGCAGGTTGTTTGGTTTCTATATTCATTTTTTTAATAACTACTTCTTTTGTTTTAAGTGCTAAAGGATGAGGTGCACCAATACTATTATATGAGTTATTTTTTTGTGACAGATTTAAAACCTCTTTTATGGTTTGCATGTCCTTTTCATGTAATTTAATAACTTCAGGGTACACAGGTTCATAACCTTGTTCTACTTCAACATAAACAGTGTCATTAAGGTCTCCCTGAGCATCAATTTTTAATACCGCTGTGCCGGCAGCCAAATCACCTATTCGTTTGCCTTTACCATTAATGATGATTGTTAAAAGTGCTCCCAGGCCATAGGTTAAATGAAAATCAACCAAACGGAATATCCATCGGATAAAGCAAGCTCCAAAATTAAGCTCTCCAACATCAAGTCTAACTACCCTCATCTTCATAATCATTTTACCAAATGTTTGACCATTCAGAAAAAGGTCGCACAACAGATTGTAAAATACAATGGGTAAGGTTAAAAGACTAACCCACCAGTCTGGTGTATCAACTATATTGAATATAATTACCCCTAGAATTAAGGCATAACTAAGTTTTATAAATCCATCGATTAGATGGCCGAGGAGGCGATCACCCACACTGGCAAGTTGAAACTCTATATCAACATTTTGAGTGGTTGAAATTTGTAAATGTTCCATTCGGGTTAAGGAAAATGAATACGTGAATTAACTTTATAAAAGTAGCAAAATAAATTTTTTATGTGTGAAATTTTGAGTTTATTCGTACTGCTCATGACCAAACCTAATGAAAGAGGTAACATTTATTAACCGAAATAAAAAGCGTTGGGAGAAATTTGAAGCGCAATTACAAAAGTCTTCATTGGTTACTCCGGATGAGTTGGCTGATCAGTTTATTCAGCTAACAGATGATTTGGCATATGCACGAACCTATTATCCAAATACACGCACACTAAGTTACCTAAACAGCCTTTCTCAGAAAACACATCAGGAGATTTACCGGAATAAAAGAGAAAAAGGAAGCCGAATTCCTTCTTTCTTTGCGTTCGAACTTCCGTTGATTCTTAATTATGCACGGCCATATTTTTTTCTTTCATTAGTTGTATTTATAGCTGCCTGGGCACTGGGAGCAATATCGGCATATGTTGATCATGATTTTTTGAGAGTAATTGCAGGTGATCAATATGTGAATATGACACTGGATAACATTGAAAAAGGTGATCCGATGGCAGTTTATTCTCAGGTTGGCGAAATGCCTATGTTTATTGGTATTACATTTAATAATGTATTTGTATCGTTTTATGTTTTCGTCATGGGATTACTAACTCCCATCGGTACAATCATCCAGATATTCAGGAATGGTATTATGGTAGGTGCTTTTCAGGCATTTTTTTATCATAAAAACCTGTTAGGCGTTTCAACTTATGCAATTATGATTCATGGAACACTGGAATTATCAGCCATTGTGCTGGCAGGTGGTGCAGGCATAATAATGGGCAAATATTTGTTATTTCCGGGAACATATTCCCGTAAAGATTCTTTCGTTTATGGGGTGAAGAAGAGTATAAAAATAATGATAGGTTTGGTACCTGTTTTTATTGTGGCAGGTTTTCTGGAGGGTTTTGTAACCCGTTATTACAATAGTATGGAAACCTGGATGAATATTTTAATTATTGCCATTTCATTAACTTTTATTGTTTGGTATTTTTTCCTTTATCCGGTAAAAGTGCATAGACGATATTTACAACAAACAGATAGAAATGAATAATACCGATGTTGATTTTAATCTGAAGAGGGATTTCAGTGATGTGATTAACGTTACATTCAGCTTTATCAAGCAGGAGTTTAAAACCTTATTAAGTACAGTAGCCCTTTATACTATTATTCCATTACTAGGGTCAGCTGTCTTAAGTGTTTTTTACACCAAAGATACCTGGACAGCCTATTTTCAAGGCATTTTTACGAATGCTCCTGTTGTAGAAACACCCAATTTTACCGTTTTGATTTTAATGATTGTCATTAACTTTATCTCTACTCTAATGGTAATGGGATTAACTTACGAATACATTCACCTTTATAATACCCGGGGTAAAGGAAATTTTACAAGAGCTGACGTGGCAAATGCCTTCGTTAAAGATTTCCTTAAAATCTTAGGTTATAATATTATTGTATTTATTGTAGTTACACTTGCTTCTGTTTTAATAATACCTGGAATATATCTTGCTGTACCTCTTACTTTTATCACCATAATTTTAATTGTTGAGAAGAAAGGTTTTTCAGATTCGTGGAGCCGTTGTTTTGAGATTATTAAGAATAATTGGTGGTTTACTTTAGCATTGATAATAGTGACCTATATTATTATCTATATGTTGGGTATGGTATTTAATCTACCCCTAGGAATTTATTCAGGTATTAAAGGTTTTACTGCGGCTACAGGGGGTAATTTTGAAATGGATTATGTGGTATTGACATTATTTACAATCCTTTCAACTGTTGGATCCTCGTTGCTGATGGTTCTTTTTTACACAATGTTGGCTGCGCAGTATTACAGTTTGAACTCAGATAAAACAAAAGCCAGTTCCATTCTGGATCGAATTAATGAAATAGAAGATCGTCCTGTTGAAGATTCATTTTAAATATATATTAGTTTTTGTATTGTTACTTAGTGGTTTTCAGTTAAAAGCTGAGACCGACTCTTTGGCTCTTAATGGTAGCATTGAGGCATGGGATAATACTGCTGTTGATTACCGGCATCCGTCTCAGGATACCATTACTTACTATAAGCAGCACCCCGATTATAATTATATTGAAAAGGAAACTACTGAAAGTTTACTGGATCGGTTTTGGAGGTGGCTTTTATCACTTTTTGTAAATAAAGGAACTACAACATTATTTGGTTGGGCGATATTGGTCTTGTCTATCTTTGCATTACTGGCAATAGTTATCCGCTTATTTGGTATCCCTATTAAAGGATTATTTGTGTTTGCCCGTTCTACCAAGGTAACTGATTTAACATTCACATCGGTTAACGGAGATCTTGAAAGTGAAAACCTGGAAAAGATTCTTGAAAGCTTCATTAATAGTGGTGCTTATAGAGAAGCTACCCGAATTCTTTTTATGATGACTTTGCGACAGCTTAATCGCAATAAGCTGATTAAATGGAGTATCTGGAAAACAGACCGTGAATATTATTACGAATTAAAGGATCAGGATCTTAAAGCTGAATTTCTGGACATTATGCGTCAGTACGAATATGTCTGGTATGGCAAATTTATGCCCGAAGTAGAATATTTCCGTCAGCTTGAAAATAGATATCATAAACTAATGCATCATATTCAATCACATAAAAATTAGAATGAATAAGCAGAAGCCAAATAACATTTTACTCTTTGGGATACCTTCACTGGTTATCATCCTGGCTTTTGTTATTGCCTATGCACCAAAACCTGTTGATTGGAGCCTCAGCTACTCTAATAAAGATGTTAAGCCATTCGGTAGTAAAATACTTTTCGAACTATTACCGGTATTAATGGAGGATAATTCAATTGTAGCATCACATAGTAACTTATCAATTTTTATTGGTAATGATAATCCAATTGGTGAAAACTTCATCTTTTTAAACAATAAGGTTGATTTTAATGCAGAGGACCAAAATAAAATAGAAGAGCTCTTACTAAATGGGAATAATGTATTTATTGCTGCCGAAAACTACGAAGAAGGATTCCTGGATTCGTTAAAAGTTGGTGTAGAAATTACTACGATACCACAATTTGCAAAAGTTGATTCAATCAGTCTTAACCTGGCCAACAGAAGTCTTAAAAAAGGATTGGGTTATTGGTATGAAAAAGGTATTAACGACAATTATTTTACCTCTTATGATACCCTTCATACTTCTGTTCTGGGTATTAACAGTAAAGGTAAAACCAATTTTATTAGAATTAAAAAAGGTGCCGGTTGGTTATATCTTCATTTAAATCCTATTGTCTTCACCAATTATAGCTTATTGGATAAGGATAACGCCGATTATGCATTTAAGTGTCTTTCTTATCTTCCTAAGGCAAGAACCCTTTGGGATGAGCATTATAAAGTGGGAATGCATCGTCAGAAAACACCGCTAAGTTATATTTTTGATAATCCTCCTTTACGACTGGCATATTATCTGGCCTGGATTGGAGCGATTCTATTTCTGATTTTCGAATCTGCTCGTCGTCAAAGGATGATACCAATAGTGAGACCGCCGGAAAACAGTACCGTTAATTTTGTCGAGACCATTGGTAGGTTATATTTCAGTAAGAAAAATCATTTGGATATAGCCATTAAAAAATATACGTATTTCAAAGAGTTTGTGCGTTCGCGCTATTATGTCAGTACTTCACCAATCAGTGAAGAATTGTATCAACAAATTGCTGAAAAATCCAATATTCCCATTCGAAGCATCAAACAACTGTTTGAAATGGGTGAAAGTCTGAAGAAAATTCAACGACTTTCAGAAGCTGATCTGGAACAATTCAACCGTAAGATTGAATTCTTTTATGAACATTGCCAATAAAAAACAACGATATGAATGAAAATGCTCCTTTTGAAAACAGATTGCCGCTTGATGAATTAAATCATGCAGCTTATCGCATCCGGAATGAGATAAACAAAGTAATTGTCGGTCAGGAAAAAGTGCTTGATCTTCTCTTAACGGCAGTAATTGCAAACGGACATGTGTTGCTTGAGGGGGTTCCCGGAATAGCTAAAACCATGATGGCGAAACTAATATCGAAATCAGTGGCTGCTGACTTTTCACGTATTCAGTTTACCCCCGATCTAATGCCAACAGATGTATTGGGAACCATGGTTTTTAATGCGGGTAATTCAACGTTTGAATTTAATAAAGGACCGGTTTTCTCAAATCTCGTATTAATTGACGAGATCAACCGTGCTCCGGCCAAAACGCAATCGGCATTGTTTGAAGTAATGGAGGAGCGACAGGTTACCATTGATGGAGTTACACGGGCAATGGAAAGTCCGTTTCTTGTGTTTGCTACACAAAATCCGGTGGAACATGAAGGAACCTATCGTTTACCGGAGGCTCAGCTCGACCGTTTCCTGTTTAAAATTCAGATCGATTATCCCTCATTGGAGCAAGAGGTGAACATCTTATCAAATGCTCAAAGGCGCGAGGCTCTGGATCCTTTGTCGTTGATTTCGGCAGTGATAAGTAAGGAAGAGCTGGTAAAGTATCAGCAATTAGCAACAAAAGTTGTGGTGGAAGATGATTTGTTGAGATACATTGCTCAGATAGTTGATAAAACCAGAAACAGTAATTCTTTTTATCTGGGTGGAAGTCCGCGTGCTTCATTAGCTATACTGAATGCTTCAAAAGCTTTTGCTGCTTTGGAAGGCAGGGATTTTGTTACACCTGATGATATTAAAACAGTACTGATACCTGTTCTTTGCCACAGAGTTATTTTAACTCCCGAAAAAGAAATGGAAGGAGTAAAACCTGAAGTGATAATTCAACAAATCATCGATACAGTAGAAGTTCCACGTTAACAAAAAAAGTAAATGGCTAAACTCAGGGTCAGAGGTCGCATTTTCTTTTCCAGGCTTTTTTATTATTGTTTGGCGGCAATTATTCTAACCATTGCTTTCGGACAGTTTAATGAGTTGTTTTTTATATTGGGTACATTAGGCCTTGGATTATTAGGTGCTGTCATCATCCTTGATATCATTTTACTTTTTTATGTGCAAAGAGATGCTATTGAAGCAAACCGCGAGATTGATGAGAAGTTTTCAAACGGAGATTTAAATAAAGTTAAGCTGGTTTTTATCAATAACTACCGCTTTCCGGTTCGGTTATGTATTATTGATGAGATTCCGGTTCAGTTTCAACAGCGTAATTTTAATCTTAAGTTGATGCTGACACCTGGTCAATCGGAAAAAATAAGTTATGACCTTCGTCCGGTTGAAAGAGGAGAATATCATTTTGGAGCATTAAATATTCTGGTACAATCACCCCTTCGCATAATTGTTCGTTGTTGGACCCGGGCAGAAGATCAAATGGCTAAAGTATATCCGTCATTCAAAGAAATGAAACAGTTTGAATTGATGGCTATTTCTAATCGTTTAACCGAGTTTGGAATTAAAAAGGTGCGTAAACTTGGCCATCAGATGGAGTTTGACCAAATCAGAGATTATATCAAAGGCGATGATATAAGAACCATTAACTGGAAAGCCACAGCTCGCAGAAATCATTTAATGGTCAATCAGTACAGGGAAGAGAAATCGCAACAGGTGATCTCAATAATTGATCTGGGACGTGCCATGAAGATGCCTTTTGAAGGGATGACCCTACTTGATTATGCGATCAATACTTCATTGGTAATGTCAAAGATTGCCATGTTAAAAGAAGATAAAGCAGGTCTTATTACTTTTAATAACGAAATACGAACTGTTGTACCACCGCAACGAGGTGGCAAGCAGATGCAAATTATAATGGAGGCTCTTTATAATCAATTAACAGGTTTTCAGGAACCAAATATAAGGGCATTGTATGCTACTATTCGCCGACAAGTTCATCACCGGAGTTTGCTGATAATTTATACCAACTTCGAAAGTTTAAGTTCTGCTAAGCGCCAAATCCCAATGCTTCAGAAAATGGCAAAAGATCATTTGGTGATGGTTGTATTTTTTGAAAATACTGAACTACGTAAACTAACTGAGGATAAAGCAACAGACATGGAAGGCATCTATGTTAAAACGATCGCAGAAAAGTTTGCTTATGATAAAAAGTTGGTAGTTCATGAACTTGAAAGACATGGGGTGCATACTATCCTAACTGAGCCTGGAAAGCTTACTGTTGAAACGATTAACAAATATCTGGAACTAAAAGCAAGGGGTTTGATATAAAATTGGTCAAAATCCACTTTTTTAAAATCGACCCCTAAAAATTCAACTTTCTTTACTTCTATTTTTCAAAATCGATCAAAATTACCCTCTTAAATGGATCGTTTTTGGTTAATATTTTAAAAACAGTGACGATCTTACCTCTTTTAACGATCTAAAAATCACCGCTATCGACTTTTTTACAAAAAAATTCTGTTTCTTGTATACGTGAACCCGTGCGGCTGTTTGTCTTAGTAATGAAAGATTAACAATAGCCTAAACTGAAATTAATTTAAATGAAATCCCATTAATTTAGTTTTGTAATGATCTAGTATTAACTGTTTAAAGTGTTGTAGCCATGATGACCTTAACCAATTTATCTGAAAAGATAGAGTTAGATGATGTTTTTGATAGTGGTATAATTTCAATAATGACCAAGTCATCAGTTTCTCCTGAAAATTTTTATTTGACAGGATATGAAACCATCAGCTTTAAACGAACACGTGAATTTGCACTTGAAACAGTTTTAGCATCTGTTGTTCCCTTTGAAAAGGATCTTTTAATCATCAGTAATAACATTGATGATCTTCGACTTAAACGACTTTGTTCTTATCACGGTATTAGCAGTTTGATCATTAAAAAACCAGTAACTCTTGCTGATTGGGAAGAATTCGGTTTAACCGTAGCAAATTACCGTCGTTACTCACATATACTGGTATCATGTGATGTAAACGATGAATCTGACATGAATCAGTTGAAGAAAATCTCAACTCTTATTGACAATATGAAGATTGGTTTGATTGTTCATTGTAGAAGAAAGCCAATGGAGTTAATTGAGGTGAGCAACCTGAATGTGGATTATATGATCTGCAATGGAACCAATTCTGATATCAGTTCCGTTGTGCTGGCACGCCGAAGCAGATTAGTACAAACTGAAGGTACAAGCCGCGATTCAAAGATGGACCTGTATAACTACTGGCAAAGTACCCTGTACGGAAGAAATTCCTACATTGAACCAATGGCAATTTAACCAAGCTATTAGTATATTACTTACAACCCAATAATCGTTGAAATATAATTGTTCGGCGAATGTTGGGTTAACTTTTTCTTAACCTTCCGAACTAATTACGAATTACTTAGCAGCATTTTAACGATAAGTTTTCTTTGCACATCTATACTTGCAGTGTATTATTAAACAACTAGATGAGTAAAGAAAAAACACTTTTAAAAAGGGATCTTGATGCCTTGGTTATATCGGATACACACTTGGGGACATTCGGTTGTAAGGCAAAAGAACTGGTAAGTTATCTTAAAACAGTCAATCCAAAAACCATTGTTTTAAATGGTGACATTATCGATGTTTGGCAGTTTTCAACTAATTATTTTCCAAAATCACATACTAAGGTCATTCGTCAATTGATGAAAATGATGGAAAGTGGTAGCGAGATCGTATACCTGGCTGGTAATCATGATGAGAATCTTAGACGATTTGTAGGATTATCGGTTGGTAATTTCAAGATTGCCAATAAACTTGTATTGGAACTCAACGGTAAGAAATCATGGATATTTCATGGTGATGTTTTTGATGTGGTGATGCATCACTCTAAATGGCTTGCTAAACTTGGTGCTAAAGCATATGGAATGCTTACCGTTACCAATAAAATGGTAAACGGGTTACTATCAGTTTTTGGTAAGCGACGAATCTCATTATCGCGTGACGTTAAGAAGGCTTTTAAAGGAAAAAATAAGAACGAACTGACCACCCGATTTGAGACTACCGTTGCTGAATTAGCCATTAACAAGGGTTACGACTATGTAATATGTGGGCATATTCACTGGCCTGAAAAAAAGATGATTTCCAATCATGAGGGTGAGGTCGTTTACCTGAATAGTGGTGACTGGGTTGAAAATATGACTGCACTTGAATTCTACAATGACGATTGGCATCTGGTTTATTTTGCAGAGCAGCAATCATTACAAAATCAGGAAAGTTTTCTTACCGCTGATGATATCATATTACCTGATGAGAAAGTGCTGTTCAGGGCCATGTTAAATGATGTATTAAGCAGCTAGTATCACTACCTACCAAACTTCTTTAACTTATGAAAATACTATACGCAATACAAGGCACTGGAAATGGGCACATGGCCCGTGCATTTGAAGTGATTCCGGAACTGAAAAAATACGGTAAGGTAGATATTCTTGTCAGTGGTATTCAAACAGAAATAAATTTGCCCTGGTCAGTCAAATACAGGTACTATGGGCTGGGGTTTATTTTTGGCAAAAATGGGGGCGTAGATTTTAAATCAACCCTATTAAAAAGTCGTTTATTTAACTTCCTGAAAGAAATAATGATGGTACCAGTTCATAAATACGATTTGGTGATAAACGATTTTGAGCCGGTTGTTGCCTGGGCTTGTAAGATACGTGGTAAAAGATGTGTTGGGATCAGTCATCAAAGTGCTGTTTTACATCCCGAAGCTCCAAATCCAATTGAAAAAAACAGCATTGGAAAATTTTTATTAAAGTATTATGCACCGGTAAATCATTTTCATGGATTTCATTTTAAGAATTTGGGTAACCATATTACCACTCCTGTGATTAGAGGGGATATTAGAAATGCAAAAACCACTAATAAAGGCCATTATACAGTTTATCTCCCATCCTATTCAGATGATAAAATAATAGCTGTATTGTCTCAAATTCCATTTATTAAGTGGGAAGTTTTTTCAAAACATAACAGTACTCCGGTTGTAATAGGAAATGTTAGTGTTCAGTCGGTTAACAAGGAGAAATTCACAGAAAGTTTTTTATCTTGTACAGGTATATTGTGTAATGCCGGATTTGAATCTCCTGCTGAAGCTTTATACATGGGAAAGAAACTTTGTGTTATTCCGATGAAAGGGCAATATGAACAGCATTGCAACGCGGCTTTTTTGAATAGCATGGGTGTAAGAACCATAAAAGATTTTGAAACAGGTTTGGAATCGATAAATGAATGGGTGTTTTTTGATAGTGCAATTGCAGTTGATTACCCTAATAATCTGGCGGAAGTGATAGATGATATTTTATTCAGATATACGCCACAATACGATTCTTTACCTCAGTTGGCAATTAGTAGTCAGTTCAAAATTTAATATATGCTGATTTCAGATCAAAGTTTAAAGGATGTAGGTGTTCCTGTACCAACCAATCCTTTGTTTAAGAAGGCCATCTTTTCGTATCTGCGGGTTAGTCGCATCAATCATATTTTAGCTGCTGCCGGAGACGATCAGCAAGGACTTGATTTTATTCAATCATTGTTGAAAGAGTTAAATATTCATTTTCATATTTCAGAGAAAGAACTCAGGCACATTCCTGTCTCTGGTCCATTTATTTTAATGTCGAATCATCCTTTTGGCTTTTTGGATGGATTAATTATGATGTTGATTGCTGGTCAAAGAAGATCTGATTTCAAAGTTTTAGCCAATTTCTTTTTAAAGCAGTTCAAACCCTTAAATAACTTTTTTATTGATCTGAATCCTTTTGAATCGAAAAATTCGATGAATATGAAGGGTATCAGAAGTGCATATCATCATATCGCACAAGGTGGAGCCGTGGGACTATTTCCAGCCGGTGAAGTTGCAACCATGCAAAAGGGCTTTAGGCGAATCGAGGACAAAGTGTGGGATGCCGGTATTGTTCGGTTTATGGTCAACTGCAATGTTCCTGTTATTCCAATGTACTTCGAGGGAGCCAATAGTCTTAAATTTCATTTGTTAGGGAAAATTCATCCTTATTTGCGCACTCTAACCATTCCTTCAGAGTTTTTTAAGTACGAGAATAAAACAGTTAATGTAAGGATTGGAGCCCCGATTCATCCATTTGAATTAAAAGAATTTGATAATCTTCACAAAGCAGGAAGGTATTTGAGGGCTTCTTTGTTTGGATTAGGTTCTAAAGTGGATGTGAAGCACCATTTCAGGCTAACTAAAAGACAAAAAGTTCAGGAGCCTGTTATTGATCCTGTTTCAACCGATTTAATAAAAAACGAATTAGAAGGTTTAAGAGCTAAGAATGATCTTCTTTTTACAAAATTAAATTACGAGATATTTTTAGCTGATGCTCATGCCATACCCAATATTATTAAGGAATTAGGACGACTGCGTGAACATACTTTTCGGTCAGTGGGCGAGGGAACTGGTCATAAGATTGACATAGATGAATATGACCTGTATTATCTGCATTTGTTTATATGGGACACCAAAGCTGAAGTGATAGCCGGCGCGTATCGTTTAGGTCCAGGTGATAGGATAGTGGATGCTTATGGATCCAAAGGGTTTTATGTTACCAGCTTATTTGATTTGGATAAGGAGCTGAATCCTGTATTATCACAAACATTGGAAATGGGGCGTTCTTTTGTAGTTAAAGAATATCAGCAAAAACCATTACCACTGTTTCTGCTTTGGCAAGGTATATTGCATTTTCTTAAGCAGAATCATCAGTATAAATATCTGTTAGGACCGGTTAGTATCAGTAATGATTTTACACGTTTCTCTAAAGATTTGCTGATCGCATTTATTAAAAAATATCATTACGATTACGAACTTGTAAAGTGGGTACATCCGCGAAAAGAATTCTTAGTAAAAACAAATGCCGAAGATATTGAAGTAATACTCGAGCGTAATTCTAATGATTTACAGAAACTGGATAAATACATTTCAGCCATTGAGCCGGGGTATATGAAAATTCCTGTTCTGCTTAAGCAATATATGCGTCAGAATGCAAAAATTATTGGTTTTAATGTGGACCCGAACTTCAATGATTGTCTGGATGGGTTAATGATATTGGAAATCAAAAATCTTCCACAAAGCACTTTCGATTTTTTAAAACCCAAAGACGAATAAAAAGAGAAGATGAGGTGAGGATTTAATATTCAATTCTCACCTTAAATATTCTTTACACACAGTCGAACCTGCCAAAGCTTTTCAGGTTGATGTATGAATAGGTTAATCCTGTTTTTTCGTCAATCAAATCATCCTGACGGAACGTCTCTTTCCAACCCAGACTTTTATATTCCGGGAAAAATACATCCACTCCATCAAAAGAATGATGTATTTCGGTAAGATATAATTCATCAGCTTCGTGCAGGAAAGCTTTATACACTTCACCTCCACCAATGACAAATACCTTCTGATCATCGCAGCAAAGTGAAATTGCTTCAACCATTGATTTAACAACTTCAGCTCCGGTTGCTATATAATCTTTCTGACGAGTGATTACAACATTTCTGCGATTTGGCAAAGCACCTTTAGGAAGAGCCTCAAAGGTTTTTCTTCCCATAATAATTGTATGTCCGGTAGTTAGTTCTTTAAATCTTTTTAAGTCGGCAGAAATATATGCTAACTGATCTCCATTCTTTCCAATGCCATTGTTTTGGTCAATGGCAACAATCATCGCTAAAATCATACAGAAATGGCTCCTTTAATATGTGGATGAGCATCGTAGTTAACCAGCTCAAAATCGTCAAAAATAAAATCATCAATATTTTTACGGTCGGGATTGATTATCAATTGAGGAAGTGATTTAGGTTCTCGTCCTAATTGTGTTTTAACCTGCTCAATATGATTTAAGTAAATATGTGCATCTCCTAAAGTATGCACAAAAGTGCCTGGGTTTAAACCGCAAACCTGTGCAACCATCATGGTTAAAATGGCATATGATGCAATGTTAAATGGTACACCTAAAAAGATGTCGGCACTACGCTGGTATAATTGACAACTTAATTTACCATCGGCAACATAAAACTGAAACAGAATATGGCAAGGCGGAAGTTGCATGTCATCAATAGCTCCAACATTCCATGCACTAACAATATGGCGACGTGAATCCGGGTTGTTTTTAATGCTATCAATCACCTGCTTAATCTGATCGATGTGGCCTCCTTTGTAATCGGGCCACGATCTCCACTGATAACCATAGATAGGTCCTAATTCCCCATCTTCCTTGGCCCACTCGTTCCAGATACGTACACCGTTTTCCTGAAGATATTTAACGTTGGTACTTCCTTTTAGAAACCAAAGAAGCTCATGAATAATGGATTTTAAATGCAGTTTTTTTGTTGTCAACAAAGGGAAACCTTCAGCCAAATCGAATCGCATCTGATGCCCAAAGACACTGATGGTTCCGGTTCCTGTCCGATCTTCTTTTGTTGCTCCTTCATCAAGTACCCTCTGCAGTAAATCCAAATATTGCTTCATTATGAGAAATTTTAGCCCAAAAATAGTCTTTTTTTTATTGCTGCCTAAATCCTTTAAAGTAGTCCTCGATAGCATCTACATATTTTGTGTAGGCATATATCCCAATCTGGGTAATTTTGCAAATGGTTAGTGGATAATTACCCCTGTTGGCTTTTATGATATCAACATAACCGGCTTCTTTTAGTTTTGTTAACTGGAAGCTTAAATTACCTTTGGTTGCTTTTGTGCTTTCGAGTAAATAGGCAAATTCGGCTGATTCTATTCCAATTAATACAGACATTATGGCCAATCGTATCTGGGAATGTAAAACCGGATCTAAATCTTTAAACATACTATTTCTGACGTTGCGAATACATTATATGTCCCGGAATAACAAATGCAATTAACCATCCGAGAGCTTCAATCATTAATTGTTTTTCTAAAGGATATAATGAAGCAACATAAGCCATGGCAGCAAAAAATATTCCTCCAAAAATAACAACATTGTATCGTAATATTCCTCCGGTTACTACTATGGCAAAAGCAATTAAAACCATAAAGATAGGATGTTGTAGCTCAAATGTTATTCGATGTAATACGTTGAACTGAATCAAATTTATCATTACCATGCTTACCAGCAAGCCAAACCAAACATACCTCAATGAAGTGCTGATGTAGGTTTTAACCTTTTTTCGTGACTGGTACATGTAATAGGTTGTATAAAAGAGTCCTGCTAATGGTAAAACTATTCTGAGAAGTCGAACCACCTGCATTAATGTGTAACCGGGATTGTAAATTCCAGCCAGATAGTTTAATACAAAGTAATTAACGACAGCTATCCATCCCCATACGATGAATAAAATTCCATCACTCTTAAGTTTCTTTTGCGAAACTTCAATCATTTGTCGGATTACTTGTAAGGATTGTTCTTCATTCAACCCATTACCATTTTCTTCATTGGGATTCATAACTTAAAATTTAGTTTGCAATACAAACTTAATTAGGTTTGAGAAACAAACCAAATAAATTAATGAATTTAACATTCTGAATTTGTTCAATTTAACTTATGGTTTAGTTGGGACTTCTTCCTGAAGATTTATAGTGGTCATAATAGGATAGTGATCGGAATAATTCACATCTATCTTTTTAAAACCATATGAATTAAATCGTTTATCATGAAAAATGAAATCGATACGGAATGAAGGTAAAATGCCGTTGTAGGTTCCTCCAAAGCCCTTGCCCGATTCAACAAAAGCGTCCTTAAGATCGCCACGCATTTGACGATAAACATACGAAACTGGCGTGTCATTAAAGTCGCCACAAACAATGGCCGGGAATGGCGAATTGCTGATGTGTTTACCTAGGCGTTCTGCCTGATCTGCACGATGTTGAAAAGCAGATCTGAGCTTACCGGTTATTTCTTTTACCCCTTCGCGACGTTCTTTATCATTTTTATAATTCAGGCTATCGATAAAATTCAGATGCTTGGGAGTTAAACGAATTGACTCAAGATGATTATTAAAGACTCTGATTCTTTGGCCGTGAGCTTCAATATCAGTTTGAATGCTGAAATTTGTAGTGTGCTCAAATTTAACACTACCTTTTTCCGCAATAGGATATTTGCTTGCAGTAATCAATCCAAAATTACGCCTTCCTCTATTCCCTGAATGATATTCGATGTGTTTATATTTATATTGATTGAGACGCGATAGGATGTAGTTTTCGTTAAAGACTCCTTTTGCAGTTGTGCTATAAAATTCCTGTAAGCATAACACGTCAGGATTTTCTTTTCGAATCAGTTCAAAGATTTTATCCTGAACATCTTTTTCTCCCGACCAATTATACATATCAAACATTCGAACATTAAAGCTCATAATGGATAAAGAATTTTCTAATTTTTCTTCTTTATCCAATGGATTTGCTTTCCATTGAAAAGTATTAGTCCAGTGACTAAACGTAATAAGTAAAGCAATAGCCGGAAATAAAAACTGCCATCTTTTTCTTGCAATCCAGAATATGGCTAAAACTAAATTTAACAACCATAATACAGGGAAACCAAACCCCATAAATGGTAAAATCCAGGTGTGAGAAGGGCTAATATATACCGTAAGCACTGAAAGCAACAGAATAAATGCTGCTAAAAAAGAGATGAGGGTTATTATGGATTTAAAGAAGCGTTTCAAGCAAATTACTTTTTACTGGCGTCAAATAATGTTTTTTTCTCATCCGAAGTTAAGCTATCGTATCCACTGGATTTAATCTTTTCAAGAATACGATCTACTTCATGCTGTTTATTTACTTTCTTTCGGTTATATTCCATATCAGTTATAGGACGACGATGCGTGACAGTCATTTTTGATTTTCTTGAAAAAATGGTTGCCAATTTATCCATAAAGCGGTTAAATCGTATGGTAACATCCTTTCCCTGGACAAGCGATCCCGCATATAAATATCCAAACAAGGCACCACCTATATGAGCCAAATGACCTCCTGTATTCGATAAGGCAGATATATTGATTAGGTCAAGTACTAATGATCCGATTGCCAGATATTTTAATTTAACACCACCGATGAACATGAGGTAGATTTTATGATCTCCTCTTAATTTAGCCATTGTAAAAAGTATGGCCATAACCGATGCCGAAGCACCTAATAGAATGGAGTTGGACTGAAACTGATATAAACCGGGAACTAAATTATATGCTAACAAATAAATTACTGCTCCTGTTATTCCTCCCAGAAAATATACGCCTAAAAGCTGACGCGGATTTAGAAATTCAAGAAAGATTTTACCAAACCAATACAACCATAACATGTTGAACAGGATGTGGAAGAAATCGTAATGCACAAACATATAGGTTACAATAGTCCATGGTTTGAATAACAATTCCATTGGATCGGATGGTACTGAAACCCATTGAAGTAAGGGGTAATCAAGTGTACCTGTTGAAAGACTGAATAATGCCTGCAACAATCTGATGATAACAAAAACTCCAATGTTAATGTAGATCAGCTTTGTTAAGGCACCTCCTTGCTTGTACGATTGTTTTATTTCGTCAACTATTCCCATGGGTCAGATTCCTTTTTTCTGCCAAAATTTTAATAAGATAAATCCAAATATCATTCCGCCTAAATGTGCCCAATGTGCTACATTATCAAAAGAGAAATTAGCCACACCCTGCAAAAGTTCTATAACACCATACCCAATCACAAAATATTTTGCTTTAATTGGAATAGGAGGGAAAATTAACATTAACTCCGTATTGGGAAATAACATTCCAAATGCAAGTAGAATACCGAATACAGCCCCTGAAGCCCCAATTGTTGTTCCATTTAAAATACTGTTAAATTTACCCATCAAAGGGTCTGTAAAATTCTGCCAGTTCTTAAATGCTTCTGCACCTTTCTCTATAACAATTTGATGTTGTTGATCAGACAATTGTGGAAGCAAAGAGTAATATTCGATATAATTAACTCCAATCTGTACTAATGCAGCTCCAATGCCAGTAGCAATATAATAAATAAAGAATTTCTTGGATCCCCAATAAACCTCTAAAATACGTCCGAACATAAATACGGCAAACATATTAAAAAACAGATGCATAAAGTCGGCATGCATAAACATATAAGTTCCAAACTGTGCTGGATTAAAAAGTGGTGAACTCGGTAAATGCAATCCAAGGTATGCGCTCAGGTTTATTCCAAAAGATTTTTCAACTACCCAAGTAGCGAATAAAAACAAGGCATTTATTATTAATAAGTTCTTTGTAACCGGCGGTAATCCCGCAAACGGTGACTGTCGATACATCATATTCGAAATTTAAATTGATAGTAGGCTTTGAATGCACAACTTCAATGCCATATTTAAAAAATAGCTAAAAATTACTTTATATGCTTAACTTTAATAACAAAAAGATATCATTGACAGTTCAAATGTAATATTCATTCTGCCAATGTGTCACATTAACTAAAGCGTTTGCCTAATTCATCATTATCCAGAATAGAGATAATAGTTTTACCGGATGGCGAAAAATTTGGTACGCTGCAGGCAAATAATTGATCAAATAATTCACTCATCTCAATTTGACTCATGGTCTTACTATAAGGTATAGCAGCACGCTTAGCCAATGATGTGGCGATCTGCTCCCATACTTCTTTATCCAAATCAACTTCTCCGTCTTTGAAATCAGTTAATATACCATCAATAAGCTGAGCAGCGGAAACATTTTCAAGTCCGGCAGGAATGGAAAGAACCAGAAAAGTCTCTTCATCTTTTTGCTCAAGTTCAAGTCCCATGGCCAATAGCTCCCGTTTAAGTTCATTTATCATTCCAATCTCATGAGGGCCAAAAGACAACTCTTCGGGGAACAGCATTTTTTGTGATAATGAAGCACCTCTGCTTAAGGCCTGCATAAAACCCTCGAAGATAATACGCTCGTGAGCTCTTCGTTGGTCGATCATCATCAGGCCGGATTTTACAGATGTAAGGATATACCTATTCTTCAGCTGAAAAAACTGATTATTTGATATCTTATTTTCCTCTCCACCAGAAGATAGAATGGTTTGCTGAACCGGTTCCTGTTCTTGTTGCGTTTCGAAATAAGATTGATCATCAGAAGGTGAATAGTCAAACGTTGGTTCTGTTTTAAATCCATCATATAAATTCTCCCATCCATCTGTTTTATGGGATGATGAAAAAGAACCACCGGAAGATCCTCCAAATGAACGAGAAGCACTTTTTTGTTCTTCCTCAAATGGATTGTAAAATGGATTTACATTAACATTTGGAGCTTCAGGAACATAGTCTCTCTGCATGACTGGGATATCAATTTGATCGGCTGTGTCAAAATCAATTGAGGGCATCATGTTAAATTTACCCAGACTCTCGCGAATGGAAGCATTCAGTATTTGCCAGATAGCTCTTTCATCTTCAAACTTTATTTCAGTTTTTGTTGGATGAATATTAACATCCACAATTTGTGGATCTACTTCCAGAAATACAAAATATGCAGGAATGGTTTCGGGTAAAAGGATATTATCATAGGCATCCATTAATGCTCTGTGCAAATATGGATGCTTCATAAATCGGTTATTCACAAAAAAGAACTGATCGCCCAATGTTTTTCTGGCTGATTCTGGTTTGCCGATATAACCAGAAATTTTCACCATTACCGTATCAGTCTCGATAGGAATCAATTGCGTGCCCATTTGCTTTCCCATCATACTTACAATACGCTGCTTAATATTACCGGTTGGTAAATTAAATAGTGGCACACTGTTATGAATAAGACTCATTGCCACACCAGGATTGGCCAGAGCAACTCTTTGAAATTCATTGATGATATGACGAAGTTCAGTTGAATTCTTTTTTAGAAACCTTCGACGGGCAGGCACATTGAAAAACAGGTTTTTAATTATAAACTGACTTCCTTTAGCACATTGAACAGGTTCCTGCGATTCAACCTGTGAACCCGCGATGCAAATATGAACGCCTAACTCATCTTCTTCCCTGCGGGTTTTCAATTCAACCTGAGCAACTGCTGCGATGGATGCCAGTGCCTCGCCACGAAAACCCATGGTTGTTAGTTCAAACAGATCTTTGGCTTCGCGTATTTTAGAAGTAGCATGGCGTTCAAATGACATTCGAGCATCTGTTTCGGCCATACCTGAGCCGTTATCTATAACTTGTATAAGATTCTTACCTGCTTCTGTAGTTACAACCTGTATTTCGGTGGCTCCTGCATCCACAGCATTTTCCATCAACTCTTTTATAACTGATGCAGGACGTTGTATTACCTCTCCGGCAGCAATCTGATTAGCTACCGAATCGGGTAATAACTGAATAATATTTGACATTTGTTCCTTTTTCCTTCAGAATTTTCAACAAATTACTCTCCTAAAAATAGCTTCAACCAATCCATGTCTGATTCCACGATATAATAACCTATAATCATTAAAATGACCAGGATTATAACGAGGCGTATGTTGGATTTTCGTTTGGCACTGCGCGATACTTCGTAGTGAGACTTCATTCTGCGACGCATGCCACCTTTTATTCGCTGAGCATAGCCACTGTCTTTCTCCTCTTCGGTTAACATTCCTAATTCTTCACGTATACGACGCTCCCTTTCTTCCCTTCTTTCCTTTTGCTCATCATAATAGATTGGATCATGTTGAAAAACACGATGCCTGGCAACTCTTGTAAAAGTAAACTTCATAACTGTATTTTTTTGCGTTTCTCCGCGCCTAATGCAAAGATAAGAAGTAATCTGAAACAGTTGGTTTTTTACATCAATAAGAAGTTATAAACAGTTCAGATCTTATTCATCTTTAAGCTTTCCACCACAATACTTACAGTGCAGAGCATCGTCGTCATGATTGTCTTTAAAGCATTCTGAGCAAACCTGTGTATTTGTAGGTGTTTTCTTTATCACTTCTTTCGCCAATTCACTGGTTACTATGCCGGTTGGTACGGCAATAATGGCATATCCGGTAATCATAATCACTCCGGCTACAAATTTACCCAAAGTAGTAACCGGGGCAATGTCGCCGTAACCAACTGTTGTTAAGGTTACAACAGCCCAGTAGATACTCTCAGGTATGCTCCTGAATCCTTCATTTACGGGTTTTTCTATCATGTACATAACTGTACCTAGTATGGTAATCAAAATCAAAACTGTAAACAGAAAAACACTAATCTTATTTCTGCCTGATGCCAACGCCTGCCATAGAATAGATGCTTCTTTTACATACCGTGTCAATTTTAGTACACGAAAGATTCTTAACAATCGAAGAGATCGCAACACAAGTAACATTTGTGTTCCGGCAAGAAATAATCCAATGAAGGAAGGTAGAATGGCTAAAAGGTCAATAACACCGTAAAATGAAAAAATATACTTGCGGGGTTTATCAAGCACCCAGATTCGAAGTAAATATTCAATGGTAAATAAAATCGTTAAAATCCATTCGGTTAGGTATACCCATTTTTCGAAGTGCTGAATTACTCGGCTATCACTTTCAATCATCACAATGATAACGCTAAAAAGAATCAGAACAATCAGAATGATATCAAACCACTTACCAGCTTTAGTGTCTGCTTCAAAGATAACCTCGTAAAGTCTTTTTTTTACGCCTTTCATAAAGTGCTTTGTTGAATACTTATAATTATATCTGCTTAAAATTAGCAAAAGAGGTAAGGATTGAAAACTATTACTAAATTTAATGTTCAATTATAAACTAGATTGAGTTTGATTATAAAATGAGAAAACTGGTTGTATTAAGCGGAGCTGGAATGAGTGCTGAAAGTGGAATTAAAACTTTTCGTGATCACGATGGGTTATGGGAGAATCATGATGTTACACAGGTGGCTAGTCCGGAGGGATGGGCAGCAGATCCGGATTTGGTTCTTGAATTTTACAACCAGCGTCGTAAACAATTATATGAGACCAGGCCGAATGAAGGCCATGTTGGATTGGCTGAATTGGAAAAGTTTTTTGATGTACATGTAATCACTCAAAATATTGATGATTTGCATGAGCAAGCCGGTAGTTCAAATGTTTTACATCTTCATGGTGAGCTGAAAAAGGTAAGAAGTACTGTTGATGAGTCATTGGTGTATGAACTTGAAGGTTGGGAATTGAAATGGGGTGACAAATGCGAGAAAGGATCACAGCTAAGACCGCACATCGTATGGTTCGGTGAAGCAGTTCCAGCAATTGAACCTGCAATTGAATTGACTCAGCAAGCTGATATTTTTGTTGTGGTTGGAACTTCATTAAATGTATATCCGGCTGCAGGTTTATTAAATTATGTGTCTCGTGGAGTGCCTATTTATTTAATTGATCCAGCGCAACCAATGTTTACTCCTTCATCCAACATTACTTTCATTCAGGAAAAGGCTACTACGGGCGTTAAAAAATTAATTAACATGCTTAAACCTCAACAATGAAAAAACTGATTGCAAGCATCATTTTTGTTTTTTTGGTAATTCCGTGTACTAATGCACAAAGTTTTAGGGCCGGGTTTACCGGAGGGGCCACTGTTTCACAGGTTGACGGTGATACATATGCAGGTTATAATAAATTGGGTCTTATAATAGGCGGTTTTGTCAGCAGGCAAATTACTCCAATGCTCGACCTGCAATTCGATATAAGTTATATTCAGAAAGGAGCACGCAGAGCTCCAAATATTGAAAAGGGTGTTTATGATGATTACAAAATTGATCTGGGCTATGTTCAGTTCCCTGTAGTTGCCCGTTATTACATAAATGATTTTTCGATTGAGGCAGGCATTTCAATAGCTACATTACTTCATGATGATGAGTTCTGGGATGAGCAATCAATTAAAGATAATGAAGGTGTTCCATCTTTTAAAACCATGGAATTGTCCACTATTTTTGGAATTAATTATCACTTTAACGAACGACTTTGGTTCAATACTCGATTATTGTATTCACTAAATCCAATTAGACTACCTTATGGTGGAGAAATTCCAATCTATGATCCTAAAAAGCATTGGTTAAGTCGAAATCCCGGGCAGTATAACAACAATATTGTTTTCTCGTTGTATTATGCCATCAATAAATTATAGGTATGCGCAGGCAACCGTAGCCAGACTTATCTTAACTCCGTCAATTTTCGACAAGGTGTTAATACATGCTTCCATGGTTGAGCCGGTTGTGATAACATCATCTATTACCAATATGTGTTTGTTTCTGAGTTCATATGCATTCAGCAACTCAAAAATACTTTCTACATTTTGCCATCTCTCAAATCGGCTTTTTTTAGTTTGGGTTGATGTATGTACAGCACGTTTTAAAACAGAATTATTCACAGGTATATTTAAAATCTCATTGATTCCGGTTGCTATTACTTCACTTTGGTTATAACCTCTCTGTCTTTGCTTTAATTGGTGAAGTGGTACAGGAATAATTACATCAAAGTTTTTTTCGCTTGATAAGATTGATTTACCCAATTCATTACCCAATAGTACCCCTAATTTCTTGTTGCCTTTGTATTTGACCGAATGTAAAAGCTTTTGAACTCTTTCGCCTTTACGATAGTAATACAAAGAATAAGAATATTCAACATTACATCTTCCCCAAAGTAATGCGGAAATAACATTATCGTGCGGTCTTTTTTCAAATTGTGTTCGGGGAAGTCGTTTAAGGCATAGCCGACACACTTCGATTTCGTTTTTAAATAAATGCGTTCCACAACTCACACAATTTTGAGGATAAAATAGATCAAACAAACTCTCTGAAGCTGATTTTATGGAGATGGAAATGCTCATGTAAAATTTTAAGACAATATAAACCAATTATTTAAAAGCTTCAACCCTGTTGAAATAATTAAAAGTTAACAATCAATTAACTATCTCATAAATTGATTTTAATAATCTGGTAACATTACTACTATACATTTGCTTTCGTAACATAACACAGAAAAAAATGAAAACACAAATTATATTGTTGGTTGGTTTATTGTTTATCGGAGTTAACTCTTTTGCTAATAATAAAGACAACAAAAAAGATGCAGATGCATCAACAAGTGCCATCACATCTCTATCGGGTATAATTACTGATGAGGCAACAGGTGAAAATCTTGCAGGCGTTAAAGTTATTCTTGAAGGAACGGATCAGGTTGCTTACACAGATTTTGATGGCATATTTACTTTTGATAATGTTGAGAAAGGTACCTATACTTTAAAGTCAGACTATATTTCATATGCTGACAAAAAGACAACCATCGACACAAAAAAAGATACGAAAGTGGCGATAAAGTTGGAAGCTGAAAAATAAACAGAAAAACATATCAGTACTGTATAGCGACTCAATTTTGGGTCGCTATTTTTTTGTGCGAAAAATTAATATTGCAAAACATGCAGATTATTAATACAATAAATTTTTGAAAGAATATTTTTTCGATTCAATCTGATGTTAGTGTAAATTAAATGTTAACTTTGTGTTAACCGTTTGGGTTTTCATTCGGATATTAATTTCTGAAAGCATCACACACAGGGCTTGGTTGGGAGATTAGTATAAACAATGAAAATTTAAACCATATGAACAAGTCGGTAATTTTATTCGCAATTTTAGCTACGTTAACTTCATTAGTTAATGCTCAGCTTACGTATAAGGATGGTAAGTACTACGATCAGGAAGATAACTTATACACTGGTGTTTACACAGAATATTATGAGTCGGGCAACAAGAAAGTTGAAATGAATGTTGTCAATGGCGAAAAACACGGTATCTCCACTCTTTATTTTGAAAATCAGAAAACAAACGAAATTCGTTCATACAAGAATAATGAAATGGACGGAAAATGGCTAACCTTTGATGAAAAGGGAACCAAGACTGCTGAAGCTAATTATAAAAATGGAGTGAAAGATGGCAATTGGTATATCTGGGATGAGAATGGCGTCTTACGATATGAGATGCTCTATTCTGAAGGAAAGAAGATTGGATCCTGGAAGATCTGGGACGAATCTGGTAACCTGGTAGCACAAAAAGATTATTAAACTCTCGTAACAATAAATTGAAGGGGCGAATCGTTGGGGTTCGCCCTTTTATTTATACCCATTTCAAATTATTGCATACCAATACTTAATAGCTCATTTTTTAGTATTTTCATCGAAAATATTCAATCTATGAAACGACGGGATTTTATAAGAACAGGTATTGGTGCAGGGTTGTTAAGTGGGGCATTCCCCTTATTTGGAGGTTTGGATTCAGTGTATGGTCAACCTGCAAATGCTGAATATGACCTGGCAGCTGTGAGAGGAGGAACTGGCCCGGAAATGTTTGACAGGGCTATTGAAGCAATTGGCGGACTTGGAAGATTTGTTAAGTCTGGTCAGAAAGTGGTTCTCAAACCAAATATTGGTTGGGATGCACCACCGGAACGTGCTGCAAATACTAACCCTGAATTGGTTGGTCATATTGTTCAGTGTTGCAAAGATCAGGGTGCTTCAGAAGTATATGTCTTTGATAATACATGTAATAAATGGGACCGATGCTATACTAATAGTGGTATTGAAGCTGCTGTAAAAAAAGCAGGTGGTAAAATGGTGCCTGGTAACACTGAATCAATGTATCGTGAAGTGGAGATTCCTAATGGTGTTAAGTTAAAGTCGGCAAAGGTTCATAAGCAAATTCTCGAATCAGATGTTTTTATAAATGTTCCCATTATGAAGCATCATAGCAGTACTCAAATTTCTTTGGCTATGAAGAACCTGATGGGTGTGGTTTGGGATCGACGTTTTTATCATGCCAATGACCTGAATCAATGTATTGCTGATTTTTGTACTTTCCGCATGCCCGATCTAAATATCATTGATGGTTACAATATGATGACTAAGAATGGACCTAGAGGTGTATCCTTAGCTGATGTTACCAATTTAAAAGCTCTTATTGCATCTACTGATATTGTGGCAGCTGATGCGGCAGCCACAAAAATGTTTGGTCTGGAGCCTCAATCTATTGGTCACATTGAAATTGCTCATAAAATGAAACTGGGCAATATGAATCTTGAAGAACTAAGTATTAGCAAACAGAAAATAGCATAGCGAATTCATATAAATCCAATCGTATATGACTTTTAAAACATTAAAAAAAACAAGAGTGGTACTTGCGCTCTTGTTTTTTGTTTTCACTTTATCAATATTCCTTGATATTTATGAGAATTATGATTACGAATCAGTTAATCAAATTCTATTCTTACAATTTGTTCCATCGTTATTAACCTTTATAAAAGCATTGACGTGGAGCTCGGTTGGATTTATCATCATAATAGCACTGTCTTTTTTTGTTGGACGGATATACTGCAGTACTATCTGTCCTTTGGGTATCTTACAGGATATTTTTTCTTTTATTGCTAGGAAAAGATCTACTCGTAAATTATTCTATAAGAAGAAAAAAGGGTATCCGATTTTACGATATAGCCTCCTGGCTGTTACCATTGTTACGATGTTATTTGGTTTCAACCTGGTAATTACTTTATTGGATCCTTATAGTAATTTCGGAAGGATTATCACTTATCTAATTAAGCCTTTGGTTGTTGGTGTAAACAATCTGGGGGCTATGGCTTTACATCATTTCGAGGTGTATAGTTTGAATCCAATGAAATTGATTTTAGCTCCCTGGTTCATTGCTCTTCTTACTCTTACTTTGTTGGTTACCATTGCTTATATGTCGTATAAACGCGGACGTTTATTTTGTAATACTATCTGTCCTGTAGGAACTTTACTGGGTTTGATATCAAAAGTATCCTTTCTTAAAATTCAATTCGATGGAAGTAAATGTACTAAATGTGGAAGCTGCATAGGTGTTTGTAAGAGTGAGTGTATTAATGTAAAAAATCTCTCAGTTGACCATTCAAGGTGTGTTGATTGTTTTAATTGTCTTTCCGTTTGTCCGGAATCAGCCTTAAATCTTACTTCAAAAAAATCATACCATGCAATAGAGGGTGTTGAAGGTGAATCAAATAATTCAAGAAGAACAGCCATTGTTACAGGTTTATCTTTATTGGTTGGACAAAAGGTATTATCAGAAGTACAAAAAACGAAAGACACTTCAAATCTGAAGATTAACGAGAAAGACCATCCGGTAGCTCCTCCGGGAAGTATCTCAATAAGACGTTTTAATGAAATATGTACAGGTTGTGGCCTATGTGTAGCTGCTTGTCCAACACAGGTATTGCAACCGGCTACGACAGAATATGGATTAAAAGGTTTTATGCAGCCTCACATGGATTATATTTCGGGCTTTTGTAATTTCGATTGTAAGGAATGTAGTCATGTTTGCCCAACGGGAGCTATTTTTCCTATTTCCATTGAAGAAAAACAATTAACACAATTAGGAAAGGCAGTTTTTGTAAAAGAAAATTGTGTTGTACATACCGATGGTACTGATTGTGGAGCATGCTCGGAGCACTGCCCTACAAAGGCCGTTGATATGGTTCCATATAAAGGAAACCTCCGTATTCCGGAAGTGAATCAGGAAATTTGTATTGGTTGTGGAGCATGCGAACATCCTTGTCCGGTTAATGCACATTACAAAGCCATTTATGTAAATGGTAATGCTGTGCACCAAGCGGCAAAAAAGCCAGTTGAAGAAGAAACTAATGTTGCCCCCGTTGAAGAGGACTTTCCGTTTTAATGGATTTAGTATTTAACGGGAGGATCAGTATCTTTGTAGTCTGATAATTTTTGATTAGACATTCATGCTTACATACTTGATCTTACAAAATCCTGGTCATAACCGGGTGTATTATAATCTGGCTGATAAACTGGCCCTGGCAGAGCTACAACTTGCTTCGCTGCGAATGGAGGTATCGTGTACCAATATTCGCATTGTTGATATTGCAGCTGTAAGATACCTGGCAATGGATTGTGAACGTGAACTTAGTGAGGCTGATCTGCAAATTATTTCACGTCTTTCATTTGCTTTTGCCTTGTTTCAATTAGATGAATCTGCAGGCAAACAGAGACTCATACCAATTGCGGCTTCAGCATATCAATATGTAGATGATAAAATCAGTTCTCTTCTAAAATATCAAGGTAAAACAAATGAATTGTTTACCAAGATGATGGTTAATGTTGCTTTGCTGTCGAGTGATTTTAAGTATGATGAGACCATCAATCTGTTGGATCCGGTTGCGGGTAAAGGTACAACACTTTTTGAAAGTTCCGTTTATGGTTTTAACAGCTATGGAATTGAGATAGAACCTAAATCCGTTCAGGAAGCCACCCTATTCTTTAAAAAATACATCGAAACAGAACGATATAAGCACAAGGCTGATAAAAGAATGATCTCTGGTAAAAGTAAGGCCGATGCTGTTTATATTCAGGAGTTTGAATATGCAAGAGATAAGGAAGAATTCAAGTCTGAGTCACTTCGCAAGAAGCTTGCTTTTGTAAATGGCAATACCAATGATGCAGCCAATTATTTCAAATCTAATTTTTTCAACCTTATTGTTGGTGATCTGCCTTATGGTATAGCCCATGGTAATACAGGAGTAAAAAAAACAGGGTCTATCACCCGAAATCCTTCTGAATTGCTTGATCTGTGCTTACCCGGCTGGAATAGAGTACTTAAAAAAGGTGGTTGTATAGTTTTAGCCTGGAATTCTTTTGTTGTTTCTAAGCATAAACTAACCGGACATTTCAACAATAATGGCTTCGAAGTTTTATCTGAGGCTCCGTATGATCAATTTGAACATATGGTTGATAAATCAATCAAAAGAGATATTGTTGTTGCCCGTAAAATTTAAGTTGCCAAAGTATTATCTAGACTATAGCCTGACTTATTGTAAAAACTAACGAATTATGATTATAGCCTCTGCTCAAACCAGCCCCGTTCAAGGTGATATTAACCTTAATCTCGATAATCATTTAGAACTAATTAAGTTGGCAGCGCAAAATAATGCTCAGCTTATTCTTTTTCCCGAACTCTCTTTAACAAGTTATGTACGCGAAGAGGCCAAATCATTATCTATTAGTATTTATGATGAGGTTATTAATCAGCTTCGACAATATGCAATGACTTATAATATTTCCATAGTAGCTGGTGCTCCGATTAATTCAGAGAGCGGACTTCATATTGGATCTTTCATCATAACTCCTGAAGGAGGCGTTGATATTTATACCAAACAGTATCTGCACGAAGGAGAAGATTTGTTTTATCAATCGTCATTCAAATACAATCCGGTATTATACCTAGGTGATTATAAATCTCAATTTGCAATTTGTGCCGATCTTGAAAACCCAGATCACATAAAGGCTGCAACTGAAAATAAAACCAAACTTTATCTGGCCAGTATTTTTTATACCACTCAAAGTATGGATAATCTGCATAAAAAGATGGCCAGTTATTCAAATGAGCATCAGATAAATATTTTGATTTCGAATTTTACTGGAGTATCATATGGATTTCCTGCCGGAGGTCGGAGTGCTTTCTGGAATGATATGGGAGTAAAGGTTGCAGAACTGGACAGTGAAAGGAGTGGTATTTTATTAATTGATATTAAAGAAGGCTTTCAGAGTAAAGAGTTATATCTGTAGATCAGATTTTATATTTCAAAAAAGCACTGTACTTTTACACCACATTTTTGAAGAATGAAGAAAGAAGACATCGCAAATAGCTTTATTGAAGCACAGGAAGTATTGAATCGTTTTATAAATGATTCAGAAAATTGGGACAGAATTAAGTCAGCCGGAGATTTAATGGTAAATGCCATTAACAAAGGCAACAAAATTCTTTCGTGTGGTAACGGTGGTTCTATGAGCGATGCCATGCATTTTGCTGAAGAGTTGACAGGGCAATTCAGAGACAGAAGAAAAGGAATGCCTGCCATTGCAATAGCTGACCCAACGCATATTACCTGTGTTGCCAATGATTATGGCTTTGATTACATCTTTTCGAGGTATGTTGAGGCTGTTGGATGCAGTGGAGATGTGCTTTTGGCAATTAGTACAAGTGGAAATTCACCAAATATTATAAATGCAGCTAAAGCAGCTTTAGAAAGAGGTATGAAAGTAGTTGCTCTTACAGGTAAGCAGGGTGGTGAATTAGCTAAAATTTGTGATGTTGAAATTCGTGTACCACACAATGGATATTCCGACCGTATTCAGGAAATTCATATTAAGGTAATTCATATTTTAATACAGTACATTGAGTCCTTTTGTAAATAAGGAACTAACACAAGTAATATAGAAAAGCTGTCCAAAAATATTTTGGACAGCTTTTTATTGTTTTTACATATTCCAACTTTCATTAAAGCTAACCAGCTGGAATTATTTTGATACCACTACTTTTGTTGCCTTTCCATTAACAACAACAATATAAAGTCCTGCAGAAACTGGAATTGATTTTGTGTCTTCAACCAACTCAGTTTTTATAATCTTTCCAGTTAATGAATAAATTACTGCATCTGAAGGAGAGTTAACTTTCACCTTAATCATTCCATCTGTAGCATAAATAGTTACGCCTGAAGAAGCTTTGTTTATTAATGTGGCTGTAGAAGTACTTCCGTACATCTCAAGCTCAGCAATATTACAATAACCGTCAGCAGAATAATAATAGATATATCTATAATTAGAAGGACTTACAAGTTCTTTAGTTGTTAACTTATTAGCCGCAGCTGCTTCAGTAATAGTATAAATTGTAACCGCATCAGAATAATCATCAGCATTTGCACCCCTGATTTCACCATTCACCAATCTTGATTCAAAACCAGATCTTGGGGCGTAACGAATAGCGGTCAGATCTGCAACAATGCCAGCTCCGAAATCATAACCTACAAATCCTTCTGCAGTAGGGGCGTCAACAAATGTAGCAAGGTTTCCATCAAAAGCATCTGCAATTAAACCGTTAATATTATCCCATGAACCATCATGTCCTATAATAGTACCACTTATTTTTGATTCAAGAACATTACCTGTTACAGCAACTGTGTTTTCAATGGTTCCACTTGTTAATGTAATGTCACCGGATAAATCATCAGTTACTCCATCGTAAGTTACCGTCACTGTAACATTTGAAGCTGCATCTTTACTTATTGTTGCGGGATCAACTGTTATACCTGTAGGCGCTGTAATTGTAATATCATCAGTTAGATTAGCACCGTCAATTATTATTGTAGCAGTTGTTTCAACATTATAAAGGTCAAGATTTGACTTATCAACTGTAAGTATAGCAGCTACAATATCATCTGTATTCATCAAAGAGTTTATTTGGGCTGCTGTTAAAGCATCATCATAAATCTTTATTTTGTCATAAGAAAAAGGAGTATCCTTATCACCCCAGTCCCAGGCAGAGTTACCACCTAATGTGATATAAGTTAAATCACCAGCAACATTAAAAAGACCATCTATTCTGGTACCGTTATTTGTATCTGCAACTTTGGTACTTGATAGAACACCATCAATATATACATTTGAAGATGTTGGAGTTAATACAATTGAATAAAAATGCCAACCTCCGTTATCAAGCCAAACTACTTCCAAATTATCTGCTCCCCAGTCTATGTTATCAAACCAACCATAGCTGTTTCCATCAGACATAACATCATCAAAGTTTACATTTAATCTTTTATTAGTATTTAGCTGAAACATTGGTTTGCCATTATTTGGACTTGGGGCACCACCGTAAGCGCTAAACATCGAAGACCACCAAAAACCATCAGCATCAACACCAACTCCATTATCATTTACCCAAAATGAAATTGTTAGACCTTGAGATGTATTAATAGCTGTTTGCGCATCTGAAAAAATAGTACTTGGTAATTGCAGATAACGAGTTCTTACATCTCCTGCTGATGTAGGGTTGTTATGAAATACAATTCCATGATTTGAGTCTCCCGAGTCTTCGAAAACACCATCCGTTGCATCCCCGGGACCTACAATTGTTAAACCAGATACATCACCTTCAAAATCTTCAGAATAAATCAAATTTTGAGCTGATGTATTATTATACATCGTACTTGCCAAAAAGGCTAAAATAATAAAGTAGATTTTTTTCATGTCTTAAACTTTAAATTATAAGTGAAAATTATGGATATAGTTAAAAAATAAGTATGTCTAATACCTTCAATCTAATGGTTATAAATATAAAGGAATGAGTAATTTAAAGCAGTATAGTAAACAGTCAATAAGGAGCCGTAAAATAGGATTTTGACAAAAAGAGGAATAAGGTAAAAGTCATTAATTCGTCAGAAATAAAATGAGTTATATGACAGTAAATCAAATTATTAAATGATTATTTATCTGTTTTATGATGAAAAAGAGACGATTAAGTAAGATGAATTCCGCACATTATATTATAAAAAACATAAAACCGAACACTTAAATAAAAGCAAATGATTTAAACATTTCTAGAATAGCATTATAGATACTTAGTTCACTTTTTATAATTTTTCTTATAAACGTTTATTTTTCAAGCATCTTTCTTTGATTTTTTATAACTTGAAATAAAAAACCAAACCCACATGCTTGTAAAAACCTTTGGTTCTGCTGTAAGCGGTGTTGATGCTTATACCATTACAATTGAAGTTAACGTATCACAGGGGATAAGATTTCATCTTGTTGGTTTACCCGATAATGCAGTTAAAGAAAGTCAGCAACGAATAGAATCGGCTCTTAAGATTAGTAATTACAAATGGCCTGGTCATAAAATTGTAATTAATATGGCGCCGGCTGATATCCGTAAGGAAGGATCTGCTTATGATCTTCCTCTTGCCATAGGTGTCCTTGCTGCATCCTCACAAATAGATAATTCATTGTTGGCTGATTTTATCATTATGGGAGAATTGTCTCTTGATGGTAGTTTACAGCCTGTTAAAGGAGTGCTTCCAATGGCTGTAAAGGCTAAAGAAGAAGGTTTTAAAGGATGTATTCTACCAATACAAAATGCAAAAGAAGCAGCTGTTGTTGGTGATTTACAAGTATATGGTTTTGATAATATTGCGGAGGTTATTAAGTTCTTGAATTCAGAATCAGATATTGAAGCAGTTAAACTTAATACCGAAGAAGAATTTGCCAAAGGAATACAAACTGTTGATTTTGACTTTTCGGATGTTAAAGGTCAGGAAAGTGTAAAGAGGGCGTTGGAAGTAGCAGCAGCCGGAGGTCATAACATTATAATGATTGGTCCTCCGGGAGCCGGTAAGTCAATGCTGGCTAAACGCTTGGCAAGTATTTTACCTCCTCTGTCATTGGATGAAGCCCTGGAAACAACAAAAATCCATTCGGTAGCTGGCAAAACCAATTCGAAGAATTCATTAATCACACAACGTCCGTTTCGTAGTCCGCATCATACAATATCAGATGCCGGTTTAATAGGTGGGGGGTCCTTCCCTCAGCCCGGTGAAATCTCATTGGCTCATAACGGAGTGCTTTTTCTGGATGAATTACCCGAATTCAAACGAACTGTTCTGGAGGTAATGCGTCAACCTTTGGAAGATAGAAACATTAATATAGCCAGAGCCCGTTTTTCAATTGATTATCCAGCGAGCTTTATGTTGGTTGCCAGTATGAATCCATGTCCGTGTGGGTATTTTAATCATCCTGAGAAAAAATGTGTTTGCAGTCCCGGAGTTGTTCAAAAATATTTGAGCCGTATATCAGGACCATTACTCGACAGGATTGATCTGCATATCGAAGTTGTTCCGGTTCCGTTTAATAAACTGGCTGAGACACCTTTGTCAGAAAAAAGTATTGTGGTGAGAGAAAGAGTGGTTCAAGCCAGAAAAATTCAGAATGAACGTTTTAAAAGTAATGATAAGGTTCATTGTAATGCTCAAATGACCGGCAAGATGCTTGCAAAATATGCTATTCCTGATGAAAGTGGGATGAGTATTCTCAAAATAGCTATGGAAAGATTGGATTTATCAGCACGTGCATACGATAGAATATTAAAAGTTTCACGAACGATTGCAGATCTAGAAGGTTCATCTTCAATACAATCACATCATGTGGCTGAAGCCGTTCAATACCGAAGTCTTGATCGTTCGGGTTGGGGTGCTTAAATTTGCATTTCGTCTAATAAATATGCCTGATGACCAAAATTGATAAACAATCAATGAACAAAGGTGTTACAAATGAAACCAAAATCAAATGACGAAAAAAAGCAAAGATATGAGCGCTAACAGTTTAATGGATCCAATAGGCCGTTTAATGGGCCTTCGCTATAAATCGCACCCATGGCATGGTATCGATATCGGAGAAAACAGCCCTGATATTATCACTTCGTTTATCGAAGTGGTACCAACTGATACTATTAAATATGAGATTGATAAGGTGAGTGGTTACTTACGAATTGATCGTCCCCAAAAATATTCAAATGTTGTACCTGCTCCGTATGGTTTTATTCCTCAAACCTATTGTGGTAAAAAAGTGGGTGCATACTGTTCAGAGAAAACCGGTAAAAAAGACATTATTGGAGATGGTGATCCATTAGATATACTGTTACTAACAGAAAAGGACATTCCACACGGTGATGTATTGGCGCAGGCTATTCCAATTGGCGGCTTCAGAATGTTGGATGGTAACCAGGCTGATGATAAAATCATATCTGTATTAAAGAACGATGTGATGTACGGTGAGTATAAGGATATTACAGAGATGCCCGAAATGGTGATCAAACGTTTGAAGCATTATTTTCTGACTTATAAAGACATGCCTGGATTAAGCAATGATTCAGAAATCACACATATTTATAATGCAGAAGAGGCTAAGAAAGTAATCAAACTATCCATGGAGGATTACGAGAACCGATTTGAAGGTTTACGAAAAGCATTATCGACCTACTAACAAAATTATCCCTGCTAATGGCAGGGATTTTTAGTTTTTAATCGGATGGGTCTTTCGTTTAAGAATGAACTGGTGCTCACTTCCTTCACAATGGTATTGAATATCTATTCCTGATATTTCACAAATACGTTTCACTATGGATAATCCGATACCTAAAGATTTAGGATGATTCCCGGCTTTTTTAAATCGCTCAAAGAGTTCTTCTGTTTTAATATTCAGAGGGTCGCCACTATTGGCAATAAATAGTGAATGTTCTGAACAATCAATTTTTATATAACCGTTTTCTTTGTTGTGTCGAATAGCATTTTTGACCAGGTTTTGAATCAATGTTTGAGCCAGGGTACTATTCATTCTATATCTGCAAGTTCCTGATGAAATAAAATCAACCTTAATCTGCTTATCATCTATCATGGGTTCAAAAAGATCAATTTGCTCACGAACCAATTCCACAAAGTTAATTTCTTCCTCATCGCTAAACATGCGGTTATCAAGTTTAGCCAGATAAATTAGAGCCTGGTTGGTTTTAGATAAACGGCTGACTGTTTCCATTAGTCCTGCTAGCGTTTTAAATTCTTTCTCAGTCAGATTGGGTGATTGCAGTAGCTCATCAACTTTAGACACAATAATTGCCAGCGGTGTTTGTAATTCATGCGAAGTGTTTTCGGTGTATTGTTTCAGGCGTTCGAAATCATCCTTAATCTTTTTACCCATCGCATTAAATACCACATTTAGCTGTTCAAATTCATCGATGTCGGAGGGCATCAACTCCAGCTTATTATCTTTATTAACATCAAAGGTTCGGAGTTTTTTTATGGTGTCGTAGAATACGCTTAATGAATGCTTGGTGGATGCTCTGTTGACCAGATAAAGAATGACAAAGAAGATTATCGGAAATACAGCCAGCATCAATGTGAATTTCATTACCAACAAATCTGAAGGTGCAGTAGACCGAAGTATAGCATATTGAATAACCCCCTGGTCAGCCTGTTTTTCAAATGTTAGTTTCCTGTAAAAATCGTAATTACCTGTTTGTCCATTGATAATAACGGTATCATTGAGGATGGTATTTTCGTTCAGAATTTTATTTTGAAATGTATCGATTTGAATATCAGCATAAGTTAATCTTAATGTATTAAAATCATCCTCTTGTTCGATCAAACGTTTAGCTGCCAATAACTCATTGTTTAAGAATTTATTAACGGCATAACGTATAAAATAATATCCTCCTAAACTACCTAACAGGAAGAAAAAAATACTGGCCGAAATAAAGTTTAACCCTGTTTTGGTTAGCAGTTTCATTTTATATGATGTTTTAGTAGATCTTTGCTATTCTGTATCTGTAAATTTATAACCTACCCCATACACATTGCGGATATAATCGCCACAACCTGCTTTTAACAACTTTTTACGCAGGTTTTTGATATGAGTGTAAATAAAATCATCGGTAAAGCCATAATCCATAAAATCTTTTGACATATGTTCTCCAATTCCGGTTTTGGTCAGCACCCTGTTTTTGTTGGCAATGAAATAAACTAATAGGTCAAACTCTTTTTTAGTCAGATCAACGGGTTTGTTATTAACTGTTACCAATATCTCACCCGGAATAACTTTTAATTCATTAAATTCAATATGATCGTCACCTTTAAAGTGAACCCTTCTAACAACTGATTTCAAACGGGCATTTAACTCCGCCATTTGAAATGGTTTGGTAAGATAATCATCAGCACCCAGTTCGAGACCTTCAATTTTATTATCCAGACTATCTCTTGCTGAAACAATGATAATACCGGTTTTCATGCCTTTGTTTTTAACTTTTCGTAAGACTTCCAGACCATTGCCATCCGGGAGGTTCAAATCAAGGACGATGATATCAAACACAGTATCAACAATGTGAAGGGCATCATCCAACCGGCTGACCTGTTCACAAAGATGACCTACTGACTCAAGAAAAGTTTTTATACTATTTGCTAATTCCGGTTCGTCTTCAACAATCAGAATCTTCATAAAAGGCTCATTTTATTTATGCATCATTTAATCCTACACAGCATGCCTAATAACATTCATGGCCATAGAAACCATTATCATAGCACAGGCAACACCAAAATACAAAAGATTTTTCTTATAAATTATTACGGACAGCTTGCTTTGTCGGGCAAAAATCCAACCAATATGGCTCACTACAAGTGTAAAAACCATTAGAATAAAATGCTCCACAGCCCAAAATCGACTTCTTAACTCTGTTCGTTTTAATAAGTCTATCTCACCATGTGTGTAATCAATCATATAAAATACGAACAATGCTGTTCCTAAAGCCAGTTGAATGTATAATAACACAGTTACCCAAAGAGGTAATCGAACATCCCATTCTGTAACTTCGGATTTTTTAGATAACCCTGAAATGGCTCTGAACACAATTACTATAGTGACCAGACAAGCTAAGATACTTGTTATAATATGAAAAATCAGTATTCCGTTTCGTATCATTGGCTAATTAATTGTGCAAGTTGAGTGGCTTGTCTGATGCGATCAGCCATTCCTATACCATCTCTTAAATTACCTGCAATAAAAAGTCCATTGTATTGTTTCTGTACTTTGTTAATGGCTTTAAAACGTTGGTCTGAATTGACTGCATATTGTGGAATTGCATGTGAATAACGCATAATATCAATCATCGATGGATTAAAAGTAGCGAGTTTCATCACATCTTTGGTTTCTTTTTCCAACACTTCCATCAGTGTTTTATCTTCTAAATCACATAATTTTTCATTGCGTATACCACCCATAAAAATGGAGAGCAAAGCCCCTCCTTCAGGTGCACGATTTTTAAACAAAGAAGACATAAATAAAACACCTAACAGATCTCTTTTCTCCTTATGTGGAATTAGGCCTCCAAAGCCATCTAATGGACGTCCTTCCCACTTATCAAAACCTAAAGCAATTTCAACAACTCTGGCATATTTCAGATTGGTTAGATTTGCCAGTTCTTCCTGCTCCAGAAAAGAAAATGTTTCTTTCAACCCAACAGAACCAAAAGTACTTACTACTTTATCTGCTGTATAAACTACTTTTTCTTCACTGCTAATAAAGGATACTTCGTACTTTCCATTGTTTAATGGAAGTACCTTAATTTCATCAGCGCTGAATTGAAAATTCTCATTCCCTGCACTTTTTAATAAGGCATCTGTTAATTGACTTAAACCACCCTCAATTGAAAATACTGCCCGGTCAACTCTTTTCTCTAATTCGGTCTTTGGTTCTTTGTATTTTTTGATGGTGCCTTTTATAAAACTTCCATAGTTCTGTTCAAGATTATAGAGTTTAGGCATTGCGTGACGGGTAATAAGCATGGATGGATCACCTGCATAAATTCCCAGAATAAACGGATCAACAGCATAATCCAGAAAACTTTTTCCCATTCTTCGCTTAACCATCTCTGCTAAGGTCTCATCCGGATCAGATCCAGGTTTTCTAAAGGGTTCGCCTAAAATTCTGAATTTATCTTTTAATGAAAACAGAGGAGTTGTTACAGCCGGTATTAATCCCTGAGGTAAAGCATGCCATTCACCATTCTTTAGAACATACCTTGTTTTGACAAGATCATTTCCTTTTTCCAATTTGATAGCATCACCTAACTCATCAAATAATGAAACAACTTCGGGGTGGGAGATAACGCCGGAGTTGGGACCTGATTCATAGACGAATCCATTTTTTTCCCTGGTTTGAATCACTCCTCCGTGTCGATCATTCTTCTCAATAACCCGAAAATCGATATTCTTCTTATTTAAATGATGAGCAAGAGTCAGGCCTGTTACACCGGCTCCTAATATGATTACTGAATAATGTTGATTACTCATTAACAATGCGTTTAACTTATCAATCTATAATTATGCAAGAAAATAAAAACTCATTTTCTTTTTAGGGTAAATAGGTATTGAAGGCTGTCATATCTGTTTTATCTTTTGCGATACCAAATATTTCAGCATTTGAACAGCAATATAATCAGAATGGTTGAATTACTATTGAACTCTTTTATTTTATCGATACTTCAATATCGAATTTTGGTGACTTTCTTACTTACGATTTAGAATATAAATGAACTATATGTTGTTGGGAGGTTAGATTTAGCGATGTAAGTGTAAAAATGGTTTGGATTGTCATAATTGTGTAAGCGATTTATTTTAAACCTAACATTAATTCGCTTCTTTAACTAAACTCAAACTTAAGATTATGAAAGCTATACCCATTTTTCTAATGATAGCATTATTATTTTCGGCTTGTACCGAATCGATACTAAGTGATATTGAAATTGCTGACCCTTACCAACTAAAAGTTAAGGTGAAAATTGAACAGAATAATGAGAATGATAAAGAAATACAGGTGTTTGTCAGGGATACAAAAAACCATCCGGTTGACCTGTTAACAGGTAAGGTAATTGTAAATGATCACTATGTAAGTTATAGCAGAGCAATGGTAAATTCAGCCGGTGCCAGAGGCTACATTTACAAACCACATAATGATGAACAAGTCTTTGACATAACCATCTACTGGAATTCGGTTGATTATCATCGTTTCTTATTAAGTCCTGCTAATGGCTGGCCTGGCTTTTATTGTAATCATAGCCATTGGGATGATGAAGATGTAGATTTTGAGAGTGATAATTATTCTCTTAGACCTGCTCCATTTTATGATAATGAAATTGATATAGCCTATACTATAATGAATGGTTGGTGATAAAAAATTTTCAATGACCACTTTTTTCAAAAGAAAGCCTGATCAACTCAATTTGGTCGGGCTTTTTTTAACAAATCGGATTACTAAAGCCTCTAAATACTTGATGTCATCAACTATTTATTAAAGTACATGTAATAAATAGTGACAAATCTGGAAATAGCCTTTATTTTTAATTGTATTAAGGTATGTTGTATTTTTTAGACTTATGATTTAATACCTTATGCAATTTACCCATTTTATTTCAGTGTAAAATTGTGTTCATGCATTTAAGATTAATATATACTTTTCTCTCAGTTATAATACTAACTTCTTGCGGTGTAAATGACCGTACATTAAGTGTGATGAGCTTCAATGTTCGTTATGATAATGATCGGGATGGTATTAACAGTTGGGAGAATAGAAAAGATTTGGCATTATCATTTATTGATAAGGAATCACCTGATGTTATTGGATTTCAGGAGGTATTGCCTAGACAATTAAATCATTTGCAGGAACACCTGACTGGTTATTCGAGTGTTGCTGCAGGAAGGGATGATGGTAAACTCGGAGGAGAGATGGTGCCAATCTTTTTTAATAAGGAAAAATTTGAACTTATCTCATCGTCTCATTTTTGGTTATCGAATACCCCCGAAGTGGCCGGAAGTAAAAGCTGGGGGGCATATTTTCCAAGAGTTGTTACTTGGGTACAATTGAAGAACCTTGACAATGGTTATATTTTTTATGTATTCAATACACATTTCAGTCATGTAAGTGAATTTGCAAGAAATGAGAGTGCTGTTTTACTGTTGGATAAAATTCACATTCTGGCCGGTGACGCTCCTGTAATTGTGACAGGTGATTTTAATGCATCATTTGATGAGCTTTGCTATAAAACATTAACGGGTAACTGGAAGGATCATACAGCATTATGGGATTCTCGTTTTGAGAACCTTACAAACAATAATGATCTGTTAACTACTTTTAATGGTTTTAAGGATGATACATCAAAGGTTATCATCGATCATATTTTTGTTAATGGAATGTTTCTGGTTCAATCATTCAAAACATATCCTGTTAAACAAAATGACACATTTATTTCAGATCATTATCCTGTTAAAGCTATTCTGTCTTTCAGGTTGAATGAAAAGAAGAAAAGTGAGAAAGAAAAAGAGTTAATTCCTTCGTTGCCTGATCCATATTTCAACACAAATGAATTAGCTTTTGAGAAAGAAATTGAGGTGCCAATATCAATCATGAGTAATTCAACAAAAATCTTTTATACCATTGATGGTTCATCGCCTGATACAACTTCTTTACTATACGAAGGACCAATTAAACTGAAGAGATCTACTTCTATTTCTGCTTTTGCTTATTCGGATGGGAAAAAGCCATCAAGCATCATTTCAAAAACTTTTATTCGAAAAGGAAATCTCGATGAAGAAATCATTTATTTCACTCCAGCTGATCTTGCAAATCAACAAGGAGTAACTCTTTTATCAGATTTGAAACACGGTAAAATGAACCTTGAAGAAGGATGGGTAAAATCTGATACTGGTAATGTTGAGATAACCTATAAACTAGCTAAAAGAAAACAAATAAAGGAACTCTATATTTCTTATCTGATAAGGCCTATAGATGCCATATTAGGGCCTAAAGCAATTGAGGTTAGTGTTTCAAACAATAACGAAACCTATGAATTATTTGGTACCGTAAACCTGGTTCCATCAACCGACACTAAAGAGAACCAGAATTGTCTGGCTCAGATTAGTGGGCAAAAATATGGTAGATATCTTAAAATAAAATTTATTAATCCGGGATTAACCGTTAAAAATATTCCTTCGTCAATGTATATTGATGAAATAATATTAAAATAGATTAATCCTCAACTTGTACAAGGTATCCACTATGACGACGGATATTGATTACCCTGTCATTATCAAATAATAGATACTGACCTTTGATGCCTTGCAATATGCCTTCGATGCTTAATTCTTTGTCAAATGTGACTGATTGAGGCTTAAGAGGATATTGCAAAACGGGATAATTTAATTCAATTGCTATGCTGTCTTCAACAGCATATTTTTGTAATTCTTTAGGAAGAAATTCAATTGCTTTTATTCTCTCTTCATCGAGTTTAATTTCGTCGGCTAACTGATTCTTAAGCATATTCCTCCAGTTTGTTTTATCTGAAAAGTACTGTTTAAGAAACGATTCAATCACACCTGCTATATGCCTGTTTGGAGTCTCAGCAATAATAACAGCTTTCCAGGCTCCCTGGTCAATCCAACGGGTAGGGATTTGCGTATGTCTGGTAACCCCAACTTTAATGCCGGAAGCAACCGCCAGATAAACGTAATGTGGTATTAAGCAATGTTCTTCGGCCCATTGCTGATCGCGTGATTCCCCTAGATGAGCTCTGCATTTTTCGGGATTCAGAACACATTCTTCGGCTTCAGGTGCTGATTGAAAGCAGCTGTAGCAAAATCCCTGACCAAATGATTTAGAAGTAATTTTTCCACAAGAAATACAATTGATCTGATTCTTGTATGTCAGTTTTACAGACTTGCCAATCAGTTCATTTAGCTGGATTTTTGAATCATTCAAAACCAGTTGATAATGAACAGTATCATTTTCGATACTGGTTCGCATTTTAAGAAGATTACCTTCAATCATTTTCCTGATTATTTAAGGTGTCAGTAAGTTTATATAGTTTATCCGATCGTCTTATTTTTATTTCGACAGGCATGCTGAAACGTTCTCCTTTGATTGTTTTTTCAACAGGTTGAAGATCTACCCTGATTTCAGGTACCTTCATCTGAAGCACTCCGGTTGTTGGTCCGGTAATCAGTATTTCATCACCCACCTTCAGACTTTGCGTTTCCATTAAGAATTCTGCCACGCCCAATTTTGGAAAGTAGTTTAATCCTTTGCCAATATACATCTTTTTCTTGGTGGCTCTCGAGCCATAATTATGACTCCATTCGCCTAATCGCTGCCCTAAATAATAACCATCCCAGAAACCACGATTGAAGACTTCGGATAATTTGGCATCCCATTCCTTTATCTTTTCTTCGCCATAGGTACCATCAATCACAGTTGAGATTGCCTCGCTGTAACACTGACAGACGTTTTTAACATATTCAGCCGAACGGGCTCGTCCCTCGATTTTGAAGACTCTTACACCCGCATCAATCATCTTATTCAGGAAGTGAATGGTTTTCAGGTCTTTTGGTGACATTATGTAATCATTCTCAAGGCTCATCTGCATTCCAGACTCTTTTTCGGTCACTTCATAACCTCTTCGGCAAGGTTGCAAACAACCTCCTCTGTTAGCCGAAGAGTTCAACTGATGCAGACTGATGTAGCATTTACCAGATGTTGCCATGCATAAAGCACCATGAGCAAACATCTCTATCTGAATCAATTCACCTTTTGGGCCTCGTATATCTTCATCAATAATGGTCTGATAGATTGATTTAACCTGGTCCATATTCAGCTCCCGGGCTAAAACCACAACATCGGCAAAGTGACTGTAAAACTTTAATGTTTCTACATTTGAGATATTTACCTGTGTCGAAATATGAACCTCAACTCCTTTTTGATGAGCATAGTTGATAGCTGCCTGATCGGAAGCAATAATTGCCGTAACTTCCATTTCTTTAGCAACATCAATAATCTCTCTCATTAATGCCAATTCTTCATTGAAGATGACCACATTTACGGTTAAGTATGTTTTAATGCCATGCTCTTTGGCTATGCGAACAATTTTTCGAAGATCTTCTGTGCTGAAGTTATTTGATGATCTTGAACGCATGTTTAGTTGCTCAATACCAAAATATACCGAATCTGCTCCCCCTTGTATAGCTGCCATTAATGATTCATATGAACCAACCGGTGCCATCACTTCAAAATCTTCCCTTTTCAATCCTTTCATTATCTTACTATCTCCTTTTATGATCGAGCGAAAGAACCTGTAAATACGCTTTCGCTTTTAAGCTGTCTATATGGTTCTGAGCGTTTTCCATTTGAATGAAACGCCCCATTCTATTGTCGTACACCTGGTATAAACTGTCTTCAACAAATCCCATTGCATCCGGATAGTCGAAAAATGCATAACCTTTTACTCCCTTATCAAGTAAGTTCTTACTAAATGGAAATCCATCATCATTTATGCCACACTGATTTAACAAAGTTCGGGCCATATCTGTTTGGCTTCCCACTTTAGTAATTATAGTATCTTTTACAGCTAATGCTCCACCTGTCCAAAGCATTGGTATATGATACCGTTCTTTTACATCATCGGTATATCTCTCAGGTCCGGGAGTACTGTGATCAGCCATAAGAATAAACAAAGTATTATCCCATTGTCCGTTTTCTTTAACCTTCTTGATAAAATTACCTAGACATTTATCAGTATATGCTATCGAGTTGTGATATTTATCTTCAAACATTTGTTCCATTGGAACATCAAAAGGCTCGTGACTACTGAGAGTAAAATAGAAATAAAAGTAAGAGCCTTGAGCATTATTCATTTCTTCGGCAAGTCGGTCAAAAGTATATTCATCATGAACGCCCCATTTCTCTCCCTGATATCCCGATGGGAAATCAAACATTTGAATAACCCGTTTAAAACCAGCCTGATTCACAAAAGAGTTCATATTCTTGAATCCCATGTCGCCGCCATACATATACATGATGTCGTTGTATCCTGCCTCATCGAATTTTTTGGGAAGGAAGGATAAGGTTTCTGTTTTATCAGGCATGCGAATGATTGAATAGGTTGGCATAACCTGGTAACCTGCTAGCGCGGCCACTAATCCTTTATCCGATCGGGAAGCAGCGGCATAAAAATTAGTAAATAAAACTCCTTCTTTGCATAAATTGGTAAAATTCGGAGTTACCGGATGTCCGCCTAATGGTTCAATAACATGACCTGCAAAACTTTCTAGGAGAATTATAACCACATTTGGATTCTCAATGGATAGTAAATGAGAGAATTCACCTGATTCAGTATTTAAATCGCTAAAAATTTGCTCCGCTTCTTTATCATCCATAAAATGATAATGTTTTTTGGTTGCATCCAGTCTTTTGTATGAATACATCAGATTCCAGATTGGATTTAAAGCTGCCATATTAGCAAAGCGCTGTGAAGAAAAGTAAGCAGCACCTGTATTTAAGGGCGCAACACCTACTCCACCCCGTATGGGTATAATTAATATGCCTGCCAAAAGAATTAAAGTTGGTAATTGAATGAAGAACATTGTCCAACTCATTTTCTCCTTGATAGTTTTTAGAGGCTTTACCAGTTTTCCAAAACCATAAATGATAAAAGCATTAACTAATATAAATGAAACAAAGAAGCCAATGGACTGATACCATTCAAGAGACCAAAGCACAACCTTGGGATCATTAAGGAAACTCATGGCTTCAGCATCCAGGTGTCTTCCCCAGAAAGAGAATAGGTACGTATCGGATAATAGTAGGCCTGAAAAAATAACGATTAGGATATAGCTAAAGTATGTGATAAATCGATAGCTGTATTTGCGTGTAAGAGCCAAAGAAATCAATTGTGCAAAAATTACCATCATCATCATGTATCCTATGATGGAAAGATCCATTCTTCCACCATAAAAAAATGACTTTATTAAATTGGTGGTTTGTGTATCTTTTATAAAATCAGCATTGAAGAATATAAATATCAATCGGTGAAGAATAAAAAAAAGTAACCAGAATAGAATGGTTCTTCCCCAGATGATATAAAATCGTTTTACCATAAATACATACAATTTTATCAATTATAGAAATACAGAAACTTACTTCTTTTTTGCAAGTTCAAGCAGAAGAAAGGACTCTATCTCATCAACCATTTTGTCAATTGTGAAGTTTTCAGCAACATGTTTTTTTGCATTCAAACCCATTTCCTGATAATTTTTGCAATCAATCATTGAAAGAATGGTTTTAACCAGTTCGTCCTTATTGGCAGGTGGAATAATTAAACCGTGCTTTTTATCTTCCATTAATTCAGTCACACCGTTTACCTTAGTACTTATTACAGGTATTCCGACAGACATTGCTTCCATGAGTGAATTTGGCATTCCTTCATATAATGAAGGCAAAACAAACAAATCTGCACCTTTCAATAATGGGATTACATTTTCTTGAAAGCCAATTAGGAAAACGTTGGATGTTAAACCATTTTTTGAGATCTGTTCTTTTAATTCTCTTTTTAGTTTGCCTTTACCGGCAATAAAAAAATAGGTGTCAGGTTTTAGCTTGATGACTTCTTTAGCGGCATCAATCAGGTATTTAAATCCTTTTTGCGTTGATAATCTTCCTGTGGATAAAACTTTATAAGAGTTTTCGTTGATCTTTATGAATTTACCATAATCAAATGGTTTTAATTCATCATTATGATTTTCAACACCGTTATGTATTACTTTAACAAAACCATCTGCCCACCAGCCATAACTGTCATATTCCTTTTTAATGGTATTTGTATTGGTAATGATACCATCGCAGAAAGGTAAAAAGCTATACTTATATTTTATGGAATTATTGAGTAACTGGACACCTTGTCGACTGTATACAAGGCAGTTCGATTTAAGTAGTTTTTTCACTAAAAAGCCAGCAATTCTAACATCACGATTCTGGCATCCAATGATCGCATCAAAAGGCTTTTCTTTATAATACTTTTTCAGTTTTAATAAGCCAATAAGACTGAAATCGGAATAAATGCTAATGGGTAATACAGTTAATTCGTCGGCTTTTGCATGTCGCTCTAACAAAGAGTTTTGGGAGCAACCAATATATACTTCATGACCCCTGGAAATTAATTTCTTAGCAGTCATAAGCATCCATTTCTCTCCTCCACCCCATTTAGTTCGACCTATGGAATTTAGTAGTAAAAGCCTCATTCAAAGTGTTTTTCTTTCTTCTCTTTCTATTTGTTATACCTTAAGATTGGTATTTTAGAAAGAGTTGATTTAAATAAGCTGCAAAATAAAGGTATTAATATGAATAATAAGACAGCTTAGCTGATTTTTCGTAAATGAAATAGTAAATAGTTTAAATTACATTTAAATTCAGGTGTTTTGTTTTACCTTTCATAATAATGATAAGTCATTATCATTTTCTTACCTTTGTCAAGGTATAGCAAACAGAGTATATACGTTAAACAGTTATAATCTTTGCCATTACTCTATGAGAATTGGATTCGATGCCAAAAGAGCATTTTTTAATAGAAGCGGACTAGGAAATTATAGTCGATGGTGCATTGATGCCTTGACCAAATTTCATCCTGACCATGATTATTTTCTTTATAAACTGAAAGAAGATAAAGGAATTGAGTTTGATTCTATCAAGCATGCACAGACGGTTATGCCCGGTTCATTTCTACATAAAACTTTTCGTAATTACTGGAGAACAAAGGGGGTAACGAAGGATATTAAACTAAATAATCTGGATATTTATCATGGATTGAGCCATGAGTTACCTATTGGAATAAGCAAAACAAATACTAAGTCTGTGGTAACGATGCATGATGCTATTTTCATGCGTTTCCCTCATTTATACGATGCAAGTTATCGCTCTATTTTTAAGAGAAAATACAAACATGCACTAAAGATTGCTGATGGTATTATAGCTATTAGTAAGCAGTCAAAAGATGATATTGTTGAATACTTTGGAACTGATCCAGATCGAATCAAGATCATCTATCAGGGTTGTAATCCAATCTTTTATAATAATGTATCGACTGAGCAGATAGATCAAATTAAAAGTAAGTATCTACTTCCTGATGATTTTATTTTGTATGTTGGAACGATTGAGCCCCGAAAAAATTTACTGGGAATTTTTGAGGCTTTGGTGAAGTCAAATATAGATATGCCTGTTGTAGCTGTTGGAAGACCAACACAATACCTGTCTAAAATTAAGAAATTCGTTATAGACAATAGTATTGAAGATAAAGCTATTTTTCTTCATAACGTTGAAACACCTGAGTTACCCGCGATATATCAAATGGCAAAATTATTTGTTTACCCTTCTTTGTTTGAGGGGTTTGGAATTCCTATTCTGGAAGCATTAAACTCAGGAACGCCAGTTATCACAACAAAAGGAAGTTGTTTTCCTGAAGTTGGTGGTGATGCAGCACGATACTCGGAATATGGTAATTCAGATGAATTGGGTGATTTAATGAATTCAATTTTACATGACTCTTATCTTCAGAATTCAATGATTGAAGAAGGCAAAAAACAGGCTCTGAATTTTAGGGAAGAAGAGGTTGCTAATCAATTAATAGCTTATTACAAACAAGTTCTATCGCAATAACAAATATAGCATGAAGATTTCAGGATTTACTATGGTAAAAAATGCGGGAAAGTTATATTATCCCATAAAAGAATCTATCTGTTCAATTTTACCAATAGTTGATGAATTTATTATTGCACTTGGTAATTGTGATGAAGAAGATAATACATTACAAATCATTGAGGAAATAAACAGTCCTAAAATTAAAATTATTAATACGATTTGGGATGTCAAAGAATTTCCACATGGTTCTATACTTGCTCAGCAAACAGATATTGCAAAGTCACATTGTTCTGGCGATTGGCTTTTTTATCTACAGGCTGATGAAGTGATTCATGAAAAGGATCACCAAACGATAATTAATACCTGCCAAAAATATCTAAATGATTCTAATATAGAAGGATTGCTATTCAGATATATTCACTTTTGGGGTGATTATAATCACGCTTTCACTAAAAATCATGGTTGGTATCGAAATGAAATCAGAATCATCAGAAATCAGCCTGATATCCATTCCTGGCGCGATGCTCAGAGTTTTCGGGTAATCGAAAATTTCTCAAAAGAAAAGTACCTTGAAAAGGAAGGAACTCGAAAAGTCAACGTTGCACGTGTTGATGCTCATGTATATCATTATGGTTGGGTTCGACCACCAAAATTGATGGCAAAAAAAACATCTCATTTTAAAAGCTGCTATAAGGATCAGAATTTGAAAGAGAGTGAAATGGAGGTCATTTCTACAGTTGATTTTGGAGCAATGGATAAAATACCATTATTTAAGGGAGTGCATCCGGCAATAATGAAAAAGAGGATCTCATCTTTCGATTGGACAGATCAATTGAATTATTCAAAGAAACTTGGAAGGGATACCAAACATAAACATGAAAAATTCAAATATAGATTTTTAACCAAACTTGAAAAGCTATTTTTTCCTAATGGGATTTTCAATTTTGAGAATTACAATTTAATTAAGTAAGTTTTTAAATTTCAGAGTTGTTCTAATGTTATTATATTGATTGCTCTAACATTTAAGAATTTGAGACAATATTCAGTTAACTTAAAGATGATTAGAACATTTTAATAATTTTGTTTTTTATATAGTAAATTTTCTTTTCTAGAGTGGAGTTTAAGGGGGATAAAGAGTTTCTGCGTTTTATTAATAATAATCAATTGTATTGTTCTCTTTTATTGGCCTGATTAATTATTTAAAAGTAAGATGTGAGAGACTTTTTCGAATTCAAATGGAAGTATTATCTTCAAAAACTTGTGTTTCTTTTTAAGCAAGTAAAACAAACTGATAAATTTCTTTTCATTTCTCAAATTGGAACAGAGAAATGGATACTTGGTGCTAAGGCAAGGCGATTATCAAGATTTTTCAATGAAGAAAGTAAGGTTTTGTATTCACAGAACTTTAAGAATCTGCCAGTGGCAAACGGATATTATTTTCTGCATCAGAAATATTTTTCAAGAGCATTACGCTACAATCCATTTTTAGCGAAGAAGAAATGTTTTGTGATGTTTACACATCCGGTTTGGAACAAATTCTATTCAAAAAATCATGCTGCCTATACGTTACGCAAAGCATCAAAGGTTATTTGTCTTAACCAGAAAATGGCAAATGAATTGATACAGATGGGTATTAAAAAAGAGAATGTATTGATATATCATCTTGCATCTAATCCTGAGTTTTTCTCACCAAAAGAAAAAAGAGAAGGAAATACCATTGGTTTCTGTAGTGCTTATTATGAAAGAAAAAATCCTGAACTGATTTGTGATTTGGTGTTGAATATGCCTGATTATAATTTTTTACTTGTCGGGAAAGATTGGGATAAATATGATAAGTTTGACAAAATGCTGAATTCACCTAATTTCAGATATGTTGATAACGCAGAGTATGAAGATTATCCCTCTTTATATAAGCAAATGGATGTTTTTTGTTCCCCTTCATTTTTAGAAGGAGGTCCTGTACCGTTATTAGAAGCAATGCTCTCTAACTTGATTCCGGTAGCTTCTAACACAGGTTTTTGTCCGGATATTATTCGTCACGGTGATAATGGTTTCTTGTTTGATCCATATAATGACTCTCTTGAAACGGTGATGAGCTGCATTAAACAGGCTTTTCTAATTAAACAGAATGTAAGGAATGATGTCATTGATTTTTCTTGGGAAAAATATGGAGAAAAGCTTCATCAAGTTTATTTATCTTTGTAATTATAATATTTTAAATAATAGATTATTATGCATCTTGGAGTAATCCTGCCACATACAAAACTATACGGAGGAGTTAAGCGATTTTTGGAGCTTGGAAATATCTTTTTGAAGATGGGACATCAGTTTACGGTGTTTACTCCAGATGGTAAAGGTCCTGATTGGTATGACTTTAAAGGGACGATGGCATCAATAGGTGATTTGAGCTCTTATACGCTGGATGCACTTTTTTTGACAGATTCTAATCGTATAGACTACCTTGTTAATAGTAATGCAAAACGCAAGATATTCTATCATGTTAAGGAGAACGAGCCAATGAAAGATATCCTTAAGCATAAGGATATTGAAATATTTGCCTGTTCATCCAACATTTATGAATATGATAAAAAGAAATTCCATATTCAACCATTCAAGGCCATAGGAGGTATTGATACCACAGTTTATAAACCTAAAAAGATAGATAAAGAGCCATCAGATGTTTTTACCATTATGATGTATGGACGACTTTCGGTTAAGCGTAAGGGCACCATGATTGCTATTAAAGCCTGTGAAAGTCTATATAAAAAACACAAAAACATTAGATTACTATTGTTTGATTCTCCCGTAGATAAAAAATCACAATTGATGATTGAGCAATTTAATTCGATCGTACCATTTGATTTTGTTCTTAATCATCCTTTTGAAAAAAATATGGAGTTATTTCATCGGGCAGATATTTTTGTTTCGGCCGAGAAAAGAGCGGGTTGGGCTAATACTGTAGCGGAAGCTATGGCTTGTGGAGTGCCAGTTGTTGCCACACAGTCAGGAACTAAAGATTTAATTATTGATAAACAAACCGGAATGCTGGTTCGCAGGAACCGATGGGCTATTAAAAAAGGTATTAAGTCTGTTTTGCTTAATATCGAAAAGCAAAAAACTCTGGGTGCTAATGGGCGAAAGAAGATTGAAGAGTTTGATTGGAACAGACTAGCTGAAGTAATTATTAAACATCTGGAGAATTAATAGCTGTTACATATTTTTATCAAAGAAATTTATCGAATACGATTGTCATGAAGACCTCAATAATTCTTTCGTTTTATAATAAAATAGATTGGTTGAAACTGGTGCTGGCTGGCTATACCCGACAATCATTTAAGGAGTTTGAAATTATTATAGCAGATGATGGTTCAGCATCTCATGTTGTGGATGAAATTAATACGATTAAAGGCTCTTATCCATTTAAGATAAAACATGTTTGGCATGAAGATATTGGGTGGAATAAAAATGCCATTTTAAATAAGGCGATTTTAGCTGCTGAATCAAATTATATCATATTTAATGATGCAGATTGTATACCGCACAGGCACTTTGTGAAAGAGCATTTAATAAATAAAGTGACGGATACCGTTCTAGCAGGAAGGCGTGTTAATCTTAGTGCTGAACTAACTTTCAAACTCACGCCTGAAATGGTTCAGAAAGGTTATATGGAAAGGCTGGGTTTTCTAAAGACCTTTCTGACATTTGAGAAACATTCAGAAAATGGAATTTACGTTCGAACTTCCTTCTTAAGAAAGAAAATCAATAAGAAAGATAAAGGCATATTGGGTTCAAATTTTTCATTGCATAAACAAATGCTGTTGAACATCAATGGATTTGATGAGCGATACACCTTGCCTGCCATTGGAGAAGATACAGATCTTGAAGCCAGATTGCGAAATTATGGTTATAAAGTTAAAGCAGTAAAACACCTTGCAATTCAGTATCACCTTTTTCATAAGACCTTACCTCGCGATGAGAAATTCAGGAGTATATTAGAGGATCATATTAAAAATAAGATTTACTGGACTGAATATGGTTTGACAAAAACAGGTAAGGATACTATTTAAACCTGTTTTCTATTGATCTTCAAAGATGTTTTTGATTTTATTTACGGAATCACTGAAGTTGAAATAGTCAAATGCTCTCTGATTTCCTTTCTGTCCAAATTCGATGCATAACTCTTTATTTTTTATTAGTTGAGCTAAGGCATTGGCGAATTCATCGACATTGTAATTCTCAATTAATAAACCTGTTTCATTATTGACAACTATTTCTTTAGCTGAACTGGTATTGTATGCAACCACTGGTAAGCTGCAAAACATGGCTTCTACCATAACATAACCAAATCCTTCGTAGCGTGATGATAATGCAAAGACATCACACTGACTTAGAAAACCATAACTGTCTTCAATAAAACCAGCAAATTCAATATTCTCTTCCAGGTTATTTTCTGTAACCAGGGCACGAAGTTCAGCTTCTTTACTTCCACTTCCGCCAATAATAAGCTTAAAATCAACAGCCATATTTTTCAATACAGAAGCTGATTGAATTAGTAAATCAAAACCCTTTTGAGGTTCGAGTCGACCTAATGCTCCAATTACAGTCGGATTATTCTTATTTTCCGGGTATTTATCTTTTGGAGGAATAATGCCATTATTTATGACCTTTATTTTGTCTTCAATACTAATACCACTTTTTAATAATGATAATCTTGTTGCCTCTGAGTTAGCAATTATATTGGTGACAACGTTCTCGAGAAGATTCCTGTTTATAAAGGAATTCTTTATGACTTTATCGCTTCCTCTCCGATAAATAATCTTTTTAATTCCACATGATTTGGCAACTTTCGCGACAAGTTTTAGTTCGTTTGGGCCGTTAAATATTATCAGATCAAAATGATGGGCCAATAATAACTTTTTTAATCTCGAACTTTTAAAGGGATTGAGAAAGCTAAATTTATTAACATCAAATAACAGCTTATGAATCTTTTCTGAATTGATTTTTTGGTTAAGTACACTTTTTTCAGCTAATAAGAATGATACTTTATAACCTTCTAGTTCAGAAAAAGCTGTAGCCATTTCGAGATGCCATTTTTCTCCTCCACCCCAGGATTTATTAGTATTGCAAAAGCAAATATTCATACTTAGTTTTTTGTTAAAGGAATAAAGATATTACAACTTTAGCAAAAAAGCGGATAAGACAATTTGCCTTAATCCGCTTTACAAACTATTAATCACATAAGTTCTTATATCTGAGGTACCCCTGTTGAGGTGCGCACAACTTTCTTAATTTTCCCATTCTCGTCATATTCCAACTTATCAATGCAGACACTACGACGGAAAGGTCCGCCCGTTTTAGAGCTTGCATCATGATAAATGAAATAATCCTGACCTTTGAAGGTAATGATGGCCTGATGATTTGTTGGAGAATTGGGTAGTGTATCATTAATTACTCCCTGATATTCCCATGGGCCATGAATACTTTTTGAGGTTGAATATTCTGTTGTTGATGGGTAATGAGCTGCATACGACAAATAGTAAGTGTCACCTTTTTTATGAATCCAGGGAGCCTCAAAAAAGTTTTTAGCATCAACAGTCATTACAGGTCCATCTGTTTCAACCATGTTGTCTTTTAGTTTTACATAGCGGGCGGCGTTCCACGAACCCCAGAACATATAAACCTGTTTGTCATCATCAACATAAACAGCAGGATCAATATTTAAGACGATTGAGTTGGCTGTAGTATCAGCTATGATCGATTTGCCACTTGCATCTTTATAAGGGCCCAATGGATGATCAGCAACAGCCACACCCATTGCAAATCCTTCATGTACACGTGTTGTTGAATCCTTATGAACCATTGGGACATACCACCAGAATTTACCATTGTTTTCAACACAATGGCCTGCAAAAGCATTATGAGATGCCCATTCAAAGTCATCAAGTGATAGTTTTACGCCATGGTTCGTCCAGTTTACCATATCTGGTGTTGAAAAAACATACCATTTCTTCATTACAAATCCTTCATGACCTGGTTCTGCCTCATCAGATCCTGTAAATAAATACAAGGTGTCATTATACACCAATGCGCAAGGATCAGCAGTTAACGGATTATCATTAAAAAGTGGATGACCACTGTATTTTACTTCTTTAGTTTGACAGGCTGCAGCTATGATTACAAGTGCTGCTGCAAACAAAAATTTAGTTGACTTCATTTTATCGTTTGATTTTAGATTACTTACAACTGGTATTTAGTTTCAAAACTATAAAAACCAGATATAACATTGGGGGAAGCTGGTGTATTTAAAGTGGAGAAAAATGGAAAAACTATGAATAAATCAAACACTCTGATAATTCAAATCTTTATCCTACACCTTATTCCTAAAAAATATAGTAATTTTGCAAAGTGTGCATAACATTTGTCAATTCCATATGTTATTAAACATTGACTGCTGCTCTCCGGAGTTGAAGCAAATACCATAAAACATTAACCACATTTATTTTTACCGATATTTTATGACAAGAACGGAATTGTTATATAAAATTGTTAAAGAGCGGGTACTCTTGCTGGATGGAGCGATGGGGAGCCTTATTCAAAACCATAAACTGGAGGAAGAAGACTTTAGGAGCGAACGTTTTAAAAACCATAGTGCCCCGCTGAAAGGCAACAATGACCTCTTGTCGATTACTCAACCACAGATCATAAAAGGTATACACAAGCAGTATTTGGAAGCTGGTTCCGATATTATTGAAACCAATACTTTTAATGCTACATCTATTTCACAGGCTGATTATGAAATGGAATTTGTGGTGAGTGAGCTGAATAAGCAAAGTGCCATTATTGCCCGTGAAGCAGCTGAAGAATTCAATACCGATGACAAACCTCGTTTTGTTGCAGGTGCAATTGGTCCTACAAATAAAACAGCTTCGTTATCTCCTGATGTTAATAACCCGGGTTTTCGTGCGGTTAGTTTTGATGATTTAAAAGAGGCTTACCGCGAACAAGTGGATGGATTACTTGATGGAGGTGTTGATTTGTTTCTAGTTGAGACTATTTTCGACACCTTGAATGCCAAGGCTGCTTTGTTTGCCATTGATGAAGCATTGAAGGACAGAGGTATTGAAAAAATGCCGGTAATGGTATCGGCTACGGTTGCTGATGCAAGTGGACGAACATTATCCGGTCAGACCATGGAAGCATTTCTGAATTCAGTTTCTCATGTTGATTTGCTTTCGGTAGGTCTGAATTGCTCATTCGGTGCCAAAGACTTAAAACCATATATTGAAGAATTAGGTAAAAAGGCACCTTTCAAAATTAGTGCTTATCCTAACGCAGGCTTACCAAACCAGTTTGGTGAGTATGATGAGACACCTGTTCAAATGGCACCCCAGGTAAAAGAATATCTTGAGGGTGGTTTGGTAAATATAATTGGTGGCTGTTGTGGTACAACTCCTGACCATATTCGTGAGTTTGCTAAAATGATCAAACAGGCTCAGGTTCATAAAGAGGCAAAGGTTGATCATGTAACCCGTTTGAGTGGATTGGAAGGTTTGACTTTCTCGAAGGAATCAAACTTCATTAATGTGGGTGAACGGACCAATGTGGCGGGATCGCTTAAATTTGCCCGTTTGATAAGGGAAGAAAAATACGACGAAGCTTTAAATATTGCCCGAGATCAGGTTGAAGGGGGTGCTCAGATCATTGATGTTAATATGGATGATGCCATGTTGGATGCCAAGAAGGAGATGGTTACCTTTTTAAATCTGATGGGATCAGAGCCTGATATTGCACGTCTTCCGGTTATGGTAGACAGTTCAAAGTGGGAAGTTCTGGAAGCAGGATTGAAATGTTTGCAAGGTAAAGCAGTTGTTAACTCAATCAGTTTAAAAGAGGGAGAAGAACCATTTTTGGCTCAGGCTGCAAAGATAAAGCAATATGGTGCTGCCGTTGTTGTAATGGCATTCGATGAAAAAGGTCAGGCTGACACTTTTGAGCGACGCACGGAGATTTGTTCGAGAGCTTATAAATTATTGACAGAGAAAGTAAATTTTGCTCCGGAAGATATCATTTTTGATCCTAATATCCTGGCAATTGCAACTGGTATTGAAGAACACAATAACTATGGTGTTGATTTTATCAATGCTACCAAATGGATCAAGGAAAATCTGCCATATGCCAAGGTAAGTGGTGGAGTTAGTAACCTTTCTTTCTCATTCAGAGGAAATAATGTTGTGCGCGAAGCGATGCACTCTGCCTTTTTATATCATGCCATCAAGGCCGGTATGGATATGGGTATTGTAAATCCGGGAATGCTTCAGATTTATGATGATATTCCGAAGGATTTATTGGAGCGGGTGGAAGATGTTATTCTGAATCGGAGAGAGGATGCAACCGAACGTCTGATTGAATTTGCTGAGAAACTGAAAGACCAGAAAGTGGAAGGCAAAGAAGACGACCGCTTGAAATGGAGAAACGGTAATCTGGAAGAGCGTTTATCATACTGTTTGGTAAAAGGTATTCCTGATTTTCTTGAAGAAGACTTAGCAGAGGCTCGTGATAAATATGAGTTCTCTTTAGATATAATTGAAGGTCCGTTGATGGCTGGGATGGATGTGGTTGGTGACTTATTCGGATCGGGTAAAATGTTTTTACCTCAGGTGGTTAAAACGGCGCGGGTAATGAAAAAGGCGGTAGCAATTTTACAACCCTTTATCGAAGAAGAAAAGGCAGCTGCCGGAAATACCAGTTCATCAGCTGGTAAAGTGCTGATGGCAACCGTTAAAGGCGACGTTCATGATATTGGAAAGAATATTGTGGGTGTTATTCTGGCATGTAACAACTATGAGGTAATCGACCTGGGCGTGATGGTGCCAACTGAGAAAATCATTGATGAAGCGATCAAACAGGAGGTGGATATTATTGGCTTAAGTGGATTGATTACTCCATCATTGGAAGAGATGGTAAATGTCGCCCGTGAGATGGACAAGCGGAATTTAAGTCTGCCATTACTGATTGGAGGAGCAACAACATCCAAAATACATACAGCTGTAAAAATTGAACCCAACTACAAACACCCGGTTGTGCATGTAAAAGATGCATCAAAGAGTGTACAGGTAGTAAGTGCTTTGTTGTCTAAGAAAGACAAGGAAAAGTTTGCCAAAAGTATCAGAAATGAATACGAAGGCCTACGTGAACGCAATTCAAATAAGAAGGAAGTGAAACTGGTTTCTATTGAAGAAGCACGTGCAAAAAAGCACCAGATAGACTGGAAAAATACCATTACACCTCTTCCAACAGATATAGGTGTTAGGGTATTGGAGGATTATCCAATTCATGAGATTCGTAAGTTTATCGACTGGACGTTCTTTTATCAGGCATGGCGACTGACAGGTAATTACGATGGTATTGAAAATGTATCTGACGAAGCTTCGGAAGAAAGCTGGTTGGCACGTTTCAAAACTGAAGAAGGCCTTGCAAAAGCTAAGGAAGCCATAAAGTTGTATCAGGATTCGCAGGCAATGCTTGATCGAATAGAAAATGAACATATGCTTCAGGCCAATGCTGTATTCGGAATATTCCCGGCTAACAGTGCGGGTGATGATATTGAAGTTTATACTGATCAATCAAGACAGGAAGTGTTAACAACTTTCCATCATATAAGAGAGCAACAGGAGAAACCGGGCAAAGAGGTTTATCATTGTTTGAGTGATTATGTTGCTCCAAAAGACAGTAGGCGATTTGACCATATTGGTGGATTTGCAGTAACAGCAGGTATCGGAATTGAAAAGTGGACAGCGCTTTTTGAGGCAGAACATGATGATTACAGCAGTATTCTGTTGAAATCTCTGGCCGACCGTCTGGCAGAAGCATTTGCTGAATTACTTCATTACAGGGTTCGCACCGAATTCTGGGCGTATGCGTCGGATGAAGTAATCGATCATGAAAACCTGATTCGCGAACGGTACAGAGGTATTCGTCCTGCTTTGGGTTATCCAGCCTGTCCTGATCACAGTGAAAAGCGTGCACTTTTTGATCTGTTAAATGCTGAGGATAATGCAGGAATCACACTGACGGAACACTTTAGTATGCTTCCTAACGCATCAGTCAGTGGTATCTATCTTGCTCATCCTGAAGCTATGTATTTTGGTGTAGGTAAGATTGGTAAAGATCAGGTGGATGATCTGGCTAAACGTAAACAAACAACAATAGAGGATGTGGAAAAATGGATTCCACTAAACCTTCAATATAAATAAACATTAACCATTATAAGCAAGTCGGTACGACGATACCACAGCATCAAGTCGACTTGAAACTAATTAACAGTAAAACATGACTGTAGCCGAATTAATTAATTCATCGAAAAAAACTGCTTTTTCATTTGAATTGTTGCCTCCATTGAAAGGTAACAACATCGATAAGGTTTTTTACACCATCGATCAGTTAAAAGAGTTCAATCCATTGTATATCAATATTACTTCGCATCGCGATGAGATGGTATACAAAAACACCGAGAATGGTCTTTTCGAACGCCGTGTTGTTCGCAAACGTCCGGGTACTGTTGCCGTAGCTGCTTCAATTCAGCATCGCTATGGTATTAAGGTGGTACCACATATTATTTGTAGTGGCTTCACAAAAAGCGAAACCGAATATGCACTAATAGATCTTAATTTCCTGGGGATTAATGATATTTTGGTTCTTCGTGGAGATAATGCTCAGCGTGAACGTTTCTATCAACCTAATGAAGAGGCAAATAAATATGCTATTGATCTCGTAAATCAGGTGAAAGAATTGAATCAGGGTAAATTCCTGGACGGAACGTTATTGGATCCGTTTGATACACCATTTAGCTTTGGTGTGGCAGGTTATCCTGAAAAGCATGAAGAAGCTCCTAATCTGGATTCGGATTTAAGTTTTCTGAAAGCAAAAGTAGATGCAGGTGCTGAGTACATTGTAACACAAATGTTTTTCGACAACCAAAAGTATTTTGAGTTTGTAGATAAATGTCGAGCTATGGGTATTAATGTTCCAATTATTCCGGGGTTAAAGCCAATCACCTTGATGAATCAGCTGACGGTGTTGCCAAAGATTTTCCATGTGGATATTCCTGAGGATTTTGCCAAAGAAATACGCAAGTGTAAAAACAATGATGATGTGAAACAGGTAGGTGTTGAATGGACAATTCAGCAGGCAAAAGAACTGATGGCACACAATGTACCTATTTTACATTTCTATACGATGATGGCAACTCAAAGTACACGTCAGGTAGCTGAGGCCATTTATTAATAAAGAAATATTCTGAAATCAGAAGTATTTCGGAAAAATATAGATTTCCATGTCAGTTGAATTTACAATGACATGGAAATTTTTCATTTATGGTGGTCTGTCAGAATAAATACTGCACCTGAAATTTTAATTCAGTTAGCTTGTTTCCTTTTACTTCCTGATGGCCTGAGCTGATACTTTCTTTGTCCCGATATACGACATGAGATAATCGACACCACAACCGTAAACCACGCATAATTTTTACATTCGCATTCGCAATAATTTTGGCTCCTTTGTATTGATACGAAGGAATTGTGAATGCATACAAAACGTCCGGTTCATATGAATATATGCGACTGTTGTAATCATCCACATCAAATAAAGTATATCTGAATGATGCTCCAATTCTTTTGCCGGTGTAAATAATATCCTGTAATACTATCCAGCCTGTTGAATTTTCGTCACCACTATAGAACGAATGTTCTGTTTGAGTATGAAGTTCCCACTGGTCATTTAGTTCGAAATCATAATAAATACGGATACTCTGTTTGGTATAATCTGATATCTCATAATATGTGACAGATTGTGATGAGTTAATTTCTTTGGTAGTGCTTTTGTAACGAATATAAAAGGAGTGTTGCCAATTGATTTGATGATCGAGCTGAAGGAACCACTCAAACCCAGTTGATGGGGCATAAACATTATATCGCAGCCAACTGTATTCAAACAAATCAGCATATGTTTTTACAGTCCATCTGGGAATTGGCTTAAACTGAAAAGATGCATAAATTCCTGATTCTCCACCTGGAACCGAAGATTCTGCAAAAGGCTGGTTGTTTAATGCAGTAAAACCATTGCTGTATTTACGATAAGCTAAACTAGTTATGATATCTGAACCTGGTTTATAAGTCAGTCCCTGGTATAAACCCCAATCTTTGAAATTTTGGAAAGCAAATTCGCCAAATAAGTTTAGTTTACCCAGAAAGATAGATGGTGATATCCAGGCTGATTCTAGACTATTGCCCGAAAAATGATACATATTTTTTAAATGCTGTTCGGGTTGCCACTTCTTATTGATATACCAATTAGAATAACCTGCATCAACACTAAATAAATGATGCTTGAATTGTAGATCAATTCCCCAAATAGATTCCTTGATTGTATGACGATTGGCAATTTCAGATGCTGTTCGGTGATATCCTGTTTCCTGAATGGAACGGATGAAATCTTCTTCTTTAATGGAATCTGATTGTATTGAACCATCAATTGTTTTATATGATAAGAAAGGTGTTAGCAAAACTTTTTTGAAACTAAATTCAGAGGCTACACCTCTGAAAAAGGATGATTCGTTTACCGAGGTATAGTTATTCAAACCTCTGCTTCGTCTTCTTAATTGTCCTGTTTCAGTTGATTTTGAAAATGCCATATCGCTCCATATACCCAATCCTTGTCCGAATGAAAGGCGATAATCACCTATTATTAGCTTCTTAATTACTTTATTAACATTATTCCACTGCAGAAATGCTGAAGTAAAATCTGCAATTGGTGGAGCATTTGGGAAAGCAACTTCACCCGGGTCTTTCTCAAGTGTAAATCCTGCAATCCATTTATCTCCTATATCAACTCTCGCTTTGGTTAACCATCTTAACTTGCTTCCTGCATATGCCGGAGGTATGGAATCTGATTCAGATAAATAACCTTGCGGAGTCTGAATCCAGGTTTGAAGTCTTCCAAGGAATCGATAATGGGTGTAGTATTTTTGTTTCTTTATTACCTCTCCGATGGTGACAAAAGGTAGCATTCTTTCTATGGTTGGTTGATCCAGGTCTTCTATTGCCTGCAATTCATAAATGCCCATTATCGGCCCATTATTATATTGGTAGAACAGGATGTTTTCAATTTGGTAGTCATTTAAAAAGAAAAGTTTTTCAAGCTCCTCTTTAGTTGTGTTATTTAAGTTGATTGGATTTTGAGTTAGATTAATAAGATCATTCACCATCTCGTCATAGTCGAAATCCATCTGTTGTTGCTCAGCAAACTGCTCAATCATATCCGATATCATCTTTCTTACATCGTCTATATCCTGAGCATTGGTTAGAAGTACAATACTCATGAGAATCATAAGTAGTATAGTTCTTTTCATTTTTTATTATGATTGAATAAATAAGAGATTCCTGCAGCAGAAGAAATGCCCAATTGTTGATGGTATCTGAATCCAACATCAATATTCATCCTGGACCATTTAAATCCTGATCCGAAGGTGAATTCAACAGGTTTACCTTTAACACCTGATCGCACTAATAGGAATTCGTTTATGCCTAGCTCTATGGCTCCTTTAAAAACAGGATCTCTTTCCAGTTATTTTTCGGCTTCTGCAATTACCCTTATCCAGTCGTTATTCGACCACATTATTCCTACATTAAAATAAGAGGGTATATCAATCGTTAGGTTTGCATAATTCATTTTTGCTTGTTCAGGATTGGCAATTAACAAACCCATATAGAATTCTGAAGTTATCTTTTGAGTTAATCCAAAAGCAGAATAATATCCATCACTCCTATTGCTTGACTCAATCTTATGGTTAGCATAGTTATATTGAAAGAAGGCAGAAGTAGAACTACCAAAACTTCTACTGTAAGATATGCCGTATCTGGTTACCAGACTTTTGCTGTATCCACTTTGTAAAACTCCGGCTGATATAACGCCAAATTTTATTGGAAATGTAGCAGCAATAGCTCTGGTACTTAATTCTTTAATGCTGAATTTATTTTGAAAGGAAACCGCAATGACTGGATTTGTGTATGAGGCTAACGATGATGCATTGTTAAACGTAGCCCAAACTGATTGATCTATAGTTTTAACATCAGCCAAGGCATTATTAACGGGTCCGGTATAAGATAATTCCTGAGAAAAAGAATTTAAGGCAGTTATTGAACCGGCAAGGATTAGAACACTCAAATACCTATTCATAATACAGTCTGGTTATCAGTATTATAAATTTATTAATTAAAATACTCAAAGTCAAATAAACAAAAAAAGCCAACTCATTTGAGCTGGCTCTCTAAAATATTTCTAAAACAAAAACTTAGTTTGTTTTAAACTTATACTTTACATCTGCTAATTCCTGATTAGCTTGAACGATTTTATCTTTCAGACTTTCTTTAAATGCAGCTACTTTCTCAGCAAGTGCAGCATCGCCGGTTGCAATAATCTGTGCTGCCAGAATTCCTGCATTTTGAGCACCGTTAATTCCAACAGTTGCTACAGGTATTCCCGGAGGCATCTGTACAATTGCTAATAAAGCATCAAGTCCATCCAGACTGGCATTAATTGGTACACCAATAACAGGTATTTTCACCATCGAAGCAATTACTCCAGGTAAATGAGCTGCCATACCTGCAGCTGCTATAATAACTTTCACCCCTCTGTCTTCTGCGTTCTTGGCAAACTCCTCAACTTGTGCAGGCGTTCTATGAGCCGACAAAGCGTTAATTTCAAAAGGAATTTCAAGGTCATTCAAAAAGTCGGCAGCTTTTTTCATCACTGGCAAATCAGATGTGCTACCCATAATAATGCTCACTTTTGGTTGCATATCAAATGGTTTATTTAAATTATTAATAGTTGTAAGAAACTAAAATATTTCACAAAAATATATAACAACAAACTAAATGCATGTGTTTAAGCAGATTTTTTATAATTTTGCAGCTTAAAACCTGAATTAACCTCTTTTAAGGCAGGGTAATGCCTCTGTAAAAGGGGTTTATGTTTTTTATGGCAATTATAAAAAGAACCTAAAATGGAACGAGTTAAAGTATTAGATAAGGAATTTGTATTAAGCATTTCCGAAGAAAATATTTTAAAAGCAGTAGAAGAAGTAGCAACACGTATAAATACAGAACTGGAAGGAAAAAATCCTTTGATGTTATGTGTATTGAATGGTTCGTTTATGTTTGCCTCGGATTTAATGAAACGCATCACCATTCCTTGTGAGATCAGCTTTGTTAAGCTTTCGTCTTATCAGGGAACCGGATCAACAGGTAAAGTAAAAGAACTGATTGGTTTAAACGAAGATATAACAGATCGCACGATTGTGTTGCTTGAGGATATTGTTGATACTGGATTAACTATCGCTAATACAGTGGATCAGATTAAATCGATGGGGCCGGCAGAAGTGCGTGTCGCTACCATGCTGTTTAAACCAGATGCATGTAAGAAAGATATAACCTTACACTATGTTGGAATGAATATTCCAAATAATTTTATTGTTGGTTATGGTTTGGATTACGACGGATATGGCCGTAACTTAAGGAATATCTACACATTAGCGGAGTAATAATATTTAAATATCGAAAATGCTTAATCTTGTAATCTTTGGACCTCCCGGATCGGGAAAAGGAACTCAAGGGGTAAAAATTGCTGAAAAGTACAGCTTGGAACATGTTTCAACAGGTGATTTATTAAGAAATGCTATTCACAATAACACAGCAGAAGGTGTGATTGCTAAAAGCTTTATTGATAAAGGTGAATTAGTTCCTGATGATGTAATTATCGACATCATGGATGTTTTCATGGAGAAACTTCCTGTTGATAAAGGTATACTGTTTGACGGTTTTCCAAGAACAGTTGCTCAGGCTGAAGCTTTAAACGGATTATTAACTGATCATGGTAGGTCTCTTTCTGCTCTTCTTAATCTGGAAGTAGAAAACGATGAATTGATCGAGCGTTTAGTTCTTAGAGGTCAAACTTCTGGTCGTTCTGATGACAATAAAGAAACCATTAAGAAACGTTTGGAAGTATATGAGGCTCAAACCTTGCCTGTTATGGATTTTTACAAGAAAAAAGGCGTTTACAAATCGGTAAAAGGAGTGGGAGATATCGAAGAAATCTTCGCCAATATCTGCCAGGTTCTTGATAAAGTAGTAGAAGCCGAAGTTTAACAATACTTTATAACACTGAGCCACGGTAGTCTTTTGTATTGCCGTGGCTTATTGTATTTTTGCAAGCATAAAAACAATGTTATGGCCGGAACAAATTTTGTTGATTACGTAAAAATATTTTGTCGCTCAGGAAAAGGTGGAGCTGGATCAGCACATTTGCGCCGTGAGAAGTTTGTTGCCATGGGTGGACCCGATGGTGGAGATGGCGGCCGTGGTGGTCATATCATTGTAACTGGTAACCGAAATACCTGGACCCTGCTGCACCTGAAATACAAACGTCATATCTTTGCCGGTCATGGTGGATCCGGTGGAAAACAGGGATCAACAGGTTCTGATGGTGAAGATAAGTACATTGAAGTGCCATTGGGAACAGTCGCTAAAGATGCCGAAACAGGCGAGATTCTTTTCGAAATAACAGAACACGATCAGCAGGAGATTCTGGTTAAAGGTGGACGTGGAGGTTTAGGTAACGTTCATTTTAAATCCTCTACCAATCAAACACCCCGTTATGCTCAGCCCGGTGAGGATGCAGTTGAAATGGCTGCAATACTTGAGCTAAAAGTGTTGGCAGACGTTGGTTTGGTAGGTTTTCCTAATGCAGGTAAATCAACTTTGTTATCTGTAGTTTCAGCGGCCAAACCAGAGATTGCAGATTATCCTTTTACAACATTGGTTCCTAACCTGGGAATTGTGTCTTATCGTGAGCATCAATCGTTCTGTATGGCTGATATACCAGGAATTATTGAAGGAGCCAGCGAAGGAAAAGGTATTGGCTTGCGTTTTCTTCGCCATATCGAACGTAACTCTATATTGTTGTTTTTAGTTCCTGCAGATGCTGAAAATATCCGGAAAGAATACGATATTTTGTTGAATGAGTTAAGTCAGTATAATCCGGAATTACTTGATAAATCAAGGCTATTAGCTATCTCAAAGGCTGATATGTTGGATGCAGAGCTGATAGAAGAAATTAAACAAGATCTTCCCGACATCCCTTCTATTTTTATATCTTCGGTGGCCAACCAAGGAATTACCGAATTAAAAGATATGATATGGAAGGAACTGATGGACGCCAACAAATAGTCGATCGATATAAAAATCTTCAACAACTCAGGAAAAATAAATTAGATGAACTGAAGAAGCAAAGTAACGCTGTTGCCTTGCTTCGATTGTCATTGTTTGTAGCTTCTTTTGCTATTCCTTTTACTTTTTTTCAGAGTTGGAGCATTCCTTTCTTTGTCGTATTCTCTCTGCTGTTTATTCTTTTTCTGGGATCGGTATATCTGGCTTTTCGCTTGAACCAACAAAAAAAAGAGAATCAGATTTTCTTAGATCTCTATCATAAAGAAATCAGAATATTAAACGAGCAATGGACAGATGAATCCGATGGTGCGGAGTGGATTAATCCTAATCACGACTATGCTCATGATCTGGACCTATTCGGTAAAGGTTCTTTATTTCAATACCTCAATCGGTCTGCCACTAGAGAGGGTCACAAGAAACTTGCTGATAAGTTAAATTCGATTTCATTGGATAAAAATGAGATTCAGGAAAAACAGATGGCAATTAGAGAATTATCTGAAAATCCGGAATTCAGAGAAGCATTTTTTGTAAAAGCAAGTCTTATAGAAGAGGGACGAAAAAATAAGAAGGAATTTGATTTAAGCAGTCAGCCTGACTTAATTTTTGTAACTGGGTTTATAAAATATATTGCATTCGTCTTTCCGGTATTAAGTGTTGTTGTTTTTAGTCTAACCATGGCTGAAGTTATTGCATCATCAGTTCTTCTTGTTTGGTTTTTAACCGGTCTGGCTATAACCAGTCAATTTTTAAAGAAAGTAAATAGAGTTCATAATGAAGTAACAACACTGGGACGATATCTGAATAGTTATTCAGAGTTGATCAGACTTTTTGAGAATTATCAGACAAAATCTGGTTACCTCGGTAATCTTCAGAAGCAATTGATGACGGAAGGAAGAAAGGCAAGTGAATCCACAAAACAATTAGGAAAAACCATTCAATATCTCGATCAACGTTTAAATATGATTATGGGAATTGTGATTAATGGTTTTTTTCTTTGGGATTTACTTGCGTGTATAGCACTTCGTAAATGGTACGGTAAGCATGGTTCAAATCTTCCGGTCTGGATTGATACCTTGGCTGAAGTAGAAGCCTTAAACAGTTTTGCAACCTTTGTTTATAATAATCCGGAAACCGTTTGTCCAGAGGTTTCATCAGAAACTATATTGGATGCTTCAATGATGGGGCATCCTTTGATTCCTTTAAAAGAAAGAGTTAGTAATGATTTTTCTATAAAAGGTGAAAATAGGATTTGTGTGGTTACCGGAGCAAATATGGCGGGTAAGAGTACTTTTTTAAGAACAGTGGGAGTCAATCTTATTTTAGCTGGTAACGGATGTACGGTAGCTGCTAAAAAGTTTATTTACAAGCCTCTTACATTTATCACTAATATGAGAGCGGTGGACAATCTGCTAAAGCATGAGTCATATTTTTTTGCAGAGTTGAGTCGTCTGCAGATGATTATGGAACGATTGAAAGAAAAAGGGGAATTATTATTTATTCTTGATGAGATTTTGAAAGGAACCAATTCGCATGATAAAACAACAGGTTCCATTGCTTTAATCAAACAGATGCTGAAGTTGAATGGAACGGGAATAGTAGCCACGCACGATCTGGAATTGGGAGACTTGCAAAACGAACATCCGGAAAAAATTTTCAACAACTGTTTTGAAGTATCTTTTGAAGATGATGGTCTTCAGTTTGATTACAAGCTTCGAAGTGGCGTCACGCAAAGTCATAATGCTTCTTACCTGATGCGTAAAATGGGCTTGATACCAGTAAATTAAAATTGCTGTTACAGGTAAAAAAGGCTCTTGTTGTTGATAAACAAATTATCAAACTTTTGTCGATTTAATTATATTTGGATGGTTTTATTATTCGGTTGGACCATTTATCCAAAATTTTAAAGGAGTAAGCGAGTATGCAGAGTAGTCAAAATAATCAGAACTATTCAGAAGATACTATTAGAACGCTGGATTGGAAAGAACATATCCGTAAGCGTCCTGGTATGTATATTGGAAAGTTAGGTGACGGTACATATGCCGATGATGGTATCTATGTATTGCTCAAGGAAGTAATGGATAACTCTATCGATGAATTTATGATGGGTAACGGAAAGAAAATTGAAGTTACACTGAGTGAAGATGGCAGAGTTACCGTTCGCGATTACGGTCGTGGTATTCCTTTGGGTAAAGTAATTGATGTTGCCTCCAAAATGAATACGGGTGCTAAGTATGACTCAAAAGCGTTTAAAAAGTCGGTGGGTTTGAACGGTGTTGGTATTAAAGCGGTAAACGCTCTTAGTACTAGTTTTAATGTTCAGGCATATCGCGACGGACAAACCAAACGTGTGGAATTTAGTCGTGGCGAGGTGGTTAATGATCATGAACTAACGATGTCTCCTGATAAAAACGGAACTTTTATTGAATTTACTCCAGATCCAACCATTTTCGAAAACTTTAAGTTCCAGGAAGAGTACATCGAAACACTTCTGAAAAATTATACTTACCTGAATAAGGGCCTGGCCATTTATTTTAATGGACGTGTCTTTCAGAGTAAAAACGGACTGATTGACCTCTTGAATGAAAATATGGATTCGGAGCCATTGTATCCAATAATCCAATTGGCCGATGAGGACCTTGAGATTGCCATTACACATGGAAATCAATATGGAGAAGAATATTATACCTTCGTAAATGGTCAGCATACCACACAGGGAGGTACACATCTGATTGCATTCAGAGAAGCTTATGTAAAAACCATTCGCGACTTCTACAATAAAAACTTCGATGTTTCTGATATCAGAACCGGAATCATTGCTGCCATCAGTATTAAAATTGAAGAGCCTGTTTTTGAGTCGCAGACCAAAACCAAATTAGGCTCCAAAGATATGGGACCGAATGGTCCGTCAGTACGTAACTATGTACTGGATATGATTACTGAAAAGCTGGATAACTTCCTGCATAAAAATGCGGAATGTGCCGATATTCTGCATAAAAAGATTTTAGAGTCGGAGAAAGAACGAAAAGCTATTTCAGGTATCCAGAAGCTGGCTCGCGAAAGGGCTAAGAAGGTTAGTCTTCATAACAAGAAGCTTCGCGATTGCCGGACTCACTATACGTCAAATAAAGAGGAAAAACTGGATAGTTCCATTTTTATAACAGAGGGTGATTCAGCGAGTGGATCCATCACAAAAGCCCGTAATGTAAACTCACAGGCCGTATTTAGTTTAAAGGGAAAACCTTTGAACAGCTATGGACTTACCCGAAAAGTAGTATACGAAAATGAGGAATTCAACCTTCTTCAGGCAGCTTTGGATATTGAAGAAGGTTTGGAAACATTGCGTTACAACCATGTGATTATTGCAACAGATGCCGATGTGGATGGTATGCATATTCGATTGTTATTGCTTACTTTCTTTTTGCAATTCTTCCCTGAGCTAGTGAAAAACGGACATTTGTATATACTGCAAACTCCTTTATTCAGGGTTCGAAACAAGAAGAAAACCATCTATTGCTATTCTGATGAAGAAAAGATAGCAGCCATTAAAAAGCTGGGAGCCAAACCTGAGATTACCCGATTTAAAGGATTGGGAGAGATTTCACCTGATGAGTTTAAGCACTTTATCGGAAAGGATATTCGCTTGGAACAGGTTAGGATGAAAAAGGATGTTCCGGTGAAAGATTTGCTTGAGTTTTATATGGGTAAAAACACGCCCGATCGCCAGAATTTTATCATCGATAATCTGGTGATTGAAGAAGATTTGGTTAATGATTTAGAAGCGATTTAGTAGCATGAGTTACGACGATATAAATAACACCGACCTACCTGAAGATGTTAATCCGGAAGACAATAAACCGGATGAGAACAAAGCGGACAGTAATCAGGTTTGGAATGAGTCCAAATTAAGCCATTTACCAGGTATGTACCGTGAGTGGTTTCTGGATTACGCATCTTATGTAATTCTCGAACGTGCTGTGCCGCATATCAATGATGGTTTAAAACCTGTGCAACGACGTATCTTACATGCCATGCGTCGTATGGATGACGGGCGTTACAATAAAGTGGCTAATATCATTGGATTTACCATGCAGTTTCACCCACATGGTGATGCTTCCATTGGTGATGCTTTGGTACAGCTTGGGCAGAAAGATTTATTGATCGATTGTCAGGGTAACTGGGGTAATGTTTATACAGGCGACAGTGCTGCTGCACCTCGTTACATCGAGGCTCGTTTAACCAAATTTGCTCAGGAGGTTGTGTTTAACCCAAAAACAACCGAATGGAAATTGTCCTATGACGGTCGTAATAACGAACCTGTAACCTTGCCGGTTAAATTCCCATTGTTATTGGCTCAGGGTGTTGAAGGAATTGCGGTTGGTCTGGCTTCAAAATTATTACCACATAACTTCAACGAATTGATTGATGCTTCTATCAATCACCTTGAAGAAAAACCGTTTGAATTATATCCCGACTTCCCAACAGGAGGTATGATGGATGCATCAAGATATAATGATGGATTGCGTGGTGGAGCAGTTAAAGTAAGGGCAAAGATTTCGAAGGTGGATAGTAAAACACTGATGATTTCTGATATTCCTTATGGTAAGAATACCACCAGTTTGATTGAGTCGATTTTAAAAGCCAATGAAAAAGGCAAGATTAAAATCAAGAAAATTGATGATAACACAGCTGAGAACGTAGAGATCCTGATTTATTTACCACCTGGATCTTCACCTGATAAAACCATTGATGCCTTATATGCATTTACCGATTGTGAGGTTTCCATATCGCCAAATGCATGTATTATCAAAGCTAATAAGCCTCATTTTATCGGCGTTTCTCAAATTCTAAGAGAGAATACCGATAATACCAAGTATCTTCTTAAAAGAGAATTGGAAATCAGAAGAGGTGAGCTGGAAGATGCATGGCACATGTCTTCATTAGAGCGTATCTTCATCGAGAATAAGATTTATCAGCGCATTGAGGATTGTGAAACATGGGAAGCTATCATCCAAACCATCGATCATGGCTTGGACCCATTTAAGCCTTCTTTACGAAGAGAGGTTACCCGTGATGACATCACCAAACTTACTGAGATAAAGATTAAGCGTATCTCGAAGTTTGATGCTAAGAAAGCTGATGAATACATCGCCTCTTTGGAAGAAGAAATGGAACAGATAGATTATAATCTGGCCAATCTTATTACCTACGCTATTGATTACTACAAACGTATTAAAAAACAGTTTGGTAAAGATTTTACGCGTAAAACGGAGATCCGTAGCTTCGAAAATATTGAAGCATCCAAAGTAGTTGTGAAGAATGAAAAACTTTACATCAATCGTGAAGATGGATTCATTGGAACCTCGTTGAAGAAAGATGAATTTGTTTGTGATTGTTCTGATATTGATGATGTTATCATCTTTTATAAGGATGGTAAATACATGATCACCAAAGTGTCAGATAAAGCTTTTGTGGGAAAGGATATCATCCATATTGCAGTATTCAAAAAGAACGACAAGCGTACGATATACAATACCGTTTACCGCGATGGAAAAAACGGGTTGGTTTACATGAAACGATTTGCTGTAACGGGTATTACACGTGATAAAGAGTATGATATCACTCAAGGTAAGCCAGGTTCTTCAATTATGTATTTTAGTGCCAACCCCAATGGAGAATCTGAAATTCTGAAAGTGGTTCTGCGACCAAAAGCACGGATCCGAAATCTGATCTTTGACCTTGACATGGGCGAGTTGGCGATTAAGGGTCGGGGTGCAATGGGTAATATTGTAACCAAATACGAAGTACAGAAAGTTGTACTGAAGAAAAAAGGTGAATCAACATTGGGAGGCCGTAAAATTTGGTTCGAACATGAAACTTTACGTCTGAATGCTGATGGAAGAGGTAAGTTTTTGGGTGAATTCCATGCAGGTGAACAGATTCTGGTGATTACGAAAGATGGTAAGTTTTTCCATACTACCTATGATTTAAGTAATCACTACGAAGATAATATTCTGATCATCGAGAAATTTAATTCCAACACTGTTTGGTCTGCTGTTTATTTTGATGCCGATCAGGATTTTTACTATGTGAAGCGATTCCAACTGGATGTGTCGGTTAAACCACAATCGTTTATTGGTGAAAATGCCAAATCGAGATTGGTGAACATGACACATGTTGATTACCCTCGATTGGAAGTTAAGTTTGGAGGTGATGATAAACTTCGCGAAAAACTGATTGTGGAAGTATATGAGTTTATCGGAGTCAAAAGCTTTAAAGCTAAAGGTAAACGACTGACGACTTATCAGATCTCAAAAATTCAGGAGTTGGAACCACTCATCAAGGAAGAAACAAAAGAAGAAGAACCGGAGGATGTGAGTCGCGATGAAGATATTGAAAATGATAAGGATCAAATGTCGTTGTTTTAGCCATGGAAATTAAGCGCGTTTTTTTAGTGGGTTTTATGGGGAGTGGTAAATCTACTCTCGGCAGGCGCTTGAAACATGAGATGAGCTGGAATTTTCTTGATCTGGATGACGTATTTGAAGAGAAGTTTCAAACTACAATAAAACAATATTTTGCCGATCATGGCGAAGATGCTTTTCGTTTGGCAGAAAAGGAATGTCTGCACGATGTAATGCATCTCGAAAATGTGATAATTGCAACGGGAGGAGGTACACCTTGCTTCTTTGAAAATATGGAAGTGATGAATCAAAACGGACTGACCATTTATCTGAAATTAAGCGTTGAAACGATCATCTCACGTTTAAGCGCAGGAAAAAATGTTCGTCCGTTGGTAGCCGATAAATCGGGTGAAGAATTGTATAACTTCATCGAAGAAAAACTAAAGGAAAGGGAAGGTTTTTACAGTCAGAGTAAGGTAATTGCCGATGCCGAGATTTTGAGTGTTGATGCATATGTGAATATCATCAGGGCTTCAAGCGATTTGACTTCCTAAACTAGCCTAACAGTATTAGTTCTTACTGCTAAACTTGCCATCATGGCATTTTTATATGATATTAGCATTCTATGTTTAAGTCGGTACAAATAGGGTGGGCGGTCATTTTTATTCTTCTAACCATTATGACAATTCTGGGATTCACGGTTGACCAGAATAACTTAATATTTGCTGCTCTTGTTTGTATTATAGTTTTGCTTCTCACTTATCGTTTAACAATAACTATTGATAATAACTGGATAAAATTTTCGATGGGTATTGGGCTTATCAACGGTAAATTTGCAATGAAAGATATTCTTGATTGTGCAGCAGTTGAGTATATTCCATTGGGTTGGGGAATTCGTTTCAGACCCGGAAAAATCATCTACAATGTGGCCGGAAGTAAAGCCCTTGAATTAACCGTCAAAGGCAAAACTCTGAAGATCTGGATCGGGACTGATGATCCGGAAACCCTGGTAAGAATTATCCGTGAAATCAAACGTAAACAAATGCTTTAAACTATTTGTTAGTTTGGTCAACATCAATTTTCACAATCTTTATCTGTATTTACAGAATTACTACAGATTTCAAAATTACTTTTGATTAGTAGCTAACAGTTAGTTTGTGAACAACGCCAAAATTTAAAGGTTATATGGTTGGTTTAATAGGAATTAGTCACCAAACAGCTAAACTTGAAATACGTGAACAACTGGTTATTTCCAAAGATGAAATAGCTGGTTTATATGAATATCTGAATCGCGAATGTGACGTTAACGGTATCATGGCTTTAAGTACATGCAATCGTACCGAGTTATATTTCGAAGCAGAAAGTTCACAAATAGATAATAGCCAGTCATACACCGAAAAAGTAATTAAAGCTTACGTCGCTTACTTCAAAAAATCAGAAAGCATCAAACAATATTTGTATACTCATATTGGGTTGGATGCTGCACGTCATTTATTCAGAGTTACTACCGGGTTAGACTCATTAATACTTGGAGAATACCAAATTGTTTCGCAATTAAAAGAAGCTTTCTCGTGGGTGGATAACACTGCTATGGTGGGTCCTGAATTGACACGAATGGTGCATAAAGCTTTTGAAGCAGGCAAAGAAGTTCGTACCCGAACCTCTATCAACAAGGGAGCTGTTTCGGTAAGTTCAGCAGCCGTTGAGTTGATGGGGAAAAAACTGGGATGTCATTCAAAAATTAAAGCACTAACAGTAGGGGCTGGTGAAACAGGTACCATTGTTGCTATTAATTTGTCAAAAAAAGGATGCGTCAATAACCTGGTTTCTAACCGCACTTTTGACAAAGCAATTCAGCTTGCCGATAGAGTAAACGGAAAAGCCGTATTGTTTGAAAACTTCATTGACGAACTTCAGAATGTTGATATTGTAACTTTCACTACAGGATCACCAAGAGCCTTATTAACAAAGGATATTGCCGAAGAGGTGATGAAAAAAAGAGATGGTCAGCCTTTAATGGTTATGGATTTATCCAATCCTCGTAATGTTGAATCAACAGTTGACAATATAAAAGGAATCACACTTTTCGACCTTGATCAAATGGAAGAAGTGGTGAAAGCCAATTTTGAGAAACGAAAAGGAAAACTGGAAGAAGCCGAAGCTATTATTGACGAAGTATTGGAAGAATTTGAAAGTTGGCTGAATATGCGCATGATGAGTGCTGCAATCAGTTCAATAACTTCAACTTTTAGAAATATACATGCTGTCGAGGCCAAAAACTACAAGAAGGCTAAAGACAAAGAAAGCTCACAAAAAATTACAGAGTATGGCGATCATCTGAGTGCCAAGTTTACCCGAATGATCATTAAGCAAATAAAAGAAGTAACCAATGAAGGTCGTGATCCTGAAAAGGTGAAACTAATCGAAGAATTTTTTAATTTCAGCTCTTAAATAAGTTAACGGATGGGTCAACGCCCATCCGTTTTTAAATCTCTTATATGACAACCGCAACAATTCGAATCGGCACACGGGGCAGTAAGCTGGCCTTATATCAGGCTAACCTGGTAAAGGCAAAATTAGAAGCTGCTTATCCTTCTCAATCTTTTGAGATTATTATCATCTCAACCAAAGGAGATAAGATTCTGGATGTGGCATTATCAAAAATTGGTGATAAAGGCTTATTTACGAAAGAGCTCGAACATGCGCTTTTTGCCAGGGAAGTTGATTTGTGTGTGCATAGTCTGAAAGATTTGCCAACCGTTTTTCCTGAAGGTGCTAAATTGGGTGCTATCTTGGAACGGGCCGAAATCAAAGATGCCTGGGTGAGCAAAGATGGATTGAGTCTGGAAGAGATGGATGAAACGCACAAGGTTGCAACCTCGAGTCTGAGAAGAATAGCTCAGGTGAAACGCATTAATCCAAGGGTTGAAGTTGTTGACATCAGAGGAAATGTGGATACACGACTGAAGAAGATGAAAGATGGTTATTGTGATGCCATGGTGATGGCCGGTGCAGGATTGATTCGCTTGGGTTATGATGCTGAAATTACTCAACTTTTTGAACCGCAAAACCTGATACCTGCCTGCGGACAAGGAGCTATTGCCATTGAGATTCGTGATAATGATTCGAAAATGGAAGAACTGGTGAAGGCATTACACTGCGAACAATCATATAATAAAATAACAGCTGAAAGAAGTTTTCTGAATGAGCTGGAAGGAGGTTGTCAGATACCTATTGGTGCTTATGCAACAATTAACGGGGATGAATTAGTACTGACCGGGATGGTTGCTTTACCCGACGGATCCAAAGAAATTAGAGCCACAGAAAGTGGAAAAACTGTTGACGCAGAAAAAATTGGTCGTAAATTAGGGCAAAAAATCATTACTTTAGGGGGCAATGATATTTTAATCCAAGTCAGAAATAATTAAATCAGCTTTTATGGATCCTTATTCGCGCGAGACAGCCGTAATCTTAACTCATCCAATCGGGGAAGATGATTTATTGTATAACGGATTACTAGGGGAGGGCATTGATGTTATCCGCGATCCTATGATCAACACCGAACAAATTGAACTTTGTAAAGATGAACTGAATGTAATCTTTCAAAGTCGACGAATTATTTTCACTAGCAAACGGGGTGTAGAGTATTTTCTTAATCAGGTGAAACCAGCCGATATCTTAGATAAGAATTTTATCTGTATCGGTAAAAAAACAGCTCAGATCCTTGAGAAATCGGGTCTTAAAGCCTGGTGGGTATCCAATGGCCGTACTGCTTCAGATCTGGTTGAGGAACTCCGCGAAGTACATTTTTCTAAAAATGAAAAGTGGGTTGGTCTGTTAGGTGAATTGGCTGAAAATACTCTGGAGGACGGACTTCAGGATTTATGTGATTACAAACGATATAATATATACAGGACTACTAACGCTGATTCGCGTAACGAAAAAACAGAAGCTTTATTGAAGGCAAAACGGCCAATGCTTGTTGTTTGTACCAGTCCTTCTTGCTTTGATGGTTTTATGGATATCTATGGTGATCTAATTCATGATGAAGTTGGTTTTGCTTCCATTGGACCTACAACCACCAAAAGTATGAAAAAGAGGGATGTTAATCCTGTAGTAATTGCCGGTTATCAACCTACGAAGGTTTGTGGCAGGAGATGAAATTGCAATTAAAACCCGATTATCAATAAAATAAAACAAAAACAATATGGCTTTTCCGGAAACCCGATTAAGACGATTAAGATACAATAAGATATTACGACATATGGTAACCGAAACTCATTTAAGAGTTGAGGATTTGGTTTACCCGTTGTTTGTTTGTCCTGGCGAAGGAGTTAAGAATCCAATCAGTTCCATGCCGGGAAACTATCAAATGTCGGTGGATGTTTTGGTTGAAGAATGTAAAAGGGCTGTATCAAAAGGGGTGAAAAGCATTCTGTTGTTTGGTATTCCGGAGCATAAAGATGAGCATGGTCATGTAGCCTGTCTGGCTGATGGTATTGTTCAAAAAGCTATCCGTGCTATCAAAGCTGAAATTGATGATATTTTAATCATTGCAGATGTTTGTAACTGTGAATATACGACTCATGGTCACTGCGGTACCATCATAGATGGAGATGTGGATAATGATTTAACATTGCAAACCTTGGCTGATCAATCGGTATCACTGGCACAGGCCGGAGCAGATATTATTGCCCCAAGTGATATGATGGACGGAAGGATTGGTAAAATAAGAACAGCTCTGGATGAAGCAAGCTTTGAAAAAACACCAATCATGTCGTATGCTGCCAAATATGCATCAGGCTTCTATGGTCCATTCCGCGAGGCAGCTGAAAGTGCACCTCAATTTGGTGACAGAAGTACCTATCAAATGAATCCGGCCAACAGCGATGAAGCAATGCGCGAAGTTGCCGAAGATATTAACGAGGGTGCAGATATTGTTATGGTTAAGCCGGCACTAAGTTATCTGGATATCATCTATCGTGTTAAGAATGAATTTGAAATGCCAACTGCAGCATATAATGTAAGTGGTGAATTTAGTATGGTAAAAGCTGCCGGAAGTAAAGACTGGATTGATGAAAATCGTGTGATGATGGAGGTTTTGCTTTCAATCAAACGTGCTGGTGCTGATATCATTATTACTTATCATGCATTGGATGCAGCAGATATCTTAAATACTAAAAAATAAACAGGCCTTTAGCTATTAGCTATCTACTGCTAGCATTATTTCAACAAATTACAAGTTGTCATCTTGATACTTGTTTCTTAAATCTTGATACTTAGAAATGAATAAAAATAGCAAACAAGCCTTTCAGGAAGCTCAGAAAGTAATTCCTGGTGGAGTTAATTCACCTGTTCGGGCTTTTAAAAGTGTGGGAATTGATCCATTATTTATCAAAAAAGCCAAAGGAACAACCGTTTGGGATATTGATGAAAATGAATATATCGACTTTGTTGCCTCTTGGGGGCCATTGATTTTAGGTCATGCACACGAGGATGTTGTTAAGGCAGTTGCCGATGCTGCATCTTTGGGAACCAGTTATGGCGCGCCAACGCTCATTGAGACAGAAATGGCGAAGCAAATTGTAAAGATGGTGCCTTCAATCGAAAAGGTTCGTATGGTTAACTCTGGTACAGAAGCTACGATGAGTGCGATTCGTTTAGCTCGTGGTTACACAAAACGTGAATTAATCATCAAGTTTGCAGGTTGTTACCATGGTCATGGCGACAGCTTTCTGATTAAAGCGGGTTCAGGTGCTATCACCTTAGGTTTACCTGATAGTCCGGGTGTTACCAAAAGTACAGCGAAAGATACTTTAACAGCAGATTATAATAATCTGGAATCGGTTCAGGCATTGTTTGATGAGCATAAAGATGAAATAGCAGCAGTTATTGTTGAGCCTGTTGCCGGAAATATGGGAGTTGTTCCTCCGGCTAAAGGATTCCTGGAAGGATTACGTCAGATTACGAAAGATAACGGTGCTTTATTGATCTTTGATGAGGTTATTACGGGTTTCCGTCTGGCAAAAGGAGGAGCTCAGGAGTATTACAATGTAATGCCTGACATCACAACTTTAGGTAAGATTATTGGTGGAGGATTACCTGTTGGGGCTTATGGAGGAAGTGCTGAAATAATGGATATGCTGGCACCTATTGGTCCGGTTTATCAGGCAGGTACCTTATCCGGAAATCCATTAGCCATGGCAGCTGGCTTAACAGCCTTAAAGAAGTTGGATGAAACACCAGATGCTTATGATGATCTGGAGAAAAAAGCTCAGTTTGTTGAGGAAGGTTTTAAACTAAACGCAAAGGAATTAGGTTTACATGTTGTATTAAACCGGGTTGGTTCCATGATGACAGCCTTTTTTACAGATGCTAAGCAGGTAAGTTCTTTTGAGGAGGCTATGACCTCAGATACAAAAAAGTATGCTGATTATTTCAAAGGGATGTTGGAGAACGGTTTATACATTGCACCTTCGCAATTCGAGTGTTTGTTTATTTCGATGGCACACACTGAAAAAGATTTGGAGAAACTGATTAAAGGAAACCGAAAAGCATTGGAAGCAATAAAATAGTGCTTAGTGAGAAGTGCATAGTGAAAACAGATTACATGTACTATGCACCACGCACAGAGCACTAATAACTATGCACTTTTATTATGACAAATATATTTCTAGATACAATACAAGGTAAAGATACACAGCGACCTCCGGTATGGTTTATGCGTCAGGCAGGACGGGTATTACCTAATTACAGAGCCCTGAAAGAGAATTATTCTTTTTCGGAGTTGTTGGAAGATCCTGAACTGGCAGCCAAAGTTACACTGATGCCCATCTATGATTTGGGTGTGGATGCAGCCATTTTATTTTCTGATATTCTGGTGGTTCCTGAAGCTTTGGGAATGTCATTGAAATTTACGGATGCAGGACCTGTTTTTGGTGCTCCGTTGCATACTTACGATGATCCAGTAAAACAGCTTAACAAGGACATGACAAAACTGGATCATGTTTATGCGGCTATTGATAAGATTATTGAGACACGTCCTGAGAACAAGCCGTTGATAGGTTTTTGTGGTGGCTTACTCACTACATTCTGCTTTATGTTTCGCGATAATGTGCGTGACATTACTTTTAAGAATGCCACTGAGTTTCTTTATAAGGACAGAAAAACCAGTCAGAAGATTATAGATGCTCTGACAGAGGTTTCCATCGAATATGCTGTTAAGCAAGTTGAGCATGGTGTAGAAGCTTTTCAGTTGTTTGAGACCTATGGTGGTTTATTACCTGAAGAGTTATATCTGGAAATGATTCTTCCGGCATCAAAAAAGATCTTAAAAGCAGTTAGAGATAAAGGCATTCCAACCATCTATTTTCCAAAGGATCTAGGTAATGGAATTAGTGCTGTAACCAAAGAGGTATCTGACTTTGTAGGTATCGACTGGCGTATGTCATTAAAACATGCCCGCTCAATTGTTGATCCTGAAGTTGGTTTACAAGGTAATCTTGATCCACGCCTTCTTTATGCAAGTCAGGAAGAGATCGAAAAAGAATTGAATAAAACCTATCTGCCATTCGGACGCGAAAATCAAAAATGGATTTTCAACCTGGGGCATGGTATTTTACCTGATTTGCCGGTTGAGAATGTACAATTTGTAATTGACTGGGTAAAATCAGTTGATTGGAATAGATAATTGTTAATTATTAGTTGTTAATGAGAAATGATTCACCATTAGCAATTCACCATTAACCATTAAAAAGATGTTGAAATTTGACAGGAATCTTCTGGATAAATACAATGTAGCAGGCCCACGATACACTAGTTATCCACCGGCTACGTTCTTTCATACCGAGTACGGAAACGCGGATTATAAAGAAAGCGTGATTGTTTCCAATAAAGAGAATCCTGAAAATGTATCGGTTTACATTCATATTCCGTTTTGCCCCCAGCTTTGTACATTTTGTGGTTGTACCACCTACACTGGTATGGGAGCCAAAACCATTGAGAGTTATATTGATACCTTGATTAAAGAAATCGATCTGGTTTCGCAAGATATTTCAACTGAAAGAAAACTGACACAAGTCCATTGGGGAGGAGGAACTCCCAATGCCATTTCTGCCAAGCTTATAAGGAAAGTTACTGAGGCCATCAAGAGGAACTTCACCTTTGCTGATAGTTATGAAATGGCAATGGAATGCAGTCCAGCTTATCTTGATTTTAAGATGGTGGATGAGTTGCGTGATATGGGCTTTAATCGTATCAGCCTGGGAGTTCAGGATTTTAAGCCAGAGGTTTTGAAAGCCATCAATAGAAAAGCTCCACGTGTTCCGGTTAAAGAAATGATTACTTACCTGCGAAAAGCCGGATTATCAGGTATTAATGTGGATTTGGTGTACGGACTTCCTTTTCAAACCCGTGAGAGTTTTAATGAAACAGTTCAAATGGCTTTGGAAGCTGATCCCGATCGTTTGGTGACTTTCTCCTATGCCCACGTTCCATCCGTTATGACTCGTCAGAAAGAGCTGGAACAATACGGTTTGCCGGGCGCTGATGAAAAAATTACCATGCTTGAGGATGCTTATAACTCAGCTGTTTATGCAGGTTATGTTCCTATTGGTATGGACCATTTTGCAAAACCGGATGATGATTTTGCCATTGCTTTGAGAGATAAAAAGCTTCACCGTAATTTCCAGGGGTATTGTACCCGCGAAACAACCGGTCAGGTTTATGGATTTGGCACATCCAGTATCAGTCAGTTGTTTAATGCCTACAGTCAGAACGAGAAAACCATCAAAGCCTATATGGATCGAGTTGAAAAAGATGGCAGAGCTGTTGTACGAGGTTATAAACTTAATCAGAATGAGCAAATTGTGCGACAGGTGATTAATGAACTAATGTGTAACTATTTTGTCGATTTTAAACAGGTCGCCTCTGATTTTGATACTTCGGTAAGTGAGGTATACAAGGCCGTTGATTTTCAGTTGGAGAAAATTCAGCCTTTTATTATTGATGAACTGCTCGAACTTGCCAATGATGAACTTACTGTGAAAGGACAAGGAAGGTTTGTAATTCGTAATATTGCCATGGCCTTCGATCCTGTATTAAAAAGTGGTAAAGGGCAGTATTCAAAGACTGTGTAAGATCTATTCTACGATAATATCACAATGCATCAGCTTAAAAAGTTGGTGCATTACTTGTTTATATAGGGAGGTATAATACCTCAATGCAAGGAAATAATACTTCAGAGGAGTTCTACATATTAATCTAATTCAATATCTACCTCACGAAAACGTTTAAATTACTATAGTAAAAATATATTCATCAAACAAAATGCCATTCCTGTCATTAAATAAAGGTTATTTATCCTAAATATTGGATAACTATGCTTTATGAAGTATTACGATTATTAGTTTTTGCAATTAATAGAATATAGGAACAAATAATCCAACAGGAGTAACAAACCAATAAATAAATGAATTAATACTATGAGGAATGGTAATGAATAAAATATATGCAATTTTAGTAGCAATGTTACTTTTAATTTCTTGTACTATTGAGACTGGAACCATTAATGAAACAGTAATCATTAACAATAGTGGCAACAATGTTTCATTTACTGCGTACTTTAGTCATCAAGATATTGTCATAACTCTTGAAAACGGTGAAGAAGCTAGTGAAACACGTTCCCATGACTCGGGTGGGGCAGAGATTTTCCCAACGTTATCTGATTCTATATTTATAGTATTTAACGATACCCGTATTGCGAAATATTACAATGAAATTGTTCCAGGTGGAAGAAGTCCTTTTAATATAGATGCGTATAACTTAGAGTCGTTAGGTGAAAAAAATCATTTTAACAAATATTCTTACACCTACACCATTAGCGAAGAAGACTACAACAATGCAATTCCAATTGAATAAAGTATAATTGTGAGACTGTCTGATTATGTATCGGATAGTCCCTATTAAAAGCCAATAAGCCAGTAGGAGTAGCCAATTAGCAAATAGATGAATTGTTTAAACGCTATGAGGAGGAATGGTAATGAAAAAATATTATATAATTTTATTAATACTACTTGCAGTAGCTTGTATTAGAGAGACCGGAGTATCAACAGAAACCGTAATTGTAAATATTAGTGGCGATAGTATTTCGTTCACAGCATACACTTATTACGGAGATGATATTACTCTTAAACTAGCCAACGGTGAGAAAGCTATTGAAAAAAGAAGTGGCGATACGGGAGATTCAGAAATATTTCCAATAACTGTAGCAGATTCTGTAATAATAATATTTAACAACACTAGAATAGCGAAATATTATGCCAATGATATTACAAAAGACCGGAGTCCTTTCAATCTTGATTCTTACTTGGAAGAAACACTTGGGCAAAAGGATGATTTTGACAGGTACAAATTTACCTACACCATAACCGAAGAAGACTACAACAATGCTATACCAATTGAATAAAGTATGATCGTGAGACTATCTGATATTGTATCGGATAGTCTCCTATTAAAATTCAAAAAATCATTTGTAGTTATTAACCAGCAAATAGATGAATTATTTAAACCTTTTGAGGAGACATTATAATGTATAGAATATTTGTAATCATAAACATAGTACTGCTCATGTCATGCACAACTGAATATGAAGAGTATGTAGAAACTTTGATCGTTAATAAGAGTGGTTATAATGTCAGATATATTGCTTATGAAGAAAGAGGCGCTATTGTATTAGAACTGGCTAATACTAAAGACACCTCATTGGTACGCAATATTGAATATGATCATTCTTTCCCTTTTTCAGCAGACTCTATACAAATAACTTTTAACAATGAAAGAGAGAGTAAATATTATTTAGAAGAAGTAGAAAATGATGGAAAGAGCCCTTATTCGTATGATGAATATATCCGGGAAGAAGTTGATCGTAAAGAAGAGTATATCAGTAGATACACTCGGTACACTTACACAATTACCGAAGAAGACTATAATAATGCAATATCAATTGAATAAAATATGATCGGGAGACTGTCTGATTATGTATTAAAAGTAAATAAATCATTAGGAGTAATCATCAGCAAATCGACGAATTTTTTAAAAATGCGAGCAGATATGGAATTAAAAAAGCATGTTCTATTTAGTATAGTGTTTGCAGTAGTTCTTTTATCATGTATTAAAGAACCGTCACTTACTACTCAAACAGTCGTAAGAAATGAAAGCTCTTACTTAATTCGTTATATTATTTATGGATATAATACTACAGATTATACAGACACTATAAATATTTTAGCCGATTCGCAATATCTAGAGGAAAATTTCAGTGACGATGGAAGTTTTATGATCTTTCCAATCGGGAGTGACTCGGTGAAGATTATATTTAATACCGATAAGCAATTAGTATATGTTCATTATATTGATGATACGAATAGAGATCGAAATCCATATTCAATAGATGCTTATAATAAAGAAAAAATGACGGATGAGTATTATCGTTTTACTTATTCTTTTACAAATGAAGATTATAAAAATGCATTGCCAATAGAATAAATAAACCTGAAATGGTTCAGGAGGATGCGATCTTAATTTCAAAGAAGATCGCATTCTAACTATTATGGCAATAGTTTTTAAGGTTATCGAATTGCTATTATGTGACAGATTAGTGTACTATTGTGTTATTTACAAGGAGTAAATTTCTTTCAATGATTGTAAAGTATTACAGTCGCCTATATTTGTTAGGAAACGATCGATTAACAAATTTTATTCTAATGAGAGGAATTTTACAATTAAGAACACTCGGTTTATATCTGGTCTTTATATTACTTGGTAACAGCTTTACTTATAGTCAGAATATAATATTCCCTGAACTTGTTGAGTATCCCGACGGTATAATGAGTTTTGTGTATAATGCAGGACCAGGAATGGCTAATGATAAAGATGCTGAGACATCAGAGGATTCTAAAATGTATGTAATCAGTAATACCAGTCTGGATACCTTTTCAAATTACATCCAATCTCTTATAAATAACGGACTCGAACAGATTTCAACAAACAATATTGATGACAATGTATTTTATACATTAAAGAAAGGTAAGCAGTTATATTATCTGTATTATGTTGGAAGTAAAAAACAAGCACACATTATTCAGGATAATTCTTCCAGAACACTGTTAGATGAATTGGATTCTCCTGAACAAGGATCGGGTGATACTGAGTTCTATCTGTATAGTTTAGATTACACACATGGCGAAGGACAAACAAGTTACTATGATTATTGGAAGATTGACTGTGGTGCCATGCTTATTATTAAACTGAAAGATAACAGTTTATTTATTGTGGATTCGGGCCACGAACGGCAAAGTAGTAAGGCTGCCATAGAAGGCCTTCTTAAGTTTATGTATGATATAACGGGGCAAAAAGCAGGTTCAACTATTAATATTCGAGCTTGGTTTTATTCTCATGCACACGGCGATCATGTTTACATGACCTATCCCTTTTTGGAAAAATACCATGATGTAATTAATTTGGAAAGTGTATTGCATAACATTCCTTCTTACCAGGTGATGAGGGGTGGATATGATGGCAATACCTTCCTGATGAAAAATACCATCAACAAATATTACCCCCATTGCAAATTTGTAAAGTTACATACCGGTCAGGAATTTAATCTTCAGGGGGTAGGATTCGATGTATTATTTACACATGAAGATGGAGTTGATGCATCTGGTAAAAATACCATAGGCAACTTCAATGAGACCTCAACTATTTTACGGGTTACTATTAACGGCAAAAAGATAATGTTATTGGGCGATACTGATGGTATAGGTCAGGCAAATATGCTGGCTATGTATTCTGATGAAACGCTTAAAAGCGACTGTGTTCAAACTACCCACCATGGATACAATAATGTTTCACCACTTTATAATGCATTAAAGGCTCCACTGGTTTTATTCTGTAATTCGAGTGAAAATGCAAAGGATAATAATTTGGATAAGTATAATGGGGCAATGAATGCCACGAGCAATACAACAGCTTTATTTGCTGATCCAGACACATACAAACTAACCGTTGAAAATGGAGAATTCGTTACCGAAAAAATTCCAAGTTATCGTGCTGATTTTACCACCGTTGATCTTCCTGAACTCACTTTAGAAGCTGCAGCAAGTGGAACTAAGGAAGACATAAATGTTGTGTTAAATAAAATGTCTCTATCAGATAAGGTTATCGATAAATCGGTAACAGGCACCGCAAGTTTAAGTAAAGATGAAACCTGCTCCCGATTGTTCGATGGACAAACATCAACAAAATATTGCACCAAAACCATTCCTGCATCAATCGCATGGACGATGAAAGAACGGGTGAAACTTAAGTGGTATGTTATCTATACTGCCAATGATAATGAAACCCGTCCTGGACGTAATCCTTCAGAATGGGGATTGTTTGGATCGAATGATGGACTAAAATGGACCTTAATAGATGCTGTAAAAGACCCGCAACTGCCAGATGCCAATAACGTTGGGGTTGCATTTAAAATCTCAAAACCTAAAGCTTTCAGTTATTACTCTATTAAGTTTAATTCCACTGATGGAGCAGACATTTTACAAGTTTCTGAGATCGGATTGTATACCAATGCTGAAGGGAAAAGTAAATAATTTACCAGGCTTAATAGTATGAGAAAATATAACTACATCAAATTTTTCACTCTATTCTTGATTGTGCAGATGATGTTCATAGATATGAATGCTCAATCAATGCTATATGTTGGTGGCCATTTTCGTAGAGAACGCCCTTCAACAGTGAAGATATTAAAGGATTCCGGTTTTGAAACGGTTATTCTTTTTAATATTCAAGTGGAACCCAATGGTAACCTAACGACTGATGGAGAGTTGATATGTTCCAATGGAGAATATGTATTTGATCAGGTACAACCAAATTATGCACAGGACGTTAAGGATCTCGTTACAGGAAGAACTTCAATCACAAGAGTCGAAACATGTATTGGAGGATGGGGATCTACTTCGTATGATAATATCAAAAGTTTAATTAATTCACAAGGAACTGGTTCTAACAGTATTCTTTACAGGAATTTTAAAGCACTTATTGAAGCGGTTCCTGAAATGAATATTGTCAATAATGATGATGAGCATGGTTATGATGTTACAACAGCATCTCAATTTACGATTATGCTATATGATCTTGGCTTTAAATCAACCATTGCCCCTTATACCTATTATAGTTTCTGGAATTCATTGGAATCCAGTGTTAATAAGGCCCGACCCGGTGCAATCGAAAGAAATTACGTGCAATGTTATGATGGCGGCGCCTATAATAATCCTTGTGATTGGAAAATTGGTGACGTACCTGTATGGGCTGGCAAATTAAACTATGATGATAAAAATTCAGTTAACAGCATAATGACCGGCTGGAGGGATAATTGTGATGTGAAAGGTGGATTTATCTGGGTATTTAATGATACTGGAATGAGTCCGTCATCATGGACTTCAGTAATCAATCCGATTTTTGAAAGTGCTGGTATTCAATCTTATATAAGTGTAAATAATGAAGAGCCTGTAAACACTACTTACATTAAAGTACTGGAAGGTGAATCTGTATCGTTAGAACCCGAATATAAGGAAGGAAACTGGAGTTGGAAAGGTCCGAATGGATTTACTTCTAATACCAATATGGTTACACTATCTGATATTACTATTGAATCAGGAGGTAATTACATTGTAAAATATATAGATCAAAACGGAGTTGATTACACCAAAAACATTTTAGTCCAGGTGGAGAAGAATGCCGAAAACTCAGTCGCTTCCTTTTATGATAACTGGGATTATTATGGTAGCTATGAGATTTCACTGGCATTGGGAGAGTATAATTCCGAAAGTCTAAATTCATTAGGTATTGGTGTGAATAATATTACGTCTGTAAAAGTTGAGCTAGGTTATGGTGTTGTTGTATATTCTGAAGATAATTTTTTGGGTGATTATACCTGTATAACAGGTGATATGAGTTATCTTGATAATTGGAACAAACGCATAAATTCACTTAAGATTATTGAATTACCTTCGGGAACCGGAACAGGTTTAAAAGCCGATTACTATAGTGGTAACAATTTTAATGTGTTAAAAGGATCAAGAATTGATGAGTCCGTAAATTTTGATTGGGGAACCGGAGCTCCTTTAGCAGGAATGCCAGTTGACAACTTTTCAATCAGATGGTCGGGTAAAATTGAACCGCTCTTCACAGCCACCTATACTTTTTATATAACAAGTGATAATAGTCGTAGATTATGGATTAATAATGAATTAATTATCGATAAGTGGATCAATGATTGGGATATAGAATATAGTGGATCGATTGATCTTGAGGCCGGAAAAAAATATGATATAAAACTTGACTACTGTGAATACGAAGGTGGAGCGAACATTAAATTTCATTGGTCGAGTGATATGCAAATGAAAGAAATAGTCCCAACGAAACAGCTTTATCCTGAAGATCAGATTAATGGTTTGGGTGACATGACACATACAAATAGTGATCTTAAGCTTTGGCCAACAGTTGTTAAGGATGGTATTTTAAATGTTCGATTTGAGAATGAAGCAAAGCTTTCCGGATGTAATTATTCTATCTTTAACATACATGGAAGCCTTGTAGATAATGGTAAAATAACACAAAACGGACAAATAACTTTAAAAACATTGACTGCCGGAATGTATATCATACAAATTACCAATTCAGAAAAAAGCTACATTCATAAAATAATCATAAAATAATACAATGAAACCCGGTTAGAAATGTGTAATAATTCTAATCGGGCTTATTTTGTGATATACTTCGTTTCTTGGCAATTAATGCTGTAACAAACGCATCATGTAATTAGTTCTTCGATTAAAAAAGAGATGATTCTTTTATAAAGATGATTAATTTAACTTCAATTCGAAATTGAGAAATTTTCGTTTTTTATCGTATTCCTTGATAAGTATCTGCTGCAATTGTTTGTTTTCTGAGGCTGCATCGAAGACTTCTGTTTTAATTTGAATAAGACGTTCATCACTGATGCCTTCCGGGTTATTCAATTCGCTGGAATAAGGAATTAACAAACTAGAGGCTAAGTCAGAAGCCTCGTCGTTGTTACGAATTGTCATAAAGCAAAAAGCGTTGAAGAAAGGCGAAAATTCGTTTTGCTCAAGACTTTGTACTTCATTAATATTTGCGCAAAGGTGAACGTAAACCTGGTTGCGAAATTTATCAACCAAATAAAATCGCGAAGCAATAATACTTAAAGAATCAATGGTGATAGAAGGGATGGACTTTTTGTTTAAACTATTTTTAAAAATGTCCTTAAACTTATTATCGTTGTTTAAAGCAACATTGAATTCTTGCCTAATTAAGCTGGTGTCGGGCAATAAGGATTTAAAGTGAGAGTACAATTTTGTCGTTTCCGAGTAATTCCGAAACAGGTAATCGTTATATGCCCACATGGCATTGCCAAATTCCTTTAATTTGATTTTAGAATTTAAAGAATCTGCTTCAGAATACATGATTATTTTATCTTGTCTTTTCTCGAAATAAACACGATAAAAATCAGATAAATTAATGTCTGTCCCTTGATGAGAACAATTGCAAGAAGTTAATAATGAAATAATTATAAGAGTTATTGACAGTTTAAATGGCATAGTGTTAGATTAGGTCTAGAATGTAATACAGAAAAAATTTTAGAAATCAACGGTTCTTTGCTATCAAAGCAGCCACTACAGCAGCACGTAATCCACCATCAATATTAACAACGGTAAGGTTTGGTGCACAACTGGCAAGCATACTGGTTAATGCAGCTTCTTTGGCTCTGAAACCATATCCCACTGATGTAGGAACGCCAATTACAGGTAATGCAACCAATGATGATACAAATGGAGCTAGTGCTCCTTCCATTCCGGCAACCACAATCACGGCTGCCACATCCTGCTCAACACCTGATTTAATGGCTTCCAAAACACGGGTTGGATGAGCAATACCCCGATCTTCGAAAACCAAAGGCTCAACACCCACTGCTTTTAAAATCACTTCGCACTCGTAGGTTACAGGATGATCTGCCGAACCGGCACTAATCACCAAAACTTTTCCTTTAGGCTTTGGCATTTCACCAATAACAGTGGCATTTACCGACCATAAAACGGGATATTGATCTTTAAAATGATCATTCAATTCTTTATAAAAAGGACTTCGGGAAATGACAACACGAGGATGTTTTTCAAGAAGTTTAGTGGTTAGTTCAAGGGTTTGATCCAACGTTTTATATTCACCATAAATAATCTCCGGAATATTGGTTCGCATACCTCGGTTTACATCCAGAATATAGCGACTGGCTGTTTCCATCCATTCCAGTGAAAAATGTTGATGGGCTTCCTCCTTTGAAATCTCTCCACTTTGTATCTTGTCAAATAACTCGTCGAATGTCATTTTTACTCTTTTCTAAAAATTTGATTGCTGCTAAACGTATGCTTTTTTTACCTTGTTGATTCGCTTATCATACTCATTGGGTCTTGATCGTTTGATATCAATGGTCACAAATAAAGCAGCTTCCTTTCCTAAATCAAATAAATGTTCTCTAAATTCTGAATCAGCTAAAGCTAAGTAACTTTCGGCTTTTGAAAATTCTATTCTTATGTGTTCATCATCATCAAAACGACAACGCACATCAAAATCGTTTGTTTTATCAATCACGTACTTTTCGATTTCTTTAATTACAGAAATGCGTTCAGGGTATAAAAAGTGTTTATAATTGATGCGTGTTGCAAGGCAACTTTCTAAATTAGCTAACAAAGGATCAGCTCCAAATTCAATGGCAATGTCTTTTGTTTCGCTGGATGTAATATCCAATTCGGCCAATGGTGACCTCACTCCATACTCATCCAATGCTATTTTACCCGGTCTGAAATTTCCCAGATCACTTGCTGTTGTACCATCGTAAATTGCTAAAGCATCTTTGGGTATTTGAGCCAAAATGCTGCTTTTACAGAAATAACACCTTTTAACCGGATTTTCTTTTACTGTTTCGCTTGGCTTAATTTTATAAATCTGAAGATTTGTTGAACCTAAATTTCTGGCTTGAACCTTAATGGAGTCTACCGAAGCACGGTTAAAACCATTATCAACCCATACAGGAATAATGTTGGAATTTGCTTTCATTGCAGCCCCAAGTACTGCACTGCTGTCAAAACCTCCTGAAAACAACAGGTAACCTTCGGTGTTTTGCTTAAACCATTGGATAAGCTGATCTGCTTTGGTCATTTTGCAAGCTTTAAGTTAGATAATCAACGGGTACTAATGGGTTTAGCCTGTTGAAGATAGGAAGATTTATTGAAAAACTTACTAAACTTCATTTCCATATGCTTGAGACGAATGATAATACTATTTAAATCGGTCTTATAAAATTGTTTTTATATTTCAGTAAATGAACATTATACGTTAGATTGTGGTGCCGATAAAATTTGACGTAACAAAAATGACCCACATTTGTGAGTCATTTTTATGTTTTTGTTTACACATCATTTCTAACCAAATCTTCGTCTTTCGGTTTGAATAATTTGTTGCGGGCTCTTACTGCCAGGTTATACATTACCGGAGCCATTATAAGGGTAAGAACTGTTGAGGTTGTTAATCCAAAAATAACTGTCCATGCCATTGGCGACCAGAAATCAGCATTATCACCTCCGAAATAAATGTTTGGATCGAGCTTTTCAAATAAACTGAAGAAGTCGAAATTCAAACCAATAGCCATTGGTATTAGTCCTAATACGGTAGTAATGGCTGTTAGTAATACAGGTCGAAGACGTGTTTTACCAGCACGAATGATACTGTCAATTTCTTCCGTGCGTGATAATCGGCCATGTTCGCTCATTCCCAGTTCATCCTTCTTTTGTTTTCGTACCAGATCGATGTAGTCAATTAAAACAATACCGTTGTTAACCACAATACCGGCCAACGATACAATACCCAAACCTGTCATCAGGATAACGAAATCCATTTTGAAGGTTCCCAATCCCATGAATACACCAATGGTACTTAGTCCAACAGTTCCAATGATGATTAATGGCTTGGCTCCCGAATTGAATTGAGTAATCAGAATCATTGCAATTAATGCCAAAGCAAATAATAATGCTCCAACCAAAAAGTCTGCTGTTTCCTGCTGATTTTCCTGTTCACCGGTCATCTTCCAGGTGTAGTTACCCGGCATGGTATACTCATCCAGTAAAACACGTATTCGGGCATTAATCTCATTGGCATTGTAACCTTCAATTACGTTTGAACTTAATGTGATTACCCTTGTGTTGTCAACGCGAATAATCTTTTCGTAAGTAGATGCATATTCATATGTCGCTACTGCCGAAATAGGTATCAGATGATGAACACCGTTTTTATCTACTTTGAGTTTTTGATTCATCAGAGTAGAAACATCATTGCGGTATTCGTCTTTTAAACGAAGCATGATATCAAATTCATCCTCACCATCTTTAAATTTGCCGATTTCTTTACCATAAAGAGAGGTTCGCAAAGCCATTGCTACAGCCTGTGTTGAAAGGCCCATACGACGTACTTTATCACGATCGATAAACATCTGCATTTCTGGCTTATTGATGTTCAGATCCATTTCCAGGTTTTCGATTCCGGGAATATGGTCTTCATCGATAACACGTTTAATGTCAGCTGTTAAATCAATTAGCTTTTCATAATTGTCCCCACCAATTTCGATGTTGATGGGTTTACCAACAGGAGGTCCGTTATCTTCTTTTTCAATAAAGAATTTCGCACCCACAAAACCTTTAAATGCATCCGTTAATTTAGACATTATTTCACGGGTGCTATGTCCGTTTCGATACTGATAATCAACAAAGGTAATGGTGGTTAGTGATTTGTTGGGCGAGCGACCTGAATCGAATAAACCGCCTTTTCCTGTACCAACACTAACGCCTACAGACTTAATAATATCCATATAAGGATCCAGCGTTGCGTACAGAATGTTTTCGGCATCCACAGTCACCTGATCTGTTACCGATATGTCTGTACCCAAAGGTAGTTCCATAGTAACGTAGATAGTTTGAGGTTCATTCTGAGGGAAGAACAAAACCTGGGTTTGTACCATTCCATAAAAAACAATTGAAAACAGGAACAAGAATATGGATCCGCCAAACAACCATTTACTGGTTCTTCGACCTAAAGCCTTACGTAGAGTATTCTCGTACTGGTTTTCGAGAAATGGTAAAAAGGTATGCTGAAACCAGATAGCAGAAGGTTTTAAAACATATTTATTAAGTGCTGTAATCAATAAAGGAAGTATGAGAATATTACCCCATAGGATACTTCCTGACAGGTATGCAATAACACCTAAGAAAGCAATAGCACCAGTTACATAAAAATATTTTCGAAAGCTCTTTTCTTCTTTAACATCTTCCAGCTTCATAAAATTAGAGGCATAGGCAGGATTAAGGACCAAGGCCACAAAAAGAGAAGATGAGAGCACTATGATTAATGTAACAGGTAAGTAGCTCATGAATTTACCCACGATACCAGGCCAGAAAACCAATGGAATAAAAGCCGCCAGGGTAGTTGCAGTTGATGAAATAATTGGAATAGCAATTTCGCTGGTTCCGTTCTTCACCGCTTTTGACGGTTTGACTCCATGCTCCATCATCCGGTAGACGTTCTCTATTACCACAATGGCGTTATCCACCAGCATACCCAAGGCCAGTACCAGCGAGAAAAGAACCATAGTATTGATAGTATAGCCTATCTGTTTCAGAATCATCATAGAGATGATCATAGACATTGGTATGGCCAGACCCGAGAATATGGCGTTACGTAAACCTAGGAACATGTACAAGACGATCATAACAAAGATCATCCCCAGAAAAATGCTGTTCTCAAGATTGGTAATCTGGTCGCGAACAAACACCGACTGATCATCTGTAACAGTGATGGCCAAATCTTTTGGCAATGTTTCACTCTCTTGTTTGTCCTTTATGATGGCCAAAATCTTATCCGTTGCATCCAATAGGTTTTCGCCACTTTTTTTCACAATCGAAAGGGTTACAACTGATTTGTGGTTTAGCCTTGAGATAGAACTCTGCTCTTCAAAACCATCAATAACATCAGCCACATCTTTGATGTACACAGCACGACCATCCACTTCTTTTACGATGGTGTTGCGGATTTCTTCCATATTGGTGTAATCAGCTTGTACACGAATGGATCGACGGGTACCGTCTACCTTAACTTCGCCTGCACCAACGGTAAAATTCTCAGTCTGAACAGCCAGTTCAATATCCATGAAGCTAAGGTTGTATGCTTCCAGACGATAAGGATCCACATGGATTTTTATCTCACGCTCATCAACACCACGAATATCAGCTTCACGAACTTCGCGCAACGTTTCAAAATCGTCCTGTAGTTCTTCTGCAAATTTTTTCAGTTCATAAATAGAATAATCACCAGAAAGGTTAATGTTTAATACAGGGAACTCTGAGAAATCAATGTCATCAACAATTGGTTCATCCATTAAATCATCCGGAAGCTCACTTAAGGCTTTATCAACTTTGTCTTTAACGTCAAGTTTTGCCTGATCAACAGCTACATCGGTTTCGAACTCAACAATTATCAAACTCATGTCCTGAAAAGAGTTGGATGACATACGTTTTACACCATTCAGATCTTTCAATTCTTTTTCTATCGGTCGTGTAATCAGGTTCTCTATATCGAGCGGACTATTACCGGGATGAGGTGTGCTAACCGAGATATATGGTATCACAATTTCCGGAAAAAGTTCGCGTTGCATCGACGTATACCCCAACCATCCTGCAACTATTAAGAATAGAGTCAGGATGTAAATGGTATTTTTATTATCCAGGGCCCAAAATGTTGGTTTAAATTTCCGGGTCGAAACTTTTTCCTTGGGTCTTATATCTTCTGTCATTGTTTAAATTTTCGGTTTAGGTATTACAATGAAATCGCTGATCCATCAACAACCTGAGCATAACCTGTAGTAATTAGCTGATCACCTTTATTAAGGCCTTCTGTTACCAGTGTGTTATTATTATCCTTGATTCCGGTTTTGATGTATTGTTTCTTAGCAATGGATTTACCTTCGTTTTGTGCCGCGATAAAAACAAATTCGCCACTAAAGTCTTTTTTCACCAAAATAGATGGAACCACGATAGAATTCTCTGCCGAATAGGTTTTCAACTTAAGAACAGCCAGCATGTTAGGCTTGTAATCGTTCTCCGGGTTATTCAAATTAACGCGTAAACGAAAAGTACGTGAATCGCGATCAATGACTGATGAGGTGCGATAAATTTCTCCTTCAATGGTTTTATCCAAAACAGGGAAGTTGACTTTTACGTTGTCACCTGCCTTTATTTTTTGTAAATAAATTTCTGATACATCAGCATTGATATATACCTGATCGATATTAACTAAACGTACAAATGGTGCTGCTGGACTTGCCATCTCGCCCTGACGCTGAATTATTTCATCAACAATACCATTGATAGGAGAGCGAACCACAGCCATATCGATCTGAGCTTCTAAGGCTTCCTTTTTTTGTTTCAAAGATTCCATCTGTGATTTGGCCTGTAAATATTCCATTTCAGAACCAATGTTTTGCTCCCACAGATTTGACTGACGCTCAAAAGTAGTTTTGGCTAAGTCAAGGTTGATATTTATTTCATCCAGACTACGTTGAATCATTTCAGTATTTAATCGAGCCAAAACCTGTCCTTTTTGAACACGCTGTCCTTCTTTTACATCGATGCTCACAATTTTACCAGATGACTCAGGGCTTACCACAATATTCTTATCGGCCTGTACCTGACCCGAGACATCAATAAAATGTTCGAAAAGAATGGGTTGTATTTCTGTTGTTACTACCGAAATAACACCTTCTCCTGTATCTTCGGCCAATTCCTTTTCTAATTTGGCTATCTTCTGTTTCAGTTCCGAGAACTCACTTTTATAGGTAGCAAGCGCTTCCTCCTTCTCCTTTCGGGCATCTTCTGTTGTGGCTGCGCATGAGGCTAAAAACAGCACAGACAGAATAAATACAAATTTCTTCATTATTTGGTTTCTATTATTTTTCATGACAAGCTAGGGTTATAAACGATTAACAGCTTTTAAGTATTTAATGTGGGTATCCAGCAGATTGAGAGTTGACTGAATATAACTGATTTGAGATTGAATATACTGACCTTCGTTCTGCGAAAGCTCAGTACTGGAACTCAATCCATTTGCAAATTTGATGCGTGTTCGGTCGTAAATACGAAAGGCAATCTCTTCACCTTCTTTATCATTCAGGTAAACTGCCTGGGCATTTTTAAAATTAGCCTCTGCAACCATCAATTGCTGTTTTAAGCCTTCTTCCATCTGACGCATTTGGTTTTGCAGCTTCAGGTAATTGATCTTTTCCTGTTGTACACGTGCGTTTTGCATTCCTGATTTAAAAATGGGCATGGTTAATGAGAGACCCACAATTTGTGAGTTGGTATTATCCATCGCTTTAAATTCATCGCCAAATTCGATATAGCTTATATTGTAAAAGGCATTTATTTTTGGATAATATTGAGCCCGCTCATTTTTAATTAATGTTCGTTGCACTTCTTCCTGGGTTTCCAGAATGGAATAATCGATATGTGATTTTACATCAAACACGTTCGAAGCTGGTAAATATGTTTCAACGGGTGAAAGAATGTCTTGCAAACTATTGGTCAATTTAATAGGTTGATCAATCGATAATCCCATTGAATACTTTAACACAGCTTCAGCAATCACAAGTTGACGTTCGGCATCGAGTAACAGGTTACGCGAATTATTAACCATCAGTCGTAATTGATCAACATCCGTTAGCTCACGAAACCCGTTTTCGAAATAGGCATTGGTTTCTTTCAGTGTTTGCTCGTTAACTTCCAGATTCTTTTTAAAGGTTTCCAGATTTTTTTTAGCGATCAGAGCAATATAATATGCCTCTGCCACAGCCTCGCGCACATTTATTTGCGTTTTTTCCTTATTCCTTTCACTGATTTGTACGTAGATTCGACTTGCTTTAACACCCAACAAATAGGAACCATCAAAAAGTAGTTGATTTACTTTTCCTGTCGCATTCCAGTTGTACTTCTGTCCAAATTTTGTTTTAAGACGAATTGGGTCCGCTTCTCCTTCAGGTGTCATGGTTATTACATTTTCCTGAATAGCTAAATTATCAGTTAGCTGTCCTTCTGCACTGACCTGTGGTAAACCAATGGCAATATATTCCATAACCTTTTTTTCCGCAGCCTCAATATCGTACGTGGCACTTTTACTATCAAAAGCATTTTCTGTTGCATAATCCAATGCTTCCTGCAGTGAAAATGCTAAAGAATCATTTTGGGCAAAGGTGTGTGTTAAGGACGCCATTAACATTGCTATCGCAATAAGCGCATTCTTCATAATTGTGTGATTTATTATTGATTACTATTTTTACAAAACAAACGGTTCAGTTCTTCAATACCTTTGGGTGTGCAAATTCCTCTGAAATGGTATTTGTATACTTCTTCAAAGATTCCCATATCCATTACTTCAGAATCAGTAAACAAACCATTACCCGGATCAAATGTGAAAAGATGGTAGGATACCATAATGCGGGCTATGATATGTTCATTTATATCTTCCATATAAAAGCCTTCTTTCTTCCCTTTTTTAAGATTAGCCAGATTTGACTCATATATAATCTTAAACTTTATATCCTTTAACTCTCTCAAAAGAGCCGGATAGTATTTTTTCATATCATACAAGAAGGTAGGTTTGAAACGCTGATTCTTCTTCCTGATATTATCGCTAAGTTCAAAATTCTGTTCAATGGCATTTAAATCATCCCTTTTGAAGGCAGAGAATACATCTTCGATGTATGCTTTCGAATACTGAAATACACATTCAACCAATTCATTTTTATCAGAAATATATTGATAAAGTGTTTTTTTTGATATGCCCATGTTACGGGCAATATCATCCATACTTACACTTTTGATTCCGTATTGATGGTAAAGCTCAAAAGCTTTCTCAATTATATTTTGACGCTTATCTTCCATTCCGCGAATGTAGGGAACTTAATTTAATCTGGAAACTAAAAAAGTGTTAAAAGTATCCTAAGTTTACATTAAGCCTGATAAAATGTCAATAGAAAAGATGAATTCATCAATAAAAAAGGGTCGATTGGAAATTTATTTGTCATTGTAAAGACTAAAAGCTATTAATTAGACGTTTAGCTAGTATTTGATAGGATGAAATTAATCTTAAATATAGCCGTTCTTTTTTGCATTCTCTCGTTTGCACAGGGTATAAATGCTCAAAACAAGAAGCGTAAGTTGAATAAGGGAACTTCAAAAAGAGAAATCAGAAAGCGGCAGGAGAAAGCATTTGAACAGGATAAGGATATGAATGCCTTTAATCCAATGCAACCCATGGGAGCCAGGCAAAATGATGCTCGCGATGATATTCTCTGGCATAGCGAGAGTGCCAATACTGTATATCCAAAAGCAGGAAACATTAGCTTAATCTCTCCGTCAAGATATGGTATTAAACCCGGTTTGGAAGTTTCATCCAATGTATTTATGAATTACTGGGTACCCAACCTTACTCTTAAAAAGAGATGGGCAAATAATAATTGGTATGTAGCCACTAAACACGGGTTATATTCTGCTACTCCCGGAATAAATTTTGCACAGAAAAATAATTTTACGTCAATTGTTGACAGTGCTGTGCAAATTCCATTTGTTTTATCTGTTAAAAATGAATTAATAGTTAGTAAGTACATTTCCAGTGATAATCGATGCAGTAACGATCAGCCATTTGTTATTCTTTCAGCAGGTATTGGTGTTGATGTTGGAATTTCATTTGGTGAATCAGGATTAACTGAAATGAGAGAACACTTCTTAACCAACAGAAGTCCTTCATTAACCGGTAAAGGAGCAATTGGATATGCAAAGGTGAGAGCAGACTGGGAGATTAGCAACATGCTGATGCTTGGAGGGCAGTTAAAGTATTTCAGGGGAAATTTTACAGGTAATCAAGCATTCGAACAATCTACCGAATTGCAGACTTTTATAACACCTACTCTATCGTTTAATATAGGATATATATTATCTATAGCTAATTACAATACGCCAAATAAGTTAAGTGTTCTTCCACTTATAGATATCAATTGGTATTTTGGAAAGAAGCAAAGCAGACAAAAAGGTTTGTGGGGGACCAAGATGTTTTAATAATAACCCGATAGTACAATTTATTTATACATTATTACAATTCCTAAACATTTAAATTCCCCAATTTTGCTGCGGATAAATCATAAATGTAATATTACTCATGAAAATTGAAGTTGCGATAGGGATTGATATTGGCGGAACAAATACTGTTATTGGGGTGGTTGACCGGGAAGGTAATATACTTGCTGAGACATCAACACCTACTCTTACTAATACTGACATCAAAAACTATTTAAATACACTTACATCAAAAATCAATGAAACAGTTTTTCAACTGAATGGTACTATTGAGGTAAAAGGAATTGGAATTGGAGCTCCCAGCAGCAATTATTATACGGGTGAAATTGTTGGAGCAAGTAATCTTGGGTGGGGAGATCGGGTACCTTTTGTGAAGTTGATGAAAGAATACTATGATTATCCTGTTATTGTTTTAACCAATGATGCCAATTCGGCAGCTGTTGGAGAAATGATGTACGGAGCTGCTAAGGGAATGAATGATTTTATCATGTTGACTCTGGGTACAGGTGTAGGAAGTGGTATTGTGGCGAATGGTAAACTAATTTTGGGTCATGATGGTTTTGCCGGCGAATTAGGACATGTGGTAATTGATCCAAATGGAAGGGAATGTGGTTGCGGCAGAAAAGGCTGTTTAGAAACATATGCATCAGCAACAGGTATCTGCAGAACAGCATCAGAACTGATTGCAACTACAAAAACGCAGAGTAAGCTTAGGAATGTTCCTGCACTTAACTTTACATCAAAAATGATTTATGATGCTGCAGTGAAAGGAGATGAACTAGCTCTGAAAGCCTTTGATATTACAGGTAAGATGCTTGGAAAAGCAATTGCTGATTTTGTAACATTTTCAAGTCCTGAAGCTGTATTTTTATTTGGTGGATTAGCCACGGCAGGTGATTATATTTTTACTCCAACCAGAGATGCAATGGAGGAAAATATGTGTTTCTTATATAGTAATAAGGTAAAACTACTTCCATCGAAGCTTGATGGTGCCAAGATTGCAATATTGGGTGCCAGTGCTGTAGTATGGCAGGAAATGAAAAATTAAAGAAATAAACTTCAAATATTCAAACGGGCAATCAATTACGATTGACCCGTTTTTTGTTTTAAGGGTATTGTCATCCATAATAATATGGCATGTCTCTGGCATTTACCTTAACTTTGCAACGCAAACACTCAATAGTATTTATGTATATAAAATACGTATTAACAACAATTGCCATTTTAATCGGTGGACTTTTAGCTGTTCAGGGAAGTATAAACTCTCAATTGGGCGGATTTCTAAAGCATCCCATTCAGGCATCGTTTACCAATTTTCTGGTTGGAACCATTTGTTTATTCATCTTAAACCTTATACTCCGAACTGAAGTCCCTAAAGCCGAAGTGTTATCGCAAATTCCTGTTTACCTGTTTTTTGGAGGTATTCTGGGGGCGATATTTGTATCTTCAGTTGTTATTTTAATCCCTAAAATAGGTGTCGCAACCATGTTGGGAGCAACTATTGGCGGTCAAATGATTGTAGCAACTGTTATTGACCACTTTGGGTGGTTTAGTGTTAATCCTCAGCCTGTTTCAATTGGAAAAATTGCTGGTATTCTTTTTATTATCGTTGGAGTATTTTTTATTCAACGTTTTTAACAATTAAAGAAAAAAAACTTTAATAACCTATTGATTTGTTAACACTTGGAGAGAAATTGATGCCATCAACATATGCCAATTACTACATATGATATTGATAATCATGCTTAAGAACAGTTTTAAAAAGCGTTAAATATTCGTTTTAGTCTCATGAAAAGGTGTATTTTTGCGCCTTCGGAAAAAAACAAACAGTTATATATTATGGCAGATAAAACAAAACAACTGTTATTTAGTGATTTTCCACCCGTATCTACTCAAGCGTGGATGGATAAAATCACAGCAGACCTGAAAGGAGCAGACTTTGATAAGAAGCTCGTTTGGAGAACCAATGAAGGGTTCAACGTTCGACCTTTTTACCGCTCTGAAGACCTTGATTCGTTAAATTACTTAGAGAGCCAGCCTGGCGAGTTTCCTTACGTTAGAGGTAATAACGCTAAAAGCAACAAATGGTTCGTACGTCAGGACATTAAAGTGACTGATGTAAAAGCAGCTAACGAAAAAGCGGTAAATCTTCTTACTAAAGGAGTAGACAGTATTGGTTTTATTATCGAAGATAAAGAAATCATTACAGAAGCTAATATTGAAGCTTTATTAGCGGGTGTTCTTTCAGAAGGTGTAGAAATTAACTTCTCAGCTTGTTGTGGAAACAGCCTGTTGACTCAAGCGGTTGTTGCAGTAATCGAAAAAAGCAATGTAGCTGAAGTTAAAGGTTCAATCAATTTCGATCCAATTGGTGACTTAACCATTAACGGAAAGGCTTGTTGCGGAATGGACAAAGCTATCAACAGTGTTAAAGAATTGGTTGAAGCAACTTCAGGCTTACCTCAATTCAAAACATTTGCTGTTAACGCTAAACATTACAACAATGCCGGAGCATCTATCGTTCAGGAATTGGCATTTGGTTTGGCAATGGGTAACGAGTACCTGGCTCAGCTAACTGAAAAAGGTCTTTCTATTGATGCAGCTACAGCAAATATCAAATTCAACTTTGGTGTAAGTGGTAACTACTTCATGGAAATTGCCAAGTTGAGAGCGGGTCGTATGCTTTGGGCTAAAATAGTTGAGGCTTACCAACCATCAAGCGTTGAGGTATGTAAAATGCATGTACACAGTGAAACATCAGAATGGAATAAAACCATTTTCGATCCAAACGTAAACATGTTACGTACTCAGACTGAGGCTATGTCAGCAACATTAGGTGGAACTCAATCATTAACTGTTCAGCCTTACGATGCTTTATATAAAGAAACTGATGTATTCTCTGAGCGTGTTGCACGTAACCAACAATTATTATTAAAAGAAGAATCTCACTTCGATAAGATTGTTGACCCATCAGCAGGATCATATTATATCGAAAATCTGACAGATAATATTGCTGAGCAGGCATGGGTTTTATTTGTTCAGGTTGAAGAAAAAGGTGGATATCTGGCTGCCTTAAAAGAAGGATTTATTCAGGCTTTGGTTAAAGAAACTGCTGACAAACGTCGTAAAGCAGTGGCTACTCGTCGTGAAAACTTATTAGGAACAAACCAATATCCTAATACTGGTGAAGTAATTTCTTCAAAAATCGATTTTGCGAAATTGGAGAAAGTTTGTACTTCATGCCAGGGCGAAACAGAAATTGAACCAATCGTTACTTTCCGTGCAGCTGATGAGTTCGAAGCATTGCGTTTAGCTACAGAAAAAGCAGCAAAACGTCCGAAAGTGTTTATGTTGACTTACGGTAATCTGGCCATGCGTTTGGCCCGTGCACAATTCTCAGGTAACTTCTTTGGATGTGCAGGATACGAAATCGTTGATAACCTAGGATTCAAAACTATCGAAGAAGGTGTAGAAGCTGCTAAGGTTGCTTGTGCCGACATCGTTGTGTTATGTAGCTCGGATGACGAATATGCTGAAGCTGCTCCAAAAGCGTTTGAGTTATTAGGTGAAACTCCATTGGTAGTTGCAGGTGCTCCTGCTTGTGCCGACGAATTAATAGCGAAAGGTATTACCAATTTCGTTAATGTTCGTTCAAACGTATTGGAGACTTTACAAGGGTTCAACAAAATGATATTAGAATAGTAGACTTTGAGACTATAGACTTATAGATAATCTGATTGATATTATCTGTTGCAATGAAAAGAAAGCACAATTTTAAAGAACTACAAATTTGGCAGAAAAGCAGAGTTCTTGTTAAAGATATTTACAAGCTTACATCTGATTTTCCTCAGTCTGAAGTATATGGATTGGTTAGCCAAATGCGTCGTGCTTCGGTTTCTATCCCTTCAAATATAGCAGAAGGAGCCGGTAGAAAAACGAATAAAGAATTTAGTCGCTTTTTGGAAATTGCGTATAGTTCAGCATTAGAGCTGGAGACTCAATTGTATCTATCATTTGATCTTGAGTTTATAATAGAATCTGTTCTGGAAGAGTTTTTAGCAAAAATAGATGAGCTACAAAAAATGATTTCATCATTTGACACTAAAGTCCTTACAGAAAATTTCTAATCGTCTATTGTCTAATCATCTAAAAATCTAAAAAATGAGACCAAATTTTAATAACATAAATATCAAAACCAAGGCTAATGGTTCAAAAGATACCAGAGCCTGGGAAAAAGAACACGGGATTGAAAAAGACTGGATGACTCCGGAGCAAATCCCTGTAAAACCAGTTTATAGTAAAGATGACCTTGAGGGAATGGAGCATTTGAATTATGCTTCTGGTTTGCCACCATATCTTCGTGGACCTTATTCAGGTATGTACGCTATGCGTCCTTGGACTGTTCGTCAGTATGCAGGTTTCTCAACTGCTGAAGAGTCAAACGCATTCTACCGTCGTAACCTGGCTGCTGGTCAGAAAGGTCTTTCTGTAGCATTTGACTTAGCTACACACCGTGGATACGACTCAGATCACGATCGTGTTGTTGGTGACGTAGGTAAGGCTGGTGTAGCAATCGACTCTATCCTTGATATGAACGTATTGTTCGATGGTATTCCATTGGATAAAATGTCAGTATCAATGACCATGAACGGTGCTGTATTGCCGGTTATGGCTTTCTACATCGTTGCTGGTTTAGAGCAAGGTGCTACATTAGAACAACTTTCAGGTACTATCCAAAACGATATCCTGAAAGAATTCATGGTGCGTAACACATACATCTACCCACCAGAATTCTCAATGAAAGTAATTGCTGACATCTTTGAATATACTTCTCAAAAGATGCCTAAGTTCAACTCTATTTCTATCTCGGGTTACCACATGCAAGAAGCAGGTGCAACCGCTGATATTGAGTTGGCATATACTTTAGCTGATGGTTTGGAATACCTTCGTGCAGGTGTTAATGCCGGATTAGATATCGATGCTTTTGCTCCTCGTTTATCATTCTTCTGGGCAATTGGGATGAACCATTTTATGGAGATTGCCAAAATGCGTGCAGGTCGTATGTTGTGGGCGAAAATTGTGAAACAATTCAACCCTAAAAATCCTAAATCGTTAGCATTACGTACTCACTCACAAACTTCAGGATGGTCATTGACTGAACAAGATCCATTCAACAATGTGGGACGTACTTGTATCGAAGCAATGGGTGCTGCTTTAGGTCACACTCAGTCGCTACATACCAACGCATTGGACGAAGCAATTGCATTACCAACTGATTTCTCAGCTCGTATTGCACGTAATACTCAGATCTTCATCCAGGACGAAACACAAATTTGTAAGGCTATCGATCCTTGGGCTGGTTCATACTACGTTGAGTCATTGACCAACGATCTGGTTGAAAAAGCATGGGCTCATATCCAGGAAGTTGAATCATTGGGTGGTATGGCTAAAGCTATCGAGTCTGGTATTCCTAAGATGCGTATCGAGGAAGCTGCTGCACGTACTCAGGCTAAAATCGATAGTAAAACACAAACCATTGTGGGTACTAACAAATATCGTTTGGAAAAAGAAGATCCAATCGATATCTTGGACATCGACAACACAGCAGTACGTAAATCTCAGATTGAGCGCTTAGATGTACTTCGTGCCAACCGTAACGAAGCTGAAGTACAGGCTGCTTTAGAAGCTATTACCAAAGCTGTTGAATCAGGTAAAGGTAACTTGTTGGAGTTAGCAGTTGATGCAGCTCAAAAACGTGCTTCTTTAGGTGAGATTTCTTATGCATGTGAGAAAATTGTTGGTAGATATAATGCAGTAATCAGATCAATTTCAGGTGTGTATAGTTCAGAAGCAGTAAACGATGCAGATTTTGCTAAAGCACAAGAATTGGCTAAGCAATTTGCAGAAAAAGAAGGTCGTCAGCCTCGTATCATGATCGCTAAAATGGGTCAGGACGGACACGACCGCGGTGCAAAAGTAGTAGCAACAGGTTATGCTGATATAGGTTTCGACGTAGATATGGGACCATTATTCCAGACTCCTGCTGAAGCTGCTAAGCAAGCTGTTGAAAACGACGTTCACGTTGTAGGTGTATCTTCATTGGCTGCAGGTCATAAAACTTTGGTTCCTCAAATTATTGAAGAATTGAAGAAATTGGGTCGTGAAGATATCATGGTAATTTGTGGTGGTGTAATTCCAGCTCAGGATTATCAATTCCTTTACGATGCAGGCGCTGTGGCTATCTTTGGTCCTGGAACATCTGTTGCAAAAGCAGGTTGTGATATTCTTAACCTGTTAATTGAGCAACACGCTGAATAAAAAATTAGTATTTAGCTAATTAAATAATAAAGCCACCCCATAAAGGTGGCTTTATGTTTATTTGTTTACCTGGTTTATAACCTGAAGAATGATACTATTTCCTTGAATTGTTGTGCCTGTGAGTTTAGTTCTCTGGCACTGGAAGCCATTTCTTCTGCTGTTGAAGCATTTAATTGAGTAGATCGGTTTAGTTCAATAATGCTTGAATTAATTTGTTCGCTACTAATATTTTGCTCATTACTGGCTGCATTCACTTCCTGACTCAATTCTGCTGTTTTTTCAATTTCTGGTAAAACCTTCGATACTAATTCAACAGCCTCTGCGGTTACTTTAACTGAGGAACCTGATAATCTGATAATCTCGTCGGCAGCTTTGTTACTTAAATCTGCAAGTTTTTTCACTTCACCAGCTACTACTGCAAATCCTTTGCCTTCTTTTCCGGCCCTGGCTGCTTCAACAGCTGCATTTAGAGCTAAAATGTTAGTTTGGCTGGCAATATCATTAATAATAATGATCTTATCCGATATGCTTTGTATCGACTCCATACTTTTATCAGCTGAGTTTCCCACGTGCTGCATGGACTTGTAAGCAAGTTCTGCCTTATCACGTGTTTGACCACTCACCATCGTATTTTGCTGGATTGAAGCTAACATTTCTTCCATCGCAGCTGATACTTCTTCAATAGAGCTGGCTTGTTCGGTTGCAGCTTGTGAAACAATTAAAGAATTTTCACTAATCTTTTCTCCTGTTTTGGCCAATTGATCGGCACCAGAAATAATGGTTTGAAGAATCTTTCGCATACTTTCAATCATTTTCTGTATGCTTAATGCGATCTCCCCAAGTTCATCATTATTATTTATCTCAATGTCTGCACTTAAATCTCCTTCAGTAATTTTTTTACTTACTTTCAGAATGTTATTAATAGACTTACTGATTTTCCGGATTACTATTATACCTAATACTATTGCTATTATGGCTATTATAATACTAAAGCCAGAAATCTGAAATATTGATTTTTTGACATTGGAGTATACCGGTGTTAAACTTGATGAAACAATAAAAAGACCACGGATATGATCTCCGGATGATACACTTAGACTCTGGTTCTGGTTATGGCAGAAAGCACAGTTTTGTTCTTCAGAGTAGTAAACTGGTCTAATAATCTTCATCTCGCCTGAATTTTCATCAATGATTTTGAGATTATTCAGATCACCTTCAGAAAGTGTTTTTTCATATTCCACTTCTTCTGGTGTTGAGTTGTGTGCTTCATTTAAAGCATTCTGAGATACAATGCGAAAATTGTAGGAACTGCTCAACAATTCATCATTATCTTCTGACATACTACCATCTGTATGATACCTTAAGAAATGTATGGTGTATAAATCTAAGATCTCATTACTTTTGGTTTCTAAATCTTCAAGTCCCTGATCATAAATTCTGAATGAAGATACGATAAGTGCAATAGCTCCACTGGCTAAGACAGGAAGAATCACAAGGAAAATTAGTTTTCTTTTCAATGACATAGCAGGTTATTATAATGTGTAGTTTGGTTAATTTAACTTAATCTAAGCATTGAAGACTTCCCAAAAATATGGGGGGATATTTTCTAAGCTACCTCAACAACCTAAAGATTTATGTTTCTATCATAACAATTTCAACTTTTTAGTACCAATTAATCGTTCAGTGTACGTACGAAATTCACTACTGCCCACTTATCTTCTTCGCTTGGAATTAGCTTTAAAAAATCGGGCCTGTTTTCTATTCCAATAAATGATAAGTAATAAATCTCTCCGTCTGTATATTGATCCATCTCAGGTAAGGTTAAGTCACCTGGTGAAACTTTCATATTTTTAGCCATCACTCCATCTCCTTTACCTTTTTTTCCATGGCATGATACACAGTGGCGATTGAAGTTTCGGAGTCCTATCATTTTAAGAGATTCATCTCCCTTATAAGGATTTTCTTTCTCCACAAACTCCTTTGGTACTTCCTTTTTCTTGTAGTCCTGACTATTTCCTACGATAAACGACATGGAGATTGTGAAAACAATACTGAAACCAAGGATGAGGATGAGATTTTTTTTCATAGTATGTAATTTTAAATTTTGGTTCTAAAAATTATATAAGCGTGTAATTGTAAAGCCAAATTTAAGCTGACCATCTAACCAATCATTCTGATTAAACATGGCGTTATGTTGTGATACAAAATTGTCGGAAGAAGAGGCAAACAACTGAAATACATGTGCACTAGTTCTAATTTCCCATCCAATTCCAACATTTGGCTTAGGATGGTCCACAAATTCACGATGCTCTGAAATAGAGCTTATTTTTAATGGATGATCATATTGAAATATAAGGGAGTATTTGTAATTAATGGCGATTCTACCATTTACTCCAATAGAAATTTTATCGTGGTCAATTTCCTGGTCAGTCTTATTATAATGTGTAAAACTACCGTTGGCTTGAAGAGTCATTAATTCTCCGAACTTTCGGCTAAGTATAATTTGAGAGAAATAGGAAAGACGATTCTTAAAAGTGTAATTTTTCCCAAATACATCTTTATCACGAGCGTCAATCGCACAATTACCATAGAACGTAATAGCAACAGGTATTGAATTCTGTCGGGTTTGTTCTGCAATAGTGTATTTAACTGAAAAATCACTATACATTCTATATTTACTTAATCCATATCCAATTTGCATATTTTTAATTGGCACATAGTTAATCCCCATTCTGATAGAAGCTAAAGGGGCATAAATGCCAAATACATCTTTAAAACCATTGTCCATTGTCCCAAACTTATGCTGAATTACATATTCAAAGGTGTTCTTAACAGGTACAAAAGTCGTTTGGTTGTCCAATAAAATACCACTTAAAAATGGCTCTCTTACAGGCAGATCTTTGGGTTTATCATTATTGAGGGTTTCTTGCTGACCCCTTATCGAAATGAATGTGAATGATAATAATATTATTGGAAGGATTCTTTTCATAGTTTTAAGGGACGTTTAATTATTCATAGCTCCTTGTTTAATCCAATTAAATACCAAGGCGGCCTGGTATGGAGTATATTTCTTATATTGATGACCAGTGTATGTTGGATTTGGATATTGGTAAATAAGACTTAGAGATGGATTTTCTTCATTAATGAGATCTGGAACTATCGAACTATAGGCATTATCAGGACGTAAATCAATTAATGAGCCGTTTGAATGACAGGCTGTACAAGAATTGTTGTCAAAGATTGGTAGTATCTCATCCGAAAAGCTAACCTGAACCGTTTCGTTTGGCAGATCAATTTCAACATACTCGTATTGGCAGTTACAGAGAAAGCATAATGAAGAAAGGAAGATGAATAAAAATGCTGGTTTGGTTACAAATCTATACATAAGATGCTTATCTATAGTTAAGTTATTATTATAAAAATAGATTAAATATACTTAAGAACTAATCTAAATTGTTGAATAAATAATAGTATAGAAGTTATTTAGTTTAATATAGTTTTTTAATAGGAATATATTTTTAATCCATAAAAATAAATAAATATAAATTATATTTAACAGGGCTTGAAAAATCAGTAGTTTTTAGGATTACAGAATTTACTGTAAAATAATGTAAATCAAAAAGGTCATCTTGTTTTGGATGACCTTTTTTCACTAAACGTTGATTAAAAATGGGTGGTATGACCATGTATTATTACCCAACCACCTTTTTTATTTTCCATGATAAGCGTGGATATCCAATTGGCTTCGACTGTTTCTGAGTCTTTCATTTTAATAGATTCGGTACCTTTCCAGATGCAAAGAGCTTGGTATTTGCCAAGAGGAGTGACCTCAACAGAATTTTTGAGCACCTTTTGTTTCTCCATATTGCCTAAGAAATTTTCGTACATTTCTCTTAATTGAGAAATATTATATTCCTGTCCATCAACAATGAGAAGAAAGTCGTCACTGTCATTCCAGAACGACATCGACTTATCAATGTCTTTATCCATTGAACTCTGCATCATAGATTCAATGGTACTTTCAATTTCTTTCTGCATATTCTGAGAAAGAGCGATTTGACTCGATAAAAGTAAGCTAACGAAAAAGTAAATTACTGGTTTCTTCATGATGTTCATTTTAGTCTGAAAAACACAAAGTTATGATGCCTTATTACCATTTGTCAACATAATTTTTTACGATTAAAAAAGCCACTTCAAACAGAAGCGGCTTATATATAGAAAGTATATTTAAACGTCTCTATAATTTTGTTATCTCACCAATCCATTGAATGAGTCCTTCAGGATCAGCATCCTGACAATGTCCACAGTCCCAGAAGATATAATCATTAACTAATTTATTCTGATTCTGCAATGCAGTTGACAGATTCACCATAACAGTCTGAGAAGTATGAAAATCAACAGTACCATTTCGTAACCACCAGTTTTGAGAACAACCTTCATTTTTATTTATGATGAAATACATAGCATTCATAAGGTTTACCAAATGTTTTACTTCATTATCTATCTCAACATGCTCATCACCATTTGATTTTTGCATACTAAAGTTGGTAAAGTGTCGAGCATTTAATGATGCATTTCCAAACACTATATTTTCAGGAGATTTACACTGGAAATCATCAAAAGCGGGTAATCCTTTCATTCTTCCAATATGGGGCAGGTAAGCCTCGAAAGTAAAGTCAGCCTTGCCTTCTTTCCATGTAATCCAAGGATTTTTAGAAAGATAATCCGCCAATTGTTCTTCAGAAAGGGCTGATAAAAAGTTGTTTGCTGATGGTATGAGATAATAGGTTGTAAGATATTTAGCATAGTTTTGAGCTGTAATTTCACCAAACCCATTTTTCCCATTAAGCGCCAGTGAACTTTGATAATCTTCGAACTCACCTTTTAAGATTTGCGACAATTCCTGATCAACCAAGCCAGAGCGAACAGGTAAGGTACCATACATCCATTCGTAAGCCATATCGGCATGTTCCAAATCTGTAATAGGGCTATAGCAAGCCGTTGCATATATTTTATCTGATTCATCAGCCGCTCCGATCTCTTTTAAGTATGGATCAAACAACTCATTATCACCCGAAGCACCTAACAAGGCAGATAGTGCTCCACCAGCACTACAACCAACAGAAACGATCTTATCCTCATCGCCGGGAATCACCTCTTTATTGTGCCTTAAATAACGAACAGTTGCTTTTAGGTCAACAATTGCAGCTGGAGCTTTTCCATAGTATGTGCCATCTTCTGCTAAATTATCACGACCTCTGCAACCAGGTGTTACTACAACATATCCGGCTGCAAGAGCTAACATTGATTTATCTGATGAGATGCCGGGTAGTTGTTTCGGTTTATCTTCCATGTCATCATCTACCTTATTTCGTACCGACATATATCCTCCCACTTTAATATTAAAAAAGATAGGTGCATTTGAAGCATCTATATCTTTCCCATTGATTGATACAGGCACCAATAAATCCAAACTCTGATAGTCTAGGTCAACGGGCTTGGCAACATATGGAATGTGAGAATACGATTTACAAATAACTTCGAGGTTGCCCTGCTTTGTGGCAATCTGAAAAGTTTCCAGTTTGTATTCATTTTCAGAAAATTGCAATACATCTTCATCATTCGAAAGAGAGCATTGAATTAAACTGAGAGAAAGGACAATGGCAGTAAGACATTTAATTATTATATTTTTCATCAGTGTGGAATTTTTATTTTTAGTCGATATATGGCTTAGTTTCCTATGAACTTTAGCCTTAAAGAATGTTAAAAGTAATTCCAACATTTAATATTATCCACATGGCAGTTAAAAAAAACCACCTCAGAATAGAAGTGGCTTTAGAAAAATATGGTTATCCAATAATTCTCCAGATGTTGTTATAGTTTGTTTTTTAACTTCGACTTACTATTTTAAGTATTAGCCAATAAAACAATCGGATTATTGCGGACACAATATAAAGTGTGCAACTAATAGTTATTACAAAGCCCAATGAAGTATACAATTCGCTCCATTGGGTTTGATATTTAATAATGGAGAAAATATTTAAGCTAAATGAAATGCCAAGGAGAAGTAACCAGATAATCAGTTCCCTGCGGATATCTTTGCTTTTTATTGTGATGTCTTTCATAATTCTACTGATTTGATTTATACCAAAATCCATGAATAATTTATCCAATCAGATATTTATCAGGACATGTAATTCGCTCTCCTGTTTCTATGGATTTCTCAGTCAATAGCGACCAGATACTTGTATAATAACCTTCTTTCGTCATCCATTCAGGGGATGATTTTTGCTGGATATAGTCTATAAAATGAACGATTTCTTCCCGGGTTCCATCTCCATCCTGACCTTTGTAAATCTCTTCACCATTATAGGTTACAGCTGTTTCCGCTGCCCAACTTGAACCTCCGATGGGTGCACTTTTAAATAGACCATTCTGAATGTCATTGATCAATTGGGCAATACCGGGTGCAGGTTCGGGTTTAATTGGGTCTTCCCGTAAAATATTATTTGACTCTAATTTCATAGTCGCATAATCACCAATTATATGTTCCTCACATCCTTCGGCTTTGTTTATCGTCATTGAGTCATAGATAAATTGGGTACCATCATCATATGAAAAAATGGCTGCCATATTATCGGGTACTTCCCTTCCATCTTTATAATATTGAATACTACCTGTAGCCATAACAGAGACAGGATATTTCTTCATTGCCCAATTCGCAACCTGTAACTGATGAGACATTAACTCTGTTAAAAGGCCGGCTGAATATTCTTTATAGAGTCTCCAATTAATCTTACGCTCCAGATCCGGAAGATTCGCTGGCACATCCCTTCTCCAATTATGATTTCTATGCCAATAGGCTTTCATCTGACCAATAACTCCAATTTCTCCATTGTGAATTCGCTGCAAAGCATTTATATACTGATTGCTATGAAGGCGTTGATGCCCGATCAACAGGATTGATCCGGAATTTATGTGAGCATCATACATCGCCTTTGTATCATCGAGGGTGCGTGCCATTGCTTTCTCACACAATACATGAATTCCTTTGTTCAGGCAATCGATCGTTATATGAGCATGTTGGTGCAAAGGAGTGGCAATGATTACACCGTCAACTGGGCTTTGGTTGATTAATTGGCTATAGTCAGTATACGTTTTAGGATTTATTTTATATCGTTTCGCTAAAGCAACTGCTTCATTTAAGCTTGGTCCATAATTATCACATACTGCAACAAGTTCATAATTAGGATTCACTTCTTGAGCCAAGAGAAGTTCCATAAGATATCTTCCTCGACTACCGGTACCGATAACAGCCAGACGCACTTTCTTATCGCTGGCTAAGGCCGCAAATGTTCTGCCAAAAGGAGAAGCAGCTAAAGCCAAACCGGCACCTGCTATAGCAGTTTTTTTTATAAAATCTCTTCTGTTTCCCTTCATGGATTTTTTCAATGATTAGGTTGTATTTATTAAGCTGAAATTGAGTTGTACAATACTTTCCTGACCTTAAAATTTTCGAGTATTTGAGAATGCTCTTTAATGGGTGCTGCAATTATAGCTGTTGATAACACTTCGGCACTTATAGGGTCATCAGTTACTACACAAACAGTCCTTTTTGATTGACATAATTCGCCTGTATTAGGATTCTTGATATGAGCCATTCCATTATGTAATCCACTAATGGAAATACAATCGTTTGTGAGTTGCAGTTCTTCATTAATTCCGTTCTGAGATTGAAATGAGAAAGGCCAATATTCTCCAAATGGATGCCTTCCAATTGTTAGTACTGAACTTTCGCCAAAACTAACCAATGCATTTTCGATCCCATATAATTTTAAGATGTTACGCACATGATCTAAGGCAATTCCTTTGCCAATTGCACCAAAATCCAGTTTGATGTTGTCATTCAAAAACCTGATTCCGGATGTATTATAATTTAGTTGTAAATCATTCCTCTCTGTAAGGTCTTCATTCATTCTACTTTGATAGCAAACATCGAAATATCCGTTTGTAAGATTTTTAAATTCAATACAACTTTCGATTACTTTAAATAATATGGAACTAACCTTTATTTCTTCTTTATGTGCATTTTGGTTTAAGTAGTATGTATCAGCCTGAGAATCAAAACGACTAAGAACTTTTTCCAGGTCAATTGTTTTTTTCTTGATCTCCTCAAAAACCTTACAATGCAGCGAATAGTCATTTCCCCAAAATACAACATCCATACGGGTATTCATCGACAAAAAGGTTTTATGGAAAAGATTGATATTCATTATGATATAATAAAAAGTTAAAGGCCTATCTCACTTGGTTGTAAGATAGGTCTATGTGTTTTTAAGTTTATATTTTGGGTTCCCAGCCCTTTTCATATTCACGTTTCCAGAGTTTAGCAGCTGCTTTGTTTCCAACAACTTTACCTGTAGCAGGATCAATTTTTATACTTTCTCCAACTTCTTGTGCAATATTACCTAAATGGCATAGCTGAGTTGAAATCCCTGCAGAAGCGATAGGCGATTGTAGTTGCTCATTGATCCGTATGGCATTGGTGAAATTCTGAATATGTTTTACTGTCAAACCATCGAATCCTGATAAATCAGCCGTGTTATTTGAAGTACCTTTATGTTGTTCGTTTACAGTTTTAATTTCTCTTCCTCCAAGATCATATAAAGTATATTTTTCACGATTCAAATGCATTGAACCTTTGGTTCCGTAGATAAACGTACCACGACCGCCTCCTTTGCTAAAACCATTGCAGCTGTTACCTTCCCACGAAAGCATTTTACCACCCTCGAACTTATAACTTGCCAGTTGTGTATCAAACCATTCCCAGTCATCACCTTTGTAATGGAGCCTTCCTCCGGTTGAAACAACACGAATAGGATAGTCAACACCTAAAGCCCATCGGCAAATATCAATCTCATGAGTTCCGTTATTATGTATCTCTCCGGTACCCCAGGTTTTAAACCAATGCCAGTTATACGGATGTACATTATCCCTGTAATTTTCGCGTGGGGCCGGACCCTGCCATAAATCCCAATCAAGATGGTTGGGAACTGATACAACTTTCCCTGTACCAATCGGTCCTCTCGTATTGGAATAAAATGCTTTTGCGTTATAAACATCCCCAATTAGGCCGTCACGAATATCTTTAATAGCAATTGCTGAACTTTCAGATGATCGTTGTTGATTACCCATTTGAACCACCTTTTGATATTTTGCCTGAGCAGCAATAAGCAATTCTGTTTCATGTGGATTGTGACTACAAGGTTTTTCGACATATACATGTTTGCCAGCCTGTAATGCCATTATAGCCATCGGAGCATGCCAATGCTCAGGTGTTGCAATTAATATTGCATCTACATCCTTTTTCTCAAGAACTTTTCTAAAGTCTTTTTCCAATGATGGTGTATAGCCCAATGTTTTATTGCAATAGTTCTTAAAATCATTTAATCTGTTAGAGTCAACATCGCATGCGTAAACTAATTTGATTTTACTGGCAAGACCAATAGACTGGGCCAACGCATACGAACGTCCACCAGTTCCAAGGATGGCAGCATTAACAGTTTCATTGGAGCCAATGATGTTTGCATACGCTTTTGTTGAACTCAATAAGCTGATACCTGCCATGCCAAGGGCTGTATTTTTTATAAAGTTTCTTCGTGTTGTCATTTTAAATATAAATTTGGATTTAATAGCTAAGAAAGTGCATGACTCTTTTGTGTCGGGTATGCACTATATTCTTAAGTTTTTACAGTTCCTTGATTTTAATATTCTTAAAGTGAACTTCATCGCCATGGTCCTGAAGTAGGATCAGACCTTCCTCGGCTTCTCCAAAGCCTGGCCATATACTATATTTACTGTAAGCAACCAAAGCTCTCCATTGTTGTGTGTTTCGTTCATATTCAACCACCTTGCATCCGTTTAAATAATGTTCTACTTTTTTGCCATTAACAACAATACGGGCTCTATTCCAATTATATTGGTTTACATATTTCAAAGGTCCAAGCGATGGAATATATTCCCTTCCACTTGCTTTTATCAGGTCGTAAAGTGATCCTAAAGTACGATTACCATTAACACCTTTTTTAGCATCCGGGTGAATATCATCATCCAAAATCTGAAACTCACATCCGATGGCAGAACCTTTATCTTTATTCAATTCGGTATTTACAAAATACTTAATTCCACTGTTGGCTCCTTTGGTAAATTTAAAATCGACTTCCAGAATAAAGTTTTTATATGGTTGTGTAGTTACAATGTCACCACCATTCTCGGATTCAGCCCCTCCTGATGACTGTACGGATAGGATTCCATCTTGAATAGTCCAGCCATTAGCTGGAAAATCGTCAAGTTTGGCTCCGCGCCAACCTTGTGTTGTTTTTCCATCCCAAAGTAATTTCCAACCGTCAGCGGTTTCATTCTTTGTCAGTGTATTTTTTAAGTAGCTAATTTCAGGAGCTGTTGTTTCAAAATCATAATCAGCCGGAATCTCTTTAATGGTAATATTTCTCCAACGTGTTTTTTTACCGATTGATTCACCCCCGGCAGAGTGAACCTGCAATGCTACAAATCCGGTTTCAATTTCTTCTTCAATCAGATTAGCAATGTTTACCCCATTTAACCAGGTTGCAATTCTGTTTCCAGCAGCAATCACCTTTACCTTATTCCATTCCTGGTTTTTATAAGCCGTTTTAACTTCAGGATTATACTCAACAGGATACCGCCAGTTATTTCGGCTTTGATCATAAATACCTCCTGACCATCCGCGGGGTGAATCATCAGCTTCAACCTGTGGCCCATAAACACTATGGACTCCTCTGGTTTTGTCATATTGACTTCGAATCTGCACGCCACCATTGAGACCGGCATCCATTTTTATTTCATATTCAAGAATGAAGTTGGTAAATTGTTGCTTGGTAGCAAGGTAAGTGCTTGGGGATCCTTCGGTTGTTATTCCAACAATAGCGCCATCTTCAACTACATATGTGGCATATCCATTGAGTGGTTTCCAACCTTTAAGATTTTTTCCATTAAACAATTCTGTTGAATTTTTTTGCGCTTGTAGCGAAAGAGCAAAAATGAACAGGATAGAGACAATACTTCTTATTTTCATTTCATGTTTGAGTTAACTGTTAAAAAACGAATGTTTTTAAATTTAACTCAACTAACTTATTAAAAGCCCTTTTTACGTTGTTTTTACCCTTGTTTTAACGGTTAAAACACAAGACTTAAGGCCTTAGTTTTGTGGGGATTGTATTTTTTGTTTTCTTTACATTTAAGAAGACCCTAATGATTACAGAGCAAGACAAAAAAGAGACACTAAAACGTATTTTAAATAGTAAAACATTCTCGAAGTCGACAACTACGAATGTTTTATTAAAGTTTCTTGTTGAAAAATCCATACAGGATGTTGAAATTACAGCAGCCGATATCGGTCATGAGATTTTTGGTGCCCGATATGAACAGGAAAAAAGTGAAGCCACTGTCAGGGTTAATATTTACCATTTACGAAAAAAACTAAAGAGATACTTCGAGGAAGAAGGACAGAATGATCCTATCGCTATTTTTATTGAGACAGGGCAATATAAAGTTAGCTTTAAAGAGGTAACGAATGGCAAACCTGGCAGAAAGAAGCCTGTTTTTTCTATTGTACTGGCATTCTTCTTTATCATTTTATTGGCCGTACTATTTTTAATTAGTAGTAAACCAAAAGATAGAATATGGTCGTCTATTTTTAAAAACAATTATCAAAATACATTATACTTAAGCCCCATTTATGGCTATTCAGGTCCCGGACCAGGCGGGAGTTATATCTTTCATAGAGATACACGTATTAATTCTGACCTCCAACTACAAAAGATGTTGGATTCCCTTAATCTTCCTGAAGATAGTTATGAACCAGCCTGGAATAATTATGTCACATTTGAAGATGCAGCAACACTAAGACATTTCTCTCGATTATTCACATCTCACAGAAAAGATTTTGCAGTAAGAAGAGCTACGGATTTTTTAATAAGTGATATAAAAGACCAAAATATTATTTATTTAAGCCCAATGCGTTACCATACGCAGTTCAGAGATGTGTTTAATGAATTCTCCACTAATATAAAGTTGTCGGGTAATATTGCAGACAATGTCTATATTAGTTATACTGGTGATGAATCAAAAACTGACTCAACATGGAAGTTGAAATCAGACTCTAGAACCTTTGAACATGCCATTGCGGCTAAATTTAAAGGTTCTAATAATACAAATCACATTATGTTTTTTGCCGATCATGGATTGGGATTAACAGCCATGGCAGAATTCTTTACCAATGAAGATTCCATTCGTTCATTCTCCGATAAACATCTCAAAGAAACAGAGGAGTTTATTGCCTTATTCTATGTGAGTGGTAAGAATCGAACCAATCTGGATCTCAAGCTTATACTATTGGATGACAATAAGTAATCTTTCCTAACTTTATTAAACTAGCGATAGAAAGCTTATTCAATAAACTTTAGATTTATTAACTCATGTAATACCATTAAAACAATTCATTTGTTTTAATTTTGTCTTGATTTTATAATCTGTCAGAGTTTTTCTAATTCCAACATTTATTTTATAATTTGATTAAGCCATTGAAGAAACGGTTGTTTTTTTAATGATAAACAATTTATATATGCCTATAAACCGACATTCGAAATATTTTTTGCCTTCCATCACTTTATTATTGGCCATGCTAACAGCAATGTCGCCTTTGGCAATTGATACTTACCTATCATCGATGCCAATTATGGCTGATTATTTTGGGGTTAATATCAGTAAAGTTGAAATTTCGTTAACGGTGTATTTTTTAGGATTTGCCTTGGGTAATTTCTTTGGAGGACCTTTATCTGATGCCTTTGGAAGGAAGACTCTCGCTATGACAGGTATTTCGTTATATGGTATAGCTGCTATTATTATACCGTTTTGTTCGTCCATTGAACAGGTTTGGATTTTAAGAGCGATTCAGGCCTTTGGTGGAGGTTTTGCATCTGTAACAGCTATGGTTTTTGTTCGTGATTGGTTTGAGGGGAAGCAGGTTGCGCGTCTTGCTACAGTAATTGGTATGATAATGATGTTTGCGCCACTTGTTGCTCCAATTATTGGAACGGCACTAGGTCAATTAATTGGATGGCATGCTATTTTTTATTTCCTGGCAGTTTTTGCTTTAGTCTTATGGATTCTGTTTGTCTTTTTCATGTCTGAATCAAGGGAAAAGCATCTGATTGAGCGTAGAATAACATGGAAACAGTTTATTGGGAAATATCTGATTTTCTTTCGATCAAAAAAAGCTGTACTACTATTGATTGCCACAGCTTTTTCGATGTCGGGTATGTTCGTGTTTATTACAAGTTCTTCATTTATGTACCTCGAATATTTCGGTCTCGAACCCAGAATATTCCCATTGTTGTTTGCAGCCAATGTAGCCTTAAATGTTGTTTTGTCGTTTGTAAATAATAGGTTGCTTAAGAAATTTGAGCCTCAGAATATGCTTAAGTTTGGTTTGGTACTTCAAATGATTGCCGGACTAATAATTTTTGTTGCAACATTAAATAAAGATGCGAATTTTTCCCTTGTATTTGGTGGAGTGGTTTTATATATAGGTAGTCTGGGAATGGTTTTTGGCAATGCAACTGCCACGATTTTAAATCTCTTACCAGAAATAAGTGGATCGGCTAATGCCATGATTGGTGTTACCCGTTTTATTATGAGTTTTATTGTTGGATCGATGCCAGCATTGTTTTATAATGGAACTTTACTACCTATTGGAGCAACAATGTTAGTATGTTGTATTATCGCTTTAATTTTCTTTTTCTTTTTTAGCAGGCAAGAACTAAATCAAACAGGGAATAATTAATCTGTATTCTATTCTGATTTAAATATTAAAGACAGACTCTAAATTAGGTGTTTATCTCAAAAGTATGATCTTATTAACATCAATCAATCGTTGGTTTTAGTATATTGTACTGGATGAAACCATTGATATTCATATTAACTTTTGCTATTACACTCGGTTCTTTTGCGCAGAATATTGCAACAATTAATGGCAATAGTGTAATCATTAATAATAATGTGATTTCTGCTGAAATATCTGGTGGAAGAATGACTACTTTAAATCTTATTGGACATGCTAATATTTTAAATAATGGAGGATATGGTTATTTTTCGTATGTTGACAATGTTGGATTTTTTTCTCCTAGTACCTTAACGCCACAGATAAAAGTCAATAATACTGAAATTGCTGATATCTATTATAGCATTATAGATAACTTTAATGTGGAAATGCACTATGTTTTTAGAAAGAATGAAAGTGGTTTCTTTGTTTACTTCATTGTGTCTGATATAGGTTTATCCTTTAAAACAATGAATTCATTAAGGTTTGCAGTTAGAGTTGATAAGGGTATATTTGATTATGCATGGACCACGGAGCGCGAGGGAGCTATGATTCATCCCGATGTGTTGGCAAATTATGTAGAAGAAATCCAAGATGCTACCTATCTGTTACAGGACGGCACCATTTATACGAAATATGACTGGGCGGTTGACAAAATACGAGATGATTTACATGGGTTAATGGGTAATGGAGCCGGTATTTGGAATATTGAAGCCAGTCATGAATATAGTAATAGCGGACCAACAGCACAGGAATTAACATTACACGGAACAGACACAACACCCATCCTTTTGAGTCAGTTTTTCAGTAATCATTATGGAGGCGAGATTATAACGCTCAAAGATGAATATACTTCGTGGCAGAAAATTTTCGGGCCGCATTTCATTTATCTCAATACAGGTACACAAAACGAAATGATTGCCGATGCCAAACAAAAAGCTTCAGAACTAAAAGAATTGTGGCCTTACACCTGGCTTAACGAAACTATATATCCTCTTAACAGAGGAACTTTATCTGGTACATTAAAAATTGACGGCCAAGCAGAGGTTGATAGCGCCATGGTACTCTTAAGTAAGAAAGCTCCTTCTTGGGTTGTAGGGATTGACCCATGGCAAAAACAACCGTACGATTATATGTTTTGGACTGAAGCAAATAAGAATGGTGATTTTCTAATTAGTAATATCCGGCCGGGCACCTATACCTTGCATGCTTATACACAAAAGGGAAAACTAATAGATGATTTGCAGCTAGATGATATTAACATTAACGTTGGTGAAAATGCATTAGATGCCATTGAATGGATGGCAAATGACAAACAGAAATCAATATTTCAAATAGGAAATGCTGATCATAAATCAGGGGAATATAACTTGGCTGACCTTCCAAGAGCTTATGGCAGATGGAAGGATTCACCATACATTTTGACTTATAATGTAAATACGGATAATCCGCGTGATAACTGGTACTATTGTCAAAGGGTTGGCAGTACCTGGAAAATTAATTTCGATGTTACTAATGCTTCAATGTTGTTAGACCCAACGTTAAAAGTTGCTATTGCAGGTGTAGATGCTAAACCTCATCTGGATGTAGTTCTAAATGGAACAACCATTTCTACAACCGATTTGGGTACTGATAGTGGAATTAGAAGAAGCTCACTTACTGGTGGTAAATATTCCATGATAACAGTGAGTGTTAATAAGGAATTATTGTTAGAAGGTACCAACTCCATCGAAATGAGATGCTATGGTTCAGCACAGGAATATAAAGGTATTATGTATGATGCTATTTTGCTGGAAGCAGATACGGTTGATATAGGTACATCTCTAAAGCCAACAATTTCATCTAAGAAACCTAAGATCCTAATAACTCAAACCTCTCCCGGAATTATACAGATTCAAACAGATATTAATATAAATGCTATTTCAATAATTGATTTAACAGGCAATAAGGTGTTTCATCATAACTATGATTTGAGGCATCAGTTTTTTATTACTGATTTTAATAAAACAACAGGAACTTATATTATACAATTGCATACACCGGATAGGATTTACACTCAAAAATTCTGTTATTTAAATTGAATGAATTTTATACTACCTGCTATTTTCTTCAATAGATTAAGTCGCAAAGGGAGTTATTAAATATTGAATCGAGTGGAGTTTCAGCTATAGTTATAAACGTTAAAGTATTTCTTCATTTAATTCTTAATATCATATTTTACATTCTATGATGAGTGAGATCGATAAAAAACTGGAAGAGAAGAAGATCAAACCCACTGCCATGCGTAAGCTGGTTTATGAGGTAATGCTTAAATCGAAAAAAGCTCTAAACCTTTATGAGATCGAGCAGCAATTCGACAATGTGGACCGTTCCACCATTTTCAGAACACTCAAGCTCTTTCAGGATAATTGTGTTGCACACACCATAGATGATGGTACGGGTGCTATTAAATATGGTTTGTGTGGTGAGGGGTGTACCTGTGCACCAGATGATTTGCATGTGCATTTTTTATGCAATAAATGCGGGCAGACTCATTGCTGGCTGGATATGCCTGTGCCACAAATGGATTTACCTCAGGGGTTCACATTCGAGAGTGCCAATTTTGTAGTTAAAGGCATATGTCCTGATTGCAAATAACAACTTTGCAATACTATTGCATGTTAATCTAAATAGATTTGCACTAGATATTGAAATCTATTGAAATGAAACATTCTATCACTGTCCTATTACTTCTGCTTATATCGGTATTGATGCAAGCACAGAACACCATTCGTTTTGAAGTAAAAGAAGAATCGGGTGAGCCATTAATTGGAGCCAATGTAACTATAAAGGGAGCAGCAATTGGTACCATCACCGATATTCAGGGTTTTGCTTTATTTCAAGACCTGAAAGATGGTAACTATGAATTTGTCATCTCTTTTATTGGTTATGAAGATACTGAAGTGTTTCTAAGCTTTCCGGAAAGTAATAACAAAACCATAGAGATTGAATTGGAGGAAGGGGAAGAACTCGAAGAGATAATTATTGCCACCACACGATCGTCCAGAACCATTCAGGATATACCCACACGTATTGAAGCAATTACCGGTGAAGAGTTGGGCGAGAAAGCTGCTATGAATTCATCTAATATTGGAATGTTACTTAGTGAAACAACCGGTGTTCAGATGCAACAAACTTCGCTTAGTTCAGGTAATATGAGCATCCGCATTCAGGGACTGGATGGACGATATACACAAATACTAAAAGATGGAATGCCACTATATGGTGGTTTTGCCGGCGGCTTATCCATCATGCAAATTCCACCGCTCGATCTGAAACAGGTTGAGCTGATAAAAGGAAGTAACTCTACGTTATATGGTGGCGGAGCAATAGCGGGTTTGGTAAACTTGATAAGCATTCAACCCGATGAAAAGCCGAAACTGGATCTTATGCTCAATCAGACCAGTGCACTGGGTTCAACCGGAAACATTTTTTATGCTCAGAAATACGGCAAACTGGGTCTGTCGGTGTATGGGTCGGCTTATAACCAGGTAGCCTTCGATCCGGATGATGATGGTTTTTCCAATATGCCCAAGTCTCAAACCTATAGTCTTAATCCAAAACTTTATTATTACTTCAATCCCAATACTCAATTTAGTTTTGGTTTGTTATCGACTCTTGATAACAGAACAGGTGGGGACATGAAAGTGATTGATGGAAATGCAGGTGAAGAAAATGTATTCACCGAAGAAAACAAATCGGAACGGTATGCAACGCAACTTTTTTTTGAAAATACCAACAACAAAAGAACTTTCACTCTAAAAAACAGTATTTCCTATTTCAACCGTGAGTTAAAAATCCCTCACTATCAGTTTAAAGCCAATCAGATTTCAAGTTTTACCGAAGGTTTGTACAGTATTCATAAGACCAGACAATCGGATTGGCAGCTGGGTGTGAACCACTATCTCGAGGAATTTGCAGAAGGTAAGTCTGAAGACAGCGAGTTGCGCGATTATATACACAGCACCTTTGGTGGATTTGTTCAGAATACCAGTAATTTAAACGAAAGGTTTATATTAGAAACTGGTTTACGAACTGATTACAATACCGACTATGGCGTCTTTGTGCTACCACGTTTTTCGTTATTATTCAAAGCCAATCCAAAACTTAGTTCAAGATTTGGCGGAGCCATGGGCTATAAGCTTCCTACCATTTTCACTGAAGATGCCGAGAGACTTTACTTCAGAGACATCCTACCCTTATCTAATAAGGTGGAAGCGGAAACTTCTATGGGTGGAAACTTCGATATTAATTACAAAACAGCTTTGGGTGATGAAATGACTTTCTCTATCAATCAGATGTTTTTCCTGACGCGACTTAAGAATGCATTGGTTTTAAGGGAAGATAATGTCAGTAACCGGGCTTATTTTGAAAGTGCTGATGGAAACATACTTAGTTCAGGCTTTGAAACCAATATGAAACTAACCTACGAGGATTTTAAGCTATTTGTTAATTATGCCTTTATCAGTACTGATCTGCAATACGACAATATCAATAATCAAAAGCCATTAACACCGAAGCATAAAGCCGGTTTTGTATTAATGTATGAAATTGAAGAAAAGTGGTCGGCTGGATACGAGCTTTATTATACCGGTTCTCAATTCGACAATAGCTACAACGTCAAACCCGATTATTGGGTGATGGGAGTAATGTTGATGCGCATGTTCGAAAGGTTTTCGGTGTTTATCAATTTCGAGAATTTTACGAATACCAATCAATCCCAGTTTGAGCCGGTTGTACTTCCGCCAACCAGTAATCCGGGCTTCCCTGATATCTGGGCACCAACTGACGGATTTGTTTTTAACGGAGGTTTCAAACTAAAAATATTCAAATGATGGCTATCTATTTATTTGCTTATTACTGTGTTTTTCTGGTTACTGTTTTTGTTATACCCAGCTACATCACCTACAAAAAAACAGGTATAAATCCCTTTCGGTTTGATAAAAAGGAAACAGCCATTAATTATGTGGGGAAAGCTTATAAAATGATTTCATCATTGGCATTTATAACCATTATACTAAACGCTTTCTTTCCTCAAATAATGACTTATTTAGTACCCATTGAATATCTCAATAGCAACACATTACCCTGGATAGGATTGGCATTATTACATTTGACATTCATCTTAATTGTGATTGCTCAACGTAATATGGCTGATGAATGGCGCATTGGCATTGATGACGAGAATAAGGTAAATCTGGTAACCAAAGGACTCTTCTCCATTACACGAAATCCAATTTTTCTGGCTGTCATCATTCAATTTATTGGCTTATTTCTTATGATACCAAATATGATTACTGCGATATTATTAGTTTCTGGTATTTTGGTTATCCAGATACAGGTACGTTTGGAAGAAGAATTTTTGCTAGAAGCAATAGGAGATGAATATAAAACCTACAAGAGTAAGGTTAAAAGATGGCTGATCTGAATCGTTAAACCATCTGGTTTTCATTCCTTGTATTTTAAATCAGGTCTATGTTAGAGAAAAATGAGTATGTAATTTATTTTATTAATGTCATGAAAATGTTGCAATTAAAAATTATGAGGAAAAGGTGACTATAAAAGAGAAACTAGAATAGATACTTCAATTGGAAACCGAAGTAAATATTTTTAGAACATGAGTAATGATTGATAGTCGGTTTTAGATTTCATAAAAATCAATTGTTATTGGAAATATTTACCAAATACTTCAATAAAAGGATCCCGGCCTACTACAGTATAATAGAACAATGCGGCTAACCATCCGTGAAAAATGCCCAACACATAAATATTTCGTTGCTTAAGATATATGTAGCCGTAAAATAATGCGAGAAAAAATGTGCCGGTCACTAACCACCAAAACGGATAATGGAATAATCCGAATAATATTGCTGTAAGAGTAATATTTATAAATGCAGGAATTTTATATGTCTTCATTGATTGTAGATTGCCTGCAATAATTCCTATGACTAAAAACTGCTGAACAATACCCCACATGGGATATAAAATCAGGATGGGCAGCAGGTGCCATGTAATATTAAGTGTGTTTTGGTACCAACCTATCAATGTAAATAGTACAATGGCTATAAATCCAAAAGGTGCCACCATACCTGTTACTTTCCAAAAATTATCATTCCGAAAGCCCCACATCTGTAAAGCCATTTTATCTTTTCTGTGAATAAATATTACATACAAAACCCAAAAAATAATTGCAAAAACAATAAAAGGTAATCTCCAGTTAAGATAATCCATAAACAAAAATTTTCCTGTTCCGGTCAGAAGAACAAGCCCTATTTCAATAAGTAGTTTTTTGTTCGTTTGTTCTTTAGGGTTTTTCATATCTAATTGTTAGTAACTATTTACAAAGTTGAAATATAATAATAAACAAAAAGATAAGTCATTTATATTAATCAACTCATATTATTAGAACTTTAGAGTTGGTTTCTTTGATATTACTTTGTTTCAATTGAAATAAAAATATAATAAAATATTAATATTTTGTTTACCTTGATGAGGTGTTTATAATTCCAAACCTATTAAACTATGAATAAATTAATTTTACTTTTAGCACTATTTTTTAGTGTTATCACTCTTAAATTACAGGCACAACAAAAGTGGGCGATAAGAGGAAGTTTTGGAAGCGCCAGTGGAATTAATGCAGTTGACGGATATTTCTATTCTTTTGATGTTGGCATCCCACTTTTTAAATCATTGGAGATTGCTCCTACTTTTAGCTTTGTTTCAACGATTCCTTCGTATGATATTGAGAATAGTTGGAATGCAAGAAATAATACTACACTAAGTTCTTTTGATGGTAGTATTAATCAAACAAATTATGGAGGTGATTTAATGGGTTCTGCAAGTTTGTTGTTTTTGTTTAAACCCTTTGAATTATTTAAAAATTCAAACCTTGCAAAGCATGAATTAGCTATCGGTACAGGTATCGGATTTAAAAGTTATTCTACAACTCGTTCAGTTTATGACCTAAATGGCGATGTTGAACTTATAGAATTTGGAAATCAAACAAATCAATCAATTGAACCTTATTACGGGAAGGTTTTCTATAATTACCATTTCTCCGATCAATTCTTTGCCGGACTCGTTGCGGGTTTGGATGGTTATGATGCAGAAGCAACCGCATTATTTGGTTTTCAAATAGGTTTTAACTTTTCGGTTCATAAATAGCTTTAGAATTGGTGATTATGATTTTTTTGTTCTGAATTACGTCAACGTACTAAAACACATAGGCATTAAACAAAAATTATTCTTTTACACTTGACGAATATTCATTAATTTATAAAATCGATTTCAGGAATGAATTCCTGTTCTCATTGTGCCGTAATAAATCTATTTTTATTTTTTTTAGATGCCACAAAGAATATTTAAGCACCCATTGATAGATTATGGTGGCGAAGACAAGAAAGAAGAAAAGTTTAAAGAATATAGTTATCCAATATCAGAGATAATAGTAGTATTGGTTTCTGTTATTTTAATAGTGAACTCTATCTTTTGTTTTTGGTTTTTCTATCATTTGGATGATGATATTAATCCGTTAGGATTTTTCGCTTTGCTTCTTATTGTTATACTTTATATTATAGGATTTATTGCCAGTGGATTGTTATTATGGTATAGTTATACTGAAAAACTTAAGATTAAACTATTCACTTTGATAAATCTTTTAGTTTATTTTGGGACTTTGATTTTTAGCTTGCTCTAGAAAAAAATAAATTAATTACTACATCTTACGTATATCTTATTTGAAATAAGTTCGTAGAGCATCTTGTAGATTAAATAAATGATATGAATCAAATACTGAAACTAATAGTTAAGTACGTTATTAAAAGTCATAATACCAGTTCTGTAGATGCAGTTAAAAATAGTATACTGAGGATTATGTTGCTGTTTGGTATTTTTATGGGTCATGTAAATATAACTGAAGGAAGCAATCACGATACAGATTATTTGCTTGAAAATTATACCAAATTAGAAGTAGAAATTCCCATGCGCGATGGGGTTAAATTGTTTACAGTTATTTATACCCCTAAAGATAGGTCGGAGAGCTATCCTATTTTATACAACCGCACTCCATATAATGTAGCACCCTATGGTGAGGATTATGGTTTTAATTTCAGAAGGGGTTTGTTTCCTGAGTTTCTTCGTGAGAAATTCATTTTTGTATTTCAGGATGTTAGAGGGAGATTTATGTCGGAAGGTAAATACCAACACATGACTCCTTTTATTGCAAATAAAAGCTCAAATAGTGATGTGGATGAGAGTTCTGATGCTTATGATACCATTGACTGGTTGATTAAAAATTTGGAAAACAATAACGGACGAGCCGGAATGTGGGGTATTTCTTATCCGGGTTATTATACTTCATGTGCTGCTATTGATGCCCATCCTGCTTTAAAATGTGTATCACCCCAGGCACCTATTTCAGATTGGTTCTACGACGATCCGCATCATCACGGTGCTTTCTTTTTATTAAACATGGGATTTTTTGCTGCAATGGATATTCCCCGGCAAAGTCCATATCAGGACTGGCTTGAACCCTATGACTGGAACAATCCCGATGGATATGACTTCTTCATGAAGATGGGACCATTATCAAATGTGAAAAAATACTATTTCGGAGATAGCATTACATTCTGGAATGAATTAGCGAAGCATCCAAATTACGATCAATTCTGGCAAGACCGAAATATTCTTCCTCATCTGAAAGATATTAAACCTGCCGTATTGGTTGTTGGCGGATGGTATGATGCAGAAGATCTGTATGGAACTTTTAAAACGTATAGATCCATTGAGGAAAATTCACCAAATGGAAACAACCGTTTGGTAATCGGTCCATGGATTCATGGAGGCTGGGCACGCACAGATGGCGATTATTTGGGAAATGTTTCTTTCGAGGAAAAAACATCATTGTATTATCGTCACCAGATTGAGCTGCCGTTTTTTAAGTACTATCTCAAGGATGAAGGTAGTTTAGATGTGGCTGAAGCAACTCTTTTTATGACCGGCAAAAACGAATGGAGAGAGTTCGATCAGTGGCCGCCAAAAGATGTGGAATCAAAGAAACTCTTTTTTCACGATAAGGGAAAGCTGTCGTTTTCAGCTGTTCAATCAACAGAACAGCCCTTTGATGAATTCGTTAGCGACCCTTCTAAACCTGTCCCATATACCGAAGAGACTGCCTTTGGTATGACCAAGGAATACATGACCGATGATCAGCGTTTTGCTGCCCGTCGACCTGATGTATTGGTTTTTGAAACGGATGTGCTGGAGGAGGAACTGATTTTAGCCGGACCATTAATGGCTCGTTTGAAAGTATCCACAACCGGAACCGATGCCGATTGGGTAGTAAAATTAATTGATGTCTATCCATCAGATGCGGAGGATAATGCACATACCCGACCAGGACTAAAAATGGCAGGATATCAACAAATGGTTCGCAGCGAAGTAATCCGTGGTCGTTTCCGTAATAGTTATGAGAACCCTGAGCCTTTTAAACCGGGGAAAGTAGAAGATATTAATCTGGAGTTGCAGGATGTATTACATTGCTTTAAAAAAGGGCATAAGATAATGATTCAGGTTCAGAGCTCTTGGTTTCCTTTAGTTGACCGAAATCCGCAGAAATATGTGGATAATATTTTTGAGGCTTTACCTGAGGATTTTATCAAGGCTACACATAAGGTCTATCATTCAACCCAAAACCAATCTTTTATTGAAGTTAACCTGCTGAAGGAATAGTTTTGAGGCGTGATTAATTATCCATAAAAAATCCCGACTTAGTCGGGATTATCTTAAATGTTCTGTCAGCAACCGAATTTCAATTGCTGGTGATATTTTCTCGTAGATGATATTGTAAACCGCTTCGCAAATTGGCATGTTTACTTTGTATTTATCATTGATCTCTTTAATACTTTTAACTGCATAGTATCCCTCTGCTATCATCAGCATCTCCATTTGTGCATATTTAACCGAGTATCCTTTACCTACCATGGTACCAAACATCCGGTTTCGACTAAATTGTGAATAAGCTGTTACCAGTAAGTCACCGAGGTATGCCGAGCTTTTTATATCACGCGTTATCGGATGTACAGTGTCTACAAATCGTTTTATTTCTTGTATACCATTGGAGATTAATACCGCCTGGAAGTTATCACCATAACCTAATCCGTGACAAATACCGGAAGCAACAGCCATAATGTTTTTCAGAACAGCCGAATACTCAGTTCCATAAATATCATCTGTTACAGATGTCATGATATAGGAACAATCGAGGAACGAGGCAAATTTTCTACCCCGTTTAATATCCTGACAAGCAATAGTAAGATAAGACAAACGTTCCAAAGCAACCTCTTCAGCATGACAAGGTCCACTGATAACTCCGATAGAGTCGGTTGGTACGTTGTAAAATTTATGCAGGTACTGTCCGATAATCAGGTTTTCCTGGGGAACCAAACCCTTAATAGCCGATACAATGAATTTATCATTCAGTGGCTCAGAAAGATCGGAAAGTGCTGATTTGATAAACGCTGAAGGAACAGCCAGTATAATTATATCTGATCTTTTTACAATCTCATTGATGTCATCAGAGAAGAAAATATTCTCTGTTTCAAACATCACACTTGAAAGATAATTAGGGTTGTGTTTTTTCTTTTTGAATTCGGTAATGTGTATTGGGTTACGGAAGTACCAGTTGATAGAAGGAACATTGTTCAACAACATCTTTGCTATGGCTGTAGCCCAGCTGCCGCTACCAATTATTCCTACCGTTGATGTTTCATCCATATGCATTTGGTTCATTTTAAACCATTAAAATAAAACAAAAAAGGCAAGAATGCCTCTTTTGCTTTATTAAATATCTCTTAAAGTTTAAGCTAACCAGTTTATAACGTCGTCCTGTGAAGGATTGGTTAAACCTAATTTATGCTTTTTGTTCAGTCCGCAGATGTCCTGAAATAGTTTTCCAGGCTTTACTTCTTTCAACGCACTCACTTTGTTGAATCCTGCTTTTCTGATAACAGATACCCATTCTTCAGGAATACCCAAAGCAGTAAATTTGTCATCAGTATCTATCTGAGGTTTTTTCTCAGGACGCATTTGTGGGAAGAATAATACATCCTGAATTGATTCTTCGCCTGTCATAAACATGGTTAAACGGTCGATACCGATACCCATACCCGATGTAGGAGGCATACCATATTCCAAAGCACGTACAAAATCGTGATCGATAAACATGGCTTCATCATCACCTTTTTCCGACAGTCGTAATTGTTCCTGGAAGCGTCCCAACTGGTCGATAGGATCATTTAACTCGGTATAAGCATTACAAAGCTCTTTACCATTAACCATCAATTCAAAACGCTCTGTTAATTCCGGATTATCGCGGTGTTTCTTACACAAAGGTGACATCTCAACCGGATAATCAGTAATAAATGTTGGCTGAATCATGTGTCCTTCACATTTCTCACCAAATATTTCATCAATCAACTTACCTTTTCCGAAGGTATCGTCAATTTCTATTTCCAAATCAGCACAAACAGCACGAAGCTGCTCTTCATTCATGCCAGTGATATCAATACCAGTATATTCTTTAATGGCATCAATCATACTCAAACGACGATAAGGAGCTTTAAAATCTATCTCTTTATCACCGATCTTCACTTTCGTGGTACCGTGTAAAGCCATGGCTACTTTTTCCAACATGGTTTCGGTAAATTCCATCATCCAGTTGTAATCCTTGTAAGCCACATAAATTTCCATTACAGTAAACTCAGGATTATGTGTACGGTCCATTCCTTCGTTACGGAAATCCTTAGCAAACTCGTAAACACCCTCAAATCCACCAACAATCAAGCGCTTCAGATAAAGCTCATTGGCAATACGTAAATACAATGGAATGTCCAATGCATTGTGATGTGTAATAAACGGACGTGCAGAAGCACCACCCGGAATGGATTGCAGAATTGGTGTTTCAACTTCAAGGTAACCCATATCGTCAAACATCTGACGCATGGTTTTAATGATGGTAGCGCGTTTTTTAAATACGTCTTTTACCGCCGGATTTACAATTAGATCAACGTAACGCTGACGATAACGTTGTTCAGGATCGGTGAAGGCATCATATGATTTACCATCTTTTTCTTTAACAATCGGAAGTGGTTTTAACGATTTGCTTAAGATGGTCATTTCTTTCACATGAACGGTGGTTTCACCCATCTGAGTGTTAAACACAAAACCTTTCACACCAATGATATCACCGATATCCAGATATTTTTTGAATACTGTATTGTAAAGTTCTTTGTCTTCACCCGGACATAAATCGTCGCGGTTAAGGTAGATTTGAATACGTCCTTCTGAATCCTGCAACTCAACAAACGAGGCTTTACCCATAATACGACGACTCATGATTCGACCTGCAATGCAAACCTCCTTAAGGTTTTCTTTTTCAGGATCGAATTCCTGTTTTATCTCTCTTGAAAAGTGAGTGGTTTTATATTGTTCAGCCGGATATGCGTTAATACCCAACTTGCTCAGTTCTTGCAAGCTATTGCGTCTGATAATTTCCTGTTCGCTCAGTTCCAACGTACTCATTCTGCTTATGAATTTTTCTGAATTACATAAAAGCAACTTTAAAAAGTTGCTATCATTTTCGACTTCAGTTAACATGAAGCCAAAAAATCCTTGCAAAGATAATGTATTTAGTTGAATTTGGCCGTTCAAAGTTGCAGACTCTGACAACTCTTATAATTTTACTGTATTCTTGTATTAAAATATTTTTGGTAAAATGGATTTAAAGCGATTTGCTGGAATTGAAGCTTTTTTGTTTGATTTGGGAGGTGTTATTATTGATATCGATGTACAAAAAGCCATTGATGGTTTTATAAATATTGGTATGAAAGGAATTGAAGACCAGATTACAAAGAGTCATCACATTGGTTTGTTTAAAGCTTTTGAGCGAGGCGATATTGATGAAAGAGAGTTTCTGTCCAGCATTAAAAAGCAAACAGGTGATCATATTTCAGATGAACAAATTATTGAAGCCTGGCAATCCATTTTGGTTGAGTTTCCTATCGAAAGAGTCCAGATACTGGAAAAACTGCATCAAAATTATCATACCTATATTTTAAGTAATACCAATGGTATTCATTTAAAAAAATTCAGTAAGATGGCTAAGGGCTATGAACATATCGAAGAATTGTTTACAGCGGCCTATTATTCATATGAGTTGGGATGCAGCAAGCCTGAAAAATGTGCTTTCGAAAAGGTAATTGAGTTATCAGGATTGAAGCCTGAAACCACTTTATTTCTTGATGATTCTGAAGTTAATTTGAAGGCAGCTGAAGAATTGGGGTTTAAAACGCAATTGGTAACAAAATCTAATTCAATGATTGAGATATTTAAATAAAAAAGGAGGCATTAAGCCTCCTTTGTAATATGTAATTGATCTGGTTATTTTTTTACCAAAAGCCACACATTATCATTGCCTTCTGTATTTCTGGCCCTTCGTAGTTCGGCAAAGGCTTCATTTTTATCGTAAAACGATTTGTATGATACTTTATAAAATTCAGTATTAGGTCCGTGTCTTCTTTCGATGATGCTGGATGAATAACCTTGCTCTTCCAGACGTAACTTAAAAATCTCAGCGTTCTCTCTACTTTGAAAACTACCGGCTATTAAAAAGTATTTATCATCCGGTTTAGGAGGTTCTGGTTTTTTAACCTCAACTTCAGCTACTTTTTTCAAAGTATCTACCGCAAGAGTATCTTTTACAGGTTTTTCAACCACTTTGGTCTGGGGTTTCTGAGCTTGCTTCTCAGGAGTGTTTTTACATGAGCTAACCAAGGTAATCAAACCTATAACAAGCATCATGCTAATAATATTTTTCATAAACGACAGTTTGTATTCCACTTTATCTGTTGATTATCATTCATAATAATCTTTGCTAAAAGTAATAATTATGATGAGTTTGAGCAATAATTAGCCGTGAAATTGAATTATGTCGTTAATAATTATACGATTAGTCCACAAATTTATATCCAACTCCCTTAATTGTGCGGATATGATCCTGACCAATTTTTTCGCGTAACTTTCTGATATGTACATCAATGGTTCTGTCGCCAACAATGATGTTATCACCCCATACAGAGGTGTAAATCTCGTCGCGGGTAAATACTTTCTCTGGCTTTGAAACCAACAGAAGCAACAATTCAAATTCTTTCTTTGGCAAGACCATCTCTTCTCCTGAACTGATTACAATATAACGTTCGCGATCGATGGTAAGATCACCAATATTAATGGTTTCAGCTGATGATTCGGTAGATTTGGAATCATCGTTTGGATGATACCTTTTTAAGAGCGCCTTAACTCTTGAAATAAGCACCTTTGGTTTAATGGGTTTGGTTATATAGTCGTCGGCTCCTGCGTCAAATCCGGCTATCTGAGAATAATCTTCACCACGGGCAGTTAAAAAAGCCACAATAGAATTTTTAAGTGCCGGAATTCGTTTAATTTCTTCACATGTTTCAATACCATCCATTTCTGGCATCATCACATCAAGGATAATCAATTCGGGTATTTCGGCCTGAGCTACTTTTAACCCTTGTTCGCCATTGTTGGCTGTAAATACAGTAAAACCTTCTTTTCTTAAGTTGTAACCCAGAAATTCAATAATGTCGGGTTCGTCATCAACCAAAAGTATTTTATAATTCGATGTATCCATGTTAATTTATTATTTACTGCGAAAGTAACCGTATGTATTAAAAAAATATTTTTTTAATATTATCAATACGTAAAGATAACATTAAGGAGCTTTTTCCATAGTAAAAGTAAAGGAAGTTCCTTGTCCTACTTTACTGCTTACGTTAATTCTTTGTTTGTGAGCTTCAATGATATGCTTCACAATGGCAAGTCCAAGACCTGTACCTCCCTGCTCTCTGCTTCGGCTTTTATCAGCACGGTAAAATCGTTCGAATATACGCGGAAGATGTTCTTCGGCAATACCAATACCGTTATCTTTTATTTCTACCAGAACACGGTTATCCATATCATAGAAGCTGACTGTTGTCTGTCCGCCTTTTTTACCGTAATTAATGGAATTTACAATCAGATTGATTACTACCTGAAACATTCTTTCCTTATCTGCATTTACCAGAATAGGACGTTCTGATCCTTTACCAAATTTCAGTTTAATGTGTTTCTCATTGGCACGAATCTCCTGCATTTCAATAACTTCATCAAACATTTGAATAATGTTGTACGACGTAATGTTCAATTCTAATTCACCAGCTTCCAGTTTTGAAATAGCTTCCAGATCATCCACGATACTAATCATACGGTTAATACTTTTCTCAGTACGATTGAGGTAAAGCATGTTGATGTTAGGATCGTCTAATCCACCATCGAGTAAGGTTAAGATATATCCCTGAATATTAAAGATGGGTGTTTTTAACTCATGAGATACATTACCCAGAAATTCTTTCCGGTATTTCTCCATTTGCTTAAGTTCCAGGATTTCCTGGTTTCGGTTGTTCATCCAGTCAGCGACTTCTTTATTGATCGACGAAAGAATATCATTCTTATTTGGATCTTCAGACTGTATATCATCTTGTTTAAATCCGTGAATCGATTTATAGATTGGTTTAATTCGCGAATAAATAAAGTTGTTGATGAAATAGCTTACCAATGCAAACGATAAAGCAAAGAAAAGAGGTATTGAGATGGCTAAAGAGTAATATAAATTAGGGCTATAGAAATTTGCTATAAAGAAGATGGCGGCCAAAAAAAGAAAACCCAAAGAAATAAATCCAGTAATTTTCTGAGGTTCCAACGATTTCATGTGTCTTTAATTTTGAAACAAAGGTAAAGTAAAAATATCAAGTTCAATTATTAATAAAACCTAAGGTTTAGGTTAATAGAATGTTATCTAAAGATTTAAAGCCCAAATTATTGGTTATGACAGCTTAATTAATTGAATTTGGTAACAAAATCTTAACAATTGGTTTTATCTTAGCTGTAAATATTGAGTCTATCTTTACGGCGAAAAAATAGTACAATGACGTTTATCTGGATTGCAGTAATTCTTCTTGGTTTAATGGCCGTTGCCGATTTAATTGTTGGAGTGTCCAATGATGCGGTGAATTTTCTGAATGCTGCAATCGGATCCAGAGTAGCCAATCGAAGAGTAGTCTACTGGATAGCTGCAACAGGTATAATCATTGGTGTCTTTCTATCAGTTGGAATGATGGAGGTTGCACGTAAAGGTGTCATTTACCCCTCTAGCTTTGGTTTTACTGATTTGATGGTGGTGTTTATTGCCGTTATGCTTACTGATATTCTTCTAATAGACGGCTTCAATACACTTGGATTCCCGACCTCAACCACTGTGGCAGTTGTGTTTGAATTACTGGGAGGAGCATTGGCTTTAAGTTTTATAAAAAAAGGTCAGGCTCGCATCGATGGAGTTGAAGTACAAAACCTCATTAACACCGATAAGGCATTCGTAATTCTGGCAGGAATTGTATTGTCCATATTTCTGGCATTTATTGTAGGTATGATCGTTCAGTTTGTCTCCCGAATGATTTTTACTTTTAATTATAAGAATCGGTTTAAAGTTCTTTTTGCCATTGTAGGAGGTATTTCTATTACTTCTATCGTATTTATGGTAGCCAAAAAAGCACTTGGTGGTAGTTTGTTTGGAGATGCTCAGTGGTTTATACTTGCTCAGCAATATTTACCTGAATTACTTTTTGGTGTTTTTGCTTTAACTACTTTTATTTTTCTTTTTCTGGGTTTATCATTTAATACCGATATTCCACGTATTGTTGTCCTTTTTGGAACTTTCGCCCTGGCGATGTCATTTGCTGCAAATGATCTGGTTAATTTTATAGGCTTACCACTTGCAGCTCTCGAAAGTTTTAAAGTTTTTCTGGCATCAGGCAGTATTGATCCCGATTCTTTTTCAATGGATTTTCTGAGTTCCAATTTTCTGGAAAAGGATATACTAAAGGATTTCACCTATCAAAGTATTCTGGCTTTTGCTGGAGTAGTGATGATTGTTACTATGTTTTATTCGCGTAAAGCGAAAGGTGTAACTGAAACGGAGGTTTATCTGGGAAGACAATCGGTTGGTTATGAGAGATTCGAACCCTCTTATCTTTCAAAGGTTATTGTCAGAAATTTTCTGCAGGTGCACCATGCAATTATTTCTCTTCTTCCATCTAAATTGGTCAGCATACTTGACTCGAGATATAAAAGGGTAGATAGTTACGATGGCTCCGGAGGTAATGATCGTACATTGTATTTCGATACTTTAAGAGCTTCAGTAAATCTTGTAGTTGCAAGTATTTTAATTTCTATTGGTACCTATATGCGTGTTCCTTTATCCACAACTTTTGTAGTGTTTATGGTGGCTATGGGTTCATCATTGGCTGATCAGGCCTGGGGACGTGAGAGTGCCGTTTATCGTGTATCCGGTGTATTGACAATTATTGGGGGTTGGTTTTTTACCGCTTGTCTGGCTTTTATTGGTGCCTTTATTTTTGCTTATATTATATGGTACGGAAGCTGGCCGGCAACCATCATCGCAACCACTTTGGTTATATATATTCTTTTCCGTACAAAACGATATTATAATAGCCGTTTGGAAGAGAAGAAAGCCCTGAAAGAAGAATTCAATGAGGAAACCGAAACCAACATGGACTTTCTTGTTGAATCGGGAGGAGAACAAATCCGTCGCAATTTATTGGAAGCTTCAAAAATATATACACTGGCTATTCAGGGATTTATTGACGAGGATCTTCGTCAGCTTGGAGAAGCAAACAGTAAGGCAGATAAGCTTAGAAAGTATGCCAGAAATGGCAAATCTCAAATGTTTTATGCCTATTCTAAGATGAATGAAGATGGTATTGACTCTGGTCAGTATTTTATTCAGGCATTTGATTACCTTACGGAACTGGTGAATTGTCTGACTGGTATTACCAAACCTCTTTATATCCATTTCGAAAATCATCATAAAGGATTAAACGCTGAACAGCAAAGTGATATACAAGAATTGCTGGATCAGGTATCAGCTTTTTTCAATCATTTGGTCCATATTGAGAAAGAACACAAATATGCGTTGATAGGAGATATGGTGATAAAACAGAATTTCCTGTTAGGATTTCTGGAAGAACTTCGTAAAAATCAGATTAAAAGAATTCAATCAGGTCATGGACGAACTCGTATGAGTATATTATATCTCGACTTACTTGCCGAAACAAAAAACATTCTTTTGTATTCAATCAATCTGCTTAAATCGCACCGTGATTTTATTGGTGCAGCTAAATAGAGGTTTATAGACCTGGTAACTATTACCTCAGATTACTACTTACAACATGTCGTTATAGCCTGTGTTTACAGGAAAATCAGACAAAGTCAAGTGGCTTATTTAACTTAATGTCATATCATCATACCAATTGTTAATTGAATGTTAGATGAACTTTAAGTGCGAATTTATAACCTGTGGATGATTGTTTGATGATTTGGCTTAATATACAATAAATCAGTAAAATAGATCAAAAAGCTACTTAACGAATACTTAAAATTGAATTAATTATCTCTTATCGCCTCTCATGATTGGGTGCCATACTTTTGCTCCTGTAATTTATTAAGAATTGAGAGGAAAAATGAAAAAGCAAATCGTTGCAACCATTGTAATCTTAGTGGCCGTTTTTTCACAGGGGATGGCCCAAACAGGAATTTTAAGAGGAAAAATCACAGACAAAGCTACCGGAGAAGAGTTGGTAGGAGCCGCTATAGTTGTGGATGGAACTACTACCGGAACCATTACGAACTTTATGGGTGAGTATCAAATGCCTCCGTTGGAAGCTGGTACTTATAATATCCGTGTTCAGTATATCTCTTACGAACCACAAGTGAAACAAGGTGTGGTTATTACAGCTGATGGAGAGACTGTTTTAGATTTTCAACTGGGTACTGCCGAAATGGATTTGGAAGAAGTACAGGTTGTTGCCAAAGCCAATCGTGAATCGGAGAACTTTTTGATGCTGGAGCAAAAGAAGGCAGAAGTGATTAAAGAAAGTATTGGTGCCAGTCGTATGTCAGCTCTGGGAGTGTCCGATGCTGAAGATGCTACTTCAAAAATTTCGGGTGTTGCCCAAAGTGAAGGATCAGGTGATGTATATATTAGAGGATTAGGCGATCGATACTTGTCAACCACAATGAATGGTTTACCTATCCCGTCTGATGATGTAGAGCGAAAGAACATTGATCTGGATTTGTTTTCAACCAATGTTATCAAGAATATTGGAGTTAGTAAAACATATAGTGTTGAAAACTATGCCGATCTTACTTCGGGAGCTGTTGATATTAGTTCCAAAACATTTACAGATAAAGTTAATATAGGTATTTCGGGTGGAGCAAATACTAATGTGCTGTCAAATGGGGTATATAGTAATTTTTATGGAACTCAAAACCTGAATGATCAGACTCTGGGCTATTATTCATCTCCATATAACACATTAGATGCTGTTCAGTATCAAAGTTGGAGTACTGTTAAAAAGAGCATGCCACTCAACTATGGTATTTCTGCAATGGGAGGTAAAAAGGTTAAGTTGTCAGATAAAGATCTTACCATTTTTGCTACTGTATCTCAATCAGGATCTTCAAGTTACCAGACAGGGTTATTTCAAAGTTACCGAATGAATAACCTTAATAACAGTTATAATGATGTTGAGCAATTTCAAACCGAATACAATACAACCGGCTTATTGAATCTTGGTTACGATTTTAATATCAATCATAGTATCAACATCAATAGTTTATTGGTTCATAAAACCACTGATCAGTTGTATGAGAGTGGCAGAAATGGTGAAGGTTATGTAAGAGACCAGGATCCACAGGAAGATGGTGCTTTTGTTCGAGACCAAAACCTGAAGCAAACTACATTACTGATTAATCAGATATTAGGAACTCATAAGTTCGGAGAAAAAGATGAGTTGAAGTGGGCTTTCGGTTACAACAGGGTGGATGCAGAAGAACCTAATCGTATTCGTAACCAGGGAAATATTTTATCTGATGGAACATTTGCCTTTGCTTATGTTGGCGATTATCAGCAGAAAAAATCGATGCAAAATATTGAGGATGGTGAATTAAACGGATTTATCAATAATGAATACTTCTTTGTAAATGAAGACGCTAAGAAGATGAAAATCGATTTTGGAGGAAACTTCAGACAGAAGAAAAGAGATTTTAATTCTCAGGCTATTGGAGTTTATGCAAGAGGAAGATCTGTTTCATCATTGGATAATGTTGATGAGGTTTTGTTGGATGGAGATTTGTATGACGATGGTGCCTTAAGAATTAGAGAAGGTAAGCCAGACTTATATAACGGTAAACTATCTGTTTATGCTGGATTTGCAAGCTATGGTTTGGATGTGAATAAGTTTAGTGCCAATGTGGGTGTAAGATTCGAAGTTGATCAGTTGGATGTGAATTGGGATGTGGCAAATTACGTTGGACGTATTGGAAGTTCTTCTAATTCATACAACAATATACTTCCGGCGCTTAATATGAAATATCAATTGTCAGATAAAAGTGCAATCCGTTTTGCTGCCAGTAAAACATTAACCTTACCAGAGTTTAAAGAGATTGCTCCTTTCGAGTATGTATCACCTACAGGTCGTGTAACAAAAGGTAATCCTGATTTAAAAATTTCTGAAAACTACAATGCAGATCTAAAATGGGAACTGTTTCCAACACCTGGTCAGTTAATATCTGTTGCCGGTTTCTATAAGATTATTAATGATCCTATTAACCGTGCACAAACCAGAGGATCATCAGGTTATTTCTACTTTGCTAATACAGGTGATAAGGCAAATGTATATGGGTTTGAGTTAGAGTCGAGAATTGATCTTATCAAACCTGCTACATCTGACATGCCAAAGTTAGACTTAACAGTGAATGTTACTAAAATGTGGTTTAAACAGGATTTATTGGATGAATTCCAGTATTTCAATAAAACAGAATCGGATCTGGAAGGAGCATCTGAATTAATTTTAAATGGTGCATTAAGCTTTACCAATAATAAGCCTAAGGCATTTATGGCAACTGTATCCGGCAACTATTCTTCTGATAAAGTTTTTGCTTTAGGTGCACCTGAAAGTTATTCCGGAAGAGAGACTTTGTTTAATAGTGAGATTGTTGAAAAAGGTTTTGTTACACTGGATTTAATCTTAAGTAAAAAATTATCTGAAAAAATATCATTGAAGTTTACAAGTAAAAACCTGTTAAACCCAAAGGTTGAACAAACCCAATTGATTGTACCAACAAGCGATGAGCCTGCAAGGACAGAAGTCGTGAGTTCTTACAAAAAAGGAGTTTCGTTGAGCCTTGGATTAAGTATTGATCTAAACTAATTGTTAAAAATAATTGAACGTCCTAAAAAATGGAAAAAATGAAAAAATTTGCTCTTAAAGTATTGGCATTAGCTGCAATAGCTGCGCCTTTGTTTTCAAGTTGTGACGATAACAATAACCCTGTTCCGTCAAAAGATGAAGTAATCGAAAATTTAGAAAGTGGAGTGATGGAAGGTACACTTAATGAAGACTACACACTTTCAATGTCGCAATATCAGTTGACAGGTGCTTTCATAATCTCTGAAGGAGTTACATTAACCATTCCAGAAGGAACTCAGATTGTTGCTGAAGCTGGCGGTACAGAAGTATATGTTGCTGTTTTAATGGGTGGTAAAATCAAAATTAACGGTACTGCTTCAAATCCTGTTATAATGTCTTCTCCAAACGCTGTTCCAGGTGACTGGGGTGGTTTAACTCTATGTGGAAAAGGTGTTTCTACTTCAGGAGCTAATTCAACAGCAGAAGTAGGTGGTTTTATTTATGGCGGTGATGATAATACAGATAGCTCAGGTAGTATCGAATATTTGGTAATTAAAGGTACCGGTGCTCAAATCAACGAAGAGTCACAATATAACGGGGTATCATTTTACACAGTTGGTTCTGGTACCACTGTAAATAACCTTGCTGTTATTAATGGTTCAGATGATGGAGTAGAGTTTTTTGGTGGAGCTGTTGAGGTAACCAATATTTTCCTTCAAAATAATGAAGATGATGCTATCGACTGGACTGAAGGATGGAGTGGATCTGTAACCAATGCTTATATTGAGCATACAATTGAAGGTTTCTCTACCGCATTTGAAGGAGACAAAGAGAACAATAATCCAACTTTTACAAATATTACAGCTATTTCTACTACTGGAGGAACAGCTTTACAATTCAAGTCTGTTTCTGGTGGTACCATTACAGGTTTATACTTAAGTGGATATGCAGTTGATTTGGATATGAAAGATGGTGGTGAATTGTCAGCTGTTCAAATTCAGGGAGCAGATGCCGATGCCACATTAATAGTGGATGAAACACATAAATATCTTCTTAATTCGGGTAAAGATGCTCAGCCATTGGATATCTCAGGATGGACATGGATTGATGCTGAAGTTGCTGAAGTAGTGGAATTGAATGGTGAAGTAACTGGTGATGTAACTTTAGATGCTTCTAAGTATTATCGTTTATCAGGTGCATACATTGTGCAGGATGGTGCTAAATTAACTATTCCTGAAGGAACTAAAATTCATGCTGATGCTGGAGGAACTGAAGTTTATATTGCTGTATTAATGGGTGGTCAAATCGACATTCAAGGTACCAATACTAACCCGGTTATTTTGTCATCTGCAGATGCTAATCCTGGCGATTGGGGTGGATTAACTATTTGTGGTAAAGGTGTTACTACTTCAGGTGCGAATTCAGTTGCCGAGGTTGGTGGATTTGTATATGGTGGAAATGACAATACTGATAATTCAGGTTCAATAACATACTTGGTTATCAAAGGTACAGGTGCTCAAATTAACGAAGAGTCTCAGTATAACGGAGTTTCATTATATGCTGTTGGATCAGGAACAACATTGGAAAACATTGCAGTTATTAACGGTGCTGATGATGGTGTTGAGTTCTTTGGTGGTGCAGCAAAAGTTACCAATATATACCTTGAAAATAACGAGGATGACGCTGTTGATTGGACTGAAGGCTGGAGTGGAGGTATTGTGAATACCTATATCTCACATACTATTGAAGGTTTTTCAACTGCTTTTGAAGGAGATAAAGAGAATAACAATCCTACATTTGAGAATGTAACAGCTATTTGTACAACTTCTGGTACAGGACTTCAATTTAAATCTGTTTCAGGAGGTACCATTACAGGTTTACATATGGAAGGATACACTGTTGATTTAGATATGAAAGATAGTGGTGATTTGGCAAATGTTCAGATTAATGGAGCGGCAGCCGACGCAACCCTTATTTCTGGTGAAACACATAAATATACATTAAATTCTGGTAAAGACTCTAATGCTATTGATATCTCAGGATGGACATGGATTAGTGCTTCATTCTAAGAGATAAATTATAAAGTATAATTGAGCGGCAGGATTTAATTCTGTCGCTTTTTTTTGCTTAAAAAGCAGGTTATAAAAATTTTAACAACTATTTAAGACAAGAAGGTTTGATTTAAGAGGGTATTCTTTTACTTTAGCAAATTCACTTAATCATTAACTTTATGAGTCAGTTTGGACAAAATGTAGAAGGTTATACAATACCTGTTTTAAACGAACGTGAGATCAGAGCATCAGCTGGTTTACTTTTTTTATTTGCTTTTATATCAATAATGACAGCCATATTTAAAGGAGAAATGTTTCTGCTTAAATATTTCATTATTGGTTTTCTTCTTGATTTTGGTATCCGTTTGTTTATTAATCCACGATATGCTCCCATGTTAATTATCGGAAGATTGATTGTTAGTAATCAGGTACCCGAATATGTTGGAGCAAAGCAAAAAAAGTTTGCCTGGAATATCGGATTTGCTTTAGCAGTTATAATGCTGGGTTTAATTGTTATTTTAAATTCATACAGTATTATTACCGGACTCATTTGCCTGATCTGTTTAATCTTTTTATTCTTTGAGTCGGCTTTTGGAATTTGTTTGGGATGTCTTTTCTATAAGTGGGTTTATAAAGAAAAGGCCCAGTATTGTCCGGGCGAAGTGTGTGAGGTGAAAGATCGTCAGCCGATTCAGAAAACACCATTTACACATTTTATTATACTTATAGGATTTATTGGTTTTATTACTGCTTCAGCCTATTTGTTTAATGACACTTTCAAAGAAAAGCCGCGTGACTTGTGGGAAATAATGGATGAAAAGCTAGCTGATAAAAACTAAACATCAGAGATATTCACCACAAATGATTGTTTCAGAAATACCCCCCCTAGGTCTGCCCCGAATAAATGACCTTTTTTCTGTAAGCAGTTATTTGTGGTTTTTTTAGGGGTATCATCAAAGTTGTAAAATATTGCATGATAGTCATTTTTCTATTTCCATTAGGCTAACTTTCTGCTTCAGTCTGTAAGTTTCAATGTGATAATAGTTAAGGTTACTATGCACATATTCATGATTTCATATAACGTGGAGCATGAGATTAACGAAATTGATTACTTCTAATGTAACTTCTCTTTAAATCTTTAAAGCGGATGCGATCCATTGAATTTTTATTCTGTCACATCTTGTATTGTATAAATTGTTCAGTTGTTGATTCATTAATTAATCTTTCTTCGCATAGATGCATTTCACTTCTTAACCCAAGTCAATGAAAACGAAGTTCACTCAAGTTAACTTTGTTACGATAATCATTCACAAAAAGTAGAATTATGAAAGCGATTGAATGTTTAAAGTACGGAAGCTATGAGAACTTAGTTTTAACTGAATTTAAAAAGCCAACACCAAAAGATAATGAGGTCCTCATAAAGATACATGCTACATCCGTTACAACCAGCGATGTGCTTATTCGTGGATTAAAAGCATCACCAGTTGCCAGATTTATTGTACAATTAATTTTCGGCTTTGGAAAACCAAGAAATCCAATATTAGGCATGGTTACTTCTGGTGTTATTGAAAGTAAAGGGAAAGGGGTGTCTTCATTTAATATTGGAGATGAGGTATTTGCTTATGGATCTGTTTCGCCAACAAAGCGCCATTTTGGTTCATATGCTGAATATATATGTTTGCCTGAGGATTGGAATCTTGCTCATAAACCTTCAAATATCAGTTTTCAGGAGGCGGCTGCTATACCTTACGGTGGTTTACTTGCTTCTCATTTGTTGAGTAAATTAAACATTACCACAGGTGATAAAGTTTTAATTTATGGTGCGTCAGGAAGTATTGGCACAATGATGATTCAATTGGCAAAACTTGCAGGTGCTCATGTAACCAGTGTATGCAGCAGGAGCAATTTCGAATTAGTCAAATCTCTGGGTAGCGACGGGATGATTGATTATTCAGCAGAAAATGCGGCCTTACAACTGGAAACTTATAAATATGTAATTGACGCTGTTGGAAACACTAAATCGTCAGAATTGAAAGAGAAAAGTAAAAAAGCACTTACTGCAGACGGGAAATATATTTCTATTGATCATGGAACACCTTTAACTCCGAGGGACGCATTTCTAAAATTAAAATCATTGACTGAACAAAATAAAATTAAACCTGTAATCGACCGTATCTATCCTTTGGAGCAAATAGCCGAAGCACATAAATACGTGGAGAAAGGCCACAAAAGAGGAAACGTGGTAATAACTATTTAGTTGAACTATATTGTATTTCTCTTCTTAACCCAAGTCAATGGAATTTGAATCCACTATCACGAACTTTGCTAAGAAATCTTCATCAAACGAACAAAATATAAAACATGGTACTTGAAAATTTATCAGAACGCAGAAAAACATGGAAAACAATTTTTTCATTTGTCGCGATTGTTACAGTTCTAAGTTCGTTTTTTCATTATGCAATTGTGAATTTATACCCTTCAAGTATATATATTGGAGGTTTGATGTGGTCTCCAGCCATTGCTGCAATCATTACTTTGAAACTAAATAAACGACCTGTTTCATCCCTAAATTGGAATTGGGGAAATTGGAAATATATTCGACTATCATATATTGTTCCTGCATTGTATGGTATCATCACTTATCTGCTAATCTGGATATTTGGTTTAGGGGAAATAGCCAACAAAGAAACAATAACAGAGTGGGCAAAAGATATTGGTTTAATTGGAATAGGAACGTTAAACTCAACTTCGATTATATTTATAGCCATTATTTTATTAGGCACTGTTGAAGTAATCAGATCAGCAGCAACAACTTTAGGTGAAGAAATCGGATGGCGGGGATTTTTTATTTATGAATTAAGAAAAGTACTTTCCTTTACCGGTGTTTCTGTTTTCAGTGGAGTTATTTGGGCTACCTGGCACTGGCCGGTAATTGTATATTATGGCGAAAATGTGTTCGTGGAACTAGCTTCGTTTTATGTGGTGATTATATCCATGTCATTTATGATGACCTACTACACTTTTAAATCCAATAGTTTATGGCCGGCTGTACTATTTCATGCCGTAAGCAATGTGTATATTCAAAAAATACTGCCTGAATTAACCATTAAAAGCGAAGGAACTGAATATTGGCTTGGCGAAAATGGAGTTATGTTTGCAATAGTTACCTGTGTTTTCGGTATTTACTTTTGGAGAAAAGGAAAAAAAGAAAAAATGTAAAGAGCAACCAACCGCATACTAGATACAAGGAGATATATGGTCTGATATCTTGTACATTAGTTTGGGTTAAAAATTAAAAAGATATAAAAATGTTCAAAATGAAAGCTTACTCAATAGTCATTGTCGGAATTGTCTTTTTAACTCTTATTGTATCTACAAAGGCTTTCGCTCAATCCACAAATAGTAATGTTAAAAATCCAATTGATTACTTCAACAATAGGAGTAAAGCAGTTGATTTAGCAATGCTTGGAGAATGGAAAGAGGTAATTCCTCTATTGGAGGAGCTTACTGTGCAATATCAAAATGATTGTGATTTATTCTATCTACTTGGGCTTTCATACTATCAAACCGAACAATATCAAAAATCTATTCCAGCCTTGAAAAAAACATTGGAATGTGGAGGAACCATCCTAAGCAACATACCATCAGGTTCAGCTCCATCAAATGACATAATGATAAAAATATCAAAAGCATACGCCTTAGACGGCGATAAGGCGAATTCAATGCTATGGTTGCAAAAAGGGCTTGCTTCTCGCTATGATGAAAAGCCATTTTTGAAAGGTGATCCTGCATTTAAAGCTTTTTATGAGGATAACGATTTCCGTAAGCTGTTTGGTTATTGTGATGATGTGGATTTAACCAGAGAAGAAGCATGGCGTTGCGATATAAACTATTTAAAAGAACGAATGCTTGAGTTACATTATAACTCTTCCCATTTTGCACTTGAAACTTCGTTTGATAATATGATACTGAGCCTAAAATCTAGGATAGATTCATTATCTGATCAGCAAATAGTTGTTGAATTAATGAAGCTTTTCGGGAGCCTGGGCAATGGTCATAATTTAATTATTCCAACATCACCGAAAAATAGCTCATTAAAACGGCTTCCGATTCAATTATATAAGTTTGATGATGGAGTGTTTATAGTTAACGCAGAAGAAGACTTTAAGCAATGGATTGGTTATGAAGTAGAATATATCGAAGGTACACCAATTGAAGAAGCATTAAATAAAACAAATGCGGTGAACCCCAGGGATAACGATATGCAAACACTTTGGTTAGGCCCTTACTATTTGGGATTACCAGACGTACTTGAAGGCTTAGGAATTATAAAATCCGCCCAACAAGTAGTAATAACTTTAAGCGATTCCAAAGGAGCGCCTCAAGAAGTAACAATGAATCCCATAGACTGGAACTTTTCCGGTTTCCCAAAATTGCCTCAACTACTGAAGAAAACACAACCTTTGTTTTTATCAAAAATAAATAATCCTTATTGGTATAAATTATTGGAGGATGATAACATCATCTATATTCAATTTAATACAGTTACAAATAAGGAAGACCAATCTCTTGAGGATTTCACTTTCGAAGTGAGCAATAAGATTACACAAAGAAAAACTCAACATTTGATTTTAGATTTAAGACGTAACCAAGGAGGTGACGGCTCATTACTACCCCCATTAATAAAAATGATCAACAATTTTGAAGTATTGAACCCAACAGGTGAAATTTTTGTGATGATAGGACGCGAAACCTTTTCTGCAGGACATAACTTATTAACGGAAATCACTAAAAATGCAGATCCAATTCTTGTAGGCGAACCTAGTGGATCAAAGCCCAACCATATTGGAGAAGCAGGATGGTTTCAATTACCATATTCCGGATTAATGGGGTTGATTTCCACTCAATTCCATCAGGATTCAAAAGCTGAGGACAATCGCAAATGGATTGCTCCTCATATCCCTGTTAGTTTATCATCGAAAGATTATTTTAACGGAAATGATAAGGCATTAAATGTGATAATAGAAGTGATTAAAACTTCTACAAAAGAAAACTGTACTAAATAAAATGGGAATGAAACATACCAAACAGATATTTAGAGTAGTATTATTGCTAGGTACGGCAATTTCCTTGTTTTTTGTTCCATGGTTATTGGTAAAAGCCTGGATACTTCCGCTGCCTGCTACCATTCAGGCACAAGTAGATGAAGCCATTGGCCATGGCTTTGACGGAATGATTGTTTATATAGACCAGGCCGGCAAACCGCCTCAGTACTTTGCCGGCGGTTGGCACAATCGGGAAGCAAAGATACCTGCCAATCCATATGCATTATTTAAAATTGCCAGCATTAGTAAGCTATATGATGCAGTAGCTGTCACCAAATTAGTAAGTGACGGACGGCTTTCGCTGGACAAAACCATAGCCGATTATTTACCAGAACTTGTGGGAAGAATCGAAAACACAGATAAAATTACTTTAAGGTTGATGATACAACACAGAAGTGGCATTCCCAATTTTACTGACGCTCCTAATTTTTGGGCTAATCCAACCAGGACCTATGAAGAAAGTCTGGCATTGATACTGGATCAGCCAGCCAACTTTAAACCTGGTGATGACTACGAATATTGTAATACCAACTATCTTTTAATTAATAAGATAATGGATGATGCACTAGGTTATAGCAACTTTCAATTCATTCAGGAAGAAATTCTAAGGCCATTACATCTTAACCATACTTTCAGTTCGCTCAATGAAGTTGATCTGGAGGATGTGATGAGTGGCTATCATATTGGGCATCCCTTTGATTTAAAGGCCGACGAACATGGCATGTTAGCCACCGCTGAAGACGTGGGCACTTTTGTGCGGGCATTAAATGAAGGGACATTGTTTGCACCGGGGGAACAGGAAATATATTCTTCTGTTTATAAGTATGAACATGCAGGTTGGGTTCCGGGATACCAAAGTTTTGCAAAATACCACAAAGATCTGGATGCTGTCATTGTTGAATTTTATAGTACAACCGACCCTAAACTCTACAATTGGAATTTGTCAGAAATCATCAACAATAGAATTGTTAAAATTCTGAAGAAGCAAAAAAGCTTTTAACTGCATGTAAATATTTAAACCCAATCTACACTATGAATAAAACAGATAATCAAGCTTCGATTTTATCAAGCAACCCTCCTAAAAGTAATAAAACGAAGTCTCATCGATTTTGGCAATGGTTCTGGCTTACATTTCTGGTGGTTTCTCTGGCTTATGCAGGGTATTCATTTTATGCACCTTCCAATGATGTTATCTGGGCTGACGATATTGTCTCTGCTCGCGAACTTGCCAACAATTCCGATAAAAACATGCTACTGTTTTTTACCGGGGAGTGGTGCTCGCCATGCAGGATTATGAAGCGTGAAGTTTTTGCCGATGAGGAAGTGATGAAGGCCATCAATTCACGGGTTATACCGGTAATGATTGATATTGATGATCCCAATGCACAGGAGGTTGTTAAGCTTTATAACGTTGGTGGTACCCCGGTAACAATTTTTACTAATCCGAAGGGGAAAGTACTTGATTACGCTGTTGGAAAGATCGGGAAAACAAAGTTTCTTGAAATGCTTGAAAAATTGGGTGCGGCGGGTTCCTAAATCTTAATGGAACGGTCAAAATATTCTGAAACTAATTGGTGTTCAGTTGGCAATCTAAGGTTGATTATTTTAGATTACACTTAGTATTTGTTAATTGGAAAGGAATTTCAATAGTTTGCGTAAGAGCTGACTCTTCAAAATGTCTGGTCTTTTAGAGTTAATTCCGGGTTAAACAAGTTGAAAAAATTTAAGAGAAGTAGAACATTATAAATATTTATCGATATGAAAACTCAAGGTGTAACGTTCTTGGTACTATTAATATTAGGTGCTTGTACTGGCCCAAAAGAGTTTGATATGACTTCACAACCAACTCTGGATGATTATCAAGTGGGTGAAAAATGGGTTTGGAAATATAAAGGAGTAACGACAGAAGGAGAAGTACGCTCAGACGGAGTCGATGCCAGGGAAATAGTCAGTGTTGACGGAGTTTTAGGCATGACCATCGGAAATGATACCATTCACCTTGCAGACATTGTGAAGCCGGAAGAAAGCGAAACACCTAAGTATGCCTGGCCTCTGAAAGTGGGTAAAAAGTGGAAATTTGAAACCAATTGGAAAAGTGAAGACGGTACAACGGGAAGTCAAAGTCAGGATGCTGAGGTATTATCATACCGGGAAGAAACGGTAGAAGCAGGCACATTTATGGCCTACACGATTAAATACACAGGTAAAATCTCGAATTCGAGAGGATATAGCGCAAATGAAGAAGAGATTTGGCTGTATGCCCCGGCATTAAAAACCTTTATTAAGCTTAAACAGACCCAAGGTGATTTTACCTATGTCGAGGAGCTAATCGAATATTCAAAACCATAATAAAAGAGCATTTGTGAACCTCATATTAATCCAGTTCAGAGGCAATACGTTTTCTGATTCGACTTAACGATTCCGGTTTTACGCCTATATAACTTGCCAGATGGTATTGAGGTATGCGTTGGAACAAATCGGGTCTTGACTTCATGAGTTTCAGGTAACGTTGCTCAGGGGAATCAGTATAGTAGGAAGCTAATGCTTCTCTTTGCTCTGCAAAGGCTGCTTCCATGATGGTTCTGGAAATCGTTTCAAATCGGGGAAATCGTTTGAAAAGAGCCTGACCTTGCTGCTCATCTCCTTCAACAACTAAAGTATCTTCAACACAAACCCAATTATGCTTAGCTGCATTTTGTGGAGTGAAGCTATTCAATGAAATGGCCCATTGTTCTTCAGTAAAGAAATTGGTCGTTTTCTCTTCACCATCTTTCAGGATGTATTCTCTCACACAGCCTTCCAATATAAAATAGGTTTTGGATGAAAATTGTCCTTCTTGTATGAGGAAATCACCCTTCTTGAATCTTTTGGTTTGCATGCTTTCAGCAATGGCATCAGCTTCTTCTTTTGAAAGTGGAGATATTCTTGAAAAATAGTCTACAAATTTATTTTTCATAGGTTCATTCTTAGATGTTATTTATCACATTTATATCTTCTCGAGTTACCTTCAGATAAAAAGGCCGTTTGCTGTATCTGTAAACCCAGCAAAACTGTCTTGTAGACAGTTAATTTATTAAATTTGTTTTAATAATATATTCTTTAATCCTGTTATCAAATCTTGGATCCTTTCCTATTGAGCGGTTCTGAGGCAATTCAAAGAGAATTTTAAAATCTAAAGCCTGATGCGTACAAACCCAATCTTAGGAGTTTGAAAGAATAGAATTCACCTAGTTAAAATTATTTAATTAGGTCTTTCAAATATTTCTCTGTAAAATATACAACTCCTTTAGTATTCAAATGATGGTTGTCGTTATAAAGATCTGGTTTTAATATTGTTTCAGAAGCATCAAAAAAATCAACATTAGGATATTTCAATTTCATATTCATAGCAAAATCATATGTAGATTGGTGTCCTCTCCACTTCCCAAAAAGGGCAGGAGGTATTAAAAAAACTACCCTTGTATTATTTGATTCTGCTAATAATATTGTCTGTTCAATAACTTTTTTGGATTCAATAAAACGTTTATAATTTAATGAGGAACCTGAATAAGCCAAATTCTGACCCTTCTCCACAATTTCAAGATCAATACTATCTAATGAATTATCCAATCTTTCTAAAGTAAAAGGTTTAGTAAGTAGCCATTTAGGGTGAAGTTTATATTGTAAATAAGACATGATTCTGGCATTCTTATTTTCACTATCAAAGGATAAATATTTAATCAAAAAAGGGAATTCAAAGACTTCATTTTTAAAAGTGTTTGAAGCGATTGGTAATGTTTCAGAAAATAGCATCGGTGGACTTAAAACATAAATAATTTTTGAGGCACTATTTCCTTTGTAATAAAAATAATCCAGATAAAATAATTGTTCTTTTACACCACAACTTCCTTCTCCCTGGGCAATATTCGCAATTTTAGAATCTAATATTTTTTCTAATCTTTCTTGATTTTTATGCCTGGTAAAGTTTCTGGCATGAGAAATACCCATAAATAATATGTCATATTTCTTATTTTTAGTTAACCATAGCGTATTACTTTCTGTTGTATAATTATTGAATCCTTTATTTTTAACGTACGCTGAAGATATTACTAAAAGCGAAAGTGTAGTGATTAAGAATATTAAACTGATACCTATAAATTGCGTTATAAATTTTTTCATCGATTAAAAAGCAAAATAAATAAACTCTGTTTCATTAAAATTGCCAAATACAAAGATTACCATTCCAATTAATATGTATATACTCCAACGGATGGTTCTTCTTTTGCTGAAAGATGAGATCTTTTCCAATGCATATTTGCCATCTCGTCCTAACCATTCAACTATTATAAAAGCAGTAATTAAAAATAATAATTGAAGAAGTAATAAGGTTGTCGTATTGGGAACCTTAGGAAATAAAAACAAAGAGGAGGAAAAAATACCAGAGATATAAGTAAACGAATGGTGAATATTTTCTGCTCTAAAAAATATCCAACCAAGTAAAACTAATCCAAAAGTTAAGAGCATTTGAAAGAACTCTTTAATAGTAGGTAATATTCTGTCCTTTGCTACAGTATCTATATTTTTTCTGTTGTTCTTGGTTAAAAGAAGTGGCAAAAAGTAAAGAGCATTAATTGCTCCCCATAGAATAAATGTCCAGTTTGCTCCATGCCAAAATCCACTTACTAAAAAGATAATAAATGTATTGCGAATGATCATTGACCTGCTTCCTCTACTTCCTCCGAGCGGGATATATAAATAATCGCGAAACCATGTAGTAAGGGAAATATGCCACTTTCTCCAGAATTCTGCTATGTCCCTTGAGAAGTAAGGAAAATTAAAATTTTGCATTAAATCAAATCCAAATAGTCGTGCTGATCCAATTGCAATGTCTGAGTATCCAGAAAAGTCTCCATAAATTTGAAAAGTAAAAAAGAATGCACCTAAAACTAAAGTGCTGCCACTCATATCTGCAGAATTATTAAATATCTCATTAGCTAATTCTGCGCAGTTATCAGCTATGACTATCTTTTTTAGTAATCCCCACAATATTTGACGCGTTCCATCAACAGCTTTTGAATAGTTAAAAGTACGTTTGGAATAGAATTGTGGAAGTAAATGCAAAGCTCTTTCAATTGGACCTGCGACAAGTTGAGGGAAAAAACTTACAAAAGCAGCGAATGCAATAAAATCCTTGGTTGGTTCAAGTTTCCTTTTATATACATCAATTGAATAACTGAGTGTTTGAAAGGTGTAAAAACTAATTCCAACAGGTAAAATAATATTTAGAGAATTAGCTTTAATGGGCATTCCAAAGAATGAAAACGCTTGTACAAAATTATCAAGGAAAAAATTATAATATTTGAAGAAACCTAAAAATCCAAGATTAACCAAAATACTTGTCCAAAGTAAAAGTTTACGTTTAGTTTGATGGGTTTGATTCTTCAGAAGTATGCCAACAGTGAAATCTACAATGGTGCTAAAAAGAATTAATAACAGAAATTTCCAGTTCCACCATCCATAAAAGATATAACTTGATACAACTATTAAAAAGTTTTGAATTTTTATATTTCTATTGGTTACAAACCAATAAAGAATGAATACTATCGGTAAGAAAATAGCAAAGTCTAAGGAGTTAAATAGCATTTATGTGTTTATAAATCAGATGGATATTTTAAAAATGGCTTTTCAGTAGCTTGGAATAAATTACAATGGCAAAAACAAATTTATAAATTAAATAATCAAACTTAGTCATGAATTAAAAGTACAAAATTTTTAATACCATGTCAGTTGTACTAGAACTATCCAAACAACTTGTTAGTGATCAAAAGCTTGCATAGAGGTAATTTATAACAAGTAATTTACGCTTCAGGTCGCTATATTTCTGCTTGACTCATCCAATTTGTATTGGCTTATTTTTACCAACCATAAGCCACAATCTTATTGTTTTCATTGAATTGCAGATCGAAACAGGGAGTTAAATCCACGATCTTTCCATCTTCTGATTTTAAAATTATATCATAACTCATATCCCCATATTCCAGAATGTGATTTAACTTATAGCCCACAAACTCCAATTGCATGTTTTTTATCCACATCTTGAATCTTTGTTCTCTTTCTTTATTCTCAACATGTTTAATGACGAAATCGTCAATATTTACTTCATCACTGTTCAAAATAATTTTAATGAATTGATTTATGATTTCAAGTTGTTTATTAGAAATGTCGTTACCAGTTAGTCTGATACTTTTCATTTTTGGTATGACAGGGGTATAGTTTTCATTGAATAACAATTGTTCTATTTCCCATGCTACGATTTGAGTATCGTATCTCAACTCATTTGTCATGTAGATTATTAATGTGTTTTCTTCGGGAAGCTGGATGAAATCAGCATAAAAAACACCATTAGATCCATTATGTGCAATGATCTTTGTTTTCCTTTCACTATTAAAGATTGTCCATCCGTATGCATAATGTGATTCACCTGACTCATTTTCTTTTACATGAGGGAAAGTGAGTTGTTCAAAAGATTCTTCGGAAATGATTTTGTTTTCTTTCAACGCGATATACCATTTATAAAGATCAGATGGATTAGAAAGAATTCCTCCATTTCCTTTTAAGTGCCATGATATTTGGTTTGATTTTTCCCTCCATCTTATGAGATGGTTACCCCAATCTTCACCACATTTATAACCGTGAGCAATTTGAGTGGTATCCCATTTGGGTATGAGATAACCTGTATGCACCATTTCAGCTGGTTGAAAAAGGTTTTGTTGTAAATAAGTTTCATAATCTTTTCGTGTAACTTCTTCAATTATCATGGCTAAAAGACTATAGCCTACATTGGAATAACTATATTGTTTTCCGGGTTCAGATTCCAGGTTTGAGTTGTAAACTTCGTTTAAAAATGATTCTTTCGATACAGGAACAAAATCAACACCATAACCAAGGTTTCCCACAATTCCTGAAGTGTGTGTTAATAATTGATGAATGGTAATATTTCTCTTGTCTTCAGGAATGTTCTCAAAGAATTTGGATATGGAATCATTTACAGATAATAGATCTTCTTCCTGTAATTTAAGTATTGCAGTTGCAGTAAATTGTTTCGTTAATGAACCCGTTGTGAATATGGTTTCTTTTGTGACCGGAAGATTTTCACTCTTATCTCGTAGCCCTATGCCACCGTTATAGAGGATTTTTCCATTCTGCGCCACCAATATACTTGCTGAAAGTCCATTTGCGTTACACTCTTCAAAATAGTTTGTTAGCCAGTTTACCAAGGATTTGTCATCAATGGTTTTGGTTGTTTTATTTTTACATGAAATACCTAAAGTTAGAAATACCACTATTACAAAAACGTATCTTTTCATTGTTAGTCTTTATTTAGTACCCAAAACAGTTGAGCCGACAGATAAGCATATAAATGCGTCAGACTTCACATAAACCAACCAACCTTTCTTCCAGCACTATTTCGTATTTTTTAATGCTTCTATTTCTTTAAGGTAGTTTATTCGATCAAATTCAGGGATGGATGTGTCCTTTTTTATTAGTTCAATTGCCTTGTTGAGATAATTTTCCCCTTTCTCAAAATCGTTGAGTGTAATGTAGATTTCTCCTATCCAACCATAGTAGTCATAATCTTCAGGGTACTTTTCTATTGCTCTAAAAAGAATTTCGAGCGTAAAATGCAGATGTTTCTTTCCATAAATGCCATCATAGTCATTGTAATACTCTGAAGCAATACTATTGAAGAACAATTCGGATGGTTGGACTGTAAAACCTAATTCAGATGAAATAGATGAATATAATGCCAGAAAATCATTCCATGGTACTTTATCTTTAGATGCCTTTGCAATATCAAAGCATACTTCTATTCTTCTGCCGTAATCTCTGAAGATATCACTTAATGCATTACTTACTGTAACTCCAGGTGTCAGCTTGTGGGCTATCTGATGCTTGTAGTATTTCCATTCCAGATTATCAGGCAATTTCTTGTTCTTCAAATAAGCGTTTAAGGTGTCTACAGCTGATTCATGTAAATCTCCATATGACTTTTCTCCAACTGAAAAATAGTAATGGTATTTATGGGAATTCGAAGCAATCTTATTGAGGAAGACCTCAAATTGTTTTTGTTGCCAACTATCCCCAAAATCAAAATTAGATACACTATTTGCTATGGTACCATTGAAAAAATCCGGACTCTTTGATAAGGCATAAGATGAAAAAATGGCAGTACGTGAATGACCTATCAACAAATTAAAATCTGAGACAGGGTAATTCTTCTTCAATTCGTTATTCAACTCCTTCTCGATAAAAAGTATCAAATCATCCGCTTTTCCACCAGACTCATTGGGAGTTGTCCAGGAACCTCTGTTTTTTGGAGAAAAAGTGATTCCCACAACTATTGCAGCCGGCATCCATTGTAATGTACTTAAATAGTCAATGGTGTGTAGATTGTACGTATAGTTGTAAAATAACTGTTTGTCCAGCAGATATATAATGGGATATTCTGTGTTTGTTTGATTCCTGAGTTCTTTAGGTAAAGTAATATCTAACCATACTGAATCATTCAATGCCTTAGAATAAAAGCTTGTTTCAATCGGTTTTTCGTACGAGGAGAATTCTTGAGCCTTGACAGAACAGGTGACAATCAGCAGTAATAAAAATAGGCAATAGGTTCTCATAAATTTATTTTGAAGTGTGAGGATCTATTAAATTAACCAAAAGGTTTCAAGGTGGTTCAATCCTTTCAATCTTAATGTAGTGAGACGAGCAAGCTCCTGCCAATCTTTATAGTGGTCTGTTGGGCTTCTTATTTTCTATTATTTAATTCCATTCTTTTTTCAGAATTGCATAGACTATGTCATCAACCCATTGCCCATTCAGAAATAAACTTTCTTTAAAATGTGCTTCTTTTCTAAAACCTAGCCTTTCAACCAGGCCAATAGAGTTTAAGTTATTTGGGTCTATTGAAGCTATTATTCTATGTTTATTCACTTGATTAAATAAATAGTCAATAACAGATTTAAGAGCTTCTGTTGCATATCCATTTCCATGATATTCTTTTGCCAAGGTACAACCAATTTCTGCTTGCTCATCATCTATGAAATGAATTCCTAAATCACCTATGATTTTTGATTTATTGCTTTCAATTATAACAAATTGATACCAGGTATTTGGAATATTAATTTCGGTTGATACTTTGCTTAAAAAAACTTCAACGTCATTGATGGTATTTGGAATCCAACCTTTATATTTATTAGTTTCTACGTCAGAACGATAATTAAATATTAATTCCGCGTCTTTAGAGTCAACAGTTCTTAGAAATAATCTTTCGGTTGTAAATTCAACCTTTTTGTTTGCCGTCATATTATTATTGGGGTTCTAAGTTAATTTAACAGGGTTAAAATGAAATTTAGTTATTCGGTGCTTCAAACTCCGATGGGTACAAACGACAAACCAGCCGTTTTTTTCAACGCTTAATTGTTATTATATAATTTAATCAATTAGACGTAGAATAAATATCCATAGTTGATGGACTTTTTCCAAAGCATCGTAAGTAATTTGTAATCTCTTAATTTTTAGAAATTAATTACGTTCACCTATTTCATTTATCTTATTGATTAATCCGGAATCCTTATTTCTCCAGGTCTTTTCTAAATAGATATATACCAAATAACAAGTTAAAAGACCGAAAGGAATCATGACTACAGAGAATAAAACTTCATTAATGCTATCTATTATTCCGGGTGAAATAATCTCCATAATAATACCCGCTAGAAAGCTGAATAGAAAAGTTCCACCATAATAGGAGGCTACTCCTAAAATTGCGAAGCCCCAATGATTCTTATTGTATTGTTCTGCTAATTTGTAGTAATATTTTCCAATCCAGTACAGTAATAATAATCCTAACATATTCTTATTCCTTTATAGTTATTAAGGGATGTTATTTGTGTCTATATGAAAAATAGATTCTAAAATAACTATTTTATATTTTGAAGATAGCTGACTTTTAAAATATGCCTCATTACAACGAATACTTATTGTTTAAAATATATATTTTTTTGATATCCCGCATTTTAATATTTATCAAATTATTTTACAAGAATCCATCACAAATCTTTCAAATATGTAAAATTTATTTTTGTTTGATTAATTAGGTTATAAAGGCAAATGGTTTACAAAATTTCTTTAGGAAGAACTTTTCTGGTCCAGGTTTTTAACCTTTTAAACTTATTCACTTCCTTATCGGGATTAAAGTCCAAGGTTGTTTCCCAGGAGTTTTCTGGGAGGAATTCTTCTTCCATTCCAACCAATACTCCTTTTGAGACTTTTTCTGATTTAATAATAACGATGCACTCTGTGTTCAGATTGGCACTTCTTGGATCGAGATTAAAGGTTCCAATAACGGTTGTTTTTTTATCAACAACCATCGATTTTGCATGAAGTCCAAATATTGGTTTATTGAGCAATGCAGGTTGTAACTCACCAGTCATTATTCTGGTTCGTTCTGCAGCATCGGGTCTAAATTCAAATATGCGAACACCAGTCTGTAATAATTTTTTTCTGTCACTTTGGTAGCTGCTGAAAGCCTCAACGTTGTCTGTTGAAGCAAGACTGTTCGTGAGTATTCTTATTTTCACTCCACGTTTAACAGCTTCACTGAATAAAGTTCGGCTTAGCTCTGTTGTTATTAAATAAGGTGTTTGAATATCAATTGATGATTTGGCATTTTTAATAAGATCAATCAAGGCTTTGGTAGTAACTCCGCCTCCTCGCAAACCACTATTGCCATCGTTTTTGCCGGGTATATCCGAAATGAACTCCACATCATCCAGCCAAACCAGTTCACCAGAGTTCTTTATCTTTTCGAAGGTAGCTGGTAGGTTTGCTATACGTTCCCTCACTTGTGGCCAGAAATTATCCGGATTACAGGCATATTCATGAAGCCTATCAAATCTGTTTTCCGGATAGACTATACCCGGATCTTCCTTTATAACGTCCGTTACATTTATACTCAATGAACTATTCCAAAACTCATCAAAGGATTTATTTACCTGTTTCGATACCTTACCCAACAACAGAACATCCCTGTCGCGAAAATTATATTCATGATCATAGTCAAAATATTCATCTGCAATGTTACGGCCACCGGTTATTACAATCTTACCATCCACAATAAAGGTTTTGTTGTGCATTCGTTGATTGGCTGATCTGAAATCTGTTGTAAATTTCTTGATCTTATTAAAAATGTTTTTGCCCAGATTGACTCCCGGGTTATATATTTTGACTGTAATATTTTCGTGAGAATTAAACATTAATATATCATCAATGTCGGCATCAACCATTATATCATCAACAAGAATTCTAACCTGAACGCCTCTGTCAGCCGCTCTTATTAGGTAGTCACAAGCAATTAGTCCAACATTGTCTAATGAAAAAATAAAGTATTGAATATCGATGGTCTTTTCGGCATATTCGCTTAACCAGGCCCTGGCAACCATGGATCCACTGCCATCTTCCAGCACATAAACACCCGTAAGGGTATCCATTAGCCCCCCAATATCTTCCAATTCTTTAGAAAGAGATATGCTGTCATTCCGGTGAATACTGGCACAAAAATCTGTTTGTTGAAGTGTGTTATTGCTTGAATTACAAGAAATCAACGTAATCAATCCAATTATATAGTAAGTGCTCAGTTTCATATCACTAATCTCCATATTCTTGCAAATATTAAAATAAAAGATAATAGTCCAATACTATATGCAATTCTGTTTATGAATCTGTTCTCCATTCTTTTTGTGCCGATTATCGCAAGAATGAGGGAAATCAAGCTTAATCCAATAAAATAATACTGATAATAAAAATCCAGGATCTCAGTAATGCCAAAAAGGGCCTTTGTTTTACCATCACTATTCAAATACATTTGAGCGATATCAATGTTAATCTTTATTATCATTATAATACATAATCCGCCTATAATTAATGAAATCAAGGAGTATTTCGTTTGACGGATTTTATCTTCAATCATATTATTTCTATCAAAATCGGCTTCTACTTTATTCGCCACTTTTGCATACAATCATTGTCAATATTTGCTAATTCATATGATCACACGAAGAGCAAACCTAGCTATGCTCTATTACACTGTGTTGGCACCTGGGCTTGTCTATTCAATTAAATGATTTTCTAAACTCAAGGGGTGACATATTAGTTTTAGACTTAAATAATTTATTAAATGATTGAGGATGTTCGAACCCCAATAAATAGGCAATTTCACCAACAGATAAATTCGATGTTGATAATTTTTCTTTTGCTTTTTCAATTATCTTATCTTGAATAATCTGCTGAGCTCCTTGCCCTGTTAATGTTTTCAATAATCTACTCAGGTAATTTGCAGAAACATTAATCTGATCCGAAATAAACTGAACGCTTGGCAAACCTTTATCCAGAAGTTCCTGTTGGAAGTAATTATTTAGAATTTCATCTACTTGATCAAGAATGTGATGATTACTCTTTTTTCGGGTTAAAAATTGACGATGGTAAAAGCGTTCAGCATATTTCAATAATAGCTCAAGTTGTGAAATTATCAGATCATGACTATAACTATCAATATTTGACGTATATTCTTGTTGAATTATTTCTACTATATTGAAAATAATTTTTTTTTCTTTTTCTGAAAGAAACAATGCTTCATTAGCTGAATACCCAAAAAAATCGTATTTCTTTATTGTGGCAGCCAATGAAGTGTTCCACAAAAAATCCGGATGTATTAGAATTAAGAATCCAGAGTGTTGTGAATCTATATCAGCACTAAAAGAGAACACCTGCCCCGGAGCAATAAAAGACATAAAACCGTTGTCAAAATCGTATTCCTGCTGACCATACTGCATTTTACCAGAAAAGTCAGTTTTTAAGGCAATGGAATATAGTTCAAATACAAAAGATGTATCCGTATTAGGATTCAGATGCCTGATTTCAGAAAAATCAATCACACTAATTAATGGGTGTTCCGGACTTGATGAACCAATATATTTGTGGTATTGAGATATTGATCTTATATTTTTTATGCTTCTTTTCATAAGTTATAAATATACAAAACTTCCCTTGGTCATTAAATAACAAAGGGAAGCTGTTTCGAGTAGTCTTTTATAGATTAAATTACCATGGTAATTCACCTTCTTCACTAAAGAATTTTCCTGTAGGTCCATCCTTATCAATTGTAGCTGTCTGAACAATAACCTGTGCAGCAAATTCTGGAGTTCTCGATCCCATATGATTATTCAGATCTGTTGCTGTTGCACCAGGATTAACACTATTCACTTTAAAATTCAAATTTTTCAGTTCATAAGATAATGTTATTGTAAATGCATTCAATGAAGCTTTTGATGCCATATAGGCCAGAGGCTTGATATTTGCATGTTGCCATTTTGGATCACTTTGAATTGTAAGTGAGCCTAGGTCGCTGGTTACATTAACAATTCTTGGGTTATCCGATTTCTTAAGTAAATCTAAAAATGCCTGCGTGGTTTGAATTGCACCATAAAAATTAGTATTAAATACATTTTCAATAACGTCTCGCGAAATATTAACAGGGTTTTGACTAAACATACCACTTATTCCTGCATTGTTTATAAGTACATCAAGACAGGCAATTTTTGATTCCAGTTCCTTTCGTGCATTTACTATCGATTGATTATTGGAAATATCAATTTCAATCAATTCTACATTCAATATTCCTTCTGCTTTTAATTTCTCAATTGCCTTTTCACCATTTTCTTTATTTCTTGATCCGAGATAAATAAAGTATCCTATTTCAGCTAATTGTTTTGCTACTTGAAATCCTATCCCTTTATTTGCTCCTGTTATCAATACTGTTTCCATATTTCTTATTTTTAAATTGTTACAGTGCAAAAGTAAAAGAGGTCGTAGCTTCAAATTTAGCCGAATCAGGCTATGATGTATCTAAATTCTCCCATAATGTAATTTAGGCTTAATAAATTGATTAAAATCTGTTCTTTGAAGATTTGCCCATAGCCATGCTGTCAAAGGCGTAAGGTCGAACAAACCCAGCCATACTTTATTCCAGCGTGTTAGGGCCCGTATTTCTTATTTAAAATTTAGTCCGCAGTCAGGACAAATTAAATCCTGCTCATTCAATATATAATTGCAAGCTGGACATTTGGTAAAGTTGGTTATTATATTTTTGTTTTTATTCAGCTTTTCTTTTTTAATCTTTTCTTCTTTATAGGTCAGAACTGGTTTGCTAAAAAAAGAAGTTTCGATTTCCAGCCAGTACAACCTTGTTTTACCTTTTGAACTGATTGCTTGTATTAATCGATATTCTCTTTTTGTCCAAGTGGTTATAAATCCAAAAAGGTTTATAAAACCAAATCCGAAAGTAATTGAAGAAGGTTCCTTAAATGGACTAGATTTCCAATCAAGTTTATTTGGAAAATATACTTCTGAAACCTTTAGTCCTTTCTTTTCAATGTATTCAAATATTTCTTTATCAAACGAACGAAAATATCTATTATTCATCAATTTCAGGATCTGATAGGCAATGTAGAGAAGGATACCTAAAATTGGCAAAAAAAAAATAAAAACTCGATATTCATAATTTAATTGTGGATTGTTATTTGGGCCCTAACGTTTGCTGGATGAATCTATAGGGCGAGCAAACCAAAGTTATGTTTTAGTCCAGCGTTTATAGCCCGTTCTATTTCAATTTATAATTTCATTCAGATCAATTTCAAGTCTCTCAGAATATTCTCCATTTATATAAATCACCTGCTTGTTTTTAATAATCGCAATATTACCAGCTTTCGGAACACTGTCTGTATAGGCAAAAAACAAACTATCATTCTCAATTCTGACTTTTCCAGGAAATATTTCTTTGTCATTTGAACGGATTCCAGTTAATGCAAACTGAAAGGTACTGTCTTTGTAAATCGTTAAATAAACCCAACCTAATGGTGCTTCTCTGTCAGCTTTTAATATTTCTTTTTTCTCAACTTGTTTATTTGAAGTACTCTGACAGCTCAAAACTATCAATGAAACAATAATTATAATAATAGCTTTTTTCATTTTCTCCGGGTATTTAATATCTCTTTGTTCATTCACATCCTTCCACTCTTTTTATCAGATGAAGCAATGTATATTGGCACCAAAACCAGTGCTTAAAAATGGCCTACAAGGTTTGCTGGACGAGCAAACCCAGCCATGATTTATTCCAGCGTATTAGCTGCTGGGCTTTCTTTGTAATATACTATTGTCCTTGTTTCGATATATGAATGGTACTTTTTTGTATCATTGGCAGGTTTTATTGAAACTTTCTTTTCAATCCAATTACCCACTTTATCAAAATCATAATCAAAAAACGTTTCTCTTTTTACAGAACCATTTTGATATAGTTTTACTGAAATATTATTGTATTTGTCATCAAACAGGTTCTCTGAAACAAGCTTGCCATTTTCATATCGAAAGGTAGTTTTAAGCCTGTTTTTAATGTCATATTGATGTTTTGTCTTTATTTCTCCGAAGAATTCTGCTTTTTGTATGAGTATAGATAGATTACCATTTTCATCATAAAAATATTCGTTCACCCACTCTGTGGTATCATAATTATTAATTGAAATCTGTTTTTTCCAAAGTAATAAACTATCCTCATTATGTTTGTATTTAAGATAATTTCTAGTTGTGTCATCGTCTTGAAAATGTATGCTTTCAATTATATTGCCCTTAACATCATATTTAAGATATGTATCATACTCCAAAGAATCATCATACAGGAAATGAGTTGAAATCAATTTACCTGTAATCGAATCAAACTTTGATCTTTCAATTGATTTTGAAGGTTTTGCATAGTTTTCTGAGATAGTTTTTATTCTATTACCATTTTTGCTATACTCATTTTTAGTGCATACCTGTAGGTTTCCATCGTTATCAAAATGCTCTTGATAAGTGATATACCCTGCATTAGAGTACTCCATTTTGAATTGAATTATTGGATTTTCTATTTCGCCTGTTTTATAGTTAATAACATTCGTTTTAAACTGTTCCAGACTTTTTACTTTCCCAAATAAATTGTTTCGTTCCCAATCATTTGCAAAGTCTTTATATTTTGCTTTTTGATCATTACTGTTGCAACTAACTAAAAGTATAATGCTGAATAATTGAATTATTAGTCTTATCATATACGTGTGTATTTTTGCCTTGCGACTAACGGTTTGTGTAAAAGCAGTGGCGGTTTTCGGAGTGATTCTGTGTCCGCAAGGCAAAAGAATCAGACGAGAACCGGCACCCCAAACTTTGTGCTACACCTAGCCATTGCTTTTGACACAGTTGTTACCGCCAGTATTTATGTTAAAAAAGTCTCATTATAAAATATATTCAAATGTTTCTGATTCCTCTGAATTTCCATTAATCATGAATATTAAGATAGTCAAACTAATAGTGCTTGTTTCATGTTTTGAAAGCTTAGCAATACTATTCTTACCATCCTTGTTTTTAACAGTTTTTTATTTGTAAATTATTTAAAACCATTTCTTTCTTTTAAAGTATATGTATGGTATTATAGCAGCAAATAACATTGCTAATATTGCAATGGGGTAGCCATACTTGTTATTTAGCTCGGGCATATTAACGAAATTCATTCCATATACACCTGCAACTAATGTGGGTAAGGAGATGCACACGGTAATTACTGTTAGTATTTTAAAAATATTGTTTTGTTCTAGTTCAATCTTATTGGTAACATTTTCTTTCAAATCGTCTAATCTGTCAAAGTTAAACTGTATATAATCCGAAACGACATTCAAATCGTTTAATTCAGTTTCGATACTATCTTTGAGCATTATCTGCTGTTCCCATTTACTTTTTTTATATAAATTAAAAACTCTTGTGGTTTCAATTAGCGACTCTTTTATAAGCAAATTATTAAAGTTGTATTTTGTAATCACATCCATATCCACCTTTGTAAATTCCTTTTCAATTAAGACCCTGTTGGCTAGCAATTTCACTTTTTTAGTAAGGTTTTCGGTGATATCGGCATAATAATCAGTAATAAACTCAATCATTAATTTAAATATCAAATTTACATCTGATAGTTCGCGCATTTTTATGAACTTATTAGCATAGGTTTTATTGAAGAACTCATCGGGTCCCAAACTCGAAAACAGGAATAATCCATACGACGACATGATTAAGAATATAGGCTCTTCAACCAGTCTGTCTTCAGTATTATAAAAGGGTATTGAAAAGTGAAAGGATGCTTGATTCTTATTTTCCAGAAAGTGAGAACTTATTTCGATGTCCTCATATTTTTGCATTATAGAAAAATCAAGTTCGAAATTATCTTTAAGCCAATTTATTTCTGATTCCTTATAATCAATAAACTGAATAACATTGAAGTCCAGTTCCTGGTTTTCTAATTCTTGAATATTTTGAACTTTAAGTATTTTATTGCTTTTGAGTATAATTTCAATCATGATAAATGTATTTAAAATTAGAATCTGAACTATTAAATTTATTGTATTTTTTACAGTTTTAGAAATCTAACATGTCTAACCTAAATTATGTACAACGACTACTTAAATTCAATGGGAAAATAAGCAGTCGTCGCACATCCTCTGAATAAACTATCCCTTTTTAACCGGAAGTTGAAGATATGATGGATGAGAACCACCGGTATGAATAATGTGTTTGCCTTTGTTTTCAGGCACGAAGCCTGCTGTTCCGGGCATTATAGCACCCAAATCGTTTCTTGAGCTAATTATAAAACGTAATTGTTCGCCCGGATAAAAGAGCATACCTAAAGGGAAAATGTCGATTTCAATTTCTACAATCTCGCCTGGTTTTAGTTTCTCTACACGGTCGAATGTATGTGCCGGAACTTCTTCAGTAGATAAATTTTTGTCCAGGTTGCGAGATGAAACCCGCAATCTTCCGTTTGCACCTTTGTACCGTAAAACAGAAGCGCCACGTTCGCTTAAATCTTGCATAAGTGGCCCCTGATTGGGCACAACAAATTGTTGCAACTGACTACCATATTTATCCAGCTTTTGTACAAGAACAAAAAGATCCATGTCATCTGCACCATCGGCTTCGACCCACAAATGAGCTTTTGGATAACCAACTAATTCAGTTTCTTTATCAAAACGTATTCCAAAAGATGCCAGGCCGTGTTCAGTCTCTGTATCATATAACACAGGAACTTCATTGGCTGGAATTTCTTTAACTAATCCACGGGTTATACCATCAAAGTAAAACTTTTGGTTTTTAACCTCTTTTGGAGGAAATTGGGAAGCTGATAAGTTGGTTCGGTCACCACCTTTAAAATCGTGTAATGAGTAACGAACGCGAGGAGTGCTTTCCCAGCCATTATTTTTCCCCTTAAGGTAGTGATCAAAAAAGCGAAGTAAATCTTCTTTGTTGCTTTCTTCGTAATAGTCAGGCCATTCCTGTGTATTATGTATACGCAACCATTTTTCTTCGGAGGCCATTCTTCTCCACGCCCTAAAAGTACCTGCTGTGTGCAATGTGTTGGAATAGCTGGCTACAACATAGGCCGGAACTTTAATCTTTTCAAAATTAGCGATTTTGTCTTCCCATATATTATTGTTAGCCAAGGGGTAATGCAAAGCTTCGGCATGAACATCTTCTCGTTTACCTTTTCCTACATGGTTTACCTGAAGTCGTTTTGTAAAGTTCAGATCTGGCATTCCACCACGCATTACCAGATCGCGATAACCATCGCTTAAGCCTTCCCAGGGATTAATTGCAACCAAATGTGGAGGTTGTTCGGCAGCTGTAAACCATTGTGAAAAGGCAAGATAAGAGGTGCCACTCATTGCAACTTTACTGTTACACCATTTTTGTACAGCAAGCCACTCGATTAAATCATGACAGTCTTTTGCCTCTTGAGTACCAATCATTGAGCTATCGCCTTCAGAATTTGCAATACCCCTAGGGTCAGGATTGCAAACAGCATAACCTTTTGAACACCAATAAGCAGGATCGGGCCCTTCAAATTTTGCTAAACCCGACAGCATGCTGTTATCCATGCCTAACATATTAAAAAGTCCTGTTGTTTTAGGTGCCGAACCGCCGCTTTTTCCATAAGGACTCCACACAACAATTACCGGAACTTTTTCATTATTTGCCGGACGAAATATATCTGTGTAAATCTTAACACCATCGCGCAATATAACTTCAACATCTTTTTCAAAAACAATATCCACAGGCAATGGTGAAAATTGTGGATCTAACTGAAAACCTTTAGGTAATGTGCGTGTTCCTGGTTCGAACTTGCTTAGAATTCCGTGAGCAATTCCAGCCTCATAATTATATGATGGCTTGTAAATTGGACTTACACTTTCCTGTCTTTTTTCTTGATTTTTCATAATTCAACTTTTTTAAATTCCTTTTCCTAAGCCAAGAAATTTTTCGATCGATCAACTTAATAACTCAGCATAACAAAAGTATTTCAGAGAGCTATCAAAAGTTGATAGTAATCAAACCAAAAAGTATAAATTTCAAACCTAATTATTGCGAAAGTATTTTGGCGTATGTCCGGTCGCCTTTTTAAAGAAGTTGCTGAAATAATTTGAATATTCAAAACCGAGCGCATAAGCAATATCAGCTATACTCCAATCGGTAAATCTTAGTAAGTTTATTGCCTCAGCAGTTAAGCGTTCAGCAATTACTGTAGTGGTAGATTTACCCATTATTTTCTTAACGGCTCGGTTTAAATAGTTAACATGAATAAAAAGTCGGTTTGCATAATCCTGAGCCGCTTTAAGTTCCAGTGGAGCACTTAAGTCTTCTATAGGAAATTGACGCTCCAGCATTTCCATAAAATGAGAACAGATTCGTAATGAAGCATCGTTAAATTGGTTATAATGCTCTGTCGGACGCATATCCATAGCCTCGTGGACCATTAACTGAATATAATTACGCATCAGGTCATCTTTATATATATATCCTGTAGAGGCTTTATTAATCATCGTTTCAAATATTTCTGTAAACTTATCTAGTTCCAAATCACTAAGTTTAAAGGCAGGACTTTCGGAATATTTGAATAAAGGAGATTCCTGAATACTTTGTAAACGTTCAATTGGCTTTAAAAAGCTTTCTGTAAACACACAAGTATAGCCCATTTGGTTTTCAGCCAGAATCTCGGTTGCATAGGGTATTCGTGGATTTGCAAAGAAAAGATAAGCTCCGTTTAAATGAAAAGTACGATTGTTGTAGTGCACTTTGCTATTTCCGATACTTAAAAGTATTAAATAGAAATATCGTCTGCCAAAGGCTGACGGCTCACCCTTAGGAACATAGTTTTTACTAACCCGAAAGCCTTTAAGTTTTAAGGCAGCATTTACGTCTGGACTCGAAATTATCCTCTGCGTTTTCATTAAGCCTAAAGTTATAAAATTCGAAACAAATTTACCTTATTAAAAGGAACGTGAAATTATTTGTTAGTTTGCTTTATTAATTTACCGTATTCTACTCTATAGCTTGAAACCCGATAGAAATTTTTCAGGAATATTTTTGGGTGTCATTTAACAAATTTTGTGTTATTATATTGGCCCTAACGTTTGCTGAATGAATCTATAGGGCGAGTAAACCCAAGTTATGTTTTAGTCCAGCTTTTTATAGCCCGTTCTATTTCAATTTATAATTTCATTCAGATCAATTTCAAGTCTCTCAGAATATTCTCCATTTATATAAATCACCTGCTTGTTTTTAATAATCGCAATATTACCAGCTTTCGGAACACTGTCTGTATAGGCAAAAAACAAACTATCATTCTCAATTCTGACTTTTCCAGGAAATATTTCTTTGTCATTTGAACGGATTCCAGTTAATACAAACTGAAAGGTACTGTCTTTGTAAATCGTTAAATAAACCCAACCTAATGGTGCTTCTCTGTCAGCTTTTAATATTTCTTTTTTCTCAACTTGTTTATTTGAAGTACTATGACAGCTCAAAACTATCAATGAAACAATAATTATAATAATAGCTTTTTTCATTTTCTCCGGGTATTTAATATCTCTTTGTTCATTCACATCCTTCCACTCTTTTTATCAGATGAAGCAATGTGTATTGGTATCAAAACCTGAACTTTAAAAATAGGCTGCAAAGTTTGTTAGACGAGCAAAACCAGCCATGCTTTATTCCAGCGTGTTAGCTGCTGGGCTTTTTATCAATCTTGAATTATCCATTAGTCTTTATATTTTTCAAAGAATATGTAATTCTTATAAGACAGTGAGTCATCTCCTAATTCCTGATAGACATACGCTTTCCCTTGATAAGCCTCTTTACAACAACTATCCAACTCTACAGCTTTGGAATAATCATCTAAAGCCTTTTCAAATTGCCCTATCATATAATAAGCTATACCTCTTTTGCAATAGTATTCTGGATTTATTGAACATATACTAATTGCTTTCGAGTGATACTTTATAGCATTATTATAGTTTTTCATTTGATAGTTTAACAATCCTTTAATGAAATGGCAACGATGATTTGAAGAATCAATGGCTAGACCAATGTTAACATTATAAAGACCTTGTTTACAATCATTCTTTTCATTATAAATTTCGGCAAGGTTTAAGTATAATTCAACATCTGTTGTATCTATTTGTCTAGCCTTTTGAAAGTAATAAATTGCTTCATCAAGCTTGTTTAATTGATATAAACATAAAGCTCTATTGAAATTAATAATATAATTCGTAGAATCAATATGAAAAGCTAATAAGAAATAGTCATGTGCTTTGCCGTATTGACCGTCTTTAAATAATGCGTCACCAATATTTACTAAAGTACTTAACTTGTCACCACCTAATTTATTTGATTTTATAAACCATGAAATAGCTGACTTATAATCTTCCAATCCAACAAGTGCAGAGCCTTTACATTCCAACAACCAAGCTGTTTCTCCTGCTGTATGTATAAGGGAATCAATTTTTTCAATTGCAATAGTGTATTTATGCTCTTGAAGTAGTCTTCGAATATCAGACTCATCAAAGAATCCGAAACAAGTCTGATTAAGAACAAGCAATACAATCATGAATAATATTTGTTTCATATTACCTTTATTATTTAGGCATAACACCTTGCCTTGCAGCTAACGTTTGCTGGATGAAGTCGTGGCACATTAGTCGTGGTGTCGTGTCACCCGTTAGGGGGACTAAGACGGTAGACAAAGCGTCAGGACGAGCAAACCGAGCCATGCTTTATGCCAGCGTGTTGCCACCCGTTATTATTCTATTTTTGTACCAGTAAAATACATCCAATATTCATTGTCAAAATCCTGAAAACTAGTATAAATCATTTTTGATTCATTGTCATAAGTACTAAAGTGAAGATTATAATCATATTTTGGTCCATATGCATTTAAACCAGTTCCCTCAGCAAATACCTTATTTTCAAATTTGATTATTAATTCGCTGTCGAAATCAATTAATTGTTGTTCGAAAGTCAGTGAGTAGTTGACATTTGGAGATTCACTTGATATTTTTTTTGCAGTTAATGCAACATTTGAAAGTTGACGATTGCCATTAATATTATTTATTTCCTCAATATAAAGAGTCCCAATATAGTTACCTTCGATTATCGATAAATCAATTTGTTCCTTAATGTTCTCAATTTTGAATTCAGTATTAAATTCCCAGGCAATGAATTTTTTCGGTAAAACAAACCAATGTAACTCTGAAATTGAATAATAAGGTTGGTTCTTATTGTTTCCAAATTGATTACTTATTATTTGAATCTTTATTTTCTTAGATTCATTTTGTATGAAAATTTTATCTACATATTCGATGGTTTCTTTTTCTAGGTCAATATTGCTTAAAATACCTACTAAAAAGAAGTTCTCGAAATCCACATTTTTATTTAGTTGGTAATCAAATTGAGTAACTTGTTCGAATAGATCTTCTTGAGAATTAATTATTATAGTTTGATCACTTTTCCAAATAGATTGATTTAACGAAAACAGGTTAGCTTGGTCTTGATCGTTTATTGGAAAACTATCTTTTATTACATTTATTAATTGATAGTCGTTTAATTCAATGAAAGTTGGAGTTTCTTCTTTTTTACAAGATGAAAGTATTATTAGAATTAATAACAATATCTTATTCACATTCATTTTCATGTTGTTATATCTCATTTAATTATAGCTGGTTTTATGGGTGGCAACTACCTTATATTCGCTTTTGCTACTTTGTCTATACTAAATTTCTGTTTTATCAGTACAAAATCATTTTAAATACTTATAAATGTTTCAGAAAAAATAATCGTTTAGATACGGATAACAAGATTGCCTGTATTGTTGTGACTGCAAAGTGTATAAAGGTAAGCGCAGGTTCATATGTTTTGTTAAGTATTGTCAATTACAAAAATAGCAGAAGTTGCTTATTATGCTAATAAAACATTTTTTAAGTTTAACAATCTTATTGTTTTTTACCAAAACTCCCTCTGGGAAAAGGTCAATAAGGATTGTTTTTTAAAAAGAATATAGCAAGTTGAAAAACCTGCTGTGGTTTTAGGTAAAACCTAACGTGCTTTTGGATAAAACCTAGTGTGGTTTGGGGTAAAACCTAATGTGGTTTAGGGTGAAACCTAACGTGGTTTTCAGTAAAACCTAGCGTGGTTTTGATGCAAGTCTTAAGGCTTGTTAAATATGGTGTTTATACTGCCTTAATCAGAACGGTAATTAACCTTTACTTAGCCTGGTTTGAGACTTCAATTATCCCTGTTGTGAACATTTTCTCAACTTCAGAGAAGCAGAATATTTAAAGAAAATTATCTGGTTGCAATTTCTTATTTAAATTCGGTAATTTAGTAAATAGTTGGATAAGGTTATTACAAGGGTACATTACTTCAACCTTCCAATAAATTTCAACATAACTATAAACTAAAAAACTCAAACGATGAAGAAGCAATATTGGATAGTTCTTACAGTTATTGGTATTACTTTGATTCTAACATCCTGTTTACCCGGCGGAGGAAACTATTCCCCCGACAGTCCGGCAGGTTTTTTTACCGGCATATGGCATGGCTGGATTGCACCCTTCTCATTGATCATGGGACTCTTTAATTCGTCCATCACCATTTACGAATCGTTTAACACGGGCTGGTGGTATGATTTTGGTTTTTACATGGCCATTATTGCCGGATTTGGAGGCTTACAACTGGTTCGTAAAAAGAGGAGTTAGATTTAACTAATAGCCTAAATAATAAATAGTAGACGAAAGTTTCTGCTCACCATTGGCCTCAGCTGGTGATCCAAAAAACAAGGTTATTTTGACGATTAAAAATCGTTTTTGTTTGAGTTGAGCGTAGCAAACGAGTTTAAACGATTTCAGTCAAATGACCATAGTTTTTTGAGAGAAGCAGGTGTAGCCTTGATCTTTTTTGCTTCGTTTTTTAGATCAAGCTAAAAAATGAAGTCGGGTTTGGGCGAAGCGCCAATAGTAAAATGTATTTAGGAAAGAATTGCTTATGTAACTATAAACTGAACTAATTATACAAATTGTTCCGCGTTAGCGGAACAAAAAAATAGTGAGAGGTCATGGCTAAATATTTTTCTGCCAGTCTTGTGAATTTGCTGAAAGAAGCTATTCATCCCAAAGATTTCGAACGGTATAAGGTCCACCCGGAACTGCCCAGAACGAACCGTCGATAAAACGGCGGTTCTTATTAATACCTTTAATAAGGGCCATATCTTCATCGGATAATTCAATGTTGACCGATTCAAGGTTTTGCTTTAATCGTTCAGGATTGACTGATTTTGGGATTACAGAAATACCTCTTTGCCTGATCCAGGCCAGAATAATCTGGGCAACCGATAACCCTTTTTTACCGGCCAGCTCATTTAGAACAGGATCTTCAAACAATACGGGTTCATCTTTCCCTTTCATGCCGGCAGGCCTGTCTGATGAACCTAACGGAGCATAAGCAGTTAGATAAACATTATTTGCATTACAGAACTCCAGCATGGCATCCTGTTGGAAATATGGATTGATCTCAACCTGGTTTACAGCGGGTTTAATGGTTGAATTTGCTATTAAATCTTCCAGCTTTTTGATACTGAAATTACTAACCCCAATGTTTCGGGTTAATCCTTGCTCTACAGCGGTCTCCATTCCCTGCCAGGTTTCTGATATTGGCATTTCTTCCAATGACAGATAATGTTCAGCCCGCATGGCTGAAAATACCTGTGGTTTAAAAGCTATGGGCCAGTGAATAAGATACAGATCGAGATAATCGAGCTGAAGATCGCTTAAAGTCTTTCTTAAAGCCGGTATAACGGCATCTTTAGCATGACTGTTATTCCACAACTTAGAGGTTATCCAAAGGTCTTGGCGTTTTACAATGCCTTCTTCAATACACTCCTTAATGGCATTTCCAATCTCTTTTTCATTCATATAAATAGCAGCGCAATCGATATGACGATAACCTGTTTTGATGGCTTCTTTTACTGCAGTATAAACTTCGCCTTTCTTTGATTTCCAGGTTCCTAAACCCAGGATGGGCATCTGATCGTTATTGTGGAATGTTAGTTTTTGCATGATGTTCGAATGTAAAGTATGAAAGATATGCAATAATAGTATTACAATTGATTTCCATCAAAGTTTAAATTAAGTCCCAATGAAAACAAAAACATGGTTGTGCTATGACTTAATTCATGACTTACTCCAATTGAAAAGACAGGTGTTGCAATACTTTTGGAAAAAAATGCCTGGCTCACCGATACACTAATGGCAGGTATTAACTCGTCTGGTGGGGTTATCAATAAATACTCCTGATCTTTAAATGAGAAATTTAAAATATTGACTCCTAAATCCAATGAAGTTGGAGTACCCGATTGGGCTCTGAAAAGTTTGGAAGCGGACATTCCAAAGCCCCAAATTGTTACCAGCCTTGAACTGGTATACGAAAGGGATGCACCTCCTCTGGTAAAGTTATTTTCTTCTTTGTGTGCGGATAAATATCCAAGGCTGAACATTGGTTTTGTTTCATCGTCGAGTTGTGCAGATGCCAGTGAAAGGGTGATGCCCGGTTGCAAAACCAACCCCATACCTACTGAATTTGCAGTGGTGCCATCAGACACAGATCCTCCGTAAAACATTGAAAATCCACCCTTATTTCTGAAGAATTGTTCCTGGGCTGTAAGGCCAAATAATGATAATGCAAGGAATAAAATGGTTAGGTTAACTTTTTTCATAGCCTGTTTATTCAATTTTTCCAAAGATATCCATTCCGATTAGTAAAAGAAGGCTTATGATTACAAAAGCTGCATTTTTCTGTCTCTTTTTTCATATCAAATATTTATATTTATGTCCATTAACACCACGGCTATGAAAGAGAAACAGAAATACGCTATACAAGGATTCTATAGTGGAAAAAATTGTGCCCAATCAGTCATTGCAGCCTATGCCAACGAATTTGGAATGGAAACTGATCAGGCCCTTAAAATTGCAGGTACCTTTGGTGGTGGTATGGGGCGTTTGCAACAAACTTGTGGTGCTGTAACCGGTTCGTATATGTTAATTGCCTTACATAATGCAGAAAAGCTGGAAGATGAAGCAGAGATTAAAAGCAGTAATAACCGGATGGTACAGGATTTTAATAAGCGATTTGTTCGGATCAATGGATCGGATCAATGTGCTGACCTGGTAAAAGTTGATTTGAAAACAGATGACGGACAGGAGATTTTCAACAGAGATCAGTTAAAAGATAAGATCTGTTCGAAATGTATCAACTCGGCTATTGAAATACTGGAAAGTATTTTAATCAATTAATAAACCTGTTGAAAACCATTCCTGACAGGGTTTAGTTTTATAAGTTAATGTGCGTATTTTTACTGATATAATTGATACGCACATACAGAATGAAAATATTACATACTTCTGACTGGCATTTGGGACATCGCCTTCACGAACAATCACAATCAGAAGAGCAGCAACGTTTTTTACAATGGCTGATTACCTTTATAACCCAACAAAGTGTTGAAGTACTGCTTGTTTCAGGTGATGTTTTTGATACAGGAACACCTTCTTCACAAAGTTTAGCCGTTTATTATAATTTTCTGGTCGATCTTAAGTCAACGGGTTGTAAGCATGTGTTCATAACTGGTGGTAATCATGATGCACCGGGTACTCTTAATGCTCCAAAGGAAATACTGAAAGCTTTAAATATTCATGTCATTGGCAAAGCAACAGAAAATTCTGTTGATGAGGTTTTTTGTGTTGAGGTGAACGGCGAAAAGATTGTGCTGGCAGCAGTTCCTTATCTCAGAGATCAGGATATCCGCAGGGCCATTGCAGGTGAAAGCTTCTCCGAAATTGGAGATCGCTATAAAAGTGCTCTCATCAAACATTACCAGGAGGTAGCTGAAGAATGCATTAAACTGAATGAAGGAAATAATCCGGTTATAGGTATGGGCCATTTGTTTGCCATTGGAGGAACCACCACCGATAGTGAACAAACCATTTATGTGGGAAATGCCGGAGATATTGGAGCCAGTGATTTTCCGGATATTTTCGATTACATCGCACTGGGGCATTTACATCGTCATCAGAACATCACCGAAAAGATTGTGTATTCGGGAACGCCATATATCCTTAGTTTTTCTGAAGTAAGTCATCAAAAGAAAGTGGTTACGATAGAGGTTGATAAGAATAAGATTTCGGCCATTACAGCACACGATGTACCTGCATTCAGACAAATAAAGAAGGTTAAAGGTGATTTGCAGCAATGTATTTTTCAATTGAAACAATTGGCCGATCACAAAGATGAACTGGAGCCATGGGTAGAAGTTGTTTTGGATGCTGATGAAAACAATTCAGTATCATTCACTGACATTTATACAGCCATAGAAGGGTTGAAGCTGAAAGTTCTGAAGGTATCATTAAATAAAGAGCAAGAACGATGGGACCGATTACTGGAGAATTCTCATACCAAAGATATTAAGGATTTTTCTCCATTGGAGGTATTTAAATTGAAGTGTGAGGAACAGAATTTTGATATTGAAGCCCATCCTGAAGTACAGGACGCCTTTTTTGAAATACTACAGATAGCAAAAAAACAGTAATGCGAATACTTAAGATAGAACTGCAAAATATAAACTCGCTTCGAAGCGATTCACCCATCATCATCGATTTTGAAAGTCCGCAGTTTCGTGATGTGGGGCTTTTTGCTATTACAGGTCCTACAGGTGCCGGTAAAACTACCTTGCTCGATGCTATTACTATTGCCTTGTATCACAGTGTGCCACGCTTTAATCAATCGCATAGTAAAGGTAGTTTGGTGGATGTGATAAGCTACGGTGCAGCTGAAGCTATGTGTCGTGTTACCTTATTGGCAAAGGAAACCCGTTACGAGAGCTTTTGGGGTATGCGGGTGAGACAAACGAATGGAAAAATACTGGCATCTCCACAGGAAACCATTCGCTTAAAGAATCTGGATAATGGAGAGATTATTTATGATAAGAAACGGAACTTTGAGAAAGAAATAGAAAAGATTACCCAGTTAAATTATCAACAGTTTCTGCGATCAGTGTTGCTGGCTCAGGGTGAGTTTGCAGCTTTTCTTTCGGCTCCTGCAAAAGATAAAGGAACCTTATTGGAGCAGATAACCGGCGAGGAGATCTATAAACGAATTGGTGAAGCTTTGATTGGTCGTATCAGTGAGGAAGATAAAAAGCTGAAAGAGATTACTTCGCAGATTAATAACGATGATTTACTGACAGAAGAAAAGAGGGAGGAGCTGAAAGCGGAGCAGACCTTTTTGCAAAAGAAATTGCTTCAGTATAACCAGGAACTTGAGCAACTTCAAAGAAAAATAGATTGGTATAAGCGATTTGATGATCTTGAAAAGAATAAGGATGGACTGCAACAAAGGGTAATTCAACTAAAAGATAAGGAAGAGGGTGGAGCAGAGAAAATAAAACTTCTGGAGCAACACCTCAAAGCTGTGCCTTTAAAAGAATTTATTCAGCCCATACAAAGTGCTGAAATAAACCTTAACAGAATAAAGGAAGAGATAGAGAAGTTAAGCCAATCCTTGGAGAGATTAACCGTAGAGTGTAAAGTATGGAAGGGGAAAAGCAAGAATGATTTGGAGGCCTTAAAAAAGCAGGAAGAACAAATTGCGTTGTGGCAACCCAGACTCGATGAGGTAACAAAGCTGGATATAAACCTGAAGAATCATCAAAACCTAAAGGTTCAAAAGGATAAAGCAAAGGATGATATGTTGGTTGTAATCAGCAATAACCAGGAAAAACTAAGTAAGGGTCGTATTGAGCATGATAAATCAGAGGAGAAGCTCAGAGATATACAAAAATACCTTGACAATAGTACTCATGTTCAATTGCTGGATCAGAATCTATCAGCATTGTATGCAGCGCTTCAAAGTAGAAAGTCACTGGATGAAAATGTGAAGAAGGTTCTATCTGAAAACAGGAATCTTGAAGAGCAAATAAAAAAACTACGAGAATCAGAATTACAGATACAGCCCAATCTGAATAAGCTGATAGATGAGCGGGAGAAAGTTGAAAGTGATCTAAAAGTAGTATTTGGTGGGTTAAAGGAAAAGTCACTGGATGTTGTTCTTGAGAAACAAAGAAAGCTTCAAAAAGAACGAGATGTACTGAGAGAGTTGCATGAAATGGCTTCTCAGTACTTAAAAGAAAAGAAGAAGCAAAAAGAGAATCAGGATTCGATTGATGAGGTAAATAAAAACATTGAAAAGCTGGAAGGTAAGCTGAATATTAATAAAGAAAAGCAGCAAAATATATGTCAGCTTCTGGAAGCTGATGAAAAGATTGTTGAACTTGAACGCACCATTAAAAGCTTTGAAGACGAACGAAAAAAGCTCGTTAAAGGAGAACCTTGTCCCCTTTGTGGATCCAAAGAACATCCGTTGGTTCAGCATTATTCAGATGTGACTTTAACAGAATCGCAAAACAAGTTGGTCCAAAGAAGGCAGGAAGAAAAGCAGCTGCTTGACGCAGAAAAAGTTTTGACCACTCAGTTAGCGGAATTAAAAATAAAGAGGGAGCAGTTATCTGATTTGCTGAAGGAGTCTTTTGTGATAAGTAAAACAGCTTCGGAGAAGTTTCTTGAATATGAATTGCCCTATAAGCTAGACGATTTGTCTTCTATTGAAGGGAGAGGAAAAGCCATAAATGTTGAACTTGAGCAATTAAGTGAGGAAGCGAAGTGGTATCAGAGGATGCAAAAAGAGAAGGATCAGAAGTCAGAATTATTAACGAAACTGACCGACGATGTAAATAAGGCCAAAGAGCAGCTTATAAAAATAGATGAACAGAAAATGGCTTCGCAAAAACAGCTGGCTCTTAATCAAAAAGAAGAAGGTGAGTTGCAAGGAAGCTTATCACAACAGGAAAAATCTTTATCAGAGTCTTTAGGTAAAGTGCAGCTGGAATTGCCGGCTGTTGCCGATACTGACTCATTTGCTGAACTGATGAAGACTCTGGTGAAAGAATATAGGGGTAAAAGTGAATTATTTAAAGATATACAGGCCCATAAAGCAGCATTAACATCAGACATTAAGCATTTAGAAGATTCAATTAAACAATCAGCTGCAGATATTGTCAAAACTGAAGCCGAATTAGAAGTGCTAACTGGTGCGATAAAAGAGTGCACTCAAAAGCGAGAAGAAATATTACCGGGTCAGGTATCAACCGAAATGAAAAGGAAGGAGCTGGTTTCGCTTTTGGAAGAGTGTAAAAAGGCTTCTGATGAAAGCAAACTTAAAGTTGATCAGGTATCAACACAACTGAGTTCGGATGAGAATTTGTTGAAAAAAGCAAAGCATGATGAAGAGAGGGAGAAGCTTCAACTTAAGGACTGGTTTAATAAACTAAATCAGGCTTTGGAAGAGACTGATTTTTCAAGCAGGGAGGATGTTCAAAAAGCATTGCTAACCAACGACAAAAGAAACGAATTTCAGGAATTTCAGAGAGGGTTAGAGAATGAAAAAATTCAATTGAACACCTTGAATGAAAAGCTGGAAGAGGAGCATGTTAAACTGGAAAAAGAAAAGAATTTTGGGGATAGTAAAGAAGATACCATCAGCCAAAGGGATGATTTAACGATAGAGAAGGATAAGAGTTTGGGTAGATTGGGTGAGATTAAGCAGCAGTTTGAATTAGACAAAAAGATTGTTGATCGAAATAAACAAGTGGTTGAAAAGATTAAGGCACAGGAGAAGGTAGTTAAGAAATACCGCGATCTGAATCAGTTACTGGGAGGATCAAAACACGCATTTAATACTTATGTGCAAAGACTTACCCTTCAGAATTTGATTCACCTTGCCAACCGTCATCTGTATGAGTTGAATCGACGATATTCGTTAAAATTACCTGAATCATACAAAAGCGGAGAGGAACTTAATTTTGTCTTGGTCGACCATTACCAAACCGACGAAACCCGCCTGGTTGATACTTCGAGTGGAGGTGAGAAATTTATTATCAGTTTGTCGCTGGCCCTGGGATTGTCAGATTTGGCAAGCCGCAATGTTACCATCGGGTCATTATTTATCGATGAAGGCTTTGGTACCTTAGACAATACAACGCTGGAAACGGTGATTGCTACTCTGTCAACCTTACAATCCAAAGGAAAGATGATTGGTATCATCTCGCATGTTGAAAATCTTAAAGAGAGAATTTCAACACAAATACAGGTTCATAAAAAGCAAAATGGTATTAGTGAGGTTGTTATTGTTTAGAGTGTTCTTCTTTTCCGGATAAAGTCACTTTATAACCGATTCTGACTTTTTAAAAGCATATATAAAAAGAGGTTAGTTGTGTTCAACTAACCTCTTACTATATTTATTTATAATGAAATATCTAAAGTTTAAAATTCAATCCAACCAAATATAATCCTCCGATTTCATCCATAAAAGCGAATTCTTGTTTTTCGTTATTAAGCAGGTTACGCATGTTTGCAAAAACAGATAACGATTCGCTTAACTGATAGTTGGCTTTTAGATTTAAGATGATTTTTGAATCAACATCTGATGTGTCGTATTGATTCATAAATGTTTGTTTGCCATAAAAATAAGCGTTTGAAAAGATATTCAGCTTTTGAGTTGGCTTATAGTTCAAGCCAATACTACCCCAGAAAGTAGGTGTAGCCTCGTGCTTAAAGTTGTTTTGATAATCTGTAGGCTTATAATCGCTTGAAACCGAAAGAGACGTCATATTAGGATATTGAGGTATCTGCCCGGTTATCGCACTTTCATAAATCTTCTGAGCCAGTAAGCCATTTGATCCGTCGTTTGGATAGATAGCATTGGCTTGCATTCCAATCATTTCATCACGTGTCACCGGATTATAATTATCTAATTTAGTTTGCTGTACTGATAGATGAGATTTTGCAATCAGCTTCTCTGATAAAACCCAGTCAAGGCTGATGGTAAGTCCCATTTGCTTGGCTTCCAAATCAATGTTCTGGTATTGCATATATGCCGTTACGGTTGGCATTGCCAGGAGTGTTGGATCAGTTCCAACCATTGCAACCGGAATTATAAAATTAGTGCTGTCTGGTGCCAGAACGGTGAAATTCTTCGATTTGGAATAATAGGCTTCAATATCAATCAAAACATTTTTGGATGGACGGGTACGATAACCTGCTTCGAACAGATCAGATACCATTACTTCCATGTTTTTGTTACCACCAAAGTAGATGAAATCAGGTGATGGTCTGCCTTCTCTGTCCCAAAGGAAATTAGAGTGTAAATCAATGATAAAAGGTGAACGGTTGGCCCTTGAATAAACCAATCGGAAATTATTTTTATCGTTGATTTTGTATGACGAAACAAACTGCCATGACGGAGTCCATTGGTCAGAATGAGCATATTTCTCGGCTCTCAATGCAGCTACCAGGCGCAGTTTCTCAGTTGCCAGATAATCCAGTCTTAAACTAGTGGCAAAGATATTCATGTCTTTCTTACCGTTGAAAAAACCAGATCCTAATGCCGGAATATGTTCAGAATCATCGTAATAAACCGACATATAGTTAACTCCCGGGCGAACACTAAGATTCTTTAGTTGCAGGTTGTATTCAACATTAGAGTTAAACTGTGCCATATCAGTCTGAAAACCAAGGTTACCCACTCCAAAGTCCTGGAATCCGAACATATAACTTCCTTGAATATCAAATCCATACAAATTGGCATTTAAATCAACATACGATGTTTTTGATTCCCTTCCGGCCATTGATGTAGCATTATCTCCCAATGTTGAGGCATTGGCAAACGAATACTGGTAACCACCTGATAAGTTAATGATGGCATCAGAATTTATTTCGTAAGACAGATAACCATTGATACCTGATTTTTCTTTCGACTTTCCCGGGTCCGGAAATAATTCATCAATGTCGTCTTTAGGATCTAAATAGGTATAACCATCCGCATCCTTCAGAACTTCGTATGCATCTTTTGAAAAGCTTTTACCTTCTTTAAATACATATAATTCGTCGTTGTTTCGGCTTCGGGTTTCATAGTTTCCGGTTACTCCAATACTAAATTTAGAATTGATTTGCTTGCGAAAGCCTATGTCACCCATATAGGTATTTAATCGTCCTCCCTGAATATTGGCTGTAATAAGAGGGGTTGAAGAGTCAATGGTTTTGGTGATAATATTGATGGCTCCTGACACTGCATTAGGTCCGTATAAAGCACTCGAAGGACCGCGTACCACTTCAATCCGGTCAATATCTCCTAAGCTCACAGGTAATGATTCCCAAATTATTCCACCCATTGCATAGTTAAATACAGGGCGTCCGTTGATCATAACCAAAGTACTTGTATTCTCAGATTGCAGCATCATATTCTTTGGCGGCAGGTTGTCCAAACCCCGTATGTGAACATCATAGTTACCATTGTTCTTTTCACGAACGATGATGCCCGGAACCAAACGTAACGCTTCCTCTATACAGGTAGCTCCTGAAGATTGTATTTCATCATGACTTAATACGGTTGTTGATAATGGAGAATCAAACAGACTCTCTTCTTTTTTGGATGCCGAAGTAACGTCTTTGTTTAACAGCAAATCATAAAGTTCTTCAATGGAAGACACTCCAACAATATCCATTAGTCCCATTAATTCCTCAAGTGGTAATGACGACATTTCTTCCATCGTCATACTAAGAACTTCTTCCCGTGTTTTTTTCTTTTCTTGTGATATGGCAGGCATAGTAATAGCCATAGCCATTACAATGGCAAAAATATATCTAAGTTTCATGTTTGTCAGTTTTGTTTGGTTAGTTAACAGGTATACCTAAAGACAATAATTTGTTATTTACCTTAAGACCATGTTTTTCAATGTTGGATGAGCAGATTTCATAACGTAGTTTGCCATCAACTGTGGTAAAAGAAATTGCTGCACCGTCGCTGCAAAGCCCTTCTTTACTGCTTATCAATAATGCTGGTTTTCCATCCTGATCGGAAGAAAGCATCGACATTAAGCTTGATTTACCAGCGCTAAGAAAAATAACATGTGAATCTTCAAGGTTTTTTACCTGATTTTCTTGTTTAATCACAATGGTTTTGGTACCCACCTTTTTAACCTGGGCGAGCTTTTCCAACTCGGTGGCCATTTCTTTGTCGCCTATAACGGTGATAACAAATTCATTGGGATTACTGGCGCTCGGAGGCCATTCGACATTTTGTGTGAAGTTGTAGAGAAAGAGTGCTTTAAATTTAGCCATTTGGCTAAAAGCTTCTTCTGTTGTTGCAATACAAAGTACCAACAACAAAAAAATTAATTTTTGCTTCATCTGGATTAGGTTTACATTAATAAAGTCACCCAAATATACGCACCCTATTTTATATGGTTATGATTTGTGAAAAAAAATTAAATAAATGTGTGTTTCTGAAAGCAAAACATCTTAAAAAGTAGATAAAAAAAGGGATTGCCTTTTCGACAATCCCTTGTATCGTAATTAACTCTTTATTTACCACTTAAAATTTAAACCAGCCAGATACAATCCACCAATTTTATCCATATATGCAAATTGAACTTTTTCTGTATTCAACAGGTTTCTGCAATTCACAAAGAATGTAAGGTTATCTGTCGCTTTGTAGGAAGCTTTCAGGTTAAGATTTACTGATTGTTCTATATCAATAACACCGTATTGATTGATGAAACTTTGCTCACCATAGAAATATGCCTGTGGGAAAAACTCAATTTTCTTTGTAGGGCGATAAGTGAATGATAAACTACCCCAGAACGAAGGAGTTGCTTCATGCTTGAAATTATCCTCTGTTCCTTCCGGTATGGCGCTTACTGAATTGACGATTGCATAAGTTTGTGAAGCAGGATCAATTGCACCTGTAGCAACGCCGGTTGCATAATCAACAAGAGCCTGATTTATTTTAGTTGCCAGATCAGGATCTGTTTGAGCAATGGTGGCCTGGTAACCCAGGATCTCATTTCTTGAATAAGGTACGTAATTATCCACTGTGGTTTGCTGGTAAGTAACATGACCTGTTGCCATTAATTTCTCAGATAGAACCCAATCAAACGAAACAGAAGCGCCGAACTGATTGGATACTAAATCCATATTCTGAAAAGATAAATTGACAATGGCATTCATACTTTCTTGCACTGTAGCTGCGCCGGTTATAACAGCTAAAGGATTAAATACAGCCAAAGAAGTCATATCCGGAGATAAGGCTACAAAATCTTTTGAACGGTTATAAAAGGCTTCCACATCAATCAAAATACTTTTATCGGGTCTGGATCTGAATCCTAACTCAACCATATCAGTTGTTTTAAGCTTATTGTCCTCGTGACCGTCAAATTGCATGATTTTAGGAAACTCCATATTGACAATATTCCAGGTATAATTCGAGTAGGTATTTATCAGGAATGCAGATTGATTGGCTCTTGAATAAACAGCACGAATCAGATTTTTATCATTTAACTTGTACGAACTTACGAACTGCCATGAAGCATAAATATCATCCATGTTATCGTATTTTTCAGCACGTAAGGCAGCAACCAAACGTAAACGTTCTGTTAACAGATAGTCAAGTCTTAAGCTACCTGCCATTATATTGATGGTTTGCTTTTGATTTAAATAACCTTTTCCAACCTCAGAAATGTGTTTACTATCATCGTACGAAATGCTTTGGTAACTAAAACCGGGACGAACAGACAGGTTGCGGAATTTTTTATTGTATTCAGCCAAAAATGAATACTGTTCATTGTCGAGTTCAAATCCTTCGTTACCCGACATATAATCAATGGTACCGCCGTTATAATTAGCCTGTAAAGAGAAATCATAAAGTTTGGCACGTAAATCAACATATCCGGTAGATGCCAGTTTGGTTGAATAAGGAGTAGGAACATCACCCATTGTTGAGGTCATCACTTCAGAGTTTTGATAACCACCCATGATCTGAACTGATGTTTCGCTGGTTGGATTTACATCAAGATAACCGTTTACACCGTATCTGTACTTCGATCTTTCAGGATCAGGAAACGATTTATAGATATCATAAATTTCATCGCCAACTGTGTATGGAGGCCAAATTTCCTGGTTCCCACTTCTCATTTTGTTTATCTCATCCAGAGAATAATAACCATTGCCTACATTTTCACCGTCGATGCTCAGTTGAGAACCGTCTCTGCTGTAGATGTATATTTCATCTGTTTTTCTATCACGTGTCTCAAAATTACCCGTAACACCCAGACTAATTTTATCATTGAGTTGTTTGCGTATTGCAAGATCTCCCATATAGGTGCTCTGACTGCCACCATTGAAATTACCCGAAATAAGAGGTGTGTCGTGGCTGATTGTTTGTGTAATAATATTGATTACACCGGTTACTGCATTAGGACCGTATAATGCACTTGAAGGACCTCTTACCACTTCGATACGATCAATATCTTCGAAACTTACCGGTAAGGTTTCCCAAAGCGTTCCTCCATGTGAATAGTTAAAAACCGATCTTCCGTTAATCATTACCAATGTATTCATGTTTTCAGAATACAGAAGCAGGTTTTTAGAAGGAAGATTATCGTTTCCTCTTATATGAACATCATAATTGCCATTTGTCTTTTCTCGAACAATTACTCCAGGAACCAGACGCAGTGCTTCCTCAATACAGGTCGCACCCGAAGCAATTATTTGGTCGTGCGACAGTACTGTTGTAGAAAGAGGAGAATCAAAAATGCTTTCTTCTTTTTTTGATGCCGAAACTACATTCTTATTTAAAAGTAGATTGTATAACTCTTCTAAAGAGGAAACACCTACTACATCCATTAAACTCATTAACTCTTCAAGCGGTAGTGACGACATTTCTTCCATCGTCATATTTAATACCTCTTCACGAGTCTTTGTTTTTGGTTGTTCCTGAGCAAAGCTTTGGTTGAAGAATGAAACAACCAAAACTATAAGTAATAAATATCTAAAATTCATTTTTATTTGATTCATTGTTTAGTTTGTGGAAATTCCCAATGAAATTAATTTGTTATTCACTTTCAGACTTCTCGCATTAATATTGTCTTCATTGATTTGATAGCGTAGTTTGCCATCAACAGTTGTAAAGCAAATGGCAGCTCCATCTTTGCACAATCCTTCTTTACTGCTTATTAACAGTACAGGCTGACCTTCCTGCTGAATTGCCAGTCGAGACATCAGATCAGATTTAGTAGAACTAAGAAAGACAACATGAGAATCATTTATGTCCTTTACCTGATTCGTTTGTTTAATAACCATTGTTTTGGAACCAACTTTTTTAACCTGTGCCAGTTTTTCCAATTCCCCAGCCATCTCATCATCTCCTACCACAGTGATTATAAATTCGTTTGATGAAATAGTGTTGGGTGGCCATTCAACGTTTTGAGTAAAGTTGTAAAGAAAAAGTGCCTTGAATTTTGTCATTTGACAAAAGGCTTCTTCTGAAGTTCCTGCAAGAAACAGAAGCAACAGAATCAGGATGTGTTTTTTCATTTGTGAGGGTTTAATATTTTAATCCCCATCTATACGACATAATATTTGTAAGGTTTTGATAAAAAAGCATGGTAAGGCCAATCTATTTCTAGATTGTAATGTTACTAGCTAATAATTCAGGAGTTATGTCTGTTAAACATTTTTTAATTTCTTTCAATTTACACTTTGTACTTCCATCTTTTGTACAAGGACGGCAAGGTAAGTCCACTTCCATAACTTTCATATTATCGTTGGAAGGATAACCAAAAGCAGTTGGTCCGATAATGGCTAAACCGTGTTTTTGAAATAGGTCTGCAGCATGCAGAAAACCTGTGTCTCCGCTTATTACAAACAGAGCATGCCAGACCGTACAAAAGCTTTCCATTAATGAAGTTTTGCCTGCCAGGTTAATCACTCTTTCCGGAGCAACTGATTTAATATCTTCGCAAAAAGTATCAGATGGTCCGCCGAGAACTACAAAAAATAAGTCTTTACGAAGTTCAACCAGCTTTTGCCAGTAGGAGACAGGCCAGCGTTTAAGTTCCCATGCCGCAGATGGCACCAGCGCTACCCATTTTTGATTCTCAGGAATCTCATCCAGAACCAGCTGTTTAATTTTAGCTTGCACAGAATCAGGAAAGTGCCAGTCGTTAAAAGGAGTGTTGAAATCGGTTAGATTCCATTTCTTCTGAACAGGAAGACGAAAAGAATCCAGTGCTTTAAACGGCTTAGGTAAATAATTTATACCGAAGTTAAATAGTAAAAACCTTTTGAATCGGTCTTTATGTCGGGTGACAAGTCTGTTTTTATTCAATAGATTACAGATTCCAAACGGACATAAAACGAGTTTCAAGATATTAGAACGGATGTTACTGTGCGCATCATAAATTAAATCATACTTCTCAGCTTTTAATTTGGATCCCAGTTTGAAGACTCCTGCGAAGCCTTCTTTTCTGTCAAACTCCCATAGCTTATCAATTCGCGGGTCAATTTTAACCAATGAAGCCAGATCGGCCCTTACAACCCAATGGAGTTCTGAATCGGGGAACTTATTTTTCAATCCGGTAATTACCGACATACACTGGATAATGTCGCCTATTGAGCTAAGTCGTATGATAAGAATTTTCTTCATCCTAAAAATTTCCTCAAAAATAAAAAAATCCCGGATGTCACCGGGATTTATATTTTAAGTATTGTAAAAGACTTCTATTCGTGTATCAGAATAACCATCTTATTGTTCTTACATTCAACAACACCACTTTTGCATTTAAAAAGCTTTTCATGACCACTTTTACCAATCACTCTGATTGTGCCTTCGGATAAAACAGACACGACAGGAGCATGGCCTTTTAAAACAGTGAAAGAGCCTTTTTCGCCTGGCACCTGAACCATACCCACCGGTTCGTCATAAATCACCTGCAAAGGTGTCACTATTTCACAATGTAGGTCCATTTATGCTTTTTTTGCTTGTTTCAATAATTCTTCACCTTTGGCTACGGCATCTTCTATGGTTCCAACCAGGTTAAATGCTGCTTCCGGATACTGATCAACTTCACCGTCAAGAATCATGTTGAATCCCTTAATTGTATCTTCAATTGATACAAACACCCCTTTCAATCCAGTAAACTGCTCTGCCACATGGAAAGGTTGAGAAAGGAAACGTTGTACACGACGTGCACGATGCACAACCAGTTTATCTTCTTCCGATAATTCTTCCATTCCTAAAATGGCAATGATATCCTGAAGTTCTTTATATCGTTGTAATATCTCAATTACTCTTTGTGCTGTGTTGTAATGATCCTGTCCAACGATGTCAGGTGTTAACATTCGCGATGTTGAATCAAGTGGATCAACGGCAGGATAAATACCTAACTCTGCAATCTTACGGCTAAGTACGGTTTTGGCATCAAGGTGAGCAAATGTTGTAGCCGGAGCAGGGTCTGTTAAGTCATCGGCAGGTACATATACGGCCTGAACGGATGTGATTGAACCATGCTTGGTAGATGCAATACGCTCCTGCAGTGCACCCATCTCTGATGACAAAGTTGGCTGATAACCTACCGCTGAAGGCATACGACCTAACAGGGCCGAAACTTCAGAACCAGCCTGTGTAAAACGGAAGATATTATCAACAAATAAAAGTACGTCGCGCCCCTGACCGGTTCCATCACCATCGCGGAAGCTTTCTGCAATGGTCAAACCTGATAAGGCTACACGGGCACGTGCTCCGGGAGGTTCATTCATCTGACCAAAAACCATTGTCACCTGAGAAGATTCCAATGCTTTTTCATCCACTTTAGATAAGTCCCATCCGCCTTCTTCCATAGACTTTTTGAACTCTTCACCGTAATTAACGATACCGGCTTCAATCATTTCACGAAGCAGGTCATTACCTTCACGGGTTCGTTCACCAACACCGGCAAAAACGGAAAGACCATCGTGTCCTTTAGCAATGTTGTTGATCAACTCCTGAATCAAAACGGTTTTACCAACACCGGCTCCACCAAATAATCCAATTTTACCTCCTTTGGCATAGGGTTCAATTAAGTCAACCACTTTAATACCGGTAAAAAGAATTTCTGCTTCTGTTGAAAGGTCAGCAAAAGCTGGAGGGTCACGGTGAATAGGATTTCCACCCTCTTTTGAAACAGATCCGATGCCATCGATAGCATCACCCACAACATTTAATAATCGACCTTTTACTTTTTCACCTGCAGGCATAGTAATTGGACTTCCCAAATGGACAACCTCCATACCTCTTGTTAAACCATCGGTTGAATCCATTGCAATACAGCGAATGGTATTTTCCCCAATATGTTGTTGACACTCAATAACGGTTGCTTGGTTGTCATCGCGCTTTATTTCCAGGGCATCTAGAATATTGGGTAATTCCTGATCTTTCAGATCAAAACTAACGTCTACAACTGGTCCAACTATTTGAATGATGGTTCCAACAAGATTTTTCATAAAGTGATTATTTATCTCTAAATTAATACTTATTAGTTAATTTATCGTGATCGTTCAATCAGTTTTATTGCAAAATCGCGCAATTCTGACTTCATAGATTCTTTGCCGTTCACTTTTTCCAGAGATTTAAGGGCCAGTTGAAAATACTCATGCATCTTGTCTTTGGCAATTTTATCAATATTTAATTGATTATAGATACTTCTGACAGCATTAATCTTTTGCTCACGGTCGAAGGACTCTACATGAATCCAATTTTGCAATTCTTCACGTAAAGATCCTGACGCCTTTTGTAACGCATTTATAAGTAAAAATGTTTTCTTATTTGCAACAATATCTCCCCCAATAGCTTTGCCGAATGTTTTTTCATCTCCATAAACATCCAGAAAATCGTCCTGTAACTGAAATGCCAAACCGATGTTCTCACCAAACTGATACAGATTCTCAGCATCTTCGGCATTTGCATTGGCCACAATGGCACCGGCTTTTAAGCTGCCAGCCAATAGTACAGCCGTTTTTAACCGGATCATATTCAAATACTCATCTGCGCTTACATCGTTTCTGGTTTCAAACTCCATATCGTATTGCTGGCCTTCACATACTTCAAGGGCAGTAACGCTAAAAAGATCGAGTAATGGTTTTAAAACAGATGTATCTGTTTTACAAACATACTGATAGGCTTTGATTAACATTGCATCGCCGGATAAGATGGCGGTGTTTTCGTCCCATTTTTTATGAACGGTTGGCTGATTACGACGAACATCTGCATTATCCATAACATCATCGTGCAGTAGGGTGAAATTGTGAAATATTTCAAGACCCAGACCCGCAGGTAATGCTTTTTCAAAAGAATCATCAAAAAGATAACATCCGGCCAGACACATGGTAGGACGAATTCTTTTTCCGCCCAATGACATGACATACTCAATTGGTTGGTAAAGCCCTTGTGGTTCGGTTACAAAGTTTTCTTTTTGCAATGCTTGTTCAACAACATTTTGAAGTTCGGCTATTGTAATCATATTATAGTTAATGTCTTTAATCTTGTGGCGTCAGTTCCTCTTTCTTACTTTCTATTACCAAATCTTCCAATTCAATATCTTCATCTTCGTTATAAATATGAAGTAATGGTTCTTTGAACGATTTGTTGGTAATAGCTTTTTCCAAAGTTAATAATAATGATGGGAGTAATATAAGATTGGAGAATAGTGCAATTAACAAGGTAACCGCAACAAGAACTCCCAAGGCAACTGTTCCACCAAATTGAGATATACTAAAAATACCAAAACCAAAGAATAAAATGATGGACGTGTAAATCATGCTTACACCTGTTTCTTTTAATGCCAGCACAACGGCAGCTCTGATACTCCAGTTGGTTTCTGAAAGTTCCTGACGATATTTAGCCAGATAGTGAATGGTATCATCAACTGAAATACCAAATGCTATACTAAATACAAGTATGGTAGAAGGTTTAATCGGAATTCCAAAATAGCCCATTAATGCAGCTGTCATAATTAACGGGAACAGATTTGGAATGAGCGATACCAAGACCATTCGTTTTGAAGAAAACATCCATGCCATAAACGAGGCAATTAAAACAATTGCCAGAAGCAAACTGGTAAACAGGTTTTTAATCAGGTAATCTGTTCCTTTAAAAAATACCACACTCGCACCCGTTAATGAGGTGATGTATTTATCGCCAGGGAATATATCGTCAATTTTTTTCTGAATATTTTCATTTAACGATACCATCTCAGTGGTACCTATATCTTTCATTCGATAGCTCAAACGAGCCTTCTGTTTGAGCGAATCCATAAAATTATTTACGATTCCGGTTTGAGCCCCGGCTTCACTTTTACTAACGTATGAAAGTATGAAGTTACGTTCCTGATTGCTAGGTATTTTATAATGACTCTCTTTACCATTAAAAAATGCCTGACGCGAAAACTTAACAACTTCTACCAACGAAACTGGTTTTGAAATAACATCAAGCTGAGATAACTCGTCCTGAAGATCATCCATTTTTTTCAGGTTTGAGCGTTGGATAACACCGTTTGGCTTTTTGGTGTCTATCATTATCTCAAGTGGCATTAATCCATTGAAGTTATCTTCAAAAAATTCAAGATCGACATACAAGGGATCATCATGAGGTATGTCATCAAGCATATACCCGGTTGTTTTTATTCGCGAGATTCCAAATGCACCTAAAACCAACATGATGATTGCACTCCAGTAAATTATCTTTCGATGGTTCAATGATAATTTTACCAGTGTATTAACTGCCTTACCCATTATCTGGTTATCCAGGTGTTTAATGTGTCTTTCCTTAGGTCCGTCTAAAAAGCTAAAAATGATAGGTATAAGTAGTATGGAAAGAAAGAAAACCACAATGATGTTAATGGCAGCAATGACTCCAAATTCAACTAAAATCTTACTGCTGGTAAAGATAAAGGTAGCAAAACCCGAAGCAGTTGTCAGATTAGTTAAAAAGGTAGCGTTACCTATTTTTCTGATTACTCTTTGTAGCGCCTTTATTTTGTTTTGATGCTTGCGGTATTCCTGGTGATATTTATTGAGCAGAAAGACGGAATTGGGTATTCCAATAACAATAATTAGTGGTGGAATCATTCCGGTAAGAATGGTTATTTTGTAGCCAAACAGTCCTTGAATTCCCAAAGCCCATATAACAGCTATGCCTACAACAAGCATTGAAAACATAACGACCTTAAACGATCGAAAGAAGATAAGTATGATAAGTGCCGTGATTCCAAGAGCTAAAAAGATAAACATATTCAGCTCTTTCTTAATCATTTCAGCAGTTATAACACGAATGTACGGAAGACCCGAATAATGCAATTCATGCTCATTCTGCCTGATATATTCATTTCCAGTCTTTCTTATATCTTCGATCAGTCTCACCCGGTCCTCACTGTGAAGAATGACATCATCCAGTGTGATCGCCATGAGATAGGCATCTTTCGATTTATTATAAACTAACTGATCGTAGAAAGGTAGTTCATAAAATCGTTCCTTAAGCGAGTCAAGTTCAGTCTGGAATTTAACCTGTTCAGGAAAGATGGGCTTTACTTCAAATCTTTTTTCTTTAGTATTTTTCTGAAGTTCATAGGTCTGTCCAATAGAAAATACTGATGTAACTCCATTAATTTCTTTTAATCTTTGCGCCAGTTTGTTCCATTGGTTAAATTCTTTTACTTCAAAGAAATCGCTGTTCTTAACTCCTATTACAACAAGATTACCTTCTGATCCGAACGTTTCAACAAATGATTCATATGCCAGGTAAGTTGAGTCATCTTCCGGAAGTAAGGGTGCATATTGATAAGACATTTCTATTTTTCGGGATTGAAATCCCATAAACAAAGTTATTAGAAATAGTCCTATTAAGATAGCTATTCTGTTGCGTAGTATAAATCGTGCAATTTTAATCCACATCTCTGTCAGTCTTCGTTCAATTCAATCATGCGAAAATAGATAAAAAGGTTAGGATGGCAAATCAATTATTGGTGTAAGGTTTAAAAGTAGATTGCTCCTTCAATGGATATTAACGCCTCATTATGTTGCATTTCCGATTGAATCATCAGAAGCTGATCACTTTTTAATTGTTGTTTGATAATAAGTTCTGCATCTGCTAATTCGCTTTCGTTTTTAAGATGTATTATCGCTAAATTCAGAATTAATTCAGATTTTAATTCATCTTCCATATTTTGAATGAATTCTGAAATAATCTGCGTTAGTTCATTCGATTGAGCAATGATATTAGGACTTGCAGATAGTTGAGCCTCTTTGTTATAACTGGTAAAGAATAAAATTTGTCTTAACTCTTTTGATAATGAAGCATAAAGATCTAATCCGTTTGGTGCCTGGTAATGTAAAACCTGATGGCTGGGAAAAGTATCTTTCTGAGCTGCTATAAATGATATCTGAATTCCTCCGGTGTTCATTGAGTTAAGACTAAGAGGAGGTGCACTTTGCACAAGCAGTGACGGATCTAAATAAAGTTCCTTAATCTGATTGATCACATCCCATGAAGATTGATTGGATGAATTCTGGTTGATAAATTGTTTGTCAAAGTTGGTTTGTATGAAACTAACATGCCCAAAATGCATTTCTTCATGATCAAGTATCTGTTCAGCAAAATCAAAAGCCAATTGAGTACTTCTCATCAAATCATTATTATCATTGAATCTTATATTGCCGACATACAGTATTCGGTTTTGTGCATCGGAGCAAATCGTGTAAGGCAATTTTTGAAATTCTTTATGTTCAATTTTCAGATTATTACCTGTACAAACAGTTATCTGCAAAGTAGCTTCGTTTTTTAACAAGTTTGTTGAAGGTATAATTGAATAAGCTGATAATTTCTTTTGTATTAAAAGTGTAATTAGTTCTTCAAAATTTGACTCTAATGAAACGTAATCTTCTTCGTTTTGGATGTCAATTAGTAAATCAATTTTTACTATTTGCTTTGGATTAATGTTATGATCCGAAAAGAACGAAAAAATGCTCTTGCTAATGGCTTCGCTTTTACCGCTTAAAATCTGGGTGTTATCAATATTTATGCTGTGAATAAAAGTTTTCATCTGATTATTTAATATTTTATATAATGGTAAACATTATGTGGGTGATATTGAATTTTGTCTGATTAGCCCTACAAAAGTACTGTAATGCTGAATAGTGATTGTAACAATTCATACTAAAGTTTTAGTAGAAATTCAAAATTTATTGAAATTAAGGAAACTAATCTAAATCATTTGCGTACCACTGCCCATTAAGAAGTTGAATTTGAAAGGATGTATTGTTATGAAAAAGATTTTATTCTTTTTTAGCTTAATGCTATTACCACTGGCAGCTAATTCGCAGGTTGCAAAGTTTAAATCAGTGTTTACACTAAACTTTATCCGCCATATTGGTTGGCCAGAGGCAACAAAAGAAGGTGATTTCGTGATTGGTGTCATCAAAGACAAAGAAATCGTAAGCTGGTTAGAAAAATTATCAGAAGGGAAAAAATTTGGATTCCAGAATGTGGTAATTAAAGAGTTTAAATCGGTTGAAGAAGTTCAGAACTGTCAGGTACTGTTTGTTTCTTCATCGATTAACTTTAATAAACATTCTTCTGAAATTATTACCAAAGTTGGGGGTAAAAACACTCTGATTGTTTGCGAATCAGAAGGGGCAACTACAAATGGAGCCATGTTTAACTTTGTCGTGAGGGACGAAAAGCTAAAGTTTGAGATTCACAAAGCCAATGCCGCTAAGTTTGGTTTGCAAATTAGCTCTAAATTGGAAGGTATGGCAGCTGCAATTTCTTTATAAGATACTTTTCAATAATACATTTATTGACTAAGTTTATAAATAATTGCGTTAGTAATTTATTTACCTATAAAAGTTGGACTGAAATAAAAGACTATTCTGTTTGTTAAATTAGGATAGGATTTTATTTTTGCCTGACGGCATGCAAACCGATTATGAATTGTATGCCAAAAGAGATTTAAACGAAATTCGAATGAAGAATATCAAACTGAATATTGCCCAAAAATTACTTTGGGGATTTGGTGTCATTCTGGTACTAGTTATTATAAATGGTATCTGGACATACACCACGTTAACCTCTAGTAAAAATCTGAATAGTAAATTAACAGGTATTTACTCTCCGTCATCAGAAAAGTTAAGTCATCTATCTATGATGATTACTAACTCAAAAATGCTTGTGCGTAGTTGGGTTTTTATTGATAAACAATCTGATACGCCAGATAAAATCAAGCTTAAAGATCTGCATGAAACAGAGTATCCACAATTGCAAGGTGAAATTAAATCCTTCTACGAGGAATGGGAGCCTGCTGATGTTACAGAAGCAAATGTGATATTTCATGATATCGATTCATTATTTCAAATGCAGCAGTATGTGATGAGTAGTCTGGATTCATTTGCTGCTTATGAAGATGTAATGGTTCTTTTTGAAGTGGAGCCTCAGGTTCAGGACGGTGGTGAGATCATCGTTCTAAGTGATGAGATTACGGCCAAATTAGATAAGTTGGCCGATAAGTATGTTACAGCCAGTGATAATGCACTGGGAAAAACCAATAGCAGGTTTACATTATTACAATGGGTTATTTTTATAATGAGCATATTAGTTGTTGTAGGTGCTACTGCAACCGCTTATTTGCTTTATAATGCAATTGTAAGTCCTTTAAATAAGGGTGTTAGATTTGCTAAGGCTATTGGTGATGGTGATCTTACTGCAAAAGTAGATGTTCACCAGAATGATGAAATTGGTGATTTGGCTAAAGCATTAGCTGTAATGGCCGATCAGTTAAAGAAGACTGTAATCACCATCAAAGAGAATGCAAATGACCTTGTGACTTCAAGTACACAATTGAAATCAAGTTCGATGCAATTGTCCAAAGGTTCAGCTGATCAGGCTGCTTCTGCCGAGGAGGTATCAACCTCAATAGAAGAGATGGTTGCCAATATTGATCAGAATACTGATAACGCTATTGAGACTGAAAAGATTACCGTTGAAACAGCAAAAGATGTAGGAGTAGCTGATGAACTTTCAAGTCAGGCAGCATCTGTTATGAAAACGGTTTCTGAGAAAATCACCATCATTAGTGATATTGCTTTCCAAACAAATATTCTTGCTCTAAATGCAGCTGTTGAGGCAGCTCGTGCCGGTGAGCATGGAAGAGGTTTCTCTGTTGTGGCTGCTGAAGTTCGTAAACTGGCAGAAAGAAGTAAGTTAGCTGCTGATGAAATTGTTTCGTTAGTAAAAACAGGTTTAAATGTATCTCAAAAAGCCGGGGCGAAATCAAAAGCTTTAGTTCCTGATATTGAAAAAACCACTCAGTTGATTAAAGAGATTTCTGCAGCAAGTATGGAGCAAAAAACCGGTGCTGAGCAGATTAATCTTGCAATGCAACAGTTGAACATGATTACTCAGGAAAATGCATCATCATCAGATGAGTTAACACAGAGTTCTGATCAGTTAGCTAATTTGGCAGATAATCTGCACGAGGCAGTGAGCTTCTTTAAGATTGGTGATGAAGAAGAGTTAGTGCCAGAAACTAAACAAGAATCAAAACCGGTAGAAGTGCAGAAGCCTGCTAAAGCTGCTGCGCCTGCAAACAAAACTATAGAAGAGAAAAAGGTTACCGCTAAAAAAGATAACCCATTCTCTAACTTTGATAAGGATTTTGATCTGGATAACTACGAAAAATTCTAATTGTTAAGATTATGGAAAATCTACCATATAAAGTAGTTTATAATGAGTTACCTGAGAAATCGGTATTGCAGTTTTCTGGTCAGCTTATCATTAATTACATTGAGAATATAACCGAAATCGTGAAAGAGAAAGTAAGTGCAACCAAGGATTTGGATATTCAGGTGGATAATCCGGATAGTGTTGATATTACTTTTATACAGTTGGTGCTTTCGATTAAAAAGACGTTTGAATTAGCTGGTAAAGAAGTTAGCATTACCACTGAATTAAAAGACGAGTTAAAAACCTTAATCGGAAATTCCGGTTTCAGCTATGTGCTATATTAACCTAAATAATAAATAGAACATTATATTATGGCTAAAACAGTTCTTATTGTTGATGATTCTGAAAGTATTCGTGAAGTTGTCAACTTTACTCTTCAAAATGAAGGCTATGATGTATTAGTTGGTGTTGATGGTGAAGACGCTCTAAAATTTTTAGATGGTCGTACCATTGATATTGTAATTACTGATTTACACATGCCTAACCTTGATGGTCTTGGATTGATTCGTAAGATTAGAGAAATGGATGCATACAAGCACATTCCAATTTTGTTCCTTACTACAGAATCTCAGGCATCAAAGAAGATGGAAGCAAAACAAGCCGGTGCTACAGGATGGATTATTAAACCATTTGTACCTGCAAAATTATTAAGTGCAATTTCTCGTGTATTACGATGATTGAAAGGATCAAACATATTTTCATTGAGGAAACCAATAATGATATGCAATTTTTAGAAAAAGAACTTGCATCCTCCGAGGCAGTGAAACTTTCGGATGAAGCAGTTGAAAAAATTTTTCGCACCATGCATACGATTAAAGGGTCCGCACCTATGTTTGGTTTCAATCAATTAACAGAGATTGCCATTCCTGTCGAAATAGTTTATCGGGGATTATACGACGGTAGGATAAGTATTGATAATCATATTATCGATAAAACGAAGGATGTAGTATCACTAATTCAGGATGTGTTAAATAAGGAGGAAGATCATTTGGCTTCGATAGAAGAGCAGAAAGATGCATTGATTCTCTTCTTTAAAAACATTGACAGGTTAAACGTTCGAACAAATGATTGATAAGTTTAGAGAAAAATTCGTTGAGGAGTCGCTTGATAATATCAATGATCTGGAAGAAGCATTATTCCTTTTGGAGAAGGATATGCACAATAGAGAGATTATTGAGCGAATCTTCCGGGCTATGCACTCGCTTAAGGGAGGGGGAGCAATGTTCGGATTTAACCACTTAAGTGAATTTACACACCATCTTGAAACTGTTTTTGATTTGGTTCGAAATGATAAGTTGGCAGTAACCAATGATATCATTTCGTTAACATTTGAAGCAATTGATCAAATCAAACATTTACTTCAGATTGGAGATTTGACAGAAAAGGCAGATATTGCCAATCAGGCAGCTTTTATCAAACGTATTCAGGCTGTTTCCAATTTGGAAGAAAGCAGTGCTTCGACCACGGTTGTGGGGGAATCGAGTGGGAGTCAAGTTGCTGTAAGTGATGGATCAAAAACCTTTTTGATCGGAATCAAACCAAATGAGGATATCTTAAGAAATGGAACCAATCCGTTCTATTTACTGGATGATCTTCATGCAATGGGAGATGCAAAGGTTGCTGCCTTTGCTAAAGGAATACCAGACCTGGGACAATTTCAACCCATTTCAAATTTCTGTTATTGGCAGGTTATTTTAAATACATCCGAATCTGTTAATGATATAAAAGATGTATTCATCTTTGTTGAAGATGAATGTGAAATAGATATTAAAGAGCTGAAAGTTGGTAATATTATTAAATCAGAGGCTCTTGATGACTTGGTAAATAATTCAATTGCTGATCAGACACTCATAACCAAAGAGCAGATTGAAGCTATCGGTGGAAGTGATGATAATGATCAGGATGATGAAAAAAGAGATGCTAAACGTAAAGTTCAGCTAAAAGAACATAAAATCTCGAGTATCAGGGTTAATTCCAATAAGATCGATGATCTTGTTAACCTGGTTAGCGAATTGGTTACTATCCAGGCTCAGTTGAATCTGTATGCCGAGAAGGATGGAAACGGTGATATTGTTAGCCTGGCTGAGAATATTCAAAAGTTAAGCCGTCAGTTACGCGATAATGCTTTTGAAATTAGTCTGATACCGTTACAAAGTGAGTTGATGCGTTTTCAACGTCTGGTTCGAGACCTTTCAAAGGAATTGAATAAGGAAATTGAATTCGTAATTGAAGGTGGTGATATTGAATTAGATAAAAATATTATTGAACATCTTACTGATCCATTACTACATATCATTCGTAATTCTGTCGATCACGGAATAGAATTGCCTGAAGAAAGGATTAAAAATGGTAAGTCGCCAAAAGGAACTATCATTTTTAAAGCATTTTATTCAGGAGCAAGTGTGATTGTGCAGGTTATAGATGACGGAAAAGGTATAGATCCGGATTTTATCCGTTCAAAAGCTATAAGTAAAGGATTACTGGATGAGAATGTAGAATTGAGTCGTAAGGAAATTTTTGATCTGGTTTTCCTGAGCGGATTTTCTACAAAAGAAGTTGTTTCTGATGTTTCCGGCCGTGGTGTTGGAATGGATGTAGTAAAGAAAAAGATCGGTGAAATCAGGGGTGAAGTATCACTTGATTCCAAAGTAGGACAAGGAACTACACTGACTCTTGAATTACCAATGACACTTTCGATTATTGACGGCTTGCTGGTAAAAGTTGCTAATAATCAATATGTTATTCCGATTGCCAATATTGAAAAGATTCATGCTATTGATGACGTTAATTTTGGAAATACATTAAACAATATTGTATCAATCGGTGATCATCAGTTTCCATACATTGATGTCAGAGATGTTTTCGAATGCGATACAGCCAATTCTGGCGGTGAGCAATTAATATTGGTTAAGTTTGAAGATCGTAAAGTGGGATTGTTGGTTGATCAGGTTATTGGAGAATACCAAACAGTTGTGAAACCATTGGGACGATTCCTTAAGAAACAAGAGAATATTTCCGGAGCAACCATTATGGGTGACGGAAGTATTGCTTTGGTGATAGACACAAATAGAATGATCCATAGTAACGCAGCTAAGAAATACCGAACTAAGAAATGAGCATAATGAAAGATCAAATTACATCACTGATTTCGTTTTACGTGAACAAAGAAGTCTTCGCATTTGATACTCTTAAAGTGCGAAATATTCTGGAGTTCGGAAAGATTACCTGGGTTCCTAATACAAAGGATTATATCTTGGGTGTTATGAATTTGCATGGGAATATTTTTCCGGTGGCAGATTTGCGGGTGATGATGGCAACAGAGCATATCGAAAACACTGCAGATACTTCAATTATTGTTGTTTCCAGCGATGGAAAAAATGATTCCTTAATTGGAATTGTAGTTGACGGCGTTAAAGAAGTTTTCGATATTGATGGATTGGAGATAAAAGAATCGGTTTACCATGGCAATTCAGGATTTGTAAATTCATTCCTGGGTACAATTCATAAAAATGAAGAATTTGTGCATATAATTGATTTGGATGAAACTGTTATGGAAATTGAAAATTAAAAATGGAATTAATGAGTGAGCTAATCAATGCATATCTGACTTTTTCTGTAGGTACCAATACTTTTGGAGTGCATGTTGGTAAGGTGGTTGAGATTCTGGAGTACGAGAAACCAAAATCAGTGCCTGAAAGCTTGCCATATATCACCGGAGTAATTGACCATAGAGAAAATATTGTTCCTGTAATTGATACCGGTTTAAAGTTTAATTTGGGACCAATTGATATAACACCTCAAACGTGTATTGTGGTGCTGGAAATAGATAAGCCGGGTGGATCTGGAAAATTTATTATCGGAGCTGTTGTTGATGCTGTTTCTGATGTATTTGAATCGGAAATGGAAAAAATAAAAACGATTGAGAACGATTTTAAGCCTGGATATATTTCGGCAACCTATAAAACAGAGGATAATCTGGTTATGATATTGAATACCGAAGAAGTTTTCAATGATAAGGATATTATCGCTCTTGACGAGATCAGGAAAAGTATAGAGGCAGAATAGAATGTTCAAGGGTAAGGAGAATAACGTTCAAAAAGACCTGGATTGCTTTAAAGCAGAGCTGTCCGATGCCGATTTCAAGGCATTCAGTGAGTTTATTTATACCGAATATGGTATTAAGATGCCGCCCATTAAGCGTATCATGCTTCAGGGAAGATTATTGAAGCGAATACGCGAACTAAATATGCAGTCGTATACCGAGTATAAAGACTACTTTTTTAGTAAAGAAGGACAGGCAAAAGAGATCTTTAACTTTTTGAATGTTGTTACAACCAATAAAACTGATTTTTTCAGAGAACCTGTTCATTTCGATTTCCTGCAAAACCAGATTTTGCCACAATATGGAGAGGCGAATAGAGGATTGAAGGTATGGAGTGCCGGCTGTTCGAGCGGTGAAGAGCTTTATACGATCTCTATAGTGCTGAATGAGTTTAAAGCAAAAAATCCGTTGTTTAACTTTACTATTTTGGGATCAGATATATCCAATAAAGTTCTTACAACGGCTTCAAGAGGAGTTTACGGAGAGCATAAAGTTGCCCTGATTCCACTTGAAATGAAAAAAAAATATTTTTTAAAGAGTAAAGATAGAGATAACCCATCGGTTAGGGTAAAGCCAGAGTTGCAAAAAAATATTGCATTGAAGTATGTTAATCTAATGGATAATTCATTTGATGTAGGAGATAATTTTGATGTAATATTTTGTCGTAACGTTTTAATATATTTTGACAGAGCCACACAAGAAAGAGTAATTAATAAGCTGTGTCAGTATTTAAAACCAGGGGGATACTTCTTTATTGGTCACTCAGAATCATTATCGGGGATGAATGTGCCATTAAAACATATCAAACCCACCATATTTAGAAAAGAATAAAAGTAAGTCCGGAATAAAATAAAACAAGAATTATGAGTAACTTAACGGATAAGCAACTTTTGCGCGAGTTGAAAATTAGAATTGATGAAAGAAAGAAGCTCGATACAGAGATGAAAGAGCTTTCTAAAGATTTTCAGACAGTAACGAAAAAGTTGAAGGAATCGGAAGCCTTAAAGAGTCACTTCATTTCAAATATTTCTAATGAAATAGTTAACCCGTTTACTTCCATTCTTGGGTTGTCTAAAGCTATTTTATCAGTAGAAAAAAACGATTGGAAAAAAGTGGTTTCGATGGTAGCACTTATCCATAGTGAAGCCTTTAACCTGGACTTCCAGTTAAGAAACATCTTTGTGGCAGCAAAGATTGAAGCAGGTGAAATTGCTCCGAATATTACCAAAGTTAATATCAGAAGTCTTACTCAAACGGTAATTGATTCATTTAATATCATCTCGCGTAAGATGGGTATTGAAATCGATTTGCAGTTTAATATTGAATATGGTTTTGGAAAACATTTCTATTTCAAAACAGACTCTGAAAAACTTAAATTGATTTTGAGTAACCTTATCAACAATGCCTTAAAATACAGTTATAAAGACAGTAAGGTGATTGTGAAGATTTGGGTTGATGATGATATTTTAAATGTCTCTGTTCAGGATTTTGGAACGGGTATTTCAGAAAAGAATCAAAAGATCATTTTTGAACGTTTTAAAAGGCTGGATTCAGGAATTAATTCTATCAACCGTGGACACGGTTTAGGATTATCCATTACCAAAGCATTGCTTGATGTGTTGGGTGGTAAAATTGAGATTGATAGTAAAAAAGGTGAAGGATCAACGTTTACAATCAGCCTGCCTGAAGCCAAAAACATGATTGAAGGTTTTAGTGGCGATGGAAACGATGTGTTCTTTGATGAAGGTGACGAGATTTTTTAAGGAGAGTTAGATGGAGAATAGATATTTACAACATTTTCTATACCCCTCTTCCTTATATGTCAGCAAAGAACCTTATGTGATCAAAACCATTTTAGGAAGCTGTGTTGCGATTTGTATCTGGGATAAGAAGTTAAAGTTTGGTGGTATGAATCACTATATGCTACCAAACTGGAATGGTAATGACCTGGCTTCACCAAAATATGGCAACATTGCGATTGATAAACTGATTGAGCGAATGTTCTATTATGGTAGTAATCGTAAAGATTTGATCGCTAAAATGTTTGGTGGTGGAGAGTTGCTTGAAGCAAGTACAGGTAATTCAATGCTGATTGGTGAAAGAAATATAAGGGTTGCACGATTGATGCTGGAGGAACGTAATATTCCCATTGTTGCATCAAGTACAGGAGGGAAAAGAGGAAGAAAAATTATATTTTTTACAGACACCGGGGAAGTAAGGCATAAATTTCTTGAAAAAAAGGTATATTAATGCCTTGAAAGCCGTTTGTGCACTAAAGTTTGGGATAAATAGGATATGAATGGTTTAAACTGATAAGTAGCATACAGCAACAACAACTTTATGTGCCTGTTGTGATGTAAATAAGATTGACACATGGAAAAAAAGATTCGGGTATTGGTAGTGGATGACTCAGCCGTAGTGAGGCAAAGTCTGTCATCCATTCTTGAATCAGATCCTGATATAGAGGTAATGGGTACCGCAGCCGACCCTATAATTGCCGTTAAAAAAATTATGAAGGAAATTCCCGATGTTATTACCCTCGACATCGAGATGCCCCGAATGGATGGACTTACTTTTCTGCGTAAGATAATGTCGCAGCATCCGATTCCTGTTGTGGTTATTTCAAGTCTTACCTCAGAAGGAACAGAAGTTGCCATGAAGGCACTTGAGTATGGAGCCAGTGAAATTATTGGTAAACCAGCTATGAATGCGGCGCAGTTTATCAACGAATCGAAAATAATGCTGTGCGACGCTGTAAAGGCTGCTTCTCACGTAAAATTAAAGCGTCGTAAAATAGCTGAACCTGTCATTACAAGGGTTCAACCCAAACTTTCGGCTGATGTCATTATTGATAAGGCCCCAACGTTCAATCGAATTATTAGTACTGAGAAAGTCATTGTCTTAGGTGCATCAACTGGTGGAACCGAGGCTATCAGATCTTTTCTAAAAGTACTACCTGATAAGATGCCGGGGATTGCCATTGTGCAACATATGCCGGAAGGATTTACCAAATCATTTGCCAATAGTCTCAATAATATTTGCGGATTGGAAGTGAAAGAAGCTGAACAGGGAGACAGACTTTACCAGGGTAGAGTGTTAATAGCGCCTGGTAACAAGCATATGCTTCTGAAGAGAGTTGGAAAAGAATATTCTGTAGATGTCAAAGAAGGTCCGTTGGTGAATCGCCATCGTCCTTCGGTTGATGTATTATTCCGGTCAGCAGCCCGTTATGCAGGTAACAATGCTACAGGTATATTGCTTACAGGTATGGGTAATGATGGAGCAAAAGGCTTACTTGAACTAAAAGAGGCGGGAGCTCATACAATTGCGCAGGATGAAGCTTCTTCTGTAGTATTTGGTATGCCAAAAGAAGCAATAAAGCTTGGAGCTGCCGATGAAATCTTATCTTTGGAAAAAATTGCGCCATATTTGGTTTCAAAAGTAAAATAACCTTTAACCTGGTGGTCGTTTAATTTAACGCTGTTTCTTATGGGTAAAGAAAATATTAAAAATATCAGAAGCCGATTTACTTTAAGAGGTTTTGTTTTTGGACTTTTCGTATATATTGCGGTTTTATTTGGAGGTTTTGGACTATTGCAGGATGCTGATGCAAAGCTAACTGTAATAAATGTTTACAGAGTTTTTCCTATGTTGTGGCTTATTACACCAGTTCCTTTTCTTTCAGGACTGATAGGTTACTTTATTGCAGTTAACTTCTCAAAAATAATAAAGAAACAGCGTAAGCATTTAAAATATGAGGCAAACAGAAGTGATGAAGTTCTTCAGTTTGTTGATAACTTACGTAAAGATAATTTCGATTCAGCATTGAATCTGAACCTTAAGAATGATGTATTAGCTAATTCATTGCTTCGTTTGCGTGATTATCTGATTCAAAGTAAAAAAGATGTTGAGCAACGAAGAATTGAAGAAGAGCAACGTAACTGGGTTACAAGAGGTCTTGCGCAATTTGGTGAAATTCTTCGAAAAGAAAGTGATAACCTTGAAGACTTAAGCTACAATATTATTCGTTACCTGGTTGATTACATGAAAATAAATCAGTCGGGTTTTTATTTGTTGAATAGCTTAAGCAAAAATGAGAAATTCTTTGAATTGACAGCCTGTGTGGCATATGATAGGAAGAAATTTGCTGATAAGCGCATCAACTGGGAAGAAGGATTAATTGGTCGTTGTGCTTTGGAAAAAGAAACCATTTATCTTACTGATGTTCCTGATAATTATCTAAACATCACTTCTGGTTTGGGAGAAGCTAATCCCCGTTCAATATTAATTGTTCCCTTAAAGACAAATGAAGAAGTTTATGGTGTATTAGAGCTGGCTTCATTTAAGGAGTTTGATGATTACGAGATTGAATTTGTTGAAAAAACAGCAGAGAGTATTGCTTTAACAATTCAATCTGTTCAGAATACCATTCGTACAACCAAGCTATTAAAAGAAACACAAAACCAGGCTGAGAGAATGTCTCAGCAGGAAGAAGAATTGCGTCAGAATATTGAGGAGATGCAGGCTACCCAGGAGGAAAGTGAAAGACGTGAAATTGAAATGAAGGGTATTCTGGAAGCCATCGATCATGCAGCAATCAGTTCTGAATTTGAGGTAGATGGTACCTTAATTAATGTCAACCAGAACTTCTTACGAACATTCAGATATAACCCTGAGGAGATTGAAGGTCAGAATATAAAAATCTTCTTCTTTAAAGATGATGTAGCTGAGTTGGATCAGATTTTAACTGATCTGCGCAATGGACATAACTTTAAAGGAAGGGTTAAAAGAAGAACCAAGATGGGAGATGAGATCTATCTTTTAACTACTTATACACCTGTTATTGACCATGAAGGTGAGATCATAAAAATACTTAGCCTTGAAAACGATATAACCGAGCAGGTTGCTATGGAAGAGGAGCTGAAGCGCAGTAAGGATGAGCTGGGCATTATGCTTGAAGAGGCTAAGAAAGAGGTGACCGAACAATTTAAAGAAATAGAGGCGGTTAAAATTAGAAATGAAAAAACGCTTGAAGGAGCTTTGGATGCCATCATCACTACCAATAAGGATGGAATACTGGAATTCTTTAACCTGGCTGCTGAAAAACTTTGGGGATTTGACCGGAGTGAAGTTTTAGGTAAGCACGTTTCTATGTTGTTCTCAGAAGAAACGGCCAAAAACGATGAGTTTATTTCTGCTTTCGTTTCAAATGAAAAAGAAAAGATTATTGGTGAACGTAGAGAGGCACCAATAAAGAATAAGGTGGGTAGCGAAGAACCTGTTTTATTCCTTCTTTCTGAAGCCAAAGTAGGTGAAGATCATTCTTATACTGCATTTATCCAAAATGTTGAGGTAGAGTTATTTTAAGTGGATAGTATGATAGGGGAGACTGCATTTAGAGATTATCTAGATGAATTGAAAAAGCATACTCCATATGATTTTAGTGAGTATTCTGATAATTCGATTCATAGGCGAATCCGGAAAATTTTGAAGGATTACGATATCACTATGCAGCAATTGTTGGAGAAAACAAAGACTGACGAGGATTTTGTTGAGAAAGTTGTAGAAGAAATTACCGTTAACACAACTGAATTATTCAGGGATCCGGAAGTCTGGACCAGCGTTTACGATAAGCTTTATACCGGAATAAAAGGGAAGAAAAACATTAATATATGGCATGCTGGCTGTAGTTCAGGCATGGAAGTGTATTCAAACCTAATTCTGTTAAGTGAACTGGGTTTTCTTGATCGGGTTAAAGTGTATGGATCGGATATCAATGCACGTATGATCCGGCAAGCTAAGATGGGTAAGTATGCCTTAAAATTTAATCTGGCTCAATTAAAAGCATTTAATAAAGCACTTAAGAAAAAACCAATTATAGGTATATCTGAAATTGATTTCACAAAGTATTTTGATTTTGATGAAGGTGAAGATTCTTTAGTTGTTAAAGAATTTTTGCGTAAAATACCCTGGTTTGTTAAGCATGATTTGGTTCAGGAAGAGATACCATTCTATAATAAATTCGATATAATTTTTTGCCGGAATGTGTTGATTTATTTCAATGCCAGTTTACAATCGAAGCTGTTTAAACGGTTTCATGATCAAATGTTCCCAGGAGGTTATCTATTGCTGGGAAATCATGAAGGTATGTCGGGTTTTTATAAAACTAAGTTTAGTAAGAATGGGCCTTTATTTGTAAAAAATAATTCCTTTCATTTTAAATATTAGTTGAATGGCCTTGAACTATAGCATACGAGAACTAAGGGAATTATCAGTTACGCTGGCAAAGGAAACCAAACTGCCAATAGATCAGATGAGTCAATCTTTCCTGAAAAGAAGATTGTATCTGTTTGGTGAGAAAAAAGGTATTAAACGAAATGAGCAGTTAATTGCCGGATTAAAAAATGAAGTTTTTAAAGAAGAACTGATTAGTAGCGTTGTAGTTCCTGTTACAGAGTTGTTTCGTGATGCTGGTGTCTGGAGAAAAATAAGAGATCATTTTCTTACATTATCCAATCAAGCCCAAATTCTGGTTTGGATACCACAGATATCTTCAGGCGAAGAATTATATACGCTTTTGATTATAGCTAAAGAAACAGGTGTACTAGATAAACTTGATATTACGGCAGGTTATTGTGCATCAGATACCAAAGAATTAGTAGAAAAAGGTATTCTAATTAGTAAAAAGATGGATACCAATTTATATAATTACAAAAGATACGAAGGTAAGGCTGCCTTAGAAGATTATATCGAAGAGGAGAATGGATCGATAAAACTTAAATCATCTTTGCTTAAAAAGGTTAGATTTAAGAAAGGATGTGTTACAGAAGGTCAGCCGGATAGTAAAGTGGATTTAGTACTATTTAGGAATGTGATGCTTTATTACAAAAAAGACTATCACATAATACTAAAGGATGAAATTGATAAATGTTTGAAGCCAGGCGGATGGTTATGTCTTGGGGTTAGAGAACAATTACCAAATCCGTTTTCTGATAGATTTGAATGTATAGACAGTAAAGAAAAGATTTATAATAAGTATAATGCCTTAATACAATAATCCAGTTGATGTTTCTAAAATACAAAGCGGTTGTAATAGGAGGTTCGGCAGGTAGCTTCTCAGTGGTCAGTAAAATTTTATCAAAAATTGACCCTGGCTTTCCTTTACCCGTTATCTTGTGTTTACACCGTTTAAAACACGTAAGATCAGGATTACTTGAGAGTATTAACCTTAAATCTAATCTGGAAGTAATTGAACCTCATGATAAGGATTCGATTGTACCGGGCAAAGTATATCTTGCTCCATCTAATTATCACTTATTTATTGAGTACGATGGATCTTTTAGTTTATCAACAGAGGAACCTTTAAATCATAGTCGGCCATCAATTGACCATACACTTTCTTCTGCAGCTTATTTTTATCGTGATAAACTTATTGGAATTCTGTTAACAGGAGCAAATAAGGATGGAGCAAAAGGAATGAAAGATATTGCGGATAAGAAAGGTTTTACCATAGTTCAGGATCCGGCAACCTGTGATGTTGACACCATGCCAAAGATGGCTCTGCGATTGATGACTCCGTCAAAGGTGATGTCACCGGATGAAATTATTAATTATTTAAATCAACTAGCGAGATAATTTTATGAGTAAAGACAAGTATATATTTTGGTTTGGCTTCATCTTTCTGATTTTTGTTATTACTAAGTATTATTTTGTACCCTCAGTAGTTTCTCCTGTTTACTATACTTTTGAATTATTATCTCTATTTGTTGTATTGGGCATGATCTTCTTTGTGAATAGCCAGTTGATGCCCAAAAGAAAATGCAACGATGATCAGTTAACGAAGGATATTGCTCGTCTTCAGAATGAGAACACGAGATTAGAAAACAAAATAAGGGAACTGGAAATAGAAAGACAGAATGAGCAGGTTTATCTTACACTTAAAGATAAAATGCTGGCCGAAATTAGTGAAGTGATTCAACAAAGTGATGAACAGGAAAGGCCTTACAAAATATTTGAACTGGTTAAAAATAGTGTTGAATTGGTAGCCGGAATTTTGTACGTGCAGTGCGATGTGGAAAAATGTTATAAACCTCTTAAAACATATGGTTTGGAAGAGGAATATATAATAGATAACATTGTTGTTGGAGAAGGCATACATGGTCAGGTGATCGTTGAGAAAAAAGCAGTGGAGTTAGCTGAAATACCAGCAGATTATCTGGTTGCTTCTTCTGGCAGTGGACAGGCTCAACCAACATATATTTACTTTTTGCCCGTAGATTATAATGGAAAAGGTATATTATTAGAAGTTGCTTCGTTTAAAAAGCTTGGATTGGATTCCATTTGGAATGAGTATCTGAAAAGTGTTTATTTATCTGAAGCAGGGCAAAATTAAATTGACATAACATGGCAGGACTAAAAAAAAGATTGAAACTGATGTTTAGCCATACCGCCATTAATGAGCGGGACTGGTACTTATTAGTAATTGGGCTAATCATGTTGTTGTTTTTGATTTGGTCAGGGTTTCTATCTTTTTCAGATTCATATTTTTCCATCGAAAATATTATCGCTATTCATGGCTCGATATTAGTTTGGTTTATTGATTTTATGGTTATATCAACCCCATTAGGCATACTATATGCAATTAACTACAGTAGGGTTAAGAATGTGAAACTCAATGATCAGGTTGATGAGTTAAGTCGAAGAATTAACCTGAGTATTGAATTGGCCGAGAAAATCAGTAATGGTGAACTGGATGGAATCACTCACGATGATAATCAATTATCGAAAACACTGGTTAATCTGGGTGAAAATTTGAAGAGAAACAGAGAACAAGAAGATATCTATAATTGGATTGCACGGGGAAAAGAAAAGATTTCAGATATACTCCGATCTCATAATAAAATCGAAGAATTAACTGATGATGTACTCCGTGGTATCATTGAATATTGTGGAGGTATTCAGGGAACTCTATATTTGCTCGACGAGAAAGAATTGGTAAACTCATCAAGTTATGCCTACAATCGTAAAAGATTTGAACGACAGAGAATAAGTATCGGAAAAGGATTGTTAGGTGAAGTTGCCTTCGAAAAGCAAATGATTTATCGTACCGAGATACCGGATGACTATTTTTATATCACATCTGGTTTACTGGGTGATAAAAAACCAAAGAGCTTGATTATTATCCCTTTACTGCAGGAGGAAGAGTTGCAGGGAGTTGTGGAAGTGGCTTTTCTTGCTAATAGTCTTCCCAAACATGTTTTGGAATTATCAGAAGAACTTAGTGGTATTATAGGGCGAACCATTTATAACCTAAAGATCAATCAGAGAACAGCCAATCTTTTGACTGAGTCTCAAAAGATGACAGAGATTCTTCAGAGTAATGAAAAGCAATTGCAGCAGAATGCTGCAGAGATGCTTGAGGCGAAGGAAGAATTAGAGAAATCAAATCAGTTACTCGAAAATCAGATTCAGGAGGTTGAACATGCGCAAAAACGACTTGAGGCATTACTGACGAATGCTTCTGAGTTTATCTCTATTTATAATGAGAATCAACAACTCTTATTTGAAAGTCCTTCTGTAAAACTTATACTTGGCTATACCCAGGATGATGATGTGACAGGTATGGATCCAGAGCTTATGACTCCCAGAGGATATAAGACTATTAATAATCTGTTTCAATATTTATTGGAAACACCTGGTGGAGAGCAGACTGCTCAGTATACCTATCTGAGAAAAGACGGGCGTAAATTATTCTTGGAAACAAAAGGAAAAAACCTTCTGCATGATCCAGCCATTAAAGGTATAATTTTTAACACGCAGGATATAACAGAACGTAAGAGAGCCGAGAAGGAAGAGCGAATGAAAAGTAGGATGCAGTCGTTATCAGAGAATTCTCCTGATATGATTATCCGAATTAACACTGCCGGTAAATTGGTTTATGTCAATCCTAAGGTTTCAGAATTTATTGGAAAACCTGTTGCCGAATTGGTTAAAATGAGGGTGAATGAGCTGGAAGTAGATAATCGCCTGAGAGATTATATGAAAGAGACACTGATTGACATCAGATCTACTTTATCACAATCGATTAATGAAGTTGAGGTTGATGGAGTAGAAAGTACGCATATAATGGAAATTAAAGCCATTCCTGAGTTTAATGAAGAACGCGATCTTGAATCTATCTTGTTTGTAGCTCATGATATGACCGATTTCAAGAAGATTGAACAGGAGATTAAAGAGAAGAACAAAAAGATATCAGACAGTATTAATTATGCCCAGCGTATACAAACGGCAATCTTGCCCGATACAAATCTGTTACAGCAATTTTTCCCAAGATCTTTTATTTTCTACCGACCAAAGGATGTGGTAAGTGGTGATTTCCCATGGATGTTCAAAAAAGATAATCATTTTTATGTGGCAGCAGTTGATTGTACAGGTCATGGTGTGCCAGGTGCCTTGTTGTCGTTTATTGGTTATTTCCTTATGAATAACATTGTTAATGCCAGCAACGACGTAACAGCCGCAGAACTGCTAGATATGCTTCATCTGGATGTACGTCGTACCTTGAGACAGGATCAGGAAGGAGCCAATGGTAGAGACGGTATGGATCTTGCTTTGGTTAAGATTGATTTGGAATCGGATGAGATGCAGTTTGCCGGAGCACATAACCCGTTATATCTGTTATCGGAAGGAGAATTGCTTGAGTATAAAGGAACACGCAAAGGAATTGGTGGTAAACCGTTATTGAAGAAAGTTGAGAAGGACTTTGAAAACAATGTAATAAGGTACAAAAAAGGAGACCAATTCTTTATTTTCTCCGATGGATTACCTGATCAGGTAGGAGGACCGGACGGACGTAAATTTCAGTCAAAAAGAATTCGTGAAACACTGACAGATGTTCCGAATCAGACAATGGCACATTTCGAACGTCATTTTGCCCAATCATTCTATGACTGGATGGGAGAATATAAGCAGGTAGATGATGTACTTTTAATAGGTATTGAACTTTAGTTTTAAATAGAGTTTTTATTTGAAAGTAAGATAATTTATGCAGTGCCCGTTAAGGGCATTGTTCGTTTTTAGATGATCATATAAAGGAATTGCCTCTTAATATGGTTTGGCATGGGACATCATTATATAAGATATACTAATCTAGAAAAATCCCATTTTTTAGAGTCACATATACTATTGTTGCAATATAGTTACATCAGTGGTTTCTACATGATAAAATACCAATCGAATAATTTTAGATAGCTAACACTATTATCCTGTTTTTTCATTAGATGCATGAATAAATTAGTCAAGTTGGTATTATAAATTACGTTTTTATATAACGAAACTGATTATTTATGTGTTTCTATTGGCCATTGATCCTTTCAAAGTGATAGTTTATCAACAAAAAAGATAAAGAGATATGAAATACTCAAAATGAGTATTTTTTACATGATTAGCCCCCCCTACTTTTGTTTTTACAAAACACTCAATTAAAATCATTAGTAATTCGTTGGCATTGATCAAGATTGATTATTGCCTTTAAGTCAAATGCATCCCTAAGATTATTCTTTCAGATGTGTACTAGTAATTGTTTTAAATTTTTTAAAGATGAGAAGACTTTTATTTTTATTAATCATCGTTATCAATGCTCTACTGCTAAATGGTTGTGCATCAATTTTATTGGGTTCAAAACAGGAAGTTAGAATTGAATCAAATGTGGAAGATGCAAAAGTATATTTTAATGGCCGTTATACGGGCGAAACAACTCCAACAACGCTTCTTATCAAAAAGAAAAACAATACAATTGATGATAAACGCTTAAAGAAATATGAATTAAGAAAGGATGGATATGAATCCTATACTTATACAGATAGAGGAAAAGCTAAAGGTGCCTATTTCGTTGGTAATATAGTGTTTTGGCCTGGGTTTTTTATCGATAAATCTAAATTAGCCCAATATCAGTTTCAAGACGCTATTTACGGGCAATTAGAGCCTATTGAAGGTTATGTGCCGGTAGCTTCTTCAGTTCTTGTACAAAATTCTGATAATACAAACAGTGAAATTATAACAGAGGAGCCTTTTGTCGAATTAAACAGACGAGAGTTACTGAAACTTAAATTCGAAAAAAAGGAAAAAGAGAATAGTATAATTACGTCGTCTACTAATGCATTGACAATAAATGAGCGACTAAATGAGTCATTGAGAAAAACCAAAATTTCTAATTCGGATTTAGGTCTTGATGAAACTTTAAAATATAGAAGAAGTTCTTTGTATACGCTAATGACTCACGATCCTTCGCGGATGCATGAACAAGTGGTACTTGATGCATTTGGTAATAGTGAATTATCTGACAATTTTGATGAGCATAACATAGGGCCTTATCTCATCAAAACAAGTGCAAAAGTAAAGGATCAGACAGAAATCATAACCAATTATTTAAATCAAAAAGGTGTTGCAAGAGATTTGGTTGCCACATGGTTTAATCGTCAGGAAGATGGAACATTTGATATGTCTCTGATAACAGATAGAGGAGAATACGATGCAACTGTTTTTGATGCCAATCTGGCGCAGAATACAGCAAGGGGAGAAGCAATATTAGCTGACGCGGGAGAGGAGCTGATTGGGAAAACATTTGTTGTGGTTCACGATTTCAACTTTACCAATAAAGAAGAAGTAGCCAGTAAAGCAAAGAAAGGATTGGCTTTTGCAGGTCAGATTGCCGAAATAGCAGGTGTTGATTATGCCGAAACAGTTGGTGCACTGGCTGGTGAAGCTTTGGGTATTGCAGGTAAGGGATATGTAGTTAAAACCCGTACCTATTTATTCCGATTGGATTGGAATGAAGAGGTTGCACACCATTTTTATAAAAATCACTGGATGCAGCATGGTAAGTATGATGCGCAAAAGGCTGAAGCTTTTGAAAAGAGTGATGTTTATAAACTTCGTTATGTTGGCAGTGAAGTAGCCTGGGGTGATGTACAGTCGAGTACATTATCGGGTAAGACTAATGACTGGCTTATTGAAAAAGCAACAGTAAAAGCAATTGATAAGGCATTAGTAAATCTGCAGCGCGAGTTTGAAGAATTTAGGGTTAAAACACCATTGGTTAGTTCGGAACCTCTTAAGGCAAAGATTGGAATGAAAGAAGGGCTTGAAAAAGGTGATAAGTTTGAGGTATTGGAGCAGGTGCAAGATGAAAAAGGACGCACTATTTACAAACGAAAAGGTATTATAACCGTTGATAAAAACAGGATTTGGGATAATCGTTTTGCCGCCACCGAAGATAATCCTGATGCTGATAATGATCCTTTTACCTATTTCAAAGGCTCAGGCAAATTTTATGCAGGTATGCTGATCAGACAGATTAATTAAAAATAAATCACATAAGAATGAAACTAGGAACAAAAGCAAGCGGATTGGTGATTATGATGCTGTTTATGGTAACAATTGCATCAAATGGTCAGAGAAAAGCAAAGCGCAAGGCAGATGATGACACACAGATGTGGAGATATGAATTAGAGTGTGAGGCAATAGGAAAACCAGGAAGTAAAGTGGTTAAAGTTTGGTCTTATTCTAAAAAGCCCCAAATAGCTATTGAACAGGCAAAAAAGAATGCAGTACATGGAATTATTTTCAAAGGATATGCCGGCAGTAAGGATGGGTGTACACCTCAAAAACCCTTAGCCAGAAACTCCAATGTCGAAATGGAGAAAGCTGAGTACTTTAAAACCTTTTTTTCTGAAGGAGGAAGATACCTGAAGTTTGTGAGTGTAACAGGCGAAGGATCAATTACTAAGCAGGATGTTATAAAAGTTGATAAGGAATATAAGATTGGAGTGATTGTAGTTATACAATCTGATATGTTGCGAAAAGATCTTGAGTCGGCTGGTGTTATTAAATCGCTAAGTACAGGGTTTTAATAGGAAACTTTAAATGATCATTAGATGAAAAAGATAAAACTATTTGTACTGGTAATTGGTGTCTTAATTGCACAAAAGGCTGTATTCGCACAGAAGAATATAGCAGGTTATTATACTTATAAAACCGAATTACTGGCTTCAGAACTGGATGGAACTTTAACAGTTAAAGCTTGGGGCAAAGGGAAAAATAAAAAAGATGCTATGCATCAGGCCTATAAAAATGCAGTATACGATGTATTGTTTAATGGATTAAATGATAAGCTTAATAATAGGCCTGTTAAGGCATTGGTGTTGAGGGTCAATGCAAGAGAATATTACAATGAGTACTTCAATAAATTTTTCCAGGATGGAGGAGACTATAACAAGTTTGTGAATAAGCGTGATGGAAAGCAAGAAGTAACAATGGGAAAAAAGAAGAGTGAAGCTCAGGTTACTTGTGGTGTAGTTCTCTTAGTTAATATTCCAAAGTTGCAAAAAGAACTAAAGAAAGAAAACATTATTTTATAGTTAAGGGTGGAAGCAGAAAATCGCTATTTATTAAATTGTTACATATGAAAAGAATATTATTATTTTATATTACTATATTTTCGATTACCATCTCATTTGCACAAGCTAAGAAGCCTACACTGATGGTTGTTCCCTCTGATGTATGGTGTTATCAGAATGGTTTTGTTACTGATTATGACGATCAGGGATCGGTAATCAATGTGCCTGATTATTCAAAAGTTTTTCAACAGGATGCCAATGTTAAGCAAGTTATATCTGCTATTAATGGTCTGATGGCTGAGCGTGGTTTTCCTTTAAAGGATCTTGAATCAGTACTAAAGGATTTACGTACTGATGAAGCTGAAGCAATGCTGATTACATCCAAGACTGGTGGTGAGGTGAGTGAGAGCCCGATAGATCTGTTAAGAAAAACTGCTAAGGCAGATATAATTTTAGAATTAACATGGACAGTCAATGAAATAGGTCCGAAGAAATCAATTACTTATAATTTACGTGGCTTGGATGCATATTCAAACAAGCAGGTAGCCACAGCAACCGGAACAGGTATGCCTTCTTTTGCAGCTCCTTTGCCAACTTTACTTGAAGAGGCGGTTACAGCCCATATGGATAATTTTGTGAATACACTACAGGATCATTTTGATGATATGTTCACCAATGGTCGTGAGGTTGTACTTCGAATTAGAGTCTGGGATGATTGGGGAGAAGATCTGGAATCGGAATTCGGACCAGATGATGAAGAATTAGGTATTATAATTGAAAATTGGTTAGCTGATAACACTGTCTCCGGAAGATTTAATACCTCCGACATAACAGAATCGATGGCTAACTTTGAGCAAGTAAGAATTCCTATTTACAATGAGCGTGGAAGGGCTATTGATGCCCGGGTATTTGCTGGAGAACTCCGAAAGTATTTAAAATCCGAACCTTTTAATATTGAGAGTAAAGTTGTAACCAAAGGTCTTGGTAGAGCTACGCTTATTTTAGGTGGTAAATAAAATATAAAGCTATGAAAACACAGATTTTAATTATATTTTTTATAGTCCAATCGGTTTTTGCCGGAGCACAAAGTACAGGTTTAATGAGTGATGCAGAACGTCTATCGTTAAGTGTATGGCTTCCTGAGCAAACAGAAACCATTCCAGCTGGAGCAACTTCTCTTTTATATAATAAAATGTTGAAAGCGGCCACGGAGAGCGGCTTATCTGCCATTTCAAATGGGTCAAGATTTATTTTAACGGCTAACAGTGTTGTTTTAGATAAGAGTATAACTTCTACAGCACCGGCAATGGTAGCAGTTAATCTTGAATTGACTTTTTATATTGGTGATGGTCTGGAAGGAAAGATGTATGAAAGTTATTCTATCAATCTTAAAGGATTAGGTAAATCAGAAAATAAAGCCTATTTATCAGCACTGAAAAATATAAGAACCGATTCGCCGGAGATGACATTATTTCTTCATAAGGGAAAAGAAAAGATTATAAATTATTTTAATACAAGATGTGATTTTATTCTGAAAGAGGCATACTCATTAGAAGCATTGGAACATTACGAAGAAGCAATTTTACTGTTAACTGGTGTTCCTCAGGTTTGTAAAGAATGCTTTGAAAAAAGTATAACTGCTGCAGAGCCAATTTATCAAAAGTATATTAATTATAGTGGTCAGCAAAAACTTGCTGAAGCAAAAGCGATGTGGTTCGCCAATCAAAATATGGCTGCTGCCAATGCCATTAGTGTCTTACTCGGTGAAATATCACCTAATGCCAAATGTTATCAGGAAGTTGAAAATTTGTATGAAGATGTGGCCAAACGAATTAAAGAAGTGGATGGTCGTGATTGGGATTTTAAACAAAAGCAACACGAATTGGAAACAGATAAAGTGAGGGCGATGAGAGATGTAGGTGTAGCTTATGGTGAAGGTCAAGCGAAAGAAATTCAGTATAATAATGCAGGGTGGTGGCCTGGAAGTGGAAAATAAAGTACATTCTTAATAGTGTTTTTGCCTCGTTCCTAGTGGCAATTAAAGTAAAAGCCAGATTCATCAGAGTCTGGCTTTTCAATGTTTTTAAATAAGATATTGAAACAAATCGGGATTATCATTTAAGTACTCAACAACAAACCCATTGGCTTCCATTCGTTCTGTTAAGCCATGAAAATCTTCTTTTTTGTGAAGTTCAATTCCAACAAGAGCGGGACCTTTTTCACGACTTGTTTTCTTGCGATATTCAAAGTGGGTAATGTCATCACCGGGTCCTAAAACCTGATCAACAAAATCTTTTAAAGCACCTGCTCTTTGAGGAAAACGAACGATAAAATAGTGTTTTAAACCTTCGTAAAGGAGTGAACGCTCTTTGATGTCCTCCATGCGGGTAATATCATTATTACTTCCGCTAAGAATACATACTACGTTTTTACCTTTAATTTTGTCTGCATAAAACTCAAGTGCCGCCACACTTAATGCCCCGGCAGGCTCAACTACAATAGCATCAAAATTATATAACTCAAGAATCTTGGTGCATATTTTACCTTCCGGAACCAGTATCATATCGTCGATAATTTTTTGGCAAATAGCAAAAGTATAACTACCAACTTTTTGAACTGCTGCTCCGTCAACAAACTTATCAATTTCCTTTAGTTCAACCACTTCACCTTTTTTAAGCGATTCGAACATAGCCGGAGCTCCGGCAGGTTCAACACCAATTATTTTGGTGTCAGGACTCATGTGTTTAATATAGCTTCCTAAACCGGCTACCAAACCACCACCTCCGATAGGTACGAAAACATAATCAATCTTTTCTTTGGTTTGCTCCAGTATCTCCAATCCAACGGTTGCCTGTCCTTCAATTATTTTTGGATCGTCAAACGGATGAATGAAGGTCTTACCTGTTTTGGTACATTCATCCATGGCAGCATTGTACGAATCATCATAAGTGTCGCCAATCAATACTACCTTAACTTTATCCTGACCAAACATCTTAACCTGGTTCACCTTTTGTTTAGGTGTTGTACTTGGCATGTAGATAATACCGTCGATACCCAGCATCTGGCATGAATATGCTACCCCCTGTGCATGGTTACCGGCACTCGCACATACAATACCTGCTTTGATTTGTTCGTCAGAGAGGCTCTTTATTTTATTATAAGCACCCCTTATTTTATAAGATCGTACCGTTTGCAGATCTTCTCTCTTCAGAAAGATATTAGCCTGGTATTTGGCTGATAAATTGCGGTTTTTAGTAATGGGAGTAGTCTCAACAATATTATTGAGTGTGAGTTTGGCAGCAAGTATATCCTCAACTTTGGGAGAGTAAGGATTTTGTGTTGATTGATTATTGTTTTTCATTTTGTTGATAAGAAAAAACACCGGCCATGAATCTGACCGGTGTTTCTATGTTACTTTTTAATGTAATCTGCTAACCAGTCGCCGACTTCAGATGTTTTAAAGGCTTTTGCACCTCTTGAAATATCTTCTGTAACAACGCCTTCATCGAGTGATTTATTTACAGCATCTCGTACCGATTGTGCTTCATCCAATAAATCAAGTGACTCTAATAACATGGCAGCTGAAAGAACAGTTGCAACCGGATTGGCAATGTCTTTACCTGCAGCCTGTGGATAAGATCCGTGAATTGGTTCGAAAACAGAGGTGTGAATACCAACTGAAGCCGAAGGCAATAAACCTAATGAACCAGTGATTACAGAAGCCTCATCGCTAAGGATGTCACCAAACATGTTTTCAGTAACCATCACATCAAATTTCTTTGGCCACTGAATTAATTGCATGGCTGCATTATCAACAAACATGTAATCAACTTCAATATCCTTATAATCGCCTTCCATTGCCTGAGCAGTTTCTCTCCAAAGACGAGAAGTTGCCAAAACGTTTGCTTTATCAACAATTGTTAATCGTTTATTACGTTTTTCAGCATATGAATAAGCCAGTTTAAGTATACGCTCTACCTCTTCGGTTGTGTAGGTACAGGTATCAAAAGCTTTTTTCAGATCTTCAGAACGACCTTTATCACCGAAATAGATACCACCTGTTAACTCACGAACCACAACAAAGTCGGCACCTTCAACAATATCTAATCGTAAAGGGCTTTTGTCAAGCAATGACGGGAAAGTTGTAACAGGACGAATATTGGCATATAAGCCTAATTTTTTACGCATTGCCAAAAGGCCTTGTTCAGGACGAACTTTAGCTTTAGGATCGTTATCGAATTTAGGATCACCAATGGCACCGAAAAGAACAGCATCAGCGTTCATACAAATTTCGTGTGTCTCTTCAGGGTAGGGATCTCCAACCTGATCAATAGCAGTGGCGCCAACCAATGCATTGGTGTAGTTTACTTCATGTCCGAATTTAACAGCTACAGCATCAATTACTTTTTGTGCCTGTGCTACAATTTCTGGTCCGATGCCATCTCCTGGCAAAACTGCAATATTTAATTTCATTATCTTAGATAGTTTTATCTGGCTGCTAGAAGCTAGCATCTAGTTGCTAGTTCTATAAATTAATGTTCTCGTTTTCTATTAAGTTTAGCATTTTAACGGTTGCTTTAATGGCTGCTTCAGTCTGGTCGGCATCCAATCCCCGTGTTTTAAATACCTTATCATTGTACTCCCACGATATAACCGTTTCAACAAAAGCATCGGTTTTACCGCCCGGAGGGATCGTTACGTAATAATCGGCCAATAAAGGATGAGGTTTTTTCAACTCATCGTATATTTTCCAGAGTGCTTTCATAAATGCGTCATACTGACCGTCGCCAGCTGAGGAAGCCTGGTAATCTTTATCATTAATCTTGATACTTAACGATGCTGTTGGCTTCATTCCTCGTGTCAAAGATAAACTGTAATTGTTTACTTTTATATACTCATTGATAGAAGAACTCTTTAATACATCAGAAATAATATAAGGAAGATCTTCTGTAGTGACAGTTTCCTTTTTATCACCCAGTTCAATAACTTCTTTAGTTACGCGTTGCATTTCTTCAGTTGAAAGACTAATGCCAAGTTCCTCAAGGTTTTTAAGAATATTGGCTCTTCCTGAAGTTTTTCCTAAAGCATACTTTCTGACTCTACCAAATCGCTCTGGCATCAAATTGTTGAAATACAAATTATCCTTACTGTCTCCATCAGCATGAATACCTGCACATTGTGTAAATACGTATTCTCCGGTTAGTGGTTTATTGGCCGGAATACGAATACCACTGAAACTTTCTACAACCTGACTGGCTCTGGTTAATTTCGATTCGTCGATATTGGTTTTGGCTTTCAATTGATCAGTCAATACGCCAACAACACTAGCCATTGGAGCATTTCCAGCTCTTTCGCCCAAACCATTAATGGTGGTATGAATACCTTTAAATCCAGATTTTACGGCTGCAAAAACATTAGCAACAGCTAAATCATAATCGTTATGCGCATGAAAATCGAAATGCAGATTTGGATATCTGGTGATAATTGCCGAACAAAATTCTTTTACCTGATCGGGATTTAAAACCCCAAGTGTATCAGGTAGCATAAATCGTTTAATGCAATCATCCTGTAATTGATCTAACAAAAAGAATACATAATCAGGTGAGTCGATCATGCCATTCGACCAGTCTTCAAGATAAATATTAATGTCAATATCCATCTCGCGGGCTTGTTTCAATACTCCCCTGATGTCTTCAACATGTTCTTCAGGAGTTTTTCGTAACTGGCTGGTTACATGTTTTAAAGAGCCTTTCGTTAAAAGGTTACAAACCCTTGCACCTGTATCCTTTATCCAATTAAGAGATACACCATTATCGACAAAACCTAAAACCTCAATTCTATCAAGCAGGTTATTTTTTGCTGCCCATTCACTAATTTTTTGAACAGCTTTAAATTCCCCTGCACTAACCCTGGCAGATGCTACCTCAATTCTGTCTACTTTTAGTTCTTGAAGAAGAATACGCGCCATGGTAAGCTTCTCAGAATCGTTAAAAGAAACGCCTGTTGTTTGCTCTCCATCCCTGAGTGTCGTATCCATTAGCTCTATAGTCATCCCCTTTTTGGTTTTTGGTTAATGTGTTTTGCTTTATTGTGGTTATGCAAAAAAACTACCGATAATGGCAAGTATCGGTAGGTTCAAACAAAGAATCAAAATTTTATCGCTTGCTTTTCGTAAGCACTTATCTCGTCTTTTAAACTCAATAAGTAATCGATATCGTCGTAGCCATTCACAAGACAATTCTTTTTATATGAATTGATTTCGAATGATTCAGATTCACCTGTACTGACATTGGTAATGGTTTGATTTTCCAAATCAATCTTTACCTCTGCCTTTGGATCTGCATCAATTGCCTTGAAAAGACCGGCTAAAAATGCATCCGTTACCTGCACTGGCAAAACACCATTGTTTAATGAGTTATTGCGGAAAATATCAGCGAAGAAACTTGATACAACTGCTTTGAATCCATAGCCTGCTATGGCCCATGCAGCATGTTCACGACTTGATCCGCTACCAAAGTTTTTACCAGCCACTAACACACTTCCTGAATAAATTGGATTATTCAAAACAAAATCTGCTTTTGGCTGACCAGCTTTGTCGTAACGCCAGTCGAAAAATAAATTATCTCCGAAACCATCCTTTGTTGTTGCTTTTAAGAAACGGGCCGGAATAATCTGGTCGGTGTCCACATTCTCAATTGGTAATGGAACTACCGTAGTTTGTACTGTTACAAATTTATCTATTGGCATAATGTATTCCTCCGTTTTACAAATTAAAAATGGTTCGTGGATCGGCAATAGTACCGGTTACAGCAGCAGCGGCAGCAGTCAACGGACTTGCCAGTAAAGTGCGTGAACCTGGTCCCTGACGACCTTCAAAGTTTCTGTTCGAAGTTGATACTGCGTATTTGCCTTCAGGAATTTTATCATCGTTCATAGCCAAACAAGCTGAACATCCTGGCTGACGCAATTCAAATCCGGCTTCTTCCAATACTTCTTTGATACCTTCAGCTATGGCTTGTTTTTCAACCTGCTTACTACCAGGAACAATCCATGCAGTTACATTGTCAGCTTTTTTACGGCCTTTTACTGCAGCAGCAAAAGAACGTAAATCTTCAATACGACCGTTGGTACAGCTACCTAAGAATACATAATCGATTTGTTTACCTTCCAGTTTGTCACCAGGAGCAAATCCCATGTAATCCATCGATTTTTGGAAGGTCACTTTTGAGCTGGCATCAATGCTATCCAAAGTAGGAATGTTTCCTACAATTTTTTCACCCATACCCGGATTGGTTCCGTAGGTAATCATTGGCTCAATATCAGCAGCTTCGTAATGTAATTCTTTATCGAAAACAGCATCCTCATCGGTTACCAGTGTTTTCCAGTAAGCTACAGCTTTGTCCCACTGTTCACCTTGTGGAGCGTATTCGCGACCTTTAACATACTCAAAAGTAGTTTCGTCAGGAGCAATCATACCACCACGGGCTCCCATTTCAATACTCATATTACAGATAGTCATACGGGCTTCCATTGAAAGGCTGCGGATAGCAGAACCTGCAAACTCAACGAAATATCCAGTACCACCTCCGGTTGAGATTTTTGAAATGATATAAAGAATGATATCTTTTGATGTAACACCGTTTGCTAAAGTACCTTCAATGTTAATGCGCATCTTCTTAGGTTTTGGCTGCATAATACATTGTGTAGCCAAAGCCATTTCAACTTCACTGGTACCAATTCCAAAAGCAATACTTCCGAATGCACCATGAGTAGAAGTATGACTGTCGCCACAAACAATGGTCATACCCGGTTGAGTGATACCCATTTCTGGTCCAACAACGTGAACAATACCATTATATGGATGATTTAAACCATACATGGTAATTCCATTCTCCTCACAGTTTTTCTTCAATGTTTCAACCTGTACACGTGATAATTCATCATGAATGGTAAGGTGCTGATCCACTGTTGGAATGTTATGGTCGGGAGTTGCAATCACCTGATTAGGGCGGGCAACCTGAATACCTCTTGCTTTTATTCCTCCAAAAGCCTGAGGGCTTGTCACTTCGTGTATGAAATGACGGTCGATATACAAGACATTAGGTCCGTCTTCAATAGTCTTGACAACGTGACTGTCCCATATTTTATCAAATAATGTTTTACTCATTGTTTTATAAGTATTTGGCATTAAGATAAGCGCATTAAATCCGCTTGGCAATATCAATTGTCAGCTATCTTAACACCCAATTCTAAACTAAAATTAGTTAATCTTCGAAATGGCATCTAAAAATGCTTCTACCGAAGCAGTTACAATGTCAACGTTGGCAGAAAAGCCATAGAACGACTGGCCTTTATGATCAATCTGAACATGTACCTTACCAATGTCGTCACTACCGCGTGTAATTGCCTGAATCAAAAATTCTTCAAGGTGTACTTTACGTTTAACCAATTTTTTAACAGCTGTAAAAGCAGCGTCAATTGGTCCGTTACCAGAGGCAGTTTCAACAAAAGTGTCGCCATTAAAGCTTACTGCAACGGTGGCAGTTGGAACAGTAGAACTACCTGCAATAACCTGAAGTGTTTCCAGCTTGATAGAACGGTCTTCTTTGATTCGTTCTGTACCAGCCAAAGCTTCCAAATCTTCGTCGGCAACATCTTTTTTTCTGTCAGCCAATTCCAGGAATCGCTGATAGATGTCGTTTAGTTCTTCTCCGTCGAAATCGTATCCCAATACACTTAAGCGGTGCTTAAGAGCAGCACGACCACTACGGGCAGTTAATACAATACTCGACTCTTTAACGCCTACATCTGCAGGATCGATAATTTCGTAGTTTTCACGATTTTTCAATACTCCATCCTGATGGATACCCGATGAATGAGCAAATGCGTTGCGGCCTACAATAGCCTTGTTAGCCTGTACTGGCATACGCATTAAGGTTGAAACCAGCTTACTGGTTTTCATTATCTGAGTGGTATCAATCGAAGTATCGAAATTCAAATCGTGGTGGCATCGCATTGCCATTACCACTTCTTCTAAAGACGTATTACCCGCGCGTTCACCTAATCCATTGATGGTAACCTCAACCTGACGGGCACCATTAACCACCCCGGATAAAGTATTAGCGGTAGCCATACCAAGATCGTTATGGCAATGTGTTGAAAGAATGGCTTTGTCAACGTTTGGAACGTTATTTACCAAGTAAGCAATTTTAGCTCCGTATTCGGCTGGTAAGCAATATCCGGTTGTATCCGGGATATTAATTACGGTAGCACCGGCTTTGATAACTGCTTCAACCACACGAGCCAGATATTCGTTATCTGAACGACCGGCATCTTCGGCATAGAATTCTACGTCTTCAACAAAACGGCGAGCATATTTAACAGCTTCAACAGCTCTTTCAATAATTTCGTCTTCATTAGAATTCAATTTGTACTTTATATGGTATGGTGAAGTACCAATACCTGTATGGATACGTCCGCTTTTTGCATATTTAAGAGCATCTGCTGCTACTTCAATATCCTTTTTAACGGCGCGTGTCAAAGCACAAATAGTTGGGTTTGTTACAGCTTTAGATATTTCAACCACCGAGTTAAAATCACCCGGGCTTGAAACGGGGAATCCTGCTTCGATTACATCCACACCAAGCTTCTCGAGCTGACGGGCTACTTCTATTTTCTCAATAGTGTTTAACTGACATCCCGGCACCTGCTCGCCGTCTCTTAAAGTTGTATCGAATATATATACTTTATTACTCATGATAATCGGGTTTAAATGATTACTCCATTACCTTTTCCCCTAAGTATAAATGGAGTTTCAACCTTTTATAAACACCGGATAAATTGTTTTGTTTTATCCGGTGTTGAGTATGGTTGAATATTATTACTGGTTTTCTGGTCTCAACTTACGGACAGCAGCACCTGCTTGCCACATCTCCGATTCGCGGAGTTCCTTGAGTTCCTCTTCCAGTTTAACCCTATAATCCGGCTGGCTGTTTGAATCAATTGAACGTTGTGCCTCGTTACCGGCAGCAACTTCGCTATATAATTTTTCAAATACTGGCTTGGTTGCATCGCGGAAAGGTTTCCACCAGTCTAATGCACCACGCTGAGCAGTAGTTGATGTATTGGCATACATCCAGTCCATACCGTTTTCAGCAACCAATGGCATCAAACTTTGAGTTAATTCTTCAACAGTTTCGTTGAAAGCCTCAGATGGAGAGTGACCATTTGAACGCAATACTTCGTACTGAGCAGCAAAAATACCCTGGATACATCCCATTAAAGTTCCACGCTCACCTGTTAAGTCAGAATAAACCTCACGTTTAAAATCAGTTTCGAACAGGTAACCAGAACCCACTCCGATACCTAAAGAAACTACGCGTTCCCATGCTTTACCAGTAGCATCCTGGAAGATAGCGAAGCTTGAGTTCAAACCACGTCCTTCAAGGAACATGCGACGTAAGCTGGTTCCTGATCCTTTAGGAGCAACCAAAATTACATCTACATCAGCTGGAGGTACAATACCTGTACGTTCTTTATAAGTGATTCCAAATCCGTGAGAGAAGTAAAGAGCTTTTCCAGGAGTTAAGTGTTTCTTAACAGTATCCCACATTTGAATCTGACCAGCATCAGAAAGAAGATACTGGATAATTGTTGCGCGTTGTAATGCTTCTTCAATTTCAAAAAGTGTTTCTCCAGGAACCCATCCGTCAGCAATGGCCTTATCCCATGTTTTTGATTCTTTACGCTGACCGATGATAACATTAAAACCGTTGTCTTTGAGGTTAAGAGATTGTCCCGGACCTTGCACTCCATAACCGATTACGGCAATGGTTTCATCTTTTAATACTTCACGTGCTTTTTCCAATGGGAACTCTTCCCTTGTTACAACGTTTTCTTCAGTTCCTCCGAAATTAATTTTTGCCATGATAAAATATTGATTAATGTTTATGTTTGTTTAAAGCTGATCGCTATTAGCTGATGGCTGATAGCGTTTTTAATCTAATATTGATTGATCGTTTTCTAATTTAACCAGATAGTTTGAGAGTAATTCCTGATTGAGTTTGGTAACTGCTATTCGGCCTGACCGAACAAACTGTGAAACTCCAAACCGATTCAGTTTATCAAAGAGCTCCTGCGTTTCATCTTTATGACCCGTTTTTTCTATTACTGTATATTCAGAAGTTACTTCCAGTATCCTTGCTCCATATTGGCGAACCAGTTTTTCAATCTCGTTGCTGTTGAGCAAAGCTTCTGTTTTTACTTTATATAAAGCAATTTCCTGATGTATTACTTCATCCGCTGTAAATACAAAGGCTTTTAATACATCGATACGACGTTCTATTTGCCCAAGCAATTTATTAATTTGATCACGAGATGTAAAGACCACAATGGTAAATTTGTGAACACCAGGTATGGCTGACTCAGAAGTGGTCAAACTTTCGATGTTGATATGACGGCGTGTGAAAATGGTTGTAATCTGATTTAACAAACCGACATGATTTTCTGAGTATATTGATAGGGTGAATTCTTGTTTCATCTTTTCTTTTTTTAGATATGAGACTGACCGAAGCTACTTTATTGGCTCATTATCATTCTCCATTTTAAATTTCTAAAATCTAATTTTTAAGAATCTGATATCGATTTACTCAAGGCGTATTTCTGAAACAGATGCACCTGTCGGTACCATCGGAAATACATTACCTTCTTTTTCTACTCTTACTTCAAGTAGATACGGTCCGTCATGTTCTACCATTTTCTTCACTGCCTCATCCAATTCTTCACGCTTATGAACGATCGAGCTTTCGATGTAGTATCCTTTACAGATAGTTTGGAAATCAGGATTTTCTAATAGCGTTGAAGCATATCGTCTGTCAAAGAATAGTTCCTGCCACTGGCGTACCATGCCCAAGTAGTTATTATTCAGAAGAATGATTTTTACAGGCGCCTTGGTCTGATAAATCGTACCCAGCTCCTGAATGGTCATTTGAATACCACCATCGCCAACGAACAGACAAACAGGTCTTTCCGGCATACCCAATTGGGCTCCTAAAGCTGCTGGTAAACCAAATCCCATAGTTCCCAAACCACCTGATGTAACAACACTTCTGGTGTTTTTAAATTTGAAATATCTCGAAGCGATCATTTGTTGCTGACCCACATCGGTCACCATGATTGCGTCATTGTCATATGCCTCAGTCACTCTGCGAACTACTTCTCCCATGGTTAATCCTTCTTTGGCAGGATATAATTCTGGAGTGATGATTTTCTGATCTTCGATCTTATCACATGCTCTGAATTCCTTTACCCATTCATCATGGTTCTTTTCAGAAACCATTTCGGTAATCATTGGTAATGATTGTTTAACATCACCTACAACCGGAACATCAGCATATATAATTTTATTGATTTCAGCCTTATCAATTTCTAGGTGAATAACCTTTGCATTGGTGGCATATTTCTGAACATTACCTGTAACCCTGTCGTCGAAACGCATTCCAATGGCGATGATTAAATCACTTTCGTTGGTCTTAACGTTAGGGCCATAGTTACCATGCATTCCCAACATACCTACATTTAAAGGATGATCAGAAGGCAATGCAGATAATCCCAATAGTGTCCATGCAGCAGGAATTCCTGTTTTCTCAAGGAATGTTTTTAATTCATTTTCGGCACCACCTAAAATAACACCCTGACCAACTAATGCCAATGGTTTTTTAGATAGGTTGATTAAACGTACTGCTTCAGAAACAGAATCCTTTTTTATTGGGAATGTAGGTTTGTAGCTACGTATTTTAACTTGCTTATTGTACTCGAATTCAAGCATGCCAAATTGGGCATCTTTTGTTATGTCAAGTACTACAGGACCTGGTCTGCCTGTTCTGGCAATATAAAAAGCTTTGGCAATGGCTTCCGGAATTTCTTCCGCTCTTTTAACCTGGTAATTCCATTTGGAAATAGGCTGGGTAATACCAACTACATCTGTTTCCTGAAAAGCATCAGTACCTAACAATGGAGAAGCTACCTGACCACTGATTACTACCATAGGTGTTGAATCAATCATTGCGTCAGCAATGCCGGTTACTGCATTCGTAGCACCCGGACCACTGGTAACCACACAAACACCAACTTTACCTGTTACTCTTGCAAATCCCTGAGCTGCATGAACAGCACCTTGCTCATGGCGTACCAATACGTGGCGTAATTTTTCCTGATAGTGGTATAGGGCATCATATACTGGCATGATAGCTCCTCCCGGATATCCAAAAATTAAGTCTACACCTTCGTGCAGTAACGACTGAATTACGGCTTCTGAGCCATTCATTCTTTGCTTTTTCATTGGATCTGCCTCCTTTGTTTCTGGTTGCGTTTTTGTTTCCATATCACTTGGAGTTTTTATGGATGTTTTTGAAAGAAACTCATTTTAGATGATGGTTTCTGTTTTTTTAATCAATTAATCTCACTGCGCCTTTATCAGCCGAACTTACAAGGCTGGCGTAGGCTTTTAAAGCTTTAGAAATGTTCCTGACTCGATCACCGGGTTTGAAAGCCAAACTTCCTTTTGCTTCCTCTTCTTTACGGCGCTGAGCCAGTTCTTCGTCTGAGATATTGAGTTCAATTTTTCTGTTGGGAATATCAATTGTGATAGGATCACCATTTTGCACCAATGCAATAGTTCCACCAGCTGCTGCTTCGGGTGATGCATGACCAATGGACAAACCAGAAGTACCTCCTGAGAAGCGACCATCAGTTAATAAGGCACAGGCTTTTCCTAAATGTTTTGATTTAAGATAAGAAGTTGGATATAACATTTCCTGCATACCCGGTCCACCTTTAGGCCCTTCGTATCTGATGATAACCACATCACCTGCCTTAACTTCATCAGACAAAATACCATCGATGGCTTCATCTTGCGATTCATAAACACGCGCAGTTCCGTTAAAGGTGAAGATTGATTCATCTACACCGGCAGTTTTTACAATACACCCTTTTTCAGCCAGGTTACCAAATAAAACAGCTAAACCACCATCTTGAAAATAGGCATGTTCGATATCGCGGATACAACCTTTCTGTCGATCTAAATCCAACTCAGCATATTTTGTTTTTTGCGAACCCATTGTAAGATTAAACATACCTGCCGGAGCACTTGAATACACTTCATATGCATTTTCAGTGGCTGTTCCACCTGCAACATCATAATCTTTCAATGCATCAGCCAACGTTGGGTAATCAATACGACTTACATCAGTATGTAATAATCCACCGCGGTTTAATTCGGCTAAAATACCTAAGATTCCACCAGCACGGTTAACGTCTTCGATATGATAATGCGAGTTTGGAGCTACTTTAGATAATACAGGAGTTTTACGCGATAAGCGGTCAATATCATCCATATTAAAATCAACACCCGCTTCGTGAGCGATGGCTAAAATATGCAATACTGTATTAGTTGAACCACCCATAGCAATATCCAATGTCATTGCATTTTCGAATGACTTGTAGGTAGCAATTGAGCGAGGTAATACAGAATCGTCACCATCGCGATAATATTTATAAGTAATATCTACAATTAAATCGGCTGCTTTTTCAAATAAACCTTTACGGTTTTGGTGAGTCGCAACAATGGTTCCGTTTCCTGGTAAAGCTAATCCGATTGCTTCATTCAGGCAGTTCATCGAGTTTGCAGTAAACATACCTGAACATGAACCACAGGTAGGACAGGCATTACGCTCAACTGCATTTACTTCTTCATCCGAAACTGAGTCATCAGCGGCCATTACCATTGCATCAACAAGGTCTAATGCTTTGTTCCCAACTTTACCAGCTTCCATTGGTCCACCGGAAACAAAAATAGTTGGGATGTTCAATCGCATAGAGGCCATCAGCATTCCCGGAGTAATTTTATCACAGTTACTGATACAAACCATTGCATCCACCTTGTGGGCATTGGCCATGTATTCAACACTGTCGGCGATAATATCACGGGATGGCAAAGAGTATAACATTCCATCGTGCCCCATGGCAATACCATCGTCGATTGCTATTGTATTGAATTCAGCAGCAAAACATCCATTTGCTTCAATGCGTTGCTTTACCATTTGACCTATGTCGTGCAAATGAACATGACCAGGTACAAATTGTGTAAATGAATTAACCACTGCAATAACAGGCTTGCCAAAATGATTTTCTTTCATACCATTAGCTCGCCAAAGACTGCGGGCCCCTGCCATTCGTCTTCCTTCTGTTGTTGTTGCGCTTCTTAAAATTCGTTTCATTTGATTTTTATGGTTGTTTTGCTAAAAAAAAAGCCTTTCTCATGTTGTGAGAAAGGCTTAATAATATCTTATATTCAATTAACTATACACCATTCTCACGACCCTCAGTTAATAATGACTAAGAGAATAATAATAATATCGAGAACGAGTGTCAAGTTGAATTTCATCTATGCTTGTGCTTTTTACGGTAGCAAATGTAGAATTGATTTCGTTAACTCCAAAGAAATAATCAAAAAAAATCCAAAAAAAATTAATAATTGAAAGCTTGTCGTATAAATAGCTTATTGTTTTTATGTATTCTTTGTGTAATTATTGAAGTTCGAAAATATATAAATATTAAAGGACTTCGGGGTATTATTTAAGAATTCAGTAATACAGGCAATTGGAACGTTTGGTCGGTTTTTTGACAGTTTGATGAAATCAATAAAAATTGTAAGTTCAGATTAAGTGAGCTTACTTTTTAAAAAGTAGTTGAAATACTATCAGTTTTACACGCCAAAAAATTATCATAAGCTTTACTTACCTCTACCATCATATCGTATTCTGATAGTTTAGGATCAATATTGTGTTTCGTTCTTAAAAAAACTATGAACGAGTCAAGACTTGCACCTTCCAATTGAGTAAAGGCTTGTATGTTGTCGCGAGAGGTTACCTTGTTATAAAGTGAAAATCTTTGTTCTTCAGCTAATACATGATTATAATACTTTTGATCATGTGTTTGACTTTTGCCTCCAAAATTTAAACTGAAGCTAAAGTCTCCTTTTTCTGCTTTCTGAAAGGCCAAAGCTTCTTTAATGTCAATTTTAAACGGAAGAATATATTCACCTGTTTCCATCATAGGCATATTGGCAACCATACTTCTAAATGAAGCATAGGATCTAAAATGAAATACTTTTATTTCATCTAAAGCATAGGCTTTAGGAGTTACATTCAATACTAATGTATCATTACTTATATCCAGATCAGCAAGTACCCAATTATTATCCTCAAAACCCATACATCTGAAAAGTAGTGTGTCGGTCGATTCAATATCCATCCTGAAAATACCCTTTTCATTGGTTTCTTTTCCAATACCTGTTTTGCTGTTTGCTACAAATGCGAACGGAACAGGATTATCAGTTGTTTGATCCTGAATCTTTGCCAAAATTCTTCCCTTTGTTGATGTTTGAGCAATGCTGTTACCCACAATCAACAATATTATTGCACATAAAACATTAAGTCTTTTTTCCGCCATTATTTTTCTTTTTCTTGCTGGTAATGAAAGTATAAATCCATCACCTTATTGGTAATAGATATTTCATTGTCTTGTTCGGTAAGATGTATTTTGGTGTTGCAATATATTAAAAATTTATCCAGTTTCTCTCCATCAAGCTCAGTAAGTTGATGAACGAGTTTTCTGGTTAGACGACTTCTTATTTTATCTTCCTGCACTTCCCGTAAAGATTTTATTTTTTGTCGTTCAGAAGGACTTGTATAATAATAGATATAATTAATGGGTTGAAATAATGCGGCTATAATGGGAGGTTTGTTGTGATAAATTGGCCTTGAATAAGCCATTGTATCATATGGAACGTAGGAGGGGAATTCCAATTCTTTTTGTTTCTCTCTTTCCTCAATCAGGTAATCAGTGAACTCACGAAATTCTCTGAATCCACTTACATCAACTTTATCAAGCATATAGTTTTTTGGTTCAAGGTCGAAGAGAACCAGTTCATCATTATTTAAACTGTTGCTGCTGAAAACTTTTGGCTCAAAACCAAGGGCTGTAACCATCAGACTGTCGCCTTTTGGAAATGTACTTCTGAATTCACCCAGAGAATCACAAGCAAAAATTCTTACCATTTTAAAACTGGCAACCTGTGCATTTGGGATGGCAATACTATCGGAATGATTAATTACTTTTCCATGAATCCATATTAATTCAGGTTGTTGAGCAACTGAATTCAGATTTGCTAAAAATGAAAAAATAAGGGTGATATAGAATGGAAGGTTTTTCATTCGTGTTAAGGCATCATATTATCTAGGTTAAATGCAAATCAGGATTCAATGGTTGCCTGATGAGAATGGTTAAATTAGATTTTATTTCAATCATTAGCAATTTCGGTAGAGTCATTTTCTTTTTTGAAAGGACTGACATCAATCTTATTCACTTGAAAAAGTTTGGGTTTTAATTGAATGATTTTAACACTGGTCTCTTGGTCAAAGAGTGAATCGACATAGAAAATGGCCGTTTCGTAACCCAACGCCAGAACTTTTAGGCTATCTCCTTCCGGGAAAACAATCTTAAATCTGCCTAAAGAATCACTCGCAAACATCAGATTTCGACCATAAACACCAATGTGTGTATAAGGAATAGGTGTACTGTCTAATGAACTTATTACCTGCCCGTTTAGTCCAATTTCCAATTCAAACTGGGCATTTATATTAGTAATTTGGAAAAACATTATGACAACACATATCAACGAATGCGGTAATTTTTTCATAGGCCTGGGTTAATACCTTATTTTATATAATGTAAATAATTAGGTAATGGTTGCTTGATATTTTTAAACGGGATGAAATTTTGAAATATCAGGTTATAGAGCTTGCCAATAATGCGAATTAACAGTTGAACCGCTTTGGGGTACTTTTATTGTATACGATGGTTGTAACAACCTGTAGCTATTCATATATAATCCCTCTTGTATTTTAAAATTTCCGAAAGACATTAGTAATAGCTCTGCGCGAAGCTAGGGTTAAGAAAATAATAGATAAACAACCCATAGTTGGCTTAATATTTTTATTTGAGCTATTGATTTGCATTAATAGTTTTAAAATATTAACAACTACAGATGAATTGGTTAAAATCGGGCGAAGTAGTCCGTTTCGGGTTGATTACTTATTTTTAAGCCTTATTTTTGCAGCAAAATTAAAAAATCATCACAATGAGCGATTTGAAAAATATGATTGAACAAGCTTGGGAAAACCGAAGCTTATTAAATAACGCAGAAACTGTTGAAGCCATTAAAACGGTTATTGAAATGTTGGATAAAGGTGAATTACGCACAGCAGAGCCTAATGGTGACGAGTGGATTGTAAATGAGTGGGTGAAAAAAGCAGTGATTTTATATTTTCCGACTCAGAAAATGGAAACCATCGAAGTGGGGCCATTTGAATTTCATGATAAAATAGCATTGAAAAAAGATTATCAGAAATTGGGTGTTCGCGTCGTACCTCATGCTGTTGCACGTTATGGTTCGTTTATTGAAAGCGGCGTGGTGATGATGCCATCATATGTTAATATTGGAGCTCATGTTGAAACCGGGACCATGGTTGATACCTGGGCAACAGTGGGTAGTTGTGCGCAAATAGGCAAAAATGTTCACCTGAGTGGAGGTGTTGGTATCGGAGGGGTATTGGAGCCTGTTCAAGCTGCTCCTGTAATTATTGAAGATGATGCGTTTATCGGATCACGTTGTATTGTGGTTGAAGGTTGTCGTGTGGGTAAAGAGGCTGTATTGGGTGCCAATGTGGTGTTAACCGGTTCTACAAAAATTATTGATGTTACCGGTGATGAGCCAATTGAATATAAAGGATATGTTCCTCCTCGTTCAGTGGTTATTCCTGGTTCGTACACCAAGAAATTCCCTGCAGGAGATTTTCAGGTGCCTGCCGCATTAATAATAGGTAAACGTAAAGAGTCGACAGATAAAAAGACTTCGTTAAACGATGCATTGCGAGAAAATAATGTAGCAGTTTAATTTGCGACTAACCAATTATGCGATGAGTCTGTAAATGACTTTATAATTGAATAAACTGAAACCGTCAAGCTAAACCTTGGCGGTTTTTTTATTTCTTTAGTTTTTGAGAAAAATATTATTTTTGTAGTCAATACCTTATGATGGATACAAACGAAATTTTAATAAAGATCAGAAAGATTGTTCGATCTGTTGATATTGAATCAAAAAAGATTCAAAAAGAATATGGTGTCAGTATTCCTCAGGTATTGTGCTTGAATTTTCTTCATGACTCACCTAGTTATCAGGCAACTCAGGGTGAGATTCGCAAATTTTTAAATCTTAATTCATCAACTGTCAGCGGTATTATTAATCGTCTTGAAAAAAAAGGTTATCTGGCGCGCTTGCCAAAATCTGGAGATAAAAGGGTTGTAAATATTGCTTTGACTTCTGCAGGCGATTCACTATTAGATCGAATACCTGCGTTACTTCATGAACAGTTATCTGAAAGGCTCCAAAAATTAGACTCCAAAGAATTAGAAAGCGTGCAGCACAGTTTAAATACTTTGGTAAGATTACTAAATATTGAACAAGTAGAAGCTTCGCCTTTAATTACGCTAGAAAGTGATCTTGAAGAGGATGATGTTTTGAATCAATAGTTCTTCTTAATTTTATTATTTAAAGGTATAATCTGAATAAGTTGATATTATTCTGGCATTCTTATATTTTTTTGTAAATTTGTTCGTGTAGAAACAAAATGTACTTTGGTTATTTCTATTTTACTGTCTGGTTTTCGGCTCTACAATAATTAATATTCAGAAATAAAGGGTTATACATTTGTTTAGATGTAAAAACCATAATTCATTTTACCTTAAGTGCTCAATTAATATTTCACATACGAACAAATTATGATATACGACAACGCACAAAAAGAAATTGCTATCAAAATAGCTGAATCTTCCAAGCTCTCAAATTGGAAAGACTGGAAATGGCAATTAAGACATTCTATCCGATCACTTGAGAAATTTGAATATCTGACAGGTATAAAGTTCAGTGAAAAAGAGCGAATGGATCTTAACAGAACATTTGAAAAGTTCCCGCTTTCAATTACGCCTTATTATTTATCGCTGATTAATAAAAAGGATTACAGACACGATCCCGTATTTAAGCAGGCTTTTGGTAGTGTTGAAGAGTTAACAACTTTAAAATCTGAGTTGTCAGATCCTTTATCTGAGGATAAAGATAGTCCTGTAAGGGGGATAACCCATCGTTATCCCGATCGTGTTTTGTTTCATGTTAGCAATATTTGTTCAATGTATTGCAGGCATTGTACACGTAAGCGAAAAGTGGGAGATGTTGACTTTGTGCCTTCCAATGATGAACTGATGGAAGGTATTGAATATATCAAAAGAACTCCACAGGTTAGGGATGTTTTACTTTCTGGAGGAGATCCGTTTATGTTACCTGACAGTAAAATAGATTGGTTGTTATCCGAAATTACTAAGATTCCCCATGTTGAAATAGTTCGTATAGGAACCAGAATGCCTGTTGTTCTTCCTTATAGAATTACGGATGAACTAATTTCAATTCTTAAGAAATATCAGCCACTTTGGATTAATACCCATTTTAATCATCCCAATGAAATTACTACCTCATCAAAAGAGGCCTTAGCAAAACTTGCTGATGCAGGTTTTCCTCTGGGGAATCAATCTGTTTTGTTAGCAGATGTTAATGATTGTCCGAGGATAATGAAGACTCTATTACACAAATTGGTTCAAAACAGGGTTCGCCCATATTATTTATATCAATGTGATTTGTCTGAAGGCCTTTCTCATTTCCGCACACCAATCGGTAAAGGAATTGAAATAATGGAAAGTTTGATAGGACATACAAGTGGATTTGCCCGTCCTACCTATGTGATTGATGCACCAGGAGGAGGAGGAAAGATTCCTGCCATGCCTAACTATATAATTTCATGGTCGACGAATAAAGTAGTGTTGCGAAATTATGAAGGAGTGATAACAACATACAAAGAGCCGGATAGCTATGAGCCAAAATTATGTGACAGAAATTGTGAAGAGTGTGACCTGGAACTAGAAGTAAATGTTAATAATGAAGAACTGGAAGCTGTTGGAATTGAAAAGCTTCTGTCTGACAATGATGATACAATATCTTTAATACCTGAAAATAATGAGCGTTTTCAAAGAAGAGATGATAATGCATGATGTTGCGGAAACCATTGGAAATAGATCACTTATTCAACATGGTAAACACAACAATCGCATTTATTTAATGAAATTAGATATACAGGAAGCTGAATTGGTTATTAATCAGCTTTCTTCTATTGCCCGGCAGAATGGGTATACGAAAATATTCTGCAAAATTCCCAAGAAGGTTGCCCCATTGTTTATTGCCGACGGGTATATATTGGAAGGGCAGATTCCTCATTTTTATGAAGGTGATCATGATGCTTGTTTTATGGCTAAATTTTTGAGTTCTGACCGTCTTCTTCATATTGAAAAAGATCAGTTAGGCATATTAAGTTCTTTACTTCAGGACGAAACGCAATCAAAATTGATTTATGATAGTAGTGAGTCGGGTTATGAAGTAAGGCGATTAAATGAGGCGGATGTTGACGAAATGGTATCAATATATAAGGAAGTGTTTGAAACATATCCTTTTCCTATTCATGATGCAGATTATATTAAGCAAACAATGCATGAGAATGTCAAATATTTCGGTGCTTTTAAGAATGGGGTAATTGGGGCGTTAGCTTCTGCGGAGATTGATTTCAAAGGTAAAAATGCTGAAATGACTGACTTCGCAACCAGTGCTGTTCATCGTGGTAATGGCCTATCAGGTATTTTACTAAAAGCGATGGAGAAAGAGATGAAGGAGCAGGGAATCTATACTTTATATACCATAGCCAGACTTAATTCTGTGCCAATGAATAAAACTTTTCTAAGAGCTGGATACCGTTATTCAGGTACCTTGATTAAGAACACGAATATTGCTGGCACCATCGAAAGTATGAACGTTTATTTTAAACACATATAATATGTCAAAAAACTTATGTCCCAATTCAAAAAGCTGTCCTGTTTTTGCTGGTAAAGTAGACACTGGAACTATACCGCTGGCACTTTATCGCAATGTTTTTTGTTACAGGGGAGTAAATGGTTGGGGCAACTGTAAATCATATACTACTAATCAAAAAGACTTAAAAGAAGTAAATGACAGAAAAGAGAAACTTAAAACTATCGACAATCCCGGAGGATGAAAAAGAAATATTAAAATTTCTTCAAAAGAAAGGAAGCGTTCTGTACGGTAATATTTTTAAAGATCTAAAAATTCCACCAACAAAGGGCTCAGAGATAATCTTATCACTGACGTATAAAGGTTATATCAAAAATGTAGGAAGGTCATCATACTATGAATTAAATGTTGAGCTTGAACATTAACTAATCAATAAATAAAGAATGGAGCAAATAATCAAATCTGTTACCATGTTGTTGGTTTTGCTTAATCCTTTCCTGATTATTGTTTACCTGATAGATATTGTCAAAAAGAAATCGAAAGCAATTTTTACAAAGGTGATGATCAGAGCTTCGTTAATTAGTTCTGTTGTGTTTTGTTCCTTTGCATTGTTGGGTGACACTATCTTTGACTCGGTATTTAATGCCAGTTTTGCTTCTTTTCAAATTTTCGGTGGAGTCGTTTTTCTATTAACGGGGATACAATTTGTATTTAAAGGAAGTGCTTCCATTGAGACGTTGAGAGGTGAATCTAAATATGTGGCCGGTGCGATTGCTATGCCAATATTTATTGGGCCCGGAACAATTAGTTACAGTGTGTTTATTGGCGAACGTCTTGATAAAATTCAGGCAATAATAGCTATTGTGGTGGCAATTGCTCTTTGTACATCTATCATTCTTATATTAAAGCATATTCACGACAAAATACAGCAACAAAAAGAGGAGCTCATTGAACAATACATTGATATTGCCGGACGTGTTATTGCTCTTCTTATCGGTACTGTTTCCATTGAATTAATAATGAATGGATTGGGGTATTGGGCAAAAATTATTAGCTAAATGCATATAGTAGATATTCTCATTTTTTGTTCCTATCTGATTGTAATGCTCGGGGTAGGTTTTTATTTCATGCGAAAAAATAACTCTACAGATGATTATTATGTTGGAGGGCGCAAACTAAGTAGCATGCATATTGGTCTGTCTGTTGTTGCAACAGACGTCGGTGGAGGATTTTCAATAGGACTTGGAGGATTGGGTTTTACAATGGGTTTATCGGGGAGCTGGTTGTTGTTTACTGGCTTGTTGGGTGCCTGGTTGAGTGGTGTGCTATTGATCCCAAAAGTTTCGGATCTGGCGAGAGAGAAAGGTTTTTTGTCTTTCCCTCAATACCTCGAGCATGTGTTTGATAAACGAGTAGCACTTTTAGCCGGATTAATTTCTGCTATTGGATATATTGGTTTTACCAGTTCGCAAATTCTTGCTGGTGCCAAATTGGCTTCATCAACTTTTCCGGCTCTTTCTATTACCCAGGCTTTATTGATAATGGGTACTGTGGCAGTAGTTTATACAGTTCTGGGGGGATTAAAGGCAGTAATTTATACCGATACTATTCAGTGGATTGTGTTAATGGGGGGATTAATCTTGGTTGGTCTTCCCTTTGCCTACATAAAGATTGGAGGCATTGAAGCCATCCGGGAAACCCTGGATCCTTCGTTTTTGAGTTTACAGACGATAAGTTGGCAAAAAGTTGTGAACTGGATGTTTACCATCATTCCTATCTGGTTTATCGGCATGACACTTTATCAACGTATTTATGCTGCTAAAGATACCAAAACAGCTCAACGTGGATGGTTTATTGCTGGACTGTTCGAATATCCCATCATGGCTTTTATTGGTGTAATACTCGGAATGTTTGCGCGAGTAGCTATGGAAAATAATCAGTTACCTGGTTATGCCTTAGACAGTCTGGATGCGGAAATGGGTCTGCCTGTCTTACTTAAAACTATTCTGCCTGTCGGTTTTCTGGGTGTTGTTTTATCTGCCTATTTCTCAGCAATAATGTCAACAGCTGATAGCTGTTTAATGGCTGCGTCAGGTAATATATTAACCGATGTTCTGAAAAAACACAGAGCAAAAAAGAGTCTCCTGTATTCACAAATACTTACCTTAATTATTGGTGTGATAGCTCTTCTGCTGGCAGTTAAAATGACTAGTGTGCTGGATCTGATGCTACATTCATACTCTTTTATGGTGTCAGGTATGATTGTTCCGGTGTTGGCAGCCTTGTTCACTAAACAAACCAGTTCCATTGCTGCCTTAACTTCTATGATCACAGGAGGTACAACTACATTGCTGCTCATCCTTTCCGGCCTCCAATTACCAATGGGACTTGATGCTAATATTTATGGAATAGCTACTGCTTTATTTGTTTATATTCTGGTGGTTAAAGCCTCCGGGAAGCTTGCATATAAATAGAATTGTGTTGGAATTTACAAGGTGGAAAAGTGTTGAATAATTAACGAATACAGAGTAAGTCTAATAACCATGTATTTATTACTATAGATGGTAAAATAATTTTGCTTTCTTCTTATCTTGCAGCCTCAATCATTAGTAAGTTGATTATGCACGACGATTTAAAAAAGGCTCTTGAAGTTTTACGCAACGGGGGTATACTATTATATCCTACGGATACCATTTGGGGTATTGGATGTGATGCTACCAACGCTGAAGCTGTAAAACGAATTTATGAATTGAAGCAACGAGCCGACTCTAAAAGTATGTTGGTATTACTTGATAATACTGCCAAGCTGGCCTCGTATGTGAATGATATTCCGGAAGTAGCCTATGATATGGCAGAGTTAACCAATAAGCCATTGACTATTATTTATGATGACGCCAAAAATCTTGCTCCAAACCTGATAGCAGATGATGGTAGTATTGGTATTCGTATTACAGAAGAAGAGTTTTCAAAAGAGTTGTGCGCCCGTTTTAAAAAGCCTATTGTCAGTACTTCGGCAAATGTTAGTGGAGAGCCTTCACCACAAAACTTTAGCCAGATAAGTGATGTAATTAAAAAAGGTGTTGATTTTATTGTTGAATACCGTCAGAATGAAACAAGTAATCCGGCTCCTTCCAGTATTGTTAAGCTCGGAAAAGGCGGAGAGATAAAGATTATCAGGGAATGATAAAGCTTCGGATACTAGCAGTTGGTTTTTACTCATAATTTAGTAAGATATAATATTAATGTAAAAAGCTATTGGCTATCAGTTAGTAGCTAACAGATTTAAAGATGCAAGAAATAACATTTCATCATAACACCTCGGTTCAAATTCGTTTTAACGATATTGATTCATTCGGACATGTCAACAATGCTACTATTCAGGAGTATTTCGATTTAGGTCGTATGCACTATATTCATGATGTTTTTGGAGATGACTTTTTTAAAAGAACACAGGCTTTAATCATTGCATCTATCCATACCGACTTTATTATTCCGGTATTTTTAAAAGATCAGATTGAAGTTAAAACGGCCATTGTAAAAATAGGCACCAAGAGTCTGAATATGGAACAACATGTTATCGATGTCAAAACACAGGAAACCAAGGTGGTGTGCAAATCAGTGATGGTTGCCTTTGATACTAAAATGCATCAGGCCATAGAGATTTTATCTGAGTGGCGTCAGAAAATTGGTGAGGCGGAGAAATGGTCTTAAGTTGTTTAATTGTTGAGTTGTTAATTTGTTGAGTCGACGATTGAACAGTTCTACAATTCAGCATTCAGCTAATCAAGATCAATCAATCCTTCGGGTAATTCAAAAATAATAACTTCATTTTCGTCGTCGATATTCACAATGAAATCTTCTACGATGGGGACAAGTATTTCGCGGCCTTCAAATTCGATTTCGAACAATGGGTTTTTAGAGATGTCTTTTATGGCAACAATCTTACCCAGTGGACCAATGCCAATAGCCTGAACAGAATAACCCACTAATTGATATGCTGAGAATGCTTCATCATCAGCGGTTTCATCAACAGTGCCTTTTTTTACATATACCCGCCCGTCAATCAGGCGCTCAATCTCCGATTCTTCTTTAGCCAATTCCAGTTTAACCAGTACATCGGTCTTGTTTTTTTCTCGGGCTTCTTCCAGGAAAAAGGGTACCAGACCACCATCTAACTCAATAAACAAAAACTCGGTATCTAAATGGTCAATGTTGAATTCATCAAATAAGCGAACTACCAATTCACCTTTTATACCGTGTGTTTTTACAATGATACCAATTTGTCTACACTCGTGCTTATCAATCATCTTTATTGAGTTTTTTGCAAAAGTAAGTATTCTCAATCATATCAATATGGTTTAAACTTAATTTCTCAATAATGAAAGACCGCAGGAATCAGTCCGAAGTCCCATATCAATAATCCAAGCCTTCTATCTATAGTCTTCTAAAAGAGTCTTGATAGGCTAAAATACTCCTGTCTTCTGCCTTCTGCCTGAAAAACTATTACTACTTTTAGCTGTTCAAAAAATCAAAAAAAACTGATATGAGGGTTCATTTTATTGCCATTGGTGGAAGTGCTATGCATAATTTGGCTATTGCCTTGCATCTGAAAGGTTTTACTGTTACTGGTTCGGATGATGAGGTTTTTGAACCTTCCAAATCACGATTGGCAACTCATGGCTTATTACCTAAAAAAGAAGGTTGGGATGAAGCCAATATCAATAAAGAATTGGATGCCATCATTCTTGGTATGCATGCCCGAAAAGATAATCCAGAACTATTGAAAGCTCAAAAGATGGGATTAAAGATTTTCTCTTATCCTGAATATCTGTATGAGCAGACCAAAGATAAAACCCGTGTTGTTATTGGTGGAAGTCATGGTAAAACAACAACGACTGCCATGGTAATGCATGTTTTGAAGACTCTGGGCAAAGATTTTGATTACATGGTAGGAGCACAGCTCGATGGATTTGATACCATGGTTCGACTCACAAAAGAAGCTCCGATTGCAGTGTTTGAAGGAGATGAATATTTGTCGTCGCCTATTGATCTGACTCCTAAATTTCATTGGTATAAACCACAGATCGCTATGCTGACGGGCATTGCCTGGGATCATATGAATGTTTTTCCAACCTGGGAGAATTACATTAGTCAGTTTACCATTTTTGCAGACAGCATGCCCGATAAGTCCGCCCTTATTTATTTTGATGGTGATGAAGAATTGGTTAAGCTGGCCAATGAGCAAAAAGATATGTTGGAGGTTCATGCTTATTCCACCTTACCCTACGAAAACAAAATGGGTCAGGTGGTTGTGAACTGGGAAGGTAAAGAATATCCAATGGCAGTGTTTGGCGATCACAATCTTCAGAATATGAATGGTGCCCGCATGGTTTGTAATAAGATTGGCATTTCGGATGATGAGTTTCTGACAGCCATTGGTACCTTTAAAGGGGCTGCTAAGCGACTTCAATTATTAGAAAAGAATGAGTATACTAATATCTATCTCGATTTTGCACATTCTCCATCTAAACTAAAGGCAACCACTAATGCCATGAAACAGCAGTTTGCTGACCGCAGGTTAATAGCCGTAATGGAATTACACACCTTTAGTAGTTTGAATAAAAACTTTTTGCCACAGTATAAACATACGATGCAAATGGCAGATCAAGCCATTGTATTCTATAATCCAGAAGTGTTAAAACACAAAAGATTGCCTGATATTACAAAGCTGGAAGTAAGTGATGCTTTTGATCAGGAAGGCTTATTGGTTATGACTGAATCGGACGAACTTGTCAATTGGTTAAAGAAACAGGATCTGAAAAATTCAAATTTATTAATCATGACATCCGGTAATTTCTCAGGTGTTGATTTAAAAGCTCTGGCTGCTGAATTGATTTAATACCGTATTTGCTGATTTGTTTAGTTTTTAAACTGTGGATGACTAACTAAACAATTCAACAAATCTTCGATTCTACAAAAAAAAGTAATTAAGCTTGTAACTTCTTATTATGTCAAGGCGTCCTATTTATCGTAGTCATAAAGCTGCGCAATAGATAGATTATTAATTAAATACCCCTTGAAATGAAAAATATGCACAGATTAGGGTTTATGTTGTCTCTGGCAATGTTATTAACTCTTTCCGTATCGTGTCTACAGGCACAAAATCTACTTGATCAGGTAAATGAAAATTATAGCAATGTAACATCCGTTGAGGTTGAAGGATCTTTCTGTTCGGTAGTCATCACCGGAGAGTCAACCAATGATGTGACTTTTACAGGTGAGATCTATGCATCAAAAGATTATGATATGAAAATTCGTCATAATGTAAGTGGTGGAACTCTTCGTGTTTGGATTGATCGTCCTAATTCTATCAGTGGAAATATTAAAGGTAAATTGGAATTTAAGGTACCTGAGAATACCAATATAATGGTGGATAACTCAAGTGGTAGTGTGAGTGTTGAAGGTATTGGACAAAGCAATGTTCGTTTGAAAGCTTCCAGTGGTAGTATCAAAGCCCGTAATATCAATTCTGATTTGAACATTACCGCTTCTTCAGGAAGCTTGTCAATCGAAGAAATAGGTGGAGACTTACGTGCCGGCACTTCTTCAGGTTCGCAACGTATTGTTGGCGTGAAAGGAAATGTGAAAACAAAAGCTTCTTCGGGTAGTATTAAAGCTGAAAATATTGGGGGTGATCTTGATATGAACACTTCTTCCGGTGGACAATCCATTAATATGGTAGAAGGTAATCTTTGGGCAACTGCAACATCCGGAAGTTTAAATATTAATGATGTTACAGGAGATGTAAAGGCAAGTACATCATCAGGCAGTATGAAGCTGGATAGAGTAACCGGTGCTGTTAATCTGTCAAGTTCAAGTGGTAGTCAACGAGGTACAAACATCAAATTAACCGGAGCTTCATACTTTAAGGCTTCATCGGGCAGTGTAAGCATGGATTTATTAAATGATGTAGAAGAATTGAGTTTTGCTTTAACAGCATCTTCCGGTGGATTAAATGCAAAAGGTAGTAGTGGTAAGAAAAATCTGGTTATAGAGCGCGGACCTATCAAGGTGGTAGGTAATACCAGCTCGGGAGGTCAGACATACAGATAGAATTTGGTAATAAGTGATAAATAGAAAAGTCCCTGTAGGTTTTAGGCCTGCAGGGACTTCGTTTTTATAGGGGTAAAATGAGGTTCTAATACAATTGGGGCATTAGACTTCTAATAATAAACGATATAAGTACCATAAATATTGTCTATCGCAAAATCAGCATTGCTAATTTCAATGTCGTTGTATTCTGTCCAGCTGCAACAATTACCTGAATTTCTTGCTGCATCTACGGTTAACGTAAATACTTCTTCTCCATCTAATAGTAGTTTAGCCGAAATTATTTCTGTTTTCCAGCCAATGCTGTTTATCATTAGTATGTTCACTTCGTCATCATCAATGAAATCAAAATCCATGCTTTCGTTGGTTGATGTGTTAATTAGCTCCAGATCATCAGAACTGGCCAATCCTGCCGTAAAAATATTTTCACCACTTTCGGCATCTTTAATATCAAAATAAAATGGAGCCGGTGGTGTCATGCATGGATCACATTCCTTGCTGCAGCTGCTTAGTATAAGTAAAGCAGCAAAAAAAGTCAATAATAAGTTAGTTTTCATGGGTTGTTGGTCTAGTTAAAGTAAAGTCCGACTTTAAAAGCAAAACGATTGTATTCATCAGTTAATGTCGATTCGTATTGCATATATGTCTGAGTTTTGTCTGTTTTAATTTCCTGGTATTGATAACCGGCTTCTATAATCAAGCCCATACCTAAATTAGTCCAGACGCAAATTCCTGCACCTCCACCATATCTTATTCCACCCATAGAATTGTATTCATATGACGAAGTACTTTTTCTATCATCAATGCTAAACGACCAGCCACCATTTGAGTATAGATAAGGTGTTAGTTTTTTTGTATTAATGAAATACTGGACCTCAGCAAAAGCCGGAATAATTGTTTCTTTATAAAACTCTACTCCTGATCCGGCAGCCAGGGTTATTTTTGGTGTTGCGTGAATTCCAAAGGTTGAAGTAAAGGAGAGCGGTGCTTTTTCATTATTTGATGTATTGCCGGCTAAAATGCCTAATGAGGTTTTATTAAAAATACCCTTGTGTTCTTTATCGTTCTCAAAATTTAAATTGTTTTTCTTGTCATTCATTTCAATACGATCAATCTCATTGTTTGATAACATTAAAACATGCGAACCGGTTTGTATTTTAATGCCTTCATTTGGTGTTATTTCCAGTATATCGCATTTGATCACAGTGCCATTTTTAAGATATACAGTACTGTTGTGTTTCTGAGCGAAAGTTGAAATGCTGATTATTAGGATTGCAATAAGCAAGATTTGTCTTTTCATCATTTGTGGGTTTAGATTCTTTTGTTTTAATGATGAATATATAGACGAATGGTTGCGCAGTTAAACTAAATTTAAAAAGAAATCCGACCATTTATGATCGGATTTTCAGTTTATAGAATACTATCAATATTCTCTGGAGGTCTTCCTATAACAGCTTTTTCGCCGTTAATAATTATAGGACGCTCTATTAATCGTGGATATTCGAGCATTGCCAGAATCCATTCTTCATCCGAAAGTTCCTTGTCGGCAAACTCTTCCTTGAAAATATCTTCTTTAGTGCGGATAATTTCCAGTGGGCGTTTCCCTAATTTTCGTAATACATCAGTAAGTTCATCCGGAGTAAGTGGCTCATCGAGATATTTAATGATTTCAAATTCGATCCCTTTGTCTTCAAGATGCTTTAACCCTTCGCGGCTTTTTGCGCATCGTGGATTATGAAAAATCTGTATCATAAAGCTTGATTTTAGTTCGATTCAAATACTTCCTGAGCACCATATTCCATCAGGTATGCCTTAATGAAATCGTCGATCTCACCATCTAAAACACCTGCAACATTTGATGTCTCATGATTTGTTCTGACATCCTTAACCAATTTATATGGCTGAAGCACGTAAGATCTGATTTGAGATCCCCACTCGATTTTCTTCTTTTGCGATTCAATCTTGTTTTGTTCTTCCAGTTTTTTACGTAGTTCAATTTCGTAAAGCTGCGACTTCAAAAGACGTAAGGCATTTTCTTTATTTCCTAACTGTGAACGAGATTCGGTATTTTCAATAATGATGCCTGATGGAATGTGTCGCAGTCGAACTCCGGTTTCTACCTTATTTACGTTCTGGCCACCTGCTCCACCAGATCTGAATGTATCCCATTCAATATCGCTTGGATTTACTTCAATTTCAATACTGTCGTCAATTAGAGGAATCACAAAAACAGATGTGAAAGATGTCATTCGTTTATTGGCGGAGTTGAATGGAGAAAGACGCACCAGACGATGTACTCCATTCTCGCTTTTTAAATAACCGTAAGCAAAATCTCCTTCAAACTGTAAAGTCACGGTTTTAATACCGGCCTCATCGCCTTCCTGATAGTTTACCTCCTTAACCTTATACTTATGAGCTTCTCCCCAGCGAATGTACATACGCATCAGCATCTGTGCCCAGTCCTGACTTTCGGTGCCACCTGCTCCGGCATTGATTTTCAATACGGCACCCATCTTATCTTCCTCGCGACGAAGCATATTTTTCAGCTCCAGCTTTTCGATTAAATCGAGGGTCAATTCGTATTGTTCATCAACATCAGAAGCTTCAGCTTCTCCAGCCTTCTGAAAATCGAATAATACCTGCAGGTCATCCACTGAAGCTTTCACTTCATTATAATCGTTAACCCAGCTTTTTAATTCACGAAGCTTTTTCATTTGCTCCTCTGCTTTTTTGGCATCATCCCAAAAGTCAGGAGCTTGTGATCGCATTTCTTCTTCTTCTATTTCAATCAGTTTACGATCGACGTCAAAGATACCTCCTTAACGCTAACTCGCGTCCAGCTAAGTCTTTAAGTGTTTCTTGTGTAATCATTGATTTTATATTTGATACAAAGGTAACAAACCAACAGGATATTTTGGTTCAAAAGCGTCAAATGACCTTTTCAAGTCAAAAAGAATAAGTATTTAATTGGGGTAAATACTTCTGTTAACTTCTTTACAATATCTAGAAAGGTATTTGTAAGCATTGTAATTACCCAGATTTCCGGCTGTGCTCCAGTCGTTACAGGCTTCTTCTTTTAAACCAATATTATATCGGGCTATTCCACGATTGATGTAAGCATGAACATCTTCCGGATCCTTTTCGATGGCACGATCGTAATCTTCAATAGCACCCAGTAAATCCTGGTTGTCAGCACGAATAATACCACGAAGAGTATAAATGCCGGGCAGGTTAGGATTAAGGTAAATGGTTTTATTTACATCCTCCAAAGTGCCTTCTTTATTATCGGAATGTTGAAATCGTAGTCGACTGCGTTCGTAATAGGCGGTTGCTTCCAGCGAATCATGCAGAATGGCTTCTGAGCATCGGTTATATGCTTCCTGAATATTTTCTCTGCGGTCAAGATCGATCATGGCCTGTTGAACAATAGCTGCCGCAAAATTGGGTTGATTGTCAAGGCATAAAGTGAAATTAATATGGGCATCATCTTTTTTATTATCTTCCATATCAATCAATCCCTTTAGATAATACTGTAAAAAGTAATTGGGGTCAATGCGGTTACAATCAACAAAATCTTCTCTGCTTCCAACCTTATTATTGTATTTATGTCGGGCATAGGCTCTAAGACATTTACCTTCTACGTCTTCAATGGTTTGGTTGATATGTTTGCTTAACTCACGTGCGGCATCAATATAATCTTCGACTATTATATTGTAGATACCTTCACTAATCTCCGGGCTGAGCAAAGAACTTATTTCAGGATTCATTTTAATATCTGGAACCTTTTGATTGATATCAACCCAGTTTGAATCGTTCAGTAGATATGAATTGTAAATTATCTTTTTACTTTTTTGAGCATGGCTCTTAAGAATTCCAACTAATTCTCCTTTATAATTTATAGCAGGTGCTCCGTTGGTATGATGGGAGATTGTTTGTTCAATCACTCCTGACCGGCTGATAAAAGGAAAGTATTTAATTTCAGAAACTTCTGCCAGATAGGTACCATCAGCATCATCGTCTTCTTGAGGTAATATCATGGTCAGAATTTCTTCGTTTTCTCTGAATGATATTTTTGAGGGCAAAAGATAGTTAAACGGGCGCGATCTGCTTGGCTCAACTTTTATTAATGCCAGATTTGTATATGGATGAACTGAAATGACCCTTTCAATACTATATTTGCGTCCACTCCTTAATTCAATACTGGCCGAATCAGCCTTTTCAAAAATGGAACTCATGGTTATGGCCAAACCGTTGGGTGATATAAAAAAACCTGCAGCATTACCAATTACATGACCTTTGTTGTCGTAACTATGCGATTCAAATACGGCTTTTTCACTTTTCTCGATTATTTCTATCAGGTTCTGAGAGTGGACAGAAACAATCGAAGTAATTAATATGAGTATTGATAATATATATTTGGTGCGAATCATTATTTCTTGTTAGGTGAACCAAAAATAGTAAAATACCCGGTTTATAAGTTTCCTTTTGGTCAGATAGACTAATAAGAAGAATAAACGAGTTAATATTTTACATTAACAGAGAAATAGTTTAAATGTTATGGACTTAAATGTCAGACTTCTTTTAAGATAAAATTGAAAAGAATAGATTAATTGTGTTGACAGAAGTTGAGAATGGAATTATATTAAAGTAATAGGGTACTTAATAAATGTAATTATGAGTTTATCATTGTATGAAAGATTGGGAGGAACAGAGGGAATTACCAAACTGGCGAGTGATTTGGTAGATATTCATTTAAAAAATCCAAAAATAGCTACACGCTATGAGAATGCAAAAGCCAATGTTAGTTCAATGAAAAAGGGAGCAGCAACTTTTTTTATTGCAGGTACAGGTGGTCCTTCGGTTTATGAAGGAAAAGATATGGTAACAACCCATAAAGGGATGAATATTAGTGAAACGGAGTTTGTAGCTGTTTTGGATGATGCATTGAAGGCTCTTGATATGAATAATGTTGGACAGCTTGAAAAGCAAGAGGTACTATATGTTTTATATAGTATGAAGAATGAAGTGGTTGGAGTATAATTAAATAATAAAACTAAAAAAGGTCAGCAATTTGCTGACCTTTTTTTATGGGTGAAAGACCGGGTTCGAACCGGCGACCTCTGGAACCACAATCCAGCGCTCTAACCGACTGAGCTACATTCACCATTTTTCTAAAGCGATGCAAAGATAATATTATCAAATTGAATCTTGCAATAGTTAGGCAATAAAATTTTAAATCTTTTACTTTGTATCCGATTATTCATCGATATTTCAGAGGGATAAACAAAATAAATACATTGGATATCAGTTTGGTAATTCTGCTGGTTGGAGTCGAGGTTAAAAGATGTAAATGTTATAGAGATGAAGTTTTATATCGAAAATAAGGAGTTGGATAGCGAGCTTGAGTCAATTATAAATCGGATACGATTACGGATGAATGGCACAACAGTCGGACAGATGGAGGGAAGGGGGATTCGATATCGTGTAAATTATGGTGTTGGTTTTCCTCATTTAAAGGAGCTGGCTTCAATGCATCGATCAGATTATACTCTGGCCGAACGTTTATGGTATAAAGAAATAAGAGAAACCATGTTATTGGCAGCCATGTTGGTTCCTGCTAAAGAGATGACCATAGAAAGATGCAGAGATTGGTCTGTTCTAATCAATAATATCGATTTGGTTGAACGAACGTCTATGTTACTCTGGGGGCAGTTGCCTATTGCTGATGAATTGGTTAATGAATGGAGAGAAGCCGAGAATAAATGGTTGCAGATTTTATCCAATTATACAAAAGGATGGTCTGTTTATTACTCACAGAAGACTAGTGCAAAAGAGATAGATAATCTGATCAATGATCGATTGTGGGAAGAAGATTATGTGTATCTAAAATCAATTGCTTTTGCTGCTAAAAAAATGTTACGGGTAAATGGAGTCAGCACCCCTAAGCTTAAAAATTGGGTGGAAGAAGCAAGTCAATCAGAATCAGAGGCGCTGAAAATTATTGCACAGGATATTATTAGTGAAATTCAGTTTGTTGATGAAGGTATATAGATTAACTTTTTAAGTTGGTAAAAGTCATATTTCATTATTAATTGAAAGCTTATATTTGCATTAATGTAGATATGATGATATCATCAATGTGTCGACTAATTAAATGATTAAATTGAATGAGCAAGCTTGAATCTCACTTCGAAAAGTTTCGAAAAAATACAATTGGGTACGATGCAACTATTCAAACTCCTTTTGGTGAAAAACCTTTGGTTTATGCCGATTGGATTGCCAGTGGACGACTGTATGAGCCCATCGAATCAGTGATGAAGGAAAAAATTGGTCCGATGGTTGCAAATACGCATTCCGAGTCGAGTGATACCGGAATGATCATGACCAATATTTATAAACTTTCACATAAGATTATAAAAAAGCATGTTAATGCCGGTGATGATGATATTATTATAACAGCTGGTTTCGGAATGACCAATGTTATAAATAAACTACAACGAATCCTGGGAATGAGAGTTCCAGAGCAAGCAAAGCGATTCTGCAGCATGCCTCCAGATCACCGTCCGGTTGTTTTTATAACCCATATGGAGCATCATTCAAATCATACATCCTGGTTAGAGACCAATGCCGATGTGGTTGTGCTGGAACCTAACGATCAACTGCTGGTTGATCCTGATTCATTGCGTAGAGAAATTAAAAAATATGAAAACCGTATATTGAAGATAGGATCCTTTACAGCCTGTTCGAATGTTACGGGTGTCAGAACTCCGTTTTATGATTTAGCAAAGATAATGCATGAGAATGGAGGGTTCTGTTTTGTTGATTTCGCAGCATCAGCTCCCTATGATGAGATTAATATGCATCCTGAGGATCCAAAAGAAAGTTTGGATGCTGTCTTTTTTTCGCCCCATAAATTTCTTGGGGGACCCGGAAGTTCAGGTGTAATGGTTTTTAATCGCGCATTGTATCATAATGTGGCACCTGATAACTCTGGAGGTGGAACGGTAGATTGGACCAATCGTTGGGGTAAATACAGATATATTGATGACATTGAAGCACGCGAAGACGGTGGAACTCCCGGATTTCTGCAATCCATAAAAGCGGCGATGGTCATTAAATTGAAGGAGGAGATGGGTGTTGAAAATATTCATCTTCGTGAAAGGGAAATGATTGAAAAGATCTTTCGTGAATTTCGTATGATTCCCGGGATGAATATTCTGGCTGATAATGCAGAAGAACGTTTGGGTGCCATCTCTTTTTATATTGATAATCTTCATTTTAACCTGGCCGTGCGCCTATTGAATGATCGATACGGTATTCAGATTCGCGGCGGTTGCTCTTGTGCCGGTACTTATGGACATTATCTATTACATGTTGATTATTATACATCTAACAAGATAACCAGTAAAATAAATCATGGTGATTTATCTGAAAAACCGGGTTGGATACGTATGTCAATTCATCCTACAATGACCGATCAGGAGTTGGATTATATAATTGATGCAGTAAAAACCATTGCAGATAAATGGCAAGAATGGGAAGTAGATTATAATTATGTTGCTTCCAGAAATGAATTCTATCATAAAGATGTTCCTGCAAAGCATCCTGAAGACTATGTGAACTGGTTTGAGTTTTAGGAAAGTTAAAATAATCATATATTTTTGTGGTGAGGCCTGTGGTTTCACCCTTTTTTTTATTGTCCTATGAAGATATTTGAAGTAAAAGATAAAATTTCGAATAAGCAGTTTTTAGATGTTGTTGAAATTATATATAAAAACGACAGTGCTTATGTTCGTCCTTTAGATGGTATGATCGAAGAAATTTTTGACCCTACTCAAAATGTCTTCTTTACACATGGTACAGCTACTCGTTTTATTTTAAAAGAAGGTAATCGGGTGATTGGTCGTATAGCTGTTTTTATCAATGAAAAAAAGGCTTTTGGATTTGAGCAGCCAACAGGTGGATTAGGTTTTTTTGAATGTATCGATAACAGAGAAGCTGCTTTTCTATTGTTTGATAAAGCCAAAGAATGGTTGCAAGAGCGTGGTATGGAAGCCATGGATGGCCCTATAAATTTTGGAGAAAACGATAATTTTTGGGGACTGTTGGTTGATGGATTTACCCAACCCGGATTTGGAATGCAGTACAATCCCTCTTATTACAAGCCATTTTTCGAAGAATACGGGTTTTCAAACTATTTCGAACAGATAACCAATCATCTGGATCTGACGGTGGCTTTTCCTGAGCGATTTTGGAAAATTGCAGGTTGGGTGGTTAAAAAAGAAGGGTTTAATTTCAGACATTTTAGCTGGACTGAATCAGAAAAGTTTCTGGATGATTTCGAAACCATCTACAATGACGCCTGGCAATTTCATGAAAACTTTAAGCCCATTGATCGGGAGGTGCTGAATAAAACTATGGAGAAAGCCAAACCTTTTATGATGGAAGATTTGATATGGTTTGCTTATCACCACGATGACCCGATTGGATTTATTGTTTTGTTTCCTGATGTGAACCAAATCATAAAAGGATTCAAAGGGAAATTAAATACCATAAATAAGCTTAAATTTCTGTGGCGTAAATATTCCAATAAAATGACCCGGGCCAGAGTTGTTATTTTAGGAGTGGTTCCAAAGTTTCAAAGGTCTGGTATTGAATCAGGATTGTTCTGGAATTTAAAAGGAGCCGTAGAGAAGAAATCGCACATTAAAGAACTGGAACTTTCGTGGGTAGGTGATTTTAATCCTAAGATGAGAGTGTTACAGGAATCTATGGGTGCGGCTTTTGGTAAGAAACACATTACGTATCGATACCTCTTTAATGGTCAGAAAATAAGTAAAGAAAGGGCTACAAAAATACCTGTGGATACAAAGTATTCAAATGAAGACAAAAAAGATTTGTAATTTCTGTGTTTAAATCTTTTGTCGTTAATAATTTATGAATTATCTTTGCAGCCCGAATAGAATTAGAATAGTAAGGATTTAAAGCATATAACAATGAAACAAGGAATTCATCCGGATAATTACAGATTGGTAGCTTTTACCGATATGTCAAACGGGGAAACATTCATTACTCGTTCTACTGTTGCAACAAAAGATACTGTTGAGATCGACGGGACTGAATATCCTCAGGTGAAGTTGGAAATTTCTAACACATCACACCCATTTTACACAGGTAAAATGAAATTAGTTGATACAGCTGGACGTGTTGATAAGTTTATGAGCCGTTATCAAAAGCATTTCGACAAGCGTAAGTAATTACAACTTGTTAAGATATAGAAAAAGCTTCGGAACTTCCGGAGCTTTTTTTGTATTTTTAAATGTAAAATAATTACGATGAATCTCATATTATTTGATAACCAATACAATGCAGCTATGCTGCCGCTAACTTTCACACGACCACAAGCTGCTTTACGCTGTGGAATATTAACTATCAAAGAAAAATGGGAGCTGCATCTTGGTCGGCCTGCCGGCTATCTGACTTCTGTGGATCTCTCTGCCAAATATGGAGGCGAACTTGCAGAAGATAATTTGTTTGTTTCAGCTTCGTTACTTCCGGTATATAATTTAGTTGACGAAGTGAGTGCTTTAGGCTTTAATGAGGCTCTTGTGAAAGATGGGTTATTGTTGGCAGTTCGCACTTCAAAAGATTTTACATCAGAAATAGTTGAAGGAAAAACGTCATCATTCGATATTAAAGAGTATCATAGTGAAATAAAATATCTGGATAAGGTTTTTCGATTGCTTCCTTATAATCAGGATGAGATTAGAAATGATTTCGAACTTATTACCCAAGGACGAAGAAGTCAAGTGCTAAGCGAAACAGTCAACGTGGTTGGATTGAATAAAGATCCCCAACTAGTCAATCGGATATTTATTGAAGAAGGAGCAACTGTTGAATATGCTTATCTGAATCCACAGAGCGGACCCATTTATATAGGAAAGAATGCGGTGGTTATGGAGGGTGCCATGTTGCGAGGACCGATTGCTTTGTGCGAATCTTCACAAATTAGTATGGGTGCAAAAATATATCCGGGAGCTACAATTGGTCCATGGTCGAAGGTTGGAGGAGAGATGAGTAATTCAATTATAACCGGACATAGTAATAAAGTGCATGACGGATATTTAGGGGATTCAATTTTGGGTGAATGGTGTAATTTGGGTGCTGATACAAACACTTCAAATTTGAAGAACGATTATGCCATGGTTAAGCTATGGGATTATGAGACTGAACGCTTTCAGAAAACAGATCTTCAGTTTTGCGGTTTAGTTATGGGAGATTATTCCCGTTGTGCCATTAATACTGCATTTAATTCAGGTACTGTAGTGGGAGTGGGTAGCAACTTGTTTGGCAGTGGTTTTCCACGGAATTTTGTTCCCTCATTTGTGATTGGTGGGCCACAGGGATACAGGATTAACGGACTGAAGGCTGTTGAAAATGTTGCAAGCATTGCAATGGGAAGAAGAAATGTATCTTTTACAGATACTGATCGTAGCATACTGGAAACGGTTTTCAACGATACAATAAAGTTTAGAAGTGCCCTGCGCTAGTTTTGGCACATGTATTGATATAATAGGTATCGTTGTATTTAAATGAGCTTTGCAGACATATTGACAGAATTGTCTGCCTTTTTGAAAGACTTAATATGAATAAAAATAAGACAAAGCAAAATAGTATCTATTTATCAGAGGTGTTTGAGTCTGATGCTGAGTTTATTCCAATTGTTGCAGAAGGGGATGATCAAAGCGTAAATGAGCTTGAGGTGCCTGACACATTGCCTATTTTACCGCTTCGAAACACAGTATTGTTTCCTGGGGTGATTATTCCTATTTCTTTAGGTAGGGCCAAATCACTTCAGTTAATTAAAGAGGTTCAGCGCAATAAAGGATACTTTGGTGCTATTGCTCAGCGTGATGTGAAAGTGGATGATCCTCAGAAAGAAGATCTTTACGAAGTGGGAACGATGGCCAAGGTTATTAAAATACTTGAAATGCCTGATAATTCCACTTCCGTAATCATTCAGGGTAAAAAGCGTTTTCGATTGGATGAAATTGTTACGGATGAGCCTTATCATTTGGCTAAAGTGACAGGTCTGGAGGATATTTTGCCCAATGACAATACGAAGAGTGAATTTGAAGCGGTAGTTAGCTCTATAAAAGATCTATCATTAAGAGTTATTAAAGCATCTTCTCATATTCCACCTGAAGCATCGTTTGCAATTAAAAATATTGAAAATGATGGTTTCCTGATCAACTTTGTAGGTTCAAACTCTGAAATGTCAGTAAAAGAAAAGCAGGCTGTTCTTGAATGTGAGAGCCTGTTGGATAGAGGAATGGCATTGTTGGAGCATTTGGCACGTGAAGTGCAGATGCAGGAGCTGAAGAATGATATACAAAGTAAGGTAAAACAGGATATTGATCAGCAGCAGAGAGAATATCTGCTCCATCAACAAATAAAAACCATACAGGATGAGTTGGGTTCAAGTCCTATTGAGCAGGAGGTTCGTGATTTAAGAGAAAAAGCTGAAAAGAAAAAATGGAATAAAGAAGTTGCTGATTTATTCGCTAAGGAAATTGATAAACTTCAACGCCTAAATCCTGCTGCAGGTGAGTATTCGGTTCAATATAATTATCTGCAAACATTATTAGATGTTCCCTGGAATGATTATACCAAAGATAATTATGACCTGAAACGGGCTGAGAGATTCCTTGATCGTGATCATTACGGTTTGGATAAAGTGAAGGAACGTATCCTTGAACATCTGGCAGTTTTAAAACTGAAAGGCGAACTAAAATCACCAATCATCTGTTTATACGGCCCTCCCGGAGTTGGAAAAACGTCGTTAGGTAAATCTGTTGCCGATGCTATTGGACGTAAGTATGTTCGTATGTCGCTTGGTGGGGTTCATGATGAAGCTGAGATACGGGGACATAGGAAGACATATATTGGTGCAATGCCAGGTCGTATCATTCAGAATATTAAAAAGGCTGGATCTGCAAACCCGGTATTTATTTTGGATGAGATCGATAAGATTAGCAGTAGTTTTCATGGCGATCCTGCTTCAGCATTGCTTGAGGTTCTGGATCCTGAACAAAATGAACATTTCCATGATAACTATCTGGAGGTTGACTTCGATCTTTCGAATGTAATGTTTATTGCAACTGCCAATACCATTGGTAATATAGCTCAGCCATTACTTGATCGTATGGAGTTGATCGATGTAAGTGGATATATATTAGATGAGAAGGTAGAGATTGCCAGACGCCATTTACTGCCTTATCAGATGGAAAATCATGGCATCGCAAAAGGTAAGCTATCCATCAATAAAAATGTATTGGGTTATATTGTTGAATCCTATACACGCGAATCAGGGGTTCGTGAATTGAATAAAGTTTTGGCTAAACTTTGCAGAAAAGTTGCTTTAAAGATTGCCAAAGACGAAGAGGTTAAGAAGAATCTCACTGTTAAAGATGTGGCTGAATTTTTAGGTGTTCCCCGATTCTCGAAAGATAAATGGCAGGATAATTCAACTGCAGGTGTTGTTACCGGTTTAGCCTGGACAGCTGTTGGTGGTGAAATTCTTTTTGTTGAAAGTAGCATTAGTAAAGGGAAAGGTAAATTAACGCTTACCGGTAACCTCGGTGATGTTATGAAAGAGTCAGCTGTATTGGCACTTGAGTATTTAAGGGCAAATGCCGAGATGCTCGGATTAAAAACCGAAACTTTTGATGAATGGAATATACATGTTCATGTTCCGGAAGGAGCTATTCCAAAAGACGGACCATCTGCAGGTGTTACAATGGTAACTTCGTTGGCTTCCATATTTACACAGCGTAAAGTAAGGGCTCGTTTGGCAATGACCGGTGAAATTACTTTGAGAGGAAAAGTCCTTCCTGTTGGAGGAATCAAGGAGAAAATCCTGGCTGCAAAAAGAGCTGGTATTACAGATATTATTCTTTCGCACGATAACAAGAAAGACATTGATGAGATCAATGATATATACCTTGAAGGATTGACCTTCCATTTTGTGAAGGAAATTTCGGAGGTATTAGCATTTGCCTTATTGGATGAGAAAGTGAAAAAACCACTTAGTATATAAATGAAAAGGTCAGCGAAAGCTGACCTTTTTTATTTTAATGAAAATTAAATTTTATATCCTGATTACTCTGCAAAACTTCCTTGCAGTGTATTTTTTCAAAGTCTTCCATCACGCTTTCCATTTCCGGATCAATTCTGGAGAGTGTCTTTCTAACTAGGGCTTTGGGAATATGCTTATAATATGCCTGTGCTAAACCACCCGTAATGGATGCAATCGTATTGGTTGGTCCTTCAAGCCAGATTGCTTTTCGGATAGCATCTTCAAAATTGGTTGAATCCAGAAAAGCTAACAAAGCAGCCGGAGCCGGAGATTTATATTTTTTAATCAATGGGTTTATTTCTTCTTTATTAAGTGAAGTTGGAAGTTCGTACCCTATTTTACTTTTTAAAAATTCACTGATTTCTTCTTTGCTTTCACCTTTTCTTGCTAAAAATATAGCTCCCGTCATAGCCTGTGCTGCCTTAATCTTAGGTTCAAGCGCATGTGTAATGATCGTAGCCTCTTTTGCCTGCTCCATCGCTTCTTCTAAAGTTTGAGCTGAAAAACCAATGGGTGCTACTCTCCGTGCTGCCCCATCACCGGAACTATTGTATTGTTGATTAGGTTTATCGGATAATGCCCAATCCATAAATTTCTTTCTGTAACCTGCCTTAGGAAATTTACTGACCCAATGACGTAAGCTATCCTCGTATGATTGTTTTTTTATGATGGCATCAGCTATGGCAATGGTCAGAACCGTATCTGTTGTGTAGGCCGAGAATGGCTTTAAAAGCTGAAAATCTGTTGTACTTTGTGGTGACTCTATAAAAGCAGAGCCAATTATGTCTCCGATTATTGATCCTCTCATGATTTGTGTGGGTAATGGGCTTTAAAAAAAAGGTGAATGGGTTTAGTGTTCATCTCGGGGATGAATGTAGTGAAAAAACATATATCTCTACATATATTGTATATAAAATTGGAATATATAATGCTTAAATAGTGGATTTTGCTGACTTTTAGACCATATGATTTGAAAAGAAAATATGCTATTCTCAAATATTTGGAATAACTTGTTATAAGTATCTCATGAATCATCTTATGAGCTATATGACAGAAAGAATTAAATATGTGCTATGGATTTTATTGGCCTGTCTGACAGCAATGTTGCTTTGGTACTTCAGAGCTGTGGTGTCTTTTGTTCTCGTTTCTGTTGTCATTTCTCTTGTCATACGCCCCGTTTTTGATTTGATTAAAAGAATCAGAGTTAAAAAATGGGAAATCTCAAATTCTGTAGCTGCATTGTTAACAGTTTTATTTTTATGGATTTTTGTTTTTACTTTTTTTAGGGTTGCAGTTCCCTTTGTTATCAAGGAAATTCACTTTTTATCAAATGTGGATATTGATGTCGTTTTTAGTAAAGGCAACCGGTTGTTGGAGAATGTTCTTGCTCCACTTAATCATTCAGAATTTGGTAAGGCCGGTCTTGATGTATTGGAGAATCAGCTAAAAGAAACAGCTATTACATTTTTTGACTTCACACAATTGAGAAGCATATTTACCGGGGTTTTAGGTTTTCTTGGAGGTGTTTTTATTTTTGTTTTTAGTGTTTCATTTATGACCTTTTTCTTTCTGAAAGAAGAATGGTTAGTTATTCAAGGACTTCTTTTATTTATTCCGACGCATTTTGAAGGTGCCTTAAAGCATATGTTGTTATCCATTAAGACATTACTAAGGCGTTATTTCATTGGGGTTCTAATTCAAATTACATTAATATCGGTATTTGTAACCATAGGGTTCTTAATCGTTGGAATCGAATTTCAACATGCTATAATTATTGGGTTGTTTTCTGGGTTTATTAATGTAATACCATACCTGGGGCCGTTGATTGGTGCCTTTTTTGGCTTTCTGGTGGGTTTAATAGTGTATGTCCAATTGGGTGTACCACCCGATTTTCTAAACTTTATTTTAGGCATTTTTTTCGTTTATCTTATCGTTCAGTTAATGGATAATCTCATTTTCCAGCCATTTATTTTTTCATCAAGTGTGAGAGCTCATCCACTAGAAATATTCCTGATTATTCTAATGGCCGGCTATATGTCAGGCATCCTTGGTATGTTTTTGGCGATACCCGTTTATACAATTATCAGGGTGGTTGCCAGAGAGTTCTTCTTTAATTATAAGTTGGTTAAAAAACTTACCGAAAACTTAAAAGAATAAAAGAGAAAAAAATCTTTAAAATAAAAAGAACCTCTTAAACAATCTTCAACTTAAATCGTTATGAATGGTTAAAAGTTGAAATGTTAAAAAAGATTAATTGTCATTAACTCTAAATCTTCTGATTAGATGACACTTACGTATGTGAGTAACTTCTGTTAGATGATAAATAATACGTTAATATGGTTCAAACTTTATCTAAGTCCCGTTCTTCCGGGAAGATTTTCTTAAAGTTTTTCTTACTTTTTTTTGTTGTTCTATCAACAATAAATGCTGGTGCAGAAGAAAAACGCGGTAAAAAGGGAACTCCCGAACCTGATTTAAAAGTAGGCGAACGGCTGTATTATGGATTAATCCCAATGGGAGAAGATGCGAAAGCTTGTGCATCATGTCATACCTATTACACTTCCGACACCATCAATTGGAATCCTTCAGCATTGGAAATGGCCAAAGTAGCTGCTGATATGGATCTTGCAACTTTTAAAAGTCACTTGTTGACACCGTCAGGTGCAATGAGGGAGAAGGTTCATATCAATTTTGAATTGACAGATGAGCAGCTGTTTCATCTTCATGGTTATCTTACCGAATTATCCCAAAATGGTGTTCCAGAAAAGAAAATGTCAATCAATACCATTTTGATTTTCCTGTTGTTGGGAGTATTAATGGCTGTTGCTTTGGTTGATATCTTTTTTACCAAAAGGGTTAAGTTTAAACTTGTTCATATTCTTATTATTATGGGAGGACTGGCCTATCAGGGTAAAGTTATTGCACATACTTTAACTGATTTTGGAAGAAGTCCGGATTATATGCCTGATCAACCCATTAAATTTTCGCATAAAGTGCATGCTCAGGATAATCAGATAGATTGTAATTACTGTCATTATAATGCTCAACACGGAAAGTCGGCCGGAATTCCAAGTGCTGGTTTATGTATGAACTGTCATATGGTAGTGCGTAATGGTACTAATTCCGGGCAGTTTGAAATTGCCAAGGTTGTTGATGCTTATGAGAATAATAAAGACATTGAGTGGATACGAATTCATAATTTACCGGACCATGTTTATTTTAATCATTCTCAACACGTAAATGCTGGTCAACGAGATTGTGCCGAATGTCATGGAAAAGTTGAAGAGATGCACATTCTTAAGCAAGAAAATGATCTGTCAATGGGCTGGTGTTTAGATTGTCATAAAAAGACCAATGTAAACTTCTACGATAACGATTATTACAAAACATTTGAAGCCTTGCATAAAGATATTGCAGAAGGAGCTCTTGACTCAATTAAGGCTGCTGATGTTGGTGCAAATGATTGTATGAATTGTCATCATTAATCAAAGAGAAATTTAATTAAGGAATTGCCTTGTTACCCAAAATAAATCAGTTATTACTATGAAGCAATACTGGAAAAGCATTGAAGAATTAATACCCGAGGAAGAAGTTGTTCAGGAGAAGAAGTCTTCTTATGTATTGAGCGACGGGAAGGATTCTTCAACAAATTCGCGTCGCGACTTTCTGAAGTACTTCGGATTTAGTATCGCCTCGGCTGCTGTTCTGGCAGGATGCGAACGCCCTGTAAAGAAAGCCATCCCTTTATTGATACAGCCGGAAGAGGTGAAGCCCGGTACAGCTAATTATTACGCATCGTCGTTTTACGATGGATCAGAAATGGTGCCTATACTGGTTAAGGTCAGAGACGGTCGCCCAATAAAGATTGAAGGAAATGACATGTGTAAGATGACCGGAGGTTCGGCATCAGCAAGAATACAGGCCTCTTTACTCAATTTATATGATGAGTCACGTCCGGCTCAACCAATGCAGGATGGGAAAGCTACAACCTGGGAACAGGTGGATGCTGATTTGTTGAAGATATTGAGTGAATGGGATGCAGGGAAGGAATTTGTGATTCTGACATCAACTATCATAAGTCCTTCAACAAAAAAGCTACTGGCTGATTTTAAAGCAAAATATCCATTTGTTGTTCATGAAATATTTGATGCATATTCGTATTCAGCATTGCGCGAATCATTTGCATTAAATTATGGTGAAGCAATCGTACCTTCTTACCGTTTTAATGCGGCTAAACTGGTTGTTGGTTTTAATGCTGATTTTCTGGGGACCTGGTTGCAACCGGTTACTTTTGGTCGTCAGTATGCTTCAGCAAGGAAGTTAACCGAAGGACAACGCGAGATGATGCGTCATGTACAGTTTGAATCCACCATGACGTTAACGGGTTCAAATGCCGATGAACGTGTTCCGATGGCTGCTTCAGACGAAGCACATTATATCGCAGCCTTATTTTCTGTATTAGCCGGTAAAGCCGGTGTGTCAGCACCAACAGTAAGCGCACCTGAACAAATACAAAAAATTGCAGAAGAACTTTGGTCTGCAAAAGGTAAATCCCTGGTTGTGTCGGGCAGTAATGATGTGGATGTCCAATCAATGGTATGTGGTATCAATCATATCCTCGAAAGTGAAGGGAATACCATTCGCTTGGATTACCCAATCAGTTTATTTGAAGGAAAGGATAAGGATTTTGAAGATCTGTTAAACAGAATTGAAGCAGATCAGGTAGGAGCTGTTATGTTATGGAATACCAATCCTTTGTATCACCTTCCTTTGGATGAAAAAACTCAGAATGTACTTGCTAAAGTAGATTTGAAAATTGCGGTTCATTCGCAGCAAACAGAATCTGCATTAGCATGCAAATATGTTTTGCCGGCTCCTCATTTTCTCGAAAGTTGGGATGACTCAGAGTTGGTTTCAGGATTATTTACACTAACTCAACCTGCTATACGTCCTTTATTTAAAACACGTCATGCTCAGGAAAACCTGATGGCATGGGCTGGTATTGAGGGTAAGTATTACGATTTTATCAAGTTAAACTGGAAAGAGAATATCTATAATATCACCTTGTCACAAGGTAAACAGTTCGAAACATTCTGGAAGACTTCTCTTAGAGATGGTTTGGTATTTGATGAGACAAAGAAAAAAAGTGTTCCTTCCTTTTCTGGGGTTGACACCAGTTTTATATCAAAGTATGCCAATCCTGTTTCAGGAAATGAATTAGAGCTTATACTTTATCAGAATGTTCCAATTGGAGATGGAACATTGGCAAATAATCCCTGGTTACAGGAATTGCCCGATCCGGTTAGTCGCGTTTGTTGGGATAACTATGTAGCTGTTTCGCCAGCATTCGCTGCGTTAAGAGGATGGAGTCAGGGTGATATTGTTGCAGTGAATGGAATTGAATTACCTGTTTTGATTCAACCGGGGCAGGCAAGAAATACCTTGGCTATTGCGGTTGGTTACGGACGTAAGAATGCCGGCCGAGTTGCAACTGATCTGGGTAAGAATGTTTATCCTTTAGTAAAAATGAAGAATGGCAATCGCCAGTATTTCGTTGAGAATGTTGATGCTGTTGCAACAGGAGCAACCTATGAGTTGGCTGCCACACAGTCTCATCATTCCATGGAAGGACGAGCATTGGTGAGAGAAACAACCATTGCTGAATACTTAAAGAATCCAGCCTCAGGAAATGAAAAACACGAAGAGGTTGAAAAATTGCATACAACCCTTTATCATGAGCATGAATACAAAGGACATCATTGGGGATTGGTTATCGATCTGAATTCATGTATTGGTTGTAATGCTTGTGTTGTAGCTTGTTCGGCGGAGAATAATGTGCCTGTTGTAGGACGAAATGAAGTACGCAGATCACATGAAATGCACTGGTTAAGATTGGATCGTTATTACGCAGGCGAATCTGATAATCCCGAAGTGGTTCGTCAACCGGTTATGTGTCAGCATTGCGATAATGCTCCTTGTGAGAATGTTTGTCCGGTAGCTGCTACGAACCATAGCTCCGAAGGTATTAACCAGATGGCTTATAACCGTTGTATTGGTACTCGTTATTGTAATAATAACTGTCCTTATAAAGTGCGTCGTTTTAACTGGTATGATTATACCGGAGCCGACACTATTCCAAATAACCGTGTCGATCCTGCCGGAATGACCCTTGATCTTAAACGAATGGTTCTCAATCCGGATGTTACCATACGTGCTAAAGGAGTTATTGAGAAATGTTCGATGTGTATTCAGCGTATTCAGGAGAAGAAATTAACAGCTAAGCGTGAAGGAAGAATGCTGGAAGACGGAGAAATTAAAACAGCATGTCAACAGACTTGTCCTGCCGATGCGATCACTTTTGGTGATGTGAATGATCCAAACAGTAAAGTATCTAAATTATTGAAAGATGCCCGTCATTATGGATTATTGGAAGAGCTGCATACCTTACCATCGGTTGTTTATTTGAGTAAAGTAAGAAATAAAGATCAAAATAAAACGCTAAGCTAATGTACGTATCGCCAGTAAGAGAACCGCTCATTAGCGGAGAAAAAAGCTATAGTAAAGTCACCGAGGAAATATATGCACCGATGACAGGCCGGCCGGGTAAAACCTGGTATGCTGGTCTTACATTGGCACTTATTGCATTGATGTTTGGTTTGTTTTCCATCTTTGTTACGGTATGGGATGGAATAGGAACCTGGGGACTGAACCGAACCATCGGTTGGGGTTGGGGTATTACCAACTTTGTATGGTGGGTTGGTATTGGTCATGCCGGTACATTTATTTCTGCCATCTTATTATTATTCCGTCAGAAGTGGCGTACATCCATTAACAGAAGTGCAGAGGCAATGACCATCTTTGCTGTAATGTGTGCCGGGCTCTTCCCACTGATTCACATGGGACGTTTGCCTCTGGGATTTTTTATTTTTCCATATCCAAACACACGGGATGTATGGGTCAACTTTAACTCCCCACTTCTTTGGGACGTTTTTGCCATATCAACCTACCTGACTGTTTCTTTATTATTCTGGTATATGGGATTGATTCCTGATATTGGTACAATACGCGACAGACTTAAAAATGGTATTAAAAAGAAGATTTATGCTTTTTTGAGTTTTGGTTGGACAGGATCAGCTCGTCACTGGATGAGACATGAATCGATGAGTTTGATTTTGGCAGGTTTGGCTGCTCCATTGGTACTTTCAGTGCATACCATTGTAAGTTTCGACTTTGCCACCTCAGTTATACCGGGTTGGCATACAACCATCTTTCCGCCATATTTTGTGTCGGGTGCGGTATTCTCAGGTTTTGCCATGGTATTGACCTTGATGATTATTACCCGAAAAGCGATCAATCTGGAAGACTATATTACCAAGGCGCATCTTGAATCGATGAACAAGATTATTATTGCGACAGGTTCAATTGTAGGTATAGCATATATTACTGAGTTGTTTATAGCCTGGTATTCAGGTGTTATATATGAACAATATGCTTTCATTAACCGTGCTTTCGGACCTTATTGGTGGGCTTACTGGATTATGATGACCTGTAATGTTATTACTCCTCAGTTATTCTGGATTAAAAAGATACGACGCAGTTTTGTTGCTACTTTTATCATCTCAATTTTTGTAAATATTGGTATGTGGTTCGAACGCTTTGTAATTATTGTTACTTCTCTGCACCGCGACTTTCTGCCATCAAGCTGGAGTATGTATTCTCCAACATGGGTTGAAGTTGGAATCTACTTAGGAACTTTTGGATTGTTCTTTACATTGTTCTTCTTGTTTATTCGCTTCTTCCCGGTAATTGCTATTGCTGAAGTGAAGAGTGTTTTGAAAACATCTGCAGAGAAATTTATTAAAAAAGGAAAATAAAGAGCTATGAAGAATAAGACATACGTTTCAGGATATTTTCCGGATGATAAGGATTTGATAGTAGCCATCAAAGAGCTACAGGAAAAAAATGTGGATATCACTGATGTCCGGACTCCTTTTCCTGTGCATGGATTAGATAAAGTATTAAAGATGCGCCGTTCAAGATTGCCACGGGCTGGTTTTGTGGCGGGAGCAATTGGTTCCATGATTGGTTTTGGTTTTCAGGCCTGGGTTTTTACTGAAGCATGGCCATTAAATTTTGGTGGTAAACCCTACTTATCGGTGCCTTCATTTGTTCCTGTAACTTTTGAATTAACTGTGTTGTTTGCAGCTTTCGCATTAGTTTTTGGCTTTCTTATTAGAAGTAGTCTGGGGCCGGGAGCCGATAATCATATTTTTGATGAAGAAGTAACCAATGATCGATTCCAGATTTTATTGGAAGCCAAAGAAGAAAATGCTGAGTCACTGCAGGAGTCATTGCAATCGGTGGGAGCATTGGGAGTTCAATTACACGAAGTTAAATCATAAACGATAATCATGTATAAGTCATTTGAATTTACGCAAAAGCTAAAAACCTTCTTGATTGTGCTAATGGTTATCGGGGCTGTATTAACAGTTGCCGGGGTGTTTTTGAACCTCGACCATTCTCATCGGATATGGGCAAATGTGCTGTTAAATGGTTTTTATTTCACCGCCATTGCAATGGGAGGAGCCTTTTTTGTGGTGGTTCATATATTAGGTGAGTCGGGCTGGCATACCGCAATTCAACGTATCCCTGAGGCCATGGGACAATATGTTCCATATGGTGGAGTGATTATGTTATTGGTGTTGGTTGGTATGCACGATATTTATCACTGGAGTCATACCGAGGATATGGATGAAATACTGCAAGGTAAGAGTGGCTTTTTAAATCCCGTGTTTTTTAGTATTCGTACAGTTGTTTATATCGCACTCTGGACTTTTCTTGTGAGAAAAATACGTAAGCTATCATTGGCCTCTGATGGATCAACTGATTTAAAGCTTTTTACCCGTAGTCGTAACTGGGCCGGTGTTTTTATTGTGTTATTTGCCATAACCAGTTCTACTTCAGCTTGGGATTGGATTATGTCTGTTGATGCCCATTGGTACAGTACCTTATTTGGATGGTATATCTTTGTGAGTTCTTTTGTATCGGCAGTTGCGGTAATCATCATTTTGTTGTTTGTTTTAAGACGAATGGGTTATATGGATCATGTAAATGATGAACACATGCATGATTTAGGAAAATATCTGTTTGGCTTTAGTATATTCTGGATGTATCTGTGGATATCGCAGTATTTGTTGATCTGGTACAGTAATATACCTGAAGAGACAGTTTACTTTGTAAAACGTCAGAATGATTTTCAAATCATATTCTGGGCTAATATTCTGATCAACTTCTTAACACCGTTTTTAGTTCTGATGCCACGCGGTACCAAGCGTAAAATGAATTGGTTGCTAATTGCTGCAGTAATTGTTTTTGTTGGTCACTGGATAGATTTATATGTAGCTATTTGGCCAGGTGCCGTTGGTCATGCTGAATTTGGAGTTCTTGAAATTGGTATGACAATACTTGTGGCAGGGGTCTTTTTATTCTTGTTTTTCAAGCAGTTTGCAAAAGCTCCTGTGGTACCAGAGAATCATCCATACTTTAAAGAGAGTTTTGATTATGACAACATTCGCTGATATGAAGAAATCTATAAAAACAATAACCCTGGGTGTTGCCTTTCTTGCCTTAATGGCTTCGTGTGATAAAAACAGAAACCATCCCGGATATAGTTATTTCCCCGATATGGAGCAATCGCAGGCTTATGAAACATATGCCGAGAATCCTGTTTGGAATGATGGAAAGACCAATCAATTACCACCAGAAGGTACAGTACCTCGTGAGATGATTCCTTATGACTTCGAAAAGACCGATGTGAATCGTACGTGGGCTGGTCAGGAGTTAGAAAACCCTTATCATGGAGAGACTGAGATTGTGGAAAGGGGTAAAGAATTATACGGAATATATTGTATTAATTGCCATGGTGAAAAAGGAGATGGCAAAGGATTTTTATATACTTCGGGTAAATATCCTTATCCTCCAGCAACCCTTTTATCTGATAAGATCAGAAATAATCCGGATGGAGAAATTTTTCATGTAATAACAACAGGATTCGGAATGATGGGATCGCACGCAGCACAAGTTGTTCCCGACGATCGATGGAAAATTATTACTTACATCCGACAAGAACTGCATCAGTAATAGTTTGTATTTAAATAAAAAGCCACCGGAGTTATTGCAACGGTGGCTTTCTTGTTATATACAGCTATGTTATAATCTTATCCCGTCTGTTGAAACAGGTACAGTAATGTTCTCTTTAGTATTATTTTCAGTAGGTATTGTAGATGCTAAATTTGTATCAGATGTACCTTCTTCTTCATATGCTTCTTTAACTGTCACTTCTACAGGTTGTTCCTGTAATCGCATGGCAAGCGCATTTTGAATATTTATGCGGCGTCCATTCTTGAACGACATGATAAAGGCATCCTTAAAGCCCATGCCTTTTACAATATTTAAGAATTCTTCCGCTTCATTGTATTCAATAAATTCCCCTAAAGTGAACTGATTGATTCCTTCATAACTATCCTGCTTGATGCCTAAAAGATTACCATCATATTTATCAAGATCAATACCCGTATAAGCTCCTATCTGGATGGCGAAAAGAATACCATCGTAATCTTCTTTGGGCAAGGCTCCTTTGTGAGTGTTGTATACGATCTGACTGATTGTATCTTCCTGAGTTTTGACTTCAGTTTTGGTAACTATGGTGTCTTGTGGTATTATCACCTCAGCTTGCATAGGTGCTTTATCTACTGAGCTACTGATGCCGGGAAGCAAAATCAATCCTTTAAATAAAAGAATAGAAATCAAAGACACAAAAAATACTAACTGAAAGTATAAATTTCGACGAAGCGATCCAATTTTAGTAGATTTTTTATGGCTGGAAGAGCGTAGCCGCTCAATTTCTTTTTCCATAGCTTCTATCCGAAGCCTTGTTTTTTGCTCGGTGAACTCGTTTTCGGACATGTCAGGTGTTTTAATTAAGCACTAAAATAGTTTAAAAAACTATTGATTTTGCACAATTTCTACTTTTTTTACACGTTTACGTCCTTTTTTGTTGCTTTAAGTATGTTAAAATGAATTAAAACGGATCAGTTACAGTTAATATCCGGCTGCATCTAAGACTTCAATAATGGATGGATAAGTATTTCCCTTTACCTTATTCAATTGTGTGACGCTTAACCATTGGGCACTGGCAATGTTCTCTTCTGTTTGAGGTACAGGATTTTCTGAGCCATTAAACTTCATCATAAACCAGACTGTTTCTTTCAGATAATTGGTGCCTTTTTGTATATATGTATGAAAAGTAGAGCATAATTTATTTTCGAGATGAAGCGGTGCAATGCCGCATTCTTCAGTGACCTCGCGTAGTGCTGTTTCTTCAATGCTTTCGTCTTTTTCAGCTTTCCCTTTTGGTAAATCATATACTCCCAAACGATGAATTATTAACAAATCATCATTGCTATTCGATACCAATCCACCGGCGGCCATTAAAAATTTAAAGCACTTTTTCAGTTCGGTTAATAATTGTTCTTTTGGGCGACCGTAAAGAAAAGCTTGTTGAAGGTCTTTATTGTTCTCAAACGACTCAATAAATTGCTTAAGTTCATGATGCGATGTAAATTTATGCAAGGCATCAAAGTAGTTATTAATAAGGTCTTGTTCGAGCGAGTCGGTTAAAAAAAGTATTCTATCGTTGAAAAAAACTTTATACATTTGCGGCATGGAAAAATTAGCAGAAATCATAGCCAATCAGTTGTTGCAAATTAAGGCAATTAAGTTGCAACCTGCAAACCCATTTACATGGGCATCGGGATGGAAATCTCCGATCTATTGTGATAACCGTAAAGCACTTTCTTATCCAGAAGTGCGCGATTTTATTAAGTTGCAATTTGCCCGTCTGGTATTAGAGAAATACCCGGAGGTAGACGTGGTTGCCGGAGTTGCTACTGGTGCTATAGCGCAGGGAGCTTTGGTGGCAGATGCTATTAATAAACCATTTATCTATATTCGCTCAGCAGCCAAGTCGCATGGTATGACCAACCTTATTGAAGGTGATTTACAGCCTGGACAAAAAGTGGTTGTGATTGAAGATTTGATCTCAACAGGTGGTAGCAGTTTAAAAGCTGTTGAAGCCATTCGTGAAGCCGGAGCTGAAGTAATGGGTATGTTAGCTATCTTTACTTATGGTTTTGGTGTTGCTGAAGAGGCATTTAATGAAGCCAAGGTTGATTTAACAACACTTAGTTCGTATGAACAAATGATTCCATACGCTAAGGAGTCGGGTTATGTAACTGCCGATGACGTGGCAACACTGCAGGAGTGGAGAAAAGATCCTGCCAACTGGAAAAAGTAAGAAATTAGAGCATAAACTCAGAGCAAGTCAGCTGATGGCTTGCTCTTTTATTTTGTAAGTCATGACAACGTTTGAAAGTGACATTAAGAAGTCGACCTATTCTTCTGAAATTATTTTTAATTTCCTTGCTGATTTTGATCATTTTGGTGATCTGATTCCCAAGGATAAGATAACTAACTGGCAGTCAAATGGTGATTCGTGTCGCTTTACTATTGATCCTGTAGGTGAAGTAGGATTGCGAATTATTGAGAAAGAAGAATTTAAAACAATTAAATATACTGCTGAAGGTAAAACTCCCTTTAATTTCTTTCTTTGGATTCAATTGAAAGAAGTTGCAGAGGATGATACACGCATCAAACTGACCATAAAGGCAGATATGAATCCGATGATTAAAATGGTAGCCAGTAAACCTATTAATAAATTTCTGGAAGTACTTTCAGATGCCATTGCAAAGCATCAATATCAATAATATCAATGAAAAGGATCGCATCTTAATCTTAAATAAAGTGCGATCCATTTTTATATTTCTTCTATAGATCAGGATTCCTTTCTTTCAAGGGCCTTCATGATTAATGTTAGTATCGGTTTGGGAATGTTAAGTTGTAAGGCAGCAGCATGTCCTTTTTCTGACATTTTTCCCCAGGTACGATGAATTATTCTGACTAATTTTACTTCATCCTCCATATGTTTATCAACAAAAGGTTGGATATAATATTTTAAAAACACCAGACAGGCTACGTCCTCAATTAATTGAGTCTGGTCGTTGAGTTTAATGTGAACTTTTCCAACCATTGCTTTAACTTCATCAATTGATTTCTGATCATATCCTACCTGTTGCATTATATCGGCGGCTTTTCTAGCCTGATAATCGTATAAAGAGGTGCGCCAGTCATGGTAACCTTTTCTGCCATCCGGATAGTCTGTTCGAGGTATATCCCATCGATTAATATGTTGGCATCTGGCTGCTAACAGTTCTGTTTCGCTTGCGTTGAGTTTAAATGCCTTGAGCTCATTAACCATTCGTTGTGCATACAAATACTCACGAGGATAACTTTTCCCATCATATATTTCGATGTTGGGTTCCGTTTGATAAGCCTGATCAATTAATTCAATGGCAGTATTATAATGTTGTGATAGTTTCATGGTCTGAAGTTTATTCAAAAACACAATAAAGACTCTAAAGTTTAATTTTTGCTTACTGATTCAATTATATGAAAAGTTTATTGCTTTTATCGTGATTAGATCTTGTGAGGTGAGTGTTTTTAACACCTTCCATACATTTGACCGGATGTAGATTCCTGAACAAACTCTACTTCCTTAAAAGCATATTCCCTAATGTTACCTTGTTCATCTTTTAATGTAAGCAGTCCCATTTCGCTCACACTTTTGATGGAGGCGCGAAAAGCTCCGTTTGCATCTTTAAAAGGATGTTTACCAATATTACGATAGAGCAAACTAAAATATTCTCTGTCTATTTCCTCTTCCATACCTTCTTGCAGTTGAATATATCGATGCTCTATATGAGTGAGTAATTTCTTCAAAACATCGTCTAGGTCGAATTCTGTCAAGCTGATGTTTTTTAGCGAAACCGGATTAGGGGCATCTGAGATAAACTCAGTTTGATTAACATTCAATCCAATGCCAATGATACAATAATCGAGGCGGGATCCAAGAATAGAGTTCTCGATTAAGATACCGGCCAGTTTTTTATCACCAATATAAATATCGTTAGGCCATTTTATGGTAACTCCACATAAAAATTCTCGGATCGTATCAATTAATCCTAATGACACTATCTTAGAAATATAAAATTGCTTGTGTGGTTCCAAAAAATGAGGTCGGAGCAACAGACTGAAAGTAAGGTTCTTGTTTTTCTCGCTTTCCCATGAATTTCCTGCTTGTCCCCGTCCGGCAAACTGATGATCAGTGATGATCAAAGTCCCTTCTTCCGGTTTTTGTTGAGAAAACAATTGTTTCATTTCTTCATTGGTCGATCTTAACTCAGCATGTTTTATGTAGTTAATTTTAAAAATGTGTGCCATCCTTTCAGTGTTAGTGTAAAATTGTCAGTTAAATACTGCTAACTTAATCGAAAGGTAAAAATACATCAATTATATCTATCTAAAAGTGCTATCTTTGACAGAATCATTTTGTACGATGTGTGCTAACAAGCTACCAGGCATCGGCTTATGAAGAATTAATCTAAAATATCCAGAGAAAAAATTTAAAGAAAAAAGAAGCAGATAAGGAATGAAGGAAGAAAATATGACTGCCAAACAATTAGTGGACACCATTGTTGAAGGAATACAAGAAAAGAAAGGCACAAATATTGCGATACTCGACCTTACTGAGTTGGATAATACCATTTGTCAGTATTTTGTAATTTGTGATGGCGACAGTAATACTCATGTTGATGCTGTAGCAAATTCGGTGGAAGATTATGTACGTAAACATGCAGAAGAGAAACCGAATCATACAGAAGGATTTACAAATGCAGAGTGGATTCTTCTCGATTATTTTGACGTTGTTGTACATGTATTTCAACGATCACAAAGGGAGTTCTATAATTTGGAAGGTCTATGGGCCGATGCAGAACGCACGGACATAGAAAATTTTTTTTAAAAATTAGATGCATTAACATATGGCAAACGAAAAACCAAAAGGTCAAGGGAACGATAAAGAGAAATCAAAGTTGCCAAAGTTCAATATGTATTGGGCTTATGGATTGATTGCTGTTGCCTTGTTGCTGGTGAGTCGAATGGACTTTGGCCAGGGGCCTCACGAAATTGATTATACCGATTTTAGAGATAGGATTCTTGAAAGTGGAGATGTAGAACAGATTGTTGTCATCCGAAATGAGATAACCGCTGAGGTAACCATTGTTGAGAATAAGCTGGATAAATATAAAGACCTTTTTAAGGAGAATATAACCAATTCTGGCCCTCCGGCAGCTGGACCACATTTTAAGGTGGATCTTCCTCCTGGAGAAGAATTTAAAGAAGACAGAAGGCAGGCAGAGGAAAAGTTGGGAGTTAGTATTCCGGTTAAATACGACACAAGAACTGACTTCTTTGGAGACTTTTTTACATTTATGTGGCCTCTATTGCTTTTAGTGGCAGTTTGGGTGTTTATCTTCCGTCGTATGGGAGCTCAAGGAGGTGGCGGCGGTGCCGGTAACATCTTTAACGTTGGCAAGTCGCGTGCCAAGATGTTCGATAAAGAATCATCCATTAATGTTACATTTCAGGATGTAGCTGGTTTGGTTGAAGCAAAACAGGAATTGGAAGAGATAGTTGAATTCTTGAAAAGACCTGAAAAATATACCGAACTGGGTGGTAAGATACCAAAAGGAGCACTTTTAGTAGGCCCTCCGGGAACAGGTAAAACATTACTCGCAAAAGCAGTAGCGGGTGAGGCTAATGTGCCATTTTTTAGCATGTCGGGTTCCGATTTTGTTGAGATGTTTGTGGGAGTTGGAGCCAGCCGTGTACGTGACCTATTTAAGAAAGCAAAAGAAAAAGCACCATGTATTGTATTCATCGACGAGATTGATGCCATTGGACGAGCTCGTGGTAAAAGCCCTAATATGGGAGCCAACGATGAACGCGAAAATACCCTTAACCAGCTGTTGACAGAGATGGATGGTTTTGGAACCAATAGTGGTGTTATCATTTTAGCGGCTACTAACCGTGCTGATATTCTGGACCGTGCTCTGATGCGTGCAGGACGTTTCGATCGTCAGATACATGTTGAATTGCCTGACCTGAAAGAACGTAAAGCAATTTTTGATGTTCACTTGCGTCCATTGCGATTGAGCAAAGAAGTTGAAAGCAAATTTTTGGCGAAGCAAACTCCTGGGTTCTCGGGTGCCGATATTGCTAATGTTTGTAACGAGGCAGCCCTAATTGCTGCCCGTGGTAATAAAAAGATTGTTGAGAAAGAAGATTTCCTTAGTGCTGTTGACCGCATTGTTGGCGGACTGGAAAAGAAAAATAAGATTATATCAAAAGACGAACGTAAGGCTGTTGCCTATCACGAAGCTGGTCATGCCACCATCAGTTGGTTGCTTGAATATGCTCATCCATTGGTAAAAGTTACCATTGTACCTCGTGGTAAAGCTTTAGGTGCTGCATGGTATCTTCCAGAAGAGCGTCAGTTAACTACAACAGAGCAGATATTGGATGAGATGTGTTCAGCCCTGGGTGGTCGTGCTGCTGAAGAAATCATGTTTGGTAAAATAAGTACCGGTGCTTTGAATGACCTTGAAAAGGTAACTAAACAGGCTTATGCCATGGTGACTTATTTCGGTATGAGCGATAAGCTAGGGAACAAGAGTTTCTTTGATTCATCAGGACAGTCAGAATATTCATTCCAGAAGCCATACAGCGAAAAAACAGCTGAGCTAATCGATGAAGAAGTAAGCCGGATCATTGATGAACAATATGCTAGAGCAAAAAAGATTTTGGTTGAAAATCATGATAAACATGTTCAGTTGGCTGAAGTGTTGTTAGAGAGAGAAGTTATTTTTAGCGAAGATTTGGAAAAATTATTCGGTAAGCGAAAACTCTCAGAACATGTTATTGAAGAAGATGAGTTGGAAGAATCTAAGGAGGAAGAAACTTCTATAGAAACTCCTGCTGTTGAAGATGAAGTGACTGATTCTCCATCTGAAACAACTGAAAAAAATGAGCAATAATCAGCAAAATCAATCAAATAATGACCGCGAAAAGATTCTGAACAGACTAAAAGCGGCTCAAAATACTACAGACGGATCGTTCTCTCCAAGAGATCGGTCCGTTCGTGTTTTTCCTTATCCTGATGATCTACTTGTAACTTTTAGAGATGAACTGGAGAAAATAAAGGGATTATCATATGTCTTTAAAGGAGAAAAAGAATTTTCTGTATTGATTAAAAATATTCTGGATGAGAAAGATTGTAAGTATCTCTTCACTCGTGATCCGGAATTAAAAGAGCAACTGAAAGAGGTTGTTAGAGTTTCTTCAGAAGATGATGACTTTGTTGAAATGGAAGTTGGTATAACAAAATGTGAGTACCTGGTTGCAAGAACCGGATCCGTTGTTATAAGTTCTGCTCATTCATCAGGTAGATTAATGAATATTTTTCCACCCATACATCTTGTGGCTGCAAAAGCATCCCAGTTGGTTCCTTTTTTAGAGGAGGCAATAGATGGAATGAAAGATAGATATGCTGGAAATATGCCCTCTCAGATGACCGTTATTACAGGTGCAAGTCGTACTGCAGATATTGAAAAGACACTTGTGATGGGTGCACACGGACCTAAAGAATTAATTGTTTTGATTGACTTGGAAGCTTGATTTTAAAATTTGCGAGGATATATTAACTTTGCAGCGCATTAATGTCAATCAATGAATAATTTTATACAACGCACCTTAACGGGTATCCTTTTTGCAGTAACGGTTGTAGGTTCTATCCTATACCATCCTGTTCTATTTTTTATTGTGTGTTTGGTAGTGGCGTTGGTTGGCATGTTAGAGCTAAAGCGCCTGCTTGAGCGCAAATACGACAAAGTAAATTTGCTTGCTTCTTTATCTCTTGGGCTGTCTTTTCAAATTTTGGTTTTTCTGGACACAATGGATATTATTAACCAAAGTTGGTATGTTGTATTAATGCCAATTATCTGGATTCCATTTGTTCGTGAATTATTTAAAGGAGGAGATAATCCTTTCCAGAGAATCGGACTTACCTTACTTGTTCCTATCTATGTTTCGTTGCCATTAACGTTTCTATATCTTACCGGATGGGTCGATGGTGCATTTAATGGATTCTATTTATTAGGATTCTTTGCTATGGTATGGTGCAATGATACAGGAGCATACCTTGTAGGAGTTAGCATTGGGAAGCATAAACTTTTCGAAAGAATTTCACCAAAAAAGACTTGGGAAGGATTTATTGGCGGAGTAATATTTACATTTGCGGCCGCATATATTATTTTTAAGCTAACCGGTTTGGCATCTCTTGGTGTTTGGCTGGGAGCTGGAGTTATTATTTCGCTATTTGGTACCATGGGCGATTTAATCGAATCAATGTTAAAGCGTAATGTGGATACTAAGGATTCGGGAAATATTTTACCTGGGCATGGTGGAATTTTAGATCGTTTTGATGCTGTGCTCTTTGCAGCACCAATGGTATTTGCACTTTTTGTTTTATTCGGATAATTGTAATTTATAAATATGACTATACATAAAGAAGGCTACTCGACATTATTTGTAGTACTTATAGTACTGCTGGGCCTAAATGCTGGCATTTATTTTTTGGCTGGTATTGAAATCACAAATATTACAACTTTTGTGTCGGCATTATTTTATTTCCTGATTGTTAACTTTTTCAGGAGTCCAAAACGTGATGCTATTATACAGGATGGAGCAATCATTGCACCGGCCGATGGTAAAGTAGTAACAATCGAAGAAGTGGTAGAAGATGAATATTTAAAAACCAAATGTCTTCAGGTGTCTATCTTTATGTCGGTTACGAATGTACATATCAATTGGTTCCCGATTAAAGGAGTTGTTAAGTATTTCAGACATCACAGCGGTAGATTTATGGCTGCTTATTTGCCAAAATCTTCTACAGAAAACGAAAGAACGACAGTGGTTATCGAAAACCATAAAGGAACTCAGATTCTTGTTCGTCAGGTTGCAGGAGCAATGGCTCGTCGTATTGTATGTTATGCTGAAGAAGAAAAAGGGATTTCACAGGGAGAGCAGATGGGATTTATTAAGTTTGGTTCCAGAGTGGATCTTTATTTGCCTTTGGATTCCAGAATTGATGTTCAACTTGAGCAAAAAGTAACTGGTAGACAAACAATCATTGGTTGGTTGAAATAAAAAGATGATTTAAAATATTGTAAAGGGTTGCCGTTCTGGTAACCCTTTTTTTGTGTTTGTATCCAAGAAATTTAACACCTCTTAAACCTTACGCATTCTTTATTGTTATAAAAGTGCTCTGCAATAAATGTTTTAAAACGTTAGTATATCGTTGTTTGTAGGTATTGTATTAAGAAACATTTAGGTTGTTGAAGTGTTAAAAAGAATAAAAGATAAACAAATGTTAATAGTATTTTAGCGATTAAGTCCAAAACGTTTTTATATGAGAATACCTTTTATTTTTTTATTTGTTGGTTTAATGATAATGGATATTCTGGCTCAGGATCCTGAAAAGATCGGTATAATTGAACATTTGGATGAGACCGTTCCATCAGATATTGAGCTGATTGATGTGAATAATGAGAAGATACAGATTGGCTCATTGTTTACAAAACCTACCGTTTTAAATTTTGTCTATTATCGTTGTCCCGGAATATGTACGCCATTAATGGATGGGATAACAGAGGTTGTGAACGGATCAGATATGGAGTTGGGGGAAGATTATCAGATTTTGACGGTAAGTTTTGATTATACCGAAGGTGCGGATCTTGCAATGAAAAAAAGAAATAACTATTCGATGCTGGTAAAAAAGGAAGGTATGGAAGATGGATGGTTATTTTTTACCGCAGATAGTTTAAATGTATCCCGTTTAACCAATTCATTAGGTTTTAGTTATAAAAAAACCGGAACTGATTTTATTCATACTGCAGGTTTAATTCTTATAAGCCCCGAAGGTAAAATAACCCGTTACCTTAATGGTACTTACTTCTTGCCTTTTGAGTTCAAGCTGGCGGTTATAGAAGCATCTAAAGGAATTCCAGGACCTACAGTTAATAGAATCTTACAGTTCTGTTATAGTTACGATCCGGTTGGACAGTCATATGTTTTAAATGTGACGAAGGTGGCTGGTATTTTAATAATTGTAATAGCCGGATTGGTTCTTTTAGTTCTGACTGTCAAACCTAAAAGGAAAGCAACTAGTTAAATTCAAATCAATCGTTAGTATATGTCAAATCACGAATCGGAAACTACAACACATGTGAGTTTTAGAGAAAAGAAAGGAAAATACAAAGGTATTTTTGCCTGGATTTTTTCAACTGATCACAAGCGAATAGGTCTCTTGTATTTATATGCCATCGTTACGTTCTTTCTTGTAGGGGTTTCGTTAGGCGCAGCTATGAAGTTAGAGCTGATATCTCCTGGAAAGACCATTATGAATCCAGAAGCTTATAACGCGATTTTTACACTTCATGGAGTCATAATGATTTTTTTGGTTGTAGTGCCGGGATTACCTGCAGTATTTGGTAACTTCTTTTTACCAATTATGATTGGAGCAAAGGATGTTGCTTTCCCAAAATTAAATCTGATGTCGTGGTGGGTGTATATTGCCGGAGCCATAATAGCTCTTTCTGCCTTATTTATGGGTGGTGGACCTCCTGATACAGGCTGGACATTTTATGCCCCCTATAGTTTTAAAACAAATACAAATATGCTTCCTGCTGTAATTGGTGCATTTGTTTTAGGTTTTTCATCTATTCTAACTGGTATCAATTTCATTGTAACAATACATAGGATGAGGGCTCCGGGAATGACATGGTTCCGATTACCATTATTTCCATGGACTTTGTATGGCACGGCGTGGATACAAATTCTCGCAACTCCCATTGTTGGAATCACCTTACTTATGATTGTTGGAGAAAGATTATTTCATATAGGATTTTTCGATCCTGCATTAGGAGGAGATCCAATATTATATCAACACTTATTCTGGATTTATTCACATCCGGCAGTTTATATTATGATATTGCCTGCCATGGGTGCTATCTCTGAAATTATTCCAACTTTTGCCAATAAATCAATTTTTGGATATAAAGCCATTGTGATTTCCACCTTAGCCATTGCATTCGTAGGATATTTTGTTTGGGGACATCACATGTTTACATCCGGAATGAGTGGTACGGCTTTGTATACGTTTTCGTTTCTTACCTTTTTGGTTGCAATACCAAGTGCTATAAAAGTCTTTAACTGGGTTGGAACACTTCATAAAGCATCTATACAATTAGAGCCGCCATTCTTTTGGGCTGCATCCTTCCTGTTTGTGTTTATGATCGGGGGACTTTCGGGATTAGCATTAGGAGCTTTAGCAACGAATGTTCATTTGCACGATACTGCTTTTGTGGTTGCTCACTTTCATTTTATAGTTTTTGGTGGTGTGGGTTTTGCCTTTATGGGTGCCATTCATTACTGGTTTCCCAAAATATGGGGACGAATGTATAATACCAGAGTCGCAACCACTGGATGGATCTTGTTTTTTATCGGTTTCACCACGTTATATCTGCCAATGTTCTTTTTAGGTATTGATGGAATGCCAAGGCGATATTATGATTATGTAGATCGTTTTCACGGACCCAATATTATTTCCACTGTTGGTTCATGGGTACTGATAACAGGTCTGATTATCATTTTGGTTAACCTGATTAAAGGAGCAAAAAGCGGACCTAAAGCCGGTAAAAACCCTTGGGGTGGAAAAACCCTTGAATGGGAAGTGGATTCGCCGCCAACACTTGAAAATTTTGAAGAAATACCAGTAATTGAACGTAGTCCTTACGATTACAGATAAAATCCAAATAATATGAGTCAAACAATTGCATTATCACATGATATCCATCGCGACGATGAAGGGTCGAAAATTGGAATGTGGCTTTTTATTTTTACCGAACTGCTGTTATTTGCCGGTTTGTTTATTGTGTACGGTGTTTACCGATATTTAAATCCGGTTGCGTTTCATTTGGCAGCTGAAGAATTAAGTGTGACCGTTGGAACGGTTAATACCATAATACTTTTGGTAAGTAGTGCATGTATGGCTATGGCCAGCAGTGCAATTCGTATGCGAAAAAAGGGTATGACCATGCTTATGCTTGCCACCACTTTGTTTATAGCCTTTATGTTCATGGTGAATAAATATTTTGAGTGGGAAGGAAAATTTCATCATGGATTATTTCCGGGAAGTGAAGACCTTCTAAAACTAGGACAAGGCGATACTTTGTTCTATGGATTGTACTTTTTTATGACAGGTTTGCATGCTTTACACATAATCGTTGGTTTTATATTAATCACCATTGTAAGTGTTAAGGTCAATAATAATACTTTATCAGCAGAAAACCCTGTATTGCTTGATAATGCTGGATTATATTGGCATTTAGTTGATCTTATCTGGATCTTCCTTTTCCCATTGTTTTACCTTATTGCTTAAAATCAATACTATGGAAAATCATAATGAAACACATATTGTTCCTTTTAAAACCTATGGCATTATACTGGCAGTTCTTATAGTTCTGACTCTTATTTCAGTTGCTGTGACTCAAATTGATCTTGCTAGCCTAACAGTTTTCACTGCTATATTGATTGCTGCCGTAAAGTCGGGTTTTGTTCTGGTGTATTTTATGCATCTTAAGTTTGATAATAAACTATTGAAGGCGCTTGTTGGTGCTGTGTTTATTTTGATTGCATTGGTGATGTTTGTAACATTTTTGGATTATAATTATCGTTAAGATATGATCGACAAAACTACACAAAATGCTTCCACCTTTGTTTCGCAGGTTGATTCGGCCTTCCTGTTTATTTTTGGTGTTGCCTTACTTTTCTTGTTTGGGATAACTGCCTTTTTGGTGTATTATATTTTCAGATACAGAAAAAGTAAAAATCCGGAAGCTACACATATTGAGGGAAGTACCAAATTGGAAATCATCTGGACTGTAATTCCAACTATTCTGGTTTTGGTAATGTTCTCTTATGGATGGAAAGGTTGGAAATCTCAAAAAGAGGTGCCAGATGATGCAATGCCTGTTAAAGTGATAGCACGTATGTGGAGTTTTGCTTTTGAGTATGAAAACGGAATGGTTACCGATACACTGATTGTTCCTAAGGACCGACCTGTAAAATTGGATTTGAAAGCTATGGATGTTATACATAGTATGTATATACCGGCATTCAGAGTGAAGCAGGACATGGTTCCGGGTAAAGAATCCTTTATCTGGTTTGAATCTGAAAAAGAAGGTAAATACGAGGTTTTTTGTGCTGAATATTGTGGGTTAAGACATTCCTATATGATGTCGGCAGTTAAAGTAGTTCCTGAGTCTGATTTTGATAAATGGATGGAAGAGAATACAGTAGCTGTTGAAGAAGCCAATGAGGGTACTAATAAACGATTGGCCGGGGTTAGTGTTTTGAGAAAATACGGATGTGTTGCGTGTCATACTGTCGATGGCAGTAAATTAGTTGGCCCTTCATATAAAGGAATTATTGGATCAACCCGTACCGTTATTACTGATGGTAAAGAGCGGGAAGTTGTTGCTGATGAGGATTATATTCGTAGATCTATTATGGATCCTAATGCTGATATTGTAAAAGGTTTTGATCAAGGATTAATGCTATCTTATAAGGATCAAATCACTGAAAATGAAATGATGCATTTAATAGAATACTTCCAGTCATTATCTGAATAGTGGGTTTATCATTACAACATATTAAAACCTTTGGAAAATTCTCTATTTCCTTACCTGTAGGCTTAACTGCTTATACAGGTTACATTATTTATGACGGTAAGTTATCGTTTGAAGGTTTGTTGGTGTTTGTTGGTATATTCTTTCTTTCTGCCGGAGCATCAGCGATTAATCAATTGCAGGAAAAACAATTTGATGCTTTAATGACCCGAACAGCTAACCGTCCCTTGCCAATTGGAATTGTCAATACTTCGGAGGCGGTAGTTCTATCTTTACTGTTTTTGTTGGCAGGAACATTTGCTCTTTTGCCTTTTGGTTTTTGGGCCATATTTAGTGGATGGATGGGAGTTTTTTGGTATAACCTTATCTATACACCAATGAAACGATGGAGTGCGTTTTCAGTGTTTCCGGGTGCTGTTGTAGGTGCTATACCTCCAATTGCCGGTTGGATTGCTGCCGGAGGATCAATAATGGATGTTCGTATTCATTTCCTGGCCTTATTTTTCTTTTTAGGGCAGATGCCGCATTTTTGGTTATTGGTTCTTAAATATGGAGAGCAGTACAGAAAGGCGGGTTTTCCTGTTATTACAGATGTTTTATCTAAGCAGCAGATTAATAGAATTAATCTGGTTTGGTTCTTGGCTACCTTTATATCAGCAATGTTTCTTCCATTTTTTAATGTAATTACCAATCGACCAGTGATATGGATTGTTACAATATCAACAATTCTGATGATGGCTTGGTCGGTTCGTATTACCATACAATTAAAAAGCGAAAATCAGAATACGCACTTGAGAAAGATGTTTTTGTATTTTAATACGTTCTATTTATGGATGATCATTTTGATTTATGCCGATCAGATTTAACAAACTAAAAAATAGCAAAGATGAGATTACTTAGTGTTTTATTATTTGTTACCCTGTTTTTAGGGGCCTGTCAAAGTAAAAAAAGTGAACAAAATAAAACTGAACCTGTTACTTTTGAAAATGTGGGTGAGATTGTTTTAAATGTTGAAGGTATGACTTGTGATGGTTGTGAAATGACCATTGAAAAAGGTTTGATGAAACTCGAAGGTGTAGCCGAAGTAAAAGCTGATCACGAAACAGGAATTACAACGGTAAAAGCAGATACATTAAAAGTGAATAGAAAAGATTTAGCTAAAATAATAGAGAAAGTTGGCTATCATGCCAAAGATTAAGAATTGTTTGACAATTGAAAGGTAGAGGCGATGCATCGTGGTGGAGCATCGCCTTTCTGTTTCTAAAACCTTACGGCTAATCCAATGGAGATATTTCTACCCATATTGTTATAGCCTAAATCTTTTAGAAGATTTAAATGATCAACATATTGTCTGTTCATTAAATTATTCGCTGAAACTGATAACTCAATATTCATGATTCCAGGATTGAGTTCTGTTGCTGCCATAGCATTTACCAAATAGTAACCATTGGTAACTGTTTCAAATTCTGAAGGATTGTTTTGTTTTGAAGCAAGATCCAGATCTATCTGGAAAAAGCTTCTTTTCAAAAAAGGCCAGTTTTCTTTTTCAATCTTGATCTCCAGATTTCCTTTTAAGGGCGGAATGAAAGGAAGAGGGCTACCATCTTTTTGTTGTGCATGAATATAGGCACCAGTTGTTTTTATATGCAGCCATTTGGCAGTACTGGGGTGATAATGTATACCTGCTTCAGCTCCTGCCAAACCAGCTGGTGTTTGGCGATACTCGTAAACAGGGTTTCCTTCCTCGATTACCCCGGTTGGAGCCAGATAAATATAATTAGTAATGTTATTATAAAAGGTTGAGATATCAAATGTAAATAGTTCATGATGGTTATGTATCCCCAGATCAACTTCGTAACTTCGTTGAGCTTCTAAATCAGGATTACCTTCTTCATGACGACCAGCGTGTAATCCCCCCTGAGTTAGTTCTGCCAGGTTGGGAGCCCTGAATGCGCTTGCAAAATTGGCTCGTAAAAGACTTGTCTCGGATAAATTATAGGTAGCACCTATTGATCCACTTATGTTATTGAAATTACGATAGAGTTCAATGTATTCTTCTTCATGAGTAGTTTCTTCGGTTGTTTCTCCGTGGTCATGTGATCCTTTTTCCTGTAATGGCACGTCGAGACTTCTGTAATCGTATCTTAATCCGGCCTGCATTACAAATTTGTCATTAGGTGTATACTGGAAAAATCCAAATCCTGATAGATCTAATAAGTCAGCATCAGGTATGATTTTACCTTCTGCCTCATGATTGACATTGTTTCTATACATTCCCTGAAAACCAAAAATGGATTTAACTTTATCAGATAGATTAGTCTGTGCTTTTAGCTCGTAATTAAAGGTGTTAAGTTGACTATTGATAGCAATTCCGTCTTCTTCAGCAGTGGCTATCTCAATTTCTTTACGTTTATTAATCTGGTATCCAAAGTTTGCATTTAGTTTAGTATTACCAATAAACAAGGTAGATTTTGAACTAATAAAATGGTTTTTAAGATCCTGATAGTAGACTTCGGGATTATTACTATCGCCTAGAAATAAGGTATCAATTCCGCCAATCGTTAAACCAATATTGTCTGTTGAATAATCATAAAATAATTTAGTTGAACCATTTTTGAAATTGTAACCAATAAAATTTTTTAATGCTTTGCTTGTATATCGTGAGTTTGGAATAGCATTATTATTGCCATCGTGATAATCACCATGCGTTTTTACGACTCCTCTTACTCCCCACTGGAAATTTTCGGAGCTTTGTTTCACAGCCATAGTTGTATTAAAACCATTTGTGTTACTAAAGTACCTACTTCCAAAATCGGCTTCCATCTGGTTGGTGGCAGCTGGTAATTCTTTTATGAAATTGATGACTCCTCCCACTGCATCAGAACCGTATAATAATGAAGCGGGACCTTTGATGACTTCAATTCTTTCTGTTCCATATTCATCAACGATAAAAGGGTGGTGACGTGAGAATTGATAGTTTTCCAAACGGATTCCGTTATTGAGCATAAGAATATTGGTGCCTGATAATCCTCTGATAACAGGTTGCGATTCAGCCGGACTGCCACCTGCTACATCTACTCCCGGGAACTTTGACAAAAGTTGGGTTGATGAGATAGCCGGGCTTGATGAGATTTGTTTGTTATCTAAAAAATCGACTGAAATAGCATTCCTATGCTGAGTATCAGAGAAACCTGCAGAGACAACTACTTCTTCGTGTCGTATCATAACATGCTCAAGACTGATATTTAGATCATACTGATTTGATTCAGAAGACCATTTAATATATGTTGTTTGATACCCAATATATGATATTTGAATTGTTATTTCGTTGTTCGGTATGTTCTTAAGAGTAAATCGCCCATCAACATCTGTTGTTGTACCTTTATCTAATTCCATTATATAAACAGTAGCACCAACGAGTTTTTCAGAACTACTTTTATCAGTTATGATGCCAGAAAGCTGAGCGTTAATTAATATGGAAAATGTTAACGATATAATGATTGAAAGTATTCTTCTCATCTAATTACGGATAATAGTTTTTAATAGTCTTAGTAAAATATAGATTCCGGTAAGGGTAAATATGATGGTCGCTCCAGAAGGTAAATCAAACAAATAGGCAAATAATAAGCCGGCAATACTACCTGTAAGACTAATGATTACAGAGTAAATAATAATTGATTTAAAACTTTTCGAAAATAAATTGGCTGCAGATGGGGGTATGGTAAAAAGTGAAAGTACCAGAATAATACCCATTATCTTAATTGCTAACACAATGGATATCGCAATAAATGTTGATGTTATGTATCGTATTAGATTTGATTTATATCCAACGGTTTGAGCATACTCGCTGTCGAATGCAGTGAATAAAATTGGTTGATAATAAATTATGGTAAGTGCTATTATAATAACGGTTAGTATAGCCAAAAGAATAAGGTCGGTAATCTTAACGGTTAGAATGTCTCCAAATAAGAATCCCATTAAATTTGGGGTGTAGCCAGGGGTTAGAAAAACAAAGATGATACCTATGGCCATTCCTAATGACCATATAATGGCTATTGCACTATCTTCCCTTAATCCTGCCTTTTTACTGGTCCACTCAATACCTAATGCTGATGCAATTGCGAATAAAGCTGCACCTAAAAGAGGTGATAAACCAAAAAAATATGCAATCCCCATCCCACCAAATGATGCGTGAGTAATTCCTCCGCTGATAAACACGTTTCGTCGGGCAACAATATAGGTTCCTACTATACCTGCAACAATGGAGGTGAGTATGGCTGCTAAAAGTGCATATTGAAAAAAGGAAAAGGATAGTAATTCAATAAAATCATTCATGCTTATGATCTTTTAAAACGCGGTGAGGAATAGTGCCGTGACTAATTATTTCAATCGGACAATTGTATGATTTTAATACTTCGTTGGTGATCTTATTGGATGCGTGGTAGTGTAATCCTCCATTCACACAGGCAATAGTTTTTACCATAGAAGCAATGGTGCCAACATCATGAGATACCAGTAATATTGCCATATCTTTATTTAAATCACCCAGCAGGTTATAAAGGTTGGCTTCGAAGGTTTTATCAACATATGTATTAGGTTCATCCAAAATTAGTACATGAGGATTACTGATTAGAGCCCGACATAAAAACACTCTTTGCATCTGCCCTCCTGAGAGGTCACCGATGGCAGTGTGTTTGTATTTTTCCAGACCAACAAACTTTAAAAGTTCATCAACCTTATCAGATGTCTTAACGTGTATTTTATTCCACCAGGTTTTTGATAGTTGTCCCGATAAAATAACCTCCTTAACAGAAATGGGAAATTTTTTATCGATGGAATTAATTTGTGGTAAATAGCCAATGCGCAATCCAGTTTGTTTAATCACTTTTCCATCAAATGGAGGTAATAGTTCAAGTAATACTTTCAAAAGAGTAGTTTTACCGCCTCCATTTGGACCAATAATACCAACAAAATCGTTAGAATGAACCTGCAGGTTAACACCTTGCAAAATGGTTTTGTCATCATAACCTGCTTTAATATTCTTCAATTCAAGTAATGCTGACATATCAGTTTTTTTCAAGATGTGTAATAAAGCGATTCATCTCTTCCAGCCAGTCTTCAGAAAGTGGATTGACTTGTATTGTTTTTGCATTGATAGAACTTGCAATGGTTTCGGCATTGGTTTTATCAAATTCTCCCTGAATGTATATTGTAGTTATATTTTTCTCTTTCGCATCCTGAATAGTTCTTTGCATTCGGGCTGGTGTTGGTGTTTTGCCTTCAAATTCAATGGTCATTTGCTCAAACCCATAAGATTGTGCCAGATAAGTGTATGCAGGATGAAAAATCATAAATGAAAGGTCAGGATTAGCAATTTGTAGTTGTAGTAAGCGCCTATCCAAATCATCTATCTTTGTCATAAAGGCCTGGTAATTCTTTTCAATTGTGTCCTTAAATTCAGGATGCAATTCAAGAAGAGCTTCTTTTAAATTATTAATGATCTGTTTAACCTCTTTTGGAGAGGTCCAGGTGTGAGGATCAACCCCGTGACTGCATGATTCATCGTCGTGATGATGATGATCATGGTCTCCTTCAATGGGTGTAATATTTGCAGATAAATCAAACCACTTCAATTTTTTATTAGCTGATTCAAGTTTGTCTTTCCATGTTGTTTCAAAGCTAAGATGTCCCATAAGGAAATAGGCCTCAGACTGACTTAATTTAACCAGTTGACTCGGAGTTGGTGAATAGGTAGCATGACTTGCGCCTGGAGGAACCATAACATTCACGTTTAATAAGGTGTCAGTTAGTTGTTCAACAAAAAATTTCTGTGGTCCTATACTTACTGATACTGTTGGTTTCCCATTCTCAGTTTTGTTCTGATTACAGGCAATTAGAAATGAAATGCTTATAGTCGATAGTAATATCTTGATGTGTTTAATTTTCATAGGTTTATTTATTGCATTTTTGACAGGTGCCTTCAATTATGGTGTTCTGATTACTTACACTAAATCCTTCGGGAAGATCACAACAGGGTAAAGGAGTATCCGGGAGGCAAACTACTTTGTCGCATCTGACGCAATGGAAATGTGGATGTTCTGTGTTTTTATTTGGTTTGATCAAACGATATTTGGTTATTTGCTCATCCACAACAATTTTGTGAATCAGTTTCTTTTCTTCAAATAATTTTATGGTACGATATAAGGTTACCCTATCTATATTGTCATCCAGGAAAGCTTCAATTTCTTTGGACGATAATGCTTCATTGGCATCCATTAAAATTTGAACCAGTTTTGTTCGGATTGCAGTGCGGCTTAAACCAAATTCAGATAAAAATTCATTTGCTCCCATAATTGCAACTTTGTTGCAAAAATAGTATGCTTATTTATATTTTGCAACACTGTTGCAAAATATATGTATTAGCCATTTCTCTCAAACAATGTAAATACCTCTGAAGAATAGGTTTTGGAAATTGGAATTTCAATAACAGGTATTACATCCAGTCTTATTCGTAGACCTTCCTTGCTACGTTCAATGAGTTTAACTTTATTAAAGTTTATCATGTAAGAGCGGTGACATCTGATAACATCATGTGGTCTTAATGATTCTTCCAACTGCTTTAAAGTATTACGTAGAAGAAATTTTTCCTGCTTATGGTGATCATTATAATAAATGGTCACATAGTTATCAGCACCTTTTAAGTATAGAAGATCTTCTAATTTTAGTGTCAAACGCATGGTTCCTTTATCATCATTGAAGATAACCATCCCCTTTTTTTCTACTGAAGCATCTGTTTCAGACTTTAGTTCTTCCAGCTTTTCTTTGTTGTCTTTCCACGAGAAGTACAACCAGAGAGTTGAATACGGTAGTAAAAGAACCAAGGAAGTATTCTGAATGGATGTTTTAATTGCACCTTCAAATGATCGTGTATCCTTTAGAATAAGTAGTTCATAGAATGTATAAAATAACGACATGCTGACAATTTCAATGGCAATCCATATAAGGTATTTACCCAATGAAATTTTTACATCTCGCTTAGCAAGCTGATACATTATAATTCGACTGATAACAACAACCAATACCCCTGTCAGTATTACCAGACTTGAATAAAATAAAAGTTCCAGTTTGGATATATTAAACCAGGAAGAAACTCCAAATGGGGAATAAATATTAATAAATACCAAAGCAAAGGCTGCCGTAAATAAAATCAGGCGAACGATGTTTGATTTTTTTAGTAAATATCCTGGTATGGGTTTGCTGAAATCCATGTTATTTTTTAATGATGCATAAAAGTAATAAATATTTATTCTTTGGAATTGAATTCAACTGTATAAATATGAATCAAATTTTCATCCCCATATAATGAATTTCACCCCTAAATACCCATTTTAAGCCCAATTGGGCCATGTAAATCACATAAAATTGCATACTTATGAATTCTTGATTTTGTTTGCATTGTTGATGTGTAAATACCACTTAAGCATCACGTAAATTAACCTTAATTGCCGAATGAACTACTCTTATCTATATCAGACTCTAAAGGCACAATTTTCATCAGGAGCTGCCACACACTCTCCTGATGGAAGTGCCCTTGGAATTTCTTTTGAAGAGTTTCATTCGCATACCAAGGCATACTTACCAGATTTAAATTCGAATTCAACATTTGATATAGAAAACAAGGATAATAATCCGAATAACGACTTTTCATATCCGGTTATTAATCCAACAGGAAATAAGAAAGCAGATGATTGTATCATAATGCTTCATGGTTTAAATGAGCGCAGTTGGGACAAGTATTTACCTTGGGCTTATACTTTGGCGATTTATACTAACAAGCCGGTAATATTATTTCCTATTGCCTACCATATGAATCGTTCACCTAAGGATTGGCAGGATCCGCGTATGATGAATCCTTTTGTCAGAGAACGATTTGCCAATGATCCGGGGGTAAGTGCCTCGAGTGTGGCTAATGTGGCCTTAAGTTCGAGACTAACCAATCGGCCTGAACGATTTTTGTTGTCTGGTTTTCAGGCAGCAAATGATTTATTGGAGTTGACTTCTGTGATCAAATCTGGACATCATCCTTTGTTTAATAAGCATGCCCATGTTAATTTATTTACCTATTCCATTGGAACTTTCCTGACACAAATAGTCATGATGGCCCATGGAGATGAGTATTTTGCTGATTCGAAAATATTTAATTTTTGTGGAGGAAGCACTTTTGCTGATATGCGAGGAACTTCCAAGTATATTTTAGATAGTGTCGCTTTTGATAAGCTTCAGCATTACTATAATGAAGAAATTTCAAGGGATGCAAAGAACAATTCATACCTGTACGAAGTTTTAAATAATACTTTATTAGGTGAATCTTTTAGAAGCATGCTGTCGATGGAAGGATTAAAGAAGAGAAAGGAAAAGTATTTTGCAACTCTAAAAGATCGCTTTGCAACAGTTGTATTGAAGAAAGATACGGTTATGAGACCGGAAAATGTAAAGGAATCTTTAGCCGGGACAATGGTTGAAGAGTGGGATTTTGAGTTTAAATATTCCCACGTAACACCATTCCCGCTACTTACTAATAAATTGGTACATCAGGTCAACGAGGCTTTTGACAGATTGATAGTTAAAGCCGCTTTGCTTTTTACAATTTAATATCGGGATTGATCTGAAGAAAAAAGGAGTTGACTTAACGAAGTCAACTCCTTTTTTTGCAATTATTTTATCAACTAGCTTAAAAGCTCAGTTACTTGTTTAAGAACATTCTCGCCTGTAAATCCAAATTCTTTATCAAGTACAGTGTAAGGGGCAGAATATCCAAAATGATTTAATCCCCAAACTTTACCATTGGCGCCAACCAAACCTTCTAATGTTACAGCTAAACCTGCTGTCATACCAAAACGTTTTACGTTAGCAGGTAATACTGCTTCCTGGTAAGTTGCATCCTGATTACGGAAAAGACCTTCTGAGATAACAGAAACTACGTTAACTTTTAATCCCTTCTGAGCACGTAATAATTTAGCACCTTCCACCAATGTACTAACTTCCGAACCTGAAGCTAAAAGCACAATGTCAGGCTGGTCAGCATCTTTCTCAACAATATAAGCTCCTTTTTCAGCTTGCAAGGCAGTTTGATATGAACCATTTGGAAGTTGAGTTATATTTTGACGCGAAAGGATTAAGGCTGTTGGAGTGTTTGTGTTTTCCATTGCCATTTTCCATGCTACTGTTGTTTCATCAGCATCAGCCGGGCGAACAACCAACATACTATTCTTTCCGTGGTGGTTTTGTAATTTTTCCATCAGACGGATCTGAGCTTCCTGCTCAATTGGTTGATGTGTTGGACCATCTTCTCCCACACGAAAAGCATCATGTGTCCAAACATATTTAACTGGCAGTTGCATCAAGGCAGCCATTCGGGCAGCTGGTTTCATGTAGTCGGAGAATACAAAGAATGTACCGCAAACCGGAATAACTCCTCCATGAAGTGCCATACCATTGGCAATTGCACCCATGGTTAGCTCAGCAACTCCAACTTGTAAGAAAGAGCCAGAGAAATCACCTTTTTTGAAGATGGTTGTTTTCTTTAAGAATCCATCTGTCTTATCTGAATTTGCAAGGTCGGCAGACATCACAATCATATTTTCAACCTGATCAGCAAATGCAGCTAAAACAGTAGCAGAAGCAGCACGAGTAGCTGAATTGGCTTTTTGTGCAATACCTGCATAGTCAACTGCCGGAGCATCACCCGATATAAATTGAGCTAACTTAGCTGCCAATTCAGGATTCGCTTTTTCCCATTCTGCCTGTTCAGCTTTTTTAGCAGCTGCTATTTTAGCCTTTTCTTCATTTACCTTTGCATATGCATCTGCAACTTCAGGGAATATCTGGAATGGATTTTCAGGATCAGCACCCAGGTTTTTCATTGAATCAGCAAAAGAGGCTCCTGCAGCACTCAAAGGTTGTCCATGAGTTGAAACCATTTTTTCAAATGAAGAACCGTCTTGTTTAACAGCTCCTTTACCCATAATGGTTTTACCAATGATCAGGAATGGTTTCTCAGTTTCAGCATTGGCAGCATCCAAAGCTTTCCGAATCTGTTCATGGTCGTTTCCATCAATGGTCATGGTTGCCCATCCCCAGGCTTGATATTTGGCTGCTGTATCTTCGATGGTTACATCATTGGTTGTGGTAGATAACTGGATATCGTTTGAATCATAAAACATTACCAGATTACTCAAACCAAGGTAACCGGCAATACGACCTGTTCCTTGAGAGATTTCTTCCTGTACACCACCATCAGAAATAAATGTATAAGTTTTATGACTCATCCATTCGCCAAAACGAGCTGTTAGGAATCGTTCTGCAATAGCAGCACCTAGAGCCATTGTATGTCCTTGACCTAGTGGGCCTGATGTGTTTTCAACTCCTCTTTCAACATCAACTTCAGGGTGACCAGGTGTTGGACTTCCCCATTGTCTGAAATTAGACAACTCCTCCATCGAATATGTGCCGGTCATAGCTAAGGCAGCGTATAACATAGGCGACATGTGGCCTGGATCTAAGAAAAAACGATCGCGGTTAAACCATTTACGGTCGCTTGGATCATAATTTAAATACTCAGAAAACAACACATGAATAAAATCGGCTCCTCCCATGGCACCTCCAGGGTGTCCTGAATTGGCTTTCTCAACCATCGCTGCTGATAATACTCTGATGTTGTCAGCTGCTTTTTTTGAAATGTTTTTGTCCATTACAGTTTTTAAATTAATGATTTCACCTGACTTTCGGCAGATGGAACTTGCTGTAAAATGCTTCTGACTTTTGTTAGAAGCACTTTAACAGCTTGTTTCTAAAGTTGTATAATCTCACAACAGTAGATCAGTCTTCAAACCGTTTGCAAAAGTACACATTTTTCACACGAACGTAAATTTTATGTGGGCTGTTTTTATATCATTATGTAATTGTAAAACTTCTACTTATGGTTTTGATATTCTGAGAAGCAAAAGATTAACTTTGTATTTATAAATTGAAAAGATGAAAATAGTAGCCGATGATAAAATCCCATTTCTGAAAGGGGTATTTGAAAATGTATGCGAGATAGAGTATTTACCAGGTGCGCAAATAACCAATGATATTTTAAAGGATGCCGATGCATTGATAACACGCACACGCACAAAGTGTAATGAAGAAAGCCTGAAAGACACAAGTGTAAAAATGATTGCTTCTGCAACCATCGGATATGATCATATTGATACTCAATGGTGTGAAGCCAACGGAATTATGTGGACTAATTCGCCAGGTTGTAATGCTGAATCAGTAAAGCAATATATTGCTTCTGTTTTTGGAATGTTGGTCATTGATAAAGGGTGGATTTTAAAGGGTAAAAAGCTTGCTGTTGTTGGTGTTGGTAATGTTGGCAGTCGAATTGTTAAGCTGGCTGAGGCATTAGGTATGATTGTGTATAAGGTGGATCCTCCTCGAGAGAGATTAGAACCACAGGAGAGGTTCTATCGGCTTAATGATATCGTTGGCGAAATGGATATTATTACATTTCATACACCCCTTAACAGAGAAGGAGAAGACAAGACTTATCATCTTTGCGACTCATTGCTTTTATCTAAAATGAAAAATTCTGCTCTGGTAATTAATTCATCGAGGGGTGAAGTTATTGATGGTGATGCATTAAAAAAAGCATTGGCTGAGGAGCAAATAGGAGCGGCAGTTTTAGATGTTTGGGAAAATGAGCCTGCTATTGATAGGGAATTGATGAATTTGGTCTGGTTGGTTACTCCTCATATTGCTGGTTATTCATTGGATGGAAAGGCAAATGGAACCATGATGAGTATTCAGGCAATCAGTCGGGAGTTTAATTTGGGTCTGGATAATTGGGAACCTAATGATATTCCTTTACCCAAAAACGATAACCTTACAATTGATTGTAAATATCTGAGTACTGAACAAGTTGTAGCTAATGCTTTTAATCAGACTTACACTATCAAGGAGGATGATATTCGCTTGCGGATGAGGACAGATGAATTTGAAAAGCAAAGAGGTAATTATCCAATACGAAGAGAGTTTAAAGCTTTTAATGTTGGGTTGCAAAATGCTTCAGATAAACCGGCTAAAATTCTTGAAAGTGTTGGTTTTGTAAATGTTATGAAAATTAATTGACAGTTTTAAGGTCTTTGGAATTTGAAATTGAAAGAATGCAGCATACAATTTGTAATGATTTGCAATCAATTGCAAATATGATTTATAAATGATTGATATTTAAATTTATAGGTGTTAAGTTTGGATTTCATGCAACGAATTAACCTGATTGAATCCCATCAAAAAAAGTGGCTCCTTCACAACTGAAAGGAGCCACTTTTTTTAAAAACTCCCCAATCCGGAAGGATTGGGGAGTCAATCAAAAATCCAAATAATTACAACTTCACTCCAATAAGATGATGGGTTTTAATAAATTCTTTCAATTGATCTTTTAATGTAGGGAATCCTATTTCCTGCAAATCATAATGAACTCTTGTGTTGGATTTATTTATTGTTACTACTCTGTTCAAATCAATGGGTGTTCCAATAATGACGGAATCACAAGCAACAGCATCAATTGTTGCCTGAAGATCTCTTACCTGTTCATCGCCATAGCCCATGGCAGGGAGAAGTGGTCCGATATTAGGATAGATTTTATAAGTCTCGGCTAGTTTTCCAACTACAAATGGTCGTGGATCGACTATTTCAGCAGCTCCGTATTTTTTTGCAGCAACAATTCCGGCTCCTAATTTCATTTCACCATGTGTAAGAGTTGGGCCATCTTCTACAACTAAAACTTTTTTGCCTCTAATGACAGAGATATCATCGACTCTGATAGGTGATGCTCCATCAATAACAATCGCTTTGGGATTAGCTTTTTCAATATTACTTCTCAACTGGTTAACATCATCAGGAGATGCGCTGTCAATTTTGTTAATGATGATGATGTCTGCCATTCGTAGATTAACTTCTCCCGGATAGTAACTTAGTTCGTGATTAACTCTGTGTGGATCAACAACTGTTATACTTAAATCAGGTTTATAGAATGAAAAGTCATTATTGCCTCCATCCCACAAAATTACATCACAACCATCCGGATCATTTTCAGCAGCGCGAAGTATTGCCTCGTAATCGACTCCCGCATAAATTACATTTCCGCGAACAATATGGGGCTCATACTCCTCCATTTCTTCAATCGTACATTTATGAAACTTTAAATCTTCGATGGCCGCAAAACGTTGAACTTTCTGCTTAACTAAATCACCGTATGGCATCGGATGGCGGATGGCTACTACCTTTAGGCCTTCGTTCATAAGAAGCTCAATGATCTTGCGCGAAGTCTGACTTTTTCCACAACCGGTTCTGGTAGCACAAACCGAAATTACGGGTTTAGTACTTTTAATCATTGTATCATTCGGCCCCAGAAGCATGAAGGATGCTCCTGCTGAATTAACCCGGGCAGATACTTCCATTACTCTTTTGTAAGGAACATCGCTGTATGAGAACACGCAAATATTTACCTCATATTCAATAATCAGCTTTTCTAAATCTTTCTCAGCATAAATTGGGATTCCATCAGGATAGTTAGGTCCAGCTAATTCTGCCGGATATTTTCTACCTTCGATGTCGGGTATTTGAGCCGCTGTAAAGGCAACAACAGAGTATTCGTTGTTATGCCTGAAAAAGGTGTTGAAGTTGTGGAAGTCTCTTCCCGCAGCTCCAATAATGATGACTCGTTTCATACGCGTTGTTTTAGGATGTGGGGCTATCCTCAACATTTATATGGGTATATTTGTCAACAGCCCCATACAATTTGTTAATTGGTTTGTTATATTTTCAGATCGGTGTTCAAACGTTCTGATTATTCATTGCTTATCATAAATTTAAGGTTTCCTGAGTAAATAGTAAAGGCTGGCAATATGTTAAGAAACAGATTTTTTGGTTTGAATAAAGAGGCTCGATTTATTACCTTTATTAGTTTTGTATGAATTTTTTAGCTCATTTATATCTATCAGGAAATGATCCGTTAGTGCAGATTGGTAATTTTATTGGTGATCATGTTAAAGGTCGAAATTACATGAGGTATGCTCCGGCCATACAGAAAGGTATTTTGCTTCATCGAAAAATAGATTCATTTACTGATACTCATCCTGTGGTAAAAGAAAGTACCCGACGACTGACAGAAAAGTACGGACGGTATTCAGGTATTGTAATTGATGTGTTTTACGATCATTATTTAGGAAGAAACTGGACCACATTTTCAGATGTTTCGTTGACTAAATATGTATCGAAAGTGCATAAAAACTTGTTGAGCAATTATTTTAAATTACCGAAAGAAGTAAAAAGTTTTCTTCCTTTTATAGTGAAGAGCCGAAGGTTGGAAACATACGCAACTGTTGAAGGTATTCATCGCAGTTTGCAGATCATGTCAAATTATTCATCTTTACCAGCACATGCAGATTGGGCAGTGGAGCAGATGAGGCTGTTTGACAATGAGTTTAATGATGAGTTTCTAAAGTTTTTTCAGGAAGTTAAAATGATGGCACACGAAGAGTTGGTTAAGCTAATGTAGCCTTCATCATTCTGGCTTTTCCCTGCAAATCCTTTCGGCATTCAATATTTGTATATCCCAGAGATTCTAAAAGTTCAGTCATTTCTTTTTGAAGATATTCGTTAATCTCAAAAAATAGGGAGCCATTTTTAGTCAATGCTTTCAAACTAAGCTCAGCAATGGTTCGATAAAACAGTAAAGGATCATCATCTTCAACAAATAGGGCCAGATGTGGTTCATGCCGAAGAACGTTGGCTTCCATCATTTCTTTTTCAAGATTTCGCACATAGGGAGGATTACTTACAATGCATGTAAAAGGAGCTCTGACAGATATTGGTTGCAACACATCAACTTTCTTAAAAGTAACTTCTAAGCCAAGTCTGGTTGCATTATCTCGAGCAATTTTCAAAGCATCATCTGAAATGTCCCAGGCTTCAGCTTCTGCTTGATTCAGGTTATTTTTTAAGGCAAGCGGAATACATCCGCTACCGGTCCCAATATCCAAAATTCTTGATTTGTCAGTTTTGGGATCGTTTAAAATCCAATGAACCAGCTCTTCCGTCTCCGGGCGTGGTATCAAAACTCCTTTAGCAACTTTTAAATCTAAATCGTAAAATTCAGTATGGCCCAGAATGTATTGTAAGGGCTCTGAATCAGCTAATCGGTCTGCTATTTGCTCCAGCTGTTTTGCCTGGCTTTCATTAAAACATTCATCCTGAATGAGAAGTAACTGAGTTGAATTAACCTTTAATACATCTTGTAATATTAGCTTACTAAGTTGCATTATCTCGGTCTCAGGGTAGAGATTACGAAGTTTATCAGACATTAAAGCTTTAAATTCTTGAATTCCTTTGAGAGCCATTTTTTGTATCTTGTGACGCAAATTTACAAAACCGCAATGAATACACTTTCACAACACGAGAAATATATGCAACGTTGCTTGCAGCTTGCCCAATTGGCCGAAGGTCATACCTACTCAAATCCAATGGTTGGAAGTGTAATTGTTCATAATGGTCGAATAATAGGTGAAGGTTATCATCGAAAGGCAGGTGAACCTCATGCTGAAGTAAATGCAGTTAATTCTGTTAAAGATAAGACTCTTTTGAAAGAATCTACTTTGTATGTAAATCTTGAACCTTGCGCACATTACGGAAAAACACCTCCCTGTTCTAAGCTTATCATTGATGAAAAAATACCTCATGTAGTCATTGGTTGTATTGATGATTTTTCGGAAGTAGCAGGAAAAGGTGTTGAAATGATGGAAAAGGCCGGAGTTAAGGTGGAGCATGGAATTCTGGAAAAAGAAAGTCGCGATTTAAATCGTCGTTTTTTTACTTATCACAACAAAAAAAGACCATATGTAATTCTAAAATGGGCCCAGACTCTGGATGGTTTTATTGATATCGATCGCGAAAGTAACCTGTTTGGTCAACCAACATGGATTACTAATGAGTGGGCTCGTAAAGCTGTTCATAAGCAGCGAAGTACAGAGCAGGCAATATTGGTTGGAACCAACACTGCTTTAAAAGATAATCCTTCGCTTACAGTTAGAGATTGGGATGGTCCACAGCCTTTGAGAGTTGTGATTGACAGAAGATGTCAGCTCACTTCAGATTATCATTTATTGGATGGTTCGATTCCAACCATTGTAATTAATTCTCTTAAGAATGAAGTGCGGAATAATATAGAATACATTGAGGCTGATTTTGATAACCGTTTACCCGAACAGATACTTCAAATCCTTTGGGAGAAAGGAATTCAATCTATAATTATTGAAGGTGGCAGGGCTACTCTAGATTCTTTTATCATGCATAATCTTTGGGATGAGGCCTATAAATACATTGGTAATACTTTTTTTGGAAGTGGAATAAAAGCTCCTGTAATAAATGCAGATTGTATAGATCAGAAAGAATTTGGAGATAGTAGGTTGTTTGTGTATCGCAATAATATTGTATTTTAGCTGTAACTGTAAGGGTTTTATTCTAATCTAAAAGGTAAAGATGGATTTTGTCGATACCATATCACCAACCTTAATTACCATTGTGAAAGCGGCATATTTTTTCACAATGTTGGTGATTATTGTGTTGATTATGCACGAAAACCGAAGCCCTCTAAAAGCGATTTCCTGGATTTTGGTTTTGCTACTTCTGCCGGGTTTGGGCATTATTTTTTATATTTTCTTCGGTCAGAATTTAAGGAAAGAAAAGATCATAGCCCGAAAAGGTTTAAAAAATCACGATTTACTTACTTCTATTGCCCACTCTCAGAGTCATAAGCTTGCCGAAGGTGAGATGAATGATCATCCTGAGTTGGGAAGAAACATGAAGTTGGTGCAGTTGCTGCTGAATAATTCATCGTCTATTGTTACTATTGGTAACCGTGTTAAAGTGCTGAATAACGGAAGGGCTACATTCGATGCAATCATTGAGGCGTTAAAAAAAGCTAAGAAATTTATTCATCTTGAGTTTTACATTTTTGATCTTGATACCATCGGCAATCAGATACTCGAAATATTAAAAGAAAAAGCTAAGGAAGGAGTTGAAGTTCGTTTTTTAGTAGACGATGTTGGAAGCTGGGAGTTGAAAAAAGATTTTTTTAAAGGACTTCAAAAAGACGGAATTGAAGCATATAGCTTTTTACAGGTTCGTTTCCCAACCTTTACGGCTAAGGTAAATTATCGTAACCATCGAAAGATTGTTGTGGTGGATGGAGAGATTGGTTTTGTTGGCGGTTTAAATGTTGCTAACCGATATATCGAAGGTAATCCGAATTACGGAATATGGCGTGATATGCATCTGCAGGTAATGGGTGATGCTGTTAATGCGCTTCAAACGGTATTTCTTACTGATTGGTATTTTGTTAGCCAGAAAGATATTGCTGAACGGTTTTATTTTCCACCAAAGGAACCCATTGGAGATAAAGTAATGCAAATTGTTGCCAGCGGCCCTGATACCGATTGGCCGGGCATTATGATGGGATTGTATCAGGCCATTTCAATGGCACAGAAATATGTATATATCACAACGCCCTATTTCATGCCTTCCGAAAGTGTATTGTTGGCTCTCAAGGCAGCAGCTTTAGGTGGTGTGGATGTGCGAATTTTGATTCCTGAAAAGAGTGATGCCTATTTTACAGCTTTATGCACTAAATCATACATCAAAGAGATGTTGGAATCAGAGGTGAAATTTTATTACTATCAACCAGGTTTCCTTCATAGCAAAATGATGGTGGTTGACGACCAATTGTGTGTGATTGGAACAGCTAACATGGATTTCAGAAGTTTTGAGCAGAACTTTGAGGTGAATGCTTTTATCTATAATGAAGATACAGCCAAAGAGGTGAAAGGATATTTTATGGATGATTTAATGGAGTCGAATAAAATTATTCTAAGCCAATGGATTAAACGACCTTTATGGCAAAAGACAAAGGAATCTTTTGCCCGATTATTTAGCCCCTTGTTATAAGGTTGATCTTACTGCCCCACCTTCAATGGCATAAACCTGACCGGTAACGAACTCAGCTATAGGCGACAGTAACCAGGTTGCCAGACTGCCAAGATACTCCGGATTTCCAAATTGTTTAGCAGGGATGGCATCAATAAATTGTTGCTTCACCTTATCAAAGTCATCACCTGTTACCTGACTTTTCTTTTCAATTAAACGATTGATGGCTGAGGTGTTATGAGAGCCCGGAGCAATCATGTTAAAGTTAATATTCTGACCACTGACTTCCTGCGAAACTGTTTTCATCATTCCCACCACCGCCAATCGCAGTGAAGTGCTGAGTACCAGGTTTTCGTAGGGTTGTTTAACTGATGAACTTTCGATAAAAACTATCCGTCCGTATTGCTTTTCTTTAAAATGAGGTAGTAGTTTATGGGTTAATTCTACTTTCCAGCGAAGTAAATTCCGGTATGCTTCATCCCAATCCGAAAGACGGGTTTCTTCGAACGACATAGCTGGCGGACCACCTGCATTGATCAAAACGCCGGAAATATTTTCTTGCTTTGCCAGGTTAACAGCTGTATTTATCGTTTCGGATGTTGTAATGTTTCCGACTAAAGGGATAAATGACTTTTTATAGATACTATGAAGCTGGTTTAATCCTTCTTCTTTTCGGGCTACACCAATAACTTTTGCTCCTTCGTTCAGTAATGCCTCAGTTGTTGCCTTGCCAAAACCTGCAGTACAACCGCCAACAAGGAATGTTTGGTTTTTAATTCCTAAATCCATCGTTAAAGTTTCCCATTACTACAATTTTAGGATAGGGAAAGTTTAAACAAGCACCTTTTTTATTGAGTAAGCTGATGAAATAATTCTTCCAGCCCCATTTCCTTTCTTGACATACCCAGAATGATCAATTGGTTGTCAACAGCAAATTGGAAAACAGTCGGACGAATATCCGTTTTAGGATTTGATTTGATTTTGTAATGAGCAGAAGATGTGTTTTCCACAGACTTTACTCCTTCTAATTGACGAAGTTTATTGAGGTCACATTCTTTATTGAATTCTATATCTACTATTACTTCCGATTCTCCCTTTAAATCATCAAGTTGCGTAGCCGGTGAATCAGCTACTACTTTACCTCTGTTAAGAATAATCACCCGCTCACATATGGCTTCAACTTCCTGCATGATGTGAGTGCTCAGCATTACAGTTTTTTCCTTTCCAATGTTGGTGATGAGGTTTCTTATTTCAAGTATTTGATTTGGATCCAAACCTGTTGTAGGTTCGTCAAGTATTAAAACCTCCGGGTTATGTATCAGTGCTTGAGCCAAGCCAACTCTTTGTCGGTATCCCTTGGAGAGGCTGCCAATCACTTTGTGTTGTTCCCTCTCCAAACCTGTTAGGTCAATCATCTCATTCACCCTCTCTTTGATGTTAGGGAGTTTATAAATACCGCCAACCATTTGTAGGTATTCTTTCACATACATATCAAGGTACAATGGATTATGTTCCGGCAGATAACCAATTTTACGTCGATAATCTTTATTGATATTGTTATTATTCAGGCCGCATACTTCAACACTACCCATCGATTGAGTCAGCAATCCGGTAATTATCTTCATCATGGTTGATTTTCCAGCTCCGTTAGGTCCCAGGAAACCAACGATTTCACCGCTTTTAATATCAAATGAAACCTGATCGAGAGCCTTCTGCTGACCAAAATTTTTCTCAATACCTTTAACTACTATCGACATACTTTGTTATTTATGGGCAATAAAGTTATAAAAAAGTAATAAGCAAGTTAAAGCAATCCTTGAAGCATTGTATTACTTTTGTGTTGCTGTTAAGTAAATGAGATAAATTTTCAATCATGTTGGAAGAACCAATCTATTGCGAAGACCTTTTTAATTATCATCGAAATCCAACTATAGAAGTAAAGGTTGGAAATATGACAATCGGAGGTGATGCTCCCATCCGAATTCAGTCAATGACAACCACAAATACACTTGATACGGATGGAACAGCCAGTCAGGTGATGAGTATTCTGGATGAAGGAGCTGATATTGTTCGTATTACCACTCAGGGTAGACGCGAAGCATATAATCTTGAGAATATTAAAAAGGTTTTGCTGGATAAGGGATATAATGCTCCTATTGTTGCAGATATCCATTTTAATCCTAATGCAGCTGAGATTGCTGCTGAAAAAGTAGAGAAGGTTCGTATCAATCCGGGTAATTTCGCAGGTGGTGCTAAAAAATTCAATCTGATTGATTACACAGATGAGGCTTACGATGAAGAGCTGGAATCAGCTAAGTCTAAGCTAAAGCCATTCATCAGAATATGTAAAGAGAATCAAACTGCCATTCGTATCGGAACCAATCATGGCTCACTGTCCGATCGTATCATGAGCAGATATGGTGATACGCCACAAGGAATGGTGGAATCGTGTATGGAATATTTGCGCATGTGTCGCGAGCTTGATTTCAATGATATTGTTTTGAGTATCAAAGCCAGCAATACGCGTATTATGGTTCATACGGTGCGCTTACTGGTAGCCAGTATGAAAAAGGAAAAAATGAATTATCCTTTGCATCTGGGAGTTACTGAGGCTGGCAGTGAAGATGAAGGACGTATAAAATCAGCTGTTGGGTCTGGTGCTTTATTGGCAGATGGTTTGGGAGATACCATACGTGTTTCGTTAACCGAAGATCCGGAAAAGGAAGTTCCTGTGGCTCAGAAATTGGTTAATTATATCATTCAGCGAAAGGATCATGATCCTATTCCGGTTGGTATGGTGACATCTTTTACTCCTTATGAGTATAATAAAAGAAAGTCACATGCTGTGCTAAACATTGGTGGTGAGAATATAGCAGTTGTTGTTGGTGAAGCGGATAATGAAAAGCAAATGACAGACTATCTGTTGGTTGAAGAGATTGGTCAACCTGATAACAGCAGGTCTTATGTTATTCCATATTTAAACTGGAAGCAAGGATTGGATGATAATGTCTACCCGTTAATGACTGCATCTGAGTTAAAAGAATCAACTGAATTTAAGGAGCCGTTTTTTTTAAAACTTTCATTACCCGAACTGGATCAAGAAATCGTTGAGGTATTAAAGAGACATAGAAACATTATCGTATTAGCTTATTCGAACCATATAAACAGGCCTGTTGAACAACGAGCTTTGATATTTAAGATGGATGAGATGGGATTGACTCATCCTGTGGTTTTAATGAATGAGTATAACGAGGATCAGCTTGAAGATTTGCAGATTAAATCAGCAGCTGATGCAGGGCTATTGTTACTGGATGGTTTCGTGGATGGGATATTGCTAAGTAATTCAGGAACTGTTTCTAAAAGTGAATTAACAAATATTTCATTTGGTATCCTTCAGGCTTCAAGAGTTAGATTTACCAAAACAGAATTCATTTCATGTCCGGGCTGTGGACGTACATTATTCTCTTTACAGGAAACAACCCGGAAGATTAAGAGTAAAACTTCTCATCTCAAGGGTTTAAGGATTGGTGTGATGGGGTGTATCGTAAATGGTGTTGGTGAAATGGCTGATGCTGATTATGGTTACATTGGCTCTGGTCCGGGAACAGTAAGTTTATTTAAAAACAGAGAACTGGTTAAAAGAAATTTACCTGGCGAACAAGCCGTTGATGAACTGATTGAATTGATAAAACAGAACGGAGATTGGGTTGATCCGGAGGGCTAAAATCTCTTTTTGTCAAAAAAAGAATATAAATAGTGGATTTTTTGCCTTATCTGAGAATGAAAATTTTGCAATGGTAATTATGTTTTTTAAATTGCTTTCCCAAAATAAATCTAGATCAAGCCTAGCATGAAAAAAATACTTTTTGCTTGTTTCGCAACTGTTGTTTCTTTAAGTAGCCTTTTTGCCGGTGAAATGGTATTGAATGGTACCTTTCAGGGCGAAAATTTATATGTAAAGAATCCTTTTGCAGCTTCCGGTGTTGGTTTTTGTGTTTACGAAGTTACTGTAAACGGGCAAACAACAACAGATGAAATTAACTCAAGTGCATTTGAGGTTGATTTAACGGTATACGAGTTTAGTATTGGCCAACCTATAAGTGTTGGTATTAAGTACAAAGAGGATTGTGCGCCTAAGGTGTTAAATCCTGAAGTATTAAATGCCAGAGCTACTTTTGAGATTGCCAATATCAATGTAGCCGATGGTAAGATCAGCTGGACTTCGAAGAATGAAGCCGGATCACTACCGTATGTTATTGAACAGTATCGTTGGAACAAATGGGTAAAAGTTGGTGAGATTAATGGTAAGGGAACCGCTAGTGAAAATAAGTATGAAGCTGAAGTGCGTCAGCATGCCGGTGAGAATAAGTTTAGAATAAAGCAGGTTGATTATCGTAAAAAACCACGTTATAGTGATGAGGTTACATTTATCTCAACTAAAGCTGAAGTTACTTTATCATCAAACAAGGTAGACGATGTATTGAGTTTTACAGCGCCAACGCTTTACGAAATTTATGATGAGTATGGAGGTATTGTATTTAAGGGTTATTCGGGAGAAGTTAATGTTGCTTCGCTTGAAAAAGGTAAGTACTATATCAACTACGACAATAAAATGGAACAGTTTACAAAGAAATAAAAGACCTTAGATAGTAAAAAGAGGTGGTCATTTTCTAATGGTCACCTTTTTTTATTACTAATTTGAAAGATATTTGATGTTTATTCTTGCATTTACCCATCAAGTTTACATACAATAAAAACAAATCATTAATTTTGCATTTCCTGAAATAATTTAAGAATACAATATGGAACAGATACGTCGTACTAAAATTACCGACCTGCTAAAAACTACAGAAACAGGTCAGATAGTAAATGTCAAAGGTTGGGTTAGAACCAAACGAGGAAATAAGCAAGTTAATTTTGTTGCATTGAATGACGGTACATGTATCCATAATTTGCAAATAGTTGTTGATGTACCCAATTTTGATGAGGCTCAATTGAAAAGAATCACAACAGGAGCTGCTGTTTCTATCAATGGAGAAGTTTGTGCATCAACAGGTAGTGGACAGGCTGTTGAGGTTTTAGCTAAAGAAATTGAGGTGATGGGTGATTGTGATGTGGATAAATATCCGCTTCAACCTAAAAAGCATAGCCTTGAATTCCTGCGTGAGATTGCTCACTTGCGTTTCCGTACAAACACATTTGGTGCTATCGCCCGTGTTCGTCATGCTATGATTTTTGCCGTTCATCAGTTCTTTACTCAAAAGGGTTTTCTTAATATTCATACTCCAATTATTACAGCTTCAGATGCTGAAGGAGCAGGTGAGATGTTTAAAGTAACTACCCTTGATTTAGATAAGCTACCAAGAACGGAAGAAGGAGATATTAATTTTAAAGAAGATTTCTTCGGAAAAGCTACCAATCTTACTGTTTCAGGACAGTTAGAAGGGGAGTTGGCTGCATTGGCAATGGGTGAAATTTATACTTTTGGTCCTACTTTCCGTGCTGAAAATTCAAATACTTCCCGTCACCTTGCTGAGTTTTGGATGATTGAACCAGAAATGGCTTTCTATGATTTGAATGATAATATGGATCTTGCTGAGGAATTCCTTAAGTTTCTGATCAAATATGCATTAGATAACTGTTTGGATGATCTGATATTCTTAAGCAATCGTCTGCAGGAAGAAGAAAAGGATAAGAAAGCTGAAGATAAAACAATGGAATTAATCGAGAAGCTTGAATTTGTATTGGCTAATGATTTTATCCGTTTACCTTATACCGAAGCAATTGATATCCTTAAAAATTCAAAACCGAATAAGAAAGGTAAGTTTAAATATCCAATTGATGGATTCGGTAGTGATCTTCAGTCGGAGCATGAACGTTACCTGGTTGAAAAGCATTTCAAAAAACCAGTTATCCTGACAGACTATCCTAAAGATATCAAAGCATTCTATATGAAGCAAAATGAGGATGGTAAAACCGTTCGTGCTATGGATGTTTTGTTCCCTCAGATTGGTGAAATCATTGGTGGTTCTCAACGTGAAGAAAACTATGATAAGCTTTATAACAGAATGACTGAAATGGAAATTCCGGCAGAAGAAATGTGGTGGTATCTTGATACCCGCCGTTTTGGGTCGGTAGTTCACAGTGGATTCGGATTAGGGTTTGAACGTTTAATGTTGTTTGTGACAGGAATGGGTAATATCAGGGATGTAATTCCTTTCCCACGTACCCCTAAAACAGCAGAATTTTAAGATATTATAAAATAGAATAAAAGCCGGTTATGAATAGCCGGCTTTTTTATTATGTAATAAATCGTTAAAAATAACAGGCCGACTGTCTGTTTTGAGGAATAAATTTTAATTTTGTTGATAGTTGTTCAGGGATTGTTCTATCTTCTGTAAAACGGAAATTAAATTTCGTGCCAACTGAGTTGAAAAAAGATAAAGGGGATGTTAAAACAGAATTTACAACAAAAGCTTCTTCAAAAGTTATCACCGCTTCAGATACAGGTGATAAAACTGCTTGAGATACCTACAGCTCAGCTTGAGCAACGTATTAAAAAGGAAATTGAAGAGAATCCTGTATTAGAGTTAGAGCGCGAACAACCAGCAGATCCTGATAGTGATGATCAGGATTATAAGGAGCCTGAAAACGAGCGAGATGAGATGTCGATTGATGATTACATCACTGATGAAGATATTCCGGCTTATAAACTTCAACAAAGAAACTTCTCCAAGGATGATAAGCATGAAGATATTCCGTTCTCAAACGGTACCACTTTTCATGAACATCTGATAGCCCAATTAGGGCTCCGCAGGCTTACCGAACGTCAGCATGAGATTGCTGAATATATTATTGGTAACATTGATGAGGATGGATACCTGCGTCGTGAAGTCGATGAGATTATTGATGACCTTGCATTTGCTCAAAATATTGAGGTTGATGAACGAGAAGCTCTTGATGTTCTAGAGATTGTTCAGGATTTCGATCCGGCAGGCGTTGGTGCGAGAGATTTACAGGAATGTCTGTTGCTGCAAATCAGCAGAAAAGACAGAACCATTCCTGATGTTGAGAATGCCTTTCAGGTATTAAAATATCACTTCGAAGAATTTACCCGTAAACACTACGATAAAATAACAAAACGACTTCATATTGATGAAGATGAGTTGAAGGATGCTTTGGCAGAAGTACTAAAGTTGAATCCGAAACCAGGTAGCTCATATAGCAATACCATGAGTAAAACGGTTCAACACATCATTCCCGATTTTATTTTGGATGTTGAGGATGAGAAGTTTCAGCTTAGTCTGAATAACAGAAATGTGCCTGAGTTGCGTATCAGTAATACATATTCTGATATGCTGGAAGACTTTAGTGCTAATAAGAAGAATCAAACCGAAGATAAGAAGAATGCTGTTATGTTTGTGAAGCAGAAACTTGATTCGGCAAAATGGTTTATTGATGCTATAAAGCAAAGACAAAATACTTTAATAACGGTGATGGAAGCAATTCTTGAGTATCAGAAAGAGTATTTTGTTGAAGGTGATGAAACAAAGATGAAGCCAATGATTTTAAAGGATATTGCAGATGTTACTAATCTGGATATCTCAACTATATCAAGAGTTTCGAACAGTAAATATATTCAAACACATTTTGGAATCTTCGCTCTTAAATATTTCTTCTCCGAAGGTATGCAAACCGATACCGGAGAGGAAGTAAGTACCCGCGAAATCAAAAAGATTCTCGAAGAATGTATTGAGAATGAAGATAAGCGAAAGCCGTTGACAGATGATAAACTGGCGAGTATCTTGAAAGAAAAATCATATAATATTGCACGTCGTACTGTGGCAAAATATCGTGAGCAGTTAGGTATTCCAGTGGCACGACTAAGAAAAGAGCTATAGCTGTCTGAAATGAAAATTTTTTCCAGAGTAATCTCAACCATATTTCACCCTTTGTTAATTCCAACTATTGGGTTATTTCTGATTTTTAATGTAGGTGGACATTTCTCATACATGCCTATTGAGCATCAGCGGATTGTCTATTTGATAGTCTTTTTAAGTACTTGTATTCTTCCTTTAAGCCTGATTCCATTGTTTCTCCTTTTAGGCGTTATCAAATCGGTTTATATGGAAGAAAGAAAAGAACGTTTATTACCAGTTGCCTTCACAGGTTTGTTTTATTTGCTAGGTTATTATTTTCTTATCAGATTTCCGGTTGTACCTTATTTTATAAAAGGGTTTATGCTGGCTACCCTGTTAACCATTATTGTTTCAATGGCAGTGACATTCTTCTGGAAGATTAGTATGCATATGATTGGTATCGGTGGTCTTACAGGTGCAATGTTAGCTTTATCCATGCGTTTTGGTCTGGATATATGGATTGTATTCTCTTCCGTTGTGCTAGTATCCGGATTTGTTGGTGGTGCAAGGTTGTACCTAAATGCACATACCCCTACTCAAGTTCATGTCGGATTTTTTCTCGGGTTTTTGATGGTATTCTGGGGAATATTAATGTAGAGTATAATTAGAAACCCAAACGTCTCAACATCTTATACCACCACGAAGGTTCATAATTCTTTATTAATTCAAGATAATTATTAAGTGCAATAATCATTTCACCACTAGATTGATATCGTTCATTAATTCCTTTGGATAAAATATCATCAATGGTATCATAATCAAGCATTCTTGGTGGTTTTGGGAAAGATGATTTATACGAAGCTTTATGAATTATCTCAAAAAATTCATCCCTCATAGTTGGCCTTTTCTTAATTGGATAGGTTAACTGGAGATGTAATAACATTTCAGGGTTACAGTCGCAATAGGGGGCACTACCTGCAATCATTTCATATAAAAGAATACCTATTGCCGAAATATCACTCGATGGTTTTAATAAATGAAGTCGATTTAATAGTTGCTCCGGAGGGCTATAAATTAATGTAAAACGGTTTCGCAGACCTTTCTCTACAGGGAAGCATAATGATTGTTCAAAATCGATTAGAAGTATATTTTCAGGCTTCCATTCCGTTGGAGTTTCACTTTCCTTATGCTTAACTATAATATTAGCTGGTTTAAGATCAAGGTGAAGAACATTTGATTGGTGGAGAAGATCAACAGCTTTTAAAAGTTCGATGGTAAGTTGTATAAAGAAACGCTCACTTACCTTATGGTAAATCGATCTTGTGTCAAGTATAGTTTTAAGACTCGTTCCCTGGTGATATTCCCGCACAACATATTGGTCACCGGAATCATTTATTAATTCCAGTGTCTTGGCAATTGAATGATGATTTATTTTCGAAAATCTTTCGAAGGATTCAAGATATCCATGGTTTTTATGTTTAACTTTTTTGATCACTACCTTAAGATTATCCGACTTTCTGGATGCTATGAATAATCCGTTTGATATTTGATCTTCAATATTATAATTACCTGAAAGAATCTGTAAGTCCATAGATTTATTTTTCATAAGCAATTAACTAAATGACTTACTTAATTCCAAATGAAGATTGTTTAAATGATTAGTTATAAAATATTTTCTATTTCGGATGAACTTATCTTTTATTTCGATGTTTAATAATTACAAAAAATAATTAAACAAAAGTGAGCAATAAAAAAGTAATAATTATCGGTGCCGGATTTTCATCTTTATCAGCTGCCTGTTATTTGGCTCAGGCGGGTTATTCTGTAACTGTTTATGAAAAGAATAACTATGCAGGAGGTAGGGCCAGACAACTTAAGAAGGACGGATTCACTTTTGATATGGGGCCAACTTTTTATTGGATGCCAGATGTGTTTGAATCTTTTTTTGCTGATTTTAATTATAAACCTGAAGATTTCTACGCTTTAAAAAAGCTTGATCCTGCTTATGAAGTTTTCTTTGATGAAGATCACTCCGTGAAAATTTCAGCTGACTTTGAAGAAATTAAACAAACCTTTGAAAATATTGAAGCCGGGAGTTCTTTTAAACTTCAAAAGTTTATCTCTGAGGCAGAATCAAATTACGAAATAGCCATCAAAGATTTGGTTTATAAACCGGGTCAGAATATTATGGAGATTGTAACTCCACAAACGGCATTAAAGCTAGGTTCATTTATTAGTACTATTCAAAAGAGAGTAAAAAGGGTTGTCAAGAGTTCGGAATTGAGAAAGATTATTGAATTCCCGGTATTGTTTTTGGGTGCAAAACCATCAACGACACCTTCCTTTTACAGTTTTATGAATTATGCTGATTTTAAACTTGGAACCTGGCATCCTCAGGGTGGTATGTTCGAGGTGGCAAAAGCCATGCAGAAATTAGCAGAGAAATTAGGTGTTGAAATTGTGCTGGATAGCCCGGTTAAGGAGATAATTGTTGAAAATGGTAATGCCTGTGGAGTAATTGTTAATGATGAAAAGTTTACAGCTGACATTGTTTTGAGTGGGGCTGATTATCATTTTACTGAACAATTGTTACCTCAAAAGTATCGGCAATATTCTGAAAGTTATTGGGGTAATAAAACTTTTGCTCCTTCTGCTTTATTGTTTTATGTAGGCTTTGATAAAAAACTGATCAATATTTCGCATCATACGCTGTTTTTCGATGTAGACTTTGAAAAACATGCTGAAGCTATTTATGACAAGAAAAGTTGGCCTGAGGATCCACTATTTTATGCCAGTTTTCCGAGTATTTCAGATCCAAGTGTTGCACCAGAAGGCAAAGAGGCTGGAATATTTCTGATTCCTATTGCTGCTGGTTTGGATGATTCTGATCAAATAAGAGAGAAATATTTTAATATTATTATTTCAAGACTAGAAAAGTTAACTAAACAAAAACTTCTGGACCATGTTTTATTTAAAGAAACATATGGTGTAAGCGACTTTGTATCTGACTATAATTCGTACAAAGGAAACGCATATGGTTTAGCAAATACTTTGTTGCAAACACATGTTTTGAGACCCAAATTAAAAAGTGGTAAGGTGAAAAATCTTTATTTCACCGGACAGTTGACCGTTCCAGGACCGGGAGTTCCGCCTTCATTGATTTCCGGTAAAGTTGTTAGTTCATTAATTACTAAAACCAGAAAACCATGAAACAGTTGTTTGATAAATCAAGCTATAGCTGTAGTAGATTGGTGACGAAAACCTATAGTACATCATTCTCAAAAGCAATCACTCTTCTTGCTCCTTCTGTCAGGCCAGCTATCTATGCCATTTATGGATTTGTCAGATATGCTGATGAAATTGTCGATACTTTCGATTCATACAATCAGGATGAGTTATTTAACGAATTTGAGGAGAATTACAAAAAAGCGCTTGATCGAAAAATTAGTATGAATCCAATCCTAAATGCTTTCCAGGAGATAGTTCATCAGTATAAATTATACAATCTGGTGGATGATTTTATGATAAGTATGCGAATGGATTTGTATAAAACCAACTATAAAACAGTTGAAGAATATGCCGAATATATTTATGGTTCGGCGGATGTGGTTGGTCTAATGTGTCTGAAGGTTTTTGTTAAAAGTGACGAAAAACGTTATGCTGAGTTGGAGCCATTTGCAAGAAGATTAGGTTCAGCTTTTCAAAAAGTCAATTTTTTGCGTGACTTGAAAGATGATACCCTAAATTTAGGAAGATCTTATTTTCCAAATCTTCAGAATTATACTCTCAACGAGGATACAAAAAAGGATATTATAAAAGACATTGAAGCGGATTTCAAAGAAGCCTACAAAGGAATTGTTCGTCTACCGATGGAAGGCCGTTTAGGGGTTTATCTGGCTTACAGATATTATATGCGTTTGCTAAGAGAATTAAAAGTAACGGATAGTAAGAAAATAATGAAAGAAAGGGTACGGGTTAATAATTTTTTCAAGATGGAAATTCTTTTAAAAGCATATGTTCGATATAAGTTAAACATTTTGTAAATGCCCACTTTTGCGTTAATAAGTGTCCTGTTTTTATCAGGTATAGAGGCTGATGCGATTAGGTTGGCCTATCATAATATTGATAGTGACGATAAACTAAACAAGTTCATATCAATATTGGATACATGTGAACTAAATATTAAAGATGCTTATCTGGCATCGGCTTATATGCAAAAAGCGCAATATGTTGTGTCTCCTTATCGTAAATTACAGTTTTTCAATAAAGGGAAGAAGCTTCTTGAAAATTATATTGAGAAATACCCAAATTGCATTGATGGAAGATATGTTCGTTATTTAGTTCAGACAAATGCCCCTTTTTTTCTTGGATATTCATCTAATAAAGCAGAGGATAAGAAATTTATTACGAATGAATTAGGTCAGGCATTAATTGGAGATGAAGTGAAGGTTTTAATGAACAAGAATATTAATCAATAAAATGGTACTTATGGTGTTTTTATATATTCTAATAGTCATTCTTACTTTCTTATTGATGGAAGGAATAACATGGTTTACTCACAAATACATTATGCATGGTTTTTTGTGGGTATTGCATGAGGATCATCATGATTTACTGCATGAAACAACCTTTGAGAAGAATGATTCGTTTTTTATCATTTTTGCCACACCTAGTATTCTGCTATTCTATTTTGGTTTTAATCCAGTTTTAAACTTTATGTTCTTTATTGGCTTGGGTATTTTCTTTTATGGAATAGCATATTTTCTCATACATGATGTATACATCCATCATCGATTTAATTGGATGAAGAATGTTGAGCATACTTACTTCAAAGGATTATGGTTAGCGCATAAGAGTCACCATAAAGGAGGAAAATGTTTCGGTATGCTTTATGTACCCAAAAGATTTATGGAAGAGGCCAAACATTTGTCAGTTCAGGAGATTAAAAGCGGACTGATTTGAATTGGCAAAATCTGACATATCTGTTTGTTGATTTGAGTTGTATTGTAATACCGCTCATTGCCAGCTTTTATCCAAAACATCCTTTTTATAAAGAATGGAAGTATTTTTTACCGGCCAATTTCTTGATTGGGTTATCATTCATCATCTGGGATTATTTTTTTACTGAAGCTGGTATCTGGGGATTTAATCCGGATTATCTTACAGGACTATATATCTTCAATCTCCCGATTGAAGAAATCTTATTTTTTATATTTATTCCTTATGCATGTGTTTTTACCTGGTATGCATTAAAATATTTGCTTCGTCAAAACTTTCTCAGAAATATTGAAAGATCATTAAGCCTGATTATGGCTATTTTTTTAATCGGCTTGGCAATTATAAGTTATAATCGACTGTATACTTTTATAACTTTTTTATCTACAGGAATATTTCTGTTAACCATTTATTTTAGTCGTACTAGTTTAGCCTGGATATATTTATCTTATTTGTTAATTATACCCTTTTTTCTGGCAAGTAATGGAATTCTAACCGGCTCCTGGATAGCAGAACCAATTGTTTGGTATAACAATCAGGAGAACCTTGGAATTAGGATAGGAACAATACCTGTTGAGGATAGTATTTATGGTTTTTTATTAATTGCCTTGAATATTCAACTTTATAAGTGGATTAAACAATGGGCAACAAAAAAGGTCATTGAATAATCAATGACCTTTTTTTATATCGTATGTAAATTCTTACTGCATTTGTTTTACCAGCGACATCACTGCTTTAGCGCAACCTTCCTGGCCTCCTTTGAAAGAGAATAATAGGTTATAAACCCCTGCTTTTCGACAAACAAAACTAAACTCATCGAATGTTTTGCCATTATATAAATTGCTGGCAAGAACCTTTGTGTCTTCTTTATCTTTTAATTGCATCACAACCTTATCAACATTGGATATTCCATTGGCAACGTTGAATTTATATTGTGTGTTGCTATTTAAGAAAATAGAAAACTTAATATATCCAGTTTTTACATCTTTCTTTTCTTTAATAAGTTCGATTGTAAAATCTTTGATGTATTGACTGCTTCCCATTTCTTTCAAAGCTTCCTTTAATAAGTCATCGCCACATTGTGCGTGACCTGCAAAAGCAAATGCTGTTAATAGAAATAGTAGTGTATATAATGACTTCTTCATGTTCGTAATTTTATGTGGATCAGTAAAATTAATGTGACAAAAATAAACTTTTTAAAGATTATTCAAATTTATGACACAATGAATTCACGTAAAGCATTGATCTCAGCGATAATGGCTGTTACTTGCTCAGGTGTAATTTCAATATGGCTGATCTCATCCTGAATGATAACCAGTTTACCATCTTTCTCAACGGTAGTTGGTTCACCAACTTCAGTTGTAATCTTAACATCTTTATAAGCCTCTTTCAAATTACCAAGCTGATCAGCTAATTCTGAAAAATTTGGTTGACTGCTATAGTTCTTCAAAATAATTTCAAGAATATTAATGATGTCTTTCTGCTCACCGATTCGCTTGATTAAACTTTCATCATTTGTTTGCTCAATAACTTTTCCTGTAATGTATAAACCTTCAATCCAAGCTCCTGTAATAATAAGGGATGATACATTGCTACGATTTTGACTGCGAAGGTAAGAATCCATCTTATTGAAGCTGGAAATAGAGATCTGCATCAATGAATCAAGATTATTACTATTGGTTGCAAGTCTTTTTAATGAATTAAAATCAAAAAACTGACCAACCTTGATGCCTTCTGCCAATGATTTTACTGCAACCAGATAATCAATTACAATTGTGTTTTTGTCAAATGTATTAATGTAACCCAAATCAGCACTATAAACACCAAGATTCAAAGCTCTTTTAAAGCTTGTGTTGTATTGATCGGTTTGGTTAGTGCTATTTAAAATCCTTTGTGAGAACTCGACTCCGGTTGACTTAATTAAAGCTGCCATTTCAACAGGAGAAGAGATATTTTGAATTACATCACTCATTACCTCCTGTGAAAGCTCAAGTGGTGCTGTGTTAGCCAATGAATCATTAAAAGTTAGTTCGTCAGATGACGATCCGCCCTTATTCGATGATCCTCCACAAGCAGTCATTAAAAATACACCTGCTAGTGTAAGGGTTAAGTAAGTGAACTTTTTTAACATATTTGTAAATTTTAATTTCATTTTAGCTTTGTTATACACGGTATACCTGGAAAAGGTTACTTTTTGAATAGCTTTAATTCTCCAAGATAATCTAATGATCTCTTTAACCAATCAAAGTATAATGCAATATACATAACAATGGTTAATAACCAAACTATGCTAATGTTAAACCATAAGGTATCAAAATATTTACCAGCAAAGTGTTTTTGAGGTGCAAAGAAATGTGTTCTGAAATCTATAAAGTTTTCTGGTTCAGGAATTTGATAGATAGGGTCAACCACCTGTACCAACTTATTACCATCTCTTAGAATTTTGTTTTTGTCGAAAGTCTTACGCACAATGTCAGAAATGCTTTCATTCATGAAATCATCTTTGATTCGATTGAATTTTTCTTTGTTGTGCTTTAAATTCTGTGAAATAAATAAATCAATTTTATTATTGGCTTCAAAAAACAGATTACTGTAATGGCTTTTCAGCGTTTTTAGATATGCTTCTATCTCTGATGCCAATTCAGGGTTAAAACTCTCTTTATTTATCTGGTCTAACTTATCAAAACCAATTGTAGGAACTCTTTTAAGTTCTTTAGATATTTCGTTGTGTAATAAATCTAAATCAGCAATGAATGATTCTTCAGATTGATCTGACGAATCCAGAAAATATTTTCTGCAATTATTTAAAACCTCTTCTAATTCAGGAATGTAGTATACCTGTTTGAAGTCAGATTGACTGTTAATAACTTCTGTATCGAAGATATTTTTTCGATAGTTATTGTGTTTGTACTGATGAACCATCAGGCCTTCGTAGATGTACCTTGATGGCATTACTTCAGCAACAATAGGTACTTTATCAATACTTGTAAAGTCTTTGTTTAGCTTATCGAATGTAAACATTGCTCCGCCTAATACCATTTGAGGAATCATAACCAATGGTATTAAAATGTAAATGGTAACAATAGAATTAAATGATGCCGAAAGAATTAAACCTAAGATATTCGCAAACGCTGAGATTGAGAACAAAGCCAACCAAAACTCCAGCGTCATACCTTTGATGCCAAGAATGAAATTACCGACCAGCACAAACAGAACCATTTGTATTGCCGATATGGTAAACAGAATTAAAATCTTCGAAACCAGGTAACTTGATCTGCTCAAATTCAGAAAGGATTCCCGCTTAAGTATTTTGGCATCTTTAAAAATTTCTTCAGCACTTACAATGAGGCCGAAAAAGAGGGCGACAATAATACCCATAAAGAAATATGGAGGAATATTATCGTTCTCACGGAATATGTATACGTTTGATTCCGGATCTACAATATAATGAATCAAGTAAGCCAGAATAAAACCAAGCAGAGGTGCTTCCAATAAATTAAGCAGAATGTATTGCTTGTTACTTATTTTGGCAAAGAAATCCCTTTTGGTGTAAATCTTGAACTGATTAAACCATGAAGGAATATTAAGTGACTTTGGTGGTTCACTATTTACTCTGTCAGTAGTAGGAATTTCAATATTTTCCTTGTAATGAACATGCCACTCCTCAGGTTTTGTTTTTCGCTTGTTTGTATAATTTCCATATTCATCGATAACATTTGCATCGATGATATTAAAAATCTGTTCGGGATTCAGATTACCACAAGCCGGACACTCACCCTGATCGCTGTTTATTTGCGCATCGAGTTGTTTAAAGTAAATAAGAGACTCGCTTGGGTTTCCATAGAAAACCGGATAACCACCAGTATCAAGAATGTACATTTTATCGAACATCTTATAGATATCCGATGATGGCTGGTGAATGACAACAAAAATAAGTTTGCCTTTAAGTGCCAACTCACGAAGCAGATTCATTACATTTTCCGAGTCGCGTGATGATAAACCTGATGTTGGTTCATCAACAAATAAAATACCCGGTTCACGAATCAACTCCAACGCAATATTCAACCTTTTACGTTGTCCTCCACTAATCATTTTGTTTAATGGGGAACCAACCTTTAAATGACGACGCTCATATAAGCCCAGGTTGTTTAAAGTATTGTCAACCAGTTCTTTTATTTCGTCTTCTTTCTTATCTTTAAAGCAAAGTTTAGCGTTATAATAAAGGTTATCAAACACGGTCAATTCTTCAATCAGAAGATCATCCTGTGGAATATAACCAATTACACCTTCAACTTTGTCTCTTTCTTTATGAAGATTGTAACCATTGATTAAAACCTCCCCTTGTGTTGGAGATTCAATGCCCGATAATACATTCAGCAGTGTTGTTTTACCAGCACCACTGGCTCCCATTATACCGATAAGCTTCCCTTGTCCTTCAGAAATGTTTATTTCACGAAGACCAATGCCTCCGGATTTAAACTGATACATTACATCATTTACTTCATACGAAATTTTGGATGCGGTTGAATCGGCCAGAAAATGGGATACTACATCAGTGTAATATACCGGAGGTCCCTTTGGTAGTTTAATGAAACTACCTTTCGAGAATAAGTAGATACGACGATTGTTGATCAACAAGCTGTTCAAAAATAGTTCTTGCTGCCCCGTGTATCTTAAGAAATACAATCCGGCACTTTTAACACGAAGAATTAAAACATGTCCGTGTAAGGTACCACATTGTATGTGTTTTGCATTGTTAAATGACTGCTTACTGTCATTAATGACCATTACATCAGGAAGATCCAATTTTGTTATGTCATCATTAACAGTATAGGATTCAATTGCATCAATCTCTTCCTTTGGCAATTTAAATACGTCTGCAACGGTATTGATAATTGCCATCCGTTGTTCTGTAAACTTACGGTCGGTATTAACTAATTCGTACAAACGCAAAAGAACAACTACTTTTTGTTCTTTATTAAGTTGCTTATTAATTTTTTTACAAATCCCCAGAATCTTCACAGAATCCTTCATAGATGTAAGCTTGACAGTACCTTCAGGTTCGTCCTTGCCTAATTTCGAATCCTTTGAAAATTTTAAAAACAGTGAGAAATATTCCTCTACAGCATCAGAACTTAACTGTTGTTTAAGAAAAGTCTTAACATATTCAGTCTCATTTGCCTCAACTCCACCATCTTGTTTGGCAATAAGACCAAACAGCTGCATCAGGGCTTTTAGAATTTCTTCACTCATTTTTTAAATGTAGGGGGTGTTTTTTGTGTTTTATAATTAGTCAGTGTATGCAACGTATTCAAATGGAATCTCCACAATGTCAGCATACTCTTCACCGGCTTCCAACATATCTTCTTCATCTTCGTGATAATGCCAGTTGATTACTACATCATGTCCATTCTCAACGATCTCTTCGAACTTTAAAAGGATATCAAGAATTATTTTTGATGATGCTGTATTAAAGTATTCCAGTTTGAAATTAAATTCAGTTTTTTCACATGGAGCTTCGGCGTATTCGTCAATCCAGTTAAGAATAGGTTCATAGAACATATTTACATCTTCCGGAAGAGATCGGCCTGAAATCTCAAATTTAGCACTGTCTTTATCAAGTATTACATTGGGGGTATCGTCAGTTCCCTTAATGTTTATAAGTTCCATATATTTATGATTTAAGTTCGTTTAATTGTTGATGTTAAGATAAAAAAGCTAACCTCTTTATTCAGTTCTTTAAACTGATATCCAAGTTTACTACCTGTTTTTTTAGCGATATCGATAAATCCCAGACCGGCACCTCCTTTTTCTGAAATTTTTCCGTCTCGCATTTGTTGCTTGTAAAGATCAGATAGTCCTTTTTTGTCAAGGCTGTTAACTTGCTCGAGATTTTTCTTGAGGTCTTCAACTTTCTCATTTTTTATAACATTACCTGTAATAATGTTATAACTTTCTTCTCCATGACTTACCATTACAATACCTCTTCTGTCATCCTCTTCGTCTGTTAAGGAGTCGGCATGTTTGCTTATGTTCTGAAGACATTCAACCATTACGTTGAATACTTTTCTTTGAACCGTATTGGATTCTTCAGATTTGGCAAGACTTTTTTCCGTCAGTGATGTAAAGGTCTTTGTGATTTCCTGTGTTACCTCACCTTCGTAAACTAAATTAATCTCATTGGTTTTCATGCTTTTGTACATCTGGTAAGCAAAATCCAGAAAACCTTGATTTTCATTTTTTTTATCCATGTCTACAACTGTGTTATGCTTTCTTTATTGGTTTCTTACCATTAATCCTCAAACACGGGAAACAAAAATAGCAAGAACCATATATATAGCCAATCTTTCAAAATAATATTAGCATTTAAATATGCTAATAATTTTTCGTTTAAAGGTCTTAATTTTTCTTTTTACAGTCAAAAAATCAACCTTTTGCGACTAGATACTTAAAGATATGAATTCATATCGACTTGCTCTTACGGGAAAAAATAAGAATGGTTCGACATTTTTGGGCTATTTAAGTCCTTTCAGAGATAAAAGCATTGAAAGTTTTTATAAAAATAGAATAGAAGTTAGAAATAGTTATTTCCATCTAATATGGTTGTGAGGGCTTTAAGGTCTGGTAATGAGGTGAATGATGTTGTTGGTTGATTTGGGTTTTCTTTGCTATTTATTGCGTTTTGTATTTTGAAAAGGTGATTACGTCTCCATAAAAAAGTTTCTGCCAATAGTTGTTTATATTGCTATGCCTTAATTATTAGAAAATGCTAGCTCATCGAATAAGAGTATTCCAAGAATCAACGGTTCAGATTTATATTCGTACAATACAAATGTTAGTCCACAAGTTCCCAGCCTTTATTCTGTGCTGATCTGAAAACAGCATCCATTACCTTCTGATTTAAAATGGCATCATCGGAGCTAAAAGGAAGTGGTGTTTTGTTTAAAATAGTATCCGCGAAATTCTGAAACATTAGTCCATATTGATCAATCGGATCAAAAGTGACATCACGTGATCCAATTGAAGTAGTTACAGTAACTGTGGCCGGCACATCAGAATAGGTATTAAATGGAAGATGAATGTTAATATGACCGGCTGTTCCAATAATATCTACTTTTTGAAATGAGTCTGAAGTGGTGCCAACATGAAAAGAAGCAATGGTTCCTCCAAAATCAAGTATTGAAGATGAGAGCATGTCTGTTTTAAATTCAGGATGCTCAATTATATTACTAACCACTTGTAATGGTTCCTTGTCAAGAATAAACCGTGGTACCGAGATCGCATAACAACCTATATCACGTATTCCACCTCCTCCAAATTCCGCAATGTTTCTTATATTGTTTGCTGAAGGATTGTTGTATGAAAAGGATGTATGTATATAAGTTATTTTTCCAATGTTATTAGTCCTAATAATGTCGCGAACCAATTGCCATTGTGGGTGAAACTTATACATGAACGCTTCAAGTAATAACACGTCTTTTCGTTGAGTGTGTTCCAAAATCTCTTCAGCCTCAGCTGTGTTCATGCAAAGAGGTTTTTCACAAAGAATGTGTTTACCGGCATCTGCTGCTTTCTTTATCCATTCGGCATGCATATGATTAGGGAGGGGAATATAGACGGCATCGATGTTCTCATCCGCTAATAAATCTTCATAACTGCCATAGTGAAAGGGAATACCAAATTCATTAGCAATCTCCTGCGCTTTTAATTCAGATCTGGATGCAATAGCATATAATTCAACATTATCCAATTGCTGAACAGGAAGTATAATTCTTTTAATAAAATGATTAGATGTACTTAATACACCTATTCTTACTTTCTCCATGTTATTCAACTCTATAATTATAAAGGTAGTTATTCACTCCAGCTACAATCAAATTGAACTTAACCGATGATGATTTAAGGAAACCAATGCTAAACCTTGATTTACCAATTAATGGGAATCCTTTATAAACAGTTCCATCGCCATTGATTAAGAATATCTTATTGCCATTTAACTCAGATACACCAAATTTAGTGATTTGAGATGAAAATTGGTAGAGGTCAACACTTGTATTGATTTCATTATCAAATTTCTTTTCAAATACTATATGAAATCGGTTGTTGAGAAGCGTAATTTTCTGAGATTCTGTTACCAGATAGTTTTCCTGATTACCCTGATAGAATACTGATAGCTTATGATTGGAATCAAGCTGACCTATGTCATTGCTTTTAACCTCTCCTGTTTTGAGACTTATGGTTTTTATTTGTCCATCTTTTGAAGAAGTTACAATGGCATCGTTAGATTGGTTTTTATTAATAAGATAAAATGGACTTCCAGCATTGGATATGAAATCATTTTTAATTGGCACACGAATATTACCTTTTCTGTCTAGAATATAATTTCTACGATTATCTGAAAGAACAATATAGTCTTTGTTGTTACTCCTGAAATGCTGAATTGGCAATTGCACGATGCCTTCGCTTCCGTTAAAATCCCAACCAGGAATGATATTTCCTTTTTTGTTATACAGGTATACTTTTTTGTTTTCACAAGCAATGAAAAAACGGTAGTTCATGTTGTTATCATAGTCAACCACCGCAATGCCATTAGTTGCCTTTGATGGTAGCTTTACAGGAAAGTTATCCACATGATTGCCATTTCTGTCAAGAATATAAATCTTGGATGGAGTATTAAAAATATATTGTAGTTTATTATTTCTGTAGTAGTCAATTTGTGTGATCTCGCTTAAGACTGGTTCTTCCAATGGTTTTTTCCAAAGCATTCTTCCATTGTTGTTCATCAGATACAAATTGTAATCTGCATCCTGAATAATTACCTCTTTTTCATTTGAGTAATGATTAAGAACAAGCGTAGGCTTGGTAATTGCCAGTGTGTCAAGTAAACTTTGCCATATGGTTTCTGGCTCAGAAACCTTATCAGGAAGATATTGAAGAAAAACTGATGAATAAATCATGTTTCCAGTTTCGCTGAATTGTCCACCAATAGCGTAAAAGTTCGATAACGATTCTGATTGGGTTCGATTAATGTCGGTCCAAAGTGGTTTGAAAAAGTGTTCAGTTGTTTGAGGTAGTGCTCCAGCTTTTGCAAAAACAAAGAGGTTATCTTTGGATGAGAAATTATCTAAGAACTGTTGATGTACTTTATTGTATTTTAATGTCTTGTTAAGGATGTTATTGTAGAGGAATTGTTCCAGTTGTTTTGTGTTGTCTGCAATAACCAGATTGTTTTTATAAAAGGTGAAATATTTATTGGGGATATCACTTAAAAAAGAACCAAATAACATTTCAAAAACCGGCTCCTGAAAACTTTTATAGATATTATAACTTAATCCATCGTCAGGTTTGTATACCAAAGGCGATGACGAATTGCCTGTTTTGTCTAATAATTCTTTGATAGATTTTTCTGCTTCTGATTGACTTTTAAGCGAAATAACTAACAATCCATTCCCTGATTGATTATTGCCATCATATGTTATCGCTAATTCATCCGCTAATAATTCAAAAAATATATTTCTAAATTCAACGTTTTTCTTTTTCTCAAAAGTTGTGATTGGATTTGTTTGATTGTTTTTTTGATAGTAGGAAGATAGTTTCTTGTTAAAGTCTTCACCTTTATTAAGGGCTAGTGTTATATAGGCATTCGTATTACTGGGAATAAATTGCAAAATATCTCGCCTGGTAGTTTTTGAATTACTTATGACGGTTGAAAAGATACCATCAGATCCTTCTGTTAAGAAGCCATTAAATAATAAGCTGTTGTTTTTTACTTCAAGATCAATTTCGCCCCATTCTGACTGATTTTTAATCTTCTCGATCAGAGAGTTGACTTTGGGATTAGTAATAGGTAAAAGGATATCTGGTAACGATGAAAAATTAATGTAAATATTAATGTTAGATCCGGCGCCAGCAGTTTTTTTAACTCTCTGAAAGGAATCAGTGGCTGTCCAATCTTCGTCCGCATCCATTTGTCTGAGTGTCGCTTCAATTAATAGAGCTGATTCACTAATTATTGTAATCCCTTCTTTCACACAGACAAAAGCAGCGTTTTTAATATTACTATCTTTAATTTCAAAGATGTTGGCAGAGTTGTATTTTCTTTGAGTGATTGTGTATCTTCTGGACAAGGTATTCTCAATGAAATCAAGAATTGCTGTAGACTCCTTTTTATTTTGTAATTCAATAATATATTGAGTCATGACACTGTTTTTTCCTTGTCCATGGATTGAAATATATACCGGATGTTTAGTTAAATCATTTAACGAGAAGCCTTCAAACTGATTTAATGAATCGAGTAATGAGAAAGGAGATAAAGCATTTTTAATTAGCTCTGAAGAACTTAATTCATCTGCAAAATCTATTTGTTCGTTAAGCTGTTGTTTTAGGTAGCTCAGGCTTCGTGCCTTTATGATGATGCCGGCATTGGTTGGTATATATTTTATTGAACTTTCATTGTGATCAAAGTCTTTGAATCTGGTAAGCTGTATCAATACGTATATTAAGATGCTAAGTGCAACTGTGAAAACAATGATTAAATGGTGTTTCTTCATTTAGCTATAATAATCAATAATCCGAACTCTTGTGATTTCTTACAAATCTATAAGAGCTACGGAATATAGCCAAACAAAAGTGTAAAAACTAAAATCAGCGAACTATCAATATTTTTGTAGTCTGCACTTCAGAGCCATCTTCAGAAGATATATATGCAATGTAAACACCAGATTTAACTTTTTCTCCACTTAAATTTCGTCCATTCCAGTAGGCTCTACCTCCTAATGATCTTGTTTCGTATACAAGCTTGCCACTGGCAGTTGTTATTTTTACATTACTATCTTTAACCAATCCGGTTATTGTAATTTCGCCGGAAAAGTCTTCTCTAACAGGATTAGGATAAGCATAAATTGTATTTAAATCTTCGTGTCCTTCAGTTGCTTTTCCCTTGTATGAAACAATCCCTTTGCTTGTTGCGATGAAAACTTCTCCTGAGTTTGGATCAATGGCAATATCATTAATATAGTTTGATGGGAGTGGTGAATTGTCAATATTAAATGTTTCATAAGAGGTGACACCATCATCGGATACCAAAAAAAGACCTGAATTTTGAGTGCCAATCCATTTGCGATTAGCTCCATCAACGGTTATGCACGTAATATTTTCATTCTCTAAAAGGTAATCAGCTAAATTACTTCCATCATTTCTGGGGATTTTTATTCTACTGGCAATAGGATAATCATCACTAAATATTGCCCAAGGCCGATAATAGACTACCACACCATTGTCTGTACCAAGCCAGATGTATCCATTTTTATCTTCTGTTATGCAATAAACATTATTCGTAATTTCATTTAGTGATTCATCCCATATCTTTAGTTGGCCCACGTTGCGGTTGTCAGTTTCAGATCCTTTACTTACAGGGCCTCTGTATTGGTCATCCGCTTGATCAGTCAAGGTTCCATTGGGATTAATTACCAACAATCCTCTACGTGTTGTGTTTGGTATAATAATCCATAGGAAATCATTTTTAGCAATTAAAATTTGCTTAACGCTGTGAAGGTTATTTAAGGTCTCATAAGAAAATTGATGCCATTTTGTAGTATCATTATGATCTCTTATTACAATCCCATTTTCAACTTCACTATTTGACATCCATACATTACCTTCACTATCTGTAGCAATACCACCAACTCTTACATAGTTCTGGTTACCATTAGGAAATATATTAGTAAGAGCACTATTGAATTGATTGAATTGATTGATTATTTTGCCATTTTGAACAACAAATATTCCTCCTCCCCATGAAGACATATATACTATACTTTCGTCTGTTGGATCTGAACAAATACGAATAAGATCCCTCCACAAAGACATTTCGTCTTTTATTTTGTTTTTATAATAATTCCATTGACCGTTTTGATAAAAAGAATATTCAGCATATGTATTTGTATTGTTGTAGTCTGTGGTTAAAGCTCCTGCTACCGTATATAATCCGTGAGGACTAAAATGTAAGTCAAATGCATTGTTGGAATAAGGGCCGTCAGGAAGGATAAATTCTTCATCCTGATCATCTTTAACAACAATGCCATGGTTTTTATCAACAATAAAGTAGAAATGTTTATCTTCGGAGTAATATGCTTCATTTAGGTTTATGGTTTGAGGATCTACCTCTGAACTGTCATATTCTTTAATTGATTCTACAACATTAAAGTTGGAATCATATTTTGTTATCAAGTTTGTTTCGGAGAGGATAAGTTCATTATCAGTGATTCCAATATTTTTATAGTTTCTGGTTGTTTTAATTGAAGACCAGTTATCTTCATTGCCATATAAAATGGAATAGTTATTAGTGGTAGGTTCGAAGATAGTTACCAGATCGTTTTGAAAGGATTTTATAGTAACATGTTCCAATGAAGAGGAGCCTATGTCGCTCCACGATTGATAATAAGCAATTAAAGGATCATCAAGATCAGCTCTAAGTAATCCTCGTTCTGTTGCAGCGTAAATTGAATTATTGACAATCTCGCATTGATTAATAATAAGGTTTGATGAGTTCAGACCAAGATAATAGGTGTCGGAAATCTCTTTTTTCTCAATATTAATAACCAATATCCCAAAATTGGTACTACAATAAACTTTACCTTCATGAATTTTAAAATGGTTTATTTTTTTACTCCCTTGTAAGGATTTATTCTTTAAATCTGGAATGTTATAAACATTATTTATTGAATATAGATCAATATTTCCGGTTTCATATCCAATAATAAAAGTGTCATCACCAACACTAGCAATAGCACTTATACCAACATCATTCAAGCCTGATACTGTGCTTATCTTTTTTGTTTCGCCAGTTAAATAGTTATAGATTATTAAACCGGTTTCTGTAGCTCCAATTATATAGTTATCACTTTCAGCTATATGTTCACAATTTCTGTATGAGAAATGATCACGCCAGTTATTATACCATTGGGCGTTAAGGCTGGATATTAAAAGTAAAGAAAGGCTGATTGTGATAATATGCTTCATTATTTCTTCTTAAGAAATTCAACTAATTTTTGAATAGCTCTTGCTCTATGGCTTATTTTGTTTTTCTCCAAAAGTGACATTTCTGCAAAAGACTTGGTGTGCTCGATGGGTTGGAAAATTGGGTCATACCCAAATCCTTCGATACCTGTTTTTTTATTAAGTATAATGCCATCTACAATTCCCTCAAATTGATATTCTTTACCATCAATGATTAATGAAATTACAGTTCTGAATCTGGCATTTCGGTTTGTTTCTGTACTTAATAATTCAAGAACCTTCTGCATGTTATCTTCTGCATTTCTTTGAGGGCCTGCATATCTTGCTGAATAGACGCCCGGTTCTCCATTTAGGGCTTCAATCTCAAGACCAGTATCATCAGCAAAACAGTTTACACCATATTTAGAATAAATATATTCAGCTTTTTGTCGCGCATTTCCCTCCAGGGTGTCACTGGTTTCCGGGATGTCATTGAAACACATAATATCGCTCAGGCTTTTTAAAGTTATACCCGAGCCAATAGATGCCTGTATTTCCTTTAATTTGTTAATGTTATTTGTGGCAAAAACTAATTCCATTACTATATATTATAGTTGAATAACGGTTGAGGTGGTAAAACTATTTTATTTTTTGGATAAAAATAAACAGGCGACTAATATTTAGCCGCCTGTACAATATTATATAGTTTGACTTATCAGCCAAAACCTCCATAACCATATTTCATTAAGTCAGTACGTGGATTAATAACCAACACAGGTATTTGTGCATTGTTGGCAATAATATATTGTTCATAGGCACCAAGCACGTAATCATGGAAAGAGATATCTCTTGTCGTCATGATTAATACCATATCAGCTTCAATTTTCTCAGCATATTGAATAGTTTCCTGAGAAAAAGATGATTCTCCTTCGGAAAGAACTAATTCATAATCAATTCCTTTTTCCTCCATAAAGCGCTTTGAGAAAACCACATTTGCTTTGGTTCTGCTGTCTAGGATGCCTTCTTTAGAAGCATTTGCATAAATAAAAGTCTTAGAGTTAAACATCTTATTGATGAAATCAACCCATTTCAACTTTTCTTTGTTCTCAGTTTTATAATCAACCGGGAATACAACTTTAGCATATTCATCATGCTTAGGAGGAGTCTGAACAACAAGATAAGGAACCTGAGAACCAACAATAACTTTTAGAGCCCAACTTCCTGTAAGTTTTTGAAGCCCTTTCATTCCATGTGTTCCCATTACAACAAGAATGCAATTTAGATCTTCAACTACTTCATTAATGGTTTTAAAGATAGTTCCTTCTTTTACCAATGTTTTTGGTAATGTACCCCATTTAGTACTAATCTTTTCTGCCATTTCCTTTAATTGCTTTTCCTGTTCAGCAATCAATGTGTCTTTCTTTACAATATGTAAAAGAAGGATGTCTGCATCCAGCTTCTTACTTACTTTAATTGCGTGTTGCACGGCAATATCTGCAACTTCAGTAAAGTCGAATGGAATAAGAATTGTGTTTTTTGATGTCTCCATAAAAACGTGTGATGAATGTTCTGCAATTCAGGAATAAATATAGTACTTTTGATTTTAATAGCAAGTAGAGGAACTTAATCTGTTTATATAAGTTAATGGTGTTCAATAGAGTGCAAAGTATAAATAAGTGTTATTTTTTTTATTTCCTCGGATTGTTTCTGTTATTTCATTCTAATGCCTCAGCATCAGTTTTTAATCAAGCTAATAAAGACAATAATTTAAAAATTTATTTAGAGGCTGAATCCCAGAAATTTGTTTTTACACAGGAGTGCGATAGCCTTATTCCCATAGAAGGTAACTCGTTTTCTTTCTATTTGGAAGAGAATAATGAAGATTGGATTTTAATTCGATATCGATTAGTTCCTTTCGACCTGGATTGGACAGAGTGGGGCGAAAGGCATGGGCAAGCATACTTTAATCTGCCTGATGGTCAGTATGTGTTTCAGATTCAGGAGTCAGATGGAGATGAGTATGAATTTCATATCAAAATAAGTAATTCCTTTTGGACTAATACCGTTATTGGATATACAAGTATAGGTGCTCTATCAGCAATTGGTTTTATAATATTGGTTCTTTTTTATCGGCAGAAACTGCAACGTGCAACCAGGCAGGTAGAATTAAAGTTAAAGAAGGAATACCGGATGAAATTTAAAGCCGGAGAGGATAAGAGTGGAGAACTGGCTAATGCTGTAAAATCACAAGGACGAGTTCGATCAAGAAAATATCAAAAAGTAACGGTTTTATTCGCCGATATACAAGGGTTTACGCGTATTGTTGAGCATATTAACCCTGAAAAACTCATTGATGAACTGGATCGCTTTTTTATTTATTTCGATGAGGTAGTAGAAAAATATCACATCGAGAAAATCAAAACGATTGGTGATGCTTACATGTGTGCTGGTGGGTTACCAAATAAAAACCGGACAAATCCAATTGAAGTGGTTCTGGCTGGTTTAGAGATGCAATGGTTTATGGAGGAAAGTAAGAAGAAGCACACCGGAGACTATGGCTTTTGGGAGTTGCGGGTAGGTATTCATACCGGACCTGTTATATCAGGTGAAATAGGACGAAAAAATGTTTCGTTCGACATATGGGGCGATACAGTTAATATTGCATCCAGGATGGAAAGTTCTGGTACAGCCGGTATGATTAACATTACAGGTATAACTTATCAATTGGTTAAAGAGTTTTTCATTTGTGAATACAGGGGCAAAATGCCTATCAAATATAAAGGGGAGACAGATATGTATTATGTGAGAAGGATCAAACCTGAACTATCGGATGATGATGAAGGAGTTGTGGCAAATAAGAAATTCTTTATAAAGCTTCAACATATTCGATTTGGTGATTTGGAAGAATATATTTTAAACAAACTGGAAACAGAATTATTGGATGAGTTGCACTATCATAATAAGGCCCACACTCAGGATGTATTAACCCAAATAGAAATAATTGCAAGAGGAGAGAATGTGACGGATGAGGATTTACTGTTGTTAAAGACAGCAGCTTTATTGCATGACGTAGGTTTTATTTTTGAATACGTGAATCATGAGGAAAACAGCATAACTTTCGCAAAAGAAATTCTTCCAAAGTATAATTACAAGGACTATCAGGTTCAACAGGTAGTTGAATTAATTGATGTAACCCGTGTTGGTAAAAAACCTAGGAATTTTATGGAGAAAATTATGAAGGATGCTGATTTAGACTACCTTGGCAGAGCTGATTTTATACCTGTTTCTGAGAGCCTTTACCGTGAACTGAATGTTCATAACGGCAAAATGGACCTTGATGAGTGGAATAAAAAGCAATATGATTTTATTTCGACTCATACGTATTATACGAATACTGCCCGTAACCTAAGACAAGTCAATAAAGAAAGGCAACTTCAGAAATTAAAGGAACTGATCGAACTATAAAAATTCGTTTTTTTTACTCATAAATTATCTATATTTGTTTAACGTTTAATTATTAGAAGTAAAAAAATGGCTAAGATACCAGAACAAGATAGTATGCTGCAAAATCAGATTGGATCAGGTACTAAAATAAAAGGTGATATTGATACCAATGGAGATATTAAAATTGATGGCACTGTAGAAGGAAACTTAGTTTCGAAAGGAAGAGTTTTAATTGGCCAAAATGGAGTTGTAAAAGGTGACGTTAAGTGTGCAAACTGTGATATCTATGGTAACTTTGATGGCAAAATAGAAATAGCCGAATTATTATCCTTAAAAGCCTCCAGTAAACTTACTGGTGACGTTAAAACAGGAAAGTTATCTATTGAACCAGGAGCAATTTTTACCGGAACTTGCGATATGGCAGGTAATTCTTCAGCTTCAGTTTCTGTTAAAACGGATGCAAAAAAATAGTTCGGCTAATAAAATAGTAAAGTATACAGTTGTTTATATTATAGCAGTTGCTTTGTGTATATTGTTAAGTTTAGTTATAAACAATCATGTGCAAATTGAAAAAAAGAAGATATTAATTTCCTCATTTTTTACCGGAGGAATTTATCTTCTTTTTTATTTTGTTTTTATTTTTCTTCGTAAGAAATACCCGGAACAGCTGGTAGTCTTCATTTTGATTTTAATGGTTTTTAAACTTATATTTATCCTAGGGTTTCTTCTAATTTTCATAAATCCGATGGACGAAGAAAACAAAAAGGAAACACTTTTGTTCTTTAAGACGTATTTCTTATTGATGATAACTGACCTTGCCATCAAAGTAAAATTATTGAAACAATAACCCAAAAACTGTTTAATGCGACACATAAAACAGATTTTACTTCTGATAGCTATTTTTTTTAGCTTATCAACTACATATGCCTCAGATGAACACACTGCTGAAAGTGAAGAGGTGTTTGATCCGTTAGAAATGATTGATCATCATATAGCCGATTCTCATGAATGGCATGTGATTTCATATACAAAAAACAATGGTGAAGAAGTGCACATATCCATGCCTCTTCCTGTTATCTTGTTTTATAATGGTCATTTTAATGTTTTTATGTCTTCATCCTTTCATCACGGAGAGGAGATAGTTAAAAAAGGGGATGATTATTTTAAACTATACCATGAAAAGATTTATGTAACAGATGAAGCCGGAACCATTCATTATGATGAACATCATAATGTTCTGAATGAAAAGCCTTGGGATTTTTCAATTACAAAGAATGTGGGGTCGATGTTCTTGAGTGCAGTGCTACTTTTGTTACTATTTATTGGAGCAGCACGCAGGTATGGCTCTGTGCCAAAAGCACCCAAGGGGCTTCAGTCGTTTTTAGAGCCTTTAATACTTTTTGTGCGTGATGATATCGGTGTAGCTCAGATCGGTAAGGAGAAGTATGAAAGATATATGCCTTATCTTCTGACAACATTCTTTTTTATATGGATTAACAACTTAATTGGTTTAGTTCCATTTTTTCCAGGGGGAAGTAATCTTACAGGTAATATTTCTGTTACAATGTTATTAGCAGTAATAACTTATCTTGTAACTTCTTTTAGTGGGACTAAAAGTTATTGGAAGCATATTTTTTGGATGCCGGGTGTTCCGGTTCCGATTCGGATAATGCTTTCGGGTATTGAGTTTATTGGCACCTTAACAAAACCATTTGCTCTGATGATTCGTTTGATGGCTAATATAACGGCCGGACACATTATTATTCTGAGTTTGTTTTCACTCATTTTTGTAATGAATTCATTGGTTATTGCACCGGTTTCAATTTTGATGTCTTTGATGATGTTTATGTTAGAGCTCCTGGTGGGTGCTCTTCAAGCATATATTTTTACTTTGTTATCAGCTTTGTTTATTGGTATGGCTGTTCACGAAGAAGAACATTAATAATTTAATCTATTAATTAAATTTCTAAATATGGAAGGTTTGTCATTGACCGCAATAGGCTTAGGCTTAATTGTTATCGGAGTAGGTTATGGTATTGGTAGAATTGCAGGAAGTGCTTTAGAATCTATGGCACGTCAACCTGAAATCAGTTCTAAAATTCAAACTGCTATGATTATTGCTGCAGCACTTATTGAAGGGGTTGCTCTGTTTGCAATTGTTGTTGCCTTGATGAAAGGATAAAATAAACTGCTATGGGATTATTGACACCTGATCCCGGGTTAGTCTTTTGGACGACCATAACGTTTGGTATATTGGTTTTACTGCTTAGGAAATTCGCCTGGAAACCAATTTTACATGCATTAAGAGCACGCGAAGAAACAATTGAATTTTCTCTAGCAGCTGCAGCTAAAGCTAAAGCTGAGATTGAGGATTTGAATGTTGAAAAGGAAAAAATACTCATTGCAGCCAAAGAAGAACGAGATGGTTTAATAAAGGAAGCCAGGGAATTAAAGCAAAACATCGTGGATGATGCACGTAGTAAGGCTCAGGAAGAAGCAGATAAGATTATCGTATCTGCCCGTCAGCAAATTGAGCGTGAAAAAAGTGATGCCATCCAGGAAATGAAACGACAAGTAGCCGAATTGTCTGTTAATATAGCTGGAAAGCTATTGGAACAGGAATTGGAATCTACTGATAAGCAGAAAGCCATAATTGACAGGTATCTGCAAGAGGTAAATTTTAACTAGAACTTGGTTAAACAGAGAGCAGAATAATATGAATAGGAGTTTAATAGCCAATAGATACGCAAGCGCATTATTTAAACTGGCTTCGGAGCAAGGTAATCTTGAGCAGGTGAATAATGATATTATTCTCTTGAAAAGTTATTGCGATGAGGCAGAGGGATTTATTGAGCTCTTAAATAGCCCGGTTGTTAAACCACAACAGAAAAAAGATGCTCTGCACTCTGTTCTTGAAAAGAGGATTCAGAACTCCACAATGAGCTTTATTGATTTATTAATCAACAATAGTCGCGAAGTATTATTGGAAGATATCATTAGGGGATTTATAAGTTTATTTAAGAAGGAGAAAGGTATTAAAGCTGTTACACTCTATACTGCTATTGAATTGGATAAGCAGCAAGTGGACGGATTAATGCAATACCTTCGTAAACAATTTAATTCACCTATTGAGCTCATTTTAAAAGTTGATCCTGCCTTGTTAGGAGGTTTTAAACTTACCATTGATGGTAAGATGGCGGATGCCAGCCTGAGTTCGAAGTTGAAAAATATGAAGAAGCAATTACTCAGTTAAACGTTAACTAAATTAATTTTAGATGGATACGATAAAACCGGCTGAAGTATCGGATTTATTAAAAAAACAGATTGCAGGCTTCCAAACAGCAACTGATTTGGAAGAGGTTGGCACAGTTTTACAAGTGGGTGATGGTATCGCCCGTGTTTATGGTTTAACCAACGTTAAGTCAAACGAATTGGTTGAATTAGATTCATGTACGGGAGTTGTGCTTAACCTAGAGCAAGATAATGTGGGTATAGTATTATTTGGCTCTTCGCAGGCTGTAAAAGAAGGAGATTTGGTGAAACGTACCGGTCGAATTGCTTCTATCCGCGCCGGAGAAGGTATGTTGGGACGTGTTATAAATGCCATTGGTGAACCCATTGATGGCAAAGGTCCTATTAGCGGTGATACTTACGAAATGCCTCTGGAACGAAAAGCTCCACAGGTTATTTACCGACAACCAGTTAAGCAACCTTTACAAACCGGTTTAAGAGCTGTAGATGCCATGACACCTATTGGTCGTGGGCAGCGTGAGTTAATTATTGGAGACCGTCAGACAGGAAAAACTGCGATTGCAATTGATACAATCATAAATCAACGATCATTTTTCGAAGCAGGAGAACCTGTTTATTGTATATATGTTGCTGTTGGGCAAAAAGGTAGTACTGTTGCTCAGATCGTAAATACACTTGAGAAACATGGAGCGATGGAATATACGGTTGTTGTTTCTGCTCCTGCAGCCGATCCGTCAGCAATGCAGTTTTATGCTCCTTTCTCAGGAACTGCTATTGGCGAATTCTTCCGTGACACTGGTCGGTCAGCCTTGATTGTTTATGATGATTTATCTAAACAAGCAGTTTCTTATCGTGAAGTTAGTTTGTTATTACGTCGTCCTCCAGGTCGTGAAGCATATCCGGGTGATGTGTTCTATTTACATAGCCGTTTATTGGAACGTGCAGCTAAAATCATTGAATCAGATGAGATTGCAGCAAAAATGAACGACTTACCTGAGTCATTAAAACCTATTGTTAAGGGAGGTGGATCATTAACAGCCCTGCCTATTATCGAAACACAGGCAGGTGACGTATCAGCATATATTCCAACCAATGTCATTTCAATTACCGACGGTCAGATTTTCCTTGAGAGTGATTTATTTAATTCAGGAGTTAGACCAGCGATTAACGTAGGTATTTCAGTTTCTCGTGTTGGTGGTAGTGCTCAGATTAAACCAATGAAAAAGGTTGCAGGTACTTTAAAACTTGATCAGGCACAATATCGCGAACTGGAAGCATTTGCCAAATTCGGTTCTGATCTTGATCCGGCTACTATGATGGTGCTGGATAAAGGAAGAAAGAATGTTGAATTATTAAAGCAACCTCAATATAATCCAACAAGAGTAGGTCATCAGGTGGCCATTATTTATTGTGGTACCAAAGGGTTATTACGAGAAGTTCCTGCAGATAAAGTAAAATTGTGGGAAAAAGAATTTGTTGATTCGTTGGATGTGCGTCACAGTAAGATGATTGAAGAAATTGAGGCTGGAGCATACAGTGATGAAATAACAAAAAAGATTGAAGAAGTTGCTGCAGATGTTGTAGCACAAATTATTAAAGAATAGTAACCTGAATAGGTTTTAAATATTAACTCTTTATGCCAAGTTTAAAGGATATACGAATCAGGATTAATTCTGTTAAAACAACTAGGCAGGTAACCAGTGCCATGAAAATGGTATCGGCAGCTAAGTTTAAAAAAGCACAGGATGATATCTCGCATATCCGTCCATATGTGGATCGGTTGGCAGGTATTATTTTTGATTTGAGTCAGTCACTTGATGATGACGTTGAGTTGGAATGGTCAGCAAAACGTGATCCGAATAAGGTACTTTTGGTGGTTGTATCATCTAACAGAGGATTGTGTGGTGCCTTTAACAGTAATGTTATTAAAGAGACTGAGAGGGTTATTAAAACCAAGTACAATTATCAATTTAAACAGGGTAATCTCGATATTTTTGCAATTGGTAAGCAGGCCCAAAAGATTCTTAAATCTCATGGATATCCGGTTGTAAAAGATTTTAATGACCTTTATACAAATACAAGATTTGAATCAGCTAAGGAAATTGCTGTTGAAATAATGGAGTCCTTCCGAAATGGAACTTATGATGACGTTGTGTTGATCTATAATGAGTTTAAAAATGCAGCGGTACAGGAAGTAAGATCCGAACAATTTCTTCCATTACAATTGGCTGAAGCTGGAAGTGGAGTTTATAGTAGTGTTGACTACATAGTTGAACCTGATAAAATCTCCTTTATTAAAAAGGTAATTCCTGAAGCATTACAAACCATGTTTTATAGTGTTATTCTTGAATCATTGGCTTCAGAACATGGGGCCAGAATGACATCGATGCATAAGGCAACCGATAATGCAACTGATATGTTAACCGAATTACAATTGATTTATAATAAGGCTCGACAAGGCGCTATTACAACTGAAATTCTTGAGATTGTTGGTGGAGCTGAAGCATTGAAGAAGTAAAAAAATAAGCATAGAAATAAGAGCCGCAAACATAATTGTTTGCGGCTTTTCTATTGTTATTTGAATGATTCTAAATTAGGGATTAAATGGATATTATTTTCTTTATTCTGTAATTTAGGTGTCATATGGAGTCCAGAAACCTTTAAACGGGGCGTAACCGAAAAGCCATACGAGTAGGATCAAACCATACCTTTTATGAATAACAATTGTCCAAATGTTGAAAAATGCCCTATTTTCAATGGTGTACTTAAGGATCGTAAGATGACAACAAAGTCGTATCAGACTCAGTATTGCACAGGAGGAGTTGAAAAATATTCTCAATGTAAGCGCTATGCTACTAAAGCGGCATTCGGAGTCTGCCCACCTGATTTATTACCAAATTCAGCATTGACCATGGTTCAAATAGCTGAAAAATATGGTTTAACTCAAACTATCTAAAGTACTATTTCACCTTCCCATAGTACCATTTGAACTCGTCAGAGTTTAAATGGAACTTTGGGTTTTTCTTTAATGAACTATTTGTTTTCCAAATCTGAAGTCTCTTCCATTATTGAAATGGAAATCCCATAGTTAGATATAATCTTGGTTTATAGTCGGTAGTATTGGTTCCTACTCCAAAAGTAATAGGACCTATTATACTGTTGATTGCCACACCGGTATTGGCACCCAGAATAAATTCACCCGGACTCATCATGTATTGCCTTGAATCAAATTGATTATTTCCATACTCAGTGGCATAAATGGCATTGATACTAACATGTCCAAAAAGTATTTGGCCGATTTTATAGTTGAATTCTGTTTGCGCCATAAGGAAATTTTCAACAATCTTTTCCCGATAATTTAATCCGGCAAACGAAATTGTTTCAAGTCCCTGATTATAGATAGTTCCTCCAATGAAGAAATGCTCAAAGAATGGGGCGTTATTAAAAGAGCCTCCTCCTGCAATTTGCGTTGACATATGGATTGAATTGGAAACTGGAAAGTGTTTTTTATAACTGGCTATACCTGATAAGTAATAGTCATTTGGAACTTGAATAAATGGATCGACAAAAGGCTGACTTGTTTCGATTCCTTTATAGAGCTTATAACTTTTAAGATTTGAATTAATGGCAATTCGTATGTGTTTTCCACTAGTGGCAAAAAAACGTTTATTTAATGTGTTTACATCCAAAATTGCCTGAGCTCTGAAAAAACCATTCCCAAAACGTTCAATCTGATTGTCAAATAATTCAGGTATACCACTTCTTTCACTTACTTTTACTTCTTTCCAGTTTAGCTTAAATTCAAGCATGGACCTTCGTTTGAGTGTAAAGGATGTGCCGATTGAAGCCCTCGTTGTAAAATAGTTAAATGTCCCGTATTTTTTTGCGTCTTCGCGATAAAGAGGAAGTGGAGTTCGTTCAAGATAAAATTCAGTCAGGTAGCCGACTCTCTGTCCTTCGCCTAAATAAGTTATTAGATTTGCTGATAAACGTGGATCTTCGGAGATATCACCGGTTACACTAAACCGACTGTTTTTTGATACCAGATTTCGTAAAGTGATATTGGCAACTATGCCTGCTTTTAATTCATTATCATATCGTAAAGAGAACTTGGCTTTGGCTGGTTGGGCTTCGATCGTATTGAAGATAAGATGATACTCTCCATCTGTTTTATTAATTTCATAGCTAATGTTGTTATAAAATCGAGTGCCTATCAAACGACGCATGCCATTGTTGATGTCCTCTACAGTTATCGAATCGCCGGTTCTAAATCCCAAATTACTGTAGAAATAACTTTTTGAAATATCTTTTCGGTTTAGAATGCTTATTTTACTTACCAGTATCTTTTCTTCTTTTTGAATTTGTTCTGGCTGAGGTGTTGGACCAATCTTGTTAAGTGAATCAGCTAATTGTTTGAAGGTGTCAAATTGTAAGCGGGCTGCTGTTTCTCCTCTTTGGATAATATCAATGGCATCAAAAAAACTGGATGCTCCGTATGGGTCCAAATGTGGTGTTACAATGAAACTGCATAAATCAATTGCTTTCAATGTTTCCTGATTACTTCCAATCATGGCTGAATTAAGCAATACTTTTGTGATACTGTTTAAATCTTTCAAGGTAGGATAATCTTCATTACCTACATTAACACCAATGATAATGTCTGCACCCATCTTAATTGCTGTTGAAACCGGGAAATTATCCAGTACGCCACCATCAACCAGATACATTGAATCCAATATTACAGGTGTGAAAACACTTGGTATCGCCATGCTTGACCGCATGGCTGTCATTAAATCGCCACTGTCGAAAACATGTGTTGTACCTTTTATTAAATCGGCAGCAACACATCTGAATGGTATGGGTAAATCATCAAAATCTTCAATGTCAGAAACATGCCATGTAAGTTGTGATAGGAGTTCAGAGATACGCTGTCCTTGAACCATTCCCGATGGCATTGTCAATCCATCCTTAGTGATGTCAAATTCAAGCTGGAAGCGATTGTAGTCGTTTTTTTCTATAGGTACCACATCTGTTAACGGAACCATATCGCTTAAAACAACAGACCAATCTATATCTCTAACAATTGAATCCATTTCATCAGGAGTGTATCCACTGGCATACAAACCTCCTATTATGCTACCCATGCTGGTTCCGGCAATGTAATCTGGTCTGATACCAGCTTCTTCCAGTACTTTTATTACACCGATATGTGCCAGTCCTTTAGCTCCACCACCACTAAGGACCAATCCTATTTTGGGCCGAGTTACGCAGCTGTCTTTTTCTTGTGCTATCGCAAGAATTGGAAAAACTAGGAGTAATATAAACAGAATTGGTTTGGTCATAGGGTCTTATTTGTTTTTAATTAGTATGGTTGAACCATACATGTCAGCAATTGGCAGAAAACATTCCGGAATGGTTGCTTCAAATTCATCAACAGCTTTTTTAACGCCTTCCCAGTTGTGGTTGTAATCATGAATAATAATACATCCTTCCGGATTCAAACGTGGGTAGAAAAAGTTAAGTGCATCAATAGTCGATTGGTATAAATCGGCATCAATATGAACAAAAGCAAATTGTTTATCTTCCAAACCACTTGTAGTTTCAGGAAATACGCCTTCTTTTATTTCAATATTTCCGTTTCCACTAATGTATTTAGTGACTTCGGTAGGTGTGGTATTGTCAAACTTAACCGTTTGAGGGCGAACAGTTCCATCGCAATCTTCACGAATGACTTGTTTTGGAAGACCACTAAAACTATCAAATAAATATAGTTTTCTATCAGTTAACATATGATGAATCAGTTTGGCTGTTTCACCTTTATACACTCCTAATTCAGCAAGATCACCTTCAATATTCTTATCTTTGATGCGTTTCAACTGAAGCCAATGGCTATAGAATCGTATTTTATCTTTATCAGTCTTTTCTTCTTTCAGCATTATTTTACTCAGTAAATCTTTTTTCTGATGATCTAACCAGATAAAGGGTTTAAACAATTTATGGGTGTAAAAACTCCAGAAATAGCTCAACCCAAATGAGGCAGCTAAAACAATCAGTATAAGATTAAGAAACTGAATAATACTCATGGTTATTTGTTTATGTGGTAAAAATAATTGTGTTGGTTGATTTTTATGGATTATTTTTGAATGAATGGGTTAATATTCGTTTTGAAAGGAATAATCAGGTTTCAATATTACTTTCAATACAGGTGTAATTTACTACTTTTGAGATAAGCTTAAAAACACAATTCTTATTATATGGCAAAGTTATCGGCATTTCTTTTAATTCTTATTTTGATGGTTTCGTGCCAAACTCAATCACAGAAGCCTCAATGGACGATCGCCATACATGGCGGAGCCGGAAATCTGGATAAGAATTTGTTTGATGAGGAAACAACCAGAAAATATGAAGCAGGATTATCTGAAGCACTGGAGTTGGGAATTAATATGCTTGAAAATGGAGCTTCAGCTGTTGATGTGGTAGAAAAAGTAGTGAATGTTTTGGAAGACAATCCACTTTTTAACGCAGGTAAAGGTGCTGTATTTACAAACGATGGCCGTAACGAACTGGATGCAGCCATTATGGATGGACGCGATTTGAATGCAGGAACAATTGCCGGAGTGGGTGATATTAAAAATCCGGTTAGTGCTGCCAGAATGGTTATGGATAAATCACCTCATGTGATGATGGTTGGTAAAGGAGCTTCAAAGTTTGCTGCTGAAAATGGAATAGAGATGGTTGATAGTAGTTACTTTTTTACTGAGAAAAGATGGCAAAGTCTGCAAAAGGCTTTACAGAAAGCAGGAAAGAATGGCACGGTTGGCTGTGTGGTGATGGATAAAATGGGTAATCTGGCTGCAGCAACATCAACTGGTGGAATGAATAATAAAAGATATGGACGAGTAGGTGATGTGCCGATCATTGGAGCCGGAACCTATGCTAATAACAAAACTTGCGCAGTTTCGGCAACCGGTCACGGAGAGTACTTTATACGTTATACAGTTGCTCATGATATTTCAGCCTTGATGGAATATAAAGGTATGAGTCTTTCTGATGCTGCGCATACTGTAGTAAACGGAAAACTAAATAGTGAAGCAGGTAATGGAGGTGTAATTGCCGTTGATAAAAACGGTAATTTTGTGTTAGAGATGAACTCGACCGGCATGTTCCGAGGATGGGCTAATTCGTTAGGTGAAAAAGGAGTTGCAATATTTAAAAACTAATAAACAAATAATATGAGTGTAAAAACCCGCCTTTATGATGCTTTTGGTGAAATGTTGTATGTTGTGGCAATGGCTGATGGTATTATTCAACCTAAAGAAATTGAGGTGTTGCACAGTGCCTTAAAAAAGCATCCATCGGGAAAGGATATTGAATGGTCTTTTGATTACGAGCGCCTGCATCAGACAGATGTGGAAGAGTTGTACCAGAAAGTGTTGAATATCTGCCAGGAGAACGGTCCGGATCCTGAGTATCAGATGCTGGTTGATGTGATGGAGGAGGTTGCTCATTCAAGTAATGGCATCAATCCTGACGAGCAAAAGGTAATTGATCGATTTATTCATGAGTTAACCGATCGTTTTAAAAATGATATTAAAGATATTTAATTAATTGCTAAACTATTTCTTTTGAGACATCTGTGTTATGTTGATAGATGTCTCTTCAATTCTTTATTCTTTTAAGGTGGCTAAATTACTTTAGCCAGAATTGGATTTAATCAATACTGTTTTGATCTAAGATTCGTTTAACCAATTCTTTATACTGGCGGCCAATAGGAACGATTTCGGAGTTTATTTTGAAGCTCCCCGACATAAAACTATCTATTTTGTCAATGGCGATAATAAAGGATCGATGTACCCTCAGGAAATGAGTCTCGGGTAGTTTATCTTCTATATTACTGATTGTATTCATGGTTTTAACCATTTTGCCATTTGTGAGGTGAATGGCTACATAGTTTCGTAGACTTTCTACATAAGTAATTTCACGCAACAAAACTTTAATCATCATCTTATCAGACTTCACAAAGATAAATGTATCGTTGTATAAGTCAGACTGGGAGCTTTCGTTCAAAGTAATATTGGGTTGGCGAAGTTTAAGAAAGCGATTAATGGCTTTTATAAAGCGATCAAAAGGAATGGGTTTTATCAGATAATCTAAAACCTGTAGCTCGAAGCCTTCCAATGCATATTCAGAATAGGCGGTTGTCATGATTACCTCGGGTCTGTTGGTCATGTTCTTTAACAATTGCAAACCCGTAAGTCCCGGCATTTGTATATCCAGAAAAATAAGATCAACCTTATTCTCATTCAGAAAAGTCATTGCTTCCAATGCATTTCGGCACGACCCTGTCAATTCAAGGTAATCTATCCGGCTCACATATTCTTTTAGTACATCAATGGCCAGTTCCTCATCGTCCACAATTAAACACTTGATTCTATCCATCTGCTTAATTTTTCAATTGTATTTTCAGAATTACCAAAAATGATTCTTTTTCTTCCTCTATCTTCAGCTGATGTTGTTTTGGGTAAAGAATATCCAGACGTCGCTTTACATTTTGCAGTCCAATACCACTGGCTAGCGAACTTTTTTCATTGCCAGATGGTTTGCTGTTTTCAACCTTCAGGATCAGTTCATCCTCTTTGGCTCCTATCTCAATGGCAATCATCGCAATGCCCGAGAAGCCTTTGGTGCTGTGTTTAAAACTGTTCTCAATAAAAGGAAGTAATAACATAGGAGCGATGCGATGTGAATTGAAATCACCCCAGGCATTAAAACTTAGTTCTACTCTCTTTCCATATCTGATCTGCTCCAGTTCCAGGTAATTTTTAATGCTCTCCAGTTCCTTTTCAAGACTCACTTCCGGAGCATTGGTTTCGTATAACATATAACGCAACAATCCGGATAGTTTTAAAACTACTTCAAGCGACTGATCTGATTTTTTCAGAATTAATGAGTAAAGACTGTTTAAAGTATTAAAAAGAAAATGAGGATGAACCTGGTTCTTCAGAAAGATAAGTTCGGCCTCCAGTTTATCGTTGATAAGCATCTGCTCATTCTGCTTTACTTTTGCAAGATATTCCATTAGTTTCACTGTCATAGGAATTGCCAGTACAGCACCAAAATTAACTGCCGCTCTTACCAATTGTACAATGTTGAGAATTCCAATATTCTCCCATTCAGGAAAAAAATTATCAACAATAATGTAATGGTCACTTATTCTTTGTAAGAATGATGCAGAAAAAAGTATGATCAAAAAAGAAAGTATAAACTGCCAGATTTTCCCCTTGTACAAGAAGCGGGGGAAAAGTATGTAAAGAATGGAATAAACAAGCAGGATTTTAGCAGGCAGATTGATTAATTCAACCAATATGGTTTTGGTAAAGTTGTTATCGTAAGTTCCCCATGCAAAAGCAAAAAAAATGGTAAAAACTACCCAGTATGTCAGATGTTGAACAACTCGGTTATTCAGAACTCGGGCCATCAACCCTTTATTAGTTTTTACTATTTGCATGTGCTGGTTTATTTGGTTAGCAAATTACAAACTTAATGTCTTACGTCCATCCTTTTCAGGACGAAAACCTGCTTGATAGGTATGGATGACCATTCTGAATAAGCCTGTTGTTTATATTTCGGTTTCTGTTTTTTGTCCTTATTAATTGCAGATACCTGTTTCAGGAAGTTTATTTGACATTGCAGTTAAAGTCTCCGAAATTAATTTTTTGTAGGATGGTTGTGCTGTTTTAGATTGTTGTTAATAACTAAACTAAATATTCAATTATGCAAAAATCACCTTTACTTCTTTTAATGATGTTATTTCTTGGATTTAACATCGTTGCAAAAAATAAAATAGAACGGATTGAACCTGCCTTTTGGTGGGCAGGAATGAAAGATACCGAACTTCAGGTTATGGTTTATGGAGAGAATATCTCTGAACTTCGTGCCGAAATAAATTATGAAGGCGTGCAATTAGAACGTTCTGTTTTGGTTGAATCACCTAATTATCAATTTCTTTACTTAAATATTGATAAACATACTAAACCCGGTTCATTTGATATCAACTTTACCCGTAAAGGAAAAAACGTTTTAACTTATAAATATGAGTTGAAGCAGAGACAAGAAGGATCAGCACTTCGCGAAGGATACAATACTTCGGATGTTATTTATCTGATTACCCCCGATCGTTTTGTAAACGGTAATCCCGACAACGATAATGTGGAAGGGATGACAGAACAAGCTAATCGAAATGATTTGAACGGTCGTCATGGTGGTGATCTGGAAGGGATTATCTCTCATCTGGATTATATAGATGAGATGGGTTTTACTGCGTTATGGCTAAATCCTGTCATGGAAAACAACATGACCAGAACATCTTACCATGGTTACGCCATTACCGATTTTTATAACACTGATGCCCGATATGGAACCAACGATGATTATCTGATGTTGGTTAAGGAAGCTAAGAAAAAAGGAATCAAGGTAATTATAGATATGATCCTGAATCATTGTGGTTCTGAGCATTGGTGGATGAAGGATTTACCAACATCTGACTGGTTACATTTTCAGGATGGTTGGAAACCAACAACTCATCTGCGCGAAACTAATCTTGATCCATATGCTTCAGACTATGATAAAAGGATGCATGCCGATGGTTGGTTTGTAGAATCAATGCCCGATTTAAATCAGAGTAATCCTTTAATGGCCGATTATCTTATTTACAATACTATCTGGTGGATCGAATATGCTGATCTGGACGGTATCAGGATGGATACCTATCCTTATCCGGATAAAGATTTTATGGCTGAATGGACCAAAAGAGTGATGACTGAATATCCACATTTTAATATGGTGGGTGAAGAATGGTCGGTTAACCCTGCCATCGTTTCGTATTGGCAGAAAGGAAAACACAATGCTGATGGTTATACCTCGTTTTTACCCGGAGTTTTTGATTTCCCATTACAGGAAGCTCTGGTCAAGGCTTTAAATGAGGATGACAGAAATTGGGGACAGGGTCTGATTCGATTGTATGGTATGTTGGCAAATGATTTTCTGTATGCGGATCCTTCCCAATTGGTAACTTTTCCTGATAATCACGATATGAGTCGTTTCTATACTCAAATCAATGAAGATTTTGATTTGTTTAATATGGGAATGGCATACATTGCTGTAACACGTGGTATACCTCAAATTTATTACGGAACCGAGATTTTAATGACCAATCCAAACTCGGATTCTCATGGTGAGATACGTTCCGATTTTCCTGGAGGTTGGGATGGTGATAAGGTGAATGCTTTTACCGGTAAAGGATTAGCAGCTGATGCTATAGAAGCCCAAGATTTTGTTAAAACTCTTTTGAACTGGCGTAAAGGTAGTAAAGAAGTGCATAAAGGTTGTTTAAAGCATTTTGCACCTGCCTCCGGATCGGGTATCTATACGGTTTTTAGATATACTGAAGAAAAAGCTGTAATGCTTATTATGAATAAAAATACAGAGGATAAAAAAGTAGATCTTACCCATTATAAAGATGAGGTGATTGGTGATGCAACTACCGGATTGAATGTGATAACAGGTAAAAAGGTTGATATTTCTGAGGCATCCATCAATGTAAAAGCCCGTTCGTTTATATTATTGGAAATAGACCTTTAATGATAGTATCAGTGTCAGATAAAAAATAAAAATAAGATTCCCACCAGCAAAAGTATTCGGGCAATTAATGCAAGATCTGGTCTTGCTATGGTCCACTTCAATTTTGTTTTGGTGGGGTTATTTTTCTTACTGGTTGATTTCATCTTTCCCTTGATCTATGAATATTTCTTTCCAGAATAATAGAATCAAATGTGATGCCAGTTTTTTGTTTTGAAAAAAATAAAAGGGACTGATTAACTCAGTCCCTTTCTTATGGTGATGATAATTCCTCTATTTATATTCATCCCAATGCTTGATGCTAATGTGTTCTTGTCCTAATTTACAGAACGAATAGATGAAAGCACTTGCTAATCGAGCATTTGTAATCAATGGAATGTTAAAGTCGATTGCATCACGACGGATTTGGTATCCGTTTTTCAACTCATCTTTAGATAAGTTTTTAGGGATATTAATTACCAAATCAATCTTCTTGTCGCGAATGAGATCAATTACGTTTGGTTTCTGATCCTGATTAGGCCAGTATACCAATGTTGTTTCAATTCCATTCTCAGCAAAGAACTTATGAGTTCCGCCTGTTGCAAAAAGATTGTAACCACGTTCTTTTAATAATGCTGCGCTCTTCAATAATTCCAGTTTTGAACGGGCAGGACCAGAAGAAATCAATACATTCTTTTCTGGTACGCGATATCCCACCGATAGCATTGATTGTAGAACCGCATCGTAATAGGTCTCCCCGATACAACCTACCTCACCGGTTGATGACATATCAACACCTAATACAGGGTCGGCTTTTTGCAAACGTGCAAAAGAGAATTGAGGAGCTTTGATACCAACATAATCAAGTTCGAAAGAACTTTTAGTAAGCTTTTCAACAGGTAATCCAAGCATTGCCCTGGTAGCCATATCGATAAGATTCACCTTTAATACTTTTGAAACAAACGGGAAGCTTCGCGAAGCACGCAGGTTACATTCAATTACTTTAATATCGTTGTCTTTTGCCAGTAACTGCATGTTGAAAGGACCCGTAATGTTAAGGCCTTTTGCAATCTGACGGGCAATCTTCTTGATTCGACGAATAGTCTCTACATATAATTTCTGAGGTGGGAATACAATGGTTGCATCTCCGGAGTGTACACCAGCAAATTCAATGTGCTCACTGATTGCATATGCAATTACCTCACCATTGTTAGCTACTGCATCAATTTCAATTTCCTTGGCTTCCTCAATAAATTCAGAAACAACTACCGGGAATTCTTTAGATACATTGGCTGCCAGTGTTAGGAAGTGTTCCAATTCGTCTTTGTTCGAAACAACGTTCATTGCTGCACCAGAAAGTACATATGAAGGACGAACCAAGACTGGGAAGCCAACTTCATCAACAAATTTGAAAATATCATCGATGGAAGTTAATTCACTCCAGCGTGGTTGGTCAACACCAAGTTCATCCAATAGACTTGAGAACTTCTGACGGTTTTCTGCACGGTCAATATCTGTTGGAGAGGTTCCTAAAATTGGCACATTCTGGCGATGTAATTTCATTGCCAGGTTATTCGGAATCTGTCCACCAACCGATACAATCACTCCTTTAGGCAATTCAAGATCGATGATGTCCAACACTCTTTCCTGAGTTAATTCATCAAAGTACAGTCGGCTACACATATCGTAGTCGGTACTCACTGTTTCAGGGTTGTAGTTGATCATGATCGAACGATAACCCTGATCGTTAATGGTGTTAAGAGAGTTAACGCTACACCAGTCGAACTCAACTGATGAACCAATACGATAGGCACCCGAACCAAGAACGACTACAGATTTTCCATCTTTTTCGAACTCAATATCATGCTCAGTTCCACTATAAGTCAGATACAGGTAGTTGATTTGAGCAGGAAACTCTCCTGCCATAGTATCAATCTGTTTCACAACAGGTAAAATACCATTTGCCTTACGATACTCACGAACAGAAAGCAGACCCTTTTCCATGTCAATGCCATCAGTTTTTAGAACCAGACGAGAAACCTGGAAATCAGAGAATCCCATTTTCTTGGCATTTAAAAGTTCTTCTGTTGGAAGATCTTCCAGTGTATTGTACTTCTCAAGAAGTTCTTTATGGTCAGTTATATTCTTAAGTTTTTCAAGGAACCATTTGTCGATTCTGGTCAGATTGTGAATCTCGTCAACCGACATACCTTCCTGAAGTGCTTCAGAGATAGCAAATACCCTTTGATCAGTTGGTTCGGCTAACTCTTCTTTAATATCTTTGTTTTTCAGTGGTTGATTAGCAACAAATCCGTGCATGCCCTGACCAACCATTCTAAGACCTTTTTGAATAGCTTCTTCAAAGTTACGTCCGATGGCCATAATTTCACCCACACTCTTCATGCTCGAGCCAATCTGCTTAGATACACCTGTAAATTTACCTAAATCCCAACGAGGTATTTTACAAACAATGTAATCAAGTGCTGGTTCGAAGAATGCTGTAGTTGTTTTGGTCACAGAGTTCTTTAATTCGTGCAGGCTATATCCAAGTCCTAACTTTGCAGCAATAAAAGCTAATGGATAACCGGTTGCTTTAGATGCTAATGCACTTGAGCGAGAAAGACGGGCATTCACCTCAATAACACGATAGTCTTCTGAATATGGATCCAATGCATACTGTACATTACATTCTCCAACGATACCAATGTGGCGAATAATCTTAATAGCTAACTCACGAAGTTTATGATATTCAGCATTAGATAAAGTTTGAGATGGAGCAACCACGATACTTTCACCGGTGTGAATCCCAAGTGGGTCGAAGTTTTCCATGTTACAAACCGTAATACAGTTGTTGTATGCATCGCGCACTACTTCGTACTCAACCTCTTTCCAGCCTTTTAATGATTCCTCTACCAAAATCTGGTTTGAATAAGAGAAAGCATTTTCAGCACGTGCAATCAATTCTTCTTTGTTCGAGCAGAACCCAGAACCCATACCTCCTAAGGTATAGGCAGCTCTCACAATAATAGGGAATCCGATCACGTCGGATGCCTTCACTGCATCTGCAATATTGGTAACCGCTATACTTATTGGAGTTTTAACATCGATCTCTTTTAATTTGTTGGCGAAGATTTCACGATCTTCGGTGTCGATAATTGATTGAACAGGTGTTCCTAAAACTTCCACATTGTATTTGGCAAGTGTACCTGCTTCATACAATTTAGTACCGCAATTTAAAGCAGTTTGTCCTCCAAAAGCCAAAAGAATACCTTCAGGCTTTTCTTTCTTCATCACTTCTTCAACGAAGTACGGTGTAACAGGCAGATAGTAAATTTTATCAGCGATACCTTCTGAAGTTTGTACGGTTGCAATGTTGGGGTTGATCAATACCGTTTCAATACCTTCTTCTTTCAGGGCTTTTAAAGCTTGAGATCCTGAATAATCAAATTCACCTGCTTCTCCGATTTTCAGCGCTCCTGAGCCCAGTACAACGACCTTCTTGACGTTCTTCTTCATTTTACAATGCAGTTTATTGTTTGCTAGCTACTTATAATTCAATTTTTATTACTCACTCTCTTCTTACAATTGTGTATATCTGTTTTTACTTTTTATTGGAAAAAATTCATTTTTTATGCAAAAAAAAGCCCCAAGCTTAAAATTTGAGGTTAATTTTTGATTGATAATGAATAAAAAAAATAAAATGAATAGATATGATGTGTAAGAAAATATCGATAGAGTGCTTGTATTCAGTAGTGTTATAGTCACTTGACCACCTGTTTATTGTTTTCAAATAAAATTGTCATGCAAAAATACATAAATTTTATAAAAAACAGCTTTGAAATTAATAATTAATGAATAAATTTGCATCGACACCGAATAAATATACATTAATAGAAGAATGAAAATTAAGGCGCATCGATTATTGGCTATTAAGCATCTGGTTAGTTCGCGAAAAGTTAGTTCGCAGGAAGAGCTGGTTAGTTTGCTTGAAGAGGAAGGGTTTAAACTAACTCAAGCCACCTTATCGCGTGACTTGAAATATCTGAAGGTAGCTAAAGTGCCAGATGTTGAAACAGGATATAAATATGTAATACCTGAAATTGGACAAAAGGTTGAAGCTTCCTTACCTTCGAATGAAGATTTCCCTGTAAGCGGTGTGGAATCGATGGAATTTTCAGGTCAGATGGCAATTATTAAAACACGTCCGGGATTTGCTAACGGAATAGCATCTGTTATTGACAGTCATGGGCCATATGAGATATTAGGAACTATTGCGGGTGATGACACTATTTTGCTCATTAGTCGTGAAGGAATAAGTAAAACGGACGTAATCAATGCTTTATCATTGTTTATGCCAGGGTTAAAAGAAAAAACAATATAAGAAAAACAGAACTGATTAGTAAGACGATGGAGTTCAACATTTTTGTCGCACAAAAAGAACATGCCACATACGTGGATATAATTCTGGAGACCATTGCAGAAGCTGCAAAGGTTAGAGGCACTGGTATTGCCAAGCGAAATCCTGATTATATCCAAAAGAAAATTGAAGAGGGGAAGGCAATATTAGCTTTGCACGAGGGAGAGTTTGCAGGTTTTTGTTACATAGAGACCTGGGGACATGAGAAGTTTGTTGCTAACTCCGGTCTGATAGTTGTTGATCGCTTCAGGGGTAATGGGCTTGCAAAAGCCATTAAAAGTAAGGCCTTTGAACTTTCAAGAACACGATATCCACAGGCCAAATTATTTGGTCTGACTACGGGTCTTGCCGTAATGAAGATTAATTCAGATTTGGGTTACAGACCTGTTACCTTCTCTGAGTTAACGGACGATGAAATGTTCTGGAAAGGTTGTCAAACCTGTGTGAACTATGATATTTTGCTGAGAACTTCGAGAAAGCATTGTTTGTGTACAGGAATGCTTTTTGATCCTGAAAAAATGAAATCTGTAAAAGAAGAAAAGCAGAAGTCAAAAAGTATGAAAAGCCGCTGGCAATCAGTACGCGAGTCGGTATTGCAACTGAAGAAAAATAACAATAACAAAGATAACGTTCTGAATAAGTTTAAGAGAGCAATGGCTCTTTTTGTATAGTGATAAAGAAAGCTAACATTAAAAAGATGAAGGATAAAGTAGTTTTAGCGTATAGCGGAGGATTAGATACATCATTTTGTGTAAAGTACCTGACCGAGGAAAGGCAACTGGACGTATATTCGGCTTTAGCCAATACCGGTGGTTTTTCTGAAACTGAATTAAAGGATATTGAGGGGAAAGCCTATGAATTAGGCGTAACCAAACATATCGCTTTAGATGTTACCGATCGCTATTATCAGCGCTGTATTCGTTATATGATTTATGGCAATGTGTTAAAAAATAATACTTATCCTTTATCTGTTAGCTCAGAGCGTATCTTTCAGGCTCTTGCTATAGTTGAGTATGCACGAAAAATTGGTGCAAAGTATATTGCTCATGGTAGTACAGGTGCTGGTAATGACCAGGTTAGATTTGACCTGACCTTTCAGGTGTTAGCTCCTGAAATTAAGGTAATCGCACCTATCCGAGAGTTGCAGTTATCACGTGAAGCCGAGATTGACTTCTTAAAGAAGCGCGGAATCAATCGAGACTGGACCAAAATGGAATATTCCATTAATAAAGGTCTTTGGGGTACAAGTATTGGAGGAAAAGAAACTTTAACTTCTAATCAAACTTTGCCCGAAGCAGCTTATCCAAGTCAAATGGTTAAAGATGGTGAGGAAACTTTAACCATCGATTTTGAGAAAGGTGAACTTAGTAAAATCAATGGACAGGCTTACGATAATAAAATTGATGCTATAAAAGCCATTGAAGGATTGGCTGCGCCTTACGCTGTTGGCAGAGATATGCATGTGGGTGATACTATCATTGGAATTAAAGGTCGAGTTGGGTTTGAAGCAGCCGCACCTTTAGTAATAATAAAAGCTCACCATGTACTTGAAAAGCATACGCTAACAAAATGGCAAATGCATTGGAAAGAGCAATTGGGTAACTGGTACGGAATGTTTTTACATGAGTCGCAATACCTGGAACCATCCATGCGGGATATTGAGAAATTCCTTGAAAGTACTCAACGAAATGTTACAGGTAAGGTTATCATCAAACTAAAGCCTTATCACTTTCAGGTGGTTGGAATTGAATCAGAACATGATTTAATGAGTAGTGTATTTGGTGAATATGGCGAAATGAATAAGGCATGGTCTGCCTCAGATGTTGAGGGATTTACCACTATCTTATCTACTCCAATGAAAATTTATAACGCAGTAAATAAAGGGGAACTGAACTTAGAGGATGCAGAAGATTAAGGTTGGCATAGTTGGAGGAGCCGGTTACACAGCCGGTGAGTTGATTCGTTTATTGGTTCATCATCCGCAGGCAGAAATTAGTTTTATTCAAAGTAACAGTCAGGCTGGATTGGATGTATGTAGCATTCATGCTGATTTGATTGGTGATATTGAAATGAACTTTGTTGCCGATGTAGATTACGATAATGCAGATGTATTGTTTTTGTGCATGGGACATGGGCGATCGAAATCGTTTGTAGCTGAAATGCCTAAATCATACAGTGGTAAAATTATCGACCTAAGTAATGATTTTAGATTGAATAAAGATGCCGACGGTTTTGTGTATGGATTGCCTGAATGCAACCTCGAGCAAATTAAGAAAGCGGATAAAATTGCCAATCCGGGTTGTTTTGCGACAGCTATACAGTTGGCTTTGTTGCCACTCGCTTCCAAAGGTTTGCTAAATGAGATACATATACATGCTATAACTGGTTCTACTGGAGCAGGTCAAGCACCAAGTGCAACTACTCATTTTAGCTGGCGTAACAACAATGCATCGGTATATAAATCATTCTCGCATCAGCATTTAGGTGAGATTGGAGAAACTATGGTTCAGTTACAGCCTGGTTTTGAAAAGGAAATCAACTTTGTTCCAATGCGTGGTAATTTTCCCAGAGGGATTTTAGCTTCGGTTTATTTGGATTGTGACTTAAGTGAAGCTGAAGCAAAGGAACTATACAAGAAATATTACGAGCCACATCCTTTTACCATAGTGACTGATAAAAGTCCGGATGTGAAAATGGTAGTAAATACCAATAAAGCAGTGGTACAAGTTAAAAAACACAATAATAAAATACATATAGTAAGCGTGATCGACAACTTGCTCAAAGGGGCTTCCGGTCAGGCGGTACAAAATATGAATATTCTTTTTGGTTTGGATGAAGTAATGGGGCTACTCCTCAAACCCGTCGCATTTTAGGCAGGTTTATTTGGTTTAAATTTTTAGGTGTTCATTCTTCTTTGTATAGAGTACGACTCCATACTTGCCTGTACTGCAGACTAACGAGTCTGTGGTACAACATCCATTCCTTTTCCAACTTTTTACGATTTAATAATACTGTTAATTCATTATAAAACACAGTACTATGAAACTTTTCGACGTTTATCCGTTGTTTGATATTACTCCTGTTAAAGGTTTAGACTGCTATGTGTGGGATGATCAGGGAAATAAATATCTTGATTTATACGGTGGTCATGCTGTTATTTCAATTGGACATAGTCACCCTCATTATATAGAACGCATAACAGATCAGGTTAATAAGATTGGTTTTTACAGTAATTCTGTTCAGAATCCTTTACAGAAGGAATTAGCAGAAAAGCTTGGCGAAGCTTCTGGTATGCCTGACTATCAATTGTTTTTGTGTAATTCAGGAGCTGAGGCAAACGAAAATGCCTTAAAACTTGCCTCTTTTAAAACAGGACGAAGTAAGATTATATCTTTCAAAAAAGGTTTTCATGGTCGTACTTCAGGTGCTGTTGCTATAACTGACAATCCAAAGATTGTCGCTCCGTTTAATGCAGATCATCAGAAGGAAATTTTACCATTGAATGATTTAGAAGCAGTTGAAAAATCTCTTTCAAAAAATGATGTTGCAGCGGTAATAATAGAGGGTATTCAGGGTATTGGGGGTATTGTGATACCGGATGCAGGTTTTATGGAAGGATTGGAAAAGTTATGTAAAAAACATGGAACAATGCTTATTCTCGATGAGATTCAATCGGGGTATGGCAGAAGTGGAAAGTTTTTTGCCTTTCAATATGGCAGTATAAAGCCAGATATGGTAACCATGGCCAAAGGTATGGGTAATGGTTTTCCTGTTGGTGGGGTATTAATTTCTCCGGACATTGAGCCAAGTTATGGACTTCTGGGAACAACTTTTGGGGGAAATCACCTTGCCTGTGCAGCATCCTTAGCTGTTTTGGAAGTTATTAAGGAAGAAAAACTGGTTGTAAACAGTTTTGAGCAAGGAAAATTATTAAAAAATGAACTTATCAAAACCAATAAATTTAAGGAAGTTAGAGGTGTTGGTTTGATGATAGGTGTTGAACTTACTACCGAGGTAAGTAAATTAAGGAGTGGATTATTAAGAAAAAATCATATTTTTACTGGCGTTTCCGGCACAAATACAATGAGGTTATTACCTCCTCTAACACTCAAGAGGAGTCACGTAGACTATTTTTTGAATAGCCTGGGTGATGCTATTGAAAGTGGTTAACTTATATTAATTAAGATGGTTAGATCTTACTGGAACGAAGAATGGAAGGAATTGAAATTCGGGGAAGGCGCTTTAGTGAAGCGTTACTCAATTTCAAATTATGGAAGAATAATAAGTTATATTGATAAACCTGAGGATGCCGATGTTATAAGAGGTGGAATGTTGAGAGGTTATCCAACATTACCCTTAAGACCTTATGGTAAATCAAAAACGTTTTATGTGCATAAGCTGGTAGCCGAATTGTTTATTCCTAAAGATTCAGATGATCAGACCTTTGTAATTCATAAAGATTACAATAAATCAAATAATTACATTGATAACCTGAAATGGGCTTCCAAAAAGGAGATGTTTGATCATCAACAACAAAACCCATTGGTTCTTAAAGCCAGAGAAAAACAAAAAACACGGAAAACTCAGCAAGGTCATAAGTTAACTGCAACTCAGGTGATACGATTGAAAAAGAAAATTTTTGATCCTAATCGAAAAACCCGCCTGAAGTTAATTGCCAAACAATTTGGAATTAGTGAGATGCAGTTATATAGGATTAAATCAGGTGAAAACTGGTCTCATATCAAAGTTGATATTGAAGAAGTTAAAGGCGAGAGAAATTAGTTGAGCTAATATAGTCGCCCTGATAAATCTGATTTTCGATTATTTGGGAGTTTTGTGTAAATTTATAATCTCTAAAAAGGTTTTCAATTATAAATCAACACTAAGATTTCTCAAATTATCGCAACATGGAAGTAGCTAAAATAACCATTATCGGAGGAGGCAACCTGGGTTCAGCAATCGCTGCTGGTATTATTGATAAAGGATTAGTAAAACCATCTCAGTTAACCATTACACGAAGACGTATTAAGTTGCTAAGCAACTTTGCTGATCAAGGTGTAGTTGTTACAGATAATAATTTGTTGGCTACTAAAGATGCTGACGTAGTTTTTCTGGCTGTTAAACCTTATCAGATTGAAGAGGTGATTGAAGATATCGCTCCCGCCTTAACAAAAGATACCATCGTTATTTCTTTGGCGACCGGAGTTTCTTCAGAACAAATTGAGAAATATTGCGGTATATCGTTACCTATTTTTAGGGCAATGCCCAATACAGCTATTGAGATTGGCGAATCAATGACATGTGTTTCGTCACACAACGCTACGCAAAAACAGGAAGAAACAGTCATAGCTTTGTTTGAACAAATGGGTCAGGCATTGATTGTTCCAGAAGAATTAATGGCTGCTTCAACAGTTTTGGCTGCATGTGGTATCGCCTTTGCTATGCGTTTTATCCGTGCAGCTACACAAGGAGGTATAGAAATTGGTTTCGGATCGAAACTGGCACTGCAGATAGCGGCCCAAACAGTAAAAGGGGCTGCAGACTTGCTTATTCAAAAAGGGAATCACCCTGAAGACGAGATTGACAAAGTTACAACCCCGCGTGGTGTAACAATTTCCGGATTGAACGAGATGGAACATCAGGGTTTCAGCTCTTCATTGATAAAAGGTTTGTTGACATCGTTTAATAAGATTGAGAATAGCAAGAAGTAATGTACTCGAAATTAACCATTAAAATAGGATCTAACGTATTAGCTAATAGTTCTGGCGGCCTTAATCAGGATAGAGTCAGTCATTTGGTAGATCAGATTGCAGCATTACATCAATCTGGTAAAAAAATCGTTTTGGTTTCATCGGGTGCGGTGGCTTCTGCGAGAGGATTGATTAAAATTGATAAAAAACTGGATCGTGTCTCACAAAGGCAGGTGTTGTCTTCGGTAGGACAGGTTAAACTCACGAATCTTTACTCCGAATTATTTGCGAAGCATAACATCCAGGTTGCTCAGGTATTGGTAACAAAGCAGGATTTCAGAACCCGTGAACATTATCTGAACATGAAGAATTGTGTCTCTGCCCTGTGGGAAAACAATATTCTGCCCATCGTTAACGAAAATGATGCAGTTTCTGTAACAGCGTTGATGTTTACCGATAATGATGAATTGAGTGGGATGATGGCATCTATGATGGGATGTAAAGGCTTGGTTATACTATCTAATATTAATGGTATTTACAATGGTCATCCTGATGAGCCAGGATCGGTTGTTATTCAAAAGATATCAAGTAACGACGAAGATCTGAGTAAATATATCTCAACAACAAAATCTGATTTTGGTAGAGGAGGTATGTTGACAAAATGCAATATTGCCAAGAAAACTGCCTTATCAGGTATTGATGTGCATATTGCAAACGGAACCAGAGATAATGTATTACTGGATTTGTTACAAAGTAGTGAAACACTTGAGCATACACATTTCGAAGCCTCTGAACGAAAAACGGCTATTAAACAATGGATGGCCTATTCAGAAGGTTTTGCTCAGGCTGAAGTAAAGATTAATAAAGGTGCTTGTGACGCACTGTATTCGCCTAAAGCAGTAAGTTTATTACTGGCTGGAGTAGTTTCTTTTAATGGAAGCTTTAAAAAAGGTGATCTGATTCGGATAAAGAACGAGGAAAATCAGATTATTGGAATTGGTAAAGCAGCCTATGATCATAAAAAAGCAGAAGAGCATTTAAGCGATTCAAGATATAAACCTCTGGTACATTACGATTATTTGTATTTGTATCCTGAACTAATTAACGAGCCCCAAAAGTCTTAAGCTATGTACGAAAGTTATTTTCAAAAAGTAAAAAACGCCGCCCGTAGCCTGGCAACATTAGGAGAGAAGCAATCAGAGGCTATTTTAAGGTCTTTGAGTAAAGCATTGTTGGTTGATGAGACCAGAATTTTGGAAGCTAATAAAGCTGATTTAGACAGGATGGATCCTGCTGATCCCAGATATGATCGTTTGAAACTTACATCTGAAAGACTCGAGAGTATTGCCTCTGATCTGGAAAGTGTGGCTGAATTGCCCGTACCGGTAGGTGAAGTGTTGGAAGAAAAAGTATTACCCAATGGTTTGAAATTGGAGAAGAAAAGAGTTGCGTTGGGAGTTGTTGGAATCATTTATGAATCAAGACCCAATGTTACTATTGATGTTTTTGCACTATGTTTGAGGTCGGGTAATGCCTGTGTGCTTAAAGGAGGTAGTGATGCCGAATATAGTAACCTCGAACTTGTAAAAGTCATTCATAATGTATTGCGCGATCATGGCGTTAATCCGGATATATTACAGCTATTGCCGGCCGACAGAAAGGCAACCGAAGAGTTGTTGAAAGCAGATGGTTTTGTTGATGTACTGATACCTCGTGGCTCACAGGGATTAATTAATTATGTTCGTGAGAATGCTAAGATTCCTGTGATTGAAACAGGTGCAGGCATAGTACATACTTATTTCGATGAGTCAGCGGACCTAAATGTGGGGCAACAGGTCATTTTTAATGCAAAAACACGAAGGGTGAGTGTTTGTAATGCCTTGGATTGTTTGATTCTTCATAAAAGTAGGTTAAATGATTTGCCTGTATTGGTACATCCGATGGCAAAAGAGCAAGTAGAGATTTTTGCAGACGATGCATCCTATAAAAAACTGGATGGATTATATCCTGCTGCTTTATTAAAAAAAGCTACAGAAAAGGATTTTGGCACTGAATTCCTCTCGTACAAAATGTCAATTAAGACGGTAGGTACCTTCGATGAAGCTTTGGATCATGTTTATCAATACAGTTCTAAACATAGTGAAGCAATTATTTCACAGGATGACGATAGAATTCAGCGTTACCTGAATGAGGTGGATGCTGCTGTTGTTTATGTCAATGCCAGTACAGCATTTACTGATGGAGCTCAGTTTGGCTTAGGTGCCGAGATTGGAATTAGTACTCAAAAACTTCATGCTCGCGGTCCAATGGCTTTGAAAGAGTTAACCAGTTATAAATGGATTGTTAGAGGTGAAGGACATATAAGAGATTAATTAAAGTATAAATGCAAAAGTTATAAAGTAGTACAATTACGTTTTGTGAATAACTATTGACGACTACTTAAAACTAACAAATTAAATAAAACACACAGGGATGAGACGTTATTTAACTGTTGATGACATTGGAGATTTAAGCCAGGCTTTGAAAGACGCGGCAGAAGTGAAAAAAAATCCTTATGCATGGGATACCTTAGGGAAGAATAAAACCATTGTGATGATTTTTTTCAATTCAAGCCTGCGTACCCGATTAAGTACACAAAAGGCAGCTATGAATCTTGGTATGAACGTGATAGTGCTGGATGTTAATAATGACGGTTGGAAACTTGAAACAGAATTCGGTGTGGTAATGGACGGCGATAAGCCGGAACATTTGCGGGAAGCTGTTCCTGTGATTGGACGTTATTGCGATATTATTGCTGTTCGTTCGTTTGCTTCTTTTGAAGACAAAAATGCTGATTATGAAGAACGGATTCTGAACCAGTTTATTGAGTTTTCAGGTGTTCCGGTTATAAGTATGGAGAGTGCAACACGTCATCCATTGCAGGCTTTTGCTGATTTATTTACAATAGAAGAACATAAAACAAAGGCTAAGCCGAAGGTTGTTCTTACTTGGGCTCCACATCCCCGTGCTTTGCCACAGGCAGTGCCTAACTCATTTGTAGAGTGGATGAAAGAAGCGGACGTAGAATTAGTCGTTACGCATCCCAAAGGTTATGAGCTGGCTCCTGAATTCAGTGATGGAGTTACCATTGAGTACGATCAGAAAAAAGCTTTTGAAGGGGCTGATTTTATTTATGCAAAAAACTGGGCTTCTTATAATGAATACGGTAAGATTCTGTCGAAAGATATGAGTTGGACGGTTGATGAAGAAAAGATGGCTTTAACCAATAATGCCAAATTCATGCACTGTTTACCTGTTCGTCGTAATATGATTGTAACCGATGCTGTTATCGATAGTGAGAATAGTATTGTTGTTGAAGAAGCTGCCAACAGGGTGGTTTCTGCTCAGGTTGTTATAAAACGAATGCTTGAAAGTTTAAAGTAAAAATAAATGCAAGAACGTTTAACCATAGTAAAGGTGGGAGGTAAAGTGGTCGAGAATCCCAATACACTTACTTCTTTTATTAATGATTTCTCAAAGATAGCAGGAAAGAAAATTCTGGTGCATGGAGGAGGTCGGTCTGCAACAGCTATTTCAGAAGCCTTGGGTATCCAAACCCAAATGGTGGAAGGAAGACGAATAACTGATGCTGAAACGCTGAAGGTTGTGGTGATGGTATATGCTGGGTTGGTTAATAAAAATATTGTAGCCCAATTACAATCACTTAATAAATCGGCCATTGGTCTTTGTGGTGCTGATCTGGATGTTGTACGAGCTAAAAAACGTGATGTCAAGGATATCGACTATGGTTATGTAGGTGACGTGGTTGGAGTGAATGTTGAGCAATTGCTGGACTTAATCAACGCAGATGTTATTCCTGTTGTTGCCCCAATAACTCACGATGGTAAAGGTCAGCTGTTAAATACAAATGCTGATACAATGGCATCTGAACTGGCTAAGGCCTTGGCTATGGATTTTAAAGTACAACTTGCCTTCTGCTTTGAAAAGAAAGGAGTACTTAAGGATCCTTCTGATGAAGATTCAGTAATTGAAATGCTGGATACAGAATTGTATCAGGAATATAAAGAAGAAGGAATCATTTCTGATGGAATGATACCGAAATTGGATAATGGTTTTGCAGCCCTTAAAAGAGGTGTTGCAGAAATTGTAATTTCCAATACCGACGGATTAAAAAATGGGTTCTCTCACGGAACTGTTTTAAAACTTTAATACTTAAATGACCCAACTGCAACAATATACAGAAGAGGCGATAGAACTTCTGAAGAAACTGATTGAGATTGAATCATTCAGCAGGCAGGAGGAAAAGGTTGCTGATCTGATGGCTTCGTATCTGAAATCAAAGGATTGTGAAGTTAACAGACATGGAAACAATGTTTGGTGTTGGGCACAAAAGCCTGAGCCAGCTAAACCAACCATTCTGCTTAATTCTCATTTGGATACGGTTAGGCCATCTGTTAAGTGGACCTACGATCCGTTTACTGCAACACTGGAGGATGATAAATTAACAGGTTTGGGTAGTAATGATGCGGGAGGTCCATTGGTGGCATTAATGGCAACCTTTCTTACACTTAAGAATACGGATCAGGCTTATAATCTGGTCTTCGCCGCAACAGCAGAAGAAGAAGTGTCGGGACAGAATGGTGTGGCTTCTATATTGAGTGAATTGAGCAAGGTTGATTTAGGGGTGGTTGGTGAACCAACACAAATGGAAATGGCTGTTGCTGAAAAAGGATTGATGGTGTTGGATTGTGAAGCACATGGAAAAACGGGTCATGCTGCACGTAACGAAGGAGATAATGCTTTGTATAAGGCTTTGCCTGATATTGAATGGTTCAGAACTCATCAATTCGAACAGGTATCACCTCACCTTGGAGAAGTTAAGATGACCGTGACCCAGATTCAATGTGGGACACAGCATAATGTGGTGCCTGACAGCTGTAAGTTTGTGGTTGATATTCGATTGAATGAGTGCTATAGCAATAAGGAGTTGCATTCAATAATTGATAAAAAGGTGAAGTGCGATGTTGTTGCACGATCATATCGATTAAATAGTTCATTTATTCCTTTAGAACACCCCTTGGTACAAAAAGGAATTGAATTAGGCCGTACATATTATGGTTCGCCTACAACATCCGATCAGGCGGTTATGCCTTTTACGACTCTTAAAATGGGCCCGGGTGACTCTGCCCGTTCTCATACACCTGATGAATACATCTATCTAAGCGAGATTCGGGAAGGTGTTGAACTCTATGTTAAGCTATTAGATGGCTTAATAGTTTAAAAGCATTACAAATTATGACAAAAGTCATAAATAATACAAGGTTGATTTTAATTAGTAGAAAAAAGTAAATATATTTGACGAATCGAAATAAATACGGTTTGTTTCATAACAAACAGAAACGATTTATTTATGATCTCTTTACTTTTTATCTACCTCTTAATTTATGTGACTTATGAAGTTATGGGATAAAGGAATTTCGGTAAATAAAAAGATAGAAGACTTCACGGTGGGACGCGATCGTGAACTGGATGTGTTACTTGCTCCATTTGATATTATGGGAACAATTGCACACATCACTATGCTTGAGAGTGTTGGTCTGTTAAGTAAATCGGATCTGGATGAACTAATTCCTGTTTTAAAGGATTTGTACGTTCAGGCTGAAGAAGGACAATTTGAAATTGAAGAAGGAATCGAAGATGTTCATTCTCAAGTAGAACTATTATTGACACGTAAGCTTGGAGATGTTGGTAAAAAGGTTCACAGTGGGCGATCGAGAAACGATCAGGTTCTGCTGGATTTGAAGCTTTACATCCGCTATCGGATACACGATGTAGTTATAGCTATTAACAAGTTGTTTGAAGTACTTCAGGCAAAAAGTGAAGAGCACAAGGATGTATTAATTCCAGGATATACACACTTACAAGTGGCGATGCCATCCTCATTTGGTTTATGGTTTGGTGCCTTTGCCGAAAGTTTGGTGGATGATTTGCACATGTTGGTGGCAGCCTGGAAAACAGCCAATCAGAATCCTTTAGGAGCAGCTGCTGGTTATGGTTCATCGTTTCCATTAAACCGCAAGTTAACAACTCGTTTGTTAGGGTTTGATGATCTGAACTACAATGTAGTGTATGCTCAAATGGGAAGAGGAAAAACAGAGAGAACTGTGGCTTATGCATTATCGTCTATTGCTACAACAGTTGGCAAACTCGCAATCGATGGTTGTATGTATACCAGTCAGAATTTTGGTTTCCTTAAACTTCCGGATGAATTAACTACAGGATCGAGCATTATGCCGCATAAGAAAAACCCGGATGTATTTGAGTTGTTAAGAGCCAGATGTAACCGTTTGCAAGCATTGCCCGAAAGTATTGGAATGATAACTGCCAACTTGCCAACAGGCTATTTCAGGGATTTACAATTGATAAAAGAACAATTTCTTCCTGCGTTTGACGAGTTGATCAACTGTTTGGAGATTGCCACATTTGCAATTCAAAACATTGAAGTGAAACAGGATGTAATGAAGGAAGAAAAATACCAGCTGGCCTTTAGTGTTGAAGAAGTGAATAAGTTGGTATTAAAAGGAGTTCCTTTCAGAGATGCCTACAAACAGGTTGGAGAGCATATTCAGTCAGGAAAGTTTGAGACAGATTATAAAGTAAAACATACGCACGAAGGTTCCATAGGTAACCTTTGTACCAGTGAAATAAAGAGTAAGAAAGAATTAGTAATAAGTGAATTCAGTTTCAATGAAGTAGCTGATGCTGTTGAGAAACTGGTACGTTGAAAATAAAACATTGTCTATGTCATTATATGATAAATTAGCTGAAGGTGCTGTAAAATCGAGCAATATTGATAAAGAACTTTTTGACAAGTTTAATGTGAAAAGGGGATTGCGTAATGCCGATTTTTCTGGAGTACTTGTTGGCTTAACTACAATAGGTGATGTTGTAGGTTACGACCGGGTTGATGATAAAATTACTCCCAGGGAAGGAAGATTGTATTATCGGGGTGTTGAATTGAAAGATCTTGTTAAAGGCTTTCAAAGTGCAGGTCGTCATGGTTTTGAAGAAACCGCCTATCTGCTTCTTTCAGGTCATTTGCCAACGGCTGATGATTTAAAATCATTTGATGATTTATTAGTAGCTGAACGTGATTTACCTCCGTTCTTCTCGAAAAATATGATTCTTTCGCTTCGTGGACGTGATATCATGAATATGTTGGCACGTTCTGTCTTGGGTTTATATACAGCCGACGAAGAAGCTGAGGATCTTTCACCTGAGAATCTGATTAAACAATCCATTAGTTTAATTGCGAAATTTCCTGTAATTGTTGCCTATTCTTATTTCGGAATGCGTCACTCATATCAAAGAAAATCATTGGTGATTCGACATCCGCAGCCTGAGTTAAGCGCAGCAGAGAATTTCCTTTACATGCTGAAGGGTGAGCATTATACCAAGCTGGAAGCTGATTTGTTAGATCTTTCGCTGGTAATACATGCTGAACATGGTGGAGGTAATAACTCTTCGTTTACAACCCGTGTGGTTAGTTCGGCGCAAACCGATACCTATTCTGCTATTGCAGCTGCATTGGGATCGCTTAAAGGAGGACTTCATGGTGGAGCTAACCTTAAAGTGATGGATATGATGGAAAACATTAAGGCTAATGTCTCCAATTGGGCTGATGAGCAGGAAGTGGCTGAATATCTTTTAAAAATTCTGAATAAAAAAGCATTCGACAATACAGGTAAAATTTATGGTATTGGGCATGCTATTTATACATATTCTGATCCTCGTGCTGTTTTATTGAAAGAGAAAGCAGAGGCCTTAGCTAAAGAAAAGGGTCGATTGGATGAGTTTAATTTATACGCATCTGTTGAAAAACTGGCACCTGAAGTTTTTTATCAATTCAAAGGTGAAAATGCCAAGGTGATTTGTGCTAACGTTGACTTCTACAGTGGATTTGTATACGACTGTCTGAATATTCCAAAAGAAATTTATACTCCAATCTTTGCTGTATCACGTATTGCCGGATGGTGTGCTCACCGCCTGGAAGAAGTATGTGGATCAAGTAAAAGAATTATTCGTCCAGCGTATAAAAATGTATTAGAATATATTCCATATCTCGAGATGGACCATAGATAAAGAATTTTGTTGATTGGGTATGAAGGGCTGTTTCAAGGGGGAGATTGAGCAGCCCTTCTTTTGTATATATATGCATTAGATTGAAAATATTGTAATATTTATACATTTATAAATTTTATATTGGCCAAACCAACAAATAATTATTACATTTGTACCGCATAAAAAACGAAGCAATATGCATGCATTTATCAAAGAGAGGTAAATGCATTTTTTCTGTATTATTGAAAGCAAACGACTTATTTGTCAATGGGTATGCCAGAATTACAAAAGATTAAATTAGTGTTGGAAGACGGAACAGTCTTCGAGGGAAAATCATTTGGATATCATAAATCGGTTGCCGGCGAGGTGGTATTTAACACCGCAATGACCGGGTATCCTGAAAGTTTAACTGATCCCTCTTATGAAGGGCAAATACTGGTAGCAACCTATCCTTTGATTGGTAACTATGGAGTTCCAAAAGATGAAAAGGAAAATGGTATACCAAAGTTTTATGAGTCGGATCGAATTCATATCTCCGGATTAATTATTTCTGACTACTCTTTTGAATACAGCCACTGGAATGCTGAAAACAGTCTTCGTGAGTGGTTAATGCAAAATGAAGTTCCAGGTATTTTTGATGTTGATACGCGTGCACTTACTAAGATTCTTCGCGAAAAAGGTTCAATGTTAGGTAAGATTGAAATTGATGGAGAAAGCATTGATTTTAATGATCCAAACAAAGAGAACCTGGTTGCCAAGGTTAGTGTGAAGGAGAAGAAAGTATTTGGTAACGGTAAAAACAAAGTTGTTTTAGTTGATACCGGAGCAAAATATAATATTCTTCGTTGCTTGTTAAAGCGCGATACAACTGTAACAGTGGTGCCTTGGGATTACGACTTTACACAAGAAGATTATGATGGTGTAATGCTGTCTAATGGACCTGGTGACCCACAAATGTGTCCTGATACAGTGAAGCATATTCAAAAAGCCATGGAAATAGGAAAACCTATTTTTGGCATCTGTTTAGGAAATCAGTTGTTGGGTATTGCATCAGGAGCCAATACTTATAAGTTAAAGTATGGTCATAGAGCACATAACCATCCTGTTATTAAAGTAGGAACTGATACTTGTTATATAACAAGCCAGAACCATGGTTTTGCTATTGATAACGATAGTTTGTCGAGCGATTGGGAACCATTGTTTGTTAATGTGAATGATAAAACCAATGAGGGAATACGTCATAAGAGCAAACCATTCTTCTCAACTCAGTTTCACCCGGAAGCATCCAGCGGACCAACTGATACTGAATTTTTATTCGATGATTTTATCGAATTGATAGAAAAAAGTAAGTAAAGTTACAACAAAATAAAAAGTAAGAGCTGTTCATTAGAATGGCTCTTTTTTGTATTACAAATTCAGTTAATTAGATTATCTTTAATAAACAAGTGCAATTAAAAAAGATACGTTATGAATGATACAAGCGATATGGTTCATGTATTTAGTAATACAGAACTTACTGTAACTCATCTTAAAAATATTCTGGAAGATAATGGTATTACCTCATTGATACGAAATGATTATGAATCGGGAAATGCAGCCGGTTTTGTGGGTGGAACATCGACTTCTGTTGATTTATATATTCAAAAAGTAGATGAAGAAAAGGCCTTGCCTATTATTGAGGAATTTAAGACATCATTAGGTAAATAATCATACAGAATGGTTACAAATAAATGGTCCGACCAGGGGAAGTCGAACCATTTCTTGGGAGTTGTAATAAGTAAATAATTGAGACTTGCTTAAAGCAAAACTTAGAATTACGACTTATTTTATGCAATTTTTATGCCATCCAAGTTGGATAAATATAAATTTTATAGGATTTTTCCTTTACGATATTCAATCGAGTATTAAAAATACTTATTCATAGATCGTTATTCAATAATATCTTCGCTATCGTCTAAGTTGTCTTTGAAACCTGCTTTCAGAAAAGCTTCGCCAAGTACCATGTCAGTAGGTGTGGTGATTTTAATGTTTTCGCGATTGCCAGCAACCAGGTGAATAGTATCTCCGTTAGCTTCAACTACAGAGGCATCATCAGTAAATAAAGGACTGTATTCCTGATTGTAGGCAGCCAACAAAAGTTCAGATTTAAATACCTGTGGAGTTTGAACTAATTTAATGGTACTTCTATCCAATGCTCGGCTTTTTTCTTCATCAACCTGACGAACTGACTCAAATGCATCCAATACCGGAATGGCATTACCCAGAACTTCTGCATGATGATAACAACGCTTTAATGTGTCGGGAGAAACAAATGGACGAACACCATCGTGAATACCAATTAATGATGGTGTATCAATGACGCTGAGCCCTTTCTTTACACTTTCAAAACGGGTATCTCCACCTGTGGTAATGTGATGCTTAATATCAAAATTGAACTTGTTACAGAGGTCTCTCCAGTAATCAACCTGTGATGCTGGTAAAACCAATACCAGTTTTATTTGAGGATCGAAAAGATTGAAACTACGAAGTGTGTGCATCAATACAGGAAGTCCTTCAATCTCTAAAAACTGTTTGGGAATATAACTGCCCATTCTTTTTCCACTACCTCCGGCAACAATAATAGCGTATTTAAGCATGCAATATTATTTTAGTTTTCATTCCTTAAAGTCAAATGTACACTGCTAAAAAGAATGAAACAAGTGTAAACCACAACAATCTTTGTTTTGTTGATACTAATGATTTGATTACTTTTCATACGTTTAAAGTCTTTAATTATGATTGAACCAATAGTATACGAATTTCTGACACAGCTTAAAAGCAACAATACCAGAGAATGGTTTCAGGAGAATAAGTCATTTTATCAGAAAGCCAAATCATCATTTGAAAAATCTGTAAGCGAATTGATTGCTTTAATACATTCAATGGATGACAGTATTGGTCCACTTGAACCAAAAGATTGCGTTTTCAGAATATTTCGTGATACCCGATTTTCGAAAAATAAGACTCCATATAAAACAAATATGGGGGCTTATATCGTTAGGGGTGGTCGCAAAAGTCCGAGAGGTGGATATTATTTTCATGCCGAACCGGGAGAATCTTTTGTTGCCGGCGGTATCTATTGCCCACCTGCTGAAGAATTAAAAAAGGTCCGCAGAGAGGTTTATAATTTTAATGACGAGTTTAAGGAAATCATATATTCAAAAGAATTTGAAACCATGTTTCCAGAATTGTACCAGGATAAGTTGAAGATGGCTCCGAAAGGATTTCCAAAGGATTTTGAAGATATTGATCTTTTAAAATACAAATCCTATATAGTGTCACATTCTTTATCAGATGATGATATGACAGGTAAGAATGGAAAAGATATTTTGGCGAAGGCCATTAAGACAGTAAAGCCATTAAATGATTTTATCAATCGTGGACTTGACGCGGAAGAGGAAGAAGTAGTTTTATAAATAGTAAAAAAATATTCTATGCAATTAGTAATTGATCCTACCGGCGGTGTAGCTGGTGATATGTTTGCTGCAGCGCTAATATCGGCAGGAGCAGATGAGAAATTAATGATTGACGCAATGCTTTTGGCCGCTCGCAAGATTGGAGATGCCTCCATTGAAGTGAAAACAACAGATGATGGAGCAAAACGTTTGACGATGCAGGTGGAACACCATCATGGTCATTTATCAGGGCATAAGGCGTATCACTTGCTTGAACATATATTCGAAGATTTGAAAATTGAGGGTCTTTATCGTGATTTTGGATTTAAGGCATTGGATATTCTGGTGAAAGCAGAAATCAGAGCACATAAGGAGAATACTTTTCTGACTGATCATATTCATTCTCATACGCATCATAATCATAATCATGATCATGATCACAGTCATTCCCATCATCACGATCACGATCATCCTCATGAAGATGCTTATTTACATGAAGCTCAGGATATTTTAATTGATATTACAGGTGCTGCCTATGGTTTGCAACTGTTGAACTCCCCAACCGAAGCTGTGTTAACAAATGCTGTAAGCTGGGGTGGTGGACACATCACCTTTTCGCATGGACATATGCCTGTGCCGGCTCCAGCTACAAAGATCATCTTTGATACTAATGAACTTCCCGGAGTAATGGGGCCCATTGATGTTGAATTGTGTACTCCAACGGGTTCATCAATTTTAGCTGCTCTGAAAGTAAAAACAGTTTCTGAGATAAAAGGAGAGATTATAAACACCGGAATATCAAGAGGAGGAAAAGACTTACCCATTCCACCTTTGAAAATTGAGATCAGGAAATAATATAAAAAAATGCTGACCCATCGGATCAGCATTTTTTTTATCGTAAACGATTTTAAATGTATACATTACCAATCTTAATCAACTTAGGAATATTCAAAAGCTTGATTTTACGTCCGTTTAGTTCGATTAATTTATCGGTTTTGAATTCCGATAGTAAGCGAATGACAGATTCGGTAGCTGTACCAACCATATTAGCCAATTCTTCACGAGTCAATGAAATTTGAAGGGTATTGTCTTCGTCCAGATCAAAAGTATCCATCAAAAGCAATAATACTTCGGCCAATCTTTCTCTTACTGTTTTCTGAGCAATATCAGTAAGGAATTTGTTGGATTCTCCCAACTCGCGGCATGTCAGTTTCATTAACGACATTGCAAATTCAGAATTAACCTTAATTAAATTGGTTAGTAATTCCCCCGGCAGGTAACATAAAAGTGCTTCATTTACCACTTTGGCAGTTGTACAAGCCAACTCGTCACTGATGATTGAGCGAAATCCGATTAAATCACCGTTTTTTGCGAAACGAATAATTTGCTCTTTCCCATCAAAACCGGTTTTATAAATCTTTAATATTCCCTTAATCACAATATAAGTGCCATTGATCCGGCTTCCTTCGTGATAAAGAATATTACCGCGTTTATGGTGAGAGCAGCTCATTGATTGAGACAACATCTCAAGCTCTTCTTCATTCAATCCGTGAAAGATATCATATGAAAGAAGGTCAATATCTTCGTTAAAAGGCACATTTTGTATGCTTTTCATAACAAGAACAACTTAAAGATTATAAAAAGTGATAAATGTCATAAAACTGCACAAAGATATAAAAAGAGATTATATTTGTAATACATGGAAATATCTAAAAGCATTGATATATGAAAAGTACGGTAAATTTAAAGTGGACAGGTAACATGTCCTGGGAAACAGAATTGTTTGGTCATAAATTGGTTTTGGATGCTGCTCCTGAAAATGGAGGTGAAGATAAGGGGCCACGACCAAAGCCTCTTATGTTAACTGCTTTGGCTGGTTGCACTGGTATGGATGTGGTTAGTATTTTAAAAAAGATGCGTGTGGAATTTGAAGATCTACAAGTGATTGTAGAAGGAGACATGACCGAAGAGCATCCTAAATACTACGAAAAAATGCATGTAATTTATCAGTTTAAGGGTAAAGATTTACCAATGGATAAATTACAAAAGGCGGTTAATATGTCTGAAGAAAAGTATTGTGGAGTTTCCGCTTTGTACAAAAAAGCCATTCCTCTTACAACCGAAATACGGATTGTAGAATAAGAAAAATATGTTTTTAAACATCTGTAAGACGATAAATGTCATAAAAAAATCCCGCCGTTGAGCGGGATTTTTTGTGTTGGTTATATCTTTTTTATATCTGAGCAGATTTGAACTGATCCAGAAATCTTTTATCATTCTCAAAAAACAGTCTGATATCCTTGATCTGGTATTTTAGCATGGTAATACGCTCGATTCCCATACCAAATGCAAATCCGGTATATTTCTTACTATCGATGTTACTTGCTTCCAATACTTCAGGATCAACCATTCCACATCCCAGAATTTCAACCCATCCGGTATATTTACAAACGTTACATCCTTTGCCACCACACAATGAACATGAGATATCCATCTCAGCTGATGGTTCAGTAAAAGGGAAATAGGACGGACGAAGTCTGATCTTTGTTTCTGGTCCGAACATTTCTTTGGCAAAATACAATAAGGTTTGCTTCAAATCGGCAAACGAAACATTTTCGTCAATATATAAACCTTCTACCTGATGGAAGATACAGTGAGCACGAGCTGAAATGGCTTCGTTACGAAATACTCTACCAGGGAAAATAGCTCGAATTGGAGGCTGTGTTTTTTCCATAACACGTACCTGCACCGATGAGGTGTGCGTACGAAGTAACACATCAGGATTGGTTGCAATGAAAAAAGTATCCTGCATATCCCTTGCCGGGTGTTCTGGCGGGAAATTAAGTGCTGTAAACACATGGTAATCATCTTCTATTTCCGGACCTTCGGCAACATTAAATCCCAATCGTGCAAAAATCTCAACAATCTCGTTTTTTACAATTGAAAGAGGATGACGACTACCAAGTTCAGCTGATGTGCCAGGTAGAGTTAAATCTACACCTACAGAACTATTGGTTGATGCGGCGAAAGAATCCTTTAATTCATTGATTTTGTCGAGAGTCTGTGTTTTTAAGATGTTAAGCACCTTACCCACTTCACGTTTCTGATCGTTGGGTATAGTTTTAAACTCATCAAATAATTGGGAAACCAAACCTTTCTTACTCAAATACTTTATCCTCAGTTTTTCAGCCTCTTCTGCCGAACTGGCAGCCAGACTTTTAATTTCCTCAACTAATTGATTGATCCTATCTAACATTGTTTCTTTATTTACTTTATTATAGCGACTTGCAAAATTAATAAAAGCATTGGTTTAGGGCAGTTTTTGCTCCTGTTTTTATATCGTCAAACTTATTTTTTCAATATTTCAATCGTCTTGATTCTTATTTCGTCTATAGGCCTGTCAATGGCATACGTTTCTGACGCAGCTAATTTATCAACTACATCCATACCTTTGGTTACCCATCCGAAAACAGTATAATCACCATCCAGATAGGGTGCACCGCCAATGGTTGTATACACTTGTCGCTGTTTAGTGGTGTATTTAATATTTTTTTCTTTTTCCAGATCGTCCAGCTCTTGGTTGGTAAATATACGTCCGGCGACAATGTAAAACTGCGATCCGTCGCTTCGATTGTGTTTATTTCGGTCAGCTGGTAATTTTGATGCAGCTATCATCCCTCTTTTATGAAATAATTCGGGTACAATCTTCATCGGAAGAGTATAGCCAGGTCCTTTCCATCCTACTACATCGTCTTTTTTTGCGTATTTGGTATCGGATGCTCCCGTCTGTATTAAAAAGTCTTTGATAACACGATGTACAAGCAAACTGTCGTAAAAATGATCGCTGACAAGCTTGATGAAATTATCACGGTACTTAGGTGTTTGATCTGATAAGGCAATTTCGATATTTCCTTTGTTGGTGATGATTCTGAATCCTTTTACTTTGGTGTGAGAGATATAGACCTTGTTGGTTTTATCCCTTAGGTTATAGATCGATTGGGCTGTTTTGCTATGATCCGCCAATAGTTTTTCGATCCATTTGGAAAATAGTATCTGCGTATTTTCATCAATCGATTGTACAATGCCAACAGGACGATGATTATCAGCAAACACAGGCTCTCCAATACGTGCACTTATATCTGATAGTCCGATTGAGATGGTGTCACTTACTTCTTTACTGAGTATCGTTCCGTTGTTTGCATAAAGTTTACTGTTTTTACGGAACAGACTGTAGATTGAATCTGGACTTTGTTCAGCCTCTTTAAGTTTTATGTAATTAAGGTTGCGACGGGTTACCTTTAATAACACAAGGTCAAGATTCAGATCATATGCAAGATATCCTTGTACCGATGAAAAGTCTTCAAGATCGAGTGGTGAACTTTGTACTTTGTAGGCTCCTTTCAACCAGCTAAGATTTGTTACAACCAGATTAGGACCAACATAAAATCCATATCCATCATCCAGCCGGCGGGTGTAATGATCAAAAGTACGTAAGCTAACAATGCCCTGGGCATTATCTGTAAATGAACCCTTAAACGGAGCTTTCTTTTCTTTCTTTGATTTATCGGAACCTGTTTGACAACCGATAAACATCATTGAAAGTATGGTAATCAGCAGGATTCGGATCATAGTATTAAAGTTTATCTACAGTTACTTTAATTTTAACGTCAGTATAAGGGCGATTGGCCTTGTCAACTTCCATAGCTGCAATCTTATTGAGAACATCCAAACCTTCCACAACCTCACCAAAAACAGTATAGTCGCCATCCAGCTCAGGAGTGCCACCAATGGTGGTATATGCTTTACGTTGTTCCTCAGTAAATTCCTTTTTATCAGAGATACTGTAATGAAAAGCAATCTTGTCCTTAATATCGCGCAATAACCGGTTAAATTCTTTGGGATCTTCTTCTTTTAAACGAGACAGTTCTTCTTTATGAGGAAGATAAAACTGTGTTTTGAGTTCTTTCTTAATCGGATTATTCGTCGCTTTTTCAATTAAATCCAATTCTTCACTGGTGTATTTTCGGCCCTGTACAATGTAAAACTGAGAAATGTCTGACATCTTAAAATGATTCACATCTTCTGGCTGGCGAGGAGCACAGATAGCTCCTTTCTTATGAAAGCACTCATCATTAAATTCCGAGTCGATGTTAATGGCTTTTCCATATCCAATAGCTCGTCCAGGAGCTGCATTTCTAGAGTCGGAAGAACCACCTTGAATAACAAACCCTTTAACAACCCGATAAAACAATGTGCCATCGAAGTGTTGATCACCAGCCAGCTTTAAAAAGTTATCGCGGTGATTAGGTGTTTCGTTATAGAGTTTTATTTTCATATTACCCATATTGGTAGATATGGTAACATAGAACACAGGTTCCTGTGCCATCAAACGATGACTACCAAGAACGTATATTAATAATAAAACAAGGTATTTTCTTCCAACAGAGATATTCATATTATATTGTTTTTTATTTCCCGGTGAATACTTTTTCAATGATAATATCCTCAAGAGGACGATCATTATTATCGCATTCAACAACAACAATGGAATCAACAATATCCAAACCTTCAATTACTTCACCAAAAACTGTGTAGTTTCCATCTAAATGAGGTACACCACCAATAGTTCGGTAAACCTCTTTAATGTTTTCTGGGATTGTAACATCAGGAGCAGCTGCCACCTTTTCTTCTACTAATTCATTAATTTTCATTTGCATATCCATAACGGCTTGCTGATCGCCTGCCTGACGCAAACTCATAAGAGTATCTTTATACCCTTCTAAAGTCTGATAAAATATTCCCTGACGCTGCATTGATTTTAAACGATTTTCAACCTTTGCAAACTCTTCATCAGTAAACGTTTTGCCTTGTACGATATAGAATTGCGAACCTGAAGATTTCTTCTCTGGATTGACGTTATCGCCCATACGTGCTGCGGCAAGAGCACCTTTTTTATGAAATAATTTTGGAAAATCAATCTCAGCATCAATAGTATAACCTGGTCCACCATTGCCCAGCTGCTTTCCAGCTTCAGCACCTTTCGATTCAGGATCTCCCCCCTGTATCATAAATTCCTTAATGACACGATGAAATAATAACTGATCATAGAAACCTTCGCTGGCAAGCTTTTTAAAATTATCACGATGTTTGGGAGTCTCATCATACAATTCAATTAAAATATCGCCTTTGTTGGTTTTAAACAGTACCTGGTTAGGCTTTAATCGTGGTGAGCATGAAGCAAAAAACAATGCAACAGCTAGTAAGGCTAATAATTTGTTCATGTGTCAATATTTTTTGTCTGAAATGATTCAAATTCATTAGATTATTTATTGCCTAATAAATTTGTTTCAATTAGTCTGGTTTTGTATGTGACTTTTAATTATTGAATTCTACATTTTTAAAATATTCAATGATTCCTTTTTTTATCAGTTGATTCTGATAGGATGGCATCATTGATTTTAGTTTTGGGTCTGCTTCGAAAATTGGCCAACCATCGGGGTCAAGACCTGTTTCTTTAATATAACCCTGACGAGCCAGTATGCGACATCGGGCCACATTAATCAAATCCATCTTTTCGGTTTTACTAAACTCTTTAAAACCAATGCCCATTTCCTGAATACCCATCATAAAAAGTATAAACTCGTACTCGGCAGTTACTTTAAAGTGCTTGCTAAGCCGCAGTATCAGTTTATCCCATTCCATCTCAAACTCTTCGCCTGTCATATTATTCATAGTTTTCAAAAATACCAATTCGTTATTGAAGCCCCAAATCGGAGCTAAACATTAAAGGTATTTGCGAAAGTAATGTTTACTTTTTTGCTAAAACTTTAAACAGACTACCATAAATTTACCTGCTATACAACACTTTTACCCATAAAGTATCCATTTTAATGTGGAATATTTAAGGCATCAGTTATATTTGCGGAAAATTTTAAAAAAATATGTCATTTAAAATATTAACTCCAGAAGAAGCGGCATCATACATACATCATGATGCTAATGTGGCCTTCAGCGGTTTTACTCCGGCAGGGTCTCCAAAAGTTGTACCTAAAGCGATAGCAGCAAAAGCAGAAGCTGAACATGCTGCTGGTAGAGAATTTAAAATCGGTGTCATCTCAGGTGCATCAACAGGCGATTCGCTTGACGGTTCATTAGCTCGTGCTAACGCTGTTAAATTCCGTACTCCGTATCAGTCGAACAAAGACCTACGAAATTCAATTAACAGCGGAGGTGTTGAGTACTTTGATATGCACTTATCAGCTTTAGCTCAGGAGATGCGTTACGGCTTTTTTGGTGATATTGATGTGGCTGTTATCGAAGCGGCTGATGTTTCTCCAAATGGTGAGGTGGTTTTAACTTCAGGTGTTGGTATTTCGCCCACTGCCGTTCGTTTGGCTAAGAGAGTTATTATTGAATTAAATAAAAAGCACCCTGCAAAAATCAAGGGTCTTCATGATATTTACGAACCGTTAGACCCTCCTTACAGGAAGTCAATTCCGGTTCATACGCCTGAAATGCGCATTGGTGATCCAGTCCTAAGAATTGCTCCTGCCAAAATTATGGGTATTGTTGAAACCGATGCACCTGATGAAACAGGAGGTTTTTCACCTGTTGACGAGGTAACACAAAAGATTGGTGATAATGTAGCTACTTTCTTAGCCGGAGAAATTGGAAAAGGCATTATACCAAAAGAGTTTTTACCAATTCAATCGGGCGTTGGTAACATTGCAAACGCAGTATTAGGTTCGTTGGGTTCTAACCCGGGAATTCCTCCGTTTAAAATGTATACTGAGGTTATTCAGGAGTCAGTAATTGAATTAATGCGTAAAGGCGAAATCACATTTGCTTCGGGTTGTTCGTTAACTGTTTCCCCTCCGGTATTAGAAAGTATTTATGAGGATTATGATTTCTTTAAAGATAAATTAGTTCTTCGTCCGCAGGAAATTTCTAATAATCCAGAATTAGTTCGTCAGTTAGGTTTAATTACTATTAATACTGCTATTGAGGCTGATATTTTTGGTAACATTAACTCTACTCACATATTAGGTACTAAAATGATGAACGGAATTGGTGGTTCGGGTGACTTTACACGTAACTCTTTCCTATCGATATTTACTTGTCCATCAGTGGCTAAGGGTGGAGCTATTTCGGCTATTGTTCCAATGGTATCTCACCAGGATCACTCTGAGCACTCTGTAAAAGTTATTATTACCGAACAAGGGGTTGCCGATTTAAGAGGCAAGTCTCCACGTCAGCGTGCTGAGGCAATTATTGAAAATTGTGTTCACCCTGATTATAAAGATATTTTAAGAGGATACTTAAAATTGACTGAAGGTGCTCCGCAAACTCCAACTGCATTAAACGCAGCATTTAAAATGCACATCGAACTTTTAACTTCGGGTGACATGAAAAATACAAAATGGGAGTAGTTTATTTTTTGAATTACCTCATTAAAGAGTAATTAAATTTAAAGGCCATTTCAAAACGAAATGGCCTTTTACTTTTGAGTTCATGCTAGACCCTTTATTATCCTCGTAGTCTGAACAGTACTTAAAACTACCACTTGAAGGTAAAGATGAAGGATATCAGATCATTAACTTTACTCTTGTTCAAGTGGGAGAGTTATCAGACTTTGTTTGGGGATTGATATTTACATCAATACTGAAATGAAACACATTGTATGAATTAAACTTGATAATTATATTCCGTTTGGAAGGGTGATTTTTGACTATGGTTATGGTTGATTGGAATGTTTTTTGTTGTAAATTGCTTATAACCAAACGAAAAAAGTCATGAAAAGGTATTTCTTTATTATTCTTGTCATTGGAGTAATTATGGCTTGCTCGACTACCAAAGACATTCAGAACCAATCAAAGGCTGAAATTGAATTGGCTGCCGACAGCACCGAATACGAATTAATCGTTCTTGATACCCGATTCGAAAGTTATCTGATATCACAGCCTTATTCCAAAGATTTCTATTCAAATGAATATTACAAGCAATGGAATATTCAGTATTGTACCGAATGGAATATCAGGCATGCTAATCCTTTCAGGTATGGAGATTTTTATGAAACTAACATACCATACGAAAGCAATACAGACTATGGAATCGATTTTAATTTTCGACTATACCATTATTTCCAGTTTATAGAAAAGGAATATGGAATTGTTTTAATTGCAAGAAGAGGCAAAGCAGTTAGGTAATTATCTTCGTTTAATTCCAACAGCCAGTATGGCACCAAGTAAAACAAGGCCAGCTCCTCCAAATGCCATGGTTGGAACTGGTTTTATTTCGAACCATTGAACATTTAACGTCATCATTATTTCCAATAAGATAAAGGTGATAATCGGATTGAGAGTAATAACAATGCTGATACGGTTCGCCTCGGCATATTTAAACGAAGCTGCTAGAGTACCGTAGGCTACAACAGTATTAATACCTAAAGCAATCATTAAAAGCCATATCCACCATTCGTATTCAGAAGTCAGAGCCGAAAAATCAGTCATTGGAAGAAATAAGATGACCGGCAAGGCAAAAACAATAAGATTTACTTGTTGAGGATGCCAATGAGTAACCAGTTTTTTGTTGGTAACGGCATAACTTACCCACGATAAGGCACCAAATAGAATCCATGCCACTCCTTTTGTGAATTCAGCTTGTTCGGCTCCGAATTCACCAATCTGGTAAAAATAAAAAACACTAAATCCAACTGCAGCTATTAAAAAACCAATTCCTCGTAACAGGTTTATTTTCTCTTTAAAGATGAAAAAGCCCACTAAGCCCAAAACAATAGGACCAGTTTGAATAATTATTTGTGTAGCTGCCGGTCCGGCCAGGTTAATTCCCTGCATATAACCTATGTAGTTAAATCCCAGAAACAAACCAGCCAGTAACATTAACCGTGGTGGTTTCTTTAACACATTCAGAAAAGAAGGTTTTTTTATTGAGAAAAAGGAGATCAAACTAATAGTGGCTATAAAAAATCGAAACCAAACAACCGTATAAGAGTCAAAATAATTGAGTGAAACTTTTAAACCGATGGCCAGTATGCCCCAAAGCAATGCTGTTGTTGCAGCCAGTAAAACACCTTTTGTTTGATTATTCATTGATATAGTGATAATGTGTTAAAGATAAAATATGGTTATTCTCTTTATAAAAAGATATTTAAAATGAATGATTACCGGATAGTAACAAATCAACCTTGAAATTGATGAGTCGATTTTTAAAATAATCATACTTAAATGATAATTGTCACAAAAATAAGAGACATCAAAACAAATTATTTTTAATTTCGATTATATTTGTGGAAATTATAAAGACCTAAAATAATGAAAAGCATTTTTCCGGTAGTATCATTGATTATTGCAACTGTAATATTTGCTTCATGCAACATGGGAAGTAAGTCGTCTACTACAAGTAGCGCTCCTGAAATTAAAAAAGAAAATGTTGAAAAAGAGGTTAGGGAATTTGTGTATCCGTTACCAACATCTTTTGAGGTAACAGAAATGCTTAACCGTATTGAAGCAGCCTATATTCTTTCATTAAGTAACCCGGTTTCAAACGTTGAAAAGTATCTGACAGAAAAAAGTCAGGCTTTGAATCTTGGAATTTACAGTGCTGATCTGAGTTATGCCAGTACTTACAATCAAAAGCAGGAAACAGTTGATTTTATGAGTGCATCTAAAAGTCTGATTGAAGAATTGGATATTGCAGCTGCTTTGGATAATGATTTGTTACAAAAAATTGAAAGCAATCTTGATAATAAAGAAGCTTTGGTTGGTTTAATCACTGATTCATTTTACGACACATACGAGTATTTAAATAAGAGTGAAAGAGAATCTGTTTCTTTATTAGTAGTTAGTGGAAGCTGGGTGGAAGCACTTTATATTTCAACTCATATTTCTGAAGATACTTTTAACAACAAGGAGATGGTTTCTATCATTATGAATCAAAAAGAACCATTAAATAAGTTAATGACTCTTCTGAGTCAAAAAGAAGACAATACTGATATTATGGAGACCATTGAAGATTTGAAGATTCTTCATGAAATTTATAATAGCATTGATGCAGGTAGTATTACTGAGGATCAATTGACTGCTATCGTTGAAAACGTTGCAGTGGTTCGTGAAAAGTTTGTTTCGTAACTGTTAAGGCAAAGTTATATATAGGGAAGCCTGTGGGTTTCCCTTTTTTTGTGCCTTGATAAAGCAAAAATTATTAACTTCAAATCCAACTCAAAATCCTGATAAATGAGTGAATTATTGCTTGAAGCACTGATGCAGATTTTTGCACTGTTGACTGACCAGAAAGAAGAGCAGGAAACAGGTAATGGTGTGGTCGCAGTTAAAAACTTCTTGTCGCGAAACCTGAACAGCGATTATGTAGAAATGGCGCTTGATCGCTACAATTTCTATATCAAAAAATATCATGCCAATTCATATAGTCACGATCAGGAAGCCCGTGATAAACAAGCTTCCTATAATATGGACAAGCTTAAGGCCATATGTGAAGAGCTTAATCAGGAACTTGAGCTTTCGACAAAGTTTTTGCTGGTAAGCAATATGCTCAATTTTATTATGCGTGATGAAATTGTGTCGGAGGTAGAAAGCCTGTTTACGGATAGATTGGCAGAATATCTAATGCTTGATACAGATGATTATCTCAACCTGAGACAATTCGTAGTGGATCATCCGTTGGGTGTCAATCATAAAGAAAATGTGCTGCTTATCAGTGGTCAGCATGAGAAACCCGATGAACGAATAAAACATTTATATAATCCCAAACAGCAGGTTTTTGTATGGGTTTTGCATATCAGAGCCACCAATCAATTTATTTTCCGTTATTCTGGAAACCGAAATTTATATTTGAATGGTCATAAGGTTGAGCAGAACAGAGCTACCGTTATTGCACCCGGATCGGTAATCAAAACTTCCAGAATAGCACCTGTTTATTATGGTACCATAGCCGAAAAATTTATCGCAAGAGCCGATCGTGGCAGAATCGTTTATCGGGCCTTGGATATCTCATATAAATTCAATAACAATCATGTAGGCATTCATCCCTTTAGTTTTACAGGTCGCTCTGGCCAGTTGGTAGGTGTAATGGGAGGTAGTGGTACAGGTAAATCCACCTTGCTTAATGTATTGAATGGAAAACATCAATTAGCTACCGGTAAGATTACTATTAATGGTTATGATCTGCACAACGAACCTGAAGAACTTGCGGGTGTAATTGGCTATGTTCCACAGGATGACTTATTAAAAGAGGAATTGACAGTATTTGAAAACCTCTTTTATAATGCAAGGTTATGTTTCAGTCATTTTACCGAAGATGAAATAATTGAAGTGGTTGAAAGAGCTTTGCACGATTTTGATTTAGTGGAGGCTCGTGATCTTGTTGTGGGATCACCATTAAATAAAATTCTCAGTGGTGGTCAACGAAAGCGTTTGAACATTGCTTTGGAGTTAATTCGTGAACCTTCTATTTTATTTGTTGACGAACCAACATCCGGTTTGTCTTCGATGGACTCGGAGAAGGTAATGGTATTGTTAAAGCGTCAGACCCTGAAGGGAAGATTGGTTATCATTAATATTCATCAGCCAAGCAGCGATTTATATAAATTACTTGATAAGCTTTTAATTATTGATAAGGGTGGACGTATCATTTACAATGGTAATCCAACCAATGCCATCACTTATTTCAAGCAGATGGCTCATTATGTGAACCCTGAGGAGAGTGAATGTTATGCCTGTGGAAATATTCATACCGAACAGCCGTTAAGAATTATTGAGGCTCGTATGGTTAATCCGAATGGTAAATTAATTCGTAGAAGAAAAGTCTCGCCTGAAGAATGGTATAATCATTATCTTGAAAAATTCGAAAGTAAATTCGAGTGGAAAATAAAACCCGTTGCTGATAAAAAAGAAAAACTACCCCCTAACTTATATAATATTCCGGGGCGATTTGAACAGTTTAAGATCTATTTTAAACGCGATGTTTTATCAAAAATAAAGAATAAGCAATACATCTTTATTAATCTGCTCGAAGCGCCAATATTAGCTTTGATTCTTGGATTTTTTACCAAATATATCAGTGGTGAAGATGGAAACCTGAATGTCTATCTCTTCAGTAAAAATGTGAATTTACCAGCTTATCTGTTTATGTCGGTTGTAGTATCACTTTTTCTGGGTTTGACGGTTAGTGCAGAGGAGATATTTAAGGATAAAAGACTGCTTCAGCGTGAGGCATTTTTGAATTTGAGCAGGTCCAGTTTCTTAAATGCCAAGGTGGTCATCATGTTTATCATTTCTGCCATTCAATCGTTGACTTTTGTGTTGATTGGGAATAATATACTTGAAATAGAAGGCCTTACTTTAAGCTATTGGTTTATTCTGTTTAGTACATCCTGTTTTGCCAATATGCTTGGATTAAATATAAGTAGTGGATTAAATTCTGTGGTTACCATATACATTCTCATACCATTAATTTTGGTTCCTCAGTTATTGTTTAGTGGTGTAATTGTAGGGTTTGATAAGTTGCACCGAACAATAGCCTCTGAAGAATATGTTCCTCGAATTGGTGATATGATGACTTCCAGATGGGCCTATGAGGCCTTGGCAGTGAATCAGTATATGAACAATAATTACGAAAAACAATTTTTTAATATTGAAAAGGAAGTAAGTAATTTATCTTTCAAAGGAAATGTTCTTATACCTGAATTGAAGGATATTAATACTCAATGTAAACAGTTTCTTGAGTCGCAAATTACAGAAGCTCTTGAAGGTAAATCTCAGCTTCTGATTTCGGAGATTATAAAGCTGTCAGAAAGTCCGGTTTCGCATTTTCCATCGCTATCTTATTTCATAAGTGGGAAAGTAAAATATTCAGAGGAAGTGCACGATCAGATAAACGACTATCTGGAGCAGGAAAAGAAAATTTATAATAGCCTGTATAAAGAAGCTAAAAAGGAAAAGGATCAGGAATATGAAGAGCAGATCGCTAAGTATGGATCAAAAGAGAAGTTTCTTGATTTTAAAAAGAAGTACCAAAACGAAGCTTTAGAGGAATTGGTTTTAAATAAGCGTGAACTGCAGCAAATTGAGATAACTGATCGATTAATTATCAGAAAACGACATCCTGTTTTTAAAGAACCAGTTTCCAATTGGGGCCGGGCGCATTTTTATTCGGCCAGTAAACGTGTAATGGGAGTTAGCATAGCAACTCCATTTTTTAATACACTTGTGATTTGGCTTGGGATTGTAATTTTTTATTTCACACTCTACTTTGATGTCTTAAGAGGAATAATACAATACTTCGAAACCTTCAAATTACGTAGACTTAACAAGCGTTTACAGAACATCAGACCATAAATTTTTAAATATAATTAAGGAGCAAGCCGATCAATTTTCCATGCATCGGCTTGTTTTGTATAAACAAACCGATCGTGAAGCCGGCTGGTTCTGCCTTGCCAGAACTCAATTTTATGAGGAGTCAAAATGTATCCGCCCCAGTGTTCAGGTCGTGGAATGGGTTGATTTTCGTATGTATTTTTGAGTTCGTTGTATTTATTTGTCAGGAAATCTTCTGAAATAACCTGACTTTGGGGAGAAACAATTGCTCCGATTTGGCTTTCTCTTGGACGCGATTGAAAATATTCGTCAGAGAGGTGCGTATCGATCTTTTCGATACTTCCACTAATTCTAACCTGGCGTTCCAATTCACCCCAGAAGAAATTAAGACAAGCTTTATTGTTTTTTGCCAATTCATTTCCTTTTTGACTGAGGTAGTTGGTGAAAAAAGTAAAACCCTTAAAACTGGCATCCTTTAATAATACTATTCTCACATCAGGCATTCCTTCTTTATCAGCTGTGGCCAGGCTCATAGCATTGGGATGAAGACATTGACTTTCAATAGCCTCATTCATCCATTTATGAAACTGTTCAAAAGGACTGTCATTAATGTCTTTTCTTTCGAGGGAGTTTTTTGTGTATTCATCTCTAATGTTTGCCAGTTTATTCATGCTCTTCAGTTTTTCTGATACCATAACAATGGCTTGTTGGATTTGTTGAAGTTTTAAAAAATTACTCAACATTTATTCAAATGGGTTGTTTGCATTGACGAGGACTTTTGAAGAAATAATTACATTATGAAGATATATACTAAAACAGGCGACAGAGGTCAGACAGGATTACTTGGAGGAGTAAGAGTAAGTAAAGATGATATCAGGGTAGATACTTACGGAACCTTTGATGAGGTGAATTCATTCATCGGATTACTGCGAACCAGACTGGATTCGAATCACAGCTGGCAGGATAAGTTGCACCAAATACAGGTAGAGCTAATGAATACCATGTCGCATCTTGCAACTCCTGAGGAATTGAAAGGAAAAAATAAAATGCCTTTACCCGAAGGGATGGATGTTTTTTGTGAGAAGTGGATTGATGAGATAGAGAATTCATTAAGTAGTAAATCTGATTATTTCATTTTGCCTGGTGGCAATGAGATTTCGGCTCTTTGTCATGTTGTTCGAACTCAGTTGAGAAGAGGTGAACGTAAACTGATCGGTTTGCATAATCAACATAAAGTAGAGCGATCGATTCTATTATTCATAAATCGTTTATCTGATTTGTTTTTCAGTCTTTCGCGCGCAGCACTCGAAGAGGCTAATTTACCTGAAGAAAGGTGGAGAGCCTTTATGTACAATCGCGAAGAGAAGTAATCAGGAGTAATAACTGATAACAAATCGCAGCAGGTCTTTTAAATAGGGGCCGGCAAGTAATGTAACAGATGAAAGAGTGATAATAAAATCCCAGATAATAATTGGTTTTCCACTAACAGCTTTAACAATAAGATAACCTCTCCATATTATCTGAAGAATTAAAAGCATAAGTAATCGGTAGGCATTGGGATTAGCTTCCAATGCCTGCTCAAACTGACCGGTATAAAGCAGGTTCCATGCTCTGGATAGGCCGCAAGAAGGACACGGTTCGGAGGTTAGATGATTAAAAGGACAACTTACTTCTGTTATGCCTTTGAAACTCAACAAGGGATATAACAAACCAATACTCAATCCAATCAGTAAAAAGAACTGAAAAAGTCTCCAATCTCCAATATTACTCCCTTTATTCATTCTTTCTGACTTCGAGAGTTATAGAAAAATCTTCAATGAGCTCTTGCATTTCCTTTTCCAGTTTATCCAGTTCCTGCTCAAGTTCATCCAGTTCTTCTAAGGTCAATTCGTCTCGGGGAATCTTTATGGTGATTGTTTTGTTATTGGATTTAATAGCAATTGACCGAAATCCCTTTAATATTTCGGTAACAATTTCTTTAGCAACTTCACCTGCAGCTTCGGCGTCTTCAGTTATCTGATCGATTTCTTCATCACTTAAGCTGTGTTCTTCTATTTTAATGTGAATGTTGGCATCTTTCAAATCCTTCTTGATGTCATCGATAATAAACTCAACATGTTCTTTAACGCGATCATCGGCATGTTCCGAAAGAGAGGAGATGATTCCGGTCCAGGCCCCGGCTATAAGCAATGAAGTTGTGCTCATCACAATACCAACGATGGCAATGCTTTTGGGGGTTCTGTGTTTTTCCTGTTGGGCTAAACCAATTAAGGCAAAAACCAATCCTAACAAAGCCGGTAAAAAAGCAATCATTCCAAAACAAGGAATTAAGGCAATAACGAAAGCCATAACGGAGAGGGCGAGTCCGGCGATGGATAGGGTGTTTGAAGATTTTGGGTAGTCAAAATTTTCCATATGTTACTATAATTGACGAATAAATTTAAGGAATTGCCAACTAAAATGAAAGAATTATTATACCCCTTTCGTAACTCACCGCATTAAATTCGTAGTTGGCCGATTATTCGTTTTTTATAACGTAACAACCTGATATTTTAGTATAAACATTTAAAAAAAAATATCATGAAAGATTTTAGTCATAGTGAACATCGAAAAAGCAGAAGCGGACATCGTGGTATGATAGGATTATTTTTTATCGCTATCGGTATAGTTTTATTATTAGGAACATTAGACATTTTGCCATATGAAATAAGCAGTGTGCTGTTTACATGGCCAATGATATTGGTTGCTTTTGGTTTGTTTAATTTGTTGAAAAAGGAATTTACTTCTGCAATAATTCTCTTATCGATTGGTGGGTTTTTTATTATTCCTGATTTATTTCCATTTGTTGATTTTCGAGATGTATTTAAGTTCTGGCCATTATTGTTGGTACTCATAGGAGTTAGCATTTATTTCAAACGAAAACCATTATTACCTCATAACCATATTACTTCAAATTCAGATGAAATTATTGATGAGGTGAATGTATTTGGAGGTGGAGTAAGTCAGATTGAGTCCAATAATTTTAAAGGTGGAAAAATAACGGCTGTATTCGGAGGAAGTGAAATAAATTTAGAAAGATGTCAGCTGTCTGATGAGGGTGCTGTACTTGAGATGGTAACCATATTTGGTGGTGCTAAGTTGATTGTACCTCGTGGATGGAATGTTAAAACCGAGGTGGTTTCGATTTTTGGTGGTTTTGCTGATAAAAGAACCTATTATAATGAAACAGTATCAGATCCTTCAAAAACATTGTATATTAAAGGGGTTGCTATTTTTGGTGGAGGTGAGTTGCGAAATTTCTAAAATATTCATTTGAGTCTTAATGATGTTATCATTTAATTATCAATGTAAAATACAAATAAGCTGATGATCCATCCCATAGTTAGTCAATCAAGAATCTTTAAATTTTATACCATTGTCTGGGTATTAATTGCAGTGCTTCATTCTCTTGTTGATTATTTGATTTATGACCTGAATCTGAAGTTAATTATTGCTGATGGCTTGGTGTTTAATAGTTTAATGTTCTTTATCGGTCTCAGCATCTGGTATCCTGTATTGTATATCGATAAAAACAAGGGGCAATGGAATACTTTTATGCAGTTTTTTATTGCAGGTATTGTAATTGTTGGAGTATGGTTGTTAATGGGTAAATTGATTTTGCAATTTACCTTTAATGAGGAGGAGTTGAACACCATTTTTAATCAGCGTACTTATATCATAAGAATAGTGGTTGGAGCCTTTCAATACCTGCTGTTTGTGCTGATTTATTATATGTTTAAGTTCTACGAAGAGCTGGATGAGAAGAACAGAAGTCAGGAAAAATTGAATCGTTTGCTTCGCGAATCAGAACTGAAAGCATTAAAGTCCCAATTGAATCCTCATTTCCTGTTTAACAGCCTTAATAGTATTAGTGCGCTTACCATTTCCAATTCAGATGATGCGAGGGAAATGATTAATAAGCTTTCTGAATTTCTTCGTTATTCATTAAAGAAGAATGAAGAGAAAGTGCTTCCGCTCAAAGAGGAACTAAAAAATGTAGAAAGGTATCTTGAAATTGAAAAGGTGAGATTTGGAGACAGATTAACGAGTACATCAGATGTGCCTTCAACCTGTTACGATATGGTTTTGCCAGTCATGATTCTTCAGCCATTATACGAGAATGCAGTGAAGTATGGTGTTTATGAAAGTGTTGAACCTGTTGAGATTCGTACTTTCTGCAGATGTCTGGAAGGAGATCTTGAAATTAGTGTGGTTAATAATTTTGATGAAGAGGCTCTGAGAACCAAGAAAGGTGAAGGTGTAGGATTAGATAATGTAAGAGACCGTCTTCGATTGGTTTACGGTCGAACAGACTTATTGACAGTAAATAAAGAAAATGGTTATTTTGAAGTTTCACTCAGAATCCCACAGAAGAAATCAAAATAAAAATGGTGTTTGATGAATAATATTTATAGAGCTTTAATTGTAGATGATGAACCATTGGCAAGGAATATCATTAAATCTTATCTCAAACCATGGGAAAATATTGAAGTGGTTGATGAGTGTTCTAATGGTTTTGAAGCATTAAAGTCAGTAAAGGAACATAAACCTGATTTGATGTTTCTGGATATTCAGATGCCAAAAGTGACAGGATTAGAGTTGATGGAAGTGATTGATGATCCTGTATTGGTTGTTTTTACAACAGCATATGATCAGTATGCCTTAAAAGCTTTTGAATTGAATGCGGTTGATTATTTGTTAAAACCTTTTAATGAGAAGCGTTTTGGAGATGCTGTAAATAAGCTGATTCAAAAACTAGAGACAGGAGAGAAAAGTAATCAACAGCAAATTAATTCAATTCAGGAGCAATCGGAAGAGAAGCTCGAACGTATTGTGGTTAAGAAAGGCAATAAACTGGAGGTGATTCCTCTGGAAGATATATTGTATATTGAAGCTCAGGATGATTATGTAATGATATATACATCAGATGCACATTTTCTGAAAGCGAAAACCATGAAATATTTTGAGGATCACCTGCCACCGGAGAACTTTATACGTATACATCGAAGCTATGTGGTAAATGTTGAGAAGATAAAGCAGCTGGAACCATACAATAAAGATACACAGCTCGCAGTAATCAGCAATGAATGTAAATTAAAGGTTAGTCGAACTGGTTATAAGAAGCTTAAAGAAATTCTGGATTTCTAGTATTCCAGTTTCAAACCTCTTTTCTTTTATGCTTGCAGTTGTTTTTGTTATTTTTGTGCAAAACAAAAGAAGTGAAAGTCCATTCTGATTTATCCACATTTAAAGCAACTAGGCCAGTTGTAACTATTGGTATGTTCGACGGAGTGCATACAGGGCATCGTAAGTTGCTGGCTCAGCTAGTTGAAAAAGCAAAGGTCGCAAAGGGTGAAGCAGTGGTAATTACTTTTTGGCCTCATCCAAGAATGGTATTAAACCAGGATAAAGAAAGTCTTCGCTTTTTAACTTCACCCGAGGAACGCACTATTCTGTTTAGCCAGTTAGGGATAGATCACCTGCTTTTAATTCCGTTTACAAAGGAACTGGCGAATCTTACTTCCGAAGAATTTATCAATGAGTTTTTGGTCCAGAAAATTGGGATATTTCACCTTTTAATGGGTTATAACCATCGTTTTGGAAAAGATCGCGAATCAAGATTTGAAAAATATACCGAATTAGCTGAGAAATATAACTTTGGTATTTCTCAGGTTGAGGCTGTTGAAACAGCAGGTTTAAAAACCAGTTCAACTGATATTCGTAATCATTTATTGGATGGAAATATCGAAAAAGCCAACCAGATACTTGGTTATCCATATCTGTTAAGTGGTCGTGTGATGGGAGGTCAGCAGTTGGGAAGGCGGATTGGTTATCCTACAGCCAATATTGAAGTCAACGAATCGTTTAAACTAATACCGCCCGACGGTGTTTATGCTTGTTCGGTGCATGTTGAAGGTAAGCGATTTGGAGGAATGCTTAATATAGGTTTTCGTCCTACGGTCAATCATAACGTAGATCATCGCTCTCTGGAAGTGCATATTTTTGATTTTCATCGTGATATTTATTCTGAGGAGATTCAGATTGAATTTATTCAAAGGGTTCGTGATGAAATGAAGTTTGAAAATGTTGATGCCCTCATCAATCAGTTAAAAAAGGATGAACAAACCATCCGGTCAATTGTAAATAAAACGGAGACTTTATAAGAAGTAATATTGGCAAAAGACTTCTTAAAGTGTTTCTAAATAGTTAATTCGCAATTATTTTGTAATTTTGCAGTCCTAAAAATAGAAAGATGGCAGATTTAGTAAAAGATAAAGTTGACTTTAAGGTTGCTGACCTTAGTCAGGCCGATTATGGTCGTAAAGAAATTGAAATAGCAGAGAAGGAGATGCCAGGATTGATGGCTCTTCGTGAGAAGTACGGTAAAGAAAAGCCTTTGAAGGGAGCAAAAGTGATGGGGTCGTTACATATGACCATTCAGACCGCTGTTCTTATCGAGACTTTAGTTGATTTAGGTGCATCGGTAAGATGGTGTAGCTGTAATATATATAGTACTCAGGATCATGCTGCTGCTGCCATCGCTAAGGCCGGAGTCCCTGTTTTTGCCTGGAAAGGTGAAACATTAAAAGAGTACTGGTGGTGTACCGAGCGTGCTTTGGATTTTGGAAACGGACAAGGACCTGATTTGATTGTTGATGATGGTGGTGATGCTACATTGATGATTCATAAAGGTGCTCAGGCTTTAAATGATGCTTCTTTCCTTGATGCTGATTACAGCAATGAAGGTGAAGATTACAAAGAATTAATCGCTATTGTAAAAAGTACATTCGAAGCTGATCCTCAACGTTGGTCAAATGTTGCCAAGGGGCTAAAAGGAGTAAGTGAAGAAACGACTACAGGTGTTCACCGTTTGTATCAGATGATGGAAAAAGGTGAGTTACTTTTCCCTGCTATCAATGTTAATGACTCTGTTACAAAATCGAAGTTTGATAACTTGTATGGTTGTCGCGAGAGTTTGGCTGATGGAATCAAACGTGGCACAGATGTTATGGTAGCCGGTAAAACAGTTGTTGTTTGTGGTTACGGTGATGTAGGAAAAGGTTGTGCACAAAGTATGCGTGGTTTTGGAGCACGTGTTATTGTTACCGAGATTGATCCGATTTGTGCTTTGCAGGCTGCTATGGAAGGGTATGAAGTTTCAACTGTTGAAGATGCATTGGCTGAAGGCGATATCTACGTTACTACAACAGGAAATAAAGATGTGATTCGTATTGAGCATCTGGAAGCTATGAAGGATCAGGCTATCGTTTGTAATATAGGTCACTTCGATAACGAAATTCAGGTTGAGAAGCTTGAGAAGTTCCCTGGAATTGAAGAGATCAATATAAAGCCTCAGGTTGACATGTTCCGCTTCCCTGATGGACACGCAATTATTTTATTGTCACGTGGTCGTTTGGTGAATCTAGGTAATGCCACTGGTCACCCAAGTTTTGTTATGAGTAACTCATTTACAAACCAAACATTGGCCCAATTGGAATTGTGGCAAAATGATTATGAAGTAGGGGTTTATACACTTCCTAAACATTTAGATGAGGAGGTAGCTCGTTTGCACCTTGGTAAATTAGGTGTTAAATTAACTCGATTAACTGATGAACAGGCTGCCTATTTGGGAATAAGTGCTGATGGACCATTCAAACCTGAACATTACAGATACTAATTGTATACAGATATTATCAATGAAGCTCATCGAAAGATGAGCTTTTTTTATTCTATGAAAATCCTAGTTGGAGATAGTGAGGTAGTTGCCATTTAAGTTCGTTTGGTATTGCCTCAATGTAAACTGGGCAGGACCTTCAGTAGGTGAACCATTAGCAGCAAGGTTAAAGTGTGAATTGCATTGAGGGCAAACTACTTCAAGGTCACCATTGGTTTCCAATTCGGTGTAAAAGTATCCCGGAGCATCATGGTCATGCGGACACATCAAATCAAAAGCAGAAATATCGTAGTTCGAATTCGAAAGTTTTAATACAACAACTCCATTATGACCTAATTTAACATTGCCAGCATATTTAACTACAAATGAGGTGTAGTTATATTGTGGTAATTCAAGATTAATGGTTCCGTAAAACGAAATATTTGGAATGGGATTATAACGGTCATTGTTGCATGCGATAGAAATCAATAACATGATCCCAACTATCCAGAACTTTCTCATTTTTATATTTTTTTACCCTGATGAGTATTTAACGTGCAAATTTATCTTTTATGCTGTAAATCACTAAAAAATTAAGATTAGTTAAAGAAATCATCAAATAAATTTTGAGAATCATCTTAACCCTCTTAAATTTAAGCTTGCTTTTTTATAATTGTTAGAGAGATTCTGTTCAATTAAGAAAAAGAGTATGCAATCATGCTTTAGAATAGTTGATGCTTATATTGATGAATTATGGATGAATTTGGTGATATACTATATGTGCTGGTGATGTTAGGAGCATTGGTTTTTAGTGTGATTCGTAAAGCACAACAAGCTAAGAAGAATGTGCCAAGACCAAAAGCTGACTCTTCTAATCCATATGATCCAATGGATGAAGAGGAGCCATTGATGGAAGAGATCAGGGAAATGTTTTCCAGACCCAAAGTTCCAAAACCCCAACCTGTCTTTGAAAAGCCAAAAACAGAAACTAAGCCATTTGCTAAAAACGTTGCTAAACCAATTGTTAAAAGAAGTACAGAACCCCTGGAGGTGATAAGTACCGAAGAAGAGCACAATCCATTTGTCTTTGATGTTGAGGAGGTAGATATGCGAAAGGCTGTTATTTACTCCGAGATACTCAATCGTCCCTACCAATGACAATGAGCTATTTAGCAGTTAATTAAAAAGTTGCCGTTAATATTTTTATTTGTGGTTGAGTTAAACTTTCGTATATTTGTACGAAAGAGTTCTGAGGTAATCGGGATTCTTTTGTTTTTTTAGGTCATACTGAAAACTTTAAAAAAGAGAAAATGTCAATACAATATGTAACCGAATCAGGTTTAAAGAAACTTAGGGAAGAGTTGCACCATATGGAAACTGTTGAACGTCCATCTATCTCAAGGCAGATTGCTGAAGCCAGAGATAAAGGTGATTTGTCGGAGAATGCAGAATATGATGCAGCCAAAGAGGCACAGGGATTATTAGAAATGCGAATTGCAAAACTGAAAGATACCATTGCAAACAGTCGTATTCTGGACGAATCAAAACTGGATACCTCAAAGGTTCAGCTTTTGAATAAGGTTAAAATAAAGAACCTTAAGAATAATGCTACCATGACGTACACCTTGGTTCCTGAAAGTGAAGCAAATCTTAAGGAAGGTAAAATTTCAATTGAGACACCTATTGCTAAAGGATTGCTTGGTAAGAAAGTTGGAGATCAGGTTGATATTCAGGTTCCTTCAGGTATGATGACTTTTGAAGTGATTGAAATTTCATTGTAAAAAAGATTAGGCATGCCAACCATTTTCACACGCATCGTTAACGGAGAAATTCCTTGCTACAAGATAGCTGAGGATGATCGTTTTTTTGCTTTTTTAGATATCAATCCATTGTCCGAAGGACATACGTTGGTTATTCCAAAGCAGGAAACTGATTATTTGTTTGATTTGGAAGATGAACTATTAGCTGATATGACGGTGTTTGCTAAAAAGATTGCATTGGCTCAGAAAAAGGTGATTGAATGTAAGCGTGTTGGTGTGGCAGTATTAGGCCTGGAAGTGCCTCATGCGCACATACATCTTGTTCCATTGCAGGCGGAAACAGATCTTAGTTTCTCAAAGCCTAAACTAAAATATTCGCAAGAAGAATTTGTTGCAATTGCAGAGAAGATAAAAGGAGCCTTATAATTAAAGGTGTTATGATATAAAGGGCTGTTTCTTTTGAGGCAGCCCTATTTTTTTATTCTGCCGGGGTTTTTGTTGATAAATTCTTTCCAGCTTTTGACACCACCTGTAAGTTGTAACTTCTGATTTTGAAGAAAATGGCAATATGCAGCAGCGAGTCCATCAGTTGCATCCAGATATTCGGGTATTTCTTTTAATTTGAGCATTTGTTTAAGCAAGATTGCCACCTGTTCTTTTGATGCACGTCCATTACCGGTAATTGCCTGTTTAATTTTAAGTGGAGCATATTCAAAGATAGGCACCGATCGTGATAATGCGGCTGCCATTGCAACTCCTTGTGCACGCCCAAGTTTGAGCATCGATTGAACATTTTTGCCATAGAAAGGTGCTTCAATGGCTAGTTCATCGGGGTGATAACTGTCAACCAGTCCAACGACGCGTTCAAAAATTTTTTGAAGTTTCAGATAGTGATCAGTGTATTTATGTAGCTCAAGAACTCCCAAAGTTACAAGATGTGCTGATTTACCTTCAACTTTAATGACTCCGTAACCCATTACGGTAGTTCCCGGGTCAATGCCTAATATGATTCGTTCTTGTGGCAAGCCTAAATTTCTTTTAGTATAGAACTAAAGTGAAGACACTTCTCTCCAAGATGACCTGACAGATTATCCATTAAGATAGTATTGTATTTATTGATGATTTCAAGCTCCTCTGGTGATTTGCAAAGCAGCTGACAGGAAAAATTCGTACTGTCATCATGAACTACTGCCATCACTTCGTATAATTCAACGCGAATCCCTTGAATCATATCTTGCATGGTTGGTAAATAGTTTCTATCCATCCATGTACGCCAGGTATCTATGGCTGTGTTTTGTACAGAAAAAGTAGTGTTAAAAATAAACATAAATAAAAAAATATAGGCGGGATAGATTTATCCCGCCATTTATATATCAATTACTTAATGATATCAAAGCCAGTATACGGCACTAGTACTTCAGGAATACGAATGCCTTCTTCAGTTTGGTTATTCTCAAGCAAGGCAGCCATAATACGTGGTAAAGCCAATGCACTTCCGTTTAATGTGTGAGCCAGCTGAGTTTTCTTTTCTCCATCTTCTTTATATCGAAGCTTCAAGCGGTTTGCCTGGTAGCTTTCGAAATTAGAAACTGAACTAACTTCCAGCCAACGTTCCTGGGCTGCTGAATATACTTCAAAATCGTATGTTAAAGCAGAAGTAAAGCTGATGTCGCCTCCACAAAGACGAAGAATACGCCATGGTAATTCAAGCTTATCAACCAATGTTTGCACATGAGCAACCATTTGTTCTAATACTTCATATGAATTAGAAGGATGGGCTACCTGAACAATTTCTACTTTATCGAATTGATGTAAACGATTCAATCCACGAACGTGAGCTCCCCAAGAACCTGCCTCTCGTCGGAAACAAGCCGAATAGGCACAATTTTTAATAGGCATTTCAGAAGCCTTCAGAATTACATCGCGATAAAGGTTGGTAACCGGTACCTCTGCAGTTGGTATCAGGTAAAGGTTATCAGCTGTAACATGATACATCTGACCTTCCTTGTCGGGTAACTGTCCCGTTCCAAAGCCAGAATCTTCGTTTACAACTAATGGAGGAAGAACTTCCATATATCCTGCTTTGACAGCTTCATCTAAAAAGAAGTTGATCAATGCACGTTGCAACCGCGCTCCTTTGCCTTTGTACACAGGGAAGCCCGCTCCGGTTATTTTGGTTCCTAATTCAAAATCAATTAGGTCGTATTGCTTAATTAAATCCCAGTGAGGAACGGCGTTGTGAAGTTCTGGAATCTGACCACCGCTTTTTACTTCAACGTTATCTTCTTCACCTTTCCCTTCCGGAACCAATTCATTTGGTACGTTTGGCAATTGAACCAACTGGTTATTAAGCAGGGTTGTTGTTTCGGAAAGTTTATTATCCAATTCTTTGATACTATCCTTTAATTCACCGGTTTTGGCTTTAGCCTTGTTTGCCTCTTCAACCTGCCCACTCTTAAAAAGTTGTCCAATTTCCTTCGACAAACTGTTCATTTCAGCCTGTAAGGTTTCCACCTGAGCCTGGGTGGATTTACGCTCGTTATCGAGACGGATTATTTCCTCTATAATTTCGGTTGCATCAAAACGCTTTACTTTTAACCGTTTGATGACTTCATCCTTTTGTTCTTGAATGAATTTTAAGGTCAACATACTTCTTCAATTAATTGGATAAAAAAATCTCCTGAATTCATCACGAAAGTAATAAAAACAGGAGATTTAATTGTGCTTTCAGCGATCTTATTCAGCAAATGGAACTACTGATACGTAAGATCGGTTGTTTCTTTTCTTTGTGAACTCAACTTTACCGTTGATCAAAGCGAATAAAGTGTGGTCTTTACCAATACCAACGTTTTCGCCTGGATGGTGCTGAGTTCCGCGCTGACGAACTAAAATGTTACCAGCTTTGGCAGCTTGACCGCCATAGATTTTTACGCCTAGTCGTTTACTTTCCGACTCTCTACCGTTCTTCGAACTACCGACGCCTTTCTTATGTGCCATCTTATTCTAATTTTTTTGAGTTATCAACCTACGATTTCTTCGATTTGAATTTGTGTAAAGTACTGACGGTGTCCGTTTTTCTTCTTGAAAGTTTTTCTACGTTTCTTTTTGAAAACGATCACTTTATCTCCTTTTACGTGAGATAATACTTTAGCTGTTACTTTTGCACCTTCCAACACTGGAGCGCCAATTTTAACGTCTCCTTCATTGTCAAGCAAAAGTACTTTTTCAAATTCTACAGAGGAACCTTCCTCTGCGCTCAATCGATGCACAAAGATCTTTCTGTCTTTTTCTACTTTGAATTGCTGTCCAGCAATATCAACAACTGCGTACATATCACCAATTATTTATGGTTTTATCCAGGAGGTGGGCTTTAACACAATAATTCAGCCACTTTTTCGACCCCACAAGATTCAATGGAGTGCAAAAGTATAAAAAAATATTGCATCACACAAACAAATTTACTTTACTTATGCTGAAAATTAGATTTTTATAATATTCAAACACATAGGTCAGGTTTTTAATTCAAATTCTAACCTCCTTTTGTTTAAAAGTAATTACTATATTTGTTTTGGTATACCATTTGTATTTAGAATTCGCCTTGTTTAGTGGTTTCTAAGGTGAAGAAACAATTGTTTTATGAGTAATAAAAAGGTTAAACTCAATATTTTAGGATTATCTTACAGTCAAACTCAATCGGGAGCCTATGCGTTAGTGTTGGCAGAGGAAGATGGGGACAGAAGAATTCCTATAATAATTGGGGGTGTAGAAGCGCAATCAATAGCAATTAAATTAGAAGGCCTCGAGCCGCCTCGTCCATTGACACATGATTTATTTTTAAATTTTTCAAAATCGTTCGAAATAGAAATACTTGAGGTTGTAATTTATAAATTGGAAGAAGGTATTTTTTATTCTGAATTAATTTGTCAAAGAGGAGAAGAACAGTTGCATATTGATTCACGAACTTCGGATGCTGTTGCCTTGGCTCTTCGTTTTGAGTGCCCGATTTATACTTACGAGAGCATAATTGAAAAAGCAGGTATCGTACTTGATTTTGATAGTAAAGAAGAACAACCTGTAAAAAAGACCTCTACTACAAAGCCTGTTTCAGCTGAAAAATACAAAGAGAAAAGTATTGAAGAGCTAAAGCGACTATTGCAGGAAGCCATTGAAGGGGAGGACTATGAAAGGGCCTCTGATATAAGGGATGAAATTAATTCCCGTGAAGAAGAATAGCGATAATTATTAAGTTTTAAAAATAAAGCAGGGTGAATTGTTCACCCTTTTTACATTTATAAAATCTTCCGATGAAGAAAGTGATTTTTACCTTGTTGGCACTGGTTGCTATGCAAATAGTGTCGGCACAAACGCCTGCCTTACAAAGTGTGGTTGAACCCGGAGCATCATTTAGTTTTTTAACAATCCTTCGTGGATTATTGGGAATGGTTGCCATTATTGGCATCGCCTGGTTGTTTAGCATTAACCGAAAAGCCATTTCGTGGAAAGTAGTTGGGATTGGATTAATAATTCAGGTGCTGTTGGCTGTATGTGTTTTATATGTACCTTTTGTTCAAAGTATGTTTGAATTTTTTGGGAAGTTATTTACACTGGTTCTCGATTTTACCAAAGTGGGAGCTGAGTTTTTATTAGGAGGCTTGCTTGATTCATCTTCTTTTGGATACATTTTTGCATTCCAGATTTTACCAACAATTATATTCTTCTCAGCATTAACAAGTGTTCTGTTTTATTTAGGTGTGATACAAAAAATTGTATGGGCTTTAGCTTGGCTGATGACTCGTGCATTAAAATTATCTGGAGCTGAGAGTTTGTCGGTTGCAGGTAATATCTTTTTAGGACAAACGGAAGCTCCTCTAATGATTAAAGCCTATCTGCCAAAGATGAATACTTCTGAGATGTTTTTGGTGATGGTAGGAGGTATGGCTACTGTTGCCGGTGGAGTTTTGGCAGCATACATCGGATTCTTAGGTGGTGACGATCCTGTGCAACGATTAATGTTTGCCAAGCATTTATTAACGGCTTCAGTAATGGCTGCTCCTGGAGCTATTGTGGTAGCAAAAGTACTGGTACCGCAAACAGAAGAAATTGAGTCGGAAGTAAAAATTTCGATGGATAAAATTGGTAGCAACATACTGGATGCTATGAGTAACGGAACAACCGAAGGTTTGAAGCTGGCAGCCAATGTAGGTGCCATGTTGTTGGTGTTCTTTGCTTTTATTGCCTTGATTAACTATGGTTTTGATAAAGTTGGACAGTGGACCAGTTTGAACACTGCGATTGCTGAAATGACTAATGGACAATATCAACATTTTAATCTCGAATTTATTCTCGGATATGGACTAGCTCCTTTAATGTGGTTGATTGGTGTTCCATCGCAGGATATAGCCTTGGTTGGGCAGTTGTTGGGAGAGAAATTAATTGCAAGTGAATTTGTGGGTTATACCAGTTTAGCCGAGTTTAAAACATCTGGCGTTCTTACTGATACAAAATCAATATTAATGGCAACTTACATGTTATGTGGATTTGCCAATTTTGCTTCTATTGGTATTCAAATTGGAGGAATAGGTGGATTGGCACCAAATAAAAGAGAATTCCTTTCTAAGTATGGTTTCAGAGCTTTGTTGGCAGGTACTTTGGCTTCGCTTCTTTCTGCTACCATTGTTGGAATGATATTAGGATAGGTTATAAGTTCGTTTGTTATAAGTCAGAAGGTAGTAGTTAGATAGATTGCTTCAGAATATTTTACGAGATCTTAAAAAGTTCAGATCAAAAGCCTTTACTAATGCTATAGTGAGAATATGCAAGAAGTCTTAGAGAAAGGCATTTTAGACTTCAAGGATTGCAATACGTAGCAAACGTCGATGGGATAAATATGATTTTGTAAATAAAATAACTACATAAAAAAAGCGTCCAATTTTGGACGCTTTTTTTATGTAGTTATTTTATACTTTCCTTAATTAAACTCCACGAACATCAACAGCAATCTTCTTTTGAAGTATGTAAGTTAATCCGTCTTTTGTTTTTGCAACAGCAACAAAGTTCAGTGTTTTGTTTAACGATGCTCCTTTTGGAACGTTAATGGTTAATTGACCTTTGGTATCAGAAATTGGACGAAGAGGAGTAAGGTTTTTATGGTAAAACTGACCTTCGATCAAATCACCATGAAAAAATTCAACAGATTTAATTCTGCTGGTAGCTTCTCCGCTTAGTGAACAAGTAATAATGTAGTTGTTTTTTGATCGGATATTGTTTTCTTCTTTTATTGAAAGAACAGGAGCTGGACGTTCAACGCCAAGATTAGTATATTCTTTCAAACCAATACCAGGAAGTCCACCTTTGTATGGATATTCAGCAACCAGATTTCCATCTCTGTCGTAACGTTTACAAATACCGTCCAAACGATCGTTTTTATACATCTGTTCTTTGTACACTTCGCCGTTGCCATGATAGGTGGTGCGTAAGCCTTCTTTTTTATTGTTTTCGTAATGAAATGTTTCGGCTAATTTACCTGTTTTGTAATACCTCTTTGCTAAACCATGTTTAACGGCAGGGCCATCTTCCATTAGTTTATAGGTTGTTTCCCATTCTACCGGGGAAGATGGGTCATTGTTAAAGTTAGATTTTTTGATGACTGTACCATCAGGATTTTTATTTCCCGATGTATTTGTTGTTGTTTCAGGGGCAAAAAACTGACACCCGGAAAGGACAAAAATACTCAGTGTTAAAATAATTGATAGGTTTTTCATGATAGTTTGTCTTGTGTGGATATAAAAAAGGCTGCCAGTTCTGACAGCCCGTATTTCTTTTATGTCGAACTATACCAGTGCATCTAATTTAGATGCCAGTATTGTTTTGGGACTTGCTCCTACTTGTTTGTCAACAACCTCTCCGTTTTTAAAAAATAGGATAGTTGGGATATTTCGGATACCAAACTTCACTGAAGTTTCAGGATTGTTGTCTACATCCATTTTGGTGATAACTGCAGTTTCAGCATATTCTTCAGATAATTCTTTAACTATTGGAGTAATCATCCTACATGGGCCACACCATTCAGCCCAGAAATCAACCAAAACAGGCTTGTCTGATTTTAAGACAACCTCTTCAAAATTCGCATCAGTAACTTCAATCAACATAGCAAATCTGTTTTCTTAATATGATTAATAATTTTAACTATTCTCGTATGTGTATGAAAGCACAAAGTTATCAAAAATAAGTTCTTTCATTCCAAAAATATACTTTTTTTCCATATGTGCCTAATATGCAAAGAACAACATTTAGGGCTATGCAATGTTCATTGTGACGTCGGGATGTTCTTCAATATACCGAACCAATTCATCGGATAAATCAATTCTCATTGTTCGAGACAAAAGCTGAACACTGTTTTTACTTTCGTTATCAATTACCTGGAATTTAAGCGTTACATTTCCTTCGTTCTTATTTAAAAGAGCCGACATTTCAGTAATTAACTCCTGAGTGATGGACTTTAGAGGAACCTGCAAAGTAATAGTACTTACCATCTTCTCGCGCAATTCACTTAAAAACGATATGTGGTTTATTTTAACTTCTAATTCTTCTTTATTGAACTTACGTTCCTGCACGCGGCCTTTCAGCATAATAAAATACCCAATCTCCAGATATGGCATGTACTCTGTGAAATCTTGTCCAAAAAAGGCAAATTCATAAGAGCCACTGTAGTCTTCAAGTGTCATAATGCCAAACGGATTTCCTTTTTTGGTTGTCCCTCTGCGCATGTTTACTACCATTCCACCAAGGCTTATGTCGCGACCTTTCATCGCTTCCAAATCTTCCAGCTGCTTTAAGTTATTCTGGATGAAGTGAGTCAGTTCCAATTTGTAGTCGTCGAGAGGATGGGCAGAAAGATAGATGCCAATAAAATCCTTCTCCTTGTTGAGTTTCTCAATGTTTGAAAATGGCTCACAAGTGGGCATCTCAGGTTTTTTGATCTCGACTGCGCCACCGATAGCTCCAAATAGCGAGTTTTGTGATGTGGCTAAATCAGCCTGGTAGCGGTTTCCGTAACGAATTAAATTCTCAATAAAAGCGGTATCTTCATTTGGAAGAGGAACAAAAAACTGAGCCCTGTGATAATTACCCAGGTTATCAAATGCTCCCGCATAAGCCAGCGCTTCAATGTTCTTTTTATTAACGGTTGTCAAAGGCAAACGTTCCACAAAATCATATACATCCTTAAATGGTCCATTCTGCTCTCTTTCTTTGATGATGGCTTCTACAGCACCTTCGCCAACGCCTTTGATACCGGCCATCCCGAATCGTATGGCACCACTTTTGTTTACGGTAAATTTACGGTAACTTTCATTTACATCAGGTCCCAGTACCTCCATCCCCATATTACGGCACTCCTCCATGAAGTTGGTAATCTTGGTTATATCGCTTAGGTTACGGCTTAATACACCTGCCATAAATTCAGCAGGATAGTGAGCTTTGAGGTATCCGGTTTGATAAGCTACATATGCATAACAAACGGAGTGTGATTTGTTGAAGGCATAACTCGCAAAAGCTTCCCAGTCCGACCATATTTTGTCGATAAGCTTCTCCGGATCCTTATTGGTAGTCTTACCATCTTTACAAGCCTGCACAAATTCTTCACTTCCCAGACAGCCATCGATAAACTTGGTTTTAAGTTTGTCCATCATGGCCATGATCTTTTTACCCATGGCTTTACGCAGTGAATCGGAATCACCACGTGTAAATCCACCAAGTGCTCTTGACTGAAGCATTACCTGTTCCTGGTAAACCGTAATTCCGTAGGTGTCCTTCAGGTAAGGTTCCATCATCGGGTGGTCGTATACAATCTCCTCCCTGCCATGCTTACGGGCAATAAAAGATGGGATATATTCCATCGGACCCGGACGGTATAATGCGTTCATGGCAACCAGGTCTTCAAATCGGTTGGGTTGAAGAGCACGAAGGTGCTTTTTCATCCCGGGAGACTCAAACTGGAAAATAGCTGTTGTTTCACCACGACTGAAGAGCTTGAATGTTTCTTCATCTTCCAGATCTACGTGATTGATGTCTATATCAATTCCTTTCGATAGTTTAATATTTCCCAGTACTTCCTTGATAATAGAAAGTGTTTTCAGACCCAGGAAGTCCATTTTCAGCAGACCGATGTCTTCTACAAAACGGCCATCATATTGTGTGGTAAGTAACTCTTCACCTTTTGTTGGCATTACCGGGAGATGTTCTTCAAGTGGGTTTTTGCCGATCAGAACACCACAGGCATGCACACCCGTTTGCCGCACGGATCCTTCCAGAGCCTCGGCAAACTGCATGGTTTTTGCAATCAGTGGGTTGGGAGAATCTTTTTCCTTTAGTAATTCAGGTTCCTCCTTATAAGCTTTTTTGAAGCTCATTTTGGGTGCTTCAGGTACCATCTTGGCCAGTCTGTTGGCTTCCGACAAATCCAGACGAAGAACACGGGCAACATCCTTTATTGAGCTCTTGGTAGCCATGGTACCGAAGGTGCAGATATGAGCTACCTTATCCTGTCCGTATTTATGGGTAACGTAATCCAGTACTGCCTGACGACCATCATCATCAAAGTCGATATCCACATCGGGCATGGATATACGATCCGGATTCAGGAAACGCTCAAACAGCAAGTCGTATTTAATGGGGTCAACGTCTGTAATACCAACGCAGTATGCTACAGCAGCACCTGCTGCCGAACCACGACCCGGACCCACGAGTACGCCATTGTTTTTTGCCCAGTTGATGAAATCCTGAACAATCAGGAAGTATCCGGGGAAACCCATTGTCTTGATCGTCTCTAACTCAAATTTAAGTCGGTCGGTTACATGTCCTTCCGGGTTATCTCCATATCTTACCTTACATCCTTCAAATGTCAGGTATTCAAGATAATCGGATTCCAGTTTAATAGGAAGAACTTTGTCGTAACCACCTAACTTCTCATATCTTTCTGTACCAAATTCTTCAATTAAATTCTCTTCAGTATATTTTTCGCCATAGCTTTCAAGTGTTCCAAATTCTTTTGGGATGTCGAAAGGTGGCATGATAGGATTGGCATTTAACTCAAAGTTTTCTACTTTATTGGCAATCTCAATGGTATTAGACAATGCTTCCGGTATATCGGCAAACAGTTCGTTCATTTCCTGAGTGGTCTTGAACCATTCCTGTTTGGTGTAGCGCATACGTGTTGGGTCGTCATAATCACGACCAGTGCTTAAGCAAACCAGTACGTCGTGTGCTTCAGCATGATCAGGCTCTACGAAATGAACATCATTGGTGGCAACCAGTTTAACCTTTAGTTCCTCTGCAAACTCTCGAAGCATTTTATTTACCTTAACCTGATTTTCCCACACGTCAATTCGTAAACGGGGATCATCGTTTTTATGACGCATCATTTCCAGGTAATAATCGTCGCCAAAAATATTTTTATACCAAAGTATGATTTCTTTAGCCTTATCGAAATTTCCGGCCATTATATTCTGGGCTACTTCTCCTCCAAGACAGGCACTTAAGGCTATTACTCCTTCGTGATGTTTTTCAATCAGATCTTTATCAATACGAGGCTTGTAATACATACCTGTAGTATGCGCAATGGATGTCAGTTTTAAGAGGTTCTGATAACCTTTGTAGTTTTTTGCCAATAGTATGATGTGGTGTCCACCTGCATCTGTCTTATCATCTTTGCGCAAATGACCTCTTCGGGCAACATAGGCTTCTACTCCTAAAATAGGTTTTACTCCGGCTTTTGTGCAGGCTACATGAAATTCTTTGATGCCGAACATGCCTCCATGATCTGTAAGGGCAACAGCAGGCATATTATCTTCCACAGCCTTGGCTGCCAGATCGGCTGTTTTAGCAGCACCATCAAGAATGGAATATTGAGAGTGAACATGAAGATGTACGAAAGAATGTGACTGAGCATTAGCTGCAGCTTCTTTTAATTTTCTTTCTTCCTCTTCAATGGAGATGTCATCAAATGTATTAATCTTGAATGACTCATATTCAATTCCTGCCGGTTGAATAGGTGCCGGATTGTTTTGTTTGAAAGCCTGAATCTGACCTTCTGACATCTGCAGTCTTTGGGTTGAAATAGCACCAACCCTTACCAGTTCAAGAAAACATCGGGTAGTATATTCAACGTCAGCAGCAGCATTGTGGGCTTCCGGAAAAGGCTCATTAAAGAGCTTTATATGTAATTCAGTTAATGTCGGAGGTTTAATCGATCCGCTTTTATTACGAAGTCCACAGTACTCTGTACTTTCATCCTTGGTACACAAGCTGGGGGAAGTAGTCATTATCTCCTCCATTTCGCAACGAAGCAGTTCTGAACCAACAATGTTGATATCAAACTCAACGTTGTGACCGATGATGAATTTAGCTTGGTTAACGTCTGTAATAAAATCCTCGAGAGCCTGTTTTAAAGGCACCCCTTTCTCTTGTGCAATCTCGTTGCTGATTCCATGTACAGCAATTACATCTTCAGGAATGGTAAAGCCATCGGGTGTGATTACATGGTTTTTGGCAAACAACAGATTTCCTTCAAGATCGTGACATTGCCAGGCCAGTTGAACCATTCTGGGCCAGTTGTCAAAATCGTTTAACGGAGCTTTAAATTTCTTGGGTAAACCTGTGGTTTCGGTATCGAATACTAAAAAATACATGCAACTACACTTATTAAAAAATCCAACCTGATTGGCTTTTGAGCCATACTGCGAAGTTACGGTTTTAGGACGGAAAAGGAAGTTTATATTCTTCCATTTAGTCAACACTTTATTCACAAGAGCTGTATAAAACTATATTTTAATGAATTATTGTGAATGAGGGCTTTGTGGAAATATTTTTATAGTGTATCTTTGCAGCCGCAAAACGAGTTTTTGCAATTGTTTAAATATTAAAACGTAATACTATGCCTGTAAAAATCAGACTGGCACGTCATGGACGTAAAAGGTATGCATACTACCACATCGTAGTTGCAGATAGCAGATCTCCACGTGATGGAAAGTTCATTGAAAGAATTGGTTCTTACAATCCGAACACTAATCCTGCTACTATTAATTTGAACTTTGACAAGGCTCTTACTTGGCTTGCCAATGGTGCTCAACCAACTGACACAGCTCGTGCGATTCTTTCGTACAAAGGTGTGATGATGAAAAAGCACTTATTGGATGGTGTTAAGAAAGGTGCTTTCGATGAGGCTGAAGCTGAAAAACGCTTCAACGCTTGGTTAACTGAGAAAGAAGGTAAAATCCAGGCTAAGAAAGATGGTTTGGCTAGTGCTCAAGCTGATGCTGATAAAGCTTCTCTGGAGCGTGAGGCAAAAATTAATGCTGAAAGAGCTGAATCTCTTGCTAAACAAAAAGCTGAGTTGGCTGCTGAAGCTGAAGCTGCTGCGAAAGCTGCCGCTGCAGAAGCTGCTGGTGAAGAAGCTCCTGAGGCTGAAGCTGAAGGAACTGAAGAAGCTGCTGAAGAGCCACAAGCTGAGTAATTCAGAAGAACTTTTTCAAGAAATAGAAATAGGCTGTCCATCGGGCAGCCTATTTTGTATCTGTATCCAAAGTAAGTGTTATTCTTCCTCGGATGGTTCGTTTTTCTTTTTTAAGCGTTTGGCATCTTTTAAAGCCTTATGGATCATCCACTCTAACTGCCCGTTTACACTTCTGAATTCATCTGCGGCCCATTTTTCAATCTGCTCAAATGTTTCAGGATCTACTCTTAATACAAAGGTCTTCTTTTTTGCCATAAATAATTATGAATGTAGTGTACCTGTATTGATTACAGGAGTTGCTTCTTTATCTCCACAAAGTACAACCATCAGGTTGCTCACCATGGAAGCTTTCTTATCTTCATCAAAATCTACAATGTTATCGTTTGCAAGTTGGGTTAAAGCATCTTCTACCATACCCACAGCACCTTCAACAATTTTCTTACGTGCAGCAACAATTGCAACAGCTTGTTGTCGCTTCAGCATCGAACTTGCAATTTCAGGGGCATAAGCCAGATAACCAATTCGGGCTTCCATCACTTCGATACCTGCAATTGCCAAACGTTCTGTTATTTCGTTTTCCAGAGCTTCGTTGACTTCATCCATACCTGAGCGCAATGTCATATCAGCCTGCTCATCATCAAAATTGTCGTATGGATAAGAACCAGCAAGTTTTCGAACAGCAGCATCAGTCTGAACTCTTACAAATTCTTCGTATTGATCTACTTCAAAAGCTGCTTTGTAGGTGTCTTTCACTCGCCAAACCAAAATAACATTGATCAGGATCGGATTTCCGATTTTGTCATTGACTTTCACTCTTTCACTGTCGAAATTTCGGGCGCGAAGAGAAATGCGTTGTTTGGTTAAAAATGGATTGGCCCAGAAGAAGCCATTGTCTTTTACCGTTCCCTTGTAAGCTCCAAAAAGTACAAGGACTTTTGATCCATTGGGGTTTACAATGAAAAAACCCTTGATGATAAAAATTATTGGAAGTAGTAAAACAAGTGCATAAAGCTTTTCGCCCACTAAACCAACTATCAATACAGCTATAAGGATAAACAGAATGGCAATCATTGTGTATCCACTCGTTGCATTTACAATCTTTTCGTTTTTCATAGTGATATTAATTTGATATCACTATATTATCACTTTATTTTTATTTATTCAAATTTTGTTGCAAAAAAAATACCCGGGATAATTCCCGGGCATGATACATAAAAAGAAATGATATTATTATTTTTTCATTTTCACAGGCTTTGATTTATCTGGAAGGATAAGATTTAGAATTACTCCTGATAATGAAGCTAAACCAATGCCGGCAAGAGAAAAATTACCGATGTTAATAACGGCACCACCAATTCCAATTGTTAAAATAATAGATACTATTACCTGATTTCGTGTTGATGATAATTTAGCCTTGGATTCAACCAGGGTTCGGATGCCTACGCTGGCAATCATACCAAAAAGTAAAAGCATAATACCGCCGAGTACTGCTGGTGGAATCGATTTAAGAAATCCACTTACCTTACCAACCAACGAGAATACAATTGCTGTAATTGCTGCAATGCGTAAAACCCTTGGATTAGTAATTTTTGTTAAGCTGATTGCACCTGTTACTTCAGAATAGGTTGTATTAGGAACACTGCCCATTAAAGCTGCCAGTGAGGTTGCGATACCATCACCCAGCATAGTTCGGTGTAAACCTGGTTTTTTAATGAAATTCTTTTCAGCAACTGCTCCAATTGCGTACATGTCACCAACGTGTTCGATTAAAGGAGCAATGGCAACAGGAGTCATGTATATAATAGCTTTCCAGCTCCATTCAGGCGCTGTAAATGGGGGCAATGAAAACCATGCCGCATCTTTGATTGGGGTAAAATCAATTTTGCCCAATATCAATGCGAGTATGTATCCAACAAGAATCCCCATAAATATAGGAATCAGTTTAATGAGTCCTTTTGTGTAAATAACAATTGCAATGGCTGTTAATAAAGAAACAATAGCCAGTGTCCAGTCGCTTTTTGCCATTTTAACAGCTTCGGGTGCCAAGGATAGACCAATTACCATTATTACAGGTCCAACAACGACAGAAGGAAAGATTCGTTCAATGAAGCCGATGCCCCATAATTTAATCAGGCCGGAAACAATCATATAAACAACACCAACAGCTATTAATCCTGATAGTGTTCCTGCCAGACCAAATTGTTTCGTAGCTTCAACAATAGGTGCAATAAAGGCAAAACTACTTCCAAGAAATACAGGAACTTGTCCTTTAGTGACTAAATGAAATAATAAAGTACCGATACCTGCAGATAGCAGAGCAATTGATGGGTCGATACCAACAAGAAGTGGAACAAGAACAGTAGCGCCAAAGGCTACAAATAGAAATTGAATTCCAATGATAATTTGACGCGGCAATGGCATCGAATCAGATTTTTTATTCATTGATTGGCGATTTGTATTAGTTAGAATTGGTCCAAAGATAGAATTGTGTATTTGATTCTCAAAATGAAAGAAAACGTTATGGTTGGTAATGGAATGTAGTTTGTGCAAATTATTTAAAAATGCTAGGTTTGTTATAAACAAATTGTTTATGCAGAAATCCCTCACAAATCCAAATGCTGGTTTTGGTTCAGTGGCCGTTTTTATGACAGCCATCTCAACGATTCTTGGAGCAATATTGTTTTTACGATTTGGATATGCTGTAGCTCATGTTGGATTAGGCGGTGTAATTGGAATTATTGTGATTGGGCATATTGTAACGGTGCCAACCGCTTTGGCAGTAGCCGAAATAGCAACAAATCAGCGTGTGCAGGGTGGAGGGGCTTACTTTATTATTTCCCGGTCATTTGGATTGAATATAGGTGGTGCCATTGGTTTTGCTTTGTTTTTATCACAAGCTATAAGTGTTGCCTTCTATATTATTGCTTTCGGAGAAGCTTTTGAACCACTTATAGCTTACATGTCGGAACAACTGAATCTGCATATGGATACTGTTGTTTTAAAGCGAATTATTACTCTTGTGGTAATGACGATCCTTGCCTTGATAGCTGTTCTGAGGGGTGCTAATATTGGAATGAAAGCTTTATACGGGGTGGTGGCATTATTATTTGTTTCAATTGCCATGTTTTTATTGGGTGATCCGATAGATGGGAGCAAACCATTGACTTTAAATGAAACCATAAAAGAACATGATTCCTTCTTTTATGTATTTACCATTGTGTTTCCCGCTTTCACGGGTATGGCTGCCGGTTTGGGATTATCGGGTGATTTAAAGAATCCTAAAAAATCGATTCCAAGAGGAACGCTGTTGGCCACCTTGGTTGGTATGTTGGTATATATTGCAGTTGCAATTAAACTGGCCGTGTCAGCCTCCGTTGAAGATCTTGCTTCTGATCAGTTAATAATGTCTCGTATAGCCATTTGGGAGCCTATTATTCCTATCGGTCTTGCGGCAGCTTCACTCTCCTCAGCTATTGGGTCAATGCTGGTTGCACCACGCACTTTACAGGCCATTGGCTACGATTCTATCATGCCCTTTAGTAATTTCAATAACTGGATTGCCCGTGGTCGTAAGGAAGACAATGAACCTATTAATGGCAGTCTTATTACCATAATCATTGCATATTTCTTTATTGTAATTGGAGATGTAGATTTTGTTGCCAAAATTATTTCCATGTTTTTTATGGCAACCTATGGTGCAATTTGTCTGATTTCATTCCTGGAGCATTTTGCAGCAGATCCTTCCTATCGACCTACTTTTAAATATAACCGTTGGATCTTTTCATTGGTGGGAGCACTTCTCTCGTTTTGGTTGATGTTTAAAATGAATTGGGCCTATGCTGCTTTGTCATCATTAATAATGGCTGTAATCTATCATCTTATTACAATTGCCCGGCCTGAGAAGCAAGGATTGGAAAAGCTTTTTAAAGGAGTAGTTTTTCAATTGAGCCGACAAATTCAGATTTTTGTTCAGCGAGCTAATAAAGAAGAAGAGCAATCGCATTGGCGACCTTTTGCTATTTGTGTATCTGAAGATTCATTTAAACGTCAAGCGGCTTTTGATATGTTGCGGTGGATTTGCTATAAGCATGGATTCGGAACCTATATCCATTTTATCAAAGGATTCTTGAATAAAGAAACACATCACGAATCGCAGGAAGTTTTATCCAGATTAATAAAACAATCTGAAGGAAGTAAAAGCAGACTTTATCTTGATACCATTATCAGCCCTTCTTACACGTCGGCAATAGCACAAGTGATACAACTTTCAGGTATCAGTGGAAAAGGAAATAACCTGATATTATTCGAATTCTCACGATCAAATCCAGAATCTCTCAAATATGCTCTGGATAATTATCATTTATACCAGGCGACAGGTTTTGATGTATGTATGCTGAATTCATCTTACAAAGGATTTGGGTATCGTCGTGAAATTCATGTGTGGATTACAGCCAAAGATTTTAGAAATGCCAACCTGATGATATTGCTGGCATATATCATTTCGGGTCATCCCGACTGGCATAATGCGGTCATCAAGATTTTTGCTACCTTTCCGCAGAATCAGGTTGAAAAACAACGTGCCCGTTTATTGGAATTGATACAAGGAGGACGATTACCCATATCTCCAACTAATGTTTGTTTCATTCCTTTAGCCGATAATCAAACCATTCAGGAGGCGATTATTAAAAACAGTGCTGATGCCGATTTAACAGTTGCCGGTTTTACTCCTGATCAGGTTACTGATAATCAGAGTTGGTTGGTTGATTATGGAGACCTGGGCAATGTGTTGTTTGTGAACACCTTTAATAAAAAAGATATCAAATAGCCTAACATTTCATTTCTGCAAAAAATGAAGAAGAAGAAAGAGTCAGATTTGGATTTTATGGATAAGTTTGAAAACATCTGTAAAAGCCGGTCATCAGTAATTTTAACTGTTATTTTAGCTGTTTTCTCGCTAATGTCATTCCTGTTATTTAGCCTGCGAGTGAGCATTGGTGGAGATGATAGTACTTACATTATCCGGGCTGTAAATTTTTTAAATGAAGGATCCTATCCTTCGTTTCAAGGTCCGGTATATCCCCTGTTTTTATCAATATTCATTAGTGTTTTTGGTGTTAAACTTGGACTACTAAAGTTGACGTCTTTTGCCTTAATGTTAACTTCGATGTTTGGATTTTATAAAGTGTTCAAAGAAAGAATACCGTACTGGTTGATATTTTCTACAATGTTACTATTGAGTGCCAGCAGTTATTTTATCTTTTTCACAAGTCAGACTTATAGTGAAGCTTTGTTTATGGCTTTACAGATACCTGTATTTATTTTATTGTTTAAAGATGCAGAATCAAAGGAAGAATTTAACTGGAGACGTTTAGTGATAATTGCCGGATTAATTGTTATCAGTTACCTTACACGTACTGTAGCTATTGGCACCTTAATAGCAGTTTTAGCTTTCTATTTAATCAATAAAAACTATAAAAAAGCTGGAGCTGTTTTAGCAGGAACTGTTGTACTCTTCTTTGTGTTTTTATTACTAAAAAGTTTGATTTGGAGTAATGGAATGTTTGATGGTGGTCAGGCTTCTACCTTAATCTACAAGCATCCTTACGACAAATCTCAGGGAATGGAAACATTTGGAGGTTATCTGATGCGTTTTGTTGATAATTCAAACTTATATCTGGGTAAGCAATTACTCAAGATGACAGGACTTAAAGAAGCTACATCAATATCGTACAATGTATTGATAACTATACTGTTGTATGTGCTTTTTATTTTTGGTTTTATCAAATCTTTTAAAGAGAATAAATACCTGCAGTTTACGGGAATTTATGTAGCGGTAATGTTAGGAATAACATTTGTTGTGCTGCAGAAATTATGGGATCAGTATCGTTTAATTGTGCCGTTCTTTCCATTCATGTTAATCATGATTTTTTATTCGATGAATAAAATAAGACAGGTTTTTAAACTGAAACTAATTGGTTATGCTTTTATAGCATTGTTTGCATATTCTACTCTTTCATCCTTTGTAATTTCATTCGACAACATTGATTTGATGACCTTGCGTCGAAATATAAAAGGTGAAAAGCTTTTAGGTTATACCGATGACTGGGTGAATTATTTATCTATGACTGAATATGTGGATGATCGTTTGCCTAAAAATGCGTATGTGGCAGTTCGTAAGCCCAATATGGCTAGTTTGTATGCAAACGGACGTAAATTTTATGGAATCTATCGATTTGACACACAGGATCCGGATAAATTACTAAAGATGCTGAAGGATAAGAATGTGACACATATTGTCATGGCAAGCTTAAGAAAGAATCCAACGGTTTATAACAAACAAACCATAAATACCATTCAGAGATATATGTATTACATTGTTCAGAAATATCCTGATGTTTTTGAGGTTATTCATCGTATAGGAGAGCAGGAGCCTGCATATCTGTTTGAGATTCATTACGACAGGTTAAGAATAAACCCTGAGTTGGAAACCAAAACAAATCAATAAATTAGATTATTACACAACTAAGTAGATAGCAACTGGGAAAAGTAGATTATGAGAGCAAATCCTGAGCGTATTAAATATTTTGAATCTAGAGCAGATAATTGGGTTAAGTATCGTAAAAGAAGATCATATTATTGGGATTCAATAACCAGATATTGTAATTATTTTATCCACGAAGATAGTACAGTGCTCGAAGTTGGTTGTGGTTCCGGAGAACTCCTGGCTGCTATTAACGGTAAAGAAAAAGTGGGGATAGACTTTTGTGAACCTATTCTTGATCAGGCAAAAGAGCAATTTCCAGATATCAGATTTGAATTGATGGAAGCTGAGAATATTAATCTGGATCAGAAGTTTGACGTTATTATCCTCTCCAATTTAATAGGTGTCTTAGATGATATTGAACATGTTTTCAATCAGTTAAAAAATGTTTGTCACGAGAAAACCAGAATTATTGTAACCTACTATAATCGATTTTGGGAACCTATTATTAGACTGGCTGAATTTCTTGGGCTAAAAAAACATACGCCGGAACAGAACTGGCTTTCAAATGGAGATATAGTAAATTTGTTGTATTTGTCAGATTTCGATGCTTATAAGAATAATCGGAGCATGTTTCTGCCATATCGAATTCCTCTTTTGTCAACATTCTTCAACCGGATATTGTCACGATTACCCTTATTGCAGAATCTGGGACTGAATCAGTTTGTTTTTGCCCGTCCAATTCCTAAAAGACTCACGAATGAGGAGATGGAAAAAGAGTATTCTGTTTCGGTTGTTGTTCCGGCTCGAAACGAAAGTGGAAATATTGAGGATGCCATAACCCGTACTCCATTGATGGGTAAATTTACAGAGTTCATATTTGTTGAAGGTAATTCGACTGATGACACCTGGGAAACCATTCAGAGAGTTGCTGAAAAATATAAGGATACCCATCGCATTAAAATAATGCAGCAGGAAGGAAAAGGAAAAGGTGATGCTGTTAGAAAAGGCTATGCTGCTGCCGAAGGTGATATACTCATGATTCTGGATGCAGATTTAACTATGCCACCTGAAGATTTACCTAAATTCTACAAGGCGATAACCAAAGGGAAGGGCGAGTTTATTAATGGAGTTCGATTGGTTTATCCCATGGAGAAAAATGCTATGCGGACGCTCAATACAATCGGGAATCATTTTTTTAGTCGTTTTTTCACCTGGATATTAGAACGTCCTATCAAAGATACACTCTGTGGAACTAAAGTAATGTTCCGTAGCGATTATATCAGACTTGCCAAAAACAGAAAGTTTTTTGGTGATTTCGATCCATATGGTGATTTTGATTTATTATTTGGAGCTTATAAGCTAAATCTTAAAATTGTTGATTTGCCAATTCGTTACCGAGAAAGAACTTATGGGGATACTAACATTTCAAGATTTAGTGGAGGTTGGTTGTTATTAAGGATGTCGGCCTTTGCAGCTGTAAAGATTAAATTTTGGTAGGAGCATAAATCTTACTTTTTCTTGCAGAACGTGAGTATTTTTACATATTTTGCAAGCTTGTGACCAATAAAAACGAAGAATGAAGAGAACAGCTATATTTCCCGGATCATTTGATCCTTTCACAGTAGGGCACGAAGATGTGGTTCGTAGAGGTCTTAGTTTATTTGAACAAGTTATTATTGCTGTTGGGTACAATTCCAATAAAAAGGATTTCTTCCCAATAGAAGACAGAATGCAATGGATTCGTGATGTATTTAAGGATGATAACAGAGTTCTGGTTGAAAAATATGAGGGATTAACCGTTGAATTTGCCAAAGAACGCCAGTGTACTCATATTTTGAGAGGTATTCGAACGGCTGCCGATTTTGAATATGAACGTGCCATTGCTCAGGTTAATAAGGCTATGAGTGGTTTTGATTCAGTGTTTCTTCTTACCACTCCAGAACATACACCTGTAAACAGTTCTATTGTTCGCGATATAATTAAACATGGAGGCGATGCAGGTCAGTTTTTGCCAAAAGCTATTCAAATAAATATTAAAAAATACCTGTAAGGTGAGACACGTTTTTTTAATATTATCTGCAATATTTCTTTATCTAACAAATGTAACAGCACAAAAAAATGTTGTTATTAAAGGTAAGGCTCCAGAATATGCTACCTATAGTTTGGTTTTGGAGACCATGAATAATCCTATCTCATCAGAAATGCAGGATTTGCTTGTTATAAAGGTGGATGAAGAAGGCAACTTTTACGAAACTTTTGAATTAGATCACATCACTAATGCTTCTCTCGACGTTGGAAGGTATAGAGGTAACATTTATCTGGAACCTGGTAAAACTTACGAATTAGTATTACCTCCATTTCAACCCCGTACAGATGCAGAGCGATTCAATCCATTCTTTATTCCCGAGGATGTTATCCTTGGTATAGCAAATTCTGAATCGCAAGAACTAAATAAAAATATTGTAGAATTTGATGAAGCATTACAGTTGTTATACAATGCCAATGCAAAGCAGATTTTTACGAGAGGTGACACAAAAAAGGCCTTATCAATTATTAATGAATTAGATAGTGTTTTCCCTTCAAAGAAAGGATCTTACTTTTATCAATACAAGCAATTCGCTTACGCAGACTTAAAGTCAATAGCATATAAAAATCAGAAGCGTAGAGTTATAAAAGAGGTTTTTACCGATGAAAAGTTAGATGTTACCATTCCAAGTTTTAAGACTGCAATCAGTACTATTTTTAGTAATTTTTTCACTACGTATTTTTCTAATTCACAGGGGGATTCATTGAAGAATGCATTTGTAAATCAGGCTGGTTTTGATACCCTTTCATATATTCTTCAAACCGATCCGCTATTTGCCAAACCAGAACTGGCTGAAATTGCTTTGTTAAAAGGATTATATGATGCTTTTTATTCAGGTAGATACGATGAAGCTCATATAATTAATTTGTTTAATCAGGCTGAGAAGGTTGGTTCTTCAGAAACGATAAGGGAACTGGCAATTGGCTTACATAAAAAGGTAATTAAGTTACGGGCTGGAACAATGGCTCCTTCGTTTACCTTATATCGGTTAGATGGAAAAGAAAAATCATTAAGCGATTACTTGGGGCATTTTGTATATCTGAGTTTTATTCATACTCAAAATCATGCTTGTAAACAAGATCTTCAGTTACTGGAGGTGATTTCGAAGCGCATGAAACGTGATGTTAAATTAGTAACAATCATTCTGGATGAAGATCCGACTGATGCTGTTGAGATGATAAAAGAAAACAAATATAAATGGGATTTTCTTCATTATGCTTTGATGCCTAAGGTAGTATTAGATTACAATATTAAAGCATTACCGGTTTATTATGTGATTGATCCCGAAGGTAAACTACGATTATCTCCTGCTCCTGCTCCTGGTGAAAGTTTTGGACCAATATTCATGGAAACGCTAAGGCAGTATAAATATGAGAACCTTAGGAAAACCAAAATGAAGGAGAAGTCAATTTATGATTTGTAAAATTTAATTGATATCTATAGTTACATACCTGTGTTGAATACCATCTTTTGAACTTCAACACCCGGAATTACTTTTAATTTCTGTTCCAGTCTCTCCTGTTCTTTTGGATCACCAAATAATTCAAGAAGGATAAGTCCGCTCTGACTACAGAATTCATCATTTACCTCATGTAAACCTAAACGGGTTTTAATTGAACAACCATAACGGGTAAGTAAGGTTTGTACATGACCTGCTTCTTTGGCTCTGTCATAGACGCTAATTCCTAGTATCACAGTTAATGCATTGTTTTTCATCTTGTCTGATTTTAGAGTAATCAAATTACCAATAAAGTGACAGGTTTTCAAGAGTATTCTTATTTAGAGATGCTATTCTATTCAAGTTTTTCTATGAGATAGCTGTAAATATGGTATTTGAAAAATTATGAAAATTAACTTGAAACAGACATGAAATATAATATGAATCAAATATGATGATCCCATGTTTTGTTGTTAAATATTAATAAGGTGATATAATGGACAGTAATATAAATAGATAAGTGGATTGTGGCTTCGACAATAATGATAAAATATTTATTTAATAACAATGAGTAGGAATAATGTTATGATGTAAATATTACTGAATATAAGGTAGGAAACGTTATCTATATTGATTCTTAGTAAAAAAGTTACAAAATTTAATGTAAATCAATCCAAATCTACCTTTTATGAAATTATGGAATAATATGCGAATCAGATTAAAGCTTTTGGTAAGTTTTGGTCTGATCTTAATCTTACTATGTCTGGTAGGATTAATTTCCAATCTAGGAATTTTCGGGATAGTAAATGATGCGAATCAAGTAATTGCTGGCAATCAACTAAGAGCTGAGCTTGAAACACGATATACCCAGCATTTACTGTGGGCCAAGCAGGTAAGTGAGTTTTTAACCAGTCCTGAAGCAGATAAGCTGACAGTGCAGACTGATCACCATCTATGTGATTTCGGACATTGGTACTATGGAGATGGGAGGAAAAATGCCGAACAGTTGGTTCCTGAATTAGCCGGTATCATGGCTAACTTTGAAGAACCACATATGAAACTACATCAATCGGCTGTTACCATTGAAGAGTTACATCAAAATGTTGATATTAATCTGGCTATCGCTCTTAATAAAGCAAAAGCTGATCATTTATTTTGGTTACTCAATGTAGAAGAAGCCATTCTTAACAGAAAAAGTAATCTGGGTGTTCAAATGGATCATACTAAGTGTGGTTTTGGAGCATGGTTGTCCGAACCAGAAACAGAAAATATTCTTGCTAATGATACTTCATTAAAAGCTGCTTTTGAGGAGTTATATGAACCGCATAGGATGCTTCATAATTCCTCAAGATCTTTGCAAAAAATGATAGCATCAGGAAATTTTGAAGGGGCTCAAAGTTATTTTAAAAGTAATACTCAGCAAGCAGCGCAAAGTGTGTTATCTAAATTAAATGTTCTCATTCAGGAGACAAATGAAAAGTTAGCGAAGTCAAAGGCTGCTGATCAAGAATTTTACACAAATACATTATTACAGCTGGATACCTTAGGTAAATTATTTCAGACATCCATTGAAATCTCCAGGGATAATATATTGTCTGAGGATAAGCTAGTAAGTGATGCCAAACTAACAGGTTTTATTTCTTTGTTTATTCTTTTAGGATCATTGGCATTAGGATTATTTCTGGCCTTCTTTATCTCTAAATTTATTGTGAAAGGAATTAATAAAGGTGTGTTATTCGCCAAGAAGATTGCAGAAGGTGATTTAACCCAAAAAATGGAAGTTAATCAAAAGGATGAAATTGGCGATCTTATTCATTCATTAAACGAAATGGTTGTAGGTATCGGTCAGCTAATCCGACAAATTAAAACCAGTTCTGATGCTTTGGTTTCTGCCAGTAGCCAGATGAATACAACATCAATGGATATCTCATCAGGTGCAAGTGAACAGGCATCGTCAACTGAAGAAGTTTCTGCTTCTATGGAAGAGATGAGTTCTATTATTAATATGAATCGTGATTTTAGCCTGCAAGTTGAGCAAATTGCCTTATTAATGGCTAAAAGTATAAGAGAAGGAAGTGACGCTTCTAATAATTGTGAAAAGATAATGCACAATGTGGCTGACAAAGTTGTAGCTATAAAAGAAATTGCTCAACAAACCAATATTCTTGCCCTGAATGCTGCTGTTGAGGCATCCAGAGCAGGTGATGAAGGAAGAGGTTTTGCTGTTGTTGCTGCAGAAGTGAGAAAGCTTGCTGAACGTAGTAAAGAAGCATCAGATGCAATTAGTGCCCTAATTGAAAGAGGCGTAATGGAGTCGTCAGAAGCTGGAGAAAAACTACGTTCATCATTGGAAGATGTGAATAAAACTACGTCAATGATTCAGGAGATTTCAGAGGCTAGTAAAGAACAGGCTATAGGTGCACAGGAAGTAAATAATGCAATTAGTGAGTTGAATAATGTAACTCAATCAAATGCAGCAGCATCAGAGGAGCTTGCATCGAGTTCAACTGAATTGGATAATCATGTCAGAGACCTGACAAAAATGATATCCCGATTCAGGTTACAATAGATGAAATGGTATAAAAAAAGCATGGTTAACAGCCATGCTTTTTTTATGAGGAAGTATTTAGTTTATAACTTAATTCCCATGAACAGAACATCGTCAATTTGATCCAGGTCACCTTTCCAATTTTCGAAGTTGGTTTTAACCTTTTCATATTGTTGGTCAGATGGTAATTCATAAATTTCTTCAATAAGATTCCGAACACCCACTTTCATGAATTTCTTACCTAAAGGACCCCCGAATTGATCAGGGTAGCCATCAGAGAATAAGTAGATATGATCGCCTTTTGAACAATTGTATTCGATGTTCATAAACGAACTTTGGTCAGTATCTTGTAAGCTGTCTCCAATGCTTCGCCTGTTTCCTTTATATAAGGTTATCTCATTATTGATGATTAAATAAACAGGTCGTTTTGCCGAAGCAAGTCGAACTTTGCGCGTTGGTATATGTACTTCTACAACAGAAATATCCATACCATCCTTACTTTGTGCTTCGTCGCTTTTTTGAAGCAATTTCTTTATTTCTTCATCCAGCTTCTCCAATACATCAGCCGGAGAGTTTATTTCTGGTAAGCGGAATATGTCATTAAGAATGGTTGTCCCGATCATTGACATAAATGCTCCAGGAACACCATGACCAGTACAGTCGGCACAACAAATCACCAAGTAATCACCACTTCGGTTGAACCAATAGAAATCCCCACTAACAATATCACGAGGAGCAAAGAAAATGTATGATTCAGGTAATACATCCATCAAGTCATTCATTGGAGGTAAAATGGATGATTGAATCTTTTTTGCATAATTAATACTGTCGGTGATATCTCTGTTTTTCCTTTCTATTTCTTCTTTCTGTTCGCGTAAAACAATAGTTTGTGAATCAACCTCGCGTTGAAGAATCTGTTTCTGTTGTTGTAGCTTTCTTTCTCTAAATTTAATGAGTAAATAAATAAAATACGAGAGAACTAAAACACATAAAATATAGAACCAAATGCTTTTGTAAAATGGCTTGGCAACACTAATGTTTAAAGTCAGAGGCGTACCTGTTCTTACGCCATCAGCGTTATAGGCACGTATTCGTAGTTTATGATCACCATCTCGTAGATAATCAATCTCTTTAAAATTTATACTCCCTAACTGAGTCCATTCTTTATCCTTATCATCTTCACCAACATCATCAATTCTGAATTCATAAGTAACACCTTGAGGATTAATAAAACTTATGGCCCTGAACTCTAAATGAAGATTGTAATATCCTTTATTATATGGATAATTAAGGTGCAGGGGTTGGTCAGCTGGATAATTCACATCATCAATAGTTAAAGATGTGATATTAAGAAGTGGTGCAACATTGTTTTTGGCATCCATAAGTGGATCATAATGAATTGCTCCATTACTTGAGGCAAACCATAGTGTTCCATCATTGTCTTTGATTATCTGGTTGAACTCACCATCGATATTACTTTCGTGGTCAAAAATTCGTATTTGTTTGGTATTCAGATCTACACAACTTAATCCCACATGATGACAAACCCATAAACGATTTTTACTGTCGCATTCAATGTTGTAACAATAATTCTTTTTCAAACCATCCTGAACGGTGATGGCTCTCATGCTATCAGCAGCATAATACAATATGCCTTTGTTTTTAGTTGCAAGCCATTTATTACCATCCTTGTCTTCGGTCATATCAACCACATTAACTGCGGCTTGCATCAACTTATGTCTTTCTATTTTATTGTCTGATATGCTGCAGATTCCATTGTCTTTTGTACCTACCCATATAATACCTTCTATATCTTTATAAATAAAATTGATGGTATTATGAGATAGGCCGCTACCCATATCATAAAGCTTCAAACTCTTATCCTCTGTGTTTAAAAGATAGAGACCCTCGCTGGTAGCTATATAAATGAGAGGGCCATAACCCATTAGGTCATTTATTTTTTTGCCTGATTCAGATTTTGTATAAGGATAGGATTTGAAACGAAGCTCATTTTTAGTACGATAGTACAATCCGTTGTTTGCTGTACCCACCCAAATTGTACCTTTTTCATCTTCGATTAACTTTGTTATTTTATCGCGGGGAACACCCAAAGCCGGATCGTAAAATTCAAAGTCGGTAAAACACATTGGGTCGTGTTTTATTAAACCATTATCAAGTCCAAGCCATAAACTGTTTCCCGACTTTAATAGTGAATGCACTTTTTGGCTTTTAAAACCGATCTCTTCAAGGTTGTAAAAAACAAAATACTGATTAATCAGAGTTGCAACACCACCTCCATATGTTCCAAACCAATAGTTACCTTCCCGGTCACTAAGAATCTGGGTAATATAGTTAACCTCCAGTCCGTTAACTGTATTAAAGTTCATCGATTCGGTATAGGCATCTTTCGTAGCATCATAAAACAGTTTGATTACACCATTTTTTTTGGTTGCAATTAATAGATTCCCATCCTGATCTTCGTAGATATCATTTACAGTTTCTTTTTCAATATTGAAACTTAAGCAAAGTCGGTTGTCAGATATGTGTTCAGATTTATTTGTTCCTGTGCGGTATTGATAAAACCCATAATCCTCCGTGCCGATCCAATAATCACCATTCTCACTTTTACTTTTGATGATAGTATTTATTCGGGTTGTAGGGATGTCCTTAACTTTTGAAACATCCACATTTTCGTATGTATTGTCGCTGAAGGTTAAATGATATAAACCTTCACTGGTACCAATTAAAAACTCAAGTGGGGAAATGATTGCTAACGAAGAATAGTTACGAATCTTATACTTTTTACGTCCAAAGAATGTTGTGATTTTAAAATTTTCGTCAACCCTGATTAAGCCATTACGTTGTTCAATTGCCCAGATGTTATTGTCAGCATCTTGTTCAATATCATTTATCTTTTGATTGGTTTCTTCAATTTCAATTTTACTGAATGAACCATCTTTAAAGTAGGATAAATTACCATTTTTATGACCACACCAAATTATGCCTTCATTATCAATAAACAAGGTGTTTACAAAATCGTCTGCTAAAGAATCTTCAACAGTATATACCTTGAAATCAAAACCATCATATTTTACCAAGCCTTCACCTGTGGCTATCCACAGGTATCCGTTCTTTCCTTGTTTTAAACTGTAAACATAGTTTTGAGGAAGACCAATCTCACTATTGTAAATTTTAAAATCGAAGGATTGACCAATGATTTCTCCTGATATAAAAAGTATCAGGAATAGCATGAAGGTACTTCGAAAAATCTTATGACGATTCATTATCATATTACTGCGCGTTTACTTTTCTGTGTGTTGGTTTTGGAATATACTTTGGTACTCCACCAATTGGAATACTATAAAGCTTAATTCCTTCACCGTCTTGATTCTCAAGTCGAATAACAACATTGTTGTTAATGATTTTTGCATTCTTATTTTTAATCATGCGTATATCCAACGACGAAAAGTACTCTTTCTCACGAATCTTAAAATTACTGTCAATCCAATTGTCATCAACCGAAACATTCATGGGCGTACCAGGTCGGTCAACTGACCTTACCAAAATCATACCATCGTTATCCCAGTCGAAATTAGATTGCTTAATATAAACCGTAGAGGTATCATTGATATATGGATAAATATGCGAAACCTGGGTTATATCATCGTGCATTCTGAATTTATATTTAAAGTAGTAGGCAAAAGCCCCTTCTACTTCATGATTTTCATTAGAATTACTGCTTAAAAATAACCGGTACATGTTTCCATCATCCCCTTCTGTTCCTTCAATAATAATCTTAAAAATATATCCACCATCCTCAGGTAAATACTCTCCTTCGCTTGGATTATAAGGACCAAAAGTATACCATTTAAGATTGAATTCAGGATTGTTTTCGAAAAATTTCGAATCCAATTCTGCACCACTATCATAATCTCCATTCAAATTACCATCTCTTGCATCCTGGTTGGAGCAGCTACCTTTTCCTCCATAAACGCTTATTCGGGTCTTGGTATTCCATTCTCCTTGTATTTCATCATTATCACCACCAGTATCGGGATCAAACACCCTTAAATAAATGGGTTTATTGAAATTTTCGGGAACGGCAAAGAATATGATCTGACAGAAGTTGTCATCTCCCCAGTATGTTTCTCCTTCTGAACCGAAGGTAACAAGATTAGGGATGTTTTCATCAACTCCTGGTACTGGTTGCGCAAGGGTGATTGTGCTAAGCAGTAACGAGGGTAAAAGTAGTTTGAGTAATTTGGACATATTTAATCGCTTACAATAATTTCTTTGATTGAGCACATTTTTATCTGTGGATGTTCCTTTGATATCGCTCCACATCTTACCTGATACTTTCCTTTTGTTCGAAAAATATGACGAATAGTTTCACCTTTTAGCAAAGTTCCGTCTCCCATATCCCAATAAAATTCCTTGGGTTGGAAGTCTCCCATGAATGATTGTGAAACATCAAAAGTTGTAAGTTGGTTAATCTTAATGGTTTCCTCGGTGGTAATATAGATCTGTTCAATTCGTGTTACATCAAGATTATAATCAGAAAGAGCAAACATTTCTTCACCAATTGAGGTGTCTAGCAAACTTAAACGGACATTATATTCTCCAGGTCCGGTAAAACAATGAAGAACCGTATCGCCCATGGCACTTTCGGTTTTGTTGAATGTCCACTGGTATTTATATGGGCCACGACTCATCTCTTCATCTTGAGTTACATCATCATAGAACTCAAAGCAATAACTGTCTTCTTCCTGTATGTTGCAGGTTTCAAATGATGGGAAGAATTGGTCGAAGCGGTATAGGTTATCCGATCCCTCTCTGTCGGAGGCGAAGATTCCCCACATCTCATCTTCGTTTATGTAACAGCTAAATTCGTTGGCTTTGGTATTAATGTTATCCACAGCAACAGGTTCAGTCCATCCATCTTCGGTTTGATAAGTGTAAAAGATATCAAGGCCACCCTGACCGCCATGTCCATTGGAAGCAAAATATAACTTACCACTAGGATGATAAAATGGGAATAACTCTGATTCACTTGTATTAATATTTTCTCCAAGATTAACAGCTGGTCCCCATTCTCCGTTGATATTTTCTGAATAGTAGATATCAGTTTTCCCCATTCCTTCTTCCATGTCGGATATAAAGAACAGGAATCTTCCATCAGTACTTATTGAAGGTTGAGCTGTATTATAATTGCGACGCGAATTGAAGGATAAATTATTTTTGCGCGACCAACCTTTATTGCCTAAATCAGATTCATAAACACCCATTAAATTGCCACTATTGCTTTGTTGGCTCCTCTTGTAGGTATCATAGTGGTTTTGCCCGATATACATTTTATTTCCATCGTTCGAAAATGTGATTGATCCCGTGTTAAAAGGAGACAAAAAATCACTCTCGTAACGAATGGGTTTACCAAAACTCGAATCCGGATTTATCTTAACACTAAAGATATGATAAAGCAACTGACGGTTATCATCAAAGTATCTTTTTAAGAAATTTATCGGTTTGTTTGTGCTGAAATAAAGAACTGAGTCCTTAATAAATGGTGACATTTCATTACTCGAGTTGTTGCTAAACGGAAGTCTTTGCACCTGAACATCCTGAGCCACTAAACCTGAACTTATTGCTAACAAAAATGATATGGTTAATAATATTATTCTCATTGTGTTTGGTTTAGAAGAATTTAGGGTTCGGAGTACTGATTTTGTATCCAAAATCGAACTGAATAGAAATCTCGTGAGTTCCGCTATTGTATGATTTAATGTAATCACCTGCAGAATAATCATAGCTATATGCAAATCGCATTTGAGGGGTGACCTGATAACCCACTAAGCCTACAATATCAAGATTGTTTCTGACACTTGCACCCAGCCAAATAGTGTTATTAAAAATGGTTGTACAATTTAAATCAACAATTGGTTTTTCCTGAGGATTGTATCGTGCCAATACACTAGGTTGAATATCAAATTTATCTGATAACTTAAATAAGTATCCTCCGGTAAAAATGTAATTTGATTTGCCCGGAGCAAAGCCTTCTGATTTATTTTTTCCAATATCGAAATACATAAAATTTGGAGCGGATAAGCCAATAAAAAACTGATTGCTATACCATGCAATACCTAAACCAACTGTTGGCGTTCCTGCACTTTCGTTAGATGAAAAGTTCGTATCCTGACCAAACTCAGGTAAGGTATTAACCGACGTCCAATTTGAATTATAGTTGACAAAACCAGCATTTAAACCAAAGCTTAATCGTTGATTTTTTTTCACTAATACCCGGTAAGTATATGAAAATGATGCGCCGGTTTGATGGGTAACACCATATTGCTGATTGTAAATGTCGATACCCAGGGCAATATTTTTATTACGCAAAGGTGCATGACCACTAAGGTATTGTTCGCTGGGAGCACCGTTAAATCCGACCCATTTTTGTCTGTAGGAACCAAAAAGTGAAATTGCCTCGCGATTACCAGCAAAGGCTGAGTTTATAGTATAGCGATTGTGCATATACTGACTCATGACTATATCTTTTTGAGCAAAAACAGCAATGGTAGGAAGTGTTAGAAAGAGTAATAGTAGTTTGGCTATTTTATTCATTGTGTTTTGCTTTATCTTAATATTTAATCACCACAAAATCTTTTTTGGTAAACACCTGACCATTATAATCACCAGTAAAAGTGTAATAGTAAGTGTCGGCTGGCAATATATTTCCATCGTTATCCTTTCCATCCCACCATATTACTAAATCACTACCAGTATTGTAATAACCAAGATTTTCAGTATCATAAATTAACATGCCCTTTTTGTTGAAGACTGCTAGCTTTTTATTTCTTAAGTTCTCGGCACCTCCGATTTTGAAAAAATCATTTATTCCATCTCCATCTGGTGAAAAACCATTGGGAGCCGTTAATGGATTCTGCGTTATGGTGATTTCATCACTGATATAACAATCATCGCTGCTTTTTACAGTCCAGGTTAAATAACTCGTGCCGGGTGGTATCACGGAAGCAGTACCAGAACCATCTGTTGAACTTTGGATCATAACATTGGGATCGGAGCTTTCCCACCAACCCGTCATGCCATCTTCATAACCGCTTGGTTGCAAGGTAACATGATCGACCAAATATATTGTGCTATCTGATCCTGCCGAAACATTCTCAGGCTCCTTTGTAAAGTAAAGCTTAAATGTTGCAGAATCTCTACAGTTCAGATTTTCTTCATTAACAACCAACCATTGAACAGAAGCAGAGTCAATTACGGTTATTTGGTCAAAAGTGAAGCTTGCGGAGGGAGACGATGGATCAGAGAAAGTTCCATTTTCTGAGCTCCAGTATCCACTTGTTGTGTTTTCTAAAATTTCGGCATTTAAAGGTGTCCAGTTTCCGCAGATGGTATCATAGGTACCTGTCATTAGTTCCGGAATATAATCAACCACTACATTAAATGTTTCGCTTAATTCTGTTGAGCAACCTTTATTGTCTGTAATTGTAGTGAGTTGATAAGCTGTTGTCTCAGAAGGCTCCAGTATTGTTTCAGTATTAATTGAATTAATATTGGCCGCTAACGTTTGTGCACCATCAGTATAAGTTAAAACCAGATCGTAATATTCACTAGTTGATGCGGTACGTAATAGAGCATTACTTCCGGCACAGATAGCTGTGTCTGGGCTTAAAAGGTTTAAAGTTGGTGGCTCAACAAAGGTAACAGCAACTTCATCAGTATTGAGACACCCGGCATTGTTTACTTCCCATTGAAAAGTATGTTGGCCATATTCAATAGCAGTTGCCATGGCATCATTTGTTGTGGCATCATCAATGTTTATTTTGCTTTGATCGAATATCCAACGACCAGTTTCATTTTCCTGCAATGCATCAGCATAAAGCCTAATCTGATCAGAGCACTCAATGGAATCTTTACCAGCAACAGCGATGGGTTTTTTATCAATAACATTAGCTGTACCAATCAACATATCAGATAATAATGTGTCAACTGTACAGTTGTTTCCATCTTTAATCTCAATCACTTTAAATGTTGCATTTTTAGTGGCAGGTATTAAAAGTTGATTATCACCAACATTATTAACAGTCTTGGTGTAATTGCCATCAATGCCATCACTTAATTTGTAAGTGAATGGAGGAACTCCATTAATATTGGTATTGGTAGTTATTTGATAGTTTGTCCCATCAGTCGAACAGATGATTTGTTCTCCACTTAAAGTAGAACTGGCATAGCCCTTAATCCATATATCTACATCATCTGTTGCAGTACACGCTCCGTTTTCCTGATTAAAAGTAACAGTATAAGTTCCGGAAGTGGCAGCGGTAAATTTTGCATCTGCATTTGTTGCCTCATCAAAAGTGCCGTTTTCACTTGTCCAGTAATATTTGGTGCTAATTTCATCTGGGATACCTTTCAATTTATAGGAATAACCGCATGTATCTGCATTTATTCCGGCATTTGGTGTTGGCATCTCATTAATGTTCAGTGTCATTTTTCCACTAACATCTGTTGAGCCATATCCATTATCACTTAAGCTAAATTTCCAGTTTGCGGCATCAATGGAATTGTCAAATACTTCAATTAAAGTAATTTCAGAAGTATCACTAATGTTTATTGTTGTAGTTGTCCAAACACCATCAACTAAGTCATTATCAAAGATGTCTTTATTAAGTTCCATTTGATAAGAGCTTCCACCAGTTTCTTTATTGTCAATTCGATAAACGACTCCAAAAGGTGCTTCTCCTTGAAATAATATTTTTAATTCCGCTTTACCTATTTCGCAGGAATCTGCATCAGAGCTTACAATAGTGGCAGTCGGTTGTGCAAACAGGCTTATATAAGAAAGGCCCCAAAGGGCAAAAAACGTCCAAAGAATTTTCAACTTCATCCCCAAAAGTTTAGTTTAATGTTTGTGTATAGGCGCTCCTTAAATCGCTTCTGGATGAACACTATAAGTGATGTATACAAACATATATATAAATTAACAAACGGCATTAAATTTTAACATAGCTATTACGGCGTTGGTAAACAAAAAGATTCGTTTAATCAAATTTATACTTTTTTAAGATGTTAATTTAATGGGTTGTGAGTGCTGATTAAAGAAATAACTAATGTTTTATTGTTAAGTATGTCAAATTTGTAAATCATTTTTGTCATTTATATTGGCAAATAAGTCTGGGTTATCAATTACAAAATTATTCATTGATACTACCTTTAGTTGGCACGATTCAATAAACAATTGCATTTTGAGCTTCTTTTCTTTTAGTGCTTTTCTAATATCTTCAATCAGACTTTTATGATAGCAGGCAAAAAGAGGTTGCCTTTGTTCGTTAAAACTGGCGACAATACAATTAGTATCCTTATCTCTTTGATTGATTAAATACGCTACTGACTTAGGTGTAATATTGGGCATATCGCAGGTTGTAACAAATATCCAATCGTTGGATGAATGTACAAGTCCTTCAAAAATACCAGAAAGAGGACCCAACTCGTTGTAAGTGTCCTTTATTATAGGTAAATTAAACTGTTGGTAATCGTCAGAATTGGCGCTAATGAAAATCTCCTGACAGTTTGGCTCAACAGCATTGATAGCGTATGTAATCATTGGCCTGCCATTAAATTTCATTAAGCCCTTATCTACTCCCATACGAGAGCTTTTGCCACCCGATAATATGAGTGCTGTTATGTTCTTTTTCAAGGTGATACGATTTTTCGATATGTATATATATTGGTTTGAATATAATTTTTTATTACTAAAAGAAAAATAATAATCAGATTACCAGATTTATATAAAAGAAAAATTTCGCTATTAAAATTAAGTCTAAATAGGAATTACTTTATACATCAAGATATCTGTATATTTTGCTATATATTTATCTACACAATTCTCAAACAATCTGACAGATGGGGAAAAGTAGAAGAGATTTTATTAAAATTTCGGCCATAGGAACAGCTGGAGCTGTAGTTGGATCGAAATATTTGATGGCTCAGAATCAGCAACTGATCAAAGAAAATCCACAAGGGCCATGGAAAATGGCTGAAGATCTGGAACGAACGCCAACTTATTGTGAAGTTTGTTTCTGGAAATGTGCTGGTTGGACTTATAAAAATAAGGATGGCCAGATTCAAAAAATTACCGGTAACGATGATGATCCGAACAGTAACGGTCGTTTTTGTCCCAGAGGAACCGGTGGTGTGGGCATGTATTATGATGAGGACCGCTTAAAGCATCCACTTATCAGGGTGAAGGATTCTGATGGAAATCAAACGTACAAACAGGCTTCATGGGATGAAGCTTTTGATTTCATTAGTGAGAGGCTTAACAAAGTTATTGAAGATCATGGCCCTGAGTGTATAGCTCTGTTCTCACACGGTTCAGGAGGTACATATTTTGGTAACCTGCTCAAAGCGTTGGGTTCTCAAAATATTACCGCACCTTCTTATGCACAGTGCAGAGGGCCGCGTGAAGTAGGATTCATAACCACCTTTGGAGAAGGTCTTAGTTCTCCGGAACCAACCGATATAAGAGATACCAAATGCATGGTTCTGATTGGTTCGCACATCGGTGAAAATATGCATAATGGACATGTGCAAGAGATGTCGGACGCCATTGATAAAGGAGCGACTATTATTACGGTAGATCCTCGATTTTCAACCGCTGCCAGTAAGTCTAAATATTGGTTGCCTATCAAGCCAAGTACCGATTTAGCCTTGTTGCTGGCTTGGATTCATGTGTTGATTTACGAAGAACGATACGATAAAAAATATGTTGAGCAATATACCTATGGTTTTGATCAGCTAAAAGCTCATGTTAAAAATATGACGCCCGAATGGGCATACGGTATTACAACCATCAAACCACAGGTGATCAGAGAAACAGCCCGTGAAATGGCAAATGCTTCTCCTGCTACTATTGTTCATCCTGGACGACATGTAACCTGGTATGGAGATGATACCCAACGGTTAAGAGCGGTTGCTATTTTAAATGCATTATTAGGTTCTTGGGGACGACGAGGTGGATTCTATATTCCAGACAAAGCTAAAGTTCCCGGAGTGCCACATCCTCCATATCCAACACCAAGAAGAACCTGGCGTGATGCAATGGAAGGTAAGTATGAACTGGCTGATTTGGCATTGGCTAACGGCGTATGTGATGCCACTATTCCAAGTGCCAGAATGGATTGCAGTATTAAAGCATGGATCGTTAATGGTACCAACCTTATTGAAACGCTTCCAAACAGACCGAATACATTAGAGGCAATGAATAACCTCGAATTATTGGTTGTGGTGGACACCATGCCGATGGAGATTACAGGTTATGCCGATGTTGTACTTCCTGAGTGTACTTATCTAGAGCGTTATGATTCGCTCCGTATAACACAGCATCGCGAACCTACTATTGCTTTGAGAATGCCTGCCATGAAACCAAAGTATGATTCAAAACCTGCATGGTGGATGGCTAAAAATCTTGCCGACAAAATGGGTAAAGGGGATTATTTCCCATTTGATTCAATTGAGGAGGAATTGGATTATCAATTAAAGAAAGTTGGCTTGTCATTGGAAGAGATGCAGCGAATTGGAGTGAAAAAAATGGAGCGACCTTATGATGATTTGTATTATCATGATGGTGAAGAAATCGAATTCAATACCAATACAGGTAAGATTGAACTGTATTCGACATCACTTGAAGAATATGGTTTTGATCCAATGCCTAAGTATACTGCACACCCTGAACCACCTTCAGGATATTACCGTCTGATATACGGTCGTGCACCAATGCATACTTTCTCACGAACCGCTAATAATCCAAATCTTACAGATTTGATGGATGAAAATACGGTTTGGGTTAATCCTAAAGTGGCCAAAGAGTGGGGACTTAAAAATGGTCAGGAAGTGTATTTGCAAAATCAGGATAATGTGGTTTCATCATTTCCTATAAAAGTTAGAGTTACAGAACGAATCAGATGGGATTCGGTATATATGGTGCATGGATTCGGGCATGCTAAGAAGCAACTGAGTCGTGCTTTTGGAAGAGGTGCCAGTGATGCTCAGTTAATTACGAATATTATGATGGACCCTATTATGGGAGGCACCGGAATGAGAGGAAATTTTGTAACGTTCAACTTTGATAAAGCATAAGGAGAGACAGCTATGAGATATGCAATGGCCGTAGATACAAAGAAATGTGTGGGCTGCAGCGACTGTGTTGTAGCCTGTCAGACAGAAAATAATGTACCCATAGGATATTGTCGTGATTGGATTGTGGAAGTCACCGATGGTACCTATCCTCAACTGGAACTGGAAAACCGTTCGGAGCGATGTAACCATTGCGAGAATTCACCATGTGTGCGTTGCTGCCCAACAGGAGCAAGTCATTACAGTGATGGTGGAATCGTTTTAGTTGATCATGATAAATGTATTGGTTGTGGAGCCTGTATAGCTTCATGTCCTTACGATGCCCGTTATACACACCCTAAAGGATATGTTGATAAATGTACTTTTTGTGAGCATCGCGTAAAGCATGGTCAGGATCCGGCATGTGTTGCGGTATGTCCTACCAAATGTATGTATTTTGGCGACCTGGATGATCCGAATTCAGATGTCAGCAAAGTGATAAAAAAGCGTAAATACAAAACGTTAATACCAGAAGCTGGTACGAATCCACAATTGTACTTTTTGATTTAACAAACCATTCAAAAAAATAATATGAGAGAAGAATTAATTGTAAGCGGAAGAATGAATCCTCATATCGATCCGCAATTACATATCTGGGAATGGCAAATACCTGCCTACCTGTTTTTGGGTGGTTTGGCGGCAGGTATCCTGTTTTTTGCCGGATACTATTTTATTAAAGGAAAGAGTGAAGAATATCCAACTGCAGTAAAGCTGGCGCCTATTTTTGTGCCTGTGTTTCTGGCTTTAGGTTTGTTTTTCCTGTTTCTTGATTTAAAACACAAACTGTATTTCTGGCGATTGTATACTGCCATTAAATTGGAATCACCCATGAGCTGGGGAGCATGGACATTGATGATCATAACACCTTTATCAATGGTTTGGGCTGCACTTCATATCAAATCGTTATTCCCAAAGTGGAATTGGAAGTTTGATTATGTAAAAAATATCATCAAATGGCTGGAGGATTATAAAACGCCTGTTGCCTGGGCTATGATGATACTGGCAGTGATACTTGGAATTTATACAGGTATTTTACTTTCGGCTTTTAATGCAAGGCCTTTGTGGAATACATCCATTCTTGGACCTTTATTCCTTGTGTCTGGATTATCTACTGGTGCTGCTTCAATAATAATCATGTCTAAGTCATCTGCAGAACGACATATGTTTGCCAAGATTGACCTTGTATTGATAGCAGTCGAACTATTCCTGATTGTCCATATGTTTATGGGATTCAGAGCCAGTACGCAGGTTCAGATTGATGCGGCAAGTATGTTTTTAGGAGGGCAGTTTACGGCTCCTTTCTGGGTGTTTGTTGTCGGATTGGGATTGCTTGTTCCTGCATCGCTTGAAATAATGGAACTTCGAAATAAGAAAATTCATTACATGGTAGCTCCGGCTCTGGTTTTGTTTGGAGGTTTATTATTCCGTTTTATAATGGCTTATGCCGGACAAATGAGTCGCTGGCTGTATTAATCTGAAATAAAGAAAATAACTAATAAGGCTATTTATCATTGATAATAGTAATCAGCTAAAAAAAGTATTATGAGTGAAGATCGTAGTAGAAAATACATCAATCCATACTTAGGTGGTGTTTTACTTGGCTTTGTATTGCTGGCTGCATTTTTCTTCTCAGGACGAGGACTGGGAGCCAGTGGTGCTATAAAAAGTGTTGTAGTTAAATCAGTTGAGACCGTGGCTCCAACGCATGTTGAAACAACTGATTTTTATAAAGATTATAAGGAATCACATTCAGGCGGACCATTGAAAGATTGGTTGGTTTGGGAAATGTTGGGTGTTTTGGTTGGAGGTTTTATCTCGGGTGCCATAGCAGGCCGATTGAAATTTAAGGTTGAACATAGTCCAAAGATTACAAGTAAAACCCGAATTATTTTTGCTGTTATCGGAGGTATATTATTTGGTTTTGGATCACAACTGGGACGAGGTTGTACCAGTGGATCAGCTTTGTCAGGAATGGCTGTGTTATCTCTCGGAGGTTTTATTACCATGGCTTTTATTTTCGGAACAGCCTTTGCATTAGCTTATATCGCACGTAAATTATGGATTTAAAAACTAAGTAATCATGGGACCATTAGTTGTATACGAATATATTTCAGCCAACACTAACTTGTTAATGGCTTTTATCATTGGCATTGGCTTTGGCTTTGTTTTGGAAAGAAGCGGATTTTCTTCTTCAAGAAAATTGGCAGGTATGTTTTACGGTTACGATACAACCGTGCTTAAGGTGTTTTTTACAGCTGCTATTGTAGCGATGCTCGGATTGTTGTTTTTCAGTTTATTTGGCTGGATCGACCTGAGTCTTGTTTATATTAACCCAACCTTCTTATGGTCGGCTATGGTCGGCGGTGCTGTGATGGGAGCCGGTTTTATTACTGGAGGTTTTTGTCCGGGAACAGCTTTTTGTGCCTTGTCGATTGGTAAATTGGATGCTCTTGCATTTATCGGAGGGTTGGTAATCGGTGTATTAATCTTTACAGAAGGATTCCCAATGTGGGAAGGATTATTTTACGCTGAAAATATGGGTACTCCAACAATCAACCAATTATTAGGTATGTCTCGCGGAACCTTTGGTTTGTTGTTGATATTAGTTGCATTGGGAATGTTTTTTGTTGGAGAGTGGACGGAACGTAAATTTCCCAGAGAAAAGTATTAATCTGTAAAATTGGATGTTATGAAGATGAGAATTAAATTGGCATTGGCAATTATTCCTTTAGGAATTATTATTGCGGCAGTGCCTGAGAATACAACAAAACCATACAAGCTTACAGCAGGTCAAATGTTGGAAGAGGTGAAAGAAGGGATACAGTTTGTAACGACCGATCAGGTGGCAGATATGATTATTCAGAAAGATCCGTCTTTACAGTTGATCGATGTACGTGATCAGGATAGTTACGATAAATTTCATTTGCTAGGTGCAATAAATATTCCTTTGGCTGATTTATTATCACCAGAAAATGAAGATTATTTGAATCAGGATGTTAAAATGAACGTTTTTTATTCGAACGGTTCTACCAGTGCAAACGAAGCATGGATGATTACCCGACAGTTGGGCTATTTAAATAATTATGTGATGCAGGGTGGATTGAATTATTATGCTGAAACCATAATGAATCCAGAAAAGCCTGCCTCTACAAGTCCGGATGATGAGTTTGCACGTTACGATTTCCGTAAAGGAGCCAGTGCTGCTTTAGGAGGAGGTAATTTAAGTGTCGCAACTGAGGATGCTCCGGTGGCAGCTAAACCTGTTATTAAAAAAGCCGGCAAGAAGAAAAGAGTGGCCGGTGGATGTTAATATTCATGTTTAAGGAATAAGTCTTTAACCAAAAGATTAGTTTATTTGTTAGTTAAATAAGTCTCCGAGCTATTAAACCTGTAAAATGGTTTAATAGCCGATGGGTTAAACCGGAAACAGTTTGGCCTCCCGATCCCGGGAATGGGATAATTTGGAAAGGAGAGATTAGATAAAGCATTATAAGATGCCTGATCTCTGCGTGTACGTGTAGGTCAGGCTTTTTTTATGAAATAATTTAATGACGAAAAGAAATCTAAATAATTGGTTATTAATCTCCGGTAATGGAAGGCATGTTGGGAAGACCTGGTTGGCTGAACGTTTCATTCACCAATTATCGGAATCGGAAAATGTGGTTGCCATAAAAATAGCTTCGCATATGCATCCCTTGGGACCTGAATTGAAATGGCTTGATGGCGAACCTGATAAATGGATGGTAGGGGAAGAGACCGATACTAAATCAGATAAGGATAGTGTACGAATGCTAAAGGCTGGAGCTACAAGGGTCTATTATTCACAAATGAATGATGATGTATATAATCAGGATCTACTGAATTATCTGGATAAGGTATTAACCGGAGACGAACTGATAATTTGTGAATCTGCTTCAATGGGTAAATTTATCAATCCTGGTGCAGCATTTTATTTGTATGATCCTAAAAATATAGCAAAGAATTGTAACTGGGATTTTTCATATCAGGCCCTGGAGTCTGTGCAATTAAAAATAGTAAATCCACCAAACGCAATACGATGGGAAGAGAACAGCTGGATAATCAACTGATATCAGTTGAGGAGGCAAAGATGATTGTTGAAAAGGTAGTGAAGCCCAAAATGACCGAGTCAGTTTCACTAACAGATGCCCAAGGCAGGTTTCTGGCTAAGGATTTGTTTTCAACTGTTTATATCCCGCCATTCAACCGATCAGCAATGGATGGATTTGCCTGTCGCAAGGAAGATCTTAAGGTGCCACTAACCCTTATTGGTACCTTGGCTGCCGGAGATTCAACAAAATTTCTAATCAAAAAAGGAGAGTGTGTCAGAATTATGACCGGTGCTTCAGTGCCTGATGGTGCGGATACGGTAATAATGGTTGAACACACCAAAGAGAAAGATGGTAAAGTTGAGTTTTTGAAAGGAGAGACCAAATCAAATATCAGTCCTAAAGGGGAGGATTTAAAACCCGGAGATTTGCTGGTTAATAAAAATACTCTTCTGAGGTCATCTCACATAGCCGCATTGGCATCTTCAGGAATTAAAAATGTTGAGGTGTATCAAAAAGCATCTGTTGCAATTATCTCAACCGGTAGTGAATTAATTGAGCCAGGTAACGAATTACTGGAAGGTCAGATTTATAACAGTAACGGTTACCAGTTAAAAGCGCGTTTGAAGGAGTTAGGCTTTGATGCCCTTAATTATGGTGTCAAGAAAGATGATTACCAATCCTTGAAAATTGAAATTGAATTAGCTGTTTCGAGACATGATTTGTTAGTTGTGACAGGTGGTGTTTCGGTAGGTGATTATGATTATATTCCGGCTATTGTAAAAGAATTGGGTTTTGAAATTCATTTCTCAAAGATGAGTGCCAAGCCTGGAAAGCACACACTGTTTGCCTCAAAAGAAGACAAATACATTTTGGGCTTACCCGGTAATCCTGTTTCTACCTTTATTCAGTTTGAAGAATGCGGGCAGTGGATTATACATGCCATGTGTAATCGTTCCTTTCAACCATTGAGAATTGAGATGGAAATAGCCTATCATCATCGTAGAAAAAGAAGTGACAGATTCGAGCTTTTCCCTGTTTACATCGCTGGAGATGGCCAGATACAAAGTTTAACCTATCATGGTTCAGCACATATGCATGCTCTTACCCAAGCCAATGCATTAATGGAGATCCCTGAAGGTATTGATGAATTAAATCCCGGAGATAAAGTATATGTTAGACCCCTATAACAGACATATCACTTACCTGCGCATCTCGGTAACAGACCGGTGTAATTTACGTTGCAGATATTGCATGCCCGAAGAAGGTGTTGATTTAATGGCGCATGATGATATTCTTCGGTTTGAAGAAATTGAGCAGCTTGTTAAATTGTCTGTCAATAATGGAGTTACCAAAATAAGACTGACAGGTGGAGAGCCTTTAGTTCGCAAAGGTATTGTTGAATTAGTTGAGATGATCGCTAGAGTGCCCGGTGTTGAAGATCTGTCGATGACGACCAATGGAATTCTGCTGGATGAATTTGCATCTGATTTAAAAAAGGCCGGACTAAAAAGAGTGAATATTAGTCTGGACACAATGGATGCTGAAAAATATAACTATATCACCAGAGGGGGAGATATTAATAAGGTTTTCAAAGGGATTGAGGTTGCTCAGAAAGTTGGTTTGAATCCAGTAAAGATTAATTGTGTTGTTCGCAATTCGTCAGACGAACCTGATGCTCTCGCTGTAAAAGCATTCTGTGAAGCAAACAATTTATCCATTCGTTATATCCATCAAATGAATCTCGAAGATGGTACTTTCTCAAAGGTAGATGGTGGAGATGGTGGTAATTGCGCTAGTTGTAACCGGCTTCGCTTAACAGCCGATGGCTCATTTAAACCCTGCTTATTTAATGAGTTGGGATATAACATTAAAGAGTTTGGGCAAGAAAAGGCATTTCAAATGGCAATTAAAAACAAACCATTGGCAGGAACACGCAATAAATCAGGACGTTTTAACCAGATTGGAGGATAGAAATGGCAAATAAATTTTCACATATCGATGATAAAGGTAAAGCTAATATGGTGGATGTTGGTGATAAACCAATTCAGAAAAGAACTGCTAAAGCCAGTGGTTTTATTAGCCTGAATAAGGAAACAGTTGGGCTGATTACCGAGAATAATATGAAAAAGGGTGATGTGCTAACGGTTGCTGAAATAGCCGGAATTCAGGCTGCAAAGCGAACCTATGAACTCATTCCTTTATGTCACACATTAATGCTAACGAAAGTGGCTGTTAGCTGTCACCTGCAGCCAGATGGAGTGAGGGTTGTATCTGAGGTGAAATGCAGTGGTGAAACGGGTGTTGAAATGGAAGCTTTAACCGCTGTAAATGTTGCTTTGCTTACTATTTATGACATGTGTAAAGCAGTAGACAAAGAAATGGTCATGTCAGATATCAAACTGGATTTGAAAACAAAAGAATAACCGCTATGAAGATGGAAGTACTTGCCGTAAATATTTCTGAGAAGAAAGGTACAATTAAAAAGCCACAGGCTTTTATAACGCTTAATGAAAATGGGGTTGAAGGTGATGCTCACAGTGGACCATGGCATCGGCAGGTAAGCTTATTGGCGATTGAAAGTATAGAGAAGTTTGCGAAGGAAGCCGGTAGGGAAATTAAACATGGCGAGTTTGCAGAGAATATAACTACCAAAGGAATAGAATTACATTATCTCCGGCCATTTGATCGTCTAAAAGGTGATGATGTTGAGTTGGAAGTTACCCAGATAGGAAAGAAATGTCACGGTTCAAACTGTAATATTTTTAAAGAGGTAGGTAACTGTGTGATGCCCAAAGAAGGAATATTCGCAAGAGTTGTAAAAGGATCACAACTTAGATCTGGTGATGAGCTTATAGTGATCCCAAAAGTGTTTAGGGTACTTGTTATCACCATGAGCGACCGGGCATTTCATGGTGTTTACGATGATAAAAGTGGTCCGATGGTTCAAAAAATTTCAAAAGAATATTTTGAACAGGAGCGATACCCTGTTGAAGTAACAAACGAGATATTACCTGATGATAGTACCAAACTTGAAACAAGATTGAGAGAAGCTGTGGATCAGGGTGTGGAAGCTGTTTTTATAACCGGAGGTACGGGTATCGGCCCGAAAGATATTACACCCGAAACAGTAAAGAAAGTTATCGATAAAGAGATACCGGGTATTATGGAATTGGTTCGTTATAAATATGGACAGAATATTCCGGGAGCTTTGCTTAGCAGAAGCATAGCCGGAGTAGCATCAAAAACATTGATTTACGCTATTCCCGGTAGTCCCAAAGCTGCAAAGGAATATGTCGAAGAAATCTATAAGACTTTTATGCATTCTATCCGAATGATAGAAGGAATTGATATGCATTAATTTCAAACTACATTCTGGCCTGTTCCATGCCATTTATATTGCAATTGGTTTTTCAAATCCTTATTTTGAGCTGCCTGCATTGTGTTGTTGGTTGTTTGTCCTTAAATCTGTTTTAAATTACATGGTGTAGGTATATTCGGCGATTAGCAAAAATTAGATCGATAACAAAATACAGTGCAATGAAAAAATTACTATTCCTGATCAACATGGTATTATTTGCTTCGGTGATGTTTGGACAAAGTCTGACTTCACCAGATGGGAATTTTAAAATGCAATTCCAGCTTATTGATGGAAAACCCAGTTACAAACTCGATTACAAAGGTAAAGCCATTGTGAAAGAGAGTCATTTGGGATTTGAATTGTTTGATGCTCCCGATTTATTGGATGGATTCAAGATGGTTGACAATAAAACATCAACTTTTGATGAAACCTGGAAACCTGTTTGGGGTGAGTACAAAGAGATTCGTAATCATTATAACGAACTGGAAGTTACCGTTAAACAAGAGGAAACAAACCGTGAGATGATTATTCGTTTTCGTTTGTTTAACGATGGTCTGGGATTTCGCTACGAATTTCCTGAACAGGATAACCTTACCTATTTTGTGATTAAGGAAGAGCATACTCAGTTTGCTATGGCAGGCGATCACACTGCTTACTGGATTCCTGGCGATTTTGATACACAGGAGTATGATTATACCATCTCAAAAATGTCCGAAATCAGAGGGCTGATGAAAGGTGCCATCACAGGAAATGCTTCTCAGGAACAATTCTCAGAAACAGGAGTGCAGACAGCTCTGATGTTAAAGAGTGACGATGGTTTGTATATTAACCTTCACGAAGCGGCTTTGATCGATTACGCATGTATGCATCTTAATCTGGATGATAAAAACATGGTGTTTGAGTCATTCTTAACACCTGATGCACAGGGAAAGAAAGGATATATGCAGGCCCCTTGCACAACTCCTTGGCGTACCGTTATAGCCAGCGATAAGGCCGGTGATATTCTTTTATCAACATTGACATTGAATTTGAATGAGCCTTGTGCATATGAAGAAACAGACTGGATTAAACCGGTTAAATACATTGGCGTTTGGTGGGAAATGATTACTGGCAAAAGCTCATGGGCTTATACCGATTTGCCAAGTGTGAAAATCGGAGAAACAGATTTTTCAAAAACAAAACCAAATGGGAAGCATGCTGCCAATAACGAGCATGTGAAATATTATATCGACTTTGCAGCAGAGCACGGTTTTGATGCCGTTTTGGTGGAAGGATGGAACATCGGTTGGGAAGACTGGTTTGGTAAGTCAAAGGATTATGTATTTGATTTCTTAACTCCTTACCCTGATTTTGATGTGGAAATGCTTCGCAATTATGGTAAGAGTAAAGGTGTTCGATTGATGATGCATCACGAAACATCAAGCTCAGTTCGTAATTACGAACGTCATTTGGATGCAGCCTATCAGTTTATGGTGGATAACAATTACAACTCTGTAAAAAGTGGTTATGTTGGAGATATAATCCCTCGTGGTGAAAAACACTACGGACAATGGATGGTGAATCATTATTTATATGCGGTTAAAAAAGCAGCTGATTATAAAATTATGGTGAATGCTCACGAAGCTGTTCGTCCTACAGGTTTATGTCGTACGTATCCAAACTTAATTGGCAATGAGTCGGCACGTGGAACCGAGTATGAGGCTTTTGGCGGAAGCAAGCCATATCATACAACCATTTTACCTTTTACCCGCCTGATTGGTGGTCCAATGGATTATACGCCTGGTATTTTCGAACAGGATGTTAGTAAGTATAATCCCGATAATCACTCCTGGGTCAATACAACCATTGCCCGTCAGCTTGCCTTGTATGTTACTATGTACAGTCCTTTACAAATGGCTGCTGATATACCTGAGACCTACGAGAAGTTTATGGATGCTTTCCAGTTTATTAAAGATGTGCCGGTAGATTGGGATGATACAAAAGTGCCTGAGGCAGAACCTGGTCAATACATAACTTATGCTCGTAAACAAAAAGGAGCGGATAACTGGTTTGTGGGTAGTACAAATGGTTATGATGGTCGTGTGTCAAAAGTGAATTTTGATTTCCTGACACCCGGTAAGAAATACATTGCCACTGTTTATGCCGATACCAAAGATGCACATTATAAGAATAATTCACAGGCATATCAGATCAATAAGTATGTTGTAACTAGTAAATCTAAACTAAGCCAATATTGTGCTCCGGGTGGAGGATATGCAGTAAGCATTACAGAAGTTACTGATAAGGCTGAACTAAAAGGTTTAAAGAAATTGTAAGAAATTGATAGTTCATTATATGGGCCGCATCCGTTTGGGTGCGGCTTTTTTTATGCTCTTTAGTCACGTTTTAAATAATCGAACATTTGATTAAGTTTTTAAACGATTTCTTTTTCAGGATAATTATTCTTTTAATTTTGTGCAACCAAAACGCAACAAATCGAAATTGAATAGTCTACAATAATTTCGAAGTATAACCTAAAAACCAGGAAAAGTGAATAAACTATCGTATGACAATGGTATATCTTCCACTCCATTGCTGGGTATCACCATCTCGGAACAGTTAAAACAAACAGTTGATAAATACCCAGATAATGAGGCATTGGTTGTGCCTTATCAAAATTATAGGGTCTCATATAAAGAATTTTGGAAGCAGGTAGAAGAAGTTGCCAAAGGAATACTTTCGTATGGGGTTAAGAAAGGCGATCGCGTTGGGATTTGGTCTCCCAACAGGTATGAATGGGTGCTGGTTCAGTTTGCAACTTGTCGTATTGGGGTGATCATGGTTAATGTAAACCCGGCATATAAAGCTGCTGAACTAAAGTATGCTCTTAAGCAATCGGAAATCAGCTTGTTGATTATGTCGAAGGGTTTTCGCCAGACCAATTATATTGATATACTGAATGAAGTGAGACCTTCGTGTATTCATTTGAAGCATATTGTGGTTATTGATCACGATTGGCAGACAATGATTGATGCCGGTAAGAAAGTTTCGGATGAGCAGCTGCATGAGCTGGAAAGCAGTCTTCAGTTCGATGATCCGATTAATATTCAATATACTTCCGGTACAACGGGTTTTCCAAAGGGAGCCACACTTTCTCATCATAACATATTAAATAATGGCTTTTTTATTGGTGAGCGATTAGGTTACACCGAAAAAGATAAGGTAGCTATTCCGGTGCCGCTGTATCATTGTTTTGGAATGGTTTTGGCTAACCTGGCCATCATCACTCATGGATCCTGCATGGTATTAACCGGTGAGGCTTTTGATCCGGAAGTGGTATTGAAAACGGTTCAGGATGAAAAATGTACATCACTATACGGTGTTCCGTTGATGTTTATTGCGGAATTAAATCATCCTAACTTTGATAAGTACGATTATTCGAGCTTGCGAACAGGTATTATGGCTGGGGCTTCTTGTCCTGAATCGGCCATGAAAGCGGTTCGCGAAAAGATGAATATGAAAGAAATAGGTATTTGCTACGGTATGACAGAAACGTCGCCGGTAAGTACTCAGACATTTGTAGATGATACAGAATACCGCCGTTGTGCCACAGTGGGTAAGGTGCATCCTCATCTGGAGATTAAAATTATCGATCCTGAAACGGGTAAGATAGTTCCTCGTGGTGAGAAGGGTGAATTTTGTACACGAGGGTATTCTGTGATGTTGAAATACTGGAATAACCCTGAAGCAACGGCTGCTGTAATTGACGAAGGCCGATGGATGCATACCGGTGATTTAGCCGAGATGGATGATGACGGATACGTTAAAATTGTTGGACGCATCAAGGATTTGATTATTCGTGGAGGTGAAAATATTTCACCTTTCGAAATAGAAGAGTATCTCCATAATCATGATGAAATAAAAGACGTGCAGGTAATCGGAGTACCCGATGCTAAATATGGCGAACAGGTGATGGCATGGGTGGTTCTGAAAGAAGGATCGCGTGTTACAGAAGAGGAGTTAGTGAATTATTGCAAGGGGCAAATTGCAACTTATAAGATCCCTCGTTACTGGAAATTTGTGGATGAATTCCCAACGACTGTGACCGGTAAGGTTCGTAAGGTTGAAATGCGCGAGATATCGGCCCGTGAATTAGGTTTGGAGCAACGAAAGTAGGATATTAATATAACGATAAAAGCCCGAGGCAGTGATTTGCTTCGGGCTTTTTATATTTTGTAATTGTAATTATGCTTTTGCAGCTTCCAGTTCGTTCAGGTGTTCCATCTTTTTTGTTTCAAGGAAACCTTTAATGTCACTCAGATGTTCTTTTACCTTTTTGTTACCAAACTCATATACCTTGCTAACCAATCCATCCAGAAAATCACGATCGTGAGAAACAAGGATTAATGTACCATCATAAGCCTGAAGGGCGCTTTTTAAGATATCCTTGGTTTTCATATCAAGGTGATTAGTAGGCTCATCCAGTATCAGCAGGTTAACAGGTTCCAGTAATAGCTTGATCATTGCCAATCGGGTACGTTCACCTCCCGATAATACTTTAACTTTTTTAGTTGACTCTTCGCCTCCAAACATAAAGGCTCCCAGCAAATCTTTTACTTTAGTACGTACATCGCCCACAGCAATATCGTCAATCGTTTGAAAAACGGTCAACTCTTCATCCATCAACGATGCCTGGTTTTGTGCAAAATAGCCAATCATGGTATTATGACCCATTTGCAATTCGCCGTCAAACTTAATCTCATTCATGATGGCTTTAACGAGGGTTGATTTACCTTCACCGTTCTTACCAACAAAAGCTACTTTTTCGCCACGTTCGATGGTTAAAGAGGCGTCTTTAAATACCAGGTGATCATCGTAACTCTTACTTAATTCAGTCACAATAACAGGGTATGAACCCGAACGGGGTGCGGGCGGGAATTTCAAACGAAGTGCTGAAGTATCTTCTTCATCAACTTCAACCAGTTCCAGTTTTTCAAGCATCTTAACGCGCGACTGAACCTGAAGTGTTTTTGAATACGTTCCTTTAAAGCGTTCGATAAAAGCCTGGTTCTCGGCAATCATCTTTTGTTGCTCTTCGTAGGCTTTCAACTGATGCTGACGACGATCCTGACGAAGAATCAGGTATTGTGAGTAGTTAACCTTGTAATCGTAAATACGGCCCATGGTTACCTCAATGGTGCGGGTAGTGATGTTATCAACAAAAGCACGGTCGTGAGAAATAACCACAACAGCCTTTCCACAGGCAATCAGAAACTCTTCGAGCCATTGAATCGATTCAATATCGAGGTGGTTGGTTGGTTCATCCAGTAGAATCAAGTCGGGATTGCGTAACAGAATCTTTGCCAGTTCTATACGCATACGCCATCCACCACTAAACTGACTGGTAGGAGATTGAAAATCATCACGTGTAAATCCCAAACCTAAAAGGATCTGTTCTACCTTTGCATCGTAGTTGGTTTCTTCAATTGAATAGAACTTCTCGCTTAGCGCAGAAACTTCTTCAATAAGTTGCATGTATTCATCCGATTCATAATCGGTTCGGGTGGTCATCTCAGTATTGATCTCTTCAATACGTTTTGCCATGGCCTGAATCTCAGCAAAGGCTTGCGATGCTTCTTCAAATACTGTACGGTTATCCTCAGTCATTAGATGTTGCGGCAAATAAGCCACCACTTTATCTTTCGGAACCGAAACTTTCCCTTTATTGGCTTCGCGCTCTCCAGCCAGAATCTTCAAAAGGGTTGATTTACCTGCACCATTCTTACCCATCAAAGCAATCCTGTCTTTTTCGTTAATTACAAACGAAATATCTTTAAACAGAGTGCTTGCACCGAATTCAACCGTTAATCCATCAACAGAAATCATACAATCATTTTTAGCGCTGCAAAGATATATCTTTCAGTCATAAGCACAACAGCTAAAAAGTGTAGGTAATCTTATTTTGATAGTTGGGGTGTAATTGACCTCAAAAGTCAAAAAGGATTTATTTGCCTTCTCCTTTTAACGAAGATTCTAATTATTTGCATTTGCAACAAAATGTCATGATTATCATTGAATTGAGATTCAGATACTAAAAATTGAATAATTGTCTATACTATATTTTGATATACTATTTGTTGAAATTCTGATAATGAAGGCTGCAATTGTTATGTATTTTTGATCAGCAATGATTATTAATCAAATTGCATGTCAGTTTTTATATCAGAATCTCTTAAAAATAGTTTTGTAATGAATCCGAAATCTATTCTAATAAAAGTACTTTTTCTTTTCATATTGTTGAGTCCGTCCTTTATTGTAAATGCACAGGTGAACGAAGGAAAAGTTATTACTGATGAAGGAGCCTGGTGTTGGTTTGCAGACCCACGAGCTTTACATTACGAAAATTCTGAAGGTACCATTAATAGCACTTATATTGGGTATATTGATGTACATGGTAATATTAAAGCAACACAACACAATTTTTTAACGGGAGTAACCAATGAAGTGTTGATACGTTCTTATTTTCAACCCGACGATCACAATAACCCGTCATTCTTAATACTGCCCGATGAGCGTGTAATGATTTTCTATTCACGTCATACCGATGAAGCCTGTTTTTATTATCGTATCTCAACAAAGCCTGGTGATATAACCTCTTTAGGAGCTGAAATCAGGTTGAATACACAATATAATACCACCTATCCGTCACCTTTTATTCTTTCCGATGATCCGGATCATATCTATCTTTGCTGGCGAGGTATTAACTGGCATCCAACCATTGGTCGTTTAACTATGCCTGATGCAAATGATGAGGTATCGTTCGATTGGGGACCTTATCAAATGGTACAGTCAACAGCTGCTCGTCCATATTGTAAATACGATTCGAATGGTAAGGATAAAATAAATCTGACATATACTCTTGGTCATCCTGATAATGAATATCCAAACTATGTTTTTTATAATTATGTGGATATAAATACCAGGCAATTAAAAGATATAAATGGAACTTTATTAAGTAATATTTCCAATGGGCCTTTAGGTGTGAATCAAACTACATTCCCAAATTCTTTTCCTAACGCAGTTGTTGATAACCCAACAAATAAGCGCGATTGGGTATGGCAAACAACCACCGATACTGACGGGAACCCTGTTATAGCAATGGTGCAGATCAGCTATGATAAATCATCGCACGACTATTACTATGCCAAATGGACAGGTAGTGAGTGGCGTAAAACATTTTTAGCCAATGGAGGAGGTCATTTTCATCAGACTCCGGGGCTTGAACTATGTTATAGCGGAGGTATGGCCATTGATGACAAAGCACCTAATGAAGTATATTGCTCAGTTCCGGTTAATGGTTCTTCGGGGAGAGTTTATGAGTTGAATAAATATTCTTTGGATGAAGATGGAGTTGTTTTATCGACAGAACAAATAACTACAAATTCTGAATTAAATAATGTTAGACCATATATTATAACCAATTCAGATGATAGTCCTATGAAGTTGGTGTGGATGCACGGTAATTATTACGATTGGATTGTAAGTTCATCACGACCACAAGGATATGCAACAGGTATTAACAGTGATTACCCTGTATTTACCGGTAATATTGATTTGACTAATGGATTAATTATTGATGAGGCTTTCGATACGGATGTTGCCGGAACTGCATCCACAAAAGATGGTGTATTAGTTGTTACAGATGATACCTATGGGACCTTTGCGGTTGAGGAGACTTCGACTTTTTCAATTTCATTCTCTCCTTATCTCTATTCAGAATCATATGCCGGTATGATGCTGGAAGCTGGTTTATTGGAATACGGATTGGATGCATCAACCACTAAACCTTACCTTAGAATGGGTGGCGAAATATACAATAGCAGCAATCTATTGGGTACTTCAGATGTTTGGCAAACAACAAATCGTGGTACCGGAGGACAATGGTATACACCAACAAAACTTAAATATTTTAATCTTACTCTTACTTATGCCAATAATATTTTAACTATTTATAGAAATGGGTTGATTGATCAGGTGATTGAAATTGAAGGTTTGACGTTGAGTGATCTTAAATTAGGTGGTTTTAATGGCTGGGTTGAGGATTGCAAAATTTATAATAGAGCATTGATTCAGGAAGAAGTTAGAGAGTTAACGAAAGTCAGTCTGGCTTATGCCTTAAATAATGATATGTTGACAGATATGGAGCTGCAGAGTTTATCTGTTCCGGCAAATATCTTCACAGATATTGTATTGCCATTAAAAACTGTATCAGGAAATGATATTAACTGGTTATCTGATAATACTTCTGTTATTTCAATTAACGGTATTGTAACTTTACCAGGTGTTGTCACTACGGTTTCTTTAACTGCGTCTATTAATGGTACAAGTAAGCATTTTGATGTCGAAGTTTGGCCTCGTAATATTAATAACAACCTGGTATTGAAATACACTTTCGATAGTGGAGATGAATATCTTCAAAATGGAATACGTTTTGTGAAAGATCAATCAGAAAACGGATTGGATGCTGTAGTTCATGGAGGTGCACAGATTAACGGATCACTGGATCTAAGCTCCAACACTGCAACAGGGTTTTCGACGAATGGTTATATGGTGGCTCCTGAAGGTATTCTGGATGAGATAAGAAGCTTCACCTTTTTAGCAACTATTAACCCGGAGTCGCTAAGTAATTTGCCTCGTATTTTTGACTTTGGTTCAGCTAGTTCAAATAGTTATTTTTTAAGAGCTAATGGCTTTTCTGTGGGATATAAGTATAATGGTAACTCAACCACTTTAATAAATGCTTCACAGAGTCTTTCAGTAGGAGAGGAAGTTAAAATAGCAATGACCTTTGATGCTAAGACCAAAACAACAGCCATCTACCTGAATGGCGTTAACTTGGCCAATAGTACTGCTATCACTTACGAACCTTATCAATTAACCAACATTGCATCAGACAAAAGAAATTACATTGGTCGTACACAATGGTGGGATACCAGCGTGGCTAATAGTAATGTTGATTTTAAAGGAACTATTGATGAGGTATATGTTTATGATATCGCTTTATCTGAAGATGAAATTAGCACAATTCAATCAGATCCTGCATCAATAAATAATACAGAAACAGGATTATATAGCTTATTCCCAAATCCGGTATTATGTAATAATGTTGTAAAGGTTGATTATAAGTTGGAGGAAGTCAATTCGAATAATATAAAGTTAGAGGTAGTTAATTTAAAGGGAGACTTGGTGTGTAGCTACTTTCCAACATCTTTCCCATTTGAAATGAAAGGATTTCGATCTTCAGGAATTTACTTTGTGAACCTGTTTAACGGGAACAAAATTCTTGGTATGGAAAAGTTGATTGTAATGTGATTCTTAAAGAGAAAATTTTAATTATAACTTTTCCAATCGCTCAATAACCTCGTTTTTATAGCTTCTGCTTATGGGTATTTCGTGGTTGGCTATCTCAACGGTTTCATGGGTAAAAGCTTTAATGTGCTGAATGGCTACAATAAAGGAGCGATGTGTTCTGATAAAGTTAGCAGTGGGTAATTTTGCTTCAATATTACTGATTGTTTCGCGGGTGGTTATCGTCTGGTCTGTTAAATGGATTCTGATGTAGTCACTCAAACTTTCGATAAAGAGAATCTCGTTAAAGCTTATTTTCACCATTTTTCGATCGGAGCGAACAAAAATAAAATCATTTGTTTCGGATTGAATCTCCTCCATCGAAGTTATATGAATTTGAGGAGTTTCATCCAGGTATTTTTGAACCGATTGAAGCAATCGGTCAAAGGCAATGGGTTTGAGCAGGTAATCAACAGCTTTTAAATCAAATCCGTCAATGGCATATTCGCGATAGGCAGTAGTAAAAATTACCCTGCAGTTTCGGTTGATCGCTTTGGCAAAATCAAGTCCTGATATTTCAGGCATGTTAATATCGAGAAAAATAAGGTCAATGGATTGGTTGGTTAACCTTTGAAAGGCTTCCAGTGCATTTTTACATAAAGCCACCACTTTAATCTGGTCAATCTTGCTTAAATGACTTTCCAGAACATCGCGGGCAGCCGATTCATCATCAACAATCAGGCAGTTTATAACTTTGCTCATGGAGTAAATTGTTTTAAATCATTGATGGTTAATTCCGTAATAAACCATTGGTTTTCTGGTTGAATCAATAGTTGGTAATTATTGCTGTAGTGTAAGTCAAGACGCTTACAAATGTTAATTAATCCGATGCCTTCATGGTTCATTTCATCATACTCACGAATACTGTTAGCTACTTTAAACACCAATTGAGATAGTTTTATTTCGATATGAATATTGATGGTCAGAAAGCCATTTACAATTTCTCCATGCTTAAAAGCATTTTCAATAAAAGGGATTAACAGCATTGGGGCCGTTTTAATGGAATCGCCATTGATTGCCTTATTAAAGTTCACCTTCAGATGATCTTTAAATCGTATGCGCTCCAGTTCGATGTACTCTTCAATATGGGCAATTTCTTCTTTTATTGGAACTTCAGGTTGATGAATCTGGTAAAGAATATAATCCAGCAGGTTTGATAAGCGAAGTATCACTTCCGGGGTATGTTCCGACTGTTTAATGGCCAACCCATAAATGGTATTTAAGGTGTTGAAAAGAAAATGAGGATGAATCTGTTGCTTCAGATATTGCAGTTCCTGTTCTTTTAGTTGAAGCTGAGTCGTTAGAATTTTGTTTTCCAGTTCTTTGTTACGGGCATCGGTTTTAAAGTTATTATTCAAAATGCGTATGAAACTAATAATACCCACAATCAAATAAACCAACATCAGAATAAACAAGAAATTTTTACTCATCGGTGGCATCACTGAGGTGTTGAATTTTAAAAGGAAAATGAGACATGCATAAAGTGCCAGTACAATCAGGTAAGAAGAAACCACCAGGGTATAAAATGAATACAAAGCAAATAGTTTGTATTTCTTTGTTAGCAAAAAACGAGGAATAAGATATCGCTCCATAAAATAGGTGACTCCCATGGTGAGTGGCAGTAAGCAACTCGAAAACCATGTGATGTATACTTTATCATCTGAGTTATAACTGAAGAAATAATAGAAGAAAAACCAAACACCAATCCAAAACAGGAAATGGATTCCTACGGTTTTGATTGATATTTTAATTGGTTTCCACATTCTTACAATATTAGTATTTTTTAGAGTTATAGATTAGTATTATCGACCAAATACCAATTTAAGACTCATTTTTACCTAATTTAGGAATGTTAAATCAATTGTCCGATGAATTTATGCAGAAAAGCATCAAGAACTGGGAGCTCATCGCTAATTAAAATTCTGTATTGAAAAGCAGTATAAATTAGTGTCAGTATTCATTAAAACATATTGTTATGGCAGATATTATTGGCAAATTAAACGATGGCGGTCCTGTTTTTACTTATCCGCTTTTATTATTAATGATTGTTATTATTGTGATGATCATTATGGCTGGTATGAATAAATCAAATAACGGAAAATCAATAGCGTTGATAAAATCATTGGGTTGGTTTGTGTTGGCATGGGGATTTCTTGGAAGAACGTTTGGCCTGATCATGGCTTTTGATAACGTTTCAGCGCATGGCGAATTAACACCCAGTCTGTTAGCTGGTGGTTTAAAGATGGCATTGATTAATCCTTTATTCGCACTCTTTATTTTCTTGATTGCCAGAGGTGGTGTTCTTTATTTATTATGGATGAAGAAAAAAGAAGATTTTGACGATAAGGGTCAGTTGAAAACAGAATGATTAATTGCGACTATAATAAACAGAAGAGGCAAGCCATTTGGCCTGCCTCTTTTGCTTTTAAAGTAATATAAACTTAGGCATCAAGAGTCTAGTTGAGTTTATTTTGAGTCTTTTTTAATATCAGGTTAAGATTATCTTCAAACAGATATAGATAAGTTATTAAATCTGTAATGTATTCAGTTGAACCGTCACTGAAAGTAAATGCAACATCAACAATCCATTCATTCGAATCATCATTCAGTTCGCGGGCTACTGCTTGTCCGTTTGCAATAATGGCATCATTTGTATAACGCAGACTAATGGTTGAATTATCATTAACTAACTGAGCAGTCTCTGTAGCCATCTTTTCACTTTCCATTTGTTTTGTTTCAATTATTGAGATATCATCAAGTAACTGAGCACTGTTAACATCTGCCATTAATTTAATATTGAAAATTTGTGTTGAAGATTGAAGATTTTTAATCAACGGATCTTCGGCGTTTTCTTCGTATGTTCCGGATATAACCTGTTCAAAAATCAGTTCAAAATCGTTCAAAAGCGTATATCGCCAGGTTGCATTGTTGTCTTTTGCCGACATCTCAGATTGGAAAGAGTAGGGTATAGGATTAAAGGTTAGGTTCATATTTTCAATTTTTCCGGAATCTGAAAAATCGATAATAATATTGCTGGAGGCCACCAGTTTTTCATCTACTTTAATTTCCAGATAAAGACTCTTAAGAATTTCAGTCATTGTTGAGCCATCATCCAATTCATCTCCTTTTCCCGGGAAGTCACCATCGTATGTTGAAAAATCATATAGTCTGAGGAAAGCATTGTTTTCTTCCTTGCCTTCTTCTGATGGAAATAGTAAAGTTATATCATCGCCCTGATCAGATATCTGTTCAAAATCTGCTAATTCATTGTTCCACTCCCATGTCCCGTGTCCCTGATTCCATAATATTCCTAAATCACCACAACTGGTGGTTGTCAATAACATCAAATCTTCAAATTGACTTTGAACGAACGTTTCATTTGCCATTGATTCTCCAATAAGTGCAATAGAATAAACCAGATTTTGATGACTACTTATTTCTTTGGTCATATATCCGGATAAATTGACACCTAAGGCGGCAAAGGAAGTTTCAGATAAGCCTTTGGTCTCGCTAAAAAGCGCAAGTCCTGCATTTATAATATTCTGCTTATCCTGCGAAGCACCTAAAGTACTGAACTGATCGCCGGAATCTTCTCTGTTGCAAGCTGTGTTAAGAAGATTAAACATCAGTAGGATTGAAAATATGTAAGCTATTTTTTTCAAAATGTTGATTTCTTTAAGATTGATCTCACTCTTTATTAAGACAAATAAACTCGCATAAACACGTATTTTGTTTTAAAAATTACAGAAGGTGAGTGTGTTACTGAATTTATTATGCAAGTGTTGAGAATGAAAATAGTCTTTCTCTTCAGTTTTATTTAACTTTAACTAATGACTTCAGTGGTATTATTCTGTAATGATAATATTACTGGTTGTAGAATTCAACTTGTATTTATCCAATCATAACTATGAAAAGAAGACATTTTATCCTAAGTTCTATGATGGCAGGAGCAGCATTAGGTATTAATGCATGTAAACCAAAAGGACAAGGATTAGAGGAAGAATCAAAATCAGATGTAACGAATAAGTTTGATTTAGAAGAAATCACGGTTCAGGATCTACAAAACAAAATGACTGAAGGTGAATTAACTTCCGAGCAAATCACGCAGCTGTATATCAATCGTATTAAAAAATTAGATCAGGTAAAGACAAAAGCTGTTGTAGAGTTGAATCCTGATGCCTTAATGATTGCGCAGGAACTGGACAAAGAGCGGAAGGAAGGTAAAGTAAGAGGTCCGCTTCATGGTATACCTGTACTTATCAAAGACAATATCAATACAGGCGATAAAATGGTTACATCAGCTGGTTCATTGGCTTTCATCAGCCATAAGGCTTCCAATGATGCCTTTATTATTAATCAGTTGCGTGAATCCGGTATGGTGTTGTTAGGTAAAACAAATCTGAGTGAATGGGCCAATTTCCGATCAACCAATTCAAGCAGTGGTTGGAGTGGAAGAGGAGGTCAAACCCGCAATCCGTATGTGTTGGATCGTACGCCATGCGGATCATCTTCGGGTTCAGCGGTAGCAGTATCTGCTAATTTGGCGCCTCTTGCAATTGGTACTGAAACAGATGGATCCATTGTTTGTCCGTCTGGTATAAATGGTATTGTTGGCATCAAGCCAACTGTTGGAGCCTGGTCGAGAAGTGGTATAATTCCAATTTCTGAGAGTCAGGATACAGCTGGTCCAATGGCACGAACCGTAAAAGATGCAGCTTTACTGTTAAGGGCTTTGGTTGGCAAGGATGATGCGGATGAAGCAACGAAAAAACAACCTGATAATTTTGGTATCTATCTGAATTTTGATGAATTCGCACTTGAGGGTTCCCGAATTGGGTATTTAAAACAGGTTTCTGCATTTGATACACGTGTTAGTGCCATAATGGATGAAGTTGTTCAAACCTTAAAGGATAAAGGAGCTGATGTAATAGAGGTTGAGACGGATGACGAATTAAAGCAACTGGGCCAGCATGAATGGACGGTTCTTCAATGTGAGTTTAAAGATGGAATTAATAAATATCTGGCAGCCCATCCTGTATTACCTTATAAGACATTGACTGATTTAATCGAATTCAATAAAAAGAATGCTTCAAAAGAAATGCCTTGGTTTGAGCAGGAGATTTTTGAATTATGTGATCAGACGAACGGACTGGAAGATGAAAAGTATAAAGAGTCTATCAAAAAATGTAAAGAACTGTCGCAAGCAAAGGGAATTGATAAACTAGTTGATAAATATAAGTTGGATGCATTGATGGCTCCAACAAATGGATCTGCCTGGGTTATTGACTTTGTAAATGGAGATAACTTCAAAGGCGGAAGTTCACAACTGGCTGCTGTTTCAGGTTATCCGAGTGTGACGGTTCCAGCAGGTGACATTAAAGGCTTGCCTATTGGAGTATCATTTTTTGGAAAAGCATGGACTGAAAGCCGGTTAATACAATTATCGTATGCATACGAACTGGCCAGCAAAAAGAGAATTGTGCCTGCTTTTAAAACCAGTTTACTGGATGAGGCATAAGTAATTCTGTATAATCTTATTAATGAAGAAGCCGGGATCATTGTTATGACCCCGGCTTTTCAGTAACAACCCTAATCGATAATTTTTAGAGATATTTTCATTGCCTACACGAAGCAATGAATTTGACTTAGCTTAAATATTCATGTACTTTTTCAGCCGCTTCGCGTCCTTTGGCAATGGCAGTTACTACCAAACTGGCTCCATTAGAAGCATCACCAGCTGCAAAAACTTTTGCTTTGCTTGTTTGGTAATTACCATCCACTTTAATATTGCCACGTCCGTCAAGCTCAAGGCCAAACTCGTTAACAATACCCTCGTGAACAGGGCTAACAAAACCCATTGATAACAATACCAGTTCTACATCAATTATTTCAGTAGTATCGGGTTTTTCAGCCATTTTCCACTGGCCCTTGTCATCTTTGCTCCATTCCACTTCAACAAGCTCTACCTGTTTCAACTGACCATTCTCACCAATAAAACGTTTGGTGTTCAGGCTCCAGCGTCTTTCGCATCCCTCTTCGTGCGAAGTGGATGTTTTAAGTACTGTTGGCCAGTAAGGCCATGGGTTGCCTGCAGCACGTTCTTTCGGAGGTTTAGGTAAGATCTCAATCTGTGTCACTGATTTTGCCTTCTGACGAATAGATGTTCCAACGCAGTCACTACCTGTATCACCACCACCAATAACCAAAACATTTTTACCTGTGGCAATCAAACGCTCACCATTGGTAAATTGCTCACCACGGTTTACTTTGTTTTGTTGTTTTAGAAAATCCATCGCAAAATGAATTCCATTCAATTCACGACCTTCAGCCGGTAAATCGCGTGGTTTCATGGCGCCGATAGTAAGAACAACCGCATCGAACTCTTTTAAAAGTTCTTCGCCTGTTACATCTTCACCTACAGCAGTATTGGTTTTAAATATGATGCCTTCTTGCTCAAAAATGGCTAAACGGCGATCAATAACTTTTTTATTTAGTTTAAAATCAGGAATACCATAACGTAATAATCCCCCAATGGCATCATCCTTTTCGAACAAAGTAACAGTATGACCAGCTTGATTTAATAGGTCGGCAGCCGACATTCCTGCAGGTCCCGATCCAACCACAGCTACTTTTTTACCTGTTCTGTATTCTGGAATACGAGGTTGAACAAAGCCTTCTTTAAAAGCTTTTTCAACAATAGAGGCTTCATTTTCGCGAATTGTTACAGCTTCTTTGTGAATAGCCAAAACACATGACTTCTCGCATGGGTTAGGACAAATGCGACCTGTAAATTCAGGAAAACTATTGGTTGAGTGAAGAATATCGCTGGCCAGTTTCCATTCTCCTTTGTAAACTGCATCTTGCCATTCAGGAATTTTACTTCCTACAGGACAAGCCCAGTGACAGAATGGAATTCCACAGTCCATGCATCGTGATGCCTGAAGGACGCGATCTTCCTGGTTTAGTGTTTGCTCAACTTCACCATAATCATCTACACGCTCACTAATGGGGCGGTTGCCACCTTCTTTTCGTGCTATATTCATGAATCCTTTTGGATCTGCCATAATCTAATGTTTTAAAAGAAAAACCGGGACTGGTTCCATTGAACCACACTCGTTCTCATAATCCCGGTTTGCTCTTAATTATTCTTTAAATACTATTCTCTAATAAATGGAGCGTCTTCTGTTTCACGCAATTTCTTCTCAAGCTCTTTGATTTTTTGTTCCTGCAACACTTTTTTGTACTCAAATGGAATTACCTTCACGAATTTAGGTAAGTACTGTGTCCAGTTAACTAATATATCCTGAGCCTTTTCACTATTGGTGTGTAATAAATGCTTATTTAACAGAAACTGCAATTCCTGAATATCGGCATGATCTTCAACTGGAGTTAGATCAACCAACCCTTTATTACAGTAATAGTCAAAGTTTCCATCTTCATCAAGCACATAAGCAATACCGCCACTCATACCAGCTGCGAAGTTACGTCCGGTTTTACCCAGTACAGCAACACGTCCACCGGTCATATATTCACAACAGTGATCTCCCACTCCTTCAACTACTGCATACGCACCTGAGTTACGCACAGCAAAACGTTCTCCGGCAACACCTCTAACATAAACAAAACCATCTGTAGCACCATATAAAACTGTGTTACCGATAATAATGTTTTCTTCAGGTACAAAATCTGAACCATGAGGAGGAACTACAATGATTTTACCTCCTGACAGACCTTTACCCATGTAGTCGTTGGCATCACCTTCTAATTTAAAACTAACACCTCGGCTAAGGAACGCTCCGAAACTTTGTCCGGCAGATCCTTTAAAGGTACAGTTGATAGTATTTTTAGGTAAACCTTCTTCACCATATTTTTTCGATACTTCACCAGAAAGCATTGCTCCAACAGTACGGTCAACATTGTTAATGTCTTTGGCAATCCATACTTTTTGCTGGTTTAATAATGCTGGTTGAGCCATCTTAATTAAACTACGATCAAGAACTTCATCTATTTTATGATCCTGAACAGTAGTGTTTTTGATTGGATATTTTTTACCCTCTTCAGGGAAGAATAGCAATTTGCTTAAATCGATACCTTTCGACTTCCAGTTACTAACTTCTCTGTTTTGTTCAAGTAAGTCGCTACGTCCAATAATTTCGTCCATTGATTTGTAACCCAACTCAGCAAGTATTTCGCGAACTTCCTGAGCGATAAAGTTGAAGAAATTAACAACGTACTTGTATTTACCAATGAAACGCTTTCTTAATTCTTCATCCTGAGTTGCAATACCAGCAGGACAAGTATTCAAGTGACATTTACGCATCATGATACATCCTAAGGTAACCAATGCAGAAGTTGCAAAACCATACTCTTCAGCTCCAAGCATAGCCATTTTTACAACATCCAAACCAGTTTTTAACTGACCATCAGTCTGAATTTTAACCCTTCCTCTAAGGTTATTCATAACTAATGTTTGTTGTGTTTCAGCCAAACCAATCTCAACAGGCAATCCAGCATGTTTGATCGAACTTGTTGGACTTGCTCCTGTACCACCTTCAGTACCACTGATTACGATAAGGTCAGCGTGAGCTTTGGCAACACCTGCTGCTACTGTACCTACTCCGTTTTCAGAAACCAGCTTAACACTGATTCGTGCAGCAGGATTGGTATTTTTTAAGTCGTAAATCAACTGAGCCAGATCCTCGATAGAATAAATGTCATGGTGAGGAGGAGGAGAAATTAAAGTAATGCCCGGAGTTGAGTTACGCAAACGAGCGATAATCTTATCAACTTTAAATCCTGGCAACTGACCACCTTCACCTGGTTTTGCACCCTGAGCAATTTTAATCTGAAGTTCATCTGCATTCACCAGGTAGTTATTGGTTACACCAAAACGACCACTGGCAATCTGTTTGATAGAACTTCTTGCATCACTCTTGAAACGTTGAGCATCCTCACCACCTTCACCGGTATTACTTCTACCACCAATGGTATTCATGGCTCTTGCCATGGCTTCGTGCGCCTCTCTTGAGATAGAACCGTAAGACATAGCTCCGGTTACAAAACGCTTCATAATGGCTTCTGCAGGTTCAACTTCACTAATGTCTATTGACTTGCCTTTGCGAAGTTTCATCAATCCTCTTAAGAAAAGAGGAGTTTGATTGTCCTGATCAACCTGTTGACTATATTCTTTGTATTTCGAGTAATCATTTTGTGAAGTAGCCCACTGAAGTAAACCTATTGTTTCAGGATTCCATCCGTGTTTTTCACCGTACTTACGATAAGCATAGCTTCCTTTTGAATCAAATGGATTTTTATTGAAAGTTGGTGCAAATGCCTTCGCATGATCTATAGCACTCTCTTTTGCAATTTCTTCAAATCCAATACCCCCAATTTTAGAAGGTGTACCCACAAAGCACTTATTAATAACTTGCTCAGAGATACCTAGAGCTTCAAATATCTGAGCACCATGATAGCTTCTTAAGGTACTTATACCCATTTTTGAGAAGATCTTCAATAAACCTTTATCAATTGATTTGATATAATTTTTGCGGGCTGTACTGAAGTCAACATCAATATTTCCTTTAGATGTAAGATCATCCAAAATGGCAAAACTTACATAAGGATTAATTACACTGGCACCATAACCCAGTAATAGTGCAAAGTGCATTACCTCTCTGGCTTCACCTGTTTCAACAACTAAACCAACCTGCATACGCTTTTGAGCTTTAATCAGGTGGTGATGTGTTGTAGCTACAGCAAGTAAAGATGGTATTGGTGCATGTTCAGCGTCAATATCCTTATCACTTAGAATAATATAATTTTTTCCTTCATCAACGGCTTTTTCAGCTGCTGCGCAAATGGCATCAATTGCTTCTTCAAGCCCTTTGCTGCCATCCTTCACCTTGTATACCATTGGAATGGTAACATGCGTAAATTCTTCGCGACGGAAATCCTTAATTTTTGCCAAATCATTGTTAGTCATGATTGGGCTCTCGAACTTGATTGATCTGCATTGTGAAGGTTCTTCACTAAGCAAGTTCTTTGATACAGATCCGATATAATTTGTTAATGCCATCACCAAGCCTTCGCGAATCGGGTCGATTGGCGGGTTGGTGACCTGAGCAAATAACTGACGGAAATAAGAGAATAATCTCTGTGGCTTATCAGATAAAGCAGCAATCGGGGTGTCGTTACCCATCGAACCAATAGGTTCTCCAGCTGTTGTTGCCATTGGTTTTATGATTTGGTCGAAATCTTCCTTGTTATAACCAAATACTTTTAAATAGGTGTCAAATTTATCACCTAATTGTGATTTTACCGGATTATTAGAGGTAATCTCATGCAAGCGAATACGGTTTTCTTTTAACCAGTTTTCGTATGGATGACGTTTTGATAATTGTGATTTGATCTCCTGATCTGGGATAATAATTCCCAGTTGAGTATCTACCAGTAATAGTTTACCTGGTCTTAATCGTCCTTTAACTTTGATAGCTTCAGCAGGGAAGGTCTGAACACCTACTTCCGAACCCATTACAATCATATCATCTTTGGTAATCACATATCTGGAAGGACGTAATCCGTTACGGTCAAGTGTACCTCCAATATATCTACCGTCAGAGAAAACGATTGAAGCAGGACCATCCCATGGTTCCATAATAGTTGAGTGATACTCATAGTATGCTTTTAGACTTTTCGGAATTGGGTTTTTGCTGTTCCACGATTCCGGAATTAACATACTTAATGCATGAGGAAGTGTGCGACCTGTTAAGAACAGGAACTCCAATACGTTATCTAATGAAGCAGAGTCACTCTTATTAGGTTCTATCACCGGGAATAGCTTTTTAAGGTCATCTCCGAATAAATCCGATTCAAGTAAACTTTCTCTGGCTTGCATCCATAAACGGTTTCCTTTAATAGTGTTAATCTCACCATTATGAGCCATAATACGGAAAGGCTGTGCCAGATCCCATGTAGGAAATGTATTAGTACTAAAACGTGAGTGAACCAATGAAATGGCACTCTTAACATTTGGATTTTTTAGATCAAGATAATATTGCCCCAATTGTTCAGGGGTAAGCATACCTTTATATATAAATATCTTTGATGATAAACTAGGAATATAAAAAGCTTCTTTTTCACTTAAGTCAGATTGACGAATCGTGTTTTCAGCCTGCTTTCTGGCAAGATAAAGTTTTCTTTCCAGTAGGTCCTGTTCGTAGTTACCTTTAACAAATATCTGGCGAATAACAGGTTCTGTGCTTTGGGCTATTTCTCCAATCACATTGCTATCTACTGGTACGTCGCGATATCCGATAAGTTCAAGTCCTTCCGTGAGAATAAATCTGTCTAGTATTTCGAGGCAATTATGTGCTTCTTTTTCATCTGTTGGTAAAAAAACCAAACCGGTTCCATATTTACCTTTTTCCGGTAGGTTAAAACCACAAGATTTACAAAAGTCATGTGGAACCTGCATCAATATACCTGCACCGTCACCCGATTTATTATCCGAACTTTCTGCTCCTCGGTGGGTCATATTGGTTAATACCTCTAAACCGCGTTTAACGATATCATTGGTTTGTTGTCCTTTAATGTTGGCAACAAATCCAATTCCGCAATTATCACGTTCATTGGCCGGGTCATACAAACCCTGAGGTTTTGGAAATCTTTTCTGCATCATACTATCATCATTATGGAGAGTTACTCAACTACTTATCCCCTGAAAGGTGATTCTAATCTCTCTGTCGTTGTGCCTGTAAAACATCTTTCATTTAGAAAGCGACAAGCATTTCCTTGTGAATAATCGTAAGCAAAAATACAAATTTCAACATCAATCTCCAACTATTTGAAGTCGTGAGGCGCTAATTTTATGACTTTTCGCATGTTTTGGCGTAGAGTTTGTTCGAAGGCAATTGTTTTAAAAAATGTTTTTATTTAACCAGCCCCCTTCTGTGGAGGGGGTGTAAATAATAAAAGTGTAAAATAATTACACCATACCCCTATAAAATGATAGTTAAAGAGGTCAAAAAGTAAAAAAATGAAAAAATAACTGTCAAAAAATTAGGATATGAAATTTTTTTTCAGATATATTTGCAATGCACACCCCTCAGAAGTGAGGGTGTAAAGTTTAAAAAGTACTTTTTTAGAATTAACTCCCCCAATCAACAAATATTAATAAGGCAAATATTAACTATTAATTAATTAACCACATTCCGATGAAAAAGAATTTAATTTTAATTGCTTTGGGGCTTGCATTCGGTTTTTTTGCTAATGCTCAAGAAGAAGAAACTCCAGGTTTAGAAATTACTGGATCTGTTGATACTTATTTTAAGTATGATTTCTCTGGTGAATCACAAATACCTACAAGTTTTGCAGGTGACCAGAACTCAGTTTCAATTGGTATGATTGACCTTGGAATTTCTCAAACTGTTGGAAAAGCTTCTTTTGTTGGTGAAATTTCTTTCGGCCCAAGAGGTCAGATCGAATCTTTACCAGAATATGGATATTTTAATATTCAAAACCTTTATGTAAGTTATGCTTTAAGCGATTTAGTTACACTTACTGCTGGTTACATGGGTACTTTTATTGGATATGAAGTAATTAGCCCGGCAGCTAATTTCAACTACTCAACATCCTATTTATTTACCAATGGCCCATTTCAAAACGCAGGTATTAAAGCTGATTTTGCCATTGCTGATAATTTTGGTTTAATGGTAGGTTTATTCAATGACTGGAATATTTATACAGATTTTAACGGTGTATCTGATATAGGAGCACAGGTATATTATGCACCTGCTGAGGGTATGGATATCTATTTGAATGCTATTCACGGTTATAATGATGATGCAATCTATATGGGAGCTCCAGGAAAATCTACTGAAATCGACTTAACTGCAGGTTTCCAGTTGGCTGATGCTTTCTATTTAGGAGTTAATGCTGCTACAGCTAGCTACGATTTGAATGATGGTAGTGAACAAAAAGGTGGATTTTCAGGAATCGCAATTTATCCTCAATATTCTTTCTCTGATAAAGTAGCTTTAGGTTACAGAGGTGAGTATTTCGCATTCAAAGAGACAGAAGTTGCAGGTACAGCTATGGATGATGCATCAAATGTTTTATCTAACACATTCACATTAAACTACTATGCAGGTCCACTTACATTTTCTACTGAACTTCGTTTTGATAGTGCAAGTGAAGAGTGGTTTACTAAAGAGAATGGTGATCCAACAAAATCTGCTACACAGTTTTTATTAGCAGCCATTTATAAATTTTAATTAAAAGCCAAAAGTGGTTAGTATATAATTGATTAACTGCTTAAAAATATACAATCCAAATCTATGAAAGTAATAGAGCATCCGAATAAAATTTAGTTAGCACATAGCAACTACACCTTTATCACACACCACCTGGATGCTCTATTACTTTTTAAAGACAAACATGAACCATAAAAAATAACGCCATGAAAAAAATTGAAGCAGTTATCCGTTTGTCACGTTTTGAAGCAGTTAAAGCTGCTCTTGAGGAACAGGATATTACTTTTTTCTCATACTGGGATGTGAGAGGTACCGGAGTGGCTCGCGAAGGTCATTTATACAGAGGTACACTATATGACACAAGTATTATTGAGCGTCGTCTTTTATCTATCATAGTTAGAGACGAGAATGCAGATAAGACTGTACAGGCAATTATTTCAGCTGCGAAAACAGGTGAAATAGGTGATGGTAGAGTATTCGTTTTCGATGTTGAAGATACATTCCGCATCAGAACTGGAGAGTCGGGACCTGAAACCCTTTATGAAAAGTAATTAACAACCTTAAGAAGAACACATTAAAACTTAGAAATTATGGACGCAAACGGAGCATTAGATATTCTATGGGTCTTAATCGCCGGTATTTTAGTCTTTTTTATGCAGGCTGGATTCGCTATGGTAGAAGCAGGTTTTACCAGAGCTAAAAACGTTGGTAACATTATCATGAAGAACTTCATGGACTTCTCAATAGGTTCATTGGTTTTTTATGTAATTGGATATAGCATTATGTACGGAGGCGAAGGAGCTTTCTTTGGTGCATTTGATTTATTTTATGACAAACCAGATGATTTACACAATTTATTCTTCCAAACAGTATTTGCCGCAACTGCAGCAACAATTGTTTCAGGAGCAATGGCTGAAAGAACTAAATTCAGCACATATCTTGTGTTTTCATTGATTATTACAATGGTAATTTATCCTATTTCAGGTCACTGGGTATGGGGTGGCGGATGGTTAAGCGAGCTTGGCTTCCACGATTTCGCCGGTTCAACTGTAGTACACTCTGTTGGTGGATGGGCTGCTTTAGCTGGAGCATGGATTATCGGTCCTCGTATTGGTAAATACAATGGCAAAACTAACGCTATACCTGGTCACAACATGGTATTAGGTGCTTTAGGTGTATTTATCCTATGGTTAGGATGGTTCGGATTTAACCCAGGATCACAGTTGGCTATTAGTGGTGATAATGCATACGCTGTTGCTTTAATCGTGATTACTACAAACCTGGCTGCTGCTGCTGGTGCTGCTGCAACAATGTTTGTAACCTGGTTCCGTTATGGTAAGCCTGATTTATCAATGACATTAAACGGTGCTTTGGCTGGTTTAGTTGGTATTACAGCTGGTTGTGATGCTGTATCACCTGAAGGAGCTATTGCAATTGGTGTTATTGCAGGTATTATTGTAGTATTCTCAATTGAATTTATTGATAAAGTATTAAAGATTGATGATCCTGTAGGTGCTGTTTCAGTACACGGTGTTACAGGTGCTGTTGGTACATTATTAGTAGGTTTCTTTGCTACTGATGGTGGTGTATTCTACGGTGGTGGATTCTCATTACTTGGAGTACAGGCCTTAGGTGTTCTTTCCATTGGTGCCTGGTCATTTGGTCTTGGATTGATCTTATTTACTGTTCTTAAATATACAATGGGTCTTCGAGTTTCTGAACAAGAAGAACGTGAAGGACTTGACATTCATGAGCATGGTCAAAGCTCATACAACTACTAGACGTTGCGTTGTTTTACTATAATTGAAAGGGAAAGAGGCTGTATCTAACGAGATACAGCCCTTTTCTTATTTAAAGAATTCATCGTGAATAGCTGCAATTGCCTTTTCACGATCATTGGATGATACAATAAAATAAGTTGCAACTGATGATGCTCCTGAAATAATCATCTGAACATTAATGCTTTTTTGAGCCAGCGCCATAAACAGTTTACCTGAAATGCCCGGTTTCTCCAACATCCCCTCTCCAACAACGGCTATTGTTGATACCTTATCAATGGTTATAATTTCGGTAATGGCAGAAAGATTTAATTCCTCAACTATTTTAAATGCTTTTCTGATATCACTTACAGAAACTAATACATTAATAACTATTTGAGAGGTAATCACAGATTTAATATTAATACCAGCGTTATCCAGAGCCGAAGTAACTTTAGCCAGGACACCTTGTTTCAAACCAACTCCTGCCCCTCTCAGCTTTAGAATGCAAAAGTCGTTACTATAGGTAACACTCTTTAAAATACTTTCGCTTATTTCTTCTGAACCACAAATCGATGTTCCCGGAATAATTTCGCTTTTGAACGTATCAATGTTGCTTATATTAATGGGTATTCCCACTTCTTTCAGGGGTTCAACGGTTCGGGGATGTAAAATGCCAGCACCAAAATATGAAAGTTCTGCAGCTTCGGAATACGAAAGGCTTTTAATACGCTTCGGATTATTTACCAATTTTGGATCGGCGCTCATAAAACCATCCACATCTTTCCACACATCCAATGACTCAGCTTCCAGGCAACGTGCAATTGCAGCGGCTGAATAATCACTGCCACCACGACCTAATAAGGTTACTTTTCCTTCTGGTGAAACACCATAAAAGCCGGGAACAATGTAAATCTTATCTTCTTTTAATCTTTCCTGAACCGATTCTGCTGATGCTTCAAAATTGACAGTTGCATTTCCAAATTCACCGTCGGTTATAAGTGGCATATCTTCTGGAAGGGCCTCTTCAGCATCAATGCCATTGGCTTGGAGAATAGAGGTAAGAACCAATGAACTTAAACGCTCTCCATAGCTTAATACTACGTCTTCAACAAATTCCGGAACATCTCCTATGTAATGAACTCCGGTAAGATATCTTCCCAGTTGATTAATGCGATCTTCAACTTTTGACATCGTTTGAAGACGCCATTCTTCATCATCGAAATTTTCAAATATACTTTCTTCCTTAATTTCTCTGAGGAATTGTTTCAGAACGTCTATTTGCGATTCATCCTTTTTAACTTCTGCCAATGATTGTATCAGGTGGTTTGTAATTCCATAAAAAGCAGAAACAACAATGACCATGGGTCTGTCATATGCTTTAATTACTCTTACAAGTTTTTGGATATCTTCTTTGCGTTTAAGGTTAGATCCGCCAAATTTGGCAACCACTTTTTCCATTCGATAAAAATTATTAATAAAAATTCAGTGAATACTATTGAGATTCCGTATTCAAAGGATAATATAAACAAGCCCTGCCAGGGCATTCGAAATGTTTGAAGTATCATATTAATAGGTTTAAATTCATTATCTTCCTAACCGGAATCAGGTTTTGGCACCTGCCATTGGTGGTTGCCAGAAGTTCTGCGAGCCTGTCTCTCCCTTCTTCTTAATAAACTCAAACTAATTCAAGTACATTGAATCGTTACAAAACTATATGAAGAGAATTAATTTACCAAACCATGTTTCTAAAAACAATTTTTATTCAATAAGCTTAATAAATCGGGGTGATGAAACTGATAGTTTAATTGGGATTTAAGTTTTTCGTTGCTTACTACTTTCCCTTCATTGATATCACTCGATGTAATTACTTGAGGGGAAGGAAATCCTAGTTTTTCTGATGCTTTTGTGTAAAACTCCAATTTTGAAGGATGCGTGTCGGCACACGCATTGTAGATCTCATTCCATTCATTTGTATTGAGAAGTAGTTTAATGATGGAAATACAGTCGTCAAGGTGAATAAGGTTAACTGGTATGTTAGGTTCTGAAATGCTTTTACCATTTACAAAGAATCGGCCAGGATGTCGTTGCGGACCGATCAGTCCTGCAAATCTTACGATATTTACCTTCTTATTTAGTTTTTGAAAAATGCGCTCGAAGTTGATGGTTTTGTTAAAATTATCGGGTAGTATGTTGGTGTCATCCTCAGTTGCAATGCGGTTTGAATTACTGTAGGCCGATGTAGAACTGATAAAGAGGACTTTTTGAACAGGACTTTTTTCTATTAATGAACTTAATCTTTGGTATTGCTCTAAAGGATCATTTAGTTTTCTGGGAGGTAGATTAATAATCAGAATCTCTGAATTGAGAAAATCATTAAACTCTGGTTGCCTATTTAAATCAATTAAGTATGGTTCAATACTGTTCTCTTTCAGTCGAGTCATTTTTTCTGATGATGTTGATGTACCCTTAACCATCCAACCATCTTTTACCAGTGCGATAGCTAAAGGAAACCCTAACCATCCGCAACCCAGAATACTTATTTTTTTTTCTTTCATTTATTAATAATCATCAAGGCATGTGTTATTCAACTTCTTCACAAATCGATCAGGTTTTTCGAGTTCATCGTAAAATGATTCGATATATTTTAAAAGCAATTTTCGTTTGTTTTGTTCAAGCCATTCAAATTCAAGAATGGTTTGATAAATAAGATCTTTTTTCTCAATGAAATCGCTAATAAGTATTTCATAGTTACTGTTGGTTATTCGACATTTTCCTAAAAAGTCTCTTTCGGTTATGCTTTGAGCAACTGACCACTCCGATGGATTGGCATATGCTGCATTGATAAAGCCTGCATGATCAAAGTCGTATGGAACAGGTGTGACTTTAAGAATTTTAAAGTTATTAGGTTTGATGAATTTGATGTTGTGCCCACTTTTAATTCTCCAATCTGTATTACCAATCATATACATAAACAGAGCCACCCTGTCAGCTTCTAATTCGTCAACTTCTGAAAGATGGAATGCGCTTGATTTTAATTCAATTGAATTATTTCTCCGGCACATGGCATCAAGTGGTTCAATCAAGAAACCTAGATTTTTGGAATGTTTTTTACGTTTGCCGGTGTCTGTGTATGTAACATCAACAAGACGTGTTTTTAAACTATTCGGACTTATAATTTCATAAAGTTTATAAGCCAGGTATTCTTTTAGTAGATAATCTTTATAAATCTTTGATTTCTGACAATGGGTTACCAGTTTAATTTTGCCATAAGTGCCTTCAGCTGTCTTTAATGAATCAGGTTTGAAGTTCAACATCAAGGGAGGAAAATAACAGTTAAGTCTTCTGTAATATCCTCTGGCTTTTATTTTAAGTGGAACATCAAATTTATATGAATCAGACCAATGAAAGGTGCATTCGCCACTGAAATAAATTTCTTCCTTGTCTTTTCTTTTAATTAATTGAGAAAAATCTGTGTTTAAAGTAATTCTTAACAAGGTGTTTTCGTCAAAAAGAACACTGTTTCCGCTGTTACTTATTGCCTGGCCTAATAATGTTGAATTTGATAAAACTGTTATTAATAGTAAGATTATCAGTTTATTCATGATCAAAAAATTTAGAAAAGGAAAGCAATAAATGGGTCCATTCTTACGGAAAGTTATGAAATTTAAAGAAGAAGCGAAATTGCAGTTGAATTTCAGCAAATTAATTAGTAGTTTGAAATATAAAACAGATGCTATGGCAACCTATCGATTTATAATAGACAACGAGGAAGAATTAGGGGAAGGAATTCAACGTGTTATTAGCGAACAATTGAATTATATAAAACAGCAGGCTCGTATTCCTGTTAATATTGATTTGTCAACGCATGAAATCAGAAAATCTTTCAAGCGTCTAAGGGCAGTGCTTCGATTGATTCGCTATGATATAGGTGAAGAACTTTTTCTTTCAGAAAATGTGAAATATAAAGAATTTGCAGCCCGTCTTTCGCGTTTGAGGGATATACATGTAATCATTTCGTATCTGGCTAATTGTTTCGAAGCCGAGGAATTGGTTATTGGGGAAGAAAGTTTTATTCGGTTTATTGGTTATTTAAATGAGCAAAAAGAAAAGGAATTAAGGTTGCTAGCGGATAAAGGTGTGATGGAGGACATAATTAAACATTGCAAGAGACAGTTGAAAGTTGTTAAAGAATATCCCGTTCAGAATCTCGGACCTCATACCATTCACAATGGTGTCATTCATGCTTACAAAAGATGTCTTGATAAGATTGAGGATGCTCAGTTAAGGCTGGATGATGAAGCTCTTCATCAATTACGGAAGAAGGTGAAATATTTGTACAATCAAATGCTATTGATGGAAGCTGTTTGGCCTGAATATTTCGTAACCTATTCCTCATCATTGAGTGTGGCTGCTGAATTATTGGGAGATGACCATAATCATGCTGAAACTATTGCTATTATTGAAGAAACACCTGATCAAATATTGGATGAAGATGAAAAGCAAAGTTTAATTATAAGTCTTACTAATGAAAGAAGACACATAACAAGAGATTTGTGGCCATTGTTAGGTAAAATATTCGCTGAAGATGCTGTTGCTTTTGCTAAGAGGGTAAAATCATATTGGTTGATAAGCAGAGAATAGGTCCCGAAGGACCTATTCAAAAATCAAAATAATATTAGGAATCAGGCACTAATTTGAAGGGGTTAAATTAGTGCTTTTTAGTTTAGTTGAAGCTTTCATGATAAATGCCAATGCTACAAACAATCCAATGTTACCAGCCAGGAATGCAAAGTCGTTTAGTTGTAGCAGAACAAATAAGAATGCATAAAGAATAATTAATAATGCGGCTACCCAAAAAGCCTGCACCTTATCTTTCAACACTCCATAAGAATATAGCGTTACCATTGAAATGATTGCAGCAGATGCAACCAGGTATGCCCATGTGAAGCCCATAAATTCGCTCAGCGCGGTGAGGATAGAAAAAAACAACACCAAAGCCAGACCCACCAGCAAATATTGTAAAAGCTGGATTGTTTTCTTTTTAACCAATTCGATAAAAAGGAAAACCAATAATGTAAGGCAGATAATAAGAATTCCATATTTAGCTGATCGTAATGATTTTTGATAATGATTTACCGGAACGTATAGTTCAACACCCAATTGATGTTCGTTGATTGAATGTTTCGAACCTATCCAATATTGCGGAAAATTGCGGTTGAGATGAGTGATGATCCATTGGGCTTTAAAACCATCATCAGAAATAGTGCTTTCGGTAGGCAGGAACGATCCGTTGAAACTTGGATCTTTCCATGTTGATGACAGATTGATATTTGTCTTTTTTCCAATAGGATTGAAAGAAATAGCCTTTGCTCCACTGATGTTTATTGCAATGTCGAATGGAATTTTTTGTTCCAGCATTTCGCTTGAAACAGGGAACTTAACTGTCATTCCAGAAGTAGCCAGATCGGTAGTTACCATGCCTGCTTCAGGATCGTATGATTGGTTGTTAATTTTAAAGTCTACCTTTCCTTTTATTCCTCTGTTATCAGTAATCGCAATTGATATACAGGCTTTGCTCCATTCAACTTCACCTGCATCGGGGTTGAGTTTGCCCAATGAGTCGAAATTACCTTTGATTGAGAGATTCGTGTTGTAAATAACGGTTTCGTAAATTCCCCGGTGCTTTTTATTGGGTTCTATATAACCTTGTGAATTTAATTCATCCGGCATGATGTGCAACCATCTTTTGGTTTTTGTTTCATGACCATCTTTATCTAAAGAATTGTAGTAAACCGGTACATGCATAATCGGACCAGAAATGATTTGCGGACCTCCCCATTGTTGCATTATCTCTGTTTCTACTTGTTGATCTGTGGCTTCTCTCTCACGGATCACAGATTTTACCATGCTTAAGGGAATGAGTAATACCAGTATCAGTATGCCAACTGTAATTAGTTTAAAAGTAATGGTTTGATACCATTGCTCTGTTCCTGTTGTTTTAAGTTTTACTTCCATAATTATTGAATAAAGTACTTTGAAAAACAAAGTGAATGATTAAAAAAAATTACGTATTACCTAATAGTTGTTCAAGGGCAGCCAAGTGTTTTTTAAAAGATAATTTTCCAAACTCGGTTACACTATATGTTGTATTGGGTTTTCGACCCACAAATTTTTTTGTTACAAGAATTAGCTCGTTTGTTTCCAGTGCCTTCAGGTGACTGGCTAAATTTCCATCCGTCACACCCAGCAGGTCTTTGAGGGCATTAAAATCGAGTACATCATTTACCATCAGAGCAGACATAATGCCTAATCTGACCCGATTCTCAAAATTCTTATTTAATCCTGCTATAATCTCTTTCATCGGTCGTATTTAAGGTACATTACAATACCGTAAATTATATGAAATACTCCAAAGCCAAGTGTCCAGAATAATAATCCGTAATTAAGAAATATGCCGGCTGCCAATCCTAAAACAACTTCAATGTATCCTAAAAACTGAATATCACGGTGTGTATAGCGTGAAGCCATTATCAACGCAATTCCATAAAAAATAAGCATGGCAGAAGCAACCATTCGAATGTTTTCATGATATATCAAGATCAGACTAAAAAGACCTCCTATCGTTAAGATTGAAACCATGCTCCACATTACTTTTTTAGCAGTATGTGTCCAGAATGATACTTTTGCCCTCTTTGCTTTTCTATAGCTTAACCACCATGCAAATGTTACCGCTACAATTAATACACCTGTTGCAATTCCCAATAATCCAACTCGTATAAACAATGTATTGCCGTGGTACAGATCGACCATGTGCTCATCGTATTTTACCATTCCTGAATCCAATATAAAGAAGTAAGCTATGGCTGCACCAATTATTGCAACTAAACCTGCCGCTACTCCCGAAAGCCCGCTAAGAGACAGAAATTTTGATGACTCTTCCATCATTTGGCGAATCGCCTTGATATCCTGAATTGTCGGATTGTTATCTTTCATTACATAGAACTTTGAAATACAAAGTAAAATAAAAAACATTAGTAAAACAAGTGTCATATAAACTTTTCTTTTAGCAATATGTTTTTATCAAAAAAGAAGAAAATATGTATACAGGATTACTTCATGCACATAGTGGATTACGATATATAGTAATGATATTATTGGTAGCAGTTATTGTTCAGAGCCTTTGGGGATGGTTAGATAAACGAAATTTCACTACAGGTAACCGAAGATTGGCTGTTATATCCATGTCATTAATACACATTCAGTTTTTAATTGGAGCTGTTTTGTTTTTTGTAAGCCCGAAAGTGATTTTCGATCCCGAATTATTTGGAGGAGCTATTATTCGTTTCTTTACATTAGAGCATCCTTTATTAATGCTGATTGCAATTGCTTTTATAACTGTAGGTCAAATCCGATCAAAATCATATACTAATTTTAAAAGCCATAAGGTTTTATTCTGGGCTAATTTCATAGGTTTTATTTTAATAATGGTTTCTATTCCATGGCCATTTCGTGAACAATTGGGTGCCGGATGGTTCTAGTTGAGGTGTTTAAACCCTTTTGATTATCTATCAGCATTGAAATTCCACTTTTTTAAGCTTTTTAAAAATCTTATCTTCACATCTGGTTTATAAATAACTTAACAATAACCTATGATGTTTTTAGAAGCTAAAAAGGTGGTAAAGCAGTATGCAGCTCACCTTGCTCTCGATCATGTTGATCTGGAAGTTCCCGAAGGTTCAATATACGGACTACTCGGTCCGAATGGAGCTGGAAAGACAACATTGATTCGAATAATTAATCAAATTACCGGACCTGATTCCGGTGAGATACTGATAAATGGGCAAAAATTAAAGCCCGAAGATGTTCACCGTATTGGGTATTTGCCCGAAGAACGTGGTTTATATAAAAAGATGAAAGTGGGTGAGCAGGCCATCTATCTTGCCCGCTTGAAAGGACTTTCGCGAAATGATGCAATCAAAAAATTAAAATATTGGTTTGAGAAATTTGAAATTCAGGCCTGGTGGGATAAAAAGGTAGAAGAGCTATCAAAAGGTATGCAGCAAAAGATTCAGTTTGTTGTTACTATTCTGCATGATCCAAAGCTGTTAATTTTTGATGAGCCATTTAGTGGATTTGATCCAATTAACGCCAATCTTCTTAAGCAGGAAATTATTGCTCAGAAAGAGAAGGGATCAACTATTCTTTTTAGTACTCATAATATGGGATCAGTGGAAGAAATCTGTGATCATATTACCTTGATCAATAAGTCGAAAACGATTCTAACCGGACAAGTTGATGATATCAAGCAAGAATACAAGGATAACCTGATCAAACTTGATTTTACAGGTGATTCAGATACATTGGATAAATTTTTGGGAGGAGATTATCTGATTCAAAATATTATTCAGAATCACAGAATGAACACTGCTATGGTTCAAATGCCAAAAGAGGGTTCCATTAATCAGATGGTTAGTAAGATCATTGACCATGTCGAGATTCAAGGAATGCAGGAATTATTACCGTCGATGAATGAGATTTTTATTAAGGTAGTGGAACAAAGTAATCAACCTAATCCCGTAAACGAATAGTCATGAGTAAAATTTCACTTATTATACAACGCGAGTATCTTACCAGGGTTCGTAAGAAGAGCTTTATTGTAATGAGTATTATTGGTCCTGTTTTATTTGGAGCAATGATGGTCTTGCCAGCTTGGTTTTCATCAATGGAAGATACTACTGAAAAAAGAATTGCCATTGTTGATCAGACAGGTGAGTATGCTGAGCAGATAACAGATACAGAATTTCTGAAATTCGACTGGTTACAAAATAGTAATCAGCAACAAGTGGCTTCTGATTATAAGGAGCAAGGTTATTATGCTTATCTGTTTATTGAAAAAGATTTGCTTGATCATCCTGATGCTGTAACCATTTATTCTGATGCTCAAATTACCATTGATGTGAAGGAGCATATCTCAAGAAAATTGGAGCAGTTACTCGAACAAAAAAAGCTGGCCAGTTATAATATAAGTGGGTTAGATGCCATTATTAAAGAAGTAAATAATGTAAAAGTTAAGGTGAAAACCATTAAGCTGGGTGAAGATGGAACAGAAAAAGAGAGTTCGCAGTTTATTACAATTATGGCGGCTCTGGTTTTTGCAATGCTGGTTTATTTCTTTGTACTTCTTTATGGTACACAGGTAATGCGTGGTGTTCTTGAAGAAAAAACAAGCCGCATTGTTGAGGTAATTGTTTCATCAGTGAAGCCTTTTCAGTTAATGATGGGTAAAATCGTTGGTATAGCAATGGTTGCCCTTACACAGTTTGCTATTTGGGTAGTGTTGACCATGATGCTTTATTTCGGAATTTCAGCTTTTGTATTTGATGGAGGTAAGGTTCCAACTCGAATGGATAGTCAGATTGAAAGTGTTCAGGCTTTAGGTGATGATAGTAATTCAGTAGAGATGACCGAATTTCAGAAAAACTTTACTGATGTTACCAGTAAAATTAAAGCCATCAATCTGGTTGGAATATTGTTCGCCTTTGTATTTTACTTCATTGGGGGATATTTGTTATATGCAAGTTTGTTTGCTGCTTTAGGAGCCGCCTTGGATAGCGAAGCCGATAGTCAGCAATTTGTCATGCCGGTGATGATGCCACTCATATTATCTATTTATGTGGCCATGGCAGCATTTAGAAATCCGGCTGGTGATTTAGCTTTCTGGTTTTCAATGATACCATTCACATCTCCAATAGTAATGATGGCTCGTATGCCTTTTGAGCCACCTATATGGGAACTAATATTATCAATGTTAATACTTACAGGTACTTTTATTTTTACAACCTGGTTTGCCGGACGTATTTATCGTACAGGTATTTTAATGTACGGAAAGAAAGTTTCGTATGGTGAACTTTGGAAGTGGTTTAAATATTCAGGAAAATAAATACTACAGATGAGCCGGGTTAGCCCGGCTTTTTCTTGCAATTTAGTATTTTAGCATACTCAAATAAAACTTTTATGCGCATAGCAATATTTGACTTAGGAACCAATACAATCAATCTGCTCATTGCTGAAAAAAATGGGCAGGAATCATATCAGATATTACATGAAAGTAAATATCCTGCCAAGCTTGGTAAAGGCGGGATAAATGATCGCAGAATATTGCCTGAGGCTATGGATCGGGGCATTGCGGCACTAAAAACGCATCAGATTACAATGGAACCTTATAAGGTAGAAAAAGTGGTTTGTATCGCTACTGCTGCAATTCGCAGTGCCTCAAACGGACAGGAATTTGTTCAAAGGGCAAAGGACGAATGTGGTTTGGATATCAATGTGATTGATGGGCAAAAAGAGGCTCAATTAATTTTTGATGGTGTAAAGCAGATAGTGCCAATTGGAGAGGAGCGTGTGATGATACTTGATATTGGTGGCGGTTCCAATGAATTTATTATTGCTAATAAAGATGGTGTTCTTTGGAAGCATAGCTTTGATTTGGGAATGGCTCGATTGTTGGATCGTTTTCAACCCTCTGATCCCATTTCAGATGAAGAAATTCAAGCTGTAGAAAGCTATATAAAAGATGAACTGACAGTATTGTATGAGGCGTTTGAGAAATATCCCTGTGATACCTTAATTGGTTCATCTGGATCGTTTGATACCATTGCCGGAATGATTGCTGCTATTCATCATCCGCATTTGGATATGCAAAAAATACTGACTTATCATGTGCCGTTGCAATTTGTTGAAGAGTTACATTTTAAGTTTCTGAAATCAACTCATGCCGAACGTGAAAAAATGGAGCGGATGGATCTGCATCGGGTTGAAATGATTGTATTAGCAAGTATTTTTATTAACTTCATCGTTCGTGAGTTTAAATTAAAAACCTTCTGGCAATGTGCCTTTGCGCTTAAGGAAGGGACCATTTATCAGATATTACGAAACCAGTTATAAACACTCAGAATGGCCAAAATATTAGTAATCGACGATCAGCGTAGTATTCGAAATACCCTTAAAGATATTCTGGAATACGAAAGTCACACCGTTGAGTTAGCAGAGCATGGAGAAGAAGGTGTTGAGATGTATAATGCCAATAAGTACGATGTTGTATTATGCGATATAAAAATGCCAAATATGGATGGCATGGAGGTGTTGGATAAGATCATCAATCATGAGAACGATGCACCTGTAATTATGATCTCGGGTCATGGTAATATTGATACAGCAGTGGAAGCGATCAAGAAAGGAGCTTACGATTTCATTGAAAAGCCTTTGGATCTTAATCGTTTACTGGTAACCATTCGTAATGCCATTGAGAAAAAAGACCTGGTAACTGAAACTAAAGTGCTGAAACGTAAGGTTAGTAAAACTTACGAGATGATCGGAGAATCAGAACCGATTGCCAAGGTGAAAGATATGATTGATAAAGTTGCACCAACCGATGCGCGTGTATTGATTACTGGTGAGAATGGAACCGGAAAAGAGTTGGTTGCCCGTTGGTTACACGAAAAAAGTAACCGTGCATCCATGCCATTTGTTGAGGTCAATTGCGCTGCTATTCCATCTGAGTTGATAGAAAGCGAGTTGTTTGGTCATGAAAAAGGGGCTTTTACATCTGCTCATAAGCAACGCAAAGGTAAATTTGAGCAAGCTAACGGCGGTACCATTTTTTTAGATGAGATAGGTGATATGAGTTTGCCTGCTCAGGCTAAAGTATTAAGGGCATTACAGGAAAATATCATTAGCCGAGTTGGTAGTGACAAGGATATCAAAGTTGATGTGAGAGTGCTGGCTGCAACCAATAAAAATCTAAAAGAAGAAATCTCGAAAGGTAATTTCAGGGAGGATCTGTATCATCGTTTAAGTGTGATTCTGATTCATGTACCATCATTAAACGATCGTAAAGAAGATATTCCAATACTGACAGAGCATTTTAACAAGCTTATTTGTGCTGAATTAGGAATGCCTTTAAAATCATTTACGGATAGTGCTGTTGATGAGTTAAAAACCATTAACTGGACGGGTAATATTCGTGAGTTTCGAAATGTAATTGAACGATTAATTATTCTTGGTCAAAACAGCATTACCGAAGAAGATGTGCAATCATATGCACGTCCAATGTAACAATCAACATTTATGAGAAAGGAAGCAGATTTTCTTGGTGAACTGACATTGCCGTCAGAAGCTCTTTATGGGATACATTCATTAAGAGCCAGGGAAAATTTTCCTAATCAAAAACCATTTCAATTGGAATGGTATAAAGCAATGGGTAAAGTCAAGCTTGCCTGCTATCGAACCTATGCTAAATTTAAAGCGGCGGCTGAAGAAAAGTATAATTCTGACCTGTTGCCCATTAAGTTCTTTGATCGTACAACTATTGAAGTACTGGAGGAAGCAGCCTCAGAAGTTGCAGGAGGAAAGCATTTTGAACAGTTTATTGTTCCTGCTATACAAGGCGGAGCGGGTACGTCGATCAATATGAATGTAAATGAGATCATTGCTAACCTTGCGATTGTAAAGTTAGGGAGTGTTCCGGGTGATTATAAAAAGGTAGATCCTTTTGAACATGCTAATGTTTTTCAATCAACCAACGATACCGTACCTACTGCCTTAAAAGTGGCAGCAATGATACTTCTGGATAAGCTGGAAGAGATTATTAATGAACATCGCCAGCAGGTTGAAAAGCTCGAAAAGGAACATCGTAATGTGTTACGTCATGGGTATACGCAGATGCAGAAAGCGGTACCATCTACTTATGATAAACTTTTTAGTGCCTATAATAATGCCTTATCGCGTGATTGGTGGAGGGTTTCTAAATGTTCAGAACGCATTAAAGAAGTGAATTTGGGAGGAGGAGCAACAGGTACTGGATTAAGTATTCCTCGTTTCTTTATTATGCACGTTGTTAATGAACTGCAACATTTAACCGGAGTGCCAGTCACACGTGGAGAGAATCTGACCGATATCACTTCTAATCTGGATAGTTATGTTGAGGTTCATGCTACATTAAAGGCACATGCAGTAAATCTTGAAAAGATGGTAAACGATCTTCGTTTATTAGCATCAGATATTTCTTCGGGTAGTAAACTATCTATTCCACAACGTCAGGTAGGTAGTTCAATTATGCCGGGTAAGATTAATCCGGTTATTCCGGAATTTGTTATTAGTTCGGTGCATAAGGTTTATACAAATGACCTTCTAATATCGAACTTGTGTGGCCAGGGATGTCTGGAGTTAAATGCTTATTTGCCTGTTATTGGTGATGCACTTCTCGAATCATTGCATTTATTGATAGATGCTAATCATTCATTGTTAAACAATCTGGTTAAAGGTTTGGAAATACCATCAGAAGAAGATGATATCTATCTTAATCCGGCTATAAGTACTGCTCTTATTCCTTATGTCGGTTATCATAAAGCAACTCAGGTAGCCCGGTTTATGAAACAAAATAGCACCAGTATTTTTGAGGCGAATAAGAGTCTTAATTTGATAAAGAAAGATATTCTGGAAGACTTAATGAAACCGGAATCACTAATTCGACAAGGGTATAGTTTAAAGGATATAATTTAGTTTATTAGCTAAAAATGAAGCATTAAGCTTTTATTTTCAAACATCTTTTCTATATTTAACCTAAAATTCAAGAAACACCCTCAAAATTCTCTGAATAGTGAAAACAAACCTAACTAACCTACCGTTTTACACTGCCGATAGTGATGAAAATAAAGATCAGTCGGAGTATCCATTTGATTTTACTTATGAACTGGGAACCGGAGGTAAGGCTTCCGGTAAAGTTATTTTTAATGAAAGAGAAATCACATTTGAAGTAACAAACAGTGGAAATCCGCTATTCGAATTGCTTAAAGGAATGGCAAAATTGATATTTGAACCATCTCATATCTGGGGCGAGGATAATATTAGTTGGGTTGATTGGTATGATGAAACAGGATTTCTGCGTTGGGTTATCGGAACTGAAGATGGTATAAATGTGACCATTAAATTGATTCAATACGAAGATTTGTTTGATGAATCAACGGGCACTTTAGTAGGTGAAGGATCAATGAATATGCCAGACTTTTATTATGCCATCATTCATAAACTGGATAAGTTCATTAAGCGTTTGGGGTTACTGAATTACGAACAAAAATGGCAGAAGGATGAATTCCCGTTAACTTATTTCCTTCTCTTAAAGAAGTATCTGATAGAGAAAGGATGCTGGATACCCACCAATGAGAAAGTGGGATCACTAAATGATGAATTGGATTTTTTATTGGCATAAACTATCAGAGTTTGTTTTCTTTTCAAGCTAAAACAATTGATTTAGGCTATAAATTCATATATTAGAGATTGCAATTGTAAATTAGATTGCCTTAATGAATAAGAAGCCTACATACGAAGAACTGGAGGAGAAAGTAAAAAGGCTGGAAGCCTTATTAAATGATCAACCACAAATTAATTTAATACAAGAACTCAAAGAGAGCGAATCAAGGTTTAAAGCTTTGTCTGACGCTGCTCATGAGGGAATCTTTATTCATGATAATGGATTAGGTCTGGAAGTAAACAACGTTGGCTGCGAAATGTTTGGTTACGAACCTGGCGAATTAATAGGAAGGCATGCTTTAGAAATTTTTACTGAAGATTCGAGAAAGTTGGTGATGACCAACATTAAGAATGGAGTAACTCACGCATACGAGGCAACCGGTTTAAGAAAAGATGGGTCCACTTTTACGGTTGAGATTACAGGTAAAAATTGTATCTATCATGGTAAAGAAGTAAGGGTTGCAGCCCTGCGTGATGTGACTGAAAGAAAGATAGCCGAACAGGCCCTTAAAGATAGTGAAAGCAAGTTTCGTGAAGTATTCGAGAATGCAGGAGATGGAATATTGATTGGTGATCTTCAGGGAAGAATGGTAGAAGTGAATGAAGCCTTTCTCAAGATGACAGGATATGATCGTGAGGATATTATTGGGTTTCATATAAAGAAAATTTTCTCACAGCAATCATTGTCAGATAAGCCATTGCGATTCGATATGCTGAATAAAGGTCAGACACTGATATTCGAAAGAGATATAACCGGAAAAGAAGGTCAGCTTATACCGGTTGAGATGAATTCCAAAAGACCTCATGCAAACTATTATTTGTCAATCATTAGAGATTTGCGTGAGAGAAGAAGAGCGGCGAGTGAATTGGAAAGAAAAAACAAGGAACTTTTATTGGCCAAGCAAAAAGCAGAAGAAAGTGATCGGTTAAAAAGTTCATTCCTTGCGAATATGAGTCATGAGATTCGTACACCTATGAATGGGATTCTGGGATTTGCTGAGCTGGTTAGAGCCGAAGATTGTGATGATAAAACAAGGATGGAATACCTGGATGTTATTATCAGTAGTGGTCATCAGTTACTGGATATAATCAATGATGTTCTTGAGATTTCACGCATTGAAACAGGACAGATCAATATTATGAAATCAGACATTAAAGTAAATGATTTACTTCGTGATATAAGCGTCTTTTTTCAACCATTGGCTCGTCAGAATCATAATACAATTCAAATTGATTGTCCTGAGAACTCAGAAATGCAGATTGTCTATGCCGATGAGATGAAGGTGCGACAGGTACTTACCAATTTGGTTAACAATGCACTGAAATTTACGCTGAACGGGACTGTTAAAATTGGATATGAAATTGGGAATACCTATCTGAAATTTTTTGTTCAGGATACGGGTATAGGAATACCCGCTGATTTCCTTGATAAAGTATTTGAACGTTTTTTACAAGCTGAGTATAATGATCAGATGAAGCAGCGTGGAACCGGACTTGGTTTAGCAATTTGTAAGCGTTTAATAGAGATAATGGAAGGTGATATCTGGGTTCAATCAGTTGAAAATGAAGGATCCACTTTCTATTTTACTCTGCCATTGGATAAAAAAAAGAACTGACATTTTAGCCAGTTCTTCATTTCTTATGCTTTCTGATTTATTGATATTCTTTGATAAACCATGTTGGTGAGCTTCTCGTAGGATGATTGCCCCGGATAAATGGGTTTTAAAAATTCAACACTAACCTTTCGCCATGGTTTTGGAAATTTTGATCCTTTAGGAAGCGCATCTTTAGCACCTTTAATGGATACCGGTACAATAGGTACATTTAGCTCTTTACTTAAGATAGCAAATGTTTTTTTGAACTCACCCAATTTTCCGTCAAACGAACGGGTTCCTTCTGGAAAGATAATCAGATTCTTTTTCTTCTTCAAAGCTTCACCCATCTTCTGAATCGACTCTTTCAGATCTTTATTAAGGTCCATTATAATCACATGATGACGATTGGCAATGTACTTTAAAAATTTTGAGTTAACATGCTTTTCTTTTGCGTAGAAATAGGTGTTTCTGATGGTCTGCTTTTTAAGAAATGATGCCACAAATAATCCATCGAAGAAACTCTGATGGTTAGGTGCTATGATGCACGGCCCATCAGGTATATTAGTCATTCCCTTACCTTTAAAACGGAAGTAAAGGCGGAAGAAATATTTCGAGAATTTCACGAAAAGGGTTCCGGTTAGCCATGTTTTTGGCAACTGAAGATTCACCTTTTCTTTAAGTATTTTCGACCAGTTAATTTTTTCAATTGAAAGGCGTGTACTTTTAGAGGCTACATATTCGCTTAACTTTAATACGGAAGGAAATTTAACCATTTCATTCACATCCATCTCAACCCCAAAGGTTGACTGTAAAAATACCTGTAGACCTACTTTATCAAGCGAATCCATTCCTAAATCCATCTCCAGATGATTGCCCGGACGGACAGTACAATTTTTTTCGTTGGCAATAAAGTCGCTAATAACCAGGTATTCCTTCAAGGTTATTTCTTCTGTTTCTTCTTCTTTTTGTGATATTTTATCCTGGCTTACCAGTTCGTGAAGCATGAAACGCTGAAGCTTGCCAAGTCGTGTTCGTGGCAATTCTGATTCAGTAACAGAAAAAGCAGTAATCTTTTTGTAAGGAGCTACAGATTGGTTGTATTTATCAATTACTTCCCATTTGATGGTATTATGAATAGCTTCTTCATTTTGGCCTTGTAATTCAGCTTTATTTGGAACAATGATGGCTCTGAGTTGATCTTTATCTGCAAATACGCCTATGTCAGCAACGCAGGCTGCCATGTTTTCAATTTTAGCTTCTATTTCAACAGGATTAATATTCTTACCATTTGAAAGAACGATAATTTCCTTCTTTCTGCCGGTAATATATAAATAACCATCTTCGTCTAATTGTCCCAGATCGCCAGTGTATAACCATCCATCTCTGAGCACTTGTGCAGTTTCTTCTGGTCGGTTAAAATAACCTTGCATCACATTCGCACCGCTTACGGCGATCTCTCCATCTTTAATTTCTACTGTCGCACAAGGCAGGATTTGACCAGGACTACCAATTTTAACTTTGCCAGGACGAGTAAAGCTTATCATCGGAGCCGTCTCTGTCATTCCATAACCTTCCAGCACCTCAAATCCTAGTATTTTGTAATCGTTACCTACTTCCGGATCAAGAGCAGCTCCTCCGGATACCATAAACTTGACGGCACCTCCAAATTTCTTATGAACAGACTTAAAAATAGTTTTAGAGAATGCAGGTGAGTTAATTGATGCGGCCAGATTAAATAAGGTTTTTGCAACAAAGCTTTTATCTATCTTTGTCCTTATTCCTTTTCGAATGGCAGCATAAAGTCGTGGTACGCCAATAATTATAGTTACTTTATTTTCCTGCAAGGTTCTTAGAATATCTTCAGATACCATGGATGGAGAAACTGCAATTTTGGCACCTACATAAAGAGGAGCCATCATTGTTCCCATCAAAGGAAATATATGATGAAGCGGTAATAACATCATTACAACTTCTTCGCTTGAATAAATTTCAACACCTCGGGAAACAGCATCAATATTAGATAATAAATTTCCAAACGATAACATAACTCCCTTAGGGCTTCCGGTAGTTCCTGAAGTATAAATGATTACTGCTGTTTTGTCGTCGGGAGTAGGCATTTTAGATAGAACCAAATCCTTTGGCATTTCTGTCTGCTCACATTCTTCAATTATCAGAACTTGTGTGTTGATACCAGAACGAAGAACGGCTTCGTCCAGCTGCTTTTTCTTTTCTCTAGAAGTGAAAACGATCTCAGGAAAGCAATCATTCAGGATGTATGCAACTTCATCGACTGTTGACATAAAGTCGATCGGAACCATGGTTGCTTCGCATTGCCATCCGGCATAGAATGAATAAATCCATCCAACCTGGTTCTCAGAATAAATAGCAATACGTTTTGCTTTTATATCTATTATTTGGTTAGCGAAATTGGCTATTTTATCAGTTAACTGGTCGTAGCTAATGGTATTATCTCCACAGACTATCGCCGTCTTTTTTCCTGCATTACAGATCATAACTCCTCAGTTGCGTTGAAATCGAACAAATATAGAAAAAACAAGTTGGTAATTTTGTTTTCTCAGATTGATTTTAATATACTGATATATTTATATAACTATAAATAGTCGGGTTTAATTGTTTTATTATTGGTTAGGAATGGTGCCACAGCACGCTCATAAATTCCCTGAACATAGGCAATTGTCATGCCATAGTTAGTAATAGGTATTTGTGCGTCTTTAGCCAGATTTAATCTGTTATGTAATTGTTTTCGGGTAATCATGCATCCTCCACATTGTATCACCAATGAATAGTCATCAATTGGTCTTTTTATGTTATCGAGTCCGGCTACTACATCAAAATGTAGGTTTTTACCAGTATAAGCAGATATCCATCTGGGGATTTTTACCCGGCCAATATCATCGCAAGCAACATGATGAGAGCACGATTCCAGGAGTAAAATTCTGTCACCGTTCTTTAGATCATCAATTTTGGGTGTTCCTTTCAGGTAGCTTTCAAAATCGCCTTTGAAATGTGCCAATAAAATACTGAATCCTGTTAATGGGATATCTTTGGGTACCGAGGCATCTGCTTTTAAAAAAATCTGACTATCGGTAATAGCAAGTGCGGGTTTGATACCTGTCTTTTTTAAAAATGAATCTACTTCTCTCTCCTTTAAAACAATGCAAACAGCATCATTATCCAGAATATCCCTGATGGCCTGAATCTGTGGTAGTATTAATCTGCCTTCCGGGGCCTCAATATCTAATGGCGTAATTAATAAAACAATATCACCATATGAAATAAGATCGCCAACCAAAGTAGGCGTTTTATAGGCTGATTCAGGGATAGCTTGCTGAATTTTTCGTACTAAGGGATTAATGTCTGAATTGATTGCAGAAAAATTCATTACTTCAACAGCATTCTGCTGTCTGGCAATTTGCAACCACTCTTCTGTAGCCTCAGTAATATCACTCTTATTGTGTAAAAGTATATATGGTACCTCATGTTTTTGAAAACTCTCTATCAAATCCGTTTCATGCTTGTCCCACTCGTTATTGCAAACGACCAGTATGGCAAGGTCGATTAATTGAATGACCTGAGTTGTTTTTTTGATTCTCAGTTCACCTAATTCACCTATGTCATCAATTCCAGCAGTATCAATTAGTACCACAGGACCAAATCCACTGATTTCAAATGATTTTTTTACAGGATCGGTTGTTGTTCCGGCTATATCAGAAACAATTGCGATGTCTTGATTAGCAAGTTTATTAATTATAGAACTTTTGCCATTGTTTCTGCGGCCAAAAATACCAATATGAGGCTTTCGATCTCTACTCATTTTAATCACCAAATTAGGTATCAAAGGTAGATTAATTTCGAATATGATACAGATTGATAGTGGAAAAGATAACGAATCGTATTACTAAGAGTTTAATTGCTTACAGAAAAAGAAAAATGGAGAGCTTTTAAACTCTCCATTCTATAAGTTTGGGTGTAGAATGATTAGCCTGTATAGGCGAGTAAATTTTGTTTTATAAAAATTCGATAAGTTAAGGCATCCAGTTGTTTAAAAGGTAAGATAGCCATGTTATCAAATCGCAGATGATGTTCAAACTGATTGATTATTCGATCCACCTCATTGGCATAACCCGGATAATCATTACGTATTTTCAGACAACTCTGTCGGATGATTTCAATTTTCACTTTGTTTTCTTCTTCCGGTTCTGCCAGATAGGCGAGACGATTGTTAATGTGTTGTAATACTTTAATCTTGTTTGTGATGTTTAGTTCAATGTTTGTCCATGCTCTTGTGCCATTTTCAACAAGCTTATTTAATACTTCGTTGCGAATCTTCATAGTTCTGTAGTTAGTCTTAGTTTGTTTTATCTATTAATTGCAGAACTTTCAAATCGTAACACCTTTTTAATAAAAAATATATGCTGTCTGTCAAAAAAGTATTAGAACTAATAATATGAAGGTGATGATAACTGATTTGATCATTGAGATAAGGTTTCATAACCTTAAGATTATCATATGGCGAGGTTATTTTTGAACCTTGAATAAAATGAATTTTATTGCTTAATATGAATAGTTTAGCCTTTCGCTTATTATATGTTTTTAGGTTGATGTATACGTGTAGTGAGTATCAAAGTCCTTCTTTTACACCAAATAATTTTTCAAGTTGAATTTTATTTTGGCCAAGAGATATGATAATGAGATACTGACCTTTTTCAATGATTTGTGCGTCGGAAGGATTTTTTATCACTCTATTGTCAATAACCAAACCAATAAGGATGACATTGATTTCTTTTTTCATATTGACAAATGCGTCAAAGTATGTCAAACCCTTGTATGGATTTTGTTCGGTCACTTTAAATTGCTGAATGTCCTGATCTTCCATTTTAATACTTGTAGAAATCAGGTCTTCGGTGAATTCAGCAACATGTGGTTCGAATAAATAGCTTGCTACAAGTCGTGCTGCAACTTCGCTTCGCGAAACTACATGTTGGATGCCTGTATTGATCAAAGTCTCTTTCAGATCGGGATTGGTACAATTAACGATTATGTTGAGGTTAGAAAACTCCCTTTTGAGGTTTAATACAAAGACAAGAGTTTCTGTATCTTCATTAAAGTTGATAAATACAGCTTTGGTTTTTTCAATATTGGCTTTTCGATAAGCCTCCATATTGTTGTAATCGGCAAACATAGCAAAGCATTGATCATGCGGGTAAAGATCTTTAATCAATTCCAAATCACTTTTAAGGTTGGTGACAAACGCAATGTTATGACCTGTTGGGAAGATTTGGTCAGCTACTTTTCTGCCAAAATCATTCCAACCGATAATCAAATAATGATCTTCGAATTTTGTTCCGAAAAAACCGTTCTTCTTCTTTTCCATATATGTATTTATTCTACTGCTGATTTCACCAATAAAATAGCCTATAACTCCCAGGCTACCTAAAATTACAAATAGTCCCACTACCTTTCCAAGCGGTGTAACGGGATAAAAGTCGCCATAACCAACGGTTGTAAGGGTTACAATGGCATACCAGAGGGCATCAGTAATCGACTGAATATTAGCACCAGGATCTTTGCTTTCGATTACTGAAATAAGATAGATTAAAAAGAGATAGACAATAAAGCCAATTGCTAATACTGCTTTTTTCTTCATATCACAGTTTTTCTAATGTATTGTTAGTTCAGTTTCACAACTCAATTCTTCAACTTCATTCTCCCACTGATAACTAACTGAGCTTTGCTTGCATAAATTTATAAAATTCACGGCTTTTTCTTTGTTACAGCTGCTGAGTTCAATATACGACCATCCACTTTTGGAGAAAGTGTGAACTGCCAAATGAGATTCGGCCAGTAACCAAAAAGCTGTGAAACCATTAAGCGGAAACTCCTGATCGGTATAATTGAGAACATTAAATCCGCTTTTAATCAAAGTATGATCAAAGCTTTTTTTGAGTTCTATTGGATTGGTTTGATTTATCCATCCTTTAATATTATATATTTTTGGTGGCAGTTCAACTGCATTTATTTTTGTCATATTTGCTTGCTTTAGTATAAGTCCCAGTTACCTTTTAAGTAATATTTATAAAGTACCGGATCATGTATTCTGTTTACTTTTACTGAATCAGATTGCCCTGGAAAAATATCTTTACCAAATGAGGTTATTAGTTGCATTGCCTCATTATTCAGCCATTGTGTTTCTACATTGCCGAAAGCCAATGATTGCATTTTTTGCTTCAGGTTAATGGCTCGTTCTGTTTTGATACCCATTGACCAGCCCCATTCACCTAATGTTATCACCTGGTTATGTAATGGAATGGTATTAAAACCAGCTTCTCTCATTGTGTTTAAAATACATTTAAAGGCTTTAGTTGCGAAATACGGACTGCCTGCCTGTGTAATAATCATGCCTTCGGGGCGCAGATGTTTATAACACACATTGTAAAATTCAACTGAATATAACCTTCCCAGTTCCACGGTTCTGGGATCCGGTAAGTCGATAATTATTATGTCGTAAAAGTCTTTGTTGTGAGTCAGGTAATGATATCCATCAGCATTGATGATTTCTACTTTAGGATCATTCATCGAACCTTTATTCAGATTAGTTAAGATGGGATTTTCCTGTCCTAATTTTGTCATGGCAGGATCCAGATCAACTAACCGGATGCTTTCAACCATTGGGTATTTTAGTACTTCACGAGCTGCACAACCATCTCCACCACCCAGTATTAATACTTTTTGCGGGTTAGAATGTAATGTCATAATCGGATGCACCAAGGGCTCGTGATACATTACTTCATCCATGGTACAAAGCTGTTGATTACTGTTCAGATAAAGCCAGTAATCATTTTCCCATTGTGTTATGACAATCTTTTGGTATTGACTTTGTTCTGAATAAACAACTTTATCTTTATACTTAATTTGTTCACCATATTTTATGATGGGGTCGGAAAAGATAACTCCCGAAATTATTACAATGGTCACAATCCAAATGGAAGTGTTGATGTATTTTTTATACTGTTGGGCAATCAGTTTATTTAGCATCAGGTAAACACCAATTGCAACACCAAAATTGACGGTTCCCAAAAAGAATGGAAGATAAGTTAAGCCTAGGAATGGTAGTCCCAGAACGACAAAGAAGATTCCGCCAATCAGACTCCCGTAATAATCTTTTTCCAGTACGTTTGAGATATTAATTCTAAGGGATTCATATTCATTGTTGATTCGCATCACCAAAGGAATCTCCATGCCAATTAAAGTACCAATGATGATAGAGAAACCGTAAATGAATATTGCTAAAGAAGTTGTGAATGCCGAGATGGTATAAACCACCATAGGGGCAAAAGAAACTACTAATGACAAGATGAACTCCAGTATTAGAAACTTCTCTGTGAGGTTTGTTTTAAATGATTTACTAATACGACTTCCCAGACCCATCGAAAACATCATGGTGGACACAATCATGGTCCATTGCAAAATGGAATCACCCAAAAAATAGGTAGCCAGAGTTGACAGAAGATATTCGGCTATGATTCCACTGAAGCCGGTAGCAAAGATAGCTGCCATTAAAATGGCAGAGTATTTATTTCGAACTTTAAACATTTAAATCAAGATAATGCAAAAAAACACGGAGAATAAGGGATTACCTTATCTCCGTGTTAAATTCAGCAATGTTGTATCAGATACACCAGGTAATCATAATAGATCCACCAATATAAGCGAATGCTTCAATAATGGCAGCACCAACATTTGGTTTTTCCTGGTTAATAATTTCATCCGTAAGGCGCTGACCCGGTAAAAGGATCTTGTCAGTTAAAAAGCGCATAACAGGTAAAAGCAATATTCCTAAAGCCAATTCAAAACCTGCTTCGGTAAAGGTGTATGCCCAGCCTTCAAAATCACCCATTAATGCATGACGAATAAGATTAGCGATAGCTATCAATGCTCCGGCGAAGCCAACACCAACAGCTACGTTGTCTTTTTCAATGTGTTCGTGAACATCGTAAGGTGTTATAAGCTGGTAAACAGCTGCAGTTATAAATAAGGCAATTTGTCCGGCAAACCAGAATACCACAGCTGACGTTATACCTTCAAGTAGCGTTCCACTTTCGCCAGTAACGGCTCCAAAGATAATCAAACCTGAAGCGACTGAAATGGCACCTTCAATAACACCGGTACCTGAATTTCTGTCTTCAATAATTTCTTTCTTAACAGAGAATTTACTCAATATTATCTTATCGTTTAGCCAGATAGATATATTTAAAAGAACGATGGCCAGGATGCCATATATGGCAATATCCTGAATGTCGAGCAGTAAACCTCTTGACGGACCAACTATAGCACTTCCAATGGCAGCTAATAATCCGATAAAATAACCAACATGGGCAAAGGAGAATGCCAGGTTATCTTTTTCAACAAGTTCTTCCTTTACATTAAAACCTTTATTAACCAGTTGGTAAACCATTTTCCCAATGAAGAAAATTGCAAAGCCAACAGCAATGTATAATACAGCATCATATAAGATGTTTGAATAGTATGATAAAGTCATGTCTTAAAAGTTGAGTTAGTATTATTTGCCAAATCCTCCACTACGGCTGCGTGATGAAGAGCCACTGTAGCGACTTGAACTACGACTCGTTTTATTAGAGTAGCTGGAACTGGAAGAATAACTTCTTGAGCTTTTAGCTGCTGTAGAGCGCTTTACTTCACTTCTTACATTTTGCTTAAATGAAGAGGGTTTATTTCCCCAGGTACTGCTTTTTCCTGTACCGGATGAGGTGTAAGTATTTGTTCCGTATACTGTCCTTCCAGATGGGCCGTAATATGGACGGGAACCATAATATCCACCTCCATAATAATCATCGTAATAGGATCTGCGGGCAGGGTAGGTCATCATGTTAAACATGGATGACATAAAAGCGTATCTGCCGTAAAATTCCCAGAAGGATGATCCGTTACGTTCAGTCCAATGTCCATATTTAGGATTACCTACATAATGATTATAACCTGCAGGACTGGCTTGCTTACTCAGTTTGCCATCTTTCTTCGAAACAATTTCCATTCCCATGTTATCCACATTGGCAGCGAAAAAAGCATCAGGTACTTCTTCCCAGTCAGTTGTAGATAATAATACAGTATCGAGTTGTTCAACTATTACATTATACATGTGGTAGTAATTACTACCTCTCGAATCCATGTCAAGCAGGATGATGGAATAGTTTTGTTCGTTATTAAGGCTTGTAATTAGTTTATCAACCGGTGTTTTTTGCCAGGAGCTGGCAGTTGTGTCAACTCTTCTGGATCGGTTGGTGCAGTTATTACAGGAGCGTAAAACTATAAATCCTAAGATAACTACTATTATTACCTTTGCAATTCCGTTGTTCATAATTTAATTGTTTGGGTTTTTAATTATTCTTCACCCGGCAGAATATTTGATATTTCAAATGGTTTTATACTTTTCCCGATAGAGGCTTCAAATTCTTTCTCATCCCATTGTTCAATACAAAGAAGATGCTCGCCTGTGGCGTCTTCGAAGTCCCACGAGCGGAATTCTTCCCATTCGGTTCCTTTAGTGATATTATGAAAATAACCGGGCAATTCTTTCTCCATATGATAGGTGATGCCTTTATAGGTTATTTTTTTTGGTGGTTGCTGATGGGCAATCAGGGTATCGGTGAGGTCATCCTTTAGAGCTCTTACCTTAACCTTTTGCATAAAAGAAATTACCAATTCGTCATCTTCCTCTATGCCTAAAAAACGGGTCTCAGCCCCGTTGCTAATCTGAAATTCGCGGGTGAAATAATTATTTCCCCAATCGTATTCCATTATGGTTTCCACAACCCATGTTGATAAATCGTATTCAAACACGAATCCAACATCCAGATCCTGAATCCGAATGTTGGTACTATCGTAATGCGATTCCTTCTTCTTTTTAAAAATATCAAATAATCCCATATGAGTATTAAACGGGTATGTTATTCACTTTTGCTTTTTAACTTAGCCTTCAACTCTTCCAGTGAATTAGATGCTTTCACATTTTTTTCAGAAAGAACTTCATCAATTTCATCATCAATGCTCTTGTTTTCAAGACTAATCTCGCCGTAAGCTTCAGATAGAGCCTCTTCCTGGGCAACTTTTTCTTTCATCTTCTCAAGCATCGAAACAGTTCCTGAGCTATCAATGCCACTTAATTGTTTGTTAATTTTTTGTGTGGCGCTGCTAACCCGTGCTCGGGCTTTAAGGGTGCGCAATTCATTTTCGTAACTCGAAATGGTGCTCTTTAGTTTTTTAACGTTTTTATCAAGTGTTGCAATGTTGTGGTCAAAACGGTTCACTTCTTCCTGAGCTCTTCTGGCAGCTTCTAAAGCTTCTTCTTTTTTGGTAAGTGCTTCAGTAGCCAAACGATCAGCTTCGGCAACATCGATTTCTCCTTTCTCGGCTTTCTGAATTAAAAGAATAGCTTTTTGTTCGTAGCTTTGAGCCAGTGACTTACTGTCGTTTAAATCTTTTTTACTTCTGATAGACATTGCTTTTACTTCAGCTAATGCCTGGAGACTATTATCCAAATCTTTTTTAAGGTCGCGAATGCCCTGCTCAGTCATTTTTATTGGATCTTCCAATTTATCGACTATGGCGTGAGCTTCGGCTTTTCCTACATTAAATATTCTGTTGAAAATTCCCATTTCTGAATTGATTTTAAGCTTTTGAAAATTCGATTAACTGATCGGAATACTCTGATAATAAAAGTTTAAGAGAATTCAGACTTCCTTCCAACTCATTTAAGTCCAGATTTTCGAGCTGAAGGGTATCGCGGAAAATTACTTTTTTACCTTCTTCGTCTAAAACAAAGGCACCATGTACAATTTGACGATTCATCACCAGAAGTGATTTATAAATATCTTCTGAACCTTTTTCCAGTTCAAAAAGTAGTCCTTCGATAATCAGGATTGAATCTTCACAATCGACTATTAAATTTGAAATGCCGTCTTCTTCTTTTTCAACGACAAATAATTCTTCCACGGCGTCTTCCGACACAATGTGGTATTCAAGGTCAAGGAGGAAGTCTCTAACCTTGTTAAAATGTTCACTCATGTTTAACGTGTTTTTATTATTGGTTATGGGACAAACCAAATATATAAAAAGATTGGGAGGAAGGAAAGAGAAACAAGGTTTATATATTGCCAGATGAATTGGGACTTTGCTGGTGTTTTCTGTAATCAGGTAAATTACCCAATCAGATCGTTCTTATCGATTACGGAAATATCGGTCAACTTTTACTTCTTTAAATAGGTGGTCAGTAGTTTCGGATATTGATGATACAAACTGTTGTGCCAAAAGTGGAGCTATTAAACCGCCACGTGAGCCCAAACCATTAAAAATTCCGATGTTTATCTGATGAGGCAAAAATCCGATTACGGGTCTGCGATCATGCATAGTGGGCCTTATACCTGTTAGTTGATCCTTAATAGACAAAGGGAGTTTAGATATTTTTTTCCATGAATTGAGCAGTTCTTCCTTCTTTTCTTTCGAAGGAGAAAGATTGTTCCATTCATGTTCAAAAGTGGCTCCAATTTTAAACTTGTCTTTCTCCACAGGCATTATAAAGATACCCTTTAAAAGAATGTTTTTGAGTTCAAGATCAGTTATCTCAACATTTAATAATTCGCCTTTGGTATTTCTGAAATTGAGAGCATCAAAGAGTGAACTCTGGCTGTCTTTTTCTCCCCTGCAAAAGATTATTTTTTTTGCATTTATACCCTTCCATTTTATCTCATCGGAACTCAACACCAGATCTTCATCAATGAAATTGTCTTCAATGAGCATTTGAGATTGAATCAGAAAGCTGCGGTATGCTGTCAGAAGATCATAAATTTGCAAACGAGCACCTTGTTTAATCTGACCATATCCATAAGGAGTTTCAATACCTGTCGGTAATTCCGGAAGGTTGTTATTAAGATTGATGAAATTATGAAGTTCGCCGGCTTCCATTCTGTGTTGCCAGAATTCTGCATCTTTTTCACCATAAATCTTATCCATCAAAACAGGATAGTAGAACCTTGTTTGAAGAAATTCCTCCATTTCAGAATAAAGGGTGTGGGCATATGGCAGAAATAAATCTACATTCCAGGATTTAACCATGCGTTTGATCCCTATCGGATTAATTAAACCAGCAGCTACTTTAGATGCTGAGCCAACTTGAGGTGTGTCAACTACAAGGTGTTTGATGTGATTTTTATGCAGGTGAAAGGATACTAATGTTCCGGCCAGGCCCTGACCAACAATAAGAATTTCTGTCTGTGCGTTCATAAACTTTATAGTGCGTTTAATTATAACACAAAGAAGATATAATCAAATTTGTTCAAATCAGACGGGCTTATTGAATAGGAATAGAGAAAAAGAATGTACTTCCTTTTCCGGGTAATGATTCAAGCCAAATTTTACCATTTAACAGTTCAATCATTTCCTTACAGATAGATAATCCCAAACCACTTCCACCGGAATGATTCAGTCTTTCAATTTCAATCTGTTTGAATTTCTTAAAAAGACTTTTATGCAATTCTTGTTTTATTCCAACTCCTGTATCTTCTACAAAAAAAGTTATTTCTGTTTGGCTTAGTTCAAAGCCAATCTGTATTTTTCCTTTATAGGTGTATTTAATAGCATTGTTCATCAGGTTATGGAATACCCTTCTGAGTTTTTCTTCATCTGAAATTATTTGATAATTATCCGGTACTTCCTGGTGAGATAAAACAAGTCTGACATTTTCGTTCATCACAGGATAAAAATAACTGTAGACAGATTTGATAAATGGTTGAATCTCAAAATGTGAATTATTTAATGTCATTGCACCAGAAGTGAGCAACGAAGTGTCAATAAGATCGGTGACAACGGTTAATAGTTCTTTTGAACTTTTTTCAATTATTTTCAGGTATTCCTTTGTTTCATCATCTGTATTCTCGAGCGACATCGTAAGTTCAGAGAAGCCAATAATGGCGTTCATCGGGGTACGAAGTTCATGCGAAATGTTTTTTATAAATTCTGTCTGAAGACTTTCATGTTTTTTTGCTTTGGCGTTAGCCTTATTGATTTTTTTAATCAAGTGTTTTGTTAGGTAAAAAATAACTACCGTACACATGATTACGAATGCCCATTCCTTGTATATAAATACTTTAACAAGAATGGATTCACTCTTAAACAGAGCTAAAGCAGTTTGGTCTGAAACCAAAAGCCAAATTACTCCTATTAACAGAAAGGTTGCAGATAGCCTTGCCTCGTATGGAATTTGTTTAGCTAACTTTTTAATCATGTTTAAAAATAAATAATTGGAAAAAGCAATTCAAGTTATAGGAGGTCTTTATAACAAATTATTTGCTTCTTGGTTCTTTTTAAATACAATATATCGTCAGATATATAAGATAAATCATGCTATTTTAATAGATATTTATCAAATCTGTTACTTGACTTCTTTATAGCTATTATCGATTATTGAGAGAAATTTTAAAAAAAAGGAGTTATGGATCTCAAAAATAATATGATTGGATGGTTTGAAATTCCTGTTAATGATTTGAACCGTGCAATTAACTTTTATAAAGAGGTTTTTTGTATAGATGAAATGCATACACAGGATTTCGGAGAAGTTCAAATGGCCTTTTTTCCATGGGATGAAAAAGTTCCCGGTTCTCCCGGTGGTTTGGTTCATTATCCAACCGAATATAAACCATCTGAAAGTGGCGTTCTTATCTACTTTAATTCAATAGCCGGAGATTTAAATGAAGAACTAGGTAGAATAGAAGGGGCTGGAGGTAAAGTGTTAATGCCTAAAAAACTTATTGCGGATGATATAGGTTATATGGCTTTGTTTTTAGATACCGAAGGAAACAGAATTGCTCTTCATAGCCGTATATAAAAAAAGGAACCCTAAGGTTCCTTTTTTTATCATTATTCAAACATGTTTTTCATTCTGCTAAAGAAACTTTCTCCCGTTCCATTCGATGGATGAAAGCTTTCAGAGGTTTGCATTTTTTCAACTGCTTTTCTGTCTTCTTTAGATATGTTTTTAGGAATAAATACCTGTATCTGTACAAGTAAATCTCCTCTTCCGTAACTGTTTACTTCCGGTAAACCTTTTCCTCTTAATCGAAGAATCTTACCGGGTTGCGTTCCTGGTTCAATTTTAACTTTAACCTTACCTTCTACAGTAGGTATTTCAACCGGAGTACCTAAAATTGCATCAGGTATGCTAATGTTAAGGCTGTAAATAAGGTTATTTCCATCACGAACCAGTTCCGGGTGTTTTTCTTCTTCTATTAATACGAGAAGATCTCCATTAACTCCACCCCGGCGAGCAGCATTTCCTTTACCTGAAACCGAAAGTTGCATGCCTTCTTCTACACCTGCAGGAATATTTAAGCTAATCACTTCATCATCACGAACAATACCTTCTCCTGCACAAGAAGTACATTTATTGGTAATGATTTTTCCATCTCCTCCACAGGTTGGACAGGTAGATGAAGTTTGCATTTGTCCAAGAATAGTGTTGGAAATACGTGTTACCTGACCAGATCCATGACAGGTAGAACAGTTACTGTATGATGAGCTATCAGCAGCTCCTGTACCCGAACAAGAGTTACATTGAATGTATTTTTTTACTTTGATTTTCTTTTCAGCACCATTGGCAATTTCTTCAAGGTTAAGTTTTACCTTAACTCGTAGATTCGAGCCTTTGTTTACTCGTCTGCCACCTCTTGACGAACCACCAAATCCTCCAAATCCACTGAAGCCTCCAAATCCTCCACCAAAGATATCTCCGAAGTGAGAGAAAATATCGTCCATAGACATACCTCCTCCAAAACCTCCTCCGGCTGCACCGCCAACTCCGGCATGGCCAAACTGGTCGTAGCGCTGACGTTTTTCGGCATTGGATAATACCTCGTAAGCTTCAGCTGCTTCTTTAAATTTCTCTTCAGCAGCTTTATCGCCCTGATTTTTGTCCGGATGGTATTGAATGGCTTTTTTACGGTAAGCTTTTTTTATTTCTTCCGCAGATGCATTTTTCGATACCTCAAGTATTTCGTAATAATCTCTTTTTGACATTTGCTTTTAGTTTACTCCCCAACAACTACCTTCGAAAAACGGATTACTTTTTCATTTAAAGTGTATCCTTTCTCTACGCAATCAATAACTTTTCCTTTCATCTCTTCAGTTGGTGAAGGAATCTTAGTGATTGCCTCGTGAAGGTCAGTGTCAAAGTCTTTTTCTTTCGCTTCAATCTCCTTGATGCCTTGTTGTTTCAGGTATTCGTTAAACTTGTTATAAATTAATTTGATACCTTCTTTTAAAGCATCAATATCTTTGGCTTCATCAATATGAGCTAGTGCGCGGTCAAAATCGTCAACCACCGGAAGTAATGCCAATAACAGACCTTCACCAGCCGATTTGCTAAGCTCCATCTTTTCTTTTAAAGTACGTCGGCGATAGTTGTCAAATTCAGCACTTAAACGAACATACTTGTCGTTAAGCTCTGCAAGTTTCTCAGTCAGCTTTTCTTCTTCCGATTGTTCAACAGTTTCCTCTTGATTTAATTCTTCTGTTTCTTCAGAAGTGCTCTGTTCTTCCACAGAGGCTTCAGTTTCTTGCGCTTGCTCGTTAGTAGGCTCAACTGTTTCTTCTACTTCATTAGCCTTCTCTGCATCCTGCTTTTTTGATGACTTCTTTACCATGTATATATTTTTTATTTGTTCTATCGTAATGAATACAGGAAATACTCACATATTCGTTCGCAAATTTACACAAATATTTTGCCAAGCTGGTTTTGTTAGTCAAATTGACAGTTTTTCAGTGGGTCCAATGCAATTAGCTGTAATAATGACAAAAAAGGCAATCCTCGATAAAGAGAATTGCCTTTGTAGTGTTATGTTGTCAGCCTATTTTAACTGTTGTCTTAATAGTACCTCCAGTGCCGGGCCACGTAGGTTTTTGCCAACTATTACGCCGTTACTGTCAATCAGAAAATTACTTGGAATACCTCTTACTCCATACATAACAGCTGTTCTTGTTTGCCATCCGTTAAAATCGCAAACATGATAGGGCCAAACTAATTGGTCTGTTTCAATGGCTTCCTTCCATGCTTCCGGATCTTTATCCAGTGAAACACTGAAAACTGTGAATCCGTCCCCATTTTTGAAAGTTTGTTGTTTGTATTTGTTAAAAGCAGAAACAACTGTTGGATTTTCGTTGCGGCATGGTTTACACCAACTCGCCCAAAAATCTATTAACACCATTTTTCCTGATAATTCAGATAATGAAATGGTTTTTCCTTCAGGCGTTTCCATCTTAATGTCAGGCGCTTTATTTCCAATATTTACGCCTTGTTTTTGCCCTGAAGCATTGAATGCAAAAAGCGCACAAAATAGCATTACTGCTCCCAAAGAGTGTAATATTTTTTTAACCATAATGGAAAATTAAAGAGTTTCTAAATCGCAGAGAGGATGTTAAGCGATTTTTCTATTTTAGATAATCCGGCATCTTTGGCCAGGATACGTCCTTCACCGTCTAATAAAATATTAACGGGCTCGTTGATTTGGTATGATTGAGCAACTTCACCTTCTTTTCCGGTAAAATCACAAATTTGAATGAATTCGGCGATTTCGTCTTGTTCAATAGCCAGATTCATTGGTGATTTAAAACGATCTAATGAGATGTTTACAATCACAAGATCTTGTCCGTTACGGAAAGATGATTTGCTGTACTGTTTGTTGATCTGTGTAAGTTGATAGTTATTCATTCTTGATTGAGCGTGATATGATGCCCAAAAATTAATAATTACCATTTTACCCTTAAATTCATTCAGATCAAAATCGACTCCATCGATCGTTTGTGTTTTGATGACAGGAGCTTCGTTACCTATATCCAGGCCAACCTCTGCAAGATTTTTATCATCTATAAATGACAAAAATGCAATTCCCACAAACACAGTAGCTAACATTAATTTTAGCTGCTTCATATGAATATATTTTGATTAAAAATCGAGTTAAAGTTTCAAAAAAAAAAAGATGCGATGCTGTAGTTTTAGATGAACATACGTTTATATGTGATTAGCGGCTTAATTGAGCTTGCAAATTTAAAGTGGGTTACAAAAATGGGCAACTAAAAATCACTAGGATTTAATGTTTTTATTTTTATATTATGAAGCTATTGGTATATTAAATTCCTGTAAATTAAGTAAATAAGGCGATTGAAAGTGTGGTTTTTTATACAAAAACAATCGTAGAATCATTCTAAATAGGATGATTCTGTCGCGTTTTCGTAATTAAAAAATGTTAAAAATAATTGATTTTGATCCTCGAAACTATTGTGCCGCTACTCTTTTTATTTTAGCACCCAGTTGTTGAAGTCGAAGATCTATGTTTTGATATCCACGATCAATTTGCTCAATATTCTGGATAGTACTTTTCCCTTTTGCAGATAAAGCAGCAATTAAGAGAGCAACCCCAGCACGTATATCAGGCGAAGTAAGTTTTGCTCCTCTTAACATGGTTTCTTTATTTAAACCAATAACAGTGGCTCTGTGCGGATCGCAAAGGATGATGCGAGCACCCATGTCAATCAGTTTATCAACAAAGAATAAGCGGCTCTCAAACATTTTTTGGTGGATCAGAACACTACCTTTTGCCTGTGTTGCAATAACAAGAAAAACACTCAGTAAGTCTGGTGTTAAGCCAGGCCACGGTGCATCAGCAATGGTCATTATTGAGCCATCAATGAAAGTTTCAATTTCATAAGTTTCTTGCGAAGGAATAAATATGTCATCACCTTTCATCTCCATTTTAATACCCATTCGTTCAAATGCCATTGGAATAACTCCCAAATGTTGAACTCCTGCATTTTTAATGGTGATCTCTGAACCTGTCATAGCTGCCATTCCAATAAAACTTCCTACCTCAATCATATCCGGCAAGATTTCATGTTGACAACCAGTCATTTTATTTACCCCTTCAATATGAAGTAGGTTGGATCCGATGCCGTCTATTTTAGCACCCATAGAAACCATCATTCTGCATAATTGTTGCAGATAAGGTTCGCATGCAGCATTATATATGGTTGTTTTTCCGGGAGTGAGAGAGGCTGCCATTACAATATTGGCAGTTCCTGTTACCGATGCTTCATCTAATAACATGTAGGTACCCTTCATTTCACTGGCTTCTACCGTGTAGAAAATATCCTGGGCATCGAAATTAAATTTAGCTCCCAGCTTTTCAAAACCGATAAAATGTGTGTCAAGTCTGCGACGGCCTATTTTATCTCCACCGGGTTTTGGAAAATATGCTTTGCCAAAACGAGCCAATAATGGGCCCATAATCATGATTGATCCCCGAAGAGAGGAAGCTCTTTTCTTAAATTCTTTGCTTTGAAGAAATTCCAGATTTATAGTGTCAGCCTGAAACTCACATGTGTTTCGCGAGATCCTGTTGATTTTTACTCCCATTTCATGAAGTAAGTCTATCAGGTTGTTAACGTCAACAATGTCAGGAATATTATTAATGGTAACTTTTTCGGATGTCAGCAATATTGCACAAATTACCTGTAAGGCTTCATTTTTTGCACCTTGGGGAGTGATTTCGCCTTTTAAACGAACACCACCCTCAATTTCAAAGCAATTCATTTAAGGGAGTTTAATGATTAGTAATAAAAATATTTATTTCTTATCGTTACTGCGTTTTGGATTGCGCTTTTTGTTTGTCTTCGCTTTACTTTGGAACGTTTCTCTAATTTCAGGAAGCTTGGTTTCTTCACTTACTTTTAATTTTCCACCTGAAAGTCTTGATAAATCATTGAAGATTCTATCGTCAGTAACAGAATCCTGATTCCAGTGATACAGCGACTTTTTCATATGTCCTGCAATCAAAAGAATTAGTTTTTCTTTTTGGTCGCCTTCTTCAAATTCAATGGCTTTGGCAATCATCTCTTCAACCAATTCGCCATAATGCATATAACTTATCTTGCTGTTCTTGTAAGGAACTCTATCAGGTCTGGCATTAAGCGATTCTCTTTCGGGTAAGTCGTATGGGAAGTCAATGTCTAATTTAAAGTCAGACATGATAGCAAGATGATCCCATAGTTTATGTTTGAAATCATTGATGTCACGCAGGTGAGGAAACATGTTACCCATAATACCAATAATGGTTTTGGCACATCGGGTTCTTTCTTCGCGATCTTCAATTGTCACAGCATGGTCGATCATCTTCTGAATATGTCGCCCGTATTCCGGCATTGCCAGGGTTTTGCGATTCGAATTATAATCCATGTATTCTGAAATTCTTCTACAATTTTTTAAGCTCCAAAAATGGTTGAGTGTTTAAGGAAATAGTTTCTTTTAATCCTTTTGGAGGTAGGTTACACTATAATCTAAGTGACAGGGTAACTGATGCTACAAAACTAAAGCAAAATTTTAAGTTTGGCAAATTTGAGTAATAATTGTTTCTGCCCTGCATTCTCAAACATTACAGTTGCTTTTTTGTTGGGTTCCAACCCTTCTACATTCACTACTTTACCTCGTCCAAAACGTTCATGCTCAACCATTGCACCTGGCACTATCTGATTGGGAGAAGCTGCATTAAAATTCATGTTTATCTTGGGCTTCTCGTTATTTCCAGAATAATTCATTCTGATTTTTGGAGTTTCAGGTGTTGTGTTACCCAGCTTGCGAAAGTTACGTGGTAATGCTGTTGAATTGGATTTAGGTTGAGAAGACACAATGTCATCAGCATGAACTTCAAGATAGCTTTGATCAATATCACCAATAAAACGACTGGGACGACTATATGTCAATTCACCATACTTGTATCTTGATCGTGCAAATGAAATGGTAGCGTTTTGTTCGGCTCGTGTGATAGCTACATAAAAAAGACGTCTTTCTTCCTCCAGAGCTTTCTCACTGTCAACGGATTGCAACGAAGGGAATAGGCCTTCTTCAACACCAACAATATAAACGTTTTTAAACTCCAGTCCTTTAGCTGAGTGGATCGTCATCAAAGTTATTTTATTGATGTCATCTTTACTTTCATTATCCTGATCGGTTAATAATGAAACTTCTTCAAGGAAATTTACAAGGTTGGGAGTAATTCCTTCTTCCTGCTTGGTGGTGCTGAAATCTTTGATACCATTCAATAATTCGTTGATGTTATCAATACGCCCTTGTCCTTCAATGGATTTGTCGCCGTGAAGATCATGCATGATTCCACTGGCTGAGGCTATTTCAGCTGCCAGTTCGTATGCCGATAGCTGTTCGAGTTGGGCGGCAAAACGGGTTATTAATGCAATAAAAGTATGCAGCTTTTTCAAAGTGCCTGCATTTACACCCAATTGTGCACCAGTAGCATTTAATAGCAATTCCCAGATAGTTCTTCCAGAAGCGTCGGCTGCAGCTGTTATTTTGTCTATTGTAGTTTTTCCTATTCCTCGGGCGGGGTAATTGATCACCCTTTTCAATGCTTCCCCGTCAGCCGGGTTAACAGTTAACCTGAAATAGGCCAACAGATCTTTGATTTCTTTTCGCTGATAGAATGATAAACCACCATATATTTTATAGGGAAGGTTTTTCTTTCGTAAGGCTTCCTCAAATACCCTGGACTGAGCATTGGTACGATAGAGTATTGCAAAATCTTTAAAATCCTGCTGATACTTCATTCGTTTCTCAAAAATATCATTGGTAATTAAAAAACCTTCCTCAATATCAGAGTATGCTTTTAAAACACGCACCGGATTTCCGACAGCATTTTCTGAATATACATTTTTTTGTATCTGTCCCTGATTTTTTTCTATGATGCTGTTGGCGGCATTTACAATGTTTTGTGATGATCGATAGTTTTGTTCCAGCTTGAAGATTTTATATCCGGGGTAATCGTTTCTGAAATTCAGAATATTTTCGATTTTGGCTCCCCTGAAACTGTAAATACTCTGGGCATCATCTCCCACAACACATATGTTGTTATGTTTTTCGGCCAGTTTTTTTATTATCAGGTATTGCGAAAAGTTAGTATCCTGATACTCATCCACCAATAAATAATCGTATTGTTGTTGATATTTCTTGAGTATATCCGGAAAATCGCGAAAGAGTATGTTGGTATTCAACAGTAAATCATCAAAATCCATCACTCCTGATTTATAGCATTCGCGCATGTATTGCGAATAAATTTCATGAACCAAGGGCATTTGTGAAGCTTTGTCGGTTGCAATGCGATTCACATCACGTGCGTAGGCAACAGGTGTCACAAGATCATTTTTTGCAGCAGATATGCGCGAAAGAACGCTTCCTGGTTTATATGCTTTATCATTCAGCTTCATCTTTTTACAGATGCTTTTTATCAGATTCTTTGAATCCGTGGTATCGTAAATAGTGAATGAAGAAGGATAACCCAGATGTTTTGATTCAAAGCGAAGTATTCGTGCAAAGATAGAGTGAAAAGTACCCATCCATAAACTTGCTGCATTATGCTGTCCAACAACTGTTGCAATACGATCTTTCATCTCGCGGGCAGCTTTGTTGGTAAATGTCAGAGCTAATATGCGGTACGGTTTTACATCTTGCTTTAATAAATGAGCAATTCGATAGGTTAATACCCTTGTTTTTCCCGATCCGGCACCTGCGATTACCAGGGTTGGTCCTTCTGTTTCTACCACGGCAGCACGCTGTACCTCGTTCAACTCTTCCAAATAATTCTGCACTACTTACTTTTATGATGATTGATGATACTGCAAAAATATAAGTTCATTTGAGAAAATGTGGAGGATATGACTATTTTTAAGGATGAATGCTCTTTTCGTAACGAAAGAGTCTGACTGTAAGTAATAAGATCATGCTTTTTATCGTTTGAAAGAAATATTATAGCTTTGAAAGGTTGAACAACACTTCAGAAATTGAAGTAATCACTTGATACATGAATAACACACATCGATTTTTTATCATATTAGTATGCCTGTTGCCTCAGTTGATGATTGGACAGAGCATAACATCCAATGCTTTTTATTCTGAGAATACTGATTATCCCGATGGGAATAATGACCCGATATTTTTTTATTCAACTATGTCGAGTGCACAATTAATGGCACCCGTTGTTGCCGGTGCAACTTATAACTGGTATTCGTTTAATACTGCAACAGGAGCTTTTGATATACTGGAACAGAGTGGTGGTGAGACATTAATGAATGTGGCAGAGAAAGGATATAAAGTGGACGTTATTGGCGGAGGTACTGTTACTCCATATTTTTGTTGGAATTTTGTTCCGGAAGCAGCAATTGACTCGATTGGTTTGCCTACAGAATCATGCAGTAATATCAGGTTGACGGCATACGTAAATAATAAGCCTCTTGTCTATTATAATCATAAGGGAGATGGAAGTTCTCAACTGATTGATTATGGATATAGCTGGTCATCTTCTCCAACCGGACCAATAGATGGCGTAACGGAGGTTTCCCAACTGATATCAGCACCTACTGAAGACACTGAATATGCTGTTGTGGTTGGTCAGAAGTTTGCAGCTGGTGTTACACCGGCTACGATCAGTTATGCGTACGAAGCCATTGCTGTATCTGCCGTTTTTAGTTTTGAAACCGAGGGGACCGCTGATAATGAAGCAACAGAAGGATCAGCTCCTATGGTGGTGCGATATTCAGACGAATCTTTGGGTAATGTTACTGATTGGGAATGGACTTTTGGAGATGCCGGGAAAGATTATGTGGCAGATCCAATATTTACATTTCAAAAGGCCGGTGATTATGCGGTTAGTTTATGGGTAATGAACTCAGATACGGGGTGCGAATCAGATAGTGAAGTACAAACCTTTACTGTGAAAGAAATCGTATTGAAGGTCCCAACAGCTTTCACGCCTTTTAGTAGTCCTGGTGAGAATGATGAATTCAAGGTGTTGTACAGATCCATAAAAAAATATCGCATTGTTATTTACAATCGTTGGGGACGAAAAGTATTTTCCAGTACCGATCCTGCACAGGGATGGAATGGTCGGATAGGAAACAGAAAAGCTGAACCAGGTGTGTATTTTTACGAGATAGAGGCAGAAGGCTACAACGAAGGAGAAAAGGTGACGCGAGAAGGAGCTGTTCACCTGATTGTGACTCAAAACTAATCGGATAATAAAAATATTAAAGGGGTTGATTTGTTAAGAATCAACCCCTTATTTATTATTTAATTAATCATCATCTTGTTCAGCCTCGAAGGTTTTAATAAGTTCATTTTGAACTTCTGGTGGAACTTTATCGTACTGAGAAAATTCCATCGTATAGAAAGCGCGTCCACCGGTAATACTACTTAATGAGGTAGAATACTTGTTCATTTCTTTCAATGGAACCTTGGCTTTGATTACCTCAAAACCTTTTTCGCTTGACATACCTTCAATCATGGCACGACGACCCTGAAGGTCACTCATTACATCACCCATGCGATCGCTTGGAACTTTTACCTCCACATTGTAGACCGGTTCCAGAATTTTTGGGCCTGCATTTTTAAATGCCTGACTAAAGGCATTTCGTCCGGCAAGTTTAAATGAGATTTCGTTAGAATCAACCGGGTGCATTTTACCATCGTAAACAAATACCCTAATATCGCGGGCATATGATCCGGTAAGTGGGCCTTCTTCCATTTTTTCCATTATACCTTTTAGGATTGCTGGCATAAAGCGGGCATCAATAGAACCTCCAACGATACAGTTGTTGTATACCAGTTTGCCACCCCAAGGTAATTTCACTACATCGGTATCGCGAACATTGAGTTTAATTTCCTGACCATCTATCTTCATGGTTGCCGGAGTAGGCATATCTTCATAATATGGTTCGATAATCATATGAACCTCACCGAATTGTCCGGCACCACCCGATTGTTTTTTGTGGCGATAGTCAGCCCGGGCAACCTTAGTTATTGTTTCGCGATAAGGGATTCGTGGAGACAGGAATTCGATCTCAATCTTGTCATTGTTCTCAATCCTCCATTTCATGGTATTTAAGTGGAATTCACCCTGACCATGAACAAGGATTTGCTTCAGCTCTTTTGAATATTCAACAACCAGAGTAGGATCTTCCTCATGCATACGCTGCAGAACTTCGCCTAATTTTTCATCATCACTTTCGCTTTTTGCCTTAATAGCTGCCCGGTATTTAGGATTTGGATAGTGAATGGGTTCAAACAAGTAATCACAGCCTTTTTCGTTTAAGGTATGATTGATATGTGTTTCTTTTAATTTAACGGTTACACCAATATCACCAGCAACCAGTTCAGTCACTTTATGACGATTATTACCTGCTACACAATTGAGTTGGGCAACTCTTTCTTTTGCATTTTTATTGGCATTGATCAGGTCCATACCTTCAGAAACTTTACCCGACATTACTTTGAAGAAAGAAACTTCTCCTAAATGAGGTTCAACCGATGTTTTGAATATAAATAAGGAAGTTGGTCCGTTTGGATCACATTTTACTTCGATTCCGTCTTTGGTAACCGGTGCAGGCATGTCAGATACATTAGGGACCACATTTCCAAGGAATTCCATTAAACGGCGGCCACCCATGTCTTTCTTTGCAGAAACACAGAATACCGGGAATAAATCGCGTGCAACCAGACCTTTTCTGATACCCTGGCGCATCTGATCTTCGTTTAAGGTACCTTCTTCAAAATAAAGTTCCATTAATGACTCATCATTTTCGGCTGCAGCTTCAACCAATGCATTGTGTAATTCGTCTGCTTTCTCTTTTTGATCAGCCGGAATATCAAGAATCTGAGGTTCGCCACCATCAGGCGCCCACTGGTACATTTTCATTTTAAGAACATCTACCACTGCATTAAAATCAGTACCTACACTAATAGGATATTGAATAACAACTACCTTTTTACCAAAAACTTCAATTGCATTTTCAAGCGTCTGTTCATAATTGGCCTTTTCATGGTCAAGCTGATTCATTACAAAAATTACAGGCTTGTTGTATTGTTCGGTATACCTAAAAAGGTTTTCGGTACCAACCTCAACACCTTGTGTGGAGTTAAGCAGCATTAATGCTGTATCGGTAACATTCAGAGAGGTAACTGCTCCGCCTATAAAATCATCAGAACCAGGGCAGTCAATAATGTTAAATTTACGATCAAGATATTCAGTAAACAGTACAGATGAAAAAACCGAGTAACCATATTCATGCTCCACCCGGTGATAATCTGATACTGTATTATTGCTTTCAATGTCGCCACGTCTGTTAATGACACCACCTTCGTACAGCATTGCTTCTGCGAGGGTGGTTTTACCCGAGCCGCTGCTACCAAGCAGCGCCAGGTTTTTAATTTGATCAGCTTGATATACTTTCATAAAACTTGATTTAAGAGTTTGTAACTAATTTTTATAGGTAATAAAAAAGGGTGATTGTAAAATTAGCAATATTTAGTTACCGACCAAGAAAATCACTGTTAAACTGAAAGCGCCTGCTCTTATTTAGTACAGGTTTAAAAAAGGATATCTGTAAGTTTAAGTTTAATACATGTTCTTACAAATTATTATCGATTTTAGAATGGCTGATAATTTAATTGAATTTGTAAGTATAAAATTGTAATTTACCTACACTAATAAATACACCAAACACACTTTTATGGTACTTGATGGAGATGCAAAGAAACTCAAAATTATAGTTAGTGAGGAAGGAATAGTGTACCAGCGTTCACTCTATGAAGCAATCTTATTTGCTGCAAAGAAATATAAAATTGCAGGTGCTACAGCTCACAAAGGTATTCTTTCGTATGGGGCGGATGATTTAGCCAATAATGCAAAATCTTTTTCGTTGCCCGAAAATATGCCTGTCATTATTGAAATGGTTGATCGGGAAGAGCGCATTTATGATTTTGCCGAGATTGTTTCGAAGTTAATTGATAAATCGGGCTGTGGTGGAATTGTTTATGTTGAAAGCGTGGATGTAGTTACATACAAAAAAAGCGTCTGCTAGGGCAATTCCTTTTTTATTTCGCTGTTGCTATGGTTATATTTGGGCACCAAATTTAATTATAATGACACGATTTAGATTTTCGATATATATACTGCTAGTATTAAGTTTTAGCTATTCGGCTATAGCTCAGCATCGTATTGCCTCACCTAAACCAAAGTTGGTTGTGTTTTTTCTGATTGATGAATTAAGTACAGACCAGCTGGTAGCATTCAGAGATAAGTTTAGTAATGAAGGATTCAACCGATTAATTGACGGAGGAGCATTTTATAGGAATGCCTCTTTTCCGGCAGGATCAGTTTATGCCGGATGTAATCTTTCGACTTTATATAGTGGGGCTTATCCCTCAACTCATGGTATAATCTCTGATGTATGGTATGATAAACTAAAATACAATAAGGTTATGGCCGATGCTGCAGATATTGATAATGGAGTTTTGCCTTCGGCTAAAAATATGCTGGCTTCAACTTTTACTGATGAGTTGAAATGGATGTATAATGGTCAATCGAAAGTGACCAGCATTGGCTTCAACCCTGACTTTCTTGTTTGGACAGGTGGTCATGCACCGGATTATACTTACTATCCTGACGCAACCACTGGAAATATGGTATTAAATGCAGATACTGCTCTAACCAAATTGCCTGACTGGGTAACTGAGTTTAATGGAAAAAAATTACTGGATGTATATGCCGAAAGGCAGTGGGGGCCACTTGCTGATTTGAGTGAGTATCATCAATTACAGTATTTTAGTGAAGAACTGCCACAAGGTCATACGTTTTTGTATTCATTAAAGAAGGGAAAAGATAAAAATGCCTATCAAAATGTTTTGGAATCACCCTATGGAAATAAGTTGATCCGAGATTTTACCGTTAGTCAGGTGTTAAACGGAGAATATGGAAAGGATGAGGTAACTGATATTCTAACGGTTCAGTTTACAACTCGCTCGGCACATCGTACCTCAGCCGCTGCTTTTGAAGCCGAAACAGAGGATATGTTGCTTCGGTTAGATCAGGAGATTGCTGATATGCTAAAAATATTGGATAGTGAAGTGGGACTGGAGAATACATTGGTTATAACCAGTGCTATAGCAGCACCTGTAAGATCAGTAGTCGATAATGGAAGGGCCAATATTCCAACCGGTTTATTTAGTGGAAGAAAGGCTGCGTCTTTGTTAAATCTTTATCTGATGGCAATTCATGGGCAAGGAACCTGGGTTAAGGCTTATCACGATGGTCAGGTTTATTTGAATCATGAGTTACTGGAGCAATCGAAAATATCGAAAAAGGAAATACTGGATCAATCGGCTAAGTTTTTAATGCAGGTAGAAGGCGTTGCTTATGCCTTACCCGCTGATGAACTAATGGCTTCAACATCCGACCTGGCTGCAATGGAAAGCTTAAAACTCAATTACCACCCTAAGCGTTCTGGTGATATTCTGATTAGACTGCAACCCGGTTGGAATGAAGAAATTGATGGTAAGGATCCTGTTCATCGACACTGGACTTCATCTACCGTACCATTGGTTTTTTACGGATGGAAAATTGGAAGAAGAAATATTTACGAGAAGGTATCAATGGCTGATGTGGCTCCAACAATCTCTTCTTTTCTTGAAATACCTTTTCCTAACGGATGTGAGGGTAAACCTTTAAAAGAAGTTTTGCCCTAGTTTTCTATTAATTCTGATTTGAATTCTGTTTATTATTAACGAACAAAGCTTTTGCTTCTTCGGTGATGGGCTGGAGGTAAATCTTTCCTCCTTTAAAATCAAAGGTTATTAAAAAGTGTCTTAGAAATTGATATCCTATAATTGGCCTTATGTCATCACAAAAAGTAATGGGTACATTATACAGAACAAAATTATAATCGAAATTTACCTGCGATACTATTTGTTCATACATATCAATTACAGTAACATCATCCAAAGACACGCGGTAGCCAGTCATGCTGTTTTTATTTCGATATCGTTTTTCGAGTGCAGGGCCATTCCATGAAAGATTAATACCGACAGGCATGGATACTTCCAGTTCAACGGGTTGCCGCATGTATTGCCAGGGTTCAATATCAATAGTTGGTGTCTTATGTAATAAACTCTGAGTAAAACCTATGGTATTGGTTTCTTCGGGAATACTCAGTTCTTTAATGTTATCAGCTATACGAATTAATTTCTTATCAAAATCGAACTGAACTGCCAGTTTATTGAACAAGTCAGCTCCGATAGTGCCAATTACAGGGGCCGGGAAAGCATATTCACTTCTATTGCCCAGGTGTCGTTTGGTTTTAAATTTAGTATTTGAAATGACCCTTTCCCCAATGGTTATTTGCTTAAATTTAAAGGTTGTCTCGAGGGTATCCAGACCAAGATCATGCAAACGATAATTCATGTCTTTTCGCAGGTAGTTGCCTCCTGATGTTTCAACAATAAATAATTGTGGCAGATTAATGCCATCTATTTTAAGTTCCACAACCAACTGACCGGTTGGTAACTGAGTATATGGTATTTCAGTAACTTTTGCAGATAGATTACAAATGAAGAATGTGGTAAAGAGTATTAATATGGTTGTTTTTCTTTTCATCATAGATCGTTTCAAATGGTTCGATTAAGCTAAGATAATTGTAAATCCTAAGTTTTCATATAAAAACACTAATGAAAAGAATGGAATACAGTACAAGAAAAAGCCATCATCGTCAGCTCAAAACTAACAATGATGGCTACCATCTGATTTACTTTAAAGGAGATGACCGGCACAGAACCGATCATCTCACTTCCCCCTTAAATCACCCCTTGCCCCTTATTACCAAGTGGTCCCTCTCTTTAGAGGTAATGTAGATTATAGATATTAATGAACTTGGTTTTTATATTTTGAAAAATGACATTATCTCACTTAGTTGTTCAGCCTGACTAGCCAATTCCTCTGAGCTGGTTGCCATCTCTTCACTGGCTGCCGCATTTTGTTGTGTTATATTGCTCAATTCCTGAATGGCTGAATTTATCTGTTCCGATCCCTGGTTTTGCTCATGCGATGCTGCAGCAATCTCTTTTACCAATCCTACAGCTTTTTCCATTTGAGGAACAACCTGTTCCAGTCGTTCGCCGGCAACTCTGGCTTTAGCAACTCCATTGTTTGAAACCGTAAATATGTCGTTGGCAGCTATTTTACTACGCTCAGCCAATTTGCGAACTTCACCGGCAACAACGGCAAACCCCCGGCCATGCTCTCCCGCTCTTGCCGACTCTACTGCTGCATTTAAGGCCAGGATGTTGGTTTGCATTGCTATTTCGTTAATAATCTGAATCTTTTCTGCAATCTCAACCATTGATATTGCCGCTTCTTTAGCCGTATCATAACCAATCTGAATATTTTGGGCAGTTGTTTGTACAATTTCTTCAGCTTTTCCTGAATTGAAGTTGTTTTGCTCAATATTAGCGACCATCTCTTCCATTGATGAGGATACCTCCTCAGTAGATGATGCCTGTTCTGATGCCCCTTGCGAAATCTGTTCTGATGCTGTACTTAATTGCATACTTGCATCCGATACATTTCTGGCTCCTTGCTGCACACTTGAGATAACTTCTTTTAGTTTATAAGACATCATGGTTAATGCATTGGCCAAAATACCAACTTCATCTTTTTGATTAATTTCTAACTGATGTGTCAGGTTACCTTCGGCTAAAGCTTTGGCCAGGCCTACGGCCTTGTTCAATCCGCGACTTATATTCTTACTTAATAATGTGTTAATGATAAAGAATAGAGCCAGCGATATAAACATTGATAATAAAATTGAACTACGAGCCTCTCTAACTGATTTCATTAAATCATCATGAAATACTGTAATGACTACATAAGAATCTACTTCATCAACATATTCGTAATAAATCTCAACGTCTTCGTCTCTCCAGTTGGTTCGTATCTTATCTTGTTCCTTACCCGATTCTGTTATCAGTTTAAATATTGATTCTTCTGAAATATCTTTCCCCTCTTCGGTTTTGTGAACCAGTATTTCGCCATCAGCCTCCAATAAAAATGGATAACCATTTTCATAGTAGGTTTTGGAATAGAATATTTCTTTTAGCCCACTCAAATCTTTTTCGTTCACTCCAAAATAGAGCATACCTTCAACTTTACCGTCGATTACGATCGGGCTGTATCCTGTGAGATACCAATCATTAACAACAAAGGCTCTACCAAAAAATGTTTTACCATCGTTAACAGTTTGTGCAACAGGCGAACTGTTAGGAATGTAAGTGTTTACGGCTCTTTGTCCATTGTTATCTAAAATATTGGTTGATATTCTTAAATATCCACCGGGTATGCGTTGGAAAATAGTAGCAGTACCGCCAATCTTTTCTTTAATAGCATCAACAATCGCATGATTACCATGTATTTTATTACCACCGATAGTCCATGAGTTAAGAGTAACAATACTTTCTTCTTTGGTCGCCTGATTAATGGCTGTGTATTGGTTCTCATCGCGACGATCAATTTTTATCTCCCCTAAGTTGTTAATGTAACATTCAACGTAGTGTAAACCTATATCTACTTCTTCCTGGTTTAATTTGATTTCGTTTCTAAGAAATCTTGAGATGTCATCTACCTGTTCTGTCAACCGGTTATGTGCATCTTCAAGAATAGTTTTCTTCTCCATCGAAACCGTGTAGATTGTTAAAGCAATAAATATTACTGCTATCGTTAGCCCCAATATTATATTGAGTCTTGTACCTATTCTGATATCATTAATAAACTTCATAATGTTTCCCCCCTTTTTGAGTTTATTTCTTGTGTAAGATTTTTCAGTTTTAGGTTGGTTGGAAAAGAGTAACTATTATTATGTACTTCTGTTAATACTTTAGACATGTGATCAAATACAGTGTTTTTCGGAACGAACCCTCTGAAGCCTGAGCCAATCAGGTCGTTCAGGAAAACACTGTCTGAATGATTTGTTACGGCAACCAGTTTCAGGTGATGATACCTGTATAATAATCTTTTGGCTACCTCAAATCCCTTCATATCAGGCATTTCAATATCCAATAATATGATATCGGCCTGATTCAGTTTACTACTACTCAATAAATCGCCCCCCGAACTAAACTGATCGATAACATTGTAGTGTAACTTCTCTTCAAGAAAGAAGGTCACTGCTTCCAGGAAGCTCTTATTATCGTCAACAACAATTAGTTTCATTGTTTTTTTTAGTTTTAACCCGATACATAGGTTTTTTAATACTCCCACTCTTCATCTATTATTGATGATGTAAAGATAGAGTAGCCAAAAGGCGTTTTTTAGAGGTAATTTGTAGGAATTTATAAGGTATTTTTACCTTATAGGTATTGAGGGTTTTCCATGTAGAGGGTTAGGGAAAACTTGTCGGAAGGAAATACTATAGTTCTATTAGTTGATTCTTAATGGCATATACAACAAGGCTTACAGCATTCTTACTGCCTGTTTTTTCAAGCATAAGTGTTTTATAATTCGAAACTGTTTTAGGCGACAGATTCGTTTTGTCTGCTATTTCTTTAGCCGATAAACCATCCACCATATAAGTGAGTATTTCAATCTCTTTGGTATTTAATTCTATTTCAGGCTGACTGTCTGTTTGATTTTTTTCCTGACGGTATTTTATAATCATTTCCTGTAATAAGGCAGCAGAAAAGAAAGTGCCACCTTTTAAAACAGACCTGATGGCATTTGACAATTCTTCGAGGTTTGCTGTTTTAAATACGAAACCTTTGGCACCTGAAGTCATCATATCGTAATAATACTGATGATCCGTAAACATTGAAATAGCCAATACTTTTATGTCAGGTTTAATTTCCAATGCTTTCTGAAGTGCTTCAATGCCATTCATACGTGGCATTTCAATATCCATTAAAACAAGGTCAGCATCATTGCTCTTTAATAGCTCTATAAATTCCACACCGTTTGAAGCCTGTGCTATAACCTTACCAATATTATTGAGCTCTAATAATGTTTTTAATCCATCTCTGAATAAATCATGGTCGTCAACTAATATTATATTGGGTAGATCTGTATTCATTTGTTAATTGTTTTGCCGTTTATTAATCTATTTCATTTGCGTTTGAAAGGTGCGTGGCAACAATTATCTTCATCTTGAATCCATTCTCTTTCTTTTGTTTGAAATCGATTATACCACCTACACTTTTTACCCTATTTATAATATTGTTAATTCCCATGCCAGGGTTGGGTTTATTCCCATGGCTCTCTGATAACCCTTTACCATCATCAGAGTATGTAAAATAAATAATCTCACCTTCTTTTTTAATAGTAATCTCAGAGAGATTGGCACCTGCATGTTTTATGGTGTTATTAATAAGTTCGGTGGTTACTCTGTAAAACATTACTTCAAGGTCTTTATCCAATCGTTGAGATAGATTTTGTTTCAGATTAACGTTTAGCTTACCTGTTTCTTTAATTTTTTCAATAAAAATATTCAGGGCTTCAATAAGGCCGTAATTTATTAAAACATGTGGGCTAAGATTCTGCGAAACTTCTTTAATTGATTTGGTAGCCTCGTTGATACTTTCATTAATTTTCTTTTTAATGATCTCAATGTGTTCCTGGTTATCGGTGTCATTCAGCCACTGAAGGTAAAGTTTAATGGTTGACAGAATGGGACCAATGCCATCATGTAATTCCTTTGCAAACCGAACTCTTTCCCTTTCTTCAGTTCTGATGGTCGCTAAACTGAAATCCTGTTCCAGCTTTTTAAATTTTGTAATGTCTCTTACAATTGCCTGTACATACTTATTTTCACCAATTAAAATACTGTTAAGTGATGCTTCGGTATAAGCCAGAGATTTATCTTTTCTAATTACTATCCAATCAAATATCTGCGATTCACCTTCCATCAGCTTTTTTTTGTAATAAGAGAGGGCCGTAACTGTTAATTCTCCATTCGCCTGATATTTGGGTGAAAAGTCTATAGGGCTAAGTCCCATTATTTCATTTTTGCTGTCAAATTGCAGAAGTTTTATTGCCTGACTGTTACATTCAATACAATGATCATCCGTGTCAAAAATAAAGATGGCATCATTGGCACTTTCAAATAATTCTCTAAAGCGCTCTTCTTCAATTTCAAGTAATGCTTTAGTGTTTTCAAGATCTTCAATTGTTTTATTCAGTTCAATTGTTTTTGCTTCCAGAGCTTTGGTTTTTCGCTCTAATTCATGAATGTGTTGTTGAAGTTGAGGATAATAGCTTTTACTAACGGAATCTTCACCGAGCCCAAGAACCTTTCGTCTAATTACTTCCTTATCTTCGTTATGTTCACTCATGTTTGAACCTGTTGAAATCTAATTGTTTAGTATAATAGTTTCGTAAATAGCTGCTTGATGTCATCCAACTCTACATCTCTTGGATTTGTTGCAATACAAGGATCATAAAAAGCATTGGTGGCAATTTGTTCAATGTTGATATCTTCAATATTATAGTGTTTAAATGACGTTGCAACACCAAGTGAATTTGCTAATTGCCTTATTTTGTCTGTTAGCTTAGCCTTAATCTGATCATCAGGTGTTTTAACATCACCCCCCATACTCACATAGATATCTTTAAATTTTTCAGGGCAACTTTCGAAGTTAAAGTCTATACAATAATCCATTAAAATAGCATTGCACTCTCCATGTGGTAAATCTTTCAATCCACCAAGGCTATGCGCCATTGCATGGATTATTCCTAAACTGGCATTAGAGAATGCTATGCCTGCCAGCATACTTCCCATCATAACATTGTTTCTGGCTTCTACGTTATACGGTTCATTAACCGCGGTAAACAGATTGTTGCTCAGTAAATCAATAGCTTTTAATGCATTTATATTTGTAAATACAGAACTGGCGTTCGATACATACGCTTCTATGGCATGAACCAAGGCATCAATTCCCGTATTGATTGTTAATTCCGCATCCATTGATGTGGTTGTTATGGCATCGATAATGGCGACATCAGGTACCAGAGCCTTGCTAATAATGGCTATCTTCTTTTGTTTTTGGGTGTTTAAAATAATGGCAAATTGAGAGATGTCGGCAGATGAACCGGCTGTTGTTGGAATACAGATTAAAGGAGGCATTGGGACACGAATATTATCAACACCTTCGAATTCATTTATGTCTTTGCCATTTGTACAAACAATACCAATTCCTTTTGCACAGTCAATAACACTACCTCCTCCAATGGCAATAATAAGATTACATTTTTCTTTTATGTACAATTTAGCTCCTTCGTTCACCTCAAAGTCTTTTGGATTAGGAGTGATATTGTTATAAATAATGTAATTGAGTTGATTTTCCTGTAACGACTCTTCCAGTTCTTTTACCCATCCGGCTTTTTGTATACCAGAATCAGTTACAAGAAGAATCTTATTTGCATTGAAGTTTTTAGCAAATTTGGCAGCAAGGCCAATTGAATTATCTCCATATATAATCTCCGGAACCCTGTATTTTCTTAAGTTCATACCAAAATTATTCGTTGCGTTACCGAAATAAGTTACAAGAAAAATTCTTTTTTACTTAATTTTTTAATGAGTTTATCAAATTATTGTAGTTTTTAATCACCTGATAGGCTTTACTATCCTTTTCGATTGTATTTTTTTCGGTATTGAAGAGGAGTTAGTTTTGTAATTTGTTTGAACTGCCTGTTAAAGTAGGAAATACTGTTGAAGCCACATTTTGCAGCAATATTTCCAAAGCTGTCTGTTGTGCCGGCAATTAAGTTACCTGCATATTCAATTCTCATTTCATTCAAAAAAACGGTATATGGTTTTCCGGTTCGCTGCTTGAAATAACGACAGAATGAATTTGGAGTCATATTTGCGACTTCTGAAATTTTCTGTAATTCAATTTCTTCCTTGAAATTTCTGGATAGATACTGAAATACAATATTGATTCTTTCGTTATCGACTTGTTTGGTTGGAGTTTGATAACTGATGGTCGACAGGCTACGGCAATCTTTTGATTGGGCAAAGATATTGAGAATGTTCATAAAAGTTTGAAATCGTTCGAAGCCATCCTGAGTTTGGCAATCCTTAATTAATTGGGAAACTTGAACCTTATCCTCACCTTCAAGTCTTAATCCTTTAGAAGCTTCTGCCAATAACCTTTTAATATGTGCCATTTCCGGAATTTCAAAGAACTGCTGACCAAATGACTCATCCTTAAAGAAAAGGGAAATGCTGTGAACTTTTAACTTGGAGTCATGCTCATAATAGGCTTCATCACATCGGGTTACATGCGGTACATTTTTACCAATCATAAATATGTCATCAGGTTGAAATCGTTCGATATGATTGCCTATGAAGCTTGTTCCTTCTCCTTTTAAAATTAAAGTTATCTGGTGTTCAGGGTGATAATGAATATTGTCATAGAAAGTTGATCCTTTATCGACCTGATGGCGAAAAGAATTATTGCCGGTTTTTGGAATGATAAATCTGATAGCTTTCATAAACAATAAAATGCCTTAAATTACCATTAAATATAGTTAAAGCTCTAAAAGTAGAATAAATAGTTCAAAAAATGGTTAATATAAGAGTATAAAAGGATATAAATATCCGATATGTTTGTGATGTATATTAATCATTAAAACTATTAGTATGAAACCAAACTGGAAAGGAGTATATCCTGCAGTAACTACAAAATTTAAAGAAAACGGAGAGCTTGATATTGAAGCTTTTATTAAAAACATAGAATATCAGATTGAGTCAGGTGTTTCCGGTATTATTCTGGGAGGATCATTGGGGGAATCCAGCACGCTTAGTGGCGATGAGAAAATTCAACTGGTACAGGCTCTTCAACCTTATCGATCAAAGGTGCCGGTTATAATGAATATTGCAGAATCGAGTACTGAAAGAGCCATTGAAGCGGCACAGAGAGCTGAAAAAGAAGGTGCTGATGGCCTGATGTTATTGCCTCCGCTTTTGTATAAGGCCGATGATCAGGAGACAGTGACTTATTTCAAAGAGGTGGCAGCCTCAACATTCCTACCGATTTTGCTTTATAATAATCCGGTTGATTATAAGATTGAGATCACTGTAGATATGTTTGAGCAACTGAAAGATGTGAGCAATATTGAAGCAGTGAAAGAATCAACCCGTGATTTGACCAATATTACCCGAATGAAAAATGCTTTTGGTGATCGTTTTAAGATTATGGGAGGTGTTGATACGCTTTGTCTCGAAGCTCTTTTACTGGGGGCTGATGGTTTGGTGGCAGGATTGGTTTGTGCTTTCCCGAAAGAAACAGTTGTATTGTTTGAATTAGCTAAACAAGGTAAAATCGAAGAAGCGGTTCAGTTATATCGTTGGTTTATGCCATTGCTCGAAATGGATATTCATCCTAAGCTTGTTCAGTATATCAAACTTTGTGAGGTATATACTGAAATAGGAACTGAGTTTGTGCGGTCACCACGCAAAATGATTAGCGGAGATGAACGAGAAAAAATCATTCAAACCATTGAAGCTGCGTTAGAAAATAGACCTGTGTTCGAATAAAAACATTTTATAGTGACAGATATTAAAGAAAGCGTAAATAGCGCAATGCTTGAGGCTGCTGAAGCATTTAAAAGATTAAAGCATACATCTGGCAAGGATAAGGCAAAGTTTTTAAGACTGATTGGAGAAGAAATGGAGCGTTTAGGTGATGAGCTTATTCAAACAGTTATGGAAGAGACTAATTTACCTGAAGCAAGAGTTGTTGGAGAACGCGGCAGAACAGTTGGTCAATTAAATAAGTTTGCAGACCTGGTGGAAGAAGGATCGTGGATAGAAGCAGTAATTGATATAGGTGATGCGGGTAGGCAACCTTTATCCAAACCTGATTTAAGAAAACTATTGATACCTATGGGCCCGATAGTTGTATTTGGAGCAGGTAATTTTCCACTGGCTTTTTCTGTTGCCGGAGGAGATACAGCATCGGCTTTAGCAGGAGGAAATCCGGTAGTTGTTAAAGGTCACCCCGCCCATCCTAAAACCAGTTTATTGGTATCTGCAGCTATTAAAAAAGCTGTAAGCCAATGTGAGTTGCCAAGTGGTGTTTTTGAGTTGATTCAGGACGATGGCATTGAATCCGGCCAATGGCTGGTGAAGCATCCCGAAACAAAGGCTGTGGGTTTCACTGGTTCAGCAACAGCCGGAATGGCCCTTGTTAAACTGGCTGCGGAGCGTGATGAACCAATACCTGTATTCGCAGAGATGGGTAGTGTTAATCCGGTTGTCATTTTGCCCAATGCATTACGAAACCGATATGAGAGTATAGCTAACAAACTGGTTAAGTCGGTTAATATGGGAGCAGGTCAGTTTTGTACCAATCCCGGTTTAATGATAACAACCAAAACAGAAGGTTTTGATGAGTTTGTAATGACTTTGACAATACGTTTGAATGAGGCATCTGGTGCGCAGATGTTTAGTTCTGGAGTCTTGAGGAATTACAAGCTAAATGCTGAAAAGGTTCTTTCTCATGAGGTTGTTACGATAATAGGCCAAAACAAAGATATTGAGTCAACCTTAGTTAGGCCGGCCATTGCAACTGTTTCTGCGGTAGATTTTGTGAAGCATCCGCAGTTGCATGAAGAGGTGTTTGGACCTTTTAGCTTATTGGTGGTATGTGATGATACAAAAGAGGTAGAACAGGTAATTCAGCATTTGAAAGGACAATTAACAGCGACTCTGCAGGCAGATGAAGATGAATTGATTGAGAATAGAGAATTGACAGATTTACTGACTGAAAAAAGTGGCAGGTTGTTGCTTAACGGTGTGCCAACAGGTGTAGAAGTGGCTGCAGCCATGCAACACGGAGGGCCTTTCCCGGCATCCAGTGACAGCCGTTTTTCTTCAGTTGGTGTTGATGCCATCAAGCGATTTGTTCGACCTGTTTGTTACCAGGATTTTCCTGATCAATTATTACCCCTGGAATTACAAAATAGCAATCCTCTTGGTATCTGGCGCAAGGTTGATAACAAATGGACTCAGGAGGTGATTTAATACATAACTCTTAACCTTTTAACCATAAGCATATGGCGAAAAAAACATTTTTTTGTATCGACGGACATACCTGCGGGAATCCTGTAAGAGTTGTGGCCGGTGGTGTTCCAAACCTTAAAGGAAAAAGCATATTCGAAAAACGTGAGCATTTTTTAAAGGAATATGATTGGATCAGGACGGGTTTAATGTTTGAGCCTCGTGGTCATGAACAAATGTCGGGAAGCATGATATTTGCACCTGAGAATCCTCAGAATGATGCAGGTATATTGTTTATCGAAACCAGCGGCTGCCTGCCCATGTGCGGTCATGGAACCATTGGAACCGTTACCATAGCTATCGAAGAAGGCTTAATTACTCCTCATACTCCCGGTGAATTACGACTGGAAACTCCTGCAGGTCTGGTATTGGCTAAGTATAAGCAAAACGAGAAAGGCAAGGTGGTTTCTGTAAAAATCATTAATGTTCCATCCTTTTTGTATAAAAAAGGTCTCACCATTGAGAGCCCTGACTTGGGAGAGTTATTAGTGGATGTTGCTTACGGAGGTAACTTTTATGCCATTGTTGATGAACAGAAAAACTTCTCAGGTTTACATCATTTTACTGCCGATGAGTTAATCTCATATAGCGGTGAGATTAGGAGATTGTTGAATGAGAAATATAGTTTTGTGCATCCTCAGAATGAAAAAATCAATGGATTGAGTCATGTGCTATGGACAGGTAATACTATTAGTGAAGAGGCAGATGCACGTAATGCTGTGTTTTATGGTGAGAAAGCCATCGATCGTTGCCCTTGTGGAACAGGTACATCCGCTCGTATGGCTCAATGGTATTCATTGGGTAAGTTGGAGGTTGGTTCCTCTTTTTTACATGAAAGTGTGATTGGCAGTCAGTTTGTCGGTACGGTTGAGTCTGACTTAAAGATTGGAGAATATGATGCCATTGTGCCAGGAATTGAAGGTTGGGCTAAAATTACTGGATACAATCATATTATCATTGATGATGAAGATGATCCGTATGCATTTGGTTTCAGAGTAGTTGGTAAGTTATAGCCTATGAAAAAGAAGGTTTTGATTATTGGAGCCGGAGCTATAGGTCTACATTGTGCATATTATCTTCATGAACGTGGTTGTGAGGTTGAGGTTATTGAGGCTTCAGAGAGAGGAGATGAAAGTGGTTGCTCCTATGGCAATTGTGGATTGATTGTTCCCAGTCATTTTGTTCCTATGGCATCGCCGGCAATGCTTCATCAAGGGTTAAAAATGATTTTTGATCAGAAGAGTCCGGTTTACCTACCATTGGTTAGAAATATAAAAAATATTGGATGGTTCTCCCGATTTCTGCTTGCGGCTAATAAAAGTAAAGTAAATAAAGGTATTCCGGTTCTTTATCAGTTGAATAATGAAAGCCATAAATTATATCGAGAATTGGATAAAATATCCAATCACAAAAGTCAATATCATCACAAAGGATTATTGATGATGTGTACTACTGATAAAGGATGGGATGAAGAAATTGAGCTGACAAAAATTGCCAACTCATTAAATATAAAAACCAGTGTTTTAAGTTTGCCGGAAGTGACAGAAAGGGAACCTTATTTGTCGCTTGATATAAAAGGAGCGGTATTATATGAAAGTGACGCAAATATTTCACCTGATAGTCATATGCGCTGGTTGAAATCATTTCTGGAAGAGTCTGGTGTGGTTTTTCATTATGGAGCAGCTACCGAAAAGATCATAATTAATAAAGGGAGAATTAGTGGGGTGAAGGCCAAAGATGAGACATTTTATGCAGATGATTATGTTTTGGCAGCTGGTGTTTATTCTTCTGCAATAGCCCGATCCATTGGATTATCTTTGCCTATAATTGCAGGGAAAGGGTATAGTATTGACATACCATCAGAAGAAATGCCATTAAAGACTCCGGCTATTTTATCAGAAGCCAAGGTTGCTTTAACTCCCCTGAATGATAGAGTTAGATTGGGAAGTGGAATGGAATTTGGCGGAAGAGTGGGAGAGCTGAGACTGAAACGAATACAATCGATGCTGGACCAGACAAGTGCTGCAATTCCATCAATTCAACCAATGAAAGCTGAAATGCAAAACGTATGGGAAGGGTTGAGACCTCTGAGTCCAACAGGTGTACCTTATATTGGTGGTAGCAAGTCATATAAGAACCTATATGTGGCAGCAGGACATGCAATGATGGGAATGAGCCTGGCACCAATTACCGGTAAGCTAATCTCACAGCATGTGATGGGTGAAAAGCCAGATATTGATTTAGGAAGCTATTAATTGAATGATTGTATTACTTCACTAAACTCTTTAATCAGCGAAAGGTCTTTTTCAAGGGCATTGCCTATTACAATTATATCAGCACCAGCTTTGCAAGCTGTTTCAATTTTTGATGAAGTGTTCAATCCTCCGCCAATCATTAAAGGAATATCTATTTGTTGCTTAACGGATGAGATCATCTCGGCAGAAACTGGATTTTTGGCTCCACTGCCGGCATCCATATAAATAAGTTTCATTCCCAGGTATTGGCCAGCCAGGGCTGTTGCTATGGCAATGTCATTCTTGTTAGCTGGAATAGGTAAGGTATGGCTGATGTATTGTACTGAGGTAGTGCAACCTCCGTCAATCAATAAATACCCTGTCGAAATGGTTTCAGTATTGTTAGCCTTGATTAAAGGTGCACTGGCCACATGGTGACTGATCAGATATTCCGGATTGCGCCCGGATAACAGTGACAGAAACAAAACAGCATCAGCATTAGATGCATATTGAGTTGAAGAACCAGGATATAAAACTACAGGTAGATGAATATGTTTCTTCAGTTCATTAATAAAGACATAAGTGTCGGTACTCACGAGACTGCCACCAACCAGAAGTAAATCAGGTGTAACAAGATCTAATAACGCAGATAGTGATTTCATCTGTTCGGTTCCGAACTTATCCGGATCGAGCAGTAAGGCAAGTTGCTTTTTCTGTTGCTTGAAATTATCTGATATCTGCTTATAAATCATTTGTGTTGTTTATATGATATACTAATGCGTAATCGGGAGTTATTTCGTAATCAAGAATAAGATCCTGATCATGGTGTTTGTAATTGCAATGCGAATTGAATTCACCTCTTTCGCATATACTAAATGGATGAATGCGGAAATGTTCTTTAAAAACCACACCCCATTCATCAAAGTATTTGTACAATGTTTCTTTAGCTGACCAGATTAAAGTCAGGAAGTTAACTTTCTCTGTATCTGTAATAAATTTCCATTCCTCATCATGTACAAAGCGGGATGCTGCTTTTTCGACTCGGGGTGAGCAAATTTCAATATCCAGTGCTGTCGGGTGGTCTGATATACTTACGGCCACAAAATTTGTTGCATGCGAGATGCTGATGTGTTTTGATTGATTAACCAGAAATGGTTTACCATTATCAGTGTAGGTAATTTGTGGATAATCGTTAATGATTTGCTGCAGGATGATTCGAGAACAAATCCATTCTTTCTTACGCTTATCCAGTTTAAAGGTATCAAATACCTTTTGATCAGAATCTGATAAATGAATCATCATCAGCAAATTTTCGAGGCTCTCTGTTAAGTGCCAGATGACAACTTTACCTTGTGAGTTTTTTTCTATTATTTTTTCCAGTGGCATCTTACAACTATTTCCATTCAATACTCTCGATAAGATGCTCAATGTCTTCCTTTACGAATTGAATTACCGGAGCCAGCGAATCTTTGTTAGGTACCGTATTAAAATATAACGAACCTCTTAAAAAATGCTTTGTACTGTCGGTTACAAAAAACTGAAAAGGTGAAGCTGCATTGCCTTTAATCTCGTATAAAACACCCATCACTTGTTTGTCAGGATTTTCGAAATATCGCTCATTAATGGCATCTGCCTTAATACTATGTTTATATGCCAGCTTACGACTATCTTCCAACAAATCGTAAAAACGGTCGCCAACTGTTTTGTAGCTTAAATGGATTTGTCCATTTAAGGTTGGGAACGATACATTACACCAATATGCTTCAGCGTCAGGTAATGTGTCGGCCACTATTTTGGCATATTCAGGATATTCGAATTTATAAGGATAAGTGGAGTCGAATAGCTGGTAACTGTGCTCAGGAAATTCTATTCTAAAATACCCTCTTGGTTTGGGGGATTGGTGTCCCCTGCATGATGACAGGATCGCAATTATGGTTACTGCAAATAATGATATCATTACTGAATTAGTCCATCCTCTTCTCATTTCTTTTTCTCCTTTTTCAGCTCAAATTTTATCCTCTTAATCCTTCTGTTATCAACCGATAAGATGGTGAAGATAAATTTCTTGTATTCAATCTTTTCGTTCTTTTGAGGTATTTCACCTTTCAGTTCAAGAATCAGACCGGCAAGCGTTTCAGCTTCGCCTCTTACATCATCAAATGAATCCTCATCTGTGTTGGTAGCTTTATGGAAATCGTTAATTTGAGTTTTTGCTTCAAAACTATAGGATCCGTCCGGAAGGATGGTGTAAAAATCTTCATCATCATCCAGCTCATCATTGATGTCCCCAACAATTTCTTCCAGAATATCTTCCAGTGTTACAATGCCCGATGTACCTCCGTACTCATCAACCACAATGGCCATATGAATTTTTCTCGATTGAAATTCATCCAATAGGTCATTAAGCATCTTTGTTTCCGGTACATAATAGGCTTCTCGGATCAGTTTCTGCCAATTAAAATTAGGATCATTATCTAAATGAGCCAATAAGTCTTTTACGTACAAAACTCCTTTAACATTATCAGGAGTGTCTTCGAATACTGGTATGCGTGAATAACCTGAATCGATGATGGTTTGTAATACTTTATTATAGTCGCTTTTTATCTCAACATCAATTACATCCACTCGGGCTGTCATAATCTCATCAACATTGATGTTGCCGAACTTAACAATTCCCTGTAAAATCTCTTTTTCCTCGGTAATATCGTTACCGGTTAATTCAAGTGCATGAGAGATGTCGTCCATTGAAAGATTCTTTAATCTGCGCGATAATCTGCGATTAACAAATCCTGTTGATTTGGTCAGTATCAGACTAAGCGGACTAAGAATTTTTGTAAGGACCCATAATGGATAAGCCATTACACCGGCAAACATTAAAGGCGATTTGGAGGCATACACTTTAGGCAATATCTCACCAAAGAACAATATTATTGAGGTAATGAAAATGATCTCAACAAGAATCTGAATCAGGCTGTTACCATTAAATACAATCAGCTGACTAGTAATGAATGAGGTTAGTATTACAATGGCAACATTAACAAAATTATTGCCTATCAGTATGGTAGCGAGTAAAGTCTCTTTATCATCAAGGTGGTCCAGAACAAGTTTGTTTTTCCTCGATTTTTTCTCTTTTAACTTGTCCAGATCAATAGGTTCAAGCGAGAAATATGCAACTTCAGAACCAGAAATCAGTCCGGAAGACAATAAGAAAAAGAGGTTTAAGAGAATGACAAACGCAGTACTTACCGATAAAGGTAGAAAATCAATTCCTACGCTTGCCTGCATTATAAGGGGAATACTATCAGCTTCCAATCAATATCTATTTAAATTGAACTAAAATGGCAGATCATCCGTTTCATCTTCCTTCAAAAAATCATCGTTTTGAGGAGGAGAAGAAATAGTCTGTGATTGAGGCGTAGCAAATTGTTGGCCACCCATTCCTGAATCACCATTACTTGTGCTTTCACCGCGTCTTCCTAATAATTGCAAATTATCAGCATATATATCAGTTACATAACGCTTATTTCCATCTTTGTCGTCGTATGAACGTGTTCTAAGCTTTCCTTCGATATAAATTTGAGTGCCTTTTTTTACATAACTTTCTACTACCTTGGCTAAGCCTCGCCATACAACAATGTTATGCCATTCGGTTCTATCCGGAATTTCCTGTCCATTGCGTGTGGTATAACCGCGTTCGGTAGTTGCCAGTGGAAAGTTGGCTACAGCACCATCGTTTTCGAAGTGTCTTACTTCAGGATCTTTCCCTACGTTTCCTACTAAAATTACTTTATTAACCGACATTATATGTTTATTAAATTTGCGAATTTAAAAGTACAAAACTTTCAATTTAAAACAAACGTTACTCTTTTTTGTATCCAGGTATATTTTGTTCGCTAAAAAAGTTAACGACCAATTGTGGGAATGGATAATTGATGCATTCCTCTTTTTTTACTTGTTGATAATCATTGATGCCAAGTTTTACTAATGCATTTGTTGTTGTCTGAAAAAAGCTTGAATGAATGATCTGATGACTCAGAATATGTTTGGTATCATTCAATAATTTAACGTCTTCTTGAGTTTGCTTTTTGAAATAGGAGGCCGAAAGTTTCTTTTCAGACTCTATTAATGGCAATTGATAAAGGTTTTGCCAGATATCTTTACCATTTCGTTGTTGTATATATAAGGTATCAGTTTCATCAACCAAAAAATAATTGAAGTAACGATGCCGTTGGCTAATCTTTTTGCTCTTTACCGGAAGGTTGGGTATTTGACCTGTAAGAAAAGCCACACAATCTGATTGAAAAGGACATTGATCACACTCCGGAGTTTGAGCCTTACAAATGACAGCTCCCATTTCCATCATTGCCTGATTATGGTGCGCCGGGTCGTTGGTATTTAATAATTCATTGGCAACTTCGGTAAAGCGTTTTTTTCCTTCTGTTGAGTCGATAGGTGTATCTATCCCTTTTATTCTTGATATGAATCGATAGACATTACCGTCTAACACTGCATATGGTAACTGAAAGGCAAAAGAAGCAATGGCTGCTGCAGTATATGTGCCTATACCTTTTAAATTAAGGATCTCCTGATAAATAGTTGGAAATTGAGAATTGTGTTTTTCAACAATTGTTTTGGCTGCCTGATGTAAATTTCTGGCTCTGGAATAATAACCTAATCCCTGCCACAATCGCAGTACCTGTTCCTCATTGGCCTGTGCAAGTGATTGTACATTAGGAAAGTTATCAATAAATCGGTGATAATAATCTAAACCTTGTGCCACACGGGTTTGCTGAAGTATTATTTCTGATATCCAGATTTTATATGGATCAGTGGTTTGGCGCCATGGAAGGCTTCTGTAATTGTTGTGATACCAATCAAGCAATCGTGTTCCGAAATCAGTCATTATTAAAATTTTAAGCAAAAATAATCGTTTTGTTTTTTTTTATTGAGATTTCATTTATCTTTGCAATCTGAATTTTAGAGAATTAGCTGTAAATAATTGATAATTAAATAATTTTAAGAGAAAATGACAAAGGCTGATATTGTAAACGAAATTTCGAAAAATACTGGAATTGAGAAAGTTACTGTTCAGAAGACTGTTGAAGCCTTCATGGACACTATTAAAGGTTCATTAGTGAAAGGTAAAAATGTGTATTTGAGAGGTTTTGGGTCTTTCGTAGTGAGAAAAAGAGCAGAAAAGACTGCACGTAATATTTCTAAGAATACTACTATTATTATTCCAGAGCACTTTATTCCTTCATTCAAGCCTTCTAAGAGCTTTGTTACAAAAGTGAAGAATAACGTAAAGTAAGTATAACCAATTAAAACGTGAAACCATGCCAAGTGGAAAAAAACGTAAAAGACATAAGATGGCTACGCACAAGCGTAAGAAAAGACTAAGAAAAAACCGTCATAAGAAGAAGAAATAAATTTCTTTAGTCTAAGAAAAATTAGCAAACAGAAAGTGTTTCACTTTCTGTTTGTTGTTTGTATTTATATACAACGATCTTTGAAATAAATTGCGATCATATAGTGAATGCAGAACTGTTTGTAGATGTTGCTCCCGATCATCTTTCAATGGCACTATTGGAAGACAAGCGTTTGGTAGAACTCCGCAAGGAGAAAAGTAATGTTCAGTTCGCTGTTGGAGATATTTATCTCGGAAGGGTAAAGAAAATTATGCCCGGCCTAAATGCAGCGTTTATTGATGTAGGATATGAAAAAGATGCCTTTTTACATTATCTAGATCTTGGACCCCAATTTCGTTCCCTACAGAAATTTTTGAATATTGCTTCCAATAAAAAGGGAGTTGTTGCATTGCACAAGCTTAAACCGGAACCAGATATTAATAAAAATGGAACCATTCCGGAAGTTTTAACAGCAGGACAAAATGTTTTGGTCCAGGTGGCCAAAGAGCCCATTTCAACAAAAGGGCCACGATTAACATCAGAATTGTCAATAGCAGGAAGAAACCTGGTACTGCTTCCTTTCTCCGACAAAGTATCGGTAAGTCAGAAAATTTCTTCAGCAGAAGAAAGAAGTCGCCTGAAACGATTGGTAACGAGTATAAAACCTAAGAATTATGGTGTTATTATTCGAACTGTTGCCGAAGGTAAACAAGCTGCCGAACTGGATAAAGAATTACGTACATTAGTTAAAAGGTGGGAAGAAAATACCGCCAAAATTAAGGATGTGAAAGCACCGGGTTTGGTTGTTGGTGAAATAGGCAGAACTTCAGCATTGTTAAGGGATATTTTAAACCCTACATTTAATTCCATATTTGTGAATGATGAAGAAGTATGCAGTGAAATAAAAGATTATGTCGGACTGATTGCACCGGACCGACAAAAAATTGTAAAGCACTATAAGGGTGGTGCTCCGATATTTGACCAGTTTCAAATTCATCGTCAAATAAAGGCATTGTTCGGAACTACAGTATCGTTTAAAAGCGGTGCCTATCTTATTATAGAACATACCGAAGCCCTTCATGTAATTGATGTTAATAGTGGTAACCGTTCTAAATCGGCCTCCAACCAGGAGAACAATGCCCTCGAGGTAAATCTCGCAGCTGCCGACGAAATTGCTCGTCAACTTAGGCTTAGAGATATGGGTGGAATCATTGTTGTTGACTTCATTGATATGCAGAATAATGAAAATCGTCAAAAGGTTTTCGAAAAAATGAAACAGGCCATGGCGTCTGATCGAACCAAGCACAATATTTTACCTTTAAGTAAATTTGGCTTGATGCAGATTACCCGCCAACGTGTAAGACCTGAAATGCATATTCAAACAACGGAAAGTTGTCCAACCTGTAACGGTACCGGCACAATCCAACCAGCTATTTTTTGGCCAAAGGTATTGGAGGATGCTGTGAAAAAAGCTGTGCAAGCGCTTAAAATGAAGAAGTTGATCCTGAAGGTTCATCCTATTGTGTATGCTTACCTTAAAAAAGGTTTTCCGTCGAAAGTTTTACGATGGAAATTTAAATACACACATGGTTTGAAAGTAATGCCTTCCGACTCACTGGGCTTCTTGGAATTCAAGATTGTAGATAATGAAGATAATGAGGTTGACCTGTCATAGGTCAACCTTTTTTTTTGTCCTTTTTCAAATAATTTTTCGAATTTTGATTTAGAAAATGTAAAGTGTGTCATTCCGTCGGAATATCTGTCAGTCAAATTTAATGTTAAAATTTTGTTAATGCATTCACCCTTTTTTACTTCTTAGGTGTCTTACTATTAGATGAATTGTAAATAGGGAATGAAAATCCTGGCAATATGAAATTGTCAGATATACAATAGGTTGATAAAATTCAGATTTATTTCAGATCTAAAATTGTAGATTTGTTGGTAACAATGCATTGATCTGAAAAGTCATGAAATGAATAAGTAATTAGATCATAAATAAATTAATCTCATTTACATATCTAGAAAAGTATATATATTGGCAGGAAATTTGTTACCCTCAATAAAAATATTTGTAAACAGAAATGTTTAAACCTGGATTTTACAATTAGCAAGATTAAAAATATGAAAAGAACATTTTTAGCACTAGTAATGATGTTGTCAGTCATGAGTAGTCTTTTTGCTCAGATGGATCAACATATTACCTGGAAATTTTCGACAAAAGTATTAGAAGATAATAAAGTAGAAGTAATCTGCAAAGCAACTGTTGATGAAGGCTGGCATGTATACTCTTCGGTTTTGCCAGAGGGAACAGCGATTCCTACTAGTATAGAAATTGAAGAGAGTGATGCTTATAAAGTATTGGATGGAATTAAGGAGTTTCCTGAGCCTAAAAGATATTACGATGAAACATTTAAAGCTGAGCTGCAATGGTTTGAAGGTGAAGCGAAGTTTTCCAGGGTCGTTCAATTGAATGGAACTGGAGATGTTACTATAAAAGGATATGTTGAGTCGATGATTTGTAACGATGAAACATGTATGCCTCCAGAAATGATCGATTTTGAACTCACAGTAAAACAAACAACCGAAGAAGTTAATGAAAGTACTGAGGCTTCTACTAATGAAGAAAAAGAATCTTACTGGGCCATTTTTCTATTGGCATTTGGTGGAGGTTTAGCAGCTCTCTTAACTCCTTGTGTGTTTCCTATGATACCAATGACGGTAAGCTTTTTTACCAAACAAAGTGCAACAAAGGCTGCCGGCATTAGAAATGCAATTACCTATGGTGTTTCAATAATTGCAATTTATGTAATATTAGGAGTTGCAGTTTCTGCAATTTTTGGAGCCAGTGCGTTAAATGAATTATCAACGAATGTGTGGTTTAATTTATTTTTCTTCCTACTATTGGTTGTTTTCGCTGCATCTTTCTTTGGTGCTTTCGAAATCGTTATGCCAAGCTCTTGGGTAAATTTTACAACTAAAAACGAAGATAAAGGTGGTATTATCGGAATCTTCTTCATGGCTTTTACTTTAGCTCTTGTTTCTTTTAGTTGTACAGGTCCGATTGTAGGTTCGTTGTTGGTTAAGGCCGCAACGGGTGGTTATATGGGTCCAATCATTGGAATGTTGGGTTTCTCTCTGGCATTGGCACTTCCATTTGCTTTGTTTGCTGCTTTCCCGGGCTATCTTAATTCATTACCAAAATCAGGAGGTTGGTTAAACTCTGTGAAAGTTGTTCTTGGATTTTTAGAATTGGCTTTTGCATTCAAGTTTCTTTCAATTGCTGATATGACAATGGGGTGGCATGTTCTTGAGAGAGAAGTGTTTATTGCAATATGGATTGCTGTTTTTGCAGCGATGGGTTTTTACCTTATGGGTAAAATTAAATTGCCTCATGATTCTCCAATGAATCATGTTCCTGTGCCCAGATTTCTGTTAGCTTTGGTTGTTTTTAGTTTTACTATCTATATGATACCTGGATTATGGGGTGCCCCAGTTAATTTGATTAGTGGATTTCCTCCTCCAAAAAACTACGCAGAGTCTCCATATGGAGTTGGAAATGAAACTCCTGGAATTGTTAACTCTGGTAATGGTAATCATGCTATGGGGCTTCCTGAAGGTATGCACCCTGGACCACAAGGAATTCCGGCATTTGATGATTATGATAAAGCTTTGGCTTATGCTAAAAAAGTAAACAAGCCAATGTTATTGGATTTTACTGGTTTAGGATGTACAAACTGTCGAAAGATGGAAGATGCAGTTTGGTCAAATCAATCAGTTAAATCTATTTTAACCAACGATTATATCCTGGTATCCTTGTATGTTGATGATAGAAAGAAACTTGATGAACCATATATATCTGATGTAACTGGTAAGAAAATTAGAACAGTAGGAAATAAATGGGCGGAATTTCAATTTGTCCGATATCAGCAACAAGGTCAGCCGTACTACGTTATTGTTGATGAAGATGAAAATACACTTAATGATCCGGTAGCATACGATCCTGATGTGGAAAAGTATAAAAACTGGTTGTTAGACGGTCTGCAAAAATTCAAGAATTAATAATGTATTTATTATAGATTCAAAGCCTCTTCATACCGAAGAGGCTTTTTATTTACCATTATTTTACTTCTTTAAATTGTTCAAATTATTCTAATTGAAGAAAGATCTGTGAAAATTGGTTTGGATGCGATTCGGGTGTGTAATGAATTAAATTGTGTATGATTAATGTTAGTGTAAATTTTTACCACTTTGGTAAAAAAACTATTTAATTATGGTTTTATGGCGCGAGTAAAAGCTTTAGCTTTACTTATTAGTGCTAAATATTTGCATATGAACCGTTTTTTGACCTTTATCTGTTTTTTGTTATTGACTTCATTTAGCTTCTCGTCAATAGCTCAAATTGATTTTGCCAACCTTAAGGAAGAACAGATTTATCGCAAAGGAAATAAGTATAATACTTGGGGCCTCACTTTTGGTTATGGGCCTGTTACTTACTATGTAGATGTAATTGATTATACTGTTTTTCCTAAAAGTGATTGGAAGTTTGGTCCTACCATTATGCTGAGCAAGCAATTTAATCGTCCCTGGGGATTAGATGCTCAATTTATGATGGCCGATATGTATGGTCAAAAAAATACCCGCTACTTTAAAGGTGATCTGCTTGATTTTTCTTTGAATGTTACTTTTTCTATTAATCAGCTGGTTTTGTTCGGACCTATTAAGGATAAATGGGATATATATGGAAAAATTGGGTTTGGATTAACCTATTTCAGGAGTAAACAATATCGTCTTACAGAAGGATCTTATACTAATCCGGATGGTACTATTGAGCTACTTCATCCGGGTGATGTATTAAAAGTGAAACATGTTTATGATTATAATTTTGGTTACCCTGATGCATATGGTTGGGATCGCGAAGATTATCTGGCAGTTGGTTATGAGAGAAATGGGGCGGGTGCGCCTGATACCAAAACAGACCGGAGAAATGAAATTGTTATTCCTTTTGGTGTAGGTGTCAAATATCGAATCAATAAGAATTTTGATGTTGGTACTGAAGTAATGTTGCGTAATCTGAATGCGGATAATCTGGATGTAAATCTCACGGGTGCTGATAACGATGGTTACATGTATACATCCTTCAACCTGACATATAAAATAGGTAGAAAAAATAAACGACATGCAGTCTGGACGTATAAGGATTTTAATATGGAATATAAACGTCTGCGACAAAATGACCCATTGGCCATTCGACTGGATTCCATCAGATCTGAAATTGAATATTTAGCTGCGCAGGATTCACTTGCCGGAGATACAACAACTATTTATACCGAATCGATCATTTATCAGGAAGGTATTTCAGAGTCTGTGTTTTTTGATTTTGATAAATCTGATATAACAAAACGTTCAGAAAGAACTCTGGCGAAGTTAGCCCGTGTGATGAAATCAAACGAACAGATTAGAATTAGGATTGTTGGTTACTGTGATGAACGTGGATCGGAAGTATATAATCTTGCTTTAAGTAAAAGGCGTTGTATGTCTGTGCTGAATACAATGGTAAATCAATTTAAGATACCGGCAGATCGTTTTCAGATTGATCCAAGAGGAGAAAGTGAAATGCTGTCGGATACAAAAAAACTTCAGCCATATGGCTTGCACCTGGTGAATCGTCGGGTTGATATGTTCGTAATTGTTGAGTAATATGGGGCATTTATGTAAAAAGATATGCATGGTTCTAATGTTTGTATTAAGCGGACATTATTGCTTTGCCCAGTATTCAACCGACAATCGTGTAATTTTCGAACACATGCGTTACAGTTCGGAAAAACGTTTTAATACGTGGTCTGTTTCATTAGGATATGGGCCACTCATAATGTATAATGATCTGGCTGATTATTCGGTTTTTCCAACATATTGGAAATTTGGGCCTACTATTTCAGTATCAAAACAGTGGGTTCCCGCGATGGCTTTTGATTTTCAATTCCTGTCTTCTGATTTTCGAGGAGGAAACACTACTTTTTACAGTGAAGGTAATCTGATGGATTTTTCCATTAATAGTGAAACATATATTAATCAAATATTACCACTACCTGGTCCGTTAAATGATAAATGGAACTTCTACCTTAAGTTGGGATTTGGCTTAACAGCTTTTCGAAACAAGGTAAGATATACCGATACAAATGAATTTGTTCACAACAAGGATTTTAGCTCGGCCAATGAGGAGGATGGATACATCGTTTCAGGTTACAATACTGACGATCCAACAAAGCTGGAAGCAAGGGCAAAGGAATTTGTTGTACCGGTTGGTGCAGGTGTTCAATATCGATTGAACAGAAGTTTCGATTTAGCCTTTGAATCTACAATGAGGCTATCGCTCGAAGATAAACTGGATAATATATTGGTAGGTGCTGAGAATGATAAATATTGGAGTTCAAGTATCAGTATATGCTACAAAATTGGTAAAAAAGATAAGCGGCATAGTCGCTGGACATACCGTGGATATGGTTTTAATGTTTTTGGAGCTCCCAAAAATGATCCTTTAGTTAGTGAGATAAGGGTACTGGAAGAAGACTTTAAGAAATATCGCGAGGGACGGGTTGTTAAAAAAGATTCTGTAACGGTTATTCATAATGCGCAAAAGATTTATGGGACGGCAAATCTGGTTACTGTTTTCTTTGAGTTGGAAAAATATAATGAGATTGATAAAGAATCATTAGTTGAATTAGCTACACTTGCGCTTAATATGACCAAGAATAAATCGTGGAAAGCTGATATTTATGGATTTGCAAATGAATATGATGAGGAAGACAAGAATATTGATATCAGTCGGAAACGTTGCGAAAGAATTCTACAGTTTTTCGTCAGAGATCTTGGTTTGGCTAAGGAACGATTTGAAGTGCATGCTTTAGGTGAAGACGATGTATTGCCTCAGGATGAAATCTCGAAAAAAAGTCGTTTAAGTATCAATCGCAGAGTTGACATAGTTTTGAAAAAGTAATTGATAGATGAACTTTTATGAAAAGGTGGTGTTTTTCTTAAATACCGCCTTTTTGTATTATATCATAAGCGTTCTTAACATGTATCAGGCCTATGATATTTTACACATTTAATTCAAGTAAAAAAGAGCAATCAATTAAAATTCAAAGCTTATGGTGAATGAAAGAAAATATTTTTGTAAAGGTGTGAGTGATAAGGACTTTATTTATGAGATTTTCTCAGATAAGGGATTTGTTATGAATGCCGGAAACTTCTTCAATACTGAAAAGAATCGTTTTTCAGATCAGGAAAACAATAATAACCAAACTGAAAAAGGTAACGAAGAAGCAAATAATTCTTGTCATTAATTAATGAAACAAACTACATCATACTCAAAGCCTGGTGCAACTATCTTTTTTGATGGATGGTGCAGGCTGTGTTCTGGTGTTGTAAACTTACTTCTCAAAACAAAACCGGGTCGGAAATTTAGTTATATACCAATTCAGCGTATAAAAGAATATCTCCCTGAAGCAGAATTACAGTCTGATACTTTTGAGGGTAATGAAATTGCAATTATCTCTGATGGTAAGATCATTACAGGCGCAAGTGCAGTATTATTTATCTTAAACCAGATGGGTGGAATTTATAAAGTGCTTTCTTTTATTTTACGAATACTGCCATTATGGGTTCTGCAAAAAGTATATGTATACATTGCCAACAATCGGTATCGTTGGTTTGGTAGAAAAGCCACCTGTGAGATTATTTAAAGTTCCAGTTCACCCTTCTCGTTCTCTTTATATTTTTTTGCCAGTGTTGCCATAAATTTACTTATAGCTTTCACTGCCAAATCCGTTTCGGGACTAACGGTCTGCTTTTTTAATTTTAATAAAAAAGTACTGTATATGGCAGTAAGACATATCTCAACGTCATTTGTAAGCTTTTGACCTGTTTTTTGGTCGAATTCTTTTATAGTCGGCAAAACACTGTTGAAGAGGTGTTGATAGGCTACTTCATTTGGAGCCTTCATAAGTTGAAGGTGAAGATGATTAACCTCGTTTACTGTGTTAATATTGATTTGCAAATGACCGCTGGTGTGCTTGTTTTCAAGATGCATCATTTCTGTAAGGTTTGCCCACCAGTCTCTTATCTCAAGTAGTATATCTTCACTCTGATTGTAGCTGGGGATAATATTCTTATCAATGCTTGGCATGTTTACTCCATTGGCCCTGATCAAATCTTCGATCTGCCACATATAAAGAATGTACTCAATTATATTTTCCTTCTTTTTTTCTCTTGCTACAATCATAATCTTTCAGTTTTTATTCCCAATCACCTTGTTGAAGGCGCTCAATGTCGCGTCTGTCTTTTTTTGTTGGTCTGCCCAGACCTCGATCACGTTGAGCACTCGAAGCCAGTTTTGCCAGTTCGAGCATTTCCAGCTGATCAGGTGTAGTAACATCCTCGATAAAGCCAGGAGTGAGTTTTGCTCCCATTCGTTTTTCGGATATATCAAGAACTTTGTATGTGCGGGTTATAGGAGCTACACGTATGTCAATTAAATCGCCTGTTTTAATAATACGTGACGACTTTGCGGATTGCTTGTTGATGGATACTTTGCCTTTTTTACAGGCTTCTGCAGCCAGACTCCGGGTCTTATACAGACGAACAGCCCATAAAAACTTATCGATACGAACTCCTGCACTTTCCATATTACTTGTTGTTGAATTGATTCATTGCCTGCGAAGCACCAATTGTTCCAAAGGCTTTGATGATATCAATGGCCAGTTTCTTTCGGTCTTTTAAAATTTCATTTTCTTCATCAGACCAACGTCCTAATACGAAATCCACTTGTTGTCCTTTCTGAAACTCGTTGCCAATGCCAAATCGTAATCGCGAATAATTAGTAGTTCCAAGTATGCTTTGGATACTTTTTAATCCGTTGTGTCCGGCATCGCCACCTTTTGTTTTCAGACGCAATGAACCAAAGGGTAATGCCAGATCATCAACAATAACCAGTAGATTCTGAACCGGTATTTTTTCTTTTTGTAACCAATAGTTGATGGCCTTACCACTCAGGTTGACATAGGTGTTGGGCTTCAATAAAAGAAACTGGCGAGATTTAAATTTATAGGTACAAACAGCACCGTATCGTTCTTCTTTGAATGTTAAATCATTTACATTAGCCAACTCTTCCAATACGTCGAAGCCAATATTGTGTCTGGTGTGGGCATATTCCTCACCGATATTTCCAAGTCCAACAATTAAATATTTCATTGACGGATCCTCTGTTTCTTTTTTAGTTGTTGTAAAAATGGATTTTAGAAATCTTATCATAGACTAATTTGCTTATGCAAATTTACAAAAATGCGAACGTCTATAAATACAAAAAACCTCCATATAAAAATATGGAGGTTTATATGTTGGGTAAAATAAATTACTTTCCAGCTTGCTGTGCTGCTGCACGAGCTGCTCTTGTAAGTTTTACAGCAACAACTACTGCATTTTTAGCAGTTGTAAGTTCGATGTTTTCATATGACAAAGCACCTACCTGGATAGTTTTACCTAATCCTAAGTTTGTAATGTCAATTTTCAAAGTGTCTGGTAAGTTTTTAGCCAAACCACGAACTTTAAGCTTACGCTTCTCTAACTGTAATTTACCACCGGCCTTAACACCTTCTGCCAAACCTTTTAATTCAACAGGGATCTCGATGTTTACAGGCTTATCTTCTTTAACTTGCAAGAAGTCTAAGTGAAGAATTTGTTCTTGTACAGGGTGGAATTGCTCATCTTGAAGAATACAAGGAACTACAGTACCATCTACATCAACATTGATGATGTATACATTTGGAGTGTAAATGATTTTCTTGAATTCTTTTGAAGGCGCAGAGAAGTGAATTACTTCTTCACCACCATAAATTACACAAGGAACTTTGTCTTCGCTACGAAGTTGTTTTGTGGCTTTTTTACCTAAATCAGTACGTTTTGTACCTTTAATTTCAATTGTTTTCATGTTTCTTTTTTAAGTGCTACTCAAAATTAAGTACAACGTGTCGGCTTAATTTCCCATCACACGCTCGCTATAAGCGGCTGCAAAGATAATACTTTATAGCAAGAATTGATTACTTATAGACTGATAATTATATACTTTTTCAATTGTATCGGCAAAAAGTTGAGCTACCGAAAGAACTTTAATCTTAGGACTTGACTTTTTCAAAGGAATGGAGTCAGTCACAATAAGTTCTGTTAACGATGAATTTTCGATACGATCATAAGCAGGACCCGAAAGAACTGCATGAGTGGTGAATGCACGAACACTTCTGGCTCCGGCTTCCATCATCATGTCTGCAGCCTTAGTCATAGTTCCAGCTGTATCAATCATATCATCAACGATGATAACGTTTTTATCAGTAACATCACCAATGATTCTCATCTCATCAACCACATTGGCTTTAGAACGTGATTTATGACAAATAACCATAGGTGTTTCTAAAAACTTGGCATAGGTATTGGCTCTTTTAGTACCACCTACATCAGGAGAAGCAATAACCAGGTTCTCCAGGTTCATATGTTTGATGTGTGGAACAAAAATAGAGGAAGCATACAAATGATCTACCGGGATATCGAAGAATCCCTGAATCTGATCAGCATGTAAATCCATTGTAATCACACGGTCAACACCTGCAGTACTTAGCATGTCTGCTACCAGTTTAGCGCCAATTGACACACGGGGCTGATCTTTTCTGTCCTGACGGGCATAACCAAAATAGGGCATAACAGCCACAATTTTATAGGCCGAAGCTCGTTTAGCTGCATCAACCAACATTAACAATTCCATTAAATTATCGGCTGGTGGAAATGTTGATTGAATCAGGAATACGTGAGATCCGCGAACTGTTTCTTCGTAGGCTGTGGCGAATTCGCCGTCACTAAATCGTAAGCAATTGTGACTCCCCAGTTCACGACCCGAACTAAGGCTAATCTTTTCTGCCAGATATCTCGTACTTGTTCCTGAGAATATCTTAATTGGAGCTTTCGGTGGCATTAAATAAGATGTTTATCAGATTAATTGAATGATTGTTGCATTGTGCCGCAAAGGTAAGAATTTCATAATTTCTTAACATGAACATGGCTATAAAAAAACTTAATACTTTCGAATTTCCTTTTGACCGGAACAAACCCATTTACCATTTATTATTGATATCTTCTATAAATGAGAGTATTTCATTGGTTCCTTCACCATTAATGGCCGATGAATAAAAGATGGGAGGTAACTCTTCCCAGTGCTCAAGAAGTCCTTTTTCATAGGCTTTCATGTTTTCGGTATACTGTCCTTTGTTAAGTTTATCCGTTTTTGTGAAGACGATTGAAATAGGTATACCATTCTCAACCATCAGATTCATAAATTCAAGATCAACCTTCTGCATCGGAATACGAGAGTCAATCAATACAAATAAACACATCATGTTTTCACGATTTCCGATATAGTCAAGGATTATTTTACTGAAGCCTGACCTAAGCTTCTTTGAGACTTTTGCATATCCGTACCCCGGAAGGTCAACCAGATACCATTGATCGTTGTTAATAGTGAAGTGATTGATTAATTGAGTCTTTCCGGGAGTGGAAGAGGTTTTGGCCATCGCTTTGCGATTACACAGCTTGTTTATTAAAGAGGATTTACCAACATTAGAACGACCAATAAAGGCATACTCAGGACGATCAGCCTTGGGGCATTGTTTAACGGTGGAACTACTTTTTAAAAACTCGGCTTTTACTACTTCCATTCTAAGATAATTTTTGGCAAAGGTACAGCTAGTTATTTAATTTTAAAATCAATCCAACTTATGGGATGATAATAGTATGCTGACAAAGTGTTGTATTATGCTGACATTGATCATTAGTTTTTTAGTATATAAAAGTAAAGAAGTCTATTTTTGTGCAAAATGAATTTAAGCGATGAGTAAATTGTATCCACTCAAGTTTCAACCTATTCTTAAAGATAAGATTTGGGGTGGTCATAAACTTGAATTATTGTTGAATAAAGAGATTTCTCCGCTTCCAAATGCGGGTGAGAGTTGGGAGATTTCCGGTGTTCCCGGAAACGTTTCTGTTGTGTCAAATGGATTTTTAGCTGGTAATTCACTTGCTGAGATTATTGAAATCTATATGGGCGATTTGGTTGGAGATAAGATTTACCAACAATTTGGTAATGAGTTTCCGTTATTAATCAAATTTATTGATGCCAACGACGTACTAAGTATTCAGGTGCATCCTGATGATGAATTGGCAAAACAACGCCATAATTCATTCGGGAAGACTGAAATGTGGTATGTGATGCAGGCTGATAAAGGTGCTCAGTTGGTTTCAGGATTCAGTAAGCAATTGGATAAGGATGAATATCTAGCTAAGTTGGAAGCCAACGAAGTTGAATCAATTATGGCAGCACATGATGTAGCTCCTGGAGATGTGTTTTTCATTCCTGCAGGTCGGGTGCATGCAATTGGTAAAGGCATTCTGTTAGCCGAAATTCAGCAAACTTCAGATGTAACCTATCGCATTTACGATTTTAATCGTAAAGATGATCAGGGTAATACACGAGAGTTGCATACCGAGCAGGCTGTTGATGCAATCGACTATACTTATGTTCCTGAGCCTAAAACAAAATATACGGTTGATCCAAACAAAGTAAACGAGGTTGTTAAAAGCGATTACTTTATTACCAATGTATTGGAACTTGATCAAACCGTTAAAAAGGATTTCTATGGTTTGGATTCATTCTTAATCTATATGTGTGTTGAAGGTTCTGCTGAAATCATCTTTAGTGATGATCAGAAAGAAACCATTGCATTGGGTGAAACTGTTCTGGTTCCTGCCGATTTAAAAGAGATTAGTATTAAACCTAAGGGTAAAGCTCGTTTGATTGAGGTGCATTTATAAGTAGGTTTAATTTTTAAAATAGTAAAATCCGGTTTGTTGTAACCGGATTTTTTTGATTGTTAGGATTTATTCGCTTGTAAGTTTTGTTGTGTGTATTTAGTTAAATATATTTGAAATGAGTTAATATATTCAATTAATGTGAAAATATTAACAAATGAAAAAAAGGTTTTACATCTATTTATTGTAGTTTTGTAATGCTTATTTAACTAGAAGCGAAAATTTTAAGATAGCAAAACAATGAGAATACTAAAATTTGGTGGAACTTCAGTAGGCTCTGCGCAACGTATGAAAGAGGTTGCTGACCTTATCTCTGATGAACACAGAAAAATTGTGGTTTTGTCTGCAATGTCAGGTACCACAAATAATTTGGTCGAAATAGCCAATTACCTTTATAAGAAAAACCACGATGGTGCCAACGAGCTTATAAATCAGTTGGAGCAAAAGTATTACAACGAAGTAGATGCTTTGTATTCAACAGATGAGTTTAAGCAAAAAGGAACTGAACTGATAAAATCACATTTCGATTATATCAAATCTTTCACGATTGATATGTTTACCGTTTTTGAAGAAAAAACTATTCTGGCACAAGGAGAGTTAATCTCAACTGCCATGTTTCATTATTATCTTCAGGAAAATGGTGAAAACTCTGTTTTGTTACCTGCTCTTGAATATATGAGAATCGACAAAAATAATGAGCCTGATACAACTTACATCAAGGAAAATCTGGCGACATTACTAGATCAAAATAGCGATGCTCAGGTTTTTATTACTCAAGGCTATATTTGTAGAAATGCATTTGGGGAGATAGATAACCTGCAAAGAGGCGGAAGCGATTATTCAGCATCATTGATTGGAGCTGCCAGTAGTGCTGATGAAATTCAGATTTGGACTGATATTGATGGTATGCACAACAACGATCCCCGTTATGTCGAAAAAACCAAATCTATAGAGGAACTTTCGTTTGATGAAGCTGCAGAGTTGGCTTATTTTGGGGCTAAAATTTTACATCCTACCAGTGTTTTACCAGCCAAACTGGCTAATATACCGGTTCGGTTACTGAATACTATGGAGCCTCAGGCTAAGGGAACATTAATCTCGTCGAACCAACGTAAACACCGTATGGCTGCCATTGCTGCCAAAGATGGCATTACAGCTATCAAGATAAAGTCGGGACGGATGTTGCTGGCATATGGATTCCTTCGTAAAGTTTTTGAAATTTTTGAGAGTTATAAAACTCCAATTGATATGATTACAACTTCTGAGGTAGGAGTTTCGGTTACCATAGATAATGACAAACATTTAAATGAGATTGTGGATGATCTCAAGAAATATGGTACGGTAGATGTAGATACTAATCAGGTAATTATTTGTGTTGTGGGTGACTTGGTAGCAGAGAATAAAGGCTATGCCAACAAGATTTTTGATGCATTAAAAGAAGTGCCTATTCGAATGATTTCATATGGTGGCAGCAACTATAATGTATCGATATTGATTAATGCAGACGACAAAAAGAAAGCATTAAACCTGTTGAGTGATAAATTATTTAACTAAGAGGAAAAATGAAATTTAATTTTCCGGTTGAGACCCTGACTAATATAAATACTCCATTTTATTTTTATGATATGGAGTTGCTGAATGCCACTTTGGATGCTGTTGCATCTGAAGCTGGAAAGTATGGCTTTAAAGTGCATTATGCTGTAAAAGCAAATGCCAATGATCGAATTCTACAGGCAATAGAGAGTAAGGGATTTGGAGCTGATTGTGTGAGTGGTCATGAGGTGCAGAAAGCCATTGATTGTGGTTTCCCTTCAGAAGGAATTGTTTTTGCAGGAGTTGGAAAATCAGATTGGGAAATCAATTTGGGATTAGAAAACAACATTGCCTGTTTTAATGTTGAATCAATTCCTGAGCTTGAAATAATTGATGAGCTGGCAGGGAAGAAAGGGAAAGTAGCAAAAGTAGCTTTGCGCATCAATCCTAATGTAAATGCCAACACGCATCATTATATTACAACCGGACTGAATGAAAATAAATTTGGTATCAACCAGTGGGATTTGGAGAAGGTTGTGGATGTACTTTCAGTTCTTAAGAATGTTGAACTGGAGGGTATTCATTTTCATATCGGATCGCAGATAACAGATTTACATTCTTTCCGTGATTTGTGTATACGAGTAAATGAATTACAAAAGTGGTTTGTGTCGCGTCAGATAATGCCTAAAGTTGTTAATGTTGGTGGAGGTCTGGGTATCAGTTACGAACAGCCGGATGAGCAATCAATACCTGATTTTGAAAGTTACTTTGCATTATTTAACGAGTTGCTGGAACTAATGCCGGGTCAGGAACTTCATTTCGAGTTGGGACGATCATTGGTTGGGCAATCGGCATCGTTGCTTACAAAGGTTTTGTATATCAAAGAAGGGGTTCAAACCAATTTTGCCATAGTGGATGCCGGAATGAGTGATTTGATTCGTCCAGCTTTGTATCAGGCTTATCACAAAATCGAAAATCTTACCTCTGTTGATGAGGAAGAAAAATATGATGTGGTTGGACCAATTTGTGAGTCAAGTGATTGCTTTGGGAAAGCTGTTTTGTTACCTAAGACAAAACGAGGTGATTTGATAGCCCTGCGTTCGGCCGGTGCTTATGGTGAAGTAATGGCAAATCAGTATAATTTGCGAACATTACCAAAAGCCTATTATTCAGATAGTATTTAAATTTGATTATACTTGACAAAAAAGCGCGTGAGAAAATCACGCGCTTTTTTTATTTTAGAACTCATAATCAACACAGGCTCTTGCTTCTAATACCTCACGGATAATTTTTCCAACCGCAAGATGATCAGGGTGTTTGGCGTATATTTCCAAATCTTCCATGCTGTCAAAGGTTGTTGTCAGTGCAATGTCGTATTGCTCAGCAGGATTGGTGTTTAATCCAACTTCAATTGACTTTAAAACAGTTACTTTCTCCTTTAGTCCCAATAGTTCAGATTTTATTTCGCTGAGTTTGGCATCTTTAGTGTCTTGACTTTCAAATGCTTTTAACTGAAACAAAACAATGTGCTTAATCATAGTCATTATTTTTAGTAATTTTGTAGTCATAACTAACTCATAGCAAAAATATAAAAATGCTGATAATTGGTATTGCCGGAGGTACAGGATCTGGTAAAACGACTGTTGTACGTAAAATCATTGAGCGTTTGCCGAAGGATGAGGTGGCAGTTTTGCCGCAGGATTCATATTATAAAGACAATAAACACATTGCTCTTGAAGAGCGTCAGAAAATTAATTTTGATCATCCGGATGCCATTGAATTCGAATTACTTTACGATCATTTGGCCCAATTGAAAGAAGGCAATTGTATTGAGCAACCCATTTATTCTTATTTGACTTGTACTCGTTCTGAAGAAACCATTACCGTGCAGCCACGCGATGTTGTAATCGTTGAAGGGATTCTGATATTGGGTAATGAACGATTAAGAGAGTTGATGGATCTGAAGGTTTTTGTTGATGCAGAAGCTGATGATCGTTTGTCGAGGGTGATTCAAAGAGATATTGAAGAAAGGGGTAGAACCGTTGATAAAGTTTTACAGCGCTATGGAGATACTGTTAAACCCATGCACCTACAGTTTATCGAACCTACTAAACGATATGCCGATTTAATTGTGCCTCAGGGAGGAAATAATCATATTGCAATTGATATTTTAACTAACTTTATTGAGCGTAATTTATCTTGTTTTAACTAAACCAACTGCCTATGCTTGATCATGTACGTGTCGAGGATATTCTGTTTCTGGATATAGAAACAGTACCTGATCAGCCTTCATTTGATATGGTGAAACCTGCCTTGCAGGAGCTATGGGATAAAAAATCTGCTTTTTTCAGAAAAGAAGAAGAGACAGCTGCCGAAGTATATGGACGGGCAGGAATTTATGCAGAGTTTGGAAGAATCGTATGTATTTCAGTGGGTGTTTTGGCCCATCGTGATGGTCAGCGAATCTTCAGGTTAAAGTCTTTTGCCGGAGAAGATGAAAAGTTTTTATTGACCGACTTCAAACAAACACTTGAGCATTTTACATCAAAGCCGGGTAAAAATATATGTGGCCATAACGCTCGGGAATTTGATTTTCCGTTTATTGCACGCCGGATGCTTATACATGACATTAAATTACCTGAAATACTGGATGTAGCCGGTAAAAAGCCTTGGGAAGTAAGGTTTTTAGATACGCTTGATTTATGGAAATTTGGTGATTACAAGCATTATACCTCCCTTAATCTCTTAACCACTATTTTTGATATTCCTTCTCCCAAGGATGATATTGATGGAAGTCAGGTAGCACAGGTGTTTTACGAAGAAAAGGATATCGAACGTATTGCGCGTTATTGTGAAAAGGATGTTTTAGCAACAGCACAATTGTTTTTGCGATTTAAAAGCGAACCTTTAATCGAATCCTCAGCTGTAGAACTTGCGCTTTAATCCAAAAGAAAATAAGCCAATGTTTTAACCAGAAGTTCGGGTTGCTCTGCATGCAGCCAATGGCCAGCATCAGGGATGGTAACGATCTCAGCCTTCTTAAAATATTTATGAATGATGAGTGTGTCTTCATCCATTACGTATCCTGATTTTTCTCCTCTGATAACAATGGTTGGAATGTTAATCTGATGCGATTCCGGATCGAGAGAGGAAAAGCCATCCATAATATTTTCAAGGTTTTCTTTAAGCACTGGCAGATTTAGTCGCCACTCATAGTTTCCTTCTTTAGTCCGGTCGATGTTTTTTAGTAAAAACTGTCTAAGTGTTTTGGATGGTAACTTTTGAGCTAACTGTTTGTCAATATCAGTACGGCTTTGAGCGTTTTTGTAATCAAGACTTAAGAGCGATTCAATTATCAGAGAGTGGTTATTGGTTACTTCGGCATAATTGCTGAATGAAGCGTAAGATTTGGGAGCAATATCAAGCACAACCAGTTTGTCTATCAGTTCAGAATGAGCAAGAGCGAACCTCATAACTGTTTTGCCACCCATAGAATGACCGGCTAAATAAGCTTTCTCAATTTTCTGATCCTGAAAAAACTCCAATAAATCTTCAGCCATTACTTCGTAATTCATTTCTGAAGCATGTGGCGATTGACCATGATTTCTTTGATCAATCAGGTATACATGGTAATCGGTCTGCAACTGTCGGGCAATACTCACCCAATTGTCAGAAGCCCCATACAAACCATGAAGAATGATTAGTTTGGGGCCCTTTGATCCGTATTCTCTGAAAAAGAGTTTCATTGAAAATTTTATTTTATCAATAACTCCTTATACATGTGAATTGTTCGTTCCAGTCCGTAGTATAAAGCATCACAAATTAAGGCGTGCCCTATTGATACTTCCTTAAGGAAAGGTATTTTTTCGTTGAAATATTTAAGATTTTCGAGACTTAAATCATGACCGGCATTAATTTTCAAACCAATTTTGTTAGCCAGGTTAGCAGCTTCAACAAATGGTTCGATGGCAACCTCTTTATTTTTGGGATAATTTGTTGCATAAGGTTCAGTATATAACTCAATGCGGTCAGTTCCCGTTTTTACTGCGTTGCTTATATTTTCAAGATCAGTATCAATAAAAATGGAAGTCCGCACACCAGCTTCACTGAATCGGCCTATCACATCCTGAAGAAATGAAAGGTTATTAATAGTGTCCCATCCTGCATTTGATGTCAAAGCTTCAGGTGGATCAGGTACTAAAGTAACCTGATGTGGTTTTACCTTTAATACTAAATCAATAAATTCTTTAGAAGGATAACCTTCGATATTAAATTCAGTTGTAATAACCGGACGAATATCCAGAACATCCTGATACCTTATATGACGCTCGTCAGGGCGTGGATGAACCGTTACTCCTTCTGCCCCGAATTGCTGTACGTCTACAGCAGCTTTTAATACATTAGGCATGTTGCCGCCACGAGAATTCCTGATTGTAGCGATCTTATTAATATTAACACTCAGCTTTGTCATTTCTGAATAATTGATGAATACACACTTTGTGGTGGTTAAAAAAACTTAATAAACTATGGTGCGTGTTGATTGTTTAATACATTGAAAGTATTTTTAATAAACAAACAACCATTCATTAATAGGGTTTTAATTGTATGGCAAAATTATAAAGTATTTCTAAAAGTATCCTATGTTGGCAAAAGAATTAATATCAGATGTGGTTCCTGCTCTTAAAACTTCAGACACAGGATTGGATGCAATCAACTGGATGGAAGTGTTCAGAGTATCACATTTGCCCATTGTAAATAATAAATCGTTTCTTGGGCTGATTTCAGATGTTGACATATACGACCTGAATAAAGCCGATGAACCCTTGGGGAATCATCCCTTATCGTATGATAAGCCATATGTGTTTGCATATCAGCATATTTATGATGTGATAGAACTGGCTTCGAGGTTAAAACTGACTGTTGTGCCTGTGCTGGATGGAAATAAGGAATACCTGGGTTTAATTACCCAGAGTCAGTTGCTGCATAAATTTGCTGATTTGATTGCGGCACACACACCAGGAGGAATAGTTGAACTGGAGCTTCAATTGAGAGATTATTCTTTATCTGAGATTGCCAGAATTGTGGAAGATGCTGATGCCAAAATATTGAGTCTTTATGTAAGTCAAATGGCTGTGGGAGATAGGTATTCGATTGCAATAAAATTAAATCGTACCGATTTGGAATCAGTGCTTACGGCATTTGATAGGTATGGATATTCAGTTAAAACTACATATGTAGGGAATGATTCTTATGACGAAACAGTAAAAAGAAATTATGACTCACTTATGAAATATCTGAGTATGTGAAATTAATAGCGATGTATGCAGAAAAATGAAAGTGGTCAGAAAATAGTCGTGTTATTATGGCTGGTAATACTGGCAACGTGTTCATTTGAAGCTTATGGGCGGAAGCTTGAAACGAATGACGGAAGAACAGAATTAATCGACAGTGTCCTTGTTAAGCAAATTATTATTTCGGGTAACAAGGTCACCAAGTCACGTGTTATTCTGAATGAGTTAGAGTTTGAAACAGGCGATACCTTATGGATTAATCAAATTGGTCAGCTAATAACCCGCAGTCGCGATAATCTTTTAAATACTTCTCTGTTTAATTTTGTCACCATTACCTATAGTAAACAGTTGGATGAAAGTGTTGTCTTTCATATCAAGGTTGATGAGCGCTGGTACTGGTGGGTTTTTCCAATTTTTGAGCATACCGATAGAAATTTAAGCTCGTTTCTCGAAAGTGGTGACTGGTCCCGAATGAATTATGGTATTTATCTAAAGCGAGATAATTTCAGGGGTAGAAAAGAATTATTAAAATTTCGGGTCAAAATTGGTTTTTCAACACAAGTCTCTTTGCGTTTCGACTCTCCCGAATATAAACGAAAATCCGGTTGGGGAGCAGAGGTCAATGCCAAAGCATTTACAAAAGTTCCATTTGCAACCATTGATAATCGACCGATGTTCGTAATGGTTAATAATGAAATGTCTCAATTCTATTATAAATCTGCTGTTAACTATAGTTTAAGGAGTGATCTTTATCAACGTCACAGACTTGAATTGACCTATGAAGGTTTTAATGTGTCAGATTCAGTAACTCAGATAAACCCCAATTATCTTACCCCGGGTGATTCAAAAATGGATTACCTAAGCATATCATATCAATACCGGTTTGATAAAAGAGATTCCAAAGTATATCCATTAGAAGGAACGAGTCTGAATTTAAGTTTAACAAAAAATGGATTGGGTATCTTAACGGATGAACTCAACGATCTTAATTTGCATTTACAATTTCAGCAGTATGCACAATTGGGTAGAAGATGGCATTGGGGTGGAGTTGCAGAAGGAAGAGTAGGAACCAGTGATCATTTACCTTATGCTTTGTTTCAGGGATTAGGGTACAAAAGCTTTATGAATGGTTATGAATTATATGTGTTGGATGGAGTGAGAAACGCAATGGTCCAGAATAAGATATTATTTACTCTGATGGAGCCCAGGGTTAAAACAATTGGTTTTATGCCTTTAACACAGTTTGCCAAAATTCATTATGCATTTTATGTAAAGGCTTTTTTTGATACTGGTTATGCCTGGCAGAAAAATCCTGATCCAACCAATAATATGGTTAATAGCTGGCAGTACGGATATGGGTTGGGTATCGATTTTGTAACCTTCTATGATAAAGTATTCAGTTTTAATTATTCAATAAATAAGTTAGGATATCATGGTTTTTTCGTTCACTTTAACCTTGATATATAAGCTTTACTTACCTTTGTGTTGATTCTGGTATTGTATGAATGCAAAATCAGGCAGGATGAAATGCAGATGCTTATATCTTCTGTATATTTATCCTAATTATGAAACTTTAAATTGAACAGATGAAAATCGCTGTTTTTGGTAAAAAATTCAATAAGTCCTTTTACGATTCATGCATCCGGCTTTTTGAGGTTTTGAAAAGTAATGATGTGGAATTGTATATATATAAACCATTTTACGAGTTCTTGCTGGCCGAGGTGAAGATGAATCCTGATGTTGTTGGGTTCTTCGATAGTTCTTTGGAACTTCCGGCTGTAGATCAGGTTTTTAGTATTGGGGGAGATGGTACTTTTCTTGAAGCAGTGAGTTTTGTGCGGGATTCAGGTGTACCCATTGTTGGGATCAATAGTGGGAGGCTAGGTTTTTTGGCAGATGTGTCTCAAAACGAAATGGAATGCACCATACAGGATGTTTTAAACGGGAAATATAAGGTTCATCAGCTTGATTTGTTAACGCTTCAAACCGACAATCAACTTTTTAAAGATAATCCGTATGCACTTAATGAATTGTCTATTGTGAAAAGAGACAGCTCATCAATGATTACTATTCATACCTATATAAATGATGAGTTTGTAAATTCTTATTGGGCCGATGGTTTGATTATAGCTACTTCAACGGGTTCAACGGCTTATTCGTTAAGTGTCGGGGGACCAATTATTCATCCGGATGCGGATAATTTTGTGATTACCCCTATTGCACCGCATAACTTAACCGTTCGTCCAATGGTAGTTCCCAATAATGTAGAAATTACCTTAAAGGTCGAGGGCAGGGATACAAAATTTCTGGCTGCTCTTGATTCTCGGAGTCAGGTTTTTGAAGATTCAGTGCACCTGAAAATTAAAAAAGCCGATTTTAGTATTAATGTGATTAAACTTCCCGATTATTCTTTTTTCACTACCCTGCGAAATAAGCTGATGTGGGGGCTCGATCGCCGTAATTAATTATCTTTAGCAGCAATAAAATTGAAATTTAACGTTTATTAGTTGAGGTGATTAGTGGTTTGGTTGAGACATTCTTTGAAATAATCTTTTAAATAATACATTTGTGGCAGGAGTTAAAAAACGACTTGTGAAGATCTTTAACACCCGGGTATATTTTTGTTTGTTGTTCAGAAAGTTTTTTGCAGTTACTTTATTGATGGCTGTTTTCTTTTTTGGGACGCATAATATACATGCTCAGGATAGGCTTGAGTTAGGTGGTTTTATAGGAACTTCATACTATTTTGGTGATTTAAACCCGTCAAGGCAATTTTACAAGCTTCAACCGGCTTTGGGAGGCATTGGACGATATGCATACAGCGATCGTTTGGCTTTTAAAGCTTCGGCAACAATTGGTAGAATTAGCGGAGATTATTCGGATGAAAGTTTAAATTTTAAAGATTTGCGTCCTTCCGATCAACAAGTAGGACGGCCAACATATGAGTTTAACAATACAATTGGTGATTTGACCGTGCAGGCAGAATTTAACTTTTTATCATACGATCATAAGTACATAGCAAATACAGGCTTCACTCCATATCTTTCAGTGGGCTTAGGTACAATGATTTATAGTCGAAAAGAGGGGGATGCTGAAAATCTTACTACGAAACCAACTTTTATATTATCTTTGCCCTTCGGTGTAGGCGTAAAGTATAAGGTTAACAAATGGGTAAGACTGGGCGCTGAATGGTCGTTCCGGAAAACATTTGCCGATGATCTTGATTATGAAGGTCCTGGCGAGATTGACCCATCTGATCCGTATGGAGCCGGCACCACTTGGACACATAATAATGACTGGGTTTCATTTGCAGGTGTTTATGTTACAATTAGTATGTTGAGACGTAAATCATCCTGTAACGGGGGCTATTAAAACGAGGCAGTTGAAATGTCAGTAAAAGATCAACTGATAAAAGATAAGTTACCAAAACACATTGCTGTCATTATGGATGGTAATGGTCGCTGGGCTAAAAAAAGAGGTAATGCCCGGGTGTTTGGGCATAAACATGGTGTGACGGCAGTGCGTGAAGTTACTGAAGCTTCAGCCGAATTGGGAATTGAATATTTAACCCTTTACGCATTTAGTACCGAAAACTGGAGCAGACCTAAAACAGAGGTAGATGCTCTTATGAGTTTATTGGTTGCAACAATTAGTTCGGAGACAAAAACTCTGATGGATAACAATGTTAGGCTAAATGCAATTGGTTGTAAATCAAATTTGCCAAGTAGCGTTCAGAAACGTTTGGATGAATGTATTAATCAAACATCAGGAAACAACGGGTTAACTTTAACCCTGGCGTTAAGCTACAGTTCCCGATGGGAGATTTTAGAAGCGGTGAAGGCAATTGCATCGGATGTTGAGTCAAAAAAAGTGAATATTGACCAACTGGATGACGCAATGTTTGGGTCATATTTATCGACTCAAGGAATACCTGATCCCGAATTATTGATTAGAACTAGTGGAGAGCAAAGAATAAGTAATTTCCTGCTTTGGCAATTAGCTTATTCAGAGCTTTATTTCTGTGATATTTTATGGCCTGATTTCAGAAGAGACGATTTGTATAGAGCCATACTTGATTACCAGGGACGCGAAAGGCGCTTTGGCAAAACGGGTGATCAAATAAAAAAATAAGAAGTAATTAAGAATAATTGATACATTATGTTTGAATCATACATTAATTATTCTTTGACCTTAACGAACAAACTGTAGAAGTAAATGAAAGGTATCTACTATTATAAGTATTTATTGGTTTTTGTATTATTCTTGTCAACAACGATCGCAATCGGACAGGATGCTGTTAATATTTCTTATTCAGGATCACCTAAACGCTATGAAATTGCGGAGATAGATGTAGTGGGTGTTGAAAATTTGGATCCTAAAATTCTCGTAAACATTAGTGGTTTAAGACCAGGTCAGGAGATTACTGTACCGGGTGACGAAATTTCAGAAGCTGTTCGTCGCTATTGGGATCATGGTCTTTTTTCGGATGTTAAGATCAAAGCCAAGAAAATAGAAGGGCGTAAAATTTATCTGGAAGTATACTTACAGGAGCGTCCCCGCTTATCAGAAATCAACTACTTTGGATTGAAGAAGAGTGAAATAGAAGCGGTTGATGAAAAAGTTGCCATGAACAAAGGTACACAGGTAACCCAATATTTCATCGACAGAGCTGAAAAATACATTACTGAGTACTTTGTAAATAAAGGTTTTTACAATACCGAAGTTAACATTATTCAAAAAGACGATCCAGCAAAACCCAATCATGTAATATTAGATATTAATATTGATAAAAAGGATAAAGTAAAAGTTGCGTCTTTGGTATTTGAAGGAAACGAAGTGCTTTCCGATGGAAAGTTAAATCGTGCCATGAAGAAGACCAATGAAAAAGGAAATGTTTTAAACTTCTTCAGGACTAAGAAATTCATAACTGAAAAATATCAGGAAGATCTGGTTGCATTGATTGATAAATACAACGAGATTGGTCATCGCGACGCACGTATTGTTTCACAGGAAGTTGTCAAGAATATTGAAGAGAACACAGTTGATGTGAAAATTACACTGGAAGAAGGACAAAAATATTTCTTTGGTGATATAACATGGGTTGGTAATACTATATACCCAAGCGATTACCTTTCTTATAAATTAAGGATCAAAAAAGGAGATGTATTCAACCAGAAACTTTTAGCTGAACGCTTGACGGATGATGAAGATGCTGTTCAGAGTGAATATATGGATAATGGTTATTTGTTCTCAAATATTAATCCGGTTGAAGTAAGCGTGCAGGGTGATACCATTGATCTTGAAATGAGAATCTATGAAGGTCAGCAGGCTACGATCAACGATGTAATCATTAAAGGAAACACTAAAACTCACGAGCATGTAGCCCGACGTGAAATCAGAACCAAACCAGGCCAGTTGTTTAGTAAGTCTGAGTTAATTCGTACGGTACGGGAACTTGCTCAGCTAGGTCACTTCGACCAGGAAAATATTGTACCAGATGTGCGTCCAAATCAGGATAATGGTACCGTTGACCTTGTTTATCAATTAGAAGAGAAAGCAAATGACCAGATAGAACTCTCCGGAGGTTGGGGTGCTGGTATGTTTGTGGGATCACTTGGTTTGAAGTTTACCAATTTCTCAATGCGTAACATTTTTAACGGAGAAGCATGGAGACCTCTTCCAACTGGAGACGGACAAACACTTGCCTTGAGAGCTCAGACAAATGGTAAATACTACCAATCATATAGTTTATCTTTTACTGAACCTTGGTTAGGTGGTAAAAAACCAAACTCATTAAGTTTTTCTCTTTACCATTCTATTCAAACGGGTGTTAGTAGTAGCTACTACAATCCATATTCGAGCTATGGTTATGGATCGAGCTATAACAGTTATTATCCAAACTACGATACGAACCAGCACATGAATATTTCGGGTGTGTCGGTAGGTTTTGGTAAGCGTTTAAGATGGCCTGATGACTGGTTTACTTTATATACAGAAGTAAGTTATCAACGTTACGACTTATTAGACTGGAACTACTTTATCATGCAGAACGGTATTTCAAATAACTTAAACTTTAAAGTTATGTTGAGTCGTCGTTCAATTGATAATCCAATCTATACTCGTAGAGGTTCAGATTTCTCATTGGGATTAGAATTTACACCTCCATGGTCGATGTTCTCTGATAAAGACTGGTCTAAGCTGGATGCAACAGATACAGATGATCAGCAGGAATTGTATCAACGAATTGAATATCATAAATGGACTTTTAAAGGATCTATCTTTAAACCTATCGACAATAAAGAAAAGTTGGTTGTAATGGGTAAGATGGAAATGGGATTCCTGGGATATTATAATAAATATCTTAAATCTCCATTCGAGAAGTTTATTCTTGGTGGTGATGGAATGTCAGGATATAGTATGTATGGTAGTGAAACAATTGGTTTGCGTGGTTACGAAAACTCTTCATTAACACCATATAATTCTACCGGTTCGTACGATGGTAATATCTATAATAAATTAACTCTTGAGGTTAGATACCCTCTGGCGTTGCAACCCTCAGCTACAGTGTTTGCGTTAGCATTTCTTGAAGCCGGTAATGCCTGGAGTTCATACGAAGACTTTAATCCATTTGAACTGAAACGTTCAGCAGGTGTTGGTTTACGAATTTTCTTGCCTATATTTGGGCTAATGGGAATTGATTGGGGTTATGGATTTGATGAAAGTCCATACAGACAAAACGCTGGAGGAAGTCAGTTCCACTTTGTGATCGGTCAAAGTTTCTAGTAATTAACAGGATAGGTGTTTGGTTTGATTTTTGTAATAAATTGAGAAACCAAAAATTAGCGACTATGAAAAATTTAGTTTTAGTAGCATTATTATTTGTAAGCACGTTGGTTAGTGCACAAAAATATGCATTCGTTGATTCCGAATATATTCTTCGCAATATTCCTGCTTATGAAGCTGCCAATGAGCAATTGAATCAGCTTTCGGGTAAATGGCAAAAGGAAATTGAAGCAAGGTTTGAGGAAGTATCTCAATTGTATCAGGCCTATCAAACCGAGAATGTGTTTCTCTCAAGCGAGATGAAAGTGAAGCGTGAAAATGAGATTGTAGAAAAAGAAAAAGAAGCAAAGCAATTACAGCAATCTTATTTTGGCCAAAATGGTGAGCTGTTTAAGCGAAGAGAATCACTTATTAAACCAATTCAGGATGATATTTTTAATGCGATAACAGAAATCGCAGCCGATAATAATTATTTAGCTGTATTTGATAAAGCGTCAGGTATGGGTATTATGTATGTTGATCCAAAACAGGATATCAGTGATGATGTTTTGGTGAAACTTGGATATAAAAATGAGTAGAATAGAAAAATAGATTAGTAAGAAATAGCACGCAGAGAAAGAAAAACAGTTAATCAATGCAGGTTATATCTTATGCTTTTAAGAATTAACAAGAAAGTATGATGAATAAGCTTATAGGAATATTTATGCTGATTCTTCTGGGGACTTTTACCTTGAATGCACAACAGCCAATGAAGTTCGGTCATTTGAATTCGAACGAATTGATGACGATTATGCCTGAATTTAAGGAAATGCAGTCTCAGTTAGAGGCTGATTTTAAAGTGAAAGAAGATCAATTGGCTGTAATGCAAGAGGATTTGCAAAAGAAACAGCTGGAATATCAGCAAACTGCATCTGCCTTAACACCGGCTGAACGTCAGGCAAAAGAGAGCGAAATGGGTGAAATGAGCCAAAAAGTTCAAAACTATTACCTGTTAGCCCAACAACAAATGCAGGCTAAACAAAATGAATTAACAACACCTATCATTCAAAAATTAAAAACGGCCATTACAGAAGTTGGTGATGAGAATGGATTCTTATATATATTTGATCTTGCATCAAGAGTTCCTGTTTTTAATTCTCAAAAAAGTATAGATGTTACTCCTTTGGTAAAAGCAAAGTTGGGTATACAGTAATTTTTAATGACTAAGAAATAAAAAGTATATGAAATTAGTAAAAGTATTCGTCGTAGTTATAGCATTTGCTTTTTCAGGAAAGGCTTTTGCTCAGGAGTTAAAGTTTGGTCATATCGATATTCAAAAAGTAGTAGCTGAACTTCCTGCTAAAATTGAGGCTGATAAAACTCTACAAAGTGAGGCTACTAAATTGCAAAATCAATTGCAGGTAATGCAGAGTGAGTTAGAAAAAATGTATACTGATTACGTATCTCAAAGAGATAGTTTACCTGACTTAATCCGCGCTACAAAGGAAAAAGAAATGCAGGATAAGGACCAGCGTTTGCAACAATACAGTCAAATGGCTCAGCAGGAGATACAAAAGAAGGAACAACAATTGTTAGCACCTATTATCGAAAAAGTACAAAAGGCTATTGAAGAAGTAGGACAGGAACAAGGTTTGATTTATATTTTCGATATTAGCTCTCAGGTTGTAGTTTATCATTCTGAAAAAAGTATTGATTGCGGTGATTTAGTTAAGGCTAAAGTTAACGCTCAATAATTAAAATATTATTCGAAAGAATGAGCGGGTGGCTTTTTAAAGTCACCCGCTTTTGTATCTTTAAGGTTATAATTTATTTATTACAATGAGTAAAATTGGTCCGATTGCAGTTTTTGATTCGGGTTATGGAGGCCTGACTGTGTTAGATAAAATTATTAAACACTTACCGCAATACGACTATATTTATTTAGGCGATAATGCCCGTACTCCATACGGTACCCGATCGTTTGAAGTGGTATATGAATACACGCTTCAGGCTGTCAGTCAACTTTTTGATATGGGTGCTCACTTGGTTATATTGGCTTGTAATACTGCCTCAGCTAAGGCATTGCGAAGTATTCAGCAAAAGGATCTACCTCTTTTTGATCCGCAAAGAAGGGTGTTGGGTGTAATCCGTCCAAGTGTTGAGAAGGTAAACGAATTAAGTCAATCAGGACATGTAGGTATTGTTGGAACATCTGGTACAATTCAATCCGAATCATATCTAATGGAGATAGCTAAGTTATTTCCAACTATTCAGGTATCGCAGGAGGCTTGTCCGATGTGGGTGCCTTTAGTAGAGAATAATGAATTTGACGGTGAGGGAGCAGATTATTTTGTGAGGAAAAATATCAATTCACTTTTGCAAAAAGATGCTTTGATTGACGCCGTTATTTTAGGTTGTACACACTATCCTTTGCTTATACCCAAGATTAAGAAATATTTGCCTGAAGGTGTAAATGTGATCGAACAGGGAGATATCGTAGGAGAAAGTCTGAAAGATTATTTGCAACGACATCCTGAGATGGAGAAAAGGTGCTCAAAAAATGGTTCTGTACATTTTTATACCACTGAGAGTACTGATAAATTTAAACAGACTGCCGGTATTTTCTTTAGTGGAGATATAAAAGTTGAGCATATTCGATTATAGCTGCCGGAATTCAGGAATCCCGACAGCTTCCATATTTTAGTCTTCTTTATACCAACCAGCATACATAAGGTAATTGTTGGCTATTTTATTGATCATTTCTTTTGTTTGATTCGGCTCTATGTCTTTAACCTTTTTGGCAGGAACACCAGCATATACACTATTGGGTTCAATAATAGTTCCTGTAAGAACAAGTGAGTTTGCTGCAATAATAGAGTTTGAACCAACCACCACATGATCCAATACTGTGGCTCCAATACCTACTAGCACATTATCTTCAATCTTTGCTCCGTGTATGGTTACATTATGGCCAATTGATACGTTGTTACCAATTTCGATGGTAGATTTCTGGTACAGTGTATGCAAAACCGATCCATCCTGAATGTTCACTTTATTACCAATGCGAATAGAATTAACATCTCCTCTTAATACTGCATTAAACCATATGCTGCAGTCATCTCCTATCTCTACATCTCCGATAACTGTTGCGTTCTCAGCTAGATATACATTGTTACCGATCTTAGGTGTAAATCCTCTTACTTCTTTAATTAATGCCATTGTATAGGTGGTATTTATAAATATTTCAAAATTAAGTATCACAAAAATACAACCATCTGCTTAAGAAATTACATTCAAAACCTTTGATTATTGTTTTTTCATAAGAAAATATTGACTTTTTCAGGTAAACATTCAAAACGTGTTGTAAAACAGCTTTCAAAAAGTGTGTGTATATGACAAAGATCACTTATTGAAGATATGCTTATCAATACCTTTACTATAAATTTTGATAGAATTTAATGTATCCTTAACTTAGGTTTTAGCATTAGTCTCTTAGGTAGATAGATGCTTATAGTTAATAAATAACCGACGTACTTAACGATCATGGGTAAAAGATCAAAAGTTATTGAGAAAGAGGAAGTGGTTGTAAGGTTTTCAGGAGATTCCGGTGACGGAATGCAGCTTACCGGAACCTTATTTTCTTACACTTCAGCAATTTTTGGAAATGATATATCTACATTTCCTGATTATCCGGCCGAAATCAGGGCCCCACAAGGAACAATAAGCGGAGTTTCCGGTTTTCAGGTTCATTTTGGACATTCAGAAGTTTATACACCAGGTGATTATTGTGATGTATTGGTTGCAATGAATCCTGCTGCATTAAAAGCGAATGCAAAATGGATGAAACCAGGTGGAACAATTATTCTCGACGTTGACAGCTGTGATGAGAAAAATCTTATCAAAGCGGGATATGAAACAGATGATCCGATTATTGAAGATAAACTTGGGGATTACCATATTGTAAAAGCTCCTATTACAACACTTACCAAGGAAAGCTTGAAAGATATGGGACTGGATAATAAAAGTATACTACGAAGTAAAAATATGTATGCTTTAGGTTTGGTTTACTGGCTTTTTGATCGTCCGTTGGATCACACCCGTGAATATATCCAAAAGAAATTTGCCAAAAAACCATTGATCGTTGAGGCAAATCTTAAGGTGTTGAGTGATGGGTATAACTATGGTAACATCATACAGGCGGTAACGCCATCTTATCATATTCATCCTGCTGATATCAAAAAAGGAAAGTATCGTAATTTAAGTGGTAATGTGGCTGTTGCCTGGGGTTTTCTGGCTGCAGCTGAAAAGAGTAAACTTCAATTGTTTTTGGGATCATATCCTATCACACCTGCCACTGAGATTCTGCAGGAATTAAGTGCCCGTAAAGATTTGGGTGTGAAAGTATTTCAGGCCGAGGATGAAATAGCAGGTATTTGTACTGCTATCGGAGCAAGTTTTTCCGGTAGTCTTGCAATAACCACAACATCTGGTCCTGGTTTAGCCTTGAAAGGAGAAGCTATTGGATTAGCCGTTATGGCTGAGCTTCCAATAGTTATTGTGAATGTACAGCGAGGTGGCCCGTCAACCGGTTTGCCAACGAAAACTGAGCAGTCTGATTTGATGCAGGCATTATATGGGCGCAATGGTGAGAGTCCTGTGGTAGTAATTGCTGCAAGCTCGCCTACCAATAGTTTTGATTATGCCTTTTATGCTGCCAAGGTTGCGGTGGAACACATGACGCCGGTAATATTGTTAACTGATGGCTTTATTGCAAACGGAACTCAGCCTTGGTTAATACCTGATTTAGCTGATTGGCCCGAAATAAAAGTACCGTTTGTTACAGAAAAAGTCGATGATTGGCATCCTTACCTGCGTGATCCGGAAAAATTATCTCGATACTGGGCTACACCAGGAACCAAAGGTTTTGAACACCGATTGGGAGGATTGGAAAAAGATGCAGTAACGGGTGCTGTTTCTCATGATGCTTTAAACCATCAACGAATGGTTGAGTTGCGTGAAGAAAAAGTCCAGAAAGTAGCCAATTTTATTCCTGAATTGGAAGTGATAGGCGAGGATGATGCTGACCTGTTAGTTGTTGGATGGGGTGGAACATTTGGCCATTTATTCACAGCTGTTGACGAACTTACCAACGAAGGACATAATGTTGCTTTGGCACATTTTAATTATATCAAGCCACTTCCAAGAAATACAAATGAAGTGTTGAAGCGATATAAAAAGATTGTAGTTTGTGAGTTGAATATGGGGCAGTTTGCCAATTACCTTACGATGAATTTTCCTGAATTCAAATATAAAAAGTTTAATAAGGTACAAGGTCAACCATTTACCGTTATTGAGTTGAAAGAACATTTTATAACATTGCTGGAGGAATAGAAAATGTCTGTAGAAAGTCAAATAAAATTTACTGATTTCAAAAGTGATCAGAGTGTTAAATGGTGCCCTGGTTGTGGAGACCATGCAATACTGAATTCTGTTCAAAAAGCAATGGCTAATTTGGGTTATTCAAAAGAAGAGGTAGCTGTGATTTCAGGTATCGGATGTTCATCCCGTTTTCCATATTACATGGAGACATATGGTTTTCATACCATTCACGGACGAGGATCAGCAATTGCTTCAGGAGTAAAAGTGGCTAATCCAAGATTAAAAGTTTGGCAAATTACAGGAGATGGTGATGCGTTAGCTATTGGAGGTAACCACTTCATACATACTATTCGTCGTAATGTTGATTTGAATGTAATTCTATTTAATAACCAGATTTACGGATTAACAAAAGGACAGTATTCTCCAACCTCTAAACGTGGGTTTATATCAAAAACTTCGCCATTTGGAACCGTTGAATCACCTTTCCGTCCAGGAGAACTGTGTATTGGTGCCCGCGGGCATTTCTTTGCCCGTTGCATTGACAAAGATTTAAAACATTCGGTTGAGATGATGGAAGAAGCTGCTGCTCATGAGGGTACTTCTATCATTGAAGTGTTGCAAAACTGTGTGATCTATAATGATAAAACACATAATGCAATAACAGATAAGGCTCACTCTGAAGATCGTACCATTAAACTGGAACATGGCAAACCTATGATATTTGGTAAAGACCGTAATAAAGGTTTGGTGCTGGATGGTTTGAATCTAAAGGTGGTGACTATTGGTCAGAATAATATTACAGAAGCTGATATACTTATTCATGATGCACATTGTGAGGATACTACCTTGCATCTGAAATTGGCTGATATGGAATATCCTGATTATCCTGTTGCTCTGGGCGTGATCCGTGCTGTAAAAGCACCAGTTTACGATCAGTGTGTGGAGTCGCAATTAAATGATGTTCAGGAAATAAGTAAAATTAAGACCTTTAAAGATTTAATACACTCAGGTGATACCTGGGATGTAGAATAAGTTGTGAAAAAATATCTTTTTAACAGCCATTAGGATGTATATTCTAGTGGCTGTTGTTATTTAATAACTTAGAGACGAAATGGCGAAGCATTTCCTTAACGGGCGTATAATCACTGTTTGATATTTTTATATCTGTAAGTCTTGGAAGGTGCACTGCAAAAAAACTATGACTGTTAGCCATTTCTATTAGATTACTTGCCAATGCGTGGGGATATGGAAATTCAGGATCAACTTCTAAAATTATAGAGGCAATTTTTTCGCATAACTCTTTGAAATTGGTAAAGAATCCTTCTTTATTGTCGTTGTCAACTTCTTTTGTGTGATAAGCTTTGGCTCCTTCCGATATCACAACTCGTTGTAGAATACTCTCATTTACATATTCAATGGCGGGATTTTCCCTATAGGCCTCAACTAAATTATCGATAATTATATCGAGTTTTTTATGACTCGATTCAATATTAATGGTGTTGATTTCAATTAGGTATATTAACCATTCCCAATACCATGATACAAGATAAATTAGCAGTAAGTGTTTGTTTTCAAAATATCTGTAGATAGAAGCTTCTGTTGAATTAATCTTTTGGGCCAGTTTTTTAAAGGTAAAAGATTCAAAACCAATTTCGTCAATCAGTAAAATGCTATTTTTTATTATTTTCTGACCAAGTAATGTTTCCTGCGGGTCTCTCAGGTATAGCTTGGCATTTAGGCTTATTTTAATTCCTACCGACATTCTAAATAAGTGATTTTTTAGCAAATGTAATGTTTTATCCTAAACAAAATGATAACTAGTATGTTTAAGTAAAACAATTCAAAAAGATAGTAATACTATTAATTAAAAAAGTAATTATATTTGAGATCGTAACCTTAATGTAATGAATTAGTGAAATAGAAATCTATGAAAGGAAAAAGGAATGTAAGTATTATGGGAAGTTTAAAGCAGGATTTTCCTGCATCAATAGTTGTATTTCTGGTTGCAGTGCCTCTTTGTCTGGGGATTGCATTAGCTTCTGGAGCACCTCTTTTTTCAGGAATCATTTCAGGAATTATTGGAGGAATTGTAGTTGGAGCGATTAGTAAATCTCAGTTAGGAGTTAGCGGGCCAGCAGCAGGATTAGCTGTGATTGTATTATCAGCTATCAGTGAATTAGGTGGATTTGAGACTTTTCTATTAGCAGTTGTGATCAGTGGAGTTATTCAGGTTGTTCTTGGTTTTGCTAAAGCTGGTATTATTGGATATTATTTTCCGTCGTCAGTAATCAAAGGAATGTTGTCTGGCATAGGTATAATTATTATTCTTAAGCAAATACCTCATGCCTTCGGATACGATCATGATTATGAAGGCGATTTGAGCTTTATCCACTCGGATGGGCATAATACTTTGTCAGAGTTATATCACATGTTGGGAGCGATTAGTCCAGGTGCGATTATTATTTCAGTGGTTTCAATGATTGTTTTGATAGTATGGGAACAATCCTTCATGAAAAAGATACGATTGTTTAATATTCTTCAGGGACCATTGGTTGTAGTAATTATAGGTATTCTTTTAAATGTAATTTTTGGGGCTTCAGAAAATTTAGCATTAAAGCCCGATCAGGTGGTTGCTATTCCCGTAGCTGATAGTATTGCTGGTTTTTTCGGTCAATTCACCTTCCCTGATTTTAGTCAGTTGTTAAATAAGGATTTATGGATTATAGGTGCGACCATTGCCATAGTTGCCAGTTTAGAGACATTGCTTTGCCTTGAGGCAACAGATAAACTGGATCCTCATAAACGCATAACACCTGTAAATTTGGAGTTAAAAGCTCAGGGGATTGGAAATATAATCTCAGGATTGATTGGAGGTTTGCCAATTACTCAGGTTATCGTTCGTAGTTCAACAAATATTCAATCGGGAGGTCAGACCAAAATGTCTGCAATCTTACATGGAGTCATCATGTTAATTAGTGCATTAGCTATTCCTAAAATTCTTAACCTTATTCCATTAGCTAGTTTAGCAGCTATTTTATTTGTTGTTGGTTATAAATTAGCTAAGCCAGTCGTTTTTAAACAGATGTACATGTTAGGTAAAGAACATTTTGCACCCTTTATGGTAACCATTGTTGGTATCATCTTTACTGATTTGTTAATTGGAATTATTATGGGATTGGTTGTGGCAGTAATGTATATCCTCTACAATAATTTCAAAAAACCTTTCTTGGTTGAATCAGAGGATGATTTGAAAAATGGTGTTATTCATTTAAGCCTTGCTCAGGATGTTACTTTCATCAATAAGGCGAGTATCATGAATACTTTAAGTGAGATACCAAATGGTTCAAAAGTGGTAATTGATGCGTCTAAAAGTATAAATATTGATCAGGATGTTATTGAAATAATCAAAGAGTTTGAAACAAATGCCGGATATAGAGACATTGATCTTACCATAAAAAAACGTGAGAAGAGAGGTGTTAGTAACCAGAGAAGAATCATTGAGTCGGCTTTAAGCATGAGTAATTAATTAAATCCCATTGTTATGAATAATTTAATGACACAAACCAAGACATCTCAGTTGCAGATTAGTTCTGCTGAGGCTCTAAAAATGTTAATGGATGGAAACCGTCGTTTTGTAGAAAACAATGTTTTAAACCGTGATTTTCTGCAGCAGATAAATGAAACCTCTGATGCGCAATATCCATTTGCTGCAATTGTGAGTTGTATAGATTCTCGTATTCCAACAGAAATTGTATTTGATCAGGGAATTGGTGATGTTTTTAATGTGAGAATAGCCGGTAATATAGTTAATGAAGATATTTTAGGTAGTCTTGAGTTTGCGTGTAAGATAACCGGTTCAAAGTTAATCGTAGTTATGGGGCATACCTCTTGCGGAGCCATTAAGGGAGCATGTGACGATGCTCAGTTGGGTAATCTATCGGTATTGCTTAATAAAATTAAGCCTGTAGTTGATAGTATACCAACTGATCTGGGAGTAGATCGTAGTTCAGCCAATTCTTCTTTTGTAGATAAGGTAGCAGAGAAGAATGTGAGTAACACAATTGAAAATATATTGTCTCAAAGTAAAGTTCTAAATGAATTATATGAAAATGGAGAGATAGATATAGTTGGAGCAATGTATGATGTTAAGAGTGGTAAAGTAAAGTTTGCATAGATTTCCTTTAAAACCTGATTATTTCCTCAATTTTCAGGGTATTTAGACTAGATTTTTTTTCGTATGTGGTCTGTAGATAATCTACAGACCATTTTTTTATTTATAAAAATTAAATGTAAGTTGATTTTGCAATAAAGCAGTCATGTAATATTTTATTATTTATTCGATTGAATTATTGTAAAATTAAAAGTTTTTGTGACTGTTATGAATAAAAATGGAATTGTGAGTTTGGAAAATCGAAATTTATTTCAAATATTTGCATTCATAACGAAGAATTAATGAATTTGATTACAAAAAATACAGGCTGGTGGCACCATTTATATCTTTCAACAAGGAGTTGAGGGCCATAGCCGTATACCGTATAACGAACACAAGAAGGCTTACCTAACTCCAGGTAAGCCTTCTTTTTTTTAATTAAATTGTGTAAAAACTAAACCATGGAACTTAAAAATATAATTTGCAAAGCAACACCCATCCCGGCTAATGTAGCCGATGTGACAACACCAGTTAGCTTATACCTGAAATTACGCGATGCTTACCCAAATACTATTTTATTGGAAAGTAGTGATTATCATGGTAATTCCAACTCGATGTCGTTTATCTGCTTTAATCCTGTTTACGATTTCATTGCGGATAAAGGGAAAGTGTTTTTGGGAGAAGCGCATAAGGATTTGGAGAGTATTACTATTGATAAAGTGAATAATGTTCCGCAGTTGCTCGATGAATTTATTAAGAGTTTCAATGTTAAAAAGGAAAATTGCCCGGTTAAAGTAAATGGTCTTTTCGGTTACACAACCTTTGATGCGGTGCAATATTTCGATACCCTTACTTTTGAATCACCTGTTCTCGATGAGCATAAAATTCCTGAAATGCGTTATACTTTTTACAAGTATATCATTGCTTTCAATCATTTTAGTAATCAATTGCACCTGATTGAAAACCTGAATGAGGGAGAAGAATCGGCTGCAGGTGAATTAATTGACACCTTTTATAACAGGGCTTTACCTGCCTTTAATTTTGAACCGGCCAATAACGAAACTTCCAATCTTACGAATGAAGAGTACATGGCGATGGTAACTAAAGGAAAAGAGCACTGTTTCAGAGGTGATGTTTTTCAGATTGTGTTATCACGTCAGTTCAAGCAGTCGTTTAAAGGCGATGAATTTAATGTTTACAGGGCTTTACGAAACATTAATCCTTCGCCTTACTTGTTTTATTTCGATTACGGATCGTACAAGATTTTTGGATCATCGCCAGAAGCACAGCTGGTGATTCAAAATAATGAAGCAACGATCAATCCGATTGCCGGAACTTTCAAACGAACCGGTGATGATATAAAAGATCAGGAGCTGGCTATAAAATTAAGTGAGGATGCCAAGGAGAATGCTGAACATGTAATGTTGGTTGATCTGGCGCGTAACGACTTAAGCAGGAACTGTGAAAAGGTGAAGGTAAATACCTATAAAGAGGTTCAGTATTACTCACATGTATTACACCTTGTTTCGGATGTTAGCGGGCAATTGAAAGAAGGATCCATTGCAGCCCGTGTAATGGCTGATACTTTTCCGGCAGGAACTTTATCGGGAGCTCCCAAATACAAAGCCATGCAGCTGATTGATTCCATCGAAAATCAAAACCGTGGATATTATGGTGGTTGCATAGGTAATATTGGTTTAGATGGAAGCTTTAATCAGGCAATCATGATTCGTTCTTTTCTAAGTAAAAACAATACCTTGTTTTATCAGGCGGGCGCTGGTGTGGTAAGTGAATCAAAAGAAGAAAATGAGTTGGCTGAAGTCAATAATAAATTGGGAGCATTGAAAAAAGCCATTGAAATGGCGCAAGATTTTTAATTTACATAACCAAGCTGTAAGCAATAAGCAGAAGCATTAAGCTATATATTATGAAGATTCTGATTCTGGATAATTACGATTCGTTTACATACAATCTGGTCCATTACGTTGAAGAGATTTTAAATGAAAAGGTGGATGTTTTCCGCAACGATGAAATCTCAATAGCAGAGGTGAATAAATACGAAAAAATTCTGTTGTCTCCGGGCCCTGGTATACCTGATGAAGCGGGCATATTGAAGGAACTTATCAAAACATATATGCCAACTAAAAGTATTTTAGGAGTATGTTTGGGTTGTCAGGCAATTGGTGAGGTTTGTGGAGGCAGTATTCGCAACCTTAATAAAGTTTATCATGGGGTGGCAACAAAAGTAAAAGTGACCAGTAGAGATGAATATTTGTTTAACTCTATACCTGATGAATTCATGGCGGGCAGATATCATAGTTGGGTTGTGAATGAAGAAGATTTACCAGCTGAACTTACCATAACATCGCGCGATGAGGAAGGTCAGATTATGGGTGTTTGCCATAAAGAGTATGATCTACGTGGAGTGCAGTTTCACCCCGAATCGGTTTTAACAGAGAACGGGAAACAAATGATTCGTAACTGGTTGGGAAAATAATTACGAAGTGCCTAGTGCCAAGTGAGAAGTGTTTAGAAGCACCATGAGCTTATCACTATTAAAAGTCTTGCAACTTGATACTCATATAGGCCTAAAATGAACGATTTAATTTTAAACCAATGATTAAAACCATATTAAAAGAACTACTTAACTACGGAACCTTATCGCGGAGTCAGGCCAAGGAAATGCTGGTTAATATTGCTGCTGAAACTTATAACCAGTCTGAAGTAGTTGCGTTTCTTACAGTCTTTATGATGCGTCCGGTTACTGTTGAAGAGTTATCAGGCTTTAGAGATGCATTATTGGAATTGTGCCTAAGAATTGATCTCTCAGAATTCAACACAATTGATATGTGTGGTACTGGTGGTGACGGTAAAAATACCTTTAATGTATCAACATTGTCCTCCTTGGTTGTAGCCGGAGCCGGTGCAAAAGTTGCCAAACATGGTAATTACGGAGTGTCCTCATCATGTGGTTCGTCCAATGTAATGGAATATCTGGGATATCAGTTCACCTCTGAAGAAGATAAGTTAAAGGAACAATTAGAAAAAGCCAATATCTGTTTCTTACATGCTCCTATGTTTCATCCTGCCATGAAGGCCGTTGGCCCTATCCGCAGAGAGCTGGGATTAAAAACATTCTTTAATATGCTGGGACCGTTGGTAAATCCATCTTTCCCTCAAAATCAACTGGTGGGTGTTTTTAGTTTGGAACTGGCTCGTATTTATCAGTACATCTATCAGCAAACAAACAAGAACTATACCATCATTCATTCAATGGATGGATATGATGAGATTTCGTTGACAGGTGATTTTAAAGCCATCACTCAAAATGGCGAACAAATGTATTCACCAAAAGATTTTGGTATGGATCCGGTTACTCCAGAAGATATTTTTGGCGGAAATACTATTCCTGAAGCCGCTGAGATATTTGTGAAAGTCTTGGAAGGAAACGGAACCAAAGCGCAGAATAGTGTGGTGATTGCCAATGCAGCTTCGGCTCTTCAATGTTATTACCCGGAAAAAAGTCTGGAACAATGTATTGAAGATGCTAAGAGATCCCTAAGTGATGGTAAAGCTGCCGAAGTATTGTCAAACCTGTTGAGCCTGTCATAAATTTGTACAATGAAGATTCTTGATAAAATAATTTTAAGAAAGAAGGAGGAAGTGGCAGAGGCTAAGGCAAAAGTTACGATTGAAACATTGATACAGTCAGAGGCTTTTGGACTCAAGGCACCTTCATTGAAAGCATATTTAACTGATCCTTCCAAATCGGGCGTAATTACTGAGTTTAAACGCCAGTCGCCATCTAAAGGTGTGATTAATGGAAAGGCTCAGGTGAAAGATGTGGTTACAGCCTATGAAAAAGCCGGAGCATCGGCACTTTCGGTATTAACAGATACTGATTTTTTCGGAGGAACATTTGATGACCTGATAGAAGCCCGTTCGGTAACTACAATTCCTATTTTGAGAAAAGACTTTATGGTGGATCCTTACCAGATGTTTGAAGCAAAATCAATTGGTGCAAGTGCTATTTTGTTGATAGCGGCCTGTCTTTCAAATCAACAGGCTGAAGAGTTGGGGGCTGCTGCTCATGAATTGGGTTTAGAGGTACTAATGGAACTTCATGACGAAAGTGAACTGGAACGATTGAACCAATATGTTGATGTGGTTGGAATCAACAACCGTAATCTGAAAACTTTTGAAGTAAATCTAAAGCATTCTGTTGCTTTAGCTCAGCAATTACCCAAAGATAAGATACGCATTTCAGAGAGTGGAATACATTCGGCTGACGATGTGTTCTATTTAAGAGAGAATGGTTTTGATGGTTTTCTGATTGGAGAGAACTTCATGAAAACGAATGATCCTGGTCAGGCTTGTATCGATTTTTGTAAAGCTATCAAGCGATAAGTGATGAAGCATCTGCCCCTGATAAAAATATGCGGAATGCGCGATCCTGATAATATCAGGGAGGTATTGAAGCTGTCTCCCGATTATTTGGGATTCATCTTTTATCCTAAGTCGCCTCGCTTTGTGAAGGATTATCCTGCCGTTGATTTTCCTTCATCTGTGAAGAAAGTGGGGGTGTTTGTGAATGCATCGGAGCGTGAGATTGGTGAAAAGAGAATCAGTTTTGGTTTGGATGTTTTGCAGCTTCATGGGGATGAATCGCCTGAGTTATGTCATATACTCAAACAAAGTGGAGTTGAGATAATAAAAGTATTCAGGGTGGATGAGAATTTTGATTTTGAGTTACCCCGCAAGTATGAAGACTTTGTGGATTACTTTTTGTTTGATACAGCAACCAAAGATTTTGGGGGTAGTGGAAAGAAGTTCGATTGGCGTTTATTGAAAGGTTATAATAATGCACGCCCCATCTTTTTAAGCGGTGGAATCGGACCTGATGATTCAGCTTCCATCTTGGAGATTGAAGGACTCAATATTAAAGCCATTGATATTAATAGTTGTTTTGAAATAGAGCCAGCATTGAAAGACGTTGAAACGTTGAAACGTTTTATTTCTGAATTAAGAAAGGGGATGAATGAAACGATAGATTTAAAAAGTGGATAAGTATTGGTTCGGCCTCATTAGGGATGATAGATGAGGTGATAAAGAGCTTTAGAAAGACCGGGAAGCTGAGACCCGATAGCTATCGGGTTTGTTCGAAGATCACCCGGCCGCACTTAGGCTCTTTGAAAAACAGTAATCATCCCTAATGCAGCCTTGATTTTCTTTGTTTCGTTTCTTGTATCAAGACAAGAAATGAAAAGCCCAGCGGCTAGAGCGAAACAAAATTATCAAGGGTAAATAATCAGAAATGAGGAGAAAAAAAATATAGATTGATTAAGAAATTCACAATGAGTGATAAAAGTAAATATCAAGTTGACGAAAATGGGATGTACGGTCGTTTTGGTGGAGCGTTTATACCGGAAATGTTACAACCCAATATCGATAATCTGAAGAAGGTTTATCTCGATATTATCAATTCTGAAGCGTTTCAGAAAGAGTATAAATCGTTGTTGAAAGATTATGTGGGACGTCCGTCACCACTTTATCTGGCGAAGCGATTGTCTGCAAAATATAATACCAATGTCTATCTGAAGCGTGAAGATCTGAATCATACAGGTGCCCATAAAGTAAATAATACTATTGGTCAGATTCTGATTGCCAAGCATATGGGTAAAGAGCGAATTATAGCTGAGACAGGTGCTGGGCAGCATGGAGTGGCAACAGCTACTGCCTGTGCATTGATGGGTTTGAAGTGTGTGGTTTATATGGGCGAGGTGGACATTAAACGTCAGGCTCCAAACGTGGCCCGCATGAAAATGTTGGGTGCCGAAGTAAAAGCTGCACAATCGGGTAGTAAAACACTGAAAGATGCCACCAACGAAGCAATGCGCGATTGGATTTGTAACCCTGAAGATACTTTTTATTTGATTGGTTCAGTTGTTGGTCCACATCCTTATCCTGATATGGTTGCTCGTTTGCAGGCTATCATTAGCGAGGAGATTGCTTGGCAAATAAAAGAGCAAACCGATAAGGAATATCCTGATTATGTGATTGCCTGTGTTGGAGGAGGAAGTAATGCTGCTGGTTCATTTTACCATTTCCTGGATGATGAGCGGGTTAAATTAGTGGCCGTAGAAGCCTCAGGTATGGGAGTTGATTCAGGTGAAACTGCTGCAACAATTGCAATGGGTGATTTGGGTGTGATTCATGGTAGCAAGACGTATTTGATGCAAAGTGATGATGGCCAGATTACAGAACCTTATTCAATCTCTGCTGGTTTGGATTATCCGGGTATTGGTCCAATACATGCACATCTGCATGATACGAAACGTGCAACCATCATATCTGCAACTGATCAGGAAGCACTTGATTCAGCGTTGGAATTAACCCAGCTGGAAGGAATTATTCCTGCTTTGGAATCGTCGCACGCTTTGGCTGCTTTGGGTAAAATGAAATTTAAGCCTGATGATGCCGTCGTGATTACTATCTCGGGACGTGGTGATAAAGATATGGAGACTTATATGAATCGATTTGGATTCTAAAATGAAAGTTAATCATAGATTTTAAGCGGTATGTTAGTCAACTACTGGCTACTGACTTAAAACTAATCAACTAAGATTAATATGAACAGAATACAAAAACTCTTACAAGAGAAAAAAGATATATTCTCGGCTTATTATACTGCCGGTCATCCGCAACTGGAGGACACATTGCCTATTCTAGAAGCACTGCAGGACGCCGGAACAGATTTGGTTGAAGTAGGCATGCCTTTTTCAGATCCTTTAGCTGATGGACCTACCATTCAGAAAAGTAGTGAAGAAGCGCTGGAAAATGGAATGAGCATCAAAAAGCTTTTTGAGCAAATCAAGGATATGCGTAAAACCATTGACATGCCGATTGTTTTAATGGGTTATTTCAATCCGGTTTTTAAATATGGAGTGGAGGCTTTTGTTGCTAAATGTAAAGAAATGGGGGTTGACGGAGTAATTCTTCCTGACCTTCCGTTTGATGAATACAAAGACAAGTATCAGCAACTTTTTGAAGATGCCAATATTTCAAATATATTTTTAATCACTCCACAAACACCTGATGAACGTATTAAATTAATAGATGCCAATAGCAATGGTTTTATCTATATGGTTTCATCTGCTTCGGTAACAGGTGCTAAAAGTGGATTGTCGGATCAGCAATTGACATATTTCAACCGTGTAAATAATCTTGGTCTTAAAACTCCAAGGATAATTGGATTTGGTATTAGTAATAAAGAAACTTTTACTACAGCCTGCCAATATGCTTCGGGTGCAATTGTAGGAAGTGCCTTTGTGAAATTATTGGCAGAAAAAGGTGCCGATAAAAAGGCTATCAATGATTTTGTAAAAAGTATAAAAGATACTTCCAGTAAATAGGTTACGTGGTGGATTTATGTTATTGAGCAAGCTGAAGTTCTTTAAGTAAAATAGATTTGAGCGACTTGTAAATCAACTACTGCCTACTGCCTCCGATAGTTATCGGTGCTAGCAAACTAAAGTATGAACAACTAAACAATAAAATTTAAATGAGAGAAACGGCTATTCTTCGGATACACTGCCCGGATCAAAGAGGAATTGTGGCGAAAGTAACGGACTTTATTCATCGTCACAATGGTAATGTGGTGTATCTTGATCAGCATACTGATTATAGTGAGGATCGTTTTTTTATGCGAGTGGAATGGGACCTGGATGGATTTGAGATTCCAACGGAACAGATTAAAGATGTTATACAGGAGAAACTGGCCTGGCCAATGGAAATGGTTTGGTCGTTGCAGTTCTCACACCAGGTACCACGAATGGCTATATTTGTGAGTCGCTCGTCACACTGTTTATATGATTTATTGGCCCGCTACAGTGCAGGTGAATTAAAAGTAGAAATACCTTTAATTATCAGTAATCATAAGGACCTTGAAAAGGTGGCCAAGCAATTTGGACTCCCTTTTTATTATCTTCCTGTTACAAAAGATAACAAGGAGGAAGTGGAGAAAGAGCAGATTCGACTTTTGGAGGAGAACAATGTTGATTTTATTGTATTGGCTCGTTACATGCAGATTCTTTCATCTGAATTTAATGAGTTGTATCCAAACAGAATCATAAACATTCACCACTCATTCTTACCAGCATTTGCCGGTGCTAAACCATATCATGCTGCTCATTCAAGAGGTGTCAAGATTATTGGTGCCACAGGGCATTATGTAACATCTGATCTTGATGCAGGACCAATCATAGAGCAGGATGTGACAAGAATTACACACCATGATACTGTTCAGAGCCTGGTTCAAAAAGGTAAGGATATCGAAAAAATTGTGCTTTCAAGAGCCGTTCAGGCACATGTTGATCGCAAAACACTGGTGTATAAAAACAAAACAATCATCTTTGCATAAAATTTAAATATTATGGTGATGAAGAAAATTATTTTATCATTCTTATTATCTGTTTTTTGTATTGCACTTTTTGCACAAGCAGCTCCAGATGACAGAGGTTATATTGTGAAATTAGGAGATAAAGCACCTGATTTTGAGATGGAACTTACTGATGGTACAAAAGTGAAGTTATCCGATTTAAAAGGACAGGTTGTGATGTTACAGTTTACAGCATCGTGGTGTGGAGTTTGTCGAAAAGAGATGCCACATATCGAAGAGCAAATCTGGCAGGCATACAAAGATAAGGGATTGAAAGTATTTGGCGTGGACCGTGATGAGCCAGTGAAGAATGCTTTGGAACTGAAAGAAGATACTAAAATTACTTATAGTATAGGGCTAGATCCAGGAGCTGATATTTTCGGTTTGTATGCCGATAAACAAGCTGGTGTTACTCGTAATGTTTTGATTGATCGGGAAGGAAAAATTATCTTCTTAACCAGGCTATTCAATGAAGAAGAGTTTGCTGCTTTGGTAAAGAGAATTGGAGAGGAGTTGAAATAGTCAATAGTGCATTGTGCAAAGTGACTGGTGCATAGTTAAGAACTAAATCAAATCAAATGAAAACATACAGAGAAATTAAGGCTTGGCAGAAGTCCATGGATTTTGTTACAAAGATCTATCATTATACCGAAATTTTTCCTGAAAGCGAGAAGTTTGGTTTAACGAATCAAATCAGAAGAGCAGCCGTCTCTGTTCCTTCTAATATTGCTGAGGGATTCGGACGAAACTCTTTGCCTGATTTTATTAGGTTTCTTAATATTGCGAGAGGTTCACTTTTTGAATTACAAACCCAAATTGAAATTAGTCGCAATCTCAATTTTCTTCAGCAAGAAATATTTGAAGAGCTCGAGAATAATGCGGTTGAGATTGAGAAAATAATCAATGCTCTTATAAAGAGTCTGAAAATTAAAATTCAAAAGTAGTGCACTATGCACTTAAAACTAAGCACGAATAATGAAAATAGTAATCATAAAATACAATGCCGGTAATATTCGGTCTGTTTTAAATGCTTTAAACAGGTTGGGTTACGAGGCAGAAATATCGGCAGATCCTGAGGTAATTAGAAATGCAGATAAAGTTATTTTTCCGGGAGTTGGTGAAGCGAGCACCACAATGAAATATCTCAGAGAAACAGGGTTGGATAAATTGATTGTAAGCCTTAAACAACCTGTTTTAGGAATCTGTTTGGGTATGCAATTGATGTGCAGTTGGTCGGAAGAAGGTGATGTTGATTGTCTGGGTATTTTTGATGAGAAAGTACGTAAATTTCAATTGCCAGAGGGAAATCCTGATAATATTAAAATTCCTCATATGGGTTGGAACTCCATCTTTAATGTCAAAAGCAATTTGTTTGATGCATCTTTAGAGGGCGAATATGTATATTTTGTGCATAGTTTTTATGTTGCCAAAGGTCCCGATACAGCAGCTACTACCAATTATATTCTGGAATATAGTTCTGCATTGCAGAAAGATAATTTTTACGCAACACAGTTTCATCCTGAGAAAAGTGGATCGGTTGGGGAACGTATCCTTTCTAATTTCTTAAGTCTGTAAATAATGGGAAAAATAGATATTATACCTGCCATTGATATTATCGAAGGCAAATGTGTTCGATTGAGTCAGGGTGATTATGCCAGTAAAAAGGTTTATAACGAAGATCCATTGGAAGTGGCTCGTGAATTTGAAGATAATGGAATCAAGCGTTTACATGTGGTCGATCTGGATGGTGCCAAAGCTGGTCATATCATCAATTATAAAACACTTGAGAATATTGCCGGCAAAACAAATCTGGTGATTGATTTTGGTGGGGGTTTAAAAACTACTGAAGATTTGAGAATTGCCTTTGAATGTGGAGCGCAGATGATTACGGGAGGCAGTATAGCTGTTAAAAACCGACCTGAATTCGAAGGATGGATTGAGCACTATGGTAGCGATAAAATCATTCTTGGAGCAGATGCGAAAGACAATAAAATAGCAGTGACAGGTTGGATTGAAGAGACCGATCAGGAGCTGATACCTTTCATCAAAGAATATTCATCAAAGGGTATTCAAAAAGTTATTTGTACTGATATAAGTAAAGATGGTATGTTACAAGGTCCGGCCATTGAATTATACAAAGATATTCTTGCTGAGATTCCGGGTTTGTACCTGGTGGCTAGTGGAGGAGTGAGTAATATTGATGATATTGAAATACTGGCAGAGGCTAATGTGCCTGCAGTTATTTTTGGTAAGGCAATATATGAGGGTAGGATTGAGTTGAAAGAGTTGCATAGATTCTTATAATAGTCAGTTGTCAGATGTTAGTAGTCAGTAGAATAGATCATGGTGATTAAATAACCCCAAAACTAGTAACTATGAACTCATTTAGAGAACTAAAAATGTGGCAGAAATCAATGGATTTGTCAGTTTCAGTTTATGAGATTACAAAAAGTTTTCCAAAGACTGAAGATTATGGTTTGACTTCTCAGATACAAAGAAGTTCAGTGTCTGTTCCTTCGAATATTGCAGAGGGCTTTGGTAGAAATCATACCAAGGATTTCATTCGATTTTTGCAGATTGCACAAGGATCGGTTTATGAATGCCAAACACAGCTGGAGATTGCTTTTAGGATTGGATATCTGAATGAAGATGACTTTGTAAATCTTGATAATAAATATATGGAGGTTGCTAAAATGTTATCTTCTTTTATAAGAAAAATCAAAGATTCACAAACACGCTAATTGAAAACCACTGACTACTGACTAAAAACTAATTAACTAAAAAAACATGCTTGCAAAACGTATAATACCATGCCTCGATATAAAAAACGGTCAAACCGTTAAAGGGGTGAAGTTTGTTGAAATAAAAGAAGTTGGAGATCCGGTGGAATTAGGTGCATTGTACGCTGAACAAGGTGCCGATGAATTGGTTTTTTTAGATATCACTGCCAGTCACGAAGGACGTAAGACGTTTGTGGATTTGGTGCGACGGATTGCCCGTAATATTAATATTCCGTTCACAGTTGGAGGAGGGATCAGTGAGTTGAGTGATGCTGATGCATTATTAAATGCCGGAGCTGATAAGATCTCTATTAATTCATCAGCAGTTCGCAATCCTCAATTGATTGATGATCTGGCAAAGAATTTTGGTAGTCAGTTTGTAGTAGCTGCGATTGATGCAAAGCATGATCAGGGCGATGACTGGATTGTTACTGTTAATGGTGGACGAATCCCAACAGAAAAGAAACTCTTTTCATGGGCAAAAGAAGCTGAAGACCGTGGTGCTGGAGAAATACTTTTTACCAGTATGGATCACGATGGGGTGAAAACAGGTTTTGCCAACGAAGCATTAGCCAAATTAAGTGATGACTTATCTATTCCAATAATTGCATCTGGAGGTGCCGGAGCAATGGAACATTTTAAAGATGTATTCACGTTGGGTAAAGCAGATGCCGGTTTAGCCGCAAGTATCTTTCATTTTAAAGAAATTCCCATTCCGGATTTGAAGAGGTATTTGAACAAGGAGGGGATACCGATTAGGTTATAAATCAGCTTATGGCTGATAGCTGATCGCTATTGGCTATAATCAGAAACAGGAATTGATGAAGGATTATAGAAAACTTAGAGTCTGGCAAAAAGGTATTGAAATTGTTAAGCTTACTTATAAGTTAACAAGTGCTTTGCCTTCAAATGAAAAGTTCAATCTTGTTTCTCAAATGAATAGAGCAGCTGTTTCTATACCTTCAAATATTGCAGAAGGAAGCAGTAGAAAAAGCGAGAAGGATTATCATCGTTATTTGGAAATATCTTTAGGTAGCTGTTTTGAGTTGGATACACAAATTGAAATTGTTATGCAATTGGAATTTGATCAAGTTGATTTGTGTGATGAGCTAAGAACATCTTTAATTGAAGAAATTATGATGCTTCAGAGTTTAATGAATAAATTAAAAAAATAACTGAAATAAGCTGTCAGCTATTAGCTATCAGCTATAAGCCAATAAACATGAAAATAAATTTTCAAAAACTTGGAAACGGCCTTGTGCCCGCAATTATTCAGGATAATACAACCAACAAAGTTTTGATGTTGGGATTTATGAATGAAGAGGCCTACGAAAAAACAAAAAAGGAAAGAAAAGTGACTTTTTATAGCAGAACCAAAGAACGTCTGTGGACAAAAGGAGAAGAGTCGGGTAATTTTCTGAATGTTGTTTCAATGGCTGTTGACTGTGACGATGATACTTTGTTGATCAAGGTGAATCCTGTGGGACCTGTTTGTCATAAAGGAACAGATACTTGCTGGGAAGAGGAGAATAAGCAGGATGATGTGATGTTTTTAAAAACTTTGCAGGACTTTATCGATAAGCGAAAAGACGAAATGCCAGAAGGCTCATACACCACTCATTTATTCACAAAAGGTATTCGTAAAATCACACAGAAAGTTGGTGAAGAAGCCATTGAAACCGTAATTGGTGCTATGGCAAATGATGATGAGAACTTCTTGTACGAAGGTGCAGATCTTCTTTATCATTTGATTGTGTTACTTACTTACAAAGGATATCGCATCGAAGATTTAGCTCGTGAGTTAAAAAGTAGACATAAATAAAATAGCTGGTTAGTTCTTAGTCAGTAGTGTGTAGTCTGTATAGCAGTACTTAATTTTGAAAGTACTAAAATCTGCTGACTACTGGCTATTAAACTAAATTGTATGAATCCTCAGGAAATAATAGATAAATACTATCAGCCGGGCAGTCCTATCTGGACTGTTTTGGTTGAGCATAGCAGGGCTGTGACTGATATGGCACTATCGATTGCTCAGAATCATCCTGAGTTAGGAGCTGATCTGCAATTTATTGAAGAGGCCTGCATGCTGCATGATATTGGTATTTTCTATACCAATGCAGCTGATCTGCATTGTATAGGTGTTAAGCCCTATATCTGTCATGGTTATATGGGCAGAGAGTTACTTGAGAAAGAAGGTTATCCTAAACATGGATTGGTTTGCGAAAGACATACCGGAACAGGCTTGTCAATTGAAGACATTCAATCTCAGAATCTGCCAATTCCGCTGCGTGATATGAGACCACAATCCATCGAAGAACAAATAATCTGTTTTGCAGATAAGTTTTATAGCAAGAGTGGTATACTGACTCAACCCAAAAGCATAGAGAAAATACGTAAGTCAATGGCCAGACATGGTCAACATCAGGTTGATCAGTTTAATCAATGGTGTCAGTTGTTTCTTTAACTTCTCAGTGAATAAAGTTAAAAGTCTCATCAAACCATCTTCCAACAAAAGGTATATACCTGAATTTACCATTGATAGCAGCAACTAATCCCATTAACCATAGGATGAAAACTGCAAATCCGAGTATTCCTCCTATGAATCCAAGATACAGAAAAGATAAGAAATACTGAATAGACGAAAGGACAAATCCCATTAGATTAATACCTAAAGCTTGCCTTAAATGAAATCGGCTAATCTCACTTTGAGGTCTTTCGCTTTGTCGCATGATGAGTGCAATAATCCAGCCTAATAGCGTAATATAGCTTATTATTGCAATGGTTTTTCCCTGATCGTTCATATGAGGTTAAGGTTTTATTTGTGATTTAATAATTCTTCCTTCTGTAATAAAAGAAAGGCCTTGTTGACCTGATGTGTTAATCATCAAAGCCTGAATAAGCATTGAGTTAATGTTGGTTTTTCCTCCCCACTCCACAATAAAATTAGCTCCTGTATCACCAGTGTAGGTCATTTTATCAATCACCAGTTCATAAGATTCCATAGGTTCAAGCAATAACATTTTATCTTCTGCAATATGCTTTTTTACGAGTTTTCCATCGCTGTTGTAATAATCTACTTTTTGAACAGCAATAGTGTCTGTTAAGCTTGTATTTCTTAAACTTAAGGTAACGGTTAGAGGGAACAGTCTTGACTGATCAACATGATAAACATCGGTATAAACGGGTACATAAACCGTCTCGGAATAAAAAATGTGAGAAGTGTTGGCATCAACCAGATTTTCAATTCTGAAATGCAGATTTCGGTTATTATTCTCCATATCGTGACATGCGATCAATAAGATTGACAATATCACAATGATTCCCAATTTGTTTAACATGCTACCTAATTTATTGAGGCAAAATACAAAAACTTTAATTTATTTTCAGCTAAGGTATTGCCTTATATGTTTTTTTACACAATCTTTGTTCTATTATGAAAACAATGAGATACATATCGTTTCTACCGACCGTTTGTCTGCGCAATAACTTCTAGTTAGGTCGGTCTCATTGTACTATCAATTCAATTTATTTCATCAATTTTTAATTAAAGGAGGATTTACCATGAGGACACATGTTGTTTATCAGATTGCAGTACCCGTATGTTTGGGTTTTAACATTTCAAAAAATGGAAGCATAGAAAGAGTAACAAATTCAAAATTCAGGTTTAAACAAAAACTAAAACACGATGGTTAGGCTAAGTATCAATATATTATCTCGAAAATTAAAAGAAAGAAGTTTGAGTAGCATCTGGAAAGATTTCAAGGAAGCCTTTGGAGGTTCAGAACAGGATTATACCAAAATCCCTTTAGGGAAAGCAGTTTTTCTGTTGGCTGTTCCTATGGTACTCGAAATGATTATGGAATCAGTATTTGCTGTTGTCGACATTTATTTTGTTGGGCGATTGGGAGCAGATGCTGTTGCAACGGTAGGTATTACCGAAAGTATTTTAACTATCATTTATGCCATCTCGTTTGGTTTGAGTATGGCAACCACTGCCCTTGTGTCGCGACGCATTGGTGAGAAGAAAGGCGAAGAAGCAGGACATGAGGGTTTGCAAGCCATCATTACCGGTGTTGTTGTGTCTGTTTTGATTGCTGTGCCAGGGATGATCTTTGCAAAAGATTTACTTCAGCTGATGGGTGCTTCAGAGGCAATTGTCGAAGATCTTTCATCATATACCAGCATCATGTTCGGTGGTAATCTGGTCATCATGCTATTGTTTATTAATAATGCAATTTTCAGAGGAGCAGGAGATGCTAATATTGCCATGTGGGTGTTATGGATTGCCAATGGATTGAATATGATACTGGATCCATTGCTGATTTTTGGTATTGGCCCATTCCCTGAGATGGGTATTGCAGGTGCTGCTGTAGCAACTAACATTGGTAGAGGTATCGCAGTAACGGTTCAATTATTTTTATTGTTTAGAGGCAAAGGACGGGTTAGTCTGAAAGGAATACCATTGAAGATTGAGTGGAAACGCATTCGTCATCTCATCAATATTTCGTTGGGTGGTATTGCGCAGTCGTTAATCGCTACATCAAGTTGGATTTTTATGGTGCGTATTATTTCCAATTTTGGAAGCGAAGTATTGGCTGGTTATACCATTGGAATTAGAATTATCATTTTTACCTTGTTGCCTTCGTGGGGGTTAAGTAATGCTGCTTCAACATTGGTTGGACAGAATTTAGGTGCTCGTGAACCTGAGAGAGCTGAAAAAGCAGTTTGGGGAGTTGCCAGAATAAACATGATTTTTCTCGGTGTGTTGAGCGTGTTATTTATTGTCTTTCCTGGTTGGTTTGTTAGGTTGTTTACCGATGACGTTGAGGTTGTAAAGGCTGGTGTAGAATGTCTGCGAATTGTAGCTTATGGTTTCACTTTTTATGGAATGGGTATGGTGATGATTCAGGCATTTAACGGAGCCGGTGACACTCGAACACCTACACGAATCAATGTATTTACATTTTGGATGATTGAAATTCCATTAGCATACTTTTTAGCCATGATCGTTGGAATGGAACAAACAGGTGTTTTTTATGCAATTATTATTGCGGAATCATGCATGACAATCTTAGCTGCCTGGTTATTTAGAAAAGGCAAATGGAAAAAAGAGGAGGTCTAAACTTAATAGCTAACAAATATCCTTATCTGTGTCGTTTTTATAACTTAGCTTTGATAAATTATAGGTGGTTAGTAACTGGTCAGTAGGCAGTAGAGAGACTTTAAAGTTATTGTAATTCGTTATTTGAATTAAATATTTTATAATACTAACTATCTTTTATGGCAATGAAAATTTAAATCAAATATATTATGAAGAAGATAGCATTTCTTGTAATATCAGTTGTTTTAATGACTGCATGTTGCGAGGAAAATAACAATCAGGAAATGAAGGATAAGGCCAATATTTCAAAGTCGACGATAAAGTCAACTGTGGAAGCTTTAATTACTCAATATGGAGGAGAAATAAAGGCTGACGCAGAGAGAGGTGTTAAGCATGCTGGTTCGCTTTGGCGAAGTACAGATGGGACTGAAGATGAATTTAAATCATATTGTGTGACCCATTTTATTGCCAATGATAAAGAAAAGTCACAGACTTTTGAGAAAATCAGTCGCAATATTGAAATTTTAAGAGGCCATTTTAATAAAATAAGTCTTGATCTGCAGCGTCCTCTTCATGAACCAATGGGAGAAATCTTTAACATTGATAAGGATTTTGGTGGTTATAGTGCCGATGCACATATGATTGAGGATTTGTACCGAAATAAGATTGCATTTACCATTGCACTCAACTTTCCATATTACAGTTTAAAGGAAAAGGAGAAACTGGGTAAGAGCTGGACTCGTCAACAATGGGCTTTTGCTCGATTGGGTGATATGTTTACGGCTCGTATTCCGGCGTCCATTCTTCAAAATGTATCAGAAGTGGCTTCTGCATCCGAAATGTATATTGCCAATTACAATATACATATGGGACATCTGACAGATCAGAGTGGAAATCATTTCTTTCCTGAAGATATGGTTTTACTTGCCCACTGGAATCTTCGTGATGAAATTAAATCGCATTACAGTAAAGGTGTTGAAGGTGTTGAGCTGCAAGGAAAAGTTTATGAAGTGATGAAGCGAATCATCGATCAAACAATTCCTGAGAAAGTGATTAATAATCCTTCGTATGATTGGGATCCTGTAACAAACATTGTTTATCAGGATGGAAAGGCGATTGAAGCTTCACCTGAAGGGAATGAACGTTATCAGCAAATCATCAATAATTTCAGGGCGATGCGTGCTATGGATGAATATTCTCCTCTAAATACTGCTATTAAGCGTGCTTTTGAAGGAGGCATGGAAATTACGCAGAATGATGCAGAAAAGCTGTTCAGAAAGTTTATGTCATCGGGTGAGTTGAAAAGAGTTGCAGAATTAATTCAAACCCGGTTAGGGCGTGAACTAAAACCTTGGGATATTTGGTATGATGGTTTTAAAGCCCGAAGCAATATCAATGAAGAAAACCTGAATGCAATTACTCAAAAACGCTATCCCAATGCACAGGCCTTGGATGCTGATTTAGCCAATATGCTTGTTAAATTAGGTTTTACAAAGGAGAAAGCACAATTTCTGGCTGATCATATTGATGTTGATCCGGCAAGAGGTTCAGGTCATGCATGGGGTGCCGGTATGAAAGGTGAAAATGCTCATTTACGTACCCGAATCCCTTCAACCGGAATGGATTATAAAGGCTATAATATTGCAGTTCATGAGTTCGGCCATAATGTTGAACAGACCATCTCGCTTTACGATGTGGATTACTACTTATTGAATGGTGTACCTAATACTGCTTTCACTGAGGCATTGGCTTTTATTTTTCAGAAACGTGATCTGGAACTTTTGGGTATTGATAATATGAATCCTCAAAAAGAAGCTTTGGACATATTGGATAATTTCTGGAACACCTATGAGATTATGGGAGTTTCTTTGCTGGACCAACGAATGTGGTTATGGTTGTACGATAATCCGGATGCAGATGCTGAGCAGTTAAAAGTTGCTGTTCAAATTATGGCAGTTGAAATTTGGAATGAGTATTATGCACCTGTTTTCGGGGTTAAAGATGAACCTATTCTAGCTATTTATTCACATATGATTAATAGCCCGATTTATTTATCGAATTATGCATTCGGGCATTTGATTCAGTTTCAGGTAGAGCAGTTTTTGATGCAAGCCGACTTTGCAAAAGAAGTGGAACGTTTATTTCGTATTGGTTCTCTAACGCCTAATGCATGGATGCAGGAAGGACTAGGTGAAGATATTTCTATTAAAGCAATGATTAAAGAAGCTGGCAGTTCTGTAAAAGTAGTTTCAAACTAATAAGAAAGCATCAATGATAGAATACAATAAAAGCGGGCCAACAGCCCGCTTTTACTTCACCAAAAATATTAAGAGTCTAAATGTTAATTTTCAATCATCTTTTGTAATTTTTTTCGTCCAAAGAAAATACGGCTTTTAACAGTTCCAATTGGCATATCCAGTGTTTCTGCTATTTCTTTGTACTTATAACCTTCCATATGCATTTTAAGAGGTTGCTTAAAATCTGAATTCAGGTTATTCATATGTTTGTGAATTTCTCCAGTGTAATGAAGTACATCCGGAGTGTCATCTGTATAGTATTTGTTAGAAAGGTAGTTAACTTCATCAACTAGCATAGGTGCCTGACGCATTTTGTAACGTCGACGGTAATTATTGATGAACGAATTACGCATAATTGTATGCATCCACGCCGAAAAATTAGTGTTCATAACAAATTTTTCACGAGACGAAAGAGCACGGAAGTTTGTTTCCTGAAGTAAATCGTGGGCGTCTTCCTCATTAGCTGTTAGGCTAAGGGCATAGCTAAACATCTTTTGTTGAAGATTCAACAAGCGGTTGTTAAATTGTTCTGCGGTCATCTTTTGGGTTTTTTCGTTAACAACTTGTTTTAATCAACACAACTGCTCGGGTGTTTAACAGCTGGTATTTTCTAAAACATATAATTTACAACTTTTTTTATTTTTATGCAACTGACAATCAATCTCGTTAGATTAAAATGCAATAGAGTAATCAAATACCTAAATACATTTTAAAGGTGAACAAAAATTAATTAATAACCAAATTTGTTTAACTTTTTTTGAAAGTTATTAATCAATAAAAATTCCTCATTAAGGATGTCTTTGTCTTAAATTTAATTAGAAATCAAGGAGTTAATAATTGTTAAATATTTTTTGAGGCAAGTATTTTTTTTCTTTTAAATTAATTGCGGAAATGTTTCTGTATTAATGAGAACCAATTAAATTTGAAATCAAATTGAGCTTAGCTAATTCTCTAAAACAAAAAACAGGAGTCAGAATTGGCAAACAAATGATTTGTCAATTGTGTTAGAAAAGCTACTGTTTTAGTGGAATGATTACAAATAGGATGAATCGAATACAAAAAGTTTATCATTTTTACATTGATGGCTTTAAAAATATGCCAGCGTGGGGACGTAGCTTATGGATTATCATATTAATAAAGCTATTCATTATGTTTGCCGTGTTAAAATTATTCTTTTTCAGAGACACATTGAAGAATAGGTATAGTACTGAAGAAGAAAGAGCCAATCATGTATTGGAGGAACTGATTACTCATTAAATCAAATTATATTATAATGTTTGAGAATATTGATCTAACCCTTGTCAATTGGTCAAGGGCACAGTTTGCTTTAACAGCCATGTTTCATTGGTTGTTTGTTCCGCTTACTTTAGGTTTAGGCTTTATAGTTGCTTTTATGGAAAGTATCTATGTTAAAACCGGGGATGAAGAATGGAAAAGAATCACCAAATTCTGGATGAAACTTTTCGGAATTAATTTTGCCATTGGGGTTGCAACAGGTATCATTCTTGAATTTGAGTTTGGTACTAACTGGTCTAATTATTCATGGTTTGTGGGTGATATTTTTGGTGCTCCTCTGGCCATCGAAGGAATTATGGCTTTTTTCCTTGAAAGTACATTTATTGCTGTGATGTTTTTTGGTTGGGGTAAGGTTAGTAAGAAATTTCATTTAACAGCTACCTGGTTAACGGCCATTGGTGCTAATCTTTCAGCCTTATGGATTTTGGTGGCAAATGCCTGGATGCAGAATCCTGTAGGAATGAAATTTAATCCGGAGACAGCAAGAAACGAGATGGTTAATTTCTGGGATGTTTTTCTTTCAGAAACTGCTGTTAATAAATTTCTTCATACAACAACGTCAGGTTATGTGCTTGCATCCATTTTTGTGGTTGGTATAAGTGCCTGGTTTCTGCTAAAAAAACGCCACTTATTATTTGCCAAAAGAAGTATTGTAATTGCTTCTGTTTTTGGTATTGTTTCATCAATAATGCTAATTGGAACAGGTGATGGATCAGCCAGAGAGATTGCCCGCAATCAGCCTATGAAGTTTGCTGCGATGGAATCATTGTTCGAAGGCCAGACACAGGCTCCATTAATTGCCATTGGTTTGTTTGGAAAAGCGCCTGATGATCCACTTAATAAGAATTCAGAATCAGACTTTTTAGTGAAGATTGAAATTCCTAATATGCTTTCATACATGGCTTTTCTTAAGGTTGATGCTTTTGTGCCAGGTATCAAAGACCTGGTTTTGGGTAATGAGGCAAGAGGTATTATTTCTTATAAAGAAAAAATACATCGGGGCTATGAAGCTCAGCAAGTTTTAAAGGCTTTTAAGGAAGCAAAAAATAAAGATCCTGAAGAATATAACAGACTAAAAGCAAAGTTTGATGATAAGGAATGGGTAGATAATTATTTCCGTTATTTTGGGTATGGAAATTACTACGATCCGGATCCGCATCAGTTGGAATTAAATGCTTTTAAAATTGTTCCTCCTATTTCCATTTCATTTTATGCATTTCATATAATGGTAGGTTTAGGGATGCATTTTCTATTACTTTTTGTAGTGTTGCTTTGGTTAACTGCTCGTAATAAAATAGAAAATAAGAAGATAATATTATATACAGCCTTATGGACAATTCCATTGGCTTATGTAGCCAGTCAGGCAGGTTGGATTGTTGCAGAGATGGGACGTCAGCCATGGGTTATTCAGGATTTGATGCCTACCATGAAAGCCGTATCAAAAATTGATTCTACTTCAGTGATGATCACCTTCTGGTTATTTACCATCACATTTGTTGGGTTAGCTATTGCCGAAGTAAGGATTATGACAAAGCAAATTAAAAACGGACCAAAAGAAGGAGGAGATAAATAATGTTTGGAGAACTATCACATTTAGCATTACAGCAATATTGGTGGGTTATTGTCTCACTTCTTGGAGCTATTCTTGTTTTTCTGATGTTTGTTCAAGGTGGACAAACCTTACTTTATACTATCGGAAAGACGGATTTGGAACGAACTATGTTGGTAAATACATTGGGTAGGAAATGGGAATTCACCTTTACAACGCTGGTAACATTTGGAGGTGCTTTCTTTGCTTCATTTCCTTTGTTTTACAGTACCAGTTTTGGAGGAGCTTACTGGGTTTGGATAATTATTTTATTTGCCTTTGTTCTTCAGGCTGTTTCTTACGAATTCAGAACTCGTCCGAATAATTTCTTTGGAGCCAAGACATTTGAAACATTTCTATTTATTAATGGTTTGATTGGAACTATTTTTATTGGAACAGCAGTTGCCACTTTTTTTACAGGTTCAGCTTTTTCAGTGAATGATATGAACCAGTCGCAATGGGAATTAACAACACATGGTTTGGAAGCGGCTTTCAACTTACATAATTTGTCGCTTGGTCTGGCAGTTTTCTTTTTAGCAAGGGTATTAGGATTACTTTATTTTATAAACAGTGTTGCACACCCTGAAATGGAAAAACGAGCCCGTAAGCAGTTGTTGTTTAACGGAATTCCATTTGTGGTTTTCTTCCTTACCTTTTTAATCTGGCTGTTATTGAGAGATGGTTTTGCAGTCAATCCTGGGACTCAGGAAGTGTTTATGGAACCATACAAGTATTTCTATAATCTGATGGCCATGCCACTGGTTCTGATAATGCTTCTCGTTGGCGTAGTTGCTGTCCTCTTTGGATTAATTGCTTCAATCATTAGTGAAAAATGTACCAGGGGAATTTGGTCAGCTGGAGCTGGAACAATTTTAACAGTGTTGAGTTTGTTGTTAGTGGCAGGATTTAATAATACAGCTTTTTATCCTTCTACTTTTGATTTGCAAAGTTCATTAACGATACAAAATGCATCTTCAAGTCATTTTACGCTTACAGCAATGAGTTATGTATCGCTATTGGTACCCTTTGTTCTGGCATATATAGTATATGTTTGGAGAGCTATCAATAACAAACCTATCGATGAGGATGAAATGTCATCGGATGATCTACATATTTATTAATTAGAAAATTTGTTGGTATGAATTACTTACATCAGATAATTTGGTATTTAACCCTTCCTTTAACAATTGCTATTAGTTATTATGCAGTATTGAAAGGATTAAAATGGTTAGATAAATCCATTGAAAAGGAACAAGAAGACTAATAAATAACAAAAACTCCCGAACCTAATAGTCCGGGAGTTTTTGTTGATATTGATAATTTGAATAATCTTAGTTTTTGGGTGCAATAATCCATTTAAAAACCGATACAGTAATGTAATATAGGATAGTTGCAGCAATTCCTCCTAATCCCAGTATTGCAATAGAAATAATTGCTATTGCCAGTAAAATAAAGCGTTCCTTGTTTTCTGCCCATTTAAAGTTTTTGAACTTTAGTGAGAACATTGGAACTTCACTCACAAGTAAAAGGCTGAATATTAGAACTGCTACCAGTATTAAAATGGGTGATAACCAGTTGAACCAGTCTGTTTTGTTTAAGAATAGGTATGCAAATGAAGCCGTGAATATTCCGGTTGCCGTTGTGGTTAAGCCCAGGAAATTTTCTGTCTGACGAGTGTCAACATTGAACTTAGCCAGACGCAAAGCAGAGAATACGACCAGAATAAAGGGACTTAAGATCCAAAATTTCTCAGGTGTTTGCATATCTGCAAATGAAACCGAGTAATCTCCCATTACTTTTATTCGGATAATAGAGGATAAGATGGCTGCAGGAGCCATTCCAAAGCTGATCAGGTCTGCCAATGAATCCAGTTCTTTACCTATTTCACTATAAGCTTTTAATGCTCTGGCAGCAAATCCGTCACTAAAATCAAATAGGGCGCCAATAAATATAAACCAGATAGCAATCTGTATCATCCCATTTAGAGCCAGAAAGGTGGCAAGGGTGCCACAAAATACATTAAGACTGGTTAAGAAATTGGGAACATGTTTTGTTACTTGCATAGCAATTAATATTTGTGCCGAAATTAAATGAAACCTGCACACAAACAAAATTTAGATTCAAAGAATATATTTATTATAATTATTTCAGAATTTAGGTATTTTAACATTGGATATAACATATTGATTGTCATAAAACATTATTTTCGTAATTGGGACAAACTAAACTATTACACATGTGGACAAATGACCTATCTGTAAACAATGTCGAAATCGACAATGAACACAAAAAGTTATTCAATTTATTAACCAGTTTTTATGATGGTATAAAAAACAATTCACCAAAAATACAACTGCAGGAGTTGATAAATGGATTGTTGGATTATACCAAAACACATTTTGCTCGTGAAGAAGCATATATGATACGTATCGGATATCCTGATTTTAAAGATCATAAAAAACAACATGAGGAATTTATTGAAAAAGCTCAGGCATTTCATACTAAAATTTCTGAAGGTAAGATGATTCTGTCGCTTGAAGTAACCAATTTTTTGAAGCAATGGTTGGTGAATCATATTAAGGGAACTGATCAGAAATATGCTCTTTATGCAAGTGCTAATCAGGAGAAGGTTAACCAATTCTCTTATAATTAATCTGATTATTTTAATAATTAGTTTGTAATTGTCGTTTTAACCTTTACATTTGTATCAAATTATTCAGAAGACATGACAAATCGTATCCATCATCATCATCATTTAAACCTCCAAGTACGGTAGGCGGTGATTGATATGTGTATACTTTAAACAATATTTATCAAGGCTTACCAAAACGGTAAGCCTTTTTTTATTTTACAAACATGAATTATAGAAGACATCATAAGTTCCATCATTTACATACTGATCCTCAGGGATAAGTCGGAATTCTTATATAAAAAATGAAAGACAAGGCTTATCCGTTTGCGGGTGAGCCTTTTATATTAAAAATTATTAAATCATAACCATAATGGAAACCAAAATCAGAATTGCATTACAAAAGAAAGGTCGTTTAAATGAAGACTCTTTGAAACTATTAAAAGAAGCAGGAATTAAATTCAATGCCGGCAGTGGTAAGCTGGTTGCTTCTTCACCAAATTTTCCAATTGAAGTATTGTTTTTACGTGATGATGATATTCCGCAGACTGTTGCTGATTCAGTAGCTGATATAGGAATTGTTGGTGAAAACGAAATGGCAGAAAAAGGGTTTGACCTGACTATTGCAAAACGTTTGGGCTTTAGTAAATGTCGTTTATCATTAGCAATTCCAAAAGCAGATGAATACACGGGAACAGAGTATTTTGAAGGAAAGAAAATTGCCACTTCGTATCCTGTTATTCTTGAAAAATTTCTGAAAGAAAAAAATATTAAAGCCGATATCCATGAGATTGCAGGTTCGGTAGAAATTGCTCCGGGAATTGGTTTAGCTGATGGAATTTTCGATATTGTAAGTTCGGGAAGTACATTGGTTGCAAACCGTTTAAAGGAAGTGGAAGTGGTAATGCAGTCTGAAGCTTTGTTGGTATCAGCTCCAAATTTGAGTGCTGAGAAACAGCAGTTACTGGATGAAATTATCTTCCGCATAAACGCAGTAATGGCTGCAAATTCAAATAAATATATATTGATGAATGTGCCTAATGATAAACTGGATGAGATTGTTGAAGTTTTACCAGGTATGAAAAGTCCAACTATTCTGCCATTGGCTGATAAAGGATGGAGTTCTGTGCATTCAGTAATTCAGGAAAAGAAGTTCTGGGAAATCATTGGGCAGTTAAAGAATTTAGGTGCCGAAGGTATTTTGGTGATTCCAATCGAGAAAATGATTCTCTAGCAGTCATTTGATCTAAATCGGATTTAAGTGAAGAAAAATTTCATTTAGCATAGAAAAATGATGCAAAAAATAATATATCCTGAGAAAAAGTCATGGGCAGCATTGCTCGAAAGACCTGATAATGGACTGGAAGATTTGTTTGATACAGCTCGTGGAGTGTTAGACGATGTGAAGCGTAATAAAGATGCTGCATTAATCAAGTATACCAGAATGTTTGATGGTGTTGATCTGGAAGATTTTAAGGTGTTGCAAACAGAAATTGATGAGGCTTGTATTAATATTAGCAGCGATCTGAAAGAAGCCATCTTAACAGCCAAGAAAAATATTGAGACTTTTCATAAAGCTCAGCTTCGCGAGGTAAAGGTGATTGAAACCATGCCTGGAGTTCAATGCTGGCAAAAAGCTGTACCCATCGAAAAAGTCGGACTTTATATTCCCGGAGGAACAGCTCCTTTGTTTTCAACTGTATTAATGTTGGCTATTCCGGCAAAGATTGCAGGATGTAAAGAAATAGTTTTATGCACACCTGCTGGTAAGAACGGAAAAATTAATCCTGCTATTTTGTATACGGCCAACCTAGTTGGCGTAACGCAGATATTTAAGTTGGGTGGTATACAGGCAATCGGTGCAATGGCTTATGGTACAGAAACAGTTCCTTCGGTTTCAAAAATATTTGGTCCGGGAAATCGCTTTGTAACTGCTGCTAAACAAGTAGTTAGTCTGAAGGATGTGGCAATTGATATGCCTGCTGGTCCATCGGAGGTGATGGTTATGGCTGATGAAAGTGCTGATCCAGCTTTTATTGCTGCAGATCTTTTGTCACAAGCTGAACATGGTGCCGATAGTCAGGTGATTTTGGTTACTAACAACGAGACTTTATTGGACGAGGTAGGTAGTTCATTGGCTGAACAGCTAGAGCAGCTATCGCGTAAGGAGGTAGCAGAAAAAGCCTTGGACAATAGTCGTATGATTGTATTGGAGTCGGTAGAAGAAATGTTGGAGATGTGTAATGAATATGCTCCTGAACACCTGATTCTGTCGATGAGAGATGATGAAGAAATTGCTTCAAAAGTAGTAAATGCAGGATCTGTTTTTCTGGGTAACTATTCTCCGGAGAGTGCAGGTGATTATGCCTCCGGAACCAATCATACATTACCTACTCATGGTTATGCCAAATCATACAGTGGTGTGAGTACTGAGAGTTTTATGAAGAAGATCACTTATCAGAAAATATCTGAGAAAGGTATTCAGAAACTTGGACCCGCAATTGAGATTATGGCAGCGGCCGAACAGTTGGATGCTCATAAAAATGCGGTAACTGTTAGGCTTCAAAGAATTAAAGAGTCGAAATAACATTGTAAGATTGTTTTTTATTATGTCGATTCGACCTCAATAGGGATGATTATTGAGTTGAAGATGGACTTTAGTAAGATCGGGAAGCTGAGAACTTGTTCGAAGATCACCCGACCGCACTTAAGTACTTCAAAAGTCAGTAATCATTCATATTGCAGTCTTGATTTTCTTTGTTTCGTTTCTTGTATCAAGACAAGAAATGAAAAGCCTTGCGGCTTGAGCGAAGAAAAAGAAAGGATTGATTATGTTGGTATGAAAAGAATGAAAGAATTAACTTTTTTAACCTGTATGCAAAAATGAAAACGCTTAATGAGCTTTTACGATCAAATATAAAAGGGCTGAAGCCCTACTCTTCCGCTCGTGATGAATTTACCGGATCAGCATCTGTTTACCTTGATGCCAACGAGAATCCTTTCAACCAGCCATACAACAGGTACCCTGATCCGTATCAGCGAAACCTGAAAGCTAAAATTGCTCCGCTAAAAGGTGTAAATGCAGATCAGATTTTTTTGGGCAACGGAAGTGATGAACCTATTGATTTATTATTTCGTGCTTTTTGCGAGCCGGGTAAAGATAATGTGGTAAGTATTGATCCAACCTATGGTATGTATCAGGTTGCTGCCGATATCAATAATATTGAAGTACGGAAGGTTTTGTTGACCGAAGATTTTCAATTGGATGTCAACGCTCTTTTGGCTGCAGCAGATGATAATTCTAAATTATTGTTTTTGTGTTCGCCTAATAATCCGACGGGAAATTGCTTTAAAGAAGAAGATCTGTTAGCCTTAATTAAGGGATTTGACGGCATTGTTGTGTTAGATGAAGCTTATATTGACTTTGCTCCTGAGAAGAGTCTGTTAAAGCGAATTGATGAATTTTCAAACCTGGTTGTTTTGCAAACTTTCTCAAAAGCATGGGGAATGGCTGGCATTCGACTGGGAATGGCATTTGCATCTGCCCCGATTATTAAAGTGTTGAGTAGTATTAAATATCCGTATAATATTAATATACTTACACAGGAAAAAGCATCTGAACTGTTGGATAAAGAAGCAGATAAACACCAGTGGGTTGAGTTGTTGCTTAAAGAAAGAACCCGTCTGGATGTTGATTTACAGCAACTCTCTTTTGTGCATAAGATTTATCCGTCAGACGCTAACTATCTGCTGGTAAAAGTGGATGATGCAAGAGGTTTATACAACTATCTGGTTAATGAAGAAATCATTATTCGCGACCGTTCCTCGGTAGCATTGTGTGCCGGATGTTTAAGAATAACAGTTGGTACAGCTGATGAAAACAGTCAGTTGTTAAATGCATTGAAATCGTATCAGAAATAGATAAATCCAATTCAATGAAAAAGATCCAAATATTATTAGGTGTATTAATACTGAGTACAAGTACAATGTTCGGTCAAAAAGCAAAAATCAACCTTTGGGAGGGTACTGCCCCTTTTAATAAAGATGTGCAGGTTGAAGAGCAGGATATCAATAACCGTGTTTCACGAGTAACCGTTCCTCAGCTTTATCATTACCCTGTAAAAAGTAAAGAGGCAAAACCAGCTATCATTATCATTCCTGGAGGAGGATATGCCCGTGAGGCTATCGATCACGAAGGTTATATGGCTGCCGAATGGTTCAATAAACTGGGATTTGAGGCATTTGTGTTAAAATACAGATTGCCGGATGATGACCTTTTTGATAACCCGGCTTATGTTCCTTTGATGGATGCTCAGCAAGCGGTTTACCTGGTTCGTTTAAAAGCCAAAGAGTTTAATATCGATCCAGCCAGAGTTGGTGTAATTGGTTTTTCAGCTGGTGGTCATTTAGCTGCCTCAGCTTCTACTCTGTTTACCAATCCTGTTGATAAGAACAGATCATCGGAAGATGTCCGACCTGATTTCTCGATTTTGATGTATCCTGTTATTAGCATGGATAAGGCATGTACTCATATGGGTAGTCGGATAAATCTGATTGGAAAAGATCCTGCTGTAAGTATGGTTGATTATTTCTCGTTGGAGAATCAGGTATCAGAAAAAACACCTGTTACTCTAATGGTCCACGCTATTGATGATGGTGCGGTGCCTGTTGAAAATACAGATCGATATGCCAAAAACCTATTTAATAAAGGTGGTGATGTAACCAAAGTAATACTTCCGATTGGAGGGCATGGATTTGGTTTTGCTACAGATCGGCCGGTTGCTTACTGGACTCAATATCTGGAAGTGTGGTTGAAAACCAATGTGATTAAATAAGAGAAACTTGTTTAGATCTTCTGAAGTATGGAGAAGAAGGCCTGTATTAGTATATTATGATGAAGAACCACAAGTTACACTGATTAACAGGAAGAGTTCCGCTATGTTGAACAATAATTTGAGAAATTTGCGTAATCTGTGGTTAAAAAAGCAATTGTTTATTGATGGCCCGGCCATTGTAATGAGAAGAATTGAATGCAAAAGAAAAAGATACTATTTATAGATCGGGATGGAACACTTATAGTGGAACCTCCTGTTGATTATCAGGTTGACAGTCTTGAAAAACTGGAGTTCTACCCTGGTGTTTTTCAGAATTTATCGAAAATAGCTCAACAGCTCGATTTTTACCTGGCTATGGTTACCAATCAGGATGGATTGGGAACGGCTTCGTTTCCGGAGGATACATTCTGGCCTGCTCAGAATAAAATGATGAAAGCCCTCGAAAATGAAGGAATCATTTTTGATAAGGTACACATCGATCCAACGCTACCTGAAGAGAATGCTCCTACGCGTAAACCGGGTACAGCAATGCTGACTGAGTATTTGGAAGGTGAATACGATTTAGAAGGATCCTTTGTGATAGGTGATCGCATTACGGATGTGAAACTGGCAAAGAACCTTGGCTGTAAAGCTATCTTGCTGCAAGGTAAAGAAGCCGGTGAAAAGATGTTGGCCGAAGCAGGATTAGCAGATGCCTGTATCTTGCTTACTGATCAATGGAATGAGGTGGCGGCTTTTCTGTTTAAGTCGGAGCGTAGTGCTGAGGTGGTACGTTCAACTGCCGAAACCAGTATAAAGGTGGCGGTCAACCTTGATGGAACGGGTAAATGCAATATCTCAACCGGACTAAATTTCTTCGATCATATGTTGGAGCAGATCGGTCGTCACTCAGGGTGTGATTTAACGGTTGAGGTCAAAGGCGACTTACATGTTGACGAGCATCATACGATGGAAGATACTGCCATTGTGCTGGGTGAAGCTTTTAAAAAGGCTTTGGGCGATAAGCGTGGTATCGAACGTTATGGTTTTTGCCTGCCAATGGATGATTGTCTGGCTCAGGTGTCTATCGATTTTGGTGGACGACCATGGCTGGTTTGGGAAACCGAGTTTAAGCGCGAGATGATTGGCGATACTCCAACCGAGATGTTTCATCATTTCTTAAAGAGTTTCTCCGATGCGGCAGCATGTAACCTTAATATAAAGGCCGAAGGAGCCAACGAGCATCATAAAATAGAAGGCATCTTTAAAGCTCTGGCACGTGCTATTAGAGCAGCCATCAGAAAAGATCCTTATAATGATCAACTTCCCAGTACAAAAGGAATGTTGTAAGAAAATAGCTGTTAGCCTCGATATGTGTCGGGGCTTTTTTGTTAATAATAACTATAACTACATTGCAGGTTGTTGATCCTTTCTTTATTTACTGAGCATGGAAAATTCTCGGGTTTGAATGTGTCATTGTATTTTCGTGTAAAAGTTTGTTTGACCAGATGTTTGGTGCTTAAATAAACAAACGGATTGGTTTTGTCCTTTTTCTTCATTTCTGCTGTATTAGCATTCATAAAAACCAGTCCGGCATAAAGTCCGTTTTGCGGCACTACAATATTCATTTGTTTTACATCAAATGATATTTTATTGGAATAAGGTGCTATCTCAACTACCAGATTTTCGGTCATCAAAATTTCTTCCGGTTCATACTTGTAATTATAGGTGTAAAGCCTCAATCCGGCTATTCTTTTGGTGCGTGTTCTTTTGCAATAAAAAGTTAGGTTATTCAGGGTGCTTCCTTTGGGTACGGGAATAAAACTAACTATTTCCATGCCTTTGTAAGCACATACAGAGCAGGCAATTCTATCTTTGTCATCCTCCTTTTTAAGCGTCCTTTTTTGCGATGCCACCACCACTTCTTTAAGGGCAATATCGTTCTTTTGTAACTTTATATATAATGTGTCGGAGCAATCATCAATCTTAATTTGTTTTGATACATATCCAATGCAACTTATAGAAAGGCTGTCTTTATTGCTTATCAATTCAAAGCAACCATCGGTGTTGGAGTAGCAGCCCTTATTGGTACCTATAACAGCAATAGTGGCATAGGAAATGGGTTGATTATTGGCATTGATAATTTTCCCTTTAATGCTTTGCTGTGCATCGATTACCACAGTATGTACCAATAGTATCAGAATGATTAGGTATTTCATTGAATGGGTTAGGTTTATTGATTAAGAGCATAAATATAGAATCATTATAGTAATTAATCTTTCACTTTAACGATTATCATTTCTTTCACCCATTATTTTCATTTAATTTGCTTTGTAACGAATTCAGATATTATGGATCCCAATAAACAACTGGAATTATCACAGATTTACAATCGTCGACGTACGGATAAGGATATTTTTCAAGAATTAATGGCCTTTAAAGTTCGCGAAATACTTTTGGTAGCAAATCATTACGATGCGTATAGTATTGTTCGCGAAGGTCGTTTCTTTGATAAAATTGCTGGTGAATATTTGCAGCTGAACCTTTTTACGGCTCCCCGCATTACCTCTGCCACTAATGCCGATGAGGCAGTAGCTTTGATGAAAGATCGTGAGTTTGAAATGGTGATTGTTATGGCAGGTCTGGATAAGCAAAAACCCCTCCAGATTACTCAAAGTATCAAAGAGGTAAAGCCTGCAGTGCCAATTCTATTGTTGGTAAATAACAATGCCGACTTAAAGTTTTTCGACGAAGCCAGTGGTAATATCCATAATGTTGAACGTGTATTTGTATGGAATGGTGATTCGCGTGTTTTTCTGGCCATGATTAAATATGTGGAAGATAAACTTAACGTTGAGAAGGATGTGAACGTTGGTGATGTAAGAATAATTCTCCTGGTCGAAAACTCGCGAAGATATTACACCCGTTACCTTCCTTTATTGTACTCAATTATCATGAGACAAACGCAGGCAATTCTAGAGGAAGAAAGTTTAGGGCAGGTTTATCGGATGTTGAAAATGCGGGTACGACCTAAGATTTTGCTGGTTAGCAATTATGAGGACGCTGTTGAAATTGTTGACAGGTATACCGATAACCTTATTTGTGTAATTTCTGATGTAAAGTATCAGCGTAATGGAGAAGATGATGAAAATGCAGGTGTAGAACTTATCAAATACGTTAAATCAAAAATTGTTATTCCTACGCTATTGCAATCATCCGATCCTGCCAATGCCCTAAAAGCTGAGGCTGCAGGAGCTGAGTTTATTGATAAAAACTCAGATAGCCTTAGTCTCGATATCTATAATTTTATTCATCAGCGACTGGGTTTTGGGAATTTCGTTTTTACCAATAGCAGGGGAGTCAAAGTTGCTGAGGCTCATAATCTGAAAGAATTTGTTCAATGTCTGGGGGAAGTGCCGCCTGAGTCACTATTATACCATGCCCGTCGAAACGGAATATCTACATGGTTGATGGCACGTGGCGAAATTACCATTGCCAAGCGTTTGCGACCATATCGTATTGAAGATTTTGAAAGTTATACAAAGCTCCGACAGGCTATTCTGGATGTGTTTGAAGAGGCCCGACTTGAACGATTACGGGGTAGAGTGGTGCCTTTCGAAAAATCATTGGTCAATAGTCATAGCTACATTGTTCGCATTGGTGAAGGATCGTTTGGTGGTAAAGGACGTGGTATGGCTTTTTTAAGCAACTTTATTGAGAATATCGATTTTGATGATATTGTGAAGGATATAAATATTGATATACCATCAACCACAATCATCGGTGCCGAAGAATTTACCCGCTTCATCGAAAAAAACAATCTGTACAACCAGGCTTTTGTTGAGCATCAGTATGATGATATTAAGCGTTTGTTTTTAAAATCGTCGTTGAGTGATGAGGTAAACGAAAAACTTTATCAATTAGTAGAACAGGTAACATGTCCGTTGGCAATTCGTTCGTCGGGATTGTTTGAAGATAGTTTACTGCAACCTTTTGCTGGTGTTTATGCCACATTTATGATACCCAATAACAGTTCGGATATTAAGGTTCGGTTTAAGCAACTATGTACGGCTGTGAAACTGGTTTATGCTTCCATGTTCAGCGATCCGGCAAGGGCATATTTCGATGCGGTTAATTATAAGATTGAAGAGGAAAAAATGGCCGTTATCATTCAACAGGTGGTAGGTGGACGAGTAGGTAATCGATTCTATCCTCATATAAGTGGAGTGGCTCAGTCATATAATTATTATCCATTCTCGTATATGAAACCTGAGGATGGCTTTGCAGTTCTGGGAGTTGGATTGGGTAAATATGTTGTAGGTGGCGAAAAAGCTTATCGTTTCTGTCCTAAATATCCAAAGCTTGAACTGAATTCAATAAAGGATCAGATAAAGGATTCACAATCTCATTTTTATGCTCTTAATCTTGATAGTGACGATTTAAGGTTGGATAAAGGAGGTGAGGATGCATCTATTCTAAAGTTAAGCATTAAAGAGGCCGAAGAAGACGGTAACCTAAGGCATTGTGCGATGGTTTATGATATGAATTATGATCGGTTGGTAAATGATTTTAAGAAACGTGGTCCCAGAGTTGTCAATTTTTCTAATATTTTAAAGTACGATTACATTCCGTTGGCAAAGACGCTTGACATGCTTCTACGATTCTTTAAAGAAGCCATGGGAGCACCGGTTGAAATTGAGTTTGCAGTCGATCTCGATGCCGGTCGTCGAAATCTTCCAACTTTATATCTATTGCAGATTAAGCCATTGATCAGAATTGAAAATAATGCTGATATAAATTTTGATGAGGTGGCCTCAGATAGGCTTCTGCTACAATCGAATAAAGGTATGGGTAACGGTAGGATAGAGCATATTCAGGATGTTGTTTTTATGAATGTGGATGTTTTCGATCGAACCAAAACCGAAGAGATGGGTAAAGAAATTGCAGAAATCAATCATTATTTCGAACAAGAAGGTCGGGAATATGTGTTGGTTGGACCGGGAAGATGGGGAACACGTGATCGGTTTACCGGAATACCCGTTTATTGGTCACAAATATCACTTGCCCGGGTAATTGTTGAGATGGGTTTACCCGATTTTCCGCTGGATGCTTCGCTGGGGTCACACTTTTTTCATAATGTTACTTCTATGAATGTGGGATATTTTAGTATTCATCATCACGGATCCGATGAATTTGTAAATATGGATGTGCTTAAAAAGCAAACCCTCATTAAAGAAACTAAATATTTCAGGCATGTTCGCTTCGAAAAGAACCTTACTATTCTAATGGATGGAAAGAAGCAGAAGGCAGCAATAGTGTGGGAAGAATAAATAATTTTGAAATTCCTGAAAATACATTAGAAGAAAAAAAGATAGCTAAATCTTGAAAATATCATAAGCTCTTTCTAAATTGATTGGAAGTCAGAAAAATAATCAGTTATAAATTGAAAGAGAATGATGGATCCAAAAAATTTTTATTACCCGTCGCAAGAGGTAGTGGATTATGCTACCGTTAAATCGTATGACGATTTATATCAGTCATCTATAGAAAATCGCGAACAATTCTGGGAAGATGAGGCTCGTCAATTGGAATGGCATAAGCCTTGGGATAAAGTGCTTGATAATTCCAATCATCCTTTTTATAAATGGTTTGTGGGTGGCAAAACAAATATTGTTCACAATGCCATTGATCGCCATTTAAAAACAGCCAATAAAAATAAGTTGGCTCTTATCTGGGAAGGTGAGCCGGGTGATGTTCGCACATTCTCCTATCATGCCCTCAATCGTGAAGTTTGTGAGTTTGCGAATATCTTAAAAGCTATGGGTGTTCGCAAAGGTGATATCGTAACAATTTACATGCCTCAGATACCCGAACAGGTTATTGCCATGCTGGCTTGTGCTAAAATAGGGGCAGCGCATTCTGTTGTGTATGGTGGTTTTAGTCACGAAGCGTTGGCTGAGCGCATCAATGCTGCCAAAAGTCGTGTTGTTATAACAGCTGATGGTGGTTTTCGCAGAGGTAAGCCAACTCAGCTAAAAGCTATTGTGAATAAAGCCATGGAAATGTCGCCAACAATGGAAGTTTGTATTACCGTAAAAAGAACCGGTGAAGAAGTGTACATGGAAAATGATCGTGATTACTGGTATCACGATCTAAAATCATTACCAATCTCAGGTCATAAATGTTCAACTGAAGAGATGGACGCTGAAGATATGCTCTTCTTGCTGTATACCTCCGGATCAACAGGTAAGCCCAAGGGTTTGGTTCATACGCATGGTGGTTACAGTGTTTATACTTCTGCTACCCATCGAATGGTTTTTGATATAAAGCCAGAGGACAGATGGTGGTGTGCTGCTGATCCGGGTTGGATAACCGGGCATAGTTATATGGTTTACGGACCTTTGATTAACGGATCGACTATTTTTATGTACGAAGGAGCTCCTAATCATCCTTATCCAGACCGATGGTGGCGAATGATTGATAAATATGGCATTACTATCTTATATACTTCTCCAACAGCTATTCGAGGCTTGATGCGTTTTGGTGAATCTTGGGTGAAACGTCATGATATCAGTTCACTCCGCTTGCTGGGTTCTGTGGGTGAGCCTATTAATCCTGAGGCATGGCGGTGGTATCACGAAACGATTGGAGAAGGAAAATGTCCTATCATGGATACATGGTGGCAAACCGAAACAGGTGGTTTTGTCATAACCCCATTACCGGTTACTCCATTAAAACCCGGCTCTGCTACCCGTCCTTTCTTTGGTCATGAAGTGGGGATAGTAGATGAACATGGAAATGATGTGGCTGCCAATGAAGTGGGTGCGCTGGTGATTAAAAATCCATGGCCGGGTATGGCCCGAACCATCATGGATGATGATGCTCGTTATTATGAAACGTACTGGAAAAAGTTTGAAGATAAAAAGTATTATCATGCAGGTGATTCAGCTAAGAAAGATGAAGATGGCTACTACTGGATTATAGGCCGGAGTGATGATGTAATTAAAGTGAGTGGTTATCGATTGGGAACAGCCGAAATTGAGAGTGCTGTTGTAAGTCATCCGGCAGTAGCGGAGGCTGCGGCCATTGCTTTACCTCACGAACTTAAGGGAAATAGTATTCATGTATATGCCATTCTTCGTGAAGGAAGGGAGCCGGGTAAGGAGTTGGAAAGGGAAATATTAGATCATGTTGCTAAGGCTATGGGGCCCATTGCTAAACCGGAAGAAGTAATTTTTGCAGATAGTTTACCTAAAACACGAAGTGGAAAGATTATGCGACGGGTTTTAAAAGCACGGGCATTAGGTGAAGATGAAGGTGATTTAAGTACGTTGGATGATTGACAAAACAAAAAAAGGCAAAAGTACCATCAATTACTTTTGCCTTTAAGTTTTATACTTTTTTCTTGTTTCCTTATCCTTGGTAAGTGCTGTAACCAGTAGTCTCCATTTGGCGGTCAACTTTTTTAACCAATCCTTGAAGCACTTTACCCGGACCAACTTCTGTAAAAGAAGAAACTCCATCAGCAATCATGTTCTGAACAGTTTGAGTCCATTTAACCGGAGCCGTTAACTGGGCAACCAGGTTTTCTTTAATGACTGCAGGGTCAGTAACAGCCTGTGCATTTACATTTTGGTAAACAGGACAAACAGGGGCGTTGAATTCTGTTGCTTCAATAGCAGCAGCTAATTCAGTTCGGGCTGGTTCCATTAATGGAGAGTGAAATGCTCCTCCAACTGGTAGCTTTAAGGCACGTTTTGCTCCTTTTTCGGTTAAAAGTTCACATGCTTTATCAACACCTGCAATTGAACCAGAAATAACCAACTGTCCTGGACAGTTGTAGTTTGCTGCTACAACCACATCTTCGATGCTATCGCAAACTTCTTCCACCACTGTGTCTTCCAATCCCACGATGGCTGCCATTGTTGATGGTTCTGCTTCGCAGGCTTTTTGCATTGCCATTGCACGTTGCGAAACTAATTTTAATCCGTCTTCGAAATTCATTGCTCCAGCTGCAACCAATGCCGAAAATTCACCTAATGAATGACCGGCAGTCATTTCAGGTTTAAATGTTTCGCCAAGTGTTTTAGCCAATATTACAGAATGTAAAAAGATTGCAGGTTGAGTAACCTTGGTTTGTTTCAGATCTTCGTCAGTACCTTCAAACATCAGGTCGGTAATACGAAATCCTAAAATGTCGTTTGCCTTTTCGAATAATTCTTTGGCTTCAGGAGAGTTATCATATAAATCTTTTCCCATCCCAACATATTGGGCTCCCTGGCCTGGAAATACAAATGCTTTCATGCGTTTTGATTTTGATTATTACTGCAGCCAAGCATTAGACACCTTTGCCATCCTTATGTCAAAGGTTCTTGACTATTAGCATATTCACTCATTTTATCAGCGTGCAAAGGTAAGTCAAATATTTTCAAAGGATGAAACGAAAAACTGAAAAAGTTAAAAATGTCGATTTCTCAACACGTATTTTTAGGGTTGACAACGATTCGTGTTTATTGTATTCTGTATTAATGGAAAGCGATAATAAGTGGCCAGAAAGACCTAAAACAAGGTTTTCAGGATTGTTAAAAAATCTAACAAATTGTTTTTTAGGTAGAAATTCACTGTTGTAATGAAAAAAAATAGATCGTGAGATGCACTTTTTTAATTGAAAATTAGTACTTTTGCAGCGCTTTTTTGTCTAAAATTGTCAAAAGGGTTGAAAATCAGTGGGATTTTAAAGGGGATAGTACACCTTTTGAGATCCATTTTTAAGTACAAAAAAGATTGTTTAATACAATATATTTTAATTTTTATGCCAACAATTCATCAGTTAGTTAGAAAAGGACGAAACAAGCAGGTGGAAAAAAGTAAATCACGTGCTTTGGATGCATGTCCTCAAAGACGAGGCGTGTGTGTGAGGGTGTATACCACTACACCAAAAAAACCTAACTCAGCAATGAGAAAGGTAGCAAGGGTTCGTTTAACCAACGGAAAAGAAGTGAACGCTTACATTCCGGGAGAAGGACACAACTTACAGGAACACAGTATTGTACTTGTTCGTGGAGGTAGGGTAAAAGACCTTCCAGGTGTACGTTATCACTTGGTTCGTGGTGCTTTAGATGCATCTGGAGTTGACGGTCGTACGCAGCGCCGTTCTAAGTATGGTACTAAACGACCAAAAGCTGCTAAGAAGTAATAATTGTGTAGTGAGTTGTTTGCTTGGTTAAAGATGCCGGTTGAGTAAATGTTAATCATTGAAGACTAGGAACAACAGCCAAGGGATAACAAAGTAAACAAAGAGAAAAGATGAGAAAAAGTAAACCAAAGAAGCGGATCATTTTACCAGATCCAAGATTTAACGACACTCAGGTAACTCAGTTTGTGAACAACCTGATGTTGGATGGTAAAAAATCTATCGCATTCAAGATTTTCTACGAAGCGATGGATAAAGTAAACGAAAAAGCTGAGAAAGAAGGTAAGCCAGTTTTGGAATTCTTCAAAAAAGCATTAGAAAATATTACTCCTGCAGTGGAGGTTAAAAGCCGTCGTGTTGGTGGAGCTACATTCCAGGTTCCAACGGAAATTCGTCCTGCCCGTAAGATGTCCATCAGCATGAAGAACTTGATTTTATTCGCTCGCAAGCGTAGCGGTAAATCAATGGCTGAGAAATTAGCTGCTGAAATTGTTGCTGCATATAATATGGAAGGCGCAGCCTTCAAGAAGAAAGAAGACATGCATAAAATGGCGGAAGCTAACCGTGCTTTTGCTCACTTTAGATTTTAATCATTAATTTTTTAAGGATTTAATTGTCATGGGAAAGGCAGATCTTAAAAAGACCAGAAACATTGGGATTATGGCCCATATCGATGCCGGTAAAACAACGACTACAGAGCGTATCTTGTTTTATACAGGTATCACTCACAAGATTGGTGAGGTACATGATGGTGCAGCTACAATGGACTGGATGGAGCAAGAGCAGGAGCGTGGTATTACTATTACCTCAGCTGCTGTAACCACGAACTGGATTTATGAAGGTGTTGAAAATAAAATTAACATCATTGATACTCCAGGACACGTTGACTTTACTGTAGAGGTAGAGCGTTCATTGCGTGTTTTAGATGGTGCGGTTGCATTGTTCTGTGCGGTAGGTGGAGTTGAACCTCAGTCTGAAACTGTATGGCGTCAGGCTAATAAATATAATGTACCACGTATCGGTTTCGTTAATAAAATGGACCGTTCAGGAGCTAACTTTTTTGAAGTAGTTCGTCAGGTACGTGAAATGTTGGGTGCTAATCCGGTACCTCTTCAAATTCCTATCGGAGCTGAAGAAACTTTTCGTGGAGTTATCGATTTGATCGAAAACAAAGCTGTAGTTTGGTATGATGATGAACAAATGGGTTCTCGTTACGAATTACAAGAGATTCCTGAAGATTTGAAAGAGGAAGCAGAAGAGTGGAGAGGTAAATTAATTGAAGCAGTTGCTGAGCACGATGATGCTTTAATGGAGCGTTATTTCGAAGATCCGGATTCAATCACTCGTGATGAGATGATCGAAGTAATCCGCAAAGCAACAATTGCTCAAACCATCACTCCAATGATGTGTGGTTCTGCATTCAAAAACAAAGGTGTTCAGCGTTTGTTGGATGCTGTTATTCAGTATTTACCAAGTCCGCTTGATATCGATGCTATCGAAGGAATAAATCCTAAGACAGATGAGCCTGTATCATATGAGATTGATGATGAAGCTCCTCTTTCAGCGTTGGCATTTAAAATTGCAACAGACCCATTCGTTGGTCGTTTGTGTTTCATGCGTGTTTACTCTGGTAAGATTGACGCAGGTTCATATGTATTGAATACCCGTACTGATAAAAAAGAACGTATCTCTCGTTTATTCCAGATGAAATCTAACAAGCAGTTGCCTCGTGAGGTAATTGGTGCTGGTGATATTTGTGCCGGTGTTGGTTTCAAAGATATTCGTACTGGTGATACTCTTTGTGACGAGAAACATCCTATCGTTCTAGAATCAATGGACTTCCCAGAACCAGTAATTGGTGTAGCAGTTGAGCCATTGAGCCAGAAAGATATGGATAAATTAGGTGTTGCATTAGGTAAATTGGCCGAAGAGGATCCAACTTTCCGTGTAGCAACTAACGAAGATACAGGTCAGACTGTTATCTCAGGTATGGGTGAGCTTCACCTTGAGGTATTGATCGACCGTTTGAAGCGTGAATTCAAAGTTGAGTGTAACCAGGGAGCTCCTCAGGTAACTTACAAAGAAGCAATCACTATGGAGGTTGAACACCGCGAGGTATTCAAAAAACAATCTGGTGGTCGTGGTAAGTTTGCTGATATTCAGTTCCGTTTGGGGCCTATTGACGAAGGAAAAGAAGGTCTTCAGTTTGTGAATGAAATCAAAGGAGGTAACATTCCTAAAGAATTTATTCCATCAATTGAAAAAGGTTTCAAAGAAGCTATGTTAAACGGTGTATTGGCCGGTAACGAAGTAGAAAACATCAAAGTTGTTCTGTTCGACGGTTCTTTCCACGCAGTTGACTCTGACCAGTTATCATTTGAGATTGCAGGTCGTCAAGGTTTTAAAGCAGCTTCAGCGAAAGCTAAGCCAATTCTTCTTGAACCTATCATGCGTGTTGAAGTTGTTACTCCTGAAGAGTACATGGGTGATATCATCGGTGACTTCAACAAACGTCGTGGACAGGTTGAAGGAATGGAAGAGAAAAACGGTGCTCGTGTTGTAAAAGCTAAGGTACCTTTGGCAGAGATGTTTGGTTACGTAACAGCTTTACGTACTATCTCTTCTGGTCGTGCTACTTCTTCAATGGAATTCTTAAAGTACGCTGATGTACCTAAGAACATCGCAATTGAAGTTGTAAAAGAAGCAAAAGGAAAAGTAGAATTATTATAAGAATTAGTGTTCTCCACTATGAGTCAGAAAATTAGAATAAAACTTAAATCTTACGATCATAACTTGGTTGACAAGTCAGCTGAGAAGATTGTAAAGACAGTAAAGAGCACAGGTGCAGTGGTAAGTGGTCCTATTCCACTTCCTACTCACAAGCGTATCTTCACTGTGTTGCGCTCCACATTTGTGAATAAGAAGTCACGTGAGCAATTTCAATTATCATCTTACAAGCGTTTGATTGATATCTATAGCTCAACAGCTAAAACAATCGATGCTTTGATGAAGCTTGAATTGCCAAGTGGTGTAGAAGTAGAAATTAAAGTGTGATAATCTTAAATGTTTAAACAATGCCAGGACTAATTGGAAAGAAAATCGGAATGACATCCGTTTTCAGTGCCGATGGAAAAAATGTTCCATGCACTGTTATCGAAGCAGGCCCTTGCGTAGTTACACAGGTTAAAACTGTGGAAACTGACGGTTACGAGGCTGTACAGTTGGCGTTTGACGAAAAAAGAGAAAAAAGCACCAATCAACCACAAGCTGGCCACTTCAAAAAGGCTAGCACTACGCCTAAGCGTAAAGTGGTTGAATTCGCTGAATTTGAGCAAGAGTTCAAATTAGGTGATACTTTAGGTGTTGATTTCTTCGAAGAAAACTCTTTTGTAGACATTACCGGAATTTCAAAAGGTAAAGGTTTCCAAGGGGTAGTTAAACGTCACGGGTTTGGTGGTGTAGGTCAGTCTACTCACGGACAGCACAATCGTTTGCGTGCTCCTGGATCTATTGGTGCAGCGTCATACCCTGCAAGAGTATTCAAGGGAATGCGCATGGCTGGTCGTACCGGTGGTGACAGAGTTAAGGTTGAAAACCTTAAAGTGATTAAAGTAATTCCTGAGAACAACCTTATTTTGGTTAAGGGATCTGTTCCGGGAGCAAAAGGCTCATATCTAATTATTGAAAAGTAATGGAACTGAACGTAGTAACTATAGAAGGAAAAGATACGGGACGTAAAGTAACGTTACCGGAAACTGTATTCGGAATTGAGCCCAGCGATCATGCCATTTACCTTGATGTAAAACAATACTTGGCTAATAATCGTCAAGGGACTCATAAGTCGAAAGAACGTGCTGAAATAGCAGGAAGTACCAAGAAGATTAAAAAACAAAAAGGTACAGGTACTGCACGTGCAGGTAGCATTAAGTCTCCTGTATTCGTTGGTGGAGGTCGTGTATTCGGTCCTCGTCCACGTAACTATAGCTTCAAGCTTAACAAGAAATTAAAGCAGTTGGCTCGTAAATCTGCGTTGGCTTACAAAGCTCAAAACCAATTGATCACTGTTTTGGAAGACTTCAATTTTGAAGCTCCAAAAACAAAAGATTACGCAGCATTAGTTGCTAATCTTGAGTTGAAAGGACAACGTTCATTGTTGGTATTGAAAGAAGCTAACGACAATATCTACCGCTCAGCTCGTAATATTCAACGTGCTGATGTAGCTACTATCGCTGACTTGAACACATACGACATCATGAAAGCTAAAAAATTGGTGTTGGTTGAGAGCTCAGTAGAAGAATTCGGTAAACTGTTTAATGTATAAGGAGGCTAGTCATGAAAGTTATTATTAAACCGATTGTAACCGAAAAAATGACAGAAGTAAGCGAAAAGTTGAATCGCTACGGATTTGTTGTTGATAAGAAAGCTAACAAGCTTCAGATCAAAGACGCTGTAGAAGAGTTATACAACGTAAGCGTTACAGCTGTCAACACAATGGTATATGCGGGAAAAGAAAAGTCTCGTTATACTAAGAGTGGAGTTATTGTTGGTAGAACAAATTCCTTCAAAAAGGCTGTGGTAACATTAGCTGAAGGAGATCAGATAGATTTTTATAGCAATATCTAATAAAAATGGCAGTAAGAAAACTAAAGCCCACGACACCGGGGCAGAGACACAAAGTTATTGGTGCGTTTGATACGATTACCTCAAGCACACCAGAAAAGTCCTTGTTGAGGCCGTTGAAAAAATCCGGAGGTAGAAATAACTCTGGAAAAATGACCATCCGTAATATCGGTGGCGGTCACAAGAGGAGATACAGGGTAATCGACTTTAAAAGAGACAAAGACGGTGTTATTGCAACAGTTGAGTCAATTCAGTACGATCCTAACCGTAGTGCTCGTATTGCATTGCTTGCATACGCTGATGGAGAAAAAAGGTACATTCTTGCACCTAATGGGTTGCAGGTAGGGCAAGAGCTTGCTTCAGGAACAGGGGTTGCTCCTGAAATCGGAAATAGCTTGCCTTTAAGCGAGATTCCACTTGGATCCATTATTCACAACATCGAGTTGCGTCCGGGACAGGGAGGTATTATGGCACGTAGTGCTGGTACTTTTGCGCAATTAGCTGCTCGTGATGGTAAATATGCCGTTGTAAAATTACCTTCAGGTGAAACCAGAATGGTATTGGTAACTTGTCGTGCTACTTTAGGTGCGGTTGGTAACTCAGATCACGCATTGGAGCGTTCAGGTAAAGCTGGTCGCAGTCGTTGGTTGGGTCGCCGTCCACGCGTACGTGGTGTAGCAATGAACCCAGTTGATCACCCAATGGGTGGTGGTGAAGGACGTTCTTCAGGAGGACACCCAAGATCTCGTACAGGGGTATTGGCTAAGGGTTATAAAACTCGTCACAAGAAGAAGGCTTCAAACCAGTACATCATTGAAAGAAGGAAAAAATAACCGGTTAATTTATTGAATTATGAGCAGATCATTAAAAAAAGGCCCATTTATCGATTATAATCTGGAAAAGAAAGTTCTTGGACAGAACGAGTCAGGTAAGAAGTCAGTTATCAAAACTTGGGCCCGCGCTTCTATGATATCTCCGGATTTTGTAGGACACACTATTGCCGTTCACAATGGTAATAAGTTCATCCCGGTTTATGTTACTGAAAATATGGTAGGACACAAATTAGGCGAATTTGCCCCAACCCGCACATTCCGCGGTCATGGAGGTAATAAGAAAAGGTAATTGGCCTGCCAATATTAAATTCTTTAAACAGTAAAAAATGGGTGCAAGAAAAAGAATAAGAGCTGAAAAAATAAAGGAAGCTAAGAAGACCGATTACTTCGCAAAGCTTAACAACGTGCCTACTTCACCTAGGAAAATGCGTCTTGTAGCTGACATGATCCGAGGTAAAGAGGTGAACCTTGCTCTAGATATGTTGAAGTTCTCTTCTAAAGAGGCTTCAGGTAGAGTAGAGAAACTGTTGCTTTCTGCTATTGCTAATTGGAAAGAGAAAAACGAAGGTGTTCGCATCGAAGACGCTAATCTTTACGTGAGTGAAGTCGCTGTTGATAGTGGTCGTATTTTGAAACGTTTACGTCCGGCTCCACAAGGTCGTGCGCACCGTATCAGAAAACGTTCAAACCACGTAACGTTACGCGTTGCAAGCAAAGTAGTATCTAATGAAAATCAAGAAAACTAATAGCTAGATGGGACAAAAAGTTAATCCAATTAGTAACCGATTAGGAATCATCAAAGGATGGGATTCCAACTGGTATGGAGGAAACAACTACGGCGATAAGCTGTTAGAAGACTCCAAGATTAGGAAGTACCTCAATGCGCGTTTAGCTAAAGCTAGTATCTCTCGTATCGTTATTGAAAGGACTTTGAAATTGGTAACTATTACCGTTTTCACTGCACGTCCTGGTATCATTATCGGTAAAGGAGGACAGGAAGTTGACAAGCTAAAAGAGGAGCTTAAGAAAATTACTGACAAAGAAGTTCAAATTAACATCTTTGAGGTAAAAAGACCAGAGTTGGATGCAATCATAGTAGCCAACAACATCGCTCGTCAGGTGGAAGGACGTATTGCATATCGTCGTGCCATTAAAATGGCTATCGCTTCTGCCATGCGTATGGGAGCTGAAGGAATCAAAGTTCAGATCTCAGGCCGATTAAACGGAGCTGAAATGGCCCGTGCGGAAATGTACAAAGAAGGACGTACTCCTTTGCATACATTACGCTCTGATATAGACTATGCTCAGGCTGAAGCCTTGACTAAAATGGGTCTTATCGGTATTAAGGTTTGGATCTGTAAAGGAGAAATTTATGGTAAGCCAGATTTGTCTCCAACCTTCAATACTAAAGAGAAGCCTTCTGGAAATCGTGGTGGTAATGGAAACAGAGCTCCACGCAGAAGAAATAAGAAGTAATCATCCTTTCACTTTAATTGACAAGTAACGATGTTACAACCGAAAAAAGTTAAATTTAGAAGACAGCAGAAAGGCCGTATGAAAGGTGAAGCTCAGCGTGGTAGCGAGCTAGCTTTCGGATCTTTCGGAATTAAGTCTTTACAGAGTAAATGGATTACAGGTCGTCAGATTGAAGCAGCAAGGGTAGCGGTAACCCGTTACATGCAGCGTCAGGGACAGATCTGGATCAGAATATTCCCCGATAAACCTATTACCAAGAAGCCAGCCGAAGTAAGGATGGGTAAAGGTAAGGGTAGTCCAGAGGGATTTGTGGCCCCTGTTACTCCAGGACGTATTATTTTAGAATGCGAAGGAGTGCCTTACGAAGTAGCAAAAGAAGCATTGCGTTTAGCTGCGCAAAAACTTCCAGTGACTACTAAATTTGTTGTTAGAAGGGATTATGTTGAATCTTCAAATGCTTAATGAGAGATGAAAGTAGACGAAATCAAAGAATTAAGTGTAAGCGAGATTAAAGAGCGTATCGAAAATGAAAAAGCAGCTTTACAGCAGCTTGAATTAAATCACGCTACTTCTCCATTGGACAATCCAATGAAGATCAGACATACCCGTAGAAATATTGCGCGCTTGATGACTGTTTTAGGTCAAAAGCAACTAACTGAAAATAATTAACAGATGGAAAGCAGAAATCTTAGAAAAGAGCGTATTGGTATTGTAGCCAGCAACGCTATGGATAAGTCCATCGTTGTGTCTGTTGAAATTCGCGAGAAGCACCCCATCTATGGTAAGTTTGTGAAAAAGACCAAGAAGTTTCACGCGCATGATGAGAACAACGAGTGTAACAACGGAGATACTGTAAAAATTATGGAAACTCGTCCGTTGAGTAAGACAAAACGTTGGAGATTAGTTGAAATTCTAGAAAGAGCGAAGTAATCATGATACAACAAGAATCTAGACTTTCAGTTGCCGATAACAGTGGAGCCAAAGAAGTATTATGTATCCGTGTTCTAGGTGGAACAGGGAGACGTTATGCCGGAGTAGGCGACCGTATCGTAGTAACTGTAAAAAGCGCCATCCCTGGTGGTGACCTTAAGAAAGGTACCGTAACCAAGGCAGTTGTAGTGCGCACTAAGAAAGAAGTTAGACGTCAAGATGGTTCCTACATCCGATTTGATGAAAACGCTTGCGTTTTACTAAATCAGGCCGGTGAAATGAGAGGAACTCGTATTTTCGGTCCTGTAGCCCGTGAGCTTAGGGACGGATATATGAAAATCGTATCCTTGGCGCCTGAAGTACTATAATCATCAAAGAGATTTAGAACAATGGGTAAATTGCATATTAAAAAAGGCGACATCGTAATTGTTAATGCCGGTGTTAACAAAGGCCAGGAAGGGAAAGTACTTGAAGTATTTCCTGACAAACAAAGGGCCATTGTTGAAGGTGTTAATATGGTGAGCAAACATACAAAGCCTAATGCTGAGAGTCCTCAAGGAGGTATAATTAAGAAAGAAGCCCCTATTCATATTTCAAACTTGAATGTGAAAGATCCTTCAACCGGTAAAGCTACTCGTGTAGGCCGCAAGTTGAATGATAACGGTAAATTAGTTCGTTATTCTAAAAAATCAGGGGAGGAAATCAAGTAATGAGTTATACACCTAGTTTAAGCAATCAATATAAGGAGCAAATTGTACCAAATTTGATGAAACAATTTGGTTACAAATCAATCATGCAGGTTCCTAAGTTGGAGAAAATCGTTATCAACCAAGGTATCGGTGCTGCAACTTCAGATAAAAAAATGATTGAGAATGCCCTTAAGGAAATGACCACTATTACTGGTCAGAAGGCTATTCCTTGTCTTTCTAAGAAGGACGTCTCAAACTTTAAGTTGCGTAAAAAAATGCCTATCGGTGTAAGAGTAACTTTGCGTCGTGAGAACATGTATGAATTTTTGGAGCGCTTGATTCGCGTGGCTTTACCACGTATTCGTGACTTCAAAGGTATCAACAGTAAGTTGGATGGACGTGGAAATTATACCTTAGGTATTGAAGAACAAATCATTTTTCCTGAAATAAATATCGACAATGTGTCGAAAATATTGGGTATGAATATTACCTTTGTGACCTCGGGAAAAACCGATGAGGAAGCTTTTGCTCTTTTGAAAGAGTTTGGGCTACCATTTAAAAACGTAAAAAAGAACTAGTTATATGGCTAAGGAATCAATGAAAGCCCGTGAAGTAAAAAGGGCTAAGCTGGTTGCCAAATACGCTAATAAACGTGCCGAATTAAAGGCAGAGGGTGATTACGTGGGCTTGCAGAAGCTTCCACGTAACGCTTCTCCTGTTCGCATGCATAACCGTTGTAAATTAACGGGTCGTCCAAAAGGATACATGCGTCAGTTTGGTCTTTCACGTATTCAGTTTCGTGAAATGGCTTCAGCTGGTTTAATCCCAGGCGTTAAAAAAGCAAGTTGGTAAGAGTTTTAAATATTGTCCCGCATTGCGCGGGATCAATTTAATCTTTATATAATGACAGATCCAATAGCAGATTTCCTGACACGTATCAGGAATGCCATTATGGCGGGTCACAGGGTTGTTGAGGTTCCTGCCTCCAACCTTAAGAGAGAGATGACCAAAATTCTTTTCGAGAAAGGGTACATCTTGAATTACAAATTTATCGATGATGATAAGCAAGGTGTTGTGAAGATCGCGTTGAAATACGATCCTCAAACAAAAACTCCTGCCATCAAATCACTAAAAAGGGTTAGTACTCCTGGGTTGCGTTCTTATGCAGGGTACCGTAGCCTACCACGTGTTTTGAATGGTTTGGGTATTGCTATTGTGTCAACATCTAAAGGTGTAATGACAGATAAAGAAGCCCGAGTACAGAAAATCGGAGGTGAAGTATTGTGTTACGTTTATTAAAAAGAAGAAATTATGTCAAGAATTGGAAAAGCACCGATTAGCATACCTTCAGGAGTGAACGTAACAGTTAAAGACAATACAGTAACTGTAAAAGGCCCAAAAGGCGAATTAATACAGTCTGTTCACCCTGAGTTGGAAGTGAAAGTTGAGGACGGTACATTAACTTTAGAGCGTCCTAACGATGAAAAGGAAATACGTTCAATGCACGGTTTATACCGTTCTTTGATTAACAACATGGTTGTTGGTGTTTCTGAAGGATACAAAAAAGAACTTGAATTAGTAGGTGTAGGTTACCGTGCAACAAACCAGGGACAATTATTGGAATTGTCTTTAGGTTATTCACACCCTATCCATCTATTGTTACCTTCTGAAATTAAAGTAGAAGCGGTTACTGACAGAAAGAGCAATCCTATTATTACTCTTGAATCTGCAGATAAGCAATTGCTTGGTCAAGTATGTGCGAAAATACGGTCATTGCGTAAGCCTGAACCTTATAAAGGTAAAGGTGTACGTTTCAAAGGCGAGGTTGTTCGTCGTAAGGCTGGTAAATCTGCAAAAGTTTAATGTAATTTAAATTAGGAGTTATGGCTGTTTCGAAAATAGAAAGAAGACGAAAAATAAAAGTGCGTGTTCGCAGCAAGATCAGCGGAACCGCAGAACGTCCCCGTATGACTGTATTCAGAAGTAACAAGCAGATTTCTGTACAATTAATTGATGATGTTGCTGGTAAAACATTGGCAGCTGCTTCATCTTTAGTTAAAGATATCGCTGAACAAAGCGGAAGTAAGTCAGATAAAGCTGCATTAGTAGGTAAAAGTATTGCCGAAGTTGCTTCTAAAGCTGGTATCACTTCTGTTGTATTCGACAGAAACGGGTACTTATATCATGGTAGAGTTAAACAATTAGCAGATGCAGCTCGCGAAGCTGGGCTTAAATTCTAACAAACTATGGCTGGAAATAACAAAAGAGTAAGAAACAATAACGATCTTGAATTAAAAGATCGTTTGGTTGCTATCAACAGGGTAACTAAAGTAACCAAGGGTGGTAGAACCTTCAGTTTTTCTGCCATTGTTGTGGTTGGAAATGAGAACGGTGTGATCGGATGGGGGCTTGGAAAAGCCGGTGAGGTTACAACTGCAATCGCTAAAGGTGTTGAAGCTGCTAAGAAGAATCTAGTGAAGGTGCCAGTTATCAAAGGTACTATTCCTCATGAGCAATATGCACGTTATGGTGGTGCTAGCGTATTTATGAAGCCTGCTTCACATGGTACCGGAGTAAAAGCCGGTGGTGCGATGCGTGCTGTATTGGAGAGTGTTGGTGTAACCGACGTATTGGCGAAATCAAAAGGTTCGTCAAACCCTCACAACCTTGTAAAAGCTACTATTAATGCATTAACTGAATTGCGTGATGCAAACGAAGTAGCTCAGGTAAGAGGCGTGTCGTTGGATAAAGTATTTAACGGATAAAAAGGAGAAAAATGGCTAAGATAAAAGTAACTCAGGTTAAGAGTAAGATCGGGGCCACTGCCAGACAAAAAAATACTTTGGCAGCCCTTGGGTTGAGAAAGCTTCAACAAACCGTTGAACACGAAGCAACACCTCAGATTGAGGGTATGGTTCAAAAAGTGCTGCACTTAGTGTCAGTAGAAAGATAATTTGGTCAAACGAATTAGATAAATTAATATGAATTTAAATAACTTAAGACCTGCAAAAGGCTCAGTAAAAGCTTCAAAGCGAATTGGTCGCGGTCAAGGTTCCGGACGCGGTGGAACATCCACACGTGGACATAAAGGAGCTAAATCTCGATCAGGTTACTCACGTAAATTCGGTTTTGAAGGTGGACAGATGCCATTGCAGAGAAGGGTTCCTAAATTCGGGTTCAAAAACATTAACCGCGTTGAATACAAAGCTCTAAACATTGAGGTTTTGCAAGCGTTGGCTGAAAAAAACAGCCTAACTGTTATTGAACCAGAAACATTGAGGGAAGCTGGTCTGATTAGCAAGAACGATTTAGTAAAGATTTTAGGAAATGGTGAGTTAAAAGCCAAATTGGAAGTAAAAGCTCATGCATTCTCAAAGTCAGCTGTCGAAGCTATCGAAGCTGCTCAAGGAACCGTAGTAAAATTGTAATTGAATGAAACTATTCGAAACCATCCGCAACATCTGGAAAATTGAGGAGTTAAAATCCCGAATCCTGACAACATTAGTGTATTTATTAATTTACCGTTTGGGTTCCTTTGTGGTTCTTCCAGGGATTGATCCTACTGAATTATCCGCTCTTAAAGATCAAACTAGAGACGGAGTACTTGGACTTCTTGATATGTTTTCTGGAGGTGCATTTTCTAATGCTTCAATTTTTGCATTAGGAATTATGCCTTACATCTCTGCTTCTATCGTAATTCAATTAATGGGTATAGCAGTACCTTATTTTCAACGTTTACAACGCGAAGGCGAAAGTGGACGAAGAAAAATTAATCAGATTACACGATACCTTACTGTTGTGATTTTGCTTGTTCAGGGTCCTGGTTTTATTGCCAACCTTAGAGCTCAATCTGCCAGTGCCATAGTAGAGGATGGATTCGGATTCTTTGCAACCAGTATTATTATTTTAACTGCAGGAACAATGTTCGTAATGTGGTTAGGAGAACGTATTACTGATAAAGGAATTGGAAACGGTATTTCATTGATCATCATGATCGGTATTATTGCCCGTCTTCCACAGAACCTGATTGCAGAATTCGTATCGCGTTTAGAAGCTTCAAGCGGTAGCGGTGGTTTGGTGATGTTGCTAATAGAATTTGTTGTATTGTTCTTTGTATTTGCCGGTACAATTTTATTGGTTCAGGGTACTCGTCGTATTCCTGTTCAGTATGCCAAAAGAATTGTAGGTAATAAGCAATACGGCGGAGTTCGTCAATATATTCCGTTAAAGGTAAATGCAGCTGGTGTGATGCCTATCATTTTTGCACAGGCTATCATGTTTATTCCGGTAACTTTTGCAGGTTTCGTAGATAGCGAAGCAGCAACCGGATTTGCAGCTATTTTTGCCAACTTTACCGGATTTTGGTATAACTTGATTTTTGCATTAATGATTATTGCTTTCACTTATTTCTACACTGCAATAACTATTAATCCTACGCAAATGGCAGAAGATATGAAACGCAATGGTGGATTTATCCCTGGTATTAAGCCTGGAAGAAAAACCGTTGAGTTCCTGGATTCAGTAATGTCAAAAATTACTCTTCCTGGTTCAGTATTGCTAGCCATTGTAGCTATCTTACCTGCTTTCGCAATGATGGCAGGTGTTGATCAGGGATTTGCTCATTTTTACGGAGGTACATCACTACTAATCCTGGTTGGTGTAGTTCTTGATACTTTGCAGCAGATCGAAAGTCATTTGTTGATGAGACATTATGACGGATTGACTAAGACGGGTAGGATTATGGGTAGAAGTTCTGGTGGAGCTGCCATTTATTAATGCAGAATTACGATCATTCAAATGATTTATTTAAAGACTGACGAAGAAATAGAGTTAATGCGTGAAAGCAACATGATTGTTGCGAAAACGCTTGGTGAGATAGCGAAGGTAATCAAGCCAGGAGTTTCTACGTTAGAACTAGATAAAATAGCGGAGACCTTCATTAGGGATAATGGAGGTACTCCTGCCTTTTTAAATTACCAGGGATTTCCTAATACGCTTTGTACCTCGGTTAATGACCAGGTTGTACACGGAATTCCTAACAACAAACCTTTAATGGAAGGTGACGTTGTTTCGGTTGATTGTGGAGCCCTTAAAAACGGTTTCTTTGGTGATTCTGCTTATACTTTTATGGTTGGCAATGTTGACCCTGAAGTAAAAGCACTTTTAGAAGCAACTAAAGCATCGTTGTATAAGGGTATTGAACAGGCATTAGAGAATAACCGTCTGGGTGATGTTGGATATGCTATTCAAAAATACACTGAAGATTTAGGTTATTCTGTAGTTCGTGAAATGGTGGGCCATGGTATTGGTCAGAATTTACACGAAGCACCTGAAGTTCCCAATTATGGCCGAAAGGGTAATGGAACCAAATTAAAAGCAGGTATGGTGATTGCCATCGAACCAATGATCAATATGGGCAAGCGTCAAATTGTTCAGGAAAACGATGGATGGACCATCAGAACTGCCGATAAAAAGGTTTCTGCTCATTATGAACATACTGTAGCAATAAGAAAAGGTGAAGCTGATGTACTTTCTAGTTTTAAATTTGTAGAAGAAGTATTAACTTTGCGGTCTGAAAAATAAAAAGTTATATAATTATGGCGAAACAAGCGTCGATAGAACAAGACGGTACAATCATTGAAGCCTTATCCAATGCCATGTTTAGAGTGGAATTGGAGAACGGACATATCATTACTGCACACATCTCAGGTAAAATGCGCATGCATTACATTAAGATCTTACCTGGAGATAAAGTAAAAGTAGAGATGTCTCCGTATGATTTGACAAAAGGAAGAATATCCTATAGATATAAATAGTAAACTGACTGATCATGAAGGTTAGAGCATCTGTAAAAAAGAGAAGTGCCGACTGCAAAATCGTAAAACGCAAAGGGCGCTTATACGTGATTAATAAAAAGAATCCAAAGTTTAAACAACGTCAAGGATAATATTATGGCAAGGATTGCTGGAGTTGATATACCATCTAATAAAAGAGGTGAAGTAGCTTTGACTTACATCTACGGAATTGGACGTAGCAGAGCTAATGAAATTCTTAGTACCGTTGGTGTTGACCGCGATTTAAAAGTATCTGAATGGACTGACGAACAAGTGAAAGCTATTCGTGAGACTATCGGTAGTACTTTCAAAATCGAAGGTGAATTACGTTCTGAGATACAATTGAACATCAAGCGATTGATGGACATCGGTTGTTACCGTGGTATTCGTCACCGTATTGGTTTACCATTACGTGGACAATCTACTAAAAACAACGCTCGTACTCGTAAAGGTAAGAAGAAGACTGTTGCAAATAAAAAGAAAGCCACTAAATAATAAGTAAGATATGGCAAAAAAGTCAGGATCTCAGAAAAAGAGAGTCGTAAAAGTGGAAGCGCAGGGACAGGCTCATATCCATTCATCTTTCAACAACATTATTATTTCGCTGACTAATACCAACGGTCAGGTGATCTCGTGGTCAAGTGCTGGTAAAATGGGTTTCAAAGGTTCTAAAAAGAACACCCCATATGCTGCACAAATGGCAGCTACTGATTGTTCAAAAGTAGCTTTCGACTTGGGATTGAGAAAAGTTAAGGTGTATGTGAAAGGTCCAGGAAATGGTCGTGAATCTGCAATGCGTTCAATTCATGCTGCTGGTATCGAAGTAACTGAAATCGTAGATGTTACTCCATTACCACATAATGGTTGTCGTCCACCGAAACGTAGAAGAGTTTAATTTCTCACTAGTTATTAACCATAGGTTTTTGACGGAGAATTTTGAATAAGAATTGGTTATATGATTATTACATCCTCTCTATAATCAGCGGCTGCCATATTCAATATTTAAAGTCAAAAATTTAAAGTCAAAAATTTAGAAGAATGGCTAGATATATTGGTCCAAAAACAAGAATCGCTCGTAAGTTTGGTGAAGCGATTTATGGTCCGGATAAAAATTTCGAAAGAAGAAATTTTCCTCCTGGACAACACGGAGCAAACCGTCGTAGAAAAACAAGTGAATACGGTTTGCAGTTAAAAGAAAAGCAAAAAGCTAAGTATACTTATGGAGTGTTGGAAAAACAATTCCGTAACTTATACAAAAAGGCTTCACGCAGTAAAGGTGTTACTGGTGAGGTGTTACTTGGTCTTTTAGAATCGCGTTTGGATAATGTTGTATTCCGTATGGGTATTGCACCTACACGTGCAGCAGCGCGACAACTAGTATCTCATCGTCACATTGTAGTTGATGGAAGTGTTGTTAATATTCCTTCATATCAGGTTAAACCTGATCAAATTGTGGGAATCCGCGAAAAGTCAAAATCTTTGGAAGTAATTTCTGATTCATTGGCTAATTCTGGAGCGCATAAATTTTCTTGGATTGAATGGGATAGTAACTCATTATCAGGTAAATTCTTAACTGTACCTGATAGAAGCGATATTCCAGAAAATATTAAAGAACAACTGATAGTTGAATTGTATTCTAAATAATTAATTCTTATGGCAATATTAGCATTCCAAAAACCAGACAAAGTAATCATGCTGGAAGCCGACGATAAATTCGGCAAATTTGAATTTCGTCCGCTCGAGCCAGGATATGGTATTACCGTTGGAAACGCCTTAAGAAGAATTTTGTTGAACTCTTTAGAGGGATACGCAATTACTACTGTCAAGATCGAAGGTGTAGATCATGAATTCTCTAGTATTCCTGGAGTAATTAATGATGTTACCGAAATCGTTCTTAACCTTAAACAGGTACGCTTCAAGAGCCTGGTAGAAGAAACTGATCAGGAAACTGTGAATGTTTCAATATCCGGTAAAGAAGAATTTACTGCAGGTGATTTAAACCAGTTTATGACAAACTTTGAGGTGTTAAACCCAGAGCTTGTAATTGCTAAAATGAATCCGGAAGTAAATCTGCAAATGACATTAACCATTAATAAAGGACGTGGTTATGTTGTTTCAGACGAAAACAAACCAGTTGAGGCAGAATTTGGTGTAATTGCTATTGATTCAATTTACACTCCTATTCGTAACGTTAAATATGCGATTGAAAACTATCGTGTAGAACAAAAGACAGACTACGAAAAGTTAGTGATTGATATTGAGTCAGATGGTTCAATCCATCCAAAAGATGCCTTGAAAGAAGCAGCTAAAATTCTTATTTATCACTTCATGCTATTCTCTGATGAAAAGATCACTCTTGACTCAGATGAGAAATTTGGCAATGAAGAATTCGATGAAGAAGTATTACACATGCGTCAACTTCTGAAGACCAAACTTGTGGATATGGATCTTTCGGTACGTGCCTTGAATTGTTTGAAGGCTGCCGATGTTGAAACATTAGGCGAGTTAGTTACTTTTAATCGTAACGACCTGCTTAAATTCCGTAATTTTGGTAAGAAGTCTCTTACAGAATTAGATGATCTGTTACTTAATATGGGACTGACTTTCGGAATGGATACCGCAAAGTATAAATTAGACAAGGAATAATCGCGATGAGACATAGAAAGAAATTTAATCATTTAGGTCGTACGAGCGCACATCGTAAAGCAATGTTAGCAAATATGGCTTCGTCTTTGATCCTTCACAAAAGAATCAAAACGACTGTAGCTAAAGCTAAAGCATTGCGTATTTATGTTGAGCCTCTTATTACGAAGACCAAAGGTTTGAGCACTATTGAGGAAAAAACTCATGCTCAACGTACAGTATTTGCTATTTTAAAAGATAAATACGCAGTAAAAGAATTATTTACTGAAGTTGCTGAAAAAGTAGCAGATCGCCCGGGAGGTTATACTCGTATTTTAAAGTTAGGTAACCGTGTTGGTGATAACGCTGAAATGTGTTACATCGAGTTGGTTGACTACAACGAAAATATGTTGGAGACTAAGAAAGCCTCAGCAAAAGGTAAGAGAACAAGACGTGGACGTAGTAAAGCTACAGCTGCTGCTGTAACTGAAGCTCCTGCTCAGGAAACTGCTTCATCTGAACAAGCTTCAGAATCTACTGATGCCGAAACAAAAGAATAACATTTTTTAAAGAAAGGAAAGACGATTGTTTTTCCTTTTTTTCTTTGTTTGGTGTAAATTTGGGGATAATTGTCAAGATGGACTATTATCCTTTTTTTTTAGAATTTTTCTATCAATACATAAATTGAATTAATTATGGGACAAATTACTAACATTCACGCCCGCGAAATCCTTGATTCACGTGGTAATCCTACTGTTGAAGTAGAAGTAACTGTTGAAAATGAAGTTATTGGTCGTGCTGCTGTACCATCAGGAGCTTCTACCGGAGAGCATGAAGCTCTTGAAATGCGTGACGGTGACAAAGGTCGTTACCTGGGTAAAGGTGTGTTGAATGCAGTAAAAAATGTTAACGAGGTAATTGCTCCTGAGCTTATTGGAATGAGCGTATTTGAGCAAGTTAAAATCGATAACAAAATGTTGGAAATGGATGGCACTAAAACCAAAAGTAAATTAGGTGCTAATGCTATCTTAGGTGTTTCTTTGGCTTGTGCTCGTGCTGCTGCTGAGTATCTTGGAATGCCATTGTACCGTTACATCGGTGGAACAAATGCTGTAACTCTTCCTGTTCCAATGATGAACATCATCAACGGTGGTTCTCACTCTGATGCTACTATCGCTTTCCAGGAATTTATGATTCGCCCTGTTGGAGCTGCTTCATTCCGCGAAGGTTTGCGTATGGGTGCTGAAGTATTCCATGCTTTAGCTAAAGTATTGAAAAGCAAAGGTCTTTCTACTGCAGTAGGTGACGAAGGTGGTTTCGCTCCTATGTTAGGTGGTACTGAAGAAGCTATTGATTCTATCTTAACAGCTATCACTAACGCTGGTTATAAGCCAGGACGTAAAGAAGATGGTGGTGATGTTTCAATCGCTATGGACTGTGCTTCTTCTGAGTTTTACAAAGAAGGAGTTTATGATTACAGTATTTTCGAACCAAACGGTGCTAAACGTACATCAGCTGAACAAGCTGCTTATTTGGCTGATTTGGTTGCAAAATACCCAATCGATTCTATCGAAGACGGTATGGATGAAAATGACTGGGACGGATGGGTTGCTTTGAATGCAGCTATCGGTGATAAGTGTCAGTTGGTTGGTGACGATTTATTTGTTACTAACGTTGATTACTTGAAAAAAGGTATCGAGTTGGGAGCTGCTAACTCAATCCTGATTAAAGTTAACCAGATTGGTACTTTAACTGAAACACTAAACGCTATTGAAATGGCTCACCGTGCTGGATTTACTTCAGTTACTTCTCACCGTTCAGGTGAAACTGAAGATTCAACTATCGCTGACATTGCTGTTGCTACAAATAGTGGACAAATCAAAACTGGTTCATTAAGCCGTTCTGACCGTATGGCAAAATATAACCAATTACTTCGTATCGAAGAAGAATTAGGTGAAACTGCAATTTACGGATACGCTAAAGTTCAAAAGAAATAATTGAAACTGCGATATAGTGAAGAGGCTGTCTGTTTTCAGACAGCCTCTTTTTTTATATCAATATTTCTTGTAATAATGAGTACTACAATCATTATCTATAAACTAAAAATATTTAATATGATGCATTTGTGTTGAATGTCACATAGACTAATTAAAAAAAGTGTATCTTATTGCAACTATACGTAATATGCCCTTAAACAAAAGAGTTTCAATAAGTGTTTTATGTGTACCTTTAGTAAACCTCGCTATAGGATAACCCTTTTTTTAACAACTCAGCTATATAAAATGGATCATATTAAACAAAAAATCATTGAAATAGGCCGCCCAAAAGCAGAAACTGTAAAGAAGCTTACTAAGGAATATGGCGATAAAGTAATTCAGGAAGTTACCCTCGGTCAGGTTTTGACCGGAATGAAAGGAGTAGTTTCATTATTAACCTGTACTTCAAAGTTGGATCCTGAAGAAGGGATCCGTTTTAGAGGTTATACAATTCCTCAGTTACAGGAATTGTTACCCAAGATGCACCAGGATGGAGAGCCATTGCCAGAAGGATTATTTTATCTGATGCTTACGGGTGAATTGCCAACGAAGGAGGATGTTAACTTTATTAGTAATCAATGGGCACAGCGTGCCATGGGAATTCCACCTCATGTGTTCGATGTGATTAATGCTTTGCCAAAGGATGCTCACCCAATGATTCAGTTTAATACTGCAATCCTGGCTATGTCAACCGAATCACAATTTCGTAAGGCATATCTGGCCGGGATGGATAAAAAAGATTACTGGGATCCAACCTACGAAGGAGTAATGGATTTAATAGCTCGCCTGCCTGTTATTGCGGCATATATTTATCGTAGGGTATTTCATAATGAGAATTACATCGAAATGGACCCAAGCCTTGATTGGGCTGGTAATTTAGCTCATATGATGGGATACGAGGACGTGGAAGTTAAGAGATTAATGCGATTATATATGTTGATTCATGCCGACCATGAAGGAGGTAATGTTTCAGCACATGCAACTCATTTAGTTGGTTCTGCATTATCCAATCCGTATTATAGTTTCTCTGCCGGAATGAACGGATTGGCTGGTCCTTTGCATGGAATGGCTAATCAGAATGTGATGCATTGGATAAATAAAATGCTACGTGATATTGGAGATGAGAATCCAAGTGAGGAACAAATCAGACAATATGCTGAAACAACTTTAAGTCAGGGACAAGTTATTCCTGGTTATGGACATGCTGTACTTCGTAAAACAGATCCTCGTTTTACAGTACAGTTAGAATTTGCTAAAAAGTATATCCCTGATGCACCATTGATTCAGTTAGTGGAGAAGATCTATAACGTTGTGCCGGATATATTATCTTCAACCGGTAAGGTTAAGAATCCATGGCCAAATGTTGATGCCATTAGTGGTTCTTTGCTTTCATCATACGGAATAACTGAATATCCGATATATACCGTATTATTTGGTGTTTCAAGAGCTTTGGGAGTATTAACTCAGTTAATATGGGATAGATTGTACGGACTACCAATTGAAAGACCAAAATCTCAGAATCTTGCCTGGTATATGAATAAGGTTAATTATCAGGAATAATATATTATTGTTAGAAAATCTTTAAAAGAGGTGCGTAAAACACCTCTTTTTTTGTCAGTATTTATTAAATTTAACATAGTTGGCGCAACTATTCATTAAGTATGAACATATACTATATCTGATTTTTGGATTATAATCATTTACATCATTTGTTTTTTACTATTTTTACCTGATAGGGAATGGGAAGACAAACTATTGCTATGTTGTTGAATTTGAAAAGTTTGATTTTTAGACTGTTGTGGGTGCTGCTGTTAAGTAGTAGTGTGAATGGTTTGTTGTGCGCTGAAAACTGGAGTGTTAAACACTATTGTATATCAGAAGGTTTATCTAATAGTGATGTAACAGCCATCTTTCAGGATAGTTATGGCTTCATCTGGGTGGGTACTTCAGATGGTCTTAACAGGTATGATGGATATAAATTTGATGTATACCGTCATAATCCAATAGATAGTGCTTCAATTATTGGTAATAGTATTCAAAGTATTATCGAAACTAAAAATGGTGATATCTGGATTGGGACCAAAAATAGTGGTATTGCCATATGGAAGAGAAAAGATGGTTCATTTACCAACCTCGGAATAGATTCAGAACCGTTTAAGTCATTAAAAGAATGCGGAATTTATGGCATGCTCGCTGATGGAGATAAAGTTTGGGTTAAAACGCGTAATTATATCTTTCAAATTGAGCAAACATTAGAAAGATTCGAAAGTTATGGACATTATTCTTCCGTGTTTAAATCAGGTACAGGAATTGCTTACCCGATAACTTTTCACAACAATAAATTATGGGTTGGCTCCAAGGACGGAATTCATCAATTTGAGGTGTCGAACAAAACCTTTAACAGGGTTACATTGGGTCGAGAAAATCAGGATGCTGAAATTAGTGATTTGGTAGAACTTAATGATAGTTGTTTGTTATTGTCAACCTTATCAGACATTACACTTTTTAATACGAAAAATAATACGATTCAAAGGGTTTATTCCAACTCGTTATGGAACAATGGACGGGAGATTAATTGTTTAAAAAGAGAATTTGACGGTTGTTGGGTTGGAACTTCTGCTGGTCTGATGCATTCAATAGCTCCCAATCAAAGTTTTAAAGATATATCATTGACGTATGATGGTCATGAAGAAATAAAAAATATCAGTGCCATCATGATTGATAAGAGTGGATTAATGTGGTTAGGAACTCAAACAGACGGTATATTTAAAGTAGACCGTAAACCACCAAAATTCACCTCTATAACTAAAAACACTTCTGATTATCCATTGGGCAGTTATAACTTCAAATCAGTTTATGTTGACCAAAATGATGATCTTTGGTTAGGAACACAAAGTAAAGGTATATACTGTATTGAAAGGAAAAAAAGCAGTTTCAAGCATTATCCTATTGCACCGATTTACAGTAACGAAAATGATCCTGCTGTTCTTTCTATATTAAAAGATAAAGACGGAACTTTTTGGTTTGGAACCAATAAAGGGATTTATGTTCTTTATCCCGGGAAATCAACTTTAACAGAGTTTGATTATACCGAAAGTAGTGAGTTTCGTAATCTTCTTACATCTAACCAAATAAACGACATTATTCAAGATCGTCTTGGAAATATGTGGTTTGCTACACAGTTTGGTCTTTATCGTTTTAATGGCAAAAAACTTACGAGCTACTTTGCTGATGAAGATAATGAAGCCAGCTTGTGTAATGATGAGATCAATGCCTTGTTTGAAGATGATGAAGGGTGGATTTGGATTGGTACCGATGATGGTGTTAATATTTTTGATGTGGCTGAGGAAAAGTTTAGCAGGATACAGAATACCATTGGAGAAGATCTTGTGATAAGCCATAATATCATTTTATCCTTTGCTCAGGATGCCGAAAAAAGAGTTATTATCGGAACTCAATCGGGTCTTTCTTACTTTGATAAAAAAACAAGAACATCAGGTTTTTGGGCCGATAATAATGAGTTGACCACCAGTAAGGTTTACTCACTGGAAGTAGATGGCTACAACAGAATCTGGATGAGTTCGGGTAATGGTGTTTCATACCTTATTACAGATCAGACTTTTTTTAGATTTAATGCGAAAGATGGTGTGCCTAATGTGACTTTCAACAATGGTGCTTCATTCAATAATGCCAATAAAGAGTTATTGTTTGCAGGCGATAAAGGATTAACCATCATCAAACCAGACTCGATCAGATTGAATCTTATTCGTCCGGAAGTTGTTATAACCAATGTTCAATTAAGGCAAAAAGGTAATTTAATAGAAGATTATCAAGGTAATATCACAGATATTTCTTTCAAGTACAGCCGGAATTCGCTATTGCATGTAGAATTTGCCGCAATGGAATTTACCAATCCACTGTATAACTCATATAAAGTATTCCTTGAAGGATATGATGATAACTGGAGAAGTATTTCAAATAATAACTATGTTGATTTTTCAAACCTGTCACCGGGAGAGTATACTTTAAAGATAACAGGAGCAAATAGTGATTCAGTGCGTAATAATACGCCAACAGAGTTAAAGATCACCATTAATCCTCCTTTATGGATGTCGAATTATGCCTATATCTTTTACTTTATATTTGGGTTTTTCATTATTCAAACCTTTATTAATTATCGTGTCAGAAAGTATAGGAAAGCCTATAAGGTTTTAAGAGATAGTGCTGAGGATAAATTAAAAATTGAAAAACAGAAAGAAGACCTTTCTAATATTCACCAAAGTCTGACAGATAGTATTAGTTACGCGAAAAGAATTCAGGAAGCCATGATTCCGTCTGAAAAGATGGTAAAACAGATCTTCCCTGAGTCGTTTGTTTATTATCGTCCAAAGGATATTGTAAGTGGCGATTTTTACTGGACATTTGAGCGGAATGATAAGGTTTTTGTTGCTGCAGTTGATTGCACTGGTCATGGTGTTCCGGGAGCCTTTATGTCAATTATTGGTTTCGACCTTATTAAAAATATTATCGAAATACAGGGCATTGAATGTCCGGAGATGGTGCTTAATAAGTTGAATGATGAAGTAGTTCATACCTTCAGTAATAATGGATATGATGGAAATCTGAAACGTGATGTGAATGATGGAATGGATTTAGCCTTGGTGGTATATGATAAGAAACGTCAGGAAATTGAGTTTGCTGGAGCCATGAATCCTATTTATATCATTAAGGATAATGAAATAGAGGTTCATAAAGGGGATAGGTATCCTATTGGATTTAAGACTGATAGTCCAGAGTTATTCAAGAAGAAGGTGATTCCTGTTTCGAAAGATGATATTATTTATTTATTCTCAGATGGTTATGCAGATCAATTTGGTGGGGCAGAAGGTAAAAAATTCAAATACCGTCGTTTCCGTCATTTGTTGTTGAATATTCATAAGTTACCGATTGAAGACCAGAAGGCTATCCTTCATCAAAAGATGGAAGAATGGATGGGTAGCGAGCACGAACAGGTAGATGATATGCTACTGATAGGATTAAAGTTTTAATCGAAAATATTGTACTGAAGATAAAAAGGCTCACCTGGGTGAGCCTTTTGTTTATTGTTAGTTTGTATTACGAGCTTAAATGCTGTTTGATTTTTTTAATAAGATCTTCCGGTTGAAAAGGCTTACTGATATAATCATCCATTCCTACAGCCATACATTTTTCTTTGTCTTCAGGGAATGCATTAGCGGTTACAGCAATAATAGGAGTATGTGTTCCGGTACTCTTTTCAATTTCACGAATTTTCTGAGTGGCTTTGAAACCATCCATAATTGGCATTTGAACATCCATCAGAATAAGATCGTATTTAGCTTTACCAAACTTATCCAATGCTTCTTTTCCATTAAAGGCAACTTCAATTTTCTGCACCTCGTTCTTGATATACAGAATGATGATTTGCTGGTTTGAGAAGTTATCTTCTACCAATAAAATATTGGCATCTGCCATATCAACTTTTGGCTTAAAGTAGTTGCCATTTTGCTTGGTAGGTTCAATAATCGAATTAATGGATTGACTCTTCAAATTTTCTTTAAAAGAAGCCGTAAATTCAAATGCTGTATTAACCGATCCAGGGTAAATATCGAGTTGGTTACCATCCATCTCAATAATCTTTTGGGTGATACCTAATTCCAAAAGATTGATGTATTTATTGGTGTTTAGTCTAATAATTTCTCTGGAGTAAAAAGCCTCCTCCTTCAATTCTTCTTTTGGCAGTGGAACAATAGTATTGCTAACGATTCTGAATTTAAGAACCAGTTTGTTGGGTAAGGTTTCTTTACGGGTAACTTCAATGGTAACCTGTTTATTTTCTGATTTGTTGTATTTAAGAATGCTATTCAGAAGATTAAGGAAAATCTGTTTGATTTTTATACTGTTACCGATAACATTATTCGGAATGTCTGCCGATAATGAAATGTCAAACTGCTTTTTGTCGTTTTCGTCCTGGAAGAGTTTGATTGTATTGTTGATGGTTGAGTATAAATTAAAACTTATCTCTTCATCAGGTATCTGACTGAAATTGGTGGTTGTGGCAGCAACCATGCTGTTAACCACATTTACCAGATTGTTTGATGAAGCATGAATTGTATTTATATAATCTCTTTGATCATCACTCAGGTTAGTTTTTTCAAGTATGTCAATGATCCCGGTTATATTACTAAGGGGTGTTCGAATCTGATGCGATAGTTTTGAAATCAGTTCTTCCTGTGTTTTATTGAAATTCTGAGAATTCAACATTCTTAATTCTTTGTTTAAAATAATCTCAGAAAACGAATGATGAACAGCATATCCAACAATGATCATGGCAAACATTACCCCTGAATACATTATTTTTTGAGGTAATGAATACTTATGAACCAAAGGTAAAATACCGCTTAGACCAAAAAGATAGCCAACTACAATAAGAAAAAATATGAGTGAAATGATGGTGCCTTTATTCTTTCCTATAAGTGAGAATATAAATGTTGGGAAGAGAACAATCCATATAATACTCAAACCAGTGCTTCCGCCAAATACTATCAGATAAAGAAAAATGAGAATGGCAAAAAAAGCAAATGAGTTTCTAATTCCAATTGAATGGGCTTTACGACCCAGATATAGAAAATGAAATCCAAAAATAAGACTAAAGATCAGCAGTGGTATTGCATAAAAGGTCTGATCTGTTAGTAAAGTGAAAATCCCATCAACAAAAACAACCATGAAAAGAATGAAATAAATCAAATTTCGCATCATGATTGGGGTTTGTTCTTCTATGTCAGCTTTTTCCTCTCTGTCGAAAACAAATAACGAAAGTATTTTATTTAATAATATCATTTTCAGTGTATAAATTTCTTAACCCTAAATATATAAAAAACTGCTGTAGTTAAGTCGCCAATAATTTATTAAGGTTAGATATAGGAAACTTTAATTTAGCTAACAAATGTATTTAATTGTTATAGATAAAGAAACAAAATTTAGAAAATTAAAGGAGTGTTCATATTGTAAGTTTTTAGTTATGGATGCAATATTTTAGATAACTTTGTGTATATATAAGTAGATCACAGAAGATAATTAAAGCTGCTGATGACACTCAATTTATACCTAAAAGAAATTAGATGATGAAAAGGACTGCTTTATTAATTTTGTTAGTTGTCTCTGTCTTTGCAGGGATCAAAGCCTCGAACGATCACTTACCAACAAAAGAAGACTACAAAGCTTTTTTAAAAAGTAAAACATTGGTTGTAATGGATACCAATCCAATGAGTGACTTTAATTTTAAAATAAAAGAGGTGATGAAAGATGTCTGGAATCTTACCGATTATGAATTTATCACTCAAAAAGAATTTGAAGAAAAAGTGGGAGATCCGTCTTATTCTTTTCTTTTATCAACAACTGTAACATTTTCGATGGATAAAACAAAAGCACGTTATACATTCTTAAGTTTGTTGATGGGCAAGCCAGAAACAGAAGTCAGAGATTTACCTGATCTGTGTTCCATTCCATTGTCTTACTTGAGGGTTGAGGATGATAGCTATGCATACAAAATGGAAGTATTTGTCCGTTTTATTCAGGATCATGTTAAACTGATGAATGCACAGCCTGAATTAATAAAGGCCAATGTATTTAAGTATTACAACAAAAACACCGAGTCACTCAAGAATAAAACACTCTATTTGGTAAAGGATGATTTATCCCCAGATGTTAATTCTATGTCGAAGTTGCAAAAATATTACCCTTATGATGTAAAAATTGTAACACAGGACGATATTGAAGAAGTTTTAAAGAAACGGGATCCGAATGTTGTAATATTACACAAGGTGGGACCGGAAGGTACAAAATATAAAGCCAGATGTTATAAAATACTGGTTGGGGCAGCAGATTCACGATTCTACTATTTCGATTATCATATGGTAAGTTCTAAAAGGCCTGATGGTTTGTTAGATAGTGATCTGAAGCAAATGGGTTCGAGATAAATTAATAATCAAATAATGTCAGACGATAAAAAGATCATATTTAGTATGGTGGGAGTCAGTAAGACTTTTCCGCCACAAAAAAAGGTATTGAATAATATCTATCTCTCGTTTTTTTACGGAGCCAAAATTGGAATCATTGGATTAAACGGTTCAGGTAAGTCAACGCTTTTAAAGATTATTGCCGGGGTAGAAAAAAATTACGAAGGGAATGTTGTTTTTTCACCGGGTTATTCGGTAGGATACCTGGAGCAAGAGCCTCAGCTGGATGAAAATAAAACTGTTAAAGAAGTTGTGCAGGAAGGTGTTCAAGAGATTGTGGATATTCTAAAGGCATATGAAGCCGTTAATGAACGATTCGGAGATCCTGAAGTGTTGGAAGATCCTGATAAAATGCAGGCTTTGATGGATGAACAGGCTGCTTTACAGGAGAAGATTGATCAGCATGATGCATGGAACCTGGATACCAAGCTGGATAGAGCAATGGATGCATTGCGTTGCCCGCCCGAAGATCAGAAGATTGCCGTATTATCTGGTGGCGAAAAACGTAGGGTTGCCCTATGTCGGTTATTACTGCAGGAGCCTGATATTCTCTTATTGGATGAGCCAACCAACCATTTGGATGCTGAATCGGTACAATGGTTAGAACAACATCTTCAACAATACAAGGGAACTGTTATTGGTATTACGCACGATCGTTATTTCCTTGATAATGTTGCTGGTTGGATACTGGAACTGGATCGTGGAGAAGGTATTCCATGGCAGGGAAATTATTCTTCATGGTTGGATCAGAAAACCAAACGATTGGCAAATGAAGAAAAGCAGGCCTCTAAACGCAGAAAGACATTAGAGCGGGAATTGGAATGGGTGAGAATGACACCTAAAGCTCGTCAGGCTAAGAGTAAAGCTCGTTTAGGTGCTTACGACAATTTACTCAACGAGGATGTTAAAGAAAAGGAACAGAAACTTGAGATTTTCATTCCTAATGGACCTCGATTAGGCGATAAAGTTATAAATGCTCAAGGAGTTGCAAAGGGATTTGGAGATCGGCTGTTGTTTGAAGATCTGAATTTCACCCTGCCAAAAAACGGGATAGTTGGTGTAATTGGGCCCAATGGTGCTGGTAAAACAACTTTATTTCGTTTAATAATGGGATTGGAAACTCCCGATGCAGGTACTTTTGAAGTGGGAGAAACGGTTAAAACAAGTTATGTTGATCAATCACATGACGATATTTTACCGGGAAAAACAGTTTATGAAGTTGTTTCAAAGGGAGAAGAGACCATAAAAATGGGTGGTAAAGAATTAAATGCACGTGCATATCTATCCAGATTTAATTTCTCAGGCACCGACCAACAAAAGAAATGTGAGATTCTTTCGGGTGGAGAACGAAATCGTTTGCACCTTGCCATGGCACTGAAGGAAGAAGGCAACGTTTTATTACTCGATGAGCCAACCAATGATATTGATGTAAACACCCTTCGTGCATTGGAAGAAGGTTTGGATGACTTTGCCGGATGTGCTGTAGTTATATCTCACGACCGTTGGTTCCTTGATAGGGTCGCAACACACATTATGGCATTTGAAGGAGATTCAAAAATTTATTTCTTTGAAGGTTCATATACCGAATATGAGGAAAACAAGAAGAGACGATTGGGTGATGTTACACCACATCGAATCAAGTACAAGAAACTGATAAAAAATTAGTTCAATAAAAACAAGGGGTTGCTGATCGAAGTGGCCCCTTTTTGTTTAGGACTTGTTTCATTATTTATGGCTCTATGGATATAATACATAGGTATGGTTCCCTTTCCTTTGACTTTGCGTGCAGTGCGGGTTACAATGTGATAGTAATCTTTTACTTTCTTCTGAATTTCCTCTGAAATGTTTATTTGGTCTGGTTCGCAGGCATTTTGCATTCTGGCAGCCATATTAACCGTTTCACCAAATATATCAAACGATAGATTGGTTGTACTTACCGAACTACATATTACATCACCACTGTAAAGACCAATTTTAATTTCCCATTGAATTGAATTAGTCTGGTTTCTTTTTGCGATTGCCTCCCTTAGTTTAATAGCAGTTTTTACTCCTTGTAGTTCTGGATTTTCTAATTCGTGAAACATCCCACATGCAGCCATGTAGGCATCACCAATGGTTTTTATGCGTGTGCAAAACTGAGATTCAATAACTCTGTCAAATTCTTTAAATATTTCCTGTAACTCACGTAGTAATGTACCATGAGACATTTTACCTGATTTAGATGTAAAATCTACCATGTCAACAAACATTACAACGGCATTGCGGTACCTTTTGGGAGGTATTGAGCCATATTGTTTTACCTGTGCTAAAATAGGAGCAGGCAGAATCGATCGTAAAATAGTGTCGTTTTTATGATTCGACAGCATTAACTGATTACGTTGAGCTTTTAAATCTTTAATTTGAGAAGATATTGCTAAAGAAGATTTTATACGGGCAATTAATTCTGTTTCTTCAACTGTTTTTTTGATATAATACATAGCTCCGGCTTCAAAAGCCAGTTTTATGTTGTCAGTTGCATCTGATGCAGATAGCATTATTATTGGAGTGTCTGATGTAAGTTCATTTCGTTTTAGCTTCGAAACGGCCTCCAACCCATTCATGTTAGGCATTTCCCAATCCATCAGAATCAAATCTGGTAAATGACGTACAGCCTGTTTGCAGGCATCCCTTCCGTCATTGGCAGATAAGAGTTCTGCATCAGGAATACTCCTTTCAACAATGTCGCTTATTATGGCCAGCATTGTTGCAGAGTCGTCTACTATTAAAATTTTAGTGCCCATTAATGCAAATATCTATATTATTCCCCTGTGCTTTATTACGTTTAAATATAGGATTTGTTGATTTAACTTTTGTAGAATTAGCTTTTGTTTTGATAAAGCAATGTATTTTTACTGTCTAAAAATGTAACCAATGACTAACGTATGATTATTAATGACGAATTATTAAAGCCGGTTATTGAAGAATCAAGGAACAATAACAGGAGAAGAAAGAATTATAATTTTCATAGGGTTTTGGAAGATCCATTGCAGCGAATGTTGAATGTTTTACAACCTGATAGCTATGTTCAGCCTCACAGACATATGAATCCTGATAAGCGTGAAGCATTTATAATTCTAAAAGGAAAATTGTTGGTCGTTATCTTTAATGAAGGGGGAGAAATAATGGACTCTGCTGTTTTGGATAATACAACCGGATCGTATGGGTATGATATTGATGCAGGAATTTTTCATTCTATAATTGCCCTTGAGCCTGATACAGTTGTGTATGAAGTTAAAGACGGACCCTATTTTCCATTAGATGATAAAAACTTTGCCTCATGGGCCCCAGCTGAAGGGGATGCAAATGCATTAAGTTATAATGAAGAATTAAAAAAGAAACTTTTATAGTCCCTTTGTTCTGAATAAAATAAAAAAAGTGCTTATGGTTTGATAAGATAAGATCATAAGCACTTTCTTAAAGGTACCTCTATACTTATTTTGGTTCCCAAAAACAGCGTTTGGGTGAAGTTATTTTCTCTTCGGCTTTCAATGTTTTCATTGCATTATCAACTTCTTTTTTGTCTAATCCACTTAACTCAGCAATTTCGCCTGCTTTTAATGGTTTCGCCGCCTTTTTCATTGCATCCAGAACTAATTGTGTTGTATCCATTTTCTAAAATTTAAGTTTGTTATTTAGATTTTATTATGTCTGTAAATTGAATTTAATAAGATCCATTTGTTAACAGTTTTAATGCGTATAGGTTTAAACAAACAGTTGAATTTTATAAGAAATAGGATAGTGAATATTAGACATCAAAGGAATGGTTTTGATTGGATTCTTTTATTGCATAATTAACTAAACCTACATTAGACTTAATATTAAGCTTCTTATGAATATTTTTACGATGAGTATCTATGGTGAATTTGCTAATTTTAAGTTGCTGTGCAATTTCCAGCGTACTTCTACCCTTTACTATTAGATCAAGGATTTCGTTTTCTCGTTTAGTAAGTTTACGGCTTTCAGTATTTGTTCTCTGTTTTTTCCAGTCTTCAACCTTTATTGGTAGTTTTTCACTAAAATAATAATCTCCGCAAATAACAGTTTTGATCGCAGTTAGGAGTTCAGTACGTTCAATATTTTTGGTAATATAACCTTTAGCCCCTGCATCCAGCATCTCAATAACATCAGCACATTGATCATACATCGACAAGGCTAAAACCGGGATTTCCGGAAAGTCCTTTGTGAGTGCCCTGGTTGTTGTAACACCATCAATGATTGGCATTCGGATATCGGTAATAATCAAATCAGGCGACATTCCATTTTCAACATATTTAATTAATTCGAACCCATTACTTGCTTCGGCTATTATACAGATCTCCTTTTCGGTTGCTAATAAAGATTTAATTCCGTCAATAAATAATTGGTGATCATCAGCTATGATTATTTTTATGCTCATAATGGTACTTTTAAAATAATAGTAGTTCCATTGTTCAATGCAGAGTCAATATTATATTGCCCGTTAAGTTTGTCAATCCTCTTTTCGATATTTGTCAGACCATATCCTATATTAATTTCTTCAATATTGAATCCAATACCATTATCTTCAACCATTACAACCAACTCATCGTCATCAACAGAAAATTGAATGATACATTCTGATGCTTTTGCATGTTTGATGATGTTCGTTAGTAATTCCTGAATTATTCTGAAGAGTTGAATTTCAATGGTTGAATTTATATTTATGTGATCATCAATATCCACATTAATAACTTCTATTTGCAATTGATTACTATCTGATATCTGATTTGATATGGTTTGGGTAGCTGTAATCAGCCCTTTGGCAATTAATGCATTGGTGTTTTTGTTATGTGCTATTTTTCTGATTTCCTGATAAGTATCATCTGATAAAGTTTGCAATTGCTTCAATTCCGGTTTAATATTGTGAATATTCTCATCAGGTAAACTCTGTATTCCTTCAATATATAATTTTAGAGTGGCAATTTTGCTTCCTAAATTATCATGTAGATCGTTTGCAATACGACTCCGCTCTTTTTCCTGGGCATCAATAATGGCATCAATGCCTTGCAATTCTTGCCTTTTCATGATTTGTTCAACCTCTTGTTCTTTAATTTTCAGCTCCTGTTTTATGAGTAGTTGTTTGCGTTTAGTCCATATTTGGTGAATATATCCAAAGAACAAAGAAAGAGTCAGAAAGGCCAGTGCAATAAAGAATAAAATGCGGTTTCGGTTTCGTGCAATGTTAATTTCCAGATTGGTTAGTTTAAGTTCAGATAGCTCGCGTTTTGCTTTCTGGGTTTCGTACTTGGTTTGAATCTCATTGAATATTTCCTGGTTGTTAGCATTCAGAAGGCTATCATTAAGAACTCGGGACCGTTCAGCATATTCCAGTGCCCTTGAAAACTGATTCAATCCTTTATAGCATTCTGCTATTTGGTCGTAAGCGAAAATAAGTTGTTTACCATTCACTTTTTGTGCTACAAGATTGTAGTAGTACAAAGCTTTCTTATATTCTTTGTTTTTTAAATGAATATATCCCAGATTCCCTTGTGTAACTTCAAGTCCGGTTAACAGATTAAGTTGCTTTTTTAAAGCGATGGTTCTATCCAGATAGTATTTTGCTTTTTCAGGATCTTTATCTAAGTATATACTTCCTAGATTATTATAAATAATAGAGAGCGATCGGGTATTATCTTGCTGTTTGGCTAATTGTTCGGCTTCCAGATTGTATTTAATTGCAGTAATAGTATCGCCAACTTTAAAATATTGGGCAGCAAGATTTGGCAAAGTTATTAGTTGATACTGAGTCAGATTATTAGCCTTAAATATGTTTAAAGCTTTATTACTAAACTCAATAGCTTTATCATAATTTTCAAGTTCTGCCATTGCGCTGGCAATATTGCTGTAGCATTTGGCTGCGTTCAGATCATCTTGTACTTCCTCGAAATAAGCAGCACTTTGAGTTAGTATTTCAATTGTTTGATTGTAATTTCCTTGTCGTAAATAAATAGCTCCCAAACTTATATCTACAATAGAAGCCCGTTCAGCATTACCTGTTTTTATCAGCAGATCTTTCGTTTTTACAAAATAATAGATGGCTGAGTCCAGTTGTGTTCGATAGAAATAATTGCGTCCAAGCTGATTATACGTTTCGGCAAGAATCGAATCGTTTGATTGATATTGCAGAGCGGTAAGTGCATGTTTTTTGCCAAGATTTAAATCAATACGCTCATAAAGCTTGGAAAGCTGAAGATTGGCTTTGGCTAAATCAAAGTCGTTTGTATAAATCTTTAGCTTTGAATGCAGACTGTCTATCTCGGCATTGTTGGCACTAACAAATAAAGGGATCATCTGAAACAATGCAAATAGAAGTTTTATTCGAAAAGAGAATAACGAACTTAAGTTAAAAGAATGGACAAACATATTGTGATCTTGAGGTTTTGGTTTCATAGATTGTCCTTTTTATTCAAATTTAATGATTCTGAATCCTGTATTCAAATGTTTTACGAATAGAAGGTATTGAAACCGCGTTGACTTGAATTGTGCAACGCGGTTCGAATTTACCCGTTCCTTTTCAACCACTATTCAATAATTATCTTTTCAATTAAGGAGGTTTTTTCTGTTGTTATTCTTAATAAATAAAGTCCTTTCGTATAGGATGATAAATCTAAGCAAGATTCAGAATTGCTGAAGTTATATATGTTTATTGTAGATCCTTTTAGATTTAATAATTCAACCTGTTTGATTCCTTCAGCAGAAATGAAAACTTTTCCTTTTGTTGGGTTTGGGTAAACTAAGGTTTTTGGCACTGATGATGATTCATTTCCGGTTGATAATGAAAATATAGCTGTAAGATTTATGTTTGAAGTCATATTTTGTATTGTAATAGGATTTTCAGTTGAAAATGAAGTGCCGTCTTCAGTTTGCCATTCTATAAATTCATACGAAGTATTAGGAATAGCTTCTACAGTTGCAGCATCATCGGCTCGTTTAATAATCTGATTTAATTCTCCACTTATACTTCCATTTCCATTTGTTGCAAAGTTTAAATTATAACCAAATTGCCATTGAAGATAGGGGCGTGGATTAGCATCATATTCGGGAACTGTTTTAATAATCCATGTTTTGTCAAAATCCCATTCTGCGAAGTTATCGGCATCTGCAAACATTGAAGTTTCATAACCGATTGGTGTCTGTGAATTTTCGTCAGTAGCGATGCCATTTGAAAGTCCTGTTGTTTCTGTATCGAAATAACAATTTGTTGCAGTTGATGCTCCTTCATTTGATCCAATGAATCCTGCCGTTGTATAGGTTCCACTAACTGCACCTGTCGCATAGCAGTTCTTAATTGATGCGATTGTTGTTGTGTTTGAATAATTTCTACCAGCAAAAGCTGCCACCCATTGATATCCATTAACAGTTGCATGGCTGTAGCAATCTTCAATTGTTGAAGTATTGTTTTGAGCAACTAATCCTCCAAATGATTTAGCTCCGTAACCTCCTGTACTGTTTACGATGTTAAACGAAAAGCAGTATTTCATGATAGAGTTACCTACCAAACTACCCATTAAACCACCTGTAAAACCATATCCTGTTCTAACTTCCAGATTAGTATAACAGTAGGTAACTTCACTTGAAGTGGTTGCCATGCCAATTAATCCTGCTACAGTATTACCATTAGCTCCTTGTACTAATCCGCCAACGGCATTGCAGTTACTAATGATCGAACTGTTTGCATATCCTACCAAAGCAGCAGTATATTCTTTACCTTTAACAAGGCAATTTTCCATTACTACATTAATGATTGTTGCATTTATGACATAGCCGAATAAGCCTTGGTAATCTGTATATTGAACATTACAAGTCAATCCGCTAATGGAATGATTATGCCCGTTTAACGAACCAGTAAAATTATTGGTTTTATTACCAATAGGTGAAAAACCATTACTACTGTTCCATGTAGAAGTTGTGCTTGCATCAATGTCATCGATTAAGATAAAGTGTTTGTCCCAGTCAGCAACTGTTTCGGAAAGTGTTTTTAATTGATCAAGTGTGGCAATCTGAAAAGGATTGTTTTCTGTACCGTCACCGCCAGCGTATTCGATGGCAGTAGATTTTTCAGAGAATGCAAATGAAAGCATACTGAATAATGCGAAAAGGGTAAAAAGTTTGTTCATAATAAATGGAATTATAATTAACATAACTCAAAGGTATGAGTATGTATAAGCATTATAAATACCTAATTGTAGGTATTCGAACTTGTTATAGGTCATGATGATTTAAAAAAAACGAAATACCTTTTCAGCTTAAATATTAAGTTTCGATTAGCTTTAGTATCTTTGCAGCTCAATAAATTACGATAATAACGAAACAATAATATGGCTCAGAAACCAAGTATACCTAAAGGTACCCGGGATTTTTCGCCTGTGGAGATGGTGAAACGTAACTACATTTTCGATACGGTAAAAACAGTTTTTCAGAAATATGGATATTTACCGATTGAAACTCCTGCAATGGAAAATCTTTCTACTCTATTAGGTAAATATGGTGAAGAAGGTGATAAGCTGTTATTTAAAATATTGAATTCTGGCGATTATCTTGGTAAAGCTGATGCGAGTTTATTAGCTGAAAAAGAATCAAACAAAGTAATATCTCAAATAAGTGAAAAAGGACTTCGTTATGATCTAACCGTTCCTTTTGCCCGTTTTGTGGTACAGCACCAAAGTGAAATTACATTCCCTTTTAAGCGTTATCAGATTCAACCTGTTTGGAGAGCCGATCGACCTCAGAAAGGACGATATCGCGAGTTTTTTCAATGCGATGTTGATGTGGTTGGAAGTAACTCTTTGTTAAATGAGGTGGAGTTGATACAGATTGTTGATGAGGTTTATCAATTGCTTAATATCAATGTAGTATTAAAACTTAACAACCGAAAAGTGCTTTCGGGCATTGCTGAAATTATTGATGCTACTGATAAGATTGTTGATATAACCGTCGCTATTGATAAGCTCGATAAAATTGGTTTGGAAAAAGTAAATGAAGAATTGTCTTCAAAAGGTCTTTCTGAAGAAGCTATTCAAACTATTCAGCCAATTATCATGTTGAGTGGCACCAACAGAGAAAAGGTTGCTAAGTTACGCGAAGTATTGGCGGCATCAGAAATTGGATTGAAAGGTGTTGATGAACTGGAAGTGGTGTTGAATTATCTGGATGTTCTGAATCTGGATTTGGAAGTAGAATTGGATCTTACCTTAGCAAGAGGATTGAATTATTATACTGGAGCAATATTTGAAGTAAAAGCCAAAGATGTGGCTATTGGAAGTATTACCGGTGGTGGTCGATATGATGATTTAACTGGAATTTTTGGTCTGAAGGATGTTTCGGGGGTTGGCATTTCTTTTGGAGCAGATCGTATTTACGATGTAATGAACCAATTGGAATTATTTCCAAAAGCTGACGGAGCCAAAACCAGAGCTATGTTTGTGAATTTTGGTGGTGAAGATGAATTGTATGCGCTGGGAATACTTACTCAATTGAGAAAAGCCGGAATTAATGCCGAGTTATTCCCTGATGATGCAAAAATGAAAAAGCAAATGAATTACGCTAATAAAAAAGAAATTCCATTTGTGGTGTTGACAGGTGAAGAAGAACGTCAGGCTGGAGTAGTGACTTTGAAAAATATGGAAACAGGAGAGCAAAGCAAATTGGGTGTTGATGAATTGATAAAAGTCATCAGCATCTAAATAAGAAATTAAATACATTTGCGGATAAAGTAACTATTTACTTTATCCGCTTTTTTATGGGTAGAATATTAAAAAACAGCACACTTATTATTTGTTCTTTTGGTGGCGATATCCGTTGCCCTTGAGATATTTCCTTCTTATCTTACTCTTTAAATTCACCGTTGAGGTGGATCAATTTAGCTTTTGCACAAAAGCATCCAAACAGTCATATTAAAGATTTGAATTTTATTTATGGACAAAATATTCTATATCTCCCCTAAACCATTAACATTTGAAAATATTGAAACCATTCTTTCAGAAGGGTATCATCTTAAATTATCAGATGAGTCAATTGAATTGATTCAGGTTTGTAAAAAGTATCTGGATGATAAAATTGCCAAAGAAGATGGTCCTGTTTATGGTATCAATACAGGTTTTGGAGCTTTGCATAGTATCTCCATTTCTAAAGATGACTTGAGTCGATTACAGGAAAATCTGGTAAAGAGTCATGCTTGTGGTATTGGAAGGGAAGTACCACGCGATGTGGTTAAGCTGATGCTGATGCTGAAGATACATGCTTTAAGTTTGGGTAATTCAGGGGTACAGTTGGCTACAGTGAATCGATTGATTGATTTCTTCAATAATAATATATATCCGATAGTATTCGAGCAAGGATCATTGGGCGCTTCTGGAGATTTGGCCCCGCTGGCACATCTTTTTCTTCCATTAATCGGAGAAGGTGATGTTCACTTCAACGGAGAAACTCTTCCTGCCATTGATGTATTAAACGAAAAAGGTTGGGAGCCTATAAAACTGGGAGCAAAAGAAGGATTAGCTCTTTTGAATGGAACCCAGTTTATGAGTTCGCATGCAGTTTATACTTTGCTCAAAGCTTTTCGACTTTCAAAGTATGCCGATATAATTGCTGCCTTGTCATTGGATGCTTTCGATGGACGTATCGAACCATATTTTCCTCAGTTGCATACCATCCGTCCTCACAAGGGACAGATTGAAACAGCCCGTAATATCAAAGCTATATTGGAAGGGAGTGAGTTAATCACCCGTGCCAAAAAACATGTTCAGGATCCTTATTCCTTTCGATGTGTGCCTCAGGTTCATGGCGCTATTAAAGATGCAATAAACTATGTGGCTGGTGTGGTGCTTACCGAAATAAACTCAGTAACCGATAATCCGATTGTTTTTCCGGATGATGATATGATTATTTCTGGAGGTAATTTTCATGGTGAACCACTGGCTCTGGCAATGGACTTTCTGGGCATTGCCATGAGTGAGATAGGAAGCATCTCTGAACGTCGTACTTATCGTTTGATATCAGGAGAACGTGGGTTACCTGAATTTTTGGTTGCCAATCCGGGGCTAAATAGTGGTTTTATGATACCACAATATTCTGCTGCCTCCATCGTGAGTTTGAATAAACAAATGGCAACGCCTTCTTCGGTTGATAGCATTCCATCATCCAATGAGCAGGAAGATCATGTAAGTATGGGAGGTAATGCAGCTACCAAAGCACTTAAAATTGCTGATAATGTAGAACGTGTTTTGGCCATCGAATTGTTTAATAGCTCCCAGGCAATGGAATTTCGTCGTCCGGCCAGAACATCTGAGTATCTTGAAAATTTCTTAAGTCAATACCGCGATTATGTGACTTTTGTGGAGGAAGATAAAATCATGTATAAGGAAATTCAGAAAAGTGTCGATTTTCTTCAAAACGGACGGTTCGATGAGTTTCATTCAGCTGAATAAATAAAGAAAAGATTGATATTAATTTAAGGAATGTTCACAATTAGGGCATTCCTTTTTTATTTTAGCTGGTTCAGGTTTTTTACCTAATGAAAATTGCAGTACTTTTGCGGCTGAATTTTAGCAAAGTAAATATCATCATATGGCATTACAGTGTGGAATAGTTGGTTTACCGAATGTGGGTAAGTCAACCTTGTTTAATTGCTTATCAAATGCAAAAGCCCAATCGGCAAACTTTCCGTTTTGTACAATCGAACCGAATGTGGGTGTTATTACCGTTCCTGATGAACGATTGGTGAAGTTGGAAGAGTTGGTGAAACCGCAGCGTGTTCAACCAACAACTGTTGAAATTGTAGATATCGCAGGTTTGGTAAAAGGAGCCAGTAAAGGTGAAGGATTGGGAAATAAATTCCTTGCCAATATTCGTGAAACAGATGCAATTATTCATGTTTTGCGTTGTTTTGATGATGATAATGTAACCCATGTTGATGGATCGGTGAATCCGGTTCGCGATAAAGAAATCATTGATATGGAGCTTCAGTTTAAAGATTTGGAGACCATTGAAGCACGTTTGCAAAAAACTGAGAAAGCTGCCAAAGCATCCAAAGATCAGGATGCCAAAAAATTAGTTGAGGTTTTGTACAAGTTTAAAGAGGCGCTGGAAAACGGTAAGTCGGCCCGTACGGTTGAATTAACTGAGCATGAGGAAAAAGTAAGCAAAGACTTATACTTATTGACCAACAAACCAGTAATGTATGTTTGTAATGTTGACGAGGATTCGGTTATTACAGGCAATAAACATGTTGATGCTCTTCGTGAAGCAATAAAAGACGAGAATGCTGAAATTCTGATGATTGCTGCAAAAACAGAATCAGAGATTGCTGAGCTGGAGACATATGAAGAACGTCAGGAGTTTTTAGAGGATATGGGATTGACTGAATCAGGGGTTTCAAAACTTATCCGTTCTGCTTATTCGTTGCTTGAACTACAAACTTATTTTACCGCCGGTGTTAAAGAAGTACGTGCCTGGACATTTCATAAGGGATATCTGGCTCCACAGGCTGCCGGAGTAATTCACTCTGATTTTGAAAAAGGATTTATCCGAGCTGAGGTTATTAAGTATGAAGATTTTGTGACCTTAGGATCAGAACAAGCTTGTAAGGAAAAAGGAAAAATGAGTATTGAAGGAAAGGAATATGTTGTGCAGGATGGCGATATAATGCACTTCCGTTTTAATGTATAATATTGAAAATCATATATATTTAGAAGGTTTCACAGATGTGGAACCTTTTTTGTAAATAAATTTTGCAAAAACAGATTGAAACTCAGAGCGGTTAAAAAATGTCAATCTAACGTTAATTACTGTTAAAGGGCGTGCAAAATAGAAAAATGCCTACTATGTTTGTAATTAATTTATGACCAAGAAAGAATCGAAAAGAATGAAAAAGGAAAGTGATTTAACATTGAAATTGAAGCGGAAGATCTTCATCTATTCGATCATTGAAGTAGTTTTGATCGCCGCATTATTAGGCTTCGTTATGTTTTTAATAATGGTGCTAATGAACTAGTACAGGAAAAGAAACAATTTCTTCTCCGCTATCAGTTTGCCATCCAACCACGTGTAGAGCTTCCATTCGCCAGCTTTGTCTTCGTACGGCTCCCACACAGTATCCCCAAGAAAAAATTCATACGTATTAGAATTGATATAATATTCACCCTCGAAAGGTGGTTCAATTTGTCCTTTGTCATTTTTAAAGGGTGGATGTTCAATTTTAAATACCAGCTTTTTACCTTTAGCTCCTTTAATTTTAAGTACATAACCAAATTCAATATCATCTTTGATAGGAATGTGATCGGTTATCTCTAAAAGTTTAGGCAGGTCTTTTGACTGACGCTCCCAGCGATTATAAATGCCGTAACTATATAATTCGTGTGATATTTTCTTCTTTGCCATTCTATTCTTCCAATGAGTAGCGAATTTGATCCAACATTAACGGGATGTCTGGTTTTTCAATTCCATGAGTTAATAAATGAGGAATATCTTCCTGAAATGTTTCTAAAAACTCATTAAACGAATGATCCGGTAGTTTAATACTTTTCTGATAGCTGGCTAAAGCCTCTTTCCGAAGTTTTTTACACCAAAGTGTATGTCCCAGATTTATTAAATCCTGTTTATTGGTTTCAGCAACCAGAATCTTGTTATAATACTTTTCAGCCTGATCAAATTTACCCAAAACAAAAGAACACCATCCAATTGCTCTTCCTACTTTATGATTTCCCGGATCAAGGTATTCTACTTTGAAATAGTATTTTAATGCTTCTTCAAATTGTTCCAGTTCCAGGTAGCAATGTCCAATAGAAGCTTGTGTTGAAAGGTTTTCTTGATCGATATTTTCCGCCTCTTTATAATATTGTAATGCTTTCTCGGGGTTTTTTAAATGGCGGTAACAAAGCGCAATTTTCTTTTTATTCCATACACTTTCAGCACCAATTAAATCGGCTTGTAAATATTTGGCGAGTGCTTTCTCAAACTGATTAAGCTTTTGATAACCAAAGGCAATTTTTTGAATGATATCAACAGCTGTTTGATCCTTTTCGTAGATCTGGTTAAAGATATCAATCGCCTCATCATAGTATTCCTTTTTAAAGTAATATTCAGCCAATTCTCGTAATGATGAATCTTCTGTTACAAGCTTTTTAAAGAACCACTTATTATGGAAATCCATCCGCTGAGCAAAGATGTCATCGAGTTGATGTCGTTGCGGATGAACTTTGATCAGTCGATATAAATCCTGAATAAACTGGTTCGAAGCAATCAGTTTACCCTGGTTAGCCTTTAATGCTTTTTCGTCTTTATTGATTTCTGCCATCTGTTCCATCTCAGCAGAAAACATCTGACCCATTAAATCCTTTTGCATCGAAGGCATATGGGGAATACTGAGCATTAAAGAATATTTATCAGAGTTGCATAAGAACCTCGACTCAGCCAGATTATCAAGTAATGATGAACTTTTAAAAAGATCGCTCTCGGAATCCAATGCCTTTTTTATCTCCGGGTGAGAAGGATAAAAGGGTAAAAGCCAGTTGGCAAAAGAATTGAAGAAAGAGAAGTGCTTCAGGTGTTTAAAGGTAGACAGAAATACATCTGCACCTTCCATCTGCCATTGCGTAAGCTCTTCCATCTTGGAGATCAGACTGGGTGAATCTTTGAAAAAATCTTCCCATTCCGGATTTTTATCATCTGTTAGGTTTTCACTTAGCATATTCTCCAAATCAAGTTTATTTTTAAACTTGGGTTGCATTTTTACAACTTCAGGAAGTATTTCATCATGAAGCTTCTGAGAGATACGTTGGGTTTCTTTTGTTCTGATTAATTGAATGATGATACTCTCAATCAGTGTAATCCATTTATTTTCTTCTGCAAGTAGCGTAAAGCGTGAGTGAATTTTAGGATTTAGAGGTAAGCGGGCATCATATTTCAAAAACGATAAAATTAATGTTGTGACAGCACGCGAGCTTATAATATCATTTTCATTAAGAGCTAAATCCATTAATAAATCCAGATACTCTGGAATGAAAGAATGAAGCAGAGCCAGATTAAAAGCTCCCACCAATTGTGCTTTCAAATACCATGGATAGGATGAGTTGTTAAAAAAGCTCTTTAAATTATCAAGGTCACTTTCGGATAATGCGGAAGCACTCCATAAATATTGAAAGATTTTTATATTAATATTTTGTATTTCCTGAGCATTTTCGGCTTCAGGATTAACAATTTTTTGAAGTTCAATGCCACTCCAAAGGTGAGCATACTCATCCAATAAAGCACTGAGTTGGATGGATGCATTTTCGCGACGAAGCTCAAAAATGATGTCGTTGGAGTATTTCAACATCAGTTTGTTATAGGCGTTGTCAGCTAGTCTGTACACATCCCTCACCAAATGATTGTATATTTTTTGTCGTTCAGGATCGGTTATGCCTTCCACAGTATAGCGGAGCATGTTTTTATAGGTGAATTCAAGATTGTAATGAGTGTCGATAAGATCACCATCGTGAGCATCTTTCACAAGGTCTTCAATCATATCGAGGCTATCTTTGATACGTTTTGAAGCTAGTTTCTTACAAATGGCATTATGTTTCGATTTCAATTCGCGCGTATTTATCATCACTAATCTTTTTTGGATTCGAACTTCAAAATTACATCAAAACCTGATTCTTTGGAACTCCCGCTTTGTAATCTCATGAATAAATTTTTACTTAATTCATATTCCAGTATAATAATCTCCGGTGTTATTTCATCTCCATCGGTTTCACCAAAGCCACGTTGATAGATCACAAAAAGATCATTTGTAACATATTTACCAACCACAAAAGCTGCACTTTGCCAGTTTTCTGCTGCAGTCACCTCAATCATGTCGAGGTTGAATTGAGTTCCTAAGGTTTTACTTAATTGCGATGTAACGGCTTTTGTCAACATATTGGTTCCGATTGCTCCGCTTATTCCATTCTGTCCTGAGTAGGATAGTTCATCCATCGTCTTCCCGAATATGAGAATACTAATGGCATCTCCCTCTGTTATGGAAGCATCATCCAGCTTAAATGAGATAGCAGGTTCCGATAATTTTTCACTGACAGAAAGTTCGAGTTTTCGTTTTTCTTTGTCTGGTCCTCGATAAGTATAACTGGCATTAAAATTCAGAATAGGATCTATCTCCTGTCCTCCCTGAAAAGTTAAGGTACCTTCGTTAATCACCAGTTTTTTACCATAAAGAATATAATGTCCACGATTAATACCTAATTCACCAAATAACTCAAAATACGGATTACTCTTTTCTATCTCCAGATCGCCCCAGATTTCAATGCTCATATCTTCACTTCTTAACCAGGTATTACGAGGAATTTCCAATTCAAGCCGACCTTGTAAATTTGTAATGAATGGAGATGTTTCTTCTTTCTTTTTTCGAAGACTAATATGTTGTTTTGAGCCTGGCAAAGTATCTGAGACTTCAGTAGCCTGAACAAGCAAAGGAACATTCTGTTCTTTATTTTCATCTTCAGAATCCATAAATGCCGGAAGATAAAACTCAGACCTAAGAACCTTAATCTTACCACCAAAACGGCTTTCGGATTCGGAATTTGTAAAAAAGGTTTTTGCATCAATCAATGCTGAATAATCGCGGTGTTTAATTACGTAAAAGTTATTGGCATTAGCTTCCAGTGTTGAGCTATGGATTGAACCGCTTACTAAACTACTATCAAAAACCGCAGCACCAGTCATGGTTAGATAGCCTTTATCGCGTTTAATAATAAAGGTATCAATGGCCACTTTGTTACTGTCGAAATTTAAAGCTATTTGTGCATTACTCATGTCAATTCCATAAACAGGATGACTATACTTTCCGTTCTGAAGATTAAATTTGCCGTATAGAAGAGGTTTTGAAAACTCACCTTTAGCCCTGATATTCGCATTTAACATACCCTCTACTTCCAATTGTGCCAGTTTCTCAGTTGGAGCAGCAATGTCAAAAGAGTCAAGGCGTAAGATAGCTTCGAATTGATCGCTCATGTTAAAAATGAAACCTGTTGTGTCAAATCGTGTTTCAAATGGTGTTGTAAAACTGAGGTTGAATTCATTTTTATTCTCCGGATTGATAAAACTACTTTTTAAAGTATCCTTCTTAAGAGTTAGATTACCTTCAAAAAAGGGAAGTTGAATTTGATCAAATTGTCCGTTTTTTACGTTGAATGTTGATTTTAATTCAGGGGACTGTGGTTGCCCTGTTAATCTCATATTGATTGAGAATAATCCATCAATGTAATCATCCAGAATATGTAAGCGGGTTAATGAATTCAAATCGAAATTATCAACCATAAATTCAAGATTTTGTGTTCGATTGGCTCCAAATGTACCTTTTGCCTTTAATGAAAATTGGGGTGATAATTCATCTTTTAATGCCAAATCTTTTATGGTGAACTCATGATTGTAATATTCAACTAAATTTATGGTATCGGTTGTATAATAATGGATTCGTGGAGTATTGAATCGTAAATTGTCAATATTGATCCCTAATGTATCTGCCAGATGAATGTGTGTTTTTAAGTTAGTATTGATACTGTCCTTTTTCGCAAATACTTCAGCAAATAAAGTGTCTAGCTTATAATTCGCATTGCCATAAATAGTGTCAGCTAATATATCTTTGTTTTGCAATGCTTGTATCTGGAATGATGTTTTAGCCTGCATATGATTCTCGACATAATTAACGTTTAACCGGGCATTCATTTTATTGCTTGATAAAGAATAGCCTTTGAATTTAGATACCGTTAGATATCCTTCAGTATTTAGAGAATCAATTGAGCCATTGAATGCAAATTGTCCTGTAGCTTGTGTGAAATTGAATTCAGGTTTTAGAAAGTGCTGCAGGAAGGTAAGGGAATCAACTATAAAATCAGCTTTGCCATCCAGTTCTTTTGATGATAGCTGAAAGTTACCGGAAGCATTAACTTTACCTCCCGGTACACGAATTCTACTTTCAGATATTTTGAGAAGATTATTTTTTAGATTGGCTTTAATGTATGCAGAATCAACAGGCACACCATAAATATTACTCTGTGAAATATTAATTGTGCTATATGCATCAATACTATCAGTACTTAGGCCTTTCCCAATGACTGAAATCCTACCATTTGCTAAACCTGCATCATCCGAAATTATTTTATTTAATAGTAAGCTGTCAATCTTTAAATGGGCTTTGTATGTTGGATTTGAAGAATAGTTGTGTAACTCAATATTTCCTTCTGCCTTTCCCAAATAAGATTGGGCAATCAAACTTGAACTGACATTAAAATTATTTTGCTGGGCGTTAAACTTAAAAATTTTAAAATGATGATCTAAATAAGTTGAGCCGGTTAAATCGCCTTTAATATTTATCCATGTTGTATAGTCTAAAAGGTGATTACCCTTGATATTAATACTTCCCTGTAATGTGCTATTGGTATTACTCATCAACCACCAATTTTCAGGATGCATATTAACGAAGCTAATTTCAGCGCTAAAAGGGATTTGGTTTATTTTTTTGTTTGAATAGTCATCCAGATTTAAAATCTGTGCTTTCAAATGAATCTCTTCCTCATATACAGTTAAGTCAACATTGAAGTAACTTGTGTCATTCCGGGTCAGATAATCTAAATCGACTTTCGGGGATGCTGGCAATTGAACAGATGGAACAAATATTTTAAATTCATCCTTACTGATCGGATCAGCCTTAAGTTGAGCAGCACTGTTATTAATGGATTGGTATTTGCCTGTTGTTTCGAATAACGAACGGGATGTTTCAACGATTAGGCTGTCGATGCTTATTAAAGAGCCGTCTTGGTTAAAATGACCGTTTAATTTTCTAATGGTAAGATCTGGGTTTATCGAAACTAATTCAAGGTTATGTAGCTTAAAATCCATAAGCTCCTGTTTATAATAAAACGAAGCAAAGAGGTTCAGGTTTTGAATGCTGTCGGGGACTAGTTCGATTGTTGAGTTTGAAGCGATGTTCCAGTTGTTTAGCCGAATAGTATCAATTTGGATAGCATATGAAAAGGGACTTGTAGCAGTTGTTGTATCTCCAGAGGTGGGTATTATATCAGCAATTTCCCATCTTCCATTCTCATCCTGCTCAAAAGATCCATCCAGATTATTGATGATAACGGAAGAAATCTCAATTTTTTTCTCGAATATCGACCAAAGGTTAAATTGAAGGTTAATTAAATCAACCTGAGTAATTAGGCTACTGTCAACTTTTTGCCGAAGCTTAACTCCTGTTAAATCCAGATAATTGTAGTAGTTGCTATTGAAACCATCAATAGATACAATTGCATTTAGCTCTTTGTTAATCAGATTTACAGCCTGTTTTTTAACTATCCTATCAAACCATGATGTTTGGGTAAAAAGCATAAATAGTATTACAACAACAAAAAGTGTTGCAACCAGATACGACAGATATTTAATGCTTTTTTTTATCATATTTTAAAATGGGTGGCCGATATTAAAGTGTATTTGCCATTTCTTTTCTGAATCAAAAATAGGTCGTGCAAAATCAATACCAGCCGGACCAATTGGCGTATCGTATCTGATACCCAATCCTGAAGCATAACGTAAATCATTCAGTTGGTATTTGAATGATGGTTCCCAAACATTGCCCAGATCAATAAACGCAGCTAATATTAATTTTGGGGCGATGTTATATCGAGCTTCAAAGCTTCCTTCAAGTAAGCTCTTACCGCCGATTGGATTACCAGACTCGTCTTTGGGACCAAGGTTAGAACGAGACCATCCTCTGACAGAATGTGCACCACCTGCATAAAATCTTTCCTCCGCAGGAATAAAGTTCGAACCACCTGTTCCTTTCGCCATACCAATCTTACTTTTAAACGCAACTGTCAATCCATAGTTCAATCCCCAATACCTTTTGTATTCCAGAATACTTTTGTAGAATGGCATATCATGAGTGATGTATAAACCATTTGTTTTAATGTTTAATGAAAGGGAATGACCGCTGATAGGATTTAATTTGGGTTCGCCATTGAAATAGGTAAAACCAACTGAAATACCTGATTTTAAATAAACAGATTCGGGTAATTCATCGATGCCTGATAAATAAAAATTTATGGTGTCGTTTGTTACATCTTCGAAAAAGAAATTGATATTGGAATTAAAATTATCCGATATGTTTTGTAGGAATGTAAAGTTGAAACCATTTTTTTTAACGCTGTAACCGGGTTCCTTTTGTTCCTGAATATATGGATTGACAATTATTGAGTTGATTGGAAATAATACTGCTGGTTGTGTAAACTTCAGGTCGAAATTATAGGGTTCAAGTGCAGAATGTTTAGCACTTAGGTTCATTCGGCCTAAATTGGTTAAAAAGCCTAGATACTGCACTTCTCCGAAAACTCTGAATTTATCTTCCCGGCCATAACCTGCTCCAAAACGGGTGGTCCACTTTGGTGCTTCTTTCAGAATTATTTCAATGGGTATAGTGTCTTGTTGTTCTTCAGTAGCGGCCGTTTTAACTGAACTAACCCTAAACATGCCCAGATTGAAGATTCGTTTTTGAGTAAGATCAATATCTGCTTTCGACCATACATCACCTTCATTAAATGTTAGTTGCTTACGTATGTTTTTTTCTTTGATACGATTGTTGCCTTTGATTTGTATATTACCAAAATGAGTCAGTTTTCCTTTCTCAATTTCCCACAAAATTTTAGTTGTCGATTTTATGGTATCAACCATTAATTGAAAGTCAGCATCAGCAAAAGCATATCCGATATTATTGAATTGATTAACTATCAACTGTTGGTCGTGCATGCACCACTCATCACGGAAAATATTATCCGTTCGTAAATTTGACTGAAGTCTTATATTTCTTAGTCCTTTGCGAGGTAGTTCTTTGGTAATTTTGTTTGTTGAATCAATGAGATAATCAACGGATTCAACTATAATGGGTTCATCTTCTTCAATGTTGAAGATTAAGATTACTTTGTTTTTTTTAGTGATTCTGATGGTTGGTTCCAGAAAATGTATGTCTAAATAGCCTTCTTGCTGGTAAAAGGTTTTCAAGCGTTTAATGTCTGATAAATAAAGACTTTGTGAATAAAATGAAGGGTCATTTTTGAGTATTTTCTCTTCAAAAAATGAAGTGCCCTGTAAACTTATCTGTTCTTTAAGTTTAAGATTATTAAAGGCAGAATTACCCTTGAATTTAACTTTCTTAACCTTTAAATTTTCTTGCGAATTGGCTAAGAGAACTGAAAGCAAAAGCAAAATAATGGTTGTAGTTCGAATCAATGTGTTACATAGTTAGGAACTCAAATATACGTATTTTCAATTTCAACTGGATTTTGGTTATTGATTTTGCAAGGTAATAACCATGATTTCATGAATTAAAGAGGTATGGTAAAACTAAATCTTGATCCTTTCCCAACCTCGGATTCAACGCTCATTTCACCACCCAGATTATCGATGATTTGTTTTGAGATTGAAAGGCCTAGTCCTGTTCCTCCATATAACTGACCTCCATTGTTATTTGCCTTATTAAAGCGTTCGAAGATATGCTCGAAACTTTTAGGTTCGATACCAATACCAGTATCCTTAACAAAGAATTCAAGCAGGTCATCGTATTTATTATAGCCGAACTCAATAGATCCTGATTCAGTATATTTAATTGCGTTGCTAAGTAAATTTGAAAGTACCTGTTTTAACCGGTACGGATCACTGTTGATTAAAAATTCCGGTTCGGAAGGATTACATAAATCAATTGCAATATTGTTTTTGTGCAATCTTAGTTTCTCATGACGGAAGGTGTTAAGAAGTTCAAGCAGGACTCCATTAACATCAAAATTTTTGTAGATAAGTTTTAGTTGACCTGCTTCAATTTTGGCAAGATCAATAATATCATCAATCAGATGGAGTAGACTGTCTCCGTTGGTCTGAATCTGGTCAATAAAGTTTACTTTTTCTTCATCAGAAAAATCTGAGTGTCGTAGTAAAGTTGAGAATCCAATAATGGCATTCATAGGAGTTCGAATTTCATGACTCATATTGGCCAGAAATGCGGTCTTCAAACGATCTGATTCTTCAGCCTTATCTTTAGCTGCTGCTAATTCTTTTGTACGTGTTGTAACTAATTCCTCCAAATGATTTCTATGTTCTTCCAGAATTTCATTTTGGGTGATGATCTCCTCGTTCTTTTGTTCAAGCAGCTCTTTCTGTGTTGTAATTTCTTCTTTCTGTTCTTCTAATTTTTCGTTGGCTTCGTGCAGTGAGAATGTTCTTTCTCTAACCAGTTGTTTTAACCTCTCCTCTTTATTTTTAAGCATTTTAATTCTCACAAAATAAAATAATAAAGAAGCAGAAACTATAAAGGCTGCCAATAGCGTTCTGAACCACCATTTCTTATAGAATGGCGGTTGAACAATAATTTTTAATTCGGTTCCTTTTTCATTCCAAACACCATCGTTGTTGGAGGCTTTCACTTTTAAGGTATATGTACCAGGAGGTAGATTGGTATAGGTTATGAACCTCCTGTTTTCCGACATATTCCAATCTTTCTCAAATCCATCAAGAATATAAGCATATTGGTTTTTATTGCTCTGAATATAGTTTAAAGCAGAGAACTCGAATGAAACAACATAGTCTGTATTTTTAATCGTTAGCTCGTCGCAATACTCAATCACTTCGTCAATTTTCTGAGGTCGATTTTCTGAAGGATCGTAAATAATTTCTTTGTTATGAATCAATAGTTTGGTTATTCTAACTGGAGGAGGCAGGATGTTGGACATTAATTCAGTTGGATTAATTACATTAAATCCATCAGTACCTCCGAAATACAAATTACCTTTTGGGTCGATGTATTTTACACCTTGCGAAAAGTCGTTGCTTTGCAAACCATCATCTTTTGTAAACAGAGTAACTTTCTTAGTTGATGGATTGAATTTGATAATACCTTTATTCGTACCAATCCATAAATTACCTAAAAGATCTTCTTCTATGCTTACTGAAAGGCTTGAGAGCAATTCGTTTTCGTCTCCCAAATGTTTAATTTGATTCGTTTCTATATCGTAGGAAAGGAGTCCATTAGAAGTGGCAAGCCATACAATGTTTTTATCCTTTATAATGTCTAATGTACGATAAGCTCCTTTGTCATCTATTGATTTAATTAATTGTGCTTCCGAAGAATGGTGGTTATATTTAATTAAGCCAGCATCTGTTGCAAGCCAAAGTAGCTCTTCTCCATCTGGAATGATTGAATAAACTTTTATGGGGTTGGGTAATTTAAGATAATCCTGAATATTGTTGATAATTGAAATAGACTCTGTTTTTTTATCAAAACAGATGATTCCATCGAAAGTACCAATCCATAATTTATTGTTTAGCGAATCGTCTACTAATTCAATTGTTTCAATATCAGCATCTGCTAAATTGTATGTTTTAATAACATTCAGGTTTTGGGCATCAATTTTAAAAAGTTGTTTGTCTGCTTCCATTTGACAACCCCAGATAATTCTTCCGTCTGATTTTAAATCTTTAGTAAATACATTGAAATGTTTATCTCTGATCAAACCTAAATGTGTGATTTTTTTATTGGCTTGATCTATTACATTGACGTTGTTCTGTCTTCCGTAACCCGAAACCCATATTCGGTTTAGATAATCACTAGTTATGGAAGTTATACTTTCAAAGTCGATTGAGTTTTTATAACTGCTTTTATATGTTTTGAATTTGCGCAGTGTTGGATGCCAAATATCCACTCCTTTGCCATAAGTACCAATCCACATTGAACCGTTACGATCATTAAAGAGGCTTAAAATAACATCCCAACTAATTGACTCATCGTTGTCAATATTATATCGGTAACGGCTGAATTTTTTATTGGTCAGATCATAAATAAATAATCCATGACCCACAGAACCTATCCAAACCTGATCTTCGTATACTGAAATACTATTGATGGGTATAATTTCATTAGGCTCAAGTTCCAGAACTTTTGTTGTATTCAAATCTATCTGATGATTTATATCGATAGAAAAAAATTGGCCTCCGCCAGTACCAGCCCAAAGATGATTGCCATGGATATGGATAGCTTTAATTGTATTTAAGTATGTCTTGTCATTGTCTTTAAAACTGAATAAACTAAGAATACCATTGTTATTATTGTATCTGTATAAACCAACCGGAGATGCCAACCATATGTTTCCGTTTTTATCTTCTGCTATTTGTGTTGGAGCATTTTTATCCAAATCATATTGTGGCGAATTCTCTTGAATGATTGGTTGTAATATATCTTTCGAAGAATTATAAAGAACTATACCTTTGGTTGTTCCAATCCACATCTGATTTTTGAAATCCAGATGCATGAATAATATATCATCGCCTGGCAACAAAGGATATGTACTTGTGTTAATCCTTTTTTCAATTTGTCGAGTCTTGAGATTTAAAATATCAATTCCTTTTGAGGTTCCAATCCAAAGATTATCATTCTTATCCTGAGCTAATGTTTTAATTCTGTTCTCAGAAAGAAAAAAGGAGCTGTTATGATAACTTAAAAAAGTAATGATGTTATAACCATCGAATCTATTTAATCCATGTGATGTACCTAACCAAATAAATCCATCTTTGTCCTGAAATATAGTGTTGATGGTATTGTCAGAAAGACCATTGTTATTATTGAGGTGATTGAATTTGAACGCAGAAGTACTGTTGATTTCAGCATAACTGACTGTTATGGATGAAATCATTTGAAAAAGTATGATAGTCCAAAATAACTTTTGGTATTTCATTCAACCTCTATTTTAAAACCGACTAATGGATTTCTGTATACAATAATTATAAAAAATCATTTGGTAAGTCAAGTAAATCCTGACAAAAATTTGATTCTAATCTAATACGAATGTTATTTGTTATGGATACTTGCATTTGGTAAAATTTGATTCTGTATTTACAAATGGGCTTATTTGCCTGACAAATGTTTATTCGAAGGATCTTTTTATGTTTTCAAGTTTGGTAACCGAATCGTCAAGTCCACCTTTTCTATTACGAAGCATCCATATAGTTTGATGTTGCATTATTATGTGGTCCATGACTTCAATTAGTTCTTCCTGCTTTTGTAATGAAATATTTTTAAAATAACCTTCACGTGTTTGAGATTTAGCAATTCCAACGTCACAAGCATGTATTGCTAATTCAGCGGCTAATTGAATTTCTTGTTTAATAATGCTTGCATCATAGGATGTGATTTGTGCATTGTTTAGCAATTCTAGCTGTTCTTTTATGAAATCTTTTGTTCGAACAAGTTTCTCCGCATTGGTTTGTTTCAACCATCGATCTGTTTTTATTGAATAATTATTGCGACGTAGAAGCTGGTAAAATATATTGCTGTTGTCAGTAATAGCTCCTGTTTTTAAATAGGCTTTACCTAGGTTTACAAGCACTTCACCGGCAATATCAGTTTCATCCAGCAAAAGAAATTGAGATGTAGCCTTGGCAATATCCATATCTTTACTCTCTGATACATTCCAGCTTAAAGCGGCACCGTATATAAATGAAGGGTAAGAGACTGATAAAGGTTGCCAATGACCATGATCGCCCCAGTCGGTTATTAAATAGCCTTTCGCGTTATGTCTTTTGCCGTTTTCGGCTGCATTTAACAGGTTAGCAAAGGCATTTTTGTTTCTGCCGATTATGGTTAGCCATGATGAGGTGCCCGGACATACATAATAGTCTAAACCAGCTTCAGCAAATTGTTTACATTGTTTATCGAAAGGGTGATTGGCTTCGTATCCCCAAATAAGGGCAACCATATCTTTGGGCAATTCACTGATCAATTCCGGGTGATTTAATATGATGTCGCCCCAAAATTGAGTCGTTCTTCCATACTTATCAACTTCTTTTTTAAGTTCCAGCAAGTAGTTTAAGTAAACCTGTCCTTTGCCAATTTCTTTGCAAAGTGCTTTTGATTTTCCAACACCTAACTCAACGGTTTCGTCACATCCAATGTTAAAATATTTACTTGAGAAATTGGGCAGTAACTCTGCGTACAATTCTTGCATAAGTTCTAATGATCCTTCTTCTATCGGACTCAACGTATTCTTCGAACGCATGCCCCAGATGGTTTTGCCAGGCTCTTCAAGTTCGGCCAATTGAGTGTATTCAGGATGTTTTAACCAGCGGTTCATATGACCAAATGAATTCTGATTCGGTACAAGGTCGATAAAACGATCTTTACAATATTTATCCAGTGTTTTGATTTCCTGAGGTGTCATGGGACTCGCATCCTTCCATACCATTTCATGGTTTTTATAAGCGAAGGTGTGTTCAGTATATAACTGAATTTCGTTGATTTTCAAACCAGCCAACTGATCAATCAAACTCATTAAAGTATGCATTGTTGGTACCTTATCACGACTAATATCCAGCATTACACCTCTACGAAGAAAATCTGGTTTATCAGTAATTTCAACACAAGGCCAATTACCTGTTTTTTGTGCATAAATACCAATCTGGTTTAAAGTGACCAAAGCATAGTAAAAACCAGCATCAGAACCGGATTTGATGATTATACCTTCAGGTTGGATGGTCATGTGATATTCTTGATCATCGATAGTATAATCATTTATGAATTGTATCATTTCAGGCTGATCAAACAGCTGAATAGGACTTATTTGTGTTTTTATATCAGTTTTAAAAAGATGATTTTTAAGAAGTAAGGTCTGACCAATAAGTTGATTGTTCGGTAATTTAAGATAACCCTTCTTAATATTTAATTTGCCTTCTTTTACAATTAACTTTTGGGGAAGTGGGAGAAAATACTCCTGAAGTTTTTGAGAGGACATATTTACCGAAATAAAAAAGATAAGACAGATTGAAAATATTTTGTGCATAGATCTTTTGTTTACCAGAACTAAGATAAACAAAGGGTTTTAATAAATAATAAGATATCGGGTTTATTGGTTAATAGCTTTAAAATAGTAGATTTGTGTTCTGCAATTTTTATCACAATTGGTTGATCATGTGGACATTTATCGGTGCTATACTGGCTTTGATTCTGGGATTTTTGATTTATGGTAAATTTATCGAACGATTCTTCGGTGCTGATGATAATAAAAAAACACCAGCCATCGAAAAGCCTGATGGAGTTGATTTTTCTCCCATGCCAACATGGAAAGTTTTTACTATTCAGTTTTTAAATATTGCCGGCTTAGGACCAATTTTCGGTGCTATTATGGGTGCCAAATATGGACCAATGTCCTATGTGTGGATTGTTTTTGGCTGCATTTTTATGGGTGCAGTTCATGATTATATGTCAGGTATGTTATCCATTAGAAACGGAGGAGCCAGTATTCCAGAGATAGTTGGAAAATACCTGGGTAAAGGATTTCAGAACTTTCTAAGGATTTTTACAGTTGTGTTACTCATATTTGTTGGAGTGGCATTTGTTACCGGACCGGCAGGTTTACTAGCTACCTTAAGCAAGGGAGGAATGACAATCTGGTTGTATGTAATTTTTGGTTATTACCTGATTGCAACTCTTCTGCCGATCAATAAAATTATTGGACGTATCTATCCTGTGTTTGGAGCAACTTTATTAATAATGGCTCTGGCAATTGGCGGAGCTATGTTATGGGGTGGTTTTAATGGCTCGCTTCAATTGCCCGAAATAACAACAAACAGTTTTGCTAATTTTCATTCCAACCCTACCGAAAATATACTTTTCCCCATGATGTTTATTGTTATATCATGTGGCGCCATCAGCGGTTTTCATAGTACTCAGGCACCAATGATGGCTCGAACCATTAAGAAGGAAAGTCATGGAAGATATGTTTTTTACGGAGCTATGATAGCCGAAGGAATTGTGGCAATGATATGGGCTACAGCTGGAATGACCTTTTTTGGCGGTGTTGAAGGATTGAACGATGTGATGATACAAAAAGAACACAATGCTGCCTGGGTAGTGAATGAGATTAGTGTGGCCTGGCTGGGCAAGGTAGGTGCTATCTTTGCAATTATTGGAGTCATTGCATGCCCTATAACAACGGGCGATACAGCCTTTAGAAGTGCCCGGTTAACCATTGCCGATATTTTTAAATACGATCAGGCAAAAATTACCAGACGCCTTGTTATCAGTATTCCTTTATTTATTATTGGTTATTTGCTGACAATCTTTGATTTTGAAGAAATCTGGAAGTTTCTTGGTTTATCAAACCAGATTTTAGCAGTTATTATACTATGGACAGGTGCCATGTATTTTGCCAAAGTAGGTAAATGGCATTGGTTAATGTCTCTTCCTGCTGCTTTTATGACTGCTGTTTGTAGTTCGTATATTTTGGTTGCACCGCTAAAAAATGGGGGATTGGCTATCGATACCGACCTTGGGTTGAGGATTGGTATCATCATAGGATTTGCGTCTCTTGCCTGGTTCTTGTTTAAGGTGTCAAAAACTAAAGTTGTTTAATGGGTTGGCAATTAATTGTTAATCTGTTACCATTATTCTTTATCATTAAATTCAAAAGCAATAAGATATATTAGCATAAAAGAAAATATTTGTACCGCACAGGAGTAAGAAATCAGAAACTAGTTATATTTAAGTCGTCAAACATAAAATATTTTCTATGAAAAGACTTAATGTAATAGCAGCTTTAATGTTATTGTTAACAGTAAGCATCAATGCCCAAACAAAAGTGGAAACCCTGACTGAATTTTTAGATGGAATCATCAAATTCGAAAATGCAACCATTCAGGAAAGTACACCTATTGCTGATATTAAAAATCTGGCAGCAGCTCAGGCCGACAAGATGCTGGATCTGAATAAAGAAACCATTGCCGAAGTATTGGAAACTGCCAAAGCTTATCATTTTTGTGTTATTACCGTGGGAGTACATACCATTGCCCGTATCACTGATTTGGAAAACTGCCAGCAAAGTGGTTCGTGGGGGCAGTGCATGCCTATGAGCGAAGGATTTGTGCAAAAGAGTGGACTGACTAACATAAATGATTACCTGAACAATGTTATTGGAATACCTAATAGTCAGGAACGTAAAGTGTTTTTCTTTATGAAGAAGTAAATTCATTAGATCATTTATAAAAATGCAGATTCGTTATTGGGTCTGCTTTTTTATTTAGGTCAAACGAGTAAAGTTAAATTTCAAAAGTAAAACCATTTGATTGATACCACCCGGACTTCGTTCTTTGGACTCCGGACTCATCTCCTGAACTTCTCTGTTTAATTGTAGAATTGTTTAACTGAAGGTATTGTGAGTGGCTGTCAGTATAACAGTGCCGAAGGGACTAATATAATACATTCAACCAAGATGATTATAATATAAATATCTTAATTAATGCTTGGTATAACGAGGGTTTTACTATATTTGAGTGACGATATAATTCAAGGTGATTCAAATGAATTAAGAAAATATTGACACCTTATTTGACACCAACTTAAATATTGGTATATGAAATACAATACTAAGACGTTTGTAAAGTACAACCTAAAGAAGCATAGTGACACAACTAAACCGTTTCAAATTATTCTTATTATCGTTCATAAAGGACAAAGATTAAGATACTATACAGGCAAACGCATATTGCAATCAAACTGGGATGCAAGTAAACAACGTGCTAAAACATCTTATGCAACCGCTTCAAGTTTAAATAGCTTTCTTGACACACTTGCCAACTTTGTTGAGAATGAATATAACAAGATGAAGATGACAGGTGAAATCATCAATACAAATCGAATTAAAGAACTGGTTGAAGAGTATCAACACCGCATTCCTTCTGATGGTTTCTTGACTCACTTTGATGAATTTATAATGTATTCAAAAAACTATAAGGCCGAAAAAACGATCAAGGCATACGAGACACACTTAAACAGAATAAATGGTTTTATAGAACACACAAAATTTGCCATATCATACAATATTATTGATAGTCACTTCTATGAAAAATATATTAGCTATTTAGTACATGAAAGAAAATTAAGTAATAGTACGATTGCTAGAGATACCAAATATCTTAAAACATTCCTCTCATGGGCATTTGAAAAAGGGTTCAATAAAAATTTACAGTTTAAGAAATTCAAATTTAAATCAAGTGAAAGTCAAATTTTCTTTTTGACATGGGATGAATTAATGCTTCTTTATAATCATAAGTTAAAAAACAATGAACTCTTAAAGCGAACTCGTGATATTTTCTGTTTTGGGTGTTTTACTGGTATGCGATTTTCAGATATCATGAACCTACAAAATGAAAATATAGAAGGAGATTATATAAACTTTACAACCATTAAAACAAATGATCACTGTTCTATTCCTTTCAATAAGTATTCAAGAGCAATATATGATAGATATAAAACTAAAGAAGGCAGAGTTTTTGAACTAATGTCTAATATAGATATGAATGCAAATCTTAAGGATGTTGGAGAAGTTGCAAAAATAGATACTCCTGTTCAGTTAATAAAATATAAAGGAGGAGCAAGAATAGAAAAGATAGTGCCTAAGTATAAAATTTTAACTTCGCATATTGCAAGAAAAACATTTATTACGAATATGCTTGAAAAGGGTATGTCAACACAAGTGATAATGGATATTACAACACATAAAAGTTATAACTCTTTTAAGCGTTATTTTAAAGTAGTAGATGAGCATAAAAAAAATGAAATGGATAAAATTTTCGGATAATGGGTCTTTTTAAAAATAAAAAGGAAATAGGACTAACATATATAGAGCATGCATCATTTGAAAACTTAAAGAATGATGTTAGAAAACTTAAAAATGCAGAAAAAACAAAGCCTAAAAATACGAACCAGGGTACAACAAGACAAACAACACTTGCAACTTATTATATGAGAAAAGCAATGCGCTTTCCTAGAACAGAAGGAACGCATTCTGTTGATGCAGGCTTTATTCAATTTCTTACAGGTCGAAATAAAGACGAAATTCGAAAACTGTTATCCAATCCGTTAAAACGCTCTGACGAAAAAGATGGGAAAGCAACTTTAGCACTTATTCAAGATTTAGAAATAGTAAAAGAACAATTTCAAGCTATTAGCTTTCTTGATGGTGTTGATTTAATAGAAGATGATATTAAAGCCTTACAAAACGACCTCAAAACCTTTAAATAGATATAAGACATCATCATTCATTTTTCTATGTTTTACCCTTCCCCTAAACAACATCTTGCGATTGTAAATAAAACCGAAGGTAGGACACAAGAAAAGAAGAGACTTCTTAACACTATTAAACTACAGATTACGTTCTCGTTAGTGCTACGCCTAACGAGAATATTTGCATAAAAATTCTACTCAAAAACTTATACTTTTATTGTCTTGGGTATACCCAAACCACCTTACCCATGTATGTATTCACAATGAATTTTGGATCAAAATAATTTTAAAAATTGATTCATTATGAAATTGGAATTTACATTAACAAATGAGTTTAAAGAAGAAATCAGAACTCTATTAAAACAGACAATTCAAGAAGAACTTAATATCATAAGTTCGTGCCAAAGACCACAACAAACAATTGACAAAATGCTTTCCCGAGAAGAAGCAAGTCAATTTTTAGGTTGTTCACTTACTTCATTATGGCACTACCAAAAGAATAATCTTATTCCATATCACCAAGTTGGTAGAAGAATACTTTTTAGCAAATCCGATTTAGTAAACCATTTAAAAGTTGAGGCAATCAAGTAAAGGACTTCTGCGAGCTTATAACATAGCAGAACCTGTGCAAGATTTTCACTCAAAGAACAGAGGGAGGATGAGCAATGGTAGATACAATCGTTTTAAGAATACACAACTTACACCAATACCCAAGAATATTAGAGGCATTGCGAAAAGAAGGTGAAGGACAATACACCTCTGTATTGGACACTCCGCATGATAAAGAAGCTGTGGATTTTGAAACAGGTGAAATAACTAAAGACCGTTTTCTTCAGGTAAAACAATTACACTATTCTGATACTGGTAATACATTCACTATATATAAAAACAAAATCCTCACATCATCTCATTACTATTTGGCATATAGCGTTAGGGTTGACAGAGATTTTGTAGAAATGAACTTTTCTATTCCGAAGTATATGTATGGTACGAACATTATGCAGTTTGTACCACATAAATTTGAAGATCACCCATACAATAGTGATGATCTAAATTCTTTAGAATTTAATACCAAAATAACCTATGAAAGGCTCATAACCTTTATAAGCAGTTTTATTAACACTTGGTTTAAAGATATTCATATTAACAAAGAAGATATTGAAATTAATCGCTTAGACCTTTGCTACAATCAATATTTTGACTCTAAAGAAGATGCTCTTAAGTATCTTGATTATCAAAAGCGAATCAAAAAGAAGTATTTAAAAAAGACCACTAAAAACAAGGTAGATTGGGGGACTTCTATTTTTATTCAAAATGCTAGATATGCAGCCAAAATATATCATAAAGGCTCGGAGTATGCCAGTTCAAAAGGTGAACGAAAACACCATTTAGCAATGAATAAAAAACTGGGCAATGACTATTTCGAAGTTGAAAGTAAGTACGATAATGGTGTTATGTCTTGCGAAGGATTAGAAGATACTGCTAATCGAATACTACGATATGAGATAACCTTTAAAAAGCCATATATGAGTTACCTGTTCAAAAAACACTTATTTGCTCGTAACTGTGAAACATGGCAACAAGCTAAACATGATTATAATGAAGTTGAAAAGATTGTGAAGAAAATCAGAGATAACAGAATTAAAGGTTTAAGTATTCTCCATCTGGAAAAACAGTATCGAAATTTACCTCCTGAAAAAAAAGTATACCATAAGACTTATTCTAAAATCATTAATCGCACTAATAGTTTTAGGCTAGCTATATCAGAAGAAGATGAAGTTAAAAATACATCACTAAATGCTTGCCTAGTGGATAACAAAGGCATCTTTAAACCACCAACAATGGCACTTTTCACAAGGGAATTATTAGATGAAATGTTTAATGTATTTCTAAACTTCAAAGAGGAATTTCGAATTAGCTCATTAGACAAGTTTACCGATACAACAAAACGAGTGATAGCTTACAATAAAGATGTAGAGAAATACAACAATAGCCTTCCCGAAGGCTCAAAAGACCGCAAAACACGCATCTCTGAAACCTACATAAACTCGATTCTAATGCTGCTACAATCTCATTCTTTTGATGAGTTAGTACAATTGAAAATAATATCAGCACGCACTAAATACAATTATATAAATGCGCTTGATAAAATTGGACTAAGCAAAAATCATTTAGCTGTTGACAATTTAGAAATTAAAAAGAGCGAATCATTTGAAGATTATCATTTACAATTCAATTAATTATAACTTAAATGTATTAATTTAATCACTATGAATATTACAAGTAAAATACAAAAGGATAAAGAATTAGAACAATACTTTTTAAAGTATTTACGCACATATTTCTTAAAAGCTAAATTTGAATATTACACACCATCTCCAAAAACCGAGGAAGAAATTCAACTTAAAGAAAAAGTGCATGATGAGGTTTATAACGCCTTTCTTGACATCTTGAAAAAATTAGGATTGAAACACAATATTTTAATAGATAATCAAGAAAATTTCGACAGAGCAATGACGATTATTGTCGATGTTTCAGATTATTATCTTTCAATGTTCTCATTTGATGAAATATTAGATATGACAGATAAGTACTTTAAGAACAATGACAATTTATCAGATACCCCTCTATTAAAAGATTTACTTCAATCAAAGATGAGTATATGTTCTAAATGCGGAACAAAAAGAGACAAGGTAAGGGAGTCTAAAATCCCACCCGAAATGTTGAATCAAATAATAGAAGAAAAAATAGATGTAGAGTACTATTTACATTGTACTAATTGTAATGAGTATACAATGATAATAAAAGAATAATGGTTACTCCCTTGTTAGTTTTAGCAAGGGAGTTTTTACATATAAAGGACTCATAATTCTCTCAAAGTAACGAAGGATTGAAAAAACATTTTATTTATATCAGAAACCCCAAGTGGCCTTCTGTACAACCTGTACTGCCATCTTGGGGTTAATTAACATGTTAATCTTTTCGTGAGGTTGCCGAAGCGCAATAGTTTCTACTCAATTTTAGGCCAAATTAGAATACTCCTTCTTTTTCGACAATTGAAAGACCCTCTTGATGATTTATTTATCCCCTATCCTCCGTAGGGACAACCAAAGATACATTTTTTATATATTTGATTAAATATAATTTCACAATGAAAGATATTTCAGTTTTAAATAGTAGGTTGACCAAATTAGATTTATCAAATCAAAATCTAACTGAAATCCCTAAAGAAGTATTTAGGTTTAAAAGATTAAGAGTACTAAAACTTAGTGGAAATAAACTAAAAAAATTGCCCCCTGAATTGGCCAGCCTAAGTCAATTAGAAAGATTAGATTTATCTAATAATCAAATAACTGTTTTACATGCCAGTATAGGAAAATTAAGCAATTTAAAAGTTTTAAACCTTAACAATAATAAGGTAAAGAATTTTCCAAAACAGATAGATTTTACAACTCTCGAAGTCTTAAGTATTGCAAATAATAGATTCAAAGACGAAACTATTGATTTCTCTGATTTTATCAATATAAAAAAACTAAATATATCGGGTAATCTATTAACAAAATTTCCATATACACGAGGTAACACCTTTGAAAAATTAGAGTATCTATGGATGAATAATTTAATGTTATATGATATTAATAACTTAGTTGCTTTTGTTCAAAGAAAAATTGCATCCTTAAAGGGAATATATGCCTATAGTTCAAAAATAGAAACAAATGATAAAATTATAGGTAAAATTGCTAATAATAAAGGTAATTCATTAAGGTTAATAATGAACAATGATTTATTATCACAAAGTAATATAAGTGATGGAAAAAATGAATCATCAAGCTTAATAAATATAGAAAAAATGAACTCAGAGGTTTCGAAAATAAAAATATTTATAAGCTACTCACATGCTGATTCTAAATGGTTAAATAAGGTTCAGAAACATTTAAAGGTTTTAAGACTAGAAAAAGATTCAATAGAGGTGTGGGACGATACGCAAATTAAATCAGGTGATAAATGGGAAGAAAAGATAAAAAAAGCACTAAATGATTCAAATATTGCAATATTATTAATTTCTACTGATTTTTTAGCCTCTGACTTTATTACTGATAATGAACTACCACCACTTTTAAAAGCTGCAGAAGAAAAGGGTACAAAAATTCTCCCATTAATAGTTAAACCTTGTCGCTTCACTTATAACAAAGAAATTTCACAGTTCCAAGCTGTAAATGATCCACAAAAGGCACTTTCAAAATGTAGCGAATCTGAAGTTGATGAAGAACTGGTTAAATTAACCGAATCTGTAGAAAATTGGATTATGTAGCTAAAATTAACATTACGACATAGTGTTTAAAATGATTAATTTTGACACCAAATTTGACACCTACAAAATACAAATGTCATGTATTCAATATGTTGCAGGATTTAAAGTAGTTCCGAAGGGACACCTTTATTAGCACAGTACGAAAGGGCTGTGGAATGTATAGGTCTTGTATTGAGTCCTGAAAGGACGACTGTATTTATGCGGTAGGTTAAAAGAGATAAAGTTAAATTTCAAAAGTAAAACCATTTGATTGATACCACCCGGACTTCGTGCTTTGGACTTCGGACTTACTCCTCTCCAAACTAATACATATCTTTGTAATAAAAGAGCAGCTATGAGAATCAAAACATGGATAAAGAAACCCTTTGTACTTATCTTATTAATGGCCTTGCTCACTTTTATTTTAACCGAGGTTGCAGCGTCATTTCCCCAAATCACCAACCGTTTCTATTCATCAGGTATCTATCCACAGTTGGCTTCTCTTTTATCATTTATTAGTGGTTGGTTTCCTTTCTCGCTCGACGACCTTTTTTATATTCTATTATCTGTTTGGTTGCTTAGCTTACTTATTTTATCTCTGTTCAAAAAAATTAGATGGACTAAAGCCTTACTTCTGTTCATAAACACACTTGCCATTGTTTATATGGCTTTTTACTGGTTGTGGGGATTTAATTATTATCGGTCAGACCTTAATAAACGTTTAGCGTTAAGCGAAGCAAAAACTGATACAACTGAATTAATGAATACTTTCCGATGGTTGATTGATGAGGTTAACGAAACATATACGACTGTTGATTCAGTGAGTAAAGATCAATGGGTCGCAATAATAGAAGGGGAGTACATAAAACATCATGAGTTTTTAAAGGTTGACGTACGACTCTGTAATACTAATCCCAAATCAATGACTTTCAGTCGCTTTTTTGCATCAGCCACCATATCGGGTTATTACGGACCCTTTTTTAGTGAGATACATTTAAACCGACACCTTTTATCTGTTGAACTTCCTTTGGTACTGTCACACGAACTGGCTCATCGGTATGGAATCACCAGCGAAGCCGAAGCAAACTTTTATGCATGGTATGTTTGTACTCATTCCAATAATCAACAAATGAAATATAGTGCCAATCTATACCTACTGCGATACTTTGCCTTTTCAACCTATCAGCTGGAAGGATTTCAGGATGCCGTTTCTAATATAAGGCAAGAGGTTAAAGATGATTATAATAGAGTTACAAAACATTGGATGACACTGATGAATAGAAATGTTGAAGAAGTAGCAACTGCGGTTAATGATGCATATCTGAAATCAAATAAGGTAGAACAGGGAATTGCCGATTACGAGGGTGTTTTGAAATGTATAATGGATTACTTGAATACTTATCCTGCGATTGATTAATGATAAATTTCCGTAAACGTTTGTTTTTGATTGATTAATATTCAACGGGTCAATTGACTATGGCATAATTAGGTGGTAATTTGCATGGATTCTAAAACACCTTAATTATGAGAAAATATTTATTTACAGTTGCTTTAATCGTGGCTGCTCTTTCAGTACAAAATGTGCAATCGCAATCATTCCTTGAGAAAATGGCTAAAAAAGCTGCGGAAAAGGCAGAGAAGAAAGCCGAGCAAAAAACAGAAGAGCAAATAGATAAAAAACTTGATAAGATTTTTGAAGAAGCTTTTGAAAGCGATGAATCGGAATCGGATAATCAGGTGGATATGACAGCTAAATGGGCTGAAAAGCTGGCAAGTATGGGTTATGCCGGGGAGCCTGTTTCATATGAAAATAGTTATTCGTTTAATGCATTCATCACCATGCATATCGAGAGTACAGATAATACAGGTAAGAAAACCAGTGATGGAGATATAAAGATATATACAAGTGAGGATGATCAGACTTTTGCCTATGAATTTATTTCTGGTGAAATGGATAATGGTTCAGAAAAGCAAAAGGGGTTGATTATTATGGATATGAAAAACCAGGCCAGTATTATTTTAAACACCCAAGAAGGTGAACAAACAGGTATTGTTTACGGTGTTGATGGCATCATGAATGGTTCGATGTATGAAGATGCTGCTGAGGATGAAGAAATGCCCGAAGATGTTGATTATGTTGATCCGCGGATAACAAAAACCGGTAACACAAAAACAATATTGGGCTATAAATGCGACGAATACAAATACAACGATGAAGAAAGTGAAGGATTGTTATACATTACTAAAGATGTGGATTGGAAAAGTGAGGATTTTATGACTACCATTTTCAAATCATCGATGTATTCAAATGGTATGTTCAATGGTTTTTTAATGGCCAGCCAGCATGTTAATCTTAACGATGGAGAGCAGACTTCCTATGAGGTGACTGATATTAACCGTAATGATATAAGTTCTTTTCGTATGTCTGATTATCAAATTACTAATATTGGATCATTTAAAATTCCGGAAGGGGTATCAGAAGAAGAATAACTGTTGGAGAGAATATTCTTTTTTTATATCATTGTCTAACAATCCAAATTTATAAAAGATATATCTAACATGAGAAAACCTGAATTTATCAGTTACAATGGTAAAACGTTTTTCTTTATGGATTTTTCGGGAATGAAAAGCCGTGAGGAGGTGGACACTTTAATCAAACCAAGTGCTGAATATATTAGAAGTCAAACGCAAAAATCGGTATTGACACTTACCAATATTAACGGAATGCATTTTAATAACGAGATCAAAAATGCATTCTCTGAATTCTTAAACGGTAATAAGCCGTATGTAAAAGCCGGAGCCGTAATTGGTATAGGGGGGTTACAACGAATCGTTTATAACGGAGTGATGAAACTAACCGGGCGGGATGTGCGATCGTTTGAAACATTGGATCAGGCACAGGATTGGCTGTCTTCGGTACAATAAACAATGTAACTTTATTATAGAAGGGATCATAGCGATCCCTTTTTTTATGCTTAATTTTGATAGAAATATATGATTATGGAAGGAATATCTATTTTATACTATCTGATGATAGCTTTTGGCTTATTTCTGATTGTTGCAGCTATCGCTAACTGGGAATGGTATTTTAAACAACGTAGAGCACAGTCCGTTGTAAAAGCTATGGGACGAACAGGAGCTCGTTGGTTGTATGGTTTATTGGGTTTGTTTTTTGCTGTTTTTGCCTACCTGGTGCTTGGTGGTTATATACAGGTTTAAAAAAAGTTTGTTGGGCTTGTAACCTTTTAGCGATTCTTTGTATCCTACCTCCAAACATTAAAATTAAAGAATATGCAAAGTGTACAGATTGTTGAGAATATAATGATTGGCCTTGTGTGGCTTGCTTTTTTTGCCGGAGCATTTATGGCTTGGTTTTTCTATGTCAAAGCAAGGAATACTGAAAGATTGGCCTTGATTGAAAAAGGCGCTGATGCTAATAATTTTTATGGCAAGAAAGAAAATAGAAAATCATTCAGGTTTCCATGGATGAAGTTTGGGCTTTTAATTAGTGGTTTAGGATTTGGTTTGGCATTAGGTTTATTTATCATTTCAACGCCATCTTTAAAAGAGGCATTGGATGATGTTGGACCGGGTTTGGTATTCGCTACAATGCTTTTATTTGGAGGTATAGGAATGATTGTAGCTCACTTTGTAGATCGTAAAAAAGAAAACCAGTCACTTTAATGGAAGATATTTACATCGAAAAGGTAAAGAATGGCGATGTGGAGGCATTCCGGTTAATTATCCGGCAATACCAAAACATGGCCTATTCTGTTGCTGTATCGGTGGTTAAAAATGAATTTTTAGCACAGGAAGTAGTTCAGGAGGCATTTTTAAATATCTACCAAAATATAAAACAATTCAGAGGAGACTCGAAGTTTAGTACCTGGCTGTATCGGATTGTCATCAATAGAGCCTTTCGGATTGCTGAAAAGGAAGGGAAACATACTTTTGATTCCATTGATACGATTGGTGAAGAACAAGATGATACTGTTATGGATGAGCTTTCGTCGGATGAACGTAAATACTTTATAAACGAAGTATTGATGCGAATGCCGGCCAATGAAAGTTTGGCATTACGACTTTTTTACCTTCAGGAAATGGCAATGAACGAAATGCAGGAAGTAACAGGATGGTCGTTGAGCAATATTAAAGTGATTCTGCATCGCGCACGAAAGAAATTTCAGGTTGAGCTGGAGACAATATTAAAAACTGAAGCTAAAAGTATTCTGTGATGAATGAAGATAAATTAAGAGAATTACTAAGCGATAGTAAGCTGAATATGCCTTTTGCTGACTTTGAGGATAAAGTGATGCAATCGGTTTATAGAGAAGAGAGAAGTAAACAGGGGATATTAAAGAATATTCGTTTGTCGTGGTTGTTCTTTACCATCGGAGCTTTGTTTGGTATTATTGCAACTATTCTTTTACCTCATATCTCAAAGCCTGTTTATAATATTAGTGTAGAATATATTCAGATTCCTGTTTTATTGGTTCTGACAGGTGTTTTAATTTGGTTGATGGATGCTATGCTTCGTTTCTCGCTAAGGAATAGTAAAAAATAATAACGGTGCTTAGTACACCGTTATCAATATATCTTTCTCCTTGGTTAACTCTCCAAACGGCTCGGCTTCTATTCCCTTGCTCAATAATAAAGCTTCTACTTCTTCACTTTTTTCAGGATTAACAGCCAGCAAAAGACCTCCGCTTGTTTGAGGGTCACAAACGATTGGTTTATACGACTGGGATTTCAGGTTCACCTTGTCACCATAACTATTCCAGTTGCGGTGAGTGCCACCAGGCATACATCCTTGCTCAATGTATTCGTCCAATACATCCAGTTTTGGAATTTTATCAAATTCTATCTCTGCAGAAAGTCCACTTCCTTCGCACATTTCACTTAAATGTCCAATCAAACTGAAACCGGTTACATCTGTCATGGCTTCAACACCATCCAAATTAGCCAATTCTTCTCCGATTGAATTTAATCGACTCATTATTTCAGGAGCGATATCTGCATGTTCATCTTTCAGTTTACCTTGTTTTTGAGCAGTGGTTAGGATACCTACGCCAAGAGGTTTAGTAAGGTATAACAGACAACCTTTGCTTGCGGTATCGTTTCGTTTCAGCTTGTTGATATCTACGCGGCCGGTTACTGCCAGTCCAAAAATAGGTTCTGGGCTGTCAATACTATGACCGCCGGCCAGAGGTATACCGGCTTCTTTACAAGCCTGTCGTCCGCCATCCATTACTTTTGAAGCTTCTTCAGGAGGGAGCTTATCTATGGGCCATCCCAGAATAGCGATGGCTAAAAGGGGAGTTCCTCCCATTGCATAAATATCACTGATAGCATTTGTAGCGGCTATTTTACCAAAGGTAAAGGCATCATCTACAATTGGCATAAAAAAGTCGGTTGTGCTGATGATGGCCGTTCCATCTCCTAAATCGTAAACTGCAGCATCATCGCGTGTATCATTCCCAACAATCAATTTACTGTCTAATACCGGTGTGATGTTACTTTTTAAAATGGAACTTAGAACAGAAGGGGCAATTTTGCATCCGCATCCGGCTCCGTGGCTATATTTTGTTAGTTTAAACTCCAACATAAAATTTTGTTTGAAAATATTTTAAAATGGTTTGGGCATTGGTTTGAGCGTCTGTATTCTCCAGCTTCAGAATATCAATTTTATCCTGATCTCTTTTGGCTAAACCTTTGAGATAATATTTATCGTAGTAATGCAAAGTAATCAATGCAACTTCATAGAAATTATCTTCTTCCAGCATTTCAATTGCAAATTTTGTTGCCTGAGGTCCCAGTCGTTTGCTGATACGCTGTATTGCATCTGCTAATTTGGGTTTGTTATCCAAAGCATATTCTTTTACTAAAAGTCGGGCTCTTTCTTCTTTCGAGATATCGATAAACAAGAGCCTGTTTGATCTCATTTGTTGGAATAAATATTGCGGAATATTTACATTTCCAATGTTAGGACTTTCATCTTCAACCCAAATAGGACGTTTAGGATCAAAAGTACGCCAGATCCAATACAGATTATTTTCAAATTGTTCCGTAGTAGGTTGCTCTCCGTAACCTATGCTTCCAAAGGCAGATCCTTTGTGCTGGGCTATGTTTTCGAGATCCAGAACCTGTTCATCTAAAGCTGTTAACTGGTTTAGGATATGAGTCTTGCCACTTCCGGTGTAACCGCCCAGTACGTTAATCTTATAATTATCAAAGGAATTGAGGGCTATTCGGCGAAATGCTTTATATCCTTTTTCAACAACATATACTTCTTTAAAGCCATTATCCTCAAGATGCTGAGCAAAGGCATGACTTCGCATTCCTCCTCGCCAGCAATGCACTACCACCTTTCTATCCGGAGCAACAACTAAGGATCGATCAATAAACTCCTGTAACCTTGGATTAACATATTGATATCCCAAATCAATGGCTGCTTTTTGAGATTGTTGTTTGTAAACAGTACCAACATGGGCTCTTTCGTCGTTGCTAAAGAGCTCAATATTTACCGCACCCGGAATATGTCCTTTTTCAAATTCGCCCGGAGAGCGAACATCAATTAAAGGCCACCCTTCAAATTGGGTTAAATATTGTTGTATCGTTATGTCTATTGGCATGGGGCAAAGGTAATTATTATACCTAAATCAGAAATAAAACGAAAAAATAAAGCTTGCAGTTTTTTGCAAGCTTCAATGTTACTTTGAGTAAACTCTGTTTTCTTGTTCAGCAACCCGTATAAAGGTTGTCCGTTTTGTAAGTTCTTTTAATTGTGAAGCTCCAACATATGTGCATGTGCTGCGTACTCCACCAAGTATATCCTGAATAGTATTTTCAACCGGACCACGATAATCCACTTCAACTGTTTTGCCTTCACTGGCCCTATATTCTGCAACACCTCCTGCATGCTTCTCCATGGCAGTTGAAGAACTCATGCCATAGAATTGTTTGTATTTTTTACCTTCACGCTCAATAACCTCACCGCCACTTTCGTCGTGACCGGCCAACATACCACCCAGCATTACAAAATCGGCTCCGGCTCCAAAGGCTTTCGAAACATCTCCTGGTGTAGCACAGCCTCCGTCACTGATAATCTGACCACCCAGGCCATGAGCTGCATCGGCACATTCTATAATTGCAGAAAGCTGAGGGTATCCAACACCTGTTTTTACACGAGTGGTACAAACCGAACCGGGACCAATTCCAACTTTGATAATATCAGCTCCTGCCAAAATTAGTTCTTCCACCATTTCGCCAGTTACCACATTACCTGCCAATATTGTCATGGTAGGAAATTTCTGACGAGTTTGTTTAACAAACTCTACAAAATGCTCAGAGTAGCCATTTGCCACATCAATACAGATAAACTCTAATTGAGGGTGTACCTCAATTACTTTGCTTATTTTTTCAAGATCTTTATCGCCAGTACCAGTGCTTATGGCAATAAACTTCTCAATGTTCTCAGGTGCTGATTTTAAAAACTGATCCCATTCATCAAAACTATAATGTTTGTGGATGGCCGTGAAAATTTTCTTTTCAGCAAGTTTTAAGGCCATTTCAAAGGTTCCAACCGTATCCATATTGGCCGCCATAATGGGAACTCCTGTCCACTCTTTCTCACTGTTTCTAAAACGAAAGGTACGGTCCAGATTAACCTGAGATCTGCTTTTTAGTGTTGATCTTTTGGGCCGAAACATTACGTCTTTAAAACCCAACTTGATATCATATTCTATTCTCATCTTAATTTTTTTTACGCATAAAAGTAGTCAATTCTTCCATCGTTTTAGAAAATATACTAATCGAGAATAAACAATAAAAGGGCTCAAGGCCCTTTTTATTAATATTTAATTACCATTTCATCTAATGGTTTTCTTACTTTGGGTAAATGCTGATATTTGTCGTTTTCCGATCGGTAACCTACAGTTGCCATAACCATTGAAGCAAGGTTCTTTTCTTTTAAACCAAGTATGTTGTCAAACTCATTATGATCAAATCCTTCCATCGGACAAGCATCGATATTATTAATAGCACATGTTGTAAGGAGTTGTCCTAGTGCTATATAAGCTTGCTTTCCTGCCCAAGTCAGTTTTTGCTCATCACTTAGTTTTGCTAGTGATCCTTTCATCATAGATGAATAGTCGCTTAATGCTTCAACCTGGATACCACGAACCTTAGAAACCAGCTCTATAAAATTATCAATATCAATATCACTCAGATTTGTTTTGGCAGCAAAGATAATTACATGTGAAGCATCGGTTAATTGAGTTTGTCCCCACGCAGCAACCTTTAGTTTCTCTCTTAATTCAGAATTTTCAATAACCAAGATATGATATGGTTGCAAGCCGAATGATGAAGCCGATAGGTTGGTTGCTTCAAAGATGAGGTTTAATTGTTCATCCGATAATTTTTTAGTGTTATCGAACTGTTTGGTTGCATATCTCCAGTTTAATTGTTTTATCAAATCCATGCTTAAATATATTTTATTAAGAATGTAAAACATGGATTGTCTGATTTTGTTTGATGGACTATAATATTTTAGTGAGTAATGAGTTTGTGTATAAAATAGCGTTTTGTAATTTCGTCACCTAATGTTTTTATTTTTAAAAGCTTATTATTGATTATAAAGTTGGATTCTATAAATAATAGATCATATAGATATACACGGATCAGGGTAGTCCTTTTATTTGTTTTTGCATTGGTATTGTTTGTTGGAAATGCTCAGGAGAGAAAATTTACTCTTGACAATTTTTCAATTAATCAAGGTCTTTCACAAAACACAGTTTTATCTATATATAAAGATCACAGAGGTTTTGTTTGGCTGGGAACATATGATGGATTGAACCGTTTTGATGGCTTAAATGTAACAGTGTTTAGAGGAGCTGAAAATGAGGTTGACGGATTGCTAAACAGTACCATTTATGGTATTGCAGAAGATATTGAAAGAGACAAGCTTTATTTTGCAACTGGAGGAGGTGGATTAAGTGTATTTGATCCGATAAAAGAGAGCTTTACAAATTATACGAATCAAGGTGACAGTACATCAGTTCTCTCAGATTATTCATATGGTTTGGAGGTAGATGATGATGGAACTGTTTGGATCGCCAACTCTTATGGTATCAGTGCCTTCCATCCCGATTCAGGAAAATTCACCAACTATCAGACTTATAGGTGTAAACACGAGGGGATTAATGATGCTTCACCACTTTCACTCTTAGTAAATTCAAAAAATGAAGTCTGGATAGGAACTTTTGGACAAGGTCTCATTAAGATTAATAAGGAAGGTCATAATCATGAACATTTTATAAATGAGGTTTCTGATAAAAAGTTATTCGAAAACAACATCATTAACTGTATTATTGAGTTCGATGAGAATCATTTATTAGTTGGTACAGACAATGGTTGTTATAAAGTAGAGACGAAAGATGGTGATTTTGATCAGTTCAGTATACTTGAAGAGTCTGTAACAGCAATTGTTAAAGGGAATGATGATGATTTCTGGATGGGAACGAAAGAATCCGGGTTAATGCATTTGAAAAAAAATGGAGAGGTTGAGAAACTTAGTCACAATAAGTATGATCCGTACTCACTTCCTGAAAATTATATTTCTTCCCTATACATCGATGAAACTGGAATGCTATGGATTGGAACGAAAGCAAGTGGTGTTGTTAAAATGCCGCTGGAACCCAATTTTTTTGAGCATTACTACAATGTTCCTAACCGAAATTCGTTCCATGGAAGTTCTGTATTTGCTTTTGAGCAGGATGTACAGGGAAACGTTTGGATTGGTACCTATGAAGGGCTGACAAAGTGGTATGTTGATGAAGGGCGTTTCGAACGCGTATCTATTTTTAAGAATGCTAAAGATTATTCTGTTTGGAGTTTGATGAGCGATCCCATTGGTGTTATGTGGATTGGGACTTCAAGTGGACTGATTAAATATGATTTTATTACCAATCAGGTTAAGACTTTTACTAATATCCCGGGTGATTCAACATCATTACCCAGCAACGATGTGTTTGCCATCGAACGTGATGCCCAGGATCGGCTCTGGGTAGGTACAAGCTATGGATTGTGTCGTATGGATGAAGCTACTGGTACGTTTAAGGTGTATGAACCATATGTAACACCTCATTCGGTTAGTAGTATGGTTATTTGGGCCATCAAAAAGGATAGTAAAGGCAGGTTGTGGGTTGGTACCGATGAAGGATTGAATTTATATGACTATACGGCTGATCATTTTACGGTTATAAAGCACGATGAAAAAGCCATTAATTCATTATGGTCAAATCGGATCACTGCTGTTTCAGAAGGAAATGATAATAAAATATGGATAGCATCAGATAAAGGTATCGATTGTCTGGAAGATGACCTTACTGTATCAAAGCACTTTTCTGAAAAAGATGGTCTGGTTAATGGTTATGTCTATTCAGTTTTTGAATATGAAAAAAGCCTTTGGGTGTCAACAAACCGCGGAATTAGTCGCATTGATTTAAATTCTGGCGATGTGATGAATTTCGATGAAACGGATGGAGTGCAAGGGAACGAATTTAGTCCTGCTGCCATTCGCTTGTTTGATGGCAGTATTTTAATGGGGGGAATTAATGGATTTAATAGGTTCCATCCGGATAGCCTCAAAAGATCAGAAGTGGAACCTCCTATATATTTTACCGGACTTAAGTTGTATGGAAAAGAAATATCCATCAGAGAGAATAGTAGCTGGGATGATGTACTCATTGAAAAGTCGCTTATCACCGCTTCAAGCCTATGGTTAACACACAAAGAACGATTCATTACGCTTGAGTTCTCTGCTTTGGATTTTGTGAATCCACAAAAAGTTGAATATTTCTATCGAATGAAACCAACTTCGCAGAACTGGATTCCTTTAAAGCAGGAACGTCATCTTAATTTTATTGACTTGCGGCCCGGTGAATATGAGTTGGAAATTCGCTCAACAAACTCTGATGGAATCTTATGCAATAATATCAAACGATTAAATATAACTGTTGTGCCTCCGTTTTGGCGAACAACCTGGTTTATATCACTGATAACTGTTTTGGTTATTCTTTCTGTTTTCTACTTCATTAAGTACCGGGTAAAAGTTATGAAGGCCGAAAAGGACCGGCTGGCAAAAACCATTGAAAAGAAAACACATGATTTGCAGGTGCAGCGTAATATTGCACATAAGCAAAGGGATGAAATATCACGCCAAAAAGAACAGCTTCAGGATTTTGCACAGTCATTGGAGTCAAAAGTAAAAGAGCGGACTGCTGAACTTGAAAGAGCCAAGCTGGCAGCTGAAGAATCAGATCGTTTAAAGTCGGCCTTTTTATCTAATATGAGTCATGAGATTCGAACTCCTATGAATGCAATTATTGGATTCTCGGAGCTTTTGCTTGATTCGTCACTTAACCCGAAAGAGCGGTTGGAGTATGCAGGAATGATCAAAGCCAATGGCGATGAATTATTGAATCTTTTGAATGACATCATTGATATTTCAATGATTGAATCAGAGCAGATAACTACCAAAGTATCCACCTTTCCTGTGAATAAAATGATGAGGGAGGTTTATTATAGTTTTCTTAATTCGAAATATCTGGTTGATAAAGATGAGTTGGAACTTCAGCTGGAAATTCCTGATGAAGAATTGGATTTAACAACTGATGTGTTCAGATTAAAACAGGTATTGAAGAATTTGGTTGGTAATGCATTGAAGTTTACCAGTGAAGGATACGTGAGGTTAGGTTATAAGGTGATTGATGGTCATGTTCAGTTTTATGTTGAAGATTCAGGAATTGGTATTGATGAAGCACATCAGCGGATTATTTTCGAGCGTTTCCTGAAAGTGAAAAATGATGTTAGTAATCTTTATCGAGGTAATGGCTTGGGATTAACCATTTCTAAAAACCTTGTTGAATTGCTGGGGGGAACTATTGGTCTGTCTTCTCAGGAAGGTCGCGGTTCATGTTTTTACTTTAGGATCCCCAAAAGTCAGAATAACTAATCAAGGTGCAATTCAGTGCCGGTCTTAATTTCTCTCATCACAAAAGAGCTTTGTACGTTTCCAACATTGTTAACAGACGACAGTTTGTTGTATACAAAGTGATGATACGTTTCCATGTTTTCAGTTATTACCTTTAACGTGTAATCGAATTGACCGGCTATATGATGGCACTCCATTACTTCAGGTAATTGACTGATGCTCGCTTCAAAATCTCGTATAACATCGTGCGAATGCTCTTTTAATGAAACATTACAGAATGCAATTAATTCCTTGCCAACTTTTTCTTTATTAATGATGGCAACGTATTTCTCTATTACTCCGGTTCGTTCCAGCCGTTTAATCCGTTCAAATACAGGTGTGATACTTAAATTTAAATGATAAGCCAATTGTTTGGTCGTCATTTTGGCATCTTTCTGTAGCAATGCTAAAAGCTTTTTATCAGTATCATCCAGTTGTGAAGACGAAAATTTTTCTTTCTTCATAAGGGTTTATTTATGTTGATAAAATAAAATACTAATATAATTACCTAAAATAGAATAAATAACTAATTATAAATTTGAATGTAGTATAAAAAACTGGATTAAAGTAAATTTGATAAAAAATAATTCAGTTATGAAAAAAGGTAATTTACAACCGGAAAGTTTGATGATGAGTTTGGGCTATAATGCTCATGAACATCAGGGAGCTGCCAAATGTCCAATTTATCAGACATCAACATTTGTTTTCAATAGTTGTGAAGAAGGAAAGGCCTTTTTTGAACTGGCTTATGGTCTTCGTGAGAAAAAGGATGGTGAAGAAATGGGTATGATATATTCCCGCCTGGATCATCCTAATATGAATATTCTTGAAAAAAGGTTGGCTGCCTGGGACGAAGCAGAGGCAGGAGCTTTCTTTTCAAGCGGTATGGCAGCCATTTCAACAACCATTCTGACTTTTGTTAAGCCTGGTGATATACTTTTGTTTTCATCACCTGTTTACGGTGGTACAGATCATTTTATTCATCATGTACTGCCTCAGTTTAATATTGCAGCAGTTGGATTTGTAAAAGGTGAAAAAGAAGAAACTATTATTGAACGGGTAGAAAAGGCTTACCCCGGTAGGCGACCATCAATGATTTATGTTGAAACACCCGGGAATCCTACTAACTCATTAATTGATATTGAAATGGTTTCGCGCATTGCGGGCTATTTCAGTACGAAGGATAAGAAATGTGTTTTTGCCGTAGATAATACATTCTTAGGACCTGTTTTTCAGCATCCGCTTAAATTCGGGGCTGATTTGGTAATCTACTCGGCAACAAAATTTATCGGAGGTCACAGTGATGTTATTGCAGGAGCCTGCACTGGATCAAACCAACTAATTACCCAGATTAAGGGGATGCGTACTTTCTTCGGAAGTCAGTTGGATCCTAACTCAAGCTGGTTGCTTCAACGAAGCCTGGAAACAGTAAAAGTAAGGATGGAAGCCCAGGCGAAAAGTGCACAAATAATTGCAAAATATTTAAAGAATCATCCATTGGTCGAAAAAATACACTATCTTGGCTTTCTGGAAAATGATTCTGATTTAAAGGATATCTTCGATCGGCAATGCCTTTCAACCGGTTCGATGATTGCTTTTGATATTGCTGGTGGCGAGAAAGAGGCTTTTTTGTTTTTGAATAGCCTGAAATTATTTAAATTAGCAGTTAGTTTAGGATCAACCGAAAGCTTGGCAGAGCATCCTGCAACAATGACGCACGTAGACGTATCACCGGAAGACAGGTTGAAATTAGGTATTTCTCCATCACTGGTCAGACTAAGTATAGGACTGGAAAATCCACAGGATTTGATAGATCAAATAGAAAACGCCTTTGAAGTGGTTAAAAAGGCGAATAGTTCGGCCGTTTGTTAAAATGGCTTGAATTTGGTTTTTATGGTTAATGTTTTGCTAAGCCCCGCTTCGGCGGGGTTTTTGCAAATTACTTCCCAAAGTGTAAATCTGTTTTAGAACACTTTTTATCTTCTTAATGTCTTTTTTACTTCCATAATATTAGATAATTCGATACATTGTGACCCGATTTTTCAGCACTGTTAATTTGTAAATTAATAAACCTGAAAAGTAACCCTTGAGTATTTGAATCTATTAGTTACCGAATAGCATGTTTTAACAGTTTAAACCAGAAGTAATATGCAAGCAAATCTGCTGAATTTAATTGGGAACAAGGATTGTGAACGAGTTGTACATTTTTACTTTATGTCTGTAACCACTTGAATTTAGGTTTTATGCAGTTTGTGAAGAAATTTGTCTGGTTAAAACTTTTTAAAAGCAACATGTTTATATCGTACCTTATTTTTGGTTTGTATATAAAATCTTTGAATATTTTTTTATAATTATACCTATTGAAAATTATAGATATGTAATTATGAGTTAGGATGAGTACACTATATTTTTTAAAACATCAAGTTAATTCATCTAAATAAAATAATGGGGAGTCAGTTGAAGAGTACAGCTGCTTTTAAAATATAAATTATGAAGGATATCAATAAAAAGAGGACAGGAAACCTGATTTCCATCCAGGATTCGTTGGTGAAAGCCCGATTCTTTGATGATGTGATAATGGGGGAGACTGCAGAAATTTTCGTTGACGGAAAATACCTCCAGGCCGAGGTATTGCAGATTCAGCCTGATCCTAAAAACCCTGATGCAGGTATTGTTGAAATGCAGGTTTTTGAAGATTTGACCGGAGCCAAAATTGGTGATGAGGTGGTGTTTAAAGGTACTCCTTTATCCGTTTTGTTAGGACCCGGACTTTTAACCAGTGTTTGGGATGGACTGCAAAATCCATTATACAAACTTAGTGAAGAGGATGCTTACCTAAGACCTGGAATGAATGCTCCTGCTTTGGATGAGGAGGTCTTATGGGACTTTACTCCATGTGTAAAGGTAGGCGACACTGTTTCAGGTGGAGATGTGATCGGAAATGTTCCTGAAGGAAAAGTAGATCACAAAATCTTAGTGCCTTTTAGTTTTGGTCCTTGCACTGTTGAAAGTATAGTTGAAAAATGTTCATTAAACATTACTCAACAGGTAGCAGTTGTTGTTGATCAGGTGGGTAACAAGCATGAACTGAAGTTAGCTTTTCGTCAGCCTGTAAAATTGCCTATTCCTTTTAAAAACCGAGCAATTCCAAGTAAACCTATTTCAACAGGTACGCGTGTAATTGATTTATTGGCTCCAGTTGGATATGGAGGTACAGTTGGAAATCCAGGTCCGTTTGGTGCTGGTAAAACTGTATTACAGCACTCTTTATGTAAATATGCTGTTGCCGATATTATTGTAATGGCGGCTTGTGGTGAGCGTGCCGGTGAGGCCGTTGAGGTATTTAAAGAGTTTGCTGAGTTGGAAGATCCTACTACTGGTGAGTCGTTGATGAAAAGGATGTGTATTTTTGGTAATACCAGTTCTATGCCGGTTGCCGCTCGTGAAGCATCCGTTTTTATTGCTTTAACCGTTGGTGAGTATTATCGTTATCAGGGTAAAAAAGTAGTGATGCTGGCTGATTCAACATCCCGTTGGGCGCAGGCCTTACGCGAGCGAAGTGGTCGTCAGGGAGATATTCCGGGACCAGAAGCATTTCCAATGGATATACCTGACCAGATTAAAGGTATGTATCAACGTGCCGGAGAAGATTTAGGAACAGGTGGATCATTAACTTTTATTGGTACCGTATCGCCGGCAGGTGGTAACTTTCAGGAGCCCGTTACGCAGGCTACCATGGATGCCACAGGAGGTTTCTGGGGATTATCACAGGATCGTGCAGATGCTAAAAAATATCCTGCAATTGACCCATTGGTATATACAACTTCGGTTTATGATGGCTTCGTTTCGTGGGCTGATCGCAAGAAGATGTTAAGTACATTGAATGATACCAATGATATCGATCAGACCATTAGTACTATTGGTCTTAAAAAGGTTCCGGTTTCAAATTATATACAGTTCCAAAAAGGTCTTACCATCGACTTTTGTGTGATGCAGCAAGATGCTTTTGATAAGGTTGATGCTTGTACTCGTCCTGAACGTTTGGCAGTACTTAATGAAGCCGTTCAAAGTTTGATTGATAATGATATTGCTTTTGACGCTGGTGAAATGGATGATGAGCAGTTGAAAGAATTAATCAAACAAAAATTTGATGAGCTCCGTCAGTGGTGGCGCGAATGGAATTACTCAGCCACAACGGAAGAACAATTGGCACAGTTACCAAAGGCAATCAACAAATTTATTTTACAGGAGGAATACGCCGTATGATAAGGAAGGAAATTAATAAAATAAGTGAGGTAGGTAAAGCACTTATCTCTGTGGAAGGTAACCCTGGTGTTGCGTTAAATCATGTGGTAGAACTTCTGGAGGCTGATTCTGGGCAGAGCTTATCTTTTGCTAAAGCCATTAATATTACCGAAAATTCTACTAGATTCCAGGTGTTTAATGGAACTGCCGGATTAAGTACACGTACTAAAATACGGATGCATGAAATTCCGCTTACAGCTGGTTTTTCAACTAAGATGCTGGGACGTAGTTTTGATGGTTCGGGTGCAGTTGCCGATGGAGGACCTGAAGTGATTTTTGAGAAGCAGGTTTCGACCCGTTTAGATACGCTTAATCCAACAGTGCGTAATGTTCCAAAACAACCACTGTGGACAGGTATTCCAATGATTGATGTATTTAATACATTGGTTAAATCGCAGAAGATTCCAATTTTTGCAGGTCCTACCGAACCATATAACCGACTTTTATCGCAAATTGCACAAGGAGCTCAGGCTGATGTCATTATTTTTGCTGGTATAGGTTTGAAATTTGATGAATACCAGTATTTTAAAGAACAACTTTCACAATCAGGTAATATCGATAAAACCATCATGTTTACTCACCTTGCCGGTGATTCTCAGATTAAAGGACTGATGTTACCTGACGTAGCATTAAGTGTGGCTCGTGAGTTTGGTGATCAGGGTAAAGACGTTTTGGTATTGCTTACAGACATGACCAACTGGTCAAACATTCTTCGTAACGTTGCCAATTACCAGGATATGATTCCATCATTACAAGGTTATCCAGGATCATTGTACTCTGAATTAGCAAAACGATATGAGGTAGCTGCCGATATTGAAGGAGCTGGTTCAATCACAATTATCGGTGCAACTACATTAGAATCATTGGAAGATCCTGTTCCTGATAACACAGGTTATATTACCGAAGGTCAGTTCTTCCTTGAAAATGGTAAGCTGAAATTAGCTCGTTCGCTATCTCGTCTGAAACAAGGGGTGAATGGTAAAACTCGTAGTGACCACCGTGCTATTATGACAGCTATGGCTTCGTTATTGGCTGATGCTGAAAAAGCCTATGAAGCTTCTGAAGTTGGAGCTGCCAACGATGCTTACTCGCAAAAATTACTACGATACCGTACCGACTTCATCAGTAATATTGAGGAACCTTTTGGTGAGCCTATCGGATTGGAAGCAGCTTTGGATAAGTGTTGGTCAATACTTAAACGTCATTTCGATCCAACAGAAACAGGTTTGAGTAAAAAACTGATTGAAGAATATTGGGATAAGAACTAAGCGGTTATCAATAAAAAAATAAAGAAATGAACGATAATAAAGAAAACCTTGAAGGAATAGTTGCAAAACTGAAAGAGCAAGGTATTAATGCAGGCGAAGCGGAAAAGCAACGCATTATTGAAGATGCCAAAAAGCAAGCTGAAGCAATCATTTCGGATGCGGAAAATAAAAAACGTACCATTATTGATGAGGCAAATTCAAAAGCTGAACAGGCTGAGAAGAATGCTCAAACCGCAATTAAGCAAGCATCGCGCGATATGATTGAGGCGACTAAAGTGGCCGTTTTAAAATACATGGAATCTGTTTTTGGTGGATTAACGCAAAGCTTGTTTAAGCAGGAGCAATATCTGCAGGAATTGGTAAAAGCAGTTGTTGCCACTATCGAAGGTGGTAAAACTGTTTCGGTACCTGCAGAAACACTAAAAGCAATGGAGTCATTTATTGTTAGTGAAGGTTTAAAAGAACAAGTAGAACTGAAGCCTTTAACAAATAGTGAAGCTAAAATTGAGATTCAGTCTAAAGGAAATAGTGGCGTTCAGTTTGTTTTGAGCGATAGTGATATACAGCAGGCTATGTTTGCTTTGATGAATAAAGATTTGGTTGAACGTATAACCAAAAACCAGGAGGACTAATCATGTCGAACTTGGTTTATTTAATGTGTAGTTTGCCATCTTTGAGCTTTGGCCAGGTACCTCCAATTACCATGGAGGAGTTCACCAATGACGCCAAAAATCAATTGTCGGCAAAGCACTTTAAAAAACTCGAACCGGTCGATATATATCAGGCAACCGATTCGGAAGGGAAGGTTGGTTTAAAGAGCATTGGAATCATGTTGAAGGAAATGCAAAATGACATTTCTGAAATCAGAATGGCCAAAGCTCAAAAAAGAACCCCCGGTTTACAGCGACTTCCACAAGCTATTATTAATGCCAATCCATTAGAGCGCGAAAAGCTAATAATGAAATGGCAATGGGAAGAACTGGATACCATACAGGCAGGTGAAGTGTTTACGTTAACTGAGGTAATGATTTATAAACTGCGGTTGCAGATTCTAAACCGTTTGAACTCATTTGATAAAGAACAGGGAGCAAAAGTGTTGGCATCGGTTGTTAACCCACCTAAAAAGAAGGAGGTATAATGGCAGGAGCAAAAATAAAATACACAAAAACAGAGCGTGCCCGTCAGAAAAAAATTCTGAAGGTATCCTTACGAATGCTGCCATTGTTCGAGGCCATGGAAAAATCCTTAATGTCAACAATTAATACAATTGCTGAACGAATAGAGGAAATACGACAGGTTATTGACAAGAACAATAAAGCAGCTGAACCTTGGGTAGCTGTTATGAGTGATTCACATGTTGATGTTGCATCTTTTATATCGGTAAACAAAGTTATTACCAGGCATATTGATGTGGCTGGAGTACGCGTGGATCAATACGAAGGTGTAGATTTTAACGTGAAGCCCATTGAAGAGGATACTCCCTTATGGGTGGATGATGCGATTGAATTAATGCAGGAGCAATTACAATTGATGGCTGAGATTGGATGTTTGGAAGAACAGATTCGATTGCTTGAAGAAGAGCTTCTGGATGTACGTGCGCGAATTAAACTGTTTGAAAACCGACGAATACCGAATGCTAAAACAGCGATTCGTAAAATCGGTCAGAAATTGCAGGATGACGAGCGTCTGACAATTGCAACTGCTAAAGTTGTTAAAACTACACAAAAGGAAGGAGTGATGGTATGATTATAAAAATGAAAAAACTGTTGCTCTTTATGTCACATCCTACTAATGATATGGATGAAGACTTAACTGTTTTGGGTCAATTGGGATTAGTGCATATCACACCTTTTCAACCTGCTAAGGATGATTCAATTGATCGTGTACAGAATAGGATTGAGCAACTTCAGGAAGCCATTTCTATTTTAGATACTGTTGAAGGTGAAACTGTCGGTAGTTCTGTTCAGGTAAAAGATTACAGCAGTATTGAAAGAGGTGAGATAACATTGTTGAACAAAGTTCTTGAAACTAATAATTCCAACCTTGATCTTCTAAAGGAAATAGAAAGCCTTAATAAAGACCAGCAATGGTATGCCAATTGGGGTAATATTTCTTTGGTTGATATAAAGTTGATCAACCAAAAAGGTATTTATCTTTCGCTTTACGAAATGCCTGAGAAGGATATTAAAAATATCCAAAGCAAGCAAAATGTTAAGGTAGTAAGTATTGCGAATGGTGTTGCCAGGATTGTATTGATCACTATAGAAAAGGATGCTGTTTTAAATTACCAAAAGATTGATTTTCCAAAGCTATCAAAGGAGGAGGTTGAACAGTCTATTTTGGAAAAGACAGCTATTTTAACTGAAGGAAAACAGATAATAAAGGGATTAAGTGCCCAGAAAGATTTATTGATCGATGCTTTGTCAGAAAGAGAACGTCGCCTGAAGGTGCGCACTGTGGAATATGGTGGAATTGCTTTTCATGAGAAGGTTCGTTGTTGGGAAGGCTTTATTCCGGTCGATAAAGTAGATGATGTGACTCAGGTTGCTGATCAGAATGGTTGGGGTTATGTAGTAAAAGAGCCTCGCCCGGATGAGTATGATCAGGTTCCTACTTTGTTACAGAATCCGAAATGGTCGCATAAGATAAAGCCGGTCATGGGTTTTATGGGATTGGTTCCGGGCTACGACGAAATAGATGTATCAAAAGTATTTTTGATATTCTTTACTTTCTTTACTGGTATATTAGTGGGTGATGCAGGTTATGGTCTTATCTTTTTTGGTCTGACTCTGTTTGCTCATTGGAAAAGTGGTTTTGTAAAGAAGATAGAGTTTGGTCTGTTTTATACCCTTTCGGTTTCAGTAATGATTTGGGGTGTACTGACTGGTACCTATTTTGGGGCTGAAACCATTGCAAATATTCCTTTCCTTAAGCAATTGCAAGTGCAGCAACTTGCAAGTTTTGGAGGAGATAACCTTAAGATTCAACAGTTCATGTTCCTTGTCGGAGCCATTCATCTGACTATTGGCCATATACAAAAAGCCTGGAAATACATTAATACAGTGCTTGTTATTGCTCAGGTTGGTTGGATCGCCATTGTATGGGGTTTGTATTTTCTGGTGAGTCAAATGGTGTTGTCTATTCCCGGACCTGACTTTATGGTATGGTTATTTGCAAGTGGTGCCGTTTTGGTAGCCTTGTTCTCAAGTCCTGGCCATCCTATCATTAAAGGAATTTTATCCTCTTTAGGTAATTTGCCTTTAAATGTAATCAATGGTTTCTCTGATGTTATCTCATACATTCGCTTATATGCTGTTGGATTATCAACGGTGTTAATGGCAAGTAGTTTTAATGATATGGCAATAGGAGATGGAATAACCACGGTTGCATCAGGTGTTGGAGCTGTTTTGGTTCTGATTTTAGGTCATGGATTGAATATGATACTTGCAGCGATGGCTGTATTGGTGCACGGTGTGCGATTAAACATGTTGGAGTACGCCGGTCATGCCAGTGTTGAGTTTTCAGGAAGTGAATACAACCCTTTCAAATTAAAAAAATAAGTAAAATCTAATAAAATTATATACGATGACATTATTAACAGTAGTAAACGGATTTGGTGGCCACGCTATCGCTTTAGGAATTGCTGGAGTAGGTTCAGCAGTTGGAACTGGTATTGCAGCTATGGGTGCAATGGGCCTTTGGAAGCAATCTATTAAAGACAAAAAGAAATTACCTTCATTAGCTTTGGCGATGGTAGGTATGCCTTTAAGTCAGGTGATTTATGGTATGATCTTTATGAACTCTCTAATGGGCGCTAACCTGAATCCTGATAGCTATATGAACCAGATGGTTTTTGCACTATTTGTAGGTGTTGCAATTGCTGCTTCAGCAATTATGCAGGGTAAAGCAGGTGCTGCTGCCTGTGCTAACCTGGCAGTAGATGATAAACAAGGAGCAGGTATGTATATTGCAGCAATGGGTATCATCGAAACAGTTGCTTTGCTTAGTATGGTGTTTGGTATGGGAGCGATTCCAGCAGGCGCGTAGGTATGATATTATCCTTTAGAAGGATTATTAAAAAGAGTTGGTATATTTGCCAGCTCTTTTTTTATAAATTATTGTAAGATGGATCTGACAGGTCAATGGCGTTTTTTTGAACAGTTTGAAGCAGGTTTTGATATGGGTTATGCGCTGTTGAAGCAGGTGGGTTCTGTTATTACAGGCAATTTGGTTTATACAGAGTATATTTATGAAGAAGAACCATTCTTGATTGATATAGAAGTGGTTGGTGAGATTGAAGATGATCGGTTGCTTCTAAAAGGAGTTTCTTACCTCGTTCTGGAAAGTTCTTTTGAGTTTGAGTATTGTTTGGATGACAGAATTGCAGAGTTAGATGATCCGGATAGAATTGAAGGTCACAGTGTTGATGATCAAAATCTGGAAGGTCGTTTTGTCCTGCGACGATTGGAAGTAAAACAATCTTAACCTTTTAAATACATTTATACGGAAATTGAGTTACACTTAGTTGACTAACATTTATTTCGCGTTGATGAAGTGATATAATTATTACACTAAAACTCAAACTAATTTCTTTGTTAATTCGTATAAACTTATGTATGTGCTCAAAAAAGGGTTTTACCTTTTATTCTTACCGTTTTATTTATCATAGCCAAAACTCATCGAAAAAGTTCGGATGTGAGTCTTCCTCAGCCAACTGCGGCCATTGTACTTAAAAACTTTTGTAACTACTAAAGTTTTGAATTATGAAAAGGATCTTATTATTGACCGACTTTTCAGATACAGCCAGGAATGCCGCTATATATGCTCTCAAGATGTTTGAAAACGAAAAAGTTTATTTCGACTTATTAAATGCATATGATCTTGAGTTCAGCGGTAGCCCATATATTATGCAAGTAAAAGAAGAGTTGGCACAGGAAAGTCTGAAAGGCTTAAAAAATGAATTGTCTGTTTTACACAGGCGCTTTCCAAATGCACGGATTGAACTAGCTTCACGCTTTGGCTCTCTGCTAGATGTTGTGAAAAATGAAGTTTCAGATTTTAAACCGGAACTTATTGTTTTGGGTTGTAGAGGAGAAACGGCTCTTGAAAATTTCCTTCTCGGTAGTAATGCTTATGAGGTAGTGAAAAATGTTCAGGCTGCCATGTTGGTTGTGCCTAAGCATGCCAAGTTTAAAAAGCCTGAGAATATTGTTTTTGCAACCGATTTAAAGGATGTGAAGTTAGATAACGTGGTTGAACCATTAAGAGATTTAGCTCAGCATTTTGATGCTGGTATCAGCTTCGTTAATGTGTTGGAAGATGATTACGTTAATCGTATTGATGCTGAAGAGAAAATTGCTGCTCATTTCGAAGGTCTTGATTTAAACTTTAATTTTATTGAAGGGGAAAATATCAGTAAAGGAATTTTGAAGTTTATGGATGAACACGGTTGCGATATGGTCACCTTGATTCGTCATAATGAAAGCTTTTTTGATCGTTTGTTTCACCCAAGCACAACAAGGCAGATGGTGTTGCATCCAGAGCATCCAATGCTTATCCTTCATGATTAGGAATAAAAAAGAGGCCGCCGGCCTCTTTTTTATGATATTCTAATTGACATATTCGTTATAAACCCTCTTAAGCCATGGCATTAAAATAAGTATGATTATAAATGCACCAGCTGTTAGTAAAGCGTTGGTCAGGAAGAAATATGATTTTTTTTCAAATACGTCCCAAAGTCCTGAAAGTACACCTGAGAGTTTATTTCCAATTGCAGTGGACAGAAACCATCCTCCCATCATCAAAGCTGCAATACGCTTGGGTGCTAATTTTGAAACCAGGGATAAACCCATTGGACTAAGGCAGAGTTCTCCTATGGTAATTACACCATAGACTCCAAATAACCAGGCAACAGAGGCTTTGCTGATGCCGTTGCCGGAAGCTATAGCAGCCCATACCATCACCAACCAAGATAACGCTGAGATTAACATACCCCATGCAATTTTTCCGGGAGTGGTAGGTTCTTTTTTGCGCCGTCTTAAAAATCCAAAGAACATGACAACTAATGGAGTTAGTACCACTACAAAAAACGGGTTAATGGAAGCCTGGAGTTCTGTAGGCCATAAGTTGATCTTTCCATATTTGGGGAGTTCTTGTTTTGGAACCCTATTCCAATCTTCGTCATTTACATCTCCGGGTTTGCCATCAATATTTCCTACAGGTAAATCTTTAGTGTAATTATCAAAATATGGATTTGGCCCTGTTTTACTTCCTAAATCCTCTCCATGTAATCCTTGCAGTTGTATGGTTCGTGGTACAGTTGATACTTCTTCAGCCTTGGCAACAGTATTTATGACTGATTCGGTTATGCCTTTAACCTCGCGTGAAGTGTTATTTTTTGCCCAATAGGTAAGAGCCGATCCATTTTGATGAAATACAGCCCAGAATATGATTACTACTCCAAATACAGCAAGCAAAGCTGCAATGGGTTCGCGCTCAGTTTTTTTGTCAGCTGATTTCCAGGTAGTAAAAAAGAATAAAATAACTGGTATGCAGAAGAAAATGAAAGCATCAGTTGAATCAGATCCGAAGATATTGTTCGGAATAAACCATCCTAATGCAGCAGCTGCAAAAGCTGGCAGGAATAATACACCAAAGATTCTTGCCATTGAGATATCATTCGGACGTTTAGGCGATATTTTATCCGCTTCTTTTATTTCAGGAACTCTTGCTAGACCAATCATGAACCAGATGACTCCGATGATCATACCGATACCGGCAGCAGCAAATGCCCATCCCCAACCATAGGTGAGCCGCAGATATGCAGCAACGAAATTACAGACAAAGGCACCAATGTTTATACCCATATAGAAGATATTGTATCCTGAGTCTTTTAACGATTCGTATTCAGGTCTTTCGTATAATTTTCCGAGAAGAACTGATACATTAGGTTTGAACATTCCATTACCAAGTATAATTAGTAAGAGTGCAATATAAAAGGCTATCATTGAGTTTGGGATTGATAATCCAATGTAGCCAGCAGCCATCAATACACCACCAATTAAAATAGACTTTCGATACCCGATAAATCGGTCTGCGATCAGCCCTCCGAAGAAAGGAGTCAGATACACTAATGCAAGGTATGTGCCATAAATATCTGCAGCATACATGTTTGTGAATCCTAATCCGGCAAATTCGGATGAAGTTGGCTCAATCATGTATAAACTAAAAATGCCAAGCATGAGGTAATATCCAAAACGTTCCCACATTTCGGTAAAGAAGAGAATCATTAACCCCTTGGGGTGCTTTTGGTTCTTTGCCATAAGTTTAAGTTTTTTAGACGAGATGTTATCTTTTTAAAGTTAGACTATGTCAAACGGAAAAAGTATGATATTTAGCATCTTAACCAAGATTGCATTTTACATACCTGATGAAAAGATATAAAAAAAGCCGGTTTGAATGCTACAAACCGGCTTTAAATATATTACAATCGATTATTTAATACCATGCATCATCCTCTTTAACCAAGGAGATAAAGCAAAAAGAATAAGACCTGCAATGAATGATTGAATGGCAATAAACCAGAAAACAGGAATACTAGTATCAAGTACCGATTCTAATTTAAGAGAAATAGCTTTCATCTGAGAAGCAACAAAGTTACCAGCTGCAAAACTACCCATCCAAACACCCATCATCGTAGATACAAGTTTGGTGGGGGAAAGTTTGGTAACCATAGAAAGGCCAATAGGAGATAAGCAAAGTTCCCCAAATGTGTGAATCATAAATACCATAACTAACCAGATTGGACTCACCAGATGGCTCTCAGCTCGTTCTGAGGCAATTGCCATTACAACAAATCCTAATCCTAATAGGATCATTCCCCAAACAAATTTCATTGGAGTATTTGGGTTAAGTTTTACTCTGTCCAATCTTGACCAGAGGATCGTGAATAAAGGCGCAAATACAACAATAAATACTGCATTTACACTTTGGAACCATGTGGCAGGTATTTCAAATGAGCCAATCATACGATTGGTATTGTCTCGGGCGAAAATGCTAAACGTTGTTCCGGCTTGCTCAAATCCTGCCCAGAAGAAGATGTTGAATAAAGCCAATACGATGATTACGCTTACCCGGCTCCATTCAGTTTTTCCATTGGTTCCGTTTACAATATTTAAGGTTAGGTAGATTAAGCCACCTACAGCAGCGATTCCGATAATCCAACTTGAAGCAGCTTCAGGTAATATGCTCCAACCCATAATAAAAGCGAATACCCCACCTACTATAGATCCAACATAAATAAGAATACTTACCCAATCTTTTGCAATTAAACGAATACGTTCTTTTTTAACTGCAGGAGGCATTCCAATTGGTCCTAATGTATGACTTCTTAAATAAAACCAGACAGTACCGATAATCATTCCAATACCTGCAGCCATGAAACCATATTGCCAGGCAACTTGCTCTCCAAGTTTACCTGCAATAAGAGGTGAAATACCTGCACCTATGTTAATACCCATGTAAAATATGGTAAAGCCACCGTCTTTTCTCGGATCTGCATTGTCATATAACTCTCCAACCATTGTGGAAATGTTGGGTTTAAAAAATCCGTTTCCTAGAATAAGAACACCTAATCCAATATAGAAAATCATCTGGCGAGCTTCAAGGTTCTGTGAAACAGACATTGCACTATATGATAATAGTAATTGTCCAATAGCCATTGTTAGTCCACCTATATAAATAGCCTTTCTTTGACCTAATACTTTATCAGCAAGCATCCCTCCAATTATAGGAGTTACATAAACCAAACCGGTAAAAATACCATAGATGGTAAATGCATCAAGTTCTTCCATCCCGAAACCACCTTCAATCAATGTATCTGTTAAGAAATACACCAAAAGGGCTCTCATACCATAATAACTAAAACGCTCCCACATCTCTGTGGCAAAAAGAGAAGACAATCCTAACGGGTGTCCAAAAAATGCTCTATCTTTATTACTCATGTTATTTAATTTGATGACAATTTTATTTGGTTTAATTTTTTTTCAAAACCTACGAATTGGCAAATTTAGTTATTAATATCATTTTAAATGATGTGTTTTCTCATTGTATTAGGTTTTTAATTGGATTTCGGTGTAAAATATGATAAAAATTTTAAACTCACTACAAATAAAAGGGGTTGATAATGCAACAATTCAGAATGAACCTATTGAATCGATTGATTTGATGGAAAGAGCTTCCAGGGATTTTTATAATAGGTTTGTAAAGTTGTGTGCAAAAAATCCGGTGGTGATTTTGGCAGGGCCAGGAAATAATGGAGGTGATGCATTAGCTGTTGCTCGAATGTTATTAGAAGACAAGCGTAAAGTTCGAGTAATAGTTTTTAAAGGTCAGGATAATAAACTCACAGAAGAAGCCAGTATTAATTTGAATCGTTTATTGCAAAACTATTCAGATGTCATTGCAGAGGCTGATGAGCAGGTAAGATTGAATATCACTTCTGAAGAATGGATCATAGATGGCTTATTTGGCAGTGGATTGAATAAACCAGTCACAGGAGTTTATGCTGAAGCTATAAATGAGATAAACAGTACAAATAATTCTGTGGTATCCATAGATGTGCCATCAGGTTTATATTGTGAGAATAATTCAGCTGAGAATTTGCAGACTTGCGTTAAAGCTTCTTATACAATTACTTTTCAAATACCAAAGCTGGCTTTTTTCTTCTCAGACAGTGAAGCGTATGTAGGTAATTGGGAGGTGGTTGATATAGGTTTAGATAAGAAAGCTATCAGCGATTCAGATACTACTTATTTTTTGACGGAAGAATCAGACATTAGCCGACTATTAAAAAAGAGAAACCGATTTGATCATAAAGGAAAATTTGGGCATGCCTTATTGATGTCTGGTTCATATGGTAAAATGGGCGCTGCAGTTTTGGCATCAAAAGCATGCATGAAAACGGGAGTTGGTTTATTAACGACTCACGTCCCTCGATTGGGCTATAATATTATTCAAACTGCTGTTCCTGAGGCTATGGCTAGTATTGATCGATCTGATATTTTGATTTCAGAGCATCCTTTATTGGAAGATTTTGATGCAATAGGGATTGGTCCGGGCATTGGAATTAAACCCAATACGGAAACTGCTCTGTTTGAACTGATGCAACAAGTGAACAATAAGCCATTGGTGCTTGATGCAGATGCTATTAATATTTTAAGTAAAGATCAAAGATGTTATAATGTTATTCCAGAGAATTCAATTCTTACTCCACATCCGGGCGAATTAGATCGTTTGGTTGGGACGTCTGCAAATGCCTATGAACGGTTACAAAAAGCAATTGAATTTGCTAAGGAAAAGCACGTTGTTCTAATTCTAAAGGGTGCTAATACTGCCGTTATTAATGTTGATGGAGTTTGTTGGTTTAACTCTACGGGTAATGCGGGGATGGCTACTGCTGGTAGTGGTGATGTATTAACAGGCATTGTTCTGTCATTCCTGGCTCAGGGTTATATGCCTTTTGATGCAGCTCGTCTGGCTGTTTATGTGCATGGATTATCAGCAGATGAATTTATTGTGTCAGCATCCATGGAATCATTGACTGCAAGTGATATAATTAACTGCTTAGACAAGGCTTTTAACCGATTAAAGACAAAATTAAAATCCTGTCTATATATTTAAAAGGTCCATTTGCAGGTCGTTGGTCGACCTTGGTGTTTCACTTTTTTACTTTACCTTTGATGTTTGCGACTTTACCCTAATGTGAAATCAGAATATACACTGTTTTGAAAATTATTGAAGAATGAAGAAGTTTTTGTATGCACTTTCAACAATAGCTTTGCTGGCGTCCTGTTCAGGAGAGAAAATGATACCCTCTAAAGTAAATGTGAAGGCTGTTTCAACAATGCAAAATGCAGCATCAAATGCAATTGTTTATAGTTTACCAACAACTCATTTGAAAATTGCTGTTTCTGTTGAGAAGACAATTTATAAAGTAGGTCCATTTTACAGGTATTCTCAAAAGATGTTAAATGTAACCGATGTAATAACTGAAGATAAGGTTGAATGGAAAATTAAGAGTGTTGATATTTCGACCTATGGTTTGCCTGATGCATCAAAAAGGTTTGCGATCAGTTATGAAGGTAACAATGTGGCTCCTCTATTGAATATTTCAAATGATGGGGTTCTTTATGGAATTAATTCAGATGATCAGTTGGATAATTTTCAATCATTGAAAGATTATACCTACAAACCACTTCCGGAAATGGAAGATGTAAACTTTAATGAAGTTGCAATGTTAGAAAAACAGCTGGAAAAAACATCAACAGCTGCTATGGCTCAGGAAGCTGCTAACTTTATTTACAAAATTCGCAAAAGACGTTTTAAAGTATTGGCAAGCGATTTTGAGCAATTGCCTCCTGATGGACAGGCTTATGAAGTTATGATGAAAGAGTTGAATGATTTGGAAAAATCTTTTTTAGAACTCTTTGTTGGGAAAAAAGTGAGTATGATAGAAATTAAAGTATTTGATCTGGAACCTAATAGTTTAAGTGCTGAAAGTGATGTGTTGTTTCGCTTTTCAACAGTAAAAGGTATAGTTGATAAGATGGACGTAAGCGGAACGCCTGTTTATATCGAGATTAAAGGATTGGAGCAATCTAAATTACCTGATGCACCAATGCCGGTATCAAAAGAAGAGGTTCGCAACGGTTTGTTTTATTGTCAGCCTGGAAAGGTAAATGTTAAACTAATTGATCGTAACCAGTTAATTAAACAACAAGAAGTTTACTTAGGACAATATGGTCAGCTTGTAAGTTTACCTTCTTCAATCTTAGAGGAAGAAAATGTTTCGATCCGTTTGGATGAAAAGACTGGAGCCCTAAAATCAATAAAACGCAGTATGAAATAAGGAATGTTGTTTCCTTAATTTGAAATTATAAATAAATGTCCCCCTTATAATAAAGTTTGATATGAGTAACGAAATAGCAGGTTTAACTCCTAAAGGATTATGGGAGAGTTTTTATAAACTGACACAGATACCACGTCCTTCAAAGAAAGAAGGCAAGGCAATTGATTTTATAGAAAATTTTGGAAAGTCATTGGGATTGGAGACCATTCGTGATGAAGTGGGTAACGTAATCATTCGTAAACCGGCTACCCCGGGGATGGAAGATAGAAAAGGAGTTGTTCTTCAGGGGCATATTGATATGGTTCCTCAAAAGAACAGCGATAAAAAACATGATTTCGAAAAAGATCCGATTGAGACATATATCGAGGATGGATGGGTTACAGCCAATGGAACAACATTGGGTGCTGACAATGGTGTTGGTGTTGCTGCTGCAATGGCGGTACTTCAAGCTGCTGATATTGAACATGGACCTGTTGAAGCATTGATTACAATGGATGAGGAGGCTGGAATGACTGGAGCAAATGCACTTAAGCCGGGTCTGCTTCAGGGTGATATTCTTTTGAATATGGATTCGGAAGATGAAGGTGAATTGTATGTAGGCTGCGCAGGAGGTACTAATGCAAGTGTCGAGTTCAAATATACAGAAGAGGATGTTACAGAAGGTTCTGTTGCATATAAACTGAGTTTAACTGGTTTAAAAGGTGGTCATTCTGGGCTTGATATTAATCGTGGTCGCGGTAATGCCAATAAGTTAATGTTTCGGTTTTTGAAATTTGCAGTTGCTAATTTGGATGCTCGACTGGCATCAATTGATGGAGGTAGTTTGCGTAATGCGATTCCTCGTGAAGCGTTCGCTGTTATTACTCTGCCTTCTGAAAATGCTGATGAATTAATTGAATCCATTGAAGAATTTGAAGAAATTTTTGTTGAGGAATATAAAGGAGCAGAAACAACTATCTCGTTTACAGCTGAAGTAACCAGCCTTCCTAATGGAGTCATTCAGGAGTTAGTGCAGGATGACCTGATTAACGCTATTCAAGCATGTCCTAATGGTGTAATCCGCTTTAGTAATGATATGGAAGGATTAGTTGAGACATCAACCAATCTTGCTATAGTAAAATCTACAAGCGGTTCCATTGAAGTTAAGTGTTTATTACGAAGTTCGGTCGATACAGCAAAGGAAGATCTGGAATCAACTATTGAAAGTACATTTAGGTTAGCAGGAGGAGAAGTAACTTTTGGTGGTCAGTATCCAGGTTGGAAACCAAATATGGATTCTCCTATACTAAGGACCATGCAAGAGGTTTATAATAATATGTGGGGTAAGATTCCTGAAATTAAAGCTATACATGCTGGTTTGGAATGTGGAATATTAGGTAGTGCATATCCTCATTGGGATATGATATCTTTTGGTCCAACAATTCGATTTCCTCACTCTCCGGATGAAAAAGTAAATATTGAAACTGTTTCTCAATTCTGGGATTTTCTAATAGAGACATTAAAGAATATTCCCAAAAAATAAGTAAGATAAAATGATATGCCAAGCCCGATTACTTTTGTGATCGGGCATTTTTATAAGATTATGGTATCACTATATACTAGATGTGATATATCAGTTTGCTACACAAATCATTGTTATTGAGTTAAGTTTTGATAGTTTGTGGTTGTTCTAAGGCTTTATCTGTAAAAAAATATAGGGGTCAATTTATTATTTTTCTTTTTAACATGTTTATAAGGCTATAAAATGGGGGTTGTAATACAAAAAACCTTTCTTATTAAAAAAGGTTTTATATTTGAATGAATGGTGTAAGTGTTAATAGTTTAATTTTTAAAATTTATTCTTTCTAATTTATTGAAAATGAGGAGACCAAATGGTCGGTTGTTAAAAATGATAACATATCTATATTTAACAATCTGTCATTGAGAAACATGATAAAAATCATAAGATGATTGAATTTAGTTGTGTTTAGAGGTTTGACTAATGTAAGTGAAAGAAAAATATAAAGTTAAAAAATTTTAAAAATTAATACAGAATGTTATTTTTACGTTAGAATTGAATAATTGTCCTATTTATTAATTTAAACCTTTAGTCTATGAAGAAAGTACTTTTTGCACTTTCGTTTATGGTTATGGTAGGTGTGCAAGCTCTTTTAGCACAAACTACCAATATAACCGGTACTGTGACTGATGCTAATGATGGTAGTCCAATACCAGGTGTATCAGTATTTGTAAAAGGAACAACCGTTGGTACGGTTACCCGCCCTGATGGAACATATAGCTTATCTGTTCCAAATGATGCGACTACTCTTGTTTTTTCTTTTGTGGGCATGACAGCTCAGGAAGTTGAAATTGCTGGACAAACACAAATTAGTGTTGTCATGAGTAGTGATTCAGAAGATATTGATGAAGTTATTGTTGTAGCGTATGGTACGTCAACAAAAGGATCCTATACTGGATCTGCTGCGGTTGTTAGTGCTGAAACAATTGAGAAAAGACAGGTTTCTAATGTTTCTCAAGCATTATCAGGTGCTGTTGCAGGTGTTCAGGTTCTAAGTAATAATGGTCAACCTGGTTCAGAAGCTACCATTAGAATTCGTGGAGTTGGATCAATTAACGCTGACTCAGATCCATTATACGTTGTGGATGGGGTTCCGTTTGATGGGGATTTGTCTTCATTAAATTCGTCTGATATTGAATCAATGACAGTTTTGAAGGATGCTGCTTCAACGGCTTTATATGGTTCACGAGGAGCTAATGGAATAATTATGATTACAACAAAGAAAGGGAAATCAGGAAAGGTTGTAGTTAATGTCGATGCTAAATACGGTATGAATTCTCGGGCAATTGAGAATTATGATGTTCTAACAAGCCCGCAAAATTATTACGAGCAAACTTATAAAGCAATTTATAGTGCTGGAGTTAATCAATTAGGCTTAAGTCCTTCCGAAGCAAATTCATATGCAAATGAAACTATTGTATCCAATGGTGACGGAGGTTTAGGATATCAGGTATATACAGTTCCAGATGGAGAAAATCTAATTGGATCAAATGGTAAGCTTAATCCTAATGCTTTGTTAGGTTATAGTGATGGTCAGTACTATTATACACCTGATAATTGGGCTGATGAAACTTTTAAATCGAATCCACGTCAGGAATATAATTTGTCAATTTCAGCAGGTACAGATAAAAACTCATATTATCTTTCCTTTGGATATCTTGATGATCAAGGGGTTGTTGATGGATCTGGTTTTTCTCGTTTTTCAGGCCGATTAAAAGGAGATCAAGAAATAACCGATTGGTTGAAAGTTGGAGCGAATGTTAATATAAATAGTATCGAAAGTAATTATCCTTCAGAGCAAACATCAACCAGTTCTAGTGGTAATGCGTTCTTTGTTGCGAATTATATTGCACCTATTTATCCGTTATATGTTCGCAGTGCTGAAAATATGCAAATAATTCAGAATAATGGGCGTAATGTCTATGATTATGGTGATGGAGTAAGTACTAACTTTGACCGACCATTTATGGCAATTGCAAACCCTGCTGGAGATCTTAAATATAATAAGCGAGATTATATTATGGATATTGTGAATTCTAGTTGGTTTGCAGAGATCTCACCAATTGAAGGATTAAAAATTAATGCTCGCTATGGTTTAAATGTAGACAACACTCGCTATAATGATTTAGGCAATGCCTATATGGGGCAAAGTGCAGCTTATGGAGGTACAGCTTGGCAGCAAGCTTATAGAACAGTTGGCTTTAATCAACAATACGTAGCTAACTATCAATTTTCCGTTAGTGATTTGCATCAGTTTGATATAACTGCTGGTTATGATGGTTATAAATATACATACGAATATAATTTTGCATCAGGTCAGAATTTGTATAATCCAGAATCATATTATGTAAGTAATGCAATTGACCAATTACGTGGTGGAGGTAAGAAAGATGAATATGCTACAGAAGGTCTTTTTCTACGTTTTAACTATTCTTTAAAAGATACTTACTTTTTTAACGTTGCATATCGTCGAGATGCTTCATCTCGTTTTCACCCAGATAATCGTTGGGGTAACTTTTATTCTGCAAGTGGAGCTTGGCTGATAAGTAATGAATCGTTTATGAACTCTGTATCATGGGTGAATATGCTTAAATTAAAGGCTTCTTATGGTGAACAAGGGAATGATGCTATTGGTAATTATTATGCTTATATGGATCAATATGAAGTAAGTGGTGCAGATGGTGTTTTCTCTGATGGTGCATTAGTTTATAAAGGTAATCCTGATTTAACATGGGAGACATCTACTACCTATAATATTGGTGTAGATTTTACTTTATTCAGTAATAAGTTATCAGGTACGGTAGAGTATTTCGGGCGTAAATCATCTGATATGTTATATTATAAACCAGTTAACCCAAGTGCAGGCTTCCCTGAAATCCCTATGAATATTGGATCTATGACTAACTCTGGCTTGGAAGTTGATTTGTCATATACTATTATTAAGAAGTCTAATTTAATGTGGGCTGTAAATGCAAATGGTACTTTCATTAAAAATGAAATTAATGAATTACACCCTAGATTAGATGGTAGTTTTGCTGATGGATCAAGATTTTATGAAGAAGGTGAGTCGATGTATCGAATGTATTTAGTAGAATACGCAGGTGTAAGTGAAGAAACTGGAGAAGCAATGTATATGGCCATGGGTGAAGACGGTGTTGAATATGCAACAGCAGATTATGCCTTAGCAAGTACTAATAAGAAAGCATCTGATGATTTACTACCTACTGTATATGGTGGTTTTGGAACGACCATTGAAGCATATGGTTTCGATGCTTCTATACAAGCTTCATATCAACTTGGTGGTCAAATTTACGATTCTGGTTATGCTCGTTTAATGCACGGTGGTTACTCAAGTAGTGCAGGTCAAAATTGGCATAAAGATATTTACAATGCATGGACAACAACCAATACTACTACAGATGTACCTCGCTTAAATGCTAATGATAGATATACAAATTCATTATCTAGTCGTTTCTTGACAAGTTCTGATTACATCAGTCTTAATAATATAACTGTTGGATATACTCTACCTAAACATGTTTTGAGTAGCCTAAATATCTCTAAAGTTCGGTTTTATCTGACTGCAGAAAATGTTGCATTATGGACAAAGAGGAAAGGGTTAGATCCACGACAAAGTTTTACTGCTGCAACAACAGCCTTGTATACTCCTATTCGTACCATTTCTGGAGGTCTAAACCTATCGTTTTAATAATTTAAATGATTGATATGAAAAGAAAATATTTATATATTTTACTAGCACCTGTCTTAATGACTTATTTTGGGTGTGAAGATAATCTCAATACCGCTCCAGAGGGAGACACTATTACACAGGGTGTAAAGGAAGAGGTTTACAATAATGATCCGTCAAAAGCAAAAGCAAGTGTTAACTCAATATTTGCTCAGTTTACGCAGTATGCTCCTAACTATACAGCATTAGGTGATAGAACTCGACATAATGATTTTGGTTATCCATCTGTTATGATGTTTACCGATGCAAATGGTGAAGATATGGCGATGGAAGTTATTGGATATAACTGGGCTAATAGTAGTTTAGATTTCTCTGATCGCGAAATAGATTCTGATGAAGCACAGATTGTTTGGAATGATATGTATTCTATTATTTATAATTGTAATACGGTTATTGGAACGATAGATCCAGCTACAGAGGAGACAGCTTCTCAGTTTTATTTAGCTCAAGGAATGGCTGTACGGGCTTTTAGTTACTGGAATTTAGCTCAATTATACCAGTTTAATTATAAGGGAAATGAAACAGCACTTTGTGTACCTATTGTGACTGATCAAAATGCCAATAATGTTGCTATTGATGGAGCTCCAAGAGCAACTGTACAAGAGGTCTATAATTTAATGTTGTCTGATATTAATAATGCAGTAACATTATTAAAAGACGCCCAAGATGCTGAAGATGCAGTTGTTCGTGATGATAAACGTTATGTCAGTTTAGCTGTTGCTTATGGTTTAAGGGCACGTATTTATTTGACAATGCATAACTATACTGAAGCTGCTGCTGATGCACAGCGTGCAATTGATGTAAGTGATGCAGTACCAGGTTCAATTGCTGATGTTGGTAAGCCTACTTTTATGTCTGTGTCTGAAAAAAACTGGATGTGGGGAATTATAATTAATGAAACAGATGGTGTTGTGACCTCTGGGATTGTTAACTGGATTTCACACTTAGGCTCTTTAAATTGGGGATATTGTAATTACAATGGTGGACGTCAAATTAGTAAAAAACTATTCAATTCGATACCAGAATCTGATGTTCGAAGAGGCTGGTTTTTAGATTCAGATGGTGTGTCATCGAATTTGACTGCAGCGCAACAGGCACAAATGGAGGCAGTTGGATATCGACCATATACACATGTAAAGTTTGCTCCTTATAATAATGAGATTGCAACTACAACAAATGCTAATGATGTCCCTTTGATGCGTATAGAAGAAATGTATTTAATTAAAGCTGAAGCTGAGGCCATGAGTGGTGGAGATGGTAAAAGTACTTTAGAATATTTTGTACAAACATATCGTGATCCAGAATATATTTGCTCAGCTTCTAGTCCAGAGGCTATTCAAGAAGAAGTATTTCATCAAAGGCGTATAGAGTTATGGGGTGAAGGTTTAAACTGGTTTGATATTATGCGTTTGAATAAAGGTGTTGATCGAAGAGGCGCAGGATATATTAATGCTTCAATGATTTTTAATATTGCTCCTAAAAGTGATATTTTATTATGGAGAATTTCTGAGGCTGAGATTGAAGCTAACCCATTAATTAGTCATGGTGATAATAATCCATCTGCACCAGCTCCAACCCCAGTTGCTGATGTAGAATAATATGTTTCACTATTAAAAATGATTATATGAACTTTAATAAATTATATATAGTTTTTCTTTTAACGCTATCGGCATTATTTGTTGGTTGCTCTGAATGGGAAGATACAGTTGAGTCAAGTCCTAATTTCAATGATGATTCTGCTGTAAGGTTTTCAATAGATAATTCTACAGAAATTAGAGTTAATCCTAGTAACTTGTCTTTTACATTAACTGTAAATAGAGATAATCCTTCATCAATGTTAGAAGTACCGATAGGTGTTATAACAAATACAGATAACATTTTTACTATTCCTGCGACTGTTTCATTTGCTGCTGGTGAAGAAACAACTAGTTTTGATGTTACTGTAGCAGAGACAGCTGACTTTGATGTTTATTATGCAATTGAATTGGAATTTGGAGAAGAATATTTTTCAAATCCATATAAGAAAGAATATCCCACTTATAGTGGTCAGGTGATGCAAATTTATTTCTGTCCATTAAATGGATTGACTGATCTTGTTGGTACTTGGTCTGGAGATGAGCAATATTGGGCAACAAGTTGTATCACTCAGATTAGTGGTAGTAGCCTTTCAATAAGTGGTTTAAGTGAAGGCATGATAGAAGGTTGGTGGGGTGAACCAATTATAGAAAGAGGTACTGTTGTTATGAATGTTAATCTTTCTGATGGAACCATTGCTATACCTCGTCAATATATCTATACAACTGAATATAGTGGTGATCCATATCGTTATGAGATTGAAGGTACTGGTAAATGGGATAACTGTGGTGATTCACCAACATTACTTATAGAATATGATATTTATTATGAAGGAGATGCCGTTGGTCTGGCTGCAACTTATGGAGCTGATTACCTGGGAGGAATATCATTCTTTACAGCGTCGTTGACTTTGGAATAGAGTTAATTCTAATGATTAATATAAAAAGGTTGCTCATTTACATGGGCAACCTTTTTTCTTATTTATGTGCAATTCTTAATATATTGCATATTTTTAATTGGTGGATAGTTAATATAATTTTAATTTGAGATTGTGAATAAATATTTAATTCTATTATTAGCGTTGGTATTAATAATGTCTTGTAAGTCAAGCAAAGTTGTTACGGATAGTGATTTAGAATTGCTTAGTAAGAAGTTTCTGGGAGAAAATATTATCATAAAACGAAATTCAACGAATACTTTTGCTATTGTTTACAGCTCGCAAAAAAGAAATATTGAACATCCTGTGAATGGAATTAGTTATGGAATAGTAAATCTAGCCACTAAAGAGATGATTTTTCAGGAATCTTTAAATGATGGCAAGGTGGAATGGGAAGACGACGAAAATGTTTTGGTGAAAAGTAAATCAGGTATTATCCAAAAGATAAATGAACAAAATAGTATGAATAACTATATTATTAATGTTTATACGTTAGAGAAGAAGTTTAAATAGAAATCAGCAACCAAACTAATCAACACACAATGAAAAAAAATACACCTTTTTTTCTAATTATAACTTTATTTATGTCAGCCTGTTTATTTTTTCTGACTGGTAAAGTAGAAAATGATAACAGTAGAATACCTCAATTAATTACAAAAAAGCAACTGCTAGCATATCAGAATAAGAAGATTGAAAGAAGAAATAATGGTTATTTTAAACAGGATAAACCGGGTAAATACCTCGAATATTTAAACTTTTTAAAGTCACCAATCGGAGAAAACTATTCTTATCAGTTTAATCAAAATCTAAATGAACTTAAACGGGCTAAAGATCGAAGAGCTTTTTTAAAATCATCTAATGTTAAATTGAATTGGATTGAACGGGGACCTGGTAATGTGGGAGGAAGAACCAGAGGATTTATACTTGATCCCGATGATGATAGTGCAGATACCTGGTTTGCCGGTTCTGTTGGTGGTGGTATTTGGAAGACAATGGATGCAGGAAATTCATGGGAATGTATTACTACTGACTGGCCGAATCTATCAATTGGTTCACTGGCCATGGCTGAATCTGATCACAATGTTATATATGCAGGTACTGGTGAAGGTTTTGGTAATTTGGATGCCATATTGGGCAATGGTATTTTCAAATCATTAGATAAAGGACAAACATGGAATCTTCTGGAATCAACAAGGAATAATACTAATTTTAAATATATTAATAGAATTAGTGTACATCCAACCGATGAGAATACCGTATTGGTTGCAACTAATAATGGCATCTATAAGAGTATTGATGGTGGTCTTAATTGGATTAATGTTTTTTCAAATAATAAACGCATTCAGGATTTAGAATTTAATCCTCAAAACCCGTTGCAATTGTTGGCTACAAGCAATGGCTCAGGCATAATTAAATCTAATGATGGAGGGGATCATTGGAAATTAGTTTATACTATTGGAGAAGGACGTATTGAAGTTTCGTATTCAGTACTTGAGCCAAATTATATTTATGCTCTATCTGAGGAATCAAATCTTTATCTATCAACAGACGGAGGAGATAATTGGGAATTAGGAACAACTGGAACTAAGGTTGAGTTTTTGTCTGCTCAAGGATGGTATAATAATACCTTAGTTGGCGACCCAACAAATAAGAATATCCTTTGGATTGGAGGGCTTGATGTCTATAGAGTTACTATAGGTAATGAAAATTCAGAAGAAGGAAACTCTGTTTTTGACATTAATACTAGTGGTTCAAATATCTTTACATACGGTGATATTGATGGGCAATATTTAATGGGAGGATTAAGTATAAATGATTTGGGTTATGCAGATTTAAATAATGTGGAAATCAGATTTGGAAATAGTAAATCTCAAAAGGCTCATTTCTTTACTGTTAATTCCTTATCGGATGCGGTTGTTAATGCTGAGAATTATTCTTACGAAGGTTATTTCGATGTGCCTTTTGAAGTTTGGGATACTGAGAATAATGTACAACTAATGGTCTCTGTTCGGGATCAGGATGAAAATGGCTCATTCGATTTATCAAATGGGAGTTTAGAACAGATACATATCCATTCAATGAACTACAATACTATAGAGTCATCCGAGATTTCTCTTGATGGAGGTGTAGAAAATCAACTTGCAATAAGCTTATTCCCAAGAGTTCGTGAGAATGTTGTTTGGAATCCCGACAATATTGAGGATTTTACAATTTCTCTTTCAAAATATACTTTAAAAAGTAGGTCTTTTAGTTCAATTAAGAAATCAGATTGGAGGACTCAAGGAACGAATTCTTATTCTCACGCCGATCATCACAACTTAATTATAACAGAAAAAGCTGGTAATCCATATAGAATTATTAACTGTAATGATGGAGGTGTTTTTATTAGTGATGATAAGGGTGCTAGTTGGTCAGAAAGAGTAAGTGGTTATGTTACTACGCAATTCTATGGAATTTCCAGGCATCCAAATAATAATATATACCTTGGTGGTACACAGGATAATGGTACCTGGATTTCCGGGGAGAATAGTGATTATCTTTCAAGTTGGAATAAAGTTGCTGGTGGTGATGGCTTTGAAACGGTATGGCATTCAATAGATGAGAACAAACTGGCAATTTCGTTATATTATAATTCAATTTACACTACCATAGATGGTCAGAATTTTGTTCCAAGTTCAGACATAGGAGATACTGAAAGTGGTAATGCCCCATTTGTTACACAAATAGCCAATTGTATTTCAAACCCTGATTTATTATTAGTTGGAGGAAATTCAGGGTTATGGAGGTCTCCTGATTTTGGACAGACCTGGGATCTTATTAGGATGCCGGAAACAACATGGGAGTATGGTTCTTATAGTCCTCGAATGTCAATAAGTCCTGCCGATGGACAAATTATATGGGCAGGTACATTCATTTCTCAGAATACCGGTATAGCTGTTTCGACTGATGGAGGTTTGACTTTTTCAGAAGTTAATGCTCCTTTACAAAGAAGTACCAGATTAGCAATCTCCAATATAGTTGCCCATCCAACAGAGCCTCAAACAGCTTTTATATTATGTGCTTCAGGTGGAGTAGGTAAGATTTATAAAACAGATGATTTAGGTGAGTCATGGAATGAGTTAACCGGTTTTGGTGGAAGTTCTACTAGTTCAAATGGTTTTCCTGATGTTGCCGTTTACGACATGATTGTTATGCCATATAATCCTGATATTATCTGGGTTGGTACTGAAATAGGATTATTTGAATCAACTGATGGCGGGCAAAATTGGTTATATGCTGATAATGGATTGCCGGCAGTTTGTATTTGGGATATGAAAATTGTAAACCAGCAAGTTATAGTGGGGACACATGGTAGAGGAGTTTGGACTCTTGATGTTCCTGAGATTCAACCGGCAATTAAACCACCATATATTAAGCAGGCAGCTAAAAAACCTAATGGAGAAATATGGTATAAGGCCCTTTATTCTTTGAATTTGGATTCAGTTAAAATTTATTTGGAAGGTGAATTGTGGGAAACGAAAATTGATGTTAGCTCTGGTGAGGAAATATATTCAATTGGTGATTATAATAATTCAGCTTTAAGTTTTGAATTGAAAATTGTAGGATATTCCGATATGATTCAATATACATCTAATGTTGTGAAAGTTTCTAATCCTAATTTAGGAGAAACAATTGAGAAATATTCTAATAGCTTTTCGTCCAGAAAATATGATTTTAAAGGTACCTCATTTACAATTACTAAGAATCTATTTGATGATTACGGTATCCATTCTCCACATTCATATGCTGAAAAAACCGAATATACATATACACTTAACCATCCAATAAGAGTTTTGGAAGATGCGGATAAAGCAATAATGGAGTTTCGTGATATTGCTTTAGTAGAACCCGGTGAGCAAGGAACTAAGTACGGAGATGAAGAATTTTGGGATTATGTTATTGTTGAAGCAACGATTGATGGAGCTAATTGGATTCCTTTAATGGATGGTTATGATGTAAATTATTCAGCTAAGTGGAAAGATTTTGCCGATAATAATAAGTCTGACAATGAATTTGATTATGAAGGGATTGAAAATGAGCCTAATTCTAAGGAGTTGTTTGAGAGTCATACCATCCGATTGCATGATACATTTAATGCTGGAGATATAATTCAAATAAGATTTCGCTTACATTCTGATGATGCAGCAGTAGGTTGGGGATGGGTAATTGATGATGTTGTTATTCAGGAAGAAGGTACAGGAATAGCATCTAGTATAGCTGCAAAAGATGATCTGTTGATTGTTCCAAATCCAGCTCAGGATTTTATTACTATTAAGTTAAACTCAGAATCTAAAGGAGATGTAACTGTTAATATTTATGATTTATCAGGTAATAATGAACTGAGGAAAGAATTCCATAAAGATATTGACATGTGGTATCAGGAATTAGATATATCTGCGTTAGAATCTGGTGTTAAAATTCTTAAATTGGCAATAGACGAAGGAGAATTTACCAGTAAATTTATCAAGAAATAATACAAGGAGTAAAAAATAAGGGCTTTTAAAAGCCCTTATTTTTCAAATACTTCTGAAAATTTTGTTTAACCAGTATATTTATTCGTAAATCTATACTCTTATTTAGATTTGCTTTCTTAAAACTACATATGACATAGGTAGTCAATGAGATATGGTATTTTAATTTAGAATAAATAATTTAAAAAGAGATAAAAAGATCTGAAACTATTGCAAGATGTTTATTTTTGAGCTATATTTGTTCAACAAAACGAACAAAAAATTAAACTCAACAATATGACCGCAAAAAAGTTTGATCAGCAATTGCTAAGCTTACAGGATAAATTGCTTTATTTTGCTTTAAGCTTAACTGCGAATGACGAGGATGCTCGTGATTTACTACAGGAAACAACCTTAAAGGCACTGACCTATCGTAATCAATTTGTAAATAACACCAACTTTAAGGCGTGGGTTTTTACAATTATGAAGAATACATTCATTAATAATTATCGTAGAGATCAAAAGACCAGAAATACTTTTGATAGTACAGAGGATGCAATTAGAGTTGCATATAAGCATAATTACGCTTCCGAAACGCCTGAAAATGTGTATTCTGTAAATGAAATGTCTTCCAAGGTTGAAAAGTTGGATGATGATTTTAGAATTCCTTTTAAGATGCATACACAAGGTTTCAAATATAAGGAAATAGCTGAGGAGTTGGATTTACCAATTGGAACTGTGAAAAGCAGAATATTCTTTACCAGAAAGAAACTGCAGGAAATGCTAAAAGATAAATAGATATTAATAAGAATTGTTTTAAGAAGCCGATGTTAATTTGTAATTTTCATCGGTTTTTTATTTAATTTATTTAAGGGTATAAGTGTTTATGAAAGCTGAATCTAAAGCAAAACGCTACGAAAGAATATATGAACAAGTAAAAGGATTAATTGAAGCAACAACTTATCCAATATCACGGATGGCGACAATTAATGCACTTTTGCACCACAAATTTAGTTATTATTACTGGACCGGCTTTTATGAACTGGTAAACGGAGATCTGGTGGTAAGTGCATACCAGGGACCTGTTGCATGTTTGAAATTGAAAAAGGATACAGGAGTTTGTTGGGCAGGGATTAATTCAAAGGAAACGGTTATTGTAGAAAATGTCCACGAATTTCCTGGTCATATTGCCTGTTCTTCTGCCAGTAATTCAGAAATTGTAGTTCCCGTAAAGAACGCAAATGGTGAAACTGTTGCAGTTCTGGATGTAGACAGTAAGGAGTATGCAGCTTTTGATGATGCAGATAAAGTGGGTCTTGAAAAACTGGTTTCATTAATCTATAGTTAATGGTAAAAACAGCTTTAATAACAGGTGGAGCGAAAAGGCTTGGAAAAAGCATGGCTGAATTTCTTGCTGCTAAAGGTTGGAATGTTATTATTCATGCTAATAATAGTATTGATGTAGCACAACAATTGGCTCTTGATCTTCATACTAAATATCCAAAACAGAAATTTAAAGCTGAAAAATTTAATTTGTCAGATTGGAAAAATGCAACAGTATTTATTGATGATATATTAATAAATCATTCGCAAATTGATTTGCTGATTAATAATGCAAGCAAATACTCTCCGGGTAAACTGATAGAGACAAACAAGGAATTGTTGGAAGAAATGATGGCGATACATTATTATTCTCCATTATTGTTGTCGAAGCAGTTGGCGGTAAATACGAAGTCCTTCTCAATAGTGAATATTTTGGATTCTGCTATTGTTAATAATCAAACTGATCACAGTATTTATTTAATGGCAAAAAAGAGCCTGGCTGAATTTACAAAGATGGCTGCCGTTGAATGGGCTCCCAATATCAGAGTTAATGCAATTGCGCCAGGACCAGTCTTACCCGTTGAAGGTAAAAGTCAGGAAGTATTTAATAAAGTTGTAAAGAAAACACCTTTGCAAACAAAGGTTGATTTGAATTCAATTCTATCGACTTTGCATTTTCTGATTGAGAATCATAATGTAACAGGGCAGATAATGTTTTGTGATTCCGGACAACATTTAATCTAGTTTTTGTATTTTAGATATAAGAACGATAATAAAAACCTATGGGTACACTCAAAATAAAAAACTTATTATTAAGAACATGTGTTGGTTTTAACCCGCATGAGATCGGTAAACGTCAGGATATAAATATCAATATTATAATAAAATACAATACTACAACCGAAGAACAATCGGATGATCCTAAAGATGCGCTTGACTATCGCGCACTAACTAAAGAAATCATTTCTAAAGTTGAAAACACCCAATTCAATTTAATAGAAGCATTAGGGCGTTTGGTTTTAGATAGTATTATGGCAAACGAAAGAGTTGAATTTGCTGAAGTTGAAATTGATAAACTACATGCTCTCCGATTTTCAGAAAGTGTTTCTATTACTTTATCTCAATCCAGGTAAATGGTGCATACTGCAATTATAGGATTAGGTTCAAATATTAATCCGAATGAAAATATTCATCGGGCTTTGGAATTTCTAAAGCGAATTGCAGATGTTAAGAAAATATCTAAAATAGTAATTACCAAACCTATTGGTATAACTGATCAGCCTGATTTTCACAATGGTGCAGTATTAATCAACACCATACATGAAGAAGATATGTTAAAACTTCAGCTAAAAGCAATTGAAGATCAACTTGGACGTGATCGTTCACGACCTAAATTTGGGCCAAGAGAAATTGATCTGGACATAGTTGTTTTTGATAATATGGTTGTTGACGAAGATTATCATCAACGTGATTTTCTACAAGAAGTTGTTGATAGTATCTGGTTATAGAAAAAGATTGACTGACTATATTAATATTAAAATAATTATTTGCGTCGATGCTCGTATTTCAAATTATTACAATATATCGAGAATTAATTAGAACCTTTTATAATAAATAATGGTTATATTACACATTAATTTATGTGTATAAGTATTTATGATAAGATTTTGTTGATTTTGTTATATATTCTAATATCTTTATACTCTAAGTTTGTGTATATTTTAATTTAGTCCTATTTATTAATTAAAACCTTTCATCTATGAAGAAAGTTCTACTTGTACTTTCGTTATTGGTTATTGTTGGTTTGCAGGCATTAATTGCCCAGACTACAGATATAACCGGAGTTGTAACTGATGAAGCAGACGGTAGTGCTATACCGGGTGTATCAGTTTTTGTTAAAGGAACTACTATTGGAACCGTTACCAGGGTAGACGGTAGTTATAGTTTGTCAGTTCCAAATGATGCCACTACTTTAGTGTTTTCTTTTGTTGGAATGAAAACTCAGGAAATCCTGATTGAAGGCCGTTCTGTAATAAAAGTAGTAATGGTTTCCGATGCTTTAGGTGTTGAAGAAGTTTTGGTTATTGCTTATGGAACAGCGAAAAAAGAATCTTTAACCGGTTCTGCAGCTGTGATTGGGGAAAAGCAAATTGAATCCCGTTCTTTTTCTTCAGTTGCACAGGTTCTTACAGGATCAACAACAGGTCTTCAAACTACAGCTGGATCAGGTCAACCTGGTAGCTCACCTGATATTCGTATTCGTGGTATTGGAACACTTAATACTTCAGCTGATCCACTTATTATTTTAGACGGGATTGAGTACTCTGGTAGTCTTGCCAGTATTAATCCTGGAGACATTTCTTCTATGACTGTATTGAAGGATGCTTCATCAACGGCTCTTTATGGTTCTCGTGCTGCAAATGGTGTAATAATTATAACCACCAAAAAGGGAAACAAGGGTGATGAAAATATGAAAGTCAACATAAAAGCTCAGGCTGGTTTGATTAATCATGCCCTTCCTTACTACGAATCAGTAAATGCAAAAGATTATTATGAATTGCAGGCTGAAGCATTTGCACAAGCCAGATTTCAGGCAGGTACGGCAAGCACAATAGAAGAATCAAGAGGCTATGCATATGAAAATATTTATTCTCAGTTGAGATATAATCCTTTTGTTGGAGTTGCCAATGATGCTATTTTAGGTTCAGATGGTAAAATCAATCCGAATGCTACTGTTGGGCTGCCAGATCTTGATTGGTATGATGCTGCTAAACAACAAGGGTACAGACAAAATTATGATCTTAGTCTGAGTGGAGGTAGTAAGAAAACAAGTTATTTTTATTCCATCGGGTATTTGGACGAAAGAGGTTATGTAATCAAATCTGATTATGAGCGTTTTACTACGCGTTTAAATATCGACTTTGATGCTAAAGATTGGTTACAATTAGGTACCAGTTTAAATGCCACACTTGTTAATAGTAATATCGGATCATCAAATTCTGCTACTTACTCCAATCCATGGAGAAATGCCAGAATGACGGCACCTATTTATCCAGTTTATTTGGTTGATCAGACTACTGGAGAGTATATCCTTGACGGAGCTGGGGAAAAACAATACGATGATGGATCAGAGTATTCAAGACCAATTAACCAGGGACGAAATGCGATTGCTGAATTAAACTGGAATAGTGATGATTTCAAAAGAAATGAATTTGGTAACAGATCTTATGCGAAAATTACTTTCATGCCAGGTTTGACTGCAACTATTAATGCTGGTGTTGATATTCAGAACTATCAATATAAAGGTTTTGAGAATGAGAAAATAGGAGACGGTGCGCCAACTGGTCGAATGGATGAAACTCGTTACACCAGAACTGTAATTAACTTCAACCAACTTCTTAATTATGAAAAATCGATCAATGATGTTCATAATTTCTCAGTACTTGTTGGTCATGAATCATTTTCAAGAAAATATACTTACCAAAGAGGATTTAAGAACCAATTTATTGTTAGTGGTATTTATGAGTTGAATAATTTTGTAAATACTTCAACTAATACAAGTTATACAACAGATAAAACTTTAGAGGGTTATCTTTCCAGAGTAAAGTATAACTATGATAATAAATACTATATTGAAGGTTCTTTCCGTCGTGATGGTTCTTCAGCTTTCCATAAAGATGTACGTTGGGGTAATTTCTACTCGGTTGGAGGTAGCTGGAGGATTGATCAGGAACAATTCATGAATTCAGTGGATTGGGTGAATAGTCTGAAAATTAGGGCGTCTTACGGTGAAGTTGGAAACGACGATACAGGAGACTACGGTTATCAGGCTCTTTATGAAACCTTCCCTAATGCAGAGAACCCGGGTATAAAATGGAGTACGGTTGGAAATACAGCCTTAACTTGGGAGGTAAATAAGACCTTTGATATTGCTACGGATTTTGCATTGTTTAATAGAGTAAATGGTACGGTTGAATGGTATAATCGTAAATCAGATGACCTACTATACAGTATGCCTTTGGCTTCTTCCATGGGATTGCTTGAGCAGCCTCGTAACATTGCAGCCATGGTGAATAGTGGTTTAGAAATTACGTTGGAAGGTGATATTTTTAGAAACTCAGATTTTACATGGAACCTTAGCCTGATGGGTTCAACTATAAAAAATGAAATAACTTCAATACCTGACCCTTTTGTTGATGATTATAATCATAGATGGTCAGAAGGTCATTCTATCTATGATTTTTGGTTAAGAAAATATTATGATGTAGATCCTGAAGATGGTGCAACCAGATTTCACGTTTGGGAGGATGTAGCTAATGAAGATGGAGTTGTAACAGGAACACAACTATCATATGATGAGAACGGTGATCCTGTGCTGACTAAAGATATGAATGAAGCCGGGTATGGTTATGTAGGAGCAACGGCATTTCCTAAATTACAAGGTTCAATAGGAAATAACTTTAGATTTAAAGGTTTTAATTTGAATGTGTTATTAACATACTCATTGGGTGGTAAAATGTTGGATGGTATTTATCAGGGTATGCTTATTGCAACAGCAGGTGAATCTTTACATCCTGATGTAAAAAATTCATGGATGAATCCGGGAGATGTAACTGATTTTCCAAGATTACAATATTCAAACTCGCATTTGTATGCAACATCTGATTACTTCTTGATCTCTTCTGATTATTTAAATATTAGAAACGTAACATTAAGTTATGACTTTTCTAAACAACTTTTAAATAATTGGGGCATAGGGCAATTAAGTGTGTTTTTAACCGGTGAGAATTTACACTTGTTCACTGCCAGAAAAGGAATGAACCCAACCTTCAATTTTGAAGGATCGCAGGATGAGTTTGCTTATAGCCCAAGCAGATCTTTCATTTTAGGTTTTAATTTGCAGTTTTAATCATTAGAAAAAGAATACTACAATGAAGATAAAATATAAATTTCTACCAATATCACTAATCTTTGCGTTAGTACTGGGTTTAAGCTCGTGTAGTGAAGATTACTTGCAAGTTTTTCCTACCGATTCAGTATCAACAGAGATTGCATTAGGATCAACAGATAACATGATGTTGGCCATAAATGGTATTCATCGTGCTATGTATGCTCAAAATGGGTATATTAGTTACTATGCCGGACAACAGTTTATGATTCCAACAGCTGAATACGCGGCGGGTGATGCATTACACTCTGCAGTGGGAAATGGTTGGTTTAATGCCATGTTGAAATGGACCATGCATACAAATGCTACCAGATCTGATTTGGAATATGTATGGTTTTTTAACTATAATATAATTGGATCAGTTAATAATATTATTAATGCTGCAGACGGGCTTCAGGAGTCGGATGATTTAAATAATATTTTAGGACAGGCATATACTTATCGTGCTTGGGCTCATTTTAACCTGGTTCGTTTCTTTGGTAAGGCATACATGATTGGTAATCCATCTACTGATTTAGGGGTACCTATTATGCTGGCTACAGAACCTCCTTATGAAGGCTTGCCACGTAATACCGTTCAGGAAGTTTATAACCAAATCAAAGCTGATCTTGAATCTGCAATTAACCATTTTGAATCAGCTCCTGAAAGAGAACAATATGATTTATCTCAACTAAATATAGATGTTGCAAAAGGTATTGCAGCAAGAGTTTATTTAACCATTGGTGATTGGGCAAATGCAGAAAAGTTTGCCAACGAAGCTCGTCAGGACTATTCTCTTATGAGCGAAGCAGAATATAAATCAGGTTTTAATGAGATAAAGAATCCGGAATGGATGTGGGGATCTGAAATGATTACGGATCAGACTTCTTATTTTTATTCATATTTCTACTATTGTTCGAATAACTTTAATGGTTCACAAAATAGAAGTAATCCTAAATTTATGAATCATAATCTGTATAATTTAATGTCGGATACAGATTATCGCAGAGATTTGATTTTGAAGGATTGTCCAAGTACTTTTGATGCATGGGATGCTGGAGCAAATGCAGGAAGATATGCCAGTAAAGAAGAGTATACTGCTGCTGTTGCAGAATATCGTACAATAGTTAACAATGGAAGTTCGCATAATATGGTTCCATATATGCATATCAAATTGTCGCAATCAGATGGTCCAACCACCAGTCCTATGGATGTACTTCATATGAGAGCGGCTGAAATGTACTTGATTCAGGCAGAAGCTGAAGCTCGTCAGAATAAAAGTGGTGAAGCTCAGACTACCTTATTTGAATTGGTATCAGCAAGAGATGCAGGATATGTTAAATCAACAAATACTGGACAAGCTTTGGTTGACGAAGTTTTAGTTCAAAGACGTATTGAATTGTTCTTAGAAGGTCATCGTTGGTTCGACATGCTGAGAAATGATGAGGAACTAGATTTAACAGGAAGTGGTGCAAGTGCTGACCTATATTTGACAGGTTATCAGCAGGCTAAACCAAGTGAGAATCCTCAGTGGCTGTTCCTAATTCCTCAAGGGGAAATAGATGCTAATTCAAATATGGTTCAGAATAAGTACTAAAATTTGAATATAGATCTAAAACCTGGAGTGTATGATTCATAAGTACAAGCTTCGGGGTAAAATATTTATTAAAAAGGCTGTTCAAAATTTTAGAACAGCCTTTTTTCTGTTTTTAACTATTGTATTTCAATCTTATCAGTTTCTAATAAAATAGAATCAAGAAAGAGATGTTTTTTTTTAATGGCTATCTAAAAAAAATGTCAAATTTAGGATCTTATCAGTGATAAGTTGATAGAGGATCGAAAGAAGTGAATTTGGTTATATTAGTATGACGGTTGTAGATGAAGATTATCATCAAAGGGATTTTCTAGAGGAAATTGTAGATAACGTTTGGCCTAAAAATATATAGAGCCGGTTCGCCAAAACCAGCTCTACACCTTTATCACCATTATTAACCTAACCTTTGTTAGGAGAATTCTTTATTCTTTTTTAAAAAACCTTTATTAAAAGATTTTTATCACCACAATGCAAATGTAATCTCTTTCACCAAATAATTAACGACAAATATCGGTAATTTTTGTATGTTAATTGAAGGGATTTTTCATATCCAATGCAAATACCAGTAGATCAGATAAATAACACCCACTGAATATATGAACATTTTAGTCGATTTGATAAAAATCATAATTCTCATTAATCTTAAATCTTAAAACTTTGCTTTAAGATTTCTTCATCAATAACGTTTATTGAATACATTTTCTAATACGGGAGATCTCTGATAAAGGTTCTGATTTAATCGATTATCAATTAATGATCTTAGTTTTTCTGAATTATCAGTCAATACATTAATTGACGAAGGTTTTCTTTATTTAATTTTATTATTTTTATGCTAAAATAGCTATTACATCAATCAACCTAAATGTGTCTGAGGATTCCAACCAACAGAGTATTTTGCTTGTTTCTTTTACTATTGATTGTTCCAATATCAACGATATTAAAGGCTCAAACTGATCAGGTTAATGAGTTACAAGGAAAGCTGAAAAATGCTTCTGCGAAGGAACAGGTGGATATTTATAATCAACTTTCCAAAACTTATCTATACAGCGATCCGCAAATGGCCATCAAATATGCCAGACAAGCTTTACAACTGGCTATTCAGCATAAAGATAAAAAAGGTGAAGCTGAGGCATATAATAATCTGGGAATGGGTTACTATTTTGTCAATGATTATGAGCAGCTTTTAGTGTCTTATCGAAAATCGTTAAGTTCATACAGAGACATTGGTGATAACAGAAGTATGAGTAAGCTTTCAACTACTTATTTCAGATTAAAACAGTCGGAAAAAGCATTGAAAAGTTATAAGCGTTCGCTAAATCTTTATATAAAAGAAAAGGATTGGAAGAATATTACTGAGACTTATAAACAGATGGCAGATGTTTATAAGAACATTGCAGATTATAGAATGGCACTCTCGTACTACAAACAGGCCCTCGATTTGGTGGAAGATAGAGAAGATGAAGAAAAACAGAGTGATCGGGTTAGATTACTGGGCGAGATTGGCGAGATCTTCTTTTATGAGGAACAGTATGATACTGCTTTAGTTTATTATCATAGAATGGAAACAATTCTAGATGAAATGGGAGACCATCGGAGCAAATCCATTTTGCAAAGTAATATCGCAAATGCCTACTTCTATAAAGGAGACTTGGATGAATCATTCAAAACATACCTTCAGGTGCTTGATTATCAAATTGAGCACAATGAGCATTGGGAAGCCGCAATGAGCCTGTTGCATATTGGAATGATTTATTCAGAATGGAAAGATTTTAAAAATGCTATAAAAAGCCATAAACAAAGTTTGGCTTTGGCTCAAAGTATTAATCAGGCAAATGACCTTATCAGGGATAATTATCTTGCATTATCACAGATATATGAAGAGTTAAACGATTTTAAGAAAGCTTATGAATACCGGATATTATACTCAAAATTATCGGAGTCGGTGATGATGGAAGAAAATGTCAGCAATTTTGTTGATGTATGGGGGCTGCAGGAATTGGAGGAAAAAAAGAAGGAAAATGAAATACTACAGGCGAAGAATAAGAACTATTTATTAGAGTTGGAGAAGGAAAACCTGGTTCGATGGAGACTTTTATTCGGGTCTACTATCCTGATAATTTCGATTTTGGTCTTTGTAATTTATTATCGTTACTATCTGAAACGAGAAGAAAATAAAAACCTGGAAAAAAGAATTGCTGAAGCTTTAAAGAAACAGGAGGAACAGCAACAAATAATTATGCATCAGTCCAGTCTTACCTCTTTGGGAGAATTAGCTGCCGGAATAGCTCATGAAATCAATCAACCCATCCAGAATATATCGTTATCGACCGAGAGTATTAAATATGAACTATCGGAAGAAAGTCCTAACAAGGGTTTTATCAACCAATCGGTCGAAGAAATATTTGAAGATATTGTCAGAGTAAGGCAGATTGTTGATCATATCAGAATTTTTAGCAGTGGTCAGAAAGATGAAGTAGAAGAAGAATTTGATGTTAGTGAATGTGTGAAGAGTGCAGTTTCGATGATTGGTAATCAATATGCCAATCATCACATTAAACTTGGTCTTAATTTGGCTGATAAGCTTCCATTAGTTTTGGGGAATCCGCATCGATTGGAACAGGTTATTCATAATTTATTGTCCAATGCAAGAGATGCGGTTGAAGAGCGGAAAATGAAGGAAGAAAATCTTCAAATGGAAGTGAACATTAAGACGCATTCAGATCCAAAACAGGTATATCTTGAAATAATTGATAATGGCATTGGTATACAGCCTAATCGAAAAACTGATATTTTTCTTCCATTTGTAACAAGTAAACAACTGGGTAAAGGAACTGGATTAGGACTATCTATCTCCTATAGCTTAATAAAAGAAATGAATGGCAGGATTGAAGTAGAAAGTCAGCGAGGTAAGGGAACACGAATGATCGTCGTCTTACCTGTTTTTGATAAAAAGTAAACAGAATATTATCCGCATAAATATATGAACAGACTGAAAGTGCTAATACTTGATGATGAATCAAGGATCACCGAGAAGCTTAAATATCATCTTGAGAAAAGAAATTTTGAAGTAACAACCGCTAATACTCCCAAAGAGGGATTGGTCAAGTTAAGTGAAGAAAAGCCGGGAGTACTCATCTTGGATGTAATGCTTCCGGGAATGAATGGTTTGGATATACTTGAAAAAGTAAAGGGAGAATATCCAAATCTTGAAATCATCATGATAAGTGGATATGGCGATATGGATATGGTAATACAAGCCATGCGTAAAGGAGCTTCTGACTTTATTCGCAAACCCTTTCAGATAATGGATATTCAACTGGCTATTGAACGTACAGAAAAGTTTTTGGCTATGCAGTCAAAGCTGGAGGAAGCTGAAGACCGGGAAGAATTAGTTTCGAAGGAACTGGAGAGCATGATTGAAAAAGATTTTATCGGAGAAAGTCCTCAGATTAAAAAAGTGTTGAAAATGGCACTAAAAGCAGCTGAAGATGGTGATGTGAATGTGCTTGTTACAGGAGAAAACGGAACAGGAAAAGAGATTATATCCAGAATTATACATTATGGAAGTCCACGTAAAAAGAAGGTTTTTGCACCAGTAAATAGTTCAGCCATTCCGGCAACTTTGCTCGAGAGTGAATTTTTTGGTCATGTGAAAGGTGCTTTTACGGATGCCAAGGAGGAGAAGAAGGGGTATTTCGAACTGGCAAATAAAGGAACGCTCTTCCTGGATGAGATTGCAGATATGCCTTATTCGTTGCAGGCTAAGCTATTAAGAGCTATAGAAGAAAATAAGATTAAACGAGTAGGTAGTAATCAGGAAATAACTGTTGATGTAAGAATCATTTCAGCTACCAACAAGAATATTGAACTGTTGATTGAGGATAACGAGTTTAGAATTGACCTGTTTCATCGTATTAATACCATAGAGATTAATATACCGCCGCTTAGGGATAGGAAAGAGGATATTCGTCCTTTATTAAATCATTTTGTTGAGAGTTTTGCCCGTAAAAAAGGAAAAACTAAACCAGGGATTTCTGAAGCTTTGATTTTAAAATTGGAACAGTATCATTTCCCGGGAAATGTTCGTGAATTACGTAATATGGTAGAACGAGCCATGATTCTGTCTGATAATGATACTTTGCAACCGGAAGATTTTCTTATTAAAGGTGATGCAACTCCTAAGATTGAAAAAGTTGTCTCAACCGGAGGATTAAACCTGGATGAAAATGAAAGAACTTTGATCGAACAAGCATTGAAAGAGTCTGATTTAAATCAAACGAAAGCTGCCACTTTGCTGGGTATCAGCAGGGATGCGATGAAGCGAAAGATTAAAAAGTTCGGTATAGAAATTATTAAAGACCTGCAATAAAAAGAAACCCATTCGAAACGTTTACGAATGGGTTCTTCTAACCAAGGATTATATAAAAACAACGGCTGTGTTGTTCTAATTAATTACTGTTTCAGGTATTAATTCGTTCATTACCTTTTGTAAATTATTCTGACTGATATTGGGAGCTGTTATATTACCCGGACCGCTAATGCAGCCTCCTTCGCAAGCCATTACCTCAATGAAATCCAGGTCAGGTTGGTTTTTAGTATAGGCTTTTAGAAGTTTAATACTTTTCTTATTCAGACCATTAATAACCTGACTTCTTATTTTTACATTTTTATTTAGATTTAACAGAATGGATTGATGCACTCCACCTGAAGCAGCAAATCCTCTGTTTTCTGGCTTGAGGTCTTTGTTCACATTCTTTTCATCTGCAAAGTTGGCTGGATCAATTTTAAGTGCTGTCCAGATTGATGCAAGCTCTTCGGTTGTGATTACAAAGTCAATTAAACCAGAAAGGTATGCTTCTTTTCTTTTTGCCAGACAAGGACCAATAAATACAGTTGCATAATCAGAATATATTTTTTTTGCCTTTTGAGCCGTGTAAATCATTGGAGTAGGAGTGTGGCTGATATGCTCTTTCAATTGAGGGATATGATTTTCGGCCAGGTAAACATAGGATGGACAGCAAGATGTTGTCATAAATGGTTTTTGCTGTTCAATATTTTCAAGAAGTTCTCTGGTTTCTTCCTGAGTTGTCATTTCAGCTCCTTCTGCAACTTCAATTACTTCGTCAAATCCAATGGCTTTTATCGCTTCAAGAATCTGACTGCTTGTTCCCTTATATTGACTCAAAACTGCCGGTGCTACCATAGCAACCATTTTCTGCTTTTGCAGTTTAAGCGTATTGTAAAAATGTAAAACCTGTGATTTTTCGGCAATGGCACCAAACGGGCATGCAGTCATGCATTTACCACAATGAATGCATTTGTCAAAGTCAATTTGCTCAATTCCGTGTTCATCTTTTTTGATAGCTTTTACCGGGCATGATTCTTCGCATGGTACTGGTAAGTATGCGATAGCATGGAAAGGACAAGCTTTTTGGCAAAGGCCACAGTTAACACATTTGTGATGATCAATATTAGCTTTTCCATTAATGACCGTAATTGCATCTTTAGGACAGTTAACCTGACAAGGGCGTCCTTCACAACCCTGACAAAGGTTACTGACCGTATAATTAACTTGAACGCATGAACTACAGGCCTCATCAACTACTGTTAGGAATTCACCGTTTGATTCAATTCCTTCAATGGCTCTCAAGGCATAATCACGCAAAGGAGTTAATTCATCTTCCTCATCACTGATGTTGAAACCCATTGCTGCCATTATTTTATATTTCAGAACAGCTCGGTCTTTATGAACACAGCAACGAATTGGAGCCTTTGTTCGTGGACGCATATCCAGAGCTATGCGATCAATCTGATCGAACAAATGGTTTGAATCAAGCAGTTGAATCAGTCGTATTAATAATTCTCTTTTAGTTCTTACAGCGTTGTTGTAATAGGTCATCTGATATAATAATTAAGATGTATTTTTTATAAATATTCGATGGTAACGGTTTTTAAAAATTTGGATTCTAGTATGCTGGCTATTTTTTTTATCACATTCCTTCTGATTTCCAGTTCAACAGGAAGATTGGGGTCCTGATGGGCATTATTAATCTGTGTTCCTGCCAGTATGAGTATTGAGTCACTCTTTAGTAACAGGCGAACCATGTCTTCAGCCGGACCGTTACCTTCAACCATATTGAATTTTGTTGATTCAATAATAGATGAGACTTTACCTAATGTTAAAATGCCTTCGGTAATTAAATCAATGCCTTCCATGCTGGCTTGTGGTGGCAAATCCATATTGGTATGGTTGAGATTTATATCTACCGGACGATTTAATTCTCTTGAGATAATCTTAGATGTGGTACCACCGCATATCACTTTTATTCCTTCAAAAGTGTCGATTCTTTCGGCTAGCACACTGTCGTAATTTTTATAATAAGGAGGACCCGAGGCAAGCACAAGCTTTCGGGGCTCGCGACAATAAATAACCTGACAGGTTGCGTCATCTTTTAATTCATTGGCATCATTGTATTTGGCCCGTTCCAGAATTTTCTTGGCAAGTTCAAGTGCTGAGATGGCAGGTTTATCTTCAACCGAGGTTTTGATAAAATCTTTCAAACCATCTTCACCCCAACCAAAAGGATTTGCACGTGTGCCCATTCCAGATTGAGTAATACCATCCGATACCATGATAATCCGATCTTCTTTTTCGAGTTTGAGATGTGAATTTTTAACTATGGCTTCCCGTGCATCAGGTCGTTGTATCTTTTGTAGGGTATGATCAGGATTGAGAAAATCTCCATTTCGATAAATAAGAACCGGTGGATTATCAAATTCAACCAGATGAGCTTCTCCAAAACAATTGATGTCGATGATACTAAAGGTAGAATAGCTGATTTTACGTTGTGAATCAACCGGTAAAGTTCGCATGATGAATTCAGAGGTGTGTTCAAGAGGATTGTTCCGGGCGGTAAACTGCAGAGCCATTCCTGTTGTCATGGTTGATAAAACATTTGCTTTGACACCAGAACCCAACCCGTCAGACAGGACGGTAATAAAGCGATCCTCATCTTTTAGTTTTCGGGATTCGCAGGCATCACCACAAACATTTTGGCGAAACTTGCTTGCCTGACAGGTTTCAGATTCTATGTAGAAATGCTTATTCTGCATGTGTCTTCTCCTGTGTTTCTAAAATAGAGTTAAGCAACGAGTCAGTGTAAGAAGCATTTTCTCCCAATAAGAAAGCTATCTTTTGAACAGTCTCCATGTTTTTATTAATCACTTCTCGGGTTCGTTTCTCAATGATATCTTTCTGAAACTCGGGTTGAGCTATGCCCTGAATAATGCCTGTAACCAGTTTGTGTTTCTGAATATTGAAAATGGATAACTGAAGTCGTTTATTGTTTTCAGTTATTGGTATTTCAAAATATTCTTTGCCGGTAAGCAATGCTGTTTTAAACAAAGTTGCAAAAGAACCTATCTTGTCGATGTGAGCCCCTTTCATTCCCGGATTGGCATCGTAACACAGTTGAATATCTTCACCTAACAAACGAGCACATGCAGCATTCATCTCAACCACTTTGTATTCATCATCAAGAACAATAACACCTGAGGGTATTTTCTGAAGTAAGATAGTGGCTTTATGATGTGCTACTTTTCGCATGTGAGATACACACATGTCAGATTCTGCATGTTTCAAAAGCATGGCTTTGGCAAAATCGCGACAACAGTCGTAACCACAACCGCCACAATTCAGTTCATCACTGATTTCAGTCTTACCAATAGTATGTAAAGCTTCCTTTATTTTGGATTCGCTAAACGTTCTTTTGTCAATGGATTTAATGTTGAAGAAGTCGCGCTCAATATTAAATGTTCCTTCCCCAACATTGGGTGTAACATCTTCATTAACTCTTTTACGACATATGTTTCTTAAAGCTAACTGGTTTTTAATCGATATTTTTTGCTCCGACATACCTGGGCCATTAATGCAACCGGTCTCGCATGCGAGAAGTTCCAGGAATACAACACCTTCATTGGATTCTGTGTCAAGATTATCCAATATGTTTCTGATGTTTTTAAGTCCGCTGAAACACATGTATTCAGCTTTAATAACAGGTTCATCTTTATTAATGGTTTCAATCATGCCACCATCAATGGGGTAAATAGTTCCGTGTTGAGCCTTATGTGGGATAAATAATTCTTCATCTGATACATGTTGATCGCTTAAAGAAATCTTTTCCCGCTCTAACCAATTGTTTAGTTCCTTAAAAGTTAGTGCAATGTCAACACATTGGGAAGCCGAGTCTGCCTCTGATTTCTTACCGATACAGGGGCCAATAAATACAACACCTATATCATTCCCATACCATTTTCTGAGTTGCTTTGCATGTGTTAGCATTGGCGACATAAATGGAGTAATCGCCAAAGTGTGCTGTGGGTAATATTTTCTAACTAATTCAACAACTACAGGGCAGGCAGATGAGATATATGTTCCTGACTGCCGGAAATTTAAAAATTGATGTACCTGTTTGGAAACTTCCTGAGCACCTAACGCTGTTTCTGAAATGCCCGTGAAACCTAATTTTTTCAATGCCAGAATAAGAGAATCAGCCTTGTTGCCATATTCAGCTATAAACGAAGGCGCCAATGATACATATACCTCTTTTTTGTTTTTAATTAAAAGTTTTGTGCGGGCTAAACCATCTCTTACTTTTTTTGCATTTGAAGGGCAGATGGAAACACACTTCCCACAATATACACACATAGAATCAATTACAGAAGCTTTGTTATCTGTAACTTTAATTGCCTTGTTCGGACATTCTCTTACACACTTATAACAGTCCTTGCAATCATTTGTCTCTGTATAGATGGGTTGTAAATTCATGGCTGTATTAGCTCTGATTATTCATTTGCTGAAGTAATAGCTAAAGCTGTGCCGATGATTGTAAGATTCAGTAATACAGGTGGATATATGCTATATTTAGAAGTGTTGCTTCAATATTTGACGGCATATGTCCTAATATAGGACGATTTATGTAATAATGTTGTAATAAAATAAGACAGTGTTATAGTATAGGACGTTCTTTAATCAAAGGAATATCATATGATTTGGCTTTTAGGTAGAGGGTATTTCTACTAATACCAAGTGATTCAGCGGATTTAGTAACGTTATAATTAAAATGTATAAGCGTGTTGATGATTAGTTGTCGTTCTATATCCTTTACTGTTCCTAATTGAGACACAACAGATTCTGTTCTTAATGTTGGCTCAGTTCTTTTCGCTTTCTTCTGTTTTAAAGTAAGTTGATCAAATTCGATGTTTCCATCAAGATTTACGTATTGTTCAATTGCGTTTTCCAGTTCCCTAATGTTTCCAGGCCAGTCGTAGTTTAGAAATTGTTGAAGCGTTGAGTACTTTAATGCTGGAGCTTCTTTCTGAAGGTGAACAGATTTCTTAGTCAGGAAAAAACGTATTAATGATGGCAGATCTTCCATCCTTTCCTTTAGTGAAGGAATTCGTAATGGTATAACACTGAGCCTGTAGTACAAGTCTAACCGGAAACGTCCTTCTTCCACTTCTTTCTTTAGATTTCTATTAGTTGCAGCGATAATTCGAACATCAACAGGAATATTTTTATTACCTCCAACACGAGTAATAGCATTTTCCTGTATGGCTCTCAAAAGCTTCACCTGAAGTTCAGGTTTCATATCTCCAATTTCATCCAGAAAAAGAGTCCCACCGTTGGCTAATTCGAATTTACCCGGATGACCACCTTTTTTAGCACCGGTAAACGCACCGGTATCATATCCGAAAAGTTCAGTTTCGATGAGGTTTTCACTGATAGCTGCACAGTTGATTGCAACAAATCCGTGATCCTTACGACTGCTGGCATTGTGCATACTTTGTGCAAATACTTCTTTTCCGGTTCCGCTTTCAGCTTCTATTAAAACTGTTGATGGACTATCCGCAATATTCTGTGCGTAATCGACCAGTTTGCGCATAACCTGACTCTTGGCTATAATGTCATTAAAGGTATAATGAGCCTGCATTCCGGTGTATTTATTTATCAAATTGTAAACATTTTCGAGTTTACGCATGGTAAATACCAATCCGATTAACTTGGATTGAGCCTGATTTAAAATAGGACTAACAGTAATATTGTATTTTACAATGCCATCAGATGTGTTTACCGGAACTTCTTCATTTACATATTTTTCACCCGAACTGATTGTTTTATAAATGATTTTCCATTGGGAGATAATCTTATCAATCGGAATTTTAAGCAATTCTCGGCGTCTGATGTTAATCCATCGGCAAGCCAGATCATTTGCATAAAGAATCTCTCCATTGGTATTTACCGAAAAAATACCAACCCTAAGTGCATTCATCATGGCAAATGTGTACTGATTGGTATCCTCCATTTTTTGCTGCATAGTGGCATCATGGAATTCAGCATGTATAGCTTTTTCAATTGCAGCACTTGCAAAGTTTAGCCAGGGAAAGTCTATATCAATAGATGAGATAAGGTAAACACTGTAAGGAACTTCATAATCCTGATGATGACAATTGATAATATTATATGCCGAAGAAATAGTGGTAACAATTCCTTTGTGGCGATTGGCATCACTCCATACAATCTTCTGTTCAAAATGATTCCAGTTTTTGCCTTTAAGTAATGATAAATCAGAATTTTTCTGACTTGAGTAGGATGCTACAATCAGATTTTGTTTATCAACAGCAACAATATAAAAGAAAGTATCTTTCATACTACCGGCAAAATCATCTAAAACCTGTTGCAATAGTTGTAAACTACTCTGGTGATGATTATTCTGATTTTGTTCTGGCATATTTTGCTGGATATATTATACAAAAGTAAGTTTTTTTCAAAAATGCCCTAGTCAATTACGCCCATATGGGCGGGTTTATTAATACAATCTTAAATAAAGTTTTTCTCTTGATTAAATGGTTGATGTGATTTAAGTTCCACATATACAGTTGTTAGTAATCTGGATATTAGTCTCGCCGAGATTGATTTTTTTTACTGGTATGCCTCTTGTTATTGATGTAATCAAATGCATCATTCGTTTGGGATTATACCAGGAAGTGATCTTAGTATTACGCAGATGATGCCAATATGAACCTTTAAATCATTTGCCTATGGAAGTAAAAAAAAGTAAAAAAGCAGACCTAGAACGGAAAAGAGCCATGTTCTTTCAGATAGGTTTGATTGTCACTTTGGGTGTTGTATTTGTAGCATTTGAATGGACAACAACCGATATGGCAGCTGGTAATTCGTCATGGGTGGAAGAAGAGATTGTAGAAGAGGAAGCTCCTCCAATCACCCGGCAGGAAGAGGTCAAACCTCCGCCACCTCCACCTCCGCCACAAATGTCAGATATTATTGAAATAGTTGATAATGATGTGGAATTAGATGAAGAACTGGTTATCGAAGATACTGATGTTGATGAAGATTTTGAAGTTGACATGAGTAAGTTCGAAACACAGGAAGAAGAATCCGGTGATCCTTTACCATTCTTCATTCTGGAAGATAAACCCGAATTTCCAGGTGGTGAAAAAGCCTTATTAAAGTATCTGTCTACAAATGTTAGATACCCGGTTATTTGCCAGGAAAATGGGATTCAGGGGATGGTTTTAGTCTCCTTTATTATTGATGAAACGGGACAGGTTACCAATGTTGCTGCAACGCGGGCTCAAGATGCCAACTTAGAAAGAGAAGCCGTAAGAGTAGTAAAATCAATGCCAAAGTGGAAACCTGGAAAACAAAGAGGGCGTGCTGTTAAAGTATCATACAGTGTACCCGTGCGTTTCAGATTACAATAATTAATAAAGTTTATTACTGTTGTTCCTTAATTTTTCAATGAGATAACGATCTCGTTCTTTTCACTAAAATTAAAGCCGGTCTGTCCTGAATGACCCTGCAAACTTCCGATTACACGAATCGATCAATCAGGACGGCCCGGCTTTAGTTATGCCTTTTTTTCTGATGGGCGGTTTTATACAATTAGTCTAAAATGAGGTGCTAAAAACGCCCTGTAGGGCGAGACTAAATACCATAAAAACGAAACAGATTTTTAGTTGTAAAAATTATCAAAAGATATAAGTGGTAGATATTCAATGGTTAGTGAATTTTTCATGGCGGTTTTTAACAGGAGACATGTTTTTGGTACAACCATTGATTTTAGAAAGGCAAGTAACATTTTATTAACTATTAAACCTTCACGTCATGAAAGCAAAAAAATATAAACACGCCGACTTAGAACGCAAACGTTCCGTTTTTTTTCAAATAGGTTTAATTGTTGCTTTAGCCGCTTCTTTGGCAGCATTTGAATGGACATCAGAGGATGTTACAGTACCAATTACCTATGAAGGAGCTGATCCGTACGAAGTAGATTTGATCTTACCTGAACCAGTAAAATTGGAAGAGAAGAAACCTGAACCCATAAAAAAGCAGGAAATATTAGCTCCAATAATTGAACTGACAACAGATGATGATCCAAATGCGGGAGAGGTAAATTTTATTTCAGAAAATATTGTTGATGTACCATTTGAAATTCCTGAATTACCATCAGAACCCGAAGATAACTCAGTTCATATTATTGTAGAAAGAATGCCTGAGCCTGCAGGGGGTATGGAAGGATTAATGAAATACTTTGCCGAAAGTATAAGGTATCCGGTAATATGTGCCGAGATGGGAATTCAAGGAAGAGTATATGTTGCATTTGTTGTTGACAAAGATGGTAGCATTACTGATGTGAAAATTATGCGCAGCCCGGATGCTAATCTGTCAAAAGAGGCAGTAAGAGTTGTTAGCAGTATGCCTAAGTGGACTCCTGGAAGACAAGGTGGTAAACCAGTCAGAGTTTCTTATACAGTTCCTGTAAACTTTAAATTGCAAAAATAGATCTTCTTCAATAGCTACCCCTTAACCTATATATAATCAAGTACCGTGCAAGGTCAATTAAGTTTATTAATAATCCGTGCCTAAAGTGATAGCAACACACAAAAAGGATGCCTTGTACGGTACTTTTAAATCTTAAGTCATGCGTAATTATCTTTCAAAATCCAATCTTATTCTTCTTTCTGCTGCCATTGTTTTATCATTGGTTTTTATAGCAGTATCATGCAATACTACAGTTAATGATATCAAACCTCGTCCACTTGGTTCACCTGGCGAAGTACTTTTAGTTATAGATGACGACAACTGGAATACAAATCTGGGAGATACTCTGCGTAATTTGTTCTCTGATGATTTTCCAGCCTTGCCGCAGATTGAAACAATGTTTAAAAAAACCAGAATTAATTTTGCTGATTTTCAACGCCATTTTCGAACTTATAGAAATATATTATTCGTATCAGTTAGACCTAGCGCTTCATCCAATAGAGTAGAGTTCAGGAAAAATGAGTGGGCTTTAAATCAGCAGGTAGCAGAAGTTATTGCAAAAGATCCTAAAGAGTTGGAGGAGTTAATTGTTCAGAAATGGCCTAAAATAAAAAGCTTCTTTTATAATGGCGACATTGATGCCCTTGTTAAATCGTACAATTTAGTTTACGAACCTGCAGTGGTAAATCTTGTAAAACAGGAATATCCATTTAGTCTGTACTTTCCTAAAGGGTACAATTTAAAAAAGAAGGATAATAATTTTACCTGGATTGTAAATGATAGGATTGATAGTCATCTGGGTGTTTTTGTGTTTCAATTTTCGCTTGATTCAATTGAAAATACAGATGCAAGGTCTTTGTTGGAATTGAGAAATAAGATATTGTTTGAACAAGTACCCGGAGAATATCCTGGTTCTTATATGACCACAGAAGAACATTTTCCGGTTGTTGTAAATAAAAGCAAGTTTGCCGGACGAAAATGGACTGAGTTAAGAGGCTTATGGAAAGTTGAAGGTGACTTTATGGGTGGTCCTTTTGTTGATTACTTTTATGCCGATTTTGAAAACAATCAGTTAATTATGCTTGAAGGATATGTGTATGCTCCATCGAAACCAAATAAAGCAGGTTTTGTAAGAGAAGTAGAAGCCGTATTGAAAACTTTTATGCCGGTTTAAATCATAAATACGGGTTGTTAAAGTTTCTTAATCTTCTGGTCTGGACATTGAAATAATTAATAGAAAGACATATACTTACAGCATGAAAAGGATTCTTTTAGTTGTTCTATGTCAGTTGACATTCTGGTCTGGATTTGCGCAGAATGATGAAGTTGAGAAGTTGATTGATCAGGGTGTGGCATTACAAAATCATGGTTTGTATCATGATGCTATCAGTAAGTATAATCAGGCTTTAGCAAAAGATAAAAATAATCTGAGAGCTCAATATGAAATGTCTTATTCTCATCTTGAATTAGAAAACTATGAGAAAGCCATCTATTATAGTTTTGAAGTAGTCAGAAAAAAATCGGCGCATTACCTTGATGCATGTATGGTTTATGGAGCTGCCCTTGATTACAGCGGAAAAACCAAAGGAGCAATAAGATTCTATAAAAAGGTTGTTAGTGAATATCCCAACGAGTATCTTTTATATTATAATCTTGGGTTGAGTTATTACAAAAATAACGAAACAGAAGAAGCTGAAAAATGTGTTGAGAAGGCAATTCAGCTTAATAAGTTGCACATGAGCAGTCATCTTCTTCTTTCATCAATAATGCAGGCAAAAGGTGAAAGGCTGAAAAGTATGTTGCCTTTGTATTATTTCCTTTTATTTGAGCAGGATAGTAAAAGAAGCGTTGATGCCTATAACCAACTGCAAAACCTTTGGACACTATCAGCAATTCATAAAGGTAGCACTGTTGCTATTTCTGTTGGGTTGAATCCATCGAAGGCAGGCATGTCTGCTTTGGAATTAGGTGTAGGAACGATTGCAGCGAGCTATTTAATGGATGAAGAAAATCTGGATTCAGAACCATATATGAAAATGGCAGAACAAACTCAGGATTTGTTTACCTTAATGAAAGAAGTGGAAGTTACAGATCTGGATTTTTTTGCGTTAACTTATATTGATTTCTTTAATATGCTAACCACAAATGAACATGAATATGTTTATTCTTATTACATAAGCAATTGCGCATACAAAGAAAAAGTACTGGCTTGGTTAACTGAGAATAATGGTGATTTCTCGAAATTCATGGAATGGATGGAGCTGCAGCAATAATTCATTGATATTTTGGTCAAAAAATAGAGCATTTAATGTATCCTTAAGTTTCAATGTTCGTAGTAGAAAGAAATAAATGTTGAATTTTAACTTACGAATTTATGAGCAATATTATTACGAAGCATTTTCAATATACAGGTACGGATGACTTTGATGAATCATTGGACGACCAGATTAATAAGTTTATTGTGAAGGAAGGAATAACCACTGATCAGTTGATAGACATTAAATTTAATGGACATTCCGATAAAACAGTGACCGTATATTCAGCTCTTTTAATTTATAAGAAATAAGAATTTTCTCGTACTTGACTTCATATAATAGGTTGGCGAGTAGTAATATAGAAGAGGTAATCACCTGTTGATTGCCTCTTTTTTATTTTCTTATTTAATATCCTTATAATAAAGGTTTTGGGATAAATTCTATCTTTAAGGGCAAAACTCAGGCCCATGACTCTTATTTTTGTTTTATACCTGGTTCTTCTAATTATAATTGTGGCAATTAGTGCTCGAAAATCTCACACTAATGCTGATTTTGTTATTGGGGGTAAAAAAATTTCAGGGTATTCATTAGCCTTGTCTGAAAGAGCTACTGGTGAATCGGCCTGGTTGTTATTAGGTTTAACCGGGCATGCTTTTGCTGAAGGGATGGCTTCGATATGGGTTGCATTGGGATGTGTTACTGGTGTTTTTATTATCTGGTTTACTATGGCTCAGCCCATTCGCAGATTTACTGAAAAGTATAATGCGATGACTGTTCCTGGTTTATTCATGAAACGTTTTCCTGGTAACGACAGGGCTATTAGTTTATCAACTTCTTTAATTGTTGTCTTCTTTTTTATGCTTTACATTGCTTCTCAATTTGCAGGAGCAGGAAAAATATTTCAGAATACATTTGGTATAGATCCTTTCTGGGGAATGGTTTTAGGAGCTGGATTGGTAACTGTCTATACTATGTTGGGAGGTTTTATTACAGTTGTGGCAACCGATGCTTTTCAGGCTGTTTTAATGGCGGTTACCTGTGTAGTGTTGCCCATTGTAGCTTATTCTATTGCAATTCAAAACGGTGTTGATTTATCAGGAAGCTTTTCGCATTTGCCGGAAGCATATATAAATAGCGGAGGCACTGAAATTTTCTCTTTAGTTTTAATTCTAAACGGTTTGAGCTGGGCCTTTGGATATACCGGTCAACCTCAGTTATTAACCCGAATGATGGCATTAAGAAGCGAGAAAGAAACAACCCAGGGTAGAAGAGTGGCAGTTGTTTGGACTTCATTGGCTTACTCAGGCGCTTTTGCTATTGGTATATTTGGTTATGCTCTGGCTCAAAAAGGATTATTGGGCGATGTGATGCAAACTCTTTTAGACGATTCAGAGAAGATTATGCCAACAATGGTAGTGGTTTTATTAAATCCTTTATTGGCAGGTATCTTATTGTCCGGAGCTGTAAGTGCAATGATGAGTACCGCATCATCGCAACTAATGGTGGCTTCAACGGCAATTGGTGAAGATGTTACCAATAGCTTTTCAATAAAAAGAATCACACAGGAAAAGAAGCTATTATTCAATAAAATTCTGATTTTGGTTGTTGGTCTGGTTGCATTTGTATTTGCTATTTCGTTGGAAGAAACTGTTTACAGTTTGGTATCTTATGCATGGTCGGGTATTGGAGCTTCATTTGGACCGGCTGTTATCTTATTACTTTTCTGGAAACGTTTTTCATTGGCGGGTTTGTATGGTTCTCTTTTGGGAGGAACAGTATCTTCAATTGTATGGAAAACTTTTTTGACAGAATCAACCGGTATCTCAGAGCGCTTATCGAGTTATGTTATTGCGTTTTTACTGGCTGTTTCATTTTCTCTGCTGTGGCCTCAGTCGAGGAGAGAAATTTCTGAAACCATAATCCAGAATCCTTAATGGTTCTTTTTTGTGATTCAAAATCATTATAAACCAGACCAAAGCGAGGTTTAAATCCTTCTTTCCATTCAAAATTGTCTACTAATGTCCAAACAAAATAACCTTTTACCGGAATATTTTTGGCTTGTGCTTTCAAGATATGTTTCAACATTTTTTGATGATATTTTAACCGGCGTGCATCATGAACATGGTTTAAAACTTTAAAATCCGGGAAACAAACTCCGCTTTCGGAAATGATTATTTTTTTGATTTGTGGGTAAGAGTGGTAGAATTTCAAAAGTTTATATAATCCTTTTGGATAAACATCAAGGTTCATCGCATTCAAATTGGCTTTTCGTTGAGTAGGATGTACCTCGTTAGCAAATAAAACCGGTGGTGTTAGACTGTGTTGCGCTACTACTCTGAAATAATATTGTAGTCCGATAAAGTCAAAGTCGAATGCCATTTTATCATCATCCCCTTTTCTAAAATACGTTCGAATAGTATTCAGTACAGGCATAACATCAGTTGGATAGCCTAATCCCAATAAAGGCTCGATAAAAAAGCGATTCAAAAGTGCTTCAATGCGTTTAGCGGCTTTTCTATTTTTTGGCAGCTGATTAAGTGGTTTTACAAAAGAACAAGAAAGTGCTACGCCAATATTTGCATTTGGCTGAATCTTCCTAATGGTCCGTCCACCTTCTGCTATGCTTAAAACAACATGATGGGAAGCTTTTAAAAACTGGGTTATTCCTTTCTTCTGTGGAGCATGATATCCCATATAATATCCCAACCCTATAAAGGTCATGGGTTCATTCATCACTACCCAGTTACTTACCTTATCTTTATATTCATTTACACAAGTTTCAACATACTTGTTAAACCAACCAATTATTTCACGGTTACTCCAGCCTCCTTTGTCTTCCAGAGCCTGTGGTAAATCCCAATGGTAAAGGGTGACGTAAGGAATCAGATCGTTTTTAAGACAAGCATCAATTACTTTGTGATAAAATTGTAATCCATCTAAATTGACAGCCCCAGTGCCCTTAGGAATTATTCGAGACCAGCTGATTGAAAATCGAAATACATCCAGTCCAAGAGATTTGGCAGTGACTATATCCTGCTCATACAAAGTGTAAAATGAAGAGGCGTTGCCAATATGGTCATTATTGTTTATGTTCTTCTGTTCGGCTGTAAATTTATCCCAGATAGATAATCCTTTTCCATCGGCTGTTGGGTGACCTTCATTTTGAAAAGCTGAGATTGTTACTCCCCATTGAAAATCATGTCCAAAGTCAGATTTCTTCATTTTATAGTTTCAGAGGCAACGAAAATACGAGAATGAATTATCGAGAAGGTTAATTCATTATTAAGAAAATGAATTAGACTGGGTATGTCAGAATCTGATGATTCAGTTATGCCTTTTTATACTACATGTCGTTGTGCAAGTAATCAGTTTGAAGGGATGGGATTACTAAAAGATATATCTTTGGATCATGAAATGGACACTTTTATTTGTTGTATTCATCTTTAGTATAAACTGTCTGGCTCAGATCAAACCGGAAAGTGTTAACCGCGACTTTGAATCTGACATGATTTATTACCGGAAAAATGTAACCAAACTTTCTTTAATAGTTGGTGCAGGTGCTGTTTTGTCTTTTGCTTTGGATGAGCCCATTCAAAGATACTTACAAAATAATCAAAATGATTTTGCTGATGGCGTTGCAGAAGGAGCTAATGTTTTTGGAGAGAAACTTTTGATTGTACCTGCAGTAGGATTGAGTTGGGCGGCAGGTTATGTTTTTAAAAAAGATAAACTTCGGTACACATCATGGAATGCTATTAAATCAATAGCTGTTACAGCAATATCAACCGAAATGTTAAAGATCACAGTTGGTCGCGCCAGACCATTAATGAATGAAGGTGCTTTTGAGTATCGTCCTTTTAATAATGAGGATCAATTCAAGTCGTTGCCATCGGGTCATGTTTCGCTGGCTTTTGCTGCATTCACACCATATGCCGAAAGTTATAGTCGATGGTTATATGTGATGCCTGCTTCTGTTGCCTTTGCCCGTATGTATAAAAATAAACATTGGTTTTCTGATGTAGTTTTAGGAGGAGGGATTGGGTTTATCAGTGGCTGGATATTTACACATCATCCAAAAAGTAAACTTCAGGTGACTTCAAATGGAATCATTTTTTATTTTTGAGTAATCAAATTGTAAACTATGAAACAGCTCAAGACAGTAGAAGAATTTAATATTGGTATTGCTTTAAGTGGTGGAGCAGCTCGTGGAATTGCTCATATCGGTGTTCTGAAAGCATTGGAGGAGCATGGGATTTATCCGCAGGTTATATCAGGAACCAGTATGGGAGCTATTGTGGGCTTGTTTTATTCGGCTGGATTTACACCAGACGAGATGCAAAAGATTCTGCATGAAGAAAAGTTTTACAAGATTTTAGGTATTAATTTTAAACCCACCGGACTTTTTAATCTAAACCCGTTAAAAGATATATTTGAAGATAAGATCAGGCAAAATGACTTTTCTGTTCTTAAAAAGAAGTTTTTTGTGGCGGTTTCTAATTTAAATACGGCCAGGGTTGAGGTTATAAGCAAAGGACAAAACTTATTTGAATATGTAATTGCATCAGCGTCTATTCCCTTTGTTTTCCCGGCTCAGCAGATCAATGATCAGACATATATCGATGGTGGATTGTTCAATAACCTTCCGGCCGAGTGTTTACTGGGGCGTTGTGATCGTATTATTGGGGTTAATGTCAATCATAACGGTATTGTGGAAGAAGTGAAAGGGGCAAGGGCGATAGCTGAACGCTCATTCTCTCTTGCTTTGGAGCAAAATGTTAAACTCAGTCGCAATTATTGTGATTTTTACATTGAGCCCCGTAAGCTTCGTAACTTTTCGTCATGGGAGTATGATAAGGTTGATGAGTTGGTTGAGATTGGCTATGTAAAAGCAGTAAAAAGTATTAAGCAGTTTATTATTCCTGAATTGCAGAGTCATTAGCATGTATCAGGCCCCATGCAGCAAACTGCTGATGTTCTCCAAATGAGCTTAAAGGAATAAAACCTTCAACTATTTGAGCATCTTTTATTTTTACAGGATGATCTTTCATTTGCTGTGAAAAGAATTCTTTTGCTTTTCCAGGTTTAAAAACATCAATTTGCCAGGTTCCAAAGCTGTTCGGATAAATACGTTCCTTAAGTTTCATGTTGATAAGTCCCATGTTACATCTTAGGTTGGCTTCTATGAGTGGATGAAATTTCAATTTATTGTTACTGTCCAGTAAAAAGAGTGAGTCAATTCCAACAGGGCCATTGTATTTTTTATGAAGACCTGTGTTTCTCATTGCCTGGGCAACCTGTTCGGCAGTTTCTTTAATCCAGGTTTCGTTTTTAGGTAATAATGATTGAATAACCTTAGGTGTTCCAATATGCTCTTTTTGAAATTTTCCTTTACCATCTGAGTCAAAGTAGTTCAATCCCAGGAAATGATAGTTTTCGTTTTCAATGATAAACTGTAATGATGCATCCTGCACTTTATTGTAGATTGGTTCAGCGATAATATAGCCATGCAATCTTATTTTCGCTTCAATCCAGAGTTGATTCTGAGTGATCTCTTCTTTTTGTTTGACAAATAGTAATCCTCTTCCCGAAGAACTATAAATGGTTTTTAGGATAATACCATTTGGGTATTGTTTTAAAAATATTTCCAGCTGTTGTAAATCAACTATTTTGAGTGGTAATAAAGGTTTAAAACTTATTTCATGATTGAATGTCAAAGGTTGTTTCAAATATTCAGCAAGTATATCCAGGCTTGTCTGTCGACTGAAAAGATGCTTTGTTTCTGGTTTATTAAAATTGTATTCAATATTAAATTGCTTAAGTCGATGGGCAATTACAGGGCTCCAACCCCAAGGATTAACTTTGTAATCTTTAGATAATTCATTTATATGATTCCACGATAAGTACTTTGGTTGGATAAAGCCGGCTTTATTCCAGAATTTAGCAAATTCTTGATAATCTTTATTTTCAGTTAGTATAATATCATTTCCAGATGCCATTAATGACATTAACGGTGAGATATCAACTTCAAACTTTCGAAGTGAGACAGGTGCCATGTAGCTTAAAGTGCCATTCTCCACTGCGAGGTCACATGTAGGATTATAAGTAAAGATTTTGTTATCCATCTTGTAGTTGATATGTGCAGCAAAAGTAGTTTAAAAGGCCATTATAAATTCAATAGATAAATGCGAATAAAATAAACTAAAAAAGATTACCCCTCTAACCCACACCAAACCAGATAGGAAACACAAATTAACACAGTTTATTCAAAAAAAGAATGTTTTTTGATTTGGAAGTTTGGGAAAAACTGTCTTATTTTGCACCCGCTTTTGAGAACAACGGTTGTCATGAAAAGCAGACGGGGCGGGCGATAGGCTGGTCTTTAAATAATGAAAGCAAAGAAAGTTTTTGACAGAAGGGGAAGATTTCATATCTTGTCATTCTGCTCCAAAAAAAAGGTTTTTAAGAGGTGAGAGAAGAGTTAGGGATTGAAAATGAGCGACTCGAAAAAAAGAAGAAAAAAACTTAAAAAAAGATTTGGAAGATAAAACAAAAACTACTTACCTTTGCAGCCGCTTCTCAAACGAGGGATGGCGATAAAGCGAAGATCAAACGTTGATTTTCGGATAAAAAAAGACATAATGGTTAGCTAAAAATTCAGTTCGATTCTGAATATGTCACAAGAGCAAAAGAGAAGGCTAAGAACTTCGAGCTCAAAAGATCTTTGAAAATATTGAATAGTACCTAAACGAGCAAAGCTCGTTCCATTATTGAGAGAGAAGTATAATGAATTAGGTTGATTTAAATCATCTTGATACATGATACTGAAATCTTGATACTAAAATGAAAAGGTAAAAAGTGAACCTGAAGTCAATGGTATAAATAATTTTGAAAGCATTAAAAATTTTTATACAACGAAGAGTTTGATCCTGGCTCAGGATGAACGCTAGCGACAGGCCTAACACATGCAAGTCGAGGGGTAACAGGGTCTTCGGACCGCTGACGACCGGCGCACGGGTGCGTAACGCGTATGCAACCTACCTTACACTGGGGGATAGCCCGTTGAAAAACGGATTAATACCCCATAATATAATTGAATCGCATGGTTTAATTATTAAAGCATTGTGGTGTAAGATGGGCATGCGTGACATTAGCTAGTTGGTGAGGTAACGGCTCACCAAGGCAACGATGTCTAGGGGTTCTGAGAGGAAGGTCCCCCACACTGGTACTGAGACACGGACCAGACTCCTACGGGAGGCAGCAGTGAGGAATATTGGTCAATGGGCGCAAGCCTGAACCAGCCATGTCGCGTGTAGGAAGACTGCCCTATGGGTTGTAAACTACTTTTATACGGGAAGAATGTTACCCTCGTGAGGGTATTTGCCGGTACCGTATGAATAAGCATCGGCTAACTCCGTGCCAGCAGCCGCGGTAATACGGAGGATGCAAGCGTTATCCGGATTCATTGGGTTTAAAGGGTGCGTAGGCGGAATAGTAAGTCAGGGGTGAAAGTTTGCGGCTCAACCGTAAAATTGCCTTTGATACTGTTATTCTTGAGTACATACGAGGTAGGCGGAATGTGACATGTAGCGGTGAAATGCTTAGATATGTCACAGAACACCGATTGCGAAGGCAGCTTACTAGACTGTAACTGACGCTGATGCACGAAAGCGTGGGGATCGAACAGGATTAGATACCCTGGTAGTCCACGCCGTAAACGATGATAACTAGCTGTTTGTGATAGACAATAAGCGGCAAAGCGAAAGCATTAAGTTATCCACCTGGGGAGTACGTTGGCAACAATGAAACTCAAAGGAATTGACGGGGGCCCGCACAAGCGGAGGAACATGTGGTTTAATTCGATGATACGCGAGGAACCTTACCTGGACTTAAATGTAGGCTGCATAGAGTAGAGATATTCTTTTCTTCGGACTGCTTACAAGGTGCTGCATGGTTGTCGTCAGCTCGTGCCGTGAGGTGTCGGGTTAAGTCCCATAACGAGCGCAACCCACGTCTTTAGTTACCAGCACGTAATGGTGGGCACTCTAGAGAGACTGCCGGTGTAAACCGCGAGGAAGGTGTGGATGACGTCAAATCAGCACGGCCCTTACGTCCAGGGCTACACACGTGTTACAATGGCCGGTACAGAGGGCAGCTACATAGTGATATGATGCGAATCTCAAAAACCGGTCTCAGTTCGGATTGGAGTCTGCAACCCGACTCCATGAAGCTGGATTCGCTAGTAATCGCGCATCAGCCATGGCGCGGTGAATACGTTCCCGGGCCTTGTACACACCGCCCGTCAAACCATGGAAGCCGGGGGTACCTGAAGTCTGTCACCGTAAGGAGCGGCCTAGGGTAAATCTGGTAACTAGGGTTAAGTCGTAACAAGGTAGCCGTACCGGAAGGTGTGGCTGGAACACCTCCTTTCTGGAGAAATTGTTTATGCCATTCAGGCACTTTTCACCTTTTAGGTATTATTTAAAAAGAATAAGTAGAAAGTAGAAAAGGCAAAAGGAAAAGTAGAAAGAGATACACAATGTAAATCACTACTGACTACAGTCTAACAAACTACTGCCTATTTAAACAGCGTCAAGCACATCCTATAGACGGATAGACCATTAGACGATAGATAATTAGAAAGATCTAAAAGTCTAAGCATCTAAAGTCTGCTAGTCAAGGGAAAAAGACGACACTGCAACAGTCCCGTAGCTCAGTTGGTTAGAGCACTACACTGATAATGTAGGGGTCGGCAGTTCAAGTCTGCCCGGGACTACCATAAAAAAGCTATCAGCTAATAGCTATTGGCTAACAGCTTAAAAAAAACATGGGGGATTAGCTCAGCTGGCTAGAGCGCCTGCCTTGCACGCAGGAGGTCATCGGTTCGACTCCGATATTCTCCACCAGAAGTAAAAAGATAGACTATGAGAACATAGACTATTAGAAAACAAAAAAATGAGATAGATAATAAGGATTAGAAATGTCTAATGGTCTATTGTCTAAGAGTCTCAAAATCTTAATGAAAAAGCGATACATTGGATTAATAATTTCAGTTCGATTCTGGAAGTATCACAAGCTAGGAGCTAATAGCCAAGAGCTATCAGCGTTAAACAAGCAAAACGATCATTGACATATTGGCAACAACCAAAACCATATACACCAACTATGGTGTGTGTAAAAGAAAGTAGACAAGGGCGTACGGGGGATGCCTAGGCTCTCAGAGGCGATGAAAGACGTGATAAGCTGCGATAAGCTGTGGGGAAGTGCAAATAACTATTGATCCGCAGATTTCTGAATGGGACAACCCAGTATATTGAAGATATACTATCCGCAAGGAGGCAAACCCGGGGAACTGAAACATCTAAGTACCCGGAGGAAGAGAAAACAAAAGTGATTCCGCAAGTAGTGGCGAGCGAACGCGGATTAGCCCAAACCAGTGATGTTCAGGCATTGTTGGGGTTGTAGGACTTGCATAATCAAGTAAAACAGAAGTAGAATGCTTTGGAAAGAGCAACCAGAGACGGTGATAGTCCGGTATACGTAACGTTTTATGCGAGGCGAGTATCCTGAGTAGCGCGGGACACGAGAAATCCTGTGTGAATCTGGCGGGACCATCCGCTAAGGCTAAATACTCCTGAGAGACCGATAGTGAACCAGTACCGTGAGGGAAAGGTGAAAAGCACCCCGAACAGGGGAGTGAAAAAGTACCTGAAACCGTGCGCCTACAAGCGGTTGGAGCAGATTTATTCTGTGACAGCGTGCCTTTTGCATAATGAGCCTACGAGTTACTTCTCACTGGCAAGGTTAAGATTTTAAGGATCGGAGCCGAAGCGAAAGCGAGTCTTAATAGGGCGACATAGTCAGTGGGAGTAGACGCGAAACCGTGTGATCTACCCATGATCAGGTTGAAGCTGTGGTAACACACAGTGGAGGACCGAACCAGTTGACGTTGAAAAGTCTTTGGATGAATTGTGGGTAGGGGTGAAAGGCCAATCAAACTCGGAAATAGCTCGTACTCCCCGAAATGCATTTAGGTGCAGCCTTATATTAGTTTTGCAGAGGTAGAGCTACTGATAGGACGCGAGGGTTTCACCGCCTATCAACTCCTGACAAACTCCGAATGCTGCAAAATGATTTATAGGAGTGAGGGCATGGGTGCTAAGGTCCATGTCCGAAAGGGAAAGAACCCGGACCATCAGCTAAGGTCCCCAAATGTATGTTAAGTTGACCAAACGCGGTGCTGCTGCTTAGACAGCTAGGATGTTGGCTTGGAAGCAGCCATTCATTTAAAGAGTGCGTAACAGCTCACTAGTCGAGCGGCGGTGCATGGATAATAATCGGGCATAAACATACTACCGAAGCTATGGATTGAACATTAGTTCAGTGGTAGGGGAGCATTCCAGTCTGGGTTGAAGCTGAAGACGCGAGTCACAGTGGACTGGCTGGAAAAGCAAATGTAGGCATAAGTAACGATAATGGGGGTGAGAAACCTCCACGCCGAAAGACCAAGGTTTCCTGATCAACGCTAATCGGATCAGGGTTAGTCGGGACCTAACGCGAACCCGAAAGGGGTAGTGGATGGCAAACAGGTTAATATTCCTGTACCTGCTATACAATAAAAGTGACGCATTGGTGAGGTATGCACGTACTGACGGAATAGTACGTTGAGCCTAGACTTCGGTCGAAGCGAGCATAAGCAGCCGGTGCCGAGAAAAGCGAGTATAGCGGCTCGTACCGTAAACGGACACACGTAGTTGGGTTGAGTATACTAAGGCGCTCGAGTGATTCATGGCTAAGGAACTAGGCAAATTAGCCCCGTAACTTCGGGAGAAGGGGCGCCATCAGCAATGGTGGCCGCAGAGAAATGGCCCAGGCGACTGTTTATCAAAAACACATGGCTTTGCAAAATCGAAAGATGACGTATAAGGCCTGACACCTGCCCGGTGCTGGAAGGTTAAGAGGAGGGGTTAGCTTCGGCGAAGCTCTGAATTGAAGCCCCAGTAAACGGCGGCCGTAACTATAACGGTCCTAAGGTAGCGAAATTCCTTGTCGGGTAAGTTCCGACCTGCACGAATGGTGCAACGATCTGGGCACTGTCTCAGCCATGAGCTCGGTGAAATTGTAGTTCCGGTGAAGATGCCGGATACCCGCAACGGGACGGAAAGACCCCGTGAACCTTTACTGCAGCTTAACGTTGGTTCTGGGTAAGTAATGTGTAGGATAGGTCGGAGACTATGAAGCGGATTCGCCAGGATTCGTGGAGTCATCCTTGAAATACGACCCTTTGCTTATCTGGGGCCTAACTCAGCGATGAGGACACCGTTTGGTGGGTAGTTTGACTGGGGTGGTCGCCTCCAAAAGAGTAACGGAGGCTTTCAAAGGTGCGCTCAAGACGATTGGTAACCGTCTGCAGAGTGTAATGGTATAAGCGCGCTTGACTGTGAGACCGACAAGTCGATCAGGTAGGAAACTAGGACATAGTGATCCGGTGGTTCCGTATGGAAGGGCCATCGCTCAAAGGATAAAAGGTACTCCGGGGATAACAGGCTGATCGCTCCCAAGAGCTCATATCGACGGAGCGGTTTGGCACCTCGATGTCGGCTCGTCACATCCTGGGGCTGGAGAAGGTCCCAAGGGTTGGGCTGTTCGCCCATTAAAGTGGCACGCGAGCTGGGTTCAGAACGTCGTGAGACAGTTCGGTCCCTATCTGTTGTGGGCGTAGGAAATTTGAGGAGACCTGACGTTAGTACGAGAGGACCGCGTTGGACATACCGCTGGTGTACCAGTTGTTCCGCCAGGAGCATAGCTGGGTAGCTAAGTGTGGAAGGGATAAGTGCTGAAAGCATCTAAGCACGAAGCCTGCTCCAAGATGAGATTTCCCTTAAGGGACGTTAGAGACGATGACGTTGATAGGCTGTAGGTGTAAGTGTGGTAACATACGTAGCCGAGCAGTACTAATTGCCCGAGACTTTCAACGAACAGTGCTTTAGAAGAAAGTGCAAAGTGCCAAGCACTAAGTACAATTAACTAAGCACTACATAAACACATCAAGTATCGGTGGATGTGGTTTTGGTAAGCCTTTATGTTATAAATTTTAGCGAAGCTAAAATTAGCTAATAGCCATTAGCTAATAGCTGTCAGCTAAAAAGAAAATATTCAGGTGGCTATTGCGCAGGGGTCCCACCTCTTCCCATTCCGAACAGAGAAGTTAAGCCCTGCAGCGCCGATGGTACTGCGTAGAAGTGGGAGAGTAGGTCGCCGCCCTTTTTTGGAAGAAACCCGTTGTTCAATCAAAGCAACGGGTTTTTTGTGTTTATATACTTCTTGTTCAAAAGAATCAGGGATAATGTACAAATTCTGGATCTACGCATAAATTTTTCATAAGCGATACAGTAAACTTAACATCAACCACACCTCTGAACTGTCTTCTGAACTCTTTTTATTGGCATTAAACGATTCTACAGCACCATTAACACTTCACCATTAAAGCAAAAAAGAAGGAAACTAGATATGCTTAAAAGTACCTTTTTTAATATAGAGTAAGTTGAATCAGGGTTGGCCTAACTACCTATACTGTACGTTTTCAAATAATGAAATGACGTAAATAGAGATTTGAGGAGATTAACCTTATCAATTGAGTGAATAATCAGATTCACTTGACTATCCAACTAGAAGTCTGAATTAATCTTTAAAATCACGCCAATTATTTAACTAGATTAGAATACTATGGTTATTGCTTGCCTTTATAAAGGATAAAAAAATACCCTAGCAATAAGTTAGGGTATCTTCTATTAATATTTTGGATCTACTATCTTAACTTTTTCAGTATTCTTATAGCTTTATCAGCATATTCGTTATTCCCTTCGGCAATATGTTGAAATAATGCTTTTGCCTCTGGTAGTTTCTCCTGTTTTAAATAGCATAGCGAAAGATACCAATCAATATGTTCGGAGTAGAATACAGCATCTTTACTTATTAATTCTAGTTCGCGTTCAGCTTCTATAATATTTCCAAGTTCGATTTGGCAAAGAGCTGAGAAAAAACCTGACATTTCAGAATTATCTATTTTTAATCGTTGAAATTCATCTAATGCACTTTTTGTATTTCCAGATTGATATAAATCAATGGCTCTATCAATCTCAGTGAAATCACTATTGCCTCTAACATTTATATTAATGCCGTAAGGTTCGTAATACTCCATAAACATTTGATCGCCCATAAAACGATCATTGCTTAACAAACCCAGAAAAGTACTTATAGAGAAAATTGTAATAACTGAAGCAGCAGCAATCCAATACATTGGTCTAATGCGGAATGTTGATTTTTTTTCTTCCAGAAAGTCATTACCAATATCTTTAAGTTGGCTTCTGAAATCCATGGTATCATCATCCCCCATTTTAATGGTTTGTAAGATCTCTTTTTGAAGAAGAAGCTCCTTCTGAAGTTCCTTATCATTATTAAGTTCTTCAGTTAACTTATTTTGATCCTCGTCAGAGAGTTCTCCTGATAGGAAATCTAAAAATCTATCATTATAATCCATACTTTAATGCTTTATATTGAGGATCCTCTTTAATCATATCCAATAATTTCTTATTGCACTGAGTTCTTCTGTTTTTCATATATTGTAAAGAACTAAATGCAAGTTCTGCAGTAATATCTTCGTTTGAAAAACCTTTAGAAACAAGTCTAAGCAGATCCTGACAAACTTTAGAGATATTTTTGAAATGTTTGAGATATAACTGTCTTCTTTTTTCGTAAAGTTGTTCTTCATCAACTTCCTCAGCTATAACTACGGTATTCTCAATATTTTTGAGAACTGTACTTTCCTTTTTTCTGAGGCGTAATTCATTTAGCCATATGTTACGGCAAATAGCATAGAAATAAGTAGTAAAAGAGGCTGTCAATTGTGGTTTTTCGGTTTTTGCATAAATGGCAATGAATCCTTCCTGAATCAAGTTCATCGCATCGTCTTCCTTTCCACTATTCTGAAGGACTAAATCTCGCACAGGTACCCAAACCAACCCCATAATATATTTTATTATACGGCTGTCCCGGTTATAAACACCTTCCAGTAATTCGTTATTATTATAACGTAATTTTCCCATTCTTACGGATTTTATGTCCACCAAATTAACAAAAAATATTAATTTAATTAATCTGTAAACTTAAAAAGTCAAATAAAAGTCTCTCGTTAGTACTTTGTATTCCTCAGAATATGCATGGCGCTTACCTTTTTCAATGTACATTATTTCTTCATTAAAATTAGTTGCTTTGCCAATATTAAATTCAAGAAGACTTCTGACAATCTGCTTATTAATATCCCCTTTTACGCGAAGAATTCTTGAAAGGTTATAATCGTAATAGTTTTTTATGCTAATAATTTCTTTTTCCAGCAAGTATGGGGTGATCAATCCTAGAGAGGCTGAAGGAGAACTCAATTGTATTGAACAATGAAATAATTCTTCAAAGCTCAGGCTGTCCGTATGTCTGGCAAGGTTCCTGGCTGTATTTTGGGATTTTAAACTCTTATTAAAAAATGGTGGGTTGGAAATGATATAATCAAATTTGTTTTGATTTTTAGATGTAAAATCCTGAATAGAAGAATGTACAACAGAAATTCTATCTGCCCATGGAGAACATTGAATATTTTCAAATGCTTGTTCGCAAGCATTTTGATCGATATCTATGGCTATAATTTCAGCATTGGGATTACGTTGAGCTGCCATTAATGCAATTAGACCTGTTCCTGTGCCAACATCAAGAATCGTTTGACTATTTTCTATTGCTGCCCATGCCCCTAATAAAACACCATCAGTTCCAACTTTCATTGCAGCTTTGTCCTGGTTGATTCTGAATTGTTTAAATTGGAAGTAGTTATTTGCCATTTTAAAATTTTTCTTCAACTCCTAATCCAAATAAAGCAAAATCGTACTTAACAGGGTCGTTGGAGTCAAATGTTCTTAGATGATTCATGACTTCATCAACAGCTTTTATGTCATTTTGCTTTCGCATTAGAAGGCCTAATTTACGGGATACATTACCAGTGTGTACATCCAGAGGAAGCAATAAGTCTTTCGTTGAAATGGTTTTCCATATACCAAAATCAACACCTTTCTTATCATTTCGAACCATCCATCTTAAAAACATGTTTATGCGTTTAGCTGAAGCTCCTTTTTCAATATTAGCAACATGTTTATGGGATCGTGTTGGGGAGTTAAAGCTTAGAAATTCTTTTCTGAAACTGGATATTGCTTCTTTAATTCCTCCAGCTCGGTAACCTTCATTAAAAACATTCTCTATACCACCATGTTTTTGGTATATCAGCATTAAGGCTTGAATAAAATAGATGCAATCAACCGACGAAAATGTGCGGTAATAAAACTCCTCAAAACGATGCAGGTCGGAAGAAGAAGCATTGGAAATGAAATCATATGGTGCATTATCCATAAGATTCATGAGTTTAAGTGAACTCTTTATTATTTGGTCTCGTTTGCCCCAGGCAATTGAGGCTGCAAGAAAAGCCGAAATTTCGATATCTTGTTTTTGTTTAAAGAGATGTGGAATCTGGATGGGATCATTCTCGATAAACTCGGGTTGATTATATTTTAGGACTTTTTCATCAAGAAAATCTTTAATCTCCTTAAGATTCATGATTAGATCCATTAATCAGTCCGTCTTTCATCTCAATCAATCTATCGCACATATGAGCCAGGTGATAATCATGCGTAACAACAACAAATGTATGATTAAATTCAGTTCTCAGGTCGAAGAATAATTTTTGAAGTTCTTCCTGATTATGTGAATCCAGGTTACCGGAAGGTTCATCGGCAAATACCACTGCAGGATTATTAACCAATGCTCTGGCAACAGCAACACGTTGTTTTTCTCCTCCACTAAGTTCTGATGGTTTATGCTCAAGACGATGATCGAGGCTAAGAAAACTCAATAATTCCTTTGCTTTTTTTTCAGCCTGTTTTTTGTTGGTGCCATTAATTAGAGCAGGTAAAATGGCATTCTCTAAAGCTGTAAATTCAGGTAATAGCTGATGAAACTGAAAAACAAATCCAATTTTAGTGTTTCTAAAACGTGATAATTGCTTTTCATTCATGGTCAGTATATTCTCTCCGTCAATTTGAATAATTCCCGAATCAGGTTTGTCTAATGTACCCAATATCTGAAGAAGAGTAGTTTTTCCGGCACCACTGGCTCCAACAATAGAAACTACTTCACCTTTTTCTATTGAAAGATCTATTCCTTTTAGCACTTCGAGGCTGCCGTAGCTTTTTTTTATGTCAGAGCAATGTACCATCATCAGAAAAACAAAATATAAATATAAGTAGCGTACACTATAAACAACACACTTCCTTTCCAACGGTTTATGATTCCTTTGGATAGTGGTAATAACAAAACAAATAAAAGAATGGCAACCCCGATCATCCAATTGTAATCAACATGAAGCATAGCATCACTAACTTTTAAAGGTTTGATTACAGAAGTGGTTCCTAAAACTGCCCAGATGTTGAAAATATTTGAACCAATAATATTACCTATTGAGATGTCAGATTCTTTCTTAAGAGCAGCTATTAATGAAGTTGCCAGTTCAGGTATGCTGGTGCCAAGAGCAACAAGTGACAATCCTACCACCCTTTCACTGATTCCAAAACTGATTGCAATTGTTTTGGATCCTTTCACTAACCAATCAGCACCAAAATATAAACCAACAGTAGCCATTAAAAAGAAACCTAATGCCTTTGCAATACTCATTGCAGGTTCCTGAATGTTTTCCTGCTGCTTTGTATCACGTCTGCTTTTCCAAACAGACCAAACCAGGTATAAAGCAAGCAATAGTAAAAAAACAACACCTTCATAGAATGAGATTACGTTGTTCAAGCTTGCAATCAATACTCCCAAAGATGCGATCAGCATTACTAACCAGTCAATCCATATATTGTTTCTTTTGACCTTTACAGGAAAAATAATGGCTACCAGACCCAATACCAATGCAATGTTGGCAATGTTTGAGCCAATGACATTACCCACTGATATATCTGAGGAGTCGCTAAAAACAGCGCTTAAGCTAACAATTAATTCAGGTGCAGATGTACCAAAAGCAACAACAGTAATTCCAATAACAAGTGTAGAAACTTTAAAATGACGGGCCAAATTAACACTTGCCTTCACCAACCAATCTCCACTAAAAAAAAGCAGAACAAAGCCTGCTATTAACAACAAAAATGGTAACATATAATTTGTTTATTCTTCGATAACATCCTCTCTCGAAATGGGTCCATCACCCTCTGTTTTGGCTTCTGGTGTTTTTTCAATGGGATTAATCTTTTTTTTGGTACTTTTTACTTCAGCCTGGTTTTCATCCTGCTTTTCAGCTTCTTTCAAATTATAAGGATCATCATCAACTGATAAATCTGTGTCGACAGCCTTTTTTACATCCTTTACTTCATCATTAACAAAGGTCCGTGCTTCGTTTATATCTTTTCTGATATCGCTGGTTTGATCCCTTAATTCCCTTTTGATTTCATCAGATGCACGTTTGAACTCATTCATTCCTTTTCCCAACATTCTGGCAACATCCGGAATGCTTTTAGCTCCAAACAACAATAAGACCACAAGCCCTACAATAAGTATTTCACCACCTGAAATAAATAACAAATTCATCATACAAGTTAATTTGAAATTCAAAGATAATAAATTAGAACTTGAATGCTATATAAAAAAGAAAAGCCCCAAAGCTTAAAGCAATGGGGCTTCATATAATTGAAATTCTTTATTTCTTTTGGTTTTTATCTTTCAAAAAGAAATCTGCAATTGGAGTTGCAATGAATAATGATGAGTAAGTACCAACTACTACACCAATCATCAATGCAAATACAAATCCACGAATTACCTCACCACCGAACAAGAAGATAATTAACAACACAATAAAGGTAGTTAATGATGTATTTACTGTACGGCTTACGGTTGAGTTTAATGCTGCATCTGTAACTTCAACTTTATCGCGTTTTGGATGAAGTTTGAAATACTCACGGATACGGTCGAATACAACCACGGTATCGTTGATAGAGTATCCAATTACGGTTAAGATTGCAGCAATGAATGCCTGGTCAATTTCCAATGAGAAAGGCATGAATGAATAGGTCAAAGAGAATATACCTAATACAATTACCACGTCATGAACCAAAGCAACCAATGCTCCTAAGCCAAATTGCCAGTTGCTGAATCGGGCAAGGATATATAAGAAAATAACAAGTAAACTGAAGATAATTGCCAAACTGGCATTTCGCTTAATATCACTTGCAATAGTTGGCCCAACTTTCTGAGAACTCATTCGGTAATCAGTTAAGAAAGTTTCCTGATCAACATCAGATCCAAGGAATGAGGTAAGACCTTCGTATAATTTAGTTTCAACCAAGTTATCAGTGTTGTCATCGTTGTTGTCAACCATAAAGTTAGTTGCGATACGAACCTGATCACCTTCGTTACCAAATTGCTTTACTTCAACATTTGATTCATCAAATACTGAAGTAAGTGATTTTTGAATATCAACTGAAGAAACCTGCTCATCAAAACGAACTACAAAAGTACGTCCTCCGGTAAAATCAATACCTTGTTTTAAACCACGAGTAGCCAATGAACCAACAGAAGCAAGAATTAATATTCCTGAAATGATGAAGAAAATGTTTTTCTTCTCAAGGAATTTAATGTGCATGTTAGCAAATAAGTTTCTAGTAATTGAAGTATCGAAAATAAGAGTTTTCTTCTTATCCAACATTTTTTCAAAAATCAAGCGAGTAATGAAAATAGCTGAGAAGAATGATGTTGCAATACCGATCATCAAAGTGGTAGCAAAACCTTTAATTGGTCCTGTACCAAAAACAAATAGTATGATACCAGTTAAGAAAGTAGTTACGTTAGCATCAATAATTGCAGAGAAGGCATTGTTATATCCGTCTTTAACCGCTAATTGAACTCCTTTACCCGATCTCATCTCTTCTTTAATACGTTCGTAGATAAGAACATTCGCATCTACCGACATACCAATAGTAAGCACAATACCAGCAATACCAGGTAATGTTAATACAGCCCCAAATGATGCAAGTACTCCTAAAATGAAGAACATGTTAGATATAAGGGCGAAGTCAGCTACCCAACCTGCACGATAACCATAGTACAATAACATATAGACAAGTACAATGATAAATGCCCAAATGAAAGATGAGAAACCGCTGTTAACAGCTTCCTGACCAAGAGAAGGACCTACTACAGTATCTTCTACAATTCGAGCAGGAGCAGGTAATTTACCAGACTTTAGAATGTTTGCCAAGTCTTCCGCTTCAGAAGGTGTAAAGTTACCTGTAATCTGGCTGCTTCCTCCGTCAATTTTAGTATTAACAGTTGGGAAGCTATATACATAACCATCTAAAACAATAGCAATACTGCGATCTATATTAGCACCTGTTAAACGAGCCCAGGTTTTAGCACCTTCAGCATTCATGCTCATAGATACTTCAAATTGTCCACGTTGGTTAGTTTGACTTCGTGCTGATGTAATAACATCCCCTTCTAAAGGAGGACGACCATCGTGAGTGCTAACTTTGATAGCTACTAACTGGAATGCTGATTCTTTTTCGTTTGCCTCAGGGAAACGTGACTTCATATACTCCTGGTCAACAGGTTTAACTGTCCAGAAGAATTTAACATCTTTAGGAAACAAGCTTCTTACAACCGAATTTTGTAAATAGCCATTTACTTCAGCAGTATCACGGGCAAGAGACAAACCAACAACCGGTCCAGGGAATGGTCCTTGTTGTCCGTAATTTGGTTGAAGATAGCTAAATAAAGATTTTGTATCGGTTGCTAAAGAATCAATAGAAGTACTATCGTTGTCTAATTGACCCAATAATGATAAATCACTATCTGCTTCAGTTGTCTGAGTTGCAGCTTCTACAGCTTCTTCTTTTACAGGTTTTTTAGCTTCTTCTAATTCGCGAACCTTTGAATCAGCCTGAAATAAATATTGGAATAATTCACCGTTTTCGTAAGTCTCCCAGAACTCTAAGCTAGCTGTTCCCTGTAATAGCTTACGTACCCTTTGAGGCTCAGTAACACCAGGTAATTCAACCAATACACGTCCGGCTTTTTCAAGCTTTTGAACGTTGGGCTGAGTAACACCAAAACGGTCGATACGAGTACGAAGGATATTAAAAGCATTGTCAATGGCACTCTGAGCTTCTGTTCTGATTACTTTTAATACTTCCTCGTTGGTTGAGTTATAGCTAACTTTTTCTTTCAGTTCAATGGTATTGAAGATAGTTGCAAGTTGTGCATTTCCATCCAAATCCTGATATGCTTGTCCGAAAAGTGTGATATAGTCTTCAGAACTGGTTTTTTCCATTTCTTCAGCTTTCTTCAAAGCTGCACGGAAAGTTTCGTCAGTGTTGTAGTTTGACAGAGCAAGAACAACATCTGAAACCTTCACCTCAAGGATAAGGTTCATACCACCTTTAAGGTCAAGACCAAAGTTTATCTCACGCTCTTTACACTCCTGGTAAGTATAATCACGAAACCAAAAGAAACTGTATACTGTTTCGTTTTTAATGGAGTCTAAATAAGCGAACTCTATTTTCGGATCACCACCCGCAATAGCCTTTGCATCGGCCTCAACACTTCGTGTCTTGTAAGTAAAAAATAGTTGATATAAGCTGACTAACGCCAGAAGAATGGCAAATAGTCTTATTGCTCCTTTGTTTTGCATTTGTTAATAATTTATAATTATTCGTTTTGACACTTCACATCATAATCGCGCAAATATATTGATTTTTTTAATACTACCCATTTAAATCAAGCCCTGATTATGATCAACTTTTAGGAGTAAATAATGGATCACTATTCTGAGATGTTAAAAATCGTTACCCTTAGATGACTATTTTATTTGTATTGCCAACTGTCAGCAGGCCTTTCAGAAGCCATCCGGTACGATTGATAGAAAACCGATAGATATGCCAAGCCTGCAACAAAAACTGCATCCAGAATAAAAATAAAACCATTTAAAAATCGAGCATATGCATAACTCTCGATCCATGCTGTCAAAGCAATAAATGCTGGTAATATAGATAAGATGACACCAATAATTATGTACAGACTAAAATCAGAAAATATTTGAAGAATAATGCTTTGGCGTGAAATACCCAATACTTTTTTTATTCCAATGTCTTTAGATTTGTATTCGGTAATAAAGGCGGTTAAGGCAATTATTCCAAGAATTGTCATGAATAGAGATAAAATGGCGAAAACCGAAATAATTTTAGCTATTCGAATATCTTCTTCATATAAATTTGATAGTCGGTTAGTAAGCATTTGCCACTCAAAAGGAGAACTTTCAGAATATTTTTTCCAGGTTTCATTAATAAGTTGTGATGTCGCAACTGTATGTTGTGCATTAAGTTTTACCAGGATATAATCGAAATTCATTTTTTCTCCCATCAGAATTAATGCCAATGGTTTAATTTTTTCATAATATGTTTCAAAATGAAAATCTTTTACAACACCAACCACGTTTAATTCAAAATCTTTATTTCCGAAGACTTCAATCTTTTGACCCAATGGTTTTTTTATGTCATATTCGGTAATTGCAGTATGATTGAGTAAAATTCCTAATGAATCACCTTCCTCTTCATCCAAAAAGCGCCCTGTCTTCAAGGTAAGATTAAGCATGGTGAAATAATCCCTATCGACATAATTCATTGGTAAGACGGCTACTTTTTCATTTACACCATTTTTTATTTTGAAGGTCCCCTGAAAGTAATCATCTCCGGGCAGACTGCTGCAAGCACTTACAGACACAATGCCATTTATTCTAAGAAGGTCGGATTTGAAATTTTGATAGTTTTTACCAATTGCACCGCCTCTTTCAATTACCATTATGTTTTCAGAGTCGAATCCCGGATTATATTGGTTGATGTAACTGATTTGCCACCACATACCCGTTACAACTATTAAAAGGAAAATACTTATTGCAATTTGAGCACATACAAATATACCTCTTACCAGTAAACCGTTATTTTTAATTCTGTAGTTGCCTTGTAAAATATGCTTTGGTTTTAATCCGGAAAAGAAAAAGGCAGGAAAGGCTCCGGACATAATGCTGACAAAAAGAACCAGCATTAATATCCAGAAGAAATCAATCCATCCTGTTAAAATTGAAAAATTAAGTTGTAGGTTGAAGAAGAAATTAAAAAAGGGTATAAGAAGTTCAAGCAAAACAAGTCCGAAGAAGGTTGCGCTTAAACTGTATAAGATTGCTTCTGTAAGAAATTGCCATACTAATTGTCGTCGCCCAGCGCCAACCATTTGACGCAATGCAACTTCGTTAAATCGTCTGCGAGCTTTGGCTGTTGTTAAATTGATGAAATTTATACAGGTTGTTAGCAGTATAAAAACAGCAATGAAAATGAACAGATTAATATAGACGGGTTTTGAATTAGGCTGTAATTCGGCAGTTAAATGAGAATGTAAATGTATATCAGTTATTGGCTGCAGATAAAAATCAAGTTTTATGCTGTCAGTTGATAATTCTGAATTTAGAGTTTCTTTAACCTGAGGTAACAGCAGGGCATCTTTTTCTTTATTAAAATTTTCTTCAAAATACCTTGATTCAACTGCAGGCTTAAGTTTAATATAAGTATAGCAATTAAGATAGAGCCAGTCTTTCTTCCAGTTTTGAACATACGTAGTATCTGCCTTCTTGAGCAAGATTGCATCAATTGTTGATATTGATGCCAGGAAATTAAATTTGAAGTGACTTGTTACGGGCATATCTTCACAAATGCCTGTCACTTTATAATTCATATTTGCTCGCGTAATAATTTTACCTATCGGATTTTGCTCGCCAAAATATTTCTTAGCTGCAGATTTGGTTAGAACTACCGAATTAGGTGAGTTTAATAAATTTTCATCTTCGCTTGCAATGATCTCAAGATCGAATATTTCAAAAAAGGAAGCATCTGCAAATCGAAAATGCTCCTCATTAAACTTTATATCCTCATATGAAACAACATTATTGGCTCCGGGTACAAAACGAACAACAGACTCTACTTCGTCATATTTTGTCATTAAATCGCCCAAAGGCATTGGGCTGGTGGCACTATTAATAAAATTGGAGCTTAAAATACCTTTTGTAGCAACACGATAAATTGACTCACTTTGATTGAATGATTTGTCGTAACTTAACTCATGCTTCACCAACAGAAGTACAAGCAGACTTAATGTAATGCCAACAGATAAGCTTAAAATATTAAGAAACGAGTAAAATCCTTGTTTCCTGATATTTCGTACGGCAACTTTTATGTGGTGCTTCAGCATCATCTGTTATAGTCTGTTTTTAATGTTTTCAGTAATAATATGTCCGTCAAAAATTTGAATAATGCGTTGTGCTTTTTCTGCATCGTTAGCCGAATGACTTGCCATTACAATGGTTGTACCCTTTTCGTTGATCGAATTTAAGGTGTTCATAATGGTGCTTCCGGCACTTGAATTTAAGCAGCCTGTTGGTTCATCAGCCAGAATAATATCCGGATCAATAACCATTGCACGACCAATTCCAACCAGTTGTTGCTGAAGACCGTTTAATTGATTTGTATAATATGATTTTAAATGTGAGATATTTAATTCTTTAAGAATGGAATTTACTTTCTTATATCTGTGTTGCTTATTATATTTTAAATATTGAAGAGGTAATTCAATGTTTTCATAAACATTAAGTTCATCTATTAATCCAAAGTTTCTAAAGATATTACCTATGCTCCCTCTTCGAAGATTAATTCGTTGTCTTTCTTTAAGTTTTGTCACGTCATGTCCCATCATCAAAAAATCACCAGATGTGGGGGTGTCAATTAAACCAAAAATATTCATCAGTGTAGTCTTGCCCGAACCAGATGGCCCAAGCAGGCATACAAACTCACCTGCTTCAATGTCAATGTTGACATTTTGAAGAATGGTTTGCTCAACACCACCATTCCTGTGTATCTTGGTTAAGTTTCGTGTGTGAATCATTTTACCTTTAATTCTGTCCGATAATGAACAATTGTGTTCGTTATCGAACAATGTTTATTGTCTTATTTTTTAGAATATCGTCCCCTCTACAAAAGTGATTTTTTCATCTTTTGTGTAAAATATCTACTTCAAATATCAGATATTCAGCAATTAACAGCTTTCGTTACACGGTAAAGGTTATTGTCTTTGGTTAGGTTTCCATTGATTGTATTATCACTTCTTGTGCCAATGTTGTTAATGCTTTAAAATCAAGCTTATTACATAAACGGCATTCTTTTTGTTTCGAGAATACCGTTCGTTATCGAACAATACAGTGACCTTTTTCATTTAGAATATGGTATATTTAGGTACGAAAAACTCAATCTTATGACTCAGAAATCAGGACGCATACTGGCAGTAGATGATAACGCTGATATATTATTTGCATTAAAATTGCTTCTTAAGCCTCATGTGGAGCACATTGTAACTTCCACCGATCCTACAAAAATACCAGCTATTATGGCTGATGATATATTTGATGTGATACTTCTGGATATGAATTTCACAAAGGATGCTATTAGTGGACAGGAAGGATTTAGTTGGCTGGAGAAAATTCTTGAAATTGATCCATCGGCTGTTGTGCTTTTTATTACAGCCTACGGAGATGTAGAAAAGTCGGTTAAGGCTATAAAAGCAGGTGCAACTGATTTTATTTTGAAACCATGGCAAAACGAAAAGTTATTGGCGACAGTTTCTTCTGCTATCAAGCTTCGTCAATCACGTGAGGAAGTTAAGGATCTGAAGTCGAAACAACGTGAAATGAATACAATACTGGATCAGCCATTTGCTAATTTTATTGGTATTTCACCCGGTATGCAAACTGTATTTAATACCATCAAGAAAGTTGCAGCTACAGATGCAAATGTATTGATTTTGGGAGAGAATGGTACTGGAAAGGAGTTGGTTGCCAGAGCGCTGCATCGTAATTCGCTTCGTAAAGATGAGCCATTTATAAGTGTTGATTTGGGAGCCTTAAGTGAAACGCTTTTCGAGAGTGAGTTATTCGGACATGTAAAAGGGGCATTTACAGATGCTAAGGCTGATCGTCCTGGTAGATTCGAAATGGCTAATGGAGGTACATTGTTTCTGGATGAAATAGGAAACCTTTCCCTGCCATTGCAAGCTAAATTATTGACAGTACTAGAAAGAAGAGAGGTAACGCGTGTTGGAGCAAATAAACCCAGACCAATTGATATTCGATTGATTTGTGCTACCAATATGAATCTGAAGCAGATGGCCAGTGAGGATAATTATCGTCAGGATTTAATTTATCGTATCAATACCGTTGAAGTAGAGTTGCCTCCTTTGCGTGAAAGACCAGAAGATATACCAGTTCTGGCAGAGCATTTTCTAAAGATTTATTCTCAAAAATATAAGAAGAAAATTAACAGACTTTCAGCAAAGGTCATCAAAAAGCTAACCAGTTATCCATGGCCGGGTAATGTGCGTGAATTTCAACATATTGTGGAGCGAACCATTATTATGAGTGAGTCTGCCAACCTGGAAGAGTCAGATTTTCAATTGTCTTCTGTTCAGGTGAGTACCGAAGGATTTGAATTTGATTCATATAATCTGGAAGAAATTGAAAGACACATAATTGAAAAAGTTCTTCGAATGAACAGGGGTAATGTATCAAAAGCTGCAGCAGACCTGGGATTAACAAGAACATCTTTATACCGACGATTGGAAAAACATGGCTTATAATAACTTCAGGATCAATTTTATTGTTCGTACCCTACTTTTAGCAGGGTCTATATTTGCCTTCTTTTATTTGTTTTTCGAAACCGAGTTAACTATGACATTGGTTCTGGTTGGGCTGTTGATCGGCTTCCAGATTTTTGCCATGATTCATTATGTTGACAGAACAAACCGGGTTTTGAATAATTTTCTTGAGTCAATCCGTTATTCTGATTTTACCCGGACTTTTCAGGTTGAGAGTCTTGATTCTTCATTTGATAAATTAAAAAAGTCGTTTAATGAAGTAATTAAGGATTTTCAGGAAGTGAGAGCTGAGAAGGAGGAAAATTATTATTATCTGCAGACTGTAATTCAGCACATTGGAATCGCTTTAATTGCTTATAGTAAAGATGGAAAGGTAGAGTTGATCAACAATGCCACCAAAAAACTTTTTCAAGTCCGATCGTTAAGTAACATACAATCATTAAGAGATTTTAGTCCTGAGTTAGTGGAGAAGCTTCTTACAATTAATCATGGAGAAAACAGCTTGATTCGAGTTCAGGAAAAGGATGAATTGTTGCAACTTTCAGTTTATGCCACCGAATTCAAAATACATAACCGTACGATCCTTCTTACTTCGATTAAGAATATTCAGAATGAATTGGAAGAAAAAGAGATGGAGTCGTGGCAGAAACTGATACGTGTGTTAACGCATGAAATCATGAACTCCATAACGCCCATATCGTCATTATCATCCACGATTAGTTTGATTTTGAAAGATCTCGCTAATGATTTGCAGGATCAGGATATTCCGGGTGAACATTTTGAAACCATTAAAGAAGTTGAAGGAGCTCTTGATACAATCTATAAGCGAACCGATGGATTGATGCATTTTGTAAATACCTATCGAAACCTGACAAAAATACCAACTCCTACATTCTCGATTTTCCCTATAAGTCAGCTCCTTAATAATATAAAGGGATTGCTGGCAGAGGAATTAAAGACAAAGGGAGTGAAGTGTAATATTCAGATAGAACCAGAATCGCTGGAATTGTCTGCTGATGAGAAATTAATTGAGCAGGTAATTATCAATTTGGTTCAGAATGCAATTCAGGCTTTGGATGGTCGCGAAAATGCAGAGATTACGCTGCGGGCCTTTTTGAATAAGCGTGGAAGAATTACTATACAGGTAATTGATAACGGTCAGGGAATATTGCCCAATGTACTGGATAAGATATTTATACCCTTCTTTACTACCAAACCTCAGGGTTCGGGTATTGGGTTAAGTTTATCAAAACAGATTCTCAGACTGCATGGTGGTAACATTACAGCGTACTCTGAAGTTGAAAAAGAAACAAAGTTTACCTTGACTTTTTAAGTGTTGGCTTTCATGCGATTAAACATCACGGCAAGGTGTGCATACAATGAAGTGTTTTGAACTACCACACCATCATTAACTTTAATGTTAACTGGAGTAAAGTTCCAAATGCCCTGTATGCCACTTTCGACCAAACGATCGGCAACTTCCTGCGTTTTGTCTACCGGTACAGTAAGTATTCCGATTTTAACTCCGTTTTCCTGCATGCGGGTCAGTTCATCAAAGTGATATATTTCAACGCCTTCAATGGTTTTGCCAACCACTTGCGGATCAATATCAAATGCAGCAACAATTTTTAAACCGAATTGCTTTAAGCCATAGTCGTGAAGTAATGCCTTACCCAAACTACCTACACCAAATAAGTATGCCTCATCTACAACTGTAAAACCTAAGAAATCTTCAAGAACATCAATTAGTGCATCTACTTCGTAACCAACCCTTGTTTTGCCAACAATGCTTGTGTATGAAAGATCCTTAGTGACCTGTGTGGGGTCAACACCCATATCTCTGGCAATAAGTGTTGATGAAATATATTTATGCCCGTCTCGCTGAGCCAGCTTAAGATATGAAAGATAGCAAGGCATACGTCGTAGGGCAGGTTCAGGTACCAAACGGTTCTTTTTACGGTTAATTAGCGACATGCTTATGTTTTTCTGATATTCTTAAAATGTATTATTTTTTATGGGCATCATGCAATAATAAAACTTTTAAGGGTAAAGTCAAAAAATAAGGTTGATGAAATCTGCTATTTTATTGTTTACAAAGCTGAATAATGTTTAATTAAATGCTGGGATTTGCTCATTTTTATCATTGAAAGCAGTTTTACTACATGAATTGAACGAGGAATTATTATTAACCTTTGATGATGCGGAAAGATTGTATTATTTTTGCATGCCGAAATAGGGTAAAAACCTGATAAATTATTATTTGTGAGTTCAGATTCGAGATACAATCAGCGCGGTGTTTCAGCATCAAAAGAAGACGTTCATAACGCCATTAAAAACATTGATAAAGGCGTTTTTCCAAAAGCATTCTGTAAAATCGTTCCGGATATTTTAGGAGGAGATCCAGAGTATTGTAATATTATGCATGCCGATGGTGCAGGAACCAAATCGTCATTGGCTTATATGTATTGGAAGGAAACAGGAGATTTATCTGTTTGGAAAGGAATAGCACAGGATGCTATTATTATGAATGTGGACGATCTGCTGTGTGTGGGAGCCACTGAAAATATTCTGGTTTCATCAACTATCGGAAGAAACAAAAACCTGGTAACAGGTGATGTTATTTCTGCCATTATCAATGGAACTGATGAATTACTGGCTGAATTACGTGATATGGGAATCAGTATCTACCCAACCGGAGGAGAAACGGCTGACGTAGGTGATTTGGTAAAAACCATCATCGTCGACAGTACAGTTACCTGTCGTATGAAGCGTTCTGATGTTATTTCGAATCATACCATTCAGCCCGGAGATGTGATTGTAGGATTGTCATCGTACGGACAAGCTACCTATGAGCAGGAATACAACGGAGGCATGGGAAGTAACGGTTTAACATCTGCCCGTCATGATGTTTTTGCTAAGTATTTGGCTGAGAAATATCCGGAAAGTTTCGATGGTTCTGTACCTGCAGAATTGGTTTATTCTGGAAACTATAAATTAACAGATACAGTTAAAGGTGCTGAAGTTGATGCTGGTAAACTGGTTTTATCACCAACCCGTACTTATGCACCTGTGATTAAAAAGGTACTGGACAAAATGCGTTCTGATATCCATGGAATGGTTCACTGCTCGGGTGGAGCCCAAACCAAGGTGTTACATTTTGTTGATGATGTACATGTTATAAAGGATAATCTATTTGATGTCCCTCCTTTGTTTAAAATTATTCATGAGGAGTCGGGAACTGACTGGAAAGAAATGTACAAGGTGTTTAATATGGGACACCGTTTTGAAATATATTTGTCGCCTGAGAAAGCTGATCAGGTGATTGAAATTGCCAGATCATTTAATATTGATGCTCAGGTGGTGGGAAGAGTGGAAGCTCACGAGGGTAAGAGACTGACCATCGAAAGTGAATTTGGTACTTTTATTTATTGATAGACTTAACAAAAGTCTGCCAATCATTTATTAACGATTTTAGTGAAAAAAGAATATGTCAACAAACTCTTTGCTTGATAAGCTGGAAGGCATTTTGATAAGATTTCAGGAGGTAAGTGAACAAATTACCAATCCTGAAGTAATTGCCGATACCAAAAGATATATCAAGCTTAATAAAGAATACAAGGATTTAGCAAAGGTAGCTGAAGTGCAAAAACGCTACAAAAATGCCTTGGATAATATTAAGTCGGCCCGCGAAATTCTGAAGGAAGAAACCGATCCTGAGATGAGAGAAATGGCCAAGATGGAAATGGATGAGCTGGAAGATACGTTGCCAGGTATGGAAGAGGAAATTAAATTATTACTGATTCCTGCCGATCCTCAGGATGGTAAAAATGCTGTAATGGAGATTCGTGCTGGTACAGGAGGTGATGAAGCAAGTATTTTTGCCGGTGATCTTTTCAGAATGTATACCAAATTTTGTGAAAGTAAAGGATGGCGTGTTGAAGTTACCAACAGTAACGAGGGTACGTCAGGTGGTTTCAAAGAGATTGTGATGAATATTACAGGTGAAGGTGTTTATGGTGTTTTGAAATATGAATCGGGTGTACATCGTGTGCAACGTGTGCCTCAGACTGAGACACAGGGACGTGTTCATACATCTGCAGCAACTGTAGCAGTACTACCTGAAGCTGAGGAATTTGATATTGAATTGCGAAACGAAGATATCCGTCGTGATGAATTCTGTTCATCAGGACCAGGTGGACAGTCGGTGAACACCACCTATTCTGCCATCCGATTAACGCATATTCCAACAGGTATTGTGGTGCAGTGTCAGGATCAGAAATCGAAACTGAAAAACCTGGATAAGGCTATGGCTGAGCTTCGTACTCGTTTATATAATCTTGAGTATCAAAAGTACCTGGATGAAATTGCATCGCAACGAAAAACCATGGTTTCAACCGGTGACCGTTCGGCTAAAATCCGTACTTACAACTATCCACAGGGACGTGTTACAGATCATCGAATTAACCTAACGCTTTACAATCTATCGGCAATTATGGATGGTGATATTCATGGAATCATTGATAAACTGGTGATTGAAGAAAACGCAGAGCGTTTGAAGATGAGTGAAATGTAAGAAGCATTCGCTTTGGATTCAAAATCATTATAAATTGATAACGAATGTCTGTTTTTTCAGACATCAAATTATAAAGTATGACTTCGCAAGAACTGTTTGAGAATATCAAAAAGAAAAAGAGTTTCTTATGTGTTGGACTAGATACCGACATTAATAAGATTCCGCGTGAATTACTGGATACAACCGATCCTATCTTTGCTTTTAATAAGCAAATTATCGATGCAACTCATGAGGTAACAGTTGCTTATAAACCCAATCTTGCTTTTTACGAGAGTTTGGGAGTTAATGGCTGGAACTCTTTAGAAAAAACAGTTAATTATCTGAAGTATAATTATCCTAATATTTTCATTATTGCTGATGCCAAGCGTGGAGATATCGGTAATACTTCTTCGATGTATGCGAAAGCATTTTTCGATCATATGGAGTTCGACTCAGTGACTGTGGCTCCTTATATGGGTGAAGATTCTGTAAAACCATTCCTGACTTATGTTGATAAGTGGGTTATTCTTTTAGCTTTGACATCAAATAAAGGAGCTTATGATTTTCAGTATATGACTGAGAATGATGAAAAACTTTTTGAGCGTGTAATTAAAACCAGTGCAGAGTGGGGAACCGAAGAAAACCTGATGTATGTGGTGGGAGCTACCAAAGCTGAAATGCTGGCTGATATTCGTAAGTTAATTCCAAATCATTTCTTGTTAGTGCCTGGTGTTGGAGCACAAGGTGGTAGTCTGGAAGAGGTAGCTAAAAACGGTATGAACAGCAAATGTGGTTTATTAGTAAATTCAAGCCGCGGAATTATTTATGCATCCAATGGAAATGATTTTGCTGAGAAGGCCGGGGAAGCTGCCCGTGAGGTTCAAAAAGATATGGAAGCATTATTAAAAGAGCATGGATTAATTTAATCGTAGCTTTAAAATAATATTAAAAGACTGTCTGTAAAGGGCGGTCTTTTTTGCTTGTAGCAAATTAGTTATCTCCCTAAAAGAAAGAAAAAAGCCGCTACAAATGCAACGGCTTCAATATAGTGGTTTTTGTTTTTTTAGATTGTTCTGCCAGGATATACTTCTAAAGCTTTTTCCAGTACCTCCAAGGCTTTAGCCAGGTCTTCAACTTTTAATACATAAGCAATACGTACTTCATCTTTTCCTTTGCCCGGTGTTGAATAAAAACCTGATGCAGGAGCCATCATAACGGTTTGTTTATTGTATTCAAAATCACTTAGTATCCATTGGCAGAATTTGTCGGCATCATCAACTGGCAATTTAGCCACTGTGTAAAAAGCGCCTTTTGGCAGTGGAGAATAAACGCCCGGTATTTTATTTAAACCTTCAACAATAAAGTTTCTTCGGGCAATATATTCGTTGTATACTTCTTCAAAATATTCGGGTGGTGTTTCCAATGAAGCTTCACCCGCTATTTGTCCAAATCCGGGAGGACTTAATCGGGCCTGTCCGTATTTTAGGGCTGTTTGAACTACCTCTTTGTTTTTGGTAACTAATGCTCCAATACGAACGCCACATTCACTGTATCGTTTCGAAACAGAATCAACCATCACAACATTCTGCTCAATACCTTTCAAGTGCATAGCAGAGATGTGCTTTTCTCCATCGTAGCAAAATTCTCGGTATACCTCGTCAGAAAACAAATACAGGTCGTGCTTGGCAACCAGATCACGAAGTTGCAACATTTCCTCCATAGAGTACAAATAACCTGTTGGATTATTAGGATTACAGATTAAGATACCCTTAGTTTTTGGTGTCATTACCTTCTCAAATTCTTCGATAGGAGGCAGGGCAAAACCATCTTCTATGCTGGAAGGGATTGGAACAATGTTTATTCCTGCCATGGAAGCAAAGCCATTGTAATTTGCATAGAATGGCTCCGGAATAATTATTTCTTCGCCAGGATTTAAACAGGCAAGAAAACTAAATATTATTGCTTCAGATCCTCCGGTAGTAATTAGAATATCGGTATAATCAACGCCCATTCCAAGTCCACTGAATTTCTCAGCTACTTTACGTCGGTAACTTTCATTTCCTGCCGAATGGCTGTATTCTACAATTTTTAAATCGATGTTGCGAATCGCATTTAACGCCACTTCAGGAGTTTTAATATCAGGCTGTCCGATATTAAGATGGATAACCCTTAAACCTTTGGCCCTGGCGGCTTCTGCATAAGGAGCAAGTCGTCGTATGGGAGAAGCTGGCATTAGGTTTCCTCTGTCTGAAATTGTTGGCATCGTTTTGTCGTTTACTATTTATTTCTTTTTTTCTTAAGGTCTGCAAATGTAATTCTAATTCGGCATATGTGTATGATTTTTGTCATATTTTTAACGTATTGAAATCTGTTTTTACAATCTCGGGTTAAATCTTATTTTTGTCTGAAAATTTGTCGTATGGTCCGTAGATTTGCTGCAATATCATTTCTAATTTTCATATCTATCGCGTCAATTGCTCAAATTGTTAATATTGATAAGCGACGGACGAAAGATCCGAATAAAGGATTTCAAGGAGATGTAAATTTGGGTGTTAATTATGTGCACACCAATACTGACATGCTTCAGGTATCATCGAAATTTAAGTTGCAGTACAACGATAACGACAATACATATCTTTTCTCTTCAGATATTGGCTATAGCAGGGTAGATAATGAAAGCAATGTAAATAACGGGGGCTTTATGTTTAAATACAATTATTGGGTGCCCGATAAAATTATCATTGCTGAAGCATTTTCGCAATACAGCTACAACCGCGTAAAAAGTCTGAAGCATCGTTATATTATGGGTGGAGGACCTCGTTTTAATATTGCCGATAAGGATAAATTCAAAATGTTTGTGGTGGCTTACACCATTTATTTGAATGAGTTATTCGAGAATGATGACTACAAACGGAGAAAAAGCCTGGTGAAGTTTAGTTCCATGTTTTCGATGGATTGGCAAATGTCGGACAATGCTAAATTTAGTCAGACTACCTATTATGAACCGGATTATTCCGATCCGGCTGATTTTCGCATCTGGAGCGAAACAAGTCTCAGCTTTTCTATAACCAAAGCTTTTTCGTTTAGTCTTTTTGTTCGCATGGATTATGATAACCTTGTTCCACCTGATGTAGAACCATTATTTTACACCGTTAACAATTCATTTACTGTTAAATTTTAAAACCACCATTAATAAAATTCGGTTTTGTTGTAACTTACCTCCTGATTTAATCGACCTATATATGTTGTTGAGGCAACCATTTTTATTTGGAGTGCATTAATAAGAAATGGGATTTAACCAGACGAACTTAACCGGAATTTATGATGAAAATGAAATTGACCTTATGGCTGTTTGCTGCAATTTTCTCCATTAACGCCTACAGTCAAACAGGCATCAGAGGTGTAGTAACCGATGAGAGCGATCAAACAGTACCTTTCACAACTATTTATTTAAAGCAAACTACAACAGGAACCACAACCAATGAATTGGGTGAGTATGAAATATTACTGGAGCCCGGATCATATACAATGGTTTTTCAGGGATTGGGATTTGAAAAACAGGAAATTACATTTACTGTTACAAATGCATTTGTAGAGCGAAATATTCAATTAAAAAAGCAAACTTATCGAATTAAAGAAGTACGGGTATACTCCGGTGGTGAAGATCCTGCCTATCCAATTATGAGAAAAGCCATCAGCCTGGCTCCATATTACCAGCGTCAAACAGCAGCCTACAATGCAGAGGTCTATCTGAAGGGAAGCTTGAAAATGGAAAAGATTCCGAAGCTGATAAAAAAAATGATGGATAAGGAAGAAGAGGATAAGGATGCCCGTATTGAGGTTGGTAAAACCTATACCATGGAATCGATGAACGAAATAAAGTTTACGGCTCCTGATAATTACAATCATACCATTGTTAATTCACAAAGTACCTTCCCGGGAAGTAATGAAAATGATGTGATAGGTTATATTACTTATAGTTTTTACGAACCAACGCAAGATATAGCGGTTTCACCTCTTGCTCCAAACGCATTCAGTTATTATAAATTTGTTTACGAAGGCTTTTTCTACGAAGGAGATGCAACCGTGAATAAAATAAAAATCATACCTAAACGTAAAAGCCAGCAAACGTACAGTGGTTATATTTATATAGTAGATAACTTATGGAATATCCATTCCATTGATGTAACTAACGATGCTTTTTTTGGTGAGATAAATATCAAACAGGTATATGCCCCAGTAAAAGAGCGGTCGTGGTTGCCAATCAGTCATCGATTTAATGTGAAAGCATCTATATTTGGTGTAAAGGCTGATTTTAAATATGCCGGTTCGGTTAAATACAAGGATATTGAACTCAACACCGACTTACCTGTACCTGGTATTTTGTTAAAACAGTATGCCGCCGAAGAAGCGGCAATAAAAGCTGAAGAGCTAAGAGAAAAAGAAGATCTTGAACAGGCAGAAAAGTCAAAAGCTCAGCAAAAAATGGAAGAGCTCTTAGCCAAAGAAGAGTTGAATAATCGGGATATGATCAGACTGTCGCGTTTGATTGAAAAGGAATCGCGCAAACAAGAACAGGGAGAAGAGGAATCATTGGAGATTAAAAATACTTATAAAATCACTCACAAGAAGGATACATTGCAAAAAGACTCTTTGTACTGGGATAAAATGCGTCCAATACCGCTAACAGGAGATGAGTTAAGAGGATTTGAGGTAAAAGATTCAATTAAACTGGCAAAACAGCAAGCCGATACTGTTAAGGTGGAGAAGAAAGAGAAGTCACTTTTTAGTAAAGTATCGGGTGGTTTTCTGTCTGGACATACATTTTATGCAGCTGATTCAGCCATGAGAATAACATATGATGGATTAATCGGATTGAGTCAGGTTGATTTTAATGCAGTTGATGGATGGAGCTACGAGCAGGGATTAAGGTTTAACTATCGAATAGATTCTGTGCATAACATTTATATGCGACCCCAAATTAAATATGCCTTCAATAGAGAAAAAGTCCTGTGGAGTAATTTTGCAAGTTATTCTTTTGCACCGATGAAGCGTGGTTATATAGGCGTTGGTTTTGGACAGGAAAGTAAGGATTTTAACAGTAAATATGGAATCGATCGAACCTTAAATGCTATTTCGGCTTTGTTCTTTAAAGAGCATTACATGAAGTTGTATCAAAACGATTACTTTTTTGTCAGTCATGGCATTGATGTGGTTCATGGTTTTCGTTTAAATGTTAATGCTTCGTATCATTCATATAAAGAGTTGCAAAACAGTACTAATTGGTCTGTATTAGATCGAGATAAGGATTATGCACTTAATATCCCGGTTAATTCATCTGTTACAGCAGATCATTTACGAGATCAAAAAGATGTTCATTTTAATATTGATTTAGAATATACGCCTCGTATGCACTATCGGGTTTACAAGGGAAGGAAATATAATCGTAATTCACGTTATCCAACATTTAAACTGGGATACGAACGAGGAGTAACCGGTATTATGGATAGTGAATCGGATTACGAGCTGATTAAAACATCGGTGCATCAAAGCAAGTCTTGGGGCATCTTCAACGAATTTAAATGGCAGGCCGGCGGTGGTTATTTCTCGCGAAATGAGCAAATGCATTTTTCCCGTTTCCGGCATTTTAATACGATTGAAATACCTATCAGCTTCAAAGATTGGGATGGTACTTTTAATCTGTTGGATGACTATAGTGTGAGCACTAATAAATGGTATGCTGAGGGCCATGTTTCATATGCCACTCCATATCTGTTTTTGAAGTTTTTACCCTGGGTGAGTAATCGTTTATGGGTAGAGAATCTGTATGCCAGCTATCTCACTACACCCGATTTTAAAAACTATACCGAGTTCGGATATGGAATCAGTCAGATTTTTTTAATGGGCAGTGTCGGTACATTTGTAGGATTTGAAGATGGCCAATACCGAAGCTGGGGAGTGAAAGTTAGCCTGAAATTTGATTAGGATTTACTCGGGAAAATAAATTTATGATAGTAATTAAAAAAGAGGTTTTAGTTTATACTAAAACCTCTTTTTTAATTGTCGGGATGACAGGATTTGAACCTGCGACCCCTGGTCCCCCAGACCAGTGCGCTAACCGGGCTGCGCCACATCCCGAACATTATAAGCCTTTTTTCAAAGGCGAATGCAAAGATAAGGAATTTGCTATTTTCTACAATATGGTTAACAGTATTTGTTCGTATTGGATTAAAATTGCTTTAATCACAATTTTTACCATTTAGCCTTTTTATTTAGCCTTTAATAAAATGAATTTATATTTTTACGGGCAGTCACAATCTTGCATAATACACGTTGATGGAATTGGATGATAAATGGATAATTGAAGGAATAAAAAGTGGAGATGAATCTGCTTATAAGTCACTTTTCCTTAAATATTATGCACAATTAGTTGTTTTTGCACGCAAAGTTGTAGTTGATGATGATCTGGCAAGAGAGTTGGTACAGGATGTTTTTGTTACTTTTTATGAGAAAAGAAATGAAATAAACATTCATACATCTTTAAAGGCTCATATGTACCAATCAGTGCGCAATAGATGCCTTAACCAGATAAAGCATAATAAAATCCGACGCGATCATCATGCAAATATCTTTGCTGAGAAAAAAGAAGATGAAGCTTTTGTGGAGGATAAACTGCAGGAAACAGAGCTGGAAGAAAGAATCTATACGGTGGTTAAAACACTTCCTGATCAGTGTAGAAAAATTTTTGAAATGAGTCGTTTCGAAGGAACTCCAAATCAAGAAATAGCAGATCAACTTGGATTGTCAAAAAGAACAGTAGAAACGCAAATAAGTAAGGCACTTAAGGTGCTTCGAAAACAGCTGATACATTACCTGAATATTCTTTTATGGATCCTGATCTTAATTAAAGGTTAAATAAAAAATAAAAAAGTAATACGTGTACCTGTTTTTTGAATTGTCATATGAGTGTTGAAGAAATTGTATAACGATAAAACCTAACAACAATGGAATTTATTTTTCAAGTTTTAGCCCAACTATTTTCACCTGTAAATGAAGATCAAGCAAATGAAAAAGTGCTTGAAATGAAGGAAGTTGAAATGCAAGAAGAGAAAATTTTGGAAACAGAAAAGGCTGAACAAGAGCAACCAAACTTGTTTGGTTTGATGGAATTTCATTAATAATTATATGAGTGAGAACTGGGGAAATATTGATGAGCTTATAGTTAAGCATCTAACAAACTCGCTTACTTCAGACGAAGGAGAACAACTAAATAGTTGGTTAAATCTTTCATCTGATAATCAAGTGTATTTCGAAGAGGTGCAAGCTGTTTGGAATCATTCTTCAAATATTATGGCATTTGATGCTATTGATGTTGAAGAAGACTATAAGCAATTTGCCTCTAAAGTAGGCTTTACCAATGAAAAAATGATTGGTAAAAAAGTATCCTTTTCATTTAGGAATATTGCAGCAATGCTCTTGCCTTTGATAGCAGTGAGTGTTGCTCTGACATTATATCAAACTACTCCCGGTTTTGGAAAATGGGTAGCTTTTTCTTCTTCAAATGAAGTAGAAAGTATTGTATTACCCGATAATTCAATGGTTGATTTGAATACGCATAGTAAACTGGTATTCGAAAAATCATTTGATGGTCGACAAAGACGATTAAAACTTCACGGAGAAGGGTTTTTTAAAGTAACCAAGAATCCTGAACAGCCTTTTGTTGTGAAGGTGGGTAATACAGAAGTGAAAGTGTTAGGTACCGCTTTTTATCTTGAGGAAACAGGTGTTAATGGAGCAACCAACCTGATTGTTACAGAAGGTCGGGTTATGTTTTCATCAAACGAAAAAAATGTAATTGTTTCAAAGGGAGAATCTGCTTCATTTATTAATGGAGAATTTGAAAAAGTAAATGATACACCTTTAAATAGGATGTCATGGAGAACAGGTGTCATTGAGTTTGAAAAAACCGGAATGAAGGAAGTTCTACAAACCTTAAAAGATCATTTTACTGAAGATATTGAGGAGATTGAAAATAAAGCTGAAGTTACCGACAGAGTAATTACTTCGAAGTTTAATTCTCCAAAGCTGGAAGAAGTTCTGGTTGAGCTGCGAATACATTTCAAGAAAAACTTTACCATGGATGGCAAAAAATTGATCATCTCTGATTAAATTCGGGGATGATAATTTGAAATGCCGAAACTGGAAAATTTAGGTTATAAAAATATTTTCATCATTTTGCTCATTCATCTGTTTGCGATACAGTTGAATGGGCAAAACGTTTTATATGAGGAAGTGTCATTTGATACTTCCAAAGCTTCTACTGCTTATTTTCTGAAGTCGATTGAAGATCAGGCTAAGGTTGTTTTTAGTTACAGTAATATGCTCTGTTTCGAAGAAAACATTGAGTTAAGTCGTTCTTCTGCTACAATACGTGAGATTTTAAATGAACTTTTTATTAAATGTCCCTCTAGCTTTCTGGTCAGAGGAAATAAAATCATTATTCAACCCTACGAAGGTATTCCCGGAAAACATGTTATCAGGGGTTATATTCGGGATACCAAATCAAAAGAGGCGTTAATTCAGGCAAATATTTACGACGAAGATCAATTGTTGGGAACAGTAAGTAATAATTTTGGTTTTTACAGTCTTACTCTGCCTGCGGGATATACACGGTTGAATTGTTCTTACGTCGGGTATGAACATCAGGAAATGTTAATTGACTTGCAATCAGATACGGTTATTCATTTTGATATGGTTGCCGATAGTCAGATCAGAGAAATTGCCATTGTTAAGTCAAAAGTTCCGAATAAAGTTAAAAGTACCAGAACAGGAACAGTTGATTTACCCATCGAACAAATAAAAAATGTTCCGGTATTTTTAGGTGAAGTTGATTTAGTGAAGAGTATTCAATTGTTGCCAGGTATTCAAAGTGGAGGTGAAGGATTAAGTGCTCTGTATGTCAGGGGCGGAGGTCCTGATCAGAATATGGTATTGATGGATGATGTGCCTGTGTATAATGTTGGCCACTTGTTGGGATTCTTTTCCATATTCAATGCCGACGCGGTTAATCATGTAAGTGTTGTTAAGGGGGGATTTCCGGCACGGTATGGAGGAAGATTATCTTCGGTTGTTGATATTCGCATGTATGATGGAAATGATCAGGAGTTTAAAGGACTGGCCAGTATAGGTGTTTTATCCAGCAGGGTGGCAGCAGAAGGGCCGTTGATAAAAGATAAATCGTCTTTTTCTGTCTCCATAAGACGAACGTATATGGATATTTTTACCGGTTTATTGCAGTTAAATGACAATAACAAAAGCCGGTTTTATTTCTACGACTTTAATTCAAAGTTTAACCTGAAATTAGGTTATAAAGACCGGATATATGTTAGTTCGTATTTGGGCAAGGATCAGTATGATCTTCAATATAACTTTCAGAATATTGAGATTAATGCCAATGAAACCAATACCTCAAGTCAGGTAGTTGAAGCATACGATGAAAGTGATATAGGTTGGAAAAATGCGGTGTTTTCTTCACGCTGGAATCACATCTTTGGCGAAAAGATGTTTGTAAATACAACAGCAAGTTATAGTGATTATCAGTTCTATATTGGTCAGAAAGTAAATTACCAGTCAGATGGTGACTGGACGGTTGTCAATCAGAATTATTTTAGTGGAATAAAGGATTATACTTTAAAAACAGATTGGGATTATGTCCCAACGCCCACTCATTATTTCAGATTTGGTGCAAGTTTGACAGCTCATAATTTTTACCCTGGAATTGATGTGTATTTGCAGGAAAATACCGGAAGCGAGGCAATCGACACAACCTATGGAGGCAACCGTATGTTTCGACCAGAATTAAGGTTATATGTTGAGGACGATTTTAATCTTACAGATAACCTAAGGTTAAATATTGGAGGACATTTTTCGGCATTCCAAACAGAATCAAAGTATTACTGGTCGGCAGAGCCCCGACTTTCGGCTCGTTACCTTATTAATGACAGAATGTCGGTGAAAGCAGCCTATAGTCATATGACACAATACATGCATTTATTACGAACATCAAGTGTGTCAATGCCAACCGATATGTGGTTGCCGGTATCTGATGAATTAAGACCGATGAGGGCTACTCAGACGGCACTTGGATGGGAATATGAGATAGGTAAAGGCTTTGGCCTATCTATTGAAGCATATTACAAATCATTCTCAGATATTTTAGCTTATAAAGAATCGACCAGTTATTTTGATTTTACTTCAGACTGGCGTAATAAGTTAACAGCAGGTGATGGTGAATCAAAAGGCATTGAATTTTTACTTCACAAGAAAACAGGTAGTTTATCAGGTTGGTTTGGCTACACTTATTCAAAAACAATTAATCAGTTTGATGATTTGAATAATGGAAATCCTTTCCCTGCAGATTTCGATAGAACACATGATGCTTCGCTGTTTCTAATGTATCGATTTAAAAAAGGGGTCACCCTAAGCGGTACCTGGACATTTGGAACAGGAAGTCCGATAACTTTGCCTGAAACCAAATATTATGCACCCGATTTGCCAACTCAGGAAAATGAATTTGACACTAAATATAATCAGTACATAAGTGAGCGAAATAGTTATCGAATGCCTAACTTTCACAGGCTCGATATGGGAGTTAATTTTGAAAAAGAAAAACCTTACGGTAGCAGAATCTGGAGTTTTGGACTTTTGAATGCATATGGTCGTCAGAACCCATTCTTCCTTTATTTTTCGGATACAGAACAGGATAATGGTGATATAAAGCGTTCGTTAAAGCAATTTAGTTTGTTCCCGTTTCCAATGCCATATGCCAGGTTTACAATACGGTTTTAGATATGAGATGGAGTGTTATAAAATATGGTTTAATTGTTTCATTTCTATTATTGATGCTTTCCTGTGAGAAAGATATCCTAATTGAGTTAAATGATCAGCCCGATAAGTTGGTTATGTATTCCTTTATATATCCCGACAGTACATTGAGTCTGCATTTTAGTAAGAGTCAGAGTATTTTGTCAGTGCCTAGCTATAAACAAGTAGAAAATGCGAGATTTCGAATCTCAATAAATGGAATAAATCAGGGAACTTATATTCTTCCATCTGATACAGTTTGGAGTAACTGGAAGGAGTTTACTTTTACTAAAGGTGATGATATTGTAATTGAAGCTTTTGAAAGAGAGGGTGATACAATTTTTGTAGAATCCTATTTGCCTGATGAAATTTCTATCGAAAAGATGGATACAAGTACCATCAACTATAGTTATACCGATGGTATTCAGATGAGTTATTTAAAAACGAAGATAACATTTTCAGACCCTTTAGCTGAGGAAGATTATTACCAATTATATATTATTCGTGAAGGATATGGGATGTTAAATAATGAGCCATATTACACGAGGGATGTGGTAGATTACGATAAAGATGATCCAATTTTTCTTCAGAAGGATCAAAGCGGAAGCTTATTACAAGGATTGAATTTTCAGGGTTTATTTACTGATGAATTGGTAAATGGAATAACTTATACGATTAATGTCAACATTCCGAAGGATTATCTGTTTTTTGATTATTATGAAGACAAAATAAAAATCTCACTTTATTTATATCATCATACTTATGACTATTATTCTTATTTCAGAAGTAAGGTAATTTCAGCAGGGTATGATGGTTTTTATGAAGGCTTACCCATATTTGATCCTAATCAGATTCATAATAATATTGAAGGAGGATTAGGGTTAGTTTCAGGGATGTCATTCACTGTTGATTCTATTGTTTTATATCAGTAATTTTATATAAATCTGATATTTTGTCAGTTAATCGGTTGGCATGTCAGTATGATGAACGGATTAATAGGACCATTTTTGAACGGCATAAATTTTGATTGTCAAACGCTGAATAACTAGTTTTTAAATTATATAAAAATATAAATACATACATATTATGGCTCTATTCGGAAAAATGGAGGATTTGAGTGCCCCCAAAAAAGATAATAATGAAGCAACTGATGTTGAAAAAGTAAAAGTTTTAATTATAGGTTCTGGTCCGGCAGGATATACAGCAGCAATTTATGCTGCCCGTGCCAATCTGAGCCCGGTTATGTATGAAGGAATGCAACCCGGAGGACAATTAACCACTACCACAGAGGTTGAAAATTTCCCTGGTTATCCATCTGGTATCACAGGTCCTGAAATGATGGAAGACCTTAAAAAACAAGCTGAACGTTTTGGAACAGATATTCGTTTTGGAATGGCTACAAAAGCAGATTTATCTGCCCGTCCGTTTAAAGTAACAATTGATGAGAGTAAAGTAGTTGAGGCTGAGGCCTTGATTATTGCTACGGGTGCAACAGCCAAATATTTAGGTTTACCTGATGAAACAAAATATGCTGGTTCAGGTGTATCGGCTTGTGCAACATGCGATGGATTTTTCTACAGAGGTAAAGATGTGGCTGTAGTAGGTGGTGGAGATACTGCTTGTGAAGAAGCATTGTATCTTTCAGGTTTGACAAAGAAAGTATACCTGATTGTTCGTCGTGATGAATTACGTGCTTCAAAAGTGATGCAGGATAGAGTAATCAAAGCTCAAAACATCGAAATTCTTTGGAAACATCAGACTAAAGGATTGTTTGGAGATGGAGTTGTTGAAGGTGCTACTTTAGTAAAAAATATGGGTACTCCGGAGGAAGAAGAAGTGAAGATCGCTATTGATGGATTCTTCCTTGGAATTGGACATAAGCCAAACTCAGAAATTTTTGCTGATTACATTGATACTAATGAAGTAGGTTATATTAAAACCATTCCCGGAACTTCAAAAACCAATGTGCCAGGAGTATTTGCCTGTGGAGATGTTCAGGATGATCAATATCGTCAGGCAGTTACTGCTGCAGGTTCTGGCTGTATGGCTGCCATTGATGCAGAACGTTTTCTGGCTGAGCAGGATTAAGTTTATGATACAATATTTCAGAAAGGGAAGCAAAAGCTTCCCTTTTTTTATGTCTTTACTTTGGTGTATCTTCAACTTTTATTTGAATACAATTAAATTCCTGAATTGAAATGAAACGATGCATTGTTCTTATTCAGTTTGTTTTTCTGACAACTGTATTGTTGTATGCAGGTAAATATCCCAAAAGGGAAATGCGTGCTGTTTGGATTGCAACGGTTGCCAATATCGACTGGCCCTCAAGAGCCGGATTAACAACTGACATGCAACAGGAAGAAATGATTGAATTACTGGATCTTGCAAAAGAATATCATTTCAATACTGTTATTTTTCAAATAAGACCATCGACCGATGCATTCTATCAATCTTCTTTTGAGCCATGGTCGCAATGGCTTACCGGAAAGCAGGGTAAAGCACCTGATCCATTTTATGATCCACTGGAATTTACAATCAAAGAATGTAGGAAAAGAGGTTTGGATATTCATGTTTGGATGAATCCATATCGGGCAGTTTTCGACACTGCCAAAAGTTCAATTGCCGAATCTAATCCGGTAAAGTCGAATCCGGAATGGTTTGTAACGTATGGTAGCAAAGCTTATTTCAACCCGGGACTTCCCGAAACACGCAATCATGTTTGTAATGTGGTGGCAGATATTTTAAGAAGATATGAGATCGATGCCATTCATTTTGATGATTATTTTTATCCATATCGAATCAGTGGAAAAGATTTTCCCGATCAACAGGCATTTGAATTATATCCCAGAGGTTTTTCAACTAATGAAAAGGAAAATTGGAGAAGAGATAATGTGGACCTTATCATTAAACAGCTTCATGATACCATAAAAGCTGTTACACCATATGTTGAGTTTGGTATATCACCGTTTGGTGTTTGGCGTAATAACGACAAGGATCCAAGAGGATCGGCAACAAAAGCTGGTCAAACCAATTATGACGATCTGTATGCTGATGTGTTAAAATGGCAGCAGGAAGGATGGATTGACTATGTTACCCCTCAAATATATTGGCCAATAGGCAAGAAGGTAGCCGACTATGCAGTATTGGTTGACTGGTGGGATAAAAATGCTTTTGGCTGTCCTCTGTATATCGGACACGGTTTATATCGACTGGATGCTAAATCTGGTGAGAAAGCCTGGCAGAAATCAAAAGAAATGGATAAGCAGGTTAAATTGCTTCGGAAATATGAGAATGTGGAAGGGAGTATGTTTTTTAGTGCCAAATATATGCGCACTAATCCTTTGGGATTTAAACAACGGATGCAGAAAAAGCATTACAGGTATGTGGCACTTCCTCCCAAAAATATAAGAGTGACACAGATTATGCCAGAACGCCCTGAAAACGCTCAATGGGATGTTAAAAATGATACCATCTCACTTTCATGGAATGCTGGTGAAAATAATGTGGGATACATCATTTACAAATGCAAAAAAAGCAAAGAATTAAAGTTGGATGATGTTCGATCGATTGTTGCAGTAACAGGAGATACGGAATTAAAATTTAAACTTGATGATCAGAACAGTCCGTATAAGTATGATTATATTATTACCGGGATCAGCATCACCAATAATGAGTCGAACGGAGTAATATTCAGATAAAAAAATGGAAGAGGTCCCGATAACCTCTTCCATTAACTGCACCCCTTTGTATTAAATCAGGAATTAATTCTTTACTATCTTGAGTGTTTCTTCTCCATCATCAGATTGTATTTTTAGCAGGTAAATACCTTCTGATAATTGATCCAGGTTTATTGAATTTGTATTTTCATTAACAAGTTTTGAGAATACGCATTTACCTGTGATATTAAATAAAGATAATGTGCATCCTGATTTCAACAGTTGATTAAAATACAAAGTGGATTTTACAGGATTAGGAAATACTTTAAAACTATTATAAGTTGACTCTTCAATTGAAGTTGGTATTTCGTTATAAACGGCTGATATTTCAACTTCTGAAAGTGTATGATTAAAAATGCGAATATCATCAATGGCTCCTTTAAAATAACCATCCTGCAAGAAGTTACTCCTGGCAACATATTGTTTGGTTCTTAAAACCTGTGCAGGAACAACTCCATTCGTTAATTCATTCACAAGAACTCCATTTTTATATATTCTCATTACTCCATTATCACTTACTGTGGCACTATAAAAATCCCAGGAAGATGCTGTTATAATATAGCTACTTGAAGTTACACCTTTGGTAGATGTACTATAAATCTGAAAAAAGAATTTTCCTGCAGTTTGGTAATTAGATACAATAATATTTGCATTGGATGAGCCATTGGCTAAATCAATGACTCTTGAATAATTATTAAAATCATCCCAGCGGGCCCAGAAAGTGATTGACATAGCTCCACCATTCTCCCAGTCTCCCAAATCAATATAGTCGTCAATGCCATCAAAGTAATAGGCACAATTGGCATTATCATCTCTATCGGGTGTTAAAATGGCTCCATAAACTGTTCCATGATGATCATTTCCACTGCTATCATTAGCATCACCATTAAAAGAATAATGAGCCATCAGACCAGCGCTATTAGAGCATGGATACCCACTAACCCAGTTTGATTCATTGATATTATAGAGGGTTCCATCATTATTATTTTCTGAAGAATCCAAAACAATGTTGCCACTTCCCTCTTCAAATTGCCAAAGGAGTACCAATTCTGACGATGTCTCTGCTATTTTTCTTTTATAATTCTCAAGAATTTCTTCTTCCGTCCGAGCCGTATTCCAAACTCTTACCTGGTCAATAATCCCATTAAAATGCTGAATGCTGGTTTCATCTGTTCGATCAGTACCTTGTCCAACAACAAAATTATATTGAGATGAGCGAACTGAATAGGTAAAGGTAAGTACAGGATAACCGTCGATAAATAATTTTGAACCATTGGTAATATTGTCTTGAAATGAAAAGGCAACGTGATGCCACACGTTATCCGACAATGTTATGTCCGTATTGTAAGTGTTGAAACTGCCGTCCCAACTATAGGCAACTAATTTATTGTCTAACAGGTAAATTCCGTAACTATAGTGTTTTACAATAATTCCACGATACCCTGATCCTGCATCAGAAGTTTTAATCCAGGCTTCAAGAGTTCCATTAGAAATATTTAGAGAAGCATTATTATTACCCATGATAAAAGTTCGCACAGCATCACCTTCAAAATTAATTGCTGTTTGAGCTGATAAGTTGAAAGATAACCAGCATAAGATGAGGTAAAATGTCAATTTATTCATAGTCAGCATTTAATTTCTAATTATCCGAAAGCTTTGTTGTCCTTTAGTGGTTCTAATTTGTAAAAAATATAAACCTTCAATTAAATTGTTAAAAGGTATGTCAACCTGGGATTTTTGAATGATTTTTGAAAAAATGCAATTTCCATTAATATCATATAAATATAATGTAGCTCCATCGTCTGGAATACTAACATGAAGGATGTCATTTACAGGATTAGGATAGACTTTAGTTCCAGGTATTTCTAATACTGAATTTTTAGTTGGAACATAGGAATACAATCCATTTATTTCTTCAGTTGACAATGCCCTTTTGTAAATTCTTATATCATCCAGACTTCCTTTAAAGTATTGCGATATGTTTGCTCCACAGCCGATTAATAAATCTGTTGTATTAATTGTATTGCCGGTATATGTAATTGTTTGTGTAATGTCAGATTGATTATCGATATACAAAGTGATGTTTTCACCAGGTTTGTAAACTGCCACATAATGATGCCAGTTTCCATCGTTCAATTCAATCGATCCCCTGTTTTCTTTACCTCCTTCGTCATTGAAATAAAACCAACTGTATGCATCTCCGGTATAACCGGTACCAAAACCATAAGCTCCTTTTGAACCCAGTGCAGGATTATATTTCGAAATGAAATATTTGCTGATGTTTTCAGCATCCTGTTTAAGCCAAAGAGAAACAGAGAATGGTTCGCTATTGTTAATATCTAGATGATCAGCGTCAGGAATTCTTACGTAATCGTTTATTCCATCGAAATAGAGAGCTGCATCGGTATTTCCAAATCGATCAGTAACCGATGTTGTTTCGTTTAAAGTACCATGATGCTGATAAACGCTTTGATCATCCCCATTCGCATCAAGTGGGTAATGAGCAATTAGGCCGTCTTCAATGGATAATGATTCTTTTATAAATGTGTTGCTTATGGCACTACTCCAAACTCCTGTTTCATCCAGAAATCGAAAATGAATATCATGAGTGCCGGCTACAAGAGTCGTAAAATCAATAGCTTCTGATAAGGATATTAATTGTGTTGGACTAGTGGCAATTGTATATACTTCTTCAATTTTATCATCTAACCAAAATTGGTATGCTGTAATTGTATTTCCTGTCAGATTCTTGGATTCTTTTTTGTAGAAGAATTTACTATGTGTTACAGTCCAACGATTTTGATCATCGAGAAATCGAATGTTAAAAGTATGTACACCCGTATTCATTTCACTCAAATCAAGCGCAGTGCTCAAACTAACTTCGGTATTCGATGTAATATTTGTTGTGACAACAGAAGAAAGATCATTATCAATCCAGTATTGCCATGCTTTCATACTTGCTGACTGTTCAACATCCTTCGTAAATATGAATTGACTCAACGTTGTGCTCCATTTACCTTTGCTATCCTTAAAACGGATATGAATAGTATGTAGCCCCAAATTCAATCCGGATAAATCCAGAACTGGTTCCCAAACTGTTTGCCCGATAATCGATTGATTAACTTTATTCTCATAATTACTGTCAAACCAATATTCAACTTCAGTAAGTTCAATACCAGTTGTTTCCGTATCGAATTTAAAGAAGAATTGAGATAAGGTAGTACTGGATAAATTGTTTTCATCAATGAATCGCAGATTAATTCGGTGCAAACCGTCAGTCAGGTCATCTGTTGCAATATTGGATGCAAGTACAAATGATTCTGATGGAGTAATATTTAATATGGTCATGCTTTCAGTTGCATCATCAAACCAATATTCCCAACCTTTGATTTTATTCTGAGCCCAACCTGTTGAAAAGCATAATACAACCAGTAGGGCTGATATTAATTTTTTCATAATTATTCCTGTTGAGCATTAACCGTGATGCTGACGTTTAACAGCCCGTTTTGGTCGGTTGATGGTGCAATGGATTGTGAACTAATATGTGGATTAGTTGGAATCGCATAGTCTTTGTATGGAAATAATCCACCATAAATGCCAACTTGTGTTCCGTCATTACCAAGATATGTTTCGGGACTGTTTAAATGATAGTCCTGTTCATAGTTGAAAACTCCTTCATCATTTTGACTTACAAATAACGATGCAATATCAATATTTTCATAATTGTTTAAAAAGGTATTTACACCCGTAAGTGCTGTTGACTTAAAAACATTGTTAGCAAATGTTGATGATTCACATGAGGATTGGATTACATTATTTACCCGTCTGAAAATATTATTGGCTATGGTTGAATTGTCAACATTAACAATTGTTCCATATGTGGATGACGTGGAGCTGTGAAGAATAACATTGTTTAAAATGGCAATTTGATTTCCGTTTCCAATGCTTGAGCCTAGTATATTATTTGTTAAAATACAATTATTTGCATTATTTAATGATACGGAACTGGTAATAACACATTGTTTTATTGTGTTATTCTCACAAGGAGTAGTTAAGTCTCCCTGATAACTAACCTGGTAAAGTTTACAACGAGAAATGATCACATTGTCGATTTTGTTATTATTCATAAAAATGAGACTACCTGTAATTTCAATTCCTTCAAGTTTAATATTGTCTGCGTTTTCAGAAATGTAGACAGTTCCATAAATAATAGAACTATTAGTTGCATTGGTAGTAGAAGGGTAATGTCCTGTTCCGTAAATGGTTAATTGCTTATCTATAGCAGGAGGTGGTGTAACTCTTGTGCCGGGTAAATAAATGGTATCACCATCAATTGCACTGTCATATGCATCAATAAAAGGTGTATCACCATCAAATGCAGTTGATGTACCATTGCTCTGAAGCATAACGAGTTGTTGCGCCGATAAATGTGTTGTAGCTATGACAACCAAAAGGGTAAGTAAAATTTGTTTCATGACTCTGAGTTTAGAATAGTAATAAAACTAGTATGTTCTGCCAGTTTTATAGACTGAAAAGTAATAAGTGGTCAATTGGCGTAATAAGTGGAAATTCGTTTTTTCGTTATGCACCAAGCAGTAAATCTTTTGCCGTTTATTATGGCATACGACCATCTGTTATTAATCTTCATGCCGATGCAGATAATATCATTATATTGTGTCATCAAGCTTACACTCAATCTGAATGAAAGTAATTGCAATAATTGTTTTATGCCTTTGGGGTCTTGTATCACTGCATGCCAAGGATAAACCATACAGAATTTATAACACACATAACGGACTGCCTCAAATTCAGGTGACGTCAATTCATCAGGATGACTATGGATATGTTTGGGTAGGCACAAAAGCCGGATTGGCCCAGTTTAACGGTGAACATTTTCATCAATATCTTGGTAACGAGCATATTTATACTATCGATAGTGATGCTGAGGGGAATGTATTTGTAAAGGCGACTTCCGGGGTTTATAAATTTAATGGTGCAGATTTCAGTTTGGTAAAGAACATTTCTGAATCCTTTCAGGTTATGGTTTCGGATGATTGCTATTTCATCTATACCAAGGATTGGGTTGACCATTATACCAAGGATTCAATAATTGCACAATATAAGGTAGGGGTTGATTTTCCGGTTGGAGGAGTTAAATCCGTAGTTTATGAACCAAACCATAATTTATTGTATTGCACTGATTTTATTACCAATGATGTTTACCATATAAAGTCGAACAGGTTATTGAGAATTTATACTGCTCCTGATGGTTGGAAAGTGGATGTGGGCCGTTTATCGCATGATCTGCCGGTGATTTTATTAAACAACGGGAATGAGGTAAGATATCTGTCTTTACCAGATGGAGAGTTGCTTTTTAGGTTCAGGTACGCTGGCAATGAAATTATCAATGTTGAGGTAAAAAAGCTTCCTATTGAGTCATACTTGCTCAATTATATGTATGATTATTTTCTTTTGGATAGTGTATCAAAAACAGCAAAAGAGCTACAGTTGGATTTTATTAAAGCTCCATATCCTGTAATTATTGATCGGGATAATCAGCTTTGGGCCGGATCAGATAATGGATTATATCAAATTTGGGATAATCCTTTTGAAGTATTTCCAGAGTCATTTATGAAGGATTTTTGGACTTTGATACAAGCTGATGATGGAAGTTTATATGGTGCCGCTTTTAAGCAAGGTTTATATCAATTAGATATGCAGAGTAATGCTAAAAAGGAAATTATTGCCGAAGGAATCTATAATAACAAAGAAACGGATTATTATTACGGTGCTTCAAAAGATGAAAACGGCAATTTGTACTTTCCTACCCATTATGGATTGGTGAAATACAATAAAAACCAATCCATCAAACTTAATACCGGTATTTCACTTATTACACGTTACGATTCTGTTTCAAATAGTGTTATTCTGGGGCAGGAAAATGGCTTAGGTTTTCTGGAGGCAAGTGGAAAGATCAGATATGTAAAAGATGAGACCAAATCGATCGTTAAGTCTCACCCTTCAGCTATTGAATTTATGGGCGATTCATTGATCTGGATTGGAACAGGTAGATCGCTGTCAATTTATGATCGTAAGAAAAATATTTTTCTTAATCCCGTTGAGTTATACAAAGATGGACCTACAAATGGAGTCATCTCGTTAGCCAAAGATCATAATGGTAACATTTGGATGGGAGGAAGAGATGGATTGTGGTTTTTGGATGCAGAAAAAAGTCGATTCAAAAAAGTACCCATAGATCATTCTGGATATATTACTGCAATTATGGCTTATTCTGATGATAAGCTTTTCGTTGGCACAACCCGTGAATTAATGGTGCTGAAATTAGATGATTTTTTAAGTAACGGGAAGTTAATAATTAAAACCTACAATTTCAGAAATGGGTTATTGGCGCAGGAAATTGCACAAAATGGCTTTATGCGATGGAACGATAAAGTCTTATTTCCATCAACTACCAATACAACAGCAATTGATCCGTTAAAAGTTCGTTTTGATTCAGAGTCTTTTAATGTTGAAATCACTCATTGTAACAATACTCCATTATCGTATGCTGAACGCAAATTTGGGAAAGTATTATTACTTAATAGCCATGAGAATGATATGGAGTTTGATTTTGAAACAGTTGGTTTTGGATTGCCTACCCAACCGGAATATCGTTATCGTTTAAAAGGGTATAAAGAGGACTGGAGTAACTGGAGTCAGCAAGACTATGCTGTTTATAACAACATGGCTTCGGGTAAATATACTTTTGAAGTCATGGTGAAGCCTGCATTTATTAGTGGGATAGAGGATTTTAAAACAACCTCAATTAATGTTGTTGTTAAATTGCCTTTTTATAAGGAGCCCCATTTTTATAAATATGCATTTTTTGTTTTACTTCTTCTAGGATTAATCATTGCCTATATCTCCAGATCAAGATATATGTTTAAGGTAAAGGCCATTGAGCAGGAGAGGAAAAAGCGTTATTTGGAAATTGCTTCGTTGCAGGCAAATCTTAATCCACATTTTATCTTTAACCTTTTGGCCTCAGTTCAGAACCTGGTAACACAGCATAAACCCGAACTGGCGAATCAATACATTATTAAATTTTCTCGTTTAATAAGAGCTTATATGGAAGCCACTATTAAATCATCTCAGGTGATTGATCAGTCGCAGGAAAACACTGAGATATCAATTAAAGAAGAAGTGGATTTACTAAAAATGTATATCGAGTTTGAGCAAATTAAATATCGAGCCAAAGCTTTTGATTATGAGTTGAATGTTACAGAACCTGATCTTTTAAATAAGACCATTCCTCCAATGATTATTCAACCTTTTGTTGAAAATGCAATAAAACACGGACTCTATCCTTCTGAAAAAGATGGTAAATTACTCATTCGTATTTCAGCAGAAAAAGAAGCCCTGGTTTGTACAATTGTAGATAATGGTATTGGTCGAAAAAAGTCGGAAGAACTAAAGAAAGACTCGATTAAAGCATATGAATCGCGTGGAATTGAATTAATTCAGAAAAGAATTGATATTTTAAATGAACTGGGTTATAACATTCAGATACGTTATGAAGATCCCGAGTATGGAGGTACCATTGTTACAATCACTTTTAACTAGAGGAAATGGAACAGCAAGTAAATGCCTTAATTGTTGAAGATATTCAGGATACATCTGATTATATAAGTCAGCGTGTGCGCCATTTGTTTCCACAGTTCAAACAAATCTTTCAGGCTTATGATATCAGTGAAGCATATGAATTAATTAAGCATGAGGATATTCAACTGGTTTTTCTTGATATACAACTAACAACAGGTACTGGATTTGATTTATTAAAAAGGCTGTCGGAAGAAAACTGTATCGATTTTGAAATCATTTTTATCACGGGTGAGAGTGCCAAGGAATATACCTTAAGAGCCATTAAGTATTCGGCCATTGATTTTTTATACAAGCCTTTGGATGATTCTGAATTAGTGCAGGCTGTGAATAAGGCATTAACAAAAATTAGTTCACGAAACTTCAATCATCAGATTAAATTGTTACTCGAACGGGTAGGTGGTGCACAACCAATGCCCAGCAATAAAATGGCATTCCATCTTCATAGTGGTATTATTGAATTTGTGAATATTTCTGACATTGTTTATTTAAAAGCGGATGGTGTAATCTGTTATGTGTTTCTCAAAGACAATGTGCAGCTATCCGTTACGCGTAATATTGGGTTTTATAAAGAAATGTTAGTTAGCGATTATCATTTTCATGCAATCAGTAACAGTTTACTTGTTAATCAGGAATTTATTAAGAAATACAATCATCGTGAGTTAACCATTGAATTGACTAACGGAACTGTGTTATATGCATCCAAACGTTTTGGTAAAGATTTTAAAGACCAGTTTAATAAAAAGTCAGGCATTAATCATCTGACTCAAACAATACGTCAGTTGTTTGGTAGATAGACTTATTTTAATGCGGGAAAGCTTGCCATGTAGTTAATATGATGCCATTGCAAGTTGACTGTCAGTAACTGATTGCTTAATTCAGTTATTTCTGAAACTTGTGGAAATTTAGTAGAAATGATTTCCTTAATTTGTTCAAACACCTTTTTGCTTAAAGTATTTTTAATGATGTATTCGTATTTGAAAATATAAGATTGCAGAGCCTTAATTTCATCATTTATGCGATAAAAAGGAGAAGATTCATTTTTATCAAGTACGGAGCTGATAATACTTAATACTGTTAAAGCATAAGTTTCAGTTAATGTTGGCAATCCGATTGGTAGAACTGGATGTTTACTATCTGCAGTTATGGTGTGATGTACAGATTGTTTGAAGTATGCTATGAAATCGTGTCTAAAAGCGTCTTCTCTTCGGAAGTCTTCCTGAAGCTGATCTATATGTCTTTCTGCATTGTATCTATCTAAAAACATCATAGCACTCTCTTTTAGATATTAACACTAAACATATTGGGAAAGTTTAATTTTGGAGTAATTAAATTTAATGAATTGAAGAAGCCAACGATAATCAGTAACTCTTTTATTTTTGGAAAAGTTACTTGATAAATGAAAGAAAAAGGGACTGATAATTTAATATCAATCCCTTATTTGGTTTGTGAATTCTAATGATTCAATTCAGATGTTTTAATGGTATCATTATTTAATGACAAACGATGTTTCAATGGTTTCTGCTGAATTTCCGCCAACCATTACCTTAAAACTGCCTTTTTCAATGACATATGTGCCGTTTGGATGAAAATAACCTAACTCATCTTTGCCTAAAGTAAAGGTAACTTCTTTTGACTCTCCGGCATTCAGTTCAATTTTGTTAAAACCCTTTAGTTCTTTAACCGGGCGGGCATAGGTAGCCACTTCATCCCGAATATATAACTGAATAACCTCTTTTCCTTTAACATTACCTGTATTGTTAACTGTAACCGACACTTTTACATCACCACCCGGTTGAATCTCAGTTTTATCCAAATTGAGATCTGAATAGGCAAATGAAGTATAACTTAAACCATATCCGAATGGATATTGTGGTGTGTTGGGAGAATCTGTGTATCTCGACCAAAGGTTATCCATTTCATTACCACCTGGGCGACCTGTATTTTTGTAATTGTAATAGATTGGAATCTGACCAACACTGCGAGGGAAAGTCATTGGTAATTTACCGGAAGGATTAATTTTACCAAACAATACATCAGCCATTGCATTACCCGCTTCCGATCCGGCATGCCATGTTTCGAGAATGGCTGCGGCTTTTTCAGCTAATTCTGGAATAACCACCGGGCGACCTGTCATCAGAACAACCACAATATTTTTATTTACTTTGTAAATTTCTTCAAACAGTTCAACCTGAAGTCCTGATAAAGTTATGTCAGTCTGGCTTCTACCTTCTCCCGATTGATAAGCATCTTCGCCAATGGCCAATAACACAACATCGGATTTTTTAGCAGCTTTTACAGCTTCTTTAAATCCGGATCTGTCATCTTGGTTGAATGTAAGGATATTTGAAAAAGTTCTTTCTCCGGTTACCAGATCACAACCTTTGGCATAATTTACTTTAATGTCATCGTCACAAGCAGCGGTAACACCTTCTAATAAAGAAACTGCAGAGTTCGAAATGGCTTTTGCTCTCCAGTTACCTAGAGGAGAATCTTTATCATCTGCCAAAGGACCAATAACAGCAATTGACTTAACATCCTTTCCAACTGGCAGAATATTGTTTTCATTCTTTAAAAGCACCATTGACTCACTCGCCACTTTGCGTGCAGCTTCTTTGTTTTCTACTGTTAACAATGAATTTTTCTCACGATCCTCATTACAATATTTATATGGATCGTCAAACAAACCCAATCGGTATTTAATTCGCAGAATTCTGCGAACAGCATCGTCAACATATCTCTCATCTACCTCACCAGACTCAACCAACTCCTTTAGATGACTTAAGTATGCATCTGCTTCCATATCCATATCAGAGCCTCCTTTAATGGCTCTTAAAGCAGCTTCTTTCAAATCTGCGGCGGCTCCATGTTGAATCATCTCACCAATGCTGTTCCAATCTGATACTACAAAACCATCAAATTCCCACTGACCTTTTAATAAAGTACGCTGTAAATAAGAACTGGCAGTAGCAGGTAAACCATCTATGGTGTTAAATGAATTCATGAAAGTGGCAACACCAGCATCACTTGCCGCTTTAAAAGTAGGTAGTACCACATTGTGCAAAGATTCTCCGCCAATTTCTACTGCATTGTAATCACGTCCCGATTCAGAGAAGGCATAACCTGCAAAATGCTTGGCACAGGCAGCAATGGTGTATTCATTACTTAAATCGTCACCCTGAAAACCCTGAACTCTCGCTTTGGCAAATGCAGAACCCAGATAAGTATCTTCTCCGGCTCCTTCCATTACTCTTCCCCAGCGTGCATCACGCCCAACATCTACCATTGGAGCAAAAGTCCATTGCAATCCGTTGGCAGCAGCTTCTTTAGCAGCAACACTGGCTGATAGCCTGGCTAATTCAGGATCCCATGACGCAGCTTCACCCAATGGTATTGGAAACATCGTCTGATGTCCGTGAACCACATCATATCCAAAAATCAAAGGAATACCCAATCGACTATTTTCAACTACCAATTGTTGAGCTTTTCGGGTTGCTTCGGCACCCACCACATTCAGCATTGACCCTACACGTCCCTGCTTCAAATCATCAAGTAATTGTTGAGAACCATCCGTTTTAGGCGCAGGTCCGGTCATTTCCCATTGACCAGTGCGTTGATTCATCTGTCCGATTTTTTCCTCCAATGTCATCTTTCCAAGAAGATCTTCAACAAAACGGTCTTCTTCAGAATCGCCCCCTCCATCAATGGAACAAGCTGTTAACCCCAATGTCATCATTATTAATACTCCTAAAATATGTTTCATAATAGCGTGAATTATACTCATTAAAAGTAAATAAAAAGGTTGCCATTAAAGAATGACAACCTTATTTTATATGGTTTCAGGATATTTATTATCCTTGTTTTAGATTACAACTTTTACGCTGACAGCGCTACTTTTCTGCATAGGAATTACATTGCCTTCAATCTTGTTGCCATCAATCCAGATGCCTTTTTCTACAGAACCATTATTCACCACTTCGATGTTATATAATGTTCCACGAAACTTGCGATTTACAGTAAATCCTTTCCAGTCAGAAGGAATACAAGGGTCAACTACCAGACCGATATAATCAGGTCGAACACCTAAAATATACTGACTGATGGTATAGAAATTCCATGCGGCAGTACCTGTTAACCAAGAGTTTTTAGCCTCACCAGGTTTGAAGGCATCTTTACCGGCAATCATTTGTGAGTATACATAAGGTTCCGTCTTGTGCAGATCACTGATATCTTCTAAATAAGCCGGACAAATTTTCTTGAAATAGTCCCATGCTCTTTCAGCGTTACCGTTCAATACCTCACCAATAATCACCCAAGGATTATTGTGACAGAAAATACCCGCATTTTCTTTGTAACCGGCAGGATATGATGAGATTTCACCATATTCAACCACATATTCTGAGAAAGGAGGGTTGTTAAGTACAATTCCATATTCGCAATCCAGTCTTTCTTTAACCGAATCCAACGCTTTGGTACACATGCCTTCATCTTTGCCGATTTCTGCCATTGTACACCATCCTTGCGATTCAATAAAGATCTGACCTTCTTTATTCTCTTTGCTACCTACTTTTTTACCGTAGTAGTCGTAAGCACGAAGATACCAGTCGCCATCCCAACCATGTTGCTTAACTGCTTCAATCATTGCATCAACATGTTTCTGGGCGCGTGCAGCCTCCTCGGTTTTACCTAAAACATTACACAACTCAATATAATCGCGACCGTAAACCACAAACAAACCTGCAATCATTAAAGACTCAGCTTTAGAGCCTTCTGTTTTATTCTCAGTGGTCTGGAAAGATTCATTCGGATCGTTTGAGAAACAGTTCAGGTTCAGACAGTCGTTCCAGTCGGCACGGCCAATTAATGGTAATCCGTGAGGACCTAAATTATTAACCACATGATCGAAAGAAATGGTCAGGTGATCAAACATTGTTTTTGCAACACTCATGTCGTTATCAAATGGAACCATTTCATCCAGAATTGAGAAGTCGCCCGTTTCTTTAATGTAACTTACAACACCCAGAATCAACCACATTGGATCATCGTTAAATCCGCCACCGATATCGTTGTTTCCTCGTTTGGTTAGCGGTTGATACTGGTGATAACAACCTCCGTCAGGGAATTGAGTTGAAGCGATATCAATGATTCGTTCGCGTGCACGCTCCGGAATCTGATGCACAAAACCAATTAAATCCTGGTTTGAATCACGGAAACCCATTCCACGACCTATTCCACTTTCGAAGTAAGATGCAGAACGCGAGAAGTTAAAAGTGATCATACACTGATATTGGTTCCAGATGTTTACCATTCGGTCCAGTTTCTCGTCACCAGAATCAACGGTATAAACATCCAACAATTCTTCCCAGTATGTTTTCAGTTCATCAAATGCAGCATCTACTTTTTCAGCAGTATCGAATTTAGCCAAAGTAGCTTTTGCTTTTGTTTTGTTGATTATGCCTTTGCTTTCCCACTTTTCATCCTGTGTATTTTCAACATATCCCAATACAAAAACAAAGTCTTTGCTTTCACCTGGCTTTAATTCAACTTCAATATAATGAGATGCCACAGGAGACCATCCATGAGCAACACTCATTCCGGGCTTGCCTTCCAACACTTTTTGAGGTTCGTGGAATCCGTTATATAATCCAAAGAATGTTTCGCGATCGGTATCATAACCATCAATTTCGGTATTTACCGAATAGTAGGCATAGTGATCACGACGTTCTTTATATTCTGTTTTGTGGTAGATTGTTGAACCCTCAATCTCCACTTCACCTGTTGAGAAATTACGCTGGAAATTTTCCATGTCGGTAGCAGCATTCCATAATGCCCACTCCATAAATGAAAATAACTTTAACTTTTTAGTTTCATTTGAAGTATTTGTTAAAGTCACTTTTTGAACTTCAGCCCATGTTTTCAAAGGAACAAAAAAGAGTACTTCAGCTGAAATGCCATCCTTCTCACCTTTAATTTTAGTGTAGTTCATTCCATGACGACACTCATAATTATCCAAAGGTGTTTTGCAAGGCTTCCAACCCGGTGACCAAACTGATTTGCCATCATTGATATAAAAATAACGACCGCCGTTATCCATTGGCACGTTATTATATCTGTATCTTGTTATACGACGGAATTTGGCATCCTTATAGAAAGAATATCCACCCGCAGTATTAGATATCAATGAAAAGAAATCCTCATTACCCAGGTAATTAATCCAAGGCCATGGAGTCTGAGGAGTGGTAATAACATACTCTTTTGCTACATCATCAAAATATCCAAATTTCATAACTTTTTTATATAATCTATTCTTTTATCTTAATACTTATAAAGTTTAATCTATCTCTATTCGTTAATCCGCCTAGCTTCAAGCTCCCGGGTGATTTCATCCATCTTATCCTGATTTAAAGGATAAATTGTCATGATAATAGCAGCTAACAAAGCAACTAAAGCTGGAATCCAGCTCATTAGCATTTTTATTCCAGGTATAGCTCCTTCAATTGTAGAAGAATCCATCCCATCGTAACTAAATGCAGCTAATACAGCACCAATCAATGCAGCAGCAAGTCCTCCTCCGAATTTCGTTACAAAGGAGCCAGCAGAATATATTAAACCTGTTGCACGGCGGCCATTTTTGTACTCGGAATAATCGGCTGCATCACCCAGCATAGTAAAGAAGAGAGTTGGGAAGATTGCCGCTCCAAATTCTGAAATAATACCTATTGAAAAAATTGCACTTATATCCTGTGGCCCGCAAAAAATGAAAAGTGCATTAGCACCACCGGAGAATAGTAAGGCATAAATAAACAAACGTCTCTTGCCAAATACTTTACTTAAAGGAGCTGTTACCATAGCACCAATGATGGAAGCTATCATAAGTCCTACCAGGTAAGTGGCAGCCAGTAGTTGATTGTTTACATATGAAGTAAAATAATACATAACCATACCTTGTTTGGTAGAATTATAAATAGTCCATAGTAAACCAACAACCAAAAGAACCAACCAGGGCTTGTTTTTAATCAAATCTTGTAAGTCTCTTAATAAATTCGTCTTTTGCTCTTTAGGAGGTGCTACCCTTTCCTTTGTACTGGCAAAAGTTATAAACATGAATAGTGCAAGAAATGCTGATAAAACATAAATGGAATAACTATAGCCTTTCTTTTGATTGATCAAACGAATTTTGTCAGTTGTCAACTCGGATTCTCCCTCAGCAATAAAGCAATATTCCTTATTGGCTTCCATTGCAAAGCTAATATGGGTTGCAGGTTTAGTAACGGAGTCATTAATAGCATTAGCCCATGATAAATTCGCAATTCCATCTTTCGTTTTTATATTGGCATTAGGAACATCCTGTGAAGAGGATACTACCACTTCAAATTTTGTATTGTTTATTTCAGTAATATCAATTTTAGGATTAACATTTCCAAAATGAGCTACTAAGTATAAAAGAGCTCCCTGTACTATCATGCCTCCGGCAAAAGCACCAACCATTCTGTATGAACCAATACTGGTTCTTTCCTTATTATCTCCGGTCATCACAGCCATTAATGCTCCGTACGGTATATTATTGGCAGTATAAATCAATGTGAAGAGGATATAGGTAGTGTAGGCATAAATTATTTTTCCGGTTGATCCCAACTCGGGAGTTGTAAATAATAAAGATAGTATAACCCCCAAGGGTATTGCGGTCCAAAGTATCCATGGACGGAATTTTCCATATTTAGAGTTGGTTATATCTCCTATTACACCCATACCGATATCACTTATTCCATCACTTAATCTGGCGACTAATAGTAATAAGCCGGCAGCTGCGGGTGTCAATCCAAAAACATCAGTATAAAAGAATAATAAAAAGGTAGATACTCCGCGCCAGGCAATGTTAGCAGCTCCGTCACCTAAAGCATATCCGATCTTTTCAAAAACTGAGATTTTATTTGATAATTTGTTCATTACCTGGATTTAAACTAAAAAATTAAGTATTTCTTTTCTTGTTTTCTCATAAACTTCGCGACTAAACATATATAGTCGTGCAGGCTTATGTGCTACACCCTTTTGCTTTTCGTCCAGAGGTATTAAGTATTTCATTCGGGCTACTTTTTTTCTGAAGTTACGCTTATCGAATGTGGTATCTAAAATTATTTCGTATACTTTTTGTAATTGCGTCAGGGTAAATTTTTCAGGTAATAACTCAAAACCAATTGGTTCATGAATCAATTTATTACGCATTGCAACGAGTGCTTCAGAAAGTATCAGTTTATGGTCAAAACCTAATTCAGTTATCTCATCAACGGGCATCCATCTAACATTTCTGCCTTTCCATTCTAAGGTAACTTTTTGAGTAGCCAGCAATGCAAAGAAACCAATTGAAACAATCCTGTTGTCGGGGTTTCTATCGTTGAAGAGTAACCATTTTCGATCATTCTCTTTTTTTAATCGATCAGGGGCTGCAAAGGTTTTAAATTGTTCAAGATAGATGTTTCTCATACCGGTCAGATCGTATACAATCCTGTCAGCAGCTTCAACTATGGTCTCATCTTCATAAATATGATTTCCTGTAAGTGTTAAATCGGTAAAATCAATCCCCCCATCGTTGTCTATTAGTGTTCTATCTACAACAAGAACATTTAATTTTTCAAAATCAAAACCAAAAATAACACAGTCAACTGATATGTAATTGTTTAAAATTCTATTTGACATAGATTACTTTCATTTTACCTATTCGGTGTAATTTTAATCAATATTTGATAGTGTTGATAGTACACTTATTAAAGTGCAGCTAATATAGTAGATTATTTATTAGATTTCAAATAGCTTAATTGTAAGTTTAACAATTCTGAAATTAGGTTTATGCTTAATCAATTGTCATCAGTGTCAGACACAATAAGGAATAAGCATCTCTAAATACTAATAGTTTAGAATCAATCTAAATGTAAATGTACACCTTATTATCAGATATTTAAATTCAAAATATTTGGCTTTTTGTATTAGAACAATAATAATCAGTGTACATTTACAGAGATTTACGGAACAACTTGTTTTTAAACAAGAAAGCCCTTAACTTGTTAAAATAGCATTTCCGCCCTGAATCTAAAAGAATGTTAAACATTAAGGAAAAAATTCAGTAATCTGGATTAATTTTTAATTTTACCGACCTTAGAAAAAGTTGAAATAATTTTATAGATAAGATTTTGCTTATTCATAACACTAAAAAATATAATTCAATATGAAAGTAACCGTTGTAGGAGCCGGTAATGTAGGTGCTACCTGTGCAGATGTTTTGGCATACAGAGAAATTGCCAACGAAGTGGTTTTGGTTGACATTAAAGAAGGTGTTGCCGAGGGAAAAGCTTTAGATATTTGGCAAAAAGCTCCAATTAACTTATATGACACCAGAACTGTAGGGGTTACCAATGATTATTCAAAAACTGCAGGATCAGATGTTGTTGTTATTACTTCAGGATTACCTCGTAAGCCAGGTATGACTCGTGATGACTTAATTGAAACGAATGCCGGAATTGTGAAATCAGTTACTGAGCAAGTAGTAAAATATTCTCCTGAAGCCATTATTGTTATTGTGTCCAATCCATTGGATGTTATGACATTTCAGGCTCATTTGACATCTAATTTCCCACGTACAAAAGTAATTGGTATGGCTGGAGTTCTTGATACAGCTCGTTACAGAGCCTTTTTGGCTGAGGAGCTAAATGTATCTCCAAAAGATATTCAGGCTGTATTAATGGGTGGTCATGGTGATACAATGGTTCCACTTCCTCGCTATACTACTGTTGGTGGTATACCTGTTACCGAATTGATTGATGCTGAAAAGCTGGACGCCATAATTGAGCGCACTAAATTTGGTGGTGGCGAATTAGTTAAATTAATGGGCACATCAGCATGGTATGCTCCTGGTTCGGCAGCTGCTCAGATGGTGGAAGCAATCATTAAAGATCAAAAAAGAGTATTTCCGGTTTGTATTAAATTAGATGGTGAATACGGAATTGATGATTGTTACCTTGGAGTGCCGGTTGTTTTAGGTAAAAACGGCGTTGAAAAAGTATTGGAATTAAAACTTAATGATGATGAAAAAGAATTGCTTCAGGAAAGTCGTAAACATGTTCGTGAAGTAATGGAAGTTCTTGAACGATTAGGTAAATAATATTTATTATATACATATACAAACCCATCCTGATAGGGATGGGTTTTTTATTGTTCGAAAATGAACATGGTTTTGTTTAAAATCGTTCATTTTTACCAATGACTATCCTATGCCTTTGTTTTTTATGTGTCAGATAATGAGGATTATATGATGAGTGGCACAAAGTCTGTAATTAGTTTAGTAACAAAACAAATGGAGGATATAGTCATGAAAACTGAAATTAACCACACCCCAAGACACTCAACAGCCAACTACATTTTTTTCGGCATTACATTGAGTATTTTTACATTGAGTATCTATTTCTCATTGGTACAAAATAATTTAGATTTTTATACTAACACTAGTGTAACTTCTATATTAAATCGTCAGGCGACTGCTACATCATCAGTAACCGTTACTGAATTAAGTCCGATTGATTTGAAACAATATTTTGAAGAAGTAGTTGAAGAACCGATCGCAATTGATAACTGGATGAGTGATGCATCCTGGATTTCAACAACAACAACAATTGCTTATATCAATGCTGATTATGTGGAAGAAGCAATGCCGGTTCAGGAATGGATGGTTTCCGCTGAAACATGGAATTTTCCAGTGGAACAGGAATTTTCAGAAGCTTCAATTCCTCTTGAGAGTTGGATGCTAAATGCTTCTGAATGGAGTTTGATAAATTCTACTTATTTTGATGAATCTGCAATAGTTGAAGCATCTATTCCAATTGAAAACTGGATGCTTAGCACAGATAGTTGGTTAACAACTTTCAATGAAGAATATGTAGAAGCTGCAATTCCGATTGAAGACTGGATGTTATCGACTTCATCATGGCAAATTATTGAAGTTTTAAATTCGAATTACGAAGAAAAAGATATAGCCATAGAGTCGTGGATGCTAAATATTAATAGCTGGGAGAACCTCAGTAATTCTTATGCCAACCAATAATATTATTGACTATATCCTGATGTGAAAGCGAAGATATTTCTTCGCTTTTTTGTTTTCTTTTGGCAAATTATAGTGCAACTAGGACTATTTTTCCGAAGGATTTGTATCTCGAATTCCTGTTGTCAAATGAAGTTAAATTCATAGGTTTGCTTTTTTAAAATTTTTATTAAAGATGGTTGTAATAATTTCTGAAAAATTTCGTTGTAAAAGACGCAACCCTTTTTAATTAAATCACGTAAAGTTTATTTGTTAATATTTGTAAAATTAAATTGCAAAAATTTAATTTTTTTATTGATTTTTCTTCAACCTTTACTTATTTTGCATAAAGGGTATGTGGTATAAGAAAGTTAAAAACCATTTTATATTTTTGCACGCCGGATTTACAACCTAAGAAATTATATAGTACTTATAGAATTGAGTATAACACCTTGAATTGAACAATGAAGAAGGGTTTAAGCACCATATTATTTTTATTTAGCTTAATAAGCTTCTTTTCGTGTGAGCGGGAATTTGACTTTAGGGGAGGTTCAGATGGATTATATTTCTCTATGGATACTGTCACTTTTGATACCATCTTTACATCAATAGGATCGACAACCAAAAATTTTAAAATCTATAATCCCTATAATGAAGATCTGACGATTTCAAATATTTCTTTAGCAGGAGGTGAAGAAAGTAACTTCAGAATAAACATAAATGGATATTCAGATCACAACATAGATGAAGTTCCTCTAAGGGCCAGAGATAGTCTTTATATTTTTGTTGATGTGACAGTTGATCCTTCTGACGAAAATGAACCATTTATTGTTGATGATTCTATTAGAATAGTTACAAGCCAAAAAATTCAATATGTGAAACTGATTGCATATGGTCAGAATATTGAAGTTTTTACCCAAAAATGGCTTGGAACCCAACATTTAACAAAGGATAAACCTTATTTAATTTATGATTTTGTGGTAGTTGATTCAGCTGAAACAGTGACAATTGATCCGGGGGCAAAATTGTATTTTTATAAGGATGCCAGCCTACTTGTATTGGGTACCCTTAATGTTGAAGGGACCAAAGAAGAACCGGTATTGTTTTCCGGTCATAGGTTGGAAGAATGGTACTCAGATGTACCTGGTCAATGGGGGTATATTCATTTGTTACCGGGATCAGGGCAGAGCTCGTTTAATAATGCAATAATTCGCAATGGTTTAATGGGGATTCTGGTTGATTCCGTTCGCGATTCAGAGAGCCCTGTTGAAATACATAATACGAAGATTGAACACATTAGTACATTTGGACTTTTATCTGAATCTTCAGTAATTAATATGAGTAACAGTGTGATAGCAAACTGTGGTAATAGTTCTGTTGCACTTACAGTCGGAGGTGAATATGAATTTTCTCATTGTACCTTTGCAACAACTGATTATCCGTATGGTAGAAACGGGAAATGTATTTTTCTAAACAATTATTATAAGGATGATAACGGGAACACTCAAATCATTCCTCTTAAGAAAGCCAATTTTAATAACTGTATTATTTATGGGTCAGATCCGATTGAACTGGGTACTGATTTTGAATATACAGATACAGATAAGGAAATTAAAGAAGCTGAAGTTAAATACAAGTTCGATCATACTCTGATTAAGCTTAATTCGACGTATGATATCTCAAATAAGGATTTTTTTGAAAATGTAATCACAGATGAAGATCCCAATTTTGTTGATTCTAAAAACTCTAATTATCAATTAGATACCTTATCTCCTGCTAAAGACTTTGGCAAGCAGAGTATTGCTGAGCTGTTCCCATTTGACTTATTAAACATAAGTCGATTAGAAGATGGTTTTCCCGATCTTGGAGCTTATGAACGTCAGGAACGAAAAGAAGAATGATCAGGCTTCTTTTAATATCATTACTTTTCTCGATTAAACTTACTGGTCAGACTATTTCTCGCGATCAATATTCGATCATGTTTTATAATGTTGAGAATCTCTTTGATTGTGAAGATGATTCATTGACTTTGGATGATGAATTCACATTTGAGGGAGATTATCATTGGAGTTATAACCGATACAAACATAAAATTAATCAAATCAGTAAGGTTATTCTGAATGTAAATCAATGGAATTATCCTTCCATTATTGGGTTGTGCGAAATTGAGAACGCAAAAGTTTTGAATCAGTTGATTTATGAGACAGGTCTGAATAATATGAATTTCAAATTTATTCATTATAATTCACCTGATCGTAGAGGAATAGATGTCGCATTGCTATACAGTCAAAGTAAATTTACTGTTCTTTCATCTCATCCAATAAATCTTTCTGATCCGGCATCGAATTTTTACACCCGTGATGCTTTGTATGTTAAAGGAGTTGCACTTTCGAGAGATACATTGCATTTAATCGTTAATCACTGGCCTTCTAAACGGGGAGGTGAAACTGCTTCGGCAGACAAAAGAATAAGAGTTGCCGGTATTATCAAGTCGGTTACAGATTCTATCCAACTACTTGAAAAGGATGCAAATATCATTTTAATGGGAGATTTCAATGATGAATTGGATAGTGAAGCCATTCAATTACTGCTTAGACATGGAAAATTTCATTCGTTGGTCAATCCAGAGAAAATAAGGCTTCAAAATATAGGTGGCTCTCATAAATTTCAAGGACAATGGTCACTCATTGATCATATTTTAATTTCGTTGCATTTAAAGCAAAACGATAGTTTAATGTTATCTCATAAAATTGGCTGCATGGATTGGCAGTTGGAGGAGGATAAAAGCTACAGTGGGCTTAAACCTAAACGAAACTACTCAGGTCCGCAGTACATTGGCGGTGTCAGTGATCACCTTCCTGTGATTCTTACCATTCAGTATAAAAAAAGGTAGGGGAACAAAGTTCCCCTATAACCTTTAAAAACTAACCCTAAAACAAGTGGACAAGGCCAACCTGTTTATCTTAAAATCTTTTTTTCTGAATTCGAATAGTAACAAATATAAACATTAGTTTTTAAGAGCTCTCAATCTTTAATGATTATTTTCTTTAATTATTAATCTGTCTGTACCATTCAAACAAACTCACACTGGCTGCGTGAGAAACATTCATAGATTTTATTTTTCCTGGCATCGGGATGTACCTTGTTGAATGACATATATCTAGTACCTCTTTACTGATGCCGGATTTTTCATTGCCAAGTACAAATGCGATTCTTTGAGGAAGTTGATCATAAATGCTGGTGGCATTTTCTGCGGTTTCAATTCCAACAATAGAATATTCTGATGGTATATGAGATAACAATTGGGCTGTGTCGGAATAGATGACTTCAATATGCTGTAACGCAGCACCGGCAGTTTTTCTAATTTTGCTTTGTCTGAGATGTAAACCATTTAATACAATTACTTTGGAAATACCCAGGTTTGCTCCAAGTCTTATAAGACTGCCAATGTTTGATGGAGTAGCAAATGAATCTGCAATAAGAATAGGTTTTATATTCTCAGGCAAGCTAGGTACAAGGTGATCTTTAAAGAAGTACTTTGAATGAGTCTCCATAGCTATTATTTTACCGGCTTCAATCCCATTTCTTCCCCTTTCCTGAGCATTAATGCATAAGCTTCTTCGTGATTGTTTTCAATTTCACCGTCCAGAATCGCATCTTTTATTATAGCTTTTAGATCTCCAATGGCTTTACATGGTGAAATGCCAAACGTTTCCATGATTTCTTCTCCGGTAACGGGAGGTTGAAAATTACGAACCCTGTCTTTTTCTTCAATTTCTTTTAACTTTCGGCGAACGACCTTGAAATTGCGCATATAGCGTTTTACCTTTTCTTCATTCTTAGAAGTAATATCAGCTTCGCATAATGTCATTAACTCATCAATGTCATCACCCGCCTCAAATAATAAACGTCTGACAGCCGAATCTGACACAATGTCCTCACTAAGGATGATTGGACGCATATGTAAATCAACCATCTTCTGAACAAACTTCATCTTTTCGTTCAATGGTAATTTCATTCTTTTAAAAATCTTGGGAATCATCTTACTTCCAAGGAAATTGTGGTTGTGAAAAGTCCATCCCAGATTTTTGTCATATCGTTTTGTAATTGGTTTGGCAATGTCATGTAAAATAGCAGACCATCTCAACCAAAGATTGTCAGTTGTAGGAACGATACGATCCAATACTTCCAGAGTATGATAGAAATTATCTTTATGAGCTCTGCCTTCAACTTTATCAACTCCTTTCATTGCCTGCAGTTCAGGGAATATGATAGCCAGTAAACCTGACATTTCAAGGAGTTTAAAGCCGATAGACGGTTTATCCGACATTACTATCTTATTAAGCTCATCTGCAATGCGCTCACCCGAAATTATTTCAATTCGATCTTTATTATTCTTGATGCCTTCAAATGTAGTATCTTCAATTCGAAACTGAAGTTGAGTTGCAAAGCGGATTGCTCTCATCATTCTTAACGGATCATCAGAGAATGTTATGTCAGGATCCTGTGGGGTACGGATAATACCAATATTCATATCATTCATCCCGTCAAACGGATCTAATAAATCACCGTAAGAGTCTTTATTAAGGCTTAATGCCAGGGCGTTAATTGAGAAATCCCTGCGGTTTTGATCATCTTCCAAAGTGCCATTCTCAACAATTGGCTTTCTTGAATGCCTTTGATACGATTCTTTGCGAGCTCCAACAAATTCAACTTCTAAATCCCGGTATTTAAGCATAGCGGTTCCGAAATTTTTGAATACCGATAAACGCAGCCCACCTAAGCGACGGGCTACTTTTTCTGCTAATTCTATTCCGCTGCCAACTACAACAACATCAATGTCTTTTGATGGTCGGTTTAAATAAATATCGCGTACAAAGCCTCCGATCACATATGACCGAAGTCCCATCTCATCACTTATATCTCTAATTGTATGAAAAACCGGGTTCTTTAACAGTTTTTCAATTTTATTTCTGCCATTTTCTGTCATATCGCTGACAAAATTACAACTTTTTATGGCATATTGACGTTATAACAAATAATCACATTTTGGCACAATACTTGATATTGAAATATCGACATTTATAGATATCTTAAATTTTAAATTTAATAATATGCTAGAGAAATTGACAAACGACACTTTTAAAACTAAAGTGTTCAATTATACAGAGAATAAGGAATGGAAATTTGAAGGTGAAGTACCTTGTTTAATTGATTTTTATGCTGATTGGTGTGGGCCTTGTAAAGTAGTAGCTCCTATTTTGGAAGAACTGGCAGCAGAATACGATGGTAAACTTAATATTTACAAAGTGGATACAGAGGCAGAACGCGAATTAGCAGGTGCTTTTGGAATTCAAAGTATTCCATCACTTCTGTTTGTGCCAAAAGATGGTCAGCCTCAAATGGCAATGGGTGCTTTGCCAAAAGATACTTTTGAGCGAGCTATCAAAGAAGTTTTGAAAGTGGAAAAATAATCAGTAACCACAAATATTTAAGTCAGATGCGAAAATTTAAGTATCCATTAATTATTGGTATTCTATTAATATCGGCTGTTACTTATGCGTTAACATCACAAGAAAGTAATACTGAAATAGAAACCACAACAGCAAGTGCCTCGGATGATGCTGGAGGAGTAATACATTTAAACGCACAATCGTTTAAACAGTATGTGTTTGATTACGAAAAAAATCAAACATGGAAATATGAAGGAAAAGTACCTGCTATTTTGGATTTCTATGCTGATTGGTGTGGACCTTGTAAAATGTTATCACCAGTTTTACAGGAACTTCAGAAAGAGTATGATGGAAAGATTCAGGTTTATAAAATAAATACCGATAAAGAACGAGAATTGGCATCGACTTTTGGAATCAGAAGCTTACCTACAATCGTATTTGTTCCTTTAGAAGGAGACCCACAGGCAGCCATGGGATTTCGTCCTAAGGCTGATATGGAAACCATGATCAAGGAAATACTTAAAGTTGAGAAATAATTAATTCAAATATCTCAAGAAAAGCCGGGGAGTAAGTTCTTCGGCTTTTTTGTTTCTGTATTCTTAAATATTGGAGTCAATTTAATTAGTAGGAATAAATTGAATATTAATATTTGTTAATTGTAAATGGTGTTGTACATTTGCACCGATTTTATACAATGGGGTGCCTTAATATTACGGGCTGAGATCATACCCTTCGAACCTGGCCGGGTAATGCCGACAAGGAAAGAGTTATCTCCTTTTGATCCTCATTGCGGTATTTGTTGTAAACTTAAACTGCTTTTAGATGAAAAATGTATTTTTAGTATTGATTGCAATACTATTGTCTGTCAGCGCATATGCGCAAAATCAAATTAATGGCACGGTAAAAGATGAAAATGGCAATGTATTGCCTGGTGCCAATGTAACCATCATCAACAATAATGGTGAATCTGGTATGGTAACTGATGCCAATGGCCAATTTAGTTTCGATGTTGGAAATCAAACCCGTGTTGTTCTCAATGTAAGTTTTGTTGGGTACAAGTATTTTTCAAAAAATGTTACTGTGGAAGAAAAAACAACTTATAACGTTATTCTTCAAGAAGGTAATATTGTTACTGATGAGGTGATTGTATCGGCTATTAAAGCCGGAGATAAAACTCCGATAGCTTATACTAACATGAGTAAGTCGGAAATCGAAAATCGCTCATCAGCGGAAGACATTCCCTACATGCTAAGTCTTACCCCATCAGCTGTTTCAACTTCAGAAACGGGTACAGGTATTGGATACACTGCTTTGCGAATAAGAGGTACGGATCCAACTCGTATCAATATCACAGTAAACGGTATTCCGTTAAACGACTCAGAAAGCCAGGGAGTTTACTGGGTGAACATGCCTGATTTTGCCTCTTCGGTTGATGAGGTGCAGATACAGCGTGGTGTTGGTACCAGCACTAATGGAGCAGCTGCATTTGGAGCAACCATCAATTTTCAGACTTCATCGGTTAATCTTGAACCATATGCTACGGTTGAAAGTGCTGCCGGATCTTTCAATACTTTAATCAATTCAGTAAATGTTGGAACAGGATTGATTGATGATAAGTTCAGTTTTGATGTTCGTTATTCAAAGCTTAACTCTGATGGATATATTGATTATGCTTTTTCTGATCATCAATCGTTATATGTTGGAGGAAGTATGCTTACTAACAATGGGTTGTTGAAAATGAATATTATTCATGGAGACCAGAGAACCGGAATAAGTTGGTGGGGAGTTCCGCAAGAAAAATTATTTAAGCCTGTATGGGAAGATGATAGTTGGACACAAGACAGAACCTACAATCCGGCTGGCGAGTATACTGATGAATATGGTAATACTCAATATTACAAAGGCCAGACTGATAACTACAAGCAAACTCATTATCAATTGTTTTATTCTCATGCTGCAAGTCAGAAACTAAATCTAAATGGAGCCGTGTATTACACTCGTGGAGAAGGATTTTACGAACAATATAAAGAAGATGAGGATTTTGGTGATTACAACTGGACTTCAATTGTAGTTGGTAATGAAACGATTAGTCAGACAGATTTGATCCGTCAGAAATGGATGAAAAATGATTTCTATGGTTTTACAGCTTCTGCCAATTATACTGCTGAAACCTTGGGACTCTCTGTTGGAGGAGGATGGAACCGATATGACGGAGATCATTATGGCGAAGTAATTTGGGCTCGTTTTGCAGGTAACACTGAAAAAGGTGATCAATGGTACTTTAATAACGGAACCAAAACCGACTATAATGTGTATGCCAAATTAAACTGGCATCCAGTTTCAAATCTTAACACTTTCGTCGATCTGCAATTCCGTCATATTGATTATGACTTAACCGGAATAGATGATGATTTAGCCGATTTGGAGCAAACTCACCAATATAGTTTCTTCAACCCTAAAGCCGGATTGTTTTACGATATCGATAATGCTCAACAAGCTTACTTCTCTATTGGGGTATCCAATCGCGAACCAACCCGTACCAACTTTAAAGATGCTAACGGAGACTCAGATGCTACGCCTAAAGCTGAACAATTAATCGACTTTGAGGCAGGCTATCATTATAAGTCACCAGTAGTTTCTGCAAGCGTTAACTTCTTTTACATGCTATACAAAGATCAGCTGGTTCCTACTGGTGAGAAGAGTAGTGTAGGTTACGATATAATGACAAACTTAGAAGATAGCTATAGAAGGGGAGTGGAAGTTAGTTTTGGAGCTAAATTAGTTAAAGGTTTAACCTGGGATGGTAACTTTTCGCTAAGTTCTAATAAAATCAAAAACTTTGTTGAATATTCAGTTCTTTACGATGCTGATTGGAATTATGCCGGTGAAAAAGTTACTGAATTAGGTACAACAAACATTGCCTATTCACCTGATGTTATCGGAAGTAGTATTCTTAGTTATGCACCCAATTCGGCTATTAAGTTTAGTTTGATATCGAAATATGTAGGAAAGCAATATTTTGATAATACCTCAAGTGATGACAGAAAACTGGATAGTTACTTTGTAAATAATTTCAGGTTTGATTATAGCTTATATCCTTCATTTGCCAAAGAATTGAATCTTCAGCTGTTGGTAAATAATATTTTCGATCTTGAATATGAAAATAATGCCTATGGAGGAAATTATTACCAAAGAGATGCTTCGAATGTAGATACTGAAAATACTTGGGCATATTATTACCCTCAGGCTGGTACTAACTTTATGGTGAAACTTGCTCTGAAATTTTAAGACATTAAGAATATTCTACAGTTAATGTAATATGAAATAATTTCAATCGCGGGTTTTCAGCCCGCGATTTTCATTTTCTGGAATTAAGATAAGATTTTACCAATTATTCATTTTGATAAAATAAAGAGTTACCGTTGCGAATTGTCATATTTTGAATATTTCCCGATTTCTACTTTTGTGCGTTTTTAAATGCTTCATAACAATTAATTGTTTACCATTAGTAGATTAGAAATGGATAGAAATGACGATGAATATAAGGCGTACGTCAATATATTACACGAAGAGTTAATGCCTGCAATGGGATGTACCGAACCGATTGCCATTGCATATGCTGCAGCCATGGCCAGAAAGGTTCTGGATAAACTTCCGGATCGTGTTGTTATTGAAGCAAGTGATAATATCATTAAAAATGTGAAAAGTGTGGTGGTCCCTAATACAGGAAATCAGAAAGGGATAAAAGCCGCTGCAATTGCAGGTATAATTGCCGGAGAAGCTGATAAAGTATTAGAAGTTATCTCAAAGGTCAGCGAAAGTGATAAACACCTTATAAACGAATATCTTTCTTCAAAAGATATTACTGTGAATGCTTCAAAAAGTGGAAAAATATTCGACATAGTAGTAAATGTTTATTGCGAAGATTCTTCTGCTTCTGTTCAGATATCACATTTCCATACCAACATTGTTCGTGTAGTCAAAAACGACGAAGTTATTCATCATGACAATATCTGTGATGAAGTGAATATGACTGTTAATACTGATCGTTCAAAGATGACTGTCGAAGGTATTCTTAAGTTTGTTGAATCAGTCAATCTTGACGATGTTAGTGAAGTCTTAGATCGTCAGATCAATATGAATTATGCTATTGCCCAGGAAGGTATTCAAAACAATTGGGGAGCCAATGTTGGTAAAGTACTTTTAAATAGCTGGGGAAATGACATAAAAAACAGAGCAAGAGCATTTGCTGCTGCCGGATCTGATGCAAGAATGAGCGGTTGCGAACTTCCAGTTATGATTGTTTCGGGTAGCGGAAATCAGGGGATGACAGCTTCTGTTCCTGTGATTGAATATGCAAAAGAACTGCAAGTAAGCCAGGATGCATTATATCGTGCTCTTTTGGTTTCGAATTTAGTCACGATTCATCAAAAAACCGGAATAGGAAGGCTTTCTGCCTATTGCGGTGCCGTATCAGCCGGTATAGGTGCAGGTGCCGGAATTGCATGGTTGCAGGGTGGAAGATATAAAGAAGTGGCTCATACGATTGTTAACGGATTGGCAATTGTATCCGGTATTGTGTGCGATGGTGCAAAACCATCATGTGCAGGTAAGATAGCCTCTGCGGTAGAAGCAGGTATTTTGGGTTATGAAATGTATAAAAACGGACAACAGTTTTATGGTGGAGATGGTATTGTTGTGAAAGGTGTAGAAAATACCATTAAAAATGTGGGCAGATTGGGTAGTATAGGAATGCGTGAAACGGATCAGGAGATTATAAAAATGATGCTTGAAAACTAGTACATAGTAACTGATAGTAAAGGTTCCTCGGATAAACACCCCTTATTTTATGCTTTAAAACAGTTGTTTTAGGTGCAGATATCTCAGAAAGTTGATAATTTTCATGATTTATATGAAAATAAGTGTCGTAATTTGGTGCATAAATTAAAAATTAACAACTACTTTTTTTAGAGATGATAATAGGTATTCCGAAAGAAATTAAACCCGCTGAAAACCGTGTGGGTATGACTCCATCGGGAGTGTTGGAGCTTGTTAAAGCTGGTCATACTGTGTATGTGCAATCAACTGCCGGTATGGGTACTGATTTTTATGATGAGGACTATGCGAATGCTGGTGCACAAATTCTTCCGACTATTGAAGAGGTTTATGCTATTGCCGAAATGATTATTAAGGTAAAAGAGCCTATTGAGCCGGAATACAAATTGATTAAAGAGAATCAATTACTATTTACTTACTTCCATTTTGCATCTTGCGAGGCTTTAACAAAAGCGATGATTGAGCAAAAGGCAATTTGTTTAAGTTACGAGACTGTTGAAACTCCAGATCGCAGACTTCCTTTGTTAATTCCAATGTCGGAAGTGGCAGGAAGAATGGCTACTCAGGAAGGTGCAAAATATTTGGAGCGAACATACAGAGGTCGTGGTATCTTGATGGGTGGAGTTCCAGGTGTACCTCCTGCACGTGTTTTGGTAATCGGAGGTGGTGTTGTTGGTACTCAGGCAGCTAAAATTGCAGCAGGTATGGGTGCTGATGTAACCATTATGGATTTGAACCTTGAGCGTTTACGTTATCTTGATGATACAATGCCAGCCAATGTTCATACACAAGTTGGTAATGAAATGCGTATCCGTGAAGCAGTTAAAGAAAACGATCTTATTATCGGAGCTGTTTTAATTCCTGGAGCTAAAGCACCAAAATTAATTACTCGCGATATGTTACCAACAATGCGTCAGGGTACTGTGTTGGTTGATGTTGCTATCGATCAGGGAGGATGTTTTGAAACTTCAAAACCAACAACTCATGATGATCCAACTTACATTATCGATGATGTAATTCATTATACTGTGGCTAATATGCCAGGTGCAGTTCCTTTTACATCTACATTGGCACTTACCAATGCTACTTTACCATATGCTATGCAATTGGCAAATAAGGGATGGGTTAAAGCATGTAAAGAAAATTCAGCCCTGAAATTAGGTTTGAATATTATTAAAGGAGATGTGGTTTATAAAGGAGTATCTGAAGCGTTTGATCTTCCAATGCGTTCGGTAGAAGAAGTTTTAGAACAAGCATAAAACATACTTTATCAGATAAGATTTAAGAGACCGTCTTTATGGCGGTCTTTTTTATTTACCAAAGATAAGAATAGCTGTCAACCAAAAGAATGGTATACCTTCTATCCAGAAATTATAATAGTTAATTTTCCGGTTGTTCGATTTTTCAACGAGTAATAAACTAATAACGGTAAAGAGTATATGAATTGTTTTGTTTTGATATTCATTAGATTCTATTACGATCAGAATTCCAATTAATATAAAAATCAGTTGAGACAGTCTTAGTGCATTCTTCGAGCCTAATAGCTGAGGTATTGTTTTTAAATCAGCCGAATCATCATGTAAATCTCTTAAGTCAAAAGGTATTGCAAGGGCAATTACAAATAAAAATACAATAATGCCCTGTGTAATTAGTGCAGAGGTTGAAAGCTGAGAATAAAAACTAAAAGGCATAATAAGCATTGCCCAACTAACCGAAATGGTAACAATTTTTAAACCCGGTAGCCACCGTAGTCCAATATTCTTTTTATTAGGTAAAAGGTAAAATAATGATAAGAACGAGAGGGTAAATAGTATAATCCATTGAAATTTTGATATATAAAATAATTGACAAACTGCATAAATTAGTGCCAGAGAGTTCAAGATAATTGTAGGAATAAGGTTTTTGTCCATCCATCTTTTTCGTTGGTATTCCATCTTCTCTGGATTAGTTCTGTTTCCAACAATGTAAATATAATTGTAAGATAAAAATGTAAGACTACTATTCATAACAACTATTTCATAGTTAACTACTATGTTGTTGATTATGAAAATAAAGAATGTTATTGATCCAGCTGATAATGCTACCCAAAGATTGGAATAGATAAGTGTATTAGTAATATTGGAAATTAGCCTGTCAATTATTTGTGATTGTCTTTCCATTCATTTAACCAGCCTGACTAATTTTCTGAAGGGTTGTTGTTGCCTGAATTTTAAACTGGTTGCCATCAACCAGGATAATTCCACTGTCTTTAAAATCTTTTAAAATTCGAATAAGACTCTCTTTTGATACACTTGATAGGTCTGCCATATCCTGACGGGAAAGTGTTGTATAAAAAATATTTGACTCATATACCTCGTTAGACAGATACAGTAAAGTGTCAGCCACCCTGCCGGTCATTTTTTTGTGAGAAAGGTTAATTAGTTGATTGTATAATGTTTGCATCAATTGATGATTGTGCCTGAGAATTGATTCTGCAAACTGATCATTAGAGTGAAACACATTCGAAAAAGCATCAATACTAATCAGACATGTATTCACATCGGTTATTGCAGATGCTGAAAAGTGATTTCTGTAATCATCAAATATTCCCGGACTGATAATGAAATCACCCGGTTTTAAAACCTTTACAATTACACTTTTACCTCCCAAGCCTTCAACATGCATTTTAACATAACCTGATTTTATACAAACCAGGTTACTGCATCTTGCTCCTTGCTTAATCAGTGTTTCGCCTTTTTTAAATTCTACTCTACAATGAGATTCCTTGAAAATGTTCAATTGCTCAGTGCTCATGGTATCAAAACCATAAAATTTGAGATTGCAGCTTGCGCAATTATTGATAAGCAACTGGGCATTGTTCATATTGAGGCATTTAGATATTGATGTAGGTATATATGATTATAAAAATAATCATTACACAATAAATAACAAATATTAACAAAATAAGTTGAACGTTTTATTTGATTTTTATTCAGATCAGGATTGAGATGAAATGTGAGATAATAATTTGGTATGCAGTAAGTATTGCTTATAATCGTTCTAGATTAGATAAAAAGGTAAAAGTATTACCGAAATACATAATATACAGAAATACAGGCTGTAATGTGTCTTTTATTGATAATTGTCAATCACTACTTGCATTTATTCCATTGTTCTTTTTTTGTTAAAAAACATTAAACTTGTTAAAACTGAAATTATTAAAGGAGGGTTAACAATTAAATCCAAAAAGTATGAAAGAGCTGAAAAAATTAATGTACTTGTTTATTGCAGTTTTAGCTGCTTTAACCATAAGTTGTACGAAAGAAGGTCCTGCTGGTGCTGACGGAGAAAACGGTGAAAATGGAATGGATGGTTCCAATGGTACTGCCGGTTGCGTTCAGTGTCATGTTAATAACGAAAATATGGTACTTAAAGGAGCCATGTGGGAACATTCAGGTCATGCAGAAGGTACTTCATGGGTACGAGGAACAAGTTCCAGTTGTGCACAATGTCATTCATCTCAAGGTTTTCAGGAGTATGTATTAACAGGAACCGTTGAAAATGCACCAAGTATGCCACTACCTGCAAACTGTTACACATGTCATCAAATTCACGAGACATACACTTCAGAGGATTGGACACTTAGAAATCATACAGGTGTTGACTTCATTCAAGGAGGCCTTAATTATGAAGCTAATAATGCAAACGCAAATACTTGTATTACTTGTCACCAATCAAGACCAGTTGATACTATTGACCCAAGCTCATCTGATTTATATACTATTACATCTTATCGTTTCGGTCCTCATCACGGTCCACAGGGTAATATGATTGCTGGTGCTGGAATATCAGGTGCAGTCGAACTTGGAAGTAATACGTATGTCAATTCAACTCATGCAACTTCTGGTGATTGTATTACTTGCCATATGGCAGAAGGGGATTTTGAAATTGGTGGGCATACCAATCATGTAAGTACAGGTGAATGGGGTGATGACAAGGTAGTAAATAGTGCCGGATGTGTTGCTTGTCATGAGGACATGACTTCTGATGCACTTATGACTGACTATGTAGAGTCGGCTCGTAATAGTAATATGGTGCTTTTAGAAGAATTGCATGACAAATTATTTGAACTAAAATATATTGATGCTTCAGGTTATGTTTTAGGTAATGACGGAGTAAACAGAGCGAGTAGTTCAAATCCACTTACTGTATCTCACGAAATAGCCGGTGCGATTTATAACTACAAATTTGTAGAGGAAGATCTTAGTATGATGATTCACAATCCTAAGTATGCCAGAATGTTGGTGAATGAATCATTAGCCGTTCTACAATAAAAATATCACTGATTTTCAGATGTTAATCAAGGTTGGCATCTGAAAATTTAGGTAAAGTTATTCATATGAATATAATGAAAGCAATCAAGATATTTGGTGTGTTGTTTATCTTAGGTGTTTTGAGCAGTTGTGAATACAACTTCATTACCCCAGATACAGGTGCACCCGTCGATCCAGATGAAACGGTAAGTTTTTCTGAACAGATAGAGCCAATTTGGTCTTCTCAAGGTTGTACAAGTTGCCATCCAAGTACTGCAGGTCTGGATTTAAGGGTAGGATATGCCTATCAGTCTTTACAATCAGGAGGCAGAATTGACACAGATAATCCCACTGAAAGCTTAATCTTAACGATGCCTGGATCATCAGGGGTACATTCAGATAAGGACTATGTAAGTAATCAGCGCGAGTTGATAAAAGTGTGGATTCAACAAGGAGCACAAGATAACTAAAACCTGTACAGTATGAAGAAATATATATTAACATTGGTTTTAGCTCTACTTTCAGGTAGTGTTTTGTTTGCTCAGGAAGAAGCTGAAACAGAAAAGAAAGTTGATAAACCGGTTCGTTCCCCATGGGAATCCGGAACTCTGATTAGTCATCAAACCAGTGTTACCCAGTATGCAAAAACATTGGAGATGGTAATAAGTCATCGTTTTGGTCCAATGGAAAACGGAATAAGCGATGTGTATGGTATTATGGCTCCTGGAGCAAACATTCGCCTGGGACTTAACTATACCATAATTGATAAATTAAGCGTTGGATTCGGTACGAATAGTCAAAAGAAATACCAGGATTTTCAAGCCAAGTATACTCTTTTTGAGCAGACGCGAGAAAATACCATTCCTGTAAGTGTAACTCTTTATGGTAATGCTGCAATAAATGCTCAGCATGAATCGGTATTTGGAACAAACTATGAGTTTTTCGATCGTATGTCCTATTTTTCAGAATTAATTGTTGGTCGTAAAATAAACGATTGGCTATCATTGCAGGCGAGTGTGAATTTTACTCATTTCAATGCAGTAGACAGTCTGATGGACCATGATAAAATGGGCATTGGTTTTGGTGGACGTATCAAGTTCAGTCCTCAATCGTCACTTACGTTTGAAGGAGGAATTCCACTTCAGATTGAAAGTATGTCTGAACATACCGAATTCTACTATAATCACAAGATGCATTTTTCTGTAGGTTATGAGGTTTCAACCAGTACACATGCCTTTCAGATATTTATATCAAATGGTGTAGGCATATTACCTCAGGAACTTTACATGTATAATGATACTGATTGGGATACGAAAAGTATTCGCTTTGGATTTAATATCACCCGATTGTGGAATTTTTAAAAGTTTGTAAAAATTAAAACAATACAATATGAAAAGAGCTAAGATTTTTACTGGAAGTTTGATAGTGTTGTTTGCCCTGTTGTTGATGTCTTTTGGGCAGGAAAAAAAGCCTTGGGATGTGCCTGATAAGTATAAGGCAATGAAAAATCCAAATGCTGCCGATGATGCTGATGCTTTAAAATTAGGAAAGATGACATATGCAAAGCATTGCAAATCTTGTCATGGTAATTTTGGACAAGGTGATGGACCAAAAGCCAGAAGCATTGATGCTGATCTTGGGGACTTTACTTCAGCTGAATTTAAAGCTTTGAAAGATGGAGTCATTTATTATATGTCAATCGTTGGCAGAGATGATATGCCAAATTTTGAAAAGAAAATTACAGATGAAGAAGAACGTTGGGCTGTAATAACGTATATCAAAAGTCTTAAAAAATAGGTAATATAAAATACAAAATTTCTGCCCGCTTGAAGAGTCATACTTCTTGTTGGGCAGTTTTTATATAAGCGATATTCTAAATTAATGAGTATGGGGAAAATATATAAAACCAGTTGTTTTCTTTTTGTATTGCTAACTTTTAGTTTTTATGGTAATGCACAGCAGAATCAACAATGTCTGAAATGTCATGGGCAGGTTTTTTATCAATACGATAATGAGTGGACTGGTAAGGTTGATAAGCGACCCATGAATCCATTCTATTATATCGATAGTGTTAAAATGCATGTTTCTGTACATAAGGAATTTTCATGTACTGATTGTCACAGTCCCGATTATGAAACATTTCCACATTCAGGGGAGCTGAGGATGGAAGAGAAATATGCATGTATTGATTGTCATGGTGGTGATGAACACTTTGCTAAATACAATTTTGAAGGTATTGAGCAGGCATTTATGGAGAGTGTTCATTTTAAAGCCAATGATGATAAGTTCAATTGTTGGATGTGTCATGATCCACATGGATATCAACTGGCATTAAGAGGACAAGAAAGTATAAAAGATGTGGTTTCGTTAAGTAACCAAATGTGTCTTGACTGTCATACGAATAAGTTTAAGTTTGGGTTGATCAGTGATGAGATGCCGAAAGATATTGCAGAAACACATATCTGGTTGCCAAATCAGCCAAACCATTTTGAAAATGTTCGTTGTATTGACTGCCATACTCAGGTTCAAAGTGATTTACTGGTATCACATAAGATTTTACCAAAAGAAGAAGCTTTAAATAATTGTGTGAAGTGTCATAGTGCCAATTCTGTGTTGATGGAATCATTATATTCTCACAGGGTTAAAGAAAGCCGTGAAGAAAGTGGTTTTATTAATGCAGCTATTCTTAATGAAGGTTATATGATTGGTGCCAATCGCAATCTGGCCTTGAATTATGTTAGTGTAATTCTTTTTGGGATGTTGTTGATAGGTCTGTTGATCCATTTTATTCTTCGTTTAACAATCAAAAACAAGAAGTGATATGAGCGAAAAGTTATTTTTATATCCAACGTGGTTAAGAGTTTGGCATGCACTGAATGCAATTTTCTTTTTGGTTCTTTTGGTTACAGGTATTAGTATGCAATATTCCAATCCGAACTGGATTCTGGTCCCCTTTGATGTTGCGGTTGCAAGTCATAATGTTTCCGGAATAATAATCTTGATTTCGTACTTGTTTTATCTGTTTTTCTTTTTTACAACCAGTAACAGGCGCCATTATACTATAGTATTTAAAGAATTAGGTAAAAGACTGGCAATTCAGATTAGATATTATGTTTTTGGTGTATTTAAAAATGAAGAAGCTCCTTATCCTACTTCCTGGAATATGAAGTTTAATCCTTTGCAACAGATAACATATGTAGGAGTTATGTTTGTTCTTTATCCTGTTTTAATTATTACTGGTATAGCTTTGTTATTTCCCGAATTAATTATTGATAACTTCTTTGGGATAGGTGGTACCTTATTAACAGCTTTGTTGCATGCATCAACCGGTTTTCTTGTAAGTATGTTTTTGATTATTCATTTGTACTTTGCTACCATGGGTGCAACTTTTTTTGCTAACTTTAAAAGTATAATAACTGGATATCACGAAGTTCATTAATATGATTTTATATGGAGAAAAATAAAAAGGGAACCTTATGGTTTTCCGGTATACTTATCACCCTGTTGCTTTTAGCAATGGGGTTCTTATTTGATTCGGTTTTAGGACAATTTACCCTGTTTAAACCATTGTGGCCTCAGAATTTGTATTTCTTTCTGGTGCTCCTTATAATTGGAATGGGCATTGGTGTTATAACCGATAAATTATTCATTAAGCAGCTGGCGTCTTTTGGTGCTTTGTTACCATCTGTTCTGGTGTCGCTGATTATCGGAGGTGCCTTAATTTTTGATCCGCTGAGTAATAAAATACCTTATCTTTCTTATCTGACAGGACTTCCTGCCTTTTTGCTTTTGATGTATTTAGTGCTTGTTTCTGGTATTTTAATAACAATTCTTTTTAAGAAATATCAAGGCTTTAATAAAATGATAGCCATCTTGCCTTTGCTTGGGTATCTTGTATTTGTTTTGGCAACGATAGCCGGACAGAATGATTATTACCACATGAATATGGTGATAGGTAAAGATCGGGCAATATTTGAAGGAAAGAATCATGATGGACGAATACTTCGGACTCCATTTGCTTTAAAGCTTCTTAATCTTGAATTACCAAATAAGGAATTAGAATTTGCTCTCAGAGAAAATAATCCCGAAGGAGTGAATGTATTAGAATCGACACCCTTTCTGCAATCCGGATCAGTGGCTTTAGGTAATTTGGCTGTTGAGGTTGATGCCTATTTGCCAAAAGCAACTGGATCGGTAGATGGATTTGAAGCCAAGGATACTTCAATAAGTGTTCAAGCTGTTCAAATTAAAATTTCCAATGTTGATGGAACTTTAGTAAATGAAGGATGGATGAGCACTGGTAGTTCCGGAATAATGCCATTGTCATTAGATGTAGATGAAAACGTAAAAGTGTCGCTGCTTTATAGTGAGAAACAGAGTTATTTTGCCCAAATACGTGTTTTTGATACTGTTTCGAAGTATGAAGATCATTCTTTAAGTCCTTCTCAGTATCATAGTTTTAAAGGGTGGAAAATTTCTGTTGATGGTTTTGACCCTCGTTTTGGTGAGGATTCAGCCATGGTTGAGATGGATTTAGTTTTCGACAGATGGGTTGAGACTAAATACATTGGACTGGCCTTATTGTTGTTGGGATTATTGGGTTTGTTAAAACTGAAAAAATAAGCGAATAGTTTTATTAATTTTTGCAACATTATCATAGAATTGCTTTGATCTTGTTCTTGTTTTATGAACTATTAACCATTGAATTTCCAATATTGCGATTAACTTTTGGTTTTGCCTCATTCAAATTACTAACTTTGCAGGTCGTTATTTCATAAATCCAAAATCTGCATAACGATATTTAATTGCCGTGAGGCATCTTAAAAATTAAAACATGTCAGTAGCAAAGGAACGCCCTAGAAGAGTAACCACACATGTATTGAGTGAGTTAAAAATGAAAGGGGAAAAGATAGCCATGTTAACAGCCTATGACTACTCTTTGGCCCATATAGTTGATCGTGCTGGAATTGATGTAATATTGGTTGGAGATTCAGCCTCAAACGTAATGGCCGGATGGGAAACTACATTGCCGATCACGCTGGATCAGATGATTTATCATGGAGCTTCTGTAGTACGAGCCGTTGAACGTTCGTTAGTAGTGGTTGACCTTCCTTTCGGAACTTATCAGGGAAACTCTAAAGAAGCTTTAACTTCGTCTATCCGAATTATGAAGGAGACGGCAGCTGATGCCGTTAAGATAGAAGGAGGAAGTGAGATTATTGAATCAGTACAGCGCATTTTATCAGCTGGTATTCCGGTGATGGGTCACCTTGGATTAACTCCTCAGTCAATTCATAAATTTGGTACTTACGCAGTTCGTGCCCGTCAGGAAGAGGAAGCCAATAAGCTAATTGAGGATGCTCATTTATTACAGGAAGCAGGTTGTTTTGCCATTGTATTGGAAAAGATTCCGGCTGATTTGGCTGGTCGTGTTGCCGAAGAGCTTCATATTCCAATCATAGGTATTGGTGCTGGTAATAAAGTGGATGGCCAGGTGTTGGTTTTACATGATATGTTAGGTATTAATCAGGAGTTTTCACCTCGTTTCTTAAGACGTTACCATAATTTGTATGCCGAAATTACTGGAGCGGTGGGTAATTATATTGATGATGTGAAGAGTGTGGATTTTCCTAACGAAAGAGAGCAATATTAATAAATTGATTGATGAGTAAACTCGATATTCTTTACGAAGATAACCATATCATAGCGGTTAATAAATCCGGATCTGATATTGTGCAGGGTGATAAAACCGGAGACCAGACACTAAGTGACAAGGTAAAGGAGTACATTAAAAAGAAATACGATAAACCCGGGGATGTATTCCTGGGAGTAGTACATCGTTTGGATCGTCCGGTGAGTGGAGTTGTTTTATTTGCCAGAACAACAAAAGCTTTAACACGTCTGAATAAGATGTTTCAGGATAAGGAAGTTAAAAAGACCTATTGGGCCATTGTAGGTGAATTACCAGAAGTGGATGAAGCTGAATTAAGACATTATATTCTGAAGAATTCAGAAAAAAATAAGTCATATGCTTTTCCTAAGATGAGGGCAGGTGCAAAAGAAGCTATTCTTAACTATCGCCTGGTTTCAGGCCTGAAAAATTATTACCTGTTGGAGGTGGACCTTCAAACAGGTCGTCATCATCAGATTCGCTGCCAGTTGGCAAAAATTGGTTGCCCCATCAAAGGTGATCTGAAATATGGGTTTAGTCGTTCCAATAAGGATGGAGGTATCTCGTTACATGCACGCAGAATATCATTTATTCATCCGGTTAAAAATGAGCCTGTTGAGATAGTTGCCAAAACACCTGATGATGAGCCTTTGTGGAAAGAATTTAAAAACGTAAACTAGCCTTACGGCTTTTTACGTTTTAATCCTTCACCTGTAAACGACAGGGGTAATAAAGCTGCTGAACTGTCAATCTTATATACCTCTGTAGCTCCAATCAATAGCGTATAAAATTCCTGCTTCATGCGTAACTCGGTTTCAAGTAATACCTGACGACACGATCCGCATGGAGCAATCGGATTTTTAATCACTCCGTCATCATTCATTGCAATTACTGCAATACCAACTACTGCAACATCAGGATAGCTCGAGTTTGCATAAAACATAGCAACCCGCTCGGCACATAACCCTGAAGGGTAGGCTGCGTTTTCCTGGTTATTTCCTTTAACAATTACTCCATTAGCCAATCTAATGGCTGCTCCAACATTAAAACTTGAGTAAGGAGCATATGCTTTCAGGCAAGCTTCTTTAGCAGCTTCAACCAGTTCCTGGTCGGCAACAGGTAATTCGGATTGAGATTCGAAAACTGTTATATTGGTGTTGATATTTATGTTCTTCATCTTGTGCAATTAGTATCTGACCTTAATTTGCAGTAAATGATCCAATTGTTTTTTAATCATTTGAAACAAAATTAGGAAAGGTTCAGAATAAGATTCATTAGGTTTGAGAAAATTTATGTTCTTCTTATACAAGTTTTATTTCATCTTTGCGTTTTCAAAATTACAATATTGTTTTTAAAGGCTAAACATTTGGTAGCAAAGCTAAATTTTTATCTTTGTCCGAAGCCAAGCCATGTAATTTAATTAAAGTTTAGCAAATGACTCGTATAGCCGTTTTATTTTTAGCCGTTTTATCTATTAATTTCTTTTCAGTACAAGCTCAGTCAGAACGAAAATACACTACTGCCGACTATATTGAGTTGTACAAGGATCTGGCTGTAAAAGAAATGAAACGAACCCGAATACCTGCAAGTATTACCATGGCTCAAGGTATTCTCGAATCGGGTAATGGCAATAGTACACTAGCTCGTAAATCAAACAATCATTTTGGTATTAAGTGTCATAGCGACTGGAATGGGCAGAAGGTGTATCACGATGATGATCGCAGAAATGAATGTTTCAGAAAATACAAAACAGTTTATGAATCATATATCGATCATTCTGATTTTTTAACCGGAAAACAGCGTTATGCTTCTTTGTTTGATTTAAAAACAACTGATTATAAAGGTTGGGCCAAAGGATTGAAAAAGGCGGGTTATGCCACCGATCCAAAATATGCCCATCGTTTAATAAATATAATAGAGGAGAATAAATTGTATTTGCTCGACGAAGAGCAGGAGTGGACCAGAAGTGATGCTAAAAAATCTGTTTCAGGTAACGATAATTTTGTAATCAATCCATACAATACCCACGTACCTGATTACAATAATGGAGTTAAATATATTCGTACAGAGGAAGGAGATACTTTTGAAGCTATTGCCAGTGAATTTGGTTTAAGAGATTGGGAATTATATAAATACAACGATATTGAAAAAGGTGCAGATATCAGTAAATACCGTTATTTGTATATTCAATCGAAAAAAGGGAAAGCTAATCGCAGACACCAAATTCATACAGTGAAAGAGGGTGAAACCTTACATTATATCTCACAAAAATATGGGGTTAAAATAAAAAGCCTGATGCGTTATAATGGATTGAATGAAAACGCTAAGTTGAAGGCAGGTGATAAACTGAACTTACGAAGCAAAAAGAAATAAAGAAAAGCGGCATTTGCCGCTTTTTTATTTGATTCCTTTTATTTGAGTAGAGTCGAAACCTCTTAATAATTCCTGAGTAAGCATACGTTTTTTACTGGCCAGCTGTATGTCGGTAAGAATAATGGCTTTATCGTTTGTGCCGATAGCAATGAATGTTTTGTTGTCACTTTCGATTGCACCTGGCTTTAATTGTAATTCATTTGAGATAATTGCATTAAAAATCTTGATGCTGATCAGCTTCCCGTTGTTCATCTCAAGTTCAGTCCATGCAGTTGGATAGGGCGATAATCCTCTGATTTTATTTCTGATGGCTTCAGAGTTGTTGTTCCAGTCAATCTTACAATCCTCTTTGAAAATTTTCGGTGCCGGGCGTAATTCACTATCATTGGAGAATTCGTTTTGTGGAATTGATTTAACTTCATTCTTATGAATAGCATCTACCGTTTTAACAATCACCTCAGCACCAAGTACCATCATTTTATCGTGAACCGAACCAGCCGTATCATCCTCAAGTATCGGCATTTCTTCCTGCATAATAATATTACCTGTATCAATCTCGTGTTGTAAGAAGAAAGTGGTTACACCGGTTTTTTTATCTCCATTAATCACAGCCCAGTTGATTGGGGCAGCACCCCGGTATTGTGGTAATAATGAACCATGTAGGTTAAGTGAACCCAAACGAGGCATATTCCAAACCACTTCAGGCAACATACGAAATGCCACAATAACTTGTAGATCAGCTTTTAGGTCACGAAGTTGATTTAAAAAGTCTTCGTTTTTCAGCTTTTCGGGTTGTAAAACAGGCAGTCCTACCTCTACTGCACATTCTTTTACCGGCGATTGTGTCAATTTCTGTCCACGACCGGCAGGGCGATCCGGAGCAGTGATAACACCCACTACATTAAATTTATTCTCAACCAGTGCTTTCAGGCTTTCAACTGCAAAGTCGGGAGTGCCCATAAATACTATTCGTAAATTTCTATCTTCCATAACCAACTGTTATTCTTTTAATTCGCGATTACCTTTGTGATGAGGTGGAAAATAAGGGCAGTGTCTGCATCCGTTTCCGCAGCAATATCCTCTTTCGGTCAGGTATTTGGCTGTCATTACCCTATAGCCTTTGGGATCCATGTAAAAATCAATACCTTCTTTTAAAGGCTGTGCCATATATGAGTCGTCTGTATACATTCTTTCTCTTTAGAATAAGTTGCGAAATTATCTAAACGAAAGCAATAAAAAAAGGCAGATTAAGAATGGTGTTCATATCCTTTGCCTTATTCTGATATAAATAACATTCTAAAAGTATCCAATAAAAAAGCCGGAGTTGAATCCCCGGCTAGTTATTTATTTGTTACTAAATTGTTTCATAAACTGAAGTCGGAAATATCCGGCCGGATTAGTGAGTTTACTCTGACTAAGCAAACCTTTGAACTGATCTATACTATCAAATTCTTTTTTAGTCATCCAGTTTTCTATTTCACGATTATAGCGATCAATTGTTTCTACACCGTTTTTATAAAGAGTACTGGCCAATTGAACGGTAGAGGCGCCAGCCAGAATCATCTTGATAATGGTTTTTGAATCATGAATACCCGTTGTTGCTGAAAGGTCACATTTTACTTTATCCGAAGTGATGGCAATCCAGCGCAAAGGCATCACATATTCTTTCTCTTCACTGAAGATATGTGTTGGAATTACTTCCAGATTATCTGTGTCAATATCAGGAGAGTAAAATCTATTAAAAAGGACTAACCCGGAAATTCCTGTTTCAGATAACTTTTTAATCATGCCCCCCAGATTAGAAAAGTAATGGCTTATTTTGATGGCAACCGGTATTTTAACTTCTTTCAAAACCTCTTTAATGATGTCAAAGTATGTTGCTTCATAGTCAGTAGCCAATTGATCAATATCGTCTGGCGAAACCGAAATGTTTAATTCTAGGGCATCGGCACCTGCATCTTCCAGTGATTTGGCAAAATAGGGCCAATTGTGTGAAGTGATGCAATTTACACTGGCAATTACCGGAATTTTAGTTTCACGTTTTACATCGTTAATTAGTTTAAGATAGCCCGTCAGGGTGTCTTCCACATCGTAGTTCTCATAAAAATCCATGGTTTCAGGGTAGAGGTAATTTTCTGAGTGCATCTTACTCAGTTGTCTATCCATCTCGGTGATGATCTCTTCCTCGAACAAAGATTTTAAAACAATGGCACCTGCGCCTGCTGCTTCAGCTTTTTTTATGTCATCCAATGAATTGGTTAAACCTGAGCTGGCAACAATAATCGGACTTTTCAGGTGTAGACCCATGTAGGTTGTTGAAATGTCTGGCATTTGGTAGATTTTTTATTGATTAAGGGTTGAATTATCTATTTTTACTATCAATATCGTTGATTTAGTGCACTTGTATATGTTAGAACAAATTAATAAATCCTATTGTTGTGTAGGCCTTATGTCAGGAACCTCGTTGGATGGTCTTGACATTGCTTTGTGTAATTTAAGCATTAATGACGGAAAATGGAGTTATTCATTTGTAAAAACTCAAACTGTCAAGTATACCAAGGAATGGGAAAGACAATTAAGAGGAGCCTACCTTTCAAATGGATCTGAACTAATGCAGTTGCATCGCGATTATGGAAAGTGGCTAGGTCGGCAAGTCGCTTCTTTTATTCTGGATGTGGAAGAAAAGGTTGATTTTATCGCATCACATGGACATACAATCTATCATGAGCCCTGGAATCAAATGAATTTTCAACTGGGCGATGGAGGCATGATTGCTGCAGTTACTGGTATCACAACGATTAGTGATTTTCGGTCGTTGGATATATGTTTTGGAGGGCAGGGTGCTCCTTTGGTACCAGTTGGTGATCATTTATTATTTGATAGATATACGGCTTGTGTTAACCTGGGTGGGTTTGCTAATGTTTCTGTTTTAATGGATGAAAGGAGGATTGCCTGGGACATCTGTGCTGTTAATTTCATACTTAATAAACTGGCACAAAGAACCGGTAAAGAATTTGATAAGGACGGGCAATTAGGTAGAAAAGGACAAGTGATAGATTCGCTTCTGCAAAAATTAAATAACCTTGAATACTATCAACTAACAGCACCCAAGTCGTTGGGGCAGGAGTGGGTTGAAAAAGAATTGTGGCCAGTGATCAACGAGTATGCGAATGATCCGGTTGATAATATTGCCCGAACTTATTATGAGCATGTTGCAACTATTTTCTCAAAAGACCTTAATGCTTTTCAAAAAGGTGAAGTGTTATTTACCGGAGGAGGTGTAAATAATGGCTATCTGCTGGATTTATTTAAAGAAAAACTGAATCATCAACTAATTATACCTGATCAGAATCTGATTGATTACAAAGAAGCTTTGATTTTTGCTTTTTTAGGAGTATTGCGGTTTCGGGGTGAAAATAATTGTTGGTCTTCGGTTACCGGAGCTTCAAAAGATTCGTGTTCCGGTGTGATTCATAAAGTATAATAAGAACCGGTGGGTCCAACTGTGCTTATGTAACATTCATTCACCCATCTAACCCTTTAAATAAACACATATTACTTGACCGCAAAATAAGTAATGGTACCCACCAGAACTATTCTATAAACACATTGTGGGTAAATATGTTTTTGTAATAACGAAAGAAAATGAAAAAAGGAGGTTCTAGCCTCCTTTTGCTCTATTTTTTATACTTGAAAAACTGGAGGTTGTGCCCCATTCTTTCTTGTTTTGTTTTCATGTAAAATTCGTTGTGCGGATTGGGATTAACTTCAATACCTACATTTTCAACTACTTTAAGCCCGTATCCTTCCAATCCAATTCGTTTTATTGGATTATTTGACATCAGGCGCATTTTTCTAATACCCAATTCTCGTAAAATTTGTGCACCTACACCGTAATCACGTTCGTCAGCATCAAAACCCAGTTCAGTGTTTGCATCAACAGTGTCCAAGCCTTCTTCCTGCAGTTTATAGGCCTTGATTTTATTCATTAAGCCAATACCGCGACCTTCCTGATTCATGTACACAATTACACCCTTGCCTTCTTTGTTGATAGTTTCCATGGCTTTGTGCAATTGCTCTCCACATTCGCAACGTAGTGAGCCGAAAATGTCACCTGTTGCACATGATGAATGAACGCGTACCAGAATGGCTTCATCTTCTTCCCATGTACCTTTAATTAAGGCCATGTGCTCAAGTCCGTTTGATTTTTGTTTAAACGGAATAAATCTGAAATCGCCATGTGTTGTTGGAAGGTTAACTTCAACGCCTTTAACAATCAGGCTTTCGTTCTTCAAACGATAAGCAATCAAATCTTGTATGGTAACAATCTTAAGATTGAATTTTTTTGCAATTTCAATTAGTTGAGGAAGACGAGCCATCGTACCGTCTTCATTCAGAATTTCAACTAATACAGCTGCTGGATTTAATCCGGCCAGACGGGTTAAGTCAACTCCGGCTTCGGTATGCCCAGCTCTTCGTAAAACTCCTCTGCTTTTTGCTTTTAAAGGGAAAATATGACCAGGACGTCCTAATTCTTCAGGTTCTGTTTTAGGATCAGCCAAAGCTACAATGGTTTTGGCACGATCGGATGCTGAGATTCCTGTTGTACATCCATGACCCAATAAATCAACTGAAACAGTAAATGGAGTGGCATGGCTCGATGTGTTTTTGCCAACCATTAGTTCCAGGTCTAATTCTTCGCAACGTTCTTCTGTTAGAGGAGTACAGATTAAACCTCTACCATGAGTTGCCATAAAATTAACTTTCTCCGGAGTAATCAGTTCTGCTGCAGCAATAAAATCGCCTTCGTTCTCACGATCTTCATCATCAACAACAATAATTAATTCACCATTTTTGATTGCTTCAATAGCTTCCTCAATGGTGTTAAGTTTAAATTCCTGAGCTTCTGGCATTTGATTTTGTTTTATCGGAGTATTCCGTTTTCAGACTGCAAAATTAGTTAAAATATTGGCATCAGAACAATGAAAATGCTCACTTAGTCGGTTTTAATATCTTCTTTGTTATCTAATCGGTTGGTTAAATCAAATTTTTCGCGCTTAAATAATTTTTGGAAGAAAATGATATAAGCATCGGCATTTAGCAGGGTTGAGTCGGTTGCTGATTTATAAGTAAGAAAGATTCCCAGAGGTAATAGTACTGTTGAAGATAACCACATGCCCTGATATACGGGCCAGATTCCTTCTCTTGCCATTTTGGCACCCATTGTGTCGATGATGTAATAAACAATGAAGAACAGCACTGAAATAACCACTGGCATACCTAACCCTCCTTTTCGTATGATAGCACCCAGAGGTGCTCCAATAAAGAAGAAAATAAAGCAGGCAAACGATAACGTAAATTTCCGATGCAGTTCAATGGTATGTTTTCGAATTTTGCTATCCTGTGCTACAATATGCCTTTTTTCTTCGTCCATCTGATTTTTATTGTCACGGGCTTTACGCAAAGCTGCTTCTAATGCCATTTTTTTCTGATGGATGGTAAGGCTGGCAAATAATGTATCTGGGTTTTCAACTTTGGCTGAATCAATAAAAGTAAGGGCTGAATTTTCCTGCTTATTTCTACGGGCTGCATATCTGGCTGTCTGAAAGTAGAAATTATCAGATGTTTTAGTCAGTCGCTGAACGTATTCGTTACGCTGAATATTGAAAGAATCAATATCGTGAGTTAATTGATTCAGATTTTTCATTCGGTCGTAGTTTGCAAAAAGATTTTCATCTGTTCTGTCGAAATTCATTCCCTGAAGATCAATTAAAGCTATTTGCTCTTTAAATACATCCCGTCGGAATTTCTGCAAATCACGATCACGAAGACGTTTATTGTTTTCGCCTTGTTTTTCGTCGTAACGGACACCGTCCAGGAGTGTCAGAACCATGTTGCGCTTATCTGCTGAAACCTGCAATCGGCCTGAGTCGGCAAGTGTTACATTTGTATTTTTGTTAAACCGGTCACGATGATCGTAGATCATAATGTTATGGAGCAGATTGGTCTCCTTATCTTTATGGTCAATTTTGATCCTGAAATTCTCAAATCCATCATAAAAAACCTGTTCTTTAATTTCCAGTTCAGGTTTAGCTTGCTTTACATCATATAATAACGAATATAGCTTCAGATTGGCGTAGGGTAAAACATTATTTGAAAACCAGAAAGCCGCAATAGAAATGAAAATTGTAATGTATATCAGAGGTTTCATCGTTCGGGGTAATGAAATGCCTGCTGCTTTGATTGCAGTTAATTCATAGTTTTCTCCCAAATTACCAAAGGTCATTAATGAAGCCAGCAAAATAGCAAGAGGAAGAGCCATCGGAACAACCTGCAAGGTTGCATAAAATAATAATTCAGCCAGAACGGGAGTCTCCAAACCTTTACCTACCATATCGTCAACATATTTCCAAAGAAATTGCATCACTAATATGAATAGTGAAATAAAGAAAGTCATGGATAATGGACCAAGATAACTTTTAATTATAAACAGGTTTAATTTCTTCATCCCTTAGTTGATTGCCATACTATTTAGAAATTCAATACAAAGGTAGTTGAATGAAAGAATAATCTGTATAGTTTACATTCGAAATTTAAGTTTGCTGATTTTAAGGAACAGTAAATTAGAAAAATGTAACACTTGTTTTAACTATCAAGTCTGTTTGTTAAATCGTATTTCTCACGTTTAATAAACTTTTTGAAATAGGCCAGCAGAGCATCTGAACTTAAGAGACTGGAATCGGTAGTTGACTGATAGGTCAAAAATATTCCTATCGGTAGAATAATGAAAGAAGATAACCACAATCCTAAGTAGACAGGCCAAATTCCTTCTCGTGCCATTTTAATGCCCATTGTGTCGATGATATAGTATGCTATAAAGAAAAGTACAGATATTACAACAGGCATTCCCAGTCCTCCTTTTCGTATGATTGCCCCAAGTGGTGCACCAATAAAAAAGAATATAAAACAAGCAAAAGATAATGTGTATTTACGATGTATTTCAATTGTGTGTTTTCTGATTTTATTCTCATTAATATTGATTAACCTGACTTGGTTATCAATAGCATTTTTGTCAGATCTTACTCTGTGGAGTGCAGTTTCAATCGCTATTTCTTTTTGTTTAGCTGATAATTCTTTTAGTGATAAATGCTGATTATTAGTTGGATGGGTGTTATTGGTTTGATTGTTAATTTTATCAAATGAGGGGAAGAAATTAATAGTGGTTTTGGTCAGGCGACCTATTTGATTATTCTTTTGTATTTGAAATGAATCAATATCTGACTTAAGTTGCTTCAGATTTTTCATAGCGCCTATGCTTGCCAGTCCCTGGTTATCTGATCTGTTGAACTCAAATCCTTGCAGGTCAACCAGGTTAATTTGTTCTTTAAAAATGTCTTTTCTTAGTTTTTGATGTTCAATGGAGTTTTTTTCTGGCTTTAGTATATCATTTCTTTCATCATATCTAACTCCATCAAATAGAGTAAGTATCATTTGAGTTTTATCCTTTGATACTTGCAATCTACCTGAATCAGCAAGGGTAACGTTGTTGCTTTCTATATTTTGTTCTCTTTGATCGTATATCATAACTCCTCTCAGTAGATTACTTTCTTTATCTTTCTTGTCTACTTTGATACTGAAATCTGCTATCCCATTAGTGAACTCTTTTTCTTTAATCTCCATTTCAGGTTTTGCCTGTTGAATATCTTTAAAAATAGAATAGAATTGAAGATTCGCATATGGTAGAATGTTATTGGAAAAACCAAATGCTGAAATTGAAATAATTATTGTAATCACTATTAAAGGTTTCATGGCTTTCGGAAGTGAAATGCCGGCAGCTTTGATGGCTGTAAGTTCATAGTTTTCGCCAAGGCTACCGAAAGTCATTAATGAAGCCAGAAGTATAGCCAAAGGCAATGCCATGGGAATGACCTGCATCGTAGCATAAAACATCAATTCAGCAATAATAGAAGATTCTAAACCTTTGCCAACGAGATCATCGATATATTTCCATAATATTTGCAGAACAAGAATAAAGACAGAAATAAGGAAAGTCAAAGCCAGAGGTCCAAGGTAGCTTTTGATTAAGAAGAGGTTTAATTTCTTCATTTGTTAGAGGTTGGATTGATTAGGGTGTATTCCAATGAGAGGTTTTAATCTAATGTCAACAAAGAAATAGGAAAGAAAATAGGGTTGTTACTTTAATAACAACCCTAATTAAAATTTTAAGTAAACGTTATACAGAACCCAGACCGTGTTTTAATTCTTCAATCTGTTGATTCCATAATTCAGTAGCATCATCAATTTCATCCGGTTCGGCATGGTCGATAACCAATAGGGCAGTTTCGCCAGTCAGGTCATCCACATTAATGCGAAATTCAAAAAAAGATTTTTCATCCTCTTCCTCTAGCCAATGGTAACGCACCATTTTATTTTCTTTTCGTAATGTTTGCTCTGCTTGTTGTTCAGCTCCATCCCATACGAAAGTGTAAATTTTCCCTTTTAAATTAACGTCATCGGCAAACCATTCAGATAAGCCACTGGGAGAACTCAAGCGCGTAAAAAGAATTGATGGCGAGGTTTTAATGATATATTCTATTTCAAATCTTTCTTTTGGACTTGACATGATAGTGATATTTTAGTAATTGGTCACAATATAGTAGAATTCTCCAAATAATAAAACCAATTATACTTTTACCAGAGATAAACATTTTGATTTTATATTATGAGAATGATTATAAAAACGACCAAAAACCGGGAAGTAATATTTAAGACTTAAAAAATATAGTATTGATGATCAGTTGATTTGAAAAATATTTGATTTTTTTTCAAAATTTAGTTGGAACATTGACACTATTTCTTGTACATTTGCAACCGCAAAAACGGAGAGATGCAGCGGTATCTAAAGCTTCGTTAAAAAAATGCCGAGGTAGCTCAGCTGGTTAGAGCGCAGGATTCATAATCCTGAGGTCGGCGGTTCAAGCCCGCCTCTCGGTACTTGAAAATCAAAGCCTTACAGATTTATTTCTGTGAGGCTTTTGTTTTGTATACCCATTTTTATACCCAATATTATTTTGTTGAGTCTAATTTTAAATTTCACAAACTTTAATGTTGTAGTAGTTTAAGCTTTTTAAATAATCCCAGTGTTCAATTTGATCGTGAGTGTAATAATGGGATTTTATAATGCTTAATAATTGTCTAAGTAGTTGGTGATAGGTTGGAAAGCAATTAATCCATTCTCCAGTCATTGCAAAAAATTCAAATTCATTGTCATTTTCATCAATGAATTTAAATATCTTACCTGAAATTAGTGCTGTATTAAGTTTATAGTATTGATTAGTTATTAATTGATTTTGAAACAGTCTTAATAACTGTGGAATTATCTCATTTTTAAAATAATTAAAAGGCTGATAGTGCCAGTGACTGTGTATTTTGAACTCAATCTTTTCTCCTGATTTATTGTTTTTTAATATGGAATGAATGATGTTTATTGGTTGACCTGATACATAACTAAAACTATCGCCCTTGCCGTCTATTGTTTCTATGAAAGAGTTGTTAATAAATTTAATTTGAGGAATAAATAAATCAGAATCATCACTATTGTGTGATAATTTAGGAAATTCTAAAGTCTTATTTATGCAATCAAATTCATAATATCCATTAATCATGGCTGTAGGATTAAGTATTGTTGAAAAAAAACATTCTAAATGATTAGTTTGGCTCTCAATGGTTTTTCTATTTAATTATCTAAAGTGTTAATATAGTGGTTTATATATTCTGCATCAAGTGTTCTATATTAAATATCACTATAAAAATCTTAGTTATATAATTTAAAAAAACACATTGTTATTGTTTTCTTATCTTTATAAAATACTTTCATTTAAGATCAATCAAATAGGTTAAATTCTTATGGCTTTTTCATCAGATGATCCCGAAGTTCAAAAATCACTTGATAAATTGCAAGCGATACATAATTTAAGAGAGAAGACTGAAATGATGACTTTGAGAGCAGAGGATAATACTATAAGGAATCCTTTGTTTCTTCTTGAATCTATCATTGAATTTGGATGGAGTAGTAAGAAAAATATGGTATTTAAGAATAGGACTTATGAGACAATAGTTAGTTTAAGTGAACTAAAAATTATTAGTTTATTGGAAGAGGTTTATGAATCTAATCTAATAGAAAGAGTGGCAAAAGACATTAGACTTACAAAAATTTTTCACTCTAAACTATTAGGAGCACATGCTAAATTGCATTTATTTGGAACTGATTATACTGAGAATATGAAAGGAGTTCTATTGTTCCTTGAATCAGAATTATTGACTATAGCTAAAGAATATAATCCTCAAAAAACGTTAAAGGAATATCTGCCTAAGAATGAAATTGTGATTTTGCATAAAACACTTCCTTTACGGTCAGGTAAAAAAAGAAAGGTCAAAAGAGTTAAATCATTATTAAGTTGGATGTGTTCACTTTCTATTGCAAAGATAATTGGTTTATCAATTTTAGTATCTGTGGTATTTGGCTATATTGTTGACCCAGAGGTCAATGATTATTTCAATGGAGATAAAATAAGCTACTCTACATTTAGAAAAATAAAAGAAGAAGGAAATTATCGTTATCTTAATAGCAAGACGGATATTAATTATAATACTGCACTGTTATCGGGATTAATTTGCTTTGGTGTATTATTGATTGTTTCAAAATCCAATAACAAATATTGAGTTTTGACGATATAAGAATAAAACTAATCTTACCCCAATTTTACTGTTTATATTTATTAATCCGGTGATCATCTTGGTGTTTAAGTGGCGCTTAATGTATTAATTCTAAAATAATCAATAATGCCTTAGTTTAAAATCTGGTTGTTTCTAGCTTTTTTTATAAAAGTCTTTAGTTGGTAAATCAAATCTGATAGCGAAACCTTGGGTGTTTTCAAATATTAATTTCATATTGTTTATGAATCAAATGAAGAAAAAGGAGTTGTTTAAAGAACTCTTGGGTTACTTGACTAATGAATATCTTGATAGTCAAGATGAATTTGATAATTTTATGAGGAAACTAACTATTATGGTAGATGCTAACTATTATAATGAAAGCGGTAATACTATAGTGTTCTATGTTTTGAATAATAAATTATTAAGTAATGAGAGGAAGCTTGAGGTTTTGAAATTTGCTATAGAGAATATGTTTTATGACATAAATCATGTTGAAGGTGGTGGTTTATGTATTTTGAGTTCTTTTTTAGATTTTTTGCTTTATGAGAAGCAGAATGATGAATGTTTTGTGGCTGGATCTGGTGTGTATTTAATTATCAAATTTTTTATGGATCAAAAAGTCAATCTTTTTCATGCTTATGGTATATGGGATGCTCCAATTCAGATAGCCCGTGAATTGGGAGATGAAACCATATTAGAGTTGATGGGTGATAATGATGAAAAAGAGTAATTGGCTAAGGTTTTGTTAAAGTGGTTTCTGCTTTGGCAAATACTATTTTTGTTAGAGGCGAATGTGAGACTCTTTTAAACTTAAACCCCCTGCTGTTGTTATTTGCAAAAGGCAGGACTTAATTTTAAAGAGAATGTAACTAGGTAAAAAATTAAGTTTTTTACTAAAACCCTTACCAATACATTACCATAAGCATGCTGTTCCAAAATAGTTGGAACCTTGGTAAAACCTTGGTGTAAAAACTTGCCTTTTCCTAGCAGTTTTTAGCAAATCCTTAGCCTATTCTTATCTTAATTTAATCAAATTTCTTAGGGAAATCTTGGGGTAGTTATAAAGCATAACCAATTTAGAGTAATAAATAGATTGCATTTAATATTTGAATATCAATTCACTAAAAGTGTATGTTTAAACCTAGGCAAAATCACTTTCTGTTATGGAAATCTGGCAGCCTCTTTCACTTTCCTGGTTAGCTCATTAATTAATTCATTGCCTTTGTCATCTGCTTTTTGTGAGGCTAATTTTTTAATCTTATTTCTGTGGTCTTGTGCCTGTTTTTTTGTGATAAGCTTTTGTTCTTGCCATTCTTTAATAATTGCTAATACATGAGGCTGTCCATGTTCTAATAATTGAATTAAGGCCATGTGTTCAATTAATTCTTTAGTGCTTCCTGTTGGTTTCATGTTTCTGAGCTTTGAATTGATTTTTTGAATGCTTAAATATTCATCTCTCCACCGCTTTACTAAGTTAATATAGAATGATTCATTATACAGTAGCTCAGCTGTTATTTGGGGCTGTTTTAATTGTTCTCTCAATCTTTCAATAAATCTTAGTTCAAATCTTAATACATTCTTACCTCTATAAAGCTCAGGTATTTGCTTTTTTTTAATTTTCTGCTCATGTACTTTGCCATAAAATAGTTTAGTCCTTTTGTTATTCTGATAGTACAAGCCATTGTTTTGCTCAAGTCTGTTATAATAGGGTGCTGTGCCTAAATATGGATAGTATAAGTGTTCTTCATATTGCATTATCATATTTTGGGCTAAGTCAATTCTGGTAACATTGGCAAGGTTAAAAGGCAAGTGTAAGCTATCGCTTAGCTTTTCTATTGCTCTCCTGATGTCTCCTTTTGATAGTGTTTTGAAATTCTGGTCTAAGTAATATTTGCAAATACTGCTATCTTTAAAACTAACCCGGTACTCTGATATTTTAATCTTTGCATTGTCCAGGTAGCCAGTAATAAAATAACCAAATTCACTTTCACCCTCACTAATAACTTTGGTTAGGTATTGAGGTGTTACCTCAAGAAAGTTAATGTTAGGGCATTCTATTTTTGTGAGTGATAAATCTAAATTATCATACATGGTAACAAAATCTAGGTGTATAATACATCTTAACATAGAAAAGGGGAATTGCTTCCCCTTTCTGGTTTAATTAATCGGTAACTTTTTTTGTTACTGCTATAGATTTTAATGCCTCAACCTCATCTTTTAGCTCTCCATCTGTGAATAAATCCCAAAGGCTGTTAGTGTCGTTTCTCAGGCCTCTGGCAATAAATATTTCAATGGTGTTAATGCCCTGTTCTTTGAAGTCGGTATTAAATTGAATGATGCAGCCGTCATTTGTGCCGTTTATATCTCCAAAAGCTAAATCACTAGAAATATCAGGCCTTTTTACTGATGTTATATTGCTGCTTCCTTTGGTTATGGCTAAATCTGTATTCTTTCTTTTCCATTGCTCAGGCCTTTCACCACAATAAAAAGATAAGCCATCAGGATTAAAACCTCTTTTATTTTTAAGGATTCTTTCAAGGTGGTCGTGTTCTCCTGTTGATAGTGTAATATCAAACCTTGTCTTTGCTTTGGTGAGCTTCTCAGCCTTGTAGTAGTCTGTAAGAATCATTTTGCACCTCCTTTCATGCTTACAAAAGTGTGTGCATTCTGTTTCAGCTCCTCAGCGTTATAGCCTCTGGTTTCTTTGAGCCAGGTAATTATCTCATCCTTATCAAAATAATTGTGTTTTGATTGCTTGTAATAGGGAATAGCTCCCCTCATGCACAATTTATAAATAGTGGATTTTGATAATCCTGTGTAGGTGCATACCTCATCAATATTAAGCACCTGTTTTTGAGAAGTTATAAATAGGTTTTCTAGCCTTTTTAACCTCTGAATTAAATCAGTCATAATATTCTATTTTAGAGAATGAATAAAATGACTATCGATAGTCTTTAACATTACATTTATTCCGTTGCTTAAATGACAAATTTGTAATGTAAAGGTAGGTATATGAAACATTGAAATATATTGATATACAATATATAACTAGACTACCAAGAGGGTCTATTAGGGTCTATTTTTGTGTTTGTATTTGGCTTTAGAGGTCAATTATTTTTTTGAATTCATCAATATAGCCGTGATAATTTTGATTTTTAACAGGCTTGCTTAATTCAATTGGTTTACCATTTTTGTCAATGAAGTATGTTTTAGCAATGGTTTTAGGTTCTTTAGGATTATTGAAAATTGCATCTATAAAAGCTCTTAATGCAAATTTATTAGGTCTTTTACCTCTGTAAAATTTCCATATTATTGGGGTGCAGGGTTTTTCACTCAGTAGGTTTTTCAAGTTTTCTATATTAGTAGTGATGTATTCTGAACTTGCAATCTTAAATAAGTTAATTATTTGATTTTCTTCTAAAGAAGTATTGTAGCCAAAAATAAGGTCATGATTAGGTTGGATTTGTATAGATGGCAATTTGCCATGAATAAACTCTTCATAAGTTAGTTTCTTATCAATTTTAAGACAGTATTGAAATTCAGTTAATATTTGATGCTCCATTAATAATCTGCAAACCTGTTTTAAGTCTTCACAAATACCATCTATGGTTGGATTTTTTGTGTGGATATTTGTAATTATACTTTTAAATAAACTACTATTTTGTTGTTTGTTGTTTGTTTCTATTTTATCTGTCAACAGGTCAAATAATTCTGGTTCGTAAATAAGTAACAGCCAAGAAAATTTCCAAAGAAAATAAAGCCACCACAGCTCAATATCTTCTCCTATGTCAGGATTGCTTAAATGATAAATTTCTTCTCTTAAAAACTGGTGTCTGATCAATGATTCTTTGATGCAATAATAAAATGGAGGTAAAGTGTATGAAGTTAAACTATTCCTAATTGATTTCAATTCTTGACTTATGTAGTTGGCTAATTCAGACTGTTGGCTGCCAGCAATTTGAATATTTCTATTTTGGTTAATTCTAAAGCTAGGTATGAACTTGAAGTCACCAAAAGTAAAAACTATTTGGTTATAAAAAGTTTGATCTTTTAATGGGTAATCTTTTGCCAAAGGGACAAAACAGCAAGTGCTTAGAAGGAACTCCGTTAGAGCACTAACTTCATCTTGTTTATATGACATCAATGCAATATGCTCAGCAACCAATATCGAAGCCTCGCTGTCATCTAAAATATGCTCCAGCATATCATGTGTACTCATTTCTTAAAATTTAAAAGGTTAGCTGCTGTTTTTTCTTTGTGTTCCTCCTCAAAGCTATCAAGGTAGTTTTGTGTTGTTTGGCCTGTTTGGTGGCCTAGTGCTTCTCTGATAAACTCAGTTGAAACACCTGAGCGTTTTAATACTGTGGCATAGCTGTGTCTGGCTCCATAGGTGGTAACGGTTTTGTCAATCCCTACTGTATCAGCTATTCTTTTCATGTATTTGTTAGTGATTTTTATGTGCTGCTTTACTGTGTCTGCAATTTGTTTAACTGTTAATCCTGATCTGAGTATTGGAAAAATATAGCTCTCAGGTTGCTTGTCGGTATTGCCTAAGCTGTTGATTATTTCTTTGGCCTCAGGTGTCAAATAAACATCTATTTCAGTTTTTACCTTGCTTGTGTCTCTTGTTTTTTGTCTGATAAATTTGAGGCTGTTGTTCTGTATGTTTTTGTATTTAAGGTTGGCAATATCGGCCATGTTCATACCATTGCATAGGTAGCTGAATAACCAGTATTTTTGAGCCTTTATTTCTTCTGGTGCTGTTGGTTGGTAGGTAACTAGTTTTTCAATCTCTGAAATACTTAGGGCTTTCTTAGTGTTGTTGCTAACAGGTATCTGGTATTTATTTTTACTACTACCAAAAGGATAGCTTTTAATTGTTTTATCCTCTAAAGCTAAGTTTAAAATGTGCCTGAGGTTTCTCATGTAGATGCCTAAAGTGGTGTAGCTTCCTGGCTTTTTAGATCCTTTCTTATTCTGGTCGTTATCTCCATTTACAAACCAGTTTTCATATTTCTTTAAATACTTTGGATCGGTAACTTTTTCAAAGCTCAGGCCTTTATCAAACTTGGAGAGTGATTTTAAGGTTCTGGTATAGGTTTCTGCTGTGGTGGGCTTATCGTGGGCTGTTAATTCTACAACTTTGTTGTTGAAATATTCCTGTAAGGTGGCCTGTCTTTCTTTTGTGCCTATAAATTCTCTTTCAAAAGCTTCAAAGGTAAACTCTGGCAGGTTTTCAATGATGAGGTCTGCTCTGTCTTGTATTTCTGTGTACTTTTTCCTTTTCTTTTTTCTCTCTCCTTTGGAATTGGGATTCATTATCAATTCAAATTCCTCAGAGGATATACAGCTTTCACCTTTAATGGTGTATTGCTTCCTTTTTCCTTTAAAAGTAACGCTTAGCTTAATTGGGTATTCATCTTTTTTATTCAGCCAGATTTTACCCTGTTTGAGTATAATTCTGGTATTTACCTTATCTAAACTCATAAAGTGGGTATATTTTAATATCTATACCCACAAATATACCCAAAGGTGTTGAAGTAATAAAATATCTATCAGAATTTATAATTATAAAAAGAATTGTATATTAGTGCTTTGAGAATGTGTTTGAATATATCAGGAAATTATAAAAATAGTACAATTTAGGATTCATAATCCTGAGGTCGGCGGTTCAAGCCCGCCTCTCGGTACTTAAAAATCAAAGCCTTACAGATTTATTTCTGTGAGGCTTTTTTATGTCTCCGCAATTAGTCTTTTTAGGCGTATTTAAGTGTAATAACAATAAAGGTAAAAAATTGAAATGCCTTAATGGTTTAGTCGAATTTAATAGGAAAAACTGGGCAGATAATCTTAAAGCAATCTTCAATAATTGAATCTTATTAAGCATAATATTGTGATAGAATTACTATTTTAGAGCATTAAATACTTAAATTATGCACAATTTCTTAAAAGTGTTACTCACTCTGTTGCTATTTCCGTCATTACTAAATGCTCAAAGTGAAGGAAATTATTCTTTTAAATACAAAAAGGGGTTATATTATTTAGTAAATCCTAAAGGTAAGAAGGTAAAATGTGAACCTTTTACATTTGCCAGCAAGTTTAGTGAAGGCCTGGCTTTAGTAGAAAGAGACTTGAAGTTTGGTTATGTCGACTCAACAGGAACCATTGTGATTGATTATCAGTTTTATGATGCGGGCCCATTTACTGAAGGGATTGCATATGCATCAAAGAATGGTAAGTATGGTTATATCAATAAATCGGGGCAATTTATAATAAAACCACAATTTGATTTAGCATACCCGTTTAAACAAGAGCTTGGTGTTGTAAAACAAATGAATCCAGATACGACAATTTATGGTAGTTCTAAAATGATCTACACATACATTAATAAAGAAGGCAAACTTATTGGTAATGAATTCTATTCTACAATCTATAAAAAGTATGACTATTTTGTTGCCACTAAAGGTGATTCAATATTTCATATTAATAAAAGAGGAACAAGAATTCTGTATGAACCAGAATCTCTTATGGATGAAGGTACTACTTTTTTTATTGTTGATGAGATGCCTGAATTCCCTGGAGGTGAACTTATTTTAAGGAGTTATATAGCTAAAAAAGTCCATTTCCCTTTATCAGCCCAAGAAAGAACAATTTCGTCGAGAGTGTATGTTTCATTTATTGTCGATTATAACGGAGATGTTGTTGATGTTGTACCTGCTATGCCAGGTCCTCCCATTTTATTGCAGGAAACGATAAGAGTTGTTGAATCTTTACCTCGTTGGAAGCCTGGAAAACAAGGTGATAGGCCGGTTAAGGTTAGTTATACTATTCCTATGAATTATGATTTTAGGTAAAATGAGAACTCTACTTTTTAGTTTAATCATAAAACAATAGATGTTACCCCTTTGATATGTCTGAAGTCCTAACTCGAAAAGAATATATTGAATATTGCCAAAATTGCTCAAATAAGTCAATTGATAGTAACATCGGTTTAATCTGTGGGTTGACTAATAAAGAACCTTCCTTTTCTGGTAATTGTCATCATTATGTGCCTATAAAAGATGGGTTGGATGAAGTTAAGGATGAAATTCACCACCTGAAAATCAAGATGCAAAGAAAAAAGATTATAGGAATAGGTGTTTTAATAAGTGTTCTTGTTTTCATTGCTATATATTTTAGCTATCAAATCAAATTAAAAGTTGAGAACTATAAATATTCAGTCGGATTTAAGCGGACAGGAGATCAATTCTTTAAAGATGGAAGATATAAGGATGCAATATATTACTATGATATTGCATTAGAGTATGACGATAAAAATATAGAAGCAATTTATTTTCTGGGAAGAAGTTATCAGGAATTAGAAGAAAATAATGAAGCGATTAGCTATTATGCTAAGGTTATTGATATGGACCCGTCTTATGTAATGGCATACAGGGCAAGAGGATATGTAAGAAAACTAAATGAAGATTACTCTAATGCTATTGAAGACTTTAAAAAGTCGTTAGAGTTTGAACCTGAAAACACAAATGCCATAGGCCATATTGCTAATATCTATTCTATATTAGGTGATTTTGAAGAGGCAAGAAGGTATTATAAAATAGCCTTGAAATATGATCCTGATATAGTTATGGCTAGATCTTCATTAGCGTATGTTGAGTATAAATTAGGTAACTATGAGGAAAGCAAAAATCTTTGTTATACAGTTATTGGAAAGCTTCCAACTGATAAAGATTATGCTCACGATATACTGGGATTGGTCTATTATGCTATCAATAAAAAAGATAGTGCTTTAGCTCAATATAATTTAGCACTATTATATGATCCTAATAATTCTCGTTACTATGGTAAATTGGGATATATAAAATTTGAAATGGGACGAAATATTGAAGCTTTGCAGGATTATAATAAAGCAATTGAAATAGATTCATTAAATCCTATTTTCTATTTAAATAGAGCAAAATGTAAATATAATTTAGATTTATACTCATCGGCATTAGAAGATTATAATATTTGCCTTAGCCAATCTATGGCTATGGATAAGAATGACATTTTAAGCTGTTATAAAGGGCGTGCAAAGATTAAAATGACTTTAGGTGATCTGCAAGGCTATGAAATAGATATGGTAATGGTAGATAGCTTAAGTTACAAAGATTAAATTAAAGGCATCGTAATTCGATGCCTTTTTAATGTAATATTAAAAAAATTCTATTTTTCTAATTGATGCTTCAATCGATAAATAGCGATTAGTAAATGGCCATCCCTTAGTTTATCTGCATTGTCGATTAGCTGATTAAGTTTGATCCAATATAGGTCTTTGCTTGGTTGTAAAAGTGTTACTACATGAGGATATACCTGTTCAGGTGTAACACCAATACAAGGCAAGTATTTTTCTCCTAATTTTGCAATAGATTCAACTTTAGTGTTGAAAAACTCCATCTGAAGAATGTACTCTTTCATTTCATCATTGTTACTAATCTTCTTTGGCAGACGAAATGCCGGAGTGGTAAGAATACAGCTATTTCCTTCTTTTAATTGTGGCACAGGCAAGTTTCTTTTCTCAACGCCTATGTATACTTCTTTTTTGTGAAGATAAACAGGCAGCGTTACTATAGTGTTTGAACTTAAGTTAGTGGGTTCAATGTATTCTAAAATTTGCTCGCTTCCTTCTTTGGGATATTCATAAAATTTAGCACGACGATGGGCTAAGAATTCTGCACTTTGCTCAGTTTTTTCGAAGACAAATCCTTTAATATCCAGAAGGTCATCTAAATTGGTTACATCCAATTGTTCGGTTTCTTTTAACTCACTTTTCTCATTAAGCCAATTACCAGGTGATATATTCAAGTTCTGAAGCAATCTGTAAAGCCCCAATTCCAATCGAGCTTCAGGAAGAGCTCCAACCTGTGCAGATTTTAGTAGTTGAGTAGCATCATAAATTCTGTAAGAGCCTGAATCGGTAAATCCTGATAGATTGCCGGTATTATTAAGTTTAGTCGGTAAGTTTTTTAGTAAAATTTGATAATTATTGACAATCTCATTAACCCCTCCAGGAGAAGAATAAAACTGTAAATCATTTTTTGTTTCAATAATGTTGTTTTCAGTTATTCCAATTCTATCGGTAACTATTTTGTTAATGTTGTCCGCTGATATTGTATCGTTTACCCCACCAGTGATTCCTTCAATAATATAACCACTGTAGTTTTTTCCATCTATAATCTGATTATTTTGGTTAATTATTGGACGTGGATAGGCGTGTTTTGCTATAATATGTACTTGTTGTGCGTTTGAAATGTACGGAAGTAAATCAACTACCCTGCCTGGTCGTTGAGCCACATCAAAGACAGATCCTGTAGTGGTGTTAACGAATGATTCTAATTTTAAGAAGTTTTCATTCAGGATAGGCAATTGTCTGGCTGATTTAAGAATTGTCCCTTTGTTCGGAACTTTTTCAGCAGCAATAATATAATTAGTTGGAGGATGTCCGATTGGAGAACCATCCAATTCAAAAAGTGAAAACTTATTTTTATATCGGTTATTAATGATCCATGAATTATAGATGGGTTGTGATACAATTGTCCTTAAGTTCAGTTCTGTCATTACTTCTTCAAACTCATTTTGAGTGTAATAACCATATTCTTCCTGTAATTCAATTTTCCAATCATTTAAATAATCTTTACGACGAATAAATTCAACTGCATCAGGAAAGCTAAGCTGAAAAGTCAAATTTCCGTTTGTGGATATCTTTTTAAGGGGAAAGCCCTGTTCATTTACTGGAGCTAAGGAACGGGCAGTTTGTGAAAAGTCTTCTAAAAGACTAGCATCTTTTTGTCCCTGATCATCATTCGGAAAGCTAATGATAACATCTTTGTTTATTGGTTTAACAAAATCCCGTATTACAATTACTCCTTCATTGCTTAATAATTCAGACTGACGTTTTAGAGTTAAATAAGCTTTGTTTTGTGAGTAGTTATTGAACGAAGTAATATGATGTATAGATGAGCAATTGAAGAATCCAATGATTTGATTATCACTTAAAGAAGTGAGGGTTTCGCCATCATCAATCCTAAACTCCAGATTGGGTAGCTTGTAGGTTTGATCTGCAATCTCAACCATTTTAGGATTTATATCCACACCTATTATTTTTGTGTTGGGAAAAAGGAGGGCTAAAATATATGAACTTGTTCCGGAAGCCATTCCCACATCAACGATGGCATGTCCTTCTTTTTCGTGAAAATAAGCACTGGCCGAGGCGACTTTTTCAACAATGATTGAGTCCATCCCGGCCAGGTATCTTTGGTATTTTTCTTGGTCACCTCTGTCTTGATCTGCGTACATATGTTTGTTTTATTTGCACGCTAAAATTACAAGATTAAATCACCTGTGGAAACGATATTTGCTTTTTCATTGGCAATGCCTATTTCTGCAATGGCCCCGGCATTAAAGGCTAAATAGTCATTTTCAAGACCATCACTAAAAATTTTTCCATTTAAAGGCATATGTGATTCTATCTTTAACGATTCTCCTTTAGGTATAATGCCTGCTGATAGTTGAATGTTTGAATGCCTGCTTTTAAACGGTTCGCGAACTACATAAATCAAATGATTATCATCCCAGTCCATATGCATTTCCATGTCATAGGTACTGTTGTTGAATGTTCTGTTCATTCGGTTGGCCATGTTAAATAATGAACTTAGCCATCCTGTTGAACCAGCTCCTGTAGATACAATTATACCACTGGATGATTGAATCTCAGACTGCTTTTGAAACCATAATTTGTATCGTGCAGATGTGTGAGTGGCAGGACCAATGAATAAATCATTAAAAGCATGAATAGTCTGGCCATCGTTTAATGTGGCCTGGGCCATTGTAATCTGTTTATATTCATATTTATTATTTAAAAATTTGAGTAATCCGGATTCAAAATTGTCAGTATTGTATGGCAACAGAATCCCATCATTTCGGGTTGGATCAGGATTAATGGGTATCATAGGTAGGCCTTTTGCATACTTTGCAGTGTTAGCTACCAAGCCATCCTGACCGACAATGACGATACAATCGTTCTCGCTAAATAGAAAATTAGGGAGAAAGGAGCGATCAATTACCTTAAACTTCAGGTGATGAGAGATGCTGGTTTGTATCTTGTCCATTGATTGATAAAAACAATCATGCTCTTGCTGATAAGCATTAAAATCACCACCTGAATGTTCAATGTAAAACCTGGCCTGAGCTTTGGTGTTAAAACGTTCTATTAACTGCTCAAGCCTGGTTTTATTCTTTACAACTATAGCATTGTCGGTAATCATTTACAACTTCTTTTGCAATAAACTTTGTAACAGATCAGGACTGATATTTAAATGCTCTATTTTATCGGCATTTTCAGCGAGTTCTCTAAATGCCAGAGCAATGTTGTCGCGGGCATCCATGTTTTTAGCATTCATTGCCATAAGCATTTTCCAATCAAAGGCTTTATAGGGTGAAAGTGTTTTTTCCAATAAATAGCCTTTTGCTTCAGCTTCTTTTTTCATATTAGCCGTTTTCATCTCCGTTAATTTAGTCTTAGACTGTTCAATAGAAAGGTCAGCTTCCATTTGTCGTTCACGAATTTCTCGTTCACTTTCCTGCTCTTTAAGCTTAATCTGTGCTTTCCGGTCAACAATTTCTTTTTCCTTCTCTTGTACAGCAATTTCAGTATTTAACTCACTCTCTCTGATACGACGCTCTTGCTCAACCGCAAAATTGCGCCTTTCGTAAATGGCCTGATCAGCTTCTTTCTGAAGGTTTTCGCAGGTTTCGGTCTCCAATGCTTTTGCCATTTCAGGGGTGGGAGAAACTCTTATAACGTCCACGTTTATAACCTCTACGCCTAAATGTTCAATACTTTCAGATGATCTTAAGCCTTCGTCAATATATTCACCAATTTCTTTGGCACTTCTGATGGCTGTTTTCAGATTTAATTGTTGAATGAATTTTGATGTCGCAGCCTGAGCTTCATTATTCAATCGTTGATTTATCTTCTCAAAATTATCCTCTTTGTATTGATGACGATTAATTAAAGTAAAATCCAATACTTCTGATAGCTGATGAGGGTTTTTTATGTTATAAGTAATTTGTCCTTGTATAGCAATTTTCTGAAAATCATTAGTGGTTTCACTAAAGATAAACTGTATGTCCTTACTACCTAAAGGAATTGCTGCAATAGATGTTGTTGGGGCATAATAATAGAATGATAAACCTTTTCCTTCTCTTTTGATTTTTCCTTTAGAGAATTGAATGACATGCGTCATTGAGTCAAATTTTACAAAATTAATTCCAAACATAAGACATTAGTTTAATGGTTTGAGAGCTTTATTAGGCTCAAAAAATGATATAGTAATTCCATTCAATGACCAGTAAGGCATTGTTATAAGAGGGTAGCAAACCATTTAGCTGTACTTTGGTTAGTCAGACAAGTACAGCTAAAGTCTGACTTATGCTACGGGAACTAAATCGTATGATTAAATCTCAAAATTAAATCCCCGGCTTTTGAGAGCCTGATATTTTTCTTTATCAAAACGGAATTGTCTGGCACTTTTGTGAGCAATTCCTTCTATTTTATCTTCTATAGGTTCAAGAATATCCAAGTTCATGAATTTTCGGTTGAAGTTTCGTCGATCTACCTGTATTCCAAGAATTGCCTCGTATAGTCTTTGCAGTTGTGGGATCGTAAATACTTCCTCCAATAATTCAAATCCAATAGGTTCATATTTAATTTTGCCTTTTAAACGATCATGCGCAACTCTTAAGATCCTGTCATGATCAAATGCTAATGTAGGAACCTGATTTATAGGATACCATTTTGCGTCACTGGCATCATCTCCACCAATCAGGTTAAAATCAGTCGATTTAATAAGTGCAAAATACGAAACTGTTATAACTCTTCCACGAGGATCTCGATTGACATCGCTAAATGTATACAACTGTTCTAAGAATAAATCTTCTACACCTGTTTCTTCGGCTAATTCACGACGGGCACATTCTTCAGTTGTCTCGTCCATCTGAACAAAACCTCCGGGTAATGCCCATTGTCCTTTAAATGGCTCAATGCCTCGTTCGACAAGTAGGATATGAAGATCAATGCCATCAAAACCGAAAATTGCACAATCTGTAGTTACAGAAGGCCTTGGGTACTCATAGCAATATTTTTGTTTGTTTTCTGTTTTCATTTGCGCGTCATTATGACACAAATATACAAATGATTTTTGAAGTGTCAAAATTATGTGTCAAAATTACACCAAAATTAATTTTCTTTCATAAAAGCCATTATAACTAATGAGAATAGAATCATTAATTACAATTAAGTGTTTGAAAATAATGGTTCAAATCATTGTAAAAATGATGCAATGCTTTTAAGTATGTTGTATTAACTAAAATTTTATTTATTGCTGAAATACAGTATGTTGGAATGATTCTAAACTGTATTCTTTTCTCTCGTTTGTTATTGACGATCAGTATAGGTACAACTTAATTTTGTGCAAAATTCACTTTTATGAAATCTTTCCTATTGATGTTAGCATTTTGCTGCATCCCTCTACTGATATATAGTCAGAAGAAGAGTGAAAATATTGTCGCAACTTCAGGCAATACAATTATTACTTCAGAGGGAAGCATGGATTGGGTCATTGGTGAGAATTTAATTGATCACCAGATCTTGTTTGGGAATAATGCTCCGGAAGATGTTTTTCCTCAGTTAAAAAAACAAACTTTTGTTGCATTCCCAACAATTACTCCTGATAAGGTTTATATCGTCTCCCAAATTGATGAATGGAAGGACTTAAATATCATGGTCTATGATGTATCAAACCGTTGGTTACTTACCAAAAAGTGGAAAAGTAATCCAATGGAAATAGACTTGTCTGGTTTTAAAAGCGGGCTGTATATTATTCGATTGATCATCGAAAAGCAATCTGTTTATGCGGTGTTTAAAGTTGTAAAACAATAACCCAAATTGATTTATATGAAAAGAATATTTACCTGTTTGATAATATTATGCTCGTATATGAACCTTACTTATAGTCAGGTTCCTCAGGCGTTAAAATATAAAGCAATTGCCAAAGATGAATGGGGAATTGCCTTGCCAAGTAAAGATGTTACTCTACAATTTACCATACTGCAAGATGGTTTTGAAGTGTATAAAGAACAGCACTATACCGTTACAAATAAGTTCGGTTTAATGGATGTTAATATCGGGGAAGGAACCAACGTTTTACTTGGATCTTTCGCGGCTATTGACTGGTCTGTTGGAGAATATTCATTGAAAGTAGAATTAGATCCTAAAGGAGGTGTTGATTTCAGGATAGATGGCTCTGATCGGTTGTTGTCAGTTCCTTTTGCCTTATTTGCTGGTAGTGTGGCAAATAGTGAAGATAATGATAATGACTCAGGTAATGAGCTAATTAGTAATGCCTATTTGCAAGGAACAACATTATATATCATCGAAGGAAATCAATCCATCATGATTGATTTATTAAGTCTTCAAGATGGTGTTGATGATGCAGATAATGATCCAACCAATGAGTTACAAACCATAAATATTGAAAACAATACATTGACACTTTCCGAAGGAGGATCAGTAACATTGCCCGTAGCAACAATGATAGGGCAGTATTATTTTGCAGATAAAGATGGGGATGGCTTCGGGGATAATTTTAATTTGGTTTGGATTCCATCAACAGCTAGTATTCCGGTGGGTTATATAATGCAAAGTGGAGATTGTAATGATAATAATCAAAATATTAATCCAGGAGCGAATGAAATAGCAGGTGATGGAATTGACCAAAATTGCGATGGTGTTGATGCCCTTGATTGTGTTTTTGAAGTTAATGGAACCTGGATGGTGAATGAAGATATTGAACTCTGTAGCTCTGTTTCACATTTTTTCAATGAGTTTACAGTGAATGACATTAACGGATCGAAACAGTTGGTTTATTTGCCGGAGACAATCTTTGTTTTGCCTCTTGTAACGCAGGATGAGTGTCATTATGAATTTGCTATTGAGTCAGCTCAGGCAGCTTATATGTATGTCACCTTTGATATTATTGATGAACAGACCATTGGAGGTACAGTTAATTACTATAATGATTTATTAGGACTTAATTGTGACGTAGTAACAGATTTTACAGCGGTTAAATTAGTAAATACTGATTGTGATTCTGGCTGGGCAGATTGTAACGGTGATCCTTCTGATGGCTGTGAAACAGATCTTTCAACATCCAGCTCAAGTTGCGGTGAATGCGGAAATGCCTGTCCTGAAGGCTATATTTGTCAATCTGGTGAATGTGTGGCTGTAGATGAAAATGACAATGATGGAGATGGATATTCTGTTTTAAATGGGGATTGTAATGATAGTAATGTAAATATTTACCCAGGCGCTCCCGAAATCTGTGGAGATGGTATTGATAATAATTGTAATGGAGAAGTTGATGAGGGATGTCCTGAAACAGATTGCGGTCAATCAATAATCAATTTATTTAATTGTATCAATTTAAATTGTACAGATGGTGATCAACAGTGTGTTACTGATCAATGTAACGCAGAATTTGTGGCAGTGTTTGCCTCCAATTGTCTGGATATAACGTGTGCATTGAATTATTTTAGCAATCCGGAGAGTTATTCACTAGATCCTTCATGGACTCCGGAAGAGGTTGCTGAGTATTTAATATCTCTTTGTGGGGTTGAGGATCAGGATGGAGATGGGTATGCTCCAACTCAGGGTGATTGTAATGATTTTGATAATACTGTTTATCCTGGAGCAATCGATATTTGTGGCGATGGAGTTGATCAAAATTGCGATGGAGTAGATGCTGTTTGTGGTGATGATGATGGTGATGGTTATTCTCCTGAGATGGGTGATTGTGACGATACGGATCCAAATATTTACCCTGGTGCAGAAGAATTTTGCGATGATGTTGATAATGATTGTGATGGAGAAATAGATGAAGATGCAGGTATGGAGTGGCTGGCAGATGCTGACGGCGATGGTTGGGGTTCTGTTGATGTATCAACCATAGTTATTGCCTGCGAACGACCAGTTGGATATGTTGATGCTGAATTCATTGGAGATTGTAATGATGATGATGCATCTATAAATCCTGGTGCTCCTGAAATTTGCGGAGATGGAATAGATCAAAACTGTGATGGGGATGATGTAATCTGTGATGATATTGATGGAGATGGTATTGCTGACAGTCAGGATAATTGCCCAAATAATTATAATCCGAATCAGACAGATAGCAATGGAGATGGTATTGGTGATGCCTGTAGCGATGGTCTTGCTCTTCATATATTACAGGTGTATCCTACAGCAATTTACAACGGTATAAACTCACCAGTTAGTTTATTATTAGAACCAATGGAGGTTGAACTTACGGGTATTAATTTGATTTCTCAAGACATGTTAGTCACACCTGTTGAATTTAATATTCAATCAGACATAGAAGTGATAATTCTTGTTCCGGCAGTTCTTTCAGAAGGAGAATATAATATTGAGTATTCATGGTCTGGAGGAACAGCTATATTTACTAATGGGCTCCTGATCACAGAAAATTTAACCCTAATAGTAAATTCAGTATCACCAAATATTGTGTCATCGAATGTAGGCACTGAGATTTTAATTCAAACCAATGGAGGTTTGACTGATCCTTCAGTTGTTTATTTATCTGCAGATGAATTATTAGAAGGTATTTCAATACCTGTTTTTTCAACTTTTATTGATAATTCTACTTTATCAGCAACTGTTCCCGAGGGATTGCCAACAGGAGTTTATACTGTTGTAATTGTTACAAGTGATGGTAATGCAGGAATTTATTCTCCTTTCTTTATTGACATAGATAGTGATGGAGATGGGATAATGGATGATGCTGATAATTGTCCAAATACTTATAATCCTGATCAGACAGATAGCAATGGTAATGGAATTGGAGATGTCTGTGAAGTAGTCCATTTAATTGGATTGGAACCGGCTGAAGTTACGCTAGCTACAAATACAACTTTTGAATTCACATTATTGCTCAATATACCTGCACCTGATGGCGGTATTAGTGTAAATATCACTTCGTCATCACCTGAATTATTAACTCCGGCACAAGTAATTATTCCTGAAGGTCAAACAGAAGGGGTTTTTCAGGTTACCACAGGATTAATACCAGAACAGGTAATGCTTGATTGTTTTTATGAAGGTGAGTTGGTCAGTGCTATTATTTATGTTGAAGAAGGTGTCTCATCAGATAGCGATGGAGACGGTTTGGCAGATGAATTTGATCCTGATCCTAACGACCCTGACATGGATAATGATGGCTTGTTAGATGGAGAGGAAGATTTAAATCATAATGGTGTCTATGATGTTGACGAGTCTAATTTCCTGGATGCCGATACCGATGATGATGGTTTATCAGATGGAGATGAATTAATATTCGGAACAGGCATGCTTTATCCGGATACAGACAGAGATGGATTAAGTGATGGACTGGAGGTTGGACGATCTACGCCCATTAGTTCAGGGGTTAGTGATGGTAATTATACATCATATGCAGGAACAGCTTTATCATGGCAGGGTGATACAGATCCAGCTACAACAACCGATCCTTTAGATGCTGATACCGATAATGATAAATTAAGTGATGGACCCAATACTGTTCCGGGTGTTAGTATAGGTGGAGAAGATCGAAATGCGGATGGCAGAATGGGCAGTGGAGAAACTGATCCTACTAATGCGGATACAGATGGAGATTCTTTGTTAGATGGTGATGAGGATCTTGATGGCGATGGTGTTTTAGATTCTAATGAAACAGATGCATTAGATTTCGACACTGATAATGATGGATCTCATGATGGAATTGATTGTAATCCTTTGGATTCTGATATATATCCCGGAGCACCTGAGATTTGTGGAGATGGAATCGATCAGGATTGTGACGGAGGTGATTTGAATTGTGCCAGTAATGATGGGTATGGAGAATTAATATATGATGGTGTAACAATCTTACCAACAAATCTTACTGAGCTAAGTCCTTCGATACATTCAGTTGTTCTTGATTGTATCGAACCATTTTCCCCTGAATTACTATTGCCCGATGGTCAGGTGGTTTATAGCGCTGGTTTAGATGGTGGAACAAATATTGTATCCGAAGCTCTTGCTATGGATGTTCTAACAAGGTACTCTGGTGCTATTTTAACGGCAACTGAGAATGAAGTTGTTTATAACACGGTAGGTAGTATTTTTGATTTTCTTGTTCAGATTGACAATATTCCTTTAGGAGTTAGTGTTACTCGTGCAGTTAAGTTTCCTTATGATGATCCATATACTGTTAATGATGCAGAGGCACTTCTTAATAACAAGCTTGTGTCAATAATTGAATCTCTTAATAATATTGATTCTCAATATGGAATATCAAAAGGAGTGCTTGTTATAATGGCATATAGCCAATCTCATAGTGATCTGCTTCAAATAACATTTTCGAATATGGAAGCATCGATTCTGGGAAATACTATAGTATTAATTGTAACAACAAATGGAGATGATAGTGCAATTTATTAATAATTGAGCTTAAGCTCTTAATTAACAAATATTAGAGGCTGTCTTTTTTTGAAGACAGCCTCTGCTTTATTGATATAAAAAAATCAGTATTGTTAGTTATTAAATGGTATCTGATTATTGAAATTTAATGATAACATTATTGCCTGTGCCTTTAGATACAATTAGTTTTTCGTCATAGAATTTTCCAACACTTTTAGCTAATCCAATGAATAAATCAACCAAATTTCTGTCAGATATATAGTTCATAACAAGTGTTTTGTCATCTTTCCAGTCGTATGTGAATTTTGGAGGACGGGCATTAGGCATGCTTTTGGTTACTTTTAGATGAATATTGTCCAGCATCAAAAGTAAATCCTTAGCCGACTTAGCTTTAACCATATAGGCAGCATAGATTTTAGAGGCATAATAATTCATCCAATAATCTCCAAAAGCTTCGGCCGCTTGTTCAATACTAAGTTTTAAAACTTTACAAGTAGAACCGATTAAACTAATTGCTACCTGATCATCAAAATCAATGGTTGATAAAATGGTTTCATTTGGTTTTAATCCAGAGTCAACCAATATTTCCTGCCACTGACTTGTTCCAAATTCCTTTGAAACCAGATTTCTTAAACAATCTAAAATAACCCCTTTCATAATTACTATTTTAAAGTTTCCCTGTTCTTATTTGTAACAAGGATTGTTTGTTTTTTGAAACTGTGCTATCAAGCTTTAATTGAAGCTGAAAGCTGAGTAAATAACTGTTAGGGTAATTAAACTAAGGTTCGGTTAATTATCAGACTCCATAAGGATATCTGACAATTGAAACTAAATGCAATTGTTAAAACTCTTAATTCAGAGTAATTTCAAGACTAACGGCAATGTGTTAATAATAGATAATCGTATATTAAACCATTGTCCGGAAGCTCTATTGTTTATTGTGTTAAATTTGGTTTGCCTTAAAATTGTTTCCCCTACACTCCAGGCTAATTTTGTATTTTAATTGTATGAAAAAGCTTCGAAATATTACTCTTTCAACAATTAATTGTTAATGTTTCATTTGTACGAAATGAAAATATTTCGGTTACACAAATGATATTAAATATTCAAGAATTTGTTTCTAATTAAGGATTAGGTTTTGATCCTATATGATTGAACCTTCATACTTCAGAAAAATACAATTTTACCTATAGTTCTCTTTTTGTTTCAGATATTTATCAATTATTCCTGTTACTATAATAAGATAGGCACTGAGACTACCGATCAAAGCACCCAGTGATATATCAGTGGGTGAGTGTACGCCTAAAATAACTCTGGATAAAGCAACAAGGGTTGCCCATAAGAAAGGAAGAATAAAAAAGGTACGTCTTCTGAAATCTTCATAAGTGAATAACAGAAGATAAGCCATTAAGGTCGCCATAATAAAAGCATTGACTGTATGGCCGGAAGGAAAAGAGAAGCCGGTTTCGTTTAACCAGTGCTGCAATACTTTTGGATTAATCGGTTGATCATCAAACGTAATAAAATCTGGTTCTTTCTCATTCAGGAATGCTTTGAGGTACTGTTGTCGTTCGGCTTTTGTTGGAAGATTATAGAATTCCTCACTATCAAAATCTTTTTGGTTATGCAGATAAATAATGTTTGGTCGTTCAATGCGTAATTTCTCCTTAATAAAATGTTCGTTTAGCTTGGCAAATCCTCCTAAAACAACTGAAAATCCTAGTAACGATAGTGTCAGGAATATCATTTTTTTAACCCAACCTTTATAATGAAGGCTTATAAGGATACAAAAAACAAGAGTGATAACTGGTACACCAACAGTACCTCCTGTGTTGGAAATAAAAAGCCAGAAAGCAGCCACCCAACCTTCATGAATGGCAGAGAAACCATAGGGAAATAGAAAAGTACTGGCAAGTATTACCAAACAAATGGCTGTGCAAATGATTAATATGTCGATACGGGATCTCATTTTCCTTGGATCAAATAGGATGATTTATAATGAATTGGCATTAAAGTAAGCATTAATCGAATAATCTACTTAAAAAATGGTATCAATTTTGAATGTTATTGAAACCAAATGCATGTTTGAAGTGTATTATTTGATGGTTAATTGTTAAATGTTTGAAAACATTATATTAGCCGGTAATTAAAAGAATAGTGAAATGACACGATTATTTATAATATTAGCTTTTTTAGGTTTTTCATTCTCTGCATCAAGTCAAAAGTATCAAGTGGGTGATGTCGCACCTGAAATTGTTCAGATTACGCCTCAAGGCGATTCTCTTGCGTTATCATCCTTGAAAGGTAAAATGGTGTTGATTGATTTTTGGGCCTCATGGTGTAAACCCTGCCGAAAAGAAAATCCAACCTTAGTAAATGCATATGAGAGTTTTAAGGATACCATCTTTAAGAATGGTGATGGTTTTACCATCTTTTCGGTATCGTTGGATATGAAGAAGCCTGATTGGATTACAGCTATTGAAAATGATGGACTTATATGGCCTTACCATGTAAGTGATTTGAAAGGGTGGCGAAGTGAGGTATCAAAATTATACGGTGTAAGAGGAATACCTGCCAACTTCTTAATTGATGGCGAAGGAGTAATTGTTGCTATTAATCTAAGAGGTGAAGAACTGGAGAAGAAACTTAGAAAAGAAACAAAGAAAAGCTGGTACCAATTCTGGTAAAAAATAAGGCTGTCGAAACCGACAGCCTTTTATTTTTATTTGCAGATTGCTGCAGAGCGGGCTTCATTTATTAATTGAGCAGTAAATGCATCCAATTGTAGTTTAAGTTCTGACATTTCTATTGAACTTACCTGACATTTATCTTTCAGATCATCAAGCGTAAGTTGAGTATCTTCATTTTTATATAAATAATAACAGTTTTGATTGTCATCACAACAAGCAGTAATGTCTTCAGCAGAACAGGATCCTGTGTCAAGAGGGAATTGATCACAGGATTCTGACGGATCGTCGCTACATGCAACAGAAGTAAGAGTGAATATTCCCATAAAAAGAAACGATAAAATTTTATTTGAATTTTTCATGGCTAATTTTGTTTTTATATGTCATTTATTGTTTTTATCCTGATTTAATAGTTTTAAAATCGCTTCGAAATCTAAATAGCCTTTTTTTATCTCATTTCCGATGATAAAGGTAGGGGTTCCTTTCGTTTTTAATGTTTGAAACTGGTAAATATTTTTTATTTCAGGAGTTTCGTTCCTGTTTAAAATACATTCGGCCACATTTTCGTTTGTACTAATGTATTCATCAATCAGTCCGTCAAAATATTTGGTGTAGATTATACCTGGTTTATACAATAAAAGTTTGTGTAATTTCTCAAATTGTCCAAATTTATTTATACATATTGCGGTTCGGTAGGCTTTTAATGCTTTTGCATCATTGGGTTTGCATACTAACCTGAAGATTAATTTCACTTGTTTATTGTCAATTAAACTATCTTTCAATTCCGGATAGACTTCTTTAAAAAATTTTTGACAATATGAACAGTTATAATCAAAATATAGAATAATGGATTGAGGAGCATTATAACTACCGAATATGATATCATTTTCATCTGTCTGTTTGATTTTTACTAAATCATGATCATTTATTATCCTATTATTCTTCATATAAAAGAAGAATAGCACAATAGTTATAATAAATATGAATAATATGATGACACTTTTCTTATTCATTCTTTTTCTGCTCAAGATCTGTTTTATAAGTTACAAATTGAGGCAGGAAGACAGCTTCTAGGATAACTTCTTTTAAATTAATTAATCTTGACATTTTTTTTCGATCATCAGAATCTTTACCTTCTAAGAAACTCTTCACAGTTTTTCCATTCTCAACTTTATAAATAGCAAAAAGAGACGTTAAACCTTTGGTTCCACCATCATCTTTTTGTTTACTTTCTTTCGATTGCTTTTTTTCAATGCGGTCTGTTTTCCCTTTTCTTAAAATTTCTTTTAAATAAAAGCGGAGATGGTATTGACAATCAAAATTAAATTTCTGCATTCCAAATAAGGTAACATCAAAAGTATTGGTTTTAATATTAGTTTGCGGGGCATAGACTGCTCCAGCATAAACAAACAATTTTGTATCAATGGTTTTGAATTTTATTTTTTCTAATCCATCTATGCCATAATCATCTCCCATTTCTACAGCAATTGGATAATTAAATAGTTTACCGTTTTCAAGAGTTAAATCAGCAGTAACAAATATTGAATCTGTAATAAGAGAATCTTTAAAGAGAATATAACCATTTAGATTATTTGTACTCAAAAAGCCACTAAGTTGTTCATGATTAATATAATCCTCATTTCCATATTCCTTAAAGTTATCAAAGTCAACTAATAGTTGATTGACATCCAGGTTTTTAGTGCTGTTTTTGAAATAGATTTTTTGAATATTATCGTACATCTGTACTTTGACTGAAGTATTTGCATGCCCTTTAAATGCATCAAATTTTAACTGGTCAACTATATATTCGTGATCAGTTAATTTATAAAGCCCGCTTATATTTTCAAGGATAGCGTTTTCGTATTTCAATTGATCCACGTAGAATTTTCCTCGTACATCAAATGAATAATTGCCTGGTTCGGCAGGGATAGTATCCACCTGAGCTACTTCTGTTGAATCTGTAACAGGCATTAACTTTTCGAGTTCAGCATAATCAATATTACCCAGATGAACAAATCCACGAACTTTAACTTTCTTTTTCTGATTTTGCAATACACTTTTATGCAAATCTACGACGTAGGTTGAGTCGGCAGTAAAAGAAATCTGATTGAAACTTCCTGAAATATCTTCCATAGAAATGGAATCGTTTTTCATCAATACAGTTCCATTCATAGCTTCCAGATTATATAAATTATCGGGGGTACGTATTGTAAGATTTTTGCTGGTAACCAATAATTCACTTTCTGTGAAAAGTATTCGCATTGCCTCATCAGCTATCGAATCCATATTAATACTACCCGCCGATTCAATACTGGCTAATAATTGCCCGTTGTAATCAGAAAGAAGGGTGTCGGGTATAAATGAACTCCAGTCCTGGAGGTTAATTTCAACTTTGGCTTTTGTTTGATAATATGGTTTTTGCCCGTTTTTAAAATAGGCATTACCCGATAGGCTGCTTTTGTTTGCTTTTAAGTCGAATGATTCAAGGTCAACGGCCAGATGATCAATATTATCGATGCTTCCGGTATATTTTCCTCTTACACTGGATGGTGCAATATCCATTTTATAATCGGGCAACTGACAGCTGATATTTTCGAATTGAAAAGCCTGGTTATGATAACTGGCAGAACCGTTCATGTTTTGCAGGTTGATAACTGAATCCATCTCAACAAAAAGGTTGGTAAAAGTAAGTTTTAAGGTACTTCGGTTAAGTGACTCATTAATGTAACTCATGGTAACTGAATCGGGTAATGAGCCACTATTGGTCAGATCAGCTTTTACTCTGCCTCCTATGTTTGTTTTCAGATCCTGAGGAACCAGATGATTAAACTCATCAAGTAAAATATTGGCTTGTGTTTGAAATGAATAAACAGGTTGATCGAAATTGATAACTTTAGCAGTTAAATTAACACTGCTTTGGTTTGTTTTAACTTGTAATTTCTTTATCTCAAGCTCCGAAGATGCCATAGAGCGTTGATTTCCGTTGGTAAAGCTTATTTCGGTAGAAAGATCTTTAATGGAAGGGTAATCTAAAGCTGAAAGCCGGGTGTCCTCCAGTTTGATCAAAGCATTTATTTGAGGTAGGTTTATGGTGTCCAATAAATCCCCGTTTATAGATGCAGCGGTATTTAAAATACCACCATCGATCTGTAGTTTGTAGTCAGTAATTAATGAATCAGGTATATACTTAGACAGTTCCTTCAGATCGAAATGGGTTTCAAATATTTTTAGTTCAGCAGGAAAATTACCGGTTGTATTAATCCACCCTGATGTATTAATTTTTACACCTTCACTAATTAGTGATGCGTTTTCGAGATGAAGGGTATCGTTTAGAAATAGCGCTTTTAAGTCAAGCTGCATATTATTCATCAGATGGGCTTTCGTATCCGGATAATTTAACTTGTTGAGAGTAACAGATCCTTCAACATTGGCTGATAAACCACTTACTTCTTTCATGAAAACAGACGATAAGGCATCCAGCATGATGGTTGCCGTAATATTTTCTGCTTCGTCGATATAAATTAATTGTACAGCTGTTGTTTTAATTAGTGGAGCGGCAATATTTAAAGCTGCAGAAGTAGTGTCGGTTTCATTTTCTTCTGATTCAGGAATTAAAAAATCAATATTTGTCTTCTGATTATTGTAAACGTGGTAATTGGCTACTCCGTTTTCTAATCGTATTTCTACAATATTGATCTGGTCATGAAGCAAAGGAGTCATCTCAACTTCGATATATAAGTCTTTTAAAACCAAAATATCATCCAAACCAAGCGAATCACTTTTTAGTTGCACGTTTTGCAATTGCAATTGGGCATTAGGAAAATCCTTTAAAAGCGAGAATTCAATATTTTCAACAGACAATTCAGTACCCAGGGTTTTATTAAGTTGATTTATTGCGAGTTTTGATATTGGTTTTTCAGCAAACTCAGCAATTAAAATAAGCAAAAGGATAAAGCAAACTATAATAATTCCCAGGTACTTTAATGTTTTAAGAAAGAGTTTCATCGACTTGTGTTTGAAGTGTGAAGACTAAATACAATTATGTATTTAAAATAAGTAATTCTGTTGGAAAACAATATAAAGTGTGCTTCAAAGTTAGTTTATTTTTCTTCTTTGTTAATAAGAAAAGTCCTGTAAATATTGACTTCTGCAATATGTTTTTGTAATTTACTTTTGTCTTGAGACATGATGGCTGCGTAAGCAGGTTGGGGTGAAAAGCTGGTGCGCCTCGCTATAATAAGGGTACGAGGATCCTGGCACATATTTGCCAATCAAAGGATAACGAGCGATGCAAGAGCTTTTCCTCCTTTTTTACCACTTTTAAAGAAGTGGTTTTTTATTGTCGATACTTTGAAACCATAGAAGTGATAAGGCGTATAGCAAGCTTAACTGTTTTTGTTATATTCGTATTACAATCCGAATTTTATGAGTAAGCACAAATATTTGACTCTGTTATTGGTAGTATTTATGATGAGCGATCTCATGGCTCAATTACAAAGTCACTATGAAGACTATCAATATTCCCCTTTTGAGCGCTATGTTTATCAGCCCGGAAGTAATTTGCACACATCAGTGAGGCAATATCGTCTGGATGAACTGAATAAGATATTTAATACCGATTCAATTTTGTATGATGGCTTGCGGGTTCCATCCGGAGATTTAAATTTCTGGAAAAGAATATTTCATGATGATCTCATTCAACTGAAGAAGGATGATATTCATATAGTCATCAATCCCCTGTTTAATTTCGAATACGGAAAAGAGAATATTGAAAGCAAGACGACATATACCAATACACGTGGATTATTTATAGAAGGAAATATTGGTAAACATGTCCATTTTTATACTGACTTTCTGGAGACACAGGCTGTTGTGCCTAATTATATTAATGCATTTGCCAACGAATATGATATTATGCCCGGTTGGGGTAAGCGTAAAAAATATGCAGAAAACGGACATGACTTTGCCAATGTTACGGCTTATGTAGCCTTTGATTTGGCTAAGTATTTTAGTTTACAAATAGGTAATGGTAAGCACTTTTTTGGAGATGGTCACCGATCGATGTTACTTTCAGATGTAGCATTTAGCTATCCGTATGTTAAGCTTACAGCAGACTTCTGGAAGATAAAATATACTGTATTGTATAATAAAATGCTGGAATATGATGAGACTAAAGTTCCTAACGATTATCGTTTCCCAGGTAAGTACGGAGTATTTCAATATTTAGATTTAAATATTGGTAAGCGAACTGCATTAGGATTGTTTGCCAGTGTGGTTTATGCAGAGCAGGATACCACTGGCTATAGGGGGTTTGACTGGCATTACCTGAATCCTGTAGCTTTTATGCGCCCGGTTGAATATGCTTTAGGATCACCTGATAATGTTACTATTGGTTTTAATGCCAGGTACATTGCTGCACGGTGGTTGACTTTTTACGGACAGTTTGTTTTGGGTGAGTTTAAAGCTGATGAGGTTTTTGGAGGTACACAGTGGTGGGCAAATAAGAATGGATTTCAACTAGGTTTAAAAACATTTGACTTATTTGGAATAAAGAAACTTGATTTTCAGGCTGAATATAACCAGGCTCGTCCGTATTTGTATTCGCACTACACAAGTATTTATGCCAATTCGCATTACAGGCAACCATTAGCTCATATTTTAGGAGCTAATTTCCGCGAGGGTTTTGCCTTATTGAAGTATCGCCATCGGAGATGGATGTTTAAGGCTGAGTTGATGACAGCTATGTATGGTGAGGATTTTGGTGACGGAGTAAGCTGGGGTAAGAACGTGATTGTTGATAGTAATAATCGACCTACTGATGAAAATGGCAGATATATTGATTATGGTCATTACATAGGGCAAGGATTGAAAACCAATGTTTACAATGCAGATATTAACATCAGTTATTTAATCAATCCCCGAAATATGTTTAACCTGGTTGCAGGTGCCCGATTGCGTAAACTCAGTAATGATGAACAAATTGAAGAAACCCAACACTTTTATTTTGGTGTCAGGACTTCAATAAAAAGTATTTATAACAACTTCTGATTCGATAATGGAGGATGATTAATTAATCATCTTCCATATCATCATCGTCATCCTCATCGTCATATTCATCTTCCATGTCATCGTCATCGTCGCTGTCAACATCTTCGTCCCCAATTACATCTTTCATGTAGTCAACATCGGCATATTTTTCTGAGTAATCTTCTTTGGCACTGTTTTTAAGATTTCCATCGTCATTGTAGTCATCATCGTCTTCAATGATTTGTTCTGCTTCAACAACACTCATCTTAACCAAAAAATAACTATCATCTGTTTCGAATGGCAAGGCACTGATCATTTGGCCATCTTTATATGAAAAGGTAATCAGGTTATCACTAAAACCATACGGATAAGTAAGTTTGATTTGTTCTTTGATTTCATCATCAAGCTTCTTGTAATCCTTTATAATTCTTGGTTTGTTGCTCATAGCTTTACAATTATTCTAATAAATATACTTTTTAAACTGCTATTGAAAAGTTTGTCTTTATTACTCGCTTTTTAGCTATTATTTAGTTTCTACTATACTATTTTAAAAAAGGTTCTTGTTTTTGTCAAATATTAGATTAACTAAATTTTATTGTTGATCGAATTTCTTCCAAGATTAGGTAAAGGTTTTCCAGGATATTATCAATTTAAATCGTCGGATTTTTTCATTAAATCTTTTAGAGAGTTTAAAAGCATCTTTTTTATTTGAACTTTTGAAAAAGATTTACATTTTCAATTCGGGTAAAATTTCTTGTTTTTTAGACTCTTAGTGTTAATGAAAACCTTGATGCATCATTAATATTACCTGTGAGCAAGTAATAAAAAAAACCTGTAGCACCAAATAGGGCAACAGGCTTTTTTCTATTTTTTTTAAAGTTTTTTATTCTAACTCAACAATGGTTATTCCAGATCCTCCTTCTTGTATATGAGCATCACGAAACTTGCGTACAAATGGGATTGTAGCCAATTGTTCACGAATGAGAGTGCGAAGTATTCCGTTGCCTTTCCCATGAAGTATTTTAACCTCGTTTACTTCACACATTACTGCTTCGTCAATATGGTTGATTACCATTTGAATAGCTTCATCTCCTCTGAATCCGCGCAGATCTATATCTGGTTTGAAGGTTAATTTACGCTCTCTGACTTTTCCTGAAACATTGGATATTACATGGTTTGAAGGAGTAGTACCGGTCTTTTTTGTACCTGATACTTTTTTTAGTCGGGTTACTTTTACCTTGGTTTGAATATTACCAAAGGCAACAGTAGCTTCCTTGCCACTGATAGATAAAACCTCGCCTGGCAGAGATTGACCCTCCAGCTTAACAGTGTCTCCTTTTTCGATCGTTTCTACGATAACTTTCCTGGGTTTCTCAGGTGTAACACCTACGTTGTTTTCTTTCTCTTTTTTTCGATTGGCTTTTCTTTCTTCCCGGTCTTTTATCTGCTGAATTTTCTTGTCAATCTTAGCATCTGTTACTTTTTCTTCAGTGGCTTTTTCCTTGAAAACGTCCAGTTTCTGACGAGCCAGTTTGGTTTTTTCTTTTTCTGCCTGAGACTCCTTTATGGTGCGGATAGTCTTTTCAATCTCCTTATTGGCACTTGAAAGAAGTTGGTCAGCTTCCAGTCGGGCTTTTTCCATCACATCTTTTCGTTCTTTTTTGATGTTCTGAAGTTCGAGCTGGTATCTTTCCAATACCTCAGCCAATCGTTTTTCGTTGATGCGGATGGTATTTCTTTTTTGCTCCCAATATCTTTTGTCTCTTACTATTTCACGCAGATTCTTGTCGTAATCGACATGCTCCTGACCAATTTTATCTTTGGCACTGTTAAGGATATTTTCTGGCAAACCAATTTTTCGTGCAATTTCAAAAGCGAATGAAGAACCTGGTTGAGCAATTTGCAATTTATATAAAGGCATTATTCTACCGGTATCAAAAAGCATTGCTCCGTTTTCAATTCCTTCGGTTTGCGATGCCATATGCTTGAGGTTTGTATAGTGTGTAGTTATCACTCCATAAACACCTTGTTGATTCAGTTGTTCAAGTACGCTCTCTGCAATTGCTCCACCCAGCATTGGCTCTGTTCCTGTACCAAACTCATCAATCAGAATAAGCGTTTCTTTTTTACTGTAACGTAAAAAATGCTTCATATTGAAGAGGTGAGAACTGTAGGTGCTCAGGTCGTTTTCAATAGATTGCTCGTCGCCAATGTCGATAAAGATATCCTGAAAAAATCCCATCTTAGATCCTTCGTGCATGGGAACCAAACATCCGCATTGAAACATATATTGCAGCAAACCTACTGTTTGCAGACAAACTGATTTACCGCCGGCATTAGGTCCTGAAATCAATAATAATCGTTGATTCGGATCTTTTAATTCAATGTCGAGCGGAATAACTTCTTTTTTAGCTTCTTTAAATTGAAGATGCAGCAAGGGGTGTTTACTTTCTCTCCAATTAAAACTTTGATCGTTATGGAAATCGGGTAAGGTGGCATCAATGTTTAAGGCAAAGCGCGCTTTGGCTCTGATAAAATCGATGGTACCCATAAATCGGTATGAATCCAGCAAATCATCAATGTATGGTCTGATTTGATCTGCCACATCAATTAAAATCTTAACGATTTCACGACGTTCTGCATACTCCAGTTCACGTACTTCATTATTGATCTCAACAATTTCTGTTGGTTCTATAAAGGATGTTTTACCTGTAGCAGATTCATCTTGAACAATACCACCCAGTTTACGCTTGTTAGCAGATGAAATCGGAATCACTGATCGTCCGTCGCGTATCGCAATATTTGCATCGGCTTCAACCAGTCCATCCTGCTTGGCTTTGCGAAGAATTGCACTAAGCTTCCGCGATATGCTGTTTTGTTTAGAAAGAATGTCCTTTCGAATTCTGGCTAATTCGGGCGAAGCATTGTCTTTCAACTTCCCGAATTTATTTAATAAAAAATCAATCTTATCCTGTAAAAATGGGAAAACTGCCACATTGGCAACCAATGCTTTTAATTCAGGGTACTCTTCTTCGTCTTTTTTGTTGAAAAATCTTACTATATCATTTATGGTTGTTAACGAGCGAAGTAAATCAAGCAGTTCTGATTCTTCCATGAATCTTCCTTCGGTACGAATTCGAAGTAGAGGCTCACGAACATCAATAAAATAACTTAACGGAAAATTATCCTCTTCCAGGCAAATTTTTCTGAACTCAAATGTTTGAAGTTGATTCAGACGAGTTTCATCAAAGTTTGTACTGAATTGCATTTCATCCACAACCTCTTTACCAAGGTTGCTCATACAATTATTTTTGATGTGCTCGCGAATGCGATTAAACTTAATCTTCTCTTCGAAATTTGCAGGATAAATCACTGTTTTACTTTTTCTGCAAAAATAGAAAAATTAAACAGGCTTTTAACAGTAGAATGAATGGTAATCAAGAGTAAAGAATAAAAAAGACAAAAAAATCGTATTTTTTTTAAAAAGGGTATTGACAACAGATAAGGAAGAGCTTAATTTTGTTTTGCAACTTAAAAAAAGGCTCTCCTGGTCCCCAAATATAGAAACATTCGGATGTGTGTGAGGTTTAGGTTAGAATTTTTTTTTCTTAGAATGTTTCTTGCCTGTCTCCCAAAGACAGGCTTTTTTTATTCCTTTACTTTTGAATGAAAATGTTGAACCAGTACAACCGTTGCGATTGAAATAAATGGTAGCAATAAATTTAACCTCAATACTATATTAAATATGTTGCTCTGGTTTCATAAGTTTTAATCACTTCGACTTGTTTTGACTACTTTAAAAAGTAAAAACTTTATCAGTGTGTAAATTTTGATTGGCTCTTAAGGATTTAAGATTTTACCAGCATAAGTATCCATTGCTTCAAATAGCTTGAGAGGTGAAAGTGTGCGCCATTTTACCGCTGATAGATTACCACCGTACAGCAGATAATAATTTAGATTGATCTTATCGAATTCAGCCAGCACATGTTCTCTGAAATTGATTGCAATAATCCATCCATCTTCTATATCATTGAACCAATCTTCGTAATAAGAATCATCAGAATAATGGAAGTTTAATACATTTTCACCAATCAAAATGAATTTTTGAATACCATTATCTTCAAGGTGTTCAATAATATTACGCTTGAGGTGCATAATATCGTTATACAGGCAGTCATTCCATTCGCCCATTAATTCAATGATACAACATCCTAAATCATAATTGGCATACAGAATCTTCAGGTAGAGTGTACTTGATCCGAATTCATCCCATTTAGGATGGATATAATGATCGTAGATGGTATTGCGACATAAATATTCATCAAAGAGCTGACCATAATAAGGTGATTTTATATCCTCATTGGCCTTGTAAATCTTTTCCCACCTGTTGTATGGTTCAATGTTCTGCATGGTGCAAAAATAATGAAAGTGCTTGTTGTGTCAATCAATATTCTGAGTATAAAAAAAGCGAATCGTTAAAGATTCGCTTAAGATATAAAGAGTAAAAGCTTTTCTTATAAGTTCGCCAGACGATTTAATATTTTATCCAATCCTAATAAGAAGACAATACCTGCAACTACAAAATATACCAGCGAAGGAATCTTTGTAAATACAGCGAAGAACTGAGTGAAGCTTTTATTGATTGAACCCAGATCCAATTGTTTGGATGTGAAACCCAAATCACCAAGGTATTGCTGAATAACAGAGGCGTCAACCAGAAAAGAGATGGCTAATATGGCGATGGCAGCCGTAATTATCCACCATCTGTTTTGTTTATTGATTAATGGCTGATAAGTCTGAGGTTCCTGCACCCAGTCGTGCAAAACACGATTCATCGCATTTTGCCTGATTGAAACAGGAGCTTCTTCAGGTGTGAAATCCCTGAATAATTCCTTCAACAGTTTATCATCATCGTGATTAATCTTTTTCATCGTCTCAAATTTATAAAATCGAGTTCAACTCTCCTTTTAAAATAGCATTTAATTCTGTTTGCATTTGCTTTCTTCCCCGGTGCAGTTTCACTTTTACATTAGAAACTGAAAGACCCGTAGCTTTGCTAATCTCTTCAATGCTTTGTTCTTTATAATAGTATAAGATCAGAATAAATGCATCGTCTTCCTTTAAATTACTCAATGCTTTTTTAAGTACCTTCTTCCTTTCCTGTAATTCCAGCCTGTGCATATTGTTTTCTGCATAATTGGCTTCGTACAGAATAGTTTCCTTGCTTTCAAGGTCCTCTGTTAAAGGTTTTCGGCTTCGTAATTTTGAAATGGCAGTATTATAAACAATCCGATAGAGCCAGGTTGAAAAAGTGGCATCTCCCTTGAAGCTGTCCAGCGATTTATAAGCTTTTACAAAAGCATCCTGGGTTACTTCTTCAGCTTCCTGCTGATTTTTCACAATACCTTTAGCCAATGTAAATGCCATATGCTGATACATATCAATGATCTGCGAAAAGGCAGCAACGTCTCCCTTTTTTATACTCTTTATAAGCTCTATGTCTTTATTATTGCTCATTCACAAAATAGGACGCACCTAAATCAATATTGGTTACAAGTATTCTGCAAGTTATTTTTATTTCTTACTAAGGTCAATATCATCAGTTATTTAGTGAGGTGTTTGATGAAAAAATAAAAAAGTAACAATTTTTTGTAACCGCGTGTTTTTTCATGGCGTCATACGAATGAGCACGCTCAGAGAGTTGATTAACAAATAATGTAAAACTTAAAATATAAAATCATGGAAGGTGCATTAGCAATTATTTTTATTTTCGGTGGTATACCTGCAATAATTATATCATTGGCTTATTTCAGAACAAGAAGAATTGAAAGAACAGCGTTGATAGCAGCAGGAAAAGATGCTTCAATTTTTGATCAGTTAAATTCCAAACCTAAGCACTATTTAAGTCTTAAATATGGCATGTTGATGGCAGGATTGGCAATTGGAGTATTGTTAGGATCGGTATTACAGAATAATACCATGATGAATGAAGCGGCAGCCTATTTATCAATGGTGCTATTGTTTGGAGGTTTGAGTTTAGTATTGTTCTATCTGATTCAAAAAAAACTGAATGACGAATAAATAATATCATACAGAAGTCCATAAAAGAAAGGCTGTTCAACTGAACGGCCTTTCTTTGTATTGAAAAATTCGATAACTATTTGTTGATTCTTTCGTATTCATGATTGGAAAACGACTAATGATAAATTCAATGAAAAAACAACTTTATAGTTTCATAACCTTTTTATTAGCACTGGGATTGTTGAGCTGTGAATTGGAAGAAAAAATCGACCGGTTTAATTCGGTTGATGATGGAATTGAGGCTCTTCAGGAATATGCGGTTGTAAGTCAGCAATTTCAGAATGCATCTAATAGCAGCGATGAGGCGATAATGGAAGTAGAATTACAATTAGCCAGTGAGTTGAAAGCAACAAAAGAAGGTCCTGCAATAACCATTGAACCATTTGATGCAACAACATGGCCTAAAAATATAACTGTTGACTTTGGAGACGGTATAACCGGATTGGATGGAGTAGTTCGTTCCGGAAGATTATTGATTGTATCAACCGGGTTGTATCGAACTGAAGGAAGTGTGCATACTACCACTTTTGATAATTATTATCAGAATGGGTATAAAGTAGAAGGCACACATGTTGCCACCAATAATGGAAATCCCGACGGTGAAGGGCTTCAGTTTAATGTTACCATAACTGGTGGTAAAGTAACCAAAGATGAATCGGTTATTGAATATCAACAAAACTCAACACGCACTTGGGTAGCCGGTTCAGATACTCCTTTAAATATTTGGGATGATGAATATACATTGGATGGTACACAAAATGGGACGAGTTCAAAAGGTGTTGAATATGCTTTGTCGATTACAGAATCATTACATTTTGTAGTCTTAACCAAACAAATTACAGAAGGAAAAATGGCTGTGGTAATTGAAGGATTACCCAATATAGTAATGGATTATACAACCTCAACAATAAAGATTGGAGAACTAACTTATCCAATGCACAATTAATAAGGGAGACAGACGGACAAGGAGAAAAAAGAGTTACCCGCCCGGGTAACTCTTTTTTAGTTTTATTCTTTTGCAGAAAGGGCAAGGAGTTTATTTAAAACAGCTTCTGTAGTTTTAAAGGCTGTACCATGCCGAATACCTTTGGGCAGATTAATGGTTTCAGATACGTCTTCCCAATTTTGTCCATCACTTGAACGAATGGCTCCATATTTCTTTTCGCGGTATTTGTCGAAGTAAATGTAGGTGAATTCACCAATCTGCAGAGGAGTAGGACCTTCCACCCAGGAGTTGCCCGAAATACTTTCAGTTACCTCAGTAGGGAATCCTTCTTTTAAGTCTGTTGTAAAAGTTAGTCTTAAATTCTTTTCTACTGGTGCCGACATTTCATTTTTAACCACCATCAGGTAGTCAGAATCTCTTTTTAGAATAGCAGCATCAATAACACTGAAGCCCGGATCAAAAAATAATTCGGTTGGGCTAAAGGTTTTAAAGTCTTTGGTGGTTGTATAATATTGTCTGTGATTCAGTCCTTTTTCATTGGGTAATGTTTCAATGTCAGGATATAACTCAGGAACCGTTGATGCCCATACAATATAAAAGATGTCATCTTTATCATCATAAAATACTTCCGGAGCCCAGCTGTTTTTTGTGCTTTCAAGATGTTCCATTACAGGTATGTATTGTTGTTCCGACCAATTAATCAGATCTGTGGATGATGCATAACCAATTCCTTTATCCCACCATCCGGTTGTCCAAACTAAATGGAATACTCCATCTTTGCCTTGTGCTATACTCGGGTCGCGCATTAATCGATCTTTCCCGATTACTGGTTGCAGCAATGATTCTCCATTGTTAATGATTCCCCATTCATGTCCATCATAACTATAAGCTATGTGAAGACCATCTTGCCCTCCATTTATGAAGTATGAAAAAAGGTAAACCTCTTTTGGCTTTTCGGTGCAACTTGACATTAAAATAAATAGTGCAATACTTAGTTTTATCAGGCTTTTCATAATTAAGAAGATTCTAATATATGTTTAAAGATGCAAGGTAATGGCTCATTCAAATTGTTTACTGGATATTAATACAAAGAACTGAAAAAATTGACATATTCTTCTGCATGTATATTATATTATATAATTTTAGTACCTTAATTGACCAAGCGAATTTTGTATGAAATTTGCAATTATCATGGAATAAAGATGATCTATAAGGAAAGGCTTATTTTATGGGTAATGATTCTATATCTGTTTACAGGTATTGGTATTTATGCTCAGGAAACCATTACATTTAGTCAGATTAGTACAAAAGAGGGACTTTCTCAAAATACAGTTCGTAGTATTCTTGTTGACAATAAAGGATTTTTATGGGTTGGTACGCTTGATGGTTTAGTGCGTTATGATGGCAACCGTTTTATCACCTATAAACCGGAAGCCGATTCTCCCACTAATATTCCTGATCAGCGGGTGAAAGGTATTTTTGAGGATCGTAATGGTTTTATCTGGATACTTACTTATGCAAACTCTTTTAGTTGTTATAATCCCAATACAGAAGACTTCATAGAATTTAGTTACGAGGGTAAAAATATTTCATTGCCATTTACTCACTTTGCTGAGACATCAGATGGTAATGTATGGCTATGGGGTGGGAATGGTTGTGTGAAAATGGCAATGGGAGCCAATAATTTACCCGAGGTATTATTTCATTCATCAGTTAATAAGAAACAATTGACGGATGAGAATATTAATTTTTTATTTGAAGATTCAGCTAAGTCCATATGGATTGGTACCGAATCCGGGTTAAACTGCTTTAATCCTTCCGGTGACATCCAACATTTCTTTAAAGGTAATGATGATGGTGATTTTGTGGCAGCTGTTGAAGAAAGTGGTATTATTTATTTTCTAATGGCGAATGGAACCATTCATCGATTTAATCAATCTGCAAAAACATTTATTTCATCTTTCAGAAGCCCTGTTGAAGATACTTTCCGGGATTTGAAGAGAATGAATAACAGCTATCTCGTTGCCTCAACATTAAATGAGCAACTGTTTAAAATTGATATCAGTACAGGTAACTATTTTAAAAATGCCCTGAATCTGTCACATACATTCAAAGGTTCACCACAGTTGTATTTGGATAATAAAAAAGGTTTATGGGTATATGATTATTCCGGTATGGTTTTTTACTATAATCCGGAAAAGGACATAATTAAATCGTTTCAACTAATAAAACCTGAGATAGCCAATGTAATTGATGATGGACGTTATAATATTTTGATTGACAATGAAGGTGTTTATTGGATAACAACATATGGTAGTGGACTTTATCGTTATGATGCAGAAAAAGATCAGCTTACAAATTACAAGTATGATCAGCTAAAAAATAGCCCCGCTTCAGATTATATGCTTTCCATCATAGATGATAAATATGGGAATCTTTGGATCGGATGTGAATATGCTGGTGTTATAAAAGTGGTCAAGGAAAAATATCATGCTGAATATATCAAACCGGAGGTTGCAGGATCTATCGGAACAAAAAATAATGTAAGAGTTATAGTTAAGGATTCTGATTCGAATATTTGGTTAGGAACTAAAAATGGAAGCCTTTATTTGTACGATAAGGATTTGAATAACAAAAGGATTGTTATGAAAAATATTAATCCTTATACGGTATGTGAAGATGATAGGGGACGTATTTGGGTTGGAACAAAGGGGAATGGTGTTTATGTGATTGATAAAAAGACATTCAAGGAATATTATCATTTTACTGCATCTGATGATAACGACCAGAGTTTAAGTCACAATTCAATTTTTGACATTATTCAGGATACGGATAAACGTATTTGGATAGCATCTTTTGGAGGAGGTATTGATCTGGTGGAAGAAACAGATCAAGGTATTGCATTTAAGCATTTTCTAAATAATAAAGGGAACCTTAGTTTTGTAAGGTGCCTGATTCAGGATCGTGAAGGTAATATATGGGCTGGTAGTTATGAAGGATTGATAAGTTTTCGATTCGAGGAGATCAACATCAATCCGAATGCCTATACTATTTACACTTATAATTCAGGGCATCCGGTTGGATTAAATTGTAATGATGTAAAAACGGTTTATGAAGACAGTTTTGGTCAGTTATGGGTTGGAACTGCAGGAGGAGGACTAAATTTATTTGATAAATATAGTCCTGATCGACAGGGAGCTTTTATCAAATACACCAAGAAAGAAGGATTGCCATCTGACATTGTAACTTCGGTTTTGGAAAGTAAAGATGGTGTAATCTGGGTGGGAACAGAAAATGGTTTGGCTCATTTCGATAGAAACACCAAAACATTCCTGACTTATTTCTTTTCAAATAGTTCTTTTGGTAATTTTTATGGTGAAAATGCATGTTTACGAAACGATAACGGATATCTTTTGTGGGGTACATTGGACGGATTGTTGGTTTTTGATCCGGGTGAACTGGATGCCAATAAAAAAGAAGTACCAAAGGTAACATTAACAGATTTATATGTGCTGGATCAAAGGATTGAAACAACACAGAAGAAATCTCCATTAACAGAATCAATTAATAAGGTTGATAAGGTAAAGCTTAAGAGCGAACAGAAAACATTTACCCTGTATTTTGCCTGTTTAGATTTAACAGATCCAAAAAGGAATAAGTATTCCTATAAGATGGAGAATTATGATCAGTTTTGGAGTAAAGCCAGCACTAATAACTGGGCTACCTATAAAAACATGCCTCCCGGCACCTATACTTTTATGGTTAAAGGATCAAATGCAGAAGGACAATGGAATGACGAAATCAAGACATGCCAGATTACAGTGTTGCCTACGTTTTGGAGATCAATATATGCCATCATATTATATGTTTTTGTGATAGCTCTATTAGGATTGGTGTTTATTCGTTTCTTGTTTAGAATCAATAAATTGAATACGGCTGTTAAAATGGAGAAGCAACTTACGGACTATAAGTTACGTTTCTTCACCAATGTTTCACATGAGTTTAGGACACCACTTACTCTTATTAAAGGAGCATTGGAGAGAATTAATGATGAAGAGAATCACTCACCGGAAGTGAATCGTCACCTGGCTCTGCTGAACAGAAATACCCAGCATATGTCAAGGTTGATTGATCAGCTGCTCGAATTCAGGAAGTTGCAAAATAATATACTCACTCTTAATCTTGAAAAGACTGAAATTAACGATTATGCTTTAAATGTATATTACGAATTTAAAGAGATAGCATTTCAAAAAGGTATTGATTACCAGTTTGAAGGGTTAGATGATAAATGGTATTTCTATGTCGATCGTAACAAATTGGAAAAGATATTATTCAACCTGTTATCTAATGCCTTTAAGTTTACTCCTCATAACGGATCCATTGTTTTTAAACTGCAAAAGGGTGAAGATGAAAAGAAATGTATTATCTCAGTTGCAGACTCGGGTATTGGAGTACCGAAGGATAAGCAGGATCTTCTGTTTAGCCGATTCAAGCAGGTTACATTTTCAGCAGAAGGTACAGGAGTAGGTCTTGAATTGGTGAAGGAATTTGTCGAAGCTCATCAGGGTAAAGTTAGTTATCAACCAAATGAAGGCAAAGGTTCGGTATTCACTGTTGAACTGCCGACCAATGAAGAGCTATACAAAGATGCTAACTATGTTAACTCTCAGCCTACAGTTGAAAATGCAGATAAGATTATTGAACAGAAAGTAGAGGCTGAAATTAAGCGTCCGGCTAGTCCATCCAGTTCAAAGCTTCTGATCATTGATGATAACTATGATATAAGAGAGTATCTGAATGAGGAACTAAGGCATCACTTTAATGTTGAGCTGGCTGTTGATGGAAAAGAAGGCCTTGAAAAAGCCATTGCCATCAATCCAACATTGATTATTTGTGATGTAAAGATGCCTGAAATGGATGGTCTGGAAGTGACGCGCCGTTTGAAAGATAATTTTGAAACAAGTCATATACCTATTATTCTTCTTACTGCCATGTCGTCGGATACCATTAAACTTCAAGGCAGCGAGAGTGGAGCAGATGCTTATATAATGAAGCCATTTAGTCTTAAGTATCTGTTGTCAAGGATTTATGGACTGATTGAGCAAAGAGAGAGGCTTAAGAAGCGCTTCTCTGTTGATATTGATGTGAAGATTGGTGCACTGAGTGAAGAGAAAAAAGATAAGGAGTTCTATACCCTGATTAATGATATAGTTGATAAACATCTGTCAGATGCCAATTTTACGGTTACTGAATTTACTGAGCAAGCCGGACTCTCTCGTACTATCTTTTACAAAAAGGTAAAAGGGTTAACTGGTTATTCTCCTAATGAACTGATAAAAATTAAGCGAATGAAGCGGGCAGCAGAACTTCTGGTAGAACGAAAGCATACTGTTTCAGAAGTTTCGTGGCAAGTAGGTATTGAAGATCCATTCTATTTTAGTAAGTGTTTTAAAGCTCAGTTTGGTTGTGCTCCTTCGAAGTTTGGTGTGGAAGATTTGAAGTTAGATTCAAGTCAGGAAAAGCCTGAAGAATAAAAGTAAATACCGTAAAATAGGATATTGTATTGAGAGCATAAGCTTGTTGAGGCTTACTTTTATTTTAAATCATGAAGATTGGTCATCTATTTTTGTAGGTTGATTGAGAATGATATGTTGAAATGATAGAGAATACAGAAGATCAGTTACCAAACCTTTAGATTGTAATAAACTGACAAATATTGAAAGGACTCAGTCATGGGCCTCATCAATTATTTAGTGAAGTAGTTTTTAAGAACTGAATTTTAAAACTATGCAATAAAAAAGAGGAATCTCAAAAACTGAAATTCCTCTTCTTACCTAAAACTATATTACTAATTACTTCTAAAATCAAAATTCAAAACCATTCTGATACCTTCATCGCCTACTTTAATGCGAATATTACCGGGCTGACTATGAGGTCCCTGTTGTGAAGTTGGTTTAAACGATTGTATAGCAGGTATATCATATAAGAATGAAATGTCTCCTTCCGGAAATCCCGGCATGGTTCTTCTACCATTTTGTCTGCCTTTTGGTTCTTCGGGAGTAAATACTCTCATAAATACACCATCAGTTTCAGCATAAACAGTAAAAGGGGCTTTATCTGACTCAATGGTTGCCCAATAAAGGTTGGCATGATATCCTTTAAATTCAGGATAAGTTAAACCATATTCACTTTCACCAGTAATGGTATTGTTGTAATCTTTTTGCCAAAGATTATAGTTGGTACCTTTAATGCGGTTTTTCCATACGCGGTATGGTCCACGTCCAAACCATTCCATTCCTTTAGCTAATTCTTCAGGATATGAAAAAGATAGACCGAAATTATAAATGGCATCATCTGTAAAAGCGTCATCAAACCCCTGACCACCTCTGGCCCGGTTCAGCATAACCGCATCCATTTTTAACAAACCATCAGCGTTCATTGTCCACACAATAGAATCGATGGCACCCAGATATTTTGCTACAAAAATTGCAGAATTCTCATCCTGACGGGTATAATACTCTTTAAACTGAATTTTCATACCAACAGCAACTGGTCCGTTATTAAAAGGTATCTCACCATTGGGGTTTGTAATTTTTACCAGCTGACCATTGGATTGATTAAATGTAACCGATACACCATTGGCTGATAAAATAGTAGTAGTATCCTTCTCTGATATTTTTACTGTACTATTGTTTTTTGAAGCTTCTTCCTGTGTTTTAAAATATTCACCAGCATATTTAACTGTCCACGACCAGGTACAAATTGAATTGCCATGCGGATCAAAAGCTTCCAATTCAAGAACATCACCATCAAAGAAATTAGCAGGAAGCTCCATCTTTGCCATTCCAGTCTCACCTGGATCAAGTGCAGGTAGTGTTAGAATACCTTCGGATAATACCTCTTTTTTGGTACCTTTTAATGGTGAATCGATTGAATAAAGCTTGTATTGAGCCTTACAATCTTTTAGGTTGGTAAATAAGAAAGTATTTGAAATTGTAAAGTTTCCTTTAAATGACGGGGTGATGAACAACTGTTTAAACTGAATTGGAGCCCAAACTTCGCGCACTGTAAATACACTTCCTTCTTTTTCGCGGTATGGTCCCACAATACCATCGGGTGCACGAAAATCATCAGAATCCAGCTTGCCACCTCTGTCGGAACGTTTCACAGCATTATCGCAGAATGCCCACATAAAACCACCAGCAAATAGAGGGTGAGAGGTCCAGTTAACCCAGAAATCTTCCAAACCGGCACCATGTCCCTGGTCGTACATGCCATGCATAAATTCAGTTGGTAAAAATACTTTATATCCATTGGTAAAACGTGCAACACCAGTTAGGTAGGTGGGGTAATGGTGAGCGTCTACATCATTGAAATCTGCCCAGGGATGAATCACATGTCTTTTTTGTGGATCGTAATCGGCAAAATGAGCATCCAGATCGTAATTCCATCCACCTTCGTTACCGTTACTCCAGATAACAATACTCGGGTGATTTACATCGCGTGTCACCATTTCTTTTTGCAACTTAGCACCAACCTTTGAGTCGTAACAATTCTGCCAGCCTGCCAGCTCATCCATTACAAATAAACCAATTGAATCACACATGTCAAGAAAGTGTGGATCAGGAGGATAGTGAAAACGTACAGCATTTATGTTCATTTCCTTCATCAACAGTACGTCCGACTTACTGATCTCACGGCTGGTAGTTCTTCCTCCGTCGGGATGGAAGGAGTGACGATTGATACCTTTCATTACTATCTTGGTATCGTTAACATAAATACCGTCTTTAGGTCGAAATTCAACGGTTCTGAAACCAATACGCGAGTTCCATGTGTGTAATGTCTTGTTATTTTTATCAATTAGCTTCAGGTTTAAAACATACAACTGTGGAAATTCAGGATTCCAGTTAATTACGTTATCCCATTTTGTGCTGATAGTTTGTTTTAATTCATTGTCTTTTAATAGTATTGATGCTTCTTTAAAGGTACCTTCTCCTGTAAGTGGTTCAATAGAAGCAATTATTTTAGCTCCTGTTAAGGGTGCTGATAAATCAACATTGGCCTGTAAAGTACCATCGGCGCGGGCATCTACAGCTACATGCGAAATGGCTTGTTGAGGTTTAGCTTCAAGGTAAACCGGACGGTATATTCCACCAAACAGCCACCAGTCTGCCATTCTTTCGGCACGGTTAATACTTGCGTTTTCGGAGTGTTTATGTACAATAACTTCCAGTTTGTTTTTCTTACCTACCAGAAGTTTATCAGTTATGTCATATGAAAAGCGATAAAAACCACCCTGATGCATTTCACCAGCTTTATGGCCGTTTACATATACTTCTGTGTCGGTCATAGAGCCTTCAAAAACAATACTGACCTGTTTGTCTGACCATGATTTTGGCACCTTGAAAGAGTGACGGTAAGTACCTGTTTCTTTTGATACTTCTTCACCTTTTTTGTACCAGCGACCATATGTATATTCGCCGTATCCTTGCAGTTCCCATTGTGAAGGGACTTGTATTTTACCCCATTTACCACTGTTGTTGCCTCCTGAACAGAGAAAATCCCAGGTAACTGTGTTATCCAAGCCAGTTCCTGAAAGATACATTTGTTCAGTTGATTGGCCTTTAACTATCAGTGTTGTAAGTAATATGGAGCAGATTAAAAACAGGTTGCGTTTCATTATATCTTATTTTGTTGTTGACTGATCTACAAGTTCGTTGAATTGTAATTTTACCTTTTTGTTGTTCTCTAATTTTATTTCATCCAATCCGTTAATGCTCAAAGATTCGCAATTCCAGTTGTTGGCATACTTAATAAAACCGTATTTCTTACCTTCTAGCGATACGTTTTTGAAAATAAAATTATCAATAGTACTGGATTCAATGCCTCCAATCCGGATACATACCTCCGCATCATTGGCAGTAAGGTCATCGAAAACAATGTTTTTAAATTTGGGGGTTCCTTCTTTTGGGTCCACTTTTTCCAACATTTTAATCCAGTGTTCCGGAACTTCATCAATACTATATCCTTCGGGTAGAGTTGAATAGCTATAGGTTGGATTCCAGTTTAAATCAACAGAGATTGGAAAATTTACTCCCTTCATATCGATATTAGACAAATAAATATCTTCTACTGTACCACCACGATTCATAGCACTTTTAAAACGCAGACCGTAAGTGGTGTTTTCTGCTCTCAGATTATAAGCAACTACGTTGCGTATACTGCCTGAAGTCTCGCTTCCGCAGGTGATTAATCCGGCTCCAATGCCAGCATAACATTCCCGGATAACTATGTATTCACATGGTCTGTTAACTTTTAGTCCATCGGCATCTCTTCCGGCTTTTAAACAAAAATTGTCATCGTTACAATTTATTGTACTGTTCTCAACCAGAATATACGAGGAAGAGTCAATGTCGATACCATCAGTACTCGGGCCGTGGCCTTCAATATTATTACTAATAATCATGTTACGAACAGAAACATGACTGGAGTATAGAATGTGTAAACTCCAGAATCCTGGCTGGTAAAGAACAACGCCATCTACAGTAATATTTTCACTGTCTGAGATGAGAATACCTCTTGGGCGTTCACAATCATAATCAACAATCCAGCGTAATCCTTTAGGTTCATATTCGCGTCGCATGTCCCAGTATTTCTCCCAGAAAACTTTTCCTTTACCATGAATGGTTCCATTACCGGTAATAGCTGCGTTTTTTTTGCCAATAATATTAACCAAAGCTGCCGGCCATTTCATTTCCAGACCTGCTACCCTGGTATCTATTTGCTTGTAATCATTCAAATTCTGGCTGCCAATAAGCATAGTACCTTTGGGAATATGAAAATTAATATTATCGCCTATAAACAACGATCCTGTAAGATAAATACCCGGTTCAAAAGTAACCATGCCTCCACCTGAAGCCACTGCTTCATCAATAGCTTTTTGAATGGCAGTGGTATTCATTTGAACAGCATCACCAACGGCTCCGTAATTTTTTACATTGAAAACTTTATCACATGTTGGAAATGATTGAGCTCCTACCTGTTCCATCCAGTCGAAATGAGGTATGGAATCCTTATCAGTCTCAATTGGACACAGGTGAAAATTTATAAGTAGTAATATAATTGACAAAGTCTTCATAATCAAAACAATTAAGTTTTTATTAATTTGATAGGTTCACCGGAATCAACTTCACTTCACTATTTAATCCGGAGGGCATAATTTCCCAATCATCATAGAGTTTTCTTGAATACTTGATATCTACAAGATTAATCTCTTTGAATTTTCTCCATTTAACACCTTCTCTGTCCAACTTCGAAATATAATTGGCAGGCAGATTGGTTACTTCAATTTCAAGGGTATTCAATCCTTCTTTAAGGTATGAACCGATGTGTACATGATATGGCACTGACCATAAGGTATCAACAGCAATCCCGTTGACGGATACCCTGGCTGTCTCACGAACATCGCCCAAATCCAGAATCCAGTCGTCTGCCATGTCTTTATTCGCCGAGAATGTGGTAGTGTACTTACCTCTTGCCATGACTACAGAAGCATTCTCGTCTGGCAGCATAGTCCACGATTGAACAGATGGTAACTTAAAAGTATCAGGTATTTCAGGGATACTTTTCGTGAATGACAATTGCCAGTTGTTATTGAGTACAAACGGAGTTTTAAATTCATCCACATAAGGCCACGAATTACACGAAGGTGATTCGTTTGTGAATGTTTGCAGAATCATTGACTGACCTGATTCCAACTGGATACGTACCTGTTTTAAACCGTTTTTCTCTCGTATGGCAGCTTGTCCTATTTCACCTGTCAAAGGATCAAAAATCAGTGCTGACTGAAAAGGTTGTGCAAGTGTAATCCATTCATCAGTATAGCTTTCTTTTAATGCACTGATGAAATAATGGTGTCCCTTTGTATTCTTACGACGAATATAGGATAGTCCGTATTCTTTCTTTAGTTCTTCAGAAGCTGTTTCTGTCTTGGCAAGTGTAGAAACGAAATCAGAACCCGTGATGACTGAACCTTTTCCGAAGTCATATTTTTCGCTTTTACCAAATGTACTTTTCGGTAATTCTTTTAAGTAATTCTGGAAGCTCTTTTGCCGCTCATCAAGTTGATGAAATCCTGGAACATCATTTGGATAATGATCCATAAATATAATTTGGGCTCCTTCTTTTGCCAGCTTAATCAGATGTTGCAACACTTCAACCGGCATTTTTTTAGCTGCCGGAACAATCAAAGCCTTATAAGTGGCTCCACCCGAGGTCAGTAAATCTCCATTATTAACTTCAGTGCTTTGAATAAAGCTGTCTGATATGTAATCAACATCATATCCGGCATTACTTATTCGATGAATGACTTCAATAAACTCAGGTGCTCTTTCTTGCATCTTGTGAATATCAAACATCAGTAAACGACCGTCTTGTTCGTGCCACATATCATAAACAGGCAGATATACCAAAAAATCGTTATCCGGCTGACCCATCTGCAGAAATGCTTGAGATCGTGAGATGTATTTAAAGAATGGGTTGGCATCTTCCCACAATGGGTTGGTTGGACTCATATCTATGGATGCATAAAACTTCCATCCAGGCCATTCTGCCTCTTGTGGACTATATGTTGTTCCATGAAAATACATGCGATTTACACCCGAAACAAACATGAGATCAAGATCGGGTTTGCACTGGGCAAGAGAAGTGCGAAAGTGCTCTGTAAGCCATGTAAATGTCTCGGATGAGGTAAAAGGTTTACCTGTAATATGAGCTGCTGAGGAGGCATATTTGAGCATCGATAAATCAGAATCGTTATGACGGGTTAATGAATCGTGACGTAAGCCCTTAATATGAAAATCAGACAAACCAAAGCCTTCGCATTCAGGTACATCAACAGCTGCATATATATCAATCAGGTTACCTGGCGAGCCATGTGCCTGACTGCGGGTTTGAGCTCCCATCTCATGGGCCCAACCAGTCCATTTTTTGGTGAAATTATTAAGCAGTAAATCATTTAATAACTCACGATAATCTGTTATGATGCGGGCTGTGGTATCATTCTTCTTGCTATTTAAAAAATAAGGAAGATAGTCTTGTAATTTATATTGATACTTATCCTCAAAGGCTTGTAAAAGTCCTGGAGTCCAGTCTGCCTGATATACTTCATAAGAATCGGTGAAGAAGAAACCCGGGGCAGGAGCATTACTTTTAGTAAATGCATCCGTGAATCGTTGCAGATAATGAGGTAGTGCCGATGCTGAGAAATGATCGATCACCAGACCTTTACCTCCCGGTGCGGCTCTTTTTACCTGTTGAAAGGTGTTTCCTTCAAATAATGCAATTACCTTCCAGTTTCCTTCCGGAGAGGTCCAATCAAGATGTCCATCCTTAACTTTTTCAGTCAGATCAACAGATTCCTTGTTTTGATTAAAAGCCATGATACAAGCAAGATGTGCATGCTCTAATTGTTTGACGTCTTCAGGCAGTATGTCGATTTTTAGAGACTCACCGGATTTCACACTGTACTCCTGAACAATTAATTTAGATGCAGCATCTTCCGGTTTTACCTGTGGGCCACCAAAAGGCCAACCGGTCCCGGTATTCATATCAATCTGCATATTTAAACGCTTGGCTTCAGCCTGAGTGTGTTTATACACTTCCATCCATCTGTCTGACAGAAAATCGATATCGTTTTCGTCGTTATCCTGAACACCGTAGATGGGAGTTATCTCAAGAGCTCCCATTCCGGCTTTGGAATAGGCTTCCAGGTTATGAGTCAGGTTTGCTTCATCAACGGCACTACCTAACCACCACCATCTGGCACCCGGCTTGGTTGTAACAGATTCTTCCGGCCATTTAACATCGGGTTGACATGCTGCACCTAATGAAAGTATTAAGCCGAAGAATAAAGGCTTATATTTTCTAAGGTAACACCACATGCGATGATAGATTTTTCAGATTAAGTTTCTTTATTTCTTTGGCTGCCAACTCAGCGACAGCGGTTGCTCCGGCTTCCTGTAAATGAGTGTCATCTTCTGATCCATCCGGACGTTTTTTATCCAAACCAGGACCAATCCACATGTATAGTTCTTTTGAAGGTTCATCACCCAGCATAATTATCATATCGCGGCTTCGGGTATAGATATCAAGCAAAGGAAGGTCTAATGAATCGGCCACTTGTCTTGTTATGACAGGATAAGCAAGTAAGCGATCATCAACTAAGGCTCTACCCTGAAAGGTTCTCATTACTATAGAAGTTGCCAGAATAGGATTGGCTTGTTTTGCTTTAACATCGTTAATCATGTTAACCAGATTCTGACGATATTGGTCGTGTGATGCATGGCGCTCGGGGCGGGTAGAGGCATCGTTATGACCGAATTGTATAATTACATAATCGCCAGGTTCAGTTTCTTCAATCAGCTTAGCCCATCTTTCTTCCTCTATGAATGTTTTAGTGCTTCTTCCTGCTTTTGCATGATTCTTAACAGTTATGGTACTGTCTAAAAATAGTGGTAACATTTGAGCCCAGCCACGCATAAGAGTTTGAGTAGTGTCGTACGATTGAGCTGTTGAATCTCCGGCAATTAGCACACTAACCGGTTTTTCCTGTTCGCAGCTAATGATAAAAAGCAGAAGTGGTAGAAGTAGTAGATATTTTGGTTTCATAATGGATTTATTTTGGACGGATGCTGATTATTATTGATTAATTAGATTGATTTCAACTGATTTATCCCGGTCGCAGGTGATTTTTCCATCACTATATTCCAGTTCTCCAACCTGAATGGAAGTGCGACGTGTATCGTACGTGTTTTCTTTGGCTTTATCCCCAATCCGTCCCGGATGAGTAAAGTAAAAGATATAGGCTTTATTGTTGCTGACAATCACATCACAATGCTGACCATGCACGCCGTCATCCTTACCTGATCCACCTTGTTGCAGAATATGATCGGGTTGACGGGTCCAGTTGTCGAGATCAGTAGAAGAATGTATGGCCAGACCTCTCCATGTATCAATCACCATAAAATAATGGTCTTTCCATTGGAATACTTTAGGACCTTCACCACGTTCTGCTATAATTTTACCCTTGTCTTCCCACTTGTATAAGTCTGGACTGTCGGCATAATAGATGGTTTTCCCATCTTTTTCGTTATTGTAAAACATTCGCCATGTTCCATCCGGTTTTTGAATAACACCTGCATCAATAACTTTATCAGATGTCAAATTCAATTTTGATTGAAAATCCCAATCCAACAGATTTGTACTGGTTAAATGCACAATATGACGGGGATGGCTCCAATCGCTAAATATACCCGGAACAATGGTTAGGAACATATGATACTTTCCCTCGTATTCAACAATATCTGGAGCCCAGTAGGTATATTCATCAATGCCATAGTTGATATTGGCAGGTCCTCTGAATTCCCAGGTTAATCCGTTATCCAACGATTCAGCAATATTGATTTTTGTGCCATGTACCCAATCAACACCATTCGGATTTTTCATATTGGCTCTTCGATTGGTATAAAACATAAACCATCGTTGTTCTTTTTCATTCCAAACCACTTCAGGATCGGCAGCACCATCAAATACCGGGTCGCGATACAATGGTTTAGGTGCTACTTTCTTCTTTGTTACTAGGGTCTCGGGTTTGATGTAGTTTTTCAGATCACATTTATCAAGGTCTAAAATTGCTTTTGCCAAGGTTCTTCCATGCAACATAGCTCCATCGAATGAAGTATGCACATTATCCTTATAGTATGGTTTGGTTGCTTCTTTACCAATGGCTTCGTATTGCTCAGCACACAGGTTGTTATGATCGATGTAACAAACGCCTTCTTCTTCTGCTACTTGTTTTGTCCATGCTGCAAAAGTATCTGTACAACGATCCATTTTATCACCAGTCCATCTGTTACCTGGTGTATGTGATAAGGCAATTACATTTACACCCTGTGCTTTTGCCTGGCGGATATAGGTTCTAATATAATGACCAAATGAATAAACTGTTTCAGGTCCTCCATGGCGCTGCATGATAACCGTTTCTGATTCATCACCCGCACTGTGAAGAGAGGCTCTCGCACGACCTGTATTCAAGGGGCCTCCGTCATTGTGTCCAAACTGAATAATCAGATAATCTCCAGGCTGTAGTCCCTTCAAAACTTTTTGCCAAAGTCCTTCCATTAAAAACGAACGACTACTTCTTCCGCCAAGGGCATGGTTCTCCACTGAAATTTTTGTAGTGTCAACAAACTTGTTGAAGAAACTTCCCCAGCCCCACTGGCCACGATCTCCTTTACCACTGCCATTTTTAACTGTAGAATCACCAATAATAAATAATACAGGATTTTCGCCTTTTCTTGTACTTCCTGCTCTCATATATGGAGGGCGTGAGGGATCCTGCACTTCAAAGATTGGTTCGTTGTGATTCTGAGCTATTTTATAAAAATGAACAGCACTGTCATTCATCTTAGGATGCCAGTTCTTTAATAATTCAATGATTTCAGCTCCTGCTAATAAAGCTGGACCATAGCCATGAGCAGCATAACTGCTTACTGGTCGGTGATAATAAAAAGCAGCATCAAAACCCATTCCGGTTCCGACACAGGTTCCTTCTACTTTACCATCATCTGAAATTTTCTCATTTAACGCATTCCAGCCCAGGATGGTGGCTGGTCCGTAAAGGGTTGCACTTATCCAACCTTTATTAATACCATGTGCCAAAGCATAAACATAAATGGCTGTAGCAGATGTTTCCAGATAACTATCATTTTTGTCAATCAGCTGATGCCATAATCCATTAGCTGACTGATAGCTAACAATTGAATGAATATGCGTCTGGTATAGTTCTAAAATATTTGAATATTCGGGATGACTGCGAGGCAGCATATCCAAAGCTTCACATAAGGTAAGTAAGGCCCATCCGTTTGCTCTGGCCCAGAAAAAGTCTGGCTGAGGATTTTGTCCTTCCACCCAACCATGTCGGAAGAGTCCTTTTTCAGGCACCCACATTTTTTCTTTAAAAAGCTTTATCTGTTTAACTGCCTCACCATTAAAATCAAGATCGGTATCGAAAGGTGCTTTTTGCAGTAAAGCCGGAATACTCATAAACATATCATCTGTCCATACAGCGTTGTGTAAAGGACGATTACGGGCGAAGGTGCCATCATATAAACGTTGCTGATGATACATGATATAGTCGATGTATCGGTCAATCATTGGTTGATAGCCTTTTAGATTCCCGGTTTGACGGCCTGTTTTGATAACCGCAGCACACATTGCACCGGCATCATCCAACGCATGAGGATTGACAACTTTATTCATTAAAGGATCAATGATCCCAGTTTCATCCAGGATATTTGAAAAGTATGGTGATACTTCAGCCAGAAAATCCAATCGGTCAGTCACATATTTCAGATACTGAGGATTATCTGTAGCCTTGTTCATTTTCAGCATTGCTGCATAGGTAACGCCCCATTCGTATGAAGTTAACCTGAAATCACCTTTTTGTAATTCACAATTACGATCAATCTTTGAATAATCGGTTACAATACTGTTGGTTTGCTTATTAATTAAAGCAGGTGGTGTTGAGTTTGTAAGATATTGCAGGATCCCATCCATTTTACCAGCCACTTCATTAATGGTTGGCACATGGTAATTAAATGAATAATCTGGTTGTAACAGATGAAGTGGAGTATTTGAATCGTTTAATTCAACCTTCTTAGATCCCTTTTTTTGAGCTCCCAATTCAATGGGAAGAAGGGTTAATGAGATTAATAAAATGAATAATATTCCTGTAGATCTTTTCATAGTTTTTGTCAAATTCAGTATGAGCAATGCTCATTTATTTTAATGTAAAAATACTTGCCGATGAATGGTAGCGAAATGGAAAATTGTGCAAAGACCTTTAAATTTTGCTACCCTGTTTTATAATCCGGCATTCAATGTAATTACAGTATTATTGGTTTTAGTGCTTATGTAACTTTTGTTATATAATTTGATTAATTTGTGTTATTTCTCTGATTATATTTTGCTTTTAACCTGTGATTTTAAATGATTCAGCAATTTATCCTTCATTCTAGTCATTATTGGATCACTTTCGGATGAATGATATAAATTATTCCATTCCTGTGGATCATTTTCCAGATCGTAAAACTCCCCATCAATAATATCATCAGCATTGTAATCACTTAAATTACTTTTCCGGTTCATCACTAATATGAGTTTATGATTTGCATTTCTCCACATAAACGCTGCCTGATCTTTCTTTTCGTGAAGAGCACAAAAACTACCTTGTCGGCTTTTATTTGTGTCGAGCAGGTTTATTCCCATTGCACTTTGAGGTATTTCAATGTTAGCAGCTGAAAGTAGAGTTGGAAGAACGTCAATCAGTTCTGCATTGCGACTATCCTCCTTACCAATTAATTCTTTTGGAAGTGCTGTTCCTGAAATTATAAACGGAACTCTTACACTTGATTCGTAAAGGCAATACTTATTAAAACGATAATAGCGCTCACCCAGCATTTCGCCATGATCTGAAACATAGATAATGATTGCATTATCTAAAAGGTTTTTCTCATCGAGGGCAGCCAGAGTTCGTTCAAACATATGGTCAGTCCATGAGCAGTTAGCTTTATATCGCATGGTCATTTCTTTCCACTGTTCTTCTGTTGCATCTTTCCAGAAGTTGATATACATATCTCTTCTGTTAACCCCTAATGCATGTTCTGAGTGATCTTCATCCCAGAGGGGTTGTTGCGCATATTCAGTGTTTTCAAGATCATAATGTGATTCGTATCCTTCAGGGACATTATGTCCGGCGTGTGGCTTTAAAAATGATAAATACAGGAAAAGTGGTCTTTCGTCTTGTCGGTTATCAATATAATTTAAACATTGTTCGAACACCCAGCCATCACGATGGTCACCTTCGGCAATTCCACTGGTTCTTCCAATATATCCTACTGGTTTTTCTTCGCCACCTCCGTAATCTTTGACTTCTTCGTTATATCGTTCTTTACGATCAGGAGCAACGTCAATCATCATAACGGCTCCTTCTTCACGGCATTCGCCAATATAACGTGTTTCAAAACCACGGGTTGACGGGATAAATGGTTGAGAGCTGGTTCCCCAATGCGTTTTTCCGAAACCTGCTGTTTCGTAGCCTGCATCCTGGAATAATTGTGCCAGTGTTTTTGCAGGCAACAAAGAATCTCTTAATCCATGTTCATTTCTCAAAATACCAACCTGATTAGGATACATTCCGAACATCATTGAATTTCGGCTGGCAACACACATTGGTGCCTGACAAACAGCCTGGGTAAAACGAACTCCTTCTTTGGCTAATTTGTCAAGTGCCGGTGTGTACATTGTTGAATCTACAATACCAATAGCATCATGCCGATGCTGATCATCCATTAAAAAGATGATATTAGGCTTTGTAGATTGTGTTGTTGCAGTCTTTGTTTCACAGGCCATAAGAATGAGTAACAGCATCAGGAATGCAATAAATTGAATTAGTTTCCTATTTTGTTTGTTATTCATAATTATGATATTAATGGTTTATTCGATATTAATAATTTCAATCCTTAAACAGTTATACATGAAAAATAATGCTTTCAAAAAGAACAACTTAATTTCATGCCTGTGAAACATATAATCTGCTTATTCTTTAACTATTTTCTTTATTAATAATTGTTCGTTTACAGTAATAATGACAAAATAAATTCCCTTGTTATGATAACTGAAATCAATCTTGTAATTACTTCCATTATTACCAACTAGTTGTTTAATAGTCCTGCCTGATACATCTCTTATTTCAATCTTTGAAGGAACGTTATTATCCATAACTTCAATGTAAAGTAGATCTTCTACAGGATTTGGATAGACGCGAATGTTATCATTAGCCTCAACTGGCGTAATTGCCGTTGCAACATTTGTTACCTTAATGATTCCGTTGGTATATAATTCTGAAGTATCCCAATATAATCCATCTCCAGGTGCAGATGGACTGATAGCATCGAATGATCCGGAAATAGATGATGCATCCAATACCTGGTATGATTGACCATTTGCAAAACTTCCATTGTTTAAAACCATGTATAAGGTACCTGCAACTGTATATGTTCCGTTCACAGTAACCTTATCGCAAATACCAGCGGCAGCATCCGTTTTAATGTATAATCGCGCTCCGGTTAAAAATGTTAGGTTATTATTAATGGTTAAATTACCATATGCCGGGCTTATTCCAGGCATTATATAGGCTCTGTTATTTACTGTAACGTCTCCAGAAACATAGCCTGTTCCGGCCAGACTTGAATTTGTATAAACTGTAACAGGACCTGTTCCTGTTGCACTTCCTGATGTATTGGCTGCAATAATGGTTCCTTGTTCGATAACAGTTCCACCGGTATATGTGTTGGCATTAGTAAGTGTCCATCTACCTGAACCTGTTTTAATAATGGCACTCTGTGAGCCGGTGTTTTTATATTGGTCGTTGGTGATTTTTCCATCAAAAGCTACCGAAGTTCGTTTACCACCAATTCTCCACGTAATTGTGTTAGCACCTTGTCCACCCGATCCTAATACTGATGAGTTTGAACCTGTTAATTCACCAATTTCGATTGTAGCATCAGAACTATTTTTGTAAACAGCAAAAACACCATCTCCAAGATCAATGGATGCATTAGGGTATCCGATGCTATTTCCAACAACAAACCAATTACCATATACTGAAACAGGAGATGCAGTGGTATTTATCTGACCTGCATAAGCTGACCAATCTCCATTCAAATGAACACGTGAGAACGGAAGAACAAGCTCAAGTGTTCCCTCTCCGGTAGCTGCACCATAATGATCGCAACGTCCATCCATATTAATGGTTGCGGTATACCCGGCAGGAACTTCTAAATTCCAGTAAATATTACTATAAGAGCCGGAACTATTAAACATGTTTAAGGTAGCATCTTTGATAATCACCTTATCAGTTCCCAAACCATATGAATTGGCGTTTTCTGATGTTAGTCCAATAGTACCTTCTGTTAATGTAACCGGTCCACTTATTGTGTTGGCAGCTGAAAGGTTAAGTTTACCTGTACCTCTTTTTGTAAAGTTTCCGGTTCCTGTTATTACGCCATCAAGGGATACCTCTGAACTACCGACTGTATAAAAATCACCATTACTTTCACCAACGGTAATGCCACGGTTGGTAGTACTTTGGTCTCCTGTATAATAAATACTTCCTCCATTAAGGTAGATACTGGCAGGATCATTACTTCCACTTCCAAAACTACCCGGACTTCCGATGTTACTAAGGTTGGTAACACTGGTTAAACCAGCTCGTAATTCCACATTTCCGGTAAATGTGTTTGCTTCATTCATTATTAAATATCCGGTTCCGGATTTCAATAAACCTCCAGTGCCACTGATGGTTCCTGTTCCTGTAAATTTGTAGGTAGTAGAAGCACTCACTTCCATACCTCCGATAGGTACATCATCTGCGACATTAACAGTCGTATTTCCACTGTCATCAAACAATACATAATCACCATAAGCAAAGAAATCGCTTACACCATTGTTCAACCAATTGGTATTATTGAGGTAGTCCCAGCTGTTATTGGTTGTTCCATCCCAAAGAATTGAGGCGGGGTCGCGAACTAAGGTTGTAACAAGTACGACCGACTGACCTGATAATTCAATGCTAGTTACCAATTCTCTGATACCAGAAAGTGATATATTATCTAACGATCCGGTAAACGAACCGGTAAACGTAAGCAGGGTATAGGTACCATCACTTAATGTTCCATCTGGTTTATTAACATTAAAAGAGATGTTTTCTCCCAATGATAAATCACCATCAATAATTATTTGATCGTTTGATTTTGTTGTGCCTGTTGGATCATCGCTTAAATCAAATTCAAAGCTAGTATTATTGCTGGCCAGTAGGTTTCCATTTACATGGGTTGATGAAGCCTGATTGTAATCACCTACCCAGATTTTTGATCCGGATAATAGATTAAGACTTCCAGTAGTTCCATTACCCGTTATTTCGCCTTTACCTTCAATGGTTGTTTCACTTGTTGCTATGTTTCCATTAATTTGTAAAAGTCCTTCAGAAACCAACGTTTTACCAGTGTAATTATTAGTTGTATTTATTACCAATGATCCTGCGCCACTTTTTATTAAATCCATCGAACCACTTAACCCACCTGTTCCACTAAAGGTATAATCATTAGGGTTGATGACTGTTACTTTTGATGGACTTATAGTTTCGTTAATTAAAACATCTGATGAGTTATTGCCCGATATTGAGAAAATAACATCATCATCATTGTTAAATACCGATGTAGTTCCATTGGCTAATTTCCAGTTAGATGAGGTGTTCACATCCCAGCTGAATCCTGCTGATCCATCCCATTTTAATTTTGCCTGAGCAATGGGAGCCAGGGGAGGAGTATCCATATCAGTACCCAGAAAGAATCCAGGGTGTGGCGGTTGGTTATACCCAACATTTTGCCAGGCAATAGCCAAACGATACTGAGGATCGTGCATTAATGTTCTGAAACGGTATGAGGTTTCATTGGTAGTGGTATAAATTCTAAGTTTGGTATTATCAGTGGTTCTGAAAATAACTTCTTCGCGCCAGTCACCTAAAATGTCTCCTGACAGATTCGGTGTTGCTTTGGTTGAGTTATTAGAACTACAATTAAAAGCTGTAAGTAAAGTTCCAACATTGTATTTACTGATATTTGTACCATCCAAAAGTTCTCTTGTTAAATCATCATCCCACCAGATAAGAAAATTCATAGCGGTTTTTCCACCGATCAGCTCTCCGTCAATACTGTAAGCTCCATCTCCTGTTGAAGACCAACGTTCATAGCCTCTGTGATCCGGGCTGATATCACCTGCAACACCACGACCTACGTCTTCGCCTGGGGCTTTTATCTGCCAAAGAACTTCACCTGTAGCAGCATCACGATAGGTCATTCCATTACCAGCTTCTTCATGTGGCATAAAAACTTCCAGACCAGGACGATCCGGATCCATATCAGAAACATGTAAGGCATCACCATGACCTAAACCTGTTGAATAAAGGCCTGTACCATCATCATTTATGGTACATGAACCGTATATTATTTCATCTTTTCCATCCTGATCAACATCACCTACACTTAGGTTATGATTTCCTTGTCCGTAGTAAGCACTGTTTCCAGAATCGTTACTATCGAAAATCCAACGCTGAGTTAATTCTGTTCCATCCCAATCCCATGCTGACAGAACTGACCGTGTATAATATCCGCGAGTCATTACCAAACTTGGATGTTCACCATCGAGATAAGCCACACAGGCTAAAAATCGGTCAACCCTGTTTCCATAACTATCGCCCCAGCTGCTTACACTACCTCTTGCCGGCGTATAATAAACTGTCGCCATTTCGTAACCGTTTACTCCACTAAAAACGGTGAGGTATTCTGGGCCTGAAAGAATATAGCCTCCTGTATTTCTGTAATCAGCTGAATGATCAGCCGAAGCAGCCGGCCCAGTATTTATAAAATTACCTGAGTTATCTTTTGTGCCTGGTGCTGTTTTACATGCAAGTTCAGCAATGCCGTCACCATCAAAATCGTAAACCAGAAACTGGGTATAATGAGCACCTGCTCTAATGTTGATACCCAGATCAATTCTCCACAACTGCGTTCCATCAAATTTGTATGCATCGAGAAAAACATTTCCAGTGTATCCTGATTGTGAATTGTCTTTTGAGTTGGATGGATCCCACTTTACAATGATCTCGTACTGACCATCACCATCCAAATCACCCACACTACAATCATTGGGTGAATATGTATAGGACACACCGTCAGGAGTTGTCCCTCCCGATGGGCGATTCAAATTAACTTCGAGGTATTGGTTATCCCATATATCAACCGGAGTTGATTTTGCCTGTTCAACATTATTAATTACTGCAGCCACTGAATATTGGGCAACAGCCGATGAATTATCAATAAAATTAGTTGTCTGTGTAACAGGAGTGGTGTTTATTTTAGTATCGTCGCGATAGATATTAAATGAAATGTTTTCATCTTCAGTACCCAACCATCGCCAACTAATAAAAACTTCACTGGTACTCGTTCTGACAGCAACAACTCCACGATCCAGATTCTCTATTTGTCGTTGTGCGTTAGATAAGAAAGGTAGAATAATCCACAGTAATGCTGTGCAGAAATATGTGTAGAATTTTTTCATAAAGGTTTAAATTGCAATGCAATCTCCTTTGATCAATTATCTGATCAAAGGAGATAAGTATCTATGAAACAATTATTTTATTAATATAGTATTCGTTGTTAATCTGTATTTTAACCAGGTAAACTCCTGTTGGTAAATGTCCTAATGACCATGTAACAACACTTCCGCCTTCTATTACATCATTTAAAACAACTGAACCTTCCAGGTTTTCGATTGAGATTAAACCTTTGCCTTGAATGTCAGAAAGATCAATGTTGAAATGATCATCTGATGGATTCGGGTAAATATGAACTCCTGAATAATCAGCATCAAAGATTCCCGTAGGTGTATCGGTTACAGCTATGATTCCTGTTGTATATAAATTAGTTGTATCCCAATATAACCCTGTACCAGGTGATGTTGGACTAATTGCGGTGAAGGAGCCCGTGATAGCATTTGCATCCAATATATCAAAGGATTGACCATTGGCAAAGGCACCATTGGTTAATGTCATATAAAGAGTACCGTTTAATGCAGCTGTACCATTAACTACAACCTTGTCATTTGAAACAGTAGATGCATCTACTTTAATGTAATACCTTCCTCCATCGAGAATAGTTAAATCACTGTTTAGTGTTAAGGTTCCAATTTGTGTCGATAATCCGGGCAACAGATAGGCTCTGTTGTTAAGAGTTACAGAGCCTGCCACACTTCCTGTACCCGCCAGTGATGCGTTAGTCATTACTTCAATGGCTCCTGTACCTGTAGCACTTCCAAAGCTATTCGCTGCAATGATTGATCCTCTTTCAATTACTGTTCCTCCTGTATAGGTATTATTTCCAGTTAAGGTCCAGCGTCCACCACCTGTTTTAATGATGGCAGTTTGAGATCCTGAATTTTTGAATTGTGTATTATTGATGACTCCATTAAATTCTACTGAAGTTCCTAAACCACCAATCTTCCAGGTGATTGTATTTGAACCTTCTCCTCCTGAACCTAATTTAGAACTTGAGCTTCCTGTCAATTCACCTATCTCAATAATATCATCATTACTATTGCGATACACTGCAAAAACATTATCCCCCAAATCAATGGCAGCATTGGCATAACCATTTATATTACCCAGAATTAACCAACCATCGTTTGTTGTGGTGGCATTTATTTGTCCGGTAAAAGCTGACCAATCACCAAATAGTTCTGATCTGATATAAGGGATATCCAGGTTAAGTGTTCCATCTCCTGTTAGGCTACCAAACATTGAACATCTACTGTCGAGGTTTAATGTGGCAGAAAAACCACTCGGTACCATTAAGTCCCAGTAAATATTACTATAAGAGCCAGCACTGTTAAACATTTTCAAAGTGGCATTTTTAATAGTAACTGAAGAGCCTAAACCACTGATCTCAGCTGTTTCGGAGTTTAATAAAACACTACCGCTGTTGATAACAGTACCGGCATGTGTGCCAGTTTCAGATAAAGATAATGTACCTGTTCCATCTTTTATCAATTCTCCTTCTCCAGCGAATGAGCCATCCATTGTCATTGTAATACCAGAACTTGTATATAACGTTGCATCATTCGCTCCGATGGTAATGTCGCGGTTAGTTGTAAAAGAGGCATCTGATAAATAGAGTAACGAACCGTTTATGGTGAAATTTTCAGCTTCACCCGTTGCTGCACCCAAGGGCCCATTCATGCCACTGTTTGAAATGTAACTCACCTGTACCAATCCTCCGTTCAAGGACACAGGTCCTGTAAAGTCATTAACATTATTGATTCTAAGTTGGCCTGAACCAGATTTAGTTAAGCCACCTGTACCGGAAATCATGCCCTCTCCATCAAATGTGAAGTTGGAACTGGCATTAACAACCATGCTACCAATAGGAACTATCTCTGTGATATTAATTGTTGAACGGGAGGCATCATCATTAAAAGTTACATTGTCGTTGCCTAAAAACCAATCATCAATACCGCTGTTCAACCAGTTGTAAGCTCCGGCAAAATCCCATATATTGTTGGTACTTCCAGACCAGATAATATCGGTTGCTTCACGAACCTCCAATACTTCTAATGTTAGCTTTCCACCGGCAACCACTACCTGACATGCAACATCATTTATATTTAATATTTGAATATCATCAACAGAACCAATAAATGTTCCATCAAAGGTTATTAAGTCATATGATCCGGGATCCAGAGATCCATTCAGGCGATTAAAATAAAAATTACAGATTCCTTCAATGGTCAGATCACCAGTTAACGAAATTACATCATTTGTACCAGCCGGATCCATTGTTAAATCAAAATACGTTTTTGATCCTTCATTGAGAGTCAGACCATTTTGTATAACTCCATTGCCAACAGTACCTTCGGTTGAACCAATTCTTAATTTTCCTCTGGACATTACCGTAACTCCATTACCAACGGTACCGTTCAAAAATAATTCGCCAAACATACCAACTTCTGCATTACTGCCTGCAATAGCCTGATTAATGATTAATTTACCATTGTATAATTTGGTTGCTCCAGTATAATCATGGTTTGAATTAAGAATTAAGGTGCCTGTTCCAGCCTTTATTAATTCCATATCTCCTGATAATTTACCTGTTCCTTCAAAAGTATAGTCATTCTGAGAGAATACAGTCACACTGCGTGGCGATACTGTATTGGTAATATTTACTGAACTTGTGTTATTTCCTGTATAATCGAACAAAACATTAGCTCCATCAGCATATGATACAGGGTTGCCATCTTCGTCAATCCATGTTGAAGAACCACTTCCCCAGTCAGGCCCCGAAACCCATGCTACTTTATCATTAATGATAGGGTAGGGAACAGCCTCTTCAGTTTCATTTCCCAGATAGATTCCTGTGTGAGGTGGTTGATTGTATGAGTTATTCTGCCATGCTACAGCTATCCTATATTGAGGTTCGTGCATTAATGTGGGCATGCGGAAATCCGTAACATCAGTAGAAGTATAAATTCTTAATTTTGAATTGTCGATGCTTCTAACAATCATTTCTTCGCGCCAGTCACCGATAACATCGGCTTGCAAGCATGGATTTCCTTTTGAATGATTAATAGTTGCCATCCCGGATGCAACCAAGACAGAATAATTATCGAGTATAGCTGGATCATATTTTGATATTTGAGGTGTTCCATATCCTATATCTGACGAGAAAGATGAATAATCCATGAATTCACGGCTTAAATCTCCATCCCACCATATCATGTAATTCATTGGTACATTGTTTGAACCAACAACTTCCCCATCAACATTATACATTGGACTTTCAGTAGCTCCCCAAACTTCCCAACCATCATGATCAGGATTTATATCGCCGGCTGCACATCGTCCACAGTCACGGTTTGATCTGTAACGAATATGCAATTCACCGTCAGCTGAGCTTCTTAAAGTAACTCCCCAATGTTCAGAACCTTCCAGACATTGCCATGTTTCCAAACCAGGTCGATCAGGATCCATATCACTGACATGAAGAGCATCACCGTGTCCAAAACCGGTTGAGTAAAGACCAGAACCATCATTGTTAACAACCATAGCACCATATACAATCTCATCACAGCCATCGTTGTCAACATCACCGCAACTTAAATTATGGTTTCCTTGTCCGGTGTACGAAGTGGCAACTCCTCCGGGATCGCTATCAAAAGCCCATCTCTTGGTTAAATTGGTACCGTCCCAATCCCAGGCTTCCATCTTTATACGATGATAGATCCCTCGACCATTAACCATACTTGGTTTTTTACCATCCAGATAGGCTACGGTCCACATACATTTATTGGCACGGTGAGCATACTGTGCAAGGTGCATACCTGGTGTTCCCCATTGTGAGATTGGATCTAACTCAATATAATAATCCCATGCTAATTCTTTTCCGGTTGCACCTTCGAAAATTGAAACATAGTCAGGTCCTTCGGTTCTGTATAGTGTTCCTGAATTATCAACTAATGAATACCTGTAGTTAATGGTTCCATCTCCATCACGGTCTCCAACATAAGTTCCGGTACCATCGGTAAAACCATCGGATGTGCGTGTTGCAACCTCAGCTTTTCCATCACCGTCAAAATCATAAACTAAAAAGTTTAATTCCGTTTTATCATTGATATTCGGACCCATATCGATTGTCCATAGATAGGTTCCATCCAGTTTGTAGGCTTCGAGTAAATTGAAATAGGTAGCACCGACACTTTGATCAGCAGCAACTCTTTTAATGATCACTTCGTATTGTCCGTCACCATCCAAATCACCTACTGAGGCATCATTTAATTCGTATTTATCAATGGCTCCATACAATTCATTTATTGGAATATCCAGGTATTGACTTGTCCAAACAGGCACTTCATCAGATACTGGTTGTTCTATTCCATCAATTATTGCAGAAACAGAATACATTGCAGCAGAGCTGCCAGATGTATCCAGATAGTTGGATGCTCCAGTGATTGGAGTTGAGTTTATTTTTGTACCATCGCGGTAAACATTAAATGCAACATTTCTAAGTTCAGTTGCCGATATTCGCCAACCAACATAAATGTTGCTTCCGGATTCAATAGCAAGTACACCTCTGTCCAGCACCTCCATCTTACGCTGCGCACTTGTGTTCTGATACAAACCGAATGCAATTATCATCATGACAGTCTTAATCAGGAGTTTTAGATTTTTCATATGTAAAAATTTTATTTTCATAAGCTGTAAGAATACTTTTTTGTATATGGGCAGAAATTGCTTCTGTTATATATTGAATTTATTAATGATCAGTTTTGTATAATAAGGTTGTTTTCTTTCCTATAAATGTCTTTAACGCATTAATGCCTTTCTTCAAGGCATAATCTTCATTGTTAGGTTATTGATACGGTTAAAATAAAAGGTTGGTTGTTATTAATAAGTATTTTATCAGGTATTTGTTTAAGGGTAAAAAAGGAAAGCTCAGTACTGAGCTTTCCTTTATGAATTAAATTATTTAACAATTACTCGTTTAACAGTTACGCTATTACCAGTTGTAACTTTTACAAGGTATAAACCTTTAGTAGAAACAGAAACAGGAACTTTACCTGCTCCGCTAACAACCTGACTTGATACAGTTGCACCGGCAGCATTAATAACTTCAATAGTACTACCTTCTCCTTCTTCAACATCGATGAAGAAATTACCATCTGATGGGTTAGGATACAAGCTTACTTTTGCAGCTTTATTATCGCCAATTGCAGTAGCACCTACCATAATTGATACTTCGTTACTGTATACAGTTACCTGTTGGCCATCATCATCAGTTACAGTAGCTTCGTAAACGATGTAATGATTTCCTGTGAATTCATCACCCCAAGGAAGATAGGTACTGCTTAGTTCCTGTGGATTGAACTCTTCATAAGGACCACCTGAAACGGTTGAATATCTCCACTGAATACCTAATGCTCCATCAGGAAGTGTAACAGATAATTCGGTACCATCAGCGTCAATAGGAATGTATTGAGTATCAGCTGGAGATACAGCAATATCAACCACTTTAACAGGTACACTGTTGTTTGATCTTTCTTCAACACCATTTAAAGTAGCATAACATACTACATAGTAAGTTCCACCAGCAGGGAATGATACCTGAGCAGTTGCACCTGTAACAGCTGGATCGAAGCTTTGGAATGGACCACTAGGACCTGGAGACCATTTCCATTCGTAGCTATCATAACCACCTGCATTAACTAATGATAATGTATTGGTTAATCTGTCTATTCCTACAATTTGAGTTTTTGTTTGCTCAATACCGAATGCAGAAAGGGCACGTACAGATACTATAGTAAGATCTTGTACTTCGTCATAAATCATTTGAGGTTCAAATCCTTCAGGAGTGATAAACTTAGGATAGAAAGAAATTGTTCCGTCTGTTTCAACAGTACCCGTTAACCAGGTTGCGATAGAACCACGTACATCACCGGCAAAATGATATTCAGCATTGTCAGATAAACGTAATTCACCATAACCTTGAGCAGCTGCAATACGTCCTGGAGGTTGACTGAAATACATAATAGCATTGTCTCTAATGATGATGTTAGATCCATCAACAGGTGCACTTGAACCATCTAAAAGAACCTGACCACCACTAGCCCACATTAAAGCTTGTGCATTACCTTCTACAGTAAAGGTAGTAGTGTTGTTGTATAATCTGAAATAAGAGCTTGGGAATACAAATACACCATTAGATATAAGGAATGAACCTGGTCCAGACCATTCGTTAGTATTGCGATACCAAAGTGTATCAGTAGCCGACTGTCCATTGAAAGTTAGCAAACTACCGGTCTTAATATTAATGTTTTTAATAGTATCGTTGTTTCCTTTACTGATAACAACAGACATATCTTCAGGAATAGTGATACCATTATTAGCAACATATGCAGCAGGATCCCAGTTGAAGATATCTTCTGCACTTGTACCATTAATTCCACCAAAAGTGATATTTAATTGAGCTGCATTCCACTCTGTTACATTGTATTGGATTTCTTTACTTGTATAAGTTGTTCCATCAATAGTTGATTCACAAACAACAAAGTAAGTACCTACTTCTGTAAATTCAGCAACAAACTCAGGACCTGTAACAGGAGTAGCAAATGAAACGTAAGGACCACCACCAGTAGTTGAATATTTCCATTCTCTTGCTGTTGAAGTTCCTTCTTCAGTAACTGTTACCATGCCACCCATCTGACCCAGACGAAGATTCTGAGTAACTTCAGGGGCTACAGTTACTAAATTTGATGTAATAACAAATTCAACGCTGTTTGAATAATGAACAGCAGCGTCTCCATCAATACCTTTTAATGCCAGGTAATAAGTTCCAGGAGCAGAGAATACAGGATCGATAGTAGCACCTGTCTGAGCTGGAGAAAAACTTGTGTCGAATGTTCCGTCAACAGTACCGTAAACCCACTCAACGCCACCTGTCATACTGGTAAAACCATCATTTTGAACAGCTGAAACTGTACTTCCAACTTCATCAACACTTAATAATTGACGATCAGTTGGTTCGATAACGAAAGCAGTTTTTAAACGTGTAGTTATATAAGTTTTTAGCTCTAAAGGATCGTATTTAACAACGATATCTTTATCAGCAGATGTACCCATACTTCCGGCAGCGATCAAATCATTAACATAAGCAGTTTTGTCACCGTTAAGTCTTATTTCAGCATCATCAGCAATATAAAGATGTTCACGACCAAGACCGGTTGGTACTCGAATCATATCACCTGAAAGTACTAAAGTTGATCCAACAACTTCCATTCTACCACCTTTTGTTCCATCTCTGTCTCCTAAAGCAAACAAGTTTCTGAAAGTAACAGTGTCACAATCGAAATGGAAGAAAGATGAGTTTGAATCCATGTAATAGTTTTTATTGGGCTGATAATGGAAATTACCACCTAAAACATAAACATCACCACGAGGAAAGTCTCCACCACTTGTTATATTTGCTGTGATGCGGAATGTTGCATTTGTAGCCATGTTAATAGTGATAACTCCTGCAGGCACATCAGTTGTTGTTCCGTCACCGTTATCAACAGTTGTAGCTCCTGCCTGAAGATCAAAATAGTGAACTTCCAAAGTTTCAGTTCCTGAGATGGTTGGTGCATAAGTATATGTACCACTATTACCAATCACAAGGTCGTTACCAGCCATAGTGGTTGCTGGTGTCCAGTTGTCTGGTACAGTTGCATCTGTACTGACTGCACCATTCCATGTCATTGAAGTCTGGGCCATTAACCCGGATGTTGTTAATAACATGGCAGCCGTGAAGGTCCATGTTTTTAATTGTTTAAGATAGATCTTCTTCATAATAAATGAAATTAGTTGAATAATAATATGTATTAAGTCAATATAGCCTTTGCTATAAATTATTCTTCGTTATCAGTGAGTGGTAACCACCAGTTTTCACGGTTGGCTAACAAAGCACGCAATTGATTTGCTGTTCCTGCATCACCCGCCTTTTCAAATTTTTGAGCAACTTTTTCAGCCAGAAGGGTATTGTCTCCACGACGGATTGACATACGAACCAAATCGCCCCAACGTGAACCTTCAAAAGCCAGTTCCAAAGCATTTTCTTCCAATATCTTATCTTCTATGTAAAGAAGTGAGTCCTGATCAGTAGGTACGGTATAGCTTTGAAGACTAACTCTGTCGCGAACTCCAACATTCCTGTACCATAAACCTCTGTGTACTGGTGGTACCTGAAGGTTATTAGTACTTCGTGCATCAAAGTCATATGGATATGGAAGTTGTGTTTGTTCCCAGTTAAAGGTTCCTACCACATCATTTTTGTTTCCAGGGTAAGCATAAGCAGAAGCAATACCTCTGTTCATTAATGCGTAGGCAACTTTATGTTTTCCATCGCGGTTGGCTGCTTCACTATAACGCAAGTGTAATGATGTAGCACGCCATAAGTACCATTTACCAGCCTTTTCAAGTGGATTATTTTCATCAAGATCTGATATGTATTTGGTAATAACTGGATCGTTTCCAACTAATTTGTAAGAACCTGTATTGCCATTGAAATCTTCTATATTACCTCTGAAGTCTCCGACAAATCCATTGCCTTGCAACTGACTGTCCCAGTTGCTAATGGCTGCAGCAGAAGGTTTAAGGTAATAATTACCCTGTTCTTTAGAGAAAAGCTCATAGAACGGAGATGGTTCATATGCATAATGATAATACATCACCCAAATCCACTCACCATAATAATCGCTGGTACCATATGTTGAGAACAGGGTTGCCCAATTATTTACCGCACTTTCAATATCATTTTCGTAATAACGAACATAGCGGCTGTGGTAGTCTGAGAAAGTAAAAAAGTCTGTTGGTATTTTGTACTTATCAAAGTCTCCGGCTGAACGTTCCATTATATTTTTAAAGTAGCTGGCTGCAGCCAGATAATTACCATTCCAAAGGTTTAGTTCACCTAAAAGATATTCCTTATCAATGAAAGAAATCTGTGTGCTAAATCCATCAAAACTTGTGTTGATATCTGTGTCGGTGTATAAATCGGTGTATGGCAGACCTTCCATAAATGAAAGAAGTGTTGCTAACATTTCTTCAATTTCCAGCACCGGTGCTTCAGATGTGTTGATTTTTGATAAGTCATCAATGCTTTCAATAGGTTTTGTAATATAAGGTGCTTTACCATAATGAATAATCAACTGGAAATACACATAGGTTCTTAAAGCTCCCATATCGCTGTAACGCTGATTATACTGCTCACGGGTAATTTTAGAACTTTCGTACATCTCTGTAAGATTCTGCATTACATCGTTACAGTTATTGATAACCTTATAGAAAGGTCGTGGATCTGTCCAAGGATTATCTGAAGTTGTAGAGTGTTTACTAACTTCCTCCAGATAATGATCAGCATTGTAAGTAATATCCATCAGATCGGCTCTTAATTCATTCAGTACCACCAATTGAGGCGCCAGATCCTGAAACAGGGCATAAGCTCCCAAAACGGCACTGTTAGCATCATTAATTGTTTTATAATGATTACTGTCTTTAAGAACATCCAGATTTTCTACTTCCAGAATATCGTCGCATGCAGTTGTAAAAGCGATTAATACAAGAAAGAGAGTATATATTAAATGATTTTTTTTCATGATCATCATTGTTTGCACGTTGATTATAGTTTCAGTTTAATACCCAGTAGAATAGCTTTGCTTTGTGGTGGCAGACCCATATCAATTCCTCTGGTAAGTGTTGAATTACTTAGGCTAAAATCAGGGTCTAATCCTTTGTATTTAGTGAATGTAAGAAGGTTGTTACCTGTTACATATACTTCAGGCAATTCCATAAAACTGGTTCGAATAGGCAATTTGTAGCTTATTGTAATATTGCGCAGTCTGATGTAAGAACCATCTTCGATCCAACGATCAGAAAAACGACTGTTCATCATAGGATCACCATAAGTAGCCTTAGGAATATCAGTAACCTGACCTTCAGTGCGCCATCTGTTTCGGATTGCATTGGTCTGATTGTTATAAGATCCCATTGATTCCAACTGATAACGCATAGCATTAAAAACATCATTACCATATGAAAAGCCAACGTTGGCAATTAATGTGACACCTTTGTAATTAACTCGTGTATTAACCTCACCAAAGAAGTCAGGAGTAGGGTCTCCAATAACAACTCTGTCATTTTCGTCAATTATACTGGTATATGATTCACCTTCAATATTGTCTTTGTGATGATCAACAAAGATTACATCACCTGCTTCAAAAGGAACGATGTCGGTATTTGGCAGGTAGTTACCCAATTTAGAGTTTGCAGCTGCTTCTGATGTTGCATAAACTCCATTGGTTTCATAGCCGTAGAAAACGCCAATTGGCTGACCTACTTGTGTTAAAACAGTGGCTCCGTATAATTCAGTTTCTAAACTGTTGTTGTGTAATGCGGTTACTTCTGTTATGTAACTGCCGATATTAAGCCCCAGGTCCCATTTTACTTTACCTGAGATTACTCTTCCCTGAATACCTAAATCAATACCTTGTGTGGTAAAACTACCGTTATTGAAAAAGTAGTTTTCTTCGCCGGAATAGATGGAAGCTACTTTGTTCTCAATTAAGTCTTCGGTTTTGTTTTGATATACATCAGCAGTTATTACCAAACGGCTATGAAGTAATTCCATATCTAAACCAACGTTTGCCTTGGTATTGGTTTCCCACTGTATACCTGTATTAGGAATATTACCCCTGATGATACCTTGTTGTCCAAGGAAATTTTTGGCTTCGTAATATTTATACCTGTGATATAAACCGAAATTGTCGTTACCGGTTAAACCATAACTGGCTCTTACCTTTAACAAATCGATGAATGAAACATCCGACAAAAAGTTCTCAGAGCTCAATAGCCATGCTCCTGCAACAGATGGAAAAACACCGTAAATATGTTCACCCAGTTTCAGACCATCAGCCTCAGTACCAAAATGAGATGCACCATCAACTGAAACATTGGCAGAAACAAAGTATTTCTTTCTGAATCCGTAATTGGCAGATGCATAATAAGTAATCGAAGTCCAGTCGCTCAGGAAACCACCTGATGTGTTGTATAATGGGTCGCCCTGGCCAACTGATGTAATCTGATCACTAGGTGTATTGGCTCCGGTTGCCCAGTCTTCTTCAGCACGGTTGATATTGAGTCTTGCCCCAATAATTCCGTTGATGAAGTGAGTATTATTGATAGTTGTGTTATAGTTTAGTCTGAAATCGTTGTTAATAGTGAATTGTTTCAGAGTTCTGAATCCATTCTTATTATAAATAACACCTATGTCGGTAGTATCAGGAGATATACCTAATGAAGGAATAAAATAGGTTTCCCTGTCTTTATCAAATAAGATACCAACCAAATTACTGATAGTCAGTTTATCATTGATTTTAGCATTCAGATTAAATGATCCGGTAAAACGATAGTAACGTGCTACCTGATCCAAACCATTGGCATCATAAAGCATTGAACTTGGGTTGGATACACCAAATACATCAAAATCTTCATAAACAGGTGTTTCAATGCCATCCGCAGTTCTAACGAAGCTGGTAAGGAAGGGTGCTTTAATCAATGCCTGATAGTATGGATTATCCAATCCAAAACTAGAGGTACCGCTTCGGTGATTTTGGTCACCTCTCATGAAGCTAACATTTGAGTTTAGACTGAAAACCTTGCTTATATTGATGTCGGAATTAAATCTCATATTGAATTTAGAGAAATCAGTTCCGGTTACAATGCCTTCGTTTTTCAAATAGTTGATGGATAAAGCGTACAACGCAACATCGTCACCACCTTTAATCTTGAAACCTACATTGGTATTGTAGCTGTTGGCAAATACTTCTTTTTGCCAGTCAGTATCGTTATGATAACGGTAATAGTCTTCTGTACCTTTGGTGCTATTCATATAAGGTAACTTACTGATAGAGTCTCCGCTAATGCCCTGACTTTGCATCATATCATATAAGAATAATGAATAATCATCGGCATTCATCATCGGGAATCCGGCAGGTTCCATATTAATACCACCTGACATGTTCAATTCTATTTTGTTTGATTGTTCAGTTGCGTGACTGGTAGTAATGAAGATTACACCGTTAGCAGCCTTTGAACCAAAAATAGAAGCAGCATCTTTTAATATTGTAACATTTTCAATATCGGTAATATCAATAGCAGTAAAAGGGTTTTTTCTTTGTCCGTTAATGGTTGTTGTACCATATTCCGAGTCATCATAGATCATACCATCAACCACCATCAAAGCGCGATTATCTCCATATAAAGAGGAGTAACCTCTTAAGAAAATATCCGAACCTACTCCAGGAATCCCTGAGCGGCTTAATACTTCAAGACCAGGAACCCGGCCTCTGAAAACTGATTCTCCAGATGGAGAGCCTGTTTTACCTCCATTGTCGTAACCTGAATTAACAATTACACTGTTTACTGCGTGAGGTGTGTAAGCTAATTTAGGATTGGTATAAAATAAGTTTGCTTCTCTCTGAAAAGTTGGATAACCAACTGGAGTCATATAGACATCAACCTTTGAGCGACCGGCAAGAATCACTTCGCGATCTTCGTATCCGAAAACGGTTACCTTAATAATGTCCTGATATGAACGCACTGCTATGCGGTAATTACCAATTGAATCAGTAAAAGTTGAAGCTATAGAGTCATTATCAATGGCTACATATTCTAAGGGTCTACGTGTTTCTGCATCATATACTGTACCAGTAACTTCAATCGGCTCAACCAGCTGATCCTGGGCTAAGGCAACAGTACCTCCAAGAATGACAAAAACGAGTATAATTAGCTGTTTTATGTTAGTCATAATGTGTAATTTTTCAAATTATTCGAAGTCAGGAACTAGTTTGATGTAATCTGCAGTAACAGCTGCGCCATTATCCACACTTTGTAACCATAAATAGATATCTTTCATTGAGAAAAATCTGTAGGTTCCAACCTCTTCTTCCACCGCTTCCTCATAAGATGCAGCAGTTATACTAATTGTATCTGAAACGGCAATTATTGGGTTAAAATCATATATATCATTGTTTTCTGATATTAGAGTTGTAACACCTAGTTTTTGTCGAAGCGTGTAATCAGTTGCTTTTGGGTATCTGTATGAACCCCTGAAATCGTTTACTGCCTTTAGATAAAACTTGTATCTCATGGATGCTACTTCATCAGCATGTAAGATTAAACCTGATCCTTTAGCAGTCGTTGTCCAGTTATCCAATACATAATCGAAGCCTCCTGAAGCATCAGGTCTTACTCGTTTATATCCTGCAGGATATCCGTCAATTGCATCACCAAAAATGGTATAGTTATCAGTGAAACGTTCCAGAGTTTCTCCTTCTATAATAATAGGTTGTATTTTGTTTGCAAGAGGTACAGCACATGATGTGATATGATGAACCCAACCATTGCTGGCCTGAAATGAATCATAAACCAATGATTTATCAACAGGTACATCTACCATGTCTACTGAAGTTGCAATTGCAGGTATTTCTGTCGCTCCATAGCTGCTTGTGAATACATAATCTTTTGTAATCTTATATAAACATTTAGCCTTATTCAAAGCAAGTGCTTCATCGGTGGTAGCAGGAGAAACTTTAAAATAGGATGTGTAAGTATCAAATTCTGTATCAAAAGCTTCGTCATCAATAATGATTAGAGTGTAGGTAGAATCTTCCGATCTTAAATCAGCAACATTATCCAGAAAACTGTTTTTCCAAACCATTCCCGATAGCGTGTCATAGATTGGCAGTCCATCCCCGGTATAACCGGTTATGGTAGCAGAATCGGGATCAAAAACATCGCCTGATAATGAATTCAGATATTCGATATGTTTGTTTGTTCCTGCATAGCTTTCAAGGTATTGCCAGATAGTGATGCGAGGCTCAATGGTTGATCCGATAAACTGTACCACACCATTAGTTGCTGCCTGATCTTTTTTAGTGATTGCTATCTGATCGATTGTAGCAGCCTCTCCATCAAGTTCAATAAACTTTCCGCTTAGCATTAAAATTCTTTTGGTTTCAGCCAAAGTTGATGTTAGAGTGGCACCTTTACTAATGTGGTTGGCAACCAGCTTGTATAATTCTTTTGCATCATCGGGCAGATTAGTGAAAACATCATTTGATGGTGCCCAGACTGTATACATATATGGTTCTGATAATGTCTTGTTAAGCCCCGTTGTTTTGAGAGCAGAAACAAAATTGCTGTAACTTGAATTGCCTTCCAGTATTTCGATTAAAGATTGTGAGGCCGTGCTGTCAGCCAGGTCGGCGTGATTCTCCCAGGCGTCTTGGCATCCGTTAAAAAGAAGAAGCACAACAACAGTAGCTATTTGTAATATATAATTTCTCATGCCTAATTTTTTTCTATAGATCTTTTGTCAATAATTCTTACTAACATATTATTCAGGTACAGTCATTGGTGGCAATCCTTCTTTTTCAATTCGGGAATTGTCATCGACGTTACTTCTTGGCCAGATTTGATCCATATCGGTTGGTATAAAATGAATCTGATCCAGACGTAACACCTGACCTGCATAGGCACTGATACCTACAAACTTGATTTTATGCTGTCCGGTTGTTTCTACTTTAATGGTTCCGGCAAGCTGCCCTGTAAAACGACCCGAACCATCTCCATCCACATAGCGATAAGCAGTAGAATCTCTAAGAGGCCAGAAAGAATACCATTTCAAACCTTGTAATTCATATTCTTCTTCACTCACATCACGGTTAAGAGTAATGTTGGTATCGATAATTACAGGAAGTACTTCATCATCGAAATACACAAAAAAGATTGGGTTTCTTCTTCCACTGGATGGATATACATTTCGTGTACAGGTCCAAACCTTATATTCTCCTTTAACCAATATTGGAGTAGTAAATTCTATCCATGGAACAACTTCAGGTCGTAAGTAAACCTCCAGGAAGTCTCCTAATACGAAAGGATAAGGAGAGTTAACTGTTCCAACTTTATACCATATGTTGTTACCTTCCGGCCAGACAATCTCTTCCAGCTGTCCTGGTTCGAGTATTACAGATTGTTTTCCATAAATACCCGGCATTTTTCGAATCTCCAATTGATCCGTTACATCCCAGTAAACAGGGAATGGTGTGCGGACTTTAATATTAAAGTCATTATCCATTACATGGTAAACACCATTATTGGTTGTATTGTCTGATGCATCCAGATTAATTGCGTATCCTTCTTCGATAGCACCGTTAAAATAATCCTCGTTGATTTTTACCTGAGCATCTACAGTTTTGATTGTGATAACTTCCAGTGGAGCCATTGTTAAATGTGCAGCCTGTTCCTGAAGATCACTCACAAATTTTAATTGTTCATCCAGTATATGGTAAGCTACATATAGGAATAAACTGTCTTCCGGATTTTTAGGATTACCTGTATTACTGTATTTTGCAGCCAGCTCGTCATATGAGTTAATTTCATCTTTAGCATAAGCCGAATTAGGAATCACAATGGTTGTAAACCAACGTGGGTCTTCATCTCCTTTTTCAACTGCTAAATCCAAAGTATCAGCAAAACCTGTATTAACAAGTGCTTCATAAAAAATACTGTAATCAGGATTTTCGCCAATCAACTCTGATGTTGTTTTTGTAACAGGATCCAGTACATTTTCAACAGAGAAAAGAATACCGTTTAATAAACGCTTATCCTTCATTTCAATGTTTGAATATTTATTAAGTACTATGGTCGCTTCGTTATCAACATACTGAACTTTAGATGTAAGATATTGACCATACATGGTAGGAGTCTGCAATTTCCCATCAATAAAAAGGGTAGAGGCAATGGTATCCTGAATGGTGTGATATCTTACAAGGTCTTTAAGTTCTTCAGTTGTAAAATCATTAAGACCTGTTTTCTCCTTGCTTTCAAAATAAGCTTCAAAAGCTTCGTTTGTAGGAGCAAATAGTGTATAAGTACCATAAGCTTTTAAGAAAGCGACTGTTTCACTTTTTTGTAATACTTCATAAAAAGTTGAAAACTGATCCGGATTTTCTTGCAGATACTCACCAATTAGCTGTTCGTAGTTGGTCCTTTCGGTGTATTCTTCGGGTTGACAACTGGACACTGAGAAAATGACTGCTGTCAAAAGTCCAATTATACCAATTCTAAAAAATGGATTTATTTTCATGATTCTGTTGTTTTTAGTTTGGATTGAAGAATCTGCATATGTTGGTGCATTGGTAACTTTTGAAGTTCCTCTGCCAGAAATAATATGTTTTTGTGATTCTTTCATTTTAACTGATTCTTTTAACTAGTCCTTTAATTGTAAAATGGATTCTGGACAAGAACAGGATATCCGGCATTGATATCCGATTGAGGTATTGGATAATAATGACTTAGTGTATCCTGATACTTACTCAAAATGGTTTGAAGACGGTTGTATGGAGCACCGGATATTACCATTGTTTCAATTAAATCCATGCGTTCGTAGTTATTACGTCGTGCATTACGCAGAACATCCAGCCATCTTTTACCTTCGAACATAAACTCACGGGCTCTTTCGTTAACGATGTAGGAGATTAAACCTTGTTGAGTAATTATCTCACCGTCAAGTATGTTTTGTGTTACTGCAGAAGCCTTGGCTCTTGCTCTGATCTTTTTTATTAAAGCCAGTGACTGTTCGTAATCATCGCCATCACCTCTCATCGCAAGTGCTTCTGCTTTTAAAAGAAGTACATCAGCGTAGCGGTATAAAATGAAGTTTGAAGTTGCCTCATCATCGCCTTTTTCTTCATCTCTGTTTAACCCAATGTATTTCCATAACTTATAGTTGCGGCTTGAACGGAAAGAACCTCTGTCTCCTCTGATATCTGCACTATCGGTAGGTAAATATATGTCGATAGGGAAATAGGTTTCCATTATATCTGCATTGGCAAAGAAGGTTCTGTTATAGTTAAACAGTGTATAAAAAGGATTTAAATACTGAGTTGAGTATTGTAGTTCAAAAATTCCTTCAATTGAATTCGTTTGATGGAATAGTGTGTTTAACCACATTTCACCAAAAGGAACTAATCCGAATTTACCTGAGTTAATTACTTTATCAGCAGCTTCAATACTTTTATCATAATCATTTGTCCATAAATAAAGGTCAGCCTGTATAGCATTAATGGCTGCTTTTGTGATTCGCCCCTTATCGTTTTCAACATCCTCAAACGATTCAACTGCCAGACTTTCTGCATATGCTAAGTCAGCCTCTATTTGTTTGAAAATTACTGATTGTTTACTTTTTGCAACTTGTAAATCCTGATCATCAGAAAGCGTAGCTTCCAGAATCAATGGTACCTCACCATAGTATCTGGCCAGGTAGAAATACATCAGGCCTCTGATTGCATATGCTTCTGAACGATATTGATCCAGTAATTCCTGAGTAAATGAATCATCCAATTCCAATACACCCGGAGCTTTTTCAAGCAGGTTATTACAATAGTTGATGGTGCGATAAAGAGGTGCCCACTTCATTAGTGATAATGTTGGCAGAATATCACCATTATTTATATAAGTAAAGTCGTTATAGTTGTTTGACTTAACCATTTCACCTCGTACTTCACCCCATTTAAAAAGCAGGTATGGATGGTCTGAAATCATAGATGAATAGATACCCATTGCAGCACTATGAACTTCTTCTTTTGATTGCCAGAACTCTTCTACAATAATTGTATCCTGTGGCTCGAGGTACAGCCAATCATTACACGATAAAGTTGCTAAGCTCATTAGAAGCACAATGGCAACTGAACGTAAATTCATGGATTTATTTAGTTTAATTTTTATCATGGCTTCCTCAATTTTTAAAATGTAATACTTAAAGTACATGTGATGTCTCTGGTTCTTGGCGTATTTGAATCGTCATAACCTACTGTATAAATGGTTCCATCCTTTGAATTGATGTTAATTTCAGGATCCTGGCCACTATAGTTGGTAAATGTCAGCAGGTTATTGAATGTTGCTGAAAGTCGGGCAGATTGCATTCCTAACTTACGAGAGAATTTGGTTGGAATTTTATAAGCCAATGTGATGTATTTTAGTCTCATAAATGATCCGTCTTCAACAAAACGATCGGATCCTAGCCAGTTGTAACCGTAACCAAGCAATGCTCGTGGAATATCTGTATCATCACCTTCTTTTCTCCATCTGCGCAATACAGCTTGTGTCTGATTATCGAAGGTGTGCATATTTTCACCATACATTTTAGTACGGTTAATAATGTCGTTACCTACTCTGAAATAGAAATAGTAATTGAATGAGAAGTTTTTATATCGAACCATTTGACCAAAACCACCGAAGAAATCAGGGTTAGCATCTCCCAGTAACACAACGTCAGCTGCATTTATGTTACCATCGTGGTTAATATCTTCGTACATGGCATCACCCATTTGAAACAGATAGTCTACATTGGCAAAATCGTACATCATATAAATCGGATTCCCATTCGGATCTTTGATTTGATTGCCAAATTCATCGCGGGCAATTAATTGATCCTGTGTGGTATATACTCCTTTATATCGAAATCCGTAGAATGAACCAGCCGGGTTGTCAATCTGAGCATATCTTTTATATTCACCGTTACCGGGTGTTTCGGCTACCACAGTAGAGAAATCATCTGCTAATTCTCTTAATATATTGTAGTTACGTGCGATGTTGAAATCGAATGTTACTGTCCAGTCTTTACTTCTTACAGGATATGTTTTCACCTGTAAGTCCCAACCGTAGTTATCCATCGTTCCAATATTCTTAACCGATGTTGTTGTATAACCAGAAGTTGACTGAGTTGCTACATTGTAGGACAACATATCTTCAGTACGGTTTTTATAGAAGTCAACATCTGTACTGATTCTACTGTCAAATAATTCTGCTGATACACCTACGTTGGTAGTTTTAATCGTCTCCCACTTCAGGTTTTGAAGCTGCATATTTACCGGATATGAACCAGTTGTTCCCAGGTATGCAAAATCATACGTTCCGTAATTACTATAGAACATCGATTCATAACGTGGAGGGTTACCATTCTCACCATAGCTAAAACGAACTCTCACATCATTCATGAAAGTAAGACTTTCAAGAAATGGTTCACCAGATAAACGCCATGCAGCTGATAAACTTGGGAAATTTGCCCAACGGTACTTATCATCAAATCTTGAGTTACCTTCTCTTCGCATACCGGCAGAGATAATATAACGATCTAATAAGCTATAGTGGAACATAGCTAATGCACCGACTGAACGGCTTTGACCTTTGCTGGTTGAACCTCCATAACCGGATACGTTATCACGTCCATCTCCAGAAGCATCAGGTAAAGAAGATGAAATACCATTTGTCTTGTACAGGTATGAACCGTAACCAATGTATTCGTTAGTCTGGAAGTTAATTGTTGCAGTTAACTGGTGTATTTCATTAAACGTATTGGTGTATGCCAACATGTTGTTGGTATAGATGTTATACGAGTCATCATCACGATCGACCATACGATTAGCATATCTGCTGGTATTGGATACTCCAGTTGCTTCCTGTGGAAGAAACTGCTTAAGTTTATTGGAGTTTACGTCCAACGACAAGTCCATTGTGTATCGAAGCTCAGGAAGAATATTATATGAAATATTGAACTTTGAGTTGATACGGTCATTTATTGTTTTATGAACTCCCATATTAGCCAATGCAACCGGGTTATACATGCTTGGGAATGAACCTTGCGGATTGGAAAGAGGAGCAAAATAGTTACCTGTTAATTCGCCAAAGGCATTGTATTCATAAATCGACATATTAGGCATCATTCTGTATGCAGTACTTCTAATACTGGTTGTATTTCTGATTACTCCACTTTCAGAATAATTACCTTCTGTTGTACCATGTGCATATGAGAAGTCGGCACGTAGTTTTAACTTATCCGAAATAAAATAGTCAAGATTTAAACGTGTAGTTAAACGATTTAAACCTGTTCCAATAGTTACACCTTCCTGTTCCTGATAGTTTGTTGAGAAACGGTATGTTGCTTTAGATCCACCACCATCAATTGCTAAGTCATGGTTATGAATAAAACCCCTTCTGGAAATAGCTTCCATCCAGTTAGTATTCTGACCATAGTTGTAATAGTAATATGGTTCGGTTGGCAAATACAGGAATTCCTTATAATCATTTGTATTTAAAGGATAATTATGCGTATTCATGTAAGCTTCCTGGATAAGAGTAGAATACTGATCTCCTGTAAGAGTTGGTAATGTTTCAGGTTCTTCTGTAAAGGTACCTCTGTATGTATAGGTTACTCTTGGAGCTCTTCCCTTAACACCACGTTTTGTAGTAATCATTAATACACCGTTGGCAGCTTTTGTTCCCCACATAGCTGTTGCGGCAGCATCTTTCAAAACGGTAATCTCTTTAATGTCACTAACTGAGATGTTTAACATCTGAGCATAACCTTCTTCGTTAGCAGTTGCAAAATCAAAGTCGGATGAAATAGTTGTTTCAAATGGAACATTATCAACCACAATTAAAGGCTTATTATTAGCCGATAGTGTGCTAACACCTCTGATTCGGATTGACATACCTGCTCCCGGGTCTCCTGAGTTGGCTGCGATATCAACACCTGCTAAACGTCCCTGAAGTGCATCATCAATAGTGGAAGCTTGAACATCATCAAATTCTTCAGCTGAAATTTTTGCGATTGGAATAGCCAGATCCCGGTCGGCAAGATTCATAAAACCCGTATTGGTTTTCTTGATTGCCACTACCTGAATATCTTCAATCTGAACTACGTCTTCAACTAATATTACTTTGTAGTAATTTGATTTATCCGAGATGGGTATAATTTGTTCTTTAAAACCAATAAAAGAAAATCGGAGTGATGAAGTTCCTTTTGGTACATCTATTACAAATTCACCATTTAGGTTAGTAATTGTACCATGCAGAATACGATTACTTTTATCAAGGGCAACAACAGCTACCCCGGGAAGCGGGCTCATCAATTGTTCATCTGTTACTTTACCTGTAAGCGTAGTTCGCTCTTGCGCTGTCACTTTTGTAAAGACTGACAATGAAACTATAAAGGTGAGTAATATTATTAATTTATTCATGAAATTTAGTTTTTAGGATAGCGCAAATAAGTATCGATCTGGTGTATGATTGCTCTGTTAGCCAGTACATTACTTCTGGTGTTGACAACAGTTGCAGTTCGGGCTTCAGAATCTGTGATTGTCATTACATCGTCGCCACTTACAACAGTTACATAGGTTTCACCATCAACAGTTTTATATTGTGTTGAAACAGCATTGTGGTAATAACTGCTTGGTTCAAGAATAAAGCCTGAAAGGATGTGATACTTCACAAAGCTGTATACCATTTGTTGTTCCGCCAATGTGAAGTCAGCAATTGTGATTGGAGGAAGATATCCGTCAGCAACAGCTTGTTGAATGGCTGCATCATTCGGAATTAAGATGGTATTATTCTGAGAAATTTTAACATCGCTAATTGCTTTGGTAAGGGTGTTATACAGATACCCTTCCATCGACTCACCATTGTCAGGATTTAAACTGGTGGCTGATTTATACAAATATTGATAATACAAACCGAAATTGGCAACGTTCTTCTCAATTTGAACACCCACATTGTCGGTTGTAAATAATACTGGTTCAGCAACACTGTATGACTGACCATTTGTTGCGTTTTCTTCAATAGGTCCCAGATATTGTGGTCCGGCAAACGAACTGGCATTACCTGATGAGGTGATATAATATTTACGTCGGTAGGATGCTACCTTTACATATTCACCATTTTCAAACATACCTGATTTGTATATTCCAGGTACTTCAAAATTTACATCTTTGTTTAAGAATAAATGTAAATTCAGCAGTCTCTCTAATGCTACCAATGCATTATTTCCCAGTGGATTATTGTCAGTTATAGTCCACTCGCTTCTTCCATAATCGTAAGTGATACCAGTTGCATCCATTTGATCGTTGGTAAGAAGAATCAACTGAATGTTAATGTCTTCACTACTGTTTTTAAGAAGTGTCTTAATAATTGGGAAGGTGTTGATGGCATTCAACATATTTGAATACTCAGGATTAAGAGATACATCACCAAATACGGTATAATATAAATCTGATCCCTGAACAATGTTGGTTCCGTAAAAGATACCATTACTACAAAGGGCTTTGTCTTCAATGTTTGTTTCAGGATCGAAACGGGCATCTTCACCATGAAGATTATTGTAACGGGCGAATTTACTTGGCCACATATTGTTTTTCCATAAATGAGCATTGATAAAATCAGCGATCTGATCAGTTGTCATTTGTTCAATGGATTCGTAATATTTAAGAAACTTCTCGTTGAAAAAGGCTTCGATAGCAGCGTTATTAGGAGCGAACATGGTAAAACCTTCTGTTTGGTCATCATACCATTCGCCACCGCCATAACGAAGGTAATTCTCTACGTTTGGCGAGAAATAAGCACTTGGGTAACCTTTAACAAAAATATCTTCGTATGTTCCGGTAACCTGTTCGTTTCTGATTAGGAAATAGTCAGATGCAATATCATATTCACGAATGTATTCGTCAAGAATAGTTTTGAATGTACTGTAATTATCATTTTCAGCAAGCTTCTCTTCAATATTAGGCAAAGGAAGAATTACTTTATCTACAATATGAATAACTCCATTCTCGGCATACAGGTCTCCTTCAGTAACCTTGGCATCGACAACATTCATCTCACCTAATTCAACAGAAGGGTAGAAATAATTGTAATCGTAACTGGTTAATCCTAGTGAACCTAAGAATGTTGGCGTGAAATATGGGATGTTTTTGAAATTGTTATCGTCGTAAAAAATATTAGATCCGGTATATTCTTTAGCCGAAACAGCATTTACATCGATTACTTTATTAACACCATATTGTGGAACATCTTCTTCGTATGTCCACTTATAATATGTCGTCTTGCGTTTGAATGCAATATCAGGTTCGATTAATTCCTGCGAAACAGATTGATAATCGTCAAGTTCAGCTAAAGAATAGCGGTTCTGAATCATTGCATATGACACGATATCTTTGGCTAAGTCTTCATCAATTGCTGAAATGGATGTAAGGCTTTGTTCTTCAAGGAACGTCTTAAATGCCTCATCTGTTGGCGCAAATACTGTGTAAAAACCAGCACCACTTAACGTAGATTTTAAACCTGCTTTATCAACACATGCCAGGAATGAGTTAAAATTTCCTTTATCTTGAAGTTGTTGATAAATGGCCGGCTCAAGCCATTCTGGCCGGTCGTAGTAACTGTCTTTTTCATTTTTACAACTCCATACGATGAGAAGTGTAAAGATGAAAGATAAGATAGATCTAATTTTCATAACAAAAGGTTTCTTTAGCGATTTTGTCAATCTTGGTCCTGTAACTTGTATTTAGATTAAAAGTTAATAGGTGTTAATAAGATTAATCGAATGTAAAAGTACAAGAAGCTTTTTCAATCGAAATGGAGAAAAATACAAAGACCTGTAATATCGTTCTTTCAGGTATTAACGTGCATTAAAACAGTGTTATAGGTTCATATTATGGCGTGAAAAAAAATCTCTGGTGGATAATTTGTTACGATTTGTGATTGATAAAAAAGCTTAATTTATTAATAAATTGCTTTAATAATATGGAGGGAAACGGACGAATTTACAGGTGGATTTTTGGGTATAATTTGAATCTAGATTTGATTAAAATGAAAGCCTTTTCCGTTAAAATGGATATTCTATTTGTGGTTTCGAACGTGTATTTTTTGACTTCAAATTTATTTCTCATTAAATACAGAATATGGTGTTGATGTTTTTTTAAAATGATTAGTATTTTGAGGCCATGATGCATATTATATTATCAGGAATGATAATCTTTTGAAGTTGTCTGTTAAAAAAAATATTTAATGATTTCGATAATTAATTAGTACCGAGTGTAAACTACCACTTAGTACTATCTTCTATATACATGGATTAATTTACAGGGTATCTAAGCATTTACTGCATTATATTCGCAATATTAGAATAGATTAAACCAAGTTATATGTTCAGATCAGTATTGAAAACTTCCCTTAAGAGTTTGGTTTTGACAGCTGTATTAGGGTTAACCGGCAGTAATTTGTTAGCGCAAACAATACCTGACAGGGAAGCAACTTTAAAAACTATTGAGTCAGTGAATAATTATTTCATGACCAAGTTTGAAGATTACAAAGCACCTTCCAATGTAGGTCGACTTCGACCAAGTAATATATGGACTCGTGGAGTATATTATGAAGGATTAATGGCATTATATTCCATTTTACCAGAAGAAAAATATTATGCCTATGCCAATGATTGGGCTGATTTTCATCAATGGGATTATCGGAACGGGCCATCAACCCGCAATGCAGATGATTATTGTGCGGGACAAACTTATATTGATTTATACAGATTATGTCCGGAGTCTCATAAACTGAGAAAAGTAATTGCCAATCTTGAAATGTTGGTGAATACTCCTCAGAACGGAGACTGGGATTGGATTGATGCTATTCAAATGGGGATGCCTGTTTTTGCAAAGCTGGGAACCACACTTAACGAAACTAAATACTACGATAAGATGTGGAGTATGTACGAATATAGTCGTAATCATATTGCAGGTGGATTGTTTAATTCAGAGGACAATCTATGGTGGCGCGATGGCGATTTTATTCCTCCTTATAAAGAACCAAATGGCGAAGATTGTTACTGGTCACGCGGAAATGGTTGGGTATATGCCGCCCTGGTTCGCGTAATGGATGAGATACCAGTTGATGAAAAACACTACCAGGATTATTTAAAAGACTTTTTAGCAATGACCGATGCTTTGGTGAAATGTCAGCGAAAAGATGGATTCTGGAATGTGAGTCTGCATGATCCAAAAAATTATGGTGGTAAAGAGGTAACGGGGACATCTTTATTTATTTATGGAATGGCCTGGGGTGTTAATAATGGTATTCTTGATAAAGAAACCTATTTACCAATCATTACTAAATCGTGGGAAGCAATAGTTAAACATGCTGTTCACGAGAATGGATATCTAGGTTATGTGCAGGGAACAGGTAAAGAACCCAAAGATGGTCAGCCAGTGAAATATGATAGCGTTCCTGATTTTGAAGATTACGGAGTTGGCTGTTTCTTATTGGCAGGAGTTGAAGTATATAAACTGGAGGAGTAAATCATGACATCTAAAATAAACAGATACTTAAAAAATATTGCACTTATTGGTTTTTTGATTTTTGGTACTATCAATTGTACTTCAACCAAAGAAGCCAAATACCGTATTGATAATCCATTGTCGATTGCAGATAATGGGTTTGTTACCTTTAAAAATATACCAGACGGCAATTATAGGGTTCATGTCAGGGTTGGTTCCAAAACCCAAAAAGGGCAAACTGTTATTCGTGGTGAATCCCGACGTTTGTTTTATGATGGTATTGAAACTGCTGCAGGTGAGTTTAAGGATATCACATTTGTTATCAATAAGCGCGATCTTCAGATTGATTCTACCCGAAAAGTAAATATTAAACAACGCGAATTGGGTAAGCGTAACTGGGATGATGATATCACTTTTGAGTTTAATGGTGAATCACCTCAGGTCGAATTTATTGAGATGGACCCAGCTCCTGATGCAGTCACAGTTTTTTTATGTGCTAACTCAACCGTTGTTGATCAGGATTATGAGCCCTGGATTGGCTGGGGACAAATGTTTCCTCGATTTTTCAATGAGAAGGTGGCTGTTGCCAATTATGCCGAATCAGGCGAAACCGCAACAGGGTTTATTGCTCGTGGCAGGTTGGCGAAACTATTGACGCAGGCCAAAAAAGGTGATTACATCTTTGTAGAATTTGGTCATAATGATCAAAAAGAAAAAGGAGAAGGTAGAGGTGCCTACCTTAATTTCACTGATCGATTGAATGAGTTTGTTGAGAAGGCGAAAGAGAAGGAAATGAATCTTGTATTTGTTACGCCAACTCAAAGAAGAAGCTTTAACGATGAAGGAAAGATAATGGATACCCATGGTGATTATCCTGATGCCATGAAGAAAGTTGCAGAAAAACAGAATGTACCATTGATTGATTTACATAGTTATACCCGCACTTTATACGAGGCAATGGGTGTTGATGAATCAAAGAAAGCTTTTGTGCATTATCCGGCAAATACTTTTCCTAATCAGCCTAAAGCATTAGCCGATAACACTCATTTTAATCCTTATGGTGGTTCGCAGATAGTGCAGTGTGTAGTATATGGGATGAAAGAAATCAATTTGCCACTGGTTCAGTATTTAAGAGAGGATGTTCCGAATTTCTCACCAGATAAACCAGACGATTTTGGATCGTTCAAATGGTACCCGACTCCTTTCGTAGAAATAGAAAAACCCGATGGTAACTAAATTGATAAACCTCTCTTTAGGATTGATTCTTTGCTGGGGTACAATAAATGCCCTGGCTCTCCAACCGGATGTTACTTTTTTAACTCCCCGATTGGCTGGAACTTTGCGTTTGGGTGTTGAAGTAGATGGAGAAAGTAAGTGGCTGTCTGATTTTTCATCTGTCAAAAAGAGTAACAAGGCAAATCAAACAGAATATACCTTAAAAGATGCTTTTATTGGTAAAGGAAAGATTTCATGGATAATAAAAGAGTTAACCGATAGTGAAGGGGCTGTGATGAAGTGGTCGTCTGAAAACATGCCTGATGGAGCGAAGTTGATATGGGCCTATGGAGGTGCTTCAAATGAGGTTGTTGAGGTTACTCCTGACAAAAATATGTTGTCACCTGAATATTGTGATCAGAATGTCTTTAGCATTGAGGGACATTCATTTACTCTTTATTATGGAACTAGTCGCTCATTAAGAATTCTCGAAGTAGAAACACCTCCGGGCGATAAACTGAAATTATGTGATGCGAATCAACAGGATAATCCACTGCAGTTTTTGAATTCTGGTAAAAACAACAAATCTCATACACTTGGATCCAGTGTTCCCCTGCAGTCAAATGATGAACTGTATTTCTGTGTCTATTATCTAAGCCCTAAAGCTGATTATAATTATTTTATGCTTCCTCAGTTATTTGAGGAAGGTCACTTCAGGGTTAATGAGGAAACCGAATGGATGAAATCAACCCCTGATTAAGTAAATCGCACATGGTTAAACGCAACGCATACTTCATACTTTTTTCACTGATTTGTCTTTTGAGTTTTCAGGGGTTACTGGCTGCAACATACAATATTCGTGATTATGAAGCTGTTGGTGACGGAAAAGCAATCGATTCTCCGGCCATTAATGCTGCTATTGATGAAGCATCGAAAAATGGAGGAGGTACAATTTATGTCCCAGCTGGAACGTATGCCTGTTATTCTATAAGATTAAAGAGTAACATTACTCTTTATCTCGAATCTGGTGCAACCATTCTGGCAGCCTTTCCAACACAGAAAGATGGGTACGATGCTGCAGAACCAAACCCTGATAATCCATTTCAGGATTTTGGGCATAGTCACTGGAAAAATTCCCTTATATGGGCTATTGGTGAACATGATATTGCAATCGAAGGTCATGGACTGATTCATGGTGAAGGTTTGACCCGCGAAGAAAGTCGCTTGACTGGTGTGGGGAACAAGGCAATTGCGTTTAAAGAATGTCATAATATCACTTTAAAAGATATTTCAATGCTTCATTGCGGGCATTTCGCATTATTGGCTACCGGAGTTGATAATTTGCATGTGCTGAATGTGAAGGTGGATACCAATCGTGATGGTTTTGACATTGATTGTTGTCGTAATGTACGTATCACCGACTGTTCGGTTAATTGTCCGTGGGATGATGCTATTGTATTAAAATCAAGTTATGGATTAGGTTATTTTAAGGATACCGAAAACGTAACCATTAGCGGGTGTTTTGTTTCTGGGTATGATAAGGGATCGGCCTTGGCTGCAACCTGGGAAACATATGAAGATGTTGCACCCGATCATGGAACCAATACAGGTCGTATCAAATTAGGGACTGAGAGTAGTGGTGGTTTTAAAAATATTGCCATTACAAATTGTATTTTTGAACGCAGCAGAGGATTAGCCATTGAAGCTGTTGATGGTGGTCATCTGGAAGATATCGTAATTTCCAATATTACTATGCGTAATGTTGGTAACTCTCCTTTTTTCTTTCGTTTGGGAGCTCGCCAGCGAAGCCCCAAAGGAACACCGATTGGAAAAATGCAGCGTATATTGGTGCAAAATGTAAATGTTTACGATGCTGATTCGCAATTCTCCAATATCATCAGTGGTGTTCCGGGACATTCTATTCAGTCGCTTACATTTAGTAATATCAATATATGGTTTAAAGGAGGTCATCCTGCTGAAGATGGTTTGATTACGCCTCCTGAAAATGAACGGACTTATCCAGAACCTTGGATGTTTGGTACAATACCTGCATCAGGTTTTTATATTCGTCATGCAAAAGATGTAATATTCGATAACGTAAGATTTTATTTTGACCAACCTGATGGTCGTCCGTTATTTAAACTTGATGATGCTGAAAAGATTTATATTGATCGAATCTTTGTAAATGGAGAACCTGTTGCTGATCCATTTTCAGGATTAGAAAAAAGAAAAGAACTGAGGGAATGAGACAACAAAGTGAAAATGATTCAGGAATTTTAAGTATGCACAAGATAAAGCTTTTTGCAGTTATTGTTCTGACCATTGGTTGGTTAACATCATTTTCGCAAACTAATATGTTGAAGAAAGGTCCGGCCTATTCTTCTGTTCTTCACAAGGAGAAGTTGGGAAGAGGATTGATAGCAATGCTATTAAATAAAGACAGTATTGCTGTTAGCTGGCGATTTTTGCCAGAAGATGATGTTCGAATGAGTTTCGACATTTATCGTCAGGCAGGAGATTCAAAACTTCAGAAGGTTAATGATGAAGGACTTCAAAAAAGTACGTATTTCATTGATTCATCGGTTCCAAAATCAAATGATCTGATTTATACGCTAAAAGAGACAGGCTCAGATAAAATTCTGGCAAAGTATGTTTTGCTAGAAGAGTCAGTGAAGCCGTACTTGACAATACCTGTTAAAGAAATACCTGGAGATCCTGATTTTCGATACTCACCAAACGATGTCTCTATTGGTGATTTAACGGGTGATGGCGAGATGGAATTAATCCTGAAACGGGAGAATAGTGGAAAGGATAATTCGCATCGGGGAGTTTGTAATGGTGGTCCAGTAATCGAAGCATACAAGCTGGATGGCACTTTTCTTTGGAGAGTTGATTTGGGTGTGAATATTCGACAAGGTGCGCATTATACCCAGATGATGGTTTATGATTTTGATGGTGACGGAAAATCAGAGTTAGCTGTTAAAACAGCAGAGGGAACTGTGTTTGGTGATGGTGCAACAATAGGAGATGTTAGCGGGGATGGAATTTTGGATTATGTCGATAGAGATGAAAGATCCAGAACATATGGTAAGATCATGGAGGGACCCGAGTTTCTTTCTGTTATTGAAGGGGCTACAGGAAAAGAATTAGCAAGAACCAAATATATTGAGCGTGGTGCTCCTGATAGCTTTGGAGATAGAACTGGCAACAGGGTGGATCGATTTCTTGGAGGAGTTGGTTATTTCGATGGTGAGCACCCAAGCATATTGATTTGCAGAGGTTATTACGAAAGAACTGTTTTAGAAGCATGGGATTATCGTAATGGACATCTTTCGAAACGTTGGCGTTTTGATTCGAATAGCGGAAATGATAAGGACAGAGAATATGCGGGTCAGGGAAATCATAACCTAAGCATCGGAGATGTGGATGGTGATGGAAAAGATGAGGTGACTTATGGTGCCTGTCTCATCAATGATGATGGAACGGGTGCTTATAATACTAAATTAGGTCATGGTGATGCAATGTATCTGACAGATATAGATATTGACCGACCAGGATTGGAAGTGTGGGATTGTCACGAACATGTACCTACCCGAGCGGGAAGCGAATTGCGGGATGCAGCAACAGGCGAATTGCTTTGGGGTATTCCTTCATACGAAGATGTTGGTCGGGCGCTTGCTGCGGATATCGATCCACGGTTCAGAGGTTGTGAAGTCTGGACAACTCATTCAGGTGGTGTTTATACGGCTGATGGTCGACTGATCACCGAACGTACTCCATCAATTAACATGGCTATCTGGTGGGATGGCGATTTAAACCGTGAATTATTGAACGGATCAGGAGTATATCGACGTCCGTTTGTACGAATTGAAAAATGGAATGGAGATGGTGTTGATCATCTATCTTTTACCGATGAGGATGACCTGATAGCTAATAACTGGACCAAGGGAAATCCATGCATCAGTGCTGATATTTTTGGCGACTGGCGCGAAGAAGTGGTTGTGAGAACCAAAAATAACAGAGAAGTACGGATTTATATGACGCCATTCGAAACAGACTATCGTTTCTATACATTGTTGAACGATGTTATATATCGAAATAGTGTCATTACCCAGAATATAGCCTACAATCAACCTACTCAAACAGGTTTTTACCTTGGATCAGATCTTGGTCGTTTCTGGCCGGAGTATTATACAAATGGAAGTAATGTTCATTCCAAATCCGGTCAGGGTGAGGGCGGGCGGCCTAATGGCATGCATATGCGATTGCAGGGTTCAGAACGAAAAGTTATTAAAGAGTTCGTGTGTGAAGAAGATATTTTTGAACTCGATGCAAGATATGAATATGATACTTACAGCTGGCGAATCAATGGAAAAGAAGTAAGTAATCAAAGAGTTTTGAAACTAAATGCAGCGGACTATCCGAAGGGGGAAATATTAAAACTGGAATTGGAAACCGTGATTAGAGGATGTGTTTTTTCGGATAGTGCGACATTAAAATTTATTAAGAATAAACAGGGGGAACAATGAGAGGGATTTATTTAGGAATATTATTGGCAGGTGTATTTACATTTACCGCATGTAAGATTGAAAAAAAGCAAACAGAGGATTTGTTTCCTGACGGAACAAAAGTTCCTGCATGGTTTTCGGATAATTCGAAAATAAATCTTGAAGATCTGGGGAAGCAGTATAACATTGTTGATTTTGGAGCAGTCAATGACAGTACTGTTATACAAACCGAAATAATACAGAAAACAATTGATGAAGCATCAGCAAATGGTGGTGGAGTTATTGTGATACCGAATGGTACTTTTTTAAGTGGAGCCTTGTTTTTTAAACCTCTTACTCATTTGTATCTGGCTGATGGAGCAACACTGAAAGGTTCTGATGAAATTGAAAACTATCCATTTATGAAGTCCCGTATGGAAGGTCAGAGTATAGATTATTTTGCTGCCCTCATTAATGCATACGGTGTTGATGGATTCACCATCTCTGGAAAAGGAGCAATCAATGGTAATGGATTAAAATATTGGGAGGCATTCTGGGATCGAAGAAAAGAAAACCCAAAATGTACAAATCTGGAAGTTTCACGACCTCGTTTGGTGTTCATTCAGGATTGTGACAGTGTTCAGGTGCAGGATGTAAAGTTGATTAATGCAGGTTTCTGGTCGAGTCATTATTATCAGTGTAACTATGTTAAGATATTAGATCTGCATATTTTCTCACCGCACCAACCGGTTAAAGCCCCAAGTACCGATGCTATTGATCTTGACGTATGTTCAAATGTTTTAGTCAAAGGGTGTTATATGTCGGTGAATGATGATGCCATTGCTTTGAAAGGAGGTAAAGGACCATGGGCAGATAGGGATTCGACCAATGGAGAAAATACCAATATTATTATTGAAGATTGTGAGTTCGGATTTTGTCATTCTGCATTAACCTGTGGCAGTGAATCCATTCATAATAAAAACATAGTGATGCGCAACTGTAAAGTTTCTGAAGCTACGCGTTTGTTATGGTTAAAAATGCGACCCGATACCCCGCAGAAATATGAATATATTACGGTTGAAAATATTAAAGGTCAGGTGCATAGTATGATATTTGTAAAGCCCTGGAGGCAGTTCTTTGATTTGAAAGGTAGAGAAGATGTACCACTTTCATATTCCGATCATATAACAATGAGAGATATTGAGTTGGATTGCGAAATATTCTTCGATATAAATACAACAGAGTACGATAAGCTGTCGAATTTTACATTTGAAAATCTGAACATTACTGCAGAGAATGATGATTACAATAAAGAGCTTATTAAAGGTGTGACCTTCTCGAATGTTTTGGTAAACGGTAAAGTCATTGAATAATATGAATAAAAACTTATTAAATGAGATATTTTTATATAGCTCTGATTTTACTATCGCTGCTTGGAGTCTTGTTTTTTTGTTATAGACCTAAATCAGTTGATATCTGGATGGTGGGAGATTCATTAATGGCATGGAAGAAACCTTCACGAAATCCTGAATCGGATTGGGGAGAAGGTATGAAGCTTTTTGTCAACGATTATGCTACCATTCATAATCTTGCTGCCAGTGGTCGAAGTACTTTATAAGCTTTATCACCGAAGGCAGATGGTAGAATGCTTGCGATAGTTTAAAGCCGGGCTATTCTGTTATTATTCAGTTTGGCCATAATTTTACCCATCATAAGCAGGATTCAACTCTTGCTATAAAGATTGGAGCAGAGGTGATGGCAGACTTATTTGTTCAAGAAGTGAAAAAGCATTAACTAACCTTAAGGAAATACTTTAATTAGGATCTTAATATTCATTGTGTCACTTTAAGTGTTGATTTACCTCCTCCTTGTAGGCTCTTCCTATTGGAATTTTTTCAGCTCCAATTTCAATGGTATTCCCATAAAAAGCTTTGACTTTGGAAATATTAACAATGTACGATTTGTGTACTCGTATAAATGTATTGGATTGTAATAATTGCTGCAAGCTTTTTAATGAGCCATGACGAATAAATTTATGTTCATGAGTAAAGATGGTTGCATACTCTTTCATTGCTTCGATATATAGGATGTTTCCAATTTCAATTTTAACCGATTTATAACCGGATTTCACAAATAGGAATTCTTTTTCGTGTTGAAGTTCTGTTGAAGTCTCTTTTTCATCTGTTGTAGAACCTAATAGTCTGATAGCCTTATTAACTCCCTGTATAAAACGATTGAATGGAATAGGTTTTACCAGATAATCAATTGCATCGATATCAAAACCTTCCAAAGCATATTCCGAATAGGCGGTTGTAAGGATGATGGCTGGTTTATATAAAAGTGTTTTGGCAAAATCAGTACCTCTGATCTCAGGCATCTGAATATCCAGGAACATTAATTCTGGCTTTTCAGTTTGAATAAAATGAGCCGCTTCAGTAGGACTGTTAAAAGTCTTTATTAGATTGAGATAAGGTATTTTTGAGACATACTCTGTGATCACAGTTAATGCTAATGGTTCATCATCAATGGCAATACAGCTTATTGTTTTCATAGAGTGATTGTTAGTTTTACAGTATAGGTTAGTTCCTTTTGGGTTATACTCAATTTGTAATTGCCTGCATAAAGCATTTCCAATCTTCGTTTCGTATTCTCGAGCCCAACACCTCCAACTTTATCAATAGTTTTGTGTATTGATCCTATTGTATTAGAACAAATAAAAGTGAGATTGTCTTGATGTAAATGCAACTTTACAGATATTCCGCCTCCCTGGTTGATGTTACTATGCTTAAATGCGTTTTCAACAAAAGGAATAAACAGCATGGGCATGATTTGCAAATTGGTTTCAACTTGTTGAATATCTACATGAAGACTATTAGGATTAACTAGTCGTAACGATTCCAGTTCAATGTAGAATTGTAAATAAGTAATTTCTTTTTCTAGAGATACCTTAAAAGCAGATGTTTCATAAATGATATATCGAAGCAGTTGAGAAAGTGACATCAGTGATTCTGGGGCCTTTTCATTCTTTGTAAGCACAAGTGCGTATATGTTATTGAGTGAATTAAATAAAAAATGCGGGTTGATTTGAGCCTTTAGTAACTGAAGTTCGGCTTCGGTTTTTTCCTGGGTTAATTTTTCATGCTCACGTGTTTTTCGGGTATAAAACCTCGAAATTCTAATCAGTGAAGCGATTCCAGCAATCAAGGATGACGCGCCTATCGAAACAAGAAATCCCCTGGCTTCGAACCGATCGGCCAAACGTGGACCGATTAAGCCTGTGTTAACATCGAATTGCATTTTAATTTGTAGTCGGATAAAGGCACAAAGTAAAATGACGATGCTTGTATAAATCCAGAACTGTTTATATCTTTTTGCTACATAAAATTCGGGCACCAAAAGAAACCAAAAGGTATAGAATAAAATGAAATGTATGGAAAGCATCAAAGCTGTTCGTGTAAAAGCTTGCACAGGATCAATAATAGTCGAGAAGAATCCATAATTAGTTCCGAACAATGCCATCCATACCAGAGCATGAATCACTAGGGAGAGATATTTATTCTTTGATTCCAACATATCAGTTATCATAGGTATGGATAGAAAAAGAAAACCCGAAAATACTAATCTTTCCGGGTTTTGCTATCTGATTAGTTCTGTATTAATCAATTATTTCGCCACTTTCCAAATCGACTGTATATTTTGATTTTTCAATGGTGATTTCCGCAATTCCATCGCCCATATATACTACTTTAGCTGAATATTTGAATGAAGTCGCATTTACTGATCCTGAAATTTCACAATTTAAAGTTCCAGACAGCAATTCAAGAGTGTTTTTATCAAATTTGACGGCATTCATTTCAATTGATGTTTTTGAACTAATACTACTCATATTCCCAACTTTTGATAATGATGAAGCATTGCGTAAAGTGGAACCAATCAAAGTAAATTCATTGGCACTGTTTTCAAATCCTGAAAGTTTCCAGTCACTCTCCCTGTCGTCAACAGAACTTATTCTTAATCCATCAAAACTTCCAGTAACATCACTATGATAGAAGAGACTATAGACAGGACCGTTTTCGAAGAGCATACCATAGTTTACGTTCAATGCATAATTGTATGAATAATAAGGACTATTGGTCTCAGACCACACGAATGAAGAATCGGTAGAAAATAACGTATCAACGGCTACTGACTTTAAAAGCTCATCAGCTGTTTCTTCGGCTAGTGCAATGGTACTTGTCATTTCTCCGGTTATTCCTGCGTCGGTAGAGCTGATTGACACTGCCAGGTCTTCGGCAATCTCATCGGTTGAAACAGTGGTAATAGTAGTTTCTTCTTTTTCGCAAGCAACACATAAAATGCTTGTAACAATAATGGCTGTAAAAAATTGAAATGTCTTTTTCATGGTTTTAAGTGTTTCTAATTATTATAGTATTGTTTTATTATTGAAAAAACGAGAGTTGATTATTGGGATCCCAAAGCAAAAACATTACATTCTTAAGATCGCTCTTCGATATAACTCTTTTTAAATTACTTTTAAAGACAGAGTTAATAACAAGATTGCCAGATTTTCGCCCCTTAAATGCTATGCCAATCATTTCTCTTTTCCAGGTTTCGAATTCAGACAAATTTTCAAATAGACTTTCGATTTCGTCTTTGTGCTTTTCTGCAATATTCTTTGCTTCAAGTAGTAATTGAATGCTTTGAGTTCGCGAGTCATTAAGAAACTCTATTTGTTCATCTGTTAATTCTTCTTTGGTCATTTCTTTGAATGGCTGCTCTAAACCAATATCTTTTTTAGCTTGTCTTATTTTTTTAAATTCACTTCTTAGAGTTAGTATTTGTTCCTTTTCCTCGGTTGATAATTGGGTGTCAAACTGAGTTCGTAAAGGTTTTAACTCTTGAGCAACATTGGCTTTAAAGTATTTGAAGAGCTCTTCTTTAGTTGAATTATCCTGTTTTTGAGCTTGAATGTTTAAGGTGAATATCGCGCTTAAAGCAATGATTGCAACAAGTTTGCATTGTGCGATAGTTTTTACTTTTGTTTTCATAAGAACAGTTTTAAATGATTACAGTTATTTGGATCTGTTTTCTGATTCAAAAGTAGAGCAGGTGTGTGTGATGACAGATTATATTTCTATCATCGACAAATATTTTAGTATAAACGACAGAATAAGATTGTTTGAATAGATAATCAGGTGAAGATTTTGGCCATAATTAGATTAAAAACTATGGTATAGAAAGACGTAATTGAATTTGATATTTATTTCTTTCGGCAATCGATAACCACAAAAGGTACACTTAGTTTTAAGGTGCCTTCTTTTTCTGCTTTTTCGTTTAATAGTTCTTCAACAGCTTTGAATACTGTTTTTTGCATATGAACAGGAATAAGTTCTTTCCAGGAGTCGATAAAAGCTAATCGAATAAAGAAATGATTAAACATTGAAGTTGCATCCGTAAAATGATATTCAAATTGATCATAAACTGTTGAAATAACTTTAAATTCTTTTGAATGAATCATCTCAAGGTATTCAGCCACAGGTTTTCGTTTTTTATAAATGTGCTGCTGCATTAATTCAATAGATTCTTGCAGTTGGAATTGTTGTAGAATAATCTCCAAAGCAGAATAAAATTCTATCATTGTTTCATTGAGATTAACTGTTTGTATAAACTGTGCACCTGTTTTACAAATTCTTGCACATTCGGTTATGGCTTTGTTGAGGTCAGAAACATTGTTTAATCCATTATTACTGACTATTAAGTCAAATGATTGATCAGAAAATGGGTTGTCCTCAATGGTACCATATATTAACTCAACATTGCTAATTCCATAAACTGATAATTTTTTCTTAGTTCTTCTGATGGCAGCTTCCCATGGATCAATACTAAATAGGTTAGAAGAATTACCCAATCTCATAGCAAGTTCAGTAAGCGGAAATCCACTTCCGAATCCAATATCCAAAGCTTTTATTCCTTTTTTATATTTGATTCTGTCAAGCAGTTTTAATCCAAATGGAGCAGACCAAACCGGTACTTCATCAAATACATCAATCAATTCGTCGGAATCAAAATCCCAGTTGGTTTTTAAATAGTTTGACATTTGATTATGGCTTTACTAATTAAAAACAGTCACCCAAAGCGGTACCATTGCTGCAATTGTTGTTGCAACGGTTATCTGAAGCAGGTAATTAGTAATAAATAAACCACATAACATTAGCATGTCATTATTACTGTTTGATTCAATTATGCCGCTGTTTGTTCTTCCCGAGTTTCGTATGATGGTTCCATCTGGGCCTAACATCGACCATTTAGTATTCCAAATATTGTCGTACTGCCAGAGGTAAGTTTTGCCGGATAAACTAATGGTTGCCTTTGTCATCCACGTTCCGTAAGAGATATTCCCAATTATTGCATTGTTATCAGCATCAATGATAATGGTTTGTTGTTTCCAGAAACCTGTGGTTTGAAAATGGATTTTACGATTCTCAATAATCCCATATGCCATACGCTTAAAGGAGTTATCTTTTAAGTTGCCTATGAGTTGGTTGCTCGTATAAATTTCATAGGTTGATGAGAAAGTGCCTTTTCTCCAGTTATAAAGAGTCGTCATAGATTATAGATTAAGTTGATTATAGATAGAAATATCTTCTTTCTTATCGATATCCTTTTAATTGATATTGGTTTTCTCTTTCAATGATTATCGTTGTGAAATAATTATATTCATGTCGTAGGTATTGATAATCAATCAAATTTGCCTTTAACCGCATTTCTCAATTCAGATGGGTTCTGACCAACTTTCTTCTTGAAGAGTCTACTGAAATAATGAATGGATTGGAATCCCAGATGATAACTGATTTCCTTAATGCTCTTGTCTGATGTGAGGATTAATTCTTTCGCACGCATTAGTTTAAGATCGAGATAATATTGATGAGGGGATATTCCAGTGTATTTTTTGAACATTTTTCGGAAATAGGAATATCCAATGCAGTTGTCGTGTGCCAGTTTCTCCAAATCTACTTCTCCTTCAATGTTGCGGCGTATATGAAAACGGGCATCCTGTATCAGTCTTTCAATCTGAGTGCCTGCAAAATTACGATGCTTTTGTTGTGCAGCAATATATCCTAAAAGTTTAATTATAAATCCTGAAGCAATATGTTGATTGCCTGGAGCCTCGTTTTGTGCCAATTCAAAAATCCTGTAATAAGAATCAATGATGTCTTCATGATCTCCACATTCAATTACCGATTGTCCTTGTAGAACATGGTTGTCGTGGAGGAAATGCTTTGCCAGCGTACCATCAAATCCAATATAATGTTCCTGCCACCCTGAATTTTTAGCCGGACGATAGCGATGCCATTCACCTTTGCGGATTATCATTAGAGATCCTGGTTTTACGGTAAACTTACCTCGGTCATTTTCAAGAGTACCTCTTCCTTCCGTTATATAGTTAATTTGATATTCGTTTAGAATGCGACCGTTTTCCCATGTAAAGTAATATCCGCTAGGGTGTTCAACGGGAGGATAGTTTACACCAGGTTTTATATTCGATTGTCCGGCCACATTTAAATAAAGGCCCCAGGCTTTGTCTTCCGCTCCAGCTGTAAGGTATTTGAAAAAATCTTTCATAATTGGTCCAAAAAGTGCAAATCAAGTGCCAAAAAGTGTATTGATTAATTTGATTATGAAGTTTACTTTTGGTTTTATAAGCAACTAAATTTATTGAATAAAATTATTCATTTTTCCCTTAAATCAAATTAGTTATACTATTATGCAAGTTATTTTAGGAATTATTTTTCACTCTCTGGGAGGTGCCGCTTCCGGAAGTTGGTACATGCCTTATAATCTGGTTAAAAAATGGAACTGGGAAGTTTACTGGATTGTTGGCGGATTGTTTTCATGGCTGATAATGCCCTTCATTGCCGTTTTATTAACTACACCTGGTTGGAATGATATAATTGGAGGTACAGATTCTTCAATCGTTCGCCTTACTTATATCTTAGGTGTTTTGTGGGGAGTTGGAGGACTTACTTACGGTTTGGGAATTCGTTACCTGGGTATGTCACTTGGAAATTCAGTTTTACTCGGAATTACCTCATTAGTAGGATCGTTGGGTTTACCCATTTTGCGAAATATTGGCAACCTAGGTGAAGTATTGCCTGCCGGAGATTCTTTTACCGATATGTTGGGTAGTACAAGTGGTAGGATTATTCTGTTTGGTATTCTTGTATTGATGGTTGGAATCGTCTTAAGCGGTAAGGCGGGCTTGATGAAAGATAAAGATCTGGCAAATGTAAAAGAAGGAGTGAATAGTGAGTTTAAACTTACCAAAGGTTTAATTATCGCAGTTATTTCAGGTGTTCTGAGTGCTTTTTTTAGTTTTGGTATCGATGCCGGAAAGGAAATGGGAGCAGCAGTTCGAACTATTGCGGTAGAAAATAACTTTTCTTTTGTGACTGATGGAGTGTACCTGTTCGAAAATAATATCATTTTTCTCGTGATACTTTGGGGTGGTTTAACAACTAATCTGATCTGGAGTTTGGCTCTTATCATCAAAAATAAAACAGGTAAAGATTTTGTTGATTCAAAATCTCCACTGCTTAAAAATTACTTGTTCTGCGCCTTAGCTGGTACCACCTGGTTTTTGCAATTCTTTTTCTATGGAATGGGTGAAACCAAAATTGGAAATGGTGCCAGTTCGTGGATTTTACACATGTCTACTATTATACTTACAGCTAACTTTTGGGGCTTCTACCGAAAAGAATGGGCTGGTGTTTCAAGTAAAACAAGAACCACAATTTTTCTTGGAATTGGTTTGATTCTCTTATCTGTAATCATTATGGGTATTGCCAAAAGTGATTTTGTAAATTAAACCTTTTGACATGACTAGATTAGCATTTAAGATGCACCTCAATGAGGGGCTAAAGCAGGAATATATTAAACGCCATAATGAGATATGGCCTGAGTTGAAGAAGCTATTGAAAGATGCGGGTGTGTCTGAATATTCCATCTTTCTGGATGAAGAAACCAATACTCTGTTTGCTTTTCAGAAAGTAAGCGGAGATGGAGGTTCACAAGATTTGGGTAAAACAGAAATTGTTAAGAAGTGGTGGGATTTTATGGCCGATATAATGGTTGTAAATCCAGATAATTCACCGGTTTCTGTTCCATTGGAAGAAGTGTTTTATATGGAATAAAAATCAAGTTAAAAGTTATCGGACGGAAGATTGGAGGCAGAAGTTCGAAGCTCGCATAAGGAATGGTTCTCTATTAAAGAAATGTAAATAAAGAACCGTTCCATAATAAAGTTCTGGTAGTCCCGGAGGGACGTTTGTATTAGCATAGTACGTGAGTGCTATGATACATAGAAATAATAAAAAAGTAAACAACATTAACAAAAATAAAATGGCTAAGGATATTATTGAAAGAGCTTACGAGGTGGCAAAAGAACAATATGCTGCGTTGGGAATTGATACCGATAAGGTAATCGAAAAAATGAAAGAGGTGGTTATTAGTTTGCATTGCTGGCAAACTGATGATGTAGGAGGCTTCGAAACTCCGGATGCTGAACTTTCAGGGGGAGGAATACAGACAACAGGTAACTATCCGGGCAAAGCCCACACCATGGAGCAAATGAGAGTTGATTTGGAGAAAGTCTTGTCGTTGCTGCCAGGTAAACAGCGCTTAAATTTGCATGCTATCTACGGTGATTTTCAGGGGGAGAAAGTAGATCGCGATCAGATTGAAATTAAACACTATCAAAGCTGGATCGACTGGTGTAAGAAGCAGGGGATAGGTATGGATTTCAATGCATCTTGTTTTTCTCATCCAATGGCGGATTCAGGTTTTACATTATCATCAAAGAATGAAGAAATACGTTCATTCTGGGTTGAACACCTAAAGCGTTGTCGCGAGATATCTGCTGAGATTGGAAAACAATTAGGTACGCCATGTGTGCACAATACCTGGATTCCTGATGGTGCAAAAGATACTCCTGTTGATCGTAATGGTCATCGTGTACAATTAAAAAAATCACTTGACGAAGCCATGGCAATCGACTATCCAAAAAGTCAGATGAAGGATGCTGTGGAAAGTAAGCTTTTCGGTATTGGTGCTGAAAGCATGACTGTAGGTTCGCATGATTTTTATTTAGGTTATGCTATTAAAAACAATAAGTTGATCTGTTTGGATAACGGTCACTTCCATCCAACAGAGCAGGTGGGTGATAAAATTTCAGCTTGTCTTCAGTTTGTTGATGAGGTGTTGTTACATGTTACTCGTCCTATCCGCTGGGATTCAGATCACGTAGTAACCTTAAATGAAGATGTGCAGCTGATTGCTTCTGAAATTATCCGTAGCAATTACCTGGATCGTGTAAATATTGGTCTTGATTTCTTCGATGCATCAATTAACCGAATAGGAGCATATGTAACAGGTACACGTGCCGCTCAAAAAGCCTTTATGATTGCTTTACTGGAGCCAACCGAAACACTTAAGGAGTACGAAGAAGAAGGCAAAAACTTCGAACGTCTGGCTTTATTGGAAGAATTGAAAACCAAGCCATTTGGTGCAGTATGGGATTATTACTGTTTGAAAGAAGGTGTACCTGTGAGTGAAGCTTATATTGCAGAAATCCAGCAGTATGAAAAAGATGTGTTGAGTAAAAGATAATTGACTTTGTTCTGAATATTTGAGCATTCCAGGTAACACTTTATGTTCCCGGAATGCTTTCCCTTAAATCAGTAATTATGAATCCAAGTCTGAATGATTTAATTGAAATTTCGCAACACTACGGAAAAAATCCGCTGTATGTGATTGCCGGGGGGGGCAATACCTCCTTTAAGGACGAAGAAAAATTATGGATCAAGGCAAGTGGAACATCACTCGCAGTGATCGAAGAAGATGGCTTTGTTTGTCTTTCGCGAAATAAACTGAAGACCATTGCTGAAAAATCATATAGTGATGATAGCTCAAAGCGAGAAGAAGAAGTTAAAAATGATCTGCATGCTGCGATACTTTATCCTGCAGATAAACGTCCTAGTGTTGAAACATCGATGCACGAAGTAATTGATTATGCTTATGTAATTCATACACATCCAACATTGGTAAATGCATTGATGTGTTCGAAGAATGCAAAATCATTGTGCAGTGAGTTATTTGGCGATACTTTGTTTATCGAGTATACTGATCCGGGTTATGTGCTTTTCAAAAAAGTGTATGACCGAATCAATAATTATAAAGCCGATAAAGGGGTATCTCCCAAGGTTATCTTCCTCGAAAATCATGGAATTTTTGTGGCTGCCAACACCACTCAGGAAGTTAGGGAGATTTATGATGAAGTATTTGCAGTGCTTAAAGCTCATCTTCAGAGTGAATTACCAGATAGTGTAGCTTCGGAATTGAGTGAAATTGATATGAACAGTATTAAGGTTGCTATTGATAAGGATGATCAGTTGAAATTAAAAGCTTACAACAGTGATTTGATTCATTATTTTATTACTGATGAAAAGGCTTTTGAGGAGGTAGCTGCTGCTTATACTCCCGACAATATAGTTTATGCTAAAGCTTTCTATCCGTTTTTAGATGCAGAGAAGGATGCTGTCCAGTTAAAAGAGTTTATTGCTCAAAAAGGATATACACCTAAGGTAATTGCCATTAAAGGTAAAGGGATTGTAATTGCCGAAGAGAGCGAAAAAGCAATTGCAACGGTGTTGGAGGTTTTTACTGATATGCTGAAGATTGGGTTTTATGCAGCAAGCTTTGGTGGTCCCAAATCAATGACGGAAGAGCAAATTGCATTTATTGATAATTGGGAAGTTGAAAATTACCGTCGTAAGATGGCTAAAAAATAAGAAGTAATGAGTGTACCTGTTATTGCTGTTTTTGATATAGGTAAGACAAATAAAAAAATATTACTCTTTGATGAAAAGCTTCAAATGGTTTTTCAGAAGGAGCAAAAAATGCCAACTATTGTTGATGAGGATGGATTTGAATGCGATGATATTGATTTGATTGAGAGCTGGATGAAATCAACACTTAAGCAACTGGTTGATGAAAATGAATATGAGGTTAAAGCAGTTAACTTCTCAACATACGGAGCTAGTCTTGCTTTTTTGGATGAACAAGGAAAACGCCTTACTCCTATTTATAATTATCTGAAGCCGATTGATGAAACCATACATCAGGATTTATACAATAAATATGGGGGAGAAGCTGAGTTTTGTCGTCAGACAGCCAGTCCTGCTTTGGGAGTAATGCTCAATTCAGGTATTCAAATATTGTGGTTGCAAAAAGAGCAACCTGAATTGTTCTCCAAAGTGAAGGATATTTTGCATTTTCCACAGTATCTATCGTATCTGCTGACAGGGAAGATTACTTCAGAAAGTACTTCCATTGGTTGTCATACCTTTATGTGGAATTTTGATATGGGAAGCTATCATCAATGGCTGAAAGATGCGGGATTAGATTTGCCTAAGCCTGTTTCTAATCAGTTGGTTTTTGAAAGTGTTTTGCCTGATGTGAGTTTGAAAACAGGAATTGGGGTGCATGATAGTTCATCTTCGCTGGTGCCTTATTTCAAAGGAAGCGATGAAAAATTCGTATTGGTTTCAACAGGTACCTGGTGTATCAATATGAATCCATTTAATTATAGTCCACTAACAGCCGAACAACTGAAACGTGACTGTCTCTGCTACATCAGTAGTGAGCAAAAACCGGTCAAGTCGTCCCGTCTGTTTATGGGGCATATTCATGATGTGAATACGCAGCGATTGACAGAATTTTTCAAAGTTGAAAGCAATCAATACAAAAAGGTTAAAGCTGATTCAGCATTAATGAGTCAATATCTTTCAGAAGGGAAAGAAAGACTGTTTTTTAGAGAAGAAATGCCGGCTGATTATATTGATCTTTCTGTGGATTTGTCTCAATTTGCATCTTTTGATCAGGCCTATCATCGGTTAATGTACGATTTAACGCTGTTGAATGCTGAATCGTTGGATCTGGTAATGAGCGATGATGTTAAAACAATTTATATCTCCGGAGGATTTGCCCGTAATGAGATGTTTATACGGCTAATGGCTAATTTATATCCTCATTGTAAAGTATATACATCGGAAGTGGATAATGCCAGTGCCTTGGGAGCTGCTTTATTGGTTTACGATCAATTGGATTCGAAAGAAAAGCCTTCTGTTGATTTAGGTTTAAAAGATTGGAAAGCATTTGGATAAAAAGAGGTAATACTCTTAACTTGTATGGTTATAAATGAGAGTAATATCTGGTTAGTTTTTGAAGTAAGCTACTGCCTACTGCCACTCCCGATAGCTATCGGGGAAACTAACAAACTAGTTTAGGATTTTTTGATTTAAGGATAATGAAACAAATTGACACAAAGTTGATGCACCCTAAGGTGCAGATTGTTAAGATTATTAGTCGTATCTACAAAAGTGGAATGACGACTACCTCGGGTGGAAATATTTCCATCTGTGATGAAAACGGTGATATTTGGGTAACACCATCGGCCATCGATAAAGGGACTTTAACGGAGAAGGATATTATCTGCGTTAAGCGTGACGGAACCATTGTTGGACCTCATAAGCCTTCATCGGAGTTTCCGTTTCATAAGGCTATTTATGATTGTCGCCCTGATATCAAGGCGGTGATTCATGCTCACCCACCTGCATTGGTTTCGTTTAGTATCGTTCGCGAAATTCCGAATACCAATATCATTCCGCAGGCAAAAAATATTTGCGGACCTATTGGTTATGCACCTTATGGTTTGCCGGGTAGTGATGAGTTGGGTGATTTGATTGCGGCTGAGTTTAAGAAAGGCGAGAGCATGGCAGTAATCATGGAGAATCATGGAACGGTATTGGGAGGAAGCGATATGCTGGATGCATATGCACGATTTGAGACTTTAGAATTTTGCTGCCGTACAATTATCAATGCAAAAGCCATTGGTGAACCTAAGTTTCTGAGCGATGAGCAGATTAACGAGTTTGAAAAACAGGTACCACATAATGTTCCCCGTAATACAGATGTAACCTATCCACCGGAAGAAAGAGAGATAAGACAGCATATTTGCGATATTGTTCGTCGTGCCTGTGATCAGGGGCTGATGATCAGTACTTACGGAACGGTGTCAGTGCGTTGGAAAAACAATGATTTCTTAATTACACCGCCTGACGTGGCGCGTTGGGATATCTCACCTGAAGATATTGTACAGATTAAAGGAGGTAAGGCCGAACCGGGAAAAACACCTAGTCGCTCAACCTTTTTGCACCAAAAAATCTACCAGGAAAATCCACATATCAATTCAATCATTTTAACTCAGCCTCCTAACCTGATGGCTTACGGTACAACCGGAGTTAAATTTGATGTGCGCACCATTCCTGAAAGCTGGATCTTCTTACAGGATGTTCCATGTTTGCCATTTGGTGTACATTTTCAGGGTGATGATACCATTCCTAAGTTGTTAAGCGCTAATGTTCCTGCTGTATTAGTGGCAAACGATTCATTTATCGTAACCGGAGACAAGCTTCTTCAAACATTCGACCGTTTGGAAGTAGCTGAGTTTAGTGCTAAATCGCTGGTGATGGCCGCTCCGATGGGTAAACTGGTGCCGATTAACGAAGAGCAGGTTGAAGATTTGAGAAAGAAATTTTTATCGTAATTAAGTGTATAAGAAAAAGCCGAGGTGAGTAATATGGGGTAAACCTATTTATTGATTCGGTATAACTTGCATAGATTTGAATCCCCGCTGTCAATGGATTGCGGGGATTTTTTCACTTTTTATCTTTATTAGTGCTTGTTGGGGAAAAACTAATAACTGCCTTTTGTCTTGAAAGTTCTATCTTCTATTCTCTAATTTCTAGTTTCTTTTTTTAATCAATTCAGCAACTCCCCGATTCAACAATTAACCTTTATACTTTTAACTTCATGTTGTTCGGATCGCATCTTTAATTGACATGATTGATAGTAAGATGCGATCCGAAAGGATTAGAAAGTTCCATACAATCCATAATCAGTGGTGTTGCAAAATACCTGACTGTAAAAGAAAAAGCCTTCTTTAGTGGTCTCCATCTTTCTGTCTAAACGTAAGATTGGGTGGCCGGGTTTTACATTGAAATACTGTTGCATAGCTTCATTGGCTGTAATGGCCATTAGTTTCTGCTCGCCACCTATTACTTCTATTTGATAATTGGTTCGCATAATCTCAAACAACGAACGGTTTTCGAAATTTCGAGTGCTAAATCGTGGAAGATTAATATTGGGTACCATTGTTATGTCGTAAAATACCGGCTGTTTATTAATGATTCGCAGTCTTTCAATGCGGTAACAACCAACTTCTTTCTCATAGCTCAGCAAAGGAAAACCAAATGCATCTTCCCAGGTGGTAAGATAAGGCTTGATAATGATTTTTGTTTCCAGGTTTTCTTTACCGATAGCCGATGTTGTTCCCGAAAGAGAAAGAATGCCAACGCCCTGTGGCTGACCTTGCACGATGCTTCCTTTACCTTGTTTTTTTCGAATATATCCTTCGTGTACTAATCTGTCCAATGCCTTTCTAACAGTTGGGCGGGTTACATTGTGTGTGGTACATAGTTCGTTCTCAGAAGGCAGAATGTCTCCCTTTTCGTATAAACCATCGGTAATGTGTCTTCTTAATTGTTCGTATAAAATTTTATATGGAGGCAGACTTTTCTTATTCGTCATCTTGTGAATTTTTTGTAAAGATAAGTTGTTTTAAATGTATATACAAGTAACTTGTAAAAGGTTATAAATAACAATAAAACAATGCATTAAGTAAAAATACTATATTAACTTGTATATACAAGTTGTGATAAATAGATTTGTAAAAAAACTAAACTAAATCATGGCTAACGCAATTATAATGCCTCGTCAGGGGCAATCAGTCGAATCCTGCATTTTTACCCAATGGTATAAGAGTGTGGGCGACGAAGTAAAATCAGGTGATATTCTTTTTGCCTACGAAACCGACAAAGCATCATTTGAGCAGGAAGCAGAAGCCGATGGTATTCTGTTGGCTGTATTTTGTGAAGAAGGAGATGAAATTCCGGTTTTGCAAAATATTGGTGTTATTGGGCAGGCAGGCGAAAATATTGATGAATTTAAATCCGGTGGAGCAGAAGAAGCTCCCAAAACAGAAGCTGTTAAGGAAGTGGCTGTTGAAGGCGCAGCTGAACCTGTTGCTGAAGTTGTTTTAAAGGAAAGAGCTGAAGGCGAGAAGTTGAAAATTTCACCCCGGGCAAAAAAAATGGCCGAAGAAAAAGCGGTTCCTTATGCAAGTCTGGAAGGCTCAGGACCGGAAGGCCGAATTATTGTAAGGGATGTGGAAGCTTATCTGGCTTCAACGCCTAAAACAACACCTTTGGCTAAAGAAGTGATTAGACAGGAAGGACTTCAGCCTGCTGCAACTGGTACTGGATTAGATGGAACTGTTAAGGCAGCTGATCTTACTACAGCTAATCCTGTTTACAGTGGCGATTTTGAGATTAAGAAATTGCCAAATATTCGTAAACTGATTGCAAAGGCTATGCATGCCTCCTTGCAAAATTCGGCTCAGCTGACTCACCATTTAGGTGCAGATGCCCGTCGCTTGCAGGCATTACGTAAGCAGGTAAAAGCAAAAGAAGGTGCGCCAAATATTACTATTAATGATATGGTTTGCTTCGCCGTAATCAAGGCATTGAAGCAATTTCCTGATGCGAATGCTCACTTCCTGGGGGATAGTGTAAAATATTTCAATAAGGTTCATCTGGGACTGGCTGTTGATACGGATCGTGGCTTGATGGTTCCGGTGATTAAGAATGCGGATGATTTATCCATTACAGGATTATCAAATCAGTTTAAAGAAGTAGCTGAAGCTTGTCGTAAGGGTAGTGTCGCTCCTGAATTATTATCATCAGAGGCAGCATCGTTTACGGTTTCTAATCTTGGAAATTATGGAGTTGAGATGTTTACTCCGGTAATTAATCTGCCGCAGGTGGCAATTCTGGGTGTAAATACCATTGTGCCGCGACCAGCTGATCTGGGCGGAGGTGTTTATGGCTTTGTGCCTTATATGGGCTTGAGTCTTACCTACGATCATCAGGCAATTGATGGAGGTTTGGCAACCCGCTTCCTGAAACAGATAGCCATTGAAATTGAAAATTTAACTATCGACTTCTAAAAATAATTACATGTACGATTTAGCAATTATAGGTGGAGGTCCGGCAGGATATGTGGCAGCTGAACGAGCAGGTGCCAAAGGTTTAAAGGTGGTTCTGTTCGAGAAAAAGGATTTGGGTGGAGTCTGTCTGAATGAAGGATGTATTCCAACAAAAACCTTGTTGTATAGTGCCAAGCTGTACGATAATGCCAAAGGAGGAGGGAAATACGGAGTGGAAGCCAACGATTTGTCTTTCAGTTTTGATAAGATGATGGCACGCAAACAAAAAGTGGTAAAAAAACTGGTTGGCGGCGTAGGACTTAAGATGAAACAGCATAAAGTAGATGTGATAAAGGAATCTGCGCTAATAAAGGGACGTACTCAAAGGGGTATAGAAATTTCAATTCAAGAAGGAGAAATAGTGGCTTCGAATCTGTTGATCTGTACCGGGTCCGAAGCTTTTATTCCTCCTATCCCGGGTCTGGAGAACAACGATGCAATTCTTACGAATCGCGAAATACTGGATTTAAAAGAACAACCCGAGTCATTGGTGATTATTGGTGGTGGTGTAATTGGGATGGAGTTTGCCAGTTTCTTTAATAGTCTGGGAACCAAAGTTACAATTATCGAAATGCTGGATGAGATTTTGACAGGTATGGATGTTGAAATGAGCGCTATGCTTCGTCAGATGTATGCTAAAAAAGGAATCGAATATCATCTATCATCAAAAGTAACCAGGGTTAACGGACAAACGGTGACTTTTGAAAAAGATGGTAAATCAACTGAAATAAAAGGTGATAAGATATTGGTGAGTGTGGGTCGTAAGCCTGTTGTTACCGGTTTTGGTCTCGAAAACCTGGGAGTGGAACTCTTCCGTGGTGGTATTAAAGTAGATGAAAAGATGCGAACCAACATTCCGAATGTATATGCTGCAGGTGATGTAACTGGATTTTCTCTTCTTGCTCACACTGCCAGTCGCGAAGGTGAAGTGGTGGTGAATAATCTGGCAGGAGGGAATGATCAGATGCGATACAATGCCATACCGGGTGTTGTTTATACCAATCCTGAAATTGCAGGAGTGGGTTTAACCGAGGAAGCTGCTAAAGCAAAAGGTGTCGAATATAAAGTAGCTCAACTACCCATGGCATATGCCGGAAGATTTATTGCCGAAAATGAAGGCGGTAGCGGACTTTGTAAAGTATTGGTAGGAGCAAAATATGGCGAGGTTTTAGGTGTGCATATGCTGGGTAATCCGTCAAGTGAAATGATCTACGGAGCCTGTATGGCTATTGAAGCAGAGATGACCCTCAAGGAGTTGGAACAAGTGGTTTTTCCGCATCCTACTGTATCAGAAATATTTAAAGAAACCGTTTTTAGTTTCGCCCATTAACCTTTATTCATTAACAATTAATAATTAAAAAAATGCCTAAGTCACAATTTATAGATCCCGCAAAAGTTAGAAAATCAGGAGTTTTAAAAATTAATGATATTCCTGTAAATCAATACGACAAATCAATTGAAGAAGAAAAAGTAAACTTCTCGAAAGAGCAGTTTATAGATATATATCACGATATGGTTTTGATTCGTGAGTTCGAAACCATGTTGAATCTGATTAAGATAAAAGGAGAATACGAAGGTATAGCTTATAACCATCCTGGTCCGGCTCACTTATCAATCGGACAGGAGTCGGCTGCTGTGGGTATGGCTTATAACCTGGGTGTTGAAGATTTTATTTTTGGTTCGCATCGTTCACATGGTGAGATTCTGGCCAAAGGAATGTCAGCCATTCATAAAATGGATGATGAAGCATTAATGGATGTGATGAAGAACTTCTTTGATGGAACCATCCTAAAAATTGTTTCAGAGAACCATCAGGGTGATTTGAAATCATTGGCTCGCCGTTTCCTGATTTACGGAACACTGGCTGAGATTTTTGCCCGCGAAACTGGCTTTAATAAAGGATTGGGAGGATCGATGCATGCATTCTTTACTCCATTTGGTGTTTATCCGAATAATGCCATTGTGGGTGGTTCTGGTGATATTGCTGTGGGTGCAGCTTTATTTAAAAAAGTAAATCAGAAAGAAGGTATCGTGGTAGCCAATATTGGTGATGCCTCGATGGCGTGTGGTCCTGTATGGGAAGGTTTGTCTTTTGCAACCATGGATCAGTTTGATCAATTATGGGAAGGTGCTTATAAAGGTGGATTACCTATCATCTTCAATATAATGAATAACCAGTACGGAATGGGTGGTCAGACCTGTGGTGAAACCATGGGGTATGATATTGCTGCACGTATTGGAGCAGGTGTTAACCGCGATAATATGCATGCTGAGCGCGTGGATGGTTATAATCCATTGGCGGTTATTGATGCCTATAAGCGCAAGATGGAACTGATCAAAGATAAGAAAGGTCCTGTTCTACTGGATGTTCTTACCTATCGTTACAGTGGTCACTCTCCTTCCGATGCTTCTTCATATCGTAGCAAAGAGGAGATTGAAGCATGGGAAGCGCAGGATTGTATTGCGAGTTATGCTGCTGAACTTAAAAAGGCAGGTGTGGCTTCTGCAAAAGAGCTGGATGCCATAAGTGATGATATTAAGGAGTTGATGAAATATGCCATGAAGCTGGCTATTGATGAAGAAGTTTCACCTCGTATGGATTTGGTGAAGCATCCTGAGATAATTGGTGATATGATGTTCTCAAATGAGAGCCTTGATAAGATGGAAGATCGTCCGGTGGAAGTAAATCATCCGATGGAAGAGAATCCTCGTGTTCAGCAAATTGCCAAAAAAGAACGATTTGCTTACGATGCAGATGGTAAGCCATTCTCAAAAATTAAGCAATATCAATTACGTGATGGGCTGTTTGAAGCAATTGTGGATCGATTCTATAAAGATCCTACTCTGGTTGCTTACGGTGAAGAGAACCGTGACTGGGGTGGAGCTTTTGCTGTATACCGAGGTCTAACAGAAGCTTTACCTTATAACCGTTTGTTTAACTCACCTATTTCGGAGGCTTCAATAGTAGGTACTGCCATTGGTTATGCAATGTGCGGAGGACGAGTTATTCCTGAAATTATGTATTGCGACTTCCTTGGCAGATCAGGCGATGAGGTGTTTAATCAATTACCAAAGTGGCAGGCAATGTCGGGTAATGTTATTAAGATGCCGGTGGTTGTGCGTGTTTCTGTAGGTTCGAAATATGGTGCTCAACATTCACAGGACTGGACTTCTTTGGTTTCCCATATTCCTGGATTGAAAGTGTGCTTCCCGGTAACTCCATATGATGCAAAAGGATTGATGAATTCAGCTTTACAGGGAACTGACCCGGTAATTTTCTTTGAGAGTCAGCGTATTTACGATATAGGTGAGCAATTTCATGAAGGTGGTGTGCCTGAAGGATATTATGAAATTCCTTTTGGTGAACCTGATGTGAAGAAAAAAGGTAAGGATATTACAATTTTAAGCATTGGAGCTACATTGTATCGTGCTTTGGAAGCTGCCGAAGAACTGGAAGCGAAATACGGCATGTCTGCTGAGGTGATTGATGCACGTTCGATAGTGCCGTTTAACTATGAGCCGGTTATCGAAAGTTTGAAAAAGACCGGTAGAATTATCCTGACAAGTGATGCCAACGAACGTGGTTCCTTCCTGAAGGATATGGCTCAGCGATTAACTGAATTGGCATTTGACGAGTTGGATGCACCTCCTGTTGTGGTTGGTTCGCGTAACTGGATTACTCCTGCTTACGAGCTGGAAGACTATTTCTTCCCAACGAAGGATTGGTTGCTGGATGCTATTCATGAAAAAATTGTACCGTTGAAAGGTCACACTGTCAGCAACAATTTTACAAATGCAGAAAATATACGAAGATCAAAATTAGGAATCTAATAAAAGAAAATGAATTTCTTTAAAACCACAGATTACTCAAATTACACAGATTTTTTGTTCCGACTTGCGGAATAATTTATGGTAATTAGTGGAATTTGTGGTTAGAGAAAATACACAATTATCGATGTTGTTGAGGAACGGTTCTCTTTAAAAGTTTTGTTAAAAAAATGAACCGTTCCATAAAACGAATAAACTATTGAATCTCTAAATCTGGTTTTTATGAGTTTTATAGATAATCTGAAAGATTTTTCACCACAAAATACAAGCGGCGAGCAAAAGCCGCTTAAGGTGAATAATCACCTGCATACACCTCATTCGTTTAGTGCATTTCAATCGGTTGATGAGGCTCTGAATCAATCAGCTGAAGAAGGTGTAAAAGTGGTTGGAGTTAACGATTTCTTCAGCTTTGATGCTTACGCAGAATGGTGTGAAGGTGCTTTTAAAAGAAATTTATTTCCGCTTTTTAATGTTGAATTCATTGGTTTGAATGAGGCTTATCAGAAAGAAGGGTTGAAAGTGAATGATCCGGGAAATCCGGGTCGGACCTACTTTAGCGGAAAGGGTCTGGCTTACACTCTGGCATTATCAGCTGATACACTTGGTAAGATTGCGGATTTGGTTTCGAATGCCAACGATTATGTTAATAAAATGACTGAGAAGGTGAATGAGCTTTTAGCTAAGAAACACTTTGGTTTTCGATTGGATTATGCATCAATAAAATCTGATCTGGCAAAGGGGCAGGTTCGTGAACGTCATCTGGCCAGAGCAATTCGTCAGTTGGCAGAAAAACATTACAAAGATAAGGACCGTTTGCTTGCTTTTTATCATGAGTTAATGGATGACAAGGGTATGACCTGTAAATTAACGGATGAAGCCTGTGTTGAAAACGAAATCAGAAATGCTTTACTGAAGGCTGGAAAGCCTGCTTATGTTGCAGAAGATCCCAATGGCTTTTTAAGTGTCGCAGAGATCCGTTCCATTATTTTAGAAGCAGGAGGAATTCCAACTTATCCGTTTTTGGCTGATGCAGTAAAAGGATACACTGATTTTGAGCGGGATTTAAAAAAGGTTTCGGCTGAACTGAAGAAACTGGGTGTGTGGTCAGTAGAGTTTATACCAACCCGAAATAACCATACGGTTTTAAAAGAGTATTCGCAGTTTCTGCTAAAAGAGGGTTTTGTGATTTCTTTCGGAACTGAACATAACAGCCCGGGTAAGCAACCTATCGAAGTAAAAGCCAAGGGAAATGTTGTTCTGGATAAAGATTTGATGAAAATAAATTATGAAGGTGCCTGTATTCTGGCGGCTCACCAGTATTTGTTTGCCAAAGAAGGGCAAGGAGTGCTGGATGCCGATGGTATTTTTATTTCAGAAAAACGTGAAGAGTTTACTAAATTGGGTCATTCTCTCATTCAGTTTGTAACGAATAAAAACTAAGAAATGAATTTTATAGAACTGGTGCCGGTTGTTCGTATGGCCTTATCAAAAGAAGGCTTGGTTACAACCAGTGCATTTGAAAATATAGATAGTTACGAAGGGTTAAAACAAGCCGAATATGATTTTCCGGAAGATGAATGTGTTACTATTCTTCCGGGGGATGATAACACTGCTTTTATTTCTGCTTTGCAAAATCAGATTACTCCCAACATAAAAGCTGTTGTTTTAAAAGGATTAGGTGCGATTGTCAATAATGGTGGAGGAATTAGTAAACCTGTAAATTCGGTTGAAGGACGCATTATTATTGTTACAGGTGGAGCACAGGGCTTTGGTGGCGGTATAGCTGAAGAGCTCTATGAAAAAGGAGCTCATATTGTTGTAGCCGATTTAAATGAAAAGGTTGGCCTGGAACTAATTCAAAAGTTAAAAGCTAAAAGTAAAAGCAATAAGGCCGTGTTTGTTCCGGTTAACGTGGGTGATTCCGATTCGGTGAAAGGCATGATTGAAAAAACAGTGCTGGAGCTGGGAGGTTTGGATGCTATTATCAGTAATGCGGGAATTCTTCGTGCAGGTGGTCTGGACGAAATGGATCCGGAGACTTTTGACTTAATGACCAGGGTAAATTATACCGGATATTTCTATTGTGCCAAGCATGCATCCAAAATAATGAAATTACAATCTCAGGTTGATGTTAATCATTATATGGATATCATCCAGATAAATTCCAAATCAGGTTTGAAAGGTAGTAACAGAAATTTTGCATATGCAGGTGGTAAGTTTGGTGGTATTGGGTTAACGCAGTCTTTTGCTTTGGAGTTAATGCCAAATCGCATTAAAGTCAATTCTATCTGTCCGGGTAATTTCTTTGATGGTCCACTCTGGAGCGATCCTGAAAAGGGATTGTTTGTTCAGTATCTGAATGCAGGCAAGGTTCCCGGAGCTAAAACTATTGAAGATGTGCAGGCTTATTACGAAAAGCAGGTTCCTGCCGGAAGAGGTTGTCGGGTAGCTGATGTTACAAAAGCAATTGTTTATGTAATTGATCAGGAGTATGAAACAGGGCAGGCAGTACCAGTGACGGGTGGTCAGGAGATGCTGAAATAATTTAAAAGAAGTTAGAATTTTAGATGATAGGTATTAGTTTCCATTGTTAACTGTATGGTGAGAAGTCTTGATACTTATGTCTTGCTACTAAAAACTTAAAGAAATGAAAACAAAAGCGGTACGATTATATGGTGAGAAAGATCTTCGCCTCGAAGAGTTTGAATTACCTGCCATCAAAGAAGATGAGATATTGGCAAAAGTAATTTGCGATAGTATCTGTATGTCGTCATATAAAGCAGCCAGCCAGGGAACAGCTCACAAGCGTATTCCGGATAACGTGGCTGAAGAACCAATCATTATCGGACATGAGTTTGCCGGTGAGATTATTGAAGTAGGTGCCAAGTGGCAAAATAAATTCAAGCCCGGGCAGAAATACTCTATTCAACCTGCGATATATTATGAAGATGGTCCGGTAGGTGTATTAAGTGCACCCGGATATTCATATAGATACATTGGAGGAGATGCAACCTATGTAATTATTCCGAAAGATGTGTTGGAGCAGGATTGCTTATTGTCTTACGAAGGACCTGGATTTTATCCGGCATCTCTGGCTGAGCCTCTGTCGTGTGTGATTGGTGCAATGCATGCCAATTATCATACAACGCCAGGATCGTATGTTCATAAGATGGAGATTGTTGAGGGAGGTAAAATGGCAATTCTGGCTGGTGTTGGACCAATGGGATTGGCGGCAATCAACTATGTTATTCATCGATCAGATCGTAAGCCATCTATTTGTGTGGTGACTGATATCGATCAGGGAAGATTAGATAGGGCTGCCGAGATTTATACAGTGGAATCAGCGAAAGCAAATGGTATTGAGTTGATTTACTTGAATACAGGTGAAGGTGATGCTGTTGCAAAACTTAAGGAACTTTCCGGAGGAACAGGTTATGATGACGTATTTGTGTTTGCTCCTGTTCCGGCAGTGATAGAGCAGGCAGATGATATTCTGGGTTTTGATGGATGTCTTAACTTTTTTGCAGGGCCATCCAATCCGCAGTTGAAAGCGCAAATGAATTTCTATAATGTTCACTACGCATATACGCATATTGTTGGTACATCAGGCGGAAATACCGATGATATGAAAGAAGCCCTAGAGGTAATGAGTAAGGGATTGGATCCTGCCGGTTTGGTAACTCATATTGGTGGAATTGATGCAGTAATTGATACTACCCTTAATCTGCCTCATATTCCGGGTGGTAAAAAGTTGATATATAATCATATCGAAATGCCACTAACTCCTATTGCTGATTTTGCAGAAAAAGGAAAAACAAGTCCCTTCTTTGCTCAGTTGGCAAATCTTTGCGAAAAGCATAATGGTTTGTGGAATATTGAAGCAGAAGCATATTTATTGGCTAACTTTGAGGCCTTAAACCAATAAGTTAAAATCATGATTTATTTAGCTGATACGGCCAATACAGATGAACTGAAACAGCTGTTTTATTATTTTCCGTTGGAAGGTATTACAACTAATCCAACTATTATTGCACAGGCTCAGAAACCAATGTCGGTAATATTACCTGAGTTGATCGAAATTGTTGGTGATAAGATGCTTCATGTACAAATGATCAGTAATAAGGCCGAGGATATGTTGAGAGAAGCAAAGACTTATAAAGCAAAATATGGTTTGGGTGATAACTACTTTGCTAAAATTCCTGTAACCGTTGAAGGTTATAAGGCAATGCCAATGATTAAAGATGCTGGTATAAAAGTAACAGCTACAGCTATCTTTACACAACAACAGGCATTGGTTGCAGCCAGGGCAGGAGCTGATTGGGTTGCACCTTATGTAAACCGCCTGGATAATATTTCATCTCATGGTATTGAGGTAGTTGGTAATATTGTTGAAAACATTGAATGTTTTGGCCTGGATACAAAAGTTTTGGCAGCAAGCTTTAAAACAGTCGACCAGGTGCATCGCGTTAGTATGATGGGAAGTCATGCTGCAACAGTGAACTTTGAGATATTGGAACGTTTGAGAAGCCATCCGATGACAGACATGAGTGTTGATTGGTTTGAGAAGGATGCAGAAGGATTATATGATATTGATTTTTGACTATTATAAACAGTAGACTTTGTGTTTAAACCGTAAAAGCATTCTTGGCATAGCTGAGAATGCTTTTTAATTTGATAATACAGGATGGAATTTGATTTGAATTTCGTATCTTATCAATGATTAGATTGAAACAATAGAATTGAGATAAGTTGTTGATTTTAATGAAGTACTTTAATTTGATTATAAATCAAACTTTAATTGATAAAAAAAAGTACTTTTGTATGATATGTTAGCCAAATGAATAATATGGATGATATTTTTGGAAAAGTTGGTACCAGTCAAACCTTAAGTCAAAAGATTGAAAGAAAGATTGAGGAAGCCATTCGAAATAAGCGTTTGATACCTGGAGCTAAACTTCCATCGGAAAAAGAACTTTGTGAGAGTTTTGCAGTTAGCCGAACAGCATTGCGTGAAGCGCTCAGAAGGCTTAGTGCCCGTGGGTTAATTGAAATTAAGAAGGGAAGTGGCATGTATGTATCTGAGATAAAAATTGAAGATGCCATAAAATCACTCAACTTATACTACGACCTTAAGTTTGATTCTAATTTAATCCGTCAGATTATTGAAGTTCGACGAATTTTTGAACCTGAAATATGTAAGCTGGCAGCTGTTAATCGTTCTGATGAAGATTTGCTGTTGTTGAAATCCAATATTGATGAGCTTGAAAAATGTGATCCGGATAATACTCAGCTGGAAGTTGATTTAATTAATCGCTTCCATATGAATCTTGCCAAAGCAACCAGTAATCCCATCGTAATTATTTCTTTGGAGCCTATTTATTCACTATTGCCCCGAATGCGAAATATGATTTATGCAAACGTTGAAGGTGAAAAGGAATATACCTTACGTTTACAGAAGGAAATTTACGAAGCGGTAATAAAGAATGATGGAGATAAGGCCTATAAATCTTCAGTTGAATTGCTTGAGCGCAACATGGAAATTTACGACAGATATTTTAAATAAGGTTTAGTATTTTTCAACGATACAAAAGCAGTACAATTAGTTGTGCTGCTTTTTTTATTCAAGTAAATATCATTGCTCAAGTGTTTGTTGAAATTTTTTTTAACAACTTCCATAATTGTCGAATGATTTGTTTGAAATATGTTTTGACTTATAATTGACTATTTTCTTAGAGCGTTTCTTCATTTCTTTAATACTTATTATCATATAATTGAGTGTTTTTTGTTAAGTGTTTGACTAAATCTGAGGGTTGACGAAAAAGTGTTGCTTTATGACGAAAAAAGGATGGTGTGAATTTAAATTATGACATAATTTCATTACACTTTTTAACAATTAGCAATTAAATACAATTGAGTATGAGACAAAAAAATCTACTATTTAAATGTGGCTTGTTTTTATTGATAGGATTGATAAGTGGAATTTCTATGCGTGCACAGGATGTAACCACTACCTATCTGACCAATCCTAGTTTTGAAACAGGTGATTTAACTGGCTGGACTCTTACAGGAGCAGATGGTTATGCTTGGAATACAACTGGGAATGACGGAGATGGCACTCAGGATGAAACCTATAATGCCGGGGTTTGGAATAGACCTATTGGAGATGTTGAATGGTCACAATCTGTTACCGGACTACCGAATGGTTTTTATAAAGTGGGTTGTTTAATGACAGTTACTGATGTCACTTCCTGGACTGACGGTGTGACTAAACGTATATCTACACAGCGCCTGTATGCCAATAATAAAAGCATGCTTTATGGCTTCAAAAAGAATTATTCGGATCAGAACATTGCTATTATTGCTGCGACAGAATCATATTCTTTTGCCGGAATTCAAACTGCAGCTGCAGAAAATGGACCTTTTTATCCAATTTCATTAATTGTTGAAGTAACCGACGGTAACTTAACTATTGGAGCAAGAACAAATGGTGATGCATCTCAGTATTTGTTTGATTTTCAGGGAGGAAATACCGATAGAGGATTTTTTAAAATTGATGCTTTTACCTTAACAGAAGTATCAGACCTTTTAATTCAGAGTTTAACAATTGGAGGTGAAGCTGTTACTGATTTTGATCCTACCGATGTTGTTCTTTATTCAGTTGATATTCCGGCAGGTGTATCAGAATTGCCTGCAGTATCAGCAACAGCAGGTGATGGCGTTACAGTTGAAATTATCCCTGCTACATCATTGACTGGTAGAACAGAGATCGTTCTGACATCTGCAGATCAGAGCTATTCATTATCTTATTATGTTCAGTTTACAAAAGAAACCGATGCAACTTTATCAAGTTTATCTTCAAGTCTTGGAACTTTGAATCCTACATTTGATTCTGCTATTGATAGTTATGAATTGATGGTGCCATATGGTACGACTTCTGTTGACCTTGACTGGGTTACGACAGCAGAAGGTGCTACTGTTGAATTTTTTGATGCTGTTGGTAATCAACTTTCATCTGATGGTGTTATTACATGGGTTGGTGATGGTATTGATATTGAGATTATTGTAACGGCACTGGATGGTACTTCAACTCAAAGTTACTATGTGTCTATTTATCTTGATCCTGCTGCTGAAAATGCCAATTTAAGTGATATTACTTTATCTGCTGGTCATTTAACAACCGATTTTGATGCTTTAGTTAATGAGTATACGGCAATTGTGCCTAATGGTACCACAGTTGTGACTATTACTGGTGTGCCAATGTGGTCTGGTGCAGATGTGCAGGGTGACGGAGAATTGACGTTGGTTAATGGAGCAGGTACTGTTACCATAACAGTTACATCGCAGGATGGACAGAATACAAATGATTATATAGTAAATGTATATGAGTCAACCTTACAGGTAGGTAAGGATTTTTATATTCAACACGAGGCTTCGCAGTTTGTTATTGAAGGAAAACCTTCAAGTTATATCAAGTTGCAGCAACCATTATTGAATAGTACTCCTCAATTATTCAAACTGGTAGAAAGTGGTGTTGAAGGTCAATATTATTTGCAAAACGGAAATAGTGAATATATTACACTCACAAAAATTAATGTTTCGTCTTGGGATATGTTGATGACCGATCAATTAACTCAAAATCTGGATAGTTGTAGATTTGAATTTGAAGAATTTGAACAAGGCAAGTATAGAATTATTACCGTTGTTCGTAAAGATAATGTTGAAGGAAAATATTATTTGGGAACTAATGATAATAATGTAGGTACCAGTATTTATTCTGATAAACCATCAGGTGCTGACAGGATAACATGGATGTTAAGAGAGCCTAGTGATTTAGTAGATCCTTACGATTCTCACCTTTCATCTTTGACATGTGATCAGGCAACCATAAAACCTGCATTCGAACCATTTGTTACAGATTATTACATGACTGTTCCGGTTGGTGTTGATGCTATTGATATTTCAGCTATACCTACAGATTTATCTTCAAATGTTACTGGGGCAGGGGCAGGTGTTACTGTTAATGATGCTACTGGTGATATTGTAATTACTGTTACAGCGCCTGATCCAACTTATACAACAGATTATGTGATTCATTACGTAAAAGATACTGAGTTAACATTAAAGCACTCTTACACATTTGCAGATGGTTCAGCAAAAGATATGGAAGGTGATGCAGACGGGTTTGTAACTGGAGGTTATGTTGAAAACGGTGCTTTTGTGGGTGATGGAGGTTATGTTACTTTACCTGCAGCTGATATTGCAATAAATAAATATCCTTCTATTACAATTGAAGCATATGTTACAGCCGGTGAAAATACAGGATGGTCTATGTTGTCTTATTTCGGAGGCTCTGGTGGATATAAATCATATTGGATGTCTGTTCAGAATAATGATGATAAAACAAGAGCTGTAATTGATGAGTGGCAAGGGGCATTTAATGCAGAAACAATAGGAGAGGCAACACCAGGTGAAACTTATCATTATGTAAGTACATTAACCAACGATTCAATATCAATGTATATTAATGGTACAAAAGTTGGTAAAACAAAAATTCATGAAGATTATTACATTAACGATCTAAATGTTGAAGGTGCATGGATTTGTTACGGAGGTTACAATGATCCAATTTGGTTAGGTCATGTTTATGAATTTAATATTTATTCAGGTGAAATGGATGATCTGACAATTGCGCTTAGAGCACAATCATTGCCAACAGAAAGTGCTTCAAATGATGCAACTTTAAGTGATCTGACAGTTAATGGAGTAACAGTTGAAGGTTTCCATTCAGCTAACCTTAATTATGTAGTATCTGTTGATGCAGGGTCTACGCCTGCTATTGACGGTACAGTAAAAGTTGCAGGTGCAACCTATCAGGTAAATGTGCCAGAGTCACTTCCTGGTGTTGGAACTGTAGTTGTTACCGCAACCGATTTGGCAACAACAGTTACTTATACAATTCAATTTGAAGTTGCAACCGGAATAGGAAATGGAAAAGAAAGTGCTATTAAGGTTTATCCAACTGTTTCTTCAGGAGAATTCAATGTTGAAATGGATGGTAAATCTTCAGTAATTTCAGTGTATGACTTAGCCGGAGGATTAGTAAAACAAATTGAAACAAATGCTAAGAAAGAAATAATTGCTCTGGATCAAAAAGGTATGTATATCGTTAAGGTTGATTCAGATGTAGAATCGTCAACATTTAAAGTTATTAAAAAATAACATAGTTAGTTTAGATTGATAAAAGAGGCGACTGCTTTTGGGTAGTCGCCTCTTTTTGTCGCAATTTTTTAAGGTTTATCTTTGTAGGCGTCAATTGCTTTTTTAACAGAGCCATACTTTAATAATAGATTCTTTGATTCAGAATATTCCAGTTTGATTTCATCCATTATCATTCGTGATCCTCTGTCTATAAGTTTTTTGTTGGTTAATTGCATGTTCACCATCTTGTTGCCTTTTACACGACCAAGTTTGATCATAGTAGTTGTGGTGATCATATTTAAAATCATCTTTTGGGCCGTCCCTGCTTTCATTCTGGTGCTTCCGGTAACGAATTCTGGACCAACAATTGCTTCTATGGGAAATTCCGTTACTTCAGCTACTTTACTATTTGGGTTGCAGGTGATACAGCCTGTAAGTAAACCGTTTTTACGGGCAAGTTCAATGCCTCCAATAACATAGGGAGTTGTCCCTGAAGCTGCAATCCCTATAACTGTATCCAGTTCATCTACTTTGTATTCGCTTAATTCTTTCCAGGCCATCTCCGGATCATCTTCGGCTGATTCAACAGCTTGTCGCAATGCAGTATCTCCTCCGGCAATTAATCCTATTACCATATTGTTTGGAACTCCAAATGTTGGAGGTAGTTCGGATGCATCCAAAACACCTAAGCGTCCGCTGGTTCCTGCTCCCAGGTAAAATACCCGGCCACCTTTTTTCATCCGCTTAACTATTCTTTCAGTTAATGCTGTAATTTGTGGTAAGGCTTTTTCAACAGCAAGATGAACCGTAGCGTCTTCTTTGTTGATACTGGTAAGCAATTCATCAACACTCATTTTATCCAGATTATCGTAATGAGATGATGATTCAGTGACGCTTGTGTCTTTTTTTGTTTTGTTATTCATGGTTCATGTTTTGCTGTAGGTGGTAATGAATCAATCCCTCCATTGGAGATTGGCTTATTTTACCTGCGGTTAGTTTAAAAGTTGCCAAAGCCTTCTCGAGTTGAACTTTAAAATAATAGGCGATGCTTCCGGTAAAATGAATAGGTAGTTGGGGTAAGTTGTTATATTGAAGAAGGTTTCGTTGAATGAAATCCTTAAAGGATGAAATCACTAACTCTTCTAATTCTTTATTATGAATGTTGGCTGAAATAAATTTTGTGTATTGAGCCAGATAACGATTTGGAAAAGGTTTTTTGTATATGTGGTCCAGAATCTCTGCTCGATCTGTTTTGTAGGTTTCAAAAAATAAATTAACTAATTGTGAAGAAAGCTGATTTTTTAGAATATCACCCATTAATCTTTTTCCTAAAACAGCTCCACTGCCTTCATCACCAATAATAAAACCAAGTGGTGAAACATTTTTAGTAATGATTTTTCCATCGAAATGGCATGAGTTGGAGCCTGTTCCCAGGATGCAGGCAATGCCTTCTTTTGTTTGGCAAAGAGATCTGGCAGCACCAACAAGGTCGCTGTTGATTGAAATGTGTTCTGATGTAAAAAATGCAGATAATGCATCTTCAACAACTTTGTTTTTTTCTGGATTGGCGCAGCCAGCACCATAAAAGAATATGAATTGGGGCTTTCTATTATTTAATGTATATTCCTCTTGTAAACTTTGCAGGATTTCAGCAGTGTCTTGATAAAATGGATTAATCCCTTTAGTGATGCATGTTTCATTGATGTTATTATCAAGTGAAACAAGTCGCCATTCTGTTTTGGTGGATCCGCTATCTGCTATTAGTATCATATTTGTATGATATGTATTGTAAATTTATGATTCAATCAGCAAAATGATCAATTTTAAATTTTTTATGAGGCTGAAAGAAGTCATTTATAAAGGTTATTGGACAAAAATATGAATAAATTTTATAGAAATCAAGAATAATACGTAAGATGTATGACAGAAATTTGAATCCTATAAAAATCTTTCTATTTTTGAAATGTCGAATTGAATAAGTTTGATTAATGAAAAAAGCAATTTTTCCCGGTTTGAGGATAATAACAGGAATAATGTTATTCCTGATCATAGTTGTGCATTCAATGGATGCTCAATATACTCATTCTGATAAGATAGAGAAGCGACTGAAGAAATCCATGCTCGATTGGCATAATCCTTTGGCTCAATCGAATGGATTGGGGGGTGTTAGGCTTGATTCTTTGCAGATTGATGAAAAAGCTAATCAGGTTAACTATTTTTTTAATACAGTGCTTTCTTATTTTCCATGGCGATCTGACATGGTATCTGATTTTAAAAACAATCTTTTACAGTATCATAATAGACGAATTAAAGAATACGAACTTCAGGTTTTTACTAATGGCTATGAATTGTCTCAACTGGTTCCAAATATTTATCGTACAAGTCAGGAGATTGATGAGAATCGAATTGCTAAGGCAAAAGAAAAAGTTGGATTTATGCAGCGACAAGATCAGTTGGAATATTCTCAGGGTTTATCTGATAAACTGATTGCTTTGTGGCATAGTCATGGTTGGTATTACGAATCGAAACTATATAGATGGGAGTGGCAACGAGCCAGGCTATATGGATCGGTCGAAGATATTTCACCCATGGCTTATGTGCTGCCTTACCTGGTTCCGATGTTGGAAAATGCTGGAGCCAACGTGTTTTTACCTCGAGAAAGGTGTTTGCAATCCAACGAAGTTATTATAGACAATGATTTTTCATCACCTAAAGTGCAATTCTCTCTTGAAAACGATTTAGAAATAAAGCATCAGAAAGGTTTTGCTTACAAAGACACTTTGTTTGTGGGAGATAACCCTTTTCAAACCGGAACATCTTTAGAAGTTGAGGCTGCAAATGGTAAAGTGGCAGAGTACAAAGCACAAGTGCCCGAAACGGGTGATTATGCCGTTTATGTTTCTTATCAACAGGATCAGGATAATTCAAAAGAGGTTACTTACAAAGTATTTCATAGTGGTGGAGAAACAAGCTATTTAGTTAACCAAACAATGGGAGGTGCAACATGGATTTATCTTGGAACCTTTCATTTTAAGAGTGATGAGGAAGCTTCAATTGAAGTCTCAGGCAATGGAAATATTTCTCTTGACGCTGTGAGGTTGGGTGGAGGCATGGGTAATGTAGCCCGCAAGCCTTCTGATGAGGTGATTCCTAATCAATGGTCGCTAAATAATGCAGGCAATACTGATGTTGATGCTGTTAAAGTTGATACTGAAATATTCTCAGCCAAATTATCTGGTCGTCCGCGTTACATGGAGGCTGCGCGTTATTGGCTTCAGTATGCAGGCATGCCTGATACGCTGGTGTTCAGTTTGAATGATGAGAAGAATGATTATAACGACGATTATCAAAGTCGTGGAGAATGGGTGGATTACCTGATGGGAGCGCCAAACGGACCTACCAGGAATCGTGATGTTGCAGGGTTGAATCTTCCCATTGATCTGGCTTTTGCATTTCATACCGATGCAGGTGTTACACCCAATGATTCAATTATTGGCACATTGGGAATTTTCAGTACAACACGGGATGAAGGCAAATTTCCAAATGGTCAGTCTAAATTGGTGAGTCGTGATTTGGCTGATATTATCCAAACTCAAATTGTAGATGATATCAGGGCCTTGTATAATTCTGACTGGACACGTCGTGGGTTATGGGATAAACAATATTCCGAAGCCTGGCGTCCAAATGTGCCAACTATGTTACTGGAGTTGTTATCGCATCAGAATGTGGCAGATATGCGCTATGGCCTTGATCCTGACTTCAGGTTTGATGTTTGCCGGGCCGTTTATAAAGGTATGCTGAAATTTCTTGCATTTCAGGAAGGTCGTGACTATGTTGTTCAGCCATTGGCGGTTGATCATTTAGCCATTCAGCAAAAGAATGGGAAATATGAATTAAGCTGGCAACCAGTTATTGATCCATTGGAACCATCTGCTTTACCAACAAGATACAAAGTTTATCAACGAATCAATGATAACGGATTTGATAATGGTACTATCGTTGAAGGTACATATTATCAATTGCCTCAGCCTGAAGTTGGCTGTATTTATAGTTACAAGGTAACAGCAATAAATGATGGTGGTGAAAGTTTTGCAAGTGAGATATTGTCATTAGGAATTTCAGGCGATAATTCAGAAAAAGTATTGGTAGTAAATGCTTTTGACAGGGTTAGTGCTCCGGCTTTTATCGATGAAGGTGACTTTGCAGGTGTGGCCTGGTGGGAAGATCAGGGTGTGCCTGATAAATTTGATCTGGCCTTTACCGGGTATCAATACGATTATAACAGAAAATCTCCATGGCTGGATGATGATAGTCCAGGTTGGGGGGCAAGTTATGCTGATTATGAGGGTAAAATAATTAAAGGAAATACTTTTGATAATGTGTTTGTTCACGGTCAATCAATATTAAAAGCAGGTTATTCTTTTGTTTCGGTTAGTGATGAGGAGTTTAGCCAACCTGATTATGATGCGTCAAAATACAAGACTGTTGATATAATTTTAGGTGAAGAGAAGATGACTTATTCATATTTGGACAGTACAGTTCAATATCAGATATATACCGAAGAGTTTATGAATCAGGTAGTTGATTTAGCGAAGAATAATCAGAATATATTTATGAGTGGGGCCTATGTTGGTTCAGATATTCATATGACGGGTGACACGATTGCTGCTAAATTTGCGGCTGATGTTTTAGGTTTTAAATGGAGAACGAACCATGCGGTAAAAAACGGAAATGTATATGCAACGGATTATGCATCATCAGTATTTAAAGGGGCATTAAGTTTTAATACGGTATATGATCCGGAGATTTACACTGTTGAAGCGCCTGATGCGATTGAAGCTGTTGGAGATAAGGCAATAACTGCTTTTCGATATGATGAAAATAATGCCAGTGCAGCTGTCTTAAATCAGGGTGATTATAAAACGATTATTTTCGGCTTCCCGTTTGAAGCGATTATTTCAGAACAGGAAAGAGATAACCTGATGAAAGCTATTCTGAATTTTTTAATGAAGAACAATAAATAATACATATAGAGATGAGCGGAAAAATATCATGTATTCTTCCATTTGCTCCAACCAATGAGTTGGATGTAACCATTAAGGCATTAAAGGCTTCGCTGTTAGTGGATAAAATTGTGGTGGTGGCACCTGAAGATCTTGATCTGGAGGGTGTAGTAGTAATCGTGTCAAAAGGAGGCTTATTCGCCTCAGCAACCTGGAAAAAACTAATTGAGGAATCACTTGGCGATTATGTGGTGGTATATTCCAAAACCATGGCTCTTGAGATAGGAATGAATGCCCTGGAGAGAATGTGTAAAGCATGTGCTGATATCGGAGCAGGATTGGTTTATGCTGATTTTTATGAAAGAAAAGAAGGTAAATTATCTTCTCATCCGGTAGTTGATTATCAACAAGGTAGCTTAAGAGATGATTTTGATTTTGGTTCGCTGATTCTTTATAAAAAAGAGGCTTTACTGACTGCTGTTAAAGATATGGATGCTGATTATATCCATGCAGCAATGTACGATCTTCGTCTGCGGGTATCACAATCCTATGAGTTATTCCATTTGCCGGAATTGCTTTACACCGAAGTGGAATTAGATACCCGTAAATCGGGTGAAAAAATGTTTGACTATGTTGATCCTCGCAATCGTGATCGTCAGGTTGAAATGGAATTAGCATGCACGGCTCATCTTAAAAAAGTTGGTGCATATCTGAAGCCTGAATTCAAACAAATAGAATTTTCAGAAGAAGAATTTCCTGTTGAAGCATCTGTTATTATTCCGGTTCGAAATCGCGAGAAAACAGTAGCTGATGCCATTGAATCGGTGTTAAAGCAAAAAACAGATTTTCCTTTTAACCTCATTATTGTGGATAATCATTCAACAGATAGAACCACGGAGATAATCCAGTCATTTAAGGATGATAGAATCGTTCATATAATACCCGAACGTGATGATTTGGGTATTGGTGGATGCTGGAATCGCGCTGTTGAAGATGATCGATGTGGTAAGTTTGCTGTTCAGTTAGATAGTGATGATTTGTATATAGATGAAACAGTTTTGGATCGAATCGTAAAAGCATTTTATGAGCAAAACTGTGCCATGGTGGTAGGAAGTTATCAGATGGTGAATTTTAAATTGGAAGAGATACCTCCCGGATTAATTGATCATAAAGAATGGACTCCTGATAACGGACGGAATAATGCATTGCGAATTAATGGTTTGGGTGCTCCACGAGCGTTTTATACTCCTGTTTTGCGTCAGGTTAAAGTGCCTAATACGAGTTACGGTGAGGACTATGCCTTAGGCTTAAATATCAGCCGTCATTACCAGGTTGGCCGAATATATGATCCTTTGTACTTGTGTCGTCGCTGGGATGATAATTCCGATGCATCTTTGGATATAGTTAAAATGAATGCTCATAACTTCTATAAGGATAAGATCAGAACGATGGAGTTTAAAGCACGTCAGCAAATGATAGCCAGGCGGTAGTTAGAGTCAGAAGCCAAAGGTAAAATAGCTTCTAAGCATTGACTAAAATCGTAAGGATTACTATGGACATATTATATAAGGTTAATGAACTGATACAATCTCAACTTACCAATTGGGATCTTGCAGCAAATAATTTTAAAGGTCTGAATTTAGTGAAGACCCGGAGCTTGATTTTATCAGGTGGAAGTGAGGTGAAAGTGCAATTCAATCCTGAGCGAATCAGATCATCAGCTGCTAAGGTAGATGCCCGATCAATTGAAGAACGGCCCTGTTTTTTATGTGAACAGAACAGGCCAGAGCAGCAACGTGGCGTTGATTTTGAGGACTATACTATCCTTGTTAATCCTTTTCCAATTTTCAATAAGCACCTGACTGTTCCACACAAAAAACATACGCTTCAGTTGATTCAGCCTTATTTTAAATCAATGTTGGATCTTGCTTACGAACTACCTGAATTTACCTTGTTTTATAATGGACCCAAATGCGGAGCATCTGCACCTGATCATTTTCATTTTCAGGCAGGTAATAAGGGGTTTATGCCTATTGAAGAGGATTTTAAAAGTGGCAGGTTTGCAAAGTTATCAGGATTAAGCAATGATGTGGCTATTTATACGTGGGAAAACTATAGCAGGGGCGTGATTACACTGATGAGTTCGGAGTCTGCTACAATAGTTTATTTGTTTAATGAATTATATGAGTTACTGGGTCAGAGTCAAAAAGATGAGGTAGAACCCATGTTGAATATACTATCATACTATGAAGAAGGGGAATATGTGGTTCATGTTTTTCCTCGAATATTACACCGACCTGCCTGTTATTTTAAAGAAGGAACAGAACAAATTTTAATTAGTCCTGCATCTGTAGATATGGGCGGCGTATTTATTACTCCACGACAGGAGGATTTCGAGAAATTAACAGCAAATGATGTGGAAGAAATACTGAATCAGGTTTGCCTGGATTCTCAGAAATGTGAAGAGTTAATTCAAACTTTAATCGAAAAATCAATTCAAAAATGAGTCGCATACCGGTAATAAATGTGGGTATATTATTTAAACCCCGCTTTGAATTTACTTTACATTCGCCTTTTGTTACAGAAGAGGGTAAGATTATGTCTGATAAGTGGGTTGCAGAGCTAAAGGGTGGTTCAATTGTTCTGTCTAACGGTAGTCAAATGTTTCATCTGAAAAATGGGGCCACTCTTAAACCTCAGAATGAAGAAGGAACATTTACGCTTCATAAGGTTACCATAGGAATTAATTTTCATTGGGAGCGCGACGAGGATCAAATGTTTAAAGGGAGCCTTAAACTGCTTATTGAAGATGATAAAATAACAGCTATCAATATTCTTACCGTAGAAGATTATCTGATGAGTGTTATCTCTTCAGAAATGAGTGCCACTTCCTCCCTTCAGCTTTTGAAAGCTCATGCAGTAATTTCACGTAGTTGGTTGTTGGCTCAGATTGAAAAGAATAAAGCGTTGGCTCAGGAGACTGAGAAATACAGTTCGGTCTATCAATCCGAAACGGAGTTGATCCGATGGTACGATCGTGAGGATCATGCTAATTTCGATGTTTGTGCCGATGATCATTGTCAGCGCTACCAGGGTATCACAAGGGCTAATACACCTATGGTTGTGCAGGCTGTTAAAGAAACCTGGGGTGAAGTACTCACATATAATGATGCTATTTGTGATGCCAGATTCTCAAAATGTTGTGGCGGTATGGTTGAGGTGTTTGAGAAAGTTTGGGAACCGGTTAATCATCCATACCTGCAAAAGTTTGTGGATAACGATATCATTCCAACAGGTTTTAGTCTTGATCTGGACAATGAATCCTCAGCCGAAAAATGGATTTTGGGAGAGCCCGATGCTTTCTGTAATACCAATGATAAAGAGGTTTTAAGTCAGGTGCTAAATGATTATGATCAGGAAACAAATGATTTTTATCGCTGGCAGGTTACCTATTCACAACCGGATTTAAGTAGTTTGATTGCTCGTCGCACAGGTATGGATTTTGGACTGATTCAGGATCTAATTCCAGTTGAACGTGGTGACTCCGGACGATTAATAAAACTGAAAATAGTTGGAGATAAAAAGACAGTGATTATTGGCAAAGAGCTGGAGATTCGCAAGGCTTTGTCAGAATCGCATCTGTACAGTTCAGCTTTTGTGGTAGAAAAAGAAGAAAAAGAACAGCAAGTAAAATTTACTCTTAAAGGAGCCGGATGGGGACATGGGGTTGGACTTTGCCAGATTGGAGCAGCTGTAATGGGCGCCAAAGGTTACGATTATAATGCTATCTTAATGCACTATTTCAGAGGGGCGGGATTGGAGAAGAGATATTAGTCAGTAGAAAGTGTAGTAGATAGGCAGTACTTTTGAGTAAGAAGGAAGAAGAGGGAAAAGCTTGTAGCTAATGGCTGATAGCTTGAATATAAATTAGGCGTTACGGAATTTGGACTTGACGCTTCGGACTTAGAAAACATGAACAAAAAATCTACATCTCCCTGGGCATGGGTGCCCAGCTTATACTTTGCAGAAGGAATACCCTATGTTGTGGTTATGACATTGGCAGTGATCATGTATAAAAAGCTTGATATTTCTAATACTGATATTGCCCTTTATACTTCCTGGTTGTATTTACCATGGGTAATCAAACCTTTCTGGAGTCCTGTTGTAGATACGCTGAAGAGTAAAAGATGGTGGATAGTTGCAATGCAGTTGTTGATAGGTGCCGGAATGGCAGGAGTTGCTTTTACGATTCCAACAGGATTTTTCTTTCAATCAACATTGGCATTCTTTTGGTTACTCGCTTTTAGTTCAGCTACACACGATATTGCTGCCGATGGTTTTTATATGTTTGGGTTGAATGATAGTCAACAGGCATATTTTATAGGTATTCGTAGTACTTTTTATCGTTTGGCAATGATTACAGGTCAGGGAGCTTTGGTTTTTCTGGCTGGACAGTTAGAAGAAATGACTTTATTTGGTAATGATGAACCAAGTATTCCCCTTGCATGGTCGTTAACATTTTATGTTGTTACTGGCTTGTTTTTGCTGCTTGCCTTGTTTCATAAGTTTGTACTGCCACATCCTCAGGATGATATGGATAAGGAAGTAAAAAGCTTTGGTGAGATAATGAATGATTTCGGCAAGACATTTCAGACTTTCTTTGCTAAAAAAGATATTTGGATCATATTAGGAGTTTTACTTTTTTACCGTTTGGGAGAATCTCAACTTGTGAAAATGGCATCACCTTTCCTTTTGGATTCCCGAGATGTGGGGGGATTGGGTTTGAGCACCAGTGATGTGGGGATAGTTTATGGAACTATTGGGGTTATTTTTCTAACGATAGGAGGTATTTTAGGTGGACTTGTAGCTTCAAAAAAAGGACTGAAATACTGGTTGTTGCCAATGGTTATTGCTATTAATATTCCTAATCTGGTATATGTGTTTTTATCTTATGCTTTGCCCGAATCGATTATAATGGTGAGTGTTGCAGTAGCAATTGAGCAATTTGGGTATGGATTTGGATTTACAGCTTTTATGTTATATCAGATTTATGTCTCAGAAGGAGAGCATAAAACAGCACATTTTGCATTCTGTACTGGGTTTATGGCTTTGGGTATGATGTTGCCGGGTATGATTTCGGGATGGATACAGGATATGATAGGTTATCAGTACTTTTTTATTTGGGTAATGGTTTGTACGATTCCGGCATTTGTTGTTATTCGTTTCTTGAAAATAGATCCTTCATTTGGAATTAAAAAGCAACCAACAGATAACTAAAAATCATTGAGTTATTGTTGTGCTTGTTTTTAAGTTTTAGATTTGAAGTTATTCTCATTAAAATATAAATAAGCTATATGTCATCAGCTAGTAGCTAAAAGCTAATTAATTAATCCAAAAAGTATGAGTAAATCACAACGTTACCTTGCTCTCGATGTTCTTCGGGGGATTACCATTGCAGGAATGATTCTGGTTAATACGCCCGGAAGTTGGTCGTATGTTTATCCACCCTTACTGCATTCAGAGTGGCATGGATGTACACCCACTGATTTGGTATTTCCTTTCTTCTTGTTTGTAATGGGAGTATCTATGTTTTTTTCTTTTAGTAAGTATGGAAGTGAACTTAACAAACAATCAGTTATTAAAATTGTAAAACGAACAATTCTGATTTTTGCCATTGGTTTGTTCTTAAACTCTTTTCCACAGTGGAGTCAGGATTTTTCTCATTTAAGAATATTGGGCGTATTGCAGCGTATTGCCATAGTGTATGGCGTAAGTGCATTGTTAGTACTGTCTTTTAAATATCGTACCATACAATATATTGGAGGTGGAATATTGATAGCCTATTGGGCTATTCTTTATTTCTTTGGAGGCGCAGATCCTTATAGTCTGGAGGGTAATGTTGTTACTGGTATTGATAAATTGCTTTTTGGAGAGCAGCATATATATCATGGTTTTGGTATTGCATTTGATCCTGAAGGTTTATTAAGTACTTTACCTGCTATTGTTACAACATTGATAGGTTATCTGGTTGGACGATCCATTAAGACCATTGAAAAAGTAAAATTACCATTGCATTTACTAATTGTTGGTGCTGTTTTAACTACGGCAGGTTGGTTGTGGGATTTTGTTTGGCCAATCAATAAGCCAATCTGGACAGGTTCATATGTGATTTACACAGCGGGATTAGGCACGATGTTTCTAGCCGTGTTGATATGGATTATTGATATTAAGGAATATAAAAAGTGGACATCCTTTTTTGTGGTCTTTGGAATGAACCCTCTGTTTATTTATGCATTGTCGGGTATTTGGGTACGTATACTTTATAAAATGATTCATATCGATTCCGGAGAAGATGTATTGAATGGTTATCAGGCATTATATCAAAATGTTTTTGTGCCTTTGGCCGGAAATATGAATGGGTCATTATTATTTGGTATTGCTCATATCATTTTCTTTTGGTTTATCGGTTGGATTCTTTACAAACGAAAGATATTTATCAAGGTCTAATTATATAAAAGTGAATAGAGTTAATCCGAATTGTCTGGTAGTATACTTTTCAATTCGGATTTTCAATTTGAAATATTGTCTGATGATATTTAGTTGTATAGATAGTATTTTTCAGCTTGTAATCTGAATTCTTCAATGCTATCCATCCAAAGGGGAATAATATCACTTACCAGCCAGTTTTTTGTGAATTCTTTTCTTAGTTTATCAGTGCCACATACTTTATCAAACATTGTGATGCGATCGCTTGAGCATAGTTCAAATACATTGTATTCCGGCCAAAGTTTATGTGCCTCCTGAAGTACATAAAATTGTATTAAGGATAAATTAGCTTCTTTGTAGTTCGTAATATGTACCTGAATTCCGTGTACCATCTTTCCTTTAGAAACGCTATAATAAGGTTTAAAGTGTATTGGGCGAAAGATGACACCATTGAGATTTAGATTATTCAGATTGTTGGCAATGCTGTCTGCATCCATCCATTCGGTTGCAAATAATTGGAAAGGTAGTGTATAGCCGACACCAATATTAAATATCATTAATTCGCCCAGAATTCCACTAACAGGATAGTAAAAGCATGATTGAGCATGTGGAATATGTGGTGATGATGGTACCCATGGTAATCCTGTTTGATTGAAAGTCATGGATCTTTTCCAGTCTTTCATTTTAATTACTTCTAAATTACATTGAACACTGTTGTTTAAAAGTTTTTCACCATTTAAGAATAAGGCAAGTTCCCCAACTGTCATACTGTGCAGGTAAGGTATTGGATACTGACTGACGAATGAAGTAAATTCAGGTTCAGTAATTAATCCTTCAATTTTTTCACCACCCAATGGGTTAGGACGGTCCAGTACGATTAGCTTTTTATTATTCTCAGCGGCGGCTTCCATGGCGAGTCCAAGAGTACTTATATAAGTGTATGAACGTGAACCAATATCCTGTATGTCGTAAACCAGAATATCTATATTATTTAGCATTTCACTGTTTGGTTTTCTGTTTTTACCGTAAAGGCTGTAAACTGGTAATTGAGTTTTGGGGTCTGTAAAAGACTCAACATGATCTCCTGCAGAATAATCCCCTCTTACGCCATGTTCAGGACCATACAAAGCAACAAGGTTTACAAGAGGTGTCTGGTGCAAAATATCGATGGTAGAAATAAGTTGACTGTTAACTCCCGTTGGATTAGTAATAAGTCCTACACGTTTCCCTTGGAGTGATTTGAAATTTGTTGCCTGTAGTACTTCAATGCCAGTTAAAGTTCTTTGTGCATCAGTTAATTGATTGCTTGTTAATAGGATTAGATAAATCAGGAGCTGTGGTATTGAAAGTTTCATATAGGACGATTATTAACTTTAATTCGGTAAATAAAATATGTAATACAAATATATAAGCATTTTTATTTACTTAAAAATTTATTGTGCAGGGGTTGAGCTGTGGTTCAGCTCAAAATATTATTGGATTTATATGTATGTATAAGGGTGTGGAAGAAAAAGTTGTAAGAATGTTTGTAATTAGTAAAACTATTTATAAATTTGATAAATGTAAGATGTAATACAACATACCAAAATATGAAAAGATATTTCTACATATTACAATTGGTCGTGCTTGTTGTGTTTGGCAGTTGCGATAATGTGATGCACGATGTTGCTTTGGAATTGGAGCAGATTAAACAGAAGTATGTGCTAGATACGCGCATAGCTGTTTTTGATGTGCAGGTGATATTTCGTGAGGGTGATTTAATAATAAAAGGAGAAACAACCTCAAATGAAGCTAAAGAAGAATTGTTGAATCATCTTAGTTTGATGCATAAAATGATAGTTGATAGCCTGGTTGTATTACCGGTTCAGAATGATTTGGGATATTTTGCAGTGGTAACTATAAGTGTGGCAAATTTACGCGAAATTCCCCGTCATTCATCTCAGTTGGTTTCTCAAATGATTCTGGGTACTCCGGTAAAAATATTAAAAACGGATGGAGATTGGAGTTTAGTTCAATGTCCGGATAGGTATATCGGCTGGACAAATAATTCATCTCTGACTAACTTAAGTGTTGAAGAATTTCAGAATTGGAAAGGAAGTAAAAGAGTTATTATTCTAAAAGATGCCTGGTTAAGTGATGAACAAGGAATGGTTGTTTGTGATATGGTCAAGGGAAGCATTGTAGAATTGATTGAAAAAGACAACTCAGAATATAAGTTAGCTCTTCCGGATGGTAGGCAGGGAAAGGTGTCAGATGATTCTTTAATGGATTTTGAAACATGGTTGAATAATATTGATTTGAACCCAAATACTTTGGTTGAGGATGCTAAAAACCTGCTTGGATTACCTTATTTATGGGGAGGTACTTCTTCTAAAGCTCTTGATTGTTCAGGATTTATTAAAACAATTTATTTTTTAAATGGATATGTATTGATGAGGGATGCTTCTCAGCAGATCAATTATGGAGAGGGAATAGATTTAAATATTGATAAATTAAAACAAGGCGATTTATTGTTTTTTGGAAATAAAGAGGCTCATAAGGTTACGCATGTTGGAATGTATATTGGTAATCATGAGTTTATACATGCTTCCGGTTTTGTGATGATAAATAGTCTGGATTCAACAAGAGTGAATTTTAGTAAAGATAGATTGCTTTCATGGTTGGGAGCTCAAAGATATGTTGGTGAAGAAGAAAGTGTAGGAATGGTTTCAGTTGCAAGTCATCCATGGTATGTTTTGACAAAATAAACGATGATAATGGGCAACAGAAGAGATTTTATTAAAAGTGCAGGTATGCTGGCAGGAGCTGGCCTGATGGCAAAATCCTTTGTGTCGTGTAATTCAGAACAAGAAAAGAACGTTAGATCCACATCAAAAATGAAATTAAGCTTTAAACCATATAACCTTCAATTGAAGCATACTTTTACCATTGCTTCAAGTTCACGAACATCCACTCCTGTTATGTTGGTTGAAATAGAATACGATGGATATGTTGGATATGGTGAAGCAGCTATGCCTCCATATTTGGGTGAGTCGCACCAAACGGCAGCAAAGTTCTTATCACAAATTAAATTGGATCAATTCAGAAATCCTTTTTTGCTCGAAGACATTTTGGCTTATGTTGATGGCGTTGATGCTGGTAATTATGCCGCTAAGGCATCGATAGATATTGCGTTGCATGATCTGGTTGGGAAAATTGTAGGTCAGCCGATACATAAACTATGGGGTTTAGATGATTCCAAAACGCCCAACACAAGTTTTACGATTGGAATTGATCAACCGGATGTTGTAAAGGAAAAAGTGCAGGAGGCTTCCCCATATAAGATTTTAAAAGTTAAGCTTGGCAAGGATAATGATAAGGAGATGATTCGTACTATCCGCTCTGTTACAGAAAAGCCTTTATGTGTGGATGTTAACCAGGGATGGACAGATAAACAGAAAGCGTTGGATATGATTCATTGGTTAAAAGATCAGGGAGTCGTATTTGTTGAACAGCCTATGTCGAAAGAAAAGGAAAAGATGGATGAGATTGCCTGGTTAACGGAGAATAGTCCGTTACCAGTTATTGCCGATGAAGCACTTCAAACTATAGATGATGTTGTGCCTTTGAAAGGAGTCTATTCTGGTATCAATGTGAAGTTAATGAAATGTGGTGGTTTGCTGGCAGCCAAAAAGATGACGACTATTGCAAGAGCATTGGATATGAAAGTGATGATTGGTTGTATGACAGCTACTTCCTGTGCAATATCAGCTGCATCACAACTCTCACCTTTGGTTGATTGGGCAGATTTAGATGGTAATCTGCTAATATCAAATGATGTATTTGTTGGAATGAAGGTGATTGATGGGAAGGTTACTTTAAATGAGTTGCCAGGTATAGGAGTGAGGAAATTATAGAAAGTGATTTGTTAAATCAATAAATAGATTAAAGTCAGTTAAGATCCGGATTTTAGTGCTTTGACAGAATGATCTGAAGCTTGGGGAAATAAATCCAAAAATAAATAAGCTAAATGCCTGCTGAGCATCCTTTGATGCTTTGCTTGATAGGAAGTTATATGCCTTTTTAAAGAGGTTTTAGTTGATGAAAATAATTGTGATAACACTATATAATTATTGATAATCATGTATTAACACTTTAATTACTTATCTATGAAAAAAAGTCTGTTGAGCTTGTTTTTATTGTGTTCGATCATAGTCTTTGGTCAGGCACAAACAAAAACAATAAGCGGAATAGTAAAAGATGATCAAAACATTCCCTTACCCGGGGTTAATGTTACATTAAAAAGTAATCCATCAGAGGGTACCATAACCAGTATTAATGGAGCCTATACCATCGAAGTAAATTCGGGAGAGGTATTGGTTTTTAGTTTTATTGGTATGGTTTCACAAGAAGTTCCAGTAGGAAATCAAACTGAAATCAATGTTAAGTTAGAACCAGAGTATTTCGGACTTGATGAAGTGGTGGCTGTAGGATATGGTGTGCAGAAAAAGAGTGATATCACTGGTTCTGTTTCATCAGTAAATGCTGAGGCATTGGAGAATCAACCGGTGGCCAGTGCAGCTACTCTATTGCAGGGTAGAGCATCTGGTGTTATGGTAACTCAAACATCTGGTGCGCCGGGTTCAGGTTTATCTGTTCGGGTGCGGGGAACAGGAACTGTAAATAATTCTTCTCCATTATACGTTGTAGATGGTATTTTTCTTGATGATATATCATTCCTGAATTCGAGTGATGTTGCTAATATGGAAGTATTAAAAGATGCTTCTGCTACAGCTATTTATGGTTCCAGAGGTGCCAATGGAGTTGTTTTAATTACAACTAAAACAGGAAAATCTGAAGATGTAAAGGTGCAATTGGAAGTAATGAGTGGGGTGCAACAGGCCTGGAAAAAACCAAATCTGATGAATTCTTCAGATTGGTTGGAAATATATAATCAGTCGCAAAATAATGCAGCTGCTTTTACCGGTTCAAGTGCATATACACCTTTAAATCTATTGTCGCCTTCTGATAATATAAACCAAACAACAAAATGGTTTGATGAAGTAACCCAAACAGGTAAGATTTACAAAGCCAATGCAACCATCTCAAGAGGTAGTGAAAAATCGAATTCTCTTATTAGTGTTGGTTATTTTAAGAATGAAGGAATTGTTTTGAATTCAGCTTATGAACGGTTGAATGCCCGCATTAACAACAATTACTTTATGGGAGATAAGTGGGAAGCTGGATTTAATGTGGCTATTGCCAATGAAAACAGCGATCAGGTTACCAGCAATGCAATAAGTGGAGTATTAACACTTGCGCAGCGATTGGATCCTCTTACTCCGGTTTATCAGGAAAGTGGAGAGTATGCATCTACTCCTTATTCCGATTTGGCGAATCCCGTGGCGCAACTAAACAGAGATGTTTATAATGCTAAAGTATTAAGCATTCTTGCTCGTTCATATGTTCAATTTGAGCCGGTAAAAAATCTGTTTCTGAAAAGTGCTTTAAGTCTGAATTTAAGAAGAACGAAAAGCAAAACTTATTATCCAACTTATAATTATGGAAATGAGTTAAGAACTGTAAACAGTATTTCAAAACAAACAAGTGATACAGATGGTGTATTAAGTGAAAATACGATCAGATATATTTTCTCAAAAGAAAAACACAATCTAACTGTTTTAGGAGGTTTTACGGCTGAGCAAACCAAGTATGAATATCTTGGTGCAGCGCGTAATAATGTGCCAAATGATAGTGAGGAATTACAATACATTTCTGCATCTACTGATTTGGAGAGCACAACTGCATGGAACTCGGGAACAGATATCAGAATGTTTTCATATCTGGCTCGTGTAAATTATGATTTTGCAGGTAAATATTTCCTAACTGCATCTTTCCGTCGCGATGGTTCTTCAGTTTTTGGTCCTGATAAACGAATGGGTAATTTCCCATCTATGTCCTTTGGTTGGAGATTGCGTGATGAAGCATTTATGGATTGGTTATCCGAAGATCTTGTTAATCGTATCATGCTGAGAGCTGGTTGGGGACGTGTAGGTAATGCCAAAATTGATCCTTATTCTTTTACATCTACAGTTCAGAGTAGTGATGCCAGAGTTGAGTATAGTTATGTTTTTGGCGATCAGGAACAAGCCGGTGCAGCCCCTGTAAAAATGGCCAACACAGAAGTGCAATGGGAAACAGTTGAGTCAACCAACTTTGGTATTGACTTAGCCTTTTTGCAGGATAAAGTTTCTTTATCAGCTGATTATTTTGTGAAGCAAACAAAGGATATGCTGGTTCAGATACCCATTGCAGAATACGCAGGTTACGACGGAAGTCCTTATGTTAATGCTGGAACAGTTGAGAATAAGGGTATTGAATTTGATTTAGGGTATCGCGGAAAAATAGGTAACGATCTAAAGTTTAATGTGAACCTAAATGCATCTCATATAAAGAACAAAGTTACCAGTTTAGGTGGTGGAGTACCTATTGTGAGTGGTAGTGTAAGTCTGGTCGGCTCAGTTACCCGCACAGCTGAAGGGTTGCCAATTGGAGCATTTTATGGATATGAGGTGGAAGGAGTTTTCCAGACTGATGGAGAAGTAGCTTCAAGTCCACAAGCTGGTGATCCGATTGGAGCGGGAGACTTCAGATTTAAAGACCAATGGACAGATAAAGATAACGACGGAGTATTGGAAGAGCCAGATGGTGTGTTGGATGCCAACGACCGTGTGATGATCGGAAGTCCGATCCCGGATTGGTACTATGGTTTAAATATTGATTTGGAATATAAAAACTGGGATATGACACTGTTCTTCCAGGGTGTTGCCGGTAATGAAATATTCAATGGATTTAAGTATTATAACTATGCCGATTACAAGCGTTTTGCTTTAACTGAAGATTACAAGAACCACTGGACAGCAGCCAACGGATCAAATTCTATGTTTGGTTTGAATGCAGCCACAACAGAATATAATCTTAAACAGTCTGATTTCTATATTGAGGATGGTTCATATGTGCGTTTAAAGAACTTCCAATTGGGTTATACATTCAGAAATATTACTCCATGGTTATCCAATGTTCGTTTGTACTTCTCAGGTCAGAACCTGTTAACATTCACCAAATACTCAGGATTAGATCCTGAAATTGGAGGAGGAACTCTTACTCAAGGTATCGATTATGGTACTTATCCTCAGTCGAGAACATATTCGTTTGGAGCAAGTGTAACTTTCTAAATTATTGAAGAAGATGAATAAGATCAAAAATATATTTTTAGCAGGATTGATGGTGTTTGCTGCAGTGGCCTGTAGCGAAGATTACCTGGATACAGATAAAATAGGTGAGCAAACCGAAGGTAGTTTTTACTCAAATGATGCAGAGCTGGTAACAGCAGCCAATGCCTGTTATGCTCCCATGTGGGAATACCATTACAATTGGGGGCGTACCTCAATAAATAATTCTAGTACTGACGATGCTGTCGATCGTGAAGATTTGCCTTTAAGAGAATTTACGTTTGATGCGTCTCATTTCTTGTTTTTGTATAACTATCGTTATAACTACCGAGGAATATTAATTGCAAATAAGCTAATACAGAATGTTGAAGGAGTTGATATTTCGGGAGTAAAAGACAAAGATTTGCAAGCAAGAGTTGTAGCTGAAGCTAAATTTATGCGCGCATATTATTACTACGATTTAGTAAAAATGTATGGTGATGTTCCATTGATTACGGTACCTCTTTTACAGGATGATCTGGATCAGACACGTGAAAGTGCTGACAAGGTTTTTGAACAAATAGAGAAAGATTTGAATGAAGCCTGGCAAGATCTGCCAACAAAAGATGAGGTAGCCGATTTAGGTGAATTAGGTAGGGCAACAAAAGGAGCAGCTCTTGGTATGTTGGTTAAAGTTTGCGTAACTCAGGCCAGTGCCGGATACTCATCTCAGTCGTTTTATGATGAATCGAAATGGGAAGATGCTAAGACTTATGCAAAAGAGTTATTTAAATTGAATTATGATCTGTATCAGGGTAATTATCATGATATTTTTACCGAAGCAGGTGAGAATGGAATAGGGTCCATTTTTGAAGTGCAGTTCTATGATTCTCCTTTGGATGATGGAGCCTTTACCAATAATGGTAATTTTACTACTTTCCTTAATATGCCTTGGTTAGGAGCTGCCGATCCATATGGTCGCTATCAGGCAACTTATGATTTGTATCTTGCCTTCGAAGATGGAGATCCTCGCCGCGAGCAGTCTTTGATTAACTCTTTGACTTATGCCGTAAAATGGGCAGAAGATGATGGAACTATTCCTACAGTAAATGAAGATTTGACGGGTTTTAGTAATTATAAACATTTTCTTGAACGTGCAGATTATTACAGTTTAGGAAACTTCCGGAATTCACCTGTAAACGAGCGTATTATCCGTTTAGCTGATATTTACCTTCTTTATGCCGAAGCTTGTTATCATACTAATGATGAATCAACAGCTAAAACCTATTTGAATTACGTTCGTGAGCGAGCCCGCCAAGGAAATGGAACAGTATTACCTGACATTACGGCAAGTGGCGCGGCTTTATTGGATGCGATTTATCATGAACGACGTGTGGAGCTTTGTGGTGAAGGTCATCGTTTCCATGATTTGGTTCGTACCGGAAGATTGGAGCAAACTGTAAAAACAGACGGTTATAAAGTTAAGGCAGCATTAACAATGGAAGATGACGGATCTGTTACCGTTGATGATTCAGGAGAACCTTTGTTTCATGCTACTAACCTTCAAATGCCTAAAAATATCTTCTTCCCTCTTCCTCAAACGGAAGTTGATAACACTGGTGGTTTAATAACTCAGAACACTGGTTATTAATTAATATTTGTTAACGTGGAAAAGGGGGAGTGGTTGCCCCCTTTTTTTGTGCCCTTTTGCAACTATTTGACTTGAGTGCTGTATTTTGTATTCATAAATCTAAGACTTGATATGATTATTGAGATAAAATTTTGGTTTGTAAGAATGAGTAAGAATTATCATTAAACTTTATGTTTTATATAAAAAAGTTAATTTTGAATACTTTAAAATAACCAGTTGAATCTTGTACGATAGATAAGAGAAATATCTAATGTGTTTGTATTGTTGACATACTTGTTATTCGATTGACATTCAATTAAAATTAAACCTAATCATGAAATTAAAGAACAGTATTATTACAGTTCTCATTGTAGTATTTTATGCCTGTCACCCCACAGGCAATAAATCCATTGAGCAAAGGCAACCGATTGATTTTGTTAATCCTTATATGGGTAATATAAGTCATTTATTGGTACCTACTTTTCCTACTATACATCTCCCCAATAGTATGTTAAGGGTTATTCCAAGCAGAAATGATTATACAACAGATAAATTATTTGGACTACCGGTTGTAACTACTAGCCACAGAGGTAGTTCAGCTTTTAATATAAGCCCGGTTTCATCAATTGATGACAAGTTACAGTCAGTTTACAAGTACAGTTATGATCAGGAAAAAATCTCTCCTTATGCCTGGGATGTGTACCTTGATGAAGAGCAAATTGAGGTGAAATATGCGGTTTCTCATCAGGCCGGCATCTATTCATTTGAATTTGCATCCGGACAAAATAACTCGATTGTCATTAATAATCAATCTGGAGAAATAGCTTATTCAGATGGAGCTGTCATTGGGTTTCAGGTTGTTTCTAATGCGGTTAGAGAGAAAACTACAAAGGTTTATTTATACATGGAGATGGACGAACCTGCAATAAAAGCTGGTTTGTTGAAAGCTGGCGAGATATCAGATGAGAAAAGTGGTAATGGAAGAAATGTAAGCATTGCACTTGCGTTTGATAAAGGTGTCAATAAGGTTCGTGCGAAATATGGAATATCTTTCATAAGTGTTGAACAGGCAAAGGCTAATTTGTACAGAGAGATATTGGATTTTGATTTGGATAGAATCAAAGAAGAGGGAAGATCTGTATGGAATAATGCTTTATCAAAAACCAAAGTTGAAGGTGGAACTGAAGATGACAAGGTTGTGTTTTATACTTCAGTTTATCGAACTTATGAACGTCCGGTATGTATTTCAGAAGATGGAAGATATTACAGTGCCTTTGATGGTCAGGTACATGATGATGAAGGAACCCCGTTTTATACGGATGACTGGATTTGGGATACCTATCGGGCTACTCATCCATTACGCTGCTTGACTGAAAAAGAGCTGGAAACAGATATCATTAAGTCTTTCCTGAGAATGGCAGAACAAATGGATCATTTCTGGATGCCAACATTTCCTGAGATTACGGGTGATAGCCGTCGTATGAATTCTAACCATGGTGTTGCAACAGTGCTGGATGCCTATACAAAAGGATTGACTGATTTTGATTTAGAGAAGGCTTATTTAGCATGTAAAAGTGCCATTACAGAAAAAACGTTAGCTCCATGGTCTGGTATGCCTGCAGGTGAACTGGATCTCTTTTACAAACAAAATGGGTATTTCCCGGCATTGAATGAAGGAGAGCTGGAAACAGTACCTGAAGTGCATGGTTTTGAGAGCAGACAGCCGGTTGCTGTTACTCTGGGAACGGTTTATGATGAGTGGTGTTTGTCGCAGTTGGCAAAGCTGTTAAATAAAAATGATGAGTACGAGTATTTTCTGAATCGTTCATTTAATTACAGAACACTCTTCAATTCTGAAACACATTTCTTTCATCCTAAAAATGACAAAGGCGATTTTATCGAACCTTTTGATTATAAGTTTTCAGGAGGCATGGGAGCCAGAAAATTTTACGGAGAAAACAATGCCTGGGTTTATCGTTGGGATGTACCTCATAGTGTTGCAGATCTGATTGCATTGATGGGAGGTCGTGAGCAATTTATATCTAATCTGGATGCAACTTTTAATGAACCACTTGGAAGGAGCAAGTATTCCTTCTATGCTCAACTACCAGACCACACGGGTAATGTGGGGCAATTCTCAATGGCTAATGAACCTTCGCTACACATTCCATATCTGTATAATTATGCAGGACAGCCATGGAAAACACAAAAACGTATCAGAAAACTTCTAAAAGAGTGGTTTCGAAACGATTTAATGGGAGTTCCCGGAGATGAAGATGGAGGAGGCATGTCAGCCTTTGTGGCCTTTAGTCAGTTGGGATTCTATCCGGTAACACCGGGTTCCAAAGCTTATAATATCGGCAGTCCTGTTTTTGAAAGAGCTGAAATACAGTTAGGTGATAATAAAGTTTTGGAAATAGTTGCGCATAATGCATCAGACGAAAATAAATATGTGCAATCAGCTATGTTGAATGGTAAACCTTTAAATAAACCGTGGTTCTCACACGAAGAAATTCACAAGGGAGGAGTATTGGAGTTGGTGATGGGGCCAAAAGCAAATAAAGAGTGGGGTACCGAGGTTGAAGATGCACCTCCATCGGCAAAAACGTTAGAGTAGGTTGAATAAATAAAATAAATTTATACCGTTTATCGTACTGGATTAGTTTATTAGACAATAAATGAGGAGGCGTTTGCCTCCTTTTTTTGTAGCTATATCTTAACGTGAAAGAGATAGGACTCGTTAGGCCAAATTCTTAATTTCTATAAGAATTAGGAGGTGAGATAAATATTTTAATTTTATTTTTGATTGAGCAGGGAGTGTTTTATAGAAATTCTATTCCTTATCCCTTTAATCTGATCAAATCTGTCAAATGAAATACATCGCATTACCTTTCATATGGTTTTTCTGTTTATCCAATATCTTTTCGCTCAATTATTCTAAAGCCAATCGGGTTAAGTATAATTTCAATTCTCAATGGCTCATCCATGTTGGTGATCTTGATAATGGAGAGTCAACCAGTCTTATAGATAAAACCTGGAAAGAAGTCACTTTGCCTTATGCCTGGAATCAGGAAGAAGCATTTAAAAAATCCATTCACGATCTGTCAACAGGAATTGCCTGGTATCGCAAACACTTTCGAATGCCCAAAACAACCAAAGGTAAAAAGGTTTTTGTTGAGTTTGAGGGAGTGCGACAGGGTGGCGATTTTTATATCAACGGTCATTATCTGGGTTATCATGAGAACGGTGTGATGGCAGTTGGTTTTGATATTACCGATTACTTGAATTATGGCACTAATGAAAATGTAATTGCAGTTAAAACGGATAACGACTGGAAATATAGAGAAAGAGATACCGGAAGTGGATTTCAGTGGAACAACGATAACTTCAATGCTAATTATGGTGGAATTCCTAAAAATGTGTTTTTACATGTAATGTCTGATGTTTATCAAACTTTGCCTTTGTATTCAAACCTTAAAACAACCGGAACATATATTTATGCCACAGATATTAATATCGATACTCAATCAATAAACCTGAACGCCGAAGCTGAAATTAAAAATGAGTCAGATGATGACCAATCTGTGCAGCTAAAGGTTGATCTGTATGAACTTGATGGAAATTTGTTGAGTTCTTTTTTAGGTGAATCAAGCTATCTGGCGAAAGGAGAAAAGGCCATTTTTAAAGCTTCAGGCAAGGTTAATAATATCGAATTCTGGAGCTGGGGCTATGGTTATCTGTACAATGTTAAAACATCAGTTTTGATTAATGGTAAAAGTGTTGATGAGGTAATTACGCGCACTGGTTTTCGTAAGACGGCCTTTAAAGATGGAATGTTTTATCTGAATGACCGGGTGTTGCAACTTAAAGGATATGCTCAACGCACCAGTAACGAATGGCCGGCGATTGGTATGTCGTGTCCTCCCTGGATGAGTGATTATACCAACAATCTGATGGTTCAAAGCAATGGAAATTTGGTAAGATGGATGCATGTAACTCCATGGAAGCAGGATGTTGAAAGTTGCGATCGGGTGGGATTGATTCAGGCTATGCCGGCCGGTGATGCTGAAAGAGATGTGAATGATCGAAGATGGGAGCAAAGGGTTGAATTGATGAGAGATGCCATTATCTATAATCGAAATAATCCGAGTATAATCTTTTATGAAGGAGGGAACGAGTCTATTAGTGAAGAACATATGGCTGAACTCAAACAGATAAGAGATTTATATGATCCTAATGGAGGCAGGGCCATTGGATCGCGGGAGATGCTGGATAGCAAAGTAGCTGAATACGGTGGCGAGATGTTGTATATTAATAAAAGTGCTGATATCCCTATGTGGGCAATGGAATATTCGCGTGATGAAGGCCTCAGGAAATATTGGGATGAGTTTTCCTATCCGTATCATAAAAACGGCGATGGGCCTTTATACCGCGATAAAGATGCAAGTGATTACAATCGCAACCAGGATACTCATGCCATTGAAAATATTATTCGTTGGTTCGATTATTGGGAGATGCGTCCCGGAACAGGTAAAAGGGTTAGTTCAGGAGGTGCAAATATCATTTTTTCAGATACAAATACGCATTACAGAGGTGCTGAGAACTACCGCAGAAGTGGAGAGGTTGATGCAATGCGTATACCCAAAGATAATTTTTACGCTCATCAGGTGATGTGGGATGGCTGGGTGGATACTGAAAAGCATCATACTCATATTATTGGACACTGGAATTATAACGATACCATCCGGAAAGATATTTATGTGATTTCAACGGGCGATGAAGTTGAGCTTTTTATTAACGGACAGTCAAAAGGGAAAGGTCTTAACGAATATCGATTCCTGAATACCTTTAAAGATATTCATTGGGAAGAAGGTGTGATTAAGGCTGTTTCGTATGATAAAAATGGTAATGTTTTAAGTAAGGATTCCATTGAGACCATTGGTAAACCTTCAAAGATTGAACTGAGTTTGATTGAGAATCCGTCAGGTACAAAAGCCGATGGTGCTGATGTTGCTATTATTCAGGTTGAGGTAACTGACTCAAAAGGTCGAAGGTGTCCGTTGGCCAATGATTTAATACAATTTCAATTAACAGGCGAAGGTCAATGGCTGGGAGGTATTGCACAAGGAAAGGACAATTATATTTTATCAAAAGAATTACCTGTGGAATGCGGAGTAAATAGGGCTTTAATCAGATCAACAACAAAAGACGGAAAGATTTATGTTAAAGCTTCAGCCAATGGATTGGAGTCAGACGAAATTACTTTTTCTACTCATCTATTTCAGGTTAATGATGGATTGTCGTCACAACTGCCATCTGACGGATTGGATGTTTATTTGGGCAGAGGACCGACTCCCAGCGGACCATCATATCTTGTAAGTAAAGTGGATATTCCCATCAAGAGTGCGGTAGCCGGACATAATATTGAAAATGTCACCAATAGTTTCGATGATAATGAACTGACAGAGTGGAAAAACGATGGAACTATCGAAACCGGTTGGATAAAATATAAGTTGGAAGAAGAATCTGTTTTGGATGAGTGTATCATCAAGTTGTCGGGTTGGCGCATGAGAGAGTATCCCATTGAAATATTGGTTGATGGTCAGTTGGCTTTTTCAGGTAAGACATCCAGAAGTCTTGGTTACGTTATTTTGCCTCTTAAAGGTTTGAAAGGGGCTGAAGTAACCATAAAGCTTATTGGTGCCAATACCGAGCAGGATGCTTATGGGCAGATAACTGAACTGGATGCTGCCAATGTTGAATTGGACCTGTATCGTGATCCAAATGGGGCAAAAGCTAATGGTCAGCTTCGTATTGTGGAAGTAGAATTTCTGAGGTATGTAAATAATTAATTGTAATGAAGGTTGATTGAGGTATACTATTTCAACAGTTTATATAAAATTCTATCTTAGTGATTTAATATAATACAATTGATGGACAACCTTACCTACTTCAGAGAACTTTGGGAAACCAGTTCAGTTGATTTCCCCTCATTAAACAAAGAATATTCCTTTCATCAAAAGATCTTGCACGAAAAGAAGTTTGATTCTTTCTTTCATTCCCTTCGCGAGAGTTTAAATGAAAGTAAAACAGATAATAATCAATCGTCTGAGAACCCTGTATTTTCTCAAATAAGAAACTTTTTAAAAGAAGGACTGGATTATTCCGATGATCAGCTTGATATTATCTTATCGGATGATATGATTACAAATACCTTACATTTTATTAACGAAGCACGCAGTTTTGATAAAGAATTGGGCTTGGAAGAAATTTTTCAGGCATGTCGGAATGTGTGGATTATGAATGGACTCCAGTATCTCTTTGGTCAGCAAATAAGACTTACACCATCCATTTTTGCATATAGCATGTTATATCCGTATACCGATAATTTTATTGATGATGTGAGTGTTTCGGCAGAAGAAAAACAGGCATTTGCTGAACGATTCTATAAAAGGTTGGATAATCAGGTTGTAGAAGCAAAGAACGCTACAGAAACTAAAATATTTCAACTGGTAGCTAAGATAGAAGAGGAATGGCCAAGGGATTTATATCCGGATGTTTATAAAAGTTTATTAGCTATTCATGAAGCTCAGACCAAGAGTTCCGCATTGTTAACTATAGGCCATTCAATATCTAAAGAAGAGGTATTTGATATTTGTGTGAATAAGGGTGGTTGTTCGGTAATGGCCGATGGTTATCTTATTTTGGGTAACCTTAATGAAGAACAGGAAAAGTTCTTATATGGATATGGCGCTTACCTTCAGATTCTGGATGATCTTCAGGATGTTTATACCGATAGCAGCCAGGGTTTAATGACCTGTTTTTCGGAGGCTGCAAGAAGAGATGTAATTGATGAATATGCCAGCAGAACTTTCTGGCTGGGAGAGAACATCTTAAAGAGTGTTGAACAGCTCAGTTATGCTAACAAATCTGTCTTCTTTTCATTGATGGAAAAAAGCATTGAGTTGTTTATTCTCGAATCTGTTATATCAGCAGGTTCATTATTCAGTAATAAGTATGTAAAAGCATTTAAGAGGTTCTCACCGGTTCGCATATCATACCTAACTAAACGTAGAGACTTATTAGGCTCATATCCCAAAATTATTATTGAAAAAATTGCTGAAATAGCAATTTATCAGTTTGATCCAATAGTGAAGGAATTGGCTGATTAAGGCAATACAATAAAAAGAGGGTGCCTCAATTTTGGACACCCTCATTTAGTCTGCATATTTTGGTTGGGGCATTGGTTTACCTTTGGGGATAAGTCTTTTTCTAAAAGTACCTTTATCTTTAAAATGTCTGTATATATTGTATGTTTTTTCTTTGAAATCAGTACTCCCATCAAGCTTCTTATGGTAAAAGATTTTTATGTATCTGCAGTCTTGATGTTCAAATATTTCATTCAACATAGTTCTATCTGAAACTCCACAAGAATGTCCAAACACATACACCTCAAAAGGACCAGATTCTAAGAAACCTAAAAGGTTTTGATAATTATTTTGGGATACGTATTCGAATGATTTGATATGCTTATAAAGTTCATTTTCATTTAACTCTTCAAATAAAGAATACTCACTATCTAATTCATCCCCATATCCAAAAATAGGTTCTCCGTGTTTATCCAGTTCAAGACTACCATGAATATATGTAATTGTGGAAGGAATCGATGAGTTACATACACGTACATATGGTTCTAAAGTATTCGTGTAATTAAAATTTAAAAAAAATAATTCTCCTGGTATTTGATCGCTTCCATTTTCTTCTCCATAAATATCTTCACAAAATGAATCAACCAATGGTTGGATATCAAAAGAATTAGTAAACTCACCTTCCTTCTCTTTAAGATACTCAATAAGCTTGGATTTAATCAAGTCAAAGTCTTTATTTAATGCTATGACATTGGAACTTGAAACATTCTTTGCTTTTTTTAAGAAACTAAAATATTCGTATTCAATATCTACCCATCCTTTATTAATTGCATTTACATATATATGTCGAAGGAAAGATGAAACTTTATATTCGTGTCCAGGCTCTCGTTTCGCTGAAAAAATTCTATCTATGACTTGGTTAATGTCATCAGATGTTATTTCACCGGAGTAGTGAATCTTATATGTAGGATTAGGTTTTCCAATTTCTATCAAATCGTCTTTAAAATATGATTTTTTTAAAAATTCTTTAACACAATTCGTTACATATGATGTAATAAAATTCTTAAATGATGTTTCTATTTTATGAGCAAGATCAAACCCATTTCCTACTATTATTAGTCTATTTCTACGATTCAGAATTTTCTTATGTTGCATTTCCGGTGTAGGCATAACAATAAAATTAATTGTAATTTCAATATTATTGATAAATTGTGAATTAGCCACTTATTTAAAAGAATAATTATAATCTATTCCGTATGACAATTAATTATTAAAGTAATGTCAAATTAAATATCTCAATTAAAATCTTTTTTAATAAATGTGGGGAAAGTGCGGGGAAAATAAAAATCCTAACGCTAGAAATCAATGCGTTAGGATTTGAAATGTGCCCAAAACAGGACTCGAACCTGCACGTCCTTGCGAACACTGGTCCCTGAAACCAGCGCGTCTACCAATTCCGCCATTTGGGCATTTATTACCGTCTACCATCCCGATAGTTATCGGGACTGCCATTTGGGCTTGCGGAAAGCAAATATAATATTTCAGTTTGAAATTATATGAAAGAACCGATCAGAATCATCCAATCGGCTCGTTTTATATTGTTATGTTTTGATCTGTAGGTATTTGTTTTGTAGACTAAGATTTACTTTATGGGAAGAAATATTCTATTAGTCTACAGTCTAATAATCTACTAGTCTAATTCTACAGATTACGGAAAATATAATCTGCCTTCATTCTGTAAAGATGTGAGCGTGTGTTTCCTCCGTAAATACTGTGATTACGGTTAGTGTATGAAAACATGTCAAACTGAATACCAGCCTGCACTAAACGATCAACATATTCGATGGTATTTTGGTAATGAACATTGTCGTCAGCCGTACCATGGATAAGAAATAAACGACCTTTTACATCTTTGGCTAAGTTCATCGGGCAGTTTTCGTATCCTTTAGGATTTTCTTTTGGAGTACGCATGTAACGCTCGGTATAAACAGAATCGTAATAGCGGTAGCTTGTAACCGGAGCAACAGCAATACCAATTTTAAACACATCTGATTTGCTTAAACACATGGCTGTCATGTATCCGCCATAACTCCATCCCCAAATACCAATGCGCGAAGCATCAACATACGGCAGACCTCCAAAGTATTTAGCAGCTTCTATCTGATCATGCGATTCAATCTCACCCAAATTAAGATAGGTACATTTGCGGAATTCTTCACCACGAGCACCGGTACCACGAGGATCAACACAAGCAACCATATAACCTTCGGTAGCCAGGTACTGTTCCCATCCAAGACTCCAGTTGTCAAGTACTTGTTGAGAATTAGGACCACTGTATTGAACCATTAATAGTGGATATTCTTTGTTTGGATCGAAGTTTAATGGTTTAACCATCCAACCGTTTAATTCAACACCTTCAGTTGTTTTAAATGTAAAGAATTCTTTTGGACTTAGCTGATAACCTTCAACTCGTGATTTTAAATCAGCATTGTCTTTCAAAACTCTTACCAATTTTCCACTACCATCATGCAAGGTTACGAGGGTAGGAGTGGTGGTGTTTGAGAAATTATTGATATAATATTTAAATCCTTTACTGAATGATGCACTGTTGGTACCTTCTTTATCCGAGAATTTGATTTTCTTTTTTCCATCAGAGCTTACAGCATAAACCTCTCGTTGTAATGGAGATTTTGCAGCTGCCTGGTAATAAAACAGTTTTTTGTTTACATCGTATCCAAGGTAGTCAGTCACATCCCATTCTCCTTTGGTTACTTGTGCCACTTTGGCACCAGCCATGGAGTATAGATGAATATGGTTGTAACCATCTATTTCTCCAACATAAACAAAGTACTTATTGTCCTCAGTAAATTGAAGATTGTCTAATACGCCTTCTCCTATATAATATTCATTGCGATCGGTGAAGATGGTATTACAAATACCTGATGCTGTATTGGCAATCATCAGATCAAACTGGTTTTGATGACGATTAAATTTCATTATCCCCAGTTTGCCTTCGGTATAAGTAAAACGTACACGAGGGATATAAATATCTGTTTCATCACCAATATCCATTGTTTTGGTAGTGCGGTTTTTAATGTTAAAAACGTGTACACTTACTGTAGCATTTTCTTCTCCAGCTTTAGGATATTTGAAACGATACTGATCGGGATATAAAGCGTTTTCTTCGTGTGTTGGATTTGAAGCCTGATAAACAGGAAATGAGTATTCTTTTACCTTCGATTCATCAAAACGGATAAAAGCAATTTCCTGGCTGTTTGGCGACCAGTCATAGGCTTTATTAAAGCTGAATTCCTCTTCGTAAACCCAGTCTGGAGCACCGTTAATAATGGCATTGTATTCTCCATCGCTTGTAATGGCACTCTCAGTTCCAAACTTCAGTTTTTTCAGAAACAGGTTATTGTCACGTACAAAAGCAACCATTTCACCATTGGGAGAAAAAGAGGCAACTTGTTGTTTTCCATTTTCTGATAAAGGATTTAGCTCTTTATGAACCAAATCGTATATGTAATAATCAGCTCTGAATGAATGGCGATAAATCTTTTTGCTGTTGGTATAAAACAATACTTTGGTTTCATCGGCATTTAATTCGTAGCCTTCAATATATCTTACCGGACAATTTTCAATTGATTTTAAATCCAGAATGGTAGCCACCTTTTTTCCTGACTTATACTCAAACTTCTCGATTTTTGATCCTTCTTCAAGGGTGGTAAAATGAATACCATCGTTCATCGAGGTTAAACCATAAACCGAACGGGCATAAAAGGTTCCTTTTGTTGTGAAATCATCCAGTGTTACTGTCTTTTTCTGGGCGAAAACCAATGCAGGTAAGGCCAGAAAAATCATTAAATAAAAAAGCTTGCGCATATGATTGATTGTTTTAATGATTTTAATTAGCAGATCTATAAGAAATCCAAAACTAATAAAAAAGTGCTTCTTATAACAATGGCAAATGACAGGGTATTAAAATAACAATATGTTTTTATGTTTCGATTGTTGCTTATTTGGGTTATGTAACAAACAATAACTAATCAATAAAGGGTAACAGCAAACTTAATTGCCGACACCCTTTTTATTAAGATTAGATTGAAGTCAATTCTACATTATTGAAATGGATACGTTGATTCCGGGATATACATTTTTAAAGAAATCGTTGAAATACATTTGAGGCCCAACACCTAAATGTTTATTCAATCGGGTATTTAAGCCTAAGCGATAGGTGTTGTTGGCAAAAAACTCACCTCTTTGTTTAGTCATAAAACCAAAAGTTAACCCAACCCATTCATCTTTACCAATGGTTCGCGAAAAGTTATACGAATAGCCCAGGTCAATAAATTCATTCACATATTTCTGGTCAGGTGTTGTAAAGTTATACATCCATTCGTAGGTAAAGCTAAAGGCATGTTTGTCAATTCCTTTTCGTGTGAATATAATGGCTGCCTGAGCATTAAAACTTCCTAACCATTGGCCTTTCAGACTTTGCAGGCCTGAACCAGCTGATAACTGGATCACATCCATTGGACCTCTTGCAATATCAATTTTTATAAGGTCTGGCTGTGCTTTACTATCAATTCGAATGTATGCGGTAAATAGCTTATTACTGGCATATTTATTTTCTTTCTTACTAAGTAATTCTTCTACATTCTGAATAATCTTTTCAAAATCATACAATAGCAATTCATCAAGTTGTTCTATAGAGTTGAAATGTATAAATGCTTTGTATTGATTAAAGTGATTGTTGGACGATAATTCCAGACGATGAATTCGTTTGTTGATTAGTATCTCATTACTTAGAGTTGAATCTTTTAAATAAGCTGATTCATTCATGGTTAATAGGATAGTTGTGGGTGCACGATATTCATCAAATGTAATGGAACTGACAACCTGTTTTCCATCGCCTTTTTTGTACACAAACTTCACAGGGTGGTCTGCACTTAGCTCATCGGTATCAAGCTTTTTAAAGTCGTTAAGAAAAGACTCCAGGTACGTTTTAACTTCTTTCAATACAATTACATCTTTGGGTTTCTGGAAATACACCAATTGATCTATTTGTACATTATTAGGCATTATAAGGCGCAAGGTATCTTTGCTGCTTTCTTTGGCTTGCAAGGCTGGTATAAGTATGGTTGCCAGCAACAGTGCTATGGTTGTTTTTTTAATCATCTTAGTTTTGTTATTGGATTATTATCGAAAAGAAAAAGTACGTCGGATAGGGGCTGTGCCGGCAGGGCCATTACCGAGTTTTAGCTGCACTTTTTCTTCTTCTGTTTCGTTTAAAGAAATAGCTGATCCGTTTTCTTTTGATGAAGCAAGCATCTGCTGATCATAGTTAATATCAAAGGTCGATTTAGTCTTCATCTTGCTGATTACCGTTAGGTATTCCTGTTCCATGTCATCCATATTATTCAGCAGTTTTTGAATACTGTCGTTTAAATCGGATGTAGCTGTTGATAATTCCTGAAGCGATGCTTTTAAGTTCATATTCTCATTTTCTAGTGTTGCCAGCTGGGTTTGCATCTGCAACTGATTCTGGTTGCAATCCGGATCGGGAATCTTTTTTTCTTCCACCACCGTCACATATCTTATTTCTTTCTCGGATTTAGTTGTATTAAGAGAGTCTCGTAGTTGTTTCAGCTCTTTTTGCTGTTTAATTTGCTCCGACAAAAGCATATTATTATCTAAGCGGGCATGTCTAGTGCTGATGATTGCATAACCCAAACTACCGCTGAGCAGCAGAATAATAACAATGGCTGCAACTTGCATCAAACGATAATGCCAAAGAGGAACGGTTTTGACAGATAATCTTCCAAGTATTGCTTTTTTATTAAAAGCCAGAGGAGAAGGTTCATTCTCCCATTTTTCAATGGCCTTGCGTATATTGTTTTCATCGAATGGCTGCATAGTCATCTTCGTTTTGCTGAATGTAAGTCTTTAGTAAATTGCGGGCTTTACTCAACTGCGATTTGGATGTACCTTCCGAAATGGAAAGCATTTCACCTATTTCTTTATGTGTATATCCCTCAATTACATATAAATTAAAAATGGTACGGTAACCATCGGGTAGTCGTAACACCATCTTAACAATGTCTTGCTCGTGCAGGTGTTGGTCGGTTCGAATGGGCGACTCTTCAATGTGATCAATCAAGCTGATGTTATCCTGAAAGCGGACATGTTTCCTAATTTCCATCAACGATTGGTTGATTGTAATTTTTCGGGCCCATGCTTTAAAAGCTCCTTCTTCTTCAATGTTGGTTGAGTCGATTTTTTCAAAGATGTTTAAAAAAGCCTGCGACACCACATCTTCCACCAGATGGGTTTCTTTCAGGTAACGATAGGCAACCTTGCACAGATAATCTGAATAAAGTTCAAACACCTTGAACTGTGCCTTGCTTCGTTTCTTTTTTAAATCTTTAATTAGTTTCTTCACTTGTTGGGCAATGTGTTTACTAAGATAAATGCACGCTTTGTAAAAAGGGTTGCCTGAGGGAATTATTTTTTTAGCTATTGGCTAATAGCTATCAGCTGATAGCTATGAAAGAATCAAAGCTTTTTTTATGATTTCTTATCATAGTTGAATAATCGATTCATTTTGGAAAGTAATTTTATGTTAGCTATTTTAATCTTGTCAAATATAATTCTAACGATTTTTAATAGTATTATGTAATTATAGTTTTAAACAGGAGTATTACTAAAATTTGTTTTGAATATTCATTAAGTTACGTAAGTGCATAAACAACATGGAAAAAGAATTATTCAATACTAAAATTCTGGAAATTGAAAAAAGTATTTGGGAAGTTGAAGGACTTCACAAAGGGGAATACGACGATCAGGCAGTTCAATACGATAGACTAATTAGTAATGGGTTGTATAATCGTCTTATGTGGGGAAATGTTCCCCAAGATTATTCTGCTTTTTGTAAAAAGGGACTGGAAAAAAGTAACGGTGGAATTATTGCTGATATTGGTTGTGGTACTTTAAGTTTTACGTACAAGGAATATTCAGTACACAATAATGATGATTTGTATTTGTGCGATTTATCTTATGAGATGTTGAAAATTGGGAAAAGGAGAATTCAAAAAACTGGTCTTGACATTTCAAACATTAATTTTCTTCGATCAGATGCTTTGAACTTACCATTTAAAGACAAAATGGTTGATACAGTTTTTAGTTTTGGACTATTTCATATATTCAATAATCCTTCTTCTTTGATAAATGAAATTGTAAGAATCCTTAAACCCAATGGAAAGATTTTTCTAACCAGTTTATGTAATGACAGATTATTGAGTGCTAAATACCTTAGTTTTTTGCATAAAAAGGGACATGTTGCGGTTCCTCTTAAATCAACTGAAATAAAAAATATAGTTGAGAATAGTGGAATAGATATATCAGAGTTTATTGTAAAAGGAGGAATGACTTCTATTACCGGAATAAAAAAAGCGAAATGAGCGAACTTGATTCCTTTTTAAAGTCTTTAGATAATATTGAATTGGCAAAGTTTATCGTATACAGATTTAAGGACTTTGTAGGCAGTTCAAAAAATACAATTATTAATGAAGCAAAGTCAAGAAACCTAAATGAATTAGATATTAAGAGACTTTCCCTTCAAGATATAAAATACAATAAATCAATTAATAATCGGTGTGAGCAATGTGGAGCTGCTAAATTCTTTGCTGAAACAGATTATGAGCTTCTTCACAAAAGATACTATAGTATTGAAGTTGCTAAAGAATCCAATAGATGTCGTATTTGTGGATTCAATCCAGACAAAAATGGCAAAGGATTTATTCATTGGGTAAAGAAAAGATTGGGTTTATATCATAACTTAAGATTAAAACGACCTGAACTCGATGGAAATATGTTTACTTAAATCAAGAGGGTGATTTGTTGTTTTTTGATTTATATCGCCATATTATCAATTGATTAAGGTGGTATTTTGCTTTTGAGAATCCTCTGTTCATTTTGTAGTTTTGTTTTGAATATTAAAGAGATTTAATAAAACAATATTCATAACCAATAAGTCTATAATAAAATCGAAATGAGAAAGTTTTTTGTTTCTATTAGCCTTTTGTTTGTGCCATTCCTGTTTTATGCGCAAGACCTGAACTATGCAAAAGAAATTATTCAACAACTTGCATCACCCGACTTTAAAGGTCGTGGATATGTTGAGAACGGGGAAAAAATTGCTGCAGAGTTTATCCAGTCGGAATATGAGAAAATCGGATTGGAACCATTCGGAGCAGACTACTTTCAAAATTTCACGGTTGATGTGAATACTTTCCCTGCAGATCTATATTTCAAAACGAACCAGGTAGTATTAGAACCGGGTAAAGATTTTTTAATTGACCCTTTATCACCTTCTATTGAAGGGACATTTAAAACTTACATGGTAAAGAAACAGGATTTGACTGATGATCAAAAAATCAATCAAATAATTCAAAGCTCCGTAAATAAAATATTGGTAATTGATGAGCGGGATTATACATCCACTGATGCAGTGGAAAAGAAGAAACTCAATGGTGTTATAGCCACTCTTAAATATAATCCGCAAATCAAAACCTTAGGAACTATCATCCTAACAAATGATAAATTAACATGGGGTGCATCTACAAAACAGGGGGGCAAACCGATTTTAATTGTTAAAAAAGAAAAGGATTTTCAGATTGGGAAAAAGGTAGAGTTGAAGATTGACACTGAGTACATACGTAGTTATAAAACACAAAATATTATTGGCTTTATTAAAGGGCAGGAGGTTCCTGATTCGTTTTTAATTTTAACGGCTCATTACGATCATCTGGGCAAGCTGGGTAAGAGTGCATACATTCCTGGTGCAAACGATAATGCAAGCGGTGTTGCTATGCTTTTAAATCAGGCAAAGTATTTTAAAGAATATCCACCAAAATATTCGATGGCTTTTATATGTCTCGGTGCAGAAGAGTTAGGCATCCTTGGTGCTAAATACTATACCGAAAATCCTTTGTTTGATCTGAATTCGATTAAATTTCTGGTCAATTTCGATTTGGCGGGTACAGGTGAAGAAGGGATCAAAGTAGTTAATGCAACCGTTTTTAATACAGAATTTACCAAACTGAAAGAGTTAAACCAGGCAAATGATTACTTAGTTGATGTCCAACCGCGCGGCCCAGCTTGTAACAGTGATCATTGTATGTTCTATAATAAAGAGGTTCCATGTTTTTACATTTACACCATGGGAGGAATTCAGGCTTATCATGATATTTATGACAGGTCGGAAACGCTACCTTTAACTGAGTTTGAAGACTATGTTCACCTGATGATTGATTTCTTTAAGAGTTTTTAATAAGATATAACCTATTACAGCCTAAAATAAACCGCTATGAAAAAAGCAGAAATAATATCAGCTGGTAAAAATCATACTGCCATTGACTTGGGACAATTGGAGGATATTAAATCATATTCATTAATTCATCCAAAACTGGGTACGGAAATAAAAGGTAAAGTGTTTGTGAATAAACATACCGGTGCAACATCAACCGAAATATCTTTTACAACTTTGCCGCCAAAATCTGAATTAGGATATTTTCATATTCACAACAAAGACGAAGAAACTTATATCATTATCAAAGGATCCGGATATTATCAGGTTGATGAAGAGTGTTTTCCAATTAAAGAAGGCAGTGTTATTCGGGTTGCTCCGGATGGAGTGAGAAGCTTATGCAATACATCAGATGAAGATATGATTTATATTTGTGTGCAAGCCAAAGAACATTCGTTGGAAGAACACACTACCGATGATGGCCGCAGAGTTGCATCTACTCCAAAATGGGATTTGTAAAATAAAAGCCGGGAACATTGCATTCCCGGCCTTTATAATAAAGAAATTGGTGTATTATAATTCTGTTTTTATGCTTGGATTTTTGTGAAGCATCTGTTCAATCTCATCCAGAATTTCTTTTTTCTTTTCCTTAAACAGCTCATTGTAATAAGCTATTCCGTCAAAGATATTCTTCTGGAATGATTGCAGTTGTTTCAACTCTTTTTTATTATCAGGTGATTTCATAAATTTCTCGATACGCTTTTTAAAGATATCAAGATACATACCCAACTCCTTCAGGAACATATGAGGGCGATGACGATCATCCAGCATGTTGGTGCGTCCGTATATATGATCAACCATCTCTTTCAGACTCATTTTCTTTGAGAAGTAAGCCAGATTAGGTCCCGGGCAAACGGTCACCTTATCAGTAGTTTTAACCTCAATATTCTTCGCCTCTAACAACGAAATGCCCAGTCCAACGCAAAGGCATTCTTTTTCAATGATTTCATCGTAGGCTTCCTGGTAATCTTTCGCACTCAGATTTAATGCCTGAAGATCTTCCAACTTTTGTTTTTGGTATTGTCTTGAAGCAGTACAAATCGGTTTGTCTGTATATTCAGTATTGTATTTCAAAAACTGTTTGGTACAAGGCATTCCTGCTTTGCCTTCCTTGGCATATTCCAAACGCTGAATACTCATACTCGCACCCTTAACACTGTTAAAAGGCACTCCCAAAGGCGATAGACCTGAGAAGTACAGATCATCTTCTTTTGCATCAGCCAGTAGCTGAAGAGTTGTAGGGTCGATGCTTACTGCTTCGGGTACCAGCATAAAAGGTGATCCCCAGCCAACACCATCCATATTGTAGTGATCCATCAAAAACAGATGTTCTTCATTGGTTCCTACACCACCCTGGGCAGTTATTTTAATTTCCGGCGTTTCTGTAGGTTGACTTAACTCCTTTTTTGTCAAGGCGTCAGTATAAACACCTTGGCAAGTAGCTAAAAGTTCATCGCGCTTCTCTTTAAACTCATCCAAAATAGGGCCGAAAAGTACGCCATTAGTTGGAAAAGCATGACCACCACAGTTCACTCCCGACTCAATTCGATACTCGGATACCCAAAGTCCTTTTGCGGCTAACATTTTACCTTGTACAAGAGCTGAACGATAGTCGCTCACTTTAAGAATGATTTTCTTTTTAATATTTCCGTCAGAATCGGGAAAGAAATCATCGAACTTTTCAATATAGGAGTATAGACGAGGACTCATACCGGCAGACAATACCAGTGATGAGGTCAAATTACTATTGGCAAATCCACGTAGAGCAGCATGAGCATCGTTGTATTCGATAGGAAGTTCTTCTCCGCCTTTGTAATTGGTTTTATCCAGTTTAGTCATAATATTTACATCGATATCACCGATAGGTAAATGATTATGAATCCAATGCATCAGCTCATCTTTAACCTCTTTGCTTTTTTCTGCCAGATTCCATTTTTTCGTGATGTCAGTCAGGCTTGGTAACATACTAATGTATTTCTCAAGCTCGCTACCTTTATCAAAGGCAGTTTTTTTAAGATCGGCTACTTTTTTGCTAACTATATCATCTACCATATTAAGATAGGATGTGATACGCTTGGCTCTGAAGTCTTCAACTTTTTCTGAAATCGCCTGAAAAGGCAGGTTGAACTGCTTACTGTAGAATTCTCTAAGCTGTTCCATCAATGCGTCATCCACCAACGAAATAACCGAAGATATTCCTAATGGTGCCACCTTAATTGGTGTGTCCAACGTGTAGCCCAACCCTAACACAGGAATGTGAAAGGTGTGCTTTTTAAATATGTTCATTTGATCAATGGTTAATATAGAGTGCCAAAGGTAACGTTATGGCATTACATATAAAAACAATCAGGATGATCTTTCTTATTAATTTACAGTATATTAGAACAAATGAGTCACATGTTCGAAACGACTATTGATTCAGTTCACTCTTCATTTTTGAATGAATGTCTTTAACCATCTCCTCAATGTCCTGACCCTTAGGTTCAATAGGATCCAGAACAGTGTAAGTAATAGTTTGTCCTATCATCATCGGAAAGGTTCCTTTGGCAGTTATCCTGTCGTGACCATTGATAACAAAAGGAACGATTATAGCATCAGGTATGGTCCTTAATAGGGTTTCGATACCGGCTTGCTTAAATGGTTTTAGTTTACCATTCTTACTTCTTGTTCCTTCAGGGTAAATACAAATGGCTTGTTTGTTTTGTTGGGTTAATCGGCCCACTTTAAATATTTCTTTCACAGCTTGTGAGCGATTTGATCGATCGATCAGGGCTGATTTGCCATGCTTGAGATTATACGAAATGCTTGGCAGGTTTTTTGCCAGTTCAATTTTGGAAATAAAACGGGGATAATGTTTTCTGAAACCGTATACAACAGGAGGAATGTCATACATGCTCTGATGATTTGCAATAATGATCATTGGTCTGTCAGAAGGTAATTTTTCAAATCCCTTAAAAGTCACCTTTGATCCTAAGATATAAAGACCTTTTACAAGAAAAAAGTTAAGTATATCCACTACTTTTTTTCGGCCTTTATCACCGAAAATCCAATGAGCTAATACTTGTATTGGATGAAAAATACCCAAAAATAATCCGTAATAAAGGTGAAAGAAAAATGTTAATATGTAACTGGCAATTAGCTTCATTATTTTTTGATAAAAATTGATCGACCTTAGATTCCAAATAACAAAAGAACAAAATAATATGTTATCAACGCCTTTTTATGTAACAAAGCTTATTGAAATCGGTTTGTTTAAATATTCTTATCAGTTTATATCAACCTTTATTTAATTGGCTTGTTGATGTTTTATATTTATTTTTGCACCCCGTAAACAAATAATTTTAAAATGGCATTAGCAGTTACCGCATACGGAAGTAAAGTGTTGAGAGAAGTTTGTGAAGAGATTACTCCTGAATTTGAAGGATTAAACACCCTGATTGATAACATGTGGGAAACCATGTATGAGGCTGGGGGAGTTGGTTTGGCTGCTCCGCAGGTAAATAAGGCCATTCGTTTGTTTATTGTTGATACAGCGCAGGTTTTTGATGGGATGGATGAAGAAGATAAAGCCGAATTATTCGAAGATAAAGAGGGAATAAAAGAAGTATTTATCAATGCCCGTATTGTTGAAGAGTCGGAAGAATGGTGGGCGGATCAGGAAGGTTGTTTAAGTCTGCCTGATTTGAATGGTGAAGTGGAGCGTGCATGGTCTATAACCATTGAATACAACGACAGAGACTTTAAAAAACATACAAAGACATTTTCAGGATACAATGCCCGTGTTATCCAGCATGAGTACGATCATACGGAAGGTATATTATATATCGATCATGTTTCGGGTATCAGTAAACGCTTGATGAAAAACAAACTGAATCAGATTGCCGAAGGAAAAGTATCTCCTAAGTATCGAATGCGATTTGCAAAGTAATTTTTCAGACGTAAATATTACCGTTTCATACATATCTGTTTTAGCTTTTTTTGTTGAAATACTAGATTTGAGTTGATCTAAAGTTGACTCTTATGCGTTTTAAATATTCAACCTGGACAAAGAAGCTACTATCCACGCAGTCTGAATTAGAGAAGATTGATCAATTGACAGTGCATAATCAGGATGGTAAGGTTATTGTATATACTACAAAGGATTTGCAACTCTCTTTAATGGAAAAAATCCGACAATCTGATTTTTATTTGTAGTGGTAAATTATGTTGGAGGTTATAATGCTATCTTATGCCCCGAATTTATATCATACGATTAGATAAAATAATCCGGAAGAAAAATATTGTCGTTTTAGACAAAAAATATGCAGCTTCGTGCATTTTTTGTTGACATTATAATTGATTAAAGCTTTTCTTTGAAGTATTAAATAATGAGATTACTAAAATTAAAATATTAAAGATCTCCATCTGAAAGGATTCTCCCCGAATTCTTTCACTCACTCTAGTTTGCTCCATCTTCCCCAAGGTGGAGCTTTTTTTTATTATAATCATTTGCTAAATTGGTGGTTAGTAAATCACTTAAACAATGGATCCCAAGAATTTATTTAACGAAATCAGAGAATACTGTATTACTAATGCAGATCAAACGATAGTAGAAAAATATGGGCGTTACTTTAAAGAAGGATATGATGCCTATGGATTGACCACAGAAATTCTACTATCCAAAGTGGATGAAATAGCAGCCAGGCAGGAGGTGGATCTTGAGTTGGTGTTGCAAACAGCTGAACTGCTCGTACCAACAGGCAAATATGAAGATACAAGTTTTGCATTTTTCCTGGCCGGTAAATTTAAAAAAGACTTTACCAGAAATACTTTTGCAGCTATTGAAAAATGGTTTCAAATTGGAATAAACAATTGGGCTCACACAGACACAATATGTGGTGAATTAACTCCGTATTTTTTAGAGAAAGGCATGGTGACATTGGACGATTTTGATTCGTGGCGGATAGCTGAAAATAAATTTCAGCGGAGAGCTGTTCCAGTAACCTTTATTAAACCATTCAAAAAAGGATATGATCTAAAACTTTTACTGGATTATATCGATCCGTTAATGATGGATAAGGAGAGAGTTGTTCATCAGGGATTAGGATGGTTTTTGCGCGAATGTTGGAAGAAAGATCCAATGCCTGTTGAAAAGTTTTTACATAAATGGAAAAATGATGCTGCGCGTTTGATTTTTCAGTATGCAACAGAAAAAATGACTAAAGAATATCGCCAGAATTTCAGGAAAGAAAAGAAGTAGGGTTTGATTTTCAGATTGATTTTCGTCTGATTATTAGCTATATTTAATAGCTAACCCTTAAAAAATGAAACATCCGCTATCTATTCTGATTCTATTATTAGTATATCTTGTTGGATCAGGTCAGAATTCACCTGTTCGTTTTCAACATATTGATATTAACGATGGATTGTCATTAAGCTCTGTTTATTGCGTTTTTCGCGATTCGAAAGGATATATGTGGTTTGGTACAGAAGATGGATTGAACCGCTATGATGGATACCATTTCAGGGTTTATCGATCTGAAGCAAATAACCAGAATAGTATTTGCCATAAATGGATTGAGTCCATTGCTGAAGATTCTTTAGGATGTTTGTGGTTTGGATCAACAAATGGGCTTTCCCGGTTTAATGCTGCTGAGGAAGTTTTTACCAATTTCAAATCTGTACATGCCAACAATGTAATAGCCAATGATACCATCATCAGTTTAAAATCAGCAGGTGGTATAGTGCTGGCAGGTACAGCAAGTGGGCTAACAGTAATTGATATTCATTCTCTTGAGAGTACTTCTTTTATCGAAACAGGCTGGGTTTATGGTATTCATCTACAAGATAATGAGGTTGTATGGATTTGTTCTGAAAATGGTTTATTTAAGACTGATCTAAAGGCTTCAACAATAGAACCAGTCATTACGAATGAAGTTGTTGATCTTACTTTTAATGAAAAGGAGATTTGGGCAGTTGGAACAGATCAGCTATGGAGAAAAGCATCCGATTCTGATCAATGGGAAGAAATTAATCTGATTCATCAGCATGAATTAAAATTCGAGTTGGTTGAGATGGGTGGGGATAATATATTATGGCTGGGTGAGGAAGAGGGATTATATCGTTTTGATACACAAAAGCAGGATCTTAAGAAGGTTATTTCAGCGTCTGAAAAATCCAAGAGTCTATCTATACATACCATTAAAAGTTTAATGAAAGATGAGAAGGGTACAATTTGGTACGGTACCCATGGGAATGGACTGTATCTTATTAATTATCTAGGTGTAAATGTTCTGACTAATAATCCTTTAGATCCTTCAAGTCTGAGTCAAAATCAAATTAATTGTATCTATCAGGATCCGGTAAATGGTAATGTCTGGCTGGGAACCTATGGAGCTGGCTTAAATATTTATAATCCGGGCACCAGTAAGTTTGAGCTGATGAAACACAATCCTTTGCAATCCAATAGCCTCTCAAGTAATTTTGTGTGGTCGATTTGTCAGGCGAGAGATGGATGGATTTGGGTGGGCACCAACGATAAAGGCATTTCCTGTTATCATCCACAGTATAATCAATTCAGGTATTTTGATGTTGATGAGCGTAATCCGAGAGCTTTACCTAATACTTCGGTGAGAGATGTTTATGAAGATAATGCAGGTACCATTTGGTTGGGAACTGATGGAGGTGGGCTTTGTCGTTTTGATGGTGAGGGATTTACAGTTTTTACACATCGTGAAGATGATCTTAATAGTTTATCCGACAATTCTGTAAGAGTGATTTTCGAAGACTCAAAAAAACGGTTTTGGGTAGGGACAAAAAACGGTTTAAATCTTTTTAATCGTGAAACAGGAAAGGTGAAACGCTTGATGCACGATCCGGATAATCCTAATTCTTTAAGTAATAACTTTGTTTATTCTACCATTATGGAAGATGGCGAAGGCTTGTTATGGTTGGGAACTTATGGAGGTGGATTAAATTGTCTAGACCCGGAATCCTTGCATTTTACTCATTACACTACTACTTCAGAAATTCCGATATCCAACGATATTGTTTTCTCTATTTATGAAGATGAAAATAGATTGCTTTGGATTGGGACCAACCAAGGGCTGAACTGTTTCGATAGATCGAATAAAACTATGAGTTTTTACGGAACAAACGAAGGCTTGCCTAACGAGGTTATTTATGGCATTTTGCCTGACGATGACGGGAATTTATGGTTGAGTACCAACTATGGGATTTGCTGTTTTAATATGGAAACCAAAGCCACAACCAACTTTGATATTAATGATGGATTACAGAGTAATGAATTCAATGGAGGGGCTTTTTATAAAGGGCTTGATGGAAAACTTTACTTTGGCGGAGTATATGGTTTAAACATTATTGAACCCAATAAAATTGACTTATCAGGAAAGGTAAATAAGACAGTATTTACCCGTTTGGATGTTATGGGAGCAAAGGTGCAGACTAATCCAACATTGCCCAAAGCAAATCTTTTAAGAAGGGACGAAAAGGATGTGTTGTATTTAGGAAGTCATATTTCGTATATAGATGAGATTCGTTTACCTTATTCAGAACGGTTCTTTTCCCTTGAATTTTCGGGTATGAACCATATGTTTCCAACCAAAACACAATATGCCTTTCAGTTGTGGCCGTTAGATAAGGAATGGAATAATGCCGGCAATCGTAATTTTGTTTCTTATGCCAATGTGAAACCGGGAAAATACGTTTTCAGGGTAAAGAGTTCCAACGCAGATGGTAAATGGAGCGATGAAATAAGTGAATTAAAAATAAGTGTTCTTCCTCCGTTATGGCTAAAAAGCTGGTTTATAATTATTGAGCTATTACTGGTTTTGGCAATTGTGGTTTTCATCTATCAGTATTTACTTCGTCAGAAAACCAATAAGTTACTTAAAAAACAAAACGTGATCATCAAACAGGCTAATGTTCGTTTAAGAGAATCTGAAAATCATCTATTAAGCCTGAATGCTACTAAGGATAAGTTTTTCTCAATTATTTCTCATGATTTAAAGAATCCATTCGCTAGTCTTATGTCGATCAGTGACATTTTGCATGATAACTATAATGAATACGATGAAGAGGATCGCAAAGAATGTGTCAATAAAATACATGAATCTATCCGGCAGATCCATGCATTACTTGAGAATCTGCTTACATGGTCGAGATCGCAGCGAGGGAAGTTTGATTACGAACTGGCAGAGTTTAATCTGACAACAGTTATTAATGAAAACATAAACTTGTATCGTTTGGCTGCCAGTAAAAAAAATATACGAATTGAATATATCGAAAACGGTGTGGAAAAGGCTTTAGCCGACCGTAATAGTATCAATACAGTGGTTCGAAATTTAGTGGGAAATGCAGTTAAGTTTACCGGAGATGGTGGAGTTATAAAAATAAAATCCGAAAAAATTGAGGATAATCTTAAAATAAGTGTTTGTGATACAGGCATTGGAATGTCGCCTGATAATTGTGAAAAGCTTTTTAAAATAGATCAGAAATTGAAGCGCGAAGGCACTGCCGGAGAAAAAGGAACAGGTTTAGGTTTGATAATCTGTAAAGAGTTTGTGGAGAAAAACGGTGGTAAAATTGGCGTAGAAAGTAAAGAAGGAAAAGGATCTTGCTTTTGGTTTACATTACCTGATAATAAATAGTTGATTATAAAAGGTAGTTATTGGGTACGGCATTTATTATGCTTTTGCATTGATTTGCTCATGGACTTGTTAACTATTGCTTTATCCATCATGTGGTGCAAAACAAAATTATTCTATTGATATTGAAATATATTTTAGTAAATTGAATAGACTTAAAAGTTAACTATGGCAGCTTTTGAACGGACATATACATTTGATATTGCTCATCAAAGTATAGCTTATCATCGTATCGGAAAGGGTGAGCCTGTTATGTTTATTCATGGCATAACAACATATTCGTTTATTTGGCGAAATATAGTACCCTTTTTTGCCGAGAATTATGATGTAATTGCAGTTGATCTGGCCGGTTGTGGTGAATCAAGTAAAAACATTGACGATTCATATTCTTTAAAAAGTCATGCCGGAATGCTGTTGAAGTTGATTGAACATCTTGATCTTCAAAATGTTCATTTAGTGTGTCACGATGTTGGTGGAGGTGTTGGGCAGATCATGGCAGTGCGTCATACCAGTTTGTTTAAAAGTATTACTTTGATAAACACTGTTGCTTATGATTATTGGCCGGTACAGCCAATTATCTCAATGCGCACTCCCATAATACGAAATCTGGCTATGATAAGTCTTGATTTAGGAGCTTTTCGTTTATTAGTAAAAAGAGGAATGTATCATCGCGAAAGAGTGAATGATGCTTTAATGTCGTTATTCTGGAAACCCATGAATACCAGTGAAGGCCGTAAAGCCTTTTTGTATTTTGCACATTGTCTTAATAATAATGATTTGATGGAGTTGAAAGATGAACTATCGAAGCTTGCATTACCGGTTTTAATAGTAAGAGGTGAAGCAGATGTTTATTTACAAAAAGCGATAAGTGATGATTTATATAAGAATCTTCCGAATGCGACATATAAAAAAATCATAACAGGAGGACATTTTATTCAGGAAGATGAACCAGAGCAACTTTCAGATTTAATACTAAGTTTCCACAAGGAATTAAATGGCAGGGGATAAAAATGACAATACAATTGAGGAGTTAAAGGAGCGTATTGCTTACCTTGAAAGGGAAAATAATGCTTTATCAGAACATGTTGAAGAAACTGTTTTATTTAATTTTATTTCAGAGAGTTTTGATTCGATAAGTAATGATAAAGAACTGCTTGAGGCATTATTGGAAAAAATTTCCATCCTGAAAGATGTTCCGTTGTGTTATTGTATTGAATTAAAACAGAGAAGTCATCGGGTTTTGGCTAGTTATTGTGCATATGATCAAGGTAGTAATGATTGTGTTGAGCCTCTTCTGAGTAGTAATATTATCAAAAGTGTAAAGTCAGAAGGTTTTCTGAAACTTAATTGTCAGGATTTAGAAGCAGATTTATTTAATCCTGATTCTCTGGGAAGATTTAAACCATATCAGATCGTATTGATCCATTTTCATAATCATCATGTTAATAGTGGTATGTTTGTCTTTGTTAATGGAATTGACAATAAGTGTGTGTTTGATGATCTTTTTATTTTCAATCAGTTTGTAAAAATTGTATCAGATAAATGGGAGCGGTTAGGGTTAATTCTTCAGTTAAAGAAATTAAACGAATCACTTGAAAAAAAGGTTAAAAGAAGAACTCAGGAGCTTACCCGATTGAACGAGCTGCTTTTTAAAGAGATTCAAACCAATCAAAATACCAATCAGGAACTTGATATTGAAAGAGAAAAGTTTAAACAACTCTTTCAGATGGCAAATGATGCTATTTATCTATGGGAATTAGATAGTAAAGGCAATATTAAAAAATGCCTGGAAGTTAATCAGGCTGCATCTGATATGACGGGTTATGCCCATGATGAGTTGCTAACAATGACACCTTCTGATCTTTTAATTGATGATCTTAAAGAGAAAGAAAAGGAAGTATTAAATGATCTAAATGAAAACAAGATAAAACGCTTTGAAGTGATTCATAGGCGTAAAGATGGTACCATTTATCCGGTTGAAATTAATGCACATCAGTTCACTCTTCATAATAAAGAAGTAATTATCTCTATTTCACGAAATATATCAAACAGGAAAAGGATTGAGAAAGATTTAATTGAGGCAAAGGATAAAGCAGAAGAAGCCGATTGTTTAAAATCTTCTTTCCTGGCTAACATGAGTCACGAGATTCGAACACCTATGAATGCTATTTCGGGATTTGCCGAACTAATTAAAGAAGATAATCTGGTGATGAGTGAGGTAAAAGATTTCGCTGACATCATATTAAATAATAGCTCTCACCTGTTAAACCTGATTAATGATCTAGTGGATTTTTCTAAAATTGAAGCAGGTTATGTAAAACCCATTATAACTGCAGTTAATATTGCCGGCATCATTAAAAGCCTTGAATTAAACATACAATCTTTGTTATATAACTATCACAAAGAACATATCACAACATTTTTTGATGTTCCTGAATTCCTGCAACATCAAACTATAAAGACAGATGAAGTTAAACTAAGACAGATTTTATCCAATCTGTTGAATAACTCTGTAAAATATACCCGTAAAGGGAATATTTCATTAAAAGTATCTTTGGTTGAGGAAAAGCTTCAGTTTTTAGTATCAGATACAGGAATTGGTATTCCACAAAAGTTTCATAAAAAGATATTTGAACGATTTGTGCAGGTAAAAGACAAAAAAACCTTTAGCATTCCCGGTACAGGCTTGGGGCTGGCTATTTGTCTTAACCTTGCAGAAATGCTTGAAGGCAAAGTTGAATTACTTAACTCTTCACCCAAAGGAACAACCTTTGCACTTACTATTCCCTATCGATTGACATAAAACTAAAAACTGTATTTTAATCGTAAAAAGCCAGCATTCACATTTTGCTTACTGATTTCCCCGGTAATACTGTTGGGAAAATTACCATGGAAAAACTGCCAATAGAGTGATGCGCTAAAGTTGTCGGCTAAGCTATATGTCCAGGATGGTCCCAGAAAAATACCTTTTATATTAGGATGAGGATACCAGATTCCGGAAAGCGAAAATGTTGATAATGGACTAGCCTGGAACATTGCACTACCAGTAATTGAAATGGCGAAGTGGCCAGATCTTTCACTGATCGGGGTGGTGCATAAGCATCAAAAAATGCAATCTCTTTTCCTTCAGGTAATTTGGCAACTAATACTTCGCCTTGAACTGTCCATTTCGAACCAATGGAATAGTCCATTCCAGTAGATAGCATAATGATGCCGGAAGTATCAGCGAAATTTTCAAAAGGCTGATACCAGCTCAACTCACCTCGCCAACTTGAGTTTTTAATGTATCCCGACCAGCCAAATCCTAAGGCCAGATCTTCTCCTTTTAAGGTTCCACCAATCAGTTGAAAATCGTAATTCCAGATATTGGCATTCCATTTAACAGCGGCAGATACCTGTGAGGCACTATCGATGTTGGCGGCCAGTTCAATGGATGAAGCCGCTCCTGTGTAATACATGGCTCTCACTGCATCTGTACCAGGTTTCTCTTCATAATCAAAATCGAAATAGGAGTAGGTGTTGAACATGTCGTTGGGATTGAAGGCAAATGTTTTGCCCCAATTGATGCGCTGTTTTCCAATAGTAACGTCCAGATTACCTGAAGAATATTCGGCATAAATACGGTCAAAAGCCAGGTTTAGAATGTAACTGTTGCCAACAGCAATATTCCACGAAGGATTAAAGAAGTTTCCATTCTTTTCATAACCCTTCTCCATCTGTCCGGTATAATCCATTCTAACCTGATCTCCAATCGCTAAACGATTACGCATTTGAGCTGATATTGTTAGTTTTTCATTTGCATACCAAAACAAATTCAAACGATTCTGAAAATAGATATCTGTGATATAAAGATGGTCATCTCCACGTTTTAGAAAATCAAGAGAATCAGGTAGCTCAAACGGCATTTTTGAAATGGAAACCGATTGCATATTAACCAAATATCCATTTACAACAAGCTTTTTTGCTGAATCATCAAATTGAGCAGCGGTTAAGGTTGAGATTAAGCATCCAAAAAATATCAACAGTGTTGGTTTGAATCGAAGCATGGATTTAAGCTTTACGTTCATCTTTGATAATTTTACCATCTTCCAGTTGAATAACACGACGGGCTTTATTAACTACCCTGGCATCGTGAGTACTAAAGATAAATGTGATATTTTCTTCGCGGTTCAGCTTTTCCATGATATCTAGTAATGTTTCTGTTGAAGTAGAATCAAGATTCGCAGTAGGTTCATCAGCTAGTACGAATTTAGGTTTGGAAGCCAGTGCCCTTGCTACAGCCACACGTTGTTGCTGACCACCAGAAAGTCTTGAAGGACGGGCATCAACGCGATCTCCTAAACCGACTTCAGTTAAGAGGCTGATGGCTCTTTTGTCACGTTCCTCTTTACTTTTGCCTTGTAATTGCATGATAAACTCCACATTTTCTTTGGCTGTTAATACGGGTATCAGGTTATAGGCCTGAAAAACAAAACCAATATTGTGCAATCTGAAATCAATCAGTTCAGAGGATTGTAGCTCATTAACCATCGTATCTCCAATCCTGATGCTTCCTTCTGTAGGTTGATCAAGCCCACCTAACATATTCAGAAAAGTGGTTTTACCACATCCTGAAGGACCTACAATAGCAGTGAATTCACCTTCCTGTATTTCTAAATCGATTCCTTGAACAGCGTGAACTTTTACTTCTGAATCGTTATATATCTTGCTTAGTTTTTTAACTTCAATTACATTCATTGTGTTTGATTTTAAAGGTTACAAACTTCATTTTTACATATCAATACGAATGGCTTCGGCAGGTTTTAGCTTTAAAGCCTTATAGGCAGGGTAAAGAGCTGCCAACATGCCGGTGATAAATACCATGACAACCACATCAATAACATTTTTAATTCTTAAAACCGGATATACCATCGAATCATATCCCATTGCGCCAAATCCTTCTGATACAATGGATATGTCAATGCCAGATTTAGCTGTAAGAACAGTAACTAAAGCTCCCATGATAATACCTACAACTCCACCAATGAGAGAAAGGAAAACGGTTTCGATCATGATCATCTTAAATACACGTCCTCTATTCATACCAATTGACATGAGCATACCTAATTCTTTGGTGCGTTCCAGTACAGCCATTAGCATGGTGTTGATGATTCCAAAGGTCAGTGCCAGTAGAATAATGATCATGAATATATACATGGATATATCCAGACTTGATTCCAGCATTGAAACTTCGGGCATGATCTTACGCCATTCTTTTACATCATATTGTTGATACTTATTTGTTAGTACATCTAAAACAGCCGGCACGTCATCAGATTGATTGAGTAAAACGGCTATTTCGTGACCAGCATTGGTGTTGACACCATATAATGAAGTCAGGTCTTCAGTTTTGACAAAAATATTGGTTTGATCATACATTTTGTTGGATGTTTCATAGATGCCAGCCACTCTGAATGAGGCGCCTGATATATAACCTGAAGCATCAGCAAAAGTAATAACCACTTTTGAACGTACCTTTAGTTTCAGTTTATCAGCCAGTTTCTGACCGATTACTACGGGATTACGTTTTACACCTTCAAAATAAGCTCCATCAATAATTTTACTGTGTACATTGGTCACACTTGATTCAATCTCAGGATTAATCCCCATTATTCTAATACCAGATGAGGTAGTGGGTGACTGGATCATTCCTTGTACGATAAAACGTGAACAAGCTGCTTTCACCGAATCTTTTTCTGAGATCTCACTTGCCAGTGAGGCTGCATTACTGATGTAATTTTTTTCATCTGGTTCTTCGAGATAGCCTTTGGGATGTATCTGAATATGCGAGGCCTCTGTTGAAATGGCTGAATTGATTCGTTGAACTGCCATTCCATTATAAAAGGCATAGTTGAATACTCCTGTGAAAATTCCTAAGGCGATGGCAAATAGTATTACCACACTGCGGGTTTTACTTCGCCACACATTACGCCAGGATATTGATAGTATCATGATTGTCTATTTTATAGTTAAGAACGAAGTGCTTTGGTAACCTGTAACCTGAGTATTTTACTCAATGGATAAATGGAAACCAGCAAGGTAATGGCAAAAACAATCAGTAATTGCCCCCAGAAAACCATTGGATCGTTACCAAAATAAATGGCTGGTTCCATACCAAATTGTTCGTATACATCAGCTACTTCACCGGTCAGAGGAATAGGGCTGTTAACCAGTCCCCATACTAAAGGCACACTCACCACAAAACCGGCAACTACACCCACCACTCCAATCAACATCGTTTCGTAAAACAATACTTTAGCCAGCTTAAGTTTGTTCATACCAACGGCCACCATCACACCCAGTTCTTTTCTTCTTTCAGCAATCATCATGATTACTGTTGAGAAGACTCCAAAGCCAATCAGGATATATAAAATCCCTTTCATGATGATGCCCTGGCCTTTGTCACCTTCGATCATTTGTTTGGTAACCGGGTCCATTTCGTCCCAGGTCATTACAGAATAATTATCTCCCAGACTCCCTTCCAGATGATGTTTAACAGGATAAACATCGTCATAGTCTTCAACTGTTAATACCAGACTGGTGACCATTTCTGGAGCTGAGAAAAACTCACGGGCTTTATTGAGTGTGATGTAAGTTCCGAAATTATTCATTGTCGGGAATGGAAACTCAAGAATACCTTTCAAAGGAAAGAGTCCACTGGCACTATAACCATGATATCCCTGACTGATTAAGGCTATGGTGTCGCCAATCTGCACATTTAATGCTTTTGCCAGGTTAACCGCCATTAAAATGCCATCATCATTTTGCTCCAGATATTTTCCTTTGCTTACCCAATGGCCCAGTCTGGTCAGTTCGTTTTCTTTGGGTGGGTCCACTCCAATCAACATTCCACCTTTGGTGTTATTGCCGAATGACATTAATGCAAAAGACTCCATGCGTGGAATAATCAGATCCACATCTTTATTGTCAGATACAGTTTTTATTAATGAATCAGTTGGAACAAAAAGGTCATCAATCGATTTGGTTTCCCAATAGTCAGGGTGATGAATCTGCACGTAACCCGAATAAAAGCTAACTACATTATCAATCATTTTTGAATAAGTACCATTTTGCATTGAAGTCATCAAAGTACTTAGAATTACACCAAAAAAGATGGATGCTACAGTAATCAAAGTTCTTCGCTTGTTCCGCCAGATATTGCGCCACGCCAGTTTTAGTTCGCTGTTTGCCATGATTTTGATATATTAGATTAGCGAATTCGTTTCATACTTTGTTGTGAGAAGAAAGTGTCTTCAATTGGCACATTAAATTCAATATTCTCAATGTTCATAAGGGTGCGCTGATTGGGTTTGTCTGCCGGAATAATTTCAAATTGCGAGGGTAGAACACGTCCTCCAAGTGTGGTGATGTTATGAGCCAATTCGGTTTTTACCAAAAACTCATCTTCATCGTAATACTCAATCTTCATTTGAATGTATTCATCTTTTGTGACCCACATTATTACTTTACCCCAAACTACGGCTGCTTCTTCGGTCGGAACCAGTTGAATGTGGTAACAATCGTTTCCCTCAATTTCTTCAGAACCTAGCAAAGTATGGTGGTAATCCTCAACAATAGAAGATTTTTTTAAAGCATCATCATTGGTGTAGTCCGATCCCATCCAGCCTTGAGACATCATCGATGGTGGAAGTTTAATCATGCGCGATATGCGGGGATTCCAATTCCACATTTCGCGTTCACGTTTTAAAAAAGTCTGACCTTTTTCCTGCGCAGGAGCTGTAACGAGGGTCATGGCAAACTGGGTTCCTTTGGTCCAGTTTTTAAACGTCAGATTCCTTTCATAGGTTGGGCGTTTAATAGTCATAGACATCACAGAAATGCTGGATTCTTCTCCTTGCATCTTATCATCTGCCTGCTTTACAATTTCCTTTGCATCTTGAGCTTGTGCAATAGAAGATAGCACGATAACAAGACTAAGTAGTAAGTGTTTTAATAATTTAATAGTTGTCATTGTTTTGTATTTAGGGTTGTTCTATAATTTGCTCGTAAACATTTGATGCATTTTCTTTTTTACTCCTTCCATCGGGAAATTGTCGGGGTCCATAATAAAATGAAGGCCTACACCATCCATCATGGCTGCAAAAAAGCGGACTTCAGTAACCGGATCTTCATACCCATGGTTGATAAAAAAGCTCATGGCTGTTTCGTAGAAAGGTTGTAATGTTTTTTCAAGATGAGGCGTGATGATGTTATAAACATCCGGTTGAAGCAGTACCATGAAATACATACGCCAGAATGGAAGATTGTCTTCCAGTGTTTTGAATGAATGATCGATAAAGAAGTGCAGTTCTGCCTCTGTTAATACTCCATCATGGTTAGGATCAAAAGCAGAAGTAAGTTGATTGAATCCTTCCAGCATAATGCTGATAACCAAAGCTTCTTTGCTTTCGAAGTAATTATACATTAATCCTTTTGAGATTCCTGCTTTTTGAGCAATTCGTGAAATAGATGCACTTGCAAATCCATTTTCAGCAATCACTTCCAACGCAACTTGCATAATTTGTTGTTTGCGTTCTTCGCGAATTTTTTCGTTTTGTATATCGGTTCTTGGTGACATGATTTTAAAATGACTGAACGTTCAGTCAAAAGTAAAAGAAATATTTTAGTTCCCAAATTTTTTTCTGCTATAATTTGTTAAGATTTTGAAAATGAATAGTTAAAATCTTCTGAAAGTCTTGTGTAATGGGAAGTTTACAGGTCAAAAAAAACCTGGCTTATAAAGCCAGGTTTTAAATATTTTATTGAAATTGGTATTAACTATTTGCCAGTTCAATCAATTTATCTTTTGTTTCAGGGTTTGATGGGCGAGTGGCATTGGCATTTACCAATTTTCCTTCTTTGTCAATCATGATAAAGCGAGGAATGCCTCTGATAGCATAGTTTTGAATAATTTCTGAGTCCCATGCTTTAGGTGCAAAGAGTTGATATCCTTTCAGCTCTTTTTCAGCAACCATCTTTTCCCAGGCACTTTTGTCATTATCAACCGAGATACTTACAAAAGCAATGTCTGAATCATGTAATTCTTCTTCCATTGCTTTTAGATATGGAATTTCTCCTTTACAAGGTCCACACCAGGTTGCCCAAACATCAATATAGATAACTTTTCCTTTTAAATCTTCAGAAGTAACCTGGTTACCATTAATGTCATTATAAGCAAAGGTGGGTGCCACTGCTCCGGGTTGCAGTTTCTCTAATTTTGCCAATAATGCCTTAAATTCATTGGTATATTCCTCGTTTTTGATGATCTCGGTATATCGGGTCTTCATCACTTCTTTAATGCTGTCTGGTTCGTAGGTGTATGATCCTAGCATTCGATTTCCCATTTCATCTTTTACAATTTGAGGTACTTCCATGGCTACAACAGCATCAAATAATTTACTGGTGTAGGCAATGCTACCTTCAGCAACTCCATCCTGAGTCAGCTTCTCGTCAATGGCAGACATATTTTGATCAACAACAAAGCCTTTGTATTGTCTGCTTAGCTCAAATGCATCGTAATTATCTGTTGCAATAGCATCAACAAAAGTTTTGAATACTTCAGGAACAGGTAATGTGTCATTTGGTGCAAAACGGGCATGATACATTACGAAGTAATTGTAATATTGAGCTAAAGCTACTTTTTGCTCTAGACGAAGAATTTCGGTTAGGCTTTCATAACCAGGATTTGATGACTCAAACTCATTTATTTTATCAGTGATTGCCTGAATATGAGAAGTTACCTTTGAATCAAATTCTGTTGCTGGATAGGCAAGTAAAGCTCTGATATTTTCTTCTGGTTGAATGTTACGCAATTCAAGTAAAAGGATAGAGCTTTCACTACCGTCTCCTTCAATAGTAACATTATCAGTTTTACCACTTTTAAGATCAGTGCCGTCAAAGCTAATATTAAGAACAGAACCAGGAACCAGACTCAGTTTTACATAGGCATCACCATTGATTATTGTAGCCATATATGGTTTGGTTATTTCCAATTCAGCTTTAAATGTGCCATCTTCCTGGATTGTTGCAATGGTATCGCGACTTGCCTTAAAAGGAACGTTAAGCGTAATGACATCGTCATCCGGATTAGTGATGGTTCCGGTAATTGTTACCGTATTATTGGTATTGCACGATGCTAATACCAAAATAAACAGGATGAAATATACAAATTTCATAATTTGGTTGATTTTAGATGTGTAATTGTTTAAAGTAATGGTAAATATAATTTTTTATTTATTGGGAGCATATGATTTAAGGGGGTGTTTGAAAATTTTTTGTGGTTTAACGATACTTCTTATGAGATATTTCAGCTGAAAATGAATTATAAATCCAATATAGATTAATAGGTAGGCGTCATGTCTTCGTCAACACAAATAATAAAGTCAGCCTTTCCTTTATTTTCATCTATTAGCTTTTTTAAATCGCTTTGGTTAACGGTTGAAATAGTAATTATTTTCAGATCTTGATTATTCTGACGAATTTGCCAGATAATGCCTTCATGATTGTCACTGTGATATGCTCCGTTATAATGAATAAACAATTTACCGGCTTCAAAATTTTTGAGAATAAAGTAAGCCATGGTTGCATCTTTCAAGGCCTGGGCTTTGGGAAGATTTTCGCCTCCGTGTCCACCACCCATGCTTAACATGTTTTTGTAGCATGCTACGTTGCTATCGTATGCGAAAGGAAGAGGAGCCATCCAGTTTTTTTCTTCTTTACTCAATGAGTCGAGCGATTCAACGTCTTTTCTGTATACCATACTTGCATATCGTCGGGGAACATTGGTTGCAATAAAAGGTAATTGATGTTCTTTGGCTAGTTTAACCAAGGGTTTATAGTCAGTTGGATAATTGGGCCATAATCTCACTTTACTTGATAAGGAGTCTTCTTCTATCAGACCTTGTAAGTATTGATTCAGGCCTTCCTGATTATCGGCCTCAAACATTTCGGCTCCCAGTATGAGTTTCCTCGATTTATTGAGTTCGTTGGTAAGTTCGTATTGTAACCAGTGTGAAATGGCATTATTATGCAGTTCTCCAAAGAATACAATATCGAATTGAGATGCTTCTTTTAGCATTTTTTTATAGGTAACTTTTTTGCCTTTCGAATTGAATAGCTGATAAGCAGATTTATCCTGAGCAATTGCTGAATGAGTTAAAACTAAACTGGCTAAAAAGAAAAGGATTATTTTAAGAAATTGGGACATGTGTTTTCGTTTTATAGGTTTACTGATTATCAAACCAGCTAATGATTTTAATTGTTTTTGGTACCATGTGAAATTACAAAATACTTCCATTCAATAGGCTGTAAATCATCTATTTTTAAATTTTCCGATCAGATCCAATTCTTTTAATACATACTTGAGGCATGTTCATACATAAGAATAACCGGTTCCTGCAATAAAATCTGAAAAAGAGTTGTTTAGTGAAATATTTTTGCTGGAAACTATCAAAAGATTAATTCAAATTATTCAACAGAACATGCAAAACAAATTACATTATTTATTCATGCTGACAATTTTGGGAACAGTGTTGGCAGGGTGTGGGAGTAAAAAGGAAGAGACAGTCAAAAAAGCTCGGTATGTTAAAGTAATGCAACTGGATACCAATCAATTGGGTGAACAATTGCAATTTAACGGACAAGTGAAGGAGAAACGTGACGTAAATGTGGCCTTTAAGGTTGGAGGTCAAGTAATTGATTTGCTGGTTGATGAAGGAGACTATGTAAAAGAAGGTCAGGTAATTGCTAAGATTGATAAACGTGATTATAAAATTCGTTTACAAGGTGCTAAAGCCCAGTATGATCAGATAGAAGGAGAATATACTCGTTATAAGGAACTATATGAGAAGAATAAGCTTCCTGCTAATACATTAGAGAAGTTAGAAGCAGGATATCTGGGTGCAAAAAGTCAATATGAAGCAGCTGAGAATGCATTAAATGATACAGAATTAAAGGCTCCGTTTACGGGATATGTATATAAACGAAATATTCATAAATATGAGAATGTTGGTCCGGGACAGCCTATTATCTCTTTGTTGGATGTAAGCCAGTTGGAAGTACATTTTAGCCTTTCAGAAAGGCAGGTTGCTCAATCAAATGATTTTAAAAAGATTACCTGTGATGTAGCTACTGCCGGAGTAAAGGGGGTTGAAGCTAAAATTCTGTCTGTTAATGAGAAGGCCAATGGAAGTGATATGTATGATGTTCGTCTGGCTTTATCGAAAGAACAGGCTTCTGAGTTACGTCCGGGTATGTCGGTAAAGGTTAATGTTGAAGTATCAACCCACGGAAAACAACAGACTGTTGTGCCATTGGAATCGGTATTTAAAGAGGGAGAGGCATCATATATTTGGGTGTATAATCCGGCTAATTCTACTGTTAATAAACAACAGATTCAGGTCAATCAATTAATAAACAATGGTTATGTAGCGATTAACAGCAAACTAAAAGGTGATGAAATGATAGTAGTTGCCGGAGTACATAGTTTGCAGGATAATCAGGAAGTGAGAGTGTTGGAAAATAATAAGCTGTAATCAGAAACGTAACCTGAATATGTTAGATAAGATTTTAAGTCAGAAAGCTTTTTTAAGCTTTTTCTTTATCGCCTTGATTTTAGGAGGAGTATCCTCTTTTCAGAAAATGGGTAAGCTTGAAGACCCGGAGATACCAATTAAAGCCGCTGTTGTAATAACTCCATATCCAGGAGCATCAGCCGAAGAGGTTGAAAAAGAGGTGACAGAGGTGTTGGAGAAGGCCATTCAAAGGCTCGAAAATATTGATTTTATAGAGTCTCGTTCCATTGCCGGAATGTCAGAGATTACTGTAAATATCAAGTCGGGAACCCGATCAAAAGAAATGCCTCAATTATATGACCACTTGCGTCGTAAAATACATGATATAAAAAGTAGCTTACCAAGAGGGGCTAGTGAACCTATTGTAAATGATGATTTTGGTGATGTATCGGGTATTTTCTTTGCGATTAGTAACGATGGATACAAATACGACGAGTTTCAGGCTTATGTAGACAATGTGAAGGAGGAAATGTTATTGGTGGATGGTGTCAAACGAATTGAAGTGTTTGGAAAGCAAACGGAAACCATAGACATCATCATTGACAATGAATATTTCGCATCATTGGGAATTAATCCGATGATGATATTTCAGAAGTTTTATGACCAGGGAATCATTGTTGATCCGGGATCATTTAAAAACGGAAGTGAGCGCATCCGTTTGGATATCGGTAACAAGTTTCAGGATTTGGATGAGATTAAAGATTTTGAGGTGGTATTACCCAATGGTGGAAGATATAAACTGGGTGAAATTGCTAAAGTTGAACGCGGCTTCTATAAGCCTGTTCATCAAAAATTAAAATTTAACGGAACAGAATCAATAAGTCTGGCTATCTCGATGGAGAAAGGTGGAAACGTTATTGAATTAGGTGAACGTGTTGAAGCAAGATTAGCTGAATTACAGAATAATCTTCCGGTCGGAGTAGATATTCATCCTATATTTTATCAACACCAAAAAGTAGATGATGCCATTGATAACTTCATGGTCAACCTGGTTGAGTCAGTGGTGATTGTAATTGCTGTATTGCTCATTTTTATGGGTATGAAAGCGGGTTTGCTGATTGCCAGTGGTTTGGTTTTTACCATCCTGGGAACTTTCATTGTGATGAAAGGAATGGATATTGAACTGCACAGAGTATCACTGGCTGCAATTATTATTGCAATGGGTATGCTGGTTGACAATGCCATTGTTGTTGCAGATGGTATCCTGGTAGATCTTCAGAAGGGGATGGAGCGTAAAAAGGCCTTTGTTAATACAGCAAAGAAATCAGCTATGCCATTGCTGGCTGCCACCCTTGTAGCTATCCTTGCATTTATGCCTTTAGGTTTTAACAGTACCGGTGCCGGTGAGTTCCTTAAACCTTTGTTTTTTGTGTTGGCTATATCGCTCTTTGTGAGTTGGATTCTGGCAATGCTTCAGACACCATTTATGGCTCAGTATTTTTATTCGAATGGAAACAAAAAGAAGAAGGAAGAATCAACAAATCCGTATGATAATAAATTCTACAAGGTCTTTGAACGTGTAGTTCGTTTTTCGCTGTGGCACAAGTCATTATTTGCTATCGGAACATTCGTCATTCTGGTTCTGGCTTTATTCTCAGCTAAATACATGAAACAGAATTTCTTTCCCGGAGCTAATTACGACCAATTTTTGTTAGAGTATCGATTACCAGAGGGATCGGATTTAAGTCAGGTGGAAACAGATTTAGATGAAATTCAGAAAGAAATATCATCTTGGGATGAAATATCATATGTAGTAACAGGTCTGGGAAGTACACCTGCAAGGTATACTTTATTACGTCCCATGAACGGTTTAAGTCAGAGTTACGGAGAGCTGATTATCTCGGTTAAAAATGCTGAGCAAACCAGGGAAGTAATGTCTGAATTACAAGATTATGTAACAGAATCCTATCCACAGGCTTTGGCCAGAGTTAGAGAATATGTTGCTATTGGTGGAGATGCCAAGATAGAAGTGAAATTTTCAGGTAAAGATGAGTCTGTCTTAAAAGATCTTGCAGAACAGGCAAAGCAGATTATGAGAGACGAACCTACAACCCAGTTTGTGACTGATAACTGGAAAAATGAGGTAAAGGTGCTCAAGCCGGTTTATTCAAATGTGAAGGCTCGTGAACTTATGGTTAATCGTGAAGACGTAGCTCGTGCCCTGGCAATAGCTTCCAACGGAACACCAGTTGGTGTTTTTTACGATGGCGATTATCAGTTACCTGTAATGTTGCGATTAGAAAAAAACTTAGATCAGGATGTTAGTCAAATCAATTCTATTCCTGTATGGGCTTCACTACCGAATAGTATTCCATTAGCTCAATTGGTTGATTCTGTTTCTATTGAATGGTCTGATAGCCGAATTATGCATTACAACGGACAAAGAGCCATAAAAGCTCAGTGCGATCCGATAGACGGAATGACTACCAATGTGGTCATGTCGAAGATTAAATCAAAGGTTGATTCTATTCCTTTACCAGAAGGTTATGAGATGGAATGGTTGGGAGAAATGCATACCAGTGAACAAGCCAATGCAGGATTGGCTGAAAATCTTCCGATGGCATTGTTTTTAATGATTATCATCATCATTGGTTTATTTGGTAATTTCCGCCAGCCAGTTATAATCTTCTTACTTGTACCACTGGCTTTTATAGGGGTTGTTTTTGGTTTCATCGTAACACAAGGGTACTTCTCTTTTATGGCATTGGTAGGTACTTTGGGATTGATGGGTATGATGATTAAGAATGCAGTAGTATTACTCGACGAGATTAATCTTGAGATTAAAGAAGGGAAAGATAAGCTTCATGCAATTATTGACTCAACTATTTCGAGGGTTCGACCTGTAATGATGGCATCGCTGACTACAATTTTAGGAATGCTTCCATTGCTGTGGGACATGATGTTCAACAGTATGGCCATTGCTATCATGTTTGGTTTATTGATTGGGTCTATCATCACCCTTGTTGTAGTACCTGTTTTATATGCAGTGTTTTACCGTATTGACACAAGATCGTTGCATTATAAGAAAGTTAAGTAAATACAACTCATTAGCTGATAGAAATTGAAGATCTGTCAGCTTAAAATATTGTTATTATGAAATTCAGAAACATATATATATTAATCGGTTTACTATTTGTTTCAATGGTTAATGGTCAGGAGGTAATGACCATTAGCAAGGCACGAAGTATGGCACTTGAGTACAACAGAACCTTAAAAGTTGCCGATTTAAAGCAGATGGAAGCAGTTTCGAAGCAGAAAGAGGCACGTACCAATTATCTGCCAATGATTGATGGAACAGGAACTTTAATGTATCTGCCAGATATGGAAAATATTGAAATACCTGGTTTTTTTCTACCATCAGCTGATGAAGATGGAAATATTACCGGTAATAGTGATGCGTATTTTCCGGGAATGGCACTCGAAACAGAAGGACTGAGATTGTACCAGGCACAGGTAGCTGCAGCTATACCTATTTATGCAGGTGGACAGATTCGTTATGGAAATAAAATGGCTGATAAAGGGGTTGAAATTGCCAGCCAGAATTTTCAATTGAAATCGGATGAAGTCATTTTAAATACTGATAATATTTACTGGCAGATGGTTGCATTAAAAGAAAACCTGAAAGTAGCAGATAAATATGTTGAGATGCTGGACTCATTACAGAGTCAATTACAAACCATGTACGAAGTTGGATTAACCCCAAAGAGTGAATATTTGAAAGTATCTGTTCAAAAGAATGAAGCAAAATTGAATTTGATTAAAGTACGTAACGGATATAAGTTAATTCAAATGAATTTGTGCCAGCAGATTGGTTTGCCTTTAAATACCGAGTTAGAGATAAGTGAAAGCTTGCAGGATGATCCCGAATTGTTAAATGTAAGTAATTCATTGACTATGGCTTTGGAAAACAGAAATGAACTTAAAATGCTGGATGGTCAGGTTGAGATAGTTGAATTACAAAAGAAATCATTGGCAGGGTCTTACTTGCCGCAACTAGGTGCTCAGGTAAGTTATGGATATATGGATCTCCCAACGCTTTCAACAAGTCGCACCATGACACAGGTAAATGCTCAGCTATCCATTCCTTTGATCCATTGGAGAGAGAGAAAGCATAAGATGGATGCGATTCGTTACCAAAAGCAGCAGGCACAACTTCAATTAGATGACACAAAAGAATTGGTTCAGCTTGAGGTGCAGCAATATATGCTTAATCTGGTGGAAGCCTACGAATCAATTGTTTTGGCAAAAAGTGCAAAAGAAGAGGCAGAAGAAAGCCTGGAAGAAGTAAGCCTGAGTTATGAAGCCGGGCTGAACTCAACTACCGACCTGCTTAATGCACAGGCTAGCTGGCAAAAAGCGCAGGCAAATCTGTTAAAAGCATTGGCTGAATATGAGATAGCAAAAACAAGTTATTATAAAGGAATTGGACAGTTGAGTCAGATGAAGAATTAGATAGTGGTTTTAAATACCTGATTATTTTTATGGTTGGCGACAGGAAAATCAATACTTGTCGCTAACTTTAAAGCATCGTTAGCAATGAAAAAGAAAGACTGTCAACCGAAAATAGTTAGCTATAAAGCAAGACTCCTGTTTGAAACAATCATTGGAGTTGTATTTAATATGGTTGTTGTTAAAACCTTCTTTCCTGAAGAAGAATATACGTTAGAAAGTTTTGCATTTACTGTTTGTCTTTTTGTCACTATCTCAGAAGGTATTTTTGCCTTTAATAAACTTCTTGGTTATAAATACTCGTGGCATCAGCATACTTTTAAACGTTTGATTTCGCTACTTCTGTTTACTGTGTTTTGGTACATTGTTGTGGCACGACTAGCTTATATAACCAAACCATTGATCGAAAGAGGGCAAGAAATACCAAGAACGCTCTTTCTTGCAAGTATGGTTATTTCAATTTTGTTTGTATCAATTTATGTTAGTTTACTCATTGCCTATAATTATCACCAAAGTCTGGCAATGTTTATTAAAGAAAATGAAGCCTTACAAAATGAAAAACTGGAACTTGACTACAGGGCTTTGCAGGATCAGATTAACCCTCATTTTTTATTTAATAATCTAAGTACGCTGATTGCCATAATCAGGCAGGATCAAAAGGCGGCGATCCGCTATGCTGAGAATTTTTCAGATGTGTATCGCTATGTTTTAAAGAGCAAGGATAATATGTCAGTAAGCCTGAATGAAGAGTTGGATTTTATTAAATCGTATCTTGATATGCACAAGGAACGATTAGGAGAAGGATTGCAATTATTCTATGACATTGATGAGGAAGCAAATTCAAAGCAGATTCCTGTTTTAGGGCTGCAGTTTTTAGTAGAAAATGCCATCAAACACAATGTTGCTACAGTAAAGAGACCATTAAGAATTTCAATACAGGCTAATAAAGAATTTGTTAGGGTAACAAATAATCTTAATCCTAAAAATACTACTTATTCAACCAACACAGGTTTAAAAAATCTAAAGAAGAGGATTGCTTTTCTAACCGAGCGGGAAATGAATGTTAAACATGATGCAACAGAGTTTGTTGTAGAATTACCATTAATAGAATAGCATATGCAAATAAGTGTTATTGTTGTTGAAGATGAATTGCATACAGCAGGAATGTTGAAGGATATGATTCAGAAATTGCGACCTGAGTGGAACGTACTTGCTATTTTACAAAGTGTTTCTGAAACAATTGATTGGTTGCAGAGAAGTGATATTAAGCCGCTGATATTTTTGGATATTGAACTGGCTGATGGTAATTCATTCTCCATATTCGAACAGATGAAAGTGGAGAATCCAATCATATTTACAACAGCATATAACGAGTTTGCCTTAAAGGCCTTTCAATTGAATAGTGTTGATTATCTGCTGAAGCCTATTAAGGAATCGGAATTAATTAAAGCTATTGAAAAGTTTGAGCGTGCCATTGAATTGTTTGAAACCAGTGTTTCGAAATCCAGTAAAGTCGATTATCAGCAACTGGCGCGCAGCATTATGTCTTCGAGCGGTGGGTACCGAAAGCGATTTCTTATATCAAAAAGAGACTCATTCTTTAAGCTCCCGGTGGAAGAAATAGCTTATTTCTATTTTGAGTCGAGAGTTACCTTTGCTGTTGCATTTGATGGAAAACAACATATTCTTAATCATCCTTTAGATAAGTTGGAAGAAGAATTGGATCCTCAAATGTTTTTCAGAACCAATCGTCAAACCATTGTTAATATTGAAGCTATTGATCATTTTGAAGCTTATTTCAGCGGAAAACTGGTTGTTAAGCTAGTGAATAAGCTAAATGACAAAATAATGATCAGCAGGGGTAAAGCTGTTCAGTTTAAAGATTGGGTGAATCAATAAAGTGTAAAGAAATAGTAGATTTTTATTGATGATGTAATGCTTATTTGTTTGGATCTATAACCTCAACGGGTATATCAATAGTAAAAACAGAACCTTTACCAATTTCAGAATCCAGTTTTATGGTGCCACCAAGCATCTTAATGTATAAATCTGAAATAGAAAGCCCAAGTCCTGTACCACCTTTAAGGGCAGCTAATTTGGCATCTCCTTGCCTGAACCTTTCAAAAATAACTTTTTGATATTCCGGGGCAATACCTATACCCGTATCTTGTACCCTAATTTTTAATTGATTATTATTTATTTCGTGTTTAATGGTAATACTGCCTTCATCGGTATATTTAATGGCGTTGGATACTAAATTGATAATAACCTGTTTTAGTTTTAATTCATCAGACTGAATTGAAAGATCACCGTTTTTACAGTTATCAATAATGATATTTAATGGTTTATCAGCAAGTAAATTGCGGGAATTTATCAGAATGTTATCAAAAAAATCACTGAGTGAAAAAATATCTTTGTTGGGTTTAACCAGTCCTGAATCAATTTTTGATATTTCAATGATATCAGTAATGATGGATAATAAATAATAGGCACTGTTGCGTATGACGTTTGTATAATATTGCGCGTCCTCAATTGACAATTCAGGGCTGTTTAAAAGCTCTGTGAAGCCAATTATTCCATTCATTGGAGTTCTAATCTCATGTGAAAGATTTTCCAGAAATGAAGATTTAAGTTTATCACTTTCTTCAGCTTTTGCTTTTGCAATAATTAATTCTTCCTGCCACTTTTGTTTGCTCAATAACTTCCAAATAGCGCTTACCAGCTGAACAATCTGGTGAGAATCTTTCTCATCATATGCCTTATTACTTGTTAGGTATAGTACCGCTTCGATGGCATCATCCTCAAAAATTGGAAAAATAAGAGTATGTTCAAATTTATGAGGTGTTATTGGACATTGATGAGAATTGGATAGATTACAGCTACTGCATGTGTTCATGTGCAAATTGGTAGCTCTTTTTATACAATGATCCAGATTTTTGTATGGAAAAGTTTCTTTTACTTCGATTGAAGAGTTGTTTAAATCCAATTTATTGGATAAGAAAAAAATATTGTTTTTAGTATCAAATTTATAAAGCAAACCAAAATTACTTTCTGTAAGTCGCACTATTTCGTATAAGGCATGATCAAGAAAGACTTTGCTTTTATCTGTTTTTATCTTTGAAAGTTCGACTAAACTCTCCAACCGGGCTTCATTTTTTTGCGATTGAATAATGGCTTCTTTCTTTGCTCTTAATTCTTTTTTTAACTCTAGTGTTTTGCGTCTTACCATTTGGCGTAAAACAATTGAATAAAAAAGAAAAATGAAAAGTGCTATCAAGAAAACAATTAATGAGACGATAAAAACCTTGTAGTTTCTTTGAAAAAAGTTTTGCTTGGGAATAAATGGAATACTTACCCATTTATTAAATATCTGTCGCCGTTGATTCTCATCAATCGTAAGAAGAATTTTATCAATGATGTGTGCAAATGTTTCATGTTCTTTTCTGAAAGCGAAAGAGAGATGCCATACAAATTCCAGTTCAGTACCTATGCTAAGGTTGGTAATTCCATATTTCTCAACAATAAAGCTTGCTGTCATAATGTCAACGATGGTCGCATCAGTAGAACCCAAAGAGGTTTTAATGAGCGCTTCCAGTTCATCGCTGCATTCAACCAATTCGAAATTGGTATAATTCTCTGTCAAATAGTCTTGAGTGATATAGTCTCTCATCACTGATATTTTCATCCCATTGAGATCATGGTCTGAAAAATCAAAGGTTTTGGTTTTATTAATCAGAAGAACGATGGGTATATTCAGCACTGGTTCGGTAAATGCAAAATAATCTTTTCGCTCTTCCGTCACCTGCATCGCACCTAAAAAATCAATTTCATCGTTTAACAGACCAGAATACATTTCTTTCCAATCTTTGTAGTAAACACGTATAAAGTCAACATTTAGTTCATCTTCAAATATTTTGATGTAATCAGAAATGATGCCTTGATGTACCCCGTTTTCATCGATGTAATCGCCAGGAGCCCAGGTAGGATTTGGGGCATACCTCATTTTATGAAGGTTGTTTTGAAGCCATAACGTTTCTTCTGGCGAGAATGCAATATTTGTTTTCTCATCCTGACCAAAGGTTAAGATGCTGACCAAAAGACTAAAAACAATTATTACTTTTTTCGGAAACATGTTCCAAGGTAAAGAAAAATAGGAAAATATGATTTCGATTTTTACGAATTGTAAGATTTTTTGGGTGAGTTATGTTTCTGACTAACAAGGGAAATATTATTTAAAATTAAAATAGCCTATAACATATTGTGAACGTTATATAGATATTCCTTGATTCAAGAGATTGTATTTTTCGTTTATTATCTCCATTTATTAATTCGTTCTGTTTTCTCTTCGAATTCTGAAGCCAGAGAATTGAACCTTGATTTAAGTAAAATCTTTCGTCCTTCTATAGTCCTCGTATAAATTAATTCGCATGCACCAACTAACCTTCTCCACTGACTTGTAAAATATTCACTTGTCTTTTTGTTTCTTGCAATTAATTCTGGTACAGAATGGTAATCGCTTTGAGAAATAACCTTTAAGAACATACTTTTCCGGAGTATTAAATATCTGGGATTCTCTATCGTAGAAATGATTTCTTGCAATGATTTAATAAAAGTGGATTTTTCAAATGTTGTTCCACCATCAAGATGACAATAGATTGCTCCAAAACTGTCAACTGAGGAAACAACATATAATTTTGAAATATCTGTTTGGATGGTTCCCGTTTTCACTAATGTATGTAGTAAGGCCTCACCAATTTGTTGAATATCTTTTGAAATATCCCTGTATTTAAAGAAGATTCTAAATGTTTTATAGAATTGTCTGCCAAAGAAGATTACTCCAGCAATACCAATAATCATTAACCAACGAAAAAAGTCATCCCAGCTATGAATTTGTCTGGCAGATCTGCCGATTCCTTCCAAAATTCCATCAGCAAAGGTTAACAGGCTTGCCCCAAGTGCACCGAGCAGGTTTGCAATGGTTTTAGTATAATAGAGCGATTTAATTTTTTTGTATTCTTTTTCCTCTGGGAATGGAACCTTTATTTCTTCGGTTAATTCAGTTCCATTTAAAAGGGCTTCTTTCCATTTTTGCTTTAATAAATCCCTTTGTCCTGCTTTTTGAATGATTTCATCATTATATGATTCAATAGCGTTATTCAAAAATGTGTCAGGAAGGTGCAGTCGGTTTATTCCATTTTCAATGGTATTTTTCTCATTATTGGAAACACCTACAAACGATTTAAATCTTCTTTTCATTAATTGTAAATCATCTCCGCCATCTTGCGCTGTTGAATCAACACATGCTAAGTGCCAGATATTTCCTGTTTTATCAGGGTTTTCTCTATCAGAGCGGATTGCTCGTCCTCTCATTTGGTTTGAAAGTACATAGGAACCAATAAAACTTGCCAGAATTAACGAATTAATGGTTGGAGCATCCCATCCCTCTCCAAGCAAAGATTTTGTACCAATTAAGACTTCAATTTCACCCGATTCAAAAATGCCCGTAACCAAGTGAACAATGTTGTGTTTAATCTTTTCGTTTGTATCGATAATTACAAAACTTGTATCATATGGTAAAGGCGTGTGGGATATAGATTCAACCTGCATCTTGGCTGCAGCATCTGTTAGTGGTGTTAATGCACTTTCAGGTATAATAATTAGCGAACCTGAAAGGATCCCAAGCTTCATGTTTCTGTCATTCGTTCTTCTTAATTGTTCAAATATTGGAAGTACACCTATTTTGTTTAAAACAAGTTGATTAGATGAATCTGTTGTGAGGAATTCCTTTCGAATATAATCAGTCAGAATAACCATTCTTAGATTACTGCCTAAAGTATTGTGCTCAATATCAATAATTTTGTCAATGCTTTGCAACTTGCTAAGTGATGTGTTTAATGAACGATTAATTCTTTGATTATGTCTAAAACTAATTGTTCTTCTGTCGAGAAGTCCATTTCGCTTCAGTTTATTGGACAGCTTTTCCTGATGATTTTCGTAAGCACTGAACTTTTCTTTGTCACCAAATAAGTAGAAGGTTAAAAGGATTTCTATCCATTCGAAGTTTAAAAGAGGAACTTTAAACTTTTTATCACCAATTACTTCTAAATGGTTTTCGGTTATAATTTTCCCTACAGCATTAAGAAATATAAGAACAGAGGAATAGCATTCGAGGTTATTATAAATCCAGTCTAAGTTTTTGTCAGGGAATTGATAGATAGGATGAGCCATTATAGCCTCAATTAATGTGTTATCCTTTTTTAAATCTTCAAATATTTGAATTGCTTTTGCCCTTTGGTCAACTATTAGTTTGTTTTCTTCTTCTGTAGGTTCAGATAAATAAATATAATCCTGATGGGGACATAAATCGTTTTCTACAACCAATTCTGGTACCGAAATTTCTGTGTCCACCGGGCCATTTAAGTCAATATATCTTTGCCATTCAGAATATGTGACATCGTAAGGGGGAGTTGCTGTTAATCCAACAATCGTTGGTTTTAGTGCTTTCTTTATCGCATCCAAAGATTTCCACCATTCGTTTTTTAAATGATGTGCTTCATCAACCACGATTGTTCCAATATTTTGTTTACGTAGCTTTTTAACGATCTCTTTGGTATCGATCGATCTTATTGCTTTTTCAGTTATGTCACTATCAGATTCTTCTTCTATTAATTCATCTTCAACAATAACTGTACTTGTGCATGCTGCGTGAAGCGCCTGATAAGTAACAACAGTCAGGAATCCGGGATTTTTTATGTCTCTTGAAATCCATTCTGGTTCTATTTCAACCTGCAGGAATAATTCGCAGAATCGTTGAATCCATTGATTTCGAATGGCAACGGTTGGAGCAAAAATTAGTGTGGGTTTATTAAGTCTCAATGCAACTTCTAATCCCAGTACTGTTTTTCCTGACCCCGGTGGAGCAATTACATGTAGGTGATTATCATCAAGGTGTTCTTCCAATTCATCCAGAACCCGTTTTTGATATCTTCTCCAGTTGTATTTGAATTGTATATTATGAGGGAATTCTTTCAAGGCTGCTTTAATTAAAAAATGGCTAACTAATTTATTGTGATGGAATTTATTCGTTCTTGAAGGTTTTATTCATTTTCTTTATATGTCTTAATGTTTTTATTTTTCAGATAGACAATTAAGGATTCTATTTCTTGTTGTTTTTCAATTTCTTTTATTCTTGGAAAATAAGTTTTATTGAAGGTTTTAATTTTTGCGATATAGGATATGGTAAATGCATTGTAAATCGCAATAATACCTATTAAAACCAATAGAATCGGTCCCCATATTGTCATAAAGGTGCCTCTGTTGAAAAATACAATTAACCATTCATATGTTGATAATTCCTTGTCATGTAACGAAGTGTAGCTTGTGTTTAGGATACTAAAAGCCAACCATATGATACAAAACGCACCTAAAATAACAATAAGTCTGTTTTTTAATAAAAAACCTTTAACTATTATTATTTCACTAATAGTGTTATAATCCAGTGTTTTATAAATGAATTTATTTCTTTTTAGATTAATTCCTGAATGACTGAAATAAGCATCTTTAGAATCAAACCTTTGTTGTTCTACATTTGTCATTTCTCAGGAGTAAAGAATTCAATTTTTCCACATTGAGGGCAGGCATAAATTGCAGATGATTTTTTATTCAAATATATTTCCAGATATACAGGGATTAGCTTCTTCATGAAATTTATAATTATTGTTGCTGGTTTTTAATTAAATTTTCCAGAGTCTACATCTTTAATAAACTGAATTAATCCTGAGAAATATGTTGTTGGATCATCGTATTGAGATACGTGTCCTCCATTGGTTGTTACGCTACGTCCTTTTTGAACCTGAGTGCTCATCCACTCCATATATTTTGGATCCATTGTATCGTACTTTCCGCCCAACATTAGTGTAGGTACTTTTATCTCGGAAAGTCTGTCTGACACATCCCAATTTTTTAGAGATGCATTCCCGGTAACTCCAAATTCACTGTATCCCTGCATGTAGATGTAGATATTTGAATTAAGGTGTTTGAAAGCCCTGTTTATGAATTCGGGCCATTCCGCCAATGGTTTTCTCAGAATATGTTTGGTATAGTAATGCTGTTGAACCAACTCTGCGTATTTGGGATTGCCAAAATCTTCACTGGCTTCAAAAGCCTTAATTTCCTTATACACATCGGGTGGAAGCTGTGGCCCCAATATTTCGGCTGCATACTTTTCGTATTCAGGAATACTCGCTACCATGTTTGATATGATCAGTCCTTTCAGATGATCCTGATATTTCAGCGCATACTCCATCGCCAATATGCCTCCCCAGGATTGACCTAATAAATAGAAATTATCCTTATCAAGATTTAAGGCTTGTCTCACTTGTTCTACTTCTTCCACAAAATGAGAGATGGTCCAAAGAGTAGAATCATTTGGCTGGTCACTGTAGTAACTTTCTAGTTGGTCATAATAGATGTATTCAATCTGTTCATTTGGGAAGTATCCATCAAAGCTCTCAAAAAATTCATGAGTACCACCCGGACCACCATGAAGGAGTAATACCTTCATTCGTGGGTTATTACCCATTCGCTTAGTAAAAACATTAAAAGTTCCTTTGGGCGTTTCGATGGGAATCATTCTAATACCACCAGTAATTTGGTCATTGCTGTTTGAATAATCCCAGTAGCTATTCTTTTCCACAACAATGTTGTTTTCTTTTTGATTATTCACACAACCCGATATAAGTAATTGAATAATCAGCAGAGGTGTTACAAAGTATTTCATGATACTCAATTTTGATTTATGTTATTTAATGATATACAACAAAAAGAAGTTAGCGCTGATTAATAAGTATAAGAGTTAATAATAGATCAATATAGCTAAAAATTATATGGTTTTTATGTCGAATCTGAGTAGATAAAATATTGGATCCTGATTTGAGAATGTAATAACCATTAATAAGCTTGAAGGCAGTAGTTAATGACTGGAGAATGTATACTGAAATCTGACATTTGAAAGACTAATATTAAATGGGTCTTTCAAATTTATGCTTTGTAAGCTACTGCCTTCTGCCTGGAAACTTGTTAACTTATAAGTTACTCAAAAAGATTATTTAATAACCCGCCGGCATCTTCTTTTCCTGCGTTTTTTCCAGATGGAGCAACCGCTCTGATTAATTTACTAATTGGCATTGACTGAATCCATACTGTTCCGGTACCTCTTAAAGTAGAAAGAAACAATCCTTCACCACCAAAAATCATGGATTTAAGATTTCCTGCTTTTTGAACACTGAAATCAATTCCATCTGTGAAACCAACCACACAACCGGTATCAATTCTTAGTGTTTCGTTATTCAATTGTCGCTCAATAAGTGTTCCTCCGGCATGAATAAATGCTTTGCCATCTCCTTCCAGTTTTTGAAGGATAAAGCCCTCTCCACCGAAGAATCCGGCACCCAGGCGTTGATTAAAATGCATCGATAATCGGGTGCCTAAAGCTGCACATAAAAAAGCATCTTTTTGTACAATGACTCTGCCACCTAACTGAGCTAAATTTAACGGTACGATTGTTCCCGGATAGGGAGCCGAAAAAGCGACCTTCTTTTTGCCGTATCCACGATGGGTAAAATGGGTCAGAAATAAGGATTCGCCGGTTATGACACGCGATGCTCCAGCCATCAGTTTACCAAAAAATCCTTGCGACGGATTGGAGCCATCGCCCATCTTGGCTTCAAACTCAATTCCTTCTTCCATGTAAAGCATGGCGCCTGCTTCAGCTATAACAGTTTCCTGCGGGTCGAGTTCAATTTCTACAAACTGAACATCGTGGCCTTTAATTTCGTAATCAATTTCGTGTGAATTCATAGGGTTTAATTATTTGGTTAGCGTACTTCATTAATTGCATTTTGAAGTATCGATTTATTATTTACTTTGTAATTTTCAGGATATTTTTTCCAATCAATATATACATTAATCACAGGATTTTCTGCGATGGAGCTTAAATCAGCTTCGCTTAAAAATCCAGATCCAATGTAATAACTCTGATTCCATTTCTCCATCCATTTCTCACTGATGTTTTCTGTGATCGGAATAACAATATTTTGCTCATTGCTTAGCTCTAAGGTTATGCTTCTTTCTGCCAGCGACGGACCAAAATATCGGTTCGCATCTCCAACGGGCACGTTGATTTCAAATGATATTAAAAACCGGCCTTCTTGATTTTTGATGGTGCTGTTGCATCGTATTTTCCCTTTCTCTTCGCCAAAGAACCGTGCCATTCGAGGACTCACTTCGTAAAATAACTCAAAGCGCTCTGAGGTCGCATCTTTTGTTGTATCAATGGTAATGGCTGTTGGCAACGCTTTTGCCGGAGCTTCCTGTTTGGGTGTTTCTTCGGTACTGGCTTCGAAATATTCCCAGGTGCCGTTTTTGTGTAAGATTACAGTGTTACCCGTTTCTGTCGTAGCTTTTATTTGTGCCTTCAATTGTACACTACCCAGAATAATAAGGACTGTTATTAAGAGGTTCTTCATATGAGTTAAAATTAGAGCATACAAGATAGGAAAAAGCTAATAGCCTATAACCAATAGCTGATGGCTTTTTTAGGATTTTAGCTAATAGCTATGTATACCCCTAAATCCCCTGAAGGGGACTTTGGCTTGCGGATAGTCTGCGTTTGCATTCAGATGTTATTTCCTGAATGACATAATCAAGATTGGTTTCAATTTGTTGATTGGTAAATCTGATAATTCTAATGTTCCAATGGCTTAATTCAGCTTCTCTGCCAATGTCGTATTCTATTTGTTGTTGTTTTAAGTGTATTAAACCATCAACTTCAATAACTAGTTTTATGGGATGGCAATAGAAATCAGCAATAAATATATCGATTGGATGTTGAGCTCTAAATCGTAATCCAAGTATTTGCTTACCTTTTAATTTGTCCCATAATATGAGTTCTGATTTAGTCATATTTTTGCGTAAAGCTTTTGCTTTTTCGAATATATGCGGTTTAGCATTGTAAAACATATTAACCTGATCACTCACGCTCATTGTCCTTGATATTAAAGCCCCTTTAGGGGTTTGGGGTGAATAATGGTATTGCTATAATCTTGTTCCTCTTTCCACCTCAAATCCATTATAGGTTACAAACTCCCATACCTCAATAATGCTGTTAGCTGTTATCTCATAGGGTTTGTAGTTGCGGTTGGAGGATACCAATAATAGCGTCTGGTCTTTTTCAATCTGGTTATATACCAATTTAAAAACAATGCCATCTTCGCGGGTAACAATAATGCAGGGTGTACCATCTTTAATGGTTTTCCAGTTTTGGATATAGGCACCTGTCACCCATGATCCTTCAGGGATGGGCAGCATTGAGTCACCTTTGATCTGGAAGGTCCGGTAGGTTTTGTCCTGCGACAGAAAGGGTAACGAAAACTTAGGTAGTGACGAAATAAATTCGATATCACCATAATCTGATGTGTATCCGGCCTGCGCCTTTACCGGAACCATCTCAATATTCTCTTTACCTTCTTTATCTACCGAAACCGTTAGCAAACGAAGCTTTTGGCCGGTTACGTCAATATCAAAACCATCTTCTATTTGCGAAAGCTGAAATTCGGATAAAGCTTGAAGGTTGTAACGAATCAAGGCATCGATGGATACTTTAAAATAATCGGCAAACTTTACCAGTGTTTTAAATGGAGGTTGAACACTTTTTTCATATCCCGCTAAAGTGGTTCGTGTAAGATCTAAATTGCTGGCCAAATCGCTTTGCGATAGCTTCTTTCGTTGGCGTAAAAACCTGATGTTTTCTGCAAAATACATATTTTCTAGCTTTTGGCTGATGGCTGTTAGCCGACAGCTTTTTTTTGTTCTTGATATTCAATTTCTTCAGCCTTCTGGCTAAAAACTAACTACCTGTTTATTTCATAAAGATAAGAAAAATGATTAAATTATAGTCAGGATAATGACGAAAATATCGACATAAATGTTGAAATCAATTTTACATCTGGACTTAGACACTTTTTTTGTGTCGTGCGAGCGCCTGATGGATAGTAAATTAAACAACCGTCCGGTGCTGATAGGAGGAACTTCCGACAGGGGAGTGGTGGCTGCGTGCAGCTACGAGGCGAGGCAGTACGGCATTCATTCGGCTATGCCCATGCGTATGGCCCGGCAATTGTGTCCGCATGCCACTGTTATCAGAGGTAATAGTGTTGTGTACAGCGAATTTTCAGATGCGGTAACAGAGATTATTAAAGAGCGTTCGCCCATGTTTGAAAAATCGTCGATTGATGAATTTTATGTGGATGTGAGTGGAATGGATCGCTACGTAAAACAGACTTATCAATGGGCACAGGAGTTACGTGAGGAGATTATCAGGGAGACGCATCTGCCCATTTCGTTTGGGTTGTCAACCAGTAAAACGGTTTCGAAGGTAGGAACGGGCGAGGCTAAACCTAACAATTTTATGCGTATCGAAAATGGTTATGAAAAGCCTTTTCTGGCTCCTTTATCGGTAAAGAAAATACCCATGGTAGGCGATCAGACTTATCGTTTGTTGCGAAGCATGGGAGTGGAGCGGGTACGAACGGTTCAACAAATGCCTGTTGAACTGATGGAACGTGTGCTGGGAAAAAACGGCACTGTTATCTGGAAAAAGGCTCAGGGCATAGATAATTCACCAGTGGTACCATATTACGAGCGTAAATCACTTTCGATGGAGCGTACTTTCGATAGTGATACCACCGATGTGTATAAACTGCGGGCCATTGTTATCGGAATGGCTGAGAATCTGGCTTTTCAGCTGCGGCATGACAATAAAATTACGGCTTGTGTAACGGTAAAGGTGCGTTACAGCGATTTTCAAACACACAGCAAGCAAAAACGCATTCCGTATACCTCGCTCGATCATACCCTGATTGAGGTGGTGAAAGATCTGTTTGATAAGGTATATGATCGTAGGGTGCTGGTGCGACTGGTGGGAGTGCGTTTTAGTCACCTGATTGGAGGTAGTTATCAGATTCGGTTGTTTGAGGACTCGTTTAAACTTATTAAGCTCTATCAGGCTATGGATAAGGTGCGCGATCGTTACGGCCAACAAGCGGTGGTGCGTGCTATGGGAATGAACTCGAAAGTTATCAGTACCATGAATCCGTTTAACGGGCAAACAGCGATTGCGAATGGTTAGTTATTAACAAAGCTATTGGCTGATGGCTGTTAGCTAATGGCTTGTATGTTTATTTGTTTAATCGTTTAATTGTAATAAAATCAACTTAACAACTCGACAGTTCTGCAATTCAACAACTCAACAGCTTTTTCTAATAGTCTAAAAGTCTAACGGTCTAATCTCTAAAAAGGTGCTCACAAACTGTCATACATACTATAGTTTTAAATACGGAACCATCTCTACCGAAGATTTGCTGAAAGAAGCCTCGGAAAAGGGGTACAGCACTCTTGCGGTGACGGATATCAACAGTACCTCGGCCTGTATTGATTTTGTACGTCGTTCGGCTGAGTTTGGTATTAAACCGGTTGTAGGTATCGATTTTAGAAACGGGGTAGAGCCGATGTATGTAGGTATTGCCCGTAACAATGAGGGATATCGCGAGTTGTGCGAGCATCTTACTGCGTATCGGCATTCGGGAGATGATTTTGACGCTAAGGCTCCGGAGTTTATGCATGCTTATGTGATTTATCCGTTCACAAACAAAAAACGCGAATTACGCTATAATGAGTTTATAGGAGTACGTCCCGATCAGCTGAAGAATCTGCCCTTCTCGGTTTGGAAAGATCAGAAGAGTAAGCTGGTGATTCAGCACACGGTAACGTTTCGCGATAAGCACGATTACAATGTGCATCGTTTGTTGCGTGCTATCGACCTGAATATGCTGCTGAGTAAATTGCCCGAAGAGGAACAGGGAACGATGAATGAGAAGCTGCTGTCGAAAGATGATCTGATTGGCCTGTTTGGGCGATATCCTGCTATATTACACAATACCCAAAAGCTGATGGAATCGTGCAGTATTGATTTTGAGCTGGGAGTAAATAAGAATAAACGTTTTTTTCAAGGCTCAGACGAAAAGGATTTTCAGTTACTGAAGAATGAATGCGAAGAAGGACTAAAATATCGTTTCCCTGATCGTCCAAAGGAAGTAGTAGAGCGGATGAATAAGGAGCTGAAGACCATTCGTGATCTGGGTTTTTGTGCTTACTTTTTGGTGACCAACGATATTGTGAAGTATGCCCGTAACAGAGGATACTATTATGTTGGGCGGGGCAGCGGGGCCAATAGTCTGGTGGCTTATTTGTTGCGTATCACCAACGTTGACCCTATTGGTCTGAATCTTTATTTCGAGCGTTTTATTAATCCTTACCGGACTTCACCTCCCGACTTTGATATCGATTTTTCGTGGACCGATCGAGATGATGTGACACGTTATATTTTTGAGCGATATGGCTACGATCGTGTGGCTTTGCTGGGAACCTATATCACTTTCAATCATAAATCGGCTTTCAGAGAGATTGGGAAGGTTTTTGGCTTGCCCGAGGAGGAAATTGTAGCGCTGCAAAAAGATCCGTCACCACAAAATTATGGGCAATATGGAAAATGGGTGATTCAGTACAGTAAGTATATTGACGGATTTCCCAGTCATTGCAGTATTCACTCCAGTGGCATCATTATTTCAGAGAAGCCAATCTCGTATTATTCGGCCACTGAGATGCTGCCCAAAGGGTTTCCGTCAACGCAATTTGACATGTATGTAGCCGAAGATGTTGGTCTGCATAAGTTCGATATTCTTAGTCAGCGTGGATTGAGTAAGATAAAGGACGCATTGGATATCATCAAAGAGAACAGAGGTGTTGATATTGATATTCATGACATCAAAAAGTTTAAAGAAGACGAACGCATAAAGGAGCATCTGAAAGTAGGGAAGGCCATTGGTTGTTTTTATGTAGAGTCTCCTGCTATGCGTATGCTATTAACCAAGCTAAAAGCTGATGATTACCTCCGGTTAGTGGCTGCCAGTTCTATTATTCGTCCGGGAGTGGCAAAGAGTGGTATGATGCGTGAGTATATACTTCGTTTTCAGGATGAGAAACGACGTGAAAAAGCGAAACAGGATCTTCCGCAGTTGTACGAGATACTGGAAGAGACATACGGGGTGATGGTTTATCAGGAGGATGTAATTAAGGTGGCGCATTATTTTGCAGGTCTCACCCTTGACGAAGCTGATATTCTGCGCAGAGGGATGTCGTGGAAGTTCAGACAGCGCAACGAATTCTGGAAGGTGCGTGATAAGTTTTACAGTAACTGTCGTAAAAAAGGCTATGCCGAACAAACGGTGAAAGATATCTGGATGCAGATTGAGAGTTTTGCCAACTATGCTTTTGCCAAGGGGCATTCGGCCAGTTATGCTATTGAGAGTTATCAGGCGCTTTATTTAAAAGCTCATTATCCACTCGAATACATGGTGGCCACACTCAATAATGGCGGAGGGTTTTATCGTCAGGAGTTGTATTTGCACGAAGCTCGTATTAATGGGGCTGAGGTGGAGGCGCCTTGCGTCAATCGGAGTAACTGGCAGAATAGTATCGTAGGTAAACGTTTGTATCTGGGTTTTATGATGTTGTATAATCTTGAAAGAGGCACTGTGTGTAAACTGCTGGAAGAGCGTGAGCGTAAAGGAGAATTTAAAGATTTGTCTGATTTTGTTGTGAGGGTAGGTATTTCGCTGGAGCAGTTGCTGATTCTGATACGAGTGGGAGCTTTTCGTTTTACGGGAAAAGAAAAGAAGGAACTGCTTTGGGATGCACATCATTTGTTGGGATATACAAAAAAAGTGAAGGCTGAAGCTTCTTTGTTTGCGCCAGCTGAGGTAAAAGCCTTCGAGTTGCCCGAGTTATGGAGTCACGATTTGGAGAATGCCTTTGATGAGCTGGAATTATTGGGATTTCCGTTAGTCAGTCCGTTTAAATTGTTGGCTGAGAAGTTGCCCAGTACTCTTCGGGCTCGCGACTTACCTTTATTGGTTGGTAAATATGTGTCGATAGTAGGTTATCTGGTAACGCGTAAACCTACTCGCACAGCCAATGGAGCAGCCATGTTCTTTGGTACCTGGCTGGATACACAGGGACGATGGATTGATACGGTTCATTTTGTTGAGGCAGCAGCCCGGTATCCGTTTCGTGGGCCAGGGTGTTATCATATTTTTGGTAATGTGGTGGAAGAGTATGGGTTTGTCAGTATTGAAGTGACTAAGATGTATCGATTGCGCAATCGTAATTTAGATGACTAGAAGGTTGTTAAACTTTACAGTCGCCCCATTGGGGCTCAACTTACCTTCTTGCTTATCACAGCACTTACGTACTGTGTTATTACAGTCAGGGCTCCGCCCTTCATTATATGATGAGGGAAGTTGATAGTAGTCGTGTTAGGGACGTTTGTAAGAGCATTATAGTATGTAAATGCTATGATAAATATTTTAAAAAGGTAGTTCCGAAGGAACGTCTTTAAAAGCATAGTACGTAAGTGCTATGTGTAAAATGAGTGCAGTTTGAGTCCTGAAAGGACGACTGTATTGGCATAGTTTGTAAATGATGCCGATGCTATGCTTCGAAATAGATTAATTAAACTGCTTCTTTCTCATCAGTTTGTTTTTGATAAAACGCTGTAGTCGTTCATCACGAAATTCGAGCCATTCAAATCTCACATCAGGCATTTGTTTGATAGCATCATTAAAATGACCAATTCCGTCAGATTTACGCAATGCATCCACCAGTTTCTTTGTAACCTGCAATTCATCCTGCTCCTGTGCAAAATCCATCATTAAGTTATACATCTCACGCGAGTTCATTCCCTGAACATGAATGTATTCCTCAGGATTTCTGTCGATATTGTCGACCTCCCAGTTTGTACTATCTTCAAAATCAGCAAAACCGTCGAATTCTGGAATGGCCGTAACCTTACCAGTAGGTTTGTGAAGGTAAACCATATAGCCGTTGTCGAGCAGACGTACAATGTTTTGAATAGAAGAAGCTGAAATTGTATTCATGGCTCAAACATTTAGGTTCAACAATACGCTAGCTGAATAAAGGGTGCTCTAGTTCACGATAAATTTATCGATTTTTAAATTAATTTCAAGGAGGTAGATGTTAAATTTTATTGTTTGTCGAGGCTCTGATCCGAAGTAATTAACTTGTTTTTAAAATTAACTTAATACTTTGGAATGTTTACTTAACTCAGGAACAGATTTAGTCGCTGTAAAATCATTGGGAATTGTAAAACCAACTTTTGTACCTTCGGAATGCATGGAATCAACCCAGATTCGACCATTGTGTCTTTCAACAAACTCCTTACAAAGTATTAAACCAAGACCAGTTCCCTTGGCTTTCGATCCTGCTTCAATAAAAAAGGTTTCTTTTTTCTCAAATAAGGCAGATGTCTGCTCAGCCGACATGCCAATGCCCTCATCTGCAACAAAAATACTGGTTTCAACTTCATCTTGATTGGCTGATATGGTTATACGACCATTTGCAGGAGAGTATTTTATAGCATTTGAAACCAGATTTCGTATAATGGTTCTTAACATGTTTGCATCAGCATTAATCATTAGTGCCGGAGGAATCTCATAACGGAATGTTACATGCTTTGCATTCAACAGTTGAACACTTTGTTTTACCAATGGAAGAAAAGGAATATCTGACGGTTTAAATTCTATTTGACCACGCTGTGAGTTTGCCCAGGTCAACAGATTTTCTAATAACAGGTACGAACCTGTTGATGCTTCACGAGCTGCCTTTAATAAATTACGTATGTCTTTTTCATCAAAGTCAGGTAATTCCAGATATAATTCAATCAGCTCTTTTAAACCACCAATAGGGCCGCGCAAATCATGACCAATTATTGACAAAATACGATCTTTAGCTTGATTGGATATTTTCAGTTCGTTATTTATCTGCTCAATTTCCAGCTGTTGTTTTTGCAGGTTCTCTTCCGACTTTTTAAGATGCAAGCGCTGACGATTAATAAAGTAACCCAATATTAATAAGGCAAACACGAGTGCTGTAATAAATGATATCATTAACCATTGCAATTTTAAAGTTGCTTTATTTAGTGCTTCTTCTTTCTGCAACAATGCAATGTCTTTGTCTTTTTCTTGTATCTCAAAGCTTTTGTGCAATTCAACCAGTTTATCAGCAAAGGCAGCCTGGGTTAAAGAATCATTCAGATGAGAGTATTTTATCAGTTCCTTGTCAGCCAGTTCAGATTGTTTGGTAAGATGGTACAGCTTTAATTTATCGTAGCTAAAGGCAACCAATTTGTCTGTTTGGATATTTTCTGTGTTTTCAATAATGTTGCTTAAGCGTTTTTCTATCCCGATTGCTTTGTCAACATCTTTCTTATCCAATGTAAGTTTGAACAGATTCACAAGTGTTGATGCAATCAGAAGCGAGTCATTACCGGCTTCTCTTATTTTTAGCGCCTCTAATAATTTTTTCTCAGCCATGTCTAAATCGCCAAGTTGCAAATATGCTACACCAATATTGTTTTTTATTCTCGACAATTTATCGATGTTTCCTTCAATTTGTCTCGATGCTTCTACTTTGTTGTAAAATAGCAATGCACTATCATAATCATTGGTTTTAAAATAGTGATTCCCCATATTCAACATCAGGCTCTCTTTATATGATGTTTTTATATCATGGCTCTCTACAATTTTATTTGCCTTATTGTAATATTTAGCGGCATAAATATCATTTCCATTTTGAGAGAAATAGTTACCCATTGACATCTGACACAAAAAAGCATTACTCATATTGCCGACATCAATATAACACAGGTATGATTTTTCATAATTTGTAATGACTTCTTCAGCATTGCTACTAAATCCACCTATCTTGCCTTTGTAGAAATAGCAGTCTCCAATAGCTTCGGTATTTTTACTTTGCTCGAATCTGTGGATACAATTATCCAATAATTGAGGCACTGAATCGTATTTTCTGCTCTGAATTAATATTTTGCATAGCTGTAGCTGGTAATGTGGCTGGCTAACAGTGTTAAGCTTTTTTATTTGCTCCATTAATTGCTCCACGTTTAAATCCTGTTTTTTTAACTCATCGTAGATAGCCGTTTTGTTAGAAGCGAAATCTTTTAATGGGTCATAAATATCTGTTAGTTCATTTTGAGCAAAAGATTTTTCACTTATCATTAATGCGATAAGTAAACTAATTATATAAACAAGAGTGATTCTTGTTTTTTTATAATTCATTCTTAACATTTTATGAGTATGTAGTGTACTCATTGTAATGTTTTTAGAGGTTTAAAAAATATAAAATAAGGATTCTAAGATAACAAAATTGTTAACCATAAATACATTTTATCAATAATTGAATGATAAGATTAATTGATTTTAACAGCTTCAACTAAGGATTCTGTTTTAACAACCTTTGCTGATAAGTTAACCGGAATAGTAAAGCAAACTTTAGTGCCAACATTTGGTTGAGAATCGGCCCAGATATGACCGTTGTGCTGCTCAACAAATTCTTTACAAAGTATTAAACCCAAACCTGTACCTTTTGCATTATATCCGGCTTCGATATAAAATGTCTCTTTCTTTTCAAAAAGAACAGCCGATTGTTCTGCACTCATTCCGTAGCCTTCATCGGCAATGCAAATAAATGTTTCGTCATTGTCTTGCCTGGCCGAAATGGTAATGCAACTCTCGGGTGGTGAGTATTTAACGGCATTGGATACTAGGTTGCGAATAATGGTACGCAACATATTTAAATCGGCAGTTAGTTTAATAGTAGTAGGTATCTCGTAATGGAAGCTTACATTTCGGGTATTGATCGAACTGTCTAATAAATCAATACTGTGTTTGATAAGTGGTAATAATGGAGCCGTTACCGGTTGAAAATCAATTTCACCACGTTGCGAGTTGGCCCAGGTAAGCAGATTCTCGAGCAAGTGATATGAGCCGGTAGAAGCTTCGCGTGCTGCTTTTAGTAAGTTTCTAAAGTCTTCTTCTTCGTAGCCCGGCATCTCCATATATAATTCTATCAGCTCTTTTAAACCACCGATGGGGCCACGCAGGTCATGACCAATGATTGACAAAATACGGTCTTTGGCCTGGTTCGATAGTTTTAATGCACCATTAATTGTTTCAATCTCTTTTTGCTGTTTTAATAAATCGTTTTTTGATTTTTTTAATTTAACACGCTGACGATTGATAAAATACCCCAAGGTGAGGGCCAATAATAGTACCCCGGCTATTGTTATAATAATAAGTAATTGATTATTTAAACGTGCTTCCTTTAATTCATCTTCTTTTTGCAATAAAGCAATTTGATTATCTTTCTCTAAAGTTCTATATTTAATATCTAACTCATTTAATTGTTTCTTTAGTGCAGTATTACTAACACTATCTTTTAAATCTACATATTTATATAAAAAATACTTTGCTGAATCAATATTATTTAATTGAAGATATAATTCAATAAAATTAAACGAGTTATTAAGTTCTAAGAATTTATCATCTTCTTTAATAGCACATTGGTAGCTTTTGTCTAAATATTGTGATGCTTTTTTTAACTTTTTTTGTGCAAGGTATATCTGAGCAATATTATTATATGTGTTAGCAATTCCTACACTATCTTTAATATTTATCTTAATCTTTAATGCTTTTAAATATAAATCTTCAGCTTTTTTATAGTCTTTTTTAGTATTATAAATTCCTCCAATATTTAAAAACAGTCTGGCTGAATCCTTTGGTGTATTATTTAAGCTGTCCAAGGAGTATTTATAAAGCTCTAACGCTTCATCGTGTTTTTTCTCAAATTGAAGACAAGAAGCTAAAGTGTTAGTTGTTGTTTTTAATAATTTATCTTTATTTGCTCTTTTTGCGAAGAACAAAGCTCTTCTTAGGTAATCTTCAGCTAGTAAGTAGTTTTTTAAATCTAAATTAACAGCGCCTATTTTAAAGTTGAGTCTTGTAAGCTCATATGTATCTTTTAGATTTGTATAGATTTTTATGGATAGAAGGAAATTTTCAATTGATGTTGGGTATTGTTTATTGTATCTGTTAATATTTCCTTTGTATTCGTAATAAAATGCTAATAACCAAGGGTTATTATTAGTCAAAGAATTTAAGTTAGGGATTGTTAAATTTGCCTTTTCAAATTCGTTACATTCGTATAGTTCTACACTGCGACAAAGATTAACAATAAATACAAGATCTAATAACTTTTCCTTTTCTAAATAAGAAATAAATTCTTCTATGGATTTATTAGATTTAGCTTTTAAAAAACCTTTAGTTTGATTAATTGAATACTTAAGATCTGTTGAATTATTGCATGTAAAACAACTTTCAATTTGCTTTACAAGTGTTAGGTCATCTTTAGTAATAAATTGAGCTTTTATTTCTGTAATGAAGCTAAAGAATAAAAAAAAGCAAATGAAATAGTAAAAAATACTATTGTTCAAATGCTTTTTTATAATCTTGAAATCTAACATTAAATATCCCCTTCATATTCAATAACTGTACCCTCTTCAACAGGATCTCCATAAGAAGTAGATTTTAAATTACTGTCCACCGATTTCACCTTAACATTTACTCCTCTTTCCAACAATCCAACATCTTCACGATTAATGGTAAAATCGGCACCAAAATAATCAAATTCTGTTGAGGTACCATCATAAGAGATGGTTAAAAGGCGATATAAAATATTATCAGCTATAGGGCCTTCGCCACTGGTGGTTACTTTGCTGTCTTTAGGCAGGTACGATACAGTACGCACTACAAATTTCTCAATTTTTCCGTTGCTGTCTTTAACCGTTTCCAGGTTCACATAAGGTACTAATTCCTTCATAAATTAAATTGTAGGTTATTATGAATGCTAATATATAAAAAACACTTTATTGTCTGATATTTATTTTAAATATTATTAACCAGAATCTTATAATAGTTTTTTGTTGTGTTGTTAAAAAGCAATTCCTTTGCATAAACTATTATTAACCGAAACACATTTATGGAGTTTAATTCAATTCTATTTGCCTTTGCATTAACTCTTTTTGCCGGATTAAGTACCGGTATTGGAAGTGCAATGGCATTCTTTGCAAAACGAACAAACACCCGTTTTTTGGCCATTTCTCTTGGTTTTTCGGCAGGAGTAATGATTTATGTGTCTTTTGTTGAAATCTTTTTTAAAGCCAAAGATGTATTAATTGAAGCATATGGCGAGACATCGGGTACCTGGTATACGGTAATTGCCTTTTTTGGAGGGGTATTATTTATTGCACTCATTGATAAATTTATTCCTTCGGCTGAGAACCCGCACGAGTTGCATTCAGTGGAAGATATGAGTGGAAAACCTCCTACTAAAGATAAGAAACTGATGCGCATGGGTATGTTTACGGCTTTGGCAATTGGTATACATAACTTTCCCGAGGGATTGGCTACTTTTACGGCAGCCTTGCAGGATCCTAATATAGGTATTGCCATTGCGGTTGCTATTGCTATTCATAATATCCCCGAAGGTATTGCTGTTTCGGTGCCCATCTATTATGCAACAGGTAGCAGAAGAAAAGCTTTTCGATTAAGTTTCTTATCCGGATTATCTGAACCGATTGGTGCTTTAATAGGTTATCTTGTTTTAATGCCATTTATGGGGCCATTAACTTTTGGTATTATTTTCGCCGGTGTAGCTGGTATAATGGTATTCATCTCCTTAGACGAATTATTACCTTCTGCACGCGAATACGGCGAACATCACTTGTCAATTTATGGATTGTTTGCCGGAATGGCGGTAATGGCTGTTAGCTTGTTGTTATTTTTATAATCTGGTTATGGGATGCTAAAAAAAGAACGTTTTCAACGAACCATCGAATATTTTCAAAAAAACATGCCGGTTGCCGAAACCGAGCTGCATTATTCAAATCCTTATGAGTTGCTGGTGGCTGTTATTCTTTCGGCACAATGCACCGATAAAAGAGTTAACCAATTAACACCTGCAATCTTCGAGCGCTATCCAAATGCCGAAGATATGGCTCAATCAACACCTGAAGAGATTTTTGAATTGATTCGTTCGTGCAGTTATCCGAATAATAAGAGTAAGCATCTGGTTGGCATGGCTCAAATGCTTGTTAATGATTTTAATGGCATAGTACCTGATGATATTAATGAATTGCAAAAACTTCCGGGTGTTGGGCGTAAAACCGCCAATGTAATAGCTTCGGTTGTTTATGAAAAACCGGCCATGGCTGTTGACACGCATGTTTTTCGCGTTGCAGCTCGCATTGGTTTAACAACTAATTCGAAAACACCCCTTGATACTGAAAAGCAATTAGTGAAATATTTTCCTGAGGATTTGTTACCCATCGCACATCACTGGCTTATTCTGCATGGGCGATATGTTTGTATTGCACGTAAACCAAAGTGTGGCAAATGTGGATTAAAAGAATTTTGCAAGTTTTATTTACAACAATCAGAGTTGGCTTAATTGATTAACTTACAAATTGTAAGTATAAGGCTTTAAAATACCTTAATTTATCATTTAACAATTATTAACTGCGATAATTTGATAGTATATAAATAAAAGTTGCATATTTGCAGTAGGGATTTTCATAAAAATTGGATTTAGTTAGCTGATTTAAGGGTAAGGACAGATTTTCCGATCTGTCCTTTTTCTTTACTCAAAACTTCTCATTTGCTAACTCTTAACATGAATTAACTTTGTTTGCATTTTGTTCACTATATAAATTATGATATTTGTATTGTAGATTTTTTTTCATAGATTTTGGATTTGGTTAACGAACTGATAAGGTAGGACAGATTGCTCAATCTGTCCTTTTTTTGTCTCATGCTGAAACATTTAACACGAATTAACCTTGTTTGAGGTTTCTTTACTATAATATAATGCATCTTTGCACTGTAGATTTTTATTCATAGATTTGGATTTAGTTAACGAACTGATTTAAGGGTAAGGACAGATTTTCCGATCTGTCCTTTTTTTATTTATAGCCTTTCGCTTCTTTTTTGATCTTCAATTATTTCTGACTATTAGTAAATTTCAATTGAATTGCAGATGATTTTGTCTTTAATTGAAGTTTCCCAAAAATACATGTTCATTTTTCTTGTCTGCTTTGTTGGTTTTTACTAACTTATGTACAGTTTAAACCTCAAAAATCAGCGCTATGGATAATTTGTTTCTAAAATACATGCAAGAGCGTTCGGGGCAACGCAAGGCGCCTGAAACCAAACATGGTTTGGCAGGACCTGTAATTACCATTTCGCGCGAATATGGTTGTCATGGGCAAAAGATTGGTCAATTACTTGCTGAAAAGATTACAAAAGAATTAAGTGCGGCAGGAATTAATAAAGAGTGGAGAATGATCAGTAAAGAGATTCTCGAACGATCGGCCAATGAGCTTAAACTGACTCCTGCACTTCTACAGGATTTGAGTGATTACAGGCAGAAAAACTTTTTTGAAAACCTGGCATTGTTCTTCAGTAGTTCTTATTATCCGGGCGATGCAAAAATTAAGAATACCATTGCAAAATTCCTGCACGATGAAGCAGAGGAAGGAAATGTTGTAATTGTTGGTCGTGCTGCCGAAGCCATCACTAAAAATATCAAGCAATCGTTTCATGTTAAGTTGGAGGCACCACTGGAATGGAGAGCAGAGTTAGTGGCGAAAGAAGAGAAAATTAGTTTAAGCGATGCTAAAAAAGAATGCATTGAACAGGATAAACGAAGAGCAAACTTCAGAGATTATTTCGAAAATGGTCGTCCAGATATAGATTTCTTCGATTTAAAGATCAATGCAATGACAATGTCGGATGATGACATTGTGAATTTATTGTATTGTCTGGCTCGTTCCAGGGGATTCTTATAGTGTTACAGATAACTTCTCATCAATTGTTCGGATTGTGATTTGTATGAACTTCCGAATAAGTTTAGATGGTTGAGCACATGGTACAGCAGATAAATATTCTGTCTGTATTCATATCCTTCTTTTAAAGGATAGGTTTGTTGATAGCTCTGATAAAACTGTGGTCCAAAACCACCAAATAATTTAGTCATAGCAAGGTCGGCTTCGCGATGGCCATAATAAACAGCCGGATCGATGAGTACGGCCTTGTTTTGATTATCCACCATATAGTTTCCACCCCATAAATCACCATGTAATAGTGTTGGTGGTTCTTCGCTTCCGTCTAAAATCTGATAAATCTGCCTTTCGATACCATTAAATAAACGCCTGAATTCGGCATCGCTGAAACCATTTTTTTCGGCCAGAAGAAACTGGAATTTTAATCTTTTATTAAAATAAAACTCAGTCCAGTTATTAGACTCTGTTAATGAGGGGAGATTCTCTTGAGGTGTTGCACCAATGTAGTTATCTTCATAAAAACCGTAACTGGTTGATGTGTATTGGTGCAGTTGAGCAAATGCTTGGCCAAATTCGGTAAAGAAGTTTCCATTCTTTATTCCCGTTTCGATATTTTCCAGTAAAAGAAAATCATCATCAACAACAATAACCTTGGGTATTCTTATGCAATTGGCTTTGGATAGTTCTCTGAGTCCGTTTGCCTCATTGCGAAACATGGTGTTAGAAAAGCCCGACTTCAGAAAGAATTGATCACCACCTTCAGTTTTTATAACCTGCGTTTTAGCAATACAACCACCACCCACCATTTGATGATGAACAATGGTTGTATCTAATATATCTTCTATTCTTCGAATGATATCATTCATTCTCGATATGTTCGATTAAACCCTCGCAAGCATCCTCCAAAAGATCCAGTACCAGTTCAAACCCATCGGCACCACCGTAATAAGGGTCAGGTACCGATGTGTGATTAAAAGATTTACAATAATCCGTCATCTTACTAATCCTGGATCTTTGCTCATCGTTAGAAGTCATATATTCAAGATCTTCTACATTCTGATCATCCATACCAATAATGTAATCAAAATGATCGAAATCAACCTTTGCATTTACCTTACGGCTAATGCTGGTTAAATTATAATCACGATTGATCGCATGGCGTTGCATACGTCTGTCAGCTGGTTCGCCAGAGTGATAGCCTGCTGTTCCGGCAGAATCAATCTCATATTTAGAAGCTAATCCTTTTTTTTCAACCAAAGCCTTCATAACAGCTTCAGCACTTGGGCTGCGGCAAATGTTACCAAGGCATACAAAAAGTATCTTTGTTTTATCCATTCTCATCAATTTTACCTCAAATATAATAGTTTACTTATGATGAGAAAGGATAACCTGTTAAGGATACAAATATCTGTGACAATCGATGCACAAATAATCCTGCCAGTCTGTTCCAATGTCAACAGGATGATGAAATTCGAGTGATTCGTTTATAGTGGCAGTCTCCATATTATCGTGCGTACCTTGAGCTAAAATAGTATGACAAGCATTACAATCCTTTGTGATTTTTTTGCCACCGATACTTTCGTGTGTATCGTTATGACATCTGAAACAACCGTTAAATTCAAGGTGACCAATATGATCGGGGTATACATCCCAGTTGGCTCCCATCTCAGGGAAAATATTATTGAGGTAACCATTGGTAATGCCTGAAACAGCTTTATCAACCAGTTGAGGATCCGAATCAGGATAATTATCAGCGTAAAACTGCCGTATAGTTTCATTAATTACCATCAGAGCAGTATCTGTTGTGGGATACGGATCCTTTAAAATCTCCATCGCAATATATTTAATTTTGGGTAGTTTTGGTATCTCACCCGATGATATTGCCAGATCAACAAATTCTGATGGGAGCTGATAGTTATGTGACGGACGGTTGTGACAATCCATGCAATCCATAGTACGCGTTACTGCTGTTTTGATATCTTCCGGATCCATCGGGCTCCAGCTATCTTCGTATAAGGTAGTATCTCCGGTTTTAAGATTAATATACCGAACCCATGGAATACTTTCTCTAGCATCATCTGCTGCAATGTATTCTATTTTAACATCAGGGTTGATATGCCAATGAATCCCTTCAGCCAGATTACTGGAACTATGTGGACTATTGGTTTTCATTTGTAATTGAATAATCCATTCAGTATTCAGACTGTCTGACAGGTAATGTTTTTCCATATTCAAACGAGGGGTGTAGAATTTCTGTGGCCAGTGACATTCCTCGCAGGTTTCTTTAGCAGGTCGTAAGCTGGAAATTGGTGTCGGTATAGGTGTAGGATAACTATGGGTCATAACTGCATATACCTGATACAATCCGGATAATTTAGACTTGACATACCAGTCGGCTCCCTGACCAACATGACATTCGACACAAGCCACTTTTGCATGAGATGAATTCATATAAGTAACGTATTCGGGTTGCATCACCTTGTGACAAACTTTACCGCAAAACTCTACTGATTCGGTATAATGATATGCTTCATAACTTCCAACTGCAGATAAAAGAATTAACACAACTGTACCAATAATAAAAACAGAAGCCGCATTTCGATAACGGGGATCGTTAAAGTCGATAACCATCCATTTCATCTCAAGTGTTTCAGTTGATTTACAGGCTCTTCTTGAATTAATAAACATACCTATCGGTATCAAAATTAATCCGAATACCATAATGGCAGGAAGTAAAATATAGGAAAACAATCCCAGGTATGAACTTCCGGCATTAAATAGAAGGGAGAACAGGAAGCTTACAATGATCAGAAAAAACGAAATTGCAGCAATTATTGTACCTGCAAAAGAAATGTGGTTGTAATAAGACTTGGGTAGATGCATAGCTGTAGATTTTTAATGAATTTAAAAAATAATCTTTTAAAATCCAATAGCTTACCCTGTCGAAATGTTTAATATGCAGGTAGATATGTGAGATTTTGTCGTTGTAGAATATGTTTAATAAACAAACAGTCTGTAACCTTGTTTTTTTTATACATAAAATCCTTTTACTTTGAATGTTGAAGGAACAAATTACAACGCAATGAAAAAGACTAGCCTTATATTGGCTATATTTCTTGTAACAATAGGAATATCAGCCCAGGAAGAATACAAAGAAGTAAAGCATGAAAAGTTCGAGTATACAGCTGAAAAACAACATGAAGTAGTTTCATTTGATGCAAAAGAAGTAAAATTTAAAAAGCATCCGAAGAATATCATATTGTTTATTGGTGATGGTATGGGAGCCGCTCAGGTTTTTGCCGGTATTACTACTAACGGAGGTGTGTTAAATATGCAAAATCTACCTTTTACCGGATTCAGTAAAACGCAGAGTAGTGATAACTACGTAACGGATTCGGCAGCTGGAGGAACCGCTTTATCAACCGGTAAAAAAACAACCAATGGTACAATAGGGTTGGATTCAGAAGGCAATAGAATTACCAGCATTCTTGAATATGCAGAAAGAAATGGTAAAGCAACTGGTTTGGTTTCAACATCAGCAATCACTCATGCAACACCTGCTTCTTTTATTGCACATCAACCGAGTAGAAATATGTATGAAGAGATAGCAGCCGACTTTATGAATACAGATATTGATTTGTTTATTGGTGGAGGAGCTGATTTCTTTACAAAACGTGTTGATGGTCGAAATCTGGTTTCTGAGTTAAATGACAAAGGATACAGAATTGCCTATAACATGAAAGAGATTGAACCTTTTACAAAAGGGAAGCTGGCTGTATTAACTGCTATTGGTCACAATGCTGGTTATCGTGACAGAGGTGACATGTTACCACAAGCAACCTCAAAAGCTATTGAAGTATTATCAAATGCTGATAGTAAAGGATTCTTTATGATGGTTGAAGGCAGTCAGATAGATTGGGGAGGGCATCAAAATGATGCTTCTTATGCAACCGGGGAAGTGTTGGATTTAGACAAGGCACTAGGTGAAGCAATAAAGTTTGCTCTTAAAGACAGGCGGACTTTAATAATTGTAACAGCTGATCATGAAACAGGGGGTATGTCAGTAAATGAAGGAGATATGACCAAAGGTTATGTCAAAGCGGCATTTACAACTGGAAATCATACAGCTATTATGGTGCCTGTTTTTGCTATTGGTCCTGGTGCCGAAGAGTTTACAGGGGTTTATGAGAATACAGAGATCTTCGAAAAAATGTATAAGCTGTTTAAGTTTAAGGAGAAGGATAAAGATTAAATCTTCTGCTATAAAATGTAAAATATTATGAGGCTGGATAAGTATTCAGCCTTTTTTATGCCAATTGATAGGGGAGGATGATGTTGAACCTCCTATACAGTCGTCCTTTCAGGACTCAGCATGATAATAATTTAAGAACATAGCATTTACATACTATGCGAATACAGAAGTCTAAACGGGACTATCTGTTTACTAAATAATAGAATGAAGAGCAAAGCTCTGACTGTAAGAACACAGTACGTAAGTGCTGTGATAAGCAAGAAGGTAAGTTGAGCCCCGGAGGGGCGACTGTAGTATCTGAGGTGAGAAGATTGATAAATATGGGTGTGATAAAAACAATGGTTAATGACCTTATTATCATTAACCATTTATAATTTAATATTAAACATTAATCTCAATCCCCACCGGGCAATGATCAGATCCCATTACTTCAGGCAGAATAAAAGCATCCTTAATTTCAGGCGCAATTGATTCAGAGGCCAGGAAATAATCGATTCTCCAGCCAATATTTTTTCCGCGTGCTCCGGCCCTGTAACTCCACCACGAATATTTATCAGGTTCATTAGGATGCAGATGTCGAAAGGTGTCAATTAAGCCTCCATGTGTAAAACGATCCATACCATCAATCTCCTCCTGCATAAAACCGGCATACTTATTATAATTAGCCTTTGGCCTAGCCAAATCAATTTCTTTGTGAGCTACATTAAAATCGCCACAACTTAACACTGGTTTCTTTTCTTCCAGCTTCTTCAGATAATCGAAAAAAGCCTTGTCCCAGTCCTGTCGGTAATCCAAACGCTTTAATTCACTACCAGAATTTGGTACATATACATTCACGAGGTAGAACTTATCATATTCCACTGTGAGAACGCGACCTTCGTTATCGTGTTCTTCAATACCAATGCCCTTTGTTACACTAACAGGTTCTTGTTTAGATATGATGGCAGTACCTGAATATCCTTTCTTTTCAGCCGAATTTGAATAAATATGGTATCCAAACATCGATTTTAACACCTCTGCTACCTGATCATCCTGTGCCTTCGTCTCTTGTAAACAAAGTATATCGGGAGCCATTTGATCAAACGACTCAAAGAAGTCTTTTTTAGCAACGGCACGTAATCCGTTAACATTCCATGATATTAATTTCACTATTATTTCGTTTTATTTATTTCAAACTAATTGATATAAATACAGATTTCATATCCTCAATGTTCAATTATCCTCGCAAACTCAAATCCTTAAGATAGCCTTTGTTTAATAACTGAACATCTTTGCCGTCAAGTTTTAGAATTTCTTCTTTCTCCAGTGTCTTCAGTATTTTAACAGCACTCTCGGTAGTGATACCTGCAAAATCAGCGATATGCTTTCGTGTCATTAAAGTAAATATTTCAGGGTATTGCTTTTTAAATCCATCGATGTAAAGTAATGATTCTGCCATGCGTCCCATCATTTGTTTATATAAAACAGATCGAAGCGTATCAAATAAACTTATATTCTGCTCTGTATACCGACTGATTAAACCATGTCCGAATATTCCGTTTTTACCAATGATTTCATTAATAGCTTGTTTTTCTACCAGTAAAACATGGCAATCGCTGATTGCAACCGACGAATAGTTGAATGTATTTTTAGAGAAAACTGATGATAAGCCTACAAATTCTCCCGGTTGAATAATTCGAAGGTTAAAACTTTTATTTACATCTCCTTCTACATACTGAATGGCTAATCCCCTCGCCACAAATAAAACATATGAAGCAAAGGTTCCTTGTTTCGTAAGGTTATCACCCTTACGAAATTGTACCTGTGTTCTGCTTGTTCTAATAATCTCTACTTCATTATCATCTAAGGCCTGAAAACAAGGGGCCTGTATATCGCAAATGTAGTCGGTGTCTTTTTCAGTAATCGTTTTCATCATACACAAAAATAGAATCTATTTTATGAAATGAACCGATGATCAACTGAAAAGTTGTGCAAGGTCAATTTAAATACGGATCAAGGTCAATGCATTTTTTCAGGTTCTTTTTTGGATAGGATATAGTTTTGTCACAAGAAAATTTGAATATAAAAACATAAAATAAAGTCTATATGGAAAAGATTGTAATTATTGGAGGAGTTGCTGCCGGAGCTACGGCAGCCGCAAAGGCAAGAAGATTATCACCAGATGCTCAAATCACAATGTTGGAAGCTGGTCCGGATGTTTCTTTTGCCAATTGCGGCTTACCTTATTATATAGCTGGAGATATTGAAAATCGCTCAAGCTTAATTTTACAAAGTCCTGATAGTTTTAAAGAGCAATACGATGTGGATGTTTATATTCATACGCTTGTAACATCAATTAATAAAGACGGACATATTGTAAATACGATGGATACCCGTGACGGATCTAAGAAACAATATGAATATACAAAACTGATTCTGGCTCAGGGCGGTCGTCCTATTCAACCTGATTTGCCGGGAGCAGATTATGACCATGTATTCAGCTTATGGACGCTGGAGGATATGGACAAGATTGATAATCATCTGAAACATGAAGATCCTAAAACTGCTGTTGTTGTTGGTGGTGGATTTATTGGTTTGGAAATGGTTGAGGCCTTGGTAAAGCGTGGATTGAAAGTACATGTTGTTGAGAAGATGCCTCATGTTATGTCGCTGATGGATGCCGAAACTGCGGGATTTATCACACGTGAATTGCATTCTTATGGCGTAGGAGTTCATACAGAAACAGGAGTTGTAAAGATCAATGCTAACTCGGTAGAATTGGATAACGGCAAGAAGCTGGATGCAGATATGGTTCTGTTGTCAATTGGAGTACGTCCAACATTACAACTGGCTATTGATGCAGGATTATCAATTGGTGAAGCTGGTGGGTTATTGGTTAATGAGTACCTGCAAACATCAGATAAAGATATTTATGCTGCCGGTGATATGGTAGAGATCGAACATCGTGTAAGCGGTAAGAAGGTTCGAATTCCGTTGGCCGGACCAGCAAACCGTCAGGGACGTATAGCTGCTGAAAATGCACTTGGAGGAAAACATGCTTATCAGGGTGCAATAGGAACATCAGTTGTGAGAGTTTTTGAAGCTGTTGCCGGAATCACAGGAATGTCATTGAAACAGGCTAAGGCTGCTGGCATTGATGCTGATGCAGTAGTAGTTCATAAAGAACATCATACGTCTTATTATCCTGGTGCAGAAACTGTTTCGGTCATGGTTATTTACGATCGCCAAACAGGTGTTGTTATTGGTGGACAAACAGCAGGTTACAAAGGAGCTGATAAACGTTTGGATGTATTAGCAACAGCTGCTGCAGCAAAAATAAAAGTGAGTGATATCGCTGATATGGACTTTGCGTATTCACCTCCGATTGGAACCGCCAATGATGCGATGAATATGGCAGCCTATACAGCTGAGAATAAAATGTCGGGTTTCAGTCCGAGCTTATTGGTTTCGGAATTAGATGAGTTTATTGAAGGTAAGCGTTTGATTGTATTGGATGTACGTGATGTATTCGCATTCCAGAAGAGTAATTTAAAAGGAGCACATCACCTTCCATTGGAGATGTTATCTCAAAATTTACATGCTATTCCAAAAGAAGTACCAATTGTGGTATATGATGAAACTGGTAAAAAAGGTCATCAGGCTTTGCGCACTTTAAAAAATGCTGGCTTTGAAGAAGTTTACAATATTTCCGGAGGTCATACTTCATTGCAACGTCACGCTATGGCTGTCGGATTTAAAAACTTCCATGTTGAATTATTACCTGTTGAGAAAAAGAATATTCATCAAAAAGAAGAATCAACCGAAGTTGAAAGTAACAAGAATGTAAGTCAGGATGAATTGGCCCGTTTGGTAGTGGATGTTCGTACGCCGGGTGAGTTCAGGTCAGGAGCATTCCCTGAAGCTGTAAATATTCCTTTGGATGATATCATGTCGGGTAAAGGTGATTTAGGAGATAATACAGACAGAGAAATCATTGTTTATTGTGCTTCTGGTGCGCGATCGGCTTATGCGCAGCAGGTGTTAAAGCAGCGAGGATATACCAATGTGAAAAACGGTGGCGGTATAGCTGCAATGATGTCACGCATGTAAAAATTGATTTAATCTGCTTTAGTAAATCTGGCCACTGGTTCTTTATAAGACTAGTGGCCATTTTTTTATCCTTTTTATTTTATGCTTGCAAAGCTGCATCAATAATTATACTTTCGAAAGCAAGCTGATTAGCCTATGTTATTGACCGAATCTATTAAAACCAATTTTCCTGTTTTTGCTGAGGATGATTTACTCAGTGAAATGGAAAAGTATTGTGTTGTCAAAAATCTGGAAGTCGGAAAAAGTCTGATTGATATAGGAGAGGAGGTCATGTTCGTCCCATTAATTATGAAGGGAACGGTTAAAGTAGTCAGAGAAGATGCTGATGGAAATGAGTTGCTTCTGTATTATTTGAATCAGGGTGATACCTGTGCTTCTTTACTCACATGCTGTATGAATAAAACACTTAGTGAAGTAAAGGTAACAGTATTGGATGATGTCAGTGTTTTAATGGTGCCCATCCGTATTATGGATGAATGGATGAGAAAATATACTACCTGGCGTAATTTTGTTATGTTATCGTATCGCCAAAGGATGGAACAATTGCTGGTAACAATTGACAGCATTGCCTTTAAAAAAATGGATGAACGACTTTTGTTGTATCTGCAACAACGTTCTTCTGAGTTAAATACTCATATTCTTTGCGGTACACATCAGGAAATTGCTGATGATTTGCATACTTCACGTGAGGTGATATCGCGATTATTGAAACAACTGGAAAGAATGGGTCGAATCAATCTGTCAAGAAATAAAATTGAAATTATTTCTCTTGTGTGATCAGAAGCACAAATTAAGTGTTTTTACCTTCTTACTTTTATAAAGCCAATGAAACTTACAACGATCAGTAAGTAGTAGAATATGCCTGAGTTTTAACTCGGTCTTTTTCAGTAGACATAACGCGGATTAGGTAACTGATCCGCGTTAATCTTTTTTATCGATAACTTCCATATTCAATGTTCCGCCTAAATCTGATTCTTTCTTTTCACAGATCCATATGCTTCTGGCAAATTTTGCTTTTCCACTTTTCTTAACTGTACAATAATCCGAAACGATTAGTCCTGCATTGGTAATAATTTCCCTAATATCAGTAATGGATACAATAATAATTCGATCTGCTATTTTAGTTGTTGACTCAATAATATGTTGAGTTGTATCATCACCTGGATTGCTAAAAATATTGTATGGTAAGTCAATAATGGCGGCATCATAGATGTTAGCAATGTCTTTTATATCGGAGCGGTAAACATTAGCAGTGTAGTTAAAATGCGAAAGGTTAGTGCGGGCCTGTCTACAAACCTTCCAGTTAATATCACATCCTTCAATAGTATTTCCTGCAAAACAGGCTTCTAACATTATTGTGCCAACGCCACAACAAGTATCCAGTATTTTTCTTTCTGTATTGGTTTGTGTAGCAATGTTGACAAGAGCTTTGGCAATATTGATATTAATAGAATTACTGTAAGAAAATGGCTTTTGTTTGTGTTTTTGCCATTCAAGGTTATTCCTCGTTAATGTGCCAAAATACCAAACGCTCTTATAATGACATAGTGCATAGGTTATTGCAGGTTTATAATACTCTGGGGTGCCATTGATAGAATAGCCAATATCTTTTAGTTTCTCAAGTCTTTTGGAATACTCAGTTGTATCTCCATCCAAAACAATGTATTCAACCTTAAAGTTATCGATGCATATTTTCTCATTTTTAATTTTTGTTATGAGAGTTGAATAATCATCAGCTTGTAAGAGGATATCCATTCTTTTTTGTATAAATGCGCTGATGGATGGTTCAATTTTTTTATCTGATAAAAGGAGTTTATTCTTTTCTTTTTGATTAAAAATATAATTCGATTCGAGTTTGCATAAGTCACTTTCAGTATTGTCGTATATAAAGAAGTATAGATAATTGTTTTTAAGCATTTTCTGTATTTAAGATCCTCTAATCAGAATTGATTTGCAATAATACTAATATTTGTTGATGAGCTAGATGTTCTATTTATGGATCTTACAGAGATGCCCAATCATGGAAAAGGGATTTGGCAGAAATAGCGCATCCCTGAAATTTTATAAAATTATAGATTATGGATTTCATAGCACCAAAAAAGCCCGCAAGAAAAAATGCGGGCTAAAGTATAATGCTATTCTAAAATCTTATAATCCAATCACTGAAGGACCTTGTTCAAAAACAATATCAACAGGAATACCTGCTTCTTCAATTCTATCAAGATCTTTTTGTAATTGAGGACGGATGGTGCCCATTTCGGCCAAAGTTTGTTGAGCTTTTTCGTAATCACCATCACCTTGAATGGTTAATATATCTGCAGAAAGACTATTCATCGCTTCTGTCATCTTTTCGAAATCAACAGTATAAAAACCTGTTACTTCATTATAACTGAATGCACCTCTTTCCTTAAAATAGTTAAAACGCATCATGTTGGCTTTTCCGTGAGCACTGGCAGCTCCAAAACGCACTGAACGGAAGATACCTGCCATAAAAGTGACGTAATTGTCCATTAAATCTGTTTCTGGTAACTCACCCATTTTTACCAGTTCGCTCACCATAAACAATCCAAGTATATCAGCTTTAGCTTCCTCCATCGATGAATAAGTTTCTTTTAATGCTTCGCGCACACCGCCTTTATCATTTATCGTTTCTTTAATACCCAATCCATGAGCAACTTCATGGAACATAGTGTTTTCAAAAAAAGCATTGAATTTAACATGTTCCTGCTGAGCCGGATCAATTACTACTTTACTGATTGGAATTAAAATCTTTTCAAATTTAGCCTGCATCGAGTTCTTCAATTGAAGTTTGCGGCTTCCTTTAGTAACATGTACCTCCGGATCATTAGGGAGGTTAATGGCTATGGTTTTACTTCCTGCATTACAATCACCGGCGTAGAATAATGCATCGTAAGCTCCCAAATCACTGTCGCTTCCCGGACTTTCCTGTTTGTATGCTTCATCAACCGGAAGTGATTTTTGTAAATCGGGAAGAAGAGCTGCAAAACGGGTTAATTTATCCGACCATTCTTTGTCTTTAACCAAAATATAAGCTTCAAAAGCAGCTTTGTATCCATACAACGCATCTTCGTAGTTCTCGATTGGACCCACCACAAAATCAATGGTGTTGGTTTTCATGTCCATCCATGCCATGTCACTGGCCTGATACTCATTGGTAAGAAGAGCCTCTGATCGTAACTCCAGATATTTTTTCAATCCTTCATCTTCAGCTAAAGCAGCAGCTTTTAGTAATAATTCAGACACTTTGGTTAGTTCTTCTTTATAAGCTTCGCTATAAGGTATAACTTCCAGGTTACCCTTTTCATTACGTTTGATAACGGTATATAAATCATCTTTCTTATCAGCATCCAAAGCTTCAAACTCTTCTTTGGTCATATCTTTAGGGTAGAAACAGGCACCAGCTGGTTTTGTGCCAATATCAGCCACGAAAGGTTTATTATCATCCAGTCTTTCCCATGGACCGTAGTTTATCTTCAAAAATTTCTTTAAGGTTTCATCCTGAGTGTTGCTAAGTAACTCATTTTTATCGCCCCAGGCTTGTTTCCAGAATAAATCATCCATAATTTGAGCAGCCTCAAATAATAAGGGAAGCATTTGCTTTTCTTTTTCAGTAAGCTGGTTTAAATCAGTTGTTAATTCAAAAGGGATAAAATTATCAACCTTTTTTTGTAATTCCGGATCAGATGAAACGTACATTTTTGATGGTTTTTGATTACATGCACTTAGCATCAATAATGCCAATAATGGTAATAAAAGTTTATTCATGATTGTATACTTTTTTAGGTGTTGTGTTATTCTTCAGTCTCTTTTCTAAGAAGATATTTTGTATTCGAAATTACATAAACACGAAATGGTATACAAACATGTATACCATTTTACCAGTGTTATTATGACCTTATAAATGCTGGTTCAGAATTATTGTTGGGTTGACGCTTTACTTTGCAATAATTCTTCTAATCGCTCAATTTGGCTTTGTTTATTTACTTCTCTCAGGTTACGTGCGGTTTCTGTGAAGTATTGATGTTTTGTGATGAAGTCAAGTTGCAGCTGATTCCATTCATCAATAGTACCTATCATATCTCTTTCTTTTAACTCCCTATACAAAGTGTTGGAGACAGGAATAAAATCGCTTCTTCCAAGATAATCGAGATCTGAATCGCAAATCACCTGTTCCATCAGGTTTTTGGGTTCAGGAGGAAATTTGGTCGACATAATCAGGTTACATACTTTATCAATCAAATCTTCCGGGTAGTTGTAACTGCCTAGTATCTCGCGGGCAATGTAAGTACCGTGTAATTCATGTTCTTTGTAGTTACGAGTGTGTCCCGAATCATGAAAAAGGCCGGCTAATTTTAATATTAGTATTTCTTCTTCACTAAGGTTTTCGGCCCACCCAATTAGCTCTACTTCAGTAATTACGTCGATGGTATGTTTTATATTATGGTAGTACAGGTTTGTTGGTAATTTCTGTTCCATCAGATCAAGCACTTCTTCCTGCAAATCCATAAACTGGATTAAACCATATTTTGTGTTATACTTTCGGTTGGGGAGGATACCTTTTCCATTAACTGAAAGTTCAGGCAATATTCCTCCAACTAAAAACATATCTAACAGTCCCTTGTATTTAGCTGGTATTTGTCCGCTTTTATTTAGTGTAAAGAACTCTTTTACCAGCTCATAAGTCATATTCGAAATATTAATACAACCTGTTGGACAGGCCATTCCAACTCTTGATGTGAAATTTACATTTTCACCGGTGAGATTATAGGGTAGTTTCTTTCTTCCTGTTGGTTCTCCTAAAACAGGTCCTGTATGTATTCCGATACTTATATTCCAGAAAGGGCGATGAACTCCTTCAACGCGACAATCAAGAATAACTTTTCGCATTTCAAGCGCCGTATTAATAACATCAATGGGGTTTGTATGGTTTTCTTCCAAAACACCACCTGCATACAGGAATGTGTCGCCAATGGTTTTAACTTTTAAAACGCCATATTTGCGTGCAATCTCATCGAACTTAAGGTATACTTCGTCAAGAGCATCAACTAATTCCTGAGCACGGGGATGGCCATTTAGCTTTTTAAATCCCTTAACAGTTGCATAAAGAATTGATACCATTTTGAAGCGCTTCACTTTGCGGCGTCGCGTACTTTTTAATTCCTGATCAATATCTTTTTGTGAATATTTAGCTAAAAGGTTATGATATTTCTCGTTTTGATGTTGCAGATCCTCGTACCATCCCATCCAGCCTTTCAACTGTTCATTCAGTTCCTTATTTCGGTTGGCAAGTTTTGTTATTCTTTCTATGTAACTATCAATGCTTTCCATATTGTTAATGAGGATTTGTTGGGCGTTTAAAAATATCTTTCCGGCGCTACAATAATTAATTTACGATGTTTTTATAAAAAATTTATGCTTTGGTTTAATGGTTACGTTGATAAATTGAAAATGTTATTCTAATTTAGATTTAATCTGAGAATGCCATTAAAATTTTGATCAATGAAATACTTTCTACCATTAATAATCATATCGGTTTTTGTAATAAGTGATGGGGTTTGTGCACAAGAACTAAACAGAATTTGGTCTTCCGAAGCAATTTTAGATGTACCCGAATCAGTTTTGTATTCACCTGTTCATCAATGTTTGTTTGTATCCAATGTTTCTGGTAAACCTTCAGAGAAGGATGGTCAGGGAATGGTTTCAGTTTTGGATGTTGATGGAAATATTAAAGAACTGAATTGGGTGAGCGGGTTAAGTGCTCCTAAAGGAATGGCAGCTGATTCAACTTATTTATATGTTTCTGATATTAACGAATTGGTGATTATTGATATTCGTTTAAAACAGATACATGATCGGATTAAAAAAGATGATGCAAAATTTTTAAATGATGTTGCCATCAATAATCATGGCGATGTTTTTGTTTCAGATATGACATCAAATCGAATATTAAAACTGAAAGACGGCATGTTGAAAATATGGTTGGAAGGACCAATGCTGAATAGTGTTAATGGTTTGTTTTGTGAAGGTGATGATATGATTGTAGGTACAGCTGATCAAATTCTTAAGGTAAGTATGGTTGATCAGTCATATGAAGTTTTGTTTGATGAGACAGTCGCTGTAGATGGTATTGAGTCAGATGGGAATAGTGGATATTACTTTTCATCATGGAAAGGATTATTATATCATGCTAATCCGGGCGAAGCGCCTGTTTTATTAATGGATACCTCGGAAGATGAGATTAATTGCGCTGATATTGGCTACGATCCAATTTCAAAAATCATCTATGTTCCTACTTTTTTCGATAACAGGGTTGTTGCTTATCGTTGGGGTAAGTTATAATGTTTTACCTAAAAGTTTTAATACTCTATCCGTTCTTTGATCAATGGGTTCAAATGCATCTACCCAATGAATGGTTGCACCTTTTCGTTCCATTCCTCTATACCATGTCATTTGGCGCTTAGCAAATTGATGTATGGCAACATTCAATTTATCAAACATTTCCTGAAAGGTTAGTTCACCAATAATGTGGAGTGTAAGATATTTATATTCTAGGCCATAATATATCAGGTCATGAGGATCGACTCCTTTGTCAATTAACTGACGGACTTCATCAAGCATACCTTCGTCTAGTCTTTTCTTTAAGCGATCAGTAATCTTTTTTCTTCTTGCGTTTCTGTCAATATTAACTCCAATTATAAGAGGATTAACTTCCGGTAGATCAAGTTCAATTTTCGGATGATCCTGATAATAGGTTTCAATTTCAATTGCCCTGATGGCTCTTGCTACGGTCTCTAAATCTGTTTGATTGTGTAATGATTTAAACGACTGCAGTATCTCTGTTAATTCTTCGATTGTTTTTCCTTCGAGTTGTGTCCGTAATGCATCATTGTTAGGCACATTAATCAACTTGTATTTATTAAGCACCGATTCAATATACATTCCTGTACCACCGCACATAATCGGAAAGTGGTTGTTCTGCTGTACTTTTTCAAATGCTTTGAAAAAATCAGCCTGGTATTCAAAAACATTGTATTTGTAGCCAGCATCAACAATATCAATTAAGTGATAAGGGATGGATACACCATTAATGGTATAATCTTCAAGGTCTTTACCGGTTCCTAAATCCATACCTTTATATACCTGGCGAGAATCAGCACTTATGATTTCTCCTTCAAGTTTTTTTGCAAGATGTGTGGCAAAAGTGGTCTTGCCAGATGCAGTTGGACCTAATATTACTAATAAATTGTATGGTGTATTGCTTGCAGACATATGAATGTTTTAACACCGTAAAACTACGTTATTTTTAAGGTAAATAAAACCCGACAATTCCTGACTAAGATTACAAAATGTAACTGCAGGTTAGTCTTAGTTCGTTTTAGGATTCAAATGCTATATCAAAATTTTGTTATTTTTGTCAGTGAAGTCAACCAGTAGACTATAAAGAAATCAATATCAATTGAGGTCATATGTACAAGAATCTTTTTAATAGAGTTAAGGATCTGCTTTTTAAGCCTGCAAAAGCTTGGGAGGGTATAGTGGCCGAACAAAATTCCATTAATGATGTTTTGATGACTTTTAGTTTGCCATTAATTGGAGCATACAGCTTGTCCATATTTTTGGGATATTTATTGGGGCATCAGGAATTGGATTTTACAATTGCCACTAAGTTAGCTGCATTTACTTTTTCGGCGTGCTTTTTTGGATTGTATCTTGCTTATTTTATTTTAATTAAAGTAATGCCTATTAATGTTTTAAAAGAAGATAAGGGGTTGGCATTTAAGATAATAGCTTATTCTTCATTGCCCATTTATCTTTTAGGAATCATAACGGCATTAATTCCGCAAACAATCTTCTTTTTCTTTCTGGTGATATATGCAGCATATATAATTTGGGAAGGATTAAAGATATTGAATGTTGAGTCGGAGAATAGAGGGTGGCAAACTGTAGTTTTAACTATAATGGTTCTGGTTTTGCCTTATGTGTTACACAAGCTGTTAATATACCTTAGTAGGTTTGCTTTATGAGTCAATCATCAAATAGAATAAATATACGCAATAAGCGCTCAACATTTGATTATGAATTAATTGAACGGTTTTCTGCTGGTATTCAATTAGCTGGCACCGAAATTAAGTCTATTCGTTTGGGTAAAGCCAGTCTGGTGGATTCTTATTGTTATTTCGTTAAAGGAGAACTTTGGTTAAAGGGAATGAGAGTATCAGAATACTTTTATGGGACCTATAATAACCATCAGCCTGAACGTGAACGAAAGTTACTTCTTAAGAAAAAAGAGTTGCAGAAATTAGAGCGTAAAACAAAAGAGTCAGGTTTAACAATTATACCTATTCGTCTTTTTTTGAATGATCGTGGTTTTGCAAAAATTGAGATAGCACTTGCCAAAGGAAAAAAACAACACGACAAGCGTGAAACACTAAAACAGAAAGATGCAAGTCGTGAAATGGATCGTGTTCGAAAAAAATACTAGAATCTTTTAATTACCACGCAACCTTTCTTTTTCTTATTCATCAGAGATATTAAACCAATGATGTATATGCGTAAGGAACTTTGCCTTTGTTTATGGTTGTGTTGTTCGCACGAAAAGTTTAATTTCAATACTCTGTTTCTTTTAACAAATTTTGAAATTTAATCTTGTTTGTGAGCGAACTGAATAAAATAATTGAGGAATGCCAAAACAATAAGCGAAGGGCTCAGCAACAATTGTACAATATGTTTGCCCCCAAGATGCTGGGTGTTTGTATGCGTTATTGCAAGAGCAGGAGTGAAGCAGAAGATTGCTTGCAGGAGGGGTTTATAAAAGTTTTTTCAAAAATACATCTGTTTGGTTTTAAAGGTTCTTTTGAAGGATGGATTCGAAGAATTATTGTAAATACTGTAATCGAATTCTATCGTAAGAAGCAACCTGAGATTTTGGTTGATGAATTTCCAACAATTTCGGAAGATGAAGAGGAAGTTTTTGTTCCTGTTGTCAGTCAACAAGAATTGTTGGCTATGATTCAGGAATTGCCTCCAAAATATAGACTGGTTTTTAATATGTATGCTATTGAAGGGTTTTCTCATCAGGAAATAGCAGAAGAGATGGATATTTCAATAGGTACATCAAAATCAAACCTGTCAAGGGCAAGGCAATGGTTAAAGCAAAAAATTGAAGAAAAGGTCAAAGGAAAAAAACAAGGGGTATGTTAGATCTCGGGAATAAAATAGATGAAGCCTTCCGAAATGGATTGGGTGGTATGGAGATTGATCCATCACCTGATGTATGGTCAGGAATAGAGTCAGGGCTTAATTCGGGAGGAAAGAAAAAAGGATTATTTTTTATGTGGAGTATGGTTGCTGCGGCTTCTATCTTGGCAGCTGTTATGACAACAATCTTTTTGTTTCAGGATAAAAATCCAAACGATTTATCCTCATCAATGGCTGAAATACCAAATACCATAATAGAAGAAAATAATATTGATAATAAACTAAATCCTCATACTAGCACTGAGCGGTTAAATAATGTTATTGAAAAAAATGAAATAAAACATGATGACAATAATTTAATTTTAGCATTAAAGGGAGATGCTAATAATAAAAGTAATAAAGCTGTTCTTTCTAGTACGACTGTTATCATTAAAGATAGAGAAGAAGAGCATTTCAAATATCTTAACAAAAAAGGTATTGAAGAACTCTATAGCCATTCAAAAATAAATTCCAGGCAACTGAAATCTGAAAAAAAGAACGAATATTTTCCATTGTATGCCTTTAATGATGAGGTAAAATCAAAAAATGATTATCAACTCTTGGTTGGAGGTGCCATTTCTTCCGCATATAATTATCGTCAAACATCCGGGGCTCCTGTTCGATCCTATGATTCTTACACCGAAAGTGGTGTTAATTCAATGGGTGGAGGTATAAATGTACGAATCGAAACCAGGAAAAGATGGAGTATTGAAACTGGAGTTGTTTATGCGCAATTAGGGCAAGAAATTAACAGTGCAGTCAATTATGCGTCTGATTTAATGTATAGCGATGCCATGATTAATGCTAGTGTGGACTTGCCAAAAACCTATAATAACTCAATGGGTAAGATTAAGTTTAATACTAATAATAGTTCTTCAGCTCCCCAATTGAATTATGAGGTGATGGGATCTATTTATGATATGGCATTGTTATCTGAAGGTGATGGAATAAGACAGACATTAGAATATATTGAGATACCATTAATGGCTAGGTATAAATTGATTGAAGGATTTTCGATTTTATCTATTGCAGGAGGTTTGAGTTCGAATATTTTAGTTGGTAATACTGCTTATCTTCTCGATGGCAATAGTCGTTTGGAAGTTGGTGAGATGGAAGGTATAAAGCCCGTTTCGTGGAGTAGCTCAGTAGGTTTAGGACTGGAGGTACCTGTAACCAAAATGGTTCGTATAAGCATTGAACCTCGTTTTAAATATTACTTGGAATCAATTAATGATAATTCGGATTATAACTTTCAACCCTATGCTTTTTCGGTGTTTGGTGGAATTTCCTTTTTACTAAAATAATTACGAAAAGCTGTTGACCATTTTATAAAATTCGCCCTTCGAAGAAATAAGATCTTCATAAGAGCCATTTTCATAGATTTCACCATCCTTTAATACAACAATTATATCTGCCAAATGAATAGTCGAAAGTCTGTGACTCACTATGATTGCTGTTCTGTTTCGAGTAATTTCTTTAAAATGTGAAATCAGATTCGCCTCGGTAAAAGCATCTAATGAACTGGTTGGTTCATCAAGTATAATTATCTGAGCATCGTTATAAAAAGATCGGGCAAGAGCAGTTCGTTGCCATTCGCCTCTGCTAAGCATTTCACTATCTTTGAACAGTGTTCCTAAAGGTGTTTCATACCCTTTTTTTAGGTTGTCGAAAATGTTATGAATACCAGCATTTTGGGCAGCTTTTTTTATTTGATCCATCTCATATGGTCGACGCACATTTCCATATCGGATATTATCTTTCGCAGAAACATTATAAAGCATAAAATCCTGAAAAATGATACTCATGTTTTCTGCAAGATCACTTGGATGAATGTCATTGAGATTGCAATTATCCAGTAAAATTTTGCCACTTGTTGGCTTATATAAACCGGCAAGAAGTTTTACTAATGTGGTTTTACCAGAACCATTGGCACCTACCAAAGCTATCGTTTTTCCAACAGGAATGGTAAGATTAAGATTTTTAAAGACCCATCTCTCAGTATTTGGATATTTAAAACCAATGCCATTGAATTGGATATTGGTTTTTAAAGGGGTTGGGAAATTTCCAATTACGTTTTTTTCAGAGGGAAGCTCAATTTGTTGAAAATCAAAAAAGTTTTTGAGAAATAAATTATCTTCTAGTAACGATGAAATGCGGGTCAGAAATTCTTGTAGTACCGCATAACTTCGTTGTAAAGCTAAAAAATACATAGCCATTGCTCCATTTGTAATCTTACCTTCAATTGCTTCAATAATAATAAACGAGAATACGAGCAGTAGAATAAGTGTGGCAAATACTTGTACCAAAGTTTCACGGAATGTTTTACTTTTTGATATGGCCCACTGTTTGCTCCTTAAGTTATCTCTTACTTCATTATACTTATTGCTAAATGTCTTACTTAAGTTGAAAATACGAACTTCTTTTGCGAAATCTTTTCCTACTAATAAGCGATTAAAATAATGTAATCGCCGTTCGTCTTCTGTTTGCTCTTGTTTTAAATCATATCCCTTCTTAGAAAAATATAGTCGAAAAATAATAATCGGAAAGCCGGCAACCATTAAAATTGGTATGATTAACCAGTTAAAGGTGGTTAAAACCGTCAGCATTACAATTAAGGTAATTGTATTCTGAAGTAATCCCAGCAGACTGTAAAATACTTTGCTTGGTCTGAAATTAGCTTCATTAACAGCTCTGAAAAATAAATCCTGATAGGTGCTATCCTCAAAAAAACCATATGGTAATCGAACCGTCTTAAAATGAATGAGGTTTTGTATGTAATCATTCAAAAAATGAGAATGTCTTTCTCTTACAAGATTATTCACAGATCCACTAATGGCATTAAGAAGGAAAAATGCTCCAACCAAAGTTAAAGTCGGATATAGATTGGATATTGCAAAATTATTGTTGGAGCTGGAAGAGCTCACAATATCAATCAATTGTTTTACGACCAGCAGAAGCAAAAGTGGTATAAGGCCCCTTATAATAGTAAAAAATGCATTTATAAAAGTCCATTTTGGAGAACTTAGATAAACCAATTCTACTGCCTTAAAGATATGTTTTAATGAATGTGATTTTTTAGTGCTCATTAATTATGTTGCATATAACACTAAAGTAATATTAATAATCCAGCAATTTAAAAACCATATAGAGAAAATATTCTAATAGGTGATTCTTGTGTGTTGAAATTTCTATATGGATTGATGTTTCAATTTTAAATATAATAATGCGTTATATCTTATTATGACTCTTGGAAATTTTCCTAAATGTGGCATCAATTGTTTTGAAATTCTAAAAATCCAATGATTAACAGATTGATAGCTGTTTTTTCTTGTTCTACCAATTACTTTCCCTAAAATATCCTGTTGTGACAATATAGGGTCAGCAGAAAAAAGACTATCTCCTTTACACATAACTTTTGTATCCGAAATGGTAATTATTCTATGAGCGATAAGTGTTTCTGTACCTTTAAAAACGATAATGTCACCTTTCGTGTAATTGCCTTCTGGTGATATCTTTAATTTGTCTCCCGGCAATAGCAAAGGAAACATACTGATTCCATGAGCTTGAATCTCTGTCGTTTTACCTTCTTTTAAAAGATCAACGATAATATTTATGAAATCATTCTTATCCAAATTTATTCAGAATTAAATCGATAATGTCACCGTCGGGTTTGAAACCAACTTCAAATACACCAATGCTTTCAACTGTTTGGGTAATATAATCCAATCTTTCTTTAATCTGCAATTCGTTGAAATGATATTGTATACAATTACTCAAAATAGAAAGGATTCCACTGGTTCTACTTAGGGGTTTAATGTAGTTATGGGGTGATTGCTTAATGATGAAAAGTCTACTAAGCTGTACACTTTTATTAACATCTTTGTAATATGGCATTGGAGTGTTGTATAAATAATAATCGTTACCATATGGATTAACAATAATCCTGTCATCATTAATGATAGTAGCTCCTTTTTTTTGCCATAGTTTTGCCATGGTTGTTTTACCGGTACCCGAAACTGCAGAAAACAAAAATCCAGCTCCATTATAGTTTACAGCTGAAGCATGCATAATAAAGCCTTTACTACTGTGAACAAAGTATTGTAAAATCAGGATTCCAATAGGGTGAAAGAATGGATCAATTTCAATGGTTTCTTTGGATTTGGTTATCAGCTGCAAATTAATCGCTTTTTCTTTTTCGTTAATTGTTGCTAAGCCTGAATGTATGTCAATATCTTTTTCAAACTCGAAGTGAATGAATTTGTTGGAATCATTTTTTAGTAGCTTCCACTTGTAAGGAATTTCTTCTTCGAAGGATTGAGCCCCTTTAAATACTGTTTGAAGGTTGATGAGGTCGATTTCTTCTATACAGTCAATGTTTATTATCCAATCAGGCTTTTCAGAACTTTCTATGAAAAGCTGACTTCCACAGAACGTTTTAGGTAATAAAAAAGGACATAAGAAATTAACTTTTATTCTTATATCCCCAATATTGTAAATGGTGCTATTTACCATTGATCAATTACAAGTTATCGTAATCTGGTGTTGTGCCACCAAAAGGAGTCTCTGAATTAAGAGTGGTTGGATATTCAGGTGATGGACCAGGAGCTGCAGAGCCACCCCAGGGATCACCAGATGGATCATCTATTCCCGAAGTCATAATAAGACAGATTTCTTGATCAATCTGATAAGTTTCGATGGTAGGCGGTATATATGCTCTTTTAATCTTCATTTATTATAATCACTTAATCAAGTGGTTTTATGATTTTGGCTTTAACTGCTTCAGAAATAAAAGCTCTTATATCATCTTCAGCAACTTGTTTATCTACTTCAAATTCTTTACAAACCAACTGTAATATTTCGGTTTCTGTTTTAGGTTCAAATAATTGATCATAAATAAATAAGCCAACTTCATTTAAGGAGAAAACTTTATTCATTTGTGCAACTTCTGATGTAACAGGAACTATAACCAATTCATCTCCAATCTTTTTTTCTACGTATCCTGTTACTTTTCTAAAACGCTGTTCCACTGTAAATAAATTAGTTGCAAAAATATAAAAAAACCACTATTAGCCTTGGCTAAAGGTTAAAAGTTTATTTTATTTTGACTAAATTGCTATTTTACTGCTTTAATAAACACTTAAATTTGCGAATAGTTTAAAATTCTAATCGTGCAAAAGGAGCAGTTTCCTGACCAACAAACTCTTTTCGTAAATATTTATAATAACCATTAATTGCAATCATTGCTGCATTGTCGGTCGTGTACGCAAACTTAGGTATGTAAGTTACCCAATTATATTTATGAGCCGATTCATTTATTCTGTTTCGCAATCCGGAGTTGGCAGAAACACCTCCAGCCAAAGCTACCTGCTTAATACCAGTGTCTTTCGAAGCCTTAATTAATTTGTCCATTAAAATATCGATAATGGTCTTTTGAAGAGAGGCACAAATATCATTTTTATTTTCCTCAATAAAATCTGGATTGACCTTAATCTGATCTCTTAAGAAATAAAGGAATGATGTTTTTAACCCACTAAAACTGTAATCGTAATTATCTATTCTTGGCTTGCTAAAAGAAAAAGCATTTTCATTGCCCTGTGTAGCAAGTTTATCAATCAGAGGTCCTCCCGGATAAGGTAAGCCCATTACTTTAGCACATTTATCAAATGCTTCTCCTGCAGCATCGTCAATGGTCTGTCCAATAATCTCCATCTCCAAATGACTTTTTACCAAAACAATTTGACTATTACCACCTGATACAAGGAGACATAAAAATGGAAATTCAGGTTGATCGGTGTCTTCCGGATGTTCTTTAATAAAATGGGCTAGAACATGTGCATGCAAATGGTTCACTTCAATTAAAGGTAGATTATTAGCCAAAGCGAAACCTTTAGCGAAAGAAGTACCAACCAATAACGATCCCATTAGACCCGGGCCACGAGTAAAAGCAACAGCATTAATTTCTTCTTTATCTATTTTGGCATCCTTGATTGCTTTGTCAACAACCGGTATAATATTTTGCTGATGAGCTCGCGAAGCTAATTCAGGTACAACTCCTCCAAAAGCTTTATGCACATCCTGATTTGCAACACAATTTGAAAGGATCACTTCATCTTTAAACACTGCTGCTGAAGTATCATCGCAAGATGATTCAATCGCTAAAATAATCACACTCATAATTTCTTCTTATAGAATTAGCTTCCTAGTCGTTTAAATTCCTTCTTTTTCTTAATTTTGGTGGGGTTTTAAACGGGTCAAAAATATAAAAAAAAATATCAAAATAGGACTGTATGTATTAGCGGTGCCATTGGGCTTACTGTTAATAGCATATATGCTTGTTCTAATTCCAGCAGTTCAAACACGCATTGTTTCTTATTTGACCAATCAATTATCTGAGGAATTTAATACAGAAATTTCTGTTGGTAAAGTTTATATTAAGCCTTTTTCAAGTGTTATTCTTAAAAATGTATTGGTAAAAGATCAGCAGAATGATACTTTAATGTTTGTTGAATCCCTCACGTCTCATATCGATTCTGTTTATTTCAGAGATAAAAGAATTTACTTATCAAGCCTCTCAATAAAAAAGCCTTTTATTAATATTTATCAGCAAGATTCGCTTTTTAATTATCAGTTTCTATTTCAGAAGAGAAATCAACCTGATACAATTGCTAATTTATGGAAGTTTGGAGTTAAGTCGGTTAATTTGACGAAAGGGGATGTTGTTTTTAAAAAAACAAAGAAAGATCCAATTCTGATCAATGGTGTTGATGTTGTATTAAGTGAGATTCGTAAGGACAGTGTTTTTTCATTACGTCTGGATGAATTACGTTTGACTGAAAAGGGTGGATTTATTGTTCAAGGGGCTTCTGGCTTAATTAGTGCCGGAAAAGAAAATTTGACTTTAAGTCAGATGCAGCTTAAAACATATAATTCCAGAATTGATTTGGATAGTTTGTTCATTCACTATGATAATTCGAAGAATGGACCGGAAAAACTGGATAAATTTTACATCGGGTTAAAGCCATCCTATATCTCGCATCGTGACTTGGGCTTATTTGTTGATTTAAAGCAATTGGGTAATCTGCCGTTTAATATTTCGGGTGAAGCTTATGGCTCTATAAAAAATATTAAAGGCCGAAATGTTCGTTTCGATTTTGGTGCTGAGTCTTCCATTTCAACCAGTTTTGATATAAATGGGTTACCAAATATTAATGAAACATTCCTCTATTTAAATATAAAAGACCTATATACTACTCCAGCTGATCTTCGTTATATCATGGCATATGATAAAGTGATGGCCTATCAATTACCAAAGTCTTTGGATAATTTAGGTAATATTCATTATAAAGGAAGTTTAACTGGATTTTTAAGTGATATTGTTGCTTTTGGTGAGTTTTCTACCGATTTAGGATCGATCACTACTGATATTGGTTTGAAAGTAAACGATAACCAAGGTCTTGTTTTTGCTGGTAATATTGCCACATCTGATTTTAATGTGGGCGGAATTTTGGGGGCCTCAGAACGGATGGATCATTTATTTATGGAGGTCTCTATTCGTGGAAACAGAAAGTCATCCGACTCATTTTATGCTTTTATGGATGGAGTAATTGATTCGTTGGAAATCAATCAGTATAATTATAAGAATATTACCCTAAACGGACTGTTTGCCAATAATAAGTTTGATGGTTCATTCGGAGTTGATGATCCCAATGGAAAGTTGGCCTTTAACGGTAAAATTGATTTGTCGGAAGAAGAACCAAACTTTGATTTTAAAGCCATTATTGAAGGTGCAAAACTGGATAAACTAAATCTGCTTCCAAAGATTGAGGACAATGAACTGTCTATGGTTTTAACATCTAATTTTACAGGTAAAGATATTAATGATGTTATCGGTTATATTACAGTTAATAATGCTGAATTTATTTCACCGGAGCACAATGTAAAGATGGACTCTTTATTGTTGATTTCTGTAAGGGAAGGAGATGAAAAACATATTGTTTTACAGTCAGATTTGATGGAAGGTGATTTAATAGGAACATACAACTTTACCTATTTCAGACAAATCTTTATAAAACACTTACAGCAGTATCTGCCGGCATTAGAGAATTTATTACCTCAAAAAGAAGTGAGACTGCGCGAGAATGATTTCACTTTTTCATGTCGCTTGAAGAAAATGAGTGAATTGATGCATTTACTTCAACCAGATCTTATGGTTTCAGATGATGGTATTGTGTTGGGTAAATTTAATAGTACGGAAAACATTCTCGATCTTACTGTTGAATTGGGTGAGTTTGAATATAAGAAATTAGTTCTGGTTAATCCGGAATTGCAAATAGCCTCAAATGATAAGAATGACCTCTCGATTATTACAAGATGTAAAGAGGTTCTGTTGAATGAATCGTCTCTATTACAAAATTTTAGTTTACACAATTTGCTTTATAACGATTCTGTTCAGGTTAATGCCTACTGGAATAACTGGAGCGAGGTGAACAATAGTGGTTCAATACATGCAGCCGCCAATATAAAAAGTAATAGTTCAGGCCTTTATGCTTCTATCAATGTCGAACCTTCATATGTGATGGTAAAGGATAGTATTTGGGAGATTCAGGCAACCCGCATCAATTATCATCCCATGGGATTATCAATGAGGAATTTCAGAATTCATCATAATAACCAGGAATTGGGTATTAATGGATTCTTGCATAAAACAGCAGAAGATGGATTGGAAGTGCATATGCAGAATATCAGACTTGGCGATATTGTCTCCGCTCAAAATGTTGAAGGTTTAAGTCTGGATGGATTATTGAATGGTAACGTTCATATTGCAGATTTTTATCGGACACCTATTGTTACAAGTGAATTAAAAGTTGCAGATTTTGTATTTAATGATGATCAGATTGGAGACTTTTATCTAAATACCGACTACATGCCGGCAGAAAAAAGACTGGCAATAAACTCCAAAATACAGAAAGGGGAGAGTCAGCCTTTGCTGGGGGGCGGATATCTGGATATGAATACTCTGGCCATAGATCTCAATTATAAACTTGACAGTTTGGAAATTGGGTTTCTTAATCTTTATTTAAAGAAGATTATGCAGAACCTATCCGGAACAGCCTCAGGAGATTTGGCTGTTCAGGGTAAGATTACCGAGCCTGAGTTGGTAGGTAGAGTAAATATCAATAAGGCATTTTTTGACGTCGACTTGTTGCAAACAACTTATTCAGTTTCTGATTCGATAATATTCAGACCTCATCAGATTGATTTTAGATCGATGACGGTGCGTGACAGGTATGGTAAAGAAGGATCATTTAATGGTGTGATAAATCATACCGGGTTTCATAATATGACCTATAATCTGGCATTACTTACTAACAATATGTTGGTTTTGGACACCAGGTTTAAGGATAATCCTATCTATTATGGAACTGTGTTTGCTGATGGCAACATGTCCATAACAGGAAGAACAGATGATTTAATAATTGATATCAGTGGGCAGACCAAGAGTAATACTCTTTTTTATATTCCTTTAACAAGCGATGAGGTTATAGAAGAATCAAATTTTATTCGATTTGCAAAACCTAAGCTCGACCAGTATGAAGCGATTAATGAAGAGCCGGAAGAAGATTATTTAACTGATTTTTCAGGAATGACGGTAACAATGGATTTGGATATTACACCAGATGCACAAACACAAGTGATCTTTGATTCTAAAATTGGTGATATTCTTAAAGGAAGCGGAAATGGGAATCTTCAGATAAGGATGGATAAAGAAGGTGGCGTTAACTTTTTTGGTGATTTTAGTTTTGTTGAAGGTGATTATTTATTCACGTTACAGAATGTTTTGAATAAACGATTTATCATTAATCAGGGAAGTAAGATACGCTGGGATGGTGATCCGTATGATGCAAAGATTGATTTGAATGCAACTTATAAACTGAAGGCCTCATTATATGATTTGGTTCGATCGACTATTACGGATGAACAAATGCTTCAGGATTATAGCCGACGAATTCCTGTTCATTGTAACCTGTTGTTGAATGATCGATTGATGAAACCCAACATTAAGTTTCAGATTGAGACTCCTTCTGCTCAAAAAAATAACCAGGATGTAATTGATGCGTACATAAATACAGAAGAAGAATTAAACAGACAGGTTTTATCACTTCTGGTATTGAATAGATTTTTTACCGATGATAATTTATCAAATACGGTTTCAGATGGAAACCGATCAACGGGTAACAATGCTGCCTTGGTTACTACTTCTGAGATGTTGTCGAATCAGTTAAGTCACTGGTTGTCACAAATTAGTAATGATTTTGATATTGGTGTAAGTTATCGGCCAGGAGAAGAGGGCATCTCCAACGATGAAATAGAAGTAGCTTTGTCGACTCAGGTTTTTAATAACAGGGTTACCATTAATGGTAATGTTGGTTACGGACAAGATAATACACGTACCAGTAACCTTATTGGTGACTTTGATGTGGATGTTAAGTTAAATCAATCAGGAACACTAAGAGGTAAGGCATATACAGTTACCAATAACGATATTATCTATACTGAATCGCCCACGCGTCAGGGGGTTGGTATTTCCTTTAAAGAGGAGTTTGATTCGGTTAGAGAATTGATGAGAAAATATTGGAGGAAATTTACTGGTGAAGGTAAAAAGGAAGATGACGAATAGAATAATCGTTAAATCTTTACGTTTACACAATTGAATGATAGGTGCAGTTTGCATTTTTATTATTTTAGCTGATCAGAAATCTAGAAATATAACAATGAATTTATTACTATTTATACAGTCAACAGCCGAGAATCTTGCTGATGTAAACCTCGAAGAGGGAGCAGAACAAAGCATGAATTACATTGAGATGGCCATGAAAGGTGGATGGATTATGATTCCACTGCTTTTATTATCGGTTGTTTCGGTATATATCTTTTTTGAGCGCTATATGGCTATTAAAAAGGCTTCGAGAGAGGATGACGGATTTATGAATAAAATCAAGGATTATATCCATGATGGTAAAATCGATTCTGCTATTGCCTTATGCCAGTCGCATGATTTTCCTATTTCCAGAATGATCGAAAAAGGAATTACACGTATTGGTCGTCCATTAAATGATGTAAATACGGCCATCGAGAATGTAGGTAACCTCGAAATTAGCCGATTAGAAAAGAGTCTGCCAACTTTGGCAACAGTTGCCGGTGGAGCTCCTATGATTGGTTTCCTTGGTACCGTAATTGGTATGATCCGTGCCTTTTATGACATGGCTAATGCAGGCAATAATATTGATGTGAGTCTACTTTCATCAGGTATCTATACTGCAATGGTAACTACTGTGACTGGTTTGGTAATTGGTATCATTGCTTATTTTGCCTATAATATTTTGGTGGCTAAAGTTGAAAAGGTTGTCTTTAAAATGGAAGCGCGTACCATGGAGTTTATGGATCTGTTGAATGAACCAGCTCACTAAAAAATGACTTTAAAGCGAAGAACAAAAATAAGTGCCAGTTTCAGCATGTCGTCCATGACCGACATTGTGTTTTTATTGCTGATCTTTTTTATGATCACATCAACAATGGTGCATCCTAATGCAATCAAACTGTTGATCCCCAAGAAAAGCACAAAGAAGGTCGTTGTAGATACCTATCTAAATGTGAGGGTAACGGCATCAGGCCGATTTGTGGTAGATGGAAAATGGATGGGTAGTGATCAGGTGGAAGGCAGTCTGACCCGATTATTTGCTCGAAACGATAATTCAATTATTCGTTTGCAAACAGACGCTAATGCTTCAACAGGCGATGCTGCCCGGGTACTGGATATTGCTGAATCGAATGGTGTAAAAGTAATCTTGGATATCAGGTAATGGGACTGAAAAAAAGAAGTAAGGTTGAATCAGGTTTCAGTATGTCATCGATGACTGACATCGTGTTTCTGTTGTTGATATTCTTTATGATCACATCAACCCTGGTGACTCCTGTTGCTAATAAAAACCTGTCTTTGCCTAAGAGTGATCATCAGGTGTCGGCCAAGCCCAATACTACTATTTCGGTAACAGCTGATCAGGAATATTTTGTACAGGGTGAAAAGGTTTCTTTCTGGCAGATAGAAAAGAAATTACAGGAAATATTAGCTGATAGTCCTGAAATGTATGTTGCTTTACATGTTGATGAATCGGTACCTTTTTCGGTAGTTGGTAAGATACGGGATATTGCTATCCGCAATAAATATAAGTTGATTTTGGCCACACAAGCCAAGTAAATATGGATGAGAAAAACAAACGATACGGTGTAATTGGTACAACAGTATTTCATTCTTTACTGTTGTTGTTCCTGATTTTCTTCGGGCTGTCTTCTTTGCCCAAAGGAGAAGAGGGCATACTGGTGAGTTTTGGAGATACAGTATTGGGTCAAGGGCCTGAGGAGCCAAAAGAATCTGAGGCTGTAAAGCAGGAGCAGGTAACACCACCGCCCGTTAAAACACCGGAACCCACCCAACCGGATCCGATAAAAGAAGATATCAAAACACAGGATTATGATGATGCTCCTGTTGTAAAATCGGAAGCTCAAAAGCAAAAAGAGAAAGAAGAAAAGGAACGTTTGGATAAAGAGCGTAAAGAACGCGAAGAGCAGGAAAAGATTCGTCAGGCTGAATTGGAGCGTCAACGACAAGAAGAGGCTGAGCGAAAGCGAATAGAGGAAGAAGAGCGCAAGCGTCAGGAAGAGCTGGACCGACAGGCGGCTGAAGCACGAGATAAAGTGAAAGGAGCCTTTGGTAAAGGAACAGGTGATAATACCTCTGAAGGTAATACTGGTGGCACTGGTAATCAGGGGCAGACAACAGGTGGAAATACTACTAACCGAACCGGCTCAGGAAAAGGTAATTCCGGTAATGGATTCGATTTAACAGGTAGGAGTCTGGTTGGAGGATTGCCAAAGCCGACATACAATATTCAGGAAGAAGGAATTGTTGTGGTTGAAATAACGGTAGATCGCAATGGTAATGTGATAAATGCAGTACCTATTCTGAGAGGTTCAACAACCCAAAATAATTACTTGCAGAGTAAGGCTATCGAAGCTGCAAAAAAGGCAAAATTTAATGCTGATAAGGAAGCTGCTGCCTATCAAAAAGGAACCATTACTTATCATTTTGTTTTGGATTAAGCTATCCTTTGTTTCCAAACGAAGGGTTCATGTCAATTCAATTCCTACCGAGGAGTAACTAATGTCGTTAGTCGTTTTTGGTGTATTATATTCTATTATCTAGAAGCGAAGCGTTCTAACTTCTATTATCTTTTATTTGTAGGAATAGATGAGGATGTTTGGAAATATTGTGATACTTAAAAACGCAATTCAAACACGCCTAATACTTTCATTGCAGCCAGCATAACAGCAACTAAAAGGATATAACGTATTGGTTTTACGCCAATCTGTTTTGCATACCTCGATGCAATAAAAGCTCCTGTTGCGTTTCCTGCTGAAAGTATGAATCCATATAAGTAATTAATATGCCCGGCCCAGATAAATACAATTAATGCTATTGCTGTGTAGCATAAGACTATTAAAACTTTTACAGCATTGGCCTGAATCAGATTATAACCAACTCCCAAAACCAATCCGGCAAGGAGAAAGAAGCCAACTCCAGCTTGTATAAATCCACCATAGAAACCAATTAAAAAGAAAATGACCAGTTGCCAGTAAGTAGGTTTTCCTTCAATCTGTCCGGCTTGTTCTTTTACCCATTTGTCTGGTTTAAACAGAATAACAAAAAACATGACAAACAATAAGGCGCCGATAAAGTAATTCAAAGCCTGTTCGCTGATGTTGATGGAAAACAAAGCTCCGGCAAGTGATCCAACCAATGCCGGTAAAACTAAATAAAGGTTACTCTTATAATCCAGTATCTTTTGTTTTCGAAAATTACGGACAGCAACAATATTCTGAATAAATATGGCCACCCGGTTGGTGGCATTCGCCTGGTGAGGACTTAATCCCAGAAACATCAACATGGGCAGAGTTATCAAGGATCCGCTTCCGGCAAGGGTATTGATAAAACCCGCAAATAGGCCAGCAAGGATTAGAAGAAGAATATTAATAACTGAAATGTCCATATGGTAAAAGTACGATAAAAAGCTAATAGCTGTGAATGTTTAGAGGATCGCATCTTATTTTACAAGTTGTTTATTTAGATGCGATCCTAATAAACAGAAAAGAACGGTCCTTTAAGCTAGCAGGCAACAGCTAGCAGCTATAAGCTTTTTTAAAACCGATAACTCACATTCATTAATATTTCTCTGGGTCTTAAATAATAAGTATTACGAACCAACGAAATGTCGCTGTTCCAATAGCTTATCAACTGTTGGGTGTCAAAGATATTGCGGCATTGTATTTTGTAGCTGAATTTTCCTTTTTCAGGTTTATAGGCATAGCTAATGTCGCCAAACCAGCTGTGGAAAGTTTGTTGGTTGTTTTCGTTAAAGTTGTATTCTCCTCTAATGTTTATCCATTGTTTCTTAGTTAGGTAAAAGAAGAAATCAAGAACCTGTTCGTAGTTGTGAAATTTACTGTTAGCCTGAGTTGTATGCTGGCGAGTTTGGGTGTAATTAAAATTGTATTTTATCTGTAGTGCTTTCCAATAGCCCCAGTTAATATTTAATCCGGCCATGTTGGTTTGTACTTCTCTATTGCTCAGTGATTGGTTTAATACATATTGCGATTGTTGAATACTGTTGGTAGATTTGATACCAATGGTTGAACGCCAATTGGCAATGTAGTATGTTACTTCTCCGTTGAGGATATGATCCGATCTTTCATTGTCGTAGGGCAGAATCTCACTTTGAAAAATACCATTTCCTATGCTTATCTGGCGGGTAATAATATCGCTGTGATTTAAACTATATCGGTAATCGATAGCCGCAAACCATCCCGATAAGGGATTTTTGTATTCGCTTCGAAAGCTACCCGAATATCGGTATTTGTGTGACAATTGATTTAAACCACGGTTTAAACTTCGGTAATTATTGATGATAAAGCCTTGGGTAAGTCCGTTTATATCTCCAATGCTTTTACTGAAGGATAACGATGTGATCAGTTTAAAAAAATTATAGAACTCGTAGTTAAGGTATGCCCTTGGGGCAAAAATAGCTTGTTGTATGTTTTGACTGGCCTGATGCCAGGCATCATCAATATTGTTGTTAATATACGATAATGGCAGGTTAAACCGAAGCTTCAGACTGGGTGTTTCGTAACTGATTTTTTCATCAACGCCAGCTTCGCTTTCGGTCAAGTCGAGTTGGTTGCGCAAGCTGTCGGCAGTTATTTCAAAGTCATTGTTGTCAATAGTAGTATTCAGTTTATTCAGACTGAAGTTGACAAATGCTTTGGTAGAAAAAGCCCATCGCTTATGGGTGAGCGTAAATGCAGCTGATGCTTTGGTTCGTAAATCCTGCTTTAAGTAATGTTGTGTGGCCAGGTTGTATGCCTCGCCATTGTTGATGTAATCATCAAATACTCCGGGTTCGTATTGCATTTGTTGAGGACTATGGTTGTAATCAACAAAAGCTTTAAAGCTGATAAAATGCTTACCCATCATACGATGCCAATCAAGCTCATCGGCTGCTGAAAAGTGTGGGAGGTTGGCTTTCTGAATTTGCTGTGTTTCGTTAATGGATGTTTCGGCTTTATCCCAATAGTTCTCGAGGCGGAACTTATTGTTTATATATTTTTTACTAGAATTATTGGTATAGATCAGATTTGTGATCAGACTGTTTTTCTTGAAGGTGTTTTGAGTATGTTCGCGCAAACGGGTGGTGTCAGTCTCAAGGTAATACTCAGTTTCGAGTAATGCTTCTTCTTTAATGCGATCGTTGTAATAGCTAACGTTGGTCTTCAGCTCTTCTTCATCGCTTAGCTTGGTAAGATAGTTGAAGCTGATCAGGGCGGCATTGTTCATCAGGTAACGCTCGCGGTTGGAGATGCTCGGTGGTGCAACCGAAGAAATATCCAGCAGATTGGGTTTGGTATTGGTGTAATTATCAATTTCGTTGTACGAAATGGTAAACGGATGATGCTGTGTTGATAAATCGTTGCCAATATTATTGGCCTGCAACGTAGCTATCATCTGGTGTTTGGGCGAGAATAGCATAGGTGTAATATTAGCACTGTATCGTGGAACGGGAATACCAACAGCTCCTTCGGCACGAAAGGTGGTAGTAAATTTCTTTTTAAGTTTCAGATTTACCGAAGTACCATCGTTAAATTGTTTGTCGCGAAGCATTTTTATAGGCTGATGGTTGTGCAGAACTTCCACGGCACCCACTGCTTTGTTCGATAGGTTTTTATTGGCAATACCATATCGTCCTTCCAGTAAATCCATCCCTTCGATGTAATACTTATCAATGGGTTTGCCCATATAGTATATTTTACCAGTAGCATCTACCGTAAAACCGGGCATACGGTTAATTACATCACCAATCGACTCATCGCTTTGTTTTTCAAACGAACCCACCATGTAAGTGGTGGTATCTTGTTTGCTTACAATAGGTGTGCCGTGTACATTAACCTCTTTGATTGCTTTAACCTCAGTTGGTAGCATTATGTGTAGTTCCTGTGTTTTATTGGCAATCAAAAGTGTTGTGTCGCTATAGTTTAACGAACGCAACGAAAGAGCCAAACTATCAGAGTCAGTAGTGTAGCTTATATTAAAACTTCCCTTATCATCAGTAAAAGCATAGGTGATAATATTATTGCCTGCAGCGGGGTTTAGTAACATTACACTAACTGCAGCCGCAGGTTGATTATCTTCACCTACAATAATTCCATTTAATTTAGTTTGTCCATTAATATGAATTGTGCTAAAAATAAATAGAGCCAGAATCAGGTTTAAGCGCATAAATAGATATTATTGTTTTTCAAGCAAATTATTTCTACTTGCAATTTTGGCTTGAACACTTCCCCTTTTCTCCGGAGTTAAATTGACGAACTGATTATTTCCGTATTTATTGATGCTTTCTAAAGTCTCGTTATGTTTTAAGGCCAGATACTGTTTTGCATCTATTTTTATAAATTTTTTATTCCATACATAAATAGACTTGTCGTAGTTTATTTTTTCAAATGAGGTAAGAGTAAAACAATGCTCTTTTTCTATGTCTTCTATTCTTACAATCATACCGGGTAGCCCTTTGAATTTGTAAGGTCCATCGCTAATGGGAATTGATAATGTATACCAGGCCCGGTAATGTCGACCCCTAAATGTTGTTCGTGCTTCTTTGCAGATGTAATAGGTTATAAAAGTATCGGGTTGATTGACCAGTTGCCAATTAAACGTTATTTCTTCGGGCAAATGATAATATTTGCCAGACATCACTTCATATAAATCGCTACGACGACTGTTTTTTGTTTTGACAATACGGTATTTTGTATGATAACTATAACTATTCTTTACTATTTGTTTTCCTATTTTAAGTCCGCTTTCCGGATTGTTAATATCGGGACAGTAAAAAAACATGGAATCCATTTTAAATATGCTATTATGGGCAAACTGAGAACTTATTTTGCCAATCAACAGGCACATTTCTTTTTGTTTACGACTTTCAATATTTGTTGAGTCTTCCTGATATTCGTAGCGGTAAGTAGCTATGTATTCCGCTTTATCGGTTATTACAACTCCATTTTGGGTTTGAGCAGAAGGTTTGTAAGAACTTATAATTAGTAGAAAAGTCGTAAGTAATAGATATGATCTTCTCATATAGTTAGGTTTGTGGTTGAGTAAAAGGTTTTCCAGATAAATATAATAAATAATTTTTTACAATTTTATTAAGGGTCTTACGATGTAATCATAAAAAAGCCGCTCTCTTTCGAAAGCGGCATATCTTATACAAAAAGAACGGTTCACTATTGCCATAAAGGCTATAAAGAACCGTTCCTAAATATTGTTTTATCAACAGCTAAAAGCGAAGCGTTCTAACTGCTAATAGCTATTTTACCATGCAAACATTGGCTTATCAGCCATCAAAGCATTTACTTTTTTGCAAACACCTGCAATTACTTCTTCGTTGTCGATATTAGAGATAACCTCGTCGATAAAATCAACAATGGTAACCATATCAGCTTCTTTTAATCCACGAGTTGTTATAGCAGAAGTACCCACACGTATACCCGAAGTTGTAAATGGTGAACGACTGTCGAAAGGCACCATGTTTTTGTTGATGGTGATATCTGCTTTAACCAATGTATTTTCAACTTGCTTACCTGTAATATCAGGGAACTTCGTTCTCAGGTCGATCAACATCAGGTGATTATCTGTTCCACCTGAAATAATTTTATATCCTTTTTTAATAAACTCTGCGGCCATGGCTTGTGCATTCTTCTGAACCTGCTCAATATAAACACCATAGTCATCAGATAAAGCTTCGCCAAAAGCAACGGCTTTAGCTGCAATCACGTGTTCCAGTGGTCCACCTTGCTGACCAGGAAAAACAGCGAAATCCAATACGGCGCTCATCATTTTGGTTTCACCTTTTGGTGTTTTAATACCAAATGGGTTCTCGTAATCTTTACCCATCAGAATCATACCGCCGCGAGGTCCGCGAAGTGTTTTATGTGTAGTGGTTGTAACAATGTGGCAATGCTCAACCGGGTTGTTTAATTTACCTTTGGCAATTAGTCCGGCTGGGTGAGCCATATCGCAAAGCAATAAAGCACCAATCTCATCAGCCAAACGACGCATACGGGCGTAATCCCATTCGCGTGAGTAAGCAGAAGCACCGGCAATAATCATCTTTGGTTTTTGTTCGCGGGCCAATGTTTCCATCTCATCGTAATCAACCATTCCGGTTTCTTCTTTTACATGGTATGAGATAGCGTGGTAGGTAACACCCGAAAAGTTAACAGGTGAACCATGTGTAAGGTGACCGCCATGAGCCAGATCCAATCCCATAAAAGTATCGCCTGGTTGTAAACAAGCAAAAAATACTGCAGCATTAGCTTGTGCCCCCGAGTGTGGTTGAACGTTGGCATATTCTGCTCCAAATAGTTCGCATGCTCTGTCAATAGCCAATTGCTCGGTTTGATCAACCACCTGACAACCTCCGTAGTAACGTTTGCCCGGGTATCCTTCGGCGTATTTGTTGGTTAAACACGAACCTTGTGCTTCCATTACCTGCTCGCTCACAAAGTTTTCGGAAGCAATTAATTCAATACCGTTTTTTTGACGATCGTATTCTTTTTTGATCAGGTCAAAGATGACTGTATCTCTTTTCATTTGTTTGTAATTAGTTTTAACCCTATCCAAATTTTAGTTAATGTTTAACCAATAGCTGGAGTTATGGTCGATATGTTTTACTGCTTATTTTTCACGAGTTCACAAATTTACGGAACTAATTGATATAAAAAAGTAATGCAGTTTATAAGTTTTTATGAATTTTAGAAATGAGAAAATGCACTGTTGATAAAATTCACATTTTTACTAGCTTTGACGATCAAACTTAATTTTATGGATGCAAATAGTGTTACTTTGTTTTTAGAGCAGAACAGCGATCGTTTTCCGGTGGAGTCATTACCGATGATTAAAAAGAAACTGGAAGAATTGGATGAACAACGCTTTTTTCTGATTAGTACACAGGAATATAGAAATCCTGTTGTAGTGTTAATTATCTCTTTGTTTTTTGGTTCATTAGGAATTGATCGTTTCTTAATTGGTCAGACCGGATTAGGTGTAGCTAAATTGCTTACTTGTGGTGGATTAGGATTTTGGACAATTGTTGATTGGTTTATTATCATGGGTACTACACGCGAAAGTAACCTGGAGAAATTCTTAAGGGTTGCTTAAGCTTTTTAATAATAAGCGATTTGTAAATTTAATTGTGATAGGGGTGATTGTACTCGGGTATAGTTACCTCCTTCTTACTTCTTTTCCGGATGCCGAAAACAGCATCTGTCTATTTAAAAGAGCAACCGGTATACCTTGTCCGGGTTGTGGCATGGGCCGAAGTACCTGGTCACTTGTACATGGTCAAATAAAAGAATCACTTTTTTATCATCCTTTGGGTATTGTTTTTAACCTCTTGATGATTATCGCCCTTATTCAGGCAGGGATTGATATAATCAGGAATGATGATAAACTACTCCATTTCTTAAAACAAAAGTGGCCTCTCTGGAGTGTTTTAGTTTTAGTTGTTGTAATTCTACTGGTTTGGGGCCGCAATATTTGGCTGGGAATGTAGGGTTTATGGATGTTAGAAGTTAGAAATTAGGTTTTATGAGTTAGGTTTTAGAATGTATGAATGTTAAGATGTTGAATCTGTTTATTTATCATACATTCTATTGGTCTGATAGTTCAAAAATCTAACCTCCTATAAAACTTTTAACTTTTGCCTTTTGAATTTTAATTTTGGAAATCTTACTCGTCCGAGAAGTGAATCAATACACGACGGTACACTGAGAAAATCTTTGATTTGGAAACAAAACCCAGATACTTACCATTTTCGCAAACGGGAAGATTCCATGCCCCTGTTTCTTCGAATTTCTTCATCACGTTATCCATGTTTTCGTCATGTTCAATTACGGCTGGTGGTAATTCCATTAACTCTTCAACGGTAGTTTCGTTGTATAGATCGTGATTGAAAATAATACTACGTATATCTGATAAAGTAATATAACCTTTCAACTTATCGGCATGATCAACAACAGGAAAAATATTTCGTTTCGACTTGGAAACCACTTTTGTTAAGTCTCCCAAAGTCATCTCAGGATAAACGGTTTTGAACTCTGTTTCCAATACTTTATCAAGACGCATCATTGTAAGTACCGCCTTGTCTTTATGGTGTGTGATTAATTCACCTTTTTGAGCCAGTCGTTTGGTATAAATCGAGTGCGGCTCAAAGTACATAATGGTGAGGTAAGCAATGGTTGAAGTAATCATCAAAGGAATAAACAATCCATAACCATTGGTAATTTCAGCAATCAGGAAGATAGCAGTTAAAGGAGCATGCATCACACCGGCCATTAATCCAGCCATACCCACAAGGGTAAAATGTGAAGTAGGTAGATTAACAAAACCAAGCGTATTGGCTAATCGTGCAAAGAAATATCCGGTAACACCACCCATGAATAGAGTAGGAGCAAAAATGCCACCAATACCACCACTACCAGTGGTTACGGCAGTAGCAAATACTTTAAAAATGATAAGCAGAGCAAGAAAACCCAGTAAAGCCCAGATGTTGTCATGCAAGGGATAAAACAAACTCTCGTTAAGTACCTCTGCACTGTTACCATTCAATAATTCGGTTATGGTATGATAACCTTCACCGTAAAGAGGAGGAAACAAAAAGATTAGAAGACTTAGTACTGCACCACCAGTAATCCATTTTGTAAAAGGGTTTTTTATAACTCCAAGGTGCTTTTCAACTCCCATTACACCTCTTGTAAAATAGAGCGAAATAAATCCGGCAGCGATTCCCAATCCTGCGTAATATGGTATGTTGTTCAAAAGAAAAGGAGCCTCCAATGCAAAGGTAAATTCAACTCCTTTACCAAGAAAAAAGTAGGCCACAGTGGCCGATGTTACCGCTGAAATCAATAGCGGAACAATGGATGCCATAGTTAGGTCGAGCATCAATACTTCCAGCGTAAAAACCAGGCCGGCAATAGGTGCTTTAAAGATACCGGCAATAGCACCTGCAGATCCACAACCGACCAAAAGAACGATGGTTTTGGTATTCATCCTGAATAATCTTCCCAACGTAGAACCAATAGAAGCTCCGGTTAATACGATAGGTGCCTCAGCCCCAACTGATCCACCGAACCCAATGGTAAATGAACTGGTTAGAATTGATGAATAATTATTATGGGTTTTAATATGACCGCCTCTTTTGGATATGGCGTACAGAATTTTACTGACACCATGTCCTAAGCTGTCTTTAATCACATATTTTACAATGATAAGAGTGATGAAAATACCAATAATCGGATAGGCCAGATAGAGGTAATTCATGTGCTCAACCTTGAAATTGTTTGTCAGTAATGTTTGAATGAAGTGAATAGCATTCTTTAATATGACAGCAGCCAATCCACTGAAAATTCCAACCAACAAACTCAAAATAAGAATAAAATGTTTCTGATTGATATTCTTAACTCTCCAAACCAAAAATTGCCCTAATAATTGATTGACCTTCTTCATAATGGCCGCAAAAGTAATATAATAATACTGAATTGATTTTAAAACTATGGGAATTTTCAGTTAATCCTGGATATTGGTACTGTTATACGGATTTAAAAAATGATTTCTGATTAAATAAGAAAGTTAGTCCATTTTAGGCTCTATTTCTGCCCAGTTTTCTTTACGGGCAATTCTGCTTACCTGCATTTCGCTAACGCAAAATAGTTTTGCAATCAGGTTTTGTTTGACACCTTTTTCAAGCATTCCTTTGATTACAGCAACGTCATCAATGCTTAATTTAGAGCTGGTTACAACCTTGCCTGCTTTTTTGCGAGCTTCCTGAAGAACTTTATGCATACGTTTGTAGCTCTCTTCTTTGGTTACCCACTTAAGATTAGTGTGATAGTTGTTTTGTTTATTCCAGTCAAGGTGAATAACTACGTCCTGCTCAGGATTCGTTTTGTCAACAAAATATTCGGCAGTTAATTTGTGTACCAAATATGACTTTTTCTTACCCTCAACTCTAAGACTAACATTGTAGAATCCTTTGATATTACCCAGCTTTACAATTCGTCCGTTTTCTTTATCGTAACAATAACTTTTTATTCGTCCGTAATTACTGATTTCGTATTTTTTATCTGTAAACGTAAGCTGTTTCCATTGTTCATCTTCAATTTTTCGGAGCTTACGTGTATTTAATTTTGGTTTCATAATTAAAATTTAGGTCAGTGTTAGGTTAAATGATGTACCTAAGAAAATGTTTGACTATTAATAAATTCAGGAAAGAAAGAGTTACTGTTCCCGCTAACTGCTCTTAAGTAATAGCAAAAGTATGAAAAAGCAAATATGAAATCAATATCACACTGTATACTAATTCTGTTAAAAAACGTTAAGTATTAATTAGCAGAGCATTATCTTAACAACATCAATTTTTATAACGGCATTTTCTTCATTTTAATATCTTTGCCCAAAAAAAAGATGTCGCTTGGAATAGATCATGCAGATTTGGAAAAATTTATATTGGTTGGCGATCGTATTCTGATTAAACCAAAGAGTCCGGAGAAAAAGACCAAGACAGGCTTATATCTGCCTCCGGGAGTTCAGGAAAAGGAAAGAATTCACAGCGGATATATTGTAAAGGTTGGACCAGGATTTCCGATTCCTGTGGTCGCAAAATTGGAAGAGCCATGGATGAAAAAAGATGATAAAATAAAGTATCTACCCTTACAGCCAAAAGAAGGTAATTTGGCTATTTATCTTTAGAGAGGAGGATACGAAATTGAATATAAAAATGAAAAGTATGTGATTGTATCACAATCTTCTGTATTGATGTTGATAAGAGACGAAGGATTATTTGAGTAATGGATTTGAATAGAATGGAAAAAGGAGTTAAGACTGGAAAAGAAAATTACTGGAAATCAATAAATGAACCAATTTGGGCACTGGCTCCCATGGAAGATGTTACAGATACTGTTTTTCGTGAGGTTGTTCTGCGCTTAAGCAGGCCCGGGAATGTTCATCTTTTATTTAGTGAGTTTTTATCTACCGATGGTTTTTGTCATCCTGTGGGTAAAGAAAAGGTATTACATCGTTTCTTTATCAATCTGGAAGAAAGAGAATTGGCCCGAGAGATGAATGTGAAACTGGTTGCTCAGATTTGGGGTACTGATCCTGAAAAGTTTTACCAAACAGCTAAATATATAGCAGAAGAAACCGATTTCGATGGTATTGATATCAATATGGGCTGTCCTATGAAAAATATCATCAAAAAAGGAGCCTGCTCAGCATTGATCAATACACCTGATCTGGCCCGTGAAATTATTACGGCAACCAAAGAGGCATCAGATCTGCCATTGAGTGTTAAAACACGTATCGGATTTAAATCAGTTGTAACTGAATCGTGGATAAGCACTTTATTACAATCAGAAATAGATGCTTTGATTGTACACGGTCGAATTCAAAAGATGATGTCTGAGGGTGAAGCAGACTGGACTCAGATAGCTAAAGCAGTAGAGTTACGGAATAAAATAAATCCGAAAATTAAATTGCTGGGTAACGGAGATGTGCTATCTATTGATGACTCAAATCAGAAAGTTAGAGAGTTTGGAGTGGATGGTGTTATGATTGGTCGTGGAATCTTTCATAATCCATGGCTCTATAATCAGGGACATGAGCCCGGCATGGAAGAACGATTGCAAGCATTGTTGTTACACGCTCGTTTGTATGCTAAAACCTGGACAGGTGAGAAAAACTGGTCTATTCTAAAACGATTCTTTAAAATCTACACCAATAGCTTTAAGGGAGCTGCTCATTTGCGCGCCGAACTAATGGAAACTCATGGCATAGATGAGGTTGAAACCATTGTAAAAGAATTTAAGGAAGATGTAAAACGCCGGGAGCAGGAAGCAGAATAGTTTATTCTGTTACTGTTTCTGATTGCCATAGAGGGATTTAACCGGCTGAAATTATAAGCATCAATCTATGAATCTAACAGTCTAGGAGTCTAATGTTCTAATAGTCTCCCGAAAACATCTTTAATTGATTCCGGTAGGCTGTAAATGCATTTGCCCTGGAGATGAAACCAAGGTATTTGCCATGGTCAATAACAGCAATGTTAAAACGACTTGATTTTCGGAACATCTCAACCAGATCTTCCATAGAATCGTCGGGGCTGATGAAATATTCAGGCATATACATCAAGTCTTTAACCATTGTTGTTTTGTATAATTCAGGTTTGAAAATGATTTTCCTGATGTCATCCATTTTTATCATACCGTGCATTCTTCCATTGGAATCAACCACAGGAAATAAGTTTCGGTGAGCATCGGATACAACACTTACCAAATCACCTAAGGTAGCCTTCGGATCAATGGTTGCAAAGTCTGTTTCAATAAGGTTTTTAACCTCCATCATGGTTAAAACAGCCTGGTCCTTATCATGCGTAAGTAATTCTTTACGAGTGGCTAAAAGATGTGTGTAAACCGAGTGTCTTTCAAACGTTTTGGCAGTGGCAAACGAGGCTGTAGCAGTAATCATCAGAGGCAGAAACATTTCGTAACCACCGGTTAAGTCGGCAATCAAAAATAATCCTGTTAAAGGTGCTTGTAGCACTCCTGCAATTAATCCGGCCATGCCAATCAGGGCAAAGTTTTGAATGGGTAATTGATGAAAACCAAGTTTATTTACAATATTGGCAAAGAGAAGACCAGTATTGGCCCCCATAAAAAGAGTAGGGGCAAAAATACCGCCAACACCACCGCTTCCAAAAGTCAGGGAAGTGGCAACCACTTTAAATGCAATAATAACAGACAGTAGTATAAACACTGCCCAAATGCTACCCGACCAATTCTGAAAGATTGTATTTTCGAAAATGAAGCTTGTATTACCGCTTAAGGCACTGTTAATAACATCATAACCTTCGCCGTATAGGGCCGGAAAGAAGAAAAGTAAAATTCCCAGTAATGCACCACCTACAGGCAGGCGAATTCTGTGTTTCTCCAGTTTTTCGAACCATTTTTCCATAAAGATGTAGATTCGAGTAAAATAGGAGGAGACAAATCCGGCAACAATGCCAAGAATAACATAGTATACAAGGTCAATCATCTCATATGTGTGAACCAATTCAAAAGGGTACACTACTTCCTGACCCATAAAAATATAAGAAACAATAACAGCCGAGATGGATGCCAGAAGAATAGGAACAATGGCAGCCAGTGTAAGGTCAAGCATGATTACTTCCAGAGAAAAAACAATGGCTGCAATGGGTGCTTTAAAAATGGCCGACATGGCTGCGGCACAGGCACATCCGAGTAGAAGTTTGATTTGTCGGTAATTTAATCGGAACAGTTGTCCGACATTACTACCGATGGCAGCACCTGTTGAAACCGTAGGCCCTTCTAAACCGACACTTCCACCAAAGCCAACTGTCAGGGCACTGGTAACAATGGAAGAGAACATGTTATGACGGTTCATCTTACCTTCGTTCTTAGAAATGGCATAAAGTACATTGGGTATACCATGCCGAACTGGTCGTCGAATTACATATTTGATAAATAAAACGGTTAAAAATATACCTACTGTGGGTGAAATCAGATAGATATATCCATGTTCCTGCCCCAGATAGGTATGAACGAAATGACTGATCAGATGAACTGATTTTTTAATGGCGACAGCAGCAAAGCCTGCTCCTATTCCGACAATAATACTCAGAATCATCATAAATTGGCGATTGCTGACATGTCGAAGCCGCCAAATAAGAAATTGTTTGAACAGTGATTTGCGATTCATAAGACTTGGGTTAACCCTAGAAAGGTAATCAAATTTAATAATCCTGACTAATAAACTTTTTTAAATGATCAATGTTTAATCAATTGATAGAAATTTTAAACAAATAAGATTAACATTACACTAAAACAGACAAAATATGAACTTTAATAGACTTATGAAATTCTTTGTTTTTATACCTCTATTGTTCTTTGTTAGTAATATTCATGCACAATCAGGTGTGCTGAAAGGAGAAGTGCGCGATGCCTACACCAATAAACCTGTTCCTTTTGCAAGTGTGGTCATTTTTAATACCACCACAGGAACAATGACAGATACCTTGGGGCGATTTGAATTCCGTAATCTCGACCCCGGATTTATTCGCCTGCAGCTTTCATCTATCGGATATAAAAATGTGATAACAGAAGAATACAATATCTCTCAGGTACGAAATACAAGTGTGCAAATAAAAATGGAATCGACAGCTGAGTCTTTGGAGGAGGTGAAAATTACAGCTTCACCTTATGCTGTGAGGCCAGATGCCCCTGTGTCGTTAAGAAGAATAGGAATTGATCAGATAGAGAAAAGTGCCGGGGCTAATCGTGATATATCCAAGGTGATTCAATCATTTCCCGGAGTTGGATCTGCCAGTACTTTTCGTAATGATTTATTTGTACGCGGTGGCGGACCATCGGAGAATCGCTTTTTTATTGATGGTATTGAGATTCCAAATATTAATCACTTTGCAACACAGGGAGCCACAGGAGGTCCTGTTGGTATTTTAAATGTTGACTTTATCAGAGAGGTTGATTTTTATTCCAGTGCATTTCCTGCGGGCAAAGGTAATGCCCTAAGTTCTGTTTTTGAATTTAAGCAGATTGATGTTGATGTGGAAAAACCAACTTTTAAAGGAACGCTTGGAGCTTCTGAAATTTCACTTACGACCTTAGCTCCATTAAGTGAGAAAACCGGATTAATTGCATCAGTCAGACGTTCGTATCTACAGTTTTTATTCGCCGCTCTTGATTTGCCTTTTCTGCCAACTTTTACCGATTTTCAGTTTAAGACTGAGACCCGAATAGATGACCGGAATGAAATTTCATTTCTGGGTATTGGTGCCATTGATGTTTTTGAATTCAATAATGATGCAACACCTACTGAGGAAAACCAATATATAATCGGATATCTGCCTGTAAATAATCAATGGAATTATACCATTGGCACATCTTACAAGCATTATTTTGGTAACAGTTACCTGTCGATGTATCTCAGCAGAAATCATTTGAATAATGAAGCCATTAAATACGATGATAATATAGAGTCGCCCGAAAACCTGAATCTGAATTATATTTCAGATGAGATTGAGAATAAGTTCAGAACAGAATATACGGCACGTCCTAATCAGTGGACTATTAATGTGGGTGCAGGAGCTGAATATATCAACTACTACAACCGCACTTATAATAAGGTATTTATTGGAGGCGAACCATCTGAGATAAATTATAAATCGGAATTGAATTTTGTCAAGTATGCTTTGTTTGGATCTGTATCGCATCCTTTTTTCGATAACCGGCTTACCTTATCCGGAGGTGTCAGAATGGATGCCAACAGTTATTCCGATCAAATGAATAATATGCTAGATCAGTTCAGCCCAAGAGCATCTTTGTCGTTTATGATTTTGCCTGAATTTTATTTCAATGCCAATGTGGGGCGTTATTATCAGAACCCGTCATATACAACGATGGGTTACCGAAACAGTGACGGAGTATTGGTTAATAAGCAAAACGGGTTAAGTTATATTTCGTCTGATCATTTTGTGACTGGTTTTGAATTACGCCCCAATGATCATAGTAGAATGACACTGGAAGGCTTTTTTAAACTGTATGATAAGTATCCGTTCTCGGTACAGGATTCTATTTCGATGGCCAGCAAAGGTGGTGATTTTGGAGTTGTAGGAGACGAGGAAGTTACATCAACATCAAAAGGACGAGCCTATGGTTTTGAGGCTCTGTATCGCACTAAAACAAACAAAGGGTTAAATATGATTGCAGCCTATACTTTTGTACGCAGTGAATTTACCGATTACAAAGACGATTATGTGGCATCGGCATGGGATAGTCGACATTTGTTTACCATTACAGTAAATAAAACCCTGCAACGTAACTGGACTGTAGGCATGAAGTGGCGTTATGTAGGAGGTTTGCCGTATACACCTTACGACGGAGACAGATCATCGTTAAAAGTAGCATGGGATGCCCAATACAAGCAATATCTTGATTATTCGCAATACAATACCAGGCGATTGGAAGATTTTCATCAGCTGGATTTACGGGTTGATAAAACCTACAACCTTAAGAAGATGACTTTGGGTTTTTACATCGATATACAGAATGTGTATAATAATCAAGCTGCGCAGGCTCCCGAATTGATACAGCAACTGGATGAAAATGGTGAATCGATGATTGTAAATCCTAATGCCGAGTTGAACGAGCAGCGTTATGCAATGAAAGAGCTGAATGGTACTTCGGGTACTGTTTTGCCAACCATCGGTTTGTTAATCGAATTCTAAAAAAAAAGGTAACCCAAACGGGTTACCCTTCTAAAAATCCTAGTATACGAAGCATATCTTCAACTCGTTGTTCGTCTTTAAATAAGTAATCTCGAAGTAAACCATTTTCATCGCGCTCAATTACCACATGCTTAGGTGCGGGTATCAGGCAGTGCTTTAACCCACCGTAACCACTAATTGAGTCCTGGTAAGCTCCGGTGTGGAAGAAGCCTAGATATAAAGGCTCTTCGTTGGCATTAGCTATCTTAGGCATAAATACCTGCTGGTTCAAATCTTCTGTGTTATAATAATCAGAATGATCGCAGGTAATTCCACCGATGTTTACTTTCGAATATGATTTATCCCAATTGTTGATGGGTAATAGAATGAACTTTTCAAAAATACTCCAGCTGTCGGGTATGGTGGTCATCAAACTGTTATCGATGATGTACCAAAGCTCGGCATCGTTTTGTTGCTTCACCTCCAGAACCTTGAAAATGATGGCTCCTGACTCTCCAACGGTATATCTTCCGAATTCGGTAAAAATATCCGGATCATCAATACCTTCAGCTGTACATGTATCTTTGATGTTACGTACAATTTCATTGATGATGTAGTTGTAATCGTACTCAAAACCCAGGTTATTTCGAATTGGTAAACCACCACCAATGTTGAAAGCACTTAATGATTCACATTGTTTTTTCAACTCAACATAAAGGTTTAATCCTTTTTGGAATAATCCCCAGTAATAAAGTGTATCCTTAATACCGCTATCCACAAAATAATGAAGCATGCGAAGCTTCACTTTTGGGTTGTCGGCAATTTTTTCTTTGTAAAAGTTCATCACATCAGCCGGACGAATACCCATTCGTGAGGTATAGTATGCTGACTGAGGTTCTTCGTCAATCGCCATACGAATACCTACCTGAATGGTACCTTCAATTAATGGCATCAAACGATCTAATTCATGAAGGCTGTCAAGAACAACAATAAGGTTTTTAAAACCGGCATTGTGTAATTGTGCTATCTTTTGCAGATAACCATCAGTTTTATGTCCGTTCTGAACCAGCTTAATATTCTTGGTAATCAGTCCTTCATCGTGTAATTTAAGAATGATATCAAGGTCATAGCTGGATGATGTCTCAAGACTTACACCATATTTCAGTACTTCTTTGATGATAAAACTGAAGTGACTACTTTTTGTACAATAGCAATAATTGTATTTCCCTTTGTAACCATTGGCTTTAATGGATTTACTAAAAAGGTTTTTAACTCTCTTGACCTGTTCACCTATTCGAGGTAGATAAGAAATTTTTAAAGGTGTACCATATTTATCAATGATATGTTTTAATGATACATTATTGAAGTATAAATTTCCATTTTCAATATCAAAACCCGGTTGAGGGAAATAATAAGTTTGGTCAATAAGTTCGAAATACGATTGCCTCATTTCTGCACGTGTAAAATTATTGCTACTACATTAAAAGATGATTAAAAGCTAAACTTAAAAAAGTTCGGCAAAAATATAAATAGTTACCAATTATTTTTATCCATTACAGATAAATTAATTCAATGAAGTTAAATTAATTTTTTTGATCTAGTGGCTTGAAAGCCAGTGAATCTTGAATGTATTGTTAGGAAAATTAAAAAGCAGAGACAAATTTTGCCTCTGCTTTAAATATTTTTAAGAAAAATGTTCTAGTTTTTTAACTGCTCATCCAGGAATCGGAAGAACTCTCGTTGCCACAAAATTCCATTCTGACAAGAAAGTACCCAATGGTTTTCTTCAGGGAAGTAAAGGAATCTTGCAGGTATATCCATCATTCGGGCTGTGTTAAAAGCTCCCATTCCCTGCGTGTAAGGAATCCGGAAGTCCTTAGCACCATGAATAACAAGAATTGGAGTATCCCAGTTTTGAACAAACTTATGAGGTGAGTTTTCATAACTCTTCATAGCTGCTTTATTATCTTTATCCCAATAACTACCTTTATTGTCCCAGTTTACAAAAAACATTTCCTCAGTTATACTGTACATTTGCTCCAGATTGAAAATACCACAATGCGACACAAAGGCACTGAATCGTTTATTGTGATGACCGGCCAACCAATAAATGGAAAAACCACCATAACTGGCGCCAACGGCTCCAAGTTTATTTTTGTCAACAAATGGTTCTTTTGCAACGGCATCAATAGCTGAAAGGTAATCTTTCATATTCTGACCACCGTAATCACCGCTGATTTGTTCGTTCCATTCCTGACCAAAACCAGGCAAACCTCTACGGTTTGGAGCTACAATAATATAATCGTTGGCAGCCATCATCTGAAAGTTCCAGCGTAAGCTCCAGAACTGACTAACCATGCTTTGCGGACCACCCTGGCAATATAAAAGGGTAGGGTATTTTTTATTCGGATCGAAGTTAGGTGGGTAAATCACCCAGGTGAGCATATCTTTGTTATCGGTAGTTTTGATCCATCTTTTTTCAACATCTCCCATTTTTAACTGAGAAAGAAGAGGCTCATTAACCTTCGATATGTTTATTCCTTCTCCTGTTGCCGGATCAACTGAAATAATTTCGGTTGGATACTGCATTGAAGTACGGGTAGCAATCAGTTTGTCACCGGCAATATCGACAGAGTTATAGTTGTGAATTCCATCTGTTACTTTTGCATAAGAAGCATCAGTTAGATCAAAAGCATAAATTTCATTCGATCCTTTATCCTCCGAAGTGAACCAAAGTTTTTTTCCGTCTACACTCCAGGTAAGACCATGAACATTAAAGTCAATCTCTTTGCTGTAATCCGTTTTTGTTCCCGTTGCCAGATCCAGAATAAACAAGCGGTTTTTGTCGGCCTCGTAACCATCGCGTTCCATGCTTTCCCAGGCCATCAGATTTCCATCGGGTGAGAAAGTTGGCGCAATATCATAACCCATCATGCCTTCAGTAAGGTTTTTGGTGGTTTTGTCAGCAATCGAATATAAATAAATATCGCTGTTGGTTGAGAATGCAGAAGCTTTACCTTCCAGTTTTTTTGAAGTATACGCAATGTTTTTACCATCAGCAGTAAAACTAATCTGCTCCATGCCACCAAAAGGTTTGAGTGGGGAGTGATATTTTTCACCTTCCATAATGTCGGTGGCCGAACCAACTGTTGAACCGTTGGCATAATCGATATAAAACACGTGACTGTAGGTGAAATCATGCCAGCTGTCCCAATGGCGATACATTAAGTCATCTTCAATTCGGGCATCTGCCAACGGTAAATCAGGGTAAAGATCGTGAATGGTTTCATCCAGTTTTACACTCTGTGTGAAAACTAGTTTATCCATTGTTGGCGAATATTTATAGCCTTCAATACCCCCTTTGATATGCGTTACCTGAGTGGGTTTTGAACCATCCGGATTCATTTCCCAAAGCTGAACATCGCCTGATGCAGACGACAGATAAGCAATCTTCTGTCCGTCGGGGCGCCAGCTAACCTCAAATTCATTTGCGTAAGTAGACGTTATTTGTTTGAATTCGCCACCTTCTGCAGGCAGGGTGTAAATATCAGTATAGGTTCTGTTTTCTTCAATCTTGGTGTACGAAACCGTAAAAACCACTGTTTTACCATCGGGTGATACAGACACATTTCCAACACGACCCAACGACCAAAGAACTTCGGGTGTCATTATTTCACTTTCTACTTTTAAGTCGCGGTTGTTAAAGGTTGGTTTTTCGGCTGTTTGTGGACTACTACACGATATCAATAATCCAACAAGGCCCAAAAAATAGATATACTTCTTCATGTAATTATAAGTTTTTGATGAATTTTGTTTTTAAGTTAATATGATGATAAGGTATTGACTTGCGTTGTTTTCTGACCAATAAATGCGGTTTTAAAAGTAACATCTTTCTGAATATTAAGTTGTGAGAATTATCATGGAAATGATTCCTTAATATCAGAAACATGTTTTCCCCTTGCTTATTTTGAATCATCCTATATTAAGGGTTTAGTATTTTGTTGTCTGGTTATCATCGCCTTAAATTACTATATTGGGGTTCAATTAATCCGAATCCCATGAATAATTCAGACAACAGCAGAAGAAATTTTTTAAAGCTGACAGCAGCCGGTATAGCCGGAGCAGCTTTTATCAAGAGTGAAACGGCACAGGCAGCCAGTTTTAAAAAAGACAACGTTATTTACCGAATATTAGGACGAACCGGGGTTAAACTTCCCATTGTTAGTATGGGTGCCATGCGAGGTGATACCAAAGCGTTAATTGAGGCAGGAATAAAAAGAGGAATCGTACATTTTGACACTGCTCACGTTTATCAAAAGGGGAAAAACGAAGAAATGCTGGGAGAAATATTCCAGAATTATGATCGAAACCAGTTTTTTATTGCTACCAAGGTGGTGCCTGATGATATGGATAGAAAAACAGGTGAAATAGGAGCCAGTTTTACGGTTGAGAAATTTATGGAGTATCTCGATATCAGTTTAAAACGTTTGCAAATGGATCAGGTTGATTTACTTTATGCTCATGCCGTATCTTCCGGTAAAGCAGTGTTGCATCCTGAATTAATTAAGGCATTAAAGCTGGCCAAAGAGCAGGGTAAGTGCAAATTTTTAGGTGTATCAACTCATAAAAATGAACCTGAAGTTATCAAAGCAGCTGTAGAAGCCGGTATTTATGATGTGGTTCTCACTGCCTATAATTTTAAGCAGGATCATCGCGACGAATTAACGCAGACCATTGCTGATGCAGCGGCCAAAGGAATTGGTTTTGTTGCTATGAAAACAATGGCAGGTGGTTTTCTGGATGAAGAGCATACCAAGCCGGTTAATACCAAAGCAGCCTTGAAATGGGCTTTGCAAAATGAAAATATATGTACAGCTATACCCGGCTTTACAGCATTTGAACATATGGATGAGAGTTTTTCGGTAATGGAAAAGCTTAAGATGTCAAAGCAGGAAGAGAAAGATCTGGAATTTGCCCGTGAATATGCAGGGTTGTATTGTAATCAGTGCAGTGTGTGCGCCGGACAATGTAAAAAAGGATTACCTATACCTGAAATTATGCGCTCGTATATGTACACCTATGGATATCGCGATATGAATCAGGCTAAGACCTTACTGGCTGATATGGGTGTAAAAAACGATCCATGCTCTGATTGTGATAGCTGTACGGTTTCCTGTGTTAAGAATTTTGCAGTTGCTGATAAAATTAAAAAAGTTAGTCGTTTGGTTGATGTTCCGGATGAATTTATCAGCTAATATCGTAAGCGTTAATTTTAAAATAGTTGAATGAAGAAAATTTTATTAAGTGTGATAGCATTTGTTTGCGTCACATTGGTGGGTGCTCAGACTTATCCTGCTCAATTTGAAAATATTGAAGGTTTTACTTTGCAAGGAGAAAAGCAGTTTTTCGACCGTGATAATCTGTATAATTATATCAACGGAGCCTCTGATTTTTATCTGGGTTATGATTTCCAGGATTTATGGGTTGCGGATTATACAAATGATCAGGAACAGTCGTTGACGCTGGAGCTCTACCGACATGGTGATAATATGTATGCCTTTGGTATTTACTCTGAAGAAAGACCACAAGCGGCAACCTTATTAGAGATTGGAGCCGAGGGTTTTTACGAAAGCGGGGCTGTTTTTTTTCTGGCGGGTAGTTATTATGTGAAGGTTTACAACGGGCATCCTGCATTGGATGAGGATTCGTTAATTGACTTTGCCAAACAGGTGGCTGGTAAGATATGTGAAAAATGCCTGCTTCCCGAACAGTTAAGTTATTTGCCTGCTGAAAACAAAATACCTTCGAGCGAGCGATATATGGCCGAGAATTTTATGGGTGTAACCGGGTTTAATGGTGCCTTTACGGCTAAATACAAGGTAGGCGACGAAGAGTGCAGATTGTTTGTTTATAAGGGAGATGATGAGAAATGTCGTGAGATCATGAGTAAATATTTTACTCGTTTAAAGTTTAAAAAGAAGTTGAAAGAAATAACCTATGTGTTTGATGATCCTTATCTGGATAAGGTTAAGCTCACCTATAAAAAAGGATTTATCTATGGAATGCTGGATTGCAAAGAACCAGAGAAAGGAAAGGAGTTATATGATGGTTTTGTAAGCCAAAATAAATAATGATAAGCTATAGTTTAGCAACAACAGAATACTTTAAAATTGAATAATCTATAAAAAAAGAGGTATCGTTAACGATGCCTCTTAATATGTTATTATCTTCTTTTATTTCTTCTTTTTGATGATGGTTTTGGGGTTGCCACTTCAAGACTTACCTTTTTGCCTTTAAGTTTGGTTTTGCCCAGCTTTTCAATTACTTCCTGTTCAAAGGTCTTGTCAACCTCAATAAAAGAGAAGTTACGAAGTAATTCGATCTTACCAACTTTTACAGTTGTTCCTTTAAATTTGCTGTTGATTAAGCCAATGATATCGCCAGAACTTACCTTATCAGTTTTACCCAGATTGATAAATAAACGGCTGAATGGAACATCACCTCTTCTTCCGCCACCATCGTTACGTCCTCTTGAGCGATCTTCTTTATAGATATTCAAATCAGGAGCATCTTTATAATACTCCATAAAACGGTTGAATTCTGCTGCTACAAACTGAGTAATCAACTGTTCACGTTCCATGGTAGCCAACTTCTCATATACGGCAGGCATCAAAGCTTTAACCGGTGAATCTTCTTCTAATACTGTGTTGTCAACACGGTCGAGGAAGTGGAATAATTGTTTTTCGCAAATCTCGTCTGCCTTTGGAACCCATTTGCGTTCGAAAGTTTTCTTGGCAATTTTTTCTATAGCCTTGATACGATGAGCCTCGCGTGCATGGATGATGGACACAGATATACCTTTTTTACCTGCACGTCCGGTACGACCGCTTCGATGGATATAAACTTCAATATCATCCGGCAAGTTATAGTTAATAACGTGTGTCAGGTCGTTAACGTCAATCCCTCGGGCAGCCACATCGGTAGCAACTAGGAGTTGAAGGTGATTTTTGCGGAAACGGTGCATTACCAAATCACGCTGTGCCTGCGAAAGATCACCATGAATAGCATCTGCATTGTATCCATCGGCCATTAAGCTGTCAGCAATGTCTTTGGTTTCCTGGCGGGTACGACAGAATACAATTCCGTAAACATCAGGTGTAACGTCAACAATACGCTTCAGTGCCTTGTAACGATCACTTGCATGCACCATGTAATAATGGTGTTCTACATTAGATGAACCAGAGTTTTTAGTTCCAACACTGATCTCAACCGGATCTTGCATGTATTGTTTCGACATACGTGCAATGTCGGGCGGCATTGTAGCCGAGAAAAGAAGGGTTTGTCTCCACTCTGGAGTTTGTGCCATGATGCTTTCCAAATCATCTTTGAAGCCCATGTTTAACATCTCGTCTGCTTCATCAAGAATCAGCCAACGAACATCACCCAATTCAATTGCGTTACGATTAATAAGGTCGTTCATACGGCCTGGAGTACCCACTACAATATGCGTTCCTCTTTTCAGTGCTCTGATCTGAGTTCTGATTTCAGTTCCTCCATACACAGGAGTGATGTACAAATCATTATAATATTTTGCATAGTTGTTCAGATCTTTCGTGATCTGAAGACATAATTCGCGTGTAGGGCATAAGATCAATGCCTGTACTTTTTTATCTTCGGTAACAATCTGTGGTATCACCGGTAATCCAAATGCTCCTGTTTTTCCGGTCCCGGTTTGTGCCAGAGCAATCAAGTCGTTACCGTAATTTAAAATTTCAGGAATGGTCTTCGTTTGAATAGGGGTTGGTGTTTCGTATCCAAGCTCACCAATAGCTTTCAGAACTTCTTCCGGAAGTCCGCTTTCTTTAAATGTTTGCATAAATAATTCTTTATCCACCCCTTCTCACGATCATGCAGCGATACCAAGAATTAATTATGCTACGACAGTGCTACTGATTGTGACCTGAGTGGTCCTCGTTAAATCGAGCGCAAAGATAGACCTCTTTTTTTAATAATGCGGTATCGAAACGGAACTTATTGATTTTTTGGCATTAATTAACTTTTGGCTTGCTAAAGTGAAAGCATCAAAGAAAGAATAATGTTACGTCCTGGGGCAGCAATGCCGGATGAATAGGTTTTGTAACGTTTATCGGTAATGTTTTCTATACCTGCAGTTACCAATAGGTTAGGAGTGATGTGGTATTGCGAAACCAGATTAATGGTTGTCCAGCCTGGAGCGTATGGATTGCCATTTGCGTCGAGGGCATACATGTATGCTTTGTCAATCTCGCTTTCGGGCATATGGGTATATGATACCTCACCATTGTATTGAATATTGAAGTCAAGCTTTAGTTTTTCTGTTTCGTAACTCAGATGAGTAACTCCAAACCAAGGTGCAGCATGACGTAAAGGAGACTTTGTTCCATCATCGAGTTCTTCTTGTCCTTTCTGGTAATTAAATCTGCTGGATGCACTAATGCCTGATCTCCATTTATATTCCATGCCAGCCTGAATACCATAAACCTTTGCATGAGCAGCATTTTGTATTGCCTGCACCTGGCTTAATTCACCATCGTACAAAATACTGTCCTGACCGTTCAGTTGATAATCTCTGCGAACCATGGCATTGGTTAGCCAGGTGTAATAAGCTGCCATGTCAATTTTTAGTTTTTCAATAATGACTATGGCCGCACCAACTTCTCCATTGATGGCATATTCAGGTTTTAAAACAGGATTAGGAACTGCGACTGATCCGGGTTCTGAATCAAAAACTTTACCTATATCATCGATATTGGGAGCACGAAATCCCGTTGACAAAGAAGAGCTTAGCTGAATATTTTCATTTGGGTTGTGAATAATACCAAGGCTCCCGGTTAATGCTCCAGTGTTAAGAGTTGTATTGTCAAAGCGGAAATCGAAAAACTCATCACTGAATTCGGCATTTAAGTGAATGTAGTTGTAACGAACACCTCCTTGCAGACTTGTTTTCTTAGTTACTTTATGTAAGTAGTTTCCATAAACAGCCATTGATAGCCAAACAGAGCCATCTGGATAACGCGATGAAGCTGGTTCTGTTAAATTACTAAAGATATCTTCTTTCACCCCTTTTGAGTCGATAGAATTACCTATTGCTTCAAATCCGTAAAACAAACGATTTCCATTTTGATTGTTTTTTTCAAAGTCAACATTCAGATTGATAGCATCAACCTTTTCGGTTCTGTGAGTGATGGTTGAACTATTTAAAGTTCGGTTGTGTCTGCTTTCTTTAAAATGTTGGTGAGATACAATGATGTGCATGTGGTCGTAGATCTTTGTTGAAGCTGAATGCTGGATGTTAAGGTTGTTCATCATCCAAACCTGTGGACCATAATACCATTTGGCATAGCGTAATGAATTATTCTTGTATTGTATAAGTCGATCGTAGCGATCAACATTGGAAGATTCAGAGTAATTAAAGCTGTAATTCAGTTGCCAGTTATTATTAGGTGTAAATTTAAACTTCTGCATCAGGTTAACCTGGTTATATGCTGTCGGAGTTTGTAATTCAGAGTTTGTGTTTTTAGCAATCTTGTCTAAACCATTTTCTGTAATCACATATTCGGGTCTGACATATTCTTCGGGTCCGTTTGACCCCATCTTTAAATCGCTAAAATCAGAATAGGTGAAACTTGTAAATGAAGCCCATTTGTCAAATCCCAGGTTAAAATCAAAATGCCCTGTAGCTTCGTTATTGGCTGATGAGTAGCGAGTGTTGGCTCTTAATTTAATAAGTGTATTATCGCCATGTCCAAGTATTGGATCGAAGGTTAAGAATCCCATCACTCCGCCAATGGCATCACTTCCATATATTACTGAACCTGGACCGAAAATTACTTCGGCGCGGTTTGTGGCAAACGGATCGAGCGAAATGATGTTTTGCAGATTACCACTTCTGAAGATGGCATTATTCATTCTTACTCCATCAACAGTAATTAATACACGGTTTGTTGCAAAACCTCTTATCATAGGGCTGCCTCCACCGAGTTGACTTTTCTGAATATATACATCTCCGGTATTGGCTATTAAATCAGCAGCTGTTTGCGGGTTTAAAAAAGTAATGTCTTTGGGTTTCAGGATGGTTACTTTAGAGGGTGTTTCTCTTCGTCCCTGTTTCCACTTTGTGGCAGAAACGATGATTTCGTCCAAAGACAGTTCGCTTGGTTTCAGTAATAATACCCAGTTTGATTTTTTTAATTGTTGGTAACTAATAACTTTTGTTTCGTAACCAATTAATCTGAAGAAAATACTGTCTAACCCACTAAATTCATCCATGGATGCTTTCCCGTTTGTATTAGTTACGGTACTAATGTTTGGAGTTGAAGTAAAAATAGTTACCAGTTCAAGAGGTTGCAGATTCTGAGCATCGCGCACAGAGATAGTCTGAGCCTTACTTATAAATATGGTGCAAACAAGTGCAATTAATACAGATATTCGGATCATAAGATTGAGCCGGGTTGAATATTAGGTTACATCTTTGATATATGAATCAAAGATAGAGTTTATTCATTAACTTCACCGACAAAGTTAAGTGTGATTTCTAATATCTCTGGTCTGTTTCCTGTTCTGATTGGAGGTCCCCAGGTACCAAAGCCTGTGCTGACAATAAAATGAGAATTGCCTTTCTGCTTATAGCCCCTGCTTACTTCAAATATCTTTTCGGTAATGTATCCAAAAGGCCAAAGCTGACCATGATGAGTGTGCCCAGATATTTGCAAATCAACACCAGCATTTGTTGCGTCATTCAAATTATAAGGTTGATGATCGAGTAAAATGATAGGCTTTGAATGGTCAAGATTTCCAATTAACTCCTCGAGGTTTTTACGCTGGTTATTGGTTCTGTTTTTGTCTCTGTCTTCTCTGGCGGCAATAATAAACGAATCATTTATTGTGATGCTGGAGTCACGTAAAACAGTAATGCCATGATCGATCAAATATTCTACAGCTCTTTCAACACCACCAATATACTCGTGATTACCTGTTGATGCATAAACTCCCATAGGAGCTTTTAATTCCAAAAGGTTTTTGCCTAAGTTTTGTTTGATAACGGGTTGTACATCTTCATCTACCACGTCTCCTGCCAGAAGTATAATATCTGGATGAAGACTATTGATGGTTTCAACCAGTTTGCTTGTTTTTCTTGGGCCAATAATGGTTCCGAGATGTATGTCTGAGGCTGCAACAATTTTTAGAGATTGCATTGATCCTGCATTCTTATGAATATTAATTGTTTGTTGGTTGATTTTTGGATGCCATGCATTTAAAAAGCCAATAAGTACGGTTAAAAGAACACCAGTAAAAATAATGATACCGGTTATATTCTTAAGCTGAGTATAAGCTGCACTTTCTTTGGGAGGTAGGAAATGAAAAATCCAGTTCAATAATCTGATCAGATCAACAGTTATGAGGCTAAGAGTAAAATAGAGCATGCCAGCAAACCAGAAGGCGCCAATCCAATGAAGGGTGGTTGATGGGGGAGCATACCATATTTTTTCAAGAAACCGTCCTGCTGGATAAGCTAAAAAAAGTACAATCATTAAAATTCTGAATGCAAATTTTAAGGTTGTAGTATTCTCCAACCATTGCATTCCTCTTTGGTAAATGTAAAAGTTGACAAAAAAGTGAATGCTTAAAACAATACTTAAGAAAATGATTATACTTGCTGTTTTCATAAATTGGGTCTTTAATGGCTGTAAAGATAATAAAGCTATTAAATACAAATGTCTTTGGTTATAACCTTATGGGTGATAAAATGTTTATGGCTAAAATGATAAATAAACCATCGAAATGGCTACTTATTCTAGGTGGAATTTTTATTCTTCTTGGTATTCTTCTTAGGATGCAGTCGGAATTGTTAGATTGGTCAATTGTTTTTTTTACTGTAGGAGGTAGTTTGAAGGTTATCTACCTGGTGGTAGGTGTCAGCAGAAAAGTATTAAAAATAGGTTGGGAAATACTATTGCTATTAATTGGAGTATCATTGGTAATGATGGGTGTATTTTTTAAAAACTATTCTGCATTTTATCATTTGTATCGTTGGTTTATTTTGTTTGGAGTCATTTGTAAAGTCTCATTTTTAGTCATTTTCGTTAGGCGACAAAAATTGCGTAAATGAATATCCTAAGTTAGTAGTTGTGGGTTATGTCAATATACTATATGAATAAAACATATTAAAAAAAAAGGAAATATAATATATTGATATACAATTATTAAAATGTATTTATATTAAATTAATAGGAATAAATATATTAAAAAAGTAGGCTGTTTATTTTGTATATCATACTTTTGTTCTGTTAATAAATGAATTGATCATTAAATAAGAACAAAAGATGAAGAATTTAGTGTGTCCGGTATCCCCTGATCGAGTATTAGAAGCTCAACCACGAATTTCTGCCTTGTTAGTGGTGGCATTGTTGGGATTGTATTTGTTTACGCAATTATGGTTGATTCCTGTTTTTTTGTTAGTCGATTTTCTTTTAAGGGGGTATATGAATGGAAAATTCAGTGTTGTTGCCTATGTTTCAATGAAATTGGCAATAAGATATTATGCAGATGGATTAAAAATAGATAAGGCTCCGAAAATGTTTGCCGCTCGCTTAGGTATGGTTTTTAGTGCTCTTATAATTGTTTTGAGCGTATTTAATTTGACGAGCTGGGCTTTGGGTCTTGCCTTTGCATTAATGATATTTGCTTCAGTTGAATGTTTTTTAAATTTTTGTGTGGGTTGTTATGTATATACATTATTTATAATACCCATGTTAAAAAGTTATTGATGGTATATGTTTGGTTGTAAATTTGGCACGACTTTTAGTTGTTGTAAATCTGCATTTTAGCATTGTATGGAATTGTATTTATCGCTTATTTTTTCAATTTAGTCTATAATATTTAATCATTCGTCAAAAGAATACTCACTTTCAGATGTTTAACCGTAATTATTAACACTTTTAAAAAGTGATAATTAAAATTGTGTGTTATGAAATATCTGATTACAACTGTGTTTGCCTTATTGATGGCTTCATTAATGTATTCGCAGGATTTTTCTTATGTGAAAGAAATTGAACTTAATGATAGCAATCAGCTTAAATCAGCTGAAGAGGATGTATTGGAGTGTTGTTATTATCTGGTAGCTGCCCGTTATAATAAAAACGACGAACAGCGCATTGTTGCTACTGACTTTGTAACGAAATGGGTAGATGCTAAATTTGACAAGAAAGTGCTGTTGAGTGAAAAGATTGCTGCAATAACAGAGGAACGTCAGGAGCTTAATGAGATGTTTCTGGTATATTATGCCTTGCGATATATCGAAAATGAAGGTGGTATAGAGAAAGATGAATTGGTTAAGAAGGCATTGACAGGAGTTATTGATTTTTGCGAGAACCCTGTTAATAAAATAAAGATCACTAAGGAGATGAAGAATCTTAAAGAGGTGATTGAGGCAGGAACTTTATCTGCTTATTTACAGAAATAAGGACAATTGAAATAAAAAAACGGGTATTCAGTTTTGAGTACCCGTTTTTTGTATCTGTTGGAATTACTTTGCCTTAATGGCTTCCATAATCTTTTGTTCCAGTTCTTCTGCTAATTCAGGATTGTCTTTAATTACTTCCTTAACAGCTTCTCTACCCTGACCGAGTTTTGTTTCGCCATAACTGAACCATGAACCGCTTTTCTTTACGATTTCAAGTTCAACGCCCAAATCTAGGATCTCACCAATTCTGGAGATTCCCTCGCCATAACGAATTTCAAATTCGGCTTTTTTGAACGGAGGAGCTACTTTGTTTTTAACAACTTTAACGCGAGTTAAACTACCAACTACGTTTTCGCCGTCTTTAATTTGCGTAACACGACGAATGTCTAAACGAACAGAAGCATAGAATTTTAATGCGTTACCACCTGTTGTTGTTTCGGGGTTTCCAAACATTACTCCAATTTTTTCACGCAACTGGTTGATGAAAATACAGGTTGTGTTGGTTTTATTGATGGTTGAAGTTAATTTACGAAGTGCCTGAGACATTAAACGGGCTTGTAATCCCATTTTTGAATCTCCCATCTCGCCTTCAATTTCAGCTTTAGGGGTAAGAGCAGCCACAGAGTCAATAACAATGATGTCAATTGCTGACGATCGGATAAGCTGATCAGCAATTTCTAATGCTTGCTCACCATTATCAGGCTGGGAAATTAAAAGGTTTTCCAGATCAACTCCTAATTTTTCGGCATAAAAACGATCGAAGGCGTGTTCTGCATCAATAAACGCGGCAATACCCCCTTGTTTCTGAGCTTCTGCAATGGCATGAATGGCAAGAGTGGTTTTACCCGAAGATTCAGGACCATAGATTTCAATGATTCTTCCACGAGGTAATCCGCCAACGCCTAAAGCAAGGTTTAGTGCAATTGAGCCAGATGGAATTACCGGAACATCTTCAATGGACGCATCATCCATCTTCATAATGGTTCCTTTACCATAGGTTTTGTCAATTTTATCCATGGTAAGCTGAAGTGCTTTCAGTTTTTCCTGGTTAACTTTATTTTCTTTTTTCTCTTTTTCTGCCATTTTATTGTGTTTTATGCTGTTTCTTCAATTTGTCAGGGTAATGGAGTTATAGGTTTAACTCGCTCAATATCTGATTTGTATGATCTTTTGTTTTTACTTTTTCAAAGATCTTTGTAATTGTGCCCTCTTCGTCAATAATAAATGTTTTTCTCAAAACACCCATGTAAGTTTTACCATACAACTTCTTTTCTCCCCATGCATTGTACATCTCAAGAATCTCTTTTTCAGTGTCTGCAATTAGGTTGAATCTAAGATTGTGTTTGGTAATAAATTTCTGGTGCGACGAAATACTGTCGGGACTTACACCTATTACTTCAAAGCCTTTATCGGTAAGTTCATCATAGTTCTCACTTAGATTACACGATTCAGCAGTACAGCCGGGTGTATTGTCTTTAGGGTAGAAATATAAAATTACTTTTTTGCCTTTAAAATCCTCAAGGCTGATTGTGTTATTATCCTGATTGATTCCTTTGAAAACAGGGGCTTTGTCGCCTTCTTTTACTACTGACATAGCTAATGAAATTAATTGGTTACAAATATATTTAATATACAACGAATATGCTCAGGCTTGGTTCAAAAGTTATTAACATGCAATAATTCAATGTTGTAAGTGTTTTGTTAATCGTAATATTATTGTGCTTATTTGTATGTTATTCAATGCAGGTACCTTGCAATTAATATTATTGATTAACCTTAGTTATTCTGATAAGCAGGCTGCAAAATCGATTGGTTTGTTTAATTTTGAAGCTGCCAATACTAGAAAAATATGATTTTATTACGTATGAAAATTCAATACATTGTTTTGATAATGATTGCATTTATGTCGTTAAAGATAAATGCACAGGAATCTTATACTTCAAAACAAGCATATGATATTTTTAAGGACGGTGATTATAATGAGGCTCAAAAGGCTTATGCGTATTTATTAACTAAGTACGATCGGGAGCCTAAATACAATTATTATTATGGAATATGTCTGTTACAGAATAATGAGAATATTTCGGAAGCTGTAAAAAGATTAAAATTTGCAGCATTAAAAGGTATTAGTCGTGATGCATATTACTATTTAGGAAGAGCTTATCAGTTGAATTATAATTTTGAAGAAGCTATTTCGCAATTTAATCGCTTTTTAAAATATGCTGCAGCTTCAGATATCCGTAATGAGAAAGCTGAAATGTATCTGCAGCAATGTAAAGTAAGTCTCGATTTATCAGCCAAAGTATATCATCTTGATGTATTATCAAGAGATACAGTGCAGAAGAAAACCTTCATTAATTACTATCATCCGGTGAAAGATGTGGGACGGATTATGCGGAATAGTGATTTCTTTGAATCCGGTGTTGACCCTGAGGGAGTGCTTTATCTGACTGAGCGAGGCGATCAGGTCTATTTTGCATTACTAAACGAAACTGGAAACAGGGATCTTTATAAAATGGAAAAGCTTCTGGATGGTTGGAGTGATAGTAAGCTTTTGAATGAATTGAATTCAGATGCTGATGATATGTATCCGTATTTACTAATTGATGGACAAACCTTGTTTTTCTCTTCCGATCGTGAAGGAGGAATGGGAGGATTTGATATTTATAAATCAACCTATGATTCTGAAGCCAAGTCGTTTTCTTCTCCTGTTAATATGGGTATTCCATTTAACTCGCCCAAAGATGATTTCTTATTTGTGACGGATGAATTTAATGATAAAGGATGGTTTGCATCTAACCGGGAAACAAGTGATAGTACACTGATTGTTTATACTATACAATGGAATAATAAGGTAGTTAAAAATCTTGTTACAGATATGAATGTAGTTAAGGAGGTGGCTGCTTTACCACTTTCCGACCAGGGATTAAGTGCTACCAATAAAACGGATATGAATGGATCCGTTGATCAACAAAAGAAAAGCAATGAATTTCGTTTTATGGTTGCGGATACATTGGTTTATACTAAAAAAGAGCATTTTAATAGCCAGGAGGCATTGGAATATTTTCGTCAGAGTCAGCAGTTGATCCATCAGAAAGATAGTTTGTCAAATCTGATGAAAGGTCAGCGTGATAGGTATGCCAGAACTAATTCTGATGCCGAACGTGATATGTTGGTGAAGGATATTCTTTTGCTTGAAAAACAAGTGTATGGTTTGGATAGTAAAATTGAACAAACGCAAAATAATGCAAGGTATACCGAATTAACCAGAATTAAAGAGCTGATCCGCCAAGGAAGGTATATTGCACCTGATCAGGTAAAGACTGAAAAGAAGTCGGAAACAAAATTGAAAGAGATTCTTATTCCTTCGGAATATACCTACTTTACCAACGAAGAATTTCAACGTAAATTGAATGAGTTGGATGAGATGTATCAACAGATTTTTGATCCATCAGAGATCGCACAGTTGAAAAAAGTAGACTCTTTATTTGTTTGGGGAAATATTCTTAGTTTGGAGTCATCTAAACTGCTTGAGGAAGCCGATAATCAACAAGCTGTAAAGGTTCCGGTTGTGTCTAATCCATTTAAAAAGAAGGATGAGGAAGTCGATGAAGAAGTTGTTTCACCAGCTCAGGAAATGATCAATAAATCAAAGGAATTGAAGGAGATTTCTCTGGAATTATATCATCAGTCACTCGATCAGAAATATAAGATTTATGGTTCAAGGTTAATGAATATAGTAAAGTCAAGTTCAACCGCAGATTTTTCTTATATAGAACAACCGCAGATAGATGCAACAACCTACTTTAAAAATGCTAAGGAGATGCTGAATCCTGTATTAGGATATGATATTGAAACTTATGAGAAGGCAGGTGCTTTAAAGCGATCGGGAGTGCAGGAACAAGAAAAAGCATTGTTTGCTTATGTAGAGAAGAAAGACGGTAATGAAGTTGTTGAAGAGCTGGTGGAAAAGGAAGAGGTTGTAGGTAATGTGCAAAAGACATATCAGGAGTTGCAAGGAATGGATGAGGAGTTAAAGAAACCTCAGGAAATTGTTCAGGCTGCTTTTAAGAAGGAATATGAATATCGTATACAGATTGGAGTATTTCGAAATGAACCCAATGCTGAGGCATTAGGCCAATTACCAGAAATTACAAAAACAGAAATTCCTTCAAAAGATCTTACAAAATATTTTACAGGTAGATATTCTAGTTATATTAAAGCTTCAGAAGAATTGGATAAAGTGAGGGCTGCCGGATTTAGTGGTGCATTTGTTGTAGTGTTTAAGGATGGTAAACAAATTAATCTTACGGATGAATTAAAAAAATAGGAATTGGTTTTTTACAAAAAAACTGTTTAATTTAAAGAAACATTTGACCTATGGTTGCATTCAGTAAACGAAGCAAGCTTCCTGAAAAGGATGGAAGTAATAGTGAAAAGCGAATTCTTACACTTCATAATGACGATGTTAATACTTTCGATCATGTTATTGATGTGTTATGTGAGGTTTGTGAGCACGATGCTATTCAGGCAGAACAATGTGCCCTCATTACTCACTACAAAGGATCGTGCGACATTATGGTTGGTTCGGTTGATAAACTTTTGACGATACAAGAGCAAATGGTTCAGGAAAAACTATTAGTTACCATTGATTAAATAACTATGTCATTAACTGTTATTATCTTAATAATCCTTTTGGGATTATTTCTTTTAGTTCTTGAGTTTTTTGTTTTTCCCGGTGTAACGGTTGCAGGAATTGGAGGGTTCTTATTTGCAGCTGGTGGTATTTATTTGGTATATGACAAATATGGAACATCATCGGGTAATATCGCCTTGGTTGGCACTTTGATTGCGGGTATTGTTATTTTGGTAATGGCTTTCCGGTCAAATACATGGAATCGTCTGATGCTTCAATCAAATATTGAAGGTAAAGTAGAAACAGTGAAGCAGGATGCTATAAAAGAGGGAGACGAGGGGGTTGCGGTAACCCGTTTAAATCCAATAGGAAAAGTAAGCGTTAATTCTGAGCTGGTTGAAGGTCGTTGTCCCGGTCATTTTGTTGATGAAAACACGTCAGTTATAGTTCAAAAAGTATACAAAACATACGTAATTGTAAAACCTAAAAATTAAACTTATTATGGAAGGTTTCGCTCCTATATTATTGATAGCGGCAGTTGTTGTCGTTGTCTTTTTATTCCTGTACTATGTACCTATTTTACTTTGGTTCTCGGCTTTAGTTTCAGGTGTTCGTATCTCACTAATTCAACTTGTTTTGATGCGAATTCGTAAGGTACCTCCAGGGGTTATCGTTCGTGCTCTGATTGAGGCTTCAAAAGCAGGGTTAAAAGAGATTAAACGTGATGAACTGGAAGCCCACTTTCTTGCCGGTGGTCATATCGAAAACGTTGTGCATGCATTGGTTTCGGCCAATAAGGCAAATATAGACCTGAACTTTCAAATGGCTACGGCTATTGACCTGGCAGGTCGTGATGTGTTTGAAGCTGTTCAAATGTCAGTAAATCCAAAAGTAATTGATACGCCTCCAGTAGCTGCTGTTGCAAAAGATGGTATTCAGTTGATTGCAAAAGCGAGGGTTACGGTTCGTGCCAATATTAAGCAATTAGTTGGTGGAGCTGGTGAAGAGACTGTTTTGGCAAGGGTAGGTGAGGGTATTGTATCCTCTATTGGTTCTTCTGTTTCGCATAAAGCAGTGTTGGAGAATCCTGATTCTATTTCAAAAGTAGTATTGGAAAAAGGTTTGGATGCAGGTACTGCATTTGAGATTTTATCAATTGATATTGCTGATATTGATATAGGTAAAAACATTGGTGCTGGTTTGCAGATTGATCAGGCTGATGCAGACAAAAATATTGCCCAGGCTAAGGCTGAAGAAAGAAGAGCAATGGCTGTTGCCTTAGAGCAGGAAATGAAAGCTAAAGCTCAGGAAGCACGAGCAAAGGTAATTGAAGCAGAAGCTGAGGTGCCAAAGGCATTGGCTGAAGCATTCCGTAGTGGTAATCTTGGAGTGATGGATTACCTTCGATATAAAAATATTGAGGCTGATACGGCCATGCGCGATTCAATTGCGAAGCCCGGACAGAAACCTCCTAAAAAAGATAATTAATTTTTTGAAGCTCCTTCGGGGGCTTTTTTTTTGACTTTTAATTAGTTAATTCCGGACAATAATATTGAAGAATAAAAAGTGCGGAAATTTTTGGAAAAGTTTTTGGAGATATGATTCTATTTACTACTTTTGCAAACGCAATTGCAAACGGGGCGTACGATAGAGAAGTTTTGATGCAATTGTTACTCTCGAAAGGTGAGAGTGTAAAAAGGAGAGTTGGGTGAGTGGCTGAAACCACCAGTTTGCTAAACTGACGTACGGGAAACTGTACCGGGGGTTCGAATCCCCCACTCTCCGCTCAATATTGTTTTCGGGGTGTAGCGCAGTCCGGTTAGCGCACCTGGTTTGGGACCAGGGGGTCCCAGGTTCGAATCCTGGTACCCCGACTACTTTAAGAACTTTGTAATGATAAAGTTCTTTGTTTTTATAGAATATTGTTTCGGGGTGTAGCGCAGTCCGGTTAGCGCACCTGGTTTGGGACCAGGGGGTCCCAGGTTCGAATCCTGGTACCCCGACGATGAAAAAATCAAATCAAGTCAAAAGCTCATAAACCATTGTGTTTGTGAGCTTTTTTGTTTTTTATTATCCTGTTTAGTAGCAAAATAAACCACATTTAATGAGACCTATTCGGTGACCTCATTTTCTTATTATCTTTATATGTTGATATATGGTAACGATCAGATTCATAGTGTTTAATTTGGTTCGTTTTGATCGATTTTAACATTTGTTAAGTGACCTTACTAGGTGACCTCTGTTTCTATTTAACCGGTAGGTCACCAGATCTTTGTAAGATCTTGAATGATAGTCTTAATGGATTGATTCAATAATTATATTTGATCATTTTTATTGATTTTCTAAGACTTATGTTAATAATCAAAATCAATCATTTAAAATAAAATATTATGGGAAATAAGGTTAATACACTGGGAGTAGGGTTCTTGCTAAAACAGAGTAAAGGTAGAAACGGTCAAGCACCCTTGTATTTAAGGATAACTGTTAATGGAAAAAGGGCTGAAATTTCTTTAAAGTCTTTTGTTGATATTAATAAATGGGATTTTAATAAAGGATTGTATGCCGGATACACCAGGGAAACTCAAAGGCTAAATACTCAACTGGAACAAATAAAAGGACATGTAGTAGATTGCTATCACCAACTTCAGGCCAGAAGAGAAATAATAACAATTGATACAGTTAAAAATCTCTATTTAGGTATAGAAAAGTCAGATTTTACTTTAGTGAAGCTTTTTGAATATCATAATTCAGAAATGAAGGATATTCTTAGGTGGGGAACATTGAAAAACTATTTTACAACAGAGAAATATATTAAACGCTATTTAATCAAGAAGCATTTTATCAGAGATATTCCGTTATCTCAACTCAAATATGGTTTCCTCACTGGTTTTGAGAAGTTCATGAAAGAGTCGGAGCCTATTAATCCGGATAATCCATGCAATCATAACACTGTAATGAAGCATATTGAGAGGATGAAAAAAGTGATTAATCTGGCTGTTAGAAATGAATGGCTGGAAAAAGATCCTTTTGTGAAATTTAAGCCTAAATATATACGAAAAGAAATTGCCTATTTGGATGAAGATGAATTGGCAAGGATTCAATTTAAAGATTTTTCCATCTCGAGGCTTGATTATGTCAGGGATTTGTTCATTTTCAGTTGTTATACAGGGCTATCTTATTCTGATGTGTGTGCATTGACAATTGATAATATACAGTTTGGGATTGATGGTAATAAATGGATTATTACATATAGGATCAAAACGAATCAGCAGGTTAAAGTACCCATCTTACCTCAGGCAGAAGAAATAATTAATAAATATCAGGATAATCCCAGAGTTGAAATGTCAGGGAAACTTCTTCCGATATTCACAAACCAGAAAATGAATTCATATCTAAAAGAGATTGCCGATTTATGTGATATCCCAAAGCATTTAACTTTTCATGTTGCCAGACATACGTTTGCAACTACAGTTACATTGAAAAATGGTGTACCCATAGAATCTGTATCTAAGTTATGGGGACATCGAAGTATTGCAACAACTCAGATTTATGCTAAAGTTATTGATACAAAGTTAAGTCAGGATATGCAACGATTACGTGATGTTTTACCGATTAAGGATAGAAGTGTGAGGTAGGGCTTTGATTTCTGCCAATAGTCAGAGCTCCCTCCCCAATAGATAATTAAGATGGTCCCACCATGTTTTTTAATCACTTTAATATTTCTGCCGTATAGTGTATCGCTCCTCCGAAAAATTGCTAAAATGTCACTAACTGTTAATGCAAGAGCGACATCATTTAATGGAGTTTATATACTCTTGCAATCAAACAGAAAGTGACATTAATTTTTGAAGGAGGAGTGAGAAATGATCGGTAGAAAATGATGACTTTATTTTTCTACTTTTTTCAATTGACAGCTATAAATATTCCTTAGAATACAGAATGTGATACAATTTGGTTGGTTTTGGTGCATTTTACATATTGTAAAGTTAGAATCCATCCCGTAATTTAAATTACTGTAATAAGCAGGACTAAATTACAGATATATGATATTCAAGGAGATTTTTTTAAGGTACGCATTTTTATCCATGCTTCAGCAAAGATGTTGTCGGCCATGGTTTCCTGCAAAAGCGTTCGGCATAAACCCGCCTAAATCAATCAAACACATTTTATTTGCCAACGCACTAGCCCGACAGCAAAAAGCTTGTTATTATTTCGTACCTCATAATACAAGCCCTTTGCTTTGTCCGCTCAAAATTTATTTGAATTGATTTCTCTTGCTCACACAAGGGCTATTTATTCCGTTTCCTTTTGCGAAACCATGACCTTATTTGAAGGGTGGCTTACGCATGTAAAAAAGCAGTAATGTATGTATATGAAGTTAGAAGATGGAATAGAATCAATATGATTTTGTTAGCTAATTGTCGCTGCAAAGTTACCTCTTAAAAACAAATGCAAGATGTGTTTTTCAGTACCTGAAAACAAAATTCTTGCTCTCCGAGAGATGATGAAATTTATGGGTAGTTAATGAATATTATGAGACCAAAAATAGATGATGATAAGAAACGAAATGTGCAGTTAAAGGTGTATCTGACATTAGCTGAACGACAAAAATTGCAGGAAATGTTCTCAAAGGAAAGAATTAGTTGTTTAAGTGATTTTATCAGGGAAAAAATATTTCGAAAACATCTGAGCAAGTAGATTGAAGTAAGTAATTTTACACATTTTTCATGACGCTTAACTATGATTTTTAAAGTTAGGAAATAGTGATAAACAGATAGTAAATAATATTCAGGTTTAAAATGAGGCGTTTCGAAAAAGGGATTTTATAGGCATGGATGATTATTCCAATAAATTACAAATAATACAGTGTAATGTATTAATAATTAAATAGATAAGTTATTTATTAAAAATTTACATACCATCTAATATGTAGAATATTAGATGTATCTCACATATCTATGCAAATAATCTGAAGTTGTGAAAATTAGGCTATATAAAATGTTTGAGGTTTAAGAATTAGGTAATTGATGTATATCATAAATGTTTAAAAGACATTAATGTGATGAAAACTTATTTTTATAGAATAAAAAAACATCATTTAAAATTTATATGGAAAATCGGTAGAGATCTTAACATAGGTCATAATATTTATAACGAAAAACCTAAGCTAATATGGATACCAATGGAAATTGGAGTCATCTTCTTAAAGTATGAAACGGTGTTTTCATTGTTGGTATATTCGCTAATTGCCATGCTGTTATATGAAAAGCTTGTTGGATTATTTTCATTATAAACTATTATTCTCTTAAAATCGTCTTCTTTTAGGATGTTATTGATTCCATAATCAACAAATCCACCCAGATATAAATTAATAGCGTTAGATAAGTTCCACTTCATACCACATTCGTAATGTAGTATAAAAGCAGTATTTGTGCTAAGCTCGCCACTTGATGTATTGCCGTCAAACTCTCCAAATCCTCTAAAATTAATATCTGTATATTCAACATCTGTTTCAGGATAGTATCCCGAAGTTATAATATTACTATAGGTCGCTTTATAGTTGGATTGTAGAGGAATGCCAATTATTAATCCAAAATTGGTATAAAATCTGGCCATCCGTTCTGGGCTATATTGCAGAAGTAATGGTAGGTTTAAATATAGACCCGAGTGGTTTTCTTCAAGTAAATTAATTGTTAACCTCCATTCAAAGTTATTCTGATAATTATCATTGGTCATGTAGTTGTCTTTCAATTCATCAATTCTGATTAGTGATTGATACTTTGTCAATTCAATGCCTGACTTAAGTGCCAGTGCAGGTATTATTTTATAGTTGTAACCCAAACCAATTGAAGTATTTAATTTGGAAGACGTCTCTGCTGAATGATTAAGATTTATTCTGTAAGTTGAATAGCCAGGTCCCAGATGAAAGTTGATCTCATCCTTATTCTGAGACTTAATATACGTTGCTATGGCCAATGTAAATGCCAGTAGTAATATTCTTATCATGTTCTTTTATTTATATTGGAGGGGTAGGTAATTTTGTTTTATTCGACAATAAGTTTCGTTGAATGAACCCCATCTTTTGATATGAAATGTATGAAATAGGCACCGGAATGATTGATTTTGATAGTTGAGAAATTATCAGCTAGGTCTTTACTATATAATAGGGAACCATTTATTGATGTTACTTCAAATCGAATGTCTTCTTGTAAACCTGATTCTAGATTAATGTTTATTGTTTGTCCAATTTTAGCAGGATTAGGGTAAATCAAAGGTGAGGTCATTTCTTCTAATTCCACTTGAGATGGACAGGTTTGAAATTTATCACCATTACTATCAACCAACTTAACCAGATAAACTGATTCGCTTTTTAATAAATCTGTCGAATTTCTTCCGGCAGAATAATACTGCTTGTTTTCACCAATATGCTTATTGTTTTCATACCATTCGAAATCAACAAATTTATACCCACCATTATTGGATGGGTTATTGTTCACAGTAAGTGTATTATTCCACATTTGAGTGATGATATCGTTAAAAGCAAATGGTTTACTTAGTTTTAACCGATAAGATTTAGTGTTATTACCTGTTGGAGCATATATTGAGAAATCAAGAGTATTTAATCCTGCATTTTGTGGGATGTATTCAAAAGAAGTCTCCATAGTCACTTCTTGATTATTAATGGGTATAATTTCAATATTAACAGAATTATCCGTATCACAATCAAGTAAATAAGAATCATCTAGTTGAGTCCATTTATTTCCGTCGATATAAACAGAATACAGGTAGGAATCTGTGAATTCAGCGGAAATAGTTTCCTGAAAAAGGTCAACTTTAATAACGTAATGTCCTTGTTTAGCAGGATCGATAGCCCATTTATGGTCGCTAGCCAGATTCTGAAACAGATATTTTGATTCAAGTAGAGTTTCCTGTTGAGTTGCCGGGTGGAATGATACAGGACCCCAATCGTTCTGACCTAGAAATTTGAATTGGTTACGGTCATCACCTGTAACAGCATATTGTAAGATACCGGAAAAGATAAATAAATTAGGATTATTCAGGTCTTTTTTTAGTCTGATGGCACGCCCGGAATCCCAGCCTACTTCAGTTGCTCCTCCTACAATAAATAAGTCAGCCCTTGCAGAAAATATTTCACTAATTAATGTTGAAGCTCTGGTATTGACCTTTATTTTATAGTATTTATCAGGGATGGTTACATTCCATCCCTTGGCATTCTTATCATTTGTCTGTATCATTGAATAACTACCTACCGCATTTGCATCCTGCTCAGCAGGGATGTAGTATTTGGTATCGGGTTGCACTGTAGGCGTATTCATAATTTTAAATTCACCTGTAAGCAATTCACCATGATAGCGGAAGAAACCGGCATTTTGGGTAGGATCTTCAGTAAGTATGGCCGTTTGTCCGGGAATAGCAGAACCTGTAATCCACAGACTGGAGCCATCGGTATTGTAACCGATCTCTTCATTTGGTTCTGTTCCACCATAATCACTTGTGTTCTCTTTGTTATAACTATTGAGAATAAATTCCTTCCATTCGTTTATTTCTTTAACAGGTGCATTATCTGTTTCCAGCAAAAGATCAAAAGCGGCTTCAATGTTTTCATCTATCCAATGTAACTCATCCAGTGTTTTGTCAGGGTTTTCAGCAATACGTTGGTGAGTTGCAGCCAGCATGCCAAATACTTCCGGCATTTTATCACCTAATTTACTCTGCAATGAATCGTTACATTGAATGAGTCTTTTTATTTGCCCTTGCTTTCCGGCAATCAGATCAACGATGGTAGCCTGTTGCTGGTTGAAATCTACTTTTATATCAATTTGAGAGTTGCAGCTGATGGAAGGAGTATGAATGGTAATGGCCAGTAACTTACTGTCGTACGACCAGCATCCTTCTTTTGGCTGTTGAGAGTAAGGATATTGTTTGCCATTTACTGTTACTTTTTGTGCAGGAAGTTTCGATAATAGTTTTAACTGATAGTATCTGGCTTCGGGCATACCTGTGAATGCTCCTTCGCGTGGATTGATAACATAACTACCTTGTGATGAATTAGTCTGTTGTGTTATTAAGGTTGTTGTATATTCTCCTTGTTGGTACTCCTGATTATCTCCATCGTCTTCATACAATGAGAAGGATCCGTTTTCGCCGGGGATAAACTGAATAATTAAGGTATCTGATCTTTCTTTAAGGTGTTTAATATCGGGGTACATCGGAATAACAGCGCCTTCTTTATAAAAGAACGGAATCTCATCCTGAGCATAGCTTCTGTAATATTTTTGATTTCCTTCCAGAATAGCTCCTGTTTCACCTTCGATCCATTTTCCTTCAGGAAGCCAAAAATGCTTGGAGGCTGTTCCAATGGTATAATCCGAAGCTTCAACAACGGGCGAAACCATTATTTCATTACCAAACATATACGATGTTTCCTGCTTGTAAGCTTCGTTTTCTTCCGGAGAATCGTAATATAGCGGACGACATAGTGAAAGTCCGGTATCATAGGCTTCTCTGGAATAAGTGTAAATGTATGGAATCATGGCGTATCGGAACTTAACCGCCTCTTTCATCAGCTTAAAATTGGGGTATTTCCAAATTCTTCTCTCAATATTAGGTGCATTGGTCGCATGAGTTCTGGTGATGGGCGAAAAAATACCAAACTGTATCCATCGTAAGTATAATTCAGGATTATTTTCCCCTGATTGGTTATGGCCTCCCAAATCATGGCTCCAGTAACCATAAGCCACGTTGGAGGCAGTTGAGTTATAATAGATTTGAAAAGCCAGCGTTGGAAAATTAGGGTATGTATCTCCAGAGAAACCAATCTGGTACCGATGATTACCTAATCCACCCCAACGGTGAAAAATCATGGGTCTGCGATCAGGTCTGTTTACCTTCATATCGTTATAGAAAACGTGGTTTAACCAAAAAGTGTTACCCAGATCTTTAACTCCAGGGGTTAGTAACCACTGTTGCCAGTCGAGCCACCAGAAGTCAACACCTCTGTTTTCGTGAGGACGAATGATGTTTTTAAAGAATGCCTGATAAAAACTCTCGTTTTCGATATTCCATCTAATAGTTTGGTTTTTCGGCAGATTGAGATCATCAGCCAACGAACCGAAGTTTTCTTCATCTGGAGCAATACCATCTGCGGGATGCAAGTTGAGTGTTACCTTCAGGTTTTGATCGTGTAACCAGTCAAGAAAACCTTGCGGATCGGGAAACAGACTTTTATTCCATGTCCATCCGGTCCATCCTCCGCGGCCACCATCATCAGGATGCCCTGCATAGTGCCAGTCCATATCCACCACCATCACATCCAGAGGAATATCGTTCTGATGAATATCGTTTACAATATTTTTGAAGTCACCTTCACTGTAGCGTTCATATTTAGAGTACCAGTAGCCAAAAGAGTAGAGGGGTGGCATTGGCATTTTTCCGGCTATTTTAGTATAATCGGCAAGTGCTTTTTTATAGTCATGACCATATCCCATGAAATACCAGTCAATAAGGTTGTCATCCGATCGTTCAGAAACCCAGTCGAATTGCCCGTTTTTCTTTTCTAGCAAAAGACTTTTGCTGGTATCGCCATTGGGTTTGGCTTCATCGATAAGTACCCATCCTGAGCGTGAAAGCAATCCTTCTTCCATAGCCCCTCTGAGGTTATCGCCATTTGAATGGTCAAGAGTTCTGGAGGTACCTTTTAAATTTAAAGGATCTTTTTTGCCCGGATACCAAATAGTAGCAGAGCCATTCATATCGAATGATATACTCAGGTTGTCGCCACTAGCAGGATTTGTAAGAGGGTAGGAGCCTGTTTTGTATTTTAATTCCAGTTTATCTGTTTTGATAAACAAGTACCCATTTTTTATTTCAGAAGTATATTGTGGAACAGGCAAATTCCGGTTCACCACAACAAAAGAAGCCCTGTCTTCGAATTGTTGGGTGTCGCTCCATTCTATCCTGATAATTTCAGGAGTGAGAATAGAGAATCTCATGTTACCGGAGGTAACGATTGCTTGCTCATTAGCTATCGGGTTTGTTTGTCCTCTAAGTTGAATTGTAAAACTTAGGGCAATCAGTAAAAAAAACAGGTATCTTTCTTTTTTTAATGCCATCATTCACGGATTTAATCTAATTGAAAATAGCTAGGTCATTAAGGTTATTCTCAAAAAGCAAAGAGGGTAGATTTACCCCTTTGCTTTTATTTTTATGCATTTGTAAAGGTCGGGAAGTTGAATATTTGATTCAACCATTACAACCGTTAATGGGCATCATCATACGTAGGACCATTTACGGTTAGAATGCCTTTGTTATCAATTTTTAATTCATCGATAAAAACAATGCGTTGATGCCCAGTATCTTTTGTGCGGGCATGGTATACACAAACTCTTTTGTTATCGGGGAGAGTAAGTACCATATTGTGACCGGTTCCTGTAACGATACCCCCTTTATCTGTGTTCTTTTGCAGTACAGGATTGTTTGTGGCCTTTTCGAACGGACCCAGCGGATGATTCCCGGTAGCATATCCTACGGCATAATCTTTTCCTCCAAAATAGTTAGCAGAATACATTAAATAAAGTCTTCCGTTTTCTTTAAATATAAAGGAACCTTCACTCCATCTTCTATTAATCTCATGATTGGTGACAGACCGGCTTTCCCATTCAAACTGAGGATCTTCTTTTTTTACCGGAGGACGAAGTAATAGTTGAGGTTCTCCAACAACACCTGAATAGTCAGCTTTAATTTCCACGCCATAAATCCAACTTTCTTCAATTTCATTATACCAACCTTTTTCTTTTGCCCACTCCGATAAATCGCTTTCAACCGGGTTTTTATAGCAACATCTGGAATAATACAGATAAATCTTATTTTGCTCATCATCAAAAAAGAGGTTAGCGTCGATTATAGGATATCCGGGGTCGAAAACAGGACGGTTATAGAGGTTTTTAAAGGGGCCAACCGGACTATCTGAGATAGCTACTCCAATGCGGAAGTTTTCACCCTCATTGGTTGGGTTATATTTCCAGTTAGAACTGTACCATAAGTAATATTTGCCATCTTTCTCATAAACTTCAGGAGCCCAAAAACAATCTATACCCCATGTATTGGCATCATTGGTGTCTAATATCACACCTCTATCTTTCCAATTAACCAAGTCAGTTGAAGAATAGGCTTTAAAACCATTTAAGTTTTCTGAAGTGCCATACATATAGTATTTTCCATCAGATCCCAATAATATAAATGGATCACCTAATGGTATTGAAATAGGATTTGTAAGCTGATAACCAGATGACTTTTGATTCTCACAGGAAGCAAAAAGTGTTAGTGCCAGCGTCAATAATAGTATATTTTTCATAAGAATATAATATGAATTATTTAGAGTATTGACCTTTGAACTCAGAGGAGATTGTTTCCTGGAATAGGTCAACTTTAATAACGTAGTGTCCTTGTTTAGCAGGATCTATGGCCCATTTATGATCGCCAGGCAGATTCTGAAACAGATATTTTGATTGGAGTAATGGTTCCTGTTGCGTAGCTGGATGGAATGCCACAGGACCCCAGTTGGTCTGACCTAATAATTTGAATTGGTTACGGTCATCACCGGTAACTGCATTTTGTAAGGTGCCGGAAAAGATAAACAGATTAGGATTATTCAGGTCTTTTTTTAGTCTGATGGCACGCCCGGAATCCCAGCCTGCTTCTGTTGCTCCACCTATAATATACAAATCAGCCTTGGCAGAAAATAGATCACTGCTTAAAGTTTCTGCTTTGGTATTAACCTTGATTTTATAGTATTTATCAGGGATGGTAACTTTCCATCCCTGAGCATTTGTATCATTTGTTAATTTCATTGAATAACTGCCTACTGCATTGACTTCCTGCTCAGCAGGGATGTAGTATTTGGTATTGGGCTGCACTGTTGGCGTATTCATGATTTTAAATTCACCTGTAAGCAATTCACCATGGTAACGAAAGAATCCTGCTGTTAGAGTAGGGTCTTCAGTTAGTATGGCCGTTTGTCCGGGAATCGCAGAACCGGTAATCCATAAACTGGAGCCATCGGTATTGTAACCGATTTCTTCATTTGGTTCTGTTACGCCATAATCGCTTGTATTCTCTTTGTTAAAACTATTGATAATAAATTTCTTCCATTCATTTATTTCTTTAACAGGAGCATTGTCTGTTTCCAGCAAAAGATCAAAAGCTTTTTCAATGTTTTCATCTATCCACTGCAACTCATCCAGTGTTTTGTCTGGTTTTTCAGCAATACGTTGTTGAGCTGCAGCCAGCATGCCGAATACTTCCGGCATTTTATCACCTAATTTATTCTGTAATGAATCATTACATTGAATGAGTCTTTTTATTTGCCCTTGCTTTCCGGCAATCAGTTTTTCGCTGGCAGCTTGCTTACGGTCATATTTTACTTTGATTTTAATTTGTGAACTGCAGCTGATGGAAGGAGTGTGAATGGTAATGGCCAACAGTTTACTGTCGTACGACCAACATCCTTCTTTGGGGTTTTGTGAGTAAGGATATTGTTTGCCATTTACAGTTACTTTTTGTGCAGGAAGTTTCGATAACAGCTTTAACTGATAGTATCTGGCTTCGGGCATACCTGTGAATGCTCCTTCGCGTGGATTGATAACATAACTACCTTGTGATGAATTAGTCTGTTGTGTTATTAAGGTTGTTGTATATTCACCCTGTTGGTACTGTTGATTATCTCCATCGTCCTCGTACAGTGAGAAGGATCCGTTTTCGCCGGGGATAAACTGAATAATTAAGGATTCTGGTCTTTCCTTAAGGTGGTTAATGTCAGGGTACATCGGAATAACAGCGCCTTCTTTATAAAAGAACGGAATCTCATCCTGAGCATAACTTCGAAGGTGTTTTTGATTACCGTTCAGAATAGCTCCTGTTTCACCTTCGATCCATTTTCCTTCAGGAAGCCAAAAATGCTTGGAGGCTGTTCCAATGGTATAATCCGAAGCTTCAACAACGGGCGAAACCATTATTTCATTACCAAACATATACGATGTTTCCTGCTTGTAAGCTTCGTTTTCTTCCGGAGAATCGTAATATAGCGGTCGGCATAGTGAAAGTCCCGTATCATATGCTTCTCTGGAATAAGTGTAAATGTATGGAATCATGGCGTAGCGGAACTTAACCGCCTCTTTCATTAATTCAAAATTTGGATATTTCCAGATTCTCCTCTCAATGTGAGGAGCATTGGTCGCATGAGTTCTGGTGATGGGCGAGAAAATACCAAATTGTATCCAACGTAAGTATAATTCAGGATTGTTTTCTCCGGCCTGGTTGTGTCCTCCAAGGTCATGGCTCCAGTAACCATAAGCCACGTTAGAGGCAGTTGAGTTATAATAAATTTGAAAAGCCAGGGTTGGGAAATTGGCCCATGTATCTCCTGAGAAACCTATCTGGTACCGATGATTACCTAATCCACCCCAACGGTGAAAAATCATGGGTCTGCGATCAGGCCTGTTAACCTTCATGTCGTTATAGAAAACATGGTTTAACCAAAAAGTGTTACCCAGATCCTTAACCCCAGGGGTTAGTAACCACTGTTGCCAGTCGAGCCACCAAAAGTCAACTCCTCTGTTTTCGTGAGGACGAATAATATTTTTAAAAAATGCCTGATAAAAGGTTTCATTTTCGATATCCCATTTAACTGTTTCGTTTTTTGGAAGATTTAGTTCGTCAGCCAGTGGTTCGAAGTTTTCTTCATCAAGAGCAACACCATCAGCCGGATGGAGATTGAGTGTTACCTTCAGGTTTTTATCATGCAACCAGTCAAGAAACTCTTGCGAATCAGGGAACAGGCTTTTATTCCATGTCCATCCGGTCCATCCTCCACGGCCACCATCATCAGGATGACCTGCATAGTGCCAGTCCATATCTACTACCATCACATCCATTGGGATATCGTTTTGATGGATCTCATTTACAATATTCTTGAAGTCACCTTCGCTGTATCGCTCATACTTAGAGTACCAGTAGCCTAACGAATAGAGCGGAGGCATCGGCATTTTTCCGGCTATTTTAGTGTAATCGGCAAGTGCTTTTTTATAGTCATGACCATAGCCCATGAAATACCAGTCAATGGCTGTGTAATCAGTTCGTTCAGAAACCCAGTCGAATTGACCGTTTTTCTTTTCCAGCAAAAGACTTTTGCTGGTATCGCCATTGGGTTTGGCTTCATCGATAAGCACCCATCCGGAACGAGAAAGTAATCCTTCTTCCATTACGCCTCTCATATTATCACCATTTGAATGGTCAAGGGTACGAGAGGTTCCTTTTAGGTTTAAATAATCTTTTTTGCCAGGATACCAGGTAGTAGCAGAGCCATTCATATCGAATGATATACTCAGGTTGTCGGCACTGGCAGGATTTGTAAGAGGGTAGGAGCCTGTTTTGTATTTTAATTCCAGTTTATCTGTTTTGATAAACAAGTACCCGTTTTTTATTTCAGAAGTATATTGAGGAACGGGTAAGTTCCGGTTCACTACAACAAATGAAGCCCTGTCTTCGAATTGTTTGGTGTCGCTCCATTCTAGCCTGATGATTTCCGAAGTGAGTATGGAGAATCGCATGTTTCCGGAAATTATAATTGCCTGCTCATTAGCCATCGGGTTTGTTTGTCCCCTAAGCTGAAAAGTAAAGCTTAAAGCAAACAGTAAAAAAAATAGGAATCTTTCTTTTTTAAATGCCATTATTAACGGTTTTTTTATCAAATGCAGTATGTCTGTTGTATTTAAATAGTTGCAATGAGGAAATGCAGAAAGTGATGTTACTTTCCATAATATCACTTCAGTACAAATATAGATTCGATCATAAATGGCAGTTGTTTCAATCTTGTCAATTTCGTGTAAAATTCTTTCAAAGGTTTGCAAATAGAAGAAAATTGCTTCTTTTTGCATTAATATTACACAACACTGTTAAGGTTCAATTCATTAGTGAATTTGCATTTAATTTAAGGATTACAAATTATTTAAATGTGTCACGATGATTTGTTTTTAGAGTGATTGATCCAAGTTTTGTGAGTAAAATATGAGCTATAAATTCCTACTTTATTTTAGTCTTTTAATGCTTGTTGTATTTATTAATATTCCAGGCTATTGTAATAATAAACCCTCTTTTATAAGATATGGGGTTGAGTCTGGTTTAGCACAAAATACTGTTCATTGTATACTTCAGGACAAGCAAGGCTTTATGTGGTTTGGTACCAAAGATGGCTTATCCAGATTTGATGGATATGAATTTCGTAATTACAGGAATGATAGTAGCGATCCCAATAGCATAGGAAATAATTGTATACGGTCAATTTTTCAAGGTGAAGATGATGCCATTTGGGTTGGTACTGATAATGGGGTGTATACTTATAATCCGAAGAAAGATAATTTCGATTTTTTCGATGTTAAAACACAAGCTGGCCTTAAAATTGAAAAGGAAGTTAACGATATTAAACAAGATCAGAATGGAGTCTTCTGGTTTGCTGTTGATTGGCAAGGAGTTTTTTCATTTGATCCGCAATCTAATATGCTTACATTTTATGAATTAAATGCTATTGTAAATGCATGGTGTATACATGTTGATTCTAAGAATAAAGTATGGATTGGAACACATGGTGGAGGATTAAATTACTTCAACAAATCTGCGAATAAATTTGAAAAGGCTGATTTTATATTCCATGATGAGGCAAATTCAAACATTAACGATATATACCAGATTTTTCAGGATAATTATAACAATTTACTCATTACTACTGCCAATAGTGGAGCAATGAAATTGAATCAGGTGACGAATGAAATGGAATCATTTGCTCCGCTAAAAAATTATTCATCGTTGTTTATAAGAGATGTAGTTCGAAAAACAGAAGAAGAGTTGTGGTTTGGCACAGGTAGTGGTATTTGTATCTACAATGATAATCGGCAAAGTATTGAATTTTTGCAGCATAGTTATCTTGATCCGTATTCTTTATCTGATAATGCAGTATATGCGGTTTATAAAGATAGAGAAGGAGGAATTTGGGTTGGGACCTATTTTGGAGGAGTTAATTATTATCCTTACCAATATACTCCATTCAACAAATATTACCCTGTGCAGGAGCATCCTGATCCTAATTTTTTAATTGGCAGAAGAATTAGGGAGTTTCAATTATCAAGTGACGGATTTTTATGGATTGGTTCTGAAGACGGTGGTTTAAGCATATTTGATCCTAAGTCAGATAGTTTTAAAAGTATGCTTCCGGATGGAAAGCCTGGTTCTATATCATTTAATAATATTCATGGATTATATATTGATGAGGATCAGTTATGGATTGGAACTTATAATCATGGTTTGGATATAATGGATACCAAGACACGCAAGGTTATTCGCCATTACGAAAAAACAGATGAAGAAAACTCATTAATTGATAACAGTATTTTCTCAATTTATAAAGATCATTCAGGAAGAGTTTGGATTGGAACAATTTATGGTTTGTGTTACTATAATGCATTAACAGATGATTTTACTCGAGTCTCATCTTTAGGAAATATTTTTGTTAATGACATACTGCAAACAAAGAATGGGTTGATATGGGTTGGTACTTTAGGTAAAGGATTATACCAGTTGAATCCTCATAACAATGAGTGGACTGTGTTTAAGTATGATGCTGCAGATTCGACCAGTGTCTCTCACAATAAGATTATATCACTTTTTGAGGATAGTAAAAAAAATCTTTGGATCACTACCGAAGGAGGAGGCTTATGCAGATATAATGCTAATGAGAATAATTTCACGTCTTTTACAACGCATCAGGGCTTACCTAATAATGTTGTCTATAAGGTTGTAGAAGATAATTATTCAAATCTTTGGTTTACAACAAACCAGGGATTGGTTTGTATGAACTTAAATGATTACTCAATTAAGCAATATACTCAAAGCGATGGATTGTTAAGTAATCAGTTTAATTATAAATCCGGAATTAAAGATAATCTGGGAAATATATATTTTGGTGGATTAGAGGGATTTATATCATTCAATCCTTCTTCGTTTATACCCAATGAATGTGCGCCTACAGTTTATGTCACACAATTTGAATTATTTAATACAATAGTACGATCAGAGGATACTGATTCACCTTTAAAAACTGCTATCGAGTTTACAAAAGAGATTGTTCTTAAGCATAATCAATCAACATTTGGTTTTAGTTTTGCAGCACTAAGTTATGTAGCTCCGGAGAAAAATCAGTATGCATACATGCTTGAAGGATTTGATAAGGATTGGATTGATGCTAAAAATTCTCATAAAGCTCGCTATTCAAATATCCCTCCAGGCAACTATACATTTAAAGTAAAAGCTACAAACAATAATGGAGTCTGGAGTGATAATTTGGCATATGTCTCGATTTATATAATTCCGCCTTTTTACAAAACAATATGGGCGTATCTTTTGTATGCAGTTTTTTTTATTGCAAGTATATTCTTCTTAATTTTCTCATATAGAGATCGCCAGAATAAAAAAAATAAACGTCGCCAGGAATTATTCGAGAATGAAAAAGCTAAAGAAATTTACGATGCAAAAATTGCTTTTTTTACCAATATAGCACATGAAATTAGAACGCCTTTAAGTCTTATAAAGGGACCTTTGGACTATATTTTAAATTCAAAAGTATCTGAGGAGGAGAAGGAACAGAATTTGAATGTTATTGATAGGAATACAAGCCGATTATTAGATTTAAGTAATCAACTATTAGATTTTAGAAAAACAGAAGAAAAAGGTTTTCAGTTGAACTTTATATCTATTGATATAAGTCAATTGGTTACAGACATCTACTTAAGATTTAAAACTACAGCTCAACGTAGAAATCTAAACTTTGAAATCAAAAATTTACCTGATAAATTTTATGCAGACGTTGATAAAGAGGCTTTAACAAAGATACTTAGTAATCTTTTTTCCAATGCTTTAAAATATGCTAATTCAGATATTCGGCTGGATTTTGAAATTGAGGAAGATATATTTCATCTAATAATCACTAGTGATGGAAACAAAATCAAAAAACATCTGGAAGAAAAGATATTTGAACCATTCTATCAAATTAATGATCATGAGGCGAAGCATGTGGTGACTGGAACGGGTTTAGGACTTCCCTTATCTCGTTCATTGTCTGAACTTCATGGAGGTAAGCTAATTTATTTACAAACGGATGATGATCAGAATAGTTTTCAGCTGAGTTTGCCTGTATCACAGACAACAACTTTGAAATACGAAACTATTTTGGATATTGATCACGAACAGGTTCAATCAAGAGAAAATAAGCAAACAAAGTTTTCTGTTTTAATTGTAGAAGATGACGATGAACTTAGATCCTTTTTGTATCATCAATTAAAGAAACATTATAAAGTTGTGAAAGTATCTAATGGAGCTGAAGCAGTAGAAAAGCTAAACAGAGAATCTGTTGATCTTATTATTTCTGATATTGTTATGCCGCTGATGGATGGTCTGCAACTTTGCAAAGAGGTTAAGTTAAATTTAAATTACAGTCATATTCCTATCATTTTATTGACAGCAAAAACGAATTTGCAATCTAAAATTGAAGGTCTCGATGCAGGGGCTGATGCATACCTGGATAAGCCATTTTCGATGGAACACGTTTTTGCTCAGATATCAAATTTATTATCTAATAGACAGAAACTTAAAGAGGCATTTATAAGCTCTCCTCTTACAAAAATTAAATCCATTGCACCTACTAAAGCTGATGAGGATTTCCTTAAAAATGTAAACCAGGTTATTAATGAAAATATTACCGATGTTCAATTTAATGTTGATCTTCTTGCCAGTGCATTAAATATGAGTCGTTCAAGCTTACATCGAAAAATTAAGGGCGTATCAGAATTAACACCAAATGAATTTATCTTGTTGGTGAAGTTGAAAAAAGCTGTTGAATATCTTCAGGAAGGATATAAAATAAATGAGATCTGTTTTATTGTTGGGTTTAATTCTCCGTCATATTTTTCAAAAGTATTTAAGAAACAGTTTGGTGTTTCTCCGAAGAATTGGAATCAATAAAGAACTTAACTATATGATCAAGCAGAAGAGGAAGATTTAATTATCTTCTGCTATAGGATTATAAGCATTTGTAAGGTTCAAGTGTAGCATCAATATGTATCAACACGAAAAAAATTACATGTGGTAAATCTATTATTGCTGATCTTTTGGGATATGTTTTATTAATATAGTCTTTACTTCCTATAAGCATCGACGTTAGTACAGTCGAATTTTAGCGCTACTATAATTATAGCAACATCTTTTACTCTTAATTGAAGATTTAATAAACAGAATCTATTTTGAGTAGTCATGATTATTTAGTCAAAAATGTTGTAATATTTTTTCAATATCGGCTTTTGAAAGGAATTTACAAGAAATTGACAGAAATGCTGCCTTTATTCATTTATGCCACTTCTATATTTGAAATTGAATTACAATAATCAAAGCCTGAATCACAAGTAACAGAGTTATCACTTAAATATTGATTATAAAAAAGACTCATATATAAATTCTAAAAGACTGAAATAGTAATCATTTTTTAAATCATAAAGAAAATAGAATCGAAATAACGACAGAATTAAAAGCTTATCTAAATTTTTATTTATGAAAAAACTGTTTTTAACCTCATTTATCGCGTGTCTTATTGTCTGTAGTTGCACAGATCATAATGGCAATTCAGATATAATAGGTAAAGAAGTCAAACCCACCCATTATTCAAATCCGGTCTACTCTTTGAGTATGCCTGATCCAACTGTTATTAAAGGGAGAGATGGAAATTTCAATGTTTATGCAACAGAAGATACAAGACATATTCCGGTTTGCAAATCAAAGGATCTTGTTAATTGGGAGTTTTCAGCAACAGCTTTTACTGAAGAAACCCGGCCTAATTTTGAACCCAATGGAGGTTTATGGGCTCCTGACATTAATTATATAAATGATCAATACGTATTATTTTACTCCATGTCGGTATGGGGAGGAGGTAATACTTGTGGCATTGGTGTTGCTACATCTGCAAGGCCAGAAGGTCCTTTCCAGGATAATGGTAAGCTTTTTAGAAGCAATGAGATAGGAGTTCATAATTCAATTGATCCATTTTATATCGAGGATGAGGGTAAGAAATACTTATTCTGGGGAAGTTTTTTTGGGATATATGCAATTGAATTGACCGACGATGGTTTGGGCCTTAAATATGAGGCAGAGAAGCAATTGATTGCTGGAAATGCTTTTGAAGCTACATATATCTATAAAAAAGACAACTATTACTATTTATTTGCATCGATCGGAACTTGTTGTGATGGGATATATAGTACATATAAGTTAGTAGTAGGTCGTTCAACTTCACTTTTAGGTCCATATGTAAACAAATCTGGACAAGAAATGAAGAATAATGGATATGAGATTATTCTTTCATCGAATGAAAAGTTTGTAGGCAATGGTCATTGTTCCGAAATTATTCAGGATGATGCTGAAGATGAATGGATTTTATATCATGGAATTGATGTGGAAAATCCGAATGGTAGGGTTTTGTTGATGGATAAAATAGAATGGAGTGATGGCTGGCCTGTTATCAATGATGGCAGTCCTTCTTTGACATCAGAAGTGCCATATTTTGAATAATGCTCTTATCCTTAGCTAAAATTTACATTAATCCTGTAATTATAATTTATGAATCATAGAATACTATATTTATTGTGCTGTATACTCATGTCGAGTATGCACATGAATGCAAATAATAATTCTTTACCAATTGTTGAGATATCTTTAAATCAACAATCTGGTATTCGCATCAATGGTACTGTTATGGATCAGGAAAGAAATCCTTTAATTGGAGTAATGGTGCGTATAAAAGGACTTGATCTTAATGCTTTGAATGCAACAACTACAGATAACAATGGTCATTTTTTTCTGGATGTACCAGGCAAAGAGTCAATACTTGAAATCAACTATATTGGATTCAAGAGCAAGGAAATTACTATTGGATCAAATATTAATTTTAATATCATTCTGGAAGAGGATATTACAAATCTGGAAGAGGTAGTGGTTACTGGATATGGTAAGCAGAAGAAAATGTCTGTTATTGGAGCCATTGAATCTGTTAGTCCACAGGATCTTCAGGTTGGTACTACACGTTCAATCTCAAATAATCTAGCTGGTCAGATTGCTGGTGTAATAGCGGTTCAACGATCCGGAGAGCCAGGATATGATAACTCTAATTTTTGGATAAGAGGTATTTCCAGTTTTTCAGGAAATCAGAATCCTTTGGTATTAATAGATGGAATTGAAAGGGATCTTAATAATATTGATCCGGCAGAAATTGAATCTTTTTCTGTTTTAAAAGATGCATCAGCTAGTGCAATGTATGGAGTTCGTGGAGCTAATGGTGTTATTATAATTAATACTAAACGAGGTCAGATTGGGGCCCCGGCTGTTGACATCAGAATTGAGCAATCTGTTGCAAGACCTACAAAGCTTCCTGAATTTATTGGAGCAGCTGATCATATGCAGCTTTTGAACGATTTAAAAGAAAATAAGTCACAATTACCTTATTCGCAAGAACAAATTTATAGAACCCGTACAGGGTATGATCGTGATTTATATCCTGATACTAATTGGTTGGATGAAATAACAGAAGATTACGCTTATACAACCCGTGCCAATTTAACTGTTGGGGGAGGATCAGATTTTCTAAGATATTCACTTGTTGGTACTTATTTTGGTGAAAAAGGTATGCTGGCAACTGATAATACATTGCCTTACAACACGGCTATTAATCTAAAACGTTATAATATGAGGGCTAATGTTGATATCGATGTAACTGGAACTACAACATTACGCATGAATATCGGAGGATATCTTCAACAAAGAAGAGGTCAGAACTCAAGCACCGATGATACTTTTGGAGCCGCTTTCGTAACAAGTCCATTTGTACATCCAACCCGTTATTCTGATGGCACTATTCCTGTCATACCCAACCGTGTCAACCCATGGGCTATGGCAACGCAAAAAGGATATAAAACATCTACATCCTCTCAAATTCAGTCATTGTTTTCAGTTGAGCAAAACCTGAAAATGATTACTGAAGGTTTAAAAGCAAAAGTTACATTCTCCTTTGACTCCTATAGCTTTGGAGACATGATAAGAGGAATGAATCCAACATATTATAATGTTGCGACAGGAAGAGATATTGAAGGTAACCTGATACATAGTATTTTATCATATGGTGATGATGCATTAGGCCATAGTAAAAGTGGAGATTACGGAAATAAGAGTGTTTATTTTGAAGCAAATACTACCTATAATCATCAGTTTAATGGTCTTCATGATGTTGATGTCTTATTCTTGTATAATCAGCAAAGTTTTGATGATGGAAGTTTTCAGCCATACAGAAAACAAGGAATTGCAGGTCGATTGTCATATATGTTTGACAGCCGTTATATTGCAGAAGTCAATTTTGGTTATAATGGGTCTGAGAATTTTGAGAAAGGTAAACGTTTTGGCTTTTTTCCTTCTGCTGCCATTGGTTGGCTGATTTCGGAGGAATCTTTTTTGAAAAACAATTTTGATGCTTTAAGTAAATTGAAGCTTAGGGCTTCTATAGGAAAAGCAGGAAATGATAATATTGGAGGTCGCAGGTTTGCCTTTATGACTACAATTGCAACCAACACAACTGGATATAATTGGGGAGATACCGGTCAGATTGGTAGATCGGGTATTACAGAAGGTGAAATAGGCGTTCCTGATTTAAAATGGGAAACTGCCCTGAAGTATAATGCTGGACTGGAATTGGGACTGTGGAATGAGTTCAACCTTCAGGTTGATCTTTTCAAAGAGGAGCGTAATGATATATTTATGCAACGTACTATTATTCCAAGTCAATCAGGGATAATAAATAATCCTTGGGCTAATTTCGGACAAGTGAATAATGAAGGAATTGAATTTTCTCTAACATATAACAAAGCAATAAATCAAGATTTTCAAATTGGATTACGTTCAACCTTTACCTATGCTAAGAATACAGTTATTGAATATGATGAACCAGAATCGGTAAAAGGAACTCATCGTAGTATTACGGGATTGTCTTTGAACACTCTTTGGGGACTGCAGGCTGATCGTCTCTTCACTGTTGATGATTTTGATGAAAGTGGAAATTTAAAAGAAGAAATACCTTTCCATAATGTCGGTGCCGCAAATGTTCGTCCTGGTGATATTAAATATGTTGATCGTAATGAAGATGGAATCATTTCTGATGAAGATGAAGGATTTATTGGAGGAACTGTTGATCCAAGAATGGTTTATGGATTTGGAGGTAATATCAACTATAAAAATTGGGATTTTAATTTCTTCTTCCAGGGTGTTGGTGATACCTACCGTATGATTGGTGGATCGACTTATTTTTTACCGGGTAGTGGACAAGGACTATTGGGTAATGTTTATAGTAACTACAACGATCGCTGGACAGAGGATAATCAATCACAGGATGTTTTTTGGCCACGATTATCAGAGGGTCCGAACAAACATAACTACAGAGCATCTACATGGTGGAAACAGGATATGAGTTTTTTAAGATGTAAACTAATTGAACTTGGTTATACATTGCCAAAGAGTCTGACAAACAAGGTTGGTATAAATTCTACGCGTTTATATGTAAGTGGCAATAATCTGTTCTATTTATCAAAATTTAAACTTTGGGATCCGGAATTAAATACTGGCGATGGTTTAAAATATCCTGGAATGAGCTCATTAATGTTAGGAGCTGTTATCAGTTTTTAATGGTAAAATATTAGCAAATGAAAAATATCACATATACAATAATTATATTCATAAGTATTCTGTTTAATGTCTCTTGTACTGATTACCTTGAAAAAGAGCCGGACACAGAATTGAATATTGAAATGGTGTTTCAGAATAAATTAAAGGTAGAATCATGGTTGGCTGGAGTTTATTCTGGTATTCCTAACCCTGGAAGTGATTGGTTAAATAGTCATGGATGGGAAATATTTGGAGATGATCTGACACCATCGAGTAGATGGCAACAATGGGAATGGAAGAATATTCCTAAGATTTTTGGAGAATGGACACCTAATACGCAATGGAATGGTGGTTATTGGCATCGGATGCCTCAGTTGATCAGACAGGGAAATATCTTTCTGGAACGCGTGGAAGCATTGCCTGATGCTGATTTACCGCAGGAAGAAGTGGATAATATGAAGGCTGAAGTTCGATTTTTAATAGCATATTACTACTGGCTAATGGTGAAAACTTATGGTCCAATTCCATTTCAACCAGAATATATTACTCCTTCAGATTTTGTTTTATCTGATTTGATGATTGGTCAAACTTCATTTGATGAGATTATTGAATACCTCGATAATGAAATGTTGGAAGCTTCCAGGTTATTACCTGCTTCATATCAAAATGTTGAGAAATATGGCCGTATCACTTCTGTTATGTGTTTAACAATAAGGGCTAAAATGTTATTGTTTGCTGCAAGTCCGCTTGTTAATGGTAACGAATGGTATAAAGGCCATGTTAATGATAAAAATGAAGAATTATTTAATACTTCGTATGATCATCAGAAATGGATTAAGGCAGCAGATGCATGTAAGCTGATGCTTCAGGAAGCAGAAATGGCAGGTCATCAATTGTACAAGATTTATAATAATGATGGTACCATTGATCCTTTTACTTCCTTGGAAAGCATGTGGTGGACAGGTTATCAGGAAGGTAATAAAGAAATTATTTTTCCATTCACTAAAAGAGATGATTACAATAACTACCAGTTTTATACCAATAAAGTAATTACACCTGAATTTGGTGGAGGCGGTGGTTTAGGTGTTTATCAGGGGTTAGTTGACGCATTTTTTACTGCAAATGGGTTACCTATTGATGATCCTGATAGTCATTATTCAGAAATAGGATTCTCAGACAGAAAGGATACAAGAAATACTTCATGGACAGGAGGTACTGGGAATGAAGGAGAGGTGACACCGGCAGGTACATTTAATATGTATTGTAATAGAGAGCCACGTTTTTATACTGCAGTAAGCTACAATGGATCATGGTATGCCTTGGCTAATAGAAAATATGACTTTTTACGAAATGGAGCCGATAATAATTATACACATGATGCTCCTCAAAATGGATACCTGGTTCGGAAAAAGGTTTATCCAACCGATAACCCTAAAACAGGAAGTTGGAAATGGAGACAGGTATTCTTATATCGTTTAGCATCTTCTTATCTTGATTATTGTGAGGCTGTTAATGAAGCTTATGACACAAATACAGCTCGTGAAGATGCATTGATTTATCTTAATATGATTAGAGAAAGAGCTGGTGTAAGACAATATACTTTTAATGCTGTTTCAGCGTCAGATCCAAATTTTATAAGTGTAGAAGACAGTCAGTATGCTCTTCGAGAATTAATACGGATGGAACGAAGAGTAGAGTTGTGTGCTGAAGGAACGCGCTGGGATGATATCAGAAGATGGAAAATGGCAGAATTGCTGCCTGAAGTAACAGGAGATTGCTATGGTATGGATTTTAGTGGAACTAATACCAGTGAGTTTTACAATCGTACTGTTTTCCAGACACGTGTTTGGAGACAAGAATACTATTGGATGCCTGTATTTGTATCAGAAATTGATAAAAATCCGAATTTAAGACAAGCTCCATTTTGGCAATAATTAATTAAAAAAACTTAGTTATGAAAAAGATAACAGGATATATACATTCATTACTAATACTATTGTTAGTAGTTAGTTGTAATGAAACTACTGATTATTTCACGCTGGAGTCTCCAATTGATCAAATGCATCTTGAAGCATCAGCCGACAATCTTGTATTGGAAAAGGTGGATGAAACAAAAGAGGTGATTACCTTTAACTGGAATGAGGCAACGGACCGTAATATCGATTCAGATCTGGTCTATTATTTCAGAATGTATCACGCCGAAATGAATAACTTGCAGAGTGAGTTGATTCGCGTAGGAAAGGACACCTATTCACTATCATTGACTGTTCGTGAATTGAACAATGTGTTAAAAGCATGGCAAGTGATACCTGGTGATGTTGCAACAATTGAGGCAGAAGTTTTAGCTGTAGCAGAAGATGCGCCACAATATTTAAAACCTGAAATATCAACCACTCAGTTTAATGTTGTAGGGTACGATCCTTCCAATAAGTTGTATCTGACAATAGAATCCACTAATGGTCAAAAACGTAATGTTGAAATGAATAACCTTGGAGGTGATATATATAACTGGAAAGGAGAATTGAATGAATGTAATTTTTGGTTTGTAAGAAACTCTGAGAAAGGATTCCCGGCTTATATGAAAGGTGAGAATGAAAATTCGATTATTTACTCAAGTGAAGGGGAAGGAGAGAAGTTTGAGGCTGATCGATTAGGGGCATATGATATTACTGTATATCTGGCAGATGAAACAGTTGATATTACCATGTCACCAATTAATCGATTGTATTTAATTACTTCTAAAGATGGAATAGAAACGGTAACATCATTGAGTGAGTTCGATCAAGGTACAGATATATACTATCTTCGAAATGAATTCGAAGAAGGTACAACATTTAGGTTTGTTCGTAATGAAGATGTTACGTGGCCAGCTTATGTGCCAGGAATTGATGAAACAACTCTTGAAACAAAAGATGAAGGTGCACAGATGTTTTCAGTAAATAAAACAGCTACGTATGTGATGACTGTAAATATGAATGATTTATCCTTACTATTTTTAGATGTCTATGTTTCTCCTACCGGAGTTATTGCAGTGGTAGGTGATGCAATTACAGATGCTCAATGGGATGCCGGAAGAGCTGTAAATAATTGCAGTTTAACGCAGAAAGATATAATAAATCATCCTGAAATAATCAGTTATACAGGTAGTTTTGAATATCATTCATCGGGAACTGAAAACTCATTTAAGTTTGTTGGAAACCCATATTGGGGAGACGGATTGTTTGCAGAAATAGCAAATGCAAATCCGTTTAATGAGAATGAGCAAGGTGTAACAACAGATGGTTCAGGTGATAGAAAATGGAGGCTTCCAGATAATTTTGAAAACGGTATCTATAAACTGGAGATGAATCTTCATACAATGAAAATAAGCCTAATTAAGCAGTAATTTAATATTAATCAATATTAAGAGGATGTTCATTATGTGGACATCCTCTTTGTTTTTAATCTGGTTTTAAATATTAATTATTAAGGTCGATTATATACTTTGACTCACTTGTTTTAATGGTTTGAATGAAAATAAAATCAATTTCAATGGAGTTAGTGGACTTTATATTGATGGTATTAGGTGGATGCCAAAACAAAATTAAGTTGTAAATAATGAATTTGACTTTATTGATAATTTTGCAAGTACTGAAATTAAACTACTAATTCTTTTCTAACAAAATAGCCTTTCCTAAATAATTAGAGTTTACTAATCGAGCAAGTAATCCCTTAGAATATTAACTTTCAAATTAATTAGGTATGTTATTTAATGTAGTTGAAGGTGTAGTTAGGAAGAATATTTTGTTATAAGTTACTCTTTTTGATTGTATTAAGAAATGGGTGATTAATTGATTTAGAATGCAGAAGGTTCTAGTTTGGTATCGAATTTATATACAAAATATGTAGTTTCAAATATGGTGTTTACGATATTGTAAGATTATGTGAATTCCTGATATTACAAGTTGGTTAAATTTTATACTTGATATTTTATAATCATAAATATGACATTGTACTTAAAAAGGTCCAATTAAAATTATGTTTGAAAACTTTGTATTTTCAGAGCAACAAAAAAACCTTTGGACTTATGGGCCAAAGGTTTTTTAATCTAATAAGTATTATTGTGCTTAATTAATACTTACCTTTTTTACTAAAGAATCAGAATTTTCATCAATTATTTTCACTATATAAATTCCTCTTTTCAATTTAACTTCGGTATTGTAATTAAATAGTTTATTAGCTATTCTATTTCCAATTAAATTAATTATCTCAATAGATTTTTTTGAACCAGATTCGCTTTTAACTATAATGCCACCCTCGATTACGAGTATTTCTGTCTTTAATTCTGTTTCAGTAACACTATTGGGTGTATCAGGGTTATATATAGCTTGTACTGTTTCCTCTAAAACATCAAGTTTTATGATATAATGTCCTTGTTTGTTTTCTTCCACAATCCATTTGAAATCGCTAGAATGATTTTCTGTATAAAACTTAGCGTCTGTTATTGATTCGTATGCGAACTGAGGATGAAAGCTTTTGGGATTCCAATCTTTTTGTAATAGAAATTTAAAAGAATTTCCTTCGGATATTTCCGTGTTAATCGTTAAATCTCCATCAAATGTAAATATGTTTGATTCACTGCCAGTACCTCTTGTTAGTTCAATGGATCTTCCTGCATCCCATCCAACTGCAGTTACCCCTCCAACTATATACACCTGGTCGACCATTAAGATTGAACCTTTATATTTTTCAGAAAGAATATTTAATTTGACTTTATACATGTTATCAGCTTGTGTTACAGACCATCCTTGTGCAGTTTCATCAGAAGTTAAACTAATACTAATATCTTCTGATATAGCATCACTAGAGCTGGTTGGTACATAGTATTGGGTTGTTGCATCAATATTTTCAGTTGTTCTAAATTTAAATTCACCTAATAATAGTTCTCCATTGTAATGGTAATTATTAACCGGATCGATGTTATCACTTGAAAGTTTAGCTATGCCACCCGGAATTGCAGATCCTGTGATCCATAATTCCTGAGCATTTACTTCACTATTCTTAATTACTGTCATCGTCTTATTAACTAAATCAACAGTAATTGTGCATTCGGCTGTCTCATTCATAATGAATTTAAAGTCATCAAAGGGAGTGTTCTCTGAATCTCGTACTTCAAAGACCAAATCATGAGGAGTGCCAAGATTTACTGGTTCATTGGCGGTTGTTGCTGCATAGGAAAAATCCCAATTGCCAATACTTAAAGGATGTAAAAATTTGAAATTGCCAACACCCATAACACCAGTCCATGTGTAAATAGCTTCCTCTGGATTAGTTCTTTCCATTACCTCTGGGTTTGTATTATCCCAACCACATGGCATACTTTCTCCAACGATAAAAATTTTTTCTGGATTGAGGTCTGGTCGAAATAAATCAACAGTTAAAGTCATTAGATCTGTATCAAGAGTCAACTCATAATATCCATCGCCACTTCTGTCTTCAGGAATAAACCACTTAACATCTCTGCTGTCTTGACTCATAGAGGTTGTGCCGGATAAAGGAATGTTAACATCACTGTTTGGGTGGAAGGCATCACTCCAGCTGTCAGATATTAAGAATTTTATATTGCCTCTTTCATCTCCTCTCCAATTATAAGCTAAATAACCTTTGAAATAAAAGATTGAAGGATTCGATTCATCTTTTGTTAGTTCAATCTTATGTTCGAGTAACCAATTAGGATTGTTCTTGTTTAACGGCCCTCCAATTAAATACACATGATCTGGTTGGGCAATTAATGAACTTAGAAAAATTGTAGCCACTAGTGTAAGTAAGGCCCTTTTAATGTAAAATGTTTTCATTTTAATAATTTTAAATTTATAATAATTATCAAATCAACACTTCAAGTTTATTTAGTCATTCAAATGGTTTATTGAATTATAGTTAGCTGACTTGATAGTAGTTGTATTTGCTGGTTTAAATGAGTTATGATTTTTAATTCTAGGATGTCTATAATGAGTTATGTATGTGATTGAATATTTTTTAAAGAGAGTGGCATCGAATATGAATATTTCAACCTTAAACTTCTTTGTTTGACTTTTTAATTTGACTTAGTATATCTGCAACTTGTTATGTTTTGCTGATACAGAAGGTAAGACGTTTAGTAAAGCGGCAATTGTACCGGACTCTTTATGGAGTTTTCAAAGTTTTTGGGGCTACTATTCAAATTCTTTGTGATTGTTTTTCATAAAGTATAATTGTTTAATAATTTATATTGAGATTTTATCCATGGATTCTATATATAAATAGAAGTAATTGTGCATTACAAATATAATTTCAGCGGCTATGCATGGCAGTTACGTTTCTGTCAATTTTATGTAAATTTCTGCCAATAGATTGTATTTTAGGAAGAGTGGGATAAATATTGCTATGTTTGTATTGTTGATGATACTAAAAGTCTACAATACAGTTTGTAACTGAAAATTCATTGTTTTGTCTTAACTCAGAATTCGTTTAAGTATTCTTGTATCTTATTTGAAGTGTGATAGGATGAATATTAAATAAGGTGATTTCTTAGTAAAATATTACATCTTTATTGTTTTTAATCTTAAAAGCTTATGAAAAAAATACTGAGGTTGACATGCTTGTTCTTATTAACAATAAGTTGTCAGCAGAAGAATAATATACTTTATGAATCGGAACAGTTTATCGTATATAAAGATGGTATTAAACAAGGAGAAAATATTGTAAAAGTTTTATCTCCTAATCATCTGACCTCAAATTATCAAAGTCTTGCTCACGAGAATTACTCACGACTGATCACCTTTAAATATAGTATAAATGAAAAGGATAATGAGAAGATTTCAGGGGATGATCATTGGATTATAGTTGGAGATGAGCATGAATCTCCTATTATTGAGTTTGGATCAGCAAATTCAACCCGGCCGGCTGATCCGGAAACAAAACTTCCAACTAATTATGAATATACATTTAGAATGGATATGAACTCTGTTTTAAACGACTTTAAAACAAAAGGATTTTTTGAAACCTTTGAAGGAACTCGTATTGCTAAAGATGATTTCAAAGGTGTTTATATTGCTGGAGGCTCGTATCCTTTGTCTTGGGATTTTTCAAATCTGGAGGAAAATGGTTTGAAATTGACAGATGAGAATGGAGATGGTATTTATGAAATCACTGTGGTTTTAAATCCTTTTGATACAAGTAAATTAGTGGAGAAAAGTTGGAAACTATCCTTAGATGTTTCATCAAAACCATCTTATCGATCAGAACAACCGATAGTAGATGCTTTATTTAATTTATCACTCGAAGAAGCCTTGATGAATATAGAAGCAGACAGTACTTTACGAACAGGTGCAAAATGGGGAGGAGTTTGGACCAGGGATGTAAGTTATAGTACATTACTGGCATTTGCTTACCATGAACCTGAAGTGGCAAAAAATAGTTTACTCAAAAAGGTTAAACGTAATAGAATCATTCAGGACACTGGTTCTGGAGGGGCATGGCCTATATCCTCAGATAGAACTACTTGGGCGCTTGGAGCATGGGAAATATTTAAAGTCACAGGGGATTACAAGTGGTTACAAACTTCTTATGAAGTGATAAAAAATACATTAGATGATGATTATAAAACAATCAGAAATAAAGAGACCGGTTTGTATTGTGGTGAGTCTTCATTTTTAGACTGGCGTGAACAAACTTATCCTAAATGGATGTCGAATATGGATATCTATGTGTCGGAAAATTTAGGAACCAATGCAGTGCATTATCAGGCACACAAAATTTTGGTTGAAATGGCTAAACTCCTTGGTCAACCATATGATGAATATGAAAATAGAGCCGAGGAAATTAAAAAAGGTATCAATAAATATTTATGGATGAGTGATAAAGGTTATTACGCTCAATATTTATATGGGAGAGCATCTATGTTAATATCTCCACGTTTTGAAGCATTGGGAGAAGCTTTATCAATTTTGTTTGATGTTGCAGACACTGAAAAAGCAAAATTTATTGTTTCCAAATCACCTGTAACTCCTTTTGGTACTACTTGTATTTTTCCACAGATACCACAAATTCCACCCTATCATAATAATGGAATTTGGCCATTTGTACTGTCATATTGGAATCTTGCTGCGGCCAAGACGGGTAATGAAGAGGCCTTGAAACAAGGATTGGCTGCAATTTACAGGGCAGGTGGCTTGTTCTTAACGAACTATGAAAATTTTGTTGCTCAAAATGGAGATTTTGTTGGAACGGAGATTAATTCACATCGAATGTTATGGAGTATGGCTGGTAATCTTGCCATGGTTCATCGTGTTTTTATTGGGATGAATTTTGAAGTTGAAGGCATTCAGTTTAGTCCTGTAATTCCTGATGTATATGGAGGAGACAAAACTTTATCAAATTTTAAATACAGGGATGCGCTTTTGAATATTAAAGTTGAGGGTTATGGAAACAAGATAAAATCTTTTATTCTGGATAATGAAGTGCAAGAAAAGGCATTTGTTCCGGCATCATTAAAGGGTGAACATTCAATTGTTATTAAAATGGCGAATAATGCATTTGAAAATTCAGAAATAAATAGGGTAGAAAATCGTTTTTCTTCTACTAATCCAAATGTAAAGTTACATAAATCCGCTATTGAATGGGAAACGGTGGCTGGTGCAGAAAAGTACAATGTATATAAAAATGGTGAGTTAATAAAATCGGGTAATTTTTTAAGATTGGAGGTTCCTCAAAGTGAATTTGCTGAGTATGCTGTTACAGCTATTAATCGAAAAGGGGATGAGTCTTTTAGCTCTGAACCTGTGCAAATAATTCCTCTTGATATAATTCTTGAAGCTGAACATTTTTATCCAAATTCAAATTTACCATACACCAATTTTAAAAGTGCAGGTTTTATAAAAACAAGTGTCACAGAAAATGTAAAACTGATTTTCAATATTAGCGTCGAAGAAGAGGGAGAGTATATTATTGATTTTCGATATGCTAATGGAACAGGTCCCTGGAATACAGACAATAATTGCTGTATCAGAAGCTTGTATATAAATGATAACTATGCGGGTGTAGTTGTAATGCCTCAGCGAGGTAGTGATGAATGGTCGGATTGGGGTTTTACAAATGCAGTTAAAACTTATTTAAACAAAGGAAATAATATTTTGTCTGTGGTATTTGAAGAGTGGAATACAAATATGGATGGAGAAATAAATGAGGCTTTGATTGACCAAATGAGGATTATTAAATTATAAATTAAAGATATATTTAGGTTCTTATTAATATGGGGACTTTTCTTTGATTCCCTTTCTTTAGTATTGGAATCTGGTGAGTCTTTTATAATGAAAGTTTATCTAATGTTCCCTAATATTTTCAAATAAAAAGCAAGGGTATATATTTCTTTAATCTTATTGTCAAATGCTTCGTTCCCTTTTAATGGGGCTCATACTATTGTAGGTTATTGTCCTATTTTTTGGGAGGGGGAAGTAAAACTCCTGACTAATTCCTTTGAGTTATGAGTTTTTGTTTAAAATGAGATTTTAAACAGAGACACATTCTCTACAATTGAAATTTTTAATTCAGTTTTTAAGAAGTCATTTGAATTGCTTAATAATTCGACACGGATTACCAGCTGCTACAACATCAGAAGGCATTTCTTTTGTAACAACACTACCCGCACCAATTACCGTTCTATCACCAATTTTAACTCCTGGACAAATAATTACCCCACCACCAATCCACACATCGTCCCCGATAAAAATGGGTTTGCCACACTCTAAACCGGATGACCTTTCAATATGGTTGATTGGGTGCATAACCGTGTAAATCTGTGTATTAGGACCAATTAAGACTCTGTTTCCTATTTTAACTTTTGCAATATCTAAAACAGTGCAGTTGAAATTAAAAAACATCTTATCACCTAATTCTATATTATAGCCGTAATCACAATAAAAAGGTGGCTGTATGTATGTATTTGAACCACACTTAGAAATAAGTTCTTTAATTAAATGACCTCGTAATTCATCTTCATGGTCACCAGAATCATTTAACTTTTTTAAGATGCCTTTTGTATACAAACGATCGCTGGCCAATTCTTCATCAAAAGCATTAAACCAATCACATGCCAGCATTTTTTGTTTCTCTGTTTTCACTTTTTCATCAATTTATTAGTCAGCCATTTTCGTACAGGTACATCATAAAGTTTAAACAAGGCATATGCCAAGGCCACAGTTACTAAGAGTACTGAAATAGATATCAAAATCATTGTTGTTTTTCCGAGAGGAGCTGAATCAATAAAGTCTTGATTTTTAGCAATCCAGGCCATATACATATAAATAAAAGGGTAATGGATAATATATAAAGGATAGGATATGTCACCAAGAAAGCGACTTATTTTAGATGCCATTTTTCCTTTTATCTCACCACTGGCTCCAATATAAACGACCAAAGGAAAGACAAATATTATTGATAATGAATCGTAAAGACCATTTATCCAAACTTGTTCAGGATTTCCAACTCTTGGTATGGAGAAAACAACAACAAGTATTAAACTGCTCCAGAAGAATACATTCTTGTATTGACCTGGCTTTACAATTCTGGATAATAATAAACCTGCTAAAAATGGATAGAGAAGTCTTGTGAATCCTATTCTAAGTTGAGTAGCATCAATTGACCATCCACCAATTACATCACCATGCGGACTGGTCACAGCAAGATGAATTAATGCAGTTCCGGCAATAAATACCAATAGTGCTAAAATTTTATTTGAAAGTTTCCTAATAAATAATGCGTAAAGTATATTACCAACGTATTCAAAAAACAGTGACCATGCCGGCCCATTCAAGGGATGCATTTCTGTCCATCCCCTAATATCCATCGAATGACCAACAGGAATTAAGGTAAAACCTATTATCATTACCAATAACATTTTCCAAACCGGAGTTTCAGATATTACAGGAAAGAAACTGCTATCCTGAAAATAAAAAGTTAGTGCACCAATAATCATCCCTATTATAATCATGGGATGAAGACGAATTAAACGTCGTTTAAAGAAACCTCCAAGTGTCATTTTTTGCCAACGGTCATCATAGGCATAACCTATAACAAAACCGGAAAGAACAAAGAAGAAATCAACAGCCAAATAGCCGTGATTAATTATCTGCTTAGAGTGGTCACCTCCAGTAAATGTTTCGAGAATATGAAAAGCGACAACTATGATTGCTGCAACACCGCGTAAACCATCTAATATTTTATAATGCTTTTTAGTGTCGGAGAAACCTAACTGGTTACTATTGATTAGATTCATTTTATATATCTATTTAAGTTGATTATTTGAATTATATCACGTTATTCTGTAATTTCAATTCTATTCCATTCATCATCTTCTATAACACTTTCATAATAGCCATCTCCAGTGGTTCGAGGTTCACTAACTATAGTATATCCATCATTTCTCAGAAGCTCAGTTAGTTTATCAACTTTTTTTCTATTACCAACAGAAATAGATAGATGAGTCAAACCAAGAGATGATGCATGATTTCCTAAGAATTCCATTATATAAGGACTATGCATTAGTTCGATTCGTGTATCTCCTTTTGTAAATGTTAGAAAATATGATGAGAATTTCTTTTTTGTGTTTTTGTATTTGTCACTACATTTTGCTCCGAAATACTTCACATAAAACTTTTTAACTTTCTCCAAATCGTGAGTCCAAATTGCAATGTGGTCAATTTTCATTGTTAATATTTTTTTGCCTGATGAAATTACCTTTCTAAATAAAATATCCTCTTATTCTTAAGATTAATCTCTTCATTATTCTATCGCAAAGTAAGGTTGTGACAATCAATATTCTTGTCTTTTATTAAAAAATTATTGTCTTATTTTTGTATTTATTAATTAAATATACAATGAAGAATATTGAAAAAGTAAAATATTGTCATACTGAAATTGATAAAAATAAGTCCTTCTTTTTTGATCATGTGCATATTGTATGGAACGAACAAATCTCTTTTCACCAAAGTGATGATTGGGAATTATCTTATGTAATAACAGGAAGCGGGACTCGTGTGGTTGGAGACAATATGGAAACTTTTTCCAAAGGAGAAATCATATTACTGCCTCCAAATCTGGCTCATGGTTGGTATTTTGATGATAATGTACATGACAAGCAAGGTAAAATTGAGAATATCACAATTATTTTTCCTGACTCATTTCTTGATAAATGTTCAATAGCTTTTCCTGAACTGGTATTTAGCATTAAAAGTTTAAAAGAGATAACTAAAGGTATGAGTTTAAAAGGAAATTTATTGTCTTTAATTCAAACACTAATGTATTCAATGATATCACAAAATAATGTGGAACAATTAGCTACCTTACTTCAAATCATTTCTCATATCTCTTCTAATACTGAAATGCAAATTGTAGGTTTTAGTGAAAAGCAATCGCGCAAAACAAACAAGCTTCAGGAGGTACATCGTTTCATGTTGACTCATTATCACGATCAAATAACGCTAGATGATGTAGCTAAATATGTAGGTATGAACAGTTCCTCATTTTGTTCATTTTTTAAAAGAGAAAAAGGAATGTCTTTTTTTACTGCATTAAATGAATATAGAATTAAATGTTCTTGTATAATGCTTCGTGAAACATCAATGACCATTTCAGAAATTAGTACTGCTGTTGGGTTTAATGATATCCCTTATTTTAACCGGACTTTTAAGAAGATAATGCAAGCTACTCCTAAAGAATATCGATTAACTTCTAGTTTGTTTCAGATGACCAAATAAACTAAAAATTGCATTTATAATAGCTCCTAATTCCTTTGAAACGATCTGTCCTTTTTCATTCATTCTTTTTAAAGCTGAAGATATAGACTGATAGTTAAGTTTTCAATTAAATCATTTTTTAAGTAAGACTACACTAAATATCAAAATTCAGTAGCTCAATGATATTTTCAAAAAGTATAGTTAAATGAAGTATACCCTCTTATTAAATCTGTATTTCTTGTCTACTTGATGGAAAATATAATAATTGACGATTTTAGAGTTGCAGAACAATATATGCTTACTTTCGTTGCTTTGGAAAACTTTTGTGGTTCCAGGCGGGATTCTTATATGATTGAATTAAAACTCCCGAGAGAATATCATCCGGGAGTGAATTAAGTCCTATAAATTCTTTATTCGGTTATAATGACCCCACCATTAGGTTGAATTGTTAGTTTTACGGAACCACTTTTTTTAATTTTGATACTTTTCATTTGAGGTTCTAAATTTTTATTGTCAGTGTATAGCTTTGCCTCTTTATTCGCAAGCATTTCTAGTTCTGTATTAAAGGTAACAGCTTCATTTTGCGCATTCACTCCAACAACATACCATTTGTCTTTATGGCGACGAGCTAACACACAATATTTACCTGGATAACCATCAATAAAAATAGTTTCATCCCAGGTTGTTGGGACTTCTTTCATAAATTCTATTTCAAAAGCTGGTACATCATATAGATTATTAGGTGCGATAGCAAACATTTGAACAGGATTTTGATACAATATCGCTGTAGCTAATTGAAATATATCAGAAGTTATTCGCGTAGTTCCACCGTCGTTGGTTCTGCTATGTCTTTTGTTTAATAAGACAGGACCGAATTCCATGCTTCCGACAGTATTGCGTATGAAAGGGTGAAGGCATGCATTATATGCTTCCATATCATCAAAGTGTTGATTGAATATCAGGTTTTCTGATGCCAAAACAGCCTCACTTCCAACATAGTTTGGATACATACGTTCCCAGCCTCTGGGTAAAGTACAGCCATGGAAAATAATCATCAAACCATAATCGTTAGCATCAGATAAAATATCTTCATATAATTGCATCGTTTCCTGCTTGTCACCTCCAAAGAAGTCAACTTTCAGACCTTTTACGCCAAGATCTTGCAGCCATTTCATTTCCTTTTTACGAGTAATTACATTATCCATTTTATTTTTTGGTCCCTGAGGTGCATCGTTCCAATAACCGTTGGAATTGTACCATACAAAAACATCAACATTTTTTGATTGAGCGTATTTTATCAATTCTGGCATCTTATCATAACCAACCTGATGATCCCATAATGCATCAATCAGAATATACTCGTAGCCCAGTTCAGCAGCCAAATCAATATAGGTAATCTGGTCATCGTAATTCATACTTTTATCCTGCCACATAATCCAACTCCAGGTTCCGCGACCATATTTATATTCCTGAGATGGTTCAAATAGAGGCTCAACCAGATCAAAAGGAACAGTTGTTTCAACAATAGGCTCTAAATTGTCTGCCATTGTAATAGTGCGCCAGGGGGTTGTGCCCGGAAGTGAGATTGCAGCGGTGGTACTTCCAAAACTATTATTTTCTCCAGTCTGAGGAAAAGCAATTGAGTAAAGTCCATTATTGGAGCCTTCGCTAAGGTGCGATGCGCAATATTTACTGCTAACACCAGTTTCTGATATGAGGACCCAACCGTTTCCTTCAACGTTGAATAGACAGGGAAATGTATAACCCTGACCATATTTTGAAGGCATACCCATTGGTTCATTTGGCACATATTCTTCTTCGTAACTGGGTTTTGTGTTTTTCCATCCCATGCCTGGAGTGGCTTGTGGAGATAAAAATGTGGTAGTTTTTTCAGGCAGATTAAACCCGCTTATTTCTTTCTCAATAATGCATGAAGCAATCTCGCCAAATTGAGGGAGTTTGTACTGAAAACCTATATCGTTATTACTGACTCTGAAAACAATATCTATTGCTTTATTTTCTTTATTTGATAGGGTTACTGTTAATTCGTTGGCCTTATATATTATATTTGATTGCTTTGTCCGATTCAAAGTATACTCTTTTTCAACTGTATTTATTCGACTCGACAAAAAAGTTAAGTTCTTACTAAAGTCGCCAACATTAGTTATCAACCCTAAAGGTGAATCTTCAAGCATAGTGTTTTCATAGTATTTTGCTGTGTAAAATGCTTTACCTTCAAATAATAGCACATTTACGATAAGTTTACCATCAGGGCTTGATACAGAATATTCTTTAGCAAATGCTATTGCTATAAATAGAAGTGAGTAGCAAAGTAATAGTGTTCTTTTCATCTTTTGATTTATGTTATTTGAGTAGGATACTTAGGTCATTATTAAATTAATCTTTCGAAAAATACAAAAACCATTTCATGGAAATAACCCAATTAATAAACTTCCTTAAAAATACAATAAGTTAGATTATCGATATTCAGTTTGTATTAGAAGACATTTCTAGGTTTGGGTTTGTCTCAGAGAATGCAGAACTTAATAAATCGTAAATAGATACTAGCAGACTATATAAATCATGTTTATAGATCTTTATTTTATATGTAAATATAGAAAGGTCAAAAAGATATTGTTTATATGAGAAAGCAAATTAACTATACTAGAATAATTATTTTTAAATGCATATAATAGTAAGACTAGCCGAATTCGTGAAACAAAGCCGGAAAGTAATGAACCTTTCACAGGAAGGGTTTGCTAACAGGGCAGTAGTTGCTTTAATCGTTGTCAGAACAATTGAGCATGGCAAAAGCAATCTGAATCTCGACGAAGTTAATCCGCTTGTTTCTATTTTTCGTATTTGAAATATCTCCTGTAAATACAAAGGAGCTAGAGAAAACTTCAGATGAATGAGAAAAGCAAAATTAATATACCCCGACAATTATAGTATAAAGCTCATAAGTTGAATGACGTGTGAGCTTTTTTGTTTTTAAATGATTCTTCTGGGGGATTAAAAGGGATCAGAACCAAATTCTGAGTCTAGTTATAAATCTTGCATAAGCGATACCCGTCAATCTATACATCTACCTTCATCAATACTTTCGTTTTCTTGATTTTCAATCTTATTTCGATTTTAGCATTTTATGCAGTTAGTCAATTACTGAAAAATTGTATTTAAAACAGGTGATAATGAGTATTAACTCTGTCTAGATTGTATTATTTACATAGATTAAATATCTGTGATTAACTATTTGTATTGATAATTTTCCAAATAAGTATTTAATGGACTTCAAATACCTTTGAACACATAGGAAGTAGTTACAGTAAAGTATATGTTAATTCAATTCTAAAAAATGAAAGAATGTCTTTGGTTTAAATTTTGAGCAATAATGATATGAACCTCCCCGGAAATCTGCATATATTTTTTTTATTGACAGTTTTTTTTCTTTCAGCTTGTTCCCAAAAATCTCACCAGCTAACAATAGGTGTTTCACAATGTAGTAGTGATGAATGGCGCAATAAGATGAATGTCGAGATGAAACAAGAGGCTCTTCTTAATCCAAATATCGAACTGATTATAAAAACAGTTGATGATGATACACAACAGCAAATAAGAGATATTGAGGTTTTTATTGAACAGAAAATTGATTTACTTATTGTAGCACCAAACGAAGCAGCACCTTTAACTCCCATAATTGAAAAGGCATTTGATAATGGTATTCCTGTATTATTGGTTGATAGAAAAATTTTGTCAGATAAATATTCAAGCTTTATAGCTGCTGACAATTTTCAAATAGGTAGAGAAGTTGGTAATTATATTGTTAATATATTAAATGGAAGAGGGAACATTGTTGAAATTAAAGGATTAGAAGGATCTACGTCTGCACTGGAACGAGATTCAGGTTTTAAAAGTGTTATAAATAAATATCCCGAAATTGATTTAGTAATTGAAGAAGATGCAGCATGGCTTAAAGAAGAGGCTGCAAAAAAAATGAAGGAGGTTCTAAGTCAATATAAAAGGATTGATTTGGTGTTTGCACACAATGATAGAATGGCGCTTGGAGCATATGAAGTAGCGAAAGAAAAAGACTTAGCTCATAAGATTATTTTCATTGGTATTGATGCATTATCTGGTAAAGATGAAGGTGTTGAGCAAATACTTAAAAATAAGTTAAAAGCTAGTTTTGTTTATCCGACAGGAGGTGATAAAATCATTCAATTAGCATGGAATATCTTAAATGGAACATCCTATCAAAAAAATAATACTTTATATACTGCATTAATTGATCAAACCAATGCGCAAATATTTAAACTTCAGTCTGATGAGATTATAAATCGACAGAAGAAAATACAAGCATTAAATGATAAAATTGTAAAATTTTCCAGTCAATATTCTTTGCAACGGTATTTACTTTTAAGTATATCTGCCATTGTTGTTTTGTTGATTGGATTATTCGTCTTTTTGATTCATGCTTATCGTTCTAAGAACCGTTTGAATATTAAACTGGAGGAGAAAAAAAATGCAATTGAAGAACAAAAAAATACTGTTGAACTGCAACGTGATCATTTGATGCTACTTTCATCTCAATTGGAAGAAGCAACAAATGCGAAATTGTTATTCTTTACTAATATTTCACATGAATTTCGTACTCCACTAACGTTAATTTCCGGACCCATAGAAACACTTTTAGAAGATCCGAAGATTGATAAAGATCAGTATCGTTTATTAAATTTAGCCGGTCGTAATGTAAATGTATTACTAAACTTAGTAGATCAAATTATTGATTTTAGAAAACTTGAGAATGATAAATTGCCATTGCATCTTAGTAACAATGATTTAAGAAACCAATTAAAAGCATGTAATGAAGTTTTCAGTGAATTAATTGACAAGCGACAATTGGATTTTGACTTTCAAGTGGCAGAACGAAAAGACTATACTTCTATCTATGACTTAGATAAGATGGAACGTATCTACTTTAACCTTTTGTCTAATGCACTAAAATATACCCCAGTAAAAGGAACTATTGTTGTGAAATTACAAAAGATAGACTACAATAATCAACCTTTTATAAACATACAGATATCAAATTCAGGAACCTCCATTTCTATTGATAATATTCAGCATATTTTCGATCGTTTTTATCAGGTTGATTCATCTATGCATGGTTCCGGAATAGGTTTGGCTTTTGTACGTGATTTAGTTGAATTGCATAATGGAACAATAAAGGTTGAAAGCCAAAATGAAATAACAACTTTCATTGTCAATATCCCATTTGTAACAGATTTAGATAAAGCAAAGCAACCATCCAGTGTTATTAACGATAGGATTTTAGATCCAATAGATTTTATATCTGATTTGGATATATTGGATGATATTGAATCGGAAGAAGATTTAAATCAGTCAACTGTCTTGGTTGTTGATGACAATCCTGATATACGAATTTATATTAAATCAATTCTTCGCAATAAATATAATGTTCTGGACGCAGAAGATGGAAAAGAAGGAATAGTTATGGCTGCGAAGCACATCCCTGACATAATTGTATGTGATGTAATGATGCCTGAAATTGACGGATTGGATTTGTGTAAGAAATTAAAGAGTGAATTTTCAACCTGTCATATACCAATTGTATTATTAACAGCACGTACGCTTGATGAACAACGAATAGTTGGTTTTGAAACGGGTGCAGATGATTACATATCTAAGCCTTTTAACTCAAAGTTGCTGGAAGTGCGTATTCGAAAATTGATCGAAAACAGAAATAAATTAAGGGAAGTATATGCAAAGCAACTTTTGACGGGTGTTGAAAAAAGTACTTTAAATATTCAGGATAAAAGATTTTTAGAAAAATTCCATCAAATTGTGGAGGATCACATTGCCGACCCTGAATTAAATGTTGAGAATCTGGGAAAAAGTATTGGATTATCAAGGGTACAGTTATACCGAAAAATAAAAGCCATTACAAATTATTCACCGAATGAACTTGTTAAAATAATACGGCTTAAAAAAGCCTATTCTTTATTCTCTACTGGGGAAAAAACTGTATCAGAGGTAGCTTATGACACTGGATTTACCTCACCTTCCTATTTTGCAAAATGCTTTAAAGAATTTTATAATGAAAGTCCAAGTAGTATGTTAAAACGGATGGAATGTGTCGGGTGATAATATTTTGTCCAACAGAGTAGTATGACCTTTTTAAAAAGTCATTCTTAACAGGAATTACAAATTTTCAACTATAATTTATAAGATCTACAATGCAAAATAGAACAGTTTATTTCATACTGAGCATGGTGTTATTATTTCCGGCTAGTATGTTTGCGAATAATAGTGTCAATACCAGCAATCAAAACCAGCAATTAAAAATTGAACAACATGACGAAAAAAAACATCATGATTGGGAAGATGAAACCATATTCGGGATAAACAAAGAAAAAGGTCATAGTACTTATATTCCTTTTGCTTCTGTTTCAGAATTAAAAAAAGATCCAAGCTGGAAAGAACCCTGGAAGAGGCCTCATTCTTCAAAGTATAAACTGCTGAACGGTAAGTGGAAATTTAATTGGGTTAAACAGCCGGATGAAAGGCCAATGGATTTTTATAAAGAAGCTTATGATGTGTCGGGCTGGAATGAAATACCAGTGCCGTCAAACTGGGAAATGCATGGTTACGGGACTCCAATCTATACTAATTTTACCTATCCCCATGCCAACAACCCACCATTTATCACTCCGGTAGATGGGTGGACCATAGAAAAGGAACTTAACCCAGTTGGTTCATATCGAAGGGATTTTGATGTGCCAACAAGTTGGAATGGCAGTCAGATTTTTTTACATTTTGATGGATGCTATAGTGCCATGTATGTATGGGTTAATGGTTGCAAAGTAGGATATACACAAGGGGCTAATAATGATGCGGAGTTTGATATTACCCCATATGTAAGGACTGGTAGTAATAATGTGTCATGCGAAGTGTATCGGTGGTCTGATGGTAGCTATCTTGAAGATCAGGATATGTTCCGTTTAAGTGGTATTCACCGTGATGTATATTTATATGCCACCCCCAAAGTGCGTGTGCGCGATTTCTTTTTGCAATCCGAATTGCCTCAAGAAGGTTTAAGTTCTGCTGATTTCAAGGTAAAAGCATCCATTAAAAACCATCAGGCATCCTTATCTGAAGCAGTAAAGCTGGAAGTAAAACTGTTAGACTCCGATGATAGACAAGTTGTTACCATAAAACAGGATATTGAGCCTGTAGCTGGAGAACAGGAGGTAAGCATGAATTTGCAGCAGAAGATTCATAACCCTATTTTGTGGTCAGCAGAAACGCCATATCTTTATTCAGTTATCATCACCCTAAAAAATAAGAAAGGAAAAGTTCTCGAAGTGCTTTCTTCAAAATTTGGTTTCCGTAAAATTGAGATCAAAAACAAGCGGGTTTATATTAATGATGAAGCCGTTTTGTTTAAAGGTGTGAACAGGCACGATATGCATCCAGTTTTAGGTAAAGCTATTCCGGTTGAGTCTATGATTGAGGATATTATCCTGATGAAAAAGCATAACATTAACACAGTACGCACTTCGCATTATCCAAACGATTCTAAAATGTATGCGTTATACGATTATTTTGGCTTATATATTATGGATGAGGCAGATATTGAATGTCATGGAAATGGTGGGCTAAGTGATAAAGTATCATGGCAGCCTGCCTTTATTGACAGGATGGTGCGTATGGTTGAGCGTGATAAAAACCATCCTTCGGTCATATTTTGGTCAATGGGGAATGAAAGCTCAGGTGGCATCAACTTTTTTGAGACCTATAAGGCAGCCAAAGCTATTGATTCCTTTCGTCCAGTACATTATGAATCAAATAGTAAAGCTGCAGATATAGATTCAAATATGTATCCAAGTGTGGATTATGTAAGGGAAACAGACAGGTTTGAGACTGACAAACCCTATTTTATTTGTGAGTATGCTCATGCTATGGGCAATGCGCCTGGAAATTTATATGAATATTGGGATTTTATAGAGAACCAGGGAGTGAGGACTATTGGTGGGTGCATATGGGACTGGGTGGATCAGGGGATTGTGAAGTTTGGTGGTGATCCAAATCATTATTTTTTTGGTAGTGATTTTGGAGATAAACCCAATGATTACAACTTTTGCCTGAATGGTTTAACAACTCCCGACAGGAAAGTTACCGCCAAATTGCAAGAAGTAAAAAAGGTATATCAGTATATAAAAGTTAAACCTTCAAATAGTTCAATAAACAAAATTATTATCGGGAATAAATACGATTTCCTAAACCTTGATTTGTTTACCATTAAATGGGAGGTTATTAAGGATGGTGTTGCGGTTGAAAGTGGATTAATGGATGCTCCGGCATTGAAACCAAACGAATTTAAAACAGTACACATCCCATTTCAAACAAACATTTACAATAAAGCCGAGTACTTTTTAAATATTTATTTTTTAACTAAAAATGATCTTAATTGGGTTAAAGCCAATCATATAGTTTCAAGAGAACAATTGGCCCTAAACAAGCGCCCGGCTGTTAAAGAGGTTAGTCAGGAGTTACTCTCCAATATCACTATTTCGGATGAGACCAGTGAAGCTATTATAAGCGGAGATGGTTTTTCTGTTTCATTTAACAAATCAACAGGTTTAATGACTTCTCTTATATACGGCGGCCAGGAAATGATTTATGAAGGTAAGGGTTTGTCTATAAGCTGTTATCGTAATATAGATAACGATAAAAACAGTGTGGTTGAGTACCGCAAGCCCATATTAAAAAACACATCATTTCATGTTGATGTTTCGAGCGATTTAAAATGTGCCACAGTAACCACTACCATGAGTGCAGAAAATAGTTATGGCATTTTTTCATATACTGTAGATTATAAGGTATTTGGCGATGGAACCATAGATGTAGATGTAAGCATCACCAATACTACCGAAACCAATAAAGTGCCACGAATAGGAATGCAAATGGTTTTAAACCCCAAGCTTAAAAATATTCAGTGGTATGGTCGAGGGCCTCATGAAAACTATAGCGACAGAAAACAATCTGCATTTTATGGCATGTATAAAAGTACTGTAGACGGACTTTTTGAGCATTACGTTCGTTCTCAAAGCAATGGTAACCGGGATGATATTCGCTGGATAAGTGTTTGCGACACAAAAGGGGCTGGATTTCGTATCATAGCAAAAGATACGCTTCATTTTACCGCTTCTCATTTTAGGGATGATCAGCCATGGGCAGCAATTCATGATTTTGAACTCGATAGCTATAAAAATCCTGAGGTTTACTTAAACCTGGATTGCTTTCAAAAAGGTTTAGGCAATGAAAGTTGCGGTCCCCAGCCAATGGTTCAATATCAAACACCCGGAAATACAGTTTTTAACTATTCTTTCAGGATAGGGTGTTGTAAGTAAAAGAGGTAAATGATAAAATAAACGGAGGAGAGGGAACAGGATTAATTCTACCTCTTCTTCATTTTGTGTTTTTTAAAACCATCTTAACCTTTCTCAAAATAGTTCTTTCTTTTCGCTGACGCGAGATGATTATCGATGCCCCGATATTTTTTTCATTACAGACCGGTTTAATTTAAGATTATATCCCTACAACATAAATAGGTCTTCTCGCATCATTATTGGCTCGATTACTTCAATAATGTATCATTTTTAGCTTTATATGAAACAAATATTACAGCCTAAGCTATTAAAACCTTGTACTTTGCCAACTCAAAAAATACCTCGAAAAGGTGCTTTTAATAGCTTATTTAAATTCAAAATCCATGAAAAAAAATCTATTTGGAGTAAGTCGAAGTAAATTCTTATTTGTAATGCTTCTCCTGTTACCATTCATTAATTATGCCCGGCAAAATATGGTACTTGATATTGATGCTGGAGAGTTCGATTCTAACTTAACTGACTTTATTTCTAAGTCAAATGGGGTAATAAGCTCTGTGGATGCCAACACCATTAATATCAGCAACACGAATGGCGATCATTTTGCCTTGTATAACGGCACCCAAAACTTTTTCAAGAGCTTTAAACTTGAGGCTGATATTGAGCTTATCAACGGCAGAAGTGCAGCTTTAATATTTGGTATTCAGGATTTGAACAATCCGGGATCAAGATGGTTAGGAGCCAATTTTAATAAAGACGAAACGGATAAGGCTGTTCGCGTTTTTGATGTGGGGAGTGGTCGCGGAGATTTGGTGATGTCCTCAAAACCTGATTTCCTGAATTTTGACGAGAAAATGCACTTAAGCCTTGATGTATTAAGTAATGGTGATTTTACGTATTCAATTGAAAATATTGGAGGAACTACTCATCAGCTTCATGGACATATTAGTAATTGGGCCGGTGGCTATTTTGGCTTGCTGACTTTTAGATCGGAGGCCAACTTTTCCAATGTAAGGCTTACTGATCGCACCAATTATTCAGGTACTAATATCGATAATAGTGCAGGAACATTAATAACTAACCTTAATGATCTTTATTATCACAGTGGAACATGGACTGTTAACGAAAATGGGTTAAAAGGCAATGCCGAAGGAGATGAATTCCTGTTTTCCACCACTTCGGTAAAAGATTTTGTATACAGTGCCGATGTTACTTTCGACAATAGGAAAAATTCAGCAGCATCTTTAATGGCTAGAAGCACCAACGATTTGGTAAGTAAAAATATGTACATTGCTAATGTAAATGCCGAAAGTGGTGAAGCACGTCTTTTCAAGTTTCAGAATAATTCAGCTTTGGATTTGGTATCATCTAAGAGGGTTCCTCTAACAGATGATAATACTTATCATTTGGAACTTACTGCAGTTGGGAAACACATGGTGTTTAAGGTTAACGACATGCTGATTGCAAATACAGCTGATTATACTTATGGGGATGTGTATGGTCAAAATGATGCTATCCTTGAGGGCTATTTAGGATTATTATCGTGGAATGCTGATGTAACTTACCAGAATGTCAATGTTACAGAATTAACAGAGACTACTAATCCCCAGTTAAAACTATTAAATGTTTCGGCTGTAGGGGGAGAAGTTGAGCATGATGTTTTATACAAACCCGATCAATATGTTTATATAGCTTATGTTGATCATCAAACATCTCAAATTAACCTGAACTTTGAGACTGTAAATGCCAGCACAGCAACTACTGTAACAAATTCCAATCAACAAGTGGTTGGTAATACAGGCTTACCAGTTGATATAGGTTTGAATACCTATACCATCACAACTAACGAAGGGGATGCTACACTTCTATACAGAGTTGTTGTTATTCGCCGTGCAGATCCTGAAATCTATTATAACGAGCAATACCGCGATCAATATCACATGTCAGTTAAAGAAGGTTGGTCCAACGATCCAAATGGAATGGTGTATTACAATGGTGAGTATCATTTGTTTTATCAGTTCTATACAGATATCAACTGGGGCCCAATGCATTGGGCGCATTCGGTAAGTACCGACTTAATTCATTGGGAAGAATTGCCAATTACTTTTTATCCTGATGAATACGGAACTATGTTTTCTGGTAGTGCAGTGGTTGATGAAACAAACACTTCAGGTTTGTTTGTTGAATCAGATGGTTCTCCTTCAGTATCAGGAGGGTTAGTATCTATTATCACTTGTCATGGAAATGGTGAGCGTGTAATTATTGCGTATAGTAAAGATGGTAGGGACTGGGAGAAAGTTGAAGGTGTTGTTAAAGACTGGACAGAGGATCCTTTGAATAATGCAGATTTCAGAGATCCTAAGGTTTTCCGCTATAATAATAAGTGGTTTATGGTAATTGCTGGTGGACCTCTCCGAATCTACTCATCTGATAATCTTATCGAATGGAATATTGAATCAACGTATGATGGATTGCATACTGAATGTCCCGATTTGTATCGTTTACCAGTTGTCCTTAACGATCAAATACAAGAGTACAAATGGGTATTGAGTCGCAGTGGTCGTTTTTATAAGGTAGGTGATTTTGCTCAGGTTAATGGGAAGTATCAATTTATAATTGATGATGAATATAGTGGTTGGGGTATTGAAAATGATGGAATACAGAATTTTGGGCTAGATTCATATGCTGCTATGACATATTCTTTAGGAAATTTCGATGAATATCAGAGGGTAATTCAAACCAATTGGATGAGGCCATACAAAAGTAATATCAGCGAACTAAGAGAAAATCTTACTTTCAATGGTGACTTTAACCTTCAGCTGGAATTGAGCTTGGTAAAAGATCAAAATGGTAAATATGTATTACAACAAAAGCCAATTCAGGAATACGAAACACTGAGAGACCAGGAAAAAACGGTTACTATTACAAATTCTGTAATAGATAATGAAAGTATTAATTTAGATTATGAAGGAGAATCTTATGAGATTGTTGCTGAATTTACTCCCGATTCAGATGTAAGCGATGTAGGTTTTAAGGTACGTGTAGGATCGGAATATTATACTAAAGTTGGCTATAATATTATAGAAGATAGATTTTATATTGACAGGTCTCAATCTGGATATGGAAATAATGATTTTTTCCAGACTTTTTCACAAAAATCGGTATTGACACCTGAAGGTAATGTGGAATTGCACATATACGTTGATCGTTCTTCGGTAGAAATGTTTATGAATCATAATACTATTGTTGGTTCTGCTCAGATATTTCCTCCAGCTGGATGTGATAAACTTGAAGTTTATGCCTTGGGTGGACAGGTAATGGCCAATATTGATATATTGCCTTTGAATAGTATTTGGATCAATAAAGTACCCGTAACAAAACCAACTGAGGTTTTAATTCCGTCAAATATTGTAAATAAATATTTGGGCGATGAGTTTACTATCGAGGCAGCTATTTACCCCAAGGAAGTTAGTCAGGCAGTTACATGGGAAATGGCCGGTAATGATATTCTTACCATGGTTGTTGATGACAATACTGCCACTTTTACTGCAAATAAAACAGGCGAAGTTAAAGTAAAAGTTTATGCTAACGATGATGAATCTGTTTTTGAGGAGATTACTATTTCTATTCGGGAAAACAATTTTGTAACCAACCTGGATTGGACAAAATTTAATGATGAATGGTATTTCGATAATACTCAATTTGTTGGTCAATCAACGGTGAATACATTTGCTTATGCTGATAATAGAGTGATTAGTGATCATTACAAGTACTGTGCTGATGTAGATTATAACAGTGGTATTGTTAATCTAATCTTTGGTTCTAAGACCACAAATGCTTATGATGGCTGTTATGCCATACAATTGATAGAAGGCAGTAACCAGGTCCGGTTCTTCGACTTTAAAAACGATTATACTTTTTGCAGTATGGCATCACAAGCTTTTGTGTCAGGAACAAACCATATTGAAATTGAAGTAATAGGAAGCGTAGTTACAGTTACCTTGAATGGGGTGATTGCTATTAATAAGGATGTTCAGTCAACTGGTAGGATATACTCCAATGGACTTTTTGCCCTGGGTATTTGTAACGGGACAGCAAAGTTTGCTAATGTTATTTATACTGATGAAATAGAAACACCAGACAAAAATCTGACATTACCAAGTGATCCAAAGATTCAATATATGGGTAGGATCGATTTTACAAATCCTGATATGCCCATTTTTGCCTTTCCTAATGTTACTATAAAAACAAAGTTTGAAGGTACTTCGTTGGATTTTCTTGTGAGACATTCTAATGGATCAAAATTCGATAACAACTACTTTATGGCTATTATTGATGGTAAGGATCCTGTTAAATTCATGGTTTCGTACGATCAGCAGGAATATACTGTGGCAAAAGATTTAACAGATGGTGTACATACAGCTGAAATCATCAAAATTACAGAGTCGTACAATGGTGTATGTCAGTTTTTAGGTTTTAAAACGGATGCGCAAAAATCGTTGCTCACACCAGGCGATCAGCCAGAACTTAAGCTTGAATTTTTGGGTAACTCAATTACTTGTGGGTATGGAATTGAGGGAGGGGCACAACCCGCTTCCGACAATAGCTATTATACATACGCGGCTGTAGCAGCCCGAGAATTAAATGCCCAATTTAATACTGTAAGCTATTCCGGAATTGGAGTAGTGTTGGGTTTTCCCTCATTTTTAATGGACGAAATCTACGACCGTTCCATAGCCATAGAGGGTAACACACCCGACTGGAAATGGGATTTTACAAAATATGTACCTCAGTATATTGTTGTTGCATTAGGTACCAACGACTTTGGTTTGGGATTTGGTGCCGGTGATATTTCAACAGAGACCTTTAATACAGGATATAGTAATTTAATTGCAGATGTCCGCACTGCAAATCCGGATGCTGTAATTATATGTACAAATAGCCCAATGATTTCCGATCCAAAATTAGGTAACAGTATTAATCAGGTAGTGAATGAGTTTAATACTGCAGGTGATAATAAGGTGTATTATTTCGGTTTTTCTTTTATGCAGGGAGGTGGAGCCGGAGGACATCCGGGAATAGCAGATGGTCAAAAAAATGGTGAAGAATTAGCTTCCTTTATCAGGTCGTTAGTTAGTACATCAGTTGATGATATAAATGATACTAATGACAGTATCTCCATATTTCCTAATCCGGCCAGGGATATCATCCACATTCAAAGTACAATCAAAGTGAATGCCATTGAAGTGTATGATATATCCAGTAAACTGATAAAAACTATTAAAGTATCGTTACCCGGTGAAAGTAATATTGATATTTCACAACTTGAAAAAGGAATATATCTCTTCTCGTTCGTTAATGAAACAGAATCGCAAATCGTTAAAAAAGTGATTGTACTGTAATTAATCTGTAGAATATTGAGCCTAGACTTTACCTGGTAGGTTTAGGTATCAATATTTTATTTAAAGTTCAATTAAGTATTACAAAAAGAAGGAATTAATTTCTTATAAAGTCGTATATAAAAATTAATTATAGAAGATGAATTCGAAGAAGTATTTGTATTGGATTGTTTTTGTAGCCATTAATGGAGGTCTGCTTTTTGGTTTGAATATGGCCGGCATTTCCGGAGCTGTGGAAATGTTAAAATCTGAGTTTTCACTAACAGATAGTGGTTTGGGAACAGTTGCAGCTTTGTTAACTTTGGGCTGTTTGGTTGGAGCTCTTTTTACTGGTAGTTTTACTAATAAGTATGGACGCAGGAAAGTAATTCAGGTAACCGCATTCTTGTATATCATTTCAGCTCTGGGATGTGCATTTGCTACTTCATCAAATATATTAATTCTATTCCGGTTACTATCAGGATTGGCTGTCGGTGCAACATCTGTTATTGGACCAATGTATATATCAGAAATTTCACCTGCAAGTAATCGCGGTAGGTTAGTTTCGATGAACCAGTTTGCTATTACAATAGGTATCGTACTTGCTTATGTTTTTGATTATTTATTATTGCCTCTTGGATTAGAAAGCTGGAGATATATGTTGGCTATTCCTGCTTTATTTGGAATTCTTTATTTGATATTGACATTTATTTCATTTCCGGAAAGTCCTCGCTGGCTTGTTTCTAAAGGACGAAAACAGGAAGCAGAAGATGTAATGATGAAAATTGGAGGTGAACAATTAGTGAAGAGTGAATTATCTCAAATAGAAAAGGTGATTTCCGAAGAGAAAAGTAAAGATCGTCTGTTCCTGTCCGAATTGTTTAAAGGAAAAACAGGTAAGGTTGTTTTTATTGGAACCTTGATTGCTGCTTTTCAGCAAATAACCGGTATAAATGCAGTTATCATGTTTGCACCTGAAATGTTTAAAGCAGCCGGTTCTGCCCAAGGTGAGTCTGTAATGCAGGCAATGGTTGTTGGACTTGTCAATTTTTTAATGACTATAATTGCGTTGTGGTTGGTTGATAAAAAAGGCCGTAAAACATTGCTTTTATGGGGAGCTGCAGGTATGATTATTTCATTGTCTTATTTAACATGGGAATTTACCAAAGAATCTCCATTTGGGGTTGGAGTATTGGTTGCTCTTTTGGTTTATATTTCATTTTTTGCAGCATCGTTTGCCCCTGTTATGTGGGTAATAATCTCAGAAATTTATCCTAACCGGATTAAAGCGATGGCTATGTCATTTTCCACTGCAGTGAGTTGGCTATGTACTTTTCTTACTGTCTATTTTGCACCAGTTATTCAGGGTGAGTTTGGTCTCAGTTATTTGTTCGGAATTTTCGGTGTATTTAGTGTATTTGCATTTGTATTTGTAAAAATATGGATTCCTGAAACTAAGGGTAAATCACTGGAAGAAATTGAACAAGGATTAGGTCTTGCATAAAATTTTTAAGAAGATGAACATTAAATCAAAAGTTATAGGAATCGGAGAATTGTTGTGGGATGTTTTTCCTGACCAAAAAAAAATAGGTGGAGCTCCGCTAAATTTTGCTTATCATGTATCAAAATTAGGAAATAGAGGCTTAGCCTTAAGTGCGGTTGGTAAAGATGATTTGGGAGATGAAATTATTGAGGTAATTAAGAAAGTGGGTGTTGATTATGATATTGAATATAAAGATTATCCTACAGGAACCGTGCAAGTAACCTTAAATGCCGATGGTGTTCCGAGTTATGAAATTTGTGAACCTGTGGCTTGGGATTTTATTTCCTTAAAACCCGAATGGGAGGAAGAAGCAAAAAGTGCTTCAGCCATTTGTTTTGGTTCATTGGCGCAGCGAGATGAAGTTTCACGAAAAAGTATTCGAACATTGGTCAAATTGACTTCCGATGATACTTATAAAGTTTTTGATATTAATCTGAGGCAACAGTTCTATTCTAAAGATTTAATTAAAGAGTCATTAGAATTGTGTAATGTATTAAAAATTAATGATGAAGAATTAGAAGTGGTGTCTGAAATGTTTGAGCTTTCCGGTAATCAGGATGAAAAATGTCAGTTGCTTCTAAATCAATATAATCTTAAATTATTAGTACTTACTTGTGGGACTAATGGTAGTTATTTATATCAGGGAGAAAAAATAAGCTTTAAAGAAACTCAGAAAGTTAAAGTTGCAGATACTGTTGGAGCCGGCGATTCTTTTACAGCAGCCATTGTAACAGGGCTTCTAAATAATCAGAACTTAGAGGAAATGCATGAAAGGGCTGTAAAGCTTTCGGCTTATGTATGCACTAAAAACGGAGCAACGCCAGATTATGTGGAAGAAGAACTTTTTTAATGAATCTATTCAAAAGAAATAAAAAATCATGAAGATTGAATTTACGATTTTATTATTGATGACTTTTTCATCAGTATTTGCTCAAGGAGTAAAAAGAGAGCTGACTATTACAAAAAAGTACCTTAATTTTCCTGTGGAAAATGCCCAGGAAAGACAACGAATGAATATGAATCTACCGGGAACAGATGATCGTTCTTTTGTGATACGATTGAGTGACGGAACACCTGACTATTGGGTGTTTAGTGATGTATCAGCTTTTATTGGTAAAACCATTGAAATTGAGTATCCCAAAAAAGTAAAAGGCTGGGCCGAAATTTATCAGTCGGATGAAATTAACGGGGTTGATTCTCTTTATCAAGAGACCAATCGACCTCAGTTTCATTTTTCATCGCGCAGAGGTTGGATTAATGACCCCAATGGAATGGTGTATTACGATGGCGAATATCATTTATTTTATCAACATAATCCCTTTGAGCGAAACTGAGAAAACATGCACTGGGGACATGCGATAAGTACAGATATGGTTCATTGGAATGAATTAGCAGATGCTCTTCACCCGGATGGAATAGGGACTATGTTTTCAGGCACAGCTGTGGTGGATTATAAAAACACTTCTGGGTTTAAATCAGGTAAAGAAGATGTAATTATTGCAGCTTACACCGCTGATAGTCCTGACAACGAAGTGCAGTGTATTGCCTATAGTAATGATAAAGGGAGAACTTTTACCAAGTATGAAGGTAATCCGGTAATTGATACAAAAGCCAAGTGGGGAACTAAGAATCTTCGCGATCCAAAGCTCTTTTGGCATAAAACTTCCGGAAAATGGATTATGGTGCTCTTTGAAAAAACAGGTATGTCTTTTTACAATTCGGATAATTTAAAGGATTGGGCTTTTCAGAGTCACATCTTAGGTTTTTGGGAATGTCCCGAGTTTTTTGAATTACCGGTAGATGGAAATACCAGAAATACCAAATGGGTATTATATGGAGCCTCCGGAACTTACATGCTGGGTTCGTTTGATGGCAAAAAGTTCATTCCCGAAACCGACAAATTGCGTTATTTTAGTGGAAATATGTATGCGGCACAAACTTTTAATAATATTCCAAAGAAAGATGGGCGCCGCATCCAGATTGGTTGGGGAAACATTGATTTGAAAGGAATGCCATTTAACTCTCAAATGATGTTTCCAACGGAGTTTACGCTACGTACTACAAGAGAAGGCATAAGATTGTTTTCTGAACCTGTTAAAGAAATCGACTTGCTACATAAGAAAACTTACACCTGGAAAAATCTAAGTAGAAATGAGGCTAATGAAAAACTGAAAGACTTATCAGGTGATCTTTTTCATATTAAGATGAAAATCAAATTAATTGATGGAACTGATTTTGGAATAGACTACAATGGAACTACTCTTTTTCATTATGACATGAACCATAATCGATTAAACGGACAGTTTTACGGTGGCGATCATATTGATAATATGACTTTTTATTATGAGATTTTGGTTGATCGAACCAGTGTAGAGGTTTTTGCAGATCATGGAAAGTTCAGCATCATTTCTCCTTTGGAAAAATCAAAGAGTAATCAGGGTTTAGAGTTTAAAAATTACTGGGGACAAATTGAAATCGAGGAATTAAATGTTTCTGAGTTGAATTCTATTTGGGAGTAATAACTGTAACCATCTTGTAATAATTACTCAACTTAAACAATTAAACTTTGATACAAAACTTAAACAAAACATTATGAAATTTAATATAGTTGTTTTAGCTTTTTTAATAACTTTTTCGATAGGAACAATGAGCGCCCAAGGTGCAAAGGACTTTGTAACAATCCATTACGAGGGAGAAAGCTATACGGATAAATCATCTGATTGTAGTGTTGGTACATCAAATTTTCCATACGTTGGATCAGGTTATCTTGATATGGCAGGAAACGGCTCATATGTTGAATGGGATAATATATATAGTGAAACAGCAGGAAATCATACGCTATTGATTAAATATGCGAATGGAAGTGGTGCTAACCGCCAGTGCGAATTAACAGTTAATGGTGTTGTTATTAAAGATATGATGTTTTCTTCTCGTTTTGGTGACTGGAACTATTACTGGAATGACAGAGTTACGGTTAATCTTAATGAGGGATTGAATACAGTTAGGCTTACTGCAAATACTTCAAATGGCGGTCCAAATATAGATAATATTGCAGTTTCCAATGATGATGGACTTTGCAGTCCAAATGGAACACTATATAATGTAAAAGACTTTGGAGCATTAGGTGATGGAAGCACAGATGATACCCAGGCAATACAAGCAGCGATAGACGCATGTTCTGATGGCGGTTCTGTAATTTTATCAGATGGAACATTTATGTCGGGTCAGATAAAATTGAAATCCAATATGACATTATGGATCGATCAAACCGCAATATTGAAAGGAATACAGGATAATTCTTTGTATCCTGCAATAACTCAGCATGCAGATAATGCAAACATATGGTTATCAGGCGTTCTTGGCGGTGGCGGTTGGGAACTCAAAGAAGCCTTTGTTTATGCAGAGGCAGCAAACAATTTAACAATTGCAGGCGGTGGTGTAATTGATGGCAATGGAGATTGCCCGATATGGGATCATACCAAAGATGAAACGCTTCGGCCAATGGCTTTGTATGTAGCTTATTCGGAAAATGTAAGAGTTGCTAATGTTGAAATTTTAAATAGTGCGATGTGGGATTTTGTTATTTTGGAATGTGACATCGTAATAGTAGATGGAATCAACATTAACACTGCTACTTATGGAGTAAATAAAGATGGAATTGATATTTGTGATACCCACGAAATAACAATTACTAACAGTACCATTTTATGCCAGGATGATGCGATTTGTCCAAAAAGCGGTTCAACCAGAGGTGTAAATAATATGACCATTAAAAATGTAACAGTAAATGGTACAACAGGCAATAAAATAAAATTCGGCACTTTAACTTATGGCTCGTTTACAAACTGTTTACTTCAGGATATTTCAATAAATGGATCAGGAAGAGCTGGTTTATGTGCCATTTCACTGCAGGGATTGGATGGAGCAGACTTTACTAATATAACCTTCGACAGGATAAACCTACAGACCTCCGCAAACGCTTTTTTTCTTCTCCATTCTGCAGGAAAACGTGGCCATAGACCTTCCGGTGCTCCTGCAAAAATTGGAAGTATGTCTGGTATTACATTTTCTAATTTAGATTTTAGAAATATTTATGACAATATCGGCAGCTGTATCAGTGGAATAAATTCAGAGGGTACTATTTATAAAGTAAAGGATGTAACATTTAATAATGTTAGTGTTAATTCGTTTAAAGGAGGTGCAACCATTGTTCCCGGAAGACCCGGTGAATATACAGGAAATTATCCTGAATACAACGTTTTTGGCATACTCCCAGCATGGGGATATTACATCAGATACGGAGAGGATATTAATTTCGAAAATTGCAGCCAGACAGTATCGCCGGCGGATGTAAGGCAGGCAATAGTAATAGAAGATGACGTTCCTACTCAATCACCTTATTCAGATATTATTTCAATACCTGGTACCGTTGAAATGGAAAATTATGACAAGGGTGGCGAGGGTGTTGCTTATCACGATGCCGTTGCAGGCAATCAGAGTGGAGCATATCGTTTAGACGGCGTAGATATTGAAGCTTGTGGTGAGGGCGGGTATAATATCGACTGGTCGGTTACCGGCGAATGGCTTGAATATACAGTGAATGTGTCAGCTTCGGGTACTTATGAAATGACTGCCCGTGTTGCCTCTCCGGTCGGTGGATCATTCCATGTTGAAATGGACGGAGTTGATATTTCAGGTTTGCAAACAGTACCAAATACAGGAGGCTGGCAGGTATGGCAGGATTTAACAGTTAATGTAAATTTATCTGAAGGCCAACATATTATGCGGTTTTATATTGATGAGGAGGGATTTAATACAAATTACATCTCATTTTCTATACCCGATGTGGGTACAGATGTAAGTGTTACTCCAACTTCGGATATAGGATTATATCCGAATCCTGTTACCAATATACTATTTGTATCTGGTGTATCAATAAATGCAGAGTTAATTGTATATAGTACTTCAGGGAAAAAACTATTGCAAACAAAAGGTCAGTCAATTAACATTGAAAAATTACCAAATGGCATGTTTTTTATAAAGATACAAGACAATAATATATCAGAATCATTAAAATTCATTAAAGCATAAATGAGTCACTTTTTTTCAATTTAATTTTATTTTGAAAATAGTTGGGTCGATTTATTGCAATTGATATCAAAAGTGTATATTATTGAATTGGTAAACAATGGTTTATGAAAGTAGGTGACCTGCAAGGTGACCTTAGTAATTATAAAGTGGTAAGGTTAAGATAATAAAAGGTTTATAATGCATGGGTATCGTTCTGGTACCCCGACAATTATAGTATAAAGCTCATATGTCAAATGATGTATGAGCTTTTTTGTTTTTATTGATTCTTGTTGATAGTCAAAAATCGTTACATTTATAAATGATACAATCTTCTTTTATAAATAGCAACTATGCATCTTCAACATCAAATAGATAAGATTCGTGAACAGATTATAAATATCACCTTATCATCGACAGCGATATTTATGATAATAGCATTTGTTCCCGGACTGTTACGTCTTATGGACACAGGTTGGCAACCTGTTTATCTGGTTCATATTGTTGATGCAACTCTTATCATTCTACTATATCTTTTCAAAGATTTTATTCCTTTGAAATATAAAACGCATGCACTGTTTATCATTTATTTGACCATTGCCATAATGGGAATGATTAACTTCAAATTAGTTAATGCAGGTTATTATATATTGGTTATAGTATCGTTGGCTACATTGCTTTATGGCAGAAGAATAAGTTTTATTTATTCTGTTATATTCATAATTTTATTTGCCTTAGTATTTATTGGTCACCATTATAATTTTATTAATATAAATGTCAATCTTAATGAATATCAGAATTATACATCAACATGGTTGGCAGTAGGATCTTCTTATATTTTTGTTCTGGTAGTCATCATACTATCCACTCATGTATTTTATAGTTTATTTGTCAATTCCATCAGGCAATTAAATGATAAATCTGATGAGCTGTCTCAATCGTTGAAGGCTTTACAATTATCAGAAAAAAAATACAAAGATATCTTTGAAAACAGTAAAGATGGTTTTCTATTCTTCGACAAAAACTTTTGTATATCTAATTGTAATCAAAGTTTTTTGAAATTAATTGGTTATGAAATAAATGAATTGGTAGGAAAAGATTATACCTATCTAATAAAAGATAAAACTATTTATTGGTCAGATGTTTTAGATGCAACAGCCAATAATATAAACAAGGAAGTTGTTCTTATTCATAAAGATAATACTTTGATTCCGGTGCTAGCCAGTGCTTATGAGAGTAATATTCCAGATGGTGGATTCTGGGTGATTATCAGAGACATCAGAGAACGAAAAAAATTGGAGCGTGAGATCTTTAAGACCATGATTCAGTCTGAGGAGAAAGAACGAGAACGATATGCAAAGGAGCTTCATGATGGACTAGGACCATTAATATCAACAAGTTTGATATATGTGAATGCCATTCAGGACGAAGATGATATTACTAAAATTAAGGAATATAGTGAAAGAACTTATTCTATTTTAGAAGATGCGACTAATACAATAAAAGAAATATCAAATAATCTGAGTTCACTGATTTTAACCGAATATGGTACTGTAAGTGCAATACGTTCGTTTATCGAAAAATTGCAGCAGGTTTCAGATATTAAATTTGTTCTTAAATCAAACCTTAAAGGTACATTTGAAGAACTCATTCAATTTACCATTTATCGCATTTTAGTAGAACTAATCCATAATTCAGTTAAATACTCACAGGCTAAATGTATTTCAATTCTTTTCGATTATGAAGATGGATACTTAAAGGTCAGGTTTTCTGATGACGGAGATGGTTTTGATTATGCTCAGGCGCTAATCAACAAAAAAGGTTTTGGATTATTAAATCTGCAAAACAGGATTAAACAACTGGGTGGGAATTCCAGTTATTATACTGCTCCTGGTGAGGGAGTTAATGTGGAATTGTCTATCAAAACGAATTATCAATGATTAATATAGTCATAATAGAAGATTTGCCAATTGTAATGGAAGGTCTCAAGCTGCAATTAAACAGAGTTGAGAATTTTAATGTGATTGGAGAGTTTAGTAATGGTAAGGAGTTTATCGATCAAATGGATTCCATTGAGCCTGATATTATACTTACCGATATTGATATGCCTGTGATGAATGGTATCGAAATGACACTGATGGCATTATCAAATAATCCCGAATTGAAGATTATTGCATTAACCATGTTTTCTGATCGTAAATTCTATTATAAAATGGTTACGGCAGGTGCCAGAGGATTTGTGTTGAAGCAATCATCAGCCGGTGTTTTAAAAACTGCTATTGAAGAAGTGTATGAAGGAGGTAGTTATTTTTCACAAGAGATACTGCGAACAGTGATTGTTGAAATGCAGGGTATTGAAGAAGAGATAATTAAAGAAAAGAAAGAACTACTTAAACTTACCGATAGGGAAACGCAAATAATTCAATTAATTTGCCAGGGATTGAGTAATAAAGAAATTGCTGATCGTTTATTCGTCAGTCTGCGAACTGTTGAAACTACTAAATCGCGTTTGATGCAGAAAACTAAACAACGAAATAATGCAGGGCTGATTATTTGGGCCATAAAAAACAAGATTGTATCCATCTGACTTTATACTGCCTCGTTATAAAATGTGGTTTACCACATTAAAATTGAAGTGTTTTACACATTCATTTCTGAAGTAAACACAACCAACTTCCTTTTTCCATCGCCGTAAATATCAGTGTTACAAATGAACAGATGGAGAACGAAAAGATTCGAATTGTTATTGCCGAAGATAATGCTCAGTTTTTAGAGGCATTATTGTTGATGCTTGGTAAAAATAATCAATACCTGGTAATTGATACCTGCAATAATGGAATCGAATTAGTGGATTCTTGTAGAACCAATAAACCGGATTTAATTATTACTGACCTTAATATGCCCGAAATGAATGGAGCTGATGCAATTAAGCAGGTAAGAATAATCTATCCCAAAATTCCGGTTATTGCTCTAACAATGCATTTCGAAAGTGTCGTGATCCAACCTATTATTGATATGGGGTTTAATGGGTATATCTATAAACCTCATGTATCAAAAAGACTGTTTACCGTCATTGAACGTGTTTTGTCTAAAAGGAATATAACTAATACAGGAGAATATGAATAATTTAGTTTTGGAATTATTAAAAACATCTGCTACAATTCCGGTAGCCATTTTGATTCTAAGATTGATCTTTAAGAAATCAATAATGTTTCAATTTAGTATGATAACAGTGTCATTTACGTTATTCGTTGTAATGACAAAAGCAGTTGAATTTTATTACGAGGGTGTATGGCAATTTATAGTAACGCCTTTGAATGTAATTATTGGAGCAGGTGTATTCATATATATTAATAAAATACTCAGGACACCTTTAGAAAAATCGATTCAGCAGGTTAATGAATTGTCTAAAGGGAATCTTAATCTTGAAGTAGAGAAATCGCACTCATCAAACGAACTGGGACTTCTAAATAATTCACTTTATAATTTAATTGAGAAATTGAAAGGAATTATTGGTGATGTGATTGTTAATTCAGAGCAATTAGCCAGTGCGAGTAATCAAATGAGTGGCTCATCGGAGCAGTTGTCTCAAGGAGCAACAGAACAGGCTAGCTCTCTTGAAGAGGTGTCGTCAACTATGGAAGAAATAATCTCCAATATTGCTCAGAATACAGAAAATGCCAAACAAACGGCCCAAACATCAGTAGATGCATATAATAGTATGAAACTAGTTTCTGAAAAATCACAAAAAGCTGTTGATGCCAATAAGATAATTTCAGAAAAAATTACAATTATCAACGATATTTCGTTTCAAACAAACATTCTCGCCTTAAATGCTGCTGTGGAAGCTGCCAGAGCCGGTGAAAATGGAAAAGGTTTTGCTGTGGTTGCATCAGAAGTAAGAAAGTTAGCGGAGAATAGTAAAAAGGCAGCAGAAGAAATTGTTGGATTGGCTCAGGTAAGTTTAGAACTCTCTGAAGATACAGGAAAAGTAATGATGGATACTATTTCAAAAATTGAAAATACATCGCTTTTAATTCAGGAGATTTCTGCAGCCAGTATGGAGCAGAATAATGGAGCTCAACAGGTTAATAATGCGATACAGCAATTAAACAGCGTTACACAACAAAATGCATCTTCGAGTGAGGAACTGGCGTCAAGCGCAGAAGAACTAGCAGGACAAGCTGGTCAATTAAGAGATATCGTATCATTTTTTAGTACTGAATCAGGTGATCAAAAAGTGAATGGTGTTAATCATATGAAACCTAAAGCAAAAGTGGCTCATAAGAAAGCCTCTAAGGTTAACCCTGAAATTAAAATTGCTGAAGAAGAATTGTTTTCCTATGAGAAGTTTTAACGCAGATAGATCTATATATTCTCAATTAGACAGACAGTAATTAAATGGTCACCCCTTGACAGTGTTTAATTACGGCCATCCAACGGGATGGCTTTTTTTATTATAGGCGTATTATAGATGATGCATGAGAACGAATAAAGACCATAGATTAATTAAGGATGATACTTTTTTGTCATATTTAGCAACCTCTATGTTATAATTGTAGATTATTGTTGTATTGAAGAATTCAATTGAACTGGTTTCACTTTTTAATGGAATTTAGTGAATCATGTTTTAATGCATTTGGATATCTTTCTTATACCTAAATGTATGGTATTGCGTTTTTGTTATTCAATAATTTATTAATAACTATTTTAATTCGTTTTGATGAAAAAAGAATTTATAATTTATCTGTTATTGCTGTGTTCAATTAAACTTTGGGCTGTTGAAGATCCGGTTGAATATGTGAATCCATTGATGGGAACACAGTCTAATGTATGGCTTTCAAATGGTAATTTATATCCGGCTATTGCCCGTCCATGGGGAATGAACTTCTGGACCCCTCAAATGGGTAAAATGGGAGATGGATGGACCTATACCTATGGAGGCGTTTATCCGGGAGGAAGATTTGAGCAAAAAATAAGAGGTTTTAAACAAACCCATCAACCTAGTCCATGGATTAATGATTATGGTCAATTCTCTATAATGCCTGTAGTAGGCGGAAAAGTTTTTGTTGAAAAAGACCGTGCCAGCTGGTTTTCGCATAAAGCAGAAAAGGCAAAAGCTTATCAATACAGTGTTTATCTTGCCGATTACGATGTGTCTGTTGACTTAGCTCCAACTGACAGAGCATGTATATTTGAAATGACATATCCTGAAACAGATGAGGCATATGTGGTGATTGATGCTTTTGACAGAGGTTCATTTGTGAAAGTAGAGCCTGAGAAAAACAGAATTATTGGTTATTCAACCCGAAATAGTGGAGGTGTTCCAGAGAACTTTAAAAATTATTTCGTTATTCAGTTTGATCAGAAGTTTACTTCAGCTGATTTGTTCTCTGATGATAAGTTGCTGGAAGGAGTTGAAGAGCAGCAAGGTAATCATGTGGGTGCAGTGATTGGTTTCAAAACCAAACGTGGAGAAAAGATTGTAGCCAGGGTTGCTTCTTCATTTATTAGTTATAAGCAGGCTTTGATTAATCTTAAAGAAGTTGGAGATAAAGATCTTACTGCTATTGCGCAAGAGGGGAAAGAGCTTTGGAATAAATCCCTTAACAGAATTGAAGTGGATGGTGGAAGTATTGATCAATACAGAACATTCTATACTTGCTTATATCGCTCTTTACTTTTTCCTCGTAAGTTTTATGAGGTAGATGAAAAAGGTGATGTAGTTCATTATAGTCCATATAATGGCAAGGTATTACCAGGGTATATGTACACCGACTCAGGTTTTTGGGATACATTCCGTTGTTTATTTCCTTTTTTGAATTTAATGTATCCATCGGTAAATATGGAGATTCAGGAAGGATTAATCAATACATATAAAGAGAGTGGATTCTTCCCTGAATGGGCTAGTCCGGGTCACAGAGGCTGTATGGTTGGTAATAACTCTGCTTCCATTCTGGCTGATGCATTTTTGCAAGGTTTAAAAGTGGAAGATACAGAAGCTTTATGGGATGGATTAGTGAATGGTGCAAATAATGTACATCCTCATGTTTCTTCTACAGGTAGATTAGGGCATGAGTATTATAACAAACTGGGTTATGTTCCATGTGATGTTGATATTCGCGAGAGTGCTGCCCGAACATTGGAATATGCTTATGATGACTGGTGTATTTATCAGGTGGGAAAAGCCTTAGGTAAGCCAAAGAAAGAAATTGAAGTGTATGCTGAAAGATCTTTAAATTATAAGAACCTGTTTCGTAAGGATTTCAATTTAATGTGTGGTCGTAAAGAAAATGGAGAGATGAGTGATCCTTTCAATCCTTTCAAATGGGGTGGTGATTTTACAGAAGGTAACTCATTACACTACACCTGGTCTGTGTTTCACGATCCTCAGGGATTAATTAACCTGATGGGAGGTGATCAAACATTCAATCAAATGCTGGATACTGTTTTTGCTTTGCCTCCGATTTTTGATGATAGTTACTATGGAGGAACCATTCATGAAATCAGGGAAATGCAGATTATGAATATGGGTAATTATGCTCATGGAAATCAGCCTATTCAGCACATGATTTATATGTATAACTACTCTGGTCAGCCTTGGAAAACACAAATGCATGTAAGAGATGCAATGGATAAGTTGTATAAACCAACACCAGACGGATATTGTGGAGATGAAGATAATGGTCAGACTTCGGCATGGTATGTTTTCTCTGCGATGGGTTTCTATCCTGTTTGTCCGGGTAGCGATCAATATGCTTTGGGTACTCCATTATTTAAAAAGGCTACTTTGCATCTTGAGAATGGAAATGATGTTGTTATCAATGCCCCTGATAATAATGAGGAAACTGCATATATCAAGGATCTTAAGATTGATGGGAAAGAGTATACAAAGAACTATTTTTCAATCAGTGCACTTAAAGAAGGTGTTGTAATTGATATTGAAATGAGTGATGTTCCAAATAAAAGCAGAGGAGTAAAAGATAAGGACAAACCTTATTCCTTCTCAAAATAATATTATTATCATAAAAGAAAAGGTGTCGCAAATTGTGATACCTTTTTTATTTAAGTTCTAACTGAACAAATGATATTCTTTATTCAGTATTTAATGAATAAAAATTAATTATCTAATTGGTTGATATTAATATTTCTATGGTGTGATATTTTGTTAGTACAGGGGTGAAAAGAGTTTTAAATAGGCAGTATAGTATTCATTCTTGTCAACTATAGCAACCCTATAATGTACATGAGTTTATAATATTGTATTACACATATACTGTTAAACGAATAGTATTTGATAGATTGTATTGCACCAAACTGAATAAAACAGCAAGAAATGTTGAATTTAAATCAAAGTAGTATGGCATACAACATTTTTTTATGGGTATTTGAAACCGCAAAATATGAGTTGAACAGGTTAAGCTGGTAATATTTGCAATGCAGTCACTTTTAATGTATTTGATAAGGATCAATTCAATAAATCTATTTCTAACTAAATCAATAATCTATGGAAGTAAACTCATGTTAAAGAATCCAATCCGTTTAAATTAAAAAAGGGGCAGAAAGCGGCAACTTTCAAACCCCCATTGTTTTACAATTAATCGTTACAAAATTATGAAATTTAATCCAAAAACAGGATTGTGGAAGGAATATGCCTTTAAAACCACAGTTCTTTTAATGGTTATCCTTTTATTTAGTGGATACTCATTTGCTTCTGAAAAAGGAGTTACAGAATCCTCAGAAGAATTAACAAGCATGCAACAAGCTGAAAAACAAGTAAAAGGTAAGATTGTTGATGCAAGTGGGAAAGCTATTCCCGGCGTTTCGGTTGTTATAAAAGGAACAACAGATGGTACAATAACCGATGTTACAGGAAATTTCTCCATTAGTGTAGCTCAGGGACAAACATTACTTTTTTCATTCATTGGAATGCAATCGGTAGAAGTAGTAGTTGATTCAAAAGACTTCTATGAAATTACAATGGAAGAAGATGTTGTAGGTATCAATGAAGTTGTTGTGGTTGGATATGGTACAATGCGTAAATCAGATGTGACCGGATCCATTTCTACGACAAAAGGAGCTGATATCTTAAAAACCCAATCATTCAATGCATTGGATGGGTTAAAAGGTAAAGCTGCAGGTGTAAACATTTTCTCAAATACAGGTCAGCCAGGTGGTGAAAATCGTGTAATCATTCGTGGTATTGCAACTATTAATGCTTCGGCAAATCCATTGTATGTGGTGGATGGAGTTGTTATGCAGAATTTCCAGTATCTTAACCCTAATGATATTGAATCAATTGAAATTTTGAAAGATGCCTCATCGGCTGCAATCTATGGTGCACGAGGTGCTAACGGTGTAATTTTAGTAACAACGAAACGCGGAAAAACAGATGCAGGAGGTTCTTCTATTTCTTATAATGGTTCATTATCAGTTGGAACAATGGCTCGCTATATGGATTTGATGGATTCTAATGAGTGGATGGCTACATTCAAACAAGGTCTGGAAAATGCAAACGCGTGGCAAGGTCGTAATTTCACTACAGATTTATCTGAGTTATTTACCGATCCTCGATTGTTCAATTCTGATGGGTCACCAATTTACAATACCAACTGGCAGAAAGAAGCTTCAAGAACCGCTATTTCTCACAATCATCAATTAAACATTCAGCGTGGTGGTGAAAATTCATCAGTTGGAGCATTCTTAAACTATACTGATCAACAGGGTATTCTGCTTAACTCTTATTTTAAAAGGTTGAATGCCAAGATGACATATGATGATAAACCAACAAAATGGTTATCAACAGGTGTTAACTTATTGGTAAACCATACCTGGGGTAACAGAACTTCTGATAATCCATACGGGCAAGGTGCTCTTCGCACAATGATTGAACAATTGCCATTTTTACCAGTAATGTTGGATGGCGTTTATACGCAGACGAACATTATTCAAACAACAGCCATTCTTAGAGATAAGGATGATCCTAACAGTGGTACACAAAACTTCAGTCCGGAAGGTGTTGGTAACCCTGTTGAGTTACTTAAAAGGTTAGAGGCTAATCAGTGGAGAACTCAAATTTTTGGTAATGCAGCTTTAACTTTTCACCTGGCAAAAGATTTGGATATTAAAACGCAATTTGGTGTTGATTATAATAATAATCGCAGTGCTAGTTATACCCCTGTTACCCCTCGTCCAATGATTAATCAGAGCTCAGAAGGAAGAGTAGGAGCAGGTAACTCAAACATTTTTTACTGGCAGGAAGAAACGTACCTGAACTATAATAAATTATTTGGTGCAAGCTCATTAAATTTAATGGCGGGTATGTCATGGCAGGCATATAATTATACTTATTTCGGAGCATCTGAAACTGGATATGACGATGATTATTTTGGTTATTATAACCTGGGTAATGGAACCAATCGTCCTTCGGTTGGTAATGACTGGGACAGATGGGCAATGAATTCTTATTTCCTTCGTGCAGCTTATTCATATGATAATAAGTATATGGCCACTATTACCGGACGATATGATGGTTCTTCAAAATTCGGACAGAATAATAAATATGCATTCTTTCCATCCTTAGGTTTGGGTTGGTTAGTTTCAAACGAAGGATTTTTGAAAGATAATTCAACAATCAGTAAGTTGAAATTACATTCTTCAATTGGTGTAACAGGTAACTCAGAAATTGGTACATTCCGCTCTCTTGCAGGTGTTGGACAATCGCAAACTATTGTTGGTGATCAGTTACGTATTGTTTCTTATTTGAGTAATATGCCTAATGCAAACCTTAAATGGGAAAAAACAACTCAATGGGATATGGGTGTTGATCTGGGAGTGCTTAATAATAGACTTAATTTAGAACTTTCGTATTATTATAAGTATACTACAGACCTTTTACTTAACCGTCCTTTGCCACTTTCAACAGGATTCTCTTCTGTAATGGATAACATTGGTTCGGTATCGAACCGAGGATTGGATATTTTAGTTACTGCACATCCTGTACGCAATGCCAATTTCCAATGGACATCAACTGTTAACCTGGGTTATAATAAGAACCGCGTTGAAAAATTGGATGAAGGAGCTTCTATTGATCCAATTTCAGGAAAAAGACAAATTACAACAGATGGTTTCGTAGGATATGATATCCTTATTCGCGAAGGTGAAGAACTTTCTTCTTTCTTTGGATATAAACGTGCCGGTATTTATGATGGTAATCCTTCCAATTGGGATGCAGAAACAATGAATATTCCAAATACTATTGGTGAGAAAGTAACCTATAAAGAACGTCAGATTATTGGTCATGGATTACCTCGCTGGATGGGTTCTTTTATTAACACCTTTAATTATAAAGGTTTTGATCTGACTGTAGATTTGCAATTTACCTGGGGAGTACAAGTTATGCAGGAGTTCTTCCACTCAACAGAGGGACGCTTCTTAACCAGTGGACTTGACCGACTTCATCAGGAAGCATGGCATCCAACATTAAATCCTGATGGAGAAGCACAGGCAATTCGCTTGTCTAACTTTGGAATGGGTAACAATGCAAATGCCGATGATACATGGGTTGCAGATGGTTCATACCTTCGAGGAAACCTGATTCAATTAGGATATAACTTCACACCTGCTTCGGCTAAGAAACTGGGTCTTTCTGCATTACGTGTTTATGCGAATGTGAACAACGCCTTCCTGATTACATCATCAGACTATTTAGGTTTTGATCCGGATAACTCATCACGTTTGGGTGATAACAAATGGGGTGCAAACCGTCAGTTCTTTACTTATCCAAGACCAAGAACCTTCACATTTGGTGTTAACGTAACGTTTTAATTCATTGTAAATTATTATTCGTATGAAATTAAATAGAAAATATATAGGTCTCTTTTGCTTGTTAACAGGCTCATTATTGATGAGTTCATGTGACGATTTTTTGGAAGAGAAACCATTGGACCTAAAAGTGTCCAGCCAATTTTGGAAAACTGAAGCCGATGCACAGTCGGCAGTTAACGGACTTTACTTTGGCGGTGTACCATATCTTCACAACATCGACGTTGATGGAGGCTGGACTCCCAAAGCAACTATGTGGGGTGGAGTAATGTCTGGATTATATGTAGATAAGCGTAAAGACAGAACGTTTACCAATGCTTCGGAGAATGCAACATTTAATATTGAATCATTCAATTCTACAGCTCGCAAGTTGTGGAGTGAATATTATATTGGTATTTCCAGAGCTAATTTTGTAATTGCCAATGTGCCGGCAATGTCAGGTGTGTTAGATGAGGCAACTATAACTAATTATGTTGCTCAGGGAAAATTCTTTAGGGCATTGGCTTATTTCTCTTTGGTTAAGGATTTTGGTGATGTCCCTTATATTTCAGAACCTTATACCTCAACCGATGGTATTTATATTGAGCGTACTCCTGCTGCACAAATTTACGCGAATATCGAACAGGATTTGCTTGATATAGTAGATGGTAGTGCTTTGCCTGATAAAGCTTTTTATGATAATGGTTGCTATGTAACCAAACCTATGGCACAAGCCTTATTGGCTCAGGTATATCTTCAATGGGCTGGTGCACCTGTTAATGGTGGTAATGCTATTTATGCAAAAGCTGCCGAGATGGCTAAAAAAGTCATTTCAGGCGGAAAACATGCTTTAATCCATCCAGATGGAACTACCAATGATCTTAATTCAGCATTTAACATTATCAAAACAACGAAGTCGTCGAATGAGATAATTTATGCCAAAGAGTACAATCAAACCAGCTATAATATTGGTAACTCTTATGCTGTTAGATCTATCGGAACAGATGCCTTTCAATGGACAGATGCGAATGGTAGTACTATTTTCCGTCCAGGTGGTGATGTATTATACAATGCTTATTTGCCTTGCGATATGTTGCTTAATAGTTATGCTGCAAATGATATACGTGGCATGGAGAAACAATTTTTCTTCCGTGAATATACTGATGCTACAGGTGTTTCACATACATTAAACAATGTTGGTAACTGGGCATGGTTTGATGAACAAAGCTTAACAAGTGGTTCCAATGGTGATTATAATATGCCGATGATCCGTTATGCTGAGGTATTGCTTATTGCTGCAGAAGGTCTTGCTCGTCAGGGTGCAGGATCAGAAGTTGAAGCAAGAGGCTATTTGAACCAGGTTCGTAATCGTGCTGGTTTAGGCGATGAAACAGCTACAGGAGATGCATTGATTAAATCGATATTAACCGAACGTTTGCATGAGTTCCCATTAGAATTTAAAATTTGGGATGATATTCGTAGAACACGTCTTTATCCACAGGCAGATGGTCTTCAATCAGGTTCTTTAGAGTGGGTATCATTATCTACTGCAACAATTCAGAATAAGCCTGATGGTGATAACACAAAAGTTGGTGTGATTCCTGATTATGCATTGCTATGGCCTATCCCTTTGAGCGAGATGCAGGCTAATCCTGCTTTGAAAGATCAAAATACAGGATGGAACTAAACTATAGTAATTGAATAACTATAGTTTAAGATAAAAGAAGCTGTCCATTTAAAGATGGCTTCTTCTAAAAGAGCTAAATAGTTGTCGAATCTGAATCATTAATTTTTTATTGAGCTGTTCGATATTTAACTCTAATTACTTTAAACAGATACATTAACTTAAAGTAAGTGTTTCTTATCCTTTAGTTGTATCTGATATAGATAAATCAACATGATGTGGTACAAATGAGGTTAAGCCGATATTTGTATAATCAAAGAGTAAGCCATATTCCCCCTTGATGGCTTACTCTTATTTTTCAAAACTGAAATAGAGAAATTGAGTGCTGATATTAATGCTTGAATAGGAATAAAATTATTTTAAATGGATTTAAAAGTTAAGTGGTTTATTATTGCTGTTTTTTGTCCGTTGATGCTACTGGCTCAACCAAAGGACAGGATTAAAGACTACGACATTTCAAAGGAAAAGGTACTGTATACCATCGGTTATAGCCATTTGGATACAGAGTGGAACTGGGATTACCCTACAACAATCAATACTTGTATTAGAAATACAATGACGGAGAACTTTTATCTATTTGAAAAGTATCCTGATTATGTATTTAATTTTACCGGTTCACGTCGTTACAGAATGATGAAGGAGTATTATCCTGATTTATATGAAAGAGTCAAATATTATATCTCTAAAGGTAGATGGTATGTGTCAGGTTCATCAGTGGATGAGGGAGAGGTGAATGTATCTTCTTCAGAATCATTGATCAGGCAGGTTCTATATGGGAATCAATATTTTAAAAATGAGTTTGGAGTTGTAAGTGCCGATTATATGTTACCCGATTGTTTTGGCTTTTTAGCTAACCTGCCCTCCATCTGGAATCATTGTGGTTTATTGGGTTTTTCAACTCAAAAACTGACATGGCATTCAGCGGTTGGCGTTCCGTTCAATGTTGGAGTGTGGAACGGGCCAGATGATAAAGGAATTGTTGCTGCTTTAAATGCTACAAGTTATACTGCAGATATTAAACCTCAGTTTAACAACCAGGAATACTGGGTTAACAGGTTGAATAAAGTAGAAAATGATAATGGAATATTATTCGATTACCGCTATTATGGTGTCGGTGATGAAGGTGGGGCTCCCCGCGAAAACGATGTTAGAAACCTGGAAGATGTGCTGGCTGATAACACCAGTGATATAAAGGTTATTGCTACTTCTTCAGATCAGATGTACAAAGATGTAACACCTGAACTAAGAGCTAAATTGCCTGTGTATAAAGGTGATTTAATGTTGATTGAGCACAGTGCAGGTTCACTTACTTCGCAAGCATATATGAAGAAGATGAACCGTAAAAATGAATTGCTCGCCAAAGGTGCTGAACAAATTGCCAGTTATGCAGATATGCTTGGTGCGATTGATTATCCTTATGATAAGATTAACAATTCATGGGATTTAGTTCTAGGAAGTCAGTTTCATGATATCCTGCCGGGCACATCAATTCCTAAAGCATATGAGTATGCCTGGAATGATGAGTTTATCGCTGCAAATGGTTTTACTAATGTGTTAAAAAGTTCTGTAGGAGCTGTAAGCGAATTGTTAGATACCAGAGGTAAAGGACGTTCGGTTGTGGTTTACAATCCGGTTTCTCACCAACGTCAGGGTATTGTTTCAGTAAAACTGCAGTATGCCAAAATGCCGGCAGACATAATTGTTTTTTCACCGGATGGAACTCAGGTTCCTTCTCAAATTGTAAAGGCCGGAGAAAAGGAGGCTGAATTACTATTTGTTGCTAATGTTCCTTCAATGGGAATGGCTGTGTATGATATCAGGGTGGCTGATAAACAACAATCTGTTTCTTCATCACTGAGTATTTCTGATACTTCGCTTGAAAATGAATTTTATAAAGTTACTCTGGCTTCCAATGGTGATATTCTAAGTGTTTTTGATAAGAAGGTTGGAAAAGAATTACTTAAAGAACCTGCCCGCCTTGAATTTTTGTATGAAGAGCCGGACCAGTGGCCAGCATGGAATATGGATTGGAACGATAGAAAGAATCCTCCTATTGGTTTTATGGCTGAGGCTCCGGAAATTAAAATTGTTGAAAATGGACCCGTACGTGTATCCATTGAGGTGAGTCGCGAAGGAAGGAATTCAACCATTAAACAATATATCCGCCTGTCCACTGGAGAAGCCGGAAAAGTTGTTGAAGTATTTAACAGAGTTAAATGGCATTCAAGTGGGGTTAGTTTAAAAGCCGCATTCCCATTGACAGTTTCCAATGAAAATGCAACGTATAACATAGGTGTTGGAACAATTGAAAGAGGAAATAATACCAGTAATAAATTTGAGGTTCCTTCAAAGCAATGGTTTGATCTTACCAATAAAAATGGTGACTATGGAGTTACTATTCTGGAAGATTGTAAATATGGTTCAGATAAACCCTCTGATAATACATTGCGATTAACTCTTTTATTTACTCCAAAGACACACTCGTGGTATCCACTGCAGAACTCTCAGGACTGGGGTATGCACGAATTTAAGTTTGGAATTTATGGTCATGAAGGTAGCTGGGAAAAAGCGGGTTCTGACTGGCAAGGTAAATACTTTAACGAGCCATTATTAGCTTTTGAGGTGGATGCACACAAAGGGACTGTTGGTAAAGAATTTTCTTTGATCTCTGCAAATAAAGACGAAATAGGAGTGATGGCTCTTAAGAAACAAGAAGGGGGAGATTATTATATTGTTCGGGTAAATGAGCTTTGCGGAAGTGATTTGAAAAAGGGACAATTGACTTTCCCATGGAAACTTGTTGATGCTTTTGAAGTAGATGGTCAGGAAAATAAAATTGGAGAAGTAGATTTTTCTTCCAATCAGTTGACTTTTGAATTGTCTCATAATACCATTCGAAGTTTTGCCGTAAAACTTGCAACACCACAACAACTATTAGATATTAGTCAGGTTTCCGTTTCAATACCTTACAATACAGATGTTATGAGTTTTGATACCAATAGGCATGATGGAAACCTTGCGTGGAGAAGAAGCTATCCTGCAGAACTGGTTCCTGATAAAATTGTGAGTGAAGGAATTGAATTTCAAATGGGAGGTAAGTCTGATCTTGAGATGAATGCAGTGAATTGCAAAAATCAGGAGATTGAATTACCTAAAGGTAATTATAATAAAATCTATTTGCTTGCTTGTGCAGTTAATGATCAAACTGTTAATTTTAAAGTTGACGGAACTGAATATACTCTTGATATCCAAGGATGGACCGGATATGTTGGCCAGTATTATAACCGTGTTTTTGCAAAAGATAATGTGACTGTAACTAATCTGGAAGATGCTTATTATAAAGACTGTAACATAGCATGGTTTGCTTCTCACAGACATAAGGCTTATCCTTCAGAAAATGAGGCTTACCAGTATAGCTATATGTACAAATATGAACTGGATATACCAGTTGGAGCAAAAACACTAGTGTTGCCAGATAATGATCGAATTAAGATTATGGCAGTAACAGTAGCCAATCAACAATCAGATGTCGAATGTTTACAGGCATTGACAGATGATTTCCAATATGAATGATTCCCTGTTAAATTAATACCAATTCGAGTAACAATTGGGAAGAGATCATCTCTTCCCAATTATTGTTTATAGTCATCCCTTTTAAAGCTGATCATAGAAATAAGGTATAATGTTTAAAGAAGGATAGTGAGTTTAACAAAACAATTAAATCAGATTCACTTTTAAATATTAGGCTCAAAAAAAATAGGTGTTTTAAATGTAATATAGATAACAAAATAAGTAATTATATATTACAAAATTTAGACGTTTAATTATCAAGAATAATAATTATATAAATTAAATAAAAGTGATTATTGAGTCTTTTTTGTGCAATATTAAATTAAACAAAAAAATAAGTATTAGAAAATAGACTGAAGGGAATGTAAGGTAAAATCTCTCAGTTTTACTAGTATTAAAAAGTGTCCTTCAGCCTATTTTTATTTTATTGTAATAACAGCCCGAACCGGAAAGTGATCGGAAGGTATGCGGGCAATATATTCTTTCATTTTTATTTCCTGAGGCGAATTAGGTGTTGTTACCATCTTATAATCAGGAATTTCTGTTCTGTAGGTGTCTGTTAAAATACCATACTGATTAACAGATATGTCAGAGCTTACGAAGATGTGGTCAATTCGGCTTTCAGTTTTTAAGTTAGGGTTGAAATTGTTAAAAGTGCCGTTAAGTGCTAATCTGGTTTTGCTAATCTCATAAGCATCATTTAGTATGGTAGAATTGGCTAATATAGCATAGTTTGCACTTGATTGATCAACATTAAAATCACCGGTAAGAATGACAGACTCTGTGCCACACATTTCTTTTATCTTTTTGAGTACCAGCTTGGAGCTCTCTTTTCGGGCTTCTACACCAATATGATCCATATGAAGATTGAAGCACCAAAAGTCTTGATTATTGTCTGTTATAATAAATTGTGCCCATGTGCATATTCTGGGAAGTGCAGCGTCCCATCCTCTGTTAGGTTTATCGGTTGTTTCTGACAACCAAAAATGACCCGAATTTTTAAGTGTTAACTTGCTTCTCTTGTAAAAGATAGGAGCGTATTCTCCAGCTGTCTTACCATCGTCTCTACCCACACCAACAAATGAATACTCTGGCAGTCTGTCAAGCATATCAGTCAGTTGAGTATGCAATACTTCCTGTGCACCAAATACATCAAAATCATTGTAATGAATCATGTCACAAATTACAGGCGCTCTTTGAAACCATCCATTCCCATTTATTGAATCAGATTGGTTTTTGTAACGAATGTTAAATGTTGCCACCGTTAATGAACTCTCTTTGCTACATTGACATTGAATGAACAGAAGTAGAATAACTATGGAGGTAAATATTTTCATTGTTTTCATTTTGATGATTTAAGGGAACCGGACTACTTTTAAAGTAGTCCGGTAGGTCTAAAAAAATCCAGATTAGAATAATATAAAAAACAAAGGGTTAAGATTGGTAAATTTTAATTTCTTAGTTCTTATTTAAAAAGTTTTGATATTCATTCCATAAAACTTCAATGCCAGAGTCAGGGCCGAAAACTTGTTTCATTGCCATGTCAAAACTCCAAATAGGTAAGTCTCTCACTGTTAAATGAAACTTTTTAAGTGCATCCGGATCCTTCGTGGTTAACCATTGAAGAAAAAAACCGGTGGTTTGATAACCGTCTAACCAATGTCCACCTGGTTTTCTAAGTTTATTAATATCAAAAAAGCCTGCTTCGGCACGGACAGCATCAGCAAGTCCTTCGATACAGGCCCAAAATGTTTTGTTGGTTGAGTAACTGCCTATTCCACTGGGCTCAAATTGATAAGCATGTGTTAGTTCATGAAAAAGAACCCCTCTGGTTTCATAGTTTAGTTTAAATAATGATTTTTTAGCTGATTTCTCAATGTGTTGAGTGCTAAATACAATCGATACAACTGGTGGTTGACCACTTTTTGCTGATATTCCGCTATAGTCACTTAACTGATAAGCTATTTTTTGGATATCGTTCATCGTATCTTTATCGGTATAAAAGAGTATTTCTGCTACTTTTTGAGCATGGTAACGGATGAAATTATCAGGATTTTGAACCAATTCTTCGTATTGCTGACTACCAAGTGTGTTTTGAGCTTTGTTCTCAAATTGAATTGCAGGATAGGTGAAATCCTTCCATAATTCCACTGTATTACCCGAAAGAAGTTCTATGTCACCAATCTTTAGTGTATCTCTGTTTTGTGTTTCTGCTATTAAAAGGTATTGATCAAATCTTTTGGGATTTTGTATAGTATAGGATCTTTCCTGATATCGTGCGCAAAAGTATTGATGTGCTCTTTCGTCTATTACTGTCCAGTCAATTCCATTGTTACTGCCTTTAAGGGTCCATTTATATGGATCGTGCTTTGGATCACTACCTGATGAATAGATATGATAACTCAAAGGTTTTTTCTGCAAAGGTGATAGTATGATCAGCTCGTTGCTCCCTTTTTTACCAATAGCCGTTGTTTCCGGATTTTGGTCATAAAGAGCTGGTAAATTAATCATCTCTTCCTTGCACGCATGTGTTAATTGAGCAAGTATCAGAAAAAATAAGACTCTTAGTGCCATAGGTTTTAAATAGTTTCTTTCTTACAAATAGAATTCTTTTGCAAGTATAAAATGGATAGCAAAATATTGTTTTGCTGTGTGTGTCAAATTAGTGTCAATACTTGTCTATGGCAGAAAATAACAATGTTTTGGCAAGCCGTAAGCTTGTTAATCAAGAAAAAGATGGCTTGATATGTGAAAAATCTGGTTTAATTGTATTTTGGAAAATTTTATTCTAAGTCGCTCATCTGTTCTTTTTGTCGATACTCTTTTGGTGTCATATTAAACTTTTTATTGAACTCGCGATAGAAATATGACTTGTTTGAAAAACCTGTTTTATAAATGACCTCCTGAACAGATAGCTTTGTGGTCAGTAATAATTTTGCAGCATGTTTTAATCTGAAATCTTTAATAAAATCACTTGGAGAAAGAGTTGAAACGTTTTTAAAATAACGATAAAAACTTCTAACGTTCATGTTTAATTTATCGGCAATAAATCCGGGTTTCAGCTCCTCACTTTCAATATTCTCATTAATAATTGTAATCACCTTCTTTAAAATGGCTTGATCTTCAGAATGTATTAGTTTTCCATCCGTTACTTCATAGGTGCTTTTCGAAGATTTATAATACTCTCTGAGTTCCATTTTATTCTTGAGCAATCGATTAACGATTGAAACCAAAAGTTGTGGTGAGAAAGGTTTTGTGAGATAGGCATCTGCGCCAATGTCATATCCTTCCGATTGTTCGTTGTTGGTAATCTTCGCAGATACAATAATTACAGGAATGTGTTTGGTGTAACTGCCACTTTTAATTTCTTTTACAAAGTCAAGGCCCGAAATTCCCGGCATCACAATGTCTGTTATGATTAAATCAGGTGTTTTTTCCTTGATTATTTGTAAAGCCTGAATGGCACTGCTGGCCTCCAGAATATTATATTCTTCCGATAAATTCCGGCTTATTAACCAGGTAATGTCTTTGTTATCATCAACCAATAAAATGGTCTGTTGCGTATTATTACTTGTTAATAACAGGTTTTTGTTTACTTGGTCAGTTTCTATGTCTGATTCGGCATTCTGATCTGTTTGATTTGGCAAAGAAATCGTGAATTCGGCATATTCACCAACCTTACTTTTTACATCAATAGTACCTTTTAAAGAGGTAACAAGACTTTTGCAAATTGATAATCCCAGTCCGTTACGGGAGGCAGTTGAAATGTTTGTCTGTTGATTAGAGTCGTTTAAAATTTTAAACCTGTTAAACAACTTAGGAATTTGTGATTCCTCAATTCCTTTACCTGTATTGTAAACTCTTAATATTAATTGGTCGTCTTGAATTTTGGCTTCCACCTCAATGGTTGCACCATTTTCGGAATATTTAAAAGCATTGGAAATTAGATTGTTTAATATCTTCTTTAAGAAAGCTGAATCGGTATGCCAATAAAGTGAATCTTGATAATTGACTTTGAAATTAATATTGTTGTCTTTTATCTGTTGTGAAAATAATTCAGATACGTCTTTAATTAAATCACTAATGCAAACAGAGGTTATATGATGCATATCAAAACCAGTATCTTCAATTCTTCTAAAGTCCAGTATCTCCTGTATCAAATCATTCAGATTAGTAACGTTGCTTTTAAGCACTGATGTTAGCTTTCTGAGGTTTTGATTTTTATCGGAATGCGTATCAATTTGATCTGTTAAACCATTTATTAAAGTAAGTGGTGTACATAATTCATGTGTGATATTGGTGAAGAAATTAAGCTTTGATTCAAGTAACTTCTCACGTTGTTCTTCTTCAATTTTTTGTGTTAAAGCTTTTTGCTTTTGGCTTGATCTTGCATTAAGGTACTTGAGAAATAAGATAATTATCAGGATGCCCAAAAGGGTATAGCTCACCTTCATGTATTTAGTAAGATACCATGGGGGCAGTATTTTAATTAGAATAGAACTTTCGTTGAATTCGGAGTTGAAAACATCATTATTGTATTTAATATGAAGCTTGTATTCGCCCGCAGGCAATCTTCCAAATTGAACTTCATTGTTTTTTTGCAGATTGATCCAGGCTGTGTCAAAACCTTCCATCATAAATGAATATTCGTAGTTGTCAGCGCTGTAATTGTCTACAGTGACGAATGAAACTGAAAATGCATTTACAGTTGCAGGTATTGTGATTTCATTCGATTCAGAATCAAAATGGTCTGTCCATCTCACTTTTTCACCCGCAAATTTTAGGTCAAAGAAATTTAGATTGGGAGAAGTGTTGATGTGGTTAAAGTCATGAGGATCTATCCATATTAAGCCGTCTATTCCGCCGAAAAATAGTTTTTTTGAATCAGGATCCTGGAAGTAAGCATCGTCAGAAAACTCTGTTACTTTCAAATCCTGCACATAATTGTGGAAATAATCGTTACGTGGATTATATTTAGTTAAGCCTTTGTTGGTGCTTAGCCAGATACAACCATCCGTATCTTCTAATATGCCATGAATCATATCGTTTACTAGTCCATCCTTTCGATCGAACTGCTTGATAAGACGCGTTTGATTATTGGGTAGAAGTTGCATTTTTGTTAAGCCGGAACTGGCTCCAATATAGAAGATCGAATCCTTACTTTGATAAACCGACAGAACATCACCAATTGCTGAGTAGTCGGCACTATTCATTGGAATAAAGCTATATTCTGATGTGTTAATATTGAATTTAATCAGGCCATAGCCTCCTCGACTTCCTATTAACAGAGTTGAATTGCCAATGTATTTAATGGCATGAAATTCATTGCAAACCCTTCCGTTTTTGTTGAAAGAGAAATTTTTAACAGAGTCTATAATTAGTTCATTATTAGCATTGTGATATTGTATTTTCTGTAGTCCTACACCTGCTGTAGCTGCCCATAATGTTTGATCGTCTGTTTCGCAAATGGAGTGAACCTTTTGTATTTCAAAGTTGGCATCGTTTTGAGGTGTAATTACTCGTTTTTTATCAAATGAGTAATACGAAAGCCCGGGGCCTTCAGTTCCTATCCATAAAATATCTCTGTAAATACTTTTCGTTATTGAAAACACCAGGTTGCTGGAGAGCCCATTGCTAATGGTATATGATTTTACCTGGTTAGGCGGGATTTGGTTGTCGCTGAACTCATTGTAATTGTTTATAAATACGACTCCTTCTCCTTTGGTTCCAATCCACATGTTATTGTTTTCAGTGTAAATCGTTCTGATTGGTTTTTGCAAATTAAAAGGGAGTTGGTTGAGAGTAATATCTTGAAAATTTTCTGGTTTATCGTAATACATTTGAACCCCTTGTCCGTCGGTTCCAATCCATAAAATATTCTGACGTATATCACTTAAGAGTGAAAAAACGCCAATATTCATATTTACCTCTTTGGCTTTGTACTGATTATTTCTTTCTAATCTTAGTACACCATTACTAATGAAAGCTATGTAAATATCGTTTTGAAAAGGAGTTATCTGTGAGATTTTACCGTATTCCTGAATTAAGGAACTGATATCAGAAATAAAAACTGTTTGGTCAGTTTCAATAATTCTTTTGTAAATCCATCCATTGGAGTCTATCCAATAAAGTGTATTAGCTGCGATAGTAGCATATGTAATAGGATATTTGTGTAACGTTTGAGTGGTATTGTCTATTAATTTTTGGGATTTACTGTCTAATTCAATTTGAATTATTTCTCCGTTGCTTAATAAAATCTCAAACTGATTATATTTTGTACTATAAATTGTTTTAACATCATCTTTAACAAGACTGTCAATTTTAATAGGTGTAAAATGTTTGCTTTCAGGGGTGTAATATTGTATTTGATTGTCTTTTAAAATAACACATGTATTTCCTTCATTGTCACTACATATAAGTTTAGCTTCAGGGCATTCAGGGTGAGATTCTGTTACTTCTTTGTTTGTTATTGAGAATTTATTTAATCCTAGAAAAGTTGATACCCAAAGATAGTCTTTTTCGGCCGGTGTTATTTTGTGAATTATATTACTGCATAGTGATTTTTCAATCTGTAAATCAAATCGATAAACGAATATGTTTTTGCTGTTATAAAGGTTTAAACCGTCGTAAGTTCCAATCCAAAGGTATCCGTTATCATCCTGATGCATGCATAATATAGCCTTATTTGAAATATCGATATTTTCGGCTTTATATAGCTTTAGTTCTTCGGCATTGGTTTTTTTTGCAATTGTTATAAATCCGCAGATGAACAATAGAACTAAAGCTCTAATGCTGTATAAGGAATCGTTTATTTTATTAAAACTGATCATATTTACAGATATTCAGGTTGATATAAAATAAAGCATTCAATTTCTTGATATACTTCAATTCATTAAAAAGGATTCATTAAAATCAGATTAGAAATTAAGTTCCTCTTTAATACTTCCATGTCTTCTGATACACTCATTCTCCCTTCACATAAACCAAATGAATTATCAGACATAAATTTTAATGCAAAGAATACGTCAAAAAATGAAAAATTCAAATTAAATCAAATAATATTAAAAAATTATGTTGTATCTGTTAAAAAAAATGCACATTTTTGGGACGGGTAAAAAAATCTTATAAAATCTATAGAAAGAATAATATGTAAAACAATGTGATGATTGAATTATGTATTAAAAACTAGTAGATGAAAAAGTGGTTAAAAGGTTTTGGTATTTGTTTGAATATTGCTTTAATCTCATGTCAAACAAATATCAAAACAGATGATTGTAGTCAATCAGAAGATTACAGTCAATATGTAAATCCATTGGTGGGAACTTTTGGGGAAGGGAATACCTATCCCGGAGCTCAAGTGCCGTTTGGTATGGTTCAGCTTAGTCCTGATACCGAAAAGTGGGAATGGGGAGCAGCTTCAGGATATGAATATTCAGATAGTACAATCTATGGCTTTTCGATGTTGCATTTACATGGTACCGGAATTCCGGATATGGGCGATATTCTGATTATGCCAACTGTAGGTGACTTAAAATTACATTCAGGTAGTAAGGATAGAAAAGATAAAGGTTATTTATCTGGTTTTAGTCATGCTAAAGAACAAGCCTCTCCAGGATATTATTCTGTTCTACTCGATGATTACAATATTAAGGCCGAGTTAACCTCCACTAATCGTGCCGGAATGCTGCGCTTTACTTATCCGGATGTTGATACTGCACGCGTGTTAATCGATTTAAGTCATGTTCTTCGTTGGGATGTTGTTTGGTCCAATGTACGGGTTCTGGATGATCAGACTATTGTTGGTATGCATCAGGTAAAAGGCTGGGCAAAAGAAAGGTATGTTTATTTTGCTGCACGTTTTTCAAAGCCATTTGATGATTGTCGCATATTCTCCGACAAAAAAGAAGTACGTTACGATTCATATAAAAACTATCGTTTTAGAAGTAGTAAGGAAGCCTCAGGTAAAGATATTCAGGTGGTAACTGAATACTTAAATATGACTGAAGAAGATCAGCTTCAGGTTAAGGTTGGTATTTCAGCAATTAGCACTGATAATGCTATTATTAATCTTGATGAAGAGATTACCGATTGGGATTTTGATAAGGTGAAAATAGCCGCCAGAGATTTATGGAATACGGAATTATCAAAGTTCGATGTGAAAGGTTCAAATTTACAAAAAGAGACTTTTTATACTGGCGTGTACCATGCATTTATGGCGCCAGTTCAGTATAGCGATTATAATAATGAGTACAGAGGATTAGATCAGAATGTTCATCAACAGAAGGGGTTTAATAACTACACTGTTTTCTCCTTGTGGGATACTTATAGAGCTACACATCCTTTGTTTTGTCTTGTTCAATCCGAACGAAATGCGGATATGATCAATTCAATGCTTGCTCATTACGATCAAAGTGTTGATAGTCTGTTACCAGTCTGGTCATTTTGGAATAACGAAACCTGGTGTATGATTGGTTATCATGCAGTACCTGTCATTGCAGATGCCTATTTTAATGGTATTAAGGGAGTAGATTGGGAAAAGGCATTGGAAGCCTGTGTGAAATCGGCTACACATAAAGAATATGATGCAGTAACTGATTACGAACAATTAGGATATGTACCTTACGATTTAGAAAATGAGTCGGTATCTAAAACGCTTGAGTACGCTTATGATGATTATTGTATTGCCCGATTGGCGAAAGCTTTGGGTAAAGATCAAGTCTATGAACGATTCTCAAAACGTAGTTTAGGTTATAAGAATTTGTTTGATAAGCAAATAGGATGGATGCGTCCAAAGGATAGCCAGGGCAATTGGCTGGAACCTTTCGATCCGTTTTATTTTCAACATTTAGGAGCTTTTACCGAAGGTACAACCTGGCAGTATTCATGGTACGTTCCGCATGATGTTAAGGGTTTAATTAATTGTTTTGGCGGAGCTGATATTTTTGAAGCCAAACTTGATTCATTGTTTACTGTAAGTCATGGTGAAGAATATGACGGTACGGATGATATTCAAGGAAGAATAGGGCAATACTGGCATGGTAATGAACCTAGTCATCATATCACTTACTTCTACAACTACATTGGTAAACCATGGAAGGGTCAGAAGTTGATTCGTGATATTATCAATACACAATATGGAAATAAACCGAACTCATTATGTGGTAATGATGATTGTGGTCAAATGTCGGCCTGGTATATTTTTTCAGCCATGGGCTTTTATCCGGTGGCTCCTTCATCCGGATATTATGTGCTTGGAAGTCCTGAATTACCTGAAGTAACAATGAAACTTTCTAATGGAAAGAAGTTCAAGGTTATCTCCGAAAATTATGGTGAAGAGAATTACTACGTTAAGAAGGTATTCCTAAATGGTGAGGAATTAAAAAGAACCTGGATTTCCGTTGATGAGGTATTGGAAGGTGGAGAATTAGTTTTTAAAATGTCATCAACGCCAGAAGAGGTTTTTGGAATTGGAGAAGAGGCTATTCCTCCGTCACTTGTTTGGTAAAGTCGTTCTCAAATCGATTGATAAAGTTCCTCATTAAAAACAATTTTTATGGCGGAAATTTATGTAAAGATCTAAAATGAAATGGATTGGAGTTAATCTGATCAGTATGAATATTAAATAAAAAATGGTAAAAATTAAATATGTCCTTTTTGTAGTCTTGATTCTTTTGCTAGTGTCCTGTCAGGAGAAGGATTATACTAAATTAGTGAATCCTTTTGTTGGGACAGGTGGACATGGTCATACCTATCCTGGGGCAGTAGTTCCTTTTGGTATGGTTCAACTGAGTCCTGATACTCGAAATGACAATAGCTGGGACGGATGTGCTGGTTATCATTATAGTGATAGTGCGATTGTTGGATTTAGTCATACCCATCTTTCAGGAGTTGGTGTTCCTGAGTATTGTGATATACTTTTTTTACCATTTACAGGAGATATTTCACTTAATGCAGGAACAAGAGAGAATCCGGGAGCAGGTTATCGGTCATTATATCGACATGAAACTGAAATGGCTGATCCTGGCTATTATAAGGTAACTCTAGATGATTATAAAGTTGATGTTGAATTAACTGCAACTACACGTGTTGGACTTCAGAGATATAGTTTCAATGGAGATTCTCAACCCAAAATATTACTTGATCTCATTCATCGGGATGAGGTAACTAATTCAGTAATTAATATAAAGGATGAAAATAGCCTATCTGGATATAGATTTTCAAAAGATTGGGCAGGCAGGCAAAAGGTATTCTTTTCAACGCAGTTTTCCATTCCATTCTTAAAAGTACAATTCTATCAGAATGGTATAGAGGTTCAAAAAATTACTGATGGTAGAGGTGGAGTACAGGCAGTTTTTTCTTTTCCTGAAGGTGTCCGGGATATTCATGTTAAAACTGCATTGTCTTCTGTTAGTGAAGAAGGAGCTTTGAGGAATCTGAATGAAGAGTTGGATCATTGGGATTTTAATGCAGTTCGTCAACAGGCACATGATTTGTGGAATAAAAATCTGGGTAAGATTGATGTAGAAGGTGAAACAACGGAAGATCTGACTAACTTCTATTCTTCATGGTATCATTGTTTAGTTTCTCCAAATGTTTATTCCGATGTTGACGGAAAATATAGGGGGATGGATGATCAAATACATCAGGCAGAAGGGTATACTCATTATACCATTTTCTCTTTATGGGATACTTTCAGAACATTACACCCATTATTAACCATTACTCACCCGGAGGAAACCAGAGATTTTGTTTGTAGTCTCATAGATAAGGGAGAACAATTTGAAACGTATCCGATGTGGGAACTGGCAGGTAACGATACACGCTGTATGATTGGTTACCATGCTGTTTCAATAATAACAGATGCCTTCAAAAAAGGTATACGCGATTTTGATCATGAAAAGGCCTTGGAATTAATGTTGGCAACAGCCAATAAGGATTGGCGCGGCATGAAAGACTATCGTGAAAAAGGTTTTGTTGCAGCTAATAAAAGTAGTCAGGCTGTTTCAAAAACGCTTGAATATGCCTACGATGACTGGTGTATTGCTGAATTTGCCAAGTCAATTGGTAATGAAACGGTTTATAATGAGTTTTTAAGACGTTCGCTTTTCTATAAAAATTGTTTTGATCCAACCAGTGGATTTATGAGAGGCCGAGAAAATAATGGAAATTGGGTGAGTGATTTTGATCCTACAACTGTAGGTTATCATTATACCGAAGGAAATGCTTTTCAGTATAGCTTCTTTGTTCCTCACGATGTGTATGGATTAATTCAGTTAAAAGGAGGAACAAGTGCTTTTGAAAATTGGTTGGATAGTTTATTTGAAACAGAGATAGTGGAAGAATTGCACGAAAATTCAGATGTGTCAGGATTGATAGGTAATTATGCTCATGGAAATGAGCCAAGTCATCATATAGCTTGGATGTACGCATGGGTTGGCAATTATACCAAATTAACTGATAGAATAAGGCAAATTATTACAACTCAATATGCTCCCGTTCCGGGTGGTATTGCTGGTAATGAGGATTGTGGTCAGATGTCGGCCTGGTATGTTATGAGTTCGACAGGTATGTTTCCGGTTTGCCCGGGAAGAACGGACTATGTTTTGGGTTTGCCTTTGTTTAAAAGTGTAGATTTTCATCTGGATAACGGTAATCATTTTAGAATTGATACAGATGGAGCCACTCTTAAGGATGAAGAGTTATATCCTGTTTCCTACTCCATTAATGGTAAAGAGGGAAAAGAGAGTATGATTACTCATGCTAAAATTCTTAATGGAGGAGTTGTTGAATTTAAAACGGGAAATAGTGCAGGTAATTTTGCTTTGCCATCAAAAAATATTGAGCAAGAGATAACAGGAAATGTTTTTGTAGAAAGTGGTGATCAGGTGTTTCTATCACAAACTGAGGTTAAATTAAATTGTTCAACATCTAATGCCGAAATTTACTATACGTTCGATGGTTCAGATCCCGATTCCTCCAGCATAAAATATAGCAAACCATTTAAGTTAAATGAATCTGCAGTTATAAAGATGAGAGCTTATGGTAAAGGATTAAATCCGGGTTATATCTCAGAGGTAACTTTTTCAAAAAGTAATCGCCCTGACTTTAAAAATTCAGAAATATTTAAACAAGGATTAGAGTGCAGATATTATGAGGGAATTTATCGCTCTATCTATGATTTTGCTTTGGATAATCCAACAAAAAAGGAAGTGGTATCCAATTTTAACTTGTCATGTATTGACAGAGATGAATGGATAGCTATGAATTTCAATGGTTTTATTAAGATTGAAAAAGAAGGACTTTATCATTTCGAAGTGGTAATGAATGATGGTGGAGCTTTGAAAATTGACAATACAGAATTGTTTGAAAGTGATGGGCGTAAGGAAAAAGCCATGAAACAACATGGTTCGGTGTGGTTAAGTAAAGGATTGCATACTGTTAATTTGGGATTTTACCAATGTTCCGACGAGATTAAGTTGGATTTTAAATGGAAGGTTCCCGGAGAGAAATTGTCGTATGTCCCTGCAAAACAATTGTTTCATTAATTTATTCTGAGGATATGAGATTAATCATTTTGAGTGTTGTTTTGTTGGGGTGTCTGATGGCTTGTTCCGATAATAAACAAATAAATAGTAAAAGAGCAACAGATACGCTGGATTCTATCTATGTTCATTATTCTGTGGAAGAAAGTGTTCTTTTAAAAGAGCATTATCCTTTTGATAAAGATTATTCAGCAACTTATTTGGCTGCAGAGGATCAAAATTCAGGATCAGAACGATTTGCATATTTATGGCCGTTTTCTGGAACATTATCGGCTTTAAGTGCCATAATGGAACTTAGTGAAGAAAGTAAATATAATGAAATACTGAACAATAAAGTCTTAAAAGGTTTGGAAAAATATTTCGATAAATCAAGACTTCCATTTGGATATTCTTCTTATATAAATGAAGCATCACCAAGTGATCGATTCTATGATGATAATATTTGGTTAGGCATTGATTTTGTTGATTTATATTTGCTTACCGGTTCGCCTGAATACCTTTCGAAAGCTAAATTAATATGGAAGTTTGTAGAGAGTGGTGAAGATGAAGTTTTAGGAGGTGGTATTTATTGGTGTGAACAAAAAAAAGCTTCTAAAAATACTTGTTCTAATGCTCCGGCTTCTGTCTTGGCACTTAAATTATATCAGGCAACAGATAATCAGTATTTTCTGTCAAAAGGCAAAGATTTGTATAGTTGGACTAAACAATATCTCCAGGATGAAGAAGATGCTCTTTATTTTGATAATATCAGTATTGAAGGGAATGTTTCAAAGGCGAAATATGCTTATAATAGTGGACAAATGCTTCAGTCTGCTGCCATCCAATATAAACTTACCGGGGATTCATTGTTTTTAACCGAAGCCCAAAGTATTGCGTCAGCTTGTTTTGATCAGTTTTTTTATGAATATGTTACCAGCAATCAGGAGAAGATAAAGTTATTGAAGAATCGGGATATCTGGTTTTCAGCAGTGATGTTAAGAGGTTATATTGAGTTGTGTAGTATAGATGGCAACCCAAAGTATATTGATGCCTTTAAGAAAAGTCTGGATATGGCTTGGAACAATGGAAGAGATGAGCATGGACTGTTTGGAGACGATTTGATTAAGGTATCCAAAGGAAAAAAATGGTTGCTAACTCAGGCAGCAATGGTTGAGATGTATGCCCGACTGGCGAAGATTTAATAAAATATTTTCATAGGTTTTCATGACTTTAGTTGTGATGAGTTATTAAGTGTTGTGTAGAAAGAGATCCTGTTTCAGGGTCTCTTTTTTTGTTTAAATTTTTTCGGGTTAATAGATTTATCAGATGTCAACTTATCTTTTTCATAAAGAAATCAAAACTACCAATTGAACTCAGGTATGTGGATGGTATTGCCATAACAGAGTGGCTAAATTAATGGATTTGAGAATAGGGCAATGATCTTAATTGCTTCCATATACCTCAATGCTTATATAGGATTGGTAGTGTTATCATTCAACTTACGGACTAGGTATATTTTTATGACAGAGTTGTATCCATACGTGACATTTGAACTCATTCGGTTTGTATGTGTGTCACAGCAGGTATTTTAAGTTGTATGTTTGAATTATTCAAAATTGATGCATCAAATTTTGAAATCGACAATTCTTAAATCAGTCCAGGTTAATGGTTTTATGACTTTAAAGCGTGAGCCATTAATATGATAAATAAAACCGTGATAATTTAACTTACTCCAGAGCTACTTCATAAATATGATTTAGTTATTGGCTATTAACCCTTAAAAATTTTTCTATGAATAATACTTCGTAAAACTTGTCATGATTCGGATAATCAAAATAAATAGAGTTAGAATATTTTTCTCTTTCTCAATTATTATTTCTGTTTAAGATTAGCCATACATTACCATAGTTCAAACCGGTTTATTTTTGGAAGACTAAAGTTCAATTGAATCAGTTTTAATCCGGTAATTATCCATAATTAATAGAGTTAATTATTAACGATAGATGTCATAAACACTCTATGGTATAGTGATGCATTGCCTTTTTTAGAAGTAGAATACTAATAAGATAAAATATTTTAACGCATTGTAATTGTTATGTAAAATATAAATCTATGAATTTTAATTATTACAACTTTTATCTCTATTGTTTTAGAGGTAAGCCAATTAAATCAAAAACATTAATAATGTTGTTTTTAAGCGTATGCTTCTCAATGGCATCTATTAATGATGTATTAGCATCCTCAGGTGAAATTGAGAAAGATGTTATGCAACAAGATACCAAAACTATAATTGGTACAATTACCGATGATCAGGGAGAACCAATTCCCGGGGCATCAATTTCAATTAAGGGAACAACAATTGGAACCATCTCAGATATTGATGGTAACTTTTCACTACCAGGTGTTTCAAATGAAGACATTCTGGTTGTTTCATTCATAGGGATGGATACGCAGGAAATTCCTGTGAAAGGCCAAAGTCGTTTCGATATAGCACTAACTTCTGATATGGTAGGTTTAGATGAGGTAGTTGTTGTTGGTTTTGGTGAACAAAAGAAAATTAGTGTGGTGGGTGCGCAATCGACCATTAAGACTGCTGAATTACAGCAGCCAACGGCTAATATAACTACCATGTTGGCAGGCCGTGTTTCGGGTTTAACAGGTGTACAACGTTCAGGGTTACCAGGTCATGATAATGCTGATATTTGGATTAGGGGTATCAGTACTTTTGATCATGCCGGACCATTAATCTTAGTTGACGGTGTTGAACGTTCGTTAAGTGAAATTGATCCGATTGATATTGAATCATTTTCCATTTTAAAAGATGCTGCAGCAACTGCTGTTTATGGTGTTCGTGGCGCGAATGGTGTAATTTTGGTAGAAACGAAGAAAGGTAAAGTTGGTAAACCTAAAATTATGGTTGACTATTTTGAGGGTTTGACAAGTTTCACCAAAATGCCAGATTTGGTTGATGGAGTTACATTTATGGGATTAGCCAATGAAGCAAGCATGACACGTGGGGGGCAACAAATTTATTCAGATGAATACATTGAGCGTACGGCAACTAATTATGATCCTTTATTATATCCAAATGTAAATTGGATGGATGAAGTATTTAATGATTTTGGACGAAACAGAAAAGGTACTGTTAATTTATCAGGAGGTTCACAATCTGCTCAATATTATGTGTCATTAGGATACTACGATGAAACAGGTTTGTTTGTAACAGATGGTTTGGAAAGTTACGACTCAGACACCAGATATAGAAGATACAATGTAACCAGTAATTTATCTGTAGAAATTACAAAATCAACAAAAGTTAATCTCGGAATCAGAGGTTCTCTTTCTGATGGGACTTATCCTTCTCAAGGTGTTTCAACCATTTTTGCTTCGGCTATGGAAGTGTCTCCAGTTGAATATCCAGTTTTATACCCCGGAGGTTATGTACCTGGAAGAAGTGCAAACGGAGATCTAAGAAATCCATATGCCGATGTTGCCAAACGTGGTTATAAAGATGAAATTAGAAACCAGATTAATTCCAATCTTCGTATTACGCAGGACCTTTCGGCACTAACTAAAGGTTTAACATGGACTGGAATGTTCTCATTTGATGCAAATAACTCACACGATATATCTCGTTCAAAAAGAGAAGATACGTATTTTGTAAATCAAAATACTCCTTATACAAGGGACGGAGAATTATTACTGGTTAAAACATATAACGGAAATAATTATTTAGGTTATGACCGTGCTAACGGTGGAGACAGAAGGTTCTACCTGGAAACAGCCTTTAACTACAACCGCGATTTTGAGAAACACTCTGTTGGTGGTATGTTTTTGTTTAACAGAACAGACAGAGTAGATGCTTTTGCAGGTGATTTTACTGGTTCAATTCCATATAGAAACCAAGGGGTTGCAGCAAGATTAACATACGGATATGACAACCGTTATTTTATTGAAGCTAATGCTGGATATAATGGTTCTGAGAACTTCTCACCAGATAACCGCTATGGTTTCTTCCCTTCAATGGCTGTTGGTTGGGTTGTTTCAAATGAAAACTTCTTTCAACCTTTAAAAGGTGTTGTTGACTATTTGAAATTCAGGTATTCAGATGGTGAAGTTGGAGCTTCTTCAGGAGCAGGTCGTTTTGCATATTTAAGTAGAGTAGAAGATGGAGTAGATGGATTTGACTATGGTGAATCCAGTGTTTCAAATCCTGGAGGTATCGCAGAAACATATTATAGCGTAAATGTTACCTGGGTAACATCGCGCAAGCAGGATTTAGGTGTTGAATTAAATGCTTTTAACAGCAGTGTAAGATTGATCTTCGACTTATTTAAAGAAAGTACAGAAGGTGCTTTCCGCCAATTAAGTACTATACCTAATTACGTTGGATTAACTACAGATCCTTGGGGAAATATTGGAAAAACTGAAAATAAAGGTTTTGACGGTTCATTAGAGTACAACAAACAGTTCAATAATGATTTCAGCATGTCATTCCGCGGTACATTCTCTTATAACAAGAGTAAAATTATTGAGGATGGCAGACCTGAACAAGTATATCCTTGGATGAATCATAGAGGTGATCCATTAAACTCAAGCTATGGTTTAGTTGCAGAGAGATTATATACATTGGCTGATGATGTTAATGGTGATGATATGATTACCTACGAGGAAGATGGTATTCCAACATCAGGATTTGGTCCTGTACAACCTGGTGATATCAAATATGCTGACTTGAATGGTGATAATGTTATTGATTCATACGATGTTAAAAGAATTGGTAATGGTGATGTTCCTCCTTTAACTTATGGATTTGGTATTACTGCCCGTTATAAGAATTTTGATTTGAGTATGTTCTTCCAGGGACAACAGGGAGCTACAATGTTAATGAGTGGTCAAAGTATTCAACCATTTATTGGTGACGGAGGAAGAGGAAACTTATATTCTGTTGTAACTGATCGTTGGACGAATGAAAACGATGATCCAAATGCACTGTATCCTCGTTTGTCATATGGAGCTTCAAATGTTGGTCAGGTTAGTAACACACAGGCTAGCACGTGGTGGCAACGTGATGTTGATTTTGTTCGATTGAAAACAGCCGAAATAGGATATACTTTGCCAAACAGTTTGACATCAAAATTAAGCATTGACAATGTACGTGTTTATATGAGGGGAACAAACCTATTGACTTTCTCAGATTTCGACTTATGGGATCCTGAACTGACTAACTCTAGAAATGGTAGTGCTTATCCAACTACTAAGGTTGTTTCTCTTGGTGTTAATGTTAGTTTCTAAACTACTATTTAGATGCAGTATGTTAATGTTTAATTTTAAACTTAAAATGTAATGAAGAAACTATTAATATTATTTATAGGAATTGCACTCTTTTCCTGTAACGACGATTATTTAGATCAGGTACCCGATGATCGATTAACTTTTGAAGAAACATTCTCAAAGTTAAATACACTTGAGAAATATCTGGCCAATGTTTATTCTGTAATTCCTAATGAGTACGGACAACGTTATACAGTCCAAAATTCCGGACCATGGTTATGTGCTTCTGATAATGCCGAGTATGTTTGGTCATTTCATTTAGGAAACTCTTTCAATACCGGCAGTTGGGATCCTACTACCGGATATGTAAGTACTTTATGGTCTAACTTCTACAGAGGTATTAGAAAATCAACCACTTTTATCAATAATATTGATCTTTGCAAGGAAATAAGTCCAGCTTTAAAGTCACAGTATATTGCTGAGGCAAGAGTCTTAAGAGCTTATTTTTATTATAATTTGATGCGTCTTTACGGTCCTGTTTTACTGATGGGAGACGAAACAATTGCACCGGATGATGAATTGTCAGCATTAGATCTTGAAAGACGTCCAATTGGAGAAGTTGTTGACTATATTACCGCAGAGTTGGATCTGGGAGCTGAAGGTTTGAAAGGTGTTAATTTTAAAGGTACAAATGCCGGACGCATGAGTCGTCCTTTTGCATTGGCTATAAAAGAAAAAGTACTCTTGTTTGCTGCCAGTCCATTGTATAATGGTAACACTAATATGGAAGGTCTAAAGACTTCAGATGGAATAGATTTAGTTCCTCAAACATATGATGTTAATTTATGGAAAGAGGCTGCTGATGTAGCGAAGAGCTTTATTGATGAATATGTTCCGGGAACATTTTCACTATATAAAGAAAACAATGCCAGTGGTGAATTTGACCCTTATCTTTCTTGCCGTAATGTAATGACTGTACAGTGGAATGAAGAAATGATTTATGAGCGCCCAAGAGGTACCAACTATTATTTCTATGATGTTACACCTTATCACAACGGGGAAAATGGTGAAGTAAAAGGAGCAGGTGGTTTAAGTGCTACTCAAAGTATGGTTGATGCTTATTTTACAAGTAATGGCCGTAGTATTGATGATCCTGCATCTGGATATAGAGAAAGCGGATTTTCCAATTTTCAGGCACCATACGATTTTGAGGAACGTTCAACGTTTAATCAATGGACAAACAGAGAACCTAGGTTTTATGTTGGTATTACCTATAACGGAAGTTTGTGGTTAAACCGCGATCATGGAAATATTATTACTAAAACGTGGTATGGTGGTAATTCAGGACGTCAAGTTGGTGGTAACGATTATCCTCCTACAGGTTATGTAGTAAGAAAGAAGATGATAACAGGAAACAGAAATGCAACAAGTGTTGCGATTCCTGTAATTCGTTTGGCTGAAATCTACTTAGATTACATAGAGGCGTTAAATGAATATGATTCGGGTAACCCAGATATTTTATTGTATTTGAATAAAATAAGAGAACGTGCAGGTATTCCTGAATATGGAGAAGGAGACCTTGAGATTCCTTCAACACAGGAAGCTATGAGAATTGCAATTCGCAAAGAACGCAGAGTTGAGTTAGCATTCGAATCTGTTCGTTATTTCGATGCCAGAAGATGGTTAACAGCTGAAGAAAAATTTGGTGGACCTATGTATGGAATGGATATCAATGCTACCTCTGAAGCTGATTTCTATAATAGAGTAGTATTTGAAAACAGAGTTTTCGATACTAAACACTATTTGTGGCCAATTCCTCAAGATGAAATTGATGCGAATCCAAATATTCTTCAGAATCCTGGATGGTAAGTTGTAACAAGAGTCTTGCAGACAACCATGAAATAGTCGTACTGATATGATTGATTATTATTGGTTGTCTGTTGAGAAATAGTTTGTTATTAAAAAATTAAAATTATGAAAAGATATTCTTTAAAACTGGTTTGGATATTCTTGATTGCAGGATTCATTTCGTCCTGCGGTGACGAAGATTCATCTATTGTTACTGATAGGCCAGATTCGGTTATAGATACAGACCTTAATTATGATTATGCACCAGAAAGGTTTCTTACCCAGCAATGGAATGGTCAGGAACAACCTTTGTATCGCGAATATTTTGATTCGAATGTAGGAATCTATTATGATGAAAATGTTGATCGCGAAATAACCTGGACAAGAAGTTTTACCAGTCAGGTATGGGGTTATGCAAGAGACAGATATGAATTAGGATCCAACCTTGTTTATGCTGTATTTCATAGTACGGAAGTTACTCCATTTGTTGGTAATATTTATGATGAGTCAACCACCAATAAATATTTGTTTGACATAACACTTCATGAAGGAGATGCCAGTGATTCAGATAAGGATCTAATCATTGAAATGATTAGCGAAATAGTACAAAAATCTGCATTTGGTGTTAATACTTCACCTGCTTCAGACCTTTGGCAAGCTAAATGGAAAGAAATATTCATGTACGATGTTTACACCGTTTTGAATATGGATGAAGATGCACAAAGAATTAAAGATACTTATCTTGATTTAGCTGTAACTTATCCTTCGGCAGATACTTATTGGTTTAAAAACTGGTTTTTATCTATTTACGAAACATATGAGGGAGGTATTACTCTTGGAAAATTCTTTGAAACTGTATCTATCAATTTTCCATTAGATGATCTTGGAATTAGCTATGATCATCAACTAAATATGGGAGAATTTGTACACTTCTTCTCTGCTGCAACAGGTGATGATATTCAGGCTTTGGCAGAAACCGCTTTTGGCTGGAATGATGAATGGAATACCGAGTTGCTTCAGGCAAGATCAGATTTTCCAAATGTGGATTATCCATTTGAACCAACATCTGAAATTGTTGACCTAACAGGCTTTGCCACAATTACAGTTAGTGATGAAAATCCTGGTGGTCCAACTGCTGGTGAAGGTTCTCAAAAACTAATCGATGATAATATAGGTACTAAGTTCTTAATATTTAATTATCATACTGGTTTTTGGGTACAACAGAATTTTACTGATGGACAAGTTGTTAATCGTTATACCATTACATCTGCAAATGATGCTTCAGGAAGGGATCCAAAAACATGGACACTGGAAGGTTCAAATGATGGCATTGGTTGGACACAATTGGATTCACGTTCTAACCAGGTGTTCGGTTCCAGATACCAAACTAATGAGTATATAATCGATAATGATGTAGCTTATAAATATTATCGAATGAATATTACTGAGAATAATGGTGATGGATTATTCCAATGTGCTGAATGGAGATTGAAGGTTTTAAGATTGATTCAGCAATAATTAAAATCTATGGTTTAAGTTGATAAATGGGACGTAAAAGGAGGTATTGGTTTTTATCAATATCTCCTTTTCATTAAGTTAAATCACTGATTAACGAATGAGTAAAAAACGTCCTGAATTTGAATTGTATATTGGGTGTTCAGTTGAAGTAATTAAACAGTTAAAGGAGTATTAAAGCATATGAAAGTACTGGCAGTATTACTATTTTCAATAGTCATTTTTATTGGATGTAATCAGGATCGCAAATGGAATAATTTACAATATCCTGAAATAAAATTTATAGCGGAGGATTCGACATCTGAAGGGGCTCTGTTATTTAATGAGTTAGTTCCTAATACTGATTCATTGTTTAATGATTGTATTCTGAAGGTTTGTAAGAAACTATATAAAGAACAATCTGAGATACCGCAAAAGAAAATTTTTGAATTTCATTTAAGAAATACTCAGGGGGTAGCAGCAACTGGTGGAAACGATTCAATCATAGATATGTTTTTAAATACAAACTATGTTGCAGGTTTCTATCAAAGTCATAACAAAGATAAAAAGGAAACACTTACTGAAATTATTGGAGTGTTGATCCATGAATTAACACATGCTTATCAACATTCTCCCATTGGAGCAGGAGGATATGTTGGAGGTTCAGAGCATTTTAGCTGTATTGAAGGGATGGCAGATGCAACACGACTAACCACTGGTTATATAGAGCAGAAATTTCGTAAACCAGGAGGCCATTGGAATGATGGTTATAAAACAACGGGATTCTTTATTGGTTGGATGATGGAACAAAATCCTGATTTTCTTTATCAATTTAACCAAAGTACCTTATCTATTATACCCTGGAGTTGGGAAAAAGCAACTCAACAGATTATGAATAAGTCGGTTGCTGATTTATGGATTGCTTATCAGAAAGAGCTAAATCCTGAAGGTAAAAATCCGGTAGCCAAATTTGAAGTGAATACAAAAGATAATATTACCGATAGAAGAGTAGCCTTTAAAGATAATTCAGAAGGAGATCCTTTTGAATGGGAATGGACCTTTGAAGGTGGTATTCCGCATGAGAGCAATCAAAGAAATCCTAAGGTGATTTATAAAGATCCTGGTACCTACTCAGTAACCTTAAAGGTTAGAAGTGCTTTTGGTAATGCAACCGTTGATAAAAAGCAATTTTTGGTTGTAGGTAAAAATCCATCCGGAGTATTATTCTCTGATTTGGATAAAGAAGTAATCTCTCAATATAAAGATTCTCCGGAAGGAGAAGGTGTTGCTAATGTATTTGATAATTCAAGTGATTCTAAATATCTTACTTACAATAATTCAGCCTGGATAGATTTCAGATTAAAATCCAATGAGAAATTTAAATTGAATAAATATTGCATCGTATCAGCAAATGATTCTCCTGAAAGAGATCCAAAAGAAATAGTAATCAAAGGATCAAATGATGGCAAGAAATGGGAAGTAATTGATATGCAAAGAGAAGTCAATTTCAAAAAACGTTTCGAAACTGTTGATTTCGACATATCAGGTAAAAAGGCCTACTCTCATTATAAAATTGAGATGAAGAATCATAATGGACCTATTTTGCAGGTAGCTGATATTTTGCTATTTGGTGATTCTCAAATTTAGTAAAAACAGCATCTTATTTTCTGTCTTATAAGAAAAGGAAGATGTTTGCTTTATTGTTCTGCAATCATTCAAAATATCAATACATACATTTACTGAGTGTTGTAATCAGTTAAGTTGTAGAATAGTTACTTAGATTCGTAATTGCTGAGATAAAATTGAAAGAATATATGAAATGTAGATTTATTAAACTTCTGATGAGTGTATTGGTAGTTGGTGGTAACAGCATGTTGGCACAGGAGGATCTAACTCAATATGTTGATCCTTTTATTGGAACTGATGAAATGGGACATGTTTTCCCCGGAGCGTGTGCACCTTTTGGTATGGTTCAGTTGAGTCCAGAAACCGACAGTGTTCAGTTTCTGGATAATGGTAAATACAATAAAAATGTATATCGTTATTGTGCCGGTTACCAGTATAAAGATGAAAATATAGTTGGCTTTAGTCATACCCATTTGAGCGGAACAGGACATTCCGATCTAGGCGATTTTCTGATTATGCCAACTGTTGGAGAGGTCCATTACAATCCGGGAACTTCAGATGATACATCAAAAGGCTATCGTTCAAAGTTCAGAAAAGAAACAGAGAAGGCAGAACCGGGTTATTATACAGTTGAACTGGATGATTATAAGATAAAAGCTGAGTTAACAGCTACACAACGTGTGGGATTTCATAAGTATACATTCCCTCAAAGTGATGATGCACATATAATGCTTGATCTTACCCATGGAATTTATAATTATGATGGAAAAGTACTTTGGTCAACCATTCGGGTAGAGAACGATACACTTGTTACTGGTTACCGCATTACAAGAGGATGGGCCAGAACCAATTATTTGTATTTTGCCATGACTTTTTCAAAGCCTATAAAAGATTATGGTTGTAAAAACGATGAAAAAGTATTGTATAATGGTTTCTGGAGGAAGTTCGACCAAACGAAAAACTTCCCAGAAATGGCAGGAAAAGCTTTAATAGCCAATTTTAATTTTGATACCGAAGAAGGTGAAGAAATAAAAGTGAAGTTTGCCTTGTCGGCTGTTGGTACTTTGGGTGCAATTAAGAACCTGGAAGCAGAAGTTCCTCACTTCGATTTTGACAAAACCCGATTAGCAACCAAGGTAGCCTGGCAAAATGAGTTAAGCCGGATTAAAGTGGATGCAACAGAAGAAAAGAAAATTACTTTTTATACCTCAATGTACCATTCATTCATAAATCCTGTTGAATACACAGATGTGGATGGACAATACCGTGGTTTGGATCATAATATACATCAGTCAGATGGTTTTGTTAATTATACTGTTTTCTCGTTGTGGGATACCTACCGTGCTCAGCATCCTTTGATGACGCTTATTCAACCGAGTCGATCAGCGGATATGATTAATTCAATGCTTGCACACTATGATCAAAGTGTGCATAAGATTCTACCGATATGGAGCCACTTTGGAAACGAAAACTGGTGTATGATAGGTTATCATGCTGTACCTGTTATTGCCGATGCTTTGGTGAGTGGTCTGAAAGGAATTGATAAGGAGAAAGCTTTGGAGGCTTGTTTGTCAAGTGCCAATTACGATATGTATGATGGTATTGGAGAGTATAAACAGTATGGCTATGTACCGCATGACAGAAGTAGTGTGGGAGCATCAATGACACTGGAATATGCATACGATGACTGGACTATAGCCCAGTTGGCAAACAAAATGGGCAAAAAAGAAATTGAGAAAGAGTATAGGAATCGCTCTGAGAATTGGAAGAATCTGTTTGATGAGGATTTAGGATATGTAAGGGCCAAAAATAAGAAGGGAGAATGGATTTCACCTTTCGATCCGCTTGATACTCACTCAGCCGGTTTTATTGAAGGTAATTCATGGAACTACTCTCTTTATGTGCCTCAGGATGTAAAAGGATTGATACAAAAGATGGGTGGAAATGAGAAATTCACTGATCACCTTGATTCTTTATTTACCATGTACATTCCGGATAAATATTTCGAACATACCGAAGATGTAACACGTGAAGGTATTATGGGTGGATATGTTCATGGAAATGAACCCAGCCATCATGTGGCTTATATGTATAACTGGGCTGGTAAACCATGGAAAACACAACAGAGGATTCATGAAATTATGAAATCGAAATATCTGAATAAACCAGATGGTTTATGTGGTAACGATGATTGTGGTCAGATGTCAGCATGGTACATCTTTTCTTCACTGGGCTTTTATCCGGTTGCTCCGGCCTCAGGACAATATGCGATTGGTGCACCTTCTGTGAAAGAAGCAATCATTAAACTTGAAAATGGAAAGGAATTTAAGATTGAAGCAGAAAACTATTCAAAAGATCGAATCTATATTGAATCGGTTACTTTGAATGGACAGAAGTGGGATAAAAATTACCTGAATGTAGAGGATGTTATGAATGGAGGAGAATTGATTTTCAAAATGAGTAAAAGACCCAATACCAAATGGGCATCGGGTGAAAGTTCCATTCCACTATCAACAACAAAATAGCAATTTCAACACTTTCATACTTCGCACTCCTTATGACAACTGTTATAGGGAGTGTTTTTTTAGACCTATCATGTAATGATATTCACTTTTGAGCATTATGATTTTGTTGGAGGATCGACATGGATTAATTGTTCAATAGTGACTAATTAGTATGCTATTTTGCCAATTACTTGTATTTGATTTTGCAACACTAGGTATTTACTCTCATTACAATTAGGTTTGATAACGTTGTATGATTGATCGATGATCTCAATTCTTTGAATTAATATTTGAATAAAAATCTAACTATGAAATTTAGTAAATCAAATCTCTTATCATTTGTTTCACTGTCTCTATTGGTCATGGTTTTGCATGGTTGTGAAGGTGATACCAAAGAGCCTGAGGATGAAGTAATCCCTGAAAATGTTGCAACAGTTTTTGAGAGCTGTAATTATGATGGGTTTACAGCCAGTTTGCCGGTTGGTACTTATGAATTAGCTCAGCTGCGAAAGAAGGGACTAAGAAATGATCAAATATCATCTGTAAAGGTAAATAGTGGCTACATTGTAACTTTTTTTGATGAGGATAATTTTTCAGGTGAATCAGTTGTCAAAATTGGTCAGACGAATTGTTTATCAAGTTCAGATTTAAATGATCGGATAACATCGTTGATTATTGAGAAAAATGAAAATTTAGATCCTCCATCAGCTCCAAGCGAGGTAATTGTGTCTGCCAAATCGGATACCCGAATTGGAGTAAGCTGGACAGATAATTCTGATGATGAATTAATATTTAATGTGTTGGTTTATGATCAGGATGATGAATTAATATCAACTATTACAGCAGATGCCGATGTTACAAGTGTTGAGGTTAGCGAATTAACGATTAATACAACATATTCTGTTGAAGTCTCGGCTGAAAGTCTTGGAGGTGTTTCGCAAAAGACTGCTAAAGTTTCAGTAACCACCTTAAGTGTTGCTTCAGAGAATATTGATGATCTAATGAGTAAAGCAGGTGGTTTTACAGAATCAAATAACACACCTATGGGAAGGCATTTTGAAAATCTGCATGTCACAACAGATGCTGATTTAGCATATTTGAATGATGCCAATAATCAACCTCCAAACCCGAATGGTTTAGAAAGTCTTTCATGGGAATATCAACCTGTAACATTATATCCTTATGGCACTCCTGTACCTGCCGACCTTAATCAACATGCCATAGGTGATTGTAATGGAGTAACAGCTTTAGCAAGTATGTCGTATCTGGCATCTGATTTTGTTAAGTCTATCATTACGGATAATGGTGACAAGACTTATACTATCAAAATGTTTGATCCGCAAGGAAAAAGAATAACGGTTACAGTTGATAACAAGTTTTTGTGTAACTCATCAGGAATTCAGGCATGTACTGGTAAAAATGGTGTGGCTACCTGGGGTACTATTCTTGAAAAAGCCATCATGAAGTACAATGTTATCTATCAGGCAAATCCTGATATTGGCGGAATCGGATCAGAACATGTTACTCCATTATTTACAGGTGAAGGCAGTAGTTTTTCTTTTGATAGAGGTAAACTAACAGCTAATGAGCTGGCTCGTGTAGTACGATGGGGACTAGCTAATGGTAAGTTTATCTCAGGAGGCTTTAGTCCTCAGAAAAATATTGGAAATGTGCATACTGTGACAGCTCATGGATATGCACTACTTATATCCCGCGATCCTTCAGCATTATTTGGTATGAGAAATCCCTGGGGTGTGAATCCATACACAACTGGTGGTTATGAATCAAGCAAAGATGGAGTTCTGGATATACCTTCAATCGGCGATGTACCTGCAACAATCGATTTACGAGTTATCGATTCGGGAATTGCCGGTACTAAAGGTAGAACAGATGCATACATTCCGCCTAGTGCTGCTGTTCAAAATGTTGGAGAAGTAAATTTGTGGGGTGATGCATTGTAATTGACTGATAGATTATTGAAGCATAAATGTGTATGTTAAGCGCCTGTGTATGATTTGTATATACGGGCGTTTTTTCATAAAAACATTCATAATACATTAACAAACTTTATTGGAACAATAGTAAAAGCGGCTTGATATAATTACCAAACCGCTTAAATTTATAGCGTTATATTGATTATAAATCAAATCTGTCAGCATTCATAACTTTTACCCAGGCTTTAACGAAGTCATTTACAAATTTCTCCTTATTATCATCCTGAGCATATACTTCAGCATAAGATCTTAATATTGAGTTGGATCCAAATACAAGGTCGATACGGGTGGCTGTCCATTTAGCCTTGCCATTCTTTCTGTCGCAAATCTCATAAAGATCTTTGCTGATTGGTTTCCAGTAGTTGCCCATATCAGTAAGATTCACAAAAAAGTCGTTGCTTAATGCTCCGGTATTTTGTGTTAATACACCATGTGAAGTTCCACCGTAGTTAGTTCCCATCATTCGCATACCACCAACCAGGACTGTCATTTCAGGTGCTGTAAGTCCCATTAATTGAGCCCGGTCAAGTAATAACTCTTCAGGACTAACTACATAGTCTTTTTTCATCCAGTTTCTGAAACCATCTGCCAATGGCTCAAGAGGAGCAAACGATTCGGTATCTGTCATTTCAGCAGTTGCATCGCCTCTACCTGGAGCAAAGGGTACCTGAATGGAGATTCCAGCCTTTTTAGCAGCTTGTTCTACACCAACATTACCGGCGAGTACAATTACATCTGCAATACTGATACCAAATTCAGAGGCTATGGGTTCCAGAATGGCCAGTACTTTTGTCAATCGCTGAGGCTCATTGCCTTCCCAGTCTTTCTGAGGAGCCAGTCGAATACGCGCACCGTTGGCACCACCTCTCATATCTGATCCTCTGAATGTTCTTGCACTATCCCATGCTGTAGAAACCATATCGGCAACACTTAAACCTGCAGCTTCAATCTTTGCTTTAACAGCTTCTACGTCGTAATCTTTTTTACCAGCAGGCACAGGATCTTGCCATATTAGATCTTCATCGGGTACATCAGGACCAACGTAACGAACTTTTGGTCCCATATCGCGGTGTGTAAGTTTAAACCATGCTCGAGCAAAAGCATCAGAAAAGGCATCAAAGTCGTTCATGAATTTTTCAGATATCTTTCGATACTCAGGATCCATTTTCAAGGCCATATCTGCATCTGTCATCATAGGATTGTGACGAATAGAAAAATCTTCCACATCAACAGGCTTATCTTCATCTGCAATGTTTACAGGTTCCCATTGCCAGGCTCCTGCCGGACTCTTGCGTAATTCCCAGTCGTGCTTAAAAAGCATTTTAAAGAAACCATTATCCCACTGGGTTGGGTGAGTTGTCCAGGCTCCTTCTAATCCGCTGGTTACGGTGTAGCGACCTTTACCTGATTTATGAGGGTTTGACCAACCTAAACCTTGTTTTTCCACATTGGCTGATTCCGGATCGGGGCCTAATAAGCTGGCATCACCATTACCATGTGTTTTACCTACTGTATGACCGCCAGCTGTCAATGCCACTGTTTCTTCGTCATTCATTGCCATTCTGCGAAATGTTTCGCGCATTTGCATGGCAGTTTTCAAAGGATCAGGTTTGCCGTTAACACCCTCAGGATTTACATAGATCAAACCCATCTGAACAGCGGCCAAAGGATTTTCCATGGTTTCGGGTTTCTCAACGTTGTTGTAACGTGCGTCACTTGGTGCCAGCCATTCTTTCTCTGCCCCCCAATAGGTATCTTTCTCGGGATGCCAGATGTCTTCTCGACCAAAAGCAAAACCAAAAGTTTTAAGACCCATACTTTCATAGGCCATATTACCTGCCAGAATAATTAAATCGGCCCAGCTTACTTTGTTGCCATACTTCTTTTTAAGTGGCCATAACAAACGACGAGCCTTATCCAGACTGACATTATCAGGCCATGAATTAAGCGGAGCAAAGCGTTGATTACCCGTTCCACCGCCACCACGTCCGTCAGCAATACGATAGGAACCGGCTGCATGCCAGGCCATCCGAATCATCAGGCCACCATAGTGCCCCCAATCGGCTGGCCACCAATCCTGACTGTCGGTCATTAATTCTTTCAAATCCTTTTTTAAAGCTTCAACATCTAATTTTTTTAATTCTTCACGATAGTTGAAATCCTTACCCATTGGGTTTGTTTTTGTATCGTGTTGATGTAATATATCAAGATTAAGAGCATTGGGCCACCAATCCATAACTGAAGAACCAGCAGATGTGTTGCCTCCATGCATTACCGGACATTTGCCTCCGTGATTGTTTTTACTATCCATGTTATTGAGTATTAAATTATTGTTTTTGATTATAATGTAAAGGTATGGCAAATGAAAGGCTTTGTAAAATTGATAATGTCTATACTAATATTGGTGATATCTATGAGTCAATTAATTCCAGTGATTGAGATTAACTGTTGATGAAAAATTGAATCATAGGTATAGAGAAATGATAGAGACTTCTCTAAAAAACAAACAAAGAAGGGAAGCTAAATGAAATACTGATTTATTCTCTACTTGATATTATTGGCTTTATATGAAGTAGGGCTTTCACCTTTAATCTCTTTAAAAATTCGTCCAAAATAGCTTACGTCGTTGTAACCTGTTTTATAGGCTATTTCGCTTACTGTTAAATCACTTTGTAATAGTAGCTCTGAGGCTTTATTTATCTTTATGGTTTTCACAAACTCTGAAGTGCTCAGGTTTACAATTTTCTTGAGCTTAATATGCAGAAGTGATCTACTAATACCGGCTTCTTTAGTAAACTGAGTCACATCAAAGTTTGGATTATCCATATTATCAATTACTATTTGCGTTAGCTTCGAGATAAAGTTTTGATCTTTATTATTCAGGTGGTTTTCAAACTGATCGATGTTACCTTTTGATATAAAATGTTCTTTCAACCTATTACGAGATTGGATTAAGTTGCTAATTAGTATATCCACCTCTTTTAAGTTAAACGGCTTTGGTAGATATAAATCGGCACCCAATTGCAAAGCCTCCAGCTTATTATTCATATTTGCTTTAGCTGTTAATAGAATTACTGGTATATGTGAGGTACTTATTTCGTTTTTAATTTCTTTGCATAACGCCATACCGTCCATTTCGGGCATTATGATATCTGAAATAATCAAGTCAGGTAGTTCTTTGAGTGCTTTTCTTAATGCTGCTTTACCGTTCTCTGCCCATATAACATTATAGTTTTCTGAAAAATGATCTTTTAAAAAGGTAAGCAGATCTATGTTATCCTCCACGATCATTATTTTCCATTTGTTCTCATTAGTTATATCTTCTGTAGCAAAAGTGTTGTCCTGTAAATCATCCAGTATTACGCTCTGATTGATGGAAATTTTTTTGTTACCTTCAATTTGTTCACCCCGATAATCTTCTGTTGTATGAGTTATGAGTGGAAGATAGAGATCAATGGTAGTTCCTTCTCCTTCGGTGCTTTTCAATTGTAATTCACCTTTCAAAAAATTCACAAGTGTTTTAACATAGGATAGACCAATGCCTGTACTCGTTAATAACTGGTTATCATGTGAGTTGTGAAAGAAGGGGTCGAAAACTTTATCAACTATATTAGATGGAATGCCGTAGCCTGTATCTTCAAATCTTAAATGCATTGTTTTTTTATGAAGATGATTGGTTATAATGTCAATACTCAGACTTATCATGGACATATCATCAGAGTTTTTAATTGAATTGGAAAGCAAATTAGTACATATTTTTTCCAACTTATCTGCATCAAAATAGCATTCGAATGAAGCAGTACTGGTAATAAATTGATGATTGATGTTTTTCTTATTAAATAGTGTTATAAAAGCTTCAAATGTATCTTTCAAATATATGATGATATCACCTTTTTTCAATTGCAAATCAAGATGTGAGTTTTCAACTTTCCTGAATTCTATCAATTGCTCAATTAAAATGTGTAATCGGGTAGCATGTTTTTTAATGATAAGAAGAGCTTTATTATTTTTTAATGCCGGGTTGATATCGTTCACCATTTTATCAATGTTGGCAATAATAAGAGTTAACGGTGTCTTCAACTCGTGTGATATATTGGTGAAAAAGTTCAGCTTATGTTGATTCAATTCTTTGATTTTCTCTTTTTCCATCCGTTCGATGGCTATTGCAGCCTTTTCTTTATTTCGTAGTTTTACAAAATAACTGTAAAGCAACAGCAGTCCAATCATAATAATAAAGTAGGAGATAAGGGCATATATGGTAAGGTATATTGGTGGTCTGACTATTACTTTAATGGTTGCATAATTAGTAGACCAGGTGTTATCGTTGTTGGATGCTTTTACATTAAATGTATACTCGCCATGGGGTAGGTTGGTATATGTGGCATTTTTTTGATTCCCAATGTAGTTCCAGTCTTTGTCGAATCCTACTAATTGATAAGCGAATGAGTTACTTCCTTTGGAGAAGAAGTCGATAGTTGAAAACTCAAAAGTAATTACGTTCTGATTGAAGTTAAGTGTAACCTGTTCAGTATATTCTATTTGTTTCTCAAGGATTTTTCCCTCCTGAGGGCGAATAATATTATTAAATAGTTTAAAGTTGCTTAAATATGGGATTGGTGTATTCAAATTAGTAGCGATGCTATCAGGATGAAAATAGGTAACTCCGTAGATTGAACCAAAAAAGATAAAGTTTTCCTGATTTTTGTAATATGATTTAAAGTTAAATTGATTGTGCGACAAGTTGTGCGACAGGTTATAAGTATTAATACTGTGGGTTTCAATATCGAATCTGGCAATACCGTTGTTGGTACTTAGCCATAGATTATTTTTGTATTCCACAATACCATACACAGTGTTGTTGGGAAGTCCGTTGGAAGAATCGAATATTTCAAATTGGGCTGAGTCCTGATTGAGCCTTAGTAGCCCATTATTTAATGTACCAGCCCAAATTGTTCCATTGGCATCTTCACAGATGGATATGATTCCGGGCTTTTGAACTTCAGCGACTTTACCTGAGTATGTGAAACGTTTTATCTCATGCGTATCTTTTGAGAGTTTAAATAATTCAACATTACTCATAATTGCAAACCACAAATCACCTTTTGAGTCTTGTTTTATTTCATAAATAAAGCGGTTTCTAAAAATTTCAGGTTTAAACAATTTGAAGGTATGAGTGCGTTCATCAAATGTATATAAGCCACGTTGGGTTCCAATCCATAGAGTGTCTGTATTGTCTTTAGTGATGCTGTATACTGAGTTGTTGAGAGTGGATGCAGTATAGTTTTTGTCAGGATAGAAATATTCGAAGCTACCTGTTTTACTATCGTAACGATTTAAGCCTCCCAGAAAAGTACCAATCCAGAAAATCCCGTTTTTATCTTCATAAATTGAATGTATATTGTTTGAGGAAAGTCCTTTATTAATCCCTGTGTGCGTAAGAGTTTTGAAAGTATTATCATTTGTATTCCAGATACTGATACCTTTATCTTCAGAGGCAAACCAAAGTTTATGATGTTTATCTTCAATGATCTGACTTACTGCTTTTCCAAAGAATTCAGAATTACGAGTGTTTGGTACAATAGTTTTAAATTTTTGAAGTCCCGGTATTGTGTAGTTAACTCCTCCAAAATAGGTTCCAATCCAGATAATATTTTCACGACCACAGTAGATCGAGTAAATAGCTTTATCATTAAGTTTTGAGGGATCAGGTATAGATGAGTGTTCGTAATGTTTTAACGAATCTTCAGTTTTATTATAAATAAAAATCCCCGATTCTGTTCCTAACCAGATATTGCCGTTATAATCTTCTTCGATATCTCTGATCATGTTTGATTCAAGGGTATTATTCTCATACAGTGGTGTAATTATTTTTGTTTGATTCTTTGTAATATCGAAATGGATCAGGCCGTGTTTATTAGTTCCCAACCAGATATTATTTTCACTATCAACAAATATATCCGATAAGTTATTGGTTAAACTAATATTGTTACTTAGCGTTTGGTATTCGCTAAGCACTTCGCCATAATAATTAATCATATAGAGGTTTGAGGTGGTTATAACTAATAAAACATCCTCTTTAAACGGAATCACCTTTAATGTATTAGGTGATGTGAATACCATACTAATCTTATCATCACTGTATTGAAATACACCCCGAATTGTAGTAAATAAAATACTTTTGTCTTTTCCTTTACAGATATTCAGAACATTACCAACGTTACGGTTTTCGTACTTTAGAGCTTTGAATATATCTTTTTCTTTTATGTACAGATTCAAACCCATACTAGTCCCAATTAAAAGATTTCCATCATGGTTAATTTCCAGGCAATTGATTCTGTCTCCACTTAAAGAATTGGGATCATTACTTTGTGAATAGTAGGATATTATTTTTGAACCGTCATATTTATTTAGACCTTCACGACTACCAAACCACATAAAACCATCCTCATCCTGAATAATAGAAAAAATGGTGTTGTTCGATAGACCATCCTTTGATGTGATCTTCTCAAAGGTTATAGCACTTGCTCCAAACGTGATGAAGCCAGCCACAAATATGATCAGTATTCTTAATGTATAATTTCCCCCCATTTGATACAATATATTTACGCTACTTATTGACGAAGAATAATGTGATTTAAATTAGTCAATTCTTATTGATTTTAATTGGTACTAGTATTGTGAACTAATATAATAAATACAAAAATATAAATCTGTGTTGCTATTATAGCCTTAACCTGTTGGTATCAAAGATGTTTTAATAGAACTATTGTTTAAATATCCGTACCTATTGTTTAATTTGCTGTTCGGGAAACATCTAATCCAAATCTAAAGACATTTGTAACAATGGCTGATCATGTGTCGCTCTATATTTGAACTCGATGTTTTATCAGTTAAATAACCGTTTATGAAAAAAAATCGTTTGTTAATTTTCCTTTTTATGTTGATGGGTTTTCAATTGTATGCCCAGGAAATTCAAATAAAAGGTAAAGTTGTTGATGATACAGGAGTTGCCATACCTGGTGTATCAATTCTTGTAGTGGGTACACAAAATGGTACCATAACAGATATGGATGGGTATTATAATTTGAATGCACCATCAAACGGAAAACTTGAGTTTAGATTTATCGGTTTTAAAGACGAGATTATTGAAATTAATAATCGTACAATGATAGATGTGGTTCTTCAGAATGAACTTACTGAGCTGGACCAGGTTGTTGTTGTTGGATACGGAACCGTTAAGAAAAGTGATTTGACCGGGTCTGTTGTTTCCTTATCTAAGGATGATTTAAACGAAGGAGTTACTGCAAATGTAAACCAAATGTTGTCTGGTCGGGCTCCCGGAGTTCAGGTTTATCAGAATAGTTCAGAACCTGGTGGTGGTGTTAATATACAGATTCGGGGAGTCAGTTCTATTACAGCTGGGAATGAACCTCTTTATGTTATTGATGGATTACCGGTTGATAACTCTTCACCTATTGCAGGGTCAGGTACCGGGTTTGGTAGTAATCTAAATCAGCGAAATCCATTGAATTCGATAAATCCAAATGATATAGCTTCCATCGAAGTTTTGAAAGATGCTTCGGCTACAGCTATTTATGGTTCGCGGGGAGCAAATGGTGTTATCATGATCACTACCAAAAAAGGTAGTTCAGGCGATATGAAAGTGAACTATGATGCCTATTATGGTATGCAATATGTTGCCAAAAAAATGGAAGTGTTGAGTGCTGAAGATTATATGACTGTATTAAATGAGTTATTGGATGCTGGTGCCGTTAATGCAACTGAAGATGAAAGAGTTGATGGTATTTCAAATGGTGGAACCGACTGGCAGGATGAGGTAATGCGTCAGGCACCGGTTCAGAGTCATAATCTTTCTTTCTCGGGAGGTAGTGATAAGTCGAAATACTATGCATCTTTTGGATATTTTAGCCAGGATGGTGTTGTTATTTGCTCTGGAATGGAACGATATACTGCCCGTTTGAATATGGAAAGTGAATTGGCCAAACGTTTTAAACTGGGAGTAAATATGAATGCCAGTTATGTGTCTGATGACCTTATTTTATCAGGTGTAGTGCCAAACGAACAATCAGGTGTGATTAGTTCTGCTTTAGATTTTGATCCAACTTTATCAGTGAAAGATGAAGATGGTAATTACTCTGTTTCTCCTTTTATTACAAAAGATAATCCTGTTGCCATTGCAAATGGCAAAGATGCTCGTCAAAAAACATTCAGAACATTTGGTACTGTTTATGGTGAATATTTTGTTATGCCAGAGTTATCTGTAAAATTGAATATCGGGGGGGATATTTCTGCATCAAAAAAAGATGTTTTTGTGGATGATCAAACTATTGATGGTAGAGATAACAATGGTATTGGAACAGTAATCACCGGATTCGTGTATAATTATTTGGCAGAATTGACGGCTAATTATAACAAAACTTTTAATGAGAATCACTCAATTAATGTGGTTGCAGGTGCAACAACACAAAAATTCTTCATTGAACGAGTAAATACTTCGGCTAAGAACTTTGTCTCATTATCAACCGGAACTAACAGTTTGCAATCGGGTAGTCAGGAGACTTTTTCCATAAATACAAGCAATATTCCCTCTACATTGTTATCCTACCTGGGTAGGGTAAATTATAATTTTAAAGATAAGATCTTATTAACAGGTACGATACGTGCAGATGGTTCGTCTAAGTTCGGTGAGAACAATAAGTTTGCTTATTTCCCATCTGGTGCTTTGGGATGGAAATTAAATAATGAGCCATTTATAAAAGATCTGAATACTTTTAGTACATTAAAATTGAGAGCCAGTTGGGGACAAACAGGTAATCAGGCAATTGGTAATTTTAATTCTTTAACTACCTTCAGTCAAAGTGGCACCATGATATATGGTGATAACCAATATGTTACCATGGCTCCAACCCGTATGGCCAATCCTGATTTAAAATGGGAAACTACCACACAAACAAACATTGGTATTGATGCAGGTGTTTTAAAAGGCAGAATTTCTGCTTCGGTTGATTGGTTTAACCGTAAAACAACTGATTTGTTATTATCGGTACCTGTTCCATCTCAAACAGGATTTACATCACGATTGGAAAATGTTGGATCTGTTGCCAATAAAGGATGGGAGTTTGCATTAACATCGCGAAACCTAACCAAACGTTTTAAATGGACAACCAGCTTTAACTTGTCAACGATCAAGAATGAGGTAATGGATATTGGTAATCTTGAAGAGATTATAATGGGATCGCTTCAGTTTACCTCTCAGATTTCTATTATTCGTCCGGGTGAGCCAATGAATAGCTATTATGGACACGAAATCATTGGAGTATGGCAAGAAGGTGACGACTTTTCTGTATCCAATCAGAATCCACAGCCGGGTGACTGGAAATACAAAGACCAGCTTACAGTTGATACTGATGGCGACGGAATAGCTGATGCTGCAGATGGAACAATCAATGCTGACGATAAAGTGTTGTTGGGTTCTCCATTCCCAAGTTTCACATGGGGAATAACAAACGATATGTCGTTTAAAAACTTTAATTTAAGTTTTAATATTCAGGGAGTACATGGCGTATCGTTACTTAACAATACAAGAGTTGATTCATATTATCCGATTAACTTCAGACGTAACAAACTGGCAGATGCTTATTTAAACAGATGGACACCAATGAATCCGACTAATGAGTATGCTTCATTTATTAATCCTAGTTCTCAGGGGTCAAACAGTGTTAATTCACGAACTGTTGAAGATGCTTCATTTATCAAGTTGCAGAATGTTACACTAACCTATAATGTTCCGGTTAAAGGAGATGTATTTAAAGCATTGAGTGTTTATGTGTCGGGTACAAACCTGATTACAATAACCGATTACTCAGGTATGGATCCGGGTGCCAATGTAACAGGTACAAGTGCTAATGCAGTACGTGTTGATTACGACCCATATCCAATGGCTAGAACATTTTCATTAGGTGTTAATGTTGGTTTTTAATCTTTTAATAAGGAATAAAATGAAAAGAACGTATCATATAATAACAATTTTTATTCTGGTGTTGTCACTGTTTTCATGCGAAGACTACCTGAAAGAGACACCACCCAGTGAATTGTCTCCCGAAACATTTTTAGCAACTCAGGAAGGTGTAGAAGCTCTTTTAAATAATGCTTATGTACCCTTTAAGTTTAATCAGGGTTTTCATGCGGAAGTGTCTGAGTGTTATGAATATTGTGGTGATATTCTGTTTCAGACCGGTGGAGGTATGAATAAAAACTTTATCCTTCATTCCCAGTTCCAGTGGTCAGCATCCGAGTGTGTTGCCACATCAGCTATATGGAATCCTAAATATCGGGTTATTCGTAATGCAAATATTATTATTGATAATATTGAAAATATTGTTGATGAGGATCTTAGAGTTCAATATCTTGCAGAAGCAAGATTTTTAAGAGCAGCCTCATACTATTATTTATATGAAGCTTATGGTCCGGTACCACTACGCAGAACATCTGTTGATGATCCTGAATTGCCCCGGGCTTCTGAGGAGGAAATTCAATCCTTTATCGTTACCGAATTGAATGCTTCAGTTGATGATTTGCCATTCCCAGGAACAGAACTTTATGGTAAAGCCACCAAAGGTGCTGCATTAGGCTACCTCACTCGTTTCTATATGTTGATTAAAGATTGGGAAAATGCAGCTGCAACAGCAAAACGTGTGATGGATCTGAATTATTATGAGCTCTTCGGGTCTTATCGAGATTTGTTTAAGGTAGAAAATGAGCCTGATAAGAATTCTGAGAATAAAGAAATGATTATGGTTTCGCCATGTACAAATGTTGACTTTGGTAACAGCATTTCAGCCTGTGCTATGCCTCCAGGCTTTCATTACACTGATAAGATACCCGAATTTGAAGCTGTCGGCTTAGCTAACTGGGCTTCTCAATTCAGATTCTATGATTCTTTTATCGAAACATTTGATAAGGAAAAAGACGGGCGTTTTGAGCTTATTTTTGATCAGTATGTAAATCAGGCTGGAGTTACTGTTGATCTTACTTTAAATGCCAACAACCTTCGTTCACTAAAATACTTTGATAATACCGCAACTGCAGCTCAGCATGGAAATGATTTTCCTTTGTTACGGTATGCCGATATTTTGATGTTGCGGGCTGAAGCTTTAAATGAATTAAATGGTCCTACTGCAACAAATGTAGCTTTATTAAATGAGGTGTTGAATCGTGCCGGTTTGGATGATATTGATGAAAATGATTTTACTAAAGAGACCTTAAGAGATTTTATTTTGGCAGAAAGAGGCAAAGAGTTTTATTATGAAGGTTTACGCCGTACAGATCTGATTCGTCATGGTAAATTAATTTCTAAAGCCATAGAGCGGGGAGTAACGGCTGCAAAAGATTACCATATTTTGTATCCAATACCACAGGCTGAGATTGATGCTAACAGCAATATCTCACAGGAAGATCAGAATACAGGATATTAGTAATTCATAAAGGAAGAGGGTCCGAATATAGCTAAGTCCATATTGGATTCCTCTTCTTACTCTCATTTCAAAATCTGTTTTTACAAAATCATAATGATTTATTTCTATACAGAAATGAAAGGGGACTCAGCATTTTTGTTTCAAAGATAAATGTAATCTGATTTTTGCTTTTAATGGTCATACAATGAGTGGTTTGTATTGATTTTGTGGCCTTTGAAATGTGAAAATGTTAATGAAGCGATTGAATGAATAAAATTGTAAGTATAGTATTGTTATCAGCTGTTTTTTATGCATGTAATGTTTCTTCTAAGGCAAAGAAGAATACTGAAGAAGGAATTAGACAGGCGATGTCAGTTGACGAGATAAAGGCTGGTTTAGCATCTCATAATAAAGCACTTTTTATTAAAGAGCATTGGATAAGAGATCCTTATATCGTTTTAGGTCCGGATGATTATTATTATTTGACTGGAACTACGCCTAATCCGGGAGATGAGAGAGAGCAAACTGATCCATATAATAATGGGCTTTATAAAACCAGCATTGTTGGATATAAAGTACAGTTATGGCGAAGCAAAGATTTGATTGACTGGGAGTATCTTGGTACACCCTATACTTTAGATGATTCTTACAGAAAACAAATGGGATTGAATGAATCAATAACGGATTGGGGTGCTGAAGATAATAAAGTCTTATGGGCGCCTGAAATTCACTGGATAAAAGATAGATGGGCTCTGGTTCATTGTCCCAAAGGTTTCAGTAGTTTGGCATTTTCATCAGGTAAAGATGTAAAAGGCCCTTGGACACATCCGATGGGCGAAGCTTTTGATAAGAAACATGACCCATCTTTATTTCAGGATGATGATGGAAGCTGGTACGCATTGTGGGCAAATACTTACATAGCTAAAATAAAAGATGATTTCTCGGGTTTTGCATCTGAGCCATATTTTATACAACCCGAAGGTAAGAGGGAAGATCCTGCCAATCCTGGAAAATACATTAGTGTAATAGGACATGAAGGGGCAACCATGTGTAAGATTGGTGGTAAATATGTATCATTTGGTACTGCATGGTCAACGGATGAGGGTAGAAAGGGGTCTTACAATCTGTATTACTGTGTAGCAGATTCAATTATGGGACATTACGGCCCACGTAAATTTGTAGGACGATTTTTGGGGCATGGAACTCCGTTTATGGATAAGCAGGGAAAATGGTGGTGTACTGCATTTTTCAATGGTGATGTGCCTCCTTTATCAGATGATAATATTGTTTCAAAGGATTTGGGCGAAACAGCTCAGACAATAAATAAACGAGGAACAACAATAGTACCACTGGAAGTAAAAATTCTTGATGATGGTGAAATTTACATTAGAGCGATTGATCCGGAATACGCAACTCCAGGTCCCGATGAAAATCAAAAATTTACTAAGTGATAGCCGAGTAGTGATTGATCTAAGGTGTTCACAAGAAGAACTTTAAAATCATGAATTCATTTAAATTGAAAAGTAATCCGAAGAAAATGTCAAATTTTAAGAAGTTCTCTGTTGTTATGTTAGCTATGACTTTATTTTGGAGTTGTAGTAATCATAAGTCAAATAATGCTGACAGTCGACCCAATATAATGATCATCATGGTGGACGATTCAGGATATTCAGATTTTGGTTGTTACGGCGGGGAAATTCAGACACCTAATATCGATAAACTGGCAGAAGATGGAATTCGCTTCACACAAATGCATAATGGAGCTAGATGTTGTCCAACTAGAGCATCCTTAATGACGGGTTTATATCCTCATACAGCAGGAATTAATGGAATGGGAGTAAACCTGGAAATGAATGCTGCAACGATCGCAGAGGTGTTAAACGAAAATGGGTATCACACCGGCATGACCGGTAAGTGGCATCTATCTACCACAAAAAGAATTGGATCCAAAGATGACCAGTTACAGTGGCTGGCACATAGAACTGAACATGGGCCGTTTTCTCCTCTGGAGAATTATCCATGTAACAGAGGATTTGAAGAACATTGGGGAACCATCTGGGGTGTTGTAGATTATTTCGATCCATTCAGCCTCGTACACAATGAAGAACCAATAAAAGAGGTTCCTGAAGATTTCTATGTGACTGATTTTATTACAGAAAAGTCAATCGATTTATTGAACGAATATAGCAAAGATGACAAGCCCTTTTTTCTATATGTTGCTCATAATGCTCCGCATTGGCCATTGCATGCTTTACCGGAAGATATTGCTAAATATCGTAACAAATACTCTGGTGGTTGGGAAAAGATGCGAGAAGAAAGATACATACGAATGGTGGAAATGGGGTTGATTGATAGCTCTAATTATTCCTTGCCAGAGAATTCATCAGGAAGAGATTGGGATAACTGCGATAAAAAGGAATTTGAAACCAGATGCATGGCAGTACATGCAGCAATGGTCGATCATGTGGATCAAGGTGTGGGTGAAATAATCAACACTCTGAAAAAAAATGGTCAGTACGAGAATACTTTGATAATGGTACTTTCTGATAATGGTGCCTCATATGAAAGAGGATATGTACCTGGATTTGACCGACCTGGGTTTACCCGCGACTCAACCATCATAGATTATTCTTCAGAGAATCCTGGAGCCCAAACAACGTGGAATTATCTGGGTAAAGCTTGGGCAAGTGCAGCTAATACACCATTCAGATACTGGAAAAAAGAATCGTATGAGGGAGGTAGTGCAACTCCTTTTATTATTCACTGGCCTCAAAAACTTAAGGTTAAGAAAAATACTATAAATCGAGGATTAGCCCATGTAATTGATGTTTTACCTACTTGTCTTGAAATCAGTGGGGCGAATTATCCAGATAGCATTAATGGATTGAAAACTGTTAGTCTGGATGGGAAAAGTCTGATGCCATTGATAACAGGAGAAGCACAAGTAATTCATGACACTTTGTTCTGGGAACATGAAAAGGGACGAGCAATTCGAATAGGTGAATGGAAGATGTCTGCACTTGCTAATCAGCCCTGGGAGCTATTTCATATCACACAGGATTTCACCGAATCCAATAATTTGGCTTCTCAGTATCCCGACAAAGTAAAAGAAATGGAGGCTGCCTGGGAGAAATGTTATCATGCGATTATAACTAATAATAAGAAAGAATAGATGAGTTTTCATCTATTTAAACAATATGTTTAACTATCTAATCTAAAATTATGAATGGAAAAATTCTACTAGTTGTAATGATTTGTCTTATCTCATTAAATGTTATCAATGCTCAATTGATTGATAAAGATCAAATTAACTGTTATTTGAAGTTTGATAACAATCTGGATAATTCATCTTCAAGTAATGCAACATTTTCTCAGACAATTGGAACTTCGATTTCTTATGGTACAGGTAAATTTGGACAGGCTGGATATTTCAGTGATGTGGCTCTTGTTTCATCGGGAATTAATTTTAATCCTTATGATGGATTTACAATGATAGCATGGCTAAATATGGACCAGTTATCTTCTGTTGCAGGTGCTCAGACATGGGTTCATCAGAAAGATGTTGCTGGTCAGAATCCAGGGCGAATACATATGGAGGTTCTTGCTGAAGATTATCTTGGCTCATTTACTGATGGTGTCAGAGGAGATGATGTAACTCCAATCCTAGCCAATACGTGGTATCATTTTGCTGTTGTAAAAGATGCAAGTGCTGGGAAAAGATACATTTATGTAAATGGAGTACTTGTTAATGAAGTAAATGGAGGTATAGAGAGTAATACAGGTGAAATTGTTTTGGGAGCTAGAAAAAATGAAACCGATTTAATGGTTAAAGGTGGTCTGATGGATGAGTTTCTTCTTACTTCTCAGGTACTTGATATAACTGCTATTAATTCAATAATGAATGACGGTGTTGAAGCTGCAATGACCTCTACATTAATTAATAAATATCCAGTTTCAGAGAAAAACTATTATAATGATGGAATATTACATATTTCATTTAGTCAGCCAGTGTCACAGGTTAAGTATTCCATATATGACATTTCAGGTAAATGTTTTGTTGATGAATTAATCAATATTGAATCATCAACTTATGAAATGCCACTTCAATTGAAGAAAGGAATATATATTCTAAAGGTTACTTCACCTGAGGGAATTATTTCGAATAAGTTTATTGTGAAATAAGTATATTTAATAGTGTTAGGTTACCTCATATTTGAGGTAACCTATTTTGGGGGACTTAAAAATGACTTTAATTAAGGAACTTATAAGAGGTCGTATCAATGAAAATTTATAATTAACTTATAGATTACCATAGTTATAAGGTGAAATAAGTTGTTTGTTAAATTGAAACTTAAATAAGATGAATAAAAATTTTCAGGACTTTACTATTGTTTTAGCCACTCTTGTAATGATATTAAGTACAGGTTGTTCAGAGAAAAAGGCAGTAGAAAAATTAAAGCCAAATATAGTTCTTATTTATGTTGACGATTTAGGTTATGGCGATATTGGTGTTAATGGAGCAACTGGTGTTGAAACTCCCAATATTGACAGAATGGCCACACTGGGACTGAATTTTCATGATGCACATTGCTCAGCTTCAACCTGTACACCATCACGTTATTCTTTATTAACAGGTAGCTATGCCTTTCGGAGAAATGCGGCAATACTTCCGGGAGATGCTCCTTTGCTAATCGATCCATCAAAAGAAACATTACCATCCATGCTTCAGAATGCAGGTTATAAAACGGCAGTAGTTGGTAAATGGCATTTAGGGCTGGGTATGGGTAAGGTTGATTGGAATAAGGAAATAACTCCAGGTGCAAAAGAAGTTGGTTTCGATTATAGTTATATAATTCCTGCTACTCCTGATAGAGTGCCTTGTGTATTTGTCGAAAATAATAAGGTAGCTGGTTTGGATTTAAATGATCCAATTGAGGTGGATTATCAAAACGATTATGGAGAGTATCCTACAGGCATTGAGCATTCTGATTTGTTAAAGATAAAAGCTGATAGGCAGCATAGTTGTACTATTATCAATGGAGTGAGTAGAATCGGTTATATGAAAGGTGGGAAGAGTGCCTTGTGGGTAGATGAGAATTTTGGTAAAGTGCTGACGCAAAAAGCTTCCGACTTTATCATTGAAAATAAGGATCAGCCATTCTTTCTCTATTTCTCACTTCCTAATATTCATGTGCCACGAATGCCTGATGCAGTGTTTGTTGGTAAAAGTTCTATGGGACCAAGAGGTGATGATATTGCTGAAATGGATTTTTGTACAGGTAAAATTATTTCATTGTTGGAAGAACTAAAATTAGATAAAAATACATTGGTTATCTTTTCAAGTGATAATGGACCAATTCTTAATGATGGATATGATGATGATGCTGTTCAGATGTTGGGTAATCATAATCCTGCAGGACCTTATAAAGGTGCCAAATATTCAGCTTTTGAAGCTGGAACCAGAATGCCGACAGTTGTTTACTGGCCTGGAACAGTTCAACCCGGTTCGAGCCATGCTTTACTTTCGCAGGTAGACTTGTATGCTTCACTTGCTAGTCTGGTAGGGAAAAAAGTAAGTGATGGTTCTGCACCAGATAGTGAGAATCATTTAGATGCATGGTTAGGAAAAAATCAAATTGGGCGAAAGATTATGCTGGAAGAAGCATTTACTTTTGCATTGCGTATGGGAGATTGGAAATTAATTGCACCTCAAACATCAGTAACCCCTGATTGGTTGATTAACAAAGATGTTGAAACAGGTTTATCCAATGATGTTCAGCTTTACAATTTAAAAGACGATATTGGAGAAACTCAAAATGTTCAGGAGATGTATCCGGATACACTTTATCGAATGCAAAGTATCCTTACAGAGATACTTAACAAATAAAGATGTACGATTAGAATTACATTGGTTTTTCAGTTTTTAAGAAATCAGAAGGTGAAATATCAAATTCGGTTTTGAAACATTTACTGAAATAACTTGGACTCGAGAAACCACATTTAAAGGATGTTTCAGCTATGTTAATTCCTGCACTTAATAATCTTTTTGCATAATGTAATCGTTTTTTTCTGATGTATTCACTAATTGGCAAATCCAAAAGGTTTTTCATTTTTACATGTAATACAGTTCTGCTAATCCCTAATTTACTGGTGATATCAGAAACCTGGAAGAGTGTATTATCTATATTGTCATCAATCAGCTCATTAAGTTTCAAAATGAATTCGTTATCCGGATTACTGATAGATTCCATTTCTTTGTTGGAATAAATAAAATCCTGCATTTCTTTCTGCTGCTGATGTTTTAACTCAAGCATGTTGTTAACCTGTAAGGCTAATTCATTAGGGTCGAAAGGCTTAGTAATATATGCATTAGCACCACATTGAAAACCTTCAATATGATTTTGTTGATCGTTTTTAGCCGTTAACAGAAAAACCGGAATATGAGAAGTTAGGATGTCATTCTTAATTCTTTTACAGAACTCATAACCATTCATTTGAGGCATCATAACATCACTAATAATTAAATCAGGAACATCTTTCTGAATTATATTTAGGGCATTTAAACCATTGTCAGCAGTTAATATTCTGTACTTATCAGAGAATAGATCAGCAGTAAAATTTACTAGTTCTTTATTATCATCAACAATCAAAATTACTTGTTTATTAACCTTAATAGACTCAATTTTCTGCTTGTCGAGATTCCTTTTATCAACAGGCAATGCTATTTCAGAATACCGGTAGTTCTTAAGAAAACTTTCTTCTTTTTCAATAGTCACCAGTTCATCATTCTCAAATGCACTTTTGGTCACATTTATTTCTAATCCAAATTCCGATCCAACATTTAATTCACTTGAGACCTCAATCTTACCTTTATGCAGTTTAACCAATTTTTTGGTGAGTGATAATCCAATACCCCATCCATTAAAATCTTCAGAGTTCTCAGATTTTATTTGATAATACTCATCAAAAATATGAGATAATTCATTTTGAGGAATACCAATTCCACTATCTTCAATCTTTAATTTTAAGAAGATATCACCTTCTAAGTTATCAGTCAATGAACTTGAAATTCTGATTTCTTTGCCTTGTGGGGTAAATTTAATGGCATTGGAAAGTAAATTGTTCACAATCTTTTCAAGATGAGAGGGAGAGAACCAGACTTCTTCACCATGGTCTTCAATATTAAGAGTTAAAGTCAACTCTTTGGCATAGATGTTCTCATAGTACAATTCAACTTGATTTTTAATAAAATGTAAAGGATTGCCGTTAACAAGATGAAGTCTCAATAGCCCGTTTTCAATTTTATTAAAGGTGGTTAATTCATCAATAAGGCTTACCATCTTAATGGCATTTCGGTGTGCCAGTTGAAGACGTTTCTTAATATCTCCTGTTAAGTTTGTGTTGCTAATAATTGATTTTAATGGTGCAACTATTAAAGATAAAGGAGTTTTTAATTCGTGAGAAATAGATGTGAAGAAGTCAATTTTTATTTTATTGATTTCTTTTAATTTCTCTTTTTCCATTAATGCAATTCGTATCAGATTTTTTTGTTGTAAGCGAGAGCTGGAAATTTTTATTACGATGTAAGAAAGTCCAATTAGAAACAGAAAATAAAGTATAAAGGCATAATTGGAACGATAAAAAGGTGGATTTATGATGATTTCAATCTGGGTTATTGGAGCATCATCCCAATTGATGGAAGAGTTATTGGCTCGCACCATCAATGTATACTTACCATTAGGAATGTTGGAACAAACAATTCGTCTTTGATTACCAACATTTATCCAGTTATTATCTCTCCCAATTAATTTAACAGCATAATTAATGGTGCTTGTGTGCCCGGGTAATATGGCAGAATAATCAATATAAAAGTTTTTTGATTGTGCATAGGTCAACTCTATCTGCTTGGTCTGGTTCAAACTTGTTGTTAACGGACTATTAGTGCTGTTGGCCAAAACAACTTTATTATCAATGAATAAATTAACCAAATTAACCTTTAACTCTTCTTTAGGTAATGCTAATTTGTTTGGATAAAAACCAATTAAGCCATAGATGCTACCGAAATAAAATTGTCCGTTATTACTTCTTAGACAGGATGAATAATTGAATTGATTAATTGGAAGACCTTCATCGGTAGTATATTTTGTAACTGAATTTCTTTCCTTATTTAAACAAATCAACCCGGCATGGGTACTAACCCAGAGTTTATGATTGTCATCTTCCAGAATACCACAAATTGATTTGTCATTATTGTAATTCGAAATTTCTAAATGAGTAATTCTGTTGTTTTCCGGATCTAACTGATGCAATCCTTTATTATTGGTGCCAATCCAGATGACTCCTTTCTTATCCTGATACAAATAAGTGATGTAATTATCCAATAGGGTTGGATTATTTTCATTGCTTTGTAGATGGGTGATTTCACCACTGGTAATATTGTATTTAAACAGGCCAAGGTTGACAGTTCCTAGCCATAGGTTATTCTCTTTGTCAATCAGCATTGTGTAAATGAATTCAGAGGAGAGTAACCGGTTATTAATTGTTTTAAAAGTGTTTGAAGTTTTATCGTAATAGCGAAGACCAATGGTTGAGCCAATCCAAAGTGTTTGATTTGAATCTTTTACTAAAGAAAAGATTGCATCAGATTCCAATCCATTGTTGATATTAGCCCTAAATCTTTGTGTTTTTTTTGTTTCAATATTGTAATTGTATAGTCCGGATAAAAAGGTACCAACCCAAAGTTCGTTCGTCAATGAATCGTATAATAACTCATGTACATTATTACCAAATTGAGGCAAAGAGCTGATCTTATTTGTCTCTTTATTATATACATTCAAGCCACCATCTTCAGTAGCAATCCATAAGTCATCGTTAATCTCAACAAGCCTTCTGACTGCTTTCCCTTTAAGGTCAAAATCACTAATTCCTGGTTCAATAATGTTAAATAATTCTGAACTGCTTAAAACAATGTTAATTCCTCCAAAATAGGTTCCAATCCAGGTATTACCTTTTTTGTCATGCAAAATGGAGTAGATGGGATTATCGTTTAATGTATTATTGTTCGAGAAGTCCTGTTGGATTATTTCCACTTGTTCCTGAGTGTTGATAATTGTAATACCTTTCTCGGTACCTAACCAGATATTACCTTTGTTGTCTTCTGAAATAACACGAACAACCCCGTCTGAAATAGTATGTTCATCCCAGATTTTTATTTCCTGAGTTTTGAGTTTTACACGCTGAATTCCTTTGTGATTTCTACTTATCCAGAGGTTTTGGTGAGAATCAAAAAACATAGGAGTTATGATATTTCTATCTGAAACATTTAAAAAATCTTTATAAATGGTTGGATTTAAGTAGGTATAGGCATTTGTTTCATCATTATAGTTTACTATTCCATTGCTTGTAGTTAAAAAAATTTCATCATCGGCATTTATTGCCATAGAATAGTATAAGGTATTTGCATTGTCCTTTATTTGTTCGAATTCATCTTTCGACTCATTGTACTTAAATAAAAAAGCTCCACTTGCAAATATTTCACCTTCAGATGTTCTCTTTATGGTATGTATTAGTGATTTGTTGAGATTGTAATTTTTAAAGCTGTTAGTTTCCGGAATATATCTTGATATACCAATAGAATGGCCAATCCATAGTCTGTGTTTATGATCTTCATAAATTGCTTTTATGAAGTTGTGCATTAAACTGGTTGAATCATTCTGTTCGTTAAAAAATGACATAAAACTATATCCGTCGTATTTGCACAGTCCACATTTGGTTCCGATCCATAAATAACCGTTATGGTCCTGAAATAAAGCTTCAATTTGCTGATGAGGCAACCCATCCCTGTCAGTGAGATGCACAAAACGATTGTTTTCTGCCGATATTTCAAAAGTTGATGAAACAATCAGAATTACAAGGATGTAGCTTTTTAAAATTTGATTCAGCATATTAATGAAATTACTCATTCGTTCATGGATGCATAACCTTTAGTAGTTAGAATCTCTGATTAAAGAATAAAATGTAATCATGAGTGAAATTCAAATATATAAAGAAAGTAGATTTACTACAATCAATCATTTTTGACGTTTTACAATTCTATAAATGGGATTGAAGTTACGGTATATGTAAATGGTATGAAATGAACTGTTTAAATATAACCATGTTTTTAAAGTGTTAATTTTGCAGAAGAGAAATGGAACGAAATTGTATGAAATCAGAACAATATTACTAAATAAGAAAATCAGATTGGATAACTCACCAGTTTTCAACTTAATTAAGTATAAAATCTTTCACTCATTATTTATTTCAAAAGTAATCTGAATTATCATTTCTTGAATAAAAACTTACAAAGTTTTGAGTGTATTGTATATGTTAATTGTATTAAAATAGTTGATGCAATTTTAAAAAACTGAATCCTGATTAAAACGATATTATCAATGAATAGAAAGTCCACTTGCATTCGAAAAATAATGACGCTTACCTTAATGTTAGTGTTGATTAAACCTTCAATTGCACAAATTGTATGGCCTTCCGGACAGTTGTTACCCTCTTTTCCTGCTCCAACAGAAAATCAGGACTTAATATATCTGAATGAAAATAATTTGAGCAGTGATGAAATGTATTTGTTTGCATCATTGAAAGGTGTTGTAAATATGACTCAACCCAGGATCTTTTCTTACGAAGGTGATGCTTTTGGAGAGGGGCCATACACGTGGTTGGAATCGCTGAATTTGAGTTGGACTGAATATAACGATCCGTGGAATCTGATATCTAAATATATAGACGAAATTAGTGGTATTATTGTCTACGATGCTGATCAATTACACACTATTAATTTGGCCACCATGTTGGCTCATGACCAAAAGGCATTAGTTGCATCGCCTGCATTAGCTTCGAAATTAACCTCTGCACCTTATAACCTTCCAATATTAACCGATCTAAGAGGGAAGTATGCTTCAAAGATGGAGGTATATCAGGATCTTTATGATAATTATTGGTCGGGGCTTGAACATCGTTTGTTGATAGGTTTAAATCCGGCTGTTCACAAAGCTGCTTTAAGAGAATATGCTGTAGCTCTTGGAGTGGCAGTAATTTGGTTGGATCCAGATGTTTATGAAGAATTATTGTTGCTAAGGGATTTTTTGCAAAGTATGACAGAGGGAGCCAGTTTTATGGGATGGTGGCCCGAAGAAGCTGCAGGTGTTAAAGTGGCTTCAATCTTTGGTGTAGCTACCATTGCCAGTGATTGGTCAACAAACTTAACTATGCATAGTGGTATGCCAAGGTGCATCAGTAAAAAGCCGATACCTCAGAAACCCGAATTGGAAAATAAGCTATATGTTGCATTTATTCTGAGCGATGGTGATAATCTTCAGTATGTTGAGCATTTGATGCGAAAACTATGGAATAACCCTGATCGAGGTTCTGTGCCTCTTGGATGGACTGTTTCGCCTGCAATGGTGGATGCTATGCCTGGAGCACTGAATTATTACTGGCAATCTTCGACTGAAAATGATAATCTGGTATCAGGGCCATCAGGTTTTGGTTATTCGTATCCCAACTATTTCCCAAATCAGGATGCATTGAATCGTTTTGTAGCTAAAACAGAAGAATATAACAAGCTTGCTGGTTTGAGAGTTATTACAATATGGAATACAATAACCGGGGGAATTGATCTTGACGTTGGTCAGGCTTTTGCAGAATATGCGCCAACTACCTTAGGATTGACTGGTCAGGATACAGGAGCCAAGTTGGCTATTTATAACAACTCACTACCCGGAAAACCTTTGACCTGTAATTATTGTTGGAATGAAGAAAATATGCTGGCCCATATAGGATATGGTTCGGAGGGATGGGATGGAAATTCTCCGCGCTTTATTCTTATACAATGTCAGCCATGGCAGGGGGCAACGCCTACTACCTTTAAAAATGTTGCCAATTCGCTGGATGCAAATTATGAAGTTGTTCGTCCAGACCATTTATTTCAGCTATTAAGAGAATCAAATGGATTAGATATTGATCCTGGAGCTAATCTTGAAGTTTCGGGTGTTACTATTAACCCAGGTTCCATTTTGCTAGGCACTGGAGAAACAGAACAATTAACAGCAATTGTTTCTCCCAATAATGCACAAAACAGGAAGGTTTCGTGGAGTTGCGATAACAGCCAGGTTGCAACAGTAAGTGAAGATGGTGTTGTGACTGCTCATTCTGCTGGGTCTGCTAATATTACGGTTTCTACACTGGAAGGTGGATATTCATCTACTTGTACCGTTCAGGTTTCTAACTCGGTAAGTGTTGGAAATGGATTAAACGGTTATTATTACAATGGTTTGAAATTTGAAACCCCTGTTGGTGCTCGGACAGATGCAAATATAAATTTCAATTGGGGGACAGGATCTCCTATGGCTAATGTTAATAATGATAATTTCTCTATTAGTTGGAGTGGCCTGGTAAAGCCATCCTATAGTGGAACCTATACATTTTATTTGACTTCTGATAATGGCAGAAGGTTATGGATAGATAATCAGTTGGTTATTGATGCTTTCTATAATGACTGGGATATTGAGTATTCTGGTACAATGGATTTAAATGCAGGTCAGAAATACGATATAAGAGTTGAGTATTTTGAATATAATGGAGGTGCAAATTGTAGACTCGAATGGTCAAGTTCGCAACAATACAGGCAGATTATTCCTCAAAACAAATTATTTTCGTATGTGCCTTTGGGAAACGGACTTGCCGGTAATTATTATAATGGAAAAGATTTTGAGGATTTCATTACTTCCAGAGTGGACAGTGAAATAAATTTCGACTGGGGAGATACATCTCCTGTTTCGGGAGTTAATAATGATTTATTTTCAGTAAGATGGAATGGATTTGTTTTACCACAGTATACAGAAAATTATACATTCAAAATACTGTCGGATAATGGATGTCGTTTATGGATAAATGATAAATTAATCATAGACGAGTGGGGTAGTGATCAGGGTGAATATTCAGGAACCATCAACTTAAAAGCAGGATTAAAAAGTAGAATCCAGGTTGATTATTGTGATATTGATGGGGCAGCTAACTGTACCTTGGAATGGTCAAGTGCATCTCAGGAAAACCAAATAGTACCGAAATCCAGATTGTATTCTCCTGTTTCAATTTACACTGCACCGGTGGAATCTGTGGCAAATTCTGTTGAAGGAAACAGAATTAATGAATTTGAGATTTATCCAAATCCGGTTGATAATAACCTTAAAGTCTTAAGTTCAGATATGATTTCTGGTGTGAAAATATTTAATGTTTATGGACAGATTATTTATAATGTAAGTATTGATGGCGTTAATACTGAATTGGATATAGATACTTCTGAACTATTAAGCGGGATTTATATCATTAATCTAACGACTGCAAATAGTAAATTACTATCCAAAAAGTTTATAAAAAGGTAGCACATCAATCCATTTTCGATTGATCCATTGCTATTACCTATCCTTAAGTTGAATCATTATAATTGCCGATTGTTTAATTCTGCTCTTCTAAAAGTCTTTACTGCTATTTAATTGAAAGTAATATAATGTGAATAAAGAGCAATTTGAATGTTCAACCTTACGATGCTTATCAGCATTGTTAATATGTATTCATTTATAAAGTACGAACAATAGTTATAGTGTAAGGTAAAGATATATAGGTGGTTGTGTTTTGTGTATGGCTGTATTTGTAAATTTTATTCGGCCGTTTCAGAACGAGATTATACGAATTTAGAACATTTCTGCTACCCGGTTGATGTTAACAAATCTATGTTTGTGTTATCAAAAATTAACCAGGTAAATAATGAAAAGTCTAAAGTTAGTAATAGCCATTTTATGTCTTAGTCACTTAATTGTTTTTGCTGACGGAAATCAACAAAGAGATAAAAAAGGATCAAATCCGAATACATCAGAAAGTAGTTCAAATAAAGTAAAGCAGAAAGAAATATTTTATGCCGATCCTACCATATACTATAGTGATGGCATTTACTATCTGACTGGTACACGTAATATTCAACCATTAGGTTTTGCAATACTGAAGTCTACTGATTTAAAAGAATGGAGTTCTCCTTCAAAGAAGGATCTTCATATGATTCTTCAAAAAGATCAGAAAGCTTTTGGAGAGAATGGTTTTTGGGCACCACAAATTCTAAAATATAACAAGGAGTATTTATTTGCTTATACAGCCAATGAGCAGGTTGCGTTGGCAAAATCTAAAAAACTATTGGGCCCATATACTCAAAAAACTATGGGTCCGGTTGATGGTTCAGAAAAGAATATTGATCCATTTCTGTTTCAGGATAATGACGGTAAATATTACTTGTATCATGTTCGCTTTAACAGAGGAAACTACTTGTGGGTTGCTGAATTTGATATGGCAACAGAAAAAATTCTGCCTGAAACGTTAAAACAATGTTTTGGCAAGACTCAAGACTGGGAAGCAACAGATAATTATCCTTCTGATCCAATTATGGAAGGGCCAACAGTTTTGAATCTAAAGGATAAATACTATCTTTTTTATTCTGCAAATCATTTCATGAATATTGATTATGCTGTTGGTTATGCTGTCTCAGATTCGCCTAATGGGCCCTGGGTTAAAAATACAGACAATCCAATTATTCATCGTTCAATTGTAAAAGAGAACGGTTCTGGCCATGGAGATATTTTTATGGGCAAGGATCAGCAACTTTATTATGTATATCATGTGCATAATGCTGATGATAAAGTGAGCCCCCGAAGAACGCGTATTGTTCCATTGATAATGAAATGGAATGAAGAAACTGAGGTTTATGATTTTACGGTTGATGAAAAAAATGTGATTATCCCGGTGATGTCATCCTCTGACAATGAATAATATACCTATTTATATCTAATCCTTTAACGTCTTGATTTTTAAGACAGTTTAATTAATCCAATTCAAAGTAATTTCTCTGGTATGTTCCGGGAATTACTCAAATGACTCAACTAATTTAAACTAAGTATTATGAAAAAAATTTTATTCTCTTTTGTTTTAACCTTTTGTCTTTTTGCAAAAGGTATGTATGCTCAAACCTTACCTGACGGAATGGTAGCTTTATTACCTGATGGTGTAACGGCTAATGTAGATGCTGATTACAAATGGGCTCAATATAAAAGTTTGGTAGTGGCTGGAACTGATCAAGCTGGTTATAAAGCTTTTTTTGCTGCATCTGACGATACAAATGGTGAAGAATTGTGGGTGACAGATGGTACTGCAGAAGGAACCCATTTGGTTAAGGATATAAATCCTGGTACTTCAGGTTCTGAAGTTGTTTACCTTACTGCATTTAATGAGAAAGTTGTTTTTAGTGCAAATGATGGAACAAATGGTACAGAATTATGGATCTCAGATGGTACTGAAGCAGGTACATACATGGTTAAGGATATTCATTTTCTGGATAGTTCTAATCCAAAAGGATTTGTTCAGGTAAATGAAACACAATTTGTTTTTGCAGCCATGGATTTCGATAGTGAACAATATGGAAATCAACATTGGTTGTGGGTGAGTGATGGAACAGCAGATGGAACAGAAATGATCTATGATTGTGACATGAGATATCCGGGACAGGATAATGGTAGTTTATATGCTCCCTATGTTCGTGTTGGTAGAAAAGTGTTCTTTAAAGCAGATAATAAAGAAGGTACTGTTGGCGAAGAATTATGGGTAACCGATGGAACTACTGCAGGAACTAACTTTCTAATGGATATAAATGTTGAGGAAATTGCAACAGGTACAGCTAACTCAGCACTTGATTGGTTCAAGAACTTTTATAATGAGAAGTTATTCTTTAAAGCATTTACTATTGAAAATGGAAATGAGCCTTGGGCAAGTGATGGAACACCGGAAGGAACTTATGAAATTTATGATTGTAACCCTACCTATAATGAAAGTAATTTTCCAAATAGTGGAGGAGCTGGTCAGGTTTGTCAATATCCATACAATGGAAAAATTTACTTCAGAGGTTATAGCCCTGAAACTGGTTATGAATTAGGATGTACAAATCTGGATCAAGGAGATTATACTGTTTTTGATATTAATCAAAATGCTCCGACAGCAACTTCAAACAGTTATACAGATGAAGGTATTGAATTTGATGGAGTTTATATGTTTTGTGCCGCAACAGGTTTTGATTCCAGTCTGGAAAATAATTTTGGAGGAGAAATTCATTATACCGATGGTACTACTGTAACTCGTCAATCAGATTTGGCACCGGGAGTTCAGAGTAACTGGGCTAAAGAATTTACAGTCGTATCTGGAAGTATGTATTTTGTTAATGTATCGGGTGATATTGATGAGTACAAACAAAAACTTTTTAGAATTGACAGTAAAGATGAAACACCAGTCAGAGTATGTAATTTAAATGCTTCAGGAGATCAGATTCATAATTTAAGAAATCTGGGTGGAGATTTAGTGTTTGCAGCTTCATTCAATAATCAGGTTTACAGTTACTCATATCGCAAAGCTAGTTTTGATCCTGCATCTGATAAAGATAATCTGGAAATTGAATTCAGAACCCGTCAGGAAATTGAAGATGATAATGCAACTGCTGTTAAAGATGTAGAGTACGCAAGCGTTACTATCTATCCAAATCCTGCATCAGATATGATTACCATACAAACAGTGGAATCAATTCAAGAAGTTCGTATTTACGACATGGCAGGAGCCTTGGTTAAAGTAGTTACTGAACCATCATCGAACCAGGTAAATGTATCGAATATTACTGCAGGAATGTATATTGTTGAAGTTACAACATCTGCAAGTAGTAATAAGGCTACCATTATTATTAAATAGAATAGTTGTGTTTACGGCGGTTTACTATCGCCGTAAACACTTTTTCATTTGAATAATTCTTCAACTTTTAGTGAAATAATGAAGCGATTAATAAACTACAAATCAATCATAGGCATATTACTTTTTTGTTTTCCATTTTTGAGTCATGGGCAAGAAAGTTTTGTAGCAACAGGTGGTGTTTTGGATGCAAATACACAGCAACCATTAGTAGGCGCCAACGTTGTAGAAAAAGGAACCTATAATGGAACCATAACAGATATAGATGGTAATTATCAGATAAAAATAAGTGTAGGAGATACGCTTGTATTCAGTTTTCTGGGTTATGAGAATCAGGAGTTTGTTGTAAACAGCAAGGTACCTGCTAAAATATTTTTACAGGATGAAAGTCGATTGTTGGATGATCTGGTTGTGGTTGGATATGGTGTTCAGAAAAAAAGTGATGTTACAGGGGCAATTGCCTCAGTTAAAGGAGAAGATATTAGTTCTGTTCCGGTAGCATCTGCAGTGCAAGCTTTGCAGGGTAAAGCATCAGGTGTTCAGATTGTGCAGAATACAGGTGCACCTGGAGCCAGTACCATGATAAAGATCAGGGGAACAGGAACCGTTAATGATTCTGATCCACTTTATGTAGTTGATGGATTTATAACAGATAATATTAACCATATAAATCCAGCTGATATTGCCAATATTGAAATTTTAAAAGATGCAGCATCATGTGCTGTATATGGATCCCGAAGTGCCAATGGTGTTGTATTAGTTACAACCAAATCGGGTGAGAGTGGCAAAACACGAATCACATTCGATAGTTATATGGGATTTTCGAGTCCATGGCGTACCATTCCTGTTATGAATACTCAGGATTATGCTTTGATGCTTGATTATATTAACGGAACCAGCGACTATTCTGCCAATGGTCAATTATACTATTCAAAAGATGATGCCGGATCTTTATATTTCGATGATCAAAAATTTCAAAGAATAGACACCATTGCCCGTAATTCTCCGGATAGCTGGTGGAATGCAATTACTCAAACTGGTATAAAACAGCAATATAACCTTTCTATCTCAGGAGGTAATGAAAAAAACAAGTACTTATTAAGTACCAGCTATTATAACGAAAAAGGGATTGTTAGAACATCCGATTTTTCAAGAATAAATGTTAGACTAAATCTGAATAATAAAATTAGTCCATGGTTAACAGCCAATACCAATGTGATTCTAACCAATAATAATCAACAGGTTGTTCCACAGGGAAGTTCGGGTGTATTAAAACGTGCATTATATCAAAGCCCAATGGTTTATACTTATAACTCGAGAGGCTATTATTCCGAAAATCATCCTATTGCAATGATAGACCGTTCGCATAATAGTAATGAGAATTACAGGGTTGATTTAAACTTCAGTTTAACAGCTAAAATGGGTGACTGGGCAAGTTATCAGTTCAAAGTCTCTGATTATGTGACCACACGTAAAGAGAGTAACTTTTCGGAGGTAGGTAAGTTGGAAGAAGATTTTTATATGCCATCCGATATATCTTCAGTGTATAAATACAGTAACCTTACAAATAAATGGGAAGTCAATAACCTGATTAACCTGTTTTATAATAATGAGGTTCATGATATCAATTTCTTGATTGGACAAACATTAGAAGGATTTAGTAATGAGTATACGAGTTCAACCAGTTATGGTACGGCTGATAATCAGGAAGCATCACGATATCCGTCCAGTGCATTTGCAGGATTTGTAAATGATGGATATGCTCGCAACTGGTCGTCAATGGGCTTTGTAAGTCGTATTAATTATAGTTTATACGATCGCTACCTTCTTCAGGCAAACTTTAGAGCGGATGCATCTTCAATATTTGCTAAGTCTCAACGTTGGGGTCTGTTTCCATCTGTTTCGTTAGGATGGAAATTCAGTTCTGAATCATTTTTAGAAAATGTCGATTGGCTAACCATTGGTAAAATCAGATTGGGTTGGGGACAATTAGGAAACAATCGTATTGATGAATTATCACGATATACATTGATCGACACCGGGACCAATGGATCTTATGGTTATCCGTTTGGTGTTGGAAACCACGTGATTTATGCAGGAATGGCGTCGTCTTCATTAGGTAATTCGGATATTGTTTGGGAAAAAACCGAAACTTATAATGCCGGATTGGATTTAAGCATGTTTCGCAACAGACTTACCACAACCATAGAAGTGTTTGATAAGCTTACTTCAGATATGCTTTTGCGGGTGCCAATTAGTGTGTCGGCAGGAGTAAGTGAAGCTCCAATGACTAACGCCGGATCTGTAAGTAACCGAGGAATAGAATTCAATGTTAATTACAAAGGTTCGATTCGTAACCTGAAATATGATCTGGGATTCAATATCTCCCATATCAAAAACGAGGTTGTAAGTCTGGGTACAGGAAATGAACCAATTTATGGATCATATTTGTCGGAATCCAGCATCCTTGATTTTGTTACTAAAACAGAAGTGGGTCGACCTATTGGTAGTTTTTATGGATATGTTACCGATGGAATTTTTAACACCTACGAAGAAATAGAAGCAAGTGCTCAATATGAGGCTGATAAGAATAGTTTTGAGCAAACTGCCCAACCCGGCGATTTTAGATTTAAGGATTTAAATGGTGATAATGTTATTGATTCAGAAGATCGTACATTTCTCGGTTCACCACATCCTGATTTTATGTTTGGAGTGCCGATTGCTTTAAGCTATAAAAATTTCGATTTGAATATTTTCTTCTATGGACAATATGGCAATAAGATATTTAATGTAATGGATTATTATCTGAGCAATGCGGCTAACGGAAATGTTTACGCCGATTTAAGAGATAATCAATGGTCGGGGCAACTTCGTGAAGATCGTGCTTATTTTCCTTTAAATACTACCGGTGCAACGGTACCTGATTTGAGAACATCAGATAGAAACAGAAATTTCAGATCGTCGGATTTTCTGGTACAGGATGGCTCATATATCCGATTACAGGATGTTCGACTCAATTATAATTTTAATGAAGCTGTTTTAAATCGTTTATCATTAACTGGTTTTTCAGTGTTTATTGGAGCTAATAACTTGTTTACCTGGACTAAATACAAAGGGTTTGACCCTGAAGTGGGTAAGGTTGTTGGTACCGACAGCAATAACCTGGCATTGGGAGTTGATCATGGTAATTATCCTCAATCCAGAACATTTACTATTGGATTTAAAATCAGTTTATAAAATAGTTGCAATGAAGAAAATAAGTTTATTTCAATTATTCATATTATCCGTTTTTGCATTAACATTTTCAGGGTGTCAGGATTTTCTTGAGAAAGAAGTGTTAGGTCATGCAACGGATGAGAATTTCTATAATACTAAATTTAAGTTACAGGCTGCTCTTGATGCTACATACAATGTGCTGCAGACAGATCAATTCAATTCTTGTGACTGGAGATTTGGAGAAGCATGTGGTGATGATGTATGGGGAGGTGATGAAAGTCTGACCAGCCAGCAGGGGCAGTTGTCTCATTTCTTGTTTAATACTTCCAATGACTGGATTTTAAGTAGGTATGAGATTAATTATGAAGGTGTAAATAAAGCCAATCAGGTAATTGCGAATGCCCATCGGGTTCAACTGTCAAATGATGATTACTCTGAATACAAAGAAGTTCGTCAGATTCTTGGGCAAGCTAAATTTTTAAGAGCATTGTTTTATTTTAATCTGGTAAAAACCTATGGAGGTGTTCCTATTCGACCAGAGAAAGAGTCCATTGATAGTCTGATAGTTCCACGGAGTACCGCAGAAGATGTATATGCATATATAGAAAAAGACCTTAGAGAGGCTGCAATCATGTTACCGGCTCGTTTTACGGAATCAAATGCTGGTAAAGCAAGCGCAGCATCTGCAGTTGCTTTGTTGATGAAGACGTTGCTTTATCAAACTACACCAGGCGAACCATCTGATGAATGGGATGAAATAGTGAAGCTGGGTGGCTACTTTGTTGATGGTGATGATATGACCTATGGATCAATCCTTAATTATGATGGAGGAGAAGATTGGGAGGCATTGAGAAAACGTTTGTGGTTTAAACCAGAAGAAGTAAACGGAGCAACAGATCCTTATGAGACAACAGCCACTTTACTACCTCAGTTAAACAATGCTTACACATTAGAATATGTTGATTACATGGGAGCCAGTATCACATATGATGAAATGTTTTATCAGACTGGCGAGTTTAACGGCGGGTCTGTGTTTGAAATCGTGTTTAAAGAATCAGCTGATGGTTCCGGTGGTGATGTTAATGAGGGAAGTGGGGTTTACGGAAGCATGTGGTATAGTCCACCGGTTGTGTTTACCAATGCCAGCCTGATTGATGATATTTTTGGAAACGACCCTCGCAGAACATTGTGTCTGACTCATAATGATTATGCTCCTGATGGTGGTGTTTGTTTTTGCGGGCCAGGAAAATATGTAACCCTTAAATGGTATACTCCTGTCAAAGAGAGACCACAATATAGTGGCGATAATGGCAAGAACAGGCGTTTGATTCGTTTCCAGGAAGTGGTTTTGACTTATGCTGAAGCCCTAAATGAAACGGGGAATAGAGAAGCAGCCCTTACTCATTTAAATAGAGTTAAAACAGAAGCAAATACCATTAATGGTACATCCACTTTATATATTGCTGGTGGTTATGGCTATATGAGAGACCAGATTTGGAGTGAACGAAGAAAAGAACTTTGTTTCGAGTGGGATCGATTCTTCGACCTGGTTCGTCAACGAAGAGCAGCTGAAGTAATCAAAGAATATGGAGCCAACAGGGCTAATAAGAGGGGATATTATTTTAGAAAAGGGGTGAATGAATTGTTTCCAATTCCTCAAAAGGAAATTGATATTTCAAATGGTGTCATCACTCAAAACCCTGGATATTAATTTGTAATTGATATGAAAATGAAAAATAGATTATATTCTTTTCTGATAGTCATTACTGTATTAGTATTGGCCTCTTGTGAGAAAAATGAAACTCCTTCTGATCCGTTGGCAATGTTTTCAATCAGTAGTACGGATTTGGAAGTTAATGAATCAATGGAAATTAATTTCACTGGTCATGCTGATCAGGTTGTTATTTATACCGGAGATGTATCGCACAATTACAATCTGATTACAGAGAGTAATACCGGATTTGTTGTAAATAAAAACTACTTCACCTATGCATTTGCCACACCAGGTAAATATAAAGTGGTTTGTGTTGCTTCAACTTATAATGATTTAGCTGAAGATCTGAAGCGAGATACGACCTCCGTTATGGTTACTGTTATTGATGACAATACCAATATTGATAATATCTCATGCAACCAGATTGTATATGATGAGGTTTTTGCCAATCGCATGAATGATGAATGGCTGATGGTACTTCCGCGTAAAGTGAAATTTAAAAATTATCAGGTTCCGGTTTCTTTATCACAGCGCTTAAAGTTCTATACCGAATCAGACTCAATGAAGTTGTATATCAATGATGAAGAATATAACCAAACAACTAAGTATGATTTAAGCGAAGTTCTTGATATCAGTGTTCAATCGTATGAAGGAACCAATCGTAGTTATGCTTTATATACAGCCTATTATCCCGAATTTTCTTCATTTAAAATAAATGGTGTTTCCGGAACTATTGTCAGAGATGATTATGTGTATGGTAGTTTTGAAGTTAATGTAGTATTACCTGCAGGTACAGACCTGACTAATCTTACTCCTGAATATACAACTACAGCTGTAGACGAGAAAGTGTATGTCAATTCAATTGAGCAAACATCAGGCTCATCAGTGATTGATTTTAGTTCAGAGGTTACATATACAATTCAATATTCCTTAGAGAATAAGCCGGAAATGGTTGCAGAGACAAAAGTTAAAATAAATGTAGCTGCTGAATAGAACAAATTGCGATTTAATGTAAGTGAATTTCAATACTTTCTTGTATAGAATGTATGCGAAGATTCTGAAATAACAGAAATAAGATGAATAGAATAAAGATATTATTGATTTTGGGTATTGTGTTTTTATCAACCTGGTTGGTACAGGCACAAACCTGGAACAATCCTTTAGTACTTCCGGAAGAGTGGAACCTTTATGGAATTGGTGATCCCTACCTTTTAAAATACAAGGGAGAATATTACCTGTATTGCAGTACACGTGATGATATGACTGGAGTTAAATGTTGGTCGAGTCGCGATTTGGTAAACTGGGATTATCAGGGATTAGCCACTACAGAATCTGTTACCAAAGGAGCCTATGCACCTGAGGTTATTTATTACAACGGAAAGTTCTACATGTACACTTCACCAGCCGGAAATGGACATTATGTTCTTAAAGCTGATGCTCCAACCGGTCCGTTTACTCTGGCTACCGGTAATGTAGGGAATTCTATCGATGGATCTGTATTTATTGAGGATGATGGTTCAATGTATTTCTATCGTGCCGGCTCATCAGGTATCTTTGGTCACAGCATGTCATCGCCAACAAATATTGGCAGTCCGGTTCAGATTAATGCATACATGAATGGTTGGACGGAAGCGCCTTGTGTGATTAAACGTAATGGTATCTATTATATGCAATACACAGGTAATCATGTTATATCACCCGGGTATCGTATTAATCATGGTCGCTCTAGTACGGGTCCTTTAGAAGGGTTTTCGCCAATAGATGAGTTAAACCCATATATTGTTTGTTCTGAAGGAGATGTACAGTCTTTGGGGCATGGAAGTCTGTTTATAGGTCCCGATCTCGACTCATACTATATCACCTACCATAATAAAGTAAGATCATACAGCACCGGTCCATTGCGACATGTTAATTTCGACAGGATTGCCTGGAATGGAGAACTGATTGTAGCTATGGGTCCTACAACATTTAGCAAACCTGTTCCGGAGATGCCTGACTTTTACGATTATTTTGATGCAAATAGCATTGGAGATACCTGGCAAACTATTGCAGGAAGCTGGCAAATAACGGATGGAGTTTTGATTCAGAATAATTTAAGTGGTACAACAGATGATGTGCTTCTATTAGCAGATGAACCGGCTGCTAGTTATACAGCAGAGTTTAATCTTCAAACAATCAATTCAAACAGCAGTGATTCTTATAATGGAGTTGTATTTAATTGCATTGATGATAATAATTACGGCAGAGTGATACTCAATGCTAATGCCAATACAATTGAAATAAATACGAAGGTAAGTGGAGTGTGGGGTTCATCAATAGTGCAAAGTATTGCCAATGTGGTGGATATTAGTAAATGGAATAACATCAGGATTGAAAAGAATCTTGACCAGGTAAAAGTTTTCATTAATAACATGTTAAAAGCCGAGGTTGTTAATTCTTCAACTAAAGGCAAGCTGGGATTAATTAGCTATGCATCAGAAACGCACTATGATTTTTGTGCTTTTTCCAATAAAATAAACGGAAGCGGAGTTTACGATGCCTATAAGCCTGTTCCTGGAAGAGTGGAAGCTATTCATTATAATAAAACAAATGGATATAATGAGGTAAACCCAACCGGTACTGTTAATTTCAGACATGATAATGCCAAGGTTACAGCCATAGGACAAGGGAGATATGCTTTAGGTATGGCAAGTGCCGGTAATTGGTATGATTATAATTTAAATGCCGGATATGCCGGTAAGTACGTTATTGGAATAAAATATGCCGCTGTTGCTGAATGCACGGTGAGTTTGTCAACGTCTGAAGGTAAATTATGCGATGATATTGTTCTTCCTGCTACTGGTGGAGGTTTTAAAACAGTGGTAACAGAACCGATTTCCTTAGCTCAGGGATTCAACACTGTTAAGTTGACAATTGAAGCAGGACAAGCTGCCTTTTATCATTTCAAATATGAGCAACAGGAAAGTGTTGAAAGTTATTCTGATAGTTTTACGTCTATTTATAATAGTTGGAACTACGAAGATGGCACCTGGCTTATTGAAGATAAAACAGCTTTGGTTGATGGTACAGGTAAGCGCACGGTTGGAAGCATAAATTGGAGTGACTATGCAGTTGAGGTTGATGTAAAATATAATAATGGTACAAATGCCGGTCTAATCTTTAGGGTTAAAAATCCTGCTCAAGGTGGAATTGGTGACGATCCTCAGCTTGGGGCCGATTTTCTGCAGGGTTACTATGTTAATATTACCTCTACAGGAGCTTCTTTGGGTAAGCATAATTACAACTGGAAAGGTTTGGCAAACTATTCAGGTACAACACATAATATCGGTCAATGGTATCACCTCAAAGCTGAAGTAAGAGGGGCTAATATCAAGATTTATATTGATGATATGGAGAATCCTGTGATTGATTATACCGATGCTGATCCTTTTATAACCGGAAAAGTGGGTTTACGTTCCTATTATACAAATGCTAATTTTGACAATTTCACTATCTATGATATTAACTCTGAATCTTCGGTGTTAAACGAAGATGTTTGCTACTCAATCATTTCCTGTTATTCTGATAATGCAATTGCTGTAAATCCAACAAACTCCAATGAGATTACACAGGCTGTTCTTGATGAAAATGATCCTTATCAACAATGGAAATTTAAAAAAGCCAGTTCTTATTGGTCTATCATCAATAAAGGTTCAGGAAAATATCTGACAATTAATGATCTGGATGCTGTTATCACTTCATCGTATGCACAGCAAAAGCAATTTTTTTGGAGTGTAAATGAGGTCGAAGTGGGAAAGAACAGTATTGTAAATTTGGATAGCGGAGAGAGTTTAATGTTGGCAGAAGGGGAGTCAAATGCAGGAACTTCCATTTTACAAGGGGCATATTCGGGTTTGGAAGAGCAAAAGTGGAAATTCAACTATTTGTTTCGCGATGATGTATCGACTGCAATCAATCAGCCCAGTATTTCAACATCTTCAGTTGTTGTATCACCTAATCCGGCCAGAAATTTTTTTGAGATAAACTCCGAACAGCCAATTCAATCGGTAAAGGTTTTTGATGTGAACGGGATTTTTATTCAACAATATTTAGTGGAAAACCTCAATACCTATAGTGTTAGTTGTACTGATTATACAAAAGGAGTATATGTTATATGGGTCACTACAGAAGTGGGTGATGACAAACAAAGATTAGTGATTATTTAATCTTTTAAGGGTAGGATTAGCCATTTGTTTTATGGTTCAGTAAACCTGATGAAAGTATATTAATTGAAATTAATGAAAAGCTAAATAAAACTAAGTATATGAAAATAAATAATTTAATTGGGCTACTTACAGTTGTTTTCTTTTTGGGAGCTTGCAATTGCCCGCAAAAAGAAAGTTGCGATAAACAAGATCAGGTAATAAATACCAGATGGACTAAAGAACAAGCCAAAAGTTGGGGCGAAGAGAATGGATGGTTAAGAGGAAGTAACTTTAACCCAAGTACAGCTATCAACCAATTAGAAACCTGGCAGGCAGAATCTTTTGATACAGCAACCATAAATCGTGAATTGGGCTGGGCCGAAGAGATCGGAATGAACTGTATGCGTGTTTATCTTCATCATGTGGCCTGGGAAGTTGATAGAGAGGGTTTTAAAGATCGCATGAATCAATATCTAAGCATTGCAGACAGTCATGGTATTAAAACAATTTTTGTGTTTTTTGATGATTGTTGGAATGTGACTTATAAAGCAGGTAAGCAACCTGATCCAAAACCGGGAGTTCATAATTCAGGTTGGGTGCGCGATCCGGGTGATCTGGTTTTTCTTGATGAAAATTTAATGCCTCTTTTAGAAGAATACGTAAAAGATGTATTGATAACTTTTAAAGATGATAAACGAATAGCTATCTGGGATTTATACAACGAGCCAGGAAACAATGGGTTAAAAAACAGTTCAATGCCTTTGTTACGCAATGTATTCAGATGGGGTTGGGAAGTTCGTCCGTCACAACCATTGTCTGCAGGTGTTTGGAATGTAAGATTGACTGATTTGAATAAGTTTCAGGTTGAAAATTCTGATATCATTACCTATCATAACTATCAAGGACCAGAAGAACATCAGGCTGCAATTGATAGTTTGAAAAAATACGACCGTCCAATGGTTTGTACCGAATATATGGCCAGAAGAAATAATAGTTATTTTCAAAATATCATGCCTATTCTGAAAAATGAGAATGTGGGTGCTATTAACTGGGGTTTGGTAGCTGGAAAATCAAATACAAAATATGCCTGGGATGAGCCAATTCCAGATGGTTCTGAGCCGGCTCTCTGGTTTCATGAGATTTTTCATCCTGATGGAACACCATATAGTCAGGAGGAAGTTGATTTAATTAAATCATTAACATTAGGAGAATAAATTATAGAATGAATTTTCATAAAACATTATAAAGTAATATTTATAATGAGAATGTAACTATAGCTAAGTTAAAAAGGGATTGGTGTAAAAGCTGATCCCTTATTCTGTTTTAAATTAGTCAATGAAATTTTGTTTGGACTTTCTATTAACATACGATTCAGACAAAAAAAGAATAAATAAGAGAAATTGCTGTTGTAGAATGTGTAGGTGCTGTTTATTGAAAAGTTAAAGCAGAAAACTAATTTCAATAGTTAAGGTTCTTTCCGGATATTGTAACAAAGCTTAAGTATTGTAATTTAGAGTATTAATAATATAACTAACCTAATAATCCTCCTCCAATGAATTTAATTATAAAAAGAACGGTCTTATTTCTGATTATAATATTGTCGGCTTATTTTCAAACGTCTTTTGCCCAATCAGAAACCTGGAATGCTAACTGGATATGGACGAGTGATATGGGTCCAAATAATACATGGGTCAATATCAGAAAGAAGGTAACACTCGATTCAAAACCAATCACAGCCATAACCCGAATAGCCGCGGAAAATAAATACTGGTTGTATATAAATGATTCACTGGTAATCAATGACGGCGGACTGGATACCAGACCGGATTTGCAAAATACTTACTACGACGAGATTGATTTGGCGCCTTATTTAAAGAGTGGTGACAATATAATATGTGCCTTGGTTTGGCATAAAGGAGGACCCAATTGCTACACTCAGCGAACAATTGAAAATGGAGGATTTCTTTTCGAAGCAGATCTTACCGGTACAACATCGAAGAAAATTCTTTCAGACAAAACATGGAAGATTAGAGTTGATTCAGCTTTTACAAGAGGTGTATTAAGATATAAATATGATGAGACCGGAAAGGTAACTTTTAGTAATGATAACTTTGGTGGTGATCCGCTTGAAGGAGTTGTAAAATATGGATATTACAGGCCAGCTGGTAGCTCAATGCCCTTTATAAAATGTGCCGAAGAAAACGAATCATTCAATTTGCCCGGGAGGTGTGAGGTTGCTTATGGCAATACAGAATCTCCTTTACGAATCTGGAACTCATTTAAATGGCTGGCTCATCCGGTAACGTACGATGCCCGGCTTGAAACTTCTGGCTGGCATGCATACAATTATGATGATTCATCCTGGGAACAGGCAACAGAGAAAGGTATACCTCCAATGGGACCCTGGAATAAGCTGGTTAATCGTACCATTCCAATGTGGAAAGATTATGGCTATTTAGAGTTTACCAACCAGTCAGAATTACCAACAACGGTCTCTGATAATCAGAACATCGATGCAATGCTTGATAATAATATTCAAGGAATGCCATATTTTAAAATTAAAGCGCCTGCAGGCGTTCATGTTCGTATGGTATTAAACGAATATTACTATCAGGATTATATCACTAAAGAAGGAGTTCAGGAGTTTGAATGTTTTGCATGGCAAAATTCAAGTAGTCATAAAGTGCAATTTCAGTTTAGTAATGTAAGTGGATTGATTGAAATAATGGATCTAAAGTTTCATCAGACAGCATATAATACTGGGATTTTGGGTTCTTTTGAATCGAATGATACCCTTTTGAATAAATTATGGGAGAAGTGTAAAAATACATCTTTGGTATGTATGCGCGATTACTTTTTCGATTGTCCTGATCGCGAACGTGGCCAATGGTGGGGTGATGTATCAGAACAGATTCTTTACGCCTTTTATATTTATGATCAGGAAAGTGCCTTGCTTTCTAAAAAAGCCTATCGCGAACTAATGTATACCCAAAAAGAGGATGGATCGCTTTATACCACGGCTCCGGGCACAGAGTTTCATTTGCCGGATCAGAACCTGGCTGCAGTATCAATGCTTTGGAATTATTATTTGTATACTGGTGATAAAGAATTGCTGGAGGAGCTTTATCCATATATCAAAAAATATATCGGATACCTGGTCTCAACTTCAAATGAAGACGGTATGTTAATTCTTCAGGATAAGGTTTGGAATTGGATGGATTGGGGCGGAAATATGGACATTCAGACAGGAAGTGCAAATGCAATCAGTAATGCTATTTATAGTGTTTTATTAACCAATGTGATTAAAATTGCAGGCACTATTGATATGACTGATGATATAGCCTATTATAAAGGGTTAAAAGACAATGTTCAAAGTCATTTCAACGAATATTTCTGGAACGGTGACGCGTATGCTTTCCATAATAAAGAGGGTGAACAATCAAATGTAGTAGAAGATCGTACAAATGCATGGGCGGTGCTTGCTGGGTTTGCAGATGAAGATAAAAAAGAGAAAGTTCTGGAAATATTAAAGACCCGGTATGATGCCAGTCCATATCAGGAGATGTATATCGATATGGCCATGTTACAACTTGATCCTGTTGCTACCTTAAATCGGATAAGAAGTCGCTATAAAGCAATGGTTGACAGCTGGTCATCAACGTTATGGGAAGAATTTCCGGCAAAGGGAAGTACTAATCATGCATGGTCGGCCGGCCCCCTTTATAATTTGAGTGCATTTTACCTGGGAATTAAACCTCTAAAACCAGCATACTCTTTATATGAATTTTCGCCAATACTTGCTGACCTTACTACTATTTCGGGTACCGTTCCAACTTTGCATGGAACTATATCAGCTTCGGTTAGTATTGATAAAGAAGCTCGAAGCTTAACGCAACAGATTTTGTCACCAGATAACACAATGTGCCTTGTTTGTATTCCCAAAGAATTTCTTGCCAGCAGTAAAAAAGCAAAAATCACAGTTAATTCTGTTACTGTATGGCGTAATAATAGGTTAGGTTCTAAAGTAAAAGGTGTAGAATTTGATATTGAGGATGAATCATATATTAAGTTTAAGTTGAGTCCGGGCGAATATACTGTTGTTAGTTCCGTTAAATGATCTATTTCAGATGTGAATAAAAAAACCTTAGATCTAATAAAATCATTAACTTTGATTAGATAGTAATGAATATGTTCATTGAAATTTAAATTATTGATTGATGAAAAATAATGTTTTAGCATTCTTTATGATTGGAATTTTAAATCTGTTGATAGTTCCAACACAAGCAAAGGATTATAAAATAAGTTCCCCTGATGGTAGCATAATAACATCAGTAACCGTTGGCGAAGATATTGCCTGGTCGGCTAGTGTAAATGGTCAAATATTATTTGATCATAATAAATTAGGGTTAGAATTAAATGGAAAAAACCTTGTTACATCGCCAAAGGTTTTAAAGAAAAAGACAAGCTCTGTTTCCGATGTGGTGAAGGTACCTGTACCTGCAAAAACAACTACTATTAAGAATGAGTACAACGAGCTTAGATTGTTATTTAATAATGATTTTTCAATCAGTTTCAGAGTCTTTAATAATGGCATTGCTTACCGATTTGAAACGTCTAAAGATGGGGAGGTGATTGTTAATAATGAGCAGGTTGATCTTAATTTCGCAAATGATTTTCCTATTTTATTTCCTGAAGAACAATCATTACTTTCTCATTATGAGCGTTTATACATCGAGGATAAATTATCATCTTTTGAAGAAGGTAAATTTTGTTCGTTGCCAACCGTTGTAAAAGGTGGCGATAATATTAAAATTGGTATAACAGAAGCAGATTTATATGATTATCCCGGTTTATTTTTAGAAACTACCGGCAAAACAGTTTTGAAAAGTAAGTTTCCAAAAGTTATTCTGGAGTCTGTCGAAAAAGGTGACCGAGGTATTGAAATAAAAAAGAGTGCAGATTATATAGCCAAGACGAATGGAACCAGAACATTTCCATGGCGGGTATTTATGATTAGCCGTGAAGATAAAGAGCTGGTTGAAAACCAAATGGTGTATTTATTATCGAGATCTTGTGAATTGGACGATGTTTCCTGGATAAAACCGGGTTTGGTTGCCTGGGACTGGTGGAATGACAATAATCTGCACGGGGTTGACTTTAAGGCCGGAATCAATAATCAGACTTACAAATATTACATCGATTTTGCATCGAAATATGGTATTCCTTATATCATTCTGGATGAAGGATGGTCAAAAACCACAACTAATGTGCTGGAGCCAAATCCTGAGATTGATATTCCTGAGCTGGTAGCTTACGGAAAAGAAAAAAATGTGGATATTATCCTTTGGTCATTATGGGGACCAATCGATAAAGATATGGATAGAATACTGGATCGTTTTAAAGAATGGGGAGCGAAAGGTATTAAAGTTGACTTTATGGCTCAGGCAGGACAGGAAATGGTAAATTACTATGAAAGGGTTGCCAAAGCCTGTGCCGAACGCAAGTTGTTGGTTGATTATCATGGAGCGTATAAGCCTTCTGGACTTCGCAGGGCGTATCCAAATATTGTGAATTATGAAGGAGTGAAAGGGCTTGAAAATACCAAATGGACTGATATTATAACACCAGAACATGATGTAACATTACCTTTTACAAGAATGTTAGCAGGTCCTATGGATTTTACTCCTGGTGCTATGCATAATGCTCACAAAAAGGATTTTACTGCAAGTTTTTCTAATCCTATGAGCTTGGGGACAAGATGCCATCAGATTGCCATGTATGCAGTATATGATGCTCCGCTACAAATGTTGAGTGATAGTCCTTCTAATTATTACAAGGAAAAGGAATGTACTCAATTCATCAGCCAGTTTAAAACTGTTTGGGATGATACCAAAGTGCTTGATGCTAAGGTTGGTGATTATATTGTTACTGCTCGTAAAAGTGGTTCTGACTGGTATATTGGAGCCATGACAGATTATGATGCAAGGACTTTAAAAATTGATCTTTCCTTTTTAGAAGATGGTGAATATGAGATTGAAATTATGCAGGATGGGTTGAATGCAGGTAAGGCTGCTGTTGATTATGTCCATCTCAAAAAGAAAGTAAATAAAAGCTCAGAACTTGAAATTCCAATGGTCTCAGGTGGAGGATGGGCCGCAATTTGCAGAAAACTTTAGTAACGATTAAAGCTGTATAAACTGAAATAATGTAAATGTCAAATACAGAAGAATCATAATAATTAACTCTTTTAGAGACCTGTTTATGATAGCAGGTCTCTTTTTATTTAATTTAATAGCTATGAACTGTTTAAGAAGATGCTTTTATTTTCTATTTGCTTTAGCTACTCTTTTGGGGTGCAATGTAGAAAATACTGAAAATGTAAAACCCAACGTAATTATCATTTACACTGATGACCAAGGGGCAATTGACTTAAACAGTTTTGGAGCACATGACCTGGTAACTCCGAATATGGATAAGCTGGTTAATAGCGGAGTTAAATTTACCCAGTTTTATGGTGCGCCTATTTGTTCACCTTCCCGGGCTGGACTGCTAACCGGCAAAACACCTCAGCGAGCAGGAGTTCCCGGTAATGTGAGCGATTTAAGTGATGAGGCCGGAATGCCTACAGAACAATATACCATAGCGGAAATGTTTAAAGATGCCGGCTATAAAACAGCTCATATTGGTAAATGGCATTTAGGTCAGGGGAAAGATAAACAGCCCAATGCACAGGGATTTGATTATTCTTTTGGTCATTTGGTTGGTTGTATTGACAATTATTCTCATTTCTTTTATTGGTCAGGACCAAATCGTCACGATTTGTATAGAAATGGGGAAGAAGTATTTTATCCGGGTAAGTACTTTCCTGATTTAATGGTAGAGGAAGCTTCCTCCTTTATGGAAGCAAATAAATCAAAGCCATTCTTCATGTATTTTGCCATTAATATGCCTCATTATCCCTATCAGGGATCAACAGAATGGTTGAAGTATTATCAGGAGAAAGGTGTTGCTTATCCAAGAGATTTATATGCTGCCTTTTTATCAACCCAGGACGACGAAATAGGTAAGTTAATGAATAAACTGGAAGAGTTAGGTTTAAAAGAAAATACCATTGTTGTATTGCAGGCCGATAACGGATTTTCAAGAGAAGAAAGAGCTCATCGAGGAGGAGGAAATGCGGGTGTTTACAGAGGATCAAAGTTTAGTTTGTTTGAAGGAGGTATTCGTGTTCCGGCTGCCATAAGCTGGCCTAAGAATATTAAAAGTGGAGAAACCAGAAATCAGTTGGCTGTAAATGCTGATTGGATGCCAACACTTGCTGATCTTTGTGACATAGAGCTTGATAGATCAGAATTAGACGGGAAAAGCTTAGTTTCGCTGATCCAAAATGTTGATGATTCTACAAAACATCAAACCTTTTGTTGGAAATCGGGCAGAAGTTGGGCAGCAAGAAAAGGAGACTGGAAATTACTTGGTTATCCGTTTGAACAAGGTGTTAAAATTGCTGAATCTGATTCTTTGTTTCTGGTAAATCTTAAAGATGATGCAGGTGAAACAAATAATTTAGTCCAGGCATATCCTGATATTGTAAAAGTGTTACAGAATCAATATGATACGTGGTTATTAAGCAATAATTAGCTTAATGGTCAACTAGATAATTCTATTTATTTTATAATAATAAACTCCATCGATAATTTAGTGTTTTTTTAAATTAACAATGGAATTTATATTCTTTGATTTAGTTACTTAAAATCAATCGGTCAGTATAAACTTTTTGGTTTGACAGAACTCTTACCAGATAAATACCTTTTTGTAAGGAACTTAGGTTAATGTTTCCTTTGTTGATTGATTTTAATGAGGTTACTGCTCTTCCATTGATGTCAAATAATTGATATTGTCCTTTCTCTGATACGATCTCATTTGAAAACTCAATATTTCCAGAAGTGGGGTTTGGAAAAAATAATTTAGAACCCGGGTCAAAGTCTGATAATGCTATATCGGTTGATTGTTCTTCAAAACTTTTATTAATACCTACTTCCATTACCAACTTTATCTGGTCAGGTGTTAGAATTTCACGTGTCCAGAAAAGTTCGTCGAGACTACCATAAAGAAAAGCTCTTTCTTCTGTTTTAAACGAACCCATTACAAACGGACCAACCGATTGTTCAGTTCCAAAATCAGCTACACCTTTTAATTTTCCATTTACATAAATACTTTTAATTCCTTTATCTGCATCATGTACAATTGTTATATGATACCATATTCCGGCTTCGATGGTCTCGGTACTTTGCACTCTTAGAGCACTTTCAAAGCTGGAAGGATAATCTCCACTTAAAATCTCCATCATAATTCTTCCAGGAGGTGTCCCTTCATCCGGATCTTTTTGGTGTAAAATTGTCATTGCGGCATTTGCTATACTGGTTGGCTGATCCATTTTTACCCAAACACCTAGAGTACTGCTTTCTGCACCAACATTTATGAGTGCATTCTGTGCAGTTACGTATGAATTGTTGTTAAAATGGAGTGCTTTACCAAATTTACCGTCATTATATTGTTCTGTACCGTTATTCAAAATAAATTCGGTGTTTTGAGGTGAGCCATCAGTTAAGTTGTCATCAAATTCGAACTGCATAAACATTTTTGTTGGATCAAGAGGTTGCAAAGGCTCGTCAACAGTATTGGCAGAAGCTTCCTGAATCTTATAGAAATCATCAATAAAGGCATAATTAAACTGGTTATCCCCGGTTTCAGGATCATCTTCGATAGTAACAGCAGCAATCAGATTATTAAGCAGCCATGGGACTGTTGTCTCATCAAAGTTGGTGCCCCAGCTAATCTGGTATGAATAAGTCGCAACATTAAAAGATTTATATTGAGATAAAATCTCGTAAACTTCCCAAAGGTAATTCTTACGATCTTCGAACCATGAGCACTGACTTAAGAAGTTATCCCATTCTGCCTTGGGGCGTCGACTGTTCAGTGCATATCTGATGTACTCATAAACTTTCATTGTCTGAGAATAACCATATTGTGTAGCAAATGAAGAAGGGATGGTCGTACCAGTATAGGCCTGCCACCAAAAAACCAATGAAAACTCAGTCATTAGAATTTTCTGATCATCCCTGATTCGATCATTGGCATAACTATACATAGCCGGTATCTCAGTCAGGTATTGATGATGAATATGAATATCAATTCCTTCGATCCATGGGTTTTCTTTTACAAAATCAAGCATTGCAAGAACTCCAGGGATACGCCAACTCTCATAATAAAGCTTATTAAAAGCCCCAAAATAAATGGGAATGTTCTCCTTGCCACTTCGATATTCGTTCACCCTGTTCAGCATATACTGATAAAATGCAGGTAACCGATTGTTCTTTTCATCATTATTCATGGATTCTATATATGGTTCGTTTCCAACAACGATGATGTCAATTTTACCCCATACCCGATCCAGAAAGCTCTGAAGAAAATCATTATAGGCTGCAATCTCGGTACTTGTTGTATCTGGATATGATTTAGTATGAAAATTCCATTTAATATTAAGAATGGTTTTAAAACCTGCATCCTGAAGATTTAGGAAATCTTCAAGTTGATCGGTTGGATCAGTTAATTTATTCTGATCTGAGTAATAAGAGAAAAAGTCGAAGAAGCCACGTACCCATGTAGTTTTGGTTCTGGCTATCTTTTCAACATCTTCGGCATGAAAAAGTGATTCATTAAAATTGACTCCCATTTCCTGAGCATGGGCCATATAAAAGGTGGAAAAAAAGCAAATAGATAGAAAGACTTTTAAAGCCAGATTTTTCATATTCATTGGACAAACATATTAAGGTTTAAACTTTTCAAATGTACAGTTTACTGTTTTTTTCTCTACGGACTAATGTTAATATTGATGGAACTATTGTTCAGAAAACATTTATTTATGCTGAGATGAACAATATTAACAAATACGGGAACCTGGTTTTGTGTTTTTCCAATCTTAAAAACAGCACAAAGTATATAGTAAATAAGTAGTGTGAGAATAAATTCTACCTTTAGGTTTTACTTTTATCTAAAAATTAAAATCTATGATATTCGTACGGTTAAGATATGTTTGTTCTGTAGTAATCTTCTTTACTTTTCTTAACTCAGTTAGTTCTCAAACGAATAAAGTCAAGATGGCTTTTATTGGCAATAGCATCACTGCCGGGGTTTATGATTACAAAAAATCAGATGTAAATGAATCCTATGCTACTAAGTTTGCAAAGTTGATGCAAGAGGTTTATGGTGATACTTTAGAGACTTATAATGCCGGAGTTTCAGGCCGAACACTAACCAAACACGGACCAGCTCCCATCTGGAATGAAGATGTATTTGAAAATGCTTTGAAATACCAACCTGATATTTGTTTGATAGCTCTGGGAACAAACGATTCTAAACCTTCGCTTTTTGATATGGTTCAGAAAGAGTTTTATAACGATTACCAGAATATGATTGATACTTTCAAGAGTGTTAATCCAGACATTGTTTTTATTGTATGTTTGCCACCTCCGATCTGGGAAGGTCATCCGTATTCTCCAAAAGATCCTCAGAAGGATACATTGTTAGTAAAGTATACCATCCCATTAATCGATTCAATTGCTGTAACAAATGATCTTTTGGTTGTTGATTTTCACACTTCTTTTATTGGCAAATCACAATACTTTACAGATAAACTTCATCCCAACCCGGAGGGAAGTAAAGAAATGGCAAACATACTTTTTGACAGGTTCAGAAAAGAAGATTTGATTCATAAAACATTGAAGATGAAAGATTCAGTTATAATCTATAATAATTAATTAATGAAATGTTTTAATGTAAGATTCGGATCACAATTTTAATATCGTCTTATACTCTGGTATAATTTTAAATTCCTTTATTTCTAAATATTTTCCTTTTGTAAACTCCGGTACCTTATTCAGATCTTTCAGGTAGCTGTAATCGGAGTACATAGGATGAAAAACAAACACCATCTGATCATCTTTCAAATCTGAAGCAAAGCTTTTTAAACTGAGTTTCCAGGTTCGATTGTGGTAAAAATGATCGGTTATCATCTTGCCGTCAATAAACGCCAAGCCACGATCGCCGATGTAATCTATATCCACAAATACATCATTCAGATTTGATATGTCGGATTGCAGTTGTAAAGTATATTTGCGTGAGGTAGATTTTTCAATTACCACATCGGGTTTTACTTCGTCAAAAGTGATGGTGTACGAATCAAATCCTTTACACACTGACTTGGCTTTTTTAATGTTTGCCGATGAAGCAGCTAAATCTCGTTTTTGAGACGGGAAGATGTGGATATGATTTGCCGTTTCACGCGTAATGAATTGTAATTCATTTATATCCTCCAGAATTAAAGCATCCGAAATATATAAGTCCTCGTTTATTTTAGTGGCGTTAATTGCCATATCTTCCGGTATTACCAGAATACTGGTTTCGTTGGCGGTAAACGAAAAAGGAGCCGAAGTTTTTGCACTTACCTTTTTCATTCCGTTAACCTCAGTTACTATTGCATTATTCAGTTTCGAGATTTTAGTGTCAGACGGGAAATTTATTTCAGCATCTATTCCGGTAATGCTATGGAAAATATAGTAATTCATCTCCGGTTTTTTCAGGATTGTAAGTGGCTGAACAGTGGCGGATTTAATCAGTGCTTTTTGAAGTTGTAGATTAAAAGGTAATATGGCACTGGTCGCTTCAGCAACGTCAAAGGTTCCTTTCGAAGGGAACGAGATGGTCTCATCTTTGGCTTCAATATTAATGTGTACAGCTTCGATATTCTTAAGGTTGATGTGATCCTGGAAGTTGATGATAAACAGGAATCCGGAATTGCCGTATGAGCGAACGGCATATCGTAATGTTTCTGTGTTATCAGCTTTGATATCGGCATTTGTTTCAGGTAAAACGGTTTTCATCGGAGCCAGAATATCGCTGTAAGCATCTAAAAATAGATGCAGCATGCGCAAATGTTTAAAATGGTAGCGCACTTGTCCGTATTGCCCGATAGGAGCCTGAAAATCGTAATTGATTCGGGGTATTCCGTTTGCCTCTTCGTTATAGTATTTGCCGTCGAACACCGGAGTTGAACCGCCATGATACATATAATATCCGATTCCGTTTGAACCGCTTCCGATAATGCGGGTCATTAAAGGATTTACACTTCGGAAATCGACCACAGGGCGACGAGAATATTTAACCTGAATGCCCGGACCAATTTCTGCTGATATGGATGGGTAGAGGTCGGTATCGTAGCTAACCGGGCTGTAATCAGGATTCTTTCTGATGTCTTTAAAAAGATAAAAACTTGATGGACGAGGATCAGACCAGAAAGGATAGGCATAACCTGCCGTAACCGGTAAGCTCCCTTTTTCAACAATGGTGGCATTTCCCCAGCCTGTTGCAGTATAAATAGGCGTGTCCAGCCCATTTTTCTTAGCCAGTTCTTTTAGTTTAGTCATATGTTGCTTACCGTATTCTGACCATGGATTTACTCCATCAGTAACGGTAATTTGAGTGTGCGAAAAAGCAGCCTCTCGATCGGGAACTGTTCCGTCTTTTTTACTTCCCGGATACATAAATTCCCAGGGAGCTGATGAATGCTGATATTCGTTTTCGAGCTGAATGCCAATTACCGGACCGCCATCTTTATACAATAGACCGGCTGTTTGTTTGCCAATCTCTCCATACAAACGGTCTACGTATTCCAGATACTCAGGAGCGTTGCTTCTTACTTCAAATGTTCTGCCGTAAAGCCAGTCGGGCAAGCCTCCGTTACACATTTCACCGTGACAGAACGGACCCACACGAACAATGGCATACAGCTGATGTTTTTCAATAAACTCAAGAAACTTTTTCAGGTTCAGGTCACCGCTCCAGTCAAAAATGCCTTCTTCACGTTCGTGAAGATTCCAGAATACATAAGTGGCTATGGTGTTAATGCCGCCGGCTTTCATCTTTAGTATTTCATCTTCCCAGTATTTCTCATCAAAACGGGCATAGTGAAACTCACCAATAATCGGGAAGAAAGGTTTACCGTTTTTCTCGATATAATAACTGTTAACGGTAATTTCTTCTCCGGCAGGATTAGAACCACCAAGATTGAGATGCCCACGGATTATTTCCTGCTCCGGCTGATCAATATTGATTGTATATGTGGTTTGAGCTTTAATGCCGGATATCAGAAAAACTCCTAGTATAAATGTCGTTATCTTTTGCATCTTTATTACTTGTTATATTTAAGTATTTAAGGATCTTCCCTCACATACGATTTCCACCCTTCCCGTTCTTTCTTCTCAAAAAGCTCTTCCACAACTTCATATTTAATATTAGAAGCAGGAGAAAACTGATCGGATGTCATATAATAGAGTATGCTTTGCTTCAACTGACGAGCCACAGGTCTTTCATCCATATTATCTGACAGATCAATGCTGCAAACCATCAACTTTCCTTTGCTGACTTTCGCTTCAAAAAGCATGGCCAATCTGCGATTCATAAACCATGTATCGATGGGTTGAATCAACGGACGAAAATCTTGAGGGAAATATTCCAGATTTATGGTCTGTTGCAGGTTATCAATTTCCCACCACTGCATATCACTGTAATAATCCGTCGGAAAATCGTTAAACACAGGATGTTCATTTTGAATTAATATTCCTGTTGTATGTGGCGGACGCATCCGAAACCACGATGTATTCCAGAAAACAGGAGTGTGATGCTGAACCACATCTTTACCGTTTTCAACCTTCCCGGCTACCAGCAACAGCACTGATTTGCCTTCATCTAAAGCTTTTTTTGTTTTGGCATTTATCTGATCGGTAATGATCAGGTCATCCGTTTTTATTTCAGGTTGAGATGCCGGGTATACCCATATATTCCATCTGTTTTCATATTCGCCGACTGATACAGCCAGCGTCAGTTGTTCGGCTTTTTCAGCAAAACTTAAAGGAACTTCAATGTCACCAACCGAATTGTTATTGCCAACTGCGATTAATGAGGTATTAATGCTACCTTCTTTAACTACAGTAGATGAATCTCTTAGTAATTGCCATTTTACAGGCTCATGATTAATAGCCGAACCACTGAAGTTGGCAATTTCGATGGCTGCTTTCAGGTTTTCGTTTGATTGGAAGGTGAATTTTGGTAGTCTGGCAAGCGGAACAACTTTGTTACAGAAGGCCGAAAACTCTTTGGCTGTGATATAACCCTTCTCATCCCAGAAAGCATCCAAAACCCCAACTAACGCTGTTCCTTGTCCGCTGAAATCGTTTAATGATAATAACTGGAAACCTGCCAGATTGGGTGTTCGCATGGTTGCTTCAATCTCCTGTTTGTAGCACGATGCCTGCATCTTACCCGACGCCATCAGAAAATCGTCAGCTAAATCAGCCATATGATGATCGGCCAGATCTTCCTGAAACAGCTCAAAGTTTTTGGCTTTCAGTGAACCAGTGTATTTTTCAATCTCACTAAAATTGGGGAATACACACCATTGTCCCATTTCAAATGTAACATAGGGGCGTTCCTGATTTTCGGTTTTATCGCGGTAATCAAATTCCGATTCGGGTTGCTTGGTTGTCCACTCCAAACCTCGTGGTGGAGAACGAACAATAAAATCACTGTTATCTATAATTGCCCAGCTTCGACCGGTTGAAGCTCCTGTAAATACCCTTTGAGGATCGTATTTGCGAAAATGATCAACCCAGTTTTCGAGATAAGGCACATATTTACCCGATGGCTCGTTGCCGTATGCCATCATACAAAATGACGGATGGTTACCATAAGTGTTGATGATGCGTTTGGTTTCGTCCATCAGGTATTGATCAACGGGTTTGCCATAGCCCAGCGAAGTGGAATATTTTGCCCAGCTCGGACCTTCCACTTGCAAGTAAAAGCCGGCTCTGTCAGCCGACTTAAAAGCTGCTTCAGGCGGGCAATAGGAATGGAAACGCATATGATTCAAACCAAACGACTGACAGATTTCGAAGATTCGATCCCATTCAGCTTCATCCGTTGGTGGATAACCTGTTAGCGGAAACACGCAGCACTCAGTGGTTCCTCTTAAAAACAATGGAATACCATTTATCTCAAAATGCTTATCGTTAATGGTGAATTCCCTCATTCCGAATGATGAGTTATATGAATCAACCAATCTGGATGCATAGGATAATTGTACGGTTAGTTCATAGATATTAGGAGAGAATTCGCTCCATGTTTTGAAATCATCACCCATTGGAATATTGTAAATCAACGTATCTTTTGAATCATTACAATCTTTAATTATTGCAGGTAAGTTATGATTGTGATTCAATCCTTTCACCTCAAAGGTAAGTTTGCCATCTGGTAGAGTAGAGGATAGGATTACCTCTGCTTTTACTGATTGTCCTTTTAGATCGGGAGTGATCTTCAATTGCTGAATTCGAACATCTGATTTTGGAAACATTTTCATGTCTCCGACCATTCCGTTCCAGTTGCCCTGAGTATGATCAGAGATACTGTGAGAATTTATACCCGGATCAATATCCCGAATGGCATTATCTACCAGCACAGTAATACGATGCTTTCCTTCTGTAATAATTTCTGCAGGAATTACAAACAGATGAGGTACTGATAAACTGTTATTTGTCCCAATCATTTCATCATCAAACCAGACCGTTGTTTGCCAATGAGGGCGTTCGAGATAAACAACCACATCTTTGCCTTTCCAGTTTGAAGGTATATCTACTTCTTTCTGATACCATACCATTCCTACATAATGTTTATTGGGTGTTAACCAGAATGGGAATTTTACATTGCCGGCTTGTCGGTATTTTTCCATTGCCGGATTGAAATACCACGAGCTGTCATAAATACTTCCTGTCCAGTTGGTATGTAAATCAGGTTCATGACCTTTGCCGTAATCGCGCAGTGCTCCCGGAAGTATAATAGTTTCCGTAAATTCATCGGCAAACCAACGATTATCTTTGCCAATCTCTTTTTCGTCTAATCTGTATTTCCATTCACCAGATAGATCAATAGTAGTTAGCAGGTTGCGATGACAGCTGAAAAATACTATTATTATTAGAATAAATAGGATAGACTGTTTTTTCATAAAGTAGAAGTTTTTATTACTGGATTTAGCGACAGCAATATAAATGATTATGGCCTATTCAAATATGGAATTTAAGATTAAAGAATGGAATATCATATTTCACTTTATTCTAGATATAGTAATATCAACAATAATTCATTTTAATATCTATGTACAGTATAATTACATATGAATTTTGGATATTGGAAATGAATTATATTTTTGTTCAAATAATAAATAAACAAATATTAACATAAATTTGTAAACAAAGTGAGTACTCGTTTACCAGTTTTTCATCTTTGATGAGAACTTTCCTTTCGAAAACGCAATGGATTTGGTAAATAATAAATGTTCTTAAATACGATGATTATCAACCATATGATTGATTGGAGGAAAATAAAGAATGATAACAGAAAAGAGTTTGACAGGATGTTTGATTTCTATTATCACTCACTTTGTGCTATCTCATTCAGGTATCTGAATAATCGTCAGGCTGCAGAAGATGTTGTGGTTGATTGTTTTGTAAAGATATGGGAAAACAGAGCTTCTCTTAATATTTCATCCTCGTTGAGCAACTATCTCATTACTATTGTAAAAAATTTATCAGTTGATTTTATTCGAAAAGAATCATCTCTTTTTGTTGATCTCGAAAAAGCAACCGATTCCATATCTGAAGACGAAAAGAACTACATACATGATGCCGGTTTATTAAATGATTTGTATAAAGCCATTAACAAATTACCTGAACAAAGAAGAGAAATCCTAAAACTGGCTGCATTCGATGGCAAGACTTATCCTCAAATTGCTGAAGAGCTGAATATTTCAATTAATACAGTTAAGACACAGATGTCCAGGTCATACAGATTTCTGAAAGATGAGTTAGATGTTAGCAAATTAAAGATAATGCAACTTTTATTGATGATTTAAAGTGCATTAATTCAAGCTGATACGAATTAATGTAAAAATTAATTAAAAAAAACTTAAAAAAGTTGTCACCCTGTTTTTGATTTTTCCGTCACTAGATAAAATTAAGCTTTGTGAAGAATATTAATTACAATTGGGATGAATTGGTTTCGAAGGCACATGATCCTCATGTTAAGCCTGAAGAATTAGAGTTGACAGGTCAGAATTTAAAAGACTATCAATGGATTGTTAAGACTCGACAACAACTCAAGAGTATTTTCCAATTCGACCAGTTTGATCATCAGGAAGCAAAGTTGAGAGTTGAACATCGAATTCAATCAGGAAAAAAAGGTCTACTTAAATTAATGGTACCACGTGTTTGGGATAAAGTAGCTGTGGTTCTTTTAATTCTACTGTCAGGAACCTTAATAAGTATTTTGGTAAATGAGTATAACCAGGATTTTAATTATAACGAAATAGTAGCACCATTGGGTCAAATGAGTCAGTTGAATCTTTCTGACGGATCCAAAGTTTGGCTAAATTCCGGAACAACTATCAAATATCCTGGCCAGTTTAATCAATCAACAAGAGATGTTTTTATTGATGGGGAAGCTTATTTTGAAGTGGCTCGCAATGAAAATAAACCATTTATAGTGAATGCTGATAACTTTTCGGTGAAAGTTTTGGGTACTTCCTTTAATGTAATGGCATATTCAGATGAGAAGGATGCTAATGTAACATTAGTAGAAGGTAAGGTTGTTTTATCATCAAGTCAAAAAAGTCTTGAAAAGGAATTAAAGCCCGGACAGTCTGCTTCGTTCAATAAGGGTGAATTAGTGAAGGTCGAAAATGTTAATACCGAATTTTATACTTCCTGGAAAGAAGGATTGATCACCTTTAGGGAAGAGAAATTAAGTGAGATAGCAAAGAAACTGGAACGCTGGTATAATGTTGAGGTTCACTTTAAAGATAAAGATCTGGAGGATTTTATATTCTCGGGTACTGTTATTCGTCATAAGCCTGTTGATCAGGTGTTGAGCTCACTAAAGATTTTAGATGAACGAATTGATTTTAAAATAACAAGCAAAGAAAATGACAGGAGTTTGATTGAAATCTATCGTAAAAAGAAAAGCTAAATGAAAATAAATAATAAATAAAAGTACTGGGAGTATTGCAGTACCCCCAGTTATAAAGTTTTAATCAACTAAAACCGTTGCAGCGGTTAGTAATTAATCATTAACAATTCAAAGTTATGAAAAAAAGTCCGACTATTCATGGTCTTAACCGGCCGTGGAACAAATTCTTTCTGGTTATGCGATTAACTATATTCCTTACTGTTGCGTTTACAATCACTGTTAATGCACGATCGTATTCTCAGATGTCCAAAGTGACGCTAAATCTGAACAATGCAAAACTAACTGACGTCTTCGCTGAGATTGAAGAGAAAACTGATTATTATTTCTACTATAATATTGACCTTGATGAGTATTACGTTGAGAAGGTTAATGTAAATGATAGTGAGATCAAGCAAGTGTTAGATAATATGTTACCGGGTCTTGGTCTGGAGTACAAGATGGTTGATCAGTACATTGTAATTAAAAAATCAGATGGTACAGAAAACGAAACCAGTTTACAACAGGAAATAACTGTATCCGGTAAATTAACTGATAAAACCGGTGCTCCTATGCCTGGTGTAACGGTTATATTAAAAGGTACAACAAATGGAACTATCTCTGATTCGGATGGTAATTATCAGGTAACGAATGTTCCGGCAGATGGTATTCTTGTTTATTCTTTTATCGGTATGAAAACACAGGAAGTACCGGTAATGGGAAAAACCAGTATTGATATTGTTTTGGAAGACGAATCTGTTGGTTTGGAAGAGGTTGTGGCAGTTGGTTATGGTGTGGTTAAAAAATCAAATCTAACCGGAGCGATATCTTCTGTTAAAATGGAAGAACTTCCAATGGTAGCAACTAATAATGTATCTAATATTTTGGTTGGTCAGGTTGCTGGTTTATCTATCAGACAAACATCAGCAGCTCCTGGTGGTAGTTTTGATATGGTTATCAGAGGTTCTGCTTCAACCGGCGCGGGTAACTCACCTTTATATGTTATTGATGGTTTCCCTGGAGGTGACATTAATACTATTAATCCTGATGATATTGAATCGGTAGAGGTGTTAAAAGATGCCAGTGCCACTGCTATTTATGGAGCCCGTGCTGCCAATGGTGTTATTTTAATTAATACCAAAACAGGTAAAGCCGGTAAAATGGAGGTGACAGTGAATTCTTCTGTGTCGACACAAACTATTTCAAAGCCTTACGAAATGGTTTCGTCTAAAGATTATATGGAAATGTCAAATGCTTATTTCTATGAGCAATGGCTTTATAACAATAAGACCGGGCCTTATGGAGATGTGAATATTTCTGATATTACATCATCACCATCAATTGCTTTTTCAGATGATGAGATCGCTGGAGCAGAGGATGTGACTGACTGGTTCGATGAAATCTCACGTACTGGTTTGATTAACGAAGAAAATATCTCAATTAACGGAGGTACTGAAAATGCCCGTTACTTATTTTCCCTGGGACATTTAGGTCATAAAGGGGTGGTAATTAATAGTGGTGTTGAACAATACTTGGGTAGATTTAACCTTGAACTTGATTTGAACGATTGGTTAACAACTGGTATGTCTGCTTCCATCAGTCAAAGTGATCTTAATAGTGTATCTCAAACCAGTTCATCAATCAATTCAACAGGTATTATCAGAGATGCCATGTTATATCCTCAATATCTATCGGTATACGATGAAGATGGAAACTATACAATCAATCCTGATCATAATACAATTGCCAATCCTGTTTCGTGGAAAGATGTAAAAGATAAGGATGTTACCAACAGGATGTTAGTGAGTAACTTCTGGAATGTAAAACTTACTTCTGACCTTAGTTTTCGTGCAAGCTGGGGTATGAATGCGGTGAATAATCAGAACAGTTATTTTGTGCCTAAAACACATTTAACAGGTATTGAGCTTAATACCTTTGCTTCATTAAGTCAACAATGGAAAAAAGATTATTTGCTGGATGCAACTTTAACCTATTCAAAAGAGCTGTTTAAAAATCACGACTTAAAAGTAATGGCTGGTTATGCATATCAGAAATTTAATACTGAATATCTTTATGGATCTAATTCAGATTTTCTTACCGATGTATATGAAGCATGGAACCTTGGTGCAGGTGGTGATTTAACCAAATCTGTTTCAAGTAGTAAATCAGTTACCAAGTACTTATCTTATTTTGGTCGTATTAATTATGATATCGCAGACAAGTATTTGTTTACCTTTACTGTAAGGGCTGACGGAAGTGATAAGTTTGGTGCCAATAATAAATTCGGTTATTTTCCATCAGGAGCTTTTGCATGGAGAGTTATCGAAGAAGACTTCATGAAAAACCAAAGTACTTTCTCGAACCTTAAATTCCGTGTTAGCTACGGTCAAACCGGTAATGCCCAAATTGGTGGTAATACTTACGGATTTTATTCAACAGGTGCTGATTATGTACTTGGAAACAGTTTGATTACAGGTGTATCGGAAAGTCAGCTTTCTAACCCACACTTAAAATGGGAGACAACTACAGAATTTAACGTAGGATTGGATTGGGCCTTGCTACGTAACCGCCTTTCAGGTAGTGTTGAATACTATAATAAAGTTATTTCTGATTTGTTGGATGAAAGACCTGTTGGTTCATACTATCCTGTTTCTTCTGTAGCCGATAATTTAGGTAAGACACAAAGTAAAGGTTTTGAAGTATCAGTAAAGAGCGTTAACATCAGTAAGAATGATTTTACATGGATTTCTAATCTGAATGTTTATAAATACAAGGATAGCTGGAAAGAAAGAAATCCATATTCAATCTTATCTATCTATCAGGGACAAACAGATCCTTTACACATTACATACGGTTATTTGAGTGACGGTCTGATACAGGAAGGTGAAACAGTTGAATGGATGCCAGACGCTCCAGCAGGTAGTATTAAGGTGAAGGATGTCAATGGCTGGCTGAAAGACGAAAGTGGTAATTACATTCTGGATGCCGACGGAAATAAGCAATTGTCAGGTGAAGCAGATAATGCTATTGACGATGCCGATAAAGTGATTATCCTAAACAGTGCTCCAAAACTTAACTTTGGTATTAATAATACCATTAAGTACAAGGGATTTGATTTATCCTTCTTTTTCTATGGTGAGATAGGTCGTCAGATTAATAACATTACACGAATGTATTTCTTACAGGGCGACAGATTCCGTTTCTATGATAATGTAACAACTGATTCGTTTAACAGATGGTCATCTACCAATACAGATGGTAAATATCCTTCGGGCTTGTATCCTAAATACGAGCAAAGTACAGATTTCTATATTGAAGATGCTGATTTTATCAGATTGAAGAATTTAACCTTGGGTTACACATTCCCTTCAAGTATGACTACCGGAGTATTTAAAAATGCAAGAGTTTATGTTGATGCTCAGAACCTGTTTGTTATAACAAACTATTCTGGTTCAGATCCTGAAACGGATAATTTCTCTGCATATCCTAATCAAAAAACTTTCACATTAGGTGTAAATCTGTCATTTTAAAAAACTGAATTATCATGAAAAAACTATTTATATACGCAATAACCCTGATCTTGTCAAGCAGCATCTTTTCTGGCTGTACTGATCTGGAATATGAAGATTTCAGCCACATTAGTTCTGAAAACTTCCCAAGTAGTGAGGCTGATTTGGAAGCTGCAACAATAGGTGTGTATCACACTTTATCACAAAGTTTTATTCAACGCTGGCTGGATAATTCTGGCTGGACACTTAGTGAGCTCTGTACAGATGAGTTGAATACAGCCTGGGGTGGAGCCTGGTATCAGACTGATAATTTTGAATGGGCACCCAATGCGATGTCAGCTAAAGGTGTTTATGAGCAATATATTAAAGGTGTTACAAAAGCTACCCGCATTATAGATGCCTTTGAAAACTCAAGTGTAGATGAGGCTAAGAAAACCAAATATGTTTCAGAATTACGCGTGTTACGTGTATTGTATGCAGAATTATTGTACGATTTCTTTGGCGCTGTGCCTATCGTAACTGATGCCAGCATTGCTAATGATGTATATGCCGACTGGAAACCTGTTAGACCATCTAATGCTGACTATGTGTCGTTTATGATAAGCGAAATATTAGATTCTTACGAAAACCTTGACGAAACTGTTGGCAATGAAAACTATGGTCGTTTAACTAAAGGTGCCGCTTTGACTCTTCTGATGAAAATTTATCTGAACGATAAGCAGTGGCAAAATGCTGCAAATGTTGCGCAAGAAATTATAGATTTAAAAGTATATGATTTAATGCCAACTTACAGCTCTGTTTTTGCCATTGAAAATGAAGGACCCTCTAATTCTGAAATTATTTTCCCAATACAGCGTATCACATCCAATACAACTTATACCTGGACTTATTTTGCTGTTGTAATGCCTGCTACTCCTCAATATAAGTCACAAAATGGTAATCAGATGCAGATATGGGGTGGAGTTAAAATGCCTTGGGAGTATTACGATAAGTATGAATCTGAAGACGCTAGATTAGAAACCATTATTCGTTATTACGAAGATGTAAATGGTAATATGGTTGATTTCAGAACAGTTGATCACCCAAAAGCAACAGGAGCGGCACCGATGAAATATTCAGAGGATCCTGATCATGCCGGATCATCGCAAGGAAATGACTTTATTTTCTATCGTTATGCCGATGTACTTTTATCAAGAGCTGAAGCGTTGAATGAGGTTGGTGGACCTACTCAGGAGTGTATTGATTTGATTAACGAGGTTCGTGAAAGATCAAATGCGACTTTACTTTCTTTAGGTGATTACACAAAAGAAACATTGCGTGCTTTTCTTCTTGATGAACGAGGAAGAGAGTTGTATTGCGAAGGACATCGCAGATCTGATCTTATTCGTTTTGGTAAATTTATTGAATATGCTCAGGCTGAAGGTAAGTATGCTGAATCACATCATGTTTTATATCCTATTCCTCAAAGTGCCTTGGACGAAAATCCTAATTTAGTGCAGAATACAGGATACGAAAATTAATCAACTATTATAATTAGGGGGGATGCATTTTAATGTATCCCCTTCTATATTAAAGAAGTTGCTATTATGTAATTAATTAACAGATTGTCATGTTGGCCAACAGGATGTTTTTGATAAAGTGTTAATACATACTTACCTTTATGTTGGTTTTGTTACAAATTTTTATTGAATCCCCAAAAAAGCAAAGATAAGATGAAGAAGATAGTTGCATATCTGGTTATGTTGATGCTGCCATTACACTTATGGGCAGATATTTCTTTTGAACAAGGGAAACGGGCAAGAATTGTTTTTAACTGTAGTGAAGAAAAGGTGGTTCATTCTGCCGTGGAGATGTTTCAACATGATTATGCACAAGTCTTTGGTTCAGATATTGAACTATCAACAAAAAAAGGTAGTGTTATTTTGGGTACATACGGGGTTAATACCATACTCAATAAATATTTGTCACTTGAAGATGTAAAGCAATTATCTGGTCACGAAGAGGCATTTTTGTTAAAGGTTGAGAAAAATAAACTGATTATTGCAGGTAGTGATAAAAGAGGTACTGCATATGGCATTCTTGAACTGTCAAGAATGATGGGTGTTTCACCTTGGGTGTGGTGGGCCGATTCTCCAATTGAGAAAAGAGATCAATTTACTTTGCCGGATGGATTTCGTGATTTCCAATTTCCTTCTGTGGCAAGAAGAGGAATCTTCATCAACGACGAAGACTGGGGACTTACTCCATGGGCTAATCAGACCTATGAACCTTCAGATGTAAAAGGAAGAATAGGTCCGGAAACCCACTCCCGTATATTTGAATTATTATTACGCTTGCGCGCTAATACATACTGGCCTGCTATGCACAGCTGTTCTGAGGCGTTTTATTTAACTCCCGGAAATAAAGAAGTAGCGGATAAATATGGAATATTTATAGGTACTTCGCACTGCGAACCAATGGTTTGTAATGCTAATGCCGAATGGCATGAACGAGGTGAAGGAAGATATAATTACCTAACCAATAAAGAGAAGGTTCTGAGCTTTTGGGAGGAACGCGTTACTGAGTTAGCCGGTTCTGATAATATTTATACCTTAGGTATGAGAGGTGTTCATGATGGACCAATGGAAGGAGCTAAAACAGCTGAAGAACAAAAAGAAGCACTGGTTCATGTGATTAAAGACCAACGAGATATGCTAGCTCGTATTGTTAACCAGGATATGACCAAAATATCACAGGTTTTCATTCCATATAAAGAAGTACTGGAAGCCTATAAATTAGGACTTCAGATACCAGATGATGTGACTTTGATGTGGACGGATGATAATTATGGCTACATAAAGCATTTCCCGGATAGTATTGAAAGAGCCCGTTCTGGTGGTAATGGGATCTATTACCATGTTTCATACTGGGGGCGTCCGCACGATTATTTATGGATTTCAACTAACCATCCTGCTCAAATATATAACCAGATGAAACTAGCCTATGATAAGGGAGTTAGAGAAATGTGGGTGGTGAATGTAGGCGATATCAAACCAGCTGAGTATCTTATTGAGTTTTTCCTTGATATGGCCTGGAATATAGACAATATAGAGAATAATGTAGAAGGTATTAAAAAGCATTTGTATAATTTTTACTCACGTGAATTTGGTGATGAAGTAGCCCGGGAATTGGTTCATGTTATGGCTGAATATTACCGCCTGGCTTACATTAGAAAACCAGAATATATGGGAAATACACGTGTGGAAGAACGGGATCCTAAATATCAGGTTATTTCTGATCTGCCATGGAGTGAATCATATATCCGAACCCGGATTGATCAATATAAAGCCATTGAAGAAAAGGTAAATGATTTGGGCGCAAAGATACCAGCCGAAAAAGGATTCTCCTGGTTTCAATTGGTTAAGTATCCGGTATCAGGTGCAGCTGAAATGAACAAAAAACAGCTTTACGGTCAATTAGCCCGTCATGGTAAAGCAGATTGGCAGTTGAGCGATAATGCATTTGAAGAAATTGTATCATTAACTCAGGAGTATAATAGCCTGAATAACGGTAAATGGAACAGGATGATGACATATAATCCGCGTAATTTGCCAGTGTTTAATAAAGTTCCACGTAGCGAAGCAACCAAACCGATGGTTGAAGAAAAATCTGTACTCGCTAAATTTAATGGTATTGACTTTGATTCATTTAAAGGCGATAAGCCTGTTGAAGTTGGTTTGGGCTATGAAAATGGTGCAATTAGTTTGGCAAAAGCCAGTTCAGTGGTGTTTAATTTTGAGGCAACTGACTTGGATACGATTAAAATTCAGGTTACATTGGCTCCGTATCATCCGGTAGAAGGTGAGAAACTAAGATATTCTATATCGGTTAACGATGAAGAAGAGCAAATTATCGACTATCGTACGAAAGGTCGCAGTGAGGAATGGAAATTAAATGTTCTCCGCAATCAAGCCATAAGACAGACTGTTCATTCATTGAAAAGTAAAGGAAAGCAAACGGTGACTATAAAAGCTGTTGATGAAGGAGTTGTAATTGACCAGGTACTCTTATTTGAAGAATAGATTAGCCTGCTTTTATCTGATGCTTGTAGGAATGATACATCAAACAAAAGACAGAATGAAAAAGACTCTTATTCTATTTATTTCTCTTCTATTAAGTGTGTTATCCTACGGGCAATCAAACGAATTAACCGATAAGGAAAAGTTAAAGTTATATCCCGACAAAGAAAAAGTATCACCTTTTCATAACGACTGGACTCAAAATAATTATCCTAAACGGATTGATGTATTCCGAGATAATCCACTGGAGAAAGGTGATATTGTTTTTATTGGTAACAGCATAACTCAGCAAGGAGCTGACTGGAGTGAGAAATTTGGAATAGCCCATATTCGTAACCGAGGAATTGCCGGAGATGTTACCGATGGTGTTTTGATGCGTCTTGATGAGGTTTTATTTTTCCAACCAAAAGCTGTTTTTATTCTTATTGGAATCAATGATCTGTTTAGTTTGCATTATGAGGATGGTGACAAACGTTTCAGCTACAAAAAGTTGGTTCCGTCAACCAAGTATGTTGCCAACAACATCGTTAAGATTGCCAGAATCATACAACGTAAATCACCAAATACAAAAATTTTTGTACGTACGGTATTACCAACCCGAAGAGACTTTTTAAAAGATGATATTATATCCCTCAATGAACTGATCCGAAAAAATGAGTCGAGAGGATATTATACACTTATAGATCTCTATCATCAGTTTGTCGATGATAATGGAGATATGAAGAAAGAGCTCACAAAAGATGGTGTTCATTTGAACGAGTATGGTTATGAACATTGGGTAAAATTTGAAAAATCGATACTTGAAAGTCTTTAATTGTAATAAATTAGGTTCTCTGCTTATTCGAATTCCTGTAGTAATAACTCCTTAAATTTTTGATAGTTTACTAATCCAAAATTCTTGACTGGAAGAGATTTAACATCGATTAGTCTGTTTGTATCATAAATCTTTTGTATTTTAAGTTAGCTTTTACTTCTTAATTGAGATTTATGAATTTATATCAGATTTTGAAAATAGTTCGCAAGTATCTGAATAAGGATGTCTCAATTACCTTGCTTTTTGGTGTACTTTCCATTGCTTTCCGATACATAAATTTTGCTATTCCGGGTATTGAGAATATACAAAGCGATCTGCGGGAATTACCACTGATCATAGCAATCATACATCTGTCTAAACCTTATTTCTCAATTGGCCTGAGTGCAATATCTTCTCTTTATTTTAAAAATATCATTACAATTAACCTGTATACCTTTGGAGGACATGTTATTCCTTTGTTTATCCTGTGGTATTTATTTCATTTTCTGGAAAAACAGAAATTCAATAATATTAAGAATGCTATTGCCAGTTTGTTTCTTGTTATCGTCTATTATATGATGTCATTTACATTGGCTTTTGTTCTTCCGAACGATATAAGTCATTTTGGTTTTGAGAACTTTTTATCCGGCTACGCGAAACTATTTGATGGTGCCAGCTTTGAAATGACTTATACAGCAATCGCTATCATGTTCTACTATGTGCAATATAAATTAAGACTTGAGCTTCAACATCATCAATTGCAACTCGAAAAAACAGTGGAAGATCGTACCTACCATTTACACGAGGCAATTGAAGAAATTAAAACCACTCAAAATTATTTAGTTCAATCAGAAAAAATGGCCTCTTTAGGTACACTTACATCTGGGGTGGCTCATGAAATAAATAATCCGCTGAATTTTATTTCCGGAGGTATTGAGATTATTAAAAGTCTGAAACCTGAAATAGAAAAGAATGTAACTCCTGAGGTAAATGAATCTTTTAACTTAGCCACTAATTTTATCAACGAGGGATTTAATCGCTCCGTAGACGTGGTGAAAGCTCTAATGGCTTTTTCTAAAAATCCTCAATCCAGATTGGAAAAGAATGATATCCATACAATAATAGATAATACATTGCTTTTTCTTAGGACCAAAATGCCCGGAGAGACCTTAGTAGAAAGAAAATATGAGTTACATACCCTGGTGCCTGTTTATGCCGACAAGATGCATCAGGTGATGATTAATGTTTTAAATAACGCAATTTTTATTCTAAATCCTGAAGAGCTTAAAGAAAAGAAGATAGTAATCAGAACATTTGAGAAAGATAATACCGCAGTAATAGAAATTTTTAATTCCGGACCGGCCATTCCTGAGATATATATCAATCAGATTTTTGATCCGTTTTTTACCACTAAGGATCCGGATAAGGGGAAAGGATTGGGTTTATCAATTTGTTATTCCATTATTGAAGAGCATAATGGAGAAATTACCGTATGTAATCTTGATGATGGGGTTCAATTCAGCATTTTGTTGCCTTTAAATACAAATCTTGATAGGGATCAAATGTCCGATGGGTTAGGAGAGCAGATTACACATTGATATAAGTTCAACTGCTTGCTTGATATTTGATTGTATGATTAAATTCTTATTTAATTGGTGAGTACTTTTTTATCAAGCACGAATAAGCTATCATAATAATGTTGCATGGGTAAATGTTATGATAAAGTATATATTATTTATATATTTATTCACGTGTTTTAATCTACTTAATCAAACCTAATGAAAAAGATCCTAATTCTATTATCCGTTCTTGTTGTTTTTGTGTCGTGTTATCACGAACGTCAGGTTATTACTGTAACTACTTATCCTGATGAAGAAATAACATTGGAATCCTTATCAAACGTTAGTCAATCAACTCTTTCGCACATAGCTTTAAATGATTCCGACAAGGAAATGAGGAGAATGGCTATCCAACATCTTTTTTCCCAATCTACCCTTTCACATATTGCTTTAAATGAAAGTGACAAAGAATTAAGAATGATGGCTATTGAGAAGGTAAATTCTCAATCAACTTTATCACATGTGGCTTTAAATGATAGCGACAGTAATGTAAGGCGATTAGCCATTGAAAAGTTATTTTCTCAGTCTACTCTGTCGCATATTGCATTGAATGATAGTGATAAGGAATTGCGAATGTTGGCAATTGAGAAACTACATTCTCAGTCTACCTTATCCCATATAGCATTAAATGATAGCGACAGTAAAGTTAGGCGATTAGCAATTGAAAAATTAAACTCTCAGTCTACTCTGTCGCATATTGCATTGAATGATAGTGATAAGGAATTGCGAATGTTGGCCATTGAAAAACTAAATTCTCAGTCTACCTTATCCCATGTAGCCTTAAATGATAGCGACAGTAATGTAAGACGATTAGCCATTGAAAAGTTATACTCTCAATCAACATTATCACATATTGCTTTAAATGAAAGTGAGAAAGAATTAAGAGTTTTGGCTATTCGAAAATTAACATCCCGATCCACTTTAACACATGTTTCATTAAATGATGAAGACAATGAAATAAGAAAGTTGGCTTTAAGACGTTTAACCCAGTTAAGATAATTACAGATGGTTCCTTTTCGTTAGTCTTTCTGATATTTTAACTTTAAATGCATAAAAAAGTCGGCCCGTTGGCCGACTATCAAGAAAATCTATGTTCAAATAACTTTACAGCTATTTTTTTATTAATGAGATTGCAAAACCTCCTCCCGGAGCTAATTTAATTTGAATGCTATCTCCTTTTTTTATTTCTTTTTTAGTAATGTTATATAATGTTGGGTTCAAATCCCAGTCTGCCTTGGCATCATCAGAGTAAAGAGTGCATTCATATGAAGCATCATCATCAAGAAAATCAAATGATATGGTTTCTTCGCGTGCATCCTGATTGGTTATTCCGCCTACAAACCAATTATCAGATTGTTTGTCTTTTCGTGCAATGGTACAGAATTCACCTATTTCAGCATCAAGCACTTCTGTGTCTGACCAATCAACCGGCACATCTTTAATGAATTGTAAGGCATCTATGCCAGCATAGTTTTCTGGTAAGTCAGCAGCCATCTGAATAGGGCTGTAGAAAACCACATATAGACCCAATTGATGAGCCAGCGTACTTTTTACACGATGTTTGAACGGGTAGTTTTTGCGTTCTTCATCAGTCTTCAGCTTCTTATAATCTTTGTTTACAGAGTTAACCAGTTGTAAATCAAATATACCCGGAGTATAATCCATGGGTCCGGCCAAATTACGGGTAAAAGGTAAAATGGTATGATGGTTCAGTGTTGTTCCATCGCTCCATGCGTTAAATTCCTGTCCACGCATTCCCTCACCACTTATCAGGTTAGGGTACGTACGACTAAGTCCGCTTGGTTTAATTGGCTCATGAGTATTAACAGCTATTTGATGTTGGGCAGCCAGTTTTACCGTGTGGTTGTAATGATTCACCATCCATTGATCGTAGTGATAATGATTCTCTATCTTACCTACGTATCCTGTTTTAACCGCATGTACACCGTGATCCTGATAATATTGATAGGCATTTTCCAGTTGACGTTCGTAGTTCTCTACCTGACCGCCTGTTTCGTGATGACCAATTATTTCGATGCCTTTTGATTGAGCATAAGCACTTAATTCATCCATATCGAAGTCGGCGTAAGGTTGGGTATAATCAAAATTCACCCAGCCATTCCAGCCTTTGTTCCATCCTTCAACCAAAACTCCACCAAAACCGTTCTCTGCAGCAAAATCAATATATCTTTTTACGTTAGCAGTATTGGCACCATGATTTTTACTTCCTTCGAGTTCCCAAGTCGATTTTTTTACGTGCATCTCCCACCAAATACCCACATATTTCATTGGTTTGATAAAGCTGACATCTTCCAGCTTGTTGGGTTCATTCAGGTTAAGTATCAGAGATGATTCAATCAGGTCGCCTGCTTTTTTACCAATAGTAATAGTTCGCCAAGGTGTACTGAAAGGCAGACTCACTTTTGCTATCTCGCCAGGTTTTCCGGCTGCTGCTATATTAATTTCCAGATTCTCAGGATTAAGACATAGTGATGATCCAGGATAGTTTACCAGTGCCGCTTCATGGATGCTCAGATAATTACCGGCCGGCGTTTTCATGGTTACCGGGGTATTAAAACCTGTTGCGCATGGGAAGTATTGTGCATGTCCTTCAGGTGCTGACTGATTGCGTAATTCTTCTGTTATTTCACTTAATAAAGAAGTCTGATAGATATATTCATCGTTTTCCCAGCATGGAGCAATCCACCATGTTTTATTGTCGGAAGCCATATTAAACTGAGTAGCTTCACTGTTTACAGTTGCTTCACCCTCGCCCGGAATGGTGTATCTGAATCCCACACCATCATTATATACTCTAAAGGTTATATCAATTTGTTGATTATCTTTTTTTAGACTTATAACTCCCTGATTATAATGGTTCTTAATTTCGGCATATTGACCCCAAACAGGCTTCCAACTATCTTCAAAAGTACTGCTTGACGTCTCTTTTATCTGTACTCCGGAACTAAAATCAATTCCATTTATTTCCAGCCCAAGAACTGCATTGGTAATTAATTTCTCACCATTAAACAAAACTGAGTAGATAGGTTGTCCTGTTTCGTTGACTTCTACATTTACCTGCATATTCTGATCAGGTGAATGGATCGTATTTTTACTGTTATCCTTGCAGGAAGTCAGCAAAACAAGACTAACCAATAGTATATTAAAAAAGTATTGTTTCATTTTGAAAAGTTTTCATTGAGACAATTATAATTTCTCAATTATATGATAATATATGTCTTTCGCTCTTAAATTCTATAATTTATTATTTCTTTAGAATTAAGAATTCATATGGCGACAGACTAATTGTTTCATCTAATGTAATGGATGTGTTATCCATCAGGTTTGTTCTGTTATCAGATATGAAAATATCAGGTATTGTTAATGTTGTGTTAGTGTTTCTAACATTTGCAATTACTAATATACTTTCATCATCAAGAGAGCGGTTGAAACAAATTACATTATCATCAGCAAATGTTTCCAATGAGCCCGTTTTAAAGACATCCGAAGAGTTGTATATGGCCATTATTTTCTGATATGACAGAGCGATATCCGGATTGTTGTCCCATTTAACATTTACAAAATTGAAGAAGTTTATGGTTGAACTATAACCTACTTCTTGGGAACTATACATTAGCGGCACACCACCCAAAGTTGTTGAAATAACATAGGCTGAAAGAGCTCCTTGCTGGCTTTTATATTTAGTGATCGGGCTGTTTTCAGAGGCACGGTCGTGATTGGTGGTGAAACGAAGTTTCTGTTTTCCAACCGGTATCTGGTTATACTCGTTTTGGTGAGATGTATACAATTCAGAAGTTTGTTTTGTTCCACTGTAAATTCCTTCCAGTACATCACAGAAATTCCATCCGTAATCCAAATCAAAACCAGCTTGAAGATTAATTGGATCTGTTCCTTCGGCAAGCATTAAAACTGTACGTCCCTCTTGCATGTTTTTTAGCTGGTAAACTGCATCGCGCCAAAAGCCGGCAGGTATCCAGTCTGCAGCATCACATCGAAAACCATCCACATTGGCTTCGCGTACCCAATATTTCATGGATGAAATCATCTCGGCTCTCATCTCATGGTCATTGAAATTAAGATCAGCCACATCAGACCAGTTAGTTCCAACCGGAGGAATTATATTACCATTTGCATCTTGTGTATACCAATCTTTATGATTTTTAACCCACTCATTATCCCATGACGTATGGTTACCTACCCAATCAATTATAACAGCCATTTCTCTGTCATGAGCTTGTTTAACCAGTTCTCTTAAATCGTCCAGTGTACCGTATTCAGGTTCTGTTGCTGTATAGTTTTTAATACAATAGGGAGATCCAATGGCATTTTCCACACCTTGTTCGTTTACAGGCATTAACCAAAGTACATTTACACCTAAGGATTTTATCTCATCTAATCGTTCAGTAATAGCATTGAAAGAATTGTTCTGTGCAAATACTCGCTGGTTGGCTTCGTACATGACGATGTTTTCAATGGAAGGTACTTTATCAAAAGGTTCACCATAAAATTGTTCCGTCTCTGTTTGTTCTACAGGTGTAGGTATGTCATTGTCGTTGCAAGCTGCGAATAATGACAAGGTCATAAATAAACCTGTTAAAAAAAATATCTTCTTCATAAAAATCACTGTTATTTTCCCAAGTTAATTTGAACCCGGACACACTTGCAAAATATCACATAGTGTGTCCGGAGTAATTTTAATTACAATCCACTAGTGTATATGAGTCGGACGTTATTTCAAAACATATATCTTCAGTAATTGACATGGAAAGATCAAATTGACCACCATCGCCACCAACTCCGTTATTAAAAATTACATTACCGGCTGATTGGCCTGCTGGAATGGTTACGGTACACCAGCCTTCAGCATCAGGTGTAGGCATTTGGCCTGGCCATGCACCAAAAGTTTCACCTACAGGATCTCCTCCCCAGGCGTAGATGGCAGACGAAGTCCAGTCGGTACCAACATATTTCCAACGTATGGTTATTGGTAATGAAGGACAGTCAACTGCTGTAAAAGTGCCATTGTCGGTATCAAATTCGTAACATGCACTTTCCATCGGATCGTTTAGAAAATCGAATTGCTGACCGGCTCCATTATCATTTATAATTAAATTAACAGGTCGATTTGTTGGTACTGTAAATGAATACCATCCTTCGGCATTAGCAGTTAATACCTGACCAGGCCAGCCACCATAAACTTCTGATTCACCCCAGGCATATACTGCAAACTCACTCCAGCTGCCTGCAGCTTGTTTAAATCTGATGGTTAGCTCTTCCGGTTCCCATTGAGCTACCTTAGAAACAACCACAGGAATTGAATTGGAAATAATAGAATCGGAACTTCCTTCATAGGTAGCCACTATCCTTAATTCAATATTTTGTGTGCCTTCAAAATCTTCACCTGCCAGACTTTCGGCTAATTTGTATAATGTTGCTGAATAGATATCTGAAAAAAGCCCGTCAGTTTCATCAACTATAACTTTTGTTTCGAAATTCTGACTTAAAATTCCGGCTTCCACTGCATAGCTCATGTTTTTAGCGTCAACTGGCAAACCATTTTCGTATGAGATACGAGGACGAGACCAGGTTGTACGGAACAAAAAGTCACCGTCGTCACCTTCTTCCGGTGCCTCCAATATAAATTCATTTTCAGTTAATGCATTCAAAACCGGATTTGTTATAAGAATATCTCCTCCTGCAGAACGTTCGTAGTTTTCCTCGCAGGAATACGTAATAACTGCAAGAAATATGAAACCAATGATATATTTTATTGTACTCATGATAATTTCTTTTTTAAGTTTTATTCCTGAAACATTACCACATAATGTCCTGTAAGGTCGTTGAAACGGATATTGTAAGTACCCAAACCATATTCATCCAGACTAATGTTATTGTCGTGAGTAGTTGGGTTTAATTCTGCAACACCCCACGGAGTATCTGTTGTTACTTTAGGACACCAGCGATTATCCCAGCTATTGTTTGCACGGAATTTAACACCATACTCAATGTTGTCAAGTGTAATATCCAAACTCCATTGATGAGGGTCGTAGCTTGAAACAACCATGTTGGGTTCATTGGTAGCTCCCCACTCTGAGAAGGCTCCAACAAAATTCATTACCGGCCATTCTGTTGAACCACTTGCATCATATGTTTCAATTAACCATGTCATAGCACCTAAATCAATAGTAATTGTATAGTAGCCATCTGTCTCTATGAAGAATGCACCAAAATCACCAAATTCCAAAACGCCACCAGCACCTGCACAGTACATCTTATCCCAGGTTCCCAGATTACTTTCGGCACAAAGCTTAAAGTAAGTGTTGCCGGCTATAAATCCTGTGTAAGTGTAGGTATAATCATCAGAGGCACTACTATTACGATACATCATAAACTCAGTACTTGTATTATTCCAACCTTGCATATCCCCAATAATATAAATTGGTTCGATATCCGTTGGAGGAATGTAAGTAGTGATAGTTACAGGCAATGTGTTGGCTGAGTTAACAACATTATTTGTATTGCCTTCGCCATATGTTGCAACTACTCTCATTTCGTAATTTACAGCTTCTGCCGGTTGTACTTCAAATTCATTTAGTAAGAATGTATTCAAATCGGCAACAAAAACATCAGTATATAATTGCATTGTGGAAGCAAGTGTTTTGGCATTAGCAAAATTGTTTCCTTCCACATCTATTTGCAACTGATAGCTAACAGGACCTGCCGGCATAGATTGATCTGAACCATCAAGATAGAAGAATGTCTCGGTCCATGTGATAGTAAATAATAAAGGATTAGTTCCTGTTTCTACTGTTTCAAGAACAATCATATTTGAAGGCAGATAGTTTAATTGACTGGCTTCTATATGAGTCAGTATCGGATTGTTTTCGTCATCGTTACAACTAAAAAGTGTAACAGATAAGAGCAACAAACTCAGATATATTATTTGTTTTTTCATGTTAATTCAGTTTTTTGATTTATGTTTCACCAATTAGTAACCCGGGTTTTGTTCGATGTTTGAGTTAGCTACTAACTCAGCTGCCGGAATCGGAAATACTTTATAAATCTCGTTGATATTTGCAGTTCCGCTGTATACTCCATTTTTCCAAGGCCAGGCATAATTTGCTGTAAATTGGTTAAAACGAATCAGGTCGGTACGGCGGTGTCCTTCCCAATACAGTTCTCTTGAGCGTTCCTGTAAAATAAAATCAAGTGTCAGGTCGCCATCCGAAATGGTTGAAGCATTGGCTCTGGAACGAATTTCGTTGATATAATTCAGCGCAGTGCTTCTTTCACCACCTGTTCCACCTCGTAAAACAGCTTCAGCATACATCAGGTAAGCATCAGCCAATCGGTACATCGGAAAATCGGTATCAGGGAATTGGTTATCAGAACCAAATTCACGATTTTCTACCGATACATTCAACGGATCGCTTCGTTTGATATTTGTATATTTTATAACTGAATATCCATAATTAAAATCATTTAAAACTGAGGTTTCCAGCGTTCTCTTATCAGTCCAGAACATGGCTCTTGCATCATTATCATCAAATAAATTGCTAAGCGTTTCTTTAGCTCGAAGACCTGACCATGACTGACCCAATCCGAAGTTACTCCCTGGTTCCATATCCGATCCCCATGAAGCCGCCATCAGGTAGGTTGTTCCTCCATAAGTAGTTGCTTTTTTACCATCAAAAATAATAGGGAAAATGATCTCCGGAGAAAGGTCATTATCAGCACCAAACATATAGCTGTACTTGGTATCCAACAAATAGCCTTCATTCATTATTTTATTCAGGTAAGTTAAGCTTTCGGTGTATTTGCTTTCACCAATATAAACTTCGGCGTTTAGGTACATTTTTGACAGAACCATCCATATTACTCCATTGGTTACTTTACCGTAGTTTAGTTCACTTTTTGCAGGAAGATTGTCTTCGCAGGCAAGTAGTTCACTTTCAATCCATGGAAATAAGAAATCGCGTCCTTTTTGTTCTGGCATATAGGCACCAACACCACTCTCTTCTTCTAAGAATGGAACATTGGCATATAAATCCATCAGTAAATAGTACTTAATAGCTCTGATGGCTTTTACTTCCGTTCTGTATTCCTGTATTTGAGCTTTGAGTGCCTCATCAACATTTCGTTCACTTAAAAGGCTCTCATCTGTCTCACGCAGAAATTCATTACAGAAAGCGATGGTAACCAATATACGGTTATAAGTAAGTTCACAGAATCGGTTACTGGATGTCCAGTTGCAAAAAGTAAGTCCGTTCAAACCATCGTCTGACCATGCACAAACAGCTTCGTCGGTGGTCAATTCCTGTAAATTCCAGTATGAGCGAAGAAACGTTGCTTCTCCCTGATCAGCGCCTACAATATCATCGTAGCCATTAGGTCCCTGGTTACCCGAAAGTGCAAAACTGGCATATATTTTTGCAACGAATTTATTATAAGTTGATTCGTCATTCCATGCCTCTTCAGCAGTAGTTTCTTTTCCTCCGGGAGGAACCGTATCTAAATCGTCGGTACAGGAAACTAAGTTAAGTGTCAATGCTATTGCAAAGAGTATTGTTATTTTATTATATATTTTCATTTCCAATTTCTTTTAAAAGTTTACACTCACACCAAATACATACATGATCGGGCGAGGATAAAAATTACTATCCACTCCACCGAAAACTTCCGGATCAAGTCCTTTGTAGTTAGTAAATACTACAGGATTCTGAACTGCAAGTGATAATCTTGTTTTAGTATCAAATCCCAGTATTTTGTCTATCGAATATCCCAGTGTGATGTTGTCGATTCTGAAGAATGAAGCGTCTTGAACGTAGTAATCAGATAAGACTCTTTTGTACTGGAAATTTGTTTCAAATGCAGTAGCATGACGGTTGCTTAAGAACTCGTTGGCATAAACACGTGCAGGTGCAAGTTCTGCGTTATTAGCAGCAATTGCATTATAGTTATAATTACCCAGGCTACCGTGTGAAGCAATTGATAAGTCCCAGCTTTTGTAACTTAGTTTAGTATTAAAACCAAGATTCCAGTCGGGAGTAAATTTGTGATATAAATAAAGATCTTCTTCGTTTATCGTTCCGTCGTTATTTCTATCCACATACATTCCTTCAATTGGATTTCCCGCTTCGTCGTATATTTGTTCGTACACATAGTACATCGAATGAGGATGACCTACAGAGTGAGCAAGAAGGTTAAAACCACCATCACCACCTGTATTTCCAAAACGGTTCATTGCTGCTTCGTTATTAAACGTAAGTGCAGTAATTTCATTCTTATTATAGGCAAAGTTGAATCCAAATTCCCATTCCCAGTCGTTTTTAACGATTGGAACCACATTTACCGAAAATTCAGTACCGATGTTTTCAAGTGTACCAATATTGGCTACTACATATTCGCTGAAGTTACTACCTGCTGCAACTTTTACTTCCTGATTCAGCAGATCACTGGTTTCGCGGTTGTAAAAGTCGATGGTTCCGTTTAAGCGATTGTTGAAGAAACCATAATCTACTCCAACATTCCAGGTACGTGTAGTTTCCCACTTAAGATTAGCATTGTATGAAAGGGGCTTAATAAGTGTTTCCCAGACTCCATTGCGATAATAGTTGGCTGCTTCACCCACACTGTTCTGGTAAACTCTAACGGAAGGGTAGGTGTAGCCGATATCCTGTTGTCCGGTAAGTCCCCATCCCAAACGAAGTTTAAGATTGGATAGGATATCAGAACCTTTCAGGAAATTCTCCTCGTTGATACGCCAGGCAAATGCAGCTGCCGGAAATACACCCCAGCGATTGTCGCTGTTAAATCTTGAAGATCCATCCTGACGAACCGTAAATGTAAGCAGGTATTTGTTATACATGTTCCAATTCATTCTTCCGAAGAAGGATACCAGATAATATTCTTCAGCATAGGGTACATTATCTTCGATCACTTCGCCATAACGATCTGGAGCCGTGCGAATAGCAAGATTACTGTTTTCCCACCAGAAGTGCTGCCATGAATAACCTGCCATAACATCGATATTACTTTGCATAAAGTTCATATCAGTCTTGTACTGACCATAGAAATCGAGTAATGAATTGTTACGTGTATTTTTCCAATCATTCTGATAACCACCTGCATTAGCTTGTGCAGGAGCTGTGTGTGGAGTTGCATTATGTCCGGTTGTTTCGGAATAATCAATTCCCATATTTAAGTTGAAATTAATTTTAGGGAAGAAGTGCAGTTTATAATCAGCCTGTGCATTTCCAATAAACTGGTAGCCTTCTGATGTATCATCACGCATTTCAAGCAATGAAACAGGGTTTTTTGTAGCAACGTTTAATATGTTCCCGTCATTACCTGTCCATGACCAATAACCTCCGTATGGGCTGTTTTCGTCGTATATAGGCTGTGTTGGATCCATTGAAATAGCAGATCCAATGGCACCCTGATCGGCAAAACGGTTTTTGATATACATCCCACGTCCATTCAGGTTTACTGACAGATGTTTATCTAACATTTGCGGAGTAACAGAGAAACTACCTGTAAAACGTTCCATATTGGAAGTTTTCAGAATACCGTTCTGATTGGTGTAACCAACCGAAGCCCGGTATGGCATAATATCCTTATAAGATCCGTATGCACTTAAGTTGTGCTCAGTGCTTAACGATGTACGGAAAATAGCATCCTGCCAATCTGTGTTTTCACTACCCAGTTTTCCAAGTACTTCTGCTTCGTTTGATAAACCAGTGAAGGTGTCTTGTATAAATGTGCGGAATTCATCTCCGTTAAGCACATCAATTCCTTCTTTGCGCTGACTTACCGATACATTTCCATCATAACTGATGCGAAGCTTCCCTGTTTTTCCTTTTTTAGTGGTGATCAGAATTACTCCGTTGGAGGCTCTTGAACCGTAAATAGCTGTTGCAGAAGCATCTTTTAATACGGTAAATGTCTCGATATCGGTTGGGTTGATGGTACTAAGCATATTACCAACACCACCCGGACCGCCACCTAATGGTATTCCGTCCACAACAATTAAAGGATCGTTATTAGCCGAAAGTGATGAACCACCACGAATACGAATGGTTGCTCCTGCACTTGGAGAACCACCGGCTGTAGTAATTTGTACACCGGGTATTTTACCAATAAGCATATCTTGTGGATTAGGTGCAGAACCTCGGTTTTCCAAATCGGGTTTTAGAACAGCAACTGAACCGGTCAGGTCATCTTTCTTTACCGAACCATAACCAATAATTACAACTTCACCAACCAATTCCTCTGATGAAGTCATCACAACATTAATGGATTGACGCCCGGCAATAGCAACCTCCTGATCATCAAATCCAATAAACGAGAAGACTAAAGTGTCGCTTGCAGAAATTTGATTAAATGAAAACTGCCCGTTGGTATCAGTTACCGTTCCAATAGTTTTATTTTTAACAATAACGTTTACCCCTATTAGAGTCTCGCCTGATTGATCTTTAACAATACCGGAGACAGAAGTTGATTCCTGAGCGAACCCGGGAATTGTAGAAGTTAATAATAACAGAAGAGCAAAGACTTTTGAAAACCACAAACGTGTTTTCGAAGCCTTTGAGTTCGAATGGATTTTTTTCATAACAAATCGTTTAATTTTGAACTCGGATTATTCCGATTACAAAACTATTTGTGAATTGCCATGGCTCTTGGAGTATATAAAATGAAATATAGACTTTTATTGAATCGTGTATTTGCTAATATCCAGAAATACAATTGAATGTGATGTTTTCAGGATTCAAAAAATATAGATTAGTTAAATCATTTTTAGAAGAAAATAGAGAGAAAAATGATCTTTTTGAGCTGTTAAAAGAGGTTTTGTTACGATGTAAAACTGTCGATTTTCATTATTTCATCTTCGAACTTATCTCTGTCAATTTTTGCCCGGTTTTTAACTTTGGTACGATACGTATAAACCGTATTAACTGAGTAGCGTAAAAACTGAGCTATCTTTGAACTGTCGCTTACACCTAAACGAATCAAAGCAAAGATCCTAAGTTCGGTATTCAAAAGCTCATCTTTTTTCAATGAGAATTGATCTTCGGGTTCGAAAAGTGCATTGAATTCGTCTTTAAAATCTGGGAATAACTTAAGGAAAATACGGTCGAAGCTCATTAAAAGCTCCTGCATTTCTTCATCAATCAACTTTTTTGATTTGGTCATTGCCAGCAACGAATCAATTTGTCCAACTGTTATTTTGCGTTGAACAAGTTGCTGAAACTGTTCAATTTTATCGATGTATTGGGAACAGAGGTTAAGGAAGTGTCCAATGTATTCCTCTTTAATTTTATTTGATTCGAGTAGATCTAGATTTAATTGATTCAACTGATCATTGGTCAATTGAATTACTTTTCGGTTTCGCCGTAGCTCTTTTAACTGCTTAAGAATGTAGAAGGTGGCAAATAAAATAATAAGAGCCAGTAAACTTATGGCAGCCAGTGCTATCGCCAGTCTTCTTTTTTCTTTGTTAAGTTTATCATGAAAGGCTTTTTCGATAATGGGTAACGATTTGGCAATCTCTACTCTACGTAACCGTGCATTGTAATAATTGGCATCGTTGAGAGAAAGCTTGATCAATTGGTATGCCCTTTCAGTATCGCCTTCATCATATAAGATCAGAGCAAGTTGATGAAACGAGGCATTTTCAGTTATAGCACAATTGATATCAGAAATAGCTGCCAGAATTGCATATTGCTTCTGCATCTTCTTATTATCCGAAATGCTGTAGATAAATGAAAGGGTAGAGGCTGTAATGGAATAATCCTGACTATATGAATCCTGGCTCTGAAGGTAACCAAGATAAATATTTTTTGCCCTTTCAATATTGCCATCAATCAGCTCGAGTAAACCTTTGGATATATGGTTGGGAACCTGTAACTGATCCGAAAGAATAATTAATGAATCCCAGTAACCACGTGCTTTGTACCAATATTCATCGGAATATAGATTTCGTCCGTTAAATAAAGTAAGATCGTGATACAATCGACCATAATGATTGTAATATTCAAGTTTCTGTTGATTGGTTAAAGAGTCATTAACTATATTTTCGATAAATCGAAACGAATCGCTATATAACCCTGATGAGGTCATGATAAAGGATAAATCAAGGCTGCTTTGGTTGAACCAATATATGTTATTTGTATTTTTTGAATCGTTGTAATTTGAAATAGCATAATGATAAGCAGAATCATATTGAAAGGTTTTATACTCATCGTATAATTCTTTGAAAAGTGAGAATTGTTGATGCTTGTTATCTGCCTTCAATACCTTTGCTTTTAAGCTGTCAATAATATTAAGCTTGTTTTCAATAAATAGATTTTTATTGCTGATTGACTGATCCAGAACCTTAAAAAGTGAGTCAATAGTATTGTCTTGTGCAACAATATTAATGCTGACGAAAATAAAAATGTATAAAAAGGTTCCTTTCATATTGGATTGTCATTAACCTTGATCAATATTGAAATTCAAAGATTACAATAGTCTGCGATTGGTTAAAGATAATAATGTTTGAGAATTTGATGTGCAGAAAGCAAGTTGAAAACAAAAATCCCGGTATCATTATAAGCAGGAACATGATACCGGGACATAGGAAAAACCAGTTTACTTTATTATTTTTCTTTTTCGAAAGGCCAACCCATTATACCTCCTTCCATTACTTTAACATTCGTATATCCGTGTGCTTTTAGTACACGGGAAGCCTCATAGCCACGTAGTGATATTTTACAATAGGTAACTATTGGTGTGTCTTTATCTTTGGGTAATTCCTGTATGCGAGTACGTAATTGACCTATCGGTATCAATGTTTCGCCTAAGCCGAGTCTTGTCTGTTCGTATTCATCCGGACCTCTTGTATCCAGTAAATAAAGAAATACACCTTTATCAACTTTTTCTTTTACTTCTAAAGCAGATATTCCGTCGAATAAACCACGCATTTTATTTTGCATGATGTGGGCTGTGGCAATGCTATGATCAATGGCCAATGAGAACGGAGGAGCATATGGCAAGTCGTTATTTACCAAATCGTCAACGGTAAGTTTGCCCATGATGGCTGTTGCCCAGATGGCAATTTGTTTGCTTACATCACCCGGACCTATGCATTGGGCACCAAGGATGCGCCCCGTTTTTTGTTCTGCAACCAATTTGGTTATCAGTAACTTTCCATTCATAAATCCAGGCTTATCAGGACTAGCATTAACAACTTTAATGAAATCCAAACCTTCTTTTTCTGCTGCAGTCTCAGACAACCCTGTAATACCTAAACCATAATCAAATATTTTGCAAATACCCGTTTGGATTGTTCCTTTAAAGGTGGCTGTATCATTTAATATTACATTTTCACCAGCCACACGGCCCTCCAGATTAGCAAGGTCTCCGTATGGAGCCAGAACCTTATTGCCCGTTATTTTATTTGTAACCTCTATACAGTCGCCAACGGCATAAATATCTTTGTCTGAAGTCTGCATATAGTCGTTAACGGTTATTCCGCCCAGTTCACCAATGTCCAATCCTGCTTCGCGAGCCAGATCAACACGAGGGGTTACACCAATAGCAACAACAGCCAGCTCACATGGAATTTCTGTTCCATTAGCCAGTTTTACAGCTTTCAATCTGCCATTTTCTCCAATAAACTCAGCAACTCCATTTTTGGTAATAACATTGGCTTTCGATTTAAGGTAATTCTCAACCAACTTTGCCATTTTCCAGTCGAGGAAGGTTAGTAATTGAGGTAATAACTCAATAAGTGTTAATTCAATACCTGCCAGATTTAGAGCTTCGGTTGTTTCAATTCCAATTAGCCCTCCACCAATAACAACCGCTTTTTTAATGCTTTTATCATCACGAATTTTACGCAAATAATCAGCGTTTTGCATTGATTGAAGAGGTGTTATTCCTTCCAGATTAATTCCGGGTATTGGAGGCATTTTTGGAGTTGTACCGGTTGCAATAATTAGCTTATCATATTGATGAGTTCCTGTTTCACCTGATATCAGATCTTTAAATTCTATCTGCATCTTTTTTCTGTCGATACGAGTAACCTCGGTATTAACTTTAGCTTCTATTCCTTTGGCGTTGATGTAATACTTTGGGTCTCGAACCACTCCTGTAGGTGTGCAAAGCAGTTTGTTTCTGTCGTCAAAGAAGCCACCTACATAATAAGGGTAACCACAGGAAGCCATTGATAAATCAGGTGCTTTCTGAAAGATAGTGATCTCAGCAGATTCATCTAGTCTTCTAGCCCGGGCCGCTGCTTTGGGTCCTGCAGCAGATCCACCAATAATAACAATGCGTTTATTTTTCATTTTGACATGGATTTAGTTTGTTTTCAATTGACTTTATCGAGAATTTTATTGGTCAATTCCTGAAATGCTTTATGTACAGAAGGGTTATCAGTTAGAAAAATATTTATTCCTTGGTCTGAAGTTTCTTCAATTTCCATTACCAGAGGTATCTGTCCAATAAGAGGGGCATTGAATTCATCCGCCAACTGTTGACCACCTCCTTTACCAAAGATGTAATAACGTTCATCAGGATGATTAGCAGGAGTAAACCACGCCATATTTTCGATAATACCCAGTATGGGTGTTTGTACATGTTGATTGTTGAACATATAACCTGCTTTTCTACCATCTGCAACAGCTAACTGCTGAGGTGTAATAACAATTAATGCTTTCGCTTTTTTAAAGTCTTGTGCCATGGTAATAGCAATATCACCCGTTCCGGGAGGCATATCCATCAACAGAAAATCAAGTTCACCCCATTTTGTGTCTTCAATTACCTGTTTGAGTGTTTTTGATGCCATGGGACCACGCCAAATCATTGCATCCTCATCTTTGACCAATAATCCAATTGACATTATTTTGACTCCGTATTTTTCAATGGGAATTATTATTGCTTTGTCATTTTCTTTTTCAATGGCAGGATGTTCGTCTTTGATATCAAATAAAATCGGAACAGATGGACCATAAACGTCAGCATCTAATAATCCTGTTTTATAACCTTCTCTGGATAGACTTATTGCCAGATTAGCTGCAACGGTTGATTTACCTACACCACCTTTTCCTGATGCTATCAGAATTATGTTTTTGACTGTGTTCAGTAGTTCTGGCTTTTTTTCGAGAGGCGTTAGCATTGTATGTTCAGTCATGATTTCTTTATTGATGAGTTAGTAACTGACTTTCAGATTTAATTTTTTTCAAACTACACCATATTATTTGAATGGCTTTAGCTGGTTCTGATTCAGGAGCATATTCAAGAATATTGAGCTGTTCTTTCATTGCATCCCTGAAGAGTATTGAATAGGGCACTTTACCAAGTAATGGAATCCCTTGATCTTTTAGATCAGACATTATTAATTTTTCCATATCATTATTAATGCCTGACTTGTTTAATATTGCATAAGCTGGGATGTCAAAGTTCTTTATTAAATCAATTATTCGCAGACTGTCATGTCTGCCAGTTAAAGTAGGTTCAATTACCAGCAATACAATATTTGTTCCGGTGAGAGATGCAATTACCGGACATCCGATGCCCGGAGGTCCATCATTGAGAACGATTTCTGCATCTTGAGCCTGAGCCAGTTCTTTTGCTTTCTTTCTGATAAAGGTTACGAGCTTACCAGAATTTTCTTCGCCAGGTTCCATTTGAGCATGGACAAATGATCCGAATCGTGTATCCGATTCGTACCATTTATGTCCATTGTCAGGTTTAGTTTCTATTGCACTTTGCGGGCATGCTCTTTCGCAAAGACGACAGCCTTCGCAGTTGAACGGATTTATTTGGTATTCATTATTAGTTAATTCTATTGCATCAAATCGGCATAGCGAATGACATATTCCACAGTTGGAGCACAAGTCAGCATTTATTGTCGCTGTTTGGCCACTGAGAAAAGTACCTTCTTGCTTGATCTCCGGATTTAGGATCAGAAATAAATCGGCTGCATCAACATCATTGTCGCAGATTATTGCCGGTGAAACCATACTTGCTAATGCTGCTGTAATGGTTGTTTTACCAGTGCCACCTTTGCCACTTAATACAGTAATTTCAAGCATGGCGGATCAATTTATTTTTTAATTTTTGAGTTATACCCATATATACAGATTCAATATCTGCAGGTATGTTCTTTAAAATAGCGCCTTGGGCATATGATTTGGCATAGTTGATATTAAAAGGTATCTCTGCCAGGATCTCAATCCTTTCTTCCTTTAAATAAGTATAAGTGTTGCTATATTCGTCAGCTTTATTAATGATAACACCAAAAGGTTTTTTCAGCTTACGAACCAAATCTACCATCAACTTCAGATCGTGTAAACCAAAAGGAGTTGGTTCTGTAACTAATATGGTATAGTTAGCCTGGGTAATTGTTGCTACCACCGAGCAACTTGTTCCAGGTGGAGCATCGTACAGAATTACTTCTTTGTTTAACCAATCGTCTTTTACCAGGTCTTTGATGACCATGGTTTGCATGGATGAGCCAATTTCTAGTTTACCCTCAATTAGAAATGAGTCGTCAACTCCATGATTAAAAGTGTTAATCTGTCCTATTTCATTTGGCTGTTCTATTATTGCTTTCTCCGGGCAAGCATACAGACATGCACCGCATGAATGGCATAAGGATGGACTGACCTCAGCAAACTGGGCTTGAGGAATAACAATAATTGCGTTGAATTCACAATAATCCACACATTTTCTGCAAAATGTGCATGTATCAGTGTCGATGAATGGAATTAATTGAGTTACCTGCTTTGATTTGGCAGATTCCAGTCCTTCAAAAAAAATGGAAGCATTGGGCTCTTCCACGTCACAATCTGCAATTTGTACCTTTGAATTGAGATTATTACTCAGAAAATGATATAAGTTGACGGTAACAGTTGTCTTTCCAGTTCCACCTTTTCCGCTGGCTATTGCAATCTTTACAGGCATTTATTAATTATTAATGGAGATAGTTAAATAGCGGAGGGCCTGCCACTTTACAAACACTCCGCTATCATACTCAGACAAAGTAAAAGACAGAGTGTTAGTCCTTACCCGAATTAAACCACTTAAAACCACGTGCTTTACCACGACCCGAATTTCGTCCCATTCCATTCCCTTGACCACTAGTAGAACGGTTGCTTCCTTTTCTTTCAGTTGAGGAACATCTTCCTTGTTTTCTTCCGGTTCCAGAACCTTGTCCTGAAGGACCAGTACCATCAAATCTTGGCATACTATTTATTTAATTGTTTAATGATGGATGAAATAGTTTGACTATCATCATCCAGCATCACCATTTGTATTTTAAATTTATCCAGTAAGTCTTTTGCCTTTGGACCAAAGTCACCTGATATAACTCTTGAAACTCCGAGTTCAATCACCTTCTCAGCAGCTTTAACTCCTGCGCCACTCTTGGTATTTATGTTTTCATTCTCAATGAATTCAATTGAATTATAGTCAGTGTTGTAAATGCAGAAATAACTGGCACGACCAAAACGTAAATCAAAGGTTGATTCAGGTGTATTTTGAGTTGAGGTTATTACTATTTTCATAATCTAATCATTTGTTATAATGTTATTGATCTCATCTGATTTACACATAGGACAGCAACATGCGGTTGTTGGATCAGGAAGATTAAAACGAGCATGACATTGGTTGCACACATACCAGTTTTCATCCATATGGGCATTTCCAAAAACGGTCTTGATTTCTTTCGTTTCAACCAGTGCTTCTGCAATTTTCGTCGTGCGCTTTCGTAAATACGTGCGAAAGTAGCTCGTGATATTCCCATCAATTTGGACGCTTCCAACTGATTTAATAAATCGTAATCTGCCAATTTGATTGCTTCGTATTCTTCATATAATAGCTCAACTTTTTTTGAATTAGGTCGGTGTCCATATGGCTTATATCCTTTAAATCCTGGTGGGGCTACAATCTTACGGAGTCTTCTTCTTCGTGGCATATTATACAGTAAATTTATAATGAGAATATGCTCAAAATTATAAATAATGAGAATATGCTCAAAATAAATCGTGAGTTATTTTTATTTGTGATGATTAATAAAGTATTGGAAAGCCTTTAAATAGAAGGTTTGAACGATATGTTTTAGTAAATGCCCAGATGCTTTTATTTTTTAATCATTACGAATGTAGCGGTGTTCAGCGTAAAGAATTAACATTGACAGATTGAAAATAATGGAAGAAGAAGGGATCATATCAGCTGTGGGTTTAAATTATTTTAATTAGTTGATGTGAGTTTTTAAGGTTGATATTGTACTGGAATATGATTGATAATTATAATTACCCGAATAGCATGAAAAAACAAGCAAGTAAGCTGATCTTATTTAAAAATTATAAATTACTTATTGCCTCCCTGGTGATTGTGATGGTGGGGTGTGCACCTAAAAAGTTACCCCAGGAACCGAAACCAAACATTGTGCTGATTATGCTTGATGATTTAGGTTATTCTGACCTGGGTTGTTATGGTGGTGAAATTAACACACCCAATATTGATCAATTAGCATCTGAAGGAATCCGTTTTACACAAATGCATAATAGTGCCCGTTGTTGTCCAACCAGAGCATCACTGCTGACAGGGCAGCATCCTCAGGTTGCAGGGATAAATGGTATGGGTGTTAATTTGAGTATGAATACAGCTACCATTCCTGAAGTGTTGGTTCAAAATGGATATCAAACCGGTATGACTGGTAAGTGGCATTTATCAACGACAAAAGCTTTACCTGATCATAATGAGCAATTGCAATGGCTGGCCAATCGAGTGGATCATGGTCCGTTCTCACCATTGGAAAATTATCCTTGTAACAGAGGTTTTCAGGAGCATTGGGGTGTAATATGGGGTGTGGTTAACTTCTTCGATCCGTTTAGTCTTGTTCATAATGAAGAAGCTATTAAGGAAGTGCCTGAAGATTTTTACATGACTAATTTTGTTACCGATAAATCAATCGATTTGTTAGAGCAGTTTTCTGAAAAAGAGGAACCTTTTTTTATGTATGTAGCGCACACAGCCCCACACTGGCCTTTGCATGCCTTGCCTGAGGATATAGCTAAATATCAAGGTGTTTACGATGGTGGATGGGATAGTTTGCGGACAAAACGATATGAGAGAATGTTAGAGTTGGGTCTCATTGATGAAGAAACCTATCCGTTAACTCCAAACAGCTCAGGAAGATCGTGGGAAGAATGCGAGAAAAAGGAATACGAAGCCAACTGTATGGAAGTTCATGCTGCTATGGTTGATAGGGTAGATCAAGGGGTTGGCAAGATCGTAACTAAACTTAAAGAGTTGGGTATTTACGACAATACAATCATAATGGTATTGAGTGATAATGGAGCATCACCTGAGAGAGGATATCCACCGGGATTTGATCGACCAGGTTTTACCCGTGATTCTGTCATTATAGAATACAATGCACAAAATCCTGGTTCAGGTACGACCTGGAACTATATTGGATCAGCATGGGCAAGTGCTGTAAATACACCATTCAGATATTGGAAAAAAGAATCATACGAAGGTGGAAGTGCAACGCCGTTTATTGTTAGCTGGCCTGAAAAACTTAAAGATAAAGCCAATACAATCAATCGTGGTTTTGCACATGTTGCAGATGTGTTACCAACTTGTTTGGATGTAGCTGACTGTTCTTATCCTGATTCGATCAATGGTATGAAGGCAATTAAACCTGTTGGAAGCAGTTTCTTACCTCTTATTGAAGGTAATGTTTCTACTACACATGATGTATTTGTTTGGGAGCACGAAGGTGGTAAAGCTATAAGAGTAGGCGACTGGAAAATGTCAGCATTGCCGGGTCAACCATGGGAATTATTTAATATATCGCACGATCATACCGAGTCAAATAATTTATCATCACAATATCCTCAAAAAGTAGAGGATCTTGATAAAATATGGAAAGATTGGGCTGATAAAACAGGTATAAGGTATTAAGTAAACATAGATTTTTTCATAGTTTGTTTTGGTGAGCTTTAGTAACTGATAGGTTATTATAGTTGTGGTTAAAGAGGTTGTCTGTTGTAGTTCAGATAACCTCTTTTTTTGCTGAGATTCTTCAGATAGCTAAATGTATCAATCTTTGAATTAGTTGAAAAATTGTAGATCTACATTGGCTCCAATGAAAGCAATTATTTACGAACGTAGTTTATATTTACGTGAATGGATTTATTTTCAGTACTTTGTTGATTAATTTTGTGCTGTTTACAAGCTTAAAACCAACGAACCTAAACCAAACTTGATGAACACCCAATCGTTGATAAAAAAATGGGGCAAAACCATTTGCCTTGTAATACTTTACTCTCTTTCTATTTTTTCGAATTGTTATTCTAAAGAAAATCGTAATCAATCTTCTGATTTAAAAGATAGTATAATCAGCTTATTAAAAGAGGCTGGTCATGATACTTTAATGATTGATAGTGTTTACGCACATATACGGATTAACCGCCGTAGACTCGCTGAAGAGTATAAAAATACCTTATTGGATTATATTGATTATACAACCAAGATAGATTATTTAAGAGGTGCTATGCGTATGTACGATCGTTTAGGCTTAAATGAACGCTATGATGAACGCTATGACTCAGCCGTGTATTATCACCTCAAATCTCTGGAGCTAGCCTTAGAGCTTAAGGATAGTTTTCAAATGGCTTACAACTATAACAATATAGGACAGGCTTACCGGCTGCAGGATATGAATAGCCTGGCCATTAAGAATTTTCATAAAGCACTGGAGCTGCAAGAAGCAAATGGTAATGATAAAGGAGCATCGTATACTCAAAACACACTGGGGGCAGTTTATGTGGTTCAGAAAGAATACGATCAGGCGATGCATTATTTCAGAGAATCGCAGAAGATTGCTGTTCGCAGAAAGGACCTGAGAACTCAATCGTATAATTTGGGAGCAATTGGGGAAGTTTATCTATTGAGAAATCAGCCTGATTCGGCTATTGTATATTTTAATACAGCCAAAGATATTAAACAGCAAATGGGTGATAAAAAAGGACTCGCTGTTTCAAATCACCTTATTGGGCAGGCATATTTTAAAAAAGGTAATTATGTTGAGGCTGAAAAGTTCCTGAATGAGGCATTGGTTATTCATCAGAAATATAATAACGAACGATACATAGCACTTTGTTTCGACTATCTGGGTAAAGTCAAATTGAAACAGAATCAATTTTCGGAGGCTGGAGCATATCTATTAAAAGCAAAAGAAATTGCATCAAATATTCACTCCTACGAAAATCTGCTTTCAATTAATAATTCGCTAAAAGAATACTATCAACAGATGGACAAATGGCCTATGGCTATGTTGGCCATTCAGCAGAATCAACAAATAAATGATAGTTTGTTTAGTTTAAAAAAGACTCGTGAGATGCAGGCTCTGGAAATAGAGTACGAAACTGAAAAACAAGAACAACAGATAGAACTGCTGTCAGCTGAGAATGAAATTAAGGAGCAGCGGTTAAAAATTGGAATTGCTATTATTACTTTACTTGTTTTAACTATTGGTTTTGGCATTTTTATGCAGAAAGAGAAACAAAAACGTTTTGTGCTTGAGCGCGATAAAGTTAAACAGCAACTGTTACGATCGCAGATGAATCCTCATTTCCTGTTTAATGCTTTAGGAAGTATTCAAAGTTATATGTATCAGAATGATGTAAAGACAGCAGCCCGTTATATGGGTAATTTTGCATCCTTAACACGATCAATATTAAACAATTCGGCAGTTGAACAGGTATCGCTTGAAGAAGAAATTAGTACATTGACTAATTACCTGGAGCTCGAAAAAATGAGGTTACAATCCAATTTTCAATATTCTATAAAGGTGCCGGAGGAAATGGATATTGAATTTATTGCTGTTCCTCCTATGTTGATTCAGCCATTTGTTGAAAATGCCATCAAGCATGGCATTAAAAATTATACGTCAGGTGGAAAGGTGGAACTAACGTTTGAAGAAACAAGTGATCTTGTTCATGTAACTATTGAAGATAATGGAGAGGGAATACATATAACCAGAGAGAAAATGATAAGTAGTCATAAATCAATGGCTACCTCTATTTTTAAGCAACGAATGAAAATTATCAGAGATAAGTTTCCCAATGTTCCGGAACCTGTAATTGCAGATTTATCTGATGTAAACCGTAAAGGAACACGTATTGATTTGTATTTACCGATACTGGAATTAACTTCAACCTCAAATGCCTGAAAAAATGAGTGAATATAATGCAGTAATTATTGATGATGAACCTAATATGCGCATGTTGTTGCGCGAAATGGTTGCAGATAATTTTTCGGATATTAGAATTGTTGCTGAAGCTGCATCTGTTGAAGAGGGTGTTTCGATCATTCAGTTGCATAAACCTCATATTGTGTTTTTAGATATTGAAATCAAAGGCGGCACCGGTTTTCATATTTTACAAAAGGTTAAGCCTTATTCATTTAAACTTATCTTCATTACAGCTTTTAATCAATTTGCAATCAAGGCTATAAAATTTAGTGCCATTGATTATATATTAAAGCCTGTGAACGAAACGGAGTTTGTTCAAGCAGTAAATACTGCCATTGAAGGTGTCAGACAAACGTTAAGTATAACACAGATGGATAATTTTATTCAACATCTGGAAAAAGAGGAACAACGAAAAAAAATAGTTCTTCGCACATCAGATTCAATTCACCTGGTTGAGGTTAGTGATATTATTTACTGTAAAAGTGATAATAGTTATACTTCGTTTTATTTGAAGGATAAAAAAGAGATTCTGGTTTCAAAATCAATTAAAGAATTTGCTGATTTATTGGAAGAATATCGTTTCTTTCGTCCCCACCAGTCATACCTGGTTAACCTCAATTACGTAAATAAAATTGATAAGAGTGACGGTGGTTTTATCATTCTGAGTAACGGCAAAGAAATACCTGTTTCGATGCGTCGTAAAGCCTATGTTTTGCAAATGGTTGAAACATTATAGACTAATTGGTCGGGAATAGACCAAAACAGATTCTGCTAAAATCAATACGCTTTCAAGTAAGGATAGTACCAATTCAAATTTACCCCGTTGTCCCATGTTTTTGGACTCTACTTTTGGAGAGTAAACAATTAAAAACCTAAAAAACATGAGAACAATAAAAATGTATTTGGTGCTAAGCGCACTTTTTGTTTTGGGATTAACTGCAAATGCTCAGGACTCAAAATTTATGTTGGGAGCTGGAGTGGATTATGCTACCGAAATTCAAAATCTGGGTATTCATTTAAAAGGTCTGTATCAAATTAATGATGTATGGGAAGCAGATGCGGGCTATACTTATTATTTCAAGAAAAACTATACCAATTGGTCATCACTTGATTTTAATGGTCACTATGTTTTTAGCTGCAACGATAAAGGATGTTTCTATGCACTTGCCGGATTAAATGTAACTTTTTATAAAATCAAACTTGATAATATAGTGAGTGATTATCAGGTTGATTACAGCGACGAATATGCTGATTATTATGATAGTATGTTGAGTCTTGCAACTGACTTGGAGACCAAAGGTTCTGATATTGGTTTAAATATTGGTATGGGTGGAAGAATGGGTTTGACTGATAACCTATTCCTTACAGGTGAAGTAAAATACACATTGGGTGGAGCCAATTATTTGAATATTGGTGCTGGTATTTTGTATGCCTTTTAATAAAAAATAAACTATCGGGAAATGAGTTTCGGAATATTCTCAAAAGGTGTTTCGAAACGATTTTCTGATTTTTCTTCAGTTAACCCAATGTAATCGCTATGAAAAAACTGATCATACTAATATATCTTTTTGCTCCTGCTTTTTTAATGCAGGCTCAGATAAAAGTCGACGTAGGTAAAAAAGTAGAAAAAACAGCTAATAGAAAAGCCAATCAGAAGACGGATCAGGTTATTAATAAAACCTTCGACAAACTTGAAGAAGGGGTTGGTTCGCTATTTGGCAAGAAAAAGAAAAATACATCAAAAAGTACCACATCTGAACAGAATAATAATGCTGAAGAAGTTTCAACTAATGAGGCAACTGTAGGTGATAATATTGAAGCTGATAAGGTAACCATGAGTTGGAGTAAATTTGATTTTGTACCTGGTGACGAAGTTATTTTTTCAGATGCTCCCGATATGGATGAAGAAAACGGAGAGTTTCCAACCCGTTGGGATTTGAAAGCTGGGCAGGTTGAAGTTGTGGAAGTAAATAGCGAGAAAGTGATTGCCTTTTTCGATGGAATGCCTGAAATAACTCCGTATCTTAAAAATGCCGAAACCGATTACCTTCCTGAAATTTTCACCGTTGAATTTGATGTTTATCGTCCTGCACGTGGCAATCGTTTCTTTGTTTATTTATGGGATCGAAAACGACAAAAAAGCGGTGGTAATGCTGAAATAGAAATAAACCTGAATCGAGTTAGTGTAGACGAGATTTCTGCTGAATATGCACCCGAGCGAGATAGCAACCAAGGACGTTGGATGCATATTTCAATAGCTTACACCAAAGGAAAACTTAAAGTTTATCTTGATGATACACGTTTAATAAATATTCCTCATTATGAATATAATCCTTCTGGTTTGTCCATTCAATGTTATTTTGCCAATGTGAATGAAAAGCAAATCTGGTATCTGAAAAATGTGAGAATAGCTAAAGGTGGTGTCAAATATTACGATCGTATTCTAAGTGACGGAAAGATTGTTTGTAATGGTATTCGGTTTGATGTAAATAAAACTTCTCTTAAACCCGAATCAATGGGACAAATCAACGAGATTTACCAGTTGATGAATAAAAATACTGATCTGAAGTTTTCTGTTGAAGGACATACAGATAGTGATGGTAATGATCAGCAAAACCAGACATTATCTGAGCAACGGGCTAAGGAAGTCATGAATACTCTTATTCAAATGGGGATTGATGCGTCTCGCTTACAATCGAAAGGATTTGGTGAATCTGTTCCTTTAAATACCAATGCTACCCCTGAAGAAAAAGCCAATAACAGGCGTGTGGAATTTGTCAAAATCTAGTTGAATAAATTCTTAAGATATGAGACACATACGTGTTTGGGGCATTGTGTTAACGCTGTTCATTATTGCATCGTGCAATAGTCGTAATTACCTGCCTCCGGTTGATCCGTTTGTACCCGATATTTTTGATAATGACAGTTTATCTCAAGTTTTAATCCAACACATACTGGAGCAAATAAATGAATTAAGCAGAAAGGCTGAGGATATTGCCTATTTGATGGAAGACTCAGATGTTCGGGACATGGATCAGCTGAAAGGGCTGGGTAAGGTGAGGTTGATGAAGAATTTTACTCAGATGATGCTAATTCTGAAAGAATTTGGGGAAGGAATGGATGAATATAAAAAGTCTCCATCAATTGAGTTGGCAGTTGGTGATACTTTAAATGCCATTGATTTTTTAATGAATACCATGGCCTTGCGAATGATGGAAATTCAACGTAAGTATCCCCATTTAAAAGGACTTTTGAATAGCAATTCTACTCAGTCTTCCGATTCAACTCATCTTGTAATGGATTTCGGTTTCTGACAGAGATAGAGATATATGTAATCTCAACTAGAAGATATTTTAACCAAACTTAAACTTAATGCAGAATTAAAAATGAAAAAGAAAATTTTACTTTCAATCTTATTTTCCTTAACAAGTACTATTGCCATGGTTGCTCAGATAGTTGCTTTTCAGGGAATCTCAAAAACAAGAATAAATTTATCAACTTCAACGGTTGTTGGTGAAGTAACAATTAATCCTCAAGTGGCAGGTAAAGCCATTGTTCGTTTTGATGGAGACTGTTCAACCGATGTGGGTGATCGTATAGTTTTGGCTGCCAGCAATACACCAAACTGGGGAACGAACGATGGAAGTGTTTCTGTTGAAGCGGTAAGTAATGAAATCCCTAACAGACCTTTTTCGCATACAAGGGTTTATGATGTTTCACCCGGAAGTAATACTTTTTATGCGATTGCTCAGAATTATGTTGAAACGGATGGTTCGGGTTTTGCCTCTATCTATGGAAGTTTAACGGTTGAATTTGTACCCAATGGGGTTTATACTGTTACAAGTGATAATATTTCTCAGGTTCAGATCGATCTGAGTGCCAAGACGGTTGTAGGTCAGGTAGCTGTTGATGCCAATACATCAGGTAAGGTTATTGTTCATTTTGATGGTAGATGCATCTCTGATGTTGGTGATCGAATAGTATTGGGTGCTAGCAATACAACTTCCTGGACTAGCAATGATGGGAATGTTGCAGTGGAAGCTATCGATACTGATCTAAACAGAAATTCATTTTCGCATACACGCGTTTATGATGTTACGGCCGGCAGTCATGCATTTTATGCTGTTGCACAAAATTATGTTGAAACAGATGGAAGTGGAGTAGCTTCTGTTTATGGAACGCTCACAGCAGTTTTTATACCAGATGGTTTATTGCCTTTTGATAATGCCCGCATCGTTGAAGTGAATACAGATTTGACTAACGTAAAAACAGTTGGACAAGTAAGTATAAATGCTGCAACATCCGGAAAAGCCATTGTTCATTTCGATGGTATGTGCAATTCTGATGAAGGAGATATGATTGTGTTGGCTGCCAGTGATACACCTGATTGGTCAGTTAATGATGGCAATATTTCAGTATTAGCAGTTGATGCTGATTTAAACCATAATTCATTCTCACACACTCGTGTTTATGATATTAATGCAGGTAGTCATACTTTTTATGCGGTTGCCCATAATTATGTTGAAACAGCAGGTTCAGGTGTAGCCTCTATCTACGGAAGTCTTACAGTTGAGTTTATTCCGGATGCAACAAGTACAGTGATAGATAATCAATTGATTGAAGCGGCTTTTAATATATATCCGAATCCATGTAGTGGCAGTTTTTGCATTGAGGGAGCGTCATCTTTTGATTGCGAAGTTTACAATCTGACAGGTAATAGGGTAGTTACATTCTTAAATAATGATGCCTATTCTCCTTTTAACATTGAGAACTTACCTACAGGATCGTATCTGGTAAAAATAATAACAGATAAAGGTTCATTGATTAAAAAGTTGATTGTTGAATAAAAAAAACGATGACAATGAGTATTGTAAAAAAAATGGCAGTGGTTCTGTTATTGGCATTTTCACAGGTAATGAATGCACAGATTGATCCCGAAAAATATGCCGTAAAGTCTGGTCATGTTGAATATACCTTATCGGGCAATACAACCGGAACAAAAACTATATGGTGGGATAATTATGGCGATAAGACCTACGAAGAAACAAAATCGGTTACCGAAGTTAAAATGTTTGGTATCAAAAGCCGTGAAGAAACACATACAATAACTGTAACTGTTGGTGATAAGTTTTGGTCGGCCAATCTTTTGGATGGAACAGGTCAAAAAGGGGTTCTGGATGTGAAAGAACTGGCCCATGCCATAGCCGAGGATATGACAGAGGAAGAAGCCAAACAAATGGAACAACAGCTATTGGATGCATTTGGTGGCGAAAAGCTGGGAACAGAAAAATTCCTTGGTTATCCTTGTGAGGTGTTGTCTGTAATGGGAGCCAAATCGTGGATATATAAAGGTGTTGTGTTAAAGTCCATAGCTAAGTTGATGGGTATGGAGAATAATGAAGTGGCTACTTTGTTTGATGAGAATATTAGTATTTCAGATGATCGCTTTTCTCCACCTTCAGATGTCGAATATCAGGATATATCTAAATTGCAGCAAAGTATGTTTGAATAAAAGTGTGATACTAACAATTTAATTCTCAGCGAATGGGTTAATAGTTGTTGAGTCAGGAGGTTGCTATTGTGTATGGTAACCTCCTTTTTTTTAGCTTGCTTCAAATCAAAAAGTACTTATGAAGAGTAAAAACAACAGAAAGGATGATGCCAATTTGATAAGTTATATGCTACTCTTTAAATATTTATGTTATATCAAACTGACCTTGATGTATAATGAAGAATGTTTTGAATTATTTTTTCAGGATATGAATAGGGATTGAACAAAACTACCATTTTTGTATTATTGAATTACGTTTTAAAATATGAATACAAGATCATGGTTACAATTCCAGAATCAATCAATTTTGTAAATAAGTGGCTTATTAACAGTAGTATATTAAAGAAAGATATTCCTACGTATAAAAAATCAATAATAGCCACCTATTCAACATTAATAATCTATCTTCTTTTTATAATATATGCCTTGTATTTTTATGTAAATAATCCTCTGTCGCATGTAAAGAATATAAACAATGGAGTTGCTTTAGTAATATTCAATATCTTCTTTTCGTTGATGCGGTTTACTAAAAATGTGAACATTCCATTGGCTTTTATCAATCTCACCATTTTGCCAGTATTGTATAAAAGTATTATTGAAAGTGGAGGTTTTTATTCTCCCGATTTAGGTTGGATTTTATTTACAATAATTACCAGTAATATTTTTGTTACTAGATGGTTTGGAATCGTGGTAACAATAATCTCAGGGTTATTTTTAACGTGGTTGTATTTCATGTCGGGTTTGGATAGTTCTCAACCTTTTACTCAGAATCAATATTTTTCGTGGCTGTTTTTAACAATTTTAACGGAGTCTGTTATTTCGGCGTTTACACATTTTTTAGACAAAGCAAACCGGCAGATTATGGAATTGTCGGAGCATAGAATTGAGGAGTTGGATAAGGAAGTAAAGAAAATTACAATGCGATATAGCTCATTGCGCACTGAATTGGGAAGGGATTTTCATGATGAGTTGGGTAATAAGTTGGCAACCATTAAGTTAATGTCTGAAAGTTTATATTTGCGTCTGGGTGATAAGGTTGATGAAGATGTGAATCATGATTTAACTGAGATAATGAATAACTCTCAGAGTCTGCTTGATGGAACTCGCGACTTTTTATGGTCAATTGATTGGAATAACAATACACTTAAGGAGCTTTATTATTATATCTGTGATTTTTCAGAGAATATTTTGTTTAAAGGTAATATTCAGTTTGTCCCTGAATTCAATATTAATGAAAGTGATGCTTTCCATATTTACTCGCCCAATTTCTTACGACAGATTCTTTTTGTATGTAAAGAAGTGGTAACCAATTCATACAAATATTCAAATGCAACGGAATTTCATTTCGAAATGCTAATGCATGCATCAGACCTAATTATTAAACTTTCAGATAACGGAATTGGATTCGATCAAAAAGAAATAAGGAATACGCAGGGACTGAAAAACATTGCTCATCGGGTTTTAAAGATTGGTGGAAAATTGCAAATGCAAACTCAAAATGGATGTGAATATGTATTAAGAATACCAGCAAGCTCTAATGTGTTTACCTATTTTGGGTAGAATTTTATCCTTGTCTATCTTTTAATTTTATACAATGCTGAAACGAATTATTATAATAGAAGATAACGAAAGTTTGCGAAAAGGATATGAGTTCTTAATTAACTCTGGTAATTACTCATATAAGGTAGTGGAAACTTATGAATGTGCCGAAGACTTTTTTAAAGATGAACTCTGGCGTAATTGTGATATCGTGCTGATGGATATTGATTTACCTGGTGAGAATGGAATTGAATCAACCCGAAAACTGAAAAGAATTAATAATAAAGTTGAGGTATTAATGCTAACGGTTTGGCAAGAACCGGAGATGGTATTTCGTGCACTTGAAAATGGAGCTTCGGGATATATATTAAAAGGTGCTTCGAGTGTTGAAATTATGAATGCCATAGAAGAATTATGTCAAGGTGGTGCACCAATGAGTCCTGCAATTGCAAGATTAATACTGCAAAAGTTTCATAAAAACCTGAGCTCACCATTTAGTGATATTGAAACTGAAATCGTAAAGAAACTGGCCGAGGGGAAGGGTTATAAATCAATTGCCAATGACCTTGATATGAATTCGGTAAATAATGTAAAATACTACATCAAAAAAATTTATGAAATCCTGCAGGTGCATAATAGAGAAGAAGCTGTAAAAATTGCCAGGGATAATAAATGGATTTAATCTTTCTTACCCTTTTCGTGTAAAAATCATATATACATAGCTCTGTAATTTTGCTGAAGGAAAACCAATCACAACGATTTGTCGCAAGTTAACTTGTTTGCTGCAGCACAATCGTAATCTGGAGGATGTAATTGGCGAATTCCGATTAATTATTAATTGCAAAATATAGAGGATATGAGAAAACTCTTTACACAAGCTTTGTTTGTAGTCGCTTTTTTTACTTCAAACCTGGTAAATGCACAAATTACCAATGGTTTGGTCGGTCAGTTCAAGTTTGATGGAAGAACTGATTTATCTAACAGTGTTAATCCATCTTATTCTTTTGATGCTAATGGGACATTACAGGATGAAGTAGATCGTTTTGGTGTAAATGGTGGTGCTATTAATCTACCTGCAAATTCATGGTTATATATAGCTAATGCTCCATTTTTACCTACAGGTGATGCCAACAGATCTGTTTCTGTTTGGATCAAACCTGTTGATAATTATGCCAAAAGTTATTGGGCTTATGGTGCCGATGGTTTTCCTGGCTGGAATAATAATTTCTTTGGTTTTGTAAATACCACTTCATTAATGGCCTATGCTTATGGGAATGATTATATAACAGGAGTTAGACCAAGTGTGAATAATTGGCAGCATTATGTGGTCACTTATGGAAACAGCACAGTAAAAATTTATATAGATGGTGTTGAAGTGCTAAGTCGACAAAATAACAATCCATTTAACACTTTAAACGAGGATTTTAGAATAGGAACAGGTCATACAGCTGTTTCGACTGAAATTGGAAATTTTAAAATTGATGACTTACTTATTTACAACAGGGAATTATCTGCTCAGGAAGTATCTGATTTGTATAATGAAGAACGACCGCTTTCTGATTTTAACTCGTTTTATTTGCTTGCAGGTAATACAACTCCGGATGCTATTCCTTCATTAGGTTATGATCAAAATAGTTATACTATTGAAGCAGATATTAATCTTACCTTTGCTGATTTATATGGAGCCATTTTAATGTGTCGTGATGGGAGTAATGCTGTAGGTATTGTAGTAAATAATGTAGGATTGATGGGAGAAGAACTTCGTCTTACCTATAATTGGGGTACTATTGGTTGGGACTGGACAGGCGGACCTGTTATACATCCAAACACGCATTATCATGTTGCATTGGTTATTGAACCAACTAAAATTACATTGTACCTTGATGGCGTACCCTATGTGCATAATAATATTTCAACGGCAAGCACACAACCTCAGTTAAACACACTTCCATTTGTATTAGGACGTGATTCATATAATGCTGCTCACCGTCGAGTGACTGGATATATTGATGAACTGAAGTTTTGGAAAAGAAGTTTATCTGAAAATGAAATAGGGCAGAACCTGAATTGTTTTGCTGAGGTTAATGATCCGGATTTATTAGCATACTATAATTTTGAAACAGTAACCGGTGAAGAGAATACAATTGTTGATTTAACAGGACAACATGATATTACAAAATTAGGTTCTCTTGCATATTTTATAAAAGATCAAAGAGTGGATCTTGATAATTCTATTTCTTATGATGCAATAAACAATGAATTATCAACTATTGATGTAAATCCTAACAATACATACAACTGGCATTATGTTGATCCGGAAGGAACTCCAACAGTAGCGAATACTCAGTCTTTTGAACCTACTGTTACAGGAGAATACTATGTTATCATAAGCCGAGGTGGCTGTACGAAAACATCAGAAAGAATAAGTGTAAATGTTGTTTCAACCGGATTGGAATCGGATATTGACAGTTATATTAAAATCTATCCAAATCCAACGCGGGGAGTTTTGAATATAGAAACAGAAAAAACTATTAATTCAGTCACTATTTATAATTTGAATGGAAGTGCAGTTATGAAACACCAAAATACTGCATCAATAGATTTAACGGATTTACCAAACGGAACATATTTTTTACAGATACAAACTAATGATCACGAAGTTATGGTTCGCAAAATAGTTGTGAGTAGAAACTAATTGAGAATAGAATATATCGATAAAATTAAAAGCATCAAGGCAAATCTTGGTGCTTTTTTAATGATGTATTATTTAAAGGATTTTTGTAGGTGTCAACTAAAAAACACTTCGCGTACCAGTAAAATTAGTTCTGAATTCTGATGGGGTACAACCTTGTCGTTTTTTGAAAATGCGGTTGAAATTGGAGATGTTGTTAAATCCACATTCAAAACATATCTCACCAATACTTTTATTACTCTCAATCAATAAACGGGTGGCATAACCCAGACGAATCTCATTAACAAAATCAACAAACGACTTGCCTGTACGCTGTTTTATCAAACGGCTGAATGAAACCACGGTCATGTTTACGCGACTGGCGGCATCTTCCAATTTTATTTTTTTGCCAAAATTTTCTTTTACAAAGGTGTAGATCGACTCTATACGTTCGCTGTTATGAAAATCATTCTGGCGAAGGAAGGACATGTTAGTTAATAACTGTTGGTCTCTTGATATGGCCAGATCGTATAATAAAGATTGAAATTCGAGATAACTGTCAAAGCCTCTTTTTTGACTTAATCTTTGAAGTCGTGGCTCAATCATATTAATTGTTTCCTGCGAAAACAGTATTCCCCTATATGCATTGTTCATTAATTCTTTAACCGGTTGTAGGAGATTGCGACTTAGTAAATCGTCATTGAATAATTCTCTGGGGAATTGAATGGTTATCTCGTGTAAAGTCTCTTTTCCTGTGTTTTTGTAATTTTCCCAGCCATGGTATAAATTGGGTCCAACCATTACCAGTTCTTTTTCTTCAATTTCTCCTATATGGTCACCAACCACTCTTTTGCCTCCCTTGGCATGTCGTATATAATTAATCTCAAATTCAGGGTGAAAATGAATGGGAAAGTTGAAAAACTCTCTTTCTCTATCGAAAATTAAGAAACAATCATTCTCTTTCAGAGGAGTTATTTCACGATGAATTTGATTTGACATAGCTGTGATTTTGATGCAAATATAGTTGTTGTGATAAAATAGTACAATTCTATTATTATTTAAATGATGGAAAATTGCAGTGAATAGTAGCTTGTTAGATTTGTGTGTGTAATAGAATGTATTTGTATATCAATTAAATAAGTATAATAGTGATTTAGGAAGAATAGTAAAAGTTTATCTGAATGATAAAATAGTATTTATTAGTGATGTAAAAATACTTGTTGAAGCTTATATGTGGAGCTACTTTTGTTTAAAATTTTAATTGCTATCCAGGTTGTATGAAGATGTGTTTTAATAAGATCTACTGTCTTTTTCTTATGGTGGTTATTACAACGGTTGCCTGTGATGATCAATCTGAGGAAAAAACGGGTCGCCAAGAGTTGATAGAAAGACTGCAGAATATAAAAGGGAAAGGTATATTATTTGGTCATCAGGATGATTTGGCATATGGCATCAATTGGAAATATGTTGATGGACAATCGGATGTTAAACGTATTGCCGGGGATTATCCTGCTTTGTTTGGATGGGAATTGGGAGGATTAGAGCGGGGAGATGCTTGTAATCTGGATAGTGTGCCTTTTGATGTGATGCGGAGTCTGGCTATAAAGGCTTCTCAAAATGGAGGTATTAATACTTTTAGCTGGCATCCATATTCACTTATTAATGGCGAAAACTCATGGAACACAGATACAACTGTTGTTAAATATATCATTCCACGTGGAGAATATCACAATGAATTTATCAGACAGTTAGATAAGTTGGCTGTATTTCTGAATTCTTTTCAGATGGAGGATGGAAAGAAGATGCCGTTTATCTTTCGCCCTTGGCATGAAATGGACGGAAGCTGGTTTTGGTGGGGTAGTAAACATTGTACTTCCGATGAGTTTAAAGCACTTTTTCGTTTTACGATTGATTATCTGAAAAATGAAAAGGGCATGGATCAGATGGCAATAGCTTATTCGCCTGATTGTAGTTTTAATTCGCTTAATGAATACCTTACCTGGTATCCGGGTGATGAGTATGTCGATATTGTGGGGATGGATAATTATTATGATTTACGGGTAGGAGGAGATGTTGATGCAGCCATTAAAAAGCTTCAGATAGTGGTTGGATACGCAAATCAAAAGGGGAAAATCTCAGCCTTAACCGAATCAGGGATTGAAAATGTTGCAGATACAACCTGGTATACCCAAAAATTAGGTGTTGTGTTAAAGGATAGTCTGGTGGCTGCAAATCTTAGTTATGCTATGGTTTGGCGCAACGATCCGGATGTTCATTTCTTTTTCCCATATCCGAAACATCCGGGAGCAGTTTATGCAAAAGAATTTATAGATCAGGATCATATCTGGTTATTAAATGATCTGGTTGAAGCAGAAAAATAGAGTGAGTAATCATAGTATTGAAAGAATTATAATAATGTTATGAGAGAAGATGTTTTTGAGTCACGCCTCAAAAAGGTTAAAAAGAAACACCGAAAGGTTATTAATAAGCATAACAAGGCTTTATTCAGTGAAAACGGAATTTATACCCGTTATAAATATCCTGTAATTACACGAAATCATGTGCCATTGCACTGGCGTTTTGATTTGAATAAAGAGACCAATCCTTATTTTATGGAGCGCATTGGTTTCAATGCTGCTTTTAATGCAGGAGCCATTAAATTGAATGGAAAGTATTTGATGGTCGTTCGGGTTGAAGGTAATGATAGAAAGTCGTTTTTTGCAGTAGCTGAAAGTGACAATGGAATAGATGGATTTACCTTTTGGGATAAACCAATAGCAATGCCTCAGACCGATAATTGGGATACGAATGTATATGATATGCGCTTAACACAGCATGATGATGGATGGATTTATGGTGTGTTTTGTACAGAGCGTAAAGACCCTGATGCACCCGACGGTGATACCAGTAGTGCTGCAGCTGCAGCAGGTATTGCACGAACCCGTGATTTAATAGAGTGGGAGCGACTTCCTGATTTGATCTCCACAACAGGCCAACAACGCAATGTGGTACTATTTCCTCATTTGATTGATGGGAAATATGCTTTTTATACTCGTCCTCAGGATGGTTTTATCGATACAGGTAAAGGAGGAGGAATTGGTTTTGGATTGTCTGATACCATCGAAAAAGCTGAGGTGAAAGAAGAGGTAATTGTGGATGCTAAAACCTATCATACCATTTATGAAGTAAAAAATGGATTAGGCCCAGCTCCAATAAAAACCGAACATGGTTGGTTGCAACTGGCTCATGGGGTACGTAATACTGCTGCAGGTTTGCGATATACCTTGTATGTATTTATGACTGATTTGGAAAAACCCTGGATGGTTACTCATAAGCCAAACGGACATTTTATTTCACCTTTAAAGGATGAGCGTGTGGGTGATGTTTCCAATGTAGTGTTTGCCAATGGATGGATTGCCGATGAAGATGGAAAAGTATTTATTTACTACGCTTCATCTGATACTCGTATGCATGTGGCTACTACAACCATTGATAAGTTGGTTGACTATTGTTTGAATACACCAGAGGATAAGTTGCATTCGCACCTGAGTGTTCAAACAATCCATGAGTTGATTGATAAGAATAAGGATTTTATGGATCTGCTAAATTTTTAAACATTATCTTTAATTGACATAAAAGCTCCTTATGACTTGAGGAGCTTTCCCCTATGCTAACAAACTAAATTTATGAATGATAACGTTACCCTGAGAGAGAAGATCGGATATGGTTTTGGCGATGCTGCCTCATCAATGTTCTGGAAAGTATTTTCAATATTTCTGCCTATTTTTTATACCGATGTCTTTGGAATATCTGCAGCAGCGGTAGGTACTATGTTGTTGGTTACCCGTATCTGGGATACAGCCAACGATCCGATTATGGGTATTATTGGTGACAGAACTAATTCAAAATGGGGTAAATTTCGTCCTTATCTTCTTTGGATTTCCGTACCCTTTGGATTGGCCGGAGTGTTAATGTTTACGACTCCTGACTTAGGTGTGACCGGTAAATTGATCTATGCCTATATAACTTATACCATTATGATGATGGCTTATACGGCTATTAATGTGCCATATGCCAGTATGTTAGGTGTGATGTCACCAAAATCAAATGATCGCACTTCGTTTGCGTCGTATCGTATGGTTTTTGCTTTTGCCGGAAGTATTCTGGTAGTAGCAACCTACCAACCAATGGTTGATTTCTTTAAAGGAATTGTAACTGAACAAACTTCTTATCAACTTACCATGTTTGTTGTAGGTTTGGTTGCTATTTTGTTTTTCATACTAACCTTTTCGTGGACCCGTGAGCGTATTTCTCCTCCCAAAAATCAGCAAAATAATTTAAAAGAAGATCTAAAAAATCTTGGTAAAAATATTCCCTGGTTTGTTTTATTGGGTGCTGGTGTGGCTACACTTATTTTTAATTCGGTAAGAGATGGTGTTGCTTTGTATTATTTCAAATACTTTGTAGGTGATGAATCGGTTGTTGAGTGGACGGCTACAACCATAAGTTACAGCACTGCATATTTGTTTTTAGGGCAGACCACCAATATGATTGGAGTTATGATGGCAAAGCCCGTTTCGGCAATCATAGGTAAGCGAAAAACATTTATGTATGCGATGTTTATTGCAGCTGCTTTGAGTGGAGTATTTTATTATATCGATAAGGATGGACTTGTGATGATGTATGTGTTGCAGGCCCTAATCAGTTTTTGTGCTGGTATTATCTTTCCTTTATTATGGTCGATGTATGCCGATTCAGCTGATTATTCACAATGGAAAACAGGCAGAAGAGCTACAGGGTTGGTGTTTTCGGCTTCCAGTATGACTCAAAAGCTGGGCTGGACAATAGGAGGTTCTGTAACTCTTTGGTTGCTTTCTTATTATGGTTTTGAAGCTAATGTGGAACAATCAGCTGAAACACTGGACGGTATAAAATATATGATGAGTTATTTTCCAGGTATAGCAGCCTTAATTTCCGGGTTGGTAATGTTCTTCTATCAGTTGAGTGATGATAAGATGGAGGTAATCATTTCAGATCTGGATAAGCGCCGCTCTGAAGAATAAATAAGAAATTTTCAAAAAAATCCCATGTTATGAAAAAGCTAATTGTTGCCTCGATGTGTGTATTAGGTTTACTAAATGCATGTCAGCAACCCCAATCAGAAACCATGATAGTGAAGCAATTAAATGATGGCTGGACTTATCAGCAGGTAAACGGTGATTATTCAGGTAATGCCACAGTACCCGGTACAATACATACCGATTTGTTGAACAATGGTCAGATAGAAGATCCATTTTATCGAACCAATGAAAAAGATCTTCAATGGATTGATAAAGAAGATTGGGTATATCAAACTGTTTTCAGTATTGATGACCAAACCATACAACACGACAGATTGGTGCTTCATTTTTATGGTTTGGATACTTATGCTGATGTTTATTTGAATGATTCTTTGGTGTTGAGTGCTTTCAATATGCATCGTCAGTGGGAAGCGGATATTAAGGAATTTGCCAAAGCGGGTGAAAATAAGCTGAAAGTATATTTGCATTCTCCTATAAAGAAAGGTCTTGAATTATATGATGCAGCTGCTTATGCTTACCCGGCATCAAATGATCAGTCAGAAAATGGAGGACTGGGAGATAAAAAAGTCTCTGTTTTTACCCGTAAAGCTGGTTATCATTACGGCTGGGATTGGGGACCTCGTTTTGTTACCTCTGGTATATGGCGTCCTGTTGAATTGATGGCATGGAATGATGCAAAAGTAACCTCTTTGCAGATCAAACAGCCAATGGTAAATGCTGAGAAAGCAGAGTTAGAGGCGGTGGTTGAGGTTAATTCCGAATCATCTGCATCGGTTGAGATGGAGTTGTTTAATAGTAAGGATCAAAAGATGATTCTTAGTCAGACAGCTGAATTAACTTCAGGTAATAATGTAATTGAACTTCCTTTTGAGATTGAAAAGCCAAAATTATGGTGGAGTAATGGATTGGGTGAAGCTAATATGTATGATTTTGAGGTTCGCATTAAAAAAGGAAATAAGTTAATTGCTGATAAAAAAGTATCAACAGGTATTCGGTCAATTAAGCTGGTTCGCGAGAAAGACGGTAAAGGAGAGTCCTTTTTGTTTGAATTAAATGGATTAAGAGTGTTTGCCAAGGGAGCTAATTACATACCAAATGATAATTTTCTCCCAAGAGTGTCTGAAAAGGATTATCAAAAAGTTATTGCTGACGCTGTAAATGCCAATATGAACATGTTGCGTATTTGGGGAGGTGGTATTTATGAAAATGATTATTTCTACGATCTGTGCGACCGTAACGGAATTCTAATCTGGCAGGATTTTATGTTTGCCTGTTCAATGTATCCTGGTGATGAAGTATTTTTAAACAATGTAAGAGAGGAGGCGATTGATAATGTAAAACGCTTGCGTAATCATCCATCTATTGCTTTATGGTGTGGAAATAACGAGATAAACACTGCATGGAATTATTACAGCGAAGGAGGTTGGGGTTGGAAGCAGAGATATACCAAAGAACAACAGGACGAGATTCAAAAAGCCTATTTGGATGTGTTTCATAAAATTTTGCCAAAGGTAATTGCTGAGAATGATTCTGATATTGCTTACTGGCCTTCGTCACCACAGGCTGGTTATGAGCCAGATCAACATGCTGGCTACGAAACCACATCAGGTGATATGCATTATTGGGGAGTATGGCATGGTTTACATCCTTTTGAAGATTTTAAAAAGTATAAAGCAAGGTTTATTAGTGAATATGGTTTTCAGTCATTTCCTGATTTTGAAACCGTGCAAACTTATGCTATCCCGGAAGATTATGATATTGAGTCGGAGGTAATGGCAGCTCATCAGCGAAGCGGTATCGGAAATCTGAGAATTAAAGAATACATGAGTTGGGAGTATAAAAATGTACCTGCTGATTTTGAGCAGTTTTTATATATGAGTCATGTTTTACAGGCTCGTGCTGCTAAAATGGCCGTAGAAGCTCACAGACGTGAAATGCCATATTGCATGGGAACATTATATTGGCAGATTAATGATTGCTGGCCGGTTGCAAGCTGGAGTAGTACGGATTATTATCATAAGTGGAAAGCAATGCATTATGCTGTCAAAAGGGGTTATGAACCTGTGATTGTTTCGGCTGATGTGAAAGCTGATGGTGTCGATGTTTATCTGGTTTCTGATTATCACCAAAAAGAGGATGTGCACTTAAAGGTTAGTGTTGTGAAGTTGAACGGTGAGGAAGTGGCTGATTTTGAAGAAGACGTAGTGCTGGAGGCAAATACTTCTTCGATGGTCAAGTCTCTGGGTTATGAGGAATTATTGAAGGGTGTTAAAAAAGAAGAAGTTATATTGCACATGGAGGCAAAAAGAGGGGATGAGGTTTTAGCGTATAATATGGCTTTTTTAGTTAAGCCAAAGTTTATGGACCTCCCTAAAGTAGAATTGAGTCATGCTTTGAGAAAAGAAGGTGATAAATTATATCTTGATTTGTCTGCAGATAAAATGGTCTTTAGCCTATATGTTAAGGTCAAAAATAAACAAGCGGAATTCTCTGATAATTACTTTAATATGTTGCCAGGAGTGAAGTATACCATAGAAATTAATGGTGTGGATACTGTTTCGGAAAATGATATTGAATTGATGCATCTTCAAATGGTAAAATAATATCTGGATCTGCCTGTAAGATTTTTGCAGGCAGATCATTAATATCTTTTTTACAATGTCTATGAGAGTGTTAATAAATTATTCGGTTTTACTGATTGTAATAATTTTTTCTGGTTGTAACCTATCGCCTGATAAAGATGGTTTCCGAGTAGAAAATGGCAGGTTGATCGATGCTCAGGGGCAGGCATTTGTCATAAGAGGCATGAATATGCCTCATGCATGGTTTCCTGAAAAATCTTACAGAGCTCTTGATGAACTGGTAAAGTACAATGTCAATTGTGTAAGAATAGTGTGGGAGGCTGATCTTGCTGTAGATGATCTGCAAAAAATAGTAGAGAGATGTATTGATTTGCAAATGATTCCAATGATTGAATTGCATGATGTAACAGGAGATTCAACCGATGCAAAACTTTTGGATGTGGTACAGTATTTTGTTTCTGATGAAATGAAAAGCCTTGTGCATAGATATGAGAGATATTTACTAGTGAATATTGCTAATGAATGGGGTAATCACAATACTTCGGATGAGTATTGGCGTGATGCTTATAAAAAAGCAATAGCTCAAATGCGTCAGGCAGGTTATAAAACTACTATTGTAATTGATGCTCCTGGCTGGGGGCAGAATATATCACCAGTTATCAAATATGGACAGGAATTACTTGATTTTGATCCTCAGCATAATTTATTGTTTTCTGTTCATATGTATGGCTCCTGGAATGATGATGCTGAAATTGAAAAGGAACTTACTAAAGTTCATTATTTAAATTTACCAATTATTGTGGGAGAATTTGGCTACAACTATAATAATGGTGACAATAATCTCAGTTGTAAGGTAAATCACAAAAAAGTATTAGAGGTTTGTAATAATCTCGAAATTGGTTACTTGCCATGGTCGTGGACAGGAAATAATAAGGAGAATCAATGGTTGGATATTGTTTCGAGAGAAGATTGGAGCTCGTTAACCGAATGGGGAGAAGAAATTTTATTGGCTTCTAAAGGAATTAAAGAAACTGCAAAAAAGGCTACTGTTTATTAAATAATATTGGCTTAGTTTTCCAATGAATGCTATTTTATTTTAGGGATAAAAGCTTCCTATCCTGATTTGATGTGCTTCTACATGTTTGTTCCTACCTTGGAAGCGACTACTTATCTAAAAAAATTAAAGGTCACTATTAATTATTTGAGATAATTAATAGTGTTACTATGATAATTACAATGAATATTGTAATTCTGTTTAAACTTTTCGTACGTTTCCTAAAACGTTAAAAATATAAAATTAAAATTATCAAATGTAACAAAATTAATATTGCATATAAATAGTATAAAATTGCAATAACGACAAATGTGTATTAGCAATATGCGTATGTTAGTTATTAGCATTATTCTACTTCCTTAAACTCCCGATATACAAAGGTAGTTATCCTAAGAATTTTATATTAGTGTGTTGTGCATGGGTTTTGTTCTGTGAGATTTGTTTTCTTATCGGTTTTTGTGATTTTCATTAGGGATGTATAAATATGCATTAAATTTTTCAAGTGGAAGATATAATGTTGAAAATGTGAAATAAAAAATGTATAAATTTGTTAACTGTTGATAGTGTATAAAATACAATAACAAAATTAAATCAGTTAATCTAAATCAAATCTTATGAATGTAAATCTGCGATTTCTGACTGTTATTGTCATGTTGTTTATGGTTCATACATTTTTTGGCCAAAACAAGACGATTACAGGAAAGGTTAAAGATGACACAGGTCAGCCACTGCCTGGTGTATCTATCGTTATTGAAGGCACAACACAGGGTACCATCTCTGATATGGATGGTTATTTTACCTTAAAAGTGCCAGAAGGAAGTATTAAGTTGGTTTTTACTTTTATTGGTTTCGAACGTCAAACGCTTGATGTTACGAATCTTTCAACTTTGGATGTTAAAATGAAGGTTGAATCCGAAGGTCTAGATGAAGTTGTGGTGGTTGGGTACGGTTCTGCAAAAAAGACCAACCTGACAACAGCACAAGTTGGAGTTACCAATGAGCAAATGGAAAAAACTGTCAATACCACGATGGAGCAAGCTATTCAGGGTAGAGCTGCGGGTGTTTATGTGACTCAAAATTCTGGTCAGCCTGGAGGTGGAATGTCTATGATTATCAGAGGGGTTAGTACAATAAATGGCTCAACGGAACCCTTGTATGTTATTGATGGCTTGCAGATTGGAGGATCCTCAGTAAGCTCTGGTAGTACCAGTTCGACCAATCCTTTGGCAGGTATTAATCCATCAGATATTGAGGATATTCAAATTTTGCAAGGGCCATCTGCTACAGCAGTTTATGGTTCCAGAGCAACAAATGGTGTTGTTATAATTACAACTAAAAGGGGTAGAAAAGGAGATGCAGATATTTCCTATAATTTCTCTTACTCTTTACAAACGACTCCACAACATCTGGATGTAATGAATCTGAGAGAATATGCTCAGATGGTAAAAGAGTTTCATGATATAGCAGGAGGTACAACACCTGAAGAGTTTCTGGATCCATCTATCTTAGGAGAAGGTACTGACTGGCAAAGTGAGTTGTTTAAAAACGCTCCAATGCAGAAGCATCAAATAAGTGTTAGCGGTGCGGGCGAAGTTTCAACTTATTATATTTCTGGTGAGTTGTTGGATCAGGAAGGGGTTGCTACCGGATCGGAATTTAAGCGTTATAACTTTAGAGTCAATACTTCTCAGGAGCCACGAAAATGGCTACGGATGAGAGAAACAGCAAACTTCAGGCAGATTAGAGAGACTTTAACAACTACTTCAGAAGGTGTTATTAGTAATGCTTTGCAAAATACCCCTCAGGTTCCTGTAAGAAATATTGATGGTTCATGGGGAGGATTTGAAACAAAAGAAGGATCAAATCAATATTCTCCCGTCAATCCAGTTGCAATCGCCAGTTTAAGAACTAATGAAAATGTTAGAAGAGAATTAAACGGAGGTGTAAATATTGAAGCTGATATTATTGATGGGTTGGTTTTTAGAACCGGTCTAAATGGTAGCTACAATACCCAAAATGCCATCTATTTTAACCCAAAGATGAAAATAGGGTGGTTTGTAAACGATAGAGCTTCCTTTACTGATTTTACAGGAGTTAGTACTTTCTATAGCTGGGAACAGCAGTTGACCTTTAATAAGACTTTTAATCGTCACTTTATTGACGCTACAGCATTACATGAATATAAAGAAGGAACCTGGAAACAAAACACAGGTTATCGTGATGGATTTCTGACTAACGATATTATGGATTTAAATGCAGGTGATGAAAGTACATCTGTTGCAAGTGGAGGAAGTAATTCGTGGGCTATGGAGTCTTATCTTTTCCGATTGAACTATAACTATAACGAGAAGTATATTCTACAGGGTTCTGTTCGGGGTGATGGCTCTTCTAATTTTGGAGCAAATAACCGATGGGGGTTCTTCCCTGCAGGATCTGTTGCCTGGAGAATTAGTAAGGAAACCTGGTTTAATGTTTCATTTATGAATGAGTTAAAGATACGTTTCGAAACTGGTTTAACGGGTAACTCTGGTTGGGGATCAGGAATCTATTCTCCGTTGAGCACAACAGCTACTGAATGGGGTACCGGATTCTCACCAAGTAAAATTGCGAATCCTGATTTGCAATGGGAAGAGACAATGACGAATAACCTTGGTATCAATATTCACTTGTTTGAGAACAGAATACAGATTGAAGGTGATATTTATGAGAAAGCAACCAATAATCTGATTTTTGATGCCAGTCTTCCTGGATTTATGGGTGGATCGGGTAATGGTGGAGCAGGCGCTCCAACCGTGAATTCTGGTAAAATTAGCAACAGAGGTTGGGCAGTTAGCCTGTTGTCAACCAATATTCAGACTTCTAATTTTCGTTGGGATATGAATTTTAATATCTCCGGAGTTGATACTAAAGTTGAAAGTCTGAATAGTGAACTGGGCTTTTTTGATCGTACTTCATGGTGGATGAATAACTGGACACAACGAACTGCAGTTGGTTACTCACCATGGATGTTTATGGGTTATGAATATGATGGATTGTTTCAGTCAGTTGATGAGATTTATAATAGTGCTATTCCAACTGATTCCGACGGAAATAGATTGGAAATAAGCGAAGATAATGTTTGGGTTGGTGATGTGAAATACAAAAACATTGAAGGAGAAGCTGGTGCAGAAGGAGTTATAGATGTTAATGATCGTACATTTATAGGAAATCCTTGGCCTAAATTCTTTGGTGGATTTACCAATAACTTTACTTATAAAGACTTTGACTTAAGTGTGTTGATAACCTTTAATTATGGAAATGACATCTATAATTATGTGAGAATGATCAACTCAAATCCATCGCAAATAAATTTGGGTCGAAACCTGATGAAAGATGCAATTGATTATGCAAAAATTGCAACAGATGAACAGGGTGATGCATACATTGTGAATGCTGACACCGATCTGCCTCGTATATCTTATGGACCCAATGGTAACTGGACACGCTTCTCAAGCAGATGGGTTGAGGATGGTTCTTTTGTGAAATTGAAGAATATAACTTTGGGATATACAGTTCCTAAATCTTTGCTGGATAGAACCCGGTATATCAAAAACCTACGTGTAGCTGTAAGTGCACAGAACTTATACACTTTAACCAAATATACAGGCTATGATCCTGAGGTTGGATCGTACGTTGGAAGTAACGCTTCAAGCGCTAACCAGGCAATTGGTATTGATACCGGACGTTATCCGTTAACTCCGACCTATACGTTTAATTTAGTGTTAAACTTTTGATGATCAGGTATTATGAAGATATTAAAATATAACTGGCTGATAGGCCTAATTGTAATGTTTGCTCTTGCCAATTGCTCTGAAGATTATTTGGTAAGACCTCCTGAAGATGCACTTACCGATGCTGATTTTTATAAAACGGATGAAGAAGTAATGGCTGCAACAGCACCTTTGTATAGTCGTATGTGGTTCGATTATAACGATAAGGCATCATATAGTATTGGTGATCTTAGAAGTGGTATTATGATGGCTCCCTGGAATAGCCGTGAATTTGGTGCATTTAATGCAAATGGTGATAACTCGGAAGTTATTGCCGGATGGAATGCCTTTTATACAGTGATTCAACAATCAAACCTTGCTATCAGAAATATAAATACTTATGCCACTGAAAATGTTTCGGATAAAGTTAAAATAATGGCAATTGCAGAATCGCGCTTTATGCGTGCGTGTGCTTACCGTAATTTGGTTTTAGCCTGGGGAGCTGTTCCAATTATTGAGGATAACATTGAAATTATGAATTCTACCGATATTAGAAGAAATACGATTTCAAGTATCTGGAAATTCCTAACTTCAGAAATGCGGGATATTATTGATGATTTGCCGGAAGAACCTTATGCAACCGGAAGAATTACTAAGTATTCGGCAGAAGGTATGTTGGCTCGTTTTTATTTGTCAAGAGCTGGTGTAGAATCAAGCGGGGGAGTTCGGAACCAAACATATCTGGATAGTGCTAAATATTTCGCTCAGCATGTAATTGAGAACAGTGGTAAAGCATTGTTGGAAGATTATCGTTCACTATTCCTTTATCCATATGATAATAACAACGAGTCATTGTTTGAACTGCAATGGGTTTATTCAACATCATGGGGACCAAGTAATTCTGTGCCTGCTTATCTTGCTTATAGTTCAGATATCGCAAATGGTGATGGATGGGGTGGAGCTTACAGTGCTTCATGGTATTTTGTTTCCCAGTTTGAAGGAATAAATCAAATTGGATCAACTGGTGATACCATACGAGGAGCAACACTTGATACTCGTTTGTATAATACATTTATGTTGCCAGGTGCTCATTATCCAGAGATTACACAAGATGTCACTCTCGAAGATGGAACTGTGACAACACAAGAGTGTGTATATCCAAACAGTACCAGTGATTATGCATTTGCATGCACAAAAAAGTACATCTGTGGTAAAAATGTTGATATTGATGAGGGAGCATCATCACAGCATTATCCGAACAATACATATATGTTGCGTTTGGCAGAAATGTATTTGATCTATGCAGAAGCTGTTTTGGGAGATAATGAGCAATCTTCTGATCCAACGGCTTTGGAGTATGTTAATATGATTCGCCGTAGAGCTGGCTTAAATAATCTGGCCTTAAATAATGCAGATAAGACTTATTTTACTGCCGATGATTTGTTAAAGGAAAGAACTCTGGAGTTTGGAATGGAAAGTATGTTCATGTATGATTTGAGTAATATTTTCTATTACAACAAAGAAAAAGCATTAAGCATATTAAATAATCAGGACCGTGGATTATTTGCCATCTATGCCGATCAATTCCCGGATCCAAATTACTGGACTTTTGTAAAAACGTCATGGCATACTGAACGTACCATCACAGCTACTGAAGGTAATTTCTATCTACCTATTCCAACAGCTGATTTAGGTAGTATGCCGAGCCTTACGTTGGATCCTGTGGATTATTACGCTGATAAATAAATCATAAGTCGAAATCTGAAATTTAAATTAAATAGGATGAAAAGTAATTTTCGATATTTATATATGACGTTCTTGGCAATTGCATTAGTGTTTTTTAATAATGCATGTGAGGACGATGATGCTCCGGGAACACCGAGAGTTGATTATGTACGTATTACAAGCCCGGATTCTTCCGATTCGTTAGTGGTAAGTGGTGGTCAGGGACAATTGATTGCCATTATGGGCGAAAATCTTGGAGGAGCTGTTAGTATTGAATTTAATAACATTGAGGCGTCTTTATCTATGCCTTACATAACAAGTACTTCCATACTTGTTCGCATTCCAACTGAAATTCCTCAGGATATAAATAATCAGTTTGTAATTTATTTTAAAGACGGATATGAGCTGGCTTATGATTTCATGGTTACTATTAATGAGCCTGTTTTAAATTCAATGGATTGTGAATATGTGAATGATGGAGGCATAGCCGTTATTCGCGGTAATTATTTCTACGAACCGGTGACCGTAATTTTCCCTGGCGAACTGGAAGGTGAGGTTATTTCTGTTGAAGAAAACATTATAAAAGTTAGAGTGCCGGAAGGTTCTTCTCCGGGGCAATTACTTGTAAAATCAAATTTTGGTACGGGTAGTTCTAATTTTATGTTCCGCGATAATAGAAATATTGTGGTTAGTAGTGATCCGTTTGTGGGATGGGGTGGATCTCAGTGGGTTGTAAGCAATCCTGGTGAAGGTGATCCCGAGCTTATCAATGGTAATTATACCAGGGTGGTTAGTAACATTGGAAGCTGGGCCTGGACAGAAGTTGCAATGGGAGATGCTGCATCTATGGGAGAGCAAGGTAAAAATATACCAGATGAAGCAATATTACATCCTGAATTGTACAGTTTTAAATTTGAGCTTAATACGATGAAGCCGTACAATAGCAATAACCTGTTGATAAACTTCGGCTTAAAGGCTGCTAATTATAATGCATATTTCTGGTCTCCTCCTTATGATACCGAAGGACAATGGGAAACAGTTATTATACCTTATAAAGAGCTGGTCGATGCATATGTTGCAGGAGGTTCAACCATGGAGGTTAGTGAAGATGGTTACTATTGTATGGTAGTTTTTCTTGGGAATGGAACACTGGATTGTGATATGGCCTTTGATAACTTCAGAATTGTGCCGAACAAATATTAAGCAATGAATTTGATTAATCATGAAAAGATCTGATAATAAAATATTAAAGTTCATGACCTTTTTGATGACGCTGGTATACCTCAGTGTATCATCATTATTTCTGGTGTCATGTGAAGACGATGAGAATGATAACTCATCAGAAGTTGTTCTGTTAAGTTTTGGTCCTAGTCCTACTTACCGTGGTGAAGAATTACGGTTCATCGGGAGAAATCTTGATAAAGTGACGAGTATTATTCTACCAGGGGAAATGGAAATAACAGATATTGAACAAGTGAGTGTTCGCGAAATAAAAATTGTTACTCCTCAGGATGCTCAGGAAGGGTATGTAAAATTAGTTTATCCGGATGGAGAGTTAAGTACAAAAACATTGCTTGCTTTTCACGATCCTATTGAAATAGATGAGGTGTCTCCAAATCCTGTTAAAGGAGGGCAAACACTTACTATTACAGGGCAGTATTTGAACTTTGTTCACGACGTTATATTTGCTGACAGAGATACTGTTAGTAGTGAGGATTTTCTTTCAGTGGAGTCGGGCAAAATAGAACTTGTTTTTCCAAAAGTAGCACTGTCGGGTATCGTTAAATTCGTTAATAACTCATATGTGCGTGTTGAATTGGAGTCAAAGGATGTGCTTGAAGCTATCTTACCTTCGGTTGATGAAGTTGCCATTCAGGATAAGAAAAATCCGGGTGATGTGATTACTGTAGAGGGGCATAATTTGGATTTAGTAGAAAGTGTTATTTTACCAACTGGAGAAAGCGTTGATTTTACTGCAACTACTGATCTTATCACATTCACATTACCTGAAGGATTCACGGATGGTGAGGTGAAAATGGTGAGTTTTTCTGGTATTGAAGAAGGACTTGTATATGTGAAACTGGACCAGGGAGATGTGGAAGAAACGGCTATTATGGAAGAAACAAGAGACCTTGGCACATGGACAGGTGAAGCAGATGGTGGAGCTTTCCGTTTGTATAAGTCTTCTTTTCAGGATGTATCCGTTGGTGCCATTCTAAAGTTTTACTTTACAATTGATGATGGTGGTTGGGGACAATTACAGATTAATCATGCTAACTGGGGTCAAATTGCATTTTTTGAAAGCGGTGACAATACAATTAAATCATATGAACTGGAATTAACAAGTGATATTTTAAATACAATACTTACTACCAATGATGGCTGGTCTGATACAGGCGTTATTGTGCAGGGGCAGGATATAATTGTATCAAAGGTTACAATCATACAATAATACAACCAGAAAGAGGGGTAAGGATATTGTTCTTTACCCCTTTTTTTTTAATACACAATTGATAATATCTAAATTCAATTTTCTTTCAATTGAAGGTAAATGTTGAAAGTTAGTTTAAGGAGTATTGATGCCTGAATTCATAATTTAGCAATTAAGAAACATACTTTTGATATTATTCCCGTTGAGCCTATCCTGAACACAGGTTATAAAAGATTCTTATAATCGATTTTGCAGTTTTTTGTTTTTTATGGGCATCACTTGATAAAAAGGTATGCAATTATGAGAAAATTATACTTGTCGTAGGATAAATCAGTAGTTAGTTTTGTGTAGATATTTTATCATTTTACAGATAGTTGAAATTTATATAACTATCTATTATTTAGATCAGATAGTTGATAAAATTAGTTAATGTAGAGTCTTTATGAAAAAATCACTGTCGTTTTTGTTATTCATGATGTTGATATTATCATGTTCAAATGATAATAATGAAGAAACAAAAACTCCCCCTGTTTTTAAAAGCAGTATCCCTGCAGATCAGGAAGAAAATGTTGAAATATCAACTCAAATACAGGTTACATTTAATGAAGTAGTGTATTTGGTAGATAATTATAATATAACGGTTAATGGAGTGGCGGCCGATGTTACTGAGGCATATACCAAAATAATAATAAACACATCGCTTCTCAAAGGAAAAGAATATACGATCAGTATTCCCAAGGGATCATTAATAAATATGGATAATGTGCTGTTGGCTGATGATATTGAGTTTTCGTTTAGCACGGTCGAAGGCCCGGCAACTTCAATTGATGAAAATTTAGTATCTGCCAATGCTTCAACTCAGGCTGTTAATGTTTATAACTTTCTGAGAGAAAACTATGGGAGTAAATGCTTATCATCCGTTCATGCCAATGTCTCGTGGAATACAAACGAAGCAGAATGGGTAAATTATCATACGGGAAAATATCCGGCCATGACAACGGTTGATTATATTCATCTACCAGCATCTCCAGCCAACTGGATTGACTATTCTCAAACAACTTTCCTGGAAGAATGGTGGAATAATAATGGCTTGATTTGTGCTAACTGGCACTGGATTGTTCCACGTTACGAGGGGCATGCAAAAAGCAATGAGTTCACTTATAAACCTGAAGAAACTACTTTTAAAGCATCGAATGTATTGATTGACGGAACCTGGGAACATACAATAGCGATGGCCGATTTAGAAAAGTTGGCTGGCTATTTGAAACTTCTGCAGGAGAAAAATATTCCGCTCATCTGGCGACCCTTTCATGAAGCTGCAGGAAATACATATGAATATACAAATGGAACTGCCTGGTTTTGGTGGGGATACGAAGGGCCAGATACCTACAAAGCGCTTTGGCAATTTATGTTTAATTATTTTGAGGATCAGGGATTAAATAATTTAATATGGGTATGGACTACTCAAACAAAAGATAATGCATTCTATCCGGGAGATGAGTATGTTGATATTGTTGGAAGAGATATTTATACCAATACAGATGCTTCTGATATAGCCTCGCAATATTTATCCATACAGGAAACTTATCCTAATAAGATTATAACGTTGAGTGAAATGGGTGGAGTGTCACCAATATCAGAGCAATGGAGAGCAGGTGCAACCTGGTCGTATTTTATGCCCTGGTATGATTATGATAGAACCAATGTAATTAATAGTGATGCTTTTTACCAGACAGATCACTATCATGCTAATATAACATGGTGGGCAGACGCTGTTGCCCAAAGCTTTGTAATTACAAGGGATGAGATGCCGGATTTAAAGTGAGAAAACCTTATAGTATTCAGGCAGCTTGTATTAATGCAGGTTGCCCTTTTATGATTTAAATATTACAAAATGAAACAGACTCGATTTTTGCTTGTTGGTTTGCTGGTAATAATTACTATTACAACTAAGGCCAATGTTTCTTTACCTGCTGTTTTTGCTGATCATATGGTACTTCAGCAGCAAAGTGATGTTAAGATATGGGGGTGGGGAAAACCACTGGAAGAAGTAAAACTAAAAGCAGGTTGGAGTGCTGATACCTTGAAAACAGTGGTTAATAATCAGGGTAAGTGGTCAGTTCAAATTCAGACTCCCAAAGCAGGAGGTCCTTATGAAATTACTATTCAGGGCTATAACTTACTCACATTGAAAGATATTCTGATTGGAGAAGTTTGGTTATTGTCTGGTCAGTCTAATATGGAATGGACAACAAGGGGAGGAATAATAGGTAAAGAAGAAGCCGTGAAAGAAGCCGATCTTCCTAATATTCGGTTATTTACTGTAACGCCACGCACGGCTTTAAACCCTACCCATGATGTTAGTGGTGAATGGAATGTTTGTACTCCTGAAACCATGTTGGATTTTAGTTCGGTCGGTTATTTTTTCGGTAAGAAACTGCAAGAAAATCTGGATGTTCCAATTGGAATGATTTGTTCAAGCTGGGGTGGTACACCAGTGGAAGTATGGATGCCGGAGGAAGTATTAGAAGCAGATTCTCAATTAATAACATCTGCAAAATCTTTACAGCCAGTACCATGGGGACCGGTTGAACCCGGAAGAGCCTTTAATGCAATGATTGCACCTATGATGCCATTTCAGTTTGCCGGAGTGCTTTGGTATCAGGGAGAAGCAAATACTGCCAATCCATCAACTTATACAGCAATGTTGCAGACCATGATTAAATCGTGGAGAGTCGGCTTTGAAAAAGATTTTCCTTTCTATTTTGCTCAGATTGCTCCATGGAATGGTTATGGAGGTACTTCAGGTGTTGAAATCAGAGAAGCTCAAGGTAAGGCTTTGAGTCTTGCAAAAACCGGCATGGTAATGACCAGTGATATTGGAGATACCATTGATATTCACCCACGAAATAAGAAAGATGTGGGGCTGCGTTTTGCTAATCTGGCTTTAAATCAAACCTATGGTAAAACTGATTTGCCAATTTATGGTCCGCAATATTCTTCTTATCAGGTGAAAGGAACCAAAGTAACTGTTTTGTTTGATCATGCCGATGGATTAAATGTTAAGGGTGATGCACTATCGTTATTCGAAGTGAAGGACCAAAATGGAGAATGGCATAAGACAAAGGCAAAAATCAGAAAAAATACTGTGGTTTTAAGTAGTAAGGTGAAAGAACCGGTTGCTGTGCGATTTGCATGGAGTAATGCAGCTACACCAGGTTTGTTTAACAATGATAAGTTACCTGCATCCTGTTTTAATACCGATATGCCATAAGTATTTATAAAAGGTCAAAAGCATAGAACACTTTTTAGAATGAAAACAGACGAAATGAATAATATGATCCAGGAGATGGATCAGGAGTTGAAAGAGATATTAATGTTTTGGGCGGATCACTCATTGGACACTGTAAGAGGAGGATTTATAGGGGAAACAGACCGTGCCGGAGATAAAAAAGAAGATGCAGATAAAGGTGCAGTATTAAATGCCCGATTGTTATGGACCTTTTCTTCAGCCTATAATTTTTATAGAGATAAGAAGTATCTGGATTTAGCTGACAGGGCTTATGATTATCTTATGACTTATTTCTGGGATAAGAAAAATGGTGGTTTATACTGGGCCGTTGATTCAAAAGGTGAAGTATCCAATAAGCGTAAGCAAGCATATGCTCAGGGATTTGGTATTTATGGATTATCAGAATATTATAAAGCATCGGGCAAGAAAGAAGCTCTGGAAAGTTCCATTGAATTATATCAGCTTATTGAGAAATTTTTCAAGGATGATGAGCTGGGAGGTTACATTGAAGCTTTGGATGATGATTGGACACCATTGGAGGATATGCGTTTAAGTTTAAAAGATGCCAACGAACCAAAGTCGATGAATACGCATCTGCATATAATTGAACCTTATACCAATTTATATCGAATGTGGCCGGATGCTGATCTTAAAAAACGCATTCAGCATTTACTTGAAGTTTTCAGAGATCATATTATTAATCAGGAGACTGCACATTTTCATTTATTCTTCGATATGGACTGGACAATAAAATCTGAGATTGTGTCTTATGGTCATGATATTGAAGGTGCATGGTTATTGACTGAGGCGGCTCATGAAATACAAGATGAAGAACTGTTAAGCCAAATGAAGGAAATTGGAAAACGCATGGTGGATATTACCATTAAGGAGGGTATGGATAGCGATGGAAGTGTTTTCTATGAAAAAGAGGATGGTCATCTGGATACTGATAAACATTGGTGGCCGCAAGCCGAAGCCATGGTTGGTTTAATGGATGTATATCAAAATACAGGCGATATTGCTTATCTGGAAGCTATTCAGAAAGTGTGGGTTTTTATCAAATCGTATGTAAAAGACAAAGAATATGGTGAGTGGTTTGGTAAAGTAAAAGCAAATGGACAACCGGTACTGGAAGATTGTAAAATTGGATTCTGGAAATGTCCATACCATAATTCAAGAGCTTTGCTGGAAGTGATAAACAGACTTAAAACCATAAATAACTAATAGTCTTTTATAGTTAACCTAAATGATTTGAATACAATGAAAAGATTCCTGTTATTGCTAATGGTTATTTCTCATTTTACTTTCAGTAATTCATGTACTAAAGCAGAAACGGAGGAAAAACTGGCACCTGAATTTCGATCAAGCATCCCAGCGAATAATGAAACGGATGTGGATATGTCCTCAAATATAGAGTTAACTTTCAATGAGGTTGTTTATTTGACAGAAAATCATGGTATTACTGTCAATGATGTTCCAGCAACAGTTGAAGCTTTATATACAAAGTTGAATTTGTCCATTAATATGACACCGGGCACTCAATATAAAATTTTGATTCCCAAAGGTGCTCTTGTTAATATGGATGGGATAAAATTAGATGAAGAAATAGAACTGATGTTTACAACAAAAGAAGAAACGGTTCGTCATAAAGACCCTAATTTTCATATTTACCTATGCTTTGGTCAGTCAAATATGGAAGGACAAGGTGTTATCGAATCTCAGGATAAAACTGTTAATGAGCGATTTCAGGTATTACAGGCTTTGGATTGCTCTGATTTAGGTTCAAAGGGTAAATGGCGTGATGCAGTGCCACCTTTATGTCAATGTGCATCGGGTTTAACTCCTGCTGATTATTTTGGGCGAACGCTGATCGAGAATCTTCCTGATTCAATAAAAGTTGGAGTTATCAATATGGCCATTGGTGGGTGTGATATCAGATTATTTGATAAGGATATTTATCAGGATTATACAGCTACCTATAACGAGAGTTGGTTTACCGATAAGGTAGCAGCCTATGATGGAAATCCATATCAGTATTTGATTGATCTTGCTAAAGTGGCTCAACAAGATGGGGTAATTAAAGGAATACTGTTGCATCAGGGAGAAACCAATACCGGTGATGCAGAATGGCCAAATTACGTCAGGAAAATTTATGAAGACATGATGTGGGATTTAACTCTTTGTCCAGATGAAACACCTCTGTTGGCAGGTGAAGTTTTTTCTGGTGAAAGCAATTGTTGTAGTTCGATGAATCCAATAATAAACACCTTACCATCGCATATTGCCAATGCTCATGTAATTTCTTCAGACGGTTGCACTGGGCAGGATGAAGCTCATTTTGATTCAGCAGGTTATAGAGAATTGGGTAAAAGATATGCTGTTAAAATGTTATCCTTATTAGGATATGAAGATATAGTTACTGAATAAGTATTCAGTTTAATGGTTAAATGGAAAATGAATAAATAGTTATATAAATAGTGTTTTATGAAAAAAGGAATATTTTTGTTGGTTGCTGCTTTACTTGCTTTACATGTGAGTGCTCAAAAAGCTGAAAACCTTGCCTTAACTCCGCCGATGGGATGGAATAGTTGGAATACTTTCGGAACTGATATTAATGAAAAACTGGTGAAAGATATTGCTGATGCTTTTGTAGAGACTGGTTTGAAAGATGCTGGTTATGAGTATTTGGTATTGGATGATGGTTGGATGGCAATGGAACGTGATGAGAACTATAACCTTGTACCCGATCCCAAAAAATTTCCTAACGGAATGAAGGCGGTTGTGGATTATGTGCACAGTAAAGGATTGAAATTTGGTATTTATAATTGTGCCGGAAATAAAACTTGTGCCGGCTATCCGGGTAGCCGGGGTTTTGAGTATCAGGATGCAAAATTATATGCCGAGTGGGGAGTTGATTTTTTAAAGTACGATTGGTGTAACACGGAAAATCTGAATGCCAAAGGTGCATATCAAACCATGCGTGATGCCTTGCATGCAACTGGTCGTCCTATTCTTTTCAGTATCTGCGAATGGGGTGACAACGATCCATGGAAATGGGGTGAAGAAATGGGGCATATGTGGCGTGTTACCGGCGATATCATTAACTGCTGGGATTGTAAGGTAGGACATGGTACATGGTCGTCATTAGGTGTTTGGCCAATCATAAAATTACGCAAGGATATACGTAAATATTCAGGACCAGGTCACTGGAACGATTTTGATATGATGGAAGTGGGTAACGGAATGCCTGAGGGACAGGATCGTGTTCATTTTGCCATGTGGGTAATGTTATCATCACCATTGATTATGGGTAATGATTTACGTTCGGCATCAGAAGAAACCATCGAAATATTAACAAATAAGGAAGTAATTGCAGTTAGTCAGGATAAGATGGGTATTCAGGCCTATTGTCATTCTGATGAAGGTAAAATTGAAATATGGGCTAAGCCAATGGCTGATGGAGAGTGGGCTTTTGCCATTGTAAATATGAGCGAGGAACCTGTTGAAATCAATCATGATTGGGCGTGGCATCCGGTTAAGGATGATTTATCCGGAAGAAGTTTGTCTGTAGAACAAATCGAATACACCATCAGAGACCTATATAATCATAAAGATTTAGTTACAACTAAAAAGAATCTGAAAGCCACAATACCGGGGCATGATGTGTTAATGATCAGACTAACACCAAAGAAAAAATAGAATAAACAGCAGTATAAGTCAGGCAACTGGCTTATGCTGCTTTCTTAAATCCCAAAGCTATGAAAATCTCCTTCCTCAATCTTCTTCTTATATTAGTCATTTCATCTTGTACTTCAAAAACAAGTATTAAAGTTAATTCATTGGGATATAAGCCTGATGATGCAAAATATGCCAGTATAACACAACCATCAGAAACCACCTTTTCAATTATTGATCATCAGACTAAAAAAACAGTTTTTAAAGATGAGATCAGTCAAACGATATTTCAGAATGATGTAAATGAGAAAGTCGCCAGAATTAATTTTTCAGACCTTAATCAACCTGGTAACTATTATATAAAAGTAGGTGATGTAGCTTCTCCTGTATTTACAATTAGCAAAGATGTTTTTAAGAAACCGCTGTATACTTCGATGCGTGCTTTTTATTTGTGGCATTGTGGTGAGGCAGTTGAAGGAGAGCATGACGGACAAACTTACACACATGAAGAATGTCACACCGATGATGGTTATACTGCTTATCAAGAAGGTGATGAGCAAAAGAAGGATGGTGTTGGTGGATGGCACGATGCAGGAGACTATGGAAAGTATACTGTGAATGCAGGTGTAACGGTTGGTTCTCTGTTTTTGGCATGGGAGCATTTCAAGGATAAGTTATCTGCTTTGAATCTGCACTTGCCTGAAAATAGTGAGAATGCTAAATACCCTGATTTTCTGAAGGAAATTAAATATGAGATTGATTGGTTGTTTAAAATGCAATACAATGATGGCTCAGGTCGTGTGTCTCATAAGCTAACCCGTAAATTCTTTTCAGGATTTATAATGCCGGAAACAGATAATGAAAAAAGATATTTTACAACCTGGAGTTCTGCGGCTACGGCTGATTTTGTGGCAATGATGGCGATGGCTTCCCGTAATTTACGCCCTTTTGATGAATTGTATGCCGATAGCTGTTTGGCAGCGGCTAAAGTAAGTTACCAATGTTTATTGAAACACCCTGAGCATGTTAAGTTTGAACAAGGCGATTTTTCTACAGGAGGATACCAGACCAATGATGAGGATGATCGTTTGTGGGCAGCAGCTGAAATGTGGCTGGCAACAGGTGAACAACTTTACCTCGACGATCTTGAACAACGTTTAAGTGTGCTGGATAATTTAGTTGAGTTAAATTGGGATTGGGGCAATGTAGGTAATCTTGGGGTTTATGGTTATGTATTGCATCCAACTGAAACTCAAAATCAGGATTTATATATAAAAGCTAAATCAGCCGTTTTGTCGGTTGCTGATTCGATTGTGAAGAACACACAAAAAGATGTTTATGGCAGATCGTTTGATAAGTATTTCTGGGGTTGTAACGGAACTGTAGCCCGTCATTCTATCAATCTAGGAGTTGCTAATTTACTTCAGCCAGATAAAAAGTATGCAGATGCATCGGTTAACATTGTTAGCCACTTGTTTGGGTGTAATTATTATGGCAGATCTTACATTACCGGTTTGGGAATAAATCCGCCAATGTATCCGCATTCGCGCAGGAGTGCAGCCGATTCTGTTGATGCTCCTTGGCCGGGATATATTGTTGGTGGAGGACATACCGCTACTGACTGGGTTGATAAAGAAGAAAGTTATAGCCATAATGAAATTGCCATTAACTGGCAGGCCGGTTTAGTTTATCTGTTGTCTTCGGTTTATTAATATCAATCCTTTTTAGCTGAATATTCTGTCTATTACCAGAAAAACCGTATTCTGAATTATATTGATGTATTAGATTTTAAGTGGTATTATATCAGGAAGTTATGTGTTATTGTTGTTTTTGCTTGTTAACCAATGATGTATACAACAGAAACAAAATAGCCATAGGTGTTATCATTTAAACATTTATCATTAACAAAAATTTAGAAACCAAATAAAGTCTTGATCTACTTTTGCTTCTGTAGGTTTCAAGCTTACTGCATGTTATGTAATGTATGGCTCGGAAATCTGCAATATAAAATCCTGCCAAAGGGTGAAGGCTTTATTTGTAAACTGAATTGAAAAAGATATTAATAATAATTACCCAATCCTTTAACGGGTGGCATGATTTAACACGAAGATGAAAGAACTAAAAAGTAATATGCTGGTCTTGTTTTATGTATTGTTGACCTTGGTGGCATGTTCCGATAACTCATCAGAATTAACACCAGAGTTAGTAGTTTCAGCAACAGAATTAAATTTCACAAATGAAGAGCAGACGAAATCTTTAACTGTTTCTTCAAATGTTGAATTTACCATAGAAAGTTCAGCTTCCTGGTGTGTCGTTACACCTGAATCGGCTGAAGCTGGAATTAAAACGATTAAGGTAACAGCTGCAGAAAACACAGAAACAGAAGATCGAATAGCCACTATAACAATTACAGCCAGGGATCTGACAGAAACAATTTCAGTTCAACAGGATAAGAATATCGTTTTGGTACTTGAAACTGATGAATATACTCTTAATCCGGAAGCTCAGGAATTAACGATCTCTTTTAAACGTTCTGGAGATGTTGCAATTAATATTGATAGTGATTGGATTTCACTTAAGGAATTGAAAAGTGAAATAGAAGATTCAAGGACCTTTATTATTGATGAAAATACTTCAATATTAATTCGTAAAGGCACCATCACTTTTACTTTAGATAATATAAGTGAAACGGCAACCATTACACAAGAAGGCATTGATCCTGCAATTGAAGCAGATGCTACTGGTGTTGAAAGTACTGCTATTGAGTTAGGAGCCAGAATTATTGCCGGCTGGAATGTTGGTAATTCATTGGAAGTGCCAGGGGGAGAGACTAATTGGGGAAATCCAATGGTAAATAAAGATTTAATAGATGGAGTTAAAGCCGCCGGGTTTAATGCGGTTCGTATCCCATGTGCATGGAACGGATACATTATTGATGATGAAACTTATGAAATAGATTATGCCTGGTTAGCTCGTGTTAAAGAAGTAGTGGATTACTGTGTTGATAACGAGATGTATGCCATCATTAATACACACTGGGATGGTGGATGGCTGGAAGAACATCCTCTATATTCAAAGCAGGAAGAAATTAATAATCAGTTATATGCTTTGTGGCAACAAATAGGAGTTTATTTCAGAGATTATGATGAACATTTATTGTTTGCCGGAACTAATGAGGTACACGAAGATTACAGTGAGCCATCATCCGAAAATATAGATGTACAACAATCTTTTAACCAGACTTTTGTTAATGCTGTTCGATCAACGGGTGGTAAGAATTACTATCGTAACCTGATTGTTCAAACATATAATACAAACATTGGTTGGGGCTTAAAGTATTTTGAGTTACCAACGGATGTGGTCAACAATCGCTTATTTGTTGAGGTGCATTACTACGATCCTTATGAATTTACGCTGAAAACTGACGCCGGTTATAACACCCAATGGGGACAGGGATATACGGATGTAACCAGTTGGGGACAGGAAGATTATTTACAGGAGCAATTTGGCAAGATGAAGGCTGCATATTATGATTTAGGTTATCCAATTATTCTTGGAGAGTACGGAGCAATTTATCGTTCATCATTAAGTGGTACTGCATTGCAATTACATAATGAGTCGCGTAATTATTTCCTTAAAACAGTTACAAGTGAAGCCAAGGCAAATGGATTCATTCCTTTTATTTGGGACAATGGAGCCGGCGATTTTGGTCTCTTTAACCGAAGCACAGGTGCACAGATTAAATCAGATGCTATTCAGGCAATTATTGATGGAGCAAATAATTAGTTGTAAATTATAAGTTGAATAAAATAACATATAAAATGAATAAACAATTTGTTATGATCCTACTTGCTGTCGTTATGATGGCTTGTGGTCAGAATTGGAAAGAAGATTCGGGTGGTGTCACGGTTTATCCGTCCAACCCAACCGCTGATGGTGCCAAAGTGGTGCGTGTACAACCAGTAAGTAATCAGACGTTTGAAGTGAGAACTACTGCAGCTTCTGACTTATCTGATGAAAAAAGTCTGATTAAGGTACCATTGAAGGAAGCTCCAAAATATACAGTTTCCGAGGAAAATAAAATGGTAGTGATTAAAACAAGTGCAGCTACAGCAAAAGTATCCTTATCAACTGGTGAAGTTTCTTTTTATGATGCTAATGAAGAGTTAATTATAAAAGAAAAAGCTGACCAACGTGTATTTAATAATATTAATGTTGATGGAACAAATGGCTTTGAACTTTCTCAGGTTTTCGACTCTCCTGAAGAAGAAGCTTTGTATGGTTTAGGTCAACACCAGGCTGATGAGATGAACTATAAAGGGAAAAATGAAGAACTGTTTCAGTATAACACTAAAGTATCTATTCCGTTTGTTGTTTCTACGAAAAACTATGGGGTTCTGTGGGATAATTACTCACTCACTCGCTTTGGAGATTCCAGACCATATAGTAATATTAATAGCCTGAAATTATATAATAAAGATGGTAAAGAAGGAGGTTTAACAGCAACTTATATTGATGATCTAAACAAAGGGCATGAATTCCTGGTAAGAACGGAAGAAACAATTGACTACGAGAATCTGACAACCATCAACAAGTTTCCTGAAGGTTTTAATTTTGCCCATGCAAAAATTACATGGGAAGGATATTTCGAAGGTGATGAAAACGGTGTTTATGATTTTCTGTGTTACTATGCCGGTTATACCAAACTTTGGGTTGATGGTGAGTTACAATTCGATAAATGGCGTACAGCCTGGAATCCATCAGTTGCAAAGTTTCACGTAGCCATGGAAAAAGGGGTGAAAAAACACATCAAGTTAGAGTGGTTACCCGATGGAGGTGTATCTTACATTGGCCTGAAAACTTTATCACCTCGCAATGAAGAAGCTAAGAATGATCTTTCTTTCTTCTCAGAAATGGGACAGGAAATCCGCTATTTTATGATGACAGGTTCTTCAATGGATGATGTTATCAGTCAGTATAGAACCATTACAGGTAAGGCTCAGGTTATGCCAAAATGGTCTATGGGATTCTGGCAAAGTCGCGAGCGCTATAAAACACAGAATGAGTTGCTGGATGTATTGGCTGAGTTCAGAGAACGTAAGATTCCATTAGATAATATTGTAGTTGACTGGTCGTACTGGCCTGAAAAAGAATGGGGAAGTCATGATTTTGATCTGGCCCGTTTCCCTGATGCTCAGGCTATGAATGATCAGATTCATGAACAAAATGCACATGTAATGATATCTGTATGGCCTAAATTCTATCATAACACAGATCATTACAAGCAATTCGATGAAAAAGGATGGATGTATACCCGTGCTGTTGAGGACAGCGTGCGCGACTGGATTGGTCAGGGATATATTGGTTCATTCTACGATGCATATGCCGAAGGAGCACGTAAGTTGTTCTGGGATCAGATACACGAAAAATTATATACCAAAGGTTTTGATGCCTGGTGGATGGATGCTTCAGAACCGGATATCTTATCCAATGCCAGTATCGAGTATCGCAAAGATTTGATGAATCCAACTGCATTAGGTCCTTCAACTGAATACTTCAATGCTTATGCCTTGATGAATGCAAAAGGTATTTACGAAGGTCAACGCGAAGTAGATAATGATAAACGTGTGTTTATTCTTACACGGTCCGGGTTTGCCGGATTACAACGATATGGTGCTGTAACCTGGAGTGGAGACATCGGAACTGTATGGGAAGATATGAAAGCTCAGATTTCTGCAGGTATCAACTTTGCTCTGTCTGGTCTTCCTTATTGGACAATGGATATCGGTGGTTTCTGTGTTGAAAAACGTTACGAAGTTGCCAAAGAAGGCAGTGAAGACAGGGAAGAGTGGAGAGAATTAAATGCCCGCTGGTATCAGTTTGGTGCTTTTGTACCTCTTTTTCGTGTTCATGGACAGTATCCGTTCCGCGAGGTATGGAATATTGCTCCGGAGAAACATCCGGCTTACAAATCAATGGTTTATTACAATAAATTACGCTATCGCTTAATGCCATATATCTATACTTTGGCCGGTATGACTCATTTTGATGATTATACCATGATGCGTGGTTTGGCAATGGATTTTACTGCTGATAAAAATGTATACAATATTGGAGATCAGTATATGTTCGGTCCATCCCTAATGGTTTGTCCGGTCTATGAATACAAAGCGCGTACACGCGAAGTTTATTTGCCAAAAACAGCTGGTTGGTACGATTTGTATACAGGAAAATGGTTGGAAGCAGGTGTTAAATTCAATGCTGATGCTCCATATGAGAAAATGCCAATGTATGTAAAAGCTGGTTCTATACTTCCATTAGGACCAGAGATTGAGTATACAACACAAAAAGTTGCAGATCTAATTACTTTGGTTGTTTATACGGGTGCTGATGGATCTTTTACCTTATACGAGGATGAAGGAACAACTTATGATTACGAAAAAGGAAAATATACACAGATTCCTTTTACATATAGCGAGGAAGATAATACACTTACTATCGGATCTCAAAAAGGAGAATTTGAGGGTATGTTAAAAGATCGTCAGTTCAATGTTGTATTTGTATCCAAAGAGAATGCAATGGGCATTGATGCTGCTCAAATTACCAAAGGACAGGTAGTCGACTATAATGGAGAAGAAGTCAAGGTTCAGATGCAATAATTGAACCCGGGAAAATATAAGTCCCGGCAATCGGATGGTTGTCGGGATTTTTAATTTTTCAAAAGTAAATCTTGACAGCTTCTGATTATTATTCGCCAAACAGAATTACTAAATTGCAGATCAAAGAATTTTGGAGATACAATACGAATTGAAAACTAATGTTCAATTCCAAAGAAATAAACCTTAAGAATATTGCTAATTACAACTAAATGAAAAAGACTTTTTTAATGGTGATGCTGGTTCTGGTAACTCAGATTATCTCAGCGCAACAGAGCCAACAGGATGTTGAGAAGAAGATTGATGATATTATTAAACAGTTGACTTTAAAAGAGAAAGTTGATATGTGTCATGCTCAGTCGAAGTTTAGTTCTCCAGGTGTACCTCGTTTGGGAATTCCTGAAATCTGGATGTCTGATGGACCACATGGCGTTCGCGGTGAGATCAATTGGGATAATTGGGGATATGCTGGCTGGACAAATGATTCGATTACAGCTTTCCCGGCATTAACATGTCTGGCATCAACTTTTAATCCTGATCTGGCTCATCAATATGGTGTAGCTGTAGGAGAGGAAGCCCGTTACCGTAGAAAAGATATATTGTTAGGTCCCGGTGTAAATATCTATCGTACACCATTAAATGGCCGTAACTTTGAGTACATGGGTGAAGATCCTTATTTGGCTTCCATAATGGTTGTACCTTATGTTCAAGGGGTGCAGGAAAATGGTGTGGCTGCATGTGTTAAACACTATGCTCTGAATAATCAGGAAGAATGGAGAGGACACATTAATGTAAATGTGGATGACAGAACATTGCACGAAATTTATTTACCAGCTTTTAAGGCAGCAGTAACCAAAGGTCATGTTTGGTCGGTTATGGGTGCTTATAACAAATACAATGGTCAGCATGCCAGTCATCATGAAATATTGGTGAATAAGATACTTAAAGGCGATTGGGGATTTGATGGTGTTTTAGTGACTGACTGGGGAAGTGCCCATGACACAAAAGAAGCGGCCTACAATGGGTTGGACATTGAAATGGGGACATGGACCAATGGGTTAACCTTTTCTGCCAATTTTGCCTATGATAATTACTTTTTGGCCAATCCTTTTTACGAAATGCTGAAGAGTGGTGAGATTGACGAATCTGTTGTGGATGATAAAGTACGTCGAATTCTTCGTTTAATGTTCCGCACTAACATGAATATGGACCGTGGATTAGGACGTATCAATAACAAAGAACATCATGAGGTTGCACGCAAGGTGGCAACTGAGGGGATTGTTTTAATGAAGAATGATAATAACTTCTTCCCGATTAATCCTGAAAAAGAAATAACGATTGCCGTTATCGGAGAGAATGCCACCAAAATGATGACAATCGGAGGAGGTTCATCTGAGTTGAAAGCGCAATATGAAATTTCGCCATTAGAAGGAATCAAGCATCGTTTTACTAAGGCAACCATTCTTCATTCAATGGGATATTCATCAGGTCCTTCAGCTTACGGACGTGTTATTCCTCCACACCTGGATCAGGACAGTTTATACGCAGCAGCCATTGAAACAGCCAAAAAGGCTGATATTGTCTTGTTTGTAGGAGGCTTGAATAAAAATCATCATCAGGATTGCGAAGGTGGTGATCGTTTAGCTTTCGAATTGCCTTTTAATCAGAATGCATTGTTAAAGGATATTATTGCTGTTAATCCAAATGTAGGAATGGTGATGGTAAGTGGTAATGCAGTTGCAATGCCTTGGTTAAAGGATGTTAAGGCTATGATTCAGACATGGTATCTTGGAAGTGATGCCGGTTATGCCATTGCAGATGTGTTAAGTGGAGATGTAAATCCTTCTGGTAAATTACCTTTTTCTTTCCCTGCTAAGCTAAATGATAATCCGGCTCATTACTATGGTGAATTATCGTATCCGGGTGATAGCATTGATCAATATTACAAAGAAGGTATTTTGGTAGGATACCGTTGGCACGATACAAAAAAGATTAAGCCTTTATTTGCTTTCGGGCATGGTTTATCATACAGTAATTTTGAATTGAATAATATCAAAACAGATAAAAGCACTTATTCTGCAGGTCAGACAATGACTGTTAGCTGTGATGTAGCAAATGTAGGTAGCCTTGATGGTGCTGAGGTGGTACAGGTTTATGTTGGTAAGGTAAAATCCAAAGTAGACAGATCACTTAAAGAATTGAAAGGGTTTGATAAAATTAAGGTTGTGGCTAATGACAAACAAACCGTTAATATCTCAATAGATATTGATGATTTAGCTTATTATTGCACTGAAAAAGGAGACTGGGAGCTTGAAAAAGGTCAGTATGTTGTTTATGTTGGAACGGCATCTGATCAAATTAAAAAGAAAATTAAGATTTCTGTTGAATAAGAGTAGAGGACTATGCTAATCTAACTGATTGGTATAGTCCTTTTTAAAAATATATTGAATGAAATTGATCTCACGTATTCTGATTTTATCTCTTCTACTGCTTGTCTTTAATTTTTCATCGGCGGTTGCATCAACTCAATATTCCTTTCTAAGATTAAGTGCCCGCGATGGGCTGGTAAATAATCAGGTTACGTGTTTATTTGAAGATTCCAAAGGTTTCATCTGGATTGGGACAACTTCCGGTCTGAGTCGTTTTGATGGAAACCATTTTGTTAATTTTTCTCACGATCGAAACGATTCGACTACGATTGGGGACAATTATATTACAAGCATTCAGGAAGATAAAGAAGGGATGCTTTGGATTGAGACACGCTGGGAAATGTCAGTTTACAATCCACTTACCAACCATTTCAGGAATGATGTAAGAGAATATCTGCAACCCAAAGGAATACTTGAACAAATTGAACGTGTTTATATTGATCAGAATAAAGCGATTTGGTATCGTTCTGCTTCAAGAGGAAAATATTTTTTTCTTGACACAGTTGCTCATCAATTAGTTGATCCTTTTCAAACGGATAATAAAAATGGCTTTCAACAGCAATTGATACACAAAGATGGAAAGTATTATCTGTTATACGTAAATGGATTGATTGAAACGTATGATGATAAGAGTCATCGGTTAATCCGTTCGCATGATGCTTTACTGGAACAATATGCAGAGGAGGAAAATGAGCCAAATCTGTATGTTGATAAGGACGGAGATTTTTATGTGTATGGCAATAATATAGGTATCAACTATTTTAACTCTAAAACTCAGAAGTGGGAGTATATTACAATGGATCATCCAACCATGAAATTATCCAGCAATATTATAAGAAGAATTGTTCAGGATGATAAAGGTTTGATCTGGGTTGGAACTGACCACGGAGGAATAGATATTCTCAATAAATATTCACATGAGATACAAACACTGTCATATCAAAAAGACAATCCAACAAGTATATCTCAAAATACGATAACAGATATTTTTATAGATAGCAATAACCTTATTTGGGTCGGTACATTTAAAAACGGAATCAGTTATTATCACGAAAGCATATTTAAATTTGCTCATTATCACAGCTCGAGTCATCAGGATAATGGGTTGCCATACAATGATGTGAACTGTTTTGCTGAAGATGCCCAAGGCAATTTGTGGATTGGGACCAATGGTGGTGGTTTAGTTTATTTCGACCGTAAGAATAATACATACAAGAGTTACACACATGATCCGGGTAATTCAAACTCAATAAGTAATAATGTTGTTGTTGGATTGTTTATCGACACTGAAGGGATATTGTGGATTGGAACTTACACGGGTGGATTAAACTCATTTGATGGAAAAAATTTTAAGACTTATAAAGTTAAAAAAGGGTCTCACAACTCTTTAACCAGTAATAATATTTGGGATATCGTTGAAGATGATCAGCAACGACTGTGGATTGCAACTTTAGGAGGAGGTGTTAATATTTTTGATAAAAAAACGAATCGTTTCGAAGAAGTAACAAACCTTGGAAACGTGCAGTTACCTTCAGCTTTTGTTAGTCAGATATGCAAAATGAATACTGGTAATCTGGTTTTTGGTACTGCCTTAGGTGTAGTATTTTACGATATGAAAGAAAAACGATATCGTTATCATCCCAACGCAATAAAGGATTCTCCAATATCAATTAGTAATAACAATGTAAATGATGTATTTGAAGATAGTCGTGGTTGGATATGGATTGCTACTCGTGAAGGGCTTACCATGTTTGATCCTTATAACGACTATATAAAAACGTTTGACCGGGAAGATGGATTACCGACTGGAATTATTAATTGTATTCTTGAAGATGAATTTCAGGCTATCTGGGTTAGTAAATCATCAGGTGTTTCTCAGATTATACCTAAAGCAATTGCTTCTGCCAGTGAGTATGAATTTATGATTACTAATTACACCGAAGACGATGGTTTACAAGGGCAGGAATTCAATGTAAATGCAAGTTTAAGAACCTCGGACGATGATTTGATTTTTGGAGGTCCTAATGGGTTTAATCTATTTAAACCCAAAAACATGAAGTATAATAAAATACTTCCTAATGTTGTTTTTACTGAATTACAGGTGTTTAATAAGCCTGTTAAGGTGGGGGAGAAAATCAATGGTAAGGTTTTGCTTACTAAATCGATAACAGAGACAGAGCACATAACCTTAAAGCACTCAATGAATGTTTTCTCCATCGAATTTGCTGGATTGAGTTATTTTAATCCCAATAAGGTTAAGTTTAAATATATGCTCGAAGGTTTTGATCAGGGTTGGAACGAAACTTCCAGCGCTAATTCAAAAGTGACTTATACCAATTTAAACGGAGGAGATTATGAGTTTAAAGTAATGGCCTGTAATAACGATGGTTTCTGGAATGAAACTCCTTCAACCATAAAATTGACAGTATTACCACCATTTTATGCTTCTAATCTGGCCTTCGTAATCTATTTCATTTTCATTTCTGGTATTTTGATTTACATCAGGTACTCGATGCTTAAGAAAGAACGTATGAAGCTGCAGATGGAGAATGATCGGATTCTTGCCCAAAAGCATCATGAAATGGATGAAATGAAGCTAAGATTTCTTACCAATGTGAGTCACGAATTCCGCACTCCTCTAACACTGATTTTAACTCCACTGGAGAAACTGTTGAAGATGGATAAGGCTCCTTCTGAACGTAACCTGTTGGAAACCATTCAAAGAAACACGAACGAGCTTTTGAATTTGGTGAATCAGTTACTTGATTTTAGAAAGCTGGATCTGCACGGATTGAGATTCAATCCATCCTACGGTGACATCGTTAATTTTTTAAGTGGTGTGTGTAATAACTTCACTGATTCATTCCAGAAGTCAGGTGTTCAATTCTCATTTAATTCCAATATTAACCAGTTTTTCTTTCGTTTTGATCATGAAAAACTGAATAAGGTGATGATGAATTTAATTTCCAATGCCTTAAAATTCACTCCTAAAGGAGGGGAAGTTTTGGTAACTATTGACCGGATAAACACTAACGAAAATAAACAGGGAGAAATTCAGATTAGGGTAAAAGATACAGGTGTTGGAATTGAAAAATCTGATCATGAAAAGATCTTTGAACGTTTCTATCAATCCAGCAATAGTAGTGCTTTAGGTTATTCAGGCAGTGGTATCGGATTGAATCTAGTGAAGGAGATGATTGAATTGCATAATGGTTCAATAAAGGTAGAATCGATACCCAATAAAGGAGCCGAATTCATTGTAAGTATTCCAGTTCCAGAAGAACAGATTACCGAAGAGAAAGAAGTTAAAGTTGAAACTCAATCGCAAGGGCCGATTGAAAAGCCAGCCAAAGAGAAAAAAGTTCAGGGAAAACCTATTGTGTTATTGATTGAAGACAATTTCGATTTCAGATCATTTATGCGTGAAACGCTTATGGATACCTATGAGGTACATGAAGCAGCTGATGGTGTTGAAGGATACGAGTTGGTATTTAAATTGGTGCCTGATTTGATCATTAGTGATGTGATGATGCCTCGAATGGATGGTTTGGAAATGTGCAAGAAATTGAAAAATGATGCACGAACATCCCACATTCCTTTAATTTTATTAACAGCCCGAACAGCAGATGAAGATAAAATAAAAGGTCTTGAAATCGGAGCTGATGATTATATCACGAAGCCTTTTAATATGGATCTTTTATTGTTACGCATTCAAAATCTGGTTGAGAAGCAACTAAAAGTACAAGACCATTTTCAAAAGAATATAGATATTTCACCATCAGTAGTTGAAATTACTTCCCTGGATGAAAAGCTGATTAAAAAAGCAATTTCTTGTGTAGAAAAGAATATTTCTGAAGCCAGATTTTCAGTTGAAGATCTTAGTAGAGAATTAGGTATGAGCCGTGTTTATCTTTATAAAAAGCTGATGGCAATAACGGGTAAAAGTCCGGTTGAATTTATTCGAATTATCAGGTTGAAAAGAGGAGCACAACTATTAGAGAAAAGTCAGTTAACAGTTGCTGAAATTGCCTATGAAGTTGGATTTAACAGTCCCCGATATTTCAGTAAATACTTTAAAGAAGAATATGGTATGTTGCCAACTGCATATATTAAAGAGAAGACCAATAAGTAATTTATTAAAAACGGCTGGTGATAATCATCAATCAGCCGTTTTTAATTATGTAATTAGTCAATATTAATTATAACCTGGGTTTTGATCCCATTCCACATCTTTATTACGTTGAATTTCTGTCAAAGGAATTGGGAGTAACAATATTCTTGGGTCCAGGCCGCTAATAGTACCTTTAATTGAAACATCAGTATTGATTTTAGCTCTTTCAATTAAGGTGCCTGTTCGCATTAAAGTTACACGTCTGTTTTCTTCAGCAAATAGTTCTCTGGCTCGTTCATCCAGGATAAAGTCCATTGTTATATCTGAATCACTTACCTGGCCTAATGACGCATTGCCGGTTTCGATTCGTGCATTTTTAAAGGCTCTATCTCTTATGATATTAATATCGTCGGCAGCACCACCAGGATTACTGTTTTTAAAACGGGCCTCAGCTCGGAGCAGGTAGGTTTCTCCCAGTCGCATCATCGGAAAATCTTTAATACAGGTCCATCCCCAAGGGTCGTCTGGGTCAAACGAATCCCACTTTCTTGTATATGGAAACATAGCTTCTAATGTATCACTTGCAGCCAAAACAACCTGATCACCTGTTTTAACTTCTATAACATCAACTGCATCCGGAGAATCGGCAGATACACGGAATCCGTTTGCATCAACTCCAATGGAGGCAGTCCAGTCTGGTGCATTGTAATGGAAAGTGCGCGTAATATTAAATTCCGAATTTCTCATGTCACCATCAGCATATAGGTCATATTTAACCCAGTTACTTGGACGCATACGTCCGTTACCACGTCCACCATAAGGACTAATTGTACCTTCATCAGGGTCTTGAACGGAATATACCATACCCGGAACATTGTGATAGGCAGGAACCCAAACTCTGCGTTGTTGTGGAGCATTGGTAAAACCTCCTGTCACATTCTTTGTATATTCCAACTCAAATGTCCAGATGGCTTCTTTATTACCTTGCGAACGACGCTGATTTCCATACATAAACATATCATGAAAATAATCACCATTTTTATTAGCCGCAATGCCATACCGATCTTCGATTAATTCAAAATCACCGCTTTCAATGATGTCTGTCAATACATCTTCAGCTAAACTTGGTTGATTGGTTCTTAAATATACTTCACCCAAACATTGCATCGCCATATGTTTATTTGCTCTGCTTTCAGATACAGTCTCATCAATTGATGGCAGGTTGGCGGCAGCATAAATCAGATCTTCGATAATCTGGCTGTTGACCTGTGCAACAGGTGTACGTTCAAGATCTGTTCTTGCACTGGCAGTAGGTTCAATTAGTAATGGCACATTACCGTATAATGTGGCCAGAAGATTGTAAGCATATGCTCTGAAGAATTTGGCTTCTCCAATTTTAGCCGGGTCTCCATCCTCGCCAATCGATTTAAGTGCATTATTGGCATTGTTAATTATTTGATAGCACTGGCTCCACATATAGGAAACTGCACCATTTTCACCAGTAAGATCTTCATATTTGAAAAATGGTATTTCAACACCTTCAATTCCACCAGGAGAACAAACATCGGTGCCAACTTGCCAAACACAATTCCAACCTTGACGATTAGACCATGTCCATAGTTGACCAAACCGATAATGTAAACCTTTTAAAGCAGCTTCAATACCAGCTTCGTCAGTAAGTGTTTCTGGAGCGTAGGATGAATAAGGTGTTTCATCTAAAAAATCATCGCTACATGAGATGGTAAATACAATAATAACCATCGATAATATAATTGAGAATTTTATTGTCTTCATAGCTTCTTTTATAATGTCAGGTTAATACCACATACAATTGTTCTAACACTTGGGTAATTGATTTCCCAATTACCTGTACCTCTATAATCGCTTCTTTCTTCAGGATCCCAACCAATCCAATCGGTGAATGTAAACAGGTTACGGCCACTTACATATACATTTAGGGCATCAATCCCAATTCGGTTGGTTATTTCCTTAGAGAATTCATAATTAAGAGTGACATCTTTAATACGGGTATAATTGTTTTTTACAGGAAATCCATATCCATGTGGATTAGAATTTTTATTTAATGAACGCCATTCATTACTCTTATTGTCGGGAGTCCAATAGCCAATTTCTGCTAGACTATTCCTGCGCTCTAACTCATCAGATGCCATTCCAATATGATGATTATTTCGCATTGCACCCTGAACTGTTTGAATGAAAACATTCAATGTCCAGTTTTTATATGTGAATGTATTGGTAAAACCACCTGTCCATTTTGGTGATGTTTGTCCAAGAATAATACGGTCGTTATCATCTATAACACCATCAGGAATGCCATCTGGCCCACTAATGTCGGCTAATTTAACATCACCAGGCTTAGCAACCGGATCCCAATCTAAATGGTCTCCTGCGGCTATTTCATCCTCTTGCCATATGCCAACTTTTTGAAAATCCCTGATTACACCAATTGGTTCACCAATAAACCAACCACTACCCAGATCATCTTCTCCATCACCATATAGCTCAACAATTTCATTTTTATTAGAAGCATAAACAATTGAACTGCTCCACTTGAAATCACTTGTTGCGATATTAACAGTGTTTAAGGTAAGTTCTAAACCTTTACTTTTTGTTTCTCCTATATTAGCTGTAACTTCTGAGAAACCTGATGCAGCAGGAAGCTTTCTTGACAATAACAGATCCAGGTTTTGATCAGAATAAACATCAAGTGTACCATTGATTCTGTTTCGTAAGAAACCAAAATCAACACCAATATTTAAACTTTTTTTACTTTCCCAGCTTAAGTCTGAGTTTCCTAATTGATTGGCAACCATTGCAATATTTGTTTCACCACCTAAAGCTATCTGCACATCACTCATGGTTGTAAAGGTTTTATATACCGAAACAGCCTCATTACCTGAAGTTCCGTATGAAAGACGTAGTTTCATGTTATTAATGGCTTCAATTCCACTAAAAAAGTTTTCATGATGAAGATTCCAACCTAAAGCAACAGATGGGAAAGTACCATACTTTAAACCTTCAGAAAAAACAGAAGATCCATCTCGACGAACAGTAAATGTAAATAAGTAGCGACTATCAAAAGAATAGTTTAATCTTCCCATTTGTGATACAGCTGCATATCGATCAGCATAGGAACTGACAGACGAAGTAGCTCCAGCCTGCATTCTGTTCCATTCCAGTTCATCGTTTACAAAATTTTGAGCTCTTGACCAGTTTTCATTATAGTTCCGTTCCTGTGCAGAATATACTGCAGTTAAATCCAAATGATGTTTGGCAATGTCCTTACTGTATCCTAAAATATTTTCAATAGTGTAGGCTTGTGTCTCATAGTGCCAAATCTGAGCAGTTCCTAACAGGTCGTTTACAGTTTCTCCTGTATAGCTACTTGTTCTTCTTGGTATGTATGAGTATCCAGCATTTAATTTATAAGTTAAACCGGATAAAGGGGTCCATATTTTACCGAAATCAAGATCAGCATATCCATTGATATTAACATTGAACTGACGGCGTTCAGGATCGGTGGTTGTAGGAAGTAATGGGTTTGACCATAATGTCTCGCCGAACATAGGATAGATAGTATAAGACCCGTCATCTTCATACATCCTTCCGTAAGGACTCATAGCTTCCGCATTTAGGAGGTTAGCACGACCACCGTCTCTGTTATGAGCTACAATAGTTGAATTTGTTCCTACTTTCAGATAATCGGTAACGTTTGCTTCGAGGTTAGTGCGTAATGAATAACGTTTATAATTATAGCCTTTAACAACCCCTTTTTGGTCAAGAATATCTCCTGAAATATAATAGGTAAGGCTTTCGTTGGCTCCCGAAATACTTATATTATGGTTCTGCTGAATACCTGTTTGTGAAACAGCATCAATCCAGTCAATAGTACTACTGTTTTCATAGTTTTCAACTTCGTATTCATATTTAACCTGATCGTGATACATAGGTGAACCATTGATCCGATTCCCTTCTTTGTAACGGGCTATCAGTTCTTCTGGAGAAACCATTTCCGGTATGTGCGCAAAATGTTCAATACCCATATAACCTGAATATCTAATTGTAGGTTTGCCAGACTGGCCTCGTTTGGTGGTGATTAGGATAACGCCATTGGCACCATTCATACCATAAATGGCGACAGCCGATGCATCTTTCAAAATTTCAATGGATTCAATGTCATTTGGATTAATATCATTGATTGAGCCACCCATTTTAGTGATAGGAACACCGTCAACTACAACATAAGGATCGGTTGACGCTGTTATAGAGCCTCCACCTCTTACCGTGATGTTAGGTGCTGTTCCGGGTATGGATGACACCTGATTAATCACAACACCAGCAACAGACCCCTGAACGGCTTGCATAACGTTAGATACTGGTATTTTTGATAATCTTTCACTTGATACACTTGCTACTGATCCGGTTATATCAGATTTTTTTTGAGTACCATAACCAACCACAATTACTTCATCCATTCCATATGTGCTTTCTTGCAGGATGATACTTATTTGTTCCTGGCCATTAACTATTACCTCTTGTGATTCCATTCCTATGAATGAAAATATCAAAGTAGCATTTGTTGGTACGTTTTTTAAAGAGTATTGGCCATTCATATCTGTGATTGTTCCATTAGAAGTGCCTTTAATTACTATTGAAACACCAGGTAAAGGATCATCATTTCCATCTTTTACAGTTCCGGATACTGTAATAGTTTCTTGCTGGTTTTCATTAAGGCTGGAAGGTGCCAAAATAATTCTTCTATCGATAACCTGATGTTCAGTATCTGTACCATCAAATATTTCGTTTAAAACATTATCGATAGTAGATTTTTTCATCGAGATGTTAACCTTACGTTCAACATCAACTAATTTTCGATTGTAGAGGAAGTAAAATTCGCTTTGATCTTCAATGTTCAGTAAAACCTCAGCAATGCTAGTATTGGTAAGGTCTAACGTAACTCTTGTTTTTTGTGAGTAGGTAGATGTAGCAAACATTTGCATTACACCAATCATCATAAACAATATGGTTAACCTCATGACTCTAAGGGTTTTAATTATGGCATATTTATCCCATGCACATAATTCATGGATTTTTTTCATAAATTTGTGTGATTTAAAGATTAGTAAAAAAATATTTGATTTTCAGGGATTCGTTGGCGCGTATCCCTGTTTTTTTATGGTGGCTTTGGATTTGTTTTCATAATTTGAGAATTTGGATTTAGTGTTAAAAAAAAGGGGTTAGGTATTTCTTTTGAATAATTGAACTTTTCTTTGTTTCCAGCTTCCGTCTTTATTTATTTCTCTTGGTAATAATTTAAAATCAAGTGGTGAAGTCTTTTTAAGTAGTTTTAGAACTTCTTCAAGAGAATCATTTAAAAACGTTCCGGTAAATGAATATGTCCATATTTCTTCATCAATAATTTCAATTTCAACATTGTACCACCTTTGCAGTTTGTTTATTGCATCTTCCATTGATTCACCCCTAAATACGAGCATACCATCTTTCCACGATGCATAAGTTGATGCGTCAACATTACAAATTGATAATTTGTCTTTTTTGATAAGAAGTTTTTCGTTAGGATTTATTGTAACAGGTTTGGATGATTCGTTGGCCTGCCAGGTTATCTTTCCTTCTGCTAATACAATTTCTGTTGTATTTTCTTCAGGGTATGCTTTAATATTAAATTTGGTTCCTAAAACTGTAATGAATGATTCTCCGTAATGCACTTTGAATGGTCTTCTTTTGTTATGAAAAACATCTAAATAAACTTCACCACTAATCGTAACATTTCGTTTTTTATTAAAAGGTATCTGATATTCAATGGAGGAACCACTATTTAACATTCCCTTAGTACCATCTGGTAAGGAAAATGCCATTTTATTACCTTCAGGACAAACTACTTTTATTATTGAGTCATCGTCGGTGCTTTTGGGAAGAGAAAGATTTTGGAAAATAGGATAGCTCAATGCTCCTATTATTAATGGTATAAATAGAATGGCAGCTGCCTTCGTGTACCACTTAATAAATAACTGAGATAAGTTTTTCTTTTGTTTAGCCTCGGTCGTTCTTATGGAATGATGTACCTTATGCAGAATATGTGTTAAATCTTTTTTGTCTGCATCGTTTGATTTCTGAATGTATTTATACCATTCATTCTTGAAAAATGATTTTATCTCCTTCTCTTCACCATTTTCAGCCAACCAATCTTCAACAATTATATTTTCTCCTGAAGATGTCTCTTCATCAGTATATTTGGTAAGAATGTCTTTGTTCTTAAATTCGTGCATATTATTTTTTTAAAAGACGAATCAAAAAATAATCTTTCGTCTGTTAGTAATATCCATCAGAAATATAAATCTCATCCTTTGAGATGAGTTTTTTTAAGATTTTTAGGTAGAAAGAAATTTTACGATAAGAAAAGGGCAATAAAAAGAAGAAATGCAAGAGATTCTTTTTTAATATTTGCTTTTATAAATTTTATCACCTCCGATATATTATTATCAACAGTTCCAGGTGAAATATTTAATTCTTCTGCAATTTCTTTACTAGACTTACCTTCTTTACGACTTTTGATAAAAATCTGTTTCTTGCGATTAGGGAGCTGATTAATAATGTCATCAATATATTCTAATACAGATGCATATTCTATTCTTTCAGAAAGGTTATTAACTGTAGAATCTATATCAGTCAACTCTTTTAGGAATGCGTGGTGATATTTTTGCCTTCTGAAGTATTTTAGAATATCATTATAAGCGATTGTAAATAAAAACGATTTTAAAGAAGCTTCTTTATTTAAAGTATTTCTCTTTTCCCATACTTTAACAAAAACGTTGTGAACCAATTCTTCAGCCTCACTTTCCGATTTTAAGTAGCGTAATGAAAACCCATATAATTTAGTTGCATATTTTTCGAATATATGATCGAAAGCAATTGAATCATTGTCTTTTAATTGAACAATTAAGTCAATATCATTACGATCAGTGGGCATTAGAGATAGCTTTTTTAGATTATTTACAATATATATAAAATAACAAAATAACACAAAAATTAACAATGAATTCTATAATTATTCACATTGTTAATATTTACCTGCATGAGTCTTTAATTGAAGTATCAATAAAATTTATGGTTATGATCAACCACAGAAATGTAGACCAAAGAATTTAGAAGAAAACAAAATAATAAATTCACTAAAGGCGGCTTAAGGCTATTGAATTAATATGCACCTACTCAAAAATAGAGCAGGTGCATAATATTTAATTTTGATTCTTATCTACCATACCGGAGATATTATATAAGAATAGTTGTATTCTTTATCAAGTAATCTATATTGGTTATGAGGAACTGCCCCCCAACTGTTATCGCCACCAACACCTCGCTGAACCAGATCAAGAGAAAGATAAACACTTGAGAATGCCGGAACATCAACTGTATGACGTTGCATCTTAGATTTTCCCGGATCAATATCAGATGGACTAAAAGGTAAGGCACTGGCACTTAATGGAACCATGCCTGTTACTTTTATTCCAATACCATCATTATTGGTTAGTTTTAACCAGCGAACGTCTGTTTTATTACCATTTTCCTGTGGGCGGATATAAGCAAAATACTGATCTTCAACTTTTGAATGATACAATCCAACAAATGAGGATGTGTTTCTATCAGAATAATTTTCCCATGGACCGCGACCGTAATAACAGAAATTGTCAAACTCTTTTGGTAAATTCATCATCATACCAAAACGTGGCATTTCGGCAATTTTCTCAACTTCTGTTTTGTAAGCTACATCAACTTTAACCGAACCTGAAGCATCAAACGTATATGTTATTGTATACATTGCTTCGATCCCGTTTAATGCCAATTGTGCAGTTATAACAGCATCATTTCCTTTCAGCTTTTTAATGGATACCAGTTTAGCTTTTAAGCCAGCTTCTTTCCAAACTTCAGAATGATTTTGCATTTGATTACCAAAGTCATTATCAACCGGTGCTCTCCAGAAGTTTGGACTAAGTGGATTGTTAATCAATTCTTTACTATCAATGGTGTAGCTGCTTAATAATCCTGTTGATTTACTGATAATAGATTGAACTTTACCTGTGTTAATCACAAAGTCGGAAGTGTTTTCAGTCACCTGAACTTTTCCATCACATGTTTTTACCTGTGGTAGATATTCGGTTTTAGAAAGTTTAAACTGCTCCGATGCTACTTGATGACCTGCTGGAATAAAAGGAGCATCTTTTGTAGTATTAGCATAAATGTTAAGATAGTACTCTGCACCTTCTTCGTTATTGATTTCGGGTAGTTCAAAGTCTATTATATTGAAATCCAATGCAGGTACATCAGCTTTGAAATTTCCAGATTCTATCACTTTACCATTACGAATCAATTCCCAAGTAAACAAATAATCTTTTAATGATGTAAATGAGAATTCGTTAGTGACTTTAATTCTTCCATGATTAACATCAACATTCTCAAACAAGATATTCTGATATACTTTTTTTACCTCAAATAATCCAGGGTGAGGTGTTCTGTCGGGATTTACAACTCCATTCAAACAGAAGTTCTCATCATTGGTGTATTTTTCACCGCCAAGGTCACCTCCATAGGCCCAGAATTCTTCTCCTTCTTCATCCTTGGTAAGCAATCCCTGATCAACCCAGTCCCAGATGAAACCACCTTGCATGTGTGGTTTTGAACGAATCAGATCCCAATATTCTTTAAAGTTACCATTACTGTTACCCATTGCATGTGAATATTCACACATAATGAAAGGACGTCCCGGATTTTCTTTATTGGCATATTCATGCATCGAACCCATACCAGGATACATCGGACAAACGATATCAGTGTTCTTTTCCTGACCTGCTTGTTCAAACTGCACAGGACGGGTGTTGTCACGTTTCTTCATCCATTCATATGCATCGAAAAATACCTGTCCGTTACCACACTCATTACCCATGCTCCAGATAATTACAGATGGATGGTTTTTATCGCGTTCAACCAAGCGGTGGATGCGATCCATATGTGCTGCATGCCACTCGGGTAAATATGCCGGGTGCTTTGATTTATCAAACCAGTTTTGGAAAGTAGCACCCATATCATGTGTTTCGATGTTACATTCATCAACCAGATACAAACCATACTCATCACAAAGTTCAATCCACTCGGTACTATGAGGATAATGACTGGTGCGAACAGCATTGATATTGTGTTGTTTCATCACTTTAATGTCTTTCAACATGGTTGCTTTGTCGATATGATGCCCCATGGTTTGATGATGTTCGTGCAGGTTAACTCCCTTAACCAATACGTATTTGCCATTAACCATCAACTGACTGTCTTTTATTTCAACAGTTCGGAAACCAATATTAGACGAAGTAGCCTCGATAGTGTGACCTTTTGAGTTCTTTAACTCAACCACCAGTTTATAGAGGTTAGGTGATTCAACACTCCATTGTAATGGTTTGGCAATGGTTTTAGTAAACTCAATAGTGTTAGTTGTTAATTTATCAACTGTAAGGTCTTTTGTTTCTGTGTAAATAGAGTTCTTATCTGCATCAAATAAGGTAACGCATACTTTATTTTTAGATCCTTTCTTAGCCAGATTCTTAACATCAATCGTTACATCCAATAAACCATTGGTGTAGTTTTTATCTAATCCGCCTTTCGCAAAAATATCCTGAATACGGGTTTGCTGAGTGGTGTATAAACAAATGCCCCGATCAAATCCAGATAAGCGCCAGAAATCCTGATCTTCGATGTATGATCCATCTGACCAACGATACACTTCAATGGCAATCATATTATTGCCCTTTTGAAGATAAGAAGTAATATTAAATTCTGCCGGACTTTTGGTTACCTGACTATATCCAACTTTTTGACCATTTACCCAAATGTACATAGCAGAAGTACCTGCGGCAAAATGCAAATAAACTTCACGTCCATTCCAGTCTGCAGGCAAGTCAAATGTTCTTCTGTATGAACCTACCGGATTGTGTTTATGATCGATAAAAGGTGGGTTTTTCGGGAATGGATATTTAATGTTGGTGTAAATAGGTGTACCATAACCTTGTAATTCCCAGTTGCCAGGAACCTGAATATCATCCCATTTGCTTACATCATAATCCGTTTTGTAGAAATCGATTGGTCTCTCGTCGGGTTGATAAACCCAGTTGAATTTCCACTGTCCATTAAGCGATAAATAATATGGAGATTTTTGAGGGTTTCCTTTGAGGGCCTGATTCAGATCAGGATATGGAAATGCGGTTGCTCTTGGAGCCTCCTTGTTAATACCAAAGACAGCCGGATTTTCCCAATCATTGTCCTGAGCAGATGTAGGCTTACAAAGTGCCAGACTCAGGAGTGATAATATTACTATTTTCTTCATTAAAATATTGAAATTAATATGATTAAAGAATTAGTTGATTTATTACTTTATAACTAATACAATAAAATTATAAAAGCTGATAGCGGCAGAATGTTAGTTATTCAAATAAAGATGTCAATTTTTCAAGGTTGGCTAATTCACATCTTTATTTGACCATATTGTGCTAATTAATATTTGAACCGGATTACATAGAATGAATTTTTTGCCAGTTTTAATTTCATGGTGTTTCCGGTAACTGTTTCTGTGAAATTTTGAGGAATAATATTTAGAGGATTATCCAGTGTATTCTCCACTTGTAGATCGTTAGATTGTAACATTGTTATTTGTGCAAGATTTGATTTTAATCCTTTTTTTAAACCTTCAACAGAAAGAGTTAGTTCTTTAGATTCTGCGTTTGTGTTAACAACCTTTACTATTACTTCCGTTTTGTTTTTATCAATTGCAGAACTGGCATAAATACCATCCTGACCTTTTAAATCAAGGTTGTCCGCTCTAACCGATAGTATATTTGTCCCTGAATGAGTTCCATACATTTGCTGCACATAGTAGTTGGGAGTACGAACACACTCAAGGTTATCAAACCAAATCATATCGGGGTGCCATTGCCATGCTTCAACATGTGCAAACAATGGGGCATAGGTAGCCAGTTTTACAACATCAGCATTTCTTTCCAAACCAGTCATAAATGCAGCTTCGGCAATAGCTCCTTCAAAGTTATTTGCCCTGTTTTGCGGATGTGCTGCATATTCACCTGCAAAAACCTTTGGTCCGTTTCTGTCATATGAATCGTAACGTCCTGCATTCTTCAAAAACCATTCAGGACTGCGATAGTAATGCTCATCAACCAAAGCAATGTTAAGTTTTTTCATCTCAGGCCATAGGTATTCAAAGTCTTTACCATCAGGCTGAGGTCCGGATGATCCTATGAGTTCAATTTCAGGATGTTTTTTACCAAGAACATCAATAAAACGTTGTAAACGCTCTACATATATTTCACCCCACTGCTCATTTCCAATGGCTAAATATTTTAAATTAAAAGGTGCCGGATGGCCCATGTCAGCGCGCAGTTTACCCCATTTGGTAGAAATATTACCATTGGCAAATTCAATTAAATCCAATGCATCCTGAATATATGGTTCAAGATCTTCCAGAGCCACCAACTCTTTACTTTCGTACTGACATGCCAAACCACAATTGAGAACAGGTAGAGGTTCTGCACCTAAATCCTCACTAAGAAGAAAATATTCGTAAAAACCCAAGCCGTATGTCTGGTAATAATCGGGGAAAAACTTGTTCTTGAAAGTATAATTCCAACGGTTAATATTCAACGGACGGTTTTCAACCGGACCAACACTGTTTTTCCACTGATAGCGGCTTTCAACGGTGTTACCTTCAACGATACATCCACCCGGAAAGCGGAAAACACCCGGAGTTAAATCATATAAAGCCTGAACAAGATCTTTACGTAAACCATTCTCCCGGCCTTTCCAGGTATCAACCGGGAATAGGGAAATGTGATCCATTTCGATATAGCCCCAATTCTCAACCATTAACCGAAATTTACAATGTGCATCTGTTGAATTAGCTGTCAAGGTCGTTGTATGCTTTGACCACTCGTCTCCTGAAACTTCTATGTTTTTTACAGCGATCGGATCATTGTTTGAATTAACAATCTCCAGTTTTAGCCTAATCGTCTTACCTTCTTCAGCCCGGGCATGGAATGAAAGTCTGTATTCAGCATCTTTTTTTATTCCGATACCTTTAAAACCTGCGTTTTCAAGACCTGAGAAAGTTCTCAAGCCTTTTCCTGTAATGTGCACATAATTAGGATTTTTATCGAAACAAGGATCATCCGATTTTATAGTCACATCACCGAATGGTGTCCATCCAACAAAAGGGTGTTCGAATTCGAATGATCGGTTTTTTATTAATTCGGCATAGATTCCGCCATCGGCTCCAAAATTGATGTCTTCGAAGAAAACACCGTACATATCAGGTTGAATTTCGGCTCCCACCTGTTTTGCATTAACCGTCATCTTTATTTGTGCAGATAAAGAAAGGGTAAATACAAATGCTAAGATTAAACTTATGGATTGTTTCATTTTTTTGTTGGATGTTTTATTTGTTAGTCAAACTGAATGGTTTTTACACTTCCATTTTTGAGTTTTAAGATAATACTTTTGTTATTATCAGTAAATTCCAATGATTTAATCGGGTTCAGTTCTTTCGTCTTCCATTTTTTACCGGATTTTTTCCACAATATCAAGGTGATTTGTAATTCCTCATTATCATCAGCCTTATGTTTGTATGTTGCATTCATAACAACACTTCTGGAGCTTTCAGGATGTAAACCTTCTGTTTTAAGTACTTCAACATCATTCCATCCTAAAACAGGTATCATTGCCAATTGATATTTACCGTTATCAATGATGGTGGCTTTGTATTTTCCGGTTTTCTTAACAGTTGTTGTAATTTCTTTGTCAAACTGAGGAAGTGCATAATGTCCTAGTCGCATCTCAACATCTTTGGCTGTTATATTTCTGTCAACCCTCAAAATACCGTTTGGCAGGTTTATTTCAGCCAGGTTCATTTTTATTTGTTCATCTGTTTCCAAAACAGCATCGCGATAGTAGATGTCATCCTCAAACTTTTTGAAGTTATAAAGTCGGAATACTTCCCATTCGTTTTTTTGATTTAAAAATGCATAGTTCATTGCCACTTCACCATTTTCTCCATCAGCTTGCCAGGGAAATATGCTGTTATATGATAATCGGTTATAATTTTCGGTGGAACGAAATTTTTGCCAATCATCTTTTACTTTTTCATGACACCAGGCTCTTATTTCAGATGCTCCGGATTCAGGATAATCAGTTATGAGTAGCTCAGGAGAAGAAGCATAGTAATTATAGGCTTTGTCATTACTGTAGGTCTCCCAAGGTCCCTGATTTTCTTTGGCTGTCCAAAATGGATCATCAGCAGGTAAAAGCAATGAAAGAAAGGCTTTACCCATCCAATAAACACTTCCTCTGCAACTGTATACCTGTACAGCCGGTTCAAAGGCACCATAGAAACCAAGTGTTGGAACATTGTCTTTCATAAATTCAGGATGCTGAATGAACTGTAAAATAGTACGTGACGAAATCATTCTCAGCCATCCCAGATTAACGTTGTCGTTGCCATATTTGCCCATAAATGGGAAAGGTGCAATCGATCCCATACGATAAGAGATAGATCGACCATACATCATCATCGAACCATCTTTGGCAAACATGTAGGGGTAAGTATTATATAAATCCTTGAAATTAGTAAGAAACTTCTCCGCATATTCGGGATAATATTTGTTGCCAAATACCTCGGACCACAGAACACCATACAACTGAAATGCCCACATGCTGTAGTAGTCGTATGCAGGACTGTCGTTATACCAGCCGTCGCTGCGGTAATGGGTTAATGAGCGGGCAAGGTATTTTTCCAATAATTCTTCGTTTACATCATACCCTTGATCTTTAAAAAAGCTCAAAACAAAAATATTGAAGAATTTCCAGTTTGAATCAACTGTTGGTCCATCGCCGTAACTCAACATCGAAGCTGCTAGGGCATCTTTATCCTCCTGACTGAATGGCTCCCAGATAACTTCAGGAACAATAAAAAGTGAAATTGCCAAAGCTCCATATTCAACCAGGTTTTGACTCGGACCACCATTCTTTGAACGGTGAATAATGTATGAAGGACTATCAGGGTTGATCAGTTGTTTGATCTGATAACGGTAGTATTCACCAACATTGATATTATTTATGGTAAGGTCAGGATTCTCTCTTAAAAGTGGAGCTGCTATAAAAAGTGTACGACAAAGTCCTTCCAGTTTTTCGGTTGGTACCCGACCTTCATCATGAGGATAACTTTTCCCGGGTTGTTTAGGGAATTTCATTGGGTCTTCGAGTTCATCAATGTAACTAAACGCTCCTTCCAACAAATACAAAGCAGCATCGAACCAATGCTGCCTTGTCATGCCCGTATACGGACTTATATTAAAATTTGCGTTTTCTAACTCAAAGGTGTTTTTATTATCTTCTTTTGATTGAATGTTTTGAGCATTACCTGTAATTGTGATGCTTAGAACAATTAATAAAGTGGTTAAAGCTTTTTTTTTTGTAATCATATTTTAAAATTGTTACACCAATAATAAGGTTGCTATTATATTGGTTGAATTCCTTCAACAGTTGGTTTAACTGGTATTATTTTTCCTTCCTCATCAAACGAAAGTGGATCGATACATGTTTCGCGATGAAAGCCAGCAGAACGACCCATGTTAATACCTTTTGGACGGGTAAATCGGTGATATACAAGAAACCAATTGTCTGTGCCCGGAATCTGTAATACTGAGTTGTGACCTGTTCCATAAATTCCAAGTTCAGGATTTTTCTCAATCACAATATTATCTTCCCGTATGGTTAGCTTGCCCAAAGGTGATTTTGAAGTTGCATAGCGCACCCTGTAATTTGGGCTACGAGTATCATCTTCGCTCCACATAAAATAATACGTTCCATTTCGGTAACTCACATAAGCACCTTCGCGGAAAGTCCTGTCTGGAGTCATGATTGTAAGCGTATTTTCTTTGATTGATAACATATCATCATTCAGTTCTGCTCCTGCAAGATATCCATTGCCCCAATAGAAATAACTTTTGTTGGTAACCGGATCTGTAAAAACATCAGGGTCGATTACCTGCCCATTATTAATTCCTTTTGGGTGTTTGCTGATAAATGGAGCACCTGAATCGACAAATGGACCGGTAGGATTATCGGCAACAGCCACACCTATTTTTTGTGCAGCAGTAAAATAGTAGAAATACCTGTATTCACCATTTATCTTCTTTTCAACAATACAAGGAGCCCATGCATTGCGATCAGCCCATGTTACATCTTTTTTGAGATCAATTATTACATTTTCTTCTTTCCAGTCGACCAGGTTATCTGATGAAAAAACCTTAAAAAAGTCGCCAGACCAACCCCAAAAACCATCACTGGTTGGATAGATGTAATATTTTCCTGTTTTTTCAGCATATAGAATTTCAGGATCTGCATAATAACCTGTCAATACAGGATTATGATCGGCATGGGCAGAAACAGTATATTGAGTTGAACCCTGATCGGAGATACTTAAGGTATAAGTAACAGCGCCATTTGAAAAATCTTGTGCACCTGACGGACTTATTGAGAATCCGGGGAAACACTTGAATTGAGGATCAAAATTGCTTAGGTCAACTCCATTTAATACTGGCAGATGGATGGATTTTTGATCACCCTGCACATAAACATTGTTTAGTTTTAATTGAGGTGATGTGGCTTCCAGGATAGGATCTGTAAGACTGCCCCATTTACTTATCAATCTTTCCATTTCAGATTTTGTAATGGAAATAACAGTACCATGACGAGGGTGAAAATTCATTGATATTTCATGATCAATTATTTCAAAATTGATCAGATCGCTTGTCTTAGCAAATTGATAGGTGCCTCGCATGTAAACATCATACATTAAAATCCACTCTTCGGTGTTATTTAATTTAAACACACATGAACCTTCTACATTATGTGTTTCTTTGTCCACTCGCTGACTACCTTGTTGTACATATCCTTCTGTCAGTTTATCAGAAATAGCAAGTTTGATTCCTGGTTTTCCGTCTTCTGATTTAAAGAAAAAATGAAACTTACCATCTTTTTCAACAATGTCGCCATCAATGCAGGCATTATTAGTAGGGCTGAAAAATAATTGTTTGGGAGCCGCCTCAAACCCGGTGAAATCACTGTTTGCATATGCATAATAAATGATGTCTGGATCACCGTTGGTTTTCATTGAAAAATACACCATATATTTTCCTTTTTTTTTGTCATATATGGTTTGTGGAGCCCAAACTCTGTTTACCTGTCCAAATTCTTCAGGATAAAGTTCGGGGATATTTAATACGGTTGATTCCCAGTTGATCAAATCAGTTGATTTCATAAGAATCATGGCTTTGTTGTTCCAGCCCATATCAGGAACATATAAATCGGTAATAACCATATAGAATGTATTACCGTCTTCTCCCCTCAGAATATGCGGATCTCGTACGCCACCTGATGAACTAATCTTTTTGGAGTCAATTACAGGGAGGTTGTTATTTAGTGCTCTGAAATTATAACCGTCCTCGCTAACTGCATAGTGTATTTGCTCTTGGCCGGGACCATTTCCAACAAAATAAGCAAATAAGTAACCCGAAAACTCTTCCTTTTTTCCACAGGAAGTTAATATGCTTAGAAGAAGAAAGCTGGGTAAAATAAGCTTAAACAGTCGGCTGATAATATTGATTTTCATCTTTTAAAAATATTTCACTCTAATGTTTGGATTCAGAATTTAACCAAGTCAAAAGACCTGTAAAATTGCAAAGGTATTTTAAGCTTATTTAAAGAAATGTCATAAAAACGGAAATTACTAACACAAATTAAGCAATGCTAAAACAAGCCAGCAGACAGACTGTCAATATTTCTAAAATGCCTAATCAGAGCAGCTTTGCGGGAGGTTCTTTGTCTTGTTGGAAATTATTTCTGACAAATGTTTAAATAGTGAGTCAGTGTAAATAAATGCAAATACTTGTCAAATTTCTGCAAATCAAAATAATGCTAATTACCTAGTTTTGGCCATCTGACTTGAAGTATTATTTAATTAATGAATTATGAAAAAAATAGGTTTACTTTTTAAACTCTTTATGGCTCTGATTGCACTTGTAATAGGAGCCAATTCAGTTTCGGCACAAACGACCGATACAATTGGGTTGTTTAATCCTGCCTTATCAGCCAGACACATTGTGTATTCTGAATTGATGTTGTATGATGTAGATGAAGATGGAAATTTTGATGCTTCATTTGTATTGTCGCAAGATACTGTTAAAGCCTGGAGTGACTATTCAACTTCTTTAGCTTTTTATGATGAAGGATTCTTGATTAGAAATGGTGGTGGTTTTACAAGTTCTAATACCATTATTCCAGTTGCAGGAGAAATTACAAAAGTTTGGACAGCTGTTGATGTAGCTAACATGACCTACAAAACGTATGTGCAGGTAGGTGATATGGAGTATCCTGAATTGGTTTACAATGGTGATGCTGCTTTTAGAAATACTGCCATTACAGCTTTAAACTATTGGTCAACATTACACAATCCAGATAGTGAACCAGATTCAGTAGCAGTAAAAACTATTGAATTACAAACAAGTAGTGATGCTACTTTAAGAAGTGTTGCTGGAAGTGTTGGTACTATTGAGTATTTTGCCGATTATCAGGAGTATGTTCTAACTGTTCCTTACGGTACAACTGAAGTTACCATGGATGTGGTTGCAAATGGTATTGGAGCAAGTGCTCAGATTTCTGATGGTTCTGTTGTTTACGAAAACGGTGTAGTTACGATTCCTTCAGATGGTATTGATTTGTATATCTGGGTTGATGCATTTGATGGTACTCAAAATGAATATATTCTAACAATTAATGTTGATCAGGGTGCTGTAAATCCAAATTTAAGTGATATTCAATTATCAACAGGTAGATTAACTGCTACTTTTGATGCTAATGTTACCGAATATACCGCATTTGTTCCTTATGGTACTTCCAATGTTGTTGTTACAGGTGTTCCTGCATGGTCGGGAGCAAGTGTAGCTGGCGATGGTGAAATTACATTAACTGACGGTGCAGGTGCTGCAACTATTATGGTTACCTCAGAAACAGGTGGTTTTACCAATACTTACACTGTAAATATTTATGAATCTGAAATTAGAACCGGACAAGATTTTTATATTGAACAAGAAGTGTCTGGATTGGTAATCGGAGCTGGTGTTACTTTGCAGGAAGCTACAAAAGATGAACCTACACAATTATTGCAAATTGAAGCAAGTGGTGTAGATGATCAATATTTTATCAAAAATCAGGATAATCAATATTTGACTCAATCTCCTTCAAATACATGGAATTTGTTAATGACTGATAACCTGACTCAAGATTTGGATAGTTGTCGTTTTGTTATTGAGGAATTTGAACCAGGTAAAGTTAGAATTACTTCAGTTGCTAAATCAGAACTTACTAATAAGTATATTGCAACAGATGGAACAAGTGTTGGCAATTCATTGTATTCTGATAAGGGAGCGACAAATGAAAGAGGCGTTTGGATCTTTAAAACTGCCGATGAAGTTTTCCCTCGCGATGCTTATTTAGTTGATTTAACTGTTGATGATTTGTCATTATATCCAGCATTCAGTGCTTCAAAAACTGAATATCATGTTACGCTACCTGCTGGAACAAGCTCTGTTACAATCGGTGCTACTGCAGAAGAAAATGATGCTGTTATTACAGGTGCAGGCACAGTGTCTACTGCTGCAAATCAGGGAATGTTTACTGTAAGTGTTACTACTGCTGATGATTTGTATTCAAAAGTTTATACAATCGAGTATATTAAAGATACACCACTTACCTTGATGCACTCATATACTTTTGCAGACGGAACTGCTGAAGATGTTGTCGGAGATGCTGATGGTTATGTTCAGGGCGGAAGTATTATGGAAGGTGTTTATATGGCAGAAACTCTTGGAGATTATATTGATTTCCCGGCTGCGGATATAGCAATTAACACTTATCCTACTATTTCATTCGAGTACTTTATTGCAGCTGGTGCTAATGAGGGAACTGCAACAATGATTTCGTACTTTGGTGATAATATCAATACTTATGGCGTAAACGGTGTATTCACTTCAGCTAAGAGTAGAGTAGCTATCTCATGTTTGAATGAAGGTTCTCCATGGAGTGCAGAGTCTGGAGCTAGCGGACCAAGCGTTGATGATGGTAACTTCTATCATGTTGTAAATGTTTTAAGCAACGATTCAATTGCCATGTATGTGAATGGTACATTTGTTGCTTCGGCAGATTTATCTGACGATAACAAGATTTATAATCTAAGTAACGCATTTGCATATTTATGTAAGTCTGGATATTCAGGTGATAACACATGGTTAGGTTCTGTATACGAGTTTAATATTTACAGTGGAATGATGACAGTTGCAGAAGCTCTTGAGAAATATTACATGTATAATCCAGCTAGTGCTTCAACTGATGCTACATTAAGTGACTTAACAGTTGATAATGCTACAATTGAAGGTTTTAATCCTGCTAATTTGAACTATGTTGTTTCTTTGGAAGATGGATCATCAGTTCCAACAATAGCAGGTACTGCAAAAGTTTCAGGAGCAGTTGTATCATCCGTTAGTCAAGCTACTTCGTTCCCAGGTGTTGCTACTATTGAAGTAACCGCTGCAGATGGAGTTACTAAAAATACTTATACAGTAGAATTTGAAGTAGCTACTGGTATTGGTAAGGCTGCTAATGAAGGTGCTGTTAAAGTTTATCCTACGGTTTCATCGGGCGAATTTACTATAGAAATGGAAGGAATGTCATCCGTTATTTCTGTTTATGATCTTGCAGGAGGACTTGTTAAACAAGTTAAATCAAATGCAAAAAGTGAAATTATCTCAATTGACCAAAATGGTATGTATATCGTTAAGGTTGAAGTTGATGGAGTAAGTGAATTATTTAAGGTATTTAAGAAATAACTTACAATAAAGATTTAATCAAAGGGTGGTTCGTAATTCACGAACCGCCCTTTTTTTGTGTTCAGATTCGAATATGAAATCAATGAATAAATAAAACTATTATTTGATTTGATATTAAAAACTATTTTTTTTCGGTTTAAGATTACCTGTTAACTCTCCCTATCATTCTACTAATTCGATATTACCTCTCATTCTTTTTTTTGTATTGTTGTTAATTGGGATTACAATTTTATTGTGTACTAACATAAATGTGGACGGGCTTCTTGACTTCATAAAGTGTTAACAACTGTTTATATGTATTAATAATTGATAAATCATTTTTATGGGATAAGGGTTTGTTTTTTAAGTTAATATGATTTTATCTACGAATTTACATTCAAATAAATGACATTATTCATCGAATTTGTATCATTCAAAAATTAGGAGATTGGTTAATATTGATCTACACGTAATCCAATGTGAAATAGGAACTCCATTTAACTGGTAATTCGAATTTTTTACTATTAGTTATATAAACCTCAAGATGTCTAATTAAATCAGCTAACTATGAAAAAAAGATCTTTACTAAAACAAATTTGCCTTGCAGTTTTAGTTGTTAGTGCTATGTTTTCAATGTCATTGTCGGCACAGACGTTAAAACATTCATACACATTTGAAGATGGTACTTATGATGCCACTACTGTATTTGACCAGGAAGGAACTTTAAACGGAACCTTTGTTGGAGATAAAATCTCAGTAGCCGATGGTAAATGTATTGTTTCGGGTGCAACAGCAAGTACTGATGGGTATATCGAATTTGATCCAGTTGCTTTGGCTTTGAATACATACTCAGCTATTACATTGGAGGCTTTTGTTATTGCAGGGAATCAAGAAAATGTTGGAAAATTTACTATGATTACCTATTATGGCACATCAACTGCAGGTAGCGGTTGTTTATGGTATCAGCCAACACGTTCAGGCAATCAATCCAGAGTAGAAGTAAATAATACTTCAACTACTATTACGGCCAGTTTGGATGGAACAGAATTAGATGATGGTAAGAGTCATCATGTTGTATGTGTTCTTAATGATGCAGCATTAACATATTATTTGGATGGTAATGTGGTTGCAGAAATTTCTACTGCAGGAGCTGATTATATTAGCACCATTGGGACCGATGTTGCATATTTATTTAAAGGTGTATGGAACGATCCAAATTATAATGGTAAACTAGACGAATTTAATATCTATGATGGTGCAATGGATGCCACCACCGTAATGAGTCGTTTCATTAATTACGTAGGTGAAGACTATATAAATGCAAATCTTGGATCTTTATCTGCTGATAAAGGAGTGTTTGATCCTGCCTTTGATCCTGCTGAAGTGGATTATTATATGTATGTACCATATGGTACTACCCAATCACAGTTTACAATCGTTCCTGAAGCTGATGTTGCCACCTATCTTGTTTATGATATTAATGATGGTACAGAGTTCACAAATGATTTGGTTACTTACGATGCTAACGGAATAGATATTGGAATAAAAGTAACTGCTTTAAGTGGTACAACAAAAACTTATTATGTATCTATTTATGTTTCTGATGGAACTGATGATGCTAGTTTAAAAGATATTCAATTGTCTGTTGGAGCATTGGATCCGGTCTTTAATCCGGAAACTAAAGCGTATGAAGTTATTGTTCCAGAAGGTAGCACGTCGGTTGATGTTACAGGTGTGCCAAATTATCCAGATGCAACTGTTTCAGGTAATGGAGCTGTCTCTTTAACAAATGGATCAGGAAGTGTTACATTAGGTATTACCTCTCAAGATACCCAAGTGTCTGATAGTTATTCGATAACTTTTGTTCCTGCTGATGGAACTAATTATGCAATGAGTTTACCTGGGGTTAATGGTGAAGAAAGTAATATTGATATTTCTGGACTTAACCTAAGTACATTGCCATATACAATTGAAATGTGGTTTAAACCCGAAGCAATTCCTCAGCCAGATTATGCTGCTCTTTTAATTAATGCTAATGGTTCACCAAATGATGGTATATGTTATGTAGGATGGCAAACTAGCTATGATGCTTTAAGGTTAAATGCCACAGGTGACGGAGATGGATATGCCGGACCTACTGTCACTCATGAAGTAACAGATGGATGGCATCATGTAGCCGCTATTGTTACTGAAAAATCAAGGACATTGATCTTAGATGGTATAGAATACACCGAAGCCGCAAATTTTACGCCTATTAATTGGAGCGAAAATAAAACATACATTGGAACATGGGATGGTTATTGGTCTCGTACTTTCCAAGGATTAGTCGATGATGTTAAAATCTGGAATGATTCCATTTCCCCGGAATTACTAAGTCAGAATAAATATCAGTCACTCAATGGCGATGAAGCTAACTTAGTTGCTTATTATAATTTCGATTTAAATAACCCAAGTCAGGCTGTCGATTTATCTTCTGGAATGAATCATGGATTAATAACTGGCGGAACATATGTGCCCTCTTTTGTTCATGCTAATTTAGAGATTTCTTCACTTGCTGTCTCTTCGGGTAAAGTATATCCATCTGTTTCTGCAGGTCAGTATGAATATCATGCTTTATTGGACGCAGGTATAACTAGTTTTGATTTAGATGTAATAGCAGCTGATGCAACCGCCATTGTGACTGGAGATGGAACAATAACAGTGGCTCCGGAAGGATCGGGTATTGTAACTTTTACTGTTACATCAGCCGATGGTAAAAACTCCCAGGATTATACTCTGGCTTATCAATTGGATAATGCATTGACTTTAATGCATTCTTATACTTTTGCTGATGGAACTGCTGAAGATGTAGTTGGTGATGCTGATGGTTATGTTTACGGTGGTACTATTGTTTCTGGTGTATATCAAGCTGGTACATTGGGGGATTATATTGAATTTCCAGCGGCTGATATTGCAATCAATACTTATCCAAGTGTAACATTTGAATACTTTATAGCTAACGATTCCGAAACAGCTAATCCTAATAATGCAACAATGCTTTCTTACTTCGGCGATGTTGTAAACGGTTTAGGAGCTAATGGTGTATTTACTTCTGTAAAAAGCAGGGTAGCTATATCCTGTTTAAATGAAGGAGCTCCATATAATTCGGAGTCAGGCTATAGTGGCTCAGATCTAACAGATGATGGTAATTTCTATCATATGGTGAATGTTTTAACCAACGATTCAATTTCCATGTACATTAATGGGCAGTTTATTGGGGCAGGTGACTTAACAGACAATAATAAGGTTTATAATTTGAGTAATGCATATGCATACTTGTGTAAGTCTGGTTATACTTCAGATAACACCTGGTTAGGTTCGGTATATGAATTCAATGTTTACAGTGGTATGATGACTGTTGGTGAAGCTGCTGAGAGATATGCATTCTTTAATGTTGACTCAGAAACAACTGATGCTACTTTAGCAGATCTTACAATTGATGATTCGAGTCTGGAAGGATTCAATTCGGCAAATCTAAACTATACTGTTGCTGTTGCTGAAGGCTCTATACCTGTTGTTGCTGGTACTGTTAAGGTAGCGGGTGCTAATATTACCAATGTGGTACAGGCAACTACTGTGCCTGGTACAGCTACTATTGAGGTGACTGCAGCAGATGGTACAACAAAAAATACTTACACTATCGATTTTGAGATCGCTACCGGAATTGGCAAAGATTCAAAAGAAAGTACGATCAAAGTTTATCCAACGGTTACTTCAGGAGAATTTACTGTGGAAATGGATGGACATTCTTCAGTTATTTCAGTTTATAATCTAGCAGGTGGATTGGTAAAACAAATAGATACTAATGCTGCTCGTGAAATTATTTCACTCGCTCAAAGCGGTATGTACTTAATTAAAGTTTCAACTGCTTCATCAGAAAAGATATTTAAAGTGTTTAAAAAATAAAAAAAATAGAGTTTTTCTTAATTGTAAAGAAGAGGTCTTTGAGGCCTCTTCTTTTTTTGTTTTATGTTAATGATTATGGACATGTAATAAATTGAATTATTAATTACATGTCCTGTTGTGGTTAATGATTAGTCCATTTGCTGACATGTAATATAAACAAAATCAGCAGAGTGTGGTTTATGTGATATGGATAGTTATAAGTTAAATGAATTGTTAAATTTTACAGGGGTTAAAACGTTTTTGCATCTATTTTTTTACGGGTGATGAATTTTTAATGTTATATGACGAAAAAGTGACAGTCCTGAAATATCATTAATTGATACATTGCAACACAAATTAACATTTTAAAGGGGATGAATTTTTTAAATTAAGCTAACTATGAAAAAAAGATTTTTACTTCAAACATTTTGGTTTTTTATCTTGATTCTTGGTGTTAGTGTTTCACCAGCTTTGGGGCAAACATTAATGCATTCTTATTCTTTTGAAGAAGGTACTTATGATGAGACCTCTGTTTATGATCAGACAGGTTCAGTAAATGGTACCTTAGTAGGTACTCCTAGTATTGTAAACGGCGAACTTGTATTTGACTCTAATGGCGACTATGTTACTTTTGATGGTTCTGCTTTAGATTTAAACTCTTATACAGGTGGAATTACCATTGAGTTTATGTATAATTCATCAGTAGGTGCAAATGATGGGCACTGGAACTGGTTTACATATTTTGGTGGAGCAGAAGGTGCCAGTAGTATTATGGCTGGTGTTAATACCTGGGGGCAATTCAGAGTCTATAAAAATAATACAGACCCAAAGATTCTGGTTGATAGTAAAGATGATGCTAAATATCATCATGCTGTTGTTATTATGACCGACGCTAAGATTGCCATGTATGTTGACGGGGCACTTATTGGCGAACAAGCAACTGCCACTTATGCAATTGATGCAGCCTATGCATACCTTGGACGTGCATATTGGAACGATCCAACATGGGAAGGCGTGATTGATCAATTCAATATCTATCAGGGAGAAATGGATGCCACTACTGTCATGAGTAACTTTATCAATTATGTTGGTGAAGATTATGTGAATGCTGATTTAGCTGTTTTGTCAGCTGTACCAGGTGAAATGACACCTGCATTTGATCCTCAAGTACTAGAGTATGATTTATATGTGCCTTATGGATCAACTGAAGCTGTTTTCACAGTAGAGACTGCTGCAGGAGTAGCAACTTATGAAATGACTACAGGAGCTGGTGCAATTGTTGGAGAAGATGGTGTTGTAACCTTCGATGAATTTGGTGAAGATGTGGAAATTGCAGTTGCAGCTTTAAGTGGAAATGAAAAATTCTATTATGTATATATCAATCTTAATGATGGTACAACCTCAGAAAGATTATCAGATATTCAGGTAGCAGGAGGGACTTTGGTTACAGATTTCGATCCTGATGTTACAGATTATAACGTTAGAGCTGATTATGGTGCGACTTCTGTTACATTAACCGGAGTGCCTATGTGGGCTAATGCTACAGTTACCGGTGATGGTACAATTAATCTTACTGATGGAGCTGCTACTGCAACTATTCATGTGGTTTCTGAAGATGGTTTAAGTGAAATGGATTACAATTTGAATATTTATGCTACTGATGTTCAGGTTAATACTAATTACTACATTCAACACGAACTATCAGGTTATGTTATTGGCGAAAGAGAAGATACTTACATCCGTCTTTATGAACCATTAAAAGACGAAACCAGTCAGATTATTCAATTCAAAGAGTCTGATGTTGCAGGTCAATATTATATACAGAACAATGATGGTAATTACCTGAGATTGGCACTTGCTTCCGGTACTAATGTATGGGATATGGTAATGGATGCTGAGTTAACAGGTGATCTTGATAGTTGTAAATTTGAATTGGACGAATTCGAAAAAGGAAGATTCAGAATTGTATCAGTTGCCAGAGCAAATGATTTCGAAAATGTTTTCATGGGAACAAACGATTCGAATTTAGGAACAGGTATATATTCCGATAAGTGGCTTGGTAATGACCTGGCTGTTTGGTCAATCATTTCACCAGATCAGGTAGAAACTCAGTATAACACCTATTTGGCTTCATTAAGTATTGGAGGTAATGAATTGTATCCTGTATTTGACCCTTACGTAAATGAGTATCGTGTTGTATTACCTGAAGGAACTACTGAATTTATTCTTGATGCAGTAGCTCAGGATGCTACTTGTACAATAAGTGGTGATGGTACAATAGATGTATCAACTGTGAAGAAAGGTAGTGTAACTATTACTGTTACTGCAACCAATACATCATATACACGCGACTATGTAATCAAATATCATGTGTATAACGAAGATTTTGCATTAATGCATTCTTATACTTTCCTTGATGGAACAGCTAAAGATGTAGTTGGTGGTGCTGATGGTATCATTCACGGTGGAACCATTACTGAGGGTATGTATAATGCCGGTACACTTGGTGATTATATTGAACTTCCTGCAGGTGATATCGCTATTAATACCTATGCAAGTATAACTTTTGAGCATTTTATTGTGGATGATCCAAATACTACCAATGCTAACTTAAATACAATGGTAACTTCATTTGGTAATTCAGGTACTTATGGTTACGATTATATTTTTACTGCTACCAAGAGTAGAGCTGCTATATCATGTCAGAATTCTGGCAGTCCATGGAGTTCTGAATCGGGTGCTGATGGTTCTAGTGTTGATGACGATAATAAAGGTATGCATCATTTAGTCACAATTATAACAAAAGATGCTATCAAATTATATCTGGATGGAGTAATGCAAAGTGCCGGTGCTTTAACTACAACAAATGGAGTAGTTTATTTAAGTGATGCTTATGCATATATCTGTAAGTCAGTTTATCCTGGTGACAATACATGGTTAGGATCAATATATGAGTTTAATATTTATGCGGGAGTAATGGATGATGCTTCCATTCTGTTAAATGCTTCTAATGGTCCACAAGGTTATGCCGGTACGGATGCTACTTTGAGCGATTTGGCTGTTGATGGTGTAACAATTGATGGATTTGCTCCAACAACATACGATTATACCGTTTCAGTTGCAGCAGGATCAGATCCAGCAATTACACTGGCAACAAATGATGCAAATGCAACTTATACAATTGATGGTCCAGCATCTATTCCTGGTGTTGCCACTATTGTTGTAACAGCTGCAGATCTTACAACTAAAAAAACATATACAATAACATTTGATGTTGCTTCAGGAATTGATCTTGGAAGTAAGCAAAGTTCAAGTAAAGTTTATCCAACAGTTTCAAGAGGAGAATTTACTGTTGAAATGGAAGGTGCATCATCAATGATTACTGTTTATGATTTGGCCGGTGGTTTAGTTAAGCAAGTTAAAACTGCTGCTAAACGTGAGGTGATTTCATTAAGTCAAAAAGGTATGTACCTTGTTAAGGTTGAATCTGATGGAAAATCAGAATTGTTTAAAGTATTTAAGAAATAACTTAATTTCAGATAATAGAAAGGGCTGCCATTTGGCAGCCCTTTTTTTATGCTGTTTATTGAGTAAAAGTAGTCTGATTAAACAAAAAAAAGAGACTATCTTACGATAATCTCTTTTTTCGTGATTCCGACGGGATTCGGAATATATTGTTATATCATTGATAATCAAACAGCTAGTGAGCGCTACAAAATTAAGGTCTCTTTAAAGTCTCTTCCAATATTTTGTGTGTTGAAATTTACAAAAAAATACTCAAAACAAAATACGACTTTTTTAGATATTACAATTTCTTCAATATGGACAGTATTATTATTTTTTCAATCAAGATATTGGAATCTTGAATTAATCTTTTCTTAACTAGATTTCAAACTTAATAGATTTTAATTATAGTAAAATTAGAAAATCAGTCTTGCTTTTAAATAAAGTAGATCTTTTATGAATAAAATATTAAAGCTTAAAGTCTTAAGTTGTTTAAGAGATCTGAATTGTCTAATGTTGATAGAGTATTGCAATTTTATAGAATAGGAAGTATTTAATCTACTTTATATGTCTACATAATGAATATAGAAAGTCGTTAAGTGTTATTTGCACTATAGATGTTATTTGATATGTGTATGTATCATAAAAATAGAGAGATAACCCTTTTTTGTGTGATTTGGTGTATTTTTAAATTATCCCAATTTACAACTACAATATTCAAAATATTAACTCAAATTTGGCTTGAATTAGTTAATTGCAATTTTAACTAAGATCCATCATCTATGAAATTATTCTTTCTTGGTACATTTTATTTTATCGTCATCGGTTTGTATGCGCAAGTTAATTTTTATCGAGCACCCCTTGACTTTGATACCTTCAATTCTAATATTAATCACGGTAAAATTGATACGATCACTTATCATTCTAAAACGGTAGGTTCGAATCGGAGGGCATTAATTTACACACCTCCTTATTATTCAAAGGATAAGAAATATCCAGTGCTTTATTTATTGCATGGTATTGGTGGAGATGAAAAGGAATGGTTTACTCATGGACAACCACACACTATACTTGATAATTTGTATGCTCAAAACATGGTAGAACCGATGATAGTTGTGTTGCCCAATGGACGTGCAATTACTGATGACAGAGCAATTGGTAATATTTTTGATAGTATTAAAGTGGCTGCTTTCTCTAACTTTGAGGAAGATCTGCTAAACGATCTTATTCCGTATATTGAAAACAACTATCCTGTTCTCACAAATCGTGAACATAGGGCTATAGCAGGCCTATCAATGGGTGGCGGACAATCATTAAACATAGGACTGGGTAACCTAAATCAGTTTGCCTGGGTTGGTGGCTTTTCATCAGCTCCTAATACCAAAGCCCCTGAGATATTGGTACCCAAACCTGAAGAGACAAAAAAGCAATTGAAATTATTATGGATCTCTTGTGGTGATAAAGACAATCTTATTTCTTTCAGTAAACGAACTCATGATTATCTTCAAAGCAGGCAGGTTCCTCATGTTTATGAAGTTTTACCGGATGGTTATCATGATTTTAAAGTCTGGAAAGATAATTTTTATCATTTTTCGCAATTGTTGTTTAAAACTAATAGCCATTCAGTTAGTGAAGCAAGTTTAATAGAGGAGAAAAGAGTCGAAACAAATATTCGTTCATCTCAATATCCAAAAATACTGTCTGATGGACGTGCCATATTCAAATTAAAAGCTCCGGATGCAAAAAAAATACAAATTGATATAGGCAAAAAGTATGATATGCTTAAAGATGAGAATGGTATTTGGAGTATTACCACTGATTCGTTGAGCGAAGGATTTCATTATTATTCACTTATTGTTGATGGTGTTGCAGTAGCAGATCCGGCTAGTGAAAGTTTCTATGGAATGGGGCGCATGGCCAGCGGAATTGAAGTTCCGTTTAAGGGTGATGGTTATTACCAGGTAAAAGATGTTCCTCATGGTGAAATCAGAGTAAAAAGGTATTTCTCGCATATCACTAAATCATGGCGAAACTTTTATATGTATACTCCTCCCGGATATGACCAAAATGCAGGTAAGAAGTATCCTGTATTATACCTGCTTCATGGAGGTGGTGAGGACCAACGAGGATGGGCTATGCAGGGTAAAGTGGATCTGATATTGGATAATCTTATTGCCGAAGGTAAAGCAACACCAATGATGGTGGTAATGATTGATGGGAATATGCCATTATCGGGGTTTGGAGAAGGTATTCTTCAATTATTTGAAGCTGAATTGAAAGAAGTAGTTATTCCTTTTGTTGAAAACAATTACAGGGTGCTTACCAGTCCTCAGTCACGTGCTTTGGCAGGATTGTCGATGGGAGGTTTACAAACACTTTATGCTGGTCTGCATAACACTGATTTGTTCAACTATCTTGGTGTCTTCAGTTCTGGTTGGATTCATCCAATGCAAGATGATATAGCTGGAAAAGAATATAATTTTATGAAACAAAACGCTGATCTGCTTAATAAGAATCTGAAAATGTTTTGGTTGTCGATGGGAGGAAAAGAAGATGTTGCCTGGAAGAACTGCCAACGAATGTTAGAAAAGTTTGATGAAATGAAAATTGAATATTCTTATGATGAATATCCGGGTGGCCATACATGGCCTGTATGGCGGAATAATTTGTACCATTTTTCACAATATCTATTTAAATAATGATTAAGATGAAAGTAAGAATCTCTTACCTGTTAGTAATAATTGGCCTACTAATATTTGAAAACAATATAGCTCAAAATCCAATCATTCACTCAGATGTGCCTGATATGTCTATGATCAGAAGAGGGGACACCTATTACATGAGCAGTACTACAATGCATATGAGTCCGGGGGTGCCCATTATGAAATCGAAGGATCTGGTTAATTGGGAAATCGTCAATTATTGTTATGATGAACTGGATGATGTTGACGCGTTAAATTTAGCGAATGGAAAGAGTGCTTATGGAAAAGGATCATGGGCGAGTTGTATTCGGTTTTATAAAGGAAAATATTATGTGTCAACTTTTTCGGGTACAACAGGTAAAACATATATTTATTCAACAAAAAATATCGAAAAAGGCCCATGGAAAAAAAAGGTATTTCAACCAATGTTGCATGATCATTCCTTGTTTTTTGATGATGATGGAAAAGCATATATGATTTATGGAGGAGGTAAAATTAAACTAGTTGAGTTAACCGACGAACTTGATGGAATTAAACCGGAAACAGAACAGGTAATTATTGAAAATGCAGGTGCTCCCGCCGGAAAAGATTTGATGTTACCTGCTGAAGGTTCGCAACTATTTAAAATAAATGGAAAGTATTACCTTTTTAATATAACCTGGCCGCGGCAAGGTATGCGCACAGTAATTATACATAGGGCAGATAATATAACCGGTCCTTATGAAGGACGTGTTGCATTGCAGGATAAAGGAGTAGCTCAGGGAGGTTTGATTGATACAAAGGATGGAAAGTGGTTTTCATATTTGTTTCGCGATTATGGTTCGGTTGGTCGTATTCCATATATGATGCCGGTTGAATGGAAAGATGGATGGCCAGTACTGGGAGTTGATGGCAAAGTACCCGATCAGCTTGATTTACCAATGGCTAAAGGTTTGATACCGGGAATAGTAAATTCTGATGATTTTGACAGAGAAAAGAAAGATCCTGATTTACCTTTGGTTTGGCAGTGGAATCATAACCCTGACAATTCATTATGGTCAGTCAGAGAGCGCAATGGTTATCTTCGTTTAAAAACTGGAATGGTGGTGAATGACTTTGAGTTGGCTAAAAATACACTTACTCAACGTACAATAGGACCCATATGCTCCGGATCAACATTGATTGAAATCGCAAATATGAAAGAGGGTGATTTTGCCGGATTAGCCTTATTACAGCAAAAATATGGTTTGGTGGGTGTGAAGTATGAAGATGGAGAGAAAAGGATTGTGATGATCAGTGCTCAGAATGATAAGCCTGTTGAGATGGAAAAGATTCCTTTGAATCAACAAAAGGTATTTTTAAAGGCTGAGTGTGATTTCAGGAATAGAAAAGATAGAGCGTATTTTTACTATAGCTTGGATGGTGTGAAATGGAACGCAATCGGAACAGAACTAAAAATGCAATATACCTTATCGCATTTTATGGGATACCGGTTTGGATTGTTTAACTATGCAAGTCAATCGTCCGGAGGTTTTATTGATTTTGATTATTTTCATGTTTCAGACACCATCTCGGAGGCTAAGAAAATGTATGTTTTTCTCAGCTTTGGACAATCAAATATGGAAGGAAACGCACGTTTTGAGCCGCAGGATACGGTAGGTGTAGATGAGCGGTTTAAGGTGATGGCTGCTGTGGATTGTCCCGATTTGAACAGGGTGAAGGGCTTGTGGTACAAAGCCGTTCCTCCTTTATGTAGATGTTATACCGGGTTAACACCTGTTGATTATTTTGGAAGAAAAATGTTGGAATATGTGCCCGATAATGTTGAAATCGGTGTTGTAAACGTCTCCGTTGGAGGTTGTAAAATAGAATTGTTCGATATGGACAATTATCAGTCCTACGTTGAATCATCTCCGAATTGGTTGAAAAATATGGTAAAGGAATACGATGACAATCCATACAAACGGTTGGTTGAAATGGCCAGACTTGCACAAAAGGATGGTGTTATCAAAGGAATTTTGCTGCATCAGGGCGAATCCAATACAGGTGATACTCTTTGGACAAAGAAGGTAAAGGTGGTTTATGATCAGCTGATGGCAGATTTAGATCTGAATCCTGCTGAAGTGCCACTAATTGCCGGAGAAGTTGTATCAGCTGAAGAAGGAGGTAAATGTGCCAGTATGAACCCGATAATTGCAACGCTTCCTGAAGTGATTGCTAATGCTCATGTGGTATCGTCAGCAGGCTGTCCGGCAGTTGCTGATCAGCTGCATTTTTCTGCTGAGGGGTATAGAATTTTAGGTAAGCGTTATGCTGATGTTATGATTTCTCTTATGCAGAAATCTGAATAATATTAAAATTGAATGAATTTCTGTTTAGATAGTAAATACTAATAAATGATGAAGAATATTTTGGTACTATGTTGGGTGTTTTTTTCAATAGTAAACCTTTCTGCAAACGAACAAATTGTTAAGGGACCTGATGGTAAACTGATTGTTTCCATTGAAATGAAAGAAGGTCAGCCTTATTATAGTGTCAGCTATAATCACAACGTGTATCTCAAAGCATCTCCACTTGGACTTAAAACCACCTGGGGAGATTACACAAGCGGATTAGTAATGATGGACGAAGTGATTACCAACGAGCTTAGTGAGAGTTATGAGCTGCCTAATATAAAATTCAGTAAAGTGGATTATAAAGCCAATGAGGCTGTTGTGTCTTTTACCTGGGATGGTAAGTTGGTGTATGATGTTATTTTTAGAGTGAGTAATAATGATGTTGCATTTAAATACAAACTGTATCCGTCTGGTGATCACTTAAGTTGCATTGTCGAGAATGAAGTTACTGGTTTTGTTTTACCGGAAGGAACCACTACCTTTTTATGTCCACAGAGTAAGGCAATGACAGGTTATGCCCGAACAGCACCCAGCTATGAAACATATTATAATACAGATGAATCAATGGGGCAAAATGGCTTTGGAAACGGATACTCATTCCCATGCTTATTTAAAGTGAATGATGGTTGGGTTTTAATATCCGAAACAGGTGTAGATAGCAAGTATTGTGCCAGTCGATTGATTGGACATAAAGAAGGGTTATACACGATAGGATTTCCGCAGCCGGAAGAGAACAATGGAAACGGTACCGCTTCTCCTGGAGTTTCTTTACCCGGAGAAACCCCGTGGCGAACGATTACCGTTGGTGAGTCATTGAAACCCATTGTTGAAACAACCATTCCATTTGATGTTGTAAAACCCAAATATAAAGCCTCAAGAAAATATGATTTTACCAAAGGATCGTGGAGTTGGATTATGAAGATGGATCGTCATACCACTTTTCAGGTTCAGAAAGAGTACATTGATTTTAGTGCGGCAATGGGGTATGAAACTATTCTGGTTGACGCTTTATGGGATACTCAAATAGGGAAAGATAAAATTGCAGAACTGGCTGCCTACGGGAAATCAAAAAATGTAGGTTTGTATCTGTGGTACAATTCTAATGGATATTGGAATGATGCGCCTCAGGGACCACGAGGATATATGCACTTATCTTACGTCAGGCGTAAAGAAATGGAGTGGATGCAAGGTGTTGGTATAAAGGGAATAAAGGTTGATTTTTTTGGGGGCGATAAGCAGATAACAATGCAGTTGTATGAAGAAATTCTGGCTGATGCGAATGATTATGGTTTACAGGTAATTTTTCATGGATGCACCCTCCCAAGAGGATGGGAGAGAATGTATCCTAATTTTGCCTCCAGCGAAGCCGTTTTAGCTAGTGAGAATCTTCATTTTTCGCAAGGAAGTTGCGATGCCGAAGCGTTTAATGCCTGTTTACATCCTTTTATCCGAAATGCAGTTGGTAGCATGGATTTTGGCGGTAGTGCACTGAATCAGTTCTATAATGCGAATAATTCTCCAAACAAAGGTTCAAAGAGAATCACCTCAGACGTATTTGCATTGGCAACGGCTGTGTTGTTTCAAAGTGGAGTCCAGCATTTTGCTCTGGCACCTAATAATCTTCAGGATGCACCCCAATGGGCTATTGATTTTATGAAAGAAGTGCCCTCAACATGGGATGAGATACGTTTTATTGATGGATACCCGGGTAAGTACGTTTTATTAGCACGCAGGAGTGGATCAAAATGGTATATCGCTGGTGTTAATGCTCAATCCGAAACTTTTAAAACAAAGTTAGATTTGTCGATGTTGCAAAAAAATGCAAAAGGCATCATGTATTTTGATGATCAGAACCTGAATGGAACCTTCAAAGAATTTAAACTAAATAGTAAGAAACAAGTGAGCATTAGTATTCCTTGCAATGGAGGAGTTTTAATCGTGAGCGAATAAAGTACAATAATTTTAGAGATAGAGCTGATTCTCATTAAATGGCTGAAAAGTTCATTGTTTATGTTAGCCATATTAGCTGATTGAAAATTCAGAATGTGAATTTCATTGGCTTCAATCAAATACTAAAAACAAGCCTGCTTTAGAATTTTGGCTTTTAATAATCATCACTACAGTTCAAAACTATATGCATTTTTTGCTTATAGTAGGTTGAATAGTTTGAACAAGATTAGCACAGTTGAGTGATTAGGATGATGAATCTTAAAAGTAATATTACTTTAGGTTACAATTCATTTTCTATTGGTTACTTCTTTTGCTTTTAGTTAGTATGTATTTATTTTTTGAAGTCAAATATCTAATATTAAAAACTTGAATCAATATTTATAACTTATCTTGTCGCTTGTGTTTAATTGTCGATGTTATCGCTGCTTTTAATTAATGGCATAACCACAATTTTTTCATTTCAGGAACGCGTTTTCGATATCCTGATAAGCTTTAGAAATTCGATTGAAAACAATCCATAATATGAAAAAATCTACTTTTATACTTTTAGTATTCTTACAATTTTTTACAACTATTCAAAATACTCTGGCCTGGGATGGCATGGCTACACCCAAGCTTCATGTAGATGGACGATATCTGAAAGATGTGCATGGTAACATAGTCAATTTACATGGGGTTGCCATTACTCCAAGTCCATGGTTTAATGGTGGATCTTATGGTGATTGGCGATGGAACAATTATGATGTAAATGGTTGTTTGGCTTACAATAAAAGTGTGATGGATTGCCTGACCAATACGACTGATAATTGGTTTTTAAGTTATGTGAGATTGCATATTGATCCATACTGGTCAAATACTCCGGGAGTACCTACAACAGGAGAGAATGATATTTCGGCTTTTGATTTTAATCGTTTTAAAAAATACCTTGATGAGGTAATTGTTCCTCTTTGTAATCATGCCAAATCAAGAGGACTCTATATCATTTTACGTCCGCCGGGAGTTTGCCCTGAGGTAATTGAGATTGATGGGGAGTATCATCACTATTTGATTCAGATATGGGATTATATTTCACAACATAGTTATTTTAAAAATGCGGATCATGTGATGTTTGAATTGGCCAACGAACCGATTAAAATTATAGATACGAATGGTCAGGTAGGAAGTAATAGTCAATCATATTTCGATGCTCTGAAAATATTTTTTCAGGAAATTGTGAATTTGGTGAGATCAAATGGATCAGATAATATTTTATGGATTCCGGGAACAGGTTATCAATCACAATACAAAGGGTATGCGTTAAATCCAATAGAAGGTAAAAACATTGGTTATGCGGTACACGTCTATCCGGGGTATTGGGGTGGTTTAAATGACTATACTTATTTTCAGCAGCAATGGGATGAGAATGTTAAACCGGTTGCTAATTTTGCTCCGATTGCAGTAACAGAAATTGACTGGACTCCGGATGGAAATGGTAGTTGGGGAGAAGGAACGACCGGAGTTGAGGGAGGAAGTGGTTTTGGTGCTAATTTTAAAAAAATTGTTGGTGGAAGCGGAAATGTGAGCTGGAATTTATTAATGCCGGAAAACCTCATTTATAAAGGAGAACCTTCTAATTGGACATTGGCTTATAATGCCAACCCTGAAGCTTGTGCATTACCTTGTTTCGAATGGTTTCAGGAATATGCCGATACGGATTACCCTTGTCCTGATTTTACAAACGTATCATCATCGGATAATGGAGATGGTACTTACACCAATCCTGTTATTTTTGCCGATTTTCCTGATCCTGATGTAATAAGGGTTGATGATGTTTACTATATGGTGTCAACCACCATGCACATCTTTCCGGGAGCTACAATCTTAAAATCATTTGATTTGGTTAACTGGGAGTATTGCAGTAACCCTTTAAAAAAGATTGAATCAACCGATTGTTATAATCTTAACGGTTGCGATAGATATGGACATGGTCAATGGGCTTCCAGTTTAAAATTTCACGATGGTATTTATTATTTACTCTTTACAACTTTAGATGAGGGTAGCTATTTATTAACAAGTTCCGATCCGGAAGGTAGCTGGCAGGTTCAAAAGTTGAATGCTACTTTTTACGATCCAGGACTCTTTTTTGATGATAATGGAAAAACTTATGTCGCATATGGAATTGATAACATTAAGATTGCTGAATTAGATTCTGATTTTAACATAGTAAATGGTTCTGACAGGGTTGTATTTACCTATACTTTAAAACAAGGGCTTGAGGGAAGTCATATGTATAAGAAAGACGGATATTACTTTATTTATGCAACTTATGGAGGATATCCCGCTTATCAGGTAGCTTTAAGAGCAACCGACATTTATGGCACCTATGAAGAAAAGTTATTGTTAGATGATAATAATATTCATCAGGGAGCATTAATTGAAACACAGTCGGGAGAATGGTGGACATTACTTTTTTATGATCGTGGAGCTTTGGGACGAATGCCCAATCTGCAGCCGGTCAACTGGGTTGATAACTGGCCTGAGATTGGTGTAAATGGAAAAGGAGTAACAACATATACTAAACCAAATTTAGGAAGAGAATACCCAAAAACTTTTTTGCCAACGAACGACAGCTTCAGAAATTACCAATTAAGTCCTCAGTGGGGATGGAATCATAATCCGGACGATTCTAAATGGTCGTTAACTGAAAATCCTGGTTGTTTGAGACTATATACAGCAAGTATAACTGATGACTTAGCCAAGGCTAAAAACTCCTTGACACAAAGAATTTTTAGCTACCATCATACCCCGATTCCCACTTATGGTACCATGAAAATGAATATCGGAAATATGCAGGAGGGTGATATTGCCGGCTTGGCAGTATTTCAGGATCCGTATGCCTATATTGGTGTAAAATATGAAAATGGAAAGAAAGTATTAGTGCAGTATAACAATGGTACTATAATCGAAGGACAAACCTTATCAACAGAAAGTATCTTTTTGCGTGCAAAAGTTAACTATTCAACCAGTAAAGCTAGTTTTTATTTCAGTATTGATAATCAAACCTACACATTGTTCGGTTCTGAGATGGATATGCAATTCAATTTATCGGTGTTTACAGGAAATAAATTTTGCTTATTTAATTATGCTACCGATCAGCTGGGTGGATTTGTTGATATTGATTGGTTCTCAACCGAACAATTATTTTCAGAAGATACCTTCTATAATACTTCATTCAATGGTTATAGTGAAGCAGAATTGACATTGGTTGATTTAATTGTTGATGGAGGTGATATTGAGTTGCTTACCGGTACAATGTCATCGTTTTCTGTTTTGGCTGTTTATGCTAGTGGAAGAACAGAAGATGTGACCCTTAGTGCAACATACAAAAACACAAATCCAGAACTGATAAAGGTTATTAATGGTAATATTATTGCAAATGCTGAAGGCAATGCAACCATTACTGTTGATTATAAGGGTGAATTAGGTGATCCCATATCAACAGATTTTGTTGTACAATCTACTTATTTCCCTCTAAGTGAAGGATTGTTTGATCCATCAATATGGGAAACAGGATTGTATGACGAAATGACTCAAACTTTGCAAACGGGTCAATATGGTTTTGGTGGTTGGAGATATAATAATGGTATTGATGTTTCAGCTTATAAATACTTAGTAGTTAAATTGGCATCACCTGGAGGTTGTGGCGCTTCTTTTAGGTTGTTCGACAACAATAATTATTGGTCTGATCCGGCAAGTTATAGTCTGTCGAATGAAACACAATTGGTGGTTACTCTGGATAATATGTATAATAGCTCAAATGTGGAGATTGTACCGGATCATTTGTATATTATTGGGTTTTGGTCATACGGTAGTTGTTCCATTAAAATTGAAGAGATTTACCTGACAAATAATGATGATTTCACAAATACAGGCGTAAATGAAGGAAAAATAAACAGTTGTGACCCATTTGAAATAGTGAATGTATTTAGTTTAACGGGAGTTAAGGTGAAATCTGATGTGATCAGAAAAGAAGCATTACATGGACTTCCATTAGGAATTTATATTGTTGGGGATGAAAAAGTAATGAAAGCTCATCATTACTATCAAAAGGATAATTGAAGCTGTTGATATTTAGAACTAATAATAGGTTGTTTACCCAATATTCGTGAAGTTAATATAAAGGATATATTTGATAGTGAACTGTGAGAAGAATGCTAAACTGATATTCATTGATTTTAATGATATTGTTCAATTAACAACAAAAAGTTCATTTTATTGACTATTTCCATGGAAAAATGTTATTATTTGGTATAATAAATTACTATCGTTGTTATATCTCAATGGCTAAGTTCTACCACTTAAAGATACAATTTCGATATTATATCTTTAAGTGATAATTATTGAATTAATTCAAATCAAATGATAAAGCTGTCTGTTACGAACAAAATATTGAATAAAAAAAGATTTGCTTTTTTAGTTTTGTTTTTTATAGGTTATACTTCTTTTGCAAATATTTTATCAAGTGTTGATTTTATTAATTTAAATGAAGAGTATAACACTTCTATTAGGGAGACCTATCAAGTGTGCTCTGATGAGAATGGCTTTATTTGGATTTCTTCAAAAATGGGTATTTTAAGGTATTCCCAAGATGATATTCGAATGTATTCTTTGCCCTATGAAACAGGTGATATAATAACTGTTTACCTTAGTTTTAGTGATGGCGAGTTATATGCATATAGTAATAACGGTCAGATATTCAGGTATAATTCCATTATGGATCGATTTGAGATAGTCGTTAACATCTCGCGTATTCTTAATAATCCGTATCTTATCATCTATAAAATGTTAATTGATCAAGAAAATACATTATGGGTGGCCAGTTCCAGTGGATTATTGTCTTATGATGAAGCAGAAGGCTTGAAAAGTATAATATCAGACACTGATATAGAATATATAGATTGGAAGGATGATACAACTTTTTTATATTGTGAAAAAGGAATTGTATATACTTTTAATCTGGAAAGCAATATCAAAAATGAGTATTGTCATTTCCCTACAGAAATAACTCCTTTTGTTTCAAGTATGTATTATAATAATGAGTCATCTGATTTATGGTTAGGAACCTTAGGTAATGGACTCTATCGTCTGAATAATATTGATTCGACAAACGTTCTAAATCGTATTTTATCTGTTCCGAATCAACCGATACTTGCCTTAGAAACAATAAAAGACTCAATTATATTGATTGGAGTTGATGGACAGGGTGTTTGGAGTATAAATAAAAATGATGAATCAATTATCAATAAGTTCAAAGAGAATTTGGATAATCCTAATTCATTAAAGGGAAATGGTGTATATGACATATATCGTGCTCCGAATAATTATGTTTGGGTTTGTACCTATAGTGGAGGGGCATCTTATTTTAGTATTGAAAAATCGGATATAAGAAAAATTGTACACGTCATAAATGAAGAAAATTCGTTAATAAATAATGATGTTAATTCTTTAATTGAAGATTCCAAAGGCAATTTATGGTTTGCTACAAACAATGGGATTAGTAAGTATAGTCCTGGCAAAAATAAGTGGCAATCATTTTATCATGATACCGAAGAGGCCGGACAGGTGTTTTTATCAATATGCGAAGACAACCAAGGAAGAATCTGGGCGGGTTCATATTCTTCAGGTGTTTACTTAATTGATGCAGAAACGGGTAATGAAATAGGCCATTATTGTGAAGAAAAAGATGGAGAACATTTTGCGTCTGATTTTATCTTCGATGTTATAAAAGATTCTAATGGCGATATATGGATTGGTGGAGTAAGAGGAGATTTGATTTGTTTTAAACAGGCAGAAAAAAAATTTGTTGCTTTTAAGGACGTTACTGTCAATGTTCTGTATGAATTGACCGAATCAAAATTATTAATTGGTACAACCTATGGATTATTGTTATTTGATAAAGTATCTGGAGAATCAGAAGTATTGGTTGATGGATTTATTGTTTACGATATTTATGTAAATAAAGATAATGTTTGGTTAGCTACTAATGGAGATGGTATTGTTACATATGATCTCACTAAAAAGAATACCAAGCTAATTAATACAGAAAATGGTTTACCCTCAAATTTTATTAACAGTATCTGGTATGCAAATGGATACTATTGGGCTGGCACAGAGCAAGGACTGTGTAGAATAAATGAAGAAGATCTTGTTGTACAAACATTCAGATCAAATTTAAATTTAAAAAATGTGTCTTTTAATCAAAATGCTCATTTTAAAATGAAAAATGGCAACCTGATGTTTGGCACTAATAATGGAGTTTTATTGTTTAATCCAAGTCAAATAGAACCCATTAATCAGCAAGGTAGATTGTTTCTTCAGGAAATTGCTGTGTCGGGAAGATCCATAAGACAGATTGAGAAATTAAAACCTAATATTCCTATAGATAGTCTGAAATATTTGAGATTATCATATATGAGTAATACAATCGGAATTGAACTTTTACCAGTTGGAGGGACTACCTCAGGTGTGAAATATTCTTGGATGCTGGAAGGCTTAGATATTGATTGGAGTATACCTGGTAGTAATAATGTACTTTCATATTCTAATATTCCGAGTGGTGAATATACACTTAGAATCAGAATGTACGATAATTCAATATCCGAAATTATCAGCCAAAGAGAGATAATCATTAATATTATTCCGCCCTATTGGGAAAGATGGTGGTTTAAATTATCGATCATCTTGTTTGTGGTGGGTTTAGGCACAGTCTTCTTTCTTTACTATATTGATAGGTTAAAGAAAAGGCACTCAGAAGAAAAAATTCGGTTTTTCGCCAATACGGCTCATGATATCAGAACTACTCTTACTTTAATTAGTGGTCCTATTTCTGAATTGTCCGAAGAAGTTGGTTTAAGTAGGAAAGCAGAAAAATACCTTAAGCTTGTAAAGGAACAAACACGCAGATTATCTGATGTTGTTACCCGTTTAATGGATTTTCAAAAGGTTGATGTAGGTAAAGAAAAGCTTATTTTATCGAAGGTTGATATAGTTGATTTTATCGAATCAAGAGTTATGATGTTTGAAGCATCTGCTAAAAGAAGAAACTTAAACATTAATTATCTTACAAACTCAAAAGAGTGTATAGTTTATATTGATCAGATTGTTGTTGAAAAGATTGTTGATAATCTTTTATCCAACGCAATTAAATATTCCTTTGAAAACACTCAAATTGATGTTTCACTTAATTGTACTCCAACTAAATGGACACTTGAAGTGAAGGATAAAGGAATAGGTATTAGTAAAAAAGCACAAAAACAACTATTTAAGGAATATTATCGTGGTGAAAATGCCATTAACTCTAAAATTGTAGGATCTGGAATCGGACTCTTAATGGTGAAGAACTATGTATTGCTGCATGGTGGTAAAATTTCATGTGAAAGTGAACCTAATAAAGGCTCTTTGTTTCTGGTGAGTATTCCAATTAAAGACATGAAATATAGGCAGTTAGATAAGGGGTTAGAGCGTGGTAATAATCCCGATCTGATGTTGGTAAGTGATGTTAAGTTGGAGGTACAAGAATCGAAAGATGAGAATGTACTTGAAATGAAAGTTGTAATTGTGGAGGATAACGATTACTTAAGGCAGTTTCTGGAGTCGGTGCTGAGTGAATATTACAAAGTTTACTGTGCTGAAGATGGGGAGACAGGCTGGGCAATGATCTTGAAAAATTCTCCCGACTTGGTAGTGTCTGATATAATGATGCCGGGTATTGATGGATTTGAATTGTGTAAAAGAATAAAATCAAATTATGAAACTTCACACATAGCAGTTATTTTACTTACAGCATTGGCGGGGCAAGAACAGGAGTTGAAAGGGTTAGGTTTAGGAGCTGATGATTATTTAACTAAACCTTTTGATATACAGATTTTAAAGCAAAGAATCGATTCCATAATTCATAACAGAGAGTTAATAAGAGATAAGGCGTTAAAAATAATCAAGCTGGATGACTCAAATGAATCGTTGTTTAAGAATGAATTGAATGATCAGTTCTTAAGAAAGATGGTTGAAACAGTTAGGGAAAATATTGGTAATTCAAACTTCTCAAAAGATGAGTTTGCTGCTAATATGAATGTAAGTTCTTCTTTGTTGTACAAGAAAATCAAGTCTTTAACTAATCAGTCTCCAACTGATTTTATTAAAACTATTCGTTTAGATCATTCTTTAGAGTTGATAAAAACACAAAAATATACTATAACAGAGGTCAGCGAGATGTGCGGATTCTCAAGTGTTGGTTACTTTAGTACAGTGTTCAGAAAGCATTATGGTAAATCACCAACACAGGTAATTTAGAAATCTAAGAGTTTATTTAATAAAAGTCGATCAATTTTTATCCTGATCGACTTTTTTGTTGTTAAAAAATGTTTTGAAATGGTTACTTATGTTGTTGAAATTAGATAAAAATTAACTCTTACATTTTAGAGTACATACAGGTTTAGTTTTGTAAGGTATTGAAAAACAATATGTAATAGTTGTTTTTGTATGTTGTCTATAATTAAAACTCAAATATCCATTTTTACAAGTCTTAACGATAACCGCAATCTATATTTGATAATGAAAAGATGAACTCATTTGAGGGGGAGTGTATCCTTTAATGTGAAAATTAAGTCCGGTTATCAAATATTATTATGAAGAAGAATTTTACTTTTTATATTTTAATAGATGTCTTTATTGCAATTGTTTTTTTTACCTCATGTAAATCATTTACGAAAGAAAAGATTCCCCATTTTAATGCGAACGATAAGGTAGCGCACTTTGATTATTTTACTTATAAAGGAAATGATCGATTTTTTAATGAAAATAAGCTGCCTGGAAACGATTATTATTATAATCCCATTTTACCTGGTTGGTATTCCGATCCGAGTATTTGCACAAATGGATCTGATTTTTTTATGGTTACATCAACCTTCTCCTTTTTTCCGGGTGTTCCAATATTCCATAGTACAGATTTAGTAAACTGGAAACAGATTGGTCATGTACTCGACAGGCCAGAACAATTACCCTTGAGCGGACAAAAAACCAGTGAGGGTATTTTTGCACCTGCCATCAGTTATAATCCACATAACCAGACGTGGTATATGATAACCACCAATATTAAAAAGGGAAATTTCTTTGTAAAAACAAAAGATCCCTTTAGTTCCTGGTCTGATCCAATATGGTTACCGAATGTACAAGGTATTGATCCATCATTCTTTTTTGACGATGATGGAAATGCTTACATCTTAAATAATGATGTGCCGGATGGAGGTTCGACATATGAAGGTCATCGGTCAATCAGAATCATTCGTTTTGATACGGAGAAAGATGAAACCTATGGTCCAAGTGTAATGCTTGTAAATGGAGGGGTAAATCTTAACGAGAAACCCATTTGGATTGAGGGGCCACATATCTATAAAATAAACAGAAAATACTATTTGATGTGTGCTGAAGGTGGAACTTCGATTAATCATCGCGAAGTTATTTTCAGGGCCGATTCTCCAATGGGCGAGTTTATTCCTTGGGACAGAAATCCGATTCTAACCCAACTGCATCTGGATTCAGATAGGCCAACTCCTATTACTTGTGCTGGTCATGCTGACTTAGTCAGGAAAGATAATGGTCAATGGTGGTCTGTTTTTCTAGCCTGTCGCCCCATCAATAATAAATTCGAAAATCTTGGACGTGAAACATTTTTATTACCGGTTAGATGGAGTGAAGATGGTTTTCCGTATATAACCAAGGATGATGAAGTTATTCCGCGAATCATTCAAATGGAAGGAGTTGTTAGGGATACAAATGTGACTTTCGGAAACTTTGAAAAAACAGATCTATTTGAGGAGACACAACTGGGAATGGAATGGATGACTTTACGTGGTCCTGCTAAAGAACTTTATTCATTAACAGAAAATCAGGGTTTTTTAACGCTTCAGACAGTTGATGTGGCTTCCAATGAGTTGAAGGAACCTGCTTTTGTATGTCGACGCTTGCAGCATCATGAATTCGAATGTTCTACGCGAATGTACTTTCAGCCACAATCGGACAATGAAACAGCCGGGATATTAATGTATAAAGATGAAGAGCATCAATATCAATTTGTGGTAACAAAAGTGAAAGATCGAAAACATATCCAGTTAAGGAAAGTTACCCGGGATGGTATTGATGTGTTGGGATCGAGAGAATTAAGAAGTAATGATCAATGCTTTGATTTGAAGGTTATTTCAGATGGTACTCATTTTAGTTTTCAATATGCTTTGGGTGATTCAAAGTGGCAAACGTTAATTACAGATATTGATGCATACTACTTATCAACCTCACAATCATTTGGATTTACAGGTACCACAATTGGGTTATATGCCACTAGTAAATAGAATTTAAATAGTTAGAAACCATCTTCTTAAGGTGGGATAAAATCAGAAAAGTAAATTATTAATCTAAAAAAAAGAATCTATGATTAAGAAATGTATGAATGAAATTCTACAGTCTTGCGGAATTTTCATTCTTATTCTCGAGAAAATAAGTGATGACAAGTTCAAAGTTTCCTAGGTGAAATATTTCATTCAGAATGAATTAAAAACTCTTAAGTCATTAAAAATTTGAGAATAAAATGAAAAATCCAAATAAATTATTTTGCAAGAAGCAAACCTTCTTTGAAAGATTAAGGTTGATGATGCTACGAAAAACGATGCTTCTTTTAGCTCTTGTTTTTTCTGTTTCAATATTTGCTCAAAGCACAAGGCAAATTCAGGGAACGGTCATAGATAGCGAAGGACTGCCTGTTATAGGTGCAACAGTTATAGTAGAAGGATCGAGTGGCATTGGAAACATTACCAATGTTGATGGTGTGTTTTTTTTAGAAATACCAACAGGAGAACAAACTTTGGTTATTTCGTTTATTGGAATGGAGACCCAGAAAATTAAAGTTATTGAGGAGACTTCGATTAGAGTAACATTGGAGGAGTCAACAACTACACTGGGCGAAACAATTGTTGTTGGTTATGGACAACAAAAGAAAGAAAGTGTGGTTGGTGCCATAACACAAACTACAGGAGCGGTTTTAGAACGTGCGGCAGGTATTACTAATGTAGGTGGAGCTCTTACAGGAAATTTACCTGGTGTTACAACCATGACCAGTTCAGGTATGCCTGGTGAGGAGGATCCGCAAATTATCATTCGATCCGCAAGTTCATGGAATAATAGCGAACCTCTTGTGTTGGTCGATGGGATACAACGTCCATTAAATTCTGTTGATGTGGCATCTGTTGAATCAATTTCTGTTTTAAAGGATGCATCAGCAACAGCAGTTTATGGTGTGCAGGGTGCAAATGGTGTTATTCTGATCACTACCAAGAGAGGTAAGGAAGGTAGCGCAAAAATTGCGGTTTCTGTTAACTCAACCCTAAAGAGTCCTTCAAAGCTTCCTAATAAATTGGATTCGTACGATGCATTAAGAGCAAGAAATGTGGCAGTAGAGCATGAATTAGGAATAAGTCCCGATTCATGGAAGTATATCAGACCACAATCATTTATTGATATGTATCGTAATCAAACAACACAAGAGCAAAAGGAAAGATATCCTAATGTTGATTGGCAGGATGCTATTTTTAAGGATTACGCGATGGCATATAATGCAAATGTAAATGTATCGGGTGGTACTAAGTTTGTCAAGTATTTCGCATCTGCTGATTTTACCCATGAAGGTGATTTGTTTCAGATATATGAAAACGGTCGAGGATATGAAGGTGGCTATGGATTTAATAGGTTGAATGTTAGGAGTAATCTTGATTTTCAATTGAGTAAGACGACTGTTTTCAAAATGAATTTAGCTGGTTCAAGCGGATATAAGAAAACGCCTTGGAATCAAACGGCTTCTAACGATTGGGCAGTGCAACAACAATGGGCGGGTGTATATAATATAGCACCTGATGTGTTTTTACCTCAGTATGATGATGGTTCATGGGGCATGTATCCTGATATATCGAATGTTAGTAACTCAGCCATGATAATCGGGATATCTGGTGCAATGTTAACAACTACCACCAGAATTAATACCGATTTTGTACTTGAACAAAAATTGGATTTTATTACTAAAGGACTTGGATTCCGAGGAACTGTATCATGGGATAACAACTTTGTTGAATACAGACGAGGAATTGAAGATTTATATAATGCACCACAGCAAAAATATATTGACCCTTTAACTGGTGGTGTAACTTACCAAGAGGCATTTAATTCCAACAACGGATTTGATTTTGCCCAATCAGTAATGTGGAAGACTGAGGGTGGAGAAGTTCGTAATGATCAAACGTTAAGAAATCTTGATTATCAGTTACAACTAGATTGGTACAGAACCTTTGGTAAGCATAATATTACGGCAATGGGACTATTTAGCCGTAAAGAAAGAGCTATCGGTAGTATCATTCCTATTTATCGTGAGGACTGGGCTTTTAGATCGACATATAGTTTTGCTTCAAAATATTTTCTTGAGTACAATGGAGCTTACAACGGATCCGAAAAATTTAGTAAAGAATATCGATTTGGTTTCTTTAACTCAGGTGCAGCAGGATGGATGATTTCAGAAGAATCATTTATGAAAGGATTATCATTTCTGGATATGCTTAAGTTAAGAGTGTCATATGGTGAGATTGGAGATGATTTTGGAGATCGTTTCTTATTTATGACTCAATGGGCTTATGGTGGCACTACTCCAATGGGCTTGGATCGAAGTGATAGTCCCTATACATGGTTTCGTGAGAGCATCATAGGGAACCCTGAAGTAAGGTGGGAAACCGTTAAAAAATTAAATGCAGGTGTTGATTTTGCATTTTTTGGAGGATTGGTTGCAGGTAATTTTGAGTATTTTCAGGATAGAAGGGTAGATATTCTTGTGAAAGGTACAGATAGAGCTATGCCTGAGTATTTTGGTGGTAAAGCACCAACTGCTAACCTTGGTGAAGTTCATACCAAAGGCTATGAAGTAGAAGTAAGGTTAAATAAAGTATTGAGCAATGGATTACGTTTATGGGCTGATTTAAATATGACTCATGCTGAAAACGAAATCATTAAAAGAGATGATCCGGCTTTATTTGAAGATTATCGTAAGCAACAAGGGTATAGTATCGGTCAGTCAAGAACATATGTTGATGCCGGCTACATTAATAATTATGATCAGCTTTATGGTAGTCCTAATTATGATGCTACAAATGGTGAACGGCTTCCTGGAGATTATTACATCCTTGATTTCAATGGAGATGGTATTATTGATGCTAAGGACCTGATACCTTATGGTTATTCAAGTGTGCCGCAGAATACATACAACGCTACTTTTGGATTTGAATGGAAAGGATTTAGTGCTTTCGCACAATTGTACGGAGTTAACAATGTATCGCGACTGGTACCATTAAACAGCTTTCCATCAACCTTAAATACAGTTTATGACATGGGAACATGGTGGTCAAAAGACGATCAAAATGCCGACATAAGTGTACCACGTTACTTATCTACACCAAATTCTGCATATAACCAGGGTACACAGTTTTTAAACGATGGTTCATACATACGCCTTAAAAATGTTGAGTTGGCCTATACAATCAGTGCATTGAGGTTACAACGTATTGGATTATCGAGTATGAAAATATACATCAACGGTAATAACCTTTGGGTAAAATCAAAAATGCCTGACGATAGAGAATCTAATTTTGCAGGTTCAGGAGGATCAGGTGCATACCCAACAATGAAGCGTTATGTTTTAGGCGTGAGATTTACACTTTAACATTTTGAACTATGAAAAATATATATAAAATAATTCTATATAGTCTGATACCTATTTCGATTGGACTATGTAGCTGTGAAGATTATTTAGATCGGGATCCGGAATCAATCGTATCGGAAGAAACTGCCTTTAATAATTATATTAATTTTCAGGGATATATCGACGAGATTTATAACTGTATACCGGATAAACAAAAATATTATTGGGTTACATCGTATAACTGGGGCGATGATGAAATATTTAATGTGCCCGCTAACTTTCTGATGGGGCATCAGATGGATATTGGTAATTTCTGGGCTTGGCAAAACAACGATCAAAGTTGGTTAGATGCTGGTAGAGCAGATCCAACCTCAGGTGATAAGTTTAATCACAGATTATGGTCTCACGCTTGGTATTGTATACGGAAAGCCAATATGGGTATTGAAAACCTGGATAGATTGGTGGCGGCAACGGATGAAGAGAAGGAGTTAATTGAGGGGCAATTGTATTTTTTCCGAGGATGGTGGCACTTTGAATTGATGCAGTTTTTCGGAGGATTACAATATATCGATAGAGTTTTATCGCCATCTGAAAGTTTAAATTTACCTCGTTTAAGTTATCAGGATTGTGCAGATAAAGCGGGTGCTGATTTTAGGAAAGCTGCAGATTTGTTGCCGATTAACTGGGATAAAACAGCGACAGGTGGCAAAACTAGCGGAAAGAACCAATTGCGAATTAATAAAATAGCGGCTTTAGGGTATCTTGGAAAAAATTATCTATGGGCTGGTAGCCCTTTAATGAAAAATGGTGCTCAGGTTGGAGGATCAAAGACCTATGATTATGATAAAACGTATTGCCAAAAAGCAGCAGATGCTTTTGGAGAGTTATTACTGCTGGTAGAAGGTGGTGAAACCCAATATGTATTAGCAAGCTTCGAATATGACGATATTTACAATCATGTCAAATCGGGAAGTGAAAAGTCTTTTTCTGAAATTTTTTATACCAGAGGCCAAGGCTTTTTGATGCCTGGTGCTGATGAAGCTATCTTTCGAGGAAGAGTTTATGATGACAATGGATCGGCTTGGAACTTTTTGAAAACATGGGGGCCAAAAGTTAACAAATTGGTGGACCATGATAATGTTATTCATCATCCAACAGCAAATTATGTTAAATTTTATGGAATGGCAAATGGTTTACCGTTAGATGATCCTAATTCCGGATTTGACCCAAACTATCCTTTTAAGGATCGTGATCCACGTTTCTATCATGATATAATTGTTGATGGCTTTAAATATGTAAACTCAGCCATGCTTGAGGAAGATGAACACCTGAGGTATACCGGGTTACATTCAGGTGGTACAATGAGAAATCCTCAGAATGGAAGCCGCACAGGTTATTTTATGCAAAAATTTGCTCCTCATGAATGTAATAAATACGATCAGGCCTATGATTGGGGTAATGGTATTCAGACTTACCTTCCTTATATGAGATTAGGGGATGTTTACCTAATGTATGCCGAAGCATGTGCAGCTATTGGTGGTGCTCAAACTACATCTGCAACCTATAGCTTAACTGCCGAGCAAGCTATTAACAGAATCCGCGAAAGAGTAGGTGCGGGATTTGTTGATGCAAGTTATGTTGCAAATAATGAAAAATTCATGAATGAAATCAGAAGAGAAAGAGCGGTTGAACTGTCATTTGAAGGATTTAGGTTTAACGATTTGCAAAGATGGTTATTGTTAACAGAGTATCCATATAATGTTAAAACTTCTCATGAATTTGATCGGGTTGAAACTTTAGAATGGTTTAAAGAAAACGATTGTAAAGATGCCAGAGTAGCTAATTTTAGAGAGGAAGTTATTTTAACACGCAATTTTGGTACCAAGCATTATTGGCTACCTCTAAAGGTTTCTGATGTTTCTCTTTATCCTGAATTTAATCAGAATCCGGGTTGGTAACACAACCTAACTAAAACATACTTGTAACAATAAATGAATAAGCAATGAAACATATACAATTAAGATTCATTTGCATGGCATTATTTATTATGGTTCCGTTATTACATATAAAGGCCCAATATAATGTACAAAATGAAGCTGATACGTTAAAATTGACAAAGGACCCACTGGTGCAGGTTGCTTATAAAAAGGTCGCGAAAAGTGAGCTTTTAGGGGGTGTTTCTGTTGTTGATTTAGCCGAATTAACAAAAATGAACTATAATACATATAGCCTTGACAATATGCAAGGTTATATAGGAGGGTATACCGGCAATTCACTATGGGGAATGGGTGATTACCTGGTTTTAGTAGACGGTATACCCAGAGATGCAAATAATGTATTACCAACAGAAATTGAGCAGATTACTTTTTTAAAAGGAGCTTCAGCAATAGCCATATATGGCAGTAGGGCAGCTAAGGGTGTTATTTATATTTCTACGAAAAGGGGTGATGATAGTGACCTTAGCGTTAATGTAAGGGTTAATACAGGCTGGCATGTTGCGAAAAGCTTTCCAAAGTATTTAGGTTCGGCTGAATATATGACTCTATTTAACGAAGCTTCGGTAAATGATGGGAAAGATGTAGTTTATAGTAATGAAGATATCTATAATTATGGTTCGGGTATCAATCCTTACCGTTATCCAAATGTTGATTTCTATTCATCTGATTATATCAAAAAGACATATAATCGTACAGATGTTATTACAGAGATTACCGGAGGTAATAAAAGAGCTAAATTCTACTCGAATATAGGTTATTATACTGAAGGGGATATGATTAACTTTGGTGAAGCTGAAGAAAACAATACCAATAGACTAAATATCAGAGGTAATGTAGATCTTAATATTAATAACAATGTTAGTGCATATATCAATGCCAATGCAACATTTTATAATGCACGGTCTGCAAATGCAAGTGGTGAAAGCAACTATTGGAGCAATGCAGCAACGATGAGACCTAATCGTTTATCTCCTTTGGTTCCAATAAGCTTTTTAGATCCAATGGACCAACAATCCTGGAATTATATTAATAGTGGTAGTAACATTATTGGAGGTAAGTACTTTTTAGCCGGAACACAAAGTGAGCCGACTAATATTTTTGCTGACTATTATGCTGCAGGAAATAATAAATGGACAAGCCGACAATTTCAGTTTGATACTGGTATAGATTTTGACTTACAAAGCTTGTTAAAGGGCTTGTCATTTCATACACAATTTGCAGTTGATTACTCTACTACTTATAGTACTTCATTTAACAATTCATATGCAGTTTTTAATCCCGGTTGGAGAGATTATAATGGTGTTGAATATGTTCAAATACCCTCAATGATTGGAAACGATGAAAAATCTGGGAACCAAAACATATCGAACAGTAGTAGCAGGCAAACCATTCTGGCTTCAGGAAGATTAGTATACGAAACCAGTGTGAATGAAGCCCATAATATTAATACCATGCTTATAGCATCAGGTTGGCAACAAAAGCAGTCAACTGAGTATCATGCAATAAGTAATGCTAACTTAGGCTGGCAATTTGATTATAATTTCAAGCATAAGTATTATACCAGTTTAAGTGCAACAGCTACTCATTCAGCGCGATTAGCAGAAGGTAACCGAACTGCTGTTTCGCCTTCTGCCACTTTAGCCTGGAGATTAAGTAACGAGAATTTCTTGTCGGGTTCAACTGTAATTGATGATCTTAGATTAAGTGCCTCTGCCAGTATTTTGAATACAGACATTGATATTGAAAACTACTATATGTATGGTGCTAGTTACGAACATGCTAACGGTCAGTATTGGGGATGGTCAGATGGCCGCCCAGAAAGATCAACCAATGTTAAAAGAGGAGCCAATGAAGAATTGGATTTCATAAAACGTAAAGAATTATCTGCATCTATTTATGCTTCATTGTGGAATAGATTGGTAGAGATAAATACTTCTGTTTTTACCAATACATTGGATGGAGGGATTATTATTCCTTCAACTATATTTCCAAGTTATTTATCAACCTATTTTCCTGAATCTACTTTCCGTCCTTACTACAATTATAATGTGGATGAAAGAAATGGATTCGATTTTAGTGTCAATTTCAACAAACTTGTTGGTGAGTTTGATTTAACGCTTGGATTAAATGGTGTTTACTATACAACAAATGCAGCAAAACGGGATGAAGCAAATGAATGGGATTATCAAAATCGTCAGGGACAACCTTTAGATGGTATTTGGGGATTAAAAAGTGATGGTTTCTTCAATAGTCAGGATGAAATCAATAATTCTCCTGAGCAAAGATTTTCGGGTACAATAAAGCCTGGTGATATCAAGTATATTGATCAGAATGGTGACAATATAATTGATGAACAGGATAATGTATATCTGGGAAAAGGAGGATGGTCAGGCGCACCATTTACTGCTGGTATTAATGTAGTAGTAAAATGGAAGAATTTAACCTTTTTTGCTTTAGGTACCGGTAATTTTGGAGCCTATGCGATGAAAAATAGTTCTTATTTTTGGGTATCAGGTAATGGAAAATACTCCGAAGTAGTACGCGAAAGATGGACAGAGGCTACCAAAAATAACGCTACTTATCCAAGATTAACTACGGAATCGGGTGATAATAATTTCCGTAATTCTGACTTTTGGTTATATAAAACAGATCGTTTCAACCTGGCTAAAGTTCAGATTAGTTATGACATACCTAAAAATGTTTTGCAAAACTTTGTTTTCCATGATATTTCAATGTATGTAAGTGGATCAAATTTGTTGACCATTTCAAAAGAACGTGAAATTATGGAGATGAGTGTTGGAAGTGCTCCTCAAACGCGTTTCTATAACTTTGGTATCAAAGCCGTTTTCTAAAGGTCAGTAAATCAAAAAGAAAAGTTATGAAAAAGATATTTAGATTTTTGGTTCTTCTACTTGTAATTACATCGTGTGACGATATGTTTGAACCTGCATTGGAAAACATTCGTGATTTGGATGTAATGTATAAAGAACCCGTTTATGCGCAAGGTATTCTTGCAAATGCATACATACTGCTTCCTTATTCATCCAATCCAACCAGTGAGGTTGCTACGGACAATGCAGTTACCAATGAAATTTTAAACAATTTTCTGTCGATGGCTACCGGCTCGTGGAGTTCGGATAATAATCCTACCTCACAATGGGAAAGTAGACAAAATGCTATTCAATACATTAATCTCTTTTTAGCTAATACTGATGAAGTATTATATAGTATGAATGAAGCTATCAATACAATGTTTAATGACAGACTAAAAGGAGAAAGCTATGCCTTGAGAGCCATACATATGTATTATCTTTTAATGGCTCATGGAGGTTGGTCTGAAGATGGACGTCTGTTGGGTGTAACTATTCGTACAGAACCTGAAACAGTAGAATCTGATTTTAATCAGCCTCGTAATACTTTTCAGGAATGTCTTGATCAAATATTTGATGATATTGACCTGGCATTAGAACTTTTGCCATTGGATTATGGAGATATTAGTGATTCGCAGATTCCTGAGAAATATAAGGCTTTGGGTGTTACCAATGCAGGAGATTACAACAGAGCTAATGGAGATCATATTAAAGGTCGAATTAGCGGTCGTATTATTGAAGCAGTAAAAGCTCAAGTGGCACTCTTGGCAGCCAGTCCTGCTTATACTGCAGGTAATGATGTGAATTACGAAGAAGCTGCACAATTTGCAGCTCAGGTTCTAAATCGCGTTAACGGAATAGCGGGGATGGATATGAATGGTGGAACCTGGTATGCAAATACCTCGGAGATTGATAATTTAGGAGCAGGAGTTGTACCGGCAGAGGTTATATGGCGTAGCCCAATAGAAAGCAATAATAACCTTGAGAAGGATAATTTCCCGCCTTCTGTTTATGGTTATGGTCGAATCAATCCTACACAAAATTTAGTGGATGCCTTTCCAATGAGTAACGGTTATCCTATTACACATACTAGTTATGATCCAGAGTTTCCATATCAAAACAGAGATCCTCGATTGGAGAAGTATGTTGTAGTTAATGAGAGTGTTCAGGGACCAAATAATTCAGTTATTGTTACTGGTACTTATAGTGATAATAACGATGGTATCAATAAAGATAACGGTTGGTCAACAAGAACCGGATATTATCTAAGAAAACTGTTAAGATCAGATTGTAATCCGGATCCAACATATAATACCGGACAAAAACACTATACTGCGCGAATCAGGTATACTGAATTATTCCTGATTTATGCAGAGGCAGCCAATGAGGCATGGGGACCAACCGGAAATGGCGGAAATACTTATTCAGCTTATGATGTAATTAAAGCTATCCGTCAAAGAGCCGGTATTGATGAAGAAGATCTTTATCTGGAGTCAATTAAAGGTAATAAAGACCTGATGAGAGAATTGATTAGAAATGAGAGACGTCTGGAATTGTGTTTTGAAAATCACCGTTTTTGGGATTTAAGAAGATGGAAAGTATCTGACTTAAATGAAACCGCACTCGGAATGCAAATAGGAGATGTTGATGGAACCAAGGTTTATACTCCTGTTGAGGTAGAAATAAGAAACTATAAACCACACATGTATTATGGACCTATTCCATACAGAGAATTACAAAAGTGGAGTGCATTGGTTCAAAATGCTGGTTGGTAATTTAATTGAAAAAGTGATAAGCTATGAATAAGATGAAAAAATATAAAGGAATTTGGAGGCTGAGTATTATATTCTTTAGTTTCTGGATTACATCTTGTGAGAATAAAGAAGTCATATTTCCTGACTTTGAGTATACTACTGTGTATTTTGCTAATCAATATCCTGTTAGGACTATTGTTTTAGGTGAAGACTTCTATGATAACACTTTGGATAATGAACATAAGTGCAAAATTTATGCAACCATGGGAGGTGTTTATCAAAATGATAAGAACATAGAAATTGATGTAAAAGTAAGCAATGAACTATGTGAGAATTTATACTATTCCAATGGTGATGAAGTTTTACCAATGCCATCAGAATATTATTCTTTGGCCTCTGATAAGATTTTATTAAAGAAGCAAATGCAAGGTGGTTTAGAGGTTCAATTGACGGATGCTTTCTTTGCTGATGAAAATGCCATTAAAAACACTTATGTGATACCTTTGGTAATTACAAATGTAGTAAATGCTGATTCAATTCTTTCTGGTGTAGCTTTGGGTGATTCACCAATTAGGCCTAATGGAGCGGATTGGGATATATTACCAAAAGATTATGTACTGTATTGTGTCAAGTATATTAACAAATGGCATGCAATTTACTTAAGAAGAGGAACGGATGCGATTGAAGCTGGCAATGTAGTTGAATCAGTGATCCGTAGAGAAGCGAGTGTTGAATACGATGAGTTAAGTTATTGTTCAACAACTTCATTAAACTCAGTTGAATTGCCAATTAATGTTGTAAATGCAAATGATGAGAATGTGACATGTACCTTATTACTGACTTTTGATCAGGAGGATAATTGCACTGTCTCTTCAAATGATAATGGTTTTGCAGTGACTGGTTCAGGTAAATTTGTGATTGATGGCGAAAAGAAAAGCTGGGGCGATAAAGATCGCAATGCCTTGTATCTGGATTATACAATCAATATGGATGGTAAAAGATATTCAACTAAAGATACTCTTGTGGTTAGAGACAGGGGTATTAAACCTGAATATTTTTCTCCTGAGTATATAGTTAAGTAGTATTTAAATTCATATTATAATGAAGTATTTAAATAAAATAGGGTTAGGAGTCATTGCCGTTTTGTCAATGGTTTCCTGCGCCGAAGATAGTTTACTTGACTTTGATGTCAAGAAACCTGAAAGTATTCAAAAGTATGAATACCTGAAAGACTATGATGTATTAAAGGCGTATGTTAATCGCACCGAAAACCCTGATTTCATTCTGGGAGCAGGCGTTTCGCTAAACGATTACATTAAAAAAGATTACAGAAATAGTTTCATTTCGTCCAATTTTGATGAAATGACTGCCGGTTATGCTATGAAGCATGGGGCCATTGTTGGTGATAATGGAAGTATGTCTTTTACCGGAGTTGAAAGATTTATTGAAACAGCAAAGGAAGCTGGAATTACCATTTATGGTCATACTTTATGTTGGCATGCTAATCAAAAAGCATCTTACCTGAATAGTACGATTGCTGATCGTGAGATTGAGATTGATCCGAATGATGCCAACAATGCTTTACAAATTACAACTCCAGAGGCAAAGGCCAATATCTGGGATTGGCAGCTTGAATACACAATGCCTACTCCATTAACTGAGGCAGTGGAATATACATTAACAATGCGTGCAAAAGCTTCAAGTGCATATACGGTTGGATTCTGGCGAACAGATGGGGCAACAACCAATTATGGTCCGGACATTGCTTTGGGTGAAACATGGGGCGATGTTACTGTAACATTTACACCTACTATGAATGCTACTAAACTACAGTTTTGTTTCGGAACATTTGGAGGTGATCTGTTTTTTGATGATATGGTGCTTACCGCAAGTGGTTCGGAAGATAATTTAATTGGAAATGGAAACTTCGATGAAGATGATCTAAGTCAATGGGGAAAACCTAGTTGGCATTCTTACACCTTTTCAATTGAAGGTACTGCTGAAGGACCTGCTACTTGGTGGACAAACCTGGTAAATAACAGTGATGTTGAATCTGATGATGTATCCAGCTTCTTCGCCACAGAGGCAACAAATGGCCCAAATCCGGCTACAATTGGTGCTGATGGCACAGGAGCAGATGGAGTGGGTAGAGCAATTGTTGTTAAGTCGGGAGATAATCCAAGTAATGACTGGGATACACAGTTCTTTGTGAAAGGACCTATGCAATTGGAAGAAGGTCAAGCCTATCGCTTTAGTATGAAGGTTAAAGCAGATAAGCCTGCAACTATAGCATCTCAAGCACATAATAATCCTGGAGGCTATTTACATTGGTCAATGGTTGGTAGTCCGGCAGTTACTACTGAATGGCAGGAATATTCTAATTCAGGAGTAATTTCAGCCAGTCAGGCAGGAATGAACACCATCGCGTTTAATCTTGCTATTCTAAAAGAAGCCAATACGTATTATTTCGATGATATTGTATGGGAGATTGAGGAATCAGGAAATACAATACCTCTGACAGATGAAGAAAAAAGAGATACTATTTCTTATGAATTAGAAAGATGGATTTCAGGAATGTTAGAGGTTTCAAAGGACTATGTAAAAGCATGGGATGTTGTTAATGAACCAATGGATGATGGAAATCCGTATGAATTAAAATCAGGCTTAAATAAAGCTCCTGCAGATTTTGCAAGTGATGAGTTTTACTGGCAGGATTATCTGGGTAAAGATTATGCCGTTATGGCCTTTAACCTGGCTCGTCAATATGGTAATGAAAGCGATATTCATTTTATTAATGATTATAACTTAGAGTATAATTTAGATAAATGTAAAGGATTAATTGCCTATGTTGAATATATTGAAAATCAAGGGGCCAGAGTTGACGGAATTGGAACTCAAATGCATATCAATATAGATTCAGACAAAGAAAAGATTGCTCAGATGTTTGAACTTTTAGCGGCAACTGGCAAGCTAATAAAGGTATCGGAGCTGGACATTGGTATCAATAAAAAAACATCAGAAGCAACAGAAGAAGATTATCAAGCACAGGCTGAAATGTACGCATATGTAGTGAATAAGTACAAGGAACTGATTCCGGTTTCACAACAGTATGGTATAACTGTCTGGAGCCCTACCGATAGTCCTGCTGAATCTTCATGGAGAGGTGGAGAACCAATTGGATTATGGACTTTAGGTTATTCACGTAAACACTCGTATGCTGGTTTTGCAGATGCATTGTTAGGTGAATAAAAAATGTTAGTTATTGAATTTAAGGAGGTCTTTGATGAATCAGACCTCCTTTTTTGTTAATTGATAAAATTCAATATAATAGGAAGATATGTCAGTTGATAGGAGTAGGTTTATCTTATGTTTGAAACAAAATACTTAAAATTAAAAGGCCTTTGTTACCTGTCGGTTTAAATTTGATGGATATGAACAGATAGATTAAATAACATGGAAAACAAAGCTATTGATGCTCTATTGTCTGTCAATCGAGTTTAAACAAATTGATGACTCAATACGAATTGTGAAACAGAAAAATCAAACTGAAATTAATTAGCTATTACCCTGCAATAATATCATTAACAAACTAAATACGATGAATTTGAAAAAAACAATTATAAAGTTGGTATTTACCTTTTCAGTGTTCAGCTTATCTTGGGGTAGTAATAATAGTTTTGCTCAAAATATTGATAATCAACTTTCATTTGGACAAATTGATGAAGGTTTTGCCTTGGTTTCAGCTCATAAAAATGTGGCTCCTCTCATTATAGATAGTGCAGATTATCATGGTGTTGCAATGGTTGTCGGTTGGTTTGCAAACGACCTAAAAATGGTCTCAGGACAGGTGGCAGAAATTCATCAATCGGAATTACCTCAGTCTAAACAAATGGTTTTGGTCGGAACCATTGGTAAAAACCAGTGGATTGATCAATTAATAAAAGAAGGTAAAATTGACGTTTCGGATATAAAAGGTCAATGGGAGCGAAGTCTTACCCAGGTTGTTGATAATCCGTTTCCGGGCATCGAGAAAGCATTAGTACTTACCGGAAGCGATAAACGAGGTACTATTTACGCAATGCTTAACTTATCAAGAGCTATGGGTGTATCGCCATGGTACTGGTGGGCAGACGTACCTGTTGATAAACACGAAGCAGTTTATGTGAAGGCAGGGCGTTATGTTACCGAAAGCCCTAAAGTTAAATACCGTGGAATTTTTCTGAATGATGAAGAACCGGCCTTAGGAGGTTGGGTTCGTGCAACCTTTGGCGGATTTAATTCTCAATTCTACAGTCATGTTTTTGAGTTAACCTTGCGTTTGCGAGGTAACTTCTTATGGCCTGCCATGTGGGGTAAAGCGTTTTTTGATGATGATCCTGAAAATGGTGTTTTAGCCGATAAGCTTGGAATTGTAATGAGCACCTCGCACCACGAACCCATGGGGCGTGCCCAGCAGGAATGGCACAGGTATGGTTCCGGCCCCTGGAATTACAACGAAAACAAAGACGTTCTTTCTGAATTCTGGAGAAAAGGAATGGAGCGGAATAAGGAATGGGAAACAATTGTAACAGTTGGAATGCGTGGCGATGGGGATGAAGCCATGGAGGAAGGTACAAACATTTCTCTGTTGGAAAAGATTGTGAAAGATCAGCGCATAGCTATCCGTAAAGTGACAGGTAAAAAAGCGGAAGAAACACCGCAGGTATGGGCTTTGTATAAGGAGGTGCAGGATTACTACGATAAAGGTATGCGTGTTCCTGATGATATTACTCTGCTACTTTGCGACGATAATTGGGGAAATGTTAGAAAATTACCCGATGTGAATGCTCCGGATCGTAAAGGCGGCTATGGAATGTACTATCATGTGGATTATGTTGGAGGGCCGAGAAGTTACAGATGGATTAATGTGAGCCAGATTCAGCGGATTTGGGAGCAAATGAGTCTGACCTATAGTCATGGCGTGGATCGTATTTGGGTGTTAAATGTTGGCGATTTAAAACCAATGGAGTTTCCGATAAGTTTTTTCCTTGATATGGCATGGGATCCAACTGTCTTTAATGCTGATAACCTATACCGTTATACTGTTAATTGGTGTACGGAGCAGTTCGGTGATAAATATGCTGAAGACGCAGCACGCATTCTTAATTTGTATACCAAATATAACCATCGGGTTACGCCCGAATTGCTCGATCATAAAACATTCAGTCTCAAAAATTACAATGAGTTTGAACGGGTACGTAATGATTATCGTGATTTAACACTGGATGCATTGCGCATTTATAATTTTTTACCTAACGAGTACAAGGATGCTTTTGATCAGTTGGTTCTTTTTCCAACCAATGCCAGTTGCAACCTTTACGAAATGTATTTTGCTGTGGCAATGAACCATAATCTGGCTGCCGAAAATGATCCGTGTGCCAATGATTGGGCCGATGTGGTAGAAGAGTGTTTTAAGCGCGATTCGCTGTTTACCGTACATTACAACAAGCAAATAGCCAATGGCAAATGGATTCATCAAATGGATCAGATACGTATTGGTTATAAAACATGGGCAGAGCCCCGCCAAAGTACAATGCCGGAAGTTGTTCGGATTGAAGTGCCTTTGAAATCTAACTCAGAACTCGTTTTTGTTGAAGCTGATGGATATGTTTCAATTGAAGCAGCTAATTATCAACATGCAAATGGAACCAACAAAATACGATGGAAGGTTATTCCCGACTTGGGCAAAACTGATTCAGGCATCACAACGTTCCCGCAGAATTTTTATCCATCCAAAGGAGATTCCGTTTACCTGGAATATGCCATTGATTTTAAATCGACCGGAACATTTGATATACATATTTGGGTTTCACCAACATTGAATTTCAATGCAAATAAAGGATTGCGTTATGCAGTTTCGGTTGATGGCGGTAAAGAGAAAGTGGTCAATTTTAATGGTGCATATCGGGGTGAACTTGGAAAATGGCAGGCAGAGAGGATGATTAAATCGACCGTACAACAGTCAATAAGCGATGCCGGTGTACATCTGCTTCGCATCCGGGTTCTGGAACCAGGTATTGTATTCCAGAAAATAATGATTGATACCGGAGGTTTAAAGCCTGCTTATTTGGGTGCACCTCAGAGCAAACAAAAAAAAAATAAAAAATGAATCGATATAAAATGAGGTTACGATTAGTATATATGCTTTTGCTTGCGGTAGTTTCACTTCCTTCGCTGGCTGCAGTAAAATTACCGCGCCTTGTGAGTAATGGCATGATTCTCCAGCGGGATGAACCTTTAAAAATATGGGGATGGGCCGATCCTTCGGAGAAAGTTACCGTTAAGTTTTTGGATAAAATTTATAAAACTAAAGCTGATAAAGCCGGCAATTGGCAATTGGAGTTGGCTCCGGCTTTAGCAGGTGGACCGTATACAATGGAAATAAACGAAATCGAATTAAGCGATATTTTGGTTGGTGATGTGTGGTTATCATCAGGACAATCAAATATGGAATTGCCTGTTCGAAGGGTAATGGATTTGTATGCCGAAGAAATCAATAAGGTAAATAATACCAATATCCGATTGTTTCGGTCTTCAACCCGAAAAGATGAAGTAACGGCACAACCCGACTATCCGGATGGATCATGGTTGCCTGCAACACCAAAAAATATTGGTGACTTCTCTGCTGTTTCTTGGTTTTATGCCAATAACCTGCATCAAAAATACCAGGTTCCAATCGGTATTATTAGTACCGCAATCGGTGGTTCACCAGCCGAATCGTGGTTAAGTAAAAATAAAGTTGAGAAGTACCTTACTGCCTGGACTGTAAAGAAAGCGCACAGCGATTCAGTTCGGGCAAAGATGAAGGAAGAAGAGCCTGAAAAACTGGCTTATAACTGGAGTGTCGAAGTGAATAAAAATGATCCCGGTACCGCTAGATGGTCAAAGGATGATGTTGATGTTACGGATTGGAACCAAATTTCCTTACCCGGATACTGGACAGACAAAGGAGTTGAATTGAGAAATGGATCTATTTGGTTCTGCAAGGAATTCAATTTGGCAGATTCCTTGGCTGTAAAAGAAGCTATTTTGCGTTTGGGATGCATTATCGACAGCGACTCTACATTTGTAAACGGCATTTTTGTTGGAAACATAACATACCGTTATCCACCGCGTATTTACAACTTGCCCAAAGGTGTGCTTAAAGCTGGAAGAAACAAGTTGATGGTACGCGTATTTTGTCAAGACGGACGTGGCGGTTTTGTAGAAGAGAAACCTTACGAAGTTCGAGTTGGTTCGCAGGTTATTGACCTTACAGGTGACTGGAAATATCATATTGGTGCAAAATTAAATCCTCCGTTTGGTCCTCCGGGACTATCCTTCATGCCTGGTGGTTTATTCAATAGTTTAATCAGTCCTGCACTTAATTACAAAATCAAAGGAGTGATATGGTTTCAGGGAGAATCGAACACCGGACGTGGAAAAGAATACGAACAATTGTTTAAAAGTATGATTCAGGATTGGAGGTCACAATTCGATCATTCTGAACTACCATTTTTGTATGCTCAGTTGGCCAATCTGGGTGTTCCTCAAAAACAAACAGTTAATAGTGCTTGGGCTGAAGTTCGTGATGCACAGCGTCGCACATTAGAACTGTCAAATACCGGTATGGCCGTTACCTTCGATATTGGAGAGTGGAACGACATTCATCCATTAAACAAAAAAGAAGTAGCACGACGTTTGTTTCTCGAGGCTCAGCGTGTTGCTTATAACAACATTTCGATTGTTAGTTCAGGACCATTGTATGAATCAATGAAAACCGAAGACGGAAGCATCATTCTTACATTCAAATCAGTCGGGCAGGGCCTATATGCCAATAGCCTCTTAGAAGGATTTCAGATTGCCGGAGAAGATGGTCGCTTCGTATGGGCTAATGCAGTCGTGATGAGCCGAAATACTGTAAAGGTGTGGAGTCCAAAAAATTCTGATCCAAAAATAGTACGATATGCCTGGGAGGATAATCCTGCAGGTGCAAACCTTAAAAATAAGGAAGAGCTCCCGGCTTCACCTTTTTCAACTGAAATTAAAAACAATTAATCAATTAAATGATGAATACAAGTTCTCATAAGCTCTCTGTTGTCGAAAAAATCGGGTATAGTCTCGGTGATCTGGCAGCCAATCTGGTTTTTCAAACCCTGATTACCTATTTAGCTTATTTCTATACCGATATTTACGGTCTTGAAAACAACGATGCCTCAGTAATAATGCTTGTTGTTGGTTTGGTTGCAGCCTTTATGTTTAACCCGATCATTGGTGCATTAGCTGACCGAACAAATTCTAGATGGGGAAAGTTTCGACCATGGATTTTATATACATCGGTTCCAATGGGAGTAGTGGCATTATTAGCCTTTACAACGCCCGACTTCGCATACCAGGGTAAACTGTTTTATGCTGCAGCAACCTATACGTTATTATTGTTGTTGTATGCGGGGAGCAATTTACCCTATTCAGCTTTGAGTGGTGTAATTACAGGTGATATGGGTGAGCGTAACAGTATCTCTTCTTATCGTTTTGTGGCGGTGATGTTTGCTCAGTTTTTCGTGCAGGTTTTTATGTTGCCAATTATCGAATATGCAGGCGGGGGCAATAAAGCAGCAGGAATGGAGGTAGTAATGACCTGGTTGGCTATTACTGGAACTATTATGTTGATTATTACCTTTTTTACAACCAAAGAACGAATTGTTCCCAAACCCGAACAAAATTCAACTCTAAAAGAAGATATCTCGGATCTTGTAAAAAACAGACCTTGGATCATTATGCTCACGGTGACCATTCTTATTTTTATCACCCTGGCAATGAAGGGAGGAGCGTATGTTTATTATTTTAACAACTACGTTGATACAATTGCGTTAGAAAAATTCATTCAACCCATTCTGAAGGTTTTATCTGCTATCGGACTCAACTTCTTTGGCTCTGATCCAACTTCTGCGGGTTTCGGACTATTTAATGCTGGTGGTATCATCTTTATGATTGTGGGTATTTCTTTTTCTAAAAAACTGGCCGACAAATATGGTAAACGGGATGTGTATATAAGTGGACTGTTTGTTTCAACCTTGTTCATTCTTGCTTTTTATGTTTTTCCCACACAAAGTGTGGTACTAATGTTTACATCTCAGATTTTTCACGGTTTCTTTTACGGTATTACCATTCCAATTCTTTGGGCAATGATTGCCGATGTTGCAGATTATTCCGAATGGAGAAATAACCGCCGAGCTACAGCTATTATATTTTCTGCCATGATGGTTGGTTTAAAAGCCGGATTGGCAATTGGTGGAGCATTGGTTGCCTGGATTCTTGGTTTGTATGGATATGTGCATAAAGAATTGTTGGATGCTGGTAGGGAAATTATTCAGCCCGAATCGGTTAGTGTTGGAGCAAAGATGCTGGTTAGTGTTTTCCCATCAATTCCTTTCTTAGTGGCTACCGGATTGCTTTTCTTTTATGTAATTAATAAAAAAATGGAAGTGCAGCTCGAAAAAGATTTGATGGCAAGGCGAAATGAAGAATAAAAACAATAAAATAACAGTAATTCAATAAAACACAGACAAAATGAAAAAGGTGAAATATAAACCATTATTACTTGTTCTTGCAGCGTTGCAATTGATTGCCTGTAACGGACCACAGCATGCAAATAAGGAAACGCTGAAAGATGCTTTTACTGGTAAATTCTATATTGGTACAGCTCTTAATGAATGGCAAATTACGGGTCGTGATACCGCTTCCTTAAATGTGGCAAAAGAACATTTTAATGCCATCGTTGCCGAGAATTGTATGAAAAGTGGAGAAATACAACCGGAAGAAGGAGTATTTGATTTTTCACTGGCCGATAAGTTCGTTGATTTTGGTGAGCAACACAACATGTTCATCACCGGTCATTGCTTGATATGGCATTCGCAGGCTCCTAGATGGTTTTTTACCGATAGCTTGGGAAATGATGTTTCACGTGAGGTTTTAATCGGCCGCATGAAAACACATATTGAAACAGTAGTGGGGCGTTATAAAGGTAGAATTAAAGGTTGGGATGTAGTAAATGAGGCGATTGTTGAAGATGGCTCATTTCGTAAAAGCAAATTTTATCAGATTGTTGGAGAGGATTTCATCAAGTTGGCCTTTCAGTTTGCCCACGAAGCCGACCCTGATGCAGAGTTGTATTACAACGATTACAACGAATGGTACCCAGGAAGGCGCGATGCAATAGTGAAAATGATTAAAAAGTTTAAGGCCGATGGAATACGTATTGACGGAATAGGTATGCAGGGACACATTGGTATGAGTGGTCCATCTATCGAGGAATATGAAGAAGCGATTACAGCCTATGCCAATGAGGGCATGAAAGTAATGGTGACAGAATTGGATATGTCTATTCTACCCAATCCGCGTTTTGGCGATATAGGTGCTGATATATCCACAAATTTCGAATATCGCAAAGAAATAAACCCTTATGAAGATGGAATAGTTCCACTGGAAAAGCAAAATGAGTGGGATTCGCGCATGGTTGAATTTTTTAATCTGTTTTTAAAACATTCTGATGATATAACAAGGGTAACGCTTTGGGGTGTTAATGACAGAACATCGTGGAAAAACAATTTTCCGGTTAGAGGACGTACAGATTATCCTTTGTTATTTGACCGGGAAAATCAACCAAAATCCATAGTAGGAAAACTGATTGATTTGGCTAAGCAGACGAAATAAGTATAACTTTAAAAATATTCAGAATGAAAGAACCAAGATACCTTGTACCTCATTTATATACTGCCGATCCGGCTGTACATGTGTTTAATGGCAAGTTATATATTTATCCTTCACACGACGTTGAGTCGGGCATACCCGAAAACGATAATGGTGATCACTTTGATATGCGCGATTATCATATCTTTTCAATGGATGATATTGAAGGTGAAGTGACTGATCATGGGGTTGGTCTGGATGTAAAAGACATTCCATGGGCAGGCCGCCAGTTATGGGATTGTGATGCAGCCTATAAAAACGGAAAGTATTATCTATATTTTCCATTAAAGGATCAAACCGACATTTTCCGCATTGGTGTAGCAATTAGTGATAAACCTGAAGGTCCTTTTATTCCCCAGGAAGCCCCAATGAAAGGAAGTTATTCAATTGACCCTTGTGTATTCGAAGATGAAGATGGTGTGCATTACATGTATTTTGGTGGTTTGTGGGGCGGACAATTGCAGCGATACAGAAAAAATAAAGCCATTGAATGCGGACATGAGCCTAATGACGATGAACCGGCATTGCCATCGAGGGTTGTGAAGTTGAGTGATGATATGCTCGAGTTTGGCGAAGAACCCAAAGAAGTGATTATTCTGGATGAAAAAGGTGATGTAATTTCTGCAGGTGACCACGATCGCCGTTTTTTTGAGGCATCGTGGATGCACAAGTACCAGGGTAAGTACTATTTCTCCTACTCAACCGGAGATACTCACAAACTGTGCTATGCCATCGGTGATAATCCGTATGGGCCATTTATCTATCAAGGGATTATTTTAACGCCAGTAGTTGGTTGGACCACACATCATTGTATTGTTGAGTTTAAAGAGAAATGGTACTTGTTTTATCATGATTGTGTTCCATCTGGTGGCAAAACCTGGTTACGAAGCTTAAAAGTAATTGAACTACAGTACGACAAAGGTGGTCAGATTGAAACTATCAATGGAATGATCTAGTTTTATCTATGCAATGAAATTAATAAAGGAGTAAAGCTGAAACCTTCTAATCTAAGCGACTTTAATGGTCGTGGATTAGAAGGTTTTGTATATCATAAGGTTTAATTGTCATCATAACTTTATTATACTCTTTCTGATATATGTTCTCCTTAATAATTCTTTAGCAATAATTGTACGTGGTCAATGTTTTCTTCAAACGAAATATCCGAAATTATAGATGGAATATCTAGGATTTAAATAGTAACCTCTTTCTATCAATTAGTTTTACTCCAAATGAGGTTTGTGTATTTGGTAAGATAGATATTCAATACTTCAATTAAAAGCTTCGGCCAATGTGGCTTTCTGAATAATAATTTGTAATAAAAAAAATATTGTAGACAATGAAGAATACCCGGCAGACAATATGGACACTAATTGCAATACTAATGACTTTAAATGTATATGCGAAACAACCGGTGAAGAAAGATAAAGTGACGAATGCCCCAGTCTTTTCAGCCTTTACTTATGAGGGTACAGACGAAGTGTATAGTAACAACCCCTTAAAAGAGAATGAGTTTTATAATCCAATCCTGCAAGGCTGTTACCCCGACCCGGCCATAGCTAAAAAAGGTGACGATTATTTTATGGTATGTTCATCATTTGCCATGTTTCCGGGTGTTCCAATTTTTCATTCTAAAGATCTGGTCAACTGGACAGACCTTGGTGGAGTGTTAAACCGTGAATCACAACTTGATGTATCCGACTGTGGTATTAGTGCCGGAATATATGCCCCTGGTATTACCTATAACAGCTATAATGATACTTTTTACATGATTACCACCGGATTTACTGGTGGATTGGGTAACTTTATTGTAAAAACCAAGGATCCTTTGAAAAAGAATTGGAGTGATCCAATCAAATTAAAATTTGATGGTATTGACCCATCGATCTTCTTTGATGATGACGGTAAGGCTTATGTTGTGCACAATGATGCTCCTGACCAGGGTAAAGAATTATATGTTGGTCATCGTGTGATCAAAATTTGGGAGTACGATATTGAAAATGATCAAATAATTGAAGGAACCGATAAGATTATTGTAGATGGAGGTGTTGATTTGGCTAAAAAACCAATTTGGATTGAAGCACCGCATATTTATAAAAAAGATGGAAAATATTATTTGATGTGTGCCGAAGGTGGAACCGGAGGTTGGCACAGCGAAGTTATATTCAAAGCAGATAACCCCAAAGGTCCCTACATCCCGGCTCCTAGTAATCCAATTCTTACACAAAGGTATTTCAATAGAGTTCGTGAAAATAAAGTGGATTGGGCTGGTCATGCCGATATTATTGAAGGTCCTGATGGAAAGCATTATGGGGTGTTTTTAGCAATCCGCCCTAATGAAAAGCAGCGTGTAAATACCGGACGTGAAACGTTTATCTTACCCGTTGACTGGTCGGGTGAATGGCCTGTTTTTGAAAACGGATTGATTCCAATGGAGCCTAAATTACAACTACCAGAGGGAGTTGAGAATAAAACCGGACAGGGTGATTTCTTCCCAAATGGTAACTTTACTTATAAAGAGGATTTCTCAGGCGAACAATTAGATTACAGGTGGATTGGATTAAGAGGACCTCGCGAGAATTTCTTAGAAAAGGCAGCTAGTGGAATTCGAATTAAACCATTTGAAAACAACATTAAAGAAGTGAAACCTACTTCCACATTGTTCCATCGTCAAATGCATAAGAATTTTTCATATAGTGTTACCATGAGTTATAAGCCTAATAATGAAAAGGATTTGGCTGGTATTGTTTGTTTGCAAAACGAACATTCCAATTTTGTTTTTGGTATCACTAAGAAAGGAAATGATTTCTATCTGCTTTTGCAAAGAAATAGTAAACAACGTTTTGCAAAAGAAGTAAGTTCTGAAGTGATTGCTTCAACAAAAATTGACATATCAAAACCGATCGGTTTGCAAGTTTCGGCAAAGGGTGATAATTATGATTTTTCGTATTCAACCAACGGAAGTGATTTTACAAACGTAGGTGGAGTTGTATCGGGAGATATTCTATCAACAGATGTAGCCGATGGGTTTACCGGTTGTTTGTTAGGCTTGTATGCAACATCGGCTAATGATGCCATTGTTGATTAATATTTGTTTGAGAAAGAAATGAGTACTTAAATAATTATCAATGAATTACATTAGGAAAATTTTAGTGGCGGCTTTGCTTTTCTCTGCTTTATCAGTGAAAGCCCAATTTCCATATCAAAATCCCAACCTGAGTTCTGAAGAACGGGCAAAAGATTTGATTTCCAGACTGACACTTGAAGAAAAGGCAACCCTGATGTGCGACCAGTCAGATCCGATTCCTGAATTAGGAGTAAAACGGTTCAACTGGTGGAGCGAAGCTCTGCATGGTTATGCGAATAATGATAGTGTTACGGTTTTTCCGGAGCCCATTGGAATGGCAGCCTCTTTCAACGATAAATTATTGTACCATATATATGATGCAGTTTCGGATGAAGCGAGGGCAAAGTATCATCAATGGATACGAGCCGGTAATGAAAATAAACGTTTCTTAAGTCTATCGGTTTGGACGCCTAATGTTAATATTTTTCGCGACCCTCGCTGGGGGCGTGGACAAGAAACTTATGGGGAAGACCCATACCTTACTTCACGCATGGGGGTTGCAGTAGTAAAAGGATTACAGGGACCTGAAGATGCAAAATATTGCAAATTGCTGGCTTGTGCAAAACATTATGCTGTCCATTCAGGTCCCGAATGGAGTCGTCACGAGTTGAATTTAAATAATGTTAATCCACGCGAGTTGTATGAAACATATATGCCCGCTTTTAAAGCATTGGTTCAGGAGGCTGATGTCAGACAGGTGATGTGTGCCTATCAGCGATTAGATGATGAACCTTGCTGTGGAAATACGCGTTTGTTGCAAAGAATACTGCGTGATGAATGGGGATTCAAATATTTGGTTGTATCAGATTGTGGTGCAATAACCGACTTCTTTACGACTCATAATGTATCTTCCGATGCTGTTCATGCTGCTTCTAAAGCAGTTCTCTCGGGTACCGATGTTGAATGCGTATGGGAGAATTACCCATTTAAGAACCTTCCCGAAGCTGTTGAGCGTGATTTGATAAAAGAGGAAGATATTGACAAAAGTCTGATGCGTGTTTTGGTTGGCCGTTTTGATCTTGGTGATTTCGATAATGATTCGATTGTACCTTGGGCGCAAATTCCTGCATCAGTTCTTAACAATGAGAAACATCGTCAGCTAGCCCTTGACATGGCAAGGCAAAGCATGACTGTTCTGCAGAATAATAATAATGTTTTACCTCTGTCAAAGAAACATAAAAAGATAGCTGTTATTGGTCCTAATGCGAATGACAAACCTATGTTATGGGGAAATTATAATGGTATTCCTGTGCGTACCATTTCTATTCTCGATGGAATACAAACAAAAATTGCAGCAGACAAAATATTATATGATAAAGCTTGTGACCTGGCAGAAGACAAGGTAACCGTTAGTTACTTTGGTCAGTGTTCGGTTGATGGTAAACCCGGATTTAAAGCAACTTATTGGAATAATCCAAATCGAGAAGGTGATATTGTAACATCTCAGCAAATTGTAAATCCGATTAAGATGACCACTGCTGGTCAGCACGAATTTGCATCCGGTGTAAAGTTGGAGGGCTTTTCGGCTATTTACGAAACCGATTTCGTTCCAAAGGTCAGTGAAGAAATTGTTTTTAAGGGTGGCGCAACAGGTTATTTTGAATTATTGGTTAATGGAGAAACAATCAAAAAGTATAACAACTGGAGAACGTTGCCATCACGAATGCCTTTTAAGGTTGAGGCCGGACAGAAATATAAAATTCAAATTCTCTATAATCAGTCAAATAACTGGCAGGCTAATATTGAATTTGACTTTGGTAAAGAAATAGATGTTGATTATACAAACCTGATCAATAAGTTAAAAGGAGTTGATGATGTGATTTTTGTTGGAGGATTATCCGGTAACCTTGAAGGAGAAGAAATGCCGGTTAATTATCCGGGTTTTAAAGGTGGAGACCGAACAAATATCGAACTACCATCGGTACAGCGTAATTGTCTGAAGGCTTTGAAAGAAGCAGGCAAAAAAGTGATTTTCGTGAATTGCTCAGGATCGGCTATTGCATTGGCTCCTGAAACAGAGAGTTGCGATGCCATTTTGCAGGCCTGGTATCCGGGCGAATCGGGTGGTCTGGCGGTTGCTGACGTGTTGTTTGGCGATTATAACCCTTCAGGAAAGTTACCTGTAACTTTCTATGAAAATTCGGAAAAGCTGGGGGATTTCGAGGATTATTCAATGAAAGGAAAAACCTATCGTTATACAACTGAAGCTCTGTTTCCGTTTGGGTTTGGTTTAAGTTATACTCAATTTACTATTGGAGAGGCTAAAGCAGACAAAAACAGTATTCAGCCCAATGAATCGGTTGAACTGTCAATTCCTGTATCCAATGTGGGGCAACGCAGCGGAACTGAGATTTTACAGGTTTATATACGCAAAGTCAACGATATGGATGGACCCCTTAAAAGCCTGAGAGCTTATGAACGGGTTGAACTCGCAAAAGGCAAAACGGTCAAGGCTAAAATAGTATTACCTCCATCATCATTTGAGTTCTACGATTGGTCACAGAGAAAAATGACAGTTACCAAAGGTGAGTACGAAGTTTATTATGGAAATAGTTCAAAAGAGGAAGATCTAAAGAAAATTAGAATTTCCATTTTATAAGTAATCAAATTATCTTAACTGTTTTAAGTAAAGGGATGAGACTTTTAAATACCTTGATTATTTTTTTACTTCTGGGTGTTGTTAATACTTCTGCCAGTGCATTTGTTATTAATTCTTCCGACAAAAAACTTCAAGTTCAATTAATAAATGACCGAAAAAGTGACTGTTGTAAATGGTATTTAAAAGTTGGATATCTTGTTGGAGAGCATTATAGTGAAATAATTCCCCGCATTGATTTGGGTTTGGTGCGAAATGATCAGGTATTTGCAAAAGAATTAAAACTGGTTAAAACGAGTAAGATACATAGCTTGTATGAAGACTATCATTCGATGCACGGAAAGCGTTCTAATCGTATAAATGAAGGTAATGAGGTACTTGTGACTTTTGTGACTCCACAAAAATCGAAAATGAATCTGTTTTTAAGAGTTTATAATGATGGGGTTGCTTTTCGGTATGAATTTCCGGATAAAGAAGGTAGCTATATTATAAATGATGAATTAACAGCTTATTCTGTTTCAGATAGTACCAAAAGGTGGTTAGAGAAATTTAATCCGGCAAACGAAGGGCTTTATTCTTGCCAGATGGATGGCAGTATACAACAGGATTGGTGCTATCCGGCACTTTTTCAGTGTCAGGACAGCGATTGTTGGTTTCTGATTCATGAAGCAGATCTTGATCGAAACTACTGCGGAACCAAATTAACAAATTTTGAAGATGGAAATGTTTATAAACTCACTTTTCCTGATGATTGGAATGGCAGAGGTACAGGCCAAATACATCCGTCAATAACGTTACCCTGGAAATCGCCCTGGAGAAGTATTATTGTTGGTAGTTTGACCGATATTGTTGAATCAACCCTGATTGATGACATATCATCTCCTTCAGTCTTAATGGATACAAGCTGGATTAAACCGGGTTTGTCTTCCTGGAATTATTGGTCTGATAATCATGGCACCAAAGACTATCAGGTTATATGTAAATTTGCTGATTTGGCTGCCGATATGGGCTGGCCTTATACATTACTCGATTGGGAATGGGATACAATGGGTAATGGAGGTGATCTGAATGATGCACTGACTTATATTCACTCTCTTGGTTTGAAACCTCTGATTTGGTATAATTCTGGGGGCGATCATACATGGGTTGGTGCAACTCCTAAGGATAGGATGCTTACGCATGAGAACCGAATGGCTGAGTTTTGGAAACTGAAAGAGATGGGAATTGCAGGTGTAAAAGTTGACTTTTTTGAAAGTGAAAAGCAAAATATGATTAACTATTATCTGGATATACTTGAGGATGCAGCCCGTTTTGAAATAATGGTATATTTTCATGGATGTCTTGTGCCACGTGGATGGCAGCGGACTTATCCACACCTGATGACCTATGAGGGAGTTCGCGGTGCCGAATGGTATAATAATGGTCCGGAGTTTACTACAACAGCACCTGAACACAATATTACTTTGCCATTTACGCGAAATGTTGTCGGTTCAATGGATTATACTCCGGTAACTTTCACCAATTCACAATATCCTCATATCACTTCTTATGGACATGAATTAGCTTTAAGTGTGATATTTGAATCCGGTATTCAGCACATGGCTGATCGTCCTGAAGGGTATTACCGATTACCCTATGCTGTTAAAAATTTTCTGAGAACTGTACCTTGTAGTTGGGACGATACTAAATTGCTGGATGGCTATCCGGGACAATTTTCCGTTTTAGCACGCCGCAAAGGTAATGATTGGTATGTGGGGAGTATTAATTCTGATTCGAAGGAAAAAAATCAAACTGTTCAATTTGATTTCCTAACAATTGGTAAAACATACAAACTAACACTAATCTCAGATGGAGAGCACGATCAAGCTTTTTCTATAAAGCATCTGGTAATTGACAGTAATTCGGTTCTTAATGTAAATATGCTTCGAAGGGGTGGTTTTGCTGCCAGGATTATCCCCTTAAATTAATAAATAAAGCTATGAAGTACCTCAAGTCATATTTTTAATTGTAGTTTTTATCAAGTAACGATTGATTGAACGTGTAATTCAGAGCGACAGTTTTAACTGGGTGCTCTGAAATATTTGATTGGAATTCAATGGCTTCAAAAAATATAATGTATGAAAAGGATCTTGCTCAATATCTTAGTCACTATACTATTGATTGGTTGCAATAGTTCAAACATTGATAACGATTTAAAACTATGGTACGATAAGCCCGCTATTCACTTCGAAGAGGCTTTAGTTATAGGTAATGGCAAAACAGGTGCAACAGTATTTGGTGGGGTTCATACTGATAAGATTCATCTTAACGATGCTACTTTGTGGAGTGGGGAGCCTGTGGATAGATATATGAACCCTGAAACTTATAAAAACATTCCTGCTGTCAGAGAAGCCTTGGAAAATGAAGATTATAAGTTAGCAGAGCAGCTTAATAAAAAAATACAGGGTAAGTTCTCACAATCATACGCACCCCTTGGTACAATGTATCTCGAATTTAATAAGCCAAAAGATATTGTAGACTATTATCGGGAACTTGATATTAGCAATGCTGTTGCTAAAGTAAAATATAAGTGCGACGGGGTGACTTATTATCGCGAATATCTGGTATCTAATCCCGATAAGTTAATGGTGATCAAACTATCAGCTGATAAGAAAAATGCACTAAATTTCAATCTGAAATTTGATAGCCAGTTAAAATATAAGACTGTAGCCAACCAAAACGGATTAGAAATATCAGGATATGCTCCGTATCATACTGTACCAAGTTATTGGGGCAGCGATAATCCGGTTCGTTTTGACGAAAAACGTGGTACAAGATTTTCTGCTCATTTCAACGTTTTGAATGAAGGTGGTGAGGTTATTGTAAGTGATAGTGGTATTCAGGTTAATGAGGCCAATGAGGTTATCTTGCACATTTGTACTGCTACAAGCTTTAATGGTTTTGATAAGAATCCTGCCAGCCAGGGATTAGATAACCAGTCTATTGCAAAGCAATTGCTTAGGCAGTCTGCAATAAGAAAGTATGAAACCATTAAGACAGATCATATAAAGGATTATCAGTCGTTTTTTAACAGAGTTAAACTTCAACTTGGTGATTTTAATAGTCCTGATTTGCCCACAGATCAGCGCTTAATCAAATATACTGAGGGAGCTGAAGATAAAGGTTTGGAAATATTGTATTTTCAGTATGGACGGTACTTGCTTATTTCCAGCTCTCGTACTGATCAGGTTCCTGCTAACCTGCAAGGTATCTGGAATCCGTATATTCGTCCGCCTTGGAGTAGCAATTATACCATGAATATTAATGTAGAAGAAAATTACTGGTTAGCTGAGTCCGCAAATCTTTCAGAAATGCATCAGCCATTTTTAAATTTTATTGGTAATCTGGCTGAAACAGGTAAAGTTACCGCTAAAACATTTTATGGGGTTGATAAGGGCTGGGCAGCCTGCCATAACTCCGATATTTGGGCAATGAGTAATCCGGTTGGAGATTTTGGTTACGGAGATCCAATGTGGGCATGCTGGAATATGAGTGGAACGTGGGTTGTTACTCATCTTTGGGATCACTATTTGTATTCTGGCGATAAAGAATTTCTAAGTAGTTATGCTTATCCTCTAATGAAGGGAGCAGCTGAATTTTGTCTTAATTGGTTAGTAGAGGATAAAAATGGAAATCTTATCACTTCACCATCAACATCACCCGAGAATACCTATATTACCTCAGATGGTTTAAAAGGTGCGACACTTTACGGGGCAACTTGTGATTTGGCTATGATACGCGAATGTTTTGGACAAACAATCAAGGCTTCTCAAATACTTAATATTGATGCTTCCTTGAGGGATAGTATGAGTAGTGCCCTGAGCAAATTATACCCTTATCAGATTGGAAAAAAGGGCAATCTTCAGGAGTGGTATCACGATTGGGAAGATGCTGAACCTCAACATCGTCACCAGACACACTTATTTGGATTGCATCCCGGAAATCATATTACTCCGTTAACTGAACCTAATTTAGCTGAAGCTTGCCGAACATCACTTGAAATAAAAGGTGACGAAACTACCGGATGGTCAAAAGGTTGGCGTATTAACCTTTGGGCCAGACTTTGGGATGGGAACAGAGCTTATAAACTATACCGTGAATTATTGACATATGTATCCCCTAATGGTGTCGAAAACGTAAATTATGGCGGGGGAGGTGGAACTTACCCCAATTTATTGGATGCTCACCCTCCTTTTCAAATAGATGGAAATTTTGGTGGTGCTGCAGGGGTGATTGAAATGTTAATGCAATCAAATGAAGAACGGATCATTTTATTGCCAGCTATACCGGATGTATGGTCTGAAGGAACAGTTACAGGGCTTTGTGCCCGAGGAGGCTTCGAAATTTCAATGAAGTGGAAAGAAGGTAAATTGTCAGAAGTGGAAGTTTTATCTAAAATAGGTAATAGATGTTCCTTAAAATATGATGGAAAAACAATAGGGTTTGATACCAAAGTTGATGGTAAGTATTGTTTTGTATACACTAGAGGAGAATTAAAAAATAGAATTTAACTTTACAATAAAAATACTAATTCATACAATATGAAAGTAATTAACTCAATGCTGATTCTGGTTCTTCTGATTGGTATAGGTTGTACTTCACAATCGTATATCAAGACAGAAACTGGTATAAAGACAACTATTGATTCGATAGTAGTTGAAGTAAACTTTTATACAGCTGACATTGTTCGGGTCACCAAATCTCTGTCAGGGGAATCTTTTGAAAAGAAAAGTCTTTCAGTAGTTAAAGAACCAGAAAATGTGACTTTTAAGGTAAAAGAATCAGGTATACATATTTTGTTGGAAAGCGAACGATTAATGGTACAGATCGATACCCAAACAGGGGGCATATCCTATCTGGGATCAAATGGTGATACTCTTTTTCTGGAAAAAGCTGCAAGTGCAACTTTCACGCCATTTAACGATGCTGGCAATGAAACATATTCCGTTAAGCAAACGTTTATCCTCGCCCCAGACGAGGCAATCTACGGGCTTGGAATCCTTCAAAATGGGATAATGTCTCAACGCAACCAACAAGTACACATGGTTCAGAATAACACCTGGGATTTTTCTACATTTTTTCAATCGGTAAAAGGGTACGGTCTATTTTGGGATAACTATTCACCAACTGATTTTACGGACGATGAATCGGGTACCGAATTCGCTTCAGAAGTTGGCGATTGTATTGATTATTATTTTATGTATGGCGGAAATGCTGATGGAGTGGTTGCTGAAATGCGCAACCTGACCGGAAAAGTACCTATGTTTCCTCTTTGGACTTATGGTTTTTGGCAAAGTCGCGAGCGTTATAAAACTCAGGAAGAAACTGTTGGAGTAGTTAAAAAATACCGTGAGTTAGGTGTTCCGTTAGACGGTATTATTCAGGACTGGCAGTATTGGGGTGATAATTACCACTGGAATGGCATGTCTTTTAAAAATCAGGGGTTTCCAGATCCCCAAAAATTTGTCGATGATGTTCATAATTTGAATGCACACATGATTATTTCAATCTGGTCATCTTTTGGTCCCAAAACTCCACAATATAAAATTTTGAAAGATAAGGACATGTTAATGGATTTTCAAACATGGCCACAATCAGGGAAAGAAGGTTGGCCTCCGGATATGAATTATCCATCTGGAGTGCAGGTCTACGATCCTTATAATCCCGAGGCCCGAGATATTTATTGGAAATATTTGAGTGAAGGGCTTTTCTCGTTGGGAATTGATGGTTGGTGGATGGATTCGACAGAACCAGACCACATGGATATTAAACCGGAAGATTTCGATAATAAAACCTATTTGGGCTCTTTCCGCAAAGTTCGGAATGCATTCCCACTTGCAACTGTTGGAGGTGTTTACGATCATCAGCGCAAAGCCTCTTCTGATAAAAGGGTATTTATTTTAACACGTTCTGGTTTTGCAGGTCAACAACGCTATGGTTGTAATGTTTGGTCTGGAGACCTGGGCTCCTCATGGGATGCCTTGCGGAATCAAGTTCCGGCCGGACTGAATTTTACCCTGACCGGAAATCCGAATTTCAATACCGATATCGGTGGTTTTTTTGCAGGTGCTTACAATAAATCGTGGAATGACGGAACAGCTTCGAAAAATCCACTATTCCAGGAGTTGTATGTACGCTGGATGCAATATGGGATATTTACCCCAATGATGCGTTCGCACGGAACCGAAATGAAACGGGAGATCTACTATTTTGGTAAACAAGGCGAGCCAATATACGATGCCATTGCAAGTGCCATCAACCTGCGTTATTTATTGCTGCCATATATTTATACTACTTCGTGGAATGTTACCAATGCCAATAACAGTTTTATGCGTGCTTTAGTAATGGATTTTCCGTCAGATAAGAAAATATGGGACATGAACAACGAGTATATGTTTGGCCAGTCGCTTCTTGTAGCACCGGTGCTGTCAGCCCATTATACTCCTGAGAAAATGGTGAAGGTTGATGAAGCAACAGGTTGGAACAAAGGAGGTGCAAGAACTAAAGAGGGTTATCCGGTAGTTGATTTTACAAAAACGAAATCCTCCACTGTTTATCTACCGAAAGGAACAACCTGGTATGATTTCTGGACAAATGAAAAGTTTGATGGAGGTCAGGAAATTTCAAAAGAAACCACCATAAATACAATACCGTTGTATGTAAAAGCCGGAAGTATTCTCCCTATTGGTCCGAAAGTTCAATACGCAACCGAGACGAATTGGGATAATTTAGAAATCCGCATTTACGCAGATGCCGATGGTGAATTTACTTTTTATGAAGACGAAAACGATAATTATAACTACGAAAAAGGTGTATATTCAACTATTCCTTTTGAGTGGAATGATGCCGAGAAAACACTAACCATTGGTGAACGTAAGGGTGAATTCCCAGGTATGCTCACTGAAAGAACATTCAACATTGTATTTGCATCTAAAGACAAAAATGTTGGCACATTGAATAAAGTAGTACATTATTCAGGTAAAGAAGTTGTCGTCAAATTGTAATAAGATAAAACTAAAAAATAATAATTTTATGCAGTATTTCAATCAGCCTGAACATGTTTCAGGTTGATTGAAATTGCATTGTTTTAGGTATTTGCGAAGGCTAATGTCTTTCTTTTTAATACATTCAGATTAATAATATGAACTCGACCTCTAAACTAAATAGTATAGTAGTAGCTGTAATTCTGCTATTCTTATTCATTTCCAGGAATACTTTTGCCCAAAGTCCTGAAACGGAAAAAGGAGATAGCATTTATCTCGATTTTAAAATGGAGCTGATGTGGAAGGCTAAGGTCAAGATCGGAAAAACGATTAATGTTGGAGAGAGTAAACGAGGTTCAAGGCATATGATTCCCATTATCGGTGGTACATTTAGAGGGCCAAATATTAACGGCGAAGTTTTACCTTATGGTGAAGACTGGCAGCTAGTACGTCCTGATGGTGATACAGAACTTAATGCGCGATATTTGCTTCAAACTGAAGATGGTATAATCATTCGCATTGCAAACAAAGCCTTAATGCATAAGCCAGCCAAAGATGATGAAGGTGGTTTTTATGTGAAATCTGTGGTTGACATTGAAGCTCCTTCTGAAAGTATTTACGACAATTTAAACCATGCTGTCTTTATAGGAACGCTCGAAATCCCGCAAATAGAGCCAAACGAAGAGCCATATGTTGTAATTGGCGTTTATAAAGTACTATAGTTTAAGGTCAAATTTGATATTAATTATCAATGTTAGTTTAATATTAAACTTTTAATTTCTTCTTTTTATTGAAGAGCTTTAGATTAGAATATGTCTTTTGGGGATTGTTGAAATTTTTTACAAAATATATCAACTAAATAGTAAATATCAATTATTTTACCTTCCATTAGAACTGAGTGTATATATTTAAATATCAAATGTATAATGCAATAAAATACTCATTTCTTTTTTGTTAGTTATCAGGTTCTTTTATTGAACTAAAGTTAAAGTCATAAATATGAAAAATATAGGGTTAATAATTATAGCTGTTCTACTTAATTTGAATCTATTGGCACAGTCGGATAATCAGGTGCTTGTAAATACAGGTAATGAGCCGATTAAGACTGGTAAATTTGAGCCAACTTGGGAATCGTTACAGCAATACGAGGTGCCTGAATGGTTTCGAAATGCCAAATTTGGTATATGGGCACATTGGGGACCACAATGTCAACCGGAGCAAGGCGACTGGTATGCCCGATTTATGTATGATGAAGGTAGTAGGCAGTATAATTGGCATTTAGAGAACTATGGGCATCCCTCAAAAGCTGGATTTAAAGAGGTTATTCACGACTGGAAAGCCGAAAATTGGGACCCTGAAAAATTAGTGGCTCTTTACAAACGCGCAGGTGCTCAATATTTCTTTGCAATGGCTAATCACCACGATAACCTGGATATGTGGAATAGTAAATATCAGGAATGGAATACAACGCGTGTTGGTCCCAAACAGGATATTATTAGTGAATGGGCCAAAGCAGCTAAAAAATATGATCTTCCTCTGGGATTAAGTGTTCATGCTGCACATGCCTGGACGTGGATGGAAACATCTCAGCGTTCGGATAAAAAAGGAAAGTGGGAAGGCATATCTTATGATGGTAAGCTTACAAAAGAAGATGGGAAAGGAACCTGGTGGGAAGGATTGGATCCTCAGGAATTGTATTCTCAAAATCATCCCTTAAGTAAAGGTAGTGAAAACGTAGGTCGTATTCACAGTCAATGGGCATGGGGAAATGAGGCTTCTATTCCTTCTCAGGATTACTGTGATAAATTTTACAACCGTACTATGGACCTGATTAATCAGTATAACCCTGATTTGTTATACTTCGATGATACAGCACTTCCTCTTTATCCGATCAGTGATGCAGGACTTCAAATTGCGGCCCACTATTACAATCACAATATGGCTACTCACGATGGGAATCTTGAAGCCGTTTTGTTTGGAAAAGTACTGACCGATGACCAGAAAAAATGTATGATATGGGATGTGGAAAGGGGAGCACCCGATAAGATACAGGCTGATGCCTGGCAAACATGTACCTGTATTGGTGATTGGCATTATAACAGGTCAACATACGATCATAACTGGTACAAATCAGCAAAAACAGTTATTCACATGTTAGTTGATATTGTCAGTAAAAACGGAAATTTGCTTTTAAATATTCCTGTTCGTGGCGATGGTACCATTGACGAAAAAGAAGTTGAAATACTTGAAGGTATTGCTGACTGGATGGATATCAACAAAGAAAGCATTTACGATACACGTCCATGGAAAAAATTTGGCGAAGGACCAGTAGCCGATCAGAAAAATCCAATTAATGCCCAGGGATTTAATGAAGGAAAAATTAAATTTTCTGCAAAAGATATAAGGTTTAATCAGAAAGGAAAAATTCTGTATGCAACAATTCTTGGAACACCTACTGATGATATAGTCATTACTTCATTAGCCAAGGAAAATTTAAAAAAGAAAATAAAAAAGATTGAGATGTTGGGCATCGATGAAAAACTCTCATGGAGTCAAGCGAATGATTCTCTCGTTATTCGAAAACCAGAGAATTGTCCCAATAATATTGCTGTTGTTTTTAAGATAAGTTTCAAATAGTTTTATTATCAAATTTTGTTTGTGAATGCTTATTGAAATTCAATACCGGATTTCAGCTCGGGACTTAATCGGGATTCAACCAGTCCTGTATTTCACAGAAAAAAAATAGGAATTTGAGCTAAGATAAGTATCCTAATGGATGCTTTATATAGTAATTATAATGTTAAATCAATAAGGAAGACTTAAGTGTTTATCATTATTTTGCAGAATCAGTTTTTGCTCAAGATACTTGTAAAAAAATGCAAAAAGTCTGAATGAAACATGTTTTAATGAAATTATAAATAGTTAATAATTTTGTGATTAAATAAAATTACTCATCTAAATTATGGTGTTAAGTGTTGAAATACTTTATGTTTTTTAATTATTAAGTCTTATTAATTCGTAAATTTTGTCTATCTTATTTTTACTATCCCCCTTTTTCTTATCACAGTTCTCATTTTATAAAACACTGTTATACTTCGATGTATTTTTTATACAAATAACTCTTTGTTGCATATAAATGTATATACTTATTTATAAATAGTTGTCGGTGTATAAATTATAATTTATACAAACCACTTTATCATTTCAAATGTGATAGGCTTACGGATACTCAAAAGAATTTTTGTTTTGAATCAATGATATGGTGGATAACCACACTCTTTTCATATAACTCCGTGTTCATTTTGTATGTGATTGACCTTCTGCTTTTAGTCTTCAATATCTATACAATCTTCTAAAAGCTTATTTGGTCAATGTTTTTCAATATGTAGGATATCCTTCCTATAAGCGATCTATTAACGTTATGGCTCTATTATCTAAAATCTTAATAATTATATCCAATATTAAAACTAAGCGATTATGGAAAAGTATACTTTGTGGATGGAATTAACATATTTTAATCAAAATTCACACTTATTGCTTAAAACTAAAACCAAAATTTTATGAAAAAAAGAAATCTCATTTTGCTTCTTTTTTTGTTTGTAGGCTTTACTGTGTTTGCCCAAAAAAAGGTGAGCGGGACTGTTTACGACAATGAGAACATGCCCATTCCTGGGGTAACAGTTCTTGAAAAGGGAACCTCCAACGGAATCATTACTGATATGGATGGTAATTATTTAATAACAGTTCCTGGAGACGATGCCGTATTAGTATTCTCTTTCATAGGAATGAAAACTCAAGAAATCACAGTTGGCACTCAAACTACCATTATAGTGAACATGGTACCTGATATGGCCGACCTGGACGAAGTGGTGGTGGTTGGTTATGGTGTACAAAAGAAGAAACTAGTGACAGGAGCTAACCTCTCCCTTGGATCAGATGATCTACAACGTCAGAACTCGACTCAGGCATTAGATGCTATTCAGACGATGTCTCCAGGGGTGAACATTACTCAAGGATCGGGTATGCCAGGTGAAGGTTATAAAGTCAATATTCGTGGTTTGGGTACCATTGGTGATTCAAATCCACTATATGTGATTGATGGTGTTGCTGGTGGAGATATCAATACGCTCAACCCTTCAGATATTCAATCGATCGACGTATTGAAGGATGCGGCTTCTGCTGCTATTTATGGATCCAGAGCTGCCAACGGTGTAATTTTGGTAACCACAAAAAGTGGTAAATCAGGACGCACAGTGGTAACATACGATGGTTTTTACGGTGTTCAGAATGTTTATAAAATGCCTGAATTATTGAATGCTGAACAGTTTATAGAAATTTACAACGAGGAGCGTGTGATTTCAGGAAAAGATCCTCTTGATTTCGCTTCCATGATTCCCGGTATATATCAGGATATTCAAAATGGATGGCAAGGAACAGACTGGATGAAAGAAACCGAGAATAAGAATGCTCCCATCCAAAACCATTCTATTAATATAACCGGAGGATCTGAAAGTTCGGTGTTCGCAATGGGATTTTCTTATTCGTCACAAGAAGGTACTTTGGGAAAACCTGTTCAACCCATAAGCGACAGATATACTTTGCGTTTGAACAGCGACCATGTTTTATATGAGAAAAACGGACTGGACATCATTAAAATGGGTCAAACATTAAATTACAGCTATCGCGAAAGAAGTGGTATTGCCATTGGTGGTATGTATTCTAACGACGTTCGTAACATGATGACAGGAAATCCTTTGGTACCTGTATACAATGATAAAGGTGAGTATTATGCCAGACAAGATCTTCAGGCTTCAGGTCTTGAAGGATTATCATCTCGAATATATAATCCATTGGCTTTGATGGATTTAAATCGTGGTCAGAATGAGACCATAAATTATAACCTGAATAGTAATGCCTATCTTCAAATACAACCAATAAATGGCTTGGTTTGGAAAACTAACTTTGGATACAGAATGCATGCAGATTCTTATCGTAGCTACCAACCTGAATATTTTTTGGCTGGTGATGCATTTATGACACCGGGTAGAATTACACAAAATGCAGGTAGCGGATACCGTTGGACTCTTGAAAATACATTGAATTACAGCTTTAAAGTGAATTTGCATAATTTTGATGTGTTGGTAGGACAATCTGCGGAAAAATGGGGATATGGCACCAATATGAGTGCCACCAACGCCAATCCAACTTTTATTGGTTATGAATACGCTTATCTTGACAATACTGATGGGTTAACATCCGGTATAACCAGTATTGGGGGGGCACCCAATGGAAGAGGAGCTCTTGCTTCTTACTTTGGAAGAGTTAATTACGACTTCAAAGAAAAGTATTTGCTTACTTTGGTAATGCGTGCTGACGGATCTTCTAATTTTGCACAAGGTAATCGTTGGGGTTATTTTCCATCAATTTCCGGTGGTTGGGTAATGACCGAAGAAAGTTTTCTGGACGACAATGGAGTGGTTGATTTCTTGAAGTTAAGAGCCAGTTGGGGACAAAACGGTAATGCCAATGTTGATTCTTATCAGTTTTTGAGCCTCATTGGTTTTGATGCTGAAAATAACTACAGATTTGGAAACGATCGCTCTAAAATGCAATTAGGTGGTTATCCAGCTGTACTCCCAAATCCTGCCATTACTTGGGAAACTTCTGAGCAATTGGATATTGGTATGGATGTTCATTTCTTAAGTTCAAGACTTCAGGGATCGTTCGATTATTATGTCAAGACCACCATAGATTGGTTGGTTCGTCCTAATGTTTCGGATATTATGGGTCCTGTAGCTGCGTTTGCCAATGCTGGTGATATCGAAAACAAAGGATTTGAACTGGCATTACGCTGGAATGACAATGTGGGCGAATTTACTTATGGAGCCCAATTCAATATCTCTAAAAATAAAAATGTAGTTACCAAATTTGGTGACAATACTGGTTTTTATGCAAGTGATCCGAGTATTATTTCACAAGGTACCGACCCGGTTTGGCGAGTTGAAAAAGGAATGCCTGCAGGCTATTTTTACGGTTACAAAACAGAAGGAATTTTCCAGAATGAACAACAAATTGCCAACTGGACTCATGGCTTCCTACAGGCTAATCCTCAGCCAGGGGATGTTATTTTCTCTGACGTAAATGGTGACGGTGAAGTGACCACAGCTGATAAAACCATGATTGGTAATCCTCATCCCGATGTTAGAATTGGTTTCAGCGTTAATTTTGCCTACAAAGGATTTGATTTCTCAATGAGTGGTAATGGTGCTTTTGGCCATCAAATACTGAAGTCGTATCGTTCATTTGGTGACAACGAGTTCCATAACTATACCACCGATATATTGGGTCGTTGGCATGGTGAAGGAACTTCCAATAAAATTCCTCGCATGACTGCAGGTAATGGTACCAACCGTTTGAATATATCTGAGCTATACATTGAAGATGGTGACTTTGTTAAAATTCAGAATATAACCCTTGGTTATGACTTTAAGAAGTTATTGCCTGAATTGCCACTGTCGCAGGCTCGCATGTTTGTCGCAGGACGTAACTTATTTACTTTTACCGACTATTCTGGCTTAGATCCTGAAGTAGGTTATGGAGACGGACAAAGTTTTGTACAAGGTATTGATCTTGGTTTTTATCCTGCTCCAAAAACTTATATGGTGGGATTTAATTTGAAATTCTAATAAACTTATTTGAGATGATTATGAAAAAAATAGCATATTTAATCATTGCTGCTGCGATGTTGGGTAGTTGCTCAGAGGATTTTCTGCAATTGGAGCCACTCACTCAAAAAACTTCGGATAACTTTCCTCAGACAGCTGATGATGCCAAACAAATGATGGCAGGTATATACACCACCATGAATAACGAACAGCGTAATGTTGATCAAAGTTACCTGTTTGTTTGTGAAGTAGCCAGTGACGAGAAATTAGGCGGTGGTGGTCTTAACGATATTAAGGCTCAATCGTACGAAGCCATGATGTATTCCGATAACGAAATGTTGTCTCATACATGGGAAGTAACTTACGAAGGAATTCACCGCGCAAATTTTGCCCTTGAAAATATGGATCTGCTCAGTGACAATGTTGTAAGTGCCAATCTGAAAAAACAATACAAGGGAGAAGCCCTTTTCTTAAGAGCTTTCTTTTTTTACCGATTGACAACTCTTTTTGGAAATGTGCCGCTAAAAATTACTACAGAAGCAGTTAACTTGCCAGCTGCCAGCACGGAAGAGATTTACGGACAAATTACATTAGACTTAAAAACAGCCATCGAGCTATTACCGAAAGTGCCTTATTCTTCAACAGAAGAAGGTCGTGTTACTGTTTGGGCAGCTCAAGCCTTGATGGCTCGTGTATGGCTTTTTTATACCGGATTTTACCAAGAGGCTACACTCCCTGGTGTTACCAAGGCTGAAGTTATTGCCTGGTTGGGAGAATGTATCAGTGCCAGTGGTCATCATTTAGTAGATGATTTTCACGAACTTTGGCCTTACACAAATTCATTGACAATTAATGATTATCCTTACATGGTTGATTATATGAACAAGACAGGAAAAGAGCTTCTGTATGCTGCTGACAATGGAGCCGTAAGCCCTGAGACTGTTTTTGCGCTTAAGTTTTCGAACTTTGCCAATTGGGATATACGACGAGGTTATAGTAATACGTTTCAATTATTCTTCGGTTTAAGAGGATTGCAATCAGTAGCTAATACTTTTCCTTTCTCAGGAGGTTGGGGACAAGGTAACTCTATCCCTAAACATATTATTGATCAATGGCAGATTGATGAACCTAGCGACATCCGTCTTTGGGCTTCTGTAATTGATATTGAATCTGAGCTTCCTAATTATGCAAAAGGTCAATGGGATTTTGTAATGGAAAGTAATTATTGGGGTAAGAAATACAATGGCGTTACTGCAAAATCTCCTGATGACGGCAGTATTAAGAATGATTATAGTGTTATCATGTATGGTAATCAAGACAATAATCAGTTATCGCATGGTGATGATTTGATTTTCATTCGTTTTGCCGATGTGTTGCTGATGATGTCTGAGTTAACCGAAGATGCCTCATACATGAATGAGGTACGTGGTCGCGTGGGCCTTGGTCCAGTATCTTATTCGTTGGAGAATATTCAAAAGGAACGTCAGCATGAGCTTGCTTTTGAAGGTTTGCGTTGGAACGATATGCGTCGTTGGGGTGCTGCTTATACCAAAACAGCCCTTGAGACTCAGGTGGGAACACCAGTATACAACTTTGGTAATCCTGCTGTATTTAACGGACTTAATAACAAAGGTTATAGTGCTCGTTATGATGAGACCAAAGGTTTCTTCCCTATTCCACAGAGACAAATCGATCTTTCAAATGGATTATTGGAACAAACTCCCGGATTTACAAGTGGTGATCTGTATCCTGGATTTACTAATTAATCTACCCTAACAGTATCCTGTATTCAGGACAAAAACCGGAAGAAGACATGATCCTTTCTTCCGGTTTTCTTTTTGTCATCTTTTGATTCAGCAAATCAGAGTCTCAATTTCCATCGTTCAAAAAGGTAGGGTTCGATTTTAATCTTAAAAATCAGATTGAAAATAAAGATGATTTACATAGTGAAATTTTGAAGCTTGCAGAATTATTTGTGAAGTATTTCTATAGTAAGTTGACTCACATTAAATTAGCTATTGAATAATTTGTAATGTGATTTCCGCTATATCATATCCGGTTCGAAATCTAAAATCAAATATCTAAAATCAAAAAACTCAATGAGTCAAAATCTTTAAGTTTGATTAATGCTGTTAGAATGAAATGCCACAATATTCAAACGCGGTTAAGTTTTTCCTCAAACACCAGGAAGCAATCTGCAAGATAACTCTTGAGGCATCAACCATAATAATTAATGGACAAATAATTGGTTTGTTAAAGGAGTTGCGGATCGGTCATTTTTAATGTGCAAAAAAAGAAACAATGGAGGTGGTAATTGTTAGAAAATCAAAATGTTTTATGGAAAAATTATGACATGTTTCAATTCTAAATATTAAAAACTGCCTAATTGAATGAAATGAATACTATTAGAGTTGGCTTTTATTAAATTACTAATAGATTAAATACAGTCGTATCAGAATATTCCAGATAGTTAATGTAAATAGATAAATAAGAAGATAAATACAAGACCAATGGATCAGCTAACTCGGTTGCTACTTCTACTTCTGGTTGCTCTTTTTTTTACACAAACAAAAGCTCAGAAGATTATTAAACTATACAACAATGAAATAGAAATTCATAAGGTTGGTGAGAAACTAAACTCTGAGAATGAGAATCCGGATGGCCTGATCCGAAAGGTGATATCTCCAAGCATAGAAATGTATTCTCCTGAAGGAAATGTCACTCTTTGTCCTGCTGTAATTATATGTCCGGGTGGAGGTTATAGTGTAATTGTTTACCAGGGAGAAGGGATTACTACTGCAAAAAAGCTAGCTGCAAACGGCGTTGTCGCATTTGTCCTTAAGTACCGACTGCCCGACCCCTCTTCAGATGATAGCGCTATGATACCTCTGCAGGATGCGCAGAAAGCGCTAAAAATAGTTAGGGAAAACGCGTCAGAATGGAATATAAACCCTGAAAAAATTGGGATTATGGGTTTTTCTGCCGGTGGACACCTGGCTTCCACATTAGCTACGCATTATGATCCCGTAATCAATAATCCCGAAGGCACAAATCTGCGTCCCGATTTTCAAATATTAGTTTATCCAGTCATTAGTATGAGCGACAGTCTCACCCATTTGGGATCCAGAACCAAGCTACTTGGAGAAAATCCAGATCCTGATGAAATTATTCAATATTCATCGGAATGGCAGGTAACTAAAGATACTCCACCAGCTTATATTACTCACGCTGCTGATGACAATGTGGTAGATGTTGACAATAGCATCTTCTATTTCGAACAATTAAGACACCATCAGGTACCTGTTGAAATGCATATCTACCCCAAAGGAAATCATGGGTTTATCTTTAAGCAAGAATCCTGGATTGATCCTCTTTTTCTGTGGATGAAGAGTTCAGAAATTCTCTAATTCTACTATTATGAAACCGTTGTTTATGGACCCTAAAAGCAAGTATAAGACTATGAAATTGCAATTCAAAAAAACAGTTACCTTTTTAATGTTTACCTTTTCGTTAATGCAAATCCCACTTTTTGCTCAGAACCACTCATTAGGAAGTTACCGAAATCTCTTTCTTGAAGCCGGGTACAGTCAGAACGAAATTGACAAGAAGGTTGAAAAAGCTTATTTCGATCTGTTTGAAGGACCTGATCGCATCTATTTCGAAGTTGGTGATTCATTGGGGTATGTTTCTGATATAAAAAATAAGGATGTACGCACCGAAGGTGTTTCATATGGTATGATGGTTGCCGTTCAGTTGGATAAAAAAGATGTTTTTGATCGCATTTGGCGTTGGTCAAAAAAGTATCTACAACATCAGGATGGTCCTGGAAAAGGCTATTTTGCATGGAGCTTTGATCCTGAAAAAATGAAGATGAATTCTCCCGGAAGTGCTTCCGACGGAGAATTATATTTTGTCACAACTCTGTTGCTTGCATCTAACCGTTGGGGTAATGACACCGGAATCGACTATTATGCAGAAGCCAGATACATACTCGATGCCATGTGGGAAAAAGACGGGGCTGAATATGTGCAACCTTTTATAAATCTTGAACACAAGCAAATTTCTTTTGTTCCGGGAGGACACGGATACAATTGGACCGACCCCTCTTACCATGTCCCAGCGTTTTATGAATTATGGGCTGAGTATGCCAATGACGGTCACGAACGATTTTATCGTGATTGTGCCGATACGTCGAGGGTTTTTCTGCACCGTGCATGTCACCCTGTTACCGGTCTTAATTCTGACTATACTGAGTTCAATGGTGAACCTCATCCTACTCCGTGGATGAAACCCGGATTTCGTTACGATTCCTGGCGTGTACCAATGAATATAGCAATGGATTATTTGTGGTACGGAAAAGATAAAGAATGGCAGGAAAGTTATGCGGAGCGATTTCAAAACTTCCTCAGATCGAAAGGAATGAATTCGTTTAAAGATCAGTACAATTTAGATGGTTCTGAACCCGAATGGATACTTCCGGCAGGTGATTATGAACCCAAATTAAGACATTCGTTGGGGTTAATATCTACTGCAGCCACAGCTTCACTGATTAATATTAACAACAACGATACTAGTATGGATTTTGTCCATAAACTCTGGGATGCAAAATTGGAACCTTACGATGATGGGTATTTTGATCCCTATTATGATGGGCTGCTATACTTGTTCAGTCTTATGCATCTGAGTGGAAAATATCAGATCATCCTTCCTGATCAGAATTAAAAGCCTTTCAAATGTGCGCAATATTCTAACCGAGAATTAATGATGGCAAAGTTTTATGAAACCGACTCCAATTATACCTGTTTTGCTTATCCAGGAGGCCAAGAATGGCCGAGCTGGTGCAATTACCTTTATCATTTCCTCTTAATTATTTTACCCTTCAAATACCTAAATCTATAACAATGGTTTTAAAAAACATATCCAATCCTTATAAGTTCCTGTTAAGCTTATTGTTCTTAATTAGCACTTCGTCTTTTGCACAAAAACTAACGCTCAACGAAAAAGAGTATTTCGAGACAAAGGGTCTAAACGTCCTGGTTTTTAACAACCAATACAATGGTTTCTTTTTTGATGAAAAAACAGCCGGTATAGAGCTCATCCATCATGGAGTAAGAACATCTACCGGAGGAGCAGTAAGGCTGCAAAATACACCCGAACAATGGGATTTAATCCCAACCCTCATCGAAAAAAGTATTGACAAAGCCAGTAAAAGTATTGAGTTTACGCTCCGATATGAAGATTATGATTTTGATTCAAAGATCACAGTATCTCCTGAAGGAAATGGTTTTCAAATCGTAGTCTCTTTAGATCAACCGGTGCCTGAATCATTGAAAGGTAGGGCCGGATTCAACCTGGAATTTCTACCTTCTGCCTACTTCGAAAAAAGCTATCTGGTTGATGGCAAACCATCCTATTTCCCCCTTTACCCTTCTGGAGATACAACCATTCAATCATCAAAAAGCAAAACTCCTCAGTTTGGAGGGCACAACACCTTTGATGATCGGGGACTTGATGAATTTATTATACCCAAACCACTTGCGCAAGGAAAGACTCTGGTATTGGCACCCGAAGATCCTGAGAGATATGTGAAAATAGAATCAGAATCGGAAATTATGCTTTTCGACGGTCGCAATCTGGCACAAAATGGTTGGTTTATAGCTCGAAGTATTTTACCCTCGAACCAAACCGGAGAAGTCCTTGAATGGCATGTTGAACCCAATGCCATTGAAAACTGGGTGCGTAAACCCAATATTGGTTTCTCACAAGTAGGGTACCATCCTGATCAAAAGAAAGTTGCTGTCATCGAACTTGACAGGAATGACGTTCCACAGAAAGAAGCCTTCATCTACGAAGTAACTGTATCAGGAAAGAAAATAAAACAGCTATCGGTAAACACTGAAGAATGGGGAAATTATTTGCGCTACAACTATCTGAAGGTGGACTTCAGCTCAATCACTAAACCCGGATTGTACTGCATTCAGTATGGCGATCAAACTACAAGTCCTTTCTCAATTGACCCCAATACAATTAAAAATGTCTGGCATCCTACATTAGATGTCTTCCTGCCCGTGCAGATGGATCACATGAAAGTAAACGAAGCTTACCGTACCTGGCATGGCGAACCTTTTAAGGACGATGCATTGCAGGCTCCTGTTAATATCGATTTTTTTGATGGTTACAACATGGATTCAGTAACTGATACCAAGTATAAGCCTCTGGAGCGCATACCCGGATTGGCCGTTGGCGGCTGGTTTGATGCGGGTGACTATGATATCCAAACCGGCACTCACTGCCGTACCATTCAAAGCCTGGTTGATTCATGGGAATACTTCAAAGTTAACAGAGACCAGACTTTTATCAATCAGGAAACTCGCTACGTTGATATCCATCGTCCTGATGGCGATGCGGATATTCTTCAACAAATTGAACACGGTATACTAAATCTGGTAGCACAAATTGAGAATATTGGACATCCTGTACGCGGTATCATTGTTCCCAGGTTGCATCAATACCATCATTTAGGAGATGCTTCAACCGAAACGGATAATTTGCCATACAACCCCAATCTGAAACCATACGAAAGCGATGGAGTTAGCTCTGGTACCTTGGATGATCGATGGGCTTTTACCAACCGAAATTATAGTCTCGACTTTTCAACAGTTGCTGCCCTATCTGCTGCCAACAGAGCATTAACAGAGTACAACAGTGAACTGGCAGATAAATGCCTTAGCCTGGCAAAAACTCTTTATACCGAAGCCAGGGAGATTATGAAAACAGCCAAAACCGACAGATTTTCACGATGGGGACGTTTTAATGAAATACCGGCAACACTTCAGTTGTATATTTCTTCGGGAGACAAGGCCTATGCAGAACGCTATGAAGAATTGATATGGCCTGCTTTGGATGAATCATCCGAATGGACACTATCTATAGCTCTTCGCGCAATTCCTCACATGGAGGATGAATTTAAAGAGAAACTTAAAAAACACGTAATTAAACACAAAACTGAGATTGAACAATTAGAAGCCGAGAACCCTTACGGAGTGCCTATTTCAACCAGAGGATGGGCTGGAAATGCAGGGGTTATAGAATGGGCAAGTACCAACTATATGGCTTACAAAGCATACCCGGGAATCATCGAAAAGGAAGATGTGTACAAAGGGTTAAATTACTTGTTTGGATGTCATCCAGATTCTAACATCTCCTTTGTTTCGACAGTGGGAACTCGTTCGAAGAAAGTGGCGTATGGAAGCAACAGAGCCGATTTTAGTTTTATCGCCGGAGGAATAGTTCCCGGTGTGCTGATATTGAATCCGGATTTTCCAGAGAACAAGGAGGATTGGCCTTTTTTCTGGGGAGAGAATGAGTACATTATCGATATTGGTGCAGCCTATATTTACCTTGCTAATGCAGTCAATGAACTTTTAATAAAAGAATAGAGATCACTCTTATTTCATCAAAACTAAAAACCAAGTTTAAAATGAATTACAAAATCAAATCGCTTTTAGCAATATTTCTGATTGTTGGTAACTATTGTGTTGCCCAATCGAATGATCAAATAGTGGAAGATTTTGAATCTTCGTCGGTAAACCAACCAGGCCATGTATACCCCATGGTCAATTCCGAGGGACGTGTACGCACACAAGTTTTTGCTCCCGATGCCAAATATGTAAAACTCGACATTGGTGGTGTTAAATACGACATGGTTAAGGATGCAGAAGGAATGTGGACCGGAGAATCGGCTCCGCAGGATGTCGGTTTCCATTACTATCAACTTAATATTGACGGAGCGTCGGTTCCCGATCCGGGAACATTGTTGTATTTTGGTGCTTGTCGCTGGGGAAGTGGTATCGAAATTCCTTCAGATGACCAGGATATTTTTGCTGTAAAAGATGTTCCTCATGGTCATGTTCATGAAATTCTTTTCCCATCAGAAAGTACTAAGACATGCCGTACGGCATTTGTTTATACACCACCCGGGTATGAAAATGAAACTTCAAAAAGTTATCCTGTTTTGTATCTTCAACACGGTTACTGCGAAAATGAAACATCCTGGCCCGAGCAGGGAAAGGCCAATTTAATCATGGACAATCTAATTGCCGAAGGAAAAGCCAAACCTTTCATCATTGTAATGACATATGGCATGACCAATGATATTGAATTCGGAAAATTGCGTGAATTCGATATCATTCCTTTTCAAACTGTTTTGGTTGATGAATTAGTTTCTTATGTTGATGAGAATTATCGAACGCTTTCCAATCAGGAAAGCCGTGCCATGGCCGGACTTTCCATGGGATCGATGGAAACAAAAGCCATTACAATCAACAGGCCTGATGTGTTTTCGCACATTGGTCTTTTTAGCGGTGCTCTTTATGCTCCAGAGGAAGTTAAAGACCAAAGTAATGTGAAACTTATTTTTCAAAGTTGCGGAAGCAAAGAGCGTCCTGAAGCAGTACAAAAATCCACCGAAGCATTGAAAGAAGCCGGTATCAATGCTGTTTGGTATGTGTCGGAAGGCACAGCTCATGAATTCCATACCTGGAGAAGAAGCTTGCATGAATTTGCTCAATTACTGTTTAAGTAATCAGATATATTGTCATTTTTAGTCAACTTCAATGGTGCACTGCCGATGAAGTTGACTAAATTTATGGGTAAAGAGGCATCGAGTATGCTGAATGCTTTTTCAATCACCGATGTCATTTCAACGGATTGACTTTTTCATTTTTTTTGGGGGCAATCCCCAAAGCACAACAATGAATAAATTAAAAATTGGTTGCTGATTTTATCAGTAGCCCATCATAAACCCACTTAACAATGAAAAATTTAAAAACCTTATTATTTCTGCTTTTTGTTTTGGGGATGATCTCATGCAATAGTAAACTTCAACCAGGCCAGTTAAAGGTTGAGGGCGGCATCATCCAGGGAACAGTCATGGAATACATGACCATTTATAAAGGTATCCCATTTGCCGCTGCTCCTGTAGGAGATTTACGCTGGAAAGCCCCACAACCCGTTAAAGCATGGGAAGGAGTTAAACAAACCACTGAGTATGCTCCAGCTCCAATGCAGGGAGGTAATCCTCCTTCAGGCAAAAGCGAAGATTGCTTATATCTGAATGTTTGGACACCGGCAAAGTCAGCAGATGAAAAACTACCTGTTATGGTTTGGATTTACGGTGGGGGCTTTAGTTTTGGCTCAACATCGGAACCTGTATCTGATGGACAAGCCTTGGCTGACAAAGGAGTTGTTTTAGTAAGTATTGCTTATCGTGTGGGGCAACTTGGATTTCTGGCTCATCCTGAATTAAGTGCCGAAAGTCCGGAAGGCGTATCAGGAAACTATGGTTTGCTGGATCAGATAGCAGCATTGAAATGGATTCAAAAGAACATTGCTGCTTTTGGAGGTGATCCGGACAGAGTGACCATTTTCGGCGAATCAGCAGGGGGAATATCAGTAAGTATGTTGTGTGCATCGCCATTGGCGAAAGGGCTTTTTCATGGTGCTATATCTCAGAGTGGAGGCTCGTTTGGACCATCGCGTCCGACTACTTATCCAGGAGAAAATATGAAAACTTTAAAACAAGCTGAATCAGATGGTATTGAATATGTGAAACAACAAGGAGGTACATCAATTGCCGATTTGCGCAAGATGGAAGCTGAAAAATTTATTCCTGCCGGGTGGACCATGCCTGGAGGATGGCCAATTGTAGATGGTGTTGTTATTCCAGATGATCAATATAAGTTATATGAAAAAGGTCAATACAATGATGTACCTGTCCTGATTGGTTATAATTCCGACGAAGGCGCCAGTTTTATGTGGGAGAAGAATCCTGAAAAGGTTAGAAATAGTGTGAATCAACGTTTCGGGAAGCATGCTGATGCTTTGTTGGAAGCTTATCCGCTTGCCGAAAATAGTGTACCAAAAACAGCCCGCGACCTTATGCGCGATGCAGCCTTTGGCTGGCAAACTTGGATTTGGGCAAGGCTACAATCTCAAACAGGCAAGTCAAATGTATACTATTACTATTTCGATCAACATCCTGAATTTCCAGAAGGTTCGCCAATGTATGGATATGGCTCACCACATGGGCAGGATGTGGCTTTTGTTTTTCAACATTTAGATCCGAATAACTCTTCGCAATCGGATATTGATATTTCTGAGGCGATGGGTACTTATTGGACAAATTTTGCAAAATATGGTAATCCCAATGGAGAAAGTATTCCTGAGTGGCCAGCCTTTAGCGATGATAAGCCGGAAGTAATGTATTTGCAGCAAAAGCCTCATGTAGGTCCCGTACCAAGTGAAGAATCATTAAAAGTTCTTGATGAGTATTTTAAATGGAGAAGAACAGAAGAAGGAGCAGAATGGGCTAAGTGATAAATAGTTGTTGTTTAGAGAGCGAAGCGTTGTAAACTCTTGATGAATAATTGAAAACGATGAAATTAATTGTTTTTAAAAAACTCTTTAATTCATCTACCCATGAGAATATTGAAATACGACGTATTCGTTACCAGGTCTTCGATTTGTTTTGGAAGATTGAATCCATAAAATAATATCAATCCAGAAATTACAATAATGCATAGAAAAGTAATATTATCAATTATAACTGTTTTTTTATCGGGGATGTCGGTTTATTCGCAAAACCCCATTGTCCAAACCTACTTTACTGCCGATCCGGCACCCATGGTTTATAATGATACAGTCTATGTTTATACCTCTCATGATGAGGATAGTACTAAGGCTAATTTCTTTACCATGTACGATTGGCGTTGTTACTCAACAACCGATATGGTTAACTGGACGGACCATGGCGCTGTGGCCTCACTTAAGAGCTTTAAATGGCTTGAAAAGGAAAACGGGGCTTGGGCACCACAATGTATTGAGCGCAATGGCCAATTTTACCTTTATGTGCCTATTCACGGAGGTGGGGTTTGTGTTTTGGTGGCCGATTCGCCTCATGGGCCTTTTACCGATCCATTGGGAAAAAAACTAGTAGAGAGCGATCATTTATGGCAAGATATTGACCCTACTGTTTTTGTCGACGACGATGGGCAGGCTTACCTGTATTGGGGTAACCCTAGTGTATGGTATGTGAAATTGAACGAAGATATGATTTCGTACGACAAAAGCATTGGAGACAATGGAGTTGTGTCTGTAGAAATTACAAAAGAATCTTTTGGTGAGAGTATTAGGCCAGATGGCAAACCTGGTACCAAATATGTTGAAGGTCCGTGGTTTTATAAACGCAACAACCTGTATTACCTGCTTTATGCTGCCAATGGAATCCCTGAATGCATTGGGTATTCAACGTCGCATTCGCCAACAGGGCCGTGGGAATACAGAGGTTTAATTATGGAACGTCATCCAAAACTTGCGTTTACCAATCATTCAGGAGTTATTGATTTTAAAGGCAACTCCTATTTCTTTTATCATAACGAAGCACTACCAAACGGTGGTGGTTTCAGGCGCTCTACTTGTGTAGAACAATTTGAATATAATGAAGACGGTTCTATTCCCTCAATAACACCAACGGTTGAAGGTATTAAAACTGGTGTTGCTTACTTAAATCCATTTAAACGAAATGAGGCTGAAACAATAGCCTGGTCCGAAGGTGTAAAGACAACAGGAGATAGTAAAAATGGGGTATATGTCTCACAAATCAATAACGGTGATTATATAAAAGTCAGAAGTGTAGATTTTGCCAAAGGAGCTAAAATGTTCCAAGCAACAGCCGCTTCAATTGAAGGTGGAAAAATTGAAATTCGTTTGGATACTAAAGATGGCCAGTTAATGGGTGTTTGTGAAATTGCAAATACCGGCAGTGCAGATAGCTGGAAAACATTCATTGCCAAGGTTGATAAAGCAAAAGGGATACACGATTTGTATTTCGTGTTTAAAGGCAAAGAGTGTGAACTTTTCAATTTTGACGCCTGGCAGTTTAGTGAATAATTAGACAATTACGAATGAAACGGGTAGTAAGCGGGATCTGGCCAAGTTCGCTTGCAAGTTTCATTTCTTCCGATTGGCATTTGGTCATTGGAGGAAATTAAAATGAAATATCTCAATGTTTAATCAATTAACTTTTATAGTTTATGAAATATAGTTTTTGGAGTTTACTTACATTGGTATTTATTTCTTTTGAAGTATGGGTAGTACAGGCACAGGATGTTGGGCTTATTGAAGATTTTAAGCCGTCTTCTGTAAATCAACCCGGAAAGCAGTACCCACAGGTTAATTCCGAAGGTTGTGTAAGGGTGCAAGTTTCAGCTCCTGAGGCAAAGATGGTTCAGCTTGATATTGGAGGTGAAAAATATAACCTGGTAAAAGATAGAGAAGGCATTTGGATGGGAGAATCAGCTCCTCAAGACGAAGGCTTTCATTATTACCAGTTAAATATCGATGGAGCCTCGGTTCCGGATCCTGGAACAAAATACTATTATGGTGCCGGTCGTTGGGGAAGTGCCATAGAAATCCCGGCTGTTGACAGGGAATTTTATGCCTTAAAAGATGTGCCACACGGCTTGGTTAGTCAGGTTCAGTATTACTCTGAAATAACCGAGGCATGGCGGAGATGTTTTGTTTACACTCCTCCTGGTTATGAAAAAGATACTCAAAATCGTTATCCGGTATTGTATCTTCAGCATGGTAGTTTTGAAGATGAAACAGGCTGGTTGGCACAAGGAAAAGCGAACCAAATATTGGATAACTTGATTGCCGGCAATAAAGCGAAGGGGATGATTATTGTAATGGATAACGGTTATGCTTTTAGGCCTCAGGACAATAAAACTGCCGATAAAAGACCTCAAATGGTTTTTGAAGAAGTGCTTGTTAATGAGGTAATGCCAATGATTGATAGCCGTTTTCGTACTATTGCTGACAGGAAAGCCCGTGCAATTGCCGGGTTGTCTATGGGGGCAAATCAAACTGTACGGATTATTATGAATCATCTGGATAAGTTTGCGTATTACGGAGGTTTTAGCGGTACGGCTAATTATCCAAATTCAAACGAAATAGATCCTGCGATATTCCTTGATGGTAAGTTTACTGATGCTGATGCATTAAACAAGCAACTAAAAGTGTTATGGTTGGGGTTAGGAACTACCGAGCCTGCACCTTTCCCGGGTTCAGTTGGGGCATTTTGTAAGATGTTGGACAAGCAAAAAATCAAATATATATACTACGAGTCTGAAGGAACAGCTCATGAATGGTTAACCTGGCGAAGGTGTTTATATCAATATGCTCAACATTTATTTCAAGAGGATTAAACCTCAGCAGGAACTGTAAAAATAAACTGAGTAAAAATTTTCCGGATGATAGTATTATCCCTATTATTAATTTGGAAATAGAAAGAAAATGAAATTAAAAAAACATAGTAGTGATAGCTATAAGCTTTATTCTACGTGTGTTGATATTCAAGTAGAAACTTTGTTGCATTGTTCCTGCGAATGATATACACTATGATAAAAGAATCCCTTTTTTATGGGATTTATTTAGCTTAAATATCTATCTTTTAACTTCTATGTGTTCAATGTTTGATAAAATTAAATCATATCTAAAATGAAAACAACAGCTTTTTTTATTTGCCTGATACTTGCGGGGAATATTCTCGCGCAAAACAAGTTAATTCTCAAAACAGATTCAACGGGCATTAAGATCAATAAAGAAATTTACGGACATTTTTCTGAACATCTGGGAACTTGTATTTACGAAGGAATTTATGTCGGTGAAAATTCAGACATACCAAACATTAACGGCTATAGAACCGATGTGGTTGAAGCTCTTAAAGCATTAAAGATTCCTGTTTTAAGATGGCCAGGCGGCTGTTTTGCAGATACCTATCATTGGAAAGATGGAATTGGCCCTAAGGAAGATCGTCCGTCAATTGTTAATGTTTTTTGGGGTGGTGTAACCGAAGATAACAGCTTTGGAACACATGAATTCCTGGATTTTTGTGAATTAATAGGTACCGAACCTTATTTAAGCATAAATGTTGGTTCAGGAACTGTGGAGGAAGCAATAGATTGGGTTGAATATGTTACTTCCTCTAATGAAAGTCCGATGACAGAATTACGTAAAAAGAATGGAAGAGAAGACCCATGGGATGTTAAGTTCTGGGGTATCGGCAATGAAAATTGGGGATGTGGAGGTGACATGAGAGCAGAATATTATGCTGACGTGTTTAGAAACTTTTCATCTTACATAAGAGGAAATGGTTTTCAAAAAGTCATTTGTGGTCCAAGTGCAGACGATTTGGCATGGACAGAGAATATTCTTGAAGTAATTAAAGATAAGCTTAATCTGGCACAAGGCCTGTCAATGCATTATTACACCTTACCAACAGCAAATTGGGAAGGGTCAAAAGGTTCTTCCATTGATTTTGATGAAGATATGTGGTTTGCAACCATACGAAATACAATGTATGTAGAAGATTACATTCAGTCTCATTTGACGATTATGGACAAGTATGATCCTGATGGTGATATTAAACTAATTGTTGACGAATGGGGAACATGGTACGATAAATTAGAAGGTACGAAAGAAGGTTTTTTACAACAGCAAAATACTTTACGCGATGCATTGGTAGCTGGTATCAATCTGAATATCTTTAATAACCATGCCGACAGAATCAGTATGGCCAATATTGCGCAGATCGTTAACGTATTGCAATCTGTAATCATGACAAGAGGCGCCCAAATGGTAAAAACACCAACTTATTATGTTTTTCAAATGTATAATGTTCATCAAGATGCTGAACTGATTCCAATTGAATTGATATCAGAGGATTATGATTATAATGGTGAGCATATCCCGGCAATTACAGCTTCAGCATCGAATAAAAATGGAGTGACCAATATAACCATTACCAACTCAAACCCTAATCAATCTTTACCTGTTGATTTGCAACTTGGCAAGGATTATAAAAACGTTAGAGGGAAGATAATAAATGCGAAAGCCATAACCGATTATAATGATTTCGGTAAAGATGAAAAAGTTGTAATAACCGATTACTCAATAGGCAAAGTAAAAAAAGGAGAATTACATGTTACTATGCCTGCACATTCTGTAGTCTTAATCCAGTTGGAAGATTAAATGTAGTTCAAGATGTTTGATATTTGGTTAGTGAGCAAGATTCTGATTGTAATTCTTTAAATTATTGAAAAATTTTGTGATTATTTAAGCTATAAATTGATCAGCAATTTAGTTCTTTTTTATACTTGTCGAACAATTATTTTGCGGATAGGTTTTTTATAAGGTGTTGAAAAAAAGGAGTTTGTTTATAATGATCACATGGTTTAAAGTTTATGTAATTAACAACCGACTTGAGCATTAGAAGATATTTTAAAATTTGACAAAAGTGCAAATTGCACACTAAATAAGGATGAAGAGGTACTAAATAAAGACCAATTAAATTTTGGTCAAAATTGGTCTTTGTATAGTATAAAATACTGTTGTTTAATTGGCTTATTTTGATTGGCTTTTAACTTGTTATTGTGACCAATATATGATCGAGAAGAGTAAATTAAGGAAAAATAAATTGGTTTACAGAAATACAAATATGAACAAGCAAAAGCAATGGCAAATTAACCGCATACCTATGAATGAGTTAACTCTTTAATTAAAATTTGAAAGTCAAGTGTTTTTTTAGGTGTTGTCGATATCTTTGTTCCTTTATGCCAATTAAGCGCCCCTACAGTAGAAAATTAATGCGAATTTATATGTGTAGAAAAGGAGTAAGATCTTGATAAAGAGGTTTATATCTTTAATTATTGATATTTAATTTATAATATACTCTATATATGTGCTATAAATATTATTTTTCTTGATAGTCCCCCCCCTTAATGAATTTGTTGCTATGCTCTATTAAGACAGTGACTGTTAATGTTATATTTAAATTCATTCACCGCTAATTTTATTAAGAGTCAATGTTTACTTCTTACTTTAACGAACTATTGTAATTTGGTAGCTTATTAAAAATGTGAAGGTATTTGCTCTTTCGGAATTATGCCTGAATGTGATAATTGCAACTAATTAAAAAATATATAAGTTTGAATGTATGTCTTGCTTAAAACAGTTGTTTAATGAATTATGATTTGAGTCGTTATTTTTTATCTGATTAAAGAAATTGATTGATAGAGCCAAATGAAAAAATTAGGGAATACGGGTTTGATTTGTCCTCCGATAGTATACGGAACCAGTTACCTCGGGAATTTGTACCAAGAGCTTACTGAGGAGGAGAAGTTGGCCTTGATAAAGGAATGGTTCAATGTGTCGTATGGGAATGTAACTATAGACAGTGCAGGTAAATATGGTGCTGGTCTAGCCTTGGAAGTTATCGCGCATGGTTTGAAGAAGTTGGGTTTTTCGCCAAAAGATATAACTATTAGTATCAAGTTGGGATGGTATCGCGTCCCCCTTGAATCATCAGAGCCAACATTTGAGCCGGGAGCCTGGGTTAACTTGCAGTATGATGCTGTCCAAAAAATCAGTTATAGTGGTATTTTAGAATGTTGGGAACAGGGCTGTCGTCTCTTGGATGGTTTTAAACCTTTATTGGTTTCAGTTCACGATCCTGATGAATATTTACAGAGTGCTCACAATGAAGAGGATAGATTATTAAGGATGGATAATATTTTGGGCGCATACAAAGCATTGTTTGAACTGAAGGAGAAAGGAGAGGTAAAGGCTGTGGGTATTGGTTCTAAAGACTGGTTAGTAATTAAGGAACTTTATGATAAAGTGCATTTTGATTGGGTGATGTTTGCTAATAAATTTACCCTTTATCATCACCCGGCAGAAATCCTTCATTTCTTTGAACAACTGCATAAAGATGGCGTTGTGATTATCAATTCTGCCATATTTAATGGTGGTTTTTTAACGGGAGGGCAATATTTCGATTATCGTAAAGTTGAAGAATCGGATCTCAATAATCTTCATTTGTTCGAATGGAGAAAACGTTTTTTTAAAGTGTGTAAATACTTTTTTGTAGATCCGGGTGATGCTTGCCTAAAATTTGCCTTATCTGCACCACAAGTAAATGCCGTGGCTTTAAATCCGAGTAAACCACATAGGATGCTACATAATAAGCATGTAGTGGATTCTGAATTTACTGGTGAATTCTGGAATGCATTAAAAGCTGAGGCTATTATTTCAAATTATTATCCATATGTATAGATACTCTTTATTATTTTAATTAATACATATCGTGATTTCTGGAATTGTTATCCAAATAATTTGAATAGATTGATGAGGAATTGACTTTTATTAAATAATGTTTAGGCCTGAAGATCTTAAAGAGGTGGTAGATCAGGTGGGGGATGACAGTGTTATTTGTGTTCTCGAAAGGCATACAGTTGAAGAAGCGGAGTGGTTGCTATCCTTGAAAGCAGACCATGATTTTTAAGAGGTTTAGTTGGGTGGTGAATTTTGGAGACAGGGAAAACATGATAAAGCCGGTATTCTTACCTCATTAAGGTCTTTTACTGAGTGGTTGTTTGTTTGCAGTAAAACAACCCTAATGACATTGATTTCTCAGTTTTCTCGAAGTTTGAAGCAATACGCTATGGTATCGGCCAGATCACTAAGTCTGCGTTTTGCCATTGAAGGTTATGGAGTAATCAGCCAGTACAGTACTCAGTCTTTTAAATATACATCAGGAGGCTATTTGCCAAACGTTTATTGCTTTGATGATGTGGGGACAGAAAGACCAATGCAATACTATGGCAATGATTGCAATGTTATGGGAGAGATTTTATTGGGACGTTATGATCATTTTGTCAAAAAAGGCATGCTGACCCATATCACCACCAACCTGTCGGCTTCAAAGCTGGAAGAACTGTATGGCAACCGTTTAAGAAGCCGGATGAGGGAGATGTTCAACCTGGTGGCTTTTTCGGTTGATTCCAATGATAAAAGACAATGAATAACCCTTAAAAATGTTTGTATTTTTACCCCATGAGTAAGACAAAAAAAGACATTAGTGAGCTTGTAAGGGAATATATTCAGTCCATTGATCCTAATGCAGAAATCGTGCTGTTATTCCCCCAGGGTAAGAATATGCATGAAGAAGTGCAGGTATTTGTGCTATTGCCTAAAAAAGTTGATTATGCCACAGAACAGGAATATATAGAAACAAAATATAAGGTAGAACTGGAATCAGGTCTGTCATTATTTATTTATGTTTATAACAAAGAGAACTGGAATAAGCAGTTTAAAAATACCCCCATATATAAGAAAATTCAGAGTGAAGGAATTGTCTTATAAGACTTCCCTCCGGCACATTTGGCAAACACAAGATACTTAAAGACTATTACAGGAAACACAGGATAACAGTTTGCCAAAAAAGCCATCAACGCACCACCTTCCCTTAAAAGCCTTACAAAACAGATCAGCCCAAATATCCTGGCCCGGAGCCCCACCAAGCCGTTGATATTTGGGCTTCCTGTTTTACAAGGCTGGTTTTATAAGCTATTTTTCAATTCTTCTACTATACCGTAATAGCTATCAATAATTTGCAGATAAGGCTTTTTCAGTTACGCTTAAGCCAAGATATAGCCGGTCTGTCAGGGCGCAAAAGTGTTCGGCATAAACCCGCTGATTGATGCGCATTGATCCGGTTTTTGACCAAAACACATGTGCTTTTATTCATACCTATTTACAGATTAAAAACAATGATTTAAAGCCTGCAAAAAGCACATAAGTTTGTAAGTCAAATAAGTAATGCCCATCAATCATTGGCCTGCCCACAGTCCATTTATTCCCCTTCCTTTTGCATCCTGACAGCCCTTAAATGAAAGGTGGCTTAAGCGAACAAAAAAGCCGACAAATGTACCTGAAATATGTTTTGATGACAGATCATATCAAAGCGAACTATTTAGTTAATAACCTTAAAATGGAAAAATCACAACGAACTAAATCCATCTGAATAGCTCTGGAATAGACCAAATCAACACAAATACTATCGATTTTTCATATGGATTGAATATCAAATCTATACAAATCACACCCTAAAAATTAATCTATATCAACTTGGGAACAGGTTGGAAGAGGTACCACTGGATAAACTCGAAAAGGTGGCGATCAAAAAGGATTTTATTGAAAAGATGGATCAGCGAGAACTGAATGATTTTTTGAATGGATTCCGGTCTCAGAAACTCTATACCGTTAATGCCAGCATCAATGATGAAAACTACCGTATACCTGCCAAGATTCGTTTACAGCAGGAAGGCGATGAGATCAAAGTCAGATTGCATCCTATTCAGCGTCTTCATATCCCGGATCAGTTTATGGGGCATACTTTCACCAGCGAGGAAAAAACCGCCTTGCTGAATGATCGTAATATTGGTAGAGTGATTGAGCTGCAGGATCTGAACGGTAAGAAAGACAATTACTTCATCGGTGTCGATCCCAAGACCAACGAGATCATTCCACTCAAACAAAAGAATATTACTCTTTCAGATTCGATTAAAGGGGTTAGTTTGAGTGAATCGCAAAAGCAAACCCTGATGGAAGGGGGTAAAGTCAGCCTTGATGGCATGACCGGGAAGAACGATAAAAAATTCTCAGCTACACTCCAGGTTGATCCTGCTGGACGTACTATCTCGTTTTCCGATTTTAAACAAGAAAAAGGACAAAATCAGAAACAGGACAAAACCGAAACGGTAAAAAAAAGTAAAGGGGTCAAAGTAGGTTGAAAACCATTCAATCTTCAGTTAAAAAGGGAAAAGTTAATTGATGACTTTTCCTTTTTTTATCCACTGAAAAGGATGGCATATTGACAGCTACGAAGTAAATGCAAGATGTGTTTTTCAGTACCTGAAAAACGGATGTCTTGCTCTTCGAGGTGAATTAATATTTTGAAGCGAATAATACATCTTAGATCTATTAAAACATACTTTTCAACTTTTTCATATCCTTACTTATTTTAGAGTCTATTATTTTACCGTAAATCTGTGTAGTTTTTAGCGAGGTATGCCCTAACATTTTAGAAACAGTTTCGATAGGAACTCCATTGGCAAGCGTAACAGTAGTTGCAAAAGTGTGCCTAGCTATATGCATTGTAAGATCCTTATTAATTTCGCAAATGTCAGCTATTTCTTTAAGATAAGTATTCATTCTTTGGTTTGAGTTTATAGGTAGAAGTTTACCTTTGTTTTCGTTCTTTGGATAGTTTTCGTATTTGTAAAGAATAGCTTTTGCTTTGGGTAAAAGAGGTATTCTGCAACGACTTAATGTTTTAGTTCTATCAATTATTATCCACTCTTCACCGTCATCACCTTTAAATATATGTGATTTAGTTAGCTTATAGATATCAGAATAGGATAAGCCGGTATAACATGCAAATATAAAAATGTCCCTAACAGTTCGTATTCTTTCAATTTCAATTTTCTTGTTTTCAACCTTCTTAATCTCATTAAGAGAGAGGAAATCTCTATTGGGTTGATAACGTTTAACCTTAAAATTTATGTATGGATTCTTATTGATTAAACCTAAGGCAATTGAATCATTTAATACTTTTTTCAATTTTTTATGATAGTGCCCAATTGTATTAGGACCGACTCCATGATGTATTTTTAAGAATGAGTCAAATGAGGCTATAAACTTGTAATTGATGCCTGATAAAGGGATATCTGTTTTTTTATAGGTTACTTTAATAAATTCCTTGAGTCTCCCAAAAATGGTTTTATAATGTTTGTAGGTCCCATAAGAATAGTCATATCCAACACGCCTATGAATATCATCAAGAATGGTTTGAAAGGTATCAACAATGAAATGTTGGGGAGTGTTGGTTAAACATTCTTTTAGGCTGTTGATGTCATATGGATTTCCAAGAGATTCTAATTGGTAATATTTATCAAAAATGGTATTTGAAAAATTATTTAGTTTTTTGTTCAAATTCCTTGAATTCTCAGCTAGAGGTGCAACCTTCTGAGCTAAATTATCCCAATCGCATGAATTTAAATACACACCTGTTGACAATTCTATCCTTTTTAAATCAATTGTACATCGAATGTAAACAGGATATTTACCATCTTTTCTGCGTTTTGATTTTTTTAATAAAAAGTTAGTAATGAGCCTCATAATTCAATATTTTAAAATTATTTATCAATAATTGGTCTCGATAGGTCTCGGCAAATTCGAATTTACACACTTGAATTATCGAAATAAAACCCAAAATGACCTAAATTGAACCAATATAAATTTCAAAATATCAGAAGGTTATGATTTGCCGAGACCTGTTTTTTAAAAAAATGAATAGGTCTCGGTAAAGTCTCTTTTAAGAGGGTATTTTAAGCGATTTTTTGGTATTTGAGGGAAAAACAAAAGCGCTTAAAACCTTCATTTTAAGCGCTTTTTGTTGTTTGTGATGTTCTTTTCAGTGATTCCGACGGGATTCGAACCCATGACCCACAGCTTAGAAGGCTGTTGCTCTATCCAGCTGAGCTACGGAACCATCCTTGAATGCCTTTTTCTAAAAGCGATGCAAAGATAATCATTCAAGTTAATCTGTCAAAAGTATTTTCTTAAAAAATAGCGAAAGAAATACTTTTGTGTTGGAATAAGTGATGTAGGTATTTGGTAATTAGGATGATTGTGTCGTTTGGGTAAAAACAATATTTATTCATCTTTATTGATTTTGCTTTTTGTAGCTTTGCACCAAAATAGAGAGGAATGTCTGAGAGGAACGTAAAAGAGCTGGAAAGTGAGAAAATTTCAAAACTACTTTATAAATATTTTATGCCTGCTTTTGCAGGAGTAATTATCAGTTCGCTTTATAATATAGTCGATCGTATATTCATTGGTCAGGGGGTGGGTTCATTGGCACTTTCGGGATTAAGTGCTATTTTCCCAATTATGGTTATTATGGTTGCCTTTGGAATGCTTATAGGCGTTGGTGCAGGCGTAAGGGTGTCATTTAATCTAGGGAAAAAGGATTTCGACAGGGCAGAGAAGGTGTTGGGAAATGCATTTGTGTTAATGGTAGTTGTTTCTTTATTTATTACCCTTATAGGGTTCCTTATTAAGCATCCGTTATTAACTTTCTTTGGAGTAAATGACGAGACATATGAATATGCTAACGACTATTTGGATATTATTTTATCAGGGACTGTTTTTCATATCGTTGGTTATTCGCTGAATAATCTTATACGATCAGAAGGAAGTGCCAAAACGGCCATGTTTTCAATGCTTATTGCGGCCGGGCTTAATATTATTCTGGACCCTATCTTCATTTTCTGGTTTGATATGGGAGTGAAGGGAGCTGCTTATGCTACAGTCATTTCACAAATAGTATTGTGTTTTTGGGTGCTGGCTCATTTTCGAAGCGAAAGAGCAGTAATTCGTTTACATTCCAGAAATTTCAGGATAAAAAGAGATATTGTATGGTATATTATTACCATCGGTTTTTCTCCATTTGCCATGCAGCTGGCTTCCAGTCTGGTATTTGGTACTTTTAATGTGCAATTGGTTGAGTATGGAGGTGATATTGCTGTTGGGGCCATGGGTATCATTTTAAGTATTGCCATGCTGATGGTGATGACGGTAATAGCCATTAATATGGCAGCACAACCAATAATCAGTTTTAATTTTGGAGGTAAGAACTTTATCCGGGTTAAAGAAACACTGGTAATTAGTTTAATTGCAGCTACTATCATATCGGTTATTGGATTTCTGGCAGGTGAATTATTCCCGCGAGCTATCATTAAGCTTTTTAATACTAACGATAGTCAGTTGTTGGAGATAGGTGTTAAAGGTTTGCGAATATTTCTACTTGCCTTACCTCTTGTAGGATTTCAGATTATTACGGGTAATTATTTTCAATCGACAGGAAAAGCCGGTTTGGCAGCATTAATTTCCTTGCTTCGTCAGGTAATTGTTTTATTGCCTGTTTTGCTTATTTTACCCAAGTATTACGGTCTGGAGGGTGTTTGGTTTGCAGGACCTATAGCAGATACCATTTCAGCTTTTGTAACGTTCTTTTTTTTGCTTAGAGAGATGCGTAAGCTTAATGCACAAATTGCTGTTTACAATTAAAAGGTTGGGGATGTTCAAAATACAAAAGCCGAACATTAAAAAAATGTCCGGCTTTGCTTTTATCACTATTATACTGTGGTAGGAATCTTCTAATGTTCCAGTTTATCCAGATTCTTTTGTATTTTTTTGATCGCTGTTTCAATGGATTTCTCAGGTTCAATTACATTGTATTTACCCCAGAAATTATCATCGGCAAAACCCAGTTGAGCATCAGTCATAACAATATTCATTTTCATTCTGTCTGATGATTTGAATGGTTTTTCATTTGTTGGTTTCCAGTCGGTCACAGCCATCTCAATTCCGGTATGATAAACGGAGTTGAATAAACGCTTATTCCATTTTACTTTAAAGGTTAATTCACCTCTTGAATAACCATAGATCCATTTACCATCTTTTTCACGATAGGATACCATATAGCTGGCTTCAGTTGGATAGACTTCTGCACCGGCAGGTTTGCGTTTTATAAACATACGTGCTACAGCAACTTTATCTTCGGTATTAATGTTGTAAGTTGCATTTACAATCGCCAGGCTTTCGGCATCAATATATAATTTGCCATAGAATAAAGGTTCTTGTACCCATTCGCGTTGAGCAAATTCAAGAACATAAAGTAATCGGTTATCCTCACGGGTAATATTGGCAATGCTAAAAGTATAATCTTCAAGTACATCATAATCCAGAATCATATATGGATTTTTCATTATATCCAGCATTATGGTTGAATAAGGGCCTCCTTGAAGCTTAAAAACAAGCGTGTCAAGTTTTGAATAATCGGCACTTTTTCGACCTTTCATCAGTCTGATCACATCTTGTCGATCGTTACCGTACGAATGTTTGTAAACCTCAACTACAGCCTCTGAAAGGGATGCGTATTGTCGTCTGTTTTTGATGGTTTCTCTATAGAATGCTGTCATCAGGCTTTCATCCTGAATGTAGTTTTCGTTACGGCGTTGAATCACTGCTTGTATTAACAAGTATGGGTCTTTGGGGAAAACATTAATAGCATCAAGAGATACTGTCAATAATTCGAGTTTGATTTTGTTTTTGACGTTCTTTAAATCTTTTATGTCGACTATTTTGCTTTTGTAACCAATGTAAGAAATAGTCAGTTTTTTGTTAAGCATCTCATTTGGAATCTTCAAGCTGAAATCACCCTCTGAATTGGATACGGTTGCAATGTTGGTATCTTCAACGGTTAGGTTGGCAAAGATCAATGGAGATCCATTGTCTGAATCCATTATGGTTCCTTTTACAAGCTTATAAGATAGTGTATCATTCTGATCCTGTTTTTTCAGAAATGTACTTCCCAGTATATTTCCCGAAATAAAAAGAGCAATAATTAATAGTGTAAATACACGATTAATTTGGGCTGAGAAAAAAGGATTTGCTTTCATGGTATATAGCATTAATTGATTTTACTTGTGCTTTCGGATTAAGGACAAGTAATCAATTAAAATACCCTTACTCGGAATTGAAATTTTTTAATACAGAATTGAATTGGAATAATTTAGGTTTATAACCTGATACCCATTACCAGTATGTCATCTATCTGATCATTAGATCCTTTCCAATCAATAAAATGTTTTTCAAGTTGGTCTTTTTGCTCTTCCATTGGAAGCGGATGAACCTCCGAAATTAACTGACGAAAACCTTTTTGCATCAGTTTTTTATCATTCGGTCCACCAAATTGAGAAGCATATCCATCAGAATACATGTAAAGGCAATCCCCATTCTCATAATTGATTGTATGATTTCGGAATGAGCGGTCAACTTCGCCATATGAAACCGGCATGTGATCTGCAGGATAAATATTCAGGAAATTATTTCTGATGAGAATAATTGGATTAAAAGCACCTGCAAATTGTAGTTCTTTCTTTGTTTTATTAATGGTTACAATGCTAATATCCATTCCGTCCTTAATCTCACTTTTTTCGTCCTGTTGTAATGAGTCAATCACTATTTCTCTCAGGCGATCGAGAATTTTGGCGGGTTCTGTTTCTCCTCTGTTATTAATTATTTCATGAAGGTAAGCAACGCCAAACATGCTCATAATGGCACCGGGAACTCCATGTCCTGTGCAGTCGGCTGCAACAATAATTACTTTGTTATCAATCTCACTAACCCAATAAAAGTCACCACTTACAATATCTCGTGGTTTTAGCATCACAAAATATTCAGGCAGCAAACGATCCAAATCTTCTTTCTTGGGAAGGCTGGCATTCTGAATTTTCTTTGCATATTCTATGCTGTCGGTCAATTTTTTATTGATAGCCTCAATTTTCTGTATCAATCGCTTGTTCTGATCACGTGCCATTTTAATAGCAACCTGCGTTTTAACACGTGCTTTGAGCTCCAGTATATTAAATGGTTTTGAAATAAAATCGACTGCTCCGGCCTCAAAACCTTTTATGATACTGTCCATATCGTTCTGACCGGTTATAAAGATGACCGGAATTTCTCTGGTTGCTTCGTTACTTTTCAGAATTTTACAGACTTCAAATCCATCAATGCCAGGCATAATAATGTCCAATAATATCAGGTCTGGTTTTTCTCTTGATAAAGCCAACTCCAAAGCCGAATCACCATCCATTGCAGAATAGGTGATATACTTTGATAACGCATCTTTTAATATCTCAAGATTAACCTGAGAGTCGTCAACAAGTAATATTGTTGGTTTTGTATTTATCATAGATGTATAATGGATATATACAAGTTACGGAAAATGTCAAGTAAAAGTTTGATATGATGATAAAATGTTAAAATTTATTTTACTTGAGTTTTGATGCGGCTTCTGAATCAAGCAACCAGGTTGTTTGTTTATTACTGACAAGCGAGGCAGGATAGTTTTTATAATTACCTGATTGATTTATTATTTCCTCAGCTTTTTCAGCCTTGTTAGCCCCTGTAACCAAAAAGAAAATTTTTTCTGAATTATTGATGGTTTTACCTGTAAGACTAACTCTCACCTGACCACTATCAGGATGTTGAGCCAAGGTGCAGATTTCATCTGATTCCCAAAGTTCGATTTGATGAGGGAAAATTGAAGCCGTATGCCCGTCATCACCCATTCCCAGCAACATAATATCAAATTGGGGTAGGTTATTTGAGTTAGGAACATTTTCTTCAATACATGAGATGTAATCTTCCAACGCTTGCTGATTTGTTAGTTCTCCTTTAACCCTGAAGATATTAATGCCTTTGGTGCCAACATGATCAAAAAGGTATTCTTTAGTCATACCAAAGTTGCTTTCAATATCGTTTGGAGGAACACAACGTTCATCGCCCCAAAAAAACTTGATGGAAGCCCAATCTATGGTTTTAGCATATTCCTGTGCCCAAATCTTAAAGATGACTTTGGGTGTGCTACCGCCTGAGAGAGCAATGTAAAGCTCACTTTTTTGCTGCTGAACTTTTCTTATATAATCGGCAAGATAGTGAGCAATGGCATCTTTGCTTTCAAATACTTCAATATTTGCTTTCATGGTATAAAAACAAAGTGTTTAATTGATTGGCATTACAATTAAACAGGGTAAATACTAAAAAGAATCATTATAATTCACAGTAATTTCCATCATTGGCAAGATTCTTACATGGGTATCGCCAGGTAATGTTATCACCATCTATTAAATCATCAGATACATCAGGTCCCCATGTTCCTGCCGGATAACCATGTACTTTTATATCGTTATTGTTTTTCCAGGCTTTCAGAATCGGATCGACAAACCTCCAGGCTGCTTCAACGGCATCACCCCTGTGGTACAGGGTGCTGTCACCCAGCATACAATCTAATAATAATCTCTCGTATGCACTTGGTAAATGAACACTGTCAAGATCGCTGTAATGGAAATCCATATTTACATTCTGTACTTTAAATCCGGCTCCGGGTACTTTCATTCCGAATTTAAATAGCAGACCTTCGTCAGGTTGTATACGAATGACTAATTGGTTATGGTTATTGACAATGCTTTCGTTATTAACAAAAAGGTGATGAGGCGTTGATTTAAAATGTATCACAATTTCGGTTACTCTTGTTGGCAGCATTTTGCCACTTCTAATGTAGAATGGCACATCAGCCCAGCGCCAGTTATCGATGTAACATTTCATTGCCACAAAGGTCTCAGTTCTGGAATTAGGATCAACTCCTTTTTCATCACGATAGCCTTTTACTTTCTCACCCTTAATATTCGATGTAATATATTGACCTCTTATTACATATTTCGAAACTTCTTCTTCTTTAATAGGACGTAGTGAATGGAAGACTTTTGCAATTTCGTTTCTTATATTGGTTGAATCAATAATTGTTGGAGGTTCCATGGCAACAAGCCCTACCAGCAATAATAAATGATTCTGAATCATATCCCGCATGGCACCAGATCCCTCATAATAGCCTCCCCGGTTACCTACGCCAATGTTCTCAGCAGAAGTAATTTCAACATGGTGAATGTAATTTCTATTCCATAGTGGTTCGAAAATACCATTGGAGAAACGAGTCACCAATAGATTTTGAACAGTCTCTTTTCCAAGGTAATGATCAATCCTGTATATCTGTTCTTCAGCAAAGTGTTGCAATAATTCTTTGTTGAGCTTTTGAGCTGTTTCCAGATCATAACCAAATGGTTTTTCAACAATAAGTCTCTTAAATCCATCGGTTTCGGAACTTAATCCTTGTTTGGCCAGTTGAGCCGGAATAACGTTATACATGCTTGGTGGAGTCGCCATGTAGTAAATCAGGTTGCCATCAGTACCACATTTTTCATCCAATTCGCGCAATTGCCATTTTAGCAAGGCATATTCGTCGGGTGATTGAGTGTCAAATGAGAAATAATAAAGTTTCTCTACAAAAGTTTTAATGGCATCTTTACCGGCAGGTTTAGTTACGGAAAATTGTTCTATTCCTTCCATCATTTTATTTCGGAAGTCTTCGTTTTCCATTTCTGTTCGACCTATACCTAATACTGCAAATTTTTGAGGCAACAGATCTTGATTAAATAAATCAAATACGGCTGGAATCAACTTGCGATAAGTTAAATCGCCAGAAGCTCCAAATATAACTAAGATATGGTTTTTAGGTTTTTTCACGGCAAATATGTTTCAATAATAAACTCCTGAAAAGCTTTATTGTTCTAAAGCAGTTCGTTTAAAGAAATGTTTTGAATCACCCCACTCATCATAACCAATTTTTCGGTTGACCATCTCTACTCTGATGCTTAAACAATTTGAGCAATCATCAGCACCTTCGTCAGTGCATGGTTTATTCTGATATAGAGTATAGTCTTTACGATGGATGGTTGGTGTTATGTTTGGCATTATAACATTAGCTCCAAATTTAAGGGCTTTTTCTCGTCCCATTGGATCGATAGCCTGTAGTGCGGTTGCTGCAGCTATGTTAATATTCGGAAGCAAAAGACGCAGGGCAGCAATCATATTAATAGCAACTTCAAATCTGCGTTGAAGTGGCCAAAGTTGGTTTTTGTATTGATATAAAGGTGTTTCGGTATGTTCGATAAACGGACCCATACCAACCATATCAATGTTCATGTTTCTAAAAAACAACAAATCGTCAGCCAGGTCTTCGTAGGTTTGAAAAGGAAGTCCAATCATTACGCCGGTACCTGTTTGGTAACCTTTTTTTTGTAATAATTTTAAACAATTGATTCGGGTTTCAAAGTCATGATGTGAATCATTGGGATGTATCTTCTGATAAAGTGTTTTATTTGATGTTTCTATTCTTAAAAGATACCTGTGAGCTCCCGCATTAAACCATTTCTGATAAGTTTCCTCAGTTTGCTCCCCAAGAGAAATAGTGATGCCCAGATTTCCATCAGTTGCCTCTTTGATTTTCTTTAATAAATCGGTTATCCGGTCAATGAATTTTTTATCGTCACGCTCGCCGGATTGTAGCACTATTGAACCATAATGATTGTCGTAAGCAAATTTGGCCGCTTTTAAAATCTCAGCATCATCAATATCGTATCGTTCAGATGAGGTGTTACTTTTTCGGATTCCGCAATAGAGACAATCTTTAGTGCAGTAATTCGAGAACTCCACTAATCCTCTAAAATAGACCTTGTTTCCAAGGTTCTGAATGTACTTATTACTGGTTTCTTTTAAAAAGAAATCTCTTTCTTCTCCATCAAGAGAGATGAGGTGAACAAGATCTTTTTTCGAAAATGTTGACTGATGTACTATTTTGTATGTTTTTTCAAACACAATGAATGGCTTTTTTAGAAAGGGTAAAAATAAGAAAAAAAGAATATTTGTCAGTTTGAAAGTACAATCATTCGTTTATTTTTATGTCGTTACAATTTGTTATTGAAATTAATTTTGATTTGGTGTTGTTTGGTTCTAAATGACAGAATATTAAATTAATGGTATTTGTTATAAATTGAAAGATAAAACGGATCTATAATAAACTGGTATGATAAACGAACAGCTGATTAAGCCGAAAAGTATAGTTGTGGTCGGAGGATCTGATAATATTCAGAAACCGGGAGGTAAGATTCTTAAAAACATTATTGATGGAGGATTTGGAGGTAAATTGTACGTTACCAATTTAAATAGTTCATCAGTTCAGGGAATAAGTGCTTGTCCTGATGTTACTGATCTTCATGAGGAAATAGATCTGGCCGTGATAGCAGTTGCAGCCAAATATTGTCTTCAGACTATTGAGGTTTTGGCTTATCAGAAAGGGGTAAAAGCCTTTATTATTATATCTGCAGGGTTTGGTGAAGAGAACGAGATTGGTGCCGCATTGGAAAAGCAGATTGTGAAAGTGGTTAATGAGGTTGGTGGATGCTTGATTGGGCCTAATTGTATTGGTGTTTTAACCACGCACCATAATAGTGTTTTTACTACGCCTATTCCACCATTAGAGAAAGAAGGGGCTGACTTTATCTCAGGTTCAGGAGCAACCGCAGTATTTATTATGGAGGCCGGTGTTTCAAAAGGCCTTAAGTTTAACAGTGTTTTCTCGGTAGGAAACAGTGCTCAGATTGGAGTGGAAGAGGTATTGGAATATTTGGATATAACTTTTGATCCGGAGAAAAGTTCCAAAATAAAATTACTTTATCTCGAAAGTATAAGTAATCCAAAGAAGCTATTGAAGCATGCTTCATCTTTAATCAGAAAAGGCTGTAAGATAGCTGCAGTCAAAGCAGGTGCATCTGAAGCTGGAAGTCGGGCTGCGTCCAGTCATACGGGAGCCATGGCTAACAGTGACCTGGCAGTAGATACTTTGTTTCATAAAGCAGGTATTGTTCGATGCTATGGACGTGAAGAACTGGCCAATGTAGCTGCTGTTTTTATGGGGAAGCCATTGGTTGGCAAAAATATTGCAATAATTACACATGCTGGTGGACCGGCGGTAATGCTAACAGATACGCTTTCAAACGGAGGATTAATAGTACCAACTATAAAGGGAGGTAAAGCAGATGAATTATTAACGAAGTTGTTTCCTGGTTCCAGTGTTTCAAATCCTATAGATTTTTTGGCTACAGGAACCGCTGAACAACTGGGCTGTATCATTGATGCATGTGAGAATGATTTTGATCATATCGATGCGATGGTAGTTGTGTTTGGTAGTCCCGGATTGTTTCCGATAAATGAAGTGTATGATGTGCTTCATCAGAAAATGAGCAAATGTAAAAAGCCTATTTATCCGGTTTTGCCATCTGTGGTTAATGCAAAAGAGGCGATTGATGAATTTTTATCCAAAGGAAATTTTGGTTTTTCGGATGAGGTAAACCTTGGACAGGCTTTGGTTAAAGTTCATAATGTATCTGCTCCACAAGTAAAAAATAATAATAAGCAACTTGTTAATCAGCAAAAAATTCGTCGAATAATTGAGAGTCAGGTTTCAGGATATGCAGCTCCAGAAACTGTGCAGGCATTACTAGATGCAGCAGGTGTTTCAAGGGTTCGGGAAATAGTAAGTGATGATGTTGATCAACTGTTAAATGCTGTCAGCGAAATAGGCTTCCCGATTGTGATGAAAGTTGTGGGACCTGTTCATAAATCAGATGTGGGTGGTGTTGTATTAAATGTTGAAAACGAGGCGCAATTAATAGCTGAGTTTAGACACATGATGCAAATAAATGAGGCCGTAGGCGTAATGATTCAGCCAATGTTAAAGGGTACTGAATTATTTGTAGGGGCAAGTTATGAGCCTGGATTTGGACACATTGTTTTATGTGGTTTGGGAGGTATTTTTGTTGAGGTTTTAAAAGATGTTAGCTCTGGTTTGTGTCCTGTTTCGCATATTGAGGCTCTTGCAATGATTCAAAAATTAAGAGGTTATAAGATAATACAAGGAGTAAGGGGTAATATAGGAGTTGATGAAGAGGTTTTTGCTGATATTATCGTTCGAATTTCTCAAATGTTAGAGTGTGCACCTGAAATAAAAGAGATGGATATAAATCCTTTGCTTGGAGAAGGTGAACGGATTGTTGCTGTTGATGCACGAATCAGGATAGAAAGATGATTTGATGTCTTTTAAAAACTGACTTTAATTGGTTTATGGTTGGTGAATACAATAAGATAATTCAGAAAAGATTGAAAACTTGATTTATATCATCCGGTATAATGCTGTTAAGTTTTAAAATCCTCTTAAATTTGTTTGTACTTACAAATCGAAAAATTGGGATTAACCAACATTTGAAAAGGAATTCTCTGGTGAATAATTCAGTAAACCTTGAGAAGATCCAATTCTTTTAAAGTTCTTGATTGAACACTATTAAGTGAGTTATTGAATGTTGTATGCTTAATGAATAGTGCAAGCTTAGGTGTAAGTTGCATATCTCACATAAAAAAAGCATATTTGAATTAACAGAATTAGTAAAAACGCAAACTATGTCTCAGATTGGAATCTTTTATGGTCCGCAACTTGGAAGTGTTGAAAAAGTTGCCAATTTAATTGCGGAACGTCTTGGAAAAGATCGGGTTGAACTTATTCCTGTAAAGAATTGTGAGGCGGAAGCCATTAATAAATTCGACAATATAATTTTAGGTGCCTCTACGATAGGTAAAACTAATTGGGATTCAGAATATAAAGATACAGATTGGGATGTTTTTGCAACCAAGCTTGAAAACGCCAAATGGGAAGGAAAGAAAGTTGCAATTTATAGTCTGGGTGACCATATACAGTATGCAGAACACTTTGTTGATGCCATTGGCTGGATCTATGAAAGATTGGAAAAACTGAATGTTGAGGTGGTTGGTTTTTGTCCGGCTGAAGATTATGATTTTATTGAATCAGAAGGTGTTCGCGATGGTCAGTTTATGGGGCTTCCTGTAGATGAAGATACTGAACCTGAAATGACTGATCTCAGAGTGAAAAATTGGGTGAAACGACTCATTAATGAGTTTGGTTTCTAAAAATATAAAATTGGGTGGTGTACTGTACGCCACCTTTTTTGTGTCATTATTCCTGATTTGTTAATTGGGGCTGATGAATTAATCGTAAAGCAATGCAACAAAATAGTAACACACCAATTTCCAGGTCAATAGTTGACCGGGTATTGGAAAAATATCAAATAGAGGATCTAAACAGAGCCACTATTCGTGAAATTGTTTCTGTTGTTAACGATATTGAAGACGAATCGGGTCAGAAATACATTCGGATGGAGATGGGGGTTCCCGGATTACTTCCGTCTGAAATTGGAACCCAAGCTGAAATTGAAGCTCTTAAAAGAGGTGTTGCATCAAAGTATCCAATGCTGGAAGGTATAAAACCTTTGAAACTGGAAGCTAGTCGCTTTGTAAAAGCGTTTGTTGATTTAGATATTTCTGCAGAGTGTTGTGTGCCTACTGTTGGTTCGATGCAAGGTTCGTATGCTAACTTTTTGGTTACCGGAAAGTTATATGCCGAAAAAGATACGATTTTATTTATTGATCCGGGATTTCCGGTACAAAAGCAGCAGCTGGATGTACTAGGATATAAATATGAATCGTTTGATGTATATGATTACAGAGGTGAGGCTTTGCGCGAAAAGCTGGAATCATATTTTGTTACCGGTAAGATTGCTTCTGTTCTCTATTCAAATCCCAATAATCCAACGTGGATTTGTTTTACAGAGAGGGAGTTGAAGATAATTGGTGAGTTGGCAACAAAATATGATGTGGTAGTTATCGAAGATCTAGCTTACTTTGCAATGGATTTCCGACAGGATTTGTCTCAACCTTTTGAGGCTCCGTTTCAAGCAAGTGTTGGACATTATACCGATAATTATGTTTTATTGATTTCGAGCTCAAAGGCCTTTAGTTATGCTGGTCAACGGACTGGTTTAATGTGTGTTTCGGATAAATTGTTTCATCGTAAATATGATCATTTGCAGAAACGATTTGGATTAGCTAAATACGGACAGGTTTTGGTGTCCCGGGTATTATACAGCTTATCATCCGGTGCCAGTCACTCTGCTCAATATGCTTTAGCTGCCATGCTAAAAGCTGCTTCTGACGGTGAATTTAAGTTTCTGGATGAAGTAAAAGAGTATGGGAAAAGAGGACAATGGATGAAAGAGTTGTTTTTAGATAATGGATTTGAGTTGATATACGATAAGGATATGGATGAGCCCTTGGCTGATGGTTTTTATTTTACTATCCGATATGGCCAAATGAGTGGTGGTGAATTATTGAAAGAGCTGTTGTATTATGGTGTCAGTGCCATAACACTTGGTAAGACAGGTAGTAAACAAGAAGGGTTAAGAGCTTGTGTATCACAAACCGGCAAAGAACGCTTTGCTGAGTTAAAAGAGAGATTAGAGTTGTTCAGAAATAATCATGCATAAAAGGCAAAGTGTGTGACGATTTGTAAGTTGTCTTTATGTGTTTAAAAACAAGTGGATAGTGATACTAATCATGTTGTTTTTAGTGAGTGATGTGTAAATTTGAAATTAAACTAAAAGACTCAAAAATTATGGCAAAAGCGAAAGGTGCAATAGTTGTTGACACAAAGGCCTGTAAGGGATGCGGAGTGTGTGTAACTGCTTGCCCTACAAAAGTAATTGAATTGGCTGCCGAAGTAAACGGTAAGGGGTATCATTACGCCTACATGGCCAACCCCGATTCGTGTATCGGTTGTGCCAATTGTGGGATTGTTTGTCCCGACACATGTATTACTGTTTATCGAGCGAAAGCAGATGCTACTGCTTAAAATTAAATTTGAATGGAAATTTAGTCACACATGAGAGAACTAAAATTAATGAAAGGTAATGAGGCAATAGCCGAAGCTGCTATCCGCTGTGGAGTAGATGGATATTTCGGATATCCTATTACACCTCAGTCGGAAGTAATGGAAACCCTCATGGACCAGGCGCCTTGGAAAACAACCGGAATGGTTGTGTTGCAGGCCGAAAGTGAAATTGCTTCAATTAATATGGTATATGGCGGTGCCGGTTGTGGTAAGCGCGTAATGACTTCTTCATCCAGTCCGGGTATCAGTTTGATGCAGGAAGGAATAACTTATCTGGCCGGGTCAGAGTTGCCTTGTGTCGTTGTTAATGTTGTTAGGGGAGGACCTGGATTGGGTACAATTCAACCTGCTCAATCGGATTATTTTCAATCTGTGAAAGGGGGTGGTCATGGCGATTATAAATTAATCACATTAGCGCCAGCTTCTGTACAGGAAATGGCTGATTTTGTTGAGTTAGCGTTTGACTTAGCTTTTAAATATAGAAATCCGGCATTGATTCTGTCAGATGGTGTAATTGGCCAGATGATGGAAAAAGTAGAGCTGGGAGAGTACAAACCTCGATGGACCAATGAGTATATTGAGGAGAATTATCCGTGGGCTACTATGGGTAAAAAGAATCGCGAACGTAATATAATTACCTCTGTTCAGTTGGAACCAAGTGTTCAGGAGGCATTCAATCACAAGCTTCAGAAAAAATACAGGGAGTGTGAAGAGAATGAGGTTCGCTATGAAGAATATATGTGTGAGGATGCAGACTATTTGTTTGTTGCCTATGGCTCAAGTGCCCGTATATGTCAAAAATCTGTAGAAATAGCACGATCTAAAGGAATTAAAGTTGGATTACTTCGTCCGATTACCTTATGGCCGTTCCCAACCAAGCAAATTGCACATTATGCTGATAAAGTGAAAGGTATGTTATCGGTTGAAATGAGTGCCGGTCAAATGGTGGAGGATGTTCGCTTATCGGTTTGCGGTAAAGTGCCGGTTGAGCATTATGGACGTTTTGGTGGTGCTATTCACTCACCAGGTGAGGTAGTAGAGGCATTGGAAAATAAACTCTTAAAAGCGTAAGACATGTCAGAAATAAATTCTATTATATCTCCTGAAAACATAGTTTATCAAAAGACACCTCTTTTAACGGATGCAACCATGCACTATTGTCCTGGTTGTAGCCACGGAACAGTTCATAAGTTACTGGCTGAGGTGTTGGAGGATTTAGAGCTTCAGGAAACGGCAATTGGAGTAGCTCCAGTTGGATGTTCGGTATTACTGTATAATTATATTGATATTGACTGGCAGGAAGCAGCTCATGGTAGAGCACCTGCAGTGGCAACAGGCATTAAGCGTCTTTTGCCCGAAAAAGTAGTGTTTTCGTATCAGGGAGATGGCGATTTAGCTGCTATTGGAACTGCTGAAACAATACATGCCTGTAATCGTGGTGAAAATATCGTTATCATTTTCATTAACAACGGTATCTACGGAATGACAGGTGGGCAGATGGCTCCGACAACTTTGCCTGGAATGAAAGCGGCAACATGTCCGCAAGGACGTGATGTAAGCCATGATGGTATGCCAATTAAAATTTCTGATTTATTGGCCCAATTACCAGGTACTTGTTATGTAACCCGTCAAGCAGTTCATACACCTGCTAACGTACGTAAAACAAAGAAGGCTTTGCGTAAGGCGTTTGAAAATCAAATGGCGAATAAAGGAACCTCGTTGGTTGAGGTTGTTGCAACCTGCAACTCTGGCTGGAAAATGAGTCCTGTACAGTCCAATCAATGGATGGAAGAGAATATGTTTCCAATGTATCCATTAGGAGATTTAAAAGACGAATAGTCATCTTGATTAAAAATTAGTAAAATGAAAGAAGAAATAATCATAGCCGGTTTCGGTGGTCAGGGTGTACTTTCAATGGGTAAGATTTTAGCTTACTCAGGCGTAATGCAAGGTCAGGAAGTAAGCTGGATGCCATCATACGGACCTGAAATGCGCGGAGGAACAGCGAATGTGACCGTTATTCTCAGTGATGAAAGAATCAGTTCACCTATTCTTCATGAATTTGATACTGCCATCATACTGAACCAGCAGTCGATGGATAAATTCGAAAAAGATGTAAAACCAGGTGGAACATTAATATATGATGGGAATGGTATTACCCGTCATCCTGAGCGTACTGATATAAATGTTTATAGAGTTGACGCCACGGAAGAGGCTGCCCGTATGCATTCAGTTAAAACATTTAACATGATTGTGTTGGGTGGATTTTTGAAGGTTAAACCAGTTGTTGATATGAATAATGTTATCGAGGGTTTAAAAAAGTCATTACCTGAGCGTCATCATCATCTTATTCCAATGAATGAGAAAGCTATTGAACGTGGAACTCAGATTATAAAAGAAGTTTCAATGGTGGTGTAACCAAAGTGATTTAAAAAGAGATGAGCATATAAATCCAAAAGTCATAGTTGGCTATGGATCGAAAGCAATAAAAAAGCGCGACTACTTATGAGTTGCGCTTTTTTAATGAAATTAAAACCGGAAGAGTTTTACAATTGGGAGTTTAGTAACTCTCCCGGTTTGTTGCTAAAACCTGATTTTATAACCTATATCTATGATATGTCGGTTTCTGGCTTCGTTTAAATAGTAATCCAAATTATAGGATAAGCTTATGCTGTTCTTTTTAAATAGCTTATAACTAAACCCTAATCCGTATCTTATTTTGTACCAATCAGAGTTGGTTAGGTCGTGATAGGCCTGAATGCTTGCCTCAGGTGTAAGTTTACTGTTTTTGATATTATATTCTAAAGATCCTTTATATCTGAAAAAAGCTGATCCATCATTGTCGTCATTATAATCAGTATAACTTAATCTAAAACCGGGTGTCCAGCGATCAAAGCTTTTCTTGTATGAGGCACTTAACATGTAACGAGGCAAATACTCCGTATCTTTATTATCTCTGTAATTGATAATGTACTGGTATCTTGCAGCAAATGAAATGTTTTTGAAGGCCTTGTATTCCAGCTCGGCTTCCAGTTGCGTTCGATCAAGTTTAAACTGATCTTCAAAGCGAAATTCTGGTGCAAGTTCCAGTTTTAATTTCTTTGCAAGCTTAAATTGAGCTGTAAAGGCTGTGCGGGTTTGCCATTCGTTTTCAGCATTCTGCGCTGATAATGGCAGTACCATTGTCAATAGAAGAATGACAGCAAAGTATCTGGATAAAAATATTTTGATCTTCATTAATTACCTGTTAATAAGATTAATCGTTACCATTTACATTATAAAACAATGTGATTTCGGCTATGTCTCTCAGGAAGTCTATCTTCTGAATTTCGTAGCGTTTGATTGCTATTCCGGTTCTTTCCTGTAAGTCCTCAAGCAATTCACTTTTTCTCATGGTATTAATATTTTCAATCTTCTCATAAATTAAAGTGATGCTATTTTCCTGTTTAAGACTTAAGCGTTTTTCCAGGAACCATAGTCCAAGTAAAATAATACCGTTGGTGAACATCAATTCGGTATAGCTTACTTTTTTGTTTGCCAGAGCATTGATAACGGAGATTCCGATAACGATGAACAAGTATGTCATTTCTTTTATTGGAATAGCGTCTGTTCGATAGCGTATAATACCAAAAATGGCGAAGAGCCCCATGGCAAACCCTAATTCGAGTTTTACACTACTCAGCAGAAAACACATTAAGAATACAATGACGCCTATTGATAAATAGCTGAAATAAAAATCTTTGCGTTTGCTGTTTCGTGCGTACATGAAATGTACAATGATAAAGATGAGTAGTAAGTTAAGTAGAAAACGAACTACCAGTTCGGTGAAGTCACCAATGTTTATCAGTTTAATATCTAAAAAACGGATATCCTCTTCCCAAGAAAATGATTTTAGTAATTGAGAAAACATGGATGTGATGATTGCAATATATGTATTCATTAATTCGAAGTTAATTGATGAGTTAAAAATGATATTCTTGAAAGTTTGTAAAGATTACGTAATTGAGGTCTGATGGCATTCGACTTAATCTGTTCATCAACAAGTGACCTACCCATTGCATATTTACTGAAACCCGAAGGTCTGATGCGAAGTTCACGCAAAGCCAAGCCCAATTCAGATTGATTATTTCTGTCACCAGTCTTCAATTCGATGATGGCCAGATCCTTCAATAAAACAGTTTCGTCTTTTCCTGTAAATTGAAGATTAAAATCAATGGTACACCTTTCTTTAAAGTTCTTATTTACCAAAGTAATTCTAAGAAAACTGTTCTGTAATCCTGGTTTTAGATAAGTCGGATCAAAAGGTGTGTTCTGAGATAAAAAGTTTTGTTCATTGCCGCTTAATTTATCAAATGCTACGGGTGTAGAAATTCTTTCCTTGATTGTTCTTCCCTTGTTGTTTTTAAATTTGATTTCCAGGAAATGAATCCCTGTTGACAAGTAGGTTCTGCGTCGTATTTTATATCGATTTTTCTTACCTCTAACATGATTGGAATACATGTTTGCAGAGGGAGTATCGAAATAGGTTGTTTCGTATGGAAGTTGATTTTCACCATCCATCGTCAGGGCATAATAATGTGGTTGGATTTTTTGAAACAACTCGTTAAGCTGGTCCATGGTGGCACAGAATTTTGTATCGGTGCGACTCATTAACTTTACTCCATCCATTTGTTCGAGAGATATGGGACGGAAACATGAAGTGTCCAATAATTTCATTGCTCCTGCTTAATTTTATGTTCAGATTTAACCGAACAGATTTATACTTATTTACCTGTGTGTGGAATGAGTGAAATACTCATTTCGTTATTCTCTTTCCTCTGCGATTTTACTCTAAAAGAAGTAAAAAGTATAAGCCTTTGACTATTAAGCAACCAATTTGGCAGGTGAACTAGGAATTTTCAGGAGCTTAAAATGGAGTTAATTTTGCATCAACCATTTTTTAAATGAGGATACTCTTGCTTTGCTTATAATAATTCGTTCTTCAGTAGATACGGTAAGTATGGCAGAAAGACGATTGCCAAACCATACTGCAACTTCTTTAATGGCCTGGTGTGCAATGATAAATTGTCGGTTGGCTCTAAAAAAGTTTTCCGGATCAAGTTTACTCATTAACGTGTCCAATGATTTATCCATTGGGAAGGTTCTGCCATCAACGGTTGTTATTGAAACAGCTTCGTTGGTAGTATAAAAATATGCTATTTGTGTGGTAGGAATCGGAATTAATTTGTCTTTATGCGGAATAAGAAAAGTTTTAGTATAGTTGGTACGGTTGGAGATAAAAGTTTCCAGCCTGTTGGCATACTCATCTTTATCAGCATTGGTTAGCTGTTTTAATTTTTTAATAGCCCGACTGACATCTTCAGGTTCGATAGGTTTTAACAGATAATCAATGCTATTTACTTTAAATGCCTCCAGAGCATACTCATCATAGGCAGTGGTGAAGATAACCGGGCAGGTTAATTCGACTTGTTCAAAAATTAAAAAAGATTGTCCGTCAGCAAGGTGGATATCCATAAATACGATATCCGGCATATCATTATTATTCAGGTACTCAACGGAAGCCTGAATACTATCCAAAACGCCTATAAGTTCAATGTCGGGTTCAACTTCGTGCACGATGGCTTTCAGGTTTTCTGCAGCCGTATGTTCATCCTCAATTATCAGTGCTTTCATGATGTTCTTGATTCACGTGTGTTAAAGGTAATTCTACAACAAATACCTCATTTGAAATATATGTACTTATATCCCTTGAAGAAAGTAATTTATATCTATTGCTAAGGTTGCTTAATCCAATGCCGGTGCCGGGTTCGGTTTCAATTTTACTTTGAATTGGATTGGAAACCATCAGTGTATCATCGTTTTTTATATTTATTTTGATTGTCATCGGATGAGTACTGCTAATCGTGTTATGTTTAATAACATTTTCAATCAAAGGTTGAAGCGAAAGGTAGGGCAGACGGTATTTGTTGTAGTCGTCACTATTTACATCAATATCAAAATTTAGTCGATCGCCATACCTGATTTGAAGTAGGTACCGATATGCACATAAAAAGTTCATTTCATCCTGAAGAGGAACCAATTCTTTCCAGTTACCCTTTAATACATATCTAAAGATGAGTGATAATTCATTGATGTATTTAAGTGCATTATTATTGTCTTTAATCCTAACAAGGCCAGATAAAGCATTAAGAGAATTAAAAAAGAAATGCGGATTAATTTGTGATGTTAATGCATCAAAACGGTTACGCAGATTTTCAGAACGTAAGCGTTCCATTTCCAGTCTGATTTCCTGTTGTTTGAATAATACCTGTATTAATTGACTGAAAATAACTGTGATGATTCCTACGAAAAAGCATTTAAACATCACCATGCCATTGAATATTCCAAGATCTGGTCCACCTCCGGGCATGCTGTTAAACCCTTTTAGTCCAGCATAAAGAAACTGAGCCAATATGCATATAATCAACGTTAATATTATGAAGATTGTCAATCGATGACGCGTAAAAAAAGGAAAGTAATTTAAATACAATGCACCACCATTGTTAACATAGAGTAGAATCAGCGCGAGAAAGAAAAAATAGATGAATTCTATTAAAATTTTTGCGAATGAATGTTTGGCTCCTGGCATCTGCATATTGAATTCCATGTCTCGGGGAGGCATCTCAAAAGCATGATCATTGGGCGAGATATGATCAGGATTCTGACCGGGAGGCGGAACTCTGAATTGTTCCATGCGTTCAGGTATGATATCATCATTTTCAAGGTTTCTGACTACATCAGGAAAAATGATGAACAGGCCTATAATAACAGCTGCCAGCCAGTTTATTGATTTAGTATTGAGTTTAAAAGGTGAATCTGTCACTTGATAATAATTATTAGAATAGTAAATATATGATTTTTAACTATCCTTTGGGCTGAGGTTAGTAAGAAATAACATAGCCCCTTGCACTTATGCAAGAGACTATGTTCAGTATGAAAGAAAAACAGTTAACGTCCTGGGCCACCACCTCCGCTTGAACTACCAATTGTGGTTGTTATGCTGGAGGCTGTAAAACTTGTATATTGACTTCCTGATGTGTAGGTTCCATTTGTATACAAGCCTTCGTTTTCGGTTCCGCTATGAGAACCATTTAAATAGGCCTGATATGTGGATCCAACTGAAAGGTTTGGAGAAGAAACCACAATTGACTGAAAAGTCTTACTTGGTTTAAAGGTTACAATCTCTTCACCTGAACTGGTTTGCAGATTAAACAGCGTGCCAGCCGAATAACTCGAGGTGAATTTAATAAGTACTGATGGTTGGGATGATGATGAGCTTGGAGCTTCAGCCATGCCTGAACTTCCAGCTGCTACCAAAATGCCTCCAGTAATATTGAAAGTTCGGTCATAGTCCAAGGCACCGTTGCCACTACTGATAGGGCCATGAACCAGAACAGTTCCGTTGGACATTGTTATTGATCCGTTTGAATCAAGCCCGTCCCCTGAAGCGTAAATTGCAGTAAAACCACCATTAATGGCAAGAGTTGAGTTGCCTGCAGCCATGCTTCCTGATCCGTCAGATGCATTGAAACCATCATCGCTTGAATGAAGAATTACAGTGCCACCATTCATGGTTATACTATTACTTTCAACACCCTCATAGCACTTGGTAATTTCTATATATCCATCCTCGATTTCAATTGAATTATCAGCATGTAATCCATCATCTCCTGCCGATATGGTTGCTGTACCCCCAATAATTGTTAGTGCATCATCAGAATGAATAGCGTCATCAGGAGTATTAATATTGAATGTGCCTGCATTAATTTGTAAGGTTGAACCAGCTTTTAAAGCTTTAGCAGAAGCATCAGAACTCAAATAACCAGATGAACCACCGGCGCAGGTAATGGTAAAGTAACCTTCTGAAATGGTAAGATTACTGTAAGCCTGAATGCCATCGCCATCGGCAACAATATTACAGTCGCAATAATCAATTTCGATATAGCCTGTACCTGAATCTTCATTATCTGATTTAAATCCGTCGCCTCCGGCATTCAGATCGAAAACACCATCCTTAATAATCAGGTAATCCTTACCTCTGATGGCATCGTCTACAGAAGTGATGTTATAATTACCACTTGAGATGATTAGTCCATCTTTACTGGCAATACCATCGTTGTACTGTGCGTTGATGATTAATGTGCCGTTACCGTATAATGTCAGGTCTGATTTGCTAAACAAAGCAGCATTGGCTTCTTCTTCACTTCCATAAGATGTACCATCGGTTAAACTGTTGGAGGTATCATCAGCCAGCATTATTACTGTTTTTTCTGAATCTTCGATATAAATAGCCGCATTGTTAGAGCAGTTGATATTGGCTCCATCAAGTTGAATATGAACGCTCTCGCTATCGGAAGAATTTACTCTTAACTGACCATCATTTAGTGTGCCTGTAACTGTATAATAACCACTGCTATCAATGGTTGCGACTGTTCCCGAAACAGTAACACCTGTACCTTCCACATGAATAGATGTTCCTTCAAGGGCAATTAGGGTGCCGTCAGATTCATCCCAATTATAGTCAATTTCTTCATCATGACTATCACCGCTAGCAGTATCATCGTCATCTTCTTCAATGGATTCGATATCTGAAGATCGATCGCAGCTATATTGAACAGCTCCAAATGCAAGCAGTATTAAGATATAAAATAAAATCTTTTTCATATTTTCCTCCTATTGTAATTCATCACGATTTTACTCATAAAATAAGCATGGTGTGTCGCTTTGAATTGCCAATGGGAAAAAATGCGAGGTGAAGTGGGTTTTTATTTAGAAGATTAAATTATGAATTGAATTATTTCTATAGAATTATTGATTTATCCAGTCAATATCTTTTTTTAGTAAAGCCTGTGTTTCTGCTTCTTTTGAGCCTTCTTCGGGCATGTGCATATATTCCCATGAAGCATCGGGGGGCATACTCAGAAGAATGGCTTCCGTATTTCCTCCGGAAACCAAACCGAACTTGGTTCCACGGTCATGAACAAGGTTAAACTCTACATATCTTCCTCTGCGTAATAATTGCCATTTTCGTTCTTGTTCTGTAACTGATTTATCACCATGTCGTTTAATTAACTCAGAATAGACCTCAGGATATAACTTGCCCAGATTCAGACAAAAGGTCAGCAACTCATTTATATTCAGGTTTTCTCCTGGTTTAATCCTGTCGAAAAATATTCCGCCAACACCACGTGTTTCATTTCTATGACTTAAGAAGAAATAATCATCAGCCCATGGTTTAAATTTGCTGTAGAAATCAGGATGAGCGTTATCACAAACCTGTTTTAATTCTTGATGAAACCATTTCGCATCTTCTTTAATGATATAGTGTGGTGTAAGGTCAATACCTCCACCAAACCAACTAATGCCATTGTCGAGTTCAAAGTAGCGAACATTCATATGAATTATGGGCACATGAACATTAACTGGGTGAAGAATGGAAGAAACTCCGGTGGCCGTGTAATGGTTGGCATCTTCACCTAATAGGCTTGCCATTTGTTTGGTGTAAGAGCCACTTACTTTAGAGAAATTAACAGCAGCTTTTTCAATGTATTTGCCACCTTGCATCACACCTGAAATGCCATAACCAATATCTTTTTGCCAGGAGTTCATTTCAAAAAGTGCTTTACCATCTGCTACATTTAGAACCTGGCAAATGTGTTGTTGAAGTTTTTCGAATTGTTCTGATAAATATTTAGCGTCTGTCATTTTCAATTGTTTTTCGGATAAAACGATTAAAAGGGAAGGATGTTTAAATAAAGGTGATCAAGAAGGCAATTCTGAATTGCAAATACTTTGAAAAGTTTTCTTTTTTGATTACATTCCAAGTGTATAACTTCTAATGCCAGTGATATGAGAAACGGAAAGATAAATCTGGTGGATCTTGATTTTGAATACAAGATGTGGAAAAACAGATTGACCCTATTTGTTCAGGAGATTGACATTTTGAAAGACAGGAATGAAGAAGTAAAATCTGAAAAATACATCGATGAATTAAATACAGTTGAATTGATGGTACTCGATGAACACGTTGATCAGTTAAAAAAACTGTTCAATCTTATAAAAGTTCAAGAGAATGAAATGCAGTTTTATAATAAGGATTTTCCGATAACAATGGATCATAAGTACTTTAAAGAACATGAGACTCTGCGCAAACAAATGGTAAGTATCTCTAAAGTGCATTTATCGAGAGTAGCAGATTTGATTGATGCTTTAGGTATATAAGAAATATATCAGAAACTGGTTTTTGGATTTTGGTCTTGCCAATTAGTGGCAAGGCCATTTTTTTCGTTTCTTTGCAAAAAGATTCATATATGCCTAAAGATTTTAAAACACGTGTTAAGATAAAAGCTGAGTTGGAAGATGTATTTGCTGCTTTCACCAATCCTTTTACCATTGAGTTATGGAGTGGTTACCCTGCAGTTATGAGTACTGTTCCTGGATCGGAGTTTTCACTTTGGGAAGGTGATATTGCCGGCCATATTATTGAGGTTGAAGATCAGCAGCGAATTGTTCAGGAGTGGTATTTCGGTCCGCAGGAAGAGCAATCGATTGTTACCATAAAGCTTTTCCCGCAGGGAGGAAATAAAGTGCAGGTAGATGTTTTTCATACCAACATTCCCGACGAAGCCTTTGACGAAATAGTGGAAGGGTGGAATGAGTATTATCTTGGGCCAATAAAAGAATTTTTAGAGATAGAATAGGCTATCAGCCCATTCTACCTTTATAATCTTCATAACTGAATTCGCGAACAATATTCAGCCCTTTAGTATCATTCCATATACCAATTGCCGGATGAGGTACGCCATTAAACATGGTTGTTTTTACCATAGTATAGTGGATCATATCTTCGAAAATTAGCTGATCGCCTGCTTTTAATTCCTCATCGAACGACCAAAGGCCCATAAAATCACCTGCAAGGCAACTGTTTCCACCTAATCGATAAGTTGGTTTATCTTTTTGAGGCTCATGATAAGCACCTGTTATTCTAGGTTTGTATGGCATTTCAAGACAGTCGGGCATGTGTGCTGTAAATGAAATATCCAGAATAGCAGTTCTTATTCCGTGATCCAAAACAATGTCAACAACAGATGCAACAAGATCACCGGTTTGCCACATAAAAGCACTTCCCGGTTCGAGAATGATCTTTACATTCCATTTGTCTTTAAATGCTTTCAGTATGTTAATCAGGTGTTCAGTGTCGTAGTCTTTGCGAGTCATTAAATGACCACCACCCATATTAATCCATTTGGCCTTTTGCAAGTATAAAGCAAATTTATTTTCAATTGCATGCAGCGTTTTTTCCAGATCATAAGAAGATGATTCGCATAACGAATGAAAATGCAGGCCTTCAATTTCAGATGGAAGTTCAGCAGGAAGATTGCTGGCTGCAACACCTAAACGTGTTCCCGGTGCACATGGATTGTACAGGTCTGTTTCAACGTCACTGAATTCAGGATTGATGCGTAAGCCTGCAGAAATTGGTTCTGAGTGTGCAGCAAGCGCATCTTTATGCATTTCAAATTGAGTGATAGAATTAAAAGTAATATGGCTGCTGTATTTTAAAATTTCAGCAAAATCCTTCTGAATAAAAGCCGGAGAATAAGTATGAGCTTTGGTGCTCATTTCTTCAAAGGCCAAACGAGCCTCATGAATGGAGCTGGCAGCAGCCCTGGGAATATATTCGTTAATGATGGGGAATGCACTCCACATGGCACAGGCTTTAAAAGCCATTATTATTTCTATCCCGGCTTTGTCCTGAACTGTTTTTATTAGTTCAAGATTCTTTCTTAAACGTGTTTCATCCAAAACGTAACAGGGAGAAGATACTTGCTTGTAGTCAATAGCCATTGTTTCTATTTTTTTGCAAATAAAAATAAAAAAGCCGAAATGCTCAATGCATTCCGGCTTTTTCGTGGTTAATGTATTTTATGGCTAATGTTTTGCTAAGTATATTTTAGCTGCCGCTCTTACCGTAGTTAGGTAATACACGTGCACTAGGATCGTTAACATCGCAATTTTCCCATGTCTTGTTTGGCATCCAGAAATCCACAACAGTTTCGCTTCTTCCAGGGAAATGAGATTCAAATATCTCGCGATACATTAATGATTCTTTTGAGATTGGTGTTGCATGCTTGTATTTGAATTGTGCTTTCTGCAAATCTTCATCAGAATACATTTCTTCGGCATAAGCCTTCAAATAGTCAACACAGCTATGTCCAACTGCATCAGAGAAGGCAGCCTTTTCGCGATATAAAATATCATGTGGTAAATAATCACCTTCAAAAGCTTTACGCAATATGTATTTTCCAACACCAGTAAAATTCATTTTCTTTTTAGGGTCGATACTCATTACATATTCAACAAAGTCAAGATCACCGAAAGGAACACGAGCTTCCAAACCATTACATGATATGCTTCTGTCAGCTCTCAGTACATCATACATGTATATTTCCTTGATTCTTTTTTCTGCTTCTTCCTGGAAAGCTTCAGGTGATGGAGCATAATCGGTGTATTTATATCCGAAAATTTCATCACTGATTTCACCAGTCATCAATACTTTTATATCGGTGTTTTCAGCTACATATTTCGTTACCATATACATACCCATCGATGCACGAATTGTGGTGATATCGTATGTTTCGATGCAATAGATAAGGTGACTTAATGAGTCAAAAATATCCTGGCGTTTAAATAAAACTTCTGTATGATCTGCTCCCAGGTAATCTGCAACCTGACGTGCATATTTTGTATCAATAGGATCATCTTCAATACCCACGGCAAATGTTCTGATTGGTTTATTAAGCATTTTAGCACCCACGGCACATACAATACTTGAATCCAAACCACCGCTTAATAAGAATCCAACCGGTACATCGGCATGAAGTCTTTTTTCGATACCTACTGTAAGTTTTTCGTTGATGTTTTTGTAGATCTCTTCTAAATCATGATCAACAAAAGCTTCAACTTTTGAAATGTCGCGATATTGTTTGATGCTCTCACCATCGTAGTAGTGTCCCGGAGGGAATGGCTTTACATCATCACACAATTCTATCAAACTTTTCATTTCGCTGGCAAACATGATGTTACCATCTTTTGAATATCCATAAAACAAAGGACGGATTCCGATAGGATCACGTGCTGCGAAATATTTTTTAGCTACTGAATCATAAATAACAAATACGTACTCTGCATCCAGGGCCTTAGCAGTTTCTTCAATTCCTTTTTCCAGAAATAATGGAATAATTACCTCGCAATCGCTGCTTGACTTGAATTCGAAAGATGTTTCGTATGTTGCTTTAAGCTCATTATAATTGTATACTTCTCCATTACATACCAAATTAATGTGCTTATAAACTAGCGGTTGATTACCGGCTGCTGAAACATCCATGATGCTTAAACGATGGAATCCCATCCATCCATCATCATCAAAATCTCTGGTAATTGAATTATCTGGTCCACGGTACTGGATCTTTTTAAACTCTCTGGCAAACTTAAGTTTGTCCATCATGTCACTTCCTGTATACACTGCAAATCCACACATGTCGTTCTACTTTTATAATTGTAATGGAGTAATTTGATTTAAATTTCTAATTCAAAAGTAATGAATTAATATTTAAAAGCAATAAAAACTTTCAAAAAATAAGATAATAGCTATTTTAACTATCAAATCAACACAAATCGAAAGTGGGGGTATATCTGTTTAAAGTCTCAAAAAATGAGTTGGTTTGGTTCTGGTTTTGGGGGTGGTCAAGCATTTTGCCTAAAAAATATATTTATTGAAGCGATAAAAGGGGGAGGGATTGAAAAAATTAAAAAATGATGATTTATCAGAAAAAAAATCGATATAGTTTCGATTTGAAAATATAAGCATGTTTACCTTGTAAAAGGGAAATTAATAAAAGAAAAAAACCGCTAATATATGTATTAGCGGTTTCAGATTATAAAATGGTTATTTTTTACAATTCAAGATCAACATTGTGTAATTCGTGCCAAGGTAATCCTAATTTATTTAATTGCTCCATAAATGGATCCGGATCAAATTCCTCAACGTTGAACACACCTGGTTTTTTCCAAATTCCTTGTAAGTACATCATTGCTCCGATGGTAGCAGGAACTCCAGTTGTGTAACTCACACCTTGTGTGCCTGTTTCATTAAATGCATCCTGATGTTTACAATTATTATAAACGTAATAGGTTTTTTCCTGACCGTCTTTCAAACCTTTAATTCGACAACCAATTGATGTCTCACCTGTATAATTTTCTCCCAAATCTCCAGGATTAGGCAAAACAGCTTTCAGGAACTGGATAGGTACAATCTCTTTTCCTTCGTACATGATAGGTTCAATGCCCGCCATTCCAATATTTTGAATAACTCGAAGGTGAGTAAGATATTCTTGACCGAAAGTCATCCAGAAACGGGCACGTTTAATACTTGGATAATTCTTCACCAACGATTCCAATTCTTCGTGATAGATAACATATGATTCACGATCGCCAATATTTGGATATTTTAATGGCTTATGAATTTCGTGTGGTTCTGTTTCAACCCACTGTCCGTTTTCCCAGTATTTCCCTTTCTGAGTTACCTCTCTGATATTAATCTCAGGGTTAAAGTTGGTAGCAAATGCTTTACCATGATCACCACCATTACAGTCAACGATATCCAGAAACTGAATCTCATCGAAGTGATGTTTTGCAGCGTAAGCTGTATAAATACTTGTTACTCCCGGATCGAAGCCACATCCCAAAATGGCAGTAATACCAGCCTCTTTATAACGATCCTGGTACGCCCATTGCCATTTGTATTCAAATTTAGCTTCATCGATAGGTTCGTAGTTAGCTGTGTCGAGATAAGCTGTTTTGGTTTCCAAACAGGCATCCATAATGGTCAGATCCTGGTAGGGAAGAGCCACGTTAACCACGATATCAGGTTTGTAGGAGTTGATCAATTCAACCAACTCAGGTACATTGTCTGCATCAACCTGTGCAGTTTGTACCCTGTTATTTCCAATTTTATTGGCAATGGCATCGCATTTACTTTTAGTACGGCTTGCCAACATTATTTCAGTAAACACCTCCGGCAAGGATGCCATTTTATGGGCTACAACGGTTCCTACACCGCCAGCGCCAATAATCAGAACTTTACCCATTCTTCTTTTTAAATTTATAATCTGTTAAAAGTATTAAGGTGCAAATAGACAAAAAAATAGCATGATGTCAAATGGATAGGTTCATAATTAATGATTTTTTAGTAATTTTTTTTCAGCTGAGATTATTGTTAGTGTAAATAGCATTTTGAAGTTAAAATGTTGACGATTTCAAATGTCTTAAATAAGGATCCTATCTGATTAATGAAGATTGTTAATCAGATCGGATCCCTTATTTAAGAGGTGATAAAATAAAAAAAAGGCCGTGCTCAAAAACTGAACACGGCCTTTCGATTTATTGGTTGGAAAAATTATTTCTCAAAACAATTAATGTTATCAACTTGCCATGTTGTTGTTTGGCTTGTGCTTCCTGAGTATTTAAATGCAATATGTATTGTTCCTGAATATGATGATAAATCAATGTCACCTGAATTTTCGAAAGTCGCATAATTGCTTGATGGTACGGTAGGTAGTGAAACGTCAAGTTTAGTTGCCGTTGCATCCCAAGGATTTGAACTACCATCGTAATCTGTTAACACATATACTTCCAATGTAGCACCGTTATCATAACCTCCGTTAATATCGCAGTTGAAGTTTGGATTGGTTTTACCATCCAAACTAATTGAAGGAGTTACAAGCCAGATGTCATTTGTGGCATCACTTGAACTATATGCTGTGGCTTGTGCATATTTGTTATTGTTATAAGTTTTACCTTGCCATAAACGTTCTCCGGTTTCTGCATAGTTACTCATGCCAGTAATAAAGATATCCATACCATCTGCTGCATTTTCGAAGTTTTCATAGTAGAAACTACCTGCAGGATAATCAGCTTCAGCTGTAGGATCATCTTCTGAACGGTTATCTGGGTCAATTCCAGCTCCATCAATCCAATATCCGGTTAAGCTTTTTACACCTTTAAATCCATAATAATATTCCAATGACCCCAAAACTAATACTTCTTTACCAAGATTAGACCCATTGTCAACCAGGTTAAGAGCTGTTCTTATATCACCACTTGGTAATTGAACTGAAACCATATTTGCAACGTTAGTTTCGCTGGCAGATTCTGCAATCAACATGTTGGTTGCCACGTCAAAAGGACCAGTAAGAGTAGCTTCACTGGTATTAGGAATAGTACCAATAATATAACCTTTAACCCATCCGGTAATGGATCCATCATCTGCTGCTGATAATACATAACTAACATCGTAAGGATCTTCTTTTGTTCCGGTGCCACTGCCAGAGCCACCTCCATTTGAACAACGATCTCCAGTCATTGCTAATTCTGAAGGATCGCGTAATAATATTTGTGCACTGTTGTAGTAAGAAGCAATCCCGATTAAAGTGCCATTACCTTCTGGTAAAGATTCACTGGCAAAACCAGATGCGCTTCTTGTATAAACTGCAATGCTGTTAGTACAATCAGTTATAGTTTGAGATCCACTGAATGTTCCTGGTACATTTGAAAATTGTACGTCGCTGATTTGAACCAATTCTGACTGATAAGTTCCATCGGTGATGTCTGCAATAGTAACAGTCCTTGGAGTTACCTCAGCTCCTGTAGGAAGCAGAACCTCTACCATTGTTGGATAATCTACACTTCCAAACTGAAGCAGACCATTGTATTCTGTCAAAGTTAATCCCTGACAGTTTATTTTAATTTTGCTTCCTTCAGTAAATGAATTAGTACCTGATTCAGTTAAAGTAATTGCAGCAGTTTCGTCTTGTACATATGCTACAAAATCAGGAATATTTCCCTGGCTGGGAGTAAATGTGACAGTACCTTCGATGTAAACATCATCCGAAACACTGATGTCAGAACCGGTATATAAAGCCCGAAGCTGACTGATAGTTAGTTTTGTACCTTCCGGAGTTTCCGGAGCTGAAGGATCTTCAGTACAACTAAATGTTGCAAAAGCAATTAAAAGTAGATAAAGACCAGATTTAAATAGTTTCATAGTGTTCTTCTTATGGTTAGTTTATAACAATATTATCAATTCGCATAGACGTACTCTCAGTATTTGAACCATTATATATGAAGGCTATAACTATAGGATTGTTCGATGTTGGTAATGCAATTGATCCTGATTCAACCCAAGTGTTTTGCGCATCCACTCCATCTGTTGCAATGGTTGCATCTAACTCAGTCCAGCTTGCAGAGTTTACATCTCCACCTGTATAATTGGTAGAATATACCACTTTCATCGGCATGTTTCCTGATAGATGTTCCCAGTAGGCAAATTGTGATTCAAATGATAATGTTTTCGCTGAGTTAGCAGTAACCGGGGGAAGCATTAACCATGATTCAATTGAAGCTTCTCCTGAATTATAACCTGTTGCCTGTGCATAAATCTCAGAATTGTAAGTTTTTCCTCTCCAGGTTCTGCTTCCGGCAGTTACAAAGTTATTCCAACCTGTCAGATTAATATCGGCATTGTTAGTTTGAGAACTGAAATCCTCATTAATCGTATCCACCGGATCACCTAATATAATATCAATTTCATTGCTGCAACGATCGCCTGATAAATCTATTTCATCAAGGCTACGAATTACAATCTGTATGGTAGTGGTTGAGCCACTTGTAAATTTGGTAACAATTCCTACAAAGGTTCCTTTTCCTTCAGGTAAAAAAGTACCGGCAAACGAAGAATAACCACTGGAACGAACTATGATTGAATTACCATCGCAGTCGACAAGAGTTCTGTTAGCTGATGCTGCGTCTTGAGTATCAGTTTCAGGAATGGCATACGTTAAACCTAACTGACTATCTGCGAATTGAACATCATTAAATTGTACCAGCATGCCCATGTAATTTTCACCAGCCTGATCGATAGTTATGATGGTAGGTTCCTGAACCTGACCTTCTACATAAGTACGCTTGATATAATCATGTTTGTCGATTCCGGTTAAACGATAGTTGTTACTGTCATCAAAATAAGGAACTCCCCCTAATTGAATAAAATCACCATAATCGCTAAGGTATAATCCATTAAGATTAATGGTAACTGAATCGTTTTTGTAAATGCCTCCGGTTGACAGAAATGTCATCCGTAAACCTCCTGTTTCATCCTGAACATAGGCTTCTTTGTATAAATTGCCGTTTGATGTTTTGTCATCGCCAATGATAATTCCTTTGATACAGATATCTTCTGTAATTTCAACCGGAACTCTTTCTGTCCAATATTTAGCCAGCTCTTCAGCATATAATGATTTTACATAGGCTATAGTACTTAGTTCACCTTCAATAAATTCTTCGTATGGAGGTGCATCTTCGTTATTGTAGTCACAGGAAACAAATAACGACGAGATGAGTACGGATAAAATGATAAATATGGTGTTAAATCTTTTCATCATATCGAGTTCTTAGAAGCTAACGCTTAGGTTTAGGAAATAGTTAAAGCCATAGTAATAATAATATTTAGGTGCGAACAATTCAGGACGTTCCGGATTGTATCGTAGTTGCTCATAACCACCTGTTATAAAACTTTGGTTATTGGTTATATTACTTAAATTGGCACTTAATGAAATGTAGTAACCGTCAATTCTCCAGCTTTTACCTGCAAATGCATCAATGGTATAGGCAGCATCTAATTGTTCAGGAGTACTCCAGTACAAATAAGAGGTACGAGGTATTGGGTTATAATCCATGTAAATCTGATCGAAATACGAAGCTGTAACACCAGCCCACCAATACTGAGGAGAGTTATATTTTACTCCGACAGAATAAGCTGTTTGAGGCGTTCCGCTAATCTTGAATCCTTGAGAGTAAACAGTGTTGGTTTCTAAAACTTCCTGACTGTTGTCCTGAGAAATGATAACGCCAGGATTTGATTGGTAAGTATACTCACCCAGTGATGCAACAGCGTTAACCGTAATTGTATTGGTTAATTTATATTCGGTACCAAATTCAAATCCAAGATATTGTTTATCTATGTCGTACATTGAATAGTTAACAAATGTACGTAACTCTTCGTGATAGAAATTAATGTTTTTAACCTGATCGTCAATTCGGGTAAAATAACCTGTTGCTCTCAAAGTTAAATTAGGGGAACTAAAATAATATCCACCGTCAACTGACATGTGTTTTTCCTCTTTCAGGTTCGAAACAAGATTATCACGGGTACGTGGCGAAACGTAAGCATTCCTGAAAACGGGAGGTTGAGTGCTGTAGCTGGCATTCGCCTTTACAATATGTCTTCCGGTAAATCTGTAGTCACCACCTATTTTAAAGCCATAGGTGTTAAATTGTTGCTTTTCAGAGTCTCCATATGAATTATCAGGGAATAAACCTTTTCTCATTAATCCTTCACGCCAAAATTCATTGTATTTATAATGACCTCCGAAGTATACCGAGTAATTGGTTCCTGAATAATTAGCAATTAACCAGGCGTTGTAGCTATTAATGTGTGGTTTATAATGATGTGAGTAAATATCACCCTCTTTAACAATTCGGTTTGGATTATTCAAATCGTTTTGAATCACATTATTATCATCCGGAAAATCACGTTCAGCAAACTGATCAATATCCAGCCAGTAATCACCACCTAATAAGTCATCTACTAAATTGTATATGTCTCCGGTGTACATATCAAGATTAATACCTCCGTTTACTTTCCAATTGTCGTTAAAGGTATGTTCTAAGTTAGAGTTGAATTGAAATTGTGAGATATCGTTTCTTCTATCTTCTACAATGTAGAATGAGCGGTTGCCACTATATGATTGAGAGCTGCCATTCGCGTTTTCAACAACAAAGTATCCATTATTACGGTTGGCACGGTATAGTGCATCCCAGTCTATTTGTCTGACAGAACGATCTGTTCTCCACATTTCTGCTATTCTTTCCTGATCAACTGAGTTGGTATAATAGCTTGGTAAATATCTGTAATAGTCTGGGCGTGGATCTTTTGCATTGTTCCAGTTTAAAGAAGTATAACCACCTTTACCAAACCAATAACCAGCTGTTGATTTTATTTTTGTTGATGGAGTAGGTGTCCACGTGTGCTGTAAGGTAAATAAAGGTTTGTTTCCACTTCTAACTCTTGAATTACGCTTTTGACCATTTTGATATCCCCAGTAAGGATTATAGTAATTATCATCAACCAGATCATAAACTTCCTGCATGGCCCCACCACCAACTCCACGTTCGTACATGGCAGTCAAAGCAGTAAAGTTTAAGCGATGTTTTTGATTAAGAATTTTCTCAGCTGAAATAAAAAAGCTATTGGCATCATAAAATGTAGCTTCTTTATATCCTTCCTCGCTCCATCTTCGTGATCCGGATACGGTAAAAGCCCAGTTATTATCCATTAAGCCTGTTGAAGCTGTTACCATAGCTCTGTTTCGATATGAGCGATTGGAATTAGAATATACTACTTTTACACCAGGACGGTATTCTGAAGCAGCAGTAATAACCTGGGTTAAACCTCCAAGGGGTTCGTTCATAGCACCTGTAGGAGCTGCATCAGTTGTGATAACTGTATTTCGCATTACATCATTCAGTCCGCCCCAATTACTCCAATATGGTTGACCGCTTTCTGCTTCATTCATGATGAAGCCGTTGATCATCACTTTTTGCTGATCAGAATCATAACCTCTCATTCTGAATCGTGCAGGTCCGAATGTATAGGCAGCAGCTGATACAAAAACATCGCGAGATGAGCTTAATAAACCGTGAATAGTCTGAGATTCCAAAGAGTTTTCACTATCAGAATCCGTAATGGTTATGGTTGGTACATCCTGATTAGCTGTTGTAAGATTAACAAGGAAAACATTACCCAAATCAGTTGTCTTATCCTGAAGAACTGAAGCGTACATGGTTAAACTACGGTAGCCTTCTTTTGAAAATGTAACCTGATAATCGTTACCTGTGGCAATTTTTAGGGTGAACTGGCCTTGTAAATCACTGGTTGTTGTGATATTGGCGATTTCGACCATAACTCCCTCGAGAGGTTGGTTCGAATCGGCATCTTTCACTACACCTTGAATGGCCGAATTCTGGCTTAATGCGTTGAATGCAAGTAATAACAAGCTCAGAAGCCATGCGAATTTAAGTTGCATAAGTAGATGGTTTTTTACAGATTTTAAGTCAGTATTAAATATCGGTTTTAATATTTAATGCTACAAATTAAATAAAAATAATTGTACAGACCGGACGGTCTGTGTTTAAATTTGATGAACTTAACATCTTATTAAAATTGATAGTTGATGCTTAATCAAAATTTAACTGTGTTTAGTCATGTTATAGGTTGGTGGGATGAGTGTGTTTTGATTAAAAAATACTAACTTGCTCACAAAAATTCAATAGTAGTATGTTAAATAGATTAATTTGGGGCTTTCTATTACTGTTTGCTTTTAGCATTACACAGGTAGAAGCACAAACGTATAAAGCAGGAGTCATCGCTTTTTATAATCTCGAAAACTTATTTGATACAATAGATACTCCGGATGTAAGGGATACTGAATTTACACCCGAAGGAGATAAAAAATGGGATGACACCAAATACTGGCATAAAATCAGTAATATGGCTGAGATTATTTCTGAACTGGGACAAGAAAAAGGTTTGGGAGCTCCGGCAGTTGTTGGTTTATGTGAAATGGAAAATAAGGCAGTAATTGAGGATCTTATTAACGATCCAAAATTAAAACCATTTAATTACCAGATTGTACATTATGATTCTCCTGATAAAAGGGGAGTGGATGTGTGTTTGATATATCGACCTAAATTTTTTCAGGTTACCAATTCCAAATCAATTCCATTAATGATTTTTGACGAAAATTCTAAAGAACGAATTTTCACACGCGATCAGTTAATGGTTTCGGGTATTTTTGATGGTGAACCAATGCATTTTATCGTTAATCACTGGCCATCGCGTTATGGAGGTGAAGCCCGAAGTGCACCCTTGCGTGAAGCTGCTGCTAAGCTTAGTCGTTCAATAGTTGATTCAATTCAATCTGTAGATGCAAAGGCAAAGGTTATTCTGATGGGGGATTTAAATGATGATCCAATAAATGAAAGTGTTGGTTTGTATTTACGCGCGATGGGTAAAAAGAATAAAATGCGCCAAGGTGACATGTTCAATACCATGTATAAGCATTATAAAAATGGAATTGGTACACTGGCATATCGCGATAAATGGAATCTGTTCGATCAGGTAATGATTACCGAATCATTATTGGGTAATAATTACTCTACTTACCAATTTAAATCATCGCATATTTACAATAACCCTAAGATGTTAGTGCCTGAAGGGCAATATAAGGGTTATCCATTGCGTACCTACGTTGGTAACCGTTATCAGGGAGGTTATAGCGACCACTTTCCGGTATATATAATTTTATTAAAGAAGATATAGTTATTTGATATTTGTTTGAACCTACTTAACCTTAATCAAAAGACCAGTCATTCGATTGGTCTTTTTTTATTGATAAAGCTTATTGAGTTCGATGTAATCCGATACAACAGGTGTGATGAAGTATGGCAACTGTTTTCCTTCTTTTAACCAGGCTCTTATTTTTGTTGAAGATATTGCAATAACAGGAGCGTCTGTATATTTTACGCTAAGAGGGACTTCAAGATTTTCTGTTGTGTAACCAATTCGTGGATAAACCAGAATGCAGTAGTCTGTAAGGATGCGATCTCCATCTTTCCATCGATGAATGTTCTGAATGTTGTCGGCACCCATAATAATATTGAAGATACAGTTCTTATGAAGTTTATGTATTTCAGTTAAGGTGTCAATGGTGTATGACGGAATTGGTAATTGTGTTTCAATATCCACTACTTTAAACTTACTGTATTCCGAAGTTGCCAATCGGGTCATATTTAATCGGTGGTTGGTATCAATTAAATCAGCTGTTGATTTAAAAGGATTTTGAGGGCTGACCACAAACCAGACTTCGTCCATTTCTTCGAATTCGCACATGTAATTCGCCAGTGCCAGATGGCCTGCATGAATTGGGTTGAACGATCCGAAGAAAAGTCCGATCTGCTTCATCTTAGTCTAAAAATTTGGTTAATAAATCTTCAGCCTCCTTAATAGCTTCTTCCAGATTGTCGTTAATCACAACCTTATCAAATTTAGAAGCGAATCCCAATTCATATTCAGCTTTAGCTAAACGTTCCTGTATTTTTTCAGGTGAATCGGTGGCGCGATTGATCAATCTTTCTTTTAGAGCCTCAATGGATGGTGGCTGGACAAAAATACTTAATGCAGTATTACCAAACTCTTTTTTAATATTAACACCCCCGACCACATCAACATCAAAAACTACATTGTTTCCGTCATTGGTAATGCGTTCCACCTCGCTGCGTAAGCTGCCGTAATAGGTGTCAGTGTATACTTCTTCCCATTCCAGAAAAGCATTTTCTTTAATCTTTTGTCTGAACTGCTCGGGTGTGAGAAAGTAATACTCTATGCCGTTCTGTTCTTCTCCCCTGGGTGCCCGACTGGTGGCTGAAATAGAAAATTCAAGGTTAAAATTCTTTTTTAATAATGCCTGAACAATGGTGCTTTTGCCCGATCCAGAAGGAGCAGAAAAAATAATTAATTTGCCTTTTTTTGTCATTTTACCTTCTTTGATGGTTAAAGAATATTTAGGATTTGCTCCTTTATTTTCTCTAATTCATCTTTCATTCTGATCACAATTTTTTGTAAATCAGCATCGTTGGCTTTTGATCCCAGTGTATTAATTTCTCTGCCTATTTCCTGACTGATGAAACCAAGTTTTTTACCAACAGCTTCTCCAGATTCCATAGTTTCGATAAAATATTTCAGGTGATTGGCCAAACGAACTTTTTCTTCTGTGATATCCAGTTTCTCAAGATAAAAAATGATCTCCTGTTCAAAACGGTTTTCATCAACCTGGGTTTGCATTGAAAGCTCTTCCAGATTTTCTTTTATACGATTACGAATTTTATCAATACGTTGAGTTTCGTAATTGGGTACTTGCTGAAGTAGTTCGTCAATGATAGCAATTCGTTCTCGAACATCAGCCTCTAACGCTTTGCCTTCTCTTATTCTGAATGAAATAATGTCTTCAATTGCAGCGTCAATGGCTTTAGCGATGGCTACCCATTCTTTTTCGTCCAATTCTGCCAGCTCAATCTTTACAGTGTCTGGTAAAGGCATAATTACCTTCAAAAAATCTGTATTTTCCGAAAAGCCCAACTCTGCCGATACCTCTTTTAACTGCGCATAATAATCTTTAATAACCTGCTGATTAACCTTGGTTATTTTATCAGAAGAAGCAGCTTCAACAAAGAAACTTACATCCACTTTACCACGAGTAAGTTTTTTTCCTACGGTATTACGTATTTCAATTTCTTTTTCGCGATATAAATTTGGGATACGTGTATTTAAATCAAGCTGTTTACTGTTGAGTGATTTGATTTCGATGTTGATCTTTTTATTGGGAAGTTCGCAAACTCCTTTCCCAAATCCTGTCATTGAATGAACCATGCAAATAATTTTACTTTGAATGCAAAGTTAAGCTTTTTATTTAACTATGATTTAGTGACTTCAAAGAGATGCAGTTTAATAGAAAATTAAAAAAGATAAACAAAAATAGAGAGGTTTAACATGCAGATATTCAGTGTCAAATGAGTTATTTAATTTAAAATGTTTAATAAAAAATAAAAAACATTAAACAAAAATTCAAACATGCGGTTTACCTACTAAAGATTTAAATATTAATCAAAATTTGAAATCATGAAAGCATTAAAAATGAATTATTGGGTAATGGCACTTTTTGCGGGTTTAATGTTTGTTACAGTTTCATGTGATGATGAAGATGATAAAACAATGGAAGACAATTCTGTTCAATCTTCACAATCTATAACTTCAATAGCTGCTTCTAATAGTGACTTTAGTATTCTGGTATCAGCATTACAAAGAGTGGGATTGGATGATGATTTAGATCAAAGTGGAGATTTCACAGTATTTGCTCCTACAAACTCAGCGTTTAATTCCTTACTGGATGAATTGGGGATCTCGAGTCTGGATGATATTTCAGACGAAGTGTTGACAGAAGTGCTTCTATACCATGTAATGGCAGGAAGTAAAATGGCTTCATATATTCAGACAGGTTATTATAATTCTCTGTCTGCCGGACCAGTTGATGGTTATACACTGTCATTTTATATTGATATGAGTACTTTAAAAATTAATAGCAGGGCAATGATATCGCAAACAGATATTGAAGCATCTAATGGTGTGATTCATGTTATTGATAAGGTTATTTTACCGATGAGTATAACTGATCATGCTATTGCCAATAGCAACTTTACATCTTTGGTATCAGCAGTAGTTAAGGCTGATTTAGCAGAAACACTGGATAATGATGATAATCAGTTTACTGTTTTTGCTCCTGTTAACAGTGCATTTGATGCATTTCTTGAATCGAATAGCTTAATTTTTGATGATCTTACAAAAGCGGCACTGACTCCAATTTTACTTTATCATGTATTGGGTAATGCAGTACCTGCATCTATGGTTGAATCAGGCTATGTTTCAACTTTAGCATCCGCATTTGATAATAGTATTAATTTAAAGGTTGATGTTGCTGATGCAGTGATGCTAAATTCATCAGCTAAAGTTATTGCTACCGATGTGGTTGCAACCAATGGAATTATACACGCTATTGATCAGGTTATTGTACCACCAACTATCGTTGACATTGCTTTGCAAAATTCAACTTTCAGCATATTGGTGGATGCACTTATTAAAGCTGAACTGGTGGATGATTTATCAGGAGATGGTCCTTTCACTGTGTTTGCTCCAACTAACGATGCTTTTGAAGCCTTATTCGAAGCTTTACAGATAAGTAGCCTGGATGATTTATCAAAAGAAGATTTGAAACCTGTTTTACTGGCTCATGTTGTGAGTGCTAATGCTGTATCAACAGGTTTAACAAATGGTACAGTGCCTACATTAAATGCAGAGAAAGAAATAATGGTGAATGTTGATAATGGCGTTATCATAGATAATAGTATAAATGTTGTAGCTGCCGATATTCAGGGCTTAAATGGAATAATACATGTAATTGATCAGGTAATAGTGCCATAAGGCATGGTATTACTCAATATAACTTCTTTTTGGGAGGCTTTGCCTCCCTTCATTGTATATAAAAGTTGAAATAAAGTTGAACATTAAATGCAAATTGCCTGTTTAAGAGGCAACCTAATTATTAAAACATTATTTATTCAGTATGGCTGTCTACTCAATTAAAGATCTTGAAAAAATATCTGGAATAAAAGCACATACTATTCGTATTTGGGAACGACGCTATAAACTGATTGAGCCACAAAGAACTTCAACAAATATCAGGCTTTACAGCGATGACGATCTCAAACGAATATTAAATGTTTCTATTCTGAATCAGAATGGGATTAAGATTTCAAGGATAGCCGACTTAAGTCAGGATCAACTCCGTCAGAGGGTAATTGATTTATGTTTGGACACAAGAAATATTGATGTTCAGATTGAGAGTTTGCTGGTTGCAATGCTCGAATTGGATGAAGGAAAGTTTACCAATGTGCTGACTAATTCCATCATTAAATTAGGTTTCGAATCAACCGTTGAATCTATTTTATTTCCATTTTTAGAAAGGATAGGAATACTTTGGCAGGCGGGAACGGTTAATCCTGCCCAGGAGCATTTTATTTCCAATCTTATTCGTCAGAAATTGATTGTTGCGATCGATAATGAGATGCAAAATTTTATCCCGAAATCAGATAAAAATATTGTTTTCTTTCTTCCTGAGAATGAACTTCACGAGATTGGATTGTTATTCTATAGTCTGATAGCCCGCAAAGAAGGTTATAATGTGGTTTATTTGGGTGCATCGGTACCCATGAGTGATTTGAAGATTATTGTTGATGTGCGCAAGGTAGATGTGTTTTTTACCTCATTTGTATCAGCACAAACCAAGGAAGAACTCGAAGAAATTCTTTACGAATACTCTAAGTCGATTCCTGATACTCACTTCTTTATTATGGGTCTTCAGATAAAGGAACTGGAACCGAAAATGCCTGATCACTTTGTAAAGGTGCTAAATGCCAGGGAATTTAAGCAGGAGATGTCTAAAATCTAGTAGTTTAATTCTATTTTCTTTAAGGATGTTGGTAAATTAATGGTTTCTTCATTACTGATGACGATGCCGTTTTTACCCAGGCAGATTGCTTCTGTTTGTTCACCGTTTATCTGAGATAGTTGTATACGTGTTTCTTTACGTTTTGATTCTTTAGAAAAATCAGTGATCATCAGAAAGAATGGAAGTTGGGTCTGGTTGATATACTGATAACCAATCAATAACATTTTATCTTCTTCTATTACGTAATCAGCTCCGGTTATTAATCCATAAGAGTTGAATGTATACTGGCGTTTTGCAATCTTCGTTTTGGAGTCAATCAGGTAGAAATTTGTTTTACCATCAGCCCAGTTTTTGGTAAATATACCCAATTGATTATTGAGGATAACAAGTGCTTCGCAATCAAAATTATGCGCATACGGTTGAAGATTCTCAGGCTGATCTTCATATCTGAAATGAATGGCTTTAGCTAAAATGCTTTTGTCTGCCAGATTTCCGGGTATATCACTTTTAATGATCTGATAGATGGTGAAATCATAACGATTCCCGTTGTTATTGCCAGTATCAGCAATATAAATGTATTTTTCATCCTGGGCTATATCTTCCCAGTCAATATTTTTCCCGTTGGCAATGGATATGGTTTGATTGATGTCTCCTTTTTCGTCTATTCTGTATAACAAGGCAGAATCACCACTATCATTGATGGTCCAGTAGCTGTTGTCATAATAAATGAGACCCGAAGTTTCAATCAAGTCATCACTAAGTTTTGTAATTTGGGTAATATTAGCTTTTTGACAAAAAACTGAGACTGAAATCAGAATGGATACTGTTAGGATGGTAATTCGGGCCATGAGATATTAATTAATAATTACTTTACTTTTCCATTTACCGCTAAAATAATAAAGAATAGATCCGACTAAACCCATTGACCAGCCTATGGGTATTGCCCACCATATGCCATTGATTCCAAAATGTTTAGATAAAAATATGGCAAATGGTATTCGAATAATCCATAACGAAAACAAGGTGATAAACATGGGTATCAATGTAGCGCCGGCTCCGCGTAAAACACCATGAATTACAAACATGGTTGAAAAGATCAGATAAAATGAACTGACAATGATTAAATAGTTGTTACCGTATTGTATTACATTGGCATCGGTAGTAAATAAACGCATGATATGATCACCAAAGAAAATAACCACTATCATAACAATCAATGAAAGACTCCATGCCATTCCTAAGGTAGCTTTTAAACCTTTTTTGATACGGTCTATTTTTTTAGCTCCCAGATTTTGCCCAACAAAGGCGGAGAGAGCGCTTGCCAGGTTAAGAGCAGGCATGGCAGCCAATGCATCCACACGACTGGCAGCTGTAAAGGCAGCCAGAGCATCGGTGTCGAAATTATTTACAATTCGGATTAATGCCATAATTCCCAGTGCAACAAATGTTTGCTGAAATCCGGTAGGAAGACCTATTTTGATGCTCTTAATAAAGAGTTCTTTATCAAATGTAAACTGGAATATATTGAATGAAATAATCTGATGTTTTCGGGTAAGGTAAATTGCTCCTGAAATAAAAGCTGTTGTTTGTGCAATAACCGTTGCAAATGCTACACCTTCAATGCCCCAATTGAAAATAACGATAAAAACGATATCCAGTACAATGTTGATAACTGTTGCAATGAGCATGAAATAAAGAGGAGTCATTGAGTCTCCCAGGCCTCTTAGTACTGATGAAGTGGCACTGAAGCCAAAAAAGGCGATCATACCCAGCATAAAAACATTAAAATAGCTCGTAGCCATTGGTATCACTGCTTCATCAACCCGTAAGAGTGTAAATATTTCTTCACTGAACGAAATGCCAATTATTGTAATTACGATTGATGCCCAGAATAAAAAGATAAAAATGGTGTCGATGGCACGTTTTACTTTGTCAAGCTCCTTGGCACCAAAATATTGACTGATTACAATAGTTGCGCCACTACCAATTCCAATTATAAAAGCTATTAAAGCATAAAAAATAGGGGAAGAGGCTCCCAGAGCAGCCAGTGCTTCTTTACCAATAAAGCGACCAACTATTACACTATCGACAAAGTGATACATTTGCTGAAGCAGATTACCGAAAACCATAGGTAAAGCAAACCTGAAAATTAATTTGGCTTCGTTTCCTACAGTTAAATCTTTCATCTATCCAGCTTGTTGTTGATTATATCAAGGTGTTATCAAATTATTAGAGCAACTTTCCTTTGAGGACTACAAAGCAAGTTAAAAAAAGGCTGCCATCAAACAGAAAAAAGAAAAAGGTTGTGTCATTTGACACAACCTTTATCGTTGAATTGGGGATAATTATTATATGTTGGCACTTTGCTTGACAGCCGGAGCTAATTCAACAGTAAAGTGCCTCATAATAGGGGCTTCTGTAACTATTCTATAACCGTTTTTTATTTCATTACGGCGGTCGAATACATTCTTTAATGCAACAGCAATAACATCCATGTGATTATTGGTATAGGTTCGTCGTGGTATTGCCAGTCGCAGCAATTCCAGAGCTGGGTATCTGTTTTCTCTGGTATCTGGATCTCTGTCGGCCAGTAGTGTTCCTATTTCAACACCTCTGATACCTGCTTCTTTATATAATTCAATGGCTAATGTTTGAGCCACGTATTCTTCTTTTGGTATGTTAGGAAGAAATTTTTTGGCATCAACAAAAATAGCATGGCCTCCAGTGGGTTCCTGAATGGTAATGCCAAATTCTTTTAATCGATTACCCAGGTATTCAACTTGTTTGATACGAGTCTCAAGATAATCAAATTCGGTACCTTCATCCAATCCTTGGGCCAATGCATTCATATCCCTGCCAGACATACCTCCGTAGGTAATAAAACCTTCAAAAATAATATTGAACTGGCTGGCTTTCTTAAAAAGATCTTCCTCTTTTAAAGCAATGAAACCACCCATGTTAACGATGGCATCTTTTTTACTACTCATAGTCATGCCATCAGCATAGGAGTACATTTCTTTAACAATTTCCTTAATGCTTTTGTCTGCGTAACCTTCTTCGCGCACTTTAATGAAGTATGCATTTTCGGCAAAACGAGCCGAGTCAAAAATAACCCTGATGCCGTATTTCTTTGCCATACTATATACCTCCCGAAGATTTTCCATCGATACAGGTTGTCCTCCCGACGAGTTGCAGGTAACAGTAACAATAATCATCGGAATATTTTCCTTGGGGTGTGTTATCAATACATGTTCCAGTTTATTCAGGTCAATATTGCCTTTAAATGGATGATTCAGTGTCGTGTCGAAGGCTTCGTTGATGGTGCAGTCAATTGCTCTGGCTTTTCTGAATTCGATATGCCCTTTGGTTGTATCGAAATGTGAGTTGCCGGGAACGACATCTCCTTCTTTTATTAGTGCAGAAAACAATACATTTTCAGCTGCTCTTCCCTGGTGAGTTGGTAAAAAGTAATCAAAACCCAAAATGTTTTTAATAGCATTTTTTAAGTTGTAGTATGAGGATGCGCCGGCATAGCTTTCATCACCCAACATCATTGCAGCCCACTGCCTGTCGCTCATTGCACCGGTTCCACTATCGGTAAGCAGGTCAATAAAAACCTGATCGCTTCGCAAGTTAAACAGGTTGTATTTAGCTTCTTTAATCCAGCGTTCGCGTTCTTCTCTTGAGCTCTTTCTAATAGGCTCAATCATTTTTATTTTGTATGATTCAGAAAATGGTAATTCCATGTTAATTTGATTAATGTCAACATCAATGCAATTACATAGCTCAATTTCTTGAGGTGTAATTAAAAATAAAATAAAATTGAAATCAGATTTGATTTGCTGCAAATAGCAGCTAATTAACAGGAGAACTCGTCCCTGTTTTTGATGTTGAGGTAAACACGGGATGACAAAGCAGATTGTATGAGATAATTAACCATCATCAGAACTTTTATCCGGAGACAAAGTTAATAAAATTGAGATTGAGATAAAAATTCATTTACTGACATTAATCACTAACAATTGGAACAATAATTGTTATGTAGAATTAATTAAATAATTAGTTTCAAATTAGCACCATATATCATGTCAAAAGTATAAGTTTTTAAAAGGCACTAACTTAATTGAGTATTCTTTGTATTATTTGTTTTTCAAAATCGTATTTCATGCTATTTTTGTCATGAGAAAATCATAAAAACTACCTTACTGTGCAAATAAAAAATCTGGGGACGGATTGTCTGTATGTTATTGTTTTACTGTTTTTTCTGAATTTGGGTGGTATTCAAACCATAAATGGGCAGGTTATGTCTGGTCGGTTACTGGAACAAATCTGGCAGAACAAAATGGATGAAGATGATTTTAGTAATGAAGATTCAATCAGTTGGGGTTTTCAGGAGGGATACGTGACCAAATACATACGCAAGCAAATATATGGTGGAGGTATGTTGCGAAGATTAGAATTTTCAAGTAATCTTCAATCTAAATATATGCCACATACTTTTAGCTTAAAGTATCAATTGCCTCAATATAAAAAAGTTGTGTATCATCCGGTTTCATATTCCAGGAAGGCCTTAAAAAACTATCAGGAATTTATTGGTTGGCACAAATCAGGAGGCTATTATTCAAAGTTGGTGAATCTGGATAAAAGACCTATAAATCAGGTAATGGCAAAAGCTGCTATCAATAGTCCTTTTCATGTTGAATATTTATGGAATGATATACCGGATGTATCCAATGTAGGGAAGAGAAGATTATCGCGTCGAGCTGTTGAAAAATCAATAAGTACTCTGTTGCCTGATACTTTTAATACAAAGCCTAATCTGGAGCAGATTGTTATTAAAAAAAGTCCTTGGAAGTTTGAAGGAACCGAGAACGTGCAACTTTCTCAGGGTTATCTTGAAAACTGGACAAAAGGGGGAGAAAATAATATTGCATTAAGTAGTGATTTGCGATTTAAAGCCAATTTTACAAAAGGCAAGCATAGTTGGGAAAATAATATCATTCATAAGGTTGGGGTCATTTCAACTGAGTCGGAGAGTGGTAGAGTAAACGACGATCTTCTTGAAATAAATACAAAGTATGGTTTAAAATCATCGAAGAAATGGTATTATAGTTTCTTATATAATTTTAAAACACAGGTTTTTTATGGATATGAGAAATCAGATAAAGAGCATGAGACCCCTATCTCAGGTTTCCTGGCGCCGGCTTACATGTCATTTGCTGTCGGTATGGATTTTAAGCCCAGCAATAAATTCACCTTGCTGTTATCACCTCTGACATCAAGATTAACAATTGTTTCAGATACAGTTAAATTTAATCAGACCAGATATGGTATTGACAATGACAAAAAGACGAATACACTGAATGGTTTGTCAATTGTAAATAATTTCAGCTACCAAATTTCAAAGGAAATTAATCTTAATTCAAAACTTGATATTTTTTACCAGTATTTGAGCGATGATAGTGAAAATCAGAAACAAATAGACTGGGAGATTATTGTTGATATGAAGATTAATCAGTTCCTATCTACTAGGTTGTTAGGAAATTTAAGATATTTTACGACTGAATCAGATATGGTGCAAATCAAGGAAAATTTTAATATAGCATTCAAATACCACTTTTAATTATTTAATTATGTGAAGATAAAGATACGTTAACATTTGGATTAACAAAAATTAACAATTATATTTATGCAGAGTAATAAAAAAGGGTGTATTTTTGCAAAGTAAGATTAGAGGGAAAACAACATCTTACAATTTGAAATGATAACAAAGCACTATGTGCTTCAAGATATTGAGTAAGTTTTCTCATAGTTTAGGGTTAGGTTTGGTTAAAAGTTGAAAGTCGTCTTAAAGAATGCTTTAAGGCGGCTTTCTTTTTTGTATATACTTGTACAGGTAATCGCGGTTATGTATTTTGGTGGCTCAATACTTATTTCATGAAAAAAGAAGGAGCCGGATATAAGAAAGATCTACAATTTTATAAATTCTGTGCATACGGTTTTTTTAAAAATCTTCGTTTTTTTGATCCTTTTCTTCTGTTATTTTTTCTAGAAAAAGGGGTTTCTTATGCCCAGGTAGGTATTTTGTATGGAGTACGTGAAATTAGCATCAATATTCTGGAAGTACCTTCTGGCATCATTGCGGATATTGTGGGTCGAAAAAGATCAATGATTTTTTCATTTCTCGCTTACATTGTAAGTTTTCTGATGTTTTACTTTTTAAGTGGATTTATAGGATTTGTTATCGCGTTTGTTTTTTACGGAATTGGCGATGCTTTCAGAACAGGTACACATAAGGCAATGATATTGGCTTATCTTAAAAAGAACGGTTGGGAGAGTGCAAAGACAGCCTATTATGGAAATACGCGTTCATGGTCGCAACGAGGATCGGCATTGGCATCAATAATTAGTGCAATACTTGTGTTTTACAGTGGATCTTATAAATATGTATTCTTGCTTTCAATTATTCCTTATTTAATAGATTTGTTTTTGATGATGTCCTATCCATCTTACTTGAATGGTGATATTATGCAGTCGGGCATGAGTGTTGGTAAATTGTTTAAAGAGCATTTTCTTTCGGTTAAGAATGCTTTTTCAAACTGGAAACCTTTCCGTTTAATTGTAGCAACCAGTAGTTATACGGGATATTATAAGGCAGTTAAGGATTATATTCAACCCTTATTAGTGTCTTTGGCTATTTCGTTGCCCTTTTTAATGGATATTGCAGAAAAGAAGAAGACTGCTTTAGTGATCGGAATTATTTATTCACTGCTTTATTTGATAAATGCTTTTGTAAGTAAAAGAGTATATAAGATTGAATCTGTTTTTAGTAGTATTAAATCGGGCCTTTCAATTATTCAACTAATCGGATGGTTTGGAGGTGTAATTGCCGGAATTATGTATGCCTTGGAATTGGAGGTTCTTGCCATCCTCTTTTTTTCATTGATATTAGTGGTTCAGAATGCCAGAAGACCCATGGCTGTTAAATATATCAGTGAGAGTTTTGATGATAAATTAATGGCGACAGTATTGTCTGCTGAATCACAGAGTGAAACTATTTTTACTTCACTTTTTGCTGTTGTAATTGGATTTTTAGTTCAGTATGTGGGAGTTGGATATGGACTTGTACTTATTTCCGGAACTTTAATTTTATTGAATGCTGTAATTTTTGCGGTAGGTAAGAAAAGTTGAATTTGAACAAAATGTTGATTAAATTTAATTATTTAGCAACATTTAAATGGTTAAATTATTCTTATCAGATTCGCCATTTCTAAGACTTGTTTTACCTTTAATTGCAGGTATCTGGTTATCCTGTCAAACTCAATTATCTTCCTTTTATTTAACAGGTTTATCAATTTTTCTATTCGTTCTGTTTGCCGCGTTTTATTATTATTATCAGTTAAGGCCAACTTTTCGACTTGGTTTCGTTGCCGGCATGCTTATGACTATTTGTATGTTAAGTTTTGGTGCCGCATTACAAGCTTTGCGAAAGCCATTTTTTATTGATAGTAATGAAATGGCTACATTAAAAGTGCAGGTGATTAGATTTGTTGGTGAAACAGATAAAAATAATAAGTACGAAGCTTCAATTGTTGGATTACCTCATGATTCATGTAATTCATATATAGAAGAGAGTGGTGTGATTTATTTATCTAAAAAAAATCAAACACAAGAAATTAATATTGGTTCCAGTTTAAATATTTACGGTCAGCTTTTACCGTTTGAGCCACCCGCATTGCCTTTTCAGTTTGATTATTCAGGTTATCTTATAAATAATCGTGTTGCTTTTCGAATGATTGTAAAAGATTATGAAGTTCTGGTTGAAGAAGGTGAATCCATTAGTCTGGAATTATATCTTGAGAAATTCAAGGATTACCTTAATAAACGATTCATTGAATACGGACTAGGGAAGCAGGAGTTAGCAATCTTAAATGCAATGTTTTTAGGCGATAAGTACCAATTGTCAATAGAACAGAAGCAGGCATTTACCGGAGCTGGCGCCATGCATTTGTTGGCAGTTTCGGGTTTGCATGTTGGAATTATTTATTTGATTATATCATGGCTCTTTCGTTTAATGATCAGGAACAAGGTGGCAGTATTTATTTGTGTGTTTTTAATGTTGTGGTTATATGCGTTGCTGACGGGTTTCTCGGCCTCTGTATTAAGGGCAACCATCATGTTTTCTGTTATTGAAATAGGTAAGTTTAGTCAGCGTCGAATCAGCATTGTAAATTTGTTATCAGCTTCCATGGTCATCATTTTGCTTATTGATCCTCTGTTTATCTATAGTATTGGGTTTTGGTTAAGTCACTGTGCTGTTGCAAGCATAGTTTTGTTTTATCCATATGTTAACCAACTCATATACTTCAGGTTTCCACCATTTCGATGGTTTTGGTCAATACTGGCCTTGTCAGTTACGGCTCAGCTCGGAGCAATTCCAATAAGTCTTGTTACCTTTCATCAGTTTCCAGTCTTTTTTATTCTAACAAATTGGTTGCTGATTCCTGTGGTAACACCTGTATTGGTTTTAGCGCTGCTAAGTGCATTGTTGAGTCCATTTGGTTTAATATTAAGTGTCATTGTACCAGCTTTAAATGATTTATTGGGTTTTATGAATAATATAACTCATTTAATTAGTGATTTCCCTTATTCTTCCATAACACAAATCCCTTTTAACTGGTGGCAAATGCTGCTTTTTTATGGTTTCCTGATAATATTGATAATTCGCCTGGAAATTCAAACCCTAAAGAGCCTTCGATTGTTATTATTAATGGCAGTTCTATTTGTTATTAGTCTGCACGTGAATAGGTTTTTGGTCCCTGATGAGGGATTAATAGCAGTGGAAACTAGAAAGGGAACGTTTGTCAATTATTTCAATCCAAATGTTAATGAAGTCTATATGAGTTCTGAATTAACGGGTAAAGATATTGATTGGTTTTTGTCAGGAATATGGCAGAATTATGGTGTTGATTCAAAGCCTTTATTTTATAAAGATTGTGCGGTGATTGACTCTTTGTGTAATATAAAAGTCATAGATGGTAAATCAATACTGATTGTAAGGAATGGCTTTGAGGAGGAGGTAAATAGGATTAAGATGAATTTTGATTTTATCGTAAATCTGGATCCTAAAGATCGTATAGTTAATAACAAGGATCATGGGTTTAAGAGGATTATGTTATATGAGATACCTTCTCTGTGCTTTTATGAAGAAAAAAAATATGAGCTAAAACCCTAGTGTTTCTTTACTATTGAAGATATCTCTACGGTTGGGGTAGTGATTTCTGTCGATATTATTTGGATTTATTCCTTTATTATATCTTAATTTGCGGTGTTTTTTGCCCACGGGTAAAACGGGAAAAAGAATTGAATCATCATGAGGATTTTTATTGCAGGAGCAGGAGAAGTCGGTACGCATTTGGCAAAGATGTTTTGTAATGCAAACCACGACGTCATTTTAATGGATGAAGATGAAGAGAAGCTTAAGCAAGTAGACTCTCACTTTGATCTTATGACCATTGTTGGTACCATCTCATCTATCGAAGATTTAAGGGAAGCCAATGTGAAATCATGTGATTTGTTTATTGCAGTGCCTCCATATCAGGATATGAGTATTCTTTCATGTATCCTTGCCAAACAGTTGGGAGCTAAAACAACAGTAGCCAGAGTAAATAATCATGAATACCTGATGGAAGAAAATAAACTCTTCTTCAAAAGACTGGGTATTGATGAATTAATATATCCTGAGCAATTGGGAGCCAAAGAGGTGAGTGCTTCATTGAAACAGGTAGGTACTCGTCAGATGTTTGAATTTACAGGCAGTAAGTTGGTAATGTTCGCTTTAAAAGTGCGCGACAATGCCTTGATTGTGGGTAAAACACTGGCTGAGATTTCTGCTATGTATGAGAAGCAGGAATATAACATTGTTGCCATTCTTAGAAGTGGTGAAACAATTATACCTCGTGGTCAGGATGATTTAAGACATAACGATTTGGTTTATGTTATTACTACCAAATCTGCCGTTCAGCAGGTTATGGTAGATGCCGGGAAAAAGCAGTTTGAAATTAAAAATGTAATGATCCTTGGAGGTAGCAGAATTGGAAAGAAAGTAGCTGAAAACCTCGAAGGAAACTATAATATTAAACTGATTGAGATCGATAAAGAGAGAGCTGTTCGATTGGCCGATCAATTATCGAATACCTTAGTGATTAACGGAGATGGCCGTAACCTTGAGTTGTTGAAAGACGAAGGTATTAAGAAGATGGATGCTTTTGTTGCTGTTACAGGTAATTCAGAAGTGAATATATTGGCTTGTCAGTTGGCGAAAAAGATGGGTGTACCTAAAACTGTTGCTGAGGTTGAAAATATCGACTACATTGATCTGGCTGAGAATATTGGTATTGGTACATTGATTAATAAAAAATTAATTGCAGCGAGCCACATTTATCGATACACATTGCGTGCAAATGTTTCACATGTAAGGTGTTTAACAGCTACCGATGCTGAGGTGCTGGAATTAACAGCTCAACCAGGTTCGAAAATTACCAAAGGTCCTTTACATAAATTAGGTTTACCTAAAGATGTGAATATCGGAGGTATTATTCGTGGTGAATCTGCTATTATTGCCACAGGAGATACTGTTATAGAACCCAATGACAAGGTAGTTATGTTTGCTATGCCAATGGGGATTGCCAAAGTTGAAAAAATGTTTAGCTAGGATATCACTGGCATATTGTGTGCTTAACTCATGTTGAATAAAAAATTTATCATCAATATTTTAGGTCTTGTTCTTGTGTTCGAGGCCTTGTTTATGCTTATATGTGCACTGGTAGCTTTCTTTTATAAGGAAGGTGATACTATAGCTTTAACATATTCAGGATTAATAGCTTTGATAGTTGGAGGAAGTGCCTGGATGTTAACTCGTAAGGTGCCCAAAGATATGATCAAACGTGAAGGTTTTATTGTTGTTACCTGTGTTTGGATCGTAATAGCTTTATTTGGTAGTCTTCCCTATATTTTAAGTGGAACTGTTCCTCGTTTTAGTGATGCTTTTTTTGAATCTATATCAGGTTTTACAACTACCGGAGCTTCTGTTATTACTGATATTGAAATCTTACCTCATGGTATTCTACTATGGCGCAGTGTAACACATTTACTAGGAGGGATGGGTATTGTAGTGTTGGCTGTAGCTATTTTGCCTTATTTCGGTTTTGGTGGTATGCAGCTTTTTAATGCCGAAGCAGGTGGTGTTACCAATGAGCAGTTGCATCCACGAATTGCAAAAACAGCTAAAAGTCTTTGGGGTATATATGTGTCGCTGATTGCTATTGAGACTGTTTTTTTAGTCTTTGGTGGCATGCCGCTATTCGATGCATTGTGTCATAGTTTTGGTACCATTGCCTCAGGTGGATTTTCAACCAAGAATGACAGTTTGATGGGCTATTCACCATATATTCAGTATGTGGTGATTGTATTTATGTTTTTTGCAGGCACCAATTTTACCTTATTCTATTTTCTGTGGAAAGGGAAATTTAAAAAGGTAATTGAAAACAAAGAGTTGCAATTGTATGCTTTGCTAGTGTTGTTTTTTGCATTGCTAATTGCAGGAACATTGGCATTGTACGATCATTTTCCTGCTGAACCATCTTTTAGAGCAGCACTTTTTCAGGTAGTGAGTATTGTTACTACAACTGGATTTGTATCAGCTGATTACACTGCCTGGCATCCGTATTTTACCTATGCAATTTTTCTGCTGATGTTTATGGGAGCCAGTGCCGGAAGTACATCTGGAGGTATTAAAATAATGCGTCATCATATTTTAATGAAAAATACAATGCTTGAATTCAAACGTTTAATTCATCCATTGGCTGTTTTTTCATTGAAGATTAAGGATAAATCCATTTCAAATGAAGTGGTTTATAAGGTGATGGCATTTGTTATTCTTTATTTCTTTGTCTTTACCATCGGTTCTTTTACACTTACCTTTTTAGGGATGGACATGAGTTCGGCCATGGGAGCTGCCGCCACTACAATGGGAGGTATAGGTCCAGGGTTGGGAACAGTGGGACCCATGAATAATTTTCTATTGGTGCCGGAAGCCGGGAAGTGGGTTTTATCTTTTCTCATGCTGTTGGGTCGTTTGGAATTATTTTCGGTTTTGATACTTTTTTCTCCTCATTTCTGGAGAAATAAATAAGTCTGTGTATTTTTGACTATCTAACATTGAAAATAAAGAATGCTTAATTCGAGGTTTATTTTACTGGTACTTGGACTACTTTTGGTGGTTGAAGGTGTTTTTATGTTGCTTTCAGCAGGAATAGCAGCCTTGTATAATGAGTATGATTTACCTTATCATCTGATTTCTTCCGGTATTTGTATCACTATTGGTGGAATTATTGCAAGTATCTTTTTTAAGGCACCTAAAGATATTGGTAAGCGTGAAGGATATTTGGTGGTGACACTTGTTTGGTTAGTGTTCTCACTGTTTGGGTTACTTCCCTTTTATATTAGTGGAGCTATTCCTTCGTATACCGATGCTTTTTTCGAAACCATATCTGGTTTTACAACCACAGGTAGTAGTATTCTAAATGATATTGAAGCCTTACCGCATGGCTTATTGTTTTGGCGAAGTCTGATTCAGTGGTTGGGAGGTATGGGTATTATTGTACTTTCACTGGCCATTTTGCCTCTGCTGGGAGTAGGTGGAATGCAGATGTTTGTAGCTGAGGTACCAGGTCCGGTGCCAGATAAGTTGCACCCTCGTATAAAAGAAACAGCCAAACGATTATATGGTATTTATGTTTTATTTACCCTGGTTGAGGCTTTATTGTTGGTTTTAGGAGGAATGACACCTTTTGATGCTATTTGCCATTCATTTACAACCATGGCAACAGGTGGATATTCAACCAAACAAGCAAGTATTGCCTATTACGATTCATCTTACCTGCAGTATGTGATGATTTTCTTTATGTTTCTGGCGGGAGCCAATTTTACACTTTCGTTTAGTGCCTTAAAAGGTCGGTTTATGAAGGTGGTGAAAGATGAAGAGTTTCAGTCGTATTTAGGGATTGTAGTTGGAATGAGTGTAGTTGTTGCTGCAGTGTTGTATTTTACAGGTGGTGCTGATGGTGTAGAACAAAGCATCAGAGATAGTTTGTTTCAGGTGGTTTCCATTATTACAACTACCGGATATGCAACAGCGGATTATTTATTGTGGGCTCCTTTTTTAAGTATTATTATTTTCCTTCTGATGTTTTTTGGTGGTTCGGCAGGATCAACAGGTGGAGGTATCAAAATTGTACGTATCGTATTGTTGATGAAAAACAGTTATTACGAATTAAAACGACTGGTTCATCCTAATGCTGTTATTCCGGTAAGATATAACGATCGTGCCGTAGGACAAGGAATCATCACAAATGTGCTGGCCTTTATTGTTATCTATATGATGATTGTTGGATTGAGTATGATTGTAATGAGTATGATGGGATATAATCTGGACACATCACTTGGAGCAGTTGCTACATCCATAGGTAATATTGGTCCAGGATTGGGTGAAGTAGGACCTGCTTCAAACTTTTATACAATTCCTGCTTTTGGTAAATGGTTTTTATCTATCCTGATGTTAATTGGTCGTCTGGAGATATTTACCGTAATTCTAATCTTTTCACCTTATTTCTGGAAAGAATAATTTTTTAAAGATCGACGATTCCTAATCCCTGACGTGTAATTACCATTTCATTGCTTGTGCAATCAATAATAGTTGAAGGTTCGTTACCGCCGTATCCGCCATCAATAACCACATCAACCAAATCAGCAAATTTCTCATGAATCAGTTCCGGGTCGGTACTATATTCCAGTATGTCGTCATCATCCTTTACTGAAGTCGACAAGATTGGATTACCCAATAAGTCAACCAGAGTGCGAATAATGTTATTGTCAGGAACACGGATACCTACTGTCTTTTTATTGTTTTTAAAAATTTTAGGAACATTGCTGTTAGCATCTAAAATAAATGTAAAGGGACCCGGTAAACAGCGTTTCATTACTTTAAAAACCTGATTATTTAGAGGCTTGGTAAAATCAGAAATATGGCTTAGATCGTAACAGATAAATGAAAGGTTGGCTTTTTTCAGATTTATATCTTTGATACGGGCAACTTTTTCAACTGCTTTTGAATTGTAGATATCACAGCCAATCCCATAAATGGTATCTGTTGGATAGATTACCACGCCACCATTCTGCAGTATATCTACTACTTTTCGAAGTTCGCGCTCATTCGGATTGTCTTCATAGATTTTTAGTAACATGACGCCTGCTTTGTTTCACTCCTAAAGTAAGCTTTTATTTAGTTACATGGTAATTACATTGCAATAAAAAAAGTTTATAATGCAAAGGAGTTTTATGTGAGGTGTAAGATTGAACAAAAAGTTTTATCAAATGTATATTTTTTGTACTTGTCAGTTGAAATTAAACAATAGTTTTGTGTGACATTTAAAATTAAAACAAAGAGAATAAAACATCCTGAATGAAAGCAATAAATCAAACGATTATTTTATTTGTAATTACTCTGTTTTCTGTTCAAAATGCTTTTTCCTGGGGGAGTACGGGACATCGAGCAATTGCAGAAATAGCTTACCATCAACTTTCGAACGATACCAAAATTAAGATTAAGGAAATATTAGGTAACGACTATCTTCCATTGTATGCCAATTGGGCTGATGAAATAAGATCGGAAAAGGATAATCCTTACAATAAATTGCCTCATTATGTAAATATGCCTTTGGATGAGAAATATGAGGATGCGGTTAAAAATCAGAAGGGAGATATTGTAACAGTTTTGGATCAGATGGTTAAAATGCTAAAAGACAATAAATCGTCTAAAGAAGAAAAAGCTATTGCTCTTAAATTTATCATACATTTGGTAGGTGATGCTCATCAACCTATGCATGTGGGACTCAAAGAAGATTTGGGAGGTAACAGGTTGGAAGTGCAATGGTTTGGTGAAGAAAGCAATCTGCATAAAGTATGGGATGAAGAGTTAATTGATTACAGTAGATTAAGTTATACCGAATTGGTGAATTTTGCAGGAGTCCCTGACAAGGATGCTTTAAAACAATGGAATAAACTAAGCTTTGTTGATTGGATTGATGAAACACATGTCATCACCCGTGATATTTACGATAATTTGGGAGACAAAAAATACAGCTATGTGTATAATCACAAATATAGTCCTGTTGTATATAAGCAAATTCAGAAGGCTGGTTACAGGTTGGCACTATTATTAAATGATCTACTGGACTAACAAGGTTCTTTTGATAAAGTAAAGCACTTATTGTTTATGCGATAAGTGCTTTTTTTATGATGTAAGTTTTATACTGATATGGTAATGTACCAATAATACAAGATAAATAGAAGGTAATAAAAAAGCCACTTGAATAATCAAATGGCTTAAAAGAGCGGAAGACGGGGCTCAAACCCGCGACCCTCAGCTTGGAAGGCTGATGCTCTATCAACTGAGCTACTTCCGCAAATAATTTGCGATGCTCTATCTCCCGATAGCTATCGGGATGAGCTACTTCCGCAAAAGCAATTGTCTTTTCTGTTTCTCTAAAAGAGAGCCGGTAGAGGGACTCGAACCCCCGACCTGCTGATTACAAATCAGCTGCTCTAGCCAGCTGAGCTACACCGGCAGAAAAGTGGGGAGAGCAGGATTCGAACCTACGAAGACATAAGTCAGCGGAGTTACAGTCCGCCCCAGTTGGCCGCTTTGGTATCTCCCCATTTGCATTCAGTAAAATTTTGTTACAACAAACATTCTTGTTGTTTATATTATTGGAGAGTCAGCGGAGTTATCCCGAAGCTTCGGGACCTCAGTTGGCCTCACGATAGCTATCGTGATTGGTATCTCCCCAATTGCATTTCAATATTTTTAGTTACCTGAATCTTTTTTCAGGATAAAATTTGCCACTAAAAAAGCCACTCGAAAAATCAAATGGCTTAAAAGAGCGGAAGACGGGGCTCAAACCCGCGACCCTCAGCTTGGAAGGCTGATGCTCTATCAACTGAGCTACTTCCGCAAATTATTTGCGATGCTCTATCTCCCGATAGCTATCGGTATGAGCTACTTACGCAAAAGCAATTTTCTTTTCTGTTTCTCTAAAAGAGAGCCGGTAGAGGGACTCGAACCCCCGACCTGCTGATTACAAATCAGCTGCTCTAGCCAGCTGAGCTACACCGGCAGAAAAGTGGGGAGAGCAGGATTCGAACCTACGAAGACATAAGTCAGCGGAGTTACAGTCCGCCCCAGTTGGCCACTTTGGTATCTCCCCAATTGCATTCAGTATTTTAAAATTTTCCGGTAACCCTTTGGTTACTTTTCGGAGCCGGTGGAGGGACTCGAACCCCCGACCTGCTGATTACAAATCAGCTGCTCTAGCCAGCTGAGCTACACCGGCAGGGTGGGTAAGCTACCCACATCGCACTGCTACAACCGTCTACCCTTGCTGCCGTCAAGCCCTGGGGGAATTCAACAGGAGCTAGTCGTATGAGACTTACCCGTGTTTGTGATTGCGGATGCAAAAGTAAAACAAAACTCAATTCCTGCAAATAATATGCACTACTTTTTTTATGTATTTTATCTAAAATGGTGAAAATGAAAAACAAAATTTTTACATCTTTTTTCATTCAGACTTATTCTTTAACCAAATGAAGGCTGTTTCATGTGGATTTTGTAATTTAGTTGAATTATAAATTTTAAAACCCTGATTATGGAAAAAACAAATGCACCTTGGTCAAAAACTGCTTTGACTTACGGTATTTATTTAGGTGTGATCTCAATTCTTTATTCGGTTATTATCTATGTTGCCGGTATGATTGGTAATAAACCACTAAGTTATGTCTCTTACCTTATAACAATTGGTATATTAATATGGGCTATGTTAACCTATAGAGATAAAGTTAATGGTGGTTTTATGAGCTACGGAACTGGTGTTGGTCTGGGCTTTATGACAGCTTTGATTGGCGGAGTTTTAGGTTCTATCTTTTCTTACATTCTAATGACTGTTATTGATCCATCTATCCCGGATCAGCTTTTTAATTTGGCTATAGAGGAAGCCATTGCTAAGAATCCGGAAGTTGAGCAGAATCTTGATATGGTGGAAGGAATGATGAGAAAAATGATGAGTCCGACAGCACTTGCTCTTTTTGGTGTAGTTGGATCTGCTATTGGAGGCGTAATTATTTCTCTTATCTTAGCTGCCATCTTCAAAAAAGACAAACCAATGTTTGAAGAAGCACAGGCTGAATAGAGAATATGGATTTATCGATAATTGTACCATTATATAACGAGGAAGAATCGTTAAACGAATTATTAAGCTGGATCCGACGAGTTGTTGACTCGTTGGATCTTTCTTATGAAGTATTGTTTGTGGATGACGGAAGTTCAGATACTTCATGGAAAGTAGTAGAAGAATTGAAGGGGTCCAATCCAATGGTGCGAGGTATCCGTTTTAGAAGGAATTATGGTAAGTCGGCCGCTCTATATTGTGGCTTTGAGGCTGCTGAAGGTGATGTGGTGATAACCATGGATGCTGATCTTCAGGATAGCCCTGATGAAATACCGGAACTGTTTCGTTTGGTGAAAGAGGGAGGTTATGATCTGGTAAGCGGCTGGAAAAAGAAAAGATTTGATCCAATTGGTAAAACCTTGCCAAGTAAGCTGTTTAATAGAACCGTTCGTATGGTTTCCGGTATTAAACTGCATGATTTTAATTGCGGATTAAAAGCTTATCGTAAAGAAGTAATTAAAAGTATTGAGGTTTATGGTGAGATGCATCGCTATATTCCATTGATTGCAAAACAGGCTGGTTTTTCCAAAATTGGTGAGAAGGTAGTGCAGCATCAGGAGCGCAAATACGGTGTTTCTAAATTTGGTATTGAGCGAACTGTTAAAGGTTTTTTGGATCTGCTGTCTGTGACATTTATCTCTAAGTTTGGAAAGCGCCCAATGCACCTTTTTGGAACCTTGGGTACTTTAATGTTTGCTGTGGGTTTTGGCTCTGCACTTTGGTTAGGAGTTCGAAAACTTTGGGCTGTTTATCACAATATATCGGCTCCATTGGTTACTGAGAGTCCTTACTTTTATATTGCTTTAACCTCAATGCTATTAGGAACGCAACTTTTTTTAGCAGGTTTTCTTGCTGAGTTGGTTTCTCGTAATGGTTCAGAACGAAATAAATACCATATATCAGAAACTATCGATTAATGGACTTTTATAGTAATATATCCGAGATGTATGATCAGCTGTTTCCCTTTAATGAGAAGCAGCTTTTATTTGTTGAGAAAGCGGTTGGTGGAAAATTTGCTCAAAAATCCATTCTTGATATGGGTTGTGGAACAGGTTCTTTGGCGATTGCAATGGCTCGGAGAAGTGCAAAAGTAAGAGCTTTTGATTTTGACGAGAAGATGATTGCCAAGGCAGAAGAAAAGCGTCCGCAAGCATTGGATTTGCAATTCCGTAAAGGAGATCTGCGTACTTTTTCTGATGATTATTCGTCAATGCTTTTTGACAGTATTCTGTGTTTGGGAAATACGGTGGTTCATCTGGATGAACAGGCTGATGTGCTGAAATTATTCTGGAATGTTAAAAGTAAACTGAAACCCGGAGGTAAATTTATTTTTCAGATAGTTAATTACGATCGCGTGTTAAGTCAGAATGTTGATCATTTGCCGACGATTGAATCAGGTGATCTGAGTTTTAAGAGAGATTATGTACATCGTCGTGATGGAAAGATTGGGTTTATAACAACCTTAAGTTTTAAAGGAAATACGATAACTGAAAATCAAGTTGAACTACTTCCATTGTTAAAAAGCTGGCTAGAGCAACCATTAAAAGATTTGTTCACTACAGTTGAATTTTATGGAGGATTTGATCGATCTGAATGGAGTGAAGAAACCTTTCATTTAGTAGTTGAGGCAACTTTATAATTCTTTTAGCATCATAGCTACTTTTTTGTCAATTGGGAAAGTAAGTTCTTCAGCTTCTAATTGATCGATATTTTCCCATCTAAAACTTTGTTCGCCTTCTATCGCTTTTATGTCAAAGGGTTTATCAGATGTTTTAATTTCTTTCCATTGATTGGATTCAACAAGATAATAAATGCTGATTAATTGAGTATCCTCAAAAAACAGAGCCTTCTGAAAGTAATCGGTGGTATAAAAGTGCTTTTTGATTTCAATCGTTATACCCAGTTCTTCATCGAATTCACGTTTCAGGCAATCAATAGTTCCTTCTCCGTATTCTAACCCTCCTCCCGGAAATTTGCACATATGCATGTTCATACGGTACTCGTCTGTAAGTAAAACTTGGTTGTAAGGATTTATTAAAAGTCCATATACTCGAAGGTTAAAAGGCTTATGGTAGACCATTGACAGAAAGAAAAACACCGGGCCTGAAAATGTAAACCGCGAGCAAGGCTATGCGTAATTGGCCCGGTGGGTTAAACAAAAATTTGTTGTTCTACAAATGTAATAATTTCATCAGCATCTTTAGGGTGAAACCAGTGCATTTCTTTGTCGCGGCGAAACCATGATAGCTGTCGCTTTGCATATCGCCTGGAATTTCTTTTAATCAGTTCAATAGCTGTCTGAGCATCGTATTCTCCATCCCAATGAGCAAAAATTTCTTTGTAGCCAACTGTGTTTAGTGCATTTTCATTCTTAAGATGGTAAAATTGACGGGCTTCATCAAAGAGGCCATCTTCTATCATCATATCAACGCGATGATTGATTCTATTGTATAGTTCATCACGATCCATGTCGAGCCCAATTTTGATAATGTTAAAGGGGCGTTGGCGTGTGGAGTTTGTACGTAATGTGCTGTATGGTTTTCCGGTCATCAGGCAAACTTCAACGGCATGCATAACGCGTTTGTGATTTTTTAGATCAACTTCATTGTAAAAGTCAGGATCGAGCATTTTTAGTTGTCTTCTGATGGCATCCAGACCTTCTTTATCGTATAGGTCCATTACTTCCTGACGAAGTTCAGGATCAATGGTAGGCAGATCATCGATACCTTTGCATACAGCATCAATATACATCATTGAACCACCCGTTAATACAAGTGTGTTGTTGTTTTGAAAAAGTTGATCAGTAAGCTTTAATACGTCCTGTTCAAATTGCCATGCATTGTAATAGTCGGCCACAGAATGAGTGCCTACCAAATGGTGTGGAACAACAGTCAACTGTTCTTCGGTAGGTGCCGCGGTTCCAATTTTAAGTTCTTTGTAAATCTGACGACTATCAGCTGAGATTATCTCAGTTTTGAAATGCTTTGCAATTTTTAAACTGGTATCAGTCTTTCCAATTCCGGTTGGTCCAACCAATACCACCAGGTGTTTTGTCATTTGTTTCAGCAGGCAGGATTAATAATAATCAGAATCTTCGTTTTCAAAATCTAAATCGTCCAAGGACGAAAAATCCAATGAATCGATTGATCCATCAAACTCATCTTCATGAAAGTTAATTTGCTCTTTTCTTATATTTCCGGTTAAATCACCCATTTGAATTTGTTCAGGAGCTTCACCGTCATTTCTATAACACATGGGTTTTTCAAGGTCGCCATCAGCAGTATTAATGACTTCTATGAAAAAAGCGCGTTCTGAGAAAAAATCAAAAACGTAAAGCATTCGCTGACCAACTTCATAAATATATTCAGTTAGTATAGTATCCTGCATTGTTCTTAAGTTGGCCGAGTCAATATCAGCCATATCGAAGAGTGTAATTTCGGTTTCCTTATTCCACTCTTTGTCAGTCGTAAAAAACGATGCCATCTGTGTAGCGTCGTATTTTAGTAATTCCTGTATAAAACTATGGAGATCAGCAAATGTGAGTTTGTCATCAACAGCAATCTCCTTCACAAAATCGTCCTTCTCGTCTGATAATAATCTAAGGTAAATGATCATATATCCTCAGTTTTTTGTTGCGTGCTTGTTGTCTGACCTGCAAAAGTACTAAAAAGAATGTTTACAATTTTTATTTTTTGCATGTCTATTGTCGGGTTAATAACGTTTGTGCGTTCGCTTGGTTTCAAAAGAGTGATTATATGGATATTTTTATGTTTGAATGGAACGTTTTATTGTTTTAATTGTTGCAATGATTAATATGAACAAATCTTTTTATTTAAGTGAATCATTTAATAGTAACTTATGAATTGGAATAACTTATTCAAATTTGTGTTTTTATTTATTGCAATTAGCTTGGTGAGTTGCGGACAGACAAAGAATAAAGGAGCTCAGATGAATGTTGCAGATAATCAAGCGGAGTCTGTTCTGAACAATAATGATAATGGAGAATTATCGTATAAAAAACATTGTATGTCTTGCCATCAAAAGGATGCAGGCGGTATACCAAAGATGTATCCACCATTATCAAAGAACAGTGTTATATCAGGCGATAAGGATGAACTTATTAAAATTGTTCTGAATGGTATGTCGGGTGAAATTGAGGTAAATGGAATTAAATATAATGGGGTGATGGCTAGTTATCGAAATTTATCAGATACGGAAATTGCTTCGGTCTTAAATTATCTTCGCTCCAACTTTGGTAATAAGGGTGAAATAATAACACCAGCTCAAGTTAAAGCATTGCGTTAATAGTATGATTCCTTAGAATCACTATTTTTGTTGCTGACAAAATATATTAGTTAGGTTTCTCAAATGAAAAAAGATAAAAAGGGTTTTGTAACCCGTTCACTACATACACCATATCCGAAACAAGATGCTTATAATGCTCTTCATATGCCTGTTTATGATGGTGTGGCTTATGAATTTGATAGTGCAGAAACGATTGAAGAGGTCTTTGCAGGAAAGCAGGTGGCTCATGCTTATTCAAGAACATCGAATCCGACAGTTGAATATTTCGAACATAAAATGAAATCAGTGACCGGAGCTCATGCTGTTGTTGCTTTGTCTTCAGGTATGGCTGCAATATCCAATGTGTTAATCGGTTTGGTTGAGAACGGTGGCAATATTGTTGCATCCAATCATCTTTTTGGTCATTCATATGCCTTGTTAAAGCAAACATTACCCTCGTTAGGGATTGAAGTGCGATTTGCAGATATGACTGATGAAAAAGTTGTTACTGATGCTACAGATGAGAATACCAGAGTTTACTTTTTCGAGACGATTACTAACCCTCAACTTGAGATTGTTGATATTGAGAAGATATCGCAGCTTGCCATACAAAAGAATGTTGTTGTTGTGGTAGATAGTACCATTACGCCGCCTTATGTGTTTGAATCTAAGAAATTTGGTGTTGATATTGAGGTCATGTCAACGACTAAATTTATTTCGGGAGGCGCTGCTGCATTTGGAGGGGTGGTGATTGATAATGGTACTTTTGATTGGAGTAAATTACCTGCTTTAAAAGAGTGGTCAGCTAAATTTGGACAGAATGCTCTTGTTGCCCGGATACGCAAGGAGATATTCAGGCATCTTGGCGGTACCATGACTGCTCATACGGCTCATTATATGAATATGGGCCTCGATATTATGGCTTTAAGGGTAAATAAATGTGTTGAAAACTGTATGGCTCTGGCTGAGTATTTTGAGAGTCATTCCAAAATAAAATCATATCGATATCCCGGATCTGACACTCATGAAGGTTATGGTTTGGCAGTTAAGCAGTTTGAAGGTAAGCCTGGAGCTGTCATGACTTTTGATCTGGAATCGCAGGAGGCGTGTTTTCAGTTTTATAACCGATTACAATTGATACGGAGAGCAACCAATCTGAATGATAATAAAACATTAGCCATACATCCGGCATCTACTATATATGCTGAGTTTACGGACGAAGAGAAGGAGGAAATGGGAATTCGATCAACGATGATTCGTTTATCAGTAGGTATTGAGGATTCTGAAGATATTATTGCGGATTTTAATCAGGCTCTTGACTTCTAAAATATTATATCGGGGTAAAATTGTTTGGCTGGCAGGTTGTTTATTCTTGTTTCAGGATGTATGGTCGCAAAACGATAGTATTAAGACAAATCTGTTAGCGTGGGGTGTTGGGTTGGCGGAAGATGTGTTGGATGCTGTTACATGGGAGAAAGGTAGGCATGTTGTTTCGGTTTATCCTGCTGCAGGTTATTCTCCACGTACTGGAATTGAAATTGGTGTGATGCCTGTTTGGCGAATCGGATCCTTAAATAAGGAGATGAATCGCCCAACTACTCTGGCGTCATCATTTCAGGTATCAACGAAAGGAATGTACGAAGTTAAGCTCGACTTGATTTCGTACTGGAAAAACAACTGGTCGTTAAGTTCCAAAATACAATATCTTTTTCTACCTGATGAGTTCTTTGGTTTAGGCAATGGAATTAAAACAGAACCTTTTACTCAATACGACTTAAATTCCTTTGTATTTACTTCAGATATTGCCAAAGGATTAAATGATAGATTTTTTATTGGATTAAGGCTTGATCTTAATAGTAATTCGAATGATAATATTGAAGGTGAGTTATTAAATGAGGCTATTTCAGGATTTAAAGGAGGTTGGGCAAATGGAATTGGACCTGTCTTTATATTCGACAATCGTAATGATGTTTTGTATCCTGCAAAAGGTTGGTTGATTACTGGATCGTCCCTTATCTATAAAAAGTTTTTAGGGAGTGATGTTGATTTTAATCTGACATCAGTTGATGTTCGACGTTATTTTAATGTCATAAAAGACAATAGTATTTTGGCAGCTCAGCTGGTTGTTAATTCTGCATCGGGAAATGTACCCTTTTACAAATTACCTTCTGTTGGTGGTAAATATAATCTGCGAGGAATTCCTCACCCCTATAAATATATTGATAAAACAAGCTGGTTTACTCAGTTGGAATGGCGGCAGAGAGTTTGGTGGCGCATTGGTGCTGTGGGTTTTGGTGGCTTAGGTAAGGTAATGCCTGATTTTAATTCTTCCTGGTTTTCCGAACTTCATGCTGTTGCAGGTGTTGGATTGCGTTTTCAGGCTTTGCCAGAGGATGGTTTGAACTTTAGAATGGATTATGGTTTCTCAAACCATAATGAGAGTGGTATTTTCTTTACAATTCGGGAGGCTTTTTAATTCTATAAGCTATAATTTTCTTATTCATACTTAAAAAGTATGAATAAAAATAAACTACGATAAAACTGTATTCATCTAAAAATTAACACTTTGTAAAATATCCTATTGTAATAATATGATATATATGGATTAAATCATTTGTTTTTTATAAGACTTTGATTGATATTTGCCTATGTAAATAGTAAATAAGTAGGATATGTTTCCAAAGAAGGTATATTATGGATTAAGATTTGTTCTGGCTCTTGCAATTCTGCCTGAAGGTAGATTGAGAGGAGTGGCAGAGATAGCTGAGAATGAAGATTTACCGTTGAAATTCCTTGAGGCTATTGCAGTTATCCTTCGTAAAAAAGGAGTTGTTGATGTTAAAAGAGGAGCTGGAGGAGGTTATTTTCTGGCGAGGCCATTAAAGGATATTACACTGTATGATTTAATGAGTGTTTTGGATGAGAAAATGGAAAAGCCTATAGAAAAAGAAGGAAATAATGCCAATATAGCTTCGGCTATATTTCTTCAGGAAGTTAAAGACGAATATGATGAGGTTCTGAAAACTTTTACGCTTGATAAGTTAAAGGCGCACTATAAAGAAGAAAATGATCACATCATGTATTATATCTAAAAATAAGTGATAACCATAAAATATTAAAACCATGAGCAAAATAGCTGAGAACGTTACCGCCTTGATAGGTAACACACCGTTGGTAAAAGTAAATAAGTTGGCTGAAGGAGCTTCAGCAGAGGTAGTTGCCAAGTTGGAATTTTTTAATCCGGCAAGTTCGGTAAAAGATCGTATTGCATTTGCAATGATAACTGATGCCGAGAAAAACGGAAAGATAGATAAAGACACAGTATTGGTTGAACCAACCAGTGGAAATACTGGAGTAGGATTGGCTTTTGTGGCAGCAGTGAAGGGTTACCGCCTGATTCTTACAATGCCCGAAAGTATGAGTATAGAACGTAGGAAGTTGCTGAAAAAATTTGGTGCCGAGCTGGTTCTTACACCTGCTGAAAAAGGAATGAAAGGAGCCATTGAAAAGGCAAATGAATTAGCTGATGAATTGCCTAAAGCATTTATTCCTCAGCAGTTTAATAATGCTGCCAATCCTGAGGTTCACAGAAATACAACCGCATTGGAAATTTGGAATGATACAGATGGTAAAGTTGATATTTTTGTTGCCGGAATAGGAACAGGAGGTACAATTACCGGAGTTGGCGAAGTTCTGAAACAAAAAAATCCGAACGTAAAAGTGGTGGCTGTGGAGCCTGAATCTTCACCAGTTTTATCGGGTGGAAATCCTGGGCCTCATAAGATTCAGGGTATCGGAGCTGGTTTTGTTCCGGGTGTTTTAAATACCGAAGTTTACGATGAAGTGATTCGTGTATCAAATGAAGACGCCATTGAAACAGCACATCATGCTGCGGTATGCGAAGGTATTCTTTGCGGATATTCTTCAGGAGCTGCTCTTTGGGCTGCATTAGAAGTTGCAAAACGTCCTGAAAATGCAGGTAAAAGAGTTGTTGTTGTATTGCCGGATACAGGCGAACGCTATTTGAGCACATTTAATATCGATTAAGGATATCAGATTCAAGGGGCATTTTTTAACCACATTACAAATGTCCTTTGAATTGCATTCATTAACCATAAATAAACCGTTATGAATAGTTCGATTATATCCATTTCTACTCTCTCCAAACGAATGCCCTGAGGGGCTTCATAATCCATTTGCAAACAAGTCGGTTTGCTCTTTACTTCTAAATATTTTTTATCGACGAGTTATCGTCATGGGATTGTATTATCTAAATTATAAGTAAATGTCAAATATAGCAGGTAGCAATGTTTTGCCAGTCGAATTATTGGGGAAAGCAGATGAACTGGTTAAAGAGTTATCAAAAGATCAGTTGATTTGGTTAGGAGGATACTTATCTGGTATTGGGCTTCAAAATGAAGGTCCCATTGTTGAAACAGCACAATCAATTGCTGAATCTACCTTAACTATCCTGGTGGGATCGCACTCAGGAAATTCAAATATCGTTGCAAAAGCAATACAAAATCAAGCCAGTTCGATAGGAGTAAAAGCCGAGGTGAGTAATATGCTTGATTACAAAGTGAAGAAACTGAAAGATGAATCAAATGTAATAATTATTGTTTCGACACACGGTGAAGGAGAACCTCCTGCAGCCGCCGAAGAATTATACAAGGTTCTGGATACAAAAAGAGTCGGTGATTTATCAGGTGTTAATTTTTCAGTGATTGCTCTTGGTGACAGCAGTTATAAAAAATTCTGTCAGGTTGGTCTGGATTTTCATGACCGACTCATTTCAAGAGGAGCTAAACCTTTGGCTGAAGCTGTTTTACTTGATGTTGATTTTCTTGATCAACTTGAAACTGTTGTTGCCGGTACTTTGGATTTGTTTGGGTCAATAAATACCGTTTCTAAACCTCAGATTTCTTCAAAAACTGCAATTGTTCCATCAGGAAATAAAATTCATCAGGCTGAAGTGCTTAACAAGGTGAACCTGAATGGCAGGGGATCTAAGAAGGAAACCTATCACATAGAGCTGTCTTTGGAAGATTCAGGATTGGAATATGAACCAGGCGATGCTTTGGAAGTTTTTGCCATTAATAATGAAGAGCTGGTTAATCAGATTATTACCAAGCTTGGCCTTGATAAAAATCAGCAGGTTCAAATTAAGGATGAAACAGTATCATTGGCTGATGCATTAAAATACCATCGAGAAATAACTATTGTGACATTGCCCGTTATTAAAAAGTTATCGGCTTATGTGAATGAATCAGACCTTGATACTTTACTTGATAACATTGATGAATTGGATGTTTATCTCGAAGGTTGCGATTTGTTTGATGTGATAACTGATTACGATTTTAAACTGAATGCCCAGCAGTTGGTCGACTCTCTTCGTTCTTTTATGCCTCGGGCTTATTCAATTTCTTCAGCTCAATCGGAGGTTGGTGATGAAGTGCATTTAACTGTGGGAGCTGTTCGTTATGAAAAAAATGACAGGTTGCATGAAGGAGCTTGTTCTGTTTTTTTGGCCGATCGTATCGAAGTGGAAGAGAAAGTGGGAGTAAGGGTAAAAAGAAATGAAGGTTTTAAGTTACCTGAACAGGATAAATCAATAATAATGATTGGCCCCGGAACAGGCATTGCTCCATTTAGATCATTTATTCAGGAACGGGCTGAGCAAGGTGCTGTGGGTAAAAACTGGCTGATTTATGGAGATCAACATTTTGAAACTGATTTTCTGTATCAGACAGAATGGTTAAAACATAGGTCAAACGGTGTGATCAATCAAATTGATGTAGCATTCTCACGCGATCAGGAAGAGAAAGTATATGTACAGCATCGATTACTACAGAAAAGCAACGAAGTATATAAGTGGTTAGAGGATGGAGCCTACATTTATGTGTGTGGTGATAAAAACAATATGGCAAAAGACGTAAGAAATGCTTTCCTCGAAATTCTTCAAAATGAAGGTGGATTAGATAAAGAGCAGGCAGAAGAGAAACTATTTGAATTACGAAAGTTGAATCGTTATCAGGAGGATGTTTACTAACCTCATTTACCACACTTAAATAAAAGTCATGACCAAAATTAAAGATATACCCCAACCGCAGCAATGGAAACCATCGGAGGTTGAGCATATAAAGATTAAAAGTAATTTTCTGAGAGGAACATTAGTTGAAAGCCTTGATGATTCTATAACAGGAGCTATTGCTCCGGATGATATCCAACTGATCAAGTTTCATGGTAGTTATCAGCAAACAGATAGAGATCTGGATGATGAACGCAAGCGCCAAAAGCTTGAGCCATTATACAGTTTTATGATCAGGGCGCGTGTGCCGGCAGGTGTTTCAACCTCACAGCAATGGATTGCTTTTGATGAATTATCAGACCAATACGGTAATGGTACATTGAAGTTGACAACACGCCAGGCTTTTCAATTGCACGGTATCATTAAACGAAACCTTCGTCAGACAATGAAAGGTATCAATGATGCCTTGCTCGATAGCATTGCTGCCTGTGGCGATGTGAACCGAAATGTGATGAGTACTTCTAATAAAGGCCTATCGCCTGTTGTTGGTGAACTGGCAGTATTTGCCAAAACTATCAGCGACCATTTATTGCCCAAAACAACTGCTTATCACGAGATATGGTTGAATCAGAAATTAATAGCCGGAGGTGAGCAGGATGAGGAGCCAATTTATGGTAAAACTTATTTGCCACGTAAATTCAAAATTGCTATAGCTGTTCCGCCCTATAACGATACTGATGTTTTTGCCAATGATATAGGACTTATAGCTATTGTTGAAAAGGATGAGTTAATTGGATACAATGTTGCAGTTGGCGGTGGAATGGGTAAAACATACGGACTTACTGAAACCTATCCTCGTTTGGCTGATGTTATTGGTTTTGTAAAGAAGGATAAAGCTCTGCATGTAGTTGAAGAAATCGTTAAGGTGCAACGTGATTTTGGCAATCGTGAAAACCGTAAGCTGGCTCGTCTTAAGTATACAATTGATCGAATTGGAATTGATGCATTTGTCAATGTTTTAGAAGATCGGTTAGGATTTGAACTGGAGGCCTCAAAACCGTATCATTTTGAAAGTAATGGTGATGTTTTTGGATGGAAAAAAGCTGCAGATGGTAAGTGGTTTACAGGTTTGTTTATTGAACATGGCAGAATAAAAGATACTGAAACCTTAAAATTAAAGGAAGGATTACGAAAAGTGGCTGAACTACATGCCTGTGATTTTCGTTTAACTGGAAACCAGGGTTTGGTTTTGGGCAATATAGCAGAAAGCAACAAAGAAAAGATTCAAACCATTCTTGCGGAATACGGGATTGGAGAAGGAGAAAACCTGAGTGGTTTACGAAAGAATGCCATTGCTTGTGTAGCCCTAAATACCTGTACCATGGCTTTTGCTGAGGCTGAGCGTTACTTGCCAAAGCTCATTGATAAACTGGATTTGCTTCTAGAGAAAACCGGGCTAACGAATGATGATATTCTTATTCGAATGACTGGTTGTCCAAATGGATGTGGCCGTCCGTTTTTAGGTGAGATTGGATTGGTTGGACGAGCACCTGGAAGATATAACTTATACCTGGGAGCTGGTTTCTCAGGAAATCGATTGAATACTCTTTACAGAGAGATGGTTGATGAAAATGAAATCTTAAGCTTGTTGGAACCATTGTTCAAACAATATTCTGAGGAGAGATTAAGCGGAGAACGTTTCGGAGATTTTGTTGTTCGAAAAGAGATAATTAGTCCGGCTAATGAGATAAAAGTGGTAAAATAATCCGCAGCTATGAAGGAAAAAAGATACAGGAGCATTGTTAAAACTATCTCATGGCGAATAACCGGAACGATAGATACTTTTCTGGTTTCGTACCTTATTACAGGGAAAGTGGGAATTGCAGCTTCCATAAGTGGTGTAGAGGTTTTTACTAAACTGTTACTTTATTATTTACACGAGCGTGTATGGAACAGAATTAAGCTGGGACGAGAAAAGATGACAGATCCGGAATATCAGATTTAGAAATTATTTAATGTATTGAGATATGAATTTTTTACCGGTTGCAATTGACATAGAAAGAGAGTCCATTTTAATAATTGGAGGAGGAAAAGTGGCTATCCACAAAATAGAATCTCTCGAAAAGTTTACACATAATATTAAAATAATTGCGTTAGATGTTGTTGATGAAATCAGGGAAAGAGGATTTATCGAGATCGTTGAAAAAGCTTATGAACCAACCGATTTAAAAGGTCATCTATTGGTATATGCAGCAACCAATAACCACGAACTGAATAGTCAGATAAGAGCTGATGCTTTAAATTACAGATGTCTGGTAAATGTTGTTGACAAACCTTCCAACTGCGATTTTATCTCACCAGCCATCTATAAGAAAGATCAGATGACCGTAGCTGTCAGTTCAAATGGTGAAAATGTTTATGCAGCTATTAACTGGAGAAATAAAATAAGAGAATTAGGAGAGAATGGAGAACTTCCGGAAGTAAAGTCTAAAGAAGAGTCTCGTTTTTAATTAGTAACCATTAAAACCATTCATATTATGTACGAAGTCATTTTAAAAAGCTATGAGCCGGTTTTGGATAATGTTTTGCCTGAGATTGAATCAGCATTGCCTGCTCAGACAAAACTTCAGTGGAATTTTGCCAATGCAAAAAAACGCTTGGGAACAGAAGAGCTGATGATGTTGTACATGGGAGATGTTGATTTGGTTTTAGTTCAACGGGATAAGATTGATGTGACTTTGCCCGAGGGGGTAAAAATACAGGCTGTATTAAACGGACCTGAGAAAGAGACATTGGTTCTTATTTCGCTAAAAGAATTGCAGTTCGATTTTTGGTCAATTGATCAGCGTCGAAAATATGGTCAGGTTCATATTGTAGGATTTGGTCCGGGTAATCCTGAGCTACTAACCATTAAAGCTCATCGTTTATTACAGGAAGCTGATGTAATATTCTATGATGACCTCATTGACCAGAATTATTTAGATCAGTTTAAGGGTGAAAAACGTTATGTAGGTAAACGTAAAGGTCAGCATAGTGCACGACAGGAAAATATAAACGAACTACTTTATCAGGCTGCGCTTAGCGGAAATAAAGTGGTGCGTATCAAAGGTGGTGATCCGCTTATTTTTGGAAGAGGTGGAGAAGAATATCATTATTTAGATCAACGATTTATTGAAGCTGAAATAGTGCCAGGCATTACTGCTGCATTGGCAGCAGCTGCAGATGGTGTTATTCCACTTACATCAAGAGGATTAAGTACATCGGTGGCATTTGCTTTAGGACATGATGCCTCGCATAATAACCTGCCGCACGCTGATACATTGGTGTTTTATATGGCAGCGTCGCAACAAAAGAAATGGGCGAGGAGGTTGATAAAAGAAGGTTGGCCTGCTAATATTCCAGTGGCAGCTATACGAAATGCGTCTTTACCAGCAAAAGAGATTAAAAGATATACTCTTGATCAGTTGCAGAGTGAAGAAGAACTACTGCCAGCTCCTTGTTTGGTAATTGTTGGGCATACAGCAACTGAGAATGTGAAATCTCTTGGTCAGAAATGGCTGTATACCGGTTCTGATGTAAATGATTATAAGGATGGAGGTATGGTTGTTCATAATCCGATGATCGACATCAAATCAATAGAACCCAATCATTGTGAAGTTGATTTATTAAAAAATCTCAACACATTTGATCGGTTGATTTTTGCGAGTCCTTTTGCTGTTAAGGAGTTTTTTAAAGCTTTATATAGTCTGGGATTGGATGCCAGAGCTTTGCATGGACTTAAAATTTCATCTATCGGTCGGTCAACCTCAGCCAAATTAAAGAAATATGGACTTCGAATTCCTCCGGAGACTTCACAAAATAATATTGCGGCCATGTTAAAGGTTTTTGAGAATGATGAGGTGAGAGGAGAACGGATTTTGCTACCCTGTTCAGTTCAACGATTTGATAAGTTACCCGAGGGTTTAAGATTGCTGGGTAATAAAGTAAAGGAACTTTGTTTATATGAGAATATGATTCCTGAAAATGCAGTAAGGCATAATCTGGATGAATTTACGGGTGTTGTTTTTACCTCTCCAACAACCATTAAGCATTTCTTTGAATTTTATGGTTCTTTTCCTTCTCATTTGGTTCCAATATGCCGTGGTGAAACAGCAGAACATATTTTTAGTCAGTTGTATAAAGAAGCTTTTGTGAGTTAATAATAGTTTGATATTGTGTTTAGAAAAGATCTGTATATGCAGATCTTTTCTTTTTGCTTCAATGTTTATTGCTTTAATTAAATGAATATCGTAAAGTAATGCCATAAGTCCTGGGATCTCTTCTGAACTTGTCCAATCTAAAAAAAAGACCTGCCAATAGTGACAAGTCTTTTCCATGTAGGTTAAAAATATGCGGTCTTATGATCTGCTTAACCAGGCTTTTAGCATCCACATCACTTTCTCCTGTTGACTAATATAGTCCGTTAGTAATGTTAAAGTACCTTCATCTTCAGCTTCCTGAGCAACAGGCAAAATGCCTTTTTCTAATCGAACAAGGGTAGCAAGATTTTCCAAAGTATTTTGCATGCATTCTACTCCGTTGGATACGTTCTTTTGTTCTGCAATTTCACTGTTGATGATGTAATCATTAAAAGTGTGAAGCGGAGTTCCTCCTAAAGTTAATATTCGCTCTGCAATCTCATCTATCTTAAGTACAGCATCATCGTACAATTCTTCAAATTTTGTATGAAGTTCAAAGAATTTTTCTCCTTTTACATTCCAGTGAAAACCTCTCAGATTCTGATAGTATAACTGGTAGTTTGCCAAAAGTCCGTTTAATTTATTTGTTAGATCTATGCTTTGTTCAGTTTTCATTCCAAGTAGTTCATTCATTGTTTTCATGATATTGTGTTTTAATTGTTTATATATCTTGTTTCATTTTGTATTACAAATGTATCAAGTTATATATCATCAATCAAATAGATAATTTTTATATTTGCATCGATGATATTTATATAAATTGAAATTCAAATGCTTGGACTTAATCTTCAACAGATAGAATATTTAGTAGCTGTAGATAATTACAAACAATTTACGGTTGCAGCTGAAAAATGCTTTGTTACACAGCCTACTTTAAGTATGCAGATTAAGAAGGCGGAAGAACAATTGGGAATTGTAATATTCGACCGATCGAAACAACCCATCGTTACAACGCTCTTGGGTAAGAAGATTGTAGATCAGGCTCGTAAGATCTTAAGTGAATACAACCGGATGGAGGAAATTGTTCGTGAAGAGTCGGGCAGGATAGAGGGTGATCTTACAGTTGGCATCATTCCTTCACTGGCTCCATACCTGTTGCCCCGATTTGTGGGGGCCTTTAAACGTGATAATCCATTAGTAACTGTTTCGTTTAAAGAAATGGTAACTGAGAGGTGTGTTGAAGAACTTGAACATGATTTACTGGATGCGGCTATTCTGGTAACGCCATTACACGAACATGGTATTGTTGAACAGCCTCTTTTTTATGAGGATATATTGATTTATGCCCATCCTGATCATGCCTTATATAGCAAAGGGCATTTAAAAACTGAGATGCTCGATTCGGATGGTTTATGGTTAATGGATGAAGGACATTGCTTTCGCTCACAGGTTCTCAACCTTTGTGAAGTGAAAGATGAAATGCGAAAAGATATGCCGGTTAATTTCGAGAGTGGATCGCTCGATACGATACGTAAACTGGTAGATGCTGAAGGAGGATATACTTTACTCCCCGGCCTGGCTGCAGAAGAGTTACCTTTTGAGATGCATCGAAATATCAAAGAATTTGAATTGCCTGTGCCGGTTCGCGAGGTTAGTCTGGTTTATTCCCGTTCATTTTATAAAAAAATATTACTCGAAAGACTTATTGAATCAGTTAAACAGCAAGTGCCTGAAGAGATGCTGGATAAATCAAGAGGATTGGTGGTTGAATGGCGTTAATCATGCATTATATGTTGGAATAACAGCTTTGATTCTTCCTCTTCTATAGCTTTAGGAAATAGGATGTTATGACTGTCGATTGAAATAGGAAGTCTTTGTAAAAATGCTAATGCACGTAGCATTGCCAGGTATTTGTTATTCTCTTTTGAATAATTTTGAACGTTCAGTTTTTGCCTGATCTCTGATGGTAATTGTGATAAACGTGTTGCAACCGGATCAGTGAAACTGGTAATTGTAATCCTTATAGAATCGCCATTATTTATAATATCAGCATTTACTAATCGCTGTTTACCAAATTGGGTTAGTGGAAGTTCGAATTCTCTTTCTATGTTTTTATAATGTTGAGGTTTGCTATTTATAGCAATGGTAGGTTGAATAATGATTTCAATATCAATTGATGGCAAAGAATCATTAAGGACATCATTAATAAAGTCCTTTTTTATAGAAAATTCATCAGGATTAAAATAGTGTTTCAGCTGAATGGTATCAACTTTTATTGCTGATGGTTCAGGTGTTTTTATTACTGGAGAAGAGACTGTATTTGCCAGTAATTGTATTTCGTCGCGTTGTGCTCCAAGCAGACTGTACGAGGCCGATAGTAAGTCTATTTTAACCTCATTGGGCTTGATTGAATCCGGAAATACCAGGTCCTGACTGGCTATGTTAAACCAAACACCATCAGCAAAATAATAAATGCTATCTTTCTTTTTCCAGCTTTGAGGATTCGGGCCAAGCAAAGCTTCCATCTTCTCAATTTTGCGTTGAGCGTTATCTAATTGCTTGTATTCTTTGGCAACTTTGTCTTCCAGTTCTTTTATTCTAACTGCCTTCTTGGTCAGATTGGTTAAATGAGAATCAATCAATGTTCGACGATAATTGATAGCAGTTTCCGAAACGGGTTCCATTTTTTGTAAACTGTCAATCTCAAGTCCCAGTTTCTCCAATCTACTTTCCATATCGTTTTTGCTTTGATACTCTTTTTCAAGAATAGCCAGAAGTGATCCTTCTGATTTTAGATCAAATAATGGTTTATCAATCAGTTCCTCTTGTAATTGTTTAATTCTGTCGATATATGAAATTCCCTTACTTTCGGTGGCATCAGGAGATAACGTTTTTGTTTTAGAATCAGAAAACAAATGATAACTCTTGTTTTTGCATGTAATAACTACTAAAGGTTTAAATGTTGAGTCCAAACCCCATAATGAGAAATGAAAAGCTTTCCCATCATCATCGGATAATTTAATGACTGTACTGCATATGTCTTTCGGAATCACCATATTATTGTGAGCAACTACCTCATAAGTAAACAGTCCAATTGCTTTTCCATACCAGGACTTGTTTGATCCATCCGGATGAGGTTCAGTCTCATATAGCAAACCTGCTGTTCCGCTCCCTTCCCCGGCAGCCAGCATCAGTAAATGATCAAACTTATTGACTGGATTAATAAGTTTAAAGTAATCCTTACTGCGATTCTCAATGGTTCTGTTCAACTCAATTCGCCATTGATTCATTGCGTGTTGCTGAGTTTTGGGTTCAAGTTTAAAATCATTCAGTTTTTGCAGTTTAATCTTGAGAGGTAGAGATGGATGAATGATTGTAAAAAGAATTTCATCCATCTTTTTATCCTTCATTTTAGAAGGTAAATTTTTGGAGAGTTTTGTTTTAAATATGAGATAAAGCTTATCTGCATATTGATCGTTGTTTACAATGGTTTTTAATTGCTCGTTTAACTCATAAAGTGCCAAAAGGGTGGCGGTTTCTGCTATTAAACCCGGATCAGTCAATGCTATTCCTGACCAATCGATTTGCAACGAGTCAGGGTTGTTTATCTGGTAATATTCAATTGCATTGTAGTCAACATTTGATTTATATGCATTATATTGAATGAAACTTTCCTTGTTAAATAAAAAGTACTGCTGCAAGTTGTGATAAAGAACAGGTGTTTTTTGAACGATGCGATAAAGATATGCTCTTTGTTGAGGATTAAAGGATTGTGCAAAAATTGAATTGCACATCAGAACAAGCAGAAGCAAAAAGAATAATCGATGCATTCATTCCCGGGTTTGAAAATTGAAGATAGTATTTTTAACGGAATGTGAAAGCGTAAAAAATGCCACCTGTTCAGCTCAGGTGGCATACTTAATCGATTTTTAAAATATTATTTATTTGGATGCTGCCTTAGGAATAACATCATTGGCAGTTTTCCCATCTTTCAAAAATGTTTTAACGTTTTCAAAAGTTGTTTCGGCAATATTCATCACTGCTTCTTTGGTGAAAAAAGCCTGGTGGGCGGTAATCAATACATTTGGAAAAGTCTGTAATCTTACAAATTTATCGTCCTGTATCACTGTTTCAGAATGATCTTCAAAAAATAATTCTTCTTCCTCTTCGTAAACGTCAAGGCCCAGATACCCAACTTTCCCCTTTTTTAAACCATCAATAACAGCTTCTGTATCAATTAAAGGACCACGACTGGTATTAATAATCATTACTCCGGTTTTCATGGCTGCAATGGCATATTCATTAATCATATGAAAAGTCTCATAAGTCAATGGACAGTGTAATGAAATAACATCACTTTGTTTATAAATATCATGTAATTCTACATATTCAAGTCCTGCTTTTTGCAGCTTTTCGTTTGGAAACTTATCGTAAGCCAATATTTTGCAACCGAATCCTTTTACCAAATTGATAAATATCTCGCCAATTTTACCGGTACCGATAACACCAACTGTTTTCCCATGCAAATCAAAACCAAGCAGTCCGTCCAATGCAAAATTACCATCTCGAACACGTGTGTATGCTCTGTGGAATTTACGATTCAGACTTAAAATCAACCCTAAAGAATGTTCAGCAATGGCATACGGCGAGTATGCAGGAACTCTAACCACGTTTATGCCATGTTGCTGTGCTGCTTCTATATCCACATTGTTAAAGCCGGCACAACGCAAAGCAATCTGTTTAACGCCATTGGCTTTTAAACCTTTAATTATTTCTTCATCAACCGTATCATTTACAAATACACAAACAGCATCAAAGCCTTTGGTTAATGGAATGGTATTATTATAAAGTCGGGCTTCGTAATAGGTTAATTCGTATTGGTATTTAGAATTTAGCTCATTAAATGAATCAACAACCCATTTGCGGCTGCTGAATACTGCCATTTTTATTTTCTTTGTCTTGTTGTCTTCCATATTATCAATAATTCGGTAATGTTTTTTATCCCGAAGGAGTTGGTTTAATTATAACAATCAAAGGTGTGAATCGATTTATATTTCACCAGCTTTTTTCAATGATATTCTTGAAATAAGCGGACCTGATATTTCATGGATTAATGCTGCCCCAATAACTACACCTATAATGGTTGAAGCTAAGTTGCTATATTCAGGATCTTTAGTCAGAAGTATAGAAAGTCCAATAACAATACCTCCCTGAGGGATTAATCCTCCCGCTGCAAATCTCTTGACTTTAGCATCTATTTTCATGAAGGAGGACGCAAAGAATATACCACCAAATTTACCGATAGCCCTTGCAATAATATAAATTGCAATGATGGAAACACTTCCGGCCACAGATGACAGTTGAAGATGCAATCCGGATAAGGAAAAGAATATTACAAAAATTAATTCATCAGTGTAGCGTTCAATTAATTTGAATATTTTACCTGCCATCGGATTAAAATTGATAGTGACAGCACCTAATGCCATTGTTGCCAACAACGATTCGAATCCAAAATATTCCGAAATACCATAGGTAAGTAATATTTGCCCAAAGGTTAAAACAATGAGTGATCCTTCTGTTTCTTTTTTAACTAGTTTAACAATGGCAATAAATAGAATGCCAACCAAAGCTCCTATTAGAAGTGCAAAACCAATATCAATGCCCATTTCAATTAGTTTATGCCCAAGCTGAATATCATTATTGCCTAAAAAATAAGGTGCGAAAGCAGCAACTAAGGTATAAATGATGATTCCAACCAGGTCGTCGAAAGCAGCTATTTGTAACATGGCGCTGCTTACTGGTCCTTTTGCTTTGTATTCGTGTATAACAGCCAGTGTGGCAGATGGATCTGTTGGGGCGGCTAATGATGCCAATAATAAACTGACGGCAATTATAATGTAAAAAGATGTATACAGATTAGTGAAAAAATATAGCCAGCCAAGCAAAAACAGAAATACGGAAAGGAAAGCGAATAACGATTCACTAACTGTTAACCATATTATAGATTTGCCGGTCGCTTTTAAATTAGCTGACGACAAACTGCCCCCAATTGAGAATGTTATAAAAGCAAGGGCAATGGTTAGAAGGGGATCAGTTTGTGCTACAAATTCGTTGTGCATAATACCTGTGACATCAGGATTTAACAGTATTCCTGCTAAAATATAGCCCGAAATTTTAGGTAGCTTTATTTTTTCGGCTAATTCACCAAGTATAAAACCTGTAAATACAAGAATGCCAATACTTAGAATGATATTCATAAGCTATGTGTTTTCTTAAATTAAGATGACCAAGATTTAGTGGTCAATTAAAAACTGCGGGGTAATGACTTTACCATTATAACAGTTTTCTACTAAAGGTGATTCAAAATTAAAGGGCTTTCTAGTCTTATCAAATTTAAAACTGTTAAACTTTCTTTAAACAGTGTCTGGTTTCTTTGATTAATCATTCAGTCCTTTACCTTTTAATATATGAGGAATGTATTTTTCAATTCGGGCCAATCGGGTTTTTGATTGTTTTGCATGTGAAAAATGGAGTAAATACGCTTTTTGACGGCCTGGAGTAAGGTTCTCGAAAGCAATTTTCAATTTAGGGAAATCATCTAGTTTAAGTTGAAACTCTTCGGGTATTTCAATGTTATTGGATTGACTGAAATTAACCTTCAATCCGGCTTTTTCCACTTCAATTGCTTCAAATATAGTTGCTTTAATGTAGTCTTCAATTTTTATGATATCATCAACATTGGTAAATCTAAACTGACGAACAGCTTGCGAATTTTCTCCGGGAGCGACTAATAATTTCTCTTCATCTTTAAGCAGGCTTCCTTTGAAAAAACTGATACAGCAAAATTCTTTAAATGCAGCTATCATCAGAATGTTTTTTTTCTGATAAGTGTAACAAGGCATGCTCCATTTGTGATCTTCGGTAAGGCCGCAATTAAGCACAATCATTCGCAGTTGATCTAGTTCGTTCCTCCATTTATGCACCTTACATTCAGGAGTAGCTACCTTTGAACATCTGCCACAACCTTCCAATAAATATAGATCGACTTTTGGATTTAGTGCATTCATGATTTTTGTTTTTCTTCAATAACCCTAAAGTTGTGCTTTTGTTTCTGTATTAATCAAATACTAAATCATTGTAGCAGTCTGCTTTCTCATTCCAGATAAATAATTTGGTTCTGGATTCATAGATATTAGAAACTACTATTCCATTGTTGTTAATAAAATAAGTAGTATCGATAGCTTCCAGTTCTTTTTCCGTTTCAGTATCTAAATCGAAAACAGCATATTGCCCGCTATTATTTTCTGATAAAAATGAACTCTTATCAAGACAATAAATTTGGAAGGTGTTATCTGTGACATGAAAAGAAAACACATAATGATTTAATGAATCCTTTATTAGAACCAATGAATAATCAAGAATCGAATCGTTATTAAAGTAACCAGAAGTAAAATAGGGTAATTTCTTTTGGGATTTGCTTGTGAAAAATTCTTTATCATATTCCCCTTCTTTTGGAATATGAAGACTATCTAATTTGTTATCAATAAAGGATATTAATTTGTCAGGGATTATATTATCGTCATTTATAGGTGGAGTCTCAGTGCTTTCTGAAATGGTTATGTTTACAGACTTTGTATTATCTTTTCTGGGTCGATTATGACAACTTACTATCAGAATGAAGATAATTAAAACTGAGATTGATAATTTAATCATAACTCATAGAAAAAGTTTATCTGTTAAGTTTTAAGTTCATCCAAGTGAATAATACAAAAATAGCACAAAGAATATGTTATGCTAATAATTGTCTGGTTGTTTCGTGAAAGAAATACCTCGATAATAAAAAAAAGCTTACCTAAAATTGAGCAATGCTCGCGTAGGTAAGCTTATGGTATTATTAATTAACTATCTAAAAGCCTAATCAGCCAGTTCCTGCCCAAAGTCAGGAAATCCTTTTTCGTCCCATGTAAATGTACGGGCGCGTGTGTGACGGTTAACGTCAGCCAATTCCCATCCTCTGATGTCTTTGTAAACCCTTGAATGGTAAATTAAAACATCTGTTTTTCCATCCTCGGCAACTGTAAACGAGTTATGGCCCGGTCCATAACGTCGAACGGCTTCATTGGTTGAGAAAACAGGTTTTTCAGATTTATTCCACGATTTAACATCGAGCAAATCTGCATTTTCAACGGCCCAAAGCAAGCCCATGCAATAATTATGATTGGTTGCACTGGCCGAATATGTGACAAATATCTTTCCATTGCGTTTGATCACGGCTGGTCCTTCGTTCACATTGTGTTTACGCGTTTCCCATTCATATTCAGGTTTGGTTATCACAATCTCCGGTCCCTTTAATTTTATGGGTGATTCCATTTCAGACAGCACCAAAGAAGAGTTTTCAGGTCCCATTGATTGTGCCCAAATCATATATCTTTTACCATTATGCTCAAAAACGGTAGCGTCTAACGAAAAAGATTCTCTTTGAGTCATGATTCTACCTTCTTCTTTCCATTCTCCCTGAGTTGGATCTTCCGATTCATTTGATAAGGCATATATTCTGATATTCCAAACATTTTCAGCATCTCCTGCAGCAAAGTAGATATACCATTTGCCATCTAATCGGTGTAGTTCCGGTGCCCAAATATGTGCTCCCATATTACCTGTTTCGTGTTTTCTCCAAATAACAACAGGCTCATTAACACCTAAATCATTTATTGTTTTCGATTTTATAATTTCAATTCGGTCATATTCAGGAGCGGTCGATATCATGAAATATTCACCGTTATCGCTGCGAACCACCCAGGGATCAGCTCTTTGTGGAACGATTGGGTTAATGTATTCAATTTTCTTTTCTTGCTGGCAGCAACCCGATGTTGCAATAATTAATACCAGGACCATTAAACTTGTAGTTAGCAATTTCATATGATTGTTGATCTAGTTTTCTATTATTGAACCTTTATTAGCTTTACAATTATTCCATTTATCCATCAAATATATTTGTATCGATTACGATTAACCGTCAGGAATATTAAAAAAACTATCACAAAATTAACGGTACATACAATTCACTCCCTTTCTGAGAGTTTAAAACCATTAAATTTTGTACTTGCTAAGATGTTTATATATCCTCAACTCGAGGTTCAATAATCGAGAAAAAAAGTGTACAAATTCATCAAACTAAATAATGGAAAAAGCCGGACTGGTAAGAGAATGAATTAATATTCCCAATTTAATTCTTGAACAAGTTATATTATTAATGAGCAGAAATTGAGAAATCTTTAAAATCTGGTCATTTTAGAACGAGGTTCCATCATTATTAGAAACTAATCTTTAGATGTACATCGGGTAATTACATTAGAAAGAATGTAAAAGCTACCAAAGTAATTAACCCAACGAACCATACAAAGCCGTATAAAAACCAAACCAGTGTTAATCTGAAAAATGTGCTGGTCCATTTGCGTTGATATAATTTACGGGCACCTATAACCTGGTATACCGGCATAAGAAGATATAAATATCCGGTCCAGGCAGTACTGTGATTGGGAAAGATTAATGCCATTCCAACCACAATAGAAGTGATGGTAAAAATAAATGAATGAATGTTTAAGGCGAAAATTAAATGTCCAACATATAGGTTTTTACTTTTATAAAACAACATCCAAAGGAAGAAGGCAAAGATGGGCATAAACAAAAACAATGACCATGAAGTATATTGAAAGAGTTTGTTTGTATATAACTCGGGATGTTGTTGTATGAGTTTAGCTGTCTCTTCATATTTCGAAAATTCCTCTTCCTCATCATCCAAGTCTTTATTAAAAATTGAATAACTTAAGTTTGTAAGTGAAGAGTCCTTTTTCTCAATGATTTCTTTGTATTGATTGTATTTTGTCGAATCAAGATTGTTTTTTAGTTCAGAATCAACCTGGGTCATTATTGAGTCTCTCATCATCTGCACCGAATCATTTTTAATAAGATCGTCATTTAAGGTAAAGTCGGAATTATAACCATTTTTCATTCCGTTCTTTATTGAATTACCTGTTAGAGTAGAAATCAATAAAAACATAACAAAGCTGATGAAGACATAAAAGCGGAAGGGTGGCATATAACGTGCTCTTCTACCTTCAAGAAAATCCTGTGTAAGCTTACCGGGTTTAAAAAGTATGGCAACTAAAGTTTTTACCAATCGTGTGTCAAACGAAACGATGGTTCCCATAAAATCAACAATCATAAAACGAATAGGTCGTTCTATTTCTTTAACATGTTGTCCACAGTTAGGACAATACTGGCCAACAAAAGATGTATCGCAGTTTTTACAAAGCTCTTCTTGTTTAGTTGTTTCGGTAGATTGATTATGCGAATCTTGATTCATGGTTTAAGGTTCGTTCAGATTAGAATCTCAAAGATAGAATTTTTTACTAATCGGTAAAGAATCGAAGTGTAGAATATGCTTATTATTAAGTGACTAGCCTTGTTGAAAATAGTTAATTAATAGGTTTTAGGTAATAGTAGAAGTAAAATCAATGCCATATTTTGATGAAAAGTGTTTAATTATCTCATATTAAGGTGTGAAGAAAATTTTTTAAAGCATCTCAAAGTGTATATTCTGACTCTAATCTATTCAATCTGTTGATAAATTCTGATAAAACTGTTTCCGTTATCAGGCTTGCCTTAGCTTATTCTCATGTTTCATAACATATGCATAAACACTAAAATGAAATGTTCCGGCACTTGTAAAACCTTATCTTTGCACAAAATTTCAACCTTAACCATGAAACAATTACGACCACTTATGATTGTTGGAACCTGTTCCGATGCTGGCAAGAGTGTTATAAATGCTGGTATTTGCAGGATATTGAAGCAGGATGGATATGCACCGGCACCGTTTAAGGCACAAAATATGTCGTTAAACAGCTATGCAACGCCTGAAGGATTCGAGATTGGAAGAGCCCAGGCTACTCAGGCTGAGGCATGCGATATACCTTGTCATTCAGATATGAATCCGGTATTGTTAAAGCCAACAGGAGATATGATGTCTCAGGTTGTACTGAATGGTAAGCCCGTTGGAAACAGATCGGCTTATGAATATTTTCGTTCTCATAACAGCCAACCGTTATTTGATGCAGCTTACGAAGCATTTGAACGATTAACTACCCGCTATTCACCTATTGTATTGGAAGGAGCAGGCTCTATATCAGAATTAAATCTGAAAGATCGCGACATTGTAAATATGCGAATGGCTATTCGCACAGGAGCTGCTGTTTATCTGGTTGCTGATATCGATCGGGGTGGTGTATTTGGTAGTGTTTATGGAACTGTAATGTTACTTGACGAAGAGGAAAGAAAGCACCTGAAGGGAATTATCATTAATAAGTTTCGTGGCGACATCCGATTGTTTGAGGATGGCAAAAAAATGATTGAAGACCTGACGGGAGTTCCTGTGGTTGGGGTAATTCCATATTTCAGAGATATTTATATTGAAGAAGAAGATTCGGTAGTTCTTGATCAGAAGAAAAAAACAGCAGTGGAAGATAAAGTAAATGTTGCTGTGGTTTTACTAAATCAAATGTCAAATTTTACTGATTTTAATGCCCTTCAGCACGACACCAGAGTGAATCTATATTATTCCGATCAGATCAAAGAAATAAGAAAAGCAGACATTGTTATTTTGCCCGGATCGAAAAGCACCATTAAAGATCTCACAATTCTCAGAGAGAAAGGAATTGATAGACTTTTGATGGATATGTATAAGAGTGATAAAACTGTGATTGGTATCTGTGGCGGTTATCAGATGATGGGAGAGAGTATTGCAGACCCTGACCAGCTCGAAGGAAAAGTAAATCAGATAGAAGGCTTATCCTTATTGCCAGTTAGAACTGTAATCACTAATGATAAACAAACTGTTCAGACTCAATTTCAATTTCTGAATCAACCGGATGAATGTGAAGGATATGAAATTCATATGGGTAGAACAGATATTATAAAAGATATCCAACCATTGGTAACCTTGAAGGATGGCACATTAGAAGGTGTGATGCTTAATGATAAATGTTGGGGTTCCTACATGCATGGGATATTGGATAATCAAGTAGTGATAAATCATTTGCTGGCTCCATATACTGATGAGAAGGTGTCGACGATGAGCTATAAAGATTTTAAAAATAAAGAATACGACCGTTTGGCCGATCATTTACGAAGTAATCTGGATATAGATTACATCTATAAAGTAATGAAAGGGGAGGATATTGATGCATAACCGGTTTGATCATGGAGATGATGGTTACAGGTTTGATCGTGAGATTGTCGCTGATTTCAGCACCAATGCATGGTATTTGGGGCCCGATCCATTACTATTGGATCACCTGAAAGAAAATATCAGATTGTTGGGTTCTTATCCTGAACCTTATGCAGAATCGTTTGTCAAAGAAATTGCAAAAAAATATGCGATCTCAACAAATAGTGTTCTGGCCTGTAATGGAACCATTGAGGCAATTTTTCTGATTGCCCGTTTATTTGCGGGTAAAAAAAGTCGTATCATAAGTCCTACCTTCTCGGAGTACGAACATGCTTGCCAGGTAAATAATCATAACGTTAGCTTTTGCGGATCAGGCTTTATCAGGGAAGGAATGCAAACAGATTTTGATCTTTTCTGGATTTGTAATCCGAATAATCCAACCGGGCAGGTAATTAAGTCTGATGCACTGTTAGCTTTAGTTAGAAACAATCCACAGACAACATTTGTGGTTGACGAAGCTTATGCTGATTTCTGTATGGATGATATCACATTGGACAGCAAAGCCGGTCAGATAGAAAACCTGATTGTTTTAAAGTCGCTCACCAAAAATAATTGTTTATCTGGTTTGCGTTTGGGATATATTCTATGTCATCCGGCAATAGGTAAGAGGTTAAAGGCCATTCAGGCTCCTTGGTCGGTAAATGCATTGGCTGTAGAAGCCGGGAAATATGTGCTTGAGCATCCACGCATAAACATCGAAGATCTTATTGCTTACCAATCATTGGCTCAGCAGTTGATCAATGAAATAACACATTTAGGATGTGAGGTGCAGCCTTCAAAAACAGGCTACTTTTTATTGAAAACACCTCTTGAAGCAGCTGTTGTGAAAGATTATCTGGTAAACGAAATGGGAATACTTGTTCGTGATGCATCCAATTTTCGCACGCTCACGCCATATCATATTCGGGTGGCTAGTTTATCTATCGATAAGAACCAATTATTAATATCAGGACTTAAGAAATGTTTGTCCGAAGTTAAGGCAACTCATAGCTAATGGAATTATACGGAATAATTATAGCGCTAGCCATTGCTTATTTTTTTGATTTGATTTTGGGAGATCCTATGTGGTTGCCTCATCCCATTGTTTTCTTTGGAAAAGCCATTTCCTTTGGCGAGAAAAAGCTAAATAAAGGTTCTCACCGTCTGTTAAAGGGTGCTTTACTGACTATTCTATTAATCCTGTTTGTATTTTATTTTTTTGCGGTGTTACAGTGGTTTACACAATGGCTAAATCCTTATGTTTATTTTGGGTTTGTAGCACTCTTCTTCTTTTATGGGATAGCTAACCGAACGTTGATTCATGAAGGAAGAATGGTGTTTAAGGAATTGGATAATAATGGACTGGAAGCAGGGCGGAAACAACTTTCCAGAATTGTTGGCAGGGATACTTCTCAATTAACTGAACAACAAATACGTACTGCGGTGTTGGAAACCATGGCCGAAAATCTGAGCGATGGAGTAGTGGCTCCAATTTTTTGGTTTGCCATTGGTGGTATTCCGGCAATGATGACTTACAAAATGATAAATACACTCGATTCAATGATTGGCTATAAGAGTGATCGGTATATTTATTTTGGTCGGTTTGCAGCACGTATCGATGATGTTGTTAATTACATTCCGGCTCGTATAACCGCAATACTAATGGCTCTGGCTGCTCCATCAATGAGGGCTATTTCTTATATGTTTACTTTTGGTCGAAAACACAGCAGCCCGAATGCAGGTTATCCCGAAGCTGCATTAGCAGGAATTTTAAATGTGCGTTTCGGAGGTCCGAATATTTATCATGGGCAATTGGTTGAAAAACCATATATAGGAAAAAATTATCGCGATCTCCAATACTACGATTTTAAAATTACCTCCCGAATAAATCATACCGTATGTATTTTAGCTGTGATAATTGTTATAAATATTCATATTATCAATAATTTATAAAAGTTTAAAACGTGTCGTTTACCATCGAAATTCCATCGTTACATAACGAGTTGAGAGAAGAATTACAGTATAAAATTGATCAGAAAGCTAAACCCATTGGTTCCTTAGGATTGATGGAAGAGATTGCTCTTCAGGTAGGATTGATTCAAGGCAGTTTAACTCCGGAGTTGAAGCATCCGGTAATGCTAACTGTTGCTTCTGATCATCACATATGCGAAGAGGGTGTAAGTCCTTGTCCGGTAGAAATAACCTGGCAGCAATGTCTCAACTTTATAAACGGTGGTGGCGGAATTGGATTATTCAGTCAGGAGTATGGTTTTGATTTACGAGTGGTTGATGCTGGTGTTGATTACGACTTCAAGCCTCATCCCAAATTAATTGACGCAAAAGTACGAAAGGGTAGTAGAAACTTTTATAAAGAGCCTGCAATGACCATTGAGGAGTGTCTGCAGGCATTGGAGAATGGCAAAAATATTGTGGCTAAGCTGCACGATGAAGGCTGTAATGTGGTTGGTTTTGGCGAGATGGGCATCGGAAATACTTCACCGGCTTCTGCGCTATTATCTGTTATTACCGAATTAGATATTGAAACATGTGTAGGACCAGGTTCAGGTTTGAGTAAAGAGGGTGTTAACCGCAAGGCTAAGATATTAAAGGAAGCCATTGCTAAACATGGTATTTCGAAGGATCCGATTGAGAACCTGGCTCGTTTTGGTGGATTGGAAATTGCCACAATAGCTGGAGGTATGCTGGAGGCAGCTGCACGAAGGATGGTTATCATTACCGATGGATTTATTACAACCTCAGCCTTATTGGTAGCACATCAGATAAATAATAAAGTGGTGGATTATACCTTCTTTTCGCATCAATCACAGGAACAAGGACATAAAAAGATGGTTGAATACCTGGGAGGGAAAGCAATTATGGATTTAGGCTTCCGCCTGGGTGAAGGAACCGGATCAGCAGTAGCTTATTCCGTGATTAAAGGTTCGGTGACCATGTTAAATAAAATGACCTCATTTGATGAGGCTGCTGTTTATAATACAGCAAATGATGATATTAGAATAGAGTTATAGAAAACAAAAATGCCTTGCAAATCTGCAAGGCATCCTTTTAAAATATTGTGTTTAATCATCGTCGTCATCCATTTCGCTTACATTTACATTGCTTACATCATCAGTGTAATAGTATACAATGATTTGTGCAGTATCTCGCAAGAAATTAATCTTACCAATATCGATTCTGTGAATTGGTAAGTCGGTGCGTTCTCTCAAATCTTCAATTAACTCTTTTCGTTTACCAGCTTTAATTAATTCAATTTTCTCGTATACAATCAATTTACTGGATTCGTGTTTTAGCAACCAAACTCTTTCTAAACCATAAGTAATACCTAAAATAGCTAAATTGGTAAAGCCCAGTTCAATATAGCTAACATTATCGCTACTTAAAGCATTGATGACAGCAATTCCAATAGTTAGGAATAATAGGTCATCTCTTTAATAGGAATTTGTGTGGTTCGGTATCTGATTATTCCGAAAATGGCAAATAGTCCTAAGGCAAATCCTAGCTGAAGCTTCACACTTTCAAGTAAGAAACATAAAAGAAAAACAATGGTGCCAATTAGTAAGAATGTGAACAAATAATCCTTTCGGCGTGCAGTCTGATAGTATAAAACTCTTACTAAAAGTACAGTTACTAAAAGATTGAATGAAAACCGTATTAATAAGTTAAAAAAATCGCTCCAGTTAATTAGTGATGAGGTTGTAAAATCCATACAGTGGTTATTGTGTTAATTTTAGTTTAATTTGAATTTTTCGAGCAACTCAAATTTTTGTTTTAGACGGTTAGCCTTAATGTTTGAGTGTATCGAAGCTGCTCCGATGCAATATTTGCTGCATGATTCTGGTCGAATACCATGTTTTTTTAAAACCTGCATTCCAGCCGAATTAATGTTGAATCTTGATTGCTTGAATTCAATAATGGCAGCTTCAGGAAAGTCGGCATCCTTATCATCGCCATGGGTAAATGAAAGATCAAAATCAATGGTAAGTCTTTCGTCACTACCCACCAATGTTATGCGATAAAATTCATTGGATAACTTTAATTCCAAATCCTCCATTTTATAAGGACTGTTTTCTTCTATAAAATTACTTTCATTAGTTGAGAATTCATGATTTTCCTTCTCTATTCTCTTTTTAATAGTGCGTCGTTTATTGTTTTTATATTTTACTTCAAGAAACAACTTACCAGAGGCTACATATTCTCGTTTTCTGATTTTAAAACGATTCAGTTTACCATTATGGTGAGCTTCGTACATACTAAAATTCTGTGTGTCGAAATATTCAGTTTTATATAAGAAAACCCTGTCGTTATTGATATCAAGTACTTTGTAGTCTTTCCCAATATCCCTCAAAAGAGTAGGAAGAATGGATACAGGAACAATGAATTTTGTGTCCATGCGATTCATAAGGCTTACATGATTCATTTCATCCAGACTAATGGGTGAAAAATCCTGCAGGACATTGCCAATTTCCTCGTATATATTATTCGGTTGCAGCTTCATTTTTATCCTTGTTCTTTTTCTTCTTTCTTTTCAAAAATTTTGGTTCATATTCCAATCCAACTAAAAGAATGTTTGTCAGGTCAGGGTTTGAAACTTCAAATTCGTTTTGTCTTTTATAAGATATCTTTGCGCTTAATCGTTTATTTATTTCTCTTTCAACGTTTATAAACCATCTTCGTTTCCATTCTCCCAAATCTTTTGACGGAGCTAAGGCAGAAATATATTCAATTCCAAAGCTTGGATCAACAGGCCAGTCTTTATCTTTAAACTTGACAGCAAACTTATGCCTGTGCGCCATAAAATCTGTTTTCCCGTTAACAGAACTATTAACATTGGTAAAATCGTTTTGCCATATTCCTCTGTACTGCCACCTGAAGTGACCTGTTTTTACTTCGTATTTCAAAAATAATGAGAAACGATTTCTTCTGCGATTAAAATCAGGTGTTTTGTAATCAACCGTATAACGATACAGACCTCCGATATTGAGATTTTTTATTACTTCATAATCAAGGCTGAACTCAGATTGCCAACTGCTTAGCTGGCTTGAATTTTCAAAGAAACGTAACTCTGGTTCAATAGAATAATTTAATTTCTTTGTTGCTTCTCCTTTCACCGTGAAGTTCCACCATGTAACAAAATCCTCAACCTGAGCATCGATTGTTTTTACTGATAGTAATAACAGGACAATTATAAAAAACCTTTGTTTCATAGCCCTAATCTACTACAACCATATCTTCAACAATAATTTCCTGATCTTTCTCAGTTATACTTACTTGTCTTTCAACAATAGTAAGTTCCGAGGTCATGTTATAATCAAGAGTTTTATCTTTTGAATAAACATAAATTGTATAGTCACCTTCTCTCAGGTAATTAAATTCAAAATAGCCATCATAATTAGTTTCTATCTTATCTCCAAAGTAAGGCTCATCACCATAAATGATATATACATCATATGCCTGAGCAGGATAAGTAGCTCTTAAATACGTGAAGTCAATATTATATTCTTCAACAATCACTTTACCACATATTTTAGAGGTGCCACCTTCTCCTGCTCCTTTTTCGCAGGCTATCAGGCTTATCATCAATAGTAGTATGATTCCGATTTTTTTCATGAGTCTTAGTTAGTTATTACGATTTTTATGCTTTGTTGTTTGCCTTGTCCGAATAAGGTTAAAATGTAAACTCCTTGAGGAAGTTTATGATCTAAATGAACATCTATTTGTTGCGATCCCTCAAAATAGAATAGATTATTACTTTGATAAACTTTTGTTCCTGTCAGACTGGATATTTCAAGATAGTAGTTTCCTTCTTTTGTTGCATTGAAATATACATTTGCCTGATCAACAAATGGATTAGGAACGCATTGCAGATTTGCATCTAAACTACGTGAAGGAGCGAAAATACCAAGGCTGGCGTGCGTGCGGTTAGCTTCACCAGGAGTACCTCCATCAATTGAGGCTTCCCAGTTTTTACCCAGGTAATTATCCGTTTCAGGATCGATTAATTCAGCAGAGGCTCCCGTTCCGTTTGCATCACTTGGCCATGATCCACTTGGAAAATAATCCACAAAATCAATCAATTTATTACTGCTGTTATAAAGTCTTAAAAAGTCACCAGTACTACTTAATCCAAATTCAAACTCTCCAACAACATTGTTTACCATTGGATAAGTTGTCTTAAACTTCTCTAAGTCTTTACACAAAACAATGTATTCATCCGGTGCAAGTAATATTGACTTATTAATATGCATAGCCGAGTCTTTTTGTGTATCACTGAACGTCCAGTTTAACAGATTAACACTTGTATTTCCTGCATTGTATAACTCTACCCAATCACCAGGTTTCATTGTCTCTGATGATTTATAAAATACTTCATTAAATACTACATTAACATCATCATCTGTGGCTGCTTCAAATACGGCTGTTAATGAAATGTTTCCGGATAATTTGGGTGCAATTCTTCTGTATTCAGAAGTGTAAGTTCCGGTCCATCTTACAAATCTATAACCCGGATTAGGGATAGCAATCAATTCAATCTCCGAATTATTGTAATAATCATCAGAATATGGGAATCCGGTTATGTTTCGTTTATTCACTTTAATAAATCCCATGTTATTCGAAACATCCAGATTTACCAATACCTTTTGAGTATAGACAAATACTTCCTGTAAATACTTCTCAAAGTAATAAGGACGATTACCCGCGAAGTTTTTTAATTTGATAACTTCATTGTTCCAGTCGGTGTAATTAAAATCCCATCTGGTACAATGATCAACTATCTCAGAGCTATAAAGCTGTTTAATAGAGTCGACCTTAGAATTCATAACACCGATATTCCAACAAGTATTCAGATAATGCTTGGCTCTTTTTACAAATTGCTCTTTAAACTTGGCGTTGGTTTTTAACTTTCTGAAAACAAGCGTTGACCATGGTGGATTAGGCCAGTCTGGACCATTGTCGACTAATGCGTACGATAAGGTGTTGTAATTGTAATTTGTAGAACCGTATAAACTAAAACCAAAGTCTGTATCAAACAAAATCCAACGGAAACGACTTTTATTGCTCGTAGTATTCCAGAATTTGATATTATTACCCGGCCAGTCTCTGTTGTCAATAAAAGTCTGAGCTAAAATGTAATCGATAAAATTATCTACATCAATATAATTTTTAACCTTTTCATAATTTGTATCAGTACTCAAATTAGTGGTATTGATAAAATTTAGAAACTCTTCGTATTTTGTATTGACTCCCTGAACAACCTCTCCACCATTTTGGAGAATATTAACAGTTTCGGAATTGATATAGGTATGATCAGAAATAAAATGTTCATTAATTTTTTCTCTCAAATTAATTATACCAAAATACTCACCATTTAAATACAATACAGTTGGTTGAAATCCCTGAGTTTCCAATTGTAAAGGATCCATTACATGTGAGATAAAGGCATCACGAAAATGTGTACTGAAGAAATCGTTGCCTGAATTACGGAGGACCAAAGCTTCGAACTTATCATTTTCCCTGTTATCGAAAAACTTGTAACTAAATGATCCGTCTCCATATTCTTTACGAGCATATAATGCCAGTGATTTCTGAGGATTAGCCCTTGACCAGGCTCCATAAATTTTTAATCCAGCACCCTGATCTATCTGCTTAACATTGTTTTTATCATAATACTCAAAGTGAACAGGTTTTTCCCAATCCATCCAGAAGTTGGCTCCAAAATATGGATTACCTGCTTCTGCGTTCGGACCCATCACATAAATTCCCGTATAGTAATCCCATAAATTTGCAGGATCGGTTGAAATACTAACAACTGGTAGAGTATGAGATTCTCCAATAATATAAGTGTTTGATACTACTGGTCCGGCTAATTTACCTGTATCAATAACACGAGCCCTTATGATGGTGGTTGTACCAATGCTAAAGGCAGCACTATATAACTTACTGGATACGGTTGGAACCGATCCGTCAGTTGTATAATAAATGATTGATGAAGGATTATCAGGATTTGAAAGTGATAATGTTACAGAAGAAGCATGCTTTCCTCCGGCCACAGAAAAATGAACCGAATCGGTATTTAAAGTTGTGGCATAATCTCCACTATTGGCACTTGATGGTGTTGGAGTCCCAAAATAGACCCATTGAGAATTACCATCAGTTCTTCTACCATAGGAAATGTCAGCATTAAGGTTGGTTGCTCCAATAGAATCGACAAAAGTTTTATTGTTAAAAAGATAGAGCGATTCACCTTCAGCTTTTATCTTGAAGTTAGTGTGTAAATATGATTTTGGTAATTCAAGGTATTCAGAGGCCGTGTTTCCTTGTGCATTTCTTAAACCCAACGAAAGAAATGGGATGCAGGTTATGTCTGAAGATGATGTGCTATGGTTGTGAACTTGAATAGCTATTACATTTTCACCTTCCTTTAAAAAACCTGACCAATTTAGTAAGCGAAATTCATTCGGCGGTAGTCCCTGATACATTCTTGCTTCATGATCATAGGTATCGCTGCCTTGGTTATATGGAATGATTGTTCCGGGTGTTCCCAGATTATCACGCGCAATTTCAATTCCATTAATATATGCAACAAAGCCGTCATCATAATCCATATGCAGAACTGCCTGTGCAATATTACTTGTATCTTCAATAGTAAATGTTTTACGAACAAATACACTCATGGTAGTGCCAATAACGGTTGCGTCATCGTCATCTCCATATCCAAATCCACTGGGGCCTGTTGACCATGATGAGTCATCAAACCCAACTGTTCTCCATGAAGCATCAGGTTCCTGGGTTGGTACGAGGTAGCTAAAATTATCCCCTTTATCAATAATTGTATACCACTCAGTAACTAAGTCCGTTCTATCTTTTCCTGATGCAAATACTAATAAATGCGATTGACCGGGAATTTGAACTTCTGGTATATTCCATTTCGTTGTATCAGAAATGTCATCAGATAAATAATAAGTACCCAGATTAATTGGAGAAGTTGAAGTGTTATATAGTTCAATCCAATCCGGAAAATCGCCATCGTCATCACTTAGGCCTGTTACATTAGATGAAACAAATTCATTAATCTTAATTTGGCTATTTACAGTTAGTGTACTTAGAAGTAGAAAAATGGATAAAACAAAAGTATATCCTTTTATTTGGGAAGATAGATTCATAGCTGGATTTCATAAAAAATTTGGTGCGTAATATTACTTCAAATAATTACGATATCAAAACCACAAAGTTCACATAAAACTCACATTGAATTAATGTTAGAATTGTAGAATCCTTTTCAGTTGGCGGATTTGAAGAGGTTTGTATAAGTAGGTGAAATGTGTTTTTTGCCTAATTAATGCAATAAAATGATAAAATAGTGGTAGAAAAAATTGAATGAAAAAAACAATGAAATAGCAAAAAGAGATTTTCAATCATCGTGCAGGTTGAAATCTATTAAACAAAAAAGGTTGACTTCTTTCGAAATCAACCTTTATGTGGTGCCACCTGGAATCGAACCAGGGACACACGGATTTTCAGTCCGTTGCTCTACCAACTGAGCTATGGCACCTTGTTATTTCTACCGAAGTAAAAATAACGAACAATAACCCTTTACCCTTTAATATTAGTTCTGTCCTCACAGAACTAACAAACCCTAAAATCAGTCTCTCAAGACTGGTGGTGCCACCTGGAATCGAACCAGGGACACACGGATTTTCAGTCCGTTGCTCTACCAACTGAGCTATGGCACCATTCTTTAAAAATCCCCATTTTTCGGGGCTTTCAGGAGCATTTCGTTCAAATGCGGTGCAAATATACGGAAAGATTCTTTACTACAAAATCATTTTTAAAAAATAACTTTTTCTTTTTTTGATGAGGTGTGCTAATTTACTTGATATTTAGTAATTTTGCGCCTCATAAATTTTTTAATGGAATATCAGAATTTCACTTTGCCAAATGGCATTCGCATAATTCATAAGCAAGATAAGTCACATGTTGGGTATTGTGGGTTAATCATAAATACCGGATCGAGGGATGAGGAAGAAAAAGAACATGGTATGGCTCATTTTATTGAGCATGTTGTGTTTAAAGGTACCAAAAAGAGAAAGGCTTATCATATTTTAAGCAGGTTGGATGATGTTGGTGGAGAATTAAATGCCTACACAACCAAAGAAGAGACCTGTATTTATGCCTCTTTTCTAAAGCAGGATTTTCAGCGAGCTATTGAATTAATTCATGATATAACCTTTAATTCCGTTTTTCCAGTTAAAGAACTGGAAAAAGAGAAAGAGGTTATTGTTGATGAGATTAATTCATATAAAGATAGTCCGGCTGAATTGATATACGATGAATTTGAAGAAATGGTATTTGCCAATGATCCAATGGGTAGAAATATTTTGGGTACGGCTCAGCATTTGAAATCTTTTGGAAAAAAACATATTCAGCAGTTCATCGATCGTAATTACAATACCGATCAAATGGTATTTGCCAGCGTTGGTAATGTGTCGTTCAAAAAAATTGTAGCCTGGGCTGAAAAGTATTTGGGTACTGTACCTACTAATCATAGACAACACGATCGACCTGAAGTGTGTAAGTATATTCCAAAATCTTTGACAATTGAAAAGGATACCCATCAAAGTCATGTAATTATTGGAAATGTTGCTTACGATTTTAATCACCCCAGTCGATTACATCTTCATTTGCTTAATAATTTATTGGGTGGGCCCGGAATGAATTCAAGACTGAATATGGCATTGCGCGAAAAAAACGGAATTGCATATAATGTCGAGTCGAGTTATACACCTTATTATGGAACTGGAATTTTTTCAATATACTTTGGAACCGATCAGGAAAATCTTTATCGTTCATTTTCAATTATTGACAGAGAGCTAAAGAAATTGAAGACGAAAGAATTGGGATCGTTGCAACTTCATAAAGCTATCAGACAATTAAAGGGACAGATGGCTATTTCTGCTGACAATCGTGAAAATCTGATGTTGAATATGGGTAAAAGTTACCTGATGTATGATCAGGTTGATAGTCTGAATGATGTGTATAAAAAAATTGATTCTATCACAGCAAAAGATTTGCTGGATATAGCCAACGAAATACTGGCAGATAATCAATTGTCGTACTTAATTTATCAGTAGAAATGGATTATTCTATAGAACTGGAACAATATATACTGGATCATATCGACGAAGAAAGTGAAGTTTTAAAAGAACTGAATCGTCAGACTCATATAAAAATGCTACAGCCACGTATGCTGAGTGGTCATGTTCAGGGACAGATTTTGAAGATGTTGGTTCAAATGATTGCTCCTCTGAATGTTCTTGAAATAGGTACATTTACAGGTTATTCTGCCATCAGTATGGCACAAGGTCTCGAAAAAGAAGGAGCACACATCGATACCATTGAAATAAATGATGAACTGGAACCTTTTGTTGTTCCATTTCTTCAAAAATCAGGATTTGATAAAAAGATTACCATGCACATTGGAGATGCATTGGATGTTATTCCAAAGCTTCAAAAGAAGTACGATCTGGTATTTATGGATGGTGATAAACGGGTATATCCGGAGTATTATGATTTGATTTTTGATAAATTAAATCCTGGAGGTTATATATTGGCTGATAATATTTTATGGGATGGTAAGATTGTTCAGGAATTAAAAAAGAATGACCGTTACACTAAAGGAATTCTTGAATTTAATGATAAGGTTAAGAACGATAGCAGGGTTGAAAAAGTGATACTGCCAATACGCGACGGAATTTTTATGATTCGGAAAAAAGCCTAAACTTTTTCAGGTAGTATATGTTTTCATCTAACATTAACCATTGAAATTATGAAAACTGCAATATTTTACGGTTCATCACTTGGAAATACTCATTTTGTTGCTGAAAAGATTCAAACACATTGGCCGGATGCTGATTGTAGATCGGTTATTGATTTGCGAAGTGATGATATTCTGAAATATGATTTTATCATTTTAGGAACCTCTACCTGGGGGGTAGGTAATTTGCAGGATGACTTCGAACTATTTGTTGATTTATTGTTGTCACTCGACCTGAAGGATAAAACTTTTGCTCTTTTTGGATGTGGTGATCAACATACTTATCCCGACACGTTTTGTAATGGCATGGGTAAGCTTTATCATCTCATTGATGAAAAAGGATGGAAGATTATTGGAGATTGGTCAACTGATGGATACGATTTTTCAGAATCAGAAGCTGTAATTGATGATCGTTTTGTTGGTCTTGCTTTGGATGAAGATAATGAGCCGGATATGAGCGATTACCGTATTAAGCAGTGGGTTGCTAAATTACAAGATGAATTGTAATCAGGTGATTAATCTGTCAAGGTCCTGTTTTTCAAAAAGAGTAGGATAGTCCTCTAAAAAGTTTTCCATTACGATACGCATAACAGCCTCGCGCATAAATTTAGACTTATTGCCAATTTTGTACTTTTTGCAGTAAGTTTCTATTGCCTGGTTCTCTTTGTCGTTCAGTAGAAAAGTGGCCTTGTGTCTTCTAATCAAAGCCTTATCGCGATTTAATATAGCTAATTCCTTCTTCTTGTCTATTTTAGTCATGCGCTCATTCGCTTGTGCTTCACAAAAGTAGTAAAATACCTGCTATCTGAAAATTTCAATCACATACCTTGAGACAGAAATTCAATACCTGTTATTTTTGAGTCAATAATTTTAATTTGCAGTTTAAAAATTAAAAAATCAAACTTAAATTTGCATTTTTATTTAATACATCATTAATAATATATAAATGGGACGCGCATTTGAATATCGTAAGGCCACCAAGTTAAAGCGTTGGGGAACGATGGCCAAGACTTTTACAAAGATTGGAAAGCAAATTACAATGGCTGTTAAGCAAAGCGGCCCTGATCCGCAAAGTAACTCTCGTTTGCGCGTATTAATGCAAAATGCGAAGGCTGCCAATATGCCAAAGGATAATGTGGAAAGAGCTATCAAAAAAGCTACTGCACATGATTCCGGTGATTTTAAAGAAATTGTTTACGAAGGATATGGACCATTCGGAACTGCTTTCATGGTTGAGACTGCTACTGATAACACTACCCGTACCGTGGCTAATGTTAGAAGTTACTTTAATAAGTATGGAGGTTCGTTAGGCACAACTGGTTGTGTTGATTATATGTTTGAACACCAGTGTAACTTTAAAGTGGTAATGAAGGAAGGGATTGATCTGGAAGAGCTGGAACTAGAAATGATCGATTGTGGTATTGATGAGATTTTCGAAGATGAAGGATCTATCATGATATATGGTGGTTTTGAATCATTTGGGCCAATTCAGAAATACCTGGAAGAAAACGGTTTTGAAATTGAGAAGGCTGAATTCGAACGTATTCCACAGGATACAAAAGAGTTAACTGATGAGCAAATGGTTGAAATTGATAAGCTCTTAGCCAAATTTGAAGAAGACGATGATGTAACTAACGTTTTCAACAATATTAAGTAAGTTTTAACACTGAAAATATTTTTAAAGGCGGTAATCGAAATTCGGTTATCGCCTTTTTACAGATAGTCAATCATGTTGAGTTGAATCAGTTCGTTGATGATGTCTATTATTTCATTCATGTTATCGTTAGGGATTGAAGCTTTGTCTGAAATTTCTTCAATCGTTAAATACTGACCGTCGGGGAAGGGCAGATTGTAAAGGAAAAGTCCCTGGTGGGTTGTCAGATGTATCTTCTTTTCTTTTCTATCTCTGTTTGAGCCTGAAATAATGGTAACACTACTGAACAATTTTCTATTTCTGGCCAATGAAAACTGCATACCTGCATTTTGTTTTTCCCTAATTTTTATAGTCTTAATCCATTCTGTTTCGGTGTTGCCAAACTCTTCCTCCAAATCCAGCGAAAATTGTATTTTGCTATTTACGAGTTCATAGCGATAGTATGGTCTTTTGCCTTCGTTGACCTCTTTTTTCGACAATATCTCAAGTTCAGATAAAGACTCCAGAAATTCCTGGATTGTTTGAATGTGAAGTCCCAGTCTGGAAGCTGCTTCGGATGCAGATATTGTTTTGTAATTTATTATTAACCTGAATATGTCTTTGGCAAAACTCTTCGAAAGATAATTACCTAATATGGCGGCTTTTTCAAATTTCATAATCTAGGAGAATAATCCAATTTTTACTGAGTTTAATCTGTCTAAGATTCTAACCTTACTGCCAGTCATATAAAAATCAGCAAAGGTCATCATTAATTTACCTAATGACTCGCACAGGCTGTCAAAAGCGAGATCATCCCTGTAATCCAGATAATCTTTCTGAGATATATGAACCGATACTTCACCATCGAAATCAAAAGCTATCCAGGTTTCTTTTAAATAATCGAAGCCTGGTTTATATAAGATGATGCTATATTCTTCACCCATTTTAACAGGAACTAATACTATTCTGTTGGATTCAACATAGGTCATACAAACCAGTATTTTTTTAAGGTAGTTTCCAAAATCTATCAAATCATATTTCGAATAATTAACCTTGCCTGCAGGACGGGGTCTTTCGGTGTATGAAGCAGTGCCTTCTTCAACATCCCATGCAGCTAATTCCATTACTTCCCTTCCTCTGTATTTGAGTTTCTTCTGAAAAACAAGATACATCAGCCAAAACAAGAATATGTACACAAAAAGTAATCCCAGTTTAAACTCAATATTGAAAGATGGGGAAGGGCCATTTAAATTTTCGGGTACTTGAATTGAAAGCATTACCAAACCAAGGGTAAGTAAATAAAAAGTACTTATCAGTAAGTAGTAATTGTTTGTTTTATAAAATGACCAGAATCCAAAGAGGAAAGCATAAATGATCATTAGCCCACCCAGAATCTTAAATGCGGTTTGCAGGTTAAAAACAATTACACAAAAAAAGAAAATAATAAACGATACGATGGCAGGTACTAATCCTTTAATACTTCTGTCGGGTTTTAACTTGCGTGTCATGACTTTATAATTTAATAATTATAAACTATAATATTAATGAACTATATAAATTTATTACTATAGGATTGAAATTGTCAATATTTAATTGAGGTTATTTAAGGGTGGAGGAATTATTTAGAATAATTTTAAAGAAGATGTCAGAACATGAGATAAATCCTAGGATGTTCTGTTTGATATTCTTAATTTTCTGGTTTTAGAAATAATTTGTAAACCAAATAATATGCAAGATTTAAAACAATACATTGAAGATAATAAACAACGGTTTCTGGATGAGTTGTTTGAATTGATTCGTATACCTTCAATTAGTTCAATAGCTGATCATAAACCGGATATGTTGAAGGCCGCCGAACAATGGAAAAAAATATTACTGGATGCCGGTGCTGATAAGGCAGAAATAATGGAGACTGAAGGAAATCCTGTTACTTATGGTGAAAAAATTATTGATCCTTCATTTCCAACTGTGATGATTTATGGTCATATGGATGTTATGCCGGTTGACCCTATTAATTTATGGGATAGCCCGCCTTTTGAACCTGAAGTTCGCAATGGTAAGATATATGCACGTGGCGCTGATGATGATAAGGGACAGGCATTTATGCACGCAAAGGCTTTTGAATATTTGGTTAAAACCAATCAGTTGAAATGTAATGTTAAGTTTTTGATTGAAGGAGAAGAAGAGGTAGGATCTCCAAACCTTCCAAAATTTTGTGAATTAAATAAAGATATGTTGAAATCAGATGTTATACTGGTTTCAGATACAGGGATGATAGCACCGAATGTTCCTACTATTACAACCGGACTAAGAGGATTGGCATACTGGGAGGTTGAAGTTACCGGTCCAAATCGTGATCTGCATTCAGGATTATTTGGTGGTGCGGTGGCCAATCCAATTAATGTGTTGGCACGTATGATTACTCAAATGGTTGATGAGAATGGACATATAACTATACCTGGTTTTTACGATGATGTAATAGAGGTATCTGCTGAAGAGAGGGCTTTGATGGCGAAGGCTCCGTACAATCAGGAAGAATATAAAAAAGCTCTTGATGTTAACGAACTTTATGGAGAAAATGGTTATACAACCAATGAACGCACAGGTATCCGTCCTTCTTTTGATGTTTGCGGTATCTGGGGAGGATATACCGGAGAAGGTGCAAAAACCGTATTACCATCAAAAGCCTATGCAAAAATTTCCTCGCGTTTAGTACCTGATCAGGATCATGAGAAAATTGCCGATCTTTTTATCAATCATTTCGAATTAATAGCACCGGATTATGTTAAGGTTAAGGTGAAATCATTACATGGAGGACAAGCTTATGTTTGTCCGATTGATGTACCTGCATATAAGGCTGCAGAAAAAGCATGCGAGACAGTATTCGGTAAAAAACCTGTGCCGGTTCGAAGTGGTGGGTCTATTCCAATTATATCAACTTTTGAACAAATTCTTGGTGTGAAATCTGTTTTAATGGGTTTTGGATTGGAATCTGATGCTATTCATTCTCCAAATGAGAATTTTCCGTTAGAACAATTTTATAATGGTATCGAAACGATCCCTTATTTCTACAAGTATTTTGCAGAAATGAATAAGTAGGTTATAATTTTTCTTCCTTTGTTTTGAAAAGGGGTTTTTGAAATTATTCTGATAATATATAAAAGTCATCTATCTGTTTTATAGGGTAGATGGCTTTTTGTTTATAAAAGAAATGAATTTATAATGTCGGTTGAATTACGGGGTTATTTCTTTATTCTTTCAAAAAAATATCTATTTTGCTTGTAAAATGAAGCTTTTTGGTATGGAAAAATAAAAAATTATCAAATTTGACCCTAAAAATGATGCTGATATGATAAAAAAATCTATTTTTGCTGCTGCTAACTCGATAAAAAATTAAGCGAATATGGCAAAACTTAGATTTCAAGCTCTTGGTGAGTTAATGAACAGGGAAGCAAAACAAGTTGTTTTCCCATCGACAAAGGCAACGGATTACTACGGAGAACTAGTATTCAATATGGATGCCATGTCAAAGTATCTTTCAAAAGATGCTTACGAAGCTGTAAAAGTAGCGATTGATAAAGGAGAATCAATTGATCGCAAAATTGCTGATAATGTAGCTTCAGGAATGAAAGCCTGGGCAATGGAGCGTGGTGCTACACACTACACACATTGGTTTCAGCCATTAACTGATGGAACTGCTGAAAAGCATGATGGTTTCATCGATTACGGAGACAATGGACATATGATTGAGGCATTCTCTGGTAAATTATTAGCACAACAAGAACCAGATGCATCATCATTCCCATCAGGTGGTATTCGTCAAACTTTCGAAGCTCGTGGTTATACAGCTTGGGATGTATCTTCTCCTGCTTTTATAGTTGGTACTACTTTATGTATTCCTACTGTATTTATCTCTTATACAGGTGAAGCATTAGATTATAAAACTCCTTTCTTAAAAGCTCTTGCTGCAGTTGATAAAGCAGCTGTTGGTGTAGCTCAATATTTCGATAAGGATGTTCGTAAGGTTTATACTAACCTTGGATGGGAGCAAGAATATTTCTTGATTGATACTGCTCTTTACCAGGCTCGTCCTGACCTTATCATTACAGGTAGAACATTGATGGGACACTCTTCTGCTAAAGATCAGCAGTTGGATGACCACTACTTTGGTTCTATTCCAGAGCGTGTTTCTAAATTCATGATTGAATTGGAAATCGAAGCTCATCGTTTGGGAATTCCTGTAAAAACTCGTCACAACGAGGTGGCTCCAAACCAGTTT